>CAWIBU010000001.1:0-507899 GCA_963834445.1 uncultured Acidobacteriaceae bacterium
CGGCGAGACCAAGAAGAAGCCCGGCGGCGATCTGCCAAAGGCCACGCGTCATGACCAGCAGAAGGATGTTGCGAACGTTGGCTCCCAGCGCCATACGTACGCCAATCTCCTGGGTGCGGCTGCTGGTAGCGTGCGCGATAACTGCGTAAATGCCGACCGAGGCCATCAGCAGCGCGATCACTGCGAAGCCAAGAAAGATCTTGCCGAAAAGGCTGAGGAACCAGACCTGATGCTTGACGGCCTGGTCAAGACGGTAGGGATCGCTCAGGGGCAAATCCGGATCCAGGCTCTGCACAGCCGCGCGCATGACGGAAAGTGGGTCCGTGGTGGATTCAACAAGCAGCGTCAGGTTGCTCCGGCCCTCTTGACGGAAAGGTACAAAGAGCAGCGGCTTGGGGTCGTTCTCCGTGAGTTCCTGAACCATGTTGGCGGAGATGCCGACCACGGTGATCCACTCGGTGGGCTTGTTCTTGTCATCGTAGAGACGGAAGCGCTTGCCAATGGGGTCTTCATTGGGCCAGAACTGGGCGGCGGCGTCACGGGTGAGGATGGCGACTTTGTGGTTGGCGTCGCCATCGGTGGCGTTGAAGCCGCGGCCGCGCAGGCGCGGAAGGTGAATTGTCTCCAGAGCGTCAGGCGATTGGGCAACGAGCGCGATCCAGGGGCGCTGTGCGGGATTGTCAATGGGAATGTGTTCGCGTTCCATCTGCTGATGCGGGGCGCCAAGCCCGGGCGCATTGGAGACGATGGCTGCGTGCATGACGCCGGGGACGGCGCGAAGCCGGGGCAGAAGCTGATCATAGAATCGCTGGCGTGCGTCGGCGTCCGGGTAACGAGTGTCGGGCAGTGCGAGACGGGCGATGGTCAACTGCGGAGCAGGGATAAACGGATTGGCGGAAAGGCTGCTGAGCAGGCTGCGGACGAATATACCGGCACCGGTGAGTAAGACAACAGTAAGGGCAAACTGGAAGACGACGAGGGTAGCGGAGAGCCACCCGCCGCGGTGACGGCCAACGCTGCGGGAACCCTCTTTGAGGATATCCATGAGATCGGGGCGCGCGGAACGCAGAGTGGGTGCTATGCCGAATAGCAGTCCGCTGAAGATGCAAAGCGCGGCACAGTAACCGAAGACGGAGTAGTCCATGGTGAACTGAATCCAGTAGGGCCGGATTGCCAGGGTGGAGAGGTCGAACCAGTGCACGCCAAGCTCGGCAAAAGCGAGGCCCAGGAGTCCGCCGAGGCCGCTGAGCAGCAGGCTTTCGATGAGGAGCTGGCGGACAACGCGCCAGCGGGAGGCGCCCAGTGCGGTGCGGATCGACATCTCGCGCTGGCGTCCGAGGGCACGGCTGAGCATCATGTTGGCAACATCGGCGCAGGCGATGAGCAAAACAAACCCCACGGCGGCGAGCATGAGTAGAAAAATGATGCGGATACCACCGCCATTAAAAAGTTGTTGAAAGGTGAGGACGTTGACGCCGAGGTCTTTGTCGGCCGGATATTGGCGGGCGAGATTCCGGGCGACGACATCCATTTGGAGGGTGGCCTGGTGGATCGTCCATTCGGGCTTCAGGATGGCATAAGCATGCATCGAGCGGTTGTCGCGCTTGGCCAGCTCAGGCGTGGGAACCAGCGGCATCCAGAGATCGACATTGGCCGGGAAACGGAAGCCCTTGGGCATGACGCCGACGATGGTGGCGGGGTTGCCATTGACGTGGACCTGGCGCCCGACGATGCCGGAGGCGCCGGCGTAGCGCTCCTGCCAAACGTTGTAGCCGATCACAAGGACGGGCTCGGCGCCAGGGCGGTCATCCCCAGGCAGGAAGCCGCGGCCAAGGATGGCTTGGGTGTGCAGCATGGAGAAGATGCCGCGGGTTGCCTCTTCCAGGTGATACGACTGCGGCGACGTGCGGGGCTCACTGAGGATGCCGGGTTTGTCGATCACAGCCTCGAGGGATTCAAAGGACGTTGCCTGGGCGCGGTAGTCCTGAAAGTCGGGATACGACAACGGCAGGTTGCGATCGCCCTGCGCCAGGCTATTGCTGACGATCGAGACCAGCCGCGCGCCACCGGGAACGGGCACGGGCCTGAAGAGCACCGCGCTGACCAGGGTGAAAACCATGGTATTGAGACCAATGCCCAGCGCGAGGGTGGCCACCACGGCAGCCGAAAACCAGCGGTGGGCCAGAATCATGCGCAGCGCGAATCGCAGATCAGAAGCCATGACGTCCTCATGAAAATAAGCAGGGCGTGGTTGCGCAATTGAATACGAAATCGCCCGATGCGCTCCATGATACCGAAGAGAAAAATCCTTGTCCGTAACGCCGCTAGCCACTGGGAACGCGGGGATGTGGCCACGGACCGGAAGAGTCTCTCTGTATACACAGGGTAGCTTTCAGCGCATAGGGCCGAGATTGTGTGGCTCATACGAACGCAAGCATCCTTACCGTTGTCTCGCAACCGACGCCGTTGCAGTGGTTCCATCGCGCTCTTTTCGCGCATAGCCTCATAGAAGCTCAAGACACACGGCTGCGTCCTTCCCACTTCGGCCGTCCGTACGGGACTCACGCTCGGCATAGCTAAAAGACGTGCCCGTTTGGTGATGAGTTATTCCGCAGCCTGTTTGGTTAACAGCAAGGTTGCCGTGCAGGCCCAGGAACAGACCAAAAGCTTCTCCTCCAGCTCCCTGAGAGCGTGAGAAAACCGTGCTCTGACTACCATTACTTAAGGGCTGGGCGTGTGCGAAACTGACCAGCTATCGAGTCTCTTATCCTGTCACACTTTAGTCTGGCGTTGATCCCGGAACGAAGGTCCCTATGTTCGATGTAGACGTGCCAACCTTTGGAGAGAGCGAGGGGGTGACCCACGAAACCCTCGCTTTACCAGAACTCAGCCGCGATGATATGGGGATGGCCGGCACGGCCTCCGATGACCTCAGTCTCCACTACTGCCTCCATATTCATACCCCGCCAGTTGCGCGGCGCGCGTTGCGCAAGCTGGGTCATGTAGGCGGCGGAGCTGACAAATTTGCTGGCGCTCTCGGTGCCACCTGAGCCCAGCCCGGCGATCACCATCACTTCCCCATCCGTCATAGTGGCTTGAAAACGGGCAATAATGGCATAGTCATGGGTCATCGCGCTCAAGGGTTGGTGAAAGTCCACGGTCCAGGGAGAACCGGGCTGATGCTTGCGATCCGCAATCTGCACGATCTGTGGACTGGCGCTGTTGTCGCTATCGCCAACCGCTGCCTCGCTGGTTGATTGCAGAGAGAAGCGCAGCGGGCTTAGCAGGCGCAGGCTCCAGGGATTATTGAATCCTCCCACCAGGATGGTGGGACCCTTGCGCAGATCAGATAAAGAAGTCGAACTGACGGCGGTGATCTGATAGAGGTGATGATGCGCGTCCAGTACGTTGCACAGATGAGCCATGGCAATGGCGTCCGCAAGCTCCAACTCGCTCGCCGGGCTGTGCTCGTATACGCTGCGGGGTGACGAGTTTTCCAGTTCGGCCACGTGCGGTTGGCCAACCACCACCAGAACGGGAGCCGGCGAGCTCAACAGCGGATACCACATCTGGCTTCGCTGATCTTTGGATACCCAGGCAGACGCCCCAAGCAGGAGCGCCGCCCCCAGGAATGCAAAGGTCATCAGTACCAGCGCTGAGACGCGCCATGACCACCCTGGCCTCGATGCGACCGCAACCGGTCCCACGGTTTCCACGGATGCCGCAAGCGGGACGTCGACCGGAAACAGAACCACCGGCTCCCTGGTTTCAGCGGCACGGGGAGCCACCAGGCAGAACTCCGGTACATAAGACCCCGGCCGAAGATCGATGTAAATCGCTTCCCCAGCGCCTTCCTCATGGTAGAACTGGGCAAGGCGCTTGCGAATTTCACCCGCGGTGACGCGAACAATGGGGTCTGCATTGGCGTCATAGTCCGGGGCACGGTGAAACACCGCCATCCCCAGAACCCGCTCTTTCAATGAATCCGCATTGCCCGCCAGGGTCTCGCGAATGATGTACTCAAGCAGTGCGGGATAACGTTTGCTGTTGCAAAAATGGCGGCTTTTGAGCAGCCGCTCCATCTGCGCCAGAACGGCGGCGCGCTCTGCTTCCGTGCCCGGCATCCAGGGTATTTCAGCGCGCACTGTTGACTGCATCCCGAGCTCTCTTCAATTGCGTATGACATAGTAGAACCGCCTGCAATCTTCTGTCACCCTTAGAATTCGGACGTATCATACCCCCCTCCCGCCGTCGCCAGGCGACTCACCGAAATCGTTTACCCACCGGGGCCCGAACCGGCGCCGGATCCGTGCCGCCAGACCTAATCCCTTGCCGGCCAATGATATGGAGCTCCCTTTCTGGTTCGCCTGGATGATCGTGACGCCGACCGCACCCATGCTGCGCAGAAGCCCTCGGACGGTGGCCGTCTTAACGGTATGGTACTTGCCGTCTTTTGGGCTTGAGGGATAAGGTCCTCCCGAATTTCTGGAGCAAGTTCCAGATTGCGTGTGGGCGGCGGAATTGAGTGTGTGGTTGAACACCGAAGGAAGCGGCCCACGTTCGAGCCAGACCTACAGGCGGGTCCAAACAGCATAAAGCCTGGCGGCTTTGAAAGACGTTTACGGAGGTCATGATGAATCATCTGGAGACAAAGTTACCCGTGTTGTCGATACCGGCCGGGCCGCTGCTGCGCTGCCTCGTAGTCTTGCTATCGGTGTTGGCATTGAGCCTTAACGGTTTCACCCAGGTAGAGCGCGGAACCATAACCGGGACAGTTACCGATGCAAAGGGAGCAGCCGTTCCGGACGCGACCGTGCGCGTGACCGAAGAGAGCACCAACCAGACCGTCACCCTGCAGACCGATAGCGCGGGCGAGTATAAGGCCAGCAATCTTACCCCGGGCGCCTATACCGTTGAGGTCGAGAAGGCCGGGTTTGCGTCCCAGGTCAACAAAGGCTTCGTCATTCAGGTCTTTCAAACCGCGCGCCTGGACGTGACATTGAATGTGGGCACGGTCAGTGAGTCGGTCCAGGTGACCAGCGCGCTCCCTTTGCTGCAAAGCGAAAATGCATCAGTCGGCCAGGTGATTACCACCCAGGCCATTAATGAATTGCCGTTGAACGGAAGGAATATGGCCCAACTGGCCATTATCGCGCCCGGCGTCACCGGCCTGAACTACGCGCAGACCGGCACCATCGGCTCGGGCGTGCGGCCCGACGAACTGCGGCCCGGGGGCACCACCATTGTGGCCAACGGCGCCCGCGATAACGCCAACAAGGTGCTGCTCGATGGCATCGACAACACCGAGATGATCGCGGAAACCTTTATCGTTCGTCCCAGCGTAGACGGTCTGCAGGAGTTTGCCGTGCTCACCAGCAACGTGGGCGCGCAATTTGACCGGGGGATGGGTGCGATCGTGGTCACCAGCACGCGTTCCGGCTCGAATGAGTTCCACGGCTCCGGCTACGAATTCATACGCAATTCCTACGTGGATGCCAAGAACTACTTTGTGAGGCCCGGTGCTCCCAATCCAGCGTACCGGCTGAATGATTTCGGGGGCAGGCTGGGGGGGCCCATCCTGCACAACAAGACATTTTTCTTTGTGAACTATGAAGGCTATTTTGAGCGGGCTGCCTCTACCCTGATCACCAGCGTGCCTACGCTTGCCGAGCGGCAGGGAAATTTTTCCGGGGTTACCAGGATCTACGATCCGTTGACCACCACCGCCTCAGGGTCGACCTACACGCGCAATGAGTTCCCGAACAATACGATTCCGGCGTCGCGCTTCGATCCCATCGCATACCAACTGGTGAACCTATACCCGGCGCCGCAGACCACTGCTCTTTCTAACAACTACACCTCGTATCCGCTCAAACTGAGTGACGACAATCGTGGAGACGTGCGCATCGATCACCAGATCTCAGCCAGCCAGAGTTTCTTCGCCCGCTACTCGGTCAACGATACGCAGATTGACGTGCCGAATACGTACAACAGCGTGATCGGCGGCAACGAAAACTCATTCTCAGGCCACCAGGCAGATCGCGGTCAGCAAGGAGTGCTGGCTTATAACAAGGTGATTACCCCGAATGTCGTTGGGGAATACCGGTTCGGGTTCAATCGCTACACCAGCTTTCTCATCGCTCCAGTGTTGACGGCGCCGGTTTTTGCGCTGATTCCGGGCGGGGGCCCAAATCCCGGGTACCAACCGGTAGCCGCCGCACGCGCGGGTAACACGGCTCCGATTATCAGCCCATCGGGATTTGGAGGTTTGGGCAGTTCGCGCGGCGAGCCCCAGATTCGCCGCGAGCACACCATAGAAGACGTGGGCAACGTGTCCTGGCTGCGGGGGACACACAGTTTCAAATTTGGTGTCGATGTGATCAATCACATGATCAGCGAGAGCGACACGCCTCCTTCGCAAAGCGCTTTTGGGCGGTTCAATTTCGATGGCAACTTCACCAACAACCCGGCCTCGCCGACGGGCACCGGGAATGCCATCGCTTCCATGCTGCTGGGCTACCCCACCCAGACCGCGAAAGACTACTTCATTCCCGGTACGGCCCATGTGCTCTCTACCGAATTCAATTACTATGCGCTCGACGACTGGCGCCTCACCCATAAGTTGACGCTCAACCTGGGCCTGCACTACGAGATCGACACCCCTTATCATGAGGCCCACAACTATTGGGTCAACTTCAACCAGGTAACCTCGGCCGTCGAAATCGCTGGTCAGAACGGGGTATCGAAATCGGCCGGCTGGAACACCGATTATGGTTCCGTCGGTCCACGCATAGGGTTTGCCTATAGCTTCGATCCCAAGACTGTGATTCGCGCGGGCTATGGCGTCTTCTTCGATCCGCAAACGCAGGCCGGGACGACGATTCGGCAACAACGGCAGTGGCCATTCGATCTGATCTACATCATTACCCCCGGCAGCTTGTTTCCGCAAAACACCGTGTCTCAGGGTTTTGTGTCGATTGGGGACATTCCGCCGAGCGTGCTCAATAACCCTTACGGAACGCTCAAAGGCATTCAGCCCAATTTCAAGAATGCGTCCGGTCAGCAGTACAACCTGAGCGTGCAGCGGCAGTTGACGGGGCGCTCGACCTTAACCGTCAGCTATGTGGGTTCCGATGGCCGCCATTTGTCCTGGACCAATCCTATCGATCAGCCTTCTCCGGGGCCGGGGAACATTCAGGCGCGACGACCGTACAACGCGCTCTATCCCAAGGTGACGGCTATCTCGTTTTTGGAGTCGGTGGGCACGTCGAACTACAACTCACTGCAGACAAGTTTTCAGCAGCGGCTTACCGATGGCTTCTTTCTCACTGCCAACTACGTGTGGTCGCACGCCTTCGACAACGCCTCCTTCGACGGAGGAGCGGATGGACCCGTACCGCAGGATCCCACGAATCGAAACGCCGACTGGGCCAGCTCAGACAGCGACATCCACAATCGGGTCAGCATCTATGGAACCTACGAGCTGCCCTTCGGACCGGGGAAGGCTCTTCTCAGCGGCAACTCAATCGTGAGTCGTTTCTTGCTGGGAGGATGGCAAGTAAACGGAATTTTCACCGGGCAATCGGGCTTGCCCTTCACCGTAACCACCAGCGGCACGGCGACCAATACCGGGGCATCCAGCAGCCGCGCCAACGTGGTCGCGGGTGCAGCCCGCTATCCGGCCAACAAAACGGTGAGCCAGTGGTTCAATCCAGCAGCGTTCGCCGTGCCGACTGCTTACAACTGGGGTAACTCCAGGAGGAACATTCTGCGCGGCCCCGATGAAATCAACTTCGACTCCTCGGCGGAGAAGAAGTTTCCCATTACGGAAAGAACAAACCTGCTGTTTCGCTTTGAAATGTTCAACATGTTCAATCATCCTCAATTCCAGATTCCCGCGGCTGTGATCGCCACCGGGGGCGTGGGCAGCATCACCAGCACTTCGAATACGGCGCGCCAATTGCAACTGGCGCTCAGGTTGACGTTTTGAGAAGTACCGGTAAGCTTTGAGAGCTGTATATCCAGATCGTAGTGAGGCCATTCATGACCATCGCTTTGGCGCCCAGTGTTCTGGCGCGACGAAAATCCTTGCTGCTCTTCGCGCCGCCACCATCCGCCCAAACCATCGCCACTGGCCCGGATCCGATAGCGGAAGTTCATGCCTTCCAGGTTGGCTCTCCCGATTCGGGTAATGCCCACGTGGTTCTTCGCGTCCGTACCCAATCTGGCCTGGTTGGCTATGGGGAGTGCAATTCCCTTTCCGCGTCTGACCTCAAAGCTACGAATCAGGCCGTGGTGGGGCTCGCCCCGTCGGCCTACCAGGCTCTGGACGGACTGGTGCCCGCGCCGGTACGCGGAGGGTTGAACATTGCCCTGCTCGACATCGTAGGCAAAGCCACCAAGGCGCCGATTTACCGCGTGCTCGGCGGCCCCACCCGCAACAAGGCGCGGGCCATTACCCGGCTCTCGGGAACGTCGGACGAAGCCTTGCAAAGTGACCTTTCGAAGCAGCTCAGCGCGGGTTTCCGTGCGTTCCTGATTCCCATTCCGCTGCCCACTGCGCGTAACCAGGGCAGCGAGTTTGTTCGGGTTGCGGCCACGCGGCTCAAGGCAATGCGTGCCGCTGCCCCGACGGCGGACTTCGCCCTGGAAGCCCATGCGCAACTGACTCCGGGAGATGCGGCCAGCCTGGCCGCTGAAGTGGAGAGTCTGCATCCTTTCTGGTTTGATGAGCCTTGCCCGGTCTCGAATCTGGAGACGATTCGCAAGATCGCAGAGGAGACGGTGGTTCCCCTGGGTTTTGGGCGCACGATTTCTGACCCTGGAACCTTTCAGGATCTTCTTCGTCAAGGCCTGGTCGATCTGCTGCGGCCCGACCTGCTCACCCACGGCATCAGCGGGGTTCGCCGCCTGGCGGCCATGGCGGAGACCTACTACGTGGATGTTGCCCCGTGGCACCAGGGCGGGGCGATTGCCCATGCCGCATCGCTGCACGCCGCCGCCAGCATGCCAAACTTCTTCATCGCTCAATCCCCAAACCCGTTGGTTGGGGCGGCGCCCCAGGATGGATTCTTTCCCTTGCCCAAGGGCCCGGGGTTAGGCATCGAGGTCGACGAAAAAACCTTTGAAGGGAATCAAATCGCATGAATCGAAGAAGGTTTCTCGGGACGGCAGCGATGATGGCGGCAGCACTACCCGGTTCCCGCATGGGGGCGGCGGTGGGCGGCCCCGCGCTGATTGATTCTTGTGCATGCGACCCCTTTCTCGGGCAAGCACGAGACGCGTCGTACGCCATCGACCCCAATGGTCCAACCCGGGCCAGCGACGCATTCCGCGAGCTTAGCTCGGGCATCAAAATCACCAACCTAAAAGTTTTTGGCGTTTCTCTGACCCCCAACTCCGACCGGCCCTATGTCTTCGTCAAGCTGGAAACCAACCAGCCGGGGTTGATCGGTTGGGGTGAGGCCACGCTCGAGGGCAAAGCCCAGTCAACCATGTCGTGCGTAGAAGACTTTCGCGACTTTTTGGTGGGCAACGATCCCATGCAGGTGGAGCACCTGTGGCAATCGATGTACGTGCACACGTTCTACCGTGCCGGCCCGCTCATCGGCTCTGCCATGTCCGGCATCGATCAGGCGTTGTGGGACATTCGCGGCAAGGCCTTGAACGTGCCCGTTTACCAACTGCTGGGCGGGCCTTACGATCGCCGCGGCATACGCGGTTACTACCACGTGGAAAATATTCGCACGGCGGAAGATCTGGCCCACTTGCGCGAGACTGCTCTGCACGACGGCGTCTCTTGTCTCAAAATCGGGTTAGCCGATCACGACTATGAATGGATCGAAACCAATGCGAAAATCGATCGCGCGGTGAAACATATGCAGCGCGTGCGTGAAGGCCTGGGTGACTCGATCGACATAGCCGTCGACTTCCACGCCAAGATGGGGCCCGCGGTTGCCTCGATTCTCATCAAGGAAGTGGAACCGCTGCATCTGCTCTTTGTCGAAGAGCCGTGTCCACCGGAGAATCCGGGGGCCATGCTGCGTATTGCCCGCCACTCGACCACGCCCATCGCGACGGGCGAGCGTCTGGTCGCGGCCTATGGATGCCGCGAGCTGATCGAGATGGGAGCAGTCGATATTCTGCAAACCGACATCAATCACGTCGGCGGTATCTCCGCACTGTGGAAGGTCGCGGCCATGGCGAACATCTCGAACATCTCCATGGCGCCTCATGCCTGTGAAGGACCTATCGGCGGTCTCTCCACCCTGCACGTGGATTCGGCCATGCCTAACTTTTTGGTTCAGGAAATCTGCAGCTTCGTAAAGCCTGGAGACAAAGAGAAGATCTGGGCGGAATGGTTTGGCTTCCCGGCCATGCGCATGGTGGATGGGCGCGTTCCTCTCCCCTCCAAACCCGGCCTGGGCTTTGAGCTGAGCGAGGCTTCGTTAAAGAAGTATCCCTTCGGCGGCACCAAGCCGATGGAGTTCGTCTGGCATGAAGATGGCTCGGTCGCGGCGCTCTAGCACCAGTGTGCGAGGAACGGCCTGCTTGCCTATCGGCAGCAATTCATGGTCTCGACGCCGTTTTGTTCAGATGGTGCTCACTCTCGCGCTGAGGGCTTTTCTCGCGTTTGCGCGCAATAGCTGCGCCGCACACCAAGCGCGTGAAGATCACCGCATCAGAGTGATGCAGATCCAGAGGATTGCCGGCAATGCTCCAGCTCAAGATCGAGATTGATAGCGGCGATGGCCGACTATGGTTGAAACGCGGTGTGAGCTTGGGCCTCTGTGGTTCTCCATCATGCTTGGCTACGGTAGAAAAGGGGTAGAGAGAGCGAAGAACGCAGTCGGCAACGCGCGGCGAACTCATCTTGTGGGACGCTGGCCTGAGGGGCGATGGCTTGAAGGGTCGCTATGGTTCATGCCACTGCAGCGTGGATCACTGGCAGGTAACTGAAGCTGACGGAGGTGTTTTCGGGATAGCGCTTCTCCATCTCGTTGGCGAGCTTCTCGGCTGCGCTGCGTCGTTCGAAAGCGCCAAGGCAAGAGCCGATCCATAGTTGACCTCGCGGTTGCCTGTCAGAGCGAGAGCGGCTGTGGCATTCGTTTTGCCTGATGGGATCCTTGAAGAATGCCGCCACAGATCTGTTTGGTTTCGATGTTCGCTGCTTGCTCGCGTTTGGCTTTTTGTTGTGTTATGGACGGCTTTCTGCGACAAGTTGATGGCATTTTTCAGCTGCTCCTGGGACGCTTCGGCAAAGGTTTGGCGATCCAATATCAACTCTGCGTTTCAGGATGGGCTTTCGCAATTCCGCTCGCCTGCATGGCTGCGTGTCTCCTTTAAGTAAGCAAGGTCGAAGCGGAGCATCGCATGTGCGCTGGTTGAGATTGCGCGCCGCTGCCAGGTGAATCGCGTTCTCGGCGCCTTCCATGTCATTCAGGTAGAGCGAATTGCTGCCCAGCAGGTAATAGCCAACCCCATCGTCGGGGTTGAGCTCGATCGATCTTACGCGCCTCTTCGACCGCTCCTTTGTAGTTGGCGAGCACGACGTCGACAAAGCCGGCGAGAAAAGCGTGAGGAAGAGACTCGTGCGGGTACGTCCGCGCCATTCGTTGGAGATTTGCTGCGCTTTTCCTGGTTACCGTCGCTCGCCAAAGTAGTAGCCGGCGATGAAAAATCGCTCTTCATCGCTGGCGCGGTCGCGAAGCTCATAGGCCCGTGTGACGTTTTCCGTGGCCAACTGAGAAGACCGTAGAGCCATACATCAGCCCCAGAGACGCGTAAGACATCGCGAAGTTAGGGTCGATCTCGAGGGCACGGCGAAAAAACGGGATGGCTGGCTCGTCGCTCTGCGAGTCGCGACCTTCCAGCCCAGGCTGTATTCCTTTAAAGCCTCAAGCGATGGCGTGGTCGCTCGGCAGCGGGGTGTCGTGCCTGGCAAGCGCAGCCACCGATTCGCCGCGCGCGCGCGAAAGCCGCGCGCCATTTGGTGACCGCTCGAGGGCATCCTCCTTGCGCGCGACCTGGACTTGCTCGTCGTTAATCTTCTCGCCGGTGCGGCAGTTGACTGACCGAAGGTCGAGTACATACTCGCTGCCGAGAGCCCGGATGGAGCCTTCGAGAACGGCGGAACTGCTGGTGCGCTCACACACTTCGCGCGCGGTCTGCCGGTAAGGCGAGCATCGTGCGGCTTGCCATCAGGCGCAGCGCCTGCCGGATACGATCTTCTGAAACCAGACTCAGCGAGGGGGACTGCTCCACTGCACTTCCATGCCTTGGCGAAGCGTGTGATCGAAAGCAGGGTCTCAGTCGTATTCACGAAATCGGCACAGGATGGAATTTTTCTCGCCCTGCTTGGCAGGCCGGCTGCTACGAAGGAGGAGGGATGCGGCGATCGTCTGGTTCAATGCCACAGCGGCGCGGGCGAGCAGGATTTGCGGCGCGCTTGGGGCTTTTGCGGAATCGGAAGAGGCGGCAACGGCTGGTCGGTCTCCGCTTCGTTCTCTTCAATCACAATTTGGGTGCGTGTGCGACTGGGCCACGAGGGCTTCGCCTGGCTCGGTAACCGTGCGCACCGCCGCCGCGAAACGATAGCCTCGTCCCGGCAGCGTCACGATATATTCCCGGTTCTCCCGGGTATCCCCGAGCGCCTTGCGCAGCAGGAAGATGTTCTGGCTCAGGTTCGATTCCTCGACGAACGAGTCTGGCCAAACCTCCTTGAGGAGTTCTTCCTTGGAGACCACGTCGCGGCTGCGGCGTACCAGGACAAGCAGCGTCTCGAATGCTTTGGGGGTGACAGGGACAAGATCGTCTCCCCGGCGCAGGATCTGCTTGTCGGGGTCCATGTGGAACGGCTCGAATTCATAAGCAATCCTGGGGTCCGTAGCCATTGTTTGAAGAGCCGGTAGCACGAAGAGGCGAGAACGCACCCGTTAGCGGGGACCGATTAATCGTAAGCGCAATCTTACACAGTCTCGACATCCCTGCTTGAAGGTTCTGCGGCAAGTGCACCGCAATCCGTTGTAACTGCTTGCATCTGTTACCTCACGACGTTGCTTGAGACGCATTGAGAAATATTGAACCGCGGCTTGAAGACTTTCCCGGCCTGCGGACTGCAGGATGCGCTCATGACGAAGCCGCCGCAGTGGCGAGACCCGGAGAGTGACATGGTGGTGAAAACGACAAGGATCACGATTGAAACCGAAAGCCTGCTGGTTGTGCACAGGGGCAAAACTGTCGTGACTGGTGTCCTGTTTGCTGCGCCGAAGCGGAAGTGATGACGCTCGAGGGCAACAGCCTTGACGAACACCTCCCTTCCACGATCTTGAGAGATTGGCTGGCCGCCGGCAAGCTCCACTTTTGGAGTGCCGACGGCGGACCAGTCCAGATCTGCCTCACCTCGCTGCACGGGTGCTTCGCCTCCGAGGCCCCTCTCAGACTTACCACCCCTAAACCCACCCACCGGAAAACAGGAGAAGAACAATGACTTACCTTACATTCGCACCGAAGTGGTCGCGCATCGCGCGGCTAAGTATTGTGCTGGCCGCGGTAGCAGGGCCGGTTTGCACCCTCGCACAGCCCCACGCCCCCTCAATACACCATCGTCGACCTGGGTCCGGTGGGCCCGTCGTGGTCGCAGGGCCAGCCGTTTACAGTCAGCCACCATGGGCTGGTGAGCGGGGAGATCGTTGTCGCCAATCCCGACAACCCGGCCGAATGGGTATCGCACGCGGTGCTATGGGATGGAACCTACCGCAAAGTCATCGGCCTCCCGGACTCGGAGGGCCAAACAGCGTTGCCTTCGGAGTGAACTTCCGCGGCCACGCAGCAGGGCAAGCCGACACCGCAATTGCGGACCCGAATGGGGAAGACTTCTGCGGATCTGCAGCGCTCGGTCTGACCCACAGCGGGAACACATGCGCGCCTTTTCTGTGGCAGGACGGTGTCATGGTCGCGCTCCCCAGGCTGCGAAGCAGCGGGGGGACGGAAGGCAGCAACGGCGCAGCCCTGCAGATCAACGACTGGGGAATGGTCGCGGGCACGGCGGAAAACGGCGAGGTGGACTCAACCTGCCGGGGGCGTCCGTGTCGCGGCAGATCATCGAGTTCAAGCCGGTCCTCTGGATGAAACCTTTCTCGTGGTCGCAGGTGCGGTGCTGGAGCTTGCGACCGTTGCGGGCGATCCCGACGGCATTGCATTCGCGATCAACGATCGCGGCCAGGCCGTCGGAGCCAGCGGCAATTGTGGACCGTTTAACGCGATTGAGCAGAACAATCTCACCCCGCTGCATGCTGTTCTGTGGCGCGATGGCAAGGCGATAACCTGGGTAACCTGGGCGGAGACGGTAGGGTTGCCGGAATTTATGCAGCGGCTGAAGGATGGCGGGCAGGTGGTGGGAACCTTGGAACCAGCGGCTCAGCGGAGGCCGTGGTATTCCGCTTCGACCCGTTTGAACTCAGGACTGTCCATGCCCTGGGTCAGCTCCTTCCAGTGCACCGGCCTATTTCACCCTATCGAGCGCTACCAACGGCTACTACGGTGGTTGGACCGGAGCCGGTAACATAACTACCGAGTTTCCGTTGTCTACGGGGATCGTTGTGCCGAGCGGGACCACCTTATACGTAACTGGAAACGAGACGAGCGAGGAGATAACGGTTTACGGCTACTTGAGCGCGAATTAACTCGGAAGGCTGCGTTGTCGCCCATTTCAGAAAGAAGGCTGGGCCTCATCTTCAGCACAGCGGCTGGCTCGGAAAGCAGCACCGATCCAGTGGGCCAGCCGCGCATTCCGTATTTCGCTCTTGCGCGAACGCGGCAGCTTCGTCCCACCATTATCACGTTTGCATCTTGCCGAGCGGCGGCAGTGTTGGCGCAACCCCCAGGTGTTTGGTTCCCCAGCCACACATTGCCTCCATCACCGGGATCAACTCCTTGCCCGCATCGCTCAGCATGTAGTCAACGCGGGGAGGCACGGTCTTCGTAACCAGGCGGCTAAGTATACCGTCGGTTTCCAGTTCACGAAGTTGCGCGGTCAACACCTTTTCACTCACGCCCGGCAAGAGGTCGCGAATCTCCGCAAAGCGCCGCGACCCGAAGCCGAGATGCCATACGATCAAAACTTTCCACTTCCCGGCCAGGACGTTTGATGTAGCTTGTACCGGACATCCGAAATGGTTTTTCATCTTCCTGCTTCCCGGCTTACAAAATTGTGCGTACTTCCTGGATGGCCAGGGTTGCGCTATTTTCGAAGACAGTCAAAACAGTATTGCATGAACTGCTTTGCCGGCAGGCATGGCCGGGGCTGAGCCAGACCCCATCACGACGTAAGGAGCATCTACATGGCAACCGGAATGACGTTAGAGCAGATGAAGCGGTTAGTCAGGGACCACTTTGAGGATTTCGTGAACAAGCGGAATGCGGGCGTAATCCGCAAAAACATGACGCCCGATTTCCACGACCATGACGGACCGGGCGGAAAGCCCACGGGAGTGGATGGCGACGAACAGATGATGCTCAACCTGTACAAAGCCATGCCCGACCTGCACCTGACAATCGAAGACATGATCGCTGAAGGAGACAAGGTCATGTGCCGGAACATCTGGCGTTGGACCGACGCCGCTTCGGGCAAGAAGATGCAATTTCACGGCTTCGTGCTCTGGCGATTCGAGGGTGACAAAATTGCCGAGCGCTGGGCCACGGTGACGCCGCCGGCGGAAGGAACTTCCTGGAGCACAGTACAGAATTAGCAATCGGCCAGGCACCGGGCTACTCACCTGGAGACTTGCTATGTCTGTGCCAGTGCCGTTGGAATGATTGCAATATAAAGAGGCTGAATCATGCGGGAAGCAACAGCAGGTTTGTCGATTCAGCGGTTCACTGCAAGCGAAGCCGGGGCGTGGTCCAATTCCTACCTGGTTGGCAATGGA
The DNA here is from genome assembly GCA_963834445.1 of uncultured Acidobacteriaceae bacterium. GTDB lineage: Bacteria > Acidobacteriota > Terriglobia > Terriglobales > Acidobacteriaceae > PALSA-350. The sequence goes on from CAWIBU010000001.1 coordinate 15,930, forward strand.
TCCGAAGCCCTCGTTGTGGACGTCCCGATGCTCCGCGGCGATGCCGGCAAACTTGCCGCCATGATCGCGCACTCAGGGAAGACGCTTCAGACGGTGATGATCTCGCACGCACACCCGGACCACTTTATGGGACTGGATGTGATTGCAGATCGCTTCCCCGAGGCACGCATCGTCAGCACGGCGAATGTGGTGGCCGATATCCAGGCGGACGGCCCATGGATGTGCTCGATGCTGCAAAGTAAGCTGGGTTCTGAAGGTCCCGCGCGGCTGGTCATCCCCGAGATTGTGCAGCAGCCGAAGTTGCGACTCGAGGACGCCACCTTCGATATTGTGGAGTTTGGCGAGGGCGAATCCAAACACATTGCGTGCGTTTATATCCCCTCATCGAAGGCGCTCCTTTGCGCAGATATGGTCTACAACCACGCACACCTCTATTTGCAGGAGAGACATCAGGAAAGCTGGCTTGCCCGGCTCAGCGAGTTAGAGACATATGCCGCGGGCCGGGTAGAAACCATCTATCCAGGACACGGAGAAGCCGCTGGCCTGGAACTGATCGCCCAAAGCCGCGCCTACCTGCACGATTTCGGTGACGCGCTCAGAACCGGCGACGCGCAGGCCGCTGCGCAATATATGTTGGACCGCTACCCGAGTTACCACGTAAAGCAGTTTCTGACGGCGTTCAGTATTCCCGCGTACTTTCCGCCCGGGCCATCGGCATAGGCGCCCCAGTCACTATTTGCTTATCCCACTCAAGCCAAAGGCGGGCTTGAATGGGCCACCCGACATTAGCGGCAGGGTTACAGAGAGCATGCTTCAGGGTGTGCAGCTTTCCCCGGAGATTTCCGTGGCGATCGGGAGATGGAGCGGGTTTTGCTGGCCTAGATTGGCGTTCAGCGTTTTCCAGAGAGCCATGGTTCTGGTTAGATCGCTGCACTCCTCGCTAACAGCCTGACGCTGCAGTTCGGTGGGTTGTTGATCGGCGGCCTCGACGCTGTTGAGCAAACGCGCAAGGTCACGGTTGACAGGACCCAAACCCGGCGCAGCCTTGGTGCCGTCCTGGATGGCGTCGATCTGGTTTTCGATGCCGGCCGTAGCCAGCTTGTCTTTTTTACGCGCTTCGACCGCGGCCGTGAGGCCTTTCAACTGTTGAAACGCGTGGTAAGAAACCGCCAGGCCACTCAGGATGCGGCGCGAGAGCGCCAGCTGCGCTTCCAGGTCCTCGGCAGAAGCGTGCACGCGGGGATCCAGCGCAACCGTAAGAGGCTGCTGCACTGTCTGGCCGCCGGCGGTGAACTCGACCGTGTAGTGGCCGGGCACAACCAGCGGGCCCTGCGGCTGCTGGCGTGGCGTTTCATAGGGTATCGCGTGGTCGGCCAGCGTGTATTCGGTGTATTGCAGAATAGGTCCGTAATACGAAGCGGGCAGAGTCTGCGGTGCGTCGTAACGCAAGTCCCAAACGAAGCGATGCAAACCAGGCGTTCGCTCCACCGATCGAGGAGTGGCAAACCAATACTCGGGCACATTGGCCGGCGGTAGCTGCGGTTCCTGCGCAGCGCCGGTGAATTTTCTGACCACGTTGCCAGCCGCATCGCGAATGGTGATCGACGGCGCCTCGGCTACGGAAGTGCGCAAATAATAATCCAGGCTGACGCCATCCGGTGGATTCTGCCCGGTAGGTGTTTCGATGGGCAGCGGCGTGTCCTGATAAGTATCCCAACGGACGCGAAGCGCCATCGCCGGGGTAAATAGATGAACCGCCGCGCTCAGCACCTCGGGCGTTAGTTGGCGAATGGGGGTGATGTTGTCCAGGATCCAGAGACCGCGGCCATAGGTGGAGATGACCAAGTCGTCGCCGTGGATTTCCATGTCGGTAATCGGGGTCGCCGGCAGATTTAGGGTCAGCGGATGCCAATGCTCTCCGTCGTCGAAGGAAACGAAAACCCGCGAGTCGGTTCCGGCGAAGAGCAGCCCTTTGCGCACCGGGTCTTCGCGCACCACGCGCACGCTCTCATTGGCCGGCAGGCCGTTGACCAGCGATTGCCAGGTGGCGCCAAGGTCGCGCGTGCGCAACACCTGCGGAGCAACCGCTTCGCGGCTGGAGCCGACCGTGACGTACGCCGTGCCGGCCTGGTGATGCGAGGGTTCTACATAAAGAATTTGCGCAGGCTCAGCGAGCCCCGGCGGAGTTACCTTCTGCCAATGCGCACCGCCGTCGCGTGTCATTTGCAGCAGGCGGTTGGTGGTGCCGGCCCATATCTCCTGAGGGTCCATTGGGGAAACGGATAGAGCCTCAATCGCCGGGGGACGGGGCTTATCGGGGTAGGTTTCCGAATCGTCCTTCTTATCCCATTCGGTAAGGTCTGGACTAATCGGCACCCAGGTCCGGGCGTCGTCTACCGTTGCCAAAACATACTGGGTGCCTAGATAAAGCGTGTGCGGATCGTGGGGAGGAAAAAACAAGGGCGGCATCTGGCTGACGCGGTACTGATCCCCTTTTTCAAACACTGTAGCTGTCTGGCCCGACTTGCGATCGTAGCGGACAACCGTACCGTACCATCCACCGGAGTAAATCCAGTCGGGATGCAGAGGGTCGGGGGCAATGAAGCAGTACTCGAAGCCGCCCACTGAGTACACATCCTGCGGGATAATCTGGCCGTGGTCGCTCCGATCAGGCACCGATTGCGTGCCGCTGTCTTGCTGCGCCGCATAGGTTCGGTAGGGGAACGAGTGGTCGGTGGTGACGTGATAATACTGGCCGGTCGGCTGGTTATACCAGGAGCTCCACGTCTTGCCCGCATCGACGCTGAGAATCGCACCCTGATCGACGCCCAGAAGCAGCCGGTTGGGATTTTTGGGATCGATCCACAGCACATGGAAGTCATCCCCTGAGGGAGCGCCTACATACGCAGCAAAGGTATGGCCGCCGTCGATCGAACGGTAGAGAGAGGTCTGAGCGACGTAAAGGATATCGGGGTTCCTGGTGTCCACGAAGATGCGGCTGAAGTAAGCGTTGCCCAGGATGCGCGGGTCTTTGGTGGATTGGGTCCAGGTTGCGCCAGCATCGTCTGAGCGGTAGAAACCCTGTTCCATGACGGCGTAGAGGCGGCGTCCGCGGGTACCGCCGGCGACGCTGATACCCAGGCGGCCGCGGCCCTTTTCCGGCAGGCCCTGCGCGGCCAGCGGTCGCCAGGTGGACCCCTCGTCCACGGATTTGTAGATCAGGGAATTGGCCTCAATGCCACCCGCCGAGGCGACCGCTCCCGAAGCCGGCACATAGAGCGACGCATAGAGAACACGAGCGTTGTCAGGATCGGCCGCCAGGTCGAAAACACCCGCGGTCTGGTCATTGTTGAGGGTTTGCTTCCAGATCTTGCCGCCGTCTGTCGACTTAAAGACCCCGCGTGCGATGGAAAAAGTCTTGCTCGGCACGGGACGTGAGAAGACGTTCACCCCAATGGAATTGGCCCCGGCCACGAGCACGTCTGGATTGTGCGGATCGACGATGACGGCCTGCAGGAAGCGTGTATTTTCAAGACCAGCGTGGGTCCAGGTCTTGCCTTGATCCACAGACTTGTAGAGGCCGTCGCCCGCGGTCTGCTCGCCTGTGCCGGCGTAGAGAATCCGGGAGTTGGAAGGAGCGATGACCAGCGCGCCAATCGAGGCCATCCGTTGTTTATCGAAGATGGGTCTCCAGACGTGACCCGCGTTAGTGGTCTTCCATATGCCGCCGCCCGGCGTGCCGAAGTAGTAGACATTTGGTTGGTCAGGCACGCCGGCGACCGCGGTCACACGGCCCGCGCGGAACGATCCAATCAGCCGCCAGTGCAGCGCATTGAGAGCCGTGCTGTCCACGTCTTGCGCCAGGGACGCCAATACTACGAGCAGAATCGCGGGCAATAGAGCAATCGCGCGTTTCAAATTAGAATCCTCATAGATGCTGGTTGCAGTTTAGGATACCCCGCTCCCCCGCCACACCTGCCTCTTTCCTGCGCCGAAACGTGCCCGGGAGATACTGGTTGTACGGGCCGCGCAGGAGCCACCTTGCCAGCTGGCTTCTCCGTAGCTACCCGCCGAACCTGGCCACCCTTGGGCCATAGAGGCTTCCGCAGGATCGCCAAAGCGGGTATGGCGCGGTTATGCTGTATGGCTATGAACTGGTTGCCTTCCCCGCGCGCCTTGCTGATTTTCGGGATACTGCTGGCTCTGTTTGCTGCTGCCTATTGGGCTTGTGGCGGGCGCGCAAACAGGACTAGCGCTCTGGAGTTGCGGCCGTCAGGCCTGCGGACATTCACGAGTACGAATGCCTGAATCGTCGCAGCCTTCTTCTACGGCACCCAATACCGCGACAGGCGATTCTGTTATCCAGGGGAGGAAAGATTCCTCCGGCAGATGGGACAGGTTTCCTGATGCTCGAGCAGTAGATTTCCGAGTTGAACCATGTCGAACATCAGGGCTTTTCTCTGCAACGCCTGCTTTCTGTCGGCCAGGAAACTCGGGTGCAAGTTGCTTTCGTCGGTGAGTTGGGTCCAGCGGATCCGAGCGGCCTCGTGTTGCGTTTTCAATCGCTCGAATTCAAGGCAGGGGATGGAGCCGCTTTCTTGCACAGTACTGCGACGATGTGGACCCTCTGAAAGTTGCAAAGGAGACACGGTTTTATCGATTGCCCGGAAACCAGCCGGACGGAACGATTTCGCCTAGGCAAATTTTTTTCCTCCCGTCGTTGATCTCATCGTAGCTACACCTGTTACCTACCGCCTGCTTAGAGACCCGAAAGAAATTCGCAAAGGCAGGAAACATAAACTTGCCGGTACCCGAAGCCGGAACTTCACAACAATTGCGTCAGAGCTGCGCGGCCGATCTGAGCTCTATCGCCCTGCTTCTCCTGCCGGCCGCGCTGACTCTCGTATTACGCAACAGCGTCGTACCTCGACGAAGGCCAATAGCACTCATCGCCCTAGCGCGAACCCCTGGAATTGCATCGCCTAGCGGCTCGTAGGATAACCATGCAACTGCGGACCGATTCGGTTGGAGTAGTTATACCCTTCGCGGCGATCGTCGTTGATCGTCCAGAACATCGCACCGATCATCCCGGGGTAGCCCCCAGGCTTGAGCAACCTGTACGTCGTGCCTGGCGGCGCTTTGCCGGTGATGAGATAGTCCATTGCCTCGCTCACGATCGTGGGCGTTGTGTCCGGAGTGAGAAAGCCGACCGCCACTTGATTGGCCGGCAGCGGCGGATAAAATTGCGCCGGGTTGCCGCCCACGTTGAAGCCATGCAGCAGCAACTCGGTCATCGCAGCGTGGTAATCCACCGTGCCCGGCTGGTAGATCTCACCATCCAGGCCCTCGAGCGGAGGCGTGTTGTAGTCCTGCACGTCGATGAACGACAGAATATCGCGGATCGCATAGGCGATTGCCAGGTAAGAGCCGAATTGACCGCCATAGCTGGGGTAGCCTGAGGGGATCTGCGTCCCTTCAGGCACCAGGCTGATCATGAAACCCGGACCAAAATGATCATGTAACTGCCGCAGTGCCGAGATAAGGTTCACGATCGAAGGCGTGGTCGGGTGGCGGAAGTCCGTGTCACCCGGGTCGATCGAAAGCGACGGACTTTCAAAGTCGATGTCGATTCCATCGAAGCCGTATTCGCTGACGATCTGGGTAACCGTCGACACGTACAGCGGAACGCGCGCCGGGTCTGCCAGCGTGAAGTGCTGGCCGCCACCGCCGAGCGAAATCATCACTTTCCTGCCCTGACTCTTCAGCCGCGCAATATCCGCCTTGAACACGGCGGGATCCATTCCAGCAGGCACCTGGAACTGCATCGTTCCTTCGGGAGCGTTCCTGGCCGGCGTGGCAAACGCCACCAGGATCACGTCCCACTGCGGCGACACGTCGCGCAATGGAAAGGTCGACGCCGCATCCCCGTAACCCTCCCAGTAACCAATCAACTTATGCCCATTCGGGGCACCTGTGCGTGGCAGCGCGGCGACCGCGCTGCCCGTGCTCATCCGCTTGCCCCGCGGCGCACAAGGCCTGGCTGCTGTGCGCAGCACCTGGGCATCGGGAAAGCTGTAGGTGCTCCCCAGCCCCTGCTGCGCCCCCGTGTACCAGGGCATCAGGGCTACATTTTGCAGGTGATATGCCGTCGCACCTGCCCGGGCGACGAAACCCGGTGACGCCGGGATATTGTTTTTTGGGTTGGTGTCGGTGGGCTCGAGCAGGAAGTACTCGGTCGCATCGCGCGGGCCACCGCAACGGCCCTGGTCGCCCGCCGGTACGCCTTCGAGCCGCCTCCATGGAGGAAACACATTGCCCGGTGCGACGGTGTTGCGGGCGCCGTGAAACAGCGGATCGTGCAACGGATCGTTAATAAACTCCGCAAGCTGCTGGGTCAGCGGCTGCACGTCGCTGTCTTGTACTACGCTGGGCGCGGCCTCGAGATACGAGCTCAGCACGAATGAGTTGCCGGTCGCGGCATCGACCCCATGCGTCCCCCAGGAACAACACTCCGTCGCATCGCCATCGCTGTAGTAAGTGGTGTTATGGGTGATAGCGATGACCAGCTTGCCCGGCTGTTTCGGGAGCTGTTGGAACAAAGCCTTCTGCAAGAACTCCACGTCGACGACGGCCATGGCCTGGCCGGTCTGCTTCGAAGTGAGAACGTAGCCATAGCCCGCAGGAACCGTGATGGTGACCGGCTTCACCTCGGGCTTGCCCAGCAGCGTATGCCATTCCTGCGCCTGGGGAAAGGTCGCCCGCAGCATGGCGTCGGCATACTGCGTATGACCAGACGCGAAACCGAAGCTGGCAAATACCGGCGAGCCTAGCAAGCGCGGCACATCCGCGGTGGCATCCATCCCTATCGATTTGCCGGCAAACGCAAGTGTAATGGGCACGAGCACGGTAGGGATCGTGGTGGTCTCGGGCCTGGCTGGGTCGTGGCCCACCAGCGTGTACGCGGCGCCCCCGGCCTGGTGTACGAAGGTGGGCACGGTGCCCTGAGCCAGTGCGAATTGGAGCGACGCGAAGAGAGGGAGCAAGAGGAGACAGTTTTTCATGCAACGCCAGAATAGCAAGCGGGGCGCGGCTTGTTTCCAGATTCACTTGCGTGCATGATGCAGGGATGCGCTGGTCGAAACTTCTGCCGCTTGTCCTGCTGCTTCCCCTCTCCGGAGCCGCCCAAACGCTCACCGCTGCCGAGGCCATTCACCGAATCCAGCAGCGCTATCCGCATCCGGTGCCCGACACGGTCGACACCATCAAGGCCGGCGACCCGGCAACCCCGGTGACGGGCATCGCGACGACCTTCCTCGACACCATGGCTGTTTTGCAGGAAGCGAACCGTCGCGGCCTGAACCTGGTGATCACGCACGAACCCACCTTCTACAACCATCGCGACAGCACCGCGTTTTTCGCCAGCGATCCTGTCTACAAGGAGAAGCTGGCGTTCATCGAGCAGCACCACATGGTGGTGTTTCGCCTGCATGACGAGATCCACGCCACCGCGCCCGATCACATAGCCGCCGGCATGGTCGAGGCGCTGGGTTGGCAGAGCTACCAGAAGGCAGGCGACCCGTTCCACTTCACTATTCCGGCCACCACCCTCGCCGTCCTGGCTCGGCAATTGCAGACGAAACTGAAGGCCAACACGATGCGCATCGACGGCGACCCGAACCTGATCATCACGCACATCGCGATGGTGCCCGGCGCTGCCGGCCTCGAGACCCAGGTATCGGCTCTGCGGCCGGACGACGTGGAACTGCTGATTGCCGGCGAAGCCTCGGAGTGGGAGACGGTGGAGTATGTACGCGACGCGAGCACACAAGGCCGCCACAAGGCGCTTATCCTGTTAGGCCACGAAGTCTCAGAGGAACCCGGCATGGAAAAATGCGCGGAAGATCTGCGCCCGCTGTTTCCAGGGTTGAAGGTAGAGCACATTGTGGCGGGTAATGCGCTGTGGTTGCCCAGCGCGCCCCCGGCCCATTGATGTAGTCCGTCGTTCATAGAGTCGTATATGTTTTCAAGGCCTCAGTCCCGCAGGGTCTACTTTCAGTCCGTCCCTTCGGGACTCTGCGGCTCGCTCAAGCCTGGTGGGAGAAACGATCCTATTGGTGACGCACTCCGCGCGTGGGCCGGAGAGTGGGCGCGGCATTTTCCGTTGTAGGCTGGCGGGTTCAATGACAAGATGGCGTTCATGCTTCTCCGCCTGGCATTTCGTCTGCTGGCCGTGCTCTGGGCCGCCCTTGCCCTGAGCGGACCACTCGTAGCGCAAAGCTACGATCTGGCCACCCACGGCCAGCAGATCATCGCGCTTGACCAGCTCATGCGCTTCCACCCCGGCGACGATCCTACCCTCGGCTGGGCCAGCACGGCCTTCGACGATTCTGCGTGGCCGCTCCTCCGCGGCGACCTACCGTGGTACACGCAGGGCTATCCAAAACTCACCGGCTTTGCGTGGTACCGGTTCACGGTGACGCTGCCCAGCCACCCGGGCCCCCTCGCCCTTTGGGTTCCCCTGATCGCCACGAACTTCCAAATCTTTGCCGATGGCCGGCTCATCGCCGAGAACGGTGTCATGCCCCCGCATCCCATTCCGCGCTACGGACCAAACCTGGTCTTCGCCATCCCTGCCGATCTTGCCCGTTCCGGCCAGCCCCTCAGTTTCGCCATCCGCGTATGGCACTACCGGTGGGAGTATGAGCTGTCGGCGGCCTCCAGGAACCCATGCAATTGGGCGAACGCCCGCCTCATGCGGGAGCTGGCAGGCACAGCAGATGGCACACGATATTCTGGCTCAACACGCAATTCAACATCAATTGCCTGGTTTGCCTGCTGGCTGGCCTCGGCTCCCTGGTGCTCTTCTTCCTGCGTCCGACCGACCGCGAATTTCTTTGGTTCGGCGTGTGGGAGGGATTTAACGTTCTCTACCTCCTGCTCGCGACCTGGTGCGACTTCCATTCCTTCAACGTAATGTTCTGGAGACTGGGCGGGGGCGTCCTGCTGGCCGGCCTCAACGTGTGTATGCCGATCCTGATTCGGCACTTTGGCAGGACCGAGCGAACTCGTCTTTACTGGGCGGCGATCGTGGTCGCGCTGCTCGACTCTGCGCTCAACATCCTCGCCGGGTTCAACCTGGATCAGCGTTTTTGAATTCTGCGTGGTTGAGGCAATGATGAAGCTCATGATCGGCGCTTTGAACTGCGGTCTGCTCTTCCAAACCGCGAAGGAACGCAAGGTGGAGATGCGCATCTTTGCTTTGCCGGTTGCTATCTATTTCCTGAATCTGACAGCCATCTATACAGCATTTGTCCTCCTGGTGCGGGGCGCAAGCTGGGTGGGCTCCTACGTGCAGCTTTTCATCAGTTTCACGGATTGGCCTTTTCCGCTGGGAACCTATCAGGTCACCGGGATCGCGGTGCAACTCGCGCTCTTCACCATTTTGTTGTTCCGCTTCGTGCGCACTCGGAGCGATGAAGAGCGCTATAAGACAGAGCTCGAAGCCGCCCGCACCGTGCAGCAGGTCCTCGTGCCCGAAGAAATCCCCACCCTTCCCGGATTTGCCTCTGGCCAGCGTTTACAAACCCGCCGGGCAGGTTGGAGGCGACTTCTTTCAGATCATCCCGATCGCCGATGGCGGTGTGCTGGTGGCTATCGGCGACGTCAGCGGCAAGGGTATGCCTGCTGCCATGACCGTCGCACTCCTGGTTGGAACACTGCGCACCCTGGCACATTACACGCAAAAGCCCTCAGAGATTTTGGCCGCGATGAACCAGCGCATGCTGGCGCGCAGTTCCGGCGGATTCACCACTTGCCTGGTGCTCACCGTGAGCGCTGCGGGCACGCTCACAGCCGCCAACGCCGGCCACCTCGCGCCTTACGTTAATGGACGGGAACTCGCCCTCGCCAACGGCCTCCCGCTCGGCCTCTCTGCGCACGAAAAATACGCCGAATCCGTCTTTATCGCTGGCCGCGGACGAACAACTCACCCTCATGACCGACGGCGTCGTAGAAGCCCGCGCTGCCAACGGCGAACTGTTCGGCTTCGATCACGTGCAGGCGATGGCGACGCAGTCCGCGGAGGCAATCGTGCACGCCGCGCAAGCCTTTGGCCAGGATGACGACATCACCGTCATGACCCTGCGCTTAGCTCACGTTGCTGATAACCAGGCCCGCGCAGGGAATACGTAGCAGGAAGCCTCCCCACGCTGTTAGACTGCGGAAAACCCTGAGACCCTTTCCGTCTTGATTCGCCCGGCAAGCATGACGATCCAACAAGGCACACAGTTCGGCCCCTACAAGATCGTCGAGCAGATCGGCTCTGGGGGTATGGGCGACGTGTACCGGGCGCTGGATACGCGGCTGGGCCGCGAGGTTGCCATCAAGCTGGTCTCCGACCGCTACCTGGCGGAGGCCTTTGGCAGCGGGAGCGCGCCGCCGGGACACGGCTCCCCAGCCACTCCCGGAACCCTTTCGCACCGCCGGTTTCTACGCGAGGCACAATCGGCCAGCGTACTGAACCACGCCCATATCTGCACCATCTACGACATTGGGGAACAGGACGGACGGCCCTACCTGGTGATGGAGCTGCTGCGTGGCGTTACGCTCAAAGAAGCGTTGCGCCAGGGACGGCTTTCTGTATCCGAAGTGGTTACGTTCTCGCGAGAGGCGGCCAGCGCGCTGGCCGCCGCACACACGCAGGGCATCATTCACCGCGACATCAAGCCGGCAAACATTTTTGTGCTGGGAGCCGAGGGCAAGCGGCAAATCAAGATCCTCGACTTTGGCCTGGCCAAGCAGCAGGGCGCGGGCGATCTGCAGAACTCCGGTCTGGCGACAGCAACCTTTGGCGGCCAGGCCACTTCCGCGGACACCAACCGGGCGGGCCAGGACCTGACCGCCCCCGAGTCGACCCTGGGGACGGTGGCCTATATGTCGCCCGAGCAGGCGCGCGGTGCGCATCTGGACGCGCGGACAGACCTGTTCAGCCTGGGCACGGTGATGTACGAGATGGCGACCGGGACGACCCCGTTCCGCGGCGGCTCGACCGCAGACATATTTGCCGCACTGCTCACCAAAGAGCCTCCGCCGGTCAGCCGGGTGAACCCGGCGATGCCCAGGCGGCTGGGGCAAATTATCCAGAAGCTAATGGCAAAAGATCAGGCAGCGCGCTACGCCAGCGCGGAGGAGTTGCAGAAAGATCTGGATGGACTGGATGCCCCAGCCAGGGCGCAGCGAACTCCTCTGGTGGCGGCGGGGGTGCTGCTGTTGCTGCTGCTGGCCGGGCTGGCGTGGTGGAAGTGGAGGCCCGGCAGCGTCTCGCCTGCGACGACGACAGGGACTACGGGGCAGACCGGTGAGGCCGCCGTGGTGGCCGGGCAGTTGAAGGATTCGATTATCCTGGCGAATTTTGTGAACCAGACCGGTGACCCGGTCTTTGACACGACGCTGAACCAGGCGCTGCGGATTGATCTGGAGCAGTCGCCGGTGATCAATATCGTGAGCCCCGATCATCTGCGGCAGAGTGTGAAGTATCTGGGCAAGCCCGAGGACACGGTGGTGACGCCGGCCATCGCGCGCGAGATCGGCGAGCGCGAGGGGATGAAAGCGATCCTGACGGGCACGATTGGCAGCCTGGGCCAACAGTATGTGATCACGCTTACGGCGCAGAACACGGCGACGGGCGATGAAATTGCGAGTGAGCAGGCAACAGCCTCCGGCAAGGAGAACGTGCTCGGCGCCCTGGGGACCGCCGCGGCGGCGATGCGTGCCAAGCTGGGCGAGGATCTGGCCAGCATCAAGAAGTTGAACACGCCGTTTGGCCAGGCCACGACGCCTTCTCTCGAAGCGTTCCGCGCCTATGCGTTGGGCGATGAGGCTCATGCCAAGGCGTTGGATATTCCCGAAGCGGAGGGGCACTACAAACGGGCGATCGAACTCGATCCCAATTTTGCCATGGCCTACGCGCGGCTGGGCGTGGTGTATGACAACTCGGGCGAGCCCGCCAAGTCGAGGCCATACTATGCGAAGGCCCACGAACTCTCAACCCATGTCAGCGAGAAGGAGCGCCTCTACATCTCGTCTCACTACGATCTGTCCGTGACCGGCAACCTGCCGAGAATGATTGAGACGCTGCAGGAGGCCATCCAAACGTATCCGGGCCAGTTGGACAGCTACATCAACATCAACGTGGCCTACCAGTCCCTGGGGCAATTTGAGAAAGCGCTGCCGTACGCGCGAAAAGCGGTGGAGTTACAGCCCGAGGAAGCAATTGCATCGGAAAATCTGCTGCAGGTTCTGATGGCGCTCGACCGGATGGAAGAAGTGAAGGAGGAACTTGCCCGAGAGCACAGGGTAGGGATGGACAGCAGCACGGAAGTCGCGTCGCAGCACCTGGTTGCCCACTTCCTGCTGGGAAACACGCAACAGATGCAATCGGTCCTGGCGGAAATGGCAGGGCGTCCGGACGAATTTGTGACCACCCAAAGCCTGGGTGTTATCCAGCAATATGCCGGTCAATTCCGTTTGGCGACGTCGACCTTCGGACGAGCTGTTGACCAGGCGGGCCGCGCCAAGGCTCCGGATGCACAGGCGATGAACCTGCTCCAGGACACTCTGGGCCGCGGCATGACAGGTGCGTGCGATGGCAACGACGCAGCGGTGGAACACGCGCTCGCCCTGGATAAGAGCAAGCAGACGCAGATGGAGGCGGGGCTGGCCGCAGCCGTGTGTGGCAACGGTAAGTTGGCGCTCCCGATATTGGAGGAATTGAGCAGGAAGTTTCCCGAAGACACGCTTATCCAGGATGTGTACCTGCCGCTTGCCCGGGCCTACGGGTCGCTGGCGGCGGGCCAGCCGCAACAGGCGGTGACGGATGCCGAGCCGGCTAAGCAATATTCCGCGGTGTACCCGTCTTCTTGTGTGCAGGGTCTGGCTTATCTTCAGCTGCGCGAAGCCGGCAATGCTGTCAACGCGTTCCAATTGGCGACCAGGTACGCAGCAAGCATGCTGGTGACCGGAGCAACTGGTGGTGGGTGCTATCCCATGGCCCAACTTGGATTGGCGCGGGCTTACGTGATGGTGGGGAATAAGGCGGCTGCGAAGAAAGCTTATGAGGGGCTTTTTGCAACATGGAGAAACGCGGACGCGGATTTGCCCCCGTTGTTGGCAGCCAGGAGAGAATACGCTGGGCTGTAGCTGCCGACAAAGAATGAGTACGCGGAGATAGTAGCAGCCAGGAAGCTGAAGAAGCTACGCTCTTCGGCAACCATGGCGATATCAGTGACCTTCGCCAGTACGCTTCGACCTCCAACCTGCTGTTGCGCGCAGGCGGCGCAGACAAACAAAGCGTGAACAGGCAAAGGCTATCAGGCTTCACTGCAAAAACCCTGTGCAGAATAGCATGCTGTTGTGAGGTCCTCACCACAGCCCTGCTGTGAGAAGCTGTGGATCGAGTGCTAGCCAAGGAAGCAATCGTTCAACGCGGTCGAAGGTCGTGGTCGTGGCGATGATGCGCACGGTAGACGTAGTGGCCGACCAGCCAGCCGGCCACGCTCCCCACGAGTACGTCCGTGGGGAAGTGCTGCTGCCCCAGCACTCTGGTCAGGCTGATGCCTGTGGCCAAGGTGTAAAAACCGGCTTGCTTCCATCGCGACGGGTACTCACTTGCCAGGACAGCTGCAGACGACCAAGCCAGCACCGCATGGCTAGATGGAAAGGACGAGTCGATGCCGGCTGAGCCTTGGAAGAACAAGCCCCTCCCCCTGTCTTGCACTGGCCTCTCCCGCCAGAAGATGAGCTTGATTCCCTGCTCAACGACCACTCCGTCGCCGATGGCCTCGCCGCCCAGTAGCCCGGCCTCGCGAGTGTGTTCGTTATGCCTGGCAAGGCCTAACCCATAGAGCGCAGCCGGCGCAATCAGAATGCCTCCTACCATCGCGTTCGACGCATTGACGTTTGCCTGGTTAAACCCCGCGTCATGGGAAACGACCGTGTTCATGGTGTGACTGTCGAGCGCGATACTTGCTCCAGTCGCCGCGGCTAGAGGAACGATCCATATCAGGTCGTGAACGCTCACCCTTGCCGGACTTGTCCAAATAGCCTTCTGGTCTTGCCATAGCCGGCGTGGCATGTTACGAAGCGTTAGCTCAGAGTCCTGGGGATCAGGAGCACTCGGCAGCGATGCGTTGACCGGCGTGGACGGCGACGTCTGTCCATGGGCTTCACGGAAGCTGCCCACCTGAAAAAGCAGCATCGTTGAGAGAACCAGGCAAGCCTGTTTCCAAGACGTGAGAGAAATTTGAATCGGAGCGCAGCGCACGGAGACCTCACCAATAAAAGAGACAGGCATGATTATCGACGTGCGTTCCCGGCAATCGTTCCGCTGTCGCGACGCGCGACCGGGTCGTCGAATTCCCTCGCCCAGACACAGACGGGGTTTGTACTGGCGTAGATGTACCCCACTCCAGCAAGGATGTCTCTGGATCCTGACAAAAGCCGGCCATGCATCCGGCGAAATACGATCTGAGTGCACGTTCGAGGAGTTTCTCTGACTTAGCAGTGTTCGATGCGCGACTTTATATCCGAGTACGCCGCATCAATAAGATTTGTCAGCGCACCTGTCCAGATCCCCTTGTTCCTTGAGTCGGATAGCTTTTGCATTTCGCCACACTCGGATGAGGTGAGACACGTCGTGCGCCCCGTCCGCTCCGGACTCAGAGGGCAAAAGCATCGTGGCGAGTTCAGTCAACGGTGCAAAGAGACTGGCGTTCATCATCACTTCCTTTGCCGATCGATACCTGCGTATGATCGGGGCTATGTCAGGTCGGCCGAACATGGATCGCGAGAACCTGGATCTTAATCTGTGGAAGATGCACCTGGGGCATGTACCGGAAGAGGTCTGGGAGCTTGCCGAACGGCTGGAAACCCTTGTCCTGGCCGATAACGATCTCGTTGAGCTACCTGACAGAATCGGGGCTTTCAAGCGACTGCGCATGCTGGATCTTGGCCATAACGCTCTCACCACGCTTCCGCCGCAGCTGGGCGCGCTGGTCGAGCTCAGCGACTTTCTTTACCTCCATGATAATCAGCTGGCGACGCTGCCCGGCTCCCTCGGTAACCTCAAGAAGCTTCGCTATCTGAATCTCAGCGAGAACCGCTTTCAGATCTTTCCTGACACGGTGTGCAGGATGGAGGGCTTGATCGAGCTGCGGCTTTCTGACAACAAACTTCAGGAATTGCCCGACTGCGTGCGGAATCTTACACGATTGCGAGAACTCCATCTCCGGAGTAATCAGATTTCGACGCTGCCCGCATCCATCGGTTATCTTTCTGAACTCCGACACCTGGACCTGCGGCAGAATCCCATTCTGTCATTACCCGATGTGCTACTGCAGCTGCCCAAACTGGAGAAGCTGGATCTACGCTGGGTGTCTATGCTGCAACCACCGGCGTGGCTGTCTGAGCTGGAAGCCCAGGGCTGCGTGGTCTATAGGTAAGTTGCAGCAAGCTCTTGCGAGGAAACATGCGACAGGCCATCTCGCAATAGCGACAGTTTTCCTATCAAAACGTTTTTCCCCTGCCAGATAAGCCTCAGGCCGGTTTCGGTCTCCATGCGAGCCACACCAGGGTTGCGGCCAATACAGTCATCGCCAGCGGGAAAAGCGGGTTGTACAGCGGGCGGGTGAAGCACAAAAACGTCCCGAGGCCTACGGTGCCGGTAATGATGAGGGCGCCATAGAAGGTAAAGCGCGGCCACAGGATGAGCAAGGCCCCTACCGCATCGAAAACTCCGGAAGCGTAGCGGAACCATTGTCCCCAGCCGACCGCCTCGAAGAATGGAACCGTTCCCATCGTTCCCGTAAGCTTTTCGATGCCGATTCCCAGAAACATTATGCCTAAGAGAACCCTGAGAACCCAGGTGACTACGATGCGCACTTTGGCCGTCGTCGGCATATCATACGTTCCTCATTTGTATGAGAATTGCCCACCCTTTCGAGGGGACGAGCAAGAGTTGCGTTCAGGCTAACACGGCTGGCTTCTACTTATGCGAAAAGCAGGGCAGATAGCAGAGCAGTACAAGGAGCCCTCATTCGTGCCACCTCGAGTCGGCATCCTTGTCCCATGCGGCGCGCTGTTTGGTGAACCAGGTAAGCGCCTCCTGGTACCGTCTGCTGATCTCGGGATCAGAGGAGGCAGAGTGTTGCACCTCGCGCCGCTGTGCCGGGGTGAGCGACCAGGAGAGCGGATCGGTATGTACATCGGGAATCGCATGGCTGTCGGCGAAGACGATGCGATGGACCTCAAGTCTGTCGGCAAGGGCATGCTCCATTTGCGCCAGGGCGACGCGGTTTCTGCCGGTTACGCTTTCGTGGCCGGCCTGCCATAGACCCTCGGGTGGAACGAATAATTGCGTGAGCAGATTGGCGGGCGTGCTCGCAGAGGTGTGGTTTGGCCATTGGTCGAACTCCCCACCCAGGTCATCACCACTGTTACGAATCTCGATGAGCAGGATACGCAGTTTACGGCTGCTCGCCCTGGACTCCTCCTCCTGGCTCCATGGCTGGCAAACGTCTTTGCCGGCGCTTGGCGTCGGGGCAAGGGCGTAGCGGAGAAACTCGAGAACGGAGCTGGTTCCGTCGTTGTCGTAATAACCTCCGTCTACGAAATGGACAGCATTCACCTGGTTGTCGATCGACATGGGCACGCGCGCCGCTGAAGAGATGTAGGGAAAGGCCGCCGATAACTGCGCGGCCGTGGCCAGGGGCAGGTCAGGGGTGAAGTCGCCTGTCTTGCGTTGGCCGGTGCGATAAGTCGCCAGAAATGACCTGGCTTTGTAGTCAGGCCGGGTATCGGGCCAATCCTCTGCGGTGCTGGGGTCGGGAATCCTGTAGTTAGCCAGCAGGAAGCGCAGCCCGTCTTCGTAGCTGGTGGTGTTCATGGTAAATGCGGGAAAGATATTGTTCTTGCCTGGCAGCAGGCTCCTTAAGGTGAGCTCTTTTTCCAGCTCTACCGCTTCTGACCGGTGCTTCAGGCTGGACGCCAGCAGCCCTTCTACCCCGCGTGGTATCGGTTCCCCACGATCGCGATGCCAGGTGTCCACACAGAATTCGTTATAAGCGTTGCGCGCGAACGCCTTGCGCAGGGACCAGGTTCGGTCTTTGAAGAAAGGACTTTGGTCGAGGTCACCGTCTCCGGAGGATGGAGGGATGAGAAAGGGCAACACGGGGACAAGAGCCTTGGGAAGATCATAGTAGGCGAATCCCCATCCAACCGCCTCCAGGCTGGAACACTGCGCTGCGATTTGCATGCGGGTAAAGTCGGGAACGCGACCCGGCTGAATTTCGCGGAGGTAAGAGAACAGACCTACGCTGCCGCCGGAGACCGTGCTGGCCAGCAGGAGCGAACGGTGAAAGCTGCCGGGGGACAGCCGGTCAAAGGTCGCTTCCAGTCTGGCCAGCACGGCGGCTGTCCAGGCGGATGCGTGCAGTCCGCCGCCCGTCGCGGTGACAATGATCAAGGGACGATCATGCTCCGCGTTGTCGGGCTCACCGGCGACGGCAGCAAGCCGATCGAGCAGGATGTCTTTCGGGGTCGGGACGCAGCTGTTTCCCGGTTGGGCCTGGGTTGTCGATAGATAGTGCTCTTCCTGCCCACTTCCCCAGACCGGGCCCTTATCCCAGGAGATGGTTCTATCCCAATGCAACAGCCGGGGCGCGATCGTGAGCACCAGAAGGACGGTGATTACGGGGAGCCGGTACCGGTCGAAGAAAAATGAAATGCCGCAGAGCACCCAGCAGAGCGCCATGGCCACGATCAGAAAGGTGGCGAGAATGGGAAAGCGTTCGGCATTGGTGAGGAAATAGAGCAGGGCGATCGACGCCACAAAAGCGACCACGGCGCCCGTGAGCCCGATCTTCCATACGCGAAGCGCTTTGCTGCGCGCGGGCGAGTTGTCCTTCCACAAGAACCACACCAATACGGCGGCCACCAGGCCCAGCAGGCCAAGTGCCGCGAGCGACCAGCGCAAGACCGGAACGGGTGCGGCCAGTGGCCACAAAAGCAGGTAGATACCGAGGAAAACAAACGCGGCGAGGGCGGAAAAAACGTGGCCTTCATAAATGTGCCCTTCGAGGTCTACATAGCCGGGCGTATGCAGCATGCCGGCGAGCCTTCGGAGCCACAGGGAAAGCGGACTGGCTTTTAGCCAGCTTGATGCGGCCTCCAACGTCTTTGGTTCCTGGTCAAAGGGATCGCCCGGCTTGGCGAGCCCGAAGAGGGGGCGGGGGAAGAGCAGCGTTCTGGCTGCATTCTGTTGGAATTCGACTCTCTCGCTTGCTCTTACCGGTTCATAGGTCAGGTAGTACCAGGCGTTCGCGACCCACCACAAGACGATGGCCACCGCGGTGCCGATCAGCAAGCCGAAGAAGACCTCGCCCATGGGCACGCCCGACGAGATTGCATTCCACGTCAGGTAGAGGTAGACGAAGCCGTTGGGCAGCTGGGATATCAACAGTGCCGCCCACTCCTGTTGTCCCTGGTCGTTGGCCAGCAGATTCTTTAGCGAACGGGGGCGGCCGTCATCGAACTCGTCGTAGCACTTATCCCATCTCTCGGGTCCGTTGATCAGCACCACCCGGGCCGTGATCAGGGCGACGAAACCGGTCGACACCAGAAAAAAGCCAACACTGGCATATTGCTGGATGGTTTCCGGAGTCATGATTCCGCTGATCAGCGTCCTGGCCGGCGTGGTGTTCAGCCAGCACAGAGCCAACGCGAAGAGCCACAGGCCCAGGCTGAAGCGCAGAAAATAGGCGTACCGCACCCAGCGCATCGCTTGATGAAGAAACGCCATGAGCCGGGTCGGCAATCGTCCTCCGGTGCTTTCGAGTCTTTCTCGAGATCCTACCGGAATACTTTGTTTGCCGGATCGACTCTTCAGCAAACGCATGTAGTGGAACAAGCGAGCGAGGTTCCAAAACCAGTCCTGTCCAAATGGGCGATCTGCGATTTCTATCTCGCCCGCAAAAAAAAATTGTCATCCCGAGTGGCTGACTTGCCTGGCGGCAAGTCAAGGATGGAATGAACGAGCGAAGCGATCTGCCTTTTGGCCTCGCCCCTCAAGCAAATTTGTCATCGTGTCCCCCAAACAGATTTGTCATCCCGACCGTAGCGTACCCGAATTCCTGTTTCGCCATGTCAGACAGATCCACGTGTGCGGCTTTCATTAAGGAAAGCCGCATGAAGTTCGCCAGCGCCACCAACTTCGACAGGAATTCGGGGTAGCGAAGCGGAGGGATCTGCGGTGCGCCTTTCCCCCAAACCAAGGCCCCACGAGTGAGCTCGCAAATCCAGCCCCAGCCATTTTGTTCATTGGGAGGAGCTGACTGGCCTGTCGGCAAGTTAAGGATGGAATGAACGCGGAGAGCGCTTGCCTTAAGCCCGCCCCCCACAAATTTGTCATCCCGACCGTAGCGTACCCGAATTCCTGTTTCGCCATGTCAGACAGATCCACGTGTGCGGCTTTCATTAAGGAAAGCCGCATGAAGTTCGCCGGCGCCATCAACTTCGACAGGAATTCGGGGGAGCGAAGTGGAGGGACCTGCTGTGTGCCTTTCCCCCGAACCAAGGCCCTACGAGTGAGCTCCCAAAACTCGCTGTTTGTTCATCGGGAGCGAAGTGGAGGGACCTGCTGTGCGCCGACACCGAAGTACCGAAACCGAATGGGCCGCAAAGAACCGTCGTTGGTTAAGTCTTTTGAACCCGCTTTGTCCCATCCCTATTCCAGTACGGCGACCTCGTGGTCAAGAATCGACTTGAGCTCAAATTGCGCCCAGCCATCCTGTCGCCGTACCGGCGTCGCGGTTCCCCCTGCGACAGCCAGCAGCAGCCGATTGCCGGCCACGCCTTCCGGCAACTTCAACCTCACAGACAACGGACCCACTGGGATAAGCTCCTCGACCGGGATGCGCCAAGTGCCCGCACTGGTCAAATTCACCAGGTGCAGGATGAGCCGGCCTGGTTGCTGATAAAGATGACAATCGATCAACCCCGGACCCTGCACCTCAAGCGGAAAGCTGTCTCCCGCTGCCCAGCGCACCAGGTTCGCCAGCAGATCGCCATGATCCGGGATGTTGCCCTGCTCATAGCGGCGGTCCAGGTCGGCCGGCAGATACGCGATGCGGGCGCTTCCCTGCTGCCGGATCACCAGGCCCGGAATCTCGGTGCGAGGAACCCTCATCCACGAATCCTCCGGCGGAAAGACGGGGAACGCAGGAACCAGGGTCAGCAGCACCACAGTTCCCGGCGCCGGCTTCACTTCGGGAAGTACTCCGCCAAACGTCACAATGTTGGTTTCTTCAAAGCCGCGCAGGATTGGGTGCCGGGGCGCCGACTTCGCCGGCTCGTCTCCATGCCGGGGGCCGTCGACGTCTTGCCCGACATCTGGAGTGAGCCGCAGATAAGTATGCTGCAGCGCAGCCGGATCGCTTGGACCATACCTTTTGCCCGTGTAGCTGACTCCCAGCACATCGGCCAGCGCAAACTCGGGCAGGCGGTCGCCAAAGTCGTCGTACAAACTGGTTTCATCGGTCGCAACCAGCGACCCACCTCTGCTGACAAAGCCCCGAACGGCTTCCACCTGCGCCCTGGACATTGCGGCCAGGTTAGGAAGAACCAGCACTGAAAACCGGCTCGCCTCGCGCTCGATGTCGTCAGCGTGAATGGGCAGGTAGGGAATGCGCGCCCGGATAAGCGCCTGGATCATGCCGTCATAGGGAGCCAGCGCCAGCACGTTGGCATGGTCGCGGCCATACCACTCAAAGTTACGCTGGGAATAGACCACGGCTACGGTGGCAATGGGTTGACGGTTGACCAGATATGGCTGGCGATCGGCATACCAGCGGAAGAAGGGCTCGACCACCTGGAACTGGCGGCGGTCTTCCTGGTAACCGCCCACATGGTGCCACCAGGGCTGAATCGTTCCGGCGACGCCCTCCACCATCCACATACGCACTTCGGGGATCGGGCGCGCCGCCTTGCGCGGTCCGTAGGTCGCCATGCTTTCTGGCGCCAGCTTATCCCAGCCGCCCAGCCCGTGAACCCGCTTGCCCGTATCCCCGTTTTCCTGGAAGCCTTCGCTTTGGCCCGTACCGGGGGGCCCCAGTCCATTATTGGCCCGCCCCTGATGGTCGAGCATGAGTATGTCTGCCCGCCGGCAAAGCTCTCTCATATCGCGAAAGCTGCTGGCGGCCTGCACAAAATTTCCGCTGAGCATGCCGCTCCAGATGCAGTCGGGGCCGCCCGCGGCTTTGGTCGTGCTCGTGAACAGATCCCAAATCTCCAGACGGCGCTGATAGCTCCACGCGATCCACTGCCGGTAAACCGCATCGTCCCAGTTCTTCACACGGGGCAGATCTTTCCCGCTGAACTGATGGAACTTGCTTTTGCAATAGCCGCAGTAACACATGCTGTCGCGGCCCAGGCCGGCCCAGTGATTATCAGTAAACCCTTCGGGCTTTTCGTGGGTGATGATTTCGCGCAGAATACTGGGAATGTATTCGTCGTAATAGGGGCCGTTGATGCAGGTGGTATAAAGCAGATCGCCCTCTGCCTCCGAGCCAGTGCGATAGGGCTCGCCTGCGGCGTTCACCGCAAACCAGTCAGGATGTGCCTGGTAAAACGGTGCGAACGCGCTGCCGCAGTCCATCCGGGCAAAGACGACGAGCCCGTCGGCATGAGCTGCCCGGGTGAGATCGCCATAGAGATCGCCGCCGTTCAGGAACCTGGCCTGGTGTTGTAAAGGTTCTTTGCTCGGGTAATAGGCCACGATGCCGCCCGCGTTGATGACCATGCCCTGCGTTTGGGTACGCTGCCAATAACCTCGCCACCACGCAAGATCGAAGTGCTGGGGATCGAGTTCATTGAGGTTGATCTGTCCCCAGCGGTAAGTGCGCTGGTACCAGGGCACGCCGGCCTTAGGGGACATGGCGTTCTGCGCCGGCTGCGCCCTCGCCTCGCTGCTGCGCAAGCCGCCCACACTGATGGCCAACGGGAGCACTGCCGTCATCCTGAGAAAGTCCCGGCGTGACTCCAATACTTTGTTCTTCTTGTCAAGCGGGTTCATGATTGCCGGCCTTGGCGAGAGCGAGCCTATCGATTTTATGAGGGGCGCACGACACTAATCAGCCTGCGGCCGCGGCGGGTTAGCCCAATGAGCGGATTCATCTTTCCCGCTCACAACTACGCCTTTCGCATTCCAACCCAGGTCCGCGCGCACCATCGCCGGGCAATAGCGCAGCGTCAGCCCGCTGCGCCGTTTGTTCGATTGATTCGCTTCCGATCCATGCAGCAGCAGATCGCTGTGGATGGAAATCTCTCCGGCCTTCAGGACCACATCGACCGGTTGTCCAAGCGTCTCTGCTCCCTCGACCGTTTGGTTCAGAACATTCCCCTCATCGTTTTCGCGCAGGGTGTAGGTCAAATGGCCCAGGTGGTGCGAACCAGGAATGTAGCGCATGCACGCGTTTTCGACCGTGGCATCATCGATCGCCAGCCATGCGGTCACGGCCATAGACGGTGTCAGCGGCCAGTAGCTCGAATCCTGATGCCATGAGACCCGCTTGCCATCTCCAGGCATTTTGCAAAAGAAGTGCGAACCCCAGGCAATCACGTTCTCCCCCAGCAGATCTTTGATGCGGGCCACGATACGCGGGTCGGTCAGGATGTCGTAAACCCGCCGATGGCGCAGGTGTGCGGTACTGATCGAGTAGCTATCGCCCCCTGCGGCAAGTGTTCTGGCCAGCAGTTCATCGAAGTAATGGCGGATGCCCGCTATCTCGTCTTGCTCAAAAATGCGAATGCCCGCGAGATAACCGTCGCGATTGAAGGTTGCAATCTGCTCCGGCGTCAGCGCTGCCGGTCGCTCGGTGGTCGCCGGATGAAACCGCAGATCGCGGTCAAGCTTGCTCAATTCTTCGCTGCTTGGAATGAACCTGGATGTCGTCAACTCATCGCTCCGATTTTGATAGGCCTGTCGTCCGGATCACTTGCCCGGTACGTACAGAAGTCTAATGCCAAAGCATTATTTTTTCCTGCGAGCCTATCCATTTCGCGAAATGCCCAATCGGCTATGGAATAATCTCGCCAAGGATGTGGCATGAAACGTCTCGCATTGGTAGCAGCCGTGCTTCTTAGCTCAAAGATTGTTCCTGCGCAACAGTTCTCGTCCGTCCCGGGGCAGGGCCGCTCGATGGTGGTCTCAAAGTTCGGTATCGTCTCCACACCGCAATTTCTTGCCTCCCAGGCAGGCGCCCACATCCTCGAACAAGGCGGCAACGCAGTCGACGCCGCCATCGCAGCCAATGCTGTCATGGGAGTCGTGCAACCCTACGTCAACGGCATCGGCGGAGACCTCTTCGCCCTCTATTACGAGGCCAAAACCGGCAAACTTTACGGCCTGAACGCCAGCGGATGGACCCCCAAAGCCCTCACCATCGAACGGCTCCAATCCAAAGGAATCACCGTCATTGATCCCATCGGTGTCGAGACCATCGACGTGCCCGGAGCCGTTGCCGGATGGGACGCCATGCGCACCCGCTTTGGCACTCTGCCCTTTGGCCAGACCCTCGCACCCGCCATCTACTACGCGCAAAACGGATTTCCCCTGGCCGAGCGCAATGCCCGCTACTGGATTTCGAAGAGGCTGCTCAACCAGCCCGGCTACCGCGAAACCTACGACATCTGGCCCACTGCGCCACAGCCCGGCGACCTCTTCAGGAACCCCGCCCTCGCCAATTCCCTGCGCCAGATCGCCGCGCATGGCCGCGATGCTTTCTATAACGGTCCCATGACCGGGACCATGGTCAACTTTCTCGATGCGCACGGGGGAACGCATACCCTCGAAGACTTTCGTGACTTTCAGCCAGAGTGGGTTGAGCCCGTCTCCACCACCTACCGCGGCTGGACGGTCTATGAGCTGCCGCCCAATGGCCAGGGCATCGCCGCGCTCTCCATGCTCAATATCATGGAGCACTTTCCCATGGCCCAATATGGCCACAACTCCGTCGATGCTCTGCATGTGATGATCGAGGCCAAAAAGCTTGCCTACGCCGACATGTACAAGTATGTCGGCGATCCGCGCTTCACGCCTATCCCGACCAAGGAGCTCATCTCCAAAGACCTCGCTGCCCGGCGAGCTAAACTTATCTCCATGAATAAGGCCGCCTGCCAGGTCGTTCCCTCCGAGGTTTCGGCAGAGCTCAACAAGCACGGCAACTCCACCATCTATCTCTCCACCATCGACAAAGACGGCAACATCGTCTCGCTGATCCAGAGCAACTATGCCGGCTATGGCACGGGCCTCGTCGCTCCGGGTCTCGGCTTCTCTTTCCAGAACCGCGGAGCCGGTTTCCAGCTCAAGCCTGGCTTGCCCAATTCGCTCGCCGGACACAAGCGTCCTCTGCACACCATCATCCCGGCGTTTATGGAGAAAGGCGACATCCATATTGGCTTCGGTATCATGGGGGGCTGGAACCAGGCGCAGGCCCATGCCCAGTTCGTCGCGAACGTCGTCGACTACGGCATGAACGTGCAGGCGGCGCTCGAACAGCCCCGCTTCACCAAAGACACGTTCGCAGGTTGCGACCTGGAAATGGAGGAGACCATCCCTGCCGATGTCCGCGCCGGTCTCACCCAGCGTGGTCACGACATCAAGCTCCTCGAACCTTTTTCCTTTGCGGTGGGTCAAGGGGCTGCCGTGGTGCGTGACAGCACCCGCTCGGTCAACTTTGCTGCGGGCGATCCGCGCTCCGACGGAGCTGCCATCCCGCAAGAGCCGGAGACGCGGTAGGCGATGTGAATAAGCTGTGTGAGAACCCTCTCAAACCGCACAAGAGTTCTCACACTCCCGCTAAAACCCCTGTTGAGATGAGGCCGTTCCCGATGCACGCCGCCTTACTGCGATTTTTCCTTTCCCGCAGATTCACAACATCGACTGTTACCATTCTGCTGGCGACCTCTTTGTCAATCGCCCGCCTCGGGGCGCGTCCGCTTCTCGCGCAGGACTGGCAACCTGACTACGCGCTTCAACCACGCCCGGATGGCCCGGGAGTCGATACTCTGGCCAGACCAGAGCCGGTGCAAACGCACATGTTCGACGGCCCCGCATCTTCTGAGCAACTGCAGACATGGCTCAGCGCCCTCAACGCCTGGCGAGACCACCGAAAGAAAGAGATCGAATACCACGACGATCTCTTTCACAAGAATGAGCTGGCGTGGGCCCGCCACACCTTTACACAGGATCAACTGCTGGTCTGGGACAGGAGCTTCTACAACCCCGTCGCGCGTGAATACACCATCGATCATGCCTTGGCGGAGATCGAAGACCGCTTCGGCGCGCTCGACTCGGTTTTGCTCTGGCCGGGATACCCCAATCTCGGTCTCGACGATAGAAATCAATTCGACTTGATGCGCGACCTTCCCGGCGGCGTGCCCGCTCTGCGCAAAATGGTCTCTGCCTTCCACGACCGTGGAATCAAGGTTTTCTTTCCCGTTCTGGTTTGGGATGAAGGCACCCACGATGCCCACGTCTCCCGCGATGCCCAAGCCGTTCAACTGCTGCACGAGATCGGGGCCGACGGAATCAACTTCGACACCCTGAGTGCGGTGCCCTCGGACGCCCGGGACCTTGCTCTCGCCGCCAGACCTCAACTCGCTCTCGAACCCCAGTTCGATCCACAAAACGCCTCGCTGGCCGCGAGCGTTATCAGTTGGGACGACTGGGTTCTCTGGGACGATCGTCTCGCACCCTTTATTCCGCAAGTCAGCCGCGTCAAGTGGCTTGAGCCTCGTCATATGGTGCAGGTGACAGATCGTTATGCGCAGCTCAAAATCAATAGTCTGCAACACGCGTTTTTTAACGGCGAGGGCTATGCTCTGCTGGAGAATCTCTGGGGCTTTTGGAACGGATTTTCTCCCCGCGACGCAGAGGCAGTGCGGCGCTTTACGCGGATCGAACGCTCGTACGCTGACCTGTTGACCTCGGCCCAGTGGGAACCGCATACTCCGATGCTGCAAGCGGGCATCTTTGCCAGCAGGTTTCCTGGAACCGGGCAGACGCTGTGGACCATCGTGAATCGCAATGCATATGACGTCGATGGGGAGCAGCTCGCCATCCCGGCCCAACCAGGGGTCCGCTACTACGATCTCTGGCATGGCCGGGAACTCATTCCAACCATGCGCGACGGAAACGCTGTCTTGCATTTTCCGCTGGAGTCACTGGGTTTTGGTGCGGTTCTGGCGCGCGACGGGCGCCCCAATCAGTCGCTTTCGGGGCTACTCACAGCCGCCCAAAAAGACGCGGGAAAGCCGTTGCAGAGTTACTCCCGGCAGACACCCTTCGCCGCGCAAACCATGACCCCGATCGCAGCCAGCCCGAGGTCGAACGATCCCCCAGCAGGAATGGTCAGCATACCCGCCACCGACTATGACTTTGTGGTCAGCGGAATCGAAGTTGAAAATGGCAATAATCCCGGGGTCGACGTGCAGTTTCCGTGGGAATCGTCGCCTCGCCGCTACCACCGCCACCGGCTTCACATTCCGCGCTTTTCCATCGACCGCACGCCCGTCACCAACGCCGAGTTCGAACAGTTTCTCCGCTCGGCCCACTACCACCCGATCGATGATCACAACTTTCTGCGCGACTGGAGCAACGGAACCTTTCCTGCCGCATGGGGCGACAAGCCCGTCACCTGGGTCTCGATCGAAGACGCCCGCGCCTATGCTCGCTGGGCAGGAAAACGGCTGCCTCATGTCTGGGAGTGGCAGTATGCAGCTCAGGGGAGCGATGGCCGCGTCTATCCGTGGGGATCGGCCTGGGATCCACGCGCCGTGCCGCCGGTCAATCACTCTCGTACCCGCCGGCCCCCTACCGCCGTGAATGCATTTCCATCCGGCGCCAGCCCCTTCGGCGTACTTGACATGGAAGGAAACGTGGCCCAGTGGACGGATGAGTTCAGCGATGCGCACACGCGCGCGGCTGTGCTTCGAGGCGGCGACTTTTACCGTCCTCTTGGCGCGCTCTGGTACTTTCCCAAAAGCGATCGCCTCGACGAGCAGGAAAAATATCTCCTCGTGTCGCCGGGCCGCGACCGTTCAGGAGTCGTTGGCTTTCGTTGCGTCAAAGACGGGAATGAACGCATCACGCATGCCCGCTAGGTAAACCATCCGCTGCTAGGCAACGTGGTGACGCTCTGCGTGGCGGGAGGCATGGCGCTCCTGCTGTGGATTGTGGGCTGCATCTACGGCGTCAGAAGGGCCACGGAGGCCTGTGCGGCCCCCGTGCCGGTTACGGATCGATCCCTACTTACCCAGATGCGTTTTGATCGCATAAGACCAAAGGTCCGCCAATATGCCATACCCTGTGACCGATGGATGAATCCCATCCGAGCCGATGTTGGCAGAGACATTGGTGGCGGCAGCTGCGTAGAAATCAATCAAAGTCGTTCGCGGAAATCGAGCTGCGGTCGCTTTAATTTGCGCATTTGCCGAAGCAATTTGCGGCGCCCAACCAGCAACGCTGGCAATGGCGCCCGAAGCCCTCGCATTCATCGGAGGAATGGTTGACACAATCACCCAGGCGTTCGGATCCTGAGCAAAAATATTGCCGAGAAGATTCGACAACTGCCCCGCGACGCTCCCGGCATGACCCTGGGCAACATCATTTGTGCCGCCCAATACGAGAACAAATTCAGGCTGGTACGCTCGAATCGACCCATCACCATCGGCAAAACCCTGAATGCCGGCAATGTCATACCCGCCGTGCCCTTCCCAGTGCACATCCGAGCAAGCCGTCACGATCCCGGGCTCGAGCGCGGCGCTGTTGCCCGTAAACGCAAAAGACACCCCCGATTGCTTAAGCAAAGACTCGAGTGGGCAGCGATAACCACCCTGGATAAACGTCGCGTACGTGGCCCAACCCTCGGTAATCGAGTCACCCAACGGCATGATCCTGACCTGGCCGCTGGTACTGCCGGCGCTACTGCCAGTACTGCTGGCTTGGGCGAGAGCGAATTTCCACGCCACCGGAGTCTTCCCCATCACAGGCCGGGCGCCGTTGCCCACCAGGGCCGGCTGCTCAACATATCTGCCCGTGCTCACGTCAAGCACGGCGCTCGCACTGGTGATCGTAAACAGGTCAGCCTTCGTGCTCATGACTACGTTCCCGGTCCCATTATCAGAAAGGCAAACCTTCAAGCTGCACACGGTAAAGGCATTCGCTACCCGCGGTGTGGGCGTCCAGGTGAATGCCTGGGTCGATTGACTGGGAACAAAGGCCTGATAGACCTGTAGGGCTGTCTGGCCACTTTGCGAACCGCGCGCATCCCAAAAATACCCCTGGGGATCTTCTTGCGTGAGGGTGACCGTACTTTGGGCAAAGGCTCCGTTGTTCAGGAAGCCGCTCGCAAGACATACCGCAATCACGGTAAGCGCAAATTTCATCGTAAACCTCAATCTAAAAAAAAATAGTCGGGCGCGCCAAGGAGTCAGTCTTGCCGTTGAAACAGGAATATGCATGCACTCTCTTCATGGCTACCGTGAAAAAGTGCTTTGGTAGCGCGAAGAATTTACCCGCCCTGCTTCCGCATGGAAGCAGAACGATGGTGGTTACGTGCCGATCACATCGCAGAGTTAAGGAAGGGATCTCAGGGAGGAAGAATATTCCTAGCTACTCAATGAATCGTGAACTCTTTACCCGCACATCGATAGCGAACAAGTAAGTGTTACGTTGGGCATCGCGCAAATGTCGATCGCTGCCAACATTGCGGCTGGCCAGCAGCGCTCTCTACTGCAGATTTAATTACATGGAGTGTTGAAGCGACTATGTGCAATTTACCTTGTCCGACCCAGCACGTGAGTTTTACTTTAGGCAAGCTCGCATCAGCACATTGGTTGCGTCCATGCTTGACCTTTAATAGGTGTAACACGCAACCTACTGTTCTGCGCGCATTTCGGAGTAATATTTTTCTTTCGTAACAGTAACTATTTTTTTATCTATGTCTTCCTCGAGCCCTATATTCCTGCACTGCAGGCAGCATTCTCACCGCACACAACGCAGCACTTCGCTCCTCTGCGCGGCGCGACCAACTGCTAAGCTCTTCATCATCGTTGTGCCCACAGCGGCACCACAAAACGGTGCGAGGGCGATGCGCGGACTCTCCGAAGTCTTTCATTCTCTCGGATCCACTGTGGTCTTCATCGGCACTCGATGCCGGCTTGACAAGGCGAGATCGACATGCTCGCGAAGAAATCAACACGGTTGTACTGAATAGAACAGATTCGGCAAGCTCTTGCCAGCAATACTCAAGATTGCGCGGGATCACTTCTCAGCAGTGCACCAGGCAAACACTGCTCGAGATCGGCGAGCGATCGGTTGCAGCCGTGAATCGCTCTTTTCGCGAACGGCCCTTTCTATTCCCAAGCGTGAAATTAGTTTGGCCCGCCAGCGACAGACCTGAGTGGGCGTAGGAAGAACGTGCCTGGTCCTCCCTATGATTGCTTTCTCTCGCAGCCGGACTTCAGTCAGCATCCTGAACGATGC
This sequence comes from uncultured Acidobacteriaceae bacterium, assembly GCA_963834445.1. GTDB lineage: Bacteria > Acidobacteriota > Terriglobia > Terriglobales > Acidobacteriaceae > PALSA-350. The sequence continues at coordinate 45,526 of CAWIBU010000001.1, forward strand.
AACGATGATGCCGCAATCGTCGTCGTTACGGGAACCTTCTGCGTTCACAACCACTACTTTCATCTCAAGCGTGTCCTCGCTTGGCGCGAGGTCCACCCCTAAGACCGTCACGATCGTGTCGCCGCCAACGGCACTCTCGTCGATCATTGCCCGAGCAGCGCAGTGTTTGGGGTTAACCATTGCAGCCCCGCAAATCTCCGGGTTCCCCCCCAGGGCGACAACCGGAACCGAAACATTTGCATACGCCACATTTACTGCTACGTTTTTACACGCTGAGTTAATCTCGTCCCTGCTCAAGAAACCCGGGTGGCGAAACGACTTATCATTTATTGACAGGCTTGTACCTGACGCCGTGAATCCAATTGCAGCCAGGCTGATCTGCTGAGGGCGACCCGGAAGGCTTCCCCATTTCCTCGATGACGATTGACCTGAAGCGGGGCCGGGGTGAGCCTACTGCTTGACGAAGATGTTCTTAGGGCAAATCGCGTGGACACCCACACTACCATCCACCAACTGCGTGATGTCCACGTCAACCGCAACACTGGTCAACATATAGGCATCATCCCGGTTCAAATGCTTTTGCTCCACCAGGAAGTTGATCATGTCTCGTACAGCGAGCGTCGTCGCTTCCTTCAAGTCGGGACTGAACCCCATGGTGATGTAACCGCTGGGCGTTTCGGCTCTCGGCCACAGCAGATGCTGATCTTTATGCACGACGAAGCGGAAAGTCCCCGAGAGGAAGGTTTCGAGCGCAGTGATGTCTACTTCGCCGTTGCCCTGCCCGGCGTGGCCGTCGCCGACCTCAAAGAGTGCGCCCTTGGCGAAAACGGGAATATAGAGCGTGGTGCCGGCCACCAGCTCTTTGTTATCCATGTTGCCCGCGTGCATCCACGGGGGCGCGCTGTCGATGCGACCGGCGGAGGGAGGCGGTGCATTGCCCATACTGCCGAAAAAGGGATGCAGCGGAAGTTCGACGCCCGGCGCAAAGTGGCCGATCATTTTTGCCCGGTCGAGAGGAATAATTTTTGTGCGGCCGTAAGGATAGTCGTTGGGTAGAAAACCGCGGCCGGCGCCGAAGCCGTTGCAGGCAAAGGGCGCGTCGATGTCAATCTTGAGAATCTGCACTTCCAGCACGTCACCGGGTTCGGCTTCCGCAATGTCGATGGGGCCGGTGAGGATGTGTCCACCCGGCCCCTTGTCTTTAACCTCGCCATAAATGCTTGCGTTGTAGGGTGGAATGTCGGCAGCGGCAACGCCCTCCTTCATCAGACGTTCATCGGGACCGCAGGTGGACAGGGTTTGGATGCGGACCGTATCGCCGGAGTGTACGCTCAGAACCGGCTTGGCTTCGGCCCAGTAGTAGCCCCAGGCGACTGTAGATGGTTTAGCCAACAGAGTGGTAGGCGGGGTAGCCTGCCCGGCAGCAAAGGCGGCGCACAGGAACAGTGTTGTGCTGGCGAGAAAATGATTCATCCATGGCTCCCTGTCGAGTGATCCGTGTCCGTACTGCGCCGTCTGCGCCTGCGTTAAAACAATAATTTGGCAGCTAAGGGGATCATACGCGGCGCCACCAATGTGCCGACGCGATGCCGGGCCGCCCTAGGCCAGAGCCGCTTTCGGCATAGGTATGTTCTCCTTCTGATCCAATGACCACTGGCTGGGCCCGAAACTCATCGATCCAATGGTTTTTTTTTTGAACGTCAATACAAAAATGGGATCAATTTGCTCGTTCGTACGGCATACTCATCGAACTGCGCGCCGTAATGATCATGTAGATGCGAGTCGAGCATCGGTATGTTCACGAACACAAAACCACACAACATAATCGATGGAATGATAACGGTCATCCAGCGTCCCGAGACCAGGCAAAGCCCGGAGAACGAAATCAGGTCGCCCAGATAATTGGGATGCCTTGCATATCGAAACAACCCCAGTGTGTATAGTCGCCCGCGATTTTCCGCTCGTCGTTTCCAAACGTGACGCGCATACTCCGCATAGGAGTTCACCCAGGAGCCGATCGCAAAGAGAAAAACTCCGGTTGCGCCAGCCAGGCTGAACGGAGCGGGATTCGTACCACACTCTATGCTGAGCAGAAGATAGATGCACAGCACCCATAGCCCGATCATGCATGCCTCGGTCCATCTGACAACTCTGGTCAGAAACATGAACTGAGTAAAAAGCAGGCGGACGAAATAGATCGTGAGCATCCCCGCAAGGCACAGTCGCCTCGCCTCATCGCCGGGAGGCCAGGATCGTCCAAACCAGGCGCCGACCAATCTGGTGCCGCCGCCAGGCAGCAACCACCACGCCAAGCCCACACATACGCCGACCCATATCGTCATTGCAACGCGCTGAGCGAGAGATCTTCCATAGGTTGCGTAGATATCGTCTCTGGAGGCGCTCCTGTTCATCCGCGACCTTCCTGCATGCTCGCTCCATCGCCTCCAACGGGGAAGTCATCGTCACCCCGAACATTCGGCCTGGCGAAACTTTGCCATTTCTGCGATGAGCTTCCTGGGCACAGGCGCTGAGAGCGGAAAGCGAATCGTGCCTTTGTCCACCTTGAAGGGTGCTAATTCGTCCTTGAATGCGGCTACCAGGCGTGGGCTGGCCGGGTACAGCGAATAGTGTTGCTTCCAGCCAGCGAAATAGAGAAGCACCTCGCCGTGCAGCTTGTACGCGGGCATGTTATACGAGATCACTTCCTCAGCCTTCGGTAGCGCCGCGCGGATAGCGCTTCGGACCACTGCGAGCCTGGCCGCAGTCGCTTCCGGTTGGGAAGAGATGTAATCCCCGACGGATTGGAATTTGACTTTGCATTGTGGTTGTGAAAACGCGCGTACAACATGAACGCGCCCCCCTCATTGTTCCTGCGAGTGCCGAGGCTAGCCGATGTCAACGCCCGGCCGGATAAATGCGGGCCCAAACAAGATTGTAAAACCGACCAGGCAAATGAAGCCGAACCAGGGCAGCCATGCAGTCCACAGCAATGGCTTGTTATTTTTCCCGATATGCGGCGGGGTATTGCCAGAAAATACCTATTTTAAGAATAGGTATTTTGTTCTACAATTGACGCATGGCGAAAAACCCCAAACATCGCGACCTCTTCCCGGGCGCTCTGGAAATCATGATTCTGCAATCGCTGCGCCTGAAGCCCATGCATGGCTATGCGCTGGTGAAGCACATCAAGCAGGTCTCCGACGATCTGCTCCAGGTGGAAGAGGGCTCGCTCTATCCGGCGCTGCAGCGAATGCTGAAAGAAGGCTGGCTTGAGGCTCGGCCTGGAACTTCAGCCAAAGGTAGACCAACGCGCATTTATCGGCTCACGGCTGCGGGCATTCGTCATCTCGAAAGCGAAGTTGTCAGTTTCGAGAGAATGTTTGCCGGCTTTAGCCGTGTGCTTGCCGCCGCCAAAGCATAGGAGGTGTGGATTGTCACGATTCAGTCGCTTCTTCTCATGGAGAAATAGCCGCTATGACGACATCTCGGTCTCTATCCAGGAACACATCGACGAGCGCGCCGATGAACTGGTGGAAGAGGGCATGCCGCGCGCTGAGGCCGAACGCACCGCGCGTCGCGACTTCGGCAACGTGACCCTCCTAAGGGAACGGAGCCGTGAAGTGTGGCAGTGGCAGAGACTCGAATCGCTTGCTGGTGGACCTGAGGCATGTATGCCGCCGGCTAAGACGGTCACCGGGGTTCGCAATCACCGTGGTGCTGACGCTGGCCATCGGCATCGGCGCCAACACGGCGGTCTTCAGCGTGCTCAACAGCGTGCTGCTGCGGCCGCTGCCCTATCCGGAGCCGCAACAACTGGTTTCGCTGCACATCAATGCGCCCGGCGCGCCCGGGCTCGCCCAGTTTCGCAATGAGCTGCGCCTGTCAGCCTCAATGTATTTCACCTTCGCCACCCACAACCGCGTGTTCCAGGCGATGGGCGTGTGGGGTCCGGGCACAGCCAGCATCACGGGCATAGCCCAGCCGGAACAGGTAAACACGGCGCAGATTTCCAGTGGTGTTCTTGAGACGCTGAATGTTCCCGCCTTTCGGGGCCAATGGCTTACGCAGGCCGATCAGGACCCTCGTGGGCTGGGGCGGGTGATGTTGAGCTATGGCTATTGGCAGCGTCGCTTCGGCGGCGACCCTGGCGTCGTAGGCCGCACCATCAGCATCAATTCACAGTCACGCGTGATCGCCGGTGTGATGCCGCGTGGATTCAGGATTGCTAACTACGATTTTGATTTGCTGGTTCCGCTGGCCCTCGATCCGGTCAAGGAGCAGCTGGCCGGCTTTGCTTATCGCGGCATCGCGCGGCTGCGGCCCGGGGTTTCCATTTCACAGGCGAATGCCGATTTGGCGAGCCTGCTTAACGTATGGATGGATTCATGGTCGAATGGTCCGGGCAGCGATTCGCACTGGTATCTGCGGTGGAGAATCACGCCGGCGCTGCAGCCGCTGAAAGAAACCGTGGTGGGCAGCGTCCAAACCGTACTTTGGGTGGTCATGGCAACCATCGGCATTGTCATGCTGATTGCCTGCACCAACGTGGCCAACCTGTTGGTGGTCCGCGCCGATGCGCGCCAGCAGGAGCTTGCGGTCTGCTCGGCGCTCGGTGCGGGACGTTGGCGGATCGCAAGTGAACTCTTGCTGGAGAGCGTGACGCTGGGGCTGCTGGGCGGAGCAGCGGGTGTGGCAATCGCTTATGCCGGGCTCCATTTGTTGACGGCGATCGGGCCGGCGGAACTGCCGCGCCTGAGCGAGATTTCGCTCGACGGTTGGTCTGTCGCTTTCACCCTTTTTCTCTCTGTGCTTTCCGGCCTGCTTTTCGGCGCCATCCCGGTACTGCGCTATGCCCCTTCGCAGCGCCGCCTGACCTTGCTCAGCTCGATGCGCACGGTGAGCGCGAGCCGCGAACGGCAGCGTGGCCGCGATCTGCTGGTCGCCGGCCAGGTGGCCATGGCGCTCGTACTGCTCATCGCTGCGGTACTGATGATCCGCACCTTTGTGGCGATGCGCGATGTGGAGCCCGGCTTCTCCGATCCTGCATCGCTGCAGGTGATGCGCCTCTCCATTCCGGAGACGCTGGTGCGCGATTCCACAACCGTCGTGCGCATGCAAAATAACATCCTCGAGAAACTGGCAGCGATTCCCGGAGTATCCTCCTCCGGCTTCGCCGCTTCCGTTCCCATGAGCGGAGCCGAACCGAACTGGGACGAGATCCTCATCGAAGGCAAGAACTACGAGGGCGAAACTCCTCCGATGCGCCTCTATAACTACGTCTCGCCTGGATACTTCCGCACCGCAGGCACACGGCTCGTAGCTGGGCGTGATTTCACCTGGGCAGAGATCTACGGCGTCATTCCGATCGGAATCGTATCCGAGGGCCTTGCCCGCGAGTTGTGGGGATCGCCCCGCGCCGCAATCGGCAAGCGCTTCCAGGAGTTTCCAGGCACGCCCTGGCATGAAGTTGTGGGCGTGGTCGAAGATGTGCATGAGAATGGTGTGGATCAGGTGTCGCCCGCAACTGTCTACTGGCCTTCGCTGATGGGCGATCCCTCTACCCCACAAAAGCTGGGAGCGTGGCGCACGGTCTACTTCGTGCTGCGCAGCAAACGCGCCGGAACGCAGGCATTCCTTAACGAAATGCAGCAGGCCGTCTGGGCGGTGAATGCAAATCTGCCGGTGGCCGATGTGAGCACCATGCAGGAAATCTACAGCGATTCGATGGCACGTACTTCGTTCACACTGGTCATGCTGGCCGTTGCCGGAACAATGGCGCTTGCTCTCGGCATCCTCGGAATATATGGCGTGATCTCGTATGCGGTCTCGCAGCGCACCCGCGAGATCGGCATCCGCATGGCGCTGGGCGCGAAGAAAAGCGAACTGGTGTGGATGTTCGTTCGCTCAGCCCTGGTGCTTACCGGCATTGGCGTGGCGATTGGCCTGGGCGCGGCAGCGGCCCTGATGCGCCTGATGGGAACGCTGTTGTTTGGCATTCGTCCGCTCGATCCGGTCACGTTCCTAACCGTACCGGTGGCACTCGTCGCTGCAGCGGCGCTGGCAAGTTATCTGCCGGCCCGCCGCACCACTACCATTGATCCGGTCGAAGCGCTTCGAGCCGAGTGATCAGCGGGAGGTAGGTAGTAGCCGGATTTGCCGGAGGCGCGTATCGCGATTCGTAACGATTGTCGACTGGTGGGTATTGATCGCTGGCGCAATGAAAGCTTGCTTGGCAGCCGCGTCGCAGCAGCTAACTTGGCCGGCTACGAAACCAACCGGTGTAAACTCGCTCTCAACTCCTGCCGGCGATCCGTTTCCCAGGAGATGTGGAGGCAAGGCGAATCGGCACAGCATCCTGCAATCCGTCCTACCTGCCCCTGCGCAGCGTGCTCGCAGTAGGCGTCGGCAACGCGCTCGAATTTTTTGACTTCCTTACTTTCTCGTTCTTTGCTATCCCCATCGGTCACTGCTTCTTCCCCGTATCCTTGACTGAGCACGGGCTGCTCTACTCGCTGGCGACGTTTGGCGTCGGCTTTCTCACTCGGCCACTCGGCGCCGTAGTCATCGGTATTTACGGCGATCGGGCCGGGCGAAGACCGGCCATGATCCTGTCCTTCGCGCTGATGGGCGCAGCCATCCTCGGCCTGGTGCTGACTCCGTCCTACGCCCACATTGGGGTCGCGGCCCCCATCCTGCTGGTGATGTTTCGCCTGGTACAGGGATTTGCGCTGGGCGGTGAAGTCGGCCCATCCACTGCATTTCTCGTCGAAGCGGCGCCGCCCCAACGGCGCGGCCTCTACGTCTCCATTCAGTACATGACTCAGGACGTGGCGGTGCTCGCGGCAGGGCTGGCCGGCTTTCTGCTTAGCACCTGGCTTCAGCCCGCCGCGCTCGACGCCTGGGGCTGGCGGATCGCGTTCCTGCTCGGCCTGACAGTCGTTCCGGTGGGCTTGTATATGCGGCACGGTCTGCCCGAGACCATCCACGACCTCGATCGCCGCGTGATGACGGCCGAGCACCGGCACGTACCCGTACGCTTGCTCGTGCTCGCCCTGGTCTTGCTCATGTCGACTTCGATTTACATATATGGCGTCGACTACATTACAACCTACGCCCAGGATAGCCTGCACATGTCACCCACTCTGGCCTTCGGGGCAACCGTGGTCATCGGGATAGCCGCCGTGCTGGCCGACCCGCTGAGCGGTCTGCTCTCTGACCGCATCGGACGCAAGCCGGTTATGCTGGGCGCGGTCGTCATCCTCGCCCTGGTGCTGGTGCCCGCCTATCGCGCGATGATCGCGCTGCACAGCACGCGCGTCGTGTACGGCGTAATCGCGATTCTGGGAATTTTGCAGGCCTTTCTCACCGCTCCGGCGCTGGTGGCGGTCACCGAATCACTACCCAAAGCGGTTCGCTCCGGTAGTCTCGCCATCCTTTATGCCGTGGCCATTTCGCTCTGCGGCGGTACCACCCAGTTCGCCCTGAAAGCCATCACTGACTTCACCGGAAGTCTACTCACACCGGCCTGGTATATGACCGGCGCTGTTCTGCTCGGGGGCATCGCCATGGCGCTCATGCAGGAAACGGCGCCGCTCCCGCTCCGCAAACTCACAGCCACCGGGGACACACATGTCAGCCCGGCTATCCTGGAAGACACCGCTTCCTGATGACCTCTTTACATGCCTTGCCGAAAAAACGTGGAAGCTGTCCACGATCACAGGACCAATCAGCCGCTTAGCTGGCCGTCGTCCAGGGTATGCATCTGCCAGGCGGGATAAATTCCCAGATCGGGGACGAGCAGACCCGCATCCGTTGACGATGGACATACAAGGAATAGGACGGCTTGCCCCAGCGACCGGGAGTGTAACTAACACTTTTTGGTAATACTGCCGATCAACTCGCGTCATTATGGTTCTGAGTGCGGTCCCCCGGCTGCGGGCCGATCAACGACGCAGCGACGCAGCCTACACTTACCATTCCAGGAGTCTCCAATGACCAGAAATAACTTCGTGCTTACGAGCGTGCTGGGCGTGGTTACCTTTGCCGGCGGCTTCGCCATCGCGCAACTTCCCCCCGATAACATCTCCGCCCACAGACATCCCAATCTTGCCGCCGCACAGCGACTGTCCCAACAGGCCTTTGAACGCGTGACCGCCGCGCAGCAAGCAAACGAATTTGACATGGACGGACACGCTGCCAAAGCCAAAGAACTATTGGATCAGGTAAACGAGCAACTTCGTATGGCAGCGACGGACGCCAACCACAACCGCCGTTAAACCCCACCTCTCCTGAAGGTGCTTCTCCGCAAACCGGGCAGCACCTCATGGAAAACTCTGGCTCCCAACAAGCGGCCGAGGCGCGCGGAGATGGCAGCCCCGCCGGCGGCATTAGCGAACGCAGTTGCCCAGGGAACGAATGTTGAGCAGGTAGCATCGCGGAAACTATGGCTTCGCATTGGGGTGCGATTTCAAAAGCGCGCCTGTCACAAAGGGACTCGTTTTTCGTACTTTCGTCAAAGTCAAGCACTCGATCAGCTGAGATCGAATCTGCACGCCGTCACTGGCCCCACGCGTCGCGCTAAGGCGCAGCCTGGTGCTTCTTGAAGAGGTGCCGTGAAATATCTGGCCAGAACTCGATAAACTCCGCGCCGATCGCACCCTCTGCCGTCACCGTGATAGCCCCATCGAACGTTTGTTCCCACCCCCGGTCGGCGGCGGGGTAATAGGCATTCGAGATACCGCCAGAAACAAAATTGCCCAATACATTGGCGTAGCCGGGTCCCCATTTACCGTTGTCGCGCCGACACCAGACCGTGGTCGATGCCGAGTAGAGAAATCGATGTTTAAACGAACCATGCCCCATGCGGAAGTAACGCGGATCTTCTTTGAACAGCACCGGCAAGATGGCATTGCCCCAGAGTGTACCGTCTGCCGTGTCGAGGTAAGACGCGCCGAAGCGCTTGAAGTAACCCTTCGCACCCTGGCCAAAGCCGGGATTACTATTCTGTGCCTGGCTGAGCCCGGCGACAAACGCATCTGCGACGAAGACAAACGGATCGATAGAACTCTTATAGGCCAGATGAAATTTCTGCCTTGGCGAGAGCTTCGCCGCGTTGTTGGCATCATCGACCGTATTGAAGTTAGGAACAACCCCCAGGATGCGCTGGTGCTCTTCCTTTTTCAGCATCTCTGCGGTCGTTTCCGCCGGTTTGACTGGCGCCTGGGGTGAGGCTGCCGGGGTATTGCTCGCAGGTGCAGCCGGCGCCGGAGCCGCCTCGGTCTGTTGGGCTACGGGGGCATCTGGCAACACAGGGTTCGTCAAGCTGGCTTGCACCTGGGCCCATCCAATCACTGGCAGCATAACGGCTGCTGCCAAGGCCAGGCAGCGCAGCCTCCGCGATCTTGCGGCGCAACGTGCCACAGGTACAGTCGCTTGCCTTCCCCCTCCTAACGTAAGACGCATGCTTCCCCCATACCGCGATCAGCCAGACGAACTTCGCGGAACCCATGTCTGCCGGGCATGGAAAAGAAGGAAGGCTGCCCTCCGCACGTCTTAATGGGTATGGACGAGGGGTGTAGCGAATAGTTGCAGGCGAAGGTCATTCGTGTGCTGAAAACTATCGAATGATATGGTCACTCGATCTTCGGACGGCGGTGCCGCCCTAACGGCGCCCCCGTGGACCCGGCTGAATCTCTCGCTGAACCGGAATAACAAGGGCTATCCAGGCAACACTGCCCCGATGCGATAATGTTTGGCACGCGGTCTAATATGATTTCGAATGCATCCGGAGAGCCCCCATGGACGCCGACAGCACGACGCAAGCCGCAGACCAGACCGCCTGGACTTCTATCGAAGAGCTCTGCGACCGCACGTTTGGCAGCCGCCCTTCCGCCGATCATCTGGCCATTCTGAAAAGTGCCGAGACCGAGCGCCCCGAGGCCAAAGACTTTATCGCGCGCGCCTTTCGCCTGATGACAATTTCGCGAGCGCCGCCGGCGAATATGACTCCCAGCCTCGCCTGGATCCTGGGCGTGATGATGCCTCGCCTGCTCCCCGGGGCATGGGGCAACATCGTTCCTCCGTTCACGTTAGAAGATCGTCATAAGCTGATCGACGCCTACCTGCTGGCAGATCCCTGGGGAACCTTTGCGGAAGGGACGGTGCTGCTCGAAATGGGTTGCGGGTTTCCACCGCAAACCGCACTCGACGCGGCGCGCAATTTTCCTCATTGGCAAATCATCGGCGCTGACCTGCAATTCGATCCCTATGTTCTGCACGATGCGCAGGGAAACTACGCGTGCATGAATACGGAGGGTGAGGTGCGGTACTTTCATCCCGGCTCGTTCGATGGTGCGAACTTTGTCGCGCTCTACCGTGACTCCTCTTCCACGTTTGCACGGTTTCGCGGGTTGTTTGCGGTGCTGCGTGAAAAGTTACCCACGACAGATTGCGATGCCTGTGTATCGGTCGAGCATGAGGGGGCGCGACTTACGCAGAATCCGATCAGAAGCTACGAACGTCCGAACCTTACTTTGCTGCAGGCCGGGCTGGGTGCAGAGACACCGCAGGCGGATATCATCCGCATCTTCAATGTTCTTTTTTATTTTGACGCGGCGTTTCGCAGCCGCGCCGAGCAATGGGCACTGCGCACGCTTCGCCCGGGAGGCCTCTTTCTGTGCGGTGCGGATAGTTCGCAGACGCTCGAAGCCCGTTACTCGGTGTACCGCAGCGAGCAGGGACAACTGGTTGCGAAAGAATTCGCGTTCAGCCTCGACAACGTTCGACCGGCTACCACCGTCTCGGTGTTCTGCCTGCACGACCAGGAAAAGGAAACCTTCGCCCTCGCCCAACTCATTGGCGTTCTCCGCGCCGAAAAAGGATTTGTCCGAGACTATGATTCCCGCTTTGACCAACTCCTGGCGGAAAAGAGGATTTGGATCCGCCAGGAAGATGGGTTCCTGGGAGCGCCCGCCGAGCAACTAGGCACATCCGAATGGACGCCCTCGTACCTTGCCATCCAGCAGCAGTTAGAACAGGAGGGTTTTGCGGAGCGGGCCGTTGCCGTTTTACGGCGCGCCGGTCACGAGGCCTGGATCAATCCGGTCGGCCACTTGGCCGTGAATCCAAAAACCCTTTCTGCTTTCCAACCCGAGCCCGTTCGCATCTAATGAGATGACTAGACCTGCGTCGTCTTCCTGCCGCTGTTACAACCCTAACGTGGCAGATAGTCGTTGGAGGTAGAAAGGAATCCTGCAATGCACCGCGTGACCTTACTACTTGGAATCCTTCTTACCCTGCCGATGTATGCCGCCAGACAAATGGCCACACTGGTTGCACCGCAGGATGGAGCAACGCTCCCCGTAACCCTGGCGAAAAGCATCAAGGTTGAACACCTGAGTGCCGGCCGGCTTGTGGTCGCGCGGCTTTCCCAACGTGTGCCGCTCGACAACGATCGCTACCTGCCCGCTGGAGTTGAGGTCGTAGGGCAAGTTGTGAGTGCTACGCCTTCGTCGCTGAGCATTCTGTTCATAGGGCTTCGCTGGAAGACGCAGACGGTCCCCATCCGTGTACGGTTAGTGGCTGCGGCGTCATTCCAGAAAGTTTTTCAGGCCGGTCTTCCCGTGGGGGGAACAGACCGGGGAACCAGCGACCCCGCCGACTACACGACCCGCCAGGTAGGCGGTGACGAGGTCTATCTATCTGCCGGCTCGGGTAGGGTTTATGACCAGTACAGCCAGCCGGTGGGCTACGCGGATTTGCACGGCGTCTATGCCAAGCCAAGATCGGCGGGCGAACCGCCTCGCGCGATGGGACCCTTTTCCACCACCGCGACGGGACTCCACGGACTCCGCGAATTTGCCATCATCTCGCCTGGCGATGCCAGCAGTCCCATCACCTTCGTGGTCAACAATCCGAAAGGGATAATTGGCCAGGGCGGCGCGCTGCTGCTTGAAGTTGTCCGCTGAATACGGACCTTAGCGTGGCAGCGGTGTGAGCAGAGGCGCCACCGGCGCGACTCCCTCAATCGATGGCAGAAAGTGCGGTGTAACCTTCGCATGCGCCGCCTGCTCGTATGCATAGCCATAGCCCAGCAGACGCGCTTCGCTCCAGGCCGGACCGATGATGGATAAACCAACGGGTAGCCCCCGCACCGCGCCCATCGGCACGGTGAGGTGCGGATAACCGGCAACCGCCGCCAGGCCGCCCGCGCCCGCCCCCGTGCTTTGATCGCCGTTCACCGCATCGATTTTCCAGGCCGGCGGCATGGTCGGCGACACCAGGGCGTCGAGGTGGTTGGCTGCCAGCATGGCGTCGATGCCGTCACGGCCGGCGAGGCGCAGCGACGTGGCGCGCGCGGTCTGGTAGGCAGCATCATCGAGTCCTTTGGTCGCCTCGGCTTTGACAAATGTTTCCTGCCCGAAGAGCGCAAGCTCGCGATCCGCATGCGCGTTATTAAATGCGATGACTTCGGCCAGCGTTCGTGTCTTGACCGCGGGCGGCGTGGTGGCGAGATAGGCATTCAGGTCCGCTTTGAGCTCGGTATTCAGCACCAGTGTCTCCGCCTCGCCGATCTTGTCCCGATCCTTGAGCTCGGTAATGTCGACCAGCGTCGCTCCCTGCGCCTGCAACACGGCCAATGCCTGTGCGAATACCTTATCGGTGGCCGCCGACCACCCGGTTGCAAAACGCAGCACGCCGATGCGCGCGCCCTTCAGTGCGCCTGGCTTCAAGGCCGCCAGGTAATCCGTGACGTGTGCGTCAGCTTCTTTGGTGGCCGGGTCGGCGGGATCTGTGCCCGCGATGGCGGCGAGCACGCGCGCCGCGGTCGCCACGTCGGCTGCAATCGGCCCGGCAGTGTCCTGACTATGACTAATGGGCACGATGTGGGTGCGGCTCACCAGCCCCACCGTGGGCTTCAACCCGACTACACCGTTCAAGGCAGCCGGGCAGGTGATTGAACCGTCGGTCTCGGTGCCGATGGCGGCGGAGACTTCGCCGGCTGCAACCGCTGCGCCACTGCCCGAAGAAGATCCGCACGGATCGCGATCGAGCGCGTGCGGATTGCGCGTCTGGCCGCCCACCCCGCTCCAGCCTGAGATCGAAGCGTTGGAGCGAATGTTGGCCCACTCCGACAAGTTTGTCTTGCCCAGGATCACAGCGTCTTCTGCGCGCAGCCGCGCAACCAGCGGCGCGTCCCGATGAGTCACGTTGTCAAGCAGGGCCATGCTGCCTGCCGTGGTGGGCAGCGGTCCGTCCGCTTCAATATTGTCTTTGAGCAGGATCGCGTAACCGTAGAGCAGGCCGCGCGCTTTGCGCCGCCGATCGATGGCGCGCGCCTGATCAAGCGCGGTTGGGTCGAGCGCGATCACGGCGTGGATCTGCGGATCGATCGCCTGCACCCGCGCGATCGCCGACGCGGTCGCAGTCTCCGCAGTCGTAGCCGGATTCGCAGCCGCCGCCAGCACGGCAAACAAGAGTGAGATCATCAGGTGTGAGTTCCCTTCCCGCTCATGGTATACGAAGGCCAAAGCACGACAGTGTTCCCCTGCAGTCGTCCGTGCGGGTATTCTGGCTGCATGCTTGGCTGCCGCACGTTTGGCATTTTTCTGAAATTGTTGGCTTTCGTGGTGATCGCCTCAGCCGTCATGCACGCAGCGCAACTGCCCGCTGCCCCAGCGCCGTCAACCCACACGCTGGTGTTGAACGAAGTCGGCAAAGGCCTGGCGCCGTTAGATGGTTATTGGCAGTTCCACCTGGGCGACGACCTTGCATGGGCCAACCCTGCCTATGACGATCGCGGATGGGAGCAGCTCACGGCAGACAAGCCCTGGAGCCTGCAAGGCCACCCAAACGCCACCGGTTACGGATGGTATCGGCGCACCCTCTCGATCACGCCCGCGGCCGGCGCCTCGCCTGACTTCTCCCTGCTGATTCCTTATATCGGCGACGTCTATCAGCTCTATTGGAATGGCGTTGAGGTCGGTCATCGCGGCGACATGCCACCGCGCCTGCGGATCATCGTCGGCGGCCCGGCACAAATCTATGACCTGGGCGCCGTGCGCACGGGCGTCCTCGCCGTGCGCGTTTGGAGTCTTCCGCAACCATCCAACGGGACTGAGGCCACGGGTGGCTTTTTCGCCGTGCCCCAGATCGGCAGTCCACAGGCCATGGCCGCGGCCCGGGCGAGCCTGGACTATCGTTGGCTGCGCCGCCAGCAATTCACCTTCGGGCTCACGCTGCTGTACACGCTGGTCGCTCTGCTCAGCCTGGTGGCGTGGTTGCGCGACCGCGATCAGTGGCTGTTCTTCTGGATGACGGTCTTCACCTTCACTCCCCTGGCAGAACTATTGCTGCGCGGTCTGCATATACCGTACTCCCTCGGCTGGTTGAACTTTGCCGCACAGACCGAAATCCAGATTCGCGAAACCTCACAGTGGTTTCTGCTTATCTGGCTGCTGCAGCTGCACGATCACAGAAAGCTGGTCCGCTTCACACGCCTCTTCGCCGTCATCGCGATCTTCAGTGGCTTCTGCGATGGGGCCCTGTTTCTCGTCTATCCCTCCTTGCTGAGCGATCTGCAGTTTCAGATTACCGATGCCGTACTCACCGTACCCCTGCTGGTCTTTGAAATCGTTCCCGTTGTGCTGGTGGTCTTCGCCGTTCTTCGCCGCCAGCGTCTTGATTCCTCTCGCTGGTTCGTGGCCGGCTTCGCCTTTATCGGCGCCATGATCTATGCGACGACCAACATCGCCATTCAGGGCGTTCGCTTTACCCATTGGACTCTGGCGGAAAATCTAAGTGCGCCGCTGTTCTCGGTGAGTGGCAGCCCCATCAACCTGCTCACCCTCGTCCGCACGCTGCTCTTCGTCTCCATCGTCTACGCCGTGATTCGCTATGCGCTGGGCGAACGCCGGCGCCAGGCCGGTCTGGAACAGGAAATACAGAACGCGCGCGCCCTGCAGCAGGTGCTGGTGCCGGAAACGGTACCGGCGCTCACCGGGTATAGCCTCACCAGCGCATACCGTCCTGCGCAGGAGGTGGGCGGCGATTTCTTCCAGATCATCCCGCTCGACGCAGGCTCCACGCTCGTGGTGCTGGGTGACGTCAGCGGTAAAGGTTTGCAGGCAGCCATGACGGTCTGCCTCATCGTCGGGTCTATCCGCTCCACCGCAGAGACCACCGCCAGCCCTGCCGAGCTACTGGAGGCACTCAACCGGCGCCTGCACGGCCGCCTGCATCACGGGTTTGCCACGTGTCTCGCCTTGCGTCTGGACTCTGACGGTGCCTGCACGATCGCGTGCGCCGGCCACCCCGCGCCGTTCCTTAATAAGAGCGAAGTCGACGTACCAGGAGCGCTGCCGCTCGGCCTGATGCCGGCAACCGCTTATGAGGAATTGGCGCTGCGGCTCTACCCGGGCGATCGCCTCTCGCTCTATACCGACGGGTTGCTCGAAGCGCGCAGTGCCTCGGGCGAACTGTACGGCTTTGAGCGTCTCGCAACGCTCTTCGCAGCCCAACCCGATGCCGCCCAGGCCACGCAGGCGGCGGTGGCCTTCGGCCAGGATGACGATATCACCGTGCTCACGCTCACGCGGCTCGAAGCCGGCCAGGAATCCACCGCGCTGTTCACCGCGCCCAGCTTCGAAGCCAGCTATTGAGACACCACCAGGATCTTGAACGTGCCCGGCTTCGCGACGGGCCGGCCTGTAGCCCCTGGCTTCGCATCTTCAAAATCCGCGGTGGGCATGTAGATGGTATGCGTCCTGGTGTCAATATCCATCGTCTTTGCCCCGCGCGCCGTCTTGACCGAGGCAACCACCGTGTACTCGCCGGAAGATGACCGGCGGACCACGGTGAGGGTTCCGTCACCGGCACTGGCAAAGGCTTCCGCCCCTGAGACCCTGGTCGCGTCAACCCCGGCGCCAATGGGCAGGTCGCCGAGCACTTTGCCATCCTCCGCGCTCATCACAATCATCTTCGGCGGCTTACGGCAACCAATGATGAGCGCATGATGCTCCTTATCGAGGGCCAGCCCCACAGGCCGGCCGCCAGGAGCTACCGGCCAATGGGCAATCACTTTTCGCGCTTTGAGATCGACAACCGCTACTGTGTCTTTATCCTCGAGATTGACATAAACCTTGCCCGCGCCATCGGCCGCCAGAAACTCCGGCGCGCCGCCCAGGGCGATAGGCGCTTCGATCTTGCCGGATTTTGGGTCAATGTCGGGTTTGAAGGTGATCAGGCTGTTGCTGTCGCCCGCACTCACCAGAATGCGATCGGTGCCGGGGTCGTAGATGATTCCATCGGCGTCGGGCAGGGCCGCAATCACCCCCAACACAGCGTTGGTTTTGAGATCAAACACAGTCACTGTGCCCTGCCCGCCGCCGTCGGTGATGAACCCGCGATGCAACCTGGGCACAAGCGCCACCCCGTGCGCGGTCTTCTGGCCGGGAATATCCCCCAGCGTCTTGCCGGAAGCAGCGTCAATCACCAGCGTGTGCGTGCTGCGTGGAACGTAGAGGCGGCCCGTTGCCGAGTCTACGGTGATGTAGTCCATGCCTCCTATGCCACCGACCGGAAGGGTTTTTTCTAAATGCCAGCTGGATTGCGCTGAGGCGGGAAGAACGGTGAGGAAAGAGCAACCGAGCACGATGGGGAGTGTACCCAGGTGTTTCGCAAGCCGCATGGCAGAACCCTCCAAAAAGCGAATCTTCAGCCACGGTAAAGCAGCAGGCTTAAGCTCACCTTAAGGCCGACGCGCACATTGTGCGGGGGAGCGATCCAAATTCAACTGCGGGATCAGTAGCCGGGCCGGTTCCGCTCTATAACTGCGTCGATCGAATAGAGATTGTTTTGCCGGCCCGCCAGCAGGGCCGCATAAACGGCCGCATACATCAATTGCAGATAGGCCGTCTGCCAATCCTGGCGTAGTGCCGTACCGAAGGTGAGAAGCAGCATGAGCAGTGAGCCGCTCATCAAAGCGGCCCGGGTACGAAGGCCGGCAAACAGCAGCAAACCGATGAGCGCCTCCGCCCATGGCAAAGTGAGCCCGAAGCTGTAGACGGACCAAGCGGGCAGGAACGTCTTTTGAAATAACGGGACCAGCGAACCGGCAAAGACCGGTAAACCTAAGACAATGCGGCTGGCGCCATGGATGAAGATGTTGAGACCGAGCGTGGCCCGGAGCATCAGATAGGCAATGCTGCGATCACGCTGCCAGACGGTGTCTACATTGTTTGGCGCGTTCACGCATTCTCCTTGGTAACCCATCACGGATAACCCCATCACGCTAAACAGGCTGCGTCCTTCCATTCCAGTTTTCCGCAGCCGGTTCAGCCTAATTACGAGAGCAGCTTTCGGGCGCGCCTAGGGTTGTTTGATGGTAAAGCTGGTGGCCTTGACGGTAAAGCCCTCGACCACATCTGTGCTGCCTTCGCGGCGCGTGAGCAGTTCCTCCTTGACGGCGCTTGGAGCCACGGTTGCCGGAACGGCAATATTATGTCCGTTGCCGGAAATCTTCACCTGTTCCTCGCCCGACCCCGCTTGCCAGTGAATGGCATAGGTTCCGGCCGGCAGGTTGTTGGAGCCAACGCGAACCGGGGTGGGAAAATTCAGCGATCCGGATTCGTTGGTTGCGGCAAAACACATGGAACTGAATGCGAATAAAAAGAGCGAGGATAAACTGAGCAGTTTCTTCATGGCACTCTCCCTAATTTCGGTTTGTACAACTAGGGGCATTACAACTACGGCGCCCCAGGCAAACAAGTTCGCTGCTGTATTGTTCGCGAGCGAAGCTCTCAAAGACTGTGGAATGTGGTGTTTAACTAAGTGGGGCTATTCGGTAGCGAGGGGTATGATACTCGGCCTGTTACGCAGTGGCGCCCCCTGATGCCCGGGTGCGCACCTGTCACTGGGCGGAATTTGGTTGGGCACTTGCAGCGCCCCAATCTACTATGTTGCAGGAGGGGAACCAATCATGAAACTCCTGATACTCGGTAGCCTGATGGCCTGCCAGATGCTCGCTCTCGCGTCCCGCGCGGTATGCCAGGCAAAGCAACCCGATAGGCCTTACTTAGTCCACCAGGAGTCGCCGCGACTCTACTTCGCCATACCCTCCACCGCAGGCCGCGGCCGCGTGGAGTTGACCGCGGCCAGCGCACAGCGGGATTTCAACGCGCCCTTGGGTCTTTCGAGCACAGATATCGATTCGATCCTGCAACTGAGAGGCGCTGTTGCGGTGGTGCTGTGCTCACCCGGCGGTCATGGTTGTGATCACGGCGCACTGCACCTTCATGCGGACGCAGTCGATTACAACGAAAAGACCGGCGCACTCGACGCGCACGGCGACGTGCACATCGACCCATTTCGCAGCCAGGCCCGCTAGTTGTGTCTCACACAGATCTTCGTTTAACTCATCGTGAAGGGTATGAAACTCACAGGGTGTATGAAAACCACTCAAGCCACACACCCTCTTCGGCCCTACCCTTCAGGGACGGCGGCTTCGCGCAGACTCAAAAGCCTCCACCGCCGCTCATTTCTTCCTCCGAGCCGACTTAGCTGAATTACGAGCCGGAACACCAATGCCTCGCGTCCCACAGTCTTTCCATAGCTTCTCCCAATTCCAGAGTCCGTAGGCCACCTCGTTCGCCAGGGGAAATCCCAGTTGATGGGCAAGCAGACAGACTTGTCCGCGATGGTGGGCTTCGTGGGCCAGCATGTAGCCCACCATTTCCAGGCCAACCGGCCACGGCCGGGCCCAGCTGTCACGGTGAAACTTTTCAACGCGGCCGCCGCCAGCGAAGGCTTCCGCGAGCATTTCGGCGCAGCGGGCGCCGCTCTCGGCCAGGGCCACGCTGGCCTGTTGCGGCGTGCAGCGGGCGCGATTGAGCTGTGCGGGCACCTGCAGGTGGGGAGCGGTCAGCCTGACCCACTTGGCGCGGACATTGTGCATGTGCGTAAAGATGGCTGCAATGGTGCGGGTTTTGCCGGCCGGTTTGGCGCTCCACGCAGCCGGGTTCAGGTGTTCGAGAAGATCCTGGTTCATGCGATCGTTGGCGGAAAAGATCTGGACTGCGGCTCGACTGAATTGCGGGTCAAGCTGGTAGGGACGCGTGGTCATGGGATTCGCTCCTGAACTGCGCCATCGGACCTATCGTACGGGCGAACGATTGGCTACCTCAGCGCCGGGCCGGCAATTGGACAGCAGGAAACGGATTTCGCCGGTTGACCGCGCACCGCAGAATCTCTCTTGAGGCTTAGAACCTCGGGAGGAACAGTATGTCGCATTTCCACGTCGTTGCCCTGCCCAGTGAAACCGCAGACCAGGTTCGCATTTCCGGCAAAGCGCCGCGTTACGGCCACCCCACCCACACCGAGCTAGCCAGGGGATACGGACCCTGCCGCCACTGCCTGCGGGTCTTCCGCGTCGGCGAAGAGAACCGGATTCTGTTCACGTATGATTCGTTTACGGGAATTGAGACCGTGCCCCTGCCTGGCCCTATCTTCATCCATGAGCAGACTTGCCCCCGCTACCCTGGCGATGGCGGCTACCCACCTGACCTGCAGCCTTATCCCGTCGTCCTGAATGGCTATGCGAGGGGTCAGCGGTTGCTTGAGCGGGTACTCGTTTCCGCCGCCGAAGATAAGACCCTGGCTATCCGCCATCTGCTGGAACGCCCCGACGTCGACTACCTCGAAGTACGCGATCAGGCCGCCGGGTGCTTCGATTTTCGCATCGAGCGTACCGGCGTAAAGGTAGTGTCATGATGACACCGGAGCAATGTTGGCAGGCGGTTCAGCAGCGCGACTCGGGGCAGGATGGAGAGTTCTTCTACGGTGTCGTCACCACCGGCGTCTACTGTAAACCCTCGTGCGCGGCGCGCCGGCCGTTGCGCAAAAACATACGTTTTTACCCAACCAAGGAGCAGGCAATGCAGGACGGCTTGCGCGCCTGCCAGCGTTGCCATCCCGGCAACTCTGCGCCCGCAGACGCAGCGGCCCTGGCAGTCAGGAAGGCATGTGACTACCTCAAGACGCATCGCACCGCACCACCCAACCTGACGGCGTTGGCCAGGTTGGCCGGCATGAGCCCGGCTCATTTTCATCGCACTTTCCGGCGCCTGGTGGGGGTAACCCCCAAAGAGTATGCCGACAAGCTGCGCATGGATGTGCTGAAGCGAGGTTTAAAACAAGGAGGCAAGGTGACCAGTCACGTGTATGCCAGCGGCTTTGGATCGAATAGCCGCGTTTACGAGCGCAGCAATGCACAATTAGGAATGACTCCGGCGGCCTACAGCAAAGGCGGCGCCGGGGTCACCATCACGTATACCTCGGTTGCTTCGCCCTTGGGACGCATGATGCTGGGCGCGACCGACCGCGGCCTCTGCTTTCTACAATTCGGCGACACCCACGCCGGGTTGCATAAGCTGTTGGCCATGGAGTACCCCAACGCCACGCTGCAGGCGATGGCCGAGCCGCTCCACCCCGACTTCAAGCGTTGGATGGATGCCTTGCAACACTACATGGCCGGCACTGATGTTTCGCTCGCCGTGCCCGTGGATGTACGCGCCACGGCCTTTCAGCTCAGGGTCTGGAATTATCTGACGTCCATTCCGTATGGCGAGGTGCGTTCTTATTCTGAAGTCGCCGCTGCCGTGGGGCAGCCGAAGGCCGCGCGCGCCGTGGCCCGCGCTTGCGCGGCCAATCACGTAGCCGTGCTTGTGCCGTGTCACCGGGTGTTGCGCAATAATGGCGAGTTGGGCGGCTATCGGTGGGGGCTAGGGCGCAAGCGGGCGCTGCTCGATCGGGAGCGGGCGTCCCGTCCGCTTTCAGCAACTTCTTTGGTTTAGTAGAATGCGATTGACTACGCAGCGGCAGTGACAGATCGGTTCAGAAAACCCAGACGCCCTCTCTCGCATCCCAGAACTCGCAGGTTAACCATTGTGAGCAAGGACCAGCCCCAACGAACGTCGTTCCCTCTGCGGCTCGCTGTGTCGCTGAGAGACAGGGCGAAGATTCTCTCCCAGCGAGACGGTATCTCTTTAAATCAATTCATTAACCTGGCTGTGGCCGAGAAGATCAGCCGCCTTGAGCAATCGACCCTGCTGGGCCGCAGCCCGATGGGCAAACAGAAAATCTACGGAGATGAGAACGAGCGCAAGCGCCCGTAGCATTCACGGCAGTTCAGATCTTCCGTGCGCAACCTGAGAACTGCCCGGTTGACGGCGGTCAAAGCATCCGACCGACGCCTTTGACTTCACTGGCTGCGGATACCCTTTCCCGCTTACTTCCAGAAGATGCCGACGACGCGGGCCGCCACTACGCGGCTGACCGTGGGCCGGGCCGTCTCCACCTTTGCGTGGAGGTTAGGCCTGTTTCTGGCTGTCATAGACGCAGGCATTTTCATGCGCAGCAAAGACTTCTTTTGCACCATTGGATTCATACCCGCCACTGTCCTGTGGTCAGATCGCGGGACAGAGGCGTGCAAATGGCAGGGGATCCGATCTACTGAGATCTCGAAAATCTTTGCTTGGCCGTGTGGATCGTCACTGTTAATGCCGCGACTCCCCTGTTCTTCGGAAAGAGCGGGGACTGCTCCCAACGCGTTTTGCGGCCTGGGTGAAGCGGCCAGCTTCTCGGTAAAACGTAGACGCGAACCCTGCGGTATCTCTCGCTGACGTACGGCCAACTCGATCAGCAGCAGGTCGCCGCAGACCTCCGCAAGATCCTTGCAGCAGGCCGGACAGATCTGCAGGTGCGTCCGGATGGAGGACGAGTCTTCGATGGGAAGCTCCTGCATCGCGTAGAGAGCTAATTCTTCCTGCGTATTGTGTGCATTGTTCATCGTTCCCTCAATGCCTTTCTCAGGGTAATCAGGGCCAGTCGGATGCGGGTTTTGATTGTGCCCAGGGGTTCCCCGGTTCGTTCTGCAATCTCGGCGTGGGTCAACTCTTCAAAAAAGGCGAGGTTCATCGACTCCTGCTGGGCCGGGGGTAGCTCCTTCAACGCCTTCTGCACCCGCTCAATCATTGCGTTATGCTCTGCCTCCGAGACCAGGTCGGTCTGAGACGCGAGAATGACCTCTTCCACCGGGTCAGACGGCTTTCGCCGCCGAATCACGTCGATCGAACGATTTCTGGCGACAGCTACCAGCCACGCGCGCAGAGAACCGCGCGTATGAGCATAGGAGTCAGAGTTCTGCCAGAGCTGGAAGAAGATATCCTGCATCACGTCTTCCGCTTGCCCACTGTCTTTCAAAATATGGAGCGCCAGGGAGTAGACCGCTCTGCTGTGACGGTCGAAAATCTCAGTCATGGCGGCCTGGTCGCCCAGGCGCACACGTTCCAGCAAGGTAGTGTCTTCTACCCCGGGCACAGACGTGACGTGCAGGGGCGGCAGACTCAGGATTGAATGCCGGTGCAGCGAAAATACGGGGTCGCGATCCGGATTTGGTGTCGTTTCTGGAACCATTTCATGAACCCAAGGTCGAACGGTTAAAGGCGAACAAGGCGGAGGGGGAGTCCGCGAAGACGTTTCTCTATTTACTGAATAATTTCTCCAGCGTGCTGACCTCAAACGAGGCTTTGTCCAGATGGTCGCGGGCAGCGGCTACGTCACCCTCTTCGATGTCTTGCCTCTCTGCACCGAGATAGGCATTCATGCGGACATACGCGCCGGCCACATCCTGGCTCAAGCCCTCGCCATCTGCCTCTTTCTCACTTTTCAAACGCTGTACGCTCAGCCGTACGACGCCGGCGCGTGCATCCAACGCGACTCTTTGCGAGCGCACCTCCTGTAAGGCAGCCAGTGTGGCGACCGACAACACAGGTTTCTGATCTTGTTCCGCTTCAGGTGTAGCGTCCGGCAGCGAGACCGGGTGATACGCCACGCGGGAGATTTTCGGCCCGGCACTACGGGTGCGCGGGTTCACGGGTGCGGCGTGGGCCTGCGGAACCTCGGCAGAGGCAGCAGGCGTCGAGGTCGAGCCGTCGGCCCGCATTGCGGCCGGCTGAATCGGCGGGGAAGCGACCAGCACGTCACGGGTGGGGATGGACACAGCTGCAGCAGGCAGCGAAGGCGATTGAGTCAGTGTATGGCTGACCTGTTTTGTGATCGGCCTGGTCTTCATGAAATGAGGAAGAGCCAGCGCGGTGCAGACCAGAACAGTGGCAATCGCCAGTGCTTCCGACGCCATCCACATTCCCCGACGCACCGCCGGCGAGAGCCGCGCCCCAGTGGTCACGGCAAAGGTTCGTTTGTTCCTCGCCCCAACATTCACCGTCGGCTCAAACACACCACCGCTCTCCAGAGGCGTCGAGGGTGCAATACCGGTGACCCGGCGCAAGGCATCGCTGACCGCGGCTGCGTTTTGAAAGCGCCGCGCCGGATCCTTCTCCAGGCACTTCAAGATCAAGTCGCTGAGCGGCTTTGACAGAAGCGGATTGAACTCAATCGGCGGACGCGGCACAACATGCAGCTGGTTATGCAGGATCACGTATGCTGACTCGTCTTCAAACGGCCGGCGACCCGCCAGCAGTTCATACATCGTGATGCCGACGGAATAAATGTCAGAGCGGCCATCGACGGCGCACCCTCCATGTGCCTGCTCGGGCGACATGTAATAGAGCGAACCCACGGTTGTGCCGGGACGCGTCAGTTCAAATTCCACTTTCGACTTGGCAATGCCGAAATCAGTCAATTTGACTGCGCCCTGCGGCGTGATCATGATGTTGGCGGGCTTGATATCTCGATGGACGACTCCGCTGCTGTGAGCGAAGCTGAGCGCGGCCAACACCTGGTGCATATAGTCGACAACTTCTTCGAGCGATAACGGAGCCTGTCGCGCCAGCTGCTGCAAGGTGAGGCCGTCGACAAACTCCATCACCATGAACAGTTCGTTGCCCAGCTGCAGGGCGGTGTGTAACTGAGCGATATTGGGATGATCAAGGCCGGCCAGGGTGCGAATTTCACCGAGAAAACGAGCGGCCAGGTTGGGCTCAGCGTTCAGGTCCGCGAGCAGAACCTTCATCGCCTCTGTGCGGTGCGAGATGGCATGACGCACGCGATAGACACGGCCCATGCCCCCCACGCCTAGAAGGCCTATAATCTCGTAGTCGGCAACTCGTTGACCAACTTCAAAACCCACAAGGTTACCTCCAGGCTCGGCGGCGAAAGGCTGTAAGCCTTGCACCGGCACCAGCCGGTTCAGAGCGTCTGCGGCAGTCGGGCTCTGCGGAGGAGCGCCGGGGACACGCTGAACATCCTTCAAATCCATCTCAACCTTATTTCCATGAAACAAAACCGTAAATGGCGCGTACTGGTCAGGGTGCAGCGGGCCACCAGTACCTTGCTGATTGGTTACTTACCTTGTGACAAATGCGCCACACGGCATGAGCATCTTCTCTCCCTGGCATCTGTTAGCGAAAGTGAGCCACAACGCAACCGCAGCAGTGACGACAACGGCGCCACGGGTGGACGCTCTATCCGCTGCCTGCTCGTGTGTTTGAATCAAAGATTGCGGCAGAAGTCGCAGGTTTGCCGGTGCATCTGCATGTTGTAGGCCAGTCGGGCTCTACCCGCGCGGTGCCACCGGGAAAACTCATCTCGGCCTGAAGATAGTAATGAAATCGTGACCAGGCTTCCCTCGTTCAACCGGTCGCTACTGGCTTCGAGTTCCTGCATGACGGTACAAGGCATAGAAGGTTCCTCCAGAACTACAGATGTTCATTGCTGTTAACGATACGGTCTGTTTGTCTCGCCCGGTTTGCCAAGTGAAGCCCATCGAAAACCGGCGTAATCGCAGCCCTGTGACTGTCTGGGGAGATGCATTCCGGTGATACCGCCGGTGATATCACCGGGTTCCTCGCAGGTGGGATACCCTCTGGCCCGAACAGGCAACACCCCACGCGGCGCGCATCACTCTTGCCCTGGGGTTTCGTTCGATTCTCTTCAAAGTGCCAACCAGCGAAACCGCCGGCGGCCTCTTCGTGATGGAGCACACACATCTGCTGCCGGGCGGACCGCCTCTGCACCTCCACCTGCATCAGGAGGAATGGTTCTACGTGATGGATGGGCAATTGGTTTTTCAGGTGGGCGAGCAACGGCTGCAGCTGCACCCTGGGGAATCTCCAGACAGGCACTTGAGTGTGCCGGCCATGGCACGTACGCATTCGCATCCTGAGCTGGATGGAGTGTACACTTCCGTTTGTACTGGCCTTTGATTGATGGAAGGTGTCATGACGATCGCAGAAATACTCTTGCTGGACTTCGACGTGGAGATGCAAAACACCCGCACCACGCTCGCGCGCATTCCCGAAGACAAGCCTGATTTCAAGCCCCATACAAAGTCGATGCCGTTTGGCCGGCTGGCCGCTCATGTAGCTTCTCTCTGCGACTTCGGAACCACGATCCTTACGACCGATCAGCTCGACCTGGGGGCAACCAGGTTTCCGGCGTTGGTGTTTGTTTCCCGGGAAAAGCTTCTGGCGGATTTTGAGGCTTCTGCAACCAAGGCGCGCCAGGCCCTGGCTGGTGCGACCGACGAGTCCCTGCAACAACCCTGGAAGCTGAGCTGGGGCCCGAAGGTCATCGCGGATGCTCCGCGCGCCTTGTTATATCGCACCATGTTCTTCAATCACCTCATTCATCACCGGTCACAGCTCGGGGTTTACCTCAGACTGAATGACCTTCCAGTCCCGCCGCTCTATGGACCCTCCGCGGACGATGCCATGGGCTTCTGATGCGTCGTTAATAAAGTCCTATATGTTTTCAAGCCGCAGTCCCGCAGGGACGGCTGAACGGTCAGTCTTGTCCAAATTAACTTTGGGGTTTCTCCATCTGACCTTCCTCAGCAACAACATTTCATGAGAGCGCAACCCTCAGATTTGTCATCCCGACCAAAGCGCACCCATGAAGTGGCGAAACATGTGACCGTTCCCCCTCGGGCATGTGACCATAGGAGCGATGCGCCCGCTGCTTCCCCAAGTCTGTGGCCAGTTACGAAAGCTCGTCGAGAGCTTCTTTCTATCCCATACAGCTATGGTTACGCGAGCCGCTGGTGCAGGTAGAGCCCTCACCGTCGCCGGCATATTAAACGGCGTGCTCCTACCGGGCCTGACAGTTGCCGGCAATGCGCAACAGGCGCCCTCCGTGGTGCAGCCCGGCGCGCCGGGTATGCCCAGCAAGCAGCTTCCTCCATATACCTCCGCTGTAGCGCCACCTGCCTCCGCAGCCGATATCGCCTTCATGCAGGGCATGATCATGCACCATGCGCAGGCGGTGGAAATGACTGCGCTGATCCCCACACACACTGAAGACCAAAAAATACGCACGCTGGGCGCGCGCATCAGCCTCTCTCAAACCGACGAAATGAAGTTCATGAAACGATGGCTCCATGCCCACGGCGCGCCCTTGTCGATGGCTATGCCGGGCATGCCCGCAATGGATCGGGAGGGTCACCCCATGGCGGCCATGCTGGGCATGTTGACCGCCGAACAGATGCGGACGCTGCGGCAGGCGAACGGGGCGGCGTTTGACCGGCTTTTTCTGACCGGGATGATGCAGCACCACAAGGGCGCACTGGTAATGGTAAAACAATTATTCAATACACCAGGGGCAGGCCAGGACGCAGACCTGTTCGACTTTGCCACCGACGTGGATAATACACAGCGGGCCGAGATCAGAATTATGGAAAACATGTTGCAGGAGAATTGATGATCCGCAAGCACGTGCTCGCTTTCCCCTGGCCCGCTTTTCGTTGGATGGCAGCAGCCCTGGCCCTGGCTCTGATCGGCGTCCCTACCGGCGCCCTCCACGCCCAGGCCCCCGCGGCGCCCGCGGTGAAGCCTGCACCCGATGCGGATGACGAGGAAGAACCGTTCACGCCGCAACCGCCCGCCCCACTGCCCCCGGGAATGACCGGCTCAACCACCAACGATCCCCGTGTGGGGCTAAAGCCCGGCCTTTACGACGCAGGTGAGGCCGCGATGGGCATGGAGCATCTCGCCTTCGTGAAGAAAGGGAACGCGTTTCAACTGCAGGCTTCCCAACCGGACGATCCGGCCGTGCAGAAGAGTCTCGACATCCTCGGAGTCAATCAGGCCAAAATTTCAAAGCCGATGCGGTTGGTAATCGCGCAGCTTGCGTTTGCCAACTCAGATTTTGCGTTTCAGGGAACACACCTGTTCCAAGGCAATTTTTATGGAGTAAGCATTTTCGATATTGCCAACCCGGCGAAGATCTCCCTGCTTACCTCATTGGTGTGCCCGGGTGGGCAGGGCGATGTCTCGGTGTACGGCAGGCTTCTGTTCATGTCGGTGGAGATGCCGAACGGCCGGCTGGACTGCGGGACGCAGGCGTTCCCGCCCATGCCGCCCCCGCAGCCTGGTCATGAAAAGGATAAGCGTGTGCCGGCGGCGAGCCCGGACCGCTTTCGCGGAGTGAGGATTTTTGATATCTCGGATATTCGTAATCCCAAACAGGTAGCCGCCGTGCAGACCTGCCGCGGGTCGCACACGCATACACTGGTCGATCCTGGCGACCACAAGAATGTGTATCTCTACGTGTCAGGAACATCGTTTGTACGCCCGGCCGAGGAGCTGGCCGGCTGCTCGGGCGAGACGCCGGATAAGGACCCGAACACCTCGCTCTTCCGCATCGATGTAATCCAGGTGCCGCTGGCTGCGCCCGAGCAGGCCAGGGTGGTATCGAGCCCGCGGGTATTTATCGATGCGCGCACCGGCGCCCTGAATGGGCTGAACAATGGCGGCAGCCACGATAAGAATGCGCTCAAACCGGCGGATACCAACCAATGCCACGACATCACGGTGTATTCGGCCATCGGCCTCGCGGCCGGGGCGTGCTCGGGCAATGGCATTCTGCTCGACATCAAAGATCCCGTCCATCCCAGGCGGGTCGATGCGGTGAACGACCCAAACTATTCCTACTGGCACTCGGCATCGTTCTCGAACGATGGAACCAAGGTGGTGTTTACCGATGAGTGGGGCGGCGGGATACAACCGCGTTGCCGCGCCACCGACCCGAACAAGTGGGGAGCGGATGCAATCTTCAACTTGAAAGGCGACAAGCTTGCCCTCGCCAGCTACTACAAGATGCCCGCCGCGCAGACAGAAACAGAAAATTGCGTCGCCCATAACGGATCACTGGTACCGGTTCCCGGGCGAGATATCGAAGTGCAAGCCTGGTATCAGGGCGGCATATCGGTCATGGATTTCACCGATGCAGCCCACCCCTACGAGATTGCCTATTTCGATCGCGGGCCGGTCGATGGCAAGCAATTGATTCTGGGCGGCGACTGGTCTGCCTATTGGTACAACGGTTACATCTATGGCTCTGAGATAGCGCGCGGTCTCGACGTATTCAAGCTGACAGCCAGCAACTTTCTGACCCAGAACGAGATCGATGCGGCCAACCTGGTGCACCTGGACGTGTTGAACGTGCAGAACCAGCAAAAGATCGAGTGGCCGGCACATCTCGTCGTTGCCCGCGCTTACCTCGATCAGTTAGGGCGCTCGCAAGGTTTGCCCGCAAGGCGAATCGCTGCGCTCAACCGGGCGATTACCCGTACCCAGGCATCGCACCTGGGCAAGCAGGATCTGGCCCGGCTACACGGCATGGCGACTACCGTCGAAAAGGATGCTGCCGCTGCGACGAACCCAACCGACGCCAGGCGCCTGCATGCACTGGCGCAGATACTGCAGAGTCCCACGGCCTGAGAACTGGTGACCGCGGCCGCCCGGTCGCGCCCGCTCGACCTGGGGCCATGAAGGTGCGGCCACAGGTTTGAACCAAAATTGGCAACCATCTCAATGCCGTATAGAATGGACAGTGGACGAGATCTGCGGTACTGGCTCTTCGCCAGTGTCAGTAAGACGCACGTGGGCCCCTGAGTTATTGCAAAACGGAGGCCCTCATGACAAAAGTCCTCTCTTTACGGCAAACGCCGGGTGAGCCTGAGTCCACGCCAGTTGCATCCAGTCAGTTAGACGAGACCGAGCAAGAGCAGGCCGAGCTGCTGGAATTGCGTTCCGAGACGGGGACTGTGTATGTGCGCCCGTCACCATGGCAACGGTTCCGTCTTCGCTGGGCATTCCGCCACTTTCGCAAGCTTCCGCCGGAACTTCTCAGTCGTCGCAATCAACGACTGATCGAAAAATTATCCCGTTCAGCGGTGGTAACGCCGGCGTTTCCGGTCGCAGGCAGCAGTGTCTTTGGCGTGATCGAGAAGGTGCGTTCGACCAGGACGGCATCCGGCTTACACCTGGTCACGCAGCCTACGGGTCTGAGTGCAGCCGCAGTTTCTGCGACGCCGTCTCATATTGCGGAGTTGCCAGGTGTAGAGGCCAGCGTCAAGAATCCGGAGACCCGCGACAACCTTACCCCGTTAGCGCCGTGGCGAGCCCTGGGCACGCTGGCCGCCGTTGGACTGGTCGTGGTGCTGGCTTCGGTTTATCGGATTCCTCCGTTTTCCCACCCCGGTCTGCTGCCCGCGGCCGCCCACTCGTTTGCACCTTCGCCCACCAGCCTCTCATCGCCGGTAACGCCGCCACCCCAGCGCTGGATCGCTCCGGCGCCCCCGGAGACCACCCTGGTGCGCCAGCAGCTTGCTGCCCTTTCCGATCGGCCGAGCCAGTCGGGCTCGAAAACCGTTCCGACTGCGAGCAGCGGGCAAACCTCCCGCACGAATACCCACCCACAGGCTCCGACGGTCGATGTCGCGCAGGCGACGCCCGACCCCGTGGCGCTTGCCCCGTCCTCTGCCCCTGGTGCGGAACGAGCCTTTGTCTCGGAATTGCCGCAGGGTCCATTTGCGCGCCCGGTGGTTCCTGAGCGCAACATGGTTGGGGAGTTGCAACTGAGGGCCCTGATCGGCTCCGACGGATCGGTGAAGCAAGTGACCGTAGTGAGTGGCGACCCCAGGCTGGCGGAAGCCGGCGTGCGCGCGGTCCGGCAGTGGCATTACCCGCCCCATTCGCTGACTGGCAATGCCGCCGAAATGGAAACGCACATCAAAATGAGTTTTTTTGGTGAGGACGCAGTCTCGATCGCCTCAATCGCAAACTAACCCGATTACCGGTCAATCGCACCAGTCCGGATGATGGCTTGCCCGGGGGCAAAACGCCGCCCCGGACATCCCTGCACGGGCATGCTGACACACCCCTCAACAAACCACAGGTGTTTCATGAAGATTGCTTTCGACGCCCCATCGAGCGAGTTCACCCGGCGAATCCTAGAGAAATTGCAGCAGCAGCTCCGCAACGAGACCCTCCTTTTGTGGCAACCGGGGAGCACACCGCCTGAAGGTATTGAGGTCTTGCTGGCGCTGGGGCCGGTGACGCGGGCCACTTTGCAAACGCTGCCCAGCCTGGTATTGGTGCAGACCTTGAGTGATGGCTACGAGGCGGTTGATCTTGCAGCTGCCACGGAGGCCGGCGTGTGGGTATCGTACGCGCCGGCTGATATTACAGGAAATGCCGACTCGGTGGCGG
The DNA here is from genome assembly GCA_963834445.1 of uncultured Acidobacteriaceae bacterium. Lineage (GTDB taxonomy): Bacteria > Acidobacteriota > Terriglobia > Terriglobales > Acidobacteriaceae > PALSA-350. The sequence continues at coordinate 76,032 of CAWIBU010000001.1, forward strand.
AGTTTGCCGTATTGCTGCTGCTGGCTGCGGCCCGTCACCTGGGTGTGGCGTTGGCGTCTATCCGCGCCAATGCCGCTGACAGACAGATACCCGCCCCCTCGCTGATGCGCAAGACCGTGTGCATCGTGGGACCGGGCGCGATCGGATCGCGGATTGCGCAGCGGTTGTTGCCTTTTGGTGTCCGCCTTACCGGTGTTGACCGGCACCCATTGCATGCCCCGAAGGAGATAGCCACCAGGCCTCTGGAGGAGCTGAAGGAGGCGGTGGCCGAAGCGGATTTCGTGATGTTCTGCGTGCGCGCGACCAAAGAGAATGTGCACATGATCGACGCCGGCGTGCTGGCCGCGATGAAAAAGGGAGCAGTCCTGGTGAACATAGCCAGGGGAACCCTCATTGACGAAAAGGCACTCTACGAAGCGGTGACCAGTGGGCATATCGGGGGCGCAGGTCTGGATGTACTGGAGCATGAGCCGACCCCGCCCGATGATCCGCTACTGACACTGCCACAGATACTAGTGACGCCGCACGTCGCGGGTATTACTGACCTGATGATCGAAGGCACCGTGGGATATGTTGTTGAGGTAATCGGCCGGGTGAAGAGTGGGGAGCGATGGGGCTCTCTGCTGAACGAGCCCAGCGAACCGCGTCTGCGGTTGCAAGGCTAAGCGATTCACCCCGGGGGATCAGGGAGTTTCAAGCTTCCCCGCCGAGTACCACTTCCTGGCAACATAAAACAAATAGCAGAGTTGAACCAGCCAGGTGAGCGCATACGCCATCACCAGGTGTCGATGTCCCAGCAACGAGTCGATTTTAGGATCGTAGGGAAAAATCGCAGCGGCCAGCGCGCTGTACGTCGCGGTATCTCTGGTGGTGGAGAAATCAATCGCTGTCGCCCCGGCCGCCTGGTCTGCAATTTGTTGGCGACGCTCTGCCGCGTAACGAACGCCGACAACGAGGATTGCCCAGGCGAGCCACGCCAGTATGTTCCACTGCACGGCGACTAACAGATTCGGTGCAATGCCGGCGCCTGGGCCACCGAAGAATACGGGAGCCGGATGCTGCGTACGCCACCAGCGTGTGGTCATGTAAACGAGTGGAACGTCGCAGTAGGCGAAGATGGCGACCACGGCGGCCAGCGCGCGCATTTGCTCCCCGGCGACTACGTGACGCAGCATCAGATAGGCCAGGTAAATCAACCAGAGCACGAGTGTTGCGGTCAAGCGTGCGTCCCAGGTCCACCAGATCCCCCACACGGCGCGGCCCCACAGAGAACCAGTGGCCATCCCAAGGAAACAGAAAACTACCCCCATTTCCGCGGACAACACAGCAACCGCATCCGCTACCAGCGCGATTTTTTTCGAACGTGAACGTGTCCCGAGATACAGGATTGAACAGATCAGATTGGCGAGGAAGCAGAACGACATCGCCACCCATGTGGGCACGTGGTAGTACAAAATTCTGCCTACATTTGCCTGGTCCGCATCGGGCGGCACGCTCAACGCGACGTGTAGACCATAACCGAGCAACGCCAGACTGATGACGGCCCAAATCCACCAGATTTTTCGTAACATAGGGGGGCACCATCCACGGACATGACCAATTTAGCATTGCTATTGGCCGGGGAGAGCCAGCGGGCAGAGCCTGGGATGCGGAGACGGAGCGATGGATTGCGTTTCGGCGATTGCTTACGGCTGCCACGTGCCGGATGCCGTTGGCGTGTAGAATCTGAGATCGCATGGCTGATCCTACGGCGAACATCGACGAAACCGCACGCCTTCGCGCGTTGCACCGGTATTCGATTCTGGATACCCTGCCCGAACAGCTTTACGACAACGTAACGGCGTTGGCGTCATTGATATGCGGCACACCCATATCCCTGGTCTCGCTGGTGGACGCAGACAGACAGTGGTTCAAGTCTGCGGTGGGCGTCGAAATGCGCGAGACACCGCGCTCGCTCAGCTTCTGTGCGCACACGCTCGGGACGGCAAAGACCCTGATCGTCAAAGACGCGCAAAAGGATCCTCGCTTCATGACGAACCCCGCGGTGGTGGGAGCCCCGGGCATTCGGTTTTATGCCGGCGCGCCGATTGTGGAAGCCAACGGTCATGTATTGGGTACGGTCTGTGTGATCGACACCGCGCCACGCTCTCTGTCTCCGATACAGGTCGCAGCCCTCGAAGCCTTAGCCCGCCATGTGATGGCGTTGATGGAAATGCGGCGCACGATCGCTGAACTCACGAGTCGCTAAGCCCCGAGCCTCGTAGGATACTTGCCGCCCCAAAATAGCTATTTCGCTGGACTGGCCCTTTGGCTTACGCTGCGGAGATGCGAAGCTGCTTTGTGATGACCTTTCTGTCGCTGGTCCTGGTTGCCTTGGGTTTCGCTGCGGAGAACCCAGCGAACGTTGGCTGGCGGCAAGTGCAGGGGCTGGGTCCGCACACCCGGGTTCATATCAAGAGCGATAAGGAAAATGCGGTTTGCTTCATCCATTCCGTCGACGAGGAGCAGCTCACCTGCGGCCGTTCCGAAGCGATCGGCTCCCCTGTCCTGGTCTTTCCCCGCTCCCAGATCAAGAGCATCAAGCTCTCGCGGAAAAGTCTCGGGACCGCGATCAATGCCGGCCCCGTGGATGATCTGTTCGACGGCGCACTCATCTATCAGCGCTAATTGGTAACGCCATTGTGGTTAGGGCAGAGGGCAAGGATAAGAGGTTACACGCCGGCTACCAGGGAAGTTCTTTGCCCATATGGATGAAGCGGCCATTGGGGCCATCGGCGCCAATGAGCGCCAGCTCGACGCTCGTCTTCGCGCCGTCTTCAATTTCCATATTTGCATGGTCGGTCCCCATCTCGGTCTTGACCCAGCCCGGATGGGCGGAGTTGACTTTGATCTTTGTGTCTTTCAACTCCGCGGCAAGATGAATGGTAAAGGCGTTCAAAGCGCTCTTGGATGCGTCATAGGCGAATAACTTGGAGCCGGCTATGGGGCTCTGCGGGTCCGCATGCAAGGTCAGCGAACCCAGGATGCTGGAGAGATTGACGATCCTGCCCGCGGCGCTCTTTTTCAGCAACGGCAGAAACTCTCTCGTCACCGCAATGACCGCGAACAAGTTCGTGCCAAATACTTTCTGCAGTTCCTCTTCGCTGGTCTCAATTGTTTTTGGAGTAAATAACCCATCTGCCGGGCCAACCCCCGCGTTGTTGATGAGTATGTCAAGTTTGCCGAACTTCTTCGCAACTGCCTCCGCAGCGGCCTTGCGATCGGCGGCGCTGGTCACGTCGAGCTTTACCGGGAAGGCGTCGATGCCTTCGGCCTGCAGTTTCCCTGCAGTCTGCTGCGCAGTAGCCAGCGACCTTGCGGCGACGATTACCGTAATTCCCTTTTGCCCCAACTGCCGGGCTGTTTCCAGACCGATCCCCCGGTTCGCTCCGGTGATGAGAGCTACCTTCTTCTCCTTGGTCATCGAAATAATCTCCTTCACAGCAGATGAACCGGTTTCCCTATTGGACGCAGACTTTTATCCCGAAACTGCGGCTCACGGATGCACAGGCTGGCCTTTCAGGAAAGCCGCAATGTTTTCATTAAGAAATTTCTCGTCTGCCGGGCTGGCTCCCGCGCCTGCCGGGTGCCCCCACAGCGAAGGGATAGGCAGCAGCGTGCAGTGCGGGATAAAGGGCGCTTCGTAGCGGGCATCAGCTACTGGAAAGTAAAGATCGGTCGCCGACGGCATGTAAAGCACCTGCGCCTTGATCGAGCCCAGCGCGCGACGCAGGTCTCCGCCGAAGCCCGGCGTGGCGCCCACGTCGTGCTGCTCCCAGGTGTGCATCTGGAGAATGAGATTGTTGGCGTCGGCGCCGGGGATGAAGTTCGTCTTGTAATGCTCCACCACCTGCGCGAAGGTAGTGCCCGCAGGCTCTTCGGTTTTCCAGAGCTCCTCACGCCACCACTCCTGCGAGAAAAGCCAGGCCGTCCACACCAGCGAGAAGGCCTGAATACCCTTCACCGGTTCCTGCTGATAATCGCCGCCCTGGAAAGCTGCATCGGTGGTCAGCGCGGTGATCTCACTCTCCAGGCGCACGATGCCATGGCCGTAAGTCTTCGCCGTACCCGAGGTGGCCACGATGCGGTCCATGTATTCCGGCCAGGAAACAGCCCACTGGAAGGCCTGCTGCGCGCCCATGGAAAAACCGATCACCGCTTGCAGATGACGGATCATCAGCTCCCTGGTCAAAAGCTGATGCACTGCTTCCACATTGTCGCGGATCGTCATGACAGGAAAGCGTGGTCCGTGGAAGGGCTCGGGCGTGTTGCTGGGCGAAGAGGAGCGTCCATTGCCAAACAACTCAGAGGTAATCAGGAACTGATGGTCGGGGTCGAGTGCCTTTCCCGGACCGATGAGGAAATCGTACCCACGCAAATCTGCCATGTAGTGCGAAGGCAGCAGGATGGCGTTATCGCCCGCCGCGTTCAGGTGTCCATAGGTGCCGTAGACGATCTTCACTTCGGGCAGCGTGACGCCGCTTTCGCTGTGAAAGTTGTGGATCACGAAGGTGTGCTCGACCGGCTCAGGTTGCGCAGGCTTGGTCTGCGCGAGGGCTGTGATCGGGCAAAACGCGATAACGAGTAAGACCCAACGACACATGTGAATTTGTCTCCCAGGTTTCACGGCAAGGCAGGAGCAGCTTTAAGCTGCCCGGTTTGCGCACACCGCAATTATGGCGTATCCAGTCTGCGCTGATAGCGGACTTCATCAACGGTTATTCCCCACACCGAGTCGGTTCGCTGCGTGCCGTCAGGCGCCCAACGATCCGCCTGGTAGAAGCGCTCAGCGCGCGCGTTCCCCACAAGAACCCAAAGCAATGCCTGGCGAAAACCCGATTCATGGAGATGGCCACGCGCCGCCGACACCAGGGCAACTCCGATTCCGCGACCCCAGTGTTCGGGATCCACGTAGAGTGCACACAGCTCGGCAAGCTCCGGTAAATCCGGGTCCCGGGACGGCATGGTGGTGGCGAACCCGAGAATCAGTCCGTCTGCAACCGCCACGATCGTCCTTGGCCGGCGCGAATCAAGAGTCGCGAAATCATAAGTCTGTGCCCGGTCTTCGGGACGAAGCTGACCCAGGTAATCCTCAGGAAGCAGTCCACGGTAGGCTGCTTGCCACGAACGCACATGCACACCGGCGACCGCCAGGGCATCCGCTGGTTCAGCCCGCCTCAGTCGCATGGCCAGCATGGCTGCATCACGCGGGCAGTCTCCGCAGCAGGGCGCGAGCGCTGCGGAACCAGGGCCGTTCGCGGCGACGCAGGTAGTCAGGCATGGTTGGTTTTTTATCGAGAACTTTTTGTGCCCACTGCCGGGCCTCGGCGTTACGCCCCTCAGACGCCAGCAATTCGGCGAAGTTCAGATAGGTCTCTGACAGGGTCGAGGTAACGGTGGTGCGGCGGAAGAGTGCCTCGGCTTTTTCCTTTTCGCCGGTCATGGCGTAGGCGTGGGCAAGCAGGCCCGCGGCGCGATGAAAATCGTAGTCCAAATCTTTGGTGACGGCGCGTTCGAGGTCGGGAATGGCAGCCGCCGCATCGCCTAAGAGGACAGCACAAACGCCGCGCCGGTAAAAAGGATCGAGCGTATCGGCCCGGGCGGTAATTGCTTTGTCGAATGCGGCGCGCGCTAAAAGGAACCTGCCGTCATCCATGTAGAGATCGCCCAGCTCTTCGTAGTTCCCTGCCGATGGATTGTCGCGCACCATCATTTCCAGCGTGGCAATACGCTTGCGGCGAGGAAATACCTTGAAGGACTGGCGCAGCAAGCCAGCGTCAGGAATCACCTCGACGAAGATGTAGATAAGTGCGCCCAGCGGACCGAGAAATAAGATAATGAAAATCCAATACATATCCGGTCGGCGCCGGATGAAATGGACGATGGCGAACCCCTGCAGGAACAGGCCCCACGGGTAAAGAAGATGGCTCAGGAATCCCATGCGCTATCGCTTGAGGTTACCACTGTGCCAGGGTCCCGCCGCAGTCCCATGCCCGGCTGGTCATCGATCGCGCCACCATCCTGTGAAACAAGCTTCCCGGCCAGGAGGAAGTGACTACTTTGCTCTGTCTGAACGTTAGGGTCAGGGGTTATTCTCATACGCATGCCAGCGTCCCGTACGTGGTCTGCCTTCTGGCAGACGTTTTGCTCGCTGTTTGCCGTCTGTATTTTTGTCTGTGCCCACGCCGCCGCCCATGGACAAGTCACCCCTGCCGCACCTGCGCCGTTTCTTGCGGACTGCCTGGGCAAAGGCGCCGTCTCGCTCGACGGCTCATGGCAATTCCACCTGGGTGACAACGCTGCCTGGGCCCAACCCGGCACCGCGGACGCAACCGGCCAGGGCGGCTGGGAAGCCATCAAAGTGGACGCACCGTGGGGCGCGCAGAGCCACCCTAACCACACCGGTTACGCCTGGTACCGGCGGCACATCCGCATATCAACGGCTCCCGGGGCTTCGCCCGATGTTGCCCTGCTGATCACAGCCATCGACGACGTGTATGAGGTTTACTGGAACGGAGTTCCCGTGGGCGGCCTGGGCAGCTTTCCCCCCAGGCTCACGTTCAAATTCGGCGTGCCCGCGCAGATCTATGGCCTGGGTCCGGCACGCGATGGCGTGCTCGCCGTGCGCGTGCTTAAATTGCCCTTCTCCTCGGTCGACGACGGCACCGCCGGAGGGTTCGAAGCGCCGCCCCAGATTGGCAGTCCTGAAGCCATCGCCCGGGTGAAAGATTCTCAGGACTTACATTGGTTGCGCGTCTCACAGTTTCGTTTCGGCCTCACGTCGCTCTACGTGCTCACCTCCCTCATCAGCTTTTTCGCGTGGTTTCGCGACCGCGACCAGAAGCTGCTTTTCTGGCTGGGCGCGTATACGTTTATGCCCTTGCTGGAGCTGGTTCTCGGCGGCATGCGGCTGCCCCTCTCCGGCGCACTGCTCACCTGTTTGATTCAGACAGGAATTCAGGCACGCGAGATTTGCCAGTGGTTCTTGCTCGTTTACCTGCTGCGACTGGAAGACTCCGCCAAGCTCATGCGTTTTCTGCGCGCCGCCGGCTGGATCACTCTGATCGCCGGAGCCATCGACGGAGGCTTCAGCTTTCTGCTCGGCCAGCTGCCGGGAAACACCTTCGCGTGGCTGGACGCAGCCTTTACGGCCATCATTCTGCCGCCGGAATTGCTGCCGGCGGCACTGGTGCTCATCGCCCTCTTACGCCGCAGGCGCCTGGACGCCGCACGTTGGCTGGTAGCCCTGCTCGCATTTGCCCTGGCTACCTGGTATTCCGTCTCGAACATCGCCCTTCAGGGCTGCCGCTTTACGCATTGGACACTGGGCGCGCGCATGGGCGTGTCCCTGTTCTCGGTGTTCGGCAGCAACTTTCCCATGCTGGGCATTTTGCGGACGCTGCTCTTCGCCGCCATCCTCTACGCCGCGCTGCGCTACGCGACTGACTACCGCCGCCGCCAGGCCGCACTTGAGCAGGAGTACCAGAACGCCCGCGAACTGCAGCAGATCCTGGTTCCTGAAACCCTGCCCGCGATCCCCGGCTTTCGCCTGACCAGTGCCTACAAACCCGCGCAGGAAGTGGGGGGTGATTTTTTCCAGATCATTCCTCTGGAAGGGGAACAGCTGGGCTCGACCATGATCGTGCTCGGCGACGTGAGCGGCAAGGGACTAAAAGCGGCGATGACGGTCTCGCTCATAGTAGGCGCCATTCGCACCCTGGCCGAAACCAGCGCCAGCCCGGCACAAATTCTAGGCGGCCTCAATCGCCGCCTGAGCAGCCGCCTGGAGGGTGGATTCGCTACTTGCATCGCCTTGCGCCTCGACCTGGATGGCCGTTGTACCATGGCGACCGCGGGGCACCCGCCTCCCTACCTCAACCGACAGGAACTTGAGCTGCCGGGCGCCTTACCGCTGGGCATTCTTCCTGACTCCACTTATCAGGAATTTCCTCGTCAGTTGCAGCCCGGCGACCATCTGGCACTCTACACCGATGGCCTGCTGGAGGCGCGCAGTGCCTCGGGAGAACTTTATGGATTCGACCGCCTGACCATTCTTTTTGGCAAGGAGTCGAGTGCCGAGCAGGTTTCGGCCGCAGCGGTCGCCTTCGGCCAGGAGGACGATATTACGGTGTTGACGCTGACCTGTATCGGCGCGAACAACCATGGCTTCGGCGAACTGGCGGCGCACGGCGTGGCTTGACCTTAAAAGGCGCGTCCTGCCGGTGATACTCAGCAGGTATCTTAAAGAGACTGGGATCAGGTTCAACCCGCTTCAGATCGATAACTGTAATGGTTACCGTTGCGTTCGGCTCACGATGAATGGCCCGCGGGTTTAGGATGCGGGCTTCCGCGAAACCCGCGTACAGCATCTGGTAGGCCCGGACTCTATGGTCATCGGCATTAAGTAGACGTACAGGAGCAATGGATGAAGAGCAGTTCTCCGTTTGACTTGACCGGCAAGGTCGCGATCGTGACCGGTGGTAACGGCGGCATTGGCCGCGGTATCGCGCTCGGTCTGGCCGAGGCCGGCGCTGCGGTCGCCATTTTTGGCCGCAACCAAGAAAAGAATCAGCGCGTGCTGGCAGAATTGCAGGCCATCGGATGCCGCTCGCTGGCCGTGAAAGTCGATCTGAACCATCGCGCTGCCTTGCAACCCGCCGTGGAGAAGGTCGAGAGTGAGCTCGGTGGCCTGCACGTCCTGGTGAACAACGCCGGCAACGTGTCGGTGAGCGGCGGCATTCTGCACGAAACACCTGAGGACTGGGACAGCGTCATCGAAACCCAACTCAATGCTGTCTTTCTTCTTTCCAAACTGGCCGCCAAGTCAATGCTGCAGCAGAAAGCTGGCAAGATCATCAACATCGGCAGTATGTATTCTTATTTCGGATCTGGCATGATCCCCTCCTATAGTGCGGCGAAAGGGGCGATCGTGCAGCTCACCAAGTCGATGGCGATTGAGCTCGCACCTTATAACATTCAGGTGAATGCGATCGCGCCCGGCTGGATTGAGACCGATATGACAGCCCCGGTGAAGAGCATGCCGCTGAATGACGAGATCATGGCACGCACGCCTGCTGGCCGCTGGGGTCAAGCGGAGGAAATTGCAGGCACCGCAGTCTACCTTGCTTCGCGGGCTTCCGCTTTCGTGACCGGGGAAACAATCCGCGTCGACGGTGGTTACGCCATTCGCTGACGTTTCAGCCGCAGGCAAAGTTTCTCTCTACCGTCTCCTAACGCCCGTGTGGAGATTTGCAAGTCGTTTTCCTGCAGCTCTTTCGACGTGATCTCACGGCATGCCGCGGAAGCTTTCCCGGCTGTGCAACCCTGCGAAATACTCCGGAATCCAAATTCTGTGCCGCAAGGAGAAACGCACAGTGATCACGAAAAGCAACACCGTCGCTGTTTCGCAGGCAACCGTTGCTTCCTCGCCAGCAACCAGCAATCCCCGGCTGCAGACAGGTATTTCTGGCCTGGACGACATCCTGAATGGAGGCCTTCCGCAAGGGCATTTATATCTTGTTGAAGGCAATCCGGGTACTGGCAAAACGACGTTGGCCCTCCAGTTCCTGCTCGAGGGTCTGCGCCAGGGCGAAAGCGTTATTTATGTCACGCTCTCGGAATCGAAGAGAGAGCTGCAACAGGTGGCACACTCGCATGGGTGGCCTTCGACTGCGCTGCAGATTTACGAGATGGCGCCCCCTCAGGACGATTTAAACCCGGAAGCGCAATACACGGTATTTCATCCGTCTGATGTGGAGCTGGCCGACACGATTACTGCGATTCTTGAACGCGTCGACGCGACCAAGCCACAACGGGTCGTGTTCGATTCGCTGTCAGAACTGCGTATGCTGGCGCGGGATCCATTGCGGTACAGGCGTCAGATTCTGGCCCTGAAGCGCCATTTTTCGGGGAGGAATTGTACCGTCCTTCTGCTCGATGACCGTACCGCCGAGGGTTCGCACGATCTACAGCTGCAAAGTATCGCGCACGGTGTGGTGATGATGCAAAGCCTGGAGCGTGACTTTGGCATCAAGCGCCGCCGCCTGGAGGTTCGCAAGCTGCGCGGCTCGTCCTATCGAGAGGGCTTTCACGACTACACGATTGAAACCGGCGGCCTGGTGGTCTATCCGAGGTTGATCGCCGCCGAGCACAAACCGGGCTTCCAACGGCAACGGGTGCTCAGCGGACTGGAGACACTGGACGATCTTTTCGGTGGTGGCATCGATACCGGAACCAGCTCCCTGTTTATCGGTCCCGCTGGTTGCGGTAAATCGACGGTAGCCCTTCGTTATGCCGTATCTTCGGCGAAACGAGGGGAAAAGGCAGTCATCTTTACGTTCGATGAGTCTCTGGCCACTCTGCTGGAACGAGCTGCCGGACTGGGTATGGACCCCACGGCGTTCCTGGAAAACGGCACGTTGGAGATACAACAGATCGATCCCGCTGAGCTGGCTCCAGGCGAGTTCATCATGCGGGTCCGCCGATTTGTCGAAGACGATAACGTGCGCGTGATTGTTTTGGATAGCTTGAACGGCTTTCTAAATGCAATGCCCCATGAGCAGTTTCTGGCCATGCAAATGCATGAACTGCTGGGGTATCTCGGCCAGCAGGGCGTGGCTACCATCCTCACCATGGCGCAGCACGGAGTCCTGGGCAACATGTCGTCGCCGATCGACGTGAGCTACCTGGCCGACACCGTACTGCTCTTCCGTTATTTCGAGCATGCGGGCGAAATCCGGCAGGCACTTTCTGTAATCAAGAAACGCAGCGGTCCGCACGAACGTACCATCCGCGAGCTCATTTTCGACCAAGGCAGGATTGCCGTCGGTAAACCGCTGATCGATTTCGAGGGCGTGCTTACCGGGGTGCCAAGTTTCCTCGGCGAACGCCAGAAGGGGGATGTTTCTGCTACCTGAGATTGTAGTTTCGAAGCGCGACTTGCGCACGATCATCGTCACCCCGACCGGCAAAGATGGGCGATTGATCGCGGCCCTGCTCGAACGCCAATCCATGGCTTGCCACGTCGCCGGCGATATAGCGACCGCATGTGCATTGATTGAAGATGGCGCGGGGGCTGCGATCATTTCAGAGGAGGCGTTCCGCGGAGACTCGATACGCACTCTGCTCGAGGTGCTCCAGCATCAACCACACTGGTCTGATTTTCCCGTCATTCTGCTGACTGTCAGCGGCCGGGTCACGGTTGAGAGTGAGCGGCTACGCGCCATGCGCCGCCCGTTGGGAAACATCTTTCTGCTCGAACGGCCGCTTCGTCCGGAGACCCTGCTGAGCACGTTGGAGATTGCTTTGCGGGGAAGGCAGCGGCAATACCAGATCCGCGATCAAATTGGGCAGTTCGCCCTGGCGCAAGCGGCGTTGCTGCGTTCTGAAAAGTTAGCGGTCACTGGCCGGCTGGCGGCAAGCATCGCCCACGAAATCAATAATCCGCTCGAAGCGGTAACCAACCTTCTTTATCTGATGCGAGCAGATCCTTCGCCGGACATGTTGAAGCAGTATCTCACCCAGGCCGAGGAGGAATTGGCCCGGGTTACCGAGATCACCAAGCAAACCCTGCGTTTCTATCGTGAACCTTCTTTGCCGAGTGCCACGGCGGTTTCAAGTGTTGTGGATTCGGTGCTGACGCTGCATCGGTCGCGCCTGCGCGCAGCCGGGGTCACGGTTGAGCGGGAACTCAAGTCTGCGTCTCCCATGGTTCTTTCCACGCCCGGTGAGTTGCGCCAGGTGATGGCAAATATCATCGGGAATGCAACCGATGCCATGCGCGGCGGCGGCCGACTGCGCATTCGCATCTCTGATCATCATTGCGGCCGGCAGCCAAGAAATTATGTACGGGTCACCATTGCTGACAACGGAACTGGCATCCCGCCGGAAGTGCTGCCGACCATCTTCGAACCGTTCATCACGACCAAGGGCGAAACCGGCACGGGGCTGGGACTATGGGTTACGTCAGAAATCATTAAGCGAAATAACTGGCGCATCCGGGTTCGCAGTTGCCGCAATCCCGGCCGCAGCGGCACCGCCTTTTCGATCGTGATTCCAAAGCTGGTCGCCTAGCAGGTTCACGTCAGGAAGATGAGACAAGCCGGGCTGCCCAAAGCCGTGTATTGCCCGGTGAACTGCAGCATACCTGTTTTCTTGTCAATGCGAAACGACGCGATACTGTCACTGCGTTGGTTACAGACGCACAGATAATTTCCTGACGGATCGATCTGGATGTGCCTTGGGTAATCGCCCATGGTGGAGGATTCGCCCAGGTAGGTCAACCGGCCTTCGCCTCCCAACGAGAAGATGGCGATCGTGTCGTGGAGCCGATTGGCGGCGTAGAGAAACCGCCCGTCAGAAGAGAGCAGAATCTCTGAAGTGAAACTGGTTCCTTTGAAGTCCTTGGGCAGCGTTGAGATAGTTTGCTCGGCGTGCAGCGCCCCGTTCGCCGGATCGAAACGAAAAAATACGACCGTCGATGCTTCTTCCTGCAGCGAATACAACCAGCGTCCGTTGCGGTGAAACGTAAAGTGCCGGGGCCCATCCCCAGGCGGCAGGGAGACGAAGGGGGTGGCGGCGGGCAACAGTTTTCCCGTGCCGGGATCAAAGGCTGAGACGTAGAGGCGGTCTTGCCCCAGGTCGGTTTGCAGCACGAAGCGATTGCCTGGGTCGGCGTGGACCATGTGCGCATGCGGGTGGTCATGGCCGCTGAACGCAAAACTACCCGGCGGCGCGCTGGACGAGACCGTCGGCCCAACCGAGCCGATATCCTGATGAGTGTAAGTGGCCGCACCCAATGCCCCGGTGGGCCCGACGGGCAGCACGGCAACGGAGCCGCCGGCGTAATTAGCGACAAAGACATACTTACCGGTCGCGTCGACACTGAGGTAGGTCGGGCCGGCTCCTTCAGAACTCACAACATTCAACAGTTTAAGATTTCCGCTGGCCCGGTCCACCGCGTAGGCGCTGACGGAGCCGTTCTTCCCGGCAAAATCTGAGATCTCATTGGCGGCGTAGAGATAACGTCGCGATGGATCGAGCGACAGCCAGGACGCATTGCGCGCCTCGGCGACCAGCTTGATCAGGCGGAGTTCTCCGGTCCCCGGATTCATCTCGAACAGATTGATTCCCTTCCCGTTGTTGCCCCCGCCGTCGAGCGCGGTGCTATAGGTGCCGACATAGGCTAAGATTCTCTGGCCGCCAGCGGCCGCTGCGCGCAGCGGCCGGAGCGCCGGCGACAGCACGGCAAAGGCGGCGGATTGCTTCAGCAGTGTACGGCGAGTCGTGCGGCTGCTCATCTTGTGGGTTGGTTCATCCATGAGAGGAGTATAGGAGAAAGATCCGGTAATTTTCTGAAATATGCGGCGGTCGGTCACTCCGCCAACGAGATGCCGGTAGATAGTCATGAGTTCATTGCGCTGGTGGCGCCGCGCGCGCTCTTTATTGGCGGCGGGGCGCTGCTGACTGATCCCGAATATGTACCGGGGGACGCGTGGCAAGATGCGCAGGGCATGTTCATGGCTGCGGTTGCGGCAAGCCCGGTGTGGAATTTGCTTGGCGCCAGGGGTCTGGGGACGACAACCTTTCCGGCGATGGGCACGTTGATCGACTCCGGGGATGTGGCGTTTCGGCAGCACCAATATGGCCATACGGCTGCACCGAACTGGCCGTACTTCATTGCATTCGCTGATAAGGAATTCAAGAAGCGGTGAAGCGCCGCAGAAGCTGAGCGCAGCAGCACAGAATTTCATGGTTTACCCAGGACTGACGTCCTGGGCTATTTTCAGTCCGTCCCTGCGGGACTCTGCGGCTCGCTCGAGCCTCATTGGAGAAACGATACTATTTGTGACGTACTGCACTCGTCGCTGCATCTATGTTGTTAATCATTTCGTAGTTGAGGAGGACAAGGTTGAAAAAAGACCATGCAGGAATCGATCCGGCTTCGCGGCCCAGTGGGACGGGTTGCGTGGAATGCCTGGCGAGCGGTGGCTGGTGGCTTCACCTGCGCCGCTGCGCTGCGTGTGGACACATTGGTTGCTGCGATAGCTCGCCCAGCCAACATGCCTCGAAACATGCGGCGACGGCGGGACATCCAATCGCCGCCAGCTTCGAGCCAGGCGAGGACTGGTTCTGGGACTATACCAGGGAGCAGATGGTCGAAGGGCCCGCGTTGTTGCCGCCCCACGCGCACCCGGCACGCCAGCCGGTGCCCGGCCCGGCAGGCAAAGTGCCACCGAACTGGGAGTCGCTGCTGAATTAGCCGGCGGCTTGCAAGGACTGCCTGCGCGGTCGATGATGGTAAAGATGATTGCTTCCCGCTGGTTCGCTATTCTGCTCGTGTCGCTGTGTCCGGCAGCCGCTCTCTCTGGCGCCACAACCATGCATTCCCGATTTGTCGGCACCTATCTTTCCCGTACCCATGAAGACGCGAGCACAGGTCCGGCGATGAATTTGAGCCTTGGCCCGGACGGCACCGCCACGGTTACAGAAGATCCGGGCAACGGAACCACTACCTTGTTTGGCCACTGGGTCGACGCAGGCAACCAAGTTCGGGTCACGTTCGATAGCACAGAACCTGCCATGGTTTTCGCGCCGGGCCACGGTGGGCTGCAGGCAGTTACCTGGAACCATGCGGTCTGGGGCAAAACCAATCCACCGCCTATGAAGCAGGGCGGCAAGATAAAGGAACGGTTGACCCACGACCGGTCCGGCCAATAAGTTCGGGCTATTCCTTCGACCTACTTCAAACCCTTGACCAGGTATAGCTCGGAGAGCAGACGCGTGTAGCTATAAACGTAGGCTCGTCCATCCGCGCTCACGAGTACGTGCGACATGTCGCAAAGCCCGGTGGTATCGCTGGGATGCAATTCTTTGAAGAGTTGCTTTTCCCCGGTCACCACGTTCAGGCGATAAAGCCTGACCGGCGACTGTCTCCACTGATAGACGTACAGAATCTTGGGGTCAGCGCTCCACATCAACGCATCGCCCGGCAGCAGACCGGGAATAGCCTGCGGAGCGCCGCCATCCATCGGATAGAAGCGGCTGCCTCCGCCGGAGAGGTCGGTACCGACCACGAGTTTTCCGTCAGGGGAAACCAAGCAGTTGCCGACTCCCTCAGGAGTAATCGGCCTGGGCTTACCGCCGTCGACGGGCTGCACAAAGCAGCGGGTAGGACGCCCGGGTAGATTCGCGGCAAAGATGATCTGTTTGCCATCCGGCAACCAATGAATCATGTGGCCGTAATGTTGCAGGCCGTCTCGCTCGACGCGCTTCAACGTACCGGCGCCTGTGGGGAGCAGCAGAATCTGGGTATACGAAACAACGCTTGCGGCCCATTTGCCATCGGGAGAAAGATCGCCGGCCATGCCCTCGCCCAAGGGAATGGGAGACGACCCGGCCATGCTGCGCATCGCGACGGTATAGGTAGGGCCGCTCTGCTCTCCCTGCTCGTCGAAGAGCAAAGTATTTCCATCGCGCGACAGGTCTACGGGGAGCGACCAATCCAACCAGGAGAGGTCGTGTTCCTTAGCGGCCCCCGGAGCCAGGCCCATCATGCCCGCCCGGTTCTCATCGCGCGTTAACAGCACTCTGCCGTCGGCCGCGATATCCTGCAGGGTGACTCCACCGAGCGCGTGGTAAGCGAGTCGCTGCCGTCCGGTCAGATCCACGGCGAAGATACGTCGCTCGAGTCCGGCGTGAGCCGCGGAGAACCATATCTCGGTGCCATCGGGCGACCACGCCAGACCCTCCTCGCTCTCCCAGCCGGCGGAGAGAATTTTCTTGTGACCAGCGAGGTCAACAACCGCAACCACTCCCTGATCGTCATCGAGTGTGGGGTGATCGAGAAAGGCGATTTTGTCGCCCTGGGGCGATATGCGGGGATGGCCTATCCACCCCGCAGTCTCATAGAGCACGTGGCCCAGGGGAAACTCAAGACGTCGCTTATCCCCTACCACGCGAACGATAGCGAGCTTGTTTCCATCCGGGGCCCAATCGGCCCACTCGACGTTTTCGGCGATCTGGCGAGGCGAGCCACCGGTTAACGGGACCTCACCCAGGGTGCCTCGCGTGGTCAACATGAAGTTGTGCTCGGCGGGCTGCACGACTGCCATTTGCCCGGTAGAGGAAACGGCGAGCAGCTGGGTTGCGGGCAAGTCGAGACTGCGCACACCATTGATCTTGAGGTCGCTCGAGAAGATTTGCAGGGGTGCGCCGTCCCAGGCGGCTGCGTACAGAACGGTGTGTCCATCGGGCGCGAACCGGGCGGAATAGACGGTGCCGTGCTGCACGGTGAGGCGCTGGAAGTCGGGCGGCTGCACGTGCGCGGTGCGGTGGCCAAGCCATACCCCCAGGCCAAGAAGAAGGGCACAGCCGGCGATGGCCAGCAAAGCCAGCAGGGCGGGCCGGTAACGCGAGGTGGGGCGGGTGGGCGGAGCGATGGTCTGTACCGTCGATGCCTCGGCCGGGGGAGCTTCTGCGGGCGCTGCTTCCAGTTTCGCGACAAAGCGGTAACCGCGGCGGGGTACTGTCTCGATGAAGGATGGATCGTCCGCGCTATCGCCCAGGGCGGTGCGCAACTTGCCCACGGCGACGTTGACGGCGTGGTCGAAGTCACCGAAGTTTTCGGCCGGCCAGATCCGAGACTGCAGTTCGTCGCGCGTGACCAACGCCCCGGGATGCTCGAGCAGGATTTGCAGAACCTTGAAGGGCTGCTCCTGGAGCTTGATGCGGCTACCCGATTTACGGACCTCTCCGGAATGGAGATCGGCCTCAAACGCGCCGAACCGTACCGTATGTTTTCCGTTGGTCCCTGGTGAATCCCCGTTGCTGGAAAACGATGGCATCGTCATTAGACTAATCTTCTTCTTGTTGATGACACACGACGGTCAATATTTTCAACTATTTTGCCGGGAGATACCTGTCTCCTGATCCTCTCCCGCCAGTCTCCCGGCAGATAACTCACACAATACCTGCAAGCTAGCTGCTGTGCATTGAGGGGATGCGCCCTCGCGATCAAGCATGACCTCGAGGTGAGGGCTATGCGCTGGATCGTTTTTTTCAGTCTTATGTTCGCAGGTCAGGCCTGGGCAAGTGGTTATGAGGAGTTGGGGCCGCGCCAACCGATTACGGGCACGGTAAGCTTCGATCTTTATCGCGGTTACCTGATGGTGGTACGCGGCTCAGCGGGCCCGGCAAAGGGCCTGACCTTTCTCGTGGACACCGGGGCAAGCCCCACGGTACTGGACCCGCGCGTTGCCCGCAGGCTCCACCTCGCAACCACGGCCGCCAGCATCGCCGTGGTCGGTGGCAGAGTGGCCGCCGAGCAGGCGATCTTACCGAGCCTGAACTTGGGACCGCTGCAAGCGTTGAATCTCCCGGTAATGATCGAAGATCTCTCCACCCTGGCAAAAGCACTTCCCTTTCCCCTCGATGGCGTGATCGGACTCGACCTTCTTGGGGACGGCGCCTTCCTGATTGATTACGCAGCGCACAGGATCCAGTTCGGTCCGTATCCCTGGATGCCAAACTCGGTGGCGTTGCACATGAGGAATGGGTTGGCCCTGGTGGATGCGGAAGTGAATGGTGTGCCGGCCAGCCTGCTGCTGGACACCGGTGCGTCGTCTCTGACTCTCTTTACCAAGGGGACCACTGCCAACCTGAAGGTGACGGCGATCGGGGAATTTGCACGCAGGCAGCTGAAGGTGCGTAGCCTCCGTTTGGGCGAAATGGAGTTTGGCCAGGAATCGGTTGCGGTTGCGGGCGGGGGCGCCGGATATGGGTTCGATGGATTGATGAGTCCCGCGGCTTTGGGCATCAGGCGGGTGGCAATCGATCTCGGCCGGGGCGAAATGAATTTCAGCCGCTAGGGCGGCCGCCCCTCATGGCGTCGTGACCACGTGCCTGGC
The DNA here is from genome assembly GCA_963834445.1 of uncultured Acidobacteriaceae bacterium. GTDB lineage: Bacteria > Acidobacteriota > Terriglobia > Terriglobales > Acidobacteriaceae > PALSA-350. The sequence goes on from CAWIBU010000001.1 coordinate 93,977, forward strand.
GTGGTGTGTCACAAATAGGATCGTTTCTCCAACGAGGCTTAAGCCAGCCGCGGAGTCCCGAAGGGACGGACTGAAATACTGGGCTCCTGTGCTCAGCCGTCCCTAACGGGACTGTTCAGGTAGCTATTGTCAACCCAGGACTGGCGTCCTGGGCTACCTTCAGTCCGTCCCTTCGGGACTCTGCGGCTCGCTCAGGCGTCGCTGTATAAACGCCTATCTGTGTGACGCACGACACTGGCGCGCGACGCTTTTTGTCGCGCGCCAGGGGGGACCCCGGGTCTCTGCAAACCTGGGAACATCCAAACAGCGTGTCAGGCGGGCTTTACCTGCCTGGCCTTCAGGTCTTTCAACAGCGACTCGATGTGCTCTTCGCGGTCGAGGGCGGCAAAGCGCTCTTCCAGCGAATCGCCGCCGAGCAGCTCTACGTCTGCTTCGTTGCGCGCCTCGCGGCCCACGATGCGCGCCTTCATGCGCTCGATGGCCACCGAGTTCTGCTGCGTGCTGATGGTTTGCCGGGCCGCGGTCGCCTTGCTCACCATGCGCGTCCGGCGCTCTTGCGCGATCAGCAGTTCGCAGCGGCTGCGCGTCTCTGCCAGCTTTTGGTCAAGCTTGTGCAGTGCAGCGCGCAGCGTGTCCGCCTCGGCTTGCTGATCTTCCAGTTGCTGCGCAAAGCCCTTGGCAATTTGATCCTGGCTCAGCGAACGTTCGAGCGCGGCGCGAGCCAGATCGTCGTGCCCCTTCTTCACGGCGAGTTCAGCCTTGTTGCGCCACTCTTCGGCAGAGCCGGTATGCTCCTTTCGCTTCTTTTGTAACAGGTGCTGATCGGCAATCGCGATGGCTACCTGCGTCTTTACCTGCATTAACTGGTTTTCCATATCGAGCACCAATTGCCGCAACAGTTTTTGTGGATCTTCGGCTTTGTCGACCAAGTCATTCAGGTTCGCCCTGAGTAAGGTACTTACTCGTTCCAGTAGTGCCATATCATCCTCCTTGGTTGCTTATTTGGCCGTCGCGGTGTCGGCACCGCGGCGCGGCTGCATGCTTTTTACGTTCGCCATCAACTCGGCTACGTTCATTCCTGAAAGCGTTTCGAACAACGCCGGCACCTGGGACGCAATCTTCATCATGTCGCCGGTCAGTTTGTTGGCTCCGGTTGCGCCGTCGCTGCCGGAGGAGACGATGGTGATCTTGTCCACTTTGGACAAGGGTTCTGAGAGTGCGCGCAACAGTTCAGGCATTACAGAGATCAAGCGGTCGACCACTGCCGCCTGCGACCACTCCTGATAGGCCTCGGCTTTTACGTTCATGGCTTTGGCTTCCGCTTCGCCCTTCTGGAAGATGATGCTGGCTTCGGCTTCACCCTGCATGCGCGTGGCGGCGGCACGGCCCTCGGCCTCGGCCGTTAAACGCCACTTCTCGGCGGACGCCAGGTTTTCAATGCGCTGGCGCTCAATCTCAGCGCCCTTCAACACGGTCGAGATCAGCTCTTTCTCGTGACGCAGAATTTCCGCATCCTGTACCTTGATCTGTTGCTCTTTCTCCACCTGTTGAATTTTCACCTGCTCGGCCATGACCTGCTGTTGCATCACGTTGGTCTGCAGCTCATAGGACTTGTCGGCGGTCGCCTCCTGTTTGCGGCTCTGCTCGGTGAACTGGGCCTTCTGGATATCCAGGTCGCGCTGCGCCTCGGCCTGCTTGGCGAGCGATGCGGTCTCTGCGATTACCCGCTCCTGGTCGGCCTGAGCTTTGGCAATGGCCGATTCACGCAACGCGTTGGCTCTGCGGATGGCAGTATCGCGCTCCGCTTCGGCTGCGGCAACATCGGCGTCGCGCTTGATGCGCGCCACGTCGGGCCGGCCCATGTTGGTGATGTAGTCATTCTTGTCGCGAACTTCCTTGATGGTGAACGAGACCACCTCGAGCCCCATCTTGCTCATGTCATCGGCGCAGGTAGAGCGCATGCGGTCGGCGACCATCTCCGGCTCTTTGACAATCTGCTCGACCGTCAACTGGCCGATGATGCCGCGCAGGTGGCCTTCCATCACCAGCCGTATCAACCCTTCGCGCTGCGGCGGGGTCTTGGTGAGGAATTGCTCGGCCGAGGTCAGGATGGATTCCTGGTCGGAACGAACCTTGATTTGCGCCACTGCTTCCACGGTCACGGCCACACCCTGTTTGGTGTAGAGATCCTGCTGCGGGGCTACGTCGAACGACATCAGTTCGAGCGAAAGCTGGCGGCTGCTTTCCACCATGGGAAAGATCACCGTGCCGTGGCCTTTTACCACGCGCGGGCCACGAAAGCCGTAGACGATAATCGCCTCGTTGGGGCCGGCTTTGCGAAACATTTTCGCAATCATGCCCATTAACAGGACTAAGACAAGAAAAGACAAGCCAACAACGACCACCACTGTATGCGCCATAACTTCCTCCTGAACCTTTCATCAGGAACTTTGTAACAACTACGTTTGCCTTCCATCGCTGCTTGAGAGTTCATCCCAGCAACGTACATAGGCGATGCCACGTTCATAGCGCATCACCACTACTTCGCGATCACGCGCGATTGGCTCGCCGGTATCGCTGCGCGCCGGGCTCGAACGCCGGGATCCATTCTGCGAAAACAGAATTTCGCCGGTGCCTTCGCTGCGGATGGTTCCGCTCACACGGCCGAGTACGCCGGTCATCTCTGTATCCTCCGCGGTGAGCGGACGGTCATGCGGCGCCAGGACCCGGGCGAGGAACCAGAAGAGCACCGCTCCGCCGGCCAGTCCGCTCACGACTGCGAGGACTAAGATGACGACCGTTGCCAGACTTCCGTAACGTTCCAGCAGATAGCCGGCCCCGCCAAACCAGCAGAGAAACGCAGTGACGGTGAAGCCATTGACCATCGCCGTGCCGCGGCTTGCCGCGCTGTGTGCGTGGCCGTGGAAGTGCAGATGATGGCCGCCGCCCACCAGCGAAAGCACTGTCAAGGCCAGGCCCAGGGCAAAACAAATCAGGTAAAACATTTCCCAGTTCATCAACTCTTCTCCTTTCCGCGCGGACTGGTTTTTACCCGTACGCGCTTGGCGCTTCTAGCCGTGGGCCGCAGCACTTCAATGAGGCGGTCCACGAGGCCCGGCGTGTCGATCAACGACTCCATCAACAAGAGGCATTGGCGGGAGTCGGGATGCTTGGCCAAGGTCAGCAGGGCCCGCCGCAGCTCGGGATCGCGGGGAAATCGCTCCGCCCCGTTCACCAGCCAGAGGTCGAGTTTGTCGTCGAGTACGCGCGCCTCGCTCATCAACTCCGCGTGGTAGCCCTCCGGGTCATCGACCAGGTAGCCCGGGTGCACCTTGAAGAACTTTGCCAAGATCTGGCGCGTGGTGTTGGTCAGGTGCGGCCGGGCGCCGCTTTCAATTTGCGACAGGTAGGACTGGCTCATGGATGTCTTGAGATCCGCCTTGATGGCGCGGACCAGTTCCTGTTGGGTCATGGCACGGTCCAGGCCGCGCAGGCTGCCTTCTACTTCGCGGAGATACTTTAATTTTTCGCCCAGTTTCATATTAATTGCAATCCGCGATAATCATATCGCAATTTGCAATCTTGTCAAGCGCACCCTTTTCCCTGCAAATCCCGAGGGCGGCCCATTCAAGCCGTTCTTCGGCTTGAGTGGGGTACATCTACGCGCTGAAGATGTACTCCGCCGTTGCATGCAGTCCAGCAACCAAGCCAAAAAGACTCTTTTCTGACCGGCTAAACCCGCGCTCTTCCGAAGGATTGTTTAAAGCCTCTACGCTTGTATATTCACACGCTGCAGTTCAGCCCGTTTGGCACGCAAGAGGGTTAAAAACGTATCCGTGACCGTGCTGCTCTCATTCCGGCGCCACGCGAAGATCGCGTCCACCTGGCAACGCTTATCCGCCAGGGGCCGAAAGATAACATCATCCGAACGTAAATAGCGCACGCATAAAGGAACCAGCGCTACGCCCTCTTCGGCTTCCACCATCGTAAGAATCGACTGCCAGGAGCCGGGCGTGTCTCCGATCCTCGGCGAGAACCTGGCTTTCTTGCACATGGCCACGATTGCGTCGAACACCTCTGGCGCGCCCTCGCGGCAATAGAGAATGAGGCGCTCGTTAGCAAGCCGATGCAATGCGATCGTCTCCTCACTAGCCAGCGGGTGGCCCTTTGGCAGGGCTACAACCAGCGGCTCTCTGACGAGAAGCTCGTGACCCAGCAACGGCTTGGATCCCGCGGAAATACCCCGTGTAAACGCAATATCGATCTGGCCGTTAAGCAGCGCTTCAATTTGCGCAGATGGAGCCAGCTCGCGCAGCGCCAGCGTGACGCCGGGAAACTGTTTGCGAAACTTGCGAATGAGCTTGGGCAGAAACGCCGCCGTAACCGGTCCGCAGAGCCCTACCGTTAGCGTCCCGGAGACGCCTTGAGATGATCGGACGGCCACTTCCATCGCCCGGTCAGCGCGAATCAGAATCTCTCGCGCCTCGCCAAAAAAGACAGAGCCTTCCGCGGTCAGTGTCACTTCACGTGGCTTGCGCCGAAACAGATGCACGCCCATCTCTTTCTCCAGATCGCGCACCTGCCCGCTGACTCCGGATTGGGAGACATTAAGCTGTCTGGCGGCGGTGGTGAAACTTCCGTGCTCGGCAACCGCGCAAAAATATCTGAGATGACGAAGCTCCATACTTAGATAGCGTATCACCGCCGCTATCGGTATTCCTGATGACTGCCAGCAAAACAAACGGCGTTACTTCTGGCCCCAGGGGTGCCTAAAATAACCTCGTGGCAACCGCCGGCGTTCAGGACCGACAGGCTACACAGATCGCTCACCAGGCCCACTCAGTTGATTCGCTTGCGCACGCTAGCAGCAGTCGCAATTCCGCATTTCACCGTCCCGGAGAGAGAGCAACGATGTCATCGACGTATTCCCCTACGATCACGCCACAGACAGTCACCTATCAAACAATTGCAGTCGATGGACTCAACATCGCCTATCGTGAAGCTGGCGACCCTTCCAGTCCGAAGCTCGTGCTCCTGCACGGTTGGCCATCCTCATCCCACCAATACCGCAACCTGATTCCGCAGCTAGCCGGCCGTTTTCACGTGATCTCTCCCGATTATCCCGGCTTCGGCAACAGCGATACGCCTGACCCGGCCGGGTTTCCCTACACCTTTGACAAGCTGGCCGAAATTGTCGAGCACTTTCTCGACGCCAAGGGCTTTGACAAGTTTGGGCTGTACGTCCAGGACTATGGCGGCCCGGTCGGCTTTCGTATTGTTGGCAAGAGGCCTGAACTGCTGGAATGGCTCATCGTGCAGAACACTAATGCCTACGAGATCGGCTTTACCGATGCCTGGGGTGGACTTCGCCACGCGCTCTGGCTGAACCGCAGCCCGGAAAACGAGGCTGCCGTCGCTGGTCTTCTCGAACTGCAGACAGTCAAAGCCGTCTACCTCACCGGTTCGCCGATCCCGGAGCTGATCAGCCCCGACAATTGGAATTCGGATTACCTGCTCACCCTGCAGCGCCCTCACGGCAAGCAGCTTCAACTCGATCTCTTCTATGACTACCGTACGAACGTGCAGCATTATGCGGAGTGGCAAGCGTTCCTCAAGCAGCATCAACCGAAGACCATCATCTTCTGGGGGCAAGGCGATATCTTCTTTACTCCTGAAGGCGGCGAAGCCTTTCTCGAAGTCCTTCCCGGGGCGGAGATCCATAGGTTGAACGCGGGCCATTTTGCCGTGGAAGACTGCCTCGCCTACATCAGCGAGCACATCCTCCGCTTTCACGAGACCAAGGTCCGCGCTTGAACCAACCGTGCATGCGGCCCTTTGCCAGTGGAATGCGCCACTCATAACATCCCGTATGTTTGCCAACCTACCGGGTGCCCCCAGTCCGGCAGGGACGGCTGAAACATCGGTAAGACCGGCAATGCCAGAATGTGGGTTTGCCTCGGTGACGACGCATTTACGGCCCAACTAAAGTCGCGCCCTGATGCAAAGCAGAGTTTTTCCGCAGCGTCTGAAGTGTCCTTGCGAAGGAGTTTTTTCGCGGCGTCTGAAGCCCGTGCCCTTGCGACCCTGGTGGTTTGATCAACTAAGGTTCGGGCGTTCTCGATTTGTAAAATTCAGTAAAATTCGATCTTTTTTCGCTTTTCACACTTTCGGCTAGGGCTTTGGTGGTGCTCGGGTTCCGGGCACGATGTTATGGGGTTGCGGAAAAACTCGCTTAAAGGAAGATACTTTCTGGCTGGGTAAATGTATCGCACCCACCGTTGGGTGACTTCAGGGTGAAGCGTGTGTCCTCTCAGGCTCCGGCGGTCTCGAATTTTGTAAAGTTCGATAAAATTCGATGGTTTTTGCCTTTTCAGCGGCGTCGGCCAAAGCGTTTCTCCTGTTGCAGGTAGAACGGGAGCCTGAGGTCCGGAGCAGAATCGGGGACGCGGGCATAAGGCGAGGACGGCGCCGGTTCGGGCGGGATAGGCGGGGGGACGGCGTCAGGAGTAAGGGCAGGGCAGGGGCCTGAAGGCGCGTCTGCAGGAACTGGTTCTTCTTCCGGGACGAGATCAGGGTCGGGCTGGGGATCGGCGGTTTCTCCCTGCCGCTCGGGCAGCCAAGCAGAGCGATAGGTGTTTGGTCTGGGCGGCGGGGTGGCTGCTTGCTTGTCCGCGGAGGATCCGGCGCGCCGGTCCGGATTGAGACCTTCCATGGTCACGATCATGGCGATGGCCTTGACCTGGCTGGTTAGGCTGTTTCGCGTTTGTTCGGGGCTCATCTCGGCGATTTCCCAGAGCCGGGTCAGGACTCGCTCGCGGGTGATGTTTCGCTGGCGCAGTCGCTCGGACTCTTGCTGCACGAGCTGCGCGGTCATGGCGGCACGATGCTCGTGCATGTAATCACGGACGCGGGGCTTGGCTTTGGTATAGGCCGCGGTGTCGGGTTTGAGACCGGCGGCTTCAGCAGCCTGGCGGTCGGTCATGGTTCCCGCGAGGACCAGGTGGGCAAAGGCTATTTCCTGATCGGTGATGCGATCGCTGACTTGATTCTTTGGCATGGGTGGCTCCTTTTCTGTGAGAAGGTGCGTGAGGTTACGGACAGAACTTTTCCAGAGCGCTCAAGAAAAGCACCGGTGGCATAAAAAAATCCCGCCGCGGCGAGATGTGTGGACTTACTGATTTTTAGACGAGGATCGGGTGTGTCACCGGGCAGCGGTAAAACTGTCCTTTCGCTCACGTTTAGGTCCGAAACTTCCGGGCAACTGCCGGCATGGCGCTGCCCCGTGAGAAGCCCGCTGCCTGCCGATATCGTCTGCTTAGAGGCTATCGCCGTTGTGAGACCGGCGACAAGCGGTGAGATGTTTTTTGCGCCGGAGTGGGGGTTCCGAAGGTCACTTTGTCAGGAACTATAGTGCCGGTGTGCGCATTACCCCGGAGGACACCTTCCCCTGCAGCCACGGGGGAGTACGGAATGTTTACAGGTCGCGAGGGAGCCATGTGCTGGTGTATCTGTAACCGTTACGTTCTGTATCACATGTTTTGGAAAATGCATTGCGTCCTTGCCAGGGAGCGAAGGTTTTGAAACTGTAATGCTTGATGCGTAAGCCATGCGAGCTTCCCGGTTAAACAACTTGCGAAAGGCAGGTAGGGTCATGTCAGAGGCGGTAAACCTTCAAGAGAAACTAGCAAGTTTTTCAGAACTGTGGTCCCCACGAATCGTGGCGACCCTGAATGACTATGACGTCATGGTCGTTCGGGTAAAGGATGAATTCGTCTGGCATAGCCACCCTGAAACTGACGACTTCTTCCTGGTCATCAGCGGCGAACTCGACATTGAACTCAGGGGGCGCACGATCACACTGGGGCCGGGCGAGATGTTTGTTGTTCCCAGGGGAGAGGAACATCGCCCGGTTGCGCGTAAGGGGGAGGCCCAGGTTTTACTCATCGAGCCGCGGGGAACGCCAAACACCGGGAACCCGCAAACGGCAGTACACAAGGTGAGGATCTGATTGGTGGATCGAAGAACCGGGTTCACGTTGCTTTTGCGGGGGCGTAATTTCGTGGTTGCGGATCTCGTTGTCCCCAGCGGCCAAACCCGGGGATAGGACTTGCGGCTGCAGCGTAGCACGCCGGGGTAGTTATCGGGGAGTGACGGCAGGAGCCAGCGTGACAACGGAGCTGAGCGGAACTTCAAGTGTTCCTGAAAGGTTGGACTTCAAGTCATAGACTCCGCTGCGCAAAGAGGCGCCATCGTTCGGCCCATCGATCTGCAGGCGGAAGTTGACACCGTTGGCTACTGCTGTGGCGTAGTGCGCGGCATCCATTTCGAGATCGATTTTGCGGATCATCCAGTTGAGCGATTTGCCATCGTGATCGTAGACCAACAGGGCGGCGTCGAGGCTGAGCTCGTGATTCCCGTTGGGTGCGAGGTCGAGCTGCAAGCAGCCCGGGGGAATGAAGAAGTGCACGAGGTAGCGGGCGAAGGGTCCTTTGCCGTTGGGGGCAGCGGCCGCTACGGGCTGGGCGGTGCTGCGCAACACTTGCACGGTGAGCGGGATCTGGGTGGAAACCGGCAGACCTGGGCGCATGAGCGGAGAGAGCGGGTCGGTTGGTTCGGTTTTTGCTGACGATTTCCGATTCGATTTTGCCGCTGCCTGGCTGCTCTTGCCGTCGTCGGCGTAGTAACCCTGGCGATAGGCGAGTTGGTAGCCGGACGCATTGGCGAGCTTTACCTGAATCTTGCGGAATCGACCGTCTGTTGCCTGGTTGGCGGAGCTGTAGGTCAGGGTGTAGTAATGCGATCCGTTGTTGATGACGTTGGCCAGCGCATCCTGCAAACCGTTGGTGTTATAAAACGCCTTGCCTCCGGTGCTCCTGGCGATGACGTCCATGGCGGCGTGAGCCCCATTCCGCGTCTGCATGTCGGCCTGCCGGGCCGTGGTTATTTGCTGCTGGCTCTGGCGGGCGTCGGTCTCGGCGTTGAAGAAGCTACCGGTCGACACACCTTCTGAAGAAATAGGGTAGATCGCCACCTGGGCCGAGGCCAGCAGGGCGTCGGTCTTGCGCACTGCCTCTTGATCGTCACGCTGCGGACCGCTGGCTTCGCGCACGGTGACGTCGGGTGCGAGCATGACCGGAAATGCGCCTGAGAACCAGGCGACGTTCTTGCGGCCGGGAATTCCGTCGAGATAACGGGCCAGTTGCTGGAACCCCTCCAGTGTGAGCAGCAGGCGATCGCTTTCGCGGGCAGAGTTTTGGTCGGCCAAGAACTGCTCCACGCCGAGGGCCGCGTCATCACCCTCTCCGCCGCGGATAGCTCTTTGGGTGGCGGTGGTTTCCTGGCTTTGGGCGGTTGTGTCGGCATTGGAATCGAGCAACGGGGAAGCTCTTACCTGACCTTTGCGGTTGATGGCTGCCGCGAGGACGGATGGGTCGTCGGTAAAACCCTGGATGAAGCGTAGCTGGGAACTGAGGGTGAAGATGGCCATTCTCTGCCCGGGTTGCAGAGTCTTGAGGAACTTGAGGGTTTGCGAACGAACCGTGCCCTGGTCCGCGAGGGGGGTGTTCAGGGAATCGAGCAACAACACAGTTACAGAATCAGCGGGCCTGGTCCGGGGAATGTTGGAGAAGACGTTGGGTGGGAGAGCGGGGCGCGGGATGGGGAGAGGTTGGGAGGATCCAGGATGTTCCTCGAAGTGGGTCACGGTCTGCGGATGCCCGTCTTCTGAGACCTGAAAATCTTCTTTGTGCAGTCCGGGGACGGGGGCTGCGTTCTTGCCGGTTACGACCACGTCGAGAATGACGATCTGCGCGTTCTTCCTGAAGACGTGCCCGTTGTCGCCGGCCGGGGTGTTCTGGCTGTAGAGAGAGGCGGGGAGGGAGAGACCGAGGAGAAGGAGCAGTCGCGCGGCTGAGCAGGGGCGCGGTAAAACAGGGTCTGGGTGACTCCACTTGCGGAGGCTACAGAACGGTGATGAGCCTGACAAGCTTGGCCTCGGCAGACTGATTGCGCAAGGGATTCTGCCTTCGGGATTCTCTCCGGCGTGGGCCCCGGTTGCCGACAGTACTTTCATTGCAAGATTAGACGGCCCCGGCTGGTCAAGCGACGCACGGTCGTATCATAAATGGGGTTTTCTAGGCATGCGGTGATCGTCGGTTCCGTCGGCAGCCGGTCGTTTCCAACGTGTCTTTTTGGGGTCTCCGGCATCACGGACATTCCAGCGTTCCTGCAAATCGGACTTTCAGTAAGTTCCTCTGGCCAGAGGATGTAGGGCAGGAAGTTATCTGAGATCCCATTCTGCGGGCACTCCGTGTTGGTTGGCCGGAAAGTCTCCGGGCTCCCTGTCGTGGCCGTGGTTACCTGGGGATTGTTTCGTCTGTCACAGACCTCCGTCACGGACCTCCAAAGTATCAATCTCGTCTGATCACTAAATTCCCCGCTCGTTGACAAGCACTGGCTGGGGATCTGTAAACTTAAGCAGGAGCCTCTGGAGCCTGGTATGAATTTCAATCCCAACACCCTGAGTGAGAAAATCCAGACCCTCAGCCCCGAGCAAATCCATGAGGTAGAGAATTTTGTTGAATTCCTCCGCCTACGGGGACAGGAACAGGCGTTGACACGCAATGCCGCGGCGGTGAGCGGGCCTGCGTTCGCAGCAGTCTGGAGCAACCCGGAAGACGATGCCTACGATGCCTTATGAATGGGGGGCAGGATTTGCGAGCTCACTCGTGGGGCTTCTTTTTGAGGTGAGGGCGCACTGCAGATCCCTCCGCTGCGCTACGCTTCGGTCGGGATGACAAAGGGGAGGGTAACGGTCGCCCTCAAGAATTGCTAATGGGATGGCTGAAAAGCAGGTCCCTCCACTTCGCTTCGCAGAAGAAGGTTCCGTCCGGATAAACCCGCTTGGGCTTGAAGTTGCCGCCGTATTCCGGCTCTCGAATACGCTCCGGATAGGAGCGCGGCGAACTCCGATAATGAGACGCCGGCGTCTGCTGCTTGAGCGCTTCGTGTGGCCGCTCCTCGTTGTACTCGCGGCGGAATCGATCAAACGCCTCCTGTTGCGCTCTGCGATTGGCCGCCGGCGGCTTGGCTGTCTCCGCCTTTAAGGTGCGATGCATCCGTTCATGGCGCCCGTTCTGCTCTGGGTGACCAGGCTTGATCCGCTCTGGCGCAATGCCTAATTTCATCCAGAAGATCGACAAACGCGAAATGCCCGCAATGGCCCGAGAGGCAAACGGCGCGCCGTTATCCGTTCGTATTCTCAGAGGCATGCCATACTCGCGAAACGCAGCCGTGAAGATCGCTTCGACGTGCTCGGTATTGGTCTTCTCCACGCTCTGACAGCGCAGCAGATAGCGGCTATGCGCATCCGTCGCCGTCAAGGGATCAATGCGTTCTCCTTTGCCGGTCAAAAACCAGCCTTTGAAGTCCGCGCACCATAGCTGATTGGCCTCTTCCACTTGTGCGAATGGTTGACTGTACACAGGCACCGTGCGTCGCTTGCGCTGAGGCGTGCTCAGACCCTTTCGCCGCAATAGGTCTCCAAACGTGCTCAGCACTGGCCACGGCACGGATTGCTTGTTCACCACCAGGTAGCCGCGCAGCTTCTTGGCTCCCCAACTCGGATGGGCGTACTTCAACTGTAAAATCTGCTCCTCGATGCCGGCGTCGGTCCGATTCGGATGAACCTTCGCTCCATACCGACGATCCTTGAGTCCGCTCAATCCTTCCATCTCATACCGGCCTACCCGCTCATATCCGGTCTTGCGCGCTATGCCGTGGATCCGGCTCAGCTCCGCCATTGTGTACTCTCCGCTGTCGTACTCCAAAACAAACCGCGTCCTCGCATCCACTAAATCCGTCACTTCCCAGGGCATTCCTTCTTGTATCTGCCCCACCGTGGGAACGAAAAGTGTTACCTACATGCCCGGTACCTTCTGTTACCCACTTGGCCGGTCCGTACCGGTCTGTGCGGCACGGCTGAACCCGTGCCCTTCCAGGGTCGCGTTCTCACGCAGACTCTGAAGGCTGTAATCTGGCACGGCGCAGTAAACATTCAACGACGATCTGTGTGAGACACACCGGTAGTTGTTTAGATCGCGACCACTTAAGAAATCACCGTCCAGGATTTCGGTTGACGCGACGTGATGGCGGAACGTAGTGAAATCGTATCAAATAGATTCTCTCGCCTTTGCCATGTTTGGCAACTTTGAGGAGATCCAGCACTCCGAGAAATCCTGATGCACGCGCCAGCGCTGGAGTGATATCCGGGAAACCTATTGTCTCGATCGAATCCACCTCGATCTCACCCTCTTCCATCCGGTATCGACTTCCCACGCTGACGCGTGGATTTATCCAGAACCTGACGGTGACAGTTATCTCTCCGCTGCGCACCCGCTCGCGTAATTTTTTGGTGAATACCATGCTAGACATTATCTTTAGGTGCGGCCCGAACGTTCAACCGGTCGCCGGACCACGACGCGCGATCTTTCACACGTGCCCCGCGAACGGTGGGCGGCAAACGTCGTGCAGGCCAAACCAGATCGGGTCAGGTTTGCGCCAGCGAGTCGGCCACAACCCAGGCGGCGCCGATCAGAGCCAGATTCAGGGCGCTTTCGGTCCAGTTGGAGTTTACTCGCCGGACGGGAGTGGAACTTTTCGGAAAGTACCACTCCCGTCTGGCAACTAATCTTCTGCTGGTAGACAAGGTTGCGGTCAGCAGTCACCATAACCTCGAAGCCATCTTGCTCCGCAGCCTGCAGCAGCTCACCGTTCTTTAGGGACGACCAACCCAACTGCGCGGACCGGATTACTTGGTGGTGTGCGAGGAAACGCGCAAGCGGGCGCGGCGCATTCTGATCCAATAACACTTTCAAGAACGAAGCGCGGGCTGGCGACTGTCGCGATAGGATAGGACGGCCGAAATGTCTTCTGGATTGAGATCGAAGTTGTAGGAAATCTCTTCAATGGACTCGCCACCGTCCTTGCTGGCAAGGACCTGATCCACGGGTACACGCGTGCCTTTAATCAGCGGAACCCCGCTAACCTTACCTGGCACGACTTCAACGAGTTTGCAATCTTTCCAGTCCAAGTCACGCCCCTTGGCTGTATTTTAGCCCGCATTTCTCACCATAAACGATTTTGCGCCAGGATCGACGGTGCGATACCCTCCGTTGCCGCGCTTGGGAGTGATGGGTTGGTCGACCGAGATAATTTCTGGCGTGCGACGACCTGTTTGGTGGTGAGCGAGAGTCATTTTGGCATGGCTCCGCCCAGCCGGGGTTGGGTCAAGGTGGACTTGGAATTGGTCGCCCGCCGCAGTTTCAGCAGCGCAGGGCATGGAAGGCTTGTGTGAAGAGTTCTTTCCAGGGATAAGCCGAGTTGAGCTGAAGCAGGATGCGGCGCACGCTGATGCGCACGATGGCGCCGATCTTGAACAGCTTGATTCGGATGGTATCGACCTGAGCTTGCGCCCATTCGGTGCCTTGGAGGCCCAGTCGGCGTAGGGCCTCCATCAGCGTGTAGGCCATTGCGGAGAAGTAGAGGCGCAACTGATTACCCTTCATCTCGTCGGTGGACAGCCGGTCAGCGAACAGGCACATCTGTTCCTTGATGCGGTTTTCCATTTCACCACGGGCGCAGTAGAACTTCTCGTAAAGAGCCTGGTCGGGCCATTGCTCCGGGGTCAGCGAAGTGACCACGAAGCGCGGGTTCTCGCCCTTGTCGAGATACTCGGCTTTGGCCACCACGCGACGGTCGCGCGACCAGCTGCGGCGCGTGGTATAGGGGAAGCTGGTAAAGACGCGCGCCGCCTTGGCGGTGCTCTGGTGAAGCAGACGAGCTTGCTGCATCTGGGCGCCGATGATCTTCTGCAACCGTTTGTTGCGCGCCAAGCCAAACAGATAATCCACCTTGTTGGCCTCGCACCAGCCCATCAACTCTTCGCGGCAGAAGCCGGAGTCGGCGCGCAACACGATCCGTGTCTGCGGCCATCGCTGCCGCAGTTGGGCAACGATGCGGCTCACTTCCTCCACCGCACCGGCGGCTGCATCCTGGTTAGCCGCCCGCAGGCGCGCGCACAGTAACTGGTCGCCGGCAAAGATATACAGTGGCAAATAGCAGTAGCTGCCATAGTAGCCGTGGAAGAAGCGCTCCGGCTGATGACCGTAAAGCGGGATATCGGTGGCGTCCAGGTCCAGCACGATCTGTTCCGGCGCACTGCGATGTGACTCCAGAAACAGCTCCCCTAACAAGCGGTCCAGAGACTCCGAAGAGTAGCTGATCTTGTGATAGCGACCGCTGCGGCCAACCAGTTCCAGCCGGTTCAGCGTGCTCTTGCCAGCCAGCGGCTTATCCAGCTCGCGCTTACCGCTGAGCAACGCCAGCAGCGGGTCGGAGCGCAACTGCTCATGATCGTTCAGGTCTTCGTACCCCAACGCCAGACCGAAGATACGCTGCGCCAGCATCTCAGAAAGCTGGTGCTTGACCAGCAACGGCGATCGGCCGTCGACAAAGCTGCCCGTCAGCCGACCCAGCAGGTTGATCTTGCGGTCCACCTCGCGCAACAGCAGCGCTCCGCCGTCGCTGGAAACCTGACCGGCGGTAAAGCCTGCCTCCACCCGACGCGAAAAATGGTCTGTAAATGAAAACGATTCTTGGCTACACTCTGTCATCAGAAAGGCCGCCCTTCTTCGGCTGTCACTACGTCTCGACAACGCAGTTATGCCATGAAAAGACGGCCTTTCCAAGCCACTTTCTAAATGCCCCCCACCGTTCTGCCTCTTGATCGTGAGAAATGCGGGTTAGGCTAGTTTGCCGTCATTGGAAAAGCATGATCGTCAGCCGCCAGCATAGGATCGAGCAGTGGCGAGAATTTCTATGGCACGTTTGCACTGCGCTCGAGGTTTGTCCGAAAAGCCGACGTCCATTTAAGCGGAGCGGATCTCTGAGACTCTGTGCCTTGGCTTCATGGGGAATTATTTCGTCTGACCCCAATCTCCTCATCCATCCCCGGCTTTGACTCCCCGTCGGTCCAGGGTACTGAGCCGAATTGGGTACTGACGCCCGCGGTGAACTTCGATACGACAGCTTATGCCAACTCCTATCTTGTCTATTGGGTCGTGACGTGGATGGAGGACGCAAACGGCAATCTGATTCCGGAGATGCCCGGCCACGGGCTCAAGGCGAACCCCGGCCCGCTGACGTTGCAGCAGATCGGCCAGGTTCCGGTGGAAGCGTATAGCAACAATGTGGGCATGTATGGCGTGAATTCGCCGTTCTTCATATTCCCCGCCCAGACGGCGGCAGAGACGGCGCAGACGACTATCGGCAATCTACAGAGAGTGACCCTGGAGACAGACCATGAGCTTTTGTTAGAGCAACCGGCAAAGGTCATGATGCAACTGCGCGCGGAGAATGGGCCGCTCGACTCCGTGGTGCTGACCTATTACGATGGCGACCCCAGAAGAGGCGGCAAGCCTTTTGATGCGCAAAGGATCGCGCATATGGATCCGGGCGTGACCTACTCGCACCGCGCCTTTTTCCATCCAGAGGCCTGCGGAGTGCACAAGTTGTATGCTCGCGCCTGGGCCAATGACCAGGCGGATGTGCTTGGCGAGTTCACGACCGCGGTGGTCATTCGACCGGCGGAGAGCGTAGACGCCTTGATTACCTCGACCGCGGGCACAGAGATGTCCCGCGAACTTCGCCTGAGTCTGCTGGCTTTGCTCGAAGTGTCCTTAGACGACTTCAAGTGCGGTCGAGCAGTCGCAGGCCTGCACGGATTGGAAAGCTATGTACGCAAGCTATCAGCCGCGAGCGGTAGGCAGATTGGCGATGATTTTGCCAAACGCCTTATCGGACAGGCGGAGGTAGTTACAGACTGTGTTTCCACGGGCGCCGTGTCCCGAGGCGAGGGAGACGAAGGGAGATGGAGGGAGAGCCTACCTATTGCGGCTGTTCCAGCAGACACGCATCGCGTCCACTAATCCCGCTGAGATCGATGTCGGGATCCGTGTTACGAAATAACCCCTCATCCATTATCACTCGATTTGTTAAAGGGGAAACCTGGGTAGGAAACCTGCGGACGTTCACCACGTTTACCGAATCAAATCCACAAGTCGCCGCTTTCTTTAGTTGCATCAACTTCCTTCTTGAGAGCGTCTACACTATTAATAATGCAGCGACCTTTCCGCAAGCCTCGTTTGTTTCTCTCGTGCGCGCTGGCAGTCGCTGCGCTCTTTCGACTATGCCCTGGCGCGCAGGCCGCACCCCTGCAGATTTGGCATCATGGGCCGCGACCTTTGGTTGTCGGCTACTTCCCCGGATTTGAGCAGCCATACGCTAAACCCTTTTACGTGAAAACCCTGATCGCCAACCACAGCGTTAAGCTGCTGGACCAGATAAACTATTCGCAGGGCTCCGTCGCCGGCGGACGCTGCTCGGTCGCCAATCGCAAAAACGACCTGGATACCGTCTACACGCGCGCCAACAGCGTGAACGGCAGAGCAGACAATCCTCGCTCGCCGTTTCGCGGGTACTTCCACCAACTCAAGGAACTGAAGCTCCGCCATCCGCATTTGAAGGTTCTAATTTCGCTGGAGGGGGAGCCTGCAAGCTTCCGGGAAGGGGCAAAGCCGGAAAACCGGCGCGCATTCGTCGCCTCGTGTATCGATACTTTCCTGCGCGGCCATTTTGCCCCCGGGATCTATGAGCCCGGTGTGTTTGACGGGTTTGATATTGACTGGGAGTCGCCGCAACAGAACGAGGCTGCCGATTTCCTGGCGTTGGTGGCGGAGTTCCGCCGCCAGATGAACGCTCTGCGCCCCGGATTGCGGCTCTCGATTGCGGTTGGCGATGCGCCCCAAATGCTGCCGGGTACCGACTTCGCGGCGCTTTCGTCGCTGGTGGATCAGGTAGGCATTATGAACTACGACTACAGCGGCCCGTGGAGTGATACTACCGGCTTTATCGCACCGCTCTACGCCAACCCCGCAGACCCCGGTTCTTCCAGCAGCATTGAGCGAAGCATTGCCAACTATCAGGCGGTGGGCGTGCCTTTGAAAAAAATGCTCATGGGCCTACCCTTCTACGGTTACAGCTGGACCAGGGTTGACGATGTAAATGATGGTCTTTTTCAGAGCGGCAAGGGCGTGCGTGACGACAAGCCTTACCACTACATCCGCGCACTCGCTGCCACCTCTTCGGTCCACCGCGATCCGCGGTCGCAGGCACCCTGGCTTTTCGACGGCGAGATTTTCTGGACCTATGAAGACCCGGTTTCCGTTCGCTACAAGGTCAGCTACGCCGCCCACCAGCACCTTGCCGGCATTATGATCTGGGAACTGAGCGGCGACACCGAAGATGCCGAACTGCTTCGCGTTGCCCAGCATTCGCTCAGGCGCCCCATGGTTACCAGCGACGTGGAAGAGACCGCCGGCGACGCAGTGCCGGCTTCCTCCGCTCAGCACTTCAATTAAGACGACCCAAGGGGAAACGTAACCACGCTCAGTCCGGCAACCCCTCCCTCATCGCTACCGTGCCTTGCGGCCATCCTGCACAGAGCGCCCGGGCTTCAGTCCAGAGCCCACCGCGTCGAGTAAAACGCCCGAAGGATCGCTCTCATAATCCCAGAACATGACCCCCTTGAGATGCTGCTTCTTCACGTATTTGCATTTCGCGGCAAGCGACTCCGGATCTTCATAGGAAACGAAAATCTGCTTACCGGCGTTGTAAAGAGAGGGCGCGGAAGCGGCAGCGTCCCAATGGCGTGTATAGCCATGGCCCAGCATCGTGCTCACGATCGCGGGATACGTTGCGTAGGCGTCTGGAACGGGTTGACCCGGTTGAAAGAGCCCATGGTTGGCCGCCGGCACATGGCCCCAGACATGCCCGTAAAAGGGAACGCCGAGCACAAGTTTCCGGGCCGCCACACCGGCTTGCTCAAATTCGCGTACCGATCGATCTGCGGAGACGGCCTTCGGGTCAGCCGGGTCAATGAACAAAGGTGCGTGGTTACCGGTCGGTTTGCCGGCCTCCGGTTCATAGTAGTCGTAGGCCATCAGGTTCACGGTGTCAACGTACTTCCCTACCTCGCTCATCTCAGTGTGTTCGAGAAACTCCCTCGACGCGCCGGCAGCGATGGTGAGGTAAAGAGGACGGTGGAGAGTGCCGGCCATCGTATCGAAGCGGCGACGGAGCTCCTTGAGCAATAGCGTGTAGGTCTGCTTATCTTCAGGGCGAAATGTATTATCGGCGCCGCTCATGCCGGGATATTCCCAGTCAACGTCCAGGCCATCGAGATGGTAGCGGGTAATAAATGCCGCAACGCTATCGATGAAAACGGAGCGACTGGCGGGCGTCAACGCCGCGTCTGAAAATCCGCCCGACCAAGTCCAGCCGCCAACGGAAATCAGGACGGTGAGGTGCGGATTGTCTTTCTTAAGCGCGGTGAGTGCGGCAAAATTGACCGCATCTTCTGGCCCCCCCTCCACCATGCGCCCCTGCGCAATGTTGGCGAAGGCATAGTTCACGCGCGTCAACTTTCTGGCATCGATCTCGCCCGGCGTGAGCGCCCGGCCATCGGCGAAGACGTACGCTGCAACAACCGGTTCGGAGTCCGGGGATGATTGCGGCTGGCTCCATACGCGACCGGTTAGCGTGACAAACAGGAGGGCGGCGCTCCCCATGGTCAGAATCTTTCGGTGAACGATATGACGGCACGAAAAAGGGTAACGCGCAACGTGCCTGGACCAGGATGATACTTGCAATGACCGCCTCCATGGAGCGCCGGCCGTCGATTGGCCGGCATCCGATGCCAGCGTATATGCGATGAAGTCCGTTTCGCAAACCCCGCCGGTTGTCACTGGGCGTCAGCGAACGGCGTTTTCTCCCTCGCAGGTTTCCCCGTAAAAGTTTGCTTGACATTGCTGTCACATTCGCGGGATGCTACGCCTATTGTTCCTATTAAAACGATTCAAGTCTTCATGCAAACGGGGCCCAGGCTTCAAGATTCGACTTTTCGGAGATGCCCCACGGATGATTACTGCAAGCGCCCACCCGGGTAGCCGCCGCCTCGCGTTTTTCTTCCTGCTCAGCGTATTTCTGCTCGCCCTGCCGGCCACATCGTTCGCCCAGGGCTATTTCGGCACCGTGAGCGGAGTGGTCACCGACCCCTCGGGTGCAGTGATCGCGAACGCGAAGGTGACGCTGGTCGACCAGGAGAAGGGCTTCACCTTCGATGGCAAGAGCGATGCGGCCGGCCGTTACCTCTTCCGCGCCGTGCCGCCCGGGGTCTACCGGGTCTTGGCCGAGGCGCCAGGCTTCTCGCAGCAGGAGAAGACCAATATCCGCGTGGATGTGAGCACGAATCCATCGGCGAATCTGCGCATGAAGATCGGCTCCACAGCATCGGTCGTTGTCACCGCCGACGATCAGCGCCTGGATACGGATGATGGAACCGGCGCCACGACGATCAACCGGAACCTGATTAACAACCTGCCGCTGATCGACCGTTCGGTGATGGAGCTGGCCTACCTGGCGCCGGGTACGACCAACGTCGACGATCAATGCGACATCAACTGCACCGGGACGAACTTCACCTCGAACGGCAGCCGCAACTCGACCGCGGATGTGCTGATGGACGGCGCGACGGTCACCAACTTTGAGCCCAATGGCGGCGTGACGCAAATTACCTATGTACCCTCGCCGGAAGCGGTGGACGAGATGCGCGTCGTGCAGTCGAACTTCAGCGCCGAGTATGGTTTTTCTGGCGGCTCGATCGTGAACATGGTCACGCGTTCGGGCACCGATCAGTTTCATGGAGAAGTCTACGACTTTGCCCGCAATACCATTACCGACGCCAACAACTGGTTCAATGACCAGGCCGGCATTCCACTGCCGCCGGTACACCGGCAGGAGTTTGGCGGCACGTTCGGCGGCCCCATCTGGCGTAAGAAGATTTACTTTTTCTTCGACTACGACGGCACGCGCCAATCGACTGCGGGCACTTACCAGGCCGGTGTTCCCTCCGCCGCGGAGCGCAACAACGGCGACTTTGGCGAAGTGTGCGGCGCTGCCGGCGGCACATTCGATGGTACGGGCCTGTGCACAGTGGCCGCAGGCCAGATCTACGATCCGTATGTGGCTAGCTACGTCTCGACCGACCAGGGAGCGGGCCCGTTGCGCCCCAACTTCATCCCATATAACAACATGAGCACCTACGCGAGCCCTGGTAACGCGGCCGCGAACCTGCCCGCGGGCCCGGGAAATCTGATCGATCCGGTCGCTCAAAACATGATGAAGCTCTATCCCAATCCCCAGTCCAACGTGCCGAACGGAACGATCTACGATAACTGGATCGCTTCCGGCGCGAGCAGTTCGCCGAACGATCAGTACGACATCAAGATCGACTACCGCATCAACGAGAAGAACCTGCTGAGCGGCAAGTATTCTCGCCAGTGGACCAGTTCTCACCCTTTCAATTGCTTCGGCAATTTCGTCGATCCATGCGCGGGCGGCAAAAACATGTCGGGAACGCACCTTTTTGCGCTCAACGATACGCATACCTTCAGTCCGACACTGTTGCTGACCACAATCCTCGGCTTCACACGCGGCATGGAGAATATCGATGCCTATAACGGCGCGGGTGGCGTAACCGATCCGCTGGGCAAGCTGGGTTTCCCGGGGTATCTCAATTCCAACGGCTTTGTCGGCGTCCCGGCAATCTTTATCAACACTTACTACTCGGCTGGATACACGAGTCTGGGCGGCGACCCTTACGGCAACTACCGGCAGGGGCAGGATACCGGACAGCTCACGGTGGCCCTGGACAAGGTGCTCGGGGCGCACGACCTGAAGGTCGGGTTTGAAGGCCGGATACACCAGATGAACTACATCCAGACCAACGCACCGGAAGGCATCTTCAACTTCGACGTGAGCGGTTCCTCGGGCTGCCCGTATACCTATGCGCAATGCGGCGGCGACTCGATGGCCAGTTTCATGATGGGGCAGGTCTCAACTACTCCCGGCGTCGGAAGCTATTACGAGATTCAGGATCGGCCGGCGACGGAAGATCACCAGTTTGCTGTCTACGGGCAGGAGAACTGGAAGGTCAATCCTAAGCTGACCCTGAACCTGGGCTTGCGTTGGGACGTCTCCATTCCGCGGACGGATCGCTTCAATCGCCAGAACTGGTTCGACCCGACAGCGACGTACACCATTGGGGGCATCGCGGCTACGGGCGGTGAGGTCTTTGCCAGCGCAAAGCAGCGTCACATCGTGAACACGGATTTTCGCGATATTCAACCTCGATTTGGCTTTGCGTATCTGGCGAGTCCGAAGACGGTATGGCGCGGTGGATACGGCATCTACTATTCGCAGTCGCGCAATGGCGCAAGCGGCGTCACCCCGTACGGTTCTCAGGGCTTCAATCAATCGACGAACATGATTCCGACGTTCAACAACGATGGCGCCACCGCGTATCTGCATCTGAGCAACCCCTATCCGAGCGGCCTGATCCAGCCGCCCGGTAACTCACTGGGCCTTTTGAACGATGTGGGTCTTGGCGCTACTGGGCCGTTGCGCAACATGGTGGCTACGCCCTACGAGGAGAGCTGGAGCTTCGGTTTTGAGCATCAGCTCCCATCCAATATGCAATTCAGCCTCACCTATGTGGGCAAGAAGGGCGTGCATCTCTACTTTTCCGGAGCCAACTACATCAACCACCTTGGACCTGAGGTGGAAGGTTATAGCGCCGATCAGGTAGCCAATCTCTTGAACTACGTCAACAATCCCTATGCCAACGTCATTACCAATGGCAATAGCTGCCTTTCTTCTCCGACTGTCCCACTGTTCCAACTACAGGAGCCCTATCCACAGTTCTCCTGCAACGGCGTTTCCACGGAAGCATGGCCGATCGGCTGGTCTATGTACCACGCGATGCAGGCCGTGTTCCAGAAGAACCTCTCGAAGGGTTTGCAGGTGTACACGACTTACACCTGGTCAAAGTCGATGGACGATTCTTCGGTTCCCGACGACAACACGACTTTTCTAGGCAGCTTTACCAGTCTCCAGGATCCGAACAAGCCGTGGCTCGAAAGGAGCCTTTCCACCTTCGATATTCCGCAGCAGTTCCAGGTGAGCTACACGTGGCAACTGCCGATCGGGAGAAAGCAACTCCTCGGCGGCAATATGCCAGGGTGGCTGGACACGATTATCGGTGGCTGGAATACCAACGGGCAGTGGCGCGCCACAGAAGGACGGCCGATGAACTGGGGCACCTACGACGGCACCGCGCTGCCAACCTACGGAGGTCAGCGCCCGAACCTGGTGGGTAAGCCGCGCCGCACCGGCGGCAAGGACTCGAATTGGATCAACGGTTACGTTGCCAACCCGGAATCCCTACAGCTGCCGACCCCTTACACGCTTGGCAATGCTCCGCGTTCCGACGCATCGATCCGCGACCCAGGATCGTTCCAGGTGAACGCGAGCGTGAACAAGGTGTTTCCGCTCCCCTTCCGCGAAGGGATGACGTTTGAACTGCGTCTCGAAGCCAATAATGCCTTTAACCATCCGACCTTCGGAACGCCTAATCAATCGATCGACGATCCCAACTTCGGCATCATCAACTATACGTCGAACCAGCCTCGACAGGTGCAATTGGCAGGGAAGATCAACTTCTAAATGCTGCATCGCGGAGCTTTCGGGAACAGATGAAATAACCGCCAGTTTAAGCCGTTGACTTTATGACACAATGGTGGTGACTTTTACTGTTCCCGAAACTTCATCCCCGAAAAGGTTCCAAGACATCACTTCTGCTCCAGCTCCAGGTGAATCGTCTGGGGCCTGGTCTCGCGTGCAGACTTAGGCCTGGGAGGCAATCACCTATGCCGCGCCACTTAGGAATCACGTGGACTGATACCGAGTGTCTGGCGTCAACTATTCCTTCCGCTTCCAGAAAAGGTATGTTGTCGCAGAATTACCTTGTGTATTACGCCGCCTCTTGTGCGCTATTTTCACTCCGGCATTCGCACGGGAATGACCTTATTGCCGTGCCTGCGGTAGATTTTGAAATCGGCGTCGAGTGTAACCACCTCTGCCGCACGGTGCATCTCGGAAAGCCTGACAAGGCAAGCGTCGGCCAATGACATGGGACGGCTTCGGTATCGGCGCATCAGCGCTCGCAGGTCTGCCTGCTCCCGTTCGATGGCGATCGCGATCCGAATCACTCCTCTTTCCAGCAGAGTAAAGAGAGAATCCGTATCGCGGCCCTCGCGTCGTAACAAAAATGCCGCCTCGGTCAGAACCGGCTCGCACGTGAGCAGCGGAGGCCGTAGTTCCTTCCATTGATCGACCGCCCATGCATGATACTGGACGTCGGCTGCCAGAAAGCTGACCAGTGGTCCGGTATCCAGCAGTCCGACTCGTTCCGTCACTCCCCGAAGCCATCCATGTACTTCGGGTTGTGTGCAAGATCACGCGGTAATCCTTTGAGCGAGCCGGCGAGATCGGCGGCCAGATCGAAACTCGAAGAGGCGCGGGCGCGGGCGCGAGGCCGCAGAGCTGCTTCCAGGCTCTCGCGCACAACTACGGATTTTGCGACGCGCTTCGCCTTGGCGGCACGCTCCAACTCGGCCAGAAGCTCATCGGAGATCTTCAGTGAGATCGTCTGCATATGCATTATGGTAATACCCGCGGTTATGGAGCGCAATACCGCCGTGCGCGGCCTGAGAGTCCGGCGTGATGACAGTTGTCAGGAGATGCCGGACGAAATAGCCTTGTGGCTTTGGGGGATGCGGGACAGACGAAATAACCCCTAAATGGAACGGAAGAATGGTGTAATTCAGCTGTTTCAAGGGCAGACCCTAGAGGCATGTAGAAGACAAGGCAGGACAAGAATTACAAGGGATCGAAGGAGAGCATGGCCCGTTACACACCTGCCACGGAGCGTTTCTTCGGTCCGGGCTTCTGCCGGGTCAAAGGGCGATGTTCTTGCCTTTCCAGGGCGCGTGTGAATTCTGGTGAGCCAAGTGGTCGGCCGCTATAGGTGCTATCGCGGATGGCTTTTCGGCTTGCCTCGTGCTGAGTGGCCTGCAGGTAGGCGCGCCAGCTGCCGCTAGCCCGCATTTCTCACGATCAAGAGGCAGAACGGTGGGGGGCATTTAGAAAGTGGCTTGGAAAGGCCGTCTTTTCATGGCATAACTGCGTTGTCGAGACGTAGTGACAGCCGAAGAAGGGCGGCCTTTCTGATGACAGAGTGTAGCCAAGAATCGTTTTCATTTACAGACCATTTTTCGCGTCGGGTGGAGGCAGGCTTTACCGCCGGTCAGGTTTCCAGCGACGGCGGAGCGCTGCTGTTGCGCGAGGTGGACCGCAAGATCAACCTGCTGGGTCGGCTGACGGGCAGCTTTGTCGACGGCCGATCGCCGTTGCTGGTCAAGCACCAGCTTTCTGAGATGCTGGCGCAGCGTATCTTCGGTCTGGCGTTGGGGTACGAAGACCTGAACGATCATGAGCAGTTGCGCTCCGATCCGCTGCTGGGGTTGCTCAGCGGCAAGCGCGATCTGGATAGGACACGACAACATCCGCGGTGCGGCGTACTTCGAGTGAGAGGAGACGAGCCCTATGTTGCATCAACCCACCATCGAAAAACTCCTGGCCATGCATCTGGAACCCATGGTCGAGACCTGGCGCAACTTCGAACAGAACGAAGACGCCGCCCAACTCAGCTTCGACGAAAAGCTCTCCCTCATGGTCGACCGGTTGTGGACCTGGCGCCAGAACCTGGCGCTGGAAAGGCGGTTGCGTTACGCCAAGCTGAAAGGCAACGCCTGCGTGGAAGACATCGACTACCGCGCCTCCCGCGGACTGGATCGCGCCCTGGTCCGCTCGCTGGTCAACGACTCCGGCTGGGTCAGCCGGCACGAGAACATCTTCCTTGTCGGTCCAACCGGCGTAGGCAAGAGCTGGCTGGCCTGCGCCTTGGCTCAGAAGGCCTGTCGCGACGGATATCTCGTACTCTACACCCGCGCCGCTGCGCTGTTCCGCGATCTGACCGTGGCACGCGCTGACGGCAGCTTGCGCAATCTGCTGGCTCGGCTCAGCCGGGTTGATGTCCTGGTGGTGGATGACTGGGCCATGGCGCCCATGCAGGAATCCGAGCGGCGCGACTTCTGGGAAATCTGTGAAGAGCGTTATCAAACACGATCGACCATCCTGACTTCACAAGTTCCTGTCGCGCAATGGCACCAGCAGATCGGCGACGCCACCATCGCTGACGGCATCCTCGACCGGCTCGTACACAATGCTCATCGCATCGAGCTGCGCGGCGAGTCCATGCGCAAAACACGAGTCAAGAAAACAGAAAGCAAAGAGGAAAACGAAACCTGACAAGATGGCGTTGCCGGCAACCCAAGCCTCTGCTGCTTCTGAAGGCGCTGGGGTGGGGCAAGGGGCTTCAAACGCCAGCCCCTTGCCCCACACCCCCATCCCCGCTCACCCCAAAAGAAAGCCTCGCTACGCTCGGGAAAAACCCTCTCCGCTTGACGATCCCGATCACTTCTCGCGACAATCTATCTCGCCAGCGTCGCTGCGCTCCGACCTTGATCGGAATCGCAGGAATCGTGATCGGCTTCAGCCAGGAATGCTGATCGACATCACAGGAATCCGCAACAAGATCAGCTACTCTTCGGAGTCTCTGGACCGCTTGTTGGGGGAGCTGTTTCTGGAGTCACACCGCAGTGCGCCGGAACAGATCGTGCTGGACCTGGACGCCACCGATATCCCGCTTTACGGTCATCAGCCGGAGCGCTTCTTCCACGGCTACTATGGCAGCTACTGCTATTTGCCACTGTATATCTTTGCCGGCGACCAGTTACTGTGCGCGCGCCTGCGGGCGGCTAACCAGGATGCAGCCGCCGGTGCGGTGGAGGAAGTGAGCCGCATCGTTGCCCAACTGCGGCAGCGATGGCCGCAGACACGGATCGTGTTGCGCGCCGACTCCGGCTTCTGCCGTGAAGCGTTGATGGGCTGGTGCGAGGCCAACAAGGTGGATTATCTGTTTGGCTTGGCGCGCAACCGGCGGCTGCAGAAGATCATCGGCGCCCAGATGCAGCAAGCTCGTCTGCTTCACCAGAGCACCGCCAAGGCGGCGCGCGTCTTTACCAGCTTCCCCTATACCACGCGCCGCAGCTGGTCGCGCGACCGTCGCGTGGTGGCCAAAGCCGAGTATCTCGACAAGGGCGAGAACCCGCGCTTCGTGGTCACTTCGCTGACCCCGGAGCAATGGCCCGACCAGGCTCTTTACGAGAAGTTCTACTGCGCCCGTGGTGAAATGGAAAACCGCATCAAGGAACAGATGTGCCTGTTCGCTGACCGGCTGTCCAACCGACGAGATGAAGGGTAATCAGTTGCGCCTCTACTTCTCCGCAATGGCCTACACGCTGATGGAGGCCCTACGCCGACTGGGCCTCCAAGGCACCGAATGGGCGCAAGCTCAGGTCGATACCATCCGCCTCAAGCTGTTCAAGATCGGCGCCATCGTGCGCATCAGCGTGCGCCGCATCCTGCTTCAGCTCAACTCGGCTTATCCCTGGAAAGAACTCTTCACACAAGCCTTCCATGCCCTGCGCTGCTGAAACTGCGGCGGGCGACCAATTCCAAGTCCACCTTGACCCAACCCCGGCTGGGCGGAGCCATGCCAAAATGACTCTCGCTCACCACCAAACAGGTCGTCGCACGCCAGAAATTATCTCGGTCGACCAACCCATCACTCCCAAGCGCGGCAACGGAGGGTATCGCACCGTCGATCCTGGCGCAAAATCGTTTATGGTGAGAAATGCGGGTTAAGCCCTGGGACACACGTGCTCCGCCCTGTGTCGGTTGCGTGTGTGGCTGGGCGTCGTTCTCCTTGGTCTGCGCCCTTCCCTCCGCTGGCTCCGCGGAAGTCTTACCTTCGTTGTTCGTCAGCTTCATAGGTGTCGGGTCGGAGGTGGCGCATCAGGTTTCGATGCTGGCCACCGTCCGCCGCCCAAACCGTGCATGCAGTTTTCCCGCACACGGCTTTCACGAAGACTCAACGAGTCGAGGACGCAAGGAAGGTATTAACCCGACCAGATTCACCAGCCCATACTCACCGAAGAGCGTAGCGGTCGGCAGTTGTTTCCAACCACAGTTACGCCAGCGCTTGAATCGATGCGACCAGATGCGTCGCACGATCCATCGGTCGAGTTGGTTGAAGAGCTTTCGGACGTGGGCACGTTTGTAGTACTCGCCCCAACCTCTCAAGAGCGGGTTCAGCGCTTCGATCAACTGCTCGGTCGCCAGAGGCACACGCCGCTTCGTGCGCTGCCGCACCTCATCTTTGAAACGCCGGATCGATTTCTCGCGCGGGTAGGCATAGAGCCCGCCCGAACGTGCCCGGCTGCGGATCTTAGTCGCAGGAAGAAAAAGTCTCTTCCCACGCTTGATCTTGTAGCCGAGGAACTCGAAGCCGTACTGAACATGAACGACCCGCGTCTTTTGCGGATGCAGATCCACGCCCAGTTGCTTCAGGATGCGGCCAGCAGCGTCGATTGCTGCTCGCGCCTCTGCCGCGGACTTACAGGTGATTACCCAATCGTCCGCGTACCTCGTCAGCTGATATCCCTTGTGCCGCATCTCCCGATCAAACGGCGTCAGGAGGATGTTGCTAAGCAAGGGTGAAGCTACCCCGCCTTGAGGAGTCCCGCGCTCTGTTGGAAAGAGTCGCCCTTTTCCATAGCTGCCTGCCTTGAGCATCGCCTCAATGAGGCGCAGAACACGGCCATCAGCTATCTGCTGGGCTACAAGGGTCAGGAGCTTCTCATGATCCACCGACCCAAAGAAGTCCTTCAGGTCCGCATCCACGATCCACTCGCTGCCGCTGTCGATCTGCTTCCAGACTTTGCGCAAGGCATCCTTCGTCGATCGCCCTTGCCGGTATCCGTAGTTGGCTTCGTCGAATACCGGCTCGAAGATCGGCTGCATCCGATTGAGCAGCGCTTGCTGGCACACCCGATCATAGATCGTTGGAATGCCGAGCCCGCGAAACTCTCCCGGTTTGCCCATCTTTGGGATTTGTACCTGCCTCACAGGTTGCGGTTGATAGACCCCTTCCTTCAGTTCGCTTTGTAACCGGTCCAAATTCTTGTCCAGTTGCTCAGCGAAAACTTCCAGAGTTTGTCCATCGACTCCTCCGCTGCCTCGGTTGGCTTTCACTCTCTTCCAAGCCATCTCCAGGTTCTTCCGCGTGTATACCTTGTCGATTAATGAATGGACCTTCTTTGCTCCTGCCGGGTTGATCCAGTCCACCAGTCTCCTCGGACGCGGATGTACGGGTTTTTCACTCATGGAACTGATCCTCCTCCACGCCCTTACTCACTGGTCTTCTCTTTCTTCCCAGCCATCTTCGTCGGCTGCCTTCCCCGACCCATTTCTGTCGCCGGTTGCCCGGTCACATGGCTTTCACCATGCTTCTGGTACTTCTCAGCCGTCCGACTACTGACAGCGCATCGCTCGCCATTTCGCTCTCGCTTATAGGTCCGCTTACTCCGGTGCCACCCGGAGACACTGTCAGTCCTCCTGAGGTCACGCACTGTTCTTCCGTACCGTGCCGTCCGCAAACACCTTGGTGCGGTGGGTGAATGAGAACGCCTTCGCCTCCATAGTGCAGGCTCGACCTTGTCCCACCTTTGGCCGACCGGTTCATCGGCGGGGCAGCCCCCATCGATTACGGCCCGGTACTTCTCCTCATGCCCTTCGGATTCCACCTCGCGATGGACACCCTGCCCTCCGCAGTTCCAACTTCACTCTGCGGCCAGCGAGTCGTTACTCCCGCTTTTGGATATGGCGCCCCTCATCTGAGCACCAGAGGGACTTCAACCCTCCTGAACAGTGCGCTGCTCAGCGCACACTATGGCGCAGTCCGACCCCTCCAAAACGTACATGCCCGGATGATGGATCTTTCACCTTCCCGGACCGGTCTGCTCGCGCAGACACTCTGGAGGTCTCCCGGTTCTCGTGCACACTGTGTGCTGACGTGCATGGACTCTTCGACTACGCCGAGCCCAGCGGCCACTCGCGATTATCGCAGCCGCTGATGTTGCCTTCCCACCGACAGAAAGGGGTCGGCACTCGGTTGCATGTTTTCGGAGCTCAATCATCCCGCCCGCCAGCCCTCTGTCTACGCTTCGCTACAATCCCTCACGAGATCACAGGCAAGACTCGAGGCCAGAATGGAGTCGCTTCTCCTTTTCCGTAGGGCTCTTCCATCCCCTACAATGTGCCGGTTTATCCCGGCGCTCTCTGTCCCGCATCTACCGCATCTCCGGCTTTTCGAGACACCGTCGTATGCGTCTTCGATGACGATCGCGTCTCCATTGACCGCCGCGTCAATGTCAATTCAGGTGAGCTTAAATTGCCGACACTCAATGGAAAGCTTGCTTAACGGCGCCGGCACTCCATAAATGGTCAAGTGGCCGTGTAGTTGTCGACATGGATCAGTGACCCCATGGCTCAACTGTTGACTTCAGGCCAGTGCACGTTTCCAGCCGCGCCGCGCCCCAATCGTTGGAGTTCTGAGAGGATGGTCGCAGTTGCCGGTGACACGGGCGGAACTCAGAAATCTGCTTCCCTGACGTTCGATTCGCGCCTTGGCGATTTTGCATCAAGCGAGTCCGGTGGGCCATAGGTATCATCAACCGCAGCTTATTCGCTTCGCAACGCGTGCATTGGATCAACGGACCCTGCGCGGCGGGCAGGGATAAGGGCTGACAGCGTTCCAATCGCTGCAAACATCGCTGTTAGGAGCAAAGCGAGGGCAAAGTCATGCCTTGGATGGATTTCGACCACCGCTGCCATCGCCCTTCTGAACCCCAGCGTTAATAGCCAACCCAGTCCCAAACCTACCGCCATCAGGAATGCCACTCGACGCAAGACTCCGCCCACGACTATCGCTCGTGTTGAACCGAGAGCCATCCGGATGCCAATGTTCCGAGCGTTCAACTCTACCTCTTGGCTCAGAAGCCCGTAAATTCCAATTACAGCCAATAGCAACGCAAAGGAGGCGAATATCCCGAAGAGCCAACTTTCCATACGCTCAAGAACCAATTGCTCACTCACAATCTGAGTCATCGTCTCGGGCGATTGGAAAGGAACCGTCCGATCGACCTCATGGAACACGCCGCGGATGGGTGGCACCAAGGCAGACAGATCGCCTTTCGAACGTACGACGAGCATCATGCTCCCAAGGAAGTCCAATCTTTCCTTTGGGGAGAGTTCGTCAATCAGCCAGTCCATTTCGGCTAAAGGTGGCTCCTTGAGATCCTGCCGCACATTCGTCACAACTCCGACTATGGACGTCTTTGTCTTTGCAGGGTCGCCATCGAGCTGAGCGCCAACGGGATCAGCTCCATTCGAAAGAAATTCTCTGCTGAACGCTTCGTTTACAACGACCGCGCCGCCGGGATTGATTTCGACTCTATCCACTTGAGGAGATAACATGCGGCCGCGTAGCAGCTTAATCCCCATCGCGTCGAAATACCCGTTCGATACGAAACGTATTTCAGCGAATTTTTCCTGGTTCGGCGGATCCGGAGGTTGCCCAATGATGTGCACGTCTTGAGTACTTCCCCAACTCAGCACCGGCAGATTGTCGATAATCCCTGCACCTTCAATTTCCGGGATATGGGATATCTTCTCCAGCAAAGGTCGGTAAAACATTGCCACCGGATCGCGCCCATCGTAGCGTCCGGGAGATAAATCAATCTCCATCGCAAGAATTCTCGACGGATCAAATCCCAGGTTGGTTGACAAAAGGCCACGAAGATTTCGGAGAAGAAGGCCTGAGACCACCAGAAGAACGAATGACAAGCCAATCTGGATAATGACAAGTGTCGATCGCATCCGATTCTGGTTGTGCCCGCTGCCTGCGCCGGCGCCGGTAGCTCGCAGAGCGCGATTGGGATCTGTACGGGACAGGCGAAGAGCAGGAACCATGGACGAGAGCGTGCTGGTAAGCATGGAAATCGCCAGTGCGACTGCAACTATCGTGATGTTCAGGTGAACATCCGCGCCTCGCGCCAATGACTTCACCAGAAAAACGTTCATTACCTTCAGAAGTACACAACTTGCCAGAGCTCCTCCTGCAAGCCCCGACACCCCGAGGATCACGCTCTCAGTTACCAGTTGACGTATCAGACGCGTTCGACTGGCGCCTATTGCAGTGCGCAGCGCCATTTCACGTTCGCGTCTGATACCTCGACCCAGCAACATTCCCGCTACATTCACGCAGGCGATCCCGAGCAACGCGAGACAGGCCCAAGCCAATGTGCCCAAAGGTTCAAGGGCGTTCCGGCCGCTGTCAAGCGTGTTTACTTGTTGCACCAAAGGAATCAAGCTCCCAGTGACTCCCCCGTCAGTGTTTGGGAAAGACTTGCTGAGATTTGAAAGGACTCTATTGAAATCGGCCACCGCGCCCGCATGGCTCACACCAGTCTTTACGAGACCAATTGCCCTTAGCCAGTGTGGGCCCCGGTTTTCTTTCCATGCCGCGATAGGATGCAACGGTGTATAAATCACATTCTGCGCAGAAAGAGGGAATCGGAATCCTTGCGGCATCACTCCAATCACCGTGTATGGAGTGCCCCCTAGGCGTACGGTCCTACCCACCACATCCTGCTCCCCGGCAAAGTCGGCCTTCCACACTTCGTAGCTCAAAACGACGATGTCATCTCGTCCCGACTGATCCTCTCCTGGAAGGTAAGTCCGACCCAAAAGAGGTCTCACTCCAAGTGCGTCGAAGAAAGTGTCCGTTCCACGTATCGTCCGCAATGACACTGGTCCCGATGGTCCTTCGAGGTTGATCTTGTCGATTCCTCCCGCGTAAGCTGTCAGTACAGCGAAAGTTTGTGATTGTGCTCGAAGATCCAAATATCCAGGGTATGAAAAGGCCGTCGGGTAGCCCGACAGCGATGTCACCGTTGGAACCACAAGCCTCTCTTGATGCGCGAAGGGCAAGGGCCGCAATATCACCGCATCCATCACGCTGAATATCGCCGTGGCCGCACCAATTCCAAGCGAAAGAGCCGCAACGGCGAGGATTGCAAAGCCAGGTGAAGTGCGTAGCTGGCGGAATGCAAAGCGCAGATCTTGCACAAAACGTTCGAACAGCAACCAGCCCCAAGCTTCGTGAGTTTGTTCTTTGATTAAGGTTGCGTTGCCGAAGGCGCGCCGAGCGGCATAGCGAGCTTCTTCCGCAGATAGCCCACGCTCCCGCTGCTCTTCCTCTTCCAGTTCAAGGTCAGACTGTAGCTCCCGCACCAGGTCCGCATCTCGTTTCCTGATCTGCCACCATCGCATATTAGCTCTCCTCGACGGCGGGCCACATCACTCGCGCCACGGCCTCGGCCATCTGCTTCCACTGTGATTCCTCTACTGCAAGTTGTTTCTTGCCTTTCTCCGTCAATCGGTAGTATTTGAATTCCCGATTTCGATCCGGAGCCGTCTCCCATTTGGCGCTCACCCATCCTCTTTCTTCCAGACGATGTAACGCGGGGTAGAGTGAACCGTGCTGCATCTGCAGAAACTCATTTGTAGTTCTCTGAATGTGTTTGCCGATCTGGTGACCGTGAGCAGGGCCATAGAGGAGGGTCCGCAATATGAGCATGTCCAGGGTCCCCTGGAGAAGTCCAACCCTCTGCTTTGCCTGTTTTTCCATAGAAGACATTCTACCCTCAATCTGGCGATGATGGTAGACATTCGACTGCCGGTTGTCAAGAGCGCCCCGAGGTGCTGATCGGCCTTATTCGTTGGGTACGGCTCAGGTTGCGATGCGCACTCTGGCGACAGTGGAAGACTCCACGCCGTCGTCGGGCTGGGTTGCTGCAACTGGGAGTGCGTCCACGTCTGGCCGCTAATACGGCTGGCAGTGGGCGGGGTCCGTGGTATCTGGCCCGCGCCAAAGCTCTCTCTGTGGGGAGTTTCAAATGCGTACTTCCGCTAGTCGGCCTTCCTTCACTGTTCGAGGACTACTAGCCTAACCCGCATTTCTCACGATCAAGAGGCAGAACGGTGGGGGGCATTTAGAAAGTGGCTTGGAAAGGCCGTCTTTTCATGGCATAACTGCGTTGTCGAGACGTAGTGACAGCCGAAGAAGGGCGGCCTTTCTGATGACAGAGTGTAGCCAAGAATCGTTTTCATTTACAGACCATTTTTCGCGTCGGGTGGAGGCAGGCTTTACCGCCGGTCAGGTTTCCAGCGACGGCGGAGCGCTGCTGTTGCGCGAGGTGGACCGCAAGATCAACCTGCTGGGTCGGCTGACGGGCAGCTTTGTCGACGGCCGATCGCCGTTGCTGGTCAAGCACCAGCTTTCTGAGATGCTGGCGCAGCGTATCTTCGGTCTGGCGTTGGGGTACGAAGACCTGAACGATCATGAGCAGTTGCGCTCCGACCCGCTGCTGGCGTTGCTCAGCGGTAAGCGCGAGCTGGATAAGCCGCTGGCTGGCAAGAGCACGCTGAACCGGCTGGAACTGGTTGGCCGCAGCGGTCGCTATCACAAGATCAGCTACTCTTCGGAGTCTCTGGACCGCTTGTTAGGGGAGCTGTTTCTGGAGTCACATCGCAGTGCGCCGGAACAGATCGTGCTGGACCTGGACGCCACCGATATCCCGCTTTACGGTCATCAGCCGGAGCGCTTCTTCCACGGCTACTATGGCAGCTACTGCTATTTGCCACTGTATATCTTTGCCGGCGACCAGTTACTGTGCGCGCGCCTGCGGGCGGCTAACCAGGATGCAGCCGCCGGTGCGGTGGAGGAAGTGAGCCGCATCGTTGCCCAACTGCGGCAGCGATGGCCGCAGACACGGATCGTGTTGCGCGCCGACTCCGGCTTCTGCCGCGAAGAGTTGATGGGCTGGTGCGAGGCCAACAAGGTGGATTATCTGTTTGGCTTGGCGCGCAACAAACGGTTGCAGAAGATCATCGGCGCCCAGATGCAGCAAGCTCGTCTGCTTCACCAGAGCACCGCCAAGGCGGCGCGCGTCTTTACCAGCTTCCCCTATACCACGCGCCGCAGCTGGTCGCGCGACCGTCGCGTGGTGGCCAAAGCCGAGTATCTCGACAAGGGCGAGAACCCGCGCTTCGTGGTCACTTCGCTGACCCCGGAGCAATGGCCCGACCAGGCTCTTTACGAGAAGTTCTACTGCGCCCGTGGTGAAATGGAAAACCGCATCAAGGAACAGATGTGCCTGTTCGCTGACCGGCTGTCCACCGACGAGATGAAGGGTAATCAGTTGCGCCTCTACTTCTCCGCAATGGCCTACACGCTGATGGAGGCCCTACGCCGACTGGGCCTCCAAGGCACCGAATGGGCGCAAGCTCAGGTCGATACCATCCGCCTCAAGCTGTTCAAGATCGGCGCCATCGTGCGCATCAGCGTGCGCCGCATCCTGCTTCAGATCAACTCGGCTTATCCCTGGAAAGAACTCTTCACACAAGCCTTCCATGCCCTGCGCTGCTGAAACTGCGGCGGGCGACCAATTCCAAGTCCACCTTGACCCAACCCGGGCTGGGCGGAGCCATGCCAAAATGACTCTCGCTCACCACCAAACAGGTCGTCGCACGCCAGAAATTATCTCGGTCGACCAACCCATCACTCCCAAGCGCGGCAACGGAGGGTATCGCACCGTCGATCCTGGCGCAAAATCGTTTATGGTGAGAAATGCGGGCTAACTTCTCGAACCGCCGTGTACGGACCCGTTCGCACGGTGGTGTGGCAGGGGTCGGCAGGTGACTGCCGCCCCTATGCCGATCTAGCCGACTACTCGGCCAAGTGATTGACGACGTCTTCAGGCTCTACTGAGCGGCCGTGGCTGGTTAGGCGTTGTCTCGTCTGTTACGGCGCTCCGTCACGGATCTCCAAAACTAAAACCTACAATCGCTCCGCGTCGCATGCGAGCGTTGTCGTTTTAGGAGGCGCAGCAGAAAAAAGGGATCGTTGGCTACGGATGAGAGGCCAGTTGCTTCTCCGACTCTGCGATCAGCTTGCGGAAGACCTCGACCGCTGGAACCGAAGGCGATGCGAGAGCATCCTTGCCTGAGTATCGCCACACCGGCGAGGCATCGAGCGGAGACCAGTTCGGATCCATGCTTCCGCCGGTTCCGCGATAAACGACGAACATATCCTGCGGAGAGCCACCTTCGATTTGACTTCGTCATCTTCGCCACCCTTTCGCATTAGAACAGCCTTGCTAAGGGATACGTTTTGCAGGGGCAAGATCAGACAGTCCGTTGTATCCAGCAATTGGGGTAAGCCTGGCACGTCGATTACATATAAACGACGCACCGCGTCTGGACAACGCAGTTATGCCATGAAAAGACGGCCTTTCCAAGCCACTTTCTAAATTCCCCCCACCGTTCTCCCTCTTGATCGTGAGAAATGCGGGCTAGCCTTCTGCGATCGGGCTCTCGAGAGTTGCGGCTGCAACGTATCGCTCAAATAATCGTCCTGCAAGAGCGTTGGGCGGATCAAGAATAGATCCGGCGCGCAGCATGTCTTCCACGTAGTTGAAAATCAGGTCCACGTCCTCAATGTGGTTAATGGAGTGGAACCACATGGAGCGTTGCCGGAACTGAAGAAGCACTACATTGGCCAACGGACATGGACCGAGGCACCCGGAAATGGAGAGATGCAAGCGTCGGCGGATCCCGCGTTGCTTCCACTGTTGCTTAAACTCCTGAAGCGGCAAGGCCGGAAACCCTTTGTCAGTGCTTCCGCAACAACAGCCATTGCATACAAACAAATGGCCGTCGTGAATCCTGATTTGCTTGGCGACGCCGTCCTCCCGCGTCACAGTGTGAAGTGGGCTCTGCCGGTAAGCGTAATTAATTCGAAAATCAGACCTCAACTCCACCGGTTTGCCGTGCGGGGTGTGGCGATAGGCATCGGCCCAGGCCGCCTTTCGCTCAAACAAGGCAGCTATGTCCGTCAGCCCTTTAGTTACAACCAGCTTTTCGAGCGCGGCGAGCCAATGCTGATAGTACTCAGACCCGTCGTCGGCCTCCCCTAGTTCGGCCGCGGCAGCCAACTCCGCCGCCAACGCATCGGCCCACTCTTTCCATGTGAAATAGCCGTGAGCTGAGAGTCTGACCGCGATTGCAAAGGCCTGAGCCTGCCACGGCTCCGCGAAGACCGGTCCTGCTTCGTCCTGTGGCAGTTTCGGAAGTTCTCGAATGTCATCCCTGTTCAAGGTAATCTTCCCACAAGTCAAGATAGACCGCGTCGCGCGGTGAAGCCTGATCCCCCCAGAGTTCGCGCGCCGCGAAGCGAACGGAATACACGTGCTGGGGCTGTTCGCCGAGGAAACGGGCGTTGGTA
Organism: uncultured Acidobacteriaceae bacterium; assembly: GCA_963834445.1. Taxonomy (GTDB): domain Bacteria; phylum Acidobacteriota; class Terriglobia; order Terriglobales; family Acidobacteriaceae; genus PALSA-350. The sequence goes on from CAWIBU010000001.1 coordinate 130,365, forward strand.
TCGGGAAAGACGAAGACCCCCTGATCGCGGTCGATTGTTCCCCGCTTGCCGCGTGCGTACCAAGGTAGGCGTGTGTGACCCAGCGGATGCATGTTACGGGCACGCACGTTCTGGCCGGACTGAAATTTTGGAGTCACTGGTACGTTGCGCCGTGCGTTGGCACCGCGGGCCTCCACCTTTGCTACGTTCTCGGCTGTGAGTGGCGGGATCCCCTTCACTGATCCTTTCGCAGGCTTGCCGCTCTCGAGTTCTGCGCGGGTGACGAAACCGCGCAAGATTATCATCTCCGAGGCAGCCGTCAGCCATTTCTCGTAATAGCTCATCCGAAGATAATCGGCTGGAGGAATGACCTCTCGTGAGTGACGCGAGGCATCAAGGTTCCACTTGTGCCAAGCACCCAGTGCGCGGTAAATGGCGAACACTCGTCCCTCCCAGGGAGCGTGAAACACCGGCTCGTCTTTTTCGGGCCGCAGTGGACCAAAGCACTGCATTCCGCCCATATCATGTACGCCGTTCACGCTTTGCCTCGGGTTGGCGGCGCCACCTTCGACACGCCGATCATGGAATCCCGTGTGACGAGTTCAGCCAGCGCTTCTTCGTTCAGGGATTCTGACCCGTCAGGTCGCTCGGGAAGCACCAGATAGCGCAATTCTGCAGTACTATCCCATATCCGTATCTCCACATCTTCCGCCAGATCGAGTCCGAACTCACGCATCACGCCCCGCGGATCGATCACGGCTTGCGACCGATACGGCGCTGACTTGTACCATGCCGGTGGAAGTCCGAGAACCGGCCACGGATAGCAGGAACACAGGGTGCACACCACCAGATTGTGCAGCTTGGGCTTGTTCTCCACGACAAGCATGTTCTCGCCTTGCATGCCCGTGTAACCTAATTCGGCGATCGCCGCAGATGCATCGGCCAGCAGGCGCTGCTTGTAAGCCGGATCGACCCAAGCTTTGGCTACCACCCGCGCACCGTTACGTGGGCCGATCTTGTGTTCGTACGTATCGACTAATGCGTCGAGCGCAGCGCGATCAACAAGGCCTTTCTCAACCAAAAGGGATTCGAGCGCCTTGGCCCGCAGCGCAGGATCGGAGGGAACGACCTGGTGGGTATGATCGTGATTACTATCTTCTGCGAGCGCCGGAATCGCAACCGCGGCAGTCACTGCAGCCTTCAAGAATCGTCGCCTGTCCACAGATGTCTTTTCGTCGTCCACGATGGCATCCTCCTCCTAAAACTTATGGGACGATCTTGAATCCGGCAACAGGAACTTTATCTCGGTGTCAACGGGAAGTAAGCTTGTATACTTCGGATTCTATTTGGCGGGTCCGTAACTGCAAAATCCGCTTAAGCCTGGGCAGGAGCAATCTTGCCGAACAGCCGCTTTATCGGAAGGCCCAATTGGGACAATTGTAGTGCAGCCCAAGCCCCTGGGCTATGGCCCTGCCTTTGTTCGCCGTTCTCTCGAAGCATGTCAGCTTGAGACGCGCGAGCCGGCTGGAGTTCTGCTCGGGGCTTTGCCATCTACTACTCCCACCCTCTGGCGATCACTTCAGAGGGGTTGTAGCTCACTCGCGTCAGGCAAAAACTTTGCTGTACGCACCTGGCCGTTCTGCTCCCGGAAAAACCGGAGTGCATCGAGCCTGGTCCACTGATTCAGAGTCTCCGGGTGATGCGAGACAATGATCAGCTGGCCGTTATGATCTCCCGCAGGGCGATAAAGTTATCGGGCTCGTCGATAAAGACCGTGTCTCCACGCTCGATCGGAAGTGGAGGATCATGTAGAGGGAGATCAGACAGCGCTGGCCTTCGGATAACTCCGAGATGGAGCAGTGGACGGTCTTCTTCGCGGGGGAAGTGAACTCCACCCGCAGCTTGCGTACGTCGTCGTCCTGGGCCGAGAACTTCAGCGTCTGAAACCATCCAGACACCGTCTGATCGATTCGATGAACGTGACGTTCTCCGTCGGATTCGTGGTGATGCGAGAGCGATACCAGCCCGCCAGATTATTCAGCTCGAAATCCGGCTCCCGTTCCTCGTTGTCGGCCGCCTCGTCCATCTGGCCCGGACAGGGGTCGATATCAAAGCAATGAACGTGGTCACTGAGCCACTCGACGAAACTCCGGACGTCGTTATTGCTTAGTACTGAGAGTGGAAGTGAGGAGCGGTTTGTTTGAAGGGGAATGGCGACAGATTGGCATCCACTCCGTGAGCTCACGCAGACTCTGAAGGCAGTAATCTGGCACGGCGCATTCAACGACAACCTGTGTGAGACACGCCGGTAGCTGTTCAGATCGCGGCCACTTAAGAAATCACTCTCGAGGATTTCGGTGGACGTGACGCGATGGCGGAACGTAGTGAAATCGAATCAAATAGATTCTCTCGCCTTTGCCATGTTTGGCAACTTTGAGGAGATCCAGAACTCCAAGGAATCCTGATGCACGCGCCAGCGCTGGAGTGATATCCGGGAAACCTATTGTCTCGATCGAATCCACCTCGATCTCACCCTCTTCCATCCGGTATCGACTTCCCACGCTCACGCGTGGATTTAACCAGAACCTGACGGTGACAGTTATCTCTCCGCTGCGCACCCGCTCGCGTAGTCTTTTGGTGAATACCATGCTAGCCCGCATTTCTCACGATCAAGAGGCAGAACGGTGGGGGGCATTTAGAAAGTGGCTTGGAAAGGCCGTCTTTTCATGGCATAACTGCGTTGTCGAGACGTAGTGACAGCCGAAGAAGGGCGGCCTTTCTGATGACAGAGTGTAGCCAAGAATCGTTTTCATTTACAGACCATTTTTCGCGTCGGGTGGAGGCAGGCTTTACCGCCGGTCAGGTTTCCAGCGACGGCGGAGCGCTGCTGTTGCGCGAGGTGGACCGCAAGATCAACCTGCTGGGTCGGCTGACGGGCAGCTTTGTCGACGGCCGATCGCCGTTGCTGGTCAAGCACCAGCTTTCTGAGATGCTGGCGCAGCGTATCTTCGGTCTGGCGTTGGGGTACGAAGACCTGAACGATCATGAGCAGTTGCGCTCCGACCCGCTGCTGGCGTTGCTCAGCGGTAAGCGCGAGCTGGATAAGCCGCTGGCTGGCAAGAGCACGCTGAACCGGCTGGAACTGGTTGGCCGCAGCGGTCGCTATCACAAGATCAGCTACTCTTCGGAGTCTCTGGACCGCTTGTTAGGGGAGCTGTTTCTGGAGTCACATCGCAGTGCGCCGGAACAGATCGTGCTGGACCTGGACGCCACCGATATCCCGCTTTACGGTCATCAGCCGGAGCGCTTCTTCCACGGCTACTATGGCAGCTACTGCTATTTGCCACTGTATATCTTTGCCGGCGACCAGTTACTGTGCGCGCGCCTGCGGGCGGCTAACCAGGATGCAGCCGCCGGTGCGGTGGAGGAAGTGAGCCGCATCGTTGCCCAACTGCGGCAGCGATGGCCGCAGACACGGATCGTGTTGCGCGCCGACTCCGGCTTCTGCCGCGAAGAGTTGATGGGCTGGTGCGAGGCCAACAAGGTGGATTATCTGTTTGGCTTGGCGCGCAACAAACGGTTGCAGAAGATCATCGGCGCCCAGATGCAGCAAGCTCGTCTGCTTCACCAGAGCACCGCCAAGGCGGCGCGCGTCTTTACCAGCTTCCCCTATACCACGCGCCGCAGCTGGTCGCGCGACCGTCGCGTGGTGGCCAAAGCCGAGTATCTCGACAAGGGCGAGAACCCGCGCTTCGTGGTCACTTCGCTGACCCCGGAGCAATGGCCCGACCAGGCTCTTTACGAGAAGTTCTACTGCGCCCGTGGTGAAATGGAAAACCGCATCAAGGAACAGATGTGCCTGTTCGCTGACCGGCTGTCCACCGACGAGATGAAGGGTAATCAGTTGCGCCTCTACTTCTCCGCAATGGCCTACACGCTGATGGAGGCCCTACGCCGACTGGGCCTCCAAGGCACCGAATGGGCGCAAGCTCAGGTCGATACCATCCGAATCAAGCTGTTCAAGATCGGCGCCATCGTGCGCATCAGCGTGCGCCGCATCCTGCTTCAGCTCAACTCGGCTTATCCCTGGAAAGAACTCTTCACACAAGCCTTCCATGCCCTGCGCTGCTGAAACTGCGGCGGGCGACCAATTCCAAGTCCACCTTGACCCAACCCCGGCTGGGCGGAGCCATGCCAAAATGACTCTCGCTCACCACCAAACAGGTCGTCGCACGCCAGAAATTATCTCGGTCGACCAACCCATCACTCCCAAGCGCGGCAACGGAGGGTATCGCACCGTCGATCCTGGCGCAAAATCGTTTATGGTGAGAAATGCGGGCTAGTGGTGTGTCTCACTCAGATCATCGTTTATCCGCTGTGAAGGGTACGAGCTGAAGGTGCGTGAGAACCGGCAGAGCAAACCGCAGATCTCTCCACTACGCTGCGCTCCGGTCGAGATGACAAGGGGGTTACGGTATTGGAGTCGATTGGCCATGGAGAAAGGGCTATCGCACCGCCGCAACTTTGTCATCTCGACCGGAGCGCAGCGCAGTGGAGAGATCTGCGGTTTTCGCTTCCGGTTCCCACGCTCCCCCTACAGCCACTGAGGAAATGCTCGGCCCACCAGCATCGATCCCCACAATCGACCCAACTATCGAGACACTACCCTAGTGGCCGTTGGGAAATGGCCTGGGCATGCCCGGCTTCCAGTTGGGTATGGCGTAACCGTCTCGATTTGGCATTTTGACTTGCGGCAGTGTTGTTTGGGCAAGGACTTCGTCCTGCGCAATGACACCGTTGCGGTAGAGCAGGAACGCAGTGAGCGAATACACTTCGTCGGGCTTGAGCGAACCTTCCTGCCGGAAGGGCATGCCGCGATTAATGTAGTCCCATATAACCGTGGCGTAGGGCGCATGCAACGCCATGACGCTGCCCGGTCCAATGCATGGCTCCAGGCATGGCGTCGAGCTCTTCAGCGGGGTTTCCGGCTTGATCAACATGGGAGCGAGGCCGCCCGAACCGTTCGCTCCATGGCACATCGCGCATTTCTGGGCGTAAATGCTCGCGCCTTCTTTGGCCGTACCTTTCCCCGGTGGAAGATTCTTTCCGTCCGGGCTGATGGTGATATCCTCGGCGCGTATCTGCTCAGGGGTCGGCGTTTTTCCCACGCCATAGACCGGCGACTGGGCCCACGTAGCGCCGCAGGCGCAGAAAATCAGCAGCGCGAGCAGAGCGCCACAGCGGTTTCGCAATGGGTGCAGACCGAAGCGAAAAATCTTTTCGTGGTTTTCTCCCAAGGAAAACCACTCCTCGCGATCTTTATCAGGCCACAGTAATTGCGCAACCGCACTAAATCGCATTGTGCACGCTCCCATCGCCGGCTACCCGCCACGGCTGAATGGTGTTGTCTGAGCCGGGGACGCCGTGGGTTTTGTAATGGTCCGGCGGCACCTTGAAAAAGGCGGCTAATTGCTCCCGCGACGGTTGCACTTGCCCCAGTTCATCGGTGCAGCGCGACTGCAGCACGCATTCTGCCCCGTCCCACTTCCAGTCCATACCAAAACGCGTATGCGCCTTGGCATGGAGCGGCCCGCGAATCTCCGCCTCTTTCCAGGTCTGGCCGCCGTCCGCAGAAACTTCTACACGCCGCACCGCGCCTCCACCCGACCACGCCAACCCGGTCAGCTGGTAGATTCTCGGACCGCGCAGCGTTTGCCCTCCTGAGGGAAAGGTGATCACCGATTTTGGCCCCCACTGGAACGTCAACGCGGCCACTTCTTCATTCTTCGAAATATGCCCGTAATCGTTGTAGGTCATGTAGTAGCGGTCCACGACCTTGATCCTGCGCAGCCATTTGGTGTTGTAGATGCCCTCGAATCCCGGCGTCACCAGGCGCAAGGGAAAACCCTGCTGCGGGCGTATCGGCTCGCCGTTTTGCCCATAGGCGACGATGCAATCGTCCATCGCCTTGGCCAGGCGAATACTGCCGGCACCCTTTACCTCCTCCGCGCCCTCCGACACCACCCACGAGGCGTTCTTCTGTACGCCGCACTCTTTGAGCAATACCGACAGCAGCACGCCTGTCCATTCACTGCAACTGGTGAGCCCGTGCGTCTCCTGCACGGTTTTATCTTCCGGCCGGGAATGGTTGCCCAGACACTCGATGAAGTGAACGCGCGATACGGAGGGAAAACGCTTCAGATCATCCATCGTGAACTCGAGCGGGCGGTCGACCATGCCGTGGATCATCAGCCGATGCTGCTGCGGATCGATATCCGGCACGATCGAGCCGCGATGGGTGCCGATGAAATGAAGCGACGATGGTGTGATACTGCCGACCAGATCCTGCAGCGGCGCCAGGACGTGAAACGTCATGCCAAACTCGTCCGGCGAAGGTCTGCCTTCTACCGGCACGCGCAGGGAGGTCACGTAGTGCGACCGGTCGCCGTAGGCGACCTCATCCTTGAGCGACCTGGTTGCGGCAGGCGGGGTTTGGCCGGTTGCGGTGCGCACGGCGCCCAACGCGGCTGCGGCGGCGCCGGTGGTTAGAAATCTTCTTCGGCTGGCTTTCGTCAAATCGGCCGGTTTCTTCGATGCCGGGTTTTTCCTGGAATCCATGGGGTCTTCCCTTCTCAAGCGGTTTCGCCATTGCTGGGGTCGTAAAGAGATCGCGAAGAGTAGTTTTCGAATGTACTGTAGCGCTGTTTCACTTCGCCGAGCGAATTTTTGAGGAAGCCTGGAGCCCGCGTTTGCGCTTGTCGCAAAATGTACGCCTGTCTGGCGGATGAAATCAAGGTTGGCCGATAAAGAGTGACCAGACGGAATAAGGTCGGGGAATGACGACTCAAGCTGTCAGCACGGTGTCGTGGGAATGCGGCCAGGTGCGTGCGATGATTGCTTATGCGGAGAAGCAAACCCAGTAGAAACTATCGGAAAACTCTTTCGCTCGTGGCAGCGCTGGCCTCTACACTCGTGGCGCCAGCGCTCGGCGCCCAGAACTTTGTGGATATGAAGCCCACTCCACAACAGGTGGCGTGGCAGGATCTGCAGTTCGGTGTCATTCTGCATTTCTCTACCAATACGTTTCTCAATCGGGAGTGGGGTGACGGCACCGCCAGTCCCAATGTGTTTAATCCTTCTGACTTTGATCCCGACCAGTGGATGCGGGCGATCCAAGCGAGCGGAGCCACTTACGTGGTGCTGGTTGCCAAACATCACGATGGTTTCTGCCTCTGGCCTACCGCGCAAACAGACTACAGCGTGAAAGCAAGCCCGTGGAAGAACGGCAAGGGCGATGTGGTGGGCGAGGTCGCGCGCTCGGCGCGGAAATTCGGGCTGAAGTTCGGCGTGTATCTCTCACCGTGGGACCGCCATGATCCGCGCTACAACGATGCCGTGGCTTACGACAAATACTACCTCGCGGAATTGGAGGAGCTGGCGACCCACTATGGAGACCTGGTGGAGTTCTGGCTGGATGGCGCCGGGAGCGCAGGACATGTCTATAACTTCTCGAAGATCATTGAGACCCTGCGCACCTATCAGCCCAATACAATTGTGTTCGCCGATACCAGCCTGTTCGAGTATGGAGACGCGCGCTGGGTGGGCACCGAATCGGGCAGCGTGGATTATGAGAACTGGAATGTGATCGACCGGCACGGCTATCTGCGCTGGCGCCCTATCGAGGCGGACACGCCGCTGCGTAATCTGCATTGGTTCTGGCATCCGCAGGATGAAGCCTCGCTGAAGAGTTTGCCCACTCTGATTACGACTTATGAGCAAACCGTTGGCCGCGGCGCGCAGTTGATGCTGGGCGTGGCTCCCGATAGCCGGGGGTTGATTCCGGATTCGGATGTGGCGCGTTTGCAGGAGCTGGGCGCAGCGATCCAGCGGCTGCAGGCCGGGAACCTCGCGCTACAGCATCTGCCGGTTAGCGCTGAAGTGTCGGCGGCGCTCGATGGGGACATCGACACCTTCTGGTCAGCGCCGGCCGGGTCGCACCACTCCACGTTAGAAGTTGACCTTGGGCGAGCGGCAAGCATCGATCGCGTGATGGCGATGGAGTGGCTCAACGACGGCCAGCATGTGGAGAAGTATGCGATTGAAGTTTGGACCGGTAAGGCATGGAAAGCGGTGGCTTCCGGACAGGCGATTGGGCATGAGAAGATCGACCGGTTCCCTGCGGTTACGGCTAGCCGTGTTCGCCTGAATATTCTCTCCAGTAGTGGAGAGGCGCATATTCGCGAGTTTCAAGTGTTCAGCGATACGGGTAAGGGGCTGTAAATGGCTGTTGAGGGGATCTACCCCACCAGGGGTAAAGAAGGTGTGCGAGAACGGGAAGAGCAAACCGCAGATCTCTCCACTGCGCTGCGCTCCGGTCGAGATGACAAAGTTGCAGGAGTACCAGGGTCGCTTTTCCATGGGAAAAGGGCCGGTGGATAGCCACAACCTTGTCATCTGGACCGGAGCGCAGCGCAGTGGAGAGATCTGCGGTTTGCTCTTCCCGTTCTCACAACATGCTCTTCAGCCCATACATAAGGAAACAAAAATAAATCGGCTTTAGAAGCCGCTGAGGGCCGGCTTTCCGCATGATTCCGCAGCCCTCAGCGCCTAAAGGCCGCTCATCCTGGATAGTTACGTACGGGCTGAAGCCCGTACCCTTCAAGAACCGCCCCCAAGTCTCAAACGCGAGACCTGGGCGACCTATCGTATTGCAACACTGAGGCTGCTTCAGTGCATTAGTTTGCGTGACAGATAGGTGTATTCTTCGGCCCAGGTCCTCGCTTCTTCCTTAAGGTCGGCGCCGGCGGCGTGACCGCCTTCGATGAGTTCATCGTAGAAGAATGGTTTGTGGAACTCTTCCATCCGGGCGGCGAATTTGCGCGCATGCACAGGCCCTACCCGATCATCTTTGGTGGTGGTAAAGATCAGGGGCTCGGGATAAGACACGTCCGGCTTCAGCTGGTTGTAAGGCGAGATGGAGGCAAGAAACCTGCGTTGCTCCGGCACGGTTACCGAACCGTACTCACCTACCCAGGAGGCGCCGGCAGCAATCTGCTCGAAACGCAACATGTCGAGCAGCGGAACCTGAATCACAATCGCATTCCACATCTCCGGATGCTGCGTCATCTCAACACCCATTAACAGGCCACCGTTGGATCCACCCACGATACCCAGCCTGCGCGGTGATGTAATTTTGCGGGTTACGAGGTCGTGCCCCACGGCGGCAAAGTCGTCGTAAATGCGCTGGCGATGCGTGGTGAGACCAGCTTCATGCCAGGCTGGACCAAACTCACCACCCCCGCGGATGTTGGCCAGCACAAAGATGCCGCCACGCTCCAGCCACAGCTTGCCCACAATCGCAGAATAGCCGGGAGTATTCGAAACCTGGAATCCGCCGTAGGCGGTTAATAAGGTGGGATTCTCGCCGTCGTACTTTATGTCTTTACGCCGGGCCACAAAATAAGGAACGTGGGTTCCATCTTTCGAGATGGCCTCCAGTTGCTCGACAACCAGGTTGGAGGCATCGAACTGTGGCGGCAAACTTTTGGCCTCTTGCAAAGAGCCAACGGCTGCGTCTCCCAGACGCAGAGAGGAAGGAGTGAGAATGCCGGTGATGCGCAGGAAAAACTGGTCGTCCGATCGATTGGCGGTGATGAGATCCACCGATTGATTGTCGGGCACATCCAGTTTCTTCCGGCTCCATTGTCCATCGCGCCCAACGGTGTAGACATAAGCCCGGCCCTGCACGTGCTCGAGCGTGGTGAGCACCAGATGATTTTTAGTGGTGGCTACCTCCTGGGCAAATTCCTGCGCGGTGGGCGCAAACACCACGGTAGGGTGCAAATGCGCGGGATCTTTCCGGATCGCAGCAAGGTCGAGGGCCAGGACGGATCCCTGGGCAAAGGTTTGGGCCGACCCCTGCGGTTGCCAGTCTTCATTGATGGTCACAAGCAAGCGGCCCGCCAGGAGACCGTTCAAGTCCAGTTTGGCGGGCAGCGCGATCCTGTGCGCCGCAGCACCGGTCCACAACGAGATCTCATGGCGGAAGATGTCGAGCGTGCGGTCAAACAAGATCGCCTGGCGCCCCTCGCTGTCGTGGAATGCGAAGGTGTCGACTTCCACATCGGCAGGCGCTCCCCGATACACTTCCCTAGCCTGCTCGAGAGCCTCTCCTCGCTTACAGAGCTTGACCACGAAGGGATAGCCCGACGCGGTCATGGTGCCGGCTCCCCAGTCGCGCGCGACCAGAAGTGTATTTTTATCGACCCAGGCAGCCTCCTGCTTGGAGTGGGGTAACTGGAATCCGCCGGCAACAAACTTGCTCGTTTTCAGATCAAATTCGCGCAGGGTTTCGGCATCTTCCCCTCCCGCGGAAAGACCCACGAGACAGAGGCCGTCCCCGGGGTAGAGACAGGTCAGCCCTTTCTCTACCCACTTCTGATTGTCTTCTTTGGCCAACGCGTCGTAATCGAGAACGGTTTGCCAGTGTGGAGTTGCGGTCAGGTAGTCTTGCAGGGTGGTACGGCGCAAGAGGCCGCGCTGATGTTGTGCATCCTGCCAGGTGTTGTAGATTTCGCCTTCGCGGAATACCGGGATGGGCAGCCGTTGCGGCGACTCGAGAACTTTGAGCGCCATGGCTTGAAGAGTAGCAAACTGCGGATCGCTCTCGAGTACTTTGGCGGAACGCTGGTTCTCTGCCCTGACCCAGGCCATCGCCCGCGGGCTGGATACGTCTTCTAACCACAGATAGGGATCGGGTTGTTCGGGCGTGTGGGTCTGTGCCCCTATCCCTCGCATCGATGTCATCGCCAACAGAGGCAAGGGCGCCAGCAGCAGGAGTGTTCTCAGCTTAGGAATGAGCATCCAGAGCATGGTATCAAGCCCGGCCTCCGGGTGGCGAAGGCCGGGCCTGGCTTTAAACGCGGGGTACGTCGGCGAGACGATTCATGTTCTGGAAAGGAATCATCCAACCGGGATACTCGGGCGGCAGGGCGCTGACCTCGTCGAGCTGCTTGAGTTCATCGGCCGTCAGCTTGATGTCAACCGCGGAAAGATTTTGCTGCAGTTGATCGATACGTTTGGCCCCGATGATGACGGAGGTGACAAAGGGTTTGGCAAGAATCCAGGCCAGTGCGATGGAAGCGACACTGGTGTTATGCGCCTGGGCGATGGGTCTGAGGACATCGAGGATGCGCCAGGTGCGCTCCTTATCGACGATGGGGAAATCGAATGCTGAGCGTCTTGAGTCTTCTGGCTTTTGATTTTCGCGGGAGAACTTGCCGGAAAGCAGGCCGCCGGCGAGAGGGCTCCAGACCAGCAGGCCGGTGCGCTGATCCTGCAACAAGGGCACGATCTCACGCTCCAGATCGCGGCCGGCGATGGAGTAGTACGCCTGCAGCGAATCGAGTTCGGCCAGATTTTTGACTGCGGAAATGCCGTTGGCTTTCATGATCTGCCAGGCATACCAGTTGGAACAGCCGATGTAGCGAACCTTGCCGTGGGCAACCAGCGTATCGAGCGCACGCATGGTTTCTTCGATGGGCGTGACCGAATCGGCGGCGTGGATCTGGTAGAGGTCGATATAGTCGGTCCGGAGGCGCTTGAGCGAGGCCTCGACCGCGTCCATGATGTGGCCGCGCGAGGCGCCGACGTCGTTGCGGCCGGGGCCGGTGCGGCCATAGGCTTTGGTCGCGATGACGATATCTTTGCGGGCAATTCCGAGGTTGGCGATTGCCTGGGCGAGAACTTTCTCGGATTCGCCGTTGGTGTAGACATCCGCCGTATCCACAAAGTTGATACCCGCGTCGAGCGATTGGCGGACGAGTTGATCGGCAAGATTCTGCTCGACCCCGGCAATTGGTTTCCACATGCCCTCGCCGGTCGCGAAGGTCATGGTGCCGAGGCATAGCTCTGAGACGAGGAGGCCGGTGTGGCCGAGTGTGTTGAATTTCATGTGCACCTTTTTGAATCGAGATTAACGAGACCCTACATCGGTTTAGATGCCGGCCGGGGCATCACGATTCTGGAACCGTTACCGCGCCGTCCAGCCGCCGTCAATGATCAGGGTGTGCCCGGTGATGAGCGAGGCTGCCGGCGAAGCGAGAAAGACCACGGCGCCGGCCACTTCGATGGGCTCACCGATGCGGTGCAGGGCGGCGATGCGTTCGATGACGTCCTGGCGAAATGCCGGGTCGGCGAGCGCGGGCTGCGTTCCCGGAGTGTGGATGAAAGTAGGCGCAACCGCGTTCACGTTGATGTTGTATTTGCCCCACTCGACGGCCAGACATTTCGTCAGGTGGACGATACCCGCTTTGGTCATGCAGTAGACCGACTCGGTGGGCAGAGCGGCGAACGCGGCCTGTGAACTCATGTTGATAATGCAGCCGCTCTTCTGCTCAATCATGACGCGGCCGGCGGCCTGGCAGGCGAAAAACGTTCCTTTCAGATTGATGGCGACGGTGCGATCGAAGTCTTCTTCGGTGTAGTTTTCCGCCAGGTTGTCGGGCGCGATGCCGGCGTTGTTGACGAGGATGTCGAGCCGGCCGAAGTGTTGCACGGTGTGAGCGATGGCCTGGCGGATCTGATCGGGGCTCGACATATCCATTTGCAGCGCTAAGGGCCGGTGTCCGCGGGCAGCGATCTCGGCCATTAAGCCACTGTCACTGTTTAAATCGCGCAGGCCGAGGGCGACCTCGGCGCCGGCTTCGGTGAGGGCGAGTGCGATCGCCCGGCCCAGACCACGGGCGGCGGCGGTGACCAGGGCTATCTTGCCTGGTAAATCGAATCTTGGCAGAGCGTCTGCAGCCATCAGGAGATCCTTCGCTTTCTCAATACCCAGGTGGTCATACAACGATAGTCCTGCACTACGGTGGTCTTCAACGGGTCGACCAGCACGGCATTCATCTCATCGCCGAGGCGCAGGAGCATTTGCTCGTCCACCAGGAACCACTCGGAGCCGTCGCCTACCAGGAAGATGTTGCCGCGCAGCCGTTGAAAGTCCATGCCGATTCTTGAGCCCAGGCGGCAAAACAACATGCCGCCCGGCTTGAGCACGCGCCATAGTTCTGCGAGCATGGCGCGAAAATGACGGTCGTCGCGGGCGAAGTGAAGCACCGAATTGCAGATGACCACATCGGCAAAGCCGTGGGGAAACGGCATCCGCTCGATCGGGCCTACCTGGAAATTTTCCGCGGGCAAGCCGGTCTGCAGTGACTCTGATAATTGGCGGACGTGGGCGACGCCGTCGGGGTCGCCATCGAGAGCAAAGACTTCGCAACCTTCGCGCAGCAGATAGACCAGGTTGCGCCCGTAGCCGCAACCCGCATCCAAAATGCGCATGCCGGGCGCGATGTTGCCGCGCAGGATTTGATCGAATACGTAGATATCGATCTGTCCGAATTGCTCCTGAATGTTCACTCGGAATGGGCAACTTTCTGTTGACTCACACTGCTGCCGTCTCCGCTTTTGAGGCGGCTGAAGACGAGGGTGGACACGATGGTGAAGGCGCCCAGGACAAGCAGGGCCTGATGGATTCCGTGAATCATTTCTGCGCGGTTGGTGTGTACCCTGGCGGGGATAAAGAAGGCGGTTGCCAAGCCCGCCGACGCTACGCCAAAGCTGATGGACATTTGCTGCATGGTGCTGGCGATAGAGCTGGCGCTGCTGGTCTGTTCTTCGCGGATGTCGGCATAGGTGAGCGTGTTCATGCTGGTGTACTGCAACGAACTGAACATGCCGTAGCAGAAGGCCAGCAGCACAATGACCCACACTGGTGTGCGCAGCCCGATGGTTGCGAACAGCAGCAGGAAGAGGCCGAGGATGATGGTGTTGGAGATGAGGACACCGCGAAAGCCGACCCGGGCGAGGATCTTGGGCATGAGGAACTTGGTGCTCATGGCGGCGAGCGCCTGGGGCATGATGAGCAGCCCGGACTGGATGGCGGTGAAGCCCAGGCCGACCTGGTAGAGCAGGGGCAAGAGAAACGGTACGCCGCCAATGCCCAGACGGGTAAAGAAACTGCCGCTGACCGCCGCGCGGAAGGTGCGAATACGAAATAGGTTCAGTTGCAGCAATGGATACAAGATGCCTTTGGCATGGAGCAGATAACCAGCGAGCAGGGTAAGAGAAATGACCAACAGGCCGGTCATCTCGCGGGCGCTGAGCGCGTGCTCGCCGAAGATTTCAAGCACATAGGACAACAAGGCGACGCCGGAACCGAACAGGATGAGCCCCACCAGGTCGAGCGGGTGGGTATGCTCTTCACGATAGTCGGGCAGGTGCAGATAAACCATGATCAGGCCGATGAGGCCGATGGGGATATTGACGAAGAAGATGAATCGCCAATGGAAGTAGCCGACGATGAGGCCGCCGGCGATGGGCCCCAGCATGGGGCCGACCAGGCCAGGGATGGCGACAAACGTCATGGCGCGGATGAGTTCGGATTTCGCGAAGGTGCGCACCAGGGTGAGCCGGCCCACGGGGACCATCATGGCACCGCCACAGCCCTGGAGAATGCGGCAGGCGACGAGCAGATGAATATTGCTCGAGATGCCGCACAGGAACGATCCCAGGGTGAAGATGCCGATGGCGGAAGCGAAGACCCTGCGGGTTCCGAAGCGGTCTGCCATCCAACCGCTGATGGGGATGAAGACGGCGAGGCTGAGGGTGTAGCTGGCGAGAACGGACTTCATGCTCAGGGGCGCCACGTGCAAAGCGGCCGAGATGGCCGGCACGGCGGTGTTGAGGATGGTGGTGTCGAGCGACTCCATGAAGAACGCCACCGCGACCAGCCAGGGCAGCAAATGCTTGCTGGCAGCGGCCGGCGAAGGGGTGGGCGGAGTGGCGATGGGGGTGTTGGTGGGGGGCATACGCGGGACGCGCTATAACTACTTTACTAAAGTCGGGGGGAACGGCTTTTTTCGCCCATCCCGGGTGGCCGGGACAGTGACGGAGCAATCCTCCCGGAATTTCGTTCTGGGCTAGTTTCAGCCGTCCCTGCGGGACTGGGGCTGTTTTTGACCTGGACCACCTATCCTATCCAGCAAGCTTGCTGGGCGCCGGTCTGGCGCGGTTCGCTCTGCGAGCCCTGGTCGTTCGCTCCGGGTGCAGTGGGTAACACTCTTGTTACTTTCCTCGAACCTTTTCAGTGATTGTTTATCGCTTGAATTTGCGTCATTGTTGTATTCGACAGCATGACAGTTGCACGACAGCGCGTTTTGGTGCCAGCCATGCTTCTGGCAATGGCCAGCGCGGCCGTGGGACAAAGTGCGCTGCCGACAGGCCCGGTGTTGAGCGTGCAATCGCTGGCGTTGCCCGCGTCCGCTTCCGGCAACACACCGCTGCAGGGCGAGGCGCCGCAATTACTGCTGGATTTCAAGGATTCCGACATCAAGTTCCATCTGCGCACGCTGATGGATATCCTGCGCGACCATAAGCACGAAGGATGGGTGCTGGCAGCCTACCCCGACCCCAACACAGGCCGGCCGCTCATTGGGGCGGGTTTCAGTCTGGATGTGGAGGCGGTTGTGCACCCGCAGCGCGATCCTTTGAACCCAAATGAGTTTGTTGAGCCTTCGTCGGCCCAGCTTTGGCAGGCAGCCGGGCTGGCGCCGGAGCGGTTGCAGCAGATCCTCGATCAGTACAACCACAATTTGGCAGTGTGGTCGAAGAAGACCTATCACCGCAAGATTGTTCGGCAAACGCTGACGCCGCAGCTCAGCGAAGAGGAGGCCACGGCGCTGTTGCGCATCTCTGCCATCCAGGCCGTCGTCAACGCCAGGGCGTACTGCCGTGATTTCGACCGGCTGAGCGCATCGCAGCAGATGGCTTTGAGCCAGCTGGTGTTCCAAATGGGTATCAATCTCGAAGAATTTGTCGAGTTTCTCGGCGTGCTGAACGACCAGGACGGCTCCCGCGAACTGCCGAGACTGGATGGTTATCTGGAAACCAGTTCGGAGCACTGGCGGAGCGTACAAGGAGCTCTGATAGACAGCCAATGGGCGCGGCGCTACACCGTGCGCGCCTCTGCAGTCATCGCCATGTTCGACCCCAGGTACAGCGAAGAACCCAATGTGGCCGAACAACGGGTGGCTGATGTGCTTCGTCCGGCGGTAGAAATTCGTCCCAGGAGCCGGGGGAAAGCGACTCTACGGGTCGCCAGTTACAGCAAACGTTCTGGCCGCGCGCGAGGCAAACGAAGCCACAGTGCGCAGGCCAGGAAGAAACTTACCTAAGCTAACCAGACGTCACTGCGGCAGGCCGATACGGCGCTTGAGAGCCACCATGCGCGGGTCGGTTCTGAGGCTGTCGAGACGAGAGTCTGTGGGCAGATAAACGACCAGGAAGTAAGACCGTTGCTGATAGGCCCGGTCAAGCAACGCGAACACCTGATCCTTGTCTCCCAACCCCGCATAAATGATGGCCAGACTGTAGGGCGCCACCCAGTCGTGCGTTGCCTGTTGGTGAAGATGATCGAGGACCTTTTCCGCTTCGATTTTGTTGCCTGCCAAGGCGTAAGCGTGCCCCAACCCTGACCAGATTTCGCTGTTGTCGGGGTCGAGAGCCTGGGCCCGTTGAAACTCAGCAATTGCCTCGGGTAGCCTGCCCTTTGCTTCATAGGCGCGGCCCAGATAGCAATGATCGAACCAGAAGTTGGGGTCGAGCTCGATGGCACTGTGCAGTTGCTCGATGGCCGGATCAAATTGCTGGGTAAAGACCAGCACCGACCCCACAAACAGGTTCGCGATGGAGGAGAGCGGGGCGACCTGTTGCGCCCGCCTGGCTTCGGCCAATGCCTCCGCGCCTCGCCCCATCGGCGCGAGAAACCAGGAGTAGTATCCATGAGCTTCTGCATCGTTGGGATTGAGTACGATGGCGCGTTTGAATTCGCGCTCCGCAGCCGCCCAGTTCCACTGATACCAATGGTTCTGGATGGCGAGGGCCAGGTGAGCGTCGGCATCTGAGTCATCGAGGGCCAAGGCCTTCTCGGCCGCCTGCCTGGCCCTGGGCCCGGCTTCGGCCGGGCTCATGTACCAATCGTCCTGATTGATGTAGTTGTAAGCCAGGCCGTTGTAGGCCAAGCCATAGTTGGGATCGATGGCGATCGCCTGGTTGAAATAGTCGATGCCCTTTTCAAGGCCGTCTTTGGTGAGTTTGTTGGTGTAAAACTTGCCCTTGAGATAGAGCTGATAGGCTTCGGGATTGCCGGTGGATCCGCGGGTTAGCTTTTGCTGGTTCGCTGCCGAAGAAGGCTCGCCCAGGCGTTGCGCTACCTCGCGGGCAATGTCACTCTGTACGGCCAGCATATCGCCCATCTTGCGCTGGTACTGCTCGCCCCACAATTCTTTGCCGTTGCGCACATCGTCTAACTCGACAGCCACCGTCAGCGCGTCACCTCTCTCCGTGACGCTGCCTGTGAGCACGGACTGCACGCCCAACTCATCGCCAATTTTTTGCGCATCGACGGGCTTGCCCTTGTAATGCATCGCGACACTATGAGGGATAACTTTCACATCGGGTAGGCGGGCCAGGCTGTTGCTGACGCTTTCGGTGATGCCGTCGGAAATGTAGTCTGCGTCGGGATTGTTGCTGTGGTTTTCGAGCGGTAGAACAGCGATGGAATCAATGCGGTCTTTGCCGAATCCCTTCCAGAAAAAGGCGGCGGCGGCCAACGCGGCGAGGAGCACGCCCGCGACGATGGCCAAAGCGATGGTGCGCCGTCTGCCCCGGGGAATGCCGCGGGTGGAGGCTGTTTCCAGCGCGAGGCGCAGATCGGTTGCCGACTGGAAGCGTGCGTCGGGAGACTTTGCCAGGCATTTACGCACAATCGACTGCAAGGCGGGCGGCGCGGTCAGCGGCTCCGGCTCTTTGTAGACGATGGCGCCGATGATGGCCGCCGCGGAAGCTCCGGAGAAGGCGCGCCGGCCAGCGAGCATTTCGTGCAGCACGGCGCCGAAAGAGAAAATGTCAGACCGGGTGTCGGCATGCTTGCCCTCGGCCTGCTCGGGCGACATATAGGAAGGCGTTCCCATGATGGTGCCGGCCTGGGTGGTGAGGCCCACGGTTTTGGTTTCTTCGACGGAACTGCTGCTGCTGTCTTGCTTGGCCAGACCAAAATCCAATAGCTTGACCACGCCGCTGGTGGAGGCGAGGATATTCGCCGGCTTCAGGTCGCGATGAATGATTCCCTTGGCATGCGCCGCTTCGAGCGCCGAGGCAATTTGCGTGGCCAGGAGCAGGGCTTCGGCCGGCGGCAGGGCCTGGGGATGTTCTGAAGAGACAATCGGCGCGCCGTCGATGCATTCCATGACCAGGTAATTGGGACCAATGTCGTAAATCTGGCAGATGTTGGGATGATTCAGGGCGGCGATCGCCTTGGCTTCTCGCTCGAAACGCTCACTGAACTGGGCGTCGGAGAATTTGATGGCGACATCGCGATTGAGACGTGAGTCGCGAGCCCGGTAAACCGCGCCCATTCCCCCAGCGCCCAGGAAGGCGAGGATTTCGTAGGGCCCGAGTTGGTCACCAGGGGAAAGCGGCATAGGGGAACAGGGGCCAGTTTAGTGCATCCACGGCTCGACGCGGCAAAACATACGGGCGCGGCATCTACAATACCGGAATAAGAATTGCGGGAGACTTGCGATGCAGCGGATCAAACTGGGTAAATCTGATTTGGAAGTGCCCGTGCTTTGCCTGGGTGGAAATGTCTATGGGTGGACGCTCGAGGAAGCAGACTCTTTTCGCCAGCTGGACCAGGCGTTAGAGGCTGGTCTGAACTTTATCGACACCGCGGATGTCTACTCGCGCTGGGCGCCGGGCCACCAGGGCGGCGAGTCGGAGGCGATTCTGGGAAAGTGGTTGGCCAAGGGCAACAAGCGGAGCAACGTAATCGTCGCCACCAAGCTGGGCATCGAGATGGGCGAAGGCAAGAAGGGCCTGAAGCCGGCGTACATCGCGCAGGCAGTCGAAGACTCGCTGCGCCGCCTGCAGACCGATTACATCGACCTCTACCAGGCTCACAAGGACGACGAAGAAACACCGCTCGAAGAAACGCTGAGCGCTTTCGACAAGCTGGTACGGCAAGGCAAAGTGCGGCATATCGGGGCTTCCAACTACAGTGGCCCGCGGCTCGAGAAAGCGCTCCAGACCAGCAAGGATAATGGGCTGGTGAGCTACGTCTCGCTGCAGCCGCAGTACAACCTGGTGGCGCGGGAGGACTTTGAAACCAACCTGCTGCCGGTGGTGCAGGAGCATACGCTGGGGGTGATTCCCTACTACTCGCTGGCCGCTGGTTTTCTTACCGGCAAGTATCGCAGCAAACAGGATGCGGAAGGCAAAGCACGCGGCGGGTCGGTGAGCAAATACCTGAACGACTGGGGATTCAGCGTGCTGCGGGCACTGGACGAAGTGGCTAAGGAACACCACGCCACGCCCGGGCAGGTAGCGCTGGCGTGGCTGATGGTGCAGCCGGGCGTCACGGCTCCCATTGTCAGCGCCACCAGCGAGCAACATCTGATGGACATTGTTGCGGCCAGCAGATTGAAGCTGGATCACACTTCGCTCAAGAGGCTGAACGCCGTGAGCGGCGCCGCTGCCACGACGAAAGCTTAAACTTTTTGTTGAACTACCGGGGGCAACGCGGCACGGCGAAATGGCTTGCCCTCACCAGCAGCCTGCTGTAGTCTCCAGCTACCTTTCTGCCTCCATGTCCAGCGCCGCCGCCATCGATCCTCGGGTCCCACCGACGCCACCGCGCGCCAGCGGTGCGGTGCAGATCGCTGCCGCCACCATCGGCAATGCGCTGGAGTGGTTTGACATTCTGGTGTACGGCTACTTCGCGACCACCATTGCGGGGGTATTTTTTCCCAACTCAAATCCGGTGGTCTCGCTGCTGCTTACCTTCGGGTCATTCGGTTTGTCGTATGTGGCCCGGCCAGTGGGAGCGATTGTTCTGGGCACCTATGCCGATCGCGCCGGGCGCAAAGCCGCGCTCGCGCTTTCTATCCGGTTGATGGTGATCGGCACCGCATTGATGGCGCTTATGCCTGCTTACGCGACGATTGGTTTGATCGCGCCTATCGGCATCTTCGCGGCGCGTTTGCTGCAGGGCTTCGCGGTGGCCGGAGAGTTTGGCAGCTCGACCGCCTTCATGATCGAGCATTCTGCCCGCCGCAGGGCGTTTTTCTCAAGCTGGCAGTTTTCTGGCCAGAACATGGCGAAGTTTCTGGCCGCGCTGTTCGGCGTCGCGCTGACCACGCTGTTGGCTCCCCGCCAGTTGCATGCCTGGGGCTGGCGCATCCCGTTTATCTTTGGTTTGCTGGTCGGTCCGGTCGGTATCTATATCCGGCGCAGAGTGAATGAAACGCCGGAATTTTTGCAGGCGACCCCCACCCGTTCGCCCGCTCGCGATCTTTTCGCTCAGCAGAAAATCAACCTGCTGCTGGGCGCCGGGCTTATAGCGCTGGGCACGGCTAATACCTATTTCGCCCTCTACGTACCTACCTATGCTACGGCGCAGTTACACTTGCCGCCGGCCATCGGCTACGTGGTGACCATCGTGCTTGCGTTACTGGCGGTGGTGCTGTGTCCGGTTGCCGGCCATCTGGCGGACCGTGTCGGTTACACACGCGTGATACTGCCATCCGCCGTTTTGATGCTGTTCAGTTTCTACCCGCTGTTTGTTTACATCACCCGCCGCCCCAGCCTGACGACACTGACGGTGGGGCTTGTCTGGGATACGGTCCTGCTGGTTGGGTACACCGCGAGCCTAGCGCCGATGATGGCAGATCTGTTCCCTGCGCGCACCCGGGTTACCGGGATTTCGCTCAGCTATAACCTGGGGGTTACGCTGTTCGGTGGCTTCGCGCCGGCGATATTCACCTGGTTGACCGCGGTCACGCACAACAATACCGCGCCCAGCTTCTATCTGATGGCGAGCGCTTTGATCAGCATCTCCGCGATTCTGATGGTGCGACGCCGGCTTAACGAGGTGGGTGACAGTCACACCCAATGAACAAACGGCGGGGGCAGGATTTGCGAGTTCACCTGTAGGGCCTTGGTTTGGCGGAAAGGCGCACCGCAGATCCCTCCACTTCGCTACCAATGAACAAAATGGCTGGGGCCGGATTTGCGAGCTCACTTGGAGGGCCTTGGTTTGGGGGAAAGGCGCACCGCAGATCCCTCCACTTCGCTACCCCGAATTCCTGTCGAGGTTGGTGGCGCTGGCAAACTTCATGCGGCTTTCCTTAAGGAAAGCCGCACACGTGGATCTGTCTGACATGACGAAACAGGAATTCGGGTACGCTACGGTCGGGATGACAAATTTGTTTGGGGGACGGGCTTAAAGATTTGCTTGAGGGACAGCTTAAAAGCAAACGCTCTCCGCGTTCATTCCATCCTTAACTTGCCGCAGGCAAGTCAGCCGCTCGGGATGACAAATTTGTTTGGGGGACGGGCTTAAAGATTTGCTTGAGGGACGGCTTAAAAGCAAGCGCTCTTCGCGTTCATTCCATCCTTGACTGGCCGACGCCAGGCAGGTCAGCCGCTCGTCATGAACAACCGGCAGGGGCCGCATGTGGGCTATGGCAGAGCGAAGGCGAGCACGTAGTCGCCTTGTTTGGTGCCCAGCTTGCCGTGCCCCCCAGCCGCGATGACGACGTACTGCTTGCCGTGGAAGACATAAGTCATTGGCGTCGCCTGACCGCCGGCAGGCAGTTGATAGCGCCATAGCTCTTTGCCGGTTTCTATGTCGAAGGCGTAGAAACGCAGGTCCATGGCGGCGGAGGTAAAGACCAGGCCGCCTGCGGTGATGATGGGTCCACCGAGGTTGATCGAGCCGGTTTGCTTGCCTGGCACCATCGTCCCCAGCGGAACATCCCAAACGGTTTTGCCGGTAAAGAGATCGACGGCCTCGGTCGTACCCCACGGTGGGGTATTGCAGGGCAATTTGCTGGGAGAAAACAGGAAGGTGCGGTAAAGACCGTAAGGGGCGCCCTTCTGGTCATTGAATTCGCCAAAAATACGATTGTCCTGGTTCTTATCGGTCTCGGCGTCAAACGCAGCGCGGGGAATCAGCCGGTTCCAGGCCACCAGGCGATTCGTATTCGCAACCATGATGTGGTTCTGTGGGTCGAAAGCGTCACTGCCCCAGTTCACCCCGCCAATATTGCCGGGAAACACCATCGTCTCCTGCAAGCCCGGAGGCGTGAACATCCCTTCCCAGCGTAATGAGCTGATCTTCTCCCGGCACCACTTCGCGTCTTCGGGCGTGATGCCCCACGCGTCGCCTGGTGTCAGTCGTTCAGGCACGAGAGAGATGGTCGAAAAGGGCTGCGTGGGTGAAGTCTGCTCACCCGGCATGTTGGATTGCGGCACCGGCCGCTCCTCCACCGGAAGCAGCGGCGCGCCGGTGAGCCGGTTGAGCACAAACACGTGGCCCATTTTGGTGTTGATCACCAACGCCGGGGTGCCATCTTTCCAGGTAAAGAGCGTGGGCTGAGAGGCCACATCGTAGTCCCACAAGTCGTGATGAACCACTTGAAAGCCCCACACAAATTTGCCCGTGGAGGCCTGCAGGGCGACCACGGAATTGGCCCATTTGTTGTCACCCTTGCGTAGACCACCGTAGTAGTCGGGTGCAGAACTGCCGGTAGGAACGAAAACCAGATCTTCGCTGGGGTCGACGGATAGCGTCGACCACGCATTGCCGCCGCCGGTGCGGGGATGCGTGTCTTCCGCCCAGGGCGTGGGATTCCACGTCCAGCGCAATTGACCGGTGCGCGCGTCGAACGCGCGCACGATGCCGCGGCCTGTGTCTACTTTCCAACCGTCCGCAATCGAGGAGCCGGTGATCACGAGACCATTGGCGATCGCGGGGGCGGAGGTCACCTGGTATCCGCCCGTCCACTCAGTGGCGGTTGCCGCGCCGCGGGTGAGATCGACTGTTCCCTTCACCCCGAAATCAGGACACGGCTTGCCTGTCTGGCCGTCGAGCGCGATGAGCCTGCCATCGAGGGTGCCGAGAAAGATGCTGAGTCCGCAAGGATAGCCGGGCTTTCGTTTTGGATCGCGCCACGCGGAGACACCGCGCGACGAAACCTCTGAGTAACTGTGCGTCAGGTCGACCTGCGGATCGTATTCCCAGAGCCTGGCGCCGTTCTGCGGATTGAGGGCGATGACGTGGTTGTAGGGCGTGCTCAGAAAGAGCTTGTCTTCGACCAGGATCGGGGTGGCTTCGAAAGCTGCTTTTCGCTTGAGCTCAGTTTCGGGCTGCAGCGCGCCGGTGCGATAGGTCCAGGCCAATTTAAGCTGGGCAACGTTGCTGCGATCAATCTGTTTCGCCCTGGAGTAGCGCGTGCCCCCCGCATCATTGCCGTAGTTGGGCCAGCCGATCTGCGCCGATGCGGCGATTGGCCAACAGAGGAACATCATCGCAGACAGGAAACAGGAGAAAACAAGCCGTCGATTTTCCATCTCGTCAGTCCATACGTGGCCGTGGTCGCCGCGGTTCCCTGGCCCGACAAAACGTCACCCATGGATACCCGCCAGGAAGCAAATCATGGCCACGAAGATTACCACGATACGCATGCGATGGAACGAATCCCATCGCATGTGCTCTTGCTTGACGCCATCGGCGAAGGTATCGGCGTTGATCAAAGCCAGGCGGATGTTCACCGGCACCAGGATGAGCAAAGTCAAGATGATGGTCACGATCCAGATCACACACGCTGCGATGAGCAGGCCGGCGCCAGGCTTACCGTATTGATGGACCGCCTCCACGATCAGCAGTACGCACGTCAGGATGTACCAGGGAGGCATTAACTTACCCAACCGCGCCGCCAGGATGCGGATAGCCACGGCCTGAGAAAAGCTCTCGAGCTTCCACACGATGGGGTTCATGACCAGAGAGACAGCCAGTTCCACGCCCACGAGTACAGCGATGCAGGCGGTGGTCACAATATCGAGCAAATGCATACTCACCCTCGCAGGCAGAACTGGGAACGGGTTCATGCTACTGTGAATCCGATGCACTGACAATTAGCCAGTTAGCTCCCTGGCATGGGGCTTTAAGATGCAGGGAGAGGTGTCTTCTTTGCATCCAGGCATTCTGTCGCGGGTCGGTAGCGAGCAAGCGCCGGCAACCGCCAGAGATTACCCGAGGTTTTCTCCTTCCCTGATACGGCTCGTGGCCAATGCGGCCATGGGCCGGGAGGATGTTTTGCCTTTTTGGTTTGGTGAATCAGACCAGCCGACGCCTGCCTTCATTCGCGAGGCGGCTGTCGATTCGCTGCACGCGGGCGAGACATTTTATTCGGAAAATCTGGGCCGGCCGTATCTGCGCGAGGCAATTTCTTCCTACCTGACGGACCTGCATTCCTTTTCGATTGGCGTGGATCGGGTTGCGGTGACGCCTTCGGGCGACAATGCCCTGATGGTGGCGAGCCAGCTGCTGGTCGAGCCGGGCGACAGGGTGGTGACGGTCACGCCGTTGTGGCCGAACGCGGTTGAAATCCCCAAGGTGGTTGGCGGCCGGGTCACCAGTGTTGCCCTTGAGGTACGCCAGGGGCGATGGACCCTGCCGGTTGAAAAGTTGCTGGAGGCACTGACCCCGGGAACGCGGATGCTGGTGTTGAATTCGCCCAACAACCCGACTGGATGGACCATTCAACCCGGTGAGCAGCAAGCGATTCTCGCACACTGCCGGCGTCACGGAATATGGATTTTGGCGGATGACGTATACGAGCGCCTGATCTACGCAGACGGGCTGCGCTCCGCGCCCTCGTTTCTGCCGCTGGCCGATGCGGACGACCGGTTGATCGTGATCAACAGTTTCTCCAAAGCCTGGAGCATGACCGGCTGGCGCGTGGGCTGGATGGTGGCGCCGCCGGCCGTGGCGCCCGACCTGGCAGCGCTGCTCGAGTACAACGTTTCCTGCGTGCCGGTGTTTACCCAGCGAGCGGCCACCATTGCCCTGCAACAGGGAGAGCCCTACGTGCTTAAGATGGTCGCTGACCTGCGGACCACCCGAGACCGCCTGATCGCCGCATTGGGTTCGCTGCCCGGTATCGAAATACCGGAAGCCGATGGCGCCATGTATCTTTTTCTGCGCATTGCCGGGGAAGAGGATTCGGTGCGCCTGGCGAGAGAATTGATCGCAGCCGTTGGTCTGGGGCTCGCCCCCGGGAGAGCCTTTGGACGCGAAGCGGAGGGTTGGTTGCGCTGGTGTTATGCGGCCGATTGGACAAAGATTGAAGCTGGCATTGAGCGCTTAACACGCTTTCTGTCAAAGTAGAACCTGCCTCAGGAGACCAGCGGTGCATACGCTCAAGATTATTGCCATAGGATTTGTTGTGCTGATTGTATTTTTGTTAGTTGGACGAGCGCTCGGTAACGGACCAAAAGCCGCGCTCTATTTCCTGCCGGCGTGGCTCATCGCCGCCAGCGTGAACCTCTGGTATGGGGTGACGCGTGGCGGATACTCCGTACAGGATGAGGCACCGATCTTCCTGCTGGTATTTGCCGTACCTGCCGTGGTCGCTCTGCTTGGCTGGTGGAAACTTCCCCTGACATAGAGTCGACGGACGCAGGCCAGCCAGCGCGCTTGCCTCGAGGAGAGAGATGCCGCGTCACCACAAGAAGCCCGATCGTGCGGACGAACGCCTTGACCTGCACAGCGCTTTACCGACGATTGAGCAACTGCGGGCACAGGGTAAGGCGATGCGGATGCGCGTGCCCCGCGAGTTACACGGACAGTGGACGCCGGCCAGGCAGCGAGAAGACATTCTATCGCTCATTCGTCAAAGTAATGTGGGGCGACAGGAACGACTGATTCCGCTGCGCATGGAACGGATGGCGGAGTCTCCGTTCGCCTTTTTGCGCGGCGCTTCGGCGGTGATGGCCTGTGATCTGTTTCGCACGCCCACCATGGGGTATAACGTGGTGCTGGCCGGCGATGCGCACATCAGTAATTTCGGTTTGTACGGTAGTGCGCAACGCGAGTTGGTGTTCGACCTGAACGATTTCGATGAGACGGTGATTGGCCCCTGGGAGTGGGATTTGAAGCGGCTAACCGCGAGCGTGAATGTGGCCGGGCGCGAGAATGGTTTATCGGCGCGCGAACGGCGCGACGCGGTGAAACAGGCGGTGATGGGCTACCAACAGAATATGAAGCGGCTGGAAACGATGGGCACGCTCGATATCTGGTATCTGCACTCGTATCCGGGCCAGGCAAATGTTCTGCGCAAGGTACCGGCCAAGGCAAAGGCCGTCATCGAGAAGGTGGTTGCCAAGGCACTGGGATCGCATAACCAAAGCCTGCTCGAGAAAGTGGCGGCTAAAGATGCAGCCGGCCGTTGGCGGTTCCGCGAAGAACCGCCGATTCTGACCCGGGTGAATGGCGGCAAAAAGAAGAGCGTGATTCGCGGGTTAGAAACGTATTCGCTGACCCTCGCCCGAGAGCGACGCTACATGCTCTCGCGCTATCGCGTGGCCGATGTGGCGCACCGCGTGGTCGGCGTAGGTTCGGTGGGGACGAGAGCGTACCTGGCCTTGTTGATGGGCAAGACCGATAACGATCCCTTACTGCTGCAAATCAAGGAGGCTTGCGCGCCCGCCCACGCACCCTACCTGCCCTCGCGGCGAGCCAGGTTTCAGCATGAGGGCAAGCGGGTTGTGATTGGGCAGCGGGCGCTGCAAGCCTCGAGCGACGTGATGCTGGGTTGGACAGAAATTGAGGGGCGCCCCTATTATGTTCGGCAAATGAAGAATCTCAAGGCCTCGGTGCCGATCGAATGGCTCACCGGCGACTCGTTCAATTTCTACGCCTGGGCGTGCGGTACTCTGCTGGCGCGCGCGCACGCAAGAACCGGCGAGGCGGCGATCATCGCCGGCTACTGCGGTGTTTCAAAAGCGTTGCGCGAATCGTTCGCAGACTGGGCGGAGGTTTATGGAGATCAGACCGAGAAGGATCATGCGCGGCTCACCACCGAGGTGAAGCGGACGCAGAGGGATGCTTGGTGATGGACGCCGCAGGTGTGTATGGGAGTGTTGCGCTGCTCTGGATGGCGGGGTGGGGCGCGGCCCTAGCGCAGCCGGCAGCGGAACCGCCCGCGCTGCGGTTGAGTGCTCGCGATGCGCACGTGGCGGAGCACATGCTTAGCCCGGTCAGCGCGGTACATCTGAGCGCCGAAGAATATCGCGCCGTGCCGCCGGGCGCTGAATATATCGAATTTGAAGTTACCGTTTCCGCCAATGGCCGGGTCGACAGCGCGCGTGTCACCGGTCGCAGCTTGCCGCATCAGGACGAGGCGCAGGCGCTCGAAATGGAGCGCCTGTTCAAGCCCTGGACCCAGGACGGCGCCCCTGTGCGCGTCCTTATCAACGATTATGTGTCCCTGCTTCCCCCGGAGGAATGGAGCGATGTGCATACGCCATTTCCTCATCCGTGGACCTTGCAAGGGGCGCGTATCCAGTTAACCCGCACCCGGTGTTTCGGCACTTGCCCGGACTATGAGGTCAGCATCACCGGGGATGGCACGGTGGAATTTAATGGGCGTGCGTACGTGCTAACTCCTGGTCATCATATTGCTCATGTGCCCGCCCAGGCTGATCCCACGGTGATGAACAAGCGTGGAGAAACCGCGCTGACGACGGCAAAGCGATATGGCTGCCCCGCCAGCGCCACGCTTATCGAAGCCGCGCTGAAGAAACGGACAACGTCGGGCACAATGTCACCGCCTGCTCCGTAACGATCAAGGACAGCAGGTTCGCTCGACGAGGTATGGTGTTCCAGGAATTTTCTGCCGTCCCTGGCGGGACTGCACTGTTTGGGGTGAATATACCCAGGATTTCATCCGGGATTTCATCCTGGGCTATTTTTCAGACGTCCCTGGGGGGACTGGGGTTTTGGCGCTGCTGGATGAAGTGGCAAGGTCGTCGTGTGTTTGTTTTTCAGCGCTGAGCAACCTTAGATAGACCTACCGTTAACGAGGAATTGCTTTCCATAAGCAGCGTTCCAGGATGGTCTCGTAGCGCGGTTATGGATCACTTGGGAAGGCGCTGGTGAAGTCAGTTTGGATTTGTGGATAGCGTGCGGCCAGACCATTTAGCTGATCAGCAGGAGCGCGTTTGAGATACACATCGAAGAAGGTGTGCACGCAAGCGGCAGCGATCACCAGTCCGCGATGCTTCTCGAGGGACCCGAAAACGCCCAGCGTTTGCAGAGCCGTCACCAGGACTGGGCTCTTGGTGAACATCTGATCGCTGAACGTGAAATGATTGGCTCCCTCGATCATGACCTGCCAGCGCTTCCCTGCCGGCAATTTGTTATAGATTGACTCCATTTTGCCTTTCACGATGCGCGCTTCAGGTCCGTGCTCGTTTCGGTGATCGCTCAGGATGAAGAAGAAAGGCTGATGCAGGCTCTCCTGGACAACGCTTCCAAAAGGTATGCCGTCCATGTCGATTCCCGCTTTGCATCGCGTGTCGTCGTGGCAGAATTGCGCAGCCGTCGCGCCTCCGAGTGAGTGCCCCACGATACCGACATTCTGCAGATCGAGCCTGCCCGTGAATCGGCCCGTTGCGTCGTTCGCGTTCAAGTCTTGTAACCGGTCAAGAACAAATTTCGCGTCCATGACCCAAACGCTCATGGCCTGGGTGGCAGCCTTCTCAGCGGCCGCGTAGGGCATGCTGTCAAAATCGCTCTGCGCCGTTCGCTCCATCACCCGCCCATCAGGAAATGCAGTCATCACTGTGCGATAAGGAGCATCGAAGCTCACCACGATATAGCCATGGCTGGTGAGGTCCTCGGCAAGCGATGTGAAATCCGAACTCAGGGCTCCGCCGCCGGCCCGCAAGATTACTACGGGATAGGTCAATTGCTGCGGCGAAACATCGGCGTCTCTCCAACTGTGTGACACAACTCGCCTGAGATCTCTGCTGAGAAGCTTACTGAGGATGAATCCCTCATGATGCTCGATGGCGCGAATCCAATAATCCGGAAGATACTCCGCGAGCTGATTGGAGGGCGTTACCACGGCGGGATACCATATCCAAACGGCGAGTTCCTGCCTGGTGCCGGCAACCGGCGCGTAAGGATTGACGCGTGCATAGTCGACCCAATCGAAAGTGACCCGGCCTACTCGAAAAGCCCCTGCCGGCGCTGGTAGCGGCGTAGGTCGGTTATGGTCAAGCCACAGCCACGCGAGCAAAACGGCTATACCCGTCACGACGGTGACGGCCATAACGGCGGTCCCCTTCGCTACGAGCCTGCGGATGCGCTTCGACAGTTTGGGAAGCATTTTAGTCCAGGCTAGCTGGCTAGGGCGAGACCGCAAATCGAGATTCTTGCCATCGCCAGAGAAGATACGGAAATGCCGCGAGCAGCAGAATCGTGGTGAGATGCATCAGGCCATCGCGCGCATTCTGAATCAAAAACCAGAAGTCGAAGTTCATGGAGATGTGTCCCAGTCCGCGATGAACCATCGCGTGACTCGCCTGGATGCGGGCCGCGGCCCCCATCCAGGCAAGCAACAATAAGCCGATGACCAGCCAGACGGCTTTCACTCGATAACGAACAGCGACAAATTCGAACCACCAGCCGACCAGTACGGGCGCGGCGAAATAGTAGTACTTGCCCGCCTGAAAATAAAGATTCGCGAACCCATGGGATCCCGCGACAAAGGGCGAGTCATATCCGGGCAGAAACATTCTCCACCCCAGCCACAGAATGAAACAGGCGATCACGTACGCACCCGCAAGCATGAGCATGGGCGCAAGGCTGAAGACGGCCCAGGGCGCTCGTTCGCACCACGAATGAAAGGGAGCCGCGGGGAAAATCTGTTCCCTGGTGAATTGAGGGTGGATGCGCTCCCTGATTGCCGAGCATCCAACATCGAACGCCGTGCGCAGATCACCGCGTTGCGACGCCAGCAGTGCTTCGAACTCCGCTGCGAAACGCTTTCTCCAGGCCGGCGGATACAAGCGAATCAGGAAGCGGGCCAGTCGCGGACTCATAAAGCCTCCAATCGTCGCAAGCCGGCTTTCGCGAAATGTTGAAGTGTTGTCAGGCGGGCGCGCAGGACGCTCAGGCCCTGGGTGGTGATGCGATAGGGCTGACGCCGCTCTTCGGCCGGAAGCGGCTCAATCCAACCCTGTTGTTCCAAACGGACAATCGCTCCATAGAGCGTTCCCGGGCCTAAGCGCGTCCCGCAGAGGCACTCAATATCCGCAATCATCGCGTGCCCGTGTTTCGGTCCGCTGGCCAGGCTGGCGAGCACGAGCAGAGGTGGGTCTGAGTAGTGTCCCTGCTCGCGATCTGAAGGTACTACGTAACGCGTACTACGCATTACGTAGTTATAGCGCAGTTCGCCTCAGGTGGCAACACATTGTTCAGATAGACCTGGAATTCAGCTCAAGCCCGGTGAGGGCTCATTGCAACGGCGGCATCCCGATTCTCTTCGGCAACCTGCAATCGATGAGCAGCCATCGCTGGCCTCTGAGGACTCATCGATTATTAACGACGCACTACACTAGGCGGAGGTTCTGAACGCGGCGTAGTATTTCGTCTTTTTGCCGCGGCTAAAAATGAAGACCGCGGTTATCGTGTCGTCTTGCCTTAAGCGATCGACCAGATGTTGGCAACCAGCACACAGGTTTCCCGCTATCAATTTCAATTGGTGTCCATTTTGCAGGGTTTGCTCCGCAATCCTCAAGAGGTCTTTTCTGCCGCACCCCTTACAGCGGTGGCGCGGGTGTCGATGGCGTGGCAAAGACTCAAGGAGGCACCTGCGTATGTTCCGAGCGAACTCGAACGGCGTTAAGCTCACGAGAAGTTCCTTTCTGTGGAAGGTTTCAACCATAAGGAGAAGATTTCTCTGCGTATCTACCCTGGAGGCGACAAAAAGGGGGTACGGTGCAGCTCCAAATGCCAGACTTATTCTTGTATAAATGGTGCAAGGTCAACCACTTGGCACCGTATTGAATAACAGAACCGGAATCTTACGATAATTTTTGAGGCCAGGGTAGATGGGGATGCAAATCACCTCTTTAGGGATGAGTGAATAACCGCAAGCCAAGATTGCATCCTGTTGAGGATCCCACGGACGCCAGTGAGTTACTGGCCAACCGCTATGGGCAGCTTTTGCGCTGGGCGCTGGTCCTGACGCGGGGCAACGCCGGCAAGGCGGAAGAGATTGTGCAGGAGTTTTGTGTTTATGTTGCCGTCTCCAGGCCGAATCTTGGCGGCATTGCGAACCTTGATGGTTACCTGTACACCTGCCTACGCCATATCTACCTGTCTACCCTGGCGCGGGCTTCCAGGGAGGCGCTGCACCTGGTCAGCGTTGAAGATTATGACTCTTTTGCGTTTGCCGTTTCTGCAAACCCTGACGGCGACTCATTGCAAAGACAAAATGACCTGCGCCGCATCTGCAGCTATGCGGTGTGGCGCAAAGAAGCTTCGAAAAGCGCCAGCTACTTCATTCTCCATTTCTTTCACGGATATGGGCGCCGGGAAATCGCAGAATTGGCGCAACTACCCATTGCCGCCATTTACAACAAGCTGAAGACCGCGCGCGGCGAAGTGAGATTGTATCTGGAAGAGCCCGGCAAGCTTCGCATGGTTAACCGGGAGACCGCACACTCGCCTACATTGTTCTGGAATCTGGTGTCGTCGCAGGATCTTTTTAGGGAGCTTCGGCAAACGATTCTCGATGCCAGGAAAACCGGCTGCCTGGCGGAAGAAGAACTGCTCGCGCATTACCGATCCGCCGCGCCGCGACCTATCTCCTGCGCGCTGCTGGCACACATCGTGAGCTGCGAACGCTGTTTGTCTTTGATCGACCGAGATTTGCGCCGGCCCACGTTGAAAGACCGCGAACCCCTGGATGTGTTTGGATTTTCCCCGGAAAGTGGTGGCGACGCGGGGGCTCCCGCGGGGATGAATTTTGATGCTATGCGGTTGTCGGTGCAGAGAAAATGGGCCCGCGTCCATGACCATCGGCCGCGCAGGCTCATGATTGCGCTCAATGGACAGGTGATTGCCTGCCATGATGTTCAATCGGAACATAATCGACTCTCTGCAAGGGTTGAACGCACAGAGAAAGTGCAGTTTGTTGAAGTCTTTAGCGAACAGAACGTCCGCCTGGCCATGATTGACATGAGCGAACCGCCGCCCGACGGGCCGGCGCTGAGTTTGCAGCGGATTGCCCTGAGCGACGCGCGCTGGCTGGAGTTGACCCTTACCTACGATGGACTGGGGCTGCAAAGTGAGGTGACTTACTTCGATCCCGCCTTGTCGGCGGCGGTGGTTGAGGAGGACGCGGAAGCTCCGCCGGCCTTCTTCGCGACGGGAACGCAAGAGCCGGCGGACGCACTGGGCTTGCTGCAAGGTCTGCGGGCAATGCTGGCACGAACGGCTGCACGTCTGCGCACGATGGTTCCAGCCTCCGCAATGGCCTGGGCGCTGGTGATTGCGATTGCCGCGAGTGTGGGTAGTTATGTCAGCCACCGCCACGCTCCATCACGGAGGGACGCTGCCCAGATTCTCAATGACTCCGTGCGACTACAGAACTTGAACTTGCAGGGACAAACCGAGCATCAGGTATTGCGCATTGAAGAGAGTTCATCGAATGGCGGCATACTGCAGCAGGGTGTCGTTGACTTGTGGAGGGATGGCGATGGTCGTCGATACGTTCGACGGCTTTATGACGCCAACTCCCAAGAAATCGCGGTTCAATGGCGCAACAAAACGGACAAAGCGGGATCGCAGAGAGAGGGCACGGACAAAGAGGCCGCCGAGATGCTTGCTTCACTGATCAGCCAGTATTGGGATCAGGATCTCTCTGCCCAGGCGTTTGCCGCGATCGACGATACAGCACCCGAGCTTCGCCCCATCGACGGTGGTTATGAACTGACCAGGCGCGGCGCAACGCGCACGCATCCCCAACTGATCTCCGCAACACTGATACTCGATCGAAACCTGCACCCCATTCGACAGATCATGCGGGTGCGCGCTGGAGGCGAGGTTCGTGACCTGCGCTTTATACAAGCGGACTACGAGCGCCGGCCGTCTGGATCCGTGCCCGACGCGACCTTTGCCCCCGGGAGTGACCCGATGTCCTCAAATGGGCACGGGCGGCCGACGTCTGCAGGCCGGACCCGGAAACCTGGCAAGGCACAACAGGCGGAGCTGGAGATTGATGTGTTGTATCAACTGCACACACTTGGGGCCGATACCGCTGTGCCGATCGAGGTGCTTCGAACTGCAGGCGGACGCGTGCAGGTTTCGGGTACCGTGGCCAACGACACGCTCCGTAACCAGATTGCCCGGCAGCTGAGCGGGCTGGCTGCGCATGAGCTGCTTGACCTGAGAATTGTTTCGTCTCGAGACCTGAAGTTTACCCCTGAAGGTTTCCATGGTTCTGTGCCGATTGAAGCGTACGAGGTAAGCCAGCCGGGGTTTGCAGCCGATGAGCGAATTCGCCGTTATTTTTCAGCTGAAGGTCTGTCCGGCGATCGTTTGGACGCGGCGGTAGCGCAATTCTCCCGAGATGCCTTGCAACATGCGCAGCGTGCGTTGCAGCACGCCTACGCGCTGGACAGGTTGGGCAGCACAGTTTCCGCGGAAGAGCTCCGGACGATGAGATTGCCTGCTCAAAAAGAGTGGACCGGCATGGTGGATAGCCATGCCACGGGACTGGAGGCTGAATTGCGTTCCTTGCATACTCAACTGGCCGCAATATGGTCTACCGGCGATGCACCGGCGGCCATGAACCGGGACGCGATGAGCATTGACGATCCGGTGCAGTTCGCGCGAGTGGCTGGTGTACTCCTGCGCCAGGTGCGAGACCTTAACCGGGATGCCGGAGAGTTGTTTGCTTCCAGCGGAAAGACTGTGAACGAGGCAAATCTGAATGCATCGATACGGACAATCATGGATACTATTCCTCTCGCACAAGCTCAGGATGTGGTGACCTTTACGGCCAGAATGAGCCGCTTGGAAAGAAACCAGCAGATTTCTGCACAAACCCGGTGAATCGCAGGCTCATGATTCGTTCTTGGCGTATTTCCACTATCAAGTTCTTGTTGCCGATCGTGTTCTGTATTGGTCTGCGCTCTTATGCGCAGTTGAGTGCTGCGACCGTTGCCGGCGTCGTGCAGGATTCTTCGAAAGCTGCTATCACGAATGCCAACCTCAAGCTCATCAATACACAGACAGGGACAGAAAACGACTCCACTACAAATCCGGAAGGGGGTTTTCTGCTGTCTGGGATCATTCCGGGGGCTTATACCCTGCAAATTGAGCGCGACGGCTTTGCCACCACACACGTGAATGGGATTAGCCTGAACGATGGTGATATAAAACGGCTGCTGATACGCATGAAGGTTGGCGCGGTCACGGAAACGGTAAACGTCGATGCCAGCGGCCTGGTGCTGAATCGGACGGATGCCTCGGTGAGCACAGTGATCGATCGCAAGTTAATTGATGGTGTTCCGCTAAATGGGCGGAGTCTGCAGGATCTGGTGCTGTTGACCCCTGGGGTCATCACGCAAAGTCCTCAGGCGGCGACACTGAATGGTTCGCAGACCGAGGGAGATTTCAGCGTGAATGGACAGCGGGCGGAGTCCAACTCATTTTTCGTGGATGATGCCGCCGCGAATCCTGCCTACGGATTGACGCTGAATAGCTCCCGCACCGTAAATGCCGGATCGATCGCGGGTTCGACAGCTCTCGGCACAACCCAAAGCCTGGTTTCAGCGGATGCTCTGCAGGAGTTTCGCGTGCTCACATCTACCTACTCGGTTGAATATGGAAGAACCCCAGGCGGTCAGTTCACGTTTCTGACACGTTCGGGAACAAACAAGCTCCATGGCAGTCTCTATGAGTCGTTCCGCGGCTCTCCTCTCGATGCCGCAGATTGGTTTGCGAGCTCGCAGGGAGAATACATTGTGCCGAACTACGGACAGAACAATTTTGGAGCCACTGGCGGCGCTCCCATTGTTATTCCGGGTGACCATCATGGCGCCCCCACGAGCTTCGTGTTTGCCTCCTATGAGGGTCTCTACCTTGTTCAGCCGGTGCCGCAGACCTACCAATATACCCCTGATATCTGCACTCAGTATCTTCCGGATCTGCTTGGCTGTTACTTTTACGCAAAACCTGTACCGCCGGCAATTGTAGCGGTGTTAAACACATTCCCTCAAACAAC
Organism: uncultured Acidobacteriaceae bacterium; assembly: GCA_963834445.1. GTDB lineage: Bacteria > Acidobacteriota > Terriglobia > Terriglobales > Acidobacteriaceae > PALSA-350. Next base: position 165,548 of record CAWIBU010000001.1, read on the forward strand.
CCCGGTGTCGACAGGAAACATTATCGGTCCGGGCGGGAATCCTACTGGAATGGCACAACGGCTCATTTATGACGCTCTGTTTCCTGCCAATGTGAATGCGACGAGCGTCCGGGTAGACCATGACTTCACTCCCAAATTGTCGCTGTTCGGGCGGTTCGGGGATACACCGAGCTATGCTCAATCGAACCAACTTTATTCGGTGACTACCAGTCAGCTTGACACCCATACGTTTACAGTCGGCGGTGCGGCGCAGTTCTCGGCGACCCAGAGCAACGAATTCAGGCTGGGCTACGTTGGGTCCAGCTTGAACGCGAGCACAACGCCCGAACAGATTGGGGGCCACGAAAACCCGGCCCCGGCAGGTAACATCAATGCCGCCCTGGGCGTGCCCAGCGCATATGCTTCGGCGAGCGCGGAGGCCTATGTCCACATCACAGGCGTTGGTGACAGCGGCAGTAACACTGATCAAATCACGAGCTCGCTTCGACAATGGAATCTGCGAGACACCTACAGCCTCCAGAGTCGCGACCATCTTTTTCGATTCGGCCTGGATGAACAGCACATTGTCAGCCACTTCACTCCTCCGCCTTTGTCGATTTTGGCGGACTTCTTCACGCTCGATTCATTGCTGAACAATGTTGCTTCTGATCTTGTGATCACTCGAAGTACGCCTGCGAATCCAGTCTTCAACCACTTCGCACTGTTTATAGAGGATGCATGGAAGCTGTCGTCGAGGTTGAATGTGTCGGCCGGCCTGCGCTGGGATGTCAGCCCCGCACCAAAAGGACAGCATGGCCAGGACGCTTATACGGTTCTGGGTGATGTAAACGCGCCCGCCACCTTGCAGCTTGCTCCCAAGGGGACTCCGCTATGGCATACGAGCTGGTTTAACTTCGCGCCGCGTCTTGGAGCGGCGTGGCAAGTGAAGAATGAACCAGGCAGAGAAATTATTATTCGAGCTGGAGCAGGGGTATTTTTCGACACGACAATCCAGCCCGCGCTCGGGGCGTTCCAGGGAGCCGGCTTCACCAGCTATGCCCACTTCCTCAATGCACCAGTACCGGCGACACCGTCGCAGCTCAACTTCTCTACTGCCGTGGAGCCGCCGTACAGCAATCAGCAAACCTATGCGTTTTCCCCTCACTTTCAACTGCCGTATAGCTGGCAATGGAATCTTAGCGCGGAGCAGGGGCTGGGTAAGAACCAGAGTCTAACCCTTTCGTATGTGGGAGCCAACGGACGGCGGCTTTTGGAGGAGCAGCGAAGGAATGTAAGCGCACAGAACCCAGATTTCGGAAACGTATCTTACTTTCCTTCGGGCCTAAGCTCGAGCTTCGCATCGCTGCAGGCGGAGTTCCAGCGTGCGTTTTCTGCTGGAATCGAGGTGCTGGCGTCCTACACGTGGGCTCATTCGTTCGATTATGGTTCGACGGATCCTTTTTACCCGCTGGTGCGCGGAAACTCTGATCTCGATGTACGCCAGAACCTGGAGGCAGCGATTTCCTGGACCCCTGCGTCTCCACGACATCCATTGCTGAGCCTGAAGACGCTTTATAAGGGGTGGGGTCTCGACGGCAGGCTGATCGCACGATCAGGGTTCCCGGTGAACCTGCTGGGGAATTTTTCTTTCGACCCGGTGACCGGGCGCCCCTACTACAGTGGAGTGGATTTAATTCCCGGCCGGCCGCTGTATGTGTACGGATATCAGTTCCCCGGCGGCCGTATGTTTAATGGTGGCCAGAACGCCGTCAACCCGGCATTGGCCCTGCCTGAAGCGCCCCGACCGGGAGACGCGCCACGCAATCTTCTCCGTGGATTCCCTGAGGTGCAAGGGAATGTTGGTATCCGGCAAACCTATCAGCTGCCTAAAGGATTAAATATGCAGTTGAAGATCGAGGCGTTCAACGTATTCAATCATCCCAACTTTGGGTATATCGATCCTTCCTTCTCCGACCTTCTTTTCGGCCAGTCCACCAAAATGCTCGATCAGAGCTTCGGGAATGCGGGCGCGCTCTATAACCAGGGCGGCCCAAGAGCGCTCCAGGTTTCTGTCAAAGCTACTTTTTAAGTGGAGTTATTCTTGACCAGAGGCACCCGTGTCGAGGGCAGCTCTTGCCGACACAATATTTTTTCCTCAAGATTACGCAACCGTAACTGGTTTCTAATAGGGGTGGCGGCGGCTGCGGCGCAAAACGTTCGGGTGAGCAAGCAGCGGTTGCCTGATGCAGAAGCACGAGCAGGATTTGCCACGTACCCGCAGGGCCTTCGTTTGGGATAAAGGCGCACAGCAGGTCCCTCCACTACGGTCGGGATGACAAATTTGTTTGGGGGGACGGGTTTAAAAAGCAAGCGCTCTCCTCGTTCCTTCGTCCTTGACTTGCCGCCAGGCAAGTCAACTCCTCCCAGGAGGAAACAAAAATGCAATTTCAACAAAACAAACATAAATCGCTGACGCCCGTTTCATTCCCAGCGGGTCGGCGAAAACCAGTGGAGAACTCATGAACAAACGGCGCGGGCAGGATTTGCCGGCGTAGTCCGTCACTCAAATCATCATTATTCGAAGTGCGTTTTCCCTTTTCATTTTCAGGCGGCGGAGACTCGGGACCGGGCGGGAAAAGACGTACCTCAGGGGCTGAAGCCCAACATCTTTTCAATCGTTTACGGCCCGACTAAAGTCGTGCCCTGATACAAAACATAGTTTTGCGCAGCCTGTTAAGCCCAGTCCTGGGAAGAAAAATGCAGCACCGATCAGTGATGAAATTATCGACGCACTACACTAGCTCACTCGTGGTCTCAATAGGCTAATTCAGCTTTATGTCTCTTGATGAAATCAGCCCATTTGGTAGGCTGCTTACCCGTGATCGCAGGAAAATTATCGAACGTGTCGTCAGCGCCGGGAATCGTGCCTGCCGCGTATCGTTTCCAATGGTCATACACACAGTTCATATAAGCCATTTCAGCGCCCGTACTCCTCATGGCTTCCAGAAAGACCTCTGGGGCAAGCGGCTCATAACGGAAAGGTTGGCCTACGATAGCAGTCATCAGTTTTGCCAACTCTGCGAAGGAAAGCGCGTCGTATCCAAGCCTATAGGTTTGGCCACGATGCAGTTCGGGATAAGCCAACGCCAAAGCAGCTACCCGGGCCACATCGTCAACGTCGACCCAGCTGAGACGGGCATCGGCAACGAAGGCATCGATTACCCCGTTCCTGATCGCCTTTTTGCCCCCGTAACTTAATAGGTTTTGCATAAAGGTTTCCGGGCGCAAATGGGTAAAGGAGAAGCCGCACCACTCAATGTAGCGCTCCACCAATTGATGCCACGCCCAATGGGCAACCGTCGTGTCATCGCGGCCACACGCTCCCAAATGGACAACATGTTGCACGCCCGCTTTCCTGGCGTTGTCCAGAAGCGCCTTGCTTTGCCGCAGCATGTCAACGGTGTAACCAGTGACAACAAACAGACGGTCAATGCCCTGGAGGGCCGGCAGGTGCGTACGTTCATCATCCAGATCGAGGATGACAGTAGCAATGCCTCTTGCCGTGAAGGGCGCTGCCTTCTGCGGCGAGCGAACCGCGGCCACCATCTCTATCCGTTTATCAAGTAGAAGAAAGTCGAGCGTTTTGCTACCGACCTGCCCGGTTGCTCCAGTGACCAAGACCTTCGATTTCACGGCAACCTATTTCGAATGCGAGAAGCAGAAGATCCGACCTGGGAACAGTGCGAGAATGACTGGTTGGTCAAGCTGGCGAGGGAGAGGAGGCGAGCACAACAGACGCTTCGCTGGTGAGCGGGCGAAAGGTGAAGGACTCTTGCAGGTAAAGGCGGACAACTTCGTCTGTGTGCGCGAGATAGCCGATCGAGATATCCTGCCCGATGCGGAGCTCGAAGTCGCCACCGCGGGTGGTGAGAACAAACGCGCCCTCGATAGCCGGAGCCCAGATGATATTGCCATCCACGATGCGCTTGACGTGTTCAAGGACGGGATATCCGTGATCGCGAGTTTCGGCGAGCTCGGTATACTCTTTGGCGCCCAATAAAACCGAGTATGGTCCGTTGACCCCGACCAGCCGTAATTGACTGAGCGCCTGGGCCACAGCATCGGGATATTCCCGCACATCGGCGGGAAGGGTCATGACCGGGTTGCTGGTGGCTTCGCGAATGCCCTGGATGTTGGCCGCCTGGTAGCCATTGAAGATGGCCCGGTCTTCAGCGAAGGCAATTTTTCGCCGCGTCTTTAGCCGGCTGCCAATCGGAGTTGTCTGAGCCGCGCTCCACATCGTCAATCGCGGCACGGGTCAATGCAAAGGGTACGCGCAACTCCACCAAAGGCTTTACCTCACGCTGGCGGGCGAGGATGTCTTCTGCTGGAGGGGCGATGGGCAGCAAATGGCCGGTGGCGACCGCGGGCAAACCCACACCACCGGGAGCCGGCACATCGACGACGCGGCGGCCGGCGAGATAACGTTTGAGCGTCCGTGTGGTCTCCTCCTCAATCTCTGCCCAGGCGGCGTCAGAGATGGGCGCCAACTCCCGATGGAGGTTATTCATTGCGTTCTCCTTTCAGCGATCCTATCCCAAGTGAAGTGTCCCTCCCAGCGGGTGTGGCCGGCGGATCGGGAGACGCGGCCAAGGCCGCCGGCTCGGCCGCAGGGACATCGTCCAGAAAGGTCACGGTTGGCGCAAAGAACAGGCCACCGGTTACCGCCCGGCTGAAGTCGAGCAGCCGGTCGTAGTTGCCCGGCGGACGGCCGACCACCATATTCTCAAGCATCTGCTCGGTGATCCGCGGGGTACGGCAGTAGCCGATGAAGTAAGTGCCAAATTCGCCGCGGCCTGGTTGCCCGAAGGGCATGTTGTCGCGCAGGATCTTGACCTCTTTCCCATTTTCCTCGATGACCGTGAGGGCGCTATGGGCCGAGGCAGGTTTCACCCCATCTTCCAGTTCGATATCCGATAGCTTTTTGCGGCCGATGATGCCCTCCTGGGCCTCGGTCGAAAGAGCATTCCACGCCTTCATATCGTGCAGGTATTTCTGCACCAGCACATAGCTGCCGCCGGCAAAGGGAGCGTCTTCTTCGCCCACCAGCGCAGACGCGAGCGCGAGATCGCCTCTCGGATTCTCTGTGCCGTCGACGAATCCGATCAGGTCGCGATCTTCAAAGTAGCGGAAGCCCTGCACCTCGTCGGCGACCGAAACCGCTTCTCCAATGCGTTCCATGATCTGGGTTGCCAGTTCAAAGCAGATGTCGAGCCGCTGGGCACGAATGTGAAACAGCACGTCGCCCGGGGTGGCGGGGGCATGGCGATCGCCGGCGTGGAACTCGCGGAAGGGATGCAGTTCGGCTGGGCGGGGATGACCAAAGAGCCGCTCCCAGCAGTCCGCTGCGAAAGCCGTGATACAGGTGAGCGCGGCGTCGATGTCGCGGAATTCCACCGCGCGTATCAGCCCGGAGAGGTCGCCACAAAACGCGCGCAGGGTGGCGTAACTTTCCGGGTCGGGCTTCACCGTGACCACCAGGAAGATGGCGGCGCGGGTGAGGGCCGCGAGCACGGGTTGCGCAACAGGAACTGGCTCCGGCCGGTCTATCGTCGTCATGCTTGCCTCGTTCACCTGGATTCGCACTGCGAATGAGAGAGTTCGGCCGGCCAGGTCCCCGGCAAGGCCGAACGCAGAAAACAGTGTAACGCCGGTCCTGACGGAACCATCACCGTACGGCTATGGTTTGGGTGTGAAGACGGCTCAGGCTCAAGGCCCTGAGGCCGGGGCATGCAGACGGAAAAGCGTCCCCCAGGGGCCAGGCTCAATAGCCCTTCGGAAGCAGCGTGCCCACAATACTATGTGCATAAGCGGTACGCCTTGCGGTGCCAAATACGGCTGCCTGGTATAGAACTCTGAATAGCCCTGTGCGCAATTTTGAGAAAACCCGAACGGAATTTCAGGAGATACTGGGCAAGCCCATTCGCGACCTCGGGCTGAAACTCGAGGGCTCTCCCTTGGAGCGATTCGTGCATCAGCTCTATCGCGAACTGGAAGCGAAGGGCATCCACAAGTTCCATCCACTTTGTTATCTCACCGATGAATGGGGTTGTCCCTCGGGCGAGCCGATCATCGGCATTCCGTTTTATCTGGCCAACCCGGACCTGGCCCAACTGGAACGCGCGATGAACGACCTCGAAGATGCTCGCGAGATCATGATGTATATGCGGCATGAGGCCGGGCACGCGTTCAATTACGCGTACCAGCTCTACAAGTCGGCCGAGTGGCGCGACCTGTTCGGTCCGTTTCGCCGGGCCTATCGGGATAATTACCGTCCCATCCCGTTCTCGCGAAAATATGTTCGCCACATGGCGGGGTGGTACGCACAGAAGCATCCGGATGAAGATTTTGCCGAGACGTTTGCCGTCTGGCTGACGCCTCGCTCACAATGGCGCAAGCGCTACGAAGGTTGGGGCGCGCTGGCCAAGCTGCAGTACGTGGATCGCATCGCGCGCAAGGTGGGCGAGGTAGAACCCGTCCGGCGCCGCGGCCGCACCGACATCACGGTCGATGAGATGGAGTCGACGGTGGGCGAGTTCTATCATCTCAGCCTGCCGGAGGAAGCCGGGGTGCAGGAACTGGCACTCGATACCGACCTGGCCGACATCTTCAACATCTCGCCCAAGCGACAGAAGGGCGTGCGGCCTGCCCAGGAACTGTTAAACCAGCACCGCAAGGCGATTGTCGACAAGGTCGCGTATTGGAGCGGCGTGCAACGTCCGATTGTGAAGCGGCTGGTAGAAGCCATCTGCAAGCGCGTGGAAGACCTGGGCCTGCGCGTGGACGTTCGCCGCGAGACCGAGTACCTTACGGAGTTCATTGTGTATACCACTGCACTCTCTATGAATTACCTGGCGCGGGGGAAGTTTATTCAGCCCTGAGAGGCGCCGGCGTAAGCTTTGTTGGAGATCGTATGACTGAGAAGAGTTTGAAAGTCACCGTATTGTATGACTTGTGGGAAGAAGAGCCGGCGGAAGTGCCGGAGGAAGCTCCTGCGCCGCGCAAGCGCAGCGGGCCCAAGAAACGCAAGAAGAAGCCGGTGAAGCACGACCGGGAAGAGATCTTCGAAGCCCTGGAAAAGCTCGGCCACGAGCCGTCGTATTACGTACTGGACGGGCGCCCGCAGTCATTGCTCGGGTTGGCCAAATGCAACGCCGACCTTATTTTCAATTTGACGGAATCCTATGCCGGCGATGACACCAAGGAGATGCACGTCACCGCGTTCCTGGACATGCTCGACATTCCTTACACCGGCGCCGGGCCGCACGCGAACATGCTGGCGCAGGACAAGACGATTGCCAAGAAGATGTTCGCTTTTTACGGCATCCAGTCGCCCTACTTCGCGACCGCGTATCGCGGCAACATCGACCATGCGCATGACATCGCGTTCCCCCTCATTGTGAAACCCACCTCTGAAGATGGCTCGATCGGCATCGATGCCGCCGCGGTGGTGAACAGCGTGAAGGAGTTGATGGAGCGCGTCGCTTATATCCAGACGGAGTTCGATTCGCCGGCGTTGATCGAGGAATACATCGAAGGGCGCGAGATCTACGCCGCGATCCTTGGCAGTTACGATAACGCACATGCGCTGCCGCTGGTGGAACTTGACCTTTCGAAGCTGCCCAAAGGCATGCCCCGAATCGCCAGCCAGGATGTGAAGTTCGAGAAAGACACGGACGCCTACAAGCTGACGAAGTCGGCGATCGCCGAAGATCTCGATGAAGAGATGGTAACCAAGCTGAGCGAAATAGCGATCAAGGCCTATCGCGCGGTGAGGCTTCGCGATTATGGACGCATTGACATGCGCATATCGGGCCGGGGCGAGATTTATGTGATCGAAGCGAATCCCAACCCCTGGCTCTCGAGCGGGCAGGAGTTTGCCATGGCCGCGAAGAAATCCGGCCTGTCTTATACCCAGATGATCGGTGAAATCGTGGACCTAGCGATGGCGCGGCAGGGGTGAACGTAGTGCGTCGCAAATAGCGTCCAGGGGATACCGGACGTCATTAACTACGCACTCCACTAGCAGCGAGACCCGGTTTATGTGGTAACGACTGCGCTGCGATACTTGCAGCCGCAGGAGCGGCGGAGTACGAGTTCGACCGGGAGCGCGATGCGTTTGCCGACCTGCGGTAACTCCCCGCGGTCAATGCGCTCGAAGAGCAGGCTGGCGGCGACCCGTCCTAACTCCTGCGCGGGCTGGCGCACAACGGTGAGCGGCGGAGACGTCAACTCGGCTAACTCGAAGTCGTCGAAGCCTACCAGAGCAACCTCTGACGGCACTTTGACGCCAAGATGTAAAAGCGCCCAAAAGACATCGCGGGTGGCCAGATTATTGGAAGTAAACAGCGCGGTGGGCCGGTTTTTACTATCGAGAAGGCTCTCTACGGCTTGGCGGGTATCATCACGCGAATTGCAGCCAAAGAAGGCGCTCTGCTGCAAGCGCGCGTCGTGCATGGCACGATGGTAGCCAAGGTAGCGGGCGTTGATGGTGTAGAGGCTTCGACTCAGCCCGAGGAAGCTGATGCGTTCATGCCCATGTTCTATTAAATGCTGCAGGGCGCGCCGGGAGCCGGAGTTGTTTTCTACCATGACTACATCCACGGATGGGTCCGCGATTGGTCGATCGAAGCCTACGACAGGCGTTCTTCCAAACAACGAACGAGTGAGGCGCGATTGCCGAAACCTGGCGGGGATAATTACCAGGCCCTCGACATGGCGCTGCAGCATCTGTTCGACAGCCGCGTGTTCTACATCCGGATCTTCATTGGAAGTGGTGGTGACCACGGAGTAGCCATGTTCGCTGGCGATCGTGGTCACCGCATGCGCGCAATTGGCAAAAAATGAGTCGTAGAGGTAGGGAATGATGAGGCCGATAGTGTGGCTTCGTTGGCCGCGAAACGCGCGCGCCAGCTGATTTGGCCGATAGGCCAGTTGCTCAACCGCCCGGTGCACGCGGCGCGCCGTGGCTTCGCTAACTGGCACCTTGCCGCTGAGGACGCGGGAAACGGTCATGGTGCCCACGCCGGCCAAACGAGCGACGTCGGCCATGGTGGGTTTTTGCTGCACGGATTCTGCCCCTTGCGTCGCCGGTTGGAGTGGTCGATGGACCAGGGTCTGACTACACGACGAAGTCAGCCGTGGGAGCCTGGCGCACTGATCCTCAGATTGCTGCGTTCATCTTAGTCGATGGAGTTGACGGGCGCCTAACGGCGAAACGGCCGGTTCCTCAGATGGGCGAAGGCGGGAAGTGGGCGGCTCTGCCGGTCACCGGTCCTGCGCCCTCACGCAGGGTCAACAGCTGGTCGGCTTTGACGTTACTGAATTTTTCGATCGCGCCGGAAGGCCAATGCACTTCCAGGGAGGCGGAGGTCAACGAACCCAGCCCAAAGTGTAAGCGCGGGTCGTTGGACGAACAGGTAGCTGCTCTGGCTCAGGAGTTCCTGAACCTGCACACGATGGCCATAGCGCACCACCACCCGTGCCCCGATCGCACTGCGATTACTCCTGGTGCCCTCAAGCCGCAGCTTCAGCCAGTGATTGGAACGGGGGGCATCGTTGCGCAGCAGAGAGGGCGGTTCATTTTGATTCATGATCAGAATGTCCAAGTCCCCGTCGTTATCGAAGTCGCCAAAGGCACATCCACGGCTTACATGGCGCGCCAGCATGGCGGGCCCCGCGTCTTCGGCCATTTGCAGGAACCTGCCGTCTCCCAGGTTGCGGAAGAGAATGGCGGGGCCCCGGGCGGGGTACTTGGGAAAGCTGCGTTCGAGGCTTGGATACACATTCCCGGTGACGCAGAACAGGTCCGGCAGACCGTCATTGTCAAGATCGACCATGCCGGCGCCCCAGGAGACGAAGCGGCGTTCGTTGCCGATGCCGGCGGAAAGCGATACGTCTTCGAATTCGCCGTTGCCGGAGGAACGATAGAGGCCGCTGGCCTGCAATTGAAAGTGGGTTTTGAAAACGTCGGTGTGGCCGTCCAGATTGTAGTCACCCAACCCAATGCCCATGCCTCCCAACTCCTGCCCATCTCCGCTCACCGCCAGGCCGCGGCTCAGCGCCTCCTCACGAAAGGTGCCATCGTGGTTATTCATGAACAGGAGGCTGGGGGTGGAATCACAGGCGACAAAAATATCGGGCCAGCCGTCTTCGTCTACGTCAAACGCTACGGCGCTCATGCCGTAAGAAGTTGAGACCGCCGCGATGCCCGAAGCGACGGACACGTCTTTAAAAGAGCCGTCGCCATTGTTGCGGTAAAGCGTGTGGCGGGGAGCCTTGAGTCCGCGTGGCCCGCAATAGACCGGCAGCCCCTCGTAGGAGCAGGTCGCCACGTGATTATCGGGCCGGGGCGCGTGATCGAGATCAATCTCCACGTAATTGGCGACAAACAGATCGAGATGGCCATCGCGATCGAAATCAAGAAAAGTACAGCCGGTGCCGAAGCGGTTGCCGGTATGTAACAGGCCGGCGCGGGCGGTCACATCGGTAAACGTTCCATCGCCGTTGTTGTGGTAGAGGCGATTGTGTCCGTAGTAGGTGAGGAAAAGGTCTTCCCATCCGTCATTGTCGTAATCGCCGACGCACACGCCGGTTGCCCAACCGGGATCGGCAAGGCCCGATCTGGCAGTCACATCGGTAAATGTTCCGTTGCGATTATTGCGGTAGAGGCGGTTACCCGATCCGGGGGGCACGCTGTCGAGTCGACGGCCGCCGAGCAGAAAAATATCCATCCAGCCGTCGTTGTCAAAGTCAAAGAATGCACAGCCGCCTCCCATTGACTCGACGATATAAGTTACCTCGCCTGCGGTTCCGTAGAGCATGGGTTGGGTAAGGCCCGCTGCGGCAGCAACGTCGACGAAGCGAGAGAACGGGGGCAAGGAGGGAGCATCGTGCCCGCTGAGCGCCGCGGCGATGCGAGGATCAACCAGGCAAGTGGAGCCGGCCAGCAATGTTTGCAGAAAGCGCCGGCGAGAAGGAGAGCTTGCCATGGGGTTCCCAGAGATGATCATGAGGTGCGGCTAGTGTAGTCCGTCGTTCATAACGTCGAGTATGTTTGCCAACCTGTCGGGCGGCCCAGTCCCGCAGGGACGACTGAAAGTCAGCCTTGTCCAAATTAGCGATCTGCGGTTCACTCCCCCCAGCAGAATAGGACGTTAGGAACGACGCACCACACTAGGGATCTGGATTCGATGCGGTGTAAGAAGCCAACAGTCTTAGTAGTTGCTGGGCCGACGCGTCGGTGGGGTCGATACGAAGGGCACTCTGCGCAGAGTCACGCGCCTCAGTGTATCGCGCCTCGCTCGCCAGAGTGGCGGCCAGATTGGTCCAGGCCTGCACCGAGCGGGGATTGGACGTAAGGGCATCGCGAAATTGTTGTTCGGCTTCGCGATCCTTGCCCTGCTGCCCGAGTAAGGCGCCGAGATTGACGGACGCATTTGCAAAGTGAGGGGCCAGCGTTAAGGCGCGCCTGAAGTGTTGTTCGGCAGCCACTGCTTCACCGCTCTTTGCGGCCACGATGCCTAACTGATTCTCAATCTCGGGATCGTTGGGATGCAGAGCATTCGCTCGTTCGAGCACAGCTTGCTCCCCTGCCCGGTCTCCCGCGCGGTCGAGCGCCAGCGCCAGGTGGTAGGGTAAGGTGACACTGGCCGGGTCGGCAGCGACCGCTTCCTGGTAAAGTGATGCCGCTTTGGCAGCGTCGCCGGCCTGCAAGGCCTGCGACGCCTCACTTGCCAGGGTAAGCGACAAATCGTGTTGTGCGGCCGCCAACGTCTTCTCCCGATAGATGTTCAGTTGCGCCTGGGCCTGCTCACGTCGCCCGAGAGTACGCAAGACCTGGGCCAGTTGAAAATAACACTCCGCCTGACTGGGATCGAGTTGGGTGGCTATTTGCAACTGTTCCAGAGCTAATTGCGGTTGTTGCAAGCGAGCCAGAACCAGGCCCAGGTTGTAACGGGCATCGTAGTGGCGGGGATTGAGGGCTACTGCCTTGCTTAGATGTTCATTGGCGGCAGCGTATTGCTGCGCTTCGCGCTCCAAAAGGCCGGAGAGATAGAGCGCGTCGAAGTTATCACGGTTTGCCAGGAGCAGCCGCTGGGCCAGGGGCCGTGCGGACTCGTAGTCGCCTTTGAGCACTAACAGGCGCAGGTAGAGTAAGGCGGAGGCATTGTCGCCGGGATTCGCAGCGACCATCGGTTGCAAGAGAGCTATCGCTTCTTCATAGCGATGGCCACGCGCCATGACCGTGGCCAGCGCCTCGGCCAGGCGCAGAGAGCCCGGCCGTTGCCGGAGGGCGTCGTGCAAAACAGCGATGCTAGCATCCAGTTGCCCGCTATCGGAATAGGCCACCGACAAATCGAGAGCGAGATCATCGTCTGCCGGAGCCGATCGCAGAAGGTCGATGGCCCCCGCATCTTGATGGCGCGCAATCATCGATTTCGCCAGCCAGTCGAGGCCTGTTGTGGAGGTGGGGTCGATGGCCAGGGCCTCTCTCCACGCCGCCTCGGCATCGGCTTCCCTGCCGAGCTGGTTCAACGCCGTTCCCAGCGCGAGGCGCGCACGGGGGTCGTGCGGCGCCAGGCCGGCAGCAAGCCTCAGTTCGGTGATGGCCGGCTGCGGCTCACCCGCGGCGAGATAGGTGATGCCGAGAAGATAGCGTAAATCCGCTGACTGCGGATCCAACGGGACCGCCGCCCGGAAGGCGGAGAGCGCGCAGGAGAATTGCTGCCGTTCCCCAAACCAGGCTGCCAACGAACCCCAGGCCTGGGCAGAGGGGTGAAGATGGAGAGCGTGCTCAAGCTGTTCCGGACCGTGGCAGGGCAACGCCCGTGCGCTGCCGGCTGCAAGCAGGAGAGACATTCCGGCGATGAGAGTTCGCTTGCGCATCGCGATCTAGATCGAATAGCTGGGTAGTGGCCGAGCGGCGGATTGACGCCAGTAGGTCGCAGCCCCCAGCAAGGGCGCCGTTTCCAACAACGCCGATGATACCAATTTGATGCGCAGACGCTTCACCTGTTTGCGGGCCGCGGGAAGGAACAGATGAGACGAACGAGAGATACCGCCGCCGAATACGATGACCTCTGGACTGAGAGGAGCGAGCACCTCAACGATTACCTCGCCCAGATAACGTCCGAAGGTATGGAACACGTCGCGTGCATCGCCATCGCTGGCAGCCCTGACGGCGATGACGGCGACGGAGTGGTGTTTTCCGGTGCGTGCCTCGTAGTCGCGCTCGATGGCGCGCGAGGAGAGGAAGTCCTCGACAATGCCGCCATGGAAGGGAAGGTTCCAGATTTCGTTATCAGGCGGGACACCAGGGGCGGTGGTATCCAGTCTTCCGTTCTGGACGAAGGAAAAACCGATACCGGTACCTAACATAATACCGGCGGCGCGAGAGATGCCTTCGGCGGCGCCAGCAACTGCCTCCCCCAACAGGGCGGCATCGGCGTCGTTGAGGAAGCAAACGCGTTCGGGCGACCAGTCGAGTCGCTGGGCCAGTGCCTGGCCCAGGCTCACTCCGTAAAGGCCCTGCAGTTTATGCCGCATCTGGCTGGTGCCGCTAGGGTAGTCGAACGGAGCTGGAAAAGCCAAAGAGGCGCCAACCGGAGCAGGGGCGCCGCCGGCTATTCGCCGCCCGAGATCTTCGAGCAGATCAATGAATGCCGAGCTGGTGATGTTGTTGGGCAGTGGGGCGACCGCCCTTTGCGCCAGGGTTATCGAATCAAGGAGACATAGCCCGGCGGTCACGTGACTGCCACCGATATCGTAGGCCAAAAGATGATCTGCGAGTTCGGCCGCCAAGACTGACTCCCCCGTGGATATCGATACCATTTGTAGCACAGCTGCCATGAGTCCGGGAGAAATACATAAAAATTCAGCTTGACAAGGGTGTTTCTCCGCAAGTACTACTTCCACGTCCCATGATATCGATACCATTTGCCACTCGGATGATACCGATACCAGAGGTCTAAGGCGGTTTGGGCAGGACAGGAATCAGCCGAGCAGAGTTGAACAGGCGCTTCCATCCCCCATCTGGAAATTTAAGGAGGCAGCATGCAACTTATCCGGCGCTTCTGCTGGCTGATCGTCATCTCCTGCCTGAGCGGCGTTGCCGTCGCTCAGACACCCACCGGCACGATAGCGGGTTCGACCACGGACAGCACCGGCGCTGTGGTTGCGGGTGCAACCATCACGGTCACCAACAACGCGACCAATGAAACCCACACATTAACCACCGATGCAGAGGGCCGCTTTTTGCAGCCGTTTGTGGCGCCGGGCAGTTATACGGTGACGGTCGAGGCAAAGGGCTTTCGCTCGGAGCGACAGGAGGATATTGTAGTTGACGTTGCCCAGACACGGGCTGTGGTTTTCGTACTGTCGGTTGGAACGGCTTCCGAGACAGTACAGGTCACCGCGACCACCCAGGCGCTGGACGTAGATAGTTCGAGCGTAGGCGAGACGATCCAGGCCCGCCAGATTCTGGACTTGCCGGACAACGGGCGCAACCCATTTGACTTCGCGCTGCTGGTTCCGGGTGTGAATAATACCGGCAATGCCTCGACGCCGCACATCGGTGGGAGCCGCAATGGCAACAACGAGCAGCTGATCGACGGCATGACCAATATCCTCCCGGAAAACAATGTCGGGAACAATTCCAGCGCCTACACCCCCATTGTCGATTCGGTGCAGGAAGTGAATGTGCAGACGAGCGTGTTGCCTGCCGAGTACGGACGTTTCTCCGGGGGCACGATCAGTCTCATCACCAAGGGGGGCACCAACGAGCTGCACGGCACTTTCTTTGAGTTTGCTGAAGATACTCCGCTGAACGCATTACCTTTTGGCAGCAGCAGCACCACCGTCAAGCCGTCGGCCTACCGCTACCAGACCGGTGCTACGGTAGGCGGCCCCATCGTGCTGCCCCATCTCTACGATGGTCACAACAAGAGCTTCTTCTTCTTTGACTTTGAAGATTCGCGTCAGTCCAATGGAACGGCAAACCACTATACCGTCCCGAACAAGCAGTGGTTGACGGGCGATTTCTCTGATATCCCCGGGCAAATTTATAACCCCTACTCGGTACACCAGGTCACTAACGCGGACGGTTCGACCAGCTATGTGCGCGATCCGTTCCCGGGGAACGTGATACCGGCGAGCCTGCTCAGCTCGGCGGGCTCAAAGATCGCGCAAGCGGCGCTGGCTTATTACCCTGCGCCGAATGTGCCTGGCGCCACGCCTGAGTCGACGGGAAATTTTCTGCAGGTTGGTTCCAGCCTGAATAATTACTGGCACTACGATGCGCGGGTTGACCAGGATGTGACCAAGAAGTGGCACGCCTTTCTGCGCTTCTCGCAATTCTCGAATGACAGCGCCCCGTTGAACGACTACAACAATGCGGCGTCACCCGGCGGTTACAACGGGCCCGCCCACTCTTCAGCACTCAGCGGTTCTTTCAATAACACGGTTAACTTCACGCCTACGTTGCTGGGTGAATTCCGGTACGGCTATTCGAAATCCAAAGTACTGCGTACGCCCTTCCCTTCCAAGGGATTCACGTTGACCAGTCTGGGCTTTCCGCAGTCGCTAGCCGATCAGGCGGAGGGCGGTCTCTCCTCAGTCTTCCCGAGCTTTAGCTTCTCGAACAGCTTCTCCGATCTGGGCACGGATGGTTATGTAGCGCTCAAGGAGAATCCGGTGGCCCAGGATGTAAACGGAAGCCTGGTCAAGATTCTGGGCGGCCATAGCATCAAGGTGGGTGGCGAGTACCGCTCCCTGCTGCTGGATTTCTACCAGTACGCGTATCCCACGGGTACGTTCTCGGCGAACACGAGCTGGACCCAGCTGAGCCCGCAAAACAATGACGGCACCGGCAATCCGATTGCTTCGTTGCTGCTGGGCCTGCCCAACAGTGGCAATCAACCCAATGAGCCTTCGGTTGTTTCCACCAGTGGCTACATGGCGCTCTACATACAGGATGACTGGAAGGTCACGCCCAAGCTGACGGTGAACGCCGGCCTGCGTTGGGATGCGGAGATTCCGCGGGTGGAAAAGCAGAATCAGTTGTCTTACTGGAACCCGAATGCCACCTCGCCTCTGCAAGGGTTGGTCGCGGCCAGCGCGGGCTGCCCCAATTGCGGGAATTTGAAAGGCCAGATGGTGATTGTCGGCAGGGCAGGCGCGCAGTACGGCCGCCACCAGGCGCCGACTAACTGGAAAGATTTCGGTCCTCGCCTGGGCGCGGCGTGGAATCCTACGCCGAAGCTGGTGGTTCGGTCTGGTTTCGGCCTTGTCTTTCAACCTTCGGCGCTGCAGGCGGCTGGTACCAGCGGTGCGCCTGGCATTGAAGGATTCACCAGTCAGACCAACCTGGCCACCAGTTTTAACAATCAACAGACGGCGCCGACATTCGACTTGTCGAACCCGTTCCCCAGTGGGTATAACCTGCCGCAAGGGAAAAATCCGGCTTGTCTGGCGGTCGCCTCGTGCGTGCAATCAATCGACGTGGGGGCAGCGATTGGGCAATCGTATTTTGACTCGTACCGTTCGCCGTACACCATTCAGTGGAACGGCAACGTGCAATACGCATTCCCTGGCAATCTCATTCTGGAAGTGGGATACCTGGGCAACCGGGGAGTCTATCTGATCAACGGCGACCCCGGCAAACCTTACGATCAGCTACCCACCAGCTATCTGAGCCAGGGGGCGGCGCTGCAAAATACCCAGGTCGCCAACCCGTTCTATGGCGTCATTACCACGCCCGGATCAGACCTTGCCCAGGCGAACATTCAGGCCAGCAAGCTGTTGCGCAAGTATCCCGAGTACGACGGGGTATCGAGCTTCCGCAAGCCTGGTTCCTCTTCGACCTTCAATGCTTTTACGATACGCGCGGATAAGCAACTATCGAATGGCCTGGCGCTCACGTTCTCTCTCACCGATGGCCGGGAGTATGACAACGCAGCTTCTTCTGTGAACTACCTGGGGCCGGCCAGCCAGACGTACGCTGACCAATACAACCCCAAGGCGGAGTGGGGCATTGGTGCGCAGAACGTGAATTTGCAAATCGTTTCCAGCGTGATCTACGAACTTCCCTTTGGGCACAGCAAGACATTCCTCAACGGTGCGGGGAAAGGAACGAACCTGCTGGTGAATGGCTGGCAGGTGGCCGGGATTGAAAACTGGAGCACCGGTAACCCGGTTGTGCTGGGGAGCTTCGATAATGGAACAACGGCGGAGACGATTTTTACGCTCGGCCAGCGTCCAGCATGGAATCAGAAGAAGTCGAGTGCGGGCACGGCTCCGTTCAAAGCCTTCGACTGGCAGGATTTTGCCAAGCCGGCTCCTTACACGATAGGCAATGCTCCGCGTGCGCTTTCGTGGGTACACAACCCTGATTCACAGAACTTCGACTTCTCGCTCACCAAGAACACAAAATTTGGCGAGCGATACAACGTGCAGATCCGGATGGAGATGTTTAATGCGCTGAACCATCCTAACCTGGGCTCGGTCGACGCAAATTTTGGCGACCAGAGCTTCGATGCGAACGGCAACCGTACCGGTGGGAATTTTGGCAGTGTTCCCACGGGTTCGTTCGGTAACAGCTCGCGGCAAATCCAGCTGGCGGCTAAGTTCTATTATTGAGCAACGGTGCGGCCCACTCCAACCAGGGTGGGCCGCATTTATCTCCTCTTTTGGACTTTGCTCAAGAACTCGGCAGGAGTCAATACTTCCAGGTGAAAACGCTCTGCGGCTTCGCGAAAATGTGTCGTATTGTTGGTTATGATTGCATCTGCATTTCCGTTGATCGCTACATCCAAAACCATATCGTCGTTTGCATCCGGCGATAACGGACGATACTGAAAAGCGACCAGGACGGCAGGCTCAAGCTAAGTGATGTACAAGTTCGGCTTCAAGCCGGTGAAGCTGTCGCTGGCTCGCTTCACTATTTCAAGCTCATTTTCAGATGCCCAAATCTGAGGTGTAGCACTTTCGGGGCTGTGGGTAAGCAAGTATCGCTCTCCGGTTTCGTCCGCACGCGCAACGATCAAATCGTCTGACTTGCCGATCTGCCGAACGGTGTCACCGCGAAGGAACTTGTACGCCATTGCGGAGCCTCAAAAAACGCTGTGTCGAATTCTACGCCTGGAAACACGAAAGGCTCCCGGGTGACGGGAGCCTGCTTTTACTAAAAGTGCCCTTGGGTTTTCGCCAGATTAACCGGAAGTCCTTTGTTATCTGGCGGGGACGACGAGGCTCGAACTCGCGACCTCCGCCGTGACAGGGCGGCGCTCTAACCAACTGAGCTACGTCCCCAAACGCAAAATTAGTTTAACAGAACAATCCGGTGCGGTATCGGCTTCCCCACCAGGAGCGTCCGCTTCTCACGACTGCACGGGCAGAGCATGCGGCTTTCCTATGGAATCTTTCAACCTGAGAAACCAGCTCTCGAGGGTGGCAAAGGAGAGCGACGCCGCCAGGAGCGTGCCTAGTGTGGCGACGGCGGCCAGCAGCACTTGGTACTGGTCACCGGTCGCAGCCGGAAGCATGCTGCGCGTAACCCAGGCGAAGAGCGGGTACAGCAGCAGATGGTAGATGTAAATGCCGTAGCTTATCTTGCCCAGCCAGCGCAGCAACGAGAGGCTGAAGGCACGCTGAATCCATCCTGGGCGCAGCGAAAGAGCGATCAAGGCTGCAAACAAGGTGCTCAACAAGGCGACACCCAAGGTGCCGAACCAGGAGTCCCCGGCGCCGGTCTGCTGGGTCCACAAGATGATCGCCAGGGCACCGAGGAAGGAGGCGGCGAGCACCGGCCGGGCGGCGCGAAAAACTGCGCGTCTCACCGCCTCGGTGTCGCGCAAAGAGGCGGCGAGGAACCCTCCGGCAGCCATCTCCCCGGCCCGGCCAGCGATGAAATAGCCGGCCCACTGCCAGTTGAGGTGGAAGCTGAAGACGCCTATGCGGAAGACCAGGGAAAGCAGCCAAACCGTTACGCAGAGCGGCCTGACCTGGCCGCGTTTGCTGGCAAGCGCAAGCAGGAAGGGCCAAAAGAGATAGAACTGCTCCTCGTCCGCCAGGCTCCAGAAATGACCCAGCATCAGGAGCGGGCTCATGACGTCGAAGCGAACCAGACCCGGAATATTCTGCAGGTAGACAAAAAACGGCCACACGGGAGAAATGGCCGACCCACGCACGTGCAGTAACAGCAGAACGAAGACGCCCCCCAGCAGGGCCGCGTAGTAGAGCGGAAAAATGCGCAAGGTGCGGCGGAGATAGAAGGTCTTCCACCAGCCGGGCCGCTCAAGTCCATCGAGCAGGATGCCGGTAATCAGGAAGCCGGAAAGAACAAAGAAGAGCGAGACCCCCACCCAGCCGAGATGAATGACCTGGCCCAGGAAACGCAACGCGGGGTTCGCCGAGCGTGCCCCTCCGCCATAGTGATAGATGAATACAGCGGCGGCCGCAGCACCCCGAATCCCATCCAGCGCAGGAATGTGAGCGGAGGGCCGGGTGCGCGGCGTTGCCACTGTAGGTTTATCTGGAGCTGACAACCCCGAAGCTCCCTAAGCCACAATTTCCCGAATGCATCGCTTCATCTTACCGGACGCGGTGACTATGTTTGGCCGTGGTCGGGCCAGGTCAAGCCTTTGCGGGCGAGCTAGTTACCGGTTACCAGCAAAAGGGAGCAGGGTGTCGAACGGGCCGGGCTGCGAGTCGTGGGAAGGCCGTATATTAACTCTGATGGTTTTGCCGGCAGCCGGGATGATGTTCACACGCGCCAGACTGCGGGGGCTGCTCGCGGTCCTGGTCCTGCTACTGGCGGTGGTCGTCGCTGGGACGATGGTCGTGGTGCCGTTTTCCTGGCCTATGGGCGCCTTCTGGTTCGATGCCAACCAGTTCGTCAGCAGCGGCCACATTCGTACTGTATTTACACCGTGCGGCTACCCGGCGCTACTCGGGCTCGCTCTGCGCGCCGGCGGTAACGCCGGCGTCGTCGCCATGCAGCTGCTGATCTACGTGTCGACCCTCATCGCCGTTTACCTGGTTCTGCGCCTGCTCGCACTGGATCGCACCACCGCGGCGATCGGAGGCGCGTTACTCGGCTTTCATCCCGACGTAGTGATCAGCATCAAAAAGGTCTGGGATACCAACATCACCACGGTTCTGCTGATGCTGCTCTGTGTCTCGCTGCTGGCAGTGGTGCGCAAGGGGCTAACGCCGGCGCGCGCCATCGTAACCGGCATTCTCTGGGGACTGAGCATTAACGTGCGCCCGAATTTTCCGGCGATGATTCTGCCCATTGCTTTTGCTTTCTGGGTGGCGCCGCTGCCCGGTCATCGAGTCCGCGCTTGGTTCATGAATGTAGCAATTGCCCTGCTGGGAGCGGCGGTCACGGTGTTCGTGGTCAGCACCGTGGTGCATGGGTCTTTCTATATTCCGCAAAATGGGCCCTATAACCTCTACGCGGGCGATAACGCTTTTACGGAACGAGCGTTGCTTGCGAATCTGAATGCTGAACCGTCGATCTATCCTTCGCTGCTGGCCAATGGGTTCGGCCCGCAAGTGGACGTATACGATCCGACGCTACGGCCCTACTATGTCGACCATGCCTTGCTGTTCGTTCGTCACCATCCGTTGAACGCGCTCAAGCTGGTATTGGTCAAGCTGGTAACCCTGCTGCGCCCGGACACCAAGATCTACCCGCTCGGTTCCCTGGGCGGCCTGGTCAAGTCGCTGCTGGCCCTGGCTATCCCCTTGTGGTTGCTGGTGCTGTTTGTTTTGCGACGCTGCCCCTGGGGCATGGAGGACTGGCTGTTCGTGATCTTTGCCGTCGCCTATATCACTCCCTTCCTGCTTACCAACTCCGACCCTCGCTTCCGTATTCCCCTGGATCTTCTGTTGCTGACGCACGCCATCTATCGCCTGGCACGGTGGCAGCTGCAGCGGGCGATTGCGTAATCAGGTACTTCGCGCGCACCGGCGGGGCCAGGGCGCAGGAAGAGTGAGATTCTTAGGGTATGACATGTCTTCCTGCGAAGAACTCGCTATGGGTTGCGATAGCTGCGGGAACGACTGATGGCCAGGACGGAGTCGATCGCGCTGCCCAATAGCGAGCACAAATTTGGCTATCTGCCGAGCCTGGATGGGTGGCGAGCGATTGCCATCCTGGGTGTGATTTTTTATCACAGCAACCTGCACACGGCGGGCATCTTCAGCACCGCATGGGCCTGGCGTTATGGGCACCTGGGGGTAGATGTTTTCTTTGCCATCAGCGGCCTGCTGATCACCTCGAAACTGCTCGAGGAGGAGAAGCGTTCAGGCCGCATTTCCCTACCCCACTTTTATGTTCGGAGGGCGTTTCGCATTCTGCCGGCAGCCATCGTCTATCTCACGACGATTGCTTGTTTGGCGGGGCTGGGGTTGATCTACGTCTCCCGCATGGAGTGGTTCGCCTCGCTTTTTTTCTTTCGTAATTACTCGTCGCTCTACCACATCGATCGCGGGCTGGGTTATCCGTGGTTCACCACGCATTTCTGGTCGCTTTCGCTCGAAGAACATTTCTATCTGCTGTTGCCGGCTCTGCTGGTGCTGACGCGGAAAAAGGCAAGACTCGCGAGCCTGCTGGCCATCATCGTGGCGGTCATCGTTCATCGCCAGTTGGCCCTCGCGCACAAGGAGTGGTTCACGATCGTGTTCCACACCGATATTCGTTTGGACGCGCTGATGATCCCTGCGCTGTTCGCCGTCCTATCTCGCTCGGAGAGATTTGGTGAGCACTTTGATGCGTTCATCCGGCGATGGCATTTCGTTTTCGTGCTGGGGTTTTTTCTGGCGCTGCAGTTACCGGAAAGCTCGGGTTTGCGGATGAGTGCGATCGAGGTCGCCATGCCGGGTATCGTGCTGGGCACCGTGTTGAAGCCGGAAAGTCTGGGCACGGGGTTATTGGAATGGCAGCCGCTGCGATGGATTGGCCGCATCTCCTACAGTCTTTACTTGTGGCAGGAGCTATTCTTCACGCAACGCTTTTTTCTCTGGCGACCGTTAGGGCGACTGGAGACATGGCCGCTTAATCTGCTGCTGACTTTCATGACTGCAACGCTCAGCTACTATGTGGTCGAGCGCCCCTTGGTTCGGCTTGGGCATCGACTGACCAGTAGCCGGTCGCAGTAGCCCACCTGGCTACATCACTTCCCAGACGAGGGTTTCGGCACGTGGGCCTTGTGCGGGGACGGGGTGCTTCAACGCCTGGATGGTTAAGGCGCAACCGGCACGTATCGTCTGCGGGGTGAAGCGGAGGTTTCGCCCTTCGAATTGCAGGCTCACCCGTGGGGCGGTGGCGGCCTGCGGCGAGCTGGGATGTGCGAGCGGGAAGTCGACGTCATTCCTCAGCCCGGTTAATAGATAGAGCGACACCAGGTCGCAGAACCCTAACGCGGCGGTCCATCGCTCGAGATCAGCAGCCGGGGACGCGCTGCCTGCCAGCCGTCGCTGGCGCGCCTTTTCGGACTGGAGAAAGCGCTGGTGCGCCGGATGGTCCTGGGCGAGCAGGGTGAAATGGCGGCTGACCACGATGGCCCCGGCTTTCGACAAGGCTTCGACGCTGTCGATCGAGGCCGTCCAGGCCTCGATCATTTCATCGGGGGGGATGGCGATAAACGAGATCGGCGCGGCCTGGTTGGCCTGCGGCCCAGCACGCAGCCGTTGAATCTGCTGGGCGTCGCTCGCGGCCCAACCGGTATCGTGCATCTGAATGGCGCGCACGATCTCTGGTGGCAGGGCACCGAAGGCGGTGGGCAGCAGGCCGGCGGCGAGTTCCCCGGCCAGCACCGCGTGGGCCGGCTGCGGCACCAGCAGGCAGGGCAGTTGCAGCTGGCGTTGGGTTGCTTCTACCAGCGGCCACGGGGAGGCGCCTTCCATGTTTCGTTGTAACCAGCCGATCACCATGTTTGGCTATTATCGGTTAGTCTGGCGGGGAGAGTATCTATGATCCTGCAAGAAGAACGTTCCGTTGATCTCGCCACGCCCACCGGTCCCATGCGGACCTATTTCTTTCAACCAGCGGCCAAGGGAAAATACCCCGCGGTGATTCTTTTTTCCGAGATTTTTCAGGCCACGGGTCCGATTCGGCGCTTTGCGTCGTTTATCGCGGGCCACGGCTACATCGTCGCGGTTCCCGAGGTGTATCACGAGCTGGAGCCGGCGGGAACGGTGCTGGCCTACGACCAGGATGGCTCCGACAGAGGCAATGCCGACAAATTTGGCAAAGCGGTGTCGGCGTATGACAGCGATGCGCGGGCGGTGCTCGATTACCTGCAGGGGATGCCGGATTGCACCGGGCGGCTGGGCACGATCGGCATCTGTATGGGCGGACATTTGGCGTTTCGCGCGGCGATGAATCCGAGCGTGCGGGCGACGGTTTGCTTCTATGCCACCGACATCCATAGCGGCAGCCTGGGCCTGGGCAAGAAAGACGATTCGCTGGCGCGCGCAGGTGAGATCAAGGGTGAGCTGCTGCATATCTGGGGGCGCCAGGATCCGCATGTTCCTCTGGCCGGGCGCAACCTGGTGAAAGCACGGCTGGATGAGGTGGGCGCAAATTTTCAGTGGCTGGAAGTGAATGGCGCTCACGCCTTTATGCGGGATGAGGGGTACCGCTACGATCCCGAGCTGGCGGCGTTGTGTCTGCAATTCACGCTGGCGCTGCTGCATCGTCAACTGGCTGGGTGAGCATGATGGAGCAGGAACTGAAACCCACGCCGGCAAAGACCGCGGAGGATCCGTCAAGCGATCTGGGGTTCGGCCGGGTCGTCTCGCAGCAGCGAGAGCTGCGCCTGCTCAATCGAAACGGCACGTTCAATGTGCAGACACGCGGCCGGGGCCTGCATGCGTTCCTGGCTTATTCGAACCTGGTCAGCACGACGTGGAGCCGTTTTTTTCTTTTCGTTGCGATCCTGTACATCACGCTCAATGGCATCTTTGCGGTGGCCTATGTCGCCTGCGGGCCGGGTGGTTTGGTCAACACACTCGACACCGGTATTTATTCTCCTTTTCCGAAGGCGTTTTTTTTCAGCATTCATACCTCGGCGACGATTGGCTACGGCAGTACGGTACCGGTTGGGCTGCTTACGAACACGCTGGTTGCGCTTGAGTCGGTGGTCAGTCTGTTGGGCCTGGCGGTGGTTACCGGGTTGGTGTTCGCGCGTTTCTCTCGTCCGGTGGCGGATATTCTTTTTAGTCAGAAGGCGGTGATGTCGTGGATTGGCAATCAGCGGGCCTTCCAATTCCGCATCATCAATACTCGTAACAATCAGATTATCGATTTGCATGTGCGGGTGCTGGTTTCGCGATTTGAGAACAATGCGAGCGGGATCTCAGTGCGGCGGTATTACCCGCTTAGCCTGGAACGCGAGAGCGTGGTGTTCTTTCCGCTTTCGTGGACGGTGGTGCATGTGATTGATCAGCAGAGCCCTCTGTATGGAGTCACGGAAGAAGAGTTGTGCGCGACCGGAGCGGAATTTTTAATTTTGCTGACAGGGATGGATGAGACGTTTTCGCAGATCGTGAACGCACGGTCGTCTTATCGGGCAAGCGAAGTGGAATGGGACGCGAAGTTTACCGATATTTTTGTGTATGACCCCGAGGGCAGAATGGCCGGGGTGGATATGAAGCGCTTCCACGATACGGAGCGCATTTCTACTCCGCCGTAGGGATAGGGTTTCGCTGCCCGCGAAGCCGGACTCGTGCCGGGTGCGCTCAGAGTCCCGAAGGGACGGCTGATGCTAGCCCAGGACGCAGTCCTGGGTTCAGGAAGCTAAAGCAGGAACAGTCCCGAAGGGACGGCTGAAATTTATGTCGCATAGTCACATATGTTGTCTGGTTCATATCGTTTTTGCCACCGCGGAACGACGGTCGACCATCCAGCAGGATATGCAGGAAAGACTTCATGGCTATCTCGGCGGCATCGCGCGTGAGAACGGGATGCAAACGATCGCGATTGGCGGCGCCTCTGACCATGTTCATGTGCTGTTGTCGTTACCACGGACTGTTTCAGTGGCGAAGGCCGTCCAGCTATTGAAATCAGGTTCTTCGAAGTGGATTCATGAGACTTTTCCGGGATCGCGAAACTTTTCCTGGCAGGAAGGATATGGAGCTTTCTCGATCGGCGCTTCGCAACAAGCAACAACGGTTAAGTACATAAACGCGCAGGCCGATCATCATAAACGGATTAGTTTTGCGGAGGAGTTGCAGAAGTTTCTTGCGGCCCATGCGCTCGATGCATAGCCTTCAGCCGTCCCTGCGGGACTGAATTCACTTCGTTCCTCTACCCAGGACTGGCGTCCTGGGCTATCTTCAGCCGTCCCCTGCGGGGACTCTTCGAATGCATCAAGGATCGGACACGCATTCGATCACACACGCAATCGCCTACACACGCTTTCGCATTACACACGCTTTTGCATTACACACGCATTGCATTACACACTCGTTCGACTACACGCGCGTTGGACTACAGACGCATTCGATCACACACTCGTTCGACTACAGACGCATTCGACTACAGACGCATTCGACTACTACACGCGTTCGACTACACGCGCGTTCGACTACACACTCGTTCAACTACGCACGGATCTGTGTGGCCGTTAGCCTATCGTAGAGTGACCACTCTTGCTCCGCCCGCTACGATCGCTCGCGCTGGAACCTGGAAGTGTCCCCGACAATTTCGTTTTGTTCAAAAAGTGGTTTTTACGGATACCTGGAGCGCTCTTGGGCCGCCTTGGTTGCACTGCATTGCCCAAGCTCTGATCGAGCATCTTGGTGGACTGCCCAAACAATAGGTCAGAGAACGATGGATCGATTTAGCCGAAGGAGCACCTGTTAAGCGTTGCGAGGTCACGCATGGAGCCGTCCTTAGGGTGTAGGCGCACAGCGGGTCCCTCCACTCCGCTACACTTCGGTCGGGATGACGAATTTGTTTGGGACCTCTCGATCTGGCAACCTACTTTCGTTCACCCTCCTACCTGTCTCTGTTCTACTTTGCCTACCCAGGATTTCACGCTGGACTACTTTTCCCTCCCAGCGGACTGGGCGCCCGACAGGTTGGCAAACATACCGGACGTTATGAGCGACGCACTGTTCTAAGCGGTGATGACTCTTGCTCCGTCGGGGCCGGCTACGATGGCGACCGAGGCCAGGCCCAGGAATAGACCGTGTTCAACGACCCCTGTCATGGTTTTGATCGCGAGCGCTACAGCGGATGGATCCTCGATCTCTCCGTAATGGCAATCGAAGATGTAGTTGCCTTCGTCGGTAATATAGGGGCCGCCTTGCTGGGTGTTGCGTAGCACGGGATGGGCTCCTATTTCTTCGAGCTGCTTTTTGATCGGCGCAGCCGCGAACGGAATCACTTCTACCGGCAAGGGAAAGCGGCCCAGTAACTTAACCACCTTGTGCTCGTCCGCAACAATCACCAGGCGGCGGGATGCGGCAGCCACAATTTTTTCGTGCAGCAAAGCGCCTCCACCCCCCTTAATCAAGGCCAGGCCGGGAGCCACTTCATCTGCGCCGTCGATGGTCACATCGGTGTAACCCACTTCATCGAAGGTGGTGAGCGGGATGTTCAAGGAACGCGCCAGCTGCTCACTGGCACGCGAGGTGGGGATTCCCCGAATCTTCAGCCCGTCGCGCACCTGCTCACCCAGAAACTTGATGGCAAAGGTTGCCGTGGAACCCGAACCGAGGCCAACGATCATTCCGTCCTTGACGTATTCCACGCTCTTGCGCGCGGCAGCGGCTTTCTCTGTGTCCTGACTCATGAACGGCCTCGTATCGCTCTTGAATACATCAGACGGGTGAAGCCGCTCATCAGGAGATTAATGCCGACGAGCGTGCCCACCGCCCACACGGCACTAGCGGGCCAGCTTTTCCAGATCATGACGGCGAGAATCAGGGTCACGATGCCGTCGAAGAGAATCCAGCCGGCGCCCGGGGCACTGCGGATTTGAAAATAGGTGACGATGTGGAAGATGCCCTCGACCAGGAAGAGCGCAGCCAGCGCCAGCGTCAGCGAAACCAGGCTCAGTTTGGGGTGCATCAGCAGATAGACCCCGGCAACTAAATAGGCGCCGCCCACGAACAGTCCCCAGAAGAAGCCTCCGGTGGAACGCGCCGCAAAGGTGCCGGCAAGATGGGCGATGCCGGCCACGATGACGAACGCGGCCACCAGGATGGCGATGGCAATGCCCGCCTCGTAGGGCAAGGCGAGGGCAAAGAAGCCGACAATGATCAGCAGAATGGCCCAGCCCAGGGGGAACGTACCGCCTTTGCCTAAGACTCCGGGTAATGAAGTGACCATGCTCGATCTCCTAAGATGTCAGCGGCCATTTTAGCCGGTTGCGGAAACTAATGCGGGCGCCAACAAAAAAGTTGTCGACTCTACCCCGGTGGCCAGGCGAGTGAGGGTGAGTACCGTGATGTCGTCTTCCTGGCCGAAGGCGACGGCGACCTCGCTGGCCTGACGCGCATCCGGTTCGGTGGCGATCAGATTCTGCAAGCGATCAAAGCTGTAGAGCTCGCCGGCAGCGTTGCGTGCTTCGAGTAAGCCGTCGGTGTAGAGCGTGAGGCGATCGGCGACGCCGAGATGGATGACCGTGGTCTCATAGATGGCGGTGGGCAGCAGCCCCAGCGGTAACGCGACAGGAAGATCCAGTTCCTGTTGATTGAGGAACGGGGGAGGATGGCCGGCGTTGGCGATCACACATCCGCCCTCCCCATCCAGGCGGAGAACCAGGCAGGTGACAAATCCATCCTGCACGCGGCCGTGCAGGCGGCGATTCAAGCCGGAGAGGATGTCTGCTGGATCGTCTGACGACTCGGCCAGGGTCCGTGCGGCCCCCACAATCAGCGATACGGTCATAGCCGCTTTCAATCCTTTGCCACTCACATCGCCGAGGATGAGCACGGTTGCGCCCTCTTCCTGAGGAATTAACTGAAAGAAATCGCCTCCTACCTCTTCTGCGGGGCGATAGGCGCTGGTCACGGAGTAGCCCGGGATGGACGGCAGCGTTTCTGGAATCAGGACGCGCTGCAGTTCCTGCGCGCTTTTGAATTCCTGTTCGAGGGCGCCTTGCCGTGCGCCTTGCTCCACGGTGTAGCGGTAGACCGCGTAGACGATGGCGATAAAAAGGAAGGTGGATGCCAACGTCGCAGCATTGAATCGATTGCCATTGATGATGAACAAGGGAGTGAGCAGCTTGTCGCCATTCCAGTGGGTGAAACGTTGACCTTGTTCCAGCGCCGTTCGCAAGACAATCAAGAAATCGCGGGCAAACGCAAAGAAGGCCACGAACCAGCGAGAGGCATCGAGCCGTTTCCTCAGCGCGAGCGCGATCAGCACCAAGGGGAAGGCTTCGGCCCCGGTAAAGATGGCGGTGAATATGGCATCCGGGATCTGGAACCATAAGGGGTTAGAGACGTCAAATGCCCAGATTGTTATCAGACCATCGAGCGAGGAAGCGATGAGGGTAACGAAGGCCAGGTTGCGCGTCCAGCCGCGCAGACGAGGACGATCGTCCAATTGCAGGAGATAGAGCAATAGATACCAGAGGGAGACGTCCGCGATCCCGATAAGAGGCTGCAGAACGCCGAGCGAGAACAGGTAGTGAAACGGAATACGAAAAGCGATCAATGCCTGCGCGAGCAGTGGCTGGACCGAGTAGAGGGTCATCCAGAAGAGAAGCTTTTGCTGGCGGCTGCGTAACCAGGCCAGAAAGCTGAGCAGCGCGACCAGGCCGTAGAGCAGGTCGAGCGCGAAATCGTATTGATGGCTTCTTAACCAGCGATGATCGAGCCCCTCTTTGTAGGCTGCGATGGCTTCGGAACTACCCACCTTGGGTGGGCTCGTGGGGCCACCAAGGATGCCCGAATCGAAGGAAGTGTACGGCGCCTTCCAAACCCTGAGGGCGAGCACGCCTGACTGCGGTTGCCCCAGGCCAAAGGTGCGATATGGCTGTTGGAAATACCAGACGGGATGGGGCGGGAGCTTTCCCCCTCGTCCAATCAACGTGCCGTTCCAATAGACCTCGTAGGCATCGTCGACAGGCGGGACGAAGAGTGCGAACTCCGTATGCGCGCCCGCTACCGGGTCCACGTCGAGATGGCGGCGGTACCAGGCGTAGCCGGTGTAGCCGAAGTGGTTTTGCGCTCCCCAGCTTTGATCGACGCCGATCGCTTCCCAGGCGGAATCGTCCAGCGTGGGCAAAGCCCAGGTGGGGTCGTCGCCGGTATGGAACTGCCATTTGCCGTCGAGGGGAGCGCTGGCGGCGCCAATTCCTGCGATGACCAGGGGCGGCGGGATTGCCGGGGCAGCATGGGCAAAAGTGGAGGCGAAAACGAGCAGCAGGACCAGGGGCGATAACCTAACTTGCAAGAGACGCCTCAGCATGATTTCAGAATGATACCGGGGGATGGACGGTAATGCAGTAAGAAGCGGCAACACTCTGCAAAAGGACTGATCTCCCACGGTCAGACCGGCAACCTCATTGCGGTCACGATTTGATGACAGGATTCATGGGGATTATCCTTTAGTCTGGCTTGCTGGACATATTTTCTTTTAAGGAGATCCATGTCGACCGAACTGCGCAGTTTTCTCACGCTTCCCTATGAACAACTCGAAGAACTGAACTTGAAGGCCAAGGAGCAGCGCCGGAAGCGTGTTCCCGCGCACCAGCTTCAGGAAGAACGCATCAAGTACCTCACCGACGAAAAAGGCATCAAGGCGGTCACGGTCCTCTTTAGCGATCTGGAAGGCCGGCTGCACATGCTGGACTACGACAAGAAGTTTCTGGTGAAAAGCTGGGACAATCTGACGTTTGACGGATCTTCCATCCGTGGCTTCTCCGCGCAGAGGGAAAGCGACCTGCGGCTGGGCATCGACTGGAGCGCCTTCTACTGGGTACCGGCCGATTACTTCGGCGCAGGCAAGGTGATCGTCTTTGGTGAAGTAATCGACAAAAGCGGAGACGTCTACCCGGCCGATATTCGCAGCGTGCTGAAGTCATTCGCTCTGGAACAGAACGAAGAGCACGGCTATACCCTGAATGCCGCCAACGAAATCGAGGGCTTTCTGTTTGAGGGCGTCGACGCCGAGCGGCGCTACCACGAGACAGGCAAGTTCGAGTATGTGAATACCGGCGGCTATTACCACTCGCTGCCCGGCGATCCGCTGCGCACCTTCATCGATAACACGGCCGAAGTACAGCGGGCGATGGGCTTCGAGAATGAGAAGGACCACCCGGAGGTGGCGCCCTCGCAGTTTGAGATCAACTACAATTACGGCGAAGTGGTGGCGGCCGCCGATCAGATCCAGCTCTACAAGCTCATCTGCCGCCAGGTCGCGACCAGCATGGGCTGCTCGGCATCGTTTCTGCCCAAGCCAGTGATCGGGGTCAACGGCAATGGCATGCATACCAACGTCTCCATTAGTAAAGACGGCAAGAATCTCTTCTGGGACCCCAACGGCGAAGAGAAGATCAGCCCGCTGGCATGGTCATTCATCGATCGCATTTTGAGCAACGCCAACGATATTTGCCTGCTGCTGAATGCCAGCGTGAATGCGTATCGCCGCCTCGACCCGCATTTTGAGGCGCCGAATCAAATCAAGGCTTCGCCCATCGACCGTGGATCCATGGTGCGGGTGCCGATCGGCAACGAGAAGAGCTCGCGGGTTGAGGTGCGCTCGGTGGGTCCGGACGCCAATCCTTACATGACGCTTTATTCGATTTTCCGTACTGGGCTGGAAGGCGAGATGTCCAAAATCAAGGACCTGCGCCAGGCCAAGCGTTATCTGCCGGACAACGTCTATACGGCGATTGAAGATTTCCGCAAATCCAAGTGGACCACGACCCTGTTGGGCGCGGATGTAAAGGCGCGTTATGCGGATTTGAAGCAGGCGTCGGCCGACCGGTGTCCACGGCTGCTGGGTAGCCTGATCAAGGCGCCGGAAATCCAGTTCCATCACGATGTTTATAACCAGTATTTGTGGAACCAGTTCTAGGCGTAGGTTTTGTTGCGGCGCCCGCGAGGGCCGGCAGAGGGTATTCAGCCGTCCCTGCGGGACTGTTCTTGTCTGCTGCTTAACCCAGGACTGTCGTCCTGGGCTACTTTCAGTCGTCCCTTGCGGGACTTAACTGTTTTATCGAGTCGCAAGACCGGGAGATGGCGCCATTCATCTGCTAGGCATCGATGTGGGCACCGGCGGCACGCGCGCCCTGCTGATCGACGAATCAGGCGCAGTGGTTGCGTCCGCTATCCATGACCATGAGCCGTTCGCTTCTCCGCGCAGCGGGTGGGCGGAGCAGGATCCGCACGACTGGTGGAAGGCCTGCCAGGGCGCAGTGCGCAAGTTGCTGCAGGAGAGCGGCACGGCTGCGTCGGACATTGCCTGCATTGGCCTCAGCGGCCAAATGCATGGCGCGGTGCTGCTGGACCGCAACAATGAAGTGCTGCGGCCGGCGCTTATCTGGTGCGATCAACGCACCGAGGCGGAGTGCCGCTACCTGAATGAAACCATCGGGCCGCGGCGGCTGGTGGAGTTAACATCGAACCCCGCGCTGACCAACTTCACGCTGACCAAACTGCTATGGGTGCGCACCAACGAACCTTCAATCTGGCGCCGATTCAACAGCTTTCTCCTGCCCAAGGATTACGTTCGGCTGTGCCTGACCGGGGTCAAGGCCATCGACGTGGCCGATGCCTCGGGAACGCTGCTGCTCGACGTGGCCCACCGGCGCTGGTCAGATGCGGTGCTCGATGCGGTGGAGCTAAACCCGGATTGCCTGCCATCTCTCCATGAATCGCAGGAGGTGGTGGGCTACATCACAGAGGGGGCGGCCGCTGCCACCGGGCTCAAGGCGGGCACGCCGGTGGTGGCCGGCGCAGGCGATCAGGCAGCGGGGGCTACCGGCATGGGGATCGTGCGCCCCGGGGATGTGAGCGCGACTATCGGGACTTCGGGGGTGGTGTTTGCCGCCTCAGATGCGCCGGTCACCGACCCTCTCGGCCGGCTGCACACCTTTTGCCACGCCATCCCGGGACGCTGGCATGTGATGGGCGTGACCCAGGCGGCCGGCCTCTCTCTGCGCTGGTTTCGCGACAATTTCGGAGTGCCCCCGGGTCGCGCCGGGGCCGATCCATACGACCAGCTCAGCGCCGAGGCGGCGCAGGTTCCTCCCGGGTCGGGTGGGGTTCTGTGGGCGCCCTACCTGATGGGCGAACGTACACCCCACCTGGATCCCAAGGCGCGGGCAGCCCTGGTGGGCTTGTCCGCGGACCATAACCGCGGCAACGTCATCCGGGCCATCCTGGAAGGGGTCGCTTTCAGCCTGAAGGACACTCTGACCATTTTCCGCGAGCTGGGTATCCCGGTGCGGGGCATTCGCGTGGGCGGGGGTGGCGCACGTTCCCCGTTGTGGCGGCAGATCCAGGCGGACGTGTACGGACAGGCGGTCGAGACTGTGCAGGCAGAAGAGGGCGCGGCCTATGGCGCAGCGCTGCTGGCGGGGGTTGGGGTGGGCGCGTGGGCTTCCGTCGATGCAGCCTGCGACGCGGTGGTCCGGGTGGCCAAACGCACGGTTCCTGAGCCCGAAGCATCGCGCGTGATGCAGCAGACCTACGTCAGCTATCGCCGCCTGTACCCGGCACTACGCAGCATCTTTCCCTGAAATGCCTGGGCCTAAAATTGCCGGAACAGGTACCCAAGACGGTCTGCGACTCACAATGGGGCTGCGGAATGCGGCTGCCGACGCCTTAAACTCGAAAGATGTCCCCAGTTGCCGAATTAGAGAAGACGGCCTCGCTCACCCGCAGAGGATTTCTGGGGCTGGCGGCAGCTTCTGTGGCTGGGCTGGCGTTTTATGCCGGCGAGATCGGCCGCCACGAGATCGAAATCATCGACCGCACCCTTCTTATCGCCCGCTTACCAGGGGCTTTTGCCGGCATGAAGGTGGTGCAGATCAGCGATTTTCATTTTGAGGAATATACGGAAGCCAGTTTTCTCGAGGCAATCGTCCGCAAAGTCAACGCGCTGGGCCCCGACCTGGTGGTATTGACCGGGGATTTCGTCAGTTCCAATCCCCTGCCGCGACATTTCTCCGTGCGCCTGGGCTACCACTGTGCGGAACTGCTGGGCCAAATTACCTGCCCGCTGCGTTACGCCATCCTGGGCAATCATGATGCGCTGGTCGGTTCACGGGCGATCACCGACGCCTTGCGGGTGCAGGGCATTCGGGTGCTGGCCAACAGCTCGCTGGCAATCGAGCGCGCCGGCCAGCGGCTGTGGCTGGCAGGCACTCAAGATGCCCTGGTACAGCATCCTGACCTGACAGCCGCGCTGCCCACCTTGCGTGATCCCGGCCGTGAGCCGCTCATTCTGCTGGCGCACGAGCCCGATTTCGCCGACCACGTGGTTGGACGCCAGGTAGATCTGATGCTTTCAGGCCATACCCATGGCGGGCAGATCCTGTTCCCTTTTCTGCCGCCCCTGATGCTGCCGGAGATGGGAACCCAGTATGTGCATGGGCTCTTCCGGCTGCAGGATGGGATGCAGCTCTACGTGAATCGCGGAATTGGGGCGGTGACGCTGCCTTTCCGCTTCCGCTGTCCCCCGGAGATCACAGTCATTACCTTGCAAGCGGACGAAGGCTAAACTTTTTGCTACTCCGCCGCTCGGTTTGGGGGCTTACCTGGGTAATGAAGATAGGCGAAAAACGGCGGTCAGCGGCATGTTTTTGTTCCAAATTGACACCTTCGTTGTACCGTTCCAGGACAGGGCGCCGGTGACTCTACCAAAGTTGTACATAACAGGTGATCAATGAGATGCCTTTCGCAATAAACTCAGTAGCGAAAGGAAGGGACACATCATGGGCATACAGGCGATTCCGAATTTAGCAGATCAATCAATGAGGCCGGAGTTGCGCATCGTGCGCCGTGCGGAGTCCATTGTTTCCCTGAACGTGGCAGAGGTTTATCCGGGCAGTTCTGAAGAGTACTACGAGGATAAGCTGGGTTGCGCACGCGGTGTGGTGTTTGCGATTGCCTTCCAGGCAGCGTTGGTGGTGGTCGCCGCTATCTGCTGGAAGCTGATCGTACGCTAGCAGTCAGCGACTGCCGGTCGGCCGGCCGGGTCGCTTTTGCCGGTTAAACGGCAATTTAGTTGCAGCACTAAACACTGTTTTGTTTCAAGGGCACGACCAGGGCACGACTTTAGCCGGGCCGTAAGTGATCAGGAATACGTCGGGCTTTCACCCCTGAGGTGCGTCTTTCCTGCCCCCTACAGAGCTTTCCGCAGCCGGTTTTGGGTACCCCTGCAGGCGCCAAGTCAAGGCCGGTATACCCAGACTTTTAAATCGGTTTTTCCATCACTTCAGCATCGACCCTCCCCCCGTAGTAGTTGGCAATTCTCCCCTTCATGACGAAGCCCAGGCTGCGATAGAACTGCTGCGCGGTGGTGTTGTCGACCGCCACCTCCAGGCTGATTGCGGTGGCGCCCGCGCGTTTCAATGGCAGCTCCGCGGCTTGCATCAGGAGTCTGCCAACGCCCTGGCGGCGCAGGAGGGGATCCACATCGAGGGTCACGATGTGGCCCACAGGCCGCCGGTTGCGACTGGCATGCTCGATGATGACAAAACCGGCGAGTTGTTTATCGGCTTGCTCGGCGATCCAGCAGGAGCAGTTGGGATGGGTGACAAAATACTGGAGTTCTGCGTGGGAGTAGGCAATATCAGGGGGAAAGCAGACCTGGTCAAGCTGGTATAGCCGGGCCAGGTCTCGCTTCTCGAAACTGCGGATCATACTGCAGTGCGCTTATGGGTTTTGGGCAACCGCTACCTTGGTCGTGGCCTTCTCTGGCTCGACGACGACCCCGTTATAGGGAGTTGCGGCCAGCAGACGGCCACCGGAGGAGCGCACGTGGCGCACCCGCCAGCCGGAATCCCAGAACTTGAAGGTCCGGTCTGCCGGGTTGACAGCCAGCACCCAGCTGGAGGCCCAGGAAGTGACGACAATCCGTTTGAGATCGGGGTCGTAGGTGAGGCCACTGATGTCTGAGACAGGAAGCGTATTCATCTCGCTCCAGGTCTGGCCATGGTCTTCGCTGTAGAACACCCCCTGCCGGCCGCCCAGCCATAGGCTGCCGTTGCCAGCGATAGCGACGGATTGCAACCAGGTCAGCTTTGCGGGCATGGTTAGGGGCTGCCAGGTCTTGCCGCCATCCTGCGAAGAAGCGAGTGCAGTTCGCTGGGCGGCAATGACCATAGCGCCGTCTGAGGCCACGACACGATACTCTGTCTTGCCGAGCACCGGGCCGCCTTCCCAGGTAGCACCCCCATCTGTGCTCGAGTAGACGCCCTTTGCGGTTGCGGCATACCAGTTGCTGCCGGAAACTTCGATGTCGTTGATGCGGCCTTCGATTTGCCCGTCCGGCACCTTGATGGTGGTTTCTACCCGGGAACGCTTACCCTTGTGCACGATATAGGATGTCCTGGTCGCGCTCTTGACGAGTTTGCCATCCGGCTTCCACGTGGTCCCATCCCAGCGGAAGATGCCGGCGTTGGTCCCCGCAAGGATCGCGCCATCGCCCGCCTGGGAGAGGCTGAAGACGTCGCGGCCTTCAAGACCGGAGCTTTGCTGGCTCCAGGTGGCGCCTTCATCGTGGGAGACGAAGACACCACCGTAAGCCTTGTCGTTCACCACGCCGGCGAAGATGGTCTGAGGAGATTTTGCGTCGACCAGCAGGCTGGAAACCTGGCGTTGGGAAAAACCGGTGTTGGAGGCTTTGAAAGTTGTGGCTGCGTCGTCGCTCTCAAGAACGCCGCTGCGATCCGTGGCTAACAGGACGTGCTGCGAATTTTTGGGATCGACGTAAACGTCGTTGACGATGACGTCGCCGCTGGTCATACGGCGAAAGGTCTTGCCGCCATCGAGAGTTTTGTACAACCCCTCGGTGGTCCCCGCATAGACGGTGTTGTGGTTGGTGGGGTCGAGCATCAGGACGCGGGTTCTACGCGCCGTCATCGGGATCCCCTGAATCTTGTGATAGAGCGCGCCGGCGTCATCGCTGCGGTAGATACCGGAACAGGCGCTGGTGTAGACGACACTGGGCACGATGGGGTCAATGATGATCGAGAACACGTCAGAGTCCTCGATCAGGCCCTCTTTGATGTTGTGCCAGTTGGCGCCCCCATCGGTCGTCTTCCAGGGCAGGTGCCAGGTACCTGCATAGATGGTTTGGGGATCTTTGGGATCGATGGCAATGGATTCGACTTCATGCAGTTCCATGCTGCCCTCGGGCGAGATCTGGCTCCAATGCACGCCGCTGTCTTCGCTGCGGTAAACCCCCTTGAGCGTGCCCGCGATCCAGACTTTGGGGTTGGAAGGAGCCTGGGTCAGTGCCCGAATGGACTGCCCTTTCATGGCTTCGACCGCGGTGAAGGTTTTGCCAGCATCGTGGCTGATGAAGAGGGCGCCGTCCGGATGGTCGAGCACGAAGGCGCCGACCAGCAATGTTTTGGGATCGGATTGGTCGACGACAATGTTGTCGAGGATGAGGTCGTCGCTCTTGGACAGCTTGACCAGACGTTTCCAGCTCGATCCACCATCTTCGGTCTGATAGATCCAGCTGTTGGTAGTGCCGAGGTAGAGGTGCTGATCGTTGGAAGGATCGGAGGCGAAGCTGCGCCCGTCCCCTCCGTCAGGCCCTACGGGAACCCAGGATGGCGATTGCGCCAGGGCCGGTTGAATGGGGGAAAGAACAAACAGCAGGAGGCCAGAGGAGAGAGTACGCCCGATGATAGAGGTCATTGTTTTGTGCTTTGGAGTGCCCTTGGTTTCTGGAAAGCTCAGCGGTAATTTCCATCTCTCACGTTGCGCCTGCAGGAGCAAAAGGGTCAAGCCAAATGAAAAGGGTGACCATTACTAACTGGTCACCCTTTTCGTTTTGAACTGCCTCAGCGTTACTTTGCTGCGGCGGCTTT
This sequence comes from uncultured Acidobacteriaceae bacterium, assembly GCA_963834445.1. Lineage (GTDB taxonomy): Bacteria > Acidobacteriota > Terriglobia > Terriglobales > Acidobacteriaceae > PALSA-350. The sequence goes on from CAWIBU010000001.1 coordinate 202,606, forward strand.
CTTTCTGTGGTGGACGGCGGCGGCCGCTTTTCTGGCCTGTACCTTAACGGTGCTTTCGTCGACCGCGGTGGTGCCTTGCACGTCGTTATCGAAGGTGGCGCCGGCAGGAACAAGGTAATTCTCAACTTCCTTGTTGCCCTGGGTTCCGGTGCGTACCGAGATCCGGGAAGCATCAATGCCCTTCTCGGTTACCAGGTAAGCCTTCGTGTTGACGGCGCGCTGTGCAGCAAGCGTGTCGGCCTTCTTCTCAGTAGAAGCCGCCTCGCCCACCAGCACCGCGGTGGCATCGGTTGATTGTTGCAGGTTGAGGGCGACGTCATCGAGGCAAGCCTTGGCCTCGTTGTCCACGCGAGCAGGGCGCTTCTTGTCGCGATCGAAGTTGATCGAGCAAAGCGTCTTGGTCTTGGGAGCAGGCGGTGGCGGCGGCGCTTCGACATTGACCGAAGTCGTCGAAGTAGCAGTCTGACCCTTATCGTCCTGCACGTTGCAAGTGATGGTGATGGAACCAGCCGGTGCACCGGTCGTGCTCAGCGTGGCGGTGTTGCCGGTCCCGCTGATCTGGGCGGCCGACGCGCTATACGAGTAGGTGAGCGGACGGTTCTGCGGGCTTACGCCTGCGGCCGTGATGGTCGACGTTCCGCCGGGGGCCACTGTGGTCGGATTGGCCGAGCAGCTGACGGTGGGAGGATCGTACTGTTTCACGGTAAAGTTCGCCGTGCAATCCGCGAACATGCCGACTTTCTGACCCTCGGAAACGTGACCGGTGACGGTGTAGTTGCCAGGAGCCAGGCTGCCGGTATCGACGGCGCCAACATTGCTGTCGCCCTTGACGGCCACGCCACCGCTACCTGTCCAGGTATAGGTTGCCGTCTTCTTGGGGTTCAGGTTGGTTGCCGTGCCGGTCACGGTAATCGGATCACCCGGGAAAGCAGGCGACGGAGCCGCGGTGCAGCTGTACATCACAGGGGGCGGCGGGAGAATGCTGCCCATGTGGTACACAAGGCCGGTGCTCAGGCGAGCCACCTTCAGGTTAGCCCGGCCGCCGGTTGGATATGGGGGCTGAGGACCGAAGTTGGCATGGAAGTATTCATAGTCTGCCTGGAACAGGCGCAGGCCAAGATGGCCTCCGAGGAACGGCAGAGCATAATCGAGGCCGCCACCGATGGTCAGTGCAGGACCGTACGTATAAGGCTGCTTGTAAGGGCCGCCCAGGCGTACATAACCGGCATCCGCATGGACAAACGGGGTGATCTCCGCAGTCGGGTAGCGGAAAACCATACCCAGCTGGCCGGTCGAGGCGCCGTCGTTGTTACCGTCAGGATGATTGGCGTATTCCACCTGACCGCCTACGTAGCGGTTGAAGAAGTAGTTAAAGCTCCCAATCGCGCCATAGTTGATGGACGAGTAGGAGACCGGCCCAGTGACGCCGATCAGCGCGCCATCGGGAATCGTGACTGAGCCGTGAGGCGCCAGATACGAGTAACCTGCAAAAATGTCAATTCGAGAAGCAGGTGGCTCTGCAGGAGCTACCGGCTTTGAGGCTGTACTGGTCGAATCCTGGGCTAGGAGACTAATCGAACCAAGTCCCACAGTCCCTGCTACAAGCAGAATTCGGCCCAGTGAACTCAACGGGCGAGAGTGCATGCGTCTATCCTCCGCAACCACTGGAAAGTTATTCAAAACTTGGAAGTCTTTCAACGAACTACCGAACCAAAAAGGACGTGGCCCGGCACAAAACAGATTTCGTGTGACACAAATTCAAACCATTGGATGCAAAACATCCACAAACGGTAATCTACAGCAAAAACAATATCTCGACTAGCCTGAAATCAACGTCTTACGTGGGCCGCGAGCACCGAGTGGGGGCGTTGTTACCTCATACGCCAACAGCCTTCATCACTCACACACGAAAAAAGAACTGCCCACCCAACTTATTACAATTGCACAATTATTGGAAGTTTAATGCGCGTTTTGCAGTTCCCTTTTCGCGTTGAATCTTTTCCTGCAGAAGCGTGATGGCGTACATCAGCTGTTCTGGTCGCGGCGGGCAGCCGGGTACATATACGTCCACGGGGATGATCTGGTTAACCCCCTGGACCAGCGCGTAATTATTGAAGACGCCTCCGGACGTGGCGCAGGCGCCCATGGAGATGACCCATTTCGGCTCGGGCATTTGCTCGTAGAGACGGCGAATGACGGGGGCCATCTTCTGCGACACCCGGCCGGCGATGACCATCAGGTCCGATTGCCGCGGCGAAGGGCGAAAGACCTCTGCGCCAAAACGCGCCAGGTCAAAGCGAGCGCCGCCCATGGACATCATTTCGATGGCGCAGCAGGCGAGACCAAACGTCATGGGCCACACCGAACTTTTTCGTACCCAATTAACGGCAAAATCGAGCGAGGTCATGACAACGCCCTCAGGCTCTTCGTAGCCGAAATTGACTTCTCGAACTTTTTCCTGGTTCTTGCCGCTGGATTCGAGATTTCCGAAGAAATACTGGTCGTTGCCTGTTCCACTCATAGCTACCACTATAAGGCATTGGACGGCAGATTCAGGGAATTGTGCCCCCGCGCGGAAGCGCTCGCAGCTATACTCTTGCTACTCTTGAAAGCAGATTATGCAAAAAATAGAAGCTGTCATTCAGCCGTCAAAGCTCGACGCAGTTAAAGATGCTTTGCTTGCCATTGGAGTCGAGGGGATGACTATCCTCGAAGCACGCGGTCACGGACGCCAGAAGGGCCACACTGAGTTTTATCGCGGACGGGAATATTCAGTGGATCTTTTGCCCAAGATCAAGATTGAAACCGTAGTTCCGGATGAGCTGCTGGAGAAGGCTGTTCAGGCGATTATTACAGCGGCCAGGACAGGCAAGATCGGAGACGGCAAGATCTTCGTTTCCCCCATTGAGGAAGCGATCCGGATCCGCAATGGAGAACGCGGAGTGTCCGCGCTGTAGGGATGCAAAACGGTGAACGGTGGCCCATTCAAGCCGCTTTTTGGCTTGAGCTGGGCCGACCCAGCAACACACAAAATCGCCCTCTAATGCCGAACTCCGCAGCGACTTTTCGCAAGTCAAGGCTGTCACGCAGGCCTGGCTGTCAGATTTCGCAGGCTTTCTTAGAAATTCCTACATGAAACCTGCATTCACGTCTCACCAGCAGTTGCGAGAGCACTATCAAGCGGAGATGGCGGCCATGCGGCTGTCGTTCGAACGCACCGGCAATGGCGTGCTTGCCATCCGCCGGCGGGCCATGGTGGTCGACAGCCTGCTCGAGCCGCTGTGGCGGTTCGAGAGTGGGGGCGAGCTCCCAACCGGTCTTGCTTTGGTGGCGGTGGGCGGTTTTGGCCGCAAAGAGCTGTTCCCTTCCTCGGATGTTGACCTGCTTTACCTGTGTAGCGATAACAAAGTGGAAGAGGCGCTGCGGGAAACGGTGCGCGGGTGTAACCAGGCGATGTGGGATCTGGGCCTGCGGGCGAGCCCCATGATCCGCACGCTTAAGGAATGCGACCGTTACGATCCGGATAACGTAGAGTTCACGCTTTCGCTGCTGGACCGCCGCTTCCTGGCCGGTGACCAGGCGCTCTACCACACACTGCAGACCAAAACATTGCCCGAAGTCGCGTTGCGCGAGTGGAGTGGACTGGTACATAAACTGGCCGAACTGGCCCGCGCCCGCCACCAGAAATACGGCAACACCATCTTTCATCTGGAACCCAATATCAAGGAATGTCCGGGTGGCTTGCGCGACCATCAGCTGGCCCACTGGTTGAACCTGCTGCATCACGTGCATGAACACAAAGCATGGCCGACCAGCTTCGGCAATCAGCTGTACGCGGTGCATAACGAGGCGGCATCGGCCTTTGATTTTCTCAGCGCGACGCGCTGTTTTCTCCATTTCCGCAGCGGCCGCGACGACAACAGCCTGGATTGGCACGCACAGGATGAAGCGGCGGCGCAGAGTATCGGCCTCGAGACCAAAGGGACGTCTGACCCCGCTTACTGGATGCGCACCTATTACCGCCATGCGCGCACCGTGTATCGCCGGGCGGTGCTGCTGATGGAGTCGCTGCCGCCGGCGCGGGCCTCGTTCTACCGCCCGCAAAGGCGCAAGCGGGTGCCCATCGCAGGCACCGATTTTGTGGTGCAGGATGGCCGGGTCGATGTTTCGGAATCCTCGCTGCTGACCGGGCCGGAAGGGATTCTGCGGGTGTTCGCGCTGATCGCGGCGCACGGTTACCGGTTGACGCAAAATGCGGAAGACCGGCTGGCGGACGCGTTGCCGGTACTCGACGTGCATATTCCCGAAGGACCATTTTTGTGGAACGGCTTACGCGAGATCCTGCTCGGACCGCATGCCGCGCACGCGCTGCGCACCATGCATGCGCTGGGTATTCTGGAACTGCTGATCCCCGAGTTCCACGGCATCGACGCGCTGGTGATTCGCGATTCCTATCATCGCTATACGGTCGACGAGCACACCTTCCTGGTGATCGACAATGTGCATGCCCTGCGCCAGCCGCAGCTCGCCTGGGAGCGGCGTTTCGCCACCCTGCTGGCGGAAATCGACCGGCTCGATCTCTTTTTTCTGGCGCTGTTGATGCACGACACCGGCAAGGCGCGGCGCACCGGCGACCACACCGTGCAGAGCGTGGAGTTGGCCGATAGCCTGCTCGCACGCCTGGAGCTGGATGCGGAAGAGCGGGACACGGTGCGGCGGCTGATTCGCAATCACCTGGAAATGTCGATGACCTTGCGGCGGGATATTTTTGATGCCGAGACCATTCGTGCTTTTGCGGAAAAGGCGGCTTCGCAAACCCATCTGAAGATGCTGTGCCTCATGACCTACGCAGACATCAAAGCGGTGAATCCCGACGCGCTGACGCCGTGGAAAGCCGACAGCCTATGGCAGCTGTATATCGCGACCTCGAATTTCATGGACCGCAGTGTCGACCAGGAGCGCTATCGCGCCGATGTAGACCCTTCCCTGCTGAAACGCATTTTGACCCTCGCCCCGGAGCGGGCGCCGGAGCTGCGCAGTTTCCTCGAAGGCTTTCCCCAACGCTACCTGCAAACCCGTATGCCGGAACAGATTCGCGATCATTTCCAGATGGCCTTGCAGCTGGCCGGGTCGATCGCGCAAATCAACCTGCGCAACCTGCGCCAGCTGTATGAGCTAACGGTCATCAGCAAAGATCGGCCGCTGCTGTTTGCCGATATGGCCGGCGCGCTTTCTTCGTGGGGGATGAATATTGTGAAGGCGGAGGCCTTTTCCAACGATGCCGGGGTGGTGGTTGACACCTTTCAATTCTCCGATCCTTTCCGAACCCTGGAGCTGAATCTTTCCGAGGTGGATCGCTTCCGTGAAAGCATTCTGGACGTCATCTCCTTGCGCACGCCAATTGAGGTGCTGCTGCGCCGCCGGCAGGCGGTGCGGGCCCCTATTATGGTGAAGGTGGCGACCCGGCTGGATTTTGATAACACGGTTTCGAGCCACAGTACCCTGCTGCAGGTGGTGGCCCAGGATGGGCCCGGGCTGCTACGGCAGATCGCCACCACACTGGCCGCGCACGGTTGCAATATCGAGGTGGCCCTGATCGATACGGAAGGGGAGATTGCAATTGATGTTTTCTATCTCACCATTCGCGGCGCCAAGCTCGACCAGGCGATGGAGGAGCAACTGCAATCGGCGCTGGCGTCGGCGGTCGACGAATTGCGGCCTGCGCACGCAACCTGATGTGCCTTCACGTAAACATCTGAGGAGCGCCACGTGAGACTCGGCCGATCCATGCAAAAGTACTTCCGGCTGCGCCGGCATACGCGGCAGCGGCCTGCCTTTGCCCGGGCCCAGGATGAGCTGCGGGCGCGCACCAAAGCGTTTTCTGCTTCGACCACCCTGGAACCACGCACGGCTACGTTTACCCGTCTGTTCCACACTATCTGGACCGGCTCGAATGAGCGCGCCTTCAATGTGCGGCTGCTGTGCTGGCTGCGGATGCTGGAACACGACGACCTGCTGCGCCTTGATTTTCAGGAGGCGTTTCAAGCCATGCTGGGCGATCTGGACTCCGTTGCTCTGCTGGCAGAAGCGGGTTTGCCCCGGCACCACGCGGTATTTTCTGAAGGGCTGCGCCGGCTGTTCAATCGCGTGATGCCTTCGGCGATGGATCTGTCGGACAGCTCGCGGCTTATGGTCTCGCTGTTCGCCCATTCGCGTGATGTGGGGCGCTTTCTGGAGTTGCCGCAACCATTGTTTGAGCGCCTCAGCGATCTGCTGGCGCCGGCGCCCACGGGCGGCGGACCGCGTCCGTCGCCCCGCCTGCAAAGTGATTTGCGGCAGGCGCTTTGTTTGATCGCCACGCGCACTGCGGGCCGCGGTGTCACCACCGCCATGCGCGATCGCGGCGGCAATGCAGAAGTGCAAAACTCGCCCTTCTACCACCTGATTTTCGCTACCCAGCAGTTGGTGGAGGCCCCCGACGCCGAGGCCGCTGTGGCCTGCTTCGAGGTGTGGAAAGCGGCGGTGAGCAGTTGCCGTAAGGAGCTGGGCCAGGTGCGGCTGGGCATGGAAACCACCGGCGTCAGTGCCGACCTGGTGCTCGATCTGCGGAGTATCGAGTTGGCGCTGATGCGCATGCACGGGTTGGCCCGAGTGCTCACCTTTGGCGCCGTGCCCGTGGTGGGCGAGCGAGATCGTTCGGCCGCGGCCCGCAACCTGCTCAACCAACTGATTGAAGGAAGGCTTGAAGATAAGCGGGTTTCCGCACTGTTGAAGCAGAATCTGAATCTGCTGGCGCGCAAGACGGTGGAGCGCACGGGGCGCAGCGGCGAACACTACATTGCTCACAGCCGCAAGGAGTATTGGCAAATGTGGCTGGCGGCCGCGGGTGGAGGGCTGCTGACGGTGGGCACGGCAGCCATCAAGATGCGCATTGTCGAACAGAATTTCCCGCTGTTCGTCGAGGGTTTTCTGGCCGGCACCAATTACGCGGTCAGCTTCATCTTGTTGCAGATGTTTGGGCTGGTGCTGGCGACCAAGCAGCCTTCGGCCACCGCGGCTACCTTTGCCGGCATCGTCCGCAACAATCCCGGGGACGCGAGCTGGAGCAAGATTTCAGATTTCACGGCCCGCATCAGCCGCACCCAGTTAGCGGCGGCCATTGGTAACGTGATCGCGGTGTGTATCGGGGCGGTTGCGCTGGAGCGCGTGTGGCGGGTGATGTTTTCTGAATCGTACCTACCTGCGGAGAGCGCGCGGCACGTGTATGAGGCGCTGCATCCGTTTGCCTCGGGAACGATTATTTATGCCGCGGGCACCGGGGTTATCTTGTGGCTGGCAGCGTTGATTGGCGGCTGGTGTGAAAATTTCGCGGTGTTCCACCGGCTGACGGAAGCAGTGTCGCAGCACCCGTTTGGGCGGCGCATCGGGCAGAACACCATGGCCCGGCTGGCGGGCTGGATTGAACTGAACCTGGCGGGCTGGAGCACCAGCATCGCGCTCGGGTATCTGCTGGGATTTGTGCCCGTGGTTGCGCGCTTTTTTGGCATACCGTTTGATGTTCGCCACGTCACCTTATCCACCGGTACGCTGGCGTTGGCGGCGGCGCGGTTCGGCACCAGCTCTTTCGGGCATGGGTGGTTCTATTACGCGCTGGCGGGGATCGGGGTAACGTTTGTGTTGAACCTCGGCGTCAGCTTTTCCATTGCCTCGTTTGTGGCCTTGCGCGCCTACGACGTGCGTGGCCGGGAACAGTTGCTGCTGCTGCGGTATTTGCTGGGGCAGATCGTTCGCTCTCCGTTGAAATTCCTGTTTCCCGTGGAACGGACCAGCCCACCGCTGTCTATCCTCACGGCTATGGCGGAAGAGAAGTAGGGCACCCAGGAATACATCCTTATCAACAACACTTCATGGGAGCGCAACTCCCTGACTTGTCATCCCGACCGATCCCTCCGCTACGCTGCGCTTGGGTCCCAATGAACAAAATGGCTGGGCAGGATTCGCGAGCTCACTCGTAGGGCCTTAGTTTGGGAGAAAGGCGCACAGCAGATCCCTCCGCTGCGCTGCGCTTGGGTCCCAATGAACAAAATGACTGGGCAGGATTCGCGAGCTCACTCGCGGGGCCTTAGTTTGGGAGAAAGGCGCACAGCAGGTCCCTCCACTTCGCTCCCCCGAATTCCTGTCGAGGCTGGTGGCGCCGGCAAACTTCATGCGGCTTTCCTTAAATGAAAGCCGCACACGTGGATCTGTCTGACGTAGCGAAACAGGAATTCGGGTACGCTACGGTCGGGATGACAAATTTGTTTGGGAGACGGGCTTGAAAATTTGCTTGCGAGACGGGCTTAAAAGCAAGCGCTCTCCGCGTTCATTCCTCGCTTAACTTGCCGACAGGCAAGTCGGCTCCGGTCGGGATGACAAATCTGGGAGTTGCGCTGCCATGAAGTGTCGTTGCCGAAAAAGGCCGAGTTCGCGATTTACTGGGTGGGCTGGCGGGCTCCGGGTTTGTCGTTCAGAGCGTAGATCACTTCACCGGGCTTGGCGTAGCGGAGAATGACACGGGCCTCGTGTTCAATGGCGTCCGGGTCGGACTGTAACTGATCTACATGCTGCTGCAAGCGGCTGTTTTGTTCCTGCAGCTGCTGAATTTCTTTGGTCAGGATCTCGTGCTGGTTGCGCTTCTGCTGGAAAGCGCTCAAGCCATTCGCGCCAAAGATCGCGTGGTAGCCGAGAGACACGGCGATGACAATGGCGACCGCGGTGGCCACCCGGCGACCGGAACGAACGTAGCAGGACGCGATTTTGAGTTTCAATAGATGGAGTTGAGCTTTCATCGGGTGGCCTCGCCTTATCTTCTCAGTGAACCTCAACTTTGCCCCATGACTCAAGAGGAAGTTTTCCCGCTACCGGAGCGAAGGAACCATAGTTGGTAAACATTAGCGCTCGAAAACCGGCAACGCGTGTTTTTTGTTATGCTTCAAGTTGTTCTTGAGCCCGGTCGTCCTCTATGCGGCTTTTGTTTGTGGCCTTCGCCATTAGTTTTTGCGCATTGATGTGGGTGGCTTTTTCGGTTGTCAGGCATATTCGGCGGCATGAACCGCACACCGCCGCCGGCGCAGAGACGCCGGTCCTGGAGCCGGAAAGGGCGCCGCCGAGTTCCCGCCGGCCTTAAGCCCGCAGAGCCTTCGTTCAGGGAGAGTCGATATGGAAGAAATCAGCTACCGGCCGGCCAGCGCACGTGCCCTGGCCGCCGCCCCCCGCGTCTCCTGGAACACCGCTGTTGCCGTCGTGCTGGGCACGGCCCTGGTGGCAATCTGCGCTCATATCGCTGTACCGCTCGGTTTCACGCCCGTCCCGGTCACCATGCAGACCTTTGCCGTATTGCTGCTGGGGCTGCTCTTCGGGCCCGGCCCGGCGTTCGCCTGCCTGGCGCTCTATTTGATGGAAGGCGCGGCCGGTCTGCCGGTCTTTAGCCCGCACGGCCCGGGCGGCCTGGCGCAGTTGTTGGGCCCGACCGGCGGCTATCTGCTCTCCTATCCTTTTGCAGCCTCGCTTGCCAGCTGGCTTTATCGCAGCGGCAAGCGAGGGTTTCTGGCTGCAGCCGCCGCTTCCGGGCTGGCCAGCCTGCTGATCCTGGCCGTGGGTGCGAGCTGGCTGGGAATGATCAGCCACGCCAACCTCTCCGTCGTCTTTTTCCAGTCAATCGCCCCCTTTCTGCCCGGCGACGCCGTGAAGGTACTGGCCGCAACGGCTTGCGTCAGCATGCTGGCATCTTTTGGCGATGCTTCCCGCAAGCGAACTCTGTAGCACTGTACCGAGGTCCCACTACGTCTAAGACGGTGGTGACGTTTTTCTGGAAAGGATTTTGTGACTACTTCTCCTATTTCTCTGCACCCCGATGGCCCGGCCCAGGCGGTAAAAACCTCTTCCGGCGCGCTTCGGGAGATTGCCATCGCACACAGTCCTGACTCCGATGACGCATTCATGTTTTATGGTTTGGCCACCGGCAAAATCAGGGTTCCCGGCTACAAATTCACGCATACGCTCTGCGATATCGAAACCCTGAACCACAAGGCGATGAACGAGGCGTTTTACGATGTAACCGCCATCTCGTTTCACGCCTATCCCTACGTGCAGAAGGACTACGCGCTGATGGCGTGCGGCGGCAGCGTGGGCGAAAACTACGGTCCGATGATCGTGGCCAGCCATCGCGTGAGCACCGACGAAATCAAGCGCATGCGGATCGCTGTCCCGGGAACCCTGACCACGGCGTACCTGACGCTGAAATTGTTTGCTCGGGAGATCGAAACCGTTACCGTTCCCTTTGACCAGATCATTCCCGAGGTGGTAGCCGGTAATTTCGATGCCGGGCTCATCATCCATGAGGGTCAACTCACCTACGCGGCCAGCGGATTGCACAAGATTATCGACCTGGGTGTTTGGTGGCGTGAACAAACCGGGCTTCCCTTACCGCTGGGCGGGAACGCGATTCGCCGCAGCCTGGGTAACGAGGTCATGCTGACGGTGACCAACGCGTTGCGCGAGAGCATTCAGCACGCTTTGGACCACCGCGAGGCGGCCCTCGAATATTCGATGCAGTTCGCTCGCGACCTCGATCCCCAGTTGGCCAACCGGTTCGTCAGCATGTACGTCAATGAGCGCACCCTGAATTACGGTGAAGACGGGAAAGAAGCGATTCGTAAGCTGCTCGCGATGGGGCATGAACGCGGCTTGATACCCATGCCGGTGCAGGTCGACTTCATCGGGTAGCGGCTACTCGAGATGACAGGTTTGTTGGGAAGGTAGAAGGAAAAGCAGCCCGTCCGCAGGACGAAAGTGGTACACCACTTTCATCCGGTACTCGCCATTACAAAACTGTTACGCACGAAAAATCTGGGCCCTGTTAGGTTCAGGGTATCGGGGAGATCGCAAGCTTCTGGACCCGACGCCATTACCTGACCCTTGGAAGGGATTTTCCACCAGACCATGCTGACAGAAATCATAGAACCCACCCCCGTTGTCCCGATTGTTCCCGAAGCCGCCCCAACTGGGCCGCGCCTGCTCAAGCCGACGAACGTTCCCGTTCTGGGCCGCGCCACCCACAAGAATGAAATGAACTGGATCACGTTCGGTTTCATGGCGGCGTTCCATGTGCTCGCCGTGGTGGCGCTCTTCATGTTTACCTGGAAAGCGTTCTTTTGCTTCATCGCGCTGTATATCCTGGCCATCAATATGGGTATCGGCATGGGGTACCACCGGCTGCTGACCCATCGCGGCTATCGCACCCCCAAGTGGCTGGAATACTTTCTCGCGGTTTGCGGCACGCTGGCGCTCGAAGGGGGACCGATTTTCTGGGTGGCTACCCACCGTGTCCATCACCAACACACCGATCGTGAAGGCGACCCGCACACCCCGCATGATGGGGGATGGTGGTCGCATGCCGGCTGGATCATCTCCGGCGACGCACTGCACCACGAGACAGCACTGATGGCGCGCTATGCGCCCGATCTCGCCAAAGACAAGTTCCTGGTCTGGCTGAGCAAATATCACTATGTACCGATGATCGTGGTTGGCCTGGCGCTGCTGGCGTTCGGGGGATGGTCCTGCGTGATGTGGGGCATCTTTCTGCGGGTAACGGTTGGGCTGCACGCGACCTGGCTGGTGAACTCCGCCACCCACATGTGGGGATCCAAGCGATTCCCGACGCGCGACGATTCCCGCAATAACTGGTGGGTTGCGCTGCTGACCGGTGGCGAAGGCTGGCATAACAATCACCATGCGCACCCGGTTTCCGTGCGCCACGGCCTTACCTGGTGGGAGTTCGATCCTAATTTTTACGGAATCTGGATCCTGCAGAAGTTGCGGCTCGCGACCCATGTCAAGGTTGCGGTATTCGATCCCCACGATCCGCGTCCGGCGGGCGCTTAGCGCCGGCGGGCTGGGATAGCCGTCTGGTTGCCAAGAAGGGCGCGACTTCGGTCGCGCCCTTCTCCGTTTGGTCGCTATACTTTGGCAAGGGCTTGATGAATATGCGGGTCACCAGGCGCAGAAATGCGATCGCGTTTTTCATCACCCTCGGCGCCTGCCTCGTCGCGTTGGCCATCACCCTCAACGTCGGCTGGATCATCATCAATTGGCGCAGCCTGATCATGCTGGTGGTGGGCATCCCCTTTTTTCTGCTGCTGATCGCCGGCCTGGTGCTGAACACCATCTTCCTGGTGCGTGAGGTAAAACGGAACGAGCGCCACGATAGCTTTCTCAATGCCGTCACCCACGAGCTGAAGACGCCTATCACCTCCATCCGACTCTACCTGGAAACGCTGCAACGCCACGAGGTGGCTGAGCCGCAACGGAAGGAGTTTTATGACATCATGCTTTCCGACAGCGAGCGGCTGCTGGCGACCGTGGAACAGGTGCTCAAGGCGGGAGAGGTGGGCCAGCGGGCACGCAACCAGGTGCGCCTGCCGGTGCTGTTCGATGAGCTGGTCAGCGACTGCATCCGCACCGCACTACAGCGTTACCAACTGCCGGAGTCAGCCATCCACCTGACGGTCGACGCCAACGCCCAGCAGCTGGCCGTCACCGGCAACCCAGGGGAATTGCACACCGCCGTTCTGAACATTCTCGACAATGCGGTCAAGTACTCCCCCCAGGGACCGCAGCTGGAAGTGCATCTTGCGGTGGATGGCGAGGCGTGGCTGATGCTGACCGTGTCTGACCAGGGCCTGGGCATCGCGCCGCCCCACCTCAAGCGCATCTTCAAGCGCTTTTACCGGGTGCCGGCGCGCAATGTTCTGCGCATTAAAGGGACGGGCCTGGGACTTTTTTTGGTGCGCTCCATTGTTCGCCAGCACGGGGGCGATGTGGTGGCGGCGTCGGAGGGTGAAGGCCGCGGCACCACCATCCGTCTGCAGTTGCCGCGTGCGCTGGCGAAGGCGCACAAAGAGGCATTGCCATGAGTACGCCGGCGAACATCCTGGTGGTCGAAGATGAGGCCCACCTGGCCCAGGGGCTGCTCTTCAACCTGCGGGCAGAGGGGTACACGGTGCAGCTCGCCGTGGATGGCGAAAGCGCGCTCGAAATGATGGCAGCCCAGCCCATCGACGCCATCATCCTCGACGTGATGCTGCCTGGCCGGGATGGCTTTTCGGTCGCGGCTGAGCTGCGGGCACAGCAGAATTTTGTGCCTATCCTCATGCTCACGGCGCGCAGCCGCCCCGAAGATGTGCTCAATGGATTCAGCGCGGGGGCAGACGACTACCTGCCCAAACCCTTTGATCTTTCGATTTTGCTGGCGCGGCTGAATGGATTATTGCGCCGCATGGCCTGGATTCGGCCAACGACCCGGCCAACGCCGGCGGCGGATCCCGCACCAGCCGCGCGCGGCATCGGTTCCCCACCCGGTTTCACCTTTGCCGGGCGCACAATTGACTTTGCAGGCCTGCAGTTGACGACCACTGATAAGACCATCCGACTCACGTTAATGGAGAGCGACCTGCTGCGCTACCTGGTGCAGAACCAGGGCCGCATCATTGCCCGCAAAGAGCTGCTGGAGCAGGTTTGGCGGGTGCATGAGGATACGGATACGCGGGCCATCGATAACTTCATGGTGCGGCTGCGCCGTTATATTGAAGACAATCCCGCGGAGCCGGTATTTCTTGAGACGGTGCGCGGAGTAGGTTATCGCTTTCTGCCAGGCAAGTCTGGGGAATGACCCATTCGTAACACCTTCGCGCCATTGCCAACCCGTGGCACCAGCAGGAGACTTCCCCTAGCAGCATGCTCTCCCTCCTTTGGGTGCGCCAGTAAAGTCGATACATCTTTCCACGTCGAAAGATAGCGCGCGGACGTTACGCGCGGCGGCTTTACCCAGCGCACCCTTTTCTCTTTTGGATGATCGCTCTCGTGGCAACGCAACCGAAGGGTGGCCCAGGTCTCGCTTTTGCGACCTGGGGGCGCGTGAGGGGGAAATGCCAGGTCTCAAAAGCGAGACCTAGTCGACCCATCCGATGCAAACGGGATAAGAGTAGAGCTACACTTTACTGAGTGCGCCTGTTTACCCGCTATATATGGAAGGAAGTGCTCTCCCACGCCGTGCTGGGGGGCGCGCTGTTTACCTTCATCCTCTTCATGAAAAATATTGGAGAGCTGCTGGAGATGGCAGCGCGCAACAGCGCGTCGCTGGGCAGCGTGCTCAAGGTGTTCGTATTCCTGCTGCCGAACACGCTGACGCTCACCATCCCGATGGCGGTGCTGGTTGGGGTGCTGCTGGGCCTCAGCCGCTTGTCCGCTGATAGTGAGATTACCGCCATGCGGGCGGTGGGCATCGGCGTCTGGTTTTTTGTCAGGGTGGTCTCGGCCATCGCAATTCTTGCCTGGGGAATCTCACTCGCCAATTCCCTCTATCTGGCCCCCCGGGCAACCGCGGCCTTGCTGGAGCTGAAGGATTCACTCAAGAACCAGCAGGCTTCGTTTGAGATTCAGCCGCGCGTCTTCTACGAAGACTTCAAGAACTATGTGCTGTACGTGCAGGATATTCGCGCCGGCACCGGGGTCTCGCGCTGGCAGCGGATCTTTCTCGCCGATCTCAGCGATCCGGTCTCGCCCAAGGTGACCACTGCGGAAGAGGCCGTGGTCGCCAACGCCGGCAGCAATACTCTGCTGATGCGTTTGCGCAACGGCACCGAGCACGAGATGGTGAGCACGAACGGAAGCCCGCAGTACCAGGTGACCACCTTTACGGAATCGGAACTGCCATTGACGCTGGGCGCCCAGGAAGATACCCACCTGGGCCATAATGACGCGCCCATTCTTGCCATGACGAACCACGCTCTTTACCGGCGCGCTCAGTTGCCAGGCGGCCGGCCTTATCTGATCGAGCTGCACAAGCGCTTCGCCTACCCGGCGGCCTGCCTGGTGCTGATGCTGATCGGTATTCCGCTCGGCCTCTCTTCCCGGCGCGGGGGCAAGAGCGCCGGCTTTGTGGTTACCATCGCGCTGGTCTTTATCTACTACTCGCTCTCGTTGACCGGAGTTTCGCTCGCCCGCGAGGGCAAGGTGCCCGTGTTTGCCGGGGTGTGGGGCGCCAATTTTTTGTTTGCCCTCTGTGGCCTGTTGCTGCTGCGCCAGATGTCGGTGGGCGGCATCGCCGGCGCGCAAGTGGCTGCCCTCGGGACCTGGCTGAAAAGTTCGCAGCTGTTCCGGCGAAAGCCGGAAAGACGCATCGAGGGCGGCCGCCAGGATCATGAGCGAGGCCGTTTCCCGCTCATCCTCGACGGCTACGTGCTGCGTGAGTTCCTGACCACCTTTGCCCTGGTGCTCTTCAGCTTTGTGCTGCTGTTGCTGGTGTTTACGTTTTTTGAGTTGCTGGGCGACATTATCCGCAATCGCACGCCCCTGGTCACGGTGGTGGAATACCTGGTCAACCTGACGCCCAACATGATCTACAACATTACCCCGCTGGGTGTGCTGGTGGCGGTGCTGGTCACGTTTGGCGTGCTCACCCGCACCAATGAATTCACGGCCATGAAAGCCACCGGGATAAGCCTGTATCGGGTGATGACGCCCATCCTCGTCGTATCGGCGCTGATTGCGGTGGTGCTGTTCCTCTTTGATGAGTCATACCTGCCCAGCGCGAACCGGCGGCAGGAGGCGCTGCGCAGCGTCATCAAGGCCAGGCCGGCGCAGACCTTCCTGCGTCCCGACCAGAAGTGGATGTTCGGCCGCCAGGAACCGGGCAAACCCGGCCGCATCTTTTACTACCAGTCGTTCGATCAGCACCCGGACCGCTTTGCTAATCTCACCGTCTTCGAGTTCAACCCGGAGAATTTTTCACTTTCCCGCCGCATTTTCGCATCGCGTGTTTACTGGGAGCCGCAGGTGGGCCAGTGGATTTTTGAGAATGGCTGGGAACGCCGGTTTGACGGCGAGGCGGTCAGCAGTTACAGCCAGTTCAGTGTGGAGAGCTTTCCTGAGATCGACGAACAACCGGGGTATTTCAAGAAGGAAGCCCTGCAGTCGCAGGAGATGACCTTTGGCGAACTGCAGCGTTATATCCGCGACCTGGGGCAAAGTGGCTTTGACACCAAGCACCTCAGTATCCAGCTGAACCTGAAGCTGGCGACGCCCCTGATCACCCTGATCATGGCGGTGCTGGCGATTCCCTTTGCGCTCTCCATGGGCAAACGCGGCTCCCTGACGGGCATCGCCGCGGCCATCGGGTTGGCCATCGCGTACCTGGTGGTGACGGAGACGTTTGGGGCGTTGGGCGATGTGAACCTGTTGCCTACCCTGCTGGCGGCCTGGTCGCCTGACCTGCTGTTCGGCATGGCGGGAGCCTACCTGCTGCTGCGAACGCCGACCTGAGTGCGATTAGAATAAGGTTCAGCATGCTCGCTCCGCTACGGCCGCTGTTCCCTTATCTGCGCCGCTATTCCCGTGACTTTGTGTGGGGCGGCTTGTCTGTGGTGATCTCGAATGCGATCTGGATCTTTTTCCCCCAGATCATTCGCATCGCCATCGATGACCTGAACCATGGGGTAACGCGGAGAAAGATTCTTCTCTACGCCGGGCTGCTGGTAGCGATCTCTGCCGCCAAGGGTGTTTTTCTCTTTCTCACGCGCTGGATCATCATTGGCATTTCGCGGGAGATCGAGTTCGATCTGCGCAACGATCTGTTTCGCCATCTGGAGCGGCAACCGGCTGCTTACTTCCAGCAACATCGCACCGGCGACATCATGGCGCGCATGACCAACGACTTGAACGCGGTGCGCATGCTGCTGGGGCCGGCCATCATGTACAGCGCCAACACGGTTCTGTTCTCGGTGGGGGCGTTGTATTTTCTGCTGCGCATCAGCCCCTGGCTAACGTTGGTGGCGCTGGTTCCGCTGCCCCTGGCGAGCGTGCTGGTGCAATCGCTGGGGCGCAAGATTCATGACCGTTTCGAGCGCATTCAGGCGATGTACTCAGAGATTTCGGCACAGGCGCAGGAGAATTTTTCCGGCGCCCGGCTGGTGCGGGCCTTCGCCCAGGAGAAGGCACAGATTGCCGCCTTCGAGCGGTCGAACCAGGAAAATATCCGTCGCGGCCTGCGCCTGGTGCAGTTGATGGGCATGCTCTGGCCGACACTGGAATTTGTGTTAGGACTGGCCATGGCGATCACTTTGCTGGTAGGCGGCCATGAGGTGCTTTCGCACCGCATCAGCATTGGTGACTTTGTCGCATTCAACACCTATATGGTCATGCTCACGTGGCCGGTGATTGCGCTTGGTTGGGTGGTGAATCTGTGGCAGCGGGGCACGGCTTCGGTGGTGCGGATCGATGAACTGCTGGCGGACAAGCCGACCATCGACGATGCGGTGGCGGACGCTTCCATCCCGGCCGATTTGACGCTGCGCGGCGACATCGAATTTCGCGACCTGAGCTTTTCCTATGCCGGGGCGGATGCAGGCCGATCGGAAGTGCTGCATGCGTTGTCGCTCAAGATCCCTGCGGGGAGTAGCCTGGCCATAGTCGGTCCGACAGGATCGGGCAAGTCGACGCTGATTAATCTGATTCCGCGCCTCTATGACGCGGCGCCGGGAGCGGTATTGATTGATGGCCGGCCGATCCGTGAGTATTCGCTCGAAGTGCTGCGGTCAAATATCGGATTTGTTCCGCAGGAGACGTTTTTGTTCAGCCAGACGATTCGGGGGAATATTGCGTTTGGTGCACCGTGGGCGACCGATACGCAGGTGCTCGAGGCAGCGGAGGCGGCGCATATTCGGCGCGAATTCGAGGAGTTTCCTGCCGCCATGGAGACCATGGTTGGAGAGCGTGGGATCACGCTCTCGGGCGGCCAGAAGCAGCGCACGGCGATCGCGCGCGCGGTGATTCGGAATCCGCGCATCCTGATCCTCGACGATGCTTTATCGAGCGTCGATACCTATACCGAAGAGCAGATTTTGCGGGAACTGCAAAGGGTGATGCAGGGGCGGACGACCCTTTTCATTTCGCATCGGATTTCAACCGTTCGCCACGCCGACCAGATTGCCGTGCTGGTGGACGGCCGCATCGTCGAGCTGGGCACGCATGATGAGTTGATTGCGCGCAATGGGTATTACGCGGATCTCTTCCAGAAGCAGTTGCTGGAAGAAGAATTGGCAGTCGCGCGATAGGATCCACCTGGAGTGGTCCGTCACCCATAGAGTCGTTTCTCCGTCCTGTTCCGCCACCAAACAAATGATGGGTGGCCCATTCAAGCTTTGCTTGAGTGGGGTACATCTAGGCGGTGTAAATGACCCCACTCGCCTTGGTGGGTGAATGGCCGTGCTGGAACTATCAGGAGTCCTTTTTCGTAATATCAAGCAGGAGGTACAAGCTATGTATTGCAGCGCTTGCGGTCAACCGATGGATGCGTCGCAGACGATGTGCCAGAAATGTGGACGGCAGATTGTTCCGATTGGCGCGATTGCTCCCGTCGCCTATCAGCGTAACCGCGTACACCGGCATGTGCAGGCCCTTGCAATCCTCTGGATCGCGTACAGTCTCTGGATCTTGCTGCAGTGGGCCATTACGGTAGGCGTGCTGGCCGGAATCTTCACCCGCTGGGCCCACCACAGCCACGCCTTCGAGGGACTCAATGAATTCCCGTTCTTCCACGCGACCTGGCTGGTGCCGCTGATCACTGTTTTTCTGGTCGGTCGAGCGATTCTTTGCCTGGTGGCCGGAGTCAGCCTGCTGCGACGCGCATCCTGGGCGCGCATCCTCACCATCGTGGCTGCATTTCTTGCCCTCATTCATCCCATTGGCGGAACCGTCTTGGGGATCTATACCCTGTGGGTACTTTTCCCTGCCGCGTCCGGTCAGGAGTACGAGCAGATGGTGGTGGCCTAGCCCTCAGATGCTTGCCGTGTTCCCGGTGACTTCCTGGTTATAGCGGGCGATCAGCCGGGTTCCGAGATTTTCGACGAGCGATGGCAGTGAGCCGCGAAATGCTTTACCGGCGGTTGACTGATCGGCCTGCCAAAAGCCCTGTTCCCCATTGTCAGGTGGACTGGGCAGCGAGGCATTTGCGAGGGAAAGCAAGGCCGCCGTCAGCTCGGGGGCTACATTGCAAAGACGCGCGGCAACTACCGCTTCCCGGCCTATCGCGATCTCTGCCGAGCCCACGGCCAAAGCGCGCACGATTTTTCTGGCAGCGGTGGTCGCGTTGGTTGCCGTTCCGGGCAGGCTGGCGGCAGTGGCAAACCAACGGTATTCCTGCTCTTTGTTACCGCTAAACCGCGCCTGAATGTGGGAGCCGGTGCGCATGACGCCAGGCGAGACGGTGGTGACACGAATTCCCCTGCCGGCCAGCTCCGCACGCAGGCCCTGCGACCAGCCGGTCAGAGCAAACTTGCTGGCCACGTAAGGCAAAAGATGAGGGACGGCCACTTTGCCGCCGATGGAGCCGATGATGACGATGGCTCCCTGGCCTCGCTGCAGCATCTGCGGCAACACCGCCGAGGTGGCATGCAGGGCGCCGAAGAAGTTTACGTTCATGGCCTCGCGGAAGCTTTCGAGCGTCTGGCTTTGCAAGGGACCGACCATAATGATGCCGGCACAGTTGACTAATACGTCGATACTGCCAAAGTGCGCGGTGGCGGCCGCAGCCATTTCACGCACGGCGGACTCCACGCCCACATCGCACGGGTAAATCCAAACATCCGCGGGCGCCGCGCAGCCATCCGACAGCAGACGCGCACGCGCTTCCTCCAGCTTGTCTACGCTCCGCGCGGTAAGCACCAAGCGGGCACCCGATGAGGCCAGCTGGCGCGCGATGGCATAGCCGAGACCTCTCGACCCGCCGGTCACCAGCACGACCTTGCCCTGCAACGCTTGCATTCCCTTGGCTATGCGTTGCCGGCGCGCGGCGGCGTAAGCCAGGCCGGCAACGCCCAAGAACGCCGCCGACCATGCTCCCGAACCTGCTCGTGAAACTGCATTGACCTTCATAACTAACTTGGATGCGCCCGGAGGCGTGGCGCGGTCTCTCCATTTACCCGCGTCGAACGACGTACCACAAAACAGCGCTAAGCTGCTCTGCGCTCCATCCATGGGTCGATAACAATTTTGGTTACGTGATCTTCTTTGTCCCGCCACACTTTATACATGTCTGGCGCTTCATCGAGCGAGATGCGGTGGGAAATGATGTAGCTCGGATCTATTTGTCCCTTTTCGATCCGCTCCAGCAGCGGCTTCATGTAGTTATGCATATTGGTCTGGCCCATTTTCATGGTGATGCCCTTGCCGAACGCGGCGCCGAAAGGCACCTTATCGAGCATTCCTCCATACACACCAGGGATGGAGAGGGTTCCACCCTTGCGCACTGCCTGAATCGCCTGGCGCAGCACCGCCGGACGATCGGTTTCGAGCAGAAGCGCGTTCTTCACCGTATCGTATGCACCTTGCAAATCGCCGGTGTGCGATTCCAGGCCCACTGCATCAATACAGGCATCGGGACCAATGCCGCCGGTCAGGTCCTTGAGCGCCGTGAGCACACTGACCCCCTCCTGGGAGTAGTCGATGGTGACAGCGCCGACCGACCGGGCCATTGCCAGCCGCTCTGGAATTCGATCGATCGCGATGACCTGCCCAGCCCCCAGCATGAAAGCGCTGGCGATGGCAAATTGGCCGACAGGTCCACAACCCCAGACCGCCACCGCATCCCCATCCTGAATTTGCGCGTTCTCTGCCGCCATATAGCCTGTAGGGAAAATGTCGGAAAGAAAGAGCACTTTCTCATCTGCAAGATCGGTCTCGAGTTTGAGCGGCCCGACATTGGCAAAAGGAACCCGAACGTACTGCGACTGGCCGCCCGCGTATCCGCCCATCATGTGCGAGTAGCCGAACAGGCCGGAACCGGAATATCCGTAGGCAGCTTCCATCAAATGAGCATTGGGATTGGTGTTATCGCATGCTGCCCAGATCTTCTTCTGGCAGAACTCACAACTGCCACATGCGATGGTGAAGGGCACAACCACGCGATCACCGCGCTTCAGGTTGGTGACGGCAGGTCCAACCTCTTCGACCAAACCCATAAACTCGTGGCCGAGAATGTCGCCCGACTCCATGGTAGGAATAAACCCATCGAAAAGATGCAAATCCGATCCGCAAATTGCGGTGCGTGTGACTTTGAGGATCGCGTCGTGCGGATTCAGGATTGTCGGATCCGGCACGGTCAGGGTTTCAAGCTTGCTCTTTCCCATCCAGCAAACAGCTTTCATTGCATGACTCCCTTTTCGTATTTTGAATTAGCTCGCCCGCTGCGTACCGTCGGGAACAGCGATTGTCTCGCCATAGGCCGAAGCCTTCCCGCTGCCTACGATGCCTCGTGGACCGTGGGGCTGACCCGCGGTTCGAGGTATCTCGCCGGTTTCCGCCAGCGCTTTGAAGTGGCGAAGATTCTCGATCACTCCTTGCCTGGGGTTTCTTCCGGTCAACGTTTCCCACAGGTTGGCGAGCTTGCCCAATTTGAACTCCTGCAAGAGCGTGACCATCGTGCCGCGACCAGTGGGCGCGGGCTCAAATACCACTTCACCCGCGGTGTCGACTTCACCGCCCGTGGAACGCCACGCGAGCCGCTTTCCTGGTTCATCGGCGAGCAATTCCGAATCCCACTCGATCGTTTTGTCACCACGGTACATCACCCAGTGAGATGTTCTTTCCCCCGTCCGGGTAACTTGCTTGAGCTGCTCCTGCCACTGTGGGGCAGACTCGATATCCTGCCAAAGCGCGTAAAGCTTATCAGGATCGGCCTGGATGATCGCACTGGTGCGCACCCAGATCCTGCCGTCCTTATCTTCGGGCGGCGGCAGGTAGCGCCCGCCCTGAACCACGGTCGCACCAGCGTTGGTCGCCGCCTGTGTATCAACATGCGTTTCCATGCGTGCTTCGTTCAACAGAGCCATGTATCTCTCCTCCTGTTGTTATTCCTTCAGCGTTGCCAACCCGGCACTCCCCGGGCTCGCGGTTTGACAAAGTCAACGAGCCGGTCATCGAAACTAGCGGGCGGCTTTTTCTTCTTCCAGAGGTTTGGCCATTTTGTCGTGCATGGCGCCCTTCATTGCCCCAGGCACCACGTTAGCCAACTTGCCTTCCAGCTTTGTTTTCATCGAGGCGGCATAGACATGGTCATCGCCGGCCAGCAGCGCGTCGATACCCTGGCGATCGACATCGTCCGGCTGGCTCTCCGACTTTCCTTTGGAACCGACCTCGGTGTCGTCCATGCCCGCCCTATGGAAGAAGTCGGTGTTCGTCGGCCCAGGTTGCAGCGCCGTTACGGAGACTCCTGAGTCGCGCAGCTCGTAGCGCAGACTATGGGCGAAGGAGAGAACGAACGCTTTGCTGGCAGCATAAACTGCTTCTCGCGGCGCCACCATTTCGCCGGCGATCGAGGCGGTGAAGAGAATCTTGCCGTCGCTGTTGCCGGTCATGTGCTGCACCACCAGTTTTGCCAGATGGACAGTACCGGCGCAGTTCAACTCCACCATATTCAGTTCAGCATCAAGGTTGGTCTCAACAAACAAACCCCCTACGCCAACGCCCGCATTGATGCAAGCGACGTCTAACTTTCTTCCCAGCGACGTCACCCGGTTCCACAGATTGACAATCCCTTCGCTGCTCGCCAGGTCCGCCTGGACGCCGACCACCTCAACCTGCGCGCTCTGCAATTGTTCGGTCGTTGTCTCCAGACGATCGCCCGCTGAACAGACAACCAGGTCATATCCCCGCTTGGCCAGGTCGTTTGCGAGCGAGCGACCAATACCGCTCGATGCTCCGGTCACCAGCGCCAATTTATTCGCCATGATATTTGCCCCTTAAAAAATTATGTACTGATTAGCTGTGATGCAGGCCGGGTGACATGCGTGATTGTCGTCCAGCCAAAAGAGCAAGCCGCTTGTTCATGCAACCAAACGCGGCGGGTGAGCCAGGAAGAGTTATTTGAGGTCGATATGCGGGAGATGTCGCGCTGCACCGTAACAACCGGCTTGGCGACTCAAGGGAATCGCGGTTGTCCCTGTCGCTGCCGCTAGTGCAGTGCTAACCCGGATCAGGCGTTTATCAGATAGGCGCTTATCGAGTGACGCCTCAGCTAGGCGCTAATCGAGACGCCTGAGCGCGCCGCAGAGTCCCGCAGGGACGGACTGAAAGTAGCCCAGGACGTCAGTCCTGGGTTGACTATCGCTAGCTGAACAGTCCCGGCAGGAACGGCTGAGCACTGCAAAGCACAGCATTTCAGCCGTCCCTCACGGGACTGGGTCCTTGGTTCCGGTCTACCCAGGACTGACGTCCTGGGCTACTTTCAGTCCGTCCCTGCGGGACTCTGCGGCGCGCTCAGGCGTCGTTGGAGAAACGATCCTATTTCCCCGGACGGGTGCCCCAGGCTCGCGATTTTCGCATACTTGGTTGCACACGATAGGGCGAAGCCCCTCCTCTTTCTCTTCCTGACCGGCAGATATGTGCCGGCTGTTGTCATTAACCCGCTGAGGCTGCCTTTTCACACCCCGGCGCTCCCTTTACATAGTGCGCCTGATTCATGAAACGTTTCAGTGGCGAATGCTTAAATTTAAGCTCGGGTGACAGATTAGTGACTGCGCCTGTTGCCGAACGACCGCTCTCATATTTCCGTTGACGGTGACGATCGTGCGGGAGCATGATGCTGGGCTAGAAAGGCTAGCCTTCGTCAGCGGCTGGCATCGGGTAAGGAGATTTGTATGCATCGCACTCATTATGGAGCATTAGCACTCTCGGCGCTATTTGTCGCCTCGACGGTTGCTGTTCACGCGCAGGATTACAAGAAATCTGTCATCTACCAGGTGGTCACCGATCGCTTCTATGATGGCAGCACAGCCAACGACAATCCATCGCAAAGCGCGGGGCTGTATGACGCCAACGGGTTTGCTGAAGACGGAAGCGGCGACACCACTGCGAACTGGCAGGCCTACTGGGGTGGCGATTTGCTCGGCCTACAAGACAAACTCTCCTACATCCACGGTTTAAATGCCACAGCGATCTGGATTTCGCCGACCAATGACAACGAGAACCTGAACGCCAGCTCAGGAACGCCCGTTTCCGCCCCCTATCATGGCTACTGGAACCGAGATTTCATGCGTGTTGAGGAGCACTTTGGCGATGTCAGCAACGGGTGGACGGAGTTCAGTAACCTGACCTCCGCTGCGCATAGCGATGGCATCAAGGTCATTGTCGACTGGGCGCAGAACCACTCAAACCCGAACAATGGAGGAGAGAACGGCGCGCTCTACAACAACGGGACGCTGCTGGCCACACCCACCAACGACCCCAACGGCTACTTTCATCACAATGGCAACATCGGCAACTACGACGATCGCTACCAGGTGCAGTACGACAACCTCGATTACCTGCAGGATCTGAACCAGGAAAACGCAACCATCGACAATTATCTGAAGACCGCCGCCGAACAGTTCCAAAGCTACGGCGCCGATGCATTCCGGCTTGATGCCCTCAAGAGTGTGACGTGGGGCTGGGAGTACTCCTTCGCGAATGCAATCTTCAACAACAAACCCAGTTTTTTGTTTGGCGAATGGAATCCCAATAACTCGACCGATGCGCTTTACGCGGATGCCTACAAATTCGCCAACCGGTCGGGCATCAGCGAACTCGATTTTGGGGTTAACCAGGCGATCCGCGATGTGTTCGGCAACAATAACAACATGTCGGAGATCGATTCGACACTCACGACGGAAAATGCGAACTTCACATTTCCCAACAACCTGGTCACGTTCTTCGATTCTCAGGATGAAAACCGCTTGTACGGGAACATCACGACCGACAAGAACCGTCTGCATGAGGCGCTTGCCTTCCTGATCACGTGCCGCGGTATCCCGAACATTTTTTATGGAGACGAGCAATACCTGTATAACACCACCAACAGCGGCAACGACCCGTACAACCGGGTGGCCATGAGCTCCTTCTCGACCAGCACAACGGCCTATCAACTGATCAGCAAGCTGGCCGCGTTGCGCGCGAGCAACGACGCTCTGGGCTATGGGACCTCACAACAGCGCTGGATCAACAACGACGTTTATATTTTCGAGCGGCAGTTCTACAACGACGTGGTGCTGGTGGCCATCAACAAGAACGACACGACCTGGCTATAACATCACCGGCCTGAATACGGCTCTGCCGGCCGGCACCTACTCTGACTACCTGGGCGGGCTGCTCACCGGGGGAAGTCTGACCGTGACCACCGGTTCCGGAGGCAATAATCCGGCGACCGCTTTTACCCTGGGGCCTTCAACCGTAGCTGTCTGGCAGAAGCAGGTAAACGCGGCCACGCCAGAGGTGGGTAGTGTGGGGCCATACGTGGGACAGCCTGGCATGGCGGTCACGATCGCGGGCGACGGCTTCGGGAGCACGACCGGGAGCGCCCTGTTTGGAGCAACCACGGCTACGATCAAGAGCTGGTCGAACAACTCCGTGACGGTGGCGGTACCCTCCGTGGCCGCCGGTACTTACAGTGTCACGGTGAAGAACTCCAGCGGCACGCAATCGAACGGCATTAACTTTAACGTCCTCACCGGCAAGTTGCTCCCGGTGACTTTTACGGTCAACAATGCACAGCCGACGAATCCCGGGGATTACATCTTCGTGACTGGGAATTTGCCGGAACTTGGCAACTGGGGAACGACGTTTCAAACCGCGGTTGGCCCTATGCTGGACCCAAACTATCCGAACTGGTTCCTTAACGTTTCATTGCCAGCGGGCACTACGGTTCAATATAAGTACGTTGATATTCAAGCGAACGGCAATGTGATCTGGGAGCCTGGCAGCAATCACTCCTATACGGTGCCGGCGAGTGGCACTGCGTTCGTAAACGACAACTGGTGACCGAGCGTTGGAAGCGGCCAGGAGGAGGGGCCATTGCTCCTCCTCCTGGCCGCACCTGCGCTCAGGAAAGCACCGCCTGGCAACTGTCGATAGGCTCTACCAGAGCGGAAAGACAGGACAGGTAGTGTTGTTCCTTACCACCCGTCGAAGCCGCCGGGAGCGAGAGCGACTCCGCGGAGGACTTCGCGAGCTTTGGCGCTGCGAATGGTGAAGAAGTGGCCCAGGTATCCGTCGCCCGTGGGCGGGGTAGTATCGCTTACGCGATCGGTGACCTTGACCAGTTTGTTGGGATCGGCCCCTGTATCGCCATTGGCGCTGATCGTCGAAGTGATGGCGAAGATGGTCACGGTTCCGTCGAAGTTATGGCGTCCGGCGATGTTGCGGCAGCCGCCCGTGGCCGGATTGAGCGAGGAAGGATACCGGTCGACGCTGTAGGGCACGCCGATGTTCAAGCCATTCTGCAGGATGTATTGCCGCACCCAGGTGCCGCTGATCAGGCGCCATTTCTGCAGACCGGCGGTGGCCAGGGATTGGGCGTCGGCCACGTTTCCATTGACAGCGGGCGACACCAGAGTGCCATCACCCTCGTCGCAAACATAGAGCGTGTTGGCGTCGGCGAACCAGACGCCAAAGGGAAACGCGGTAGCTGTGCTGGCGGTGGTATTGGGAAAGCCAGGCAGGGGAGTTAGTGGAACGGTGGCCAGATCGGCGGCTGAGCCGGTGGGCAAGGTACCCGAAGCGCCGGCCTGGTAAACCGTGTTAATGCCGTTGCCGCCACTCCCTTTTACGACGTAGAGAGTGTTGTTGAAGATGGTGAGGCCGCGGAAGTTGGTGTCTTTGCCCGGCTTGTCGGTGCCGAACTGGAGACGGCCGATCATCTCGATATTGGGCGGCAGGGGAGGCGTTTCACCCGGGTAGAGCAGCTCAGCTCCAGTTGCATTGGCCAGGTTGATCCCGTCCTGGGTGGCCGCTACCTGCTTCTTGGAGAGATTGCCTGAGTCGTCGTTGCCGACCATGTAGTAGAGGCCGTTGCCGCCCTTGATGGCAGCGCGGCCATTGTCGCCGCTGTAAGCGTTGCCGGGGGTGAGGCTGAGATGACCGTCCGAGTCCACTTCAGCAACCGCCCGATAGTAGGCCGTGGGGACAACCGGATTGCTCACGAAGGTGCTGATGACGGGATTGGTGGGATCGCAAACGCCCGGCGTGTTGGAAGCCGAAACGTCGAGCAGGCTGGGCGCGGTGGGAGAAACCGTGGAACCGCCACAGCCGATACCACCGACGTAGCCCATGAAGGTGATGGAGCGCCCGTCAACGGAGCGATTCAGCGCCAGCTCCGACTTGGAGCTGAAGCTGGTCACGATCTGATCGGTGGGGATGCGGAGGGTTCCCAGCTGCCAGCCATCTGTCGTAATGTCGTCCAAAAAGATGGGAGAGGTGACGCCGAAGCTGCCGTCGGAGTTTGCGTTATTCCAAACGTTGTGGGTATCGGACAGGTTCGGGTACTCGCCGTTATCAGTCGCGACGCCGCACGGAACAGTCACGGGCGTGGTGCCGCCACTGGTGGTGGGAACATTGACAGTGAGCCCGGTCAGACCACCCTGACAGCCCAGGGGTAGAGTCTCGCCGATGTTGATGGTCGAGGCCTTGCCTTCATAGACGCTGCGGCTGACCACGATCGTGCCTGGAACGAATTGGAAATCCCTGTGGTTCTCTTGCGCGTTTAATGTTGCCGGTGATCCTGCCGTAGCGGCCAGGAATAGGATTGGGGCGATAAGCAGCTGCTTATTCACGGATTGACCTCCGTGGGTAAAAATACATATCGCGCATGGCGCGGACATGAACAACGCGAGAAAGAATTATGAACACTGGATGAACCAGCCGGCGTTTTGACCGACGCAGTACAGACGGAGAGTTCACCTAGTGTAGTGTGTCACGAGCAACGTCTAGTATGTTTGCCAACCTGTGGGGCGGCCCCAGTCCCGCAGGGACAACTGAAAGTAGCCCAGGATGAAATCCTGGGTAAGGACAGCAAAACAGAGCAGTCCCGTAGGGACGGCTGAAGCGGGAAGGACGAAGTCCTGTGTTCCCTCAGCCCTTGTTGAGGGAGCAGTCCTCCCAGGATTTCATCCTGGGGAAATTATCAGCCGTCCCTTCGGGACTGCTCCATTTTGTCCTGGTTTACCCAGGATTTCATCCAGGATTTCATCCTGGGCTACTTTCAGTCGTCCCTGCGGGACTGAGGTTTGAAAACATATAAGACGTTGTTAATGACGGACTGCACTAGTGTAGTCCGTCACACAGATAGGCGTTTATTCAGTGCCGCCTGCGTGAACTATTTTAGTAATCGCGCTGGCTTCCCCTGCTGCGAGATCAGGGCAATGGCTTGCTTGTCAAAAGAAACGAAGGTGTCCTCACCCGACCAGCTACCTTCATAGGCGATGAGCCCGTCGGCGAAGTCTCCGCCCGCTTTGAATATCAATAAACCAAGTTCAACCGCAGGCCGATTGACCACGACGTTGTCGGCCGCAAGTAGGGCTTCGATCGCCGCAGCGATACTCTCCTGCCCGAATTGATCGGCGATGCACCAATTAAGTCGCCGCTCGGCGAAATTGACCGGATTGTGTTTCTTGGCGCTGCGCCCAACCTTTCCGCGGAGAATTTGAAGTCACGGGTCTTGTTCATCGTCGCGCGCGAGGACACGAGTGGCAGCGCCCCAAGGCTTCCTGGCATCCGTGCGCAATACGATCGGGCTCCGCAACCGAAACAACTCAGCGTTCTGGATGGTTCCGCGCATGCTCAGTTTCTATTCCAAACCGACCAGAGTTTCCGAGTCATGCACGAAATCGTCCGATTCCTATCAAAGGAATGAAGAACTGTGACCAAGCGGAAATGATCCTCAAGGAAACGCACGGCGAGCTAACACGGCGGTCGGTCGCGCTGCCACACCGACTCAGCCATGCATGAGAGCGGCCGTCGCACTTTCGGCAATTGGTCGATCGATGGACTCAGACATCGGCGAGAGGTTGACTCCTAGTTTGAGGTTGCTGCTTGCAAAGCAAAACCGGAGAAAGACTGTTGTCTCTCTCCGGCCATAGAACATCAGTTGGATGCAGTTACAGTCACCATTGGCCGCCGAACAGGTCAGACATGACTTTGACGTCTTTGTCGCATGCGTGGTTCAGGCATGGCAGACCGAGAGCGCCCTCCATCGACTTAAGCAGCGAGTAGCTGTTGTAGTAAGTGGCGCTTTGCACTCCGTGTCTGCCTGAGTTGGTCTGCACGGTAAGCACCACGCGATTCTGGTTCTGCGAGGGATAGAGGCCGGTGAGCGGTTTGGTGCTGCCGCTATAGTCGTTTTCATCCCACACGATCACGATGGCGTTGTGTCCCGATTTCCACGCATCCGAAGCGTGGATAGCCTTCTCCAGGCGCTCGATCGTGGTATCACCCTGCTGAATGAGTCCGGGGTTAAGCCCCACCTGGGTGCCATAAGTGTATCCGCTATTGTTCTGGCCATAATCGAAGGCGCAGAAGGCGTCGCTGTTGCCGCGGCCGTGCTGGTCATCGCATTGGTTAGGCACGATGAAGGAAAACTCAGGCAAGTCGCCGCTCTTCAGATCAGCGTAGAGCCCATTCGGACCGTCAAAGGCGACCACGTTTTTCAGGCTGTCATCCTTGTCCATGCCCTCCTGAACCTTGGCGAAATAAGCAAACGGATTGTGCTTTACCGCGTAGAGTTGGACCACATTGGATGAGGTAAGCGGAGCTAGTTGCGTGAAATTCGACAGGTTGGTGGCCGTACCGTTGCTGTAATTCACGCCATAGACCGCACCGAGGGGCAGGCTTTCCTGGTAAGACTTCCACTTTTTGTAGGTATCATCCAGCTGGTCGGCAATTGTCTTCCCCACCACGGTCGCTGCCGGGACCGACTTCACCCCGTCAATGTCGGCGAGAGCGACGAAGGGACCGCCTACTTCATTCCAGGTATCCACCGCCGGAGTCGCGGCATCCTTGCCGGAGCCGGAGATCGGACAGACGTTGCCGGTATCCACGGGAACGGGTGCATTGCCTCCACCGTTGTCGGCGTTGACCACGCCGGTTACGATATTGGGCGAACAGGAGGAGTCGCCCCAGTCGGGCGCGTTATCGCTGCGCACGCCGAAGTTCGAGCCGCCCACCACCTCCAGATAATTCGTCAGGCTGGGATGGCCAACAGCGAAATAATTGGTGGCAAGATTCACTTTCCCGGTAGCTATCAATTTGTTCAGGTAAGGTTGGTTCGGATTGCCGAAGACCTGCTGATAACCATGGTTTTCCATCATGATGAGGAAAATATGATCGAGATGCGGAATGCCGGCGGGGATGGAACTGTCCTGGGCGACTGCGCCCGTTGCCAACATGCCGGCGACGAGACCCAGTGTTGCAACTTTCTTAAACATGGAAGTGAGACCTCGGCCAATGAAATTTGCGGCGTAGCTCACGGTTATCACCAATACAGGCCACGCCACCGTCACTCTCGACTCGAAATGTGAATAAGTCTTTAACGGTTGACGAATTGATATGAAAATTGCGGCCGTGTCGCTTCCCGGATATCCCCTCCTCCTCTCCTGGAGCATCCAGGGAACGGCGGAATGTTGACCATGGACTCGCTCAGTCGGCGCCGGTTGCACGGCGGGAACGGTGCTCTCACTCCTACACCTCAGTTTGGGGTGAGCGCGCAAAGCAGGTCCCTCCACTTCGCTTCGCTACGGTCGGCATGACAAATTTTTTCGAGGGAAGGACCTAAAGAGCAAGCTTTCACTCCACCCTTACTTGCCGCAGGCGGACTGCTCCCGATGAACTAAATGGCGTGGGCCGATCGGCAACTCACTCCTACACCTCAGTTTGGGGCGAGGGCGCAAAGCAGGTCGGGATGACAAATTTATTGAAGTTCGTGAGCATGCCCGCGCAGGCGTCTGCGCCTGCGCGGATGCATCTCAGGCGCGAACGTCGAACCGATCAAGCATCATGACTTTGTCCCAGACCTTCACGAAGTCCTTCACGAAGCGGCCGTGTCCGTCTGTACTCGCGTATACTTCGGCAACCGCACGGAGTTGACTGTTGGAGCCGAAGATGAGGTCGCTCCGCGTGGCCTGGAAGCGGATTTCGCCCGTCGCACGATCGATGAGCGAAAACATCATGTTGATTTCGTCCTGCTTCTTCCACTCGTATTCCATGCTGGTGAGAACGGTGAAAAAGTCATTGGTAAGCACGCCAACCCGTTGGGTAAAAATGCCCGCCGCCGATCCGTCGTAGTTCGCGCCCATGGCCCTTAGACCCCCAACCAGCGCGACCCATTCAGGGGCGGTGAGCGAAAGCAGTTGGGCCTTGTCGAGGAACATCTCCTCGGGTGAGACACCCTGGGCAATTTCCCCGTACTGATCGTCGATGTAATTGCGGAAGCCGTCCGCTACCGGCTTGAGCCATTCCGACATTTCAATGTCGGTCAGCTCCTGCGTTGTATCCCGGCGACCTGGCGTGAAGGGAACCGAAACCTGTACACCGGCAGCGGAAGCAGCCTTCTCGATCGCCGCGCAGCCGCCGAGCACGATCAGGTCGGCGAGCGAAACTTTTTTGTTGGCGGTCTGCTTGCCGTTGAACTCTTCGAGTACGCCTCGCAGAGCCGCGATTACGGGTACGGTTCGCCGGTTGACGGTCCAATTCTTTTGCGGCGCGAGGGCCAGGCGGCCGCCGTTCGCGCCGCCCCGTTTGTCACTGTTACGGTACGTGGCAGCCGCCGAAAACGCGGTGAAGGCCAGGTCGGACGTCGATAGGCCGGTCGCCAGAATCGACTGCTTGAGAGCTGCGACATCGGCCTCGCTGACGGTATCGTGATCGCGAAGTGGGATCGGATCCTGCCACAGAAGATCTTCCTCAAGCCTTTTTTCAGGCCCGAGATAGCGTTCCCGCGGCCCCATATCACGATGGGTCAACTTGTACCATGCCTTCGAAAAGGCCTGCGTGAATGCCTCAAAATCGTTGAGGAATTTTTCGCAGATCTTGCGATATTGCGGGTCTGTCTTCAGAGCAAGGTCGCTGGTCATCATCATCAGCGGATTCATTTTGCCTGAGATATGTGCGTCAGGGGTCTTGGGCGCGCTGGGATCGGTCGGGGTCCACTGCAGCGCGCCGGCCGGACTTTTAGTCTGCTCCCACTCGAACTTGAACAGGTTTTCGAGATAGCTGTTGTCCCACTGCGTGGGATTGGGCGTCCAGCTGCCTTCGATGCCGTTGGTCATCGCATATTCGGCAAAGCCGGTACCTGCAGGATTTTGCCAGCCAAGGCCCATCGCCTCGATCGGGGCGATCTCGGGCGGAGGGCCGACTTCGCCGGCCGCGACCATGCCATGGCTCTTGCCGAAGGCGTGACCGCCGGCGATCAGCGCAACCGTCTCCTCATCGTTCATGGCCATTCGGGTAAAAGCGATGCGGATGTCGCGCGCTGACCCCATCGGATCGCCGCTTGCATACGGACCCTCCGGGTTTACGTAGATCAGGGCTTGATGGGTCGCGGCCAGCGGATTCTCAAGGTCATAGTCCGCGTCGCCATTGCGGCCGCGCCAGCGCTTGTCGCGCGTCACCATGCTGTCGGAGGAGGAGACATGCTTCGGGTCCCACACCTCGGGGCCCCAATAGGTGCTGCTGTCGGCCTCCCACGCGTCGCGTCGACCGCCGCCGAAGCCATACGTGGGAAAGCCCATGATCTCGAGCGCGCAATTGCCGGTCAGGACCATCAGATCACCCCAGGAGAGCGCACTCCCGTATTTCTGCTTGATGGGCCAGATCAGGCGGCGCGACTTGTCGGTATTACCGTTGTCCCACCAACTATTGATGGGCGCAAAGCGTTGTAGTGCCTCGCCGGCGCCGCCGCGCCCATCGGCGATACGATACGTACCGGCGGCGTGCCACGCCATGCGGATCATCTGCGGACCGTAATTGCCGTAGTCGGACGGCCACCACGCAACTGAAGTAGTCAGGAATTGCTTGATATCCTGCTTGAGCGCAGCGAAGTCGATTTTGCTGAAGCATTCGGCGTAATCGAAGTCGTCGCCAAACGGATTGGCCTGAGGTCCGTTGTGATGTAGAAGTTCCACCTTCAGACGATTCGGATACCAGTCCGACAGCGTTGGGGGTGTGCCCGTAGCGCCGCCGATGCGGTCGCCGCCAAACGGACACTTGCCGGTCATTTCATAGGTTTGCGTATTGGTTTTGTCATCTTTGATTTCGAGCACGATAACTTCCTTCTCCTGGAGCTACGAACACGGGTTTGGGGGAAAACGCAAACTGGGTTCTTCTCGATCAGATGCAGTGTCACATTCGCTGGTTGCGGCGCTCAACACGACGCACTGCCACAAGAAAGAGCCCGCCTTGCTGTTGCACGCGGTGGACACTCAGCCATTGTTACCCTCCTGAAACAGGACGGGCTGTACAGTTCTGCTCACCTGTATGAGACGTGACTGCCTCAACGCCAGTTACCCCGTCGTGGCCGCGATCGCATCTATGCTTGTGTCGCTCAAACCGTGCGCTCAGTACCCGGTTTAACACGTGCTTGCGGAACCTGGCAAACGGCGGCCGCCTTCGCCGTTAAGACCGGAGGGTCGTTCGTGGCCCAAACGTGCGTGGATCGGACTCGTTACTCTGTCCCGCTAAGTCTCGCACTTTAGGGTAATCGCGCGCCGAGCGGTAACCCACTTCGGTGATGTATCGCGGCGCGCCGGCCGCGAGTACCCTCGACCTACGATGCTGACAATCGCCCATGGCCGGGGGAAAGTCTTTACCGCTTTTCTCGTATCCGTTGCCCTGCTTGCTGTTGTCGCTCTGTCCTTCGCAATCGGCATCCGTGCATTTCTTACCGCCGTCGGCCACTATGCGCCTTGGGAGCAAATTTGGGCCGGTTGACCACCGCGGGCCTCCGAGAGATCGCTTCAGTGCGGAGCCGGGTTCGGCATAAAGACGCTTTGACGGTGACAAGCTGCTCCAGCTTTAGAGATTCATGTTCTTTTCCATCCGAGAAATACGTTTGCCACGCGCATACCGGCTTTGGCCATTGGGAACATTAGAGCGTTCTTCTTGCCAGTGTACTGCTCCATTGCTTTTTTTGAATCCTCGACTGCGACAAGGGCGTACGTGCGCATGGAGGCTTCGTATTCTGCAAGAGCATCAAGCAACGGCTGATTTCGAGCAGAGCAAGGCCGCTTGGGCGGGATGGTGGGGTTCGATCTGAAATTGAGTCAAGTGAATCAATGGACGGGTAGCCCAGGTGTCGCGAGACTCGGATCACTGGAAGGAGAAATCCCAGGTCTCAAAGGCGAGACCCCCGGATTTCCTGTACGCGGATCCATCTACCGGCATAGCGTGTGCGGCTTTCTTTAAGGAAAGCCGCATGCAGTTGGGCGAATCCAATAAGCCTCGCAGGAAATCCAGGGACCTGGGCCACCCACCCATCGTGTTCAGGGTCTCAGCCTTTGGCTAATTCTTTCTCAAGCATGCTCACCAATGCGGGATCATCGGCGGTCGTGTTTGGGGCGAAGCGGGCGGCTACGTTTCCGCTGCGGTCTACGACGAATTTCTCGAAGTTCCACAGAAGTTCCGGAGCTTCGTTAGGCTCGATGCCGTATTTCTTCAAGTCTTCGCCGAAGGGGACGGCCGAGGTGCTGACTGCCCTGGGCTGTGCCTCGATGAGCGCTTTGTAAAGTGGGTGCTTGCCTTCGCCAACGACGGTGATTTTTTCGAACAGGGGAAAGTCGACACCAAAGTTGCTGGTGCAGAAGTTCTGGATGTCGGCGTTGCTGCCCGGCTCCTGGCCCTTAAAATCATTGGCGGGAAAGCCGGCGACGACCAGACCGCGATCGCGGTAATCACGATAGAGTTTCTCCAGTCCCTCGTATTGCTTGGTGAGGCCGCACTTGGAGGCCACGTTGACTACGAGGAGAACTTTGCCGCTAAACTCACCAAGGGTGGTGTCTTCGCCAGTGATGCGGCGCACGGGAATCTGTTGAATGGGTGTGCTCATATGACTCCAATTGTAGAGGAGTACGCGGTGGATCACTGCCGCGGCTTCCTTCATCGCCCAGCCGGGCCGGCGCGGGATGGCCTGGTGCTGACCCACGGTGCGGGATCGAATTGCAATGCGCCCCTGCTGGTGGCGGTGGCAGAGGCATTTTCTGCGCAGGGATGGATGGTGCTGCGGATCGACCTTCGCTTTCGCCAGTTACGTCCGCAGGGACCCCCTCCCCGGGGCAGTGCGGAACAGGATCAGCAGGGCTTGCGCGCAGCGGTTGCCGCTATGCGCAAAGAAACCGCGACCCGGGTGTTTTTGGGTGGTCATTCTTATGGGGGAAGACAAGCGTCGATGCTGGCCGCCGAGGAAACCGCTCTGGTGGATGGGCTGCTGCTGCTTTCCTATCCGCTCCACCCGCCGCAAAAGCCCGATGCGTTGCGTACCGCTCACTTCCCTCGCCTGCAGATGCCCGCGCTGTTTGTACACGGCAGCAAGGATGGTTTTGGCTCGCTCGACGAGATGGCCGCTGCGTTGACGCTGATTCCAGCGCAAACTGAATTGCTACCCGTGGACGGCGCCGGCCATGAGCTGCTGAACAAGCGAAATCGGGCAGAATTGCCGGTCACGGTGGTGTCGAGGTTTTGTTCGTTTATGAACAGAGCCGATGTTTCTACTCGAATTTAAGTTGCGTTCCCTCGCCATCCGCCGGGACGGTTACTGCCCAGTGGCCTTCCATTTGCGTCAGCGCTGTCGTCTTACCATTGGCGGAGGCTCGTTTGGTCTTTGGGGTCCATCCCATCGCTTCCACGCGGTAGGTGTGCCACCAGGGTTTCCAGTTCCCTTCCTGCCTGGCGATGTCTACCTGCAGCGATCCGTCCGCCGCTACCGAGCAGGTGAAATGGATGCGGGCGAAGGCTCCGTTGCGGAAGTCGAAGGTGTGTCCGTCGTCGGTGTAAACTTCACCCGTGCAGGGATCGCTGCCACTCGGATACACGCGCAAGGTCAAGGGCCCGTTGGGCACCTCTGCCGTGCTTTGGGTCAGGGGCGCGATGGGCAGGATCGTACCCCCGCGCACGTAGACCGGTAGCTGATCCAGTTTCGGGGTCACCATCAGGGGCTTTTGCGCGATCACCTTGTCGCGCTGTTCCAGGTCGAGAGTGCCGGCCAGAGTGCTACGCCCCAGTGGCTTACCCGTCCAGTAGTCGTACCAGGTTCCCGGAGGTAAGTGGACAGGATACGGGGCGACTTCCTCAGGAGACGGATTGGGCGCGACCAGGATACGGCTGCCGAAAAGAAACTCACTGCCGCCTGTGGTCAGGTCGTAGGGCGTGCCATCCTGGGTGGCATGGGGAAACTCGAGAAAGAGTGGTCGGTCGATGGGTAATCCGTCGTGCGAAGTCTCTTCGGCTACGGTGTAGAGATAGGGCATCAGGCGGTAGCGCTCTTCAATGAAGCGGCGGCGAATGTTCTCCTGGTCGGGACCGTCGACCCACACTTCGTGCATGCGCGTTCCCTTGGCGGAGTGATCGCGATCGATCGGTTGAAATGCCGCGACCTCTATCCACTTGGTGAGCAGATCGGGCGGCGGCGATCCGGCGAAACCGCCGACATCGGCGCCTGAGAGCGAGAAGCCGCTGAGGCCGAGGTTGACGATCTGCGGGATGGTCATGCGCAGGTGATTCCAGGTGGAGCTGTTGTCACCGGTCCAGGTGGTGCTGTAGCGCTGCCCACCGGCATAGCTGGCGCGCGACATGACAAAGGGCCGTTCGTTCGGCCGTATCGTCAGCTCGCCCTCTGCGGTGCCGCGCGAATTCTGCATGCCGAAGATGTTGTGTATCTCGAGATGGTTGGCGGTGCGCTTGCGGAAGCCTGGCTCATCGATGCGATGTTGTACGTCGTTGGGCATGGTCTTGCCCGGTCCATTGAAGACAGCCGGCTCGTTCATGTCGTTCCAGAAGCCGGCGACGCCTTCCTCCATAAATGTCTTGAAGAGCGTTCCCCACCACTGCCGGCTTTGCTCCTGGGTAAAGTCAGGGAAAACCGCTGGCCCGGGCCATACGATGCCTGTGTAGATCGACCCGTCGGGATTCTTGACAAAATGATCGCCGGCGATGCCGGAGTCATACGGGGCATAGCCTACATTCGGCTGCTTGGCGATATGCAGATCGGTGATCACGACCAGCTTGAAATGTTGATTGGCCAGATCTTTCACCATGCCGGGGAAGTTTGGGAAGGCCTTCTGGTTGACGGTGAACGGCCAGTTATCGTGTTGGTAATCGATGTCTAACCACAGCACGTCGGTCGGGATGCGGTCGTTGCGCAGGCGGGCGGCGATTTCGCGTAACTGGGTCTCAGGGAAATAGGAGTAGCGCGACTGTTGAAAGCCCAGCGCCCAAAGCGGTGGCAAAGGGGTTGGCCCGGTCAGCCAGGCCCAGGTCTGCACCACCTGTTTCGGCTCAGGACCATAGAGGAGGTAGTAATCGATGGGGCCATCGAGCGACCCGAAGGTATAGCGGGTGACGTCGTTGTGGCCGAAATCGAAATTGGTGCGCCAGGTGTTATCGAGAAACACGCCCAGCGTGCGGCCGTGGTTCATGTTCAGAAAAAACGGGATGCTTTTGTAGATGGGATCGGTCGACTCCTGCCATCCAAAGGCATCCGTGTTCCACATGGTGTAGCTCTGGCCGCCGCGGTCGAGCGGTCCCGGCTTGTCGCCAAGGCCAAAGAAATGGTCGCTGAAGGTGCGCTGCTTGCTGACGGTGAAGCGGTTCCCTTCCCAGACGGCCGGGGCTGCGTCCTGTTGCAGGATGTTGCCCTCGAGGTCGGCTACGGTGAGCAGCAGATGGTCGTCGACGCTTACGCGCAACGCCTTGGTGGCGAAGCCATGGGTTTCGGCGGTGACGGGGACGCTGCTGGTGCGGGCCTGGGGGAGTACGGCCCAGGACGCGTCTTCCGGGACCGCGTCGCCTTTCCAAAGGCGGACACGTAGTACGTCGTCGCGCAGGGCGGTCACCTGCAGGGTGACTCCATCGGCCACGGCGGTCAACCCGCCTGGCGCGGCTGTGATTTGCTGCGAGCGCGCAGCGGCTGGGAGCAAAAGAAGCAGCCAAAGACGAGTGGCTTTACCAAGTGGGTGGAGTCGCGTGGCCATGTTGTTCTTTCCTGCGGGCCGGGTCTTTCCCAGGTACTGCCCGGCGCGATAGAGCACGTCTGTTGTAATTTACCTGTTCCTTGAATATTTGGCTCCATTTGGCTCCAGCCCTGACGGTCGTCTTTGCATCCAAAGGGAGCAAGAGGTGAATGGATGAAAACTTTTTCCTGGATTCTTGCCGGTGTCGGTGTCGGACTGGTGACCTATTTTGCGCTCAATCAACCCGGGCCGCAGTATGCGACCGGTAACGGGGATGTTGAGGACGCTGCCGACAGGACCGCGCTTTGGGGATCGAAGCAACGCATCGCCGGAGCGGGCGGCAGTGTGGTTGGCAAGCTGAAAGAGGGCGTCGGCCGGGTGACCGGGGACGATCAACTGGCCGGTGAAGGAGCCGCGGATCAACTGGTGGGCGCGGTTAAGGACACAGCTGGTAATGCGGCCCAGGCGCTGGGCCAGACCTTGCATGAACTCAACCGCTAAAAATAGGTGAGCGTTCGCTGCGTTTTGCTGGTGATTTCAAAGGCGCCCCCGGATGCGAGGGACTGCGACGTTATTTTCTCCGTCCAGTTACCGCGATCGTCGTATTGGTAACGATAGCGGGCCTCGCTGTCGTAGGCTTGCGGACCTTGCTCCGGTTGGGTGCCTATCTTCTTAGTCCGGGTGATCTCAGAGATTACATCGCCTTGCGGGTTGTACGTCTTCGTGATGGTTGCTTCTTCGTTGAAAACGCGACGAACCGTTTGCTGCACGCGGCCCTGGGCGTCGTAGGTGTTTGCGATCGAGACCGGCCCGGCGTGGCCTCCCATCAGGTTGGTAACTTGCGCGCGAAATTCGTCGGCCGATGCTCCTGCCGACTGCAAGACACTGGATCGCGTTTCTGGCGGCAGAATGTTGAGTGGGTTGTCCCAGAGCTGCTTTTCTTCCAGGATGTTTCCTTGTTTGTCGTAGGTGCGCACCGTCCGGCTCATTTCAGCGCCCTGAGCGTCGCGCACCTGGACCTCGATGGGACGGTCGTGCTCGTCGTAGGTTGTGAGGGCGGTGCCCCCACCTTGAAGGTTGGGTGCACGATCCGCTGACAAGAGGGGAGAATCAGCGGCGGTGGCCACGTTGGGACGGTAATCCTCCGCCCGGGAAACCTGGACTTTCGTCTTCCTGCCCTGTTCGTCGTAGCGAAAGGTGACCGGATTATCAGGGGTCTCGCTGTAAACGATGCTCTTCTCCCTGCCCTGCGCGTCATAGTTGTAGGTGGTGAAACCGGTGGGCTCGCCCTGGTGGCTTACAACGGTCTTGAGCAGCTTGCCGGCAGCATTGTAGGTGTAACGGGTTTCCCATTCGGAGCCATCCGGATTGCGGTCCAAGCGGTCCAGGATGCGGCCGTCCACGTCAAATTCCACCTGGGACCACCTTCTCCACTCCGGACTCTGCGTGCCGTCGGCGCCGATCGCTCCCGGCATTGTGTCTTCTTCGACGCAGAGCTTGACCGGACCGCGCAGTCCGTATTGTTCGCGCTGGGAGGGCTGGGGGTTGGTGGTGATTTCTGCATTTTGCGCCCAGCCAGGGTGCAGCGCAAGGGCTGACAGGAGAAGCAGGCAGAGAGGCTTCACGCGGTGTACCCTCCCATTTTGAATAGAGGAAGCATACCATCGCCGCCCGGGCTAGATATTTTGTCTTGGCTGCGTAATTTTGCACCCCGGCGCCGTATACACCTCGTATGTTCGAATGCGCAATGACATCGGCGGGCAGCGGGAACACGGAGGCACAGGAGATTGCCCTTGGCCTTCGCCGCCGAGATGCCGATTTTTTGCGGGCGCTGGTCGGCCAATATCAATACCGCCTGGTGCGCTACTTCATTTACTTGCTCGGCCGGCAAGACCATGTCGAAGACCTGGTGCAGGAGACGTGGATACGCGTTCTCGAGCGCGGCCGCTCCTACGACGGACAATCCCGCTTCGAACCGTGGCTGTTCGCGATCGCGCGTAACCTGGCCATCGACCACCTGCGCAAGCGGCGCGTGTTCAGCCTTGACTCAACGGATTTTGCGGAGCAGGACCTGGCTGCGCTGACGCCGGTTTCGACCGCAGCTTCTCCCTTCGAACAGGCGGCGCGGACAGAAGACGCCCAGCGGCTGGCTCGCTCGCTGCAAATGCTGGAGCCACTCTACCGCGAGGCGCTGGTGCTGCGCTTTCAGGAAGACCTGTCGCTGCAGGAGATGGCGGCTGTGATTGGGGCGCCGGTTTCCACCATATCTTCACGAATTTATCGCGGCCTGGCAGTTTTACGGGCGCAATTGGGCGCAGAAGCCCCTGGGGGAGGTAACCATGCCGTTTGATCGTCACGAACCAATCTGCCAGATCATCGACAAGTCGCTCGCCGGCGCAGCAACCCTTGCGGAGGAGCGGACGCTGCACGAGCATCTCGCGACCTGTGTTCCGTGCAGTGAGTATCTGGAAACATCGCAGCGCGCGATCGCCGGCCTGGGGGGCTTTTCTTTCGACGTCGATCCGGAGCTTCAGGAGAAGGTTTTGGCCGCGCTCGCCCGGCAACCATCACGGTTGCGACAGAACCATTCCCTACCGTTGTGGTGGGGCCGTCTGGCGGCGCTGATGCTTACCGTCGTGGGCTCTTTCGCCACCTGGCGCTTTGCGAGTGTGATTGCCGCCGCGCTTCATTTAGAGCCGGCACAGATACAGTTGGGCGTGATCTGGATATGGATTGCGCCTTCGGTGTGCATCAGCCTGTTGTTTCTACTCTTGCCGGTTTCCGCGGCAAGCTGGATCCATGAGAAAGGGTCATCCCTATGAAGTTCCGTCAGTTTTTAAACGTTGTGCCGCAGCCTGTACGAACCACAGGAATCGTGATTCTTGCCCTCGCCGTGCTGATCGGCCCGGTGGTTGGATTTTTTGTTGTGAAGACGGGCACGCCTGTGGCCAGCATCGGCGTCGGTTTGTTGGCGGGCATCGTGGCCGGCTGCTGCGCAGCAGTCTGGACCGTCTGCCTGGGCTATGTGTACGCGGATGCGCGCAGGCGGGCGATGCCCCCGATCCTTTGGCTGTTGGTCGCGATGCTGGTCCCTAACTTGTTGGGCTTCCTGATTTACTTTGCGATCCGGCGCCCGATTGTGCATCCTTGCCCGCAGTGTGGGCAGGCTACGCGAGCCGACCATCGCTTCTGCTCGTGGTGCGGCTATCAAGAATCTCCGCAAGGATCGGCGCAGGGATCGGCGCAAGGACCTCCGGTGTCAGCGGTCTAGTGTACTGCGTCGTTCATAAGGTCCAGTATTTTTGCTAACCTGTCGGGCGCCTCAGTCCCGTAGGGACGACTGAAAGTAGCCCGGGATGAAATCCTGGGTAGGGCACGCAAAACACAACAGTCCCGTAGGGACGGCTGAAGCGGGAAGGACGAAGTCCTGTCTTCCCTCAGCCATTGTTGGCGGAGCGATCCTCCCAGGATTTCATCCTGGGCTACTTTCAGTCGTCCCTGCGGGACTTAGGCTTGAAAACTTATCAACGCACTACACTAGCGCTTTTCAAAAATCAGGAAATAATTCTGGCCGTCGGCTTTGGTGAAGTCGTAGCGGCCCACCTGGCGAAAGCCGGCGCGCTCTACTTCGGCGCGGACGATGGGCTCATTGAGGCCGTGATCCGCGCCGGTACCATTGCGGTCGATTATGCCGAAACGGGCACCGGGCTTGAGCGCTGCGCGCAGGTTGGCCAGCAGTGGCTCAGGGTGGGCGATCTCATGGTAGACCTTCAACATCAGGGCAGCGTCCAGCGAACCAGGTGCAAGCTTTGGGTCGTCGGGGGTGCCGAGCAGCGTTTCGATGTTGCTCAGGTGCTCGCGCTGGGCTCGCTGCTGGATGTAGGCAATGCCTTTGGGGTTGATGTCTTCCGCAATCACCCTGCCGCCGGGCGCGACGCGGCGCGCAGCGCGCACGCTGAACCAACCGCCGCCGGCGCCTATGTCGGCGATGACACTGCCGGGCTTAAGGTGTAGCAGGTCCATGACGCGGTTGATCTGGAGACGCTGATCGCGGCCCGGTTCCTCAAAAATGCTGAGGTCGCCTGCGTAGGGGGTGCTGGTGGGGTGCGCTGCCGGCGCAGGCGCCTGGGCCAGACCCGCGGGCGCAAGCATCAGGGTCAGGGTGAACAGCGTGGCGAGCCGCTTGGGAAAGAAAGTCATGCCTGTTGGACGCAGCCGGGCGACACCACCGAACCGGTTGCGGGCAAAGGGTTTGGTGCCATCAAGGACGGGGCGCAAAAGCGAAAAGTATTGGATACGCGTAACCTCTTTGACTGTTTGTCGTCTCATTGCTGCGATACGAACGTGGTGGTTGCATGTTGCTCTTGTTCCTGGCGTATTTTGGCGGCGTTCTCACCATTGTCAGCCCCTGCATTCTGCCGGTGCTGCCGTTCGTGTTTGCCCGCTCCGATCAGCCTTTCCGCAAGAGCGGTCTGCCTTTATTGGCCGGGATGTCGGTTACCTTCGCCCTGGTCGCCAGCCTGGCCACGGTGGGCGGCGGCTGGGCGGTGCGTGCGAACCAGTTCGGGCGTATCGCAGCGCTGATCCTGTTTGGTGTTTTTGGACTGACGCTGCTGTTCTCGTCGCTGGCGGAACGCCTCTCCCGTCCGCTGGTGCAACTGGGTAATCGGCTTTCGCAGAATTCCAATGCACGAGCCAGTGTACTGAATTCCTTCCTGCTGGGTATCGGGACGGGTTTGCTATGGGCGCCATGCGCTGGTCCGATTCTGGGGCTTATCCTTACCGGCGCGGCGCTCCAGGGCGCGAGCACGCATACCGCGGTGCTGCTTTTGGCTTACGCGGCCGGAGCGGCAACGTCGCTCGGAATCGCCTTGCTGGCCGGCGGCAAGGTGTTCGCCGCGATGAAGCGCTCGCTGGGCGCAGAGGAGTGGATTCGCCGCATCCTGGGGGTCGCGGTGCTGGCGGCCGTGGCCGCCGTTGCCCTGGGGCTGGACCGCGGGGTGCTTACCCGGCTATCGCTGGCCAGTACCGGCGGCGTGGAGCAGCGATTGATTGACCGGTTCCGCCCTGAGCAACCGAAGAGGATTGTGGTCAACCAGACGATCGACGTCTCCGACGGCATACCGGCCATGATGCCCGAGCTCTCAGGCGCGACCGCGTGGATCTACAGCCCTCCGCTTACGCCCGCGTCGCTTCGGGGGAAAGTGGTGCTGGTCGACTTCTGGACGTATTCCTGCATCAACTGCCTGCGCACCCTG
Source organism: uncultured Acidobacteriaceae bacterium (assembly GCA_963834445.1). Lineage (GTDB taxonomy): Bacteria > Acidobacteriota > Terriglobia > Terriglobales > Acidobacteriaceae > PALSA-350. Next base: position 245,918 of record CAWIBU010000001.1, read on the forward strand.
CCGTATATCAAGGCGTGGAATGCGAAGTACAAAGACAGTGGCCTGGTGATTGTGGGTGTGCATACGCCTGAGTTTGCCTTTGAGAAGGATGAGGGTAATGTTCGCAAAGCGGTGAAAGATCTGGGTGTGACGTATCCGGTGGCGATGGATAACGATTACCGCATCTGGCGGGATTTTCACAACCAGTACTGGCCGGCGGATTACCTGGTCGATGCGACGGGACGGATCCGTTTTCACCACTTTGGTGAGGGCGATTACGACGAAACGGAAAAACAGATTCGCGACTTGCTGGAAGAGGCCAACCATAAGCCTTTGCCCGGGGCGGCGACGAAGATAGCCGCCAGTGGCATGGAAGCTGCCGCGGATGCGGACGATGTGCAATCGCCCGAGACCTACATCGGGTATGCGCGGGCGCAGAACTTCGCCTCGCCGGGAGGCTTGAATCAGGATGACCCTCAGCTATATCGCACGCCCGCTGAGTTGACGCTTAACCAATGGGCGTTGGCCGGGAAATGGAAAGATGAAGAGCAGTTTGCGACCGCGCTGGCCGCGGGGGACAGCATCTCGTATCGCTTTCATGCGCGCGACCTGCACCTGGTGTTAGGGCCTTCGGCGGAGGGAAAGGCGGTTCGTTTTCGTGTCATCCTCGATGGCCACGCGCCGGGCGCCGACCATGGCGGAGATATCGATGCCGATGGCTACGGCGTGGTGAGCGGGGATCGGCTGTATCAACTGGTTCGTCAGCGAAGTGGTGTTCGCGACCGCACCTTCCGCATTGAATTTCTGGGTTCGGGTGTGCGGGCTTATTCCTTCACGTTTGGTTAAGAGGAGAATGTTATGAATGACTCACAAGAGAATCGTCAATTACCCAGCCGCCGGGCGTTTCTGATGACCGCGGCGGGAGCTTGCGGTGCGGTCGCGCTGGGGCGGTTGCAAGGGCCGCAAACTGCCATCGCCGCAGGTTCTGGTACCAAGACCGTGACTATCGTGGAATTCGCTGCCAACGGCAAGGCGACGGGCAAGATCACGGTTCCGCGGATGGTGAAGACCGATGCGGAGTGGCGCGCTCTGCTCTCGCCCATTTCCTATGAGGTCACACGCCGGGCCGGCACCGAGCGCGCCTATACCGGCGATACCTGGAACCTGCATGACACCGGCTTGTTCCGCTGCGTCTGCTGCAATTCGGCTCTGTTCAGTTCAGAGACAAAGTTCGAATCTGGCACCGGCTGGCCGAGCTTCTGGCAGCCGATTGCCAAGGAGAATATCTCGGAAGGCTCGGACGGCAGCCTGGGCATGGAACGCACCGCGGTTTCGTGCAGGCAATGCGACGCGCACCTGGGACACGTGTTCGATGATGGACCGCGGCCTACGGGCCTGCGCTACTGCATGAACTCGGCCGCGATGCGCTTTGCGAAGCTGGCTTAGGGACTGACGGCAGCGGGGCTTGTCTCGGTGAGCGCCTCGGGCGACGAGGTGTCGGCCGGGCAGTCACGACTCAATGATTCGTATCAGGGCACGACGTTAGTCAACAGCCCCCAGAACAATTGCTGGGTTTTTAAAAGCGCAGCAGATAACTGACTTTCATGTAGATGGTCTTGCCGGTGTTGGTGAGCGAGGAATAGGTCGGGGGCAGAATAGGATCGCTGGTGTTGCACAGGCCGTTTGCGTCGCGGGTGCAAAGAGCGCGGTCAAGATTGGCGGCGTTGCCCAGATAGCCGAAGTAAACGGCCGTGCCTGGGTGAGGCAGGTAGGTAAAGAGCGCGTCCACAAAAAGGCTCTTTGAATTGGCCAGGCTAGTGTATTCCGGGCTGGGTAAGGTGGAGATGTATTGGCCGATGAGGTTGAAGGAGAGAGACTTCGCCATCTGGTAGTTCCAGCGCGAGATCAGCTCATGGTTGTCATACACCACATTTCCATCCGCCAGGGTGGTGAAATGGGTGTATACGTAACTGTTTTGGAGATCCATTGACTTGAGCGGCTTCACTTCCACATTGAGGTTGGGTGAAGTCACATTCACGGGCCCGGGACCGGCATCACCCGGCGGCGAATAGTTGATGACTGTTCCGGTATAGACGCCGCCACCGACGGCGAAATATGGCACCGGAGAGCTATAAAAATTTACCCCGCTGGTATGGCTATGATATTCAACCGGTTCAGCCAGCGCGGGGTAGTCAATGGGCCGCAACCGGTCCTGGCCCAAATCTATATTGGCCGAGAACGAGGTTCGGTGCTTGAACGTAATGCTGTATTCGGGGTTGATGTAAAAGTCCAGCGGGAGTCCGGTGTGATCCCAGATGCGCTCGGTATAAATGCTGGGCCCGTGGGCAAGAATCGGCCCGTGTGTGGGACGATAAGTGTAGCTAAAAGCGCCGTTGGGCTCACGCACATCGGGGCGGCGAAAGAAACCTGTGTCGGTGACGTAACCCGCGGAAGTATCGTTGTAGGCGACCCAGGCATTGCGATGCAGGTCGGAATAGTTGACCTGCTGGACATAGGTCTGTCCACTGCAGGTCAGGGTGAGGGCCTCGCAGGCCTGCTCGCCCTGGGTGGCATTGCTGATATTTTGCGTGGCGGCGGTCACGGTTTGCCCGGTCAGGGTCCAGCGGTTTTTTAGCCGCGCCCGATAATCAAATCCTCCGACGCGGTTGAAGGAGTTGAGATACTCGCGATCGGCGTAGATGATGCCCACGTTGGAAAGAGAACCTACATCGCGGTTGACGCGGCCCTCGTAAAAGTGCGCGCGCGTGCCGGCCTCGGGGTCGGCAGGCGGAACGGCTTCTCCCGGACTTCTGTCGTCCACGCCAAGGATACCCAGCGCATAACGTCCGAGCTTCCCCGTGAGGCGCGCCCCATACTGCGGCTTCTCGATATTGTTGGTGTAGTACAAGCTCACGGGGGTATCGAAGTAGCTGCTGTTTTCAATAAAGAACGGCCGCACCTCGGCGAAGTAGGGTGGAAAGCGCTGGTTGGGGGCCGCCGGGTTGTCGACGCCCACTTGGCTGAAATCAGGATTGAGGGTGGTGTCGAGCACCAGGCTGTTGTGCAGAATGAACTTGGCGTCCAGGCCGGTGTAGCCCTGCAGGTGTTTGTGTTCGAAGTAGGGGTCGACCGGATTGATGGTGTTCAACTGGCGCAGGTTGCGACCGAGCACGTAGGGCTCGAACTGAAGATTTTTGCCGTGTTCGATATCACGGAAACCGTCGATGGCCATGTCCTGGGTGAGGCGGCCGGCGATGGCGTGGCGGCTCCGGGGCCAGTAGGCTGACTCATTGGCGTGGGAGATATTGCGCTGCAGGATGATGCCCCACGTCCGCATCTGGCCGGGGCCGGCCTTGGCAAAATACAGGCTGGCGAAGGGAATGCGCATGAGCACAACGTAGCCCGACGGCGTTCGCTTGGCCCACGTATCCCACACCGTATCGAAGGAGTAGTCGGCGCCGCTTTGCTCGCTGTAAAGGCCATCGGCCTGGATACCCAGCGCATTGCTGTCGAAGGAAAAGGCGCGCCGTTGATCGTCGAAGGTATCAAGCATGACCTCGACATAATCATCATCGCCCAGCGAATCGCGGGCCAGCATATGCGCGCGAATCATGCCCGGGGTTCTGTCTTTGCAGACAAAAGCGACGAAGAAATACTCCTTGGTATAGCCCAGGTAGGCAACGGTGGGTTCGGTTACCGGTTTACCGTCTGCGGGATAGCGCTGGATGAAGTCGCTGACCCGCAGCATTTGCCTGGCGGCCTGCGCGCGCAGGGGCGTGGCCAGGAAGTCGCTCAGGCGCGGCTCGGCATCGAGGCGCGGAATGGTGACACGGGCCGAGTGAATGACCGCCGGAGGAAGCTCGGGCATGCTGGCCAGCGAAGGCTGCGGCGCAGAGGGCAGGTCGTCCGTTTTTGCGAGGTGGGGTAACGACGATGCCTGCGCATACCAGAAACTACCCGTGAGCAGGCACACGATGGCCAGCGCTTTGTGCAAGCGACTTGCGTACATTCCTTTGCATCCCAGTCTTTCGCAGAATCGGCAGAAAGCGTTCAGATTTCAGTTTAGCCTACTTCGATTCGCCGGCAATCTTCGTCGATCACTTTGAGTAAACGGGCGCGGCCTTCGACGACGGCCAGAAACTCCACGGTATCGGGCGACCAGGCATCGTCTCCGACGCGAAAGAGCGACGCTCCCATTTCGCTGAGTGGCGAGTCGCCAAGCCAGAGTTGGCCCTTGCGCACAAAGACGCGCAGGTCGTCACCGCCATCACTGCGGTAGCGTCCGGCGAAGGTGCTGTATTCGGCCGGAGTCTGAAAGGTATGGTCGCCGTGGTAGGCGTCGTTGGTGTACCAGTCCGGGCCGTAGCCAACCTCAATTACGGCCGGGGGTGGGGCTGCTTTTGCGGCCTGACCGGTTGCCGGCTTTTCTCTGCCGAAGGTGATGGTGTAGTCCGCAAATGCGCCCTGTATTGTGGAGACAAAGGAATCACCTGCGGTGCGCTGCAAAACAATTTCCTGCGTGCCATTCACCAGCAGCAGCTTTCTGCCATTCATCCTGAATGACAATTGCTTGCCGTCTGCGCGACGAAAGGTGCCGATGTAGTCGACGGCATTTTCTACATCGTCCGGATCCTTGAGAGGTTCGGCAGCGGGCATAGGTTTGGTGTGGTCGGCACGCAGAAGCTGGATCGCGTACTGGGTGATGGCCGTGGGCCGGTAGCCCTGCATGGCGTTGATCGACGCAAAGGCGGCGTAGCCTCCGTCGAGATCCACATGGATGGAGGAGGCGAAGCAGTTCATCCCACCCGTGTGCCGCAGAACCTTGTGACCATCGAGCGTGTCGACCGCGATGCCATATCCATAAGACGCGGTGGAGCTGAATTCGGGAGCCTTGATGTACGGCGTGGATAAGAGGGCAAAGCTTTCAGCCGAGACGATGCGCCCGTTGGGCCGCTGGCCGCCGTTGAGCAGCATGCGCAGATAGCGCGCCATGTCTGCGGGTGGGGATGCGATGCTACCTGCCGGGCTATCGAAGACTTCAGGCGGACGGGGCACGAGGCGGCCCTGGCGCGGATATACCTCGTCATCAAAAAAGGGCTGGTAACCGGTGGCGCTGCGGGCGCTGGATGCGATGGTAATCACAGGGGCGGTCGCCTTCATGCCCATCGGGTTAAGAATGCGAGCCTGCAGGCACTCATGCCAGGGTCTTTGATCGAGCTTCTCGATGACCTGGCCAAGAATGCCGAAGCCCAGGTTGCAGTAATGGAAGTGAGTCCCAGGGGCGAAGCCCTGCGCGTGGCGAGCGGTGGGATCGCTCTGAAAGATCACCGAACCGTCGGGAAGGCCGGAGGTGTGGGTCAGCAGGTGATGCACGGTGATCGGCCCATAGGGCATGGTCACCGGGAGCCACGGCAGGTACTCAAGGACGGGCCGGTGCAGATCGAGCTTGCCCTCTTCCCGCAGTTGCAGCACGACCAGGGCGACGAACGATTTGGAGATAGAGCCGATTTGAAAAAGATGGTCGGGGTTTACCGGGATTTTCAAATCGACATTGGCGAAGCCATAGCCTGTGGTGCGCAGCGTGGCCGCGGTATCGGTGAGCGCCTGCGACATGCCCGGGGCGTTCATGGCGCGCATGTACTCTGCGGTGAAGGCGTCGAGCTTCGCTTCTAGTGGACCGTTGGCGGTGGGCATCGCGATAGCCGCCTGCCCCCAAAGTCTGCCTGAGGCCATCGCAGCGGTCGTGCCTGCGCTTATGGCTAGAAAGGAGCGTCGATTGATCACATGGACCCCTGAATTCGCGTAAGTCTAGCACGGCCCGGTGCGTGGGCTTTCGAGGCTGCGGTGGACCTCTATCCTAACTACAAATGGTGGGTGGCCCATTCAAGCCGCTTTTGGCTTGAGTGGGATAATCAGACCCCAAATTGCAGAACTCTGTCCTTGGGGCGAGATTTGCTGACAGGGAGAGAGCCTTAGGACTGACTTTTGCGGAGCCCACTCAACTTTTGTTGGAGTTTTGTGGACTGATAGTGTGGGGCGAGGGAGAGATTGCTGGGCAACCGGCTTTGACGAGTGGGTCACGGCTCCTCTATAAATCTCCACACGCAAGCCGGTGAGTCTTGGAGTCTGGCCATGTTGAGGAAGCAGATCTACGGATTGCTCGCCGCGTGTCTGCTGCTACCGTGCTCACTGGCCTGCGGACAGAACGCGGCCTACGACCAGCCGTATCGACCGCAGGTACACTTCTCCCCGCGCCAGAATTGGACCAACGATCCCAACGGCCTGGTTTATTTCAATGGGGAATATCACCTCTTCTTCCAGTACAACCCGTTTGGTGACGAATGGGGGCATATGAGCTGGGGGCACGCGGTCAGCAAAGACCTGCTGCGTTGGCATGAGCTGCCGGTCGCCATCCCGGAAGAAGGGGACACCATGATCTTTACCGGAAGCGTGGTGGTCGACCGGGACAACAGCAGCGGCTTCTGCGCGCCCAAACGTGAGTGCCTGGTCGCCGTCTACACCGGCCACAGTAAGACGGCGGAAGGAACGCGCCAGGCACAGGACCTTGCCTATAGCCGCGACGATGGCCGCACCTGGACGAAGTATGCCGGGAACCCCGTGCTCGATCTGCACCTCACTGATTTCCGCGATCCCAGCGTTTCGTGGGATGCGCGCGCGCGTCATTGGGTGATGGCGGTGTCGTTGCCCAAGGAGCACAAGGTGCGCTTCTACTCGTCAACCAACCTGAAGCAATGGACGCAGCTCAGCGACTTTGGCCCCGCGGGAGATGTGGCCGGCGATTGGGAGTGCCCTGACCTGCTGCAAATTCCCTCCTCTGACGGCAAGCAGAGTATCTGGGCACTAAAAGTTGGACTCAACCCGGGCGCTCCCCAAGGTGGATCGGGGGAACAGTATTTCCTGGGCAGCTTTGACGGTAAGAGCTTTACAGCGGCAAACGAACCCGGCTCCCACGGATGGACCAACTATGGCAAGGACGACTACTGCGCCATCAGTTTCAACGGATTGCCCGCGGGGGAGAAGCCTGTGCTGCTGGGGTGGATGAGCAACTGGCAATATGCCGCGAAGCTGCCGACTGCGCCGTGGCGGGGACAGATGAGCCTGCCCCGCCGGCTTTCCTTCCTCAAAGATGATGCCGGCCTGGCCCTGGTGCAGGAGCCGGTGGTTGCTGCGTTACGGTTGAACTCTGTCGCCGTGGACAAGGACACGATAGTTATCCCTTACGAGCTGGATATGCAGTTCCCCCATCCAAACGCGACCCGCTTTGGCGTGCGGCTGTATTCCGATGCCAAACATTGGACAGAGATTGGTTTCGACCTGAGCAGCCAGCAGTTCTACATGGATCGCACGCGGTCAGGCGCGGCCATCGCCGAGGATTTTCCTGCGAGAACGACGGCGCCGCTTGCCGCCGGCCGCCCCTACAATGTCAGGCTCATTGTGGATCGGTCTTCGGTCGAGGCCTACGCGCAGGACGGCACCATTGCCATGACCAACCTGATCTTTCCCCTCTCGGCCGGCAGCACCGTCAAAACATTTCCTGCGACGGTGGCGTTCCCACGAAAGGTTTGGACGCTCAAATCGATCTGGCAACAAACACCCCCGAGCCATTGAGCCGCTGAACGCAGGATCTCTGTATGCTAAGGAGCGCTATGTCGTACATTCTTTCGCTCGACCAGGGCACCACCAGCTCGCGCTCGATTCTGTTTGGCAAAGAGGGCAACCTTGTTGCCCATGGTCAACGCGAGTTCCAGCAGATTTATCCGCAGGGTGGATGGGTGGAGCATGACCCCTTCGACATTCTCACGTCGCAGATGAGCTCTGTGGTCGAAGTGCTTGGCAAAGCAGGAGTACGCGCGCGCGACCTGGCGGCCATCGGCATCACCAACCAGCGCGAGACCACCATCGTTTGGGAGCGCGCAACCGGCAAGCCGGTCTACAACGCGATCGTGTGGCAGGACCGGCGCACGGCGGAACGATGCCAGCAGATGAAGAACGACGGCATGGAAGAGACCGTCCGGCAAAAAACGGGACTATTGATTGACCCTTATTTTTCTGGCTCTAAGATTGCCTGGATTCTGGAGAACGTGGAGGGCGCGCGGCAAAAAGCGGATGCCGGCAAACTCGCCTTCGGGACGGTCGATAGCTGGTTGATCTGGAACCTGACCAGCGGGAAGAGACACATTACCGATCGCACCAACGCTTCGCGGACCATGCTCTACAACATCGTCGAAGACCAGTGGGATGCGGACCTGCTGCGGCTGTTCAAGATTCCCGCGAGCATGATGCCCGAGGTGGTGTGGTCGAGCGAACGGGTCGGCCCAGTCACCACCACGCTTGGCTTGGAGACGGGTGAGATCGCGGGCATCGCCGGCGACCAGCAAGCGGCCCTGTTCGGGCAATTGTGCATCCACCCGGGCGACGCAAAAAATACCTACGGCACCGGCTGTTTTCTACTGCAGAACATCGGCGAGAAATTTGTTCTGTCGCAGAAGCGGCTGATCACTACGCTGATTTGCAGCCTGGACAAAAAGCTCGAATATGCGCTCGAGGGCAGCATCTTTATTGGCGGCGCGGTGGTGCAGTGGCTGCGTGACAGCCTGCATTTGATTCAACATTCGTCGGAGGTGAATGCGCTGGCGGCCTCGGTTGAAGATTCAGATGGGGTGGTGCTGGTGCCTGCCTTTGTTGGCCTGGGAGCGCCTTACTGGGATCCGTATGCGGCCGGATTGCTGATCGGCCTGCGCCGTGGAACCCAGCCGGGGCACATTGCCCTCGCGGCCGAGGAGAGCATCGCCTTCCAGGTAGCGGATGTGATCGAGGCCATGGACGCGGATACGGGATGCCCCTTCAAAGAACTGCGCGTGGATGGGGGCGCGGCCGTGGACGATCTGTTGATGCAGTTCCAGGCTGACCTGCTGGGGGTGCCGGTCATACGGCCTGCGGTGAATGAGACCACGGCTCTCGGCGCGGCGTATCTTGCCGGCTTGGCGGTGGGCTTCTGGAATAGCCCGGAAGAAATTCGCAAGTTGCGGGCGGCGGATACGCGCTTCGAGCCGGAGATAGGTCAGAAGAAGATTGCCGCCGGGCGGGCACGCTGGAAGCGGGCCGTGGAGCGGTCAAGGCACTGGCATGAAGGAGATGAATAAATGAATCGCCAGGCGATGCTGGCCCGGGTCAACGCTCGTACCACCCCGTGGGATATCGTCATCATCGGTGGCGGCGCCACGGGGGTTGGCGTAGCGGTCGATGCGGCCAACCGCGGCTTTGCCGTGCTGCTGCTGGAGAAGATGGATTTCGGCTCGGCGACATCGAGTCGCAGCACCAAGCTGGTGCATGGCGGCGTTCGCTACCTGGAGCAAGGCAATGTGTCGCTGGTGATGGAGGCGCTGAAAGAGCGCGGGCTGCTGCGTCAGAACGCTCCCCACCTGGTTCATGACCTGGGATTCGTAGTCCCCAATTATTCCTGGTGGGAAGCTCCCTTCTACGGCATCGGCATGAAGGTCTATGACCTGCTTGCGGGTAAATATGGTTTTGGTAAATCGCGGCTGCTCTCGCGGGAAGAAACGCTGGAGCGGCTGCCGACCATCCAGACCGAAGGGCTGCGCGGCGGCGTTATCTACTATGACGGGCAGTTCGATGACACGCGCTTGCTGATCCACCTGGCAGACACGGCCGCCGACCAGGGCGCGGTGCTGCTGAACTACGCCCCGGTGGTCGAGATCACCCGCGGAGCAGACGGCTTTGCCGATGGAGTGGTCGCGCTCGACAGCGAAACCGGCCAGCGCATGAAGATCGCAGCGCATGTGGTGGTCAATGCCGCGGGCATCTTCGCCGATGAGGTGCGGCGGCTGGCCGAGCCGGAAGTGCAGGCGATGATCGCGCCCAGCCAGGGAATCCACCTGGTCTTCGAGCAATCGTTCTTGCGCGGCAATACCGCCATCATGGTGCCCCATACCAGTGATGGCCGGGTGCTGTTCGCGATACCGTGGCATGAGCATACGGTGGTGGGCACCACCGACACAGCCATCGACGCGCCGTCGTATAACCCGCTGCCCTTCGAAGAAGAAATTCAGTTCATTCTGGATACGGCGGCGCAGTACCTGAGCCGGCCGCCGCAGCGCAGCGATGTGCTCAGTGTGTATGTCGGGATTCGGCCTCTGGTTAAAGCGGGCACGGCCACCAGCAAGACTTCGGCGCTGTCGCGCGACCACACCATCCATATCGACAACTCCGGCCTGCTGACCATCGTCGGGGGCAAATGGACGACCTATCGCCATATGGCTGAGGACTGCGTGAACCACGCGATTACGCTCGGCGAGCTGAACGACGTGCCCAGCGCGACCCAGAACCTGAAGATCCACGGCTACAAGCCCGGGGTCGACTCGCTGAACAGCCTGGATGTTTACGGTTCCGACGCCGACGCCATTCTGGCCATGGCTGCGGCGGACGAACGACTGGCGCTGCGTCTGCACCCGGCACTGCCCTATATTGCCGCTGAGGTGGTGTGGGGGGTGCAGGAGGAGATGGCGCGCACCCTGGACGACATGCTCTCACGGCGTACGCGGGCGTTGTTCCTGAATGCCCGGGCGGCGATCGAGATGGCGCCGGCGGTGGCCAGGCTGATGGCGCAGGAGCTGGGGACGGGGCAGGATTGGATGGACCGGCAGTTGACCGAATTCAATGAGCTGGCGCAGAAATACCTGTTACCGTGAAGGGCACACGCAAAACGGACAGGAAGTTTTTCGCTTGATGAAGAGACAAGACTTTGGCGAATACCTGGCGGAGGCCGTAGCGGTCTTCATCATTATCTCTTTCGGCGACTCGGTCGCCGCGATGTACACCCTTTACAATCCAAGCCCTTATCTCAATTCTTACTGGGGCGTGTGCATGGCGTGGGGCCTCGCCGTGGCGGTCGCGATTTACGCGACTGGATCCATCTCGGGCACGCATGCCAATCCCGCGGTGACGCTGGCGTTGGCGCTTTATCGCAAGTTTGCCTGGCGGAAAGTACTTCCCTATTTTGTGGCCCAGGTGGTGGGGGGCATCGTTGGAGCGGCGCTGGTTTATTCGTTGTATGTGCCGGTGATCGACCACTTCAACAACGCCGGGCAGCTTACGCGTGCGGCGGGGGGCGCGGCGGGCGTCTTCTTTACCCATCCTGGTCTGGCGATCACGCCGCTGCATGCGTTCTACGATGAAATCATCCTCACGGCGTTTTTGATCTTCGGCATCTTCGCCATCACCGAGCAATATAACGAGATGGCGCCGGCGGCGAATTCCGGCGCGTTGATGATCGGCCTGCTGATCGCCATGATCGGGGCTTCGATGGGCTATCTCGAAGCCTGGGCACTGAACCCGGCGCGTGACCTTGGCCCGCGCATCTTTTGTTATCTCGCCGGCTGGGGACCGGCCGCGTTTCCGTCGCCGCAAGCCTACTGGTGGGTGCCGATTGCAGGCCCGTTGCTGGGCGGGGTAGTGGGCGGGGCTGCTTATCAATATGTGGTTCGTCCCTTTCTGCCTGCCCATCTGCGTGCGTTGAGCGGCGATTCCAAAGCATGAGTATGCTTTCCCGGCGTGCTTTCTCTGCCCTGGCTTTGTCGGCGCTGGGGTCCCGGTGTTTAGCCCAGGCACGAGAGACCCGCGTAGTGCTGCTGCTCACCGGCGTGATTACCGATGGGGGCTGGAGCCAGCTCGCGTTCAACGGCCTGCGGGCGCTGGGCGCGGGGCGGGGATTCAAGACGGCGTTCGCGGAAAATATTGGGCTGGCGCAGATGCAGGAAGTGGTGCGCGGTTATGCCGACGATGGATACGATCTGATTCTCGGGCATGGCTTTGAATTCAGCAGCGCGCTGCTCGATATTGCCCCGGACTATCCGGCGCAAAAATTCTTCGTCACGAGTTATTTGCCCCAGCCGAAGATTCCGGCAAACCTGCTGTATATCGATCTGGGCTATTTTGGCGCGGCTTATGGAGCGGGCGCATTGGCAGCCTTGATCTCGGAACGGAAGCAGGCAGTTGGGTTCGTCGGTGGGGAGGATGATCCCAACCAGCAGCGCATCGAGAAATGTTTTATTGCCGGAGCGCGTAATACCGTCAGCGGCATTCAGGGCCTGGGCATTATCACCGGCGATTACGACAATGCGGCCAAGGGCCGCGAAGCCGCCTCCACGCTGATTGGCAACGGGGCGGATGTGATCTGGCACGCGGCCGATGTGACCGGGCTGGGTGCGATTCAGGGCGCGGTGGCGGGCAACGTCAAGGTGATGGGTTGCTATTCTGACCAGACCAATCTGGCGCCGCACAACATGGCGACCAGCTTTGAGATGAATCTGGGCGGCATGGTGCAAACGGTGGCCCATGCCGTGGCTAACCGCACGTTCGTAGGTGGGACTGAGTGGAAACCTACGGTGGACTGGATGTGGCTGCTCAAGGCAGGTGCGCAGGGCGACCACAATCCGCAATTGGTGACGGCGGCGCAGTGGGCCGCGTTTCAGAAGACGTGGAGTGATGTGTCTGCGGGCAGGGTTGATTTGTCACCGTGGCTATGAAGGGTACGGCCTTTAGGCCGTACATAAATTTCCACAAGACACCGGCTTGAGCCGCTGAGGAGTGTTGCGCTCCAGATATTCCGCGAAGCCTGCCTCCGCGGCTAAAGCCACTCATAGGTGAGGATAATGTGGGGCTAAAGCCCCGCCCCTTCATGAGTCGAGAAAGTTTCGAGGAGCTACCTTTGCCGTCTTTTGCGATGAGAAAGATCGTTAAACGATTCCCTGGGGTCGTCGCGAACGACGAGGTCGACTTCACCGTCGAGCCGGGCGAGATCCATGCGTTGCTGGGGGAGAATGGCGCCGGCAAGAGCACCCTGATGCAGATCCTCTACGGATTTCATTCCATGGATTCCGGATCGATCCTGGTCGATGACTTGCCAGTCACCATCTCCAGTCCCAGGGATGCCATCGCTCTTGGCATCGGTATGGTGCATCAGGAATTCATGCTGGTTCGCCGCTTCTCCGTAGTGGAGAACACAGTGCTCGGCCTGAAAGAAGATTCAGGTCCGCTGCTTGATCTGCGTAAGGCGGCCAAACGGCTGCGTGCGTTGAGCGACCAGCATCACCTCGCCATTGATCCCGAGGCGCAAGTGCAGAATCTGCCCATCGGCGTGCAACAGCGCGTGGAAATTCTCAAGCTGCTCTACCGCAACGCTACCCTGCTCATTCTCGATGAACCAACGGCCGTGCTCACCACGCATGAGAAGGACCAGCTCTTTACCGTGCTGCGTGGCCTGCGTGAGCAGGGGCGGTCGATCGTTATCGTCACCCACAAGCTGCAGGAAATTATGGAGCTGGCCGATCGCGTGACCGTGATGCGCGACGGCCGTGTGGTCGGCTCGGTTTCTATCCAACAGACTTCTGAGCAGGAGCTGGCCCGCCTCATGGTGGGCCGCGATGTGAACCTGCGCGCAGTGAGGGTTCCCATGCCGCCGGGCCGCGCCGTTCTGCGGGTGGAGGGCTTGCACGTACGAGACGACATCGGCCAGGAAAAAGTGCGCGGCGTGAGCCTCGCGGTGCATGCCGGAGAGATCGTCGGCATCGCCGGCGTCGACGGCAACGGCCAGTCGCAGCTCGCTGAGGCCATCCTGCATGTGCGCGCTGCGCATCAGGGCCAGGTGTTTCTCGAGGATCAGGAAGTAACCCGGCTCACGGTGCGAGAACATCGCGCCCTCGGGCTCGCCTATGTGCCCGCCGATCGCCGGCACGTGGGCTCGGTCACCCAGATGTCGATTGCCGATAATGCCATTCTCGGATCGCAGCGGCAGCGCACGCGGGGAATGTTTCTCGATAAACGAGGTATTCGCGCCTATGCGGAGAAATTGGTCGCCCGCTTTGGCGTGCGCGCATCGGGCATCGGCGCGATCGCAGGCAAGCTTTCCGGCGGCAACCTGCAGAAGCTGATCCTGGGGCGCGAGATTCTGCACGATGCAGCCGCGATGGTGGTGGAGCAGCCCACGCGCGGCCTCGATGTAGGCGCCATCGAAGCCGTCTGGGGCGAACTGCTCCAAGAGCGCGCGCGGGGCAAAGCGATTCTGCTGATCTCGGCCGAACTGGAAGAATTGATCAATCTCGCCGACCGCATCGCGGTGATGTTCGAAGGCCGCATCGTCGGCATTCTGCACGCGGCCAACCTTACCCAGGACCTTATGCAGCAGGAGCTGGGGCTTATGATCTCCGGAGTGCAATGAAGCTGATCGAACGCCGTATCACTCCGTCGGACTCACCGCTTGCTGTCACCACTGCCATGATCCTCGCCGTGTTGGCGGCGATGCTGGTGACTTCCCTGCTCTTTGCCGTCTACGGAGCCAACCCCTTCCAGGCCTACGTCGCGCTCTTTCATGAGCCCTTCGCAACCTGGCGCGGCTTTGGCTATACCCTGGTGCGCACTGCGCCGCTGACGCTGATTGCCCTGGGCACGATCGTTAGTTGGCGATCGGGCTTTGGCTACCTGGGCTTCGAAGGATGCTTTGTAATTGGGGCTACCGCCTCTACCTGGCTTGCCTTATCGACCACGCTCCCGTTTTACGCGTTCCTGCCCCTGGTGATCTTGTTGAGCTTCGCTGCAGGGGCGGTGTGGGCGGGTTTGGTCGCCTTGATGCGCGCCCGCTTCGGCGGCAACGAAGTACTGATCTCGCTGATGACCAATTACGTTGCGATTCTGATCGTGCAATATCTGGTGTCGGGGCCGATGCGCGCGCCCGGGGGCGTGCCGGAGACGGCATTGTTGCCGCGCGCGACCTGGCTGCCGTTTATCCTGCACGGCACGCGCGCGCATGCCGGCATCCTGCTGGCCATGGTGGCCGCCTTGCTGGTGTGGATGCTGTTGCAGAAGACCGCCCTGGGTTATGAGCTGATCGTGAGCGGGCTGAGCCCGGCGGCGGCGCGCTTTGGCGGCATCAACGTGGGCGCCCGCCTGGTGATGGCTGCTTTCTGCACAGGCGGTCTCGGCGCGCTGGCGGGTACGGTCGAAGTACTGGGCGAGCAACATCGCCTGATGGATGGCATCAGCGGGGGTGTGGGCTTTACCGGCATCATTGTCGCGCTGCTGGCCAGGCTCAACCCGCTGGCCGTGATTCCCGCGGCGGTGTTGTACGGCGGCATGACCGTGGGCGCCAACGCCATGCAGCGCCGCGCCGGTATTCCTTCGTCGATCACGTTCATTCTGCAAAGTCTGATCGTGTTGATGGTGCTGGCCAGTGATCTCTTCCGCCGCTACCGGGTGAAGCTCACATGAACCTGCATCGGTTACTGACGTCTGCGTTTATGGTCACCTGGCTGGCGGCGAGCCTTCGCCTCGCCGGCCCTGTCCTGCTGGCTGCCCTGGGAGAGACGTTTGCTGAGTGCTCCGGGGTATTGAACGTTGGCATTGAAGGCACGATTCTGCTGGGGGCGCTGGCCAGTTTTCTTACCGATAACGTAACCGGCATGGTTTGGCTCAGCCTGCTGGTGGCGATGCTGACCGGGATCGCGTTCAATCTGCTGCTGGCGTGGATGTATGTCACGGTGCGCGCCAGCCAGGTGGTGGTCGGCCTGGTGTTTAACGTGCTGGCGGTGGGCATTGCAGCGACGGTTTATCGCCTGGCGCTGGGTGAATCGGTAAGCCCGCAAAGTGTGGCCATGTTTCCCACGGTCCACGTGCCATGGTTGAGCCAGCTTCCTTTGCTGGGCCCGGTGTTGTTTAGCCAGACGATCTTGTTTTACCTGACGCTGGGTTTGGTTTTGCTGGCGCACGTGGTCTTGTTTCACACGCGCTTTGGCCTGGCGCTGCGGGCGGCCGGAGAGAACCCCAGCGCCGCGGATGCAGCCGGCATCCCGGTGACGCGCATGCGCTACCTGGGGGTGCTGATCGGCGGCGCTACGGCGGGCATGGCCGGCGCTTACCTGGTGGTGGCGCAGATTGGTTTGTTCCGCGAAACCATTGTTTCCGGGCAGGGGTTTATTGCGTTGGGCATCGTGATCTTCGGGCGCTGGAATCCATGGAAAGCGGCCTTGGCGGCGTTAGTGTTTGGCGCCTGCGATGCTTTGCAGCTCTCGCTGCAATTAGTAGGGTCAAATATTCCGCCGCAGTTGCTGGAATCGCTGCCGTATGTGGTTACGATTCTGGCGATCTCGGGCTTGTTCGGTGGAAAAGCGATTCAGCCGGCAGCGCTGATGGTCCCCTACGCCAAGGACTGATTTGCGTGGGTGTCAAGGCCACCAGTCAACGGTGGCTCTGCGATGCAGAGAGAAACAGCAGGTCCCTCCACTACGCTACGCTCCGGTCGGGATGACAAATTTTTCGGACTACCTACTTATGACCCCAAGAAAATTTGTCATCCCGACCGGAGCGTAGCGTAGTGGAGGGACCTGCTGTGCGCCTCTCTCTGTAGTAAAGCGCCCTACAGCCCAAGAGCCTGGAACACGTGCAGTTAGTTATCGCCCTGGCCAGGGCCTTCGCTTGAAGGCGTCGGTTCCGGCGCGCTGGGTTAAGGCATCGGCGCTCACCTGGGCCTGCTTTCTCACGGCGCCCTCGTCCACAGTCGTCACCACGCCGTCGCGCATCACCAGGCGGCCGTCGATCATGACGGTGGTTACTTCATGCCCCAGGGCTGAGTACACGATCGCCGAAACAGGGTGATGGATCGGCGTCATGAAGGCGTTGTTGTAGTCCAACACCACAATGTCTGCCTTCTTGCCCACCTCGATGGAGCCGATCTCCGCTTCGAGTCCAACGGCACGAGCGCCATCGATGGTCGCCATCTCCAACACCTTCTCCGCCGTCATAATGGTGGCGTCCTGATGCACGCCTTTCTGTTGCAGCGCGGCAAACTTCATCGCCTGAAAGAGACTGTGATTGTTGCTGCTGGCCGGCCCATCCGAAGCCAGACCCACCGTGACCCCAGCCGCCAGCATCTCGGGAATCGGCGCGCAGCCAGAAGCGAGGTACATATTGCTGCAGGGATTATGCGAGACCTTGGTACCGTGGCGATGCAGCGTGCGGATGTCGTCGGTTTTGCAGTGCACGCAATGCACCGCGATCACATCAGGCCCGAGAAAACCGATCTCGCTGAGGAACTGGGTGTCATTCATGCCATAACGCGCCGCGGAGGTTTCCAATTCAAAATCCGTCTCCGCGATATGGGTGGTGATGAGCACATGCTCCTCATTGGCCAGCTTGCGGGTCAGCCGGTAGCCCTCTTCGTCCACCGCCCAGATCATGTTGGGCGACAAACCCACCTGCACCCGGCCGCCCGGCTTGTTGTACCGCCTAATTTGTTCTTTGGCGTCGGCCAACGCGACCACCGGCCGCTCGATCAGCGCTACGGGAATGTCATATTGCTCGCCGGTTGAAATAAACCCGCGGCAAACAAACCCGCGCATGCCGGTCGCCGCAAACGCGTTGACCACCGACGTGATCATGCCCGGCTGGGGGTGAACATACATAAAATCGACCACCGTCGTCACGCCTGAGCGAATCGACTCGACACAGCCATGCAGTGCGGCCGCATGCGCGTCCGCAGCGGTGAGGTGCACGGCGCTCGGCCCGGTCATGCAGGTGAACCACTTCTTCAGCACCATGTCATCGCCCAGCCCCTTGAGCAGCGTCTGGAAAAGATGGGTGTGGGTATTCACCATCCCGGGCATCACGATGCGCCCGGTACAGTCGATCACTTCAGCGCCGGGATATTGCTGCTGCAGTTGCTGACGCGTGCCGATAGCGGCAATGCGCTCGTTTTGCACGCAAACACTGGCGCGCTCCAGAATCTCACGGCGGTCGTTCATGGTGATCAACCAGCCATCGGCAAAGATGAAACTCATGCGGTAAAACCTCCGGGGATGCCTTGTTTTATCATCAAGGTAGACCAATGCCCACACCCTCTCAACCCTCGGCCGCCGAAGAGCTCTATTACCAGGGGCTAGATCGCCTGGCAGCCGGCGATGCCGCAGGCGCCGCGCAAAACCTTCGCCGCTGCCTGGAAGTGAGTCCGGGCATGCTCGATGCCATGCACGGGCTGATCCGCGCGCTGCAGGAGCAGGGTGAACTCGATGCCGCCATAACCGTGGCCCAGCGGCTTATTGAGCTCGACCCGGAAGAGGTGCTGGCGCATACCAGCTTGTCTATCCTGTATCAGCACAAGGGCATGATTGCCGAGGCCGAAGCCGAAGCCCTGAAGGCCAAACTGCTGAGCTGGAAACAGTACCTGAAGCCAGCAAAGCCGTGAACACGCCTGCCCGCATTCTGCGCAATTTTCACGACCAGCTCGCCGCTGCCTACGGCCCGCAGCAATGGTGGCCGGCGCAGACGCCGCTCGAGGTAATCGTCGGGGCTTACCTCACGCAGAACACGTCGTGGCGAGGCGTGGAGCATTCCATCGCCAACCTGATCGAGTGTGGCGTCCTGACCGTGAACGGTCTGCGCGCCATTTCCGAGGAAGAACTGCGGGGGCTGATTCGCCCTTCGGGATACATGGTGCGTAAGGCGGCTGCTATCAAGGCCTTTGTCACCTTTCTCGATCGCGAGCACGGCAGTTCCCTGGCCCGTCTGGCGGGGCAACCGACCGCTGTGGTGCGAGCCCAGTTGCTGGCGCTTCCGGGCGTGGGTGATGAAACGGCTGACGCCATCCTGCTCTATGCGCTGCTCCATCCCATTCCCGTGGTGGATGAGTATTTGCGCCGCATCGCGGCCCGCCACGACCTCGCGGGCCGGGACCGCAAATATGGCGATGTGCAGCAACTAGTCGATGCCGCTTTCTCGAACGACCCGCCGGAATTTCACCAGCAGCTCTATAACGAGTTTCATGCGCTGGTGGTCAATGTGGGCAAGAATCACTGCGGCCCGCAACCACGGTGTGAGGGCTGCCCGTTAGCGGTCTTTCACGGATGAGCCGCACCCTGTACGTCGCCACCACCAACCCGGGAAAGCTGCGTGACTTTAACCTCGCGGCTTCTGCCCACGACATGGTGATTCTCTCGCTACCTGGTCTTGGGGCCATTGAGCCGCCTGCGGAGGACGCCCCCACCTTTGCCGGCAATGCCGAGGATAAAGCGATCTACTACAGCCGGTTTCTTGCGGGAGAGATTGTTCTGGCAGATGATTCGGGCCTCGAGGTTGACTCTTTGGGGGGCGCACCGGGGGTTCGCTCCGCGCGCTACGCCGCCGATGCCGGTTTCCACCCTATGGCCACGACCGACACCAACAACAACCTTTTTTTGCTACAGCAGCTGAATGAGGTTAGCGAACGCCAGGCCCGGTACCGCTGCGCACTCTCCGCTGCTCAGGATGGCAGGGTCTTGTTGACTGCGGAGGGCACGGCGGAAGGCTCCATTCTTACAGCCCCGCGAGGCAGCGGCGGTTTCGGCTACGATCCTCTGTTTTATGTACCGGCCTTGGCGCGCACGATGGCCGAAATCGACGACCAAACCAGATGGACGCTGAGCCACCGGGGACGGGCCTTTCGCGCACTTCTGGATAGCTTTTCTGCGATCGGATGATTGCATGAAACTCGCCTCGCCCTCTGTTGGCAATATCGCCATGGCGTTTGTGGAACCTTGACGGTCGTTCTGCGGGCACCAATAATAGAGAGTTGACTTGAGGACCAAAGAGACGAAATGAGCACAACCCTAGCCGCGCCGCGAGACAATCGGGCACCCAGCTTCTGGGCCTCCACCATTGGCAAAAAGATCGTGATGGCGGTGACCGGGATCATGATGTTCGGCTTCATCATCGCCCACCTGGCGGGCAATCTGCAGGTCTATGAAGGCCCGGCAAAGCTGAACGCCTATGGCGCGTTTCTGCACAGCATCGGCGAGCTGTTGTGGCCGCTGCGCATCGTGCTCATCATCGCCATCACCCTGCACATTGTTGCCACGGTACAACTGGCGCTGCGCAAAAAGCGCGCCCGCCCGATCGGCTATTCGCGCAAAGAAGCCATCGCCTCCTCGTACGCTTCGCGCACCATGTACTGGTCTGGCCCCATCGTTCTGGCCTTCATCATCTTTCACCTGCTGCAGCTCACTGCCGGCTATATCCAGCCGGGCGCGGCCTACATCCCGGGCGACGTATACCACAATGTGGTATCGGGCTTTCAGGTCTGGTGGGTTTCGGTTTCTTACATCATTGCCATCAGCCTTCTCGGCCTGCACCTGCGTCACGGCCTGTGGAGCATGTTTCAATCGCTCGGCATCCATCAGCCACAGCACACAGCGCTTCTGCAAAAAACGGCGATGGTCATCGCGGTGCTGATCGTGCTCGGTTACATATCCATTCCGATCAGCGTTCTCCTGGGACTGGTGAAATAGATGAAACTTGAATCCCACGCACCGACGGGGCCCATCGAGCAGGCATGGGAGCAGGCTCGTTTCGACGTTAAGCTGGTCAACCCCGCGAATAAGCGCAAACACTCCATCATTGTTGTCGGCTCCGGACTCGCGGGCGCTTCTGCTTCCTCGACCCTGGGCGAGCTGGGTTACAGGGTGGAGTGCTTCTGCTTTCAGGATTCGCCCCGGCGCGCGCACTCAATCGCCGCCCAGGGCGGCATCAATGCCGCCAAGAATTACCAGAACGATGGCGACAGCGTATACCGGCTCTTCTACGACACGGTGAAGGGCGGAGACTTCCGCGCCCGCGAGGCCAACGTGTACCGCCTGGCGCAAAACAGCGTCCACATCATCGATCAGTGTGTGGCCCAGGGTGTGCCGTTTGCCCGCGAATACGGCGGCGCGCTGACCAACCGCTCCTTCGGCGGCGCCCAGGTTTCACGTACCTTTTACGCCCGCGGCCAGACCGGCCAGCAATTGCTGCTGGGCGCTTACCAGGCACTTGAACGCCAGATATACGCAGGCACCGTCACCATGCGTCCGCGCACCGAGATGCTCGACCTGATCGTCATCGACGGCAAGGCGCGCGGCATCGTCGCCCGTCATCTGGTGACCGGCGCAATCACCACCCACTTTGCCGATGCCGTCATCCTGGGCACCGGTGGGTATGGCAACGTCTACTACCTCTCGACCAATGCCAAGGGATCGAATGTGACGGCGATCTGGCGGGCGCACAAGCGGGGCGCATTGTTCGCTAACCCTTGCTACACCCAGATTCATCCCACGTGTATCCCGGTCTCGGGCGACTATCAATCGAAGCTCACCCTGATGAGCGAATCGCTGCGCAACGATGGCCGCATCTGGGTTCCGCTGGTCAAGGGCGACAAGCGCTCTCCGGAACAGATACCTGAAGCGGAACGCGACTACTACCTGGAGCGGCGCTACCCCAGTTTCGGCAACCTGGTGCCGCGTGACGTGGCTTCGCGCAATGCCAAGGCCGTCTGCGACGAGGGCCGGGGCGTGGGCGAGACCGGTCTCGGCGTGTACCTCGACTTCTCCGATGCCATACGGCGTTTGGGCGAGGCCACCATCCGCGATCGCTACGACAATTTGTTCGATATGTATCAGCGCATCACCGACGAGAACCCCTACAAGGTTCCCATGCGCATCTATCCCGCCATCCACTACACCATGGGCGGGCTTTGGGTTGACTACAACCTGCAAAGCACGATCCCCGGACTGTTCGTGATTGGCGAAGCCAACTTCTCTGATCACGGCGCTAACCGCCTGGGAGCCAGCGCCCTGATGCAGGGGCTTTCGGATGGCTACTTCATCGTGCCTTACACGGTGGGCAACTATCTTGCCACCAACAAGTTCCCGGCAGTACTTGATTCTGCGCCTGAAGTAAAACAGGCCGTCGCCTGCGTCAAGCAGACCATCGAGCTGTTGCTCTCGATCAAAGGCAAGCGCACGGTCGACTCCTTCCACCGCGAACTGGGCAAGATCGTGTGGGACTACTGCGGCATGTCGCGCACGGCGGAGGGACTGGAATCCGCCATTGTGCAGATCCGCGCCCTGCAGGAGGAGTACTGGAAGAACGTGAACGTACCCGGCAGCGGCGACGACCTGAATCAGAGCCTGGAAAAGGCCGGCCGCGTGGCCGACTTCTTCGAGCTCGGCGAGCTGATGTGCATCGATGCGCTCGACCGTAACGAGTCCTGCGGTGGCCACTTTCGCGAGGAGTACCAAACACCCGAAGGCGAAGCCCAGCGTGATGATGAGAACTACTCCTACGTTGCCGCATGGGATTATCGCGGCCCCGGCAATGCGCCCGGGCTCACCAAAGAGCCGTTGGAGTTCAACTACGTTCATCCGAGCCAGAGGAGCTACAAGTAATGAAAGTGACGTTGAAAATCTGGCGCCAGAAGCACCCTGCGGTTGCAGGGAAATTCGTCAGCTATCCGGTGGACGTGGAAAATGCCGAGATGTCGATGCTCGAAGTGATCGACGTGCTCAATGAGGGTCTGGTTGAAAGAGGCGAAGAGCCGGTGGCCTTTGAGCACGACTGCCGCGAAGGCATTTGCGGTTCTTGCGGCTTCATGATCAACGGCGTGGCCCATGGCCCCAACCGCGCCACCACGGTTTGCCAGCTCACCATGCGGCATTTCAAAGATGGACAGGAGTTGGTGATCGAGCCCTGGCGCGCGGCGGCCTTCCCTCTGATCAAGGACTTGATCGTCGATCGCCGCTCCTTTGACCGCATCATCTCGTCGGGTGGGTATGTCTCCGTTTCGACGGGCAATGCCACCGATGGCAACACTCATTTGATCGGCAAGGAAATTGCCGACCGCGCCATGGACGCCGCCGCCTGCATTGGTTGTGGAGCCTGTGTCGCGGCCTGCCCGAATGCCTCTGCGGCGTTGTTTACCGGGGCCAAGATTGCCCATCTCAGCATTCTGCCCCAGGGTAAGCCCGAACGCGACCGCCGTGCCCTGGGCATGGTGGCGCAGATGAATACCGAGGCCTTTGGCAGCTGCACCAACATCGGCGAATGCACCGCTGCCTGCCCCAAAGAGATTCAGCTGGAAGTAATCGCGGTCATGAATCGCGACTATCTGCGGGCCAGCGTCAATCGACGTGACAACCTGGTGACCACCATCAGCCCCTTCGCCGAATGGGGTACCGGAGCCAAGTTCGAGACCCCACGCGCCACCGAGTAGGCGGTATTGGCACCTGGATAACCAGCGCTTGGTCTTCCCACCCTTTGCAAAAAAAAACGCGATGGGGCACCAGGAGTTTTGCTGTCGTACTTGCCTTGAGTAGGCTGGTGTGCCGCAAAGCTCCTGGTTCCCCATCCGTCGCGTTTTTTGCGAAGGGTGGGAAGACCAATGCCGTAAACTAGGCGCGATGACTTTCGCCTTGCTCTTGTTCGCCGCTCTACTTCCGCAAACCACCTCGAAGACCCCTGCCGTGACCAAACAGACCGATCCACTTGCCGTGCACCAAGCTGCTATCGTCATCGACACCCACGCCGATACCACGCAACGCATGCTCGACGATGACTACGACCTGGCCGATCCTCTCAAGGGCGGTTACCTCAATTTTGAGTCAGCGCGTAAAGGCAACCTGGGCGCCGAATTCTTTTCCATCTGGGTCGATCCCAAAGCGTATACCGGCCACGATGCCCATCGCACACTCGAGTTGATTGACGCGGTTTATCAGCAGGCCGCCAAACATCCGCAGCAGATGCGCATGGCGTTCTCGCCTGAAGATATTATCGCCGCCCACCGGGAACATAAGCTGGCCGCGCTCATGGGGATCGAAGGCGGCCACTCGATCGAGAACAGCCTCGGGCTGCTGCGCGATTACTACCGCCTGGGCGTGCGCTACATGACGCTGACCTGGTCGAACTCCAACGGCTGGGCCGACTCATCGGGCGATATCGATGACCCCGCCGTGCCCCACACCAAAGACGGCCTCAGTGACTTTGGCAAGGACGTGGTCTACGAGATGAACCGGCTGGGCATGATGGTCGATATCTCGCACGTCGCCGACAAGACCTTCTACCGCACCCTGATCATCAGCCGCGCCCCGGTGATCGCTTCCCACTCGTCCGCCCGGGCGCTCTCAAACTCACCCCGCAACATGGATGACAACATGCTGCACGCCATCGGCCAATACGGAGGCGTGGTGATGGTGAACTTCTACTCCAGCTTTGTGAGCGAAGCCTATCGCAAGGCGGCCAAAGCACAGGAACCGGTCATCGCCCAGGCGGTCGCGGAAGCGGAGGCAAAACTCAAAGAAGACGGCAAGCCGATTCCCAATGAACTGGAAGAGGACATTGCCAAGTCCTACATGGCGAAGATACCCCGGCCGCCCTTCAGCGCGCTGATCGATCAAATTGACCACGTCGCGAAGATTGCCGGCATCGACCACGTGGGCCTTGGGTCTGATTTCGATGGCATCCCGTCCAGCCCGGAAGGGATGGATTCTGCCGCCGACCTGCCCAAGATCACCCAGGCGCTGATGGCGCGTGGCTACAGCGCAGAAGATATGAACAAGATTCTGGGCGGCAACTTCCTGCGCGTCTTTGCCAAAGTGCAGGAGGTCTCCAAGGAGCTTCAGTCGGAATCGCGGCCGCGCATTACCGAAAAACAGACCGTCGACCAGAAGTAGCCGCGGCATCTCCTGTAATCTGTGTATGGAATACCCATGAGATTTCCCTATCGTTTTGCGGTTCTGCTTCTCTTTTCGACTGTTTTTGGAATGGCTCAGCAGTCCACTCCGGGGCAAACGCAACCGGCGCAAACGCCCCCGGCAACACCTCCGGCGGAGCTTCCCGATTCCCCCACCAGTCAGATCGCGCCGGTGATTGAGCCGACGGGTCCTACGGTGGTGCTCGACACCAGCATGGGCCGCATGACCTGCCGGCTATTCGATAAAGAGGCGCCGCTCACGGTGGCGAACTTCATCGGCCTGGCCCAGGGCAGTAAAGCGTTCACCGATCCGGTCACCAAACAGAAGATGATCGGCAAGCCGTTTTATGACGGCACCACCTTTCACCGGGTGATTCCCGACTTCATGATTCAGGGTGGAGACCCCACCGGCACCGGTACCGGCGACCCGGGCTATATGTTTGCCGATGAGTTCGATCCCAACCTGAATTTTGATGTGCCCGGCCGCATGGCGATGGCCAATAGCGGACCCAACACCAATGGATCGCAGTTTTTTATTACCGAGGTGCCCACCCCGCATCTCAACCAGAAGCACACCATTTTTGGGCAATGTGACGAGTCAAGCATCCCGATAGTGTCGGCGATCGCGCGCGTGCCACGCGACCCGGACGACAAGCCATTGCAGCCCGTCACGCTCAACAAGGTCACCATTGTGAAAGAGGGTAAGCCGCTGCCCCCTCTACCGCCCGCGGCTCCGGCCGCATCGCCAGTTCCCTCTACCAACTAAATACACTTCAGGAGTTCGACATGCCCCGTGAAACAGGAACGTATGCCATTTTCAACACCAGCGAAGGCACGATCGTGTGCCGCCTTTTTGAGAAGGAGGCGCCCAAAACCGTCGCTAACTTTTTGGATCTGGCCGAAGGCAAGCGCGAGTGGACTCATCCCGTTGGCAACAAGAAGAGCACCAGCAAGCTTTATGACGGCACCATTTTTCACCGCGTGATTCCCGACTTCATGATCCAGGGTGGCGACCCTGCCGGCACCGGCATGGGCGGCCCCGGCTATCGCTTTGAAGACGAGACCAAGGGCTCGCCGCACAGCATGAATGCTCCAGGCAAGCTGGCCATGGCGAATGCCGGCCCGAATACCAACGGGTCCCAGTTCTTCATTACGGTGGCGCCCACGCAATGGCTTACCGGCAAACACACCATCTTTGGTGAAGTGGTCGAGGGCTACGACAACGTGGTGAAGATCTCGAAGGTCGCCCGCAATTCCCAGGACAAGCCGCAGAAGCCGGTCGTGCTCGAAAGCGTCGTTATCGAACGCGTCTAGTTCCCTGCTTAGCGCGCGTTCAGCAAAGACTCCGTGGACGCGCGGATCGGCTCCAATTGCCTGCCCACCAGCCGATAGGCCGCTGGTCTCGTATCCTGCTGCAAGACACGCCCTGCCCAGGCGATCCCCTGTTGCAGCAGGGCGGCTTCCGAGCGCCAGAAGGCTGACGCACCGCCGGTCTCGTAAAAGCGGAGGCAGAGTTGCAGATGGCGAAGCAGTCCGTGCATCTGGCGCGACGTGTAGTGTGCCAGCAGTTCCTGCACCGGCTCACCCGCACGTAGCGAGGCAAACAGCGCCGTCGCCAGATAAGCCTGGCGCACGGCGTTCCCGGTACCCTCGCCGCAAAGTGGGTCGAAGGCCATCGCCGCCCCGCCGCAGGCTAGCCAACCATCCCCACCAAGCGGCGCAGCAATGCGCGGGTACGCGGGCATCTCCGTTGCCGGGCCATGCACGACGTCGATCACCTTGGCGATCAGATGACTCTGGCCCAGCAAAGCGTCGGGCCGGCCGCCAACGCTGATCAAGGTAGCGGCCTGGTCGCGACGCGGCAGCAGAAAGAGCCAGCCGGATGCAACGGACTCGATCCAACACGCACCTTGCTCTGCTTGGTGTTTGAGCACCGCTCGCGTCACCGAGGCGATGCGGGTGCCGAAAATCTTTTGTTGCGGGCAACTGACGGCGCGTGACAAAAGTTTCCATCCCGTGTTTTCTTCCGCGGAAGAATCACATCCATTCACCTGCTGCCAAAGACGAGCCAACAGATCTGCTTCCGCGATCACGAAGCCCACATGGGGCAGCGTGATGGGCTCTGCCCCTCCCCACGCCACAATGCGTTTCTCGATTGGATGACACAGAGCGAGCAGGTCAACCGCGGGAAAGATCTCTGCGATCAGAGCAACTGTCTGCCTGCTCAGTAACACGGCCCCGGGCTTCGGTCTTACCGCTCTGGCCAACGAAAACGATTGGCCTAGATCTGAAAAAAGCTGCGCACAGCAGGCCGCCGCCACACCTTCGCCCTCAATGTGAACCGGCATCTCCATGGTTGCCATTCTTCCACGAACTGACCGGTCTCTCAAAAAAGCTTGACACTGAAACAAAAGCGCTCGAACATCGACACATACGATTTCGTCAGACCCCTCTTCCAAGTCGAAGAACATTTCAACGATTCCCGGGCCATTCGATAAGGATTGCTAAGCGTGCCTTTCCCTGGTAGTGGGAAGAGTGCGCGCTTGCGTCCCATTGCCTATCACGAGGGATTGCATAGATGTTTCTCTCCGCTTGCCGAGCGTGTCTCCGCTGGATCACAGCCGGAACTCTCCTCTTCGCCTCTCTCTCGATCCCTGCTCTTGCGCAAGAGGCGGCTACCAGTCCCGCAGTGAAAGTTACGGATGAGGCTGGTTTCCCGGTCAAGGATCCGCTTACGTTGAGTAAATGCGGCACCTGCCATGCTCCCGACGCCAAGGGAAACATGACCCGCATCTCGTACATCCGCACCACGCCCGAGGGTTGGGAAGAAGCGATCAAGCGCATGGTGCGGCTGAACGGACTGCAAGTATCGCCCGAGGAGGCGCGCAGCATTCTGCGCTATCTGAGCGACTATCACGGTCTCGCGCCCCAGGAGAATGCGAAGATCGCTTACTTCAACGAACATCGCATTCTCGACGAAAACATACCCAACCCCGCCGTGGCGCACGCCTGTGCTGCATGCCATGCGCTGGCCAAGCCGCTCTCGTGGCATCGAACAGCGGCGGACTGGCAGTATCTGGAAAATATGCACATGGCATTTTTTCCCTCGGTGCGCTTCACCGCCTTCGATCATCCCCACGAGCATGGCGACCCGACCTCTCCCAAAGGCCCCACACCTGTCGAACAGGCAATCGAATATATCGTGAAGAGCTCACCGCTCCACACCACGGAGTGGGCGGAGTGGCAGGCCTCCATGCAGCTTCCCCGTCTGGCCGGCCGCTGGCTGATCTCCGGCAGTGAGCCGGGCAAAGGGCCTTTCTTCGGGGAGATGACGATTGCACCGGACGCCACCGGAGACGCCTTCGTCACCACGACCAAGTTGACCTATGCCGACGGCGGCGCTGCGATGGCTGGGTCGGGCAAAGCCCTGGTGTATACGGGGTACTCCTGGCGCGGGCGCTCCACCGTAGAGCCCATGCCGGGGGCTACGCTCGAGACGCCGAAGATGGTGCGCGAAGTGATGGCGCTTTCCACCGATCAGAATGAATTCACGGGCCGCTGGTTCTGGGGCCAGTACTCAGAATTCGGCATGGACGTGACCATGCGCCGGGCCACGTCGGCGCCCATGCTTCTGGGAGTCGACCGGCCCTCACTCAAGGCCGGCGCCGGCGATACGACGATGCGCATTTATGGCGATGCTTTGCCGGCCAACCTGACCACCAGCGATGTCGATCTGGGACCGGGCGTGAAGGTAAACAAAATCATCGACCAGCAACCGGGCGTCCTTACCGTAAGCGCCAGCGCCAGCCCGGACGCGGCCCCGGGAGCCCGCATGGTCACGGTAAAGAGCGCAACCCTGCCTGCCGCCTATGCGGTTTACGATCACATCGACTTCCTCAAAGTAACGCCGCCCACGTCGATCGCCCACCTGGGCAGCGCACCGCACCCGAAAGGGTATGTGCAGTTTGAAACGGTCGCCTTTGCCAATGGCCCTGATGGCAAGCCCAACACAGCGGACGACATCAATCTCGGCCCCGTGCCCGCTACTTACAAGATGGAGGAGTTTGTGGCCTCGTATGGGGATGACGACACGGAGTTTGTTGGCAATGTCGACGCCAAGACCGGACTCTTTACGCCCGCCGCGGATGGGCCCGACCCGAAGCGCAAGTCGATGCGCAACAACTACGGAGACGTATGGGTGACCGCCACCTACCAACCCGAGGGCGCGGCCGCTGCCCTGAAGGGCAAGAGCTATTTGATTGTCGCGGTACCGCAGTACGCGTCGTGGGATCAGCCGGAGGTAGGACAGTGACCATGTACTCGCTAGGGGAATTTCACCGCTTTCAGGGCGCCGGGCAGGAGTTTCTCTACCTGGTTCCCAGCGGGGGCATTGTCGCGCTCGATGGCATGACCGCGGACATTCTTGAGCGGCTGGATAAGGCGCCGCTCAGCCAGGAAGATCTGGTCGGCAGCCTGTGCAGCGGCGGCTACGACGCCGGCGAAGTGGAAGAGTGCCTTAACGAACTGCGCGAGGTCAAGGCAATCCGGAACGGCGCCAGGGAATACACAAAATCTGAACCGCTGCCTGATGTGTTTCCCCTGCAGACCATCGTGTTGAACGTAACCAACCAGTGCAACCTCTCCTGCCAATACTGTTATGAGTTCGGCGAGGACAAGGTCGCTACGCCCGAGGGCAAACCGAAGTTCATGGAGTGGGAGACGGCCAGAACCTCGGTCGAATACCTCTTCGCCGAATCGCAGGGAAGAAAGAGTGTGCACATCACCTTCTTCGGCGGAGAAACGCTGATGAACTTTCCCCTGCTCAAGCAGGTGGTCGCCTACGCGCGGGCCAGGGCCGAGGAATTGCAGGTGAAGCTCGATTTCAGCCTGACCACCAACGCCACCCTGCTGACCCCAACGATCATCGAATACCTGGCGGAAAACGCCATTGGCGTCACCGTGAGCATGGACGGCCCGAAGGAGATGCAGGACAAGTTTCGT
Organism: uncultured Acidobacteriaceae bacterium; assembly: GCA_963834445.1. GTDB lineage: Bacteria > Acidobacteriota > Terriglobia > Terriglobales > Acidobacteriaceae > PALSA-350. The sequence goes on from CAWIBU010000001.1 coordinate 275,460, forward strand.
GTCTTCTCCAACGGCCGCGGCAGCTACGACATCATCAAGCCCAAGGTGCAGAACCTGCTGGCCAACCACAAGACCCGGCCGATTGCAGCCCGCGTCACCATGACCTCGGGCGCGATGGACGTGCGCCGGATCTATCAACACCTGAAGCATGAGCTGGGCTTCTACGAGGTTGGCTTTGCCCCAGTGACTACCTCCCCGAACCGGCTTTACTCGATCAACGAGCCCGGCATGGATAGCGTTCTGGAACAGTTTAGCGAGCTGGCCGATGAGTACCTGGAGTTTGCGCTACGAGGCGAGCATCACGGCTTTTCGAACGTAAGCGATACGCTTTCAGAACTGCACCAGGGTGTGAATAAGTCTCTTCCCTGCGGCGCCGGGCTGGGCATGGTGGGCGTCGGTCCCTCGGGCGATATCGCACCCTGCCATCGCTTTGTCGATTCCGACGAACATGTTCTGGGCAATGTAGCAACGGGGATGGACCGGGAAAAGCAGAATGCCTTTCTCACCCGGGGCAATATCGACACCAAGTACGACTGCCATGAATGCTGGGCGCGGCCGCTATGCGCCGGCGGCTGCCATCACGAGGCCTTCGTCCGCTACGGCGATACCGGCCACGCAAACCTTCACTATTGCGATTGGATCCGCACCTGGACCGATAAGTGCCTGCAAATCTACGGCGCCATCGCTGCCCGCAACCCATCGTTCCTCGATCATTTCACTGAAAGGAAGGCTTCATGAAGCACCTTCGAGCCGTCAACCAGAAGGCCCAGCGTATCGAGCGCCAGGTGGAAGCGTTAGCGGAAGACATCGTGGCCCTGCAATCTCCCGGAGCCACGCCGAAAGTCCACGTGCCCATGGGATGCACCATCATCTTTTCGCCGGGATGGGAAACGGATTCCGCCGGCGGCACTGCTGGACTTTGCCAGCCTGTGGAGCGCGATATTTACGACTGCTACGCCACCTGCTTCTGGCCCGCACAGGTTCCCGACCATCTGAACAATTCCGCGGACTGGACCAGCAAATGCGCTTCCGCGACCAAGGATTGGCGCAACCTGGACATCGTATTCCCATAGCCTTTTCAAGCACTGCGGAGAGAATGCATGCGCGCCGTTTTTGCCTTATTCGGTCTATCGCTCTGGGCCACTGCGAGTTTTGCCGCTGCTGCCCCCAGCCCTCAGTTGATGTATCTCGGCGTGTGGCCGCACACTGTGCTGGTGATGGACTCGGCCCAGGGAAAGATCGTCAACAAGATTGACCTGCCGACCGACATTGTCCGGGCACTGGTGCTCTCGCCCGACAACAAGACACTGTATGCCTCCACGCTCAAAGACAACTCGATCGTGGCCATCGACCTGGCGACTGACAAGGTTCTCTACACGTTCCCGCTGAACACCTACGACACCAACTATCGTGTGGCCGGGTTCGCCATCGACCCTACGGGCAAGTTTATCTATTCGTTTGCCACGCCGATCATCAAGAAGATCGACCACTACGAAGTCGATCCGCCGCAGATCATCGAGATCGGTCTTGATGCGCGCAAGATCACGCGCATCGTTCCTTATCCTAAAGATCAGAGGCCGCCGGCCGGCTACCGCAACACCATACGCGTTTCTCCCGACGGAAAACTTCTCTACCTGTTCCTCAACAACGTCATGGTGTTCAACACCAGCGACCTGAAGTTCGTGAAGAAGATTGAGCTCTCGAATCCTACCGACCCGTCGACGGACGGCTCGTTTGCGGGCCTGGTCAATGACCCCAATGAACCGCCGGGCAAGGTGATCGGTATCTTCGACTCGTCTGATCCGTACGTGCATCGCAACATTTTCGGCATTGCCGAAATCAACCTTGCGGACATGACCTACGATTTGACGCCCGTGGGGCCCTCGGCTGAGGAGATGGAGCCGCTGATGCTCACCCCGGACCGCAAGCTGGGCTATACGGTTTCTGTGTATGGCGCCCAGGGCGACCGGGTTACGGAATTCTGGGTCTTCGATATGAAGACCAAGAAAATCATCAACCGCAAGCAGTTCGTCGGCCGCACGCGGTTGGCCTTTGGCATGACCGCCGATGGATCGAAGCTGATGATCTATAACGCCGGCTTTGAAATTGAGTTGTATGATGCCAAGACCCTTGACCTGGTGCACACCATCAATCTGGAAGGCGACACCACCTCGAACCTGATTGTGATGCCTCTCAAGAAGTCTTAAAGGGTGGCCCGCGCCTTGACGAAAACCGCCCACGCGATTCCCTTTGCGCAGTACAAACGGGCCCTGGTCTACGTGGTGCCTTATTGGCGCGGGCTGCTGGTGGTGATGTTGCTGGGGCTGTTCTCGACCGCCGTTGGCCTGGTGCAGCCTTACATCTCGCGTCTGCTGATCGATGACGCGCTGCTACGGCGCAATCTGCACGCGCTTTCGATGATCGCCATCGCCATGGTGGTGATTACGATTGTGGGTTTCGTTCTCAACATCGCCTCCAGCTACTGCTACGTGCGGCTTTCCGCGGAGAGTCTTTTCGACATGCGGCTGGCCGTCTATCGCCACCTGCAGCAGCTCTCGCCGCGGTACTTTACGCAGAAGAAGCTGGGCGATATCGTCTCCCGCATCAACAACGACATTGGCGAGGTACAGCGGGTCTGCTCAGATACTCTGCTCTCTGTTCTCTCAAACGTTTTGTTTCTGGTGGGCAGTATTGCGATCATGTCCTGGCTCAACTGGCGGCTGATGCTAGCCAGCATCGCCTTGCTGCCGGTAGGCATTTTCGCCTTGCGGCACTACCAGGGCCGGTTAACGGTGCAGACGGCGGACCTGCGCCAACGCAGTTCCGACCTGGGCAGTTTTCTCATCGAAAGCCTACTGGGCATGCGGCTCATCGTGGCCTCGGCGACGGAGAAGCTCGAGGCCGACCGTTTTCGTACCTATAACTCGAGCTTCATACAGTCATTGCTCTCGATGCAGGTGTTATCGTTTCTGGCCAGCGCGATGCCGAGCATGGTGTTGACGCTGTCGACGGCCGTGGTCTTTCTTTACGGAGGCAAGCTGGTCATCGCCCAACAGCTGACGATCGGCGGCCTGGTTGCCTTCATGGCTTACCATCTCAAGCTGCTCACGCCGGTGCAGAATTTGCTCCGCATCTACACCAGCCTGCTGACCGGTGGCGTTTCCCTGGGACGCGTCTTTGAGGTGCTGGATGTGCCGGTGGAAGTGAGAGAGGCGGCCGAGCCGGTGGCGCTGCCCGCCACCCGGCATACGGTGGCGTTTCAGAACGTGGGCTTCCACTACGCGCACGATGTTGCTGTGGTACGCGATGTCTCCTTCACCATTCCCGCAGGCCAGATGTGCGCGATTGTGGGCGCCAGCGGCGCGGGCAAATCGACGCTGGCCGATTTGCTGCTGCGCTTCCATGATGTGGACTCCGGCTCGATCTCGATCGATGGCCAGGATATTCGCGGGCTTCGCCTGGAGGATTTGCGACGGCAGATCGCCATGGTCGAACAGACACCCTACTTTTTCCGCGCCAGCATTCGCGAGAATATTGCTTACGGGCGTCCCGACGCCACGCTTGAGGAGATTCGCCTCTGCGCCGCGGCGGCGGCCATCGATACCTTCATTTGCTCGTTGCCGAATGGCTACGAAACCATCCTTGGCGAGCGAGGACTGACGCTCTCGGTCGGCGAACGCCAGAGAATCGCTTTGGCGCGTGCGCTGCTTCGCGATCCCAGGATCCTGATTCTGGACGAGCCCACGTCCGCACTCGATCCTACGGCGGAGGCCGCGGTGACTGGAGAGTTGCTGAATGTGTTGCGTGGACGCACCTCGATCCTGATCACCCATCGCATGTCGCTGGTCGAAATGGCGGACATGGTGGTCGTGATCGAAGACGGACGGGTACTTGAATCGGGCTCCCCGGCGCGGTTGCTCGCGCGAAAGTCTTATCTGGCGCAACAGTTCCAAACGGCGCGAGTGACGGTATGAGCCGGGCTGTGCGTATCGGCGTACTGGACAGCGGTGTCTGTCGCACGCATCCGCATGTGGGCAAGGTGGTCGATGGCGTTACCATCACGGCCGAGGGAACGATGCCCGGCTACGAAGACACGCTCGGTCACGGGACGGCGGTGGCTGCGATCATTCACCATCTGAATCCCGAGGCTGACCTGGTCGCGGTGAAGATCTTCGACCGTAAGCTGGCTACCAGCTTGCCGGTCGTTCTCCGCGCCATCGACTGGTGCCTGCAGCACGATATCCAGATTATTAATCTCAGCCTGGGGACGCTGAACCCGGAGCATCGCAGGGCCTTTGAAGAGGCTGTGGGCAGAACGCGGGCCGCCGGGGCCGTGATCGTCTCTGCGCTTGAAATAAACAGCGAGCCGGCGCTGCCGGGCTCGCTGGCGGGCGTTATTGGGGTGAGGGCGTCGGCTGCGGAGGAGTATCAGGTCAGCGATGGTTACGGAAAGAAGATCTTCACAGCGCCACCGTTCCCGAGAGACATTCCCGGCGTGCCGCGGGAGCGCAATTTGCGTGGAGTAAGTTTCGCCGTGGCACGCATCTCAGCACGAATCGCGAGCACAATCTCGGATACGGACCGGGATACGAAGTCGGATAAGAACTGGATTGAGAACTGGGATAAAACCTGTGCGTGAAGAGGAAATTCCAGGTATTCGAAGGCGCTTTCCCTTCATTTCAGGCTGCGGCGGAGACTCGGGACCCAGCAGGAAAGACGTACCTCAGGGGTTAATGCTCGCTGCGGCGAGGTAGCCCGACGTATTTTCAACCATCGTTTACGGCCCGACTAAAGTCGTGCCCTAATACAAAACAGAGCTTTTCCCAGCCTGCGAAGCCCGTACCCTTCAGCCAGTGTTCTCACGCGGACTCTGAAGCCCGGACTCTCAGGGTGACGCAATCCTCCAGTTAAAGGATCGGCGCGAGCTGCTCTTCGACCAATTCGCAAACGGTATGGAGCAGGAACTTATGGCCTTCCTGAATGCGTGCGGTTTTCTTGCCGGCCACCAGAAATTCAATATCGGCCAGCCCCGCGCACTTGTTTCCGTCGCGCCCCAGGAAGGCAATGGTCTTGACGCTTAGCTCTTTTGCCGTCAGCAGAGCGCGATATACATTCTCGCTCTTCCCGGTCGTCGTAAACACCACCAGCACATCGCCCGGCTTGCCAAAAGCCTGCACCTGACGAGCAAACAAATCGGCAAAGGAGTAGTCGTTGGCAATGGCGGTGAGATCGCCGCCGTGGGTTGCCAGCGAGATCGCCGGGTAAGCCCGGCGTTCTCGATCGAAGCGGGAAACAAACTCTGTCGTGAGGTGAGAAGCATCGGCGGCGCTTCCGCCGTTGCCGCAGGCCAACAGCTTGTGACCTGAGAGCAGCACATCCGCAATCAGTGCGGACGCTGCTTCCACCTGCGCCTCCAGACCCGCCAACTGGTGCAGGGTCGCCCGGGCATCGGCGATGTTTGCGTCGATGACCTGGCGAACGCGGTGGTTCACCGTTAAACCCCGATCACTCCGCAGAGCTCTTTCACCGCATCGGCGCTCTTCTTCAGAGCCGCATCCTCTTCTTTGGTCAGCTTGATCTCGATAATCTGCTCGAGACCGCGCTCCCCCAGCTTGCAGGGGACGCCCACGTAGAGCCCGTGAATGCCGTACTCGCCTTCAAGATAGGCGGCGCAAGGGACGATCTTCTTCTTGTCTTTGAGGATGGCCTCGACCATCTCGACCGCAGCCGCGGACGGAGCATAGTAAGCGCTACCCGTCTTCAGATGCTTCACGATTTCCGCTCCGCCATCGCGGGTCCGCTGCACCAGCCGCTCCACCGTGGCGGCGTCCATCAGCTCGGTGATGGGGATGCCGGCCACCGTGGAATAGCGAGGCAGCGGCACCATGGTGTCCCCGTGACCGCCGAGCACAAAAGCGGTTACGTTCTCGACCGAGACCTTCAGCTCTTCTGCAATGAAGGTGCGGAAACGGGCAGAGTCGAGGATGCCGGCCATGCCGATCACCCGCTCGCGATTGAACTTTGAGATCTTGTAGGCCGCCTGCGCCATCGCATCCAGCGGATTCGAAACAATGATCAGGATGGCGTTCGGTGACGCAGCCACCACCTTGCCCACCACGTCCGACATGATCTTGTAGTTGGTGTGCAGCAAGTCGTCGCGGCTCATGCCCGGCTTGCGCGGAATGCCGGCCGTGATCACCACGATGTCGGAATTGGCGGTATCCGCGTAGTCATTGGTTCCGGTCACATGCACATCACGCTTCTCAATCGGCAGCGCTTCCAACAGATCGAGAGCCTTGCCCTGGGGCACGCCTTCGACCACGTCGATCAATACAATGTCAGCCAGTTCCTTGGCCGCGATCCAGTGGGCTGATGTTGCACCCACATTCCCTGCTCCTACGATGGTTACTTTCTTGCGCATATCTCTCCTTAGCCCATGTTCTCAATCATGCGGGTGGCAAATTCACTTGTCTTGGCCTTGGTAGACCCGGGCATCTGCCGCTCAAAGTCATAGGTCACATACTTCTGCTGAATGGTCTTTTCAATGGCGCTTTCGATCAGGTGTGCGGCCTCTTTCCAGCCCAGGAACTCAAACATCATCACGCCCGAAAGCATCACCGACCCGGGGTTGATGACATCTTTGTCGGCATACTTGGGCGCGGTACCGTGAGTCGCTTCAAACACGGCGTAGCCGTCGCCAATGTTGGCTCCGGGTGCGATGCCTAATCCACCCACCTGCGCTGCACAGGCATCAGAAATGTAATCGCCATTGAGGTTCGGGCAGGCCAGCACGCTGTAATCCTCGGGGCGGATGATCACCTGCTGGAAGATGGAATCGGCAATGCGGTCGTTGATCAACAGCTTCTTCTTCCACTGGCCGTTGCCGTGCGTGGCCCCGATGGAATCGATCACACCCTTGACGTTGGCGTACATCTCTTTGCGGAAATCATCGGAACCGAAGGCAAGGCCGGGCTCGATCAGGGCGGCGTTCTCTTCAACCGTCAGCTTGGGATTGGCTTCGAGGTTGCCCAGGATCCAGCTCTCCATCTCGGTCACCGTCTGCTGGCGAAACTCCTGCGTCGCCACCTCGTAGCCCCACTCGCGGAAGGCGCCTTCGGTAAATTTCTGGATGTTCCCTTTGTGCACCAGGGTTAAGGACTTGCGGCCGTTCTCGAGCGCGTACTTGATCGCGTAGCGCACCAGGCGCTTGGTGCCGAAGATGGAAATCGGCTTGATGCCAATGCCGGAGTCTTCGCGGATTTTCTTCTTGGTGCCTTTGAGCATTTCGTCGTTGAGAAAGTCGATGACCTTCTTGACTTCAGGCGTGCCCTGGCGGAATTCGATGCCGGCATACACGTCCTCGGTGTTTTCACGGAAGATCACCACGTCGAGCTTTTCCGGGTGCTTCACCGGGCTGGGAACACCTTGGTAATACTTGATGGGGCGGACGCAGGAATATAGATCGAGAATTTGCCGCAGAGCCACATTCAACGACCGGATGCCGCCGCCCACGGGCGTGGTGAGCGGGCCCTTGATCGAAACCCGCAGGTCGCGCGCCGCGCTTACGGAATCGTCCGGGAGCCAGGTGGAGAATTGCTGGTACGCCTTCTCCCCGGCGTAAATTTCGAACCACTTCACCGATTTGGCGCCGCCGTAGGCCTTCTCGACCGCTGCGTCGAAGACGCGCTGCGAGGCCCGCCAGATGTCGCGGCCGGTGCCGTCGCCCTCTATGAAAGGGATGATGGGGTGGTTGGGAATGTGGTATTTACCGTCGGCATATTGAATCGCCTCGCCCCCCTGGGGCAAGGAAAGTCCGTTGTAGCTTTTCTGCATGGATGCGTATCTCCGAGAGCGGATAAATGGAAGGCGACTAGTCAGGCTACCACCATGCGAATTGTGGTGGCAATTCGTTGGCCCAGCCCAAAGTGGCATAGCGCGGAAGGAGTAACCTATTGTTATGCGTTGCCGGTCTTTTCCCGTTGTCTTGGCTGCTCTCTTGGTTGCTTCGTTCGCGCCCGTGTGGGGGCAGCAGTATTCCGCCGATAAACCGCTGGGCGCTACGGCGCAATCCGCTCCCGCTTTTCTCAAGAAGGCCGGGGTCGACCAGAATCTGAGCAAGCAGCTCCCGCTGAGCGACCATTTTCTCGATTCGAGCGGGGCTGATGTGCCGCTGGGCACCTACTTTCAACACCGGCCTGTGGTCATGGCGCTGGTTTACTACAAGTGCAAGATGCTTTGTCCCCAGGTGCTGAGCGGCCTGGCGAAAACCTTGCGCCAGGTGAACTTTAGCCCTGGCAAAGACTACGACGTCGTGATCGCCAGCATCGATCCGGCGGATACACCGGCTGACGGAGCCGCGGAAAAGGCTCGTTTTTTGGAGTCGCTGGGTACGCCGGATGCGGGCGCGAGCGTCCATTTTCTTACCGGGCAGCAGGCCGCGATTACGGACCTGGCAGCGGCCACCGGCTTTAACTTCGTGCGCATCGCGGGCCCGGATGGAAAAATGGACCAGTTCGCCCATTCCAGCGTGATCATGATCACCACCCCCGACGGACGTATGTCGAAATATCTGTTCGGCATCGATTACCAGCCGCGCGATGTTCGGTTGGCGGTGATTCAGGCCAGCACGCACCACATTGGGACCGTCAGCGATCTGATTCTGCTCTATTGCTGCAATTACAGTCCCAGCGCCGGCAAGTACACGGTGTCTATCCTCAGAGTGATGGGTTTGGCTGCGATGGGCTCGCTCTTTATGCTGTTGGCGCTGCTTTATGCGCTTTCCCGCAAGCCAAAACAGACCGTAACCCACGCGTAAGCGCAACCAAATCAGGGGCGCCCGCAGTTGTGGCGGGGCAAGAGGGCTAAAGGACGGAGCGCCGTCTCCGGCGAGATTTTATTTCCAGCTGACGGCTAGTTGCCAACGCATTTGCCGCTGGGCGGTCTTGCGCAGCACACGCTCAAACTCTTCCATCTCGCGCAACACAGCCGGGGTCTCGGTTCCGAGAGCCGTCGGCGAGGCTTTCAAGTGATCGAGCAGGGTGCAGACCGTGATCAGGCCGTCTTCCGGAGAAAACCACTGCGGCGGGGGCAGGGTTTTAGCCCATTCCGGGTCGCCGGCGCCTTCTTCCAACAGCAATGCCATGGAGTTTTCATCGGCGGAAAAGAATTCCAACAGGGGCTTGATGCCAATGCGATGGGCCATCTTCTCCAGGGCATCCTCGTTGCGCGCGAGCGCCCGGCCATTTACGAAGATATCGAAGCCCGGATCTTCGCCCTCGACAACGATGTACAAAGTCGCACCCATCGCCAAGAGTTTATCTCATCCTTCGCCGTGTCATGCCCTCTTCCTCGTTCAATTGCCCAGAAGGGAAACGGTATCGTCATCCTCCACCCGCGCGCGCATCACCACCAGGACGCTCCCTAAAGTAACCACGGATCCCGCGAGCATGCTGTAGGAGTAGCCCATCCGCAGGACGATGGCCGCCTCGCCCAGGGCTACCAGCGGCTGTATCCACTGCAGGGTGGCCAACTGATACGCTTCCAGTTTTTGCAGCAGCCAGAAGTAGAGGGCGTAGGGTAGCGCGCCGCCCAATATCCCAAGAAGGGCCACGGCCACGATCGCATCGCGGTTCCAAGAGAAAACCTGCAGGGGAAAAGACTGGCCGCGCTCGAGCACCATGCTGGCGGCGAACAACAGCAGGGCGGCCGGGCCGAGCAGGAACGCGGTCACTACCAGCGGGTTCAACTCTTTGAGCTCGCGGCGGGCGATGAGCGATGAGGCGCCGGTTGCCGCTACCGCTACGAATACAACCGCGGCGCCGCCGGCCTGGGCCGCGGAAAATGAGGGCCCTGTCGCCAGGACAATTGCTCCCAACCCGACAATGGCCGTAGGCGTGGCCCGGTTGGGCACAAGCCTGCCTTCGAGGACTGGTGTCAGCAGGATGACCACCAGCGGCATCAACGCAAATAATGCTGTAACCGTTGCGGATGGCAGCTGTTGGCGCGCCCAAAGCAGCAGCAGCAGCGGTAACGTGATCATGGTAAGGGAGAGAAGGAACAGGTAGCCCAGCTCGCGCCCCCTGGGCATCGGCCAACGCTTCAGCAGGATGACCGGCAGCAACACCAGGGTGGCGAGCAGAAAGCGGACGGCCGATGCACGCAACGGCGTTGCCTGCTGCGCAAGCGTATCGGCCGCCAGCCAGGTGGAGCCCCAGAGCAGACCCAGCAATGCGAAGGCTAAGGCTAGGACTGTCTTCATAGTTCGTCGGACATCTTTCGCCACGCTCTTGTTGGGAGATGTGGGTTAGACAGGCTTCGAAAAAACTGTGGTTTGTATCAAGGGCAAGTTTCTACATCTGCAGGAAAACTCGGTTACTGAAGGGTACGGGCTTTAGCCCGTACATGATGAACCAAAAATGATCGGCTTTAACCGCTGAGGGACGCGTTTTCGCCTGACTACGCTGCCCTCAGTGGCTAAAGCCGGGTTATTTTTAAGCTAATTACGTACGGGCTGAAGCCCGTACCCTTCACAAGATGAACTTCCCGCGGTCCTGTGGAGGCCAGGAAGAAGAGGGTTGCGCTTGTCGCGCAACCCTCTTGTTTTTACGCTGGGCCGCGGCTTCCACCGCCGCCGCCGGACCCACCGCCCGGTCCGCGACCGCGGCTGCGGTGCCGCCGGCGCCGCTGACCTGCGGCCCCGCCCGCCGCGCCGCCTGCTCCCGCAGGACGGCGTGCTTCCGCAGGGGCTGCATCGGGTGCGCCATCGGCACGGTTGAAGTTTGGTTCTTCGCCGCCTTCGATGAATGGCTCATCGTCATCAAAGTCTTCTCCACCTTCGATGGTGATGGTGCTGGCATTCGAGGTTGGCTGGCGTTCCACAGGCGACTGCGCCGCTTGCGCTCGCGGGGCACGCGGCGCCGGCGCATCGCCGTCGGAACCACCACGCGAGGGCTCAGGCAGCCCAAGCTTTTCACGCTGTTCCTTCAGCAAGGCCTTGCGTGACAGCTTGATGCGATTGCCTTCAATGCCCAGGACCTTAACCATGACCTGGTCCCCTTCGCGCAATTCATCTTTCACTTCCTTGACGCGATGCTCAGCAATCTCGCTGATGTGCAGCAGGCCGTCGGTGCCGGGGAAAATCTCGACGAATGCGCCGAACTCAGCCAGACGGACAACCTTGCCTAGATAGGTCTTGCCCACCTCGGGTACGGCGGTCAGATTGCCGATCATCTCGATCGCTTTCTTCAGGCCTTCTTCATCGCTCGAGGCAACATTCACGCGGCCGGTGTCGTCGACATCGATCTTGACGCCCGTGGCTTCGATGATGCCGCGAATGGTCTTGCCGCCCGGCCCGATCAGATCGCGAATCTTGTCGGTCGGAATCTGCAGGGTGTGGATCTGGGGAGCGAACTTCGACTTCTCGGTGTTCGATGCACCCAGTACGGCATCCATCTTGTCGAGCAGGAACAAGCGTCCGCGGCGCGCCTGTTCGAGCGCCTCGCGCATGATCTGCCCGGTGACGCCGCTGATCTTGATGTCCATCTGCAAGGCGGTGATACCTTCGCGCGTGCCGGCAACCTTGAAGTCCATATCGCCGTAGTGGTCTTCTGCGCCGGCAATATCGGTCAGGATGGCGTACTCGTCGCCTTCCTTAACCAGGCCCATGGCCACGCCAGCAACGGATCCCTTGAGGGGAATGCCGGCCTGCATCAGCGCCAGGCTGGCGCCGCAGACACTGGCCATCGAGGACGAACCGTTCGACTCCAGAATGTCTGAGACTACGCGCAAGGTGTAAGGCGATTCCGCTTCGGTGGGCAGCACGGCGGCGATGGCACGCTCGGCCAAGGCGCCGTGGCCGATCTCACGCCGGCCGGTGCCGGTCATGCGGCCAACCTCACCGACTGAGAAGGGCGGGAAGTTGTAGTGCAGCATGAAGCGTTTGCGCTGCTCGCCCTGGTAGGTCTCCAGACGCTGGCTGTCATCGGAGGTGCCGAGGGTGACGGAAACCAGGGCCTGGGTTTCTCCGCGGGTAAAGAGCGCCGAACCGTGGACGCGGGGCAACACACCGACTTCAATCGTGATCTCGCGGATCTCGTCGAAGCTGCGGCGATCGGGCCGGATGCGCTCTTTGGTGACCTGCTCACGGAAGATGCGTTCGCGCATGGTCTCGTAATACTTCGACAGTTTCTTCTTGGCGTCGGCATCGCCTTCCGGCAACTCCTTGGCCAACTCATCCTTCAGCTGCTTGACCAGCGCGTAGCTCTCTGCCTTGGCATGCGCCTTGGTATCGAGGGCATCTTTCAGCCTGTCGCCGGCTTTGGCCTGTAGCGCGGCAAAATAAGCATCGTCGAACTCAAGCGGAGCTACGACCCGCTTCTTTTTGCCCGCCTTGGCTACCAACTCGTCGATCGCGGCGCAAATCTTTTTGGCTTCGTTGTGGCCGAATTCAATCGCATCCACCACGGTTTCTTCGCTGACGCCGGTTGCGCCGCTCTCGATCATCACCACGCCATCTTTGGTGGCAACGACGGTGATATTCAGCGTGCTTTCGAGCCGCTCCGCATACGACGGGTTGACCACGAACTGACCATTCACCTGGCCTACGCGGACTGCGCCGATGGGGCCGCCGAAGGGAATATCAGAAAGGGCCAGGGCAGCGCCTGCGCCGTTGATGCCTACGATGTCGGGATCGTTTTCTTTGTCGGCCGAGAGCACCAGGGCAATGACCTGGGTCTCATTGCGGAAATTCTTGGGGAACATGGGGCGGATGGGGCGGTCGATCTGGCGGCAGGTCAGCACTTCACGCTCGCTGGGACGGCCCTCACGCTTGATAAAGCCACCGGGGATGCGGCCACCAGCATAGGTGTACTCGCGATAGTCCACGGTCAGGGGAAAGAAATCGAGTCCTTCTTTGGGTTCGGGGGCGGCCACCGCGGTAGCCAAAACGACGTTATCGCCTACGGTCACTACCACGGCGCCAGACGCCTGCTTGGCCATGCGGCCGGTTTCAAAAGTCAGTCGCTTGCCACCGGCAAGCTCGACAGTCACTTCCTGTTTCATAAAATCCTCATTTCGAAGGTGTGCTCAGCAGCGAGACGATGGAGTGCTGGGCTGGTGGCGGGGTTTGTTGCGGAGTCGTAACCAACGTGCGGATGCTACTTCGCCCTGGGCTCGAACAGCACATGCTGTTGAGCCAAACCGCCGACGTTCGCGTGAAGGCTGGTGTCACTGCGTGTGCACCAGCCTTCTCAGCGTACAGCCCGATCCAGTCTTTTCGCCTGATTGTGGGTACAAGTGTCTCGCTTGCTTATTTGCGGATGCCCAGCTTACCGATCACGTCACGGTAGCGGTCAGAGTTGTTGATCTTGAGATAGTCCAGCAGACGGCGGCGCTTACTCACCAGCATCAACAGACCGCGCCTGGAGGCGTGGTCTTTTTTATGAAGCTTGAAGTGCTCAGTCAGCTCGCCAATTCGTTCACTGAGAATCGCAATCTGCACTTCCGGGCTCCCCGTGTCACTGTCATGGGTGCGGAAGCGCGTAATAACCTCGGATTTCTTTGCAGTTGCCAGCACGGCAGCGCTTTACTCCTCTACGTTAAATCGAGTCCACTCTCTAAGTGTCTGAACAAGAATAACATGGCTTGGATGGCGCGTCCACGGCGGGGGCAGGCCCAATCTGGCCCCAAACCGGCAGCGAAATAGTCCCGTAGGGACGGCTGAAGCTAGCCCAGGACGAAGTCCTGGGTAGGGTCATACAACCAGAGCAGTCCCGTAGGGACGGCTGAACAGGGAAGGACGAAGTCCTGTGTGCCCTTCGCCCATTCTTCACGGGCTAACCAGCCCAGGATTTTATCCTGGGGAATCATCAGCCGTCCCTGCGGGACTTCTCTGATTCAATGATCCTACCCAGGACTTCGTCCTGGGCTAGCTTCAGCCGTCCCTGCGGGACTATTGGGCAGCGCACGTGTGATTTGGGCAAGACTGACTTTCGGCAATTTGGACACGGCTGACTTTCAGCATTCGAGCACGGCTGACTGGTTCTCATTCCATCATTATCGGGCCGCCGCCGGGCTGGTTGCGATCGAGCAAGAAGGATAGGGGAATCATCAGAATGGCGGCGAGACAGAGAACGTAGAAGACATCGACGTAGGCCAGCGCCTGGGTTTGCGCCTGCAGCTGGGTGTACAACTGGCCCTGCGCCAGATGCAGGCTGTTACCCTTACCTGCCGTCATATCAAAGGTCCGCCGCAAGCCGTCAATTTGCTGCTGATAATTTTGGCTCGCCAGAGCGGTATTTTTGGAAAGCTGGCTCTGATGCCACTGCGCCCGCTCGGTCACCAGAGCATTGGTGAGCGAGATGAGGATGCTGCCCCCGATGTTGCGGGAGAAATTGATCAGTCCTGAAACCTGATTGTTTTTTTCTGAGGGAATACCGAAGTACGCCGCCGTCGTGACCGAGATAAAGACAAACGGGATGGCGACGATTTGCACCACCCGCAACTCCGACGCGAAGCCGAAGCTGATCAGCAGGCTGATGTGGGTGGCGGTGTAGTAATAGCCCAGGGCAAACAGAACAAAGCCCATGGCAATCAGATTCCGCGCCGGGAATCGGCCCACGGCCTGGCCCGCCAGCGGCATGGCGACGAGCAACGCCAATCCCCCGCCGGAGAGGGACAGGCCCGCGATCGTTGCCGTGTAACCAAGCTGGTTTTGCAGGAACTGGGGCTGCAACACAGTGGTCGCGTTGAGCAGGCCGCCGGTCAGCAGCATGAGAAACGCGCACACCGCGAAATTCTTGAACTTGAAGAGTCGCAGGTCCATCACCGGGCGCTCGGCACGCAGCTCCCAGAAGATGAGCACGATGAACGACACGATGAAGGTCAAGGCGAAGCCGATGATGAAGTTCGAGCCGAACCAGTTCTTCTCCTCGCCTTTATCGAGCGTGATTTGCAACGCGCCCATGGCGACCACCAGCAGACCGACGCCGATGTAATCGATGCGGAAAATGTTCTTGCGGTCGGCTTTCTGGTAGGGCGGGTCCTCCACCAGGCGATTGGTGAGAAACAGCGCCAACAGGCCGACCGGAATGTTGATATAGAAGATCCAGTGCCAGGAATAATTGTCGGTAATCCATCCGCCCAGGGTGGGCCCAATGGAGGGCGCCAACACGGCTACCACTCCGTACAGCGAGAAGGCGAGACCACGCTTGGCGGGCTCGAAGGAGTCAGCCATGATGGCCTGGGCCATGGGCTGCAGTCCTCCCCCGCCCGCCCCTTGAAACACGCGGAAAAGCAGCAAGAGACCCAGGCTGGGAGCGATGCCGCACAGGAAAGAACTGGCGGTGAAGATGACGATGCAGAGCATGAAGAAGTTCTTCCGCCCGATGACGGTGGCGAAGAACGCTCCCATTGGCAATACGATCGCGTTGGCTACCAGGTACGAGGTAAGGACCCAGGTGCTCTGATCGGCGCTCGCGCCCAGGCTGCCGGCGATGTGCGGCAGGGCCACGTTGGCAATCGAGGTATCGAGCACCTCCATAAACGCTGCCAGCGCTACCGTGGCGGCGATGAGCCATGGATTGGCTTTTGGCTTCCAGGCGTTCATCGCCGCGTTGGCGGCAGACGCATCGGCAGTCGTGGTTGCTGCAGCCATCCTTTGGCGTGTCTCCCCTGGAATGTCTGTCGGCTTAACGCAAAGTCAGTCCTGTAGATGCACGGTTGGCCCGGAACGACGCGATTTCAGACGTGTTCGTGGAAAAACGCGAGCGTCCGTGCCATCGCTTCCCGGGCCGCGCTTTCGCTATAGGTGCTGGCATCCACATCCCGATTAAAGGCATGCCCCGCGTCATACTTGAAAATTTCGACTTGCGGATGGGCTGCCTGCACTTTCTCAATGTCGGCCGCGGTTATGTGGTCGTCCTGGGTGCCAAAGTGCAGCATCACCGGAACCTTGGGCGTTTCCCCAGCGAACTTGGCAATGTAGCCGCCGTAGTAGCCCACCGCGGCAGCCGCAGACAGCCGCGTCGCACTCAGCCAGGCCATGGTTCCGCCAAAACAAAAGCCCACCACGCCAGCCGGCTTGCCGGTCTCTTTGGCGGCATACTGCAGCGCCGCATCCACATCTTTCACCACGTCATCGATGTTCAGTTTCTGCAGAACAGCCATCCCCTTCTGCATGCCCTCGGCGCCGTAACCAATTTCGATGTTCTTTTGCACGCGGTCGAAAATGGCGGGGGCGACGGCCAAGTATCCCTCGCGCGCAAAGCGATCGGTCACCGCACGGATGTGCGGGTTCACACCAAAAATCTCCTGCACCACGACCAGGCCACCCCTGGGCTTACCCTCCGGTTGCGCCACATAGGCGTCCAGCTCAAACCCGTCACTCGCACGCAACTTCACCATCTTTCTCATTACTTCGCCTCCGCTGTGATTCTTACATTCGATGCATTGCAGACAAATACGATACCAACCCAAAGCTTCCAATGTTGATGGGTTAAGGATTCTGCGTTTGTTTGTCGAGGGCCCAATAACTTGCCCGGGCCACCACGTGGGCCCCGATGTCGCGGGTGAGGCGAACGTCGAGCACGTGCAAACCGGGCGTGTCGTCGGTAGGCCGAAAGCTCAACAGGTAGCGGTTGCGGGCGTGCTTGGCCACCTCCTGCACGCGGGCTTCAAAGCCGCGCTCGGTGGTGAAGGGCGCGTACTCGCCCCCGCTCATCTGGGCAATTTCCCTGGCTACATTCTTGCGCACGGCCTGGATCGCCATCATCAATGGGGTGAGAAGATCGCCCATCGTCGCACTCTGGCCACCGTTTTTCAGATCGTGCAACAGCAGCGCCTTGGAGGGCGAAAAGCTGACGCTCAAAACCAGCGTGTTGCTGACACCAATCTGTTCCACGACCCGGCGCGCGTCGACGTCGTGACTGCCATGGTCGCGGGTCTCGCTGATCAGCAGCAGCACGCGGCGGTAATCTTTCGGCCGCTGCTCCAGCAACTTGACCGAGTAGCCGATGGTGTCGAGGATGGCCGCGCCGCCGTCCCCCGGCTCGATGCGCCGCAAGGCGCGACCAAGACGATCTTCGTCGCGGGTAAAGGGCACCACCAATTCCGGCCTGGAATCAAAACTGACAAACGCGGATTCGCTGGTGCCGTCTCCGAGAAAAAGGTCGATCAGGGGCGCCAGTCGATTGATCTTGTCAAACTCAAGTGCCGACATGCGGCCCTTCTCAACCGCGACCACCACGGAAACCGGTTCGTTGTCGAGATCGTCGTCGACATGCAGTTGCTGGGGCACACCGTTGTCCAGCAGCTCAAAGTCGGAAGGTCCCAGGCCGTACACGATCTCGCCGGAGTGAAGCTGAACCAGGGTCGGGACCAGCACCTCTGAGGTCTGGACGCGTATCGTGGTGGTCGGCTCAGGGGTGCTTTGCGGTGGGGAAACCTGCTGCGCGTGGATGGGCCACGCACAGAAGAGGAATGCCGCGATCGACAACGGATGGCGATGCACCCCCCTGCGCAGAACGCTCAAGAACTCTCCCGAATGCGGGTTCCGTAGTCTCGGGTCCATCCCAGAAAGCGCAGCAGCTGGGCTCGTTCCTTCCACAGAAAAAACCAGAAGTAGCTGGCGTCGATGGTGTCAGCCTTGCGGCCGGAGTAGGTTTCGATGCGCCACTTGAGGTATTCACTGCGCCACGGAGTGAAGCGGTGGCCTCGTGTCGCATTCCACAAAAAGCGAATCGCCATGCCTGGGCCTCTAGAAAAGTATATCCATGGCAGGGAGCAAAAATGACATTAGCTTTTGGGACGCAGCATGTGTTCGATGAGTTTGCGGGCAACATCTTCGGAACTGACCTGATAGGTTCCGTCTTCGAGGGCCTTTTTGATTCTGGCTACCTTTTCCCAGCGTACGTCGTCCACCGCAGGATCGGCATCCGGATCGGGCAGCTGCTCCCCATCTTTCGGGTTGTGGAGGTCGTCCATGATGGACCTCCAGCCTAGCAGCATCCCCCACAGATACAAAGGACGCTTTGGTAATGATTGACAGCTGTTGGCGCAGCCTCAGCAGGTATTTCGGGCGACGGAGGACTGCGGCGCAGCCGGCTCACGGCGGACCGCAAGGTCGAGGAGACGAGCACGCAGGTGGAGCACGGCAGAAGCGTGAATTTGGGAGATGCGGGATTCAACCACGCCCAGGATCAGCCCGATTTCCTTCATCGTGGTTTCCTCGTAGTAGTAGAGGGTCATGACCAGCCGCTCCCGCTCCGGCAAGTCGCTGATCGCATGGCTGAGGCGCTCCCGCATTTCCGAGTGCAGATAGCGGAAGAGGGGATCATCCTCCGGACGATTGGGCAGGTAGACCAGCTCTTCTTCCCCGGAGTCTTCAGAGCGCTCGGAGTGAAGCGTACCAATTTCAAGACCTTTCAGTTCCCCCAGCAATTGTTGATAGGCAGCGAGATCAATCTGCAGCAGGTGAGAAATCT
Source organism: uncultured Acidobacteriaceae bacterium (assembly GCA_963834445.1). Lineage (GTDB taxonomy): Bacteria > Acidobacteriota > Terriglobia > Terriglobales > Acidobacteriaceae > PALSA-350. The sequence continues at coordinate 293,939 of CAWIBU010000001.1, forward strand.
CATGGTCGGCGGGAGCGCGGCCATACTGGGCGGTCAGGGTTTGAATGGCCTGTTCCACAGCACGCCCCTTACGCCTGAGCTCGCGCGGACTCCAGTCCAGGGTACGCAGACTATCGAGGATGGCTCCGCGTATACGAAATTGGGCGTAGCTGCGGAACTGCACCTGCTTGCCGGGATCGAACTTGCCAAAAGCATCCAGCAGTCCAACCACCCCGGCGCTATACAGGTCTTCAATCGGTACATGTTGGGGCAGCCGCTCGTGAATGCGCCGGGCAATGAAGCGCACGATCGGGAGATGCTCGACCATGAGCTTTTCCTGGTCAGCAGTCAGCAAAGCGCCCGGCCGTGAAGTGGCGCCCGGCGCGGGCCTGGACTCAGCCACCACCGCTTCTCGCGATGGAACATGGGCTAACGGAACCTCGGATGCGGCCTGCGTAGCTACGATGATTTGTTCCGTGGATGCTATATCAGCATTTCCATTGCGACGGGGACGCTTTTGACTCTTGCCTGCCTGCTGCATATTCACCATCCGAGCAATCTCGCGTTACACCTCTAACCCTGCATCGCATTGACTGAGGTAACAAGTACCGTCAGCACATAAGTTCCACCCTTGGTTTCATAACGGGATAGGGCCTTCGGAGCAGCCCCAAAACAAAACACAGGGCCGTTTCCGCCGTCTCGATTCCAAACAACCTTGTGCCCGCCGTGCGGCAGGCGGCAAACGCAAAAGATTTTGGCCGATTCGCTTTTTGTTCGCTATAATGCGGTCATGTCGGTTACCCGCAGGCAAAAAGAAGTTCTCGACTTCATCAGTGGCTTTGTGCAACGCAACGGTTACTCCCCTTCCTTCGAAGAGATCGCTCGTGGCCTGAGTCTCAAGTCACTGGCCACGGTGCATAAGCACATTACGAATTTGCAGAAAAAGGGTTTGCTGCAGCGTGCTCACAATCGCAGCCGCTCGATCGACGTGCTGCCGCCACGCAGTAAAGCGAAGCGTTCGGATCGGTTACCGCTACTGGGACGAATTGCCGCCGGCCAACCGGTCGAGGCCATGGAGACCAACGAAAGCATTTCGCTGGGCGACATTATTGGCAATCGTGAAGTCTTCGCGCTGCAGGTGCGCGGCGAATCGATGCGCGATGAGCACATCATGGACGGGGACTATGTGTTGGTCGAAAGCACCAGCACGGCGCGTCAGGGAGAGATCGTGGTCGCCCTGGTGCGCGGCAGCGAGACCACCTTGAAGCGTTACTACATTGAAGGCACCATGGTTCGCTTACAACCCTCAAACGCCGAGATGGAACCCATTTATGTGCCGCTGGCCCAGGTAGCTCTGCAGGGACGAGTTCTCGGAGTCTTGCGCCGTTACTGACCAACAGTTTCGCCACAGGTTGGACGCACTAAACCAAACACAAAAAGCCCCGGCGCCAAAGGCCGGGGCTTTCCACTGCGCGATGCTCGCGGGGCGAGCGACTGAATTTGGGTTAAACCGCGATCAGCTTATTGATGCTCTTGTCGATTGTGTCCTTGGGCACGAAGCCAACGATCTGCTCCGCTACTTTGCCACCCTTGAAAAGCAGCAGGGCGGGAATACCGCGGATGCCGTAACGCATGGGGGTCGCCGAGTTACGGTCGACGTCCATCTTCATCACCTTGAGTTTGCCCAGGTATTGCGCGGCGACTTCGTCAACCACTGGCGCCAACGCGCGGCACGGCCCACACCAGGCAGCCCAAAAATCTACCAAGACAGGCTGTTCCGACTGCAGAACCTCCTGCTCGAATGTCGCATCATTTACCTCAAAAACTCCTGGTCCTGCCATGTTCTTCCTCCGATTCCCTCGCTGAGCATAGCATCTATGCCACACTGCAGCCTTATAAGAGATGCCGGACCGATGTAAACGACTCCGAGCGCGCGTCGAACCCAAAAAAGCGCCTGCAACCTTGCGGCCACAGGCGCTAGAGCATTTTCGCAATAGGTGTGGACCGAAGCTACATGGTCGGCTGGCCTTTTCCTTAAGAAAAGGCCAACATAGCCTGCGCTGGAAAGTTCACTGTAATTGCGAAAATGCGGTGGAACAGCCCTCCCCAGAACTGCCCACGACGCGTAACGTAGGGCCTGGGGTCAAGATTTGTAAACAAAACTTAGGTAACGACTTAGTAACCGCTGAGGAAATCTGGCGCTGCCCCTCACTGCAATACTTTCAGCGACGTTCCCTGATTGCCCAGCTGCGCGGTCAGGATCTCGACCGGGCACACGGCTTGGGACCGCTCGAGAATTGCGGCCTTAAGAATCCGGTCGTTGGTTCCACCTTTTTCCGCTGACTCCGTCAACAACAACACTGCCGGCCCGGCGCCGCTGAGCGTGACCGACATCACGCCATGGGTCCCCGCCAGGGGCAGCAATGCCGGCAGCAACGGACACAGCTGCATACGATAAGGCTGGTGCAGGCGGTCCCGGGTGGCCACCCGCATCAGGTCTGCTCGACCCAGAGCAAAGGCCGCCGTCAACAGGGATACGCATTGCACGCTGGCGACCACGTCTTTGCGATCGTAAGTACGGGGCAACATGGAGCGCGCTTTTGCCGTGGCCACCGGGTTTTCCGGGAGAACCAGCATCGCCTGCCAATGGGCCGGCGGCGCAATGGAAATGATCGCGAGTTCTTCAGCACTGGCGGCGATCGTCAGGCCGCCATACCAGCAAGCGGCCACGTTGTCGGGATGCCCTTCGAGCCCGGCGGCATGGGCCACCATCTTCGCCGCATCCCAGTCAAGCCCTCCGAATGCCGATGCGAGCGCCACGCCGGCCAGCCGTACAGCCGCCGACGATCCGCAACCCATGCCCACGGGGATTCCGTTGCGCATGCGGATTTCCAGGGGAAAGGGCGGCCGCTGCTCGGCCTTCAACACCGACTCGTAGGTCTGGATCAGGAGATTTCGCGTCAGCCCGCTACACACTTTGCGATTGCGTCCAGTAGCGGTGATGGAGAAGCGGGACGCCGGCACCGCTTCAATCTCCAGAAACAGGTCCAGAGCGAGAGCCATGGCGTCGAAGCCCGGGCCCAGGTTAGCTGATGTAGCGGGGAGCCGCAGTTGCACCGTCTTCATGCGTGAATAGCCGCCTCAAGGACTTGCAGCACGGCTTCCGCAGAGGCATCGAGCGAGCGGGTGGGCCGCCGCCTTTCGGCCAGTTCTTTTTCCAGCCCGGCACTCTCTTCTGCGCTTAACAACGTGTCGCGATGAAAATCAATGGTGTACTCCGAATCCTTGAGCGTATGGCCGGTGAGCACCAGGACGACGGATTCACCAGGTTGCACTTTGCCCTGCTGCACCAGTTTTTTGAGGCCGGCCAGGGTCACGGCGGAAGCCGGCTCGCAGCCAATGCCCTCCTGCCCGATCTCGGCTTTGGCCAGCGCGATTTCGGCTTCGCTCACCTGTTCGCAGTAGCCGCCGGTGTGGTGGATCACGCGCGCCGCCTTGCGCCACGAAGCGGGGTTGCCAATGCGAATGGCGGTGGCCCGGGTGGTGGCCTGCATGGGCTGGATATCGCTTCCATCCCCGTGCAGCAGGCTGAGGTAGAGCGGGTTCGCGCCCTCTGCCTGGATCACGCTTAGTTTCGGCACTTTGGCACTCAGGCCCAGGTGCTTCATCTCGAGAAAGCCCTTGCCCAGCGCGGAACTATTGCCCAGGTTGCCCCCGGGAACAATCACGTGGTCGGGAACCTGCCAATCGAGCTGCTCGGCAATTTCGAGCGCCGGGGTTTTCTGGCCTTCCAGGCGATAGGGATTCACCGAGTTGAGCAGGTAAACCGGTGCGCGGCGAACAACTTCCGCCAGAACCTTCACGCATCCGTCGAAGTCTGTATTCAACTGGCAGGTGACGGCGCCGTAGTCCAGGGCCTGAGAAAGCTTGGACCATGAGATCTTGCCCTCGGGCAGCAGGACCAGGCTGTGCATGCGGGCGCGGGCGGCATACGCCGCCATGGCTGCCGAGGTGTTGCCGGTCGAAGCACAGGCCACCCACTGGAAGCCGCGCTCCCGCGCCTGGGAGAGGGCGGTGGTCATGCCCGTGTCTTTGAACGAGCCGGTGGGGTTCATCCCCTGATGTTTGGCGTAGAGCTGGTCCAACCCCAGCGCTTCTGCACTTTGGGGAAGCTGATAGAGAGGGGTGTTGCCTTCGCGCAGCGTAACTGCCTGCTCGGGCCGGTCCAGGATGGGCAGCAATTCGCGAAAACGCCAAACGCCGCTCTGGTCGATGGGCAGTTTGGACTGTAGTCTTTCCTGCCACAGCCAACGCAAGGCGCCGGGGTTGGGCACGCGGCGCGGTCCAGGGGCCGGGGCGCCGGCAGCGCTCCAGGAGGGATATTCCACCTCGAGCAGCTCGCCGCAGCCGACGCAGCGAAAGTCTTTTTCGACCGTATCCGGGTGGATCACGGCGCCGCAGCCAACGCAGCGCAGTTGATGAGAAGCTTCGTGCATGTCTTAAGCGTAGCGTACAACGCGGTTTTGCAACTCCGTGAATGATCGGGTTGCCGGATCACGCAACCTGTCCGCGCGGAGCGAAGCAGAGGTAAACGAATCGAGTCCCGCAGGGACGGCTGCTGATTCCCCAGGATGAAATCCTGGGAGGGATTAGCCCGCAAAGAACGGCTGATGGCACACAGGACTATGTCCTTGCCAGTTCAGCCGTCCCTTCGGGACTGCTTTTGTTGGCATCAATATACCCAGGATTTCATCCTGGGCTACCTTCAGCCGTCCCTCCGGGACTGTCCCAGTTTGATGGGGGATTTCTTGGGTTGATAGAGAAGTCTTGCTTCGCCTCAGTCTGGTGGCGCGTTGTTGCGGATCCAACTAGAAAATCGTATCGTATCGTATACTTTCGCCATGCTGCTCTCACCTCGCGAAGCTGCGCAACGACTCGGGATCTCGTATCCCACCATGAAGCAGTGGCTGTATCGCGGCAAGATCAAATCAGTCAAAACACCGGGCGGTCACTATCGCATTCCCGAGGCCGAACTCGATGGCCTGCTGCACCAGGCGAAACGTCCGGAAACGCCCAAACGAGAAATGCTGCGATCCCTGAGCGGGCGCAATCAGCTCACTGGCCGCATCGTCGAATTGAAGATTGACGGGCTGCTGGCCCAGGTCAAACTTTCCATCGGCGGGCAGATCATCACGTCCATCATTACCTCCGACGCGGCCCGGGAAATGCAGCTCAAGGTGGGCGAAACCGCCGCCGCCCTGATCAAATCCACCGAAGTGATGGTGTTGCGTGTTTAAACGATGCTTTGCGCTGCTTTTGATTCTGGCTGGGGCACAGATAAGCTGCGCCCAACAAAACACCCGACTCCGGATCGCGGCCGCCGCGGACCTGCAGCCCGTGCTGCCGCCCATCATCGAGCAATTCGAGAGGCAGACACAGCTAAATGTCGACGCTTCGTACGCATCTTCGGCCACACTGGCCACGCAGGTTCTCAACGGGGGCCCATTTGGCCTGTTCCTTGCCGCCGATCTTTCGTTTCCGCAAAAGGTGATCGCGGCCGGCCTGGCGGATAGCGCTGCGCCCGTGCCCTATGCCCGCGGCACCCTGGTGCTGTGGGCACGGAACGACTCCGCGGTGCAGCCGCTCAGCCTCGATACTCTGCGCAACCCCGCCCTGAAAACAGTTGCTGTGGCTAATGCGGAACATGCCCCTTATGGACGCGCGGCTAAGGCGGCGATCGCAAAGCTGGGACTCACCGAAGCGCTGAAAGACAAACTGGTGGTCGCAGAAAATATCGCCCAGACGGCGCAGTACGCCGACTCGGGAAATGCCCAGGTGGGATTGATTTCACTCACTTCCGCGCTGACGCCGCGCCTGCAGGCGGACGGGAAGTTCATCGAAATACCCGCGGACGCCTACCCGCCCATCCTGCAGGGCGCGGTGGTGATCAAGCAGGAATCTTCTGCCAGTGAAGCCCATCGATTTCTCGATTTTCTGCTTTCCCCACCGATCAGAAAGCAGCTCAGCGAGCGCGGCTTAAAAGCACCGTAAAACTCCCTGCCATTCCCATGGACCAGCAAGCTATCTTCCTCACGGTTCGCCTGGCCGCCCTCACGATGCTGATCCTGCTCGTGATCGCGGTTCCGCTGGGCTATTGGCTGGCTTACGGCAAGGCGCCGTGGAAGCCGCTGGTTGAAGCTGCGGTGGCTTTGCCCCTGGTATTGCCGCCTACGGTTTTGGGCTTTTATCTGTTGGTGATGATGGGCCCGCGCACGACGGTGGGACGAGCCCTCTCGGTTCTTTTCGGGCACACGCTGGCCTTCTCCTTTGCCGGCCTGGTCGTGGGGTCGGTCCTCTTTAGCTTGCCCTTCGCGGTGCAACCGATGATCGCGGGGTTCCGGGCAATTGATCGCGACATTCTGGAAGCAGCCGAACTTCTCTCCCCGCGTCCCGGCAGAATTCTGTTCCGCGTCCTGCTGCCTTTGATCCGGCCTTCTCTGCTAACCGCAGCGGTGCTGGCCTTCACCCACACCGTGGGCGAGTTCGGCGTGGTGCTGATGATCGGCGGAAACATTCCTGGTGTGACGCGGACCTTATCGATCTCCATCTACGATCAGGTGCAGGACTTTGCCTACGCGCAGGCCAACCACACCGCTTTGCTGCTGCTATGCCTCTCGTTTCTGGCGCTGCTGATGATCTATGGCCGCCGAGGCAGAGCCAGTGTCTAGCGAATATCTGCGGGTTGCGGTCGAGCATTCCCTGGGTGAGCTGAAGTTGCAGGTCCGCTGTGCGCTGGCGGCTCCCTGGACGGTGCTCTTCGGACCATCGGGCGCGGGCAAGACTTCCCTGCTCCGCGTTCTCGGCGGACTGGCCAGGCCAGAACATGGCCAAGTGACATTGCACCAGCGAACGCTGGTCGACATCGAGACCGGAACCTGGATTCCGCCGGCAGAACGCGCGATCGGGTACGTTACCCAGCGGCCCACGCTCTTTCCCCACATGGATGTAACCACCAATGTTGCGTTTGGCCTTTCCGGACTTACCCCGCGAGCGACCGCCGAGCGCGTCGCGCAGATGCTGGCACTTTTTCAAGCCGGCCATCTCGCCCGTCGAGCGCCGCGCGATCTTTCCGGAGGCGAGAAGCAGCGTGTCGCTCTGGCGCGGGCCCTGGCGCCCGAGCCGCGGATGCTGCTGCTCGATGAGCCCTTCACCGGCCTGGATGCGGATCTTAAAAATTCCATTCTCGAGCGACTGATCGCTTACCTTGGCGAGCGGAATGTTCCCGCGCTCTACGTCTCCCACGATGTGGCGGAAGCCTTCCAAACCGGTGCCGATGTCATGGTGATGGATGGCGGCCGTATCCAGGCACATGGCCCGGCGAAAATAGTGCTGGCTAGCCGCCGGGAGCAACTGCTTCGGCAACTAGGCGACATTTAAGTTGAGTTCAGGTCCGCTACCCCAGCCATACGGGCTCCGGCTCGAGGTGAACCGCAAATCGCGCCTCGACCGCGGCAATCACCTGGTCGCGCAACGCGACCACTTCGGCGGCGCTGGCGCCGCCGCGATTGATCAGGGCCAACGTATGGCGGCTGGAAATTCCGGCGTTGCCCAGCGCATACCCCTTGGCGAAGCCCGCTCGCTCAATCAGCCATGCCGCGGAAAGCTTCACCTCACCGGCCGCTGCAGGATAGGCGGGGATGCTCTTCTTCTCGACTTCCAACACCCGCGCAATGGAATCGACCGCAGCCAGCGGCACGATCGGGTTCTTGAAGAAGCTCCCTGCGCTGCGGCAATCCGCATCCCCCGGCACCAGCAGCATCCCCTTCTGCCGGCGAATCGAACGCACCGCCTCCCGGACCTCGGCGAGCGTGGGCGACTTTATATTGAGACCGGCAAAGTGCTTTGCCAGGTCGGCGTAGACAAAATTCGCAGGAGCATCTTTGTGCAGCGCGTAATCAACACGGCTCACCAGGTAACGCCCGCGCTCGGTGGAGTTGAAAATGCTGCGGCGATAGGAAAACCCACACGCGGAGGCAGGTAAATCGACAAACTGCGCAGACTGCCGATCGAAGGCCCGCACCAACACAATCGTCTGCGAGACCTCCTGCCCATAGGCGCCCACGTTCTGAACAGGCGTACCGCCGACCGTGCCGGGGATACCCGACAGGCACTCCAGGCCCGCACAGTCGGCAGCCACGGCATAGGCAACCAAGCCGTCCCAGTCTTCCCCGGCAGCCGCCGAGAGGACGATGCTCCCGCCTTCCTGCATCGAGTTAATACCGCGCAGCCCGATACGCAGGACGAGACCCGGGAAGCCGGCATCCGAGACCAGCAGGTTGCTGCCGCCACCAAGCACGAACAAGGGCAACTGGCGGTCGGCGGCGAACGCAATCCCCGCGGCTATATCGCCCTCGCTGACTGCCTCGGCAAACCAACGGGCGGGTCCGCCGATCTGAAACGTCGTGTACGGCGCGAGCGGTACTTTCTCCAGGAACTCCATGAATTCCTTCAAGGTATATCAACCGGGGTGCAGCACACTGGCTAAACCGTAATCGAATCTTTACAATCAAGAGAGGTTGCAGTAAACCGAGTACTCAAGGAGCAAGCATGTACCCCGAAATGATGATTATCCCCATGCGCGAAGAGCTAAGCCGCGCAGGAATCAAAGAAGTGCGTACCGCCGAGGAAGTCGATGCGGCGCTGGCGACGCCGGGCACTACCATGCTGGTGGTCAACTCCATCTGTGGCTGCGCCGCTGGGAAAATGCGTCCGGGCGTCCGGATGGCACTCCAGAACAAGACTCTTCCCGACCAGTTGATCACCGTGTTTGCCGGCCAGGACCGCGAAGCCACCGAACGCGCCCGGTCTTACTTCGAGGGTCATCCCCCGACGTCCCCGGCCATCGCCATTCTCCGCGACGGCAAGTTGGTCTACCTGATGCAGCGTTCGGCCATCGAGACCGCTACGGCGCCGATGATCGCACAGGAACTGACCCGGGCCATGAACGAACTCTGCACCAAGACGACTGCTTAGTGTTTGGTGGTGGTCCCCGGCGGGGCCGCGGACTATAGCTTGCGCGGGCAGGGACCGTGTTCGGTCAATAACGCGTCCGCGTTGGTCGCGACCTTCGACCGCCACGATTCCTGCACCGTGGGATGCGGTTCGGGATGAGCTTTGTCGATCTGCTCCTGGTAGACGAAGCTCAACACCCGGTCCTCGGGCTCATCCCGCCAAACATTCCCTTCTCCATCGCGGCGGGTGGATCCGGACACCCAACCAGCCGGCGTCAAATGCCATTCGGTCCATTGCTTACTAATTGCCATCGCTCCCCCCGCCTTGCATTGCCCAGTGTGACGATTTAGGTTAACAGGACAGGAAACCACCCACCCTATGAAGACTAAGGCTCCTCGTCGTAAACGATCGCTACTCAAGGGATTCCTCGCTGGAGCGGTGGGTGGCCTGGCAGGTGCAGCCGCCAAGGCCGCGGGCGAAGCCGTGTATCCCCCGCGTACCCAGGGGCAAATTCCTCCTCCGGCGGTGCTGGTCAATCGCATGGCCGGCCGCTCTCTGACCGAGCAGGAAGAGGAGGCGTCGGTGAAAGTCATTCACTGGGGTTTTGGCGCCCTGGTGGGGGGCGTGTACGGAGCGCTGGCGGAGTATGCGCCGGTCGTCACCGGGCGCCTGGGCGTGAACTTTGGCTTGACGCTTTGCGGCATCACGCACGCGTCCGCGTTACCTATGATGGGGCTGACCGAAAAGCCTGAAGATCAGCCGCCGCGCGAGCATGCCAGTGAACTGGTGACCCACGCCATCTATGGCGTGACCACCGAAGTGGTCCGCCGAGCCACAAGAAAAATGCTCTAGTGTTCCACTCAATGAAACCCGCAACAACTGGTGGGGCGGGAGAAACAAATGCAGGATTCTCATTTGTTTCTCCCACCCACCGTTGTTGCGGAGCTACTAAAGCCCCTAGGCGATGCGGTCGATTTGCTCCCCGGGTAGCGCTTGCTCTGCCTTGCGCGTGGTGATCATGATGGCAGGGTGGCGAACACCGGCATAGATAATCGCCGCCACGATCGCGCCCAGAAATGGCGCAACAATAAACATCCACAACTGTTGCAAGGCCCAGCCGCCCACAAAGAGCGCCGGCCCAATGCTGCGCGCAGGGTTGACGGAAGTGTTGGTGATCGGGATCCCGACCAGGTGAATCAAGGTCAGGACCAGCCCGATCGCTACGCCGGCAAAACCTACCGGAGCACTGATATCGGTTGCTCCCAGAACGGTAAGCACAAGGAACATGGTGAGAACGGTTTCGGCGATGAAGCCGGCAAGCAGCGAGTAGTGGTCAGGAGAGTGCAGACCGTATCCGTCCGCACCCAGGCCGCTCAGGGGAGCGCTGTAGCCACCAGGAGCGCCGTTCGCGATCAGCAGAATCACGCCCGAGGCGATCACGGCGCCAATGACCTGCGCAACCATGTAAGCGCCTGCATCTTTGGCGTTGATCTTTTTGGCCAGAAAAACTCCTAGCGTTACCGCTGGATTCACATGACAACCGGAGATGGGCCCAATGGTGTAGATCATGGCGAGCAGCGACAGCCCGAAGGCCGCCGAGATGCCGGCGAAGCCAATGTGGCTCCCAGCCAGTACTGCACTGCCGACGCCCCCGAAAACCAGGACGAACGTACCGACCAGTTCCGCAAAGTATTTGTTCATGGACGCCTCCTTAGGCCAATGAAGTATAAGGCTTTACTTCATTCGCCTAAAAGAATTTTCATCTATATCTTTAGCGGGTGCGGCCCGTGGTCTCAGACGGGCTCATGGCCTGCACCTTACTGTGCTTGACGCTGTATCCGAAATAAATTCCCAAGCCAATCACCAGCCAGATCACCAATACTTCCCAGGTCAACAAGGGTAGTTTCAGCATGAGATAAAACGCGCTTGCCATGCCGAGGATGGGAACCAGGGGAACCAGCGGCGTCCGGAAAGGCCGTTCCAGGGTGGGATGACGCTTGCGCAGAATCCACACACCGGCGCACACGATCACGAAAGCGAGGAGCGTGCCCATGTTCACCAGGGCAGCCAGTTTGTCGATGGGAAGCAGCGCGGGCAGGAAGGCAACGATCGTGCCCACTACGATGTTCGAAATCCAGGGGGTACGAAATTTGGGATGAACCGCCGAAGCCCACTTCCACAACAAGCCATCCTTCGACATGGAGTAGAAGACGCGCGACTGGCCCAGCAACATCACCAGCATGACAGTTCCCAGACCGAAAACGGCGCCGATTTTCACCAGCAGGCTACCCCAGGTAACGCCGGTGACGTCGATGCCCACCGCCACCGGATCGCCCACATCGAGACTGCGGTAGTTGACCAGGCCTGTGAGCACGGTGGAGACCAGGATGTAGAGTACGGTGCAGACCACAAGCGAGCCGAGGATGCCGATCGGCATATCGCGCTGCGGATTGCGCGCCTCCTGGGCGGCGGTCGAGACCGCGTCAAACCCAATGTAAGCGAAGAAAACCGAGGCTGCACCCGCCGTGATGCCGCCAAAGCCAAACTGCCCGGGACCCTCGGAAGGAGGAATGAACGGGTGCCAGTTCAGCCGGGCCACTTCCGGGTGATGCAGCAGAAACGCCCCGCCCAGCACCAGAAAAATGCCCACAATCCCCAGCTTGACGATCACGATGGCGGAGTTGAGATTGGCCGATTCCTTGATGCCGATCACCAACACGGCGGTCACGATGAGAATGGCAAAGAAGGCGACAAAGTTGAAGACGCCGGCCACGTGAGGCAAGCTGGCGGCGCTCACCGAGGTGGGAAGCGATGCCAGCGGCTGCCACTTGTCGCCGTAGAAATAGAGCATGTTGCCATAGGTAGTGGTGAACTGCGGCGGCAGGTGAAGGTGTAACTGGTCCAACAAACTCACAAAATAGCCTGACCACCCGGAAGCCACCGTTGCCGCGCCGAAGGCATATTCGAGCACCAGGTCCCAGCCGATGATCCACGCTACCAATTCGCCCAGGGTGGCGTAGCCATAGGTGTAGGCGGAGCCGGCGATGGGAATAATGGAGGCAAATTCGGAGTAGCACAACCCGGCAAACGCGCAGGTAATGCCCGCAAAGACAAAGCTGAGGGCAACCGCCGGGCCGGCATGGAGTGCCGCCGCCTGGCCGGTGAGCACGAAAATGCCCGCGCCGATGATGGCGCCAATCCCCAGCGTAATCAGGTTGACCGGGCCAAGAGACCGCTTGAGCGTGTTCTCCCCGACCTCGTTGGCCTCTTTGGTAAGCGTCGAGAGCGGCTTGGTGGCAAACAGTCTGGGCATGGGTCCGGGTGATCCCTCCGCTGAAGTCTTTGTGTGTCTATGCTGTGCGGCGACGGTCGGTAGCTGGTTCTATGTCTATACCGTTTTCCAGTTACCATGTCCAGCAAAGGTTCGCTGTTGCCGCCCGCCGTGAGACAGCATCCTTCCCACCCTTCGCGGAAATCGCGAACGATGGGGCGCCCGATCGGTTGTGGCGGGGCCAGGCGATACTGGATATTATTCGCATCACTCGTATCGATGCTTGGTGGTGCGTTTGTGGCGGATCATCACTTCACGTATAGCAGCATAAGGGCATCCTGGGTAACGTTCCCGCTGGTCGCATGCACGAAGAGGGAGTATGCGCCGGCAGGCGTGGCCGTGGTGTCCTGGATGCCCGTCGAGCCGCACCCGATCACCCCGCCCAAGCACATCACCAGCAGCAGGCAAAGCCAACTTGCACATCTGGAGCGCATGCGGGCAAGAAGCGCAAACGATAGGGCACTGAGTCCCAGAAGCAGCAAGCATGCCAGCCGGCGCATGCCGGAACGTGGCGCACTGCCTGAAAGCCCGGCGGCGGAGACTGCGCTCGCAGTGCCGGCAGTTGTCACCGTGAGTAGCAAATGCTGCTGGGTGACGCCGTCCAGCGTCACCGTTTGTTCCGAGATGGTGCAGCCCGTGTTTTTCGGAGCTCCGGAACATGAGACCTGGACCGGACCTTTAAAATCGCCCGTCGGCGTCAGCGCAATAGAATACTGCCCCGATCCTCCCGGATTGACCGTCACGGTATTCGGCGAAGCCGTAAGGGTGAAACCGAGCGGGCCGCAGCCGAGCACATCTCCGGCCTGGGCTATCAACACGCCGCCATCCTGCTGCGAGACTGCGTGGCCGGTTGCGCCGGACAGTGCCTGCACGTAGGAGCCAAGCATCTGGTTGCCGGCCGCGGTTTGGCCGCTTTCAAAGGCGGACAACGCCGAATTAAGCGACGTGAGGAGAGTCTGCTGCACGGCTGGGTCAAGGAACGAAACTCGACTGGTCGCCGCGATCAACGACTGCACGAGATCGGTGGCGCTGCCGGTGACATTGACTGGAGAACTCGCCTGGACCTGAGCCTGGCCGTCAATCCATGCGCTCGCATAGAGAGTATGGACTCCGCATACCTTCGGCAGGAACCGGTCGTTAAGAACATAGAGCATTCCCGGCTCGATATGGGTTATGCGCTGAACGTCAAGCAGAGCGCCGTTGTTGGCCGGGTCTCCATCGTAGTAGGTGACGTTGATGCCGTCCGCCGGCGCGCCTGGAGCCGACGTGACGGAGATGGTCACCGGTATCCGCTGGTTCAAAATGCCCTGTGCCGCTGCCTGGATAGTGGCGCCCTGCAGGGTTCCGGGGTTTTGGGTTGCGCCGGGCGCAATCTGCGGCGCGATGTAGAACTGGTGATAGTCGCCGTAAAGTCCCACGTTGTTGCTGTGCGCTTCATAGGGTATGTCTGAGATGTTGGCGATGTTGGCACCCGGGATCGCGGTGAGCCCTTTGTCAGGCATCTCCGCCGCCAGATTGCCGGATGCATCCTGCATCCAGACCACCGTCCAAAAAACCAGATAGTCATTGGCATACGTTGTTGTGTCGAACGGCACGGTGGCCGTAGTCCAGTTCGGCAGGTAACTTGCCGAACCAGTACTCTGGGATTTGAAGCCAGGGATGGACGCGATGGTGGTCTCACCAATCTCGAAGGCATTGCCGGTGAGCGTTCCGGTGGCTTGGGAATAGAGCTGACCGTACACGCGGACATGCACCGGCGCGGTGGTATCGACAACGCTGTAATTGTAGACCCGGACGGTCAGGTTCAACTGGTCGCCGGCCGTGGCTGAGGGCAGATTCGGAGCAGGCGTGGGATCACCCTGTTTGGAAATGAAGAACCCCTTCATCTCATAAAACGGCTGACTGAGTACGTTCACCTGCTGGGGGTTCGACGGAGCGTTGAATGTAACCGTCTCGGAATTTTCATGCCAGTCCCAGCGCGACGGATGGTTCAAGGCAACATCCGGCATGGTATAGACATTCTGCCACCAGGGGAAAGACACGCCACAGCCACTGAGGCCGCCCGGCTTGTTGCCCAAAACGTCGGCAAAGAAACCGACGAACATCGGACCGGTGGTCGCGTTGGATGCCGGGACCGGGTTTCCATCTGGATCGGTGACCAGATCCGTGGGCGTTTGCGCCGACGGGCTGGCGGTGTTCTTGAGCCCAAAAACCAAATCTCCCCAGCCATACCCGCAACACGTCGTCGTGATGTTCTTGAACGCAGGTACCGTAACCACGAGTCCCTGGGATGAACTCAGGGAACTGTAATTCTCGTTCAAGCTGCTAAAGGAGCCGTTGCCCCCCACACTCAGCGAGTAGTTGAATTTTCCCAGGTTGACTCCCTCGACTCCCGTATGGTCGGAGAAGCTGAAAGTAACGTTCTCAGAAAGTGCGTTGGCATTGCCGGTCGTCGTACCGCTGCTACTGCCCGACGTCCAGGTAGTGGAGTAGTTGGTATTGGACGTACCAAACCCGAGACAGGTCGGCGGGTCGGTTGTGAGGGGCACGATGGTGTCCGAAAAGGACTGCTGAAGCTGTGCGGTATCCAGTGGATACGACAGTACGTTCCCTGGTTGGTGCACCGGCTGGTACCACCACAGTACGTTTCCGTTCATGGCGCCATGTTGCACCTGGTCGGGCACGGAAAATTCGACATACTGCGGATTGCAGGCGCCACCGGAGCAGTCCGAATTGCCGATGACCGGGTAGTAGTACATATTCATTCGCTTTTGGCTGTAGAAGACATAGTCGGAAAACCCTGTGGTCGCGCTGACACTCGAGGTTTTCCCGGTGTAGTGGTCATAGGTCTTTTGCACGCTGTGATCGTGGGTATATTTCGTGGCGCTTTTAAAGCCCACCGATCCACCCACAAAGTCATTTCCCCAGGAGTACTTGAGCCCGACTTTGGACAGGACCGAGACGCCCCAACTGGTGGTGCTGGACCGTTTTGTTTCCGTCTTGGAACTGCTGGAGAAGCTGAACCCGGCCGCGAACCCCGTGCTGTTCACAGCGGGCGGCTGACTCGGGAGCACGGTCAGATTCAATAGGCAGGGTGTATTCGCGTCGGTACAAGTGGGTTCATCCAATTGCGAGATCGAAATGTGAGGGGCGATCCACGCCACATGCATGGGCGGGATGCCGAGCACGAGATCGGGTTGCACCTGCGTGGGGATCGTGACCACCGTGGCTGGCCCCAGTTGCAGGGACCGCGACTGCAGATCGGTAGGCAAAAGCATGGCGAGTTGCTGGTTCTGGAAGCCATTGGTGACGGGCCCATTGGTCGGCGCGTAGTCGCTTTCGGACACAAGCCAGCTGCCCGGAGCCTGATTGGGCGCCGGCGGGGGCGGTGGAAAGGCAGCAGGTACGTTCACATCGTAAATGCGGATGTGCGGCGCGCGATCATGACCCTCCGCCGTGTAGGTGGCTACTTGTAATCCGGGGTTGTACGTCCCATCGGAGTTCTGGTTGTCGAAGTTGCCCACCTGCACGTCGTAGAGCAGGGCGTGATCGACGATCAAAGGCGTGTAAGATTCCCAGGCAAACTGACCCAGGTTTCCTTGATTGCTTCCCGTTGCCAGAAAGGTTCCCACCTCGATCTGCCCAAAGGGATTTCCGGTGTCAATTCCCTCGAGCGCGATGCCAATCACCAACTGTTCCAGCGTCGGTTTGGGCCAGTTTGCCAGGGGCGCTGGGTGGGCAAACACGCCTGAGACGTATCCGTTGGGAGGCTTTGGGAACTGGAAAAACGGAGTTGAGCCCGATTGGACCATTACCTGCGCACTGAACGTGCCGTTGGACTGCGGCGTGATCTGGACTGGAATCACGCTGACGATATTCAAAAGGTTGGTGTTTGAACTGAACAGCGCTCCCACGATCGCCAGGTCCGCATTAGTCTGGCAATTCGAGCCGCAGTCGCGAAAGCGCCCGGCAACCATGGTTACATTGCCGGTCAGCGTATAGGCCGCCGGTAAGACATAGGTACCGGTCTGGGTGATGGTCAGCGAGTTGGGATCGACCGCATAAAAAGCGATCGTCTCATTATCGTTCATCAGGATCGCAATCTCATCGCGGCCATCATTATTGAAATCACCGACAGCGATGGCGCTGGGATTCGGTCTGAGGAGGTTAGCCTGGATGAACTCCGGCCCCATCGTCACCAGGGCGTCCTCATTGTTCGGATCGGCGGCGGCAACCACCCGCATGCCCCAGTTAATGCTGGTGCTCGATGCGTAGTAGGCCAGGGTAGCGGCATACCCAGTGCCGGCAAAGTTGCCCATCGCCACCTGGACATTGACCGTGCCGCCCGGTTGGAAGTTGTTGGTGAGCGAGACCGCGGTATTCCACCCCGAGCGATTGTCGAGGAACGTAAGCCGAAAATAGGTCTCGACCGGCGCGATTATCGCAACCGTGTCATTCGTCGTATTGAACATTTTGCCGGACGCTTCCGACGCAAGGACTCCGCTGCTGAAGTTGAAGGTTCCGGGAGCAGTCGACTGGGTGAAGGATTGATCCACGGCCTGGGAATCGACTGCCGAGTTGCCGGTAAACAGATCAGACGTCTGCGTATTGAGAGAACCATTCCCTTGCAGACTGACCTGGAGCAACTGCAGATCCTGATCCTGAAGCAGATATTTCTGGTTTCCGAGCACGTCCTGAACGCCGGTCATGGATTGGGCTCCCTGGTCGATGGAGAGCGACTGCGTCTGCGCCGCCGCGTCGGCAGCCGGGAAGAGCGTCGCGGCCAAAGCGATGGTGGCCACCACAAGCCGCCATTTACCCGACAGAAGAGGACGATCGCAGCGGCACAGCCGCGACGAAGCCTTACACACGCAATCTCGATTCAACGGTGGGAACTCCGTGGGCGCCGAGCGATTCTCATCAAGCGACCTGAGTCCCGTGAGCGGCCTGGTTAAGATTTGTCGGGGAAGCAAAGTCAATATAGCCGATGGGGATTGCGCTTTCAAGAGACTCGCACGACGGGTGCCGGCAGAGCCATGATTTTGAAGGCGGAGCGCGCCGGACCAGCGCAACCGATCAGAGACGCCGGAGATCCGAGCAGGGCTGTCATGTGTAGCGTGGAAGGCAAGATGGGGCACCCGGAGATTTGTGGCTGGGACGGGAGGATTGTAAATTGCTTTGCTTCCTTGAGTGCTACGTCGCAGCAACGCTGGGCGCGCCCAGGCGCGCGACAAACTCTTCCACGATCTTCTGTGTCGAGATTTCTCCAATTGGTATCAGATCCGAGATCAGCGCGACCGAATCGGCCCCGGCTTCGATCACGGCAGCGCAGTTCGAGCGCGTGATGCCGCCAATCGCAACCAGCGGTTTCGTAGTCAGCGCGCGAGCCGCACGCACTCCCTGCAGACCGACCACAGGATCGGGATCCTGCTTGGATGACGTCGCGAACACGGGCCCGATGGCCAGGTAGTCCGCAGCGCTCATGGCCGCGCTGACAAGCTGGCGTTCCCCATGCGTGGACACGCCGATCAGGATGTCTGGTCCCAAAATTGCTCTCGCGTCCGCGGCAGAATGATCCTGCTGCCCCACGTGGACGCCTTCATAATGCGCGGCGCGCAGCAGCGAAACGCGATCGTTCAGGATCAGGCAACTATTGGACGAGGGAAAGATCTGGCGTAGCCGCGCAGCCCGCTCCAGAAGTAGTTCGTCGGACGCTTCTTTATCGCGGTATTGCAGAAAGCGGATACCCGCCGCATGGAGTTCCTGGGCGAACGCTTCGATCGATATCCCGGCACGTAACAGAAGGCCGGCATCGAGAATGGGATAAAACCGGGGCAAAACAAACCGCCGCACCCGTGCTACACCTGGGCGAGAATCTGCTCGCGGCGATGTTTCTCGCGTTCGAAAAAGCGCTCCATGAACTTGGTGTCGAACGACCCGTCGCGGAATTCCGGATCCTCGAGAATGCGCCGGTGCAGCGGGATGGTGGTGTGAATGCCCTCCACCACAAACATCTCAAGCGCGCGCGACATGCGCGCCATCGCCTCCGCCCGGTCCTTGCCGTGAACAATCAGCTTCGCAATCAGCGAATCATAGTACGGGGGCACGATGCCCTCGGCGTACTGCGCCGTATCCACCCTTACGCCGTTGCCGCCGGGAACATTGAAAGCAGTGATGCGCCCGGCGGAAGGCGTGAACTTTTCCGGATGCTCGGCATTGACCCGGCACTCGATCGCGTGGCCGCGAATCGGCACCGTCTCGGGAAGAATGCTGCTCAGATGTTCGCCGCCGGCGATACGCAACTGCGCCTTCACCAGGTCCACACCCGTCACCGCCTCGGTTACCGGATGCTCTACCTGGATGCGCGTGTTCATTTCAATGAAGTACAGCTTGCCATCCTCATCCATAAGGAACTCAACCGTGCCGGCATTCTGATAGCCAATCGCGGTGAGACATCGCTTCAGCGTCTTGGCGATGTCTTCGCGTATCCTGGGCGTGATTTGCAGCGAAGGCGCCTCTTCAATCAGCTTCTGGTGACGGCGCTGGATGGAACACTCGCGCTCGCCCAGTGAAACCACGTTGCCATGCTCATCCGCCAGGATCTGAAACTCGATGTGGCGCGGCCGCTCGATGAACTTCTCCATATAGAGGTCGCCGTTGCCGAAGGCATTCTGGGCCTCGGTCTGTGCGGCCTGGTAAAGCTGGGGTAGTTCCTCCTCCGAGCGAATGACGCGCATGCCCCGTCCCCCGCCGCCTGCAGAAGCTTTGAGGATGACCGGAAAGCCGACCGAGCGCGCCCACGCCAGCGCCTCATCTTCACTCTGCAGCACGCCGTCGGAACCCGGCAGAATCGGGACCTTCGCCTTCTTCATCGCCTGGCGGGCTTTTTCTTTTTCGCCCATCAAGCGGGTGGCTTCCGGGGTGGGCCCGATGAATTTGATATTCGACGCCCGGCAAACCTCGGCGAAGTTGGCGTTTTCGCTCAGCAATCCGTAGCCCGGATGAATCGCATCCACGTCGGCAATTTCCGCAGCCGAGATCACCGCCGGCACGTTGAGGTAGCTATCCGCGGAGCGAGGCGGTCCGATGCAGATGGCCTCATCGGCAAAACGGACGTGCAGCGAATTGCGATCCGCTTCGCTGTAGATGGCGACCGTGCGGATGCCCAGCTCCTTGCAGGCGCAGATCACGCGAAGTGCGATTTCGCCGCGATTGGCGATCAGTAATTTTCGAAACATAGGTTCCCGGGGGTTCGTTGAGCATTGTTGCAATCCATGAAAACCGAAGCGGGACGCCCGACTGCCCTTTTCTCAAGAAAAGGCCAAGATGGCGTTCGCCAGAAAGTTCACAGTAATTGCGACAATACGGTTAGTGAACGCGAAGGGCAAAGAGCGGCTGACCGTATTCCACTGGTTGGCCATTGGTGACCAGGCGTTTGACCACTTCGCCGGCCGCGTCCGATTCGATCTCGTTCATCAGCTTCATGGCTTCGACGATGCAGAGCACCTGACCGTTCTCCACCTCATCCCCGATCTTGACAAAAGCCGCAGAACCGGGCGAAGACAACTCGTAAAACGTACCCACGATCGGCGACTTCACGATATGCAGTCCCTTTTCCGGGTCAACCGGCGCCTCAGCGGGAGGAGCATCCACCGCATGAATTCCCTGCGCAGCAACGGGCACCGGCGGCTGGGAGCTCAACAAATGACCAAGCCGTGCGAGTTCAAGTGCCGAAGCCGGCGACCCCTGCGTAGAACTGCCAAACTTGATACGTACTTTCGTGTCGCCGTGTTCGTGTTCGAACTCGCCGATCCCATTCTCTTTGAGGAACTCGATCAGTTCCTTTAACTCATTGATTTCATCAGGCGTCATGAATCTCTCGTCTGCTTTAAAGCTCGGGATTTTAGAGTTGCGTCCAGCCGGTGGAGGCCGGCGTCAAGACTTGTCCACCCTCGCGGGTAACGGCAACCATATCCTCGATGCGCACTCCAAACTGACCTTCCAGGTAGACACCGGGCTCGATGGTGATGACCATTCCCGGCAAAAGGGACTGCGACTGATCCGCGGCAATGCGGGGTGTTTCATGAATTTCAAGTCCGACGCCGTGACCGGTGGAGTGGGTAAAGTACTCTGCCAGTCCAGCCTTTCGCAGGACACTACGGGCTGCTTCGTCAACGTCTCCACAGGGGGCCCCAGGCTTGACCGCATCCACCGCCGCCTGTTGCGCCTCCCGCACAGCATCATACGTGAAGCGCTCCCTCTGTGTCGGCTTTCCCAGGTACACCGTGCGTGTCATATCCGAGCAATAACCCCTGAGGATAACACCGAAGTCCAGCGTTAAGAAGCCTTTGCGCGGCAACCCCTGGGCTGTTGCATGACCGTGGGGAAACGAAGAGCGCACCCCGCTGGCAACAATAGTTGCAAACGACATGCCCTCCGCGCCCCGCGCTCGGGCGCCGTGCTCGAGCAGCGCGGCCACCGTGGTCTCAGGCATCCCCGGCTGTAGTTGGGGTAAAAGTTCATGGAACAGTTCGACCCCCAGCTCGGCAGCCTGCTTCATCAGCAGAACCTCGTCTTCATCCTTGATCAGGCGAAGGTTTGGAACCAGAGGCTCAGCTAGCGGCTGAAAGAATCCGCGGTGCCCGGGGATGGCTTTGCGGTAAAGCGACAACGCGGCCACCGTAGTCGTTTGCGGTTCAAAAGAACAGTGCTTGACCCCGCTCACGGCCAGCCACTGGCAAGCCTCGGTGGCCGCCGACTTGGGCGCGATCACCACCCTGGCGCCGCTGGTCTCTTGCCGCGCCTGCGCGGTGTACCGGCCATCGGTAAACAGGGCAGCGCGGTTCGCCGTGATGCCGAGAAATGCGTTGGAGCCGGTAAATCCACACAAATATCGCACATCGGGCAGATGAGTCACTAATAAGCTCTCAATACCCTGTTGCTTCATCTGGCGGCGCAGCGATCGGAGCCGTCGTACATGATCCATTCCCTCAGGTATATCAGGACAGTGGACTCGCTGGTGGAAGGTTTGGGAAACCTCACCATCCTGACCCAGCGCTCTTTTCGCCTCCGTACCATTGCCGCAGGTCACTGTAGCCAGTACACTTAGAGTGCAAAGAAAGGCCATTTACTCCATGCTCGTGGTCATGAAACCGCAGGCGACCCCGGAAGAAATCCAGGCGGTCTGCGAACAAATTCAGGTCTTGGGATTTCGCGCGCACCCGATGCCGGGCGCACAACGCACCGCCATCGGCATTACCGGCAACAGCGGCGCCGTCGATCAGGGCGGCCTGGAAGAACTCTCCGGCGTCGCCGAAGTGATCCGGGTGTCAAAGCCCTACAAGCTGGTGAGCCGTGACGTAAAGCAGGAAGACACGGTCATTTCGTTTCCG
The DNA here is from genome assembly GCA_963834445.1 of uncultured Acidobacteriaceae bacterium. Taxonomy (GTDB): domain Bacteria; phylum Acidobacteriota; class Terriglobia; order Terriglobales; family Acidobacteriaceae; genus PALSA-350. Next base: position 315,653 of record CAWIBU010000001.1, read on the forward strand.
GGAACGAACGCGACCATTGGCGGCCGCGATCTCGCGGTGATCGCCGGGCCGTGCTCCATCGAATCCCGCGAGCAGGCCTTTGCCGCCGCGGAGCAGGTCGCGCGCGCCGGCGCCCAGTTCTTTCGCGGGGGCGCTTACAAACCCCGCACCTCTCCTTATGCCTTTCAAGGGATGGGGGAAGAGGGCCTGAAGATCATGGCGGAGATTCGCGATGTCTTCGGCTTGCGCATCGTGACCGAAGCGCTCGATAACGAAAGTCTCGACCTGGTGGCCGAGTACGCCGACGTGATCCAGATCGGCGCTCGCAACATGCAGAACTTCTCCCTGTTGAAACGCGCCGGGCGCACCCGCAAGCCAGTGCTGGTCAAGCGCGGTATGTCAGCGACCCTGGACGAACTGCTAATGTCGGCCGAGTACGTGATGAGCGAGGGCAACTACCAGGTGATTCTCTGCGAGCGCGGCGTACGCACGTTTGCCGATCACACCCGCAATACACTCGACCTGAGCATCGTGCCCGCGGTGCAGAGGCTCAGCCATTTGCCCATCATTGTCGATCCCAGCCATGGCACCGGCAAGCGCAACATGGTTTTGCCGCTGGCTCGCGCAGGCGTAGCCGTAGGCGCCGACGGACTGATGATCGAAGTACATCACGCGCCCGATAAGGCCCTCTCCGACGGAGCGCAGTCGCTCTATCCCGATCAGTTCGTGGAACTGATGGAGGAAATTACCCCCATCGCCGCAGCGGTACACCGCTCTCTGCCTCGCGGAATCAGGGTTGCCGAGCCCATAATTGCCGGCAGGGGTTAGCGCTGCCCCGCTGGCTTCCATGGCTGCTGCTGATCGCGCTGGGAGCATCGGGTTGTCAGCATCACGATGACTACCCGGCAAATTACCGTGAGTACGCCTACATCAGCAATGGCGGCAGCAACACGGTAACCGTCCTCGACCTGGTCAACATGCGCCAGGACCGTGTGATTGCGGTGGGCGCCGGGCCTTCCGGGTTGGCTGTCAATCCGCACCGCAACGAGGTGTATGTCGCCAATTCCGGCAGCGGCACCGTTTCCGTGATCAACACGGAAACCAACACCGTGGCGGCGACGATTCGCGTCCAGCGCCAGCCTCATTTCATCGATGTGGATGTCGAGGGGAAACGCGCCTATGTCGCCAACTCCGGTTCCAACAACGTTTCGGTGATCGATCTCGGGCTGCGCCGCGAAATCGGCGTCATCGGCGCCGGGGTGGGGCCGGGCGTAGCGCGTATTGCAAACGACGGAAAAACGTTAGTGATTACCAATCGCGTCAGCGGCAGCGTCAGCATCGCAGATGCACCTTCCTTCAAAGTAAGAAGCAGCTTCGATCATTGCCCGGGCGCCACGGATGCCATCATTCTGCAGGATTCTTCCAAGGCGTTCATCACCTGCTCCGGTGGTCACCAGATCATGGTGATCGGTCTGGCGCATAGCGCGGGCAACGAACCCGCCGCGGCCGACACGCTTCTCAGCTTTCTCGATGTGGGCAAGACGCCGATGCAGATTGCGTTGAAGCCGGATGGCGGCGAGGCGTTCGTCTCCAACTACGACAGCGACACAATTTCGGAGATCACTACGTCTTCGAATGAAGTGGGTGGCGCATACCTGATGGGGGCCCACCCGATCCGCGGACTGGTCAATGCGGACAACTCGCTCTTATATGTGAGTGACTACAGCGCCGGCCGGGTGGGCATATACAGCATCGACGACGGCAAGGTCGTCGGTTCGGTAAAGGTAGGGGAAGGCCCCGACGCCCTGGCCTTTTCCGCTTCGGGCCGTCTTCTCTTAGCCGTGAACGCGCAATCCGGGGATATCGCCGCCATTCGAACCGGCCCGGATCCCGCTTCCCTGCTCACACTCTTTCCTGCCGGCCGCGCCCCCAACGACATCGTGGTGAAAGCTTTCCTCGCGCACTGAGCCAGGGGTTTGAAAAATCTCCGTTCGGGTAGGATAACGAGCGCCTCGCCATAGCATGCGTCCTCGCCATAGCATGCGTCCTCGCCACAGCAAGCGTCCTCGCCGCAGCGAGCATCCTCGCCGCAGCGAGCATTAGTCCCGTAGGGACGGCTGAAAAGCCCAGGACGTAGTCCTGGGTAACGGCCCATCCGAAGGATGCAGTCCCGTAGGGACGGCTGATAGTCCCCAGGATGAAATCCTGGGTTATGTTCGACAATGGAGAGCAGCCGAAGGTACACAGGACTATCGTCCTTCCTCCTTCAGCCGTCCCTACGGGACTGGTCTCGTAATTCAACGGGAACCCAGGATTGCATCCCGGATTGCATCCCGGATTGCATCCCGGATTGCATCCTGGGCTACTTTCAGCCGTCCCTGCGGGACTATGCTCGCTGCGGGACTATGCTCGCTGCGGCGACTAAGCTCGCGGCGGCGGGGGTGCTCGTTAGGCTTTTTCTTCTGTAACGCGATCCAAATCGGCCAGGTGGGCCAGGCGCATGGCGTGGCGAGACGCAGAGTAATGCGCCCCCGCTAACAGCAGCAGCCCGGTCACAAATGCCCATAGCATCAGGCTCACTGAAACGGAAAATGGTCCATAAACCTTTTGCAAATCCATCCACGGCAGAGCCGCGATGTACAGCATTTTGGCAACTTCCCACGCCAGCCCAATCACCACCGCCGTGGGCAACACCGCGCGTATCGGCAGCTTGCGATTCGGCAGAACCCAATAGATAAGAAAGAAAAGCAGGATGCTCGCGCCCGCCGCCGAGATCTGTAGCAGCCAATGAGAGATAAAGAAAAAAGCCATGTTCTCGGTGTGGCCAAGAAACACAATTCGTAAAACGGATTGTTGCGCCGCGGTTATAGCGACGCTGACCATTGCCACCGTACCGATGCCCGCGGCCAGAGCGAGCGAAACCAGCTGGTTCATCAAATACGAGCGATTTTTGGGGATACCCCAAACCCGATTCAAAGCCACTTCGAGGGGAAGGAACACGCCGGTCGAAGAAATCAACAACATAATCACCGAGGCAACCCGCACGCCGCTATGCGCGTGCGCCACGATTTCCATGTTCTTGGTGACGAACTGCTGACCAGCGGGGAGAAAGTAGCGGATCATATCCGCGATCGCGTTTTCGAGGGCGGTGGAATGAAAGACCAGCCGCGCCACCGTGAACATCATGACGATGAAAGGGAAAAGCGAGAGGATTGCATTGGCGGCGACACTGAAAGCATAGGTATGCACTTCGGTCTGCGCCATGTACCGCGCCAGACTCATGACCTCAGCACCCAGGCTTGCATCCCTGCGCAAGGTCTCCGGCGGCTTAGGGGCAGCAGGAATGCCGGCGAGCGGGTCTTCCACGGGCGGCACAAAAATACGGGGGACCGATATACCAAGGGTCATAGGCCATAATGCTAGCAGCCTAGATGCGGGGCCGGAATCACCCGCAGGACACCGTACCTACAACCTTGATGCCCCCGCTCACGACACCAACCATCCCTTGGGCAAATTTTCCTTGCAACGCGTTCCAATTCCTGCCATAACATCATCAAGCTCAGACAAAAGTTCCTTGTCCGGGCCGCTCGGAAGGCCCCTTGGTGTAATTGTTTCATCGTTGTCAAAGCATTCCAGGTTAGGCGGGATTTGCCATGGCTCGTAGTGTCGATTGGAATGCTGGGTAAAAAAACGGAAAGGGAAATCTCTTGAAGGAAAATGGCGTGGTGAAGTGGTTCAACGGAGCCAAAGGGTATGGATTTATCCAGCGGTCCACCGGAGAAGACGTCTTCGTGCATTTCTCGGCTATCCAGGAAAACGGATATAAGACCCTCAACGAGGGCGATGCCGTAGAGTTCGAGTGCCAGCAAGGCCCCAAGGGACTCAACGCCGCAAACGTGATGCGTAGCCTCTGACGGCCGCGACAGCAGTTTCGTAATCGGTGGAGACCGAAGCTTCCCGTTCGGATGGCCTTTTCCCCAGGAAAGGACCAACTAACCTTCGCTCGAACGTTCACAGTCTCTGCGAACTGCGTTCATCGACGGCGGTGAGCCGATCAATGGCCCATTGTGCTGCTTCTGCAAGCACGGGTTCTGGAGCGGCCGCCCACTGCTGCAGCCGGGGTAGATAGATGGCCAATCCGCTGTTTCCCATCGCGATGGCTACATTACGTAACAAGCCCCTCAGCTTGGTTCGTTGCAGGGGAGACTGCCGGAAAAACAGCCGGAAGCTCTCCGCATTCATCTCTGCAAGCCAGGCAAGCGCCGGGTTCACCAACTCGGTGCGCACCGCCAGCTCCCCATCTTCATTGATGGGTGCGCGGCGGTTCCACGGGCACACGTCCTGACAAATATCGCAGCCAAACACCTGACGCCCCATTTTGGGGCGCAACGCTTCCGCGATCGACCCGCGCTTCTCGATTGTCAGGTAGGCGATACACAGGCTTGCGTCCATCTGATACGGTGTCAGCGCGTGGGTCGGACAAGCATCGATACATCGGGTGCAACTGCCACAGCGATCGTGCGCGATCCTCAATGGACTGGCGGACGGCAGTTCGATCCCGGTGATGATCACACCCAGAAAGAGCCAGGATCCAAGCTCCTGGTCGATCATGCACGTGTTCTTACCGGTCCAGCCAATCCCTGCGTACCTGGCGTACATGCGCTCGACCAGCGGACCGGTGTCCACATAGCAGCGCGAGCGAAACGGGCCCAGAGCCTGCTGCAAATTCTGCTCCAGCTTTTGCAGGCGCCGCAGCAGGACGTCATGATAATCACTTGGCTGCCCGGCATTGCCCGTCCATGCGTAACGAGCAACCCAGCCGCTTTCCGCGGAGGCCGGGTCGATCGACCGGGGGGCATCTGTGTTGTAGTTGGCGGCACACACGATAACCGACCGCGCCCAGGGAACCGCGATTCTTAAGGAAGACCGCAGCAGACGATTGGCCTCGTCGCGCCGTTTCAGGTAGTCCATCTCGCCCGCATGGCCGCGCTCCACCCACGGCTCGAAAAACGCTAATTCCGGGTAGTCGTCCTCCGCGCCAGGTGCCGGGACGGGCACAATCCCGGCTTTGGCAAAACCCGCCTCCCGGGCCGACTCTGCAATCTGATCGTGGATGGACACGCTATTCAGCGGCGTGCGTTGCCAACGCCTCCACGATGGCGATGTTGGCCACCAGTTCGGGCGGCAAACCATGCCGCTCCCGCAAATACTCCGGACTGTTGTAGGAGACCCACACCTTTCCCCCCACGTCTTGCCAAATCAGAATCTTGAGCGGCAGGTCGATTGCCATGCTGGGCGCCGCCAGCATCACAGGGGTACCCCCCTTGGGATTTCCGAAGATCAGGAGCTTGGTCGGAGGCATGTGCATACCCACCTTCTCCGCTTCCCCGCTGTGATCGACCAGGGCGAAAACCGTCACCCCTTTGGCCGCGAGGATCTCCTGGAGCTTGCGCAAAATCTCATCGACTGAATGACTACTCGGCTTATGAATGATTCCGTTCTCAGGCACGTCGACCTCCCCGGCTCCATGATAAGGCGTCCCGATAATTCGGAACCACCTCGACCCGAATCGCGTATCTACTGTAAGGGCGAGTCGACCGCCCCGGGTGGGAGCCGCTGAATCATGATCAAGTTCTTGCTGTGGTGCATTCTCTTTATTCTTTGCTGGCCGGTGGCCCTGCTGGCAATCTTCCTGTATCCGCTGGTGTGGTTGCTGCTGCTCCCATTCCGCCTGGCAGGCATAGCCGTCCATGGAGCGCTGGAACTGGTCGTCGCCCTGATCTCACTGCCGGTGCGCCTGCTGCGTGCTGTTTAAGGAAGTGCGCCGGGGGCCACCTACCCGTTGTTGTTACCGTCCATCCAGCCTTTAGGGCTGCGCGTAGTAACCCTGGCGGGTGTGGGCCGTCAGCCCCGGCCTGTTCACCACCACCTCGAGATGATGGTACTCGTCACGATGGGCGCCAACAGCGGGCGTGAAGGATAGCTGATAGTACGCGTGGGTATCGGCCATGCATTGTTGTAAGAGTGCGGTCGTATCGTTGTTGCCGTAAAGGGCAAGACCTCCACTTTGGATAGCCAGCACCTGTAGCGAGAGATCCCCGATATTCACCTGGCCGGGTTTGCTGACGCCCTTGAGGAAATTCTCATAATAGAAGCTGCGGCCAGGCCCCTCGGCAGCGCCGATAGGATTGATGTTGTAGAGCGTCGTTTCACTCTGCCGGAGCTGCGTGGACAGGTCGACGATGAGCGAGAAGATCTGGTTCTGCTGCTTCTGGTCCAGCTCGATCCCCGGGCCGGAGAGCAGAGGCCAGCCCGGCGAGATCCAGAGAATCATCTTGCGGCCAGGAACCCTGGCCCCCTGCGCAATCAGCGATCGAAGCGCCCTCATCGAGAGGTCGAATCGGTCGCTCCGTTCAAATTGCGAGGCTCGGCGGATATCGCGGAGACCAATCTTGTGCTGGTCCAGGGACGCGCGGAGTTCGTTGCCCTGGGTAGAGAATCCCTGCTGAATTTCCACTCCCGCGTCTGTGAAGAAGGCGAGTTGGGTTGGGTACGCGAGTTGGCCTTCCTGGGCGCTTAGAAACTTGTCGATCTGTCCGCGTTGGTAAGCAATGCTGTCAAATGGCACATTCACCGCATCGATCACGAGGGTCACATGGATGGGAACCGTGCTACGGCTTAGCGCGTGAAAGGACGTAATCGGTCGCGGAGTCTTGTTGTCAAGAATAGTGAAGTCCGTCTGCTGGAGATCGGCGACGGGAGCCCCGGACTTCGGCGTGACTACGACAGCAAGGTCGATATTGGAAGCGGGCGTGGGCGGGGCAGTCTGGTGAGCCGCAAGCGCGGCAGCAGCGCATAAAAACCCCAAAAACATGACGTTGAAGCGTCTCTTGAAAACCATGGGTCCCTTTTCTCCCGGCAGAGGCGAGGCAACCCTCACCGAAGGCTCGGCCGACTGGCGTCAGCCAAGATGACCCAGCTTACTTTGAGATGCGGCCCGGACAGACGGAGACGCGAAAAGTTACGCGTGAGGACCGCGATCAGCTTTCCAGGGCAGTCGAAATTGTTCCCGGAACGGTGCGCCGGGGCGGAATCGCGGGCGGCAGTTGGGTGGCAGCCTCAGGGGCCAGACCAAGAGGCAGATATTCGCAGAGATACCAATCCACAAAGCGCTGAATCCCTTCTTCGATCGAGACCCGCGGGCTATAGCCCGTAACGTCTCTTAAGCGATCGACGCAGGCCTCGGTTTCATAGACGTCACCCGGTTGCATCGGCAGCAGACGAGTGACCGCCGAACGGCCCAGGCAAATCTCGATCGTACGAATCAGGTGCAGCAACTCGACCGGCCGCTGGTTGCCAATATTGCAAAGACGCATCGGGGCCTGCGAGTCCTTGCCCTCCCCCGTGGCTGCCACCGGCGGAATAGGCAAGACCCGGACAATGCCCTCCACGATGTCGTCCACAAAGGTGAAGTCCCGCCGCAGGCGACCGAAGTTATACAACTCGATCGCGCGCCCGCTCATCACCGCGTCGACAAACTTGAAGATCGCCATGTCTGGCCGACCCCAGGGCCCATACACGGTGAAAAACCGCAGCCCCGTCGTGGGGATATGGAACAAGTGACTGTAGGCGTGCGCCAGTACCTCGTTGCTCTTCTTGGTGGCCGCATACAGGCTGATGGGAAAATCCGTGGAAGCGTCTTCGGCAAATGGAGTCTTGTTATGCGTCCCATAGACTGAGCTCGAAGAAGCGAAAACAAAGTGGCGGCATCCACACGCGCGAACGCCCTCAAGCACATTGACAAAACCCACCAGGTTGCTGGCTACGTAGTCTTCCGGATGGGTAATCGAGTGTCGTATGCCGGCCTGTGCGGCAAGGTGCACCACGGCTTCAAAATCACCTTTCTTAAACAAGCTCTCCACTCCCGGCCTCTCGGCCAGATCGAGTGGGAGAAACCAGAAGCGCGGTCCGATGCAGAGCTTCCTCAGGCGCGCATCCTTGAGCCTGGGATCGTAGTAATTGTTCAAATTGTCAACGCCAACCACTTCAAACCCGTCCGCCAGAAGACGGCGCACCAGGTGCGCGCCGATAAAACCTGCAGCGCCCGTGACCAAAATTCTTTTCTCTTTGGGTAGCTTCATCGTCTCTCTCTCAATCGTTCGTTGCATTGCGAATCAATAGGCTCCCTCGCCGCTGAAAACAACCTTCGCGGTTCGGGCCAGGATGTAGAGATCGAGCCAGGGCGACCAATTGCGCACGTAATAACTATCCAGCCGCACGCGATCGCTCGAGCCGACCTCGCTCCGTCCGGAGATTTGCCATAACCCGGTCAGGCCGGGACTCACTCTGCAATACAAGGAGAACTTCTGCCCGTATATCGCTACCTCCTCTTCCACAATCGGGCGCGGCCCTACCAGGCTCATCTCGCCCCGCACGACATTCCACAGCTGCGGTAATTCGTCCAGGCTGGTCTTTCTGAGAAATCTGCCCACCCGCGTGATGCGCGGATCACATCGCAGCTTGCGGTCGCGCAGCCATTCCTCACGCAGCCCTTCGTTTTCTGCCAGGGCCGTGCGCAGCAACTCGTCTCCGTCCACCTGCATGGTGCGGATCTTCCAGACAAGAAATGGCGAACGGTCGCGGCCGATGCGGCGGTGGCCGTAAAAGATGGGTCCACGCGATTCAAGCCGTACCCACAGGCCCAGCACAACAATCGCCAGGACAATCAGCGGTGAGGCGATGGCCACCAGCATGAGGTCAATCAGCCGTTTGGTGAGGCGCGGGAGAGGCATCAGTAAGTCCCGGCGCACATCCACTGCCAGGCAACCCCCTATCTGCCCGGCGTCCACCCGCAGCGTGTAAAGGGCGGCCGCGCTGTGAATGATCATCAGGTGCGGAAAAATACTCTCGTGGCTCTCCAGATCTTCCAGCAGTTTGCCGCAACCCGCATCCGGCAGAGCGATCATCGCGCGCTCCACCCCACACGCCCGCACCGCCGCAGCGAAGCGCATATCCAGTACCGGCAGCAGATGCCGGATGAGCACCAGGGGCCGGGGACGGGTTCCGTGCGCGGTAGAAAAGAGAACTACCGGACGCAGGCCAATCTCCGGATGCGCTTCCAGTTCGCGGACGATCTTGATCGACTCCTCCCCGGTGTGAAAAATGGCCACGGGGATGCCCCACCAGACGCAACGGCAAACGGACTCACGCACCGTCGAGCGCAGCAACGGTACGGCCACCATCGCCGCCAGCCACCACGTCAGCAGAACCCCACGCGGGTAGCTATCTGCGTTCCCGGAGAAAAAAAGTAATGCCGTCATTACCAGGAAGCTGATCGTCAGAGCTCGGCCAATCGAACGCAGTTCCGTGACCGCGTTGTGAATAATACCCGGATAAAGACGCGAGTAAGCAAACACGGCAAAGAACACCAGCAGCGCCGGCCAGAGCGCGAGATACCTCCGCAGTCCCAGGCCGCCCCATAACATCACCCATCCCGTAACCACGATCGCGATCGCGTCACTGGCCAGAAAGATCGCCGAGCACAGCAACGGCTTACTGTGAATCCTGGGTAAGCGAATGAGCGGAGAAGCAAACTCCGTCGAGACGACGGTTACCGACGCCATACGCGCCTCCCACCATGGTATGAACTTATCCCAGGATTCCTCCTGCGCAAGTCTGCCATCCGCGCCGCCTTTAACACAAAGAATGGAAGGCTGCGGCTGGCCGGATGCGGAACCGGAAATCCAGGTGTAGCTTGACTCTATTTCGGGTATCTGAAGAGTCTCTACGGGAAGAGATTAAAAAAACTTCATCTCATCAGGTCAGGCGGTCCCCGGCCGTGTGCGAAACACCATTCAGGCAGGTGAAGGTATAGCCGATACCGCGATTGGTCTGGATCAACTTCTGCGGAAAATCACGATCAACCTTGCCTCGCAGAGCGCTGATGTACACATCCACCACGTTGGTCAGGCCCTCGAAGGAAGAATTCCAGACATGCTCCAGAATCATCGTCCGCGTCACCGGGCGGTTCACATTTCTCACCAGGTATTCCAACAACAGGAACTCTTTTGGTCGTAGATCAATCGACTTACCCAGGCGGGCCGCTCGTCGCCGGATGAGGTCAAGCTCGAGATCGCCGGAGCGAAGCATATTCACCTTATTGGCCGCGGCCAGGTCGCACGCCGCCTGGTGCAGCCTGATTGAGAGCCCCAAACGGACCGCCAGTTCCGAGGCAAAGAATGGTTCACGCACGCAATCATCCACCCCGGCTTCGAACAGGCGCAGCCGTTGTTCCAGATCAAGGTAGCGGGCAAAGACAAAAATGGACGCGTCCCCATGTTCTTGCCGCAGTAACTGAACCAAAACCACAACATCGTCGAAGATCAGAGAGTCGGAGTCGACCAGCATGCCCTCATATTGGGCAAAGCGCGCGAACTGCAGGCACTCCTTTGCAGAAACCACCGTCTCCACCATGAACTGGGCGGAACTGAGCGCTTTTTCCACTCTTCTTTGCAGATCGGAACGAGGTAAAAAAGTAAGCACCTTCATGGAGAACTCCGGTAAGAATCAAGGCAAATGCTGCATTACATCTCAGGCTCGGCTCGCCATGCCATCTCGCGGATCGCTCTGCTCACAGCGCAGAACAAGAGAGATTCCCTCACTTATAGACTGTCAGCCTGTGCAAGGTTACGAGCGTTCTAACCGCATCGCTCATGCACAACATAGGCTTGCCGGATAACATCATAAGTCATTGCAACAATGATATGTTATGACCTGCCGGCCTGGTGTCCGCAAGCCTTGGCAGGGTGTTGCGTATCCGCAACACGAGGGTAACTGCCTGCTTCTCCCCATCTCTCGCCCGCAAGTTCGAAGACACGGCTTCGCTCATTCACCGTATCCGCAACAGCGCCACGAAACCCTCTGCCTTTTGCGTTCTGGTTCGTAGTCTTCTCGCAGCGCAACTTGCGCTAATCAAGGAGACAACCCCAATGCGCAAATCAATCGCCCGCAAGCTCGCCGTCGGTCTAACTCTCGCTGCCCTTATTACCCCGATGGCCCTCGCCGCCTCACCTATCGGCACCGATCCCGAACCACAAGGGGTCATAAGTGTGATCCTCACCTTCCTCGGTTTGGCGTAAGATACCTCCAGGCAGCAGCTAGCTCAACTAGCCGCCCGCAAAGGAGACCCTGGATGGTTCTCACAAGCCTGGGTCTCACTTTGTGGGCGGGTGGCTTTCTCGGCCACCTGACCTTGCTGTTGGTCTTGTTTTACCGGCGCCGTGCCCGCTCTTTTCCCTTCTTTACCGCGCTTATCACGCTCGGCGTGGTGCAGACAATCATCCTTTACCTGGTGCATGCCTATGGCGCAAAATCCAGCTATGCCATCACCTATTGGTCGCTGACGTTACTCGACACCATGCTGCAGCTCTGCGTTGTCTATGAAGCCGCCTCGCGCGTTTTTCGGCCGCTGGACGTTTGGGCCCAGGACCTGCGCCAGAGCTTCGCCTGGCTGGTGGGCTTCAGCGTCAGCGTGGCCCTGGCCCTGGCCTGGATGGAAAGCCCGCCGGCACGCTCATGGATGGCGGCTCTCAGCGCCCGGGGAAACCTGTTCGACGCCGCCTTGATGAGCGAGCTATTCGTGGCCATGATGGCTTTGTCGGTGAGCGCGCGCTTTCCCTGGCGGACCCATGTAGCCAAAATCGCTCAGGGGCTTGGCGTCTATTCCCTGCTCAGTGTGTTAATCGAAACCGTCCACAGTTATCCTGCGATTGGCGCTAACCTGAGCAATTCGATCCTCTTATCCTACGTACGCATGGTGGTGTACCTGGGCTGTGTCACTTATTGGGTGGTTGCGCTTTGGCGCGACGAACAGCCCGCACGCGTCATGCCGCCGGACTTGCGGCTAAAGATGTTTACTTTGCAAAGCAGACTAACTTACGATCTGCAGCAACTACGATTGCGGGCAAAGCTATGAGCACGCATAGTTTTTACTTTACCTTTGCCATTGCGCTCTTTGTTGCCGCAAATGTTTGCCTGGTTGCGTATTACTACTTGCGCCGGCAGAGGCGATCGGAGCCCAGCTTCGAAGACCTCTTTGCCAAGCTGACATGGACCGACCGCAATAGCATTGCCCAGGTCGCGCTGGAATTGGTCGACGAGTCCGGACAACGCCGCCTCGTAGACGATGTGGAAACAGTTGAGACCATGGAACCAGCGGATCTGTGGGCATTGATTGGTGGCCTGGAAGGTCTGGAAGTGCTGGAGAAAAACAGCGAGGTGCTGATTGAGTTGGCCTTCTACGTCCAACGCTGGTATCCCGCCGCGCTGGTGATCGCCGAGCGGCTGCGTCTCGATGCCAAAGAATTGAACTGGCACGTAGCCCGCTTACGCGGGGCAGCCCAAAACGGGAACCTGCAAGTCTCATTCCCGTTCTATGCGCAGCGCGCGGTCGTCGCCTACTACCTCATGACCCGCCGGGTGCTCAGCTTGTATGAAGCGGGCAGCTTCTCGATGCTTGCGGACTTACAAAGAGCTCTCTAGGGCAGTGCGTCCTTCATAGAGTCGTTTGTCTCTCTTTGCTCGACACTCATCGACCAGGAAAAGCTCTCGTCAGGGTGCAAAGCGAATCGCTGCCACAATGACACGACCCACGTTCTCGATCTCCTTGCGATACTTCCAGCGCCGGCTGGAAGCGGGTGAAAGCGGATGCGGAATCAGAGTGAGCCAGTCCGAAGTCTTGTCTAACTCACACCAGCCGCATACATACGAATCCCGCGTCATGAGGAAATAGATCGGCCGCTGAAACTCATGCGTCCAGTCTCTGCGCATCACGATCGCCCGCTTCTGGGTATCGATCTGAACCACCGAACCGGCCGGAATCATCGGATCCAACGTGAGGTCGCGCTTCCCAATAATGCCCCGCCGGTAAGGCGCTATGTACTGGCCGCTCTCGGTCGACAAAAGAGTGGTCTCGTCCGGCGAAGGGTCGGAAGCCGGCATGTCAGGCAATAGATATCTTGCCTGGTCCTCAAGTGCGCCCGACGATAAAAGAATGGTCGCGTTTGGACTGGAAAGCTGCTTGAGCGGCGTCCCCTGGTTTGCCCCGGGATACATCGCCCGCAATAGCTGCTCAGTCGGAAGGTTATAAATCTCAGCCAGAGCAATCAGCTTGTTCACGGTAAGCTCATGTTCTTCCCGCTCCAAGCGATCCAGCCAACTGGCGGATACCTGGTACGCGTGATTGCCCTTCTCCTGGGCAAAGCGCTGACTGCGTTCCTCAACCTCGCGCAACGAGAGCTGCCACTGTTGGCGAATCGTTCGAAGCTTTCCACCGATCCCCGCCATGAACACACCTTTCCTCAGCTGCTTGTCAAAAAGCGTAAAATTCCACCCGCGGCCTCAGAACGCGGCCGAAGATCTGCTTGAGCCTGCAGTCGGCAGCGACACAGCGTTTAAGACGCGGCGTGCGCCAGCCCGGGTCCTTGCCCCTGGTGATTGCGGCCGGGAGCGCATAGGGCGCAAAAGTGCACTGCGCGCGAGCGGGACAGAGGTGAGCACTTTCGTCATCTAGACTCCAAATTGTTCTGGTTCGGGGCCTGAGCAGAGTGGTAGAACCCCTCAAAACAAAGGGCGGCAGGGTTTCGCAGTCACGAAGGGATCGGCGCGCTACGAGTGCCCACGACGAACGGTCATCCGCGCACACGCCCCAAAATCTCGTTGAAGTCCTGGGCGCGGAGACTGTTCGCGGAGGTTTTCCTTTGACCTCATGAGAAATATCAGGAAGTTTTTCTTATGTCAAGAATTAGCAATGAGCTTTGGCTTAATAAGGGGCTAGCTTAGCGATACTTACACCATAACTGCATTTCCCGGGAAAATCACCTCATTGTGCACAGTTAATGGTGCATTATTAGTTTTCCGGCAGGTTTAACGAAGGCGCTCCTCCGTTCCCAATCTGTACGTTCCTGCACTAAAAGTGTGATTGTGGCATCACACTTTTGGCGTAATGGTACATAGCAACGCTCAGCCTGCCCGGCGGATACGCTGGAGCCCCCGGAGTCCTGATGCCGCTCTCGAGTCACCCGGTTCCCGTACTGCCGAAGCTACTTCGTTCTCTTCTCCTGAGCGGGCTTGCCCTGGCTGGCCTCACTGCCTGCAATAATAGCAACAACGGCAGTGGCAACCCTCAGCCCACGCTGGCGCTGACTCCTGCGACTGTTAGTCTCACCGCCGGAGCAGCGGGCCAGCAAGCCTCTCTGCTGCTTACCCAACCTGGGGGCGGCAGCGCAACCAGCGTTACTGTGTCGGGACTACCTGCCGGGGTCACTGTTTCACCAGCAAACCCCTCCATTACTCCCGGCGTCGCCCTGCCCTTGACCTTCACCGCAGCCTCATCAGCAGCGGCGGCCACCACGGCACCGGTCACCTTTGGCGCCACAGTAAATGGGCAGACCGTCAGTACTCAGGGTTCGCTTTCTGTGCAGGCGGCCAGCACGCCGGCGGATTTCTCCCTGAGCGTCATGCCAACCACCGTAACGTTACCCGCCGACGGCGCCACAACCGCGACTGTCTCGGTTCTGGCCACCGCCCAGAATGGCTTCTCGGCACCGGTTCAGTTGACCCTGGCCGGGTTACCCTCCGGGGTCACGGCTCAGCCCGCATCGCTCACACTCACGCCCGGCACCGCGGCCACGCTGACCTTCACCGCCGCCAGCGGAACCGCCGCCGCCACCTCGACCGCCACCCTGACCGCAACTTCGACCGGCGCGGCGGGCAGCCTGAGCCACACCGCTTCCCTTTCTATCGCCGTCACCACGCCTCCGCCTCCTCAGCCGGATTTTTCCCTGGCCATCACTCCCCAGTCTCTGAACCTGACCACGGGCGGCGTCGGGCAACCGGTGCAGGTCACGGCGACCGCCCTCAACGGCTTCACCGGCACCGTCGCCGTTGCCTTAAGCGGCTTGCCCACCGGCGTCACCGCTAATCCTGCCTCGCTGTCGCTCGTCCCCGGCGTCGCTCAAAGCACCACCTTGACCGCGGCTAACAACGCCGCCAACGGAAGCGCCAACGTTATCTTCACCGGCACGGCCGCGCCACTCTCCCATAGCGCAACCCTGGCTCTCTCAGTGGGCGCTTCTTCGGGGGTGAATGTGACCACCTATCACAATGACAACGCACGCGATGGATGGAATGCGGCGGAAACCGTGCTGACCCCGCAGAACGTAAACTTCAGCGGCTTCGGCAAGATTCGTGAATTGCCGGTCGACGGCAAGGTGGATGCCCAACCGCTCTACGTCAGCAGCCTCTCGATTGCGGGGCAAACCCACAACGTCCTCATCGCTGTGAGCGAACATGGCAGCGCCTACGCCTTCGATGCCGATACCGGCGCCCAGCTCTGGAAAGTGAGCGCTCTGGGCGCCAACGAAACCACCAGCGACGATCATGGCTGCAGCCAGATATCGCCCGAGATTGGCATCACCGATACCCCCGTCATCGACCGTGCCCATGGCCCCAACGGCGCCGTGTTTTTCGTGGCCATGTCGAAAGACGCGAGCAACAACTATCACCAGCGGCTGCACGCCCTGGACCTCTCGACTGGCGCCGAGTTAAGCGGCAGCCCCTCTGAGATTCAGGCCACTTTCCCCGGAACCGGCTATGGCTCCAGCAACGGCCAACAGGTCTTCGCTCCCGGCCAGTATGCGGAGCGGGTTGGCCTGCTGCTGATGAACGGCCAGATTTACCTGGCCTGGACCTCGCACTGCGATGAGGACCCGTATACCGGTTGGCTCATGGCTTATAGCGAAAGCAGCCTGCAGCAAACCAGTGTCTTGAATCTGACGCCGAACGGCCCCGCAACCCCTCATTTCGGCAACGGAGAGGGCTCGGTATGGATGAGCGGCGCCGGTCTTGCTGCGGATACGCAAGGCAATATTTTCTTTCTGGACGCAAATGGCAGTTTCGACAGTACCTTCAATGGGACCGGTTTTCCGGCCAAAGGAGATTTCGGCAATTCCTTTATGAAGGTGTCGACGAGCGGCAACACGCTGGCCGCGGCGGATTTCTTCGCTGCCTACGATCTGCAGGCTGAGAGCGATGCGGATCAGGACCTGGGCTCCGGCGGAGCCATGCTGTTGCCGGACCTGACGGACGCCGCGGGAGTGACGCGCCACCTCGCCGTCGGCGCCGGCAAAGACACCAACATTTATGTCGTCAACCGCGACAATATGGGTAAGTTCAACGCCAGCAGCAACAATGCGATCTACCAGGAACTGCCGAATGCGCTGAGCGGGGGCGCCTGGTCGATGCCTGCGCTCTTCAACACCACGGTCTACTATGCAGGGGTCGGCGATCACCTCAAGGCGTTCACGATTACCAGCGCATTGCTCGCGACCACGCCGGCCAGTGAATCGGCAAATGCGTTCGCCTATCCCGGCGCCACCCCGAGCGTCAGCTCCAATGGTGCCCAGAACGGGATTGTCTGGGCCATTGAAAACCAGAACGGCACCGGGGTCCTGCACGCCTACGACACCACCAACCTGCCAAGCGAGCTCTACGACAGCAATCAGGCGCCCAATAGCCGGGATCACTTTACGGATAACAAATTCGTGCCCCCGATGATCGCCAATGGCAAGGTTTACGTTGGCACCACCAACAGCGTGGCCGTCTTCGGCCTGCTGAAATAAGCAAGCCGTCCTAACCACTCCTCTCCGGGTGCCCCATCCTTTGCGTCTTTTGCAAAGGGTGGGATCCACGACGGTCAATCAGGCATTCGCATATCCCATCCTTTGCAAAAAACGCAAAGGGATGGGGTACCCGAAGAGGACCGGTCAGGGCAAATGGGGAAGCCCATACTGGGCCGGAACCCGGACCCGGCCCTTTTTGTTGATAATAGAGTTCTATGTCGAAACGTGAATTTCAGACCGAAGTCAGTGAACTGCTGCAACTGATCATCCACTCGCTTTACTCGCACCCCGAGATTTTTCTCCGCGAGCTCATTTCCAACTCCTCCGACGCTCTGGACAAACTGCGCCACCTGACGCTAACCGACGATGCTTACAAGTCTCTCCCCTTCGACCCGCGCATCGACCTCGAGCTGGATGAAGAAAAGAAGACGCTTACCATCGCCGACACCGGCATCGGCATGAACGAAGAGGACCTGGTCTCGCATCTCGGCACCATCGCCCGCTCGGGCACCAAAACCTTCCTGGCACAACTCACGGCCGACGCCAAAAAGGACTCCAACCTCATCGGCCAGTTTGGCGTGGGTTTTTACAGCGCCTTCATGGTGGCCGACCGGGTTGAGGTGCTCTCCCGCAAAGCGGGCGAAGAATTGGCCTGGCGTTGGGTCAGCGACGGTAAAAGCGGCTTCGATATCGAGCCGGCCGAGCGTCTGGTCGCCGGCACCACCATCACCCTGCACTTCAACGAAGAAGGCAAACAGTACGCCAACAGCTGGCGCCTGCAGGAAGTGGTCAAGAAATACTCCAACCACATCGCCTTCCCCATCTTTCTCACCTATGACAAGAGCGAGTGGAATGAGGCGGAGAAGAAGTCTGACAAAGTCCGCACCACCGAACAGGTCAATGCGGCCAGTGCCCTGTGGCGCCGCCCGAAAAGTGAACTCACCGACGACGACTATAAGGAACTATACAAATCGATCTCCGGCGACTGGGAAGACCCGCTCTTCTGGTTCCATACCAGGGCCGAAGGCAGTCTTGAATACACCACTCTGTTCTATATCCCGGCCCGGGCGCCGCTCGATCTCTACCAGGCCGAGTACAAGGTAGGGGTCAAGCTGTATGTGAAGCGCGTATTCATCATGGACGACGCCAAGGAGCTTCTGCCCCAGTACCTGCGCTTTGTCCGCGGCATCATCGACAGCGAAGATCTGCCACTCAATGTGAGCCGCGAGCTGCTGCAGCAGAACCGTGTGCTGACCAGCATTCGCACCGCCAGCGTGAAGAAGATCCTCTCTGAGCTGAAGAACATTGCCGCCAACCAGCCGGAGCAGTATCTCAAGTTCATCACCCAATACAACCGTCCGCTGAAAGAGGGTCTGCACGGCGACTATGCCAATCGGGAAACCCTGCTCGACCTGGTCCGCTTCAAATCCACCCAGGTTGAAGGCCTCACCAGCCTCGCCGAAGTGAAGTCAAGAATGAAGGAGGGGCAGAAGAGCATTTACTACATCACCGGCGGTGGCGAATCGCTGCTGCGCACTTCTCCTTTGCTCGAAATCTACAAGAAGAAAAATCTGGAAGTGCTGATCCTGGACGACGACATCGACGAGATCGTCTTTTCCGGCGTGGATAAGTACGGCGAGATCGAACTGAAAGCGGTGAACAAAGCTTCCACCAGTGAAGATTTGAAAGACTCCGGCGAACCCGATAAGGCCGAGTTGCTGAAACCGCTGCTGGACAAGTTGAAGGCCACGCTGGGTGACCGGGTAAAAGACGTACGCGTGTCGGTGCGGCTGGCGGATAGCCCTTCCTGCATTGTGTCGGATGAAGAGGAGCCATCTCTGCAAATGCAGCAGATGATGCGCGCCATGGGGCAAAAGGATTTTCCCGCGCCCAAGCCTACGCTCGAGATCAACCCTGACCACGAGATCGTCAAGAAGCTGCTCGCCCGTTCCGATGATGCTGTGGCCGAAGACGCCGCCTGGCTGCTCTTTGACCAGGCTCTGCTGATGGAAGGCGTGTCGCTGCAAGACCCGGCGACCTTCGTGCAGCGACTCAACCGTATGCTGAACCTTTCCATCTAGGGAGACCATGCTCAAGTGCACGGGGATTTTCGTAACGCTGACTCTCTGTATCTGCGCGCGCTGGCTGCCCGCGCAGATACTCATCGAGAACAGCGTAGAAACGCGCTTCCAGATTGACCTGAAAGTACCCAACGCAGCGCTGACCGCCTTCTTCCCCCAGGGCTTTACCTCCAGTGTGGCCACCCAGGGCCCGGCGAAGGACTGCAACCTGCGCCTGGTCTTCATCGATCGCATCACCATCAACGATCCGGACGGTAAGCCGATGGGCAAGGGCTCCAGTCGCCTTGCATACCTGGTCGCCCCGGCCAAAGACCCGAGCGGCAACAACGTCCAACTGGTGATCGGTGGCCTCAGCGATGACCCGGGCGACGTGCCCGGCTACTATGGCAATTACTTATTCGCAGCCACGCATGATATGCGGCGCGTAACTCAGTCGGTGGGAACGAATCCGGTCACCGAAACCCAGGACTGGGTATTTGCCGCAAAGTCGGGCGAGCACCTTGAAATGCACATCAAGTTTGAGCGCGGCACGGGTACGCGCAACCCGCCGGCTGACGTAAGGTACTACTCCGCGGTCAACCCGACCAATTACCAGATCTCGCACCAGGAGCAGGTCCTGGATATTCTCCGCAACACCACCACCACGCCCCCGGACCGGGTCAGGGAATTCACCCTCAAGACCTCCGGCGGGAGCTACGACAAACTCTTCGACAAAACGGTCAAGGTGCTGAGTTGGGACAACATCCTATGGATCAGCCGCGCCGTCTCCAACCCCTGAAAGCGTCCTGCCTAGCGCGTAGAGTCGTTTAGACGTCTCGTCCTTGCGCGAGACGTTTAAACGACTCTACGACCTGTCCTACTGAATCAGGTGGAAGGTCCTGCGCCAGCGAGTCTCATCGAAGAAATGAACCAGTTCGTGCAGGCTCGACTCTGCTCGTTCCGCGATCGGTGCCTCATCCGCGCCGCTTTCCGGGATTTCAATCGACCAATAAACAAACAGCGGGCGCCCGATGATGTTCTGTCGCGGCACAAAACCCCAGAACCGGCTGTCCATGCTATTGGTACGGTTGTCGCCCATTACGAAATACTTTCCGGCTGGCACCACCAGGTCCCCATCGTGGATAAAGGACGGCAGTAATGCGGACCATTCCGCATTCACTGCAGGTTCTTCTGACGGATTCACCGATGGAAAATCATCGACGAACGCATCGTAAGTCGCCGCGGTGGGTTTGGCCGCCTCAGGCTCATCCTGGGCCACACCGTTGCGATAAACAATGCCGTTGCGCAGATGAAGATGATCTCCAGGAATTCCGATCACACGCTTGACCAGGAATATATGTTCGCCGTTACGTTCTTCGATCGGCTTATAGAAAACAACCACGTCTCCACGCTGCACTTCGCGATAGTGCACGAAAGGGGCCCATTTCGCGGCAGGCGCCAGGGTTGCGCGTTCCACCAGCACATGGTCGCCAACCAGAAGCGTACTGGCCATCGACGACGACGGAATCATGAAGTTCTGGAACACAAAGGTAAGCGCAAATAGTCCCACCGCCAGCAGGCTGCATGTGGAGGCAAACCCTTCCGCTGCTGTCTCCGGCGCCTGCTCGTTTGCTACGACGCGCTTTTTCTTCATCGCCCGCTTCCCTCCTCGACTCGCCAGCAAAGTTTAGCATTGCTCAACTCGCCAGAGCGGTCCCCAAAACGCAACCGCCCCATCCTTGCGTCAGCAAGAATGGGGCGGTCAGAACGAGAAACGGTGAGAGCTAGACAGCCTGGCTGAATTGCTCGACGTATTCCTCAGATTCCTGGGAGGCTGGTTCGTGCTTGGGGGCAGCCGGCTCCGCCTTCGCGGTTTGCGCGGCTTCGCTGAGGTCAACGTAGCCCTGCAGCGTTGCGTTGTCTTCAATCGACAGACGCCCCGCTGAGATGTCTCCAATAAATACAGCGGAGTGCTTCAACTCGGCACGTCCGGTCGCCTTGACGCTGCCCTCGACCCGCCCGAACACCACCATATCACCGGCGACGATATCGGCATGGATCACGCCATTGGCGCCCACGGTCAGCCGTTTACCGGTCAAGGTGATGTTGCCTTCCAAAACGCCGTCGAGGAAAAAATCTTCCTGTCCCGTTACTTCTCCGCGGATGCAAATGCCTTTCCCGATCACCGTCCCCGAACTATTCATCTGTGGTGCCCTCCGATTAGCAACTTTATGGTCCGAAAGAAGGGCTAGCAATCACCGAAACGTCGCAGATGATTCCTAAGGGTTACTGTTGACGGAAGCGAGCCGATCGGCCGCCGCATCGATCGCGCGGCTCTCCGCCTCGAGAACATGGCCGATGATCGGCGACTCCTGTTCGGCGATTTCCCATTGATGCGCGTCCATGGCCTCGCGCACGCCCGCGAGGGTTTTCACGCCATAGCCGGTGTAAGCGCCGGGCGCGTAAATCTGGTTCTTGTACCATGGCCGTCCGGGCAGGCCCTGCGGCCGCAGATTGGTGCGTTCCACCAGCAGCAGCAGGTGGTTCACCGCTTGCAAGCCGGCATCATCGAGCACCAGGCCGCGGGCCTGCGCAGCGGCGAGAGCCGCTTGGTAATGCGCGGCCGCACGGGTGAGAGACGCCACCCCATTGTCCAGTGGCGCGAAGTTCAAAAATGGAGGTTCGGTTTCCCGCTTGGGTGGAAACACCGGCGCCCTGGGATCGGAAATAGCCTGGAAAACGCCCTCATCGAGCTGCAGATTGCGTTCCTTGATCGTCTCCTGCGTCTTGCTGATCTCGGCCTTCAGCTCCTTGACGTATCCCGCGATGGTTTCGGCAACTGCCGTGAACTGGTACGGCAATAGCTCGGCATCTGCCATGCGCATCACCGTGCTGCCGCCGATCTGCGACAGCGCTTTGCCATATTGGAAATTGGTGTCGGAGAAATGCGTGTAGTAATAAAAATCGTCGTAGATCGAGTGGTACGCACTGCCCCCGCCCTCCCCGCCAAAACTCAGGTCAAGCGTAGGGATAGCCAGGTAATCGATGAAGGGGGCGAAGTCGGAACCATCGCCCGGGGCTTCAATACTGGTATCCGGGCGGGTGCGCAGCACGGCCCTGCCCTCCGCGCTGCCGGCTTTCGACAGCGCCTGCAGCCGCGCCCGCTCCCAGACCGTTACCTTGGTTTCCGGATCGGGAACCTGCCGCGTGATCTCATTAATGAGGTGCTCGACGGAGTGCGCGCCATCGACGGCAAGAAAGCCGCGATCGCTGTCGTCGGTGTTCACATAAAGCGCTGCGTGATCATTCAACTCGCTCGCATGCTGTTCCACCCATTCGGTTGAGCCCAACAGACCGGGTTCCTCGCCGTCCCAGGCGCAATAGATAATCGTGCGCCGCGGTTTCCAACCTTGCTTGCGTAATTCTCCCAGCGACCGCGCCTCCTCGAGCTCCGCCACCATGCCCGAAATAGGATCCTCCGCCCCATTGACCCAGGCATCGTGGTGGTTGCCGCGCAGCACCCACTCATCAGGTGCCTGCTCGCCGGAAATTTTCGCAATGACATCGTAGATAGGCTTGATATCCCAGTTGGAAAACATGCGCAGATGGACTTTCGAAAGTCCCGGGCCAACGTGATAAGTGATAGGCAGACCACCGCGCCAGGCAGCCGGCACCACCTGTCCGCCCAGCGCTGTGAGCAACGGCTGGGCATCCCCATAGGAAATGGGCAGAACCGGGATCTTGGTGATGATGGGCGAGTCTTTCAGCGCCAGGCGCTTGGCATCTTTCGTTGCCGGGATTCCCGGCGTGAGTGGATCACCGGGAAAGTCAGTGTCGTTCACGCCGCCGCGTTGCACGCTGTCCTCGGTGCGTCCGCCCCCGGCTGGGTAACCGTCGGCGTCGCTATATCCATCCTGTTGCGGGTCAGAGTAAATGATGCAGCCGATAGCGCCGTGCTCCGCCGCCACCTTCGGCTTGATGCCGCGCCAGTTCTGACCATAGCGGGCGATCACGATTGCACCCTTGACCGAAACCCCCATGCGCTCCAGCTGGTCATAGTCCTCACGGCCGCCATAGTTGACGTAGACCAGCGGTCCCGTCACATCGCCGTCGATCGAGTAGGCATTGTAGGTCGGTAACTGTTCCGATTGCTGATTCGAAGTGGGGTCCACCGCGATGGGCGGCTCCGCGAGTTTGGCCGTGAACTTTCGCGGTTCGATTAACTCGAGCTTGCGATCCTTCGGCGTTGGGAACAGGACATAAAAGGTCTCGATGTGGGTATCGAAGCCCCAGTCGTGGAATTTGCTCTCGATCCACTCGGCATTCTGCTTGTCATAGGGCGAGCCTACGGCGTGCGGGCGCGCCGTCAGATGTTCCATGTCGCTGCGCAGATTCTCCGGTGAGGGCAGGCTGCGGAATTTTTCTTCCCACGTCTGCTCCGCGGCTGAGGCCTGCGGCGTGTAGCCCTCCAGCACCGATGCTGTGGGCGCCGTTTGTGCGGGGAGAGAGAGAGCCAGGCAAAAGCAAAGGCAATAACCAACAAACGTGCGCACAGAAAGCAAAGGAAACACCTCTCGTGTCTAGAAGTTGTTCAGGTGGGAAAGCGAAAGCTTCTGGCGGCCGGTCGCATCGAAATTTTCTGGAGCGAGCCACTGCTCGAAGTTCACCTGCAGACGGGGCCACTCGGCATCGAGTATAGAGAACCAGGCCGTATCACGATTGCGGCTCTTGACGATCATGTGCTGGCGGAAAACACCCTCGAAGGTAAAGCCCAGGCGGAGCGCTGCGCGGCGAGATGGCTGGTTCAGGGCGTTGCATTTCCATTCATAGCGGCGGTAGCCCAGATCGTTGAAGGCGTGGCGTGCCATCAGGTACATGGCCTCGGTCGAGCCCGCGCTACGCTGCAAAGCAGGCGTAAAGAGAATGTTGCCCACCTCGATGACTCGGTTTGCCGGGTCAATCCGCAAATACGAGGCTTGGCCAACCGGCGTGCCGGTTGCGTTGTCGATCACCGCCCAGAACAGGGGGTCAGCGGAGTTTTGCTTCTTCTCGAAAGCGGCGTCGTAGGCGGCCTGGTTAGCAAAGGGGCCGTCGCCCATGTAGCGCCAGAGATCTTCGCGTTCTGGCCCATGGCTCCCCTGGTAGAGTGCAGCCGCCTGGGATGACAGGTCGAACGGGCGAAGGGTAACAACGCGTCCAACCAGCACAACAGGCTGCGGTCGTGGGGCAGGAGAAGGGTCGACTGCGATGCCGATTTCCGTCATCTGTCGATGTTAGCAAGTGCGGCATTCCAGGGTGAGAGAGCGCGATCGTCGTTTGCGCTTACAGACTGCGGAAAAACCCTTTTCGTGAAGGGTACGAGCTTCAGCCCGTACATAAATAGCCGAGATGAGTTGCCTTTAGGCGCTGAGGGCTGCGGAATCCCGCGGAAACCCGACCCGCAGCGGCTAAAGCCGATCCATCTTGGTTTCATTATGTACGGGCTGAGCCCGTACCCTTCAGGAAGAGAGTTTTTCCGCAGCCTGTGAAGCCCCGTACACTTCACATCGCAGAGTTCCGCAGCCTGCTCAAGCCAAACCTCATTGGCCGGTGAAGTAGCCTTCCCTGGCCTGCACGATCTGGTCCTTATCTTTGGTTGTGAGATGAATGGAGTGGTAGCCGCTCGCCTGATCTTTGGGTGGGGTGTATCCCAACACGAATTGGGTACGGAGTTCGTCGGCGATGCTGGCATAGGCGTCCTCCACACTATCTTTTCTACTGATCTCGAAGTAGCGGCCGCCGGTCTCCTTCGAGATGCGCTGCAGGATCCTCTTCCCGTCGGGATGATTGTCCTGCCTGGGCAAGCGGCTTCCTCCGGGATAACCGCCTCCGGGATAACCACCCCCCGGATAACCACCGCCCGGATAGCCGCCTCCGGGATAACCACCCCCCGGATAACCGCCACGCCCGTACGGGTCGTCATCCGAGGGGCCGGTGCTGAAGCCGCGATCGTGGTTCTCATGGCCTCCGTAATACACCGTGTACACCGCGGTGTCCGCCCGCTGGGCAGCGTCGATGGCGCTGTTGAGCGTCTCCTCGCTGCCCTTATCTTCCCCATCGGTGAGGACGATGATGGCTTTGCGGCCAGCTTGCTTTTTCATGATCTCGTCGCAGGCGAGAAACATCGCATCGTAAAGCAGGGTGCCTGCACCGTGGCGCGGTAGGGAGCCTCCATTGTCCTGATCGTTGACGGCGGTAACGGCTTGCTGCGCATCGATTTCGCCCACCGCCTTTTCTAACCTGGCGCGGTCCGCTGTCAGGTCCTGCAACAGCTCGACCTCCCGGTCAAAGTGCACGACGAAGGCCCGATCCTTGGGGGCGGTGATCATCTGGTCAAGAAAAGTCCGGCTGGCTGCGCGTTCTCTCCCAAGGTTGTCACGCTCACTCATGCTGGTATCGACCAGCAGGCCGACCGTCAACGGCAGATTCTTCTCCTGGTTGAAATAGCGGACTGTCTGTGGCTTACCGTCCTCTTCCAACACAAAATCGTCTTTGGTGAGGTTGGTGACGACCTTTCCCTTCTTGTCGCGCACCGTGACCGGCAGCGTGACTACGTTTACGTCGACCGAAAGCGTGGTCGCGGGGGCGGGTGCCGGCGTCGCGGTCTGCGACTCGAGCCCCCGCGCCAGCAGGAACAGGCAGAGCAGTGATGAAATTTTTAAAAGGGCCATGCCCCCCTTAGACGAGGAATCCTCGCCGGTTGTCACTGGCTTGCGGCGGCTTTGTTGCGCGGCCGCGTTAGAAGGGGAGGCGCATCGTAAGGACAGTGGCATGGTTGTAGGTATGGAAGTGGGTTACGGCAATCTGCTCGCCCGCTCCAAAGGTTAGTCCTAATCGCCCCGGCGCGCCACTAGCGAGGTGAGTCAGCGGAATGCGCCCAATAATCATGCCCGGAGTTGCGAACGTGGCGGTCTTGCCGTCGTTCGAGCCGCCTTTGAACAGGCTGGAGTTGAACTCCAACTCGGGCCAAAAGAAGTGGGCGAGACCGGTTTTCGCGAGATGGTACTGGATGGTGTTATTCCAACTAATGGTTCGTCCCAGAGCCTTGGCATTGGATACGGGCAGCGATCCGCCCAGCGTCGAGGTAAGAGCCAGCATGCCAAAACCCTTCCCGCCCGCCAGGGTGGGCGTGACGACCGCGCAACAGCTCCCGTTTCCGTTCTTCCCTGTGGGCACGGAACCGGCAAAGAAGGCGGTGAGGATCGCGTTGCCATGCTCCTCGTTGCGGGCAAAGATGCGATATTTCGAATTAAAGGAAAGGTCGCCGAATCCATCCTGCTCCCCATTGGACCGGTTGAAGAAGGGCGGAACGTTGATGAGAATCTCTATGTGCCGAGCGGGAATGAATTCCAGACCCTTGCCATTGCCGTAGTTCCAGATGGAAAAACCCTTTGGATTGTACTGATGGACAAAGTCGCTGCGTACTTCCTGTTCCAGCCTGGGAGTGACCGTCACCAGCGGGGTAACCCAGTGGGGCTGTTCGTTCTGGGTTGCCGTAACGCGGGCCTGGTAACGCTCAATGAATGACTGCGGGGGCGCCACGGTGGGCGGTTGCTGGACAGGGTTGCTGAGCTGCGCGGTGGCGGACAGGGAGACCAGGCAGAAAACGGCATAAATCGACAATCTTAGCGACATCATTCGATTCTAAACGAACTTTTACTACGATTATCACTGCATAGCCTCATTTGAGACTACCAATTGCCATTTTCTCGCCGACAACGGCCGACGCAGTTTGTCCGAAGCGGCAACAAATCGAAAGCGAGATCTGGGCCACGCCTGCTGTTTTGGGAAACGGATCGTTGCCCTGCCCCCAAAACAGATTTGTTATCCCGAGGAGCGGCTGACTCGCCAGTCGGCAAGTTAAGCATGGAATGAACGCGGTGAGCGCTCGCTTTTAAACCCGTCCCCCCAAACAAATTTGTCATCCCGACCGAAGCGTAGCGAAGTGGAGGGATCTGCGGTGCGCCTTTACCCCAAACCAGGGCCCTCCAAGTGAGCTCGCGAATCCTGCCCCGCCAGTTTGTTCATTGGGAGGAGCCGACTTGCCTGTCGGCAAGTTAAGGGAGGAATAAACGCGGAGAGCGCCTGCTTGCAAGCCCGTCCCGCAAGCAAATTATCAAGCCCGTCTCCCAAACAAATTTGTCATCCCGACCGTAGCGTAGCGAAGTGGAGGGACCTGCTGTGCGCCTTCGCCCCAAGCGACGGCCGGGCCAAAAACATCTCCCCGTTAGCAAGCACGATTCGTCACCACTACGGTGCCGTTACCGCAGGCCTTTGGCGGAAACCAAATCGTCACGCGCGATCAACGACGAAAGCCGGTTGGTTCGAAAATAGGGCGGGCTTCTTGTCAGACTTCTTCCGGCACCACAAACGGCGCCCGGTAGCCCCGATCGCCGTCGCGCAGCAGCTTCTGCGCTTCTTCATCGCCGATCACCTGCTGCGTTTCCGGATTGAAGTTGATTGTCCTGCCCAGCCGATAAGACGCGTTCGCCAGGTGTACCAGCCCACACGAGATGTGCCCTTCCTCGATGGGAGCATTGAGACCCGCTTTATCCCGGCTGATCACGCAGTCGATGAAATTTTTAAAGTGGGCCAGTTCCGTGCCGCCATGCGCGACCGTCTGTTCTTCCTGATCGCGACCCATCCAGACGGCGTAGGTATCGGCATCTTCATCACCTGTGCTCAGGTACCCTTTCGCCCCGTAGAAGATGTTGCCGACGGTGTTGTGGCTGCCTGCCATTGGACCCAGCTTTTCGGTAACAGTCGATTTCCTCGGTTCGGGCGTGCCCAGAGCCGGCGTTCCGATCTGAGCCTCATGATTGGTGATCCAATGCCTGACTTCGAACGTGATCATGCGGCGCTGGCCGTTCGCCAGATTAAACTCGAACGCGCAGTTCAGATCGTTCGGCGTCTGTTGATCGTCATCGAACATGAAATGGCCGCCGATGGCGCTTACTTTGTTGGGAAAGCCCACCCCCATACCCCATCGCGCCACGTCTACCTGGTGAATCCCCTGGTTGCCAATATCGCCATTGCCGTAGTCCCAGAACCAGTGCCAGTTGTAGTGAAACCGATTTTTCGTGAATGGATGCGCCGGCGCCGGTCCGGTCCACAGGTTGTAGTCAACGCCTTGCGGAACCGGCTGCACCGGCGTCCTCCCAATCGTGTCTCGCCACTTATAACAAAGCCCGCGACCCATGTACGTCTCGCCGATAAGGCCGTCTCGCATTTTCTGTACCGCCTCGCGGACCGTGGTCGAAGAACGCGTCTGGGTGCCGTGTTGCACGATGCGGTTGTAGCGTTGCGCCGCGCGCACCAATTGCCCGCCCTCCCACAGGTTGTGGGAACACGGCTTTTCCACGTAGACATCTTTCCCCGCCTGGCACGCCCAGATGGCGATCAAGCTATGCCAGTGGTTCGGGGTCGCAATCGAAACCGCATCGATTGATTTGTCTGCCAGCAATTTTCGTACGTCGGTATAGGTGACTGGCTTTGGCAGGCCCATCTTCTCCATCTGCGCCAGCCGCTGCCGTAAGACGTTGTCGTCAATGTCACACAGCGCGGCAATCTGCACGTTGGGCAATTGGGCGTAGTTGTGCAAATGGTCGCCGCCCCGCCCGCGTACACCGCAGATCGCCACCCGTACCCGGTCGTTCGCACCCAGCGCTAACGCCGGGCGGCCAAGAAACGCGGCGCTGCCAAGTGTGGTCAGCCCAGCCGCACCGGTGATCAGAAAATCGCGGCGATTGAGTTCCTTTTCGTTTGCCATATGCTCCCTACTGAAGGTAATGCAGCGTCTCGTCAATGAGCCTTGTCGTCCCCGGAAAAGGATCACCGCCGTTGGTATCAAACTCCATAGAGAAATATCCGCGATACGAACTCTGCCGGGCCAGAGCGAACATCCTGCCCAGGTCCACGTGATACGTTTTGCCTGCCTCAGACTGCACCGCGCCTTTTACGTGGCACATGTTGAAGGCGTGCTTCAGCATCGCGCTCACGGCCTGCTCGTTTACTTCCTCCCCGTATTGCACGCCCGAATTGCCGAAATCGGGCAGCGCCCGCAGATAAGGATGGTTGACTCTCTCCACGACCTTCACGATGAAAAACGGATCCTCCCAGATGGGGGCATCGTTCTCCAGGTTGACCACGACATTCCGTTTGCCGCCATAGTCGGCTAATCGCGCAAGATGGAGTGCTGCCGCATTTGCGTCTGGCATCCGCCCTGGTTGAGCCGCCAGATGCTGGCGCACGCTGGGCGAGCCGATGGCGGCGGCAATATCGATCCATTGGCATCCATCCCGAACGGCTGCTTCGGCAGTGCTGGCGTCGGCGGTGGCAAAACATCTTCCTGGCAGCCCGAGGTCGACAATATGCGAGCGTGCCCTGGCTACAGCGTCACGAAAACTTTCCAGATACGCCGCATCGGTAGAACGGAAATGACTCAGCAAGGGATTGACGTTATACACAGAGAATCTCTCCGCCACCATTGCCGGAAATTCTCTGATATCGATTTTCGCAACGCCGGGGCTGGGAACGCTGGGCCTGCGGCTGCCCTCGGGGCCAGTTTCAAGGTAGGCACGAAAGGGCCACGACGTGACCGCAAGTCGATCACGCGAACCCGTCGGAAACGCCAGATCCGGGAGACGGCGCTGATTCTGTGCTTCGGCCGAACCCTGAACAGAACAGCAACACGTGCCGGCGACAGCCGCCACCTGCTTCAAAAAATCACGACGCGATGAAGGCAAAGCGGCCTCAAGTGTACGTAGAAAGCTTTATCCCTACCAATCATAAACATTTCCTGGCCAGGTCTTCCATTCTCCGCCTCGAGCAGCATCGCCGCAACGCGATCACGCGCAGGCATTTCCCACGGCCTCGGTCTGTCCAGTCCCCGTCTCCAGCCCCTGTTCGCCAGCCAATGTGTCACCTGGATTAACGGTCCTGGCCACCGGGTCATTGCCCTCGGTCCCCGAAAATGTTCTGATAGTATGCTAGCGATCGCAGCGCCAGCCCGCTCTTCGCAGCGGGCCCAAGCTACCCGGGCGTCTTCACCCTTCGTAACGACTGCGCGCTCTTGTGAGGCAGCCGAAATCGACAATTCAGGCCGGCCATGAAGTCTGACGATCGTCAATCCGCCGAAGAAATCTTTGCCACCGCTCTTGACCTGCCGGTCGAGCGCCGTGCTGCCTTTTTGGACGACGCCTGTATCCACTCCCCTGGCCTGCGGCAGGAGGTCAACGACCTTCTTTCAAAGCATCAAGGCCTCAACGGTTTTCTCAGCGAGCCATTGCTTTTCAACAACGGCTTCGCGGCGACCGGTGCCTTCGTCCCGGGTGCACGAGTCGGCCGCTACACAATCATCGAGCAGCTTGGCGCCGGGGGTATGGGCGTGGTTTATCGCGCGCAGGACGAAGTACTGAAACGCGTAGTGGCTATCAAAACCTTAGCGCCGGGAATCCTTACCGGTGAGAAAGAACGCAACCAGTTTCGCAAGGAGGCACTCGCCCTTGCCAAGCTCAGCAATACCTCCATTGCGACCGTATTCGATGTAGGCCAGGAAAAAGATATCGATTACATCGTCATGGAGTGCGTAGCCGGAGAGACCCTCGACGCACGCTTGCAGGCCGGCCCACTCACCGTGAAGGAAGCGACATTCATATGCCTGCAGATTGCAGAAGCCGTGGAGGACGCGCATGAACACGGCGTCATTCATCGCGACCTGAAACCAGCAAACGTGATGCTCACGCTGAAAGGACGGGTTAAGGTTCTGGACTTTGGCCTGGCCAAGCTGTTCGCGCCAGACGGCCGCGATGCGACCGTTACCCTGATGCAGACGGGAGAACTGATCGGGACACCCCGCTATATGTCGCCGGAGCAGATCGCCGGCAGCGCCGCCGACCAGCGGTCGGATCTATGGAGTCTCGGCGTTATTTACTACGAATGTCTGACCGGGAAAACACCGTTTCAGAGAGAGAACACATTCGCCACTCTTCATGCCATCAGCAGCGACGACTTTCCCCCGGCACGACAGGTGCGCGCAGATACGCCTTCGCCAGCGGATAAAATCATAAGACGAGCCTTGCAGAAGGACCCCGCTGCGCGCTATCAGTCCGCTGCGGAGTTACGAAACGCGACCGCGCAACTCCTGGAGTCGCTGACGGTCGCACCAAATTCCGGCCGGTCCACGGTTCGATTGCCTCGCTCCCTCATGATGGCAGCGGCGGCGGTTCTACTCATCTTGATCGGGCTCGGAGGATGGCTTGCCCGTCGCTCGGCGCACCGCCAATGGGTGCGGGAAGAAGCCATTCCTCAGATTGCCAGCCTTATCGGGCAAAAGCGTCCGCTGGCCGCCTTTCTCCTCCTGCACAAGGCACAGGGATACATCCCCGGCGATCCGCAACTGACGCAGATCGCGAACGAGAACACGCAACCCCTTACGATCACATCTTCGCCTGCGGGCGCGACCGTCGAGATTAAGGACTACTCTGCACCGGACGCGCCCTGGTACAACCTGGGCACGACGCCCTTAACGAACGTAACCGTCCCCAAGGGATATTTTCGCTGGATGGTCTCCGCGCCCGGGCAGCGGCCGTTTCTTTCTGCCCCGCCGACCGAAAAGGAAATACACTTCTCGCTGGACCAACTGCGAGAAGCACCGTCCGGTACGGTGCCGGTGCCTGCAGAGCGCTGGGGCGATTACATCAGCCCCGTCGGCTGGGTGGGTCCGTATCAACTTCCAGCCTTCTCGATCGATCAATATGAAGTGACCAATCGTGATTACCAGAAATTCGTCAATAGCGGTGGCTACGAGAAGGAGCAGTACTGGCACAACGCGTTCACCGATACCAACCGCACCCTGTCCTGGGTAGAGGCGATGGCGCGCCTGCGTGACACGACCGGCAGGCCGGGCCCTGCCACCTGGATTGCCGGACATTATCCTGAAGGACAGGCGGACTACCCGGTCACCGGGGTCAGTTGGTTTGAAGCGGCAGCCTACGCCGCCTACGCGGGCAAGAGCCTGCCGACATTCGCCCAATGGTACAGAGCCGCGAACATGGAACTTTCCCTATACACGATGCCGGCAAGTAATATCTCCGGCAGCGCCATGGCGCCGGTCGGCAAATTCCAGGGGCTGGGGACGTTTGGCACCTATGATATGGCGGGCAATGCCCGCGAATGGGTCATGAACGCAAGCGACAATGGCACACGCATGATCCTGGGTGGCGACTGGAAGTCGCCGGGTTATCTCTACACCATGCCCGAGGCACTCTTACCCTTTGACCGTTCGGCGACCAGCGGTTTTCGCTGCGTCAGCAATTCGACTCCCCCGCCCCCGGAAACCACCGGCCCGGTGCGCCACAACGCAAGGGACTTGGCCAGGTTCAAACCCGCACCAGACGCCATCTTCAATGCTTATAAGTTGCTCTACACCTACCCAGCGTCACCGCTGAATGCCAGGCAAGAAAGTGTTGTCGCAGAAACCGCGGACTGGCGCGAAGAGAAAGTGACCTTCGACGACGCCTATGACGGCGAACGCATGGCCGCCTATCTTTTTCTCCCGAAGAACGTGCGTCCGCCCTATCAGACCATCCTCTTCTTTCCCAGTGCGCGTGTCCTCTACCTGAATAACAACGACAACGGACGCGCCCTGGGTGACACCAAATTCTTCGACTATGTCATCCAGAGCGGCAGAGCTGTCATGTATCCGATCTACCAGAGCACCTACGAGCGGCGGGCGAAGTTTTACCTTCCGGATGGCTCCGAGCCGATCGCACTCACCCAGCAGTGGTACAAAGACGCGGCCCGATCTCTCGACTACCTCGCCACGCGCCAGGACATCGACAATACCAGGCTCGCCTACATGGGGGTCAGCATGGGTTCGGCAGATGGAGTCGTCTTCTCAACGCTCCTGCAGAATCGCCTGAAGACCGTCGTCCTGCTCGACGGGGGCTTTTTCCTCGAACCGCCCCCGCCGGGAGGCGACCAGGCGGACTTTGCATCGCATTTGAAACTGCCGGTGCTCATGGTCAACGGACGCTACGACTTCACCTTTCCGGTAGAGACGGCGCAAGACCCACTCTTCAAGATGCTGGGCGCCCCTCCCGCGCAAAAAAAGCATGTGGTGCTCGACACGCCCCACGACGTGACCGAACAACATACGCAGCTCGTGGCCGCCGTCCTCGACTGGCTGGATCGCTACCTGGGTAGGGTGAACTGAGTGGGCGCTCGCGTCTGGGCGCAGGAAGAAAAGTCATGATGAAAACCATCGTACAAATCTCGCTTGACTTCACCTCCCTCGCCAAAGCTCTTGAAACCGCGCGGCTCGCCATTCGCTCGGGAGTCGACTGGCTCGAGGCCGGCACTCCGCTCATCGTTTCTGAAGGCATGAACAGCATTCGCGCCTTGCGCGCCGAGTTTCCCGGCGTTCCCATCGTGGCTGATCTAAAAGCCATGGATGGCGGTGGGCTTGAGGCACAGATGGCAGCAAGAGCGGGAGCCACCCACGTCGTGGTGATGGAACGTGCTCACCCGGAGACGATCAAAGCCATGGTGCAGACCGCCAAAGATGCCGGGGTGAAAGTCATGGGCGACAATCTCGCTGCCGAGGACAGAGTCGCCGCCGCCAAAAGGCTGCAGGATCTTGGCTGCGATTTCGTCATTCATCATATCGGGTACGACGAGCGTCGCGGCCTCGCGGCCATGGGCAAGCCATATCCCAGTCCGCTCGACCAACTGCGCGAGGTCGTTGCGGCGGTCGCGGTGCCGGTCCAGGCGGTCGGCGGTCTGTCGGTGGAACAGGCGATTCGCACGCCCGAATTTGGCGCGCGTCTGGTGGTTCTCGGCGCCCCCCTCATTGGCAACTCATCCGGCAATCTCGAGGACGAGCTCCGCCTGATTTGTGACCGGGTTCACGCCTATCGGCACTGAGCCGGGCTGCGTCAGCACCGCCAGATCCTGGCCTGCATTTTCACTTTCAGTATGCTTACGGTTACCATGACCGATCAAACCACCGCTCGCACCTGGCTGCATCAGCCTGCACACTGGACCGAAACCGTGGATACGCTGACCGCAACCGCGCCTCCTGGCACAGACTACTGGCGAGTAACCCACTACGGGTTCATTCACGACAACGGTCCATTTCGTTATCGGCAACAGTCGGGAAACTTTGAAGCGAAGGTCCGCGTCACGGCGAGGTACCACGAGCTATATCATCATGCGGGCTTGATGATCCGCATCGACGACCAGAACTGGATCAAAGCCGGCATTGAGTTCCTCAACGGCCGGCAAAGCGTGGGCGCCGTGGTCACGCGAGACTTTTCCGATTGGTCTGTACTGCCGTTGGCCGACAACCCGGCAAGCCTCTGGTTGCGCCTGCAACGTTTTCACGACACGGTTCAGATTTCGTATTCCCGCGACAACGAGAACTGGTCGATGATTCGGCTGGCGTACTTTCCGCCGCAGCCCCTGGTCAACATTGGCATGATGGCGGCTGCACCCGGCAAGGAGCCGCTCGACGTCACCTTCGACCACTTTTCCATCGCGCCTCTCCATTCGCCGCCCAAAGAAGACTGAGCAGCCACTCTCAACTCGTCCAGGCCACACACGCTTCGCGGTGAATTGTTAACATGTCACAGTATGGCCGCAGTGCTTAAAAACCTCACAGAAGCAATGCACAGGAGAAGCAAATGAACACGCGACGCGGGTTCTTCGGCAGGATCGCTGCGATGGCGGCGATAGCCGCCGGCGCCCCCAACCTCTTCGCTCTTCAGACTCCGCCCGCCAGTGCGCCGCCGCGCCGTGCCGGCGGCAATCACACCCACAATGGCATCTACTACTTCTCCGGCACCGGCTCCAACGATGGCTATCCCAAAGAAGATCACGTGCTCGTGACTGACCTTTTTGAGAAACACGTAACCCGCACCATGGACGCGCTCAAGAAGTCGGTGGAGCATGCGGGCTGCACCATGGATAGCATCCTGCACCTGGAGGTATTTCTCTGTCTCCCACTGGCTGACGGCGTGCCCATGCCCACGGGCAAGGCAAGGTTCGATGCCCACAAAGCGCAGTACGACGCGCTGAACAAAATCTACGGGACGTATTTCTCTCCCGGCAAAGCCCCGTCCCGCGCTTGCATGGCGCTCGAATGGATCCCCGGTGATTCGCTGATTGAGATCGTGGGCAGCGCCGCCGTCCTCACTCCACCCACCGCCGGCTGAAACACGTTGCGCCAGTTGAGAGGAACGTATCATGAATCTGAAATTTGACTGGAGCCGCCGTTCCTTTGTGGCGGCGCTGGGCACGGCTCTCGGTAGCCTGTTAGCTCCGGCTGAGTCGCAGGCGGCAGGTATCTTTGGCAAAAAAACCAAATCTTCCATGCCTTCGGTCGACGGCGCCCCCATCGTCCCCATTACCACCGGCTTGGGTTCAACCGGCGACATCTACGCCGAGCTGGGCGTCACCCCTCTCGTCAACATCAACGGCACCGTGACTGTGATCGGTGGGTCACTGATGAAGCCGGAGGTGATGGAACTGATGCGGCGCGGCAACGAACACTTTGTCCTGATCGACGAGCTGGAAATCGCGGCGGGTAAGTTCATTGCAAAACTGTGCAAGTCTCCCACCGGTTACACCGGCCTGGTGACGGGCGGCGCTGCCGCGGCCATGGTTGTCGGCTATGCCGGCATGATGACCGAGGATCTTGAGCCCCGCATGCATACCATTCCTGAGGTGGCTGATTTCCCCAGGAACGAGGTCATCATCCAAAAGAGTCATCGCTATGCCTTCGACCACCAGATTCGCCAAACCGGCGCAAAGCTGGTCGAGGTAGAGACGCGCGAGCAGATGATCGCCGCCATCAATCCCAAGACGGTGGCCATCCACTTCACCAATATCCTTTCCGACCGGGGCCAGGTGAGCGGCCCGGAGACGGTTGCCATCGCCCGGGCGCACAACATTTACACCTTTAATGATGCCTCCGCCGACGTGCCCCCGAAGGAACGGCTGTGGGAGTATCCTGCGATCGGCTTCGACATGGTTACATTCAGCGGGGGCAAGGATATTTGCGGGCCGCAGGCCTCCGGCATCCTGATCGGCAAAGAAGAGCTGATTCGCTATGCGCTGCTGAACATGAGCCCGCAGGAGGATCGCATCGGCCGTTGCTGCAAGGTCGGCAAGGAGACTATCTTCGGCCTGCTCAAGGCGCTCGAGATCTTCGTCGATCAGGACTTTGACGCCACTTTGAGGATGTACGACCAACGCGCCCAAGTGATCACCGATGCCGTGAAAAGGTTCGGCGTCACCGCGCTTCCGCGCGAGTTCAACCTGCAGGCGCTGGGGAACGTGACGCCGCGTTATAGTTGGCAGATCGATCGATCGCAGCGCAACATCACTGGGCCAGAAGTTATGCAGAAGCTGGCCGATACGCGGCCCATCGGCATCGGCAGCCTGGGCGCCGGCGCCAGCGGTATGCGCGGACGCGATCCAGACGCGCCCGCAAACGAGAAGCAAAGCGCACACCATGGCCATCCCAGCGACCCGAACAGCTTCGGCTTCGCAGTCTGGCAGCTCAAGGACGGCGAAGACAAGATGATCGCGGAGCGCTTATCCGAGATCTTCAGCGCCGCCCCGAAGGCCTAGCGGTCTGCCCCGATGTTGCGTCACTTAAAGAGTTCGCTCACAAATGCGAGTGCCCGTGGGGACTTACATCGGTGGTGACCGGTTCTGGAAGGCGTGCCAGAATCATCGTCACATCTACCTCAAACGATAGATCGTTCTGCAGCTTGAAGTAGTCGCGCACCTCGGCCGGGGCGCTTGACCAAAAGGAACGTATGGCCGCAATGCCTTCCGCCGATGTACCGATCCGGGATACCCAGGAAGCAAAGTCAAGCGCCAGCCGCCATTCCTGTTCTATATGCGCATCGAACGAGGCCGCCTGAAAAAAGGCAAGCCATTCTTGCCTGGTGTAGCTGCGGACATGGGATGGATCTCTGGCCAGCTCCACAGATTGCAGATGCGTGTCCAGCACCGGGGACGGAGGGCCGGTCAGATCGATGAAGCACACAAGCCCGCCGGGTCTTAGAACACGTCTGACCTCCTGCAACGCCCGGGGCACGTCGTTCCAATGATGAGCGCTGTAACGGCTCACGACAAAATCAAATCGCTGGCCATCAAAGGGAAGTTCTTCCACAGAGCCCTGCATCGTAAGAATGTTTGCCAGGTCACGTTCTCTGGCTGCAGCAGCTGTTACGTCAAGCATCGCTCGCGTAAGGTCGAACGCAACCACCTCTCGCGCGAACGGGGCGGTGGCAAAACTGGCGTGACCCGCTCCGCAACCGAGATCGAGGACCCTCGGTTGATCGAGCCCGGCAGCCGCCTGCGCCAGAAACTCGAGATCGGCTCCCGCTGCATGCACCGGGCTGATGAGATACTTTTCGGCGTTCGCGCCGAAACTTCTGGATACTGATTGTTCGTGCTGCACGGGTGCTCTCCTGCTGTTATGACGATCTGCTAGACCAAACCTTAGCCGCCAAACTATGCAGGTACAAGATGATCTTTTATCCTGGTATCGTTGATACCCTGATCACCATGACACGCCTCCGTGCCGAGCCCGCACCATCACCGACCCAGACGCTCGGAGCATTTCTCCGTTCTCATCGTGAACGACGATCGCCCACCAACCTTGGACTTGCTCACACCGGCCGGCGCAGAACCCCCGGCTTGCGGCGGGAGGAAGTTGCCCAACTCTGCGGTGTGAGCACCACCTGGTACACCTGGCTTGAACAAGGCCGCCCAATTCGTGCCTCAGCTTCGGCTTTAGGGCGCATTGCCGAAGCCCTTCAGCTTTCCCGTGCCGAGAGGTTGTACCTGTTTGAGATCGCGCGCTGTGTGGTTCCGGACTCGAGCGAAGCAGCTTCGTTAGAAATTCCGGCAGGGCTGCAGGCCCTGGTGGACAAGATGCCAGTTCCCGTTTATGTACTCGATCGCCAATGGAATGCGGTCGCCTGGAACGGCAGGGCCGCGAAGCTCTTCCAGCCCTGGTTAGTTGCATCAGAAGAACGCAATCTCCTTCGTTTCGTCTTTCTGGATCGCAAGGCACGTACCCTGATCGTGGATTGGAGAAGCCGCGCCAAACGCCTTGTAGCTGAGTTTCGATCCGATGCCGGACGCCATTTGACCGAGCCTCCGACACTCCGGCTGATCGCCGGCTTACAGGGCGGCAGCAACCTGTTTTCCAGGTATTGGAGCGAACAGGATGTGCGGGAACGGGAGGGGGGTGCGCGCAACTTTCGTTCCTCAACAGGAGCGATCATTACCTATTCCCAGGTCTCGCTGATTCCCAGTATCAACACCGATCTCAAGCTCGTCGCCCTGCTTCCGCAACCCGCACTTTCCTCATAGGCTCCAAATTGGTTAATACAGGCCACGAAGGAAAGGGACGGCCGATGTCGTATCGCGCCCTACCGCTCTGCGCGGCCGGGCACTCGCCTCCCTAAGTTCTCAGCACCCTAATTCTGCTTTAATCCGTCGAGACCTCGGCCATCATTTGCTGACATCAGCCGGAGCCAGCTTGCGCTTTCCTGAAATGCTGATACATGCATGACCCAAATCAATGCATGTATAAAGCCCAACCACTTTATAGAGTTAACTCCGGAAAGTAGTTCCCACTCTGGAACACTCATTTGCAAACACCTGAATATAGGTAGCTTAATGTCTGCGGATTACTTACCAGGAGATGACTTATCACGCAAATGCACATTGATTACCAGCTGGTTGACATAATCTGCTGGACTCCTACCAGCAAAGCTGGAAGCATAGGCTTGTATTTGGCCGCACAAGGAGCTGGATTTTTTTCTCCGGCTTATTGCAGCCTTCATGGAACAAACCACCGGAATCATTGGCTTTGCTAAGTCAGCCTGGCGAAGCCTTGCGATTTTATAGAGATTCGGCCTCACGAATGTTAAGGCATCGGACCAACCTGCATAGCTCCCATAGCATCGACCCGTCGTACAGAGTGAATGGTAGCGACATGGATCAACGACTGAATAGCCAAGCATTTTTGACGCCGGTAGTCACGGCAAGTGAGTCCAGCTGGTATGCGGTCTTTACCATTCCCCAGAATGAAAAGTCTGCCGCGAAGCACCTCGATATACGAGAGATTGAGTCGTTTTGTCCGACCTATGAGGAAATTCGGGTATGGAAAAACCGGCAAAGGATGAAACTGATATTGCCGCTTTTTCCAGGTTATTTGTTCGTGCATATCACCCCTGGACAGCGCGATAAGGTACTCCGATCTCCTGGTGTCTTACAGATTGTCGGCAAAAGGAGAACATCTTCCCCGCTTCCGGATGCCGAGATCGATCTGCTGCGCTCGGCTGCCTGCCGGGTCGAACCCTATCGCGACTTACTGGTTGGACAAAGTGTCCGCATAAAGCGCGGTATCATGCAAGGCCTGCAGGGGGTTCTTGTACGGAAGGGTAACAGCATGCGGTTCGTGCTGACGGTCACGTTGATTAACCAGCATGCGGCCATCCAGGTGGACGCCGACGATCTGCAACCAATACTGGACCGCGATCAGCCTATCGATCGCCTGCCGCACAACTTCGCGCCCAATCCAGAATGAAGGCGGTAAACCATGATCGCTCGCCTGCACCTTTACTACGCTGCTCATGCATTCGGCAACGACCTCTGGCACCGGGTCTAATACGGATTTCCTTCCCAGGCACACGATGAGCCAACAGAATTCCTACCGTGGCGACGCCGGGGCCACCCTGGAGTATGCGCCCAGTTCGACGGACCATGAGTCCGACTTTTCGTTCAGCCTTATCGATGTGCTCACCCAGCTTGCGCGCCGCAAGCGGCTGATCGCCATAGGGGGAGTCATCGGCTTGCTGACCGGCGTCTTGCTCGGCCTGATGTTAACTGTCCGTTATACGGCGGTGACGGCGCTCATGCCCCCGCAGCAGACCCCGTCCACGGCATCGATGCTGATGAGCCAACTGACCGGAAATAGCGCAAGTCCACTGGCCGCGATGGCCGGTGGCAGCCTGAGCCTCAAGAGCCCCAACGATATTTACATCGGCCTGCTCCACTCCCGGCCGGTCGCGGATGCCATCATCCGGCAGTTCGGTCTGACAAGGTTGTATCGAGCCAGAGATATGACAGGCGCCCGCGAGCACTTGGCGAAGGAGACCGTGATTGCTTCCGAGAAGGATGGGTTTATCACCATTACAGTTACCGACATCGACAAACAACGGGCAGCGGCGATCGCAAATGCCTACACCGAGCAACTGCGCGTCTTGACCCGGGCCCTCGCCGTCACCGAAGCCTCCGAGCGCCGGCTCTTTTACGAAGAGCAATTGAAGCAGGCCAGGGAGTCGCTGGTTGCCGCTGAGCTTTTGTTCGAGCAGGTTCAGCAAAGCAAGGGACTGGTCGAGCTGGATGCCCAGGCCAAAGCGATGATCGAAGGGTTAGCCGAGCTCCGCGCCCACGTCGCGGCCAAGCAAGTGGAGGTACAGACGCTGCGCACCTATGCGACCGAACATAATCCAGCGCTGGAGCGAGCAGAACGCGAACTATCCTCGCTCCAGGCAGAAGCGGCCAGGTCGGTGCAGCGCAACCACTCCTCCGGTTTTGGCGATTTGGGCCTGGGTGATGTTCCCGGGGCCGGGATGGAGTACCTGCGCGCTGAGCACGAAGTCAAATACCGGCAAATCATGTTTGATCTGCTCATCAAGCAGTACGATGCCGCCCGCATGGACGAAGCGAAAGACGCGTCTATTATTCAGGTGGTTGAACCAGCAATCGCGCCTGATCGAAAGTCCTCCCCTAAACGCGCGTTGATCGTCGTCCTTTTCACCGCAGCGGGCCTCTTCACTGGCGGGCTTCTGGCGCTACTCGCGTGGTGGAACAAGTCTGCACAATCAGATACCCGGATTGCCTGTCATCTGAACGGTCTTCGCGACGCGGTCATGGGAAAATTTTAGCGGCTCGGGCGTGCCTCTGGGCGGAAGCCGCCGTCTGCACGACCGTGCGACTTCACCACTACCCCATTGCGTGACCGGGCGGGGCCAGCAGAAAGCCACATGAATCAGCCACCTGCTG
The DNA here is from genome assembly GCA_963834445.1 of uncultured Acidobacteriaceae bacterium. GTDB lineage: Bacteria > Acidobacteriota > Terriglobia > Terriglobales > Acidobacteriaceae > PALSA-350. The sequence goes on from CAWIBU010000001.1 coordinate 356,508, forward strand.
ATCCTTCGCACCTCCCCATCTCCGGCCGGCGACGGTTGTTGCACAACATCGTTTCACTTTATCTTCTGCAGGGACTGAATTACGTCATCCCGATTGCAGTTCTTCCTTACCTTGTCCGGGTCCTGGGTATGGAAACGTACGGCCTGGTGGCAGTCGCGCAGTCCTTCGCGCAGTACTTCAACATCCTCACCGACTACGGGTTTAACTTTTCTGCCACCCGCTCAATCGCCCAAAGCCGCGGTGAGGGGGCGGAAATCTCACGCATCTTTTGTTGCGTCTTTCTGATCAAGATGGGGCTGGCGGCCGTGGGCCTGGTCATTCTGGGGTGTGTGCTGCTCACCGTCTCCCGTATGCGGCATGACTGGACCATGTTCATCTATGCGTTTGTTGGCGTGGTGGGCAATGTGCTCTTTCCCGTCTGGTATTTCCAGGGCACGGAACGAATGCGCCATATCTCAGTGATCACGGGCGTGACCAGAGCTCTTTCGGCCGTTCTGTTGTTTGTCTTCGTGCATCACTCGACCGACGGAGCTCTGGCAGTGGCCATCCAGTCGCTCGGCATGTTGTTGGCCGGCGCCATCGGCTTTGTCGTTTGCCTGCGCTCCGCGGATCTTGTTTTCGCGTGGCCATGCTCAAAGGACCTGAGAACCTGTGCCGCGGACGGGTGGCACCTCTTTGTCTCTACCGCCTCACTCAGCCTCTATACCAATACCAACGTCTTTCTGGTTGGCATGCTGGCGGGCAATGTGCAAGCCGGCTACTTCAGCGCCGCCGATCGGCTGGTGCGGGCCACCAATGGTCTGGTCGCGCCTATCACGCAGGCGGTGTTCCCCTACATAAGCTCGTTGGCGCCCGCATCGTCAGAGGCTGCGCTGGCATTTATTGCCCGTAGCCTCAAGTGGATGTCTGGTCTCGCACTGCTGCCGGTGATCGCGATTTTCGTTCTCGCACGACCCATCGCAGTGCTCTGTTTTGGCATGGCTGCCCAAGGCGCCATACCCGTGATGCGGTGGATTGCCCTGCTGCCTTTTCTGGTCGCCGTCACCAGCGTGTTGGGGGTGTTGACCATGTTAACGTTCGGTCTAGACAAACAATTTAGCCGCATCCTGATCGCGGCGGGAATGTTGAACCTTATGGTCGCTATTCCTCTGATCTCTCGATTCTCTGCCCAGGGAGCCGGTGCTTCGGTTCTTATCACCGAAGCTTTCGTTACCGTGACCATGGGGCTCACACTGCGGCTGAATGGGATCAACATCCGCTTGTGGGAGAAGGTTCCTGCATGAGGGCCTATCCGTGACCTCGAAGCCGCTGCCAATCCTGCTTCTACCCATGACGGCGCGGTCGGCCATAATGGCGGGGCTGCTGGCATGCTATGTCGTGTTTTCCCTGATCCTCTTTGTCGAACGCATCAATCCCTCGCTCGACGGCCGGTCAGATGAACATATTGCCGCAGATTCGGTGACCTATATCTATATCGCCGACGCCCTGCGAGACGGCCGCCCGGACCCCTTCGCGCTGACAGCCATGACTGCGTTTCCCAACACCGTATGGTTCCCGGTGTTTTTAACCCTGGCCTTGCGCAGCACCTTGGCCATCGTGCTGGTGAATTACGCCATGCTGTTGGCCTCGGTCCTGCTCTGCAAGAGGTGGTTGTGCTTTTCTACCAGCGGCTTTCTGGCCCTGTTGTTACTAAATCCCACCACTACCATCAGTCTGCTCTCGGTCAATAAAGAGATTGTCGATCTGCTGGGGATATCCCTGTTTTTGTGCGGCTATCGCACACACCGCCGTGGGGTCCTTCTGGCAGCGCTGCTGCTCGCCTTTCTGAACCGATATGAAGTGTGTTGCGTGATGCTCAGTTTCCTCCTCGCCGGCAGCCGGATCAACCCCTGGCGCCGGCAGCGGGCAATCAGCGTTGTGGTCCTGATCGTGGGGCTCAGTTGTTTGCTACCCCTCTTTGCAGCGAATGTTTTGAGTGGCCGTTTTGAGGAAGCAAGCAACGGCGGATTAGTCGTCCAGCTCGATATGCTGGAGATGCACTACTTGTACGTCGTGGCGATTATTCCCAAGGTCCTGGAAAACCTTTTTGGGGAACTCGGACAGGGCTTAGATCGATCCTACATTCTGTGGTTCAACAGCCTCGCTGATTTGATCGTGCTCGCCGTTTTAGCCAAAAGGCATCTGTTGACCCTGCGCAGTGACCTCATCCATTTCTGCTTTCTGGGCTGCGTACTCATGGCTGTGTCGCTGGTCATTCAGCCCAGATACTTCTACTTCGTCTACGCGTTGATGTGTCTCCAGGCCGCGCAACGCCGGCGCCAACCGATCGCCGGAGCCTCCTCTGCCCAGCCTGCAGGGCTTCTCACGGTATAAGGTTCGGTATTCAGGCCCGCTGGCTGCCGCCAGGTAGTTCTCAAACAGGTCTGTCATCCCTCCAGGCTCTCCAGGTTCCACGATTCGAACGGTGACATCTTTATGTATGGTCCACGCGGCTTCCTCAAGCGAGTGTTGATTGCCACTCAAGGGCGCTCGAGTTGCTATCAGCTCGCTGTCTCGCTGGTCGAGGGGAAAAGTGGGCTCGAAATCGGTGGCCCTTCAGAAGTCTTCCAGGGTTGGTATCGGCCTCTGCGACTTTACAACCGGGTAGGCTCGCTTGATAACTGCGACTTCTCGCGAACAACTGCATGGTCTTCTCATTCCAGCGTCTTCCAATTTAGCCACTCCCGGCAGCCAGGAAAAACCATTGTGTGTGATGGCTCTAACCTGGAGGGGGTCGCCACTGCAAGTTACGATTTCGTACTTTCGTCGCATAATCTTGAACATTTTGCGAACCCGGTCAAAGCACTCAATGAGTGGCAGCGCGTGCTACGGCCCGGCGGCAGTCTGATTCTGGCCTTGCCTCACTACGCCAAGACCTTCGACCATCGTCGGAACCTGACTCCAGTCGCCCATATGATCGCAGACTTCGAAAGCAATACGCAGGAAGACGACTTATCGCACCTGGAAGAAATCCTAAGCCTCCACGATCTGAAAAAGGATCGAGCGGCGGGCACAGTGGAAGATCTCCGCCGGCGCTCCCTGTGCAACTTCGAAAACCGCTGCATGCACCATCACGTTTTTGATGAACACAACAGCCGAGAACTGCTCACTGCCGTGGGCATGGATGTTCTCGCTGTGGAACAGGCGCTTCCTTTCCACATTTTCCTGTTGGCAACTGTACCCCGGCAGCGCGCGGCTGACACTGGTTTGCCCGCGGCCCGTTGACTTCTCTTCCTTCGGCATGAGCTGGAGGCCGCGCTTGCCAAGAACACGGAACCAATGCCGGCTTTCATGCTGTACTCACTTGGAGATTCAATAATGGTTGAGATGAGAGGCGACGGCGCAGGCATCCTGGTAGTCATCGTCCTCTATAAAATGCGTCCCGAGAACTCTTTGGCCTACCAGACGCTCAACACTGCGATCTCTCGCCTGGGTGCGCATACAAGCGCCATTTCCGTCTTGCTCTATGACAACCTGCCGCACTCACCGTTTCCCCAGGATCTTCCACCGCATGTCCGGTACGTGCCGGCAGCGCGCAACCAAGGGGTTGCGGGTGCTTATAACTATGCCCTCCACTGGGCAACTCTTGAGGGCTTCGCCTGGATGCTGACTCTGGATCAGGACACGAGCTTGCCCCCGGACTTTCTGCTGCGCATACACGCCCTTGCGCTCCGGCTCAGTGGCGTGCACACCGTCGGCGCCATCGTTCCCCATCTTCTCAGTCGCGGCAGACAGCTATCGCCGGTTCGTATTCGCCCCTGGGGCGTCACCTATTTGCGCCGTCATACCGCGGGCTTTGCCACTGGAGAAATTCACGCGTTCAATTCGGCATCGCTGTTTCGCGTCCGAGCGCTGCAGCAGATTGGCGGATGCCACCCGGATTTCTGGCTGGACTATCAGGATGCATACCTCTACACCCGGCTGCACCAGTGCGGAAGAAAGGTCTACCTCGCGGAAGATCTCGAAGTGGAGCACGATCTCTCACTGCTCTCGCCGTCGCCGCCTATGGACCCAGAGCGTTTCAGAAATTTTCTTGAGGCAGAATCGGCCTACTGCGATCTATACCGGGGACGCACCGCTGGACTATTTCTCACCGGCCGATTGCTCGGCCGCATTTGCCGTCAACAGCGGACGGGAGCCGACGCTGTGACGCGACTCTTGACACGCAAGCACTTTCTGCGGCGCCTGTTGGTGACGCGCGGCGATCGATTGAAAATATGGCGGCGTAGCGGGAAGCTGCGGCGATTGCCCGCAACGGAAGGTGCAAACAACCAGCAACCGAGCGAAGACGGGCCTGCGATCTCGGTTTGCGTGGCCGCTTACAACGGTGAGCAATATATTACGGCTCAATTGCATTCAATTCTTAACCAGCTGAGCGACAGCGATGAAGTGATCGTGGTCGATGATGCCTCCACAGACACAACGACGGAGCAAGTGCTTTCCTTGAAAGACAGCAGGATTCGACTCATCAAGCATCCAACCAACCGCGGTGTCGCATGCACCTTCGAAGACGCAATTCGCGCCGCAGCCGGAAAAATACTTTTTCTCAGCGATCAGGACGATCTGTGGTCGCCTTCGAAGGTCGCGGTGATGCTCGCAGCTTTTCGCTCTCAAGCGAACGTTACCCTGATCGCGACCGATGTATCGTTGATCGATTCTGATGGTTCTCTCCTGGCTGAATCCTATTTCGCCCCTCGCGGAAGCTTTCGGCCCGGCTTCTGGGCGAACCTGGTCAGGAATCGCTTCGGCGGTTGCACTCTGGCCTTCCGTTCTGAGGTCATCGGCAATTTCCTGCCCCTCCCACGCAAATATGACGTGCTGCACGACGTCTGGATTGGCGTGCGCAATTCGCTATCCGGTCACCAGACCCTCTACATCCCGCAACCTTTGGTGTTGAACCGGCGTCATGGGACAACGGCTACTGGAAAGACGACACTAACCCTTCGCCGCAGACTTCGCATTCGCGCTCACCTGCTGTTGGCCCAGACCGAGTTCTGGATACGGAGTCTGGCAGCCTGGATACCGACACAGGGCTGTCCTCAGGTGGATATCAATCGATGAAGCGCATGCTTATGGTTGCCATGGATTTTCCGTATCCCCCGTGTCACGGAGCCGCCGTCGATATGTGGAGCCGTCTGCTGGTCTTGCGACAGATGGGGTACCGTGTCGATCTATTGGCTACGGTCAACACCCTACCCAGCCGGGACCTCATGCGGATAGTACGGGAGCATGTGGGTCATCTTTGGCTCGTACCGCGAGGACGGGGAGTACGCTCCTTCCATTCTTTCCTTCCCTTTCAGGTTTGCAGTCGCAAGGGTCTGCAGAATATCCATCTCGATGAAACCTACGATGCCATTGTTCTTGAATCTGAGTACGTCGCCGGTTTTCTGAGGAACCCCGCCGTCCGCCACGCGAAGGTCATCCTGCGCATTCATAATGAGCAGGTCGGATATTTCCGCGATCTTGCCGAGGGCGCTGGCAGCTGGTTAAAGAAACTCTATTACTACTCCGAGTCGCTGCGCTTTCGCTTCTATTCTCCTCAGGTGATTCGCAAGTGTGACCTTCTTTGGTTCATCTCAGATAGCGAACGGCAGACCCATATCAAAAACCAGCCCGGGCATGCTTTGAAGTCGTACTTTGTCCCTACACAAGTTAATCCGCGCACTCTGCAGCCATTTGCTGCTCTCGGCCAAACCGCACTTTTTATCGGCACACTGACGATTACGCATAACACCGATGCCGTCGCATGGTTCATCGAACACGTTCATCCTCTGTTGAGTGACCTTGAAGGCTATGCATTTCAGGTTGCCGGTCGCACCGCTGGCAAACCACTTCCGCAGTTGAAGCAACTGATTCAGCGACACGAACATGTCTTGCTCCAGGAGGATCCGGTGACGCTCGATAGCCTTTACCATCACGCCGCGGTGTTTGTGAACCCTGTCATCTGCGGCGCCGGTGTGAAGATCAAGCTGATCCAGGCACTGGAGGCCGGTATGCCGGTCGTCAGCACTTCCATGGGCATGGAAGGAACCGGCTTCGAACATTCTGTCCATCTCTTAGTCGCCGACACACCGCTGCAGTTCGCTACCTGTGTACGCAAACTCATCCTCGACCGGGCGCTGGCGCGGTCGCTGGTCCACAATGCGCAAGCCTTTCTCGCCCTGCGATACGACATGAAAGCCAATATGCAAGAGCCTCTCGCGGACCTCATGGCTGAACACAATGAGTCGAGAGTGCCTGCCGGCCTTGCCAACCGATAGGTCGCAGCCGCGACTCTTACCCTTGGTAGCGGGGACACGATGAAACAACACAAGTGGGATCCGAACCCGTGATCACCCAGCAACCCGGCGCTGAGCAAGCACGGCAAAGCTACTCAGACGGCAAAAGCATGGCAATCGCGTCGACGAGTGAACCATCCAGTGCACTTCAACGAGAAGCTATTTGTCCCTATTGCGGAGGGGTATCTGCGTATCTGCTCTCGTCCTCCGACGTCAATCGAGCGACCACTGCCGATGTTTATGCATATCATCGATGCCAACATTGCCAGCTCCTGTTTCTCACGCCACGCCCACATGATATGGGCCCCTACTATAAAGGCGGTTATCAGCCAATCCCAGGCACCCTATCTCAGCTAAAGGCTTTAGCCAGAAAAGATTACTACCGCATGAAGCCGCTGCTGGCCCATAAGACGGAAGGCCGTTTGCTTGAAATCGGTCCATGGATAGGCATCTTCTCATGCAATGCAAAAGACGCGGGCTTTGCCGTTACCGCCATTGAGATGGATCCGCAATGCGTCGACTTCCTGAATAACGTGCTCGGCATCAAAGCGGTTCAGTCTTCCGACCCGGCGGCGACAATGGCAGCGATGGACGAGAGTTTCGACGTGATCGTCTTGTGGCATACCCTGGAACATCTTCCCAAGCCATGGTTCGTTCTGCAAAAGGCGGCCGAACGGCTCGCGCCTGGAGGCATTCTGCTGATCGCCGTGCCCAACATTGAAAGCTACGATTTTACCGTTCTCAAAGCCGCCTGGGTCCATCTTGATACCCCGCGCCATCTCTATTTCTACACTGCCCGCTCGTTAGCGACACTCTGTACGACATTCGGATTGAGGACCCTTGAACTGACAACATCCGATCGGTTGAGCAAAGCTCTCAGCCTGCATGCGTGGTGTAAGCGCGCCCATTCCATCATTCCCCTCAAATACTTCAGCAGAGTTCTGGGATCCCTTCTGAACCAAATTGCCAGGCGGCAGAGCAAAGGCAACGGTTCTGGTCTTACCGCCGTTTTCATGAAACCGATTCTGTGAACGGTCTGACGGACGCCCCCGCAGCACCTATCCAACAGAAGAAATCGAGCGGCGGCCATGAAGAAGAAATTCCAACTCTGCAGGAGGCTTTTGCAAAATGAATAAGGTTTTGGTGACCGGCGCTGCCGGATTTGTCGGACGGCATGTGGTGCAGCGGCTCCTGGCAGCCGGCGACGAAGTGCACGCCGTAGACTGCGTGGCAGAATTTACCGGGGGCATCGATCCAGCCGACGGCTGGCCGCTCTTCGATCCGCGCCAATACGACCGCTTCCACTTCTACAAAGAAGATTGCCGCACCTGGTTTGCGCGCGTCAAGGATACCGATCTGGACTATACATTCCATCTCGCTGCCATGGTCGGGGGACGGCTCATGATTGAAAACAATCCGCTCGCCGTAGCAGACGATCTATCCATCGATGCGGCCTATTGGGGCTGGGCCAGGCAAGCCCGTCCGAAGAAAACGGCTTGCTTCAGTTCCAGTGCTGCTTATCCGGTCAGCCTGCAGCGGGCCGAGGGGTATCGCTTGCTAAAGGAAGAGATGATCTGTTTTGACCGCGATATCGGCATGCCTGACATGAGCTATGGCTGGGCCAAGCTGACTTGTGAATACCTGGCGCAGCTGGCCTACCAGAAGCATGGGCTGCACTCGATCTGCTTTCGCCCCTTCTCCGGGTATGGCGAGGATCAGGATGACGCGTACCCATTTCCCAGCATCTGCAAGCGCGTGCTGAAGCACCGGGGGGCCGATATCGTGAACGTCTGGAGTACCGGCACCCAGATGCGCGATTTCATTCACATTGACGACTGCGTGGATGGCGTGATGACCATGATTGATTGCATTGACGATGGTAGCGCCGTGAACCTCTCAACCGGCGTGCTGACCAGTTTCATCGATTTTGCCAAGCTGGCTGCCGCGACCGTAGGCTACTTCCCCGACGTCAGGGGCTTATCCGACAAACCAGCCGGTGTGCATGCACGTGGCGGAGACACCGCAAAACAGCGGCGGCTGGGCTTCCAGCACAAGATCGCCTTTCGCAACGGCGTTGAGCGAGCGCTCAACTATTACGCCGCGAGCAGTGACCGGCAAGGCGCTCGAGCGAAAGAAAGCTTTGCCCATACCCACTAGCGGAGCGCGTCCCTCTTGATCGCGCATCGCCTTGTCTCAGCCGGTAACCGCCGGCGTCGTTTCCTCCTTTTTGCAACCTTCGGTTTTTGGCCGCCGCTGTTCGAGGCACTCGCCACGGATATGACGTTCTCCGCCTGCGTGGTTGCAGGTTTACCGGCAATTCATCAGCTCGAACACTTCGTCAGACGCGTCAGCTGGGCTCGAGGTCTGGATTATGGATAAGCAACTATATCAGTACGATGTGATCGGATCGATTGTCGCCTACAATAGCAACCCGGTCGAGTTGGAGAAGGCAATTCGCAGCTTTCTCAACACCTCCCTTCGGGTCAAAATGCTGGTGGTGGACAATTCCCCCACTGCTTCACTCGGCGCAATGTGTCGCGAACTGGGCACGGAATACTTACACACCTCCAAAAATCAAGGCTTCGGCGCTGGGCATAATATCGCGATCAGACAAACTTCCACAACGAAGTATCATCTGGTCCTGAACGCGGACGTCCAATTCGAACGGAACGTCCTGGCCGAACTGGTCGAGTTCCTGGAGCTCAATGAATCTGTAGGGCTGGTGATGCCCAGGGTGTTTTATCCCGATGGTTCTCCGCAGAAACTCTGCAAAAAGCTTCCCGTTCCCTTTGACATGTTGGCCAGGCGGGCATTTCCAGGCGCTCTCAAACGATTGTGCCATGGCCGCATGGATTTGTTTGAACTGTCCAACATCAACCTGGACATGGTGCTTTCGGTGCCCTATTTATCCGGTTGTTTCATGCTGTTGCGTAAGCAGTCCCTACTGGAGTGCGGGCTGTTTGACGAGCGATTCTTCATGTACTTCGAAGATGTCGATCTGACCAGGCGCATCCATGAGCGATATGAGACTGTCTACTATCCTCACGCGAGGATCACGCATCGCCATGACCGGGGCTCCTACAAAAGTCTTCGCCTACTGGCCATTGGCATTTGGTCCGCCGTGCTCTATTTCAATAAATGGGGATGGTTGTGGGACGAGCAGCGTGACCTGGCAAACCGCGTCATTGGTCCGCTGGCGAATCTTAGTTTGCCGGCTCGCTTGCGCTTATGAAGTATTGCCAACCTAATCCGGACCAGGCGCAGGCGGCATCCAGGTGTTGTCTTCTTCCCCGGGTCTGGTGGAAAAAACAGTAAATTGATTCCGGCTTCCTCCCACGCTCTCGATCACGACGAGCTCAATCCATGAGGCAAATACCTATGTTCGGCAAAGTATTGATTACCGGCGCTGCCGGGTTTATCGGCTCGTCGCTGACTCGTGAACTTGTGCATCGTGGCAGCGAAGTCATCGGCCTGGATAACCTGTCTACCGGGCGGATCGACAATTTGGACGACGTTCTGCATTTGATGCAGTTCGTCGAGGGAGACCTGCGCGATACCGGACTGATGGCGGAGCTATGCCGCGGGGTCGACGTGGTTTTTCACCAGGGCGCTCTGGCTTCGGTGGCCCTGTCGGTCGCGGACCCATTACTCAGCCACCAGGCGAACATAGAGGGAACCCTTAGTTTGTTGTTAGCAGCCAGGCAGCAGCGGGTACGGCGCGTGCTGTATGCAGCTTCCTCTTCAGCCTATGGCGACTCCCTCACGTTACCCAAACAGGAAACAATGCCCACGGCCCCCATCTCCCCATACGCCGTGCAGAAGCTGGCCGGCGAACATTACATGCAGAGCTTTGCCTCGATCTATGGCATGGAAACGGTCTGTCTCCGCTACTTCAATGTGTTTGGCCCCTGCCAGTCTGCGGATTCACCCTACTCCGGTGTACTCGCCCAGTTCATTGCCGCCATCCTTGCCGGCCAGCCGGTGACCATCTATGGCGATGGCAAACAGAGCCGTGATTTCACCTACATTGAAAATGTTGTGCAAGCCAATCTACTGGCCGCGACTGCGCCGGCCCAGGTGGTCAGCGGAAAAGTCTACAACGTGGCCTGCGGTCAGGGGCACTCCCTGCTCGACACCCACCAAAGCCTTTGCACCCTGATGAACCGTTCCGGCCGCATCATCTACTGCCCGGAACGCCGTGGCGACATTCGCCATTCCGTCGCCGACATCGGCCGGGCGCAGAAGGATCTGGGGTACTGTCTCAGTGTGGATTTCATCGAGGGTCTGCGGCGCACGGTCGCGTGGCATCAGAGCCAGCACAGAAGGACACAAGATTGCCTGCAGCACTGTGAGACCTAGTAAGTCCCGATCCGAATCCCACTCAGACGTGTCTCACCCAATAGCGCTTCGTGCGCCCAGGCAGGCACTGCAGTTATTTTTTCTTCAGCACAGCGCTGCTGTTTTCATGGACAGTGATCACCGCCATCAGCTTGCTGACGTCAGCCGATTTATCAGGCGCCCCGCTCATTGGGGGAAATTCCGCCCGTTCCCGAAAAGGGCCCGGCTAAAACCCGTGCCCTTCCGAGCTCGCTGTGGCGAGGAAACCCTCATTGTTAGCGGCACAGTCGAAAACCTTTAGATATCTCTCACCGTGTGTTCGCCTATTTGTCGCTATCCGCCTTCCCGCCCAGCGAGGCGCTCGCTCTGCCCATGGTCCGCGCTTCGAGGATGCTCTCGGCGTTCACCGTCCCCTCGATCACCACCCTTCGGCCAATGATCGGATGAATCGTGGTGTGCTCCTGGATGGCCTCGCTGAGATCGACCCGCAACAGCTTGCCCGTCCGCAGCGTGATCGTAATGCGGTCGCCATGGACGCTCTTGATGGTTCCCCAATAGAGCCGTGGATTCGGAGCGGACGGTTTCGGCGCTATTGACGAGATCAGATCACGGCGCACAGGAAACATCTTTCCTCGTCTGAGAGGACGCAGACCAAAGATGGTGAGTTCACGGAAGCCGGGTACGTAAACTCGTCCGTTGGCTATCGTGGGAACGAGAATGGCATTGCCGCCGCTATCAGAATGGCTCCCAGGCCAGGTGCCGGCATTCCCGGACCACAGAAGCGGAAGACTTCCCGCCGCCGCCGTGCCATTGAAAGCAAACGCCTTGATCTGCTGCTGATCGTTAGCCGGCCGCCCGATTGCCCAAATGATGGAGGTGCCCGGCGTGGTCCCATTGGACGATACCGAAGTAAAGAACCCGCTGCCACCATCACTGGGTACGGCACTGGACGACGCTTCGTGCTGCAGCGCGGGCGTTGCCCCCGTATTGACTTTCCAGCTATTGGCATGCGTGCCCCCGCTGCTCACGACCCGTCCCACACCATCGGATGCTTTGAAGTACGAAGGCCCGCACCAGCATCCGCCGACGGCGACATTCTTGGGAATGTCGGGGTTGTGAAAACCTCCCATGCTGTCGCGATTGAGAATGAAGAGCCGGCCATCTTTACCAGCCGCCGCGGCAATGTGCGGCATGTTGCCGGGTTGATCGGGCAACACCAGCACTCCGCCGGACCCGTAATCGGTGTCGCCCTGATCCAGCGGAAATACATTCGATGGAGTGAACAGATCGAGGGGTTTCGACAAATCGGAACTCATCCTGACGACGCTTTCCTGAATGTTCGTAGTCCCGGTATATGTGTTGGCTGCGCTATCGGAGTTGCCGGTCACGAAAAATAAATCTCCCTCGTTGCCGGCTGCCACGCCATAGCCTGACATCCAGATCGACGAAAGGAAAAATGAGTTGGGGTCCGTCGGCTGCGTATCGGTGAGTTCGTTGGCCGGCAGCGGCTTGAGCGTTGCGGCGTTCCAACCCAAAAGCCAGCCGCGGGACACATTCGCTTTCCAGTCGCAGAAGCTGGCAAAGGCCGCGTAGACATTTCCGTTGGCCAGCAGTAATGCCGATCGCTGGCGTTGCACGCTCGCATCGAACGCGAACGCGGTGCCGTTCGCCAGGGTGTGCGAGGCAGCGATCGTGATGGGCGACCCAGGCCTGTCAAGCAGTGTGCTCAAGTCCAGCTCGTGCAGTTGGTAAGTGGGGCTGCCACCCACCACCGTGTAAGCAATCACATACATCACCCGGCGGCGCAGGTCGATGACCGGTGTGCTGTTGATGCCAACGTTGGGTCCACTATCCATGCAGCCCTGCGGCCGCGGCACCGGCGCCCCAAGGCTGACGGTGTTCAGTATATTGCCCAGCCAGGAGTCAATCGCGTAGATGGTATTGCTTTCGGTCGCAGCATATACGACTGTGTTCGTACCCTGATTCTGGATTGGCTGGTTGGTCACGACCAGCGGCTGCGCGTCGATGCGGTCGTCGAGCGGAACCGAGGCAATCAGCCCAAAGGTCAGCGGCGTAACATTCGCCGTAGTCAGGGTATTCTCCGCCGCATTCCAACCAGTGCGCTCGGAGTCGTTGTGATAGGTGGCAACACTGGTGCAGCCGACAATCACTGTGTTGGAGAACACCACATTGGAGCCGATGTACTCCACTACTTGCACTGTGTCGCCCTGGGCGAAAACAGCCGGCGCCGCGATGTCCAGGGGAGCTTCACCCGGAGCCGCTCCGCCGTAGCCTGCGATCGCATTGTTTTTGAGCAGAACCAGGGTCGCATCGATAGTTGTGTCGCTTACCCAAGCTGCTGCCTGCCCGGGGCAAATCGGGCCAATCAGTGTAGGCCGTGGAATGTTGTTGGTAGGGGTTACCGGAGGCGACTTAGGGCTATGGTGACAAAGCGTCTGTTCCGCGGACACGCCGGGCGAGGCTTTGATGGGCGGCGCAACATGCATCCAATTGCTTTCAGCCGTGCTTGCTCCCGAACCGATGACGCCGGGCTGAAATGCCTGCAACAGCGACCCGGTGAACAGGCCATGTGCGGTGATCGCATCGTTGCCGATAATCGGCGTGTCGAGTGTAGGCGCGGTGAGCGGAGATGGCTCCGGCTTCACGATCATGGCCGGCGCGTCCGCGCTCGCCACACCAGTGCAGGCGCTTTGCCTGGCGGTGATCTTATCGCCCTTCACCAGAGCAGAGGTCGACACGGGATCCCAATTGCTTCCCCACGAGTTCGGTGTGGCTCCATGGCCGATGGCAGACGAGGTGTTGAGGTCGCGCACTTCGACCTTTACCCCCGGCACCAGGTTATGCACGGGAACCACTTGGCCACACTGATAAATTTTCGCATCGATGGTGGGGGTGGGGAGCGTTGCCGGCATTTTCCCCACGATCATCACAGCAGAAGGCTGGCTGATGACACCATTCACCGTCTGCGTCGCGGTCACCTGATCCCCTATATGGAGCGCATGCATGAGTGGAACATCCACGAACCCGAACTCCGTGGGGATAGGACCTCCGATCACCGAGCCGCTCAGAAAGACCGTGATCGTCGCATGCGGGATAAACGAATCCACATATACGCTTTGCGAACATTCGTTGGTGGGTTCAACGTGAGCCGGAGAAAGCGTGGGCCCCTTCGGCCCCTGAATCGGCCAGCGGTCATTAATATAAACGCGCTTCTCCTGCGCGGACGCTGACGGCGCATGCGCCAGAATAATGATGAAAAGAGAGGCAAGGCAGAAGAGAGCATTCGCAAGCGGCGAGAAACCATGCCCCGCATGCCGGAACGAATGCGACATATGCTGCGCATCGTTGCCCGTAAGTGGCTTTGCCATGGTCATCGTTGGTTCCTCCAAGTCGCACCGGCCGATCGCTGAGACCAGACATCTACAACGGCTGCTTCAAAATATCGTGCTCGCGAGCCAGGAATGTTTGTATAGTGCGACGTTGCGAAAATTCGTTACAGTCCTATGGTTTGGGAATCCAGGCACAGGACGGACGGAACGTGGCAGCCAAAAGTAACCTGTCCCTATTCTCCATGTCTCAATCAAGGGGACCACGCCACAATTCAGCCGAGCCAGAGCACGTAGTCCCCGATTTCGGTGCTGGACAAGACTCGATTTCCAGGCAATCTGAACAGCCGGATAACGGCCCTGAGCAATCACCACTCCGGAAGAAGCCGGAATTCACGAACGGCAATCTGCTCGCCACCGATCGATCGCTCCGGTGCCGGTTCGAAGATCACCGCTATCTCGTCAAACCGGCGGAGGTGATCGTTTCGAGGCAGTCGATACCGCAGTAACTCATCGACTGACGGTCGATCCAGTCGAAAACCTGCCGCCGTGCTAGACAAGACAGGTTGGAGTCCGAGGGTCTGCGATTGTCCCGTTTACGAGTCGATCAGCTTTACGGCAATATCGATTCGACCAGGACGACTATCGGCATTCCAGATACCCATATCGATTTCACGGCAGCACATCAGATCGATCGGTTCGCCAAGCTTCTGGTGAGCTTCCATCGTGAGGCGGTGCCAATCAGATGAGTGGATGACCACCGTTGTCGGGCTTTCATGTACGACGTGAGCGTTGGGGCCCGGCCCTTGGGCGGGTGTCTTGAAGTACCAGTATGACCCGGTGAAGGGGATCACCAGCGGCTTCGCTAAATGCCCCCGCGTTGTGGAATGGGCATGAGAAGGAGGTGGCGGAGTTATCACCGCCTTACGCGGAGCGCTCGGCCACAGAATGATTCCGACCCACGAGGTTTCCAGTTGTTTCGGGTCTCTGCCTGCTTTTGGGTGTGCAACTTTGCCCGCAACTCCCGCTTCCCTGGTCACCCCTCCCGCGGGTAACCAATGCCAGATGCATCCTGTCAACAGGATGGCAATTGCGATAAGCACGCGGAGCAGTGACCACCGGCCATGATCACGGTCGTCCCGTGCCTCACTCGCGATCGTCTCTCTCCGGTAATACCACTCCAATGCGAAGCAGCAACCCGAAAACGAAACTGTTGCGGTAAGACCGCGCCCGGTGGCTGCCGCCAGCATCGATACTTCCACGCAAATGGCCATGACACACGTTGCCCATATTCCGCGTTCACTAGCTCGTGTCTGGAGGCCCGCCAGCGTGAACAGTACATCATTGTCGTTAGGCTGTCGTGCGCTGTGGAGTAGATACGTGCGATCCGCATGGGCAACGCTTTCAGACCCTGGAAGCGAAAACATCCCTTGATCCCTCGCTAAGGAATTTCTGGTACGCCTATTCGTAGCGAAGAGCTTCCGCAGGATGTACACGAGTTGCCCCGTAGGCAGGCAGCAGGCAGGCGAAGAATGTGCACAAACCAAGAAGCGCGATTACAAACAGCAAAGCCGGCGTTCCGGCAGGCTCACTCTTCATCCAGACGCTCAGCATTTTGCGGAATAGCAGGTCAATGACCACGCCTGAGACGATACCCGCGGCAGCACTCAGGAACCCGACCCGGGCCGCCGCCCAGATTACATGGCGCCTGGTCGCGCCAAGTGCCACACGGACACCAAATTCCGTAGTCCTTTGGCTGACGCTGTACGACACAACGCTGAACAGCCCTACGGCGGCTAGAGCAAGAGCCATCCCAGAGAAAACGCCGAAAAGAATGGAGAACAGCCGTTGCCGGGCCCACTGCGGATCGTTCGCCAAAGTTTCTTCAAGGGTGGAGGCACCCATCGAAATTTGCTGGTCAGGAGCTATCGATGCTACCGCTACCTGTAAGGCGTGCAGGTAGGTGAGCGGATGGGCTTGGGTACGGATGTTGAATTGCGCATAGGGCACCAGCATTGTGGTGTAAGGCACGTAGACAGCGGGTAAGACGGGATGGTCGAGCCCATTGTTGGGCACGTCCCCCACCACGCCGACGATTGTCCGCCACCCCGCACTGTCAGACGAAGCTGCAATGAGATCTGCATGGGATACCAGACCCGGCAAGCGGATCCGCAGGCCCACAGGGACGCCCTGAGGTGTGTAACGCTCGACGAACGCCTGGTTGACAACTGCCAGTCCGTCGCCACGCTGGTTCTCGGTCCGATCCCAGATTCGGCCATCGCGCAGCGGTATGCGCAGGGTCGAGAAGTAGTTTTGGCCGACCTCCATGACGCGAGCATTCTCTTCGTGGCTGGAGGTTCGCCGAAAGGTTTCAAACTTTTGCTCTATGCCGCCGTAAGGAGGATAGACATCGATGCTGATGGCGACGGACAAAACGCCCGGTACCGAACTCATCTTCTTTCCAATTTGCTCGAAATAGGCGGTTCGTCCTTCCCTGGAGCCAATCGCGCCCCACTTGGCAGGATCGTTCCAATGGGTCATGATGCCGGCGTTCAGTACGTTCTGCGGATCATAGCCAAGAGGAACATGCACGACATGCAGGAAGGCCGCAACAGCAGTCGCCCCGGTAGCCGTGAGCAGCAAGGTGAGCATTGTCTGGCCGGCAATCAGGGTGTTCATGCCTCCAGTTCCGTATCGTCCCACGATGCGCGGAAGGGTGCGCTGTATAACCGGTGCGAGGTCGAATTGAGAAACTCGCAGCGCGGGCACAAGCCCAAACAGGAGGCTGCTGGCGCAAGCGAGAGCCACCGAGAAAGCGAGAACAGTTGGGTTGATCCCGATGACCGATTCGGCAGGAAAGGAGTGCGGCGACAACCTGACCGGAAGTCGAGCAAGCAAGGCGGAAAAAGCGACACCGAGCACCATCCCCGCAAATGAAATGACAACTGATTCCACGAGCAACTGGCGGACGATCCTCCACCTTGTCGCGCCGAGGGCACTTCGCACCGCAAGCTCGTGCTGGCGGGCTGTTCCGCGGGCCAGCAAAAGGATGGAGCAATTTGCGCAGCCAATCAGCAGCAGGATAACTACGCCTGCAAGCAAAAGAAGCAGGGTTGCACCCAACGATTGCCGGTAAGGGACAACGATGGGCTGAAGCTTCAGATGAAACTGCTGTGGGAAATGCGCCGGGGTTTCTTTCGCAAACTGCCGGACAATCGCGCCCAGCTCCGCGTCGGCTGACGCAAGGCTCACGCCGGGCCTGAGTTTGATCCACGGAGTATATGGCCACTCAACGGGAGGGCTTACTGTGTCATGGAGAAGGCTGCGCGGCAGATAAACGTCCCCCACCCCCAGGGTGTCGTTGAAGGCGAAGGCGCGAGGCATGACACCCGCCACGGTGTAGTGAACATGATCAATTTCGAGGGCACGGCCAACGACGAAACGATCCGCCTGGAAGTGACGCAGCCAGAAGCCGTAGTTGAGAACAACGATCGCCTGCCCCCCATGCTCCGCGTCAGAAGGCTGGATGAACCGGCCAAGCAGGGGGCGGACCCCGAAGAATGCTCCGGCATTCTCAGTCAGGTAGATTGCCGAGATATCCTCTGGCAAGCCTCCCCCGGTGATTTCGAGCGTTTACGTGGCGGAACCCTAGCAGGCTCTCGATGCTCTTCACACTGCGAAGGGTCTGAAACTGTGGCTTCGTCATGGCGAACCACGTCACTTGCTGCGGGTTTTTTTCGTTGATCAGAACCGGGTTCATGATGCGATCCGAGTCCGCGTAGGGAAAGGGATGGAGCAGGACGGCATTGATCAAGGTGAACATCGCGGTCGTCCCGCCAATACCGACGGCCAACGAGAGGACAGCTATGCAGGTAATCCCTGGGTTCCTGAAGAGCGCACGCAGACCATAGCGAAGATCGCCACCTATTTCATCAAATGGACGGAGCCCGATGGCATCGCGATGCCTTTCACTTTGGGTATCCGGTCGACCGAACTCCACGCATGCTTGTCGCCGCGCCTCCGGCTCCGATAGCCCTTTTTGCATGAGGTCGGCTACGTAGGAATCCATATGGAACTGGAACTCCGACTCCACATCGTGCCGCGCACGGCCCGTTTGTGTGACTGTGTACCACCACATTCGGATTCGGGCAAAGATCATGATGGTTCCTCAGGCGCGAGGCCCAGGATCGAAGTAACGACGCCAGCCATATCGGTCCAGCGTTGGCTTTCAGCCTGGAGTTGACGCTTTCCAGTTTGCGAAAGCCGGTAGTACTTCGCCCTGCGATTGTTTTCCGAAGTTCCCCATTCGCCCTTGATCCAACCACGGCTTTCGAGTCGGTAGATAGCGGTATAGAAAGAACCCTGCTGGATCTCAAGACGATCCCCGGATATCTGCTGAATGCGGAGCAGGATTCCATAGCCGTGGAGAGGCCCGAGTGAAATCGCCTTGAGGATGAGGACCTCGAGCGCCCCCTGCGGAAGCTCGATCGGATGTGGCATGCCGGTCTCCTATCTGGAAAAGGAGAGTACGCTGCCTTCTCCTATTTGGTCAAGGGGAGATCATTCTCGACCCAAACTTCTTACCGATGTCTTTATAGGAAAAGCGTAGCTAGGGTTGTTGAGGGTCAGGCTAACCAGGCACAGAGCGGTCCAATTAGCGAAAACGAGGTTGCTTGAGCGACGTAATCTGTTGATAAGATTTGAGAGGAGGAAGAGAAAGTGAAAGCAGGTTGCCAATCCATCACGAAGCGTCTTCCGATCTGAGCATTCATCGGCCACGATGGTTCATGGAAACGCTACCCCCAGACTCGTCATCCCGAGGAGCTGACTGGCCTGGTGGCAAGTTAAGGGAGGAATGAACGCGGAGAGCGCTTGCTTTTAAGCCATCCCTCAAGCAAATCTTTAAGCCCGTCCCCCAAACAAATTTGTCATCCCGACCGTAGCGTAGCCGAATTCCTGTTTCGCCATGTCAGACAGATCCACGTGCGCGGCTTTCATTAAGGAAAGCCGCATGAAGTTCGCCAGCGCCATCAACTTCGACAGGAATTCGGGGGAGCGAAATGGAGGGATCTGCGGTGCGCCTTTCCCTCAAACCAAGGCCCCACGAGTGAGCTCGCAAATCCAGCCCCAGCCATTTTGTTCATTAGGAGTGGCTGACTTGCCTGTCGGCAAGTCAAGGATGGAATGAACGAGCTGAGCGATCTGCCTTTTGGCCTCGCCCCTCAAGCAAATTTGTCATCGTGTCTCCCAAACAAATTTGTCATCCCGACCGTAGCGTACCCGAATTCCTGTTTCGCTACGTCAGACAGATCCGCGTGTGCGGCTTTCATTAAGGAAAGCCGCATGAAGTTCGCCAGCGCCACCAACCTCGACAGGAATTCGGGGGTAGCGAAGCGGAGGGATCTGCTGTGCGCCTTTCCCCCAAACCAAGGCCCCACGAGTGAGCTCGCAAATCCAGCCCCAGCCATTTTGTTCATTAGGAGTGGCTGACTTGCCTGTCGGCAAGTCGGCTCCTCGGGATGACGAATCCGGGAGTAGCGTTTCCATGACTGTTGTCGCCGATGAACAAATGGCAGCGCCCAAAGCTATGTTGGTCAGGCTAACCAGGCAGCCTTCATTTTTTCTTCAGCACGGCGCTGCTGTTTTCATCGGCGGTGATGACGGCCATCAGCTTGCTGACATCGGCGGATTTATCAGGGGCCAAATCGAGTTGGCGCACCACGTACTCGCGCGCGTAATGCAGTCCGCCGGCATCGGCCTTCACCGCGCTCTTATACGTAGCAAAGCCCACATCCAGATCGACCGGGGCAGGCAGGTCGTCCACCGCATAACCTGCGGGTAAGGCTACATCGACGGTGTCGCGCCAGGTCCCCGTCTCGCCCAGGTCAATCGGGTAGCTGCGCGGTTTGTCGTTGTACGGCCGCGCATTTCGACCTACAACCCGCGGGCGCAGCAACAGCAAATCGCCCGTCGGCTGCGCGTATCCGCTGGCCGTGAAGCTGTACTGCAGCACCAGGCTCTTGCTCATCTCCCGCGCATTCTGCGCGCTGCTGGCGTCGATGGTGAAACCGGTGAGGTCTCTCTGCAGCCGCCGCTCCATGGCTTCGTGTTGCTCCTTCTCGCCCTCTTCGTTGTACAACCGGCGATACGAACGAGCCGCTTCCCCGCTACGCGTCTCCGTTACCGTTCCCTTGAGCGTGCCGTCCTGGTTCAATGCAAACTTCGCCGTGCGGTCCACGGTATCGGCATCGGGCGCGAGCGTGGGCAACTGGATCACCTGGCTGTCGTTGCCCGCAACCAAAATGCCGTAGCTGCCCTGCAGATGAAAACCAAGCAGGCCAATCGGCGTATAGGTGTCCGTCGGATCGAAGATAAGATAGCGCTTGCCGTTGCGCGCAGTCACCACCGCACGCAAATCAGGATCGCTCTCGCCTGCGGGCATCTCAATCGCCGCAATCGCGTGATTGCCCTGCACCGAAGGTAACGCCGGATCGATAAAGCCGCGATGCGTATCCACCAGCACCCAGGTAGCGCGCACACCCACCGCGTTCAGCATCGCGATTAGCAGCGTCGCCTTATCCTTACAGTCACCATAACGGTACTTGAATACGTCGGCCGCCGGGTGAGGCTGCAATCCCCCAATACCGATTTCAATGCCAACGTAGCGAATCTCCCGCTGCATAAAGCCGGCAACACCCTGAATCTTTGTTTTGAAATCTGTCCCGGCGCCTACCTCGCGCGACTTTGCTGCAATCTCCTGCGGCGCCTCGGTGCGGCTCGCGGCCAGCGTGTCATACCAGTTCCCTATCTCCGTCCAGCGCTGGTCCCCGGCCGGTAACGGGTGCGCGGAGTAGTGGGCCACCATGCGCGCGGCCAGGGCCTCTGCAGAGGGCGCCATGGGCACATCGGTCAGGTCGATCGCCGGCACGTCCGTCACCTCCCAGCGCCAGTGGTTAGGCGCAACTTCAATCGCTGTCACCGGTGCATGATGCAACCATGAGTCGTAGTGGCTCCAGTTGGGCGGCAGGTCCAATTCGAGAACCCAGCGCACCCCCGGAATATCCTGCTGAAAGCGCCAACTCTCTTCCTCGGTACCGTAATCGGCCACGCGGCGCTCGACCTCATAAGCAATGACGCCGCCGGGATCGGCGCCCGGCGGCGTCACCGTTCTGGCGCGCAGGTCGTCATACAGAATCCCCCACTCACCCAGGGCCTCGTCATGCACCTCCTGGTCCTTCACGGTGTACTGGTGACCGTCGGGTGCGATGCTCCAGGCATGAAAGTAGTCCAGCTTCTCGTCTTTGGAATAGCTGGCGACAATCTCTGCATACTCGCGGCCCTGCGGGCGCAGGATCTTCAGTACCCGGCGCTGCCGCTCCGTGACCCGGCCATCTGCCCCAACACTCACCAGGCGATCGTCAAGCAGCACCACGGCGCTGGTAGGAGCCGGATAAGCCGGCAGCCTGGCCGCCGCTGCCTGCACCACCCAATCGGGTATTGGGTTAGCCGCGCGCACCGCCGGCGCCGCCAGGGTAAGACTTATCAGCAACAATATTCGGTACGAATATACAGAGCACAGTCTCATTGGGACTGACCGGGCGCTGCGGTCGCCGCTGTGGAAGCCGCCGGGGTCAACTGCAGCACGGCGGGCTCTTTATCCTTGGCATTGACCTTCTGGTAGAAATCCTTGAGCGACGGATACTCCTCCGGTCCGTAAAGGATGTTGCCCAGAACCAGGACCCTCCGGGTCGTCACCGTGCCCGGCGTCCGGGTGAACGTGGCCCGGTAGAGGGCGTTTTTTGGGAAATCCACCTGTGCGTTTTTAGGCAGACTCTCGATGTCAAGCGCCGGCGGCAGCTTGATCGTGACCTCATCCTGGGCGGCATAGGGGTAATTGAGGTCGATCGGCAAGGTTCTCTTATCGAGCGCAAACAGGGCATGGCTGGTCGACTCAAAGAACGTGGCAGGCAGAAAAATACGCTTCCCGGTAACCGTGCCCATGGAACCAGACACGTTGAGAACAGCCTGCAAGTTTGTGTCCCAGGCACTCAGCCCGAGAAAATGATCGGCCTTTACCTCAATACCCGCGGGCATCAGCTCTTGCACTTCCTCGGTAAAGCGCTGCTTCAGCGCATCCTCATCGTTGCTCAGGGCAAACTCACGCCACCACAACGCGCGGTTACCGGTAAACATGATGCGCAGGGTGCCCTTCACCTTACCGTCAGGTTGCAGTTCGAGATACGCGTTGCGAAATTCGCTGGTCGACTGGTAGGCGGGAATGGGCGTCACAAAAACGCCCGCACCTTTCTCCGTCTGCCGGATTCCCTGAGCGGCCGTGTGCTTCCAATGCAGATCGCCAAACGCAGCATAACGTTCTCCGGGATCGAAGAACTGGTCCTTACCATCCACCTGCACGATGGCGATATCGTCATCGAGCTGACTCATGTCCAGGTAGTCTTCCACAAAAAAATTGCGATCGCGGTTGGTCACACACCCCACATAGCCCGTGAACCCCGCGGCGCGCGCGAGGCCCACAAAGAGACGGGTGATCTCATCCCGATTGCCGCGCTTCTGTTCCCAGATGTCCGCGGCCGTCCTGGTCCTGATACCCAGCGCCTTGTCTTCTGCACCGCTGTGCTCACGGGTAAAGCTGGTGTTCTCAATCTTCATCACCGCGCCGTAGATCTTCTGCAGCTTTTGCGCAGGGCTGTCCGCCGGACTGACGATCTGGTTGGCAATGCTCGAGAGTTTGCCTGCATCGATAAACCGGTCTACGCCTTTTGACCAGTACTTCCCTTCCGTACCCCAATAATCTTCCGCCGACCGGGCGATGGTGTAGTAGAACAGCGCGCGAAAGGTGTAGTTATGCATCGGAGGCATGAACTCCTCCTCGGGAAAGGCCGGGATGTTGGCAACATCGATGGTGTAGGACTTGCCCGCCGGCGAATAGACGACCGAAGCGCCCGGAGGCAGAAACGCGGAGTAGGCGACGCGCCCCTGCATCACCCCGCCATGACCATCCTGCAGTTCATGCTCAGTGGGCAGGAAGAATAAATGTATTTTGCGGGTATACAAGGGGCGCTGCAGATACCAGCGCGGCGAGATCACCACGTTGCTGTCGTACTCAAGCGTGTAACGGAATTCGATGATGCTGCCTACCTGCACGTCGGGCAGAGTAAAAACGGTGGCCCTGGATTTTTCAGAACCGGCTTTCTCCAGCAACTTCTGGTAAGGCTTGCCGGTAAAGGGAATGATGGTGCCGTCGCTGTGAATGGTGCGGCCTTCGACACCGGCAATCTTGAAGCCCGTCCCTTGATAGCTGATCTCCTGGTCGGCATATTGCTTGCCCTTCTCGGTGAGGACTTTGAGGCGCACATAGGTGGTATGGACGTGGATCTTGTCGTCGGCCCGCTCATCGCGCAGGAGATAAATCGCAGCCGCGCCGGGAGCGGCCGGTTCCGCCGTCATTTGTAACTCTTCCTGGGTTGGTTTGATCCAGGCATCCGCCCGGGCCTGGGTGCTGAGCAGGAACAGGGCCGAGGCAAGAGGCAAAAAGCGACGCAGGGCTGCCGGCACGAGGAACTCCTCCGTGTGTAAATCGTGACTGCAGCAGTGACGAAGCTGCCTTGGGGGGAAAGTGGTTCCTTTTTGTACGACGGCCGGTGGGATCTTGACAAGGATATTTTTGCCCTTTGCCGGGGGCTAAGGGTTACCAGCGGAGAACCGCCGGCATCAGGCAATCGTCCTTCAGTATCATGAGGAGAGCCGGTAAGAAACCGGGCCCCGGATTGAGACCACGTTGACCAGTAAGAAAGTCCCGCTTCAGCCCACCCCCGATCCAGCGCAGGCACGCCGGAATCGCAGCAAGCCAACCCGCCGCAGTCTGGTCGAAGCCAGTGAGGCGCAGGACGCGGCACTGCTTGCCCGCGAACTCCGCACCTCGCAGACCCAGCAGGAACTGGCCGTGGTGGTGGTGGTCGAGTTTACCGGCGAGCTGCGCAAACGCAAGCAGCTGACCGCGGCCGCTCGCCTGGCTCGGGCCGCAGCCGCCGTGGTGGCCGGAGAAGAAGACGTTGCCGATCCTGCGGCTTCTACCCTTGACCTCGACGCCAACCGCGCAGAGTTCGAAGAGCTGGCCCGATCAGCCGGCGCCACCATCGCCGCCACGCTCCTGCAGCGGCGCCAGACGCCCGATCCCTCAAGCCTCGTCGGGCAGGGCAAACTCGATGAAATTGTTGAAGTTGTGGCCTCCACCAACGCCTCGCTGGTGCTCTTTGACCATGACCTCACCCCCTCCCAGCTGCGCAACATCGAGGCCCGGCTCCCCTGCCACGTCATCGACCGTTCCCAGCTCATCCTCGACATCTTTGCCCGCCATGCCCGCACCCGTGAAGGCCAACTGCAGGTGGAGCTGGCGCAGCTCGAATACCAGCTGCCCCGCCTCGCCGGACGCGGCCGCGCTATGTCGCAACTGGGCGGCGGAATCGGAACCCGCGGCCCGGGCGAAACCCAGCTCGAAACCGATCGCCGCAAGATCAACCTGCGCATCGACCACATCAAAACCCAGCTCGATGCCGTGCGCCGTATCCGCCATCAGCAGCGCCAACGCCGCGAAGCCGTCCCGGTGCCCGTGGTCGCCCTGGTCGGCTACACCAACGCCGGCAAGAGCACTCTTTTCAATGCCCTAACCGAGGCGGGCGTGCTTGAATCCGCGCGCATGTTCGCTACCCTCGACCCCAAACTGCGCCAGCTGCACCTCCCTTCCCGCCGCAAGGTTCTGCTTTCCGACACGGTCGGCTTCATCCGTAACCTGCCCCACACGCTGGTTTCGAGCTTCCGCGCCACCCTCGAAGAGGTCGAGCGAGCTGAGATTCTGCTCCACGTGCAAGACGCTGCCAGCCCTATCCGCGAAGAGCAGAAGACGCAGGTGGAAAAAGTGCTGGCCGAGCTGGGCGTCTCGACCAAGCCGGTTATCCAGGTCTTGAACAAGATTGACCTGGTGCCGCACCAGGAGCGTGCCGGGCTATCCAGTGATCATGCAGCCGTTCCCGTCTCTTCGCTGCAGCGCACCGGCCTGGCGCAACTGCTGGCCGCGATCGATGCCGCGCTGCTGGTTGACCCGCTCGTCGAGCGTAGCTTTCGTCTACCGCAGTCAGAGGGCGCCATCCTCGCCTCGCTCGAAGGCGGCGCGATCATCGACCAGAAGCGCTTCGAGGGTAATCTGGTCTTTCTGCGCGCCCGTGGACCCGCCTCCCTGCTTGACCGCTACCGCCGTTTCCTCGAGAAACAGCATCCCTCGCTCGAGCCCCAGCGAGCCCCGAGCTAATTCCGTGGGGATTTTGTCGCTGGGAAGTAGAGCCGCCGGCCGACCCCTCTTTTACGCTTCAGGGTCAAGGTTGGGGCAAGCCGTTGCAGTCGGTAGCCGGGCACGGTAACATCATTAGGACGTACGGTTTCGCCAGCCTCAGGCGAATGCTGCGTCAGCTTGTCGATTTGCTTAGAAGCGCGGAAGTGGTGAAATTGGCAGACACACCATCTTGAGGGGGTGGCGCCGAGAGGCATAGGGGTTCAAGTCCCCTCTTCCGCACCATCCATTGAGGTTAAGTTCGCATGATCTGGTTTCTCGGAACGATTCACGTGATTGTTTGCATAGTCCTGATTGGGGTAGTTCTGCTGCAACAGGGCAAGAGTGCCGATCTCGCCGGCGCGTTCGGCGGCCAGGGATCGCAGACCGCATTCGGCCCCCGCGGCGCTGCCAACCTGCTGACCAAGGTCACCACCTGGTCGGCCATCATCTTCATGTTTACTTCGATCGGACTTACGGTTCTGATCCAACGGAGCATCGGTTCGCACTCCGTGCTTTCGGGCATCAAGACCACCCAGACCGCACCGGCCAAACCCGCTAAGTAGCCTTCGCCCTCCTGCGGGTGAACGCCACGGCCAGCAGGCCCAGGCCCACAAATACGCTTGTGAACACGACCGTGTTCACAAGCACTCCCCTGTACCCCAACTGGTTCACATCGACGAAGGGATAGGGGTACAGTCCGCTGACCGCACCGCGCGCCAGGATGTACATCAAATACACCGCGGGATAGACCAGCCAACCCCATACGTCCTTCCACCGCAGCCTCGTTCGGGGCGCAAGAAACAGCCAGTAAACCACATAGCCGAGCGGCACGACGCTATGCAGCAGCACATCAGCCAGCCATTGCGCGCCCTGCGGATTCCACAGCTTGCGCAGCAGCAGTTGATAAGACACGCCCACAACCGTGATGTAAACCGCGGTGGCCGCCTGCCTTGACTCGCTCGCCACCTGTTGCGCCCAGCCGGCCCGGAGGCCCGACGAAACTGCGGTCAACACCAGCGCCACCAGGATGTTCGTGAGGATGGTGAAAAAACTGAAGTAGGTGATCACGGTGCCCACCATGGCCACGCCCAGGGCCGGTGACTGCACCAGGATCAGGTACAGTTGCAACGCCAGCGCGAACCAACCCAGCAGCGCCCCCACACCCGCATAAATACGCATGCGTGCCATTGTATCCATGGGCTCTTGCGCTCCAGTGGATCGCGTGTTGTTTTTATGATAGCTTCGCGGGCGAAGCGCGACTTCGGTGGGGAATGCGTCTTGGGAAGATGGGCTCAGGGGCCGACCAGCATTGAGCGAAGCCGGCTCATGCACCCATTCGATCGGGTGCATGAGCGGGAACGAATGATTAACCGACTCGACGCGGATCGGTGACAACTACGTCCTTATCGTACGTGTGCGCGGTGCCCACCGGCTCGGCCTTCACATAAGCCGAATCTTTATCCGTCGCCTTCACCCCGTGTGAGCTTTCTCCCGCCGATGCGATGTCATCAGCGCCGGTTGCCCTAAGAATATCTTTCGCCCTGGAAACCTCCTCAGAGGAATCGCAATGCACGGAGACGAGAATGCCGCCCTGCTTGACTCGCCCCTCATAGCGCTGGGCCTCATACTCCGGAATACCCATTCCGACCAAAGCTCCAACCAGGCCTCCGACCGTGCCGCCAACGCCAAGACCCGCGAGTGCACCCATGATCGGGCCGGCCGCGATCAGAGGACCTACGCCTGGAATCGCCAGCGCGCCAATGCCCGCAAGCAATCCTAAGGTTCCGCCAACAATTCCCCCAACACCAACACCAGTTGCAGTTCCTTCGGGCGCTTTGGTGTTCTTTTCGGTTGCAAAGTCCCTCGACCCCCTCACATCCGACATCAGCACCGAAACATCGTCGTTAGAAAACCCACCTGCGATCAGTTGGTCAACCCCGGTCTCGGCTGCCGCTTCGTTTGCATAAATTCCAAATGCTGCCGTATTCTTCCCTGCCATGTAGATCTCCTCTCGCGCTGTCCGGCGCGAACACTACTGCTTAACGGTTAGTTGATTCGTGACTTTATCCGCACCGCCGGCAGCTTCCGCCGCCTTGGCGCCAATGCTCTGCTTTTCGTCATCGCTGTGAACCGGACCCTTCAACGTCACGGCTCCATCTTTCGTGATGATCTTCACGTTATGCCCGTACATGGAGAGTGATTTATCCGCAATGATCGACCTTCTGATCTTCTGCGTCAGCATGCGATCTGAAGACGCTTCAGACTGTTGATCGGCAGTCGTTGTATGTGCCTTGTTATTCGCTGAGTTATCCGGATGAGTGCCGGTTGGCGTTGTGCTCTGATCCTGCCCCAAAGAAAAATTTGGAATCAGGAGCATAGAAGCAAGTGCCGGCGCTGCGAAGAAATAGAGTGTTCGGCCTGTGAGCCTTACTGCTTTCATAGCTACCTCTCAGGCACTATGAAGCCTCGCACACCGCATGGGTTGCTGCCGTTCGTATGATTACGTGCTCCGCTCAGTCGAGCGACCGTGCGGCTACCACGCGTGCGGTTCGTCTTAGTCTGCGCACCCGCCATTCTTACTTATTCACTTACTCAACCCGGATTCATGAGAATCATGATGGCTGCGGCCGAGGTTTAATTTGTCGCCGAAGGCAACGTTTCGAACTTCGGCGGCACCTAACTTTTCGAAGTGCGGGCCTGACCAGATCACCGAAAATATTCATTTTCCAGTGGGCACGCGAAGCGGTTGCCTGCAGGTGGTCCATCGAATTGCAGGCTCGAAGGTTTTCAAACATCGATAGGTAGAAAGAGGCGAACTATGTTTCTAGCGATTGGGCTCATTTTGCTTTTGCTGTGGCTCGGAGGCTTCTTTGTTTTCCACGTCACTGCATTCTTCATCCACATTCTGCTGATACTGGCCGTAATTTCACTCGTCTTTCATTTCATGCGCGGCGCTGCGTCTGCGGTTTGAGGTTCGCAATCCCGGGGGCGCTCTGAGCAGATGCGCCCCGCTCGCAATTTGTCTTGATCTGGCGACCTACCTCCCCCTCAGCTGCGAAGTCCTTTGTGACCGTGCCACAAATGTTGGGTGGCCCATTCAAGCCCGCTTTTGGCTTGAGTGGGATCCGCAGCCCCCGATTCGCCAGCCCTCCGCGCACGCGCAACGATCTTTCTTCCCGAACCAAACCACAAAAAGAGTCGCCATTTCGATCCGTGCACAGTACTGAAGTCTGTCCTGGCAATCATCTTGTCTAGGAAAAACCCTGCTGGGTAGTGCATCACTTGAAGAGTGGTTCTTCCTATGCGCGCATCGCAGGTCCAATCCTAAGTCGCCGCCGCATCCTCCGCGCAGCAGTGTGCCTGGCAGCGACGCCCGCACTCGCGTGCCGCGGTTTTCACACCAACTACAACTTCCTGCTTTCTCCGGCGGCGCAAAACTCCCTCATCGTGACGACCAACTATGCCGGAACCATCCCGCCGCGGTTCATGGGCTTGAGTTACGAAAAGGAGGCAATCAGCTATGCCTACTTCCACCCATCCAACCACAATCTCATCGCGCTCTTTCGCCGGCTTGGTAAGGGCGTCTTGCGCATCGGCGGCGGATCCGTCGACCAAATTCTGTGGACACCAGACAGTGCGGCAGCCACGCACGAGCAGGTCTCACCGGCCAACATCACGGCACTCGCGGGATTTCTCCAAGCGACCGGTTGGTCGTGCCTCTACGGTATTAACCTCGCCACCTCCACGCCCGCCCTCGCAGCCGCCGAAGTGGCTTACGCCGTCTCCGCACTCGGCTCCAGCCTTCTCGGCATTGAGATCGGAAACGAGCCCGACGAATACGGCATCGCGGGCAACTTTTTCGCCGGCAACTGGACCTTCCGCGACTTCCTCAAGCGCTGGGATTCGTTTCGCACCGCCATCCTTCGGGCTGCACCCAACGTTCCGCTCACCGGCCCCGACACCGGCGGAGCCAACCATCTCTATGACTGGACGTTCCCCTACGTCCAGGCGGTCACTCCGCGCGAGATCACGCTCATGACCCAGCACTACTATCGTGCCGGCGGAGCAAACACGACTTCGACTGCCCCTTTCCTCATCAGCCCCGACCCCAAACTCACCGGCGTGCTGACCACCTTGAGCGCCGGAGCACAGCGGTTGGGCGTCCCCTACCGACTGAGTGAGTGCAACTCCTTTGCCAACGGCGGCGCCGCCGGTGTGAGTGACAGCTATGCTTCTTCTCTGTGGGTGATTGACTTTCTCTTTGCCGCGGCTCTGGGCGGCGCGACAGGAATAAACATGCATGGCGGTGGCAATTCGGCCGGCTACACGCCCATTGCGGACCACTCAGGTGCGGTCCTCGATGTGCGGCCTGAGTATTACGGCTTACTTCTCTTCGCGCTCGCGGGCCCGGGCACGTTGCTGGAAACGCAACTCTCTGTGGGCACGGCCGATGTCACGGCCTACGCCGTACGAAACGAAAGTGGGGCTCTGAATCTCGTGTTGGTCAACAAAGGCGCCCTGCAGAGTCTGGCCATCACCCTCGAAACGAATCGCCTCATCCAGACGGCGACGATGCAAACAATGACGGGGCTAAGCCTGGGCGCCACCACGGGAGTTACCATCCAGGGCGCGACGGTCGAAAACGACGGCAGCTTTGCCCCGAGAAGTCCTGACTCGCTGACCCCTGTGGGAACACGCACAACTTGCTTGCTCCCGGCGCTCAGTGCGGCACTCATCAGCATTACCTGACATCATAAAAGTCCGATGCCCCTGCGGTTCGCGCTGGCGCTTGCAAGCTTTCGTCGCAACCGGACTAAAGCTGAACGGCCTGGAATCCGCATTGCCGAGCTGCTTGCAGAAGCTGTGTGTCTCCGGAAATAAAGACATGGGTGCTCGGCTCTCCCGATGCCCAGGTGAGGGCTGCGGCGAGTTGAAGAGCATCGGCTGCCTTCAAGGGAAAGCGATCCACCAGCATCTCAGCCTCTGCTCGCAACTGATCTGTGGGCTGCAGCTCGCGCCACGCACGGCGCAGTTGATCGAGTCCCTGTCTCGCCGAGGTGACCTCGGCCGGCATCAAGTGCCCGGTGCGCAGCAGGCGCGCGAACGCGCTCCGCATCTCTAACGGAGTGGCCCACCACACCACCATTTCGTGCTTTCGCAGCAACCGGCGCACCATGGCGCTCGCCTGTTTTTGGACACAAAGCGGAACCAGGGCGCTCGAGTCCCAAAAGGCGGGCGCCACCTAGTACATCTTCCGGAATGCTATGTAGTTCGGAGAGCTGTGCACGTGGAGCTTTTCAAGGGAAATCCATGTGGGGCGTCGTGGTTTCGCTCTCCCTCTTTGCAAAAAATGCATTACCGGTCGCCCCGACTCGCGATAGCGGCATTGACCGCCACCTCACGGGAAACATTTCCCTTGGGAAGGGAAAAGAAGAGCTTCCAATCCATCTCCTGCTGTGGCAGCCTCATAGCTCCCGACGCGACCAGTCGCGCCTCCTCATCTGATCCCGACGCGCTGCGAAGAGGCACGATACGAGCTACGGGAACACCGCGATCGCGCACCACGACTTCTTGTCCACTGCGCACGTATTGCAGGTAAGCGCTGAGCTGGTCCCTCAATTCGCCGATGTTGACGGTCTTCATGGAATCAGTCTACAAACTTTTGGCTAACTTGGCTACATCGATTGTCAGGAAGCTCACCGGTTGCGCCGAGGCCGGCGGGCTCCCGGCATGAGGCCAGATCGGTGACAGATTGTCGCCGGTCGTAAGGGTCATGCCCGTCTTTCACCGGTCTGTCGCAGGCCGTCCCCATTTCCGACTTCCGTTTCCGTCACCCGTCGCCCGGGTTTCCCCGTCACGCGACAACGCTCTCCGTCCTGGCCGTGGCGATCAGCGTGAGGGTGGTAATGTCGTCTTCCTGGCCAAATGCCTGAGCCGCGCGGGCAATGGCTTCAGCCGGCTGAATGCTCAGGCCGGCAGTACGGTCGAAGCCAAAATGCGCGCCCGTCTTGTCGCGCGCCTCGACGACGCCGTCGGTGATCAGCGTGAGCTGCTGGCCAGGGACGAAGCGGAACGTGGATTCAACATAGTCTGTCGCGGCAGAGAGGCCCAGCGGCAGTCCATTCTCGAGGGACAGCTCCTCGCCCGCAAGGTAGGGAACAAGGTGCCCGGCATTCGCAACTGTGATGGTGCCATCTTCATCCGCGCGGAGCACGAGACAGGTGGTGAACCCTCCGTGGCTGCGGGCTAACATGCGGATATTCATGGCCGCCAGAATCTCAGACGGGCTTTGCGTGTAGTGAGCGAGCGTGCGGAATGTACCAACCAGCAGGGAAACTGTCATAGCAGCGGGCATGCCCTTGCCGCTGACATCGCCAATAACCACCAATACTCCTCCGCCGGCGGTAGGCGAAACCTGGAAGAAGTCGCCGCCGACCTCGCCGGCGGGCTTGTAGACGCTCTGCAGCGAGAAACCGGGGATCGTCGGGATATCTTCGGGGATGAGGACGTGCTGGACAACGCGCGCGGCCTCTATGGATCACCGCGCTTCAATTTGCGTGGTCGAAGTGAGCGTGGGTGGAGAGAACGATATCAACCCGGATGGCGGGAAACTCGCTAAGGAACCACTTTGGGTAAACACCTGTTGCATCATTTCCCCAGGGATTGGTCAGCACGGTCAAACCGGCGGGCGATGTGAACTTGCAAGTCTCGTGTCCATAAAACTCGATCTTTACGTCCCCCGAACGAGTGGGAGCTCCGGCCTTTTTCTGAACAGCGATGAGAGTATCGTCCTTCCACGCAGGAGAGCTATCCACGGACCTCCCGGACTGTCGCCCGAGTGCGCAATCGCTCCAAATCAGTAAGACAAACGAGACGATCGCAGCCAGCGTTGTAAGGCGCATATCATTCTCTCGTACTTCTCGGGTGACTCTACCACGAGGCCTGCACGCATCCCCGAGATAGGAGCGCTGTTCGAGTGCTGCAATTCGTCACTATGGCAGAAATTCGTAGCTGGTAAAGGCCAGCATCTTGCTGTCGGGAGACCAGGACGGAACATTCATGCTGCCGCGACCGCCGAGCAGCTTGGCGAGGGTGCGCACTTTCTTATCGGCAATCGACAACACGCAGATAGCAACGTCCTGATTGGCGGGATGACCCTGCGTTCCCGGCTTGTACGCGAGAAAGGCGATCATCCTACCGTCGGGCGAGACGTGGGGAAACCAGTCGCTGGTGTCGCTGACCAGCAGTTGCTCCTGGGCGCTCCCATCCGGGCGCATACGCCAGATCTGCATGTGGCCCGTGCGCTCCGATTGAAAGTAGATCCACTGACCATCCGGGGCAAACTCGGCCACGTCGCTTTTCGACGCAAGCAGCTTTGCGGGCCCACCCGCGGCAGGAATTGTATAAGCGTCGAACGCATCGCCATGCTGGCCGGTAAAGGAGATGGTCTTGCCATCGGGCGACCAACCATGAAAATACGCCGGACCCGTCGCGGTGACGCGCCTGGGTGTTCCACCCTCCGCGGCGACAACGTAAATCCGGGCCTGCCCGTCGGGATCCT
The DNA here is from genome assembly GCA_963834445.1 of uncultured Acidobacteriaceae bacterium. Taxonomy (GTDB): domain Bacteria; phylum Acidobacteriota; class Terriglobia; order Terriglobales; family Acidobacteriaceae; genus PALSA-350. Next base: position 389,418 of record CAWIBU010000001.1, read on the forward strand.
GATTGCCGATGGCGATCAGGCTGCCATCGGGCGAAATGCCATGGTCACCATTAATCTTCGTCTCCGGGGCGGTGGGAATGAGCGTGGAAGAGGTAGAGCGTGGCACTGTGCTGTCAATGGGATGGATACCGTTGTCGAGCACCAGGTGCTGCAAGGTCCCTTCCTGATTAAAGATCAGCGCCTTGCCGTCGGGCGTCCAGTTGGGATCTTCGAAATGGATAGGTGCGGTGTAACGGACGCGACGATCGGTCGAGGCAACAATGACCGACTCGAGCGTGCTGTGCAGCACAGGTTGACCGGTCATCGGCGGCAAAGATTCAATCTTGAGGTTCGAGAAGATCGCGGTTTCGACGATTTTCTCATCGTGCGAGCAGACACCGAGACCAACGTAGAAGTCGCCCTGAATGTTGACCCGTATGGCCGCACCGGAGGGGGCCATGTTGCCGTTGTCGTCGGGGATGGATACATAGGCGTAGCCGCCGCGTTTCTCGATGCGCACGCGATGCGGTCCCTTGCCGTAGGTTTCTATCTCGTGGGTGTCTGCGCCGGCGGTGTCGCGGTACTGCAACGAGGTAAGTCCGTCGCCATGCCGGGCGACATCGGCGTAGATCGAATGAGGATCCAGCGACTGACGAATCATCAGCACCGCTTTGCGGTGCGCATTGCCTTTGTCACCGACGAAGTCAATGTCGGCGCTCAAGGCCACGTCGCCCGACATTTTTTTCCAGACATAGTGAAAGTCATCGATGCCAAACCAGAGGTTGGCGCCGCTGCCGGAAACGGTGTAGCTATCCTTGGAGGCGTCGTAATCCCCGCTCCCAGAATGGAGAATGGTGCCGTAGTCCCCCTGCCCCTCGAATTGGCCGAGATCCTGATTGCCGGTTTGGCCAATGGCGGCCGCGATACCCAAAAACAACGGCAGAACGAGCAATAAACTCCAACCACGCCTCGCGACCAGGCTCATGCGCTCCCCCACAGAGCTACCAATACAGCTAACGTAAAAATGATGGGTGGCCCACCCCGTAAGGACCCGCTTCCGTTCGTGAACGTGGTAGTTCGTCCCTTCAGCCTTCGGGAACGCCGGCCTTACGAAACACAGACAGTGAGCTATCCAGGCCGGCTTTGGCGGCTGCTTCCGGCGTCATGTCTTTCGTGCGCCCGAAGACTTCCACGCTGAGCGCATCCTGGTAGTGGATGCGCTGCAGCGCCTGCAAAAAGCCGGTCAGGTTGATGACCCCTTCGCCGGGCAGCAGCCGTTGATTATCGTGGATCTGTTCGGGAGGCAGCTTCGGCGAGTCATTGAAATGGACATGCACAATGCGATCGCGGCCGGCGGCGATAATGTCTTCCGGCGTGGCTCCTGCGTGGTGCCAGTGCCAGGAATCAAGCAGCAGTCCGACGTTGGGACCACATTCTTTGGCGAACGCGAGCATGTCGTTCATGCGCCAGATGAATTCGTATTTGAACTTTTTGCGCAGTTCAAGCGGACCGAGAAACTCGAGGCCGAGGCGGACGTGGTGGCGCGCTAAAATCCGGGCACTCTCGGTGAAGCGCTGGTGATAGGTTCGGCGCAGCTCGTCTTTTGGCGTATCGCTCGACGGCATGATGTATGTCATCATGCGCGGGCAGTGGATAGCCGCGGCAAACTCGGCGGCGGCGTCGAGCTGGGCGAGCGAGGCCCGGAAGGTTGCGTCGTCTTTCCGGAAGTCGACCGGAAAATCGATAATGGCCGGCCTGATCTTAAGGCCGGCAAGCAGCTCATTGGTCGCGCTTGCTCCCGCCTGCATGGCCGGGCCCAGCATGATGTCCGTTCCGGGAAAGCCAGTCTGCGCCGCCAGCCGCGCAAAGTCAGGCCAGTGCACCCGGCCCTGCAACAGGACGCTGTTCAGGGAGAGGAACATGTTGCGCCCTTTGGAGGACGCGATAGCCAGAGGGGCCAACGCCCCGGCCAGTGGCGCAGCGGCGAGGAGCTTACCAAATGAGCGTCTCGATATCAAATTAGGCACGCGCAAACGATCATACCCGAGTAGCATGGGTAGCATAAAGTTGAGGGGGCAAACGCCATGAACAGACGGGAAATGTTGGCCACCACGGGTGCTGCGACGCTGGCAGCATTCATGCCCAAGCGGATGCTGGCCGAGGCGCCGGCGAGCCAGGTTGCCATCGTGCGTTGCCGCGATTACGCGCAGTATGGGCAGCAACTCTCGAAAGCGTTCGATCAGATCGGCGGCCTCGATAAACTGGTGCGCGGCAAAACCGTTGCGCTCAAGCTCAATCTCACTGGAAATCCTAAGAACTGGCCCCTGACCCCTGAGCTTCCTTATCGGACGAATGCCGATACCGTGGCCGCGACTGTGCATCTGTTTGCCCGCGCGGGTGCGCGCCGCGTGCGCATGATTGAAAGCTTCTTCCCGGCCGATCAGGATCTCTCGCTCTGGGCACGCTACGGTCTCGACGTAAACGCCATTAACAACATGGGCGTGCCGGTGGCTTGGGAAAACGTGCAGAACCTGGGCAACTACAAGCAATATGTGCGCATGAAAGTGCCCTGGGGCGGCTACGCCTATCCGGCCTACCACCTGAACCCGGCGTTCTATCAGTGTGACGTATACGCTTCCATGGCCAAGCTGAAGAACCACTGGATTGCCGGCGTGACCATGACGATGAAGAACAACTTCGGCAACACCCCCTGCTCGCTTTATGGCGGCGACTGCGGACCAAATGGCAACGAGCGGCCAACGCAGGAGCGCGGCCCAGTCCTGCACAACGGAACGACGCCTGCGCCCGCTGGCGTGGATGCCGAGTTACACCCTGCATCGCCGCGCGATCCGGGCTATCGCGTTCCGCGTATTCTGGTCGATCAGAACGGCATTCGGCCCATTGATATTGCCATCATCGATGGCGTCGAGACGGTACGCGGAGGCGAAGGTCCCTGGCTTCAGGGCCTGGAGAAGATGACCCCGGGCGTAATCATTGCCGGCCGCAACGCCGTCAACGTAGACGCTGTCGGCATGGCCGTAATGAGCTACGACCCGTATGCCGAGCGCGGCGCCGGGCCGTTCATCCGCGGCGACAACTCGCTCCGTCTCGCAGAAGAAGCCGGCATCGGCACACGCGACCTGAAGCGTATCGAAGTCGTCGGCCTTTCGATCAAGGACGCTCGTATTAATTTCGGACCCGGTGCGGTTGGCAAGAAGATGAGCGAATTAAAGGCGTAGACCGCGCCGGTGAATCGTGCGGTCAAAACACAGGCGCTTCTGCCTCTGAGTGACTTGGTTTTCGAGCCTGGCTCATGCAAGCCGTTCGTCGCTTGAGTGGGCCACATCTACACCCCGATCAGCATTCTCGGCACGCGCGCCAGTTGCATTCGGTATTCAAGGGTGCCGAAGCCATTCTACCCAGCGATGCCAAATTACCAGCCTGGAGAACGGAGCGAGGGTGAGAACCCATGCGGCCGTCAGGGAAACGGCAATGGTGGTGGTGCGATGAACTCGTCTGAGTGCCCAAAGATCGTAGGCGACGACGAAAAGCGGCAGGGCGAAAATCACGCCAAGCGAGAGGGGAATTCCAAGATTCCAGCGACCGATGGCCGGTCCCATGATCGCCATCGTACCGAGGATCATCAATCGTTTGTGGGCAGTCGAATCACGGCGTGCCAGCAAGCCCCAGGCGGTCAACCCCACAAAGAGTACGAGTATTTCCAGGTCTCCAACGAGTCAATTCCAGACCATCGTCAGGCTGCGCCCGACGGATGAAATCCAAGAGCGTCAAAACACCCAGAATGGACATAGCTGGAAGGAGGACGACGGACAGCACTCCGAGTTTCATGTGCCATCGCAGCTTATGCGCGCTGACTAGCCAGGGTTGAACCACCAGAAGAAAAATCCATAAGACGAAGACAGCACCATGAATATGCACAAGGCGTTCGGAAGCCTGGCAAACATCATTCCCGCGAAAAAGTAGCTTCTGCCGAAACCCGTGACGACAATCGTGAGAATGAGGCACGCCATCGCGGGGAAAAATATGTCGTCAGCTCGCATTCCCGGCTTGCGGACCATGTCGGTCAAGATTTACCTCCAGATGCGTGTAGCTCGCGTTCGATCAATTCCGATGAGAGATTCGGATCGCGGTAGGGACGCATGTCGCGATCCGGCCCCCATACCGGGCCTCCATTGTGCCGCTTTATCCCGGCGCGCTCTCTCTCTAAACGCCCATAAATCATAGCTAAGCTCGCAAGTCCTGTTTCGCATCCATTGGTTCGCGTACTCCCCCGCCCTAATTACCCGCACAGTGGGCTGGATACGAGGAGTCGCCATGGAATAGCCGTTTGGGCTCCGCGCTGACGATGGAGCCTGCACGTTCAATGCGAACATCGGTCACAAAGCTGAGAAAGAAGTTGATGGCGTCGGTAACGACCTGCGGAAGCGAATAGCCTACGCCTGTGTCAAGGTATGCCACGATCGTGCCCTGTCTGCAGGCAGCTCCAATGTCTGTCCCGCGCAGCATGGTCCCGGTGTATCGCAGGGTTGCGTAAACACCAGAGTTGAATGGTCCGGCTCCGAGCCCTACCATCGCCCGGGTTTGCGCCCCCAACAACAGGGAAGTTATTCCGACCGATACACCTTCGACTGTGTTCCCGATGTCTGCCGTTGAACTGACACTGATTGAGGGGCGCACCAGCAATTCTCCGTTCACCACGCCCGCCGTCACTCCGCCGGTAAAGATATAAGTGCCATCCGCATTCAGGATCGAACTTTTGGCGCTGAACCCGGTGTTCACATTAATCGCCTGATCGAAGGTCAGATTCAGGGGCACGGCGGTAACCACGCCGAGAGGGATCGATAAGGAAACGGGCAACCAAATGCGCTTCTGCAGGTTGATGCGAAAGTCCTGCGTGGTGTGGGAGTTCAAGTGCAACGTAACTGCGACATCCCCACTTAGGTTCAGCCCGGCGGAAAGAGGAACATTGTTATGGGGAACGGTTAAGAAGAATTGAACCCGTGCACCCCTGAACTCAACCATGGCCGTAGCGACGACAGTGACGCCCTCTTTTTCATAGCTATAGGTGACACCGGCGGTCGTAAAATGTCCGATCGGCTGTGCGCTGCCGAGTTTGCCAAGGTCGAGGTTCTGAACATTCGGGATGGAAGGGATATTCAGCGGTTGGATGGTCGGCATTCTGGGCAGGTGAAACCCGGGCAGGCCCGGCATTTGTCTATACTGTTGCTGGTTCGGCACGGGCACTTGCCACGCCGCCCTCTGTAAGTGCGGCTTGCTGAATCCGGGCCCACTGGACGGAAACGAAAATCCTTGCTCCGTACCATCCAGCGGAGACCATCGATTGCCGATTCGCTGGTAGCGATTACGTTGACCGTTGGCCGCAATTTTGGTCATGGTAACGGGGATCCATTTGCCGCTTTTTGCAATACGCGATACGACGATGGTTCGATTCCAGTGATCCTCCGGCGCCGGAAGACCGGCCGTGTTCTTTTGGTTTGGCGAATCCGAGGACTGAGGAAAGTCCGGGTAGACGTAGGGAATCATCTTGTCCATATCCAGAGGCGCGTCCATCGCGAAGCTTCCCGAGCGAATGATGTCGGTCAGCTGAACCGGCCCCAGGATTACCTTGACCGTGTCACCCTGCGGTTTCAGCATGATGATCCGTCCGCAGGCGCGTCCCGTTGCGAATACGATCTTGCCCATCTGAAATTCGTTTACATGGGGAGCGCTCGCATCGAAGGTCCAGGTCAGTCCATCGCTTCCGAAAGAGCGGATAGCCTGGTCGCCGTGTTCCATGATGATGATGCCCGGTTGGTACTCCACCTTGGCGTCGGGAGTGGGCGCAACCCCAAATTTGCGCTGGCTTTCCGTAAGCGCTGCGGGATCGACGGGGTGCAAAATGATTGCGTCCGGGTGTGACTTGAGATCGAAGAGGTCATGAATCTGGTCGCGCGTAAGCGGCGCCTTCGCCGCAGAAGGGGAACCCGGTCTGGAAGTGGATGGCGCCGCGGCTTTACGGCAGCCGGCCCCGGCCAGGCACAGAACAAAGACCGCACACAAAAAAACACGCCGTTGAATTTTCACCGAGCCGTCTCCATTTCCTAGCGACTCTGACGGAGAACGATAAGCTGGTCAACGAAACTGGCGCTTAAGTCTGCATTAACAGCAAACTCGTTTCCCTGGACCCACTTGCAACCTGGGATTAACCAGGTACACGGGCCTTCCATAAGGAAAGCCGCATGAGGTCCGCCAACACCATCAACCCCCGGCAGGAATTCGGGGGAGCGTTCTGGAGGTTTCTGCGGTGCGCTCTGCTTATCATCAAAGCCCCGCGATTGAGATTGGATCACCCCTCCCTCGGACATGTTTTCGACAGAACGTAACCGAGGGGGGCTGCCAGACGTTAGAAGCTGGGTGTATGCTTGTTCCCGTTTAAAGTGGCGTCGTCAAAATCGTCCTATTTTTGTTTGACGTGATGAGATCCGGTGGCCCCCCGCGGTATATCCGGGGCTCCGCAGGCTGGAGAAAATCGATGAGGCAGTCCTTCGCTATTGGAATAGGGGGCGCCGCCGGACAGGGCGTAGCCACCCCGGGTGATATTTTCGCGAAAATCTTCAGCCGCCGCGGGCTCCATCTGAACGTCTACAACGCCTACCAATCCATCATTCGCGGCGGCCACACGTTTCTTACCATCCGCACTGGCCCCGAGAAAATAACCAACATGGGCGATCGCATCGACCTGCTGATCCCACTGAACCAGGACACCATGGATCGGCACCTGGGTCTGCTGAGCCGTGGCGGCGCCTGTATCTACAACGCTGACACCATCAAACCCGGCAAAGCCGCCGACGGGGTACAGATGTGCCCGCTACCGGTCGCGAAGCTGGCCGACATCAGCCGCAACAAAATCGCGCAGAATACCCTGGCCATCGGCGCCGCCCTCAGCATGACCGGCATCGGATTTCAAGCTTTGGAAACGGTCCTTACCGAGCAGTTCCGCAAGAAAGAGAAGGCCGTCACCGACGAAAACATCGGCTTGGCGCGCACTGGCTATGACTACGCCACCCAGTACTTCAAGGCATTCGCCAACCCACTGCCCATGACAGACACCCGCTACGCGGTCCTGGGCGGCAACGCCGCGATGGCTATGGGCGGAGCGGCGGCTGGGGTCAAGTTCTACTCCGCCTATCCCATGAGCCCTTCGACCGGCGTGCTGCACTGGATGGCCGAGCACGCCCGCAAAGCCAACATCATGGTCCGCCAGGTAGAAGACGAGATCGGCGTCATCAACATGGCCATCGGCGCCGCCCACGCCGGGGTTCGCGCCATGTGCGCCACCTCGGGCGGTGGTTTTGCCCTCATGAGCGAGGGCCTCGGCCTCTCTGCCCAGGCGGAAATTCCCATCGTAGTCATTGACTGTCAGCGCGCCGGCCCGTCTACCGGTGTCCCCACCAAGACCGAGCAAGGCGACCTCTGGCAGATGCTGGGCGCCGCCTTTGGCGACTACCCTCGCGTCATCGCCGCTCCGCTCGACATCGGTGACTGCTTCACGCTGATCCCGGAAATGTTCAACATCGCCGAACGCTTCCAATGCCCCGGCATCGTGCTGTGCGACCTCCTGTTAGCCGAAGGTCGCCTGAGCGTCGATCCCGCCATCCTGGACTTTGCTCCCGAGGTCGATCGCGGGGAGATGATCACTTCCGCCAATGGCAACGGTCGCGGCGACTACAAACGCTACCTCATTACCGAGAGCGGCGTTTCTCCGCGCGCCATTCCCGGCGTGCCCGGCCACACCCACGTGGTCTCAAGCGACGAGCACGATGAAGACGGCGTCCTGATCTCAGACGAATACACCAACACCGTAAAGCGCCGCGCCATGATGGAAAAGCGCATGCGCAAGGTCGCCGGCATCGAGGCCTCCGTGCAGCCGCCAAAACTGCAGGGGCCGGCCAATGCAGACGTGACCCTGATCGGCTGGGGATCGACCCAGGGCGTAATCGAAGAAGCGCGCGAGCTGTTAGCTGACCAGGGAATCACGGCCAACCAACTGCAGATTCGTTGGCTGGTGCCGCTGCACGGCGACGCCATTGCCGATATCTTGAAACATTCCCGCCACACCATCATCATCGAAAACAACTACAGTGGCCAGTTCGCCCGCTACCTGCGCAGCGAAACCAGCTTTGTCGCCAACGGGCACATCCGCAAATATGACGGAGAACCTTTTATGCCGCACCACATCGTCGAAGCCGTCCAGGAGCAGCTGCAAGGGACGACCAATCTTTCCATTCCCATGCACGAAATCATGGTTTAAGCGGCTTCCACTTGTAACCATGACCTGTAAATGACGCGAGGTCTGATTTTCCGCGAGACAACAAGACCTCTTGCTTCGAGCTAAAGCAATTGTGTAACCGGTAAAGGAGAAACAACGATGGCGACAGACATAGCAGCTCCAAAACTAACCACCATGGCTGACCTCAAGGGCAAGGTCGATCCCGACTGGTGTCCGGGCTGTGGTGATTTCGGCGTGCTCGCGGCCGTTCAAAAGGCGCTGGTCGAGCTGCAGATTCCCAATCATGAGGTCGCCACCATCAGCGGCATCGGATGCTCCTCCAATTTTCCCGGCTTCATCAATACCTACGGAATGCACACTCTGCATGGACGTTCGCTGGCGGTAGCCACCGGCTTCAAAATGGCCAACCACGGAATGACGGTGCTGGTCACCGGCGGTGACGGGGACGGCTTCGGCATCGGCGGCAATCACTTCATGCACACCATGCGCCGCAACGTCGATCTGCTCTACATCGTCATGGACAACCAGATTTACGGCCTGACGACCGGACAGACCTCGCCTACCAGCCGCAAGGGCATGAAGACCAAGAGCATGCCCTTTGGCAGCGTAGAAGGTCCCATCAATCCCATTTCGCTCGCCCTCTCGGCGGGGGCAACGTTCATCGCCCGCGGCTTCAGTGCTGAGCAGAAGCACCTCACCGAGCTCATCAAGCAAGGCATTCAGCACAAAGGCTTCTCTTTCATCGATGTCTTCAGCCCTTGCGTCACTTACAACCACGACAACACTTTCCAGTGGTTCCGGCCGCGGGTCAAGAAACTCGAAGACAATCCTTCGTATGACTCCACCAACTGGATGGCCGCGATGGAGAAGTCCTTGCTTTGGGGCGATGAAATTCCGATCGGCAAATTCTTCGAGCGTACCGACGTGCCCACCCTGCATGATTCGGAACCCGTGCTGGCCACAGAACCGTTGGTCAAACAGAGTTACCGCATTCCCCCGGACGTTGCGCGAGCCTTTGTCGAAGAGCTTATGTAAGGCGTCCGTTCCCATTTTCGTCACCGGCTTTGCTGTGCGAAGAGGTGTGCCGGAAGAGCCGCCCCGAACCTATTCGCACATTTGCCTGTGCATCACATGCAACTAGGTCGATAGCATGGCAAAAATGATTCAGCTTCGGAGTGTCCCGGATGCTCTTCATCGCAGCCTGAGGGCTCGGGCTGCGATCACGGGCATGTCGCTTTCTGACTTGCTTTGGTGTCGCAAGCAAGCTTGCCCATCGCGGCAAGTTTAAGATACGTCAATGCTCGAAATACAGCGTGCGTCTAAGAGCTAACGGTCAACTGCTTCTGCTGAACGGTCCTCGTTTTCACCGTGGTTGCCAGATAGTGCTGATCCAGCGCCTGACGGATGAGCGTCTTAATAACCGCTTGACGGCTTACGTTTAGCTCCTTCGCCGCATGGTCCAGTTCTTCCAGCATGGGCAAAGCAAAATCCACGTTCACCCGCTGAATCGGCCCCATCATCCGACCCTTATTCGTGAAAAAAAGCGAGACGTCTCTTCCCGCGTCCGCCATGCGCGCGATGGCTTCTGCCTTTTTGGGCGCTTTCTGCTTACGAATGTTCTTCATAGAGTGTTTGCTCCTGGCGCGTAGCTTTCCATAATGTGACGAGGTGGTAAAACTCTCCCTCCCCCTCTTGCCTCACCTCGAAGATCACCGCGTACAACCGTTTTCCCACCCAGCCAATCGCGCGATACTGCTCCGGCAGATCGCAACGCTGATCCAGATAGTACGGCTGCGTAAAGATTTCCTGCGCTTCCTCAAACCCGATGCCGCGCTTGGGATTCGCCCGCAGCCGTTCGCTTTTGCGCTTGTCGAAGTCAAACAGCATCTAGGTATAACAGTTATACCACGCCATCCCAGGCCACGCTAATTTCTCCACAGCTTACGTATTTCCGTATGCATTCATTCCTGCTTTGCCGACCAGGCGATTGCCTCGCCGGTCGCACCAAAAAGGTGACTGCGCGAAAGATTGATTTCGATGCCAATACGCGCGTCCTCCTGCACAGGCGTGTCTCCATCCACCCTCACCACCAAAGGTTCGTCCTGCTCCGTCAACGTGTGCAAATAGGCCTCCCCGCCGAGACGCTCCACAATGTTGACCCGAACGCGAAAGCCGCTGCTGGGGTCGAGCACGATGTGTTCGGGGCGGATGCCGAACTCGACTGCGTCGCCCATCTTCAATCTACCGCCCGCCCCATCTTGTTGAAAACGAAAACCAAAGCTGTGACCGTTATTGAGTCGTATCGTCGCCTCTCCTCGCTGCACCTCGGTTACCGAGGCAGGCAGGAAATTCATCTTCGGCGATCCGATGAAGCCTGCGACGAATCGGTTGACGGGATGCAGATACACCTCCAGCGGCGATCCAACCTGTTCGATGGCTCCCTGCTGCATCACGACGATCCGGTCCGCCATCGTCATCGCCTCGGTCTGATCGTGGGTTACATAAATAATGGTTGCCCGCAGTTGCTTGTGCAGCTTCATCAACTCCAGGCGCGTGCGTGCCCGCAACTCGGCGTCAAGGTTCGAGAGCGGCTCATCGAACAGAAAAACCTTGGGATGGCGAACGATGGCGCGGCCGATGGCGACGCGCTGGCGCTGGCCGCCTGAGAGCTCTTTGGGCTTTCGCTCCAACAACGCTTCCAAATGCAAAATGCGCGCCGCCTCTTCCACTTTCTTTCGCCGCTCGGCTTTGGGAACGCCCGCCAGCTTGAGGCTGAAGGCCATGTTCTCTTCGACCGTCATATGGGGATACAGCGCATAGCTCTGGAAGACGAGCGCAAGTCCGCGCCTGGACGGAGCGACATCGTTCACCCGCACTCCGTCGATCCACAGATCGCCCGCGGTGATCGTCTCCAGGCCCGCAATCAGGCGCAACAACGTTGTCTTCCCGCAACCGGAGGGGCCCACAATCACCACGAACTCCCGATCGTCCACGGTCAGATCAACGCCCTCGAGAATAGCGGCCTCGCCGAAGCTTTTAGTGACCCCCGCTAAACGCACCGTAGACATGCTTGACCGCTCCTGACGCTACTTCACGGCTCCGAAGGTAAGGCCGCGTACTAACTGCCGCTGACTGATCCACCCGAAAACGAGAATGGGCAAAATCGCCATCGTGGAAGCGGCTGAGAGCTTAGCCCAAAACAAGCCTTCGGGGCTGGAGAAAGAGGCGATGTAAACCGTCAGCGGCGCAGCTTTGGCGGCCGTCAAATTCAAGCTCCAGAATGCTTCGTTCCAGGCCAGCACAATGGCCAGCAAGCTGGTGGAGAAAATACTGGGCATAGCAAGCGGCAGCAACAGGCTAAAGATTTCCCGCAGGTACCCCGCGCCATCCATCCGCCCCGCTTCCAGAATTTCCCCAGGCACGTCGCGAAAAAATGCATACAGCATCCAGACCACGATCGGCAGGTTCATCAGGGTGTCGACGGCCAGCAAACCAATCCTCGTATCCAGCAGGTTGCCGTCGCGAAACAGAAGGTAGATCGGCGCCAGAACACCGGCCGCGGGCATCATCCGGGTCGACAGCATCCATACCAGCACGTCCTTGGTGTGGCGCATGGGCCTGAAGGCCATGGCATAGGCCGCCGGGAGCCCGATCAGCAAGGCCGCCAGGGTCGACCCGCACGCCAGCAGGATACTGTTCCAGGCAAAGTGACCGTAGTTCGCGCGCTGCTGCACATCGTGGTAGTTCTGCAGCGTCGGCCGAAAGATCAAGTGCTGTATGCCCGCGATCGCCTCCTTCTCTGTCTTGAAGCTGGTCAGAATCATCCACAGAATGGGAAAGAAAATCACCAGGGCAACTGCCCAGCCCAGCACGGTCAGCAGCAGCTTGGCGCGAAGTTGACGGTTCAGGCTCTTATTAGGCATCGAGATTTTTGGCGATCGAACGCATCAGGAAGAGGGCGACCAGGTTGGCTAAGAGAATGGCCAGAACACCGCCGACAGAAGCGGCTCCGATATCCGTTTCAAGCAGCGCATAACGATAGATCAGGTAGGAGAGATTGGTGGTGCTGTATCCCGGCCCCCCGCCCGTAGTCACCAGAATCTCGGCAAACACGGTGAGCAGAAAAATCGTCTCCACCATGGTCACGGCCGCGATCGCGCGGCCCAGGTGCGGACGAATGATGTAAAGAAACATGGCCAGCGGCCCGGCGCCGTCCATGCGCGCAGCTTCTTTGCGTTCCTGATCGAGCGACTGCACGGCGGTGAGCAGCGTGAGCACAGCAAACGGAAGCCACTGCCACGAAACGATCAGGATAATCGAGGTTAACGGCGCTGTTCCAAACCAGTTGATCGGTTTCAATCCCACGCTGCGCATAAGGAAGGCGATAATCCCGTTCTCCGGATCGAGCAACATATCCTTCCAGATCAGCGCGCTCACCGTAGGCATCACGAAGAACGGAGCAATCACCATCACCCGGGTGACCGATCTGCCAAAGAAATCCTGGTCATACAAAATCGCCAGCAGCGTTCCCAGGCCAACCGTGATGACCAGCACCCATCCCACAATCAGGAACGTATTGAGGATCGCAGGACCAAGGCTTGGGTCCCCGAGCAGGTAGCGATAGTTTCCCAGATGCGCAAAGCCGGTCTGGCTGGGCTCGAGCAAGTTATAGCGCCGGAACGAAAACCACACAGTCATGACCAGCGGCACGATCGACCAAAGCAAAAGAGCCGCAACCGATGGCGCCTGCAAAAGCAAGGGTGCAAGCGTGTGGCGCCGGGGCAGGCGGCGCCACACAGGACCGCGGGTTATCGACAGGTCGGGCATGCTTGCACCTGATCCTTCCCTAATGAATGTAGCCTGCTCGACGCATCACTCGCTCCGTCACTGCCTGGCTGGTGGCGAGCACCTGGTCCGTGGTTTCAAGGCCAGTCACCGCGGCGGCGATTAATTGACCAACCTGGGTGCCGATATTCGGAAATTGAGGAATGCCCACGAATTGAATGCCTACATAAGGAACCGGGTCGAGCGTGGCTCGGCGCGGGTCCGCCGTCAGGATACTGTCGAGGGTCAGCTGGGCGAAAGGCGCTGCGCGAAGATACTCTGCCTGCTCATAGGTGGACTTCCTGGTTCCGGGCGGCGCCAGGGTCCAGCCGTAAGTCTTCGCTACCAGTTGCACATACTGTTTCGAGGTTGCCCACTGTACAAACTCGAGCGCCTGCGCGCTGTGCCGCGAGGTGGAGGGGATGGCAAGTGCCCAGGTCCATAACAAATGAGAGCCCCGCGGTGTGACCGCGACCGGCGCGGAGGTCACCGCAACGGTGTTGGCCACAGCTGACTCGTTGGCGTCGAACAGCGTACCAGCGGCGGTGGTCGCATCCACCCACATGGCGCAATGTCCATTCTCAAACAAGGTGAGGTTTTGATTGAAACCGTTGGAGCTGGCCGTTGGCGGTCCGTAGTCCTGCAGCAGACGTACATAGTAGCTGATGGCAGATCGCCAGGCGGGAGTATCGATCTGCGGATTCCAATTCATGTCGAACCACCGGCCGCCAAATGTGTTCACCAGGGTGTCGATGTAGGCCATGTTCTCTCCCCATCCCGGTTTGCCGCGCAGGCAAACACCATAGACGTGCTCCTTCACATCGTTCAGCGCCGCGGCAAACCGCCGAATGTCGTCATAGGTCGGTTGCGCGGGCATCTTCAGTCCGGCCTTCTGGAAGAGGTCCTGGCGGTAGAAGGTGAGCGAGCTCTCGGCGGTGAACGGAAGGGCGTAAAGCCGGTTGCCGCTGGAGAGCCCACTGCGTACCGGCTTGAGAATATCCTCGAGGTCATACCCGGCGGCCAACTTATCATCCAATTGCAGCAGCCAGCCGCGGTTGCCCCAGATCGGCGCCTCCAGCGGTCCGATGGTCATCACGTCATACTGGCCACCGCCCGTTGTAATATCCGCCGTCGTCTTGGCGCGCAGCAGATTCTCTTCCAGCACCACCCAGTTCAGACGGATATCCGGGTGATCTTTCATGAAGCTCGACGACAGGCTCTGCATCCGAACCATGTCGGTGTTATTGACCGTGGCAATGGTCAACGTCGTTTGCGCCTGAGATAGACGTGTGCAGACCGCAGCCAGCACGAGGACAGCTAAGCGAAAGCAGCGCGGCCACCATTTCAAGCGATCGGGAATCCCCGTCAACGGCCGTCTCCTGGATTTGGCGCCAGGAATGGCGACAAGTTTATTGGGCAGCAGCAGCATCGGTTAAGGTCTCGATGCAGATAGGTGAGTCGGCTCAAACGTGTCTGAGTCTACGCCGCGACTCGATGCTCCCGCAAGGCAAAGCGATCCGCATGTGCTCAATCGCCTGCATCGCTTCCGTCGAGACGGCGGGAAGGAAGAGCGGTCCGTGCCCGGCCTGCAGATGATGAAACCAGCGCGTTAATCATCGCGGCCGCAACACCGTCGAGCAACTTGCCCTGCACGATGGATTGGAGCATCCTTGCAAGGTGATGCCCCGCCCTGCCAAGCCGAAGCGGAAGCCGCCGCATTCGTTTGTTGTGGAGGCGCTCGCGCCCCTGAACCCTGAAGTGCGCCGCCTGTTCTCCGGGTTCTCCGTTTATGTCGGCAACCGGCTCGTCCTGCTGCTGCGTGATCACAACAAGTCTGCCCGTGACAATGGCGTCTGGCTCGTCCTTTCAGAAGGAACCGATCCGGCCGATGACGGCCTTCGCCGGGAGTTTCCTTCTCTCCGTCCGATTGAATTACTCGGAGGTAAGATGAGCCATTGGCTTGTCATTCCCAGTGAAAGTCCCAATTTTGAGAAGGAGTCGCTCCATGCGTGCGATCTGCTCTTGCGCCACGATAGACGGCTGGGTCGCATTCCTCAATCAAAACGCTAGCGCCACGAGTGTAGTCCGCCAGTCATAGAGTCGCTTATCCCGTGATGCCTGAACGAACCGCGGAGTCCCGCAGGGACGGACTGAAAATAGTTCGTCATTTTGATGAGATAGTTTTGGTGTTCCCTCATCTTATTTGTAACTACGTAAGAATAAGTTGATCTCGAAATAAATCGACCGCAAGGAACGTCTAAGAAAAACGGCCTGCTCCATATCGATGCTGATCCTGATAGAACCGATGGAGACCGGCGGCGAAAAAAAAGCCGGGGCTTGACGCCCCGGCTCAAGAGAACCCCGCCTATGGAATAAGCGGCGCGATCGTCGAGTAAATCGAGTTCGCAAGGGCGTTATAACCAGTTACCGAAGGATGAATCCCATCCGGGCCCAGGTTGTCAGCGGGATCGTTCACCACCAAAGAGTAATAGTCATTGAGAATGACTTTATACCCTGCAGCCTGGAAGGTCTGAACCGTGCTCGTGATTTGGTTATTAACACCCACCACCTGGTCGCTCCATGCCTGCCATTGGGCAGGATTGTTGTCCTGCACCGCGCCCGGATAAATAGGCGGAATCGTGCTTACCACGATGGTGACGCCGGGAGCGGCATTTGCAAACGCGTAGTTGAGAAAATTCGTAAGCTCAGAAGCCGTGGTTTGGGGGGTGCCCCAATAAATATTGTCGGTTCCTCCCATAAACGTAATGAAATTAGGTTTGAAGTTGACGATGGAACCATCCTGCACAACCTGGTTCTGAATTTCCCCAATCGTCAAACCACCATACCCATCCCAGCCGGTCGCGGGGCAAGCCGTCTGCGGCAAGACACCAGCGAGCAGCGGAATATTTTGGCTGTATCCTTCAAAATTAAACGCATCCGCTTTTTTATTCGCAATCAGAGTCGAATAAAGAGAGCAACGGTATCCTCCCTGCTGTTCGGTCGCCGGTATGTCAAGACCCCATGTAATTGAATCCCCAATCGGCATAATGCCAATCTGGACCAGGAAGGACCACATAAACGGCGAGCTACTTGTTTGCAAAGCGGACGCATTGACGGGATTCGCTGCCTCCGCAATATAGCTACCGGTGCCTACATTCTGTATGCTTCCCTGGCAAGTAGACGCCGTGGTGCAGGTAAAATTTGTACTCCATACATTTGCTTGATTGCTGACGGCCGTGCCTTGCGGAATCATCACAACCTGACCGGAGCCTTCGTCAGCTAAACAAAAATTTTGGTTTGCTGAATTCGCGGCGCACAGCGTCCAGCCTCCCGAGACCTGGCCCCAATTGAAGGTTTGAGTCGGCTCATTCGGAAGAAAAGCTTGATAAAGCTGTGCAGGCTGGCCGTTTCCAGCATTTCCGGCATCGAAGTACAGGCTTTGTGCGTCAGAAATCTGAACGGTAATCGTGGTGGCCTGCGCCATCGTGACCGGCGCGGTCACGGCCGCAATCGCCGCTAAGGCGAGCGTGCGCAAAAGTACTGCAGTGCGTCTTTTTTTCATTATTCTCCTGTAATTTTTTCTGGACCGACGAGGACTGAAATTCACCGACGCCTATAAATTTTCCGATAGATTTTGGGATGTCTCGCGCGAAATCGAACTTTTTTGAATTCGTCCAATGATCGCTGTGCGTCGCGAATATAGATTCAACAAACCATCATGGGGTTGCTTTCACCACTTTACTATTGCGGGCGGCGAGATTCAAACGTCGAAGACGTTATCAGAAGAGGGGGCCAGGACAGCCGCAAATGCCCCGATGCACGAAGCACCTATTCGCTCGTCCCCTGTTACATTTGGCTTTCGGGTCATTTCCGCTCTTTCCCGCTTTCCTCTGGCCACCATGATTGATTACTAAGCGAGCAGCGCAAGAAGGCGTGGAGTGACTGCTTGCGCCCACATTCTATCTATAAATCGCCCCCTCTAGGTCGATGCTGCCCGGTAGGGTGCCGTGGCCGCTACCCCCTGAACGTCGCGTCTCCCGAATCACCGCCGGAAACGCGGCGCCTACGGCTGCACGGTAAGGCTCGCTTGTCCCGTGCTACCTAGAAAGCTATCGTTCACGCCGCCGTAATGCGCAGAAATCGTGTGCGCACCGGCAACGGCCGGGATCATGGTCACCACTGCCTTTCCGTTACTCAACGCCACCGCCGCGCCGCCGTTGAGAGAGACCACCTGGCCGCCTGCGCTGTCGGTGAAGGCTACCCCGCCCTGAGGAATCGTAGCGGGAGTTAATGTATCACTCACGGTGACGCTTATCGTCACCTCCAGACCCACCTTGACCGGGTTCGGTGAGACCCGCACCGTAGTCCGGGTTGCATCCGAGGTCGTTCCCGTGCCCAGCAGCGAGATTTCCTGCGCGGTCCCCTCGAGCACTGAGTTCAGATTGTTATCCAGCAGTTCAAGAAACCAGCTAAAGCGTGCGCGCGTCTCAGGCGTAAAGCTAGTTCCGTAGACGCACGAGCTACCCGCATCCAGACTGCCGGCCACGCCCGCAACACCGACCACGGGGCAGGTGGAGTCCGCCAAAGCAAAGGGGGCTTCGGTCGTGGGATTCGTGCCCGAAGCCGGAACCGGGAACACCAGCGCGGCGTTGCCAACATTCGCAATGGTTTGATACCTCGGACTATCCGCACTCACCAATCCCAACCTGGTGGCCGCGAAGACCAGCAACGGCTGGTCAGAAACATCGATCATGGTCAACCCACCCGGCGCAATGCCCTGGGAATAATAAAGGTCACCTCCCCCGTCCACCGCCAGCCCCGAAGGCTCAGTCAAGCCGGAGCTGACTTCGCTTTTGACGTAGCCCCCGTTGCCTGCGAGCGTAAGCTTGTCGATCGCGCCCTGGCTGCGATCGGCAAGATAGAGGTTGCCGTTCCCGTCGATCGCCAGGCCTCCAGGTTCGAAGATCCCGGTGAGAACTGTGCCCTGAAGGTAGCTGCCGTTGGCTTGCAGCGTCTCGATAGAAAGATCATCGTTTTTCATGTTGAGGACAAATAGGTCGCCGCTTCCATCCACCGCCACCGCGGCCGGGCTCATGATCCCATAGCCGATCGCGCTCTCCGTATAGCTGCCGTTTATTTGCAGCGTCTCTTTGTGCACGTTCCCCGCGACGGAAGAAGTGAGATAAAGATTGCCGCCGCGATCCACCGCAATGCCCACCATGTCGGTGAGACCGGTGAAGATTCTGCTTTGCACGTAGCCTCCGTGGACGGGCGCCTCTTTGTAAACCAGGCTGGGGGTGACAACATAGAGATTGCCGGCCCCATCGAGCGCCAGGCCGGTTGGTTGCTTAAGCCCGCTGGCAACGGTGGTCCGCAAATAGTTGTACTCGGCATAAGCGGACTGGGACACCGTCTCCTTGTACACGTTGCCGGTGCCGTTTTCGGCAACGAAAACATTGCCCAGCGCGTCGACCACCACACCGTAGGGTTTGTTGAGCCCGCTGCTGACCGATACTTCTTTTCCCGGCGGAAAGCTAATCTGCGGCGCCACGCCGGTCCCATCGAGATAGGTGGTCGCAAGTGCATAGCCGGAGGCATCCTGCAATTGCACCGCACCATACCGGCTGCCTGAGACCTGCGGCTTAAACACCACGTCGACGGTGCACATAGCTCCCGGAGCGAACACAAACCCAGAGGGAGCGGTGCCGCAGGTGCCGGTGCCGGCATTGCGAAAGTCCAACCCCGCCGCCCCCTGGGTCAACACCGCCGCACTGCCCAGTGTGCTTTGCTGGGCAAAGGTAAAAGCTAATGTGATGGCCGCACCCGTGCTGCCAACCTTGACCGTACCGAAGTTTGTCGTTGGGCCGGCGGGCACCTCCAGGAGCCGGTTCGTTCCCGGAGAAACCATATACAGGTCGCCGGCAGCGTCGGCCGTGATGCCATAAACATTTTGCCCAGCGATCCTGATCGCGCTGCTTGGGCTGTAGACGCCTCCCGCAAGCGTCACTTTGTCCACGGAGAAGTTTTCATCATCCAGGTAATTGAGAATGAAAACGTCTCCCGCAGCATCCGCGGCAACGTCAATCGGCCGCCCTGTGCCCCCGGAGTTTGCCAGGTCTTCGACGATGCTCTCGCGATAGCTGTTCCCTGCCGGCGCCTCCTTTAACACGCGCAGATGAAACGTATCGGCGATGTAGAGATTGCCCGCGCCATCGACGGCCACTGCTTCCGGCAGCGAGAGCGCGCTGGTGGGCACCGTGCTTTGCGTGTAGGCGCCGCCCGACGGCGTCGCTTTAACGACCCTGTTATTGAGGGAATCGGCGATGTACACGTTGCCGTGGGCATCCACAGCTATCCCAAGGGGACTATGGAGGCCGCTCAGCGGCAACACGCTCCGGGTCCAGGAGCCGCCCGCAGTCTCTTTCACCACTTCATTTCTCACGCTGTCGGTAATGTAGAGGTCACCGCTGCGATCGACTGCAACTCCGTAGGGGCTGCCGTCTCCGCTAAGAAACCCGGCCGAGAGAGCGCCGGACGGGGTCAGCTTCGATAGCGCATTATCGCCATTGTCGGCGACATAAATGTTCCCGTTCGGGTCCACTGCCATGCCGTAGGGGCTGGTGAGCGTGCCGATAGGCAACGTGATCTGCGCTCCGCTGAACTGGGCCGTCTGGGCATCCGCGGCGGCGACGCCCAACCCGAGGCAAACGACGAGTAAACTGCCGATCGATTTCACCAAAGATGACTCCCTGTTCTTTCCCCGGTTCTTTCCCCGCTTCTTTCCCCGCTTCTTTCCTGGTCTGTCTCAGTTCGGTACATCTTTTGCTCGTTCTGACACGGACGATGACTTTATCGGCAATGCGCAGCATTTTGTGACAGCCGCAAGCTGTTTACTCTCATTGGTCCAAATTTGTCATCGTGTCCCCCAAACAAATTTGTCATCCCGACCGTAGCGTACCCGAATTCCTGTTTCGCTACGTAAGACAGATCCACGTGTGTGGTCTTCGTTAAGGAAGACCGCATGAAGTTTGCCAGCGCCACCAACCTCGACAGGAATTCGGGGGAGCGAAGCGGAGGGATCTGCTGTGCGCCTTTCCCCCAAACCAAGGCCCCACGAGTGAGCTCGCAAATCCAGCCCCAGCCATTTTGTTCATCCCGAGGAGCCGACTTGCCTGGCGGCAAGTCAAGGATGGAATGAACGAGCGAAGCGATCTGCCTTTTGGCCTCGCCCCTCAAGCAAATTTGTCATCGTGTCCCGCAAACAAATTTGTCATCCCGACCGTAGCGTACCCGAATTCCTGTTTCGCCATGTCAGACAGATCCACGTGTGCGGCTTTCATCAAGGAAAGCCGCATGAAGTTCGCCAGCGCCATCAACTTCGACAGGAATTCGGGGGAGCGAAGTGGAGGGATCTGCGGTGCGCCTTTCCCCCAAACCAAGGCCCCACGAGTGAGCTCGCAAATCCAGCCCCAGCCATTTTGTTCATTAGGAGGAGCCGACTTGCCTGGCGGCAAGTCAAGGATGGCAGGAACGAGCGAAGCGATCTGCCTTTTGGCCTCGCCCCTCAAGCAAATTTGTCATCGTGTCCCCCAAACAAATTTGTCATCCCGACCGTAGCGTACCCGAATTCCTGTTTCGCTACATAAGACAGATCCACGTGTGTGGTCTTCGTTAAGGAAGACCGCATGAAGTTTGCCAGCGCCACCAACCTCGACAGGAATTCGGGGGAGCGAAGTGGAGGGATCTGCTGTGCGCCTTTCCCCCAAACCAAGGCGCCACGAGTGAGCTCGCAAATCCAGCCCCAGCCATTTTGTTCATCCCGAGGAGCCGACTTGCCTGGCGGCAAGTCAAGGATGGCAGGAACGAGCGAAGCGATCTGCCTTTTGGCCTCGCCCCTCAAGCAAATTTGTCATCGTGTCCCCCAAACAAATTTGTCATCCCGACCGTAGCGTACCCGAATTCCTGTTTCGCTACATAAGACAGATCCACGTGTGTGGTCTTCGTTAAGGAAGACCGCATGAAGTTTGCCAGCGCCACCAACGTCGACAGGAATTCGGGGGAGCGAAGTGGAGGGATCTGCTGTGCGCCTTTCCCCCAAACCAAGGCGCCACGAGTGAGCTCGCAAATCCAGCCCCAGCCATCTTGTTCATCCCGAGGAGCCGACTTGCCTGGCGGCAAGTCAAGGATGGAAGGAACGAGCGAAGCGATCTGCCTTTTGGCCTCGCCCCTCAAGCAAATTTGTCATCGTGTCCCCCAAACAAATTTGTCATCCCGACCGTAGCGTACCCGAATTCCTGTTTCGCTACATAAGACAGATCCACGTGTGCGGTCTTCGTTAAGGAAGACCGCATGAAGTTTGCCAGCGCCACCAGCCTCGACAGGAATTCGGCGTAGCGAAGTGGAGGGATCTGCGGTGCGCCTTTCCCCCAAACAAGGCCCTCCAAGTGAGCTCGCAAGTCCGGCCCCAGCCATTTTGTTCATTAGGAGGAGCCGACTGCCTGGCGGCAAGTCAAGGATGGAATGAACGAGCGAAGCGATCTGCCTTTTGGCCTCGCCCCTCAAGCAAATTTGTCATCGTG
This sequence comes from uncultured Acidobacteriaceae bacterium, assembly GCA_963834445.1. GTDB lineage: Bacteria > Acidobacteriota > Terriglobia > Terriglobales > Acidobacteriaceae > PALSA-350. The sequence continues at coordinate 411,111 of CAWIBU010000001.1, forward strand.
TCCCGCAAACAAATTTGTCATCCCGACCGTAGCGGACCCGAATTCTTGTTTCGCCATGTCAGACAGATCCACGTGTGCGGCTTTCATTAAGGAAGCCGCATGAAGTTCGCCAGCGCCATCAACTTCGACAGGAATTCGGGGGAGCGAAGTGGAGGGATCTGCGGTGCGCCTTTCCCCCAAACCGAGGCCCCACGTGAGCTCGCAAATCCAGCCCCAGCCATTTTGTTCATTAGGAGGAGCCGACTGCCTGGCGGCAAGTCAAGGATGGAAGGAACGAGCGAAGCGATCTGCCTTTTGGCCTCGCCCCTCAAGCAAATTTGTCATCGTGTCCCCCAAACAAATTTGTCATCGCGACCGTAGCGTACCCGAATTCCTGTTTCGCCATGTCAGACAGATCCACGTGTGCGGCTTTCATTAAGGAAAGCCGCATGAAGTTCGCCAGCGCCATCAACTTCAACAGGAATTCGGGGGAGCGAAGTGGAGGGATCTGCTGTGCGCCTTTCCCCCAAACCAAGGCCCCACGAGTGAGCTCGCAAATCCAGCCCCAGCCATTTTGTTCATCCCGAGGAGCCGACTGCCTGGCGGCAAGTCAAGGATGGAAGGAACGAGCGAAGCGATCTGCCTTTTGGCCTCGCCCCTCAAGCAAATTTGTCATCGTGTCCCCCAAACAAATTTGTCATCCCGACCGTAGCGTACCCGAATTCCTGTTTCGCCATGTCAGACAGATCCACGTGTGCGGCTTTCATTAAGGAAGACCGCATGAAGTTCGCCAGCGCCATCAACTTCGACAGGAATTCGGGGGAGCGAAGTGGAGGGATCTGCGGTGCGCCTTTCCCCCAAACCAAGGCCCCACGAGTGAGCTCGCAAATCCAGCCCCAGCCATTTTGTTCATTAGGAGCAAACCCCGCCTTCCTGCCACGCTACACATGACAGGACCGAGTGTGCGGCCGGGGGACGGCCTGATCTGCGCAATTTCCTCCACAGCGCAAATAATTCTCGCGGATCAGGCTGTCCCTCATTACCCCTCATTACCCCTCGCTGATTTCCTCCAGCATCCTTTTGCGAAGCAGCCCATTCACTTTCGTCTGATAACCGGTTCCCTTTGACTTGAGCCACGCCAATACGTCCGCGTCCAGGCGAATGGATACGGCTTGTTTAACTGGTCGATACCACTTCCCTCGTACTGCATTCTTCCACGCTCCTGGTGGAATTTCTGGAATGTCAGAGGTATTTACCTTATCTTCGGGCATTGCGGCTAGCGCTCGAATCTCGCGCTTCTGGCGGGCGTTCAATGGTTGTTCAGACTTCAGTGCAAATGCTACCGGCTTAGACTTCGCTTGTTTCTTCATATTCGATTCGCTCCTGCCGAGTGACCCGGCGAGCCGAGATGATCTGAAGAAGTTCTTTCTCTTCCTCAACCACCGCGTACGCTACCACCACGAGCAGAACGTCGCTCACCTTACCGATGGTTTGCCAACGCTCTTCTTCGTCCACAACTCGATCACGTCGGCTGATGTGTAACGGGTCGAGAAAGACCCGAACAGCCGTATCGAAGCTGATACCATGCTTTCGCAGGTTGCTGCGGTTCTTCGGCTCATCCCACCCGAACTGCATTTGTATATACAATATCGCATATACGATACTCCGGTCAATCGGCGTGAGGGTTGGGGACGGCCTGATCTGCGCAATTTCCCTCCGCGTCTACCCACTAAATGCAGTTTAGGATAGCTTCGGCTGAGCAGGCAATTTGGAAGTTATTTCGTCCGTCCCGCATCCACCTGGAGCTTCGAGAATGTATCAGTGAAAGTTTTCAACTAGCATCAATTCGCTGCCTGCTTGCTGTTCCACTCCGTAGAGTATCCATTTACCATCCGGGGCGATCGTGAGCCCCCAGATGGGCGATTTCCCAAGCGTAGCGATGGTGCTGATGTTACTCGTGGCGAAGCTCAGGAACTGGATGGAAGAATCACCTGTAGGTTTCTGAGAAGTGACGAAATAAACTCCGTCACGCACGATCACCACATCTTGGTAAAACTTCAAGCCTTCAAGAACCTTGGAGGCTTCGCCACCTTCTACGGGGATCTTCCACAGGCTGGTGGAAAAAAGAGCCTTGGTGTAGTAGAGGAACTTACCATCCGGCGACTCGAGAGGCGCGAAGCCTCCATCTTTCGTTATCTGGATCGCCTCCCCGCCGTTCGCCGGCATCTTCCATATTTGTTGTTCGCCCGCTCGGGCGGAATCAAAATAGATCCATTTGCCGTCATGTGACCAGCTCGGGTCGCCGTCGTTCGCCGGATTCGTAGTCATGCGCTGCGGTTTTCCGCCGTTGGCGCCTACCACGTAGAGGTCCCACTCTCCCGGGGCATCTGAGTCGAAAGCAATGTGCTCGCCGTCTGGCGACCAGTGCGGAGTCGAGATGTTAGGGCCGCCGACAGACGTCAGTTGCACGGCATTTGAGCCATCCGCGTCGCATACCCAGATTTCGATAGCTCCAGAACGGGCCGAAGTGAAAGCAATTTTCTTCCCGTCCGGGGAGAACTGGGGAGATTCATCGTCCCGTGTTGAGAAGATGAATTGGGCAGGCTGATTGCCGGGTGGCAGCCTTTTACCTTCCAGACTTGGCGTCGCGACGCGCCAGATGCTGTCATGGCTGAAATGACGAGTATAAGACAGGCGGCGCCTGCTGCGCGAAATCGCGGGGTCGGAAACATCGTCGCCCAGGGGTAAGAGTTGTTGCGGGTCGGCTCGTGCTGCAGGGCGCCCGAAAGCGGAGATTCTCACTAAGCCTCTGGTGACTATAGGCGACCCAAGGGTGTAGACGATCTCGCGCCCATCCGCAGACCAGGCCGGAGATTCAGCATACTGGCTGAGGAGTGTGATCGGTCGCGGTTCCCCAGCAGGCATCATTCCGTCAGAGAGGGTAAGCAAGTAGAGATCGCTCGCTCCGTGGAAGTCAGCGTTGATACCGCGGCTGAACGCCAAAGAGCGCCCGTCCGGTGAGAAAGCAGGATCGAAATCGCCATAGGATTGCCTGGACGGAGAAGTCAGTCTTCGCCTTTCCCCGGTCTCAACCGAAATCAGCGACAACGCAAATGGTTCGGTCCTGGCATTTTTCTCGCTGATCACCAGCCAGTTGCCATCGTTGGACCAGGTGGGATGGCTCTCAGAGAAAACCTCAGCAATCTTGCGTTCTGGGCCACCAATGGCCGGAATCAGCAGTAAGGCACGCTTTCCTGAGGGCAGACCTCGGAGAAATGCGATGAAGCGGCCATCTGGCGACCAGGCGGGGTTGTAATCCGGGGCCGCATCGGTTGTCAGCCGCAAGGGTGGCCCGTTGGTGCCGATCATCTTAACGTATATGTCATCGTTGTCCTGCTTTTCTCCATTCCAGACAAAGGCCACCAGATTGCCATCCGGCGAAAAGCTCGGCCACCCCTGGGTTCCGGAGTAGGTGGTGAGCGGGATAGGATTGAGCGCTTCCGGAGCTTTGCTGCGAGAACGCAGGAACCATAGCGTGCCAACACCGAGAATAAAGGCTGCCAACAGCGCCGCGGCCCACACCAGCCGTCGACTCGGCCGTTGCTGCCGAGCAGGCAACGCCCTCAGCGACCCAGAATCCGATTCCTCCTTCAATTCCTCGAGAGCAACTTTCAGGTCAGCCATGGTTTGAGACCGGCGTTCCGGGTTTTTGCGCAAGCAGCGCGCGATGATGCGCTCCAGCTCGAGCGGAAGCCCCTCTACCAGTTGACTGGCGGGTTCCGGCTCTTCGCGCAAAACGGCGGTGAGCGTAGAGAGTCTGGAGTCACCTTGAAACGCCCTTCGGCCTGTCACCATTTCATAAAGCAGCGCTCCGAAGCTAAAAATATCGGACCGTGGATCCACCTTCTTACCTTCCGCCTGCTCAGGTGACATGTAGGCGACAGTCCCCACGACCATTCCTTCCTCGGAAACGGGCGCGTCGTTACGCATGGACTCGGTGCGTTCTCGATCATCGCTGTCGCCCTTATCGGTTAGCTTGGCCAGGCCGAAATCGAGCACCTTAACGAAACCAGAACGCTCCGGTGAGCTGCTGACCATCACATTTGCAGGCTTGAGATCACGATGGATAATTCCTGCCGCGTGGGCCGCAGACAGAGCGTCCGCGATTTGCACCGCGTATTTCAATGCGTCCGCGAGCGGCAGGCCTTTACGCGCAATCAACTGATTGAGTGCCTTACCCGGTACGTACTCCATGGCGATGAAGTCGCGGCCATGGTCGCTGGCGATATCGTAAATGGTGATGATGTTGGGATGATTCAGGGCGGAGGCCGCTCTTGCCTCCAACACGAAGCGGCGTTTGCGCTCAGGGTCCGCGAATTTTTCCAGCGGCAAAACCTTTATAGCAACCAAGCGATCGAGATGTGTGTCCCGGGCTTTGTAAACCACACCCATCCCGCCCTCTCCCAGTTTCTCGATGATCTCGTAATGCAAAATGGTCTGTTCGGGCACGGGCAGCCTTGAGAGAAATTAATAGGAATGGTTGCTCGAATTCTAAGGCATTGGAAGCCAGTAACAGACAAAATGTACCCGCTAAGATTTGTGGCCAAGATTTGTGGTCAAGATTTGAAGATTTGTGGTCAAGATTTGTGGTCAGACGGAGAAGATTTGTGGTCAAGAAGATTTGTGGTCAGACGGGACTGGCACTTTGCTGGACAGATAATGCTCACGACGGTGCAAGCATAAATCCCGGCGTCGCCCGCTCCCATTGCGTCTCCGGCCGCAGTCCCCGCGCCACCCTCTGGTCCGCTGTCGATCCGGCCGCCCCGTGGCGGGAAGCAACCGGCCAAGCCGGCGAATCCTTCGGGCAGCAGTTTCTGGACTCCATTTTGAAGTCGATTGAACACGCTCATCACGCACCACTGTGACACTTCGCGGAAACTCGCCGGCGCGTGAGCATCAGAGGCTGCACTATCTCGGTTGATCGTGTTTGGCTTGCAGATCGCGATCCAGAGCTGCCCCGTCGAAGGGGATGACGATGATCTTGCTGCCGTGGCCGTCGTTGCCCTTCTCAGCGTCTTTGGGAACGTCGATGACGGCGAGTGTCACTGCGACGACGTGTCCTTTCTCCAACGACCGGTGACGACAAACGACCGGTGACAACGACCGGTGACAGACGGACATGACCCTTACGACGCGGCGGTTTTGCGACCGTCATGGATGACCATGTGCCTACCGTTGTTCAGTTTGCCACTCCCGGCGTGTTTAGCGGGAGACTTGCTTGACGTGGATCCAAAGCTTCGCCCATTTGCCGGCCCTTTTTCTGCGGGGCCAAGCACCGCCCCGTGATCTTCTCGAGCGCCGAGACAAACTCAGCGTCCCCTAGTGGACGACCGGTGTGTGTACTCCGGCGAATCGCGCTTAACTCCGACTCCGCGGGGTCGGTGGTTTCGGCTCTCTTCCTTATCGTACTAGTCACGAATCTCTCAAACCAGCTCGATACGAAGCCCACGCCCGATCGCATGCGCGGCACGCGAGAGTGTCTGCAAGGTGACCGCACCGTTGCCGGGATCGAGCAAGCGATCCAGGGCAGCGCGGCTGGTGCGCATCCGCTTCGCCATCTCCACCTTGGTGATGTTCTCCTTCAGCATCGCCTGCCGCACCTGCCAGGCGACGGCCTCTTTGATCGCGACGGCGCGCGCTTCTTCGAGGATGCCCTCCTCCTTCAGGAAGCTGTCGAGCGAGGAACCCACGTGCTTATTCCGCTTCTTCATCTCATCACCTCGTTCATCCTTCGCTTCGCCAGCGCCAGATCGTCGGCCAAAGTCTTCTGCGTTTTCTTTATAAATCCATGCAGCACAATCAGCGTTTCGTCGTGAAAACAGATGACCAGCCGCGCAATTCTTTGGCTGGGCAATGAACTACGAACCTCCCACAAGCCGTCCTGTAAACTCCGCACGAGCGGCATCCCGATGGGCCAGCCAAATTGAACCCGCATCAGGTCGAGCCCGATGGCGCGCCGGTCTGCCTCATTCAGGCTTCGCAGCCATTCCCTTACCGGCTCCCTGCCCGTGTCCGTGCGAAAAGACCGTACCGGCACTTCCGGAGCTGTTGCTTTGCGCATTTCGCTTGTTTCTATCGTGTATCATTTTTGATACACTGTCAAGGCTCTTGCTCGGTGATTCTACGTCCGGACTTTCGAGAGTTTGGGTGGCAGGGCGGACCTGGAGATGCGCGACAGGAGATGCGCGACAGAGATGCGCGACAGACGAAATAACTCCCCAACTTTAGCACCGGCATGTCCGGGGATTGTTTCGTCTGGAGCGGATTTCCTGTCCCGGATTTCCCAGAAGCCGGATCTGAACAAGACTGATGCAGCCACTCCACTTCGATGCGGTGATTCCTTCGTCTCTCCTGTACCTCCTGTCCTGCATCTCCCGGGCCCGATCGCCAAGTGACCGCTTTGCGCTGCTCCGCCACCTGCAGCGGAGTCATGTTTCCAACACCGGTAGACTTGCAGCGATACACACGATTATGAAACTCTTACACATCGAGGGTACGATGCGCACGAACATCGAAATCGATGATCACTTGATGAGCAAGGCTATGCGTAGCAGCGGCGCCCGCACCAAGAAGGCCGTGGTGGAAGCGGGTCTGCGATTGCTCGTCAAAACCCACTCGCAGGCCGTGATCCGCAAACTCCGGGGCAAAGTGAAGTGGAAAGGCGACCTGAACGAGTCCCGACAGGGCCGGGTTCAGGAATAGGGATGACCCCGTGACCATTGTGGATACAACCGTGTGGATCGACTACCTGGCGGGAACCGTGAATCCACAAACGGATTGGCTTGATCGAGAGCTGAGTCAACAACGACTCGGATTAACGGATCTGATCTTGTGCGAGATTTTGCAAGGAGTTCGAGGAGATGCAACGTTCACGCGCGTCAGGCGTGACCTGTCCAACTTCGAACTGTTCGACACCGGGGGCGAGGCTCTGGCAGTGGCCTCGGCTAAGAACTATCGGTTTCTTCGATCACAGGGCCATACGGTCCGCAAGACCGTCGACTGCCTGACCGCCACATTCTGTCTGGCCCAGGGCCATTCTCTTCTGCACCGCGATCACCACTTCGACTCGTTCGAGAAACATCTCGGCCTTGGAGTGATTCACCCCTGACACTCCGTCACGGTCGAACCGTTCGCGGACGGACGCTACTCAGTGGGCTTCTCCAATCAGAACCACGTTCCTCGAAACAGGACCGCGGGAGAACCACGCATCTCCATTGCCAGTCCAATGGACATCGGAGATGACTTCGCTGGTGAAATGAGTGAGCTGCGTGGGCTCTCCGCCGGCAATGGGTTGCCGCCAGATGTTACTGACGCCCTGGCGGGTGAGCACATAGGCCAAGGCGCGTCCATCCGCAGTCCAGCGTAGAAAACTATTATCGAACTCGATGTTGCGCGCAATCACGTGCGGTTCCCCTCCCTCGATCGGCAACACCGCCAGATGTTGCGCACCCGCGCCTTCGGGATTACTCAAGACCATCCCAATCCGCTTACCATCGGGAGAAACAGCCGAGGGGAAAGACCGCTGAGCCAGCAACTGGACCGGGACGCCCGCAGGAGAAATCTTAAACAAGCTGGGGCGGAATTGCCCGTCGGGATGATTGACGACAACCCATTGACCATCCGGCGTGCAGGTCGGGTTCCCCATGCGGCCCGCCGCCAGGCGCCGAGCGCCCGTGCCATCCTTCTGGGCCAGCCACAACTCGCTGTCATCCATGGCCGCGAAACGCACAAAGGCCACTGCGGTACCGCATGGGGTGGGCGCCCACTGCGGATGGGTATCGATGACGAATGGCTGAGCGTCGCTGCCGTCGTCATTCATCAGAGACAAGTCGAAATTGGAATCGGCAGCCAGGATACGGCCCCCACCGAGTAAGGCGAACCCCTGCTCCCAACTCCTGCTGCCAGCCGTGATTTCGCGCGCGCGGCTGAAATCGCCTTGCGGCGCCATCCACAAATGCTCCTGTCTTTCTTCCTCCACCGCGGCCAGATTATCGCCCGCGGCAGTGACGCTTAGATCGGTGAGCCGATAGTTACTCAGGTCCGCGGTTACCCTGCGAACCGTACCGGTTACAGAATCGAATACCGAAATTTGACCGCGCAAATCGTGCGTGGCCATGTCAAACCCGGCGACCAGCATTTGCGAGCTGTCGGGCAACCACGCCAAGCGGCCGATGCTGTGGTTCCGCACCACCAATTCTTTCGTCTGGCCGGTCGCGACATCCACCTGCAAGATGGCGGCATTCACATTTTCGAATAACCCGGCATGACTCGATTGGATGCCCAACGCAATCGTCTTGCCATCGGGGGACCAGGCGGGTGCGGGACTGGGTCCGTTGTACACATTCCTGAACTCGCCCTGCAGCCGATCCCCAGGCACCAAAATGGATGCCCCGCTGCCATCGCTGCTGGTGACCACCAGCTGTTGTTCCGTGGCGCTTACGTTGCGGAGAAACGCAATGCGCTGTCCATCGGGAGAAAAGGCCGGAGCGCTGGCCGCATTCGAGACCACCAGGCGCGGGCGGCCCCCCAGCGCCGGAATCTGGTAAATTTCGTCCGGAGCCTGGCGATCCGCCTGGTGGCGCAGAAAGTAAATCGAATTGCCGTCCGGCGAGTAGGCGGTTCCGTCATACACCACGTCTGCCGGGGGAATAATCTGCAGGTCGCTCTCCTGCTGCACCTGGCGGATCCATAGGGCGGGCAGCCCACCGCTCTGCTCGACGTACACCACGTAACGGCCGTCGGGAGAAATGGCCACCTGCGAGGCGCCGCCGCTATCGGTCAGCCGGCGCAGCGTGATGTGGGTAAAAGGCGCCTGCCTCGGCGGCGTCCGGTGCGTATACCAATACCCGGCAACCGCCGCAGCGATGAGGCCGGCCAGGGCAAAGGGCGCCATCAGCCACGGTGATCGTAACTGCCGCGGCAGGCGGGCACTCAACGTCTGTGAACTCCCGGAGATGACCTGCTGCTGTACCTGTTGCAGATCGGTTAGCATCGCGCGCGCCGACTGGTACCGCCGTTCGGGATCCTTTTCGAGCGCCTTCAGAATGATTGCCTGCAGCCCGGGCGGCAGGGACGGATTTTCGATCTCGGGCCGGGTGGGTTCTTTCACCAGAAGCGCGGTAAACACCAGCGCCGGCGTATTTCCCCGGAACGGCAACTTGCCGGTGGCCATAAAATACAACACCACCCCCAACGAGAACAGGTCGGTGCGCGCGTCCAGCGGCAGCCCGGAGGCCTGTTCCGGTGACATATAACTCACCGTCCCGGCCACGCCGGCAACGGTCAGCTCGCTGCCCATGCCCGCCGCGTGCGATTTTGTCAGGCCGTCGTGCGTGTCCGGTTCTGTTTCCGGCAGCGGCACAAATTTAGCCAGGCCAAAATCCAGCACCTTGAGTCCGTTGGCGGTAACGAACAGGTTGCCGGCCTTGATGTCGCGATGCAGCACGCCTTTGCTGTGCGCCAGATCGAGCGCGCTCGCGGCCTGGATGGCCAGCTCCAGCAACTGCCGGGCCGGCAAAGGCCCAGCCTGCACCAACTCGAAGACCGTCTGGCCCTCGAGCAGTTCCATGACGATGAAGCTCTGCCCTTCATGTTCGCCAATGTCGTAAACGGCGCAGATATTAGGATGGCTGAGCCACGAGGCCAAGCGGGCCTCGCGGCGAAAGCGGTCTAAGCCGCGATCGCCAAAATCAGGAGAGATAAACTTGAGCGCGACGGTGCGGCCGAGGCGGATGTCCTCTGCCTCATAGACCACGCCCATGCCGCCCTCGCCAATCTTTTTGAGGACTCGATAATGCGAAACTGTGGTTCCGATCATTCCGTCTCAAAAGGAAAGTGAGGTGGCACGCCGCCATTGGCTCGTTGGCATTGCTTGCCATCGAGCTACCGTATAATACCGCGAATAATGGGGGACTCTGGTGGCCACGAATCCATTTCAATCGGTGGTGATTCCGACGCGGCATCCTTTGGTCGCAGCTTACAACCTGGTTGCCCCTGCCATGTCAAAGGTCAGCGTGGAGTTCGGACCGACCGGCTCCTATGGCTTCATCACCTGGCAGGTCCCCGCCCCCCCGGGCGGCGGCTTCATGACCATCCAGGTCGCGGGCATGCGCGCCGGGTCCACCTACCAGATGCGCGCCCTGGTGTTCCTGCAAAGCGGAACCACGGTTTTCGATGTCAATCATGAATTCGAGACGGGTCCGCTTCCTTCCGGCCCCGATACGTTCCCCCAGTTAACCGTCACCCAATCGGGAATCTTTAGTCCGGGCGTCGAACTCATGACGTTCGTCCATCCGTCGCGCATCGCGATGGCCATCGATGCCGGCGGCAACCCGGTTTGGTATTATCTCGATCCGGATTACGAAACGCTCCACGACTGCGCGTTTGCGGTGAAGCTGCTGCCCAACGGTCATTGGATGACGGTGCTGACCAATCGCTATTCCGATCCGAAAACTCCCTGGGGCGCTCTGCGCGTGATCGATCTGGTCGGCAATATCATCCGCCAGATCACCCTCGATGAGTTGAACGTCAAACTGGACAAGATCAGGACCTCGAAAAACACCAAGGTCAGCGCCAACTATTTTTCCCACGACGTTTTACCCTTGGCCAACGGGCACGTGATCGCGCTCTGCCAGGAATTCCGCCTCTTTCCCGAGCAGGAAGTGTGGGGCGACATCCTGGTCGAGCTCGATCTGAACTTTGACCCGGTGTGGGCCTGGTCGGCATGGGATTGGCTGGACTTAGCGCGCCACCCCATGGGATTGCCCGACTGGACGCATTCCAACTGCGTCCAACTCACGCCGGACAACAATCTGCTACTTTCCGTGCGCAACCAGAGCTGGGTGCTCAAGTTGGCCTGGGCCGGGGGCGCCGGCAGCGGCGAAATCTTGTGGAGGCTGGGTCCAGACGGGGACTTCCAGCTTGAGGACGGGGAATGGTTTTACGCACAACATTACCCCAGCATCCTGGAAACGCAGGGCCCCTCCATCACCCGGCTTTCGGTGATGGACAACGGCAATGATCGTCCGGGGGGGCCATGGAGCCGAGGCTTAATCCTGATTATGAACGAGCAGGAGAAACGAGCGAGGCCGGTATGGCAATGGCCGGCACTGCCTGACCTTTACTCCTATTGGGGTGGGGATGTGATGCCCTTGCCCAACGGAAACGTGGAAGTCTGTATGTCGGACGCGATCACGGGGGGAACCGGGCAGGGAAAATCGCTGGTCACCGAGGTGACCGGGAATGCCGCGACGATCGTCTGGCAAGCAACGATTTCCCCGCCTAATTGTTACCGCTCTTTCCGTTTCCCGAGTTTGTATCCTGGCGTGCAGTGGGGCTGATCGCCGGGAACGGATCGTAACCCGAAGACCGGAATGAGTAAGTTGAGCGCGCACTTTTCCCGGTCAACGAGTTACCATCGCGCTTCCCCATCGGCGCAACGCCTCGCCGCAGGCACGTCAACTTATTCGGCAATCAGGAATGGCGCGGCTGATAAGAAACTAACCAGCTCGAAACCGCTAACTCCGTCTCCAACGAAAGTGACCTTAGGCCATGTACTCCCGTGTCGCAAACACGTACACAAAATCCCCAAAAGGCTCTGATCGTGGCTCTCGAAGGCCTCCTCCCAAACCCGCACCTGGGCCGCCGCCTCGTCCCATCCCAGACGCAATCCGCTGCCGAAGCCCAACCCGCCCCCCTCGTCGCTGCCCCGGAGCCCGATCAAAAGCCGGTGAAGGACGCACCGTTTCCCTTCGAAAGCCGCCCAGCCCCTTCGTCAACCCTCCCGGGCAAAGCCCGCTTCCCGCAGTGACTGACTTGATTTACGACGTCGATCTCAACCCAGTCGGCCCCCTCACGCTGTCCCTTCCCTCCAGATCAGACTCCTTGGGGCGCCGCCGTTAACAATGCCGCGGTAAACTCTGCTTCGTATCAGGGCCTGACGGATTCCCGGTACGCGTATCCATTCGACAGCAGCGTGCGCGGCTTTTGAAATTTCGCATGAAGGTAGGCGAGCTTACCAGGCTCACAGGAAATCCGGTTCAGCCCTTGAGGTACGCCTTTGCTGCCAGGTCCGAAGCTCTCCGCCGTCGAAAGCAAAAAAAGGCCCAAAAGATCCGAATTTTATCGAATTTTATAAAACATCCCGATCCCTCCTCTGGCAAGAGTGCAAAGCCGCCGATAGGGCACGCTGTCCCCTTCAAGAAAGGAAATATAGTGAGTCTGAGAACGCTCGGAAGCAGATGTGCGGCTGGGCCGCATCCCACAGTCAAACCGCAGATTACCCGATCTTGGGCCGCATTGAGATCCGAACACGCAGGGTGCTAGTCTGTGTTCCGCCGGTAGGAGAGGTCACTGGATGCGCTATAACCGCTCTGTTCCTCCATGCGAAGTAATTCCCGTCGTCTATTATCCCGACCCCGGCGCAGCGTCCGAATGGTTGATCAAGGCATTCGGCTTCACCGTGCGGCTCATCATCGCCAATCACCGCATTCAGATGCGAGCCGGCGCTGGATGCATCACCATCGCCGAGGGCACTGCCCGCCCCAACCAATCGTCCGCTGTGCAGGTGCGCGTCGAAAACGCCCTCCATCACTGCGAACGTGCCCGGCATGCAGGCGCCAAAATCCTGACCGAGCCGAGGGATCATATCTACGGGGAAAGACAGTACAACGCAGAAGATTTCTTCGGGCACCGATGGGACTTCACCGAGACCCTGACTGATGTAGAACCAGAAAGCTGGGGGGGCACGTCGGTGAACCTCTAAAACAAAAGCGGGCCGGAAATATCCTGCTCCAAACGCCGACTGTGTTCCTCTACGCAGAAGAACGACCCGCCGCCGGCAAGTAGTCTAGCGCAGCGGCCATGCGTCCACAGTCGAGCCCACAACCCTCCAGTTGAGGAGAGAACGAATGAAGACGGTCACACCCGTTCCTTTTACTTCTCACCACTTCATCGAAGCCGACGGCGTGCGCGTGTTCTACCGTGAAGCCGGCCTCGCAGAGGCTCCGGTCGTCTTGCTGCTGCATGGTTTCCCCACCTCGTCGCGATTTGGGGAAGATTCAATCCCTATTTTCTTCCGGCGGGCGCCGAGCCTTTTCAGCGCGACCTGCCAGAGGCTACGGTCACGCTGCTGCCCACGGGACACTTCGCACTCGAGACCCACCTGGAAGAGATTGTCAGTGCGATGCGTGCCTTTCTGGCAAAGCACACAGAATTGCCCCTGAGACAGCCCACTTCCAATTAACAAGAAGGTGTCGCAGTCTGGTGTATACACCGTTAAGGGAAGAGGTGTGATCATGCGTCTGAATTGTCTGTTCGCCCTGCGCGCCGTGCGATCGCTGTCGGTTTGTATGCTTCTGGGTTCTGCGTTCGCGGTGAGTCAGACGCCGCAGCCGCAAACAGGCAGTTCGGGTTTCAAGGTGGCTGCGCCGAAGGGCGAAGTGTTGGGAAAGGGCGCGGCCACTCAGCAAGCGCCGACGTCCCAGGTAAGTAGTCCGAACCGTACCGTGGGGCCACAACAGGATGGCTCGATTGTCGCGTCCGACAACCAGACGCTTACCCCAGCCGGAAAGATCGTGGAGCTGGGCGCGCCGGTACGAGCCAAGGCCATTGCCCTCAACCCAAATACAGCGACCCATAGCGCAGCTGTGCTGCTGATGGGGTCGCCGCAGCCGATCATCGTGTTCAACACCGCAACCGGACAAGTCCTGCAACGTTTCATCCCAGCGGATGCCACGGCCGCCTCCGCAGAAGACAGGAGGGCCGGTTCGTTCACCGGCATCACCTATTCCGCCAATGGCGCGAAGCTGCTCTTCAGCCAGGACGATAACCATGTTGTGATCGCGAACGTGAACACCAAGACCGGCCTTCTTAGCCATGAACAGCGGGTGAGTCTGCCTCAGCCGCCTGCTGACGGTCGTCCGTATCACAATGCGAAGGCCATCAATCCCGGTGGCCTTGCGTTCTCTGACGATGGCAAGCGCGTCTATGTTGCGCTGAATGCGGCGAACACGCTCGGCGTGATCGACCTCGCGGCCTCGCCGGCCAGGCTCCTTGCCCAAATCCCCGTTGGCAACGTCCCCAACAGTGTGCTCGTCCGCGGCCACTACGCTTACGTCAGCAACGAGGGAGGCAGGCCCGCCGGCAGCGCCGACTTCACCAACAACTCCGACGGTACGCCGATTGTGGTAGACCGCAAAGATGCCTTCACCCTTACCGGTACCGTCTCCGTTGTCGACCTCGCGGCCGGCAAGCAGGTCAAGTCAATTGCGGTGGGTCTGCACCCAGCCGGAATGACGATAGCCGGCTCCCGTCTTTATGTAGCCAACGCCTACAGTGACAGTCTTTCCATCATCGATCTCAATACCGATAAGGTCGAGCGGACCATCCCGCTGAGCGTTCCCATCGCCGGCGGCGTCTTCGGTTCCGGCCCCAACGATGTAGCCGTCACCGCGGATGGAAAAGCTTACGTGACCCTGGGCCAGGCCAATGCAGTCGCGGTCGTCAACCTGCAAGGCCGTGAGGCCAATCCCGTAATTGGCTATATCCCGACCGCCTATTTCCCTACTTCCATCGCCTACGACAGGCTGCGCAAGCAACTCGTGATTGCCGATGACAAGGGCCTGGGAGCGCGGGGTAACTCTACTCAGAAAGACGGCGTGATTGGCTATCACACCCATGGGGATATGGGTGTGGTGAACCTGATCCCAGAGCCGAACGCGCAGCAACTCGGGAAGTTGAGCAAGCAGGTCTTCAGCAACAATCACTGGAACCTGACCACCAACATTGAAGTGGGTAAGGAGTACATTGATCCCGCGGCCAAGCCCGTTGCAGTCCCCCGCCACATTGGCGAGCCCTCGCTGATCAAATACGTTTTCCTTATCATCAAAGAGAACCGTACCTATGACCAGATGCTGGGCGATGTGACCTGGGGCAATGGCGCTCCCGAGTTTGCTGTCTTCGCCTCTGCGGTGCCGAACCAACACGCGTTCGTCCAGCGATTCCCTCTGCTCGATAACGTGTATGCCCCGAGCCGCCAGTCAGCAGACGGCCATCCGTGGATTGGGATGTCAGGGTCTTTCTACTCCAACGACATCCTCTCCCCCGACTGGATTCGCTCCTACCCAGGAGGCGAGGCCGAGGATGCGCTCACCAACACGCCTCAGGGTTTCTTATGGACAGGGGTGGAAGCGAAAGGGCTCACGGCCAGGTTATACGGCGAGTGGAGCAGTGGTACGACCGTAGCCCGCAAACCCGACGGTTCAGCTTATACCTGGAGTGACTTTTACCAAACGTCCCTCTGCCAGGAAGGCAAGGCGCCGGCCACCAGCTGTATTGTTCCGGATGCTGCGATCCGTGTGACCTCGGCCATTCCTTCGGCGGCGAAGATCATGGACCCGCATTATCCGCCGTTCAACCTCGACATTCCTGATCAATATCGCATCGACTACTGGACGAAGGAGTTTCAACGTCTGGAGGCAGCCAACCAGGTTCCGAATCTGACCATTCTCTGGCTTCCAGACGACCATACGGCCGGCACCTCGAAGGGTCATCCATATCCCATCAACTACCAGGCGGATAACGATCTCGCGCTTGGCCGTATGGTCGATGTCATCAGCCACAGCAAGATCTGGGCGCAGTCGGCCATCTTTGTGGAGGAAGATGATTCGCAGGCCGGGACCGATCATGTGGATGGCCACCGTCAGCCGGTCTACATCATCAGTCCATACACGGCTGCCCCCCAGGCTCCTGGTCAGGGCAAGACGATTCACACCACCTACACGGCTGAAAATATCAACCGGACCATCGAGAACATTCTCGGCGCCCAACCACTCACGCAGTTCGATCTCGTGGCCTCACCGATGTTTGACGCCTTCCAGAACGCGCCGGACCTGACGCCCTACGACCACCTGGCAGCAGTCATTCCCCTCGATAAAGGTCCTGGCCTGCCCGGAGATACAGTGGCTGTTACCAATCCCATGGCGAAGGCCTGGCTCAAAGCAACAGAAAAGATCATGAAGGGTAAGTACGACAAGGCAGACGCCGTCGATCCAAATTTTCTCAACCACGTGACCTGGTACGCCACCACCGGCTGGAGTCGGCCTTATCCGGGTGAGGATAAGATCCTGTCGCCCGAGCCCCTGGTCAAAGCGGCTATGAAGTACAAAGGCGATGACGATGATGACTAACGGGCCGCGGTGTGGATTGGCGGTCTCCCATAAATATGGGACCCTCATAGGGTGAAGACCACCCTTGAGATTCCCGACTCCATCTTCCGCCGCGCCAAATCGGTGGCAGCCCAGCGTGGCATCCCACTGCGCGCCTTTGTGACCGAAGCCGTCACAGATAAGCTTGATGCCGGCTTCAGAGAAGAAGAGAGACCCTGGGTGCGGCTGGCTGGAGGTCTCAAACACCTCCACAAGGAAACTGTGCGTATCAATCGAATCATCCACAGTGAGTTCGAGAAGATTGAGCCTGAGGATTGGAAGTGATCCTCGACACCACTGCCCTCTCCGCGGTGGCGGATGATGTGCCCGCAGTTGTTACCGTCTATCGCCAAGCCGCAAGCATGGAGCTACCCGTGGTTGTGCTCGGGGAATACCGTTTCGGTATTGGGTATTCGCGGCGACGCCGCGAATACGAAAAATGGCTGCAAGAGCTCATCGCGGCGACGCGCGTACTCGTGGTCGAGGAAGAGACCTCACGGCACTATGCCGGGATTCGAGCAGCACTGAAAAAGGCTGGCCGCCCCATTCCCTCAAATGATCTTTGGATCGCCGCTCTTTGCCGCCAACACCGTCTCCCGCTACTAAGTCAGGATCAGCACTTCGATGCAGTCGAAGGACTCGAACGCGTCGGGCCGCGCTGAGGCCGACCTCAAAGTCTGATTGCTGGGATAATGTTGGCAGCAATCAACGGTGGTGCAGGCAAGGAGAAACTTCGATGGCAACCCTGCTGCGCAATCTTCGCTTCTCTGTGCGGTCTCTCTACAGAAGCCCAGGCCTGACACTGACGATTCTGTTCACCCTGGCACTGGGCATCGGGGCTAACACCGCAATCTTCACGGTGGATTACGCCACCCTGCTCGCGCCGGTGCCCTTTGCCCACCCGGATCAATTGGTCGTTGTCTGGTCAAAGGTGCAAAACCTTCACAATGGCATTTCCGCCGGCGACTTCACCGAGTGGCAACGCCAGAATTCGACGTTTCAAGCATTGAAGGCCTTTACCGATACCTATTTCAACATCGCCACCAAAGATCAGCCGGAGAACGTACTCGGAGTCCAGTTCACCCCCGGCTACTTCGACATGCTGGGCCAGCCCTTTCTTCTCGGCCGCGACTTTCTCCCGGAAGAGGGAGTGGAAGGCAAAAGTCACGTGGTGGTGCTCACGCGTAAATACTGGTTACACCTGGGCGGCGACCCCCACCTGGTAGGCCATACTATGCAAATTAATGGCGAGCCCTATACGGTCGTCGGCGTGCTGGGGCCTGGGGTTTTCGACCGTGACGCCGCGGGAATTATCGTGCCCCTGGTTTTCAAGCCGGAACAGCTTAACCACGATTTCCATTTTCTCCTCGCCATCGGCCGCCTCAAGCCCGGAGTCACCATTCAGCAGGCGCAGGCCGACATGAATGCCGTGGCCGCGCACATCGCCGCCGCTTACCCGAAAAGCAACAAAGGCTGGGGCGTATTTGTCGAGCCATTTCAAAACGCCTTTCTGCCCAGCGAACGCAAGCAGACGCTTTGGCTGCTTCTGGGCGCTGTCGGCTTCATCCTGTTGATCGCCTGCGTCAACGTAGCTAACCTTTTGCTGGCCCGCGGAATTGCCCGGCAGAAAGAGCTGGCGATACGCAGCGCGCTCGGGGCCTCACGAAGAACCATCTTCCAGCAAATGCTCACGGAAAGCCTCTTGCTCTCGCTATCGGGCGGCATTCTGGGTGTAGGTGTAGGCTACTCCATGCTTCGCTGGCTCATCGCCATCATGCCGCTGGGCACACTGCCGGAAGAGGTAAACCTGCAGTTGAACATACCCATTCTGTTGTTTACGGTAGCGGCCACGACCGTGGCCGGCCTTCTTTTTGGCTGTGCGCCGGCCTGGTACGCTTCGCGGATCGATCCCGCAGAAACGCTCAAGGAGGGAGGCCGCTCGGGTACGAGCGCCGGCAGGCATCGTCTTCGGCAAAGCCTGGTCATTGGCGAATTTGCCCTAGCGCTCGCATTGCTTACCGGCGCCGGCCTTACCATCCACAGCTTCCTCAACCTGCTGCGCGTCGACCTGGGGACGCGCACCGATCACATTCTTACCTTCCACCTGGCGGTTCCCGACTCGCGGCCTAAAGAGCCGGAGAAAATCATTGCCTACTATCATCAGATCCTGCAGCGTATCCAGGCCGTGCCGGGCGTGAGTTCCGCCACCGTCATGACGGGGTTACCGCTGTTCGGAGCCGGCTTCGGCATGCAATTTACCATTGTCGGCAAACCTGCCTTCAGCGATCCCTCGCTGCGCCCGGGTGTCGATTTCGGCATGGTCACGCCCGACTACTTTCAGACATTCGGCATTCGCCTGCTAAACGGGCGTGTCTTTACCGAGCAAGACAATGCCGCCAGCGTTAAAGTCGCGGTAGTCAGCGAGGACTTTGTAAAGAAATACTTTGCCGGCGTGAATCCTCTGGAACAGCGCGTTTCCGTCGAGCAGTTGATCCCTGGTGTCACCAAACTAGGGCCGCCCATCGCATGGCAGATCGTTGGCGTGTTCCACACCGTACGCAACGGCGACATGCGCAATCAGCGCCCGGAAATACTAGTTCCCTTCTGGCAAATACCGTGGCCCAGCGCCAGCGTCGGCGTGCGCACTGCCGGCGATCCCTCCGCCATGGTCCGCAGCCTTGCGGCTGCTGTTCACTCTCTCGACCCCGAAATTGCCTTGGGCGATCCCCGTTCGATGGAGGAAGTGCACGACCTGGTTCTCTCGGGCGACCGCTTCACACTGACTTTGTTTGTGAGCTTCGCCGTGGTCGCGCTGCTCCTGGCCGGGCTCGGCGTCTACGGAGTCATGTCATTTTCCGTGGAACAACGTTCCCATGAGATTGCCCTGCGCATGGCGCTGGGCGCCGATCGAAGCCGTGTGGTCGCGCTGGTGGTACGCGAGGGCATCACCTTGGCGTGCATCGGCTTGGGGCTCGGACTCGTGGGCGCCTGGTTGGTGGCGCGTGGTATGCAAAGCACCCTGTATGAAGTGGGCAAAGTCGACCTGTCAGTATTCGCGCTGGTTTTCCTGGTGCTCCTGGTGGCCGCATTCATTGCCTCCCTCATCCCCGCGCGCCGCGCCGCCTCGCTGCAGCCAATGCTCGCACTCAGGGCAGAGTGAACGGCCAAATGCAAGCGTTGGGGATCGAGCACAAAACATTGTCCGCGATCAAAGAGCGTCAGAGGGGGCGTTCATCTGTCAATCCGACGTGCCCGGTAACGCTGCCTACCGAAGGTCGACAAATCAGTGATCATCCATTGCAGCTCTCTCCTAGCAGGCTTCGTCTCATCAAGCTTCACCGTGCGCACCGGCGCAGAGGGACAGGACGCGAAATTCACCTTGCGGACGCAGTCTCACTCGGATAGTTAAAGAACAGCTGATTGCCGTCAGGATCATCGACCACCAGGAGCCGGTAGCCCCACCAACCCGCCTTGACCGTAACGCCCTTGGCCTCGAGTTCCGCGCGCAGCGCGTCCAACGCGGCGACCTCGGTCTCGCGCGTTACCGGCTCAACGTTCAGGGAAATGAACATGAGACCCTTGCCGATCTTCTCTGGCGACGTATCGGCCCATGTGTCGGCGAGGATCAGCGCGCAACCCTGCCGGTCGACTTGTGCAACACGTGCCCTGCCCTCCTCGTCGTAGCGCCAGGGGCTCGTGAAGCCGAGCCGGTCCACGTAAAAACGAAGCGAGGCCTCAACATCCGCTACCTGTAGAACGGGGCGTGCGAACCAATCTGTCATCAGCGACCCATGCGCAAATAAGATTAGCTCCTTCCTGGGAGCAAACGCACTAACTTCTTTTCCGTCCTGTTCGCTTCCGGTTTTGGAGGGCGGTCGTTCTATCCATCCGCGTAGACGAATGAAGTTCAGGCATCATAATGAAGAAACCAAAGCCCCGCGCGACAAAACGCCCAGAACCGCATCTGGATTAGTAGCAATCATTTACTTGATAAACGACACCCCCAAACTGGACTGCACCCCTGAGCTGATACACAGGAGGAGGCGATTAATTCGGGGACACCTCGGCCGGTTTGTTGTTTTTATATATTTTAAGCAGTCGCCGGGCCGCGGGAGTGTGGAATATCCCGAAGGGATTTCCAAGGCCTGTGGGAGCGGTGGTAAACCGTTCTTTGGTTTTCCATCGCTTCCATCAGTGCCGTCACTTCCGCGAGCCTAGCTGGCCTGCTCGAATTCTTCCGGTGTTAGATATCGTAACGCGGAATGCAATCTGCGCCGGTTGTACACCTGCTCCAGAAACTCACCGATGCGGCTGCGCGCGTCTTCTATATCGCGATAGTCAGCCCCGTATACCTCCTCCTGTTTAAGCGTGCGCATGAATCGCTCTGCGCGCGCGTTGTCGTATGGATTGCCTTTGCGGCTCATGCTGATTTGAATCTCGTTGCCCTCCAGCAGCCTGGTGTAATCGATGGAAGCATACTGCACGCCTCGATCCGAGTGATGAATCAGTTCCTCAGCCTTCCAATCGCGGCCGCTCAAAGCCATCTGCAACGCTCCAATGGCCAGTTCGGCCTCCAGCGTTCGGCCCAGGTTCCAGCCAATCACTCGCCGCGAATAGGCATCCAGCACGACTGCCAGATAAACAAACTCACTGCCAAGGCGAATAAACGTGATGTCGGCCACCCATAACTGGTTGATTTTGGTTAGCTTCACGCGCCGCGCCAGATTCGGATAGATCGGCAAAGCATGCACCGAATCGGTCGTAAACACATACTTCCTTCGACGCAAGCTCAGCAGGTTGTCTTCTTGCATCAGTCGCAGGACTCGCTTGTGATTGACCACATGCCCTTCACGCCGCAGCAAAGCAGTTAACATGCGGTAGCCACGAAGACGATGATGCGCAACCGCTAACTCCTGCAACCGTGCACGCAGCAACAAGTCTGCCTGTTTGGGCGCAGTCTGCTGCAAAGAGCGATAGAATCCCACACGACTTACTTCGGCAAGTTGACATTGCTGTTCCACAGTCAGTACTACTCCTTCGAACGAGAGCGAAGCTTCGATGCCACGATAGACTCCTTGCCGCCATCGCTGGTACGACTCGACGCTGCTCCCCTGACTTGCTCGAAGGCTCGTTTGAAAAAATCCACCTCCAGTTGCTTGCGGCCTAGCAGCCGTTCCAGCTCAGCGATCCGCAACTCAGCCGCACTGGGTCCTGGCGGAGATACGGCCTGTGACTTGCTTCCTGGCGGCCGGCCTCGGCGTCGCTCCAGCCCCGCCCTGCCCTCTGCCTCAAACTGGTGGCGCCACTGGTAAAGGAACTTCCGGCGGATACCCAACTCTTCGGCGAGACCGGTGATGGTCGTGGCCTGCGCCATCCGGCGCACCGCTTCTTGCTTGAAATCTACGCTGTACTTCTTCGACTTGTTCTTCATCGGCCTGCTCCATTATGGCCGATAAGTGTCCCCTAATTTTCGTCTTCGCCGTGTCTCACTTTTGGGGTGCAGTACAGACGATTTTCGGGGACAGATGAAGTAACCACCATTGTGCCGAATAGGCCGTTCGATTATAGATCGGCGAGTACTCCGTCTATACCTTCAGCCATGCGTCTTTCCCCTCACTCGATCCACACCGTCGCGCCTTTTTCAATTTCAGAAATAACGGCGTGAATCCGCTCGCCCTTGCGTTCGGCAGAAAGCTCGCTGACCGCTCCAAGATAGGGCAACAGGAACACCCGGGTTCCCGCGCTCGCCGGGAAGGAGACTGCAATCTTTCGTGCCGGAATCTGCTTGGTAATCTTGAGCGCCGCAAGACCTGTGAAGTTGAACAGAAATATGTGGATCTTGCCATCCACGCGAGCGATCTGCGCGGTTACAAAAGGCGAAGCCTCCACCTGAACCGGCGCGTCGAAACCGAGCGGCTGCAGGACACTCGTGTCGAAGTGATGAAGCAGCGATGCGGAACTTTGCCCGGTGGCAACGCCTCGAGCGCCAGCCTGGTTGTAGTCCTTGCCTAGAGCCTGCCAGTAGGCTTTGCCGGGACAGACCGGCAGGTAGGCATACTTCAGGCCGGCAGCGCCCATCGCATTCTCGGCCGGATTGCGAATGCCGAGGAATCGGTGCAGAGGATTCAACTCACGCGGTTTGCCGGTATCGTCGTACTGCCCGGACCGCCCCGTAACCATCAGTTTCCCTCCGGACCTGGCATATGTTTCCAGCTGCGAAAGTTCCTGCGCGCCTAAACAGCGTGCGTCCGGCAAGGCCAGTATCTCCCCGTGAAAGGCTGCCAGCGTGCGCGGCGTCACGATCTCAAATTCGCGGTGGGCATGCATCAGCAAGGCCATCAGCCCGAAGTAGGAATCCAGAAACTCTTCACAGAAATAATCCCGAGTATGTGGCGAGAAGTAGATACCGAGCGGGTGGATGGCCGTTCGCGCGTTGTAAAAAATCTGTTCATGCTTGGCAATCCAACCGAAGATCTCCGTTCGCATGGCAATGTCGTTGGAGCCTGACATCACATGGCCGCGCGCGTCCCAGCAATTCGTTCCCGCCGCAAGCTGCGAAGCAAACAAATTCTGCATGTTTTCGCCTGGGCTGACATCTCTCTCGCGGTCCCAGGAGTAGCTCAGCATCCAGGTGGGCTTTTCCCCAGCAAAGGACCGGAAGCTGTACATACCGATCATCCAATGCAGCCAGTCGAGAGGCGCTTTGTCCGCGGCGTTCATGGCACGCTCGATGCGGTTCTCCGTCGGGTTGATCCAGCAGTACTCGTGGGCAATCACGTCGATCACCTCGTAGAGCTGGTAGACGTCGGAGCCAAACTGCATCGCCAGGAACTCAATGCCGGGGTAAACCTCAGCGATGGTTACTGACTGCGGGTTGACGGACTTCATGTTGTCGCGGACTTCCTTCATGAACCCGGTAATCGATGCGGTGCGGAAATCTACCCAGCGGCGAAAATTGGGGTCGGAGAAATCACCCAATTTCAGGTCTTTCGTGGCGTCGAGCCCTGTCCGGGACTTAAACTCCGCCACCGTGTACTTGTCAAAACTCGGCCAGCTCGTCCGCCAACCGGGAAAGTGCGTCATCCAGAAGGCGACGTCTACGTAGATGCCGTCAATCCCCGTCGCCGCAATCTGGCGAACGTGTTCCATATAAATCTTCCGCCACTCCGGAGCATACGGGCTGACCCAGACATCTTCATCTCCAGCGTCAATCCAGAATGCGGTGCCTCCTCCAAACAGTGCCGGCTCGCCGGTGATCTTTCTTTGCAACCACTCCGGATGATCCTTGTAAAGAGTGTGCTTCGCCTGGCCGGCGTGCGAGGTGATGCATTCGAAGCCGGTGACATACACAAAGGCGTAGTTCCCAACGGCATGGGCCGCGTCCGCCATCGCTTTGAGGGCGGCCAGTTTTTCGCCAGGGTGGGGCTGGCGAAAACTTTCATAGTGGCCTTGGATGTCATTGTCGGTCTCGATGCCAAAGACGTGCGTTGCTGTGGCTTCCTTCACGATCTGGTCGACGCGGTCCAGGCTGAGGCCATTGCCCGCAATGCGCACATAGTGCGTCCAGGGTAGGGGCGAAGCGTGGCCGGCGCCTCCGGCGGGGCTGCCCAGCAAATGCAGCGGTTCCACAACGATCGGTTCCACAACGATCAAGGTGATTCCCATCATCTGCGCCCGAAGAAATTCGCGCCGTGTCAGCATGCTTCTCTTCCTCCTATGAGGGTCGCTTTCTTCATTTCACGAAACCGCCGACATACGTGTGCCAGGTAGATAGCTAGTGTAGTGCAGCCAAACAGATGGTCATTTATGAATGGCGGCGCCGGCGTAGTGCATCGCCCCTTAACGTCCAGTTATGTTTGCCAACCCTGTAGGGCGCCCCAGTCCCGCAGGGACGACTGAACGCAGCCCAGGATGACATCCAGGATGAAATCCTGGGTAAGAACAGCAAAACAGAGCAGTCCCGTAGGGACGGCTAACGTGGGAAGGACGAAGACCTGTCTTGCCTCAGCCATGGTTGACGGAGCAAACCTCCCAGGATTACATCCTGGGGAAATCATCAGCCGTCCCTTCGGGACTGCTCTGTCTTGTCCTGGTTTTCCCAGGATTTCATCCTGGGCTACGTTCAGTCGTCCCTGCGGGACTGGGGGACCCGTCGCTATAATCAGTCGTGCTTTACCGAGTTCAAAAGCCAAATGTCCACCAGACACCGTGTTCCGATTGCTTCTCGAGTCACGCGTCAGGAAACAGGAAATCTTCCACGGAGAGTAGAATGCGAAACGTTTTGAAAGCCCTGGCGTGTGTGGCATTTGTCTGCATTGGATTGGGATTCGCCCAGGCCCGAAGTGGTGAGCCAACGCCTGGCGTCCTGACTCCGGAGGTCGCCACGCATTTGCCCGCTCCGGTTCCCTGCGACGCAAAGCGGGGCAGTTGCTGGAAGCCAACCATTGGGATGGAGTGGCAGTGGCAGTTGAGCTGCGATACGGCACAGACCTGCACTAACCTTGAGATTCACGTACCGTTTTATGTGATCGATGCGGTGGGTAATCCTGCTTCTACCGTGGCCGCGATTCACAAGCGGGGTGAGCACGCGTATTGCTATGTGGATATAGGCTCGTGGGAGGAAACGCGCTCGGACGCCTCCAGGTTCCCTCAGAGTGTACTTGGCGACCGCTATGTAGGATGGCCCAAGGAGCGTTGGCTGGATATCCGCCAGCTGGGCATCCTGGCGCCGATCATGATCGCGCGCATGCAGGTCTGCGTAGAGAAGGGCTTTGACGGCGTCGAATTCGACAACGTCGAAGACTTCGATAACCCCACAGGCTTTCCGATCACAGAAGGTGAATCCGCTTATTACACGGCGTGGATGGCGAACCAGGCGCATAAGATGGGACTTTCCGCCTCATGGGAAAACGCGCCAACCAATGTTGCGATGCTCGCGCCTTATATGGAAGCTCTGCTCTTCGAATCGTGCTATAACTACGGGTTTTGCCAGAAGTCCGCGCCCATGATCGACGCGGGCAAATGGGTGGGAGGGGTGGAATACAAAGCGGACTTCAAAGATATGAGGTTCTGCCCGGCCTACGCAAAGGACAGGATGGTAGGCGCATTCAGGGGGCGTGCGCTCAAGTCGTATCGCGTTCCATGCGATACACCAAAATAAAATCGTACGGGAGATAAAGAGCCAGCATGCGTATTGCAGCAGCCCTTGGGGGATAGGTATACCTAACCCCCACCATCTCTTTCATCAGGACCAACGGTATGCGTATGCTGTCCCCCTGTCTCCCCAATAGGAAAAACCTCGTGGGCAAGTTAAAAGCACGTCTCAGAAAGACCGTACGCGCGATCCTTTATATCTCCGCGATCAAGAAGTCTCTTGAGACCATTCCGATTTTGCGCAATGTATACGCTCCCTCGCAACGCACCCACCCGATTGACAGGTTGTATGGGATCGAAACCAGCGGCGTTGTCTCCCGCGAAGACATACATGCGGACCCGAGCGTGCATCTGCTGATCAGTGGATATGCGGGCTCGCAGCCGAGCATTGTGCGCCGGGCACTGTCGTTTCTGGGCGATGTCTCCGATCGTAGCTTTGTCGATCTTGGTTGCGGTAAGGGCCGGGTCACCGCGGTCGCGAGCGAGTTTCCCTTTCGTACGGTGATCGGGGTCGAGTTATCCTCGGCGCTCGCAGCTACCGCTCGCGCCAACGCTGCCATCGTCGCCAGGAGATTCCACGAACGCCCGAAGGTAACGATCACTGAGGCCAATGTGGTTGATTGTGAGTTGCCGACAGGCAAGGCGGTCTTCTTTAACTACCATGCACTCGGCGCCGAACTGGTCGCGCAAGTTCGGACAAGATTCGAAGAGGCGCTGGCCTCCGGCGCATTGCAGCACATGTTTTTCGTGTATTACAACCCGGTCCACGCAGAAGCTTTCGATGCATCCCCGGCGTTCGCCAGATTTTATGTCGAACAGGTACCTTACGATTCGTCAGAAGTCGGTTTTGGTCCGGATCCAGACGACGTGATTGCGATATGGCAGAGCGTTCAGGGTTCGACCCTCACGCCCCATACCAACAAAGATCGAACGATCATGCTAAGGCACTCCATGCGCGCCGGACTCTCTTCCTAAGCCGTTGGGTGCGCCCAACGCCGGAGGCGGAGGCAAATGCTTCAAACGGGCATTTTCCGTTTGCTGTATTCGCGTCCGACAATCGCCGCCGACTCTGGCGCCTCGAGCACCATCGCACCATCCTGGATCTGTTTGACCACGTAATCCGGGCTGTCGTGTTTGGCCGTGCCCGCATTGAGGAACATTACTTTGTTTTTCTTGCAAGCGTCGAGAACAGCCTGCCTTACCTTGACCATTTCCGGCCGGGTGCTTATATCGACCTGGGAGCCGTCTTCCGGAAAGATATCAAGACCGTAGAGCCAGAAGCTATGATCGCCAGGCCCCCATTCGGCCATCGAGATACCGGGTAGCGCGATGGTCTTATCGACATCCACATCACAATACGTGTCTTCAATCTTGACACCGAAGATCATCTCGCCCTTCGGATTGAGCGGCCATAGATCGGCCACATGCAGGTATTTATTGTGATTGACTCCCCAGACCTCGGCGGCAAAGCCGGCGCTGGAGCCGCGCAGACCGCGCATCTCCAGCTTGGGAATACCGGGACGGTCAAACGGATAGCGCATCGCCATCTGGGTCGCGACCTGGACCGCCCCGGCATCGCGGGCATGGCACATGTGAATGCCGTGTACGCCGCAATCCAGCAGCTGCTCCAGGACCCAGGTGTTGGCCCGCATATACGCCGGGTCGAGACCGATGATGCCGGTCTCCACAAATACCGCCGGCGTGCGATGGCCGCTGCGGGTGGGGCCGCCGTCTACCAGGCCCCGCATAAACTCGCGCAACCCGGCAAAGTCGAGCGCCCCATGCTCCATCTCACAGTTGATCGCGTCCATATAGGTCCTGGCCATTTTGACGCCCTGGGCGTAACTGTCCACGCCCGGACCCATGCCGGAGCCGCCGTAATAGATCGGTTGACCATCTTCCCAGAGCTCAATGGCTTTATTGATGCGGCGCGGCTTATAGTTCAGGTCGACCGATGAAGGCTGAACGTTGCTGTTGACGGCCGCGCTGCTGCGCCCGCCGCGACCACCACCGGTCGCCGGGCCCTCCTGCGCCATCACACCCGTGGCTGCCATCCCGACACCGATGGACAAGCCCGCCGTGAGAAGATCTCTTCTCTTGATTTCCAAATTGACTCTCCTTAGCGAACCTGGTCCGCGGTATAACAAAATTTCCGTTCATCCTGAGCTGGGTGATGCAGCGGAGGGTGTTGTAGACGCTGATCTATCACCGACTATTCTTGAAGCCGGATGTTATTCCAACCCGACAGCACCGTGCAAGCTATCTTTGCAAGGTCCTGATTCGCTTGCGGCCGCTGGTTGCGAACTGAGCTGACCGTGCGCTTAAGTGCTGGATAGAATAGGAGGCGCGATGAACCGCCGTACGTTTTCCCGCAGCTTCCTGGGTCTTCCGCTTTTGCCGGCGGCGTGGCAGCGTGCTTCCGCCGATGAGAGACCCAGGATCATCCGGCCTGGAGTCAAAACCTTTACCCACTGTGGAAAAGAGGAACAGCCCTTCCTGAACAACGGGGAGGCGCAACTTGCTTCGCAGCAGGGCGCCGGTTACCTGGACCACATGTGGTTTGGCGGCTCGTTTGACCACTACTTGCGGATCAAGCTGCGGATTTATGTCGATGACGAGACAGTTCCCTCGATTGAGATGGAACTAGGCATGGGCGCGGGAATTGGCTATGAAGATAAGGCGGCTCCGTGGGGTACACGGCATGCCGGTCTGACTGGCGCGCCGAGCGGGATTTTCTACAACTATCAGATTCCGTTCGAACGGCGTGTTCGGGTAACGGCACAATTGCCGGAAGGTGTGGCTCGCAATCAGTCGTTCTGGTGGATCATTCGTGGGTTGCAGAATCATCGCGCCGAGGTATGCGGTTTTTTGCTGCCGCCCAAGGCGCGGCTGAAGCTCCATAAACTTGTGAACTATGAGGCCCGCCCCCTTGAGGAGTTTGAGCTGGCGCGGGTGCCGGGGGCGGGCCTGGTGTTTCAGGTGGCGATGGCGGCCCAAAGCACGAATCTGGAGTTCATGGAGGGGCAGATGCGGGCGTTCTTTGGGCGGGACACGCATCCGCAGTTTCTGTCATCGGGCCTGGAGGACTATTTTCTGGGAACTTATTATTTTAATCGCGGGTTGTATCACTTCACGCAGGCAGGGCTGACGCATAAGAGCGAAAGTGACCACTCGTTTTCAGCCTACCGGGTGCATGAGGCAGATCCGCTGGTGTTCTCAGATGGGATTCGACTGGTGTGCCGGTGCGGCGAGCAGCGCGGAGAAAAGACCTTCGGGACGACGGGACATCCAAAGGCAACGACTTACACGACCTATGTCTGGACCTATGAGTGGTAGTCGGCTGCGTGCTGGGGTAAATTTGTCGATGATAAGGCGGCAGAATTGAGCGTATTGGGGAGAGAGATGAGCAAGTTCGCACTCGCAGTGATATTGATCGCGTTGCCGGGCGCGGTCCAGCTCCAATGTCAAACACCAGCGAATACGCCCAGTCTGGCGCCGATTGCGCTGCCGCCAATGGGATGGTCATCGTGGAACAGCTTCTCCAACACCGTGAACTCGGCGAACACGCAGCAGCAGGCAGATGCGATTCACAACTCGGCACTACAAAGGGCCGGCTATGCGTATGTGAATATCGACGAAGGCTGGTGGCTGGGCGAGCGTGATGAAACGGGTGCGATTGTGGTCGATCCGAAGGCCTGGCCGGCGATCAAACCCGGCGAGCGCGCGGGCGATATGAGCAACATCGTGCGTTACATCCACGCATTGGGGTTGAAGGCGGGGATCTACACGGACGCGGGCCGAGACGGCTGCTCGATGTATCCCGATATCGGGCCTGCGTATTTTCACACGGGAAGCGAAGGTCATTACGAGCAGGACTTTCTGCAGTTTGCGCGGTGGGGTTTCGACTATGTGAAGGTGGACTGGTGCGGCGGCGGCCGGGCGAACCTGGATCCGGATGTCCAGTATGGCGAGATAGCACGGGCCATCGCACGCGCGCAAAAGCTGACCGGCCACCTTCTCTATTACTCAATCTGCAACTGGGGTAAGCAGAGCCCGTTCACGTGGGGGCCTGGCGTTGGCGGAGCGACACAAGCCATTTGGCGGACAGGGGACGATATTGTCGCCCCGGTGGTGGCGGGAGGACCACACACGGAGCGCAAGGTCTCATTCGATTTCATGCTGAGGAACTTCGACAAAAACTATCATCCTGAGGCCGAGCACACCGGCTACTACAACGATCCCGACATGATGGTACTCGGCATGCCAGGGATGGATGCGACGCAAAATAAGCTGCACATGTCGCTGTGGGCAGTGGCGGCGGGCCCGCTGCTGATCGGCGCGGACGTCACCAGGCTCGATGCGGAAACGGTCGCCGACTTCACCAATGCGGATGTGGTGGCGATCGATCAGGACGCGGCCGGGCTGCAGGGCGTGAAAGTGACTGAGAACGGGCCCGGGCTGGAAATCTGGTCGAAGTTCCTTGCGCGCTCTGGAGAGCGCGCGGTGCTGCTGCTGAACCGAACCTACTTTCCGGCGCCGATGCACGTGGAATGGAAGAATCTGGGTCTTGGCGGCGACCAGGCGTCGGTACAGGATGTTTGGGCGGCGAAGCAATTGGGCACGATCAAAAGTCGCTACGATGTAACCGTTCCCTCGCACGACGGCATACTGCTGCTGGTGCGCGGGACCGAAGGAACCATCACCCACTACGCGCCCACCCCGGCAGACAAGGCGTTCGCCGGCACGGAGACAGTGTTTGCGGGGATTGCATCGGCGACCCCGAGATGGGCCCAGGTTCGGCTCAACTATCGCAACCGCTCAACGGAGACCAGGATCGTGGAGCTTTACGTGAATGGGCAAACGGGAACGCGGGTCGCGCTGCCGCCCGCCCGGGAGACCGCGAGCGTGGTGTGGATACAGGTTCAACTGGATCGAGACGGGCAGAAAAATGTGTTGAATTTCCGCAATGTGGACGGGGTGACGATCGAGTCAATCGATGTCCACTGAGGTGGGCTTTGGCGACAAGCGATTATCCCGAAAAGGTTGGGACAACTTCTGATCGCACCACGGGATTGATGAACTGCGGTTCGTGCCTCATTGTCCTCTCACCGCCAGGGTTGATACTCTTCTCGGCATGCCACACCCTCGGCTTGTTCTGCTCGCCGCCGTCGTCTTTGCTCTCCCCGCGGTTGCCCAGTCCCCCAAGACCTTCATTGACTACTTTCTTCCCACGCCCATCGTCTCGCCGCTTTCCACCACCGCCTGGGGGGCGGCCACGGTAGGACCGCGCGACCAAAAGAACGGTCTTGAAGACCCCACCATGAAGCAGTGGGATTATTGGGACGGCCAAATCATCCACGGTTCCGACGGGAAGTACCACATGTTTGCCAGCCGCTGGGACCAATCGCTCGGACATAACGCCTGGTTCCGCTCCAAGGCTGTTCACGCCGAAAGCAACAGCCTGCTTGGCCCTTATATCGACAAGGGACTCTGCTGGCCTGACGATCAGGAAGGCAAAGGCCACAACGTCACCGCTCTGGTGCTCCCCGATGGCCGTTATGCCGTCGTCGTCAGTGAGTCCCGCCCCGGAGATGTGTTCGTCTCCAGCTCGCTCGATGGCCCATGGAAGAACATTGGCAGCATCCAGCTTGCGCCTGGCGTGTTCAGCGCTCAGGAAAAGCGCATGTCGAACCTTAGCGTCATGGTTCGTCCCGACGGCGCCTTCGAGATCGTTCCGCGTTCCGGCCGCATCTGGATCAGCAAGACCGGCATTCTCGGCCCCTATACGGTCGAGGGACCGCCTATCTACACAACCATCCCAGAGCTTGCCGTACGCAAGCCGGAGTATCTGGAAGACCCCGCAGTCTGGTTCAGCGGCGGCCTTTATCACCTTCTCGTCAATGACTGGAATGACCGCAAAGCCTTCCATCTCACCTCAGTGGACGGCATCCACCATTGGATATTCCGTGGTCTCGCCTACGACCCAACCAGGGACTTCGTCCGCTATAGCGACGGCACCGTCAATCACTGGAACAAGATGGAGCGTCCCGGTGTCTTGCTGGAGAAAGGACACGTTGTTGCAGTAACACTCGCCGTCATCGACGTTGCCAAAGACGATGAGAAGGGCAACGACGGCCACGGCAGCAAGGTCATCGTCATCCCCTTCAACGGGGCAGCTCTGGATCGCGATCTGCAATCCAAAGACGGTCAACGGAGATAGTGCGGCCTCTCGCGTTGGTTACGAGAGAGCCCCCCTGCGGTGTTGATGGATTGCGTTTTCGTCGGCTGGGTTTTGGTTTGCTGCGCTGGTCTAGAAGACTTCGATCGTGGCTCGATGTCCCGGCGCCGCGGCGATGCCACGGTCCCGGGTGATCAAGGGAGCCTTGAGTTCTTGGGCAAGGGCGATGCAGGCGGCCGTTGGCGATGGTCCGCGCGTTCGTTTTCGCCAGTCCATTCGCCGCTGGGCGCATCCCAGAGAATTGACACTAATATCTCTACGCTCTGTATGCTTTCAATAGGCTCGAGCTTGCACACCGAATGACTTCGCCATGCAGAGTTCGCAGTTAAAAACTGAGAGGGGAGATTTGCTGTCAATGGTAAGGGAGAGATCTTTTGTTGGACACGCTCTTGCGGGTGCGATGTTGTTTGCGGCGATGATGGGGCAAGCGCAGGTAACCGGAAAACCAAACCCGGCGGCCAGTGAAGAGACGTCGGTCCCGGTGAGCGCGAACGCGTATCAAACCGAGCTGCCCTGGGGACCGACGGATTGCTCTGGCTGCCTTCCGGTTACTCCGGCGGGACAGGGCCCCAATCAGGAGACGGGGCTGCCACAGACCGTTCCGCAGCAGGCCGCAGCCGGTCAAGCCCGCGTTCGGGTGGGGCCGCCGGCGAGCCTTCCTAATACCCTGCCTTATGATTTGCTACTACAAAACGGACATGTAATCGACGCTAAGAACAACATCGACCGTTCGATGGATGTCGGGATCAAGGATGGCAAGATCGCCGCGGTCAGCGAACACCTCAATCCCAGCGACGCAGCCAAAACCATCGACGTGAGTGGCTATTTCGTAACCCCCGGGTTGATCGACATCCACACGCACGACTATGCGTCGACCGGCGAAGCCCGCTCCTATGCGGGGGATTACGGCATCTGGCCCGATGGGTTTACTTTCCGTAATGGGGTCACCACGATTTGCGATGCGGGCAGCTCAGGATGGCGGAATTTCGAGGATTTCAAAGAACACATCATCGACCGGGAGCAGACGCGGGTGCTGGCTTTTATCAACATCGTGGGCGCGGGCATGCGCGGCGCGCGCTTCGAAGACAACATCGATGACATGCAGAAGGTGCCGACTGCGTTTATGGCTGAACGTTATCCGGAGACCATCATCGGCATCAAGAGCGCTCACTTTACGGGCCCAGAGTGGACACCCTACGTGCAGGCGATAGGGGCGGGCACGCTCGCCCATATTCCGGTGATGATCGACTACGGGGCTAACCGCATTGAGCGGCCCTTGTACGATCTGCTGACCAAATATTTGCGTCCAGGGGATATCTACACACACGCCTACTCCGGCCTGCGCGGCGAGCAGGATGTGATGACGCTGGGCCCCTCGAAGGCGATGATCGAGGGACGTAAACGCGGCATCTACTTTGACGCTGGAACGGGCGGCGGCAGTTTTCGCTTCAGGGTGGCGGTGCCGCTGATCAAGGCGGGCTTTCTGCCTGATTCACTCTCCACTGACCTGCACGCCGACAGCATGAACTCGAGCACGAAAGACATGTTGAATGTGATGAGTAAATTCATGGCCATGGGCATGACACTGCAGCAGGTAATCGCCGATACGACGTGGCATCCGGCCAAGGAGATCCAGCGCCCGGAACTGGGCAACCTCTCGGTAGGGGCGCCGGCCGATGTGGCGGTGCTGAGCGAGGAGCACGGCAAGTTCGGCTACCTGGATATGGATAACACCAAGCTGCTATCGGACACCCGCATCGAGGATCAGCTTACCATCCGCGCGGGGAAGGTTGTTTATGATCTGAATGGCCTCTCGATGGACATGTGGAACGATCCGCGGCCATCGAGCAATCCGCAAATGGCCGTTCACTGGACGGACTTCCGGCCGCGGCCGGCCTTGCCTGAGCAATTGACTCCGCGCCGTCCGCTCACCCAGTAGCATCCAAGTGATTGGAGTGTGGTCACACCGGAAGGAGATGTGTTCTCGAATGGCGAGCTGGGCAACGTGGGGCAGACGGGTTGGCGGGTTTGGCTTGCTATGGGGCGCGTTGACATTTCTAAGTGCGCAGACGGCGTCTGTTACAGTCAGTTGGCAAACGCTACAAACGTTGAATTTCAACCTGCCTCCGGCGCAGCAAAAGGCGCCGGTGCTGCAGTTGGCAGGCAAGCGGGTCAGCATTCCCGGATTTATGGTGCCGCTGGAAGATGATCTGGACCAGGTAACAGAATTTCTACTGGTTCCCTATGCGGGAGCCTGCATCCATGTTCCGCCGCCGCCGCCAAACCAGATCGTGTACGTCAAGATGCAAAAGACGACCAAGGTGCACGTGACCTTTACCGATCCCATCATCGTGACCGGCACGCTGCAAATATCGACGGTGCAAAGCCCCTACGGGGATGTCTCATACGATCTGTCGGGAGAGACCGTCGCTCCCTACCAGCAATAACAAAGGCGCATCATGAGTGAAGCCATCTGCCTGCGTAACGTGGTGTTCGGATACCGTGCACGAACACCGGTTTTGCAGATAGACAGATTAGTACTCACGGCGGGCAAGCGGTTTTTCGTCTATGGCCCGAGCGGTTGCGGCAAGACCACGTTGCTGGGGCTGATAACGGGCGTTCTGCAGCCCCAGCAGGGTCAGTGCGTGGTGCTGGGCAAAGAGCTGACAGCGATGTCGATGTCGGCTCGTGACCAGCATCGCGGCTCGCAGATGGGCTATATCTTTCAGAGCTTCAATTTAATTCCCTACCTGACGGTGCGCCAGAACGTCGCATTGCCGTGCCAGGCTCATGCGCGGCGGCGCAAACATATCATCGCGGCGACGGTGGAAGAGGAAGTGGAGCGACTGGTGGGAAGGTTGGAATTGGGAGCATTCCTGGACCGTAATGTGAAGCAGCTCAGTACGGGCCAGCAGCAGCGCGTGGCCATCGCACGAGCGGTCATCGGCCGGCCCAGGCTGGTCATCGCCGATGAACCCACCTCC
The DNA here is from genome assembly GCA_963834445.1 of uncultured Acidobacteriaceae bacterium. Classification (GTDB taxonomy): domain Bacteria; phylum Acidobacteriota; class Terriglobia; order Terriglobales; family Acidobacteriaceae; genus PALSA-350. The sequence continues at coordinate 445,730 of CAWIBU010000001.1, forward strand.
TCGCTGGATAACGACCGCCGGCAGGCTTTTCTGGAACTACTCTTCGAAGAATGCGACGAGGCCCAGGCGACGCTGGTTTTTGTAAGCCATGATCGCTCGCTGATGGAGCGCTTTGATGAGCGGATCGCACTGAACGAGGTCAATCAAGTATCCGCATGACGGCCTGCTCATGATGGTCCTTCGCCTGGCATACGAGTCTTTGATGAGCCGCAAGTTCACCACCGGGCTGACGGTGTTCTCGATCGCGCTCAGTGTGCTGCTGCTGGTGAGCGTGGATCGCATCCGGCAGGGGGCGCAGATGGGATTCGAGGGGACCCTGAGCCAGACCGATCTTGTGGTGGGAGCACGCGGAGGGTCGTTGCCACTGCTGCTGTATGCGGTGTTTCATATCGGCACTGCCAACAACGAGGTCTCATGGGAGACTTACCAACACTTCGCCCAACATCCGGCAGTGCTGTGGACAATCCCTTTGTCCATGGGCGATAGCCATCGCGGATTTCGTGTGGTGGCCACGGATGACAATTTTTATGAACACTACCGCTATCGCGTCGATCACAGTTTGCAGTTGAGTGAAGGCAGGCGCGCGGAAGGAATCTTCGACGCGGTCCTGGGTAGCGCTGTCGCCGCGCAGCTGCACTACCACCTCGGGCAGAAGATCGTACTGAGCCACGGTCTCGAAGGCAGCTTTCTGAACCACCAGGCCGATCCCTATACAGTGGTGGGCATTTTGGCGCGAACGGCAACGCCGGTTGATCGCGCGATCTATATCACGCTGTGGGGTGATGAGGCGATGCATCTGGGGTGGGAGAATGGAGCGCCGCCCCTGCAGCCGATTCCGGAATCGCAGATCCACCAATCGGATCTACACATTCACAATATCAGTGCCTTTCTCCTGCGAACGAAGTCGCGCATCGGGACATTATTTTTGCAGCGCGAGATCAACACGTATAAGCCGGAACCGCTCACAGCGATCATCCCCGCGATGACGCTTCAGGACCTGTGGAATGTGCTCCGCGCCGCCGACATCGCATTGTCGCTGGTCAGCGGAGCCGTGCTGGTGGTGGGACTGCTGGTGATGCTGACGGCGCTTTACACTGCCCTCAATGAGCGGCGGCGAGAGATCGCGGTGCTGCGCAGCCTGGGGCTGCATGCCCGCCAGATATTCGCGTTGTTCATTCTCGAATCCGCGCTGATTAGCGGAATGGGCGCAGTGCTGGGACTGGCGGTTGCCTACGCATTGCTGTATTCCATCCGCATCCCGGTAGAGAACCGCTATGGCATTCCCCTGGTCATGGTTGGTGTCTCGCAACGGGTTGTCGCCTACGTGATCGCTGTGGTCGTGGCGGGCGCCTTGCTGGGCATCATTCCGGCGATACGCGCGTATCGCAACGTTTTGGTCGACGGTCTGAGTGCCGGCTAGCCATCGGCAGATGCGCCCAGGGAATCCTGGTGCATTCAACTGCTGGGTCCAGGCAGATTAAGGCAACCGGCTTTGCCCCCCTTGGTGCGCCGGCCAATCGCTACTTAGGACGCAACATGAGAGCAAACAATGCGCTGGCCGCCGCCATCCCCACCGATATCCAGATAACGTCTCGATATCCCGACAAAAACGCCTCATCAATCGCAAGCCGAACGCGCGCGTCTCTGTTTTGCGAGCCGGCGAGCTTAGGTCGATCGCGATCGACGCTTCGTCTTGCGTCATCAGACAACTGCAGACAAAAAACCCGGAGACAAACAACCCGGGAACAACCCGGGGAACAACCCGGGGACGGAACGTAATCTTTGTAGTGTCGTTTTCAAGTTGCGTTGTATCGTTGTAAGGATGGTGAACCTCCCGTCTGACGAGGAAATTTGCCTGGCATCAAGTCAAGGATGGCATGAACGCGAAGAGCGCTTGTTCATTAGGTCCGTCCCCCAAACAAATTTGTCATCCCGACCGTAGCGTAGCGTAGTGGAGGGACCTGCTTTTCAGCCACCCATTAGCAATTCTTGAGGGCGACCGTTACCCTCCCCTTTGTCATCCCGACGGGAGCGAACCCGAATTCCTGTTTCGCTACGTCATACATGGAAAAAGGGGGGATAGAGCGACACGTAACCTTTGTCGTTTCATGTTGCACGTTGCGCGTCATTCGCGGGGTGTTAACGTTCCGTCTGGAAAGTGTGAAAGATTTCAAACAGCCCTCGCTTCGCCTCGATCTGAGCCTCGTTTTCGGTTCATGTTTCCAGCGCAACCAAGAAGCAAATCCCCAAATCTACTGACGGAATCGTCGGGGGTTATTTCGTCTGTCGCGAATTTCTATCGCCGCCAACGTAAAGCTCCTCATCGAGCAGCTAGAGGCAGGGCACTCCGAAGCGGAGGTGGCGTAATGCAGACGCTACTGGAAATCATCAGGAAGGCCGGAGGCTGGAATCCCGGCCTCTATCTAAAGATCGAGAACGCGCCGTATATGGCGCTTGTGATCGAAGCCACCGATGAATCAGGACCGGGCGGACTCCCCGCTATCTCAGTCGCTCACTACGGCGAGCAAAACGGCGACCTGATGTGTGACCCGGAGATGTGTTTCGAACTTGGCTTTGCAGAGGGGCCGCGCCTTGACCCGTTCTATTTTCGTAATGATTACATCGGCATAGAGCAGTGGAGTCGCACTTTTTCCCACGGACGCTACGTTCAGCTTCGTGACCTGCACGAGCGACACAGGCAGTTCGCCAATCAGTGGGACAACAACCTTCGTTTGCAGGGATTCGCACAGAAGCCTTGGAGCGGCAACAGACCCCACTTTCCTAACCCTTTCCGCGCGGCGGAGCGAACCCCGGGCATCGTGTTCGCTCCATCCCCTAAGCCCTATCAAACCCGCCCAAGGAGGGCAATCATGCAGAACAGCAGCGCATTCCAATTTCTCGCTCTCGAAACCATCCACGAGTCCGCCGCCAACCCGCGCAGGATGTTCGAAGAATCTAGGCTGCACGAACTCGCGGAAAGCATTCGGCAGCACGGCCTCATCCAGCCCGTCACCGTGCGACCCAAATCGGATGGTTTCGAGATCGTTGCCGGAGCGAGACGCTTCCGCGCCGCGCAACTAGCAGAGCTTTCCGCCATCCCCGCCCGCATCGTCGAGATCGACGATGCCCAGGCGTTGGAGTGGGCGCTAATCGAAAACGCAATGCGGGTCGATGTGCATCCTTACGAAGAGGCCGAAGGATTTCGGCGGTTGCTCGACATCCCTGGCTACGACGTTGCCACATTGATAGAGAAGTCAGGTAAGAGCGCAAGCCACATCTACGCCCGTCTAGCTCTGTTGCAACTCATCCCCGCAGTGGCGGAGGCGTTCACTCAAGAGCGCATCACCACAAGCCATGCCAACCTGATCGCCCGTCTGCCGCTGGAGTCGCAAGCCGCAGCCTTCGAGCAGTGCTGGCGCAAGGACTGGAAGGACGACGAAGCACACCTGCTCCCCGCCAAGTTTCTCGCCGCTTGGATACAAAACAACCTCTATTTGTCTTTGGCCGAGGCACCGTTTGACCGCGAGGACAACACCCTCAACCCTACAGCAGGCTCTTGCTCCAACTGCCCACGCCGCAGCGGATTCAACACCTCGCTCTTTGCGGATGTGGCTGGCGACCAATGCCTAGACGCAACGTGCTATCACGCCAAGCTCACCGAGCACGTCAACCGAGAGGTGGCGGCACGACCTGAGTTAGTACAGATCGAGACCGCGCATCGCAACCCGAAGGTACGGCGGCCCGGTACGCTCTCGCGCCACGAGTACACCGAAATTCGCGGCCCCGAGGATGAGAACGAAGAAGCCCAGCCTGTGACGCCCTGCGAATCGTCCAAAACTGCAATCGTCGTCTACGGCGAAGGCGCAGGAAGTACACGCACTGTTTGCACCGACCCCGAATGCCCCGTTCACCATCCGCACCGTGTCATTCAAATCGACCCCGACGCAGAGGCGAGACAACGAGAGCACGAAAGGGAACAGGCCCTCCGCACACGTCTGCTCAAACGCCGCGCCGATTCCTTCAAGCGCATCCTCGACAACGCCCCTGCCACCTTCACAGCGCCACAGCTTCGCGTCTTGCTCCGTGCTCTCGTTCACATCGACCCCTATCAATTCACCGACAACGTAGCGGCGTACTTCGTGACCGACGAGAACAACCAGCAGACGGCAGAAGAAGTGCTGACCTCAATCGTGGATGGGTTGGAGGACGAGAAGCTGACCAGCTTCGCTCTCCGTCTGGTTCTCACTACCCACGCAGGAATCCCACGCGAGAACGAAATCGATTCTCTGATCGAGGCAGAGCAGGTTTTCGCTCCACCGGAGCCCAAGATACCAGCGGCAAAGAAGAAAGTGGCCACCAAGAAGGCCGCGAAGAAGCCAACTCCCGTAAAGACCAAATCCGCCAAGAAGAAGACAACCACCAAGCGACTCGTAGCCTAACCCGCAGTCGGGGCCAGCAATGGCCCCGTTGCTCACCCCGGAGGAGACCATGTTGCAATTTACCTACAAGCTAAAGCTGACTGAGCGGGTCAAGGCCAAGTGCAGCCGCCATCCCCGCTACAACCCCGAGAAAGATGGCCGCGCCGGCATTCGTGGCGGCTGCTCCACCTGCTTTTCCCTCTACGACCTCCACCAGGCTCGCCTTTCGCTCGATGCAGCGCAGCGGGAGTTCATACGCAGAGCTGGGCCGTGGGCACGGCGACGAGAACTGCGCGCGCGGAAAGAGATAACGGCGACGGAGGAGCCACCCTTACAAATCTAAACTTGGAGACCGCAAATGGGCTGCTCCAGGCGGCCCATTTTTCGCCTTTTGCGTAGATCCACCTGCCCCTGGGCGAAAACAGTACAGTAATTGCTCCAGCTCGTACGCCTGTGCCCCCGTACACTTACGAGCTTGTTCAAAAAAAGTTCGACCTCCGGCATTTTCGAATCAGAAAATGCCTCGGGCTAGTCCCGAAAAGTGGAGATCAGACTTGATCAGTTTCTACTTCCAAATTGCCATTCAATCTAGAATCGATCGCTGTCGGGGAAGCGGTCCAACCAGACGCCGTTCCACCCAATTGTCCGGAAATTGGAAGATAGCTATTCTCGAAGACGCATCTCCTCCACATGCTGGTCTTCGCGTTCTGCTGAATGTTCCCAATGTTCTGCGAGTCTGATTAGCATTAGTTTGGTTCGGGGCCACGCGTTGACCTTCGAAGCGTCCTCGCGCAAGCTACCTGCAAGAGCACGCTCTTGTTTGCCACCGTCGAGTGGGGCGCGTTTAGTTACGCCCCGCGAATTCAACTTTCCGATAATGATGCCTCGCTCGATTTCTTGGGACTTCCACGTCTCTAAACCGTCCCGAATCGCCCTATGTGGCCAAACCTTATCATCTGGATCAGCGAGTGCATGGGAGAGCATTTTCCCGATGTACTGTTCCGTGATTGCTAGCCTGTCCGCTGCTTTGGCGAGCCGGCGAGTCTCTTGCACCCAAGCATCAAGCGCGAGCGGATCAATTGACGAGCCATCTCCACCGGGAATGGTTGTAAAGCTTTCGAGCAGCGTCAGACTAGTTCGAGCGCGTGCACGCATCTGTGGCGAAACGTCCTCCGTGGGTTCGCCGCGGTCAGCCTTTCCCCGGAAAACATGCGAGATTACTTGAAGGAAAAACTCAGGGCTTCTGGCTAAGAATCGGTCTAACGCGGAGTTTGGATCGGAAGTAGACCACGTCTCTCGAAGCAACGGTAGGTACCGGTATTCCCAGCTGGCGACTACATCGAGCGAAGTGTCATCGCGGCTTTGGAGCGCTCTGAAAATAAATTTCATCTTAAAATTAAGAACATTGTTGTTCAGTAACCCGGGATTTCGGGCGATTTTCTTCTCGAATTCCTCGAGCAGCCTGATGAGATTCGGAGTTGAAATCTCCTCTGCTCGCTGGAACAAGGTGTCGATAACGAACTCCGGACGCTGTGCCTTGAGGTAGTTATCAATCGCATAGTCGAAGTCTTCTCCGGTTGCTTGAATTCCCCAGGCCCGCCGTCTTTCCCAAAAATGCTTCTGCGCATCGTCGCCGAATCCTGCAATCCACTCCCATGTAAGGCGATTGTGAGGCCACCACTCAATCAGTTCTTGTAGCTGACTTTCGGTGAGTTTCTCTTGTCCGAATTCTACCCGGATGAGGTCAGCCCATTTCTCACCGAATCTCTGATATGCTGTGCTCGATGCGGCTCCCGAAAATCCCAAGTCTGGTTTACCCGAGTCATTCTTCTCCGAGATTCCGCTCATAATAGTCGCCATATCCTGACCGACAGACCCAAATGCAGCCCCGACGTACCGAGGTGCTTCTACATCGCTAGAGAACCGAACGACTCGGTTAACGCCACCCTCTTGCAGGATGCGCACAACGACCTCTTTTCTTAGTTCCTCAGTGCGCGCGAAGAGGTTTTCGGGTTCAACGCCGGGAATGTCAGGAAAGACCTTTTTGAATAGATACTGGTCTTGCTTTTCTAAATCCTTCGGGGCAATCTCTTCCAATACCTTTTCAAGAGGCGCCAACTCCTCCGAAGACAAAGTCCAGTCCGCTCCTATGTGCGTCTTGTGCCGTCTGACAAAGTCAGCAAGATGTTGCCACAGTGGTTCTTTGTCCTGTTCATGCATGAGCGAGACTGATGTGGAGAAACCTGCAATAACAAGTTGACGATCAGAGGGCGACAGTGAGCCCAGCGAGTCGAGGACAGACTGCCAACGCCTTTGGTCAATGCTCGCGAGTCGTACTGCTTGGCTCACGATGGCGGTGATTGTCTTATAGAGAATTGCCCAGGTCAGAGTTTCACGCTCTGAGGCACCCGCATCTCGGAAGTGCGGGCTGACTGACGGAGCGCCGCTGTCGAACATCTTCGGCATCAACGCGAGAAGAAGCTTCCAACCTATTTCGGGATGGGCGTCCACAAGCGCGTCGATCACCGCTAGGCGGAATTCATGCGATGCATTGGTAAGCGGCTTCCAGGTAAGGAACAAGGCGCGCAGACTGTTTACCGGTCGGTTGGAGTTGATGCCCCCCGGATCAATCTCCGCGAGGCGCGCGAGTATCTCAGCGGCCCTCGGCAAGAGTTGCGGGTCTTGGCCAGCGACTTCTAGCGCCCAAAGCAATCCCGTGTGAGGGCTGCTCCCGAATAGCCAATTCTGATCCTTGGTGTCCTGGAAGATCGGCTTGAGTTCCGTCCCATCGCCCTCAAGCAAATGCTCAAGGGCTAAGAACAAAGGGACGGGCGATGCCTCCATCAGCATCGGGAGTTGCGCAGAGAGACTTGCTATGACGCGATAGTCATCGCGCAAGCCAGGAATGTCCGCGACCAGTTGGTTCACAAAATCTTGAGCTGACCCACCGTTAATCAAGATATCGTTCTCAGCTCCCAACGCCGCGAGTATGAGCAACGTTGTAGTGATTCCGTCTCGGAGCCACGATGAATGCGTGAGAACCTTATTACGTAGTCGCGCATACAAGCGCTCTCCGGGTGGGAGTTCGAGCGACGGATCCACCTCCGAGAGCACCTTCTTTGCAGTTTCTTTGAGGCGTGCCCAATCTGTGTTTGTGATCAGGTGCGCGACATGAACGAACATGTCGACAGGCGCGCGAACTGCCCAGACCGCTCCTACCGTCTCTAAAGGGGCGTCCGGCAATGCTAGGAATGCCCGCAGAGAACTTTCCAGATCGTCGTAGGTAAGAAATCCCGAAAGCGCGAGGACAGCAGCTCTGTCCGCTTCCGATGATTGATCCCATGTCCCCGCTAAGAACGCCGGAATCAGCGGATGGGAGTTCCGCCATGAGGGACGCTCGGAATCTGCGCTCGCGATCGCGCGAGCAAGAATGCTGACGCTGCGGCCGCATCCATAGGCTAGCTTAAGAGCTTTATCCTCTGCGATTCCCATACTGCAGAGTGCCTCGCTCATTTCGTGAATCAACGGGCGATTTAGCGTGATTGCACTGGATTGCTTCGTGCTATCTCTGCCAATCGGAACTATGACGCAGTGATCGTCGAGCAACCCGCCATATTTGACCCCTTCCCCACGCATCGCAAAAACCAGATTAGGTCTTGCTTTCAGCAATCTTGCGGCATTTTCAGATTGAACGATGAGTGTCCTCGCGCGAAGATATTCGCGCTCGCTATCGTCGGCGGATCGAATTGCAGCCGCGATAAACGCTAACACCTCGTCAAGCGAATCTCCTCTATAACGGTGAATGCCCGTGGCCGCAGACAAAGTTTGGCGGAGCGCTTGAATCTGGTCGGCTCTTCCGGCGAGGAGCACTGCTTCGGTTAATTGTGGATTGAAGCGCGAAGCATAGCTTTCCCAAAACTCGTCAATGTCCTGCACATCTTCCTTCGGGGCGAAGCCGTTCTCGCGGGCAAAGGCAGCGGAGGCGGCTGGACAAAGTTCGCACCATTCTTCCAAGGCGACTCCATCAATGATCCGAATGTTCTCCCATGGCGATCCCTCTCTTTTCTTCGTTGCAATCCATGTCGAGGACTTTGGCCAAGTCTGAGGCGTAACGAATACAAACGTGGATTCTCCCTGAATGATCCCGTCTCCTGGGTTCTTCTTACGTTTGTTCCAGTCACTTTGTGCTTTGGTTTCCGGCGACTTGGCAACTCCCCATTCCCATACCGATGATCCTTCAGGTATGTACGTTTTGAAAGCACCCTCTGGTCTCGCGACAAGTTGTCCGTCCCACCCCTGGATTTGAGCACTGTCGCCAGCCGGAAAACGGAATGCGGTCACGTCAGTGACGGACGCCCGGATGAGTTGCCCCACAAGGCGAGGCAGTGCGCTTCTCGCATCTATGCGTTCAGAGGCCCAAGTAGAAAGTTGTCTCGCATCGATCCATCTCATTTGCTCTCACCTTTCGTCACCGGGCAGATTCCTCAATTTCACTCGTCAGAAAAGCAAGCAGGAGTGGCCCAAATTTCAAAGGAAGTCGCCACATGAAATCGTACACGCTACTACGGGCATAGCTATGACCACGCTTCCGCCTTTGAGCAAGGTATCCTATCGCGGCGGTCTACATCATGGATCCTAAAGCTGCTTTGCCTACAAGGTCGATCCTTCCCCCATGTACTGCGCGCGGCGCTTTGAGGCAGGAGTCCGTGATAATCCGAGAGAGGTCTCATTTGCCTAGTGTCCGGAGAACTCTCTCTAAGATTATCTAGTCCGAGTCCGAGCGGCGATCACGGCGTCGTTTAGTCACGGACGCGTTGTTGCAGATAGCAGTACCGCACGGCAGCGTCCCTCCGCCGTGCAGCATCGGCACGTAGGTCAGCAAGAAACCGGTGGATGCTCTCCGTAAGCTCATCGCGGAAAGTCAGTAGACCAAGCACGGGAGAGCCGTTTGACTGCATGATTAGGGGCTCATTGCCCGGTAGAAACGCAACCTCGCGCATAAACCATTCGTGGACCAATCCATTGCGGTAGCGGTCGCTCAAGTCTTGCCCAATCGGATGGTATTCCGCGGCGAAATAGCTGTGTACGTAGTGAGGGATTCTGACCGGCTGACGCTCGGTCGGATAGGCAAACTGAGATACGGAGTCGAGGATTGACACCATTGCCACTCCGACCACGTGGCCTCTGCCCTGCAGGCCCGTGGTGCTGTTCGCGCGGATGTCGTCGCAGACATTCTTCAATTCCGCCAACATCCCCTCAACAAACAGACGTTCGAGGATGTCGGCAAAAGATGAGTCCGGATCTGGCCCAACGGATGGCCAGGTAGACGGTAAGCGTGGCACGAACAGGCGTGTGCCATCGGCAGCCAGAGCTCCACTGGCGCTGAATGACGCGGCCGTGCTCGGCGTTTGTGAATCATACGGAAACTTCATAACACCTTCCTGTCTTCTCGTCTCGTGTTTCAAGCATCGGCAGCGGATATCGCAAGCGTCGCGCTACCAAAATTGCCTTGGCTTTGTGGCGTAATGAGTAATCTTTAGCCTACTATTACTAACACTACTGTCGAATTGGGGTAGAGGGCATTCAAAGCGTTACCATTGGAGCAAAGCATGCTGTATCTGGAAATGCTCGAAGAGCCAAACCGGGATGCTGAAGCGCAACTTCGGGATTTCGTCACGTTTGAGGACGAGTTGCCAGCCGAGGTCGCATTTAGTCCTACGGGAGCAAGAGAGCGCGGGACGTCCTGTACCGATGTCAAGCACGAGACAACAGATGACAACTAGCCTTCCTTTTCTGACACGCTTCGCAATACCCATCGAAGAGGGTGAATCTAAAGAGACTGATCATGAGTTGGCGTCGAACGGCGACGATCACCGGTCGTGCGAAGCGCGAGGCGAAAGCCGTCTTACGAAGGTACTGAATGAAACTACCGATGATGAGTGAGGGCCTCAGAGACGGGTTGATGCGGCCTTTTCTGCAGTGGGCAGGATGAGGACACAAAGGTGGAACGTTTGCCTGCTGCAGTCCGCCCTGGAGTCAATGGGGGAGGTTCGCAACAGGGCCAGACTCGGGTGACCTTTGTAGACAATGAATCCATCGACAACGAATAGGAGATACGATGTCTAAACCATTCCTTATCCGCTTTGCGGAACAGAGAGAAGAAACTCGGATGCCTGCGATGCGCTGCAACCCTTTTACTCAGACCTCCGAGGTGCTTCGGGATGGTGCCTGGGTTTCAGGTCTAGAAGATGACCTGCTCAGCGGTGCGCGTGGCACGAAGACGGCTGTCCAATCGGAGTCCACCGACTATTGCTAATCAGCCTGTTCTCATCGTGAGTACAGTCGTGGATGTCGCCACCGATGCGGTGATCGGTGAGTTGTCCCGTAGAAACGTTCCGGTCCTTCGTATCAATACGGAGGACTACCCGTTTTCGGGCAGGATTGATTATCGACCAGGCTCCCCAGGGCAGCATCTCGGCGCGGCGGACTTCCGCTCCATCTGGTTTCGCAGAGTACGTGCGCCCGCCAAGCCGGAAGGTATGGATCAGGGTATTTACGAGTTCTGCTTGCGTGAGAGCCGAAACGCTTTGCTCGGCGGAATTCTCAGCCGCTCCTGCCGCTGGATGAGCCCGCCGGCCGCCATCTGGAAAGCGGAGTTCAAGCCGTTCCAGCTGGAAGTTGCGGCGGAGCTCGGTCTTTTCGTACCCAAAACACTCATCTCAAACGTCCCGGATTCAGTTCGTGGCTTCTTCGACTCTTGCCATGGTCAGATGATTGCAAAGCCGGTACGAAGCGGTCATATCGTACAGAATGGCGTCGACTACGCGGTATACACCACAAAGGTGAGAAGCGTGGATCTTGAAGATCTTCGAGATGCGTCGCTCAGTCCGACGATTTACCAGGAACTCGTTCCCAAGCGATTCGACATCCGTGTCACAGTCGTGGGAAGTAAGATCTTCGCTGCGGCGATCGATTCGCAGACCGATCCGGATGCCTCCGTCGATTGGAGGCGAACCTCAAATCCGAAATTGCCCCACCACGTCGTGAACTTGCCGTCCGATCTGGATAGCAAGATTCTCGCTCTGATGGATGCGTTGGCTCTCCAGTACGGGGCGATCGATTTCGTCCTGACGCCCGATGGCCGATACGTCTTCCTTGAGATCAACCCCAACGGGCAATGGCTCTGGCTGGACGATATGCTTTCCTTGGGAATCTCCTCGGAGATTGCCGAATGGTTGGCAAGGGAATTGGATTAAATGGGAGCCTATTTCGACTATGTTTTCCCAACGGAAGAGAAGCTGACCGCTGACCAAGTGGCTTCTCTTAATGCTCGCGAAGAGGAGCAACTGAGAACGGTCGAAGATAGCAATGCCCCGGACAAGTTTGCCGACGCCTACCACAAACTTCTTGAAGACGAAAACGATCGGTTAAAAAGCGTTGAGAGCAGGCTCGGGAGCGTGCTCGGGTTGACATCGATCACCGCTACCTTCTTGGTCGGCGGTACCATGGCGCTTGTTAACGGCTCACTCGGCGACAGTTCCCGGAGTGTGAGAGTGCTGGCAGCTCTGGGAACTTTCTATCTGAGTCTCCAAATCATCTGCTGTACGTTAGCTGCCGTCCGCGGTCTTGGAAGAGCCACATGGCTTCGCCCCAGCGTCGGGGATTTAGTCGCCGATCCGCGGGGTGGTCCGATCTCAGTCGCCCGCGAGCGCGCCATGGGAGCTTGCAAGCAATATCATGCAACCGACCGGAACGTCAATTTTAAGGTCACGCAAATGGCCATCGCTCATACCGCGATTCGGAACTTCGCCGTCGGCAGCGTAACGATTGCCGTACTGGGATTATTCGCCGTTCTCGTGCAAGCCCCTGGAAACGCGACCGCTAAGGCGATCCGGAAAGACGCTGAGCTTCAAAGACTACTCCGTGGTCCGCAGGGACCGGTTGGCCCTCCCGGGCCTCCGGCAGCTGCTCCGCCCGCTCAGGACTTCACCTCCCAAAAAGGTGAATCGGTTGTTTCCGATCAGGGCGGAGGCAAATCGAAAACTGCCGATACGGAACGTCACCGAACATCGAAGTAGGAGTCTTCATGACCGCGTGCCAACCTCAATGGCTGACTTCGCAGATGTCTTAGCTGATTGGTAACGATCAAGTCGGCTTCTCGTGATGAAACCGTCTGCCTGACGAAAACAGAGGCTCAGAGGCCGAGTATCAACGCGACAATAAGCTTTGATGTCTGCGATGATCCTTTCTCTGCGGCACTAGCCTGCCAAAGTCACGTCATCCTTCGGTAGGACGCTTTCAATCCATTCAGCAGGTATGGCGTGTTTGACCAGCACGTCCCACGCTTCCCGACTCCTTTCGATCTGGCTTGCGCGTTCAAGCATAAGCCCGACCATTGTGGGAGCTAACCTCCAGTCACTGAAGCTGCAAAATCCGAAAGCTGGAATGCTTGCCGTGACGACTGCGGGTGCGCCCAGCGATTGAATGCCTACTTCCAATTCAGGCGAGGCCATTGCGGCGAGGCGTTGAATTGCTTCGCCACCCCAATGCTTGAAGAACACGTCACAACCGTCGTCATGCAAAAATCGGCGGAGCGGCGTGGCCCAAACCTGACCTTCCCTCCCACGAAAAAATTCATCCTCTATGTCTACCATCCTGATCAGCTCGTCTATCTCGCTCACAGAGGCGAACTGTCCTGTCGCAAGCAGCATTCTCCGCATGGTATTTATCTGGTGTTCGAGGTCGAGAGGGCGTAGACCTTCACGGCGCACCACATCAAAGTCGAGAAGCCGGGTTGCATGGAACACTCTGATCCGGCGGTCCGCCATCTCCCGATTGATGATTCTGTGTGCCGCTTTAGTGGACGATGTTGGCGGGCCTGAACTGAACCGTCGATCACCTGACAGGTCGAAAGCTAAGGTCGCTTCACGCTCCGCCAGAATGGGTGGCAGGAGCGGGGTGATCTCAGTGATGATCCTAGCTGGCCATGATAGTTCTCGGTCAAGATCGACGGGAGGAGAAAGCATTCCCAGATCTTAACGGAGATGGGATTTGCTTCGGATCGGTCCTGGGAAGTCGGCTCGTGGCAAGGTTTTCCCGAGGGAGTGAACTTGTTCCGGATGACAACGCCCGATTCGGAATGCAATCATCCTGATAAAGCGCGCTTTCCTCACAAGCTAAACCGCTAGGGGGCCAGCCCCCACGCGCCCGCAAGCCGCTTCCCCAATCTTCCGCGCTGCGCTTGTGCAGACCTCCGCTCGCGCTCCGCCCTTTCCACTTCGCCCCGCTACGTTGCAAGGATGGGGAGACCCCTCAGCTTGCGCTTGCTACCCCCCGCCTTCGCCAGGTGGCGTTCGGCATTTGGTTTGAAATGCCGACAACCAAGACCAAAGCGAGGAGCGAACGCCGTGACCACCAATACCGACCAGACGCAGGAACTCACCGAAAAAATCAACGAATCCATCACCGCACTTTGCGCCGAGACTGATACGGCCAAGCAGAACGAAACTTATCGCGCATGGCTCCGCACCTTGAGCCGTTTCTATTCCTACTCTTTCAATAATTGGCTTTTGATCTACACGCAACGGCCCGACGCAAGCCGCGTTGCGGGCTTCCAGACGTGGAAGAGCTTAGGCCGCTTTGTCAAAAAGGGCGAGCGTGGCATCCGCATCCTTGCTCCCATCATCCGCAAGATCGAAGAAGAAAAGAACGGCGCTGCGGATTCCTGCTGATGTCGATCAGCATTCCTGGCTGAAGCCGATCACGATTCCTGTCTGATTCCGATCAAGATTCCTGGCGAAAGCGATCATCATTCCTGCGTGAAGCCGATCAGTGATCGAGGTGGGCAGGAACGGTGATCGGGATGGGCAGGAATCAAGTATGGAAAGAGCGTGGCGGGGCTGGACATCCCAATTGCGGGTAGCGTGACCTTCGAGAGGGGGGATTCGTGACAGACGAAACAATCCCCAGACCCGCCGGTGCGAAGTTGGGGGACGAAACCCGTGAAACCCGGTGACGAAATGGAGTGGGGGATTCGTTGGGGGATTCGTGACAGGGGGATTCGTGACAGACGAAACAATCCCCAGACCCGCCGGTGCGGGGGATTCGTGACAGACGAAACAATCCCCAGACCCGCCGGTGCGAAGTTGGGGGACCAAACCCGTGAAACCCGGTGACGAAATGGAGTGGACCCCTGTGTTGAGACAGGGGTCCACTCCAGCAGTGTGTCGGAGATAGAATTTTGCACACCATACGTTGTGGCTGGGGCACGGAAGGGGACGGACGGAGTAACTCCTGAATTCTGGCTACGGGGTTACTCCGTCTGGGGATTCGTGACAGGGGATTCGTGACAGGGGATTCGTGACAGACGAAACAATCCCCAGACCCGCCGGTGCGAAGTTGGGGGACCAAACCCGTGAAACCCGGTGACGAAATGGAGTGGACCCCTGTGTTGAGACAGGGGTCCACTCCAGCAGTGTGTCGGAGATAGAATTTTGCACACCATACGTTGTGGCTGGGGCACGGAAGGGGACGGACGGAGTAACTCCTGAATTCTGGCTACGGGGTTACTCCGTCTGGCCCTTCAATGCCCCGACTAGCCTGAGACCTGAGCGCAGCGCAGCGAAGAGATCTGCGGTTTTCCCAGATGCGGTGGCAGGAGCATGCGCCAAGCATTGCTTCAGGCAATCCATCCAGCATGCGCCAAGCATTGCTTCAGGATGCCAAACCACAGTCAGAGTCAAAGTCACAGACACAGCTACATCGCAAATCTCGTTAAACCCGGTGACTGATGGGCCGTAGCCCCTGCCAAAAGGCATGTGCATAGAAGGGGACCATGGAAGGGAACAGACGGAGTAACGCCTGAATTCTGGCTACGGGGGTTACTCTGGAGCGTGTCGGAATGAAATTTTCTTCTACTTAGAATCAACAACTTAGTGGCAGGCTTTAGTAGGGCGGTGACTCGTAAGTTATTGATTATAGGTTGGACGAAATCTATCTCCGACACACTCCCAGACCGTCCCTTCAATGCCTAAGCTAAACCGTACACACATTGCCTTCCTGCCGCCATTGGATATCGAATGGCTACAAACGGGTATGAATGGATATTTTATTGCTTTTGGGTGCCAAA
Source organism: uncultured Acidobacteriaceae bacterium (assembly GCA_963834445.1). Taxonomy (GTDB): domain Bacteria; phylum Acidobacteriota; class Terriglobia; order Terriglobales; family Acidobacteriaceae; genus PALSA-350. Next base: position 461,276 of record CAWIBU010000001.1, read on the forward strand.
TGGGTATAAATGGGTGAAAATGGATATGCCCATGCATGGCATCGAGAACATCACGATTACTCCCGAAATCCTCAAACTCATCGCCGAAATCGACGAGTTCAAGGGGCGCTGGAAGGTCATTGAAACCCTCGCTCCTGAACAACTGACCACGCTGCGGCGGATCGCCACGATTGAAAGCGTGGGGTCCTCCACACGCATTGAAGGCTCAAAGCTCAGCGATGCGGAGGTGGAGAAGCTGCTCTCCGGGCTTCATACCAAGTCGTTTTCCAGCCGCGATGAGGAGGAAGTGGCGGGCTATGCCGACGCGATGGACATGATTTTCGAAGGCTTTGATTCCATTCCTTCGACCGAGAATCACATCAAGCAGTTGCACGGCATATTACTCAAACACAGCTCCAAGGACCAGGACCATCGCGGCGAATACAAAAAGGTGACGAACCATGTCGAGGCGTTCGGCCCCGACGGCAAGAGTTTGGGCGTCGTCTTTGAGACCGCTACGCCGTTTGAGACGCCGGGTTGGATGAAGGACCTTGTCGATTGGTTCAATCGCTCCGTAAAGGAGGAAAGCCATCATCCACTGATACTGATCGGCATCTTCATTGTGGTGTTCCTGGCCGTCCACCCATTCAAGGATGGCAACGGCAGGCTCTCGCGCATACTCACAACATTGCTTCTCCTGCGGGCCGGGTACGGTTATGTTCCCTACAGTTCGATGGAAGGTGTCATCGAACAAAACAAGGACAGCTATTACCTCGCATTGCGTCGCACCCAGCAAACCATCCGCAAAGATGAGCAGGATTGGGAAGCCTGGCTGGTGTTCTTCCTCAAAACGATGGCGAAGCAGAAAAACAATCTCGCCGCAAAGGTGAAGGAGGAACAGGCGCTTCGCTCGTCGCTGCCCGCCCTCTCCCGCCAGATACTGGAGTTGGTGAAGACACGCGGCGAGATCACGGTCAAGGAAATCGAGGATGCGACCAGCGCCAATCGCAACACGATCAAGGTGCATGTGAAGAAGCTGGCGCAGCAGAACTACCTCGTGCAAATCGGTAAGGGACGCGGCGCGCGCTACACGACAAAGTAGCCAACCCAGCGGCTATTCATTTCGAAACGTGGAGTTTATGCGTCAGAGTTTATGCGTCTAGGAACCTGGTGGAACCAGGTGACGGAACGTAACCGTTACAGAAATCCGCGAGCATCGTGCTCCGTCGAGATGCGGTAAACGCTCCGTCTATCACCGCTAAAAATGACCGCCAAAAAACACGCCAGCGCTCGAAACATCGCATGCGTCTAAAAGCTAACGGTCACCTGCTTCTGCGGAACGGTCTTCGTTTTGACCATGGTTGCTCGATAGTGCTGATCCAGCGCCTGACGGATGAGCGTCTTAATGACCGCTTGACGGCTTACGTTCAGCTGCTTTGCCGCATGGTCCAGCTCTTCATAGAGTGTTTGCTCCTGGCGCAAGGGATTCGGTTCATGCCGCGGAGGCAGGCCTGGGAGGCCAAACTTTTCCTTCGAGCCCAAACAGCGTGCGCTGGTATTTCGCGAGCGACGGTTTTCCTGAGGCATCGGCGCTTCTGCGGCCCCGAAGACAGATCGGCGACAAACCAATCGGTAAAAAGCAAAAAAATATAAAGTCAAGCGCGACAAAACACCACGCACCTGTATCTAATTACGGTAGCTGCTACACATTTTATATAAGGGCCTCCAGCGGCTTTATCGCGCATCACTCTTTCGCCGTGGCCCCCCACGGCAATGAAACCGCTCCTAACGTATTGGGGGGCTTAATTCGCTTAGTTCGCACTTTGTCATCTGAAATTTCCCGCCCGGGGGGACGAAGAAGGGGCTTAGTGCGCTTAGTGCGCACTTTTAACCAAATTCTCCGCCAGAGGCGAGAGAGAGGGGTGCTTAATTCGCTGAGTTCGCACCCTTTCAGCCGAATTTCCCCGCCGGAGGGACGACCGAAGGGACTTAGTCAGCTTAGTCAGCACTTTTTCATCCACGTTTTCGAACCAACGACGCGCATGAGACCCGGGAGGCAGCCCACCGTCTGAGCCGAGCATCCCCTGCCCCCCGAATGGTATGATCCGGCTGTTTCCAAAAGCGGCCCGCAACAGCCGCCCAGAGCACCCGAAGGAACCAGGCATCCCCCCGAGAGGATTACTCAGTGACTCAACGACGCGCTTCCCTGCTCTTGCTGCTAACCGCGCTTGCCGCCGCCTCCCTGTCGCTTGCCAGTGACGCGCCGCGCCCACTTCCCCTGAAAGTAGAACGTCTGGACCCGGCCCTGAATGCCATCGTGCCAACCAAGGTAGTTTTCGAGAAGGTGGCCACCGGCCCAGGCTTCAAATGGACCGAAGGCCCCATTTGGATCCCGGCCGGTTATCTGCTGTTTGCCGAGATCCCCAGCAACAGCATTCGCAAGTGGGTGCCCGGCGGAGAGGTCAGCGTTTTCATGCAGCCCAGCGGCTACAAGGGCGCTATGCCCTATACCGGCCCCGAGCCAGGTTCGAACGGCATGACCCTCGATCGCCAGGGACGGCTCACCGTCGCCGGCCACGCGCAACGTGACGTGTGGCGGCTGGAACGCCTGGACCCCAAAGCGCAGGCGACCATCCTGGCCGATACCTATCAGGGGAAGCGCCTGAACAGTCCCAACGACCTGGTGTACAAGTCGGATGGAACGCTCTACTTTACCGACCCTCCCTATGGGCTTCCTAAACAGGACAGCGATCCCACCAAGCAACTGGATTTCAATGGCGTCTACCGCCTGCCCGGCGCCTTGTCACAAAAACCGGGCGCGCCGCCGGCCCGCGCGCAGTTGCAGTTACTGATCAAAGACATGACCCGGCCCAACGGAATCTGCTTCTCGCCCGACGAGAAATATCTCTACGTCAACAATTCGGAGCCCAAAAAATACTGGAAGCGTTATACCGTGCAAGCCGATGGAAGCCTCACCGGCGGACAAGTGTTCTTTGATGCCACCTCCGATCCCCGCGTCGGATCGCCCGACGGCATGAAGGTAGATGCAAAAGGAAACATCTACAGCGCCGGCCCCGGCGGCGTTTGGATCTTTTCCCCGGAAGGCAAACACCTGGGCACCCTCGACATTCCGGAACGGGTGGGCAACGTGGCCTGGGGCGGCGCAGACCATAAAACCCTCTATATCGCCGCCAGCTCCAGCATCTATCGCATCCAGCTTAAAATTACCGGCGATTATCCGCACGTGGCCAAGTGATGCGGAGGCGCCCATGAGAGTCCTGATACTGCTTCTCGCCATTGCCATCGCGCCGCTTCACGCGCAGACCACGGCGCTCAATCCTGAGTACGAAGGGATATGGCAGGGCTACGCCGGCGAGTGGGCTCATGTTTCCCGCCAGCTCATCGATCTCGCGCAGGCCATTCCCGCGGATAAATACTCCTGGCGCCCCGCACCCGGCGTGCGATCGGTCAGCGAAGTCTTGATGCACATCGCCATCGCCAACTTCGCCCTGCTCAGCGTTACCAGCCCCAAAATGCCTGCCGATATTACTTCGGACGATATGGAAAAGACAGTCACGTCGAAGGCTGAAGTGATTCAGATCCTCAAACGGTCGCTCGAAGCCGTCAAGACGGCGCACGCTCAGCTAAAACCCGGGGACCTTGAACGTAAAGTAAAGATTGAGGGTAGAACTGCCTCCGTCGATGGCATGTATCTGCGCATCATCATTCACGATAACGAGCATATGGGACAACTCATCGCCTACGCCCGCATGAATGGCATCGTGCCCCCGTGGTCACACAGCTGACCCGCGCTGTCCGTCACTCATAGCCCCCAAACAAATGGTGGGTGGCCCATTCGTGGAGAAACAAAACGGATAAACGACCATATGAGTGACGGACTGCACTAGCTCTCACGCAGACTCTTCAGGCCCCGACGCCTAGGCAAAGGCTTACCCCGCCAGATAGCTCGCGAGGTAGGGTGCGGTCCGGCTGCTTTTGTTTTGCATCACCTGCGCAGGCGTTCCCAGGGCTACGATACGGCCGCCGTCTTCGCCCGCGCCCGGGCCGATATCGATCACCCAGTCGCTGCCTGCGATCACCCGCATGTCATGCTCAACCACGATGACCGTATTCCCGTTGGCTACGAGGCCATCGAGCTGCGTCATCAATAACTCAACGTCAGAAGGATGCAGCCCCGTGGTCGGCTCATCCAAAACATACAGCGTGTCGCCGTTCTGCATGCGCTGCAGCTCCGTCGCCAGCTTGATGCGTTGAGCTTCTCCCCCGGAGAGCTCCGTCGCCGGCTGGCCCAGGCGCAGATAGCCAAGCCCCGTTTGACTCAACGCCGACAGCGCTCGCGCCACTGCCGGCTCGTCGACAAAGAATTGCGCGGCCGCGTCGACCGTCATGCCCAGCACAGCGGCTATGTTCTTGCCGCGATACTCAATCTCCAGCGTCTTGGCATTGAAGCGCGCGCCGTGGCAGGTAGGGCACGGTGAGTAGACGCTGGGTAAGAACAACAATTCCACGCACACAAACCCTTCGCCGGTGCAGGTTTCGCAACGGCCCTTGGCGACATTAAACGAAAACCGGCCCGCATCGTAATGGCGTGACCGGGCCATGCGGGTCGATGCAAAGAGCTTGCGCACATGATCGAAGAGCCCGGTGTAGGTGGCAAGATTCGAACGAGGCGTGCGCCCGATGGCTTTTTGATCCACACGTACCACGCGGCGAATGCCCTCCATGCCGGCGGAGATTCTGCCTCCGGTTTGGGTTGCGACCGGCAGCTCAAGCTCCTCCTCTTCTTCCTCGACCACCACGCTTTGTCCGAGCTGTTCAGACACCAGGTCCAGTAGCTGGCTGATCAGGCTTGACTTGCCCGAGCCCGACACGCCGGTCACGGCAGTAAAGAGGCCGACCGGGAACTCCACATCGAGGTGGGTGAGGTTGTTGCGGGTCACATCCTGCAAACGTAACCAATGCTGTGGCGTACGTGGCACGTGACCGCGTACCGGCGCGTCGGCGAACAGATAGCGGCGCGTCTGCGAATCGGCTATTTGTTCCAGACCCGCAGGGGGGCCGCTGTAGAGCACCCGTCCCCCGTTCTCCCCCGCCCCCGGCCCAACATCGATGAGCCAATCCGCTTTGCGCATCACCTCCAGCTCATGCTCAACCACAAACAAAGAGTTGCCCGCGCGCTTGAGCGCATCGAGCGCCGTGAGCAATGCTTCGGTATCCGCGGGATGCAGGCCGGCCGTCGGTTCGTCGAGTACATAGACCACGCCAAAGAGGTTGGAATGCAGTTGCGTCGCCAGCCGTAAACGCTGCAACTCGCCAGGCGAGAGCGTGGGCGTGCTCCTGTCCAACGAAAGATAGCCCAGCCCTAACTCCATCAGTACGCTCAAGCGAGCCACGATCTCGTGCGTCATGCGCTGCCTGGCGGTCTGCTTTTCCAGGGGAGCACCGGGGGCCTCTGTTCGCGTTCCTTTGCCTGTGGCGGAAAAGGAAACAATCACTTCCTGCAACTTTCTGACCGGCAGATGCGACATCTCGGCAATGTCGAGCCCGGCAAACTTGACCGAGAGCGCTTCTTTCTTAAGCCGTTTGCCATGGCAGAGAGGACATTCACTGCTCAGCAGGTAGCGGGCCACCCGGCGCTTCATCATCGCGCTGCTGGTGTTGGCAAAGGTGCTCAGCACATAGCGCTTCGCGCTGGTGAAGGTTCCCTGGTAGCTGGGCTCCATCTTCTTGCGCAGCGCGGCGCGTGTCTCCGCGGGCGTGAAACCGGCGTATACCGGAACGGTAGGCTGCTCGTCGGTAAACAGAATCCAGTTGCGGTCTTTGCTGGGGAGCTCGCGCCAGGGCTTATCGACGTCGTATCCCAGAGTCACCAGAATATCGCGCTGGTTCTGCCCTTGCCACGCAGTTGGCCACGCAGCCACCGCGCGTTCGCGGATGGTCAACGAAGGATCGGGCACCATGGATTGCTCCGTGACTTCATAAATGCGGCCCAGACCATGGCATTGCGGGCAGGCGCCTTCCGCCGTGTTGGTTGAGAACGACTCGGCATAGAGCAGAGGCTGCCCCGGAGGGTAGTCGCCGGCACGCGAATAGAGCATGCGGAACAGGTTTGACAAGGTAGTGACGCTGCCGACAGAGGAGCGCGTCGTCGGCGAACCGCGATGTTGTTGCAACGCCACCGCCGGTGGCAGGCCGGCGATCGAATCCACCTCGGGCACTTCCATCTGGTGGAAGAGGCGGCGCGCGTAGGGGGAGACCGATTCCAGATACCTTCGCTGGGCTTCGGCATAGAGAGTGCCGAAGGCGAGCGATGACTTTCCTGAACCAGAGATCCCGGTAAAGACCACCAGTGCATCGCGCGGAATATCGACGCTGACGTTCTTCAGATTGTGCTCGCGCGCACCCCGCACGCTGACCATTCCGTCATTGCGCGTGTCCACTGCCTGCAGCAAACGATCGGGCGGCTTCAGAGGAACCTCACCTTCATGGATCTACTTCTTATTGTACGAATGTTTCAAAGCGAAAGCAGGAGGCCTTCGCCACCCGCAACCTCGACCGCTTGGTTGAGCCGTTGCCCGTTGCGCCCGAGATGGGTGCTGAGCAGTATGGCGCCGGAGGCGATGTTCGTCTGCATCGGGCTGCTGCCGAGATTGAGCAATACCAGCAAGTGTTCGCCGTCGCCCACGCGCTCATAGCGAAGCAAATTGCCCGTGGCCGCGACATGCTGTATCTGGCTACCCGTCAGCGCAGCATGCTCGCGCCGCAGGGCAATCAACGCGCGAAAGAGATGCAGGGTTGAGGCCTGATCGCGCTGCGCGGCCGCAACATTGACGGTCGTATGATCCGCGTTGAGCGGCAGCCAGGGATGGCCGGTCGTAAAAGCTGCCAGAGGAGACCCGTCCCAGGGCATCGGTGTCCGCTCAGGATCGCGCCCCAGGCCGATGCCGGGCTGGCGCTTTTCCGCAGGGTCCTGCACCAGGGCCGGTGGGATGACCCCGTCGGTCATCCCGATTTCCTCGCCGTAATACAGGGTCACGGTTCCGGGCAAAGTCAACAGGAGCATGGCCGCTACCCGCACTTGATGCGCACCCACCCTGGACGCTACGCGGGGATTGTCATGATTGCCCAAGACCCAGTTCGGCCACGCGCCTGGCGGCAACAGGCCCATGTAATGGGAGACCACCTCCGCGACCGACTGGGCGGTCCACGGGCATTGCAACAGCAGGAAGTTGAAGGGCAGATCGGCTCCCCTCAGGTGCCGCCCGTAGTAGGTCATGAGCTCTTTGGCCGGCAAGTACACTTCGCCGATCAATACGCGATTGGGATAACGATCAATGACTGATCGCATCTCGGAAACCACGGAATGTACTTCCGGACGGTTGGCGTTGTAAACGGGCAGCAGCCTGAGGTTAGAAGACTGGCCCGGCTGATAGTCAGGATTGGGTGGGTCATCGCGGTATTGATCGTCTTTGATCATGAGCCACATCACGTCGACGCGAAAACCGTCGACGCCTTTATCCAGCCAGAAGCGAAGCGCGTCGAACATGGCAGCGCGCACCGCGGGGTTGCGCCAGTTCAAATCTGGCTGCTGCTTGAGAAAGGAGTGGTAATAGTACTGCTGGGTTGCTTCGTCCCATTCCCAACCGGACCCGCCGAAGTTGCTCATCCAGTTGTTGGGCTGGTCGCGCCACAGATACCAGTCCCGCTTCAGGCTGGCTCGCGAGGACCGGCTCTCCAGAAACCAGGGATGCCGCTCAGACGTGTGGTTAGGCACAAAGTCGAGAATCACCTTCAGGCCCCGGCTGTGCGCCTCCTGCAATACGCGATCGAAATCCCCCATCGTTCCAAATATGGGGTCGACCCCACAGTAATCGGCAACGTCGTAGCCAAAATCCGCCATGGGCGAGGGAAAGAACGGTGCGATCCAGATGGCATCGATACCGAGCTGCACCAGGTAGTCGAGATGCCCGAGAATGCCAGGCAGGTCCCCGATACCGTCCCCATTGCTGTCTTGAAAGGACCGGGGATAAATTTCATAAACCACAGCAGTTTTCCACCAAGCAACATCCTGCATCTAACTTGCTCCTGACACAAAAAACGATCGAACGGAAAGCCTTCGCCAATGATTAATGATCTCTGGTACAAGAACGCAGTTATTTATTGCCTTTCCGTCTCCACCTACATGGATGCAAACGGAGACGGTATCGGCGACTTTCAAGGGCTGATGCGCCGCTTGGACTATTTGTCAGGGCATGGGCGTTACGGCGATCTGGCTGATGCCCTTTCAGCCCTCCCCGCGCAAAGACGACGGCTATGACGTGGCCGACTACTATGGAGTCGATCCGCGTCTACGGCACGCTCGGCGATTTCGTCGAGTTTACGCACGGATGCAAGCAGCGCGGGATTCGCGTGCTCATCGACCTCGTCGTGAACCACACGTCGAATCAGCACCCCTGGTTCCAGGAAGCGCGCAAGGATCCGCAATCCAAATACCGCGACTGGTATGTATGGTCGAAGAAGAAGCCAGCGCAATGCAAAGTCGGGCGTGGTTTTTCCGGGCGTGCAGAAATCCACCTGGGACTACGACAAAGAAGCCAAGGCCTACTATTTCCATCGTTTCTACGACTTTCAACCGGATCTGAACACGGCCAATCCCGATGTACAGGCGGAAATCCTCAAGATCATGGGATTCTGGCTGCAATTGGGAGTGTACGGCTTCCGCATGGATGCGGTCCCCTTCGTGATCGCGGAGAAGGGCGCCGACGTCAGCAAACCCCGGCGAACAATACGACATGCTGCGGACCTTCTAGCGAGTTCCTGACATGGAGGGAGGGAGAAGCCATCATTCTGGCAGAAGCCAACGTTCTGCCAGGAACGGATATGGAGTATTTCGGCGCTTCCGGCGAACGGGTGCAGATGATGTTCAATTTTTCGACGTGAACCAGCACCTGTTTTATGCCCTCGCCAGCGGCGATGCACGACCCCTGATCAAGGCGATGCGCGCCACCAAGGCCCGGCCGGCAACGGCGCAATGGGGACAGTTTCTTCGCAACCACGATGAGCTGGATCTTGGCCGCCTGGAAGACAAGCAACGAGCAGCCGTGTTTGCTGCGTTCGGCCCGGATCCGGATATGCAGATTTATGGACGCGGAATCCGGCGGCGTTTAGCGCCCATGCTCGATGGGGACCGCCGCCGCCTGGAACTCGCCTACAGCCTGATGATGACGTTGCCGGGTACACCGGTGATTCGCTACGGCGATGAGATCGGCATGGGCGACAATCTCAAACTGCCTGAGCGCAATTGCGCGCGCACCCCGATGCAATGGTCGACAGAGCCGAACGGGGGCTTCAGCAAAAGCGACAAGCCGGTGCTGCCGGTCATCAGCGGCGGTCCCTACGGCTTTGAACATCTCAACGTGGCCGGCCAGCGCCGCGACCCCAACTCCTTGCTGAACTGGATGGAACGAATCATCCGCATGCGGAAAGAAGTGCCGGAGATTGGTTGGGGTGACTTCTCTTTTCTTTCTACCGGGACCGCGGAGGTGCTGGCGATGCAGTATGAATGGCGGAATAACTCGGTGGCCTTCGTGCATAACCTTACCGGCAAACCGCGGGAGATACTTCTCTCTGTGATGATGGGCGAGGGCGGCTGCGTGCTCATCAATCTTCTGTCGGACGACCATAGCCAACCGGATAGCAAGGGGCGTCACCGCATCCTGATGGAGCCTTACGGCTATCGTTGGTTTCGTGTTTGCGGTCTGGATTACCTGCTCAAACGCAGCGACAGTTGATGCTCCCACTGAGGGGGTTTTAAACCAGCACAATTTTGTCCGGGGTAATGGGATATTCCCTTATTCTTTTGCCAGTCGCGTTATAGATGGCATTCGCGACCGCTGCGGCGGCCCCGGTTATGCCGATTTCCCCAATGCCTCGCGAGCCGATCGGGTTGAACTTGGTGTCGGGAATGTTCAGCACGGTCACATCCACTGTGCCAATATCGGCGTTGACCGGTACGTGATACTCCGCCAGGGATTCATTCACCACTCGGCCGTATACCGGGTCGATGTGCGCCTCCTCCAGCAGAGCGAACGATATACCCCACACGATGCCGCCCACCAACTGGTTCGAGCCGGTCTTGTCATTCAACAAGGTGCCGATGTCGTAGGTCCCGACCACGCGCCTTACCTTCACCATGTGGGTGTCTTTATCGACAGCCACTTCGACAAAGACGGCTCCCCAGGAATACGCGGTCATCGCATCCTTTGCCTCCGACGGCTCCGCCGAGCCCATCGCCTCGACCGGCGTGCCGCCATTGCGGGCAATCAGGTCGACCGGAGTGTCAGACTGCGATGGATTGTTCCTGTTGATCAACCTGCCTGCTCTGGCTTCGATGTCCATCGTCCTGAGGCCGTGCAGCGGCGAACCCGTATCCCCAATCGCCAGGTCCGCCAGTTTCAGTTTCAACTGCGTGGTTGCATCCTGAATCGCGGGAAGCACCGAGGCCGATGACTGCGATCCACCGGACACGGGAGCCTTGGGCAGAGTCGAATCCCCCAGCTTGACTTCGACCAGGGCGGGGTCGATGCCCAGGCCAGCGGCCGCCTGCTGCGCCATGATGGTGTAGGTTCCCGTGCCCAGATCCTGCGTGCCCGAGCCGACAAACATTTTTCCCCCGGGCAACAGGCGCACAACGGCCTGGGCCGCACTGCGGTTCGCTGGATAGGTTGCTGTCGCCATACCGTAGCCGATCCACGCGTTGCCTTCGCTTACGGAACGCGGGGTTGGCTTGCGTTGCGACCATCCGAAGCGGCTTGCGGCCTGGGTATAACAGTCGCGCAGATGCTTGCCCGTCCACGGCCGGTCGTGGCTGGGATCCTTATCCGCGTAGTTTGCCAGCCGCAGCGCGATGGGATCCATGTTCAACTTTTCTGCAAGCTCATCCAGCGCGATCTCGAGCACTGCTGTTCCCGGCGCCTCGCCCGGCGCGCGCATGAAAGTTGATACTCCCAGATTTACCTCGACTACTTTCGACGTTACAGAGTTCGCCTGACTCATATAGAGGTTCTTAGTCGGACCCTCGGCGTGCTCGACAAAATCTTCCATGACGGATGCATTCATCACCACGTCCTGTTGCATGGCCAACAACTTGCCATCGGCGCTCGCACCCAGTTTGATCTTGTTGATGGTGGAGGGTCGTCCGCCCACAGGTCCAAACATTTGTTCGCGCTCAAGCACCAGCTTCACTGGCTTACCCGTGACCCTGGCCGCCATCGCACAAAGCGGTACGTGCGACCACATCGAACCCTTGCTGCCAAAACCGCCGCCCACCAGCGGATCCCTCACATGCACGTAGTCGAGAGGAATATCCATCGCCTTGGCCAGCGACATGCGCACACCCGAAATGTATTGCGTCGAGTCGTAAACGTTTAGCTTCTCGCCTTGCCACCAGGCAATGGTTGCGTGGGGCTCCATCGGGTTGTGGTGCTGAATGGGCGTGATGTAAGTGTTTTCAATAATGACCGAGGCTTGCGCGAATTGCGCCTGCAGATCACCGCGATGGTTTCCCGCCGGTTCTTTGCCCTCATTTTTTGGCCAACGAGCATCGCCCAGATGTTCCATGAAGTTGACCCTTGCCGGCTTGGCCACATACTTGAACTTCAGCAACGCCGCTGCTGCTTTGGCCTCGTTCAGTGATTTGGCCACCACCACCGCTACCGGTTGCCCGTTGTAATTTACCTGTTTGTCCTGGAGCAGGCTGAGGTTTCTCCGCGCCGGCGGTTTGGGCGGCGCCTGGGACAGCTTTGGCGCATTAAACGGCGTGAGAATCGCGATTACACCCGGAGCGAGATCGGCCGCCGAGCGTTCGATCGACTGGATCATCCCATTCGGTATGGTTGCCTGCACCATATAGGCGTAGAGCAAATCAGCCTCGGGAAAAGGCTGCCTGAACTCGGCCGCATATTTTGCCTTGCCCGTCACCTTGGCGATGCCCTCGTAACGGTAGCTGAGCTGCTTTGCTGGTTTGGGTATCGTCTCCGTAGCCTGGGTCATGCTGCCACTCCCTCGGTTGTACCCTGCGCGGCGAGCGTGAGCGCGCGCACTACGCCGCGCTTCGCCAGTTCGATTTTGAACGCGTTGTGCTCATGCCCTTTCGCCCCATGCAGTAGAATCTCCGCTGCGTGCGCGAAGCTGTCAGGGTGGGGTGGCTTGCCAACCAGAGTTTTCTCAGCCGTCGTGCTCCAGAAACGCCGCCTGCATCGGATGCAAATCGCCCAGATCCTGCGGATCAGAGGATTTGGCCAGCCCCTCGATGGTGGTGATTGCGGCTCCCTCCGCCGCCAGCGCCAGCGTGAGGCATGAGTTCACCCGGCGCCCGTCGAGCAACACCGTGCAAGCGCCGCATTGACCGTGGTCGCAGCCTTTCTTGCTCCCGGTAAGACCCATGTTTTCCCGCAGCGCGTCCAACAAGGAGGTGCGCGGATCGAGAGACAGGGTTTGCGACTTGCCATTCACGTTTAAGGTGGCTGTTCGCATCATCGCGAGCGGGGCCGGCTCCGCGTTGGCCAACGCGGGAAAACCGACAGCCACGCCCGCAGAGAGCACGCCCGCCGTCTGCATGAACTGCCGACGGGTCCATTCGATGGTCAGGCCGTTGCTCTCGAGCTCGCGTTCTTCCTGTGAACACTCTTCAGGGGACGGATCGGGAAATAAACAATCGCTCATCACAACTCCAGTCCGTTTCAGACTTTTGGTTGGATGCAGGGACCACCGCGGGGCAGCCAGGGAATTCTGTCTCCTTTACTTTGGGGTCAAAATCGGGGCGTCGTTCATCTCGTTGCCCTACACGAACCCGCGGGTGGAGAACCGCAGATCTCTCCACTACGCTACGCTCCGGTCGAGATGACAAATCTTTAACCCATCACCTTTGTCATCTCGACCGGAGCGTAGCGTAGTGGAGAGATCTGCGGTTCTCCACCCGCGGGTTCGCTTGGGGGCAAGGAGATAAACGACTCTATGAATGACGGACTAAACAGCTGCCGGGTCGGTGAAGAGGCCGGACTGGAACATCGTCTGGTCACGAAAATTACTTAGGCCAACGCCTACCAACCGGAAGCGCTGGCTGGGCTGGAGGGCAATACGCTCACGCAGCGCCAGGGCAATGGCGGTTAATTCCGCGCAGGAGGCTGGAGGCGCGCCGGGCGTGTAACTGCGGGTGATGATGTGGAAGTCGCTGGTCTTGAGCTTCAGCACCACGGTGTGAGCCAGACGCGACTCCTTGCGGGAAGCGGTCCATACCTTGGCCGCAAGGCGCTCAATCAATTCTCCTGTCTCCGCGAGAGGAAGGTCGTGTTCGAATGTGTCTTCGGCAGAAATCGACTTGGTCGGTCGATCGGGAACAACCTCACTGTTGTCGATTCCGCGGGCCAGCTGGTACAGGCGGTGGCCATACTTACCGAACTGCGCTTCCAGAATCGCCGTCTCCAGTGCATGCAAATCGCCGACTGTCTGTACGCCGATTTGCTTCAGTCTCTCCTCAGTCACTTTGCCCACGCCGGGGATGCGCCCGACCGGGAGGGGCGGCAGAAAGGCCTCCACCTCTTCCGGCTGGATGACAAAGAGACCGTCGGGCTTGCGCCAATCGGAGGCAATCTTGGCCAGGAATTTATTGGGCGCGACCCCTGCCGAGGCGGTCAAATGGAGTTCTTCGCGAATCTGCTGGCGGATCGCTTTGGCCACCCGCGTTGCCGTCGGCAGGCCAACCTTGTTCTCGGTCACATCCAGGTAGGCTTCATCCAACGAGAGCGGTTCGATGAGATCGGTGTAGCGCAGAAAAATGGCGTGCACCGCCCGCGAGACCGCGCGGTAACGTACAAAGTCGGGAGGCACGAAGACCGCTTCCGGGCAGAGGCGTTCGGCCCGCACCGCCGGCATCGCCGAATGTACACCGAAACGTCTGGCCTCGTAGGAGGCAGCGCAAACAACCGAGCGCTTGCCCCGCCACGCGACCACGACCGGCTTGCCGCGCAATTGAGGATCGTCGCGCTGCTCGACCGAAGCGTAGAACGCATCCATGTCGACATGGATGATCTTGCGCACCATAACTTCATGATACGGCTACGCCGCCGCCGCAGTGTCTGCGCCGATCGAACGGTGTAGCATGCTCCCATGCGGTACAGGCCGGTGTTTGCGCTCATGCTCTTCGCGGTCAGCGTTGCGGCTGCCCAGGAACCTTCTGCGGGCGTGTCTGCTGAGGATGCGTGGCGCTCGAAAGGCAGCGAGCAGAAGGTATGTGGTCAGATCGTCGACACATCCTATGCGACATCCGTCGCCAACGCACCTACCTACCTTTACCTCGATCGGCCCAGGCCAGAGCAGGTGTTCACGGTCGAGATACCATCGGCGAAGCGCGATCTATTCGGCGACGACCCGGAGAAGTCGTTCAGAGGTAAGAGTATTTGCGTTACGGCAAAGATAGAGAGCGATGGCATGGACGGAGCCGTCGACCGCAAGCACCGGGCGAAGGTGGTCATCGAAGAGGAAGAACAGATAACCGTTCGCTAACTCGATGGAACGCACAGATACGGTGACGAAATAAAGACGGCCATCTCGCGGCAACAAGCGGACATTCGGCTGGCTCTATAGCCGCGAGCCAAGCTCACTCACGCAGCCAGTACTGCGTTCGCCCCAGCAACGACAGACCGACGAAGCCGCGCACCTTGAGCTTGGCTCCGCCGTCTTCCATCGAGACCAGGCACTTATAGGTCTTACCGTTTGCCGGATCGAGGATCGTACCGCCTGACCAGGCATCGCCGTCCTTCTGCAGGTCCCAGAGAATCTTGAGCCCGACCACCGGCTGCCCCTTCTGTTCGCCGGAGCAGTCATCACAGGTGGGGTTCGGATCCTTGGGATCGGGGTCCACCAGCTTCTGGACGCGTCCAAACAACTTGCCCTTTTCTTCCCAGATGGTCACCACCGACTTAACCTTGCCGGTCACATCGTCGATGGTCTTCCATCGCCCAACCGGAGAAGCCTTGGCCGCGTCCTGGGCACCGGCTTCCGCCCGCGCTTCCGGGGCGACTACGGTTCCAAACAGCACCGAAAACAGCAGACATAAGATGAACGAAGATCCCATAGCGGCCTCACGCTTTTTGCCGGCACAACCCATGCGGGCACACCAGCGACGTAATCTTAACTCAGAAAAGTTAGATGCCAATTCCACTAAAGACTACGCACGAAGCGCTATCGATGGGATAGCGCGCGTCGCTGGGGGTCAGCAGGCCGGTCTTGCGATTGCGGACGAAGACAGCAACCTCGTTGCTGAACTGCTCCGCCACCACGAGGTACCCCCCATCCGGTGACACCAGGAAATGCCTGGCCTCCTTACCCGCGGTTTGCAGTCTGCCCTGCAACTGCAGGCGGCCGTCCGTGCCCACGGAAAGAGTCAGCAACTCCTCGGGCGCGCCTCGGTTGCAGGCATACAAAAACCGCCCCGCTGCATCGAAGGCGAGCTCGCCGGCGCGATTGCCGGCCACATTGCCGCCCGGCGGCAACGTCGGAACAGCGGCTACGATGCGCAATCCACCCGAGGCCGCCTGCCAGTGCATGAACGTAATGGTGGAGTTGAGCTCGTTGATACTGTAGGCCCAACGCCCATTGGGGTGGAAAGCAAGATGGCGCGGCCCCGACCCGGCGGGCATGGCGAGAAACGGAGGATTATTCGGCGTCAACTCGCCAGTCGCCGCATTGAACTTATAGATAAGGATGCGGTCACTGCCCAGATCGTTGATATAGACGAAGCGATTGTTGGGCGCGACGGCGACGCCATGGGCATGCGGACCGGCCTGGCGCGCCGCGTTTGGACCATGGCCAGTGAGCTGAATCCGGGAGACCGGCTCGCTCAGTTGACCCTCTGGATCCACCCGGAAGGACAGGATGCTGCCCTGACCATAATTGGCGGCGATGACGCAGCGCTCGCTGTGGTCTAACGCCAGGTGGACGAAGTCGGCGCCCGGGACGGTCACGGTGTTGATCAGCTTGAGGCCGCCCGTGCCATCGATGCGGAATCCACTGAGGCCGCCCGCTTTCGGAGCCAGCGCATGGCCGGCAAACAGAAGAGGCGTTTTGCGGCGCCGGCTCACCGCGAGAAAGCTGGGCGACAGCGCCGTGAACGCCAGCCGAAAGTCCGACAAGGTTCCCGAGGAAGCGTTCCAGCGAGCAACATGAATACCGTCTTCCGGCTTGCGTGTGGTCGAGCCGGTGTAGAGCCAGGGGCCAGCGGCAGTTTCGGCGGCGCCCAGCCGGGTCGCCACCAGGCTGGCGGCGGCCAGAGATAAAAACGATCGGCGGGTGAAACGCTGGGTCATGCCACGCTCCGATGACCATGATACCCGGGCGGTTGCTCATTCATTCCATGAATGTCATGCTCGAAGGCATGAAGCGAGAAGGAATATTCTTTTGGGCCATCGCGGCAGCGGCCTTGACCTGCTGTCTGCCGCTGGCGGCGCAGGAGATCGGACCCTGGCGGGCAGCCAGCAAAACGGCCGAGTCCATCACCGGCGACGTGGCTTTTTCCGATACCAGGATCGCCATCGAGTTCTCGACCTTCCCGATTGCGCGCATACGCGACCTGGAACCGGGTGAAGTGAGCGCGGCCTTCGACGTAGACAGTAATGCCGGTGGGCGGGGCAGTCTTTACCGGATCAGCATACCGGCGAGCAAGAAATTTCTGCACCACAACACGCTCTGTGGATCCGAGGACACGCAGTGGATGGCGGTTTATCCCGTCGCACGCTCGCTGCACGTTGCCTTCTTCTCCGGCCCCAAGATGCCGGTGTTCACTCCCGAAGCGCTGGCCAACACCACCGATCTGTGTGGCACCTTTCTTTACGCGCGCTGAGCCAGATGCTCAGGAATAACGGCAGAGTTGGGGCGGATCTTGCAGCAGCAGCAAAATGGGGCCAGATTCACGCGGGATGAACTTGTGGATAATATTCGCCTTTTCTTCGCCTATAGTAGTACCTATGTTCCCCGGACCGGACAGCGCCAAGCGTGTGGTCGTGCAATGCAAAGGCTGCCGCGAAAACATACCCGCGCCGGTCGAATCGATGCCCGCCCAGCCGGTCGCGGCGCTCTGTCCGCTTTGCGGAGAGCACCGCCGGTATCTTCCGGCCGAAGTGTTTCTGGGGCGGCTGTCTCACCTTTTTCTGCGCAAGCCGGCGCGTACGGCAGACGGGCGGCCGAGCCGATGACCCCCCGCTTCAAAGGAAGGCCCAACTTCGACCTCTCTGTGCCCTGCCCCGCCTGCGGGCACAAAATTCAGCCCAACGAGCTGATGCGGCTCGGCTCGCACATCATCAAATGCCCCCGTTGCGGCGAAGTCTTTGATGAAATGGCAGGCCGTAAGCCGCTGAGCACATCCTGAGCGGCAAACCAGACCTAGCCGGGCGGACGCCGCCCCGCAACATCGCTGATCAGCACCACATCCGAACTCTTGCGCAATTGCAAAACGCCGAGCTTGCTGCCCGAAGGCGACCATGCGAAATCGACAATCGTATTATGCGTTGGGGCGATTAGAAATCGAGTCGCCGAGCCGTCCAGAGGTTCATAGCGAAGCGTATTCCCGGTTTTCGTCACGGCCCCTTCTACCACTGCTTTCCCGCTTGGGAAAAATAACGGGGACCCACCGTCGGCATAGCTCACATCCAGGGGCATCCGATGCACAACCCGGTGCGACGCAAGATCCATCACTTCCAGACTTTCATGAAGATCCTTCACCGTGATCAGTGCGGCCAGCTTCCCTTCACGATCCAGCAGGAAACTGCCGAAAGCATGAGCTGTGAGCTGCAAACGCGGAACGCCTTCCAGTATGGGAACCGACCATAACGAAATCAGCAGGCTATCGGTGCTGTCGCGCAAGGTGTAGTAAGCGCGCTGACTGTCCAGCGTGCAAAAGGGGGCCCGCGCAGCGCCGGCCGTCGTAAGCTGCCGCATTTCACTGCCATCGGCATTCATGCGGAAGAGGCGCGGTTCCTCCTGGTTCGGCGGAATCGCAGTAAAAAGAATGTGGCCATCCGGGCAGCTGGCAAGATATCCCCGGATGCGAAGTTCGCTGGTATAGAGTGGCTGCACCGCTCCGGTCGTCCGCTCCATTTGATAAATTCCCAGGTTGCGCGCCATCAGCAGCAGGTGGTCTTCATCCGCCCAGGCAAATGAGGTTGGAGAAATGTGCAGCGGCGTACTGGCCATCATCTCTCCCCCAGCCCGCCCGTAATATGCCAGGGTCGAGTTCACATCGGTCAACACGGTAGCCAGCGTTTTGCCGTCAGCCGACAACGCAAGTTGGCTGTAAGCGTTGACGTCGTTGGTCACCGTGCGGAACTCATTGCCGCGCACACCCAGGATGCCAATTTGCTCACGATCCGCGTGCGGTTTCGTATAGAGCGCGAGCAGATGCTTATCGTCCGGCAGCCACGCCAGGTTTGAGTAGCCGCTGTCTTGCCGATCGAGAATCACTCCGCTCGGCTGGGCAATCGAGCGCACCGTCTTCGCGCGTAGGTCGAGTATCTCGACTTCGGCCGAAGCCGGCCCGGTCACCTCAATCCAGGCGATCTCGTTCCCGCCCGGTGACCATTCCGGCGCTTCCGCCTTGTCGGCGGAACGATAGAGGACCTCGTCATGGTTGCCGTCTTTGTCAGCCACATGAATTTCTGAGTATTGGTCCTTGCGATCAGGGGTCCAGCGCAGATAAGCGAATCGATTGCCATCCGGAGACAAGCTGGGGGCGCTATCCACATCGAGCACCAGTTGCCGGGGCGTTCCCCCAAAAAGCGGCATCGTATAAATCCGCGCGAGGACGCTGTTATCTGGCGTTCCCCGCGTGAAATAAAGGTAGTTGCCATCCGGAGAAAAACTCACTCCCAGGTAGCCGCCGCCAAACGCACCCAGAATTTGCGTATCTGTGTCGGTGACAATATTGCGGACCCAGAGCGATCGTTGCCCGGCATCATTCTTCACTTCGGCAAGGAATTTGCCATCTCCGGAAAGCGCGATTTTCTCGATCGTCCCGGTATTTGTAATCTGCGCGACAGAAATCGTAGAAAAAGGCTTCGCACGGGGCCACCAGTACCAACCGGCCACGCCTGAGGCAATCAGCAGCAGTAACCCGGTCAGCATGATCCAGCCCGACCTTACCTTCCGGGCCAAAGGCCGGATGGAACTTGCCGGCCGTTGCGCCGGCTCGCTCGCGTGGACGCTGCCGCTGCTCTTGCGCTGCAGACGCTTCAGGGAGGCCCGCAACTGCGCCGCCGATTGGCACCGTAGTTCCTTTTCTTTTTCCAGCGTTTCGATCAGGATGTCTTGCAGCTCAACCGGCAGCTCGGCATTACCGGCAGCCAACGCTGCGGGAGGGGCATTCAATATGTGGTCAAAGGTCACCGCCGTGGTTGCACCCGCAAACGGATGCTGTCCGGTAGCCAGTTCATACAGCACCACGCCGAGCGAAAATACGTCGCTGCGCGCATCCAGCGGTTCGCCCCGAGCCTGCTCCGGCGACATGTAGGCAACCGTGCCCACGGTCGAGCCCGGGCTGGTAAGCAGCTGCTGAGGAAACACCTCGGCGATGGTTTCCGAATCGCTGCCGGTATCGCCGGGGACGGCGGCGCCTGCCTCGAGCCGGGCCAGGCCAAAGTCGAGAATCTTTGCCTGCCCGGTGGCTGACAGAAAGAGATTGCTGGGCTTGATATCGCGGTGCAAAACACCTTTGCGGTGGGCCGCGTCGAGCGCATCCGCCACCTGCACGCCAAACTCCAACAACCTGGTATAGGGCATAGCCCGCCGACCGTAGGCCCTGTCCAGCTTCGCCCTTGAGCATGCCCGGCAATGCCACCGTCGTCGTAAAAATAATGCACGGGAACAATGTCGGATAAGGCCGAAGGACGAGGTGCCTGCCCGCCGTTGCTAGCTGCCTGCCACAGTCCTTTCACTGCACCTGAGCTGCTCCACAGCCTTTGCTTTGCATCCATAATGCATCGAAAGGCGCTGCTTTGCCTGCTCGCCTCCCTCCTCGAGAGCATCATCTTATCCTCGTTCTCAGCCTCACGCGCAGACCACAGCACCCCTTCATTTAACAACCCTCACCACCCCCAACCGGCCACCTCGCCCGCGCGTGCAGGCCAAGAACGAGGTCAAGGTGCTCGCGTCGATGGACCACCCCAACGTGGTCGAATACTACGAGTGCTTCGCCGAGCGAAACAACACGCTCAACATCGTAGGCCGCCCTCACTGGCCTCACCGCGCTGCGGTTCCTGCCTCGCTGTGAAGGCTGCGCTTTTGAATCGCTGCTGTTGTGCTCCATGCCGTGCTGCGCGCCCCAAGCCTGCGCGGGGCTCGTTCCGCGCTAAAGGTGCCTGCCTGCCCGCAGCCTGCAGAGGGTCATTTCCACGTTAGAGATGCATGCCTGCCCACAGCCAACGCGGGGGGTCTCTTCGCGCGGCAGGTGATGGAGCTGTGCGAGGATGGCGACCTGGACACGTACTTGAAGAAGCGCGATGGGCGGCTGCTGGAGGAGCGCGGAATCCTGCTCAAGTTTGTGCAGATCCGCCTCGGCCTGCAGCACGTGCACTCCAAGGTGCTTGCACGCTGGGCAGGCTGGGTGGATGCATCGGATGCGGGACGCAGGGGGCAAAGCGGCGCTCTGGACACGCCGGGCACAGGCCAGGGCCTGGTGTGTGGTTGGGGGATGCGAAGAAGGATGCACAGATGCAGGGGATAAATGTACGTGGGTGTGTTGCAGAAACTCGGAATGCGGAATGCGTCATTGCCGCCCTGGAGCTCTTTAGGAGCCGAGGATGTCAAGCCAGACAAATTCGCCGTCGCTCCGCCTGCGAATGCGTGGTGCCCATGTAGTCCTATGCTCCACACACGTGCTCTCCCCTATCCGCTTTCCCTGGATACAGGGCATCATCCACCGCGACCTCAAGGCCAACAACGTGTTCTGCTGCTCGCCGGGCATCGTAGGACTGGCAACTTTAGCATGTCCAGGGTGCTGGCAAACGAGCACGCGGTGGCGCGCACCATGATCGGCACGCCGTTTACTACATGTCGCCGGGAATCCTCAAGGCGCCCCTCCCCCCTCCGGCCACCACCTCCGTCTCCGCCACCACCTGTCAGCCGTCCCTCCCCCACCCTGCAGCCCTGCCACCTTTGCCTTCCCAGCCACTTCTTGTGCACGCCGTCGCCGTGGCGCGTTTTGAGGCGTGTGTCTGCGCAATTGGCGTGTGTGCGTCAGGGCGGACCAGAAGGCCATGCATGCATGCAGCGCTTTCATGTGAGCTGAATGGGGGTCGTTGAAGCGCATCCTGTCCTCACAGCCGCGCCCCGTGCCCGGTGTCTGCTCGCAGGGCCGGCCGTACGACAAGAAGACGGATGTGTGGGCACTGGGCTGCCTGCTGTACGAGCTGGTGAGCCTGAAGAAGGCGTTTGATGCGAGCAACCTGGGCGCCGTGGATGCCGCAGTCATCGCGTGCGCCCCCACGCCTGCGCGCAGAATGCGCCATGCTGCCTGCCCCTGCAGCAGAATTCCCTCACGCGGAGCTCAATAGGTTATGTGTGCGGCTAGGCCAGGTATTGCTACTCAGGTCTAGAGCGAGCTATGGGAGATACGACCACCAGTGCTCTGCGTTCACATAGGTGGCACACTCCCATCTGCATAAGCTTGTCACCCCGCACATCACCACCGCCATCACTGCACTACCACACCACGCCACCCAACGCAACCTCACTCGTCCATTCGCAGAGGCAAGGTACCGGACATCCCAAAGAAGTACAGCGCCGACCTGCAGGCACTGGTCAGCGCGCTCATCATCAAGGAACCCGAAGCGGCCCACGCTGCAGGTAGGCACCTCGAGGCCAGCTCACGAACTATGGGCTACTGGGAGTATGCTCATGAAGTGGCTGAAAGCCCGTGGACACCACAAAATATGGTGCCCCGCCTTGCAACGTGTGCCAAGCGCGTGCGCCGGGCCGCCGCTGCTCTGCAAATGGGGCATTCTGGTGTGCAAGACCAGCAAGGCAGAGGCCACATAGAGAAGCACGGACGGGGACACCTCAAGTCCAGCTTGACTGTTCTTCTTCTTGCAGATGTGCTGGACATCCCGTACGTCCGCAAGGCGCTGAAGCTGTACAGGGACCCACATCCACATGTACATCCAGAACCGCCAGGACTCGTTCAAGCGCTCGGTGTCGTCCTTCAACCTGGATGAGGTGGGCCCTCCAGCACTTGGCTGCCAGTGTGGGCGGAATGGAACCACCACAGGACCCCCTTCAACCTAGGCCTGCGACCTCGTTGATCCAGCTACGTTGAGTGTGCGGCAGCGGATCAGCTCCCCCGCCCCAGCTTGCCCCCCGACAGAACGTGAACCAAGGCGCAGGTTCACACAAGCCGTGTGGACGAGCTTCTGCGATATTCAGCTGCCCAAGGCTCGTCCGTCCTTGCGCCCCGCAGGCAGCAGAGGAGCCCGCCACGCCCAGGACGCCGCCGCACTGTCGCCCGCCGAGACGCTCTCGGCCACGCTGTCCGTTTCGGAGTCGGGCTCACAGCAGGGGCTGGACCGCGACAGCAGCGGCGACGGTCCGGGCAGCCAGCTGTCGGTCGAGTCGAGCATCCGTGCCACCACCTCGATCGACCGCCTGGCCACGGCCGTGCTGCAAATCGGAGTCCAATCCCCCGGTGCGGGCCCGATGGGGAATCGAGCTGAGCGCCTGTCAGGGGAACCGCACACATGGCTTAGCACGTGTTCATGCTTTCTAAGGCCGTGTGAGCGAGCAGTGGTTGGAGGTGTGAAGGCCGGTGGGCGGTGATCGAGGAGTGCTGTGCAGCGCATGTGGAGTGTCAGTGCTGGTGGTTTCGGCGCCTCGAGGGAACGGACGTGCACGTTGCTGAGATTGGCTTCTGTGCGTACTGTTTGGTGGGGACAGCGAGCGGGTCTGCGCCACATGCGCCTGCGCCAGCATGCGCCTGCGCCAGCGCCTGCGCCCGAGCCTGTGTCTGTGGCGGCTCCAGAAGGCGAGGCCAAGGTGCGCTGACAACGCCACTCGAACCTGAGCCAACTGCCTAGAGCAGCTTCATGGGCGGCTGCTACTGATGCTCAGAGGAATGAGCCTCGGCCTTTTCCCCGCAGTTCAGACGAGCGATTCTCTCGTCAGCAGTGCGCCATTCTCGTCATCAGCGCGTTCCCTGCCCGGTGCAGGACAAGGAGGATCGGCGGCTGGCGGAGGCGCCGAGGTGGAGCGCGCGGCGGCGGTCGCTCTCGCGAGGCGGCCCGAAAGGCGGCGCGGGAGGCAGAGCAGGCTGAGACGGCTGAGAAGCTGCGGTGCTTTCAAGGCCTCCATCAACAACGCACGCCCGAAGGTGGCCAGCACCTCAACCTTCCCCACCCCTGTGGCGGCCCGCCCCGAGCAAGTGGAGCACTTCCGAAGGAACAGAATGCTCTAGCCGCCACCAGGGACCTATGCGGCGAGTTTGGCGCGTGGCAAGCTGGCACGGCAAGAACAAGCGCACGGTCCGCGGTGGCCTGCGAACCGCAATGGGGAGTGGCCGGCGCCGCAATATTGCCTTAACGCCTCCCCTGGCCCATCCGCAACCCCCCTCCCAGGTCGGCTCGACCTCCTCCTCAGGCCTGGCCTCCACCAGCGAGTTCTGCAGCCGCCTCGCCATCCAGCTCTCGGGCTGCGGCGCCTCACCACCCTCCAGGCCCGGCCTAGCCCGCCAGCGCTCGCGCAGCCGCTTGTCCAACGCCCTGCCCGGCGATGCGCCCCTGGACGCCGAGCCCGGCGAGGCCCCCCCGGCGCGCAGCTCGAGCTTCATCGCACGGCGCCTCAACCTCTTTGCCAGCGCCAGTAAGCTCCCATGGCCCGCCTCGGCTTCCGCCGCCCTCCTGCACAGCCTCGTGTGGCCGTTCGGCAGCTCCCAGTCTTCCTGCGTGCATCATCTGCTGGCTCTGCGCAGGCCCCGCCGCCCACTCTCTCTCGTCTGGAAGCAGTCCCAGGCTCAGGGCCCGTTCCCCACTCACCCCTCACCCCCGGGCTCGCCCTGCAGGCAACAACAACGCCCTAGCGGTCCCGACCCCCCGAGGGAGGAGAACGAGGACGCCGAGCCGGTGAACCTGGACAGCCTGCGGCGGCGCGTGCCGAGCGTGCTGGTCCCGATGAACGACATCATGCAGAACCCCGCCTCCGACTGGGAGGCCCCCCCCTCGCCGGTCGTCGCGCCTGCCGCCGCTGCCAGAGGACCTGGCGGCCCCCGTGCCTGCCCCGGCCCAGGCCCCCGCCCCGGCTGCGCTTCCCGCCGCGCCGGAAGCGGCGGCGGCGGCGGCAGCGGCGGGCGGGCCACCAAAAACGCCCGGCCCACACAAGCCGACCACGCGGCGGCCGTCGAAGGCATCGCGCCGGCGCCCTGAATAGCATAGGGAGGTGAGAGAGCGCAAGAGAGGGGTGGCAGCGAAGGGAGGGTTTCAGAGAGCGCTGATTTTGGATTTTCCAGCGTGAGGCTTGTGCACGTCTGTCTACGAGTGAGGACGGTTACGCTTTGTGAGCGAGTGTGCAATCGACTCTCAGGTGTACGAGTCTGTAGGAGCAGCTGACAGCGCGTCCACCTTGCTTGGTGGAGGACCAATACCAGTCGCAATGTAGAAAGCACCAGTTTGGCACACACCAGAGAAGGGAAGTATGGGTGGGTTTTACCAAAGTGAACCCTTTAATAACTAGCGAGAGCCAAATCGTGCGAGGAATCCGATTATGCGCCAGCTTGAGGCAAGCAGAAGTGTTGGCAGTGCAGGGGTGCAGGGGGGGTTGGTGGGGGGGGGGGGGGGGGAGAAAGGAAAGTGCTTGCCATCCAGGGAAGGGGAGTGCAGGGCAGTGAGGAGAGAGCAGGGGGGTGTGCCCTGGGGGAGAGGGTTGCATGTGGTGGGGTGTGCAGGGCCCCAGCAAGGGTCCCTATAAAGATCTGCAAGTGGTCTTGTTGTGTGTCGACACAACTGGCACTTTGATCAGCTGCTTCTGCTTGTCTCTGAGGCCCCACACGCGACAATGAACGTGCGTGTGGACTGTACCGGTACAGAATGCCTCCCTTCTGGCCAAGTGCGGCCGGCAAAGACGAGCCACCAGGCCTTCAGCAGCGCACATCTACTCGCGAGCACCCGCAAGTTGAATAGCGCCAAGCTGTTGAGACAGCTCTCTTGGCACACGCGCTCCCAGCAGACGGCCATAAAGCTGCCGTGCCTGTTGCAGGCGAGGAGTAGGACCTGTTGTTTTCGTGTGTGTTACAGTGGTGCCCAAGCAAGCACAGAGAGAATAAAGTGCATGTTTGTTTGCAGGAGTGCCTCACCATGAGCCCTCGGCAGACGTGCTGCAGACGTGGAGAGGGGCAAAGGCTGTATGCTTTGACGTTGATAGCACGCTGTGAGCAGCCCACGCGCCTGTCCTGGCAGTTGTTTTGCCGCCGCCTGCGGAGCGCGCATGGCTGGGCTGCGTTGCGGCGCTCTCCTCGTCCTGGCACATGTTCCTCACCTGCGTCTGGCTATTGCCTTCACGCGTGTGACGGTGCAGCGCGAGCGTGAAGGCTGAAGTATAGTTTTATTCCCACCTTGGGCACAGGTGCGAGGACGAGTCGATCGATAGAGCTCGCAGCGTACCTGGGCGTAGGCAGCGCGGTAGCAGCTGTTACAGCCAGGTGAGACTGGAGGCACACACTCTGCCTCTGTGCTCGTGCAACTCCGTGCGGCTGCGCTTTCTGCGCTGCTGCCCAAAAAGGCGGCGCGTCATAAGTCAAAATTGTGCGAGCGCCCGTTGTGAGGTAGGCGCCGGCCAGTTT
Source organism: uncultured Acidobacteriaceae bacterium (assembly GCA_963834445.1). Taxonomy (GTDB): domain Bacteria; phylum Acidobacteriota; class Terriglobia; order Terriglobales; family Acidobacteriaceae; genus PALSA-350. The sequence goes on from CAWIBU010000001.1 coordinate 487,143, forward strand.
AGCTTTGGAAGCAAATTCGACACGAGAGCCTTACACTCCAAGCCGTCCAAGCTACTGCTGCGTGATGCACCCAAGGCGACAAATTACCCGGGGTATGGCGCAGCGCGATGGGCGGCACTGTCAAGTTTGAGGACGCGCTGGCGCAGCGCCTGGACATCATGCGCCTCCCGCAAGGCCGTGAGCGACTACGCTGCAACAAGCACCCGCCGCGCATAGGCCATGGTGCGAGCCTCCCCACCCTCCGCCCGCTTGTTCCCCTGGGAACTACGTGTTGTGCTGTTGTTTGAGTGCTGGTTGCTGCAAGCGCAAAAGCACCTTCCCCTCCTCTCCGACCCCACCTTCCTGTTCCAGCTCGTCGAATGTGTCTACACGCGCTCACCCTCTGCCTACTCCCCCTGGACTTTTCGAGTGCCCACCCAGCTGATACTGCGCTTGCTCTCCCCGCAACCTGCCATCCACTACTACCCCCTCCTCCTACCCCAGCGCAGGCATGCAAGCTGGTGGTGCGGCTGCAGGAGCACGGCGTGGCGGTGTTCCTGGTGTCGGGCGGCTTCCACGCCATCATCGACCCTCTCGCCGACCGCCTGGCGATCCCGCTGACCGTGTACGCCAACCGGATACCTGTTCAAGGCACGCGCGCGCACCCGGCCCGGCGCGGGGCGCCGCCGGAGGGGCGCTCGCGTGGCACGCCTGCGTTGGCGGCGCGGTTTCTGGGGGGGCTCGGCACGCCGCACTGCGCCAGCCGGCCGGGTTCGGCGTGCGAGGCAGGGGCAGAGGCGGCCGCTCTGCCAACCTCGTCCCTGCGCGGGCCCTGTGCGCCCGCCGGGCGGGGCATGGCGAGCCCCGCAAGCTGCCCCTGAGGCTGCTGACTGGCACTGTGCTGTGCTGTGCTGCCTGCTGCTGTTGGCAGGAGGACGGCTCCTACAGGGGATTCGACGCGCAGGAGTTCACCTCGCGCTCGGGCGGCAAAGCGCAAGCCGCGATCGAGGAGATCGAGGTGGCCCCCCACAGCCGCGCTCCAGCGCGCGCCTTGTGCTTGCGTCTGTGCGCGGTCCGCCCCCCTCCGCCTCGGCACCAGGCCGCTGCAGCCCCCGTCCGGGCAGCCACAGGGCACCGCAGGGACAGCGGGCGTGCACGAGCCACGCCAGCACGCACGCAGCCCGCCCTGCTCAGGCACTTGGGGGGGCTTCAGAAGCCTCAACCGCCGGCTGGCTGATGCGGGTTTGCACCGCTGGCGCAGCGGCTGCACGGCCTGTCGCCGCTGGTGATGGTGGGCGGCGGCGGCTCGCCTGGAGGCGCGGCGGCCGGGCGGCGCCGACGCTTTCATCGGGTGCGGGCGGGCCCCGGTTCTGCTCTCGCGGCTGGCTCCTCACCCTGACACCTCAAGTTCTACCCGAGCTCTGCATGGCTATGGCGGCTCGGCTATGATCAATGCAGGCCTTCGCTGAACGCAGGCTCACTTACATGGCAGGGATCTCAACGCCATCAACCAACCTCACGTGCTGGTTGTGCTCACGCAGGGCTCCCTCCCACCCCCCCTTGTCGCTAGCGGCAGGTATGGCGGCTCGGTCGTGCGGCCCTCGATCGCGGCGGCCGCGAGCTGGTATGTGTACGAGAATGACGACGCTGACGGCTGCGCTCGGGAGGGGAGCCCACACGCCGCTGCTGTCGTGTGAGGCCTTCGTAGAGGCCGCTTTTCTTTCCTTTGGGGTCTGCCGGCTGCGCTTGTGGCAGGGCGGTGGGCGAGCAGGGCTGCGCTTCCGCCCCTGCGCCGCCTGCCGCAGTCCCGGCTTCTTGCTTTAGTAGTAGTGTGATGAGAAGAGTCCTGGGGGTGGGGGGCAGCGGTCTGTATCGTCTAAAGTCAGTGTTGATGTTGGAGTAGTGGTAAATCTTGGGGGTAGCAATTAAGGGTTTTTTTTTTTTTTTTTTTTTTTTTTACTGGATAGATTACGTATTGCTGGAGGCGTGTCTTACCGGATCGCTTGTGTGGCGAACGCGCAATAACCCGAGGCGCATCGTTGAACACATCGGCTAGGTGCGTGTAGGCGCACCACAGTGTGACGGCAATATATTCGTGTTCACTTGGCAGGACGCAGTAGCGGGCGATGGCGCCGCACATATCGTCTACGAGTCGTTCACCTGCCAGGGTTTCGGTCTCGGGTGAGTCGACCTCATTGCCGTCTGGGTCGATATAGACGGCACTCACTCCCCGCCGCCCATCAGCTCCGAAATGTTCACGCCCTGCTCGCGGGCCAGCCGCAGAAGGATCTTGTACAGGAACGCGGCGGGTCGATCCTTTGCGAGCTGGCACTGTGGTCCGAGACCAACGATGTCCCGGACCACGCCGTGCCTGACGCATAGGCTGGGATCGCTGCACACCGTGCAGTTGTGGAGGGTGCTCCATCGCGCACCCCGTCCATCTCCGTCCGTTCCGTCCGCCTTGACGCCTTGGCACGCGTCAAACGCGCTGTTGATCCAGGCGACCACGTCGAGGAGCGTTTGTAGATCACCCTTCGCCCCAACTTCCCCGAGCGCGGCCCTCGGCCTTGTCCCCGTAACCAATACATGGTCGATATCGATTTGTTCGCCAGCTTCGCGGCCTGCCCGATGTCGAGGATCTCGTCGTCAGCGGTAGTTAGTTCGGTCGTTGGAGATCGGTAATTGCGTATCGTCATGAACCTTTGATATCAGCGGTCGACCGACAATTCAAGCAACTCTCAGCAAATTCTTAACTCAGATTGTGGCCGGCAAACTCGCTGGCGACGGGACCGCATATTGCCAGTTCAAAGCACCAGGTGGCATCCGACATGCGTGCCCTACTGGTACGGTATGCATAAGGAGATAGTCAGTACAGCAACATAAAAACAAGACGAGACTATAGAGCTTTTACATCGGTTAATCGCTTAGGGATAAAGAAGGCCTCTATCAAATCTATAGAGAGAGAAGGCGTTAAAGGCCACAATAAGAAACGTTGCCAAGCGACTATGCCGCCCTGGTCCCAGACTCGCCCCTGGCGGTACGCACGGCGTACTGATACGATGAGGCCATGGACATTACGCGCGGCCAGCGTCAAGGCGTCGAGAACCTATGGGTAAGCCGATCAGGCGAGAGAACCAAGCTCTACGGGAAGGGCAAGCAGTGGCGCGCCCGCTAGTCGACAGCCGCGGAGACGAACACACCAGAAGATTCAGACTCAAGAGCGAAGCGGTCGACTGGCTGAAGGATGTCACCCGCAGCGGCACCGATGTTGCACCCGAGGTCAAAGGCGAGTGGACCGTCGCGCACCAGTATTCGCGCTGGATACGCAGGGCGAACATCGCGGACACGACACGCGCCACCAGACAGCACACATGGCGAGCCCACGTAGAAGACCGGTGGGGTGACGTGCAAGTGACTAAGGTTCAGCCGCCCGACGTCAAAGCGTGGCTAGCGGATCTGACCGAATCCGACATAGGGTTCCGACTATAGAGAATGCCTTGGGCGTGTTGCGGATGTCTTATCCGACGCGGTATCCGATAAGCGTCTTATCCTCAATCCTTGCGATGGCGCTAAGGCACCGAGACGGTTACCGGCTAAGAAGCGGCGTAAGGATTGCTATCTATCCCATAAGCAGGTCGACACCCTAGCCGCGGCCTGCGGGAGCGATGGCGCGGTGGTGCGCTTCCTCGTCTTATACGGGCCTGAGGTGGGGGGAGATGGCGGCTCTTACGGTGGGGGCGGTAGACCTCAACCGGAGGCGGCTGGACATAGACCGCACGGTCTCTGAAGCTGATGGCCGGCTTATCTGGAAAGCCCCTAAAGACTACGAGAGAAGGTCTGTGCCCTTCCCCGACTTCATTGCTGACGAGCTGTCCGCGCTGATGGCCGGCAAAGGTGGCGACGATCTCGTGTTCGCTGCCAGCGAAGGGCGGCGTCTTGCGCGTGTCGCACTGGCGTCCGCGCGTGTTCAACCCGGCGAGGGACTCTCTGAAGGACTTCCCGAAGGTCACACCGCACGATCTAGGCATACCGCCGCGTCGTTGGCGGTGTCTGCTGGGGGCAACGTGCTGGCCCTGGCGCGGATGCTCGGGCATGAGGACCCAAGCATCACGCTGAGGGTCTACGCGGACCTGTTCGATACGGACCTGGATGCGCTAGCTGACGTGCTGACGAAAGGCCCGCACTGCAGCACTCAAACAGCCCTCAACTGCCGCCGACTGACAGTGAATCCGCAGGAGAAAACGTACCCGGTACGCTGGAGCAAACTGCCTAGCGATGCTAGATAAGTCATTTACCAGCGACTATGCTGGTCGGGGTGGCGGGATTTGAACCCACGGCCTCTTCGTCCCGAACGAAGCGCGCTACCAAGCTGCGCCACACCCCGCTTGAAGCCTCGACAGCCTATCGCACCGGCCCATCGACTGGCCAAACCGCGAGGCAGTCGTAGTCAGGTCCAGGCGCATGAACGTTCGAATTCGACCAGCGCCGCGGCGGGGCCGCTGGGATCAAGCCCCTGGGCGCTGACCCACTCGTCGCTGAAATAGGTGTCGGCGTAGCGGTCGCCGCTGTCGGCGAGCAGTGTGACCACCGAACCGCTGCGGCCGTCGGCCACCATTTCGGCGAGCAGGCCGAAAGCGCCCCACAGATTGGTACCCGTCGATGGGCCCACACGGCGGCCCAGGACGGCGCTGACGTGGCGGGCCGCGGCGATCGACGCCGCGTCGGGCACCGAGACCATGCGGTCGACCACGCCGGGCAGAAACGACGGCTCCACCCGCGGCCGGCCGATGCCCTCGATGCGCGACGACGTGGGCATCACAACGTCGTCCAGGTCGTTCCGGCCCAAGGCGTACGCGGGAAAGAACGCCGAGTTCTCCGGGTCGACCACGCACAGCTGGGTGGCGTGCCGCCGATAGCGGATGTAGCGGCCGATCGTGGCGCTGGTCCCGCCGGTGCCCGCGCCGACCACGATCCAGTCCGGCACGGGGTGCTTCTCGTCGCGCATCTGGGCGTAGATGGACTCGGCGATGTTGTTGTTGCCGCGCCAGTCGGTGGCGCGCTCGGCGTTGGTGAACTGGTCCAGGTAGTGGCCGCCGGTTTCGCGCGCCAGGCGTTCGGCCTCGTCGTACACCTGACTCGCGTTCTGCACGAAATGGCAACGCCCGCCTTGTGATTCGATCAGCGCCACCTTGGACGGGCTGGTCGCCGCGGGCATCACGGCGATGAACGGCAGGCCGAGCAGGGACGCGAAATACGCCTCGGATACCGCCGTGGAACCCGACGACGCCTCGACCACCGTGGTGCCCTTGTCGATCCACCCGTTGCACAGCGCGTAGAGGAACAACGAGCGCGCGAGCCGGTGCTTGAGGCTGCCGGTGATGTGGGTGCTTTCGTCCTTGAGATAAAGCTCGATCTCGAGATGGCTACCCCAGGCCGACGGCAGCGGATACCGCAGCAAGTGCGTATCGGCGCTACGACGGGAGTCGGCCTCGATCAGCCGGACCGCGTTGTCCGTCCAGTCACGCGAGCGGCTGTGGACCGCGACCTTGGTCCCGTCGTTCAACGCAAGGAAGCTGCTGGCTGAACACGGCCCAGGTCGCTGGTGGAGTCGCGGCCGCCGTGTGGGGCGGCGATCAGGGTCAGCAGAGTCGCCTCGGGCCGGCAGCAGAACCGCACCGGCGCGAATGGTGACGTGCCGATGCCGGCGGAGACGTGCAACCGCATGTCGGCGCCCCACCGGGACGGGCCCTTGGCGCGGCTGCGGTCCAGGCCGCAGTTGGTCACCAGCGCCCCGTACAGCGGCAGGCACAGCTGCCCGCCGTGGGTGTGGCCGGCCATCACCAGCTGGTACCCGTCGGCGGCGAAGCGGTCGAGCACCCGCGGTTCGGGCGAATGTGTGAGCCCCAGCCGCAAATTGGCCGCCGGGCTCGCCGGGCCCGCGATCGTGTCGTAGCGGTCCCGGTCGATGTGCGGGTCGTCCACGCCCGCCGCCGCGATGTGCAGACCGGTCACCTCGAACTCACGTCGGGCGTGGGTCAGGTCGAGCCAGCCGCGCTCGGTGAACGCCGCTCGCAGGTCCTGCCAAGGCAACGCCTCGCCACGAATCCGGTGGGTGGGGTTGGTCAGGTAGTTCATCGGGTTCTTCAGGCGCGGCCCGAAGTAGTCGTTGCTGCCGAAGACGAAGACACCCGGCCGGGACAGCAGATCGCCGAGCGCCTGGACGACGGCCGGCACCGCCTTGGGGTGCGCCAGGTTGTCGCCGGTGTTGACCACCAGGTCGGGCTCCCAGCTCGCGAGCTCACGCAGCCAGGCCTGCTTGCGGCGCTGATTGGGCGTCATGTGGAGGTCGCTGATATGCAGCACCCGCAGCGGGGTGGAGCCCGGCGTCAAGACGGGCATGGTCAGCTCGCGCAGCACGAACGCATTGCGCTCGACGAACGCGGCGTAGCCGATCCCGGCGACGGACGAACCGAGCGCGACCGCGCCGGCGCGGATGAGGGCGGGCAAGACGTCAGCCATGCACGCAGCCTACTGCGGGCGGCGCGCAGACGTCGCGTCTGTGCGCCAACCGATTACGGCGGCGGCGGAGGTGGCGGCGGAGCCAGCAGCGGGATCGTGATCGGGGGCAGGCCCGGGATCTCCACCACTTGCGACCCGATCGGGACAGGTATTCCCGGCAAGCCTTCCGGTGGCGGCGGCGGTGGTGGCGGGATGCCGTTGCTGACCTGGATGGTGACGATCGAGCCCGGAATAGTCTGGCCGCTGGGACTCGTCCCGACCACTTCGCCGAGCTTCGCGGTGCTGTTCACCGAGTTGGTTTGGTCGGCGACCTGGAAGCCGGCTTCCTTCAGGCGTGAGCGCGCCGCGTCCACCTCGAGCCCGGCGACACTGGGCACCCGGGAGGCCGGGGAGCCCTCGACGTAGCGGGGATCCGTCGGCGGCAGTTTGACGTCGCCGAAGCTGGTGGCGATCGGCTTCATCGCGGTGAACCAGGTGCGGGCCGGTTCGTTGCCGCCGTACAGGTCGCCGTCGCCGCAGTGGCGCAACGGGCTCGAACACAGATCGGTCGGGTTGGGGGAGTCGTCGTAGATGTAGTTGGCTGCCGCGTAGTGGCTGGTGAATCCGACAAAGCCGGAGGAACGGTGGGCCTCGGTGGTGCCGGTCTTGCCCGACACCGGCAGGTCCCAGCCGGCCCCGCCGGCCGAGCCCGCCGCGGTGCCGCCGCCGAGCGCGTCCTTGCTCATGGCATTGGCCAGGGTGTTCGCCAGGCCCTCGGGGACCACCTGGTCGCAGGTTTCGGTGGTGACGGCGACCTCGTTGCCGTTGCGGTCGACCAGCTTGTCGATGGGGCTGGGCGGACACCACACGCCGCCCGAGGCCAGCGTGGCCGCGACGTTCGACAGCTCGAGCGCGTTGACCTCGATCGGGCCCAGCGTGAACGACCCGATGTTCTGCCGCTTGACGAAGTCGGCCAGGCTCTCGTTGCTGTCCGGGTTGTAGTCGCGGGCGGTGCCGGGATTGGCGTAGGAGCGCAGGCCCAATTTGATCGCCATGTCCACCGTGCGCGTCACCCCGATCTGGGTGATCAGCTTGGCGAACGCGGTGTTGGGCGAGGTGGCCAGCGCGTCGGTCACGTTCATCGTGCCGCGGTAGTTACCGGCGTTGACCACACACCAGTTGTCCTTGGGGCAGCCCTTGGCGCCGCCGCTGCCGAAGCCTTTGACCTGGAACCGTGGTGGCGCGTCGAGGGTGGCGTTGATGCCCATTCCCATGTCCAGCGCGGCGGCCGTGGTGAACAGCTTGAAGATCGATCCGGCCCCGTCGCCGACCAGAGAGAACGGCTGCGGCCGCATGGTTTCGCCGGCGTCGGTGTCCAGTCCGTACTTACGGTTGCTGGCCATGGCCATGACGTGGTGGGAGTTCTTACCGGGCGCGATCACGCTCATCACGCTCGAGATGCCGGGCAGGGTGGGGCTGGCGAACTTGTCGATGGCCGACTTCACCGGGATCTGCACGTCGGGGTCGAGCGTGGTGCGGATCAGATAGCCGCCCCGGGCCAGCTGCTCCTTGCTGATGCCGGCGCGCGACAAAAACTCCTGGACGTAGTCGCAGAAGAAGGCGCGGTCGCCCGCCGCGATGCAGCCGCGGGGCAGCTCGTTGGGCTGCGGCAAGATGCCCAGCGGCTGAGCCTTGGCGGCGCGCAACGCGTCGGCCTGGTCGGGCAGGTTGTCGATCATGGTGTCCAGGACCAGGTTCCGCCGCGCCAGCGCGCCTTCGGGGTTGACGTAAGGGTTGAGCGCGCTGGTCGACTGCACCATGCCGGCCAGCAGCGCCGCCTGCTGCCAGTTCAGGTCCGAGGCGTTAATGCCGAAGTAGGTCTGCGCCGCGTCCTGCACGCCGAAGGAGTTGTTTCCGAACGAGACGAGATTGAGGTAGCGGGTCAGGATCTCCGGTTTGGTGAAGGTCTTGTCCAGCGTGAGCGCCATCCGGATCTCGCGAAGCTTGCGCGCGGGCGTGGTTTCGACGGCCGCGCGCTTTTCGGCGTCGGTCTGGGCGGTCACCAGCAGCTGGTAGTTCTTGATGTACTGCTGTTCGATGGTCGAGCCGCCGCGGGTGTCGACGTCGCCGCGGGCGTAGCCGGCAAGTCCGGTCAGGGTGCCCTTCCAGTCCACGCCGTTGTGTTCGGTGAACCGTTTGTCCTCGATGGACACGATAGCCAGCTTCATGGTGTTGGCGATTTTGTCGCCGGGCACCTCGAAGCGGCGCTGCGAATACAGCCATGCGATGACGTTGCCCTTCGTGTCGACCATGGTCGAGACGGCGGGCACCTGCCCCTCGAGAAGCTGGGCCGAGCCGTTGGCGACGACTTCCGAGGCGCGGTTGGACATCAGCCCGAGGCCACCCGCGAACGGGAACATCAGGGCGGTGGCCACGACGCTGGCCAGCAGGCAGCACCCGGCGAGCTTGAGGACCGTGAGGACGGCCGGGGGGCGCTCTGCCATGCGTACCACCCTAACCGCCCACCCCAAGGCCGCCGGAGGTCAATTGTTCTCTGTTGCCGCCTCGAACCCGAAAAACCTCCCCATCAGGTGACCAGTGGTCGCCGTACGAGTGACCAGTGGTCGTCGCATCGGCCCTCTGCCGGCCGGTTTTCGCTGCGCCACTGGTCAAGCGCCCAAAACGAGGTTGCGACCTTACTGTTGGGCTTACCGTGTGCGCCGAGCCTGGACGAGCGTCCCAGAAAAAGCTTTATCAGACTGTTGCACAATTACCAGCTGACCACCTAACTTAGACACACGGTGAGATTCAGGTAACACCGAAGTGCATAGTGTGGCCCACGACATCAATGGCCCAGCCGCACTGCACTCGAGGAGGGCGGTCGCGAATTCGCGACCGAAAGGAAGGAAACTGCTCGTGTCAGGTACGCGGCCGGTCGCGCGTCGAACCAACCTCGTGGCTACCCAAACCGCGCTGCTGCGCAGTGTCGATACAGAAGATCGGATCGCCTGGGTGTCCAAGGCGCTATGCCGGGCCACTGATCCCGACGAACTGTTTGTTCGCGGAGCCGCGCAGCGTAAAGCCGCGGTGATCTGCCGTCACTGCCCGGTCATGCAGGAATGCGGAGCGGACGCGCTGGACAACAAGGTCGAGTTCGGCGTTTGGGGCGGGATGACCGAGCGCCAGCGCCGGGCCCTGCTCAAGCAGCACCCCGACGTGGTTTCCTGGGCCGATTTCTTCGACAAGCGCAAGCAGCGCAGCGTGGGCTGACGCGTTCGTCCGGCCACCCCTTCGTCATTTCTTTTCTGTTACAGCACTAACCAAATGGGGCTAATCGGCGTGCGCCCTGGCGTGTACCGGCGCGTGTTGAATTGCGTTGAGCGTAACCGGGATTGGGCTTGACCGGAACGCCCGCTTGCGCGGTTCCGGACTAGCCCGAGGCCGTGATTTGATCGGCGAGCGCGCGCAGCGCCTCGAGGTCACTGACATCGAACGGCAACGACGGCACCCCGATGACCGGCACGTTCGGATTGGCCCCGGTGAACCGCGACAGCAGCCGCACCTCCCGCTTGGCGGTTTGCCCCCGGTCGGCGTGGATTCGCAGCACGGCTGCGGTGAGCTCGGTGGCCGCCCCGTTCGAGTCGGTGGCCTCCAGCGTCTCGGTGCCGTCGATCGCGCGCTCCACCGGCAGTGAGCACAGCATCGGGTGGGTGCGGTTCAAGACCAGCCCGGCCAGCGGCATGCCTTCCTGCGACAGCCGGTCGACGAAGAAGGACGCCTCGCGCAGCGCGTCGGGCTCGGCCGCCGATACCACCACGAATTGGGTGCCGCGCCGCTTCAGCAATGCATACGTACGATCGGCCTTCTCGCGGAAGCCGCCGAAGGTGGCGTCCAGCGACTGCACGAAATCCGCCGCGTCGGAAAGCATCTGCGAGCCGAGCACGGTGGACAGGGCTTTCATCGCCAATCCCATTGCACCGGTGACCAATCGGCCGATGCCGCGGCCCGGCGCGAGCAAAAGCCGCCAGAGTCGGCTGTCCATGAAGCTGCCCAACCGTTGGGGCGCATCCAGGAAGTCCAGCGCGTTGCGCGACGGCGGCGTGTCCACCACCACCAGGTCCCAGCGGTCCTGGCCCAGCAGTTGACCGAGCTTCTCCATCGCCATGTATTCCTGCGTCCCGGCAAGCGACGTGGCGACGGTCTGGTAGAACTGGTTGTCCAAAATCGCCTGTGCTCGTTCGGATCCGGAGTACTGGACCACCATCTCGTCGAACGTGCGCCGCATGTCCAGCATCATCGCGTGCAGTTCGCCGGAGACTTCGGGGGCGAGAGGCACGCGCTGGGGCGTATTGCCGAGATCGTTGACGCCCAGTGCTTGTGCCAGCCGCTTGGCGGGGTCGATCGTCAACACGCACACCGTTCGGCCGTACTCGGCCGCGCGTAATGCCATCGCGGCGGCCGTCGTGGTTTTCCCGACGCCGCCGGCGCCGCAACACACCACCACCCGGTTCGAGGTGTCGGCCAGGATGGCCGCCATATCAAGGGTTTTCGGTGTCGTGCTCATCTCACCCCCTGCTGCGCAAGCGATTCCGACAGCTCGTAGAGGCTGCCGAGGTCGACGCCGTCCGAGATTGCCGGCAATTCCAGCCGCGGTACCTGTAGAGCGTCGAGTTCTTGAGCGTTCTCGGCCCGTGCGGTGATTCGGGTCGCGTGCTGGATGGTCTCGGTGAGCAAGCCGGCGAAGTCGCTGTCGGACAGCTTGATTCCGGCTTTCAACAACCCTTCGCGCACCGAGTCGGCGTCGACGTCACCATCGGCGGCTTTAGCCAGGTCGCTGGGTTCGAGATACGTGGGGATATTGCGGTTGACGATCACGCTTCCGATGGGCAACTTCATCTCCGCGAGTTCCTCGATGGCTTCCAGGGTTTCCTGCACGGGCAGGGCTTCCAGCAGCGTGACCAGGTGAATGGCGGTCTGGTCGGAGTGCAGAAGCTTGACGACACCCTCGGCCTGCGAGTGCACCGGACCGCCCTTGGCCAGGTCGGAGACGGCCTTGGTGACATCGAGGAAGCGTGCGATGCGTCCGGTCGGGGGCGCGTCGACCACGATCGCGTCATAGACCGGCAGTCGATTCTTGTCGACCCGGATCACCGTCTCCTTGATCTTGCCGGTGAGCAGCACGTCGCGCAGGCCCGGCGCGATCGTCGTCGCGAATTCGATTGCGCCGATGCGGCGCATCGCGCGGCCGGCGATGCCCAGGTTGTAGAACATGTCCAGGTATTCCAGGAATGCGGCTTCGATGTCGATGGCCAGCGCGTTGACCTGTCCGCCGCGCTCCGCGGTCGCGATTTTGAGTTCCTGGTACGGCAGCGGCGGGACGTCGAAGAGTTGCGCAATCCCTTGGCGCCCCTCAACTTCGACGAGGAGGACTTTGCGCCCGCCCGCCGCCAGGGTCAGGGCGAGCGCCGCCGCGATCGTCGATTTGCCGGTGCCGCCCTTGCCGGTGACGAAATGCAGGCGCGCTTTCGACAAGCGTGCGGGCCAGCCGACGGAACTGCCGGCGTTTGATGTCTTTGCCACCATCGCATGCTAGCCCGCGCTTGTTCGCCCGATAAGCTGCCGTCATGAGCCAACCCACCGCATGGGAGTACGCCACCGTTCCGCTGCTGACGCACGCGACGAAACAGATCCTCGACCAGTGGGGTGCCGATGGCTGGGAACTGGTGGCGGTGCTGCCCGGGCCGACCGGTGAGCAGCACGTCGCGTATCTGAAACGGCCGAAATGACCTCTGTCGGTGCGCGGCTCGAACAGCTGGGTTTGGTGCTGCCGCAGGTAGCGACCCCGTTGGCCGCCTACGTTCCGGCGGTGCGCACGGGCAACCTGGTCTATACGTCCGGCCAGCTGCCGACGGAGAGCGGGAAGCTGGCGGCAAGCGGCAAGGTCGGCGGCGAGGTCAGCGCGGAGCAGGGCAAGGCCCTGGCGCGGACCTGCGTGCTCAATGCGCTCGCCGCCGTGGGGTCGGTGGCGGATCTCGACACGGTGACCCGGGTGGTCAAGGTCGTCGGGTTCGTCGCCTCGGCACCGGGTTTCACTGGCCAGCCCAGCGTCATCAACGGGGCCTCCGAGCTGCTCGCCGAGGTGTTCGGCGACAACGGCGCGCACGCACGCTCGGCGGTGGGAGTATCCGAATTGCCGCTGGACGCACCGGTGGAAGTGGAGCTGATCGTGGAGGTCGGCTGACCCCCGATGTCCGAGATGTCCGATAGCGCCGAGCTCTCTCATCCCGCGTACGGCCGGCTGCGTCGGGCGACGGACACCGCCTCGGTGCTGTTGGCCGACAATCCCGGTTTGCTGACGCTGGAAGGCACCAATACCTGGGTGCTGCGGGGGCCGGGGAGCGACGAGTTGGTCATCGTCGATCCGGGGCCCGACGACGACGAACACATCGCGCGGCTTGTCGCGCTGGGGCGCATCGCATTGGTGCTGATCAGCCACCGCCACCCAGACCACACCGACGCCATCGACAAACTGGTCGACGCGACGGGCGCGACGGTGCGCTCGGCGGGCAGCGGATTTTTGCGCGGCCTCGGGGGCCATCTGGTCGACGGCGAGGTGATCGACGCCGCCGGGCTGAAGATCAAAGTGATGGCGACACCCGGCCACACCGCGGACTCGTTGTCCTTCCTTCTCGACGACGCGGTGCTGACAGCCGACACGGTGCTGGGCCGCGGCACCACCGTCATGGATAAGGAAGACGGCAGCCTGAGCGACTATCTGGAATCGCTGCATCGGCTGCGCGGGCTGGGCCGCCGCGTCGTGCTGCCCGGCCACGGGCCCGAACTGCCCGACCTGGAAAACGTGGCGGCCGGATACCTGGTGCACCGCCACGAGCGGCTGGAGCAGGTGCGCTCCGCGTTGCGGGAACTCGGTGCGGACGCCACCGCGCGCCAGATCGTCGAGCACGTCTACGTCGACGTCGACGAGAAGCTCTGGGATGCGGCCGAATGGTCCGTGCAGGTGCAGCTGGACTACCTAGGCCGCTGACGCGGTTGCCGAGCGTACGCAGTTGTACGCGATTTGCCGAGTCTCACTGTGCAGACACGCTCGCGAGTCTTGCTAGCGCGCCCGGCGGGCCAGCCTCTCGGAGTCCGAGATCAGTACGCTCTTGCCTTCCAAGCGGATCCAGCCGCGGTGGGCGAAGTCGGCCAACGCCTTGTTCACCGTCTCCCGGGACGCGCCGACGAGTTGCGCGATCTCCTCTTGCGTCAGGTCGTGGGTGACCCGCATCGCGCCACCCTCCTGGGTGCCGAAACGCTGGGCGAGCTGCAGTAACTGCTTGGCCACCCGGCCGGGCACGTCGGTGAAGATGAGGTCGGCCAGGTTGTTGTTGGTCCGCCGCAGTCGCCGGGCCAGCACCCGCAACAACTGCTCGGCGATCTCGGGGCGGTCGGCGATCCACGCTCGCAGCGCGTCGCGGTCCATCGACACCGCGCGCACCTCGGTGATCGTCGTCGCGCTCGACGTCCGCGGCCCCGGGTCGAAGATCGACAGCTCCCCGAACATGTCCGACGGGCCCATGATCGTCAGCAGGTTTTCCCGGCCGTCCGGCGATCGGCGCCCGATCTTGACCTTCCCCGAAACGATGATGTACAGCCGATCGCCCGGCTCCCCCTCGGCGAAAACCGTGTGTCCGCGGGGGAAGTCGACGGGTTGCAGCTGTTTGGTCAGTGCGGCGACCGCTGTCGGTTCTACCCCTTGGAAGATTCCTGCCCTTGCCAGGATCTCGTCCACGTTGCCTCTTCAGCTCTCCATCGAAGTGATAGGTGCAGGCCAACGTCTCGCGACTGGCCTCAATCTGAGGTTAGGCCAAACGGTTCGACGTGCCAACGCTACACACGATTGACGTGTCGAGTGCCCCTAACCTCTGGATTGGGTCCCGAATGCTTATACATCTGCGTCGGTAGGGCGGGCTCGTCGTCGATATCGAGGTCCCCGGCAAAGAACTGCCCGATGTCGTCCGGCTTGGCGTGGCGGCCGGCCGGCGGGGATTCGAGGCTGCGCTGGGCCTGGCGTCGGTGCAGATAGTCCAGCGCCTCCGGCATCCCCTCCCTGGCCAGCGTGTGCATGTCGACCGCGTCGGCGTTGTTCAGAAACTCGCCGACCTCGGTCGCCGTGACGCCGGCCCGGGCCAACTCCTTCTCGAGGCGCCCGAGTCCCAGCGTTGCGAGCATCAGCAGCCCCGGAACAAGGGCAGCCAGCAACCATGACACTAGGAGAGTAAACATGGCCTTGCATCAACACGAGGTCTCGGCGAGATCACGAAATCAGTACTCTGTCGTACGTGACAGCGGCAAAGTCGTCCCGGCGCCCCAAGGTGGTGCCCGCCTCCAAGCCGGTTTCGCAGCCGGCCAAACCCGTGGGCGAGGTGGCCAAGCGCTGGGCCGACGAGACCCGGACCGGGTTAGTGCGGCGGGCGCGGCGCATGAATCGTGCGCTGGCGCAAGCGTTTCCGCAGGCCCACTGCGAGCTTGATTTCACCACGCCACTGGAGCTGACGGTCGCCACCATTCTTTCCGCGCAGAGCACCGACAAGCGCGTCAACCTGACGACGCCGGCGTTGTTCGCGAAATACCGGACCGCCGTGGACTACGCGCGGGCCGACCGCACCGAATTGGAAGCCCTGATCCGGGCCACGGGGTTCTACCGCAATAAGGCGAACTCGCTCATCGGCCTCGGGCAGGCGTTGGTCGAGCGGTTTGACGGCGAAGTGCCCGCGAACATGGACGAGCTGGTCACGCTGCCCGGCGTGGGGCGCAAAACCGCCAATGTGGTCCTGGGCAATGCGTTCGACATCCCGGGGATCACCGTCGACACGCACTTCGGGCGCCTGGTGCGGCGCTGGCGGTGGACCGCCGAAGAGGACCCGGTGAAGGTGGAGCACGCGGTCGGCGCGATGGCGGTGTCCAGCTTGGGCATGTGCTCGGTCGTCTCGCCGTGCTTGGCCGCCTGCGCATCGATCCGCTGGATGGCCTCGTTGATCTTGGCCAGCAGCGCGTCGTCCTCCGGCTCCAGCGCGACCGCCCGCGAATAAATGGCATGGGCCGACTGGGGCAGGCCGAAATCCTGCTCGAGGTGGCGCCCGAAGCGGAAAAGCAGTTCGGGCGATTGCGGCTCCCGCGCGAGCTTGACCAGGACGTCCTTCTGCTTGCCGGTGAGCGGGATCGCGGTCACGGCCAGCGGGGGTAGCGGCTCCCGGCTGCCGGTGGTGCGCTGCTTCTGCTTGGCGGCCTCGTGCGCCTCTTTGGCCTGCTGGCGCTTGCTCGTCCAGATCTGGTCGATGGCCGTGCAGACGACCTGCAGCACCTGCAACGACTCGACCGCCTTCTGGTCGAAGCAGAGGATGAGCAACTGGCGCCAATGCCGGATCTCGGCTGGATCACGCTCGATCTTGCCCGTGATGTCCTGCGCCGCCTGGGTGGTGAAATTCATTCGGGTATGAAAGACGTGCGAGCTTGGGGTAAGGTTTTCGAAGTGAAAAGGACAAAGGAAATTGGAGGCCGGAAGGCGCCCCGCGCCGGCCCGGCTCGTTTTTGCCTTCAGTCTTTTCACTTATCTCTACCTCCTTATCGGCGCGTTCGGAGTACACAAGAGCCGAAAAGCGTGTAAAATGCGCGGCGCCAGCCCTTTTCGAAGTCTCGACCCTCCCTCCATCCCGCGCTTTTTCCCTATGAACCCGTTCGTTGCGTGCTTGTCGGCGGATTTCTCGGCTCGGGCAAGACCACGGCGCTGGCGGCGTTGGCGGCCCGGTTCGCCGCCACGGCCGCCGCGTCGCGGTCGTGACCAACGACCAGGGGTCGAACTGGCGAACCGCGATCCTGCGCGCGCGGGGCTGGACACCCGGGAGGTCTCCGGCGGCGGGCTCGGCACGCGGATCGACCAGCTGGCCGACGTCTTGAAGGCGCTGGAGAAAACCACCGCCCCGAAGTCGTGCTGATCGAGACGGTGGGCAACAGCGCCGAACTTCGCCGCGACCGTCACCGGCCCGCTGCACCATCTGGGCGGCGAGGCCTGCGTCGTCGCCCCGGTCTCGGTACTGGTCGATCCGTTGCTGGCCGAACAGGTGTTCGGGCTGGAGCCGGGCGAGACGTTTTCCGAGAAGCTCCTCTATGTCTACCGCCGGCAGATCGAGGAGGCCGACGTGGTCGTCATCAACAAAATCGACCTGCTCGATGAGGCGCGGATCGAGCGGCTGCGCGCGCGCGATCGTGGACGCTTTTCCCGGGCGCGCGTGCTGGTTGTTTCCGCACGCACCGGCCAGGGCATGGAGGAATGGGCGGCGCTGCTCGAAACCGCCGCGCCGCCCGGGCGCAGCGCCCGGAAAAATCGACCATGCGCGATACGCGGAGGGCCAGGCGCTAGTCGGCTGGCTCAATTCGACGATCGAATTTTACGGAGTCGGGGAGGCCGATCCGCAGGCGTTGCTGAGACGCTGATGGGCCGCCTGCAGGCCGGCTGCCGGATTTGCGTCGCCCATTTCAAGATCGCGCTGCGGCCCGATGGATCGGACGACGTGGCGGTGATCAGCCTCGCGCGGCGCGGCGGTGAGCCGGAATTTGTCCGGCAAGTGGCCGAGCCGGTCGACACCGGCGAACTGACGATCAACCTGCGCGCGGAACGGCCCCGGAAACGCTCCATACCGCGCTGCGGCTGGCGTGGTCGAGCTGGTGAAGGAATTTCCCGGCCTGAAGATCGAGTTTGCCCATCTCCATTATTTCCGGCCCGCCCCTCCCCTGTAGCGGCGGTCTATGACCGTCGCCGACTAATCATTTTTTGACGAAATTACGGGATTCAGACGGAATGAACGGAATTTTTGATTATACCTGAAAGATTCCGTTAATTCCGTTGGTCTTTCGTCATTCCGTCAAAATTCGAGCGACGGTCACAGACCGCGCTAATTTTAGATGCAACCGCCTCCCGGCCCGCTAACGTTCTCCTCCATGTCCGACGCCCTCACGCCCATGATGCAGCAGTATCATCGGCTCAAGCGCGAAGTGCCGCCCGACGCCTTCCTGCTTTTCCGGCTGGGCGACTTTTACGAGATGTTCTTCGCCGACGCGGAGGAGGGCTCGCGGCTGCTCGACCTGACCCTGACCCAGCGCCAGGGCACGCCGATGTGCGGCATGCCCTACCACGCCGCCGAGGGCTACATCGCGCAACTGCTCAAGGCCGGCCGGCGCGTGGCCATCTGCGACCAGATGGAGGCGCCGAAGCCGGGCCAGGTCGTGCGGCGCGAGATCACGCAGATCCTGACGCCGGGCAGCATCCTCGACGCCGGCCAGCTCGAGCCGAAGCAGAACAATTTCCTCGCCGCCGATCGTGCCGCCGGCGCGAGCGGCTTCGGCGTCGCCGCGCTCGACCTGACCACGGGCGAGTTTTTCGCGGGCGAATTTCCCCTCGGCCGAGGCGCTGCGCGATGCGCTCGGGCGCGTCGACCCGGCCGAGGTCGTCGTCGCGCAGGGCCACCGCATCGACCTCGAAACCTCCGCGCTGGCCAACGGCGACGCGCTGCGCCTATCTGCTGGTCGAGCACGATGCGTGGAGCTTTTCGCCCGAGGCGGCGGAGCACACGCTGCGCGACCATTTCAAGACCGCGTCGCTCGACGGCTTCGGCCTCGCCTCCGCGCCGGCAAGGACGGCCGGCCGCGGCGCGCTCAGCGCGGCGGGCGGGCTGCTGCATTATCTCAGCCACGAACTGCGGCGGCTCGCTCGGCCATGTCCACACGCCTGCGCCTCTGGCAGCGTGAGGACGTGCTCATCCTCGACGCCGCCACGCGCCGCAACCTCGAGCTGGTCGATCCGCTCGCGGCCCGGCGCCGGCGCAGACCACGCTGCTCAGCGCGGTGGACCGCACCGTCGACCGCCGGCGGCGGACGCCTCCTGCGCCAATGGCTGCTCGCCCCGCTGCGCGACCTCGCCGCCATCGAGCGCCGGCAAAGCGTGGTCGCGTGGGCGCGCGCCAACCAGCCGGAGCGCGGCCTGCTGCAGGAGCGCCTGCGCGCAGATCCGCGACCTGGAGCGGCTCGTCGCGCGGCTGGTGCAGGGCAGCGGCAACGCGCGCGACCTGATCGCCCTGCGCGTCTCGCTCGAGCAACTGCCCGCGCTGCGCGACGCGCTGGAGACACACCCCGTCGCCGCGCTGCGCGAACTCGGCGCGCAGAATCACGCCGCTGCCGGAACTGGCCGACCTTTACGCGCGCGCGCTGGCCGACGATCCGCCCATCGCAGCTCAAGGAAGGCGGGCTCATCCGCGCCGGTTACCACGCCGCGCTCGAGGAATTGCGCGCCGCGTCGGTCGAGGGCCAGGAATGGCTGGCCGATCTGCAGCGCCGCGAGCAGGAGCGCACCGGCATCCAGCTCGCTCAAGGTGCGCTACAACCAGGTCTTCGGCTACTACATCGAGATCAGCACGGCGAATCTCGCCGCCGTGCCCGCCGACTACACGCGCAAGCAGACCATGGCCAACGCCGAGCGCTTCGTCACGCCCGAGCTGAAGCAGATGGAATCGAAAATCCTCGGCGCGCAGGAACGCTCGCGGCAGCTCGAGTACGAGCTCTTCCTCGATCTGCGCGCCGCCGCCGTGCCGCACCTGCGCACGATCCAGGACACCGCGCGCGCGCTGCACGAGACTCGACGTGCTGCTCGGCTGGGGCGCGCTGGCGCAGGAGCGCGATTACATCCAGCCCGAGATGAACGACGGCGGCGCTGCTCCTGCTCGAGGAAGCGCGCCATCCGGTGCTCGAGCAGCTCGCCGCCAGCGAGAAATTCGTGCCCAACGACGTGCGGCTCGACGTCGACACCGAGCGGCTCGTCATCCTCACCGGCCCGAACATGGCGGGCAAGAGCACCTACATCCGGCAGGTCGCGGTGCTCGCGCTGCTGGCCCATTGCGGCTGCTTCGTCCCGGCGAAGCGCGCGGTGGTCGGCCTGCTCGACCGCATCTTCACCCGCGTCGGCGCCAGCGACGATCTCGGCCGCGGCCAGAGCACCTTCATGGTCGAGATGAACGAGACGGCCAACATCCTCAACCACGCCACCAGCCGCAGCCTCGTCATCCTCGACGAGATCGGGCGCGGCACGAGCACCTTCGACGGCCTGAGCATCGCCTGGTCGGTCGCCGAATATCTCAACACCACGCTGCGCGCGCGCACGCTTTTCGCCACCCATTACCACGAGCTGACCGAGCTGGCGCGCCTCCTGCCCGCGACGAAGAACTACAACGTCGCCGTGCGCGAATGGGGCGACCAGATCGTCTTCCTGCGCAAGATCGTGCCCGGCGGCACGGACAAGAGCTACGGCATCCAGGTCGCGCGGCTGGCCGGCCTGCCCGCGCCGGTGCTCAAGCGCGCCAAGGAAGTCCTGCGCCAGCTCGAGGAAGACCAGATCGACGACATCGGCCAGCCCAAGCTCGCCAAGGCCAAGCAGAAAAAGGAAAAGGCCAGGGAAGTCCTGCGCGAACTGGATCTGTTTGGGCGGAATGAGGGATGACCGTGGGAGCCGTCGACCTCCGGGCGACGGAGCCGTTTCAAGGCGGGACCCTCGCGGTTTCGCAATAGTCCCGGGCTCGCATTGACTCCGTCGCCCGGAGGTCGACGGCTACCACGACTGCGCTTTTCACGGCTCGGCCTTTTCCAGCACGCGCGAATGTTGCTTGCCCCACTTTCCCGCTTGCTCTTTTTACGCATTTCGCGTTAATTTGATTTTATGAAACGCCTTCTCGCCTTTCGCCCTTCTCTGTGTCCCTTCCCTTTCGGCCCGCGCCGACATTTCGATGCCGGTCAAGGATTCGTTTTACGACAAGCTGGGCCGCGGCATCGCCGATGTCGTCTTTTCGCCCCTCCGAAATGCTCGACTCGCAGTACGGCATGATCGACACCGAGGGCACCACCGTCGCGTTCTTCAAGGGCTTCCTCGTGCAGGGCACCTCCCGCATGGTGATGGACATGGGCCACGGCATCTTCGAGATCATCACCTCGCCGTTCCCCACGCCCGATTACCGCAGCCTCAAGGATCCGCCCTACGATTCGATGGTCGTCAACGACTATCCTCCCGCGGACCTGAAGAACTGGTACTAAGCCGGTTCACGCCGCGCTTCGATCGCCGGTTGACCACGCCCCGCCCCTCCCCGCCCGCGCCCGCGCGCGGTGAACTGCTCGACGTCACCATCGAGAAGGTCGTCTTCGGCGGCGACGGACTGGCCCGCACGCCGCAAGGCTTCATCG
>CAWIBU010000002.1:0-1159121 GCA_963834445.1 uncultured Acidobacteriaceae bacterium
CTGGAAGTAGACGCTATTGCCTTCTCCCAAACGGAGAGGGCCGCCGCTCAGAAAGTCAGATAAGGTGTTAAAGCTGAGCTGCGCCACCTGGTTGGCGCGGTTGATGATGTTCAGTTGGGTGTAGTCGATACTGGCGCCGAACGAGAGGGTGTGATTGCCCGGCGCCCAATTCAGGTTGGTCGTTCCCTCAAAGGTATTCTGCACAAAACCGGTGTTGGCAAAGGGAGATGGAAGGGCCGACGGACAGCGAATCACCCGAACCATCCACATCTCTGATGGTGATGCCAGGAAAGTAAGGGCTCCCAAAAAGATTAATGCCCAGCGTAGAAGCGCCGAACGGCTGGCCCGTGATGGACTGCACATTCATGCGCAGAAAACCGCCCTTCTGATCCCATGAAAGTTTGGGCGAGAGAACGACATTGTTTTCGAGCGATGCGACCTGGCTGCCGACCTTGAATTTCTGTGGAAAACCGAGCAGCGGCGTCGATTGGCTGGGAAAGGGCGTGGTCGTAGGACGCGCTGAAAATAGTACTTGCCCGACAAAACATCACTGTTCTGATGTTGTAGTCTACGTTTCCATTCGTTTGCAGGGCGTCAAAGCTCGAAGCGGGTCCAAAGAGCTGGGTATTGCCGCTGGGAATGTCGGTGGAACTCTGGAAAGAGGGAACCAGCGGATTGGCGCCCAGATTGGTCTGCAAAAGTTTTGCGGCGATCGGGTCGAGCGTGCCCGAGAAGGTGCCCGCGCTGTTGCAGTTGCTGACCGTTCCGCTACTGTTGGACACGGCTATCCCGCAGTAGGTGTCGGCTGCACTGAGCAGGCCGGCGGTCGAGCGGTCGCTCGTAAGCCCCGTGGGTACATAGGCGGTGGAAAGGGAATTGAGCTTATCGCGCACCCGGGTGTTCTGGTAAGAACCAAACAGGAACAATTTGTTCTTCACCAGCGGACCACCCAGCGTGGCTCCATAAATGCTCCGGTGCAGGTCGGGCACCTTTTGGTTTGCGGGGATAGACGAGTCCTGGTTAAAGAAGTAAGGCGCCGCGTTCAGCGCCGCATTCAGCCAGGTGCCATATAAAGATCCATGCAGATCGTTGGTTCCCGACTTGGTGGTGACGTCGATATGCGCGCCCGCGGTCGTGCCCTGCGAAGCGTCAAACATCGAGGTATTAACCCGCAGTTCCTGGATGGTCTCCTGGGGAGGCGAGGGCAATGCCTGCCCAGATCGCGTCGTAGATCGACGTGTTGGTTTGAATGGTGCCCCCGTGGCTGAGGAAGTTCTCTCCCGTGTTCAGCGCCATTGCCATGGCGCGCGCCGCCTCTGTGGCCGGGTCACCTCCATTGCGCAGGTCTCCTCGCCTGTTTGCTTTTCGTCGCGGCGCTTTTCCTTCCGTGTGTTTTGCTTTGCACAGGTGTTGTAGTTGAGGCTTTGTTGGTGTTTTTGTCACCAAGTTCAACCTTTGGCCAGAGGTGGCCAGGCTGGCCTTGCGTGGCGCTGGTTTTTTGGCGGCTGCGGCGGTCTCCGTTCTATGCAAAAACATCATCACCTCGTTCTCGTGCCATTCAAAAAGCTAGACTTCCTCCGCCTCCGCCGCCGGTAGATGGCCAGGACGGCGGGGCGCTCGGTTTTGTGCGGCCTTGCAGGTCGTCGCTGCGCCTGATGTGCCTCATAGCCTGTGCATCAAAGCTTTCCTTGGATACGGCGACCGTGTACACACCGACGGGAAGGTCGTGGAACGCGTAGGAGCCGTTACCACCCGACGCGGTGCTTCGTGTCAGACCGGTACCGTTGCTGGTGAGAGTGATCTTTGCTCCCGAGACAATCGCTCCCGAGTTGTCACTGACTTCACCGACAATTGCGCCCAGCGTGGTCTGCGCCTGTGCGCCAGAAAGCGCAAAGAAAACGCAGAGATACAACCCCAGTACACAGGAATAAAGCTTGTTGAAAGTAGACATGCACTCGCCTCATAAAAGATGTTCAGTCAGCAGGGTCGAGGCCCGGGTATGCGGGCCCGATTCATCTGACTGTAGGTGTCTATGGCCCGTCGATCGAGGTACGCGCCGCCGGCAAGATGGAACCTATGCCTTTGCAAACAGGCGCCCTCAGGATAGGGACGCCGGTCACGGCTTTGGGTCAAGCTTTCATGAATAGGTAATAAATCCCGCGAATTGGTTAAAAACAAGGCCAGGACTGTCAGCCTGCGAACATCTTCACCAGTCAAGCTTAAGCGAACCTTAAGGAACCATTGCAACCGCTGCCAGAAGAATGCCAGTCGGCTAATGGGCAAACCGGCGGAAGAAGCTCTCCGGTTTCCACGCTGGACGCTGCTCCGCGTGACGATGCGCAAGGCCAGCTTTTCCAGGATGGCATCGAATTGCTTAGCGGCGGCCAGATCGACCGGCTGGCTCAGGTCGTCGGACGGCGCATGGTAGCGATCGGCATACCAGGCCTTAAAAGTCTTCTGTTCCGCAGTGCCTGGGACCCAGCCGAACTTGAACGCCAGCGCCGGAACACCCTTCTTGATGAAGCTGTACTGGTCGCTGCGGATGAACCGGTTATGCTCCGGTTCCTTGTCGGCTTGTACCTGCACCCCCGCCGCCCCGGCAACGGCGCGAATATCTTCGCCCAGGGTGGATTCATCCAGGCCCTGCACTTCGAGGTACTTCAGCGGAAACAGTGGAAGGTACATATCCATATTGAGGTCGGCGATCATGGTTCCAGAGACGGTGGGGTGGGCGGCAAAGTACTCAGAGCCAGTTCTCCCTTCTCCTCGCCTGTAACGGAGAGAAAAAGGATGGAACGCTTGGGCGTGGCGTGCGCGGCCTGCAGCGCGCGAGCAATCTCAATCAGCGATGCATCGCCGGAGGCATCGTCCATAGCGCCGTTATAGATGCGGTCGCCGTTGACTGGCTCCCCCATGCCCAGATGGTCGAGGTGCGCGCTCACGATGACATATTCGTTTTTGAGTTGGGAGTCGCTGCCGGGCAAAACTCCGGCTATGTTTTCCGACTGGACGGTCGAACGGGTGATCGCGACGCGCGCACGGACCTTCACCGCCAGCGGGAAGTGGGGCAGGGGCTGATTGGCGGAGAGTGCCGATAAAACCTCTTGAAACGTATGGCCGCTCCCTGCGAACAGCATCTCGGCGTGCGCGGGATTGAATTGGATGCTCACCGGCAAGGAAGGCAAGGCGCCGGGGCCGGGATCGCTCAGCTCCATGCGCGGCTGGAAGCGGACGCCGCGATGCGGGACAGGGCCCCTCCGCGCTCTTAGGATTTTGGATGACAATGGCGCCCACGACTCCCGCTTTGAGCAGCACCTTGCGCCGCTCTTCTCCGGATTGATAGTGCGCCTTGATCGGCCCCGGCACGTCCGCAGGGCCGCCGGTAACAAACACCACGATCTTGCCCCTCACATCCTGGCCGGCCAGATCGTTGTAGTTGCTTTCGGGTACGGTCAACCCGTAACCCACAAACACCAGGCCAGCCTCGACACTGGAGGCCGCCTGCGAACTTACGCCGAAGGTGGCGTCTTCCCCGAGCTGCAGCGGTTGCACCTTGCCATCGCGGAGCAGGTCAAGCCCAGAGTGGCTTTCATCGATCTCGGCCACGCTGAAGTCGACTGGTTGGCGATAGCCGTTTATTCCAGCAGGCTGCAGACCCGCTGCGCGGAATTGCTGGGCCATGTAGTCCGCGGCCTTTTCAAACCCGCGGCTTCCTGTGCCTCTACCTTCGAGGTCATCGGCGGCCAGAAACTGCACGTGCGACCACCACTGTTTCCCGAGCGCGTTCCAGTCGGAGCCCTGGGCAAGAACTGCGACCCAGGCAAAGACCAGGGCGAGCGAGACAAACGCTGAGGTGCGTGATCGCATCCGGCAAACTCCTCCACCGTATACGCTAGTGTAGTGCGTCGTTAATAGTGCCGTTTATGTTTCCAAGCCTCAGTCCCGCAGGGACTGGGCCGCCCGACAGGTTGGCAAACTTACTGGGCGTTATTAACGACGCACTACGCTACCAGCCCATCGTTCCCGGGGCACCCTTGAAGGGCCCTTTCAGGTGCGAGGTGATCCAGCCGCCATAGAAGTCGCCGGGCTGCGCGATCACCCGTTCTTCGTCGACCCAGCATGCATCGACCAGGTTCGCGTAAAAGGCCAGATGATCCTTCAGCGCTGCATAGCGCGGCGACGGGGCGGCGTAGCTCCACGCCACATTGTGCACCGGGCCAGCGTCAGGGAGCATGAGATCCCAGTAACGGGCGGTACCCTTGAACTCACAGAAGGTCGACCTTCGTCCGCTCGGCCGCAAAAACTGTGTAGCCACATCCTCGGCAGGGAAGTAATAAACCGGCGGATGGCTGGTCTCGAGGATACGCATTCCGCGCCGCGTTTCAGCCACGACGATGCCGGCTTGCACCACACGCAGGTGTCGCCCGGTCGGCTCCAGGCGAGGTGGCCGCGGGTAGTCCCAAACCGACTCCTGCTGATTTTCATCACCTGGCATCCATTGTTCCTCCGGGCGAAGTGAACCGCTTTTTCAACTGTAAACTGCAGCTACGTGCGGCCGCTCTCTCCTATTCATCTGGCGAAAAAAGTGCCGTGCGCGGGAGCCTGCTATGCACAGCAACATGAGTTCAAGTAAGCCGCTCGACCGTATGGATCGCCTGGCCGACATGGGCCACTTTCCCCCGCTCGTCAATGCCGGCGCGACGGCCAATATAGTGCTGACCTTGCTTGTGACCTGGTGGCTGGTTCCCCAGTATCACCAGATCTATGCCCCGGTTGTCTGGACGGCGTTGGTGCTGCTGGTGAATCTTCTGCCCGTGATTTTGCTGCGTGCCCTGTCCTTCAACCAGGACCCGGTGCCCCCGCTGCGGGCGATGAATTTCTTTCGCGATCAGCATCGCTTCTCTGACTGGGTCTATCTCGCCGCCTCGGCTAATATGGCATTCTGGATTCTGGTCTCCTGGTCTGTCTTTGCCATATCCCATACGCCAACGACGCTGCTGGTGGTTTCAACCGTAGCCGTGCTGGTTACGTTCTCGCCGGTGCTTGTTCGCCGTTGATAGCCCATGGAAGCGCTATCGCGCAACCGCGGCGCGCTGCTCGCATCGTTGCTTCAAGGCCTTGTTCATGGCGGTCATCTGATCGGCCGTTTGCCTGAGGATGCCTCGCGTGAGCCTACCCACCAGCAAGCCGCTAAACTGCTCGCTTTGCATCAGGCGGGTCTGGCTCCCCTGCTTGTCGAGCAAGAAGCGATGTTCCCCGTCGAATAGTCCTGGAATGAGCACGCTCCCCTTCCAGCGCAGTTCCTGGGCTGTGCGGACACGCAGAATCCTGGGGTGAAAAGTCATACTGTCTGATCCTGCGCCTGCGGTGAACGCGATGACATTGCCTTCGCGCAGTTCTCCCGTGAGGCGCGCAATCATGGGATTCCACGCAGGGTATTCGGCGGTTGCCGTGAGCACCTGCCATACCTGATCGGGCGCGCTGTCGATGACAATCTCAGTCTGGATGGAGCCGTTCTTGTGGAGCACCAGCAGGCCCACCAGCCCGCATAGCAACAGCAGCGCGCAGGCGAGCAAAAATCCGCGAAGAAATCTCATAGCCGGTCCCTGATAAAAAGCGCCGCCAGGGTGGCGATGGTGGCCAGGTGGAACACGGTGTGCAAAGTATCCGGGGCAATGCCGTTGCGTTGCGGCAGAAACCGGTGGGTGCCGGCGAAAATGATCTGGTAACGGGCCGCTCGTTCGGGATCTGCTTTGCCCAGGTACGGTATCCACCAGGCACGCAATATGCCCACCAGGAACACGCCATAGGTGATCCACAGCAACATCTCCAGCCAGTCCGGAAAGGTGCGGCCGAAGTAGGTCACGCACCAGTACAAGCCCATGGCCGCGGGCACAACGGGCAGTAAGGTTACAAACACACTGCGCCCCAGGCTGTCTTGCTGGCGGATTGCGCTGAGATTGTTGAGGCGGCCGAGCGGGACCCAGTCATGGAACAAAAGGAACAGCACCACGACTAACTGCAGGGACAAAAACGTTATCTCGAACACTGCGCTGATTGGCTGCATCGGGTCGCCTCTCTATGCTTGCCTGGGTGAAGGTTGTGATCCAAAGCGGATACGGTAGTTGCCTGGGGAAACGCCAAAGCGGCGCTCGAACGCCCGGCGAAATGCATCGTCACTCCCGAACCCGAGCGAAGCTGCGAGTTGATCGATGTTGCATCGCGTCTCACACAGGCGGGTGCATGCTTCGTCCAGCCGAACCGCCTCCACATAAGCGGCCGGCGAGCAATGAAAGGCGGCTTTGAATCTGCGACTGAACTGACGGTAGGAGAGATGGGCCAGGTTAGCCAGGGCCTCGACCGACAGATCGCGATCGAGGTGCGAGCGAATGTGGGCCGCGACTTCGGTGGTGCGATCCGTGGACTCAAATTGAAAGCGTAGCGGTTCTGAGTATTGCTGCTGACCGCCGGGACGTTTCATGAAGACCACCAGCTCGCGCGCAGCCAGCAGCGCGGCCGGACGGCCATAATCCTCTTCGATCAGCGACAGGCACAGATCGATACCGGCGGTTACGCCGGCAGAGGTGTAGAGCTTGCCGTGGTTGAGAAACAGCGCATCGGCATCGACTTTGAGCGCGGGAAACCTGCGGGCAACGTCCCCTGCGTATTTCCAGTGGGTGGTCACGGTTTTGCCATCCAGCAAACCGGTTGGAGCGAGGCCGTAAATGCCGGTGCAGACAGACGCGATGCGGCGCGTGTCTGCAGCCCGGCTTTTGATCCACTGGGCCACGATTCGGTTGGTGCGCGCTGTTCGCAAATCGCAGCCGCCGGGAACGATGATGGTATCGAGCGGCGGGCAATCGGTGAGCGTGGTCGAGGGTTTGAGCAGCAAGCCGGATTCGGCCACCACCTCTTTGCGGGTGAAGCCAATGGTCAGCAGCTCATAGCAGCGCGGACCGCCAGGTGTATCGCCGGGAATCCGCGCGCTGGCGAACGCCTCCATAGGGCCAGCCACGTCGAGCGCGGTGATTCCATCGAATAACAAGAACCCGATCCGCTTCGGCTGGGCTGTGCGTTTGCGACTCATGGGACCAATGTAGTTTGCTCTAGCCATGACGCAACAGACATATTTCCGACACATTCGGACACCGTGCGATGGCTCCGATAGAATTTCCTCGATGGGTAACAGAATTCCTCAACTTCTGCTGTTGCTGGCGATCGTACCGGGTTACGCGCAAGTGAGCGTACCGGAGGTTCGCGATGTTGCGCCGGTTTCGGACCGGTTTCCCGCAAGTTGGTACCCGCCGGACAGCGATGTCGGCTCCACCTCCGGGCCGTCGCGTGGAGCGCCCTATACGGCGACGCTCGTGACCAGCTGGCAGGCGGGGGGCAAGCCGATGAGTGAGAGCACCTATCAGGCGAGGGATAGTGCAGGGCGGCAGCGAAATGAAATGAATCTATCGCGACCGGATGGGCACGGCGGAACGATGACGGTGCACATCGTTTCTGTGGCGGACCCGGTCTCGCATTGCAGCTTCCGCTGGACGGAGCCTGTGGTCGCTCCAGACACCAAGACGGCTATCGTGGACTGCAACACCCGCACCCTTCACTATGGGCCACCCATGTATGCCGTTCTGATGAACACCGCGCAGAAAGAGGAACACCCGTCCGCAAATATAATCGACCGTTGGCTGCCGTTGGGCCACCGCTCGATCGAGGGTCTGGATTGCGTCGGCTTGCGGCGTACAAGAATCCAGACAGAGCCGCAAACACACATTGCCACCAGCCTGCATTCTGAATTTTGGTATGCGCCGGCACTCGAAGAGGTTCTGGAGATGCGGGCATTCCTGAACGAGCAAGCGAGCGCAGATGCAGGTTCCGTTACCAAACTGACGCAGATCAAGCGCGAAGAGCCGCCGGCGGAGCTCTTCTACCCGCCTGCCGAATACAAGATAGAAGCCGGTCACTAGCCAGGTGCTTCACACACAGAGCGCAGCTCTCTTATCCCACTGCTGACGTTCGTGGCCCCTGGCCAGTAGCTCTCCCGCACAGGTCCAAATGCGGGACTAGTTTGTTTTCGGGGGCTCAAGGGGTGAGGGCACCGGAGCGGGCATAGGTCCCAGCACGCGATCAACCTCGGCATCGTTGATCCAGGTGGACGGTACTCCGTCCTTTGGAACCTCGATATGTGCCGTCCACACAATGGCGTTGAGCACCAGCTTGCGGTAGTCGTCGTTCTGCCAGTTGGCGTAATAGTGGCCCATGGTCGCCCCAATGCTGCGTCCGGTTGCTTTGCTTCCGGGTACGGCCGGGCGATCGTACGCCCACATGGTGATCTGGTCCTTGGGGCCGGCGAGTGGACCGGGAAACACGTTTGGATCTGCCGGCAGCTCAGGAACACGCAGGAGCGGCGTGATGCCCACTTCACCACTGACAAAGGTCGCCTTGTAGTAGAACTCGTCCGTCACGTGGAACGGCTTCACACCGTTCATGACCGGATGTTTGGGTGTTGGAAACAGCACATCGGTGGTCAGCGTCTTCTGGGTGAAATACATCTGGGGATGCTTGGGCCCGTCGTATTCCACGTAGCCACCATTCCAGGCAAGCCCCTGCTGCTGGAACTTGTAAGGGACATACATTGCGAAATGGAAGCTCATGAAGCCGCAGCCGCGATCGATCTGTTTCTGTATGGTCGCGATGCGCTCCGGCGTGAACGACCACGGCGACCACTGCATGCCGTCGGAGATAAAGACGATCGTGTCCGCGGTATCCAGATCGGCGACGTTGGTAGGCCAGCCGTCATAGACAACCTCAGTTTCAACATTCTTCAGGCCGGCTCGATCGAGCATCACCTTAAGCAGGCGGGCGCTCCTGCGGTACTCGTGCATGCCCGCAGCCTTGGACTTGGAACCGGCAATCAGCACAATGCGGTGGTGCTTTTCCGCATTGTGCGCGTGTAACGGGTGAACCGCAGAAACCAGGACAACGAACGCCAGGATCCATGGCAAAGGGATGGACAGACGTAGAGGCCGGATGCGGGTCACCATGGGTTTGCGAGCGATTATATGGCCGAAAGTAAGACTTTGTCGGCATCTTTCGATAGCCAGTCCCCCGCTCGTTCCCCCAATTGGTTACTGCCGCGAACTTGCCATGGCGACCAGGGCACGTCTGCCTTTACCCACCGGGATTCTCGTTCACGAACGAGCCAGGCCGCGCATGCCAATCAGCACCAGGCAGTTTTCCCCTCAGTAAACGTCACGGTGGTAGCGATGCTGATCTTTGAGGGCCTGCACAAACGCGCTGGCCTCTTCGCTGCTCATGTTGCCTTGCTGCTCGACGATCTTGTGCAGCGTGTTGTGAACATCCTTAGCCATGTGATTTGCGTCGCCACAAACATAGATGCTGGCGCCTTGCTGCAGCCAACTCCAGAAAGAGGCTGCCTGTGCGAGCATCTTGTCCTGCACATATATTTTGTGCGCCTGGTCGCGGGAGAAGGCGGTGTCTAACCGGGTAAGGTGGCCATCGGCGACCATCGCCAGCAGCTCTTCCTGGTAAAGAAAATCGGTGGCGGCGCTGCGTTCGCCGAAGAAAAGCCAGTTCCGCCCGGAGTGGCCAAGCGCCCGGCGCTGGTAGAGGAAACTACGAAAGGGCGCGATACCCGTGCCCGGGCCAATCATGATGATGGGCGCCGTCGTTTCCTGCGGCAGGCGAAACCTCTTGTTGGTCTGGATATAAATGGGCATGCGCTCGCCGACGGAAACCTGGTCAGCCATGTAGGTGGAGCACACGCCGCCGCGCTCCCGGTCAACGGCCCGGAAGCGCACCACCGCCAGGGTGGTGTGTACTTCGCCGGGATGGGCCACCGGGCTGGATGAAATGGAGTAGAGGCGCGGCGTCAACCTGGGCAGCATCGCGACCACTTCTCCAGGCTCCCTGATCACCCCCGGATATTCGAGCAGCAAGTCGATAAACTCGCGTCCCCAGGTGTAGGCGTCCAGATGTTTGGCCTGTTCCGGCGCCAGCAGATTTTTGAGGGGAGCGCATTGCCCTTTGGTGCTGTAGGTCGTGACCAGCTTGCGGCTTAACTTGGTGATCGTGAGGTGATGCAGTAGCGCTTCGCGCAAGGGCAGGGCGCCCACTCTGGCGATTGCAACCGGCTCTTCTCCGCTGAACGAGAGCTGCTGCAGAATGTCATCCACCAGGTAAGGATTGTTTTGTGGCACGACGCCCATGGCATCCCCGGGCTCGTAGAGCAGGCCGGAGTCAGCCAGGGAGTAGGCCAGGTGCAGCGTCTGCTTGCTGGACACATCGTGCGTGAGTGCGCGCTTCTCGATCAGCGGCGACCAGTAGGGGTTGTCCCGGGTGTGGGGCGGCGCCGCCGCGGTGGGCAGATTGCCATGGCCGTTGCTGCCGGCAACTTTGCCTTTCGCGACGGCAGTGGTGGAAGGAACAGACATCTTGACTCCTGAAATGATGGACTCCAGTTCGCGCAGAAAGGGAGCTGGTTTTCGACAGATTGGGACTTGATGGGAACGTCGGCTTGCGATTTGCGGTGTTGCAGGAAACGGGGAAGTTGTCTAGTTATGGGTCGAGATTACTCCAGCCCGGCCCGGGGCTTCAACTATATTGTTGTTTCTGGGTGATTGATTTAACTGCCGGTTATGATGAATCTCTCGCTGTCAGCCCGTGATCAGGAGCGCCGCATGAGCACGCCACCCGCACCGCTACGGTCCACGCGCAAACCTGTCAACCTGTCCGGTCTGACCACCGTTCTGGCGCTGATTTTCAGTCTCGCCTTCGGCATCTGTGCGGTCAGCGGCATCAGCTTGTCGAATGGTGGTAACACCAGGTCAGCCGAGCTTTTAATTGTGACCGCGCTGGTGATTGGATCTGTTTGTGCTGCCGGCCTGGGCGTGATTGCCATCTTCGCGATCGTGCGCTCCGCCCGCAACCGGGGCAAGTAACGGGCCCCGGCATTTTGGGGCAGAGCAGCAGGACACGCACGCGCCGCCAGTGTAGTACGACTCTATGAGTGACGGACCAAACTAGCGATTTTTCGCCAGCTTTTCGCGGCGGGCGGCCCACTCAGTTGTGGAGAAGAGACCGGGTCCTATTTCGATCAGACGCGGCAGCATCTGGAACACAGATACCTGGTTCCATAACTTACCCTCGCGGGTGCGAAAGCCCTTCTCGTTCAGGTCGCTCGCAATGCTCGAAAAAGGGAAGTCCTGCACTACCAGATCCATCATCTGCGACAGCACCATGCGTTCGCGGGGGTGGAACTCCAGTCGCTGGCAATCGTCAGAGATGCGCAGGCCGTAGGGGATTTCTTCGTGGAAGGCGCCTTCGCTGGGCGCTTCCTCTCCCGGTAATTCGCGTCGCCACTCGATCGAGACCAACTGCCAGCCGGCCGCTACCCGCTGTTGCATGATCGATGGACTGAATGGTCCGGAAACTACATCGCGTATCCGCTCGAAGTGCGCCATGGCTACCCTCCACCCGTCTACTGAATCAGGATTGCAGTGATGGTAAGCAAGCGAAGCGCCACATCGCGCATGCAGCCTGGTATGCGTGTTTTCGGCGATTCAACCGTGACAGCCCTCGCCCGCGCCATCGCGGGGATGTTCAAAATCAAGAATCGGTGTTCGGCTTTGAACAGAGCCAGGGAGGCGCGGCCAGCCGACAGGAAGGGAAGGTACAATCTGCTGACGGAAAGAGGCACAGATGACTGCAGAACTCACCTGGCTGCGCGACTTCGCGATTCAATACACTGCCGCATGGTGCAGTCAGGACCCAGCCAGCGTGGCTCGCTTGTATGCCAGAGAAGGCTGGCTCTGCGTGAATGACGGTACGCCGGCAATCGGTCGTGAGGCGATTGCCGAAGTGGTGCAATCGTTCATGGTGGCGTTTCCTGATCTGCAGGTGCTTTTGGACAACGTGGTGGCGCGGGGAGATCGCATGGAGTACCACTGGACACTCGTTGGCACAAATACCGGACCGGGTGGGGAGGGCCGGCGGGTTCGCCTGAGCGGTTACGAAGACTGGCTGATCGGAGAAGATGGCCTGATCGCCGAATCAAAAGGCCATTTTGATGCCGCGGCGTATCAACGTCAGCTTGCTCATAAGCTCTAACATCCGAATGCTCTAGAGGAGTAGGCGATGAAGGATCCAGCGGAACAGTGGCGACAACTCACCGCACTCTACGCAGAGATGGGCGACACCGAACTACGCGAATTGAAGTCCTCATTCGAGGATCTAACCGAACTCGCACAGGGCGTGCTGCGCGATGAGTTGAAGAAGCGTGCCCTCTGGGATCCGCCGGCTTCAGTGGATGACGAACGGGAGCACGCCGCAGCCACACCCCACTCCTTCGAAGACCTGCGGCTGGCCGGCGTCCTGGTGCGCGAATACGACACCGCGCACGAGGCCAGTCTCGCCGTGTATGTTCTGGAGCTTGCCGGCATTCAGGCAGTGATGGGCGAAAGCAACGGGCGGTTCGACCTAAGCCTGCCCTTCGTAAAGGTGGCTCCGCAGAATGCGGAGAAGGCCGCCGCGCTGTTGGACCAGCCAATCCCTGCAGGGGTTCGCGCCGATCATGAGGCCATGCGCAGCCTGCCGGACTTTGAGGTGCCTGCTTGTCCGCATTGTTCCTGGCCGGAGGTGCTGTTGGAAGAAGTCGAGCCCACCAACCAATGGCTTTGCGGCGAGTGCGGTCACCGCTGGGCTGATCCACTGCCGACAAAAGAGCCCTGAGATTGTGCTATCATTTGCATGAAATGCTGTCATTGCATGCATCTTCATGGGAGTGCTAGCTTGCCTGTCCTCACCGTTCGCAATCTTCCTGACGAAATCCATCGCGCGCTCAAAGTGCGCGCGGCTCAGCATGGGCGCAGCACGGAAGCCGAGATACGGGAAATCCTGGAAGAGGCGGTCCGGCCGGAAGTCCGGGTACGCATCGGATCGGAACTCGCCGCGTTTGGGCGGCGGATGGGCGGCATCGATCTCGACCTGGACCGAGACCAAACCCCCACTGATCCCGCAATCTTCGAATGATTTTGCTCGACACGAATGTTGTTTCGGAGCCGATGCGGCCGAATGGGGAACCGTCGGTGCAGCGTTGGCTGGACCAACAGGTTGCTGAGACGCTGTATCTTGCGGTGACGAGCCTTTCTGAGCTATTGGTCGGCATTGCCATGCTACCTGCGGGTAAACGCAAGCAAGGTTTGACGGCCGCTTTAGATGGACTGGTCAAGCAGCTGTTCGGGTCGAGGATCCTGCCATTTGATCGTGAGGCCGCGGTCGAGTACGCACGGCTGGTTGCTCTAGCCAGCAGGGCTGGCCGCAAGATTGCCGTTGCGGACGGCCAGATCGCGGCGATTGCAGCGGTGCATGGCTTCACCGTGGCGACGAGGGATACGGAACCATTTGTGGCGGTTGGGATTCCGGTGATAAATCCCTGGCTTACTGGTTTTTAAGGGGTGGTGCGCCCGAGAAGATTCGAACTTCTGACCTAACGCTTCGGAGGCGTTCGCTCTATCCAGCTGAGCTACGGGCGCTCAACTGCAAGGATACAGTCTAGAATCTTGCCCGGCAACAGGCGCGCGTGGCCCATATCTCCCGCCGCTTTTGGCGGGTGGGAAATCTCACCACCCTCGCTCCCCTAACCTGAAAACATCCGAACGAAGTCGCCCGGGCAAAGCTACTTCAGACTCTCACTCTTCAGGCGGAGCTGCTCCATAACCGACTGAATCAGCTCTTTGGCGCCGCCGATTTCGCTCAGGACCGCCTGCAGGTCAAGGGCCGGCTTGGCAGGGTTGCGGGTCGACGCGCAGTAGACGCCGTGCTGGCCGATCAGGATCAGGGCATCCGTCAGCATATCGAGCGTCACCGCCAGGCGGCCGCGCTCGGCGCCCATCATGAACTCGAAACGCTCCAGATCCTCGCGCCGTTGCGCAATCGCAGATTGAGGTGCCGGCATCTTTCCTGCCTTCCTACGGTTTGCTGTAGCGCAGGATCGGCTTGCGCGCCGCCATCACTTCGTCCAGACGTGAGATACGGGTTTCGTGGGGCGCGCTCAGCACCAGCTCGGGGTTCTCGTCCGCCTCGCGCGCGATCTGTCGCATCGCGTCGATAAAGAGATCGAGCTCTTCTTTCGATTCGCTTTCCGTCGGCTCAATCATCAGCGCGCCGGGCACAATCAATGGGAACGAAGTGGTGTACGGGTGGAAACCGTAATCAATCAACCGTTTGGCAATGTCGCCCGTCTTGACCCCTTTTTGTGTCTGCCGGCGATCGCTGAAGACTACCTCGTGCAGGGTGGGCGTGCGGTAGGGCAGCTCATACACATCTTCCAGATTTTTACGGATGTAATTCGCGTTCAGCACCGCGTCTTCCGTGGTTTGGCGCAGGCCGTCCGGGCCGTTGGCCATGATGTAGGCGAGAGCGCGGACAAACATGCCGAAGTTGCCGTAGAACATGCGCACCCGGCCCACGGACTGGGGGCGGTCGTAGTTCAAGCGGAGCAATCTCTGGCCGTCCGGACCAGGCTCCCCCTCGACCACCACCGGGGTCGGCAGAAAGGGCTCCAGGATCTTTTTCGCCGCCACCGGGCCGGAGCCGGGACCGCCGCCGCCATGCGGAGTGGAGAACGTCTTGTGCAGGTTCAAATGCATCACGTCCACCCCGAAATCGCCGGGCCGTGTCTTGCCGACCAGGGCGTTCATGTTGGCGCCGTCCATGTACAGCAAGGCGCCCTTGGCATGCAGAATGTCGGCGATCTTGTGGATCTCGCTTTCGAACACGCCGATGGTGCTGGGGTTGGTCAGCATCAGCGCGGCGGTATCTTCGCTCACCATCTGTTCCAGTTGGGCGACGTCGACCATGCCCAGAGAATTGGAGCGCAGGTTCTCGACCTGGTAGCCGCAGATGGCCGCAGTCGCGGGGTTGGTGCCATGGGCTGAATCGGGAATGATGATTTTTCGCCGCGGGTTGCCGCGCGACTGGTGGTAGGCACGCACCAGCAGGATGCCGGTGAACTCTCCGTGCGCGCCGGCCGCCGGCTGCAGCGTAATCGCATCCATGCCGGTAATGTCGAGCAGGCACGATTGCAGCAGGCGAATCACTTCGAGCGCGCCTTGCGAGAGCGATTCCGGCTGGTACGGATGAGCTTCGGCAATGCCTTCCAGGCGAGCGACAAATTCGTTGACCCGCGGATTGTACTTCATGGTGCAACTGCCCAGGGGATACATGCCGAGATCGATGGCGTAGTTCCAGGTGGAGAGACGGGTGAAGTGGCGAATGATTTCGATTTCGCTGAGCTCGGGCATCAGCCCTAAATCACCACGCGCCGCGTCGCCTAACAAGCTTTTCGGATCGACCTCGGGCACGTCGAGCGGCGGCATCTTGTAAGCCTTTTTGCCCGGGGAAGACTTCTCGAACACCAGCGCCTCGTTCTGGCTGAGGTGCGAGCGCACCTTGTGACGAACCCCTTCAAACGGCTGCGGGGTCTTGGTGGCTGCGAGTTCCTGACTGGTGGTTGCCATAGCGGTCCCTTTCAAGCGCGGGTAAGGGCTTCTTCCCGGTCATACTGCAGCAGTGAGGCGGTCTGATCGATCTGCTCCCGCGTGTTGAGTTCGGTGGCGCACCACAAGCTGGCGTTGCCCAACTCGGGGTACCACTGGCCCAGGGGCAAGCCGCCGATCACCTTCTGTTTCAGTAACTGTGCGTTGAGCTGCTGGGGTGGTTCCGCGGTCTGCAAGATAAATTCATGGAAGCGCGGGGAAGCAGCGAAGAGCAGTTTCGTGCCGCTCACGCTGGAGAACTGCTTCGCGGCATAACTGGCCTTGGCCAGGTTGTGCAGCGCCAGCTCACGGATGCCCTCTTTGCCATAGACGGTGAGGTAGATGGTGGCCATCAGCGCCACCAGCGCCTGGTTGGTGCAGATGTTCGAGGTGGCCTTCTCCCGGCGGATATGCTGCTCGCGGGTGGAGAGGGTGAGCACAAAGCCGCGGCGGCCTTCGCTGTCGACCGTCTCGCCGACCAGGCGGCCGGGCATTTGCCGCAGATACTTTTCCTTGGCGGCGATCACCCCGCAATAAGGGCCACCGTAGCTGAGCGCGACGCCGTAAGACTGGGCTTCGAGGGACACAATATCCGCTTCCACCGGCGGCCGTACCACGCCGAGCGAAATGGCTTCGGCGATCGAAACGATCAACAGCGCGCCCTTTTTATGCACGATTTCGGCGATGGCGGGGATGTCTTCAATGACGCCAAAAAAGTTGGGCGACTGCACCAGCACGCAGGCGGTGTCTTCGCTCACGTTTTGTTCGAGCGCGGCCAGGTCGAGGCGGCCATCCTCGCCGTAGCCGAGCGGTTTGGCGGCGAGGCCCTGATGCTGGGCGTAGGTGGTCATCACCTCGCGATACTCCGGGTGTACGGTTTTGCCGACCAGCACGCCGGTGCGATGGGTGATGCGCACCGCCATGGTTACCGATTCCGCGGCGCCGGTCGAGCCGTCGTACATGGAGGCATTGGCGATCTCCATGCCGGTCAGCTCACAGATCATGGTCTGGAATTCGAAGATGGCCTGCAGCGTGCCCTGGGTGATCTCCGCCTGGTAAGGGGTGTAGGAAGTAAGAAATTCGCCCCGCTGCACCAGTGAATCGATGATCACCGGGCGGTAGTGGCGATAGGCGCCGGCGCCGAGGAAGCTGGTATAGCCGGCAGCGCTGTTTTTCGCCGCGTTGCGAAAGTAGTCGACAATTTCTGACTCGCCCATCTGACGGGGCACGGCAAGGTCGCGTTCCAGACGGTATTCCTGAGGAATGGTCGCGAACAGATCATCGATCGAGGCGGCGCCGATCTGCTGCAGCATCTCGACCCGTTCGCCCGGCGACTTTGGCAAGTAGCGCATCTCGGCCCCCTTTTAGAGCACGTTCCCTTTTTCCTGCTGCACGGCGAGCTTCAGTGCGTTTCTTCTTTGACGAATGCTTCGTAGTCCGCCGCGTTGAGCAACTGGTCGATTTCGGAGGGGTTGGTGATTTCCACCTTGAGGATCCACGCTCCGTGGGCGTCGCTGTTGATTTTTTCGGGAGCCGTTGCCAGCTCTTCATTCACCGCGACCACGGTGCCGGTTACCGGCGAGTAGAGATCCGAGACCGCCTTGACCGATTCCACGCTGCCGAAGACTTTGCCCCGCTCGAGGGCGGCGCCGGGTTTGGGCAGCTCGACGAAGACGATGTCGCCCAGGGTGCTCTGGGCGTAATCGGTGATGCCCACGGTCCCTGTTTTACCCGCTACGTCGATCCATTCGTGCTCTTTGGTGTAGCGGTAAGTTGCTGGATAGGCCATCGATCTTCATCTCCCGTTCTTATTTTAGAGCAAGGTTCCGGGTATCGCGCAGGCGTGTACGGGTGCGATACCAAACTGTTCATCCCGGTGGTGGTGCTGCAATTTACAACAGATTTTGCGGTGTCGCGCAGAGGTGAGCACAGCTTATGCTTGCTTTTCCACGGGTGCTTTGCGATTGCGCCGATAGAACGGCGTGGGCACGACCCTCGCCTTGACCAGGTTGCCGCGCACCTCAACGGCCACTACTGTATCCACGGCTGACTGGTCCGCCGGCACATAAGCCAGCGCGATGTTCTTCTTGAGATAGGGGGAAGGGGAGCCGCTGGTCACGTAGCCGATGGGTTCGCCGGCAAGGCTGCACACCTTGTAGCCATCGCGCGCGATACCCCGCTCGATCATCTCCAGGCCAACCAGTTTGCGTTTTGGAGCGCCCGCGGCCAACAGTGCCTGGGCACCGAGGAAGTCGCTCTTGCCCAGCTTGCAAAAGCGTTCCAATCCGGCTTCGAGCACATTGATGTCTTCCGATATTTCGTGGCCGTAGAGGGCCATGGCGGCCTCCAGGCGCAGCGTGTTGCGTGCCCCCAGGCCGCAGGGCAGGATGCCGAACTCCTGACCCGCATCCAGCACTTCCTGCCATACCCGCGCGCTGGTCGGCTCGTCGGCGGGCAGATAAATTTCGAAGCCGTCTTCTCCGGTATAGCCGGTACGCGCGATGAGGGTGTTGGGCAGCCCGCAGACGGTGCCCCACGCGAACCAGTAATTCTTGATCTTGCTCAGGTCCACTTTGGTCAGTTTGGCTAATGTGTCCTGGGCGCGTGGGCCCTGGATGGCGAGCTGGGTGTAGTGATCGCTGTAGTCGCTGATGTGTACGCCGGCGAAGCCGCCTACCTGGGAGCGAATCCATTGGTAGTCTTTCTCGCGCGTGCCGGCGTTGATGACCAGCAGGTAGTCGTTGTCGCTGAATTTGTGCACCAGGACGTCGTCGACAAACGTTCCCTGGGGATAGAGCATGGCGGAGTACTGGGCCTGTCCCACGGCCAGCTTCGACGCATCGTTCATGGAGAGGGCCTGGATGGCGGCCAGCGAGCCCGGTCCGCGGAACTGGATGTCGCCCATGTGGCTCACGTCGAACAGCCCCACGGCGGTGCGGACCGCCATGTGCTCCGCGGTGATGCCGGAGTACTCGACGGGCATATCCCAGCCGCCGAAGTCGACCATCTTGGCCCCGAGTTGCCGGTGGACACCGTTCAGAGCAGTCTTGCGCAGGGCGGGAGTGGAGAGCGAGCCAGCGGACACGGGGGTGTTCCTTTGCAGAGAAATTCCTGACCTTTCACGGTAGCACGGACGTGCGGGGATTTGCTTGGGGGGCACAGCGGATCTCAGCCGCGCGCCGTCAGGTCAGGTTAGCAAAGCGATGCTGCGTTTGGCTTGGTATCAGGGCACGACTTTAGTCGGGCCGTTCAGGTTGGAAAAATGTTGGGCTTCAGCCCCTGCGAGGCGAATCCAGCTGGATTCCTTGTCGGAGAACTATCTCGCGCAGGGCGGGCTTCTGCGCCACGAGTCAGTGCGGCATGACCCTCATGGAAATCGCAACGGAACGCATCTCACCCTGCAAGGAACGCAGGGGCTAAAGCCCATATTTTTGTTCGACCTGAACGGCCCGACTAAAGTCGTGCCCTGATACAAAACAATTGAGCCGTGACCGCCACAGGAGCGCTCATTTGCACAAGACTGATTTTTAGGCGTCTCTGCGGACTGAGGCAGAAATCTCGTTCAGTTGCTCACTGCTAAACGAGACCTACTCGCCGGCCTGCCTGCCAATCGCGGGCTGGCGGTGGGAACGCGGGCCGGCGGTCGCGGGCGCTGCCCAGGCCAGCCCGTCCACACCGGCCCCGGCATCGATCAGCGAATCCACTTTCCATTGCGAGAGATCGACCACCGCCACTTGCTTGGCGCGGGAGCAGGAAACATAGGCAACCTTGCCGTCCGGGCTGGCCAGCACCTTCACCGGATCTTCAGCCACGTTGACGGAATGAACCACTTTCAACGTGGCCAGATCGACCGCTACCATCTGATTCGACTTGGGGATCACCACCAGCAAAAAGCGGCCATCGGGAGTTGGCGAAGTGCCATACCCTACACCCGGCAACGGAACCCAGGTCTTGAGCTTGTTGGTGGCGGTGTCGATCACCGCCAGTTGCGGCTTGGTCTGATCCGACGTAAACACCATCTTGTCGTCGTTGGAGATGGCTATGCGCTGCGCTTCCGAGGAAATCGGGATGATGGCAATGGTCTTGCGGCCCTTCAAATCGAGCACCGAGACCGAACCCGCGCCCACGTTGGAGGTGTAACCGCGCTGCCCGTCGCGGGAAATCACCAGCATGTGCGATTCCTTCTGGCCGGTGGGCACACTGCCCACGATTTTCAACGTTTTGGGATCAATCACGGTGACCGTCTGGTCGAGCTCCGTGGTCACGTACAAGAGGCCGCTGGCGCGATCGTAAACCGGGCAATGGGGGCGGACGCCGTGGCCAAAATCAACCTTGCTGGTAACGGTGCGGCTGGGAATATCGATCACTACCATCTCGCGGCCGTCGGTGCCCGGCTTGCCCACCCCGGAGTTTCCGTAGATTGGCACATAGGCCGTGCGGCCGTCCGGCGAAGTGGCCACCTCGTGGCCGGTGATGCCTCCCTCGGGCACGGTGGCCAACTGTTTGGCCGCAGCCGGGTCAATGATGCTGAGATCACGATCACCCTGATTGGCGGCCACCAGGAGCGGCTTGACAGCGGTTTGCGGAGTCGCGGAGGCGTGGGTCATAGAAAGAGTCAGCAACAGAGAAAAGGGCACGATCATCCAGCAGAGAAATTTCAGCTTATCCATGGCGGGAGAATTATATCCGCCAGGGGGCAGGTGGCATAAGCTGTTTGCAGCGTGAACAGCCAAACCCCTGCCCAACCACTGAAACAGGCCCAGCCCGTATGGCCGGCTGTGGTCGCCCTTCTGGCCGTCGGCGGCCTGTATCTTGCGCTTCCGGAATCACTGACCATCGGACCCTCCTGGCTGCTGTTGGCGGTGACCGGCGTGCTCGTCGTCCCGGTGTCGATAGCCCGCTTACGGGGATCGTTTGTCCTGAACCAGGTTCT
This sequence comes from uncultured Acidobacteriaceae bacterium, assembly GCA_963834445.1. Lineage (GTDB taxonomy): Bacteria > Acidobacteriota > Terriglobia > Terriglobales > Acidobacteriaceae > PALSA-350. Next base: position 20,494 of record CAWIBU010000002.1, read on the forward strand.
GGGCTACATCCTGCTGGGCGTGGTGACGGCGTTCATGATGTGGTCACTCACTTCTCTGGTCCATGCGCTCTTGTCTCATCAGATCGCGCCCGCGAATCTGCTGCGCGCGGCGACGGCTCTGTGGGTGACCAACATCCTGGTCTTCGCCTCCTGGTACTGGCGCCTCGATGCCGGGGGACCGCACGCCCGCCATCTTCGCGGCAATCACACCGAGGGCGATTTTCTCTTTCCCCAGATGACGCTCTCTCCCAGCACGCAGAAGCCGCTGCAGGCGAACTGGTCTCCCGGCTTTGTGGACTATCTCTTTCTCGCGTTCAACACCAGCACCGCCTTCTCACCCACCGATTCGCCGGTGCTGTCACGTTGGGCAAAGGGAGCCATGATGGTGCAGTCCTCCATCTCCTTTGCCACCGTAGCCCTGCTCGCCGCGCGGGCAGTGAACATACTCTAGGTACCCGGTCCATCCCCGCAGTGGAGGCATCCAAATGGCCATGAAGGTTTCAGAGGTATTTGTCGACACGCTGGCCGCGGCCGGCGTGCAACGCATTTACGGATTAACCGGCGACTCGCTGAACGGCATCACCGACGCCGTGCGCCGAAACAAACAGATTGCATGGATGCACGTGCGCCATGAAGAGGCGGCTGCTTTTGCCGCCGGGGCAGAGAGCCACCTTACCGGCGAGATTGCGGTGTGCGCGGGCAGTTGCGGCCCGGGCAATCTGCACCTGATCAACGGGCTCTACGATTGCCACCGCAGCCGCGTGCCCGTACTCGCCATTGCGGCCCAGGTGCCCAGCCAGGAGATAGGCAGCGGCTACTTTCAGGAGACCCATCCGCAGCATTTATTCAAAGACTGCAGCTACTACTGCGAAATGGTGTCGCAGGCGGATCAGATGCCGCGCGTGCTGGGCATCGCGATGCGCACGGCCATCGCCCGGCGGGGCGTGGCGGTGGTCGTGATTCCGGGAGATGTTTTCGCGCGAGAGTGTCCGTCGCCGGCCCTGGCGCTGGGTATTCATCAATCCGCGGCGGTGGTTTGCCCTTCCTCCGCGGAACTCGACCAGGCAGCTGCGTTTTTGAATGGCGCGCAGAAGGTCACTATCCTGGGCGGAGCGGGTTGCGAAGGAGCGCATGACGAACTGGTCGCCCTGGCGGCGAAGCTGAAGGCGCCGATTGTCCATGCCTTGCGGGGCAAGGAATTTATCGAATACGACAACCCTTATGACGTGGGCATGACCGGGTTGCTGGGCTTTTCTTCCGGCTACCACGCGATCATGAACTGCGACGCGCTGCTGATGCTGGGCACTGACTTTCCCTACCCGCAGTTCTTTCCCAAAAAAGCAAAGATCCTGCAGGTTGACTTGCGGGGAGAACAGATCGGGCGGCGCACGCCCGTCAACCTGGGTCTGATCGGCAAGGTCAAGAACACGCTCGATGCGTTGCTGCCCCTGGTCGAGGAGAAGAAGGATCGCGCCTACCTCGACACCTGTCTGCAGCACTACAAGACCGCCCGCAAAGGCCTGGACGATCTGGCCATCGGCGAGCCGGGGAAGACGCCCATCCACCCGCAGTATGTGGCCAAGGTACTGGACGAAGTGGCGGCCGAGGATGCGGTCTTTACCTGTGACGTGGGCACGCCAACCATCTGGGCCAGCCGCTATCTGCACATGAACGGCAAGCGGCGGCTGCTGGGGTCGTTCATTCATGGCTCCATGGCCAACGCACTGCCGCAGGCGATTGGAGCGCAGGGGGCCTTTCCCGGGCGGCAGGTGGTGAGCCTTTCAGGCGATGGCGGCCTGGCCATGCTGCTGGGCGAGCTGCTGACGCTGCGTCAGCTCAAGCTGCCGGTCAAGGTAGTCGTGTTCAACAACAGCTCGCTGGGGTTCGTGGAGCTGGAGATGAAAGCCGCCGGCCTGTTGGATTTTGCCACCGATCTGGTGAATCCCAACTTTGCCCAGCTGGCCGCGTCGGCCGGGATATTAGGCCTGCGGGTGGAGAAACCGGAGGAGCTGCGCCCCGCGCTGAGCCAGGCGTTGGCACACGACGGCCCGGTGCTGATGGATGTGTTGGTGAATCGTCAGGAGCTTTCCATGCCGCCCACCATTACCGCCGAGCAAGCCAAAGGCTTCAGCCTCTACATGGTGCGGGCGGTGCTGAGCGGCAAGGGCGACGAGGTGATCGACCTGGCCAAGACAAATCTGTTTCGCTGAGCGCCGGCCCTTTGTGGTTAGGACGGACGGGGAACCTTGAATAAACGGCGCTATGAGTGACGTGCTGCCCTAGGGCCGGGCATGCGGCCCCCGCTTGTTCTTGCGGTAGGCGCGGGCGAACGAGGAGAAAGAGAACCAGCCGAAGCCGGCCGCCAGCAGCGTATAGAGCAACAAATGGGCGTGTTCCGGCCCCTGCCTCCAGGCGGTGTGGATGCGATAGATGCTTTGCACGAAGAAGAGGGCGAATAGGGCGAAGAACAAGCCGGTGATTTCCAGCCAGAGCACGCCGCCGGCATGGGTGAAGGGGCCCAACAGTGCCTGCCCAAAGGCTTTAGCGCCCCGTTTGGCGGCGGCTGTGCGGTCGATGATGGGCGGTACGGGGCGCGCCGTAGCCTTCGGCCGCGTGGGGATCGCGGGGGAGGCCGCCGAAGCTTCCGCCACCCGTTCGCGCACCATCTTCGACGCGACGCGGACGCCAATCCCGAGCGCGCGGCCTACTTTCTTTGGCTCCACTGATTTGGCTCCATCGCAAAAGTTTACCAGCCAGCGGATTCAGATTGCTCCGCTTCGTCATCACAAGTAAGGTAGGTAAAACCGCGCCCGCAGGTGGCGATTGGGGGTACATCTTTGAATCCACGAGTTCGTCGCCTTATTCAGCAGCTGGGAGAAGCCATCCACGAGTCAGTTTCGGAATCGGAGCATATCTCCGAGGTCGTGCAGGACATCCGCAAGCAGGGCTTCGACGTGTTGCTGATGCTGGAAGCGACGATTGGTTTGAACGAGGTCGAACAACAACCAGTTTCTGAGCTGGAGGCGCCGGTCAGCGAAAATCCACAAGCGGACGACACGTTCAATGCCCAGGATGTACACTTTCTGCGCTCGCTGCGCATCTCGGTAGAGGAAGGCAAGACCGGAGCCTGAGCCGTCCGGGAGCGATGGAATGAGCGCATCGGCACTCCAGGTCATGAAATTGGGCATCAGCAGAGAGCACCGGCACCCAGGGACGAAATGAAAGACACACTCGGAGTACTGCTAGCGGGGGGTGCAGGTGAGCGGCTCTTCCCCCTCACGCGCGATCGAGCCAAACCAGCGGTTCCCTTCGGGGGCAATTACCGCATCATCGACATTACCCTTTCCAACTGCATCAACTCTGACCTGCGCCGGGTTTACATCCTCACCCAGTACAAGGCGTTATCTCTGAATCGCCACATCCGCGAAGGCTGGACGGGCATTGTTGCCCAGGAGCTGGGTGAGTTCATCGAGATTCTGCCGCCCATGCAACGGGTAAGCGCGAACTGGTACATGGGCACTGCCGACGCGGTGTACCAGAACATTTACTCGATCGGCGCCGAGCAGCCGAAGCATGTGCTGATCCTCTCCGGAGATCACATTTACAAAATGAACTACGGGCTGATGCTCGAGCATCACCAGAAGACCGGCGCGGACGTGACCCTGGCCACGCTCCCCATCGAACCAGCCGACGTAGCCAGCTTCGGCGTGGTGGAAGTGAGCCGGACGGGTGAGGTGATTGGCTTTCAGGAGAAGCCCAAGACCACGAACCTGCGCTCGCCCTTTAATCCGACCAAAGTGGATGCCTCCATGGGCATTTATTTGTTCAACACCGACGTGCTGCTGCCGGCGCTGATGAAAGACGCGGAGGATCCCAACTCCAAACACGATTTTGGGCACAACATTCTTCCCGGCATTCTCGGGCGCTACAAGATCACCGCCTACAACTTCGTCGATGAGAACAAGCAGAACGCGCTCTACTGGCGCGATGTGGGGACGCTCGAAGCCTATTTCGAAGCCAACATGGACGTGGCTTCGGTTTCGCCTATTTTCAACCTGTATGACAAGGCGTGGCCCATGCGTACCCGGCAGCGGCAATATCCGCCGGCCAAGTTTGTCTTCGGGGAACCGGGTCGTACCGGTATGGCGATTAACTCAGTCATCTCCGCCGGCTGCATCGTTTCGGGCGCGGTGGTGCGCAACAGTGTTCTTTCGCAGGACGTGCGTGTGAACTCCTACGCCGAGGTGGAGTCGAGCATTATCTTTACCCATGTGGATATTGGCCGCCACTGCCGCATCCGCCGCGCCATTATCGATCGCGACGTGCATTTGCCTGAGGGCACGGTCATCGGCTACGACCGCGAAGCCGACCGGCGGAATTATTTCGTGACCCAGAGTGGACTCACGGTGGTTACCCGCGACTACTCGCTTTACGAAAATCCAGTCTCCCCCGACTTCATGCAGCAATCCTGAGATGTGGCGGCGGCTGGGACTTGGCCTGCAGATTCTGTTGATCGGGCTGCTCGTTCTTTATCTGGGCGACTGGGCCATTCTGCACCTCAGGACAGGGGGGCAGGATTCCGCGAGCGTGCCGGTAGAGCAGTTTTTGCGGACGCCGCTCAAGGGCCAGAAGGAAGAGTTCGATTACATGGGGACGGTCGCGCAGCCTTGCGCACCCTCGCTCTTTCCCCATCGCTCGGAAACGCCGTGCTGGTGGTTGCGCCGGCACAAAACCCAGTGGGTCTCGCCCTGAGAGCTGGCTGTGTTCCTGGAACTGGCTAAATTCGTCTCCCTGCTGCTCGCCATCCTGGCGCTCGACGCGGTGATCCATGTCGCGTTTCTGGAGCCCGGCAGCAATCTCGAACATCAGCTTCTGCCAGCCCTGCGGATGCTGTTGCTGGCCGCCGCGGTCTCGCTGGGGAGCGGTTGCGTTTTTCGCCTCTGGCAGCAGCAGCAAGCGGGCCGGCGCGCGACCAGCGTGGCCGGCTCGCTGCCCATGCTGATTTTCTGGTGGGCCGGCGGAGTGATCACCCTGCTCTTCGCCGTCGCCTGGATTGTCGAGCGCTACATATTGCACTTGTGGTCCTGAGGGGCTCCCTGACTGGCGCGTTGCTCTCAGTCCCGGAGGGACGACTGAAGATAGCCCAGCACGTCAGTGCTGGGTTACCCCACAGAAAACGATGCAGTCCCGCAGGGACGGCTGAAGATTCCCAGGATGTAATCCTGGGTGCCCTCGGATTTCGTGTAAGGCTGAGGTAGCCCAACACTGCGTACTGGGTAGTTTCAGCCGTCCCTCCGGGACTGCACCATTTGCGGATTGGACACCCAGCACTGACGTGCTGGGCTACCTTCAGTCGTCCCTGCGGGACTCAATCCCTGATTCAGTCCCTGACTCAATCGGCTGACTCAATCGGCTGACTCAATCGGCTGACTCAAGCCTTACCGAGCCGGGGTGCCCCGGTTCCTGGTCGCCCGGCGCTACTGCGAATCCAGGCGATGGGGAACCGTGGCGGGTGATCGTGCGTATCAGCAGACATGAGCATGGCCGCCACTATTTCGTTGCACAACGGTGGCCTGGGAGGGCACAGGCGCTATGCTACAAGCCGAGGAACGCCCGCGGTGAATCTGCCTCCAAACACGCCGTCAGACCGGGAAGGCACGGCGCGCCGGCAATGGCCGGCCGAACGCCGGCCGGAGGCGCCTGAGGTCGATTGGCCTGCACTGGTGCGGCGTTGCATCGATGGCGACCACGCCGCGTGGACTGAGTTGGTAGTCGCCCAGCAGCGCCGGGTTTATGCGCTGTGCTACCGCTTTACCGCCTCCTCGCACGATGCCGAAGACCTGACCCAGGACGTGTTCATCAAGGTCTACGGCAACCTGCGCAGCTTTGATGCGGCCAAGGGCAGCTTTCCTACCTGGATCACGACCCTGACGCGCAACCTGCTGGTCGATCACTACCGCCGCGGACGGCAACAGCGGGCAACGGATTCGATCGATGCGGGCTGGGATCAGGCCAGTGAGGCTCCCCCGGGCGAACCGATCGTGGACCAGCGCACCACTCCGTTCCAGCACGCGGTGCAGAACCAGCTGGAACAAATGGTGCAATCTGCGCTGGCCAGGGTGTCGCCGGAGCTACGCGAAGCAGTAATCCTGCGCGATTTACAGGATATGGATTACAAAGAGATTGCCGAGGTGCTCGCGATTCCGCAGGGCACGGTCAAGTCTCGGATCAGCCGGGGGCGCGCGGAACTAGCGCGGCTTCTGGAACGTACTAAAGGGCAGGTGATGTAATGTCTGAGCGCGAAAACAAAAAACCGTCCGCTGAGCCCCGGATCTTGCGGTGCGACGAATGGGAAGACATGCTCGCCGATGCGCTGGATGAGACGCTGCCGGCGGCCGACGCCACGGCCTTCGCCCGCCACCACCGCGACTGCGCGCTCTGTGCCCAGATGCTCAAGGAAAATCAGCAAGGCCGGGCGTGGATGCAGTACCTCGCCATCGAGCCGGAGGCGCCCGCCGGCCTGCTCTCCAAGATTCTCGCCCGCACCAGCGAACAAGCGGCTCCGGGCATCCCGGTGCGGGCGCTTGCCGCCCCAGCCCTCCCGGCCTGGCGTCGCACCGCTCTGCCCCCGGTCTTCCATGCCGCGCGCCAGGTGACCCGTCAACTGTTGGAACCGCGCCTGATGATGACCATGGCCATGGCGTTCTTCTCGATTGCCCTGACCCTCAATCTGACCGGCGTGAACCTCTCCCAGATCCGGCCCGCTGACCTGCAACCGTCGCGGCTGCGGGCAACCTTGACCCGGCAGTACTACTCCACCAACCAGCAGGTGACCCGGTATTACGAGAATCTGCGGCTGGTGTATGAGATGGAGGCTCGGGTAAGGGAATTGCGGCGTTCCACCGAGGCCGAGCCCGCCAGTGTGCAATCGCCGCGTTCGTCGCCCAACCAGAACCCCCGGCGCGACGGCAGCGGCAGTCCCAGTTCCACCGTACCCCGGGGGCAGCAGATGCCCCACCATCTGCAACCGCAAGCGGAGCAGGTGCCGGCCAGTTTTGAGCATAAAAGTAGCCAGGAAAAAGTTAAGCGAGAGGTTTTCAGGGCTTTGCGGTCCATGACTGAAGACCAAGCGGAAAGGAGCTTGGTATGAACTGTGCAAATCATCCGGATGTTGCCGTGGTTGCTTATTGCCAGAGCTGTGGGAAGCCTTTGTGCGCTTCCTGCATGCGTTCAGTAGGAGGCGTTGTCTACTGCGAACCGTGCCTGGCGGCGCGGGTGTCGCCCAACCCCGGCGCCAACGCCTTTCCCGGTGGGCCGGGCTACCACGCCCACCCCTTGCTGGCCGGGCTGCTGGGCTTTATACCGGGCGTCGGCGCCATGTACAACGGGCAATTCGTCAAGGCGCTGGCCCACGTGCTGATCTTTGCCGTCTTTGTCAGCCTTTCGGACAAGAGCTTTGTGTTTGGCCTGCTGGTGGCAGCCTGGGTCTTTTACCAGGTATTCGATGCCGCGCAAACGGCCAAAGCCAGGCGCGATGGACTGCCTTTGCCCAATCCTTTCGGCCTGAACGACCTGGGCACCCGTCTGGGGATGGTCCCCACGCCCGCAGCCGCTCCTTACGCCGCCGGCTTTGCCACGCCCCCAGTTCCGGGGGCGCCGGTAACCGAGCCGACCCCGGTGGCGGATGCTTCCGGCTGGAATCCGGTGGCCCCGCAGGCTTACTCCGCGCCCTACACCGCCCCCTACACGGCGCCTCCGGGGGCGCCCGGCGTCCCGGTGAGCGGCGATCCGTTGGCGGCGGTGCCGGGTGGCCCCTTGGCAACCCAGGGCCGTGGACACAGTCCTATCGGGGCGGTGGTGTTGATCGTGATCGGTATGCTGCTGTTGTTGCATACCCTGGGTGTGTTCGAAGAGGAGTGGGTCAGCCGCGCCTGGCCGGTCCTGCTGATCGGCATTGGCGCCTGGCTGCTGTACCGGAGGACCCGCGATACCCCGGGAACCACGAACGGGGCCGGCGGCCGGCGGGGAGGCTTCTGATGGGCTCCTGGCTGCTCATGCGGCGATTGCGGGGGCCGGCCTTCCTGATCCTGTTCGGCATCACCGCGTTGCTGAACCAGTGGGGGGTGCTCAGCTTCGCCCACAGTTGGCCGCTCTACGTGATTTTGGCGGCGGTCTTCGGGTTGGTTGAGCGCGCGGCCCTCGGCGCCATGCCGGCGGCGATGCCGGTGGGCTATCCGCCGGTGCAGGCGCAGCGCTATTACCAGCGTGGGCTGCGCCGGCCCTCCCTGGTAGGCCCGGTGGTGCTGCTGATGGTGGGCGTGGTGGCGCTGCTGATCGAAACCAACCAGCTAAACGGTTTCCACTTGTGGGACTGGTATATGCGCTGGTGGCCGTTGCTGCTGATCGCGGTCGGCCTGCTTTCGCTGGGGGAGTGGTGGCTGGATCGTAGCTCGCCCACCCTGGGGCGGCGATCCCACGGCAGCTTGATCGGGCTGGTGATCGCGCTCGCCGTCATCGGCTACCTCGTCAGCTATACTTCGCACGGCTTGCGCGGCATGCATGTCTTCGGTCATGGTGGCGAAGGCGACGATTTGTTTTCGCACCTGCTGGGCCAGGAGCATGATGACGACCGCAGCCTCAACCAGCAGATTCCCGCGAGCGCGACGGTTGACATCCAGGTGCCCCATGGAGACGTGACCGTCACCCCTTCCGGCGATGATCAGATCCACGTGCAGGCGCACCTGGTGGTTTATTCCGCGAATGACCGGGAAGCGCGGCGCAACCTGGACACGTTAGCCCCGCGGCTCACCTTGAACGGTCAGCACGTGACCCTGCGGGCCGCCGATACCCACGATGGCCGCGCCGATCTGATCATCGAGATACCCAAGGACGCCGTGCCCTCGGTCGCTGCCGGGCATGGCGATGTGACCATGGAAGGGCTTACCGGCGCGGCGACCGTGGCGGCTGATCGGGGAGACGTCAAGATCGACAACGCTGGCGGCAGCGTCCACATAAAAATGGGCAAGGGCGACTTTACCGCCCGCGCGGTGGCTGGCGACGTCTCGCTGCAAGGCAGGCTGGATGATGTGTCCATCTCCGATGTGCAGGGCCGGGTGGCGCTCGACGGCGACTTTTTCGGCGATACCCATCTGGCGCATATTCCCTCGGCGGTGCATTTTCATTCCACCCGCACCGATGTGGAAGTGATCAGCATCCCCGGAGCGCTTTCGATCGACAGCGGTGACCTGCAGATGAACGACGCCCGGGGGCCGGCGAAGATTTCGACCAGCGCCAAGGATGTGGAGTGCACCGGCATTACCGGCGACCTGCGGGTTGAGGATGGGGACGGGGACATCTCTGTGGTCGCGGCCAAACCGCTGGGTGACCTGCAGATGCACAATCGCAATGGCGACATCAATCTGACCGTGCCCGAGGGCGCCGGCTTTCAGATCCAGGCAACCGCGAAAAACGGAGACATCGATTCCAAGCTAAACCTGCCCGTGAACAATAACGGAAGCGACGGCCATACGATCGCGGGTCAGGTAGGCGCGGGCGGTCCCAGGGTGGCGCTGTCCACCGATCACGGAGACATTCAAATCACCACGGCGGATGTGCCGGCAGAGCCGCCCGCGCCACCCGCACCACCGGCGCCGCCCGCCCCACCGGGCGCGAAGATACGGCACTTCCATGCCCCGCCCGAGCCGGGAACTAGCGAGCGGCCAATCGTTCAGCAATGATGGCTTCGACCTGGGCCACCACTTCATCGAGCGAAAGATTGGTGGAGTCTATGATGACCGCGTCGGCAGCGGGTTGCAGGGGAGATTCGGCGCGGGTGCGATCGCGCCGGTCGCGCTCGCGCAGCTCTTCGAGCACGGATTCGGCAGCCAGCGTGCCGCTGGGACCGTTCTGTTGATAGCGGCGCTGGCCGCGCACCTCGGCGGCGGCATCGAGAAAGATCTTCACCTCGGCGTCGGGAAAGACCTTGGTGCCGATGTCCCGGCCTTCCATGACGATGCCGTTGCTGGCGCCTAACTGGCGCTGCATGGAAACCATCCATTGCCGGATGCCGGGATGAACGCTCACGCGCGAGGCGGCTGCGGTGACGTCGGGCTCGCGGATGCGCTTGGTCACCTCCACATCATCCAGAAAGACGCGGTTGCCCAGAGCCGCCGGCATGAGCCGGATGCGGGTCTTCTCCGCCAGCCGGCCCAGTTCTTCGCGATCGTCGGTGTCGCTGTCAGTCTGGATGGCCTTGAGCGCAAAGGCGCGATACATGGCGCCGGTCTCAAGGTTCAGCAGGCCGAAGGATGCGGCGATACGCGCCGCGACCGTGCTTTTGCCGGCGCCGGCCGGCCCATCGATCGTCACCACCAAAGGTGGGTTGGGGGGCGGATTGTGCGCGCTCGTCATGCTCCTGGCTTCTTCCTATCCGGTTTGCGCCCACTGAAGCGGGCCGGCGGCCTGCCCGGTTTTCCCGAAGAAGGGCCGCCGCGCGGATTGAACTTTGGCGGTCCGGACTTTGGCGGTCCTGATCTGGGTGGCCTGCCGGCATCCGGCCTGGGCACGAACGGCCGGCCTTCCTTGCCGCCGCGTCCCTTGTCCGCGCCTCCCGGGCTGGGGCGGCTGGTGGTGGAGGGCCTGGGGAACGGCTTGGCAGAACCGCCGCGGGCTGGCCGGTCGTACCGCGCAGCGCCCCCTGGGGGCGCGCTCGGTCTCCCGGTACCGCCGGGCCTGGGACGGGCGCGGAAACTGGCCGGAGGGCGTCCGGAGGAACGGCCGACGCCCGGAGCGGACGGTCGATTGGCGCCATAGGATGCGGAAGGGCGGCCGGCTGGGCGCGAAGACCGTGCCCGGTCGGGTCCCCGGTCACGTCTTTGGTCGGGTCTTTGACCGGGACTTTGATCGGGCCGGGGCGTGCGCGGCCGGAAGGGCGGCGCTCCATCTGCGGGGCGTCCAGCAGATGGACGACCGCCTGACGCACGACCTGCCGCTGGGCGGGGCCGGAACGGCGCGTCTCCGCGTGCGCCGGCCCGCGGCGGCCGTGGTCCGGAGGCCGGTTTGCGCCCCGGCAGAGCCCATGGTTTGGGTTGATCGCGTTTGTCTGCCCCAGCCCAGGCTCCTGGTCTGGCGGGTGGTCGTGCGCCGCCGCGCGTATCTGGCCGGGCGCCCCCCGGCCTGGCATAGGGCCGCTGCGCGCTGCGCTGCGCTCCGGTCCGCGGTGCTCGCGTATCCGGCCGCGTTCCGGTGGGCCGGCTGTCGGGTCGTGCTCCAGCGCCGGGCGCTCCGCTGTCAGGCCGGCTGCCGCCTGGAGGAGGAAACGGCCGCCTGGGCGAGAACGATGGCCGGGAGCCAGCGCCGGGATGAGGCAGGGAGCTCGATCGTGCATCGCCCTCCCTGCCCGCCGGGCGCCCGCCCCTGGCCGGTGGTCCGGAGGTCCTGAATGCTGGTCTGGATGCTGGTTTGCTTCCTGGTCTGGCCGCCGGCTGCCATGGAGCACGGCCGGGCGCGCCAGGGCGTGCGGGTGGCCGCGATGCAGGGCGCGCGGACCGCGCAGCTGCAGGCTGCGGCAGCGTCTCCGGTTTGGGGCGGCGGTAGATGGGAGCGGATGCGGCGGGCGGGGCCTGACCCGCAGTTTGATCCGGCGGCCGGATCGCCTGCATCCTGCGCGGCGTTGGTTTGGCCGCTGGGCGCCGCTCAGTGGTGCCCAGCGTTGCATTCATCGGCTCGGCCTTGCCTTCGGCCGCCGGCAGCTCAGCAAATTCCGGTAAACCATTTTCCAGGAAGTGATAGGTCTGCGCGTCCATCGAAAGGGCATGGATCTGCCGGGTTGCGGACAAGCCGCGCACCGCTTCCCGCACCCGTGAACGCGACGCCACAGGGGAGAGGAAGATCTCGATCTCCTCGCTGGTGGCGGCATAGACCGACTGCAGATACATCGATACCAGCAACGACAGGGCGGTGACCTGGGAGGTTGCCGTGGCGGTCGCGAGCGCGGCACGGTGGCGCAGGCGGAGCATCTCCCAGCGCGCCGGCTGGCCGCTTTCCTCAGCGTAGGCCGGGCTGATGCGCAGGGCCTGCCACAGCTCGCACAAGCCGCGCAAAACAGCCGCTTCGGTCAACTCGCGGCCCAGGCTTTCGCGGGCCTGGGCGGCCGTCAGCACGCCGTCCTTATCGAGCGCCTTCCACAATTCCAGCACCAGCGGGGAAACTTTGTGGCCAGAGGATTTCTGCGGCGCATGCTTCCAGTCCGCATCGGCGCGCAGGGAAAGCACAAACGGCAGCGCCTCGCTGTGGGCCAGAAAATCCGGCTGCTCGCTCACTGAGCCGAACAGATTCAGCGCCACCACGTTGCCCGAGGCGATGAGACGGGTCAGCAAGCTCTGCGCCTGCGCGATGGCGTCCGCGGAAGGCGTAGAGTGGCGGCTGCCCATGCAGGCTTCGACGAACGAAGGTGCGGGCGCCGGCAACTGCGCGGGCCGCGGCAAAAAGAGACATAAGGGGTGCTGGCGGCACCAGTTCTGCGCGTCATCGAGCGTAAGAAGAGGGCTTTGGTTCTGGCGCCAGTGCGCCGCCCGTGCTGCCTGGAGTTGTTCTGCTATCAAGAAAGTCCCTTTTCGCGCGGATCTGTATCGGCTTCCGGATTGGAAACCACGACGGTGGCAATGCTAGTCGGAGAAACCGGGTGTTAAATCCTGTGAAATGCCCGCTGTATTTCCTTCCAAGCATACCGCAGTGCGATGGGGCGGCCATGGGGACAGCTGGTGGGGTGCTCGGTTTTGGCCAGTTCCGCCAGCAGCCATTCCATGCGCGCGGGGTCGAGCGGGGTGTTGATTTTGATGGCCGCGTGGCAGGCGATGGAGGCGGCGATGCGGGTACGTGCAGCCTCCAGATTCTCTGCCTGCTCGAGCGACCCGGCCTGTTCCAGAACTTCGACCAGCATGCGCTCGAGGGCCGCGCCTTCGAGCCCGACGGGGGCTGCTTTGATGGCAATGGTGCGGGGGCCGAACGGCTCCACTTCAAAGCCATTGGCTTCGAGTTCCCGGGCAATTGCGGCAAAGGTGACCATCTGCGCCGGCAGCAGATCGAGCAACAGGGGCATCAGCAGCCGCTGGCGCTGCACCTGCTCGACGGTGCGCTCGCGCAACACGCGTTCGAACAGCACCCGCTCATGGGCGACATGCTGATCGATGATCCAGAGGCCTTCCTGGTTGACCGCCAGAATGAAGGAGTCGCGCAGCTGGCCGAGCGGCCGCAGCGAAGCCAGGCCATGCAGGCTGGGGCTTTCGACGACGGCATCGTCGGTCTCGGCAAGCGTGGCTGAGGAACAGCCGGAGGGGCGCATGCCGTTGCCGGTAAAGTTGGGTGCGACGGCGGCCAGGTGGCCATTTTCCGGCATCGGATTGGCTGCGGCAGGCGCAAAAGGAAGAACGCCAGGGGAGGGCGGTATGGGCGGCGCAGACAGGCGGAAGGTATCGCTCTCGTGCTCGTCGATCGGGCTGGCGGAGAGCCAGCCGCCGGAGCTGGGCGTTCCCGAGTCGGGAATCAAAGCGGGGGTAGCGGTTGGGTGCGCGGTGAGCGCTTGCAGAAAGCCGGCGGCCGGTTTGCCCAGGGTGAGTTTGTGGCGCAGGGTATCGCGCACAAAGTCGTGCAGCCAGCTGGGCTGGCGGAAACGAACCTCGGTTTTTGCGGGGTGCACGTTGACATCCACCTCTTCGGGCGGCATCTCGACAAACAGCAGCACCACGGGGAACGACGTGGGCGGCAATATATTGCGATAGGCCTCGCTCACCGCGTGCATCAGCAGGCGATCGCGCACCAGGCGGCGATTGACAAAGCAATAGATCGAGTTGCGATTCAGTTTCTGCAGCTCAGGCTTGGAGGTGAAGCCGCTGAGGCGCAGCCAGCCGGGCTGGGGTGTCTGGTAGTCCGCCGGACGTCTCCAGGGAGGGGGTTCGGGCAATCCCGCCCGCTCCAGCTCGACTTCGGCGGCGAGGGGCAGAAGCTGGCCGAGGGTGTCCTCGCCGAAAATCTGAAAGATGCGCTCGGCCGCCAGGCGCACCGGGGGCGCGACCAAGAGCGCGTGGGTGGCCGAGTGCAGCTCGAAGTGCTTGTCGGGGTGAGCCAGCGCGTAGTGCGTCACCAACGCGGTCACGTGGGCGAGCTCGGTATTTTCGGACTTGAGGAATTTGCGCCGCGCCGGGGTGTTAAAGAACAGATCGCGCACCGTGAGCGTGGTGCCCGGGGGCGCGCCTGCATCCTCACAGACCAGCAGTTTGCCGCCGGCGATCTCCATGCGCGTGGCCGAAGATTCCTCGGCGGCCCGGGTCACGAGCTCGACCCGCGCAATCGAGGCGATGGAGGGCAGCGCTTCGCCGCGAAAGCCCAGGGTCGCAATCGAGAGCAGGTCATCACTGGAGCGCAATTTCGAGGTAGCGTGCCGCTCAAAGGCCAGCAGGGCGTCGTCGCGCACCATGCCGATGCCGTCGTCGGCGATGCGGATGAGCTTGCGTCCGCCGGCCTCCACGTGGATGACGATGCGCGTAGCGCCGGCATCGAGCGAATTCTCCAGCAGCTCCTTGACCACGGACGCAGGCCGGTCGACGACCTCGCCGGCAGCAATCTGGTTGGCCACCTGATCGGCCAGTATGTGGATGCGGCCCATGGAAATTTACCTTACTCAACTTAGCAGGGAAAAGGGGGAGAGGGAGCAGCGCTCGCTACCGGTCGTCGGCGCATTGCCGGCATGGAACTTGGGAGTTCAGGAAAGGTCCTGATGGGCGGTTTCCTGGTTGTCTTCTTAAACGCAAAGACCTGCGGGTATCGCTCGTATTTTGCGAGATGTAGGGGCCGGGGCCTTAGCGTCAGGCCGGGAGGCGAACCACCGAGTTCCTGCGGGACTCGGCGGTTCGCTCAGGCATGACTGGATAAACACGCCGCCTGTCTGTGTGCAGCGATCGCCTAGTGGCCGGAGCGCACCCTTCGGGGCAGCGCCTGGGGTGGTGTCTTCGACTTGGCCACGCGCTTCACCCGGGGCCGCGCCAACGCATCTTCGCGGGTGGCGGCGGATTCCGAGAGGCTGTCCCCCAGCACATGCAGGCGCAGGAAATTGGTAGAGCCCGATTTGGTGCGCGTGCCGGCGACGATACCCAGAATCTGCCGCGCCTGCACGTGGCCACCCTCTTCGAGCAGTCGCTCCGCGGTCTCGACCATCTGTTCCGCCGTGGCCAGTTTGTTGCAGAGGATAGGGTGCACTCCCCAGAGCAGCACCATGCGATTGATCACGCGCTGTACGCTGCTCAAGCCAAAGATGGGTGATTTGGGACGATATTTCGAGAGCTGGCGGGCGGTGGTGCCGGTCTCGGTAAAGACCGCGATGGCGCTGATGTCGAGGTCTTCGGCCGCGTGCGCCATCGACTCGCAAATGGTCTCCGCCACCGACAATCGTACATGGTCGGGGTGACCCCGTTCCGTGGTCCGGACCAGCGGCTCCTGAGCTTCGGTCTCGAGCACGATCTTGGCCATCATCTGGATCGCCTCGACCGGATATTTGCCGGCTGCTGTTTCCGCCGAGAGCATCACGGCGTCGGTTCCGTCATAAATGGCGTTGGCCACATCGCTGGCCTCGGCCCGCGTGGGGCGAGGGTTTTCGATCATCGACTCCAGCATCTGGGTGGCCGTGATTACCGGTTTACGATAATCGCCGGCCCGGCGGATCACCAGCTTCTGAATGGCCGGCACTTTTTCGGGCGGCATTTCTACGCCCAGATCGCCGCGCGCGACCATCACGCCGTCGGCGGCTTCGAGAATGCTTTCCAGGTGCTGAATCGCCTGCGGCTTTTCGAGCTTGGCGATGATCCAGGTCTCGGCGCCCATGGCGGCCACGCGGTGCCGCACCAGGCGGATGTCCTCCGCCGTGCGCACAAAGGAGACGGCGATCGCGTCCACGCCGTTCTTGATGGCAAACTCCAGGTCCACTTCGTCCTTGGCGGTGAGCGAGGGCACGCGCACCGGGATCCCCGGCAGGTTGATGCCCTTATGCTCGCCCAGCAAGCCGCCGTTGATGACTTCGCACTCCGTATCCTGGCCATGGACCGCGATCACGTAGAGCTCGATGAGGCCATCGGAAAGCAGAATGCGCGCGCCCGGCTCCAGATTCTCCGCCAGGGTAGGAAAGGTGGTCGCGATCAGGGTGGCGGTGCCGGCAATATCGCGCGGCGTGATGGTGAGTTTCTGCCCCGCTTTGAGCTGCACCGGGATGCGGTTTTTTAACCGGCCGGTGCGGATCTTGGGTCCCTGCAAATCGCCCAGAATGCAGATGGGCTTACCTTCTTCGCTCGAGACTTTACGCACCATCTCGATCAGCTTGAGCTTTTCCGGGTGGGTGCCGTGGGAAAAATTAAGCCGCGCCACATCGAGGCCAGCGCGGACCAGCTCACGGAAAACCGATTCGGTGTTACACGAAGGGCCAAGCGTGGCAACAATCTTGGCGCGACGTTGTGGTTCAGCGGGAAGGGTAGTGCCAGGTTCCAACAGGGTAAAACTCATTCGTCCCCCATACTGCGGTCCCGAAGACGATAACCGCCTCGGCATATTTATTCTACGCGTACCGGCGGGGGGGCAGATGAGGGCTTGTGCACACATCCACATTTTTAGTCCGGATGTACACAAAGTGCCTCATCCTGCGCAAATTGTTGCGCAGGATGAGGCTGGACATCCGCAAACTTTTCTTCAGCGTTCGCGGGACTCGCCGGCCGTGACCATTTTTTTCTCCTGTTCGGGGGCGATCTCGGAGTCCGGCCGCGTCGGCTTGGGAAAAACGTGAGCGTTGAACTCGGCGCCGATCAACACGCTGACGGTGGCAATGTACAGCCACACCAGCGTGGCCACGACCGCGCCCAGGGGGCCGTAGACGACGGAATAGTCCGCGAATCGGGTCAGGTAGAAGCCGAACGCAAGGGTGGCCAGGAACCAGATAATGGCAGCGCCCGAAGCGCCCGGCAGTACGTAGCGCCAGGCCCGCCGCCGCGGGGTGCCGAACTGGTAGATCATGGAGAGCACCACGATGGTGGTGAACAGGCCGATCGACCAGCGCACGATGCGCCAGATAAACAGAACAAACGGGCCGAGCGCGTGGTAGCTGTTGCTGATGACCCATTCTTCGATCTGATGACCAAAGGCAACCATTAAGGTGGCAAATGCCAGAGGTACCAGGCACAGCGGGACCAGCGCCAGCGCAACCAGGTGCCCGACCCAGAAGTTCCACTCATGGCGGGGCAGCTCGTAGGCCCGGCGAAAGCCTTCCATCAATGAGAGCATCATGCCCATGGCGGCCAGCAGGCTGACCACGATGGCGGAGGCAACGACCTGTTCGGAGCGTACTTTCTGGTTGGTGAAATAGGCGTGCAGCAGGGTCATCGTGTCGTCCGGCAGCACCTCGGCAAAGGCGGCGCGCATTTCCCCGCGCAGTGTATCCGATTCAGGGGTGAAGGCCAGCGCAGTGGTCAGGACCAGGATGGTGGGAAACAGGCAGAGAATGGCAGAATACGCGGCCCCTTTGGCGGTGCCGAATACGTCATGCGAGAGCGAAGCCAGCAGGGCAAGCCGGATTTTTTCAAACGCACGAGCCATGCCATCGAAGGTACATGAACGCCCTGCCAGGGGCCAAGACGAGTTTGCTTGAGCGAAGCAACGGGTTATTGCTGGACGAACAGGGCTGAGCTAGCCCTTCCACTGCAGAAGGAAGGCGGTGACAGAGGCCGAATCCATGGTGCGCATGGCGGAGAACTCGTGGTTTCTCTGGCTGTAGATGACCTTGCCCGCGGCGTCGAGCACAGCCAGGGCAGGCACGCCTTTATCGACCGGGACGCCGTAGTGAGCGGCAATGTCCAGGTTTTTGTCGTATTGGCCGATATTGACTGGGACCAGCACGTAGTTGTTGGCCAGCAGGCTGCGATTGGCGGCATCGTGGAAGTAGATTTGGAGCACCTGGCAATCCCCACACCAGTTGCCGCCGAAGTCGAGCAGCACGCGCTTTTTTTCCCTCGCCGCCTGGGTCAGCGCCGCGGCAATATCTGCCTTGGCCTCGGCGCCATCGGGGTAAATGACGGCCCGGCCCGGCTGCTCGGCCGCTTCAGTCGAGGCCGCTTCCTCGTGAGGGGAGAACGCATGCCAGGCCAGCGACGCGCCCATGAGCAGAGCAGACGACCCGACAGCGATGGCGATTAATCGAGTCCGTGAAGGCATAGGTCCCTTTGCTAGTATGGTGCGTCGTTCACCCGCCCTTTGTGGTCAGGACGGAGAGACGCTCCACACTAGGATGCCACAATCCGACGGCCAAAGACTCGGACAGAATGAGGGATCAGGACGGGGTGGGAAACATCAGTTCTGAACCAGGGTGTAGCCGAAGGTAAAGCGGCCCAGTTGCACCAACGACTTGTCAGAAGGTGGCCAGATGCGAAACGACTCCACCCGGGTGATGGAAAGATTGCGCGTCGCGTCCACATGGCCCACCGCCGCGCCGCTCTGCGCCTGGTAGAACGTTACCCGCAGCGAATCCTGGCCGCGCACCCAGCCGAGCAGATATTCTCCCGGCGCGAGCACAAAGTCGCCGACCTTGAGCGGCACCTGGGAGACGAAGTAATGGGAGTACTTGCCGTCCGCCGAATAACCTGCGGTGATCAGCACCACCCCGGCAATAGCGTGGCCCTTGCCATCGGTGATGCCGGAGGCGGTGCGGAATTCCGTCTCAATGCGCTCACTGATTACCGGCGCGCGGGCTGGGATCACCGCCCGCAGTTCTTCCGCGCTGGCGTTATGCCACGCCGCCGCCGCGTGCGCTAACCCCGGGCTCGCCAACAGCAACGCGAGCCACGCGAACCATAGTGGCCGCTTAGTCAAGATGCACGATTCCCCTCTGCAGCGCAGTCGTCGCCGCCTGGGTGCGGTCGGTCACCCCCAGCTTGCTGAGCAGGCTGTTGATGTGGGTTTTCACCGTTGCCTCCGAGATGTGCAGGGCCGACGCTATCTCCTTATTGCTGTTGCCACCCACGATCAAATGCAACACCTCGGTTTCGCGCGCCGTCAGCACCGGGGCCCCCATGCGCTCGGCCAGGCGCTCGGCGACCGGCGCCGGAATGCGCGACTTGCCGGCATAGACCGAGCGAATGGCCTCCACTAACTCGTCACTGGTCATGCCTTTCAGCAGATAGCCGCGCGCCCCCGCCTGCAGGGCGCGGTAAATATCTTCATCGCCATCGAACGTGGTGAGCACGATGATGCGCGCATTGGGATAATCGATGCGGATCCGGCCGATCGCTTCTACCCCGTTCACCTGCGGCAGGCGCAGGTCCATCAGGGTCACGTCCGGCTGGTGCTGGCGATACAGCTCGATCGCCTTGCGCCCGTCGCCGGCCTCGGCAACAATCACAAAGTCGGGTTCGGTGCGCAACAGGGCCACCAGGCCCTGGCGCACGATGGAGTGGTCTTCGACGATCATGATCCGGATGGGATCGCTCATTACTTTTACTCACTTTCCTGGCTTACGCCAGCGGTGCATGGACCCATACGCGTGTGCCCCCGCCGGGTTGACTGTCGACGATCAACGCGGCCTCGATTTGTTGCGCCCGCTCATGCATGCCGCGAATACCGTAGTGGCCTTCGGGACCACTACCGCCCGGTAAAGGCTGAAATCCGTCTCCGTCGTCGGCCACCCGCAGCGAGACCAGCGCCGCCTCGTAGCTCAGGTCCACCTCGATCCGCGTAGCGTTGGCATGGCGCACGGCGTTGGCGACCGCCTCCTGCCCAATGCGCAGCAGCTCCTCTTCAATTCTGCGTTCTACGGGACGATAGGTGCCTTTGACCTGAAGGTACACCTTGGCCGGCGATCCGCTGCTGATGCGGTTGCAGTGCTGCCGCAAACGCGAGGGCAGATCTTCGGCCGCGGCTTCTGAGCGCAGATCCCAGATTGAGGTGCGCGCCTCATCCAGGCTGCCGCGGACCATCGCGCGGGCCTCATCGAGGTGCTGCAAAACCTGTTTGGGCGCCGCTTCCCGGGAGCCGGTAAGCAGTCGCGCCACCAGCTCTAATTGCACTGAGATGGCGACAAACCCCTGGGCCAGGGTGTCGTGGATTTCGCGCGCCAACCGGCCCCGTTCGGCCATCACCGCGCCCCACTGGGCCTCCACCTGCAGTACCCGCCAGCGGTACACCAGATAGCCCAGCAACAGCCCAGCCAGCGCCAGCGCGGAATAGAACCACCAGGTCTGGTAATAGTGCGGCAGCAGGCGCAGGCCGAACGATGCGCCTGCGCGGTTCCAAACCCCGTCATTGTTGGCGGCCAGCACGCGGAAGCGATAGCGCCCGGGGGGCAGATTGGTATAGAACGCGGCGCGCCGGCTGCCGGCCTCGATCCAGTCGCGGTCAAAGCCCTCCAGCTGGTAGCGATACTGCACTTTCTGCGGCGCCGCAAAACTCAGGCCGGCGTATTGAAACTCCAGACGGTTGGCCCCGGGGGGAATGGTCAGTTGCTGGTCAACTGCCTGCAATTGGTCGTTCACCAGCACTTTTTCGATCACCACCGGAGGGGGCACGTCGTTTTCCGGCGCGTGCGCGGGGTCGATGGTGCTGACCCCGTCCAGGGTGGCGAACCAGAGGCTGCCATCGCCCAGCCTCCAGGCCGCGGGGTGGCCCCCGCCACTGCATTCGCGGATGTTCATGCCATCCGCCGTGCCATAGGCGGACACCGCGAGGGGGTGGCCCGGGTCTGCGGAATAAGCATGCAACTGCGCCAGCGAAACCCGGTAGATGCCCGTGGGTGAGCCGAGCCAGAGCTGCCCCCGGTCATCCGCGACAATGCTGTAAATCGTGCCCGGCAGCCCTTTCGGGCTGGCGGAGAAGGCTTGAATGCCGGCCCGGTCCAGGCGGTTGAGGCCGCCGCCGTTGGTGCCCAGCCAGAGGTCGGCGGTCTTGCTGTCCTGGGCAATGGCGGTGACAGTGTTGTTCGAGAGACCTTGTTTGGCGGTGAAGTTGGTGAAGACACCGTCCTGCATCCGGCTCAGGCCGCCGGTGGTGCCAATCCAAAAAGCGCCGGGATGGCGGTTGGGCTCCCGCGCCCGCAGCAGGACGCCGATGAAGTCGCTGCCCAGGCCATCCATGCTGGAATAACTGGTGAATTTACCCCCGGCCAGATGAGACAACCCGTGCCGTGTCCCGATCCACAGGCTGCCGTCATGGTCGGTGTAGAGAGAGCGGATGAATTCATCCGGCAAGCCGTCCGCGGCCGTGAATCGCTGGATCCGCACCCTGGCCGGGCCCTTTGTCTGCGTGGCGTCGGCGTGCAGCAGGTTGAGCCCATCCGGGGTGCCGATCCAGAGGTCGCCGCCGGGGCCGTCGGCGAGCGCCAGGATCACGTTGCTGGAAAGCCCATCCGCCGTGCTGAAGTGAAGAAAGCCGCCGCTGGTGCGACGATTCAGGCCGGCGCCGTCGGTGCCGATCCACAGCGCGCCGTTGGCGCTTTGAAACACGCAGCGCACGTCGTTGCCGGAGAGGCCATCGCTGGTGGTGTAGGTAATAAACTTCTGGTCGCGGAGAAGATGGAGGCCGCCCGCGTCGGTGCCCAGCCACAGGTCGCCTTCGCGATCCTCAAACAGGGCCAGCACCCGGTTGCCGGCCAACTCGGAGCCCGGGGCGAAGGACTGCAGATGGTCGCCCGCCAGGCGGAAGACGCCGCGCTCGGTGGCGATCCAAAGCGCGCCCTGGCGATCCAGAAAGAGATGGTCTACCCGTTTTACCTGCAAAGCACTGGCCGGCAAGGGAAGCAACCCGCCTGCGCCGTCCAGGTGCACAAGGCCGCCGTCGGTGCCGACCCACAGCCCGTCGGCGAGGTCCGGCTGCAACGCGGTGACCTCGGTACGGGTGGGGGCTCGGAAGGGGTCCGCTGCGAGCGGAATCGGAGCCAGCGAGCCGCCGGCATAATGCTCCAGTCCTTCCCGGGTGCCGACCCAGAGGTTGCCCTGACGGTCAAGCCGCAGGGCGCTCACCGCCTTGCCGGCCAGCAGGTGGAACGCCACGCGCGCTGCGGCGCCCTGGGTCTCCAGGGCAAAAACACCATTGCTGCCTCCCAGCCAGAGGGTCCCTCGCGCGTCCTCCGCCAGGGCTTGACGATTGAGCGGGCTGGCGGAGGCAGCGTCAGCCACGGACGCGAAGCGGCGGCCATCGAAAACGGCCGGCCCTGCCGAGGTGATCGCCCAAACCCGGTGGCGCCGGTCCTGATAGCTGAACCACACCGTATCGGCGGGCAAGCCCCGGGCCGGGGTGTAGGCCTGAAAGGCGGCTCCGCGGTAGCTCAACAAACCCACGGCGGTACTGATCCACAAGGTGCCGGAGTCATCCTGCATGAGGTCGTAAACGGTGTCGCTCGCGAACTGCGGCGTGTTTTCGGCGTCGAAGGTAACGAAGTCGATGCCGTCGAAGCGCACCAGACCGCCGTCGGTTCCCAGCCAGAGGTAGCCGTCGCGGGTTTGCAGCACGGCGTGGACGGTGTTTTGCGGCAGGCCGGAATCTGTGCGCCAGACCTGGTGGCCATAGTGGTCCAGCCCGCGGTGCGGGTCGAGCGCGACCGCCGCCTGGGTGCAGGCCAGCAGCAACGCCAAAAGCCCGTAGCGTGGCCAATTCCCCTTGCCTATCGTCCGGAGGATCGCCTTGGCTCGACATGAACGCATCTTGACTTCTACCCTGCACAGGCGAGTGTAGCGAAGCGGGAGCAAAAAAAGGCGCCCTGCGTGAGGGCGCTTGGAGAATCAGTATGTTCTATATGTCTGATTCAGAATAGGTGCGCACCCCGGTCCCGTCTTGGACCCAGGGTACGGATTTGCACTCAATCTTTCGGTGGAGACGAACCTACAGGGTCGCAGGGATAGCAGGAACTTGGCTGGCAGAAGCAACGGCGATCTTTTTTGGGGGCAGAATTGGCTGTTTGGCGGTGCCCTGGGACAGGCGTGCGGCAAGGCGGCGAGACTTCAGCCGGTCGGCCAAATGCTTGGGTACGTCGGCTGCTTTGATCAAACTCATGAGAACTCCAGTTGGCCGCGATGACGCGTGCCGTTTACAGAGGAAAAGGTGAGCTCGCCCGCAGCAACAACGGCAAAAGCAGGCGAGAGAGAATGCACTGTTTTCAGTGTACTCCAGCGTACGGAACCAATAACCGGCAACCAGGGTTTACGGTCTCACCGGCGCTCCCACGGTGGGCTTGGGCGTGGCTGGGGGCGGGGGCGGCGCTTGTTTTTCCCAGACGACCGTGGCGGGCGGGTCGCCGGGAGCGCCACCGACCTCGGTCATAGTGTTGGGATCGTCGGCGGAGACGGTGTAGACCGACGAGTCGACAATACTGCCATTCAGCTTTTGCACCAGTTTGAAGCTGTATGGCCCGGTGCGGGTAAGAGACAGTCGCAGGCCGGTTGGGACATCAGGGCCCTCCACGACGGCGTCTTTGCCGTCAAAATCCGCCTGACAGGTAGCCTTCATGGCCGGGATCTTGAAGAGCAGACGATCGAGGCCGGCTACCTGGATGGTGAGCTCGTTGGGCGACCCAATCTTGACCTCGGTACTCTTCCAGTCGCCCAGCAACCCGCTGGTGCCGGCGGTCCGCACATAAGTCGCGGTGTTGGTGTACAAATCCCCGTTTGCCTTGGCGCCGGTGGTGGTGACGGTGAGGGTCTTGCCGTCGGGGGAAAGCTTCCAGTTATCGCTGCTGAGCAGCTTGTTGTCTATTTTTCGATACTCGGTGGTCCAGCTATCGTCGCTGTTCTGCCGCCAGATCGCCACGTCGCCCGAAGGCAAGGCATAGGGCTTGCCGTCGGTGCGAAAGGAGTAGGTGGTGCCGCCCGCGGCCAGCTCGATCGCCTGGTCCTGGGCCGGGCGAAATTTCATCAGGTCGCCCGCCAATTGGCTTTTTTCCTGGTTGAGTTTCCAGGTCCCGGCGAAGGTGTTTTGCGCGGTCGCCGGGTGGGCTCCAGCGATCCAGGTTACCAGCGTGAAAAGGACCAGCGAAAAGCGTAGCCGCATGGGATCTCCCCTGCTCGTTCACTGCCATTAGAGCACTTCTGGAGGGACGTGGCGGATCGAGGAACAGGGATTGTTGCTCAGTTGATGGCGTTCGAACAAAGGATCTAACCCTGGGGTCTATCCTTTGGGATCCGGCAGGGGGTGACCTAGTCGTCGTCGTCCGGGCGGGCCACACGGCGCGCGGTCAGGGAATGCAGATGCAAGCGGCGCTCAATGCCCGGACCGAATTCCTGTACCAGGTTGCTGACCACGACTTCGCCCATCTGCTCGTGGCCAAACTGCACGCCCTGCAC
Source organism: uncultured Acidobacteriaceae bacterium (assembly GCA_963834445.1). GTDB lineage: Bacteria > Acidobacteriota > Terriglobia > Terriglobales > Acidobacteriaceae > PALSA-350. Next base: position 44,847 of record CAWIBU010000002.1, read on the forward strand.
CAGGGGACTGAATTGCTGATGAGGATACCAATAGGTGGAGACGACCCCGGAGCCATAGGCGCCGAGAATCTGGGGCATATCGAGGGCCAGCCGGCCATCTTGCCGGGAAGTGATGAAGCTGGCTTTCAGGGCGTGGACACTGCGCCGCAGGGCGCCGTTGCACTGGCACGGTTGGTAGCGGGGGTCCAGGCCGGTCAATCCAGCCAGGCCGTCGTGAATCACATTGCGCGCCGCCAGTTGTCCGTACTCGCTGGCAAAGCGCCGCGTGTAACCGCTGCCGTCCCCATCCCACTTGGCCGGGGTGTGGCGGAGCTGGTCGACGAGGGCGCCGGCGGAAACGCCGACAAACATACCTGGGGAAGCATAGCTTTCGTTCCAGAAAAGCGTGAGGCGGTCCTTGGCAGTCAGCGGTCCCGGCTTGATTTCCTGAACTGGCTCAACCGGCTTCGCCTGGCTGATCGCGGGGGTGATGCTGAGGCCGTTCAAGAGTGAGGGATGGCTGGAACCAAGGAACTCCGGCAGGGTTTCGCTCGCGACCAGCACGGCGCCGGCCGGGAGCGCTTGCGCGCCCAGCGACATCTCCGCGGTCATACCGAGCGTCAACAACAGAGCGATCTGGCAGAACTTCATCACACCCCCCGATTCCGGGCAAGAAAAGCAAATGCATTTCGCTGCTTCAGCCTCGCGCAACCATGGGGCCTGTTCTGCAGCAAGCCAAGAATGGCAGTCGCACGGGTGCTAAGGCAAGCAAACAACGACCCGCTCCCCTTACGAAAGCGGCTTACTTGGGCAATCGGGGTATTCGCCGGTAACACGTATCGGGTAGCAGGCCTGGATTTGTCACGACGCCTGCCACCAAGGTGTTACGCGGCGGCGGTTTATGGGGCGATCAGGGCAAAGCGGTCGACATCGACCAGCCCGAAGTCGGTGATCTTGAGGTGGGGAATGACCGGGAGCGGCAGAAACGCGAGGTGCAGAAAAGGCTCAGCGAGCAGACAGCCCATCGTCTGGGTCGCTGCGCGTAAAGCATAAAGGTCCTTACGCACGGTGGCAAAGGGAGCCAGGCTCATGAGCCCGGCGAAGGGCAGGGCCAGCTCGGCGAGAATCCGTCCCGCCTGCACGGCCACGAAGCCTCCGCCCAGGGCAATGAGGCGGTTGATGGCAATGGCCATGTCTTCGTCGCCGGCGCCCACCACGCAGAGGTTATGGCTGTCATGGCCAACCGAGGAGGCGAGCGCGCCCTGGCGAAAGCCGAATCCCTTGACGAAACCGCGGCCGATATTGCCGTTACGGCCGTGACGTTCGAGTACGCAGACCTTCAGCAGATCGTGCTCCGGATCGGCGTGCCGTCTGCCGTTGCGATAGGGCAGGTAGGCCTGGAGATGCTCGGTCAGGATCTTGCCCGGAATGATGCCGATCACCGGCGTAGCCGGCCCTGCGGCAGGCGTGTGAAAGGTTTCTGCGGTCACCGGCTGCCGCTTCACGGTGTTGCCGCCTCCCGGTTCCGGCATGACCCGGTCGTTAAAGGTTTCCGCGGTTACCTTGCGGCCGCCGCGGAAGACGGTGTGCACCGCGCAGCTGGCGAGATCGTCGAGCAGCAGGAAATCCGCAACATATCCCGGCGCGATCAGCCCCCGGTCCCTGAGCCCAAAGCTCTGAGCCGCCGACCAGCTGGCGGCGCGATAGGTGGCGGCCACGGGCGCGCCCAGCTCGATCGCGCGGCGCACCAGGTAATCCAGGTGGCCTTCCTCGTGAATATCGAGCGGATTGCGATCGTCCGTGCACAAGCCCAAAAACGGGGAAGTAAAGTCGTTCAGCAGCGGCGCCAGCGCGGCCAGATCTTTCGACACCGATCCCTCGCGCATGAGCACCTGCATCCCCTTGGCCAGCTTCTCCCGTCCCTCGGCCAGGTTTGTGGTCTCGTGACAGTTACGAATGCCGCAGGCGAGGTAAGCGTTCAAGCCGTGGCCCGAAAGCAGCGGAGCATGGCCGTCGATGTGCTGACCGTGGAAGGCCGCCAGCTTCTCCATGCACTCGGGATCTTTGCTCAGCACGCCGGGCACATTCATGAACTCGGCCAGACCAATCACTTTGGGGTGGTGGCGATGGGGCAGCAGGTCAGCGGCGGTGAGCCGGGCGCCCGAGGTTTCGAGCTCGGTGGCGGGCACGCAGGAAGAAAGCTGCACCCGCAGATCGAGCGCGGTGGTCTGGGCGGCGTCGAGAAAATATTGCAATCCCTGCAGGCCGAGAACATTGCAGATTTCGTGGGGATCGCAGATGGCGGTGGTGGTGCCGTGGGGCAGCACACAACGGTCGAACTCCGCGGGCGTCACCAGCGTGCTCTCGCAGTGTACGTGGCTATCAATGAAACCCGGCACCGCACAACGGCCCTGGGCATCGATCTCTTCCACACCGCTATAGCTATCCAAGGTACCCACCACTTGGCTGCCGCACACCGCGATGTCGCCGGGCTGCAGTTCGCCGGTGACCAGGTTCAGGATGCGGGCGTTGCGCACCACCAGGTCAGCGGGTGCCCGCCCGAGTGCCTGATCGATCTGTCGTTCGATAATCTCTCTCATGCGCGGATTCCGTATTATAGGGGTGCGCGATCCGGGGGCCCATCTTTATAGGGAGAATGCGGCCGTGTGGTCAAGCCAGAACTATATGGCATTCAGGCAGCCGCCTGGCGCTGAGGTCGGAACAATCAGAGATAGGGATAGCAAGCGGCAAAAGCGCCCAGGGCGGTCGCGGCCCCCAGCAGAACATCGAGCGCATAGTGGTAGCGGCCGATCACCGCACCCAGGGCAATCCAGATCGATACCAACAGAAAGACCAGCCCCGCCACCGGCAGAAAGTGCAACAGCACCAGAGAGACGGCCAAGGTGGAGGCCACGTGGGCGCTGGGAAACGAGATGGCGTGGATGCTTCCGTGCTGGAGTATCCAGCGATTGAACAGGCGTGCTTTGCCGGCTTTGGCGGCGCTCGCTTTGCGCACCAGATCGCGGGGAGGCAAGGCCGGCACAAACGGCGTGATTACGTAACAGGCATAGGTCGCAATCAGCACCACCAGCCAGAAGCCTGCGACGTTACGGCGCTGGTGAGCCAGGTAGAGGGTCAGCAGGCCGAGCGGCACCAGCGGATAGCAGAAGAGGTAGGCGACCTCTAACACCACGCCCAGACTGCTGCGCGGTGTCCCCGAAGTGGCCGCTGTGCGCGGCATCAACCAGCGATCGAAGGCCATGAGGCGCTCTTCGACGCGGTGGTTCGGTCCCAGGAAAAACTGCCCGGTCTGCCAGTAAGGCACCAGGAAGAGAGCGGCCGTCAGCCAGTCGCGCACAGCCGACACATAAAATGCCGGCACCCAGCGCACGCTGGCGCGCGCCAGCGTCACGGCAACCAAGGGGATCAGCGCCAGCAGGGTGATGTTCCAGCGCCGGCGCATGGGCAAGGAGCGACGTACAGGGATAGGGATCCAGGCTGCTACGGCCAGCAGGATGGCAAAGCCGATCTGGATCCCCTCAGAGGTGCGCATCCCGCTGGGTTAGTTTTCCTTCTCTAATTCGACCACCATCACCTCAATCGGTTGGTCGCCTGCGTTTACGTCGGCGTGCATGGTGCCGGGCGGATTGGTTGGCAACCAGTACGCCTTGCCGGTCTCCCACACATGCTCTTCGGATTTGCCTTGCTGGTCCACGATTTTCATAGTGCCGCCACGCAAGGCGATGATGACGCGCGGGTGTTCATGACGATGCATGGTTAGGGGAGAGTGCGGCATCACCACCGACTTCCACACCTTGACATCCTGATTGTCGAATTGCGGGAATCGTTGGGTCTGGGTGGCGCTGGTCTGTGGACGCATGACGGCAAAGGCGCCCAGGAGCAGAACCACGACAGCGATGCGGCGGAGCAGGAAAGTCTTCATCGTTTCTCCGAGGTCAGGTAGAGGGTACTTACTGGCCACCTGCCGTTTTGCTACCGGTGTAGGTCACGCGCCAGATTGTGTTCGAGCCGTCGTCAGAGACCAGCAATGATCCGTCCTTGGCCACCGCGATGCCGACGGGGCGGCCCCACACCTTGCCCCCGGGGAGCACGAAGCCGGTGAGGAAGTCTTCATACTCACCGGTCGCCTTACCGCCTTCCATGGGCACGGTAATCACTTCGTAGCCGCCGCGTGGATCCCGGTTCCAGGAACCATGCTCGGCTGCGAAGGCCCAACCGTGATAGGTGGCGGGGAATTGTTTGCCTTCGTAAAACTGCATTTCGAGCGAAGCAAAGTGAGGGTTGAGCAGCACGTCGGGCACGATCACCTTGGCTTTCAGTTCAGGATGTTTCCCCGCCTGCCGCGGGTCTTGATTGTCGCCCATGTAGAACCAGGGCCAGCCGTAAAAGCCACCCTCCTGCACGTGGGTGATGTAGTCAGGCACCAGGTTATTGCCCAAAGCATCGCGTTCGTTGACCGAGCACCAGAGTTCGCCGGTGGCGGGCTGGATGGTTTCTCCCACGCAATTGCGAATGCCGGAGGCGTAGATCTTCTCGAATTTACCCTCGGGCGTGAACTCGAGCACATCGGCGCGGTGGAATTCCGCTGGGGTGGTGTCGGGATCGTCGTCATTGGAATGCGAGCCGACCGAGACCAGCATGTGCTTGCCGTCCGGCGTGAAGACGATGTCGCGGGTACGGTGGCCGCCGGCGCCGGGCAGCTCGGTCAGGGTTTCCGCCGGGCCGCGCGCTTTCAGGTCGCCGCTCTGATAAGGAAAGCGGACAACGGAAGCAGTGTTGCCGACATAAACCCACTTGGGATTGGGACCGCTGGGATAAAAGTTGATGCCGAACGGAGCCTTTAGGCCGGATGCGAACACCTCCATCTGGCCGGCCTTGCCGTCGGCGCCGATGCCGCGAAACACGAGAATCTTGCCCGCGTCGCTCTCGGCGAGGAAGATGTCGCCATTGGGCGCCATGCGCATCAGCCGGGGGTTATCCAGGCCGGTGGCGAACTGCTCCACTTTGAAACCAGCAGGCGCCTGCGGCCACACGCCATCTGGCCGCGGAACGATCGCGGCGCCGGCGTTGGCTGAGGGCGTAGCGTACGGCTGCGGAAGATCGGCGACGGTGACGTGGCGCCGCACCCCGGGATGTTCTTTGCTGTAGTCAGTAAAGGCATCCTTTCCGGTGAGTGTCTGCGCGGCCACGGGCAGGGCGGCCAGGGCCAGAAGCGCGAGCGCAGCCAGAGCGTTACTGAGGGCTGAAGAGAGGCGGGGTAACTTCATGGGTAAATCCTCCAACAAGCAACTCAACCAGTTTAGTGCGGATTTGTGGACCTTGCCTCCGCATCAGGTCCACGGGGAGGAGAAAATGGGGCAATTGCGATGGGTCGCCGTATCGACACCCGCCCACGATATAGTCGTGAGTATCGCTACACGCGAAAAATCGGAGCGGTGTATATGGATAAGGCCGTTTCATCTGCAGATGCCAATCGAAAATTCTCTCAGCTGCTGCAAAGTGTTCGCCGGGGTCGCAGCTACGTAGTGACGAGTCACGGAAAACCCATTGCGAGAATTTCTCCAGTTGATCAGGCAGGGAAACTAGTAGCGAGCGCACGCGAGAGCCTGCTGATCAGATTGCGTCGCCAACCGGTAACGAGATCTGGGCGCTGGACGCGGGACGAACTCTACGAGAATCCCCAGTGAGAGTGGCGCTCGGCACCAATATCCTGAGCGCGCTCCCGGCACCCATTATTGAAAGCTCTGCTCGATGCATCTTCGTGATGTACCAGTGGCCTCTGTTGAGCTTGCCCTTGCAAATCATTCCGCGCGCAAGGTTTTGATGGGATCGAGCGCAGACGCCCGGCGTGCTGGGATGATCGTAGCCAGCACCCCGCCGGCGATCAACACGCAGCTGGCGACCGCCAGTGCCCAGGGATCCGTCTCCCGCACACCATAGAGCAGGGTTCTTGCGCTGCGCCCGGCGAGAATCGTCAGCACGATACCGGGCAGGATTCCGCCGATCAGGATCACCATGGTCTGGCGCAGAAACAGCCCCAGTACCTGGCCGCGGGTTGCCCCCAGTGCAAGGCGAATCCCAATCTCCGGCGTGCGCCGCACCACCTGGAATGAAAGCAGCCCATAAAAACCAATCGCCGCCAGGGCCAGCGTCAATCCGGCAAACGTCGCGGTCAGACGGGCGAGTAATTTCTCCGTCGACAAATCATCGTTGAATTCCAGGTTGAGGGGCACAATCTCGGCAATGGGCAAGTCGGGGTCCACCGACCTGAGACTGTTACGAATGTCGTTGGCGATGCTGGAGGGTGAGCCCAGGGCGCTTACCTCGATGGTGCCGGCCTGGTCGCCGCCCTGTTCAAGCGAGAGATAAGCAACCGGAGGCGCGGGCAGACGTAATCCGTCTACATGCGCATCGCCCACTACGCCCACGATCTGAAACGCGTGGTCGCCGGGCGCGCTTTTGTAACCGATGAAATGCCCGATCGGATCTTGCTGCCCGAACAGCCTCTCGGCAAAGGCCTGGTTGAGGATGGCGACCGGCTGCGCCCCCGGCCGGTCGGCGTCGTTGAATACGCGTCCGCGCAGCAGCGGTATCCCCATGGTGTGGAAGTAGTGCGTGCTAACGTGGTTTTCTTCTCCATGCATCTGCTCCGGCGAAAGCGTGGGCTGGCCGGAAACGTGGATGGCCGTATTCCAAACGCAGCCCGGGACACGGCACATCTGCAGAGCGGCGTCGCGCACCCCGGGCAAGGCCCGCAGATGGTCGAGGATGCGTCTGTTCAGGCCCGTGAGGTCTTGCGTGGCCAGGCCGTCGCTCACCAGGTCAAGGTGGACGGAGAGCACATGCTGGCGATCGAGGCCGGCATCGAAGCTATCGAGGTTAAGCAGAGTCTGGGCAAACAGCGACGCCATCGCCAGCAGCCATAACGACAAGCTGACCTGGCCGGCGAGCAACAGCCGCGGCCACCGGCCGGAGCGCCGGCCCATGTGCCCGATGCCCGATTGCAGCGCAGCCGCAGGATTGCCGCGGGTGATGCGCCAGGCGGGCAACAGACTGAACCCGATCAGGGCAACCATCAGCAGCAGAGCGCCCACCGCGAATAAGCCCCACCCCAGGTGAAGATCAACCGGGATCAGCCGGTCTCGGCGCGAAGCCCAGTGCAGCAGCAGCCCGCTCGCGATGCGGCAGGTGACCACCGCCAGAACGCCGCCCAGCGCAAGCAGCAGCAAGTCTTCGACCATCAACTGGCGAAGCATGCGCCCACGGCTCGCACCCAGTGCGGCGCGGACCCCGATCTCCCGCTGACGTGCGGAGAAGCGAGCCGCTTGCAGGTTGCCCAGGTTGACACACCCGATGAGAAAGAACATGGCGGCCATGCCCATCAGCAGCGACAACGGGCGCGCGTATTCCGTGCCCATCGATCCCTCCCCATGCGCCGCTGAGACCAGTTGTATCTGTGCCTGGAGTATGTGTGCGCGCTCCACCGGATCCTTAGCCGCATTGCCGATCAGGCGCAAATCGGGCTGCAGCGCCTGCGTCCAAATCGCGGCCAACTTCCCCTTTTGCCCCTCGGGAACGCGGGCCAGGACCCATAGCCAGAAAACGCCATCCTGGCGGCGATACGGCGCTTCGAGATCAATCGAGTAGCCCGGGCCCAGCGAATCGAACCAAGTGCCAAAGCGCCCGCTGGACTGCGCGGCCAGGGGCAGCCACAGGTCCGGAGCAACCCCTTGCATCACCCCTGAGAAACCCTCCGGAGCAACCCCGATCACGATTACCGGCACGCGATTGAGCATTGCTTTCATGCCGATGACCGAGCGAGCCGAACCAAACTTGTTGCGCGCAAAATCGTAGCGCAGGATGACCGGTAGCTCACCCTGGCCGGTCTGGTCGTCGGCAGGCCGAAAGAACCGGCCGGAAGAAGACGACAGCCTGAGGACGGTGAAGAAATTGTCCGAGACCATCTGCAGCGTCGTTTCTTCGGAAAAGCTTTCCCGCGCCTGGAGAACGCCGCTGCCGACGCCGGACCGCGCGATCACGGGGGCTGCCTGGCGCAGACGTTCATAGGCGGCGTAGGAGTAAAAGTACTGCCCGTCAAAAGGAGACTTGACTGCCTGCAGGGAATAGAGCTCCGCGGGTTTGGCAACTGGAAGTTGGGTGAACAGGATGCCCTGCAGTAGTTGGAATACCGCAAGATTCGCGCCAATGCCCAGTGCTAACGTAAGCATGACGGTTACGGAAAATCCAGGTGACTTGCGTATCTGGCGGAGTGCGTAACGAAGGTCTTGCCCGCTTGGCATAGGCCTATCATTTCTAGGGCGACGGGCAAAGTCAAGACAGGTGTTTCGCCCCGCGCACGGGGAACAACAGCGTGGCCGCCCAACCCGGCCGCTAGAATACGGACGGGGAGAAAATTTTGATGCCGACCAAGGTTATCGTCACCACCGATCCCGGGCAGGATGAAGCAGCGGCCATCATGATGATGCTGGCGGCGCCGGAGTCATTTGAGATTCTCGGCTTTGTCGCGACCGCCGGCAATATCGGGCTCGATCATACGGTCGCGAATATGCTCAAGATCCTTGAGCTGGCGGACCGCACGGATATCCCTGTATTCGCGGGATGTCCCCGGCCCATACGCAAGCAGCTGGTGATTGCCGATCACGTGCATGGGCCCACCGGCCTCGACGGCCATGCTCTGCCGGCGCCCACCACCCAGGTGCAGAAACAACACGGCGTGGACTTTATTGTCGATACGCTGCGCGCCGCACCGCCGGGTGAGGTGCATATCGTTTCGCTTTCGCCCATGACCAACCTGGCGATGGCCCTGGTGCGGGCGCCCGACATCGCCGCCAGGATCGGCGGCATCGTGATGATGGCGGGTGCCTACTTCGAGTGTGGCAACATCACTCCATCGGCCGAGTTCAATGTGTATGTTGACCCGGAGGCCGCGGACATCGTGTTGCAGTGCGGCGCACCGATCACCATGCTGCCGCTCGATGTGACCCACCAGATGCTCAGCACACCGCAGCGGCTCGACCGCATGCGCGCTGTAGGAACCAGGTGCGCGATCGCCATCGCCGACCTCATGACCTTCTCCCAGGCATTCGATCTGAAGAAGTATGGATGGGACGGCGCCCCGTTGCACGGCCCCTGCGTGCCCGCCTACATGTTGCGGCCTGAGTTATTTTCTGGAAAGAAGATCAACGTCACCGTGCAATGCGCGGACGGCCTGACCTCGGGAGCCTCGGTTGCTGACTGGTGGCAGATCACCGACCGCCCGCGCAACGTACTGTATATTCGCGACGGCAACGCCGACGGGTACTACGATCTGATTTGTGAGTTGTATGCGCGGCTGCCTTAGCCGTCGTGTACCGACTAACAACAACGCTCCATGGAGTGTTGTTGCTGGACTTGAGTGAGTTCTCACGCAGCCGGCGCTAAACTTCCAGGCTGGAATAATCCTGTTGCGCTTCCGCCGGTGCCTGGTTTCGGTTCGGCCGTGCCAGCAGCCGCATGGTCAACAGGTAGCCAGCGCCTGTGATCAGCGGCACGATCACGGCGGGGAGCGCGGTGATGGGCAACAGGTAGTAAACCCCGCCGCCCAGGAAGCACCAGGCAATTGCAGTCACGTTCACGCCATGCCAGTAGTGATAAATCCCGTTGGGGTCATAAAGCGCCGCGACATCGATGCGCATTCGTTCCACAAAGACATAGTGAAACAGCAACACGCCCGCCAGCGGTGCGAACAAATTACCCAGCGCCGTGGTCAAGGGGACCAGGCGATCGAGCAATACCGGCAAGGCGGAAAGACCGGTGCTCACCACGCCGACAAACAACGTGTTCCAAAACCGGCCCGGGCGCTCAAACAAGTTGGAGAGCGAGAGCCCGCCGGTGTAGAGATTCATGACGTTGATGGTGGTTTCATCGAGCGCAATCACAATCAGCAAAATCAGCAGCGTGAGCCAGTGCGGGTCGAGCGCCGCAGCCAGCGAAAAAGGATTCGCCTGGCGGCCCAGCGAAGCGGCTGCTCCGTAGGCGCCCAGCGACACCGAGAATAAGGACGCCAGGAATCCAGCCAGCATGGTGCCCCACCACATATCTTTGCGGCTGCGGGTGTAGCGGCAGAAGTCGGCGGCATCGGTAATCATGGTGAGCCACGCCGCGGTCATGCTGTTAAGCCACACCGCTCCCAGGACCCAGGCCCAGCCGGTGCGCGATTGGAAGTGGAACACCGCCGCCGGTCGATAACTGGCGCCCGGGCCGTGGGCCAGTATCCAGAACAAATAGGCGATGCCGGCCACCTTGATCGGCAGCCCAAAGCGCGAAATCATCTTCAGCCAGTTGTAGCCAACCAGCGCCAGGCCAACCTGCAGCGCGGCCAGAAAAAGCCCGGTGTGCACCACGGAATAAGTGCCGCCCATCCACTGATGGTGGATGGCGACAATCACGGTCGCGCCCACAATGGTCTGCATGGCGAACCAGTAGGCCGAGGCGATGGTGCGCATGACCGATGGCAACCACTTCGCTCCGCGAATGCCGAACACCATGCGGCACGCCACCTGGCCGGTGATGCCGTAGTCCACGCCCACCGTGGCCATGACGATGTACGCCGAAAACGCAATCAGAATGCCGAGCACGCTCGAAAGAACTGTGGCCCAGAAAGAAAGTCCCGAGGCAACCGCCAGACCGCCCACCAGAATCGTCGAGGGATTGATCAGGAAATTGCTGACCAGGAGAAACAGGTCCGGCCAGCGAACCGTCTTGAGCGCTTCGGGAATGGGTTCGATGGCGTACCCCTCGATGGCGCCAGAGCCGGGAATGTGAGCGAGAGACTCGTTCGGTTCCATTCTGCGCACTCCTGAGAAGAGGATGGTGGTCAAGAACCAGCCCGAGCTTGAGTCTTATTTTTACACTATTGCTCGCCGTTGAAGATCAGGTTGGCGTGGCCGCCGGGCTGCCAGGTGTAGATCTCCCACAGATTGTCTTCCGGGTCTTTGAAGTAGCAGGCATAGGCATTCCAGGGATACGCCTGCGGTTCGGCGAGGAAGGGAACACCCCGGGCAGAAAGCTCTTGCTGCAGCAAATGGACGCGCTCGCTGCTGTCTACCTGGATGGCGGCCATGGTGCGCCAGCCGCCGCTTTGCGCCGGGCCGGGAGGCAAATGCAAGTGACTCTGCATATGGTCTACCTGCCACAAGGCCAGGGTGACGCCACCGGTATAAAAGTCGGCAAAGCCGGGCGCGAGGCGGCGCAGTTTGAAACCCACCTGGTCGCGGTAAAACGTGACGGCGCGCTCCAGGTCATGCACCAGCAAACAGATGTCGCTGATACGCGACGCGGAAACCGTCTCCATCTCAGCCATGGGTCGGCATCGAGGTATTGACGCCGGCGCGGATGCCCGTAGGCCAGCGGCCGGTAATGGTCTTGACGCGGGTGTAGAAGCGAACCCCTTCCATGCCATGCACGTTGTGGTCGCCAAACAGCGAACGCTTCCAGCCGCCAAAACTATGGAAAGCCATGGGCACGGGGATGGGAATATTGATGCCGACCATGCCCACCTTCACCTGATTGGCGAAGGTGCGCGCGGTATCGCCGTCGCGGGTGAAGAGGGAGACGCCGTTGCCGAACTCGTGATTGTTTACCAGGTCGAGTGCCTGCTGAAAGTGGGGGACGCGCATGATCGAGAGCACGGGGCCAAAAATTTCTTCGCGGTAGATGCGCATTTCAGAAGTGACGCCGTCGAAGAGGCAAGGGGCGAGAAAGAATCCGTTACCCTTGGGCACAGTTTTGTTGCTGTCAACGAAGAGCTTTGCGCCTTCTTGCACGCCCAGCTCCACGTAGCCTGCGACCTTATCGCGATGCGCGCCGGTGACCAGGGGGCCCATCTCCGCGCCGGGCTCGGTGCCATCGGCAACTTTGAGCTGAGAGATACGCTCTTTCATGCGCGAGAGCAGGGCTTCGGCGGTGCCTTCGCCCACCGCCACGGCCACCGAGATAGCCATGCAGCGTTCGCCGGCCGAGCCGAAGGCAGCGCCGGTGAGCGCATCCGCGGCCTGATCCATATCGGCATCGGGCATCACGATCATGTGGTTCTTCGCGCCGCCCAGCGCCTGCACGCGCTTGCCCGCCGTGGTGCCGCGGCGGTAAACGTATTCCGCTACCGGCGTGGAGCCAACAAAGCTGACCGCGCTGATGCCCGGGTGATCGAGGATGGCATCGACAACCCGCTTGTCGCCATGGACCACGTTGAAGACGCCGTCGGGCAAGCCGGCTTCTTTGAGCAGCTCGGCCAGCACCAAAGCAGCCGAAGGATCGCGCTCGCTCGGTTTCAGGATGAAGCAGTTACCGCAGGCGATGGCGACGGGCAGCATCCACAGCGGAACCATGGCCGGAAAGTTGAACGGGGTGATGCCGGCGACCACGCCCAGCGATTGACGGAACGACCAGCTGTCAATGCCGGTGCCCACCTGCTCGGTAAATTCGCCCTTGAGCAGGTGAGGAATGCCGGTACAAAATTCAACTACTTCGAGGCCGCGCATGACTTCGCCGCGCGCATCCTCCATCACCTTGCCATGCTCAGAGGTGATGACGGCGGCGAGGCGATCGGTATTTTTCTCCAGCAGATCACGAAAACGAAAGAGCACACGCGCGCGCCGCAGCGGAGGTAGGTTTGACCATTCAGGGTAGGCGGCGGTCGCCGCGGTGACGGCCTGATCGAGAGCTCCCGTCCCATCCAGTGGAACGCGGCGCTTGACCTCGCCGGTGGCGGGATTGAAAACATCGGCAAAAAATTGCGAGTCGCCCGTAACCGTCTTACCGCCAATCCAGTGGGGAACGATTTCGAGCGTTGTCTGGGCGTTGGTTTTTGTTTCTGGAGTGGCAATCGTGGCCATGGGGCTTTCCTCTCGATGTCTCCAAGATGATAACTCCATTCCGGTAGCCCAACCGAATGCGGGCAGAGGTTACGGGCTGCGGGAGAACTCAATCAAGCCACACAAGCCTAAACCCCTGGACGGCAAGAAGTGCCACGGCGTGGAAAGCTAGCCCGGAGTTTGAGAAACCGCAGATCTCTCCACTGCGCTACGCTCCGGTCGAGATGACAAATTATTCGCTGCGCTCCGGTCTGAAAAACCCAAAGCCCTTTACCAAGTTAGTTTGTCATCTCGACCGGAGCGTAGCGCAGTGGAGAGATCTGCGGTTTCTCAAACTCCGGGCTAGCTTTCCACGCCGTGGCACTTCTTGCCGTCCAGGGGTTTAGGCTTGTGTGGCTTGATTGAGTTTTTTCGCAGCCTGGACGAGTGTCCTTCCGGTCGCGCTTTCTGCAACATGATCCGTGGTGAGAGAATGCGGTAGTCACTGGCCATGAGTATCGAAAGCAGAAGAAAAATTCTCATCGACACCGACACCGCGTCCGACGATGCCGTGGCGCTCATCATTGCCTTGCGTTCGCCCCTGGTGCGCGTGCTGGCAATCACCGTAGTGGCGGGCAACGTCACCGTCGAGCAGGGCACGCAGAACGCGCTGTACACCGTCGAGCTCTGCGGATCGGATGTACCCGTATTTGCCGGTGCTGCGGCGCCCCTGGTGCGACCGCTCGAAGACGCCACCTGGTTTCACGGGCAGGATGGCCTCGGCGATCACGGCTATCGACCAGCTGAACGTAAGGCGGAGGCCGAGTTTGCGGTAGACGCAATCATCCGCATCGCCCGAGCTAATCCAGGCATGGAATTCATCACCCTGGGGCCGCTGACCAACCTGGCGTTGGCGCTCCGTCGGTGGCCTGAGCTGGTCACCCACGTGAGCCGCTGCGTCGTAATGGGCGGCGCACCCTGCTGCGAGGGCAATGTAACCCCGGCGGCCGAATATAACTTCTGGGTCGATCCGGAGGCGGCCCGGGTGGTGCTCCGCTCCCAACTTCCCATCGAACTGGTGGGTTGGCAGCTTTCGCGTGGCGCAGCTGTCGTCGATGGCCAGGAAGTCGAACAGATTCTCGCGCTCGAAACAAAGTTCGGTGAATTCACCGTGCGAGCGAACGACACCGCTGCCAAGGCCTATCGCATCCAGACGGGCCAGCCGGGCATAGCCCTTCCTGACCCTACGGCAATGGCCATCCTGCTCGACCCGTCTCTCTCCGTCGTCGCCTCGCACCACTACGTGGATGTGCAAATCGACAGCGGCATCACGCGCGGTATGAGCGTCGTCGATCGCCTGGGCGTAGCCGAGGATGCAAAAAACCACGCCGTCTGGAGCGAAGTGATCACGCGCGGCCGCAAACAAACCGTCCTTTGGGAGATGGATATACCGGGATGGAAGCAAACGCTGCTGCGAGCCCTGCGATGAATGTGATTTTCGATACCGACCCCTCGCCCGACGACGCGGTGGCTTTTCTGGCTGCGCTGGCTTCTCCCGAACAACTACAGGTATTGGCCATCACCACCGTCGCTGGGAACGTTCCCGTCGAGCTTACTTCGAAGAACGCGCTCAAAGCGCTGGAGCTGGCGCACCGCACCGACATACCCGTGTATGCCGGCGCCAGCGCACCGCTGATGCGGCCCCTGGTTACGGCGGAGCATGTGCACGGTCGCACGGGCTTTGATGGTTACGATTTGCCCGACCCGCAAACACCCTTGCAGCCGGGGTTTGCTCCCGAAGCCATTGTCGATCTGGTGATGTCGCGGCCGGCCGGCGCGGTTACGCTTTGCTGCCTGGCGCCCTTAACCAATATCGCCCTGGCGATGGCGCGGGAGCCAAGATTGGCGAAGCACCTTGCCGGCATCGTGTTGATGGGGGGCGCCCTGTCAGAAGGCGGCAACATTACGGCGGCCGCCGAATTCAATTTCTATGTCGACCCGGAAGCGGCGGCGCGCGTTTTCGCGAGCGGCGCGGCTATCACCATGATCCCGCTGGACTGCACCCACCAGGCGCTGATCACCGATGAGCGTCTGGAAACGCTGCGCGCTGCCGGCACGCCGGTGGGCACCGCCTTCTATCATTTATTGGAGTTCAACAAGCGCTTCGACCGAGCCAAGTATGGTTGGGCCGGCGGCCCGCTCCACGACGCAACGGTGACCGCCTTCCTGCTGGCGCCGGAATTGTTTGCCGGCCGCCGCGTTCGCGTCAATATCGAATGCCTGAGCCCGTTGACGTTAGGCGCCAGCATCGTCGATTGGTGGGGGGTGAGCGGTCAGCCTGCAAACGCCCTGGTTTTGCGCAGTGTTCATGCCGAAGGGTACTTCCGCTTGATTTTTGACAGACTGTTGAAACTTTGATTCGCCCGGCTGGACACAATCGCAGCTAAAGGGCGCGCCCATCTCAATCCATGTGAGTAGGTGACTCAGCAGTCGACGTTGCGAAACGCTTTTTTACATGCCCAAACCCAATTGCAAACAGGGCTGTTTTAATGGCATTGTTACTTTCCTCTTACCGTTTGGTAACAAATCCGCTGCTACTCTCCCGACAGCTAAATAGAGAGTTCCCGCCGCCCGAAAGATGGATCCACGGGCTCAATCGCCGTCGATAATCCCGCCAAGGAGTAATCCCCGTGAAGCTTTTGCTACTGCGTGGGGCCAGCGCGCTGCTCGTATTTTTCTCGCTCTGTGCCGCATCCCTCTATGCCCAGGTGAACACGGCAAATTTGTCAGGGCTGATCACCGACCCTACCGGCTCCGCCATGCCGAAGATTGAAGTGAGCGTGATCATGGAGACGACGGGCTATGCCCGGCAGACCACCACCGACAGTGCCGGCTACTATTCTTTCCAGGATCTGCCGATCGGCGACTACTCCGTGTCTGTCAGCGCGTCAGGCTTTGCGTCTCTTCAGGAGCCGGTCACGCTGTTGGTCGGTGAACGTGCACGCAGAGACTTCAAGCTGACCGTGGGATCGACTCAGCAGACGGTCCAGGTGCAGGGCGCCGCAACCCAGTTGTCGCCTGACGATGCTTCGATCAGCACCGTGATCGGCGCCACCACCATCGAGCAGACGCCGCTCTACCTGCGCAATTGGGACGACCTGTTGCGCGTGGTGCCGGGTGTGCAAATCAGCCGTTATACGCAACAGAGCGGCGCCACCTCAGCCGGACGCACCGGCGACTTCAACGTGAACGGCATTCACTCGCTGCAGAATAATTTCATTCTTGACGGCATCGATAACAACACCTTTTCAGAGAATGTTCAGGAGCTGAGCACCGAATCGTCGCACCCGTCGGTGGATACCATCTCTGAGTTCAACGTCATCACCAATCCCTATTCCGCGGAATACGGGCGCAGCCCTGGCGGCGTGGTTTCGGTCAACACCAAAAGCGGTACGAACCAGATTCATGGCCTTGCTTTCGAATATGTTCGCAACAACTACTTCGACGCCAATGACTTCATCTCCAACAGCCATCGCTTGAAGAAACCGGAGAACAACCAGAATCAATTTGGCGGCAGCATCGGCGGCCCCATCCTGAAAAACAAGCTGTTCTTCTTCTTCAACTACGAGGGAACGCGGATCAAGCAGGGGGTCTCGCGCACCGCGACGGTTCCATTAGCCAACGAACGGGTGGGCGACTTCAGCCCCGCAGCCGCCGCCGCAGCCGGGGTTAAATACCCAACCATCTATGACCCTACGACTTGCCAACCGGCGTATTCGGGGGTCAATTGCCAGCCCTTTGTCAATAATCAGATACCTGCGGGCGAGATCGACTCCTCGGTCGCCAAACTGATGGCGCTCTTTCCGCTGCCCAACGCCACCACTTCGGGCAGCCCGGCAAACCTCAACAACTTCGTAAGAAACGCTCTGCTGACCGACAACAACGACAATTACGATGCCCGCATCGACTGGACGCCTTCAGCCACCGACACTGTCTTCGCCCGTTATAACTATTCCAACCGCTACCGCGCCATTCCCGGCTACCTTGGCGGCCTGGCGGATGGCAGTTCCACCTCGGCCTGGGGAAATCAGACGCTGCTGGCGCACAGTGCGGTACTCGGCTGGACGCGCATTCTCAGCCCCAGCATGGTGAATGATCTTCGCCTTGGGTGGGTGAGAAACTACTCTTACGCGGCCCAGCAGCCCTTTTCGCTGACCCAGTCGGCGGGCGATTTCGTTCCCGGTATACCGGTCAATCCGGCAATCGGAGGCGGTGTTCCGCTTACCACTTTCTCCAATTTCGCGTTCGAGGGTTCCCCGGACTATCTGCCCAAGCAGCAAGTCCCCATGCAATACCAGTACAACGACACGCTCTCCTGGGTAAAGGGTGCGCACACTCTTAAGTTCGGGGTCGATCTCTACCTGCCCATGCGCAATCTCTTTCAGGATGAGCCGGGAACCCGCGGCGACCTCGGATTTACGGGCGTATTTACCTGTCAGCACACGGCCCCAGGGAAGTGTGCCTCGGGGACCGGCCTGTCTTACGCCGATGGATTGCTGGGAGACACGCAGTCCACCCAGTTGACCAACGTATTCTTTGTCGATCAGCGGTTGTGGATGGCATCAGGCTTTGTCGAGGACGATTGGAAGGCTACGCCCAGGCTGACCCTCAACCTGGGGCTGCGCTACGATTTTGGAACCCCTCCCATGGAAGGCCAGAATCGCATGGCCAATTTCAACTCCGCGGGAAGTGGTTCGCTCACCTTTGCCAAAAGCGGCTCGCTGCAGGATCGCACCATCGTTCAACCCAACACCAAAGACTTCGGCCCCCGCATCGGCGTCGCCTACTCAGTTGACAGCAACACCGTGGTACACGCCGGCTACGGCGTTTACTACACCCTCTTCGAGCGCATCGGCAGCGAAGATGAACTGGCGTTGAATCCACCCAATCCTGATTAACAAGACACTCTCCAGCAGCATCACGCCGGTGTTGAAGCCCTCGGTTGGCTTCCCGTCCAGCTTCCTCGATCCCACCACCATTAATTTCAATAACCTCACTTCGTTCCACATTCGATCCGTGCCGGTGCATGATCCGGATCCAATGGTCCAGCAGTGGAGCTTCGGTGTGCAGCGCCAGATCGGCCCGGCCTGGCTGGCCCAGGTGGATTATGTCGGCACCAAGTCCACCCATCTGGACATCATTCGCAACTATAACCAGCCGCTTATCGCCGGCAACGTCAGCAGCGGCGTTATCCCCTATTCAAACTTTGGCCAGGTGGAGTACACGGCGCCCATTGGTTACGGTAACTACAACGGATTGCAGGCCAGCCTGACACGCCGCTTTGCCGACGGGTTCAGCGTGCGGGCGGCCTACACCTATTCCCGCAGTCTCGACGATTCTCCCGAAGAGCTGGAAAGCAACTCCGGCGATGCGCCGGATGGCCGCAATCCCTCTGCCTGGTATGGTCCCAGCGATTTCGACATCCCGCATCGCGTCGCCGTCAGCTATGTCTATGACTCGCCGTTCGGGCGCGGCAAGAGCCTGTTCAGCGGCGGTCTGGCCGCGGCCATCCTGGGCAACTGGAGAACCTCAGGCGTGTACACGTTCTACAGCGGCCATCCCTTTACCGTGAATGAGAATGACGGCATTCGCAATTCCGCCCTCGACCCCTACGGCTATACCACGGCGACGCCCAATGTGGTCGGCAAGCCGCATGTCGTCGGCGACCCGGCTTGCTGGTTCTATGTCAAGGCGGATACGGCCTGTGCCAAGTACGCTCCCGCGTCCTACACCAATGCTTACGCGCTGACCACAGCCGGCGTAATTGGTAACAGCGGCCGTAACACTTTGTTCGGCCCCCATATCGATGTGTTCGACGCCGCGCTTTTGCGCGAGTTTCCCTTCACCGAGCGTTGGAATCTCGAGGCCCGGTGGGAGGTATTTAACGTGACCAACACCCCGGAGTTCGGGCAACCGAATGCCAACCTGACCAGCGGAAGCGTGGCGACCATCACCACGCTGTCGGGCGATCCACGCACCATGCAGTTCGCTCTGCGGCTTTCCTGGTAGTCTGCTGCCAGTTTCGTTCCGCCTTCGTGGAGGGAAAGGTGATGCAAATGAAGCTTCGTACCGGGATCGCCATGATCCTGCTGGTGGGTGGGTGCGTGGTGTCGGTAGCTGCGGCGGCGCCCCCTGCCGCAAAGCTGCAGCCCGGAAGCCGGACCGTGATGGATGCACATAACTGCTATCCCTATTACGGTTGGTGGAACGATCGCATCGATCGCGCGCTCTCTGCCGGAACCCCCCTCGCCATTGAACAAGATCTCTTCTGGTACACCGACCCGAAGACTGGTAAGTCCTGGTCGATTGTGGCGCACGGCATGCCCCTCAGCGGCCAGGAACCTACGATGGAACACTATTTCTTCGATCGCGTGCGGCCGATTGTCGAGCAGGCGTTGAAGCAGGGAAACCATGGAAACTGGCCGCTCATTACCCTCAATCTCGATTTCAAAGACGACAAGCCGGAGCATCTTGCGGCCATCTGGGCTCTGTTGCAGAAGTACCAGTCATGGCTCACCACAGCTCCCCGAGGCAGCGACCCTGCCCTCGTGGAGCCGCTCACGGTGGGTCCCATTCTGGTGCTGACCGGCGAGCCGGACGCCCAGCAGAGTGTCTTCTACGACCAGGTTCCGGTGGGCGGCAAGCTGCTGCTTTTCGGCGCCGTGCATAATCACGATCAGGATCCAATGGCTGCACCCGAGGTGCTGGAGCCGGAAAAAGCCAGTAATTATCGCCGCTGGTGGAACAATCCCTGGAATGTGGTCGAGCAAGGTGGTCAGACGCATGCCGGCCCCTGGACCCAGGACGATAACCATCGCTTACACTCGCTCGTAGATCATGCCCATGCCAATGGGTTGTGGATACGCTTCTACACGCTGGATGGGGCCAACGAGAAACAGTTGAGTTGCAACGGCTGGTTCCGCACCTATGACTTCGGAGCGCTGGCCGCGGTCAAAGAGCGTTGGCGCGCTGGCCAGACGGCCGGGGTTGATTACCTGGCCAGCGATCAATATGAGCAACTGGGCGCGCTGCTGCGCCAAAAGCACCCCTTGAAATAGCTGCCCTGCGTGAGGGCCTACGAGGCCTTGTGCGCCTTGACGAGTTCACACACCCCCTTTTATTACGCCGTCACCGTCGATGGCCACCATGGCATTCATGACGTCCGAGGAGATCGTGCGGATGTTGGCGTACCTTCTCAGCGGCAGGCGCACGCTTCAGTAGCGCAAGCCGAGCTTCATTGGGAACTCGTCTTCGCCCTCTTCCAACTCGACCATGTTGCAGTGCTCCTGAATGGTTGCCCGATGCTTGCGCTTGAGCGCCAGGTGCGCACCGGCAATCACCAGCGCCGCGACCACGAAGTGACTTACGCCGATCTCAATCCATGGTTCGACGCTGGTCGGGAGCGAGGCAACTATGGGCACAAATGCAAAGTATTTCAGCAGGCTGATGGCCAGGTTCGATTGCTCACGGGCGGCTTCGCCCGTGAAGGCAACAATCGTGACCTGGAGAAAAAAAATATCGGTAAGCAGCAGGCACATGCCGGCGGCAATCAGCAATTGACTCGCGGTTGCCGGTTCGGTCAGCAGTTCCGGCGGAGCGAACGCACGCAATGCGCCGTAAGCTGCGACCGTGATGATCGTTCCCCAAAGAAGTACCCAGACCCTGGCCGCCATCAACTGCTCCATGGCTGAGCGGAACTCTGGAGGTCTGCCATGAATGACGCGAAAGATCCAGCTGCCCCGCTGATTGCCGGAAGAGACGAAGGCCAGCCTTAACCCGGCAATCGTCCAGAAAGCCACAATGGCGATTGCTGTACGCATACCGTCCGGCGAGAGTTCCATGCGGACGTGGCGATCCACAATGCTCAAGCGCAGAATGGTGGCCGCGACAACCGAAAGCCCGACGCCTCCGTAGAGAACGAGATAGATGCGATACCGCGGGACGCGCAGCAGAGTCTGGCTAATGAAATGAAACACGGCGCGGCGCAGCGGATGGCGCACCAGCGTAGCGTGGATGAGTCCCTGCAACGGGAAAGCAGCCCAGTTGCGCGTGTCGCGTGAAGCAACGCCCTCCACCAGTTGGCGCACCCGGCGCACATAGGCAAGCGGATAGACGAGCAGCGCGACCACACCAACCAGCAAAGTCGCTTCGTAACCGGTTTGCGCAAACCTGCGGTAGATAGGCAACGCCGCGGACCCCTCCAGCACCCGCTGGTACATGCCGAGGAACCAGAAGGGAGGGAACCAGCGTGCGAAACCATTCCCGTTTTCGAGGAAGACCGGGACAGCATCCGAAAGCACAGGGAAGAGCAAGAGCAGCATCAACAGAAGGGTGATGGAAAGACCCTGCAACAACAATGAGAGGCGGCGAAACAATCGTTCGCCGAGCAGCGACAGCAGAACACCCTGCAACGCGAGAACCAGGGCCGCTGAGAATAGCCCGCTCGCCGCCACCGCCAGCAGATGTGCGGCCAGGAAACGCGCCACGCTGCGCGGCTCCAGGGATATGGGAAGCATCAACGCAGCAAAAAGATTCGCGTCGAACAAAAAGCCCACCAGCAGCAGGCCGATAGCCGCGGCCCGTGCCAGGAAGAGCTTGCGATTTAGGATGGGCAACGGAGTCAGCACAAAAATATCAAGCAAGTCAGGAAAAAACAGATCCCACTCAAAGACGGTCACGATTCCCATCACCACGAAGGAATAAACGACAAAGAAGAAGTGGTGATTCACCTGCAGCCAATAAGGCAGCGGCTTCAGAACCAGCGGGTGATTCGCGTTCCCGAGGAAAGGGTGGTAGACCGGCCATAGATACAGCGCAACAAGGAAGGGAGGCAGTGCCGTGGCAAAGGCGACCAGTACCATGCGCGCCTTGGCGTCGCCGTCGGGTGAGGCGGTTTCGTGGTTGAAGAAGCGCTCCAGAAAATGACGGGTCAGTAGCGAGAACTGGCCGCGCCGGGGTGCCCGCGGGGAGCCCAAAGCCGCCTGCGCCTGCAACGACCGGGGCTCCGTAAACAGCCGCTGGGTAAACTCAGACATGGTTGGTTTGCATCACCGCGACGATCTCGCGCGCGATGCTCCTTGTGTCCTGCTGCTGCACCAGTTGCGCAAACACGCTTTCGAGCGTAGGCAGGCTCATCAACCGGGTGAGTTCTGCGGGCGCTGCGTCGGCCAGTAGCTTGCCTTTGGCGATCACGATGACCCGGTTGCAAACCTGCTCCACAACTTCCAGCACGTGCGAAATGTAGAGAACGGCTTTGCCCTCAGCCGCCAGAAATTCCAGCAGATCTTTGAAGAGCCGGGCCGAGACTACATCCAGTCCGGAGAGCGGTTCGTCAAAAATCAAGAGCCTGGGGTCGTGCAGCAGGGCAGCCGCGATCAGCACCCGCTGACGCATCCCTTTGGAGTAGGAAGAGATAGGCGAGTATTGCCACGACTCCAGATGCAGCAGCTTGAGCAGTTGCGTCGCTTTGGTTTCAATCAGCGGCTCGCCGAGGCCGCGCAGCCGGCCGACAAGCTGCAGATATTCCAGTCCCGAAAGGTAGTTGTAAAGATGGGCCTCTTCCGGCACGTAACCAAATACGCTGCGGAAGGCGACCATGTCCTTGCGCACATCCTGGCCTTCAAACAGCACCCGCCCATCGTTCGGCCGCAGCATGCCGGTGATGATTTTGACTGTGGTTGACTTGCCCGCGCCGTTCGGGCCCAGAAAACCCACTATCTCACCGGCAGCCACTTTGAAATTGACATTCTCGATCGCTGGTATGCCGCGGTAACTTCTGCAAAGGTTTTGCAATTCAAGCATGATTCCGCCCGCCCTGTCGCTGCTACCCTATGTAGCAAACTACTGTTAAGCTTGTCAAGTAGTGTGCTACATAGATAGAATGCGCGCATGGCGGTTGAACCTAAACTTTCGCACACGGCGGCGATGATTTTGCAAGCCATCCACGCCGGCCATATTTATGGCTTTGGCGTGATGGAGGTAACCGGTCTGCCGAGCGGAACCGTATATCCGGCCATGCGCCGCCTGGAGCGGGATGACCTGATTACCTCTCGCTGGGAGCGTCAGTCGATTGCGGATGCGGAGCAACGGCCCCTGCGCAAGTACTACAAACTCACCAGGAACGGCCGAACCACCCTGGAGACAGCAGCGAAGCGTTACCCACTGCTTACCAAACTAATCCCGTCTCCTGAGGTTGAGAACGCATGAGGATAGGCGGGCCGGCCCCTTCGCTCTTCGTCTGCAGAGGCATGCTGGGAATGGCCGCGCTCCTGGTGCCCAGAAAAGGCCGGCCGGAGTGGCTGCAGGAGTGGCGCGCAGAACTCTGGCATGTAGCAAACACCTGTAGCGGACCTGCGGCTTCGCATCGCCGGGCGGAGGTCATGGCGTTCACTCTGGGTGCGTTCAAAGATGCATTCTGGCTTTGGCGAGACAGTTCATCTGCTCCGCCACGACGCATGTTCCGCCCCGGAACACCGTCGCGCTGCATCCTGGCCCTCCTTATCGCCGCCGCCGCATGCTTGTTGGTCGCGTATTGCCGTCCAGACGTTTGGAGCATGGTGCAGCCGTATCCCTACCGTGACGCCACAGAGTTGGTGATGATCGCGCGCGGCGGCTTCGAGAGCACATCCTCGCCCACCATCCAATTTTCCGAGTATCAATCGTGGCGGCAAAACTCGGGTCATTTATTTACCAGTCTCGCTTACTACCAATTGGCGGCAAAAAGGATTGATGCTGGGACGGGCTCCGCACAGGTACTACCGATCGCCCGTGCCAGCGGAAATCTCTTCGAGCTCCTCGGCATTCCCATCTCGTTTCCCGCTGCCCCTGCTTCCAGCCGTAACGTCACGAGGATGTTTCTCAAGAGAAGCGCCTGGCTTGAACACTTCAAGGCTGACGCGCACGTCCTCGGTCGCACGTTGTGGGTGGATGGGCAGCAGGTGATCGTCGCCGGGATCGTTGAAGATGAATATTGGCGGCTCCCCGGCAAAGCAGACGCATGGCTGTTGGAGGATGACAGGCATTTATCAGCTCTGCGGCCTGACACCGAGGGATACGTGCTGGCGCACGCCGCGCACTCCGTATTTCCCAGCGACGCAGAAGGCCGTCGCCGGATGTATGTTGCTCGCAGAGATGAAGGCTATGACTGGTTCACCTGTGAGTCACTCAGCGAACGGACCAGTCACCCGTTCTCGGTATTTTTATTTGCCCTGCTGCTCGCTTGTTTAGCGCTGCCTGCAACCACTTCGCTGCCGCTCGGTGATTACCCGGTCAACAGCAACCACGTTCCCTGGACGACCAGGGTGCGACGGTGGGCGTTTCTCGCGCTCAAATTTGTTCTGATCGTTGCACTGGTTTATTTCGCATCCTTCGATCTGGCCTACGCGAGTAGCTCGTTCTCGGTGGATACGTCGGAGTTGATCGAGCTGTCCAGCGCCTTCTGGGGCTTACTCTTTGCCTTCCGCTGGGCGTTACGCGATCAGCGAAAGCGCTGCCCTGTTTGTCTGCGCACGCTGACCAACCCCGCGCGCGTCGGGCAGTTTTCGAGAAACTTTCTCGCTTGGAACGGTACCGAGCTGGTGTGCCTGAGCGGGCACGGATTACTGCACGTCCCTGATCTATCGACCAGCTGGTTCGGCAGCCAGCGCTGGCTCTACCTCGATCCCTCGTGGACCGGTTTGTTCCCCGTGGGTACGTGATCTCATCGGCCATCCGGGCGATGGTGAGTTCGCTTCCGAGCTGCCCGCCGCGCGGGACCAGTCGATTCACGCACAATCAATTCTGGCTCAACCGCGATTTCTAAAGACTTCCGGCCACGCGAAGGATGTAGTTGATCGAGCAGCGTCTGCACCGCTAACGCGCCCATCTGGTGGAGAGGCTGGCGAATCGTGGTTAAGCTCGGTGTCTGGAACGCCGCTTCTTTAATGTCGTCGAAGCCGACCACCGACACGTCCTCGGGCACGCGCAGTCCAACATCGTGCAGCGCGCGAATGCACCCGATTGCGGCAATGTCGTTGAACGAAAGGACCGCAGTAAAATTCCGCTGGTGAGCCAGCAATTGTTTAACTAACGGATATCCCAGCTCAGGCGAAGTAAGATCCTTTTCTAATTGGATCGTCATTTCCGGCTGGATGGAAAGACCGAGCCCCTGTGCGACCTGCACAATGCCTTGCCAGCGTGCGTCGGAGTCAGAGCTATAGGGTTGTCCACGCATGAAAGCGATGCTCCGGTGCCCCAGGTCGTACAGGTGGCGAAGCGATAATTCGGCTGCCCGTTGATGGTCGAGGGCAACGTTGGTAACCCCGCTCATCTGGCGATGGCCGGCGATGGCGACTACGGGCAGCGGCAGCTTCTCCTGCAGATTCGTATCGATCGTGATCAGACCCTCTGCGCCGCGACTGATAAGCATGCGGGGATACTGCTCAATCAGATCCGCGCGATGGCGGTGATGAGCGATAAAGTAGAAATACTTTTCCTCGAGCAACGTGTCTCCGATGCCCGTCATCACTTCTGCGTGATAACCGTCCGCCAGCACCGGCACTAAAATGCCGATTGTCATGGTGCGGCGATTACGCAGGGATCGAGCCACAAAGCTCGGCTCATAGTTGAATTTGATGGCCGCCTGGCGGATGCGCTCCCGTGTGGCTTCAGGGATGGAGCGCCCAGGCACACGGTTGAGAACCACCGAGACTGTCGTCGGATCCAGATTGAGATACGCGGCGAGGGTCTTGAGGCTTGCAGGTCCAGCTGGCTTGTCATTGTCGCGGGCACGTTTGGCCATCGTTCTGCCGTGATCTCGTTCACGTTCAGGGAAAGAAAACGGGGTAGCGGAATATCCGCTACCCCGGGGAGGATTTGCCAGTTAAAAGGTCAGGTGAGCGCTCAGCTGTACCGTGCGGCCCGGATCGGTGAGGCTTGTGATGGTAGACGTACCCGTCGCAATCGCACCATACCCACTACATCCGCTGGGTAATGTGCCGGAGGATGGGCAAACGGTGAGGTTGACGTTGGGCAAGGCAAAGCCCGCGTGGTTGAACGCATTGTTGGCGTCCGCGCGTACCTGCAAACGGATCCCTTCGGTAAAGGCGAACGTCTTGCCCAACGAAAGGTTAACCCGTTCCAGGGCAGGACCGGTCAGCTGATTACGGCGCTCGTCACCGAATGTGCCGGGCGTCGGAGCAGCGAAGGCCGCCTCATTAAACCACTGCTTAGGCCCACGGTTTGCCAGCCTGGGATTCCCAATCACATTGGGGAACCAGTTGAAATTATTGCCAGCCAGCGAGTACGAGTTGGTGCCGCTGGCCATCACCGCCGTAAAGGGCTGGCCGCTCTGCACAATGATTGTGCTCGAAAGCTGCCATCCGCCGACAACCGCATCGAGCAGCGCGTTGTTGTTCAGGAACTGCTTATCCCTCCCAAACGGCAACTGGTAAATCGCATAGCCCTTGAAAGCGTTCCTGATGTCGAAGTTCGAGTTTCCATAGTTGGCAGAGGGAACAAACGAGTTCTGTATCTGTTGCGCCCCGCCATGGCTTCCCCAACCCGCTGAGTCGTTATCGCTCAGGAAGTGGGACCACACGTAACTGAAGCTGACGCTGACTCCCTGGCTCATGCGCTTGTCGATCGACGCCTGCAGTGAGTTGTAATTGGAGATCGCGTTCTCGTTGGCCGGTGTGCCCGAGGTGTTCAACGAGCCAAATTGCGGGTAGGGCCGCGATCCCTGGTCGTTGGCCGAGAGCAAACTCTGCGGAACCTGGTTGATGTCCACCGGGAAAGGCAGGTTATGGCCATGGGTAGCCACATAACCCAGCGAAACCACGGTGTTGGCCGCGATCTGACGCTGCGCGCGCAGGTTCCACTGGTAAGAGCCGCCCACCGGTTCTTTGTAGGCGTTGAAGTTGAAGCTCTGTCCGTTATACGCGCCCGGAGCCGTGGAATTGGATACGTAAGGCAGATTCGCCCCGCTGCCGGAAAGAATGACTACGGGGTTGATGCCATTGGTGTTGTCGTTCACACTCCCCTTCGAGCCGAAGGCCTGGCCCATGCCGCCGCCGTATTGGTCGTTGCTCCAGTTATAGGAGAAAAGGCCAAAGCCACCGCTGACCGTGGTGTTTTGGTTCAGCAGGTAAGAGAAACCAACCCGTGGCAGGAAGGTCGTGTAAACCGGCTTTTGCAGATGCGTGCGGCCATTGGCATGGGTGGAACCGAACCAGATAGCGCCCAGCGTATTCGATACCGGGTTCTGCACCGTTGGATCGAACGAAGCCTCATTGCCCTTGGTTTCACTCCATCCCGTCTGGATCTGATAGCGCAAGCCAAGATTGAAAGTCAGGTTGGGTTTGACCTTGTAGTCATCCTGAACGAACATCTGCGGCAGTTTCTCGCGGCCGCCATACTCGGGTGTTTCGGTCGCGTTCCAGTTCTGTGTCTGCCCCAGAAGGAAGTCCGCATAGGGTGTGCCGGTCGTCGTGCTGCCCACAAATTGCGAGGTGTATTGCCCGGTATAGCTCATGGTCCCCGCATTCAGGTTGCCCCAGGCGGTGGAGTTGTTCTGGTAAATCAGGAACTCGCCGCCGAAATGCAAAACGTGCTTGCCGACGATGAGTGTAACCACATCTGATGGTGCGAAGGCATGTTCCTTATAGACCGCGTTGATTTGCGACGACAGGACGGTATTCCCATTCGGTCCGTTGTCGAAGTTGGTGATGTTGATGTTGGGAAAATTATCTGACTTGGCAAACTGCCATCCCAGCTTGGCCGGGTAGCCCTTGTCAAGGGTGTAGGGCACAAAGAAGTTGAGCTGGTTGGTATAACCAAGTCTCGCTTCGTTTGTCAGGTGCGGACTGATGGTCCACACGTCTGTTATCTGACTGTTCACCCGGCTCACATCACCACTCTGGCAACCGATGGGGCAAAGGCCGGGGCCGAATGTTTTTCCTGGGTTGTCACCTTCGGTCACCGAACCCGTCAGCCTGTTCGAGGAGGTTACGTCATAGTCCAGTCGCCCAAAGAACTTGGTAAACGGATTGCTGTTCGGAGCGGTATACGTGTAGTTGTTCTGTGCCTGCCCGTTGGAAACAGTCCCGGCTGTGTTGGGCGCAGGAAAGTAGGCCTGGATCGCTTTGGCGACCGGATCAAATCGATCAGCGGGAATTACATTTCCCGGGAATGGTGTGCGGCTGATGCACGGGCACGCCGTCGGCGAGCTTGCACCCGGATACGTGTAGCTGCCTGTCTGCTGGATTACGGTGGTGGTTGCCGGGTCGTAGATGGTGGGTAGTCCAGCAAAATTACCGCCGAGCTCGGCCGCCGTGGGAACGGTATAAAAACTGGCCGCGGTGCCGCCGTTGGCGATGATGTGATCGTAGTTGAAGAAGAAGAAAAACTTGTTCCTGAAAATCGGGCCGCCGACCGTGCCGCCGAACTCATGGAAATGAATGATCGGTGTCGGGGTGTTCGCGCCGAAGGTGTAGTTGTTGGCATTCAGCGCCGTGTTCTGGAAATATTCATAGGCCGAACCATGGAACCGGTTGGAACCGCCCTTGCTGATCTGGTTGTAGAGAATGCCCCCCACGCCGTATTGCGCCGAGAAAGCAGAGCTGCTGGTCTGCACTTCCTGCAGATCTTCCTGCACCGTGATGTCAGAGTTCGCGCTTGCCGGTAGAGTCGTCTCTGCGCCGTCGGCGAGCACGGTGCTGAAAGGCAGATTGCCGTTTACCGAGAGCATGGTGCCATTCGAAGTACCAGAGCCCAGCGATCCCTGGTTGCCTCCGGGAGCGCCAGCCGAGCCGGCTTGCAGAATGTTGAACGATGACCAGTCCTGGCCGATCTGCCCGACTTGCGGCAACTGCGATATGGTTTCTGCGGTGAGAGTCGTCGAGATCGCCCCGCTCTCAGTGTTCAGCAGGGGCACATCGGTGTTGACCACCACTTGCGTACTCACGGTGCCGACTGCCAGCGTGGCGTTCACCGTGGTCGGCCCCACCTGGACGGTGATCGAAGGCCTGACCAGTTGGGTAAAACCATCTCGCGAAAACGTGAGCTTGTACGTGCCGGCGACAATCGAAGACGTGTCGTACACCCCGGCTGCGTTGGTGGTGAAGGTCTTGCTGACGCCGGTGTCGATATTCAAAACAGTCACGGTCGCACCCGGTACCGCAGCGCCTGTTGAATCCGTAACGATACCGCTCAGGTCTCCGGCATTTGTGCTTTGCGCCCGGGCTGTTGGCAAGAAGCTCAGGGCAAGCACAAATGCCAGTGTGCAGTGCAATCGACTTAACTTCATAGATACCACCTCCAAAAAATACTGCTGACTATGTTTTTGTGTCATTGAAACTTCTTGGCATAAAACTCCTGCCGCGCCCTGCGACCGGCGCACGTTCATCGCTGCAGGCGACTACTGAACTTCGCTCTTGACCGCAAAAAAAGACCGTTCTCCCCCGTGCCTGCCCGTCCGCGGCTGGTTTTCATAAGACAAACGATTGTCTCTGACCAGCAAACTCGATGCGCGAGCAATGTAATAGGATTCCAATAAGTGTTGTCAAGAATTATCTTGGACGCTTTGACAGCATTGGAGATGCAGAACAACCGTGTGTCTTGAGGGTTAGAGTCCTATCGGCTGTTTGGGAGGCAGGGGCGAGCACAGGTTTGTTGGCCGGCCTGTCATGGTTGCGAAATGTTGCTTCGCGCCCGCAGGTCTTTGTTCCCAATCCCTCGCGCGGGTAGGAAGCGGCGCGATATGATTCGTAGGCCATGCGTTTAAAAAAAAACTCTGCACCCTGATCCTGGCCCTCCTCACCCCGCTTCCGCTCCTACCCCAGGACCAGGCAGCCACGCACGCCCGTCTGGCCCAGCAATATCTGAACCAGCGGCGGCCCGAACTTGCCATTCCGGAATTTGAGGCGCTGGTGAAGCTGGAGCCCAAAAATCTGGATGCTCAAGCCAACCTGGGCGTTTTGCTGTTTTTTCAAGGGCAATACGTCAACGCCTCTCCGCATCTCCGGGCGGCCCTTCAGATGCAACCAAACCTTACGAAAATCCAGGCCTTGCTGGGCATGGCAGAAAAGCGCACCGGCCAAACTGCCGATGCCCGCACGCAGCTGGAGGCGGCATTTGCCGGTCTGACCGAACCCGGGTTGAAGGTGCAGGTGGGCATGGAGCTGGTCGAGCTCTACACGGCAAGCCAGGAACTGGATAAAGCCAGCGTGGTGGTGAATACGATGCGCCAGGCGGCCCCCGCCGATCCCGCCGTGCTTTATGCTGCCTACCGTGTCTACTCTGACCTGGCCGGCGAGGCAATGCTCACGCTCGCTCTGGCTGCTCCCGATTCTGCGCAGATGCATCAGGTCATGGCGCACGAGGAGGCGAGGCAAGGCAACACCGCCGGCGCACGCCTGCAGTATGAGAAAGCCTTGCAGGCCGACCCTAAACTCCCGGGAATTCATTTTGAAATGGGGGAATTGCTTAACGTGTCGGAGGACGCCAAAACCAAATCGGGCGCAGAAGCCGAATACAAGGCGGCCCTGGCCGAAAATGCATTGGATGAAAAGGCGGAAAGCCGGTTAGGCGATCTCTCCAGCCATCAAGGGAACACCGCCGAGGCGCTCAAGTACTACACTGCTGCGCTGCAATTACAGCCTGACGACGCTGAGGCGGAGTTTGGCATGGCTAAGACCTTGATCGCCATGGACGAGCAAGCCAGGGCCCTTCCCCTGCTCGAGCGCGCAGTCCAGCTGGAACCAACCAACGCCGCAGCCCACTTCCGCCTCAGTACGCTCTACCGCGCGCTGGGAAGAACCGCCGATTCCCAGCACGAGGTCGAAGAGTACAAACGCTATAAGGCGATGAAAGAAAAGCTGGAGGCTCTCTTCAAAGAGATGCAGGTGCATCCCGCCGGCCTGGCGACCGAGCAGCAAGAGGAGAAGTAGCGGCGCCGCAGCTACTTTGGCGCCGGGACCTGGTTGGGCTGCGGCAAACTGCGTAGGGAATTCGGGGCTGTCACCAGCTTCTGCAGCATGCTGACCGGCAGCGTGGCCGTAACCACCGCACGGTCGTTCTTATGCACGATATTGGCCGAATTGAGCAAGTCTCTCAGATCGGGATTGGTCATCATGGACGGAAGGTTATTTTCCGCGGCACGCCCGATCGCCACCATGGTGTTCATGGCATCAGAGGAGAGGGTGGCCGCGAGTTCGGTCGGCGCAATTTCTTCGATGCGCAGGCGCAGCGCGCCCGCCCAGCGCAGCGAAGCGATGAAAGTGGTGTTGACCTCGATGGGAAAATGAAAGCCCAGAATGTTGATGCCGTCGCTCTTCAGCGGCACGCTGATCTTGCCGATACCCCAGGCGACTGAGAGCAGAGGAACCTCGCCGTAGTGGTCAGTCAGCAGGGAAGACCCGGAAAAGGGCAGCGCCGAGGTTCGGTAGCGGTCGAGCATGGAGTGGATCTGCTCGGGCGTCGGCGTGTTCGAGGCCGCGACCATGTCGTAGCCCAGCAGGGCCACGCGCACGGTGCGTCCGTCGCTGGGAATGTCGTAGATGGTATGCCCCGCATATTCCTCGCTCTGCGTGGCGATGGAGCTGAGGTACGAGGTCAGGCGCTGGCCGTCAATGTGGCCGAGAAACACCTCGGAGAACGCCACCGCGCCGTTCGGGCCCAGCGGATTTGGCATGCGATGCAGACCAAACGCCACTTCGTCGAGGTCGCGTTCAAATTCAAACCCGGTCGCGTCGATAAACGCTTGATATTGCGGGTCGTGGGGCACCTGCGTCTGCTCAAAATGGGTGTAAGCGCGCAACGGCCGAAGGTTGAAATAAAGAATGCAATCGGATTCAGGCAGCAGCCGGGCGGCCTCGGGCGGGGCCTTGCGGCGCAGATACGCAGCCAGTGCTACCAGCAGCAGAACGATCAAAACAATGATGATGGTTGCCTTGGTGCGCCTGGGCATGCGGAGTCCGGTTACCACCCTCATCAATCGATGAATGATAGCACTCGGCGGCAAAGGCCAGGATTCGGGGAATCGGTGGTTCCTCGAGCCTTTCCTAACCCTTTCGGCCTGTGGTAACCTTGGCAATTGTGAACCTGCCTTTCGGGGGAGGGATTCACAGTGGTTTGGGCTGGCGTAGCTCAGCTGGTAGAGCATCTGATTTGTAATCAGACGGTCGGGGGTTCAAGTCCCTTCGCCAGCTCCAGAGGTATAGTTCGCTGGTTGCATTCGCTGGTACGGTACGAGGCCCGGAATTCCCGCCGCATTCAATCCTTACTGACGTCTGGTTTGCTCTGAGTTGGCTGCGCGGGAAAGCGTCCGCGGAATGAAGTTGTGTGGTTTGTCTCCAGATCGGGAGTAGTCTGACCCGGTCTGCGATTGTGCACAGGTGGCCGAGCGGTTAATGGCAGCAGACTGTAAATCTGCCGCTCCTTGGAGCTACGGAGGTTCGAATCCTCCCCTGTGCACCATGAATTGGGGTAAGCCGTTGGAAGAGGAGAGCGCAGGGGTATTTGCACCCAAGGGACCCGGGCGCACGTGGGTTGCGTTGGGGTTGCTGGTCGTCTTTTCGGTTCTCGCGGTTAAAACGATCGACCCGGGCAAGTTGCGTTCGGTGGTATTACTGTTGCTGGGTTTTTTCGCGGTGCGCATCGTGCTGACAGCGTTCGCTTCGCGGTAGCATGTTTTGAAGGCTGATGTAGCTCAGTCGGTAGAGCACTCCCTTGGTAAGGGAGAGGTCACCGGTTCAATCCCGGTCATCAGCTCCAGGATTCGTTGTAGGTGTGTTGTTGGGAGCGGAAGCTGGCCGGTAACGGCTGCCATCAGCATCAGCTCCAGGATTCGTTGTAGGTGCGTTGTTGGGAGCGGAAGCTGGCTTTGGAAAGACCCACCAGTTGTTTTAATCCGGGGTTTTAGCAACTGAGGTACATGACTGCGCGGGAGTAACTCAGTGGTAGAGTCACAGCCTTCCAAGCTGTTGGTCGCGGGTTCGATTCCCGTCTCCCGCTCCAAATTTTATTTTGTGTGAGAGCCTCAGAAATGTTTGTGCAGACCGCCTTACCGCTTCAGGACGAAGTGCATTTCGCCGCAGTCAAAGCATCGCTCGAACCCTTGTTCGCCTCCGGCCACGTCGCTGAATTTCTCAAGCGAGTGCAGAAGTCGAAACTGCGGGTGCGCGATTTTGAAGGCCTGCTGCAGCGCGGGCTGTTAGGCAAGGCCACCGCCGAAGCCTACCGGGCGCTGGGTGACTCCGACCGGGGCCAGGCGCGGGAGCTGTACTTGTCGTTGACCGAGCAGGTGGGCCCAGAACTACGAGGCAAGTTCCTCAAGGTATATGCCTACTACTGAGCTGGCTCTACCCGTCGTTCGGGAGAGCACCTACATCGTGGTCTGGGAGTTCCAGGTCAAGCCCGAGTGTGAGGCGGAGTTTATATTGGCCTATGGGCCCGATGGGGAATGGGCGCGGTTATTCAGCCGCTCACAGGAGTTTTTGGGAGTCGAGCTGCTGGGCAGTGTAGGCAACGCCGGCCGCTTCTTCACCCTCGATCATTGGGGCTCGGCGACGGGACTGGAATCATTTCTAGCCGCCAACGCAACCGCCTACGATGTTCTGGACCGCCGCTTCAGCGGCCTTACCGTGTGGGAACGCCGCATCGGTGGCTTTCCCTCTGAAGCGTAGAAAATTGGATTTAGCAGTCAGGAGAAGGGGACGAGATGGCGAAGGAGAAGTTTGACCGGACCAAGCCGCACGTAAACGTAGGCACGATTGGTCACATCGATCACGGCAAGACGACGCTGACGGCGGCGATCACGAAGGTGTTGTCGAAGCACAACCCGAAGATTCAGTTTCGTTCGTTTGATTCGATTGATAATGCGCCGGAAGAGCGGGAGCGCGGCATCACGATCGCGACCGCGCACGTGGAGTATGAGACGGCCAACCGTCATTATGCGCACGTCGATTGCCCGGGCCACGCCGACTACATCAAGAACATGATCACGGGCGCGGCGCAGATGGATGGCGCGATCCTGGTGGTGGCCGCGACTGATGGTCCGATGCCGCAAACCAAGGAGCACGTTCTGCTCGCCCGCCAGGTAGGCGTTCCCTACATTGTGGTGTTCCTCAACAAGTGCGACGCGGTCGAAGACGAAGAGCTGACGGACCTGGTGGAGATGGAAGTCCGCGAGCTGCTGTCGAAGTACAACTTTCCCGGCGACGATGTGCCGGTGATTCGCGGCTCGGCGCTGGGTGGGTTGAACGGCGAGGCGCAGTGGGAAATGAAGATTGACGAGCTGATGGATGCGGTGGACAAGAATGTGCCGCTGCCGGCGCGTGCGATTGACCAGCCGTTCCTGATGCCGATTGAAGACATTTTCTCGATTTCCGGCCGGGGCACGGTGGTGACGGGCAGAATCGAGCGGGGCAAGATCAAGGTGGGTGAGGAAGCGGAGATTGTCGGCTTCCGGGAGACCCGCAAGACGGTCGTGACCGGCGTGGAAATGTTCAAGAAGCAATTGGATGAGGGGTTGGCGGGCGATAACGCGGGTCTGTTGCTGCGCGGCATTGCCAAGGAAGATGTAGAGCGCGGCATGGTTCTGGCCAAGCCGGGCTCGATCACGCCGCACACCAAGTTCAAGGGTGAGATTTACGTGTTGAGCAAGGAAGAAGGCGGCCGTCACACGCCGTTCTTCAACGGTTATCGTCCCCAGTTCTACTTCCGCACCACGGATGTGACGGGTACGGCGACCTTGCCCGAAGGCACGGAGATGGTGATGCCGGGAGACAATGTGCAGCTGAATATTGAGCTGCATACCCCGGTTGCGATGGAAAAGGGGCTACGGTTTGCCATCCGCGAAGGCGGACGCACTGTAGGCGCCGGCACCATCAGCGAAATCATCAAGTAGCACTGAACACCCTCAGCCTGGGCCTTCTGAAAAAGGGATGATCCCATGCTGAGCGATTGAAGGGGGTGGCCCAGGACTCGCCTTTGAGACCTGGGTTTGCCTCAGCAGCTTTTGATACAGGTAAAATCAGGGCACGAACCGCCCGGAATCGGTTAGGATAACGTATGCGTGAAATAATTACCCTGCAGTGTCCGACGTGTAAAGAGCGCAATTACTCGACGACGAAGAACAAAAAGACGACCACGGGCCGCCTTGAGTTCTCCAAGTTTTGTAATCGTTGCCGCAAACACACGGCGCACAAAGAGACGAAGTAACGAGACGAAGGAACGAAGCACTTTCGGGCCCAATACTTGCTGTTTTTGCTGCCTCTGGCTCCTTGGTACGACTCGCGGTCATACGTCATTGGATAGGTGGCTTCGAGAAGCCCATCGCCCTGTGGCGGAGCGTTGTCGTTTTTGGTATTTAGCACTGATTTGGTACTGCATAGAGGGGCGTAAGCTCAACGGTTAAACTGTCGGTCTCCAAAACCGAACTTGGGGGTTCGAATCCCTCCGCCCCTGCCAGTTCGTGTGAGAGTGCGTAAGCGGCCCCGGATGCCGGGGAGAAGAAGAAGGAAATTATGGCGAAGTCAACCACAGAGGTTCGCGATGAAAAGCAGCTCACCCAGCCGGAAAAGGCCCTGAGCAAGGCAAAAGTCTCGGACAAGTTGGCGGAACGAGGGCAGGAAGGTTCTGGGCAGGGAAACCAACTCACCGGTGTCTTTACCAGGACTGCGGATTTTCTGAGAGATGTGCGCAGCGAAATGCGCAAGGTAACCACGCCGTCGCGCGAAGAAGTCCAAACCACGACGACGGTGGTGATCATCACGGTGTTTGCCTTTGCTGCCTATTTCTATGTCGTGGATGCAGTACTCAGCCGTGGTGTCCAGGCCTTGTTGCACTGGTTGGGCGGGGTACAGTAAGTGCTTAAAGAGAAATTAGAGAAACCGATGACGGATGAAATAAACGGCGGCGAAACAGCTCCCGGTAACCCTGAGGAAGGCCTCACCCCCTCAGCCAACGATCGGTTCAAGTGGTACATCATTCACGCGTACTCGGGTTTTGAGCGCAAGGTGAAGGAATCGATCGAGGGCCGCGTGGAGGCTTTTGGCCTGCAGAACAGGATTGGCCGGGTAATGATCCCGACCGAGCCGGTCACCGAAATTTTCAATGGGAAAAAGCGTACCGTTGAGCGGGTTTTCTTGCCCGGCTATGTGCTGGTCGAGATGGATCTCGACAACGATTTGTGGCACGTCATGAAGAACACGCCCCGGGTCACGGGCTTCCTGGGCACGGGCGACAAGCCGGTTGCGTTGAGTGAGCAGGAAGTCAGTTCCATCCTGTTCCGCACCGATGTCTCCAAAGACAAGCCGCGGATGAAGATCAAGTTTGAGAAGAACGAATCGGTCCGCATCACCGATGGGCCGTTCGCAAACTTCAATGGCGTCGTGGATGAAGTGAATGAAGATCGCGAGACATTGAAGGTAATGGTCACCATTTTTGGCCGTTCGACGCCGGTTGAGCTCGAGTTCGGCAAGGTAGAAAAAGTAGTTTAAGCGCGAAAGGTTATTGCAATGCCTCCAGTTAAGAAAATTCAGACTTCGGTAAAGCTGCAGATTGAAGCAGGTAAGGCGACCCCGGCGCCCCCGGTTGGTCCCGCGTTGGGCCAGGCTCAGGTCAACATCATGGAATTCTGCAAGCAGTTCAACGCCCGCACGCAGAACAAGGAAATGGCCGGCCTCATCATCCCCGTAGTGATCACCGTATACGTGGACCGCACCTTCACCTTTGTCACCAAGACCCCGCCGGCCGCGATTCTATTAAAGAAAGCCGCCAACCTGGCCAAGGGTTCCGGTACGCCGAACAAGGACAAGGTAGGCAAGGTAAGCGAAGCTCAGATCCTCGAGATCGCCAAGCAGAAGATGCCCGACCTTAACACCGTCTCGGTCGAGTCGGCCGTCAGGAGCATTAAGGGCACCGCCCGCTCCATGGGCATCGAAGTCACCGCTTAGCTGGGAAAAGCAGGTCCCTTTCTCGGTCCCCGCCACAAATCTGCGGGTGCCCTTTATCTCGCTCGTTTTTTGCGAGATGTGGGATACCACGGGTCTCTCTCCTGGACCGTTGGTGTTAGGACAGAGCTAGCCCGCATTTCTCACGATCAAGAGGCAGAACGGTGGGGGGCATTTAGAAAGTGGCTTGGAAAGGCCGTCTTTTCATGGCATAACTGCGTTGTCGAGACGTAGTGACAGCCGAAGAAGGGCGGCCTTTCTGATGACAGAGTGTAGCCAAGAATCGTTTTCATTTACAGACCATTTTTCGCGTCGGGTGGAGGCAGGCTTTACCGCCGGTCAGGTTTCCAGCGACGGCGGAGCGCTGCTGTTGCGCGAGGTGGACCGCAAGATCAACCTGCTGGGTCGGCTGACGGGCAGCTTTGTCGACGGCCGATCGCCGTTGCTGGTCAAGCACCAGCTTTCTGAGATGCTGGCGCAGCGTATCTTCGGTCTGGCGTTGGGGTACGAAGACCTGAACGATCATGAGCAGTTGCGCTCCGACCCGCTGCTGGCGTTGCTCAGCGGTAAGCGCGAGCTGGATAAGCCGCTGGCTGGCAAGAGCACGCTGAACCGGCTGGAACTGGTTGGCCGCAGCGGTCGCTATCACAAGATCAGCTACTCTTCGGAGTCTCTGGACCGCTTGTTGGGGGAGCTGTTTCTGGAGTCACATCGCAGTGCGCCGGAACAGATCGTGCTGGACCTGGACGCCACCGATATCCCGCTTTACGGTCATCAGCCGGAGCGCTTCTTCCACGGCTACTATGGCAGCTACTGCTATTTGCCACTGTATATCTTTGCCGGCGACCAGTTACTGTGCGCGCGCCTGCGGGCGGCTAACCAGGATGCAGCCGCCGGTGCGGTGGAGGAAGTGAGCCGCATCGTTGCCCAACTGCGGCAGCGATGGCCGCAGACACGGATCGTGTTGCGCGCCGACTCCGGCTTCTGCCGCGAAGAGTTGATGGGCTGGTGCGAGGCCAACAAGGTGGATTATCTGTTTGGCTTGGCGCGCAACAAACGGTTGCAGAAGATCATCGGCGCCCAGATGCAGCAAGCTCGTCTGCTTCACCAGAGCACCGCCAAGGCGGCGCGCGTCTTTACCAGCTTCCCCTATACCACGCGCCGCAGCTGGTCGCGCGACCGTCGCGTGGTGGCCAAAGCCGAGTATCTCGACAAGGGCGAGAACCCGCGCTTCGTGGTCACTTCGCTGACCCCGGAGCAATGGCCCGACCAGGCTCTTTACGAGAAGTTCTACTGCGCCCGTGGTGAAATGGAAAACCGCATCAAGGAACAGATGTGCCTGTTCGCTGACCGGCTGTCCACCGACGAGATGAAGGGTAATCAGTTGCGCCTCTACTTCTCCGCAATGGCCTACACGCTGATGGAGGCCCTACGCCGACTGGGCCTCCAAGGCACCGAATGGGCGCAAGCTCAGGTCGATACCATCCGCCTCAAGCTGTTCAAGATCGGCGCCATCGTGCGCATCAGCGTGCGCCGCATCCTGCTTCAGCTCAACTCGGCTTATCCCTGGAAAGAACTCTTCACACAAGCCTTCCATGCCCTGCGCTGCTGAAACTGCGGCGGGCGACCAATTCCAAGTCCACCTTGACCCAACCCGGGCTGGGCGGAGCCATGCCAAAATGACTCTCGCTCACCACCAAACAGGTCGTCGCACGCCAGAAATTATCTCGGTCGACCAACCCATCACTCCCAAGCGCGGCAACGGAGGGTATCGCACCGTCGATCCTGGCGCAAAATCGTTTATGGTGAGAAATGCGGGCTAGAGGGTTGGCGCGGTGGTATCCCACATCTCGCAAAAAACGAGCGAGATATGGGGCACCCGGAGATTTGTGGCCGGGACCGAAAAGAGTTTGTTGGCAATTTTCCAAGTCACCTTTTTTTATTGGGACCGGAGCCTAGCGCAGTAAAGCGAACCTGCTTTTTGGCCAACTCCTAGCCTACTTTCAGAAAACCTGTGGCATAATAAGAAATGCGTCTCTAGGATTACCGAGGCGCAGTCAACGGTCGCCTCAACAGCGGCCCACACCACGGCAGGACAGCACCACAGTCCAGGCGGTGGGAGACAGAGGAAGCATGGCTAAGAAAATCAGCAAGAATATGGCGAAGGTGCGTTCGCAGGTCGAAGACCGCGCGTACTCGCTGCAGGATGCAGTACCCCTCCTCAAAAAAGTTAAGTACGCAAAATTCGACGAGACCGTCGATCTAACCCTGCGTCTGGGTGTTGACCCGAAGCACGCCGACCAGATGGTCCGCGGCACGGTCGTCCTGCCCCACGGCCTGGGGAAGACCAAGCGGGTAGCCGTCATCGCTTCCGGCGAGCGTCTCCGCGAGGCCGAGGCAGCCGGAGCTGATATCGTTGGCGGCGAAGACATGGTTGAGCGGATCCAAAAGGAAAGCTGGACCGATTTCGACGCCCTGATCGCCACGCCGGACATGATGAAGTCCGTCGGTCGTTTGGGTAAGGTGCTCGGCCCCCGCGGCCTGATGCCCAACCCCAAGACTGGGACCGTCACCAACGACGTAGCCGCGGCCATTCGCGAAATCAAGGCCGGTAAGGTCGAGTTCCGCACCGATAAAACCGCGCTGGTGCACGTCCCCGTGGGCAAGCTCTCGTTCGATCCGCAAAAGCTGATCGACAACGCGACCACGGTCATCAACAGCGTGGTCCGGGCGAAGCCTTCGGCAGCCAAGGGCAAGTACATCCGGGGCATTACGTTGAGCTCCACGATGGGGCCCGGCATCCTGCTCGATAGCGAAGTCGCTGAGGCGGCCGCTAAACCCTAGTAGAGATTAGACAGGCTTCCTTTTGCGCCGGCCAAGCCGTGCGCCCGAGAACGGAAGTCGGATAAAAGGCTGGTTTTATGGCACTCACCAAAGCGAAAAAGGCAGTAAAGATCGAACAGCTGGCGCACGAGCTTGAAGGCTCGACCAGCGCCATCGTCGGCACCTTCGCCAAGCTCACCGTCTCTCAGGACTTCGAGCTGCGCAAGGTGGTGCGCAGCGCCGGTGGCCGGTACCGCGTGGTCAAGAACAAGCTTGCCGCCCGCGCTTCTAAGGGGACGCAGGTAGAGCAGGCGTTGCAGGGGCTGAAGGGTGTTTCCTCGGTGGCCTACACCAGCGGCGACCCCGTCGCCCTGGCCAAGGCGCTTTCCACCTGGATGGCGGAGAACGCCGAATACACCTTCAAGCTGGGCATTGTTGACGGCAAGCTGATCTCGGTGGAAGAAGTAAAGCACCTGGCCACGATGCCCTCGAAAGAGGCGATCTTTGCCAAGCTGCTCTTCCTCATCAATGCGCCGGCACAGCGCTTGGTCACGGTGATGAACGCTGCCGGACGCGATCTGGCCGTGGTTCTGAACCAGGGCGTCGAAAAGGGCAAGTTTGCCGCCGCCGCGGAACCAGCAAAACCCGCGGTGGCCGAAGCGGCCCCGGTAGCCAAACCAGCGCCGGCAGCCGAAGCGGCACCAGTAGCTGAAGCAGCGCCGGTAGCCGAAGCAGCGCCAGTGGCCGAAGCAGCACCGGTAGTTGAAGCCGAGGCAGCCGAGACCACCTCGGCAGCCGCGGAAGCCGCCGGTACGGGCGAAGACTCGCAAACGGCAGCCGCCGCTACCGAGCCGCCCGTAGAAGGCTAAGTTATTGATTTTGTAGGGCTGCGCAGGGATGCCTGGTCTGGGCATATCGGAAACCTGAGCAGGGTAAGCAAGCAGTCAACCGGGTAGCAGTGAGATGGACCAAAGTTTAGTTCCAAGTGGAGAGAAAAATGGCGGATTTACAGCAGTTGGAAGATCAGATCGTTAGCTTGAGCCTGTTGGATGCGGCGGCTCTGGTAAAGAAGCTCGAAGAGCGGCTCGGTGTATCGGCGGCAGCCGCGGCGCCCGTGGCCGTAGCAGGCGGAGGCGGCGCGGCCGCCGCAGCCCCAGTCGAAGAGAAGACCGAGTTCACCGTTATCCTCAAGGATGCCGGCGCGAACAAGATCAACACCATCAAGGCAGTACGGGAAGTGACTTCGCTCGGTCTGAAGGAAGCCAAAGACCTGGTCGACGGCGCCCCCAAGCCGTTGAAGGAAAACGTCAGCAAAGAAGAAGCCGAGACCGTTCGCAAGAAGTTCGAAGGCGTCGCGACTGTCGAAGTCAAGTAAAAAGTTACTGTTTATGTGACTAGCAAGTTGCATGCCAAAGCAGGACGCGCTATGATTATTTTTAGCGCGTTTCTGCCAGGCATCGATTTGTACCTGGCTTAACGGTATTTGCAGGCGATTTCATTAGAGATGGCGACACCTCGCGTGAAATCTGGTAATCCGGTGCATTCTGCGCCGGCACACACCTACGAAATGGGCGGCGGACTTCGTGGTGTGGTGAACGATCTGCTGTAGGGCGGCTCACACGCGGCTTACTGGTATCAGCGGGATTCGGAAATTCTCATCTTGTCAAGTGCACACTTCGGTGGTGACGCTCGTGGGTAGCTCTGTCCCCGCGAGCTGTTCGCGTCTCCCGAATCTGTATGCTTGCCGGTCTTCTCTTCTCCTGTCCCCGTCCAGTTCCCCGCGCGTCGCTCCGGGCCCAGTCACTGCAACTGTAGACCGAATTTG
This sequence comes from uncultured Acidobacteriaceae bacterium, assembly GCA_963834445.1. Classification (GTDB taxonomy): domain Bacteria; phylum Acidobacteriota; class Terriglobia; order Terriglobales; family Acidobacteriaceae; genus PALSA-350. The sequence goes on from CAWIBU010000002.1 coordinate 86,336, forward strand.
CCGCGCGTGCAGCATGTTGTTGCCAAGAGCCTCTGGCTCCTGCGCCGCAGCATATCCGGTTTAGCACCATACCGGCAACTATTTCTGACGTTCGCTTGTCAGTCAATGTTGCCTGGAACCTATCAAGCGCAGTGTTTTCGCCGAAACGAGGCGGCGTAAACACGTCATCGCGCAAGCAACACCTTGGGGAACCGCACGACTCGGCGGAAACCCACGTTCACCTCGGTCCCACGAGTCTCAGGAGTGAAGCATGCCGAACGAGCACCGCGCCATTCGTAGCCGTCTCGATTTTTCCAAGATCCCAACCGCTATTCAGATCCCTAACCTGATTGAAGTACAGCGCCGTTCCTACGAACGCTTCCTGCAGATGGATAAGCTGCCCTCAGAGCGGGAAGACAATGGCTTGCAGTCTGTCTTTGTTTCCGTTTTTCCCATCACCGATTTTCGCAATATTTCTCAGCTCGATTTCGTAGACTTCTCGATCGGCAACTGGGAGTGCAAGTGCGGTCACCTCAAGGGGCTGCATCACCTGCGCACCGCCTGCGTCAATTGCGGCGCCATGGTCATTACCGATCCGTTCCATCCCGGCGAAGTGCTTTGCCAGAAGTGCGGCACCTACAACAAGAACACCCCGGACTTCTGTAACAAGTGCGGTGACCCGGTCGGTCTGCAGCTGAAGTATGACCAGGCGGAGTGCGAAGAGCGCGGCATGACCTACTCGGCGCCGCTCAAGGTGACCGTGCGCCTCACCATCTATGACAAGGATCCGGAAACCGGCGCCAAGTCGATCCGCGACATCAAGGAGCAGGAAGTCTTCTTCGGCGACATTCCGCTGATGACGCAGAACGGCACCTTCATTGTCAACGGCACCGAGCGCGTCATTGTCAGCCAGTTGCACCGCTCGCCCGGCGTCTTTTTTGAGACCGCCAGCAATCGCACCTACTTCCTGGGCAAGATCATTCCTTACCGCGGGTCCTGGGTGGAGTTCGAGTACGACCAGAAGAACACCCTCTACGTCCGCATCGACCGCAAGCGTAAATTCCTGGGCACGATTTTCCTGCGCGCCCTCGGCCTGCGTTCCGACGAGGACATTCTCAAGACCTTCTACACCGCCGACACCATCCTGGTGAACGGTGGCAAGCTGGCCTGGCAAGTACAGGAAGATGCCGAGAAGGGCACCCACCTTCTGGGCGCGAAGCCGGCCCACGCCGTCGTGGTCAAGGGTGAAGAAATTGCTCACTCCGGCCGCAAGGTGACGCCCAGCATACTCAAGGCGCTGCGCAACCACAAGGTCGCGCAGGTCGAGATCGAAACCGCCGAGTTGGATGGCGCCATGACACTGGCCGATGTGGTCGATACCACCACCGGCGAAGTGCTGCTCGAGGCCAACCACGAGTTGACCGCGGACAAGATCCACAAAATCACCGAGAGCGGCGTGACGTCGTTCCAGGTGTTCTTCCCCGATCGCGACGACGTAGGCAACATCATCACCAATACCCTGCGGCGTGATTCGGTGCGCAAGCCCGAGGAAGCGCTGATCGAGATCTACCGCAAACTGCGTCCGGGCGATCCGCCGACGTTGGATACCGCCACCGCTTTGTTCGAAGGCATGTTCTTCGATCCGCGCAAGTATGACTTCTCGCGCGTCGGCCGGCTCAAGTTCAACATCAAGCTTTACGAGTCGCAGGACGTAACCCAGCTCGACAAGCGGACGCTGACGCCGGAAGACTTTTACGGCACCATCCGGTACCTGCTGAAGCTGCGCAAGAACATCGGCGTGGTGGATGACATCGATCACCTGGGCAACCGCCGCGTGCGCGCCGTCGGCGAACTGATGGAAAATCAGTTCCGCATCGGCCTGGTGCGCATGGAGCGCGCCATCAAGGAGAAAATGAGCGTGTATCAGGAAATGTCGACAGCGATGCCGCATGACCTGATCAACGCCAAGCCGGTGATGGCGGCTATCCGTGAATTCTTCGGCTCCTCGCAGCTGTCGCAGTTTATGGATCAGACCAATCCTCTGTCTGAGATCACCCACAAGCGGCGGCTTTCCGCCCTTGGGCCGGGCGGTTTGAGCAGGGAACGCGCAGGCTTTGAAGTTCGCGACGTGCACCCGACGCACTACGGCCGTATCTGCCCGATTGAGACGCCAGAAGGTCCGAACATCGGCCTGATCAGCTCGCTCTCCTGCTTTGCGCGCATCAACGAATACGGCTTCATTGAGTCGCCGTATCGCCGCGTGCGTGATGGCTACATCCTCGACTACATCCAGGTCACCAACGCAGGCGAAAGCGGCATGCGTGTGGGTGATCCGCTGGAGAAGAAGGAAGCCATCCGGCTGAACGAGAAGCTGGTCAGCGAGCACAAGCGCCCGATCGAGTTCGATCCCTTCTCCTTCTACCTGTCGGCCTGGGAAGAAGATCGCCACACCATCGCGCAGGCCAACATCGAGCTCGATGCCACCGGCCACATCGTGGATGACCTGGTCAACGCAAGGCGCCAGGGCAACTTCGTGCTGGTCAACCGTGCCGAAGTGGACTACATCGACGTGAGCCCCAAGCAGTTGGTCTCGGTCGCCGCTTCGCTGGTTCCGTTCCTCGAGCACGACGATGCCAACCGCGCCCTGATGGGCGCCAACATGCAGCGCCAATCTGTACCTTTGTTGGTGGCAGAAGCGCCGCTGGTCGGTACCGGGATGGAAGGCGTCACCGCGCGCGACTCAGGAGCGGTCATCCTGGCCAAGCGCAACGGCATCGTCGATTCGGTCGACTCTGAACGTATTATCGTCCGCGTGGAGGGTGAGCATCACCCCACCCAGTTGTCCCGCGAGGTCGGTTCGGACATTTACCAGCTGATCAAGTTCAAGCGTTCCAACCAGAACACTTGCATCAATCAGAAGCCGATTGTGCGCCAGGGCGACCGGGTGCTCAAGGGGCAGGTAATCGCCGACGGTCCTTGCACCGAGCAGGGCGAGTTGGCACTGGGACGAAATGTTCTGGTCGCCTTCATGCCGTGGCGCGGTTACAACTTTGAAGACGCCATCCTGATCTCGGAAAAGCTCGTCCGCGAAGACTATTACACCTCGGTGCATATCGAGGAGTTTGAAATTGAAGCGCGCGATACCAAGCTGGGACCGGAAGAGATCACGCGTGACATTCCCAACGTCTCCGAGTCGGCACTGCGCGACCTCGACGAGAGCGGAGTCATCCGCATCGGCGCCAAGGTCAAGCACAACGACATCCTCGTCGGTAAGGTAACGCCCAAGGGCGAAACCCAGTTGACGCCGGAAGAGAAGTTGTTGCGCGCCATCTTCGGTGAAAAGGCCGGCGACGTGCGCGATGCATCGCTCACGTGCCCTCCGGGTATCGAAGGCACCGTGGTCGATGTGCGCATCTTCTCCCGCAAGGGACAGGAAAAGGATGAGCGCGCCAAGCTGATCGAAGGCGAGCAGATTGCCAAGCTCGAAAAGAACCTGGCTGACGAAATCCGCATTCTCACCGACGAGCGTTTGAAGCGGTTGGAATCGATTCTGGGCGGTAAGGAAGTGCTGGCTGACCTGCACGATGAGCGCACCAACAAGCGCCTCATCGTCAAGGAACAGATCATCGATCGCGATACCATCGAGCGCATCTCCACCCGTAACCTGAAGCGCATTCGCTATGCCGACAAGGATCCGCGGGTGAACGAGCAGATCGACGAGATCGAGGAAATGACCTCACGTCAGATCGATGTGCTGCGCAAGATCACCAACGAGAAAATCGGCAAGCTGCAGAAGGGTGATGAACTGGCGCCAGGCGTGATCAAGCTGGTCAAGGTTTACATCGCCATGAAGCGCAAGCTGTCGGTGGGCGACAAAATGGCAGGCCGTCACGGGAACAAGGGCGTCATTGCCCGCATCCTTCCCGAAGAAGACATGCCGTATCTGCCCAACGGCACGCCGGTAGAGATCGTGCTCAACCCGCTGGGTGTGCCTTCCCGTATGAACGTGGGGCAGATCCTGGAGACGCATCTTGGCTGGGCGGCACATCAGCTGGGCGAGAAGATCGCCGAGGTGGTGGAGCGCAATCGCGACGCCAACGAGGTCCGCGCCATGGTGACGGAGCGTTTCGCCAACACGGCAACGCTGCGCCAACTGCTCGAGCTCGATGACGAGATGCTGTTGCGGGTGGCCGCGGGCATGAAGCGCGGCATCTGGTTCGGCACGGCGGTGTTTGACGGCGCCAAGGAGTCAGAGTTGAAGGCCCTGCTGGCAGCAGCAGAGCTCCCCAGCTCGGGCAAAACGCCTTTGTTCGACGGCATGACGGGTGTGGAGTTTGAGCAGCCGGCAACCGTGGGCTACATCTACATGCTGAAGCTTTCGCACCTGGTCGACGATAAGATTCACGCTCGCTCGATCGGACCGTATTCGCTCATTACCCAGCAACCACTGGGTGGCAAGGCGCAATTCGGCGGCCAGCGTTTCGGCGAAATGGAAGTGTGGGCGCTCGAAGCTTACGGCGCTGCGTACATTCTGCAGGAGCTGTTGACTGCGAAGTCCGATGACGTCTATGGCCGTACGAAGATCTACGAAGCCATCGTCAAGGGCGAGGCAGCCATCGAGCCTGGCGTTCCCGAGTCGTTCAACGTGTTGATCCGCGAGCTGCAGTCGCTCTGTCTCGATGTCGAACTGATCAAGCAGCCGGAAAAGAGACTAGCGGTGCCGGCAGTCGCAGCAGCCGACTAAGCAAGAAACTGGGAGTGAGGGGAAGGGTTGTTAGCAGGGTTTTAGTGACAGGGCACGACTTTAGTCCGTGCCGCAATGGACCGAAACTACTGCTGGGCTTTAGCCCCTGAGGCAAGCGGACTCTTCACTCCCCAGAGAATTGTTGGAAATCGGGTCTGTCCTAACGAGCAATCGCTCCCGGGAAGGACAGGCAAACCCGAGCAGAAGTACTCCCGGGAACGTAGCCGGCACGCTTCGGAGTATTGATCTGAAGCCGAGTGCCAAGGAGGGTCGTCTTGTACCGTTCCAGCCCATTTGAACTGACCAGCCCTATTACCGATTTCGATGCCATCCGCATCTCCCTCGCGTCGCCAGAAAAGATTCGCAGCTGGTCGCACGGCGAAGTCACCAAGCCGGAGACCATCAACTACCGTACCTTCAAGCCGGAGCGCGATGGACTCTTCTGCGCCCGCATCTTTGGCCCGGTTACCGACTGGGAATGCCTCTGCGGCAAATACAAGCGCATGAAGCATCGCGGCGTTATCTGCGACAAGTGCGGCGTCGAAGTCACTCTGTCCAAGGTCCGCCGTGAGCGTCTGGGCCACATTGAGCTGGCCTCGCCCTGCTCCCACGTGTGGTTCTTCAAAGGCTTGCCGTCCCGCATCGGCCACCTGCTCGACATTTCCCTGCGTGACCTCGAAAGCGTTCTCTATTTCGAGAGCTACGTAGTGGTCGATCCCGGCGATGCGCCCGTGAAGGAACGCGAAATCATCAAGGACGAAGCCCGCTTCCGCGAGCTCGACACCCAGTATCGTCCCACCGGCTTCAAGGGCATGATGGGCGCCGAGGCCATCAAGGAACTGCTCAAGCGCGTCGTCATAGACGAGCTGGCGATCGAGCTGCGCGAGCGCATGAAGACCGAGACCTCTTTGCAGAAGCGCCTGAAGTATGCCAAGCGCCTCAAGGTCGTCGAGGCCTTCCGCAAGTCCGGCAATAAGCCACAGTGGATGATTCTTGACGTAATCCCAGTGATCCCGCCTGAGCTTCGCCCCCTGGTGCCGCTGGATGGCGGCCGCTTCGCCACGTCCGATCTGAACGACTTGTATCGCCGCGTGATCAACCGCAACAACCGCCTCAAGAAGCTCATGGATCTGCATGCGCCTGAGGTCATTGTGCGCAACGAAAAGCGCATGCTGCAGGAGGCGGTCGACGCCTTGTTTGATAACGGCCGTCGCGGCCGCGTGCTGCGTGGCGCCAACAACCGTCCGCTCAAGTCCTTGTCTGACACCCTCAAGGGCAAGCAGGGCCGTTTCCGTCAGAACCTGTTGGGCAAGCGCGTCGACTACTCCGGCCGTTCGGTCATCGTGGTCGGTCCGGAACTCAAGCTCCACCAGTGCGGTCTGCCCAAGAAGATGGCGCTCGAGCTGTTCAAGCCCTTCATCTATCACCGCCTCGAACAGACCGGGCACTGCACGACCATCAAGCAAGCCAAGGAAATGGTCGAAATGCAGGAGCCCATCGTTTGGGACATCCTCGAAGAAGTCATCAAGGATCACCCTGTGCTCCTCAACCGCGCCCCTACGCTCCACCGCCTGGGTATCCAGGCCTTTGAGCCGGTGCTGGTAGAAGGCAAGGCAATCAAGATTCACCCTCTGGTCTGCACCGCGTTCAACGCCGACTTCGACGGCGATCAGATGGCCGTGCACATTCCGCTGTCGCCCGAAGCGCAGGTGGAAGCCAGCGTGCTCATGCTCGCCTCGCACAACATCCTCTCGCCCGCCTCTGGTCAACCGATCACCGTGCCGACGCAGGATATGGTGCTTGGTCTCTACTACCTGACCAAGGCGAAGAAGAACGCCAAGGGCGAAGGCCGTGTATTTGCCAACACCGAAGAAGTGCTCATGGCCCTCGAAGCCAAAGAAGTCGAGACCCTGACCCCGATTCGTCTGCGCTTCACCGGGCCGGTGCTCGACATGACCACCGCCTATGACGATCAAGACCTGACCCACACCGAGCCGGTGATGTACGACAAGCAGTACATCTCGACCACGGTCGGTCGTGCCATCCTGAACGACGCGCTCTCCGACGGCATGCCGTTCGTCAATGGCTTGCTGAAGAAGAAGGGCATTGGCCAGTTGGTGAACTACTGCTACCTGAACCTGGGTCTTGAAGTGACGGTCAAGATGCTCGACCGCATCAAGGATCTCGGCTTCAACTATGCCACCCGCAGCGGCTTGTCCGTTGGCCTGGACGACATGGTCATTCCTGACACCAAGTACACCGTGGTGCGGGATGCGGAGAAGCAGGTCATCGCTGTGCAGCAGCAGTATCTGGACGGCGCCATCACCAACGGCGAGCGTAACAACAAGGTCATCCAGATCTGGTCCGCTGTAACCGAGAAGGTTGCCGACGAGATGTTCGACAACATGAAGAACGCCGACAAGGAAGGGGCCATGAACCCGATCTACATCATGGCTGATTCCGGCGCTCGTGGTTCCAAGCAGCAGATCCGTCAGCTCTCCGGCATGCGCGGCCTCATGGCCAAGCCTTCCGGCGAAATCATTGAAACGCCGATCACGGCCAACTTCCGTGAAGGTCTCACCGTGCTGCAGTACTTCATCTCCACCCACGGCGCTCGCAAGGGCCTGGCGGATACGGCGTTGAAGACGGCAGACTCGGGTTACCTCACCCGCCGTCTGGTTGACGTGGCGCAAGACGTCATCGTCAGCGAGCAGAATTGCGGAACGGTCGAAGGCATCTACGTCGGTCCCATCGTCGAGTCGGGCGAGATCATCGAACCGTTGCGCGACCGCATCATTGGCCGCGTCTCGCTTGAGAAGATCAAGGACTTCGAAGGCAACGTCATCGTCGAGGTGAACGAGGAAATCACGGAAGACTTCGCCAACGCGATCCAGGGAGCCGGCATCGAGAAGGTAAAGATCCGCTCCGTGCTGACCTGCGAATCGAAGCGTGGCGTTTGCATTCTGTGCTACGGACGCAACCTTGCTTCCGGCCGCATGGTGGAGTTGGGCGAAGCAGTCGGTGTGATCGCGGCGCAGTCAATTGGCGAGCCGGGAACCCAGCTGACCATGCGTACCTTCCACATCGGCGGTACGGCATCCCGGGTTTCGCAGCAGTCCTCGCTCGAAGCCAAGAACCACGGCACGGTGCGCTTCTTCAACATGCTCACGGTTCGCTCGAAGTCGGGCGATCTGGTAGCCATGAACCGGTCCGGCGCCATCGCAGTTGTCGATGAACGCGGCCGTGAGAAGGAGCACTACCAGGTCGTCTACGGCGCTAAGTTGAAGGTGGAAGAGGGTGCGCAGGTTCAGCTCGGTCAGGTACTGGTCGAGTGGGATCCGTACACCTTTGCCATCCTCACCGAAATCGGCGGGACCATTCAATTTAAGGACTTGCAGGAAGGCATCACGCTGAATGAAGAGGTCGATGAAGTGACGGGCCTGTCGCGTCTGGTGGTTGCGGAAGCAGCCGACGAGAAGCGTCAGCCGGCCATCGTCATCAAGGGTACGGGTGTTAAGGGCAACAAGCGTTACCTGATGCCCAGCCGTGCTCACCTCATGATTCAGGATGGCGACGAGGTCTTCCCTGGCGACGTACTGGCCAAGATCCCGCGTGAGACCACGCGTACCAAGGACATCACGGGCGGTCTGCCGCGCGTGGTTGAATTGTTCGAGGCCCGCAAGCCGCGTGAAACCGCGATCATCAGCGAGATTGATGGCGTGGTCAAGTTCGGTGAAGTGGCCAAGGGCCAGCGCAAGATCTACGTCACTGCTGACAACGGCGAGGAGAAGGAATACTCGGTGCAGCGCGGTATCCACGTGAACGTGCAGGAAGGCGAGCGCCTGAAGGCCGGCGAACCCTTGATGGACGGTCCGTTGAACCCGCACGACATTCTGGCCGTACTTGGTGAGAAGGAGCTGCAGGGCTATCTCGTCAACGAAATCCAGGAAGTCTACCGTTTGCAGGGCGTGGCCATCTCAGATAAGCATATTGAGACCATCGTCCGGCAGATGCTGCGCTGGGTGAAGATCGAGGAAGTCGGCGACACGTCGTTCCTGCTGGAACAGCAGATCGACAAGTTCCGTTTCCGCGAAGAGAACGAGCGTGTGATTGCCAAGGGTGGCAGGCCGTCGATTGGGCGTCCGCTGTTGTTGGGTATCACCAAGGCTTCGCTCTCGACCGATTCGTTCATCTCCGCGGCTTCGTTCCAGGAGACCACGCGTGTTCTCACCGAAGCCAGCATCAACGGTTCGGTTGACAGCCTGCGCGGCCTGAAGGAAAACGTCATCGTCGGTCGCCTCATCCCGGCCGGTACGGGCATGGAGTACTACCGCAACATCCAGCTCTCGCAGGAACTCGAAGAGGCCGCTGCCAAGGTACAGCAGGAAGTAACAGCAGCCTTCGAAGAAGCCGAGCGCGAATTGGAACTGATGCGGCAGGAAGGCGAAGCCGAAGAGATGGCAGCCGAGTAGGCACGACTCAGCCACAACAAAAGGCCGCGCGCAAGCGCGGCCTTTTTGCGTATTAACTCGTCTTCCGAAAAAGTGAAAAGTAGCCACTACCGGTTCAGCGTGTAGTCCCGAAGGGACGGCTGAGAGTAGCCCAGCACGTCAGTGCTGGGGTAGGTAATGCAAGGTTTGCAGTCCCGAAGGGGCGGCTGATGATTCCCCAGGATGAAATCCTGGGGAAGATTGGTTCATTGAGGAATGGTTCAGGGAACGAAGGACTACGTCCTACCCACATCAGCCGTCGCTTCGGACTCGAACTCGCTGTCCTCCCGGAAAAGCACGCGGATTTGTCCACTTCGGCTATCCCCGACACCCTGAGAACTTTCATTGTTCAAGGGTGCAAGCCGGAAGTGCAGTATAGTTCCTGCCCGAATGTAGCTAGCGCGGCAGGCAGGAATGCGGCAGCGATGATGGCAGTGAGTCGGTTGCGGTATTTCATGAATCCTCCAGGCGGAGAGATAGGGTAGAACCAAAGCCGGTGGCCCTCCGTCAAGTTACACATCGATCCAGCCCGTAGAAATATTAGGTCTGATTGGGGCTGCGGCTGGGTAAAGCTGCTTGCATGCTCCAAACTGGTTTACGCCGGGCGTGCAGGGGAAAGGTTTTCCAAAGAGTTTTGTTCGACATAAACGGCCCGACTCAAGTCGTGCCCTGATACAAAACGATTGAGCCGTGCGCGCCAGAGAAGCGCCGGGCGGCGAGCCTTGTGTAATTGACTCATGCCTATGAGTCAATTAAACTCACGGCATGGCTAAACGCTTGCAAGTCATTCTCCAGGATCCGGACTACCGCGAAATTCAGCGGGCGGCACGGTCACGGCACATGTCCCTTGCGGAGTGGGTTCGGCAAGCGCTGGAAGCCGCACGCAGGCAGGAGCCCCTGGGTAGTGTCAGCAAGAAACTCCATTCCATCCGGATCGCGACCCAGCACGAATATCCTGCGGGCGATGTGGGAGACATGCTTAGGGAAATCGAATCAGGCTATGGAGCGGGTACGAACTCGTGATTCTTGTCGATTCGAATATCCCAATGTACCTGGTGGGCGCACCTCATCCGCATAAAATCGATGCCCAGCGATTGCTCGAAAAACTCATTCGGGATCGCCAACGACTGATCACCGACGCCGAAGTGCTGCAGGAAATACTGCATCGCTATGTCGCGATCGACCGTCGAGACGCCATTCAGCCCGCTTTCGATGCGCTGCTGGGCGTGGTCGATGAGGTTCTACCGGTAGATGGGAAAGCAGTCGACCGTGCTAAACAAATTGTTCTTGAGTATCGCCGTCTGTCGGCTCGCGACGCCGTGCATCTTTCCATCATGGAAGGGCACGGCATCCAACGAATTCTGAGTTTTGATGCGGGCTTCGATTCTTTTCCAGGTGTGACCCGACTAGCCTAGGCTGCGGATCTCGGCTTTACAGATTGCGGAAAAGCTCACTCAAGCCACCCTCAAAGATTTCCTAGTTCAGCCCGGTGCAGGAAATCCGGAAACATGGGCCGAAAAGACGGGGCAAAGCCCCCACGATCGCTTCATCGTACACCGGCTGTCGGCTGGGTTATGGCTGGAAACCCTAACCAGGCATAAGATCGTCTTACCATGGAAATTAAAGTTTCTGCCAAAGGCCAGGTGGTGCTTCCTGGCCCTCTTCGCCGCAGATTGGGGATTCTCGCCGGTGATCCCCTCGACGTCGACATTGAGGCTGGACGCATTATTTTGACACCTCGCAAGAGGCGTCCGGGGAAAGTCAGAATCATCGCAGATTCCATTACCGGGCTACCTGTACTGTATTCAGGGTCTGACGCTCCGCTGCTGCGCAGCAAAGAGGTTCAGCAAATTCTGGCGAACATTCCATGGAGAATTTACTCGACGTGCATGCTCTCGTTGCTCTGGGTTGTATCCATCACGGTGACATAATCGCCGTATGAGGACTGTCAAGGACCGCAATCCCTCAGCCGCGCTAACCGAGATTCTCCTGCTCACTGCTTCCGCGATCTCGTTGATCGTCTCCTGCGTTTTGTGGTCCGCACGCAAGCAGGCCTGGATGGATGAGATCTTCACCTGGCAAGAGGTGAACGACCGCTCGCTCTGGCATCTCTACTCCGCCGTACAACACGGCGCCGACGGCGGTCAGCCGCTTTTCTATACGACCGCATGGCTTTGGGCAAGAACCTTCGGTTCCGGTGTCCTGAGTCTCCGTCTTTATTCCAGTGTCGCCATGTGCGCGGCACTGTTCATTACCTGGAAGACCATCCGTCGTTTCTACCCGGTATGGCCAACAGCCTTCGGGGTGCTCCTGCTCTGGGGAACTTCAGGTACGCTCCTCGATCAGAATGCGGAAGGCCGCTTCTATGGGCTCTACATGCTCACCGTAGCGCTTACGGTGGAGATCTATGCACGCCTGGTGGCTCGGCCCCAGCCAAGCCGGCTTCTGCTCGTCTTCACGTTCCTGTCGCAGGCCGCCCTGGTCATGACCCACATATTGGGTCTGCTCTACAGCGGATTGATCCTGGTGGCATTGATCCTGGTGGATACTGCGAGCAGACGCTTCAGGCTCAAGGTCTACTTCGCCTATGCGACCGGTTGGCTCGCCTTGCTGGTGTGGTGGCCGGCGATTCGAGCCTCCATAGCAGCCGGCAAACCGCATGGATGGATCACGCTCCCGAAGTTGGGTCAGGTGCTCAACTCCTACTTCTTTCACACCTGGCTGCAATGGATGCTGTGGTTGCGGCGCGATACCAATGAATGGCTCTTCTACGCAGCGCACGGCGTGGCGGATTTGATCATTCTGGTTGCGCTCTTTGTGGTGATATCGAGAGCGATCCAGAAGAAGCAGGATAGCCGCAATCCGCTCCTGCTGGCTGCCGCCGCTCTGCTGGCCGCGCCCCTGCTGCTCTATGTTCTCTCGTATCTGCTCACGCCGGTATTTGTGCCGCGCTATACCCTTCCCAGCGCTATCGGCATGGCGATCGTGCTGGCGGCCGTTGCGGATGCGGCCAAGGCAGACAGACGGGTGTGGCTACCGGTAATCCTGTTGCTGCTGGTATCTCCCGTGTGTTCCGCCCTGCTGGTGCGACCGCCGGAGGTGAATGCACAATACCTTGACGTAGAACAGTTGGATAGCCTCACTGCGGGCGGGCTGCCGCTGGTCGTGGGCTGGCAAAATGACTTCTCGACCCTCATGCGCTACTCCCGCTACCCCAAGGAACGCTTCTTCCTGCTCGATTGGCCCTCCGCCCTGGTTGGAGAAAGGACCATGGTGCTCGACTATCACCTGATGAGTGCTTACCGCAGAGTGGGCTATTACCCCGGGAACATTCGCGACAAGGACGAATTCCTTTGCTCGCAGACTGATTTTCTTGTGCTCGATCCGCACTTCGTCAACAAAGATGCCCTCGAACCGGGCTGGTTTGATCTGGCGATTCGGGACACACCGCAGTTTGCATGGAGAGTCATTGCTCACCTTGATAATCCGCAGATAGCGCGCAGGCTGATCGAAGTTCACAGGCGGGCGCCTCTCCCGTTCTGTCACCAACCATAAGTAGGCCGCGGCACAGATCCGTAAACCAGACGGCCCGTACAGGCTGCGGAAAAACTCACTCGGAAGGGCACGGGTTTAGCCGTGCCGCCCAAGAGTACCAACAACGAGGGCTTCAGCCCCTGAGGTACGTCTTTTCCTGCTGTTTCGTGGCCGAAATTGCTTGATAAAGCCGCACCCCAGCGGCTAAAGCCGTCCCTTGCGCATGAGATTTTTTGGCACGGCTGAACCCGTGCCCTTCCGAGCGAGTCTTTCCGCAGCCTGTGTAACCCCTCGATTTACGAGCGTCAGCAGTCCTCCGAGGACGAGCACCAAAAATAGGTGCGTAGCGGTGGTAAAATTGGTGCAAGAGGGGAAACCATGCGAACATCCGTAACGCTCGATGACGATCTGATGAAAACCGCACACGAGTACACCGGCGTCACGGAGAGGGCGGAACTGCTCCGTGACGCCTTGAAGTCCATCATTGCCCGGGAGGCCGGACGTAGGCTGCTGGCTCTTGCCGGGACTGCCCCGGATATCGAAGATGTGCGCCGACGGCGAGTGGATGAAACATGATTCTCGTCGACACTTCGATCTGGGTTGAAATGTTCCGCAAGGGGAGATTCAAAGCCGAGGTTTGCTCGTTTCAACTGTGCTTTCCCTAAGGTTTTGGTACGCGCAGAAAGCCCTGCGCGATGCCGGCATTCCAATCGTAAAAATACCACCCGGCAATCACACCGCCATCGTTCATGCCCGTGGCGGTCGTCTGCCGGCCCCGCGGTGGGTCAAACGACGTGATAGTCCCGTAAGGGTTGCGCGCAAAACCGTGCTGTGCTCCGGTTGCGTCCGTGTAGGAGCCCGTGATGGCGCCCTGCTGGTTGATGCTGAGAGTCCTCGGAGCGATCAACGACTGTCCAGTATTCCCCGGATTGAATAGGTCCGAGCCAGGTGGGAGCACCAGCGTTCCCGGGGGATTGAAGAGTGTGAAGATGCCCTGGGGCGAGCGCACAAAGCCGCCGGTTTCCCCATTCCCGCAGCCATTCTCGCAGGCGCCGTACCAGCCCGCAATGACCCCATCGGCATTGATACTCTCGGCAATCGTTTCTTCGGTGTAGGATCCTGCGTTCACTGGAACAGCAAACTCGGTAAAGAATCCGTCCGGGTGCACGATAAAGCTGTTGCCGACATTCACGGGGAAACAGTCTGAACAATAGCCCACGATCGTTCCACTTGCGTTGAGACCGGTCAAGATGGTCGGGTACGCCGCCCCCTCTGAGTGCTCAATCGTACTAAACACTCCCTCGCGGGACCATGTGAAACCAGCAGATGCGGTGAGAGGGTACGGGTGGTTCCCGACAATCTCCCCAAAATCGTTGATGCTGACCGGCTGCGCCTGGGTACCACCGTACCCTCCCGCAGGGTCGGCCGTAAGAATACGCCCATCCGCGTATCGCACAAAGCCGTGGGGCGTTCCGGCGACAACCTCGTAGAAGCCGGTAATGTCTCCGGCATCGTTGATGCTTTCCGGCTCCGTCCACAGGCCGTCGCGAATGCGGAAGGTGGTGATCGTCCCCGCGGCGTCACGCAGGAAACCAACGGTCGTCGTGGGTGAGACGTAATAGTAGCCAGTGACGGTCATGGAGTTGTTGATGCTCATGGGGTAGGTGCCTAGCGCTCCCGGCACCTGGAAGGAAAGGTAATAAACCTCACCGCTGGCGACAGCCTCCTGCGCACAGCAAAACACCGGGCTAAGCATACCCAAAGCGACAACCGGCCAAAAACCAAAGTAGGGAAGGCGCATGATGGAAAGATTCCTCCTTCCGCTCATCGCCAAACTTGCATGATGACTTTAGAAGCGACCGTGGGAGAGCTAGCCCGTTCCTTTATCCTTTTCCTTTTCGGGTCGGCTGCTGCTATCAACTGGTCAACCATGGGTTTCCGGCTTCCATCGCTGCAAAATGCACGAAATGGCGGCCAGGGCTCGGCAAGCTGTGCGGAGCGATTGCGGGCCACGTGATGATTTTTCGAGGCGACTGAGAGATAAGCCGTTTGCATTGAAGCAGGGGTAGAGGAAAGCGGTTGTGGTGAAGACCTACCCTCTATTTTTGTGGTGAAGATTCTGTCATTCTTCGGCTGCGACGTTTCTGCGCAGCACAAGTCGGAAGAAGGACGGCAAGGAGCACCGCTACTTCAGCGTAGTGGAAAACCGGCGTCTGAGCACGGGCAAGACGGCGCAGCGCACAGTGCTGTATTTGGGCGAGGTGAATGATAGCCAAGAGCGGGCGTGGCGCAAGACGCTGGAAGTTTTCGATGAAGCGGGTCAGAGCCAGCGGCTGAGTTTATTTCCAGAGGATCGGGCGCTGCCAGAGGATGGTGCCGACAGTTTGCAGGTGAGGTTAAGCGGACTGCAGTTGTGTCGGCCGCGGAGTTATGGCGACTGCTGGTTGGCCTGTGAGTTGTGGCGGCAGCTGGGGCTGGACGAGTTTTGGCAGCAGAGATTGCCCGATGGCCGGGAAGCGGTGAGCTGGGAAAAGGTGCTGCGTTTGTTGGTGGTCAACCGGCTGATTGATCCAGGCAGTGAGTTCCGGGTCCACCGGCAGTGGTTTCATGGACCAGCGCGATGGATGAGTTGCTGGGAGTGGATTACCGGGTTGCGGAAAAGGATCGACTGTATCGCTGTCTGGACCGGTTGTTGGCCCACAAGCAGGATTTATTCGTGTGGCCTAAAGCAGGCGCTGGGCCGATCTGTTCCAAGCTGATTTCGAGGTGCTGCTCTACGATCTGACGAGCACGTATTTTGAAGGGGAGATGGAGCAGAACAGCAAGGCCAAGCGGGGTTACAGCCGGGATGGGAGGCCGGATTGCTTACAGGTGGTGATCGCGCTGGTGATTACCCCGGACGGCTTTCCTTTGGCCTACGAGGTGATGGACGGCAACACCGCCGATTCGCACCACGCTGCGCGGTTTTCTGGACAAGATCGAAAAGACTCACGGCAAGAGCGAAGCGAATGTGGGTGATGGATCGCGGCATTTTCCCACAGAAGCGATTCTGGCCGAGATGCGCGATGCCTGGTCGAATTACCTGGGCACCACCAAGCAAGAGCAGCGCACATCTGGCGGGGGCTTCGCGATCGATGCTCAACTAATTGCCTCGTGCATCACCACGCACGGCACGCAAATCTGGACCATCGACGCGCCTCTGGCAGAGTGGCGGTAATCCCTCGCCGCCTTCGCGCGGCGAATGGGCTCGGAGGTGACAAACCAAGGTGACGCATAACAGCCTCAGCGCGAGCTTTGCCTTTGCGACTGTGCCAGGAAGATTGGGTAACCATTCAAGCCGCTCTTTCTTTTGAGAGGGAAAGTGACACGTTCGCAATGGCCGTCGTGTTGCCATCCTCCCAACAAGAACGAGGGAATGCAGTTTCTGTCTTTCACTGGCAACTCTTTTCAAGATCACCGGACTGATTGCGGGCAACGTTCGTAACCATCTATAGTGAAGCCCGTGTATACACCCATGCAGCGCAGGGACTTTCTCAAGATCAGCGGCTCTATCACCGCCCTGAGTCTCACCCAACGGTTGCTGGCCGGCCCCAGCCGGCGCATCACCATCCTCATCGAGGACCCCTGCGCAGCGAGCGAACCCATTGCCTGGGCCGCCGGCCAACTGCGAAACGCTCTGGTAGCGAAAGGCGTAATCTGCGAAATCGTCCAATCTCCCGAGCAAGCTGCAGGTTCCTCCTTTTCCATCCTGGTCGCGCATCCAGCCTCAACGCTCGCCGCGCATTTTCCCCAGCCCAACCCACCGCTCACTCATCCTGAAAGCCTCCGGCTCACCCCCGGGCAACTGATCGGAACGCCGGCGATCTGGGTGTCTGCCGCAGGCCCGAGGGGATTTGTCTACGGTCTGCTGGAGCTCGCGGAAAGGGTGCGATTCCACGCCGATCTCGCCACCGCCCTGCATCTCGAGGCAGCGATTGAGGAGCACCCCGCGAACCAGGTGCGCAGCGTCTCGCGCTTGTTCTGTAGTGAGATCGAAGACAAGCCCTGGTACTACGATCAGGACTTTTGGCGCAGCTATCTGGATGTGCTCGCCGCCAGCAGGTTCAATCGCTTCAACTTTACCTTCGGCCTGGGCTACGACTTTCCCCGCGGAGTCACCGGCGACTACTTCCACTTCCCGTACCCCTACCTGGTCGACGTGCCCGGCTACGATGTGCGCGTGGTACGGCTGGCCAATGAGGCGGGCGAGCAAAACCTGCCCCCCTTTACCGCCGCAGAACGGGAAAAGAATCTGCAGTCGTTACGTTTTATTGCCGCTGAAACCCAAGCGAGGGGCCTGGAGTTTCAACTGGGGATCTGGACCCATGCCTACGAATGGACTGACAGCCCGCACGCCCATCACCGCATCGAGGGCCTGACCCCCGAGACCCATGCGGCCTATTGCCGCGATGCCCTGGCCATGCTCCTCAAGGCGTGCCCGCAGATCCAGGGCCTCACCCTGCGGGTACACGGCGAGAGTGGAATCCCCGAGGGCAGCTATCCGTTCTGGAAAACCGTGTTTGCCGCCATTTCCGGTTGCGGCCGCACCATCGAAATCGACATGCATGCCAAGGGCGTGAACCAGACCATGATCGACATGGCAACCGCTACGGGCATACCGGTCAAGCTGAGCGCCAAGTATTCCGCCGAGCACCAGAGCCTTGGCTATCACCAGGCCGATATTCGTGAACTCGAGATACCCCAGCCCAACCGCATGGAAAGCGGTGTTTTCAACGTCAGCAACGGCGAGCGTCGATTTACCCGCTATGGCTATGCCGACTTTCTTGAGCAAGGCCGCCACTATGACTTGCTGTTTCGCCTGTGGCCGGGCACGCAGCGGCATTTACTTTCCGGCGATCCGGAAATGGCCGCGGCGTACGGACGCACTGCCAGCTTCTGCGGAGCCGTCGGCCTCGATATCATGGAGCCGCTTACGTTCAAGGGGCGCGAGGGCTCGGGGCTACCCGGCGGGCGCTGCGCCTACGCAGACAAGACACTGAATCCAAAATCCGGGGACTGGCGAAAATTTGAGTATTTCTATCGCGTATGGGGGCGGTGTCTCTACCACCCGGATGCCGATCCGGAGACCTGGCGCCGCTATCTCAAGAGCAGCTTCGGGCCCGGCGCAAACTCGGTCGAAACAGCGTTGGCCAATGCCAGCCGCGTTCTGCCCCTGGTGACCTCGGCACATCTGCCTTCGGCTTCGAATCATGCCTTCTGGGCCGAGATATACGACAACATGCCCATCGTGCTGGGCAGTGAGCCCTCCCCATACAGCGACACGCCCACGCCAAAATGTTTCGCGACCGTGAGCCCGCTTGACCCACAACTTTTCTCCACGATTGCCGAGCACGCTGACGATCTGCTGGCGGGCCGTGCCAATCCGAAGTACTCGCCGATAGAAGTAGCCCAGTGGCTGGAGGATTACACCGCAGCCTCCAGCCAGGCCCTGGCAAGTGCGCGGCTCGCAGCCACGTCACACGCTTCTCCTGAGTTCCGGCGGATGGAAGAGGACGTAATCATCCAGAACGGACTGGGGCGTTTCTTTGCCGCCAAGCTGCGCAGTGGTGTGCTGTTTGAAATTTATGGGAGAGCTGGCAATGCGAGCGCCGGCAAACTGGCTCTGGCGCAATACCAGCAGGCGCGCGACGCATGGGCGACCACAGCGGAGCGAGCCAATCGTGTCTACCTTGCAGACATAACCTATGGCGACATTCCGATGAGACGCGGCAATTGGAGCGCACGGCTTGCCGGCATCGATAAGGATCTCAGCCTCATGCGTCATCAGGTAGAGAGCGACGCGCCCGCCCGTACTACTGTCGGTCCAACGCTGGATATCGAACGTTCCATGCGGGCGGCAACCGGCAGACCCATTCGCCCATCTATACCTTGCCTGCACACGCCGCCTGCAAGTTTTCATCCCGGGCAGCCGCTTGCGCTCTCCTTGTCGGTCTCCGGGCATGGTGTGGTCGACACGGTTCGTCTCTACTACCGTCATGTGAACCAGGGCGAGCGCTGGGTATCGATGGCCATGCAACCCGTCCACGATGGATACGGTGCAGCCATTCCCGGGGATTACACCAATTCCCCGTACGCCTTGCAGTACTATTTCGTTCTCCAGCGCGGAACCGATACCGCCTGGTTTTTTCCAGCGTTCAACGCGACCCTTTCGAACCAGCCGTACTATGCGATCGCCCTTGCAGCAAACCAGCGTGCATAGAGGTAAACCGCGGGAGCCAGCTCCGCTCTTTTCATTTCTGCCAGAAATGTTGGGTGGCCCATTCCCCCGGATTTCCTGTGAAGCTTAGTGAACTCGCCTAGCTTCATGCGGCTTTCCTCACAGAAAGCCGCACACGCTGCCGTCGAATGGAGACGCGTACAGGAAATCCGGGTCAAGCCCGCTTTTGGCTTGAGTGGGATACGCACATGCTCACGCCTGCGTGCTCTCCCGACCAATTCGGTTGCCCGCCGGCTTTGCCGGCCCACGGGGGAATGAAACGATTTCCCCTGAGTTGGACGCACCACCAAGTTCCGGGTACAAGCGCAGTATCCAGCGGTCCTGCCGTCTGTCCACGCCAGCCGCCCGGGTTCTATTTCTTTTGGCGCACCACATTGCCACGCAGGAAAGAACTGTAGTCCGCTTCGTCGAGGGCGCCGGCCGCGAGCTTCAGAACCGCTTGCGCGGCATCTTCCTCGCTCGCGACAAAGCGATAGCCGTTCAGCTCGAGAAACAGAATGCCAACTACGAAGCCCGTACGCTTGTTGCCATCAACAAAAGGGTGATTGCGCACGATACCTGCCGTATAGGCCGTCGCCATATCGATGATGTTAGCCCTCTCGGCATAGGCATACTGCTGTTGGGGGCGGGCCAGGGCCGATTGCAACAGCCCGCCATCGCGTAAACCCGCAGCTCCGCCGTGCAGTGCCAGCAGCCGATTGTGCAGTACGAGCGCGTCGCGCTCGTCGATCCAGACCAGCTTCTTCATTTTGCGAGAACATGCAGGGTGTTCTTGTAGCGATTCATGATGTCCGTCGCTTTTGCCATCCTTTTTTCGAAGCTGGGATCATAGGGCGTAAGCTGATAGCCCCCATCCGGTGCTTCGATCAGGAATAAAGCTTCGCCATCCGCGGTGTGCAAACGGCCGATCACTTCCTTGGGCAATACGACCCCGAGTGAGTTCCCGAACTTCCGGACCTTAAGTTCAACCATGGCAGCAGCCCCTCTCTGTTTTGTTATTACAAATGTAATAACCTGGGGGCATTTTTGCAAGCCGCAAAATTCGTCTACGAACCACGCGACTGTGGTTTTTGGGGGGACGTGCCTTCGAGGATAAATCGTCAGGTACATCTGCTTTAGGTAAATGCCACGACACCATACCTATTGCAGCCAATAAGCGTGCTCGGAGGTAAAGAGCCATGCTGTCGTTCACGGGGAAACAGTCTGAACACTCTTATCGCGGATAAAGCTTGTTCTATTTGGCCTCGACTCGTTGTACCGTTGATAGATGGCTTCTCAAAACCAACGCCCATGGATTGTGGGCGTTACCAGCCTTTTCTTCATTCTCTTGCAAAGCGCCTGCACCGCCGTAATGGCCATCAGCGGCGTCCGTGTCATCATCGGTCTGGGCGCGCTGGCGGCGGCGGCCGGCCTCAATCGCCCAGCCACCGGCTTTCACGCGGACGCCATTCGTATTCCTATGATGGTGATCGCCGTAGCCGGTTCCTTCGTCAACCTGTACGTGATCTGGCGCATTCGAACTCTGCGCGCCCGGCCATCCTCACAATGGCGCACCACTCCCGCAACCACCAAACAGAAGCGAGCAGAAACCTTCCAGATAGTGCTTGCGATCGTCACCCTGGCCCTCGTTGTCGCAGAGTGGGTCACCCACCGCATCGTTCACAACGCTTAACCGTCGACACCGGGGACTGCGCCAGAATCCTGTTAAGGCGAAATCCCCTTGATCTCTTCTTCAAGACGAGCATGCAGCCGTTCACTGAAGCCAAGCGGCAACGCAAACACCCGCTCATCCGCGGTCAGAATCAGAATATTGCGCGTCGAATCCAGAATCGCTGAGCAGATCTCACAATGCTCCAGATGTTTCTGTACCTGCTCCAGCACTTCAGGCGGCAGCGTGGCGTCCAGGTAGCCGGAGATGTGCGCCCACACGTGCTTGCACTCTATGACCATTGCAGCCACCTCCGTTTGGGAGCCATCTGCTTCAACTGGGGCGCCAGCACTCTTTGCAACATCATGCGCGCCCGGTGCAAGCGAACCTTGATGGAGGCGATGCTGATGCCCAGCGCTTGCGAAGCCTCCTGCACACTCAATCCCTCGACATCCCGCAACATGAAAACTTCACGGTAAATCAGCGGCAGCGCGGTGACCGCCTGATTTAGCAGAGCACTCACTTCCTTCCGCTCCAGCGCCTCCGACGGAATCTCTCGCCAGTCGCGCAACAGGGCGGGCGCAACATGTCCCTCGTCGTCCGGGGGCTCATCGAGCGATTCCATCTTGATGCTATTCCGGTGGCGGATACGGCTTCGTGCCTCATTCAATGTGATGCTCACCAGCCACGTCCCGAACTTGGCCTCGCCGCGAAATCGGGACAAGTTACGAAAGGCTTTGAGGAACGCTTCCTGGGCCGCGTCTTCCGCATCGGCTTCGTTGTGCAGAAAGGATAAAGCCATCGCGTAGACCCGTCGCTCGTACGGACGAATCAGTTCGTGGAATAACTGCGAGTCGCCGGCGATGATCGATGCGATCATCTGCGCTTCGTCTCGCATCCCGGTCATGCCCGCCATCGTTATCTCATCCTACTCTTCAGGCGCTTTTCGATCAGGGCATCGGCTGACAACAGGCCCGGTCCAAAAATGAGAACCATGAGGGAAGCGAAAAGAAAAGTATAGGGGTCCGCTACATAAAACTTCCCCGGATCGGAAAAGAAAGAAACCAGCGCGTCATGATCGGCGGTCCAATAAGCAACCATCATGTTCCCCGCTAACAGCAGTCCGATAAATCGCGAACCAAGCCCCACGATCAACAGCAGGCCGCCGGCGAACTCCAGGCCCGCGATAAAATGCGCAGTGGCCGACGGAAATGGAATGCCGAGGCTGGCAAAAAATCCGGCAATTTTGGCTATATGGTGCATCTTGCCCCAGCCTGTCTGCGCAAACTGCCAACCCCAGTAGAGCCTTACCGCCAGCAGAAACGGCGACTGTAGATACGAAAACATAGTCGCAACGCGTGTGTATAACCAGATCCAGTGCTTCATAGCCCCTCTTGATGACGTGCATTAGAGGGCGAAGGATAAGAATGGTTACAGCGTCGATCTTTTAACGGCCACCGCTGGACGACTGCAATTTCGTCAGAACGTCCTGTGCCGTCGTTCGGTCCCCATGACTCCGGCTGACCTTGCGATAGAAAATTACATCGCTGCGATCGATCAGAAAGGTAGAGGGATACGCGGTCTCCTGCGGTGCATCCCAGCGCAGCCCGTATAGATTCGTGAACTTGTAATCGGGATCAATGACCAGGTGCACGTTGGCAGGCAACGGGTTTTGCTTGGCAAGCGCCTCCCGGGCGTGCTGATCAAGATCGGCGGAGGGGCCGGGGTAAACCAGAAGCACCTGCGTCGCCAGCGCTGAAAACCGATCGGCATGCTCCACAAAGTCATGCACCTGCTTAGTGCAGTAGGGGCATTGGTATCCAGGGTATCCCCGCAGCACGATGAGGACGACGTCGCCCTGCTTCGTATAGTCTGCCAAGCTGACCGCATGGCCGTCTGGTGTTGACAAAGTAAAGGAAGGGGCTTTTTGCCCGACTTCCGGCATCGCCGCCCACGCCATCAAGGAGCTAAACCCCACCACCAGAGCAACCACGATCCAATTTGCTTCCTTAGGCACCTTATATCCCCCTGACCCTGGGATGGACGTTGGGTTAAAAGGTTACAGGAAATTTTCTGGCTGCGAACCGCTTGTAACCCTGCGCCGGTAAACGCGTCTCACGCTTAGCCAGGGGGAGCGTTTATGAGCAAACGAAGGAATACACCAATCGCCATCGTCGCGATGGCGGGCCTTATGGGCCTGCAGGCACAGAATACAACCGCCGGCGCCGCCGGCAAATCGGCCCAGGGCGCAGTTCTGGTGGAGCTGTTTACTTCCGAGGGATGCTCCAGTTGCCCGCCCGCCGACGCATTGCTCCGGCAGGTGAATGGCACCCAGACCCCCGGCGGCAAAATGATCGTGGGCATCAGCGAGCATGTTACCTACTGGAACGCCCTGGGATGGTCCGATCCCTTCTCCTCGCCGGCCAACACAGAACGGCAGAATGATTACGGCCAGCGTTTTCATTTGGACGGGGTGTATACGCCGCAGATGGTCGTCAACGGTTCCGAGCAGATTGTCGGCAGCGATCGCGGAGCGTTCCTGCGGGCCGTGCAGAAGGAAGAAGAGGAGCCCTCGCCCATATCCCTCCACATCGTTTCGTTGCAAACCGAAAAAGATATGGTAACGGTGACGTATTCGGCAAGTGGCGCAGTGCCGCTTCACGGCACCGATCTGATCGCAGTCCTGGCAGACGATTACGATCGGTCAAACGTTCTGCACGGTGAAAACTCGGGTGAGACGCTGGCCCATGTTGCCGTGGCCCGATCCCTGACACGAGTCGCCAAACTCCAGTCAGCAGGCGAGCGCATGTTCCGGGTCGAACTTCCCCCATCGTTTCAGACCGCGGCCAGGCACCATCTGATTCTCTTTGCGCAAACCCCGGGCAACGGACGTGTACTGGCGGTCGATACCAGACCGCTTTAGAAAATATCTGTAACTCATTCGGTCCTTCTGGTTCAAAGGTGCATACGAACGGAGCCGTTTCCGTTGTCACTGTCATCAACGTCCAGCACACACCGTGCATGGCCCAACCGAATGAAAGGTCCGCCCTATGAAAACCAACGTATCCTCGCTCGCTCTGGCTGCTGCATTTGCTGGTCTGCTCGGTGGCACGACTGCACGCCTCGACGCTCAGTCCACCAACCAGAACACCGCACCAACCGCTTCCGCGCAGGCCGGCATCCTGCTCGCGCAAAGCACCACCCCCGATGCCACCAAGCACTCCTGCAAAGGGAAGAACGATTGCAAAGGCCAGGGCGGCGGTAAGAACGCGGGCAAGAACAGCTGCAAGGGCAAGGGAGACTGCGCTACCGACGGCTCCAAACCCACCAAGGGATAAATAGCCGGTGCCTCCCAGGGGGGCTTGATGCCAGGCCCCCTCTCTTTCCCGTGAGCGAAGCCGAAAACAGGAGCAGACAGTGCCGGCCAATCGTTTCAACGCATTTACTGACTACGGTGTGGGCATTGGTCTGCGTGTACCCCACTACGATCACATTTTCTCTGAGCGGCCGGTGGTCGATTGGTTCGAGATCATCTCGGAGAATTACATGGTCGATGGCGGCCGTCCGCTAAAAATGCTTGACCAGATTCTGGAACGTTACAAGGTAGTCCAGCATGGTGTATCGATGTACTTTGGTTCGGCTCAGCCGCTCAACCGGGAGCACCTGAAGCGCCTCAAAGCCCTTACCAAACGCACCAACACACCGTGGCTTTCTGACCATCTGTGCTGGGGCAGCGTTGACGGCCGCTATACCCACGACTTGCTGCCGCTGCCCTACACCTTCGAAGCGGTCGAGATCACCGCGGCGCGTATCCGCGAAGTGCAGGATTATCTCGAAATTCCCATCGCCGTTGAAAACGTCAGCAGCTACGCCGAATTTCACGACTCCGAGATGACCGAGTGGGAGTTCCTGAACGAAGTGGTGCACGCGGCGGACTGCGGCATCCTGCTCGACGTTAACAACATCTATGTCTCCTCACAGAACCACGGCTTCGACCCAGCGGTATATATCGAA
Source organism: uncultured Acidobacteriaceae bacterium (assembly GCA_963834445.1). GTDB lineage: Bacteria > Acidobacteriota > Terriglobia > Terriglobales > Acidobacteriaceae > PALSA-350. The sequence continues at coordinate 111,022 of CAWIBU010000002.1, forward strand.
AGCGTAGCTGCCGATCGGGTGGCGCAGATTCACATCGCCGGCCACTCCAGGTTCGAAAAATATACGCTCGACACCCATGACCATCCCGTCCTCAAACCCGTCTGGGGCCTGTATGCGCGTGCTATCGAAAGAGTAGGGCCGACCGCAACCCTGCTGGAGTGGGATGACAACATTCCATCCTTTGATGAGGTACATGCAGAGGCACGCAAAGCCAATCGCTACCTTGCTGAGCGCGTGGTGAAGTGCGCATGAACCTGCTGGCACTGCAACGCCGTATGTCCGAGGATGTGAGACGGCCCTTGACCTCGGACTTCGCCATGCAGGCGGAGACCGAAGATGGGCAGCCTACCAGCGCAATCGCCGCAGGTTATGTAAAACCGAACAGCCTGCTCACCTCCTTTGAGCGCCTGGAAATATACAACCGCCAGTATTGGTTTCGTGTCATCGCCGCGCTGGCGGAAGACTTTCCCGCGCTTAGCGCTGTTCTCAGTCGAAAGCGATTCGACACCATGATGCTTGCGTATTTGCGGCAGAACCCGTCGACCTCATTTACCCTGCGCAATCTTGGCGCAAGGCTCCCCGAGTGGCTCGCCGCCCATCCTGAGTTTGCGCCCAGGAACCATCGCCTGGCCCTCGACGTAGCCCGGCTGGAGTGGGCGTATGTAGAAGCATTTGACAGCGCCGCTACCCGTGCTCTGGGCATCACTGAGCTGCAAAGCCTGAACGCCCAATCCATTTTGTCGCTACAGCCGCACCTGCACCTGCTCGATTTGCTCTATCCCGTCGATGAACTGGTTCTTGCCGTGCACAAGAATGCTCCTAACGGTGGCGTCACGAGCAATGGTGTTTCCCCGCGTGGGCGCAAACTGCGCCCACGCTTGCCCGGGATACGCCGCTCTGCCATCTTTCTTGCAGTACACCGTTATCAGGACGCGGTTTACTATCGCCGCATCGACCGCCAGGAGTTCCTCCTGCTGGTGGCGCTGAAGCAGGAACATTCCTTGGCGGCTGCGATTGACTCGGCATTCGCCGGCACCAGAGTTTCCGGCGAAGAAAAGGCCCGCAGGATCCGCGAGTACTTTGCCCACGCATCCGAACTGGGCTGGTTCTGCCTCGGGCAGTCCAGCACACTCTGACCGGCGGACCAGCAATAACCGCAGTTGCTGGTCTAGCGCGTCGTTAACAACGTCCTTTTCAAGGCTCAGTCCTCGCAGGGACTGGGGCGTCCGACAGGTTGGCACACATACTGGACGCTATTAGCGACGCACTACAATACCCTACATATTGGTATGGCCGGCGCGCATCTCTTCATTGAAGGTCGGCTTGGTCAGCAAAAATGCCTGCTGCAGCCGCTCGCGGAACTCCGCTTCGCGCGCCAGTAGAGCCGGCGTAGCCGCAGCAAACTCGTGGTCTTGCAGTGTCACCAGCCCGGCAGCTGCCAGCACCCCCGCCATGCGCAGCAGCTCCTCCGGGGTCGTGTTCAGATACTGCGCGTCGCGCGGGTCCGCGATCCACACCGGCTGTGCCTGGCCGAGTATGCCCGAAAGCCAGAACACTTTGCTCTCCAAAAATTGCTGTCGGCTGGCATCATCGGTGTCGGTGAAGAAAAACTTTTTCTGCCACAGGCTGTAATAGCGCGTGGTCACGGGAACCGGCTGGCGGTTTCCGCTCTTCAACAACTCCAGCTGCCCCTGGTCCAGGGTCTTGCGGATGGCACTGTAAATAAAGGTTTCGGCATAGGGCTGCTCGGGCGCGGGCACGATCTCCGCGAAGGTCACCGTCATGCTGGCCGAGATTTTCGCGTGCAGCAACGACTCGGTCCCATCCGCCACTTGCACCACACCATGCACGATGTACGTATCGGAGCCAGAAATCGAGCGGTGGAAAGGCCAACGAAAATCACTGAACGCGATCGGCATCCCGGCCATCGTCACGTACGCGTCGGGCCGCGGATTGCGCAGCCGCTTGGCCTCATCGCGCAAATGCGCCGTCATCTCCGGCAACAGGGCGGGTCGATTGAAGTCGAAATCTTCGCTCAACTCCAGCCGTAACGTGCGCGCATCCGGAGCATCCGCGGAGAGACCAATACGGAAAATCGCCGTCGGGCGGCCATTGAAATCGACACCCTCTTTCGCAGAGAGAATGGTCAGGCCGGCATTGGCCGTGGCAATGCCGACGGAGGTGCTTAATGCAGTAACGGGATTGGCGGACATGAATCTACTTTCCTGCAGGAGTCTTGAACTTGATTGTACCGGCTATCCGGCGAGCGCAAACGCAACCAGTGTTTTGCCGCGCAGCCCGGAGGAGCGCTCGACCTCTTCCACCAGCCCCGCCTCCAGCCCATCGGGATCGACCACCATTTCGCATTCTGCAATCTGCTGCGCGGTCGCGCCATGATAGCAAAGCTCACAAACCCCGAGCCCCTGCTCCGTGCGCACCGGGGGACCAAAGACGCGGCAGGTACCAGGGCGGTGCAGATACAGATCGCACAAGCCGGTCGCGGGATCGAGCGCCGCACAGGGCTCGTCATTGGCAAAATCCTCAAAAAGGGCCTCGGCTTCTTCTGAGGGGTCAAGCAGGCCCGTTTCCGCATCGCCTGGAAAGCCGTCGGTTAGCCTCTCCACCGACGCTCGTGCCCGCCCGCGAATCGCCTCGGCTCGCCGCGGTTCGCTGCTGCCAAGCTCCTGTAGCCCCTGTTGCAGCCGCGCCGCATCGAGTGCATGGATGGCAAACACCCCCACGCAACATGGTGTACAACCCGGCTTGCACACCAGCCAATCGCCGCTGCGGCGGGCCGCGTCGGCCAGTGCCGCATCGAGTATCTGTACCAGCTGTGTATCCCCGGTGGGTACCATGCTTCAGACCTTCTGGACATATGTGAAGATACGATGACAAAATGGTTACAGCACCGCAACTTTTCTCCCACGTCAAACGTTACAAACAGTAATAAAACTGCGCCTCGAGGAGCTTCGTGAAGAGACGGTTGAACTCCCCCCCCATTCTACGTTGCTGCTTTTTGCTGCTCGGTGCCCTGCAAATTGCAGCGCTCCTCATCGCTTTTGAGCGGCCCGCACAAGCCTATATTGATCCGGGGTCGGGCTTCGTATTTCTTCAGGTCGCCGGTTCCATGTTTGCCGGTGCGGTCTACTATCTGCGCCATCGTTTGAAACGAATGTTCGGTTCGCTGCGCAGACCTGCCCAAATTACTTCGGTCGCCGGAGCGCCGGCAGAGGTTGCAGAGAACCAGCCATGACCCAGGGCACGTCGCAGCAGATTGCGACGTTCCGCGATCCGGCCGGGTCACTGCGCATCACTGGCGATCAGGTTCTGCGAACAGTCACCCCCCGCTATGCGGTTGAGTCGCTGCGCTTTCTGCAGTCAGACCTGGCTCGGCGCTGGACCGATGAGGGTAACCTGATTGCTACCCAAATCCTTTCAGCGGAACCCGAACAGCCACTCCTGCTCGAACACCCACGCATCTTTTTCCCGTCCTATCCGTGGGAGTGGACGCCCGGGCAGTGGGTCGCTGCCGCTGAGCTGACGCTCGAACTATGCGCCCAGTTGCTCCACGAGGGCTGGATCCTTAAAGACGCCACCCCTCTCAACATCCTTTTTGATGGGCCGCGTCCCGTGTTCGTCGATGTGCTGTCGATTGAACGCCGTGATCCCGGCAGTCCCTTATGGATTGCCTACGGGCAATTCGCACGTACCTTTCTTTTACCCTTGGCGGCTCATAACTACCTCGGATGGCCATTGGCCGCCACCCTGAACCGGCGCGATGGCTATGAGCCGGTCGACCTGTATCCCTACCTGTCGAGCGTAGACCGATGGAGCGCTCCGCTGCGTTCGTTGATCACCTTGCCTTATTTGCTGGAAAAGAAGAAGGGCGGCGGCGGCGCGCCGCGCAAACTGCGGCAGCAACCGGAAATCGCGACCGACGTCCTGGCACGCAACTTCAGAGGGTTCGCCAAAACGCTGCGCACCCTGGCGCCCAAGGGACGCGACTCGAAGTGGAGCGATTACCCCGCCGCCGCCGATCATTATAGCGAGCAGGAGCGGCAGCAGAAGCAGGCCTTTGTTGATCGCGCGCTGCAATCGTCGCGGCCCGCCTCGGTGCTCGATATCGGCGGCAATACCGGTCAATACTCGCGGATCGCTGCCGGCGCGGGCGCCCGCGTCGTCGCCTGGGATACCGACGTCGCCTCCTCGGACCGCAACTGGGCAGCAGCCAAATCCGCCGGTCTGCCTATCCTGCCACTGGTTGCGGATGTGGCCCGGCCCACCCCGGCCGTCGGTTGGTGCAACACGGAATCGCTCACCTTGCTGGAACGCGCGCGCGGCCGCTTCGACTGCGTCATGATGCTGGGCATTCTGCATCACATGCTGCTTGCCGACCAGATTCCTATGGCCGATATAGCGGCGCTGCTGGCATCGCTCACGCGCCGCTCCAGCATCGTCGAGTGGGTGCCGAAAACCGATGTGCGCTACATCGATCTGTGCCGCGGGCGAGACGAGCTCTATCAACATCTCGAAGAAGAGTTCTTTCTCGCCGAATTCAGCAGGTATTTCAGCGTCGTGCAGCGCGAGTCGTTAACCAACGGCCGCGTACTCTTTCAGTTCGAGAAAAAATGAACGTCAAGATTATCGTGCAGGGCTACGGAGCAGCGATGCTGCTCATGATCGCTCGTCTCGCGCCCCTCGTCTCGCCTTACCATGCGTTGCTCTATCACAGCATGCTGCCCATGTACACGGTCATCTGGGGCGTACTAATTGACTTGGCCGTGCTCTCTCTGTTGACCACGTTCCTCTTCTATTTTCTGCAGAAGGATGACGCCGTTTTGCGCAGTCTTGCCTGGGCGCTCATCGCCGCAACCCTTGCCAATCGAGTCATCGCTACGATGATTACAACCCTGGGCTGGGATATGCCCGGTGTCACCCCGGCGCGAGCGTTCATGGCAATACTGGTTGGGGCACTGGTCTTGCTTTGGGTCCGGCCGGAGTCCTATCGGGCCGCCGTGCGCGGGATGTTGGTTGCCCTCCTGCTGGTGGGGGTGACCGCAGTCTGGATGGTTCCCGAACTGCTGTATCAAGGACTGCGCACCCAGCGGATCGACACGCCGAAGCTCGTGCAGAATCCCGTTGCCGCGAATCGAGCGCTTGTTGCGCAGCAGGGCGGACGGATCGTTTGGCTGCTTTTTGATGAACTTTCCTACGACCAGACCTTTGAACACCGGTTTGCCGGTCTCGCCCTGCCGTCCTTTGACAAATTCAAGCGAGAAAGCATAGTGTTCACCAACCTTCAGCCCGTCGCATACTCCACGGAGCTGGTGATTCCGTCGTTGTTTCTGGGCAAGCCAGTCGCCAAAATCAGAAGCGATCTGGATGGCGATGCTCGGGTCCGCTTCTCCGGAAGCGCTCAGTGGCAAGCCTTTGATGCCGACGCTACCGTCTTTTCCGACGGCCACCGGCTTAACTGGACGACGGGCATTGTCGGTTGGTTCAATCCCTACTGTCGCATTCTTGGCGCAACCCTCGATTCCTGTTTTTGGAGGATGGCCGACGGAGAACTCGAGGGGCCACTCCCCGACCGGTCTGCTCTCCAAAACGCAATCGCGCCTCTCCAGAGTCTTGTCTGGGAACTAACGGGAAAGCCCAGGTTTCTGCAACGAAAGCACGCTGAAGACCTGGCGGCGATCATGCCCGAAGCAAAGGCGTTGATCCGTAACCAGGAGATTCGCTTCGTGTTTATCCACCTCCCGATACCGCATCCGCCGGGTATCTACGATCGCAGCACTGGCAGCTTGCGGACATCAGGCACGTATATCGATAATCTGGCGCTGAGCGACCGTGTCCTGGGTGAGCTTATGGCCACCTTGGACGCTACCAGTCTGGCCACGAAGACGACAGTCATCCTTTGTTCCGACCACTCGTGGCGCGTACCTCTGTGGCGGCCAAGACCTCTGTGGACGGAGGAGGAAATGCGAGCCAGTCACAACCGCTTGGACCCCCGGCCCGTCTTGATGATCCACATGCCCGGCGAGCAGACCGAGCAGGACGTAACCACGCCCTTCGAGGAGATCCACCTCCATGACATCCTCGAGCACCTGCTCCGCGGCGAAAGCAGCACCTTCCAGAGCCTCTACTAACCACAAAGCTCCGGGTGCCCCATATCTCGCTGTTTTTCGCGAGATGTGGGATTCCACGACGCTCTCTCCTGGACCGCGAGTGGCAAACGGAAGTTGGAGGGTGGGCGCGGTGGCATCCCACATCTCGCGCGAAACGAGCGAGATACCTTGATTTCCTGTACGCGACTCCATGCCACTACAGCGTGTGCGGCTTGCTGTGAGGAAAGCCGCATGAAGTCCTGCGAGCTGACCACTGCTTCACAGGAAATCCGAACGTATGGGGCACCCGCATTCATGGCAAACAAGACAGCGGCGCACTACACTAGGTCGTGATGGCGCCAACGCAGTCGCCTAAGCCAAGGCTGACAAACCCTGTGCGCTCGCAACAGCCGCGCAACGTGACCTCGTCGCCGTCTTCTAGATAACTGCGCGTCTCTCCTGTAGGCAACAAAATCGGTTCCGCGCCGCGCCGGGTCATCTCCAGAAGGCATCCGCGGGAGTCGTCCCTTGGCCCGGATACCGTTCCGCTGGCCAGCAAATCCCCGGGCTGCAGATTGCAGCCGTTGCTGGCGTGGTGGGTCACTAACTGCGCCGCCGTCCAGTAGAGTTCGCTCAGGTTGGCGCGGCTCAGGCGCACCGCGCTCATCCCCGCCTCGCGCATGCGCGCCGAACGAAGATAAACCTCCAGGGTAAGGTCGATGCCACCGCTCTGTTGATCCTGCGCCGAGCGGAGGTAGCCCAGAGGCTCCGGATCGTCCGGCGGCCGCACCAACGCCGGGGCGCGAAACGGCGCCAGCGCTTCCATCGTGACCACCCAGGGAGAGATGCTGGTGGCAAAGCTCTTGGCCAGAAACGGCCCCAGCGGCTGGTACTCCCACGTCTGTATGTCGCGCGCCGACCAGTCATTGAGCAGGCAAACGCCAAACAAGTGCTCGCCTGCCTGATCGATCGCAATGGTCTCGCCCAGCGGGTTGCCCGGCCCGACAAAGAAGCCCACCTCCAACTCATAATCAAGCGCCCGGGTCGGGGCAAACTGGGGCGCCTTGCCGGGCGCGGAAGGGAACTGACCGGCAGGCCGCTTGACCGCCGCCCCGCTCACGCATATCGAAGACGCCCGCCCGTGATACCCGATGGGCAGGTGCTTGTAATTCGGCAACAGGGGATTGTCAGGCCGGAACAGCCGCCCCACGTTGGTCGCGTGGTCTAGCGAGGCATAAAAATCCGTGTAGCCGCCAATCGCCGCCGGCTTCAACATCGTGACGCCTGATATCGCCGACAGGTGGGGCGCCAGGGCGCGCTGGTAACGCGCCGCCTCCGGATGCTGCGCCCACAGCAGATCGCTCAGCAGCGCGCGCAGGGGTGACCAGCAAGCCCTTCCCAGCGCCATGAGGGGATTCAGAGTGGCGGCCGCACAAGCCTCCACCGTAGCCGCAGAAAGAGTGCCCAGGAAACCAGCCTCGCCGCACCCGCGCAGGTCAAGCACCTGGTCGCCGATCGCAACCCCAACCCTGCCCGGGTCAAACACCCCAAACGGCAGGTTCTGGATCGGGAAAGAGCCCCCGCGGCGATTGGCCGACGCCACCCAACTCTGGCGCCGCGGATCATGGGTCTCATTCACTGGATCGGGCTTCCCGTGAAGCGCTTCTTCAAGGCCTGCCATACCTGGAAGTATTCACGCTGCAGACATTCCGTCTCCATCGCGAAGCGCGTGGGGTGCAGTACCAACTGCGTCTCAAACATAAACGCCAGAGTATCCCCGAGATAATGCGGCTTAAGCGCAGCGCTGGTGGCGCGCTCGAAGGTTTCCGCATCCGGCCCATGCGCCTGCATGCAACTGTGCAAGCTGGCCGAGCCGGGCACAAAGCCTCCCGCCTTGGCATCGTACTGGCCAACGATCAATCCCATAAACTCGTTCATCGCATTGCGGTGGAACCAGGGTGGACGAAACGTATGCTCGGCCACCATCCAGCGCGGAGGAAAGATGGCGAAATCCACATTCGCCGTGCCCGGCACCGCCGTGGGCGCGGTGAGCACGGTGTAGATCGATGGATCCGGATGGTCGAAGCTGACCGAGTTGATGCAATTGAACAGCGACATGTCGTATTTGTAGGGTGCGTAATTGCCGTGCCAGCCAACCACGTCGAGCGGCGAGTGATCGATGCCCGCGGACCAGAGCTTGCCCTGGAACTTGCACAGGCTTTGGAACCGGCCATCCACATCTTCAAAGGCGGCCACCGGGGTTAAAAAGTCTCGTGGATTTGCCAGTCCGTTGGCCCCGATCGGACCCAGGTCCGGCAGCCGGAAGGGAAGACCGTAGTTTTCGCAGATGTAGCCGCGGGCCGTCTTGTCCAGCAGCTCCACCCGCATCTTGAGCCCGCGAGGCAAAACGCAAAGCTCCCCCGGCGCAACGTCGAGGATGCCCAGCTCGGTGAAGAAGCGCAGCTTGCCCAACTGCGGCAAGATCAACATCTCGCCATCCGCATTCGCGAAGTAGCGGCCACCCATACTTTGGTTCGCGGCGTAGATGTGCACGGCGCACCCTGTCTGCCCAGCCGGGCCGCCGTTGCCGGCCATGGTGATGATGCCGTCGAGGAAGTCACACGGAGACTCGGGAATAGGCAGGGGATCCCAACGCAGCTGATTGGGCGTAGCCGGCACCTCGTCAAACGGCCCGCTGCGCATGTTGTTGCCCGGGAGCTCCACAAAGGGCCGATGCGTAACCGAAGGACGAATGCGATAAAGCCACGACCGGCGGTTCGTAGCCCGAGGGGCGGTGAAGGGGGTCCCACTGAATTGCTCGGTGTAAAGGCCCAGGGTCGATGTCTGGGGTGCGTTTTGGCCCTTGGGAAGTGCCCCGGCTATCGCTTCGGTCGCAAATTCGTTGGCAAACCCCGATAGATACTGCAGATTCGACATGGATCCCCCATTTATAGGCCCGGCGTAAAGGTGGCAACCAGCCCCAGACAGTTTGCCAGAGGAATGTGTTCCCCGTCTCGGGTTACCGAGTAGTGCCCGCTTGCCGATGTATTTAGCAAGTCTTAACGGTAGCCATGGCAAATAACCACCATACTCCGATCGAGATGCCCAACGTGTCTGTCTGGTAATGCCATCGGTAACCGGCGATGGCGGGAAACAGACGACAGCTGTGGGGCCTTGAGGGCAGACTTAGGTGGAAAAGATAAATAGAAGCGAATCGCGGGCCACGAACATGCAAAGCAAACAGTCGCTACTACAGATCGCACGGAACGTCTTCACTCCTCTCCTGCTATCGTTCATGGCGCTGTTATGCAGCGGACCTGCGGCGAGCGCACAGAGCCCATTGCCCGCACTCACGGCGGACCAGGTTGTGCACCGCTTGCTCGAGAAAAACAGAGAGCGGGCCGATGGTCTGCAGCACTATCTGGGCAAGCGCAGCTACCGCCTGGAATATCGCGGTTTTCCCGCCTCGGCGGACGCGACCATGGAAGTCGAAGTAAATTTTGACGCGCCGGGCTCCAAGCGCTTTACCGTAGTGAGCACCACGGGTTCCAAGATGATTGAGAGTCGCGTCTTCCATCGCCTGCTGGAAAGCGAAGCGCAGGCCGGCGACCCGAGTAACCGCTCGCATACCGAGCTCGGTCCGGATAACTATGCCTTCTCACTCGCCGGCATCGAGGGCGCCAGCTATGTGTTGCAGGTAGAGCCGAAAACCGAGAGCCGCTTTCTGTATCGCGGCAAAATCTGGGTCGATGGGCACGATTTTGCGGTCACGCGCATTGAGGCACAGCCCTCGCGCAACCCGTCTTTCTGGACTACGAAATCAGTTATCCAGCATACCTATCAGAAAGTCGACAACGAGTTCTATCTACCCAAAGAAAACAAAACCGTGACCAATGTACGCATGGGTGGCGTTGCCATACTGACCATTGAATACCAGTCCTACCAGGTAACCGCCGCCACGCCGGTTGCCGCAACCGCAAAACAGACCATGCAGGGCGCTGTTTGGCCCGATGGGGCATTCAACCAGGAAGTAGCTAATTTCGTCGCCACCCGAAAGTAGGCGTTCACTCTGTTTCCGTGGCGATGGGCTGCTCGCTCACCGGCATCGTTTGCAGCGTCCTCAGTTCGGTCTGAACCTGCGCCCACTTCGCCGGCTTTCCGTCGCTGTTCGTCGGCGCCTTGGCGTTGGCGTAATAGCGGAGAATGTCCGACTTTAAACCAGGCGGCACCGTGTGTTTGGGATCGGCGACCAACTTGTCCAGTAGCTTCGCATAGGTCTCATCGGCGAGCCGATAGGTGCCTTGCAGGATGGGGCCGCCGGTGTCGAGATCTCGGTTGGGAAGCGTCTGGTGCGGTTGAATCAGGCGTCCGATGGCGGCTCGCAGGGCGTCGGCCGATAAGTTGACACTACGCACATATTCTTCTTCGGTCGCTGCGTTCGGGCCTTTGATGGCGACCAGTTTGAGCGGCCCGATTTTAGGCAGGATATAAATAATTCCGGCGAGCGAATAAGTTCCGATGCCTGGCCGCTCACGATATTTATCCCAGTTGTTTTCGGCCGCGATGCGGGCAACCTCGCTTTCCATTTTGTGCACATCAGGACTCGCGGAGTCCGCCGGCAGGTCGTGGTGATGCAGCAGGTTGACGGCGTAAGCGACGCGCGGAACAAAGTTGCGGACGGCGAAGCGAAAGCCGCGCACGTTGATGCGGCTGGTTTTGGCCTTCGAGAAGTCTTCACTCAGCCCATAGGTCTCATAGTACGCGGCCGCCAGCTGCTGGGTGGGCACATTGAGCCCGACGTGGCGCAGGTAGCGAACGGGCGCGAAGCGGTGGTGCGCAATCTCGTTAATGTCGAACGCGAACTCTGTCTGCACGTGGGCATGTTTGTCTTCGCCGTAAGTAACCACCTGGCCGTATTTTGCGGCGAGCTTGGGAAATTCGATGGGCACCGCGCGATTGGTGACTTCCGAGTGGCCTAAGTTGTCGCCAATGTAATGAGAAAGCGCGCCAATGGCAAAGGCGAGCTGATTGGCGTTTTTGGCGTCGCGGAAAAGATGGACGATGAAATCGCCCGTGCGGACGTAGTGGGTCAGGTTCGAGGCGAAAGGGTCTCCGAAAGGATAGTAGCCAATATCCTGTATGACGCAGCCTGCGTAGGCGTAAGACCGGGCCTCTTCGAGCCCGTCGGCTGTGATCGTGGGATAGCGGCTGCGTAGCCAGGGCACGATCGAGCTCTGCCAGGTCAGATCGATCAGTTGCTCGTGCGTCAACATGGAATAAGCGCCGGCCGGGCGGCAGACAAGCAGGTAGCACAGAAGCAAAACGGAGGCCCTGAAGAAATTGCGCATTCGCTAGAGTATCGCAACCCAGGCGTAACTGCCTATCACCCGGATGGCCTCTCAAAAGGTGAACTTGACCGCGCCTTGCAGAATACGCGGCGGCGCTGCGCTGACCACATCGCCGAAGGTCGAACTCCCGATATTGCCGTCGACCGAAGAGGGGCCATTGAACTGCGTATGGTTGAAGACGTTGAACGCTTCCATCCGGAACAACAAAGACTTCGCTTCGCTGATCGCCAGATTCTTGGCCACGGCCATATCGAAGTTGTCCGCACCCGGACCGTAGAAGAAGCGCCTCCTGGCATTGCCGGGGGTGCCCAGGGCATTCATCGGGAAGACCGAGCTGGCAAAATAGTGATTGCCATTTTTCCGGGGATTGCCGCTGAGGTGAAGCGGGCCGCCCGTGTAATCCGGTTGGTCGATGCTGCTGTTATTGATCCCATTCGGATTCGTCCCAATCAGCGAATTGTCACCATTGTTCACCATGGTCACCGGGAAGCCGCTGGCGAAGCGGGTGATACCTGATAGGGACCAACCACTCGTCAGCCGGCTGGGGCGTAGTTTCTGATCGAAGGGCAGCTGATACTCGTAGCTGATTACAAAGTTATGCTTCACATCGAAGGAAGAAAGAGCATAGCTGAGTGACGGATCGAAGGGATTCACTTCCTCCGCGGGGTTTGAAGATTGATCCATCGACTTGCTGAAAGTGTATCCAGCCGAGAACTCGAGGCGGCCGCTGGTGTGGCGAGCACTGAGTTCGAGCGCGTTGTAGTTGGCGTGGCCAATGGTGGACTGCAACGCATTGCTGCCGAAGTTTGCTCCCAGCGGCCCGCGCGTTCCATTCACCTGGCCGCCGGCAATCGGATAGTACACCGTATCCTCGCCCCCCGGTCCGCAGGTAAGGGTGCCCGGCTGCACTTCGCTTGCCTGGCTAAGGCTCAGGCAAAGCGCTGGATTCCCCGGGTTCGGCTCAATCAACACGCGCTGGCGATGGCTCGACGTCCCGATATAACCTGCGCTCAACACGGTGTTCGGGCCAGCCTGCCGTTCGATCGATAGCATCCACTCCGCGGTGTAAGGCGTGTGGTTGTGGATGTCATAGCCGGGGATGCCGCTCACCGGCTCATACGTGCCCCAGTCGATATTGGGATCAGGATTGCGGCGAGAAGACTTCAGCGGGGCAAACGTATAGGGGAAGGGCTGCCCGTTGTTCTGCCCGCTGGCCGCGCTGATGAACGGGGTGGCGAAGAGAGGAGGCGCGGGGCTGGTGTAGGTGGTGCCGTAGGGAGCATTCGCAGCCAGCACGCTGATCGAGAGCGCATCGATCGCGGTGTAGAAGTTGCCGCCGCTCACGCGAATGCTGGTGGCGCCGGGCGCGCCGAGGATCTTTCTGAGCAAGCCATCCGGCGCCGCCCGCGGAGACCACGCCACACCCACGCGTGGGGCAAAGCTGCGGTCGCTGATCTGCGCAAGCGTGTTCGGGATGTCTCTACCCTCGGCCCGATCGCCGGGGAAGAGTATGCCCGCAGGCGCGCCAGGAAACACAACCGACTGCGCGCCCGCCACGAAGGTTGAGATCTGATTGTATTTTTCTGACCAGGGAGCGATGCGGTCCCAGCGGACACCGTAGTTCAGCGTGAGGTTCGGCAGCACGTGCCAGCTATCCTCGGCGAATACCCCGACATACTTGTTGCGCGCGTAGAAGGGGTTCAGCTGGCTCTGGTTGTATTGGCTGGGAACGCCAATCAAAAAGTCCGCAAAGTCGACGCCGGTTTCCGTTCCTGAAAAAACAAAGCTGCCATTGAACTGCGCGATGGGATGGGCGTTGACCTGATCGGCATGGAACTCTACGCCGAATTTCATGGTGTGGTTGCCCACTACTTTGGAAAGCCCGTCTGTTGCCTGGTAGATATTGTTGACCTGCGTGAGCTGGTTGGCGGCAGCGCCGGTCGAGTACCCGTTGAAGTTCAGGTTCATTACGCTCTGGCCCTTGGGATCGAGGGCAACGATGCTTGGCGAGCCATCTGCGTTGGCAAAGCCCTGCGAGACCAGGCTCACGTTGCGGCCACCCACAGGCTGGCCGAGATCGGTGTTGTTGCGCATGTAGCTGAAGTGCAGTTCATTGACCATCGTCGCGTGAAAGGTTCGGGTGTCGCCCAGCGCGAAGAGTTGTGCTCGGCCGGTGGTGACTGCATCAAACCCAGGCACGCTGGCGCCGCTCTGCACTACGGGATAGGGATCATCCAGGTTGAAGTCGTCCAGGAAGTAGTAGCCGGAGAGAAGCCCCAGGCGGGTATTTGCATCCACTCGCACTGAGCCCTTATCGTCGCGCACCACCTGGTTGAAGGACGAGGTGGCATAGCCGTTGCTGGTGTTGGGGGCCGGCATATATTGCAACAGACGCTGTGCCGGAACAGACCAGACGCGTTGCGGAATGGTTGCGTTGGGGAACACACACTGCGACGATGTGGTGCATCCGGCGACATAATAAGACTCGCCCGAGCTCACGCCGTAGCCTAGTTTCTGCGTGAGCAGGTTAGCGAAGTACGGGCCACCTACGACGCCGCCCAGGTTGCCTGCCAGGTCAGAGAGATTGCCCGAGCGATCCGCAGCCGAGGGCACGCTGATGGTGCCGGTGTCGATGCCCTGGGTCTGCCGGGTTCCCTGGTAGTCGGTAAACAAGAAGACACGGTCGCGGTGGATGGGGCCGCCCAGGGTTCCGCCAAACTGGTTCTGGCGGAAAGCTCCGCGCGTCGGCGAAAAATAGTTGCGCGCGTCGAGATCGGTGTTGCGCAGAAACTCGAACGCATTGCCGTGAAACTGGTTCCCGCCGGATTTGGTGATGACGTTGATCTGGCCGCCGCTGAACTCGCCATACTCCGCGTCGAAGTTGCTGGTGATGATACGAAATTCATCAATCGCGTCGAGGTTGGGAATGACGGCGGTGCCGGCGTTGACGTCCTCTTCCACATCGGCGCCGTTGACGCTGAAGTAATTGGCAAACTCCCGCTGCCCATTCACCGAAAGGGTGCCGGGGTTGAGCGTGCCGGAAACGTTGAGCACCGTCGCCCCCACGTCCTGCACGGTAGTCGCGGTGATCGTCGTCTGTGGGGCAACGCCGGGTTGTAAGGAGAGCAGGTCGGTGTAGCTGCGGCCGTTGAGCGGTACCGCGGTCATGTGCCGGCCGGTAATCACCTGGCCCAACTGGGTGCTCGTGGTCTCAACGTGCAACGCATTGTCGGCCACGCTCACGGTTTCGGCAACGCCGCCTACCTGCAGCAAGGCGTCGAGGGTAAGCGCGGCATTGGTATCGAGCACAACGGCTGTTCGTTGATAGGCGGAGAACCCCGCAGCCTGCACGCGCACCTCGTAATGACCAACGGGCAGCACCGGAAACGTGTAAAGTCCGCGGCTGTCGCTGTGCGTCTGGTAGGTAAGTCCGGTAGCTGACTCGCGAACCGTTACCTCCGCATGGGCCAACACATGCCCAGTGGGATCCTTGACGGTGCCGGCAATACTTCCACCCACGCTGGCCCAGGCCAGAGATGCGCAAAGGAAATTCAAAAGGAAGAGGAAACGAACAAGCCGGACGGGCCGGCCGGCGGGATGCGGCGTGGTATACACAAAGACTCCCTTACCTCGAAAGGCACACGTGTTGCACGCAGGCCACGCGAAAAGAAGCGGTGGCCATGGTGACAGTTGAAACCTTGCGGGCAGGGGCCCTATAGTGGAGATAGCCCGCAGTCTATTTGGCTGTGGTCCCCAGATCCTCGCGGTCTCCGCCAAGAGTTGCCGCGGGGGTCTGGCCTTCGATCAAAATTCCATCATGAAACCATCTGCTGCGCGGCACACTGGCTGCACAGCCCTCCTACCTCGAGACGCATCACCTGTACGGCAAAGTTGTTCTGCGCCGCGATCTCGCGCTTCAGGCGCTGGAACGTGGGACTGTCAAACTCTTCGATAGTCCCGCAGCGAAAGCACGCCAGGTGGAGATGGTCTTTTTGCGTCTTCACTTCGTAATAGTGTTTTTCGCCGTTCAGATGCATCAGGTCCAATTCATCGATCAAGCCGAGCCGTTTCAACAACTCAAGGGTGCGGTATACGGTTGCGCGGTCGATGTTGGGGTCCTTCTGGCGGGCGCGAATGAGCAGAGTTGCTGCATCCAGGTGGGCGTCGGCCTGCTGAATGGTTTCAATCAACGCACGCCTCTGCGCGGTCAATCGAATACCCCTCGCCTCGACTTCGTTTAATAGCTCACAACGTTTCAGCGGCATCGTCTAGTTGCGACTCATTCGCAATAGATATAATATACGACAACTTTGGTCCGATTACAAGCCGAGCTTTTGTAAATTCCTGTTCAACGCTTGCTGACGATGTAGGCTGTTGTTCGGTCGGCGAAGGGAAGGTTGGCGGGGCTCGCAATTGGAGCTCTGGCTTTCACTGCGGCTTGCCCGAGCAGCGGTTCCGGAGCAGTTTCGTAAAGGGAGCGCCGCCATGTTTTTCTTCCAAGGTGTCAGGTCCATCTGCGGTCACGAAACCCTCCACGAAACCATCAAAGTGTGCTTCGGGGGCAATCGCGCTACCACAGACAAATCATAGCTATCATTTCGTAGTGGCCAGGTGTTTTGCCGGGGTACTTTTCGTCTGTCCCTCGTCGTCCACCTCGTCGTTCGCTACCTCTTAACTGTTACCTATCATTGCTGTCCCTCGGTCGTCTTTATGGACAAAGTTCGAGTATTGAGGTCTCGTATCAGCCTCTGTTCGAGCGCCGCGGGCGCAATCGCATTAGTTTGCAGAGGGCTTATCAAGCTTATCGATCACGATTACATCGAGCGGCTCTCTCTTCGGCGCCAGCTTAAGACCTAGAGACTGAACCGCATGCAAGAAGGCGTTGGCTTTATCACTGTCATCGGATCCTTCTTTGCTGTGGAACGTAGCCGTAGGGACCGTAAGCGTAAACTCGAATTGACCGGTCAACCCTGTTTCGTCCACGATCTGACGGTCCTGAATGAAGTTCATCAGGATATTGATGAACTCCCCCATCGTCATGTAAACGAACTGCGCTGACGTATCGCCATTCGTCCCCTCTCGAACATAGATGCTCCCCTGGCTACTGGTGTTTGGGTCGCTCCTGGTGAGCTTAGGCGGACTCTTCTCAATGGTGAGGGCGTACACCGGAAAGACGGTCTGAATGTTATGGGCAACGAGACCGAACCGATCCGCAAGCAGCTTTCTTAGCATCAGCCGCTCCTGGTCGATGCTGGGCTGGCCTGCGGCATCGGGCTGCGCAACGATGTCGAATTTCATTTCCTTCATCCAGGACGGCCCGCCGTCGATCTGACGATCCCGTACCTGGTAGGCGAACTTGATGAGGTCGGCCACCGTATTGTCCCTGGCTTGAAATTGCCGGGTACGCGTTGAATAGCCCCAATCATTTGCATCGGGACGGCTCGGCTTGATGGTTGCGACCTCAAAAGAGGGGTTCGCCGTTGCCGACATCGGTACTGCAGGCGGGGGCCCCGAGTAGGTCCAAAGCGTGTCCGCGGTGGCGCGGGCAAAGGTCAATGGGTTGGACTGCTTGTCCCGCGTCCAGACTCCGTCGATAATTTTTCCGTTCGCGCTTAGTTTGCCTCGATAACTGATGTCTCCAATAGCGAAATTTAGGTCCGGCGGGGCGAAAGTAACCCCAAGAATTGGGGCGCCAGTTGCGCCTCTGTCAATGAATGTGAGGACTCCACGGAGTGAGCCATCTGCGGCTCCTGCAATCTTAAGAACGATGCGCGGGTCTTGCCCTGCGGGTAGCGTGCCCTGCCACGTGCCAACGATTGTCTGAGCATCCATTGCCGCGCTCAAGGTGAACGGTAGAGCCAACGCACACAGAAAAGCCGTCCTATGGATGGGTGTCCACGCAGTCATACCACGTTGACGCAAAAACCAGCCGAACGCTCGGCAATCCTTTCCGAACTTTCCTGTTCTTGCGCCACCCGCGTCACCTTTTTCACCACGCCTTCCACCGACCCGATCGGGCCGCTACTTGGTCTGGGATATTGCGACCCCTTGTCGGGGATGGGCGCACATCGGTGACAGTCATCAATCAAGATCCCCACGGGCCGCCCTCCACCCTCTCTCCGCTCGCAGCGAGCATCCAATCAGAATGCAACGCGTAGGCACCGCCGGCTGGTCCCTCCCCACCAAGCCGAGCTCTCAAGGCAGCCACCTTTACCACTACTCCCGCGAACTGTTATGTACGGAAATTAATTCCACTTTTTACCGTCCTCACCGTGCGAGTACGTGGGCGAGGTGGTCGGCAGAAACTCCGCCGGACTTTCGCTTTTCCATCAAGGCGCCCAGATCGATCACCCATGAAGCGAAACTTGGCGACACGGAATCGCTCCTCCAAGCCTTCCTGAAACAGATCGAGCCGATCCAGGCAAAACTCGGTCCTATTCTCTTCCAGCTTCCTCCTTCTCTTGGCTTCGATCCCGCGGTCGCGGAAGAGTTTCTAGCCACGGTACGAAGGCTCTACCAGGGAAAAGCCGCGCTTGAACCTCGGCATGCGGGGTGGTTTACTGCGATGGCCGACGCTCTTCTCCGCAATTACTCCATCGCTCGCGTGGCTGCCGACCCTGCGAAAGGCGCACCCGAAGCAGCGGAACCGGGGGCAGATCTCAGCGTCGTTTACTACCGTATGCACGGGGCGCCGCGCATTTACTACTCGAACTATGAAGATGACTTCCTCGCCAGACTTGCGGCCCGCGTCCACGCACACAAAAACGCCTGGGTTATCTTCGACAATACCGCGCTCTCCCATGCGTACCCGAATGCGCTTCTCTTGCAAAAACTCATCGTCCCCTGCAGTCGTGAACCGAGATAAAGGGAGATAACGCATGCGTAAGAGGGCAGCCAGCCGGAGTTGTCGCTCCAGTGACCGGACCTGCCCACTTTCACGAAACGGTGTGCAAAGATACCGTAAAAGTGGCATATCCGGTATGACCAAACAACTTCACCACCTGGACTTTGCGTGGGCCGCAGGGCAATGCACCATCCCGGTGATTGCGGCCCGTCCCACGGCTGAAAGGTCGTCATTCACGCGCAGCGAGCCGTCTTCAGAAAAGAAGGCAGCCACCAACAACGAAGCTCTACAATTTTCGAACGTCCGCTGCGAATTTCTCTACAAGATCTGCGGCATCCTTTGCACCACCATACTGCCGAGTGAATTCTGCAATCGTCTGCGCTGTCTGGCGGCATGCCGGGTCGCTCAGCACCCGACGAACAGCAGCGCCGAGTTCATTCGCATCGGTGGTCTTCTCTCCGTCCGGGCCAGTCGCAGATAACACGATCTCACCCGCCCTAAAGCTACCAGTCGCCGCGGATTGCTCTCGCCTGCAAACGGAAAGGGATGACACGATACCAAACCTTGAGCGGCCGTTCGAACACACTTTGTGGGCTACTTCGCGAAACGCGCGAAAGGGCGGTGTTTCGAAAAATTTAACTGCAACTGCCGCAAACGACGCGCTCCAGTGTAGCCTTAAGTGCAATATGAGCTGCCGCCTTTCTGCGATGCTGCACATTCCCGGCGACGTTCGCGACGCCGTTGCCTTTTATGAGAGAGCGTTTGGCGCTACGATGGGCTGGGGCACGCCTCCGGCAGCGGACATGGTGGCGCAGCTTCTGGTCCAGGGCGCCGAGTTCTGGGTGCATCCCGAAGGCGAAGCGATTGGCAACCCGTCGCCAGCACAGCTCGGTGGGACTGCGGTGCGGTTGATGCTAATCGTAGACGACCCGGATGCCGTATTCGATCAGGCCGTGGGTGCAGGCGCGGTGGTCCTGTTCCCGATGCAGGACCACGATTACGGATGGCGTGACGGCTCCGTCGTGGACCCATTTGGGCATCGCTGGGAAATCGGTAAGCCGCTTTAAAGTACAAGCGATGAGCCAGCGCGAATTTCTCAGGACCTGCGTGCAAGAACGGTGTGGCAAGCCGCAAAAAAATCTACGACACAGTGAGCACCAGAGCGTTCTGCGTTTCGATGCGTCAAGAGCACTTAAGCCAGTCGTAAGCTAGTCGTTTAGCCCTTTGCCAGCCAGGATCCGCGGAATGAATTTATCTACTCTGGCCGCGCGCGTAGTAGATTGCTTTGCCGCGGCAATCTGGTAGATGTAGCCCTTTCTTCGGCCGGGCGTAAGAGCGGCGAAAGCTTTTTTCAAGGCGGGCTCAGCATCGAGCCTTGTTTGCAGCTCTTCAGGCACTTTAAGCTCCGAAATCTTCTTTAACTGGACCTTTGCCCCGGACTTCTCAAGGGCGATGGCCTGCTCGATAAAAGTCTTGATGGTGAAACCCAGGCCTGTGATTTCGTCCAGTGAACTGAAGCGAAGCTGGCGGGGTGCCTGCATGTGTTCCCCGACCCGGAAGAGCAATCTGCCAGGGTCTTTCAGCAGAGCGCCCTTGAAGAAGAGCAGGGCGATGTAATTGTTAAAGCGCTGAACAAGAACAATGTTCTTGTCGCCGAGCATGAAGCATGGTTTGCCCCACTTGATCTTCTCAACGAGGCCGCAACTGCGAGCAAGCTCTTGCAAGGCCGCGGCTTCCTGGGGGTACTGATGGCGTGGGTGTTCCATAGGGGAATGGCGCACTGGCCTTCGGGTCTGGTTTGCTGCTGATTTTCGCATAAGCATTTGTCTGCAAAATTCTGACCTTCCTGTGATTTCTCGCGGTTCGGCCAGCATCGCCCTCCTATCGTAGTGGCTGATGAATGAGAGAGCGATGCCGAATGAATTCAATCCTGCTTGTGGATGGTTTGGGCGTATGTCTTGCCGTATGGGTAAAACAGTTCTTTGCGGCCTTCCTGCCAGGCACGTTTCATTTCGGGCGTCGTAATGTCCCAATCCGTCCTGCATTTCCTGGTGACAGCGCGCAAATCCTGACGTAAGTCCTCCATGGTTGGTCTTGCAAAGAACCAGTACCCGCTGTAGATCTTATGGATGATGAGATCCGGCTCAAGAACAAAGACGTGAGGGATCATTGGATTGTGCAGAGGGTCAGTGTATTCGGCGATGTCGAGATCTTTCTGGACGACGCGGCCTGCGTCGGACAGGAAGGGCCAGTGAGCGCCGACTCCGCTACGGTATTCGTTCGTCTCCGTAAGACTATCCGTGCTGATGGTGACAAGCTGGCAATAGCCTACTTCCATTTCACGGTGTAGCTGGATAAGTCCTTCAGCCTGGCGTCGATCTTTTGGGCAAAAGCCTCCACGACTCAGCACAACGACCATGGGGTCCGCGCCTTGAATAGCGGACATTTTTCGCCGTGTCGCGGTGTGGTCCGTTAGCTCGTAATCAGGAAAACGGGCTCCAGGTACGATGTCGCTTCGCATGTTCTTGAAGGGTCCTTTCTCTGTTTCGGACCACTATACAGCCTGATCCCGGTTCGTGTGGAGCTTCACGTCCTCTCTTCGCCGCCCAGCCATCTTTCCTTACTTGCGAAATGCCGCGGCGATCAGCTACCTCCTGCAGAGCTCGACAGCCTATCACTTCCAAGCCCTGGACTTGATCAAAATCCAAAAGATCATCAAATGGGAAGCGATGACCACTGGAGCGTAAAAAGGATAAACATGCCAAAACATTCAACTGCGGACGGATAGAATGAGGGACAAGCTGCATCGAACCGAAGGTTCGAATCGGAGCGCCAGCGATTAAACCATAAGCATGCTCGATGGCTATGGGGGGACTAAAGTGATAGACGGGGAGTGTGTTCCAAGATGAAGCCATTCACTATCACCAGAGAACAGATCATTGCCAGGATGTGGGAGCTTGCCTGTACGCCCCCTGAAGCAACCAAGGGTACGCTCGAAGGCCAGATTGACGCGTGTAAGTCTCTGCACGAAATGGGATATGCGCCGGCCATTCAGCGGTTGAGCGAGATCGCCAACGTGGACACCTCTCGAACTGGTGGACGTCAAACCGATCAGAAAGCAGCGGCAAGATTCCTGAAGGGGATCGTTGGTTCGATGAAACCGGATACGAGTGGCATTCAATAGCCCGTATGCCCAGAGGGTTAGTAGAGACGCCAACTACTGAGCGGGAATAACCAGGGCTAAGGCGACAGAACGGAACAGTGGTGGTCGGGTGTGATTGCAAATGCTTCTTGAAATACCGTTGTCTAGCTTCTAGCATGCATTTTGGGTTTGCTAGGCAATCAGGAGCGGCGCATGGGTCATGTTGATCGAATAACACAAGAGCCTGCGGTCATGGGCGCAAGGTGTATATCCGGGGTTTGCGAGTCACTGTTGGCATGATCGTCGGTCAGATTCGCGCAGGGCAGAGCGTTGATGAACTCCTTTCTGATTATCCTTATCTGGAGCGCGAAGACATCATGCAGGCGCTGCCGTACGCAGCTTGGCGCGCCGATGAACGCGAGGCCATGCTGGCCACAGCATGAAATTGCTGGTTGATATGAACCTCTCTCCGCTCTGGTTGAATTTTCCGGCTGGAGAGGGTTTGAGGCGCACCACTGGTCGGCTGTTGGCCCGGGTACAGCTTCTGACCAAGAAATCATGGACTACACTCGCGCGCATCAGTTTGTGGTGCTCACGCACGATCTCGATTTAGGGTCTGTGCTTGCCGCCACGAAGGGAGCAAAGCCCAGTGTGGTGCAGATTCGTTCGGAACGAGTGAGCCCAGCCTTGATCGGCGATCAGGTAGGTTTGGGCCTGCGGCAGATGGCTTCAGAACTGGAAGATGGCGCGCTTCTCAGCATTGACCTGAAGCGAGCGCGTATGCGTCTCTTGCCTCTTCGGGGCTGAAGACCTGCCGGGAAGTTTCCGTGATTATTCCATCTGGCCACTAATTTGGTCCGGAGGGTCAGTAGAAACGTCAATCACTGGGCAAAGAATAAAAAAAGGCATCACCGCTCCACAGATTGGCACCTGCTGGAGTGGTGATGCCACTTGTTCAGCGATTACCGAAGAGGGGCTCCGGCAATTCACCAAATATTTGACTTCTTAATAAGTGGACACGTGAGCTACGGCTGCGACTGGATTGCTCCCGTTCTTGGTTCGAAGAGCCCCAGCAGGGATAGTGTTGGTGTATTTGGTGCACTTATTTTTCAGTGCAACGGTCACCGTTATCCTGCACGAGCCATTCGCTGGAATACCACCACCCGTCTGAGTTACCCTGGAACCACCCCAGATAGCGCTTACCTGGCCGCCGCAGGTAGTAGTGGCTCCTCCCGCGATTACCATCCCGCTGGGCAACTGATCTGTCAACGGCGCCGTGAGGCTGGCGCTCGAAGATGCGCTGTTACTCAAGTTGATGGTCAGTCTTGTCGTACCGCCAGTCTTTACCGTGGTTGCACTGAACGATTTGGTGAGGGACGGCGGCTGGCAGGGGGCCTTGGCCGGATTCACCGTTAACGTTGCGACCGCCGGGGATGCGTTGTTTCCGTTGCTGGTGTGCAGCGCGCCGGCGGCTAACGAGTTGTAATAGTTCCCGGCTACCGCCGCACTGACCGGTACGGTTACCGTGCAGCTACCCTGGGCGGGGATGTAGCCCCCTGTCAGCGTGACGTATGAGCTACCCGTGTTCGCGATCACGGCTCCGCCGCAGGTCGTGCTGGCGTAGCCTCGAACGACAACACCGCTTGGAAAATGATCCGTAAGTGGCGCGGTCAAAGAAGCGGAGTCGGCATTGCCGTTGCTGAGAGTGATGACGAGGGTCGATACCCCGCCTGCAGTGATACTGCTAGGGTTGAAAGCCTTGCCCAAGCGCGGCGCAACACTCACAGGGGAATCCACCACCAGGGTCGTCACTGCGGGAGAAGCATTGCTCCCTTCATTCGTATTGAGTGCCCCCACCGCGAGCGAGTCAATGAAGCTGCCCGGACCAGGCGCCATGACATCTACGCTCAAGGTGCAGGAGCCGTCCGCTGGAATCGATCCTCCGGTAAGGGTAATTGTCGAGCCGCCGGCAGCAGCCGTGACCGATCCCTGGCAGGTGTTGGTTGCGTTGCCCGAGATAACTACTCCACTCGGCAAAGTGTCTACCAGGGGCGAACTCAGGTTGGCCGGACCGGCGTTCGAATTATTTAACGTAATGGTGAGATTCGAAATTCCGCCAGAGACGATGGTTGGCGGCGTAAACGAGCTTCCAATGGTCGGTGCCACTGGTGTGACCGGCACCGAGCAGGCGGTCGTAGACACGGTATTAGAGTCCATTGTGACGGCGCCGACCTGGGCAAGGGCCCTTCCGGAAAGCGTCGCGTCGGTGTTAAGAGTAATGCTGGCCAGCGCCAATACATTGCCCACGAACTGGGTGCCGGTGCCCAATGTAGCCGAGCTACCCACTTGCCAGAAGACGTTGCACTGTTGCGCACCGTTAATAAGGTCCACCGCCGCGTTGCTGGCCGTGATGAGTGTGCTCGATACCTTAAATATCCAGACCGCATTGGCGTTTCCACCGGCATTGAGCGTCACCGTCCCGGTTAACCCGGCCGACGATGAGAAGCAGTAAACGCCCGGAACAAGGGTCAATCCGCCCAGGTCTGTGGGCACCCCATAGGTGGTGTTGCAAGCCTCGCCGGCCAACGCCCCATAAGCCGTAGTATTATCCGCCTCGGCCTGGGCGGCAACCGCATCGGCAGCATGGATGGAACCTCCGGCAACTGTGCCGGGCGGGAAGCCCGTAACCGCAGACCCCGGGCTGACACCCAGATTGCCCGTTATAATCGACGGTCCCGTATTTGTAACCGTCGAGCCGGCCAGCACAGCGAAACTTTGCGCCGTGCCCAGAGTGGGGGCTGTTTGTGCCATCAACCCCTGTATGGGCGCCATGGCGCACAACAGAGAGAGAAGCGTTTTTGAGGCTACTCGCAGGGCGGCTGTTCCAGCCTTCTGCAATCCTGTGCATTTCATGTTCATGACTGTTGCTCCTCCAAAAATAGACTGCGTTCCAAGCAATCATTGCTGTGACAAGAACCGGGCCCTTCACATCCTGGAATACTTCGCCGACGCGCAAGAGCAGAGTCTTCTTGCACTTGCTGATCTTCTGAACACCTGGTGTCCTGCGGGGGGGGGGGCGTAGAAAGGACACTACAAGTTAGTTGGACGAATGCGATGTCCCATATTGAACGTTTTGATTTTTATTTCCTGGCGGTGATCTCGCGCGTGAGAAACCAACCAGAACGGGTGTCTGCAGGTGCCTCCGTGGACCCGCTGCGCCGCATACATCTATTGTTCGTTATTCATATTTGGTACGGACATACTTAGCTTGGGAAACGAAGTTCATGGTATCTTCGCCTCGTCCTCATCGTGTGTAGCGCCAGATAAAAGAGATAAGCAACCACAACAGGTCCATCGTGCCCTTGGATACCCTCTGCCCGCGATCCGTCACAGTCCGTGATCCTCAGGCAGCTCAGTAACGCGCTTCGGTGTGGCTGACTCCGCAAGACTGCCGCTGTGTCTCACTCTCTGAGGCCCCAAATGCAGGGCATCTATTAGGCTAAGAGGGACTCTTGTTCCAGAAGGTCCGGCCTGTTCAGAATTTCCTAAAATCGCGTCCGCATACCATCCGTCGAGTCGAAGGCTAATCAAGACTTCGCGACCATGTGCACTTCTTTTTTAGCAGCATGACCAGACCGCGTTTAGAAAGCGATTATTGCTGTGACAATAACCGAGCCTCTCCCAATTCGTCACGACTGGACAACCCTGCAGGGGCAGTTCCCATCTTTGCACTTGCCTTCCCTTCGGACACCTATCGAATTGAGGGCTTCGTAGAAAGGAACAGTACAAAGTTCCCAGGAAGATGTCTCATATTGAACGTTTTGGCAGTTTTCTTTTGGCGCTGACACCTCGTGTGAATAACCTGTCGAGACGGACGGCTGAGGCATTGCGAGGCTACACCCGCGGCATACATCTTTCGTTCGCCATGAGTATGTTTGGCACGCACGTCCCAGCTTGCGACCAGGAAAACATGTGAGATCTGCTTTTGTTTCCTACATTTCCGAATCATCAAGGGAAAGGAGACTGTTTGCCATACAAGGATCTGGAACGCTGGAGGTTGGCTTCCCCAAAACAATTCGTCACAGTTTGAGAACGCTAAACGGCATAGTAACGTTCTTTGGTGCGGCTAAATGTGTGGGAAAGCCCGATCGACCCAAAGTGGGACGTATGATCAGGACCGGCGCATGGTTTTGGCAGTCACCCCCGGACTCCACACCAAGATTTCATCCCGCTTGAAGGGGGCTCGATCCTGCATACGACACCACGCTATAAGCCTAGTGAACCCTTACTGGATCCGACAGTCTGGCCGAGTCAGCGACTGCTTCAGATACGCGCGGGCGAGACTTTGGTTTCGCAAGGGGAGCCGGCGCATTCGCTCTTTTATATTAAGCAGGGTCGCGCAAAGCTGACGATTCTCTCCGCCGGGGGCAAAGAAGCCACGCTTATGCTTCTCTCTCCGGGCGACTTCGCGGGAGAGGAGGCGCTGAGTGACGTGATGGGGCCGCGCATTGCCACGGTGACCGCAATCACTGCCTTGGAAAGTGTGGAGATTGCGAGCCGGGTGATGCTTCGCTGTCTGCGCGACAGCCAGCGATGTTCCGACCTGTTTCTCGCATTTTTGCTGCGTAGAAATTTGCGTGTACAGGATAACCTGATCGACCATCTCTTTAATTGCAGCGAAAAGCGGTTGGCGAGAACGCTATTGTTGATGGCCGAGTCGACCGATGGTGCGGACCCGGAGGCGCTGCTGCCTTCCGTGACCCAGGAGGCGTTGGCCGAGATGATTGGCACGACCCGATCGCGCGTGAACTTTTTTATGAATCGCTTTCGCAGGTTGGGATTCATCGAGTACAGAGGACGCATCCGGGTAAACAAAGTGCGTCTTTCTACGATCTTGCGGGAATAAGAGGCGAGGCATGCGAGCGAGGGTTATGGCGGTTGGTAGAGTAAGAGATTTGTGCGAGCCCGTAAAGCAGCGCCACCAGCCAAACCAATCGCAAGACCCAATCTTTGCCAAAATATTTCTACTTCCACCTACTACGATCAGTGTGCTGTAACAACTGCGGTGATGGAGTAATTATCATGCCTTGTAGAGAAATGAAAGAACTTGAAGCTAGTCTCCATGGTTATAAAGAAGCTGCCCTTTTGTTTACTCGTATCGACGTGAGAGACCTGTCAGGAGGCATGCCCTACGGGGAGGCGCGCGTTTCCTACACGATGCAGGTGCATCGACAAAGCTGTGTTCTTTGCCGGAAGCCGTAGCGCTCTGTCCCGATGGCGGACGATGGGTACTTGCGGGACGGGAACCTGTGAAGAAAGCATTTCTTGGGGATTCGTCGCCAGGGATTCGTCGCCAGACGGGGCTGGTCCTTTGGGAAGGCGAGGTTGCGGTCATGTCGCTTTCGGCGAAGGGCACAAATAGTGGGGAGTGAATCTCCATTGTTCGCAAAGTATCAGTCCCGTCTGACGAGTCTCGAAGGTCGCCATACGATATCTGGCTACAACCGGCGCGTTCCGTTGATCACAAGGAGCACAAAGGGAGTCATTTGCCATGCCTCGGTGGGGGGTGGCAGCAACCAGAGCATCCCTCCCAGTGACGGCGGACGAGGTACAGACGAAACGTACCCATGAAGGACTCTGGCGTGAAGCTTGGGGAATGCCCACGAAGCTTCGGGAGCGGGCCGGCGATATCATCATGCTTGAGAGGTTAGCCATGCGTCTTCAGGGAAAAGTTGCAGTGATCACGGGCGCGGCCCGCGGCATCGGGCGTGCCACAGCCATTCGTTTCGCGCAGGAAGGTGCTCGCGTGGTCATCAACGATATCAACGCGGTCGCGGGAGAAACGCTTGCCGCGGAGATCACCGCAAGCGGCGGGGCGGCGTTATTCCTGCGTGGAGATGCAGCCTCAGAGGGTGATGTGACGGCGCTCATGCGCACCGCGAACGACGCCTTCGGCCATTTGCACATCCTCGTCAATAATGCCGTACCGAACATGGAAGAGCTTGCCTCGAACCGGTGGGACACGACCGTGCAAGTCGGGTTGAAAAGCTATTGGCTTTGTATGCAGGCGGCGATCCCGTGGATGCGCTTGTCCGGCTCCGGCAGCATCGTCAATATTTCCTCGGTGAATGCGCTCATGGGGCTGGGGAACGATCACGTCTATAGCGGCGTGAAGGCGGCGATACTCGGCTTGTCACGGTCAATGGTTGGAGAGTTCTCACCGTCTGGTTTGCGCATCAACTGTATCTGCCCCGGGACCATCGTGACCGAAATCTGGAAGCCGCTCTTTGACCGCGACCCGGACCTTCCTCGACGTCTTTCGGCCCTCTACCCGATTGGCCGGCTTGGATGTGCCGAGGATATTGCCAATGCCGCCCTCTTCCTGGCTTCTGACGAAGCTTCGTTTATCACGGGGAGCGTTCTCACCGTCGATGGAGGCCTCACCGCAGCCAACCTTTCGTTTTCGAAATGACTTGTTGTCACCGTACTTCCTCAGGAGGAGATATGGGAAAATCAGTGTCTCGGGTAAGCCGGCGTGCGTTCATGACCGGGTCGGCGGCTTTGGCCGCTGTGGGAGCGAGTTTACCAATGCAGGCGGACACACATCAGTTTGCTTCGTCGGGAGCCACGGACGAGTTCGACATTTATCAGCAACGCCGCCGCTGGGAACTGTGGAGCCTGCTGGGCGATTTGCCCTGGGACCACAAGCCCGCGCCACCGCAACTGGTGAGCACCGAGAAACATGATGGCTACACACTCGAGCGGCTGGTTCTTGACCTGAATGGCATCGAACCCGTTCCAGCGCTGCTGCTTATTCCAGATCGGCGGCAGAAGCGGGCGCCTGGGCTGCTCTTTATGCATTGGCACGCAGGCCAGTACGACCTGGGGAAAGAACAATTGTTGCGCGGCACCAGCGTGCAGCCAGCCTACGCGCCCATCTGCGCGGAAAAAGGCCTGGTGACGCTGGCCATCGATAGCTGGTGCTTCGGCGAACGCAAGCGGGAAGCGGTCGGACGCCAAGGGGAAGAAGACGCTTTTAAGCTGATGCTGTGGCGAGGCCAGGTGCTGTGGGGCATGATGATGTTTGATGAGTTACGCGCGCTTAGTTATCTGGCGAGCCGTGCGGAAGTGGATCCGGGGCGGCTGGGAGCGTTTGGCATGTCCATGGGGGCCACGAAGGCCTGGTGGCTGGCCGGCCTCGATCCGCGCGTCCGGGTCGCGATCGATGTTTGCTGCCTGACGAATTATGAATCGCTGATCGAGGCGCAAGGCATCAGCAAGCACGGTGTCTACTATTTTGTTCCCGCGTTGCTGAAACACTTCGACACCTTTCAAATTAATGAGTTAATCGTGCCGCGCGCACACCTGAGCGTGAACGGGCGCCGGGACGAACTCACTCCGCCGGCAGGCGTCGAGCAGATCCGCGATCAGCTGCTGCCTCTTTACCGGACTTATGGGAGAGCCGAGGACTGTAAGATCGAACTCTTCGATTGCGCCCACGAGGAGTTACCGGAGATGCGGCGGCAGATTCTCGCATGGATGGAGCAACACCTGACTACGGCCTGAAGTCCTGCATTTGCGGTCGACCCATTCGGGCGTGTCTGCTAGCGCGTTGCCGGTTGCAGAGGTTTCCAGAACGCGGGATCGGCTTTCAGCATCTGCTCGTTGGGATAGCTCATCTTCGGATCGATGAAGAATAGATCCGCTTGTTTTGCGGCGAGGCAGGAAGCTTCGAGCGCCGCGAGTTTTTTCAGTCCCTCTGCTCCCAGGGCGTCGGCGAACTTTTTGTCATTATCGTCTTCGGCGTCTAACTCGGCGGCAGCCTTATGGGTGATGATGACGAGAAAGGTGTTGCCGGGAGAACCATAAATCTCTTCATAGGTGCCCCAATGCACGCTGGGCGCCCCCTTATAGCCATCTGCATACAGCTTGACCAGATCTTCGAATTCCTGGCCGTGCCCGGGGCGCACCTGGTATTGGATGATGACCTCCACGCGGGCCCCGCCGCGGAAGCCCGGATTGAGGCTTAGATCGTCGCGTTTCGCCCATACGCTGTAATCCCTGGACGCAAGCAGATCGCCGTCGGCCGCGCTGGTGCGGGCGAGCGTCGTGGCGACCGCCGGAAGAGTGGCCGTTCCTGGCCACTGCTGCGCCCATGCCGCATAGGATTCATAGCCATGAAAGAACAGTACGCGCAGCGGTCCGGATAGCGAGACGGACGCGTAGTAGTGGTCGGCGATCTTACCTGCGGCCAGAGCTTTCGGATAGGCCCCTTCCACTGCCTGGTGCGCAGCGCCCTCCTTGCCGGGTTTGGTGTACTCGCGCGAGATCACCAGAATTTTCGCGGCCGGGAGAATATCCTGGGCGAAGAGCAGGGCCGAGCTGCAGCATGCAAGCGAGGCTAAGAGCGGAAGGGCGGCGATGTGGCGGAGGTTGAGCATCCGGTGTTTCTCCATCGTAGGGTTTATGAGGACCCCAACGATTATCAAGCCGAAGTCGCCGGCGTGCACACATCGTTACGATAACTCCTGCCAAAGTTTTCGCCGTATTAATCACGGAGTGGGGTGGACCCTATCTCACCACACGTCAACTCACCCTTTCTTCGTTCCGTGACAGAGCGAAATTTTCTCAGCGCTCCTTCGTCGCAACGTACAGATACCGCAGCAGACGCTTTTCGCTCGTCAAAACATGGACACAGGCGAGGAACCGTTGCAGTCCCTCGAAGTTAGTAATGCCTTCCGCTGCGACCAGTTCCTCTTTCCGTTTCTCGCGGGCCTGATACCACTGCTGCGCGATGTGAGCCGCGCTTCCTGTGGTGTCCTTTACGCGTATGTGTTGAAACTTTGCTCGTTCCAGAAGGCGTTCGTTCTCGCCGGGCGGGCTGTAGACGTAGAAGCCGATCGAGCTACGCGTAGCGATTTCTTCGTGGGAAACCATTCCACCAATTACCAAAGCGTCACTGAACAACATCCGTCCGCCGGGCTTGAGTACGCGAAAGATCTCAACCAATACCTCGGGGCGCCCAGGAAGATGGCAGAGAACGTCATTCGAGAACACAGCATCAAAAGTGTTGTCGTCGAAAGCCAGTTTCTTCGAGGCGTCGCACTGTTCAAAACGCACCTGGGCAGCGAGACCCCTGGCCAGCGCAAGGTGATTCGCATTGCGAACTCCGGGTTCATTGATGTCCAGCCCGATGAGCCGGCAGCCCATGGTTTCTGCGAGGTGCAACGCGTATCCCCCTGAACCGCAACCCACTTCCAGCACAAACGAATCGGATGTCAGGCCCAGCAGTTGGGGGATCGCCCTCGATTCTTCGGTGGTAACCCAGCTTGTTTGCCCAAAATCCTCGCCGTAGGTGTCGATGCGCACGTGGCGGTAGGCGGCCGACTCGTAATTTCCATAAGAACTATCGTAAAGATCCACCTTCGGTGCCATGTCAGAGCTCCTCCTCGATCAGGGTCTACCAGGTGCGATGATGGCCCCGACCCAGATTAGCAATCTGCCTGGACGTTTCCAAGGCATGGAAAGCGAAACTTGCGTGACTTATGCAGCATGAGGCGTCTGTCGCCCGGGCGCCCCGGCCGCCTTGACCGCCTCGGGAGTTGCTCTCTAGCCCGATCGCTTTTTGCGGCCACTTTTTGGAATGGTCATGGGCGCGGGCGGCCCGGCAAGAGCCTGCACCAGCGAGTCTACCCAGTTCGCTTCAAATTCTGTCACAGCCTTCTGATTTTCCAGGCCGAGGAGCGCGAACGCCCGCTCTTCCGCTAAGAGATTGGGATCCTGTTCGACGCGCTCCATCATGGCTTTCGAGTGGGTAATGACTTGCTCGAGATGACTTCGATAGTCCTTCGCGGTGGCAATCCGGTCCGCCAGATTGAGATGGCCAAAACAGCCCAGCTTGATACGGAACATTTCGGAAGAGTTGGCATTGCGTCCGCGACTCTTCATCAGCGCCAAGAGGCGGGTTCGCCCAAGTTCGGTAGTCCGATATCTTGTCTTGCCTCGCGGGTCCTTCTGGCCCCGATCTATTGCGGCGATGTAGCCGTTGCACTCAAGTTTTTTCATCAGCGGATAAAGAGTGCCCCAACTCAAGCGATGGGAGGGGCCAATGGCGAAGTTGAGAATCGTGTGAATCAGATAGCCATGCATTGGGCGATGCAGCAATTTAGACAAGATGAAGAGTTCGTACATTCGTCTCCCTTGCTAACAGCCTAACGGAATGGCGCGCGAAATTACCTCTTGCCATTTTTATATCGTTAAGATATATCGGAAAGATATAAAAAGCCCGGCGGCCGCAAATCGAAGTACCCTGGCCCGCCGGTTAGCGGAGGAGTGGACACATGCCAAAACGCATGATGCCGCAAAGACAGTTCTGCCTGCTGAGCGGG
Organism: uncultured Acidobacteriaceae bacterium; assembly: GCA_963834445.1. Lineage (GTDB taxonomy): Bacteria > Acidobacteriota > Terriglobia > Terriglobales > Acidobacteriaceae > PALSA-350. The sequence continues at coordinate 142,848 of CAWIBU010000002.1, forward strand.
ATGAGTTGCATCGCCGGCGTCGTGATGCTGGTTTTGTCGTTCACCATCAACCCCGGCCTCCCTGGCGATGCGACTGGCCCGGAGTTGGTCCAATTCGCCCAGCAACACTATCGTGGGGAACTCTGGGGAGCGTGGCTTCAGGCTGTGGGGCCGGTCTTCATCGTGCTCTTCGCCTTTGCGCTGGTTCATTTGGAAAAGGCAACCCAGCGTCTCGCCGGGTGGATGACGATGTTTGGCGCTACGACCTTAATGACGGTGAGCCTGATCGAGATTACGTTTTACATCAGCGGAATGTTTGTCCTTCCTGCCACGATGCCGGTTATCAGCATCAAGCTCGTCTATGCGGTGCAGCATCTGTACTTCATGGTCGCTGCACCAGCGTTGTTTTTGCCGCTCGGGATTGTCCTGCTCGGTTCCAGGATTATGCCGGAGATTTTGGGATATCTGGCCATCCTGCTGGCAATCGGATTCGCTGCGGGTGGGGTCTTTTTCATGCTTACTTTACGCTTGCCCGATGCCGTGGCCGCGGCCGGCTCCGTGCAGCCGATCTGGTGGTTAGCGGCCGCCATCACCTTAATGGTGCGCAGCAACAAGTATCCGGTGGACGAGAACACGGTGTGACGTGGGACGGAATCTGCATAAATCCGTCCACGCGATGGAATGACCTTTTAACCGTAGGCCAGACAAAGGCAGGCTTTGATGAATAAATCCTTCGCATTCCTTCGCATTGCCGCTGTGCTCACATTCGTTCACGCAGTTTTGCACACCATTGGCGGAGTTTTCGGACACGTCGAGTCCGGACCAGCAACCGTTGCGGTGCAGGCAATGGAGGTAAACCGGTTTCTGCTTATGGGGCACCTACGAAGTTTCTGGGACTTCTATCGCGGTCTCGGGCTGGGCATCACCATCTTCCTTACATTGGAATCGATCGTTTTCTGGCAATTCGCCTCGTTGGCCAAGACGGCAGGGCAGCGCATGCGGCCGACGTTGATGACCTTTGCGGTGGCGTATTGTGCTCTCGCACTCAATTCGTATACCTACTTTTTTATCGGGCCGGTGATTGTCGAAATTCTCATTGTCTTGTGTCTCGGGGCGGCAAGTATGACGGTTACAGTTGAGACGACACTTCATGACGAAATGGCGCGGCCTGCATAACGTTAAGGTGCCATCGAAAAGCCGTTGCTCGAAACATGTCTGGGTCTGATTGGGCATCCGCAACGCGTGTTCGGTCAAGAAATGGAAGACGCAAGAAGGAGATGCCAGGTGAGTGACGATCGACATTTTGAATCCCGAGAAGCCGAAGCGAAGCGCGATTGTCCTTCTTGACGATGCCGGCGACAGACTGGTGGCACGCAAATCGGGGTGCACCAAAAAGTAAGACACATCGGGGGAAGGCGTTCGGAACTCGCGAGGACAGGGCAAATGCCGTCTTTCCGTTTCGCCGGTTTTCGGCCCACAAAACGCGGCCGCATGTCCACGAAGGACAGCGAATCCTGGCCGTTCTACAATAGCAATGGAAAGTCTGCCAAGAGCCTGGGCTTTGCCTGGCTGCAGGGAAAGCATTGCCTGAAATTGCTATAAGCAGTTGGTCAGCCATGTCCGGAGAACTGCTGCGAGTGCATTCATTCTGAGACAGGCACGGTAGGGTGTAGCGGGTGGGGCCTAACACATTCACGCGTCTTTTCGGCATTACTGGCCGCGGTGCGGTCGAAACCATCACGCCGCGGCGAACGTTTGATGATGTCATTCTTTCTCCCGCGACCCGCAGCGCCCTTGAGACGGCGCTGGCCCAAGTCACACAGCACGATCTGATCTTCAACAGCTGGGGTCTTGGGGAACGGCATTCAACCGGGATCGGTCTCGCCTTTAATTTTGCTGGGCCGCCGGGCACAGGCAAGACCATTTGCGCCGAGGCCATCGCTCGATCGCTGGGCCGCCAGCTTTTGATCGTCCGCTACGCCGAGCTCGAATCCATGTGGATGGGCGAAACGTCGAAGAACGTGTCCGCGATCTTCCGTACAGCGCGCCAGGAGCAGGCCGTCCTGCTGTTCGACGAAGCGGACGCAATCGCAACGCGACGCTCTACCTCGGTCGAGAGTGGCGCGCAGCGCGAATCAAACAGCGTGGTCAATGTGCTTCTGCAAGAGTTGGAGAGGTACACCGGTGTGGTGATCTTCACCACCAATCTTGCTGCGAATTTTGATCCCGCCTTCGAGCGGCGTATCCGCACCCACGTCCTGTTCGAACTACCGGGCGAGACGGAACGCGCCCAAATCTGGAAGGCACAGTTGCACCCCTCCCGGACGCCGCTAGCCCCCGACGTCGATTTCAATGCCCTCGCGCAACACTACGAAGTAAGCGGCGGAGACATCCAAAATGCTGTGCTGAAGGCGGCCCTGGCTGCGGCTGCTGAGCCAATCCCCGAGTCCTTAAAGAAAATCCATCAACGTCATTTCCAGGCTGGGATCGTGGAAGTGGTGGCGAGCAAGCGGGTCATGCAACAGTCGATCTTTGCAGAACCAACAGGGCAAATGGAAAAGCCGGACGCCCTCACTTTAGCTGCTCTGCGAACCTCGCAACGGTTGATGTTTGGCCTTTCGGGAGCGGCGCTGCTGGTGGCGCTGATTGCCCTCGCACTAGCGCTGATTAAGTAGCTTGAGCGCTCACAAACGGTGGCGCGATGGCAACGTCACCCGTCTAACCGTAAGCAGACTCTTGCGCAGCTTCTGTTGCGCAGGCCATCCTGCCATGAAGGAGTGAATACCGCTCGTTATGCCTTTTACGCGAAGTTTAAGCAGCAGTAGCTGGTCCGGGGGCAAGCCCGGAGTAAGGTCGGCGCCTCGGCCCGGCCCCGAAAATAATCCAGCAAATGTCCCTGATAGCATGAGCACGCGACCACTGGCTCGCGAAACGAGGAGAAAATACGATGAGTAAATGGACGCGTAGAAATTTCATGGGCTCTCTTTCCGGCGCAGCGGCTGCCATCTTTGCCGGCGGGGCACAGGCGCAAATAGCCGATCCACCGCAAAACCCCGCTGGCCGCGCCCGCATCAAGATCACCGATGTTCGCTGTGCAGTCATTGGCAGTAATCCCACGGTGCGCATCGTGACCGACCAGGGAATCTCGGGCTATGGCCAGGCGGAAAACGGCAAGCGCAACGTAAAGGCGATGATCGCGTATTACAAGAACTATCTCATCGGCCAAGACCCCACCAACATTGCCCGCATCATGCTCAAGATCCGCCGCCTGGGTGCGTCTAAACCCTGGGGCGCGGGAGTCAGCGCGATCGAGATTGCGCTGTGGGACGTAGCCGGCCAGGCTGCCGGGCTGCCGGTGCATCAGTTGTTAGGCGGCAAGATCCGCGACCGCGTTCGTCCTTACGGAAACGTGGAAAACAATTTCGGTGACAAAATGTCCTTTCCGCTCAACCCGCAAAGCTACGGCGAATTTGCCGCGCGCATGAAAGAGGCGAAGGAAGGCTACACCCTGGTCAAGATGCCCATCGGCTTCCACAACGGGCCGATGATGGAGGCCATCCCCAACAGCTGGTATGGCCAGAACTGGTCGGGCACCGGACCGGCCGCGCCCTACATGAACCGTGGGCTGATGACCGAGCGTGGCCTGGAGAACTGCATTAACTGCGTCGCGGCGGCAAGGAAAGTGCTCGGGGAAGACATCGGCCTGGCGTTCGACTGCGGCCCCGGCTGGGTGCTCAAGGATGCGATGCAATTCGCCCGCGCCGTCGAGCCCTACCGTCTGGCCTGGCTCGAAGACATCCTCACCGGCGACTACTCCCCTAATCCCAAGGCGCAGATCTACAAGCAACTGACCGAGAGCACCGCGACGCCCATCCACACGGGCGAGGAGCTGTATCTGCGTGAGAACTGCATGGAGCTGATCGAGACGCAGGCAGTGAACGTGCTCGGGCCCGATCCGGAAGATGTGGGCGGAATTGCCGAGTTGAAGTGGATCGCGGAGTACGCGGATCTGCACGGCATCCTGGTAGCGCCGCATGGCATCTTCGACGGCCTGTTCGGCATTGCCGCGCAGGTGCATCTCGGGGCAGCCTGCCCGCAGAATTACATTGCCTTTGAGTACGCCAAGGGCCAGCCGGCCTGGTGGTACGACATCGTCGAGGGCCTGCCCGACCCCATCGTCAAAAACGGCTTCATCGAAGTCTGGGACAAGCCGGGCCTGGGCGTTACCTTTAACGTCAAGGCCGCTAAGGCTCACCTGGTAGAGGAAGATCGAGGCTTCTTCGACTAAGCAGGTAACTCGCGACGGTGAGTTGCTTGAGAGACGGGGGAAACTTGGGGAACAGATCCCCAGGTTCCCCCGGTGGGCCGAGTTGGATTGCTGCAAGGGGTAAACACGTCGCCGTATTAGCCCCGCCTTCGGTAAGTTAGTCCACTTTCATCGTGCCGACGCGCCGGCGCCGATAACGGTCAACTTTACGGCATTACTCCAAAAGAGCGGCACCTTCGGTGAAGCGCTTTCCTGTGTCCCAAAGTAAGCCTCCGGCCCATACCCTGTTCGACCCTTCGTGTCGGCGCCGTCGCCGGAAAGCCAAAGACAATACGACATCGTCCTTCGGTTCTCCATACAAGCTACTTCCACGTGAAGGGTCGAATCATCCGGTAGCCATTGCGCCGGATAAGAACAATCCCAGACGAGCAACGATTGGTCCACCGGCCCAACGTTGCGAACCGGGATAACGACTGGGAAACTTTCGTTATTCTTGACCACTGCCTTCGCAACCGAAATCTCCGATCTAAAGCTCTAAGCAGGACAGCATGCAATCGATGCGACAGATGAGAGAAGTAAAAGACAAATCACGGTCGTGCGTTTGCCATACGCCTTCATGCTTCCTTCCCCGCCAGCAGATGAACTTGTTTGCGATGATCTCCCGCCATATGCAGGATGGCTTTGTCGAACGTCGCCAGAATAACTCCCTCGCGGATTGCGATTCCGAGCAGAAACGCATCCGTAATTTGGTTGTGGCCATGCAGCCGGGCCGCGAATGGAGCTGTCGTTTGATGCCAGTCAGCCACGACTGGCAAGTAATGGTGGCCAGGCTCTCGCTTGAGACTGGAAAGGATCGCCACGGCCTCGTCCATAGGAAGGTTACGCGTCTTCGGGTGGGTCAAGAACCGCAGCAGACCCGCTTCGGTGAAGGCGCAAAGCGCCCACTCCAATAATGGAGTATCGAACCACTCCATTGCTGATGAATGGTGTATATGGTCCTCGTTGACCAGCGCGATGAGAAGATTGAGGTCCAACAGGTAGGCCATAGGTTAGGCCAGGTCATCTTCAGCGAATTCCTTCACTTTTTCCAGCGTGATGGCCTGTCCGGTTTTCGCTACAACCAGAAACCCGCGACGAGTCCTCTTCAGGCGAGGGGATTCCATGTTTGCCGGCTTCGACATCTGCTGGGCACGGCGCAGGAGTTCACTGACAGCCGCTCCCAACGCTAACCCCCTTGCCGCTGCATATGCAGACGCGAAGTCGTAAACATCGGCATCAAGGTTAATGTTGGCGCGTGTCCTCATAACGCAAGTATTGCACCGTTTGCCCCGTCGGTGCAATATCTGACTTCGGTGCGTGATTGGCTGTTCCCCGTAACCTGTAGAGGCTGATGGTGACAGTCTTTTTGACCTGTCATCCCAGCCCAGCCCAAGAGATCTAGTCTTTTTGCGGACCCCATACGGGGACGGGCGGAAATTCCCGAATGGACAGTGCCTTATTGTGCAGCAGCATGTTCACCGATAGAGGCATGGCCGAGCACGTTTTGATGGACGCCGTCCTGCTGAGACTGTGTCGCGGAGTTATAGACTGCGGGAATGGTTGCGTCTACGGGGATGACGTTGAGCCCATCGCCAGTCAACTCAGCAATCATCGCCAGCCACGTCGTGTGGTAAAGGTCTGTCGTGCGCGCGTCCATATTGCCTGTCTGCTCTGCGGGTGCGTTGTAGAGGGGCGACAAGGAATAGACCACGGGTGTTTCAATCGCACCGACCGCCGCGGTATAGAACGCCAGGCACGCATCGCCCGCCGGATCGACGCACGTATATACCACCTTGTGGGTCGCGTTGGTGCTCGGAACGCGTATCAGGTTTGCGATAATTGTCTCGTTTACGGGGAAGCCGGCGACGCCAGGAAAAACCATGGCTTGCGAGAAAATCGTAAGGCCGCTATCAGGATCTACCGCGTTGACACCGTCGACAGTCACCGTAAATGTTGCATACGAGTTGTAGCGCCGGGCCGCCGCAAAATAGACCGTGCTTCCCGTCACCGTGCATGTCATGGTTGCGCCCACGGTACTCGTATGCGAAGCAGCTGAGTTCGGGTTGCCGTCCAACCATGTACCGGTCTTTACACATCCGCTTCCCGCCGCGCGGGTCTTCTCTGCTTCAGGGATTGCCAACCACGCAGTCTGAGCTTCGATGCAGCCGCGCGCGTAGGCTACGTAAGCCTGCCCGTACTGCGCCTGATCGTTGCGGAAGTGGCCGTAAATGTTCTTGCTGGCGGCGTCGATCTTCAGGTCCCAAAGAGATTGGGAGGTCCCTTCGTAGGAGAGATCGGCGCATTTGCTTGATCCGTACGCCTGATTGTTTAGCGTCCAGCCATTGATGATTGCCATGACAGCGGGCCACGCGCTTTCAGGATGGCAGGTGACGGTCTCGCATCCTTGCAGACCATAGCCCTGTGTCTGAGAATTGCCCCAGGCGTTCACGATCTGGGGTGGAACGGAGGGCGCCCGGGCTGGCACGAAGCCAAAGCAACCAGTGAGAATCAAAGTGAAAAAAAGCACTCCATACTTCAGATAATCGCCCTCCAACTGGCAGCCTGGATCATACGGCGACCGTTTACCGATTGCAGGGACTTCAACGACTCGCCCACCGGATCGCCACCGCCTTTCGCCCTGAGTCAGCAAAGCGGGACATCGCATGCCCAGACCCACTAGCCCGCATTTCTCACGATCAAGAGGCAGAACGGTGGGGGGCATTTAGAAAGTGGCTTGGAAAGGCCGTCTTTTCATGGCATAACTGCGTTGTCGAGACGTAGTGACAGCCGAAGAAGGGCGGCCTTTCTGATGACAGAGTGTAGCCAAGAATCGTTTTCATTTACAGACCATTTTTCGCGTCGGGTGGAGGCAGGCTTTACCGCCGGTCAGGTTTCCAGCGACGGCGGAGCGCTGCTGTTGCGCGAGGTGGACCGCAAGATCAACCTGCTGGGTCGGCTGACGGGCAGCTTTGTCGACGGCCGATCGCCGTTGCTGGTCAAGCACCAGCTTTCTGAGATGCTGGCGCAGCGTATCTTCGGTCTGGCGTTGGGGTACGAAGACCTGAACGATCATGAGCAGTTGCGCTCCGACCCGCTGCTGGCGTTGCTCAGCGGTAAGCGCGAGCTGGATAAGCCGCTGGCTGGCAAGAGCACGCTGAACCGGCTGGAACTGGTTGGCCGCAGCGGTCGCTATCACAAGATCAGCTACTCTTCGGAGTCTCTGGACCGCTTGTTAGGGGAGCTGTTTCTGGAGTCACATCGCAGTGCGCCGGAACAGATCGTGCTGGACCTGGACGCCACCGATATCCCGCTTTACGGTCATCAGCCGGAGCGCTTCTTCCACGGCTACTATGGCAGCTACTGCTATTTGCCACTGTATATCTTTGCCGGCGACCAGTTACTGTGCGCGCGCCTGCGGGCGGCTAACCAGGATGCAGCCGCCGGTGCGGTGGAGGAAGTGAGCCGCATCGTTGCCCAACTGCGGCAGCGATGGCCGCAGACACGGATCGTGTTGCGCGCCGACTCCGGCTTCTGCCGCGAAGAGTTGATGGGCTGGTGCGAGGCCAACAAGGTGGATTATCTGTTTGGCTTGGCGCGCAACAAACGGTTGCAGAAGATCATCGGCGCCCAGATGCAGCAAGCTCGTCTGCTTCACCAGAGCACCGCCAAGGCGGCGCGCGTCTTTACCAGCTTCCCCTATACCACGCGCCGCAGCTGGTCGCGCGACCGTCGCGTGGTGGCCAAAGCCGAGTATCTCGACAAGGGCGAGAACCCGCGCTTCGTGGTCACTTCGCTGACCCCGGAGCAATGGCCCGACCAGGCTCTTTACGAGAAGTTCTACTGCGCCCGTGGTGAAATGGAAAACCGCATCAAGGAACAGATGTGCCTGTTCGCTGACCGGCTGTCCACCGACGAGATGAAGGGTAATCAGTTGCGCCTCTACTTCTCCGCAATGGCCTACACGCTGATGGAGGCCCTACGCCGACTGGGCCTCCAAGGCACCGAATGGGCGCAAGCTCAGGTCGATACCATCCGCCTCAAGCTGTTCAAGATCGGCGCCATCGTGCGCATCAGCGTGCGCCGCATCCTGCTTCAGATCAACTCGGCTTATCCCTGGAAAGAACTCTTCACACAAGCCTTCCATGCCCTGCGCTGCTGAAACTGCGGCGGGCGACCAATTCCAAGTCCACCTTGACCCAACCCGGGCTGGGCGGAGCCATGCCAAAATGACTCTCGCTCACCACCAAACAGGTCGTCGCACGCCAGAAATTATCTCGGTCGACCAACCCATCACTCCCAAGCGCGGCAACGGAGGGTATCGCACCGTCGATCCTGGCGCAAAATCGTTTATGGTGAGAAATGCGGGCTAGCCATTCAATCCTGAAAACACTACGCCAGATCATTCTGCAAGCTACGCAGCCCGGCCTGGCCCGAGAGATCTCAGGCCAGGCCGGGCTAGTGTAACGAAGTGCAGTTAAACGACCGACGGCAAGCGGTCATACCGATCCAGATTCATCACCTTGTTCCAGGCGGCGACGAAATCCTTCACGAACTTCTCGTGGGAATCGGCACAGGCGTAGACCTCCGCCGTGCCGCGCAGCTGGGAATTGGCGCCGAAGATAAGGTCCGCGCGCGTAGCCTTCCACTTCACCGCGCCGGTTTTACGGTCGCGGCCCTCAAAGGTGTCCTTCGAGTCAGTGGTGGGCTTCCACTCGTACTTCATGTCCAGCAGGTTCACGAAGAAGTCGTTGGTCAGCGTCTCCGGACGTTCCGTGAACACGCCAAACTTCGTGCCCCCGAAGTTGGTGTTGAGCATGCGCAGCCCGCCGATCAGTACGGTCAGCTCCGGCGCGGTCAAGCGCAGTAACTGTGCCTTATCCAACAGCGCGACTTCGGCAGGCTCTGAGCTCTTGTAACCGTAAGAGCGGAAACCGTCGACCTTGGGCTCGAGCGGCTCGAAAGACTCAGCGTCGGTCTGCTCCTGCGAAGCGTCGGTGCGGCCGGCGAGGAAGGGAACCGTGGTCTTGATACCGGCATCCGCCGCCGCCTTCTCGACACCCGCAGCCCCCGCGAGCACGATCAGATCGGCCAGCGAAATCTTCTTACCGCCGGTGGCCGAGGCGTTGAACTCGCCCTGGATCTTCTCGAGCGCCTTGAGCACGCGGGCCAGCTGGGCGGGCTGGTTAGCCTCCCAGTCCTTTTGCGGGGCAAGGCGGATGCGGGCGCCGTTGGCGCCGCCCCGCTTGTCGGAGGCACGGAACGACGAGGCCGAGGCCCAGGCGGTCGAGACCAGCTCGGAGACGGAGAGGCCAGACGCAAGCACCTTCGCCTTGAGGGCGGCAACATCGTTATCATCGACCAGCGGGTGGTCAACCTTGGGGACAGGGTCCTGCCAGATAAGCTCCTCTGCCGGAACCTCGGGCCCCAGGTAGCGGTGACGCGGACCCATGTCGCGGTGGGTCAGTTTGAACCACGCGCGGGCAAAGGCATCGGCGAACTTCTCGGGATGTTCGTAGAAGTCACGCGAGATTTTGGCGTAGGACGGATCCGCGAGCAGAGCCACATCGGTGGTCAGCATGGCCGGCTGCTTCTTCTTGTTGTGGTCGTGAGCGTCGGGCACGGTGTTGGCGCCGGCGTCCCCTTTGGGCTTCCACTGGTTGGCGCCGCCGGGGCTCTGGGTGAGTTCCCATTCAAATTTGAAGAGGTGGTCGAAGTATTCGTTGGACCACTGCGTCGGCTTGGTGGTCCAGGTGACCTCGAGGCCGCTGGTGATGGCGTCCCCGGCAATGCCGGTCTTGTAGGCGCTGGTCCAGCCGAGACCCTGGTTTTCAATGGGCGCGCCTTCGGGCTCGTGCGCGAGGTGGGTGCCTGGGCCGGCGCCGTGGGTCTTGCCAAAGGTGTGGCCGCCGGCGATCAGCGCCACCGTCTCTTCGTCATTCATGGCCATGCGGCCGAAGGTGACACGGATGTCTTTGGCCGCACCTGCCGGGTTGGGCTTGCCCTCGGGGCCTTCGGGGTTCACATAGATGAGCCCCATGGTGGTCGCGCCGAACGGGTTGGCCAGGTCGCGCTCCCCGGAGTAGCGCTTGTCGGTGCCCATCCAGGTGGCTTCGGCGCCGAAGTCGACATCGAGATCGGGCTCCCAGGTATCGGGGCGGCCGCCGCCGAAGCCGAAGGTCTTGAAGCCCATCGTCTCCAGCGCGACGTTGCCGGCCAGGATCATGAGGTCGGCCCAGGAAATCTTTTTGCCGTACTTTTGCTTCACCGGCCAGAGCAGCCGGCGGGCGCGGTCGAGATTGACATTGTCAGGCCAGCTGTTGAGCGGGGCGAAGCGCTGCTGACCACGTCCGCCGCCGCCCCGGCCGTCGTAGGTGCGGTAGGTGCCGGCGGAGTGCCAGGCCATGCGAATAAATAGGGGACCGTAGTGGCCAAAGTCGGCCGGCCACCAATCCTTCGAGTCAGTCATGACAAAGGCCAGATCTTTCTTGAGGCCTTCGTAGTCGATGGTCTTGAACTCCTTGGCATAGTCGAACTCCGGGCCCATGGGGTCTGAAAGCTCGGAGTGGGCATGGAGCAATTCCAACTTGAGGTGGTTTGGCCACCAGTCACGATTGGTACGCCCGCTGGGCTTGCCTGCCGGGCTGGCCGGGATCTGTCCGTGGTCGACCGGGCATTTTGCCTCGGATGCGACCTGCGCGTTCACTTCAGACTTCGCTGGGGAGGTAAATTCAGTATCTTGGCTCGCCATGCAGTTTCTCCTTCTGGGTTGTGGTCTTGAATGTTCGGTTCTTGACGGGAGGCCACTCAGTACTCGCCTGCCCACGCTTAACGATTGTGACGCGCACCGTGTTTGGGCGCGCATTTGCTGCAAAGTCCGCGGAAAATGAGTTCGCAATCGCGAACGATCCGCTTACCCAGGGAGCGCGCAGCCGGCCTGGGCACGTCGTACCACTCGATGTCCTCAACATGACCGCAGTGGTCGCAGATGAAGTGATGGTGGAGCAGGCCTTTGGCATCGAAGCGCGCGGCGCGGCCCTCGATGGCTACTTCACGCACCAGGCCGGCCTGCACCAGGTCGCGCAAATTGTTATAAGTAGTAGCTCTTGAGGAGCGGGGATCCGTGCGGTTCACGGCCTCGAAAATCTCGACGGCGGTGGGGTGCCTGTTCTGTTCCAGCAAGAAGGCCATGACGGCGTAACGCTGCGGCGTGCAGCGCAACCCGCCGCTTTCTAAAGACCGTTTGATCGTCTCGGTGTCCACCGCAAATTAGACTATCTCTAAGTTGATATTTTGGCAAGGGACACCCTGCATGGGGCTGGCGGCGTAGAATTCCGGGCGCGTAAGTTCCTGCTCAGCGCTCGACTACAGCGCCAGCTGTTGTTCGATCAGCGTGGCCCAGTAGGCGGCGCCTGTGGCAAGAATCGCGTCGTTGAAGTCGTAACACGGGTGATGCAGCATGGGATTCAATGGGCCAGGGCGCTTGGTGCCCACCATGATGTAAGCGCCCTGCTTCACGCCGAGCATGTAAGCGAAGTCTTCTGCGCCCATGGTGGGCTCAGGCATCTCGATCACCCCGGCGGGCCCGGCGACGGCCGTAGCCGCGTTGCGTGCCAGGGTCATGGCGGCTTCGTCGTTGACGGTGGCCGGCGTCAGCATGTTGATGTCGACTTCCGCGGTTGCCCCATGCGCCTCGGCAACACTCTTGGCGATTCTGATGATTGAGCGTTCGATGATTTCGCCGACGCCTGGATCGAACCATCGCGCCGTGCCTTTGAGCACCGCATCGTGCGGGATCACGTTATTGGCAATCCCGGCATGGAAGCTGCCCACGGTCACCACCGCCGAGTGATAGGGATTGACGGAGCGGGAAACGATGGTCTGCAGCGCGCCCACCACCGCGCTGGCGGCGGCGATGGGGTCAATGCCGAAATGGGGCTGGGCGCCGTGCGCGCCCAGGCCCTCGATGCGGATGGTAAAGAAGCTGGCGGCGGCCATGATGGGCCCGTTGCGCCATTGAAATTCGCCCACCGGCGCAGCGGGATTGTTATGCATGCCGAACACCCGCTGCATGGGGAAGCGGTCGAACAAGCCATCGGCCACCACCCGCCGGGCGCCGCCAATTTCTTCCGCCGGCTGAAAGATGAGGTAAGCCGTGCCCTTGAAATTGCGCGTGGCCGCCAGGTACTTCGCCGCACCCAGCAGCATCGTGGTGTGGCCGTCGTGCCCACAGGCATGCATCACGCCGGGATTGGTCGAGGCGTAGGGCACGCCTGACTCCTCTGGAATCGGCAAGGCATCGATATCGGCGCGCAAGCCGATCGCGTGCTCGCCGTCACGCCCGCGAATAACAGCCACCACGCCGGTACCGGTGAAGCCATGAATCTCGTCGACGGCGAAGGACTGCAGCCGTTCCTGGATGAAGGTGCTGGTGCGATTCTCGGCAAAGCCCAGTTCGGGATGCGCATGCAAATCCCGGCGCCAGCCCACCATCTCATCCTGCAGCTGCTTTATGTCGTTGGATAGCGGCATGTTATTTCTCCTGTCTCTTATTTATAGCGCCCCACGATCCGTTATGACGCGAATGTGTTATCTCCCGCAGCGATTCGCCGCCGACGTAGATCAGTAGTGCTTTCTTCAACCCAGGCCGGAGTGCCGTGATGCAAGTGCACGCAACTGCGCTCATCGGCTACTACAACATTCCCCTCGTGATTCTGTCAGTCGTGATCGCTGTGTTTGCCGAGTATGCGGCACTCGCGCTTGCGGGCCGCATGACGTTGGCCACGGGCGCCGTACGCTATGCCTGGTTAGGGGGCGGCGCCCTGGCCATGGGCATCGGCATCTGGTCGATGCATTACACCGGCATGGAAGCCTTTCAACTGCCCGTCCCGGTTCGCTACGACTGGCCCACCGTCCTGCTTTCGATGGTCGCCGCGGTTCTTGCTTCGGCCGTAACGTTATTCGTGGTAGGCCGAAAGACCCTGACCCTGACGGCCACAATCGTGGGCAGCATGCTCATGGGCAGCGGTATCGCCAGCATGCACTACCTTGGTATGGACGCCATGCGCTTACCCGCCATGTGCGTCGATTCCTACCCCGTGGTTGCCCTTTCTATCGTGCTGGGCATCGTCATATCCTTCCTCGCCATCCGCTTGACGTTTGCGGTGCGCGCGCAAAGCTCCATCTGGAGCTGGCGAAAGTCGCGCAACGCGTTGCTCATGGGACTCGCTATTCCCGTGGTGCATTATGTGGGCATGGCGGCTGTAACGTTTATCCCGGCCCCTGTGGCTGAGGTCGCGCTCAGACATGCCGTCAGCGTCTCCAACCTTGGCAATGCGAGCATTGCCCTGGGCACGTTTCTGGTGCTGGGCCTGGTCTTTGTCACGGCGACCCTCGATCGGCTTTTCGCCCGGCATGCTTCGGAACGCAAGCTGAGTGAGCAGCGGCTTCACCTGATGGAAGAGATCAGCGCGGAACGCGAAAAAACGATTGCCGCGGTGGCCGGCAACCAGGCAAAGAGTGAGTTTCTCGCCAACATGAGCCACGAGATTCGCACGCCGCTGAATGGCATTCTGGGCATGACTGAACTTACGCTGGATTCGGACCTGACGGCGGAGCAGAGAGACCAGCTGGAAACCGTGAGGTTCTCTGCCAATGCGCTGCTGAGCGTGATCAACGACATCCTCGACTTCTCAAAGATCGAAGCCGGCAAAGTGGAACTGGAAGCGATTGAGTTTGACGTGCGCGATTGTGTCGAAGGTACGCTCAAGGCGCTCGCCATGCGGGCGGAAGAAAAAGGGCTGGAACTGGTGTGCGAGGTCGCTCCGGGCGTGCCCGAGATGGCCGTCGGCGATCCCGGACGTGTTCGCCAGATTCTTCTCAATCTGATCGGCAACGCCCTCAAATTCACCGCCAAAGGTGAGGTGGGGTTGAGCGTTCAGCTGGAGCTGGTTGAGCAAAATGCCTCGCTCCTGCATTTCATTGTCTCGGATACGGGCGTCGGCATTCCCCCGGACAAATTGCAGGTTATCTTCGAGTCGTTCAGCCAGGTCGATTCATCCACGACGAGGCAATACGGCGGCACCGGTCTCGGCTTAACCATTACCCGCAGGCTGGTCGAAATCATGGTCGGACGCATTTGGGTGGAGAGTGTACTGGGCGCCGGATCAAGCTTCCACTTCACCCTTCGGTTCGGCAACCACGTGGCGCCCGGCGGGGTGCACGATCAGTCTGTGGGTTCAGCGATCCTGCAGGGCGTGCGGGTGTTGATCGTGGACGACAACGGCACCAATCGACGGATTCTGCAAAGCATGGTGGAGCGATGGGGCATGCGGGCCACCGCGGCTGCCGATGGCGAACAGGCCCTGCTTGCGCTCGCCGATGCGCAGACAGTGAACGATACGTATGGACTTATTTTGACGGACATGCACATGCCTGGATTAGATGGTTTTGGGTTAGTCGAGCGCATCCAGGACAATCCGGCGCTGCACACGGCGACCATCATGATGCTGACTTCCGGTGGTCAGCGGGGCGACACATCTCGTTGTGGCGAATTGGGGATCGCGGGTTACCTGCTCAAGCCTGTACGCCAGGTTGAGCTGCGCGAAGCCATCGTGCGCGTCTTGCACAGTGCGCAGCAGCCAACAGCGTTACCCGTACCGGCAGTGTCCCGCCACGGCGTGGCGTCGGAAGCGGAACCGGGCAAAGTTCTGCATATCCTCCTGGCAGAAGACAACCATGTGAATCAGAAGGTGGCGTCGCGCATGATGGGCAGGCGCGGTCATCAAGTCGTGGTGGTGTCTGACGGCAAAGAGGCGTTGGCGGCGCTGGCGCACGGATGCTTTGACCTGGTGCTGATGGATGTGCAGATGCCCGTGATGGATGGTTTTGCCACAACGATGGAAATTCGCAAGCAGGAGAAGCTCACCGGCCTCTATCAGCCCATCATCGCGATGACGGCCATGGCCATGAAAGGAGACCGCGAGCGATGTGTGGCTGCCGGTATGGACGGCTATCTTTCCAAGCCCATCGATGCCAGGGAATTGGACGCTGTGTTGCAAAGCTGCCTGCAGCGGCGGCTACAGAACGCAGTCATGGCCCTGCCGGGCCGCGAATCCCCAGCCGCGCTTGTGGACGGCGCAGACCTGCTGCAGCGCATCGATGGCGATCGGGCTCTACTGGCCGAACTGATTGCGATCTTCCGCGAAGAGTCTCCAAGCCTGATTGGCAAAGCGCGGGAAGCCATTATGAGGAACGACGCTGCGGAAGTGGAAAGGATGGGGCATGCACTGCGTGGAGCGCTGGTCAATCTTTCTGCGATCGCAGCGTCTGGCCTGGCTGGGGAGCTCGAGACCATGAGCAGGGCGGGTGAACTGGCTCTCGCCGGGGCAAAGCTGCACGAATTAGAGGAGGAGTTACCGCGCGCGCTGCAGGCGCTCGATAGCCTGGCTTGCGAAGTGGTCTAGACAGGCTGGGGAAAAACAGAACCGCAGATCTCTCCACTGCGCTGCGCTCCGGTCGAGATGACAAATCTCTTAACCCACCGATTTTGTCATCTCGACCGGAGCGCAGCGCAGTGGAGAGATCTGCGGTTCTGTTTTCCCCAGCCTGTTAAGCCCGTACCCTGTGGCAGAGCAGGGCGCGGCGGTCGTGAATCGATTGCTACCTCGATGCATCCAATCTCCCAGTTCAGGGGACAGCGATGGAGATCGGCATTGACAGTTTCGCAGCATCTATTCCCGACCCGGTTACCGGGGTCGCGCTCACCCCGGTCGAGCGTATGCAACATCTATTGGAAGAGATTGCCCATGCCGACCAGGTGGGTCTGGACGTATTTGGTATCGGGGAGCACCACCGGCCCGAGTTTCTTGATTCAGCGCCCCCGGTCATTCTGGGCGCGGCGGCTGCCCTGACTAAACGTATTCGCCTCACCAGCGCGGTGACGGTGTTGAGCGCCGCCGATCCGGTGCGAGTGTTTCAGCAGTTCGCAACCCTCGATCTCATTTCTCAGGGCCGGGCAGAAATTGTCGCTGGCCGAGGCTCGTTTATCGAGTCGTTCCCGCTGTTCGGTTTTGCCCTGGAAGACTACGACTCGCTGTTTGCCGAGAAGCTTGAATTGCTGCTCAAGATTCGCGAGAGCAAGCAGGTTTATTGGTCGGGCAAGCACCGTGCGCCGCTCACCGGGCAAAGCATTTACCCGCGGCCGTTGCAGGATCCACTACCCATCTGGCTGGGGGTGGGTGGCACGCCTGCATCGTTTGCCCGCGCCGGTGCGCTGGGGCTGCCTCTGATGGTGGCGATCATCGGCGGCGAGCCACACCGCTTTCGGCCGCACATCGAGCTTTATCGCGAAGCCGGGCGCCGCGCGGGGCGCCAGCCGGAGCAGCTCAAGGTGGGACTGCACTGCATCGGCTTCGTGGGCGACACGGTGCAACAGGCGGCAGATGATTTTTTCCCGGGCTACGCCCACACCTTTACCGAGATCGGCAAAGAGCGCGGCTGGCCGCCCACCACGCGGGCGCAGTTCGATGCCTTGCGTGGTCCTACGGGAGCCCTGCTGATCGGCGATGCGCCAACTGTCAGCGAGAAGATTTTGTATATCAATGAAGCGCTTGGCGGCATTGCCCGCATCACGTTCCAGATGGGCGTGTCCACCCTTCCGCATGCGAAGATGATGAAGGCCATTGAGATTCTGGGTAACCGGGTGGCGCCTATCGTGCGCGAAGAGCTGCCGGCCGTCAGCGAAATGAAGCAATGAAAAAACTGCAGCGGTGTGCCTGGGCAGAAAGCGATCCGCTGCTGCAGGTCTACCACGACGAGGAATGGGGAGTGCCGCAGCACGATAGCCGCGCGCTGTGGGAGCTGCTGATGCTCGAAGGCTTTCAGGCTGGGTTGGCCTGGATTACGGTGTTGCGCAAGCGCGAGGCTTTCCGCAAAGCGTTTCGTAATTTTGATCCCAGGAAGGTCGCGGCGTTTCAGCAAGCCGATGTAGCCAGGCTACTCGAAGACCCCGGCATCATCCGCTCCCGGGCCAAGATCGAAGCCACGATTCACGGGGCCCGCATCTACCAGGAAATGCAGCGTGCCGGAGAAGACTTCTCCGGTTTTGCCTGGAACCTTGTGGGGGGCAAGCCCATCAAGAACAGGACCGGCAGCCTGCCGGCGAAGACGGAGCTTTCCGAGCAGATTTCCGCGGTGCTCAAGAAGCGTGGGTTCAAGTTTGTCGGCCCGGTTATTGTGTACGCATGGATGCAGGCTTCGGGAATGGTCGACGACCACGACCCCAGGTGCTTCCGCCGTAAGGGTTAGCGCCGCTTGGTTGTGGTCGCTATGGCTTTCCCTTCCGTATCCCCAAACGAATTTGTCATCCCGAGGAGCCGACTTGCCTGGCGGCAAGTTAAGGATGGAATGAACGAGCGAAGCGATCTGCCTTTTGGCCTCGCCCCTCAAGCAAATTTGTCATCGTGTCCCCCAAACAAATTTGTCATCCCGACCGTAGCGTACCCGAATTCCTGTTTCGCCATGTCAGACAGATCCACGTGTGCGGCTTTCATTAAGGAAAGCCGCATGAAGTTTGCCAGCGCCACCAACCTCGACAGGAATTCGGGGGTAGCGAAGTGGAGGGATCTGCTGTGCGCCTTTCCCCCAAACCAGGGCCCCACGAGTGAGCTCGCAAATTCAGCCCGAGCCATTTTGTTCATCGGTGAGCCGACTTGCTTGTGGCAAGTCAAGGATGGAGTGAACGCGGAAAGCCTGCTTTTCAAGAATCTCTCAAGCGAATTTGTGGTCGGGCCGGACTAGATTTTGATACCCCTCACGTAATCGCCGCTCTTGCCGCCGGATTTGCGCTGCAGCACGATCTCGCGGATGGCGATCGACTTGTCCATCGCCTTGCACATGTCGTAGATGGTAAGCGCCGCGACCGCTGCCGCGGTCAGCGCCTCCATCTCAACGCCGGTGCCGGCGATGGTCGCCGCCGTGCTGCGAATGGCGATGCCGCCCTCGACCACCGTCGCCGTGACATCGATAAAGCTCAAGGGCAGGGGATGACACATGGGGATCAAATCGGCGGTGCGCTTGGCTGCCTGAATCCCGGCAAAGCGCGCCACCTCCAGCGGATTGCCTTTGGGGTTTTGCGGCAGCGCCGCCAACACCGCCGCCGACAACTCAACAAATGCGGACGCCTCCGCCTCCCGCCTGGTCGCGGCTTTGGCGCTCACATCCACCATGTGGGCACTGCCTTCAGCGTCGTAATGGGAGAGCTTATCCATCTTGATGAACCTTGGTGGTTAGGCTAGCAGCACAGTGACGGTCTCGCCAGCGGCGATCTGCGGGCGATCGGCCGGCACCACGAGAAAGCAGTTGGAGCGGCTGGCGGCAGCCAGATCACCGGAGCCCTGCCAGGCGACCACCTCCACCGTGACCGCAGTGAAATCGGAGTGCAGCCTGGCCGGCAGGAAGCGCGTGAGGCCGGGCTTCACGCGAACCTCCCCGTTCAGCCGGGCCTGGGCAAAACGAGGTCCGCGCGCAGGCTCCCCGCAAAGGCCCCCCAGCAATGGTTCGACAAACAGCGAAAACGTAACCATGGTCGATACAGGATTGCCAGGCAGACCGAAAAAATAAACCGAACCAACCTTGCCGAAGACGACCGGCTTGCCCGGCTGGATCAGCGCCCCGGTAAAAAAGAACTCAGCGCCCCTCGCGAGCAGAACCTCTTCCACCAGGTCGTACTTGCCCATCGACACGCCGCCCGAGAGCAGCACCAGATCGGCTTCGAGCGCGCTGCGGAGAATGGAGTCAAGATGGCCGCGCTCATCACGCGCCGTTGCCAGCCGCAACGGCGTCGCGCCAGCCGCCAGCACCTGCGCCGCCAGCGAATAACTGTTGGAGTTGCGTATTTGATAAATCAGCGGCTGCTCGTCGACCTCGACCAGTTCGTCGCCGGTGGCGACGATCGCCACCCGAGGCCGGGCGAAGACACTGAGCTGCGCCGCGCCGCAAGACGCCGCTGCACCCACCTGGGCCGCGGAGAGCCGCGTGCCACGGGGCAAAACCACGTCGCCTGCGCGAGCCTCTGCGCCCAGGGGAACGATGTTTTCGCCGGCAGCGATCCTGCGGCCGGGTATGAGATGAAGTGTGTCCTGCTGGTGGTTAACATGCTCGACCATAACCACGCAATCGGCGCCCGGCGGCACCTGCGCGCCGGTCATGATCTCGACCGCCTGGCCGTCGGTCACCGCCGCACCCGCCCAGCTCTCGCCCGCGCGAATCGATCCGACGACCTGCAGCCTGCTCCCGGCCACAACGTCGGCAGCACGGCAGGCAAACCCGTCACGGGTAGACCGGGGAAATGGCGGCTGATCCCGATCCGCGTAGACCGGCTCCGCCAGCACCCTGCCCAAACTGTCGAGCAGAGAAGTTGACTCTGGCAGCGTGCCCGCCAGCCCGTCCGCATGCTGCCGGACGATGCGCGCGGCATCGCCATAGCTCACCACCCGGGATGGAGCGAAGTCATTCAAATAAATAAAAGGGACGCCGCTCAGCAGCGTCCCTTCACCGGTTGCCAACAGTCCGAAAAATTAGTGCTTGGCGTTGTATTTGGAATTGACCTTCGCGCCGATCTCAGCCAGAATCGACTTCGCTTCCGGGGCCATCGGGCCGGTCGGGGCCAGGTCAAGATACTTCTGATACGCTTCTGCCGTGCCGGGAGGGGCCACGATTTTTTGCGTCTTGGGGTCCACGGTGGCCTTGGAAATAAGCGCCTGCCCCTTCAGATAGTAGGGAATTGGCTTGCTGGGGTCGGCAGCGATCGCCTTGTCCGCGGCCGCAATGGTCGCGTCGGTTTGCCCCGTGCGGCTGAGAACAATGGTCTCGTTGGTGTAAAACATACCGGCATTGGCCGGTTGCAGTTTAGCCGCAGCGTCGTACGATGCCGTAGCGTCTGGAATCTTGTTGGAGTTGGCATACACCTCGCCCAACGCGTTGTTGTCGGCTGCTTCGACTTCAGGGTTCGGCTTCTTCGAGTTGGTGTCGAGATCGAGCGCCTTCTTCAACGAAGTTGTCGCGTCGTCCCACTTCTTTTCGCCTGTCTGCGCGATGCCCAGCTCGAGCCACAAAATAGCGGCATCTGGTTTAATGACCACCGCTTGCTGCATCAGCTGGTCGGCCTGGGGGTAGTTCTTGGCCGCATTGGCCGCCCGCGCCTGTTTCAGCAGGTCGTTCAGCTTGCCGACACCCTGGTTTTCTTTCACAATTTCCGCATTGCGCTTTTTAGCTTCCTCAAGTTCCTTACGCTGTTCCGGGGGCAGCTTGTTAACGTACTCGGCGCGGCTCAGGTCAAAATCCTGCAGGGTATCGGTGCCGGCGGTGAACTTGACGTTGTCAAAGCGGTCGACGGCCTTACCTGGCGTCGCGAACAAGGTCACGTAATAAGTGCCTGGCTTGATGCCCGAGCCCTTGTAATCACCGTTCTGATCGGTGGTGAAGGTGTAAAGCGGGGTCTTGCCATCTGTGCTGAAGACCACTTGCCCGTTGACGATGGGCGCATTGGCCGGGTCCTGCACGTGGCCGTGAACCGAGGCCGTGGTGGCGTCCGCGGGGGCCTGGGCGACCGCAATGGCCGGAGCGAAGGCAAGCGTGATGCACGCAAGCCAGAGAGTCAGTTTCGAACGCATGGTCTATCTCCTCGAGGGACGCAAGCCGGTGGATACACCACAAGCGGTATTCCGCCCACATAGCACGAACAAAGTTAAATGCAACCGCACCTACAATTCAAGGCCCGAGCCCGTCGGCTCATATTTGGTGTTGGATGTGGATTTGGGCCGAAGCGTCAGAAAAACCTGCTTTAGCGTCCGGGGGGGAATTCTGTTCCTGAAGGGTACGGGCTTCAGCCCGTACAAGATGAAATAGAAAATGATCGGCTTTAGCCGCTGAGGGCCCCTTTTCCGCCCGGATACGCGGCCCTCAGCGGCTGAAGCCGATTCGCTTTTGTGGTGATATATGTACGGGCTGAAGCCCGTACCCTTCAGCCGGTTTAGCCCACCGCCACGGCGGCAGCAGGCTGCCACCACCCGTCGAACGCCGCCAGGGCGCGCTCGCACTGCAGGCGGTGCCGCTCCCGTTTATCGCGGATTTTTTGCCGCAGCTCCTCTTCCAGCGGCAGCAGCAGGTCGAACGTAATATTGGCTGGCTGGAAGTCTTTCGCCTGGGCATGCGTGATGTAGTGCACCAGCGAACCCAGCCCCGTTCCCCGCGGCACGGGCACTGCGGTCTGGCCCTGGGCGAGCTGAGCGGCATACAGGCCGGCGAGCATGCCAGTGGCAATCGACTCGGTATAGCCCTCCACTCCGGAAAGCTGCCCGGCAATCAGAACCCGGGGATGGTCGCGCAGGGCCAGCGTCTCGGTGAGCACGCGGGGCGCGTTGATATAGGTATTGCGGTGGATCTGGCCAAAGCGCAGAAACTTCGCGTTCTCAAGGCCGGGAATCAGCCGCAAAACACGCGCCTGCTCCCCGAACTTGAGATGGTTCTGCAGGCCGACCAGGTTGTAGGAGTCGGCG
This sequence comes from uncultured Acidobacteriaceae bacterium, assembly GCA_963834445.1. Lineage (GTDB taxonomy): Bacteria > Acidobacteriota > Terriglobia > Terriglobales > Acidobacteriaceae > PALSA-350. The sequence goes on from CAWIBU010000002.1 coordinate 164,688, forward strand.
CGCAGATTTTCGCAGCGCAACTGCACCACGGCCCAGGGTATTTTGCCGGTGCGCGGGTCACGCAGCCCAACCGGCTTCATGGGTCCAAAACGGAGCGTTTCCCGGCCCCGCCGCGCCAGCTCTTCGATCGGCAGGCAACCCTCGAAATATTCCAGCTTCTCCCACGCTTTGCTTTCCACCGCCTCGGCGGAGATCAGGGCCTCGTAGAAGCGCTCGTACTCCTCTTTGGACATGGGGCAGTTGATGTAGTCGGCAGTGCCTTTATCGTACCGGGCAGCGAAGTAGACGCGCTCCATGGCGATGGAATCGGCCTCGACGATGGGGCTAATGGAGTCATAAAAGGCAAGCTGGCCGCTGCCGGTGAGCCGGGCAATCTCCGCGCACAGGGGAGCCGAAGTCAGCGGGCCGGTGGCCACGATGGTGATCTGGTCCTCATCGAGCGTGGTGACTTCTTCGCGATGCACCGTGATGCGGCTTTCCTGCTCCATGGCGTTCGCCACCAGCCGCGAGAACTCGACCCGGTCGACCGCGAGCGCATGGCCGGCGGGCACCGCGCTTGCATCCGCGCAGGTCAACAGGGCAGAGCCGGCCCGGCGCATCTCCTGCTTCAGCAGCCAGGGCGCTGTGTTTTCGCTTTCTGACTTGAGCGAGTTGGAGCAGACCAGCTCGGCGAAGTCTGCCGTTTGGTGCGCCGGCGTAGAGCGTAAAGCGCCATCGACGACAGTGCGCATTTCGTAGAGGTCGACCTGGCACCCGCGCCGCGCCGCCATGAGCGCGGCTTCAGGTCCGGCCAGACCGCCGCCGATCACGCGGATACGCGGCGTGCTCAATGGGTACGCTCCAGCTTTGCGAGCGACTGAATGGCCTCGTCGTTCACGCGCATGATGCGCCACTCATCGAGAAATTGCGCACCCAGCCCCTGGTAAAAGTCGATGGCGGTCTGGTTCCACTCGAGCACATCCCATTGCAGGCGCACGCAGCCCTGCTCGGCCGCCCGCGCCGCCACCCGCGCCAGCAGTGACTTGCCAATCCCCAACCCGCGAAACTTCGGCAGCACAAACAGATCTTCCAGATGGATGCCGGCGCGGCCTCGCCAGGTGGAGTAGTTGTAGAAGAAAAGGGCGAAACCGGCCGCTTCGCCGTGGCCATCCTCGGCGATGAAACACTCAAACACCGGGCGCTCGCCGAAGCCATCGCGCAGCAGATCGGCCGCGGTGGTTTTCACCGCGTCAGGCTCGCGCTCATAGGTGGCCAGTGCGCGGATCAGGTCAAGAATCAAAGGAATGTCAGTGGGTGTTGCCGCGCGAATGGAGTGCATGGTCTGAACCTTATGGTATACCGCCGGCCCGCGCCTGATGTCTGCGCGCCTTCATGCGGTTGCCGCAGGTCTTCATATTGCACCAGCGCCGGGTATGGTTCTTGCTGGTGTCAAGAAACAGCCAGCGGCAGGTGGGGTCGCCGCATTCCTTCACGCCGGCTGCTTCAGTCGATACCAATAAATCGGAAGCGGCCTCAGCCAGCTTCCACAGCGGAATCTCCGCTTGCTGTTCCTGACCAGCCCAACTCCAAACCAACTGTGACTTGCCGGCACGGAGCGTGCGATGGGCGGCCATCTGCTGAAAGTGCTGCTGCAAAACTTCCATTTGCGCGGCGGGCGGTTTGCGGCCACCGAGCCTGGCATAGAGCACCGCAGCCAGCGCTTCGCGTAGTTCCACTGCGGACGCCAGCACCCGCTGCGCGTCCCGCTCGCTTACGTTGCGCGCGAGCTTGCGTGCCTGATCGGCCGAGAGCAGCCGCAACTGCGCTGTCAGGCGCAGAAGATCTGCATAGGCCGGGAGCAACTCCTGGGGGCCGGACGCGGAGAAGCGGTCGTCCAGGCTGTTGACGAAGTCAAGCGCCGGATGCTCCGCAAGCAGTTCAAACATGAATTTATTATAACCTCTAAAAATACTTTGAGGGGTTAGATAAATCCGGGTTACAATCTAACCAGTCATGGCAACGATAACGGTTAGTGAAGGCAGGGTCGCGAAGCAGCAGGAGAGCAAGCTCGATGTGCGCGTGATTCTTGCCTTTGCGGCCATCTATATTCTTTGGGGATCGACCTACCTGGCGATTCGGATCGCGGTGCAGTTGGTGCCCCCTTTCTTTGCCGCCGGGGCGCGGTTTTTCTTTGCCGGCGCCTTACTGTATGCGCTGATGCGTCTTTGGGGACGCCCTCGTCCCACGCGCCAGGAACTGGGCAGTCTCTGCCTGATTGGCTCGTTGATGTTTGTGGTCACCTATGGCGCGGTGTTCTGGGCGGAACAGTATGTGCCTTCCGGCTTTACCTCTGTACTGGAAGCGACGCTGCCGCTGATCACGATCGGGCTCGAGGTTTTTGTCTTTCGCCAGCAGCGCTTCCGCTGGACGCTGTTGATCTCGATCGCGGTCGGGTTTGTGGGGGCGCTGTTATTGCTGTTGCATAACGCGCAGCACATCCCACTGTGGCCCTGCCTGGCTATTCTGCTGGGGGGAACGGCCTGGTCATCGGGTGCGGTGCTGACCCGGGCGCTGCCGCTGCCAAAATCCAAAGGAATCACTGCCGGAGCAGAGATGCTGTTTGGCGGAGCGGTATTGCTGGTGCTCTCTGCGCTCACGGGAGAGATGCATCCCTTTCCGCACATTTCCGGGAAAGCCTTTCTGGCGCTGGGCTACCTGGTGATTGCCGGCTCGTTGCTGGGGTTCAGCGCCTTTGTGTGGCTGCTGGGGCGGATGCCGGCCACGCGGGTCGCCAGCCATGCCTACGTCAATCCCGTGGTTGCTGTCGCCCTGGGCTACTTTTTTGCCGGGGAAGTGGTAACGCTGCGGATGCTGATCGGCACTGCGTTGATCGTAGCCAGCGTTGCTTTGATTCTGATCAAAGACAAAGCGTAAAGCCCTCGTCCCGCAGGGAAGCAGGGACGGTTGATGCTTCCCCAGGATGAAATTCTGGGTGGATTGCCCCGTGAAGAACGGCTGCGGGAACACAGGACTTACGTCTTCCCATTTCAGCCGTCCCAGTCGTAGCTGTCCAATTTAGCGAAAGGAGCGACTCCTTTGGCTATGTAGTTTGTTGAAAACATTCGACAGGAGGGAGAGTAAACGAGACCAGGTTGCCAAGTCATCACGAAGCATCTTCCGATGTGGGCCTTTATCAACAACGACGGTTTAGGAAACGCTACTCCCAGATTTGTCATCCCGAGGAGCTGACTGGCCTGTCGGCAAGTTAAGGGAGGAATGAACGCGAAGAGCGCTTGCTTTTAAGCCGTCCCCCAAGCAAATCTTTAAGCCCGTCCCCCAAACAAATTTGTCATCCCGACCGTAGCGTACCCGAATTCCTGTTTCGCCATGTCAGACAGATCCACGTGTGCGGCTTTCATTAAGGAAAGCCGCATGAAGTTCGCCAGCGCCATCAACTTCAACAGGAATTCGGGGGAGCGAAGTGGAGGGATCTGCTGTGCGCCTTTCCCTCAAACCAAGGCCCCACGAGTGAGCTCGCAAATCCAGCCCCAGCCATTTGTTCATTAGGAGCGGCTGACTCGCCAGTCGGCAAGTTAAGCATGGAATGAACGCGGTGAGCGCTCGCTTTTAAACCCGTCCCCCCAAACAAATTTGTCATCCCGACCGAAGCGTAGCGAAGTGGAGGGATCTGCGGTGCGCCTTTACCCCAAACCAGGGCCCTCCAAGTGAGCTCGCGAATCCTGCCCCGCCAGTTTGTTCATTGGGAGCGAAGCCGAGGGATCTGCGGTGCGCCTCGTTCCCAAAGAAAAGCCTCACAGTGAGCTCGCAGGTCTTGCCGCGCGGCTCATTTCTTCCGTACTTAGCTTATTGCCAAGCATGGAGTGGGGAACCACAGATGGTTTCGATCCAAAGAGGCTTTCGCGAGACCTGCGAGCTCAATTGCGGGGCCTTTCTTTGGAAGCGAGGCGCACCGCAGATCCCTCGGCTTCGCTCGGGATGACAAATCTGGCAGTAGTGTTTCCCTGAACCGTTGTCCCCAATGAACATAAACGGCAGCGCCCAAAAAGCTAATTTGGACAACACTGACGTTCAGTGGTCCCTGCGCGACTCTTTCGTGGCGAACGTAACCTGGACAAGACTAATCGAACGGCTAGGGGGCCTTTACTACCGGTAATTCGATGAAGCTCGAATGATAGATCCGCTGCGTGGCCTTCTGATAATCTGCAGGCTTTGCCCAGAAAATATTAGGCACAAACGTTTGCGGATTGCGATCGTATAAGGGAAACCAGCTCGACTGCACCTGCACCATCATCCGGTGCCCGGGCAGAAAGACATGATTTGCCGTGGGCAGCGCATAGCGGTAAAGCAACGGCTGATTGGGCGCGAGGGGCCCAGGTTTTTCCAGGCTTTCGCGATAGCGGCCGCGGAAAATGTCGGCAGAAATCATGAGCTGATAGCCCCCTAAACCCGGCTGCGCGGCCACTTCGTCAGGGTAGACGTCAATCAGCTTCACCACCCAATCGGAATCGGTGCCGCTGGTCGACGCCGTCAAATGGACGACGGGTTCTCCACTGATCTTCATAGGCGCAGTGAGCACATCCGAGACATAGACCATCACATCGGGCCGACCCGACTGCTCCCGTTGGTCGTCGACCAGCCATTGCGACCAGGTCATGCCGGCGTCGTAGCCCATCGGTTGAATGGGCCGCGCCCGGTAGGGTACGGGCTTGGCCGGATCGGAGACGTATTCATCGAACGCCGCGTCTCCGCTTGCCGGCGCGGTAAAGATCAGCTTGCCATCCTTTGCCAGGTAGAGCGAGGTTGGTTGCACCGAAGCCGCCGGCCACGAGGGTAAGGTGCGCCACACATTGGTCCCGGTATCAAACGCAGTGACAGGTGCAATTGCCTGCTTCGGGGCTTCGTCTTTTAGATAACGGTCGAGCAAAGGGCGAAGAATCTGCTGGCGAAAATACAGCCCCGTATCGCTGCCAAAATGCAGAACCCCGAGGGTGCTGGCGTCTTCAATCTCCTGGCCGTGATGCCAGGGACCAATCACGAGAAAGACCTTGTCGTTCTCTTTGTCTTTGGGCTTGATGGCCTTGTACACCGCCATCGCACCGTAGATATCCTCCTGGTCCCACAGGCTATCGACCAGCATTACGGGTACGGTGAGGGGTTGCGCGGCCAGAATTTTATCCATCGCCTGATCTTGCCAGAAGCTGTCGTAACTCGGGTGCGCCAGAACTTTGCGCCAGAAGCCGGTTTGCTCCAGGTTGTGGCGACGTCCCAATTCACCCGCCGAGTCCGCCTTCATGAACGTGTCGTAGTCATCCAGATCGCTGGTCCACCACTTCGCCTTACCGTCACGAGAGGCTTCCTGGTTATAGATGTAGGGCAGATTCTGCTCGCGGAACGCCCCGTTGTGGAACCAGTCATCGCCCATCCACCCGTCGACCATCGGGTTCATGGGAACCGCCACCTTGAGCGCCGGGTGAGGATTGACCAACGCTGCCAGCGTCGTGAAGCCGTCATAAGAAATGCCCAGAATGCCGACTTTCCCATTACTCTCAGGCGTATTCTTCACCAGCCAGTCGATGGTGTCCCAGGTATCGGTTGCGTGGTCGACGGGCGTCGGGTTCAGCGGACCGTGGAAGGGACGGTTCATCACATAGTCGCCCTCGGAACCGTACTTACCGCGCACGTCCTGAATCACGCGAATGTAGCCACCGTCGACGATCACTTCCGTGGCGTTGTCGTATCCCTGGAGCGATGGCCTCAGGTGGGCGCTGGTTTCATGGGTGGTGAGCGCGTTTGCGTCGTAGGGCGTACGTGTCAGCAGGATGGGCGCACCCTTGGCTCCCCTGGGCACCAGGATCACCGTATGCAGTTTGACCCCATCGCGCATGGGGATCATCGCTTCGCGGCGCTGATAGTCAAAGGCAGAGGTCGGGGTCTCGAGCGAAGCCGGCGTTTCGCTGGGATAGTCAGGATACTTTGGGGTCTGGCTCCAGGCCGCGGTGGAGAGAAGAAGAATGCCGAACAGGGTGCAGGCGCGCGCAGGTAAGTGCATACGCAAACCTACTATGGGCTAAGGGAACCGGCAACTAATTCGGATGCTCCATATCCCCTCTAACCACAAAGGGTGGGTGGCCCGGATAAACGGCTCTAGGAGGGACGCACTCCACTAATAGCGACGCAGCAATCTGGAACCCAGTTCAAGATTGGCCCGCTGCAGCTTTTCTTCGAAAAAGATGCCGACCGAGAACGGCCCGACGATCAGGCCCATAATGCACAACCACGAACCGACTGAACTCAACATAGCCCTACCCCCTGCATGAATTCATCGAAGATCCCATGAAAAAAAGGGGTCGGGAATAGCAAGAAAGGTGCAGGGGTAGCCCGGTTAGTACCAGGGAAGGTCCGTTTCCCTATTTGGCACGGGCGCGCACCTTGAACCAGATGGGCGAACCGAGAAACCCGAACGCCGCACGTATCTGGTTTTCCAGGAAACGCTGGAACGAAAAGTGCAGCTTCACCTGGCGATTGGTGAAGAGAATGAACGTGGGCGGAGCGACCGCGGCCTGGGTCATGTAGAAGATACGCATCTTGTTGGCCGCAGGCACCGTGGCCCGCTGGAAATCAATCTTCTCCAGAAAGCGATTCATCTGCCCGGTCGATACGCGCTTGCGCCGTTCGGCCGCCACCTGCTTCACCAGCTTGAGCACGGTGTGAATGTTCTTGCCCTCGGAGGCGGAAATGAACACTACCGGCGCATAGGCCAGATACTTGAGAACTTTGCGCACCTGTTCTTCGAAGATTTCTTTGTCGGCGGGGGGCTTCCCGTCCGTCCGGGCGGTGGTAACCAGGTCCCATTTGTTGATGACCAGGATCACCGAGCGGCCGCTCTCGTGGGCGTAGCCGCCGATGGTGGCGTCAGAAGACGTAACCCCCTCGGTGGCGTCGATGATAAGCAGAGCTACGTCGGCTGCTTCCAGATGCCTGCGCGCCATGACGACGGAGAGCTTCTCCGCCATCATTTTGGTTTTGCCTTTGCGGCGAATGCCGGCGGTGTCAACAAAGCGCAGCAGGTCACCGTCATACTCCATGACCTCGTCGACGGCGTCGCGGGTGGTGCCTGCAATGGGAGAGACAATCGCGCGCGAAGAACCCGTGAGCACATTCAGCAGCGTGCTCTTGCCCACGTTGGGGCGGCCAATGATGGCAATGGAAGTCTCATGCTGTTGAAACTCGCCGTGCGTCCGGTGCCGGGATTCCCCCTCCGCGGGCTCCTCTTCGAGCGGCGGGGGCGCGGCGGGTTCCGTTTCAGGAAAGGTAAGCGTGGCGAACACATGATCGAGCAGGTCGCCAATCCCGACGCCATGCTCGGAGGAGATGGGCAGCATCTCGCGAATCCCCAGCCGCTGGTACTCGCCCATCTGTTCTTCCATCTTCTCGGTATCGATCTTGTTGACCGCCAGCAGCAGCGGCTTGCCGCCGCGCAACAGGATGCGCGCCAGGTCATAATCGGGCGCGGCGAGGGCAGTGCGGCCATCGACCACCATCACGATCGACTCGGCCTCTTCCAGGGCGACCTGGGCCTGACGAAAAATCTCCGCGGGAATGAGTTCAGGATCGTCGGGAAGAATGCCCCCGGTATCAACCACGCGGGCATGTTTTCCCGCCCACTCGATCTCACCATAGATGCGGTCGCGGGTAATCCCTGGTTCATCGCCCACGATGGAGCGCCGGGTGCTCGTGAGGCGGTTGAAAAGGGTGGATTTGCCAACGTTCGGCCGACCCACGATCGCAATCACCGGCCAGCCCAGCATATCGACCGCTGCCTCGCGCCGAATGGTCGCGCGCACCGCCTCCTCGGCTGCCTGCTCCATGGCCACCGAATCGGGTAGCTCGGCGTCGATGCGGCCCATGGGCCCCTGGCGCTGCACCGGGCGCTTACGCAGCTTGCCCAGGCGCGCTGTTTCCTTGGCTTCGGCAGCTGCCTTGGCGGCGGTTCCTCGCTTGACCTCAGCCCGCGAGTGGTCGCCCCGCACGGCAGGCGTGACCCGGCGGGCAGCTTTCGCTACCTTGTCCCGCCTGCCTCCGAGGGAGTGCGGTTTGGGCTTTCTGGCTTTCGTTCCCTTAACTGGCTTCATAGCGGCTCTCTTTCAGTCTTTCATACAACGCCGTATAGACTTAAAGTTTCACCGGCCTTACCCCTTGTCGACCGCTTCCATTTCCGCCCAGCCGCTACCCACGCTGCATGACTTCTTCTCCCCCGGGGGAATGCTGTCGCGCTCGTCGCTGCCCTATGAGTTCCGGCGCGGCCAGCTCGACATGGCCCGCGCGGTAGAGCGGGCCATGCACGAGGGCAAGCATCTGATCGTCGAAGCCGGCACCGGGACGGGCAAAACGCTCGCTTACCTGCTGCCCGCTCTGCGCACCGGGCAGCGCGTGATCATCTCGACCGGGACAAAAAATCTACAGGAACAGCTGTTCTTCCGCGACGTGCCCTTTCTGGAGTCGCTGCTGGGCCCGCTCAAGGTCTGCTACATGAAGGGCCGGGCAAACTACCTGTGCCGCAACAAGCTCTATGCCCTGCGCGACCAGCCGATCCTGAACGGCCTCGAAGAGGTCGACCAGTTTCACCAGATCGCGACCTGGGAGAAGACCACCCAGACGGGCGACCGGGTCGAGCTCGACGCGCTGCCGGAGTCGAGCCAATTGTGGTCCAAGCTGGATGCGCGCAGCGACGCCTGCCTGGGGCAAACCTGCCCCGACTACGAGCGCTGCTTCATCACCGAGATGCGCCGGCGCGCGCTCGAAAGCGACGTCATCATCGTGAACCACCATCTCTTTTTCGCCGACATGGCGATCAAGCAGCAGGCCAAGGCAGCTCCCGATGCGGGTGTGCTGCCGGAAGCGGCGGCGGTGATCTTTGACGAAGCTCACGAGCTTGAAGACATCGCATCCAGCTACTTCGGCATTAGCCTGAGCAATGTACGGCTGGAAGAGCTGGTGCGCGACCTGGAGATCACGCTGCGGGCGCGGGGAGCCTCGTCTACGGCGCTGAAGGGATGCGGCGACACGCTGCGCGAACGGTCGCGCATGTTTTTTGCGGCGCTGCCGCGCGGCACTGGGCAAGGGGAGGGCCGCATGCCCTTCGAGCAGCGTGAGCAGTTTCTGGAAGAGCACGGCGACGTCTACCTGGGGGTGATGAACGCGCTGCACCGCATGGAAGGCGAGTTGGAGAGGTTGCGCGGGGTTGATGAAGCGCTGGGCCTGAAGAAGCGGGTGGCCGATATCCGCGAGCATCTGCGGTTTTTGCTGGAGGCGGAAAGCGTCAACACCGTCTTCTGGATCGAGCGCCGGGGCGGATCGATGCGCCAGGGGCGCAATACCTACCTGCAAGCAACGCCGATCGATGTGTCTGACCTGCTTTCAGAGCTGCTGTTTGAGCAATACCCCAGCGTGATTCTGACCTCGGCGACGCTGACCGTGCAGGCCGGCTTTGCTCATCTGCGGAAGCGGCTGGGGCTGCGCGATGCGCGCGAGCTGGTGGTGCCTTCGCACTTTCGCTACGAGGAGCAGGCGCTGCTGTACCTGCCGCCGGGGATGCCTGACCCGCGTGAGCCTGCCTTCGCGGCGCAAGCCGCTCGCACCATACGGCGCGTGCTCGACATTACCCGTGGCCGGGCTTTTTGTCTCTTCACCAGCTACCAGCAGATGCGCGATTTGTATGAGCGTCTGCTGCCGGAGCTTGACTACCCTTGCCTGCTGCAAGGTACGGCGCCGCGCAAGGCTCTGCTGGAGGAGTTCCGTAACACGCCGAACGCGGTGTTGTTTGGCACGTCGTCTTTCTGGCAGGGGGTCGATGTGCAGGGCGAAGCGTTGAGCTGCGTGATTGTTGACCGGCTACCGTTTTCGGTGCCCAGCGATCCGGTGGTCGCGGCACGGATGCGGGCGGTGGCGGCGACCGGCGCCAATCCGTTTTTTGACTACCAGGTGCCGACGGCGGTGATCACGTTAAAGCAGGGCTTTGGCCGGCTGATTCGCTCGCTTGAAGATCGAGGCGTGCTGGTGCTCCTGGATCCGAGGATCGAGCGTCAAAAGTACGGCAAGGTTTTTCTGGAGAGCCTCCCCCCCTATCGCCTGACCCGCGATATTGGAAAAGTCGAAAGCTTTTTTGAGTGAGACGAAGTACCAGGATGTGACTTAACACGCTTATCACGCACCACTTTGACACTTCGCGGAAAATTGCCGGCGCCGGAAAGATGGATCTCAACCTCGTTCTGCCGTGGCTCAGACAATTTGCATGAACGACTCGCCTAAAATCTCGCGCAACCTCTACCTGCTGGCCGCTACGTTCCTGCTGTTCTCGCTCGTTTCCTGCGGCATGAGCACTCTACCTAACCCACTCCAGCCCAACCTGCCGGTCAACGGCTCGCTGTGGAAAATGATTGGGCTGGGCTTTTTCCTCGCCTCCCTGGTCACCACTCTGGCCGCCATACTCACCGCCATGTTTGAGCAAGTCGAACGGCGCAGCCAGGAACGCATGCGCAAAGAGCTCGATGAAGGCCTCGCCCAGCTGGGTCGCAACAACCGCCGCAAGTGAATACAATCAACAGGGTAGAGGGAAATGCAAGGTATGTATGAAGTTACGGTCGAATCGGGTTTCTCTTCCGGGCACTATCTGCGCAATTACCAGGGCAAATGCGAAAACCCCCATGGCCACAACTACAAGGTTCGCCTCACGCTGCGCGGGCAAACGCTCGACCCAACCGGACTGTTACTCGACTTCAAGCTGCTCAAGCAGTTAATGCGGCCGGTCATCGACCGCATCGACCACCAGATGCTCAACGACCTTGAGCCCTTCACCGAGCTCAACCCATCGGCGGAGAACATCGCTCGCTACTTTTACGACGAAACCAATCGTCAGCTCAGCGAGATGACCGGAGGCCGGGTGGCGGTCAAAGACTCAACCATCTGGGAGACCGACGCGACATCGGCCACCTACTACGAGTAGGGCGGCCCTAGTTTTGAGCCGGGGTAACCTGCAGATACTTGTCAAAGGGGATCTCGAAGTAAAAGAGTTCCTTGCCATCGGCCGCGCGCAGCATTCGCAGGTTCAGCTTGGCCCCGACCAGAGGATTCGCCAGCCCTTCCACATCGTAAAAGAGAAACCCGGCCCGCGTGGTGTGCGGCTCGACCGCGATCGCCGAGTATTCGAAGGTATGGAAATCTTCATCGACATCTTTATTCTTGCTATTGGATTTGTTGCCAATCCGCGGCAAAGGGCCAGGCAGCTTGTAACCGCTGTCAGGACGCTTCACGCTACCAATGCGGCGCAGGATCTCCTGCGGCTCAGCGGCAGGGATCTTGTCGCCCGCAGCAGTAATGAAGTTGATGCGCGAGTCGATCAGAGAGATGGGCTTATCTCCATTATTGGTAACAATGATTCGGATAGGCATAAAACCGTATTGCAGATACTTGACGCGGAAGATCGAAGCCTTGTCCGGAGTGTTGTAGGGGTCTGCCGCGATGGCCACTTGCTCGGCGGGATGCATGTCAAACGCCGGATAGCTGGTCGCCGCCTGAGCCGGAGGCGGCGCGTGTTCTGCACCAGCCCGCAGCCAGCACAAGGGGCACGAGAGCAACACGGCGGCGAACAAGGCAGAAACGAATCGGCGAGGCATTCCCGCCTCCGATTATGAGCTTTCGCGGTATCGCGCGTAAAGAGGCCCGGGCATGCCGCTGATCCTGTATACCTGCGCGTTGTTCCTGGTGCTGATCGTCGGGCTGCCGTGGTGGCTGTTCCGCATGGCCACCAGCGGCAAGTATCGCGAAGGGCTTAGCGAACGCCTGGGCTTTGTGCCCGCGCGGCTGCGCGCGGGCGATCCGAGAAAAACCATCTGGGTGCATGCCGTCTCGGTGGGTGAGGTGTTGGCCGCCAGCCGGCTGGTGAACGAGCTGGGCGCCTGTGCGCCGCAGTACCGGGTGCTGCTCTCCACCACCACTCGGACCGGGCAAAGGCTGGCTCGGGAGCGCACCGGCATCCACCACACGTTTTATTTCCCCCTGGATTTTCCCTGGATCGTTCGCCGTTACTTGCGATTGCTCGATCCCGCGTTGGTGGTGCTGGTTGAGACCGAATTCTGGCCCAACCTGTTGACGGCCTGCCGCCGCGCTGCGATTCCGGTCGCGGTCGTCAACGGCCGCGTGTCTGATCGCTCTCTGCCGCGCTACCTGCGGCTGCGTCGCGTGTGGAAGCAGGTGCTGGCCGGCGTCTCTATTGTGCTGGCGCAAAGCGAAGAAGATGCCAACCGGCTCAAGGCCATTGGGGCGCCCGCCGGCCGCGTGGTCTTCGGCGGCAATTTGAAATTCGATGTGCGCAGCGCCGAGCCGGCCGCCATCACCACCATGCTGCGCGAAAATCTGGCCAGCGGGACGCGGGTGCTGGTCTGCGGTAGCACGCTCGAAGGAGAAGAAGAAATTCTGCTCGACGCTTTTCAACAGTTGCGGACCAGAATCCCCGATTGCGTCATGATCCTGGCCCCGCGCCATCCCGAGCGGTTCGGTCGCGTGGCCCAGCTGCTGAAGAATCGCGATCAGCAAAGCGTGCGCCGCTCCAACTGGATGAAGCGCCCGGCCAGGATCAAGGCCGGTACCGTGGTTCTGCTGGATTCGATCGGCGAGTTGTCCTCGGTGTATGCCCTGGCCTCGGTCGCTTTCGTGGGCGGTAGCTTGATTCCCGCTGGAGGTCACAACCCGCTGGAGCCGGCGCAGTTCGCCGTGCCGGTGGTGATGGGGATGCACTATGCCAACTTCCGCGCCATCATCGATATGCTGGTGCATGCGGAAGCGTTGAAGCTGGCCAGCAACGAAACCCTGGTGCCCATCCTGGAAAATCTGTTGACGGATGACGAGGGGGCGAACGCGCTGGGTGTGCGCGCGCTGGAAGTTTTTCATTTGCAATCGGGCGCAACCGGCCGAGCCATCCATGCGCTGCTGCGCTTGCTGCCGCAATGATTCCGCTGCTCACTCCACTCTCATGGATTTACGGATCGCTGATCCGCGCCCGCAACGCGCGCTTCGACAAAAGTGCGCCGCAGGTGTTGCGCTGGCCGGTGATCAGCATCGGCAACCTGTCCGTCGGCGGCGCCGGCAAGACGCCCCTGGTCATCTGCCTGGCACGGTTGCTGGCGCGCGAACACTTCCTCGTGGACGTGTTATCGCGCGGGTATGGCCGCGCACGGACAACCGTCGAGCGGGTTGACCCGGCAGGCAGCGCGCAGATCTTCGGCGACGAGCCGCTGCTGATTGCGCAAGCCGCAGCCGTGCCGGTCTACGTCGGCGCCAGCCGTTACCAGGGCGGCCTGTTGGCGGAATCTGAAATGCCAGAGGAAGGGCGGCACGTCCATCTGCTGGACGACGGATTTCAGCACCGGCAACTGGCGCGCACGGTCGACATGGTGGTGATGCATCGCAGCGATCTGCGCGAGCGTCTGCTACCCGCAGGACGATTGCGCGAGCCGCTGGCGTCGCTGCGCCGTGCCGACGTGATCGTACTGCGCCACGAGGATGCGGACCTCGAGGCCGAAGCCAGCCGTTACGTTCGCAAAGACTGCTACTTTTGGCGAATGCGGCGTGCGCTCACTGCCCATCCGGCCAAACGGGCTGTCGCTTTCTGTGCCATCGCCAGACCCACAGAATTCTTCAACGCGCTGGCCGGAGCGGGTGTTGGTGTTGCCGAACGAATGCCCTTCCGCGATCACCATCGCTACACCATGGCAGACATCGACCGACTGGTAGCGTTGGGGGGCCGCGCCGGTTGCGACGCCTTTGTGATGACTGCCAAGGATGAAGTGAAACTGGACGCAGCCATGCGCGCGCGGCTAAACGCTGTCGCCCCTTTGCAGGCAGCAGCGCTCACGGTTGAGATGGAGGACGAGGCGGTCGCCCTGAGCCAACTGCTGGCTCTTCTGAATATGAGAAAATCACCCATTGCGACCGCTGAATGAGCCAAGACGCGTATTGCCAAAACGCGTCCTGATTGTGCGGCTGGGCGCGATGGGCGATATTCTCCATGCCTTGCCTGCGGTTGCCGCCTTACGACAGGCGCACCCCACGTGGTTTCTGGGCTGGGCGGTTGAGCCGCGTTGGCGCGCTCTGCTTGCGGGAGACAACGGCGAGATGCCACTGGTCAATCGCATGCATCTGGTCGATGCCAAGGTTTGGGCACGCGCGCCGTTTAAGTGGGATACCTTCCGCGCCATCGCTGCTTTGCGCCATCAACTGCGTGCTGAGCACTACGATGTCTGCATCGATCTGCAGGGCGCGGTGCGTTCCGCGCTTGCCGGACGGCTGGCTGGCGCCACGAGGATGGTTGGTGAAGATGCACCCAGAGAGTGGGCGGCGCGTTACCTGTTCGGCGAGCGAGTCCCAACCCAGGGTGCGCACGTGATCGAGCAGGCGGTAGAAGTCTGTGCCGCGGCTGCTGGAGAAGCGCTCTCCCCGATTCTTCCCCCCTTGCCGCGAAACCCGGAAGCAGAACAATGGGCGGACAGGGTATTGGCAGAAGCCGGCCAAAGGCCGGTCGTGCTGATAAGCCCGGGAGCCGGCTGGGGAGCCAAACGCTGGCCTGCAGAGCGCTATGGAGCGGTCGGAGCCGCTCTCCGCGCCCAGGGCTGCCTGGTGTTGGTGAACGCCGGCCCACAGGAGCAAGGCATCGCCGGCGATGTAGTGCGGGCCAGCGGCGGTGTGGTGCAGGCACCGGAGTTTACCCTGGAGCGTCTGATCGCGCTGACCCGGCGCGTCTGCCTGGTCATCGCCGGCGATACCGGCCCCTTGCACCTGGCGTGCGCGCTGGGCAAGCCGGTGGTCGGGATCTACGGGCCGACCGATCCGCGCAGGAACGGTCCCTTCGGTGTGCCCTTCCGCGTGCTGCGTCACCCGGCAAGCAAGCGCGACCACACCCGCCACGCCGAGCCGGAAGCCGGCCTGCTCACCATCACGCCGCAGCAAGTCGTAGACGCCGCCAGCGAACTGCTTCAGGAAAAACGATGAAAGCGGCCATACTCCACAGCAAGAAACGTCGGTCCCAAGCAGGGAACCAGGAACATTCTGTCCGGACTGGTTATCCGAATCGGTTCCGGATCAGGAAGTACTTCATTCCGACCACGAAATACTCGGTCCCGACTGCAATAGACTCTTCCCTGACAGCAAAGCTCCGGGTGCCCCATATCTCGCTCGTTTTTTGCGAGATGTGGGATACCGCCGCGCTCGCTCCCGAACTCCGGTCGTCCGAACGGCACTCAAGGTCGAGGTTCGTGGTATCCCACATCTCGCAAAAAACGAGCGAGATATGGGCACCCGGAGATCTGCTGCCAAGAGATCGTTCAAACGGACTTCGGCGCGTCAGGATGGGCCATGCTGACTAGCTGGAGCCGCATCGCCCGGCGTATCCGCGTGCCCAGTGGCTTTCTCTTTGCCGCGTTTTATCTTTGGCGTGCCCGGCCCAGCGCGGTCTCGCTGCTCTGGAGCCTGCTGCTGGTCGTCCCCGGGCTGATGCTGCGTGCCTACGCCTCCGGCTACGTCAAAAAGAACGCGGAGCTTACCGTAACCGGCCCCTATGCCTACACCCGTAATCCCTTGTACCTGGGCTCGATCATGATGGCGTTCGGCTTCGCCGCCGCCTCGCGCAGCCTCTGGATCACCGTGGCGCTGGCCTTCCTCTTCCTACTCATCTACGCCCCTACCATCTACAGCGAGGAGCAATTCCTGCGCTCTGCCTTCCCCAACTTTGAAGCCTACGCAAAACGCGTACCTCGCCTGTTGCCGAGGCTCACCCCGGCGCGCCTCGAAGGCGATGGCAGCTTCTCAGCAGCCCTCTATCGCCAGCACCACGAGTACAATTCAGTTTTGGGTGTCTGTGCCGTTTACGCTGTACTGATAGCCGCTCTGTGGCTCCGCCACTGATGGCAGCCATTGAGATCGCTCGGAGAAACTTCACGGTGATACGGTACCCAAAAGTTGTCGCGGCCTGTCTCTGTGCCCTGTCGGCGGTCGCCCAAACGGCGCCTCCGCCGCTTCTTCCTCCCGCCGCCAACTTCTCCTTCCCGGTCAAACAGACACTCACCTACGCGGTCGACTGGCGTGTATTCCCGGCAGGCACCGCCACCTTTCACCTGGAACAGGCAGGCGCCATGCAGCACGTCGTCGCCACCGGCGAATCCGTGGGCGCGGTGAACCTGCTCTTCCGCGTCAACGATCGCTTTGAGTCCTACTTCAATCGCACCACCGGCTGCTCCGCCAGCTTCGCCAAGCAACTGCAGGAAGGGCGCAGGCAGATTGTCAGCACCCTGCGCTTTCTCTCCGACCAGGGCAAACAAGTGCTGGATGAAAAGAACATGGTCACCGGCACCAGCAAGCACCAGGAATCGCCCATCCCCCCCTGTGTGACGGATCTGATGTCCGCCATCTTTTACGGCGGCTCGCAGGCCCTGCGACCGGGAACCAGCTACCGCATGCCGGTGGCCGACGCCATGCGCGTGGTCGATGTGACCATGAAGTCTGAGGTTCGAGAGCAGGTCGTGACCCTGGCCGGGACCTTTCAGACCATCCGCGTCCAGCCCATCGCCGACGCCGGGGTGGTCAAGAACCGCGGCAATATCTGGATCTGGTACACCGATGACGACCGGCACATGCCGGTGCAGATGCGCGCCCGTCTCTTCTGGGGAACCATCACCATGCGCCTGGTGAGCATGGCGGCGAAGTGAGGCCTATTGAATGCGGAATCGCTCCCGCATCAGCCGCTGCAATCGTGGTTTGTAGATGATGTTGTAGGCCAGCTCTTTGTCGGGGAACATGGCCAGCGCGGCCTTCTTGCTATCCGCTACCAGCTCGGCAGCTTGATCGACAGTCAGGCTCCCATCCTGGCTGATCACCGACATCACCATGTCCATCATCATCTGCAGGCGGCGGATCTTGCGTTGCTCCTCCGTCTTTTCCTGGACCGATTGGGCGGATGGACTGGAACCGAGTGTGAGAGCGGAAAATTCGTCGTTGCGATCGGACGCGCTTGACCCCATTGGATACTCTTCCTCCGAGTGTTAAGGTCGTCGTGCTTTGTTGCGAATCCTATACCCGAACCAGCAGCAGGGAAATACAAAAAAGTGGTAGCTGCGGCGCCAGGACGTGTCCTCCCGGGTTACCTCGCGTCGAGCGGCTGGGCGCGCACCGAGTTTCCATCGAGGTAGAACGAGGTCGCGCCCACGGAGTCGGTGCGAAACGTGCGCACGTGATTCTGTTGCAGACGCTCGAGGATCTCGCGCTTGGGATGACCAAAGGGGTTGCGATGGGCGGCGGAGATGACTGCATAGGCCGGGGCGACTGCTGCCAGGAATCGCGGAGTGGTCGACGTCTTGCTGCCATGGTGGCCCACCTTTAGCAGGTCAGCGTGCAGCTTTTCAGCAAGCATGCGCTGCTCGCTGGCCGCCTGTGCGTCGCCTTCCAGCAGCACGGAGGTGTGTCCGTACGCTACATGCAGCACCAGCGAATCATCGTTGCTGGCCGTAGCGCCGGGAACGTAGCCGGGCGTCGGAGAGAGCACGTCCACTTGGGCGCCGCCGAAGCCAAAGTGGTCGCCGGCGGCCATCGCGGCCACCGGGATGTTGAGCCTCTTTGCCTCCGCCAGTAAGGCCTCATAGGCGGGGATAGGCGGGTTGTTGCCCACCCACAACACGCGGGGGCGAAAATTCTCCAGCACCGCCGCCATGCCCCCCATGTGATCGCTGTGCGCGTGGCTGAGTGCGACCGCATCCAGACGGCGGATATTGCGCGACCAGAGCACCGGTGAGACTACATCTTCTCCAATCTCGAAATTGCCGTTGGACGCCTGCGCGCCCCCGATAGGGCCGCCGGCGTCGACCAGCAGCGTCTTGCCCTCGGGAGAAATCAACAGCAACGAATCGCCCTGGCCCACATCGATGGCCGTCACTTCCAGCACGCCTGGATGAAAGGCGAGCGCGCGCGGATAGAAAACACAGCCGGCGGAGCAAGCCAGGGCTGCGACCGGGAGCAGCACCGGGAAGCGGCTATTGCGCGCTGCCCACACCGAGAGACCGATCAGCACGATGCCGGCCGCAATCGCCAGGCTGCCCGGGCTGGAGAGACGAATGTCGCCCGCGCCCATGGAACTGAAGAGGAGCACAATTTGATTGATCGCGTGCAGCAGAGCGGCGGTCACGGCCGCGGGCACGATTGCGGCTGCGGGCCAGACCAGCAAAGTAGAGAAGGTGATGAGTGCCGAGGGCAGCGCCAACCCGATCAGCGGCACCACCAGCAGGTTGACCGGTAGACCCAGCGCGGTGACGCGATGGAAATAGATTGCCATGGGTAGCGACATGGCCAGCTCGATCAGCGACGAAAGCAGCAACAGCTCAGCGATGCGCAGCGTGAGACGAACCAGGGTAGGTGGCGCTGCGCGCGCGGCCCATCGCCCGATGAAGCGCTGCAGATGGCTCGCGATCAGGCGTAGGGTCACGCGAAACTGCGCCACCTTCGGCGGTAACCCGGGGTCGAGAGCGAGCAGCCAGAGGTTGCGCGTCGCCTGCAGGTAAGCAGCAAACGTGTGCTCGGCAATCGGCACCGCCACGCCGGCGACAATCAGCACCGAGAGCAAAGTCATCTGGAAGCTCGCGCCCAGCAGGGAGCGGGGATCGAGCGCGAGCAGGCAAACCGCGGCAAAGCCGATCGCGTTGAGGCTATTACGATCGCGGAAGAGCAACCGTGCCAGCAGGTAAAGTGTCACCATCCAGAACGATCGCTGCACCGGTTCGCCGAAGCCGGCCAGCAGCGCGTAGGCGAACGAGCACGCGATCGTAACCGCAGTAGACCAGATGCTCGGCATGCGCAGCAGCCGGGCCACGCCGAAGATACAGGCGGCAAAGATGGCCAGGTGCATGCCGCTGACTACCAGCAGGTGAAACGACCCGGTGCGTTCAAACCCCACCCGCGCCTGGTGTTCCAGATAGGTACGATCGCCCAGGATCATGGCGCTCAGCATGCCCGCATCGGTGCGGCTAAGGGTCAGCCACGCCGGCAACCGTGTTGCCGTGGACGCGGCGGCAAAGTCGAGCAGGCGCTGGCTGCCCGCCTCCTGCAGCCCGTGCATCCGGCAAGCAAAGCTGCCTCGCCGGTTCTCGTGTTCCACCGTAACGGCGGAAGCCTTGACCGAGCCCACCACCCCGATCCCCTGCTGACGCAGCCAGGCCGTGGCATCCCACACGCCGGGGTCGAGATAGCGCTCAGGCAGGTGCAGGGCAACAGAAGCGCGCATCTGGTCTCCGCAGCGGATCAAAGGGAAAGGCTCGCCAGTTGGGGCGTAGAGCGTGACCCGCAACCCGCCGGTTACGGGCCGGCCATCGGCGGAGGCGAGCCTCAGGTCAAAGCTCTCACTTTGTTCCGTGCGCACGCCGTTACCGAACGGAGAACTGGACTCCACCAACCTGACCGGCGTGGTGCGCGTGACCTCTCCGTCGATGGCGGTGACGCCACCCTCCTCCGCCAGCCGGCTCAGTTGCCGTTGCATGTCCGGCGCAGGCTCGATCTCGCTGAGCAGGATCCCCAGCAGCAACCAGACGCAGGCCAACGGCAGCAGGGCAACGCGCGAGGCCGGCAGGCAAAGCAGGGCCAGCAGGACGATTGCAGCGATCAGCAGGCCGGGAGCGATCCAATAGCTGCGGGCAAGAAACGGCGCCAGCACCATGCCCGCGGAAAGCCACAGGGCAGCGCAAAGGGCTGGTGCGGTGGCGAAAGAAAGCGGCATCGCGGCTCAATATACAGCCGCTTCCACCCAATTTCGGTGGAGGAAACATTAATTCCGCTTCAGAAACGTGACCGTTTCCAGATGGAAGGTTTGCGGAAAGAGGTCTACCAGGTGAATGGCCTGCAGGGCATACCCAAACGGTAACAGTAACTGTAAATCACGAGCGAGCGTGGCCGGATCGCAGGAAACATAAACGATTTCAGGGGCCGCGATCGTTCCCAGCAGGCCACAGATTTCTTTATCCAGGCCGGCCCGTGGCGGGTCGACCACAATGAGATCGGGTTTCGCCTCGCGGGCGCCGCGGCGTAAGAAATCGAGCGTGCTGGAGCGAAGCATGCGATGCCCCTGGCCCGCGAGGTTGTGCTGTAGATCATCGGCCGAAAAGCCGGCAGATTCTACCGCGGTTACTTTTTCAAAATCGAGCGCCCGCGCAAATAGCCCGGCGCCGGAATAGAGATCCCACGCCCGCCCGCCCGATCGTTTGCGGCCCGTGTTGTCGTTGAGCACCAGATCCATCAACCCTGGCAGCAGAAAGCGATTCACCTGGAAGAAGCCGCCGAGGCTAACCTGATAGCGGTGGCTGCCGACAGTGTAGGTAAGCGACCGCTCGCCCCAGTGCATGATCTCGTTCTGAAAAAAGAGTCCCACGCCGGTGAGCACGGGCAGCTTTGCGTGCAGCAGCTCCGCGAATTTTTCCAGTGCGCGTTCGCGCGGCCGGCGCTTCGCCCCGCCCGGCCACAAGGAGACCAGCAACTGGCTCTGTTCCCCGTTGGTGAAGAACTCTACCTCTTCGCAAAGGCTCTCGAGCCCGGTCTCGCGCGCTGTCCCGGTCACTGCGACGATCGCCTGTTCCAGCAAGGGAGCAGCAATGGGGCAGTGATTGACCGGCAAGAGCTGATGCGAGCCGCGCTCGCGATAACCCAGGCCAGGCTTCGTCACATGCAGGCGAATCCGGTTGCGATAACCCCAGGCCGGCCCCGCCAGGCTGCCGATTTCGCCGGGCGCCGGCAAGTGTGCGCGCGACAGTGTCTCTTTCAGAATATCGAGCTTCATCTGCAACTGGAAAGCTGGGTTGGCGTGTTGATACTGGCATCCGCCGCAGCGGGGAACATATTCACAAGCGGGTTCAATCCGTTCCGGAGACGCTTCGAGAACCGCGCTTACCTCGCCGCTAGCAAAGCTGCGTTTGTCTTCGGCAATGCTGGCCTCCACCCATTCACCGGGTAGCGCCGAAGCCACAAACACGGTCTTGCCGCCGGGGATACGCGCCAAACCCGCCCCACCGTAGACCGCCTTCTCAATGTGTAGCTTCATGACTGGCTCATGTAGAACAGGCTCAGCCGCGGCAGGTTGTCTTTCTCGAGCAGGCGCTTGTGCAGAAACTGCTGCTCCACCTGGCGGATCTGCATCGCCGGCATACGGCTGCGGTAAGGCGCCAATTCAGCCGCCGCCTGGGCTCGCAGCGTCAGCAGTTCCGCCTCCGGCGTGGTGGTGAGCACCAGGGCAAAGAGCTTTTCTTCGAGCACCCGCAGAGACTCCTCCAACTCCTCGAGATGGGGCAGCTTACCGCGCGTATCCCGGGCAAGCGCTGACAGTCGTTCCCCAATCTCAGCGAGGTGGGGCGTGGTAGTGAGTTGAGCAGCAGCAGCCTCCAGGTGAGCGGCGATGCGCTCCTGCTCGAAGCCCTGCTCGGCCACTCGGTCCGCGGGCCCCGGTCGAGCTGTGCCCACTGCCGCTTCCTGCATATCTTCTACGGCGGAGATAACTTCCTGCGCGCAGTAGGCCAAACCGTTCACCCGCCGCACCCGCGTCTTATTCTTGCGCGCGTCGTATTTGTCGAACGCCGCATCGATGCCTTTGATCACCGCGGCCAGCGGAATACCCGCCTCTCGCCATGTCTCGATGAGTGCCCAATCGAGGGTAGAGAGCAGCAGCAGCGAGCCGCGGCGGCGTTGGAAGTGCTCTTCGATCTCGGTAAAGTAGTTGAAGTAATTTTGCACGACTGCGTCAGGCGTGCTTTCCGGCTGCTTCGCTGTGGCCGTGCCTGGGCTTGACCAGCCGGTTGCGCTCATAAATCAGGCGCAGCCCGTCGAGCGTGAGCATGTCATCGATGGTCTCGATGTAGCGGGAATCGTCGGCGATGAGACGCGCCAATCCACCGGTAGCAACGATTTTTGGCGGTGGCCCCTCCGCGTTGCGGGTCTCGTGCAGCATTCGTTCCAGGATGCCGTCCACCAGCCCGATGTAGCCGTAATAAAGCCCGCTCTGCAAATGCGCGATGGTGTTGGTGCCGATCACTTTGGCCGGCTTCTTGACATCCACGCGCGATAATTTCGCGGCTCGGGAAAAAAGCGCTTCCGCCGAGATCGCCAGCCCGGGAGCAATGACCCCCCCGATGTATTCGCCCTTGGCCGAAATTAAATCGAAGGTTGTCGCGGTTCCGAAATCGACCACGATGCAGGGGCCGCCATAGCGGGCAAACGCAGCCACGCCGTTTACCAGGCGATCTGCGCCCAGCTCTGCCGGGTTATCCACCAGGATCGGCATACCGGTCTTGATGCCGGGCTCGACAAACATCGGCTTGAGGTTGAAGTAGCGCTCACACACCTGGCGCAACGTGGAATCGAGGGGCGGCACCACAGACGAGATGATGATGCTCGAGATCTCGGTGACATCAATCTTGCGCATCGCGAAGAGATTGAGAAACAGCACGCCATACTCGTCAGCCGTCTGGGTGCGCAGCGTGCTGATGCGCCAGTGGGTGACCAACTCGTCGGATGCAAGCTGATAAAGTCCAAGAACCGTATTGGTATTGCCAACGTCGAGGGTGAGCAGCATAGGCTTTTCCATCATCTCTCCCGGACGCCGCCGGAGAGTACCGTGCGCATTCCCTGCGCCGTGCGCACCAGAAGAAAGCCGCGTGCGTCCAGGCCCGCGGTGACGCCAGAGAAGCCCTCGCCCTCGTCCACATAAACCTGCCGGCCACGAATCCAGGTGGAAGCAGCTTCGAGACGGCTGAGGATTTGTGCCGCTGCACCGGCCGTGTCCGCACGCAGTGCTTGCGTTTCCCGGTAGAGCGATTGTAACAAAGCGATCAGCAGGTCCTGGCGGGCAAACGACCTCCCTGTTTCCAGACGCAGAGAAGACGCGATGGCCGCTAATTCCTCGGGAAATTTTTCCTGATGCACATTGATGCCGATGCCGACCACGCAGTGGCGGACGCGCGTGACTTCGGCATTCAACTCGGTGAGAATGCCGCAGAATTTCTTTTTGCCGAGGAGCAGATCGTTGGGCCAGCGGATATCCGCTGTGAGCGAGGTGACCTGGCGCACCGCCTCACGGACCGCAAGACCCGCCGCCAGCGAAAGCCACAGGATGTCAGCGGGCGCGATGCGCGGCCGCAGCAGGATGCTGACATAGAGCCCAGCGCCGCGCGCGGAGTGCCACTGATGCGCGCCCCGTCCGCGCCCTGCGGTTTGCTCATCCGCGACGTACACCATGCCCTCCGCAGCACCCTCATCCGCCTCGCGCATGGCCAGCACATTGGTGGAGTGGATAGTAGGGAAGTGGCGAATATTCCCCGTGAAGGGCGTACCGGCCAGGGCAATGTTCATCCCCAGCAGGTCGAACGCGTCTTCTTCGGCAGGGTTAAAAGCAGGTCCCTCCACTTCTCTACGCTCCGGTCGGGATGAAAAATTTGTTGTAGAACTTGAGAACAACGAACCACGTCCGAATGAACAAAGGGGGGGTGGAAGGATTTGGAAGCTCGCCCACAAGAGCTTGTTCGCACCCACCTAGAAAATATCCGTGGTCACGCGCATGCTCAGTTCAACCGCAGCCGCCGACTGCGTCAGCGCGCCCACCGAAATAAAATCCACCCCAGCCAACGCATACTTGCGAATGTTGTCGAGGGTAAAAGCCCCCGAAGCCTCAAGAGGAATACTCAGCCCACGATCGCGCACCACGGCAACCGCCTTCTTGGTCTCAGCCGCGCTCATGTTATCCAGCAACAGCGACTCCGCGCCGCCATCCAGAGCCTGCTCCAGCTCAGCCAGACTGCGCACTTCACACGTGATCGTCTGTCCCGGCGTGCGCGCGGCAAACGCCCGCGCTAGCACCTTCGGAATTCCCCCGCCCAACACAATGTGATTGCTCTTGATCAATATCCCGTCGGAAAGATCAAGCCGGTGGCTCTCACCCCCACCGCAGCGCACTGCGTACTTGTCCAACAGCCGCAGCCCGGGAACCGTTTTGCGCGTGTCCAGAATTTTGGCCTTCGTCCCCGCGACCGCCTCGACATACTCGCGCGTCGTGGTCGAGATGCCGCTCATGCGCTGCATCAAATTCAAAATCACCCGCTCACACGCCAGAATCGCACGCGCGTTGCTGCGGATCACTGCGACCGCCTGACCCTTTTTGACCCGAACCCCATCGAACATCTCCGGATGATTGATCACCTCAAAGCGGTTGGAATTCTTCTTATCGAGGCGCACGAAAATCTCCAGATAGCGGGGAATACACCCCAAGCCGGCAATGACGCAATCCTGCCGAGCCAGCACCGTGCCCGCAGCCCGCAGTCCGGGCTCAATCGTCATGGCAGTGGTGACGTCATTGGTCGCGCGGTCTTCCACCAGCGCCTGCTCCAGCGTGGCCTCAACCCGTCTGCTTTTCCAGTCCATGGTTTTCCTTAACTACTGCAGTTGAGGCTATCGAGTGCCGCGCGCGTTTTGGGAATCAGCAACGCGAGCTCAGCAGAGCGGCGGCGAATCCCTTCTACCACCGGCACCGGCGCCTTGGCCAGAAAGCCTTCGTTGGCCAGCTGGCGATCGGCATTCACACTCTCTTTTTCCAACCGCAGCAGCTCCTTCTGCAGTCGCTCACACTCCACCGCAACATCGATCGTACGCTCATAAACAACCGCCACATCAAACCCCGGAGCCGAACGCACGCCCATGCCTTCAGGCACTGTCTGCACAAACTGAATCTCCGAAACCCGGGCCAGACGGCTGATGGTATCGCCATTGCGTTCAATGGCCGGGCGCTCGCTGGGCGCGACCCGCAACAGAATCGGCACGCTGGCTTTCTCTTCCACGCCGAGCGTGCGCCGCAGGTCACGCACCGCGACAATCAGCGCCTGCATACGTGCCATCTGTTCCTCGGCCGCATCGTCGAGCAGCGCTGCACGGCCTTGGGGATAGCGCGTCAACGCGATCGAACGCGCAGGGGGGCGATTCTCATAGAGCGCATGCCAGATCTCTTCGCAGAGAAACGGCATGAACGGAGAAAGCAGGCGCAACGCCGACTCGAACACCGTAAGCAGGGTCACCAGCGCGGACCGCACCGGCGTCGGCGCCGCGGTGAAATCCAGACGCAGCTTCACAATCTCCAGGTACCAGTCGCAGAAGTCGCCCCAGAAAAAGCTGTAAAGCGTATTCGCTGCCTCGTGGAAGCGATACTCGCCCAGCGCCTGGTTGATTTCGCCCGCCGTACGGTGCAGGCGAGAAAGGATCCAGCGCGTTTCGAGCGGTGCCTCCGCCGCTACGGGGTGATCCTCAGCCAGCGCGCTCAAGTCGACAGCGATCCCCGCCTCGCCCGCCCGCTCCATCTGCATAAAGATGAACCGTGCCGCATTCCATATCTTGTTGGCGAATGCGCGATACCCATCGGTGCGTTCTTCGCTGAACGCAATGTCGGTGCCCGGCGAAGCCATCGCGGCCAGGGTAAAGCGCACGGCGTCGGTGCCGAAGCGCTCCACGATTTGAATGGGATCGATCACATTCCCTTTGGTCTTCGACATCTTCTGCCGATCCGCATCCCGCACCAGCGCATGGATGTACACCTCGCGGAACGGCACCGCATCCTTGAGCGTACGTTTGCTGCCATCGGCCATCGGCTCTTCGAGCATGAAATGGATGCCCAGCATCACCATGCGCGCAACCCAGAAGAACAGGATGTCGAAGCCCGTCACCAGAAGGCGGGTGGGATAGAACGTATCCAGATCCGGCGGGTGGTCGGGCCAGCCCAGCGAAGAGCAGGGCAGCAGGCCAGACGAGAACCAGGTGTCGAGCACATCCTTCTCCTGCTCGATGCGTCCGCTACCGCAGTGCTCGCAGGCCGCAGGCGTGGTCCGCGCCACGGTGATCTTGCCGCACTCCGCGCAGTGCCATGCCGGGATGCGATGACCCCACCAAAGCTGGCGCGAGATGCACCAGTCATGGATATTGCGCATCCACTCGAAGTAGGTCTTCGCGTTTTGTTCCGGCGTGAAGCGGATGTACCCCTGCTCTACCGCTTCGATCGCCGGATCGGCCAGCGGTTGAATGCGGATAAACCACTGGGTCGACAGCAGCGGCTCAACCACCGTCTTGCAGCGGCTGCACTTGCCAATGGAGTTGATGTGCTCGCGCACGCCTGCCAGCAAACCCTGCGCTTCCAGATCGGCCAGCACCTGCTTGCGCGCCTGGTAACGGTCGAGCCCGGCGTAAGCGCCGGCCGCGGCAGTCATGTGTGCCCGCTCATCCATCACGCTGATCGAAGGCAGGCCATGCCGCTGCCCAAGCGCAAAATCGTTGGGATCATGCGCCGGCGTCACCTTCACCGCGCCCGTACCAAAGTCGGGGCTGACCCAACCGTCGGTCACCATGGGGATCGCCCGCCCGCTCAAGGGCAGCTGCAGCATCTTTCCGTGCAGGTGCGCATAGCGCTCGTCGCTCGGATTCACTGCCACCGCGACATCCCCCAGCATGGTTTCAGGACGCGTCGTGGCTACCGTCACAAAGCCTGTTTCCCCCACGATGGGGTAGCGAATCTCCCATAACTTGCCCTGCTGTTCCTCGTGGATCACTTCCAGATCGGAGATGGCGGTCTGGCAGCGAGGGCACCAGTTCACAATGTAGGCGCCGCGATAAATAAGCCCCTGCTCATACAGCCGGACGAAGGCCTCGCGCACGGCCGCGGAGCGCGGGGCATCCATGGTGAAGTATTCCCGTGACCAGTCAACGCTGGTGCCCAGGCGGCGCATCTGGTCAAGAATGGCGTCGCCGTAATGCTGCTTCCATTGCCAGACTCGTTCGGTGAAGGCTTCACGGCCCAGGTCCTGGCGGGTCTTGCCCTCTTCCGCTATCTGCCGTTCCACCATCAACTGGGTCGCGATTCCAGCGTGATCCGTGCCGGGGATCCAGAGCGCCAGGTCGCCAGACATGCGCCGCCACCGGGTCAGAATATCCATCTCGGTGTGTTCCAGCATATGGCCCATATGCAGTCGGCCGGTCACGTTCGGCGGAGGCAGCAACATGGTGAAGATGGAAGCCGGGTCAGCCCCTATGTGCGGCTGATCGAAGAGCTTTTCGTCGACCCAATAGGCTGCCCAGCGATCTTCAATCGCGGCGGGGTCGTAGGCTTTGGGGAGATCACGAGGCATGATAGGCGTCTTCTTTCAACGCAAGGGCAGGGTACGGGCTTTTTTGCATCAGAGCACGGTTTCAGCCGTGCCGTAGCCTCCAAACAACGAGTGGGTGGCCCATTCAAGCAAAGCTTGAGTGGGCCACCCTCAAAGCGAGTCTTTCCGCAGCCCGAGGGAGCTGAGCACTAGAAGGGGTTGAGCTTGTCGAGACCCTTCTTTTTCGGATGTTTACTCGAAGACTCGTCGCTTGAATCGTACTTGGGCGCCGGGGTCTTCTTCTTCTTCTTGCCGTTAGCGGTGCCTGCATCGGTACCGGTCTGCACGGTTGCTGGAGCATTATGCACGTCGTTGGTCTGCGCCGGGGCCTCGGCGGGCTTTTCGACTGGGGGTAACGGCGTGTTGTCAGGTCGAATCGCGTTCAAGCCGCCAGGATTCTGTGCACCCGGTACACCTGCTGCCTCCGCGGCCGCCGCTTGGCCTGCGGCCGTTGGAGCCGGGCCGACGGGCATGGCCGCAGGCGGTGTAAACTGCCGCGGTTCTGAAGTAGGAGGAGCCGATTGCGCCGGCGCTGTGCCACTGCTGCCTTCCCCCGTACCGACGATCTGGGCGCCGATAGCCGGTCCGCCGCCGGCCGGCGCTCCACCGCTCTGGGTAGGCACATTCTCCAGTTGCAGCGTTCCCCCAGCATCAGGCGTGGGCGATGCGGTCGCACCACCGGCCGCTACCGTGGTGGCTGCGGGGCCAATCGGAGCGACCGGCGGTAGTGGCTTGCCGGCCAGAGCCGCGGTGAACAGGGCCGCGTCCCGCTTGTGGACCTCGGGCGCCGTAATCTGCGGCGGATCCACCAGGGTCGGTTCCCCAATGCGAGCGGCATTCACCGTAACCGGACCGCGCTTGACCAGGATCAGGGCGCGATCCTTGAAGGTAATGCCGGTGCGGCTCTGCTCTTCTGCCTCACTTTCGGCCAGTTCTTCCTTGGTAGGTTCGGGCACGGTGCGATTCAGCGCGATCAGACGCTCGCGCGCATCTTCAACGTGCGCAGCCATCGAGTAATGGGTCACCACCCGCGCATACGCGTCGGCGGCCTGGTCATCGTAGGCCTTCATCAGTTCCTGCTTGGCCTTGGGATTGAGCTGCGCCATGCCCTGCACAATGCGGGCTTGCGCCGCATACGCGTCACCCAGGCCGATCAGGGCCAGGTCGCTGTGACTATAAAGCGGGTAGCTATCGGTCACCGTCTGCAGGCGGGCAATGGTTGCTGCCCAGTTCTCGTGGGTGGCATAAAAAGCGCCGATCTGGTACTGCCGCTCAGCCTGCACTTCCTGCACCTCGCGCAACCGTTGCTTGGCGCGCGGCACAAAGGTCGAATCCGGAAACTGCTGGATCATGGTGCGGTATTCCTGCTCCGCCTGCTCCACATTCTTGGGGTCGCGGTCCGGCTTCTCCATCTGCATGTAATAGATGTCGGCGACCTTCATCTGCGCTTCAGCGGCTTCCGGCTGATTGGGGAAGAAGGTGATGAAATCTTTGTACTCGGCCTCGGCCTGGGTCAGCGCGGCCGTACCGCCTTCTTTGAACCAGCTATCGCCGACCGCCAGCTTGGCGCGCATCTGGTATTCCGATTCCGGATAGGTATTTAACAGGGTCTGCAGATCGAGCCGGGCGACGTCAAACTTGCCCTTTTTCATGGCGATCATGGCCTTGTCGAATAGCTCCTTGTCCGGCTGCTTGGAGGCGTGGCCGGCCAGGGGATCGCTCGGCGAGGGAACCGTCGCCGGTTTAGAAGGTTTAAAGATGCCGAACTGAGCGGACGCGGGGAGCGCGCAAAGAAGACAAAGGGTAGAAAGCCGGAATAAAAAACGCTGCATAGCACCTCATGGGCGGGGGCTCCGCCAGGGAGCGACTTGGCCGGTAATGGCGCCCACTATTACCGCTAAGTTAATGTTAAATGCTGTTCGGCCTCCTGCGCCATGTTCAGCAGGGTCCGGGCCTCATGTTCGGGGTGCCCGGAGGCAAAAACAGCGCTGCCGGCGACCAACAGATCCGCTCCAGCTTCGACGACCGAAGCAATGGTATCGTGAGCCACGCCCCCGTCTACCTCGATGCGATAGTGCAGGCCCAGCCGGCCGCGCAGCTCGGCCAGGCGGCGGATCTTGTCGAGCGAGAAGGGGATGAACTTTTGCCCGCCAAAGCCCGGGTTCACGCTCATCACCAGAACGTGATGCACCATGGGCAGGATTTCGACCAGAAAATCGACCCGGGTTGCTGGGTTGATGACGACCGCGGGCTTCATGCCGTGTTGACTGATCAACTCGAGGGAGCGGTGCAGATGGCGGCAGGCCTCGTAATGGACGCTGATCCAGTCGGCGCCGGCCGCGGCGAATTCGGCGATAAAGTCATCGGGATTTTCGATCATCAGGTGGCAATCGAGAGGAAGCCGGGTGACCTTGCGCAACGATTTGACCACGGGCGGGCCCATGGTGAGGTTGGGCACAAAATGGCCGTCCATGATGTCGATATGGATCGCGGAGCCACCGCCGCGCTCCGCGGCCTCGATTTCCTGGGCCAGCCGGGAGAAGTCGGCAGAGAGGATGGATGGCACTAATTCAACCACAGGTACCCCTCAAACTGCCCTCAGTGTAGCAGGATGGCTGCGAGAAAAGTGTGTGCCCCCACAAAGGCGGGTGCCCCATATCTCACCGCGCTTTTTGCGGGGAGATGTGGGAAATCTAACCGCTTTCCCCCTGCAACCCTCAGCGGTCGCGGACGCGGAAGAGGGCGATGGGTCGCCCCTCGCCGCGGCCAACCTGAGTCCCGCAGGGACGGCTGAAGAAAGCCCAGGACACAGTCCTGGGAAAACAGTTATGCGCAGGATGCAGTCCCGCAGGGACGGCTGAAGGTAGCCCAGGACACAGTCCTGGGAAAGCAGTTGTGCGCAGGATACAGTCCCGCAGGGACGGCTGAAGGTAGCCCAGGACACAGTCCTGGGAAAACAGTTGTGCGCAGGATGCAGTCCCGCAGGGACGGCTGAAAATTCCCCAGGATGAAATCCTGGGTAACGGTTGGACCCTCTAGTACGGCTAGGCTACACAGGACTATCGTCCTTCCCATCTCAGCCGTCCCTACGGGACGGCTCTTGTGTTTCATTGCCAACCCAGGATTTCATCCAGGGCTAGGTTCAGTCGTCCCTACGGGACTCACGCTGCGGCGAGACAAACATCCCCAACAACCGCGCTCTAAGCGTGCCACTGGATCGGCGGCTTACTTAGCTCTTCGGGGTTCGCGCTGTTGGCTTTAGCTGCTACGCGCGAGATCGCGCGCAGCAGCGGTTTGCGCGCGATCTCGCCGTCGGCCCGGGCAAAAATCATCTCTCCGGTCGAGCGTACCGTGGGCCGGTAAAACCATTGCGCAAACAGCGACACGTGATCCGACAAGGTTTGCGTGGATGCCGGCTTCGCCGCCGGTGACGCCAGCGCCGACAACGCCTCCTCCAGACGAGCCTCCAGCATATCTTTCGCCGGCATCCCGGCCGGTCCCTCCAGGGGAATTGCCTCCACGGCGACAGGATGCGCAAACAAGGAACTCGATCCCGACCGCTCATTCGCCAAGCGCATGCCAACGATCGAATACATGTGTGGTCCTCGCCAAAGGCCGCGCTGCAGGGCAAACAATGCAACCTTATCCAGTTCGCTCGCAGGCTGCACCAGGATTCCGCTCAACTGCGCGAGCGGACGGACCGCCTCGCTTGCCAGGTGGGCCACCGCCTGCACCTTCTGCATGCGCTGATGGATGGCTGCCGCGCGTTCGAACTCCATCGCCTCGGAAGCAGCATTGCGCTCACCCTCCAACTGCGCCAACAGCGAAGCGCCGCGCGTCGAGAGGAACTCAAATACTGCCGTCGACTCTTCCTTGTAGCGCTCATCGGAGCACCCTTTGTAACAAGGCGCCAGGCACATTTTCATCTCCGAATAAACACAGCCGGGAAAGGCGGGATCGGGGTTCAGCTCCTCAAAGCACCTGCGCAGCAAAAACAGGTTGAGCATCTCATCCGCATAACGCTCCGCAGCTGGCCTGGAGGGGAAGGGACCAAACAGAGCATGCGCGGCCGTCTTGCTGATCTTCGCCGTCGCGTAGACGCGGGGATACGGGTTCTCGACCGACATGCGCAAAAACGCCGGGGGCCGCAGCCGCAGCCGCTTCCGCGCCCGGTCGCCAAAGGCGCGCAGTGAAGCTTCGTATAGACATAACGACGACTCGAAGTCCGAGCCGGTGACGGTGTAGTCAATGTGATCGACCAGGTGGGCCAACTGCAAGCGCCGGCTGCCGGCTCCACCACTGCGCAGGAAGCGCATCAGGCGGCGGCGAAGGTTCGGCGTCTTGCTGAGGTAAGGCTCGGCCGCGGGGTCGGCCGCATAGAGGGCAAAAATTCCCGGGGCCGCCGGCAAGCCACCCAGGCTGGCAAGCGGATCAGCCGGATCGAACGGAATGGAATTGGCTAGACCAGCACTCATAGAAGCCCGCCGACGAGATGATTATTCCCCGGCGATGGTCATTCCGTCGATGCGCAAGGTGGGTGAAGTAACCGATCCACGAAACTCCAGGTCGTCGGCAATGGCGGTGATGTTGTGCAACATCTCCTTCAGGTTGCCGGCGATGGTGATCTCTTCCACAGCGAACGTCAACTCACCGTTCTCAATCCACAAGCCGGCTGCGCCGCGGGAGTAGTCCCCGGTCACCATGTTCACACCCTGGCCCATCAGTTCGGTCACGTAAAACCCGGACTTCACCGCGCCGAGTAACTGCTGGGGTGAGAGGCTGCCCTTTTCGAGAAAGAGGTTGCCGGCGCCAATCCCTGGCGTGCCGGCCAGGCCGCGCGAGGCATTGCCGGTGCTTTGCATGTTGAGCTTGCGCGCCGTGTAGGTATTGAGCAGGTAGTTTTTCAGCACGCCGTTCTCAACTATCACGGTGCGCCGCGTGGGCAGGCCTTCGCCGTCAAACGGCGCCGTGCCAAACAGCCCCGGCAGCGTGCCATCGTCAATCACGGTTACATTTGCGCTCGCGACCTGCTCGCCCAGTTTGTTCGCCCAGAAGGAAGCGCCACGATAGATACTGTCACCGTTGGCTGCTTCGAACATGGAACCGACCAGCGAGCGGGCAATCTCGGGCGCAAACACAATCGGCACACTTTGCGTCGGCACGCGGCGCGCGTTCAATCGCCGCAGCGTGCGCCGGGCTGCTTCGAGCCCGATGCTTTCAGGAGATTCCAGCCTGGCCACGGTGCGCGCGCTCGAGTACCAATAATCCCGCTGCATGCCGCCTTCGGCCGTCCTGGCGATCGGCATGGCCGAGAGCGAGCAATACGAACGGCGATACTCACCCGAAAATCCGCGCGAGTTGACCATGACCTTATGGCCCGTGGCCGCATCGAAACTGCCACCGTCGCTGTTTTCGAGGCGAGGGTCAGCGGAGAGCGCGGCCGCCTCGGCACGGCGCGCGTAGTCGATGCGCTCCGCCGGGGGCAGGGAATAGACGTTGTCGTAATAGAGGCCAAGGTCGCCGCCGATTTGCCCCATGGCCTCCGCCTCGGGCATGCCCGTAAAGGGATCCTGCGAGGTGACCTGGGCCAGATCGATGGCGGAAGCAACCAGGTGCGCCAGCCCCGAGGGGGAGAAGTCGCTGGTCGAGGTGTTGGCCGTGCGATAGGCGCCGCTTTCACCCAAAAACACGCGCAGACCAATACCCCGCGCGCCGGACTCTTTCAGCGTCTCGACCTGGCCCATGCGCACCAGGGTCGAGAATTCGTCCCCTTCACGGATCACCACTTCGGCCTCGTTAGCCCCACCGTGCAGAGCGCGGTCAACCACGTCGGCGGCCAGTTGCTGCAGGTCGCCGATACTTTCAGCCGCGGAGATAGGGGAAGCCGTCGACATTAGCGGCCGGTCCCACCGACGGTCATGCGGTCGAGCTTGATGGTCGGCATGCCCACGCCGACCGGCACGCTCTGCCCATCTTTGCCGCAGGTGCCAATACCTTCGTCGAGCGCCAGATCGTTACCCACCATGGATACATATTTGAGCGCTTCCGGCCCGTTGCCGATGAGCGTGGCATCGCGCACCGGCGCGGTGATTTTTCCATCTTCGATCAGGTAGGCTTCCGAGGCGGAGAAGACGAACTTGCCGCTGGTGATATCCACCTGGCCGCCGCCGAAGTTGACGGCGTAGAGTCCCCTTTTGACACTGCGCACAATATCCTCCGGGCTATCTTCGCCCGAAAGCATATAAGTGTTGGTCATGCGCGGCATGGGGATGTGCTGGTAGCTTTCGCGGCGACCGTTGCCGGTATCGGCCATGCCCATCAGCCGGGCAGAAAGCTTATCGCTCAGGTATCCCTTGAGGATGCCGTTTTCAATCAGAACCGTCTCTTTGGTAGGCGACCCTTCATCGTCGACGTTCAGCGAACCGCGGCGCGACGGCATGGTGCCGTTGTCAACCACGGTTACTTTTGCACTGGCTACCTTCTGCCCGATGAGCCCGGCGAAGGCAGAGGTTTTCTTGCGATTGAAGTCGGCCTCCAGGCCGTGCCCCACGGCTTCGTGCAACAGCACCCCGGGCCAGCCGGGTCCGAGAACCACTTCCATGTCGCCTGCCGGCGCAGCCACCGCATTCAGTTGCAGAATCGCCTGGCGCGCCGCCTCGCGGGCGAAGTGCTCGGGTGACTTATCGCCTTCGAAAAAACTGAGCTCGACCCTGCCGCCCCCGCCCGAGCCGCCGCGGGAGTTTTTCGCGCCTTCACGGGCAATCACGGAGCAGTTGAGCCGGCCCAGTGGCTGCGTATCGCTGGCGAACGTACCGTCGGAAGCGGCGATGAGAATATGCCGCAGCTCGTCGTTGAAACCGGCCCGGACCTGGACAATGCGCGGGTCATAGGCGCGCGCCGCCCGATCGGCGCGCATCACCAATGCCAGCTTGGGCGCGATGCCGGCATCGGCGTCCACTGCCGAGATTGGGTAGAGGCTGGCCTTGGGTGTCTCGCGAAATCCTGCTACCTGCTGCTTGCTGGGCCCATCGGCGATCAGGGCCGCGGTGCGGGCCGCTCGCAGCAGCCGCTCCGCCGAAAGATCGTCGGTGTAGGCGTAGCCGGTGCGGTCGCCGGAGACTACGCGAATGCCGCAACCCGCGCTGACGCCCTGGCTGGCCGACTTGACCAGCGACTCGTCTACAGAAATGGAGCTCGAAGTAACGGATTCAAAGTAAAGATCGGCGAAATCACCACCAGCTGAGAGCGCCTCGCCCAAGCAACGCTCAATCAGGCGTGAGGTCAGGCCAAATTTTTGAAAGAAGTGGAGTTCATGCTCGGGAAAGTTCATTTGCGGCCTTGCGACGCAAGATTAACCATACTGTCATTCTAGGCCACGACCACGGGCTGGTAAACAGAGGCGGGAACAGAGTGCGGGGCGGGGTCGCTGTTTGCCAACAGCAACCCCCGCAACGGCCACTACTTGGTGAAAATATCGTGATCGCGGTCAAAACGCTTTTCGGTTTTGCTGGCCTTCACCGCAGCCTCCTGCGCCGCTCGATCCACCTTGTTGTCTTCTCCGGTTTTTGAGGTATGGAACTCTTCGCTACTCGGGGCTTTATCGATTTTGGTTTCACTTGCCATAGGACTCATCACCTCCCTTATCTAGATGCGGTGTGGCCGCATCCAGTTAGCTCAGCCGGGGGATGACCCTTGGGTCTTTCAAAATCAGTCGTTTAGCGCTAGGCATGGCCGCACCAGTCGACGATCAGCAACGCCAGTATGGTGGCGCAGGTAAAAACCTCTTCGAGCTCCACATGCTCTTCAACTGTGTGCGCAAAGGCGACATCGCCCGGACCGTAAAGCGCACACGGTATCTTCCCGTACAGCGTGAACAGGCGCAGGTCTGATCCGTAAGGAACACCCTGAACGGCCGGGCGTTTATTGAGAACGCGAGCGTGGGTTGCGCTCACCATTTCCAGGATGGGCTCGTTGAGATTGGTTTCTCCAGGTTCGAATTGGCCCTCAAACCACTCCAGCGCGGGCGGATGCGCGGCCAGCCACTCATCCTGGTTGGTTACCTGTTCCAGGCAGCGGACGAGAGCACTGCGCGCGTCTGCAATCGACTCACCGGGAAAGACACCGAAACGGCCTTCTGCCACCAGTTCCTCAGGAACCGTGGAAGGCCAGTCGCCCGCGGTGAGGGTGCCGATGCAGATCGGCGCGATATTGTTTTTGAACTCAAAGATGGGGTTGTTATATTGCGCGTGGCGGGCTTCGTCTAACTGCTCGAGCGCCGCGAAGACCCGTTGGAACTTATCAATGGCGCTGACCCCAAACTGTTTCATGCTGGCGTGAATCGCGCGTCCACTCACGCGCAGGCGAAAACTAAGTGCGCCTGCATGCAGCGGACAGATGCGCAAGCGGGTAGGCTCCATGATGATGGCGGCATCGGCGGAGAAGCCGCGCACCAGGGTGGTGAGCGTGCCCACCCCGCCGCTCTCTTCCCCGATGACGCTCTCAAAGCGCACGTCACCGGCCGGCTGGAAACCCAGCTGCTGCAGGGCCTGCATGGCAAACACGGCCGCCGCCAGACCGGCCTTCATGTCGCACGCGCCGCGTCCATGAAGTTTGCCCTCATGCACCACGCCCTCCCAGGGAGGAAACTTCCATAAAGCGACGTTGCCTACGGGAACGACATCCATGTGGCCGTTCAGGATAAGAGACCGGCCGCTGCCCGATCCTGCCCAGGTGCCAACTACGTTCAGGCGTTCCTCGAAGGAGACGCCGTCGTCAGAAAAGGCAGGATGCCGTTCCAGTTCAGAGTAATCAGACCTCAGGATTTCAACTTCGCATTGCAGGGAGCGCAGCTTGTCGGCAATGAAATGCTGCGCCTCTTGCTCCCGTCCGGGAAGCGTCTGAAACCGGATCATGCGCTGCATGAAATCAATCATGGTCGGACGAAGACTCTCGATCTCTGCCGCAACCTTTTCTTTCCAGTCCATCGCAGTCCTTCTGCCGGTGAAATATCAAGCGCTGTTAATCAAGTCGAGTAGATGCCGAGGGCGCAAAGCAGGTCCCTCCACTGCGCTACGCTTCGGTCGGGATGACAAATCAGTTTGGAAGAGGTAAGCCTCGACCCCCAAGCAAATTTGTCAGCACTTGCTCTTTAAATCCGTCCCCCAACCAAATTTGTCATCCCGACCGAAGCGTAGCGAAGTGGAGGGACCTGCTTTGCGCCCTCGCCATTTGCGAACAACTTCATTCGGTCAGAACGACGAATCAGTTTGGAAGAGGTAAGCCTCGACCTCCAAACAAATTTGTCAGCACTTGCTCTTTAAATCCGTCCCCCAAACAAATTTGTCATCCCGACCGAAGCGTAGCGAAGTGGAGGGACCTGCTTTGCGCCCTCGCCAACTGCGAACAACTTCATTCGGTCAGAACGACAAATTAGTTTGGAAGAGGTAAGCCTCGACCCCCAAGCAAATTTGTCAGCACTTGCTCTTTGAATCCGACCTCCAAACAAATTTGTCAGCACTTGCTCTTTAAATCCGTCCCCCCAAACAAATTTGTCATCCCGACCGAAGCGTAGCGAAGTGGAGGGACCTGCTTCTCAGCCATCCCATTAGCAATTCTTGAGGGCGACTGTCACCCTCCCCTTTGTCATCCCGACCGAAGCGTACCGAATTCCTGTTTCGCTACGTCAGATAGATCCACGTGTGCGGCTTTCCTCAAGGAAAGCCGCATGAAGTTCGCCAGCGCCACCACCCTCGACAGGAATTCGGGGGAGCGTAGCGGAGGGATCTGCAGTGCGCCTTTCTCCCAAACAAAGGCCCCGCGGTGAGCTCGCAAA
Organism: uncultured Acidobacteriaceae bacterium; assembly: GCA_963834445.1. GTDB lineage: Bacteria > Acidobacteriota > Terriglobia > Terriglobales > Acidobacteriaceae > PALSA-350. The sequence goes on from CAWIBU010000002.1 coordinate 201,762, forward strand.
TCCTGGCCCCAGCCCATTTTGTTCATTCGTAATTGACTTTATCAACAACGCACTACCCTAGCAGAGCCCGCTCGCCGCAACGATCCTAATCGCGGGGCATGGTAGAGCATTGCGGAAATTGCAATACCTGGCTACAACCAAACCCACCCGTGCCTTGCATATCTGCAACGATCAACCAGCCGTTCCCCGGCTTATCTTGCGTGCGCGTGAAGCGGATGTTACAACCGTACCAATGTAGTGAAAAACCCCGCCCTCTTTGCGACCCACGTCGCTGTCGCTGTTGTTGGTTTTGATGTTCTGCACGGCTTGCTGAATACGGGTCCCAGCCTGCAAAGGCCGCTCAGTTTTCGAATCTGAATGCATCCCCGGCGGCAGGCTGCCGCATACGTGTCTCTCACTGCTTCGAACCATTGATCCGGAGGATTCTCCATGGACCGTCAGAACTTTCTGATGAAGCTGTTTCCCCATTCCCCAGTCAGCATGATGGTGCTTGCGGCGTCGCTGTTCGTGGCCCAGGCGTGCGCGCAGAAGACGACCGGCGGCATTGAGGGGACGATCACCGACAGCACCGGCGCGGTTGTGCCCCATGCTAGCGTCTCGGCAACCGACGAGACCACGGGCGAAAAATTAGTCACCACCTCCGACCAGACCGGCTTCTACCACTTCGTCGAAGTGCATCCTGATCTATACCTGGTAGTCGTCGAGGCGCCGGGATTCAAGCAGGTCTCGCTCTCCCACGTGCTGGTGCAAATCTCGCGGGTCACGTCGCTCAACACCACGGTGACGCCGGGCAACACCTCAGAGGATGTTCTGGTCTCCTCCACCTCGACCGACCTGGATACAGTTTCGACCGAATCGGCGGAGGTGATCACGGCCAAGCAGATCGAGCAACTGCCCATTGTCGGCCGGGCAGCGATGGACCTGGCGCAACTGTCGCCGGGAGTCCAGCTGCGCGATGGCAACGACATCGATCCCACCAAGAACAACTTCACCATCGCCGCCTTTCAGGGCCGTTCGGGCCGCGAGACCCAGATCCAGATGGATGGCTTGTCGATTCAGGATCACACGGTCGGCGGACCGGTACAGAATATCGGCCTCGACGCGCTGCAGGAGTTTCAGGTCGCGCAGTCGACGCTGAACCCGGCGCAGAGCGTGGCCAGCGGTGGCGCAGTGAATATGCTGACCCGCTCCGGAGCCAACCAGATGCATGGCTCGGCGTTTGAGTTTTTTCGTGACTCCCGGCTGGGCGCACGCATTGGCCCGGTGAGTTCGCCTTATGACCGCAACCAGTTAGGCGCAAGCTTAGGCGGCGCCTTCCTGCCCAATCGGCTTTTCTATTTCGCCGATTATGAGTTGACGGATTCACGCGATTCCTTCTACGCCCAAACCATCTTTCCCTCGCTCAACGGCTTCTTCGGTAAGCCGTTTCGCGAACAGTTCGCGCTCGGGCGTCTCGATGGTGTGCTCTCTGATAAGTGGCGGGGCTTCGCCCGTTACAGCTATTCACCCAATCATGGAGTCGTGGGTTACCCTTCGCTCGGAGCCACTTATCTCGATTCGTTAACCAACAAGACGCAGGCCATTGTTTTCGGCGGCGGCGCCACGTACGCCGGAACCCACGTCACCCACTCCCTTTCTTACGGCTTCAACTCTTATTCAGAACGGCTTCTGCCGAACCCACTCGCACCGGCGCCCGAAGATAGCCAGGGACGCAAATATCTAATCCAGATCGATGGCGGCTCGACCCTTGCCTACGGTGTGAACTGGCTTTCGAGCCAGAACGAAAAACAACACAACGACGAGGGCAAATACGATGTAGACATCCAAATCGGGCGGCACACGCTCGATTTTGGTGTCGATCTGACCTATTGGATTCTGGGCACGGATTACCCGCTTCGGCTCAACAGTCCGGAGCTCGATAGCGATAGTTATCTGGGCGCCGGGCTCACCGATCCGACCCAGTATCCATTGGTGTCGGTCAGTATGGGCAACGCATTGGGTTTCTACACCGTGCCCGGCGCGCTGGGCTTTCCCCACGGCGCTTTTCCAGAGTGGAGGCCGGCCGGTTACGTCCACGACACGTGGAAGGCGACGCGTAATCTCACCATCAACGCGGGCCTGCGTTACGTGTTTTTCTCCGGTCAATTTGCGCCGGACATCAACCATCCCGCGCTGCTCGACTCCTTCCATCCCGGCTTGAGCGGTTATCGCCATGCGCCCAAGACGAATTTCGGGCCGCAGATTGGCGCGGCGTGGGATGTGAGCGGCAATGGTAAGACCGTAATCCGCTCGGCCGCAGGCCTTTACTTTGAAGAACTGACGATCGATGGCTTTTATGGCGATCCAACCAACTTCATCCCTGCCGGCATTTCTTACCAGGCGCAAACCATCGGCGCCGGCAGCGCCCTGATCGACCCGCGCAATGGAACCGCCTTTGCGGCCGGCGACCCACTGGCCACGCAGTTCGGTTTTGCCAACGGCACTTCTGGTCCAGCGCTCAGCCCATTGTTCAATGAGACCATCGGGCAAGCCGCCACGGCGGTGAACAACCTGAATAAGCTCTACATCGCCGCTGCGGCGCAGAACAGTTCTTCGACGGCCAGCTCGTTCGATCTGAACCACGCGCTCTATAGCCCTTCCTGGCCTGCGGGAACCAAGAATCCGCGGGTAGCCCAATTCAATGTCGCGGTGCAACGCCAACTGCGCAACGGCCTGGTGTTCACCGGCGAGTATGTATGGGTGCATGGCTACGAGTTTCCCCTGGTGCAGGATGACAATCACATCGGCGCTGCCAACGCCGCCAGCTTCGACCCTGTGGCGGCCGCGGCTGCCATCACCGCCGCCAACGCATCGGTCGGTTGCCCGGCGGGCTCAGCCGGCATCGATTGCGCAATCGCAAACAAAGCAACCATTGCGACGTATGGAGCCTATGGCTTGGGCGCAGGCACGGCGGCGACCGGCTATGCTTTTCGCGGAGTGAACCCCACCTTCGGCACCATGAGCTTTTACGACCATAAAGGAATGAACACGTATAACGGCATGAACCTGAGGTTGGACGGAAGATTTGCCGAACCAGGCATGCGCGCGTTTCACTGGATGAACGGCAACACCGTCACCTTTGCCTATACGCTATCGCGCAACGTGGGCAATCTCAGAACCGGGGGAACCGCGGCGGCGGACGTTTCTGCAACCCCCTCCACCTGGGATTCTCTGCAGCCGAATCGCTTCGTGGGCCCGGACGGGCTCGATCGTACTTCGATGTTGAACGCGGGCACGATCACTGACATCAAAAAAGGATTTGTCTTTAGCCAGATCACCCACTGGTACTCGCCGTTGTCGAACAACACTTTGCTGCCCACGGCATTTCAAGGCTGCGCCGGCGGGCCGGAAGAAATTTTCTGCAGTGACTGGACGGGTGACGGCACCACCGGCGATTTGTTGCCGACCGCCGGGCCCGGGGCCTTTGGCCGCAGCCTGAAAGGGGCAAAAGGCCTGAACTCGGCCATCAACAAATACAACACCAGCTTCGCCGGTCAGCCGACCCCTGCCGGCAAACTGGTGGTGGCGCAAGGGCTCATGAGCAGCTCGCAGCTGCAACAGTTGAGCGGCGTGATGCCAACCTTACCGCTTGCCCCGGCCAACGAGGTGGGCCTCGATTTGCTGTTGCTGACCGATGTACGACTGGGGTGGAACTACAAGGTGATTGGAGACAGGGTCACCCTCTCGCCCTCGTGGGATATATTCAATGTTTTCAATCGCAGCTCGTATGATGCCCCGGCCAACCTGTTAAACGGTACGCTCTCTGGCCAGCCGGGAACGATCAGTGGAACGATCCCATCGAACCGGACCAACATCCGGCAGCGAGGATCAGGAACCTTTGAACAAGGCGCGCGCCGCCAGATGCAGGCTGGGCTACGAATCTCGTTCTAGAGTTCCATGGGTGAAGGGATCATGGGGTGATCCACCGGCATGAACAGGCTTTATTTTTTCTTAGCGACTCTTTCGCTGTTCGCCGCTGGGTTGCCGGCACGCGCGCAAACCTCGGCGGATCAGGCACGCCTGCTGATCAGGAATTTCCAGGACCTGCAGTCGCACGTGAGGCCGGTCGAGCAGGTTTCTCTCAGCAGCGATGGATTGCGGGCAGCATGGACCGTGGACGACCCAGCGCCCAAAAAGCACCAGGTGTATATCGCGCCGCTCAAGTCACCCTCCACGGCGCGAGCGCTTGAGATCCCCTCCCCGCAGCCCTGCAACATCGAATCCGCGGAATGGGCCCCCGATGCGCATCGCCTGGCCGTTCTCTCCGATTGCGCAACCCCAGGTCAGCTACAGGTCTTTGTGGCGGATACCGCGCAGTCTTCGCCGCCGCGGCAACTGACCCACCTCAAGGGATACGTGTCTCATCTTGGCTGGTCGCCAGACGGCAACAGCATCGCCTTGCTTTATGTGGAGAGCGCTAGCCGCGCGCCCTCACCGCTGGCTGCGGAAAACAAAGCAGTGGGCGTCATCGACGACATCGTGAACCGGGATGTGCAGCGGCTGAACGTGATTGAACTTCGCACTGGAGCAATGCGCACCGTAACACCCCCGGGAATGTACATCTTTGAATACGGCTGGTCCCCTGACAGCAAGTCGTTTGCTTATACGGCGGCCGCGCCGCCCGGCGACGACAATTGGTACATCGCGCAGCTATACACCCAGCCGATAGCCGATGCGAAACCGGTGTCTATTTTCCAACCTAAGCTGCAGATAGCGCTCCCGCAGTGGTCGCCTGATGGAAAATCCATTGCCTTTATCCAGGGACTCATGAGCGATGAGGGAGCGACCGGAGGCGAGATATACCAAATCCCTTCACAAGGAGGCGAGCCGCACAATCTGACCCCGTCGTGGCCTTCTTCGCCCGCCTGGTTCACCTGGCTTTCCAGTGGGGAAATATTATTCACCGACTACGTTGGCGGTTCGACCGCTGTCAATACGCTGGATACGGCGAGTGGCAAAACCAGGCATTTGTGGCAGGCGGGCGATACGATCCAGGCGAGTGAGGCAGCTGCAAGCCTGGCCGTCGCACGGCAGGGAAGCGCATGGACCTTTGCCCTCACGCGAACTTCGTGGTCCAGACTGCCGGAGGTCTGGGCCGGCCCCATCGACGACTTAACGCAGATCACCCAGCTGAATGCGGCCGTCCCTCTATCCCTGCCGAAGTCGGAAAGCCTTTCCTGGAAGAGCGGGGAATTTCCCGTGCAGGGCTGGTTGTTGTATCCGGCCCATTACGATCCGTCCAAAAAGTATCCATTGCTGGTCGCGGTCCATGGCGGGCCCGCGTGGATCGCGCAGCCAACCTGGAAATCTTCTGATTTCAACACCACGGTGTTCACGCAACTTGGCTACTTCGTACTTTTTCCCAACGACCGCGGCAGCTACGGGCAAGGGGAAAAGTTTACCCAGGCCAACCGGCGCGAATGGGGTTTCGGCGATCTGGATGACCTGGTCGCCGGCGTGGACGCGGTGGTGAAACAGTTCCCGGTCGACAGCGACCGGGTTGGCATCCTGGGTTGGAGCTACGGTGGATCGACCGCCATGATGGCGGTCACGCGCACCCACCGCTTCCGGGCGGCGGTGGCCGGCGCAGGCGCCGTCAACATGCAAAGCTATTACGGCGAGAACTCCATCGATAAGTGGATGATCCCCTACTTCGGCGCCACTGTTTACGATGACCCGGCTGCTTATATGCGCTGCTCAGCGATTACTTACATCAAGAACGCCAGGACCCCGACCCTGATCCTGGTGGGTGAGCTGGATGGAGAAGCGCCTCCGGAGCAATCGCTCGAATTCTGGCACGCACTCAAAGAACTTGGCGTGCCCACACAACTTGTCATCTATCCCGATGAGGGTCACAGCTTCTTCAAGCCGGAAGATCGCATCGATCTTACGGTTCGCACCTTTGCCTGGTTTGAGAAATACATGGTCGCTAAGTGAGCGCGGTCGTGTCGGCGGCGCCGACCTCTGTTCGCTGGCGGCTGCTCGCCGGGTTAAGCGGCTTCGCCCTGGTAAGTTTTCTGGAGCGGTCGAATATCTCGATTGCCGCGGAGTTGATGATCCCGGCACTGGGTATCACCAAGGTGCAGATGGGCGAGATCTTCACCAGCTTCCTGATCGGCTACGCAATTTTCCAGGTGCCGGGCGGTTTCTTCGGCGACAGGTTCGGGCCGCGGCTCACGCTCGCTGTTTCGGCGCTGGTCTGGGGTCTTGCCACCGTGCTCACGGGCCTCATCCCGGCTTTGTTTAGCGGCAGCCTGCTGGTAATACTGGTTAGTCTTTGGCTGATACGTTTTCTCCTCGGCGTCAGCGAGGCCACGACTTTCCCCGTGGGCAATCGCGCCGTGAGCAACTGGATGCCGCCCTCCGAGCGTGCCTTTGGCACTTCCATCATGGTTCTGGGCACCTGTATTGCTTCGGCGGTTACGTCTCCGCTGGTGTCATGGCTGATGCTTCGTTTCGGATGGCAGATGTCGTTCTATCTCACTTCGATCCCTGCGCTCCTGATCGCCATCGCCTGGTATCGATTCTCAACAGATTTACCGCAGACGCACCCCGCCGTGAATGCCGCCGAGCTCGCCCACATCCGCGGCCCGGAAGTGCGCGCAACCGAAGCCGGGCCCGGCGTTTCGTTCGCTCAGTTGCTGCGCCAGCGCAATGTGTACCTGCTGATCGTCAGCTATATCAGCGAAGGTTACGTGTTGTTCATCTTTGTCTTCTGGCTGTATATCTACCTGGTCGAAAAGCGTGGCTTCAGCATGATGCACGGCGGCTGGGTAGCCGCGCTGCCATGGCTGGCGGCTCTTTTGCTGACCCCGGTGGGTGGCATCGCAGGCGATCGGCTGGGCGCAAAGTATGGCCGGCTACACGGCGCGCGCATCGTGATCATGACCGGCTACGGGCTCAGTGGTCTGCTGCTGTTTCTTGCCGCCTACAGTGCCGCCGCCTGGGTTTCCGTTGCGTCGCTGTCGTTGAGCATCGCCTTTCTCATGAGCGCCGAATCTTCGTTCTGGGCTTCGGCCACGCATTTAGGCGGAGCCAGCGTGGGCACGCTTTCTGGAGTGATGAATGCCGCCGGCGTGCTGGGTGGCATCTTATCCACTTCGCTGGTGCCGCTGCTGGTGGAGCATTTTGGCTGGCTCGCAGCCTTCGCTTCCGGCACCTTCATGGGGCTCACCTGCGTCGTGATCTGGACGGCCATCCGCGAGCCCGCGCCACGAGTGCCCGCGCCGGCCTGACCGGCCTTTATGATCACCATGAAGGGAGCAGTGACCATGCCGCAACGCCGCATATTGATGGTGCAGGAAAATATACAGAGCGCCCGCTACACCCGCTTTCTGCTGGAGGAAGCCGGCTACCTGGTTGACTGGCGCCCGGCCATGACCGCGGCTTTACTGCGCGCAGAGAGCCCCAGCGACGCGGTGCTGTTCGACCTGCACTTTCTCGATCGCGAAGAGCTGGCCGCGTATCGCATGATGCGCGAGCACCCGCGCTGGCGAGCCGTGCCCTCGGTGGTGGCGGCTAACATGTTCGATCGCGATACGCGCCTGCTGCTGCGCTCGCTGGGCGCGGATGAAGTGTTGATCAAGCCCTTTGGCGCGCAGGAATTGTTGATTCGGTTGCAAGCGCTGTTTCGCGGGGTCTCGCCCGCGCCCGGCGGCCACGAACTGGAAGCGGCCAAGAGGCCGGGTTCGATTCATGAGCTGGTAGAGTATGCCTCGTCGCACGCTTCCCCGGCGGCGGTAGAAGCCATCATGGTGCAGCTGCTTCGTTCGCTGCGGCGCGAGATTGCCTTCGATGTGGGCTATGTGTGTGCCGAGGGCGCTCCCCACCGCTACAGCATCGTTGCTCACCTGGGCGACGCTACCTGCAACAATGCGCGCTGGTATGAGCCCGGCATGAGCTACACCGGGTGGATCGCTCAGCACAAACAGCCACTGATCGTACCTAATATCGATCTGGAAGCGCGGGTAAGGATGCTCGGCCGCGAACGCGGCGGCAACCGCAATTTTCACTCCTTTCTCGGCGTGCCCATCATGCAGCGGGAAGAAGTGATAGGAACCATGGAGGTTGCTTTTTACCGCACCAGCGCCCCCGATGGCCACAGTCTGCAGGCCCTCGAAGTGGCGGGACAAATTGCGTCACTCGCTCTTAGCAACGTGCAGGCTCGTCGCGAGCTGACGGTTCAGGTGGGCCGCGGCGCCGGCAACAACAGCGAGGAGATCGAGATTCTACCCGTTGTCTGCCAAAGCCTGGCCATGCAGCGGGTACTGCGCATCGCCGCCCGCGTGCGTGACAGCGCGGTGCCCGTACTGATCACCGGCGAAACCGGCAGTGGAAAAGGAATCATCGCGCGCTATCTGCATCAGACCGCGGGACGACGGCAACAGCCGTTTATCAATATTTCGTGCGCTACGGTTCCTGAGACCCTGCAGTCGCGAGAAATGTTCGGCATCGAGAAAGGGGTGGCGCCCGGGGTGGACGCGCGCGCCGGCCGTTTTGAGCAGTGCGCCGCCGGGACCTTGTTTCTCGATGAGGTTGGTCACATGCCGCTCTCTCTGCAGGCCAAACTGCTGCGTGTCCTGGATGAGCGCCGTTTTTCGCGCATCGGGAGCGAGGCCGTTCAGCATTTCTCTGGCCGGGTTGTAGCCGCAACGTCTGCGAACCTGCAGGCTGCCATGCAGGCCGGCACTTTTCTTCCGGAGCTATACCATCGCCTGGCTCTGATTGAGCTCCCCATCCCGCCCTTACGGGAGCGCACGGGCGACATTCCTGCGCTGGCCCAATATTTCAACGAGCGCTTTCGCTTTGAACAGAAACTTCCTGTCAAAGAGCTCTCCGCGCACTTGCTGCGCCAGTTGACGACGCAGCCGTGGCCGGGAAACGTACGCGAGTTGAAGAACGCTGTGGAGCGGTCGATTCTGCTGGCCGATGGGGAAGAACTCGCCCTGGCCGCACAGGAAGCAACGGCCTCCCCTGACGCGCAAGATCACATGCTCGAACAGGCGATGGAGAAGGAGTGGTCGGTTCCGGATCTGCAGCTTCGTTATTCACGATATGTGTACGAACAGGTGGGCCGCAACAAAGCCCATGCATGCCGCATTCTCAAAATCAATTACCGCACTCTGTGTAGCTATCTCGGCAAAGGCTCTTCCGCCATGGGCGCGCCGGCTGGTCAATGAAACGCAACTCTCCGTCATCAAAGACAATCCGGCAGAGGAAATTACATGGCTAGCGCAGTAGACGTTATCGTTGTCGGTCTTGGGGCGATGGGCAGCGCGGCTGCCATGCATCTGGCGCAAGGCGGCTGGCAGACGCGGGCCTTCGACCAGTTTTCGCCGCCGCATGATCGTGGGTCTTCGCACGGCCGATCACGCATCTTTCGCCAGGCCTACTTCGAAGACTCGCGTTATGTGCCCCTGCTGCTGCGTGCCCATGAGCTTTGGAATAAACTGGAGCAGGACACCGATCAGCATCTGTTGCATATAACAGGAGCGTTGGTCATGGGACCTGAGTCGGGACAGCTGGTAGCGCGCAGCGCAGAGAGCGCGCGGCAGTTTCATATTCCCCATCAAATGCTCGACAACGCAGAATTGCGCAAACGCTATCCGGTGTTCCGGTTGCACGACGATAGCTACGCCCTGCTCGAGCACGACGCGGGCTATCTGGTTCCTGAAGCGTGTATCGAGCAACAATTGAGGCAAGCGTCTCGCAGCGGTGCCCATCTGCACGCCAACGAACCTGTATTGGAGTGGAAGGCCGATGTGCGCAGTGGTGGAGTGACGGTGCGTACCGCACAGGGAACCTATACTGCGGGACATCTGATACTCGCGGCCGGCCCCTGGGCCCCTCGTCTGTTGGCCGAGCTGGGTCTTCCGCTCCGTGTCACTCGGCAGGTTCTCTACTGGTTCGAACCCAAAGGCAGCATAGAGGCATTCCGCGCTGACCGCTTGCCCGTGTACCTGATAGAACCCACCGGCAAGGAACCGTTGGTCTACGGCTTTCCGCTTACCGGTGACGAAGGGGAAGGGGTCAAGGTCGCCCTGCACGGAAGTGAAGAGTTCTGCACGCCCGAAGATGTATGCCGTGAAATCCGCGCCGAGGATGAACAGTCGATTCGCGAACGCCTTGCAACGGCGCTGCCCACTCTGGCGGGACGCTTGTTGAGGGCGGAGACTTGTCTTTACACCATGACCCCGGATGAGCACTTTGTGGTCGGGACGCATCCCCACCACCCCACCGTGACGTTGGCTGCCGGCTTCTCCGGTCACGGCTTCAAGTTCGCTCCGGTGATCGGGGAAGCGCTGGCCGATCTCGCCACCAGGGGCAAGGCTCAATATGATCTGGGACTTTTTTCTCCGGATAGGATATTGCCGGCGGCTGCACGCAATGGGTGAGTCTGAGCGCTAGCCCGGTGCGAGGACCACGGCAGCAATTGCCGGGCCGCCGAAAGCATGTCCTCAGCCTTTGGTTTCGCCCCGGGGGTGATACAGCATAACCTTGCCATCCACTACAGCGGCAACATAGCGGCCGTGCTCGAGAACCTGCATCACCTTCTTACCTTCTCGCGCGAGCTTAGCCCAGCGCGAGGCTGTATCCGGATTTTGTTCAACGGCACGCAAGGTCCTATCCTCGAATTTAAAGTCCACTTCCCGCAGTTTTGCTTTGCTGGTCCGGCGCACCGGGTAACTCTTATCTTCCAGATGCACGCTGCCGGCATGTTCCGCCAGCACCTGCCTCCACACGCTCATCAAACTTTCTTCCAGGTTCATGAGGTTAGTGGATGCGCCTTTCACTCTCAGCGATCGCTGCGTCGTTGATGCTGGCCAGGCGTTTGCGCATCAGGCCGTCGTCGTCAAACTCCCACAGCTCGTTGCCATAAGACCGGTACCATTGCCCCGCCTGATCGTGCCACTCATATTCAAAACTGACGGCGACCCGATTGCCCAGGCAGCCCCAGAGCGTCTTCTTAAGCCGATAATCCAGTTCCGTGGACCACTTCCTGCGCAGGAACGCGATGATCTGCTCTCGTCCCTTCAGGAACTCGGTGCGGTTCCTCCATTCGGAGTCGACGCTATACGCCAGCGCAACTCGTTCGGCATCGCGGGTGTTCCACGCATCCTCGGCGGCTTGGACTTTCAACTGAGCGCTTTCCAGGGTGAACGGCGGCTTGATGATCGTTTGTGACATGTTTCCCTCTCTACCACACGGAGCAACGCTCCGGTTCAGACCGCACCATGGCGTCGCCCGGCTTGCACTGAAAGGCCTTTGCGAACTCCGGCATGTTACTCAACGGGCCGAGCACGCGATACTTGCCCGGTGGATGCGGATCGGTGGACACAGCCAGCCGGGCCGCGGCGGGACGAACCAGAGCGCCTCGCCACTGGGCCTCGGCCAGAAAGAACTGCTGATCGGGGGTAAAGCCATCGACTGTCGGCTCCGGTCCCTTGCCCGCGCGGGAGCGATGATAGGCGCGATAGGCAAGATTAACTCCGCCCAGGTCACCCAGGGCTTCTCCCGTGACCAGCTTGCCTTGCAGGTGCAGGCCCGGCTCCACAAAGTAACTGTCGTATTGCCGGGTGGTGCATGCAGTGCGCGATTGAAAGTTGGTGTAGTCGGCATCCGTCCACCATTTTTCCAGCCGGCCATCGGCGCTATACTTGGCGCCCTCGTCATCCACGCCGTGCGAGATCTCGTGGCCGATGCTGACGCCCACTGCGCCGTAGTTGATGGCGTCAAGTCCTTTGGGGTCGAACCCTGGCGGTTGCAAATAGCCGGCGGGCACCACGATCTCGTTCATCTGCGGACTGTAGTAGGCGTTCATGGTAGGCGGCGTCATATCCCAGCGGCCACGATCCACCGGCTTGCCAATCAGGCCGAGGTCATCCTTCAAGGCATAGCGCTCTGCGCTAAGCACGTTCGCCAGATAGGTGCTGCGGTCAATCGCTACGCCCGCATAGTCTTTCCACTTGTCCGGGTAACCCACCTTGATATTGAGTCCGTCGATCTTCTTCAGGGCCATTGCTTTGGTCGGCGCGGTCATCCAGTCGCGCGACGCGATCGAAATCTTCAGCTCGTTCACAATATTGACCGCCATCGCGCGCGCCCGGGCTTTGGCTTCGGGCGGCAGGTAGCGGTCGACATACTCGTGGCCCAGCGCCTCACCCAACATTCGATCGGTCTGCATGACGCAGCGCTGCCAGCGCGGCCGTTGTTCCCTGACGCCGGTCAGCGCGGTTCCGTAGAACGCGAAGCGTTCTTCTTCAAAGGGAGCGGCGAGCGAAGCGGCTTCCCCGTCAAGCAGACGCCAGCGCAGGTAGTCCCGCCAATCCGCTAGCGAAACGCCGGCCAGCAGGCCATCGAACGCGGCCACCTGTTTTGGCTGGGGAACATTGATGTGGCCTTCCTCGCTAACCGCCAGGGTGTGGAACTCCTCATCCCAATCGAAATGCGGCGCCAGTGCTTTGAGCTCAGCCAAGCTCATGGCATGGTCGACCATCGCCGGATCGCGCAGCTGCACCCGGCCGAGGCGGTTCTGTGCCAGCGCCGTTTCAATCTTCAGCACCGCCGCCACCGCGCTGGCCGCGTCGCCGTCACTCATGCCGGCAAGGGTGAACATTTTATGCGCATACGCAATGTACTTTTCCCGTGCCTCTTTGAAGCGCGGCTCCTCGCGCAGGTAATAATCACGGTCGGGCAGGCCGAGGCCGCCAATTTCCAGTTCCGGAATCACGTGCGTGGGGTCGTGCAGGTCCTGGGCGGAACCCAGGTCGACAGGAGCCGATACGTTAATCTGCTGCAGGCCAACGATCTCCGCGCTCAGCGCCCTGGCATCCTGTACGCCGTCGGTGCGCTGCCAGAGCGGGTCCAGCGGCTTCAGCCCGAGCGCGTTCACGTGGGCCTCGTCCATGCACGCGGCATAGAAGTCGCCGGTCAGTTGTCCTGGCGAACCTTTGCCGAGTGATGCAGCTTTGCCCGCGTCCTCTTCTGCAATGGCGCGCAAGCGCGCCAGGGTGTCATCCTGGGTCACGGTGCGGATGGCCCAGTGAACCTGCATCGCCGGCATGGGGTGGGTGGCCCGCCATTCACCGTTGGCATAAGCATCGAAGTCGGTACAGGGGTTGGCGCTGCGGTCGATGTTCGCAACCGGCACCCCCCGCAGCTGCGCGCCGGCGGCAGCCATCAAGGTAAGCGAGGTAGCAAGAAGAGCAGCGAACAAGCGCAAAATACCATCTCCAGCAAGGCTATGAAAACTGCTATGTTGACAGCATACCGAGAGAACGAACATGAAGCTCAGCGAGGCACCCAAAATCGTTTCATGGCCCGAGACGCACTACGTCTTTATCGAAAGAATTGGGCCCTTCCAAACCAATGCCCCGGAAGCCTGGCAGACCCTGCATCAGTTTGTTCCCAAACTGGCAGAACATCATCAAATCACGGGATACATGAGCCTCTATAAGGTAGAGACGCAGGTATATCGCGCCGGCGTTTCACTGGCTGCGCCGCCAGAGGCGCTGCCGCCGGAGTTGAGCTATGAGAAGTTCCGTGGGGGACGATACAGCTGTTTTGTGTTGACTGGACCTTATGCAGACCTGGCCGAGGCCAGCGGTCGCGTGTTTGCCATTGCGTCGGAGAAAAGCTTCCCGCTGCGGGAGGATTACTTCATCGAGAACTACGTGAACGATCCCCGGACGACGCCCCCTGACGAGTTGATTACCGAGATCCTGGTGCCCACGCTTTAGATTCTGCTGCGACTCGCGGGGGCTAAGTTAACCGGAATGGGTCACCGCACCTTACCGGCTGAGTTCTCAAGCACGACATCAGAGACCACCGCACTGTCGGTAGTGGCCGGCAAATGCGAGCAGAAACCGATGCCCACGTAAAAGGGCTGGGCAAACTGCATCGTGATCGGCGGCCCCAGTTGGTGCATGGGCTCGCCCTGCAGGCTGACGAAGATCGCGATCGAATCACCCTGCTTTTCGATCCCGATGCGTTTGGCTTTGATTCCGTTGAGCGTTCCGCCAAAGCGATACTGCATGTCTTTCATCATCGCGCCCGGGTCGGGGCGCCACGCCAGGTGGATCATACCCACGCCATGCTCACCAATCATCGCTTCTTTGGAGTCGTCCTCCAGATTCTGGCGGATGACCAGCACCACCTTGCGGTCTCCGTAGCCTTTAGGATCGGGAAAGGAGACGTCGGCCGCCAGGGAGACGTCGCCCGACATTTTCTTCCAGAGGAAGCGAAACTCGTCGCGCGAGTACCAGATGTTGTAGCCCGCGGAGGTGAGGGTGTACTGCCTGGTCGCGGGATCGTAGGAGGCGCTGCCCGGCACAACGGCGGCGCCCACATCCGACTGCCCCTGGAACACGCCGATCGGCGTATCAAAGTTTCGGCTCGGCCGGTGGAAGCCGGCCGGGGGAGGCACCTGTACATGGGTTGGCGAGCCGGGCTGCGCCCACTCCGGGACGGTTGGCGTTTGCGCGAAGAGCAGAAGACATAACAGCCAGGCGAAACTCATAAGCTATTTCTACCGAATGTTTGGGTCCCCGTCACGTGGGCAGCATTCCCAGCAGAATCGAACGCGCCGATCCACTGACCCAATTGACTGCCTTTCCCGCGAACAGTACAGTTCAAAAGAGTGAAGTGGAGAGTGTATGGGCAGCCCGACGACCGATAAGACCGGCAGTATCGTCGTTTCCGCACTGCTTGCGCGCGCCAATTTCGGCAAGCTGCTTGACCGCGTGGCCGATGAGCGGGGGTCCCTGATCATCGAGAAGCGTGGCACACCCAAAGCAGTGCTTTTGAGCATCCGCGACTATGTCAAGCTGGCGGCTCCGGAACCGGAAGTGCTGCGCCTCCTCGGTGAGGAATCAAAGCGCAACGGGACCAACCGCATGACCCAGCGCCAGATCGATCAGGAAATCAAGGCATACCGGGCACAGAAGAAAAAGCGCTGATGCTTGCGCTTCGCCTGGTCATTGATACGAACGTGCTGATATCCGCCGCCCTCAATCCAGACGGCCTACAGCGCACCACGATCCTGCTCGCCCTTACCAGGCCCGCCCGGCTCTACGTCTCGCCTCCTGTTTGGGAGGAGTATGCAGGTGTACTTGCCCGTCCGCAGCTGAGGATTCGCAAAGGCGTCCGCCTGCAACTGCTTCAGCTCATCAAGAACAGCAGCCATATCGTCGTGCCGTCACACCGCCTGCAAGTGGCGAGCGACCCGGACGACAACATATTTCTGGAATGCGCCGACAAAGCCGGAGCCGATTACCTGATCACCGGCAATAGCAGGCACTTCCCGAAGTTCTGGAAAAAGACCAAGATCATCACCGCCCGTGAGTTCATCGGCATCGTGGCCCCTCACCTGACCTCGTAACTGCGCGCAGCCCAGTGCGGGCTTTGCCGCTCAACTAATGCGCTGTCACACGCCGGCTTACCTCTCCCTCGACGGCTTTCATATCCTGATGCAGCATGTGGCCGTGATCGACCTTGAGGTCGCCGCCCACGTAGACCTGATCGATATCGCGCTCACCGGCAACCAGAACGAGATTAGCGTAGGGATCCTCAAGCACCGCACCCAGGCGTAAAGGATCAATCATTACAAAATCGGCGAACTTGCCCGGCTCCAGACTGCCCAGCTTGTCTTTCACCCCGAGCACATCGGCGCTCCCCATGGTGTGCAGCCAGAGAACGCGGTAGGGGCTGAGCACGGTCGCGTCGCCATACTTATCGCGCACCGCATAAAGGCCGGCGCGCATGTTCTCAAACGGATCGGCCAGATCGCCACTGGCCTCTCCATCGATGCCCATGCCAACGCGGATACCCATCTTCAGGTAGGTGGGTATGTCGGCTACGCCAGAAGCCATGCGACCGTTCGACAAAGGGTTCCAGGTGACCGCGACCCCTGCCCTGGCCGTCTGGTCGAGAATCGTCTGATCGGGATGGATGAAGTGGCCGAAGATAAGCTGTTTCGACAGCAGGCCGCTATCGACAAACCAGCGGAATTTCTCCCGCTCTTCGGCAATGGTTTTCGCTTCCGGCGGTTCCAGGTAGTGGCTCTGGTTCAGCACATGGAATTCATCCATGAGTGCTTTCTCCAACACTGCCTGCTGATAAGTGTTGTTGAAGGCGGTGTCGCCATTGATCATCAAACTGAGATAGGCAGAGGAGGGCGGTTGGGCCGCGATCCAGGCGAGGAAATTCCGCAGCCGCTCACGCTGCGCAGCAATGGTAACGCCGGCAGCCATCCAGCCAGGTTCATATCCGTGCACGAAGCGAATTCCCGATGCGCTCTCGCCGCGAAACTGAGCTTCATCAAATGGGCTGCCGGGCTGATTGGTGCGGCTGTAGTTGAAGTCGTAAGCCGCCGTGATTCCGTGTTGCAGATGATCGAGCGCGCCCAACAGACAAAACCAATAAAAGTCCTCCGCGGGGGCCTTCTCGGCTCTCTTGGTGTACACGTCATCGAGCCAGCCCAGCAGCGTGCTGTCGGCGGCCAGCCCGCGGTAGGCAGCCTGCCAGAGATGACTATGCGCGGAAATGAAGCCGGGGATAACCCAGTCCCCGCGCGCATCGATAACCTGCGCAGCCTGGATACCCGGAGGCGGGTCGCCTTGAGCCACGGCCAGCAGGGTGCCATCGCCTGCGACCGTGAAGTAGCCGTCAAAGGGCGCGCGCTGCTGCGCCGCCATAGAAAAGATGTGCGCATTCTTCACCAGAAGCTTGACCGGGGCTGCCATCACCGCGACAGAAGAACAAGCAGCAAGAACCGATAGCAGGAGGAAACGAACCTTCATGGTCGTGAGCAAATGCCTTTCCCTGGCGAGATGTGGCCTCATTCTACTGAACTCTACTGGACTCGCCCAGAACGGGAACAGCAAACCGCAGATCTCTCCACTACGCTGCGCTCCGGTCGAGATAACAAAGTTGTGGCTATGGATCGCTCCCTTCTTCATGGAAAATCAGCGCTGATACCGCAACAACTTTGTCATCTCGACCGGAGCGCAGCGTAGTGGAGAGATCTGCGGTTTCTTCTGTCCAATAGAGTTCACAGGAAATCTGGGTGTCTCACCCGCCTCAGTGAAAGGGGCAAGCTTTCCCGAACCTGGTTCCCACACACCCTCTCCAGCCATTTCTTCTTTATTGAGTACCGCTGGGTTCAGTCATACACTGATGGGCATGAAGCCCTTTCTGAAGAAGGTTCCTTCGGGCTCTTATTCCGCCATTTCCTTCGCCCAGAGCGAGGCGGAGTTTCCGTTGTGGCACTACCACCCGGAGTACGAGCTGACGCTGATGATCGACAGCAGCGGACAGCGGCTGGTCGGCGACCACGTTGCCGATTACAGCCCCGGCGACCTCGTCCTGCTGGGGCCCAATCTGCCCCACAGCTGGCGGCCGGGAACAGCCAAGGTGGCAACCGGAAACCACGGCGGCTGTGTCGTTCTCCAGTTCCGCCACGATTTCCTGGGCGAGCAGTTGTTCCAGTTGCGGGAGATGAGGGGCGTTGCTCGCCTGCTCAGGTCGTCAATGCAGGGGCTCGCGTTTGGACACACCCCAACCGGGCGTAAGGTCAGCGAGCAGCTTCTGCTGGTTCCGTCGCTCTCTCCGGCCACGCGTCTGGCCACCCTTCTGTCGGTCTTAGTGGACCTGGCGGCAGAAGAAGACGCCCGCCGCCTTTCCACGGTGAAGGTGAAGCCGGTATGCCGAGCGGCCGACCAGCACCGCCTCGACATTATCTTCCGCTATCTGCATACCCACTTCCGCCAGCAGATCGACTTTACCGATCTAGCCCGGGAACTGCGTGTGGACCAGACATCGCTGTGCCGATTTTTCAAAGGGGCCACCGGCCGCACTATGACCGCCTATGTGAACGAACTGCGGGTAGGAGCCGCCTCGGAGCTGCTCATGGATACCGACGAGAGCGTTTTGGACATTGGCTTTCGCGTCGGCTTTGGCAACTACTCCAACTTCAACCGCCAGTTCAAGCGCATCAAGGGTCTCGGCCCGCTTACCCTGCGGCGGCAGTTTCTTTCGCTTTCTTCCGGGGATCTTTGGCGCAAGCCGGCTTAGCTAAGACCGGTTGCCAACGGCGTACACAAAGTTGTCAACCCTAAGTAAGACAACTGTAAATACTCGTGATATTCCTTCGGTATACCAGCTACCCAGCAGATTTCGCCGGCCACGGGAACGCAGGATGATGGATCAGCCGGAGACGCGCCGTCCGGGGCGTCCTCCAGTCACCTTTCTCAGCAAGATTGCAATCGTTCGAGGAGGCATCGATGAAAAGCAAGCGGCCGTTTACCGTACTTGTTTTGATCGCCTGTATGCTGCTGGCGCCGTCGCTGCAGCTCCTGGCCCAGGTAGCCACCGGCCGTATTAGCGGCAGGGTAACCGATGCGGGCGGGGCGTTGGTCGCCGGCGCAGCGGTATCCATCACCAACGAAGCCACCGGGGTAACCCAGTCCGTAAAATCCGCGGCCAGCGGTGACTTCATTTTCGAGGCAGTCAATCCCGGTTCCTACACCTTGTCGGCCCAGGCGCCGGGCTTCAAAGAGTTCGTCAGCAAAGGCATCCAGGCGCACATACAAGACAATTTGTCGGTGGATGTGAAACTGGCCATCGGCGCCGTGGGCCAACAGGTCACCGTCACCGCCAGCGCGCCCCTGCTGCAGACGGCCGATGCGTCGGTGGGCCAGACCGTGACCCAGGAGCAGGTAAATGACCTGCCGCTGCAGAGCCGCGACTGGACCACGCTGGGGCTACTGGCTGCCGGCACCAGCACCACCGGAGGCTCCAACAATTCAGAGTTCAATGTCGCCGGCATCGATTGGACGCAGAACGACTTTCGCCTCGACGGCATCGACGACAACGTAGAGGTGTATGGCTCCGGCAGCATTACCGGGGCCAGTGGCAACAACGGCTATTCGGCAATCGTGCCCCCGCCCGATGCGATCCAGGAATTCAAACTGCAGTCGGGCAACTTCAGCGCCGAGTTCGGTCACTCCACAGGCGGCATCGTGAACGCCGCCATCAAGTCGGGCACCAACGCCGTCCACGGAGATTTGTGGGAGTACGTGCGCAACACCGTCTTCAACGCCAACGATTATTTCGCCAACCAGTCGCACACACCGCGCCCGGCCTATCACCAGAACCAATTCGGCGGCACGGTCGGTGGCCCGGTGTACCTGCCCAAACTCTACAACGGCAAGAACAAGACCTTCTTCTTTTTCGATTACCAGGGCACCCGCATCCATACGCCTTCCGCCAGCACGTCGAGTGTCCCAACTGCGGCCATGCACAGCAGCAAGTTCACCAACTTTCAGGACTTTTTCAGCTTGGTCGGGGGAACAAAAACAGACGCTCTGGGCCGAGTCTTTCCCCTGGCGACGTTTTTAGATCCGGCGACCACCCGTCAGGTGGCAGCGGGCGCCATTGATCCGGTTTCGGGCCTGGCCAACAGCTCCGGCAGCGCCGCCTATGTGCGCGATCCCTTCTATTCCGGCGGCAGCGTTGCCGGCATCAGCGACTTTACCAACCGCACCCAGTATCTCAATGTCTTGCCCCAGGCGCGCATCGATGCCAACGCGGTCAAGCTGCTGTCGCTCTATCCCAATCCCACGCCGGGCAGAACCAGCCTGCCCAACTACTTTCAATTTGCCGCGGGCAGCAACAATATCAATCAATACGATGTTCGCATCGACGAGAACATCAGCGATAAAGACGTGATCTTCGGCGTCTACAACTACAGCAACGAAACCATTTTTGTGCCGCCTTATTTTCCCGGCCTGGCCGAGGGGCAGCAGTATGGCGATGGCCCCCAGCAGGGGCCGCGCTATGCCGCCGTGCTCGGCTACACCCACGTCTTTACGCCCAGCCTCACCAACGAATTCCATGCCGGGTATCTGCATACTGTGGAGCGTCTTGCCGGCGTGTATGGCGAGACCCTGGGCATTCCGGCGCAGTTCGGCATCGGCGGTGTGCCGCAGATTCCCGGTAATGGGGGCCTGCCGCCGATCGCCATCGGCAGCTTTACCGGCCTTGGCTCTTCCGGCTACATGCCCACACTGAATACCGTGCGCACGGTAGAAATCATGGACAACGTGACCAAGATCCGCGGAGCGCACGCGTTCAAGGCCGGCTTCCAGATCGACAATCTTTACGCGCCCATCGTGCAGGCGCCCTACGGGCGAGGGACCTTTACCTTCAGCGGCGAATACTCTGATATTCCCAATCAGAATACGGGTTATGCCGGCGTGGCCGACATGCTGCTCACGCCGACGGCTGCTTCCGTGAGTGGCGGCATCGACAACCTGGGCGGCCTATCGAGTTATGGCTTTTCCAATACTGTGCAGGTGAGCGACCAGCGCTATTACATGGGAGCCTACTTCCAGGATGACTGGAAGGTCTCTTCTCAGCTCACGCTCAACCTTGGCCTGCGTTGGGATCACTACACTCCCTATCAGGAGGTTCACGGCCAACAGGCGAATTTCATCGAGACCGGCGGCGGAGCGGGTGACTCGGGCACCTACTATATCCCCAACAAAACATGTTCTACTCCAAGGTCCTCGACCTTTAACGCCTTGCTGGCTTCTTACAACATCGCAGTCGTCTGTACCTCGAACAATGCCACCGGCAACGCGCAGACCTTCAATTTTGCCCCACGGCTAGGTTTTGCCTATCGGGCGACGCCGAACGTGGTGGTTCGCGGCGGCTATGGCATTACGTACGGTGCGTTAGACAACACCGGTTTCGGCTACAACATCGGCAACAATTATCCCTTTACCTACACCCTCAACTACTACTCCGCAAATTCGCAAACGCCTCTTGAGGCCGCGCCCGGGCAGACCGCGGTGCTTGAAACTGCGCTCACTGCGCAGAACCTTGACAACCCGGCGCTGGTGAACGGCGCCGGTCTCTACCTGTACGGCCGGCAATACAACTTCAAGACCCCTTATCAGCAGACGTTCAATTTCGCCGTGCAAGATCAGTTCACCGCGCACGACTCACTCTCGGTGGGCTACGTGGGCACTCTGGGCAGACACCTGGATACCCAGAGCAGCCAGAATGCGCCGTCGGCCATTATTCCCCCGGGCAGCAGCATCTACGACCCCACGGTCCCCGGCCATGTTCCGTTTCCCGCTCTTGGGGTAGAGCCGCAATATGTAAGCACCACCAGTTCCAGCAACTACAATTCGTTGCAGGCAACCTATCAGCACCAGTTAGGCGAGGGGCTCACCTTGCTCGCTAACTACACCTTTTCCAAGTGCCTCAGTGATGCCCGCTCGGTTGAAGGCACGAATTCAGCCGCGTACGGGGGCCCTTTTTACGGCTATACGTTTACGCCCTACCGGGCGGAGTGGGTGCCCGGCTTCGGCAAACAAGGTGACTATGGCTTGTGCGCATCCGACACCGCACAAGTGGTGCATGCCTCGGGCACCTATCATCTTCCCTTTGGCCGCTCCAAAGCCTATCTGAATCAAATCAACGGCGTCACCGACGCATTTATCGGGGGCTGGAGCACGAACTTTATCTTCTCTCACCAGACCGGTCAGCCATTCACCGTGCTCTGCCCCGTACCCACCACGGCAGGCCTGGGTTGTTTTGCCGATATCGTGCCTGGCGTCAACCTGTACAAACACAGTGTGGATCAATGGCTGAACCCGGCTGCGTTCGCCAATCCTCCGGTGGCCACGGTAGCCGGCCAATCGGATTATTCACCGCTGG
This sequence comes from uncultured Acidobacteriaceae bacterium, assembly GCA_963834445.1. Classification (GTDB taxonomy): domain Bacteria; phylum Acidobacteriota; class Terriglobia; order Terriglobales; family Acidobacteriaceae; genus PALSA-350. Next base: position 223,527 of record CAWIBU010000002.1, read on the forward strand.
GAGGCAGGACGAACTCAGTGCGCGGCCCAGGATTCCAGGACCTTGATATGTCGCTCTTCAAGCAGTTCCCGATTAAAGAGGCGTTCAAGGTGGAGTTTCGCGCGGAGGCATTCAATCTTGGCAACTGGCACTCGTTCGCGAACCCCAATGCCAATCTGAACTTCCTCAATCCCACCGGCTTCAGCGCCATCACCTCCTCGCGCGGCAATCCGCGCATTCTGCAACTGGCGCTCAAACTGTACTACTAAATAACTCCGGCACACCGCCCGGGCCGATCCACTGCAGACCCTCGGCCCGGGTGCTGACAGCGCCGCTCGAGAAGGCGGCATGCACCTGGCGCGCTCCGCGCAGGTTCACGTGCACCCGGGTGACGACTGCTTCCGCGGGCTCGATGTAGATAACCCCGGAGCCATCGCGCCTGGCGACCCCATTCCACGCCACCAGTTCGCCGTCAGCGCGCTCGACCACATAACAAGCCGTGAGCGCCATCTCAGAGAGCGCGACAAAGGTCTCGTGCACGTCGTTGCAGCAGGTCCAGCCATTGGTCCAGCTATTGCCGAAAACCGGCTCATGCGTAGGATAGTGAAAAGAAGCAATCATGGGCACATATTGCTCGCCGATGATCGCCGGTATTCTCTTGCCTTCTGTCGGGTAAGCGGCATCGGCCACCAGCATGGTGACTGCGCGATAAGGATCGGGAACAAACCCCCAGCGCAGCTCGCCGGTATGACTATCGATCAGTTGCGCGCAGCTGCCCATGGTGTTCATGGCTTTGCGCAGCCACTCTTCCTCGCCGGTCAACAGATACTGGTACCAGAGGCCGGGGATCAGCCACGCCGTCCAGCCATGGGGAGAGTTCATCATGTTGCGTGCGCCCCCCATCAGCACATCGTATTGCGCTTCCCAGAAGCGCAAAGTCGCTCCGTTCATGCGCGCATCTGGGATCAACAATTGTTCCAGGCAGCGATGCGCCTGCATCATGCGGCGCGCCGCCTCGGCATACACCTGGCGCTGGTCAGCGTCTTTTTGCAGCAGGGCAAAGAGGCCCAACTGCATCCCGGCACAACTGATCATGCCGTCTTCAAACGTATTCTGCCCTTCGGTAGTGAGATCGTCTTTGGCGCGGACGAGAAAATCCATGGCTCTTTTTGCCGAAGAGTAGTGGCGCTGATACGCGGCCGCATACCGTTCGCTATGGGGGGCCATCGATTTCTCGATGGCCATCACCGTCATCACGCACTTCACCGGATAAGCCACGGTGGTGTAGTTCTGATAGTTCCCATCCGGAGCCTGGCGGGATACCACGTAATCGGCAAAGCCGCTGGCCAGATCCAGCCAGTACGGATCCTTATCCGCCAAATAGCGATGAGCGGTCACGCTGGCCATCTGCGCGGTGTTCACCAGGTATCGCAGTTTGAGCATGTCGGTTGGCTGCTTGGTTGTGAGATCCCATTGCAGCGCCAGGATCTGCCGCAGACGCAGGTCGATGGGCGCATCCAAAGCAGCATCGGGCAGATACCGCCGCGCCAGAGCACCGGTTTCGAGGCCCAGCCATTGTTCCAGATGGCTGGAGGCATATTGTTTATCGAAGAGCACGGCCTCACGGGCCCGGCCCAGGCACCACGACCACGGCCTGCGCACAGCGATGCTGGCTTCACTCACATGCCCATCGGCTTGCGTGACCGCCACTCGATAGAGCCCGGGGCCCGCGCCGGGGCTAAAGTCGGCCACGAATTTGCCTGTTGATATCGGGTGCGCCGCCAAAGAATGGGCGCGGCCGTCCTCACCGGTAACGGTAACAGTTACCGTTTGGTTGGCCCAGAAGGTGAGACGGCTGCTTTCGCCCGGAGCAAGCGTGTAGCGATCGGCCTCGATCATGGGGGCGGAGAGGGAACTGGCCAGCGCCGGCTTGACTTCCTCCAGCGAGTTCACCGGCTCAAGATAGATTCTCCAGGTTCGTTCTTCCCCTGCCTTGAGCGAAGAGAGATTTTGCGGATGCCTTGCCGGCAGGGGCAGGGCATGCATGAGATCGAGAGCGCAGGTGCGGATAAGGTGGCCGCCGTCGCCCCAGCTCGACATCTCATAGTCCATGGTGTATGAGGCTACGGGATCGGGTGAGCCCACGCTCAGGATGCGGCCGCGTGGGGTCATGAAGTATCCCCAGAAATGCGTTTTCTCGCAACGCAGCAGGGTAGGGAAGTAGCGGTTGTTCCACGCCGGGTAAGACAACATCTCGCAGTTAATGCCCAGCACCAGGCGCGCAGGTACATAGTCCGAACTGCTTTCATTCTTCAGGCCGGCGAAGATCGATAAGCGATTCTCTTCCAGCTGATAGCGCAGGCTATAGCGAACGCCATCGCGGCTGGCGGCAAAACTTTCTGGAGACTCAGCCTGGCGCAGGCTGATACCAGCCCAGGCCGGCCCGCCAGCGGTTCCGCTGCAAAACTCGACTGGCTCCCACTTGCCTTCTGCCATCACCTCCATGGACTGAATGGTTGCATCGGGCGCGAGGGCAAGCCGCATTTTGCCGGACGCGAGGGGACGTGTCTCACCATCGTCTACCGGTGTGGCTGCGAGCAGCGGGTGTGAAGATCCATGCGCGCCCACCACGACAGCGGTCATTGCTCTGGAGACAAACTCGCGTCGGTTCATTATCTAGATTGTACGGTTGGCCAAGCGAACTTTAAGCCCTTCCCCCAAGCGAATTTGTCATCCCGACCGTAGCGTACCCGAATTCCTGTTTCGCTACGTCAGACAGATCCACGTGTGCGGTCTTCGTTAAGGAAGACCGCATGAAGTTTGCCAGCGCCACCAACCTCGACAGGAATTCGGGGGAGCGAAGTGGAGGGATCTGCGGTGCGCCTTTCCCCCAAACCAAGGCCCCACGAGTGAGTTCGCAAATCCGGCCCCAGCCATTTTCTTCCTAGGAGAGGGAAATGAACGCGGAGAGCGTTTGCTTTTAAAGCCCGTCCCTCAAGCAAATTTTTAAGCCCTTCCCCCAAACAAATTTGTCATCCCGACCGTAGCGTACCCGAATTCCTGTTTCGCTACGTCAGACAGATCCACGTGTGCGGTCTTCGTTAAGGAAGACCGCATGAAGTTTGCCAGCGCCACCAACCTCGACAGGAATTCGGGGGAGCGAAGTGGAGGGATCTGCGGTGCGCCTTTCCCCCAAACCAAGGCCCAACGAGTGAGTTCGCAAATCCGGCCCCAGCCATTTTCTTCCTAGGAGAGGGAAATGAACGCGGAGAGCGTTTGCTTTTAAAGCCCGTCCCTCAAGCAAATTTTTAAGCCCGTCCCCCAAACAAATTTGTCATCCCGACCGTAGCGTACCCGAATTCCTGTTTCGCTACGTCAGACAGATCCACGTGTGCGGTCTTCGTTAAGGAAGACCGCATGAAGTTTGCCAGCGCCACCAACCTCGACAGGAATTCGGGGGAGCGAAGTGGAGGGATCTGCGGTGCGCCTTTCCCCCAAACCAAGGCCCTCCAAGTGAGCTCGCAACTCCGGCCCCAGCCATTTTGTTCATTAGGAGCAGCTGACTTGCCTGGCGGCAAGTTAAGAGGGAAATGAACGGGGCGAAGCATTTTCGATTTTCTCTGTCCCAGCCGCCCACTCATCTGTGGTCGCGACAGAAAAGACTTTATTGGCGAGCTGCCAGACCCTGACCACGCTGCGCACAGCATCGCTCAAGAAATGTGCACTTCCATCCACTCAAGCGGCTGGCCTGCAGGCCCCTTGAGCCTGGCGGTAAGGTTGAGCCGCCCGCCTTCGATTACGACGTCTTCCTGTGCAACCGCACCTCCAAAGTAGTGATGAACAACCCAAGCCCGCTTACCCGAGGTCCGCCGTATCGAGATAACTCCATCCCCGTAGGGCACAACCGCCAACTCCGCATCGCGGCTCAGACCGCCTGCACCGCGTGACGCAACAATCACCGGAACCCCGGCCTGCACGAGCCCGCGGAAAACATCATCGTCCGCCGAACGGGCAGACGGAGTCTCCTCCCCGGCCAGCACAGGTCGCAGCGCCAGCAGCACAACCTCATCGCCTTCCAGCCGCGCCCACGAGTGAGCGTGAGCGCCAAACGTGGCAGCTTCAGAATCCGCGCCCAGCGTAAGCACGCGAAACCGCGTTGCCGAACGCAGCGTCTTCGCGATCCCGTTATATTTCGCAACCGTCGCTGCACTCCCTCGTTCGCCCTGCTCATCCCCGTTGAAATCATTCAGCGACCCAATGGTCCCCACCGCGGCAGAATCGAACCAGATAGCGGGCGCGCTGGCCCAGTCGTATCCCGAGGAGCCATAAGTCGGAATACCCAGCGGTCCAAGCAGACTACTGAAGTACATCCGGCGGTTGGCCTCGAACTCGTATTCCCCCGCGGCCAGAAACAAATCGTCGGTGCTGTGCAAATCAAAATATTCGAGAAACAGCGGAGACAGCTGGTAGTACATCACCACCAGGTCAGGGTTTTCCTCCCGCATGATCTTGAGCACAATGTCCAGGCCCTTGCTCATCAACCGTTCCCCGGTCCATCGCTTATCCTGCGGCGCGGCCACACTGAGGGCGGGCAGCTCATAACCAAAATCGAACTTGAACAGGTCGGGCTTGTAGCGCCTGATAAATTTGCGCACCAGGCCCTGCAGGGTTTGTTCGACCACCGGCTGGGTAAAGTCGAGAATGTAGTAGTGCGAGCCCCCGAAGTTGCCGGCGGTGTATGGTTTGCCGTCGGGCGTTTTGAGTACGTGCTCTTCCGTCAGGCCGATATCGGCCGGCCGTTCACAACGCATCAGGGCCGCCCAAAGACCAATCTTGTATCCGTCACTGCGCAACTGATCCAGAAACTCTTCGAAGTGCGGCAGCCGGGTCGAGGAGTGTTCCAGGTTGCCGTAGGCGCCCTCCCACTTATCGTCGATGGAAAAAAGCCCGGCCTGCATGCCCGAGCGTTTCAGGGCAAGATACGTCTCCTGCAGGAACGCCTCGTCCAGGTGATCCTGGGCCTTGTCTTCATCGACCTGCGAACCCCAGGTGCAGAACTCCGGCGTGAGAGCGACGCGGGCTTTAGCGGGAGAGTTTTGATGGATGTGGATAATACCCGCCTGCAGCAGCCCGTTGTAGTAATGCGCGATCGCCTCCCGGTAGTCGCTGCCTATAGCCCACAGGAAGGTAGCGCCCAGGGTCAGTTTCCCGGGCGTGCGCATCTGGTGCCACAGGTCGCTACGGTAGTCGACCCGCGGGCTGCAATTGCCTTCATACAGGTCGAGGAACAAATCGCCGCTGGGCAGATCGGCCAGGCCGACGGCGAAGGCATCCGATCGGCCCGTGGTAAACATGTTCTTCAACCCGGAGGACGAATCGACATTAAACCCGCAAAAATAATGGACCGGCAGGCCCCACTGCTGGGTGAGCCCGGGAGCAAAGCTACCCCGCCCCAGCCAGACGCTTTGGTCCAGATGCACGTAATCGCGCAGGATGGGGCTGACCGCCGAAGCCTCACTGATGCCGGGAACGACCAGGTAGGTGGAGTGGAGCAAGGGCTTGCTTTGATCGCCGCTCGCCTGGCAGAAATAGCGCAGGCTCACGACGTCTTCCGCCGCTGGGCTCTCATATTCCACCGGCTCCATCCAGATGCCGAACGTATCGAAGCGCCAGGCGACTCGCAGCCGGCCGCCTGTATTGACCTGCTCGTACTCGATGGCCACCCGACCTGGTTCGACCTGCGGAGGCTTTGCCTGACCGGGGCTGCAGCGTCTCTGCGAAGGCTGCCCTGCGGGCGCCACCACAATGGCGGGTTGCAGTCTTCCGCTTACCATGACTCGTTGACGGGCATCTCGCAGCAGGAACGTATCCGTGGCCTCGGCATATTCCCATTGGTAATTCGAAGCTTTCACGCGTACAACGCCGCCCTCGGTCGCGATGGCGGGTGTGTCTGCAGCGGCAAGCAGCCGGCTGGAGGCAGCGGCCAACGCGGTTCCGGTAGTGAGTTGAACAAAGGTGCGGCGCGTGAGAGGTGTCAATCCGTGCTCCTTAACGATGCGTGCCTGGGGGCAGTCGGTGAGGGTGTACCCACCCCGCCAACACCAAACAAATGATGGGTGGCCCATTCAAGCAGAGCTTGAATGGGCCACCCTCAAAGTGAGTTTAAGACAATCGTGGGAGACAGAAGTAGCGGCAGCACCCATTCCGGGGGTACTGTCCGCTATTCCATTTCGAAAGCAACATATTGCAACACCGACTGCCGCTCCACCTCGAGCACGACCGCATCGCCAGGTTTTAGAGCAGCCAGCGTTTGCCGCAGTTGCTGCGTATCTTCGAGTGGCTTGCCGTTCACCGAGCGGATCACATCGCCAGCCGTAAGATCAGCCGCCGTCGCCGGTTCACCGCCCAGCAACCCGGCCACCAGCACACCAGTCTGCGAGCGTAGATTCAGCATCGCGCCCACCTCCGAATTCTTCAGGTCGATCACGAAAATCCCCATCGAAGCTATCAGGTCTTTTCTGGGATCGATCAGATCGGACAGGTTCTCAATCACCGGCGGCGCATCTACAGCGGTGACCGCGATCGTGAGCGGCTTACCGTCGCGCAGAACGGTCATTCTGAGGGGAGTGTTTCGTCTATGAACGTAGAGAAACGCGGTGTACTTAGGCAGCGAATCTACCCTTGCGCCATCGATCGCGGTCACTACATCCTTCTGCTGCAAACCGGCCGCGGCCGCTGGACCACCGGCATCGATGTCAGAAAGAATCACGCCCCAATCCTGCGGCAGCTTGAGGCCGGCCGCCAACGCAGGCGTAATGTCCTGCGCATGGGCGCCAATGGTCACACTGGATACGATTCCATGGGCTTTAAGCTCGCTGTAAACAAAACGCACGATCGGCTCCGGAATGGCAAAGCCGAGACCCTCACTGCCGCCACCCGAGGTAACAATAAAGGTGTTGATTCCCACCAGGTTGCCATTGCGGTCAATCAACGGTCCCCCGCTGTTGCCGGGATTGATGGGCGCATCGGTCTGTACGTAGACCATGGGCCGATCCACCTGGGGCTGCCTGCCAACCGCGCTGATAATGCCCTTGGTGACCGTGTGATCCAAACCCTCGGGCGCGCCAATAGCCACCACCGTTTGCCCTAAGCGGAAATTGTAAAGCTCAGGCAAAGGAATAAACGGCAGCCCCTTCTCCTCAATCTTGATCAAAGCCAGATCCGCATAATGCGTGGTGCCGATCAGCTTGGCTTCGTAAACCCGCTGCGGGTTGTCGAGCCGGGTGTGGCCACTTGTCAACGCGACCGTGGTGGGGGCGACGATCACGCGGATACGCAAGGCTCCGTTGACCACATGGTTGTTGGTAATGATGTAGCCGTCGGGATCGACGATCACGCCCGAGCCAATGGACCGCTGCCGTTCGAGCGCCTGCTGCCCTTGCCCCGAATCCTGATCGTGTTCCGGCGCTCCGTACCCGGTCACCTCAATCTCGACCACGGATTGCATCGCCCGCTCGGCGATCTGGTCGATGGCCTGGTCATAGTCCTTGAGAATGCTGGGAGCGGGAGTAGTAGGTGGCTGAGGCGTTTGTCCATAGAGAGGTGCGCAGACAACGCCACCTGCCAACACCAGCCTGCATAGCTTGCGAATGGTCATGCGTTTTCCCATTTGAGAATCTTCAAATCGAGCACAAAGATGGCATACATCACCGGCACTTGCAACTTGGTCACCACGGTTGCGACCAGCAGGCCGCCGATCTGTGCGTAGCAGAGTGGCTTCCACAGCGGCCCACCGTGCAGGGCGAGCGGCAGCAGGGCGAGCACCGTGGCGAAGACGGTGATGAGCACCGGACGCAGCCGCAGGATGCCGGCGTCGATCAGGGCCAGCTCAAAGTCGTCGCCCGCAATATGCCGCTCTTCAATAAAGTCGAAGAGCACAATCGAATGGCTCACGATCACCCCAATCAGGCTCGCGACCCCTAAGAAGGCCATAAAGCCAAACGGCTCATTCATGATCCACAACGCGGCGAAGGCGCCGATCATGCCATAGGGAGCAGCGGCCAGAACCAGCAGCGGCTTGATGCCGTTTCTGAATTGAAAGAGCAGAGCGATGTAGATGGCGGCGGTCGAGATAGCCATCACCATGGCCAGATTCTTGAAGCCATTCTTTGTTTTGTCGTACTCACCGCCAATCTGCAGCTGGTATCCCGGCGGCAGTTCGGCCATCAGCTTCTGCAGCCGGGGCATGGCCTGCTGCAAGACCTCTGAACTCAAATGCCCGGCGACCGGGAAGCTGCGCACATTGATGGTGCGGAACTGTTCCAGGCGCACGATGCGGCCCGTGACCAGGTCGTGATCGATGTTTGAGATCTGCGACAGGGGAATCTTGGAGTTGGCCTGCGAGCTATAGACATACATGTTCTGAATGTCTGAAAGCTGCGATCGCTCGTCCATACGCAGCCGGGCGACGATGGGGATCTGCTTCTGGCCCTCCTGCAAAACGCTGATGGTACTGCCGCTGATGCCTGAGGTGGAAGAATTGGCGACATCCATATTCGTGATGCCGGCCAGGTTGGCGCGGTCGGGGTCGATGGTCAACGCGATTTGCGTATTCTCGTCGCCCCACTCGTTGCGCGTGCGTTCGGCCAGAGGGATGGACCGGAAGATCTCTTCCACCTTGGAGGCGATGCTGCGCAGGCCGCGAATATCCTGAGCCTCGTCTTTTGCGCTGACGTCGGCCGTGCCGGCGATGCGAATCTCAATCGGATAGTCGATCGGGTTGGTCAACAGTTGGCGCGCGTCCATGCGCGCGCCTGGGATCGATGCGGTCAGCCGTGGTTGCAGTTCCTTAATAAACTGCGGGGTGATCTCCTTATCCTTGACCTCGATCAACACCTGCGCGTAGTTCAGCTGTTGCAATTGCGGGGAAGCGGAGAACCAGAAGCGGGGGCCACCCCCGCCGGCGAAGGTCGTGATGTAACGCAAGACGTCTCCCGAGCCGTTGCCATGTTCGCGGGAGAATCGTTCGGCTTGCTCGCGGACCAGTTGTTCCACCTGGCGCGTGGTCTGATTGGTGGCGTCCAGCGTGGCATCGTTGGGCAGCCACACATCGATGTAGGACCAGTATTGAACATCCTCGGGAAAGAACGCGGAGTTCAACTGCGAGAAGATGAAACCGCCCAGGGCGAGAAAGAGCAGGGAGCCGGCGAAAAATATCCAGCGGTGTTCGATCGAATACTTCGCCGTCCGGGCATACAAGCCGAAGAAGCCGCTGTTCCGCTGCTGCTCCAGAGTCTTCTCAACCTTCTTCTCGGGCCGCAGAAGATAGTAGCCAAGCAGCGGCAGGAAGGTCATCGAGACCAGCCGCGACGCCACCAGGGCCACGGTCATGACGATCGGCAGGCTGTGGAGAAACTCACCCGTGCTGCCCGTAACCAGCAGAAAGGGCAGATAAGCCACAATGTTAGTGATGGTGGCATAGAGAATGGCGGTCGCCAGCTTAGTGGGCCCCAGCCAGGCAGCAACGATGTTCGGGTGCCCTTCTGCCAGGGCGCGCTTGATGGAATCGCCGGCGATCACCGGGTCATCCACCAGCAGTCCGAGGGCGATGATCAGCGTGGCCACCGAGACCTGCTGGATATCGATGCCCAGCGGGTACAACGCGCCGAACGTAAGCGCCAGCGTGATGGGAATGCAAAGCGCCATCAGCAGGGCCGAGCGCCATTCCCAGAAACCGAGCCACGACACCAGCACCACCAGCACGATGGCCTCATACAGCGCATCCATGAAGAGGCTAAGGTTCTCTTTCACCTGCAGCGGCTGGTCCGAGGTGCGCGCGATGATCAGGTCTTCGGGCAGATATTGCTTTACCCCGGCAAGCCGCGCATCGACGCTGCGGCCGAAGGCATCGATCTGCTCCGCGTCTTTCATCTGCACGGCGAGGGTGATGGCGCGGCTGCGGCGCCAGTGCCCTTGCGGGTCAGCCCAGGTAAGGTAGTTGAGATAACGCGCCGGGCTTTGGTAGCCGCGAGAGATAGTCACCAGGTCGCGCAGGTACACGGGGCTTTGCGCTGCGGTTGAGGAAGCGCCTACGATCACGTCGCCAATCTGTTGCGGCGTGGTGAACTTGCCCGATGGATCCACCTGGATGCTTTGTGGGCCGACCTCGAGTTGGCCTCCAGGCAGGGTGATGTTGCGCGCGCCCAGAATGTCTTTGAGGTTAGCGGGCGTCATGCCGTATTGGGCCAGCCGTTCCTGCGAGTAGTCGAGATAGATCTGTTCCGGCAGCACGCCCTTGCGGTCGATCTTCGCCACCTCGGGCGCTCCCTGCAGGGTTCTGCCAATGAGGTCGGTGTAGTCGTCCAACTCGCGGTAGGAATATTTGTCGCCGGCGACCGCGGCCAAACGAGATTCGGTATCGGCCGGATTGCGCACGAACGCCGCCGGCCAACTATCGGGATGAATCTCGGACTGATGCAGCTTCTGTTGCACCAGGCGATCGCCCAGGGCGCGCAGCTCTTCGTCGCTCAAGCGCGAGCTCACATCGGCGCCGATGAAGCCGTTGCCGGAGAACAGGTGAACATCGGAGATGTATTTGTTCTGCCCGCCGGCCTGCAAAACGGAAACGAACGCGTCCCGTACCAGGGACGGCGAGACCGAGAAGGGAAAGGCATACACGATGCTGACGCGGGGTTGCGGCGATCGTGCGGGCTCGGCTGCGCGGGTGGCCTCAATCGCACTCCGGATGGCCCGCGCGCGCAACGCGATATCGACGTCGCCGGCGCGCGGGCTGGCAATCGTCAACATCAGCGCAGCAGTATCGCCAAAGTCGCTGTTGAACTGGATGGGGCCCGCGCCCTGGGGTAGCCGGCTATTGAGCGCGTTCAGTTTCAAGTTGATATCGGAGAACTGCTTTTTAGGGTCGTCGATGGTGTCGGCCAGTTGCACGTACACCAAAGCAAGCCCCGGGAAGCTGATGGAGCGAATACCAAAGTCAGAGGCGGAGGGAGCTTTGAGAAACGCATTTTGCGCCATCATCTGCTCCACCGGCCGGGCGACCAATTGCTCAACCTCCTGCGCCGTTGCCCCTGGCCACGCAATCGATGCCACCGCTACCCGCACCGGGATACTGGGATCTTTGCGCTTGGGCATGTGCATGTAGCCGTACCAGCCCCACAGGCAGACGGCCAGCAACAGGACCAGCGAGACCTGGCGCTGCTCGGTGAAGAAGCGTGCCGTGTTGTGCGTGTGCGCGATGTACTCGGCTTCTGTTTTATGGGTCATCTATTTGTTTTCTGTACTCAGGGAATCACGCGCACCTTGTCGCCGCTCCGGATCAGGGTTACCCCGGTGGTAATGACGTGTTCTCCGAACGACAGCCCGCCTTTGGTGGCGATCATGTTGCCATAGGTCTCGCCCAGCTCAACCGGCCGCAATTGCGCTACTGGCGCGTCTCCATTGCCGTCGGCGATCATCACCGCGAAGCTACCGGACCGCGCCGGATCGCGAATGACCGCGGCCAGGGGAACCGCCAGCACGGACTGTGATAGTTGCTCACCGCTTAAGGCGAGCGAAGCAATCATGCCTGACTTCAACTGATCGTTAGCATTGGGGAGGGTGACTTCGACAGAAAAGACACGGCTCTTGGGGTCGGCCGCGGGAGAGATCGCGCTCACCCGGCCGGTTACCGGCTTTGGCAACACATCGGTCGAGATGGCAAGATGCTGCCCCAGCCGCACCCGGCTGATTGAGGTATCGGGGACGCCAAAGACGGCCTTGACCGATTGTGTATCCGCCACGGTGAAGCCGTTGGTGGCGGGCCCTACAAAACTGCCCAGATCGACGGAGCGTTTAACCACCCAGCCACTGAAGGGCGCACGTAGCTCGCAATAGGCCAGGGCGACGTTGGCCTCGCTGACCTGTGCCTGGGCGCCGGAAACCGAGGCGGTGGCACTGGCCAGCGAGGCCTGGGCGGAGTCGTAATCGGGCTTGGTGGCGCTCTGCGAAGCATAGAGCGCCGACACGCGATCGAAGCTGAGCTTGGCCTTTTCAAAGTCAGCCTGGGCGCGCGCCAGCTGTGCCTGGGCTTGTAGCAACTTGTCCTGATAGCTTTGCTGTCGCACCACGGCGAGCACGGTTCCTTTTTCTACCCGGTCGCCCTGGTCGATATTGCGCATGCCGCCGCTGGGGCTTTTTACCTGGCGAATGCGATCGATGTAGCCGCTCGATTGAAAGGCGAGGTCCACCTGCGCATAGGGAACAATGCTGGCGGAGTACCGGGCGCTGTTGCCCACGGCAATTGTCTGCACCATCGCGGTGTGTACCGGTAGAGGCGAAGCCTCGACGGAATTCTCTGGTTTGCAGCCGGTTGCGCTCACCAGCAACGTGCTCGTTAGTAAAAGTGTCAGGGGCATCGTGGTCATGGCTTTACTCTTCCCCAAGCGATTTCTCGAACAGCGCCTTCGCGTTCCAGAACGAAAGCAGGCTTTGTTCATAGTCGTGTTCGGCATTAGCAACGGAGGCCTGTTGTTGCAGCACGTCGCGCAAGAGCACAGCGGAGTGCTTGAACTGGTCGTTGACTTCGCGCAGCTTTTCCTGAGCGGCGTCGCGGCCGGCCTCGGCCACGGCCAGCAGCGCGCGGCTCTCCTCCAGCTTGCGAAAGTTGTTGTCTACATCGAGCAATACCTGGGCGCGGGTTTCCTGCAGCTGGTAGTGGCTCTGTTTCACGCTTACATCCTTTTGCTGCACTTCATCGCGGCGGCCGCCCCAATCGAATGGATCCCATTTCAGCTCGACACCGGCAGAGAGAATATTTTGCGGCAGCACTTCGGTATTGATTGGGTCGAGATAGTGAATCGCGGCCCCCACATCGGGAATGTACTTCGCGCGTGAAAGTTTACGGTCATAATCGGCGCGCTGGGTATCGATCTCGGCCTCTTTGACTTCCGGCCGCTGCGCCAGCGCGGTTTGCCGGGCGGCTTTCAAGTCCATCTCCTGAGCGGAAATGGGAGGTACGGCTTCGGTGCGAAAAGCGATATCCAGGTCGCGGCCCAGCAGTTCGTTGAGTTGTTCCTTTTGCGTAACCAGCGTGTCCTGCAACTGGATGACCTGGTAGCGGGACTGGGCCAACTTGGCTTTAGCTTCGAGGCTGTCTGACTTGAGCACGGACTGCTGGGCGAGATAGTCCGACGCAACCCGGTCCGTTTCTTCGTATTGCCTGACCATGGTCTGCGCCGCATCGAGCGCGCTTTCGGTTTCGAGGGCCGCGAAATAGGCTTGCTTCACATTGGCGGCCAGCGCCTGGCGCTTGCCCCGGTATTCTTCACCAGACAGATCGGTCGAGAGTTGCTGTGCCCGAATAGCAAGGTGAATCTGGTAAAGCTGCGAGATCGGCTGGGCTGCTTGTATGGAGGCATAGCCGGTGATTCCCTGGGCATATTGGATGCTCGTCGGTTTATCGGTCCCGAATACGCCGGCGGGAAACTGGAAATGAGGGTTCGTGATATCGCCCGAGGCAAAGAGGTAGGTGGAGAAGACGGGAAACCGTTTGCTTTTGGTTTGTGCCACCTCCCATTTTGATTTCATGATGTCGAGTTTGGCGATGTTGACGGGGCGATTCTGATCAAGCGCAATCTGAATTGCCTGGGACAGCGAGAGAAGCGGCGCCTCGCCGGGCGGTTCCTGCGCGCAAAGGAGCGTCCCCGCCAACAACCAAGCCCCAGCGAACGTCCGGCCCATTGCCTTGATAGCCATCATCATGGTTGCGAACTGAAATTTTCTCTCAGCGGCCGGAGCCGCGATTGACGCGATAGGCCGCATGAGTTTTCGAGCACCACCAGCCTCGTCTTCAAGTCCGTCCCTCAAATAAATTTGTCATCCTGACCGGCTGACTTGTCTGCCGGAAGTCAGGATGGAATGAACGAGCGAAGCGATCTGCCTTTTGGCCTGGGCTCCCAAACAAATTCGTCATCCCGACCGAAGCGAAGTGGAGGGACCTGCTGTGCGCCCATCCTGTCATCAATTTTTGAGGACAACCGTAACCCTCCCCTTTGTCATCCCGAGCGAAGCCGAGGGATCTGCAGTGCGCCCTTCCCCCAAACCAAGGCCCTACGAATGAGCTCGCAAATCCAGCCCCACCCTGCCTTTTGGCCTGGGCCCCCAAACAAATTTGTCATCCCGACCGAAGCGAAGCGAAGTGGAGGGACCTGCTGTGCGCCCAGCCCGTTATCAATTTTTGAGGACAACCGTAACCCTCCCCTTTGTCATCCCGAGCGAAGCCGAGGGATCTGCTGTGCGCCCTTCCCCCAAACCAAGGCCCTACGAGTGAACTCGCAAATCCAGCCCCAGCCTGCCTTTTGGCCCGTCCCCCAAACAAATTTGTGATCCCGACCGAAGCGAAGCGAAGTGGAGGGACCTGCTGTGCGCCCAGCCCGTTATCAATTTTTGAGGACAACCGTAACCCTCCCCTTTGTCATCCCGAGCGAAGCCGAGGGATCTGCTGTGCGCCCTTCCCCCAAGCCAAGGCCCTCCGAGTGAGCTCGCAAATCCAGCCCCAGCCTGCCTTTTGGCCTAGGCCCCCAAACAAATTTGTCATCCCGACCGAAGCGAAGTGGAGGGACCTGCTTTGCCCCCATCCCGTTATCAATTCTTGAGGACAACCGTAACCCTCTCCTTTGTCATCCCGAGCGAAGCCGAGGGATCTGCAGTGCGCCTTTCCCGCAAACCAAGGCCCTCCGAGTGAGCTCGCAAATCCTACCCCCGCCGTTTGTTCACTGAGAGCAAGCGACTTCACTAATTTGGATAGCTATGGTTACAAACCGTCAGGAACGCCTTCTGAAACCACCGCCACCTTGCGGTCCAAGGCTGTTCAGGTCATTCAGCACAGCTTGCCGGTCCTGCGGACGAAAGGAGCCGGCATCCATGGTCTGCTCTATCTCTGACTTTGCCTTCTTCAAAGCCATCAACTGCTGCAACTTGCCGCCGCCATCGGTCTTGATGCCTTGCAGCGAGTTCAAACTGTCTTGCAATTGCTTCACCTGCGGCTGGGTCGGTTGCCCGTGCATGACCGCGGCAAAAACATCTTTGCCGAGTTTCTTGCCCGGGTCAGGCGCCTCCGCGGAAACAGTGGCCGTCTGTTTGTTAGCCATCATCACCTGGAGATCCTGCTCCAGGGTGTCGCGATCGGGCTGCTTCACCGTAGCCATGATCGCCTTCATTTTGGAAACAGCCCCCCATGGCGTCAGCAAGTCGACCGGAGCACCGGGCTTCTGCGCTGCCTTATAGGCTTTGAGCGTCTCCGCATTAGCCTGCAGTTCCTTGAGCTGAGGGATGGTGATGCTGCCATTTAAAACCGCCGCTTTGATATCGTCCTTGAACTTATCGGTAGCTGCGTCAGAGGCTGTATCCAGCGGTCGGGCGAATGCCAGGGGCCATACCGCCAGTAAAACAACGGAGAGCGAAAGTGCACGTAGCGTCTTTGTCATAAATCCTGCTTCCTGTAGTTGTTACCTGACCGAATAACCACGAGCGTCCAGGCAGGCCGTGATGGATCGTTTAAAGTTGTCGAGCGGTTGCTGAGACGCTGTTTTCGCGGCATCGGCCTGTTTCTCAGTCTGCTCGTCCTCCTGCTTCTGTTTACGTTTTGCCCGCACGCCCCCGATGATCGCGCCCCGCCGCGCCCCCGCCGCCGGGTCTCCCCCGGTTGCGCCTGAGATAACTGCTCCGCGCACCGCGCTCTGGGCCACCGGCTTATCCCCGGTCTTCTTGTCGCTCGTCTTGCCCGCAGTCGCGGTGGTGGTGGCGTCGGGATCAAACCCGGTTTGCGTCTTCGCGTTGGAATAGCACTGTGACTCGTCGGTCAATTGCTGCGTGGTGCTTTGCTTGGTTTTGGGGTAGACGTAGAGTCCTACCGTGCTCGCCATACCCTTGACTGGCGGAGCGGTCTGGGCGTAGCCATTTCCCAAAAGAACCGCCAGCAGGAAAAGACTGAATCCACTGGCGTTTGCCATTGGTCGCATGTGGTTCTCTCCCTACTCGGCGACGTCGCCCTTGTCGTTGGTCTTGATCCAACCCTGGGCCGCCATCGCCTTGAAGATTTCTTTGGCCGTGGCGTCCGCGGTTTTCGAGGCGTACGCGTTCAGGTTTTTCCGGCGATCGCCGACCGTGGACTTGGCGACTGCCGCCGCGGGATTGAGACCGGCCGCCACCGGCACCACCGAGCCAACATTCTGTGCCGCCTTGGTGGTGGTCTGGAACTGCGTGAGGAGCACAGAGTCTGCCGGCGTCTTCAAATGCACGTCAACTTTGCTTTCAACGTCCGCGCCTCCGGCGCCCATACCAATGGTGTCCCGCTCCGTCTTGTTGCCTTCTTTGAGCGAGGTAAAGGCGCCTTCAATCGTCAGGGTGTTCTCCGTCGCGGCCGTGCCTGCGGCAACGTGCTCGACGGGAATGCCGGTTTTCTCGAGCGCCTTGATCAATTCCTGGTTAAACTTCTTACCCGCCCCGGCAGCGATCGCATCCGGACTCTTGTCACCCGTGATCAAGTGCCTGGGCCGCATGGCCTGTATCTTGTCGACCTGTACGTCGCCGCTATTCACGGCAAAGTCATAAACCAGAATCCTGGCCGGCTTGGGCAACGGGTTGCCACTGTAAGTAGCGAGCGAGGTGACGCTGATCTTTGCCGCCAGAGGCCCAGCGGCGTGGGCCAGGCAAACCAGGAGAGAGGCAGCCAACGGGTAAATACCCTTCCTCAACCGCTGCAGCGGACTTCGCATATTCATGGGCAGTGCCTTCTTTCTTTGATCGAAGCGAATCATTCGATCCGCGCCCGGCTTCGGTCAATAGAGAAGTTCTAAAGCTTCTCTCAAGCGATATAAATTCCGTCTAAACCAGCAAAGCGCGCCGTATCTGTGACATGCGCGGCTTCTTGGTTGCGGAGGATCGACCTGGCAGGGTAGACTTGAGGCGCCGATTCTCCCTCCTTAACGGAACCAGTGGGCCCCTCTGTAGTGAATGACTGCGCGTAAGTGAGCTAGCCCTTGCCCGAACCAATTCGCTTTGAAGAATTCGATCTGGACGTCGATCGCTATGAGCTTCGCCGATCCGGCTATGCTGTCAAGCTCGAAAGAATTCCCATGGAGCTGCTCATCCTGCTGCTCGAGAGCGATGGCAAGCTCGTTCGCAGGGACGCGATCAATCGACGGCTTTGGGGCGAGCATGCCCTGCAGGACACAGAGCATAGTGTCAACACCGCGGTGAATAAACTGCGCTACATTCTGCGTGACGACCCGCGCGATCCTCGCTTTATTCAGACCGTCGTGGGTCAGGGGTATCGCTTCATCGCCAGGGTCGCCCCCGAGCCGGTCGCAGACAACCAAGCCGCATCGCACTCATTCCTGCCGCCCGGCGAACAGAAGGCCGAGGTCAGGAACGAAACCCTCCCCGCGCCGAACGCCGTGGCCGCGGCGCCCGACGCTATTTCTCTTTCGCCGCCCTCGGGGCAGCGGCGATGGATCCTCCCTGCCAGCGTGCTATCGCTGGCTGCTCTACTGTTGGCGGGCGTCCTGATTCAGGCGTGGCATCTCCGCACCCAACGACCGGCGGTATCGGTGGCCGGTGAATTTCATTCGGTGGCGGTACTGCCGTTTGTGAACCTGGCCCAGAATGATGAGCAGGATTACCTGGTCGATGGAATGACCGACCAGCTCATCACCAACCTGGCTAGCAGTACCCCTCTGCGTGTCATCTCGCGCAGCTCGATGATGCAGTACAAGGGCAAGCAGACCTCGATGAGCGAGATTGCCCAGACGCTGCATGTTGACGCGGTGCTGGAGGGCTCGTTTCTGCACAACGGCAAGCAGGTGCGTATCACGGCTGATTTAATTGATGCCAGGAACGATCGCCATTTGTGGGCCCAGGTCTACGAAGAAAGTGGCGACGACCTCCTGGGCATGCAGGAGCCGGTAACCAACGATATCGTACGCCATGTTGGCCTGGCGCTGGGCACGCCGGTGGCGGCAGCCCAATTACGGCCCGTGAATGTGAAGGCGCGCGACGCTTATCTGCGTGGCCGCTTTCTGTGGAACCAGCGCACCCTCGACAGCATGAAGAAAGCGATTGCTTACTACCAGCAAGCCATCGCCGAAGACCCCACATTCGCTGAGGCCTACGCTGCCCTGGGCGATGCTTATGTCTTGCTCAGTAGTTATGGCGGCCCCGGACCTTCGCTTGCGCTGGCCAAAGCCCAGGAAGCGGCGGAGCAGGCTCTGCGTCTGGGGGGAGGCTTAGCCGAGGCCCATACCGTACTGGGCGCAGTGAGAACGGAACGCGATTGGGACTGGGCTGCAGCCGAGGCCGAGTATCGCCGTGCCCTGGCGTTGAACCCCAATTACCCCACGGCGCACCACTGGTATAGCTTGCACCTTTCCCGCCTGGGCAGAACGCAGGAGGCGGAGCTTGAAATTCAACGCGCTCGCTCGCTCGATCCCCTGTCGGCGATCATCGGCACCGATGCCGCGGAGACTGCTTATTGGGCGCGAAAGCCTGGCTTAGCCATGACGCGCGTGGAACAGGTTCTGGCTCTCGACCCCTCCTTCGCGGAAGCCCACCAGGTAAAAGGGAAGATCGACGAACAGCTGGGGAATTACGAGGCAGCCCTGGCCGAGTTCAGAACCGCCTTGTCGCTGTTTGGCGGGGGCGCTAACATCGAGGCGTTGCGCGGACACGCCCTTGCGCTCGCAGGCGCTACCGAGCAGGCGCAGGAAATTGCCAGCCAATTGGAAGCAGCCTCCGCCCAGAGCTATGTTTCCGGCATCGATATAGCCGCCATCTACTGCGGGCTGCGTCAACCGGACACGGCCATGCATTGGTTGAACAGTGCGTATCAACGACGCGACAAAGGCATCAATATGCTGGGCATCGACCCCATGTTCGATGGATGCCGCAGCGACCCCCGCTTTCACGATTTGCTGCGCAGGTTACGGCTGACGCCCGCTGCCTAGCGGGGTATCAGCGCAGTTTGCCCGAGATGAAACGAAATATGATTCATGCGGCTCAGCAGCACAGAAAGTCGATTGCGGAGAGGATCTTTGGCGAAGTCTTCTGCAGAAACTGAGGTGTGCTTTTGCAACCACTCAGAGGCCGAAAAACTCTCCATGCCCGCCAGCAATTTGCTGTTGACCGCGTCCCAGCTCGCCTTCATCTCGGCAAGTGGCGGCAGCTCGGCGGTGGGGCTGTCAGGGTTAGTAAGAAACAGCTCATCCAGTTCCGGGTGCAGGCGTTCCCCCACGCCCAGCAGCGGCAGCATACGATCGTGAACCGCGGTGAGGTGCCCCCACAGATAGATCAGGCGATTTTTCCCCGGGGCAACCTCTTTTTGTAACTGCTCTTCGTTTAGCCCGGAAAACAACTTATCCGCTCGCTCGACGATCGATTTCCAGGAGTTCAGGGTGGACGCAACAAACACTTGCTCAGACATGTGGATGGTTCCTTTCTTCTGCATTATCGAACAAATCGATCAGCGCCGCTGATAGCCCGCAGGCGAGTAACCCGTGATCGCGCGAAAATCGTGGATGAGGTGGGCCTGATCGAAGTAACCAAGCTCGATTGCCAGGTCTGGCCAGTTAACCGGATCGCTGGATTCAACCCGGGCAACCAACTCGTGCAAACGATAGCGCTGGATGACCCACTTGGGGGAAACGCCGACGTACTCACGGAATAGCCGCTGCAACGTTCGTTTGCCCGTGCTCGTTCGATGCACCAGATCGTCCACCGTTCTAATTTCCGGTTGAGCAAAGATCTGGCCGACGAGGCCGGCCACCAGCTCCACATTTTTATCCTGTTGCGGTGTCCGCTGCAGCAGGAACTCATCGACGGTCTTCACCATCTCACTCTCATCGCGGCATGCCAGCAACGTGGTCTCTAACCTGTCGCCGCCGGAGCTGAATACGCAGTTTGCGGCAAGCATGCGATCGGTGAGCGAGGCGACAGCTGCGTTGAGAAATGGCCGAAAACCACCGGGCCGGAACTTGACCCCAAAAGCAAAGCCCTCGCCGGCAAGGGTGCGGGTGAATTTGGCAGTAGAAACGCCGCTGAGTTGCAGACGATTGTTTTCCAACACAAGGTAAACGTTGGGATGGGGCAGGGTCTCCTGCAGATGCGGCTCGGCGCCGCGAAGGTCCCAGCCAACCCTCCAGTAATAGGCGACGAAGCCGGCCAGCGCAGAAGAAGGACTGTGGCGCGAAACCGTGACACCCTGCGGTGGCAGGCGAAGTATGCCGCGCGACCCGCCGGTCACCACTTCTGAACTTTGGCGCGTTTTTACAATCGTCATCGCTGGCTCACGATTAACCTTCATGCAGGTAAGCCGCATGAAGAACTTTTGCATCCCGATGGCCGTCCTGCTGACGCTGGGCGTCGTCGCGCATAGCGAAGAGTTCGCTCGGCAGAAAGGCTCAGCTATGACAATACATGCCCATGGAACCTTTGAGGTGAAGGTGATTCCACAGCCCGCAGATGACAAAACGGAGGGCTCAACCCTCGGCCGTATGCTGCTTGACAAGCAGTTTCATGGCGACCTGGAGGGCACCAGCGTCGGCCAGATGCTGACCGGCATGACCCAGGTAAAAGGTTCAGGCGCCTACGTAGCCATCGAACGGGTTACGGGAACGCTTAACGGGCGCCACGGCAGCTTTATCCTGCAGCATTTAGGCATTATGCTGCGCGGTGTTCCGCAACTGAGCGTCAACGTGGTGGCCGATTCCGGAACCGGCGAACTCGAAGGGATGACCGGCGCCATGACCATACTCATCGCCGACGGTAAGCACTCCTACGACTTGGCCTATTCTCTGCCAGCGGCGCATTAGCGGCAAACAAGTGAATGCTTCCTGCGGCCTCGCGCATCTCACAGGTGAGGATTTCTAATGAGCGCAATTTTGACCGTTGGGTCTGTGGCCCCCGATTTTAGCCTTCCCGTAACCCCCGACCAAAAGCTTTCGCTGCGCGAATTGCGGGGCAAGCCCGTCATTTTGGCCTTTTATCCCGCGGACTGGAGCCCCGTCTGCGGCGACCAGATGGCGCTTTATAACGAGATATTGCCGGAGTTTCAGAAGCATCAGGCGGAACTGATTGGCATTTCCGTCGATGGCGCGTGGTGCCACTCTGCATTCGCCAGGGACCACAATCTTCATTTTCCATTAGCCGCCGACTTCGAACCCAAAGGCGCAGTTTCTCGCGCGTACGGGGCCTACCGGGAAGCGGATGGCTTCTGCGAGCGAGCCCTCTTCGTCATCGACAAAAACGGAGTCATCACCTGGAGCTATTGCTCCCCCATCGGCGTCAATCCCGGGGCGGACGGCATTTTGCAAGCGCTGGAACAACTGGATCAATAGGAGATTTGCATGAGCAAGCTCGCAATCGCAGTCAGTGACAAAGACCACCGTCAGGGCGATCCGCAGGCGGCCTGCACGCTGGTCGAGTACGGAGACTACCAGTGCCCCTCTTGCGGGCAAGCGTATCCCATTGTCAAACGAGTGCAGAAGCATTTCGGCAAGCGGATTTCATTCGTCTTTCGCAATTTCCCCTTAAGCCAAATGCATCCGTATGCGGAGTCTGCGGCCGAGACTGCCGAATTTGCGGGCGCGCAGGGCAAGTTCTGGGAAATGCACGATCTGCTCTACGAGAAGCAGGCTCGCCTGGCAGACGAGGGCCTTCTCGAAGAGCTGGCGCAAGAACTCGATCTCTCGGCCGAAGCCTTGTTAGCGGCCCTTAAAACAAAGGAGTTTCAACCCCGCGTACGGACCGACTTCACGGGTGGCGTCCGCAGTGGCGTGAATGGAACCCCGACCTTCTTCATCAATGGCCAACGGCACGATGGGGCGTATGATTTTGCTTCGCTTGTCGAAGCCATCGAGCAAGTGGCCGGGTAGCCAAGCGTCCCCGGCGCGCGATTTTCTGCGACGCTATGGTGTAAGTTGGTAGGGCTGAAACTACCTATCTGCCGGGGGATGTTAATTTGCAGGATCGACGAGTTTTGCGGAGAAGTTTTCTCGGTAATCTGGCGCTGTTGGGTGCGGCTGGGGCCGCGGCTGGTTCGCAGTCGCTAGGGGCAGCGGTCACAAGCGAAGACGGGGAATACCAGCTTCCGGAATACGCCTGCGCGCAAACTTACCGTTCGTTGAAACAATCGAGCTACGATCGCACCGGCGGCAATGGTGACGCGTGGCCAATTGCCGCGGGCGCGAGCAAAGAGGTTTTCAGCTCCAGCGGCCCTGGCGTCATCACCCACATCTGGTTCACCATCGCAGCCAGGAGCCGTTTCCATTTAAAGGAAATCGTGCTGCGCATGTACTGGGATGGCGAGGCCAAACCCAGTGTGGAAGTGCCGGCCGGCGACTTTTTTGGCCTGAATACAGGCGAGTACAACCTGTACCAATCAGCTTTTTTGAATTGCTCTTCGGTCAAAGCCCTGAACTGCTACTTTGCCATGCCCTTCCGCAAGTCTGCACGAATCACGGTTACCAATGAAGGCAGCGAAGCAGTCAACGCCTTTTATTCCAATATCGATTACCAGCTGGTGCCCCGGCTTCCTGAGAGAAGTCTCTATTTCCACGCGCAGTATCGCCAGGCCACGCCCAACATTGCGGTAAAGTATGCGCCCGGGGAAAAAGAACTGAACCTCGACGGCAAGCAAAACTACATTTTTGCCGAGACCCACGGTCGCGGCCACTTGATGGGGGTAACCCTGGGCGTGCTGCAAAATCACGATCGCTGGATGGGCGAAGGCGATGAGATGATCTTCATCGACGACGATCAAACCCCGAGTATCAATGGCACCGGTTCCGAGGACTATTTCTGCGGCGCCTGGGACTTTGGCGGCCGCGGTGGGGCTGTTCCCTTTGCAAATTTATACAACGGTGCGCATCTAATCAGCGCGGCCGAAGAAGCCGGCGGGCGTTACTGCTTGTACCGCTGGCATGCGGATAATCCGGTCACGTTCCGCAAGTACCTTAAGTACACCATTGAGCATGGACATGCCAATGACCGTGCCGATTGCTTTTACTCCGTCGCTTACTGGTACCAGGCTGAGCCGTTTACTGCCTTTCCTCAGCTACCCCCAGTGGCCGACCGTTACCCGGAGCTGAAACTCTGACGCCGCCGGCCGGGATCGGGCCGAGTTCGGTCTCGTTGGCAACCAGCGTCTACTGAAAAGGGGAGTGTTCTCGATGACTGATCCATTGCCGGCTTTGTTCCTTTCCGCCGCAGTTAAACGCCTGCAGCTTTCTGGGGTGGACATTGATCGCTGCCTCGACAAGTTGTCGGAGGAGCAGATCTGGCGCCATGGCGGAGACCACGAAAACTCGATTGCCAATCTTCTGCTTCATCTCGAGGGCAATCTGCGGCAATGGTTTTTGCACGGCATTGACGGTCAGCCGGATGTACGCATCCGCGACGCTGAGTTCATAGCGGCGCCCACGCTTCGAGCCGATGAGGTGCGCCGTCGCTTCTCTGCGACCCTGGCTGAATGCCGTACCGTGATTGGCAGCCTGCCAACCAGCCGCTTGGGGGAAATGATCAATCCGCAGCCAACCGGCAGCTGGGGACCCATGACCATCCTGGAAGCGATCTATCGCATCACCGGCCACCTGCAGTTGCACCAGGGGCAAATCATTCTGCTCACCAAGCAACTCACCGGCGCCGACGTAGATTTATCGATCCCGCGCAAACGGTAGTTCACCCTCGTTTGCCGTGTCACGCGCGTAAGGGCTGCGCCGCGATGGCGAGTATCATTTTGCGACAGGGCAGCTGAACGCGGACGCCACTCAGCCTGTGACAGCCGTCACTGACGCCTCCTCTGACCGCCTCCACAATATCGAGAGGAGAAAACCGGCATGTTATCCAAATGTTTTGCAGGGCAATACCAATCTATCTGCGCGTGCATCGAAAAACGTTGTCTGGATTGCAGGTCGCGACGTCCCTGCCCGCCACTCATTGTCATTGCTATGGGCTACGCGTCAAGGCTTGCCACGCCTCTGGGATCTAAGAACACTTAGTACGATCAGCCCCGCCTGCTACTGCAAGCGAGGTCTGGTCGGTACTCGGACCTCAGGAATGCGTACAGTTAACACCGGGCATCCGGCATGAGCCGCAACGTGATAGGCAGTTCGACCAGGAAGATGGGAGAGAATCGATGTGAACTTGCCTGCCCCATGAGTGCCCATCACAATGACGCTTGCTTGAAGCGTTCTGGCGGCTTCGGGGATATCGGTGTCAGGGTTGCCAAACTCAACTAAGTACATAGGGGGTACCTTAAGCCTTAGGCCTGGCTGCATGAGTGCATGCAGCGCTTCCAGAGGCTCAGCGCTTGCCGCGTAGTTATCAACAACGCATGCATTGTCGTTGCCCGCTGCGACGTGCATCAGGATCAGCTGAGCCTCATTCTTTTGCGCGATGGATAACGCGCAAGGCAGAGCAAGCCTGGCTTCAGAAGAGAAGTCTGTGGCATACAGTACGGTTTTGAACCCGGCTTCTTTCCGATCGATGGAACCGCATCGGGGGCCCACGGTGAGCACAGGCACGGGCGACGATCGAAAGATTGTTTCAGCGACGGACCCAAACGCAGCTTTTGCCATGCCAGTATGTCCTGAAGTTCCCACCACAATCAGATCAATGTCCTTCATCTTCCTGAACAGATCCTGCGGCGCGCCTTGCATGAGAAGTATGCTGCACTTGAGATCTTGCAGAAAGCTTGCTCCCGCTTCTTTGCGTAAATTGCTCTCCAGACCGCGGCGCTCGGCATGGAGCGTTTCGAAAACGAGGGCTGGCGTAGGGGCAGAGAAGGCGCATGGCAACGGGATATAGGTGTGAGCCAAAACGATCTCCGCCTCGTATATCCGTGCAAGGGCAGCGGCGTAGCGGAGCCCATTTTCACCCCTGCCGGAAAGATCTGTTAGCACAGCGATTTTCTTGAACTGCAGATGGGTGAAGGGTGTTACCTGATGCGCCGCAACCATCGCGAGCTCCTTGAACTGGATACATCATCGATCATCTTTGCCCGCATGGAAGTGACCGCCGTCACGCCAGAAGTGGTTAGGAAGGGAGCAGTAAATCCTTCTGATCGACTTCTGCCTTCAACTGCTCGCCTGCCCGTTCCTGCTTAAGCTGTCTGTCTTGCAGGGAGACTCCAATCTGTGGCGGCTAATCTACCGAGCCTGAGAATGGCGCAGCGTGAGCACAGGACATTTGGCCTCCGCGATTACGTTGTAGACGGTGTTGTCCCCGGGGATAGGCCAAAAGGCAATGTCTGGGTTCGAGCCCAGTACGATCAGATCAGCGCCCTGATCTTCCGCTGCGCGCAGGATCTGCTCGACGACTTCGCCGGCTTCCACCACAATGGTAGCGGTTGTCCAGAGTGGCATTTCGTCTGGAATGAGGCGCGCCAGTTTCGTAGTGGTCCGCGCCATAAGACGCTTGGCCGAGTTATCCGCGAGATCCACGTTAGGCAGCACGTGCAACAGCGTAACTTCAGCTTTATAGAATTGCCCGAGCTGAACGGCCAACTCTGCGGCCTCCTCATAACCAGACGAAAGCGAAACCGGATGCAGGATTCTGCTCGGCTGGCGGTGTATGGCAAGGCGGCTAAGAGGTCCAACCGTCCACACCGGAACCCTGGCAACCTTGAGTATTTCGAGGGCTGTCGAACCAAGGAAAAATTTCTTCAAGTTGCGCCGGCCGTGCGTGCCGAGGATGATGCGGTCGGCATGCAGGTAACTGGTCACTTCCTTCAGCATCTCGCGGGGGTAACCATAGCGAATCGCAATATCGCATTTGATCCCGCCCGCGCGCACCTTCTCCGCGGCTTCCCCAAGAATGCGCCGCGCTTCTTGAAGCAGTCTTTCCGTCTCGCGCTCGGCGGTCGCCGCAATCAGTGCGACCGCCGTCTCCAGCGAACCCGTCCTCGGGGGCGAAATCACATGGCTCAGAATCAGCGATGCGCCGGTCGCCTCACATTGGGCGACGGCGTGCGGAAGAAGGTAATCAATGTCCGTCAAGTCCGTTGCCACCAGAATCCTGTTCGGAGCAGCGAATGACTTCTTGTGGAGTTGCGGTTGAGTTTCAACGGCGGCCATTTGCGCTTCTCCTTACAACAGCATTAAGCGGTTACTAGTGGCGTTTTCTATCTACCCCGCCAGGGTTTCTAAGGCTGGAGCAGCGTCAGCACCGGGCAAGGGGCCTGGGCGAGCACTTCGGCCACCGTTCCGCGTCCCAAATGAGTCGCTACTGAGTTTGCCGCGTGCGCGCCCATCACAATCAGGTCCGAATGGCGATGGGCGGCTAGTTCCACGATGCTGGCAGCGGAAGAAGCTGTGGCCAACCGGGTGCCCAGCCACGTATGCTTGCCAAGGTCCTCAGAAGCATAGTGACGCAAAGCCTTTTCGAACGAAGCATAGTCGTTGTCTTGCTCAACGTTCTGATCTTTTACATGGAAGAGGACCAGATCCGCGCCCTGTGAGACGGCGAGCTTTTGCGCATAGGCGGCCACTTCAGCCGTTTTAGGGTCGAGCGTTGTC
Organism: uncultured Acidobacteriaceae bacterium; assembly: GCA_963834445.1. Taxonomy (GTDB): domain Bacteria; phylum Acidobacteriota; class Terriglobia; order Terriglobales; family Acidobacteriaceae; genus PALSA-350. The sequence continues at coordinate 250,070 of CAWIBU010000002.1, forward strand.
GCACAAATAACTTCACGAATACGCCAGGACTTGCCACGCAGATCAGGAACTGCGGGCCCGACGGAGAGCACGGGGCAACTCGCTTTCCGCAGCATGGCTTCCGCATCCGATCCAAGCAATAGCCGGTCCAGACCCTTTCTGCCATGGGTGCCGACAACCATCAAATTCACCTCGTACGATTTGAGAGCAAAAAGCAGCTCGTCGTAAAGAGGACCGATAAGTGAGATTGCTCGAGCCCGGTAACCGTCGGATCGCAAAGCTGCGCCGCTTTGTTCCAACTGCTCTTCCTCTAACGACTGGACGCCGGACACGTCGATCCATGCTGCTTCAGGTGGAGCAATCATGGCGACCGGAGCGCTGACATGAACCAGCAGCAACTCCGAGTTGTCGCGCCTGGCAATGACTTTGGCATACTGCAGCGCACGCTCTGACATGTCTGAAAAATCTGTAGGAACGAGTATTCGCCCAAAGGTGATCGCAACTGGATGAATGGTAGCCATAATTCTCCTCTCAAATTCTCTGCCTAAAACCCGTCCAGATACTGGAAGCGCCACTATCGATAGACAGGTTAGTGTTTCTGGGGGAAGACTGGCTGTGATCGAGATCACACATGCGTCGCTGGTTTCTGCAGCTTCGCCTGATCGAGTTCAGCGCCTGGTCGAACGAACAGCCAGAAAGGTCAACAACCGTTGGCCGGTCATGCCGTCAGGGCATGGGTTGCGTGATGTTCATCACAGAGAACTGTGACCCGAAAGTCTAAGCTTTGTATTGAAGAGAGACAAGATGAACACCGCAATGAGCCCTGGCCCAACTGATGAAGCGTTCACGACCGCAGTTCTACGCGAAATCGAAGGGCGCCCCGATAGTGTCGCTAACAAAGGCATTTAGGAAAGGGAGTCCATGATCGGAAATTGCTTCAATCCAGATTGCAATGAGGAGCTTCGCTACCTTCGCCAGGGTTCGGTCTACCAAATGGAGAGTGGCGAGGGGCGGGAATTCCATTCGGAGTTTTTCTGGTTATGTCCAGCCTGTTCCACGACTTTCAAGGTAAGCTCCGACGATAAAGGAATGCCTTTGCTGTCACCGGCTGACTTCAATGATGACTGCTATCAGAGGTGTTGCCGCGTTCGTAGAGTGCTTAGGGGTGTATTACGAGATGCTTCGGTCTCTCCAGGGGAGAGGCCAGCAGATTCACATGTGCAGTTCAACTATCAACAAAATGCCGGCTCGCGGTGATCCCATGACACAAAATACCGTACTTCCTGATTACACTGAATCGGTCCAGGTCGACTTAAAGGATCTGCTGGTCGCGTACGATTTATCGGCGGCCGCCGACTCCTCGCTAAAATATGCGGTCATGTTGTCCAAACTCTTTGGATCGTTCATTCATCTGATCGGAGTGCAGAGCCCAGCCGAATATTTGAGCGCTCTCGAAGGCGGACCGCTGGCGATGCAATTGTCGCAGCGCGATCTTCAATCAGGTCTGCGCGAAGTGGAAGAGCGCCTCCGCGCGCAAGGAATAGGGAGCGATTCTGTTCGTCGCATCGGTAACATCTCAGACACCATCGAAGGCGCCGTACTCGAACACATGCCAGACCTTCTTCTGCTTGGCGCTTACGGTTATGGTGCTATCGATCGGCCACGGCTTGGTTCAACCGCCGAGCATCTGTTGCGTACTGTCCGTTGTGCGGCGTTTATCGTGGGGCCAAAGGCCATCCTTCGCCACCAGCAGGCTCCTGCTGTCGAGCGAATTTTGTGTCCGGTCAGCACCCTCGACGTCACCGACCATGTCTACAGCTTTGCCGGCCGTTTCACCAGGCAAGTGGGCGCACAGCTGGAGATCGTTTATGCAATGGACCCTACACGCACGAATGTACGAGATAAATATAACGAGCAGCGGTGTGAACAATGGTGCAGGCAAATGCGTGACCGGGGCGTCATCGTGACCTGGAACGTGCTCCATGGTCGAGCCGAGCAGCTGATTGCCAGGCGGGCAACTGAATCGAATGCTTCCCTCGTTCTGTTTGGTCTGCACCGCAGCGGCAACCAAATGATCGATTGTCCCGACGGGGTAGTGAGCGCGACGATTCGGCAGGTGCCCTGTCCGGTGATGACCGTTCCGCCCTTACCTCATTGACATGAGCTCTCGATGCTCGTCTCTCGATGCTCGTCTCACCATTTCATGTAGCGTACGTAACCAAATCCCCGGCTGAGTCTCCGGGAAGGGCCAGATACCTGAGGTGGTAGTATGCCTGTTCCTGGAAATTCAGTCGTGGCGAGTCTTGAGGAGATTCTGTTCGCCACGGACTTTTCTGCCAGCGCCGAGGCCGCAATGCTGTATGTGCGGGCGCTCGCAGAGCGATCTCGATCGCGAGTTCGCGTCATGCATGTGGTCGACCTTTCGACCGCCTTCAGGGCGCCCGACGCAGGTCTCAGCAATGCCATCTTTCAAAGCAGTGGGGGAGAATCGCTCTTGCGGGTGGAGCGGGAACTGGCGTCGCAGGGAATAGACGTAGAGACTGTTCTACGCAAAGCAATGGACCCGGTCGCGGAGATCCTACAGGCAACGCACCAGGGGTCGCCTTTGTTAGTGATCGGTACGCGGGGGCACAAAGCACTGGTCAGACTGGTGCTCGGGTCGACAGCAGAACAGCTGATTCACAAAGCCCCATGCCCGGTCCTCACCATCGGGCCGGCCGTGCAGGCGCCAAAAGTGCCGCTATGCTTTCAAAGGATCGTCTGTGCCACCGATTTCTCACCTGAGGCCGCCAGGGCGTGCGTGTTTGCCCTGTCTCTTGCCCAGGCGTTCGGCGCGCACCTTTATCTCTGCCATGTGCTTCCAGAACCAGGAGACATTCATCGAATGGACGATCACGAGCTTAATACCAAGTTTACCAGCTTACTGCAGAGCCTGCTTCCCGAGGTGGCGTGTGCGTCTTGCGAACCGGAGTGTGTTCTCGAACACGGGTTTGCCGCCGATGGCATTCTCTTGCTCGCCCAGCGCCTCAAGGCCGACCTCATTGTCTTGGGGGCTCGCAAAACTTCCCATTGGTTCGACAATTTCAAAACCGGCGTGGCGTTCGAGGTAATCAGTAGTAGTCACTGTCCCGTGCTTACCATTCGAGCGCCCGATTGATGGGCGGGCGATGGCAAGCATCTTTTTCGCTGCGCGACAGCGTCAGTCTCGCTGCGAAGATTCCCTCTATTGAGCAGGCACAACCAGCACCGGGCAATGCGATCCGCGAATGATTGCCGAAAGTTTGGTCCGCGGCAGATGATCGGTCCAGGGCGCTCTGCGTTTCGCTCCCAGAACGATCAAATTAGCTTTGTTGATCTGAGCGGATTGCAGAATAGCTGGCGCAATGGCGCCAGTCTTCACTTCGAAATTCAGCGTGCACTGCTCTCTACCCTCGACCGGCAAAAATTGATGGAGTTCTCGACGCGTGCTCGACTCGGTATTTTTCTGCTCGCCGGTCGCGTCCGCGTCGGCGGAGAGCACGTTTAATACAGTCAATCGGGCGTTATAGTCCTGCGCCATGGAAGTAGCATATTCAGCAGAAAGCAAGGTTTGCTGTGACAGATCTGTCGCCAGAACAATCGACCGCATGGGGCGCAGGCTTTTGTCGCACATTGGTCCAGCCACCAGCACGGGATAAGCAAGACGGCGAATCGCCCACTCGGCAACGGAACCCAGGGTAAGCTTCGCTAGTCCATCGCGGCCGTGACAACCGAGTACCAGCAAATCAATGCCATTAGATTCCCCCACCGAGAGAATTGCGTCGCAAGCGGAACCCAGAAACGCTATCTCTGTGTGCTTCACCGTCCGCAGCTCAGGGATGCGCTCGACATATCGATGCAGGTTCTCGCGCGCATTCTGCAGGTCGGCCAGCGCGAGCTCGGGTACCGGTCCGGGTGAGTCGACGCCATAAAGCGCAGGTAACGTCGCATGCAACACGTAAAACCTGGCGTGCGATTCCTTCGCCAGGCGCGCCGCCAGCTTTTCTGCGAGCGCACTTGACGGCGAACAATCGGTCGCCAACAAAATGGAACGGAATCGAAGACCGACGGGTCCCAGTTGAGGATGCTCACGCTCGATTTGTGGAGAGCTGCTAACGGTAGTCCTCATGGCTTACCCTTTCTCGCCAGGCCGGCGTCCTGCAATCCAGGAGTTGTTTTTCTCAAAAATCACTTCACAACAGGAATTGCTTTGCGCGGTTCATTCCCAGCATTCAGCGTGCTGCTTGTCATCGCCTCGACCTGGCCACCTGTCTGCAGTGGCGGCTGGCCGTCGATGCAGCGGACTTTTTCCATCCACGCGTAAACCGCCTTGTCGATGGCTCCGTCCTCGCGGCCGGTGCCGGGTGGAACCAGCAGCACGGGGCAGTGGGACTCGAGGATCGCCTGATAGACCGTGCTGTCTTCCAGGCCGCCGCTGTTGATTGCAACCCGAGGTGCACCCAGTACCAGCAAGTCAGGATGCACCCGCTGCGCGACAGAAGCGATATCCGCGGTCACCACTCCTGAGGCCACAACATGCTCGACCGGCAACGTATGCGACTCGTTGAAGGGCGCAAGCAGTCGAAGCCGTGTCATGCAGAAACTGCATTCCCGCTCCTTGCCGCACTGTGTGCTGTGCAGCGCCACCAGCCCTCGTCCCGCGATCCGTTGCGCAACATCCAGCGCGGTAATGCCGGCGTCAGAAAAATCGGTGGCGGCGAGCACGTTCTGCCACATCCAGCGGGGTAGCGGGGTTGACTCGGGCGGCGCTGGGATGGTCAAGAGCGAACAGGGCGTATCCGCCAGCAGAAGCCGCGCCATGGTAGCGAGTGCCATTCTGCCGGCGGCAGTTTGTCCGGCCGTGCTGAGCACGAGCAGAGACGCAGAATAACGCCGCACTTCGGTCAGGATCTCCGCGCAAATTTGCTCCCGCTGCACCAGGGAATCGTGGTTGGCGCCGTGCTGCTTCGGGTCATGCTCCATGGTCATCAATTCGACTTCGGCGGCGTCATCACTCAAGGCAGCGCCTGGCAAGGCGTAAACGACGGGGTCGAGCGAGTGCACCAGCACCACTTCCGCGTTACGTTCATGGGCCAGCTGTTGGGTGTAGCGCAGTCCATAGCACGGCTCTCCCGAGAGGTCGCCCACGTAGACAATCGTCTTGAACGGAAAGCAGCTCTGCAACTGCTTCCCCTCAGCCAACGTGTTTGCTTGCTCATGTCCCGCAGCTTGCTGAAGTTCTGCCATGATTTGTCCTCGCAATCAATTGTTCTTAACAGTGGAATCCTAGGCCGCCTGCCGGCGGATGGATGTGACGGTGGACACATGCCGCAGACGCGTCACCTGCCACGGGAGGCTCGGCAAAGGTTACCGGATTGCCGGCGTGCTGGCCGACGCAAGTGGATGCCATTAGGGCGTGTTTGGGCGCGCCAAATGGCGCCATTTCACAGCGCTCAGTCGTTGTGTCGAACCCTCACCGCACGCCGACGCGCACTCAGGGCGAAACGCCTATGGGCCCTTTATTGCCTAAAGGAAAGGAGTTTAAGTGGTTGAAAGGATTGGAGCACCGGGAGGGAATTGAACCCTCGAATACTGGTTTTGCAGACCAGCGCGTTAGCCACTTCGCCACCGGTGCTCATTTTTGCTGAGGTCCGTCTCGCGCACTCTGCTTTACGCGACCGTGGGCCGGCTGCGGATCAGTTGGATCGTCGATCGTTTTTCAGGAGCTGGATCGATCTAGGAACACACCCGCGGCCTGCAGCAGCGACAGCAACACAGAGAGCCGGGATGGAAGGAGATGCCACTCATAATCCGACTTTAGAATAGAGTGGGCGGCGGGGAGTGTCAAACCGCATCGCTCGCCCAGCGAATCAGTCGGAACCCGCCCATGGCAACGAGATCTGGGCTGCGCGCAACCGCAAAAAAGGTGAAACGCAAAAGGCGCCGGTGTGAATATGGGGTTATTTATTTTTTGCTGCCGCACTGATCCTGTAGCAAAAAGGCGGCTTTTCCTTAAACAATTCACATTCTTTCAACAGGGCAAACATTGCGGATAAGCAACACTGGCAACACGAAGCCGTCATGCGGTGGAACTTCTGTCGAAAAGCAAGCGACACTTCGCTTCCTGTTCTCCGTTTACACAACGCCTTCCTCTTCGTACTCTGTGCAAGCGTTGCCGTGAGGGTAACGCGACTGTCGGTTATTAACTCTGACAACTGAATTCAGAGCGGACGCGCCTGCCGCCACGGGAGCGCGCGTTGCTTGCGAACAGAGCCCTGCTGTCTGGCGGTAGCTTGCTGAGGGCGAGCAGTCTCTGTTGCGCGAACACGCGGCCCAGCAGGGCGCGGCGTGTTCCGTTCTCCCCCCTGGCCGGCGGAGCCCACTCGACGTGTGCCCGCGTTCCACACTCCTGGAAAGGAGACTTGAAGGACCGATGAGACCAAAGAAAACTATCTTGTGTGTAGACGACAACGAACAGGCACTTTCTGTTCGCAAATTCATGTTGGAGACGCGAGGCTATCGCGTGCTCACAGCGGTGGGCAGTGAGCAGGCCTTGGAGCTCTTTCGTGAAGGCGGCATTGACCTCGTCCTCAGCGACTTGATCATGCCCTACATGGACGGCAACGAGCTCATTCGCCGCATGAAGGAACTTGCCCCGGAAGTACCGGCTATTTTGATCAGTGGCAGCGTGAAGGCCTTTGATCGCGCCAATCGCGCCGACGCCTTTCTCCCCAAGGGCGCCTGTTCGCCAGTCGAAATGCTGGAGCGCATTCGCCAGATGGTCGCGCGCAAGCGCGGTCCCAAGAAGGGGCACGGCCTGCGTCCGCTGGTTGTCGAGCATCAGCCGGAGGCCAGCGAAGCGGTCGTCGTTTGACCGCCGGGTACAATCAAGCCAGTGACCATTCCCGCAGCCAGCAGTACCCAGCCCAAGCCCATGATTGCGGCAGAGAACGTCAGCAAGATCTACCGTGCCGGTAAGGTCGACGTTCCTGCCCTGACCAACGTCTCTTTCACCGTGCCGCCGGGTCAGTTCGTCAGCATTGTCGGCCCCTCGGGCAGCGGCAAGTCGACCCTTTTCTACATCCTCGGGGGGCTGACGCGCGCCACCTCAGGCAGTGTTTTGATCGATGGCGTTGATTTCGCCCAGCTAACAGACGCGCGCCGCACCGTCTTGCGCAAAACGAAGATTGGGTTTGTATTCCAAAAGTTCAATTTGCTGCCCACGTTAACGGCGCGCGGCAACATCGAGATCGCGCGTGAAATTGCCGGCAGCCACCAGGCGCACGACGAAGAGTTGTTGCAGCACCTGAGCGAAATGCTTGGCATTACCGGGCGTCTCGATCATCGCCCCGCGGAGCTTTCTGGTGGTGAGCAACAGCGTGTTGCGATTGCCCGCGCGTTGATCACGCGCCCCGCCATTATTCTTGCCGACGAGCCCACCGGCAACCTCGACACGGCCAACTCCGACGCGGTGCTGGCGATGTTGCGCCGCTCCAATCAGGAATTCAAGCAGACGGTCCTCATGATCACCCACAATCCAGAGGCCGCCGCCATCGGCGACCGCATCCTGCACATGCGCGACGGCCATCTGTTGCCGGCGTAGCCAGCGAGCTCCACGGTCCCCGGGGCTTGAAACGGGCAAGATTCGCACTACGGAAGGGTGGCCCAGGTCTCGCGTTTGAGACCTGGGATGTCTGCCTCACGCGCCCCAGACCTCAAACGCGAGAGCTGGGCCACCCATTGATCGCTCCTTAAGCAGGTTGTTTCTTTCCGCAAAGCCGCGCCACAAACGCTACTATCCTGATCGCATGACCACCTGGGTTCTATGCGCCGGTCTGCCCGGAACCGGCAAGACCACCCTCGCACGCGCGCTCGCGGAGCGCTGCAACGCCGCCGTGCTCGATAAAGATCGTGTCCGCGCCGCGCTCTTTCCCGGGCGGCTCACCGACTACTCTGAGCCGCAGGATCAGCTCTGCCTGCGCGCCATGATGGCCGCCGCCCTCTACCTGACGGAGCGCAACCGTATCGACTACATCTTCTTTGACGGCCGCACCTTTTCCACCCGGGCCCACATCGACGAGGTCCTGCGTGCCGCAAACCAGGCTGGCGCTCGCTGGCGCATCCTTTATGTAACCTGCAGCGATGCGGTTGCCGAGGAGCGCTTGGCCCACACCGACCCCGCGCATCCAGCCCAAAACCGCGATGCAGCCCTCTACCGCAAGCTCCAGCAACTCGCGGAGCCCATCCTGCAGGCCCACCTGCAGGTCGACACCACCTGTGGCATCGGGCAGGAGCAGTTGGCGGCGGTGCAGGCCTATCTTGCCGCCTCCGGTTAGCCCTCTGCGTTGACCGGGCGGGGAACCGCCCGATATACTGCGTGAGTACGTATGCGGGAGTAGCTCAGTGGTAGAGCATCGCCTTGCCAAGGCGAGGGTCGCGGGTTCAAGTCCCGTCTCCCGCTCCAAGTGGCTACCTTGCGGGACATCCTAACAATCTAAGCTAAAGGCGATCGTGGAGCTAACAATCTCAACCGATTGTGCGCCGAACCGATTCGACCTGCGCTAAAAGTCGCAGTTAGCACTCGGAGCACCGCACTGCCCGGCGGTACAATTGGGAGAAGATGGCGCGGTACCCAAGCGGTAAGGGAGAGGTCTGCAAAACCTTTATGCGTCGGTTCGATTCCGACCCGCGCCTCCAAACCTTTCCAAATTGTTTTTTTTAGCGTGTCTGCGATTCTCGTGAGGCGCATATGAGGAAGTAGGATTGGGATCACTCCGTCTTCCCCCCAAAGTCGCCTGAGAAGAGTTTCCCATTACTGCTGTGTAGTCATGGAGGTGAGGCGTGACACCATGGCTTTGATCGCGGAATGGTGGGGCCTCCACGCACCCCAAACATCTCGGGCCCAAACCCGAACTGCCTCTTCATGTTCTGCATTGCTTTGCGCCCTGGCGACCCGCACCACCGTACAATCACCGAGCTGGGGAGGCGGAGTTAGCCATGCCAGCGCACCGGTTTCTCGGGTGAGCATCCCAATGATCCGTCGCGCAAAGTCATCCGCCAGACCTCGCTCAAGGGTGAGATAAAGACCGCCGAGATGCACCCACACAGACTGAATGGTTCGGCGCTCGGCCTTTCCAGGATGCTGCGCACAGTAAGCATCGACCGTCAATCGGTGTCCTGACTTCATGAGCAAAGGTTCTGAATACTCACGCGCTAAAACCTCGGTATAGAGGGCCCAACAGGAAGCCGAGCCACCCAGATACGGATGCCTTGGCATACCTTGCGCCGGCAATTGAATCCCGCAATCGGGGCAACGCTCAAGTTTGCTGTCGAACGCATGCGGAACCGACGGATTAATCTCCATAGCAAAACTCCTTCGGTATCCCAGCGAAAAGTTTCGCCAAAGTTTCGGGGGCGTCGCGTCCGTTTGAATGCATAGCTGTGAGGGATTCTCCGCGAGACTACTCTGCTGGGATCGGTTGTTCGCAGCAACTCACTTATTCACCTCGAAGAGGAGAACCCATGAATGCTACCCACTATATCGTATTCAACCAAACTCCAAACCCATGCCTGTCATGTGGCCGCCCGCCCCGATAAAAAATTCAAGTGGTCCACCAGCAAGCTATCTGCACCCGTCGTGTGCTCTTTTATTTCCACCTCTGCCACATCTTGTTCATACCGCCTGCTCAATCCGGAAATCAAACTTGCGTAAGTTGTGAGGCATCAGCAAACCCATGGGCGGCCATGTGGGATAACCGTTCACTGCACTGGCGAAGGATTCGCCTCACCCGCGTCGCTGTTATGCCGGTCCGCATATAAGGCTAAGACCTCGTCCAGTTTCTGCAGGTCGATCGGCTTGGTAAGGTACCCGTCCATGCCCGCCGCCGTGCAACGTTCGCGATCACCTTTCATCGCCAGCGCAGTCATGGCTATCACCGGTTGATGAAGTCCGGTGAGTTTTTCCCGCTCACGTATCTCCATAGTTGCTGCAAAGCCGTCCATGCGAGGCATATGCACATCCATCAGCACCAAATCGAACAGATGTTGGGCTAATGCGGCAAGAGCCTCTTCCCCGTTCCCGGCCAGGACCACATGATGACCACGTTTCTCCAGCAGGCGAATGGCAATCCTTTGATTGACGCGATTATCTTCCGCCAACAGAATGCGGAGCTTTCGCAAAGTCTGCTCTCTGTCCGGCAATGAGGAAGGAGCGATCATTGCTACGGGCAATACTTCTTGTTTGGCTTGTAAAACCTGCAGTATGGTTTCGCGTAGCTCTGCCTGGCGTACCGGCTTAAGCAGAGACGCAGCGATCCCCAGCTCTTCGTAACGTGCTGCATCAATCCGTTGACCACCGGAAGTGAGCATCAGGATGGTCGCCGTTGCGAGTTTCGCTCGGTCCAACAAGTGACCAACCGGGACGAAGCTGTCCATCCTGGCTAGAGGTGCGTCGGTCAGGATCAATTCGTAGGCACGGTTAGCATTCTCCGCTGTCGAAAGCTCCGCTAACGCTTGCACGCCATCGCAAACAGAAGTCGGATGCATTCCCCAGCGCTCGACCATTTTGTGAAGGATAAGCCGGTTGCTGCCGTTGTCATCGACGATCAAAACCTTCACCCCTTGCAGGCAGACAGAACCGGGCAAGCTCTCTGTCGCAACAGCGTTGTTCGGCTCGGTGACTAACCGTACCGTGAAGTGAAACCGCGATCCTGCGCCCAGTTCGCTCTCCACCCACACTCGTCCGCCCATCATCTGCACCAGCCGTCGCGAAATGGTCAACCCCAGGCCTGTTCCTCCGAACTGCCGCGTCGTGGAGGCATCAGCCTGGTTGAAAGAATCGAAGATCATATCCAGTTTTTCCGGGGCAACGCCCACACCTGAATCGGCAACAATAAAGTGCAGCATCAAGGCCTTCTCTTCGATTTCATCAACCACTACCTGTACATCCACTTCGCCTGCTTCTGTGAACTTGATGGCATTGCCAAGCAGATTGAGAAGCACCTGGCGAATACGTCCCGGATCCCCACGGACCGTATGCGGCACCTCATTCGCTATGTCGCACAGCAGTTCAAGCCCCTTTTCATGCGCCCGCAGGGCCATTGTCTTCAATGCGCCTTCAACGCAATCCGTCAGGGAGAAAGCTATCTCTTCCAATTCGATCTTGCCCGCTTCAATTTTGGAAAAATCAAGTATGTCGTTGATCACATTCAGTAATGCGTCTGCCGAGTACCTGGTTGTCTGCAAAAAGTCTCGCTGCTCTGCAGTCAGTTCCGTCTCCAGCGCAAGGTCAGTCATGCCGATGATGCCATTCAGGGGAGTACGGATTTCATGGCTCATATTGGCCAGGAACTCACTCTTTGCCGCGTTCGCCATGTCTGCCTCTGCCGCCATCTCATTGGCACGTTGGTTTGCCGCCAACAGTTGGGCGTTCATCGCCTGCAGTTTGGTAGCGGCTTGCGTTTCGGCGTCTAAAGCCCGCAAGGTTTGGCTATGCGTCAATCCCAGTTGCTGAACGACGGCGTTTAATTCCTTTGTTCTCTGATTCACCGCCTCGTCCAACAGATCATTCTTCAGCTGCAAGCTTCGCTGCAGTTGGTATAGCTTAAGATGTGTCAGAACACGGGCCTGCACTTCTTCCAACTGGAAAGGCTTGGTTATGTAATCTGCACCGCCGGCCTGGAACCCCTTGACCTTATCTTCCGTCGCGCTCAAAGCGCTGAGGAAAATCACCGGTGCGGCCGACAGCTCCGGGTTGGCCTTCAAACATGCGCACACTTCATAGCCGTTCATTTCCGGCATATTGATATCAAGCAAAAACAGATCCGGCGGATTCTGCGCCGCCGCAGCCAGCGCCAGCCGGCCCCTGGGAAAGGACCGTACTTCATAACCACGCACCGTCAGCATATCTTCCAACAGCTTTAGATTGGCAGGTTGGTCGTCGACCACCATGATGCTGGCGCCTTCGCGGGCTGTCATGCGCAGTGCTTCATAGCAGCAACTCTCGTTTTGAGTCTTCCAACAGGCGCGTTAACGCATCGTACTCATAGCTATCCGCGAGCTGCTGTAAGGCTTCGCCCACTTGCCTGTCCAAATCACCGGCATCCCGTATCAATTCGTCCAAACGACGCTTTTCGCCGTTCTGCACCGCGTCCTGCAGTTGGTTGATCAATTGCAATGGCAATTGCATAAAGTTGAGTGGACCGACGGCGCCAGCTATCGCAACCATTTCCGCGTGCAAACCGGCGGTGCTGCTGAGCGAGGGCGGCTCCGGGTCGGTGTCGAAATCGGCACACTCGAGCGGGATATCGAATCGGAACGTCGATCCCTCACCGACAACGCTGGTAACTGTGAGATCGCCGCCCATCAGGCGTGCGTGACTGCGGGCAATCGCCAACCCCAACCCCGTTCCCTCCTGAGCCTTCAGACCACGCTTGATTTGCGTAAACGGCTGAAACAACCTTTCTTGCTCAGCTTCCTGTATGCCCGGACCAGTATCTGCAATCCGCGCTGTGAGCCATAGCTGATTGGCGCTCTTTCGGTACAGGGTGATGTGCAGCTCGATCAGCCCGCTGGCAGTAAATTTGATTGCGTTGCCCAGAAGGTTGATCAGTACCTGGCGCATCTTACCCTCGTCTGCGACTACGTGCACCACTGATTCTCCGTCAATTGCTACTTCGAATCGCAGAGCCTTCGCCTGGGCAGATAACCTGAACATCGATGCAAGATTGTCTACCAGCCGGGGAAAGTTGAACCTGCCCACATTGAGCTCACTGTGGCCAGCCTCGATCTTTGACATATCCAATATGTCCGTGATGAGGCCGATGAGGTACTCGCCACTGTGGCATATGATCTCGAGATTCGTTTTCGCTGTTGTTCCCAGGCTCGGGTCCTGCGACATGAGCTGTGCGTAACCCAAAATGGCATTCATCGGGGTACGTATTTCGTGGGACACGGTTGAGAGAAACATCGTTTTAGCGCGATTGGCTGCTTCAGCAGCCGCCGCCGCGACGACAAGGCGCCGATCAATTTGCTTGCGTTCCGTGATGTCGCGCACTGCTGAGACAACCACGGTTCCTTCATCGGTTTTCAGAGGGCTTAGGCTCAGTTCAATGGGAAACTCGCTGCCGTCTTTTCGCAAGCCGTATAGTTCCTGGCCTGCTCCCATAGGCCGTACGCGTGGATCGGCGAAAAAGCCCGCCCGCAGCCCAGGGTGCCCTCGACGAAACCGTTCCGGCATCAACATTTCCATTGTTTGCCCCAGCAATTCCTCCGGCGAATATCCGAATATCGACTTCATTTGTGCATTGACCAGGATGATTCTGCCCTGCCAATCCACCACCACCATTGCGTCCGGAGCCGCTTCCAGCAACTCGCGAAACTTTAGTTCCGTCGCCAACGCCTTGGTACGGTCCGCAACCTGGCCAAGCTGATTGCCGACAAGTGTCATGATTTCCAAAACCGCATCATCCCGGTGTGCGTCGTCCAGGGAAAAAAACTCCAGCACCGCGACCACCTCATTCCGGCTCAGCACAGGAAAAGCGAATGCTGACCTTATTCCCGCTTGCTGGGCCACCGATCCGCGAGCGAAGTGCGCATCGTTGGCCACGTCTTTTACCCAAATCGGCTGAGCGCTGGTAAAAACTTCGGCTGGCAGATCCGCCGATATAGAAAATCCGCTGGCCTCAGAAACCGCACAGAACGCATCGAAGCGGCTCTCGTGCAGAGAATTCCAAATGTGAAAGCAAGGCCCAGGCGGTTGACCAGCGGCGGCTACACAGGCGTGTCCCAGCGGCCACGCCGTAAACGCACAAATACGATCTACGGCGAACCGCATTGCCTGGGCAACGGTGGTCGCCTGATTCGCGGTGGTGGCCACATCTTTCAGCAACTCCAGTTGCTCATTCTTCTCGCATAAGGCTTGTTCACTTTCTTTCAGGTTGGTGATATCAAAACCCACTCCCTGAATGGCCCACGGCGTCCCATCTTCACTCCGCAGCATGCTCGCTTCGCATTGAAACCACACCACCCTGCCATCACGCGCCATGACGCGGTATACAGATTTCAACGGAGCGCCGGTAAGAAACATCTCAGCCGCTTCGCCGCTCCATCTGTCTTTGTCTTCTGGATGTATGTGCTGATACCAGCGTATGGGGTCTTGCAGCCATTCGCTTTGCGAGAATCCAAGCGTTGCTTCGATCTGTGGACTGACGTAGGCATCCCCGATGCCGCCTTCCAGAGAAGCCATGAAAACCACTGCGGGCAGCCGGTCTACCAGTGAGCGATACTTGAATTCTTCACTGACCGGATGGGAGGGGCGCGATTGGCCAGGACGTGAGTTCAGTGTTTGCTGAGGATGCGGGTTGAACACATCAGCCAGGTTTTGTAGAGTCGCCTCGGCACTGACCAGGTCGAGGATCGACTGGGCCGATACCGACCGTGGATCATGCTCTTGCCGGGGGTCAAGCCCTGTTGAACTTTCACGCATCGTCATGTGCCAACTAATAGTTGTGCTGGATTACTACACTGTGCCCATCTCAGCGTTCATCTGTGTCGCCAGGCTGGCTCTTTATTGAGCGACGACTGGGTGAACCTGCGCAGTGCGTGTATGGCCTTTCCGTAGGAGGCTACGGCGCTGGCCGAAAGCAGGGAACCCGGAGGCTGGTTCATGAAGGGCATGAATTTGTCAGGAAAACCGGGCATCGTGCAACCGATACAGATTCCGCCAACATTGGGGCACCCACCGATACCAGCCATCCAACCACGTTTGCCGACATTACACTGCACAACCGGTCCCCAACAGCCGAGCTTCACAATACATTGAATGTCGCCGTACCTCTCGGCGAATTGGGCCTGCTCGTAGTACCCGCCCCGATCGCACCCTTCATGCACAGTTGCACCAAATAGCCAGACCGGGCGAAGACATTCATCCAGCGGAATCATCGGAGCCCGCCCGCTGGCCATATAAAGCAAATAGAGCAACGTCTCCATAAAATTATCGGGTTGAACCGGACACCCGGGTACGCACACGATAGGAATTGACGACCTCGATCTCCATTTCCAGCCCAGATAATCGGGAAGCCCCATGCATCCTGTCGGATTACCCTCCATTGCATGAATACCGCCGTACGTAGCGCAGGTGCCGGCAGCAACAACGGCCCATGCCCGGGCCGCCAGGCGATCGATCCAATCGCACGTCAGGATAGGCTGACCCGTTTTCCCATCAGTGCCAAGTGCCGCCCAGTAGCCCTCAGCCTTATTGTGTTCGTTGGGAATAGAACCTTCGATAACTAGTATGAAAGGCGATAGCATCCCTGCGGCGGCACGATGAAACGGCTCCAGAAACTCTTCCCCGTTGGTATAGGCTAAGCACGGATTGTGCAGTCTTACTTTGGGGATCCAGGGTATGCCGCCCAAAAGTATGTCTTCGAGACTCGGCTGTGTAGCCGCTGTCATCGAAATCGTGTCGCCATCGCAACCAAGGCCCGCCGTGATCCATAGGACATCGATTTCTGGGAAAGGCGGAGTGTCGCGCCCGGTGGGTGGGGTACTCATTCGGTCCACTCCTGTTCTTGACCCGCCGGGGTCCGGTTGTATGGAATTGCAACCAATACCGTTACTAAGTTGATCGGAGTTTTTGTCAGGGGAGATGTTCCCGCGGCTACCCTGTGCGACAACCTCCAGATCGTCGTAATTTCGAAAAATGCCAAACTCGCTTTGCGCTGTGTCCTACAAAGAGATAATCGGTCACAACGGAGCAGGCTTTAGAACCGAATCTCTGCTCCGCAGAGGGAAAAAGCGTGCCCGGCATGAATCAAGCCATACTTCCGCTGGCCTGGAGGCCGCGGCTCGTTCGACACCCGCGGCCGTGAAGGGATCGAACCTATACGCTTCCCTTCATTCACCAAGTGGAATCTAAACCGTGCAACCGCCGCTGGACAGGGCGTAACGTTTTTTTAATGGTTAGCTCAGAATGATTAAATCTATGCGAGGTGGGTGCGGCAAAGCCAGTAGCAGTCCGGTAAAGCAAAGTTTCACGGATGTGTATTGGTGGGGGTACAGATCAGGCCTTGTGGGAGTGCGGGAGTGCCCTTTTTGGTGGTAACGCCGTCCTCAGCGACTTAATAGGCTGCGGAAACTCACCTTCCGCCAACCGTTGGGTGCAGAGCTAACGGCTTTCAGCGGACAAAAGATTGGCAACGGCATCCGGCAACCAACTCGGGTTTTCGAGATTGACTGGGAACTTAACCGAACGGAACTTTCTGATTTGTCCTGCACCGGTAATGGCCATCACCCGGGCGTTGGGATGAAGGGTTTTCATCTGCTGAGCGAGGCTGGCAGCAATATCATCTTTCACCGTTTGGCAGATGATCAAGAGGTCCCACTTGTTAGCGGCGATAGCGTCGGGGGCAACTTCAGGGGTCACAACGAGAGGGTTCCATTGCTCCAACAGGCGGACACGGCTATAAGAAAGTGCTTCATCCGTACTGACCATCAAGATCGAAACTTGCATGATTGTCCTGCCGGTCGGGGAGTCACGCTAGGTTCTTACTTACTTAAGTTTGCTCTTCGGTCACGATGTGGATGTGCGTCATATTGCGCCACCCGGCCTGATCGCGCATCTCCTTTCTGTATTTGCCGTCACACTGAAAATGCTTTTTATTTCATGGAAAAATGACTGAGACGGGCCGCCCGATGCCCGCAATGAAATCCAGCGACACCTGGTCATTTTCGCTAATTTGAACACGCCTTGGAGTCACCCACGTTCTAGTGGAGGGATGCAGAAAAATTCCAGGGACTCGCGGTCGGGCCAGTGGAAAGATAGACGCCGTTACCAGGTGCCGAAGCAGTTTCAATGTATTCCCCGGTGTTCAGATCGAGTACTGCGCTGGTGTTAGTTATGATGAACACATCCGCATGTGCGCTCAATGCGATCTGGCGGCCGTTATCCGACAGGCAAACCGTACTGAGCGTACAGATCGTAAACCCGCCAGGAACGGGTTGCCACGTCCAGTTCTGCCCAGCACTGGGATAGTCGTGGTACACCTGCAGCGCTGTTCTCCCATACTGGGCGCCCCCGCCATCCCAATAGAAGCCTTGTCCATCCTCCACTGTCAGCTCTACCGGGGAACCGGTGCAACAGCTGACGGAAGGTAACTGCACAAAGCCGAGAATGTTGGTTCCCTGTGCATACGATCCGATGATGTCAGTAGCGTTGTTCACGCCGGTCGGCAAAGTCATCGTGCCGTTGGGTACGGTAAACGTTGTGATCGCTCCACTCGCGCTCTCTACAAAAGCGCTTGGCACATTCGCTGTGCTCGTGTACGAAGCGACAATCGTGCCCGCGTCATTGATATTGACGGCTGCCGGAACAATGCCGAAGCTATCGGCCGGTGCGGCGCCAGGCGCAGGATAGAGATTCGTGGCAACGCACGAAGGAACGACTCCTGGGATGTTTAGCGTCGTGATGCTTCCATTCGGTTGGTAAACAAAATCATAGTAGGTCGTCGCCTCCGAAAGAGTTCCGGCGTTGCTGTTCATGGAATAGCACCCGACGACTGTTCCACTTGCGTTGATGCCGGTAGGGAACGTGCCTATGCTCCCGGAGACGGAAATATAGGTGGCGTTCGTACCCCCCGTTTCAGGGTTTTGAACCGGGCCGCCCGGGGGAAACATAAATCCTGCGGACTGCTGCAGCGGGCTATCGCCTCCGTAGCCGACGATAGCCCCGCTGTCGTTCAAGCCGGTGGCAACGGAAGGATAAGCGGCGCCCTGGCCGAGGGAAAACGTGAGCATCTCTCCCGCTGGCGACCAGGTAAACATATGCTGATTATCCCCACCCTCCGAGAAGTTCCCAACGATCTCGCCGGAAGTGTTGATTTTGACCGGCTGCGTCGGGGTCCCTTCGTAGCTGGCCGGGATGGACATAATCGTTCCGTCGGTGGCCCGTACAAAGCCCCCCGTACTCGCGTTGCCAGTGATCTGACCGGCATTGTTGACGCTGAACGGCAACGTGAAAGTACTTCCAGCAATATCGAAGCTGGTGATCACGCCGGTCGCCTGGCGCACAAAACCATGGGTAACGCCCGAGCTGCTGACCCAGTACCCGGTCACGGTTTGGCTGTCATTGATGCT
The DNA here is from genome assembly GCA_963834445.1 of uncultured Acidobacteriaceae bacterium. Taxonomy (GTDB): domain Bacteria; phylum Acidobacteriota; class Terriglobia; order Terriglobales; family Acidobacteriaceae; genus PALSA-350. The sequence continues at coordinate 268,199 of CAWIBU010000002.1, forward strand.
CAGGGGGTAGGTAGCCAGGCTGCCCGGCACATGGAACGACAGGTAAGAAGGGGTTTGGCCCAGCGCTGCGGAGAATAACGGGCCAAGCAGGCAAACAGCGGCGCTGAGACCATAGCGAATCTTGGCATGAAGCATCATTGGCAATCCCTCTGAGTAACACAGTTCAACGGACTGACTGTCCCAGCCCGATCGAACGCAGATCGAACATGCGTCGCCAGAGGACAATCTCAAGCTTTGGAAGGCTCACAAAAGGGGAGGCGAAAAAAACCGTTCAACAGGGCGCTCATGCCATAGGGACAATTAACGTGCAACAGCCTACACCGGTGGCCACCATAACATTTGCCCGATTGAGAAGTCACATGAATTGTTCGCATGCATTTCGATGAAATGCCAAAATATTCGCGGCGTTTGCCAAAAGGGAATTCGTCCATCGCCAGCTGGTAATCTGGCTCAGCAGGCTTGCCTGGCGGCAAGTCAAGGGAGGAATGAACGCGCAGATCGCTTGCTCTTAAGCCCGTCCCTCAAGCAAATTTTTGAAGCCTCGGCCCCCAGACAAATTTGTCATCCCGTCCCTCAGACAAATTTGTCATCCCATCCCTCAAGCAAATTTGTCATTCCGACCGGAGCGTACCCGAATTCCTGTTTCGCTACGTCAGACAGATCCACGTGTGCGGCTTTCATTAAGGAAAGCCGCATGAAGTTTGCCAGCGCCACCAGCCTCGACAGGAATTCGGGGTAGCGTAGCGGAGGAATCTGCAGTGCGCCTTTCCCCCGAAACCAAGGCCCCCACGAGTGAGCTCGCAAATCCCGCCCCAGCCATTTTGTTCATTAGGCTCAGCAGGCTTGCCTGGCGGCAAGTTAAGGGAGGAATGAACGCGCAGATCGCTTGCTTTTAAGCCCGTCCCTCAAACAAATTTCTAAGCCACGGCCCCCAGACAAATGTGTCATCCCATCCCTCAAGCAAATTTGTCATTCCGACCGGGATGACGCCCCCAGAGTAATGCGCACGCACACACTTTAGTTCCTGAAAAAGTGACTTCCGGAAGGCTGCTCCAGCTCGAAAGCCATTCTGCCACTTGTGGCCGGTTCCACCGCGGCCATAGGCTCTAACTAGACGAAACCGGCAGGCAGCGGATACTCGCGTAGCGCACCCTAGTCGGCAGTTGCCCGGAAGTCTCGAGCCTAAACGCGAGCGAAGGACGGCTTTACCGCTGTCCGGTGTCACACCCGAACCTCGTCCAAGAATCAGTTACTGCACTCATCTCGCCGCGGCGGGATTTTTAATGGCCACCAGTGCTCCTCCAGCGCTTTGGAAAAGCCCTGCCGAAGTCTCATGCAACCCAACCAATAGGAAAGGGAGCCACCCATGCCGAAAAATCAAGTCAGCGATCCCATCACCGGTCAGGAGATAGCCTTTGCCCACTTGGTCCTCTCTGGAAAAATGACCGACCGCCAAGCCGCCGAAGCCGCGGGCCTCAACCCCGACACCGCCGCCTACACTAAAGCCAAACCCCGTGTCCGCGACTACATGCTCGAGCATCGTGCCGCCGTGTGCCAACAACTCGTCCAGCAGGAGGTCGAGACGGTGCGCCAGCAGAACATCGTTCGCGAGCAAGTCCTGACCCGCCTCTGGGAAATCGCGAAAATGAGCCCCGAACTGACGCGAAACAGCGTCACCGGGCAGGTAAAGGCCCTTTCCATGATCATCTCCATAGAAGGCCTCATCCCCGACCGTCGCGCCGGCGCTTCCGGCAATAAATCGACGCCTCTCCCCAGGCCGAACACCTATCGCTCCGCTTGGCTACCCGAGCGGCCGGGAGAAACCGCCGCTCCCCAGGCCAGCCCCGGCCTTGCGCCGGACGAAGATCCCGATCATTCTCCCAGCCCAGCCGCGATTGCGCCCTCGGATCCAAGCCCTGCTCCTGCCGCTGACTCCAACCAGCTGAGTCCCGCCCATCCGGCCCCGGAAACGACCCCATCGTCGCCTTATGCCCGCGTCCCCGATTCGGCTCCAGACCTCAGGCTCCCATTCCACATACAGCAACTGAACCGCTTTGGCCGCCGCCGCTAAGCTTCGAAAACCTCTTAAAAGACCAAAACGAGCGAATTTTATCGAACTTTACAAAATTTGAGACAGCACAAACCAAAAATGTCTAAGCCACCAGACAATGCACGGCTGGCCCCTCCAAGCTCTGCTTGAGCTTGGCCACAGCCAACGGTGGTCTACATCTGCACAGCGGAGATGTACCCGCTCAAGCCCCTAAACGGCCTGACCCGGATTTGCACTGCTTGTCAGTGTCCGCAAAAATGAAAAAACATCAAATTTTATCGAATTTTACAAAAATTAAGGAGAATGCCGGTTAGATCTCTGATGTCACGATCAGCACTTTCAGAACTCGATTCTTCCTTGAAACGCGATACTGCGAGGCGAGCTGTTGCCTCCCAGTCCAACGCCCAACAATCCGGTCGGAGGCGAAATCGTGCTCGAGATGGCGCCAAACCCGGTCTGGGTTGCGGGCTTGCCCGGGGTTCCGGCCTGGTTGGCAGGCAGCGCGAGGTTTGGGTGATCCAAGACGTTGAAGAATTGGGTGTCGAAACGAAAGACAACGTGATCGGGCAGCGCGATCTTCCTGGTCACATAGAGTTGCGAGTAGGTGAAGTGGGGACCACGGAATTGATTGCGACCGGAGTTGCCAAACTGACAAGCGCCCGGCGAGTCGCCGCCGGCACAGGCGCCCGTGCTCGGGTCAACCACCGAAGCAAAAGCGTCCGGGTTGAGCCATTGCTTCGTGCCCGTGATCGTCACTCCAGAGACAGCCGTCTTGCGATAGAGCGGCACACCGGGCATGCGATTGGCATACTGCGGCCCGCTGCCCTGAAAGATGCCCTGGTTGTTCGCCGTATACGGAGCGCTGAGAACGCTGAACGGAACGCCACTATGCAGGAAAACCGTCTGCGACAGTTGCCAGCCGCCGAGTATCTGGTTCAGAAAACGATGGCTGGAACGAAACGGCACTTCATAAACTGCAAAGCCGGATACGTTATGCCGAATGTCATAGTCGCAGTTGCCATACTCGCGGCGCAGGTCGCCCGGCAACGGGGCGATGATGCCGAGCGTCGAGAAGGGGAGCAAACCGCCGTTGGATATCTCGTCAAGGCAGTGCGAGTACGTGTAGTTTCCCTGCACCGTGAGGCCGGCAACCTGCTTCATCGCAACCATCTGCAGGCCGGTGTAGTTGCTCCCGGCGTCGGTGCGAAACTCGTTGACATTGCCGAAACGAGGGTCAAGCGGCTTCTCGAAGGCGAACGGTGCAAAGCATCCGGCACACACGTTCTGGTAGCCGTTCAACTCGACCTGGTAGGGTTCATGAACGGCGCGCGTGCCCACGTAATCGATGCGCAAAGTCCCGCGTGTACCAAGCTCTCGCTCCACGCCCAGGCTCCACTCCAGAAAGTAAGGGGTCTTAAGCGTGCCGGTGGGAAAGGTATTGAGGTTGACGGCAAGTGGGCAGGTGGGAGCGTTGGCTGAAACCCCGGCGCATGGATTTCCATTTCTTTGGAAGAGGGTCTGGAAAGATTGATTGGCTTGAACGGTTGCGTCCACGGCACTTCCAGGTACTCCAGGCGCGATGCCGGCGCCGCCAACCTGACCGTTGATGCCGCCGGCAAAGACGGGTGCGTAGGGCGGGTTCATGGCTCCAAAGTCCGCCACCTGCGCGGGAATGATGTCGTTGAAGACACCGCCGCCGGCGTGCAGCGCAGTCTCCTCATTGAGCTTGTAGGCAACAGAGGCACGGGGCTGATAGACGAGCAGAGGTGTAGCCGGAAAAAGCTTGCGCACGTTGGTCTGGACAGCCTGCTTGAGCGGCTGGGTTGGGTCGTGGTTCATGTCCAGAAACGATCCCACCGGACGGGCGAACTGTCCATGCTGATTGACGATGTTCGTGTTCCACGTCGCGCGCAGGCCGGCAGTAAGCGTGAACCTCGGGCTGAGGTGGAACGTGTCCATGGCATACAGGTCGAGGTTGCCGTTCGAGACGCGCTCCCGCTGCGTCACCGGGAAGGCTTGCGTCACCGTCGAGGCCGCACCGTAGGTGAACTGGGCCAGGTCGGTGTAGACGACGGTGGGCACCACGCCTTCGCCGAGATCGTAGTCGCTGGTGTCGAGACGGCGTGAGTTGATACCGAACTTCATGCTGTGCCGGCCTCGTGTCCAGATGAGATTGTCATTCAGTTGCCACTGCGTTACCTTGCGGCCCTGCGTATAGGTCTGATCGTTGCCGCCGATGGTGGTGAAGGGCGCGTTCGAGCTGCCTGCGGCCAACACGATGGGCATCCTTTGCTGCACCTGGGCGTAGTGGTTGGGAAGAAAGAGGCTCGAATACCAGCTCGCGCCAGGGTTGAACTGGTTGACCAGGTTGGGCGTGAGCAGATGGGTGTACCCTGCGACCCCGGTCCGCTGGGGCTGCGGCGAATAGGAGTTGAAGATCGGGTTGATGGGGTCGGTGTATGCCGCCTGGAGCCCGGTGTCCTGCTGGTACTTGTACCAGATGCTGTCGTTTGCGCCGATCGTATGGTCGATCTTGAGCACCAGCAGATTCTCCGTATCGTCGTTGTTCAACGACTGGGTTCGGATGTTGGCGCACCCGCTTCCGTTGAAGAGGTGGGCGCCGCTCTGGGTTCCCGGCAGCAACGCGCCGCTGCCATCGAGCGGGCAAGAGAGCACGGGCGTTGCTGTTCCGGCTGTGCTGCTGTAGAGGCCAAACATTGTCTGGTAAAGATCGACCTCACCAGGTTGGGCGGGAAGCACGGTGCGGTTGACCGGGTCCGCGCCGCCCTGCGGCAGTTGCTGCAGAACATACTGCTCATAGGCTGCCGAGGGAACCGTGCTGCGCGCGATGATCGGGAGCGCGATGCGGATTCCCTCGTAGTGAGCGAAGAAGAAAAGCTTGTTCCTGCGGATAGCGCCACCCACGCTCACGCCGAACTGATTGACGGTCGACCGTGGCTTTCTGGTGATGTTGCCCGGCGTGTCGTTGGCATGGAGGAACTCATCGGTTGCATTCAGCAATGAGCCGTTCCAAATTTCATACACGTCCCCATGAAATCCGTTTGTGCCTGACTTGGTGAAGTAATTCACCTGCGAGGCTCCGTACCGCCCCTGGTCAACGGCATAAGAGTTGGTGTTGACGGTCGATTCCTGGAGAGCATCCAGTCCAATCACGAGGTTTGTCGATAGGCCGATATTGAGCCCGAGAAAAGGATCGTTGCTGTCGAATCCGTCTACGATATAGCCGTTCGAGGTGGCTGGCAGGCCATTGAACTCGACATTGCCGTAGCCCCCGGCAGCCTTGGCGTCGTTGGAAGAGCCTGCCGTATTCATCAATGCGCCCTGAGCGAACTGGGCAACAAAGGTTAGATCCTGGCCCGGATTGGGAAGGCTCTTGATCGTCCTGGCGTCAAGCGTCGTAGAAGTATTTGGGTTCTCAAGACTCAACAGGCCTGACTCTGCGCTGACGGTGACCGATTGGCTGGCGCCGGCGAGCGATAAAGCGAACTTCACCGCCGCAATCTGTCCCACGGCGACGGTGACGGAGGCAGACCGCTGAGCGGCGAAGCCTGGCGCCAGAACGCTGATCCGGTAGGCGCCGGGGTTCAACTGCGAGAACAGAAACCGGCCCGCGGCGTCACTCTGCGCTCTCCGCGTGGCTCCGGTGTTAATCTCGCTTGCGGTTACGGCAGCCCCCGCAACGACCGACCCCGCGGGGTCAAGGATGGTTCCGGTAATGGCGCTCGACGTGCCACTTTGGGCAATGGCCGGCAGGACGGAGCCGAGCATCGCAAAGACAACAAGACCGCTTGGGAGCTTCCGGAACCATTCCAAATGATGGCTAATTTTTATTTTAGCCATGGCTAATTTATTCATCAGCCCTAAGGTAACGTAGAATCCTCAGGATGGCAAACAAGACATCGATGCGGCAACGGAAAGAGAGCAGGTCAAAACCAGCGCACGCGCGGCAAAGGGCCAGCGAGGCCAGTGACGACTACCTCAAAGCGATTTTTGCGCTGGGAGGGCCTGGCGGAGACCAGGTAGCGGCGAGCGAGGTCGCCGCCCGCCTGAAGATTTCGGGTGCGTCGGTCACCAAGATGTTGCAAAAACTCTCGGCTGGCCCTGCTCCCCTGCTGATCTACGAAAAGCATCATGGCGTTCGCCTTGCGAAGGCAGGCAAAGAGAGGGCGCTCGAGATCGTCCGCCATCATCGCCTGATCGAAACATTTCTCCATCAGGTCCTCGATTACCCCTGGGACGAAGTGCATGACGAGGCAGAACGCCTGGAGCACTTCATCTCCGAACGATTTGAAGCGCGCATTGCCGCGAAGTTGGGCCATCCGGAGTTCGATCCGCACGGGCACGCCATTCCCGCACTGGACGGGACGCTCCCCTCCGGTACTTCCGAGACGTTGGCGCGGGTCACTGTAGGCGGGCAGCGAAAAGTAGTGAGCGTGTCCGACCATAACCCCGAGATGCTCCGTTATCTGGGTTCTCAGGGCATCGGGCCGGGCACCGTCCTCAAGCTGGCGGAGCGGTTGCCGTTTGCGGGCGGCTACAGAGTCTTGATCGCGGCGTCAAAGAAGCCGGTGCTTCTGAGTGAGCCACTCGCGTCTGCCATTTTTGTCTCCGTGTAACCACGAGATGCAGCCTGGCCCAAAACGCGTTTGCCTGCGCGGATGAGTACGCGTCAGGACCATGTAGGATGGTGAACCATATGAGTTTTGCAACTTCGCTCACATCGCTTTTCGTCGCCGCCGGTCTGGGCAGCCTTGCATTCCCCGCCATGGCGCAAGCCCCCACCGCGCCCACCGCGTCGCAGAGCGCCGAATCGCTGGCCGCGGCCTGGCAGCAGGCAAGCGCGAAGTACGATGGCCCGCGCAACGCTGTGCTGGCGGATGTCGAACGTGGGATCCACGATGGTCCCTTCCGTCCGGACTGGAACTCTCTCTCCCAATACAAAGTTCCCGAGTGGTACCGCGACGCCAAATTTGGCATCTTCATTCACTGGGGCGTTTATTCCGTCCCCGCCTTCGGCAGCGAGTGGTATCCGCGGCAGATGTATCTGGCCGGGTCAAAAGAGAATCAGCACCAGGTAAGTACCTACGGTCCATTGACCACGTTCGGCTATAAAGACTTCATCCCCATGTTCAAAGCGCAGCACTATGATCCCCAGGCCTGGGCACACCTCTTCAAGGAGTCGGGCGCGCGCTACGTGGTGCCCGTCTTTGAGCACCATGACGGTTTCCAGATGTACGACAGCGATCTCTCCGACTGGACCGCTGCCAAAATGGGCCCGCATCGCGACCTGATGGGCGACCTGGAAAAGGCAACGCGCGCCGAGGGACTCTACTTTGGCGCTTCGTCCCATCGCATCGAGCATGACTGGTTCATGGATGGGGGCCGCGACCTGCCCTCGGATGTGAATGATCCCGCAAATGCGGCGTTTTATGGCCCCGCCCAATTACAACTGGAAGACAAAGGGGGTAACGGCAGCAACCTCGCCGATAACTGGACCTACGTCAGCCCCGCCTATGCCAACGACTGGCTGGCACGCGACGCCGAGATAGTGAACAAGTATCATCCCGACATCATCTTCTTTGATTGGTGGATTGGACAGGCCTACGTTCGTCCTTACCTGGCGAAGTTTGCTGCTTACTACTACAACCAATCCAGCAAACGCGGACCGGTCGGCATCATTACCTACAAGTGGGTCGCCATGCAGAAAGATTCTGGCGTGCTCGACATCGAGCGCGGCCAGCTGGACCAGATTCGCGATCGCGTCTGGCAGACGGACACCTCGGTGAGCAACAAATCCTGGGGATACATTGAGCACGACACGTTCAAGACGCCGTCGTTCATCGTGCATCAGCTGGCCGATGTGGTCAGCAAGAATGGAAATCTGCTCCTGAACATCGGGCCGCGTTCCGATGGCACCATCCCCGACGAGGTGCAGCAGGTGTTGCTGGCTGTCGGTGGGTGGCTCAAGGTCAACGGCGACGGCATCTACGGCACCCGCCCGTGGACGGTGTTTGGCGAAGGGCCCACCCAGGTTGCGGCGGGATCATTTCAAGACACCAAAACGCAGGCATACACCGCGCAGGACTTCCGCTTTACCACCAAAGGCGATGACCTGTATGCCATCGAGCTGGCGTGGCCTTCCGCCCAAACAGCAGTGATTCATTCCCTGACTGCGGGCGCGCTGGGCGGCAAACAGATTCGCAGTGTCAGCTTGCTGGGGTCGACGGCCGCGGTGACTTACGATCTGCGTGCGGACGGGTTGCATCTCACACTCCCGGCCAAGCCGGACGGGGATTTTGCCTATACCTACCGCATCACGCTCGACCGGCCCGCTCGCTGAGAGGGTTCTACCGCGCCTCGATGGCGATGTACCTTGACTCCCGGCCGCCTACCTTGACGAACAGATGCCGGCCATCATCGCGCAGTTGCACGGCGGTGCCCGCAGGCTGATGGTAGAGCGATGAGTTTTTGCTTACGGCCCGGCTCCAGCCGAGCGTCGCGCGTTCGGCGATGGTTCCTGTCGAGGTGCTGACCGGCGTGAGGGCGTAGAGAATGCCTTCTGATCGAATCACATACTGCGCCTGATCCAAATCGCTGCAAGCCTGTTGGGCGCCACAGTTGCTCCCGGCAGAAGGGGTGACGAAGGAAACCAGGGTTCCGTCGTGGTAGCTGATAGGTGCGTTGCTGGCAGCGAACGCTGCCCCGGTGTATGCGAGAAGGCCGACCAGGATGAGTTTCATGCGATTACGCTCCCTTGGAGGAGGTGCCATTCTGTTCCCAGAAAGCATGGCAGGCCCGGTGATGATTGCCTCTCCCCCAAAGGTCGAATCTTTGTTCAGATTTCCCTCCCCTGTAGTGCTGCACGCAGGTAACCCTGGCAGCGGCGGAAAGGTGCTGGTCACGCGCTGCAACGTGTTACACGCATATCCATCGACTGGAGAGGGGCCAGTTCGAGCGCCCTCGTTCCTCCAACCGCGGATCGTCTTCCGTTGGCGGAAGGAAATTGCGACGCCGCTCTTTTCAAAAAGACGGCCATCACCGAGCGGCTCCATTTGCAGTTTCGAGCGGAAGCTTTTAACCTTCTCAATCGGGTGCAGTTTGGCCAGCCGAATACCGTCTGTTGCAGCAGTTCGAATGCCTCATTCGGCGTCATCAATACTCAGCTCAACCTGCCGCGCGTGATTTAGTTTGCCCTGCGGCTCGAGTTTTAAGGACAAGTGCCCATGGGAAATAGCGAAACAGATTTGACGAATAGCGCGCCTGGCCCAGACCGGCGGGAGTTCCTCAAGCTGGCGGTTGGTGGTGCGTTGAGCACCACCGGCTTGCTGGCATCGACAGGAACGGCGTCGGCGACCGTACACAAGAGCGCACCCGGCATCAAGCTGTGTGCGCAAACATCCGCCAAACCAACCGATGAGGAACTGCTGTTTCTGCAGCAGATGGGCGCGCAGTACGTCAGCGTAGCTTCCACACCCGACCTGAGGACGGCGGAAGGGTTCGCCCAGATCAAGAAGCGATATGCGGACGCCGGCATCACCGTCTGGAACATCGGCAACACCGACGTGCACAACATGCCCGAGGTCACCCTCAACCTGCCCGGTCGCGATGAAAAGATCGAGGAGTACAAACAATACCTGCGCAATCTGGGCAAGGTAGGCATTTACTACACCACCTACGCCCACATGGGTAACGGCATCTGGAATAGCGGCCGGGCCACGATTCGTGGCGCCTCGGCGCGCGAGTTCGACATGGCCAGCCCGAACAAGGTGGGCGTTTGGGCGGATAAGAAGTTCTACGAGCCGCTTTCTCACGGACGCGTGTTCTCGAAAGAAGAGATTTGGGAAAACTACACCTACTTCATCAAACAGGTGGCGCCGGTGGCAGAAGAAAACAGCGTGCGTATCGGCATCCATCCGGATGATCCGCCGGAGCCTATCCTGGCCGGTGTTCCGCGCTGCATCTTCGCCAATTTCGAAGGCTACAAGCGCGCCATGGAGATTGCCAACAGCCCCAATGTCGGTATCTGTTTATGTTGCGGTTGCTGGAATGAGGGCGGCCCCCAGCTCATGCACAAAGACCCGGCACAGATGATTCGCTACTTTGGCCCGGAGAAGATCTGGAAGATCCATTTCCGTAATGTGAGCGCGCCGCTGCCGCACTTCGTCGAGACCTTCATGGACAATGGTTATTACGATATGTCGAAGATCATGGAGGCGCTGGTCGAGGTCAAGTTCGATGGGATCGTGATTCTTGACCACACGCCCACGGTGGTCGGCGGACATTATCCAGAACAGGCCTACGGTTTCGCCTACATGAAGGCGCTCCTCAATCGGGCGCAAGCGGAATCGAAAGCCTAGGCATGGGTAAACGGCTGGCACTGATCGCGATCGCATGGGGCGCGTGTTGCGCCGTTGCCTTGAGCGCATACGGCGCGACCACGGAGCAAACCGACTGGCCCGTCTATGGCGGGCAGCCGGCTCAAAACCACTACTCCAGCCTTGCCCAGATCAATCGCAGCAACGTAAAGAATCTGGTGGTTGCGTGGAAGTATGACACCGGCGAAGTAGCCAACGATCTGGAGTCAAGCCCCATCATCGTCGGCAGCGTTCTCTATACCTGCACGCCGGCCCACGCTGTCGTCGCGCTCGATGCGGCGTCCGGCAAACTGATCTGGAAGTTTGAGGCGGATGTGCAGGGCTTTGCCCGATCGCGCGGCGTCTCCTATTGGACCGACGGTCATGATGCCCGCATCTTTGCTGCCTTCCGCAGCGATTTGTTTGCCCTGGATGCGGCCACCGGCAAGCTGATACCGAGCTTCGGCGAGAATGGCCGTGTTGACCTGCGCAAGGGCCTGCGCGGCAACTACCTGGAGCAGTCGATCTCGCTCAGCACGCCGGGGACGGTCTACAAAGATCTGATCATCGTGGGTGGGCAAAATCCGGAAACGCATCCTGCGCCACCGGGCGACATTCGCGCCTACGACGTACACACCGGCGCGGTGCGCTGGACGTTTCATACCATTCCCCATCCGGGCGAGTTCGGCTACAACACGTGGCCCAAAGATGCCTGGAAAAATGCCGGAGCTGCCAACAACTGGGCCGGCATGACGGTCGATACAAAACGCGGCATCGTGTATGTGCCCACCGGCTCCGCGGTATTTGATTTCTATGGCGGCGATCGCGTCGGCGACGATCTGTTTGCCGATACGCTGCTGGCGCTCGACGCCGAAACGGGCAAGCGCCTGTGGCATTTTCAGGGTGTGCGCCACGACCTTTGGGACCGCGATTTCCCCGCGCCCCCGGCCTTGCTGACGGTCACACGCAACGGGAAAAAGATTGACGCAATCGCGCAGACCACCAAGTCGGGCTACGTCTTTGTGCTCGACCGCACCACCGGTCAATCGCTCTTCCCGCTCAAGGAGTCGGCGTACCCCGCCAGCAATGTTCCCGGCGAAGTCACGGCGGCGACCCAGCATCTACCGACACTGCCCGAGCCCTACGTGCAGCAGAGCGTGAGCGAAGATACGCTTACCAACCGCACCCCGGAAGCCCATGCCTGGGCCCTGAAGCAGTTCAAAACATTTATCAGCGGCGGCCAGTTCATTCCTCCCAGCGTCGACAAGCTGACCATTGACATGCCGGGATTCGCGGGCGGAGGGGAATGGGGTGGCGTCGCGGTCGACCCGGCCACCGGCGTCCTCTACGTGAACGCCAATAACACCGCCTGGCTGGTGGGCCTCACCGTGCCACCGCCTCCCGGAAGCCCGGGCGAAAAGATCTACCAGAATCAGTGCAGCATGTGCCACGGCATCAACCGCGCCGGTTCGCCGCCCTCTATCCCGGCGTTGCGCGGCATCGAAGGGATTCTCACCGATCAGGAGATTGCCGACACGATTCGCCAGGGAAAAGGCCGCATGCCTCCCTTCAACGGCCTCAACGACGAGCAGGTTGCGTCGCTGGTGCATTACCTGACGCGTGCGCCGCAACAACAGCAGCGGCGTGCGCCGAATGCGCCCCCCGCGGCCGCGGATACCAGTGCGGCCAATGATATGCCGTACAAGACCATCGGCTTTCGCCGCTTTCTTGATCCCGAGGACTATCCTGCAACCGCGCCGCCGTGGGGGACCCTCAACGCCATTGACCTGAATACCGGTAAGTATCTTTGGAAGATACCATTCGGTGAATACCCGGAACTGGCCGCCAGGGGCATGAGCAATACCGGAACCGATAACTACGGCGGACCCGTCGTCACCGCGGGTGGCCTGGTCTTTATCGGGGCAACTGTGTTCGACCAGAAGTTCCACGCCTACGACAGCCGCACCGGCGCATTATTGTATGAGACGGAGTTGCCGTTCGCCGGCCTGGCCACGCCCGCGACCTACATGGTCAACGGGAAACAATATGTGGTGATCGCCGCCAGCGGCGGGCAGACCAGCAAGAAGCCATCGGGCGGCCTGTATATCGCGTTTGCGCTTCCCTAGCAGGTTGCGGCAGGCAATCCGGGGCAATGGCCACCCACCTGTTCCCGGCGTTAGTTTTAAACAAGCTGGTCCTTTCTTTCCAGTCTTTACCATTCGTGGGACTTTCGAGGTGATGACATTGCAAGCACGCAACGTACGATTTCTGGTTCTGGCCACTCTTCTTTTTCCCGCGATCGCCGCTGCCCAGGCCACCTCGCCCTGCGCTTCTGCCATCAACAGCGACTTCCCCAAAGCCATCCTCAGCAATGGAGCCGTGCAGGCAGTCGTCTATCTGCCCGATGCCCAAAAAGGTTATTACCGGTCAACGCGTTTCGATTGGTCAGGTGTAGTTCCTTGTCTCACTTATAAAGGGCACACCTACTTCGGGGTGTGGTTCAAGCGCTACGATCCGCTCATCAATGATTCCATCACCGGCCCGGTGGAAGAATTTCGTTCGAGCGACGGGCTTAGCTCTATCAACTACAACGAAGCCAAGCCGGGTGGGTTATTTATCAAGCCCGGCGTTGGCGTTCTGCGCAAGGTGGACGATTCGCCTTACCGGTTCGGCGCCGCCTACCCGATTGTGGATGGAGGCAAATGGACCGTCCACGTCAAAAAGACCGAAGTCACTTTTACCCAGGTGCTCCGATCGCCGCTGGGCATCGCCTACCTCTACGAGAAAACCCTTAAGCTCGACAAGCACGAGCCGGTTCTCATTCTGGAACACCGCATGAAGAACATTGGCAGCAAAGAGATCGATACCCAGGTCTATGACCATGACTTCTTCATGCTCGATAACGCGCCCACCGGGCCGGGGATGACCGTTCATTTTCCCTTCGAGCCCAAGGCGACGCGCCCGCTGGAGCCGCATGCCAAAATCGACGGCAAAGATATTGTGTATCTTGAAGAACTGCAGGCCGGCCCCAGGCAGGCGGCCACCAGCTACCTCACAGGTTTCTCCAATAGCCCAGCCGACTACGACATGACTGTGGAAAATCGCAATACCGGAGTCGGCGTAGAGCAAACATCGACTTCGCCCATCTCTCAGTTGAATTTCTGGTCGATCCGCACCACCATCTGTCCCGAGGCGTACATCCATATCGACGTCCAGCCGGGGAAAACGGCGGCCTGGAACATACGCTACCGGTTCTTTGCAAAATAGGGAATTCTCCTGAGTTACAAATCTGAACCGGAAACTTACCGCAGCTTCGGCGCGTCCATCTCATAAACTCGCGCGCCGGGAACCTGCGCCCCATGACCAAGACACGGTATTTGTTGTTCCTGATCACCATGGGCCTCTCCCTCGCGCCGGCGGTGGCGCTCGGCCAGGCGACCGGCACATTGCAGGGCCGGGTGCTCGATCCCAGCGGTGCGGTCATCCCCCAGGCGCAGGTTACGGTCACTTCCTCTTCTGGAACCCCCGCCACTGCGGTCGCCGATGCTACCGGTTCCTACCAGGTGCACGGGCTTGCCCCCGGCGCCTACATCGTAAATGCCTCAACCGCGGGCTTTGCTCCCTTTACGTCCGCGATTACGCTCGCCGCCGGGCAAACGAAGACGCTCAACATCGCGCTACAGATTCAGATGGAGCAGCAGCAGGTACAGGTCGAGGCCGATGCGCCAACCATCGACACCAGCCCCGATGCCAATGCCAACGCGGTGGTGCTAAAAGGCAAAGATCTCGACGCGCTCTCTGACGACCCAGATGAATTGGAGAGTCAACTGCAGGCCCTGGCTGGTCCGGCTGCAGGGCCAAGCGGTGGGGAAATCTACATTGATGGTTTTACCGGTGGGCAGATTCCACCCAAGTCTTCCATCCGGGAAATCCGCGTCAATCAAAATCCATTTTCCGCCGAGTTCGATCGTCTCGGTTATGGCCGGATCGAAATCCTCACCAAGCCGGGCACTGATAAACTGCACGGCCAGATCGAAGCGCGGGGCAATGATTCCTCGTTCAACTCGCGAAACCCCATCCTGCAGACGGCGGAGCCGCCCTACTACTCCTATAACCTGCAAGGCAGTGTGGGTGGTCCTATCTCGAAGACAGCGTCGTACTTTGTCAGCGCCTTTGGTCGTAATACGCAAAACGTAAGTGTCATCGATGCGATTGACCCAACCAGCATAACGCCAGAGAACCCGGCAGGCACGCGGCTGAATGAAGGCTATCCCAACCCCAGCTCTCGCATCGATGTCAGCCCGCGTTTGGATCTGCAACTGGGGGCGAAGAATACATTGACACTGCGTTATGAGTTTTTCCGCTCGGTTGCGACCAACGGTGGGGTTGGCCCTCTGGCCCTGACCACGCAGGCTACCAACACGCAAAGCATGGAAAACTCGCTGCAGGCGAGCGATAGCCTGGTGCTGAGCAAGAACATCGTCGATGACATCCGCTTCCAATACCGTCGCTTTCGCTACCAGAACATTGCCCAAAACACCACGCCCACGGTAGTGGTGCAGTCCGTATTTACCGACGGCGGCAACAACGGGGGCACGGTCCGCGATAACCAGGACATTTATGAGCTGCAAAATTACTTTGCCGCGGCAGAAGGCAAGCACTCTCTCAATTTCGGTGCACGACTACGCGCCTATCGCGACGCGGACTACACCAACGGTGGAACGAACGGCCAATACACTTTTAAATCGTTAACGGATTACGCGAACAAGACGCCGCAAACCTACCAGGTGACCACCGTTAATCGATACACAGCGCGCGCAATTCTGTTCGACGCCGCTCTCTTCTACCAGGACGATTGGAAAGTCAATCAACGGTTTACCTTCAGCTACGGGCTGCGTTGGGAGACACAAAATCGCGTCCGCGATAAAAGTGACTGGGCTCCCCGCCTTTCCTTCGCGTATGCGCTCGGAAAAGGCGATCGCAAGCAGCCACCCAAGACCGTGGTGCGCGCTGGCTACGGCTGGTTCTATCAGCGCTTTACCGTACCGAATAGCTTTGGATCGAATGCCGGGACCCCCTATTTGATCCAGGCCATTCACCAGAACGGAATCAATCAGACGGTGGCCACCATCACCGATCCCACTTATCCGGTAAATCCGGAGGCTGTCGCTACCGCAAATACGGCACAGACGCTGTATTCGGTGGACCCGCACTTCCACGCTGCCCTTGATATGCAGGCAGCCGTGGGCGTCGATCGCCAGGTGGCCAAGAGAATTACCGCGAACGTCACCTATCTGTATGGACGCGGTGTGCATCAATACTTAACCAACAATATTGGTGCTCCCGATTTTGCCACCGCGGATCAGGGTATCTATCCCGATAGCCCACTCCCCAGCGCACAGGAGAATGACCTGCAATATCAGTCAGCCGGCGTCTACCGGCAAAACCAGATTATTGTTTCGGGTCGAGTGAGCTATCCTCGCGTCAGCTTCTTCAGCTTTTACAGCTATAACGCCGCCAAGGCGGATACCAATGGGGTGACGTACGTACCTTCGATCGCTCAGAATATCGGGCTTGACTATGGCCGTTCCAGCTTCGACGTGCACAATCGCTTTCTCCTGCTGGGAAACTTCGCGGCGCCGTATGGCATCTCGCTCAGCCCTTTTCTGGCCTCGAACTCGGGCGCGCCCTATAACGTGACTACCGGCAGCGATCTCACCAGGAACAATCAGTTCAATGCACGGCCCACGTTTGCGTCCAGTTGCAGCGAGGCTGGGGCTGTCTATACTCGATTCGGTTGCCTCGACACCAACCCGTTTGGTAAGAACGAAAAGATCATCCCGTATGGGATTGGCACTGGCCCTTCGAATGTCAGCCTGAATCTGCGCGTAAGCAAAATAATTGGTATTGGCCCCAAGGTGGAGGGCGGGCGCGCGGCCAGGGTCGGAGGAGGAGGCGGTGGTCGCGGGGGCGGTGGCGGACTTGGCGCCGGATTGAGCGGCAGCCGCGGTGGGCCCGGACGTTTGGACCAAAACGTATCGCGCAGATACAACCTGACCATGACCGCGAATGCGACCAATGTATTCAACCACCAAAATCTAGCTTCCCCCAACGGCACTCTTTCCTCGCCATTATTTGGGCAATCGCTGTCTCTCGCCGGAGGCGGCTTCTTCGGTCCCTCGACCGCAGGCAACCGCAGCGTTTTTCTTCAGGCCGTCTTCAACTTTTAGGCGCAGCCTGGTGCGAAACAATCAGCGGCGGTTGTGGCAGAGGGGACCTCGTGCCTCCGTAGCGCGCGTCCATTCGGGAGTTACCGGGATGGAGTCAACGTTGTGTCGCGATTGCCGAAATGGAAGGTGATGCCGCTCGAGATGCGCAGCAGGTTTTGGTCGTTGCCGGCCGCATTGGGCAGACGAGTGTAGCCGTAGTCTGCCTGGATCACGCGAAACGACAGATGCCGCCGATACTTGTAGTCGATGCCAATGCCTCCCAGGAAGGCAATGGAACTGGCGCTAGGCTGAATGAACCCGGCCTTATCCGGAAAAGCAGAATGGAATCCATAGGCAGCCCCGACCAACCCCTGGACAAACGGCTTGAAGTAATAGAACCGATCTCCCCCAATCCGGTAATTGAGACGCGTTCCGGCGGTCATCAGCAACATTGAAAATGGCTGACCCGTGTTGTGAATCTGGCCCGTATGCGTGCCGGTTACATCGACCACCGTGCTAAATGCACGATAGGTACGAAAATTGCCTTCCAGGCTAAGACCGTTCATGAAGAAGCAGCCGCATACGCCCGGCGGTGCATTCACTTCCGTCGGACTGTAGGCCAACGAGACCTCCGCCCGCGGCAAGCCGAAGTCTCTTCCTCCCGGGGTTGTGACCTGGGCGTGCACCGCCGCGACCGCGCTCATGAAAACAAAGGCCGCCACTGCTTTACTGAATCGCAAGCGGCACCCCCGTACTGCGGCTGAGAGTTCCAAAGGCGGCCGTACCCTCGTTAGCCGTCACCGTGATGGTGTAAGGTATTTTCCGCGCGGCGAACAAGCCTGCGCCGGCACAGCCACTCAGGCCAGCCACCGCGGTCAAACTAAGCGCTGCGAGCAGCAGCACCATGAGGAACGGAGGAATCTGCCGCAATCGCTTTCGCCACGCAAACAGGGGCAACAGAACCCCCAGCGCCAGCGGCAGCCGGTCGAAGGGCGAAGGCGGTGGCTCGTTCAAGGCGGTTTTAGCCGTGGTGACTGTCATCGTGACCGTGGCTGCACTCGCGCCGGCGGCCAGCGTAGCGGGCGAGAACGTTGCGCTTGCCCCGGCGGGTAATCCACTGGTGGAGAAGGTCACGTTGTAAAGAAAAGTGCTGACCACCGCGGGCGCTACCTGCAGTGTATAAACCACCGTGGTCCCGGGCAGAATCGTCGTGTCGTTCTTGCCCACGCGCGCAATTTGCAAATCGCTGATGGTGAGTGGCAGCGAACCCGAGGAGCTGGGCTGGAAGATCGTATCGCCGGAGTAGCTGGCGGTGATGATATGTTGCCCGTCGCCCAGCGTGGTCGTGGTGAACACCGCTATCCCGTTCGCGCTGATCGGCGCCGTACCGAGGGGGTTTCCGTAATCGAAGAAAGTGACGGTCCCGGTTGGCGCTAATGTCGAAGCTGGGCCCAGTTGCGCAGTAAACGTCACCGGCAACGTATCCAATTGCGCGGTTGGGTTGTCCGTCAGCGTCAAAGTGGTCGGGACTGACAAACCCTCGAGGGTGATCGTTCCGAAGCTGCTCGCGAAGCTCGTGTTGGCGGGATAGGTGGCCTGCACCACCTGCGGGCCTTGCCCGGGGAGGATGACGTTCGGCAGGGAAGCGGTGGCGGTTTGCGTCACCGTATTAAGCAGGATGGTGGTGATCGTGCTGCCGAAATCAGGCAGCGCGAGGTCCGGTTTACCGTCGCCATTAAAGTCCGCGGAGACTATGTCATTGGGCGCCGGTCCGGCCGGGGTCGCTGTCCCAAAGGTCGTAAACGTGCCATCTCCCTTGCCGATCAGCAGCGTCACTGTGCTGTCGCTGAAGTTACTTACGGCCAGGTCGACGTGATGGTCGCCGTTATAGTCAAGGCCAACCAGACCGAAAGGGCTCACGCCTACGGCAATCGGTGATTGGCTGGTAAAGGTGAAGGCGCCGGTCCCGTTGCCGATCAGAATATCTACGTTACTGTCATCGAAGTCCGCAACCGCCAGATCGACGTTGCCGTCTTCATTGAAGTCGGCCGCCACAATCGCGGTCAGGCCCTTGGATATGGGAAAGTTAATTGGCGAGGAAGGGAAGGGCGTGAACGTGCCATCGCCATTGCCCTGCAACAGCGTAATGGTGTTGGTTCGGCCATTGACCACAGCCAGATCGGCCATGCCGTCGTTGTTTAAGTCTGCCACCGCCAGAAAGAAGGGAAAGCCACCCGCAGCCACCGGCGTGTTGGGCGCCGGGGTGAAGGTGCCGTCGCCATTGCCCAGCAGAACGTATACGTCCCCATCGTCCGCATTGGCGACGGCCAGATCCTGAATTCCGTCGTTGTTGAAGTCTCCAATTTTTACGGCTTCGGGAAAATTCCCAGTGCCAATCGGGGAACCGGGGAAGGGAGTGAACCCTCCTTGCCCATTGCCCTTAAGCACCGACACCGTGTAGTCGTCGCCACTGGTAACCGCCAGATCGGCATGGCCATCATGATTGAAATCCCCCACCGCGATGGCGCAATTCGACTGTTTGGCGATGGTTGCGCAGGGGGATTGTCCGAAAGGAGCGGTCGGCGTCAGGGCATTGAAGGTACCGTCTCCCTTGCCCAGAAAAACGGTGATGGTGTCGTCTCCGCCGTTAACCACCGCCACATCAGGTACACCGTCTTCGTTAAAGTCGCCCACACCCGCAGCCGCGGGAGCGTTGCCGGTCTGGATCGGCGAGCCCGGCGCCGGAAGCAGACTCTGAGCGAACACCGGCACGCCCAACGGTCTTGTTCCCAGCAGTGTATTCGTCGTGTTGTCTTGAAACGTAACGTTCCCCGCCAGCACCGGCGGTTGACTGGCGTAACCGACAACCGTGGCCGTCAGATCGTAGCCGCTGGGGTTGCCGGTCGCCGTGACCGTGGTGGTTGTCTTATAGAGTCCGGTGACGGTTACGGTTTGTGAGGTGCTCTGAGCTTTCCCGGCGGTTGCGGTTCCTGCAAAGACCGCGAAATACTGATGGGTGCCGATGGCCGGCGTAGTTTTGATCGTCGCCGTTCCTGCCGGGGTCAACTGTGCCGTTCCCACCAGGCCGTTGTCGACACAACCCGCCGCACTGGCTGCGTCGCAGAAGGTGATCGATCCCGTGGTGAGTGGGGCAGCGTTGCTTACTGCCGAAACAGTGAGTGTTACCGGTGTCGGTGAGGCAACTGATCTCGCCGACACGGTGAGCGTCAGCGTTGCCGGGTTTGCTGCCAGCGCCGCCATAGGCGACCCGCAGACCGCTGTCAGCAGCGCAGCCAGAAGCCGAAGCGAAGCGATGCGTCTAGAGGCAGAAAAAGTTACATTCAACATGCCAGAAGTCCTTGGTTCTCACTACGTCGTGAAGCGAATCGTATATCAAGCATGTCAAGAGAATGGATACCCAATTCGGCGCAGTTTTTCTGGTTATCGGCGAACGGGCAAATTCCATGACTGTCTTGGTTCCAAAGGTATCTGGTTAGCCTTGGAGAACAACGCGCCTGCGCGCTTACGAAGGCCGCCCGCTTGCCTCGCCGGGCGCGCTCAATCCTCACGATTGCCGCGAGTTAAGGGAGATTAATCAGGTATTTGCATCCACGATGGAGGGGAAAGACCAGCAGCCCGGCAACGGCCGACCCACCGAGGTTACTCAATGGTGTCGAACCGCTACAACTTTTGTGGGGATGCGTTCAATCTCAGAGCATTTTGAGTTGTCCGCTGCCCACGTCGTAGATCGCCGCAACGATAGTCAGCTTCTTTTCTTTCACCAGGCCAGACAACACCGGAGAGGTTTCTCGTAACACCGAGGCTTGCAAGGTAGCGTTCTGCCGGCTCGCCGTGGTGAGATCGCCGTTGGCTCCAGCGACTGCGGGATGGATGTACTGATACAGCGTGCTGATTTGTCCTGGTACCGCCTTGCCGGCAATGGTCGCCTTCACGGCGCCACAATTGGTGTGGCCCAGCACGAGAATCGCTTTCAGTCCCAACACCGCCGCGCCATATTCCAGACTGGCGATGGTGTCGGGTGTGGCCACATTGCCCGCCACGCGAACCACAAACAGATGACCGATGCTTTGATCGAAGACCAGTTCAACGGGCACGCGCGAATCGGCGCACGCAAGCACGGCGGCAAAGGGTTCCTGGTGTTCTTCAGAATGCGCTTTGAGAATGTCCAGGTCTTCGTGGAACGAGACCAGCTTCTGGGCGACGAAACGCTGGTTGCCCTCGACCAGCAGGTGCAAGGCGCTCTCCGGGCTATCCGGCCGCTGAATGGTGGCTCGCTGCGCCTGGAACAAGCCTCGGGCGGAAGGGGTGGCGAGCCCAGCAAGGCCGAAGGCGGCAAGCTTGAAAAAATCTCTGCGCCGGTTATCCATTCTCTCCATCATGCTGTCCTCCCAAGTTCACAAATCTGCATTAGAGTACTCCATCTCCGGCGGCGCCGGTCCACCGGGAGCCAACAATTCTTCCGAATGCGATATTCTTTCGAGCGGCGGCACGATCGGGGGAAACATAACGTGGAGAAGAAGCTAGTGGTGGTAGGCAGCATCAATATTGATCTGGTGGCCTGCTCGCATCGGCTACCGGCACCCGGGGAGACGATTCTCGGCACCAGTTTCGATGTTTTCAACGGCGGCAAAGGCGCCAACCAGGCAGTTGCGATCGCCAAACTGGGCGCGCCCGTGGACATGATTGCTTCGCTCGGCACGGACCTCTTCACCGAGCGGCTCCTGTCTGGCCTGAAGATGGCCGGCGTCGATACCCATGCAGTGCAGATGGTGGCCGGTCCCTGTGGCGTGGCGCACATTGCGCGGGCAGACAACGGGGAGAATTCCATCATCGTCATCTCCGGGGCCAATCGCCTGGTGACCGCCGCCTACATCGACGCACACATTGAGGTCGTGCAACAAGCCAAAATGATTTTGGTGCAACTGGAGACGCCGCTCGCCGCGGTGATCCGCCTGGCGGAAATTGCCGGCGAGGCGAAAGTCCCTTTCATGCTCGACCCCGCGCCCGCGATCCCGCTGCCCGAGGCGTTGCTGACACGCACCACCTGGCTCACGCCCAACGAAACGGAAGCGCAGATCCTGTTAGGCCGGGTCAACCTTGAGCCTGCAGCAGCGGCAGAAAAACTCTTGAGCATGGGCGTGCGCAATGTCGCGCTCAAGCTGGGCGCGCAGGGCGTGTTCCTCGCCGGCCGGGATTGTCCCGCGCAGCGGGTGCCCGCATTCCAGGTGAAGGTGGTAGATACCACGGCTGCCGGGGACTGCTTCAACGCCGCCTTTGCGGCCGCGCTTACCCGCGGAAAACCGCCAGCCTTGGCCGCTCGCTACGCGGCCGCGGCCGCGGCCATCTCGGTCACGCGCGCCGGCGCCCAGCCCTCGCTGCCTTCTGCCGCTGAGGTCGAGGCGTTCCTCGCGCAGGCCAGCTGATCAGGCTGTGCCATGGGCATGGCGGGGAAGCCCCGCCTGGAAAACCAGTACCTCGTCTCCGGTCGTTTCGATAAGGAACTGCGCCCCGCAAGGTATCAACAGGATCGATCCGCGGCTCAGCGCAGTGCTCTGCCCGGCAGCGGTCAGCGTAGCGGAGCCGCGCAACACCAGCAGCGCCTTCGGCCCGTAGACTGCCTCGCCGCGATATCGGCTATGCGGCGTCAGCTCGATGCGGCTCAACTCAAACTCCTCCGCAGGCGTGCGGTACACGCGTTCCTGGCTGCTGACCACCGTTCCTGAGAAGACATCGGGTGTGCCGCCCTCAAACGTCAGGATGTTCAGCAATTCGGGCACATCGACGTGCTTGGTGGTTAAGCCGCCGCGCAGCACGTTATCCGAGTTAGCCATCAACTCCACATTCACGCCCTCGAGATAGGCGTGCAGTACACCGGCCGGCTGAAACGTGCCCTGACCCGGCTGCATGTGCACCAGGTTCAGCAGATACACGCTGAAGATGCCGCGGTCGCGATGGCCGTCAGGCAAGGGAAAGTTTTCCGCTGCCCGCAAAGCCCAATAATCCGCGCTGTCTTTATCGGTGCAGGGGTTCGCCTGCAACCGGGCCAGCAGCCCATTCAGCAGCACGTCCACCCGCTCCTGCGGTATGGTCATCAGGTTGCTGTAGAGCGTGCGCAGCAAACCGCGGCGCGCGGCATGATCGTGGCCTGCCTCGGCCAGCCGCAAGGCAAAGCCCGGCATCAAGGCGCGCAGTTCAGGAATTTCATCGAGCGCAAGGGCAATCTGCTCCAGAGGACGAAAGCCATGCAACATCCAAAACTCGGTGAGCGCCACACCGATCTCCGGCTTGTGGTTATCGTCTTTGTAATTTCTGTCGCTAGCCTGCAGGCTGATGCCCGCCGCATTCTCGCGCGCGAATCCTTGCTGCGCCTGGGCCAGCGTGGGGTGGGCCTGGATGGAGAGCATCTGGCGCACATCCAGAATCTTGAACAGGTAGGGCAGCCGTTGGTGAAAACGAAGAGCCGCGGCCGCGCCCAGAATGGCTTCGGGGTCCGCCGCAATGAGCTTGTCCAGTGGCTCCTGCGCGCCCTCCATCTCGTCCTTCATCGAAACCAGGGAGGGCGCCTTGGCATGAGCGCCTATCCATAATTCGGCGAAGGGGGCGCGCGCCGTGTTGGCGACACCCAGCAATTGGGGGATGAAGTCATAACCGCCCCAGTCGTAGTGCTGCACGATACCCTGCAGAGGCAATGCGCCGCTTTCAATCACGGACGGCTTTCTCCATCGCGCGCAGGATGCCGTCTGGCTCGGCCACACCCATCGCGGTGATCGCGTCGGCACGGCTTTGCGTATCGGCGACGGCGTAGATGCGCAACTCATCTGCATTTCCTGAAGGCCGCACGTGGGCCACCTCACCATTCGCGAAAAGCACGCGTACGCCGTCGGTGTAGTCCACATGGGCAATGTTCGCGAACCCCAGCGCCGGGGTAAAAAACGCCGCCAGATCTTTGCCATTGGGCGCAGCGAATCGAGCGACAATTTTCAACGCGGTCGCACGTGGAAACTGCTTGAGCAGAGCGGCACGGCTGTAGCGTTTGGGCAGACGGGCAAACAAATCAACCAGCGAGAGTCCAGCCTGCTCCGCGGCAAACAGCACCCCGAGAATGGGCAAACCCGCGTCCCGGGTGAGCAGGGGCGACAGCGTCGCGCCGTTGCGGGTAATGGGTGAGCCGGTCAGAAAGCCTCCGTTCGGTTCCCATCCACAAACGCGCTGCTTTCCCTCGGCCAGCGCCGCTTCCATGCCGGCGATCACGAAGGGTGAGCCGATCCGCGTTTTGGCGGCCACCACCGAGGCCAACTGGCCGCGATCAATGGCGTCGTTGCAGCTGATGGGGACCACCACGGCATCTGCCTGCAGGTATTCGGCGACCACCATACCGACCAGATCCCCGCCGAAAAAATGCACCCGGCTGGTCTGCGCATCTACGCCCAAAACCAGCGGACGATCGCTGTCACCATCGGTAGAAACGACTGCGTACAACGCCCCGCCCACGGCTGCTTCATCGGCCAGGCCCTGCATCACGGCAAGTTGCGGGGCGTCGATGTTTTCTGTGTCGATGGGCACGAAGGTATCGCTGCGCCCCCCGGTCACCACCTGGGCGCCCAGCCGTTCAAGAATCTCGACCAGCAGATCGCGCCCCACGGCCGAGTGTTGGTACACCAGGATGCGTTTGCCCTGGAGCGAGCTGCCCGCAAAGAAGTGAGTGAAGCGCTCGATATAAGCGGAGCGTGCCTCGCCGCGTGCTGTGGGCAGTGCCTGGTGGCCACGCTTGAGCATGCCGCGCTCATTGAACGGCGACTGATCCCAGGGCTGCTCGTAAAGCCTTTGGCGTACCCGCGCTACCTGTTCATTGATGGGTGCTTCCTGCTCTTTGAGCAGTTCGCCATGGCTGCTATAGGTTTTGTAACCGTTACGGTCGAAGGGGATGTGGCTGCCGGTCACCATGATGCTGCCCTTGTGCCGCGACAGCGCGAAGCTGGCCAGCGCGGGCGTGGGTATCTGGCCCAGGTTTACCGGCTGCATGCCGGCGTCGCTGATGGCCGCCACGATGGCCTGGGCGATCTCTCCACGGCCCTGTTCCGCAGGTACGAACTCGGTAGAGCTGGGGCGCAGGTCACAGGCAAAATAAATCTCCTCGCCGCGCGCGATGCCGCCCTCTGCCAACGCCAGGGACTGCAGGTATTCGAGCTCGGCAAGAGCATTGAGATAGACCTCTAACTGCGTCAGGTCGACCACCTTGCCCCGCCGGCCGCTGGTGCCGAATCCCAATATCTGCGGCTCGTAGTTCAGCCTTGAACGTAGCGAATCCATATCTGAATACTATCCGTTGCGCGGAAAACGGACCTATTCCCAAACCGTCGTAGGTCATTGCCGGCGCTGTAGATCCCGAACTTGATAGACTCGCAGCCATGAAGCTCCGTCTGGCAACCATCGCCTTTCCGCTTGCACTCACCGCCGCCGCTCTTGCCCAGCAACCAGCCGGAGCTCGCCAGGTGTTCGACGGGACCATGCTGCCAGGGATCGAAGTTGTTACCTTCGCGCACAGTGACACGCTTTTTCCCGTCAATCCGGTCCATCGCGGCGGGGCCATCCGGCCGCTGCCGCCGGCGTCGGCGACTCTCAAGAATGTGCATTTCCGCTCCCGCGGCGCTGACTACGATCTGTTCGACTACCTTGCAGACAATCGCGTGGCCGGGCTGCTGGTTCTCAAAGACGGCAAGGTAGCCTTTGAAGATTACGAGCTGGGAGCCAAGCCAGACACGCGCTGGATTTCCTATTCCATGGCCAAGTCCATCGCCTCAACGCTGGTGGGCGCGGCTCTGCAGCAGCACCTGATCGCCAGCCTCGACGACCCACTCACGCGCTATGTACCGCAGCTCAAGGGAGGGGTCTACGACAGCGTGAGCGTCCGCAACATCATGCAAATGGCATCGGGCGTGCAGTGGAACGAGACCTACACCGATCCCCATTCCGACCGTAGAATCCTGCTGGATAAGCAGCTGGAGCAGAAACCCGGCAGCATTGTGGCCTACATGAGTACGCGCTCGCGGGCGGGGCCGCCCGGTTCCATCTGGCACTACAACACCGGCGAATCCTTCCTGGTGGGCGCGATGCTCGAAGGCGCAACCCATCAGCCGCTGGCCACCTATCTTTCGCAGACGCTCTGGTCACGTCTGGGAATGGAACAGGATGCGACCTGGTGGGTGGAATCGCCCGGCGGCCTGGGCCTCGCGGGCAGCGGTCTGGGCGCAACCTTGTGCGACTATGGACGTTTCGGTTTGTTCGTACAACAAGACGGCGTGATCGCAGGCCAGCGCGTGGTGCCTGTCGGCTGGTTTCAACAAGCCGGCAGCCCGCATGTGATCGGTGGCAAGACAGTCGACTACGGCTACCTTTGGTGGCCCGTACCCAAAGGCGATCCCATCCACAAAGGAGCCTTTCAGGCGGTCGGCATCTTTGGCCAGCATATGTATATCAACCCGCAGCAAAAGCTGGTGATCGTGGTGCTGAGCGCCCGGCCCAAGCCCGACTCTGCCTTTAGCCCAATTGATGACTTGCCCTTTTTCGCCGCGGTCGCCCGGGCACTGCCGTAGCGGTCACACTTCGGCCAGCGCAGGTTGCGGCACTCTGGGCCCGGCTCGCTCGATCAGAAATTGATGAGCGGCAATGCTGGCCGCGCCGCGCACCATAAAGTCCTGTTCCACCGACCGGAATTCGAGCCGCGTGGTGGCCAGCAGGTGAGGCATGATATTGCTCTCGATCGCCTGCCGTGCGCTGGTAATGAAAATTCCATTGCCGAAGCCGACCAAGTCGGCAAACAGCACCAGTTCAGGATTGTTGACCTGGATGGAATTTGCCACCACGATACCCAGCGCGGAGCCGGCATGGCGCAGCAGTTCAATCGCCTTCACGTTGCCGCCGGCGGCCAAGGCCTCCAATGCGCCCATCTCTCCCGCCGGCAGGTCCAGTTCTGCGGCCCGGCGCAGCAGGGCAGAGCTGGAAGCAAAGACATCCAGACAACCCTCCTTGCCGCATTCGCACCGGGGGCCGCCTGGGACTACGGTGCAGTGGCCAATTTCACCCGCTGCGCCGGTGTGTCCACGGTACAGCCGCCCTTGCATATAGCTGCCGCCGCCGATCTTTATACCCAGCATCACGACGGTGAAACTCTTGAGCTCCCGGGCCAGGCCAAACAGCTTCTCGCCCAACGCCACGGCATGGGCGTCGTTGTCGATATAAGTAGGTATGCCGGTCACGCGTTCGACAATCTCGGCAATCGCCACATCATGCCAACCCAGCAGGTTTGAGTGCAGGCAGACTCCCTGGGCGTGGTTCACATGCCCGGAGAGCGCCACCCCGATGCCCAGCACCTGGTCGCGCGAAATGTTCGAGGCACGAGTCAGGTACGTGATCCCCTGACCAATGGCGGCGGCCACGGCTTCCGGCTCCATCGCCATGCCGATTTCATGCTCTGCCAGCACGTTCCCGTGGCAGTCCGTCAGCGCCATCAGCGGAGGATCCTCGGTCAGCCCAACGCCCACAAAGTAGCCATACTTGGCGTTAAGCGAGAGCATGATGGAGGGCCGCCCCTTGCGCTGCTTTTCATACACAGAGGGCGATTCTTCGAGGAAACCGTCCTGGATAAGGATGCGGCTCATCTCGGTCAGCGCGGAGCGGCTGAGTCCAATGGAGTTCGCCAGCTCCGAGCGAGACATAGACCCGTTCTCGAGCAGGGCCTCGATGATATTCACGTACGAAGAACTGGCGATCGCCGCCGGACCGGTCAACCCCTTCCCGTCTTGTCTTCCAATCCCCATAAAATTAAACACTAGCATGTCCGCCCTGTCCGGGTGACGCACGCGGGCGGGGGACAGGTAGAAGTCTAAATACCTCTTCATAAACCCTTTGGAATGAAACTAGATTGAGCCGTACAGGCGGCTGCTAGAATCCTCGCTACTTTACCTGTTGAGGGTTTGGTAATGCACGCTTTCACCGCCGTTGTTTTCTGTCTCTTCGCTTTTCTATCTGGCCAGTCGAATCCCGCAACGGTGCAGCAGCCACCGGATGTAAAAGCCACCGCGGCGCCCGTTCCCGTGCAGCACGCCCTGCAAGCTTCTGATCTGGAGCCGTTCTTCGATGGCATTGTGCCCCTGCAGCTGGAGCGCTCTGACATCGCGGGCGCATCCGTGCTGGTGATGCAAAACGGCCAGGTGCTGCTGCAAAAGGGGTACGGCTATGCCGATCTCAAGAGCAAGCAGCCGGTGGACCCGGCCACCACCATCTTTCGCCTGGCATCCATCTCCAAGTTATTCACCTGGATTTCGGTGATGCAGCTGGAGGAAGACGGCAAGCTGGACCTCGACCGGGACGTGAACCAGTATCTGGATTTTCAGATTCGCCCGGCCTTCGTCAAGCCGGTCACCCTGCGTAACCTCATGACCCACACCGGCGGTTTCGAAGAGACCATCCGCGACGTAATTGTTACCAATCCAAAGCAGACCAAAACGCTGCGCGACTTTCTCATCCGCAACCAACCTAACCGCATGTTCGCTCCGGGCACGGTGCCGGCCTATTCAAATTACGGGGTGGGGCTGGCTGGCTATATCGTGCAACGCCTGAGCGGCGAACCATTCGAACAATATGTGGCGCAGCATATTTTTATGCCGCTCAAGATGGTGCACTCCACCTTCTACCAGCCTCCGCCGATGGCGCTCAAAAAATCACCGTCAGACGGCTATCCAGACGATACGCAGAAGCCGGCGATTGGCTTTGAGATTTTTAGTCCCGCGCCGGCAGGCGGCCTTTCTTCAACCGCAACGGATATGGGCCGTTTCGGGCAGGCCTTGCTGCAGGGAGGCACGCTCGACGGAAATCAAATCCTGAAGCCGGAGACGCTGGCAACCATGTGGACGCCTCAATATCGCGCCAGCGATCAATTGCCCCCGCTGTGCATGGGCTTCTATCAGGATTGGCGGAATGATCTGCACTGGATCGGCCATGAAGGAGACCTGGTCGCGTTCCATAGCCTCTTCATGCTCGAACCGTCACACAAACTGATACTGTTTATTTCTTATAATTCCGCCGGCGCCGGTCGTAAACCGCGCCCGGAAATCGTCGACATGTTTACCGATCGTTATTTTCCCACTCAGGCCAGGGCCTCGTTTCTGACCGTGCCGCGCAAGCAGTTGACCGCCATTGAGGGCGTGTATGAACCGACGCGCAGGTCAGACAGCACTAAACTCAAGCTCCTGGAGTTGCTCTCTCAGAGAACGGCGACCGTCGATAAAGAGGGCATTCTTCATTTGCAGAACAGCAGGGATCTGCG
Source organism: uncultured Acidobacteriaceae bacterium (assembly GCA_963834445.1). Taxonomy (GTDB): domain Bacteria; phylum Acidobacteriota; class Terriglobia; order Terriglobales; family Acidobacteriaceae; genus PALSA-350. The sequence goes on from CAWIBU010000002.1 coordinate 297,179, forward strand.
AAATCACCCTATGCAATGGAAGCCCATTGGCAAAGATCTTTGGCAGGAGGTCGACGGTCAGCAGAGAGTTTTTGCCATTCGCGATCAGGCCGGGCAAGTCATCCGCCTTGCTTTTGACTTTCCGGGCGTGCAGGCGCAGCGTGTTCCCTGGTATGAGATCAGCCGCTACGTCCTGGGGGGCGTGGCCGGAAGCTGTCTCATTCTGCTGGCGGTGGTCGCATGGCCCCTATACCGGGTGGTCAGGCGCATTTTTCTCAGTCATCGCCCGCGCCTTGCGCCCCAGCCAGGCACCCACTGGTTGCCGTGGACCACAAAAATAGCGGCGGGGGTATGGCTGGCGTTGTTGACGGCCACCGGCATTGCCGCCCTGGTGGCGGGCGGCAGCGATGCCATGCCGCCGACCTCCGCCTGGGACAAGTACCTGGTGCTGATGAACGGAGTGACCGCGCTCGCGCTCCTGCTGAGCGTGTTGGCGATGGTCGCAGCGATCCGGGTCTGGGGTCGCGGGGACTTGCGCCGCATCACCAAGGTGAAGCAGGCAATGGTGGCGGCCGCCTGTTTGTTCCTCTGCTGGTTTGCGCTGCATTGGCATTTGCTGGGCGCAGTCAGACTCTAGTGCACGAAGCTAGTCCGCCTCGGCGGGGATTCGATCTTTCACGATGAACCAGTAAGACAGCGCGCCGAGCGTGGTGGCCAATGAGCAGATCATTAACGCGATGCGGAAGGAATGGGTGTAGTCGAGCAGAGCTCCGGTGATGATGGGCGCGAGCGAGGCGCAGATAAAGCTGCCAAAGTTCTGGATTGCGCTCACGGATGCGACCATGTGGATGGGTGACAGCGCCTGCGCCAAGCCCCAACCGGCATTGCCGGCAAAGTAGATGAAGAAGAGGGCGATGCTCACAAACGCTACGGCGCCCGTGGCCGTGGCCGCGTAGGCCACACCCAGCGTGCTGAGCGCCGAACAGAACATGCCGCCGACGATCAAAAGTTTGCTGGTCACCACAGGTGCGCCCCCACGGCGGATGAGCCGATTCGCCACCCCGCCGCTCACAAGCGAGCCGACGGTGCCAAACAGATACGGAATGATAGCCACCCAGCCGGTCCTGGCGATCGTAAGATGCCGTTCGGCCTGCAGGTAACCGGGCAGCCACGACAGGTAGAGCCAGGTGGTGTAGTTGATGCCGCCGAAGCCCAGCATCATGCCCCAGATGGTCCGCAAGCGAAACAACTGCTTCCAGGCGCGCAGCGACATCTCGCTGCGCGGCCGATCGACTTCGAGCCCCATCGCCTGAGCCTCGGCGGCGCTCAGCGCCACCTGTTCGCGGTCTCGATACAGCGGATACCACAGCAGCGAGAGAAACAGGCTAAAGATGCCGACGCTCACGAACATGGTCCGCCATCCGAAGGAGAGCATGATCACGGTCAGGATCGGCGGAGCCAGCGTGACCCCGAGCGTATTCGAAGCCGTGAGCAGCCCTGTGGGCAGGCCGCGATCGCGCACACTGAACCAATCGTTCATCACCTTGACGCCGCACGGCATCAGCGGCGCTTCCCCCGTGCCCAGCGAGATGCGGGTCGCCATGAACCCGGCAAAGCTGCTCACCAGCCCGGTCGCCATCTGGGCCAGCGACCACACAAACATACCTACGGCCAGGATGACGCGTGAGCCGAGGCGATCGAGCATCAGCCCGATGGGTAGCTGGGCAATGCCATAGGCCAACGAAAAAGCGGAGAGCAGGGCGCCGATTTTGGTGGCGGAGAGGCCCAGGTCGGCGCGAATGCTGGTGTTGGCAATCGAGAAAGAAGTGCGATCAAGATAGTTGATGATGCCTGCAAGAAAAAGGAAAGAAACAGAGAGGAACCGCATTCGCCGAATGGCCATCGCCCTATACAGTACAGGAGACATGGTCGCCTACAGCCTGACCACCGCCATTTTGGTCGTAACCGTAGCCGCCTTCTTCCTCTGGGCGCGCCGCGGACTCTCTTCGTTCGGCTGGCAGCAGTGGGTCTTGCGGGTGCTGGTGGTGCTGCCCCTGCTGGCCTCAGGGCTGGCGCACTTTGCGCGCACGGCCTTGTTCGCGGGCATCGTCCCGCCCTTTTTCCCTTACCGGCCGCAACTGGTTTTGCTCACCGGCGCGATGGAGTTGGCCGGCGCTATTGGTCTGCTTCTGCCCGTTTTCCGGCGCGCGGCGTCTGCCTGTCTGGCAGTGCTGATGATCGCGATTTTCCCGGCAAACGTGTACGCCGCCAAGCAAACCATAGGCGGCCTGCACATGCCGAGTGTGCCCATCCGAACAGCGATGCAAGTCATCTACATCCTGCTTCTGCTGATAGCGGGCTGGGGCCTGCCCCCTCTTGTGTGGAGAGCTGGGACTGACGGACGTCGGCCCTAGTTTTCGGACACCAACCTCGACAGGAATTCGGGGGAGCGACGTGGAGGGCCCTGCTGTGCGCCTTCACCCCAAGCGAAGGCCCTGCAAGTGAGCGCGCAAAATCCACCCCGAGCGACTTGTTCATGAGCAGCGTAGTGGAGCCTTCAGTTGCCTCGCACTAATTGCGCTGAGGCATGAACTGCATCGTGTAAGCAATCGCAGGATCAAAGGGCTTCTGGATCACCTTCAGTTCCAGCAACTGCTGGTACATACTCGTCCAACGCGCGGGATCGAACGTGCCCAGGTCAGCCCCGCCGGGATCGTCCCCGGTAATGAAATGTTGATCCCTGAGCGCCTCATAACTGAACTGCATCTGCGCCGTGCTCATGGCCGGATTCAGCCTGGCGATTGCCGCATTGATATCTTTTGGATTTTTCAGATAATCGCTCCACCCCCGCAGCGACGCGCGCACAAACTTTGCCACCACCTCCGGGTGCTGTTGCAAAAATGGCCGCGAAGTTACAAACACGCGATAAGGGTTATACCCCGTTTCGCTGATCAGCATCGTGCGCAGCGGCACCCCCGCCTGGCGGACAAAAAACGGCTCTGAGGTGACAAAGATCTGCTGAATGTACCCGGGATCGTGGAGAAAATTGGCAATACTATACGTCGCTGGAATCTCGCGCACATTCTTCAGGTTGTATCGCCTGACCAGGTAATCGAACCAGGTTGAGGCGCCCAGCCGGATAGCGACCGCGTGGCCATCCAGATCCTGAAAGGTGTGCACCGGCGAATCGGCATGCACCATCACCGCCTGGGGATCGTGCTGCATGGTCGCCGCCACCGCCACCAGCGGCGCGCCGTTGGCAACCACCTGCAGAACATGATCCGACGAACCCATGGCGAACTGCACGGCGCCCGACGCGACCTGCTGATCGGAGTTGTTATAAGGGCCGCCGGGAAGAATGGTTACGTCCAGTCCCTCTTGCTTGTAGTAGCCACGAATCTGCGCGTCGTAAAAGCCGCCATGCTCCGGTTGCGGATACCAATCCGTCTGCAGCGTAACCGGCGTAAGGCCGCCGCTCGTCTGCCGGTGACAGCCCGCAAGCAAAAGGCAAATACCCGCCAGGCCCACGCTGAGTCGTCGCAAAGGCAGCATCATGCATGCAGCGTAGCATTCACCCGGCTGCGAACGCGAGCAGCCGGGCATCGCCGCCATGCGGCCCCACCAGCTGCACGCCGCCGCCATTGCCCGGCAGTGCGACTACAGGAAAACCGGCCAGGCTGGCAGGCGTGGTGTAGCGCAGTATCTTCATGCGTGTGGCGGAGTGGTCAGCCCCCGCCGGCAACGCGCTCATCGGCGCACACGGCAGCAGGAGAAAGTCATGCTGGGCCAGCAAACCATCCATCTGCGCGCGAAACGCAGCATGGCGCTTACGCAAATCCTCAATCACCGCCGCAGACAAAGATTCGCCCCAGGCCAGCCGTTCCGCGATCTGCGCCTCAAAGTGATCGAAGTAGCCACGGTGCAGCGCCGCCGCCTCATGGCCCTGGATGCCGAGAAAGATCTCCCGCGCATCACCCCAGAAATCCGGATCGAACACATGCAACTCGGCGCCGCGGCTGCGCAGCGCTTCCTGCCGGGCACGATACATCTCGAGCACCGCCGGCTCACAATCATGAAGAAATTGCTCGCCGACAACGGCGATTGAAACCCCCTGCGGCGCTGCAACCTGGGGCACGTCGAGCAGCGCTGCGGCCAGCGCAGGCCCATCCTGCACATCGCGAAAAAGCCATCCCAGCGTGTCGAACGAGGCCGCCAGATGCACCCCGCCTGCCCACGAGGCGGCACCGCCCAGGCCGAGCGAAGAGCGATACCCGGTTAACCCGCAGAGTGCGGCCGGCACGCGGACCGAGCCCCCGGTATCGGTACCGATGGCGGCCACCGCGGAGCCCTCTTGCACGCTGGCAGCGCTGCCGCTCGAGGAGCCCCCGGTCAGCCACTCGGGATGCTTCGGCTGCAGGCAATCGCCGTAATCCTGGTTCTCGCCCGTGATGCCGTATGCCAATTGATGCAGGTGCGTCTTGCCCATGATGACGGCGCCGGCCGCGCGCAGCCGCGCCGCGACAAAGGAGTCCGTGGGGGCAATGCCGTTCTTTTCCGCATAGAAGCGGGAGCCGCACGTGGTCGGGTAGCCGGCCACGTCAAAGCAATCTTTGATAGCAACGGGAACGCCGAACAGGATCGGCCGCTTCTCCGCATCGGGAAAGCGCGTGCTCAGCGCCTCGGCTTCTGCCATGGTGCGCTCCGGATCCATGGCCAGATACACATTCCGCCCCGGGTTGCTGTTGGCACGGGCCAATGCGCCATGCGCCAGCAAGGCCGGCGAGCGCGTAGACAACGCTGCTTTTACTTCTGTCAAAGGAGACATAACGGTTCGTGTATACCATGACTTGCGGCCGCAAAAATGATTTAAACTTTTGCATGACCCTCGATACGGCGGACGAAGCCCACCTGAAAGCCCTGGTCAAATTTACTGCCCTCAGTTACAAGACCCCATTTCCCTCCTGCTTCGGCGCCCTGATCGTGGATACCCAAACCGGCGAGACGCTGATGCGCGCCCGCAACGCGGTGGCCCGGGAAAACGATCCTTCGTCGCATGCTGAAGTGCGCACCGTGCGCCTCGCCTGCAAAAAGCGTAAGAGCTCTTCGCTCAGCGGATATACACTTTATTCCACCTGCGAACCTTGCCCCATGTGTATGGCCAATGCGCTCTGGGCAGGGCTCGATCGCGTGGTCTACGGCGCGACCATCGCGGATGCCAACCAGTACTGCCGCCAGATCCAGATACCGGCGGAAGAAGTTGCCCGGCGAAGTGACATGCAATGCGTAGTAAACGGGCCCGTTCTGCGCGAGCTGTGTAACACCCTCTTTACCCACCCGAAAATGCAGGCGGCCTTTGCCACCTGGGGCACCCGTAAGCGTCCGTGAAGGAGTTCTTTTTCCATGACAACCCCGCTTGAAGTGTCTCTGGCCGCGATTCTGGGCGACGCCACGCGCGTGTCCACCGTTCCCCAGGTGGTCGGCCGCCTCTCAAAAGATTTCTATTGGTACTCCCCGGTTTTGCGCAAGCAACTCGACGGCAAGATGGCCGATGTGGTGGTTCACCCGCTGAACGTGACCGAAGTGCAGGACGTGCTGCGCTATTGCTACGCCCACGACATCCCGGTCACGCCGCGCGGCGCGGGCACAGGGAACTACGGTCAGTCTGTGCCTCTGCAGGGCGGTGTGTTGCTCGACCTCTCGCGCATGGATCAGATCGAATCCATTGGCGCAGACGGGGTTGCGGTTTGCCAGCCCGGGGTGCGCCTGGGGGCGCTCGAAAACGAAGCGCGCAAGCAGGGTTGGGAGCTGCGCTGCTATCCCTCGACGATCGCGAAAGCCTCGGTGGGCGGATTCATCGCCGGCGGCTCCGGCGGCATTGGCTCGGTGACCCATGGCGGCCTGCGCGATTTCGGCACCGTGCGCGCCATCGATGTGGTCACCATGGAAGAGCAGCCGCGGCTCATCCATCATGAAGGGCAGGGCGTGCACGACATACTGCATGCCTGGGGCACCAATGGCATCATCACCCGCATCTGGCTGACGCTGACCCCCAGTGTGGACTGGGCGCAATGCGCTGTCGCCTTCGATACCTTCGACCAGGCATTTGATTTTAGTGAGCACATCGCCACCTCGGCAGATTGGACCAAGCGGCTGGTCACGGTTTTTGAGTGGCCCATCCCTTCGTTCTTCAGCCCGGTGCGCACGCTGGTGCTCGAGGGCAAGGCGCTGCTGTTCCTGATGATTGCAGAAGAGCAACGCGTCCGGCTGGAAGCGGCTGCGCGCGAGGCCGGCGGGACGATCACTTTCTCCGCGCCGTACATCGGCTTGCGCTCCGTGCCGCTACTCTCTGACTACACCTGGAACCACACCACCCTGTGGTCGATGAAAGCCGATCCTGCGTGGACGTATCTGCAATGCGGTTTCGATGCCGTCTCGGCGCGCAGCCAGTTTGCAAAATTGAAGCAGCGCTTTGGCGAAGAAATTCTTTTCCATCTCGAGTTCATGAAAAACGGGCAGGGAGTGGTGGCTCCGGGATCGATTCCGGTGGTGCGTTTTAGTACCGAGCAGCGCCTGAACGAGATGATCGATTACTGCCGGGAGATTGGCGTGAGCGTGGCCAATCCTCATGTCAACAACGTCGAGGGTGGCGGCCGTTATCGTAGTGACAATGTGCAACTGATGGCCAAGCATCGCTATGACACCAAGGGATTGTTGAACCCGGGCAAGATGGTCACTTTTGAAAAGGCGTCTGCATGAAAAGCTGGATACCCGATAGTCGCAACTTTGCCTATCTCACCTGGAAACAAGTTGAGGCGTTAGACAAGCAGAACACGCTGCTGGTGCTGCCCACGGCTGCCATCGAGCAGCACGGGCCGCACCTTCCCTTGGCCACCGACACGCTGATCAACAGCATTCTGCTCGGTGCGGCCCTGGAGCGGCTGCCCGCCGAGGTGCCTGTCTACGTGCTGCCTGCCGTTTGTTACGGCAAGAGCAACGAGCATATCGGCTTTCCGGGTACGCTCTCCCTTTCGGCCGCGACCTTCATGGCCGTGTTGCGCGATCTGGGCGCGAGCCTTGCCACTTCGGGCTTCAAGAAGATCGTGCTCTTCAACACCCACGGTGGCAACGCCGCGTTAGTCGACGTGATGGCGCGCGATCTGCGAGCTGAATTTGGTCTGCGCATGTTTTCGCTCTTCGGCTCCGGTGGCGCAGCCTTCACCGGACTGGGTGAGCAGGAACGCGCCTACGGCTTTCACGCCGGCGAGATGGAGACATCGTTGCTGCTAAGCGCCATACCGGAACTGGTACACACCGGCGAATACACCGTGAACTACATCGCGGATATTAACAAGCCACAGTTACTGCGTCCTGAATTTGCGCCCGCGACCTTCGCCTGGCTCACCCGCGATATTGCCCCAAGCGGCGTGATGGGCGACCCTAACCCTTCGACCGCGGAGAAGGGAACACTCTGGATCGAGGAAGCCGCGGAAAAGATTGTAGCCCTGCTAACCGCCATGACAGCCTGGTCCCCAAGCCAATGAAGGGGCGCCCTATGTCGGGTGCGGAAAAACTCCCTTTGAGGGTGGCCCATTCAAGCCGTTTTTTGGCTTGAGTGGGGTACATCTAGAGGGTGTAGATGTACCCCACTCAAGCAAAGCTTGAATGGGCCACCATCAGTTGTTCGGGAAGTTTCAATGAGCAAGCCAACCGGAATGATCGACTGTGGCTCCGGCGTCCGCCTTGAACGCGGCGTTCGCTGCACTCTGTCTGACGGTGTCGTGCTTGTGTCCGACCACTACTATCCCCCCGCCCCGGGACCCAACCCGACCCTGCTGATGCGGCAACCGTACGGCAGGGACATTGCCTCCACCGTGGTCTACGCACACCCGGTGTGGTTTGCCGCCCAGGGTTACAACGTCGTCATTCAGGATGTTCGCGGCCGGGGCGATTCCGAGGGCGACTTCTATCCTTTCCGCAGCGAAGGACGCGACGGGGCAGAGACCATCCGTTGGTTGCGCACGCGCAGCGAGTCCAACGGCAAGGTTGGCATGTATGGCTTCTCGTATCAGGGACTCACCCAACTGCTCGCCGCCGCCGAGCAGCCTGAAGGCTTAGTCTGCATCGCCCCCGCCATGGCCGCCTGCGATCTCTATCACGGCTGGTTCTATCGCCAGGGCGCTCTGCGCCTTGCGTCGAGCCTGGGTTGGGGGCTGCAGATGATGAAGGCGGACGCACGCCGGCGCAAGCTGCGTGAGGCCAGCGACGGCCTCGAGAAGGCCTGGACCGACATCCGCAGCCAGGCCCTGGTCACGCCTTATGGAACTCATCCCCAGTTGCAACACCACGGAATGCCAACCTACGTGCAGGACTGGTTGCAACACAACCTGCCCGACCCCTATTGGTCGGCACTCGATGTATCGGAGTCATCGCATCGCATCACCATTCCCGCGCTGCACATCGCTGGCTGGTTCGATACCTATGTATCGGGCACAGTCGCCGGCTTTGAATCCTTAGCTGAGCACGAGCACCAATACCTGGTCGCCGGACCCTGGGTGCACATCCCGTGGGGAGAACTGATCGGCGATCAGAACCTGGGTCCCGAAGCAATCGTTGATACCGATGCGCTGCTGTTGCGCTGGTTCAACCACTGGCTCAAAGAAACCGGCGAATTCGCTCAGGAGCCGCGCATCCGGCACTTCGCCCTGGGCGCCAACCGCTGGTACAGTGCACAAACCTTCCCCGCGGAAGCGCAGTCGCTGTATCTCCACAGCAAAGGTCGTGCCGAGTCGCGCAAAGGCGACGGGGCTCTCACCAAAATTGCACCCAGCGCCGAAGAGCCGCGCGATATCTTCAGCTACGATCCGGAAGTCCCGGTCTACGGACCAGGCGGGCCGTCAGCGCTTACCGGTCCCAGCAACCAGGCCCAGCTTGAACTGGGCAACAATCTACTCGTCTACACCAGCTCGCCATTGGCAGAGCCAATACACATTCTGGGGTCAACGAAACTCACACTCTACTGCGTCACCTCCGCCGCCTATGCTGATTTCACGGCCAAGCTGGTAAGGCTGCGGCCCAACGGGCAGGCAGATTTTGTGTGCATCGGCATCGCGCGCTCTTCGTACCTCTTTCGCGAGTCAGGCTACACGGCAGACACGGTTCACCGCTGGGAGATAGCGCTTGAGCCCACCTCCTGTGTGTTTGCGGCCGGCGACTCGATTCGACTTGAAGTCGCCAGCAGCGCGTTCCCCTTGTACGACCGCAATCCCTCCACCGCGGTCGAACCCTGGCTGGCCGATTCCTGGAACTGGCAGCGCTCGACGCAGATGGTTCTGCATGATGGCGAGCATCCCTCGCGGCTTGACTTACCCCTGGTGACTGCGCCCTCATGACGACGCAGCTCGAACTCGCCGGTGTCAGCAAACGCTATGGCAACACCACGGTGCTCGATAGCATCGATCTCGCCATCGCGCAGGGTGAATTCGTCAGCCTGATCGGCCCTTCCGGCTGCGGCAAGTCCACCTTGCTCAAGCTCATCTCCGGCCTCACCACCGCGACCAGGGGCAGCATCCTGATCGATGGTCTGACTCCGTTGAATGCCCGCAAGAGCATCTCCTATATCTTTCAGGACGCGACCCTGCTGCCCTGGCGCACCGTCACCCGGAATGTCGGCCTGGGGCTTGAATTGGAGCATGTCAACCGCGACGTCCGTAAACAAAAAGTGCAGTCGCTGATCGAGCTGGTCGGCCTGACCCACGTCGCCGGCGCCTATCCGCGGCAGCTCTCGGGGGGCATGAAGATGCGGGTCTCGGTGGCGCGCGCGCTGGCCACGACACCACGGCTGTTGCTGATGGATGAACCCTTCGGCGCGCTCGACGAGATGACCCGCGATCGTCTCAACGAGGAGCTGCTGCGCTTGCGCTCAGAGCAGAACTGGACCGCCGTCTTCGTCACCCATTCCGTCGCCGAAGCTGTTTTTCTTTCCACCCGCATCGTGGTGCTTGCGCCCACCCCGGGCCGGATCGCCCAGGAGATCGCGGTCGATCTCCCCTTTCCCCGGACCAGCGTCACCCGCGAGAGCCCGCAGTTTGAAGCCATGGTCACTGCGGTCTCGCGGGCCCTGCGTGGAGTGCACAGCGCATGAGGAAGTACGCCGTCACCCTGCTCAACGCGATCGCTGTCTTCGCCGCGCTCCTGCTGCTATGGCAAGGCCTTGATCTGTTCCTGCACATCCCTGGCTACATGCTGCCTACCCCGTTGGCGGTGGGCAAGGCAGTCGTGGCCCGTTTTCCGTCGCTGATGACCTCGCTGCTGATCACGTCTGAGGAGGCGGCCGGTGGGCTCGCGGCCAGCATCGTGGTTGGGATGCTGATCGCGTTGCTCTTTGCCCAGTCCCGCTGGATACGGCGCATGTTGTATCCCTACACCATTCTGCTGCAGACGGTGCCCATCGTAGCCATTGCTCCCTTGATCCTCATGTGGGTGGGCCCCGGCATTTTATCGGTGACGCTGGTGGCCTTCATCATCTGCCTGGCGCCGATCATTGCCAACACCACTCAGGGGCTGATCAGTGTGGAACCCAACCTGATCCATCTTTTCCTCATGCACAATGCGTCGCGCCTGCAGCTGCTCACCCGGCTGCGTTTGCCCCATGCGGTGCCGTCGTTGTTTGTGGGCATCCGTATTGCGGCCGGCATCTCGGTGATCGGCGCCATCACCGGCGAACTCTTTGCTGGCTCGGCCAGAATTGGCGAAGGCGGTCTGGGCTACTCCATCCTCTACGCGAGCGCCCAGCTACAGACCGACTATCTTTTCGCCCTGGTGTTAGCCGCGACGGTGTTGGGCTTTGTCTTTTTCTTCCTGGTCATGTTTCTGGAATGGTATTTCCTGCACAACTGGCACGAGTCGGCACGTACCATGGTGGATGAGTAGTCATCAGAGTACGGGTCGGTCTTGCTGAAGGTATGGTCCTTACGGGCTGCGGGAAAGCATGGCTTTTTGAAGGGTACGGCCTTTAGGTCGTACATCACTACTCTAGAACGAGTGGAGCTTTAGGCGCCGAGGGCCGCTTATTCACTTGGATAGGCTGCCCTCAGGGCCTAAAGGCCAATCACTTCGCTAACCGATGTACGGGCTGAAGCCCGTACCCTTCAGGAAGCGAATTTCCGCAGCCGGCTTTTAGCCGCTGAAGGAAGGCTGTTACGGGAGCAATTATGATTCGTCTTGAAACGGAAACCGGATACTGGCTGGTAACCCACGTCGACCACGCTCGCCTGGCGGGCGCATTCGCCACCGCCTGGGGCAACGACCTTTTTCTCGCCCCAGAACCCCGCGAGCAGGTACTGCGCGGCATAGCCAGCCATGACGATGGGTGGGCCGCGCGCGATCAGCACCCGCAGATTACGCGCCAGGGGAAGCCCAGCGCCTTCTCCGTCGAATTAGTAGGCAAGTACTCTGCCTTTGAAGAAATCGATCTCGCTGATTATCTCGCGGTGCGCGAGCGGGCGGTGCGGCTGGTGGCGGAGGCAGACCCCTATGCCGCGCTCCTCGTCTCCCTGCACACCTACAACCTGCTGACGGCGCGCGCCGATCGCAGCACCATCCAGCCGGATCAGCTGCCGTTGCTCGATGCCTTTCTCGCGCGACAATTACAGTTTCAGAAGGAACTGAAGGAACGCCTGGCAGCGGACCAGCAGCTTGCCCCCGAGGAGATCGCGCCGGAGCGGATCGAGAATCACTTTCGCCTGCTGCAGGCCTGCGACAATCTGTCTCTGCTGGGTTGCGTCGATTATGCGAACCCCGGGGACCTGCAGCATCCCCTGCCTTTGGGCGATGGGGGTGCGAGCCGAGTGAACGTCGAGTCGCTGGGGGCGCGCAGCTTCCGCCTGAGCCCGTATCCCTTCGCGACCTCGCCCCTGGTTTTCAACTTTCCGGCGCGTCATGTCGAAGGAAAAGAATTTGCCAGCGCACTTGAACTGGAAGAGAGATTCCACGCCGCCGCGCCGGCGATACTCACGGTCACGGTGTCACGTTAGCAGCAAGAGGAGACTCATATGCAGTTCAAGCGCTATTTGTTAGTCGCCGTGCTATCGTCGTGTGCTCTGGCCGCCCGGGCAGCCAGCCAGGACTCTGCCCGGCAGCTGGTCGAGCGTCAAGCCCGCGCCTGGGAAAAACAGGACTTCACTCTGGCCGCGGCCGACTGGCTGCCAACGGCCGTCTTATCTTCCCCGGAAGGAAATACCCCGGCTCCTGAAATGCCCGCGTCGATGAGGGACTACTTCAAGGACTTTACCGATCTGCACGTCACCTTGAAAAATCTCATCGTCTCCCCCGACGGCAACAAACTCGCGCTGGAATGGGATTGGGCGATTACCCGGAAGCGCGATGGCAAGCGGGGCATTTCCCACGACGCGATCATGGTCGACTTGAAGGGCGGCAAGATCGCATCCTGGCGCGAATACTATGACCCCGCTGCCTCCGGTGAAGCAAAGCCTTAGGCCCGTAAACAACGGGTGGGTGGCCCATTCAAGGCCGCCGACTGAATCAAGCGCAGTAGCGCCGGCGGGGTAAACGGCCCGTCGCTCAACAACGTTATCCCCAACGGCGCCAGTGCGTCAGCTATCGCGCTCGCAATCGACCCCACCGCGCCCACGGTACCGCCTTCGCCTGCCCCTTTCATTCCGAACGGATTGAGGGGGGAAGGGCTGGTCATGCTCCCGCTCACCATCTCAGGCATATCGGCCGCCGTCGGCAAAAGGTAATTGAGAAAACCCGTGCTCAAGGGATACCCCGCTTCGTCGTAGAGAACCTCTTCAAAAAGCATGCCCCCCAAACCCTGGGCCACCCCTCCATGGACCTGGCCCTCCACAATCATCGGATTGATGACGACACCGCAATCGTGGATCGCGGCATAGTGCGTGACGCGCAGCTCGCCCGTCTCCGGATTGATTTCGACCTCGGCCATATGCGTCCCATTCGCGAACGCGATGCCCGGCACCTGATGATTCACCGCTTCGTCGAGCGGAGCGGATGTCAAACCCGACTCAGTGAGATGCCGCGCGGCGTGCTGAGCAATGGCAGCCAGCGATACGCGCGCCTTCCTGGTCCGCACCCGCGCGCCGCCATCCGCCCATTCCAGATCCGCCTCCGCAGTGCCTAACATCTCGGCCGCAAGGGCCAACGCCTTTACTTTCACCTGCCGTGCAGCCAGCCGCGCCGCTGCGCCTGCAATCGGGCCACCGCGACTGGCAAAGGTTCCCAGGCCGTCGGTCACCACATCGGTATCTCCGTGGCTCACGAAAATACAGTCCAGTGAAATCTGCAACTCGTCGGCCACCAGTTGGGCAATCGCGGTCGCCGTCCCCTGACCATGTGGAGATGCACCCGTCAGCACGGTAACCTTGCCGCGAGCATCCACCTGCACGCGCCCCGACTCATACGGACCAATCGCTGTCTCTTCCACGAAGCACGCTATTCCCAGGCCCACCAGGCGGCCCTCGGAGCGAGCCGCCGCCTGCTTCGCCTGTCTCTCGCGAAAGGCGAAAAGGGTCGCGGCGCGATGCAACGCTTCAGGATAGTCGCCGCTGTCATATATGACTTTGCCCGCCAGCACGATCGCCGTGCCCCGGTCCGAGGGAAGCTCGGACGGAGTCAGCATATTGCGTTGCCGCAGTTCCATTCGGTCGATACCCACGTGGCCGGCAATCCGATCCATGATCAGCTCCATGCAAAGCACCGCCTGGGGGTGGCCGGCGCCGCGATAAACCGCCAGCGGCGTCTTGTTGGTGAGCACCGATAAAGAGCGCGCGCGGTAATTCGGAATGCGATACGGGCCGCGGAACATGGCCGACGAAATGGAAGCCGGCGTGGTCGACAAAGTGGCCATCGCCGCCCCGTTGTTGGTGATGCTGTGCAGCTCGACGGCAGATACAACGCCGTTATCGTCGTAAGCCGCGCGCACGCGGTGAACCTGTTCCCGGGCCTGGGTCGTCGCCAGAAAATGTTCGCGGCGGGTCTCGATCCAGCGCACCGGCCGGCGCAGGCGCAGGCAGGCAACCGCCGCCAAAACCTCTTCCGGATAAAACTCGCACTTGGCGCCGAAGCCGCCGCCCACATCGGGAGCCACTACCCGGATCGCGCTCTGAGCCATTCCCAGCACGCCAGAGAGAAAGGCGCGCACCAGGTGAGGAAACTGGGTTGACGTATAGAGTGTGAAGCGAGATCCATCTGCATCCGGCTCAGCTACGACGCCTCGCGTCTCCATGGGCGCCGGCGCACAGCGATGGATACGAAAGGATGCATCTATTACATGCGGCGCCGCCGCAAACGCCTGATCGACGTCGCCAACTTCCTGCAGGCATACATTGGCAACGTTGGTGCCATGCTCTTCATAAAGCAGGGGCGCCTCCGCAAGACTGGCTTCTTCCGGGTCGAGCACTACCGGCAGATCCTGATAAGCGATGTGAACGAGGTTCGCCGCGGCCCGCGCAACCTCGAGGCCCGTGGCAACCACGATGGCAACCGGCTCGCCCACATAACGAACCCGATCCACCGCAAGCGCGCGGACGAGGGCTGCTTTGCTTTCGGGAAACAAGTCGATCGAAGGCAGGGGCTGCACGCTGCCGGCGATATCGGCCCCATCCAGCACCAGCACCACGCCTTGCTGCGCCCGGGCCCCGGAGCCGTCAATGGAGAGAAGAATGGCGTGCGGACGGGACGAGCGTACAACCGCCAGGTGAAGCATGTTGGGCAGCGAGATATCGGCAACAAATCGCCCCGCACCGCGCAACAGAGCCCCATCCTCCCGCCGCCGCACCCTGGAGCCAACAAATTGGGTAATCGCCATGCCTAGTGATCCGCCCTGGTGGAAGGCTGGTGAACACCGGCCAGCGTCTCGATGGCCTCGATGATGTTGCGGTAGCCCGTGCAGCGGCACAAATGGCCCTGCAGCATGGCCGCAATGTCTTCGCGGCTGGGATGAGGGTTGCCGCGAAACAGGCAGACCGTCGACATAACCAGGCCCGGTGTACAAAACCCGCACTGCAGCGCGTGGTGTTCGTGCAGCGCGGCCTGCACTGGATGCAATTCTATTTCCGTGCCCACGCTCTCGATGGTCTCGAGGGTGCACCCCTGCGCCTGCACCGCGAGCATGAGGCACGAGCGCACCGGGGCACCGTCGAGCAGCACCGTGCAGCTGCCGCACGGCCCTTCACTGCAGCCGATGTGGGTGCCGGTGAGGCCCAGGTCGTCGCGCAGAAAATCGGCCAGGCGAAGGCCGCACGCAACGGCGGTGACAATTGGCTGTCCGTTCACGATCACTTTCAGGCCATGCAGCGCAGAAGACAAAGGCTGGCTCCTTACCGGGTTGAAATAAAAGCACACGCATCGCGTACTGCCTTGCGCAACAAAACAGGCAGCACAGCGATCGCGTAATCCGCGTCTAACACGCCGGCACCCTTTGGCGGCGGATCAGCCTGCAAGGCACTCGCCGCAACGCTCGGTGCGTCGGCGGCCGATGATCCGATCAGTTTCGCTTCGGCGCTGGAACAGCGTCGCGGCACATCGCCACAGCCGCCGACCGCCAACGCCGCATGGGTGACGCGTTCTGCGCTATCGAACGTGATCACCGCCGCCGCGGTTGCCAGTGCCCGCGAGTTCTGCCGCATCGCGATGTCGGCCACGCCGCAGCCTGTGCGTTCGCCGACGGTCGCGGCGTGCAGGTGGGTGACCATCTCGCCTGCGGTGAGGGTGGTTCGATAGGGCGCAGCAAAAAACACGGCTGCCGGCACCCGGCGGAACGTGCTGCCCCGGCCAATACGCAACACGGCGTCGATGGCCAGCGCCGCCACTGCTAACTGGCTTGCCGGATCGGCCCACGCCAGGTTGCCTACCAGTGTTCCCCGGTTGCGCACAGAAGGCGTCGCGGTCTTTGCCGCGCACAGCGGCAGCAGAGGGCATTGCTGCCGCAGCGCCGTCGAGGCAATCACCTGAGCGAGAGTGACCATCGACCCGATGGTCAGCGCGCCGCCATCCGTCTCAATCCGCTTTAACTCGCCCAGGCTTCCGAGGTCGACCAACACGCTGGGTGCCACATCGCCTGCGCTCAGACGAGGGATCAGTGTCTGTCCCCCGGCAAGCACCATCGCTCCGGCCTCACCCATCGTGGTGAGTGCTTCCGCGAGCGTCGAGGGTCGCACATAGCGAAAATTGGCCGCCAGCAGAGTCATTGTCGTGTTGTCGAAAGAAGCGAATTTTTCTGCACAGCGCATCTGGCTGGGAAAAGAGCGGAGACAGTTTGGAGGTTGTCCGCTGAGTCCGTACGTTCTGCCAAGTTGTTCGGCGGTTTGGGGGTGCAGGCCTCCGCTAAACGAAAAACCGGATGGCAAGCCACGCCATCCGGTCTTTTCGTTGCTTAGTCTAAAACGTCAACTGCAGGGACATCTGTATCTGTCGCGGCGCGCCGATGGTATGGGTTACAAAGCCAAGGCCGGCGGGGCAATTATAGAAGCTGCTGTTGGTCTGGTTTCCGTTAGAGTCGCATCCGGTGGCTACCGCAGTCTGTCCTGCTGCTGGGAATTGGTTGAAGTTCTGATTCTGGAAAACCTCATTGCCAGGGATGTCAAAGCTGGTGGTGTTGGTGAGGTTATATACATCGAAGGTGTACTTCAGGTTGTAGCGTTCGGTGAGGCTGGTCATCTTCACCAGGGAGATGTCCGCACGCTTCTGGGATTGCTGGCGGAAGATATTCCGCTGACCGGTGGTGAAGCTGGTTTCGACCGTGTCACCGGCAGGAACCGCGGAGGCCAGAGGGCTGGACGAAGTAACCAGAGGCACCGTAAAGCACTGCGGGTTGAGCGCCGGCAGGTAATTTGTTCCGAAGGCCCCGGAGTGTCCCGTCTGCGCCTTCTTCGGGGAACAAGCAGCGTAGTTCAAGGGCACGATGGGGTTGGTGATGCCGTCGAAGACGCTGTAGTAGAGGCTGCCGACCGCGCCGCTGAAGTCGACCACGCTGAATGGCTGTCCGCTCTGCAGCACGGTCAAGCCCACCAGCGACCATCCATCGGTGAACTTGCCCTCCAGTGTGGACTTGCCGTAGAAGTCAGGCAGCTTGTAGACGTAGGTGAAGTTGAAAACGTGGGTGCGGTCAAAGTCGGAGGAAGCGTAACCGTCACGGAGGTTGAGGGGGTTATTGCCGTTGTAGAACAGCCCCATCGCGCTCTGCTCATCGAGCGCGTGGGAGTAGGTATAGGACGCACCCACCTGGATGCCGTGACTCATGCGCTTGTCCACGTGCACCTGCAGTGCGTTGTAAGCCGAGACGCCGGCCGCCTTGTAGGTAATCGACTCCGCGGCATACCCGATGTAGGGAACGCGCAGATCGATGTTGCCGCCTTCAAAGTTCAGCAGCGCCGTGCTGCCATCGCCCAGCGTAATGAAGCTGCCGTCCGGGTTGGTGGGGGTGTAGCCGTAAGAATAATTCTGTGAGTGAACGGCCGCCGATGGGGACGCAATGTTCGGCTGGTTGAAGGGAACAGGGACCACCTGGTGGCGGCCGAGATTCCCGACATAGCCAAAGTCAAAGGCCAGATCGTTGCGCGGCTGCCACTGCACGTCGAGGGTGTAGTTGATGGAGTAGGGCAGTTTGTTCTTGCGATCGTAGACACCCAGAGAAACCGGCTGCGCTCCGTTGGTGATCGCCGTCGCGTTGGGCAGATAGGCGGCGAAATCTGACGCCTTGGGGTTGGTCGGAGCCGCACTTTGTACGTTGGTGTAAGGAAATTCAAGCGAGCCCGAGGTGCCGCCGCCGCAGGTAGGAATGTAGCCATCCTGGTAGGTTGCGGTTGGGCAAGTTTGCGCCGTAACAAAGGGAACTTGTTGCACCACGCCAAAGGGACCGCCGGTCACCAGGCCAATGGCATAGCCGGGCGAGAAGTAGCTGAACAACTCACCGCGATCGTAGTACAAGCCCATGCCGCTGCGGACAACGACTTTGTTGTTGAACATGGCTGGCTGCCACGCCGCACCCAGGCGCGGCGCAAAGCCCCACTGCCGCCCGGTCAGCGTCGTGTTGCTCACGCCCGAGGTCCCATTTTTGTTGTTGCCGGCAATGATGAAACCGCTCTGTGTCGGCCCCAGAGATCCTGCACTTTCCCCCGTAGGCAGCGGGCCGGTGGGCGTTATGTAGGAGTAAAGCGACGGATCGAAGTTGAAGATGTTGCCGTTCTTTTCCGTCATCCCGGCATCCCAGTCATAGCGCACGCCGGCCGTAAGGGTCAGGTTGGGCTTGATCTGAAACTTGTCCTGCAGATAGAGGCCGAGCTGGTTGGCCCGGTAATAGCGATTCGCATTTCCTTGCAGAAAGGTGGTGACGTTATAGCTATCGTCCGGGGTCACCAGTCCGCTTAGGAACTGGCCCATGTCGTTAGAGGCAACGGTGCCGGTGCCGGGACGGCGATCGCGAATGTTGAGTTGGGTAAAGCTATAGCTGCCGCCGAAGCCGATGCTGTGTTTGCCCCGCACCCAGATGGCGTTTCCAGAGGGCATCAGCCGATTCTGGAACACGCCTGTCAACGAGCCCTGGCCACCCGCGCCCGGACCGATATTGAGTGTGTCGCTAATGCCGGCTATTTTGCTGCCGCCCAGAACGTGAATGATGGAAAGACCAGGGAAGTAATTCGAGCCAAAGGTGTCGATGGAAGGATTGCCGTAAGCGCCTCCAGGGATGCTCGCTGGCCCGAAGGGCTGGTCGTTGGTGTTGTAGAGTTTCTCCCGTAGAAAGCCCAGAGTCTCCTGGGTGCTAAGGTTCGATCCGATTAGATAGGTGTTGTTGACGGAGAAGACCTGGGAGCCGGCGTCGAGCTTCTGGGTGAAACCGGGCACGTTCGAGTAGGCGTAAGGGGCCGCCGTCGGGTCGTGCTGATAGTAGTACTTCAGGGCCAGGGTGTCTTTGCTGGTGGCGTTGTAGTCCAGATTAGCGACCGCCTGGTCGCCGATAAAGGTTGCAGTTCCCGGTACAAAGGCATTAAAGGTTTCGCCCGGCCGCAAAGTGATGCCCGGAATGGCATTCGGGATGAGCCACTTGCCGGGCTCACCCTTGAGGGAAGGCGAATTGAACAAAGCCAGCGCAACCGGATCGATGGCGCCGGTCAGGTTGGTGCCAAATGAATCGTTGGTGATCGCCGCTAATGCCTGCGGGCTGCGATCATCGGTCAGGCCGACCGGCACATCCAGGAAGGAATCGCCGATCTCGGCATCACTGACGTGCAGGTGTTGATACGCTAAAAAGCCGAACAGCTTGTCTTTGATGATGGGGCCACCGAACACGCCGCCCAGGGTGTAGCGGTGGAGCTGCGGATTCTTATCGGCCTGCGGGACAGCATCGTCTTGATTGAAGAAAAAGGGCGCGGCATTCAGCCAGTTGGTGGCGCGATGCAGATAAAGCGAACCATGATAGGCGTTAGTGCCCGAGGTAGTGCTCAGGTCGATATGCGCGCCGCTGGTGGCGCCCTGTTGGGCGTCATACATCGACGCGTTCACGCGCGCTTCCTGAATGGTTTCCGGAGCGGGCGAGGGAAGCGCATTGCCGATGGAGAGATAGACCGAGGCGCTGGACTGAATCACGCCGCCGCCACCCGTGTTACCTACGCCGGTGCTGGGGCCTAAGCGCGCCGAGGCCACCTGGCTGGTGCTCTTGCCGTTGAAGAGGTTGCTGCCGTCGACGCCGTTGAGCAGAAAGCTGTTGCTGGTGTCGCGTTCGCCGTTAGCCCAGATAGGCGCGTTGCCGAGGCCGGAGTTCACACCGGTGCCGCCAGGCAGTTCCGCGTTGACACCCGGCGTGAGGATGGCCAACCCGGTGAAGCTGCCGGTGGGCAGCGGGATCGATTCGATCTGCGCCCGATCGAGAACATAACCATTCGTCGTATCCACTGCGTTCAGCAGTGGGTTCACATCCACTTCCACCGAGTCGGCGATCGCGCCCACCTTCAACTGCGCTTGCAGCGAAACGGTGCGGTCGGCCTGCACCAGGATGCCGGGAAGTTTTTCCGTGGAGAAACCCGCCATCGTGACCGTCACCGTGTATTTGCCAATCGGTAGATCGTTCAGCGTGTAGACGCCCTGGGCATTGCTCTGCGTGCTGCGCTCGAGCTTGGTGTCTTCTGAGGTGGCCTTCACCTCAGCGCCGGGAACGGCGCTCCCCGCGGGATCAACCACTTGCCCGGTGATGCCACCCAGTGTTTGCTGCGCTTGCATTGCGTTGGGCAGAACCAGAGTGAGTGAAGACAGCACCAACAACGTCGAAAAAAACCTTCTGGATTGCAAAAACATTTCGGATATGCCTCGCGTAAGGGAGAAGCTGGGGTCCAGACTCTATTTTTTTGTGTATGCGACTACGAGGTCGGTGAAGCCAGAAAGGTCACGACAGGGTGACGGCCCAAAGATCTACCAGGGTCGAATTTCGAGGAACTGCCATGAGCATAGAACAAAGTCGAGGGCGAGCCAAGAAAATTAGTTGCGCGTAAGTGTAGTGAAGTACGACAGGTTACCGACGGAATCTTACCCAAGAAGAGATACATGAGCGAACACAATACGCCAGCCTTCCGGGAGGCGAGCCCAGGTCTGGCTCTGGCGTCCGCGGGTAACCTTGCCTTCGACGGTGCGCTCGAAGGCAAGCGTGATGCTGGCAAAATCTTTGCCGAAGGCCACGATATCGAGCCGCTTGATGGTGCGCGCCAGGTTGGCCGGCGAACGTCCCTTGCGAAACGCGTCGATCTCGTCGATACCATAGAGGCTCTCCGTGGGCCCAAAGCGCGCCACGTAAGGCGAGGCCCAGAACAGGCCCATCAGCGTTTCTACATCGTTGCTGACCAGGGCTTGCTCGTAGCGGAGATAAAGTTCCTGCAGCTCGGCAACGGTGGCGGGGTCATTTATTTCCATAGCGCTCAAAACATTTTCCTGGTGGGCAGCACGCACTTGGGCATGGCCGCGCTCACGGTGATCATGGGCTCGTTGACCACCTGGCTCAAACGCAGCTTCATGGCCACGCTGCACAGCAGGTAAGCGTGGATGGGCGTGAAGGACCAGCGGGCGACGAGCAGGTCAACCATGCGCAGGGTCGCGGCGCGGGCGGCGGCAAGCGTGTCAGCAGCGGACTCAACCACGATCCAGGCATCGCCAGGCGCGTCGGGCGAGCGCGATTCCGCGGACTCGATCAGGGGCCCGGCGAGCGGTTGTCGATGGTGCACGCGGAAGCGAAGCGTCACCTCTGCCGGGCACTCGATGCCGTTAATACAGACCTCGCCATCGCCCTGGGCGGCGTGCGCGTCCCCGGCGGAGAACAGGCCGCCGCTATTTAGCACCGGCAGGTAGAGCGTGGCGCCGGTGCACAGCTCGCGTACATCCATGTTGCCGCCAAAGACTCCTGGCGGCCGGGTGCGGAACTCGCCGTCTTCGGCCGGGGCAACGCCCATCACGCCGCAGAAGGGGCGCAGCGGGACGATGGCCGTCCCCAGCGAGCGGCTCACCTCCGGGTCCAACGCCCAGTGAAAGAGAAACGGCTCAGAAAACTGTTCTTTCAGAAAGCCGAGACCGGGAATTACGCTCGTCCATCCCCAGCCGATGTGCGCTACCTGCAGCACGTTGATCTCGAGCACGTCGCCCGGCTCCGCGCCTTCGATGCGGATGGGGCCGGTCAACGCGTGGATCCGGCCGCGGTCGATGTTGAGAAAATCGTCCACGGTCGAGCCTCGGTTCACCTGGCCGCCGCTCGCGTCCAGGCAGCTCATGTGCACGGTGTCGCCGGAGGCAACGGTCAGCCGCGGTGCGAGGGCGCGATTCCAGCGTGAATGGGTGGGCTCAGCGGTTAAGCGGTGTTCGGCCATGGGGATGGTTATACCGCCACAATCATCTGCAGTTCAACCAGCGCGTTGCGCGGCAGGGCGCTGACCCCGACCGCAGCGCGCACGTGGCGCCCTGCTTCGCCAAAGATCGCCACCAGCAGATCAGAGGCTCCGTTGATCACCGCGGGCGAGTCGCTAAAGCCGGCGATCGCGTTCACATAGCCATTCACGCTGACGATCTGTTGCACCTTATCGAGCGAACCTAGGGTTTGTTGCAGCACGGCGAGCTGCGTCAAGGCGCAGGCGCGAGCGGCGGCGTAACCCTCCGCAAGGCTGCGATCGGCGCCGGCGGTGCCGGTGATCACGCCTTCCTCACCGGTTGAGATCACGCCCGCCAGGTACAGCAAATTCCCCGCAGCTTTCGCGGAAAGATAGCTGCCTCCCGGTGTGGGCCCTGGAGGTAACACAATCCCCAGCTCTTGCAGTCGGCTCTCGGCACTCATGTGTTCGTAATCTACATCACTTGGCGGTGCTACAGTTTCCCTGTGCAGACGATCAACGCTTTCATCACCCGCGATACGCCGGTCACCCAGGAAGTTCTGAACACGATTGCGCATCTGCCCACCAGGAGCCTGGCGACGATTGTCGAAGAGGAATTCTTCAAGAAGCTCACCGATCAGGACTTCATGCGCATCGGGGTCTTGTTGGCGCGGAAAAGCTATCTGGAAGGCGGCTGTCCGATTGGCGGCGTGATCATCGACGATGAAACCCGCAGGATTGTGGGCAAAGGGCACAACACGCTGATCCAGGAAAACGACCCTTACAATCACGGGGAGACGTCAGCCGCACGCGACGCCGGTCGGCTTGATTTTAGCCGGACCAGCCTCTTTACCACGCTCACACCGTGCAGCATCTGCGCGGCTTTTATCTACATGCGTAATTTCAGGAGAGTGGTTGTGGGCGACATTACCAACGCATCCGGGACCGAGCCGCTGCTGCGGGAACAAGGGGTGCAGGTAGATATATTGGAAGATCCCGAAGGCATTGCCCTCTATGCCAAATACCGGAAGGAAAAGCCGGAGCAGGATCTGGAAGACTGGCGCGGAGTTGGCGGCGTGCGTAAAGCTGCCGCGGCTCAGTAAATGCATGCGTTAGCATAGGCCCATGAAACGAGTCGTAGCCGCTCTCATTATCACCGGCACCCTGTTGCTCTCCGCGCAAACTCTGCATAGCCCACTCCTGCACGCGTCGCGGCAGGCCGCGACCGACCTCGAGGTGGGTGACGGGCAGTTCATTTCCTACGACGATCTGCTGCGGATGCCCCAGGTCAGCTACACGGTGTCGGACGAATCGAACTTTCCAGGGCCGGCTCGGGTAAGTGGCGTGCCGCTCGATCAACTGCGACGTGCGCTGGGCGCCACCGAGGATATGGTGGTGGCGATTTGCGCCGATGGCTATCGCAGCAATTATCCAGCCGCCTACCTGGCCGCGCATCATCCCGTGCTGGTGTTGACGGTGGACGGCAAGTCGCAGAAAGATTGGCCAAAGACGCACGATGGCGGGGAACTCGGTCCCTATGTGGTTTCCAATCCGAGCTTCAAGCCCTCGTTCCAGGTACTGTCGCATGCGGATGAAGCGCAGATTCCGTTTCAGGTGGTTCGTCTTGATTTTCGCAGTGAGAGCCAGGTCTTCGGCCCGATCAAACCGCACGGCGACTTTGCCTCTGACTCGCCGGTTATGCAGGGCTACCGCATTGCCCAGCAGAACTGCTATCGCTGTCACAACATGGGCGCGGAGGGCGGTAAGATGGCGGCGATCCCCTGGCCGGTGCTGGGCGCGATGGCCAAGACGAGCCCGGAATTCTTTGCCAACTACGTGCGCAATCCGCAGGCGCTGAACCCGAAGAGCCGCATGGCCGGCAGCCCGGGGTATGATGACCAAACCATTGCGGCGCTGCGGGCCTACTTTTCTACTTTTGCCGCTGGAGGATGATCGTGACCACTCGTACCTCAAAGGCGCTGCTGCTTTTCGCGCTTGGTTTCTATTACACGCTGGTGGTGTTTAACAACACCAACGACTACCACTCCAACCTGACGTTTGTGCGTCACGTTCTGACCATGGATACCACCTATCCGGGCAACCACGGCATGTGGCGCGCGATTCAGTCGCCCACCGTTCACTTTGTCTTCTTTGCGTCGATCGTGTCCTGTGAGATAGTCACCGGGCTGCTGCTCTATGGGGGCGGCATTCGTCTGGCGCGTAACCTGCGCTCGAGCGCGGCGACGTTCAACGCTGCCAAGAGACTGGGCGTGATTGCGCTGACGCTGAGCCTGTTGATGTGGCTGACGGCTTTTCTGAGTGTGGGTAACGAGTGGTTTCTCATGTGGCAATCGAAGGACTGGAGCGGAGAGACGGCGGCCGGCCACATGTTTGCGATCGGGGGCATTATCCTGCTCTATCTCGTCACGCCTGATTTCGAAGGCCAGGCCTGACCACTGATGGTGTTTGCCCCTTCTTGCAATGAGCAAAAAAGCCGGTGTCCTCAACACTCCTGCTTGCCAAATCGAGAGGTCCCAAACAAATTTGTCATCCCGACCGGAGCGTAGCGCAGTGGAGGGACCTGCTGTGCGCAGGCCCCGCGCGTGCACTCGCAGAACTTTCCGAATGCCTTGTTGGTTCGCAACGAAACAATCTGTGGTTCCCACTGCATGGCTACATAGTAAGCGAGCGAGGAGCACATGTTGAGACTTGCGAGCTCAACGCATGGGGCCTTCGATTGGGGTGCAGGCGCACAGCAGGTCCCTCCACTACGCTACGCTCCGGTCGGGATGACAAATTTGTTTGAGGGCCGAGGTAGAAACTAAAGATCGCTTCGCTCGTTCAAAGGCCCTAGCTCTCGACGGACAGGGCAGCTAATGTGGCGGCCAGAACTTTGACTCCGTTCTCGAGCTGCTCCGGTGAGGAGTATTCGTCGGGGCGATGGCTGACTCCGCCGCGGCATGGGATAAACACCATGCCTACCGGGGCAATGCGCGCCATGAACAGAGTGTCGTGATAGGCGCGGCTCACCATCTTTTTGTAATTGAGCCCATTTTCTTCGGCCGCTTGCACCATGGCGTCGAGGATATGCACCGCGGAGGTGGCGGGCGCGTCGGCATTGATGGGCGTAATACTCACCTGGACCTTTCGCTTCGCCGCCACGCGCCGGCAGGCCTCCTCAATTTCAGCCAGCACCTGGTTTCTGCGCGGCTCATCGGTGTCGCGGATATCGGCATCCATCTCAACCCGGCTGGCAATACTGTTCACCGCCCCAGGATAGATCTGGCATTTGCCGACGGTGGCCACGGTATCGGGCGAGCCGCTGGCCAGCGCACTGCCTTCGATGGCGAGCACGATCTCGGCGGCGGCACAAAAGGCGTCTTTACGGTCGTGCATCATGACGCCGCCGGCGTGCCCTCCCTCGCCCTCGATACGAATGCGCAGGGCAGCCGGAGCCGCAATGCCGGTGACGATGCCGATCGCCTGGCCTTCCTTCTCCAGTAACGGGCCCTGCTCGATATGCAACTCGACAAACGCGGCATAGTAATCAGCAGGCAGCCGCACTTCGTCGAGTGATCCGGAAAAACCGGCGGCAGCGCGCAGTTCGGCCAGGGTGTTGCCCTCCGTGTCCTTCAGGCTCGCGTCCGCGGCACTGTTCAGCCCACCGCTCAGCATGCGGCTACCCAGGCAGCCCAGGCCGAAACGGGTTGGCTCCTCCGCGGTAAAGAGCAGCAGCTCGATCGAACGTAGTGGCTGGAAACCGCTTTGCTGCAGGGCGCGGATGGCCTCCAGGCCGCCCAGCACGCCGACCGTGCCATCGTACTTTCCCGAGTGGGGAATGGCGTCGATGTGCGAACCGGTTCCGATGGCCGGCAGTTCCGGCTTGCTGCCTACCCAGCGGGCGAACAGGTTGCCGACCGCGTCTTCGCACACGGATAAACCGGCTGCACGGCATTGCGACTTGAGCCAGGCGCGAGATTTCTGGTCGGCTTCGGCGAACACCAGGCGGGAGATGCCGGGCGGCGTGTCGTCAGAAAAAGAGGCGAGCTGTTCCAGGTCAGCCAGCAGTCGAGCGCGATCAATGTGCATAGGTTTACCGTCCGGGGAATGGGTGGCGATTCCAGTCTTTGTAAATCAGATATTTTGCCTGGGTCTTGCCCAGGGCGCCGAACCACTGTGGGCAGTAGGGGGCCATCCAGATAAAATCGCCGGTCTGCACCGGATACCAGTGATTGCCCAGGCGGTAGATGCCGCCGCCTTCGAGCATCAACAGCCCGTGCTCCATGACGTGAATCTCAACCTGGGCCAGAGCCGCGCCAGGCGCGTACGCCATGGTGTTCACGGCGTAGTCGAGGCCAGGCAGAGTGGGCAGCAATTGTTTCACCTGGAGGGCGTCGTCTCCCCCGAGGGGCTGCGAGGTCACCGACGCTTCACTGCCGAAGATGGCCGCGGCGGGCGCCTCGTTCAGCAGGAAGAGGGCCGGCTTCTCGATCACGGCGACGCGGCTTTTGGCCGCGGCTTTCACGGTATGCAGCTGGTTGGCGGGGATGTGGGCAAACCCGCCCGGGGCGAGCTGCTGCGTCTGCTGACCAAGCACAACCGAGACGGCGCCTTCGAGCACGTAGAGAAAGCGCTGCCCGTGCGCCGGGCCGAGTGAGCCGCCAGGCTCGAACTCCGCGGTGTATTGGGTGAAGGCAGCGCCGATGGCCGGGGCGGTATGTACTACCACGGTTACAGAAACAAAGCCGGGCAGGGGGATGCCCACAAAGGTGTCAGGTGTTTGCAGCAGATGCGTGGGTTGGCGATCGCTGCGGGTATGTCCCAGGTTATGCATGCGGCGTGCTCTTTTCTTTTCTGGTTTCGAGTTGGTGCAGGAAGCCGAGGCCGGCGGCGAGGGCGCGGGCAACGTCCTCGCCGCGCACAGATTCGTCAGGATGATGGCTGATGCCCGAGGGGCTGCGCAAAAAGATCATCGTCGTGGGCACGCACTCCGCCAGAATCATGGCATCGTGGCCGGCGCCGCTCACCATGGAGAGCGGCTCGAGACCGGTGGCGCGGATCGCGCCGGCGGCCAGCGCGCACAAGCCGGCGTCCATGGCGACCGCGGGTTGGTCCATGAGCAGTTTACTGGCAACGGTGAGGCCGCGCCGCGCCGCGATTGCCTCGGCCTGGGCCAGCAGGTGGTCAACGGCCTGGTGGCGCACCGCGTCCTCGGCATGGCGCACGTCGAGGCTGGCGCGCAGCTGCCCGGCGACGACATTGCCGGCCCCAGGATGGGTGCGCAGATCGCCGACGGTCGCGACTAATCCTGCCGTTTGCAGGGCCACGCGCTCCACTGCGCTGACCCACTCCGCGGCGCCCGCGATGGCGTCGTTGCGCAGCCGCATCGGGGTGGTGCCGGCGTGGCTGGCGCGGCCGGTAAAGATGATTTCCGCGCGCGTCTGGCCGGCGATCGCGTTCACCACGCCCAAAGACTTGTCTTCGCTTTCGAGCACAATGCCCTGCTCGATGTGGAATTCGAGAAATCCGGCCACGTGGTCATCGAGGGTGCAGTCCGCGATCTGCGCGGGGTCGAGGCCGAAGGAAATCAATGCTTGCCTGAGCGTGATGCCGTCACTGTCCGGGGTTGAAAGGAGAGCCGGGTCCAGCTGACCGGTGAGCGCCTTGCTGCCGATGAAGGGAAGCTTGAAGCGCACGCCTTCTTCTTCCGAGAAGCCGATCAACTCGATGGGGTAGGGCGGCTGCTGCTCGACCAGGGCCAGGCCCATCATCACGCCGAGCACGCCATCGAAGGCGCCGCTGTTGGGAACGGTATCGAGATGGGAACCGATCAACAGACGAGGGGCGGCAGAAGCGGGCAGATAGCGTCCGCGGAGATTGCCCGCGTTGTCGGTCACGACCGTCATCCCCGCGGCTTCCATCCAGCCCTGCACGGCGTGCATGCAATCGCGCATGGCGAGGGAGAGAAAAGTGCGTTTGATCTGGCCCGGCTCTTCAGTAAATTGGGCGAGATAGCGGCAGCGCCCAATTACTTTTTCTGCCTGCTCTTGCATTTGTTTCAAACTATGTCCTTACCACGAATGCGGGGGGATGGGGCACCATTACCATCTTCCGAGTTAACTCTCTCTCGATATGCGTGCCTTGATGTTGCCGTAGGGTTCATCCACGGGTACGAAGATCTGGTTAGGGTTGGTCTGGCCGAAGCGTGACAGGTCAACCAGCAGACAGTGTTTGTTGGGCATGGCCAGTTCGATATCGTTGATCTCCGGCGCGGCGTCAAGCGCCGCCTGGGCCATGGCGTAGAGTGTGTGCTGCACCGACTTGCTGTCGTGTTCGGCAAAAGCCTCGATCAACGCTTCCCGCAGCTTCTTGCGCAACGCCTCAAAGGGCAGCGATGCAGATCGATAGCTCCATTGCGCAGTTGCCGAGGTGCCGAAGAGCCGGTCTGCCGTTTCCGGCAGAGTGGTCAGCGAGTCGTGCAGGTACCCCTCGAAACCTGAATTGGCGGTCTTAAGAATTACCAGGCCATCGAAGCCGGAAGTAACCGCAACCGCGCCGCCCTGCGCACTCGTAACCGTGGTGGTTTGCACCTCGTCGGTTCCACGCAAAAAGGCCGAGGGATACGGCTTACCCTGCACCAGCGCATTCTCCCACTGGGTGCCGGCGATGTTGATGGTGACGCTGGCTACCTGCGGATTGTGGCCGAGGAAAAACGCAGCCAGCTCGCGGGCAAAGTCTTCCATGCATTCCGCCGTGCTTTCGCGGGCGCGGGCATACACGGTGTTCTTCATCGTGTCGGTGGGCAGTATGTCGCTGTTATCGCCCGCGGTGAAGCAGGTGGTGAAGTCGCCCGAGAGCAGCACCTCGACTTTCCACTCCTTCACGGCATGCAACGGTCCATCGCGCTTCACCTTCATGACGCGCACGCTCGATTTGCCGTACGAATTTTCTGCCAGGGCAATCACCGTCTAGCTCCCCCTATAGGTCGTATAGCCATTGGGACTCAAGAGTAGTGGAACGTGCAAGTGGGTGTCGCCTGGCCGCACCGTCACTGTGATCTCGACCACGGGATACAAGCCTTTAGCCGATTGCGCCGTGTGATAGCTGCCGGTCTCGAAGCGCAGGCGATATTGCCCCGGGTGCAGATCTGCATCCGGCGCGAGCAGGTTGGCACAACGGCCGTCTTCGTCGGTCTGGAGCAGGGAGAGAGTTTGCCAATGACCTGAGGGGTCCGCGTATTCCAGCAGCACCATCACCCCGGCTGCCGGCCGGCCCAGCGCAGTATCGAGCACGTGGGTAGAGAGGCGGCTCATGCGGCCATCCACTTGCGCAAACGTAACTGCATGATCTGCTGCTGTTGCCCGGCCGATTCCAACATCTCGGTAGCAGGGTCGTTGTGCAGGCGCTGTTCGAGCAGGGCCAGCATCTCCGCCGGCTGCTTCTGGCTGGCGCATATGATAAAGATGCGGCCGAAGCGTTGCTCGTACTCGCGATGACCCTTCTGCATCCGCAGTAGGATAGCAGCATCCGCTTCTTTCATCTGGCTTTGCTCGGAGCTGGACCACGCCGCCGAGGCAGCGGTCACCTTGTCTTGTGCGTGCTTCTCGCCAATGCGGGGATGGCTGCGGAAAGCTTCCAGCCAGTCCGCTTCGGGCAGATGTTGCCAGACCGCATCCGCAGTGGCAAAGAGGCTTTGCTCGTCCGCATACGGCCGTCGCGCGGCCATCTGCGCGGCCCAGGCGGTGGATCCGCAACAGGAGAGAATTTCTGCCGCAGCCTCTTGCGGGGATAATGTATGCCAGCGAGCGAGGACCGGGTTCACGGGACACGCTCAGGAAAGAGGTCTTCGAGAAACTCCTGCAGCAGGTTGCCTGCCACGTGCAGCCGGTAGGCGGCGGTGGAGCGAATGTCGTCTATGGGCGCGACCTCTCTTTCCATTGCCTGGCGGGCGTCCTGTAGCAACGTTGGCGTCCACGCCTGGCCGCGCAGCAACTGTTCCGTGCCGCGCAGGCGCACGGGGGTGACGGCCATACTGCCAATGGCCAGGCGCACGTCTTCGATTTTGCCGCCGGTGACTTTCCCCAGCGCCGCCAGGCAGAGCTTGGCGATGGCCTGTGCCTTGCGCGTGCCGATCTTGCGGGTGTAGGCGTGGTAGCCGGCGAAGCGCGGCTGCAGGGCAATGGCCGAGATGATCTCATCGGCGGCCAGCAAGGTCTGCTTGTAGCCGGTGTGAAAATCCGCGTAAGCAACCCGCCGCTCGCCGCGCGCGGAGACCAACAGCAGCTCGGCCTCGTAGACCAGCAGCGCGGGCAGGGAATCAGCGGCAGGCGATGCGTTCACGATGTTACCGCCCAGCGTGCCCCGGTTTTGATTGGCCACGCTGCCAGTCCACGAGGCGGCGCTCGCGAGCAAGGGAAACTCCTGGGTAACCTGCACATGCTTCCTGAGGTCGCTGTAGGTGCATCCAGCGCCGATGATCAGCTCCTGCGCGTTGCTTTCAATGCGGCGCAGTTCCGGCAAGCCCCAAAGGCTGATCAGTTTGTGGCGTGCCAGCCTGCCGGCGCCGTACTGCACCATCACTTCGGTGCCACCGGCGATGGGCAGCCATACGCCGGGCTCGCTCGCCATCAACTCGAGCACAGCAGACAGCTTGCCGGGCGCGACCAGCTCGTACTGCGACGGTTGCGCTCTCATCCTTTCGCCGCTTCCTGCACGGCCTCGAAGATGCGCGTGTAGCCGGTGCAGCGGCACAGGTTGCCGCCCAGCCCTTCACGAATCTGTTCCAGGGTTGGCGAGGGCGTGCGGCTAAGCAGGTGAACCGTGGCCAAGACCATGCCCGGCGTGCAAATGCCGCACTGGGCGCCGCCGCATTTGAGAAACGCCTGCTGCACCGGATGAAGACTGCCATCCCCCGGCGCGATGCCTTCAATGGTGCAGAGCGATGATCCCTCCGCCTGCAACACAGGCACCAGGCAGCTGTTCACCAGTTCGCCATTCATCAGCACCGAGCAGGAGCCGCATTCCCCTTCGCCGCAGCCCTCCTTGGTTCCGGTAAGGCGCAGCTCGGTGCGCAGCACGTCCAACAAGCGCTCCATCGGATAAACCGAGACAGTATGCGCAACCCCATTCACGGTGAACGAAACTTCGCGGCGGCTGGCGTTCATTGGCTGCCCTCCGCGAACAGCGCGGCCGCCAGCGATTCCGCCGGGCGCTCGGGCTCTGCCGTGAGGCCGCGAAAAATATCTTCGGGCAGCAGCGGAATGGAGTTGAAGCGGACACCCGTCGCCTGCACGATCGCGTTCACGATCGCGGGCGCGGGCCCGTCCATGGGCAATTCGCCAATCCCTTTCGCGCCATAAGGGCCGTACTGATACGGCACTTCCTCAAAGAAGACCCGGATGGGCGGAATGTCTTCCGCCGTGGGCATGATGTAGTTGGTCATCTGGTTGTTGATCATCCGCCCGTCTTGCCAGACCACTTTCTCATAGAGCGCATAACCGATGCCCTGGGCGACTCCACCTTCAATCTGGCCACCGGCCAGCACGGGATGCAGTACCTTGCCGATTTCCTGCAGGGCAACGAAGTCATCGATGGTCACACTGTAGGTGTTGGTGTCGACGGTGACGGTGGCCACGTAGACTGCCCAGGCATAGGCAGGGTAGGCCTCGCCGCGATAGAGCTCATCGTTCCAGAAGATATTGGGCGCGGCTTCGTAGTGGCTGAACGATTGCAGCTCGCCGAAACGCGCGCGGTAGGTTTGGCACGCAGCCAGAAATTGCTCGCGCGTGGCGGGGAGTGTGAGCAACTCACGATCGACCAGCATTTGCCGCAGCTTGAGCGAGGCGGTCTGCACAATTTTGCCGATGATCATCGCCGTGCGTGAGGCTACGGTGGGGCCGCTGTTAGGGCTGATGCTGGTATCGACCGGGGCCATGCTGACGTCGTTATATTCGAGCCCCAGCGTCTCGGCAGCTATCTGGCAAAGAATGGTGTTGGTTCCCTGGCCGTATTCCGTGCTCGACACCAGCACGCGCAACCCGCCCGCCGCAGTGGCTTCGATGCCCACCAATGCGTTGAGATAGCGCTCCCCGGAGCCGGTAAAGCCCGCACCGTGGAGGAAGGCGGCGATGCCGATGCCTTTCTTGTGCGCGCTGGTCTGGTTGTGGGCGGCGAACTGCTTCTGCTTGTTGTGGTAGTCGGAAAGTTCAAGGGCGCGGTCGAGCAGCTTATCCATCACGATCGGGTCATGGATGACCTGATCGGTGGCCGTAGTCATGCCCCGTTGCAGCAGATTGCGCCGCCGGAATTCGTCCGCGGGCAGGCCGATGGTTTGCGCGATGTGGTCCATGTGCCGTTCCATCGCAAACAGACTTTGCGGCGCGCCGAAGCCGCGGAAGGCCCCGTGGGGCGGCGTGTTGGTGGCGTACGCTTTCGATCGGACACGGATGTTAGGCCAGTAGTAGGGTCCGCCCGCGTGGATGGTGCCGCGTGACAACACCGTCGAGGAGAGGGTCGCGTAGGCGCCGCCATCGGTGGCGAAATCGATCTCGGCAGCGAGCAGTTTACCGTTGGCATCGATAGCGGTGCGGTGCCGGGTGCGTGAAGGATGGCGCTTGGTGGTGGCCGCCATGTCTTCCATGCGGTCGTAGATGATCTTGACCGGGCGCTTCGATTTCATGGCCAGCAGCGACGCGTGCGCAGCCAGCATGGAGGGATATTCTTCCTTCCCGCCGAAGGCTCCGCCGGTCTCGGCCTGAATGACGCGCACGCTCTCCGCAGGCAAACCGCTCAGCGCCACCAGCGCCTTGTGTACGTAGAACGGGCACTGCATGGAGCCCCACACGGTGAGCCCCCCGGTGTCACCGGCTTGTGCGATCACTCCGTTGGGCTCGATGTAGAGCTGCTCCTGCGCGCCCGTGGTGTACTCGCCTTCAACGATCCAGGCTGCGTCTTTCCACGCCTGGTCGACGTTTCCCTTTTCCATCAGGAAGCTTTTGAAGACGTTGTCTTTGCCCCAGATGACCGGGTCGCGGCGTTCGCTCTCGGCGATGGTATGGATCGAGGGCGCTGGTTTGTAAGTGATGTTGACGGCGGCTACGGCTGCGGCCAGAGCATGTCGGTCGGGGTGCGCCAATAGCAGGATTGGCTCTTCGGGATGATTGACCATGCCGTCGGCGAGGCAGGGCTGGTCGTCCATGATGAGCGAGACGACATTGCGCCCGGGAATATCTTTGGCGGTAACGATGGTGTATTCCTGCCAGGGAATGCCCTCGCCGAATTGAATCTCTTCAATTGCCCCTCGCGCGATGGTGCTGCGCACGGTCGCGCCAAAGATCATGCCGGGCAGCGAGAGGTCGTCGATATAGCGGGCTTGCCCGGTCAGCTTGGAGGGACCCTCCTTGCGCGGAACCGAGACGCCTACGATGCGGGTTTGCACTGGGGACCTCCTTTCTTACTCGAGGGCACTACGGGCTTCAGCCCGTACATAGAACCTGTGTGAGAACGGGAAGAGCAAAACCGCAGATCTCTCCACTGCGCTGCGCTCCGGTCGAGATGACAAGGTTGTTGCTATCTATCGGCCCCTTTTCCATGGAAAATCAGCTCTGATTCCGCAACAACCTTGTCATCTCGACCGGAGCGCAGCGCAGTGGAGAGATCTGCGGTTTGCTCTTCCCATTCTCACACGCGCTGTAAAGCCCGAATCTTCCAGACCGGGATCTTTTGCCCCTGGTAAGCCCGCCTCTAAATCTTAAACTCTTTACCGATGGGTGGGTCTGGGAACGCGCCTTGCTGGTAGACGGCGTGGCCGCGCACGAACGTTGCTTGTACTTTGCCTTGCAGCTTCTCTCCGAGGTACGGCGATACGGGATGACGGTAGTGTAAGTCTTCGCTCTTGAGAGTGAACTCTGCATCCGGATCGAAGACGACCAAATCTGCATCGTAGCCTGCGGCGATGGCTCCTTTGTGCTTTTGCAGCCCGGCGAGTTTTGCAGGGTTGCTGGACATCCAGCGCACCAGATCTTCAAGCGGCAGACCGCGCTGACACATCTCCGTCCAGATAACCGAGACGGCCACCGAGAGGCTGGCGATGCCTCCCCACGATTGGCGAAAATTTCCCTGCTTCATGGAGGGTGGGCAAGGGGAGTGGTCGGTCGCGATCAAGTCGATGATGCCGTCGCGCAAACCTTGCCACAGCGCATCCCGGTTCTTGCGCGAGCGGATGGGCGGCGCGCACTTGAAGTGCGTTGCGCCGTCAGAAATCTGCTCGGCCACCAAGTGTAGGTAGTGAGGGCAGGTCTCGACCGTGATCGGCAAGCCCTCAGCGCGCGCCCGGGCAAGATCTTCGAGCGCCAGCGCCGTAGCCAAATGAACGATGTGCAGCCGGAACAGATATTTGCGGCACAGGCCGATCAGCATGCGGATGGCGGCTAGCTCCGCTTCATCGGGACGCGAACGCAGATACGTCGCGTATTGCTGCCAATCGTTGCCGTCGCCGCCGGTGTAAAGATAATCCCCCAGCTCTGCGTGGACTAACAGCGGCAGACCTGTGCGCGCCAGCACAGGCGCCGCTGCTTCCAGTTGCTGCGGCCCGATCATGGCCAGACCGGGTACGATGCCAGGGTCGACCAGGAAGCATTTGTATCCGGCGACCCCGGCTGCCGCCAGGGCCGCGATGTGTTCATGGTTGTGGTCCGTCAGTCCACCCCATGCCGCCCAGTCGACACGGCACTGGCCGGCGGCGGCTAGACGTTTCTCCTCTAAGGCAGCAACCGTGGTGGTTTCCGGCAGGCAATTGAGCGGCATATCGACCAGGGTGGTGTAGCCGCCGGCGGCGGCGGCGCGGGTCGCGGTCGCGAAGCCTTCCCACTCTGTCCTGCCTGGTTCGTTGATGTGCACATGCGAATCGACCAGCCCGGGCAAGATCACCCGATCGCCGAATGCGTGCAGCACAGCTCCATGGGGCAGGTCGTCTGCCTCGCGCACCGCCTCAATTCTGCCGTGTTCGACGATGACTGCCGCCGGCCGCACGCCCTCGGGAGTAACGACGCGGCTGGAGACAAAGGCCTGTGTCATACTTCGGATATTCGGGCAGCCCTTTCCAGAGTGCAAGCGAAATCGCCGACCAGGGAGGAACATGCAAAGCGAACAGGACTTCATGCAACTGGCCATCCGCCTAGCCACGGAAAACGTGCGCAGCGGAGCGGGCGGCCCCTTTGGCGCAGTGGTGGTAAGGAACGGGGAGATTGTCTCGACCGGGGTGAACCAGGTGACCTCGGCCAATGATCCTACGGCGCACGCCGAGGTAAATGCCATCCGCGAAGCGTGCCGGGCGTTGGCTACCTTTCAGTTGCCGGGCTGCGTGCTCTACACCAGTTGCGAACCGTGCCCCATGTGTCTGGGCGCCATTTACTGGGTTCGGCTGGACTCGGTTTACTTCGGCAACACCTGTCATGACGCGGCCGAGGTTGGCTTCGACGACTCACTGATCTACGAAGAGATGAAGACGCCGCGCGGCGAGCGCAAGGTGCCGATGGTGCGCCTGTTGCCTGAGCGTGCGATCGAGAGCTTTCGCCTGTGGCAGCACCATCAGGCGAAGATCGCTTATTAGCGGTTGCACTTTTTCTGTTGGTTCGTGAGCCGTCTTCCGTCTATGCTCCCGTATGAGCACTCGATGGCTGGCCCTGCTCCTCCTCTGTTTGTCTGCGGCCAGCGCTTGGGCGGCGCCGCCGATTCCCGTCAAGGTGGTGGTGATCTCCCTCTTCGAACCGGGCGGGGATCAGGGCGACACACCCGGCGAGTATCAGTACTGGGTCGAACGCGACCATCTCAATCACGTCTACGCTTTTCCCCAGGGTTTTCATGATCTGCGCATGAACGATCAGGGGGTGATGGGTGTGCTGGCCGGGGTGGGCACGGCGCGGGCTGCTGCCTCCATCATGGCGCTTGGCCTCGATCCTCGTTTCGATTTCAGCCAGACCTATTGGTTAGTCGCGGGCATTGCCGGCGCTGATCCGGAGGATGCTTCGCTTGGCTCCGCGGTCTGGGCGGAGTGGGTGGTGGATGGCGACCTGGCCTATGAGATCGATGCCCGTGAGATTCCGCCGCAATGGAGCACGGGCTATGTGCCGCTAGGCAAAAAGGTGCCGTACGAGCAGCCGCGTGAGCAGGAGAACGGTGTTGCTTTTCATCTCAACCCCGCGTTGCAGGATTGGGCTTATCAACAAACGAAGGCGGTGAAGCTGGATGATTCACCCGCGCTGGCGGCCGCTCGCACCCACTTTGCGGGTGCCAGCGCGCAGCGCCCGCCCTTTGTGCTCAAGGGCGACACGCTTTCTGCCTCTACCTTCTGGCATGGCAAGCTACTCGACCGGTGGGCGAATCAGTGGGTCAGCTACCAGACCGGCGGTCGCGGCCATTTTGTTACCTCGGCGATGGAGGATACCGGCATCATGCAGTCGTTGACCTTTCTGCACCATGCCGGGCGCGTCGATCTGGAGCGGGTCATGGTGCTGCGCACGGTCAGCAACTTCGACCAGCCGGCCGCCGGGCTCAGCGCGGCAGAGAGCCTGGCCGCCAGCGCGGGCCATCGCTACAGCGCCTATCTGCCTGCGCTCGAAGCCGCTTACCGGGTTGGCAACGTGATCGTATCTGAAATTGTTACCGATTGGGACCGTTACCAGGAGCACATTCCTGGCGCAACCAAATGATGGGCGGGCGAGGAGAAGGCATGTGGAGTTACCTGCAGCGATCGTTCCAGATCGAGGAACGGGGATCGACGTGGCGCACCGAGGTTCTGGCCGGCGCCACCACGTTTCTCACCATGGCGTACATCGTCTTTGTGAACCCCGCCATCCTGAGCGAAACGGGAATGCCCATTCCCGCGGTGGCCGCGGCGACCTGCCTGTCGGCCGCCATCGGCTGCATTCTGATGGGTTTGCTGGCGAACTATCCGATCGCGCTGGCGCCTGGCATGGGGCTCAACGCCTACTTTGCGTTTACCGTGGTCAAGGGAATGGGCGTCCCCTGGCAGACCGCGCTGGGATGCGTGTTCATTTCCGGATGCGCGTTTGTGCTGCTCACGGCGGCGGGCATTCGCCAGTTGATCGTGAATGCCATTCCGCGGGAATTGTTTTCCGCGGTGGCGGCGGGGGTTGGTCTCTTCGTTGCGTTTGTCGGGCTGCGTGATGCGGGCATCATCGTGCCCAGTGCAACCACGACGGTTGCCATGGGCAATATCCGCTCCCCGCAAACCGCGCTGGCGCTTATCGGCTTGTTATTCATCGCGGTGTTGCAGGCCTGGCGGGTGCGGACTGCCATGCTCGTCGGCATCGTGGGCACCACGATTGCCGGATTCGCGCTGGGCATTGTTAAATGGCATCCCGTCCACTATCGCCTGGCGGATATGACCGCCACCGCCTTCCATCTCGACATTCGCGCCGCCTTCCACCTGGGCGGCAACTTCGGCGCCGGCTTGCTGGAAATTGTTTTTGTGTTCTTGTTTGTCGATTTGTTTGACAACGTCGGCACGCTGGTCGCGGTGACCAAGAAGGCCGGACTGGTACAGCCGGATGGTGAGATTCCCCGGTTGAATCGAATTCTGTTTGCCGATGCCACGGCAACGATTGCCGGTTCTCTCGCGGGCACGAGCACGGTGGTCAGCTATATCGAGAGCGCGGCCGGCGTGGCGGTGGGGGGTAGAACCGGCGTGGCCTCGATCGTGACCGGGTTACTGTTTCTGGTCGCGCTGTTTGTCGCGCCGTTGGTCGCCAGCATTCCCGCCGCGGCCACGGCGCCGGCGTTGATTCTGGTTGGTGCGTTGATGATCTCGGCGGTGACCGAGATCGAATGGGCCGACCCGATGGTTGCGGTACCCGCTTTTCTGACGCTGATCACCATTCCGCTCACCTTTTCGATTGCCAATGGACTGGCGTTTGGCATTACTTCCTTTGCCATCCTGCGCCTGCTGCGGGGGCAGGCCAGGTGGAAAGACTGGATGTTGTTTGTGCTGGCGGCGCTGTTTATCCTGCGCTTTATCTACATGTCGAAGAGTAGCTAAGCCTCACCTTGTCCTGACCGCAAATTTGTCATCCCGACCGTAGCGTAGCGAAGTGGAGGGATCTGTGGTGCGCCTATCCTCCAAGCAAAGGCCCCTGTGAGTGAGCTCGCAGATCCCTCGGCCTCGCTCATAATGAACAAACGCCCGGGCAGGATTTGCGAGCTGACCGCGGGCCTTGGTTTGCGGTAAAGGCGCACCGCAGATCCCTCCACTTCGCTACGCTACGGTCGGGATGACAAATTTGCTTGAGGGACGGGCTTAAAAGCAAGCGCTCGCCGCGTTCATCCCATCCTTGACTTGCCGCCAGGCGTCAGGTCCTCGCGGAAACAAGTTCGGACACAGGTCTGGATGTGCGGTGAGCACAGAATCGGTTAATGGATGGTCTTCATTTTGCGGGACATGTAGTCCATCAGCAGGTATTCGCCCAGCGTGTCGGGGGTGGTGAAGTAGGCTTTACCGCGGCACATCTTGGTCATCTTCTGCACAAACTGCACCAGGCCCAGGTCCGACGCCAGCATGAAGGTGTTGATCATGATGTTTGAGCGCTTGCAGCGTGCTACTTCCTCCAGCGTCTCACTCACCACCAGCGGATCCAAGCCAAATGCATTTTTGTAAATGCGACCGTCCGGCAACGTCAGCGCAGAGGGCTTGCCGTCGGTGATCATCACGATCTGCTTCATGTCTTTGCGCTGGCGCTCCAAAATTCGTTGCGCCACCCGCAGGCCCTCACGCGTATTGGTGTAGTGCGGTCCAACTTTGACCCGCGCGATTTGCGAGATGGGTACCTCTTCCGCCGAATCGTGAAACAAGACCAGCGAAAGGGAATCACCCGGATATTGCGTGCGAATCAAATGTGAGAGCGCCATCGCGACCTTCTTGGCCGGCGTAAAGCGGTCTTCTCCATACAGAATCATGGAGTGCGAACAGTCGAGCATCACCACCGTTGCGCACGAACTCTGATACTCACACTGGTGCACCTGCAGATCTGAATATTCGAGCTTGAGCGGCATGGTGATGCCCTCGCGCGCGATGGCCGAGGTCAGCGTGGCCGTGGTATCCAGGTTGAGCGTGTCGCCAAACTCATAAGCTTTCGACCCGCCGCTGGCTTCAATGCCGGTGGCAAAATGCCGCGTATCGTGGCGGCCAAAGCTCGACTTGCCCAGTGAGCCTAAAAGGTCGCGCAGCGTCTTGAAGCCGAGAAAGTCAAGGCTCTTGTCAGTCACTTCAAACCGCACCTGGCCCTCGGCCATGCCAGCCTGGCCACCGGTGGACTGCTGATTAGGGTCCATGCGGCCCTGCGTGGAAATGTAGTTTTCCTGCTCCATGCGCTCCATGATCTGATCGATCAACTGGTCGAGTTCGCCCTTTTCGGCCATCTCCTCGATGCGCTGCTGCATGTCGCCTTCGAACAGGTCGCCGGCTTCGAGCGCCTGGCGCAGCGCCTCGCGCAGGTTATCCAGGGTGTGTTCCCCGTCGAGCTCAGAGAAGCGCGACCACGGATCCTGAAAGCCGGAATCGAGCAGATACTCCGACAGAGCTTTGAGCAGGTCTTCCATGCTCATCTCAGAGGCGGGGTCACCGGTGTATTTGGTGTAACGAATTCGTTTCATCGCCAGACCGCTTTTCTAGTTGAAGCCGCGCCGGGTTCTCCGCTGCTGTTGCAGTTCGTCGTATTCGCGCTCCTCGGCTGGGCGCTCCTGCTTGCGCGGAGTCTTTTCCTGCGCGCTGAATCCACGCTCTTCACTGCGACTGAGGCGCTTGTGGGCATACATGCCCTCGAGCAGAAACTCAGCGGCAGACACGGCAAGCTCGGGTGCATCCGATACCTTTACCGATAAAGGAGACAGCTGCGGAAACAGCCCCTGGATCTGTTTCAGTTCTTCCAAAATGGCTTGCGAGGGCTGATCGTCGTCGATGCGGACCGTGCCTCCCAGGTTGAACCATTGCTCGATCTGCTGGGTGTTGGTGGCGGCAAAATACTTGTCGAAGATTTTGCCGATGGCGGTGCGAATCAATTCCCGCACCACCACGTCGGCGCCGCGCATTTCGCCTTCGTATTCCAGCTCAAGCTTGCCCGTAATGCCCGGTAGCGCCGCGTAGATGTCGCTCACCCGGGGCACCACCAGCTTTTCGCCGTGCAGGTAAGCGCGCCGCTCCGCGTTTGAAACCACCAGCTCCATCACCGAGATGGGCAGGCGCTGGCTAACGCCGCTGCGCTTATCCACCTTCTTGTCTTCGCGCGCGGAGAAGGCCACTTGCTCGATGATCTCGCGCAGATACTGCGGCACTGTGATCTTGCTGGCGCCGCGGTCGCTCCAGGCTTCCTGCGCGGTAATGGCCATGCCTTCTTCAAGGGTGGCGGGATAGTGGGTGCGAATTTCTGAGCCGATACGATCTTTCAGCGGGGTGACGATCTTGCCGCGCGCGGTGTAATCCTCGGGATTGGCGCTGAAGGCGAGCACGATATCCAGTTCCAGGCGCACCGGGTAGCCCTTAATCTGCACATCGCCTTCCTGCATGATGTTGAACAACGCCACCTGGATCTTGCCCGCGAGGTCAGGCAGTTCGTTGATGGCGAAGATGCCGCGGTTGGCCCGGGGCAGCAGCCCGTAATGCATGGTCAACTCATTGGCTAGATCATGGCCGGCGCGGGCGGCTTTGATGGGATCAAGATCACCTATCAAATCGGCTACCGTGACGTCGGGCGTGGCCAGCTTTTCCACATAGCGGTCTTTGCGGGGCAGGAAGGCGATAGGGGTGGCCTCCCCTTCGGCTGCGATCAGATCGCGACAGCGCCGGCACAGTGGGGCATACGGATTGTCGCGAATCTCGCAGCCGGCAACGTAGGCCATCTGCTCGTCGAGTAATTCAGTCAGCCCGCGCAGAATGCGGCTCTTGGCCTGGCCACGCAAGCCGAGCAGGATGAAGTTTTGCTTAGATAGGACTGCGTTTACGATCTGAGGCACAACCGTATCTTCGTAACCGACAATGCCGGTAAAGATGGGTTGTTTGGTCTTGAGCCGGGCAATCAGGTTCTCGCGCAGTTCGTCTTTGACGCTGCGATGCTTCATGCGCGCTGCGGAAAATTCCTTGCTGGTTTCGAGTTCACCCAGAGTCTGCGGAAGACGGCTCGACGAAAACATGCATTTGCTCCTTGGAGCTGATTTCTTGTTGCGACGATCGGAAGGAGAGGGAGCGTGCCCCTGTTCTTCACCTTACACCATGTGACGAAGGGGGCACAGCGGTTACATCACGTGTCCATTGCGGCCTGCGGTGGCGCTGGCCTGCACGCCCCGGCGCAATTTCGGAAGCATCGCGGTGTAGAGAGCAATCAACCGCTCGGTACGTTCGGCATCCGAGCGCAAGGCCAGCAATTCCATGCGGAAACTGAGGTCGGTAGGCGACGCCCACGCCAGTCCAAAGGCGATCGGTTTATCCAAATCAAAAGCCCGGTGCGATCGTTCGCCACCCGTTAGCTCCAGCACTTCAAAATGCAGCGCGGCGCACTCTTCCCGCATGGAGCGGGTGGCGGGTAAACCCTCGTCCTGAAAGAAATCAACTTCGGCTTGCAAAAAGCTGCGTGAGTTGTCGAGGTTTTCAATCTCAAAACGCTGCGCGCCCTGGCACAGAATGTCCATACGCCCATCGGGATAATTCTCCAGGATGCGCACGATCTCTGCCGTGCAGCCAACGACGGCCAGGCCTTCGCGCTGGGCGCAGACTACGCCGAAGGCAATCTTCTGCGCCAGGCAGACACCGATCATCTCCTTGTAACGATCTTCGAAAATGTGGAGCGGTAGCGCTGCTTCAGGAAACAGCACTACTTCTAACGGAAACAAAGGTATCTTCATGCTGCTGCTATTATGCCCGTCTTTTGCGTGCTGCGAGAGGTCAGGCAAAGCCTGGTTTTGATCCCCTGCGAGGTAACAACGTAGGCGTGCAGCGCGCGCGTGGCCGGGTTTATCTTCCGCCCGGAATTATCGTTCAGGTGGTCAACATTTGAAAGAAATATTGCTGCGCTGTCGTTGGCCGGCAGGGTTAAGCGCAAAATTACTCAAGTTCTGAAAGCAGCGACTCCATTTCACCCAGCGCATGTTGGTTGCCGGTGCGCCGCGCGCTGGCAATGCCCTGTTCGAGCCGCGTTCTGGCTTCGCCGGTACGGCCGGCCTTGACCAGTGTCTGCGCCGCCATGAAATACCCGGCAGTGTAGTCCGGGTGGGTCGTGAGCAAGCGGTCAAATTCCACCAGGGAGGCATCGGTCTGGCCCTGGTTGGCATGTTCCATCGCCAGCCCGTAGCGCGCAAACGCGTCTCCCGGGTTGTGCGACAGGATTTCTGTGAGCATCGCAATTTTGTCCATAGCTTCCCCTTACTTTAAGCCTTTGCGCGCATGGGCGCATTTGCCGGGATTTGCATTCATCGCTGCAATTGTCCAAACTTGAACCACGATGAAATCTGGCGATCCTGTGCTTCCGCCCCGCAAGGCAGCGGATTCACGGTCTGAGATGACTGAGCTGATCTTGCCCAACGACACCAACACCCTGGGTAACCTGCTCGGCGGCCGGCTCATGCACTATATCGACCTGGTGGGTGCGATGGCGGCTTACCGGCACGCCCGCGCCCACGTGGTCACGGCGTCGATGGACCACATCGATTTTATTGCGCCGGTACATGTGGGGGACCTTTTGATTTTGAAGTCAACGCTCAACCGCGCCTTTCGAACTTCGATGGAAGTGGGCGTGAAGGTTTGGGTGGAGCATACGATTGCCGGGACGTTGCGCCATGTGGCTTCAGCATATCTAACGTTTGTCGCGGTCGATCCGCAGGGATTGCGGGTGCTGGTTCCGCCGTTGAACCCGGAAACCGAGGACGAATTGCGGCGTTACCAGGATGCGGGCCGGCGCCGCGAACAAAGCCAGCAGGAACGCGATCGCAAGAAGAGCGCGCGGCTGGCGAAGGATTCATAAGAGAGGTTTATATGGCACAAGCGCAAGCGCCGCCGGGGCCGCAGACAATTCCCGGAGTTTCGCACATCATTGCTATCGGTTCGGGCAAAGGGGGCGTGGGCAAAACCACGCTCGCGGTAAACCTGGCCACGGCCCTGGTCAAAATGGGCTTTCGTGTCGGGCTCATCGATGCCGATATCTATGGTCCAAACGTACCGCTGATGATGGGCATTGGCCAGCAGCCACGAGTGCTCGAGAACAATCAGATTGAGCCGCTGGTGGCGCACGGGGTCAAGTTGATTTCGGTCGGGTTCATCTCACCAGGGGACAAGCCTCTGGTGATGCGTGGGCCGATGTTGCACCAGATCATTCGCCAGTTCCTGCAGCAGGTGCAGTGGGGCGAGCTGGATTTTCTGCTGGTCGATCTTCCGCCAGGTACGGGCGATGTGGTGATCTCGCTGGTGCAGACCGTGCCGCTTACCGGCGCGGTGCTTATTTCCACGCCGTCTGATGTTTCCCTGCAGGACGCGCGCAAGGCGCTCGAAATGTTCCACCAGGTGAATGTGGAAGTGCTGGGCTTGGTGGAGAACATGAGCACGTTCACGTGCCCTCACTGCCATGAAGTGATCGATATATTCTCCCGCGGGGGTGCGGAGCGATTGGCCAAGCAAAGCAACATCGGTTTTCTGGGGTCGATCGAACTCGATCCGGAGATCCGCCATGGAGGAGACCATGGTTTGCCGATCGTGTTGGCAGGCGAAGGGAATCAGCATGCGCGGCAATTCTTTGAGGTGGCGCGCAAGGTCACCGAGCGCGCCCTGGCGCAGTCAGCCAAGGACGAAAATATTTTCGAGATCAGCTAGGCCGGGTTTTCATCTGCAGGACCGACCACCACCCGGAGGGTGGTGGTCGGGACAGAAAAGAGTTTGTTCGCAAGCTCCCAGATCCTTCCCATGCCATTTTGTTCATTAGGACCGAAGCGGACGCGTCTGCTGGGCGCCCCTAACTCAAACCAAGGCCCTACGACTGAGCTCGCGAATCCTTCTCAATCAGTATTGTGGCTCAATGCCGCGATCTTGACAGTGCGAGACTCAAGTTTTAGACTCTAGTTTGGTTTATTCTGCGTTTTGCGCGGTTTTAAGCCATTGTGGAATGAGCGCCTTAGGGCAGGTGGACTATGTCTTCCGACCTTCGGATCAGCCCTCGCGACCGGCTGGTCCTGAACGCCATCATCGAAATCTACATTGCAACAGGGGAACCTGTCGCCTCCCAGACGGTGGCTCGCCAACTGGACAATAAAGAAGGTATGAGCCCGGCGACGATTCGCAATGTCATGGCGGCTTTGGGGGAAGCGGGTTTGCTGGAACAATTACACACCTCAGCCGGTCGCTGCCCTACAGCGCGGGCGTTTCGCTTATACGTGGAGCAGCTGAACGGCGGCACCAGGTTCGCCCCCGTCGCACTCTCCCAGGAACGCAGAGAGCAGATTGAGGATAGTTTTGCCGGTGTCAGCAGCCGCCAGCAGTTTCTCGAACGCACCTCCCACGTACTATCTCTGATCTCGAGCGGCGTGGGTGTGGCCATGTCAACACAATCGGAAACCCACTGGTTAGACCACATCCATTTTTCACGCATCTCGTTGGGGCGGGTACTGGCCGTAGTCGTAACCAAGTCGGGAGTGGTGCTGGATCGCGTGCTGACCCTGGACCGGGATCTGTCACTGGCTGAATTGGAAAGCGCGGCGGCGTTTCTCAACCAGAATTTCCGGGGGTGGTCGGTCGAGCGTATCCGGACCGAGCTGAATCGTCGCCTGGAGCAGGAACGTAGCGAATACGACCAGCTGATGCGTTCCATCGATGAGCTCTGCCGCAAGGGAGCGTTGGAACAGGATAGCGCGACGCAATCCGTTTTTATTGTCGGGGTTGCCAACCTGGTCGCAGGGGAAGCGGACGGGCAGCGGTTGCGCCAGTTGCTCAGCGCGCTGGAGA
This sequence comes from uncultured Acidobacteriaceae bacterium, assembly GCA_963834445.1. GTDB lineage: Bacteria > Acidobacteriota > Terriglobia > Terriglobales > Acidobacteriaceae > PALSA-350. The sequence goes on from CAWIBU010000002.1 coordinate 342,020, forward strand.
CGAAACAACGGCTGATCGAATTGCTGGACGCGTACGTGGACGCGCGCCAGCAGTCGGTGCGCGTGGTGGTTGGTTTAGAGGAAACAATGCCGGAAATGCGGAACCTGGTTCTTATTGGCGCGCCGGCCCGGTTAGGTACAGAGAGCCTGGGGACGGTGGCGGTTATTGGTTCCACCCGCATCGCCTACCAGGAGACAATCAACGCAGTGTCTTTTATCGCGCAGCTTTCGGATCGCATTCTGCCGACGCAATAGATCGACCCCCACTTGCGATCGCGTCTGCATCGTTTTCAGCTGCATAGCATCAAGTTAAGCGAAAGGTTTTACCAATTTCTATGTCTAGCGCACGTAAGGTCACCGATAACGAACACGATGAGCAATTGAACACCGATTCCGCGGAGGCCGGCGTGGAGACAGCGCAGACCGTGATCGACCCTCCCGTCTCGCCGCAACTGCAGCTCGAGGTCGATCGCCTGAAGGGCGAACGCGATCAGCTGGTGGATCGGTTGGCGCGCCTGCAAGCCGAATTCGAGAACGCACGCAAGCGGGAAGCGCGGGAGCGGACAGACTTCCGCGATTTTGCCGTCTCCGGCGCAGTCGAGCAATTTCTGCCGGTGCTGGATAATTTCCACTTGGCATTAGGATCTGCCGGGACCGCCGAGCAATTGCGGGCAGGCATCGAATTGATCATCAAACAAATGGAAGAAGTGCTGCGCTCATTGAATGTGCAGCCGGTCGAAACAGTGGGGGTGCGGTTCGATCCTCGCGTACACGAGGCGCTCGAGAGCGTCGACCGCTCTGACCTACCCGACCATCAGGTATTCGACGAGGTCCGCCGGGGATATCGCATCCGTGACCGGCTGCTTCGTCCTGCCCTGGTCCGCATCGTAAATAATCCGCAACAGAAAGAAGCATGAGTACAGCATCCAACGTGACCAAAGTCGAATATTACGAATTTCTGGGTGTCTCGCGCGACTGCAACGATCAGGAGCTCAAGACCGCTTACCGCCGCCTGGCAATGCAGTATCATCCCGACCGCAACTCGGCTCCGGAGGCGGAAGACAAATTTAAACAGGCGAGCGAAGCGTACCAGGTCCTCTCTGACCCGCAGAAGCGTGCCGCCTACGATCGCTACGGGCACGCAGGCGTGAGTGGAGCCGGTGCATCCGGCTTTGAAGGTTTTGCCAATGCCGATGTGGGCGATATCTTCGGAGATTTCTTCGGGGAGATGTTCAACATGGGCGGTGGGCGCAAAAACTCGCGCGCCCAGCGCGGGCGCGACATCCGCTATGACCTCACCCTTGAGTTTGAAGAGGCCGTGTTCGGCAAGCAGACGGAGATACAATTTCGCCGCGCTGATATTTGTGCCGATTGCCGGGGCACAGGCGCACCTCCGGGCCGAGGCCCTGAGACATGCAAGCAGTGTGCCGGGCGTGGGCAGGTTCGTTACCAGCAGGGCTTTTTTTCTATCGCGCGCACCTGCCCCATTTGTAATGGGGCAGGGCAGGTCATTACCGATCCTTGTCTGCAGTGCAATGGTGCGGGGCTGACCGATCGTCGGCACACCATTAGCGTAAGTGTTCCGGCCGGGGTGGAAGACGGAACCCGCATTCGCTACCAGGGCGAAGGGGATGGTGGACGGTCCGGCGGTCCCAAGGGCGACTTGTATGTGGTGCTCACGGTAAAGGCGCACGAGTTTTTCGAACGCGATGGCAACGATCTGCATTGCGTGATTTTCGTCTCCTTTCCGCAGGTCGCGCTGGGTGATGAGATTCAGGTACCGACGCTTGAAGGGGATACGACGCTTCGCATCAACGAGGGCACGCAATCGGGTAAGGAGTTCCGCTTACGCGGCAAGGGTGTGCCTCGCCTCAACGAGCACGGCCGCGGCGATCTGGTGGTGCAGATCGTGGTGCAGACGCCGAAGAAGTTTTCCAAGGTGCAGCGCGATCTGCTGAAGCAGCTGGGCGAGACGATGCACATCGAGAACAAGCCGACCAACCGGAATCTGCTGGGCAAGATGAAAGACTTGTTCAGCTAGCCCTGCCAGCCGGGTAAGTGAAACCCTCCACTGCGCTATTCCCGGTCCTAATGAACAGAATGGCGCGGGCAGGATTTGCGAGCTCACTCAAGCGCCTTCACCCCAAATCAAGGCCCTGCGAGTGAGCTCGCAAATCCTGCCCCCGACATATTTTCATCCCCGACCAGAGCGCAGTGCAGACAACTGCTTTTCACTCACCCTCTAACCCAGCATCGCCGCCACGACGGCCATCGCGGTGATGCCCGCCGTTTCTGCCCGCAGGATTCTTGGACCCAGACTCACCGCTCGCCAACCTTCCGACGCAAAGAGAGATTCTTCGTCCGCGGTCCATCCGCCCTCTGGTCCAATGGCCAGGTTCACTGCGGTCGGGTGCGCCTGCATGGCGGCGTACAAGGTGGTCGCGCGCTCTTGCTCGGCCAACAGCAAATTCAGTCCCGGCGCGGCCACCCGCATCTGCACCGCCGCCTTCAACGGCGTCAGGTCTTCCACCACCGGCACATCGGAGCGGCGCGATTGCTTGGCTGCCTCGCGCGCTATCCGGCGCCAACGCTCCACGCGGGCCGTCGCCGCCAGCACCAAATGCTTCTCGCTGCGGCGCGCGATCATGGGAACGAACCTCTGCGCGCCCAGCTCCGTGGCCTTTTCGACAATCCACTCCATGCGGTCGAATTTGAAGACTGAGAGCAGAAGCGTGACCGGCAGCGCCGCATCGGCTTCGACCTCGGCGAGCAGGGCAAAGCGGACGGTGTCTCCGCTGATGCCGGAGAGGACGGCGTGAAACACGCGATCGCCCGCCACCAGGTCACACTCCATGCCGGCTTGCGCACGCAGCACGCGAATCAGGTGAGTCGCCTGCTCGCCCTTGAGCGACGCACTGTTGTCGTCCCACTCATCCGCTATCCACCTTCTGCGCGTCATCGCTTCTCCTCTGCTCTAAAGGTGTCACGCCGGTCTACCACTTTGGTAAGGAAAGAGAGTGTTTCCAAAAACACATCGGGGGACGCTTTTGGCGTCCCCCGATTGTGTTGCCTGTTGCGTTGCGTAATTACTTCTTCTTCGTTGCCTTCTTGGCTGCCTTCTTCGCTGGCTTCTTTGCTACTGCTTTCTTGGTTGCCATTGTTCTATTCTCCCTTTGTCGAGTCGACATCGAACCTGCAAGAGATTCTTTGCAGTTAACGAATGTATAGAATCCCGCAAAAATAGTGTCAAGAAAAAAATCACATTTGATGAAGATCAATTGACTGATTGGAATCGCTGAAGCCAACCTGTGGTTTGGGCGTGCGCTCACTTTCCTGCGAGATGGACGCCGTAATGGCGCAACAATACCAGCGCAACACCACTCACGGAATCATGCCAGGCGTGTGCAATCATTCCCGTGCGCAGCCCTCTCCGCAGCAGCGCGAGCACGCCAAACATCGCGCCGTACGCGGTGATGAGCAACATTCCCGCAATTCCTTCATAGCCGTGCGCGCTGCCAAAAACCAGCGCAGAGAGCAGAACGCCGATCCAGAGTCTATGTCCCATGCGCGCAAATTGCTGCTGCAGGTAACCGCGGAAGATCAATTCTTCGCAGCAGCCGGCGGAAATGCTGAGCATCAAAAACAGCAACATCTCGACCGGCGTGGTGGGTGCAAGTTTTTGGGTAACGTCCCCGATCTTTTGCGGGTCGATATGCGATCCGGAGATTTTCACCAGCAGGTCGCCCAGCACCGAGAGGGTCGTCAACGCCACCACCCAGTAGGCGAGCGCTGCGCCGATATCCGCAAACCAGGCGCGTGACCCGGGCCGCATTTCACCGAGAAGTTGCCGCAACGGAACCTTGCGCAGGTGTAGCCCCCACAGCACCAGGGCGGCCAGAGCCCACTCATACGCGATGGAGAGACTGTAGTTGGCCACCAGGTGCAGCGGCCGATTGCCAATGGAGTGCAGTTGCCTGACCCCGGCGATGGAGAGTCCGATGATAAGCAGCACCACCAGCGCGGTGTGCCACCAGGGCGCGAGCAGGGCGGCCGGGGCGCTGGCGGATTGTGGTGGTTCGACGATCGTCATGTGATTGCCTGTAAGGGGCGGCTCTTGGTATTGTGTTCCGTTGCTCGGCATCATACAAAGTGAGGCTGCCCGCTATGGAAGATGTAGTCATTGTCGCCGGAGTGCGTACACCGGTTGGGAAATTTCAGGGCACACTGTCCAATTTTTCTGCTGTGCAACTGGGTTCGCTGGTAGTGCGTGAAGCCCTCAAGCGCGCGCAGTTGCAGCCCGATGAGGTGGATGAATGCATCATGGGGAACGTTGTCTCCGCGGGGCTGGGACAGAATCCCGCGCGCCAGGCGGCCATCTACGGCGGTCTTTCTCCCTCGGTCAGCGCGCTGACAATCAACAAGGTTTGCGGCTCGGGCCTGAAGGCGGTGAGCTTGGCAGTGCAGGCCATTCAGACCGGCAACGCCGAGATCGTGATCGCTGGTGGCATGGAGTCGATGACCAATGCCCCCTATCTGCTGCCCCAGGGCCGCGCCGGCTTCCGCATGGGGAATGCAACCGTCGTCGATTCCATGATCCATGACGGGCTGTGGGAGATCTACAACGACTATCACATGGGCATGACCGGGGAGCTGGTCGCCGAAAAGCACGGCATCACCCGCGAAGAGCAGGATGAGTTCGCGTTGAACTCGCATCGCAAGGCGGCTGCGGCCTGGCACGCAGGGTATTTGCGATCGCAGATTCTGCCCGTCGAAATCCCGGCTAAGAAAAAAGGTCAGCCCCCCACCCTGTTCGAGCACGACGAATCCGTGCGCGAAGATGCTTCGATCGAGGCACTGCGTGCATTGAAGCCGGCATTCAAGAAAGATGGAACCGTGACCGCCGGCAATGCACCCGGAGTGAATGATGGAGCAGCCGCGGTGGTGGTGATGTCGGCCGCCCGGGCGGCCGCGCTCGGGCTTACGCCCATGGTTCACATCCGCGCCCAGGCGACCAGCGGCATCGATCCCAAGTGGGTGATGCTCGCTCCCGTTTTGGGAATCCAGCGTGTGCTGGCCAAGGCGGGATGGGCGAAGGAGGAGCCGGAGCTCTATGAATTGAACGAGGCGTTTTCCGTACAGGCGTTGGGCGTGATGAAAGAGGTGGGTCTCGATCCGGCAAAGGTGAATGTGAATGGTGGCGCGGTGGCGATCGGGCATCCGATTGGCGCCAGTGGCGCCCGCGTTCTGGTGGCATTGATTTATGAGATGATGCGCCGCGATGCCCATCGCGGCGTGGCGGCGCTTTGTCTAGGCGGCGGCAATTCGGTCGCGATGGCGGTGGAGCGGTAAGAGTGCGTTTCAGATGAGTAAGAGTTAATGTTTCTGGGCGAACCAGCGGCTGTATACTCGCGCCACCGGATCAACTGGAGCCGCCATGCTTTTCAAAGCACTCAGTGCGGCGGTCTACGGCATTGACGCTCACATCATCGATGTAGAAGTCGACTACTCCGGCGTGCGCATGCTCGAGGATCATTTCCACACCGTAGGGCTGCCCGATGCCGCGGTGCGCGAGAGCCGTGACCGGGTACGCGCTGCCATCAAAAACTCCGGCTTCGACATTCCCCCTACCCAGATCACCATCAACCTGGCGCCCGCCGATTTGAAGAAGGAAGGATCGGGTTTCGATCTTCCCATGGCGATCGGGATCCTTGGCGCTTACGGAGCGCTGCAGTTGAAGGAGCTCGGTCAGTTCCTGCTGGTAGGGGAGCTGGGTCTTGATGGAGCGCTGCGCGGTGTTCCGGGTGTGCTGCCGATTGCGGTCGCTGCGCGCGCCCGGGGCATCGCCAACCTGATCCTGCCCGAGCGCAACGCGGCGGAGGCAGCAGTTGTTGAAGGTTTGAATGTGTATCCGGTGCGCAGCCTGACCCAGGTGCGTGGGCTATTGAACGATGCAGCGAATGGCGGCATTCATGCGCAACCGTTTCGCGTGGACTCGCAGCTGCTGCTCGGCGAGCACCACTCCTTCGCGCTCGACTTCAAGGATGTACGCGGGCAACAGACGGCGAAGCGCGCGCTCGAGGTATCGGCTGCCGGCGGTCATAACATCCTCATGATTGGTCCACCCGGCTCAGGCAAGACGATGCTGGCCAAGCGGCTGCCTTCGATCCTTGCCCCGCTGCAGCTGGAGGAGGCGCTCGAGACCACCAAGATTCATTCCGTGGCCGGGGTGCTCGATGCCAGGGCGGGGTTGGTGACGCAGCGTCCTTTTCGCGCGCCGCATCACTCGATTTCAGACGCGGGGCTGATCGGGGGTGGCAGTATACCCCGGCCTGGTGAAGTCTCACTGGCGCATAATGGCGTGTTGTTTTTGGATGAGCTGCCGGAGTTTCCCCGGAGTGTGCTGGAGGTGATGCGGCAACCGTTGGAGGATGGTACGGTTACGATCGCGCGCGCCGCGATGTCGCTCAGCTTTCCCGCGCGCTTCATGCTGGCGGCGGCGATGAATCCCTGCCCGTGTGGCTACTTCAATGACAAGTCGCACGAGTGTATCTGTACGCCGCCCATGATGCAGCGTTACATCTCAAAAATCTCCGGGCCGCTGCTGGACCGGATCGATATTCATATTGAGGTACCCGCGGTGCAGTATCGGGAGCTGCGTGCGGGAGCGGCCAGCGAGGGTTCAGCGGAGATTCGCGCGCGAGTGGTGGCTGCGCGCGAGCGGCAGCAGAAGCGCTTTGCGGCGGATCGCATTTTCACTAACGCGCAGATGCATACGCGGCAGATTCGCACCTATTGCGAACTTTCTCCCGAAGCCGAGCGCCTGCTGGAGCGCGCGATGCAGCAGCAGGGGCTGAGCGCGCGCGCCCATGACCGCATTCTGAAGGTAGCCCGCACCATCGCCGATCTGGATGCGCAGCCCTCCATCACAGTAGGCCACATCGCGGAAGCAATTCAGTACCGCACCCTCGACCGCAGCTTCTGGAGTTGAGGGTGGTGGGGTGACTCCTGCGCGCGGTCGAAAACATTTGCCCGGACAGCAGTTCTCCCAGTCAAGACAACAGCATGGGTTGGCAAGCAAGCAAGCAGGCAGCAGCACGAGCAGCGGCCGTTCCTCACATTCATCAGTGACGAAACTGCTTGGAAGCGCAGCCCTATCCTTTGTCATCCCGAGGAGCCGACTTGCCTGGCGGCAAGTTAAGAGAGCAATGAACGCGCAGACCACTTTTAAGCCCGTCCATCAAGCAAATTTTCAGGCCCGTTCCCCAAACAAATTTTTAAGCCCGTCCCTCAAACAAATTTGTCATCCCGACCGTAGCGTAGCGAAGTGGAGGGATCTGCGGTGCGCCTTTCCCACTAGCAATTCTTGAGGAAAACAACCATCCTCCCCTTTGTCATCCCCACCGAAGTGAAGCGTCGCGAGCTCTTTTGTGGGGCTTTTGTTAGCTGTAAAGGCGCACCGCAGATCCCCTCCGCTACGCTACGGTCGGGATGACAAATTTGTTTGAAGGTGATCGTTTTCAGCCCGTAAGGTGCGTTTAAGCGCGCGTGAGTCCTTCGATGAGTTGCCGGTGCGCAGGGTACTTGCCGATCAGCTCCGCACGCCTGGCTAATTCGAAATCGGCAAAGTCAAAGCCGGGGGCTACCGTGCAACCGACCAGCGCGAACCCGGTTGGATCTTCGAGTCGCGCGCCGAACCAGCAGCCGGCTTTCACCACCGCTTGAAACACATCGCCCAGTGGCAACGCAGAAGCATTCCCCCCAGGATCAATCACGTGCACGATCAAAGTGCTGCCCGCGTAAAAATGCCACACCTCATCCGCGGCGATGCGGTGGAAGGCGGAAAAGTCAGTGCCTGCAAGCAGGAAGTAAATCGCCGTGGAGGCGGCGCGGTCTCCGTGGAAGGCCGCAGGTAAAGCGCTTTGCGCAATGGTCAGGTCTGCGGTGTAAGTGACCCGATAGTGACCACCCTCGGGATGCGGCTGCAATCCCAGGCGATCGATCCAGTACTGGGCGTCTTGCTTCACCCTTGCTGCCGCAAGGCGTGAACGACCACGCGCAGCATCTCGTCTTCAGGAGCACGCTTGCCCGTCCAAATCTCAAATTGCCGCGCACCCTGCTGCACGAACATTTCTACACCGGTAACCACGGCGATTCCTTTTTGCCGCGCCATCTTGAGCAACGGCGTATCGACCGGGTTGTAGACGAGATCGAAGACCAGGCGCGCGTTGATCTCTTTCGCTTCCAGAATCTGCTGCGGCTTGACCCCATGCATACCGACCGAGGTGGCGTTCACAATGACGTCGAAGCTGGTCTTGGCGACCAAATCCCGACGAATGGATTTTGCCTTCGCCTCCCGTGCCAGCTTCTGCGCGGTCTGCGGGGTACGATTCAGAATCAACACCTCGGCCCCCTTGTTGACCAGGCCGAAAACGGCGGCGCGGGCGGCTCCGCCGGCTCCCAACACCAGCACCTTCGCGCCCGATAGATTAAGCCGCTTCTCCAGCGGCCGCACGATGCCGCCCACATCGGTATTGAAACCGTAGAGTTTTCCATCGTGGGCGCGGACGATGGTATTGCAAGCGCCAATTTGCGCCGAGACTGGATCGGTGTTCTCCAGATGCTTGAGCACCTCCTGCTTGAGCGGCATGGTCACGCTCAAGCCGGAAAGGGGCAGGTCGCGCACCAGGGTAAGCAGGTCGGCCAGCTTGCTGGTCTGCAGCGGGAGGTAAACCGCATTGACCGATTCGCGGTGGAACGCCGTGTTTAACATCAAGGGAGAAAGGGAGTGCTTGATCGGGTTGCCGGCAACGCCATACACGCGCGTCGCTGTGTCAATCTGGCCGATGCGAAAGGTGTCGACCAACGCGCGCGCTGTCATCTGGCCGGGCGCGGTCTCTTCGCCCTGGGTAGCGGCAGCAAAAGTGAAGACGCTGCCTGCGCGCACCGCCAGCACCCGGCTGATGACCCCCTGGTCGCCCATGCAGAGGCCCACCATGTTGGCTTTGTCTCCGGTGCGATCGAGAAAGCGCATCATGACCACGTTGTCGCTGAGGGACTTGGCGGTGGAGACGATCTTGATAAATTCCGGCTCGAAGGGCCGGATGCGATCGAAGATGCCGTCTAAACCCCGGGTCGTGTGAAAATCGTGCCAGGAAACGATCAGGGCCGTGCCCCGCGCGCGCAGTTTGTCGAGCTCCGAAGCTTTGATAGCCTCGGCTGTCTCCAGCTCAAGATCTACCAGGTGAAAGCCCGAGGCGCCGGCCTTCTGCAGCACTTCCAATTCCGTGGCGACCGTTCCTTTGAACTTTCCGCCGTTGGCGGCGCGGCGGCAGGTCGCGATGGCGGTGACCACTGCATTTTCAGAGAGAAATTCCTGCAGATGTGGCAGCGCGGCCAATGGCTTTTCCAGGTAATCCAGGCGGAATTCCAGGAAGGAGCTGTCGCGCATGGCTTCGGTGGCGCGCTCGATCATCTCGGCGGCCGTCGCGCCAATGATCGCGACGCACACTTTTCCGATGCGCGCACGTAAGTAATGCTGCGATAGAGATGGTGCAGAATTCATGGGTACAATCTCGGAATATTACCGGCCATATCCGCTGGATGCAACCTCCGTATTCCATGGCCTCGAAGATAGCCGCCGCATTACCGCTCGGGGTAACCTTAACAGGGGAAGAAGGAGCGTCTTTGACTTACTCATCAGCGCAGGAAACGACCCGTTTGCATCCGTGGAACGATAGCGGGTACATCGACGCCGCAGGATTGGAGACCTGGGTCCAGGGTCGCCTGGAGAAACAGCGTCAGCATATCGATGAGCTACTGGCCGTTGCCGGCCCGCGGACGCTGGACAATACGCTGCGCCTCTATGACGATGCCGTGGCCACGCTGAGCGCGGCAGGCTCCCTCGCATCCCTGCTCGACAGTGTGTATCCCGACAAGGCGGTTCGGGACAAGGCCCGGGAATTGACCCAGACGGTAGCCGAAGCGGCCACGGCCCTTTCGCTCAACCAGGAGGTCTACCGCGCGCTTGCCGCCATGGATGTCGTGCTGGCCGACCCGGGGACCGCGCACTACGTGGGCCAGACGTTGTTGAACTACCGCCTCGCCGGCGTGGATAAGGATGACGCCACCCGTGCCCGCATCCGCGAGCTTTCCGATAAGGCGACGGAGCTGTCTCTGCTGTTCGCCAAGAATGTGCAGGAAAACGTCAATAGCGTTTCCCTCAAGGATGCTTCTGAGCTCGACGGCTTGCCGGAAGACTACATTCACAACCATCCTGCGGATGCGCAGGGCGTGATTACCATCACCACCGACTTTCCTGACATGCAACCGGTCATGACCTTCGCCCGCAGCGCCGATCTGCGCCTGCGCATGTTCCGCGCCTACAACACGCGCGCCTACCCGGCCAACCGCCAGCTTCTGCTGGACGTACTGGCGGTACGCCACGAGATCGCCAAGATCCTGGGATTTGCTTCCTGGGCCGATCTCGCAACTGCCAACCAGATGATGGGGTCGGCGGCCCGATTGAAGAACTTTATTGGGGAGCTGGAACAGGCTTCCCGGGACGGCGCCGAGCGCGAATACGAGATGGTGCTGGCGTTTGCGCGCAAGCAACAGCCCGGGCTGGCTGCGCTCAAAAGCAGCGATCGCGGCTATTGGTATGAGCAGTTCCGCCGGGAAGCATTTTCGTTCGACTCGCAGTCTGTCCGCCCTTACTTCCCCTACGATTCGGTGGAGAAGGGAATCCTCGAGACCGCGGCCCGGCTCTTTAACGTCACCTTCGCGAGAAATAACGACGCCGGCGTCTGGCATCCCCAGGTGAGTGCGTGGGATGTCTTTGACCAGGGCCGCCTGTGCGGCCGGTTCTATCTGGATATGCATCCGCGCGAAGGCAAGGATAAGTGGTTTAGCGCGGCGCCGTTGATTCCGGGCGTGGAGGGCCGGCAGCTGCCCGAAGTAGCGCTGATCTGCAATTTCCCCGGCGGCCGGCCAGATGACCCCGGACTGATGCAATATAACGACGTCGTTACCTTCTTCCACGAGTTTGGCCATCTGATGCATGCCATTCTCGGTGGCCGGCAACCCTGGGCAGGCACCAGCGGGATCGCGACCGAAGGGGATTTTGTCGAAGTGCCTTCGCAGATGCTGGAGGAGTTCTTCCACGACGCCGGGTTGTTAGCGTCGTTTGCGCGTCACTACCAGACGGCTGAGCCGATTCCCGTGGCGCTGGTGGAAAAGATGAACCGGGCCAGTGCGTTTGGCAGAGCGGATGGGGTGCGCACCCAGCTGTTCTACACCAGTTACTCGCTTGATGTGCATAACCTGCCGCCAGATACCCTGGACCTCGATGCCCTGCTGGAGGAAGGCTACAAGCGCATGATGCCCTACGAGTGGGTCGAAGGCAATCGCATGTATGCCAGCTTTTCCCACCTGATCGGCTACACGTCGAACTACTACACCTACATGTTTGACAAGGTGATCGCGCTCGACTTCTTCGACCAGTTTGATCGCTCGAATTTGCTCGAGGGACCCACGGCAATGCGCTACCGCCGGGCGATTCTTGAGCCGGGCGGCTCCAAACCGGGCACCCAGCTGATCGAAGACTTTCTTGGCCGCAAACAGCACATGTCGGCGTTTGTGGAGTGGGTCGGCGAAGAATTTGCCCACGCCCCAAAAATATTTTCTCAATAGGACAACTTTGCCCGCAGAAGTGCATCAGAACTTGATAACGACAGAGGCTACTTCAAACGAATCCCGCCTAGGACTGTGTTAAACCTCAATGAAGCTCCGCCTCGGCGGGCTCTCCTCTTTTCCCTCAGATTACCCTCCCCAATATGCCTCTAGAGCGGGCCCGCCGGAAGGCGGGCCCATGCGCTCCAGCCTACTCACCCTTTAAGATAGCGGTGGATGAAACGTGCCGCGGCAAGAGTCACTCAGCTGGATGTGGTGCGCGCCGACGGCTGGCCGCAACTGAAATGGCTGATCCATGGTTTCAGCACCCGCACCGGGGGCGAAACGACGGTCTACCGGCCGGGCGACAAACAGGCTTTCGACCTGAATCTGGGCTTCACCGACTCCGATGACCGCAAGACCGTTGCCGCGAACCGGACGCTGTTTGTCGGCGCGCTCAGCGAAGGCAAAGGCAACCTCGGGTTGGTTACCCTGCGCCAGATCCATTCTTCTTTGATCTGGAGAGTGCGAGCGAAAGACGTTCAAGGCAATGACAGGCCGGCCGTGCTGCGGGGCGACGGCATGATGACCGATGAGCCGGGGGTATTGTTGGGCATTCAAACCGCGGACTGTATCCCGGTCTTACTGGCGGATCGCAAGAACCGTGCCGTGGCGGCCTTTCATGCCGGATGGCGCGGTACCCTGGCGCGCATTGTGGAGAACGGCGTCGGCCGCATGCGGCTGGAATTTGGCTCTAAACCCGAGAACCTGATTGCCGCCATCGGGCCTGGCATCGGGCAGTGCTGCTATTCAATCGGCGCCGAAGTGCGGGAGCAGTTTGACTCCCAATTTGCCTATGCGCCAGAGCTTTTCCGCGAGGTCTATGACTCTGACCCCATCCGGCAAAAGTACCCCATGTTGTTTCTCACCGCCCGTGCCCCCGGTCACAGCGACCTGGGGCCCAGCATGCACCTGGACCTGGCAGAGGCGAACCGGCGGCAACTGCTGACGGCGGGGCTGAAGAACGCTTCCATCGCGATGACCGGCCAATGCACCGGTTGCCACACGGATCGTTTCTTCTCTCACCGTATTGAGCGAGGTTTTACTGGCCGGATGATGAGCATCATCGGTATTGCGCAGGACTAGGCAGCAGGATGCCCGGCACCGGTTTCATCGGGCGAGGGGCCTTTGGGGTTGACCAGGTCGCGCAGTTCCTTGCTGGGCTTGAAGTAGGGAACGCGCTTCGCCGGCACGTCGACCTTTGCCCCGGTCTTGGGGTTCCGTCCGGTCCTCGGTTTGCGTTGCCGGATGCGGAAGCTGCCAAAACCACGAATTTCGATCTTGTCGCCACCGCGCAACGCGTGAATCACGGCATCGAAAATGGTATCCACGATCATTTCCCCATCACGGCGGGTTAGATCGCCTAGCTGGGTCACTTCCTCAACGAGGTCTGCCTTGGTCATGGTCCAATCTTCTCCAAAGTAAAAGGGTAACCCGTGTCAGCTATGGTAGATGCAGCAAGTTGAGGATACATCGAAACAATCGCAACCACGATTTCTCCTGTGGATCGCGGCGACTGGGTAACCAAGAGCTCTAACCCCAAACAAAGCTGAGATGCGCCATCCCGCGGCGGGGTAGCGTAGAAATTTGACGTATCGGATAAAAGACGGTGGTAAGCCGCGCCAGGACGCGTTGGCGAAGGGAAACGGCGGAAACGGGGTTGTTTGAACGCGTAATTTGTTGAAAGATTCGAAGCCATCTGCCGTTTCGATCTCGGCCCCCAAACAAATTTGTCATCCCGACCGAAGCGTAGCGCAGTGGAGGGACCTGCTGTGTGCCTACACCCCAAACCAAGGCCCAGCCCTGAGCACGGAGAGCCTTTCCGAAGCCTATTTGAGACCTTAGCTCACCGGTGGGTACTTCGCTTGGGGTGTAGGCGCACAGCAGGTCCCTCCACTGCGCTGCGCTTCGGTCGGGATGACAAATTTATTTGGAGGTCGAGATCGAAAACAGCGGATGGCTGATTTGGACAAGTCTGAAAGTAGCCCAGGATTTCATCGTAGGATGGAATCCTGGGCTACATCCAGTCGTCGCTCCGGGACTGAGGCCTGAAAACATTTAGGACGTTATTGAGACGCACCTACTAGATCGCCAGGGCTGCGGGCAGAATACCCTCTTTGCCCGACTCGATCTTCCCCATCTTTGCGATTACTTGAATCTGCATTTCGCCGGTTTGCTTCATCACCATCGTTTCTGAGCAGGTTCCGCACAGCCAGAAATGCTGCAGCCGGCGTGCGCGCCCGCCCGCCGGGGGAGCGGCGGGGTTGGAGTCCGGCAGGTCGAAGACAAAAATTCGGCCTTCGCGAAGATAATGGAGCGGCTTGCAGCAACTCGGATTTGCGCAGTGATTGACCATCGAAAAAATCCTCTCGGAGTCGGGTCAGTTTGCGACCGCAGGCTCCCCTCTCCCAGCAAGATACTTTTACTCGCTAAAGGTTAAGAGCAAAAAAATAGCCAAAAGGTTACCTGCGGGGAAGCGGGCAACTGGCGGAATCGTTTCTGTGCTTAGCCGGTTCGCCCATATGCGAGAATAAGCAGTTCCCATGCCCATGCTGCGCTCGGCTCTCATCGCACTCTCCCGCAACCGCACCCTGCGCAGCTTCGCTGAAAGCTCCACTCTCGGTGGAAGGATGTCGTCCCGCTTTGTCGCCGGCACCAGCGTCGCCCAGGCGCTGGATGCGGCCGCATCTGTAAACCGCCAGGGAATGACCGCCACCCTCGATAGCCTGGGAGAAAATGTTCATTCCCCACAAGAGGCACAGCAGGCCGCTGAGGTCTATCACCGCTTGCTCGACGCCATTGCGCAGCGACATCTCGACGCCAATGTGAGCGTGAAGCTGACCCAGATGGGCATGGATCTCGAGCCGGCGCTCGCTTCTGCCAACGTCCTCGGCCTGGTTACGCATGCGGTTGCCGCCAACACCTTCGTGCGCATCGATATGGAAGGGTCTGACTACACCCAGGCGACCCTCGATATGGTGAGCCGGCTGCATGCGATGGAAGGCCATCACGGCCGCGTCGGGGTCGTGATCCAGGCTTACCTTTACCGCAGTGCAGCTGACATCGACCGGCTATTGGCCGAGGGAATTCGTATCCGGTTGTGCAAAGGGGCGTATCAGGAGCCGGCCAATCTGGCCTTTCCTGATAAGGCGGATGTTGACGCCAATTTCGTCAAGCTGATGCGGGTGCTCTTGTCCAGCGATGTTTACCACGGCATCGCCACCCACGACGAAAAGATGATCGAGGCCACCCGCCGCTTTGCCCAGGAACGTGGCATCCAGGCGGACCAGTTCGAGTTCCAGATGCTTTACGGGGTGCGCCGGGATTTACAGAAGTCGCTGGTGGCCTCCGGGTACCGCGTACGGGTTTATATTCCTTTTGGGACAGAATGGTATCCCTACTTCATGCGCAGGCTGGCGGAACGGCCGGCCAACCTGTTATTCATCGCGCGGAATTTCTTCCGCCAATAGAAGAGGAAGTCATTGTGAAGACCAAGAATGCGCTAAAACAGGCTGAGCTGATTCTCAGGCTCTATGACATTCGCCGGGAGACGGCCCTGCGCGCGGCGCGTGATTATGTTGGCGGCGAGTTCATGCCCCGTTCGGTGGACGAGTTCGTGGCCCTGGTCAAAGACGGCGGTAAGCAGAGCGGGCATATTCTTCAGGTCTACGGATACTGGGATATGGTCGCCGCCTTCGTCGTGCACGGCGCGCTCGATGAACCGCTCATCTTTGATACCTGCCAGGAGATGTACTTCCAGTTCGAGAAGATCCAGCCATACCTTGAAGGCTTTCGCCAAAAGATGAATCTGCCCGAGTTTCTCAAGAGCATGGAGGCCGTGGTCGCGGGTAGCCAGGAGAGGCGGGCGCGGACCGCCACCAAGGCTAAGACTCCCAAAGCGGCCAAAGGACGCGCGCCCCAGCCGGAGCCGGAAGATGAACTTCCCGCGGAAGGCCTTTAGTCCCTGTGCGAGGACGGGAAGAGCAAACCGCAGATCTCTCCACTGCGCTTGCGCTCCGGTCGAGATGACAAGTTTGTCGCGGTATGAGACCCGATTCTCCATTAAAGACCGATAAATAGCCGCAACTTTGTCATCTCGACCGGAGCGCAAGCGCAGTGGAGAGATCTGCGGTTTGCTCTTCCCGTCCTCGCACAGGTCGAGTCTGAACGTCTGACAGAACCATCCTTCAGTCACAATAACCATCGCTGGGTGGCCAGGGCCTCGCCTTTGCGACCTGGGATCTCTCCATCTCGCGCTCCCAGCTGGAAACAGACCCCAATAATTAGCGGACGGCCACCTTCTGCCGATGCAGGATGCAGCATGGTGTTTGCGCGGGCATGCGGGTTCCTACGCTCGCGGCGATCGCTTTGCTTGTTGTTGGAGTCAGCCAAATGCAGCTTGACAAGCTCCCCGAGGGCAGGGAGGAACCCGCGACGGCAGCCCGATTACGGCGGTGGGCCCTGGTGGCGGTTGTAACGGCCGTCTTCCTTACTGTGCTTTTGAGTTTTCTTTCCTGGCGCGCGGCCCAACAAGCGGCCGAGACCGCTGACTGGGTAGCCCATTCCTACGAAGTGGCGACTCTGCTCGAGAGCACCCTGAGGCATTCGCTCGACGTCGAAACCGGAGGTCGCGGTTTTGCCGGAACCGGAAACGTGTCCTTTCTGGAGCCCTATCAGTCAGGCAGACCCGCAGTCGCGCAGGATCTGCAAGCACTGCGAAAGCTCCTGGTAACTCCTGATCAACTGCAGCGCTTCAAAGTTCTCGAAGAGCAAGCCAACACCCAGCTCGCGGATGTTGCCGAGATCGTGACCACACGGCAGAACACCGGCAATATCCCCACGTTGGCCCTGTTTGCCCAGGGGAAACATGAGATGGACGCTGTGCGCATCACCGTCGCGCGGATGGAGATCTCCGAACGTGCGCTGCTGGCGCAGCGCACGCAGCGCGCTTACGCGGCCCGGCATGCCTCGAGTGTCGTCATCGCCTGCGGATCACTACTGGGTGTGATCTTCCTGTGCATCGCCGGCATGGCGGTCAGCCGGGAGAGCGCCCGAAGCGCCCAGGCGCGGGCCGAGGTCAGGGCTCGCAATGCCGATCGGGAAACACGGGAACGTCTGGCCGCCATCGTGGATTCATCCGAGGACGCCATTGTCAGCAAGACCCTGGACGGGATGATTACCGCCTGGAATCGTGGTGCTGAGAAGCTATTCGGCTATTCCGCCGCGGAGATTGTAGGGAAACCAGTGCTGGTGCTGCTGCCGCCGCACTGCATCGAGGAGGAGGCCGGCCTCCTGGCCCGCATCCGGCGGGGCGAAACAATCGACCATTTCGAAACCGTGCGGGTCAGGAAGGACGGCAGCAGCATCGACGTCTCCGAGACCATCTCGCCGATTCGAGATGACCGGGGTGTAATTGTGGGCGCCTCAAAAATTGCCCGCGATATTACCCGGCGTAAGCATGCGGAAGAGGCACTCAGGGAGAAGGAACAACGACTGTCTGAGTCCCAACGCATCGCCCATATCGGCAGCTGGAGTCTTGACCCGAGGAATCTCGCGGGCCCGCTGATCTGGTCGGATGAGCTGTATCGCATGTATGGGGTGTCGCGTGACACGTTCACTCCCACGATCGAAGAGTTGTTGCAGGTGATTGTCCCTGAAGACCGATCGTCGATGCAGAAATGGTGGGCGGCTTGTGCCGCCGGAGATCAGCCCGGCGATCTGGCGTTTCGCATGAGGCGTCCGGATGGCGCGCTGCGGGTCTTCTGTCGTCGCGGTGAATTGCAGTACGACCGTGACCACAAACCGATCCGGATGGTGGGTACTTCGCAGGACATTACCGAGCGCCGGGAGACAGAAGACTGCTTGCGTGAAAGCCAGGAACGGTTCCAGGCCATGGCCAACGGTATCCAGCAGCTTGCCTGGATGGCCAACGCAGATGGATCGATTTTTTGGTACAACCAGCGCTGGTATGACTACACCGGCACCACGCGCGAGGAGACCCTGGGATGGACCTGGGAGAAAATCCATGACCCCGCATTCCTGCCCAAGGTCCTTGAGCGATGGAAAGAAGCGATCGCCACCGGCACTCCCTTCGATATGGAATCGATGCCTTGCTGAGGATGGCGGTGCTGCGCCGGCAAGCCTTACGCCTAAGCCACTGCGATCTCGATCCCATCGTCGCTGAGGTGATCGCGATCCTGCAACCGGATTGCGATGGACGCGCCGTGGAGTGGCGTATTGCCAGGCTCCCGGCTCTGGACTGTGACCCAGTCCTGATGGCCCAGGTCTTCCAAAACCTGTTGGGCAATGCTTTGAAATACTCCCGTGACCGGGACAGGGCGGTGATCGAAGTCGACAGCATCCAGAGGCCAGGGGAACCGGCCATCATCTTCGTCCGTGATAACGGGGCCGGCTTCGACATGAGGTACGCCGATAGACTGTTCGGCGTCTTCCAACGTTTCCACACCGAAGCCGAATTTGAAGGAACCGGAGTGGGTCTGGCCACGGTGCACAGGATCATTCAAAAACACGGAGGGACGATCTGGGCCGAAGCAGAGCCCGACCGCGGAGCCACGTTCTATTTTGCTCTGAAAATGACCGAGCCAGTGGGCACGATGCCAAAGGCAACGGCAGGTGCAGCCAGCGCGTCGTAAAGATTATTCAAGTAACCATATCTTTCGGTCGATCTACACTGCAGGCGTTAACAACCGCTTATGTTGGGTGTGAGACCCCCGATATAGATGCACCGGGCATGCGCAACCCTGCGTTGCACGACCATGAGGGAGTGCCGATGATGGACCCAAAACGAATGATCCTCCTGGTCGAGGACAACGATTTCGATGCTGAGCTCGCTTCTAGAGCGTTTCAACGAGCCCGGGTAAAAAATCCGCTGGTCCGCGTCTGCGACGGTGTGGAGGCGCTCGACTACCTTTTTGCGCGCGGCAAATATGGCGCAAGGGATGCACACGATGTGCCCGTGTTTGTCCTGCTCGATCTGAATATTCCCAAGCTCAACGGTTTAAAAGTCCTCGAGGCCATTCGCAACGATAAACGCACCAGGCACCTGCTGGTCGTGGTTCTTACCTCCTCTGGCGAAGAGAGGGATCGGTTAGCTGCCTACAATCAGTTCGCCAACAGCTACGTGGTCAAGCCCCTGGATTACGATCAATTCGTAACCGCGGCCCAGCAGATGAGCCTTTACTGGACCGAGCTGAACGCTCCAGCGCCTCCGATGCCCTTGGCCAGTTACGACGTCGTCTAGTCTTTCACTGGTCAGGCGGATGGTAAGAATGTCTCAGTGGCTGTTTTCCAGGGCCAGCACCGCGAATCCAGTTGCTGCGTCGTTCATGAAATGGCCAATGTACGAGTTTGGATCGCGCTTCAGATTGACTGACCACGCCGGCCATTTACCTTCGTCCCTATTCTGGTTCTGTGCCAGCCACGCGAGGCCGCGCTTTGCCTGTGGCAGATTTCTTGCCAGCCCCGATTGCTCCAGCGCCAGCAGGGTGAGGCCGGTGGCATAACCGTCACTCTTGGTTTCCAGCGGGGTCTTATCGATCCGCTTCCAGGTGCCCAGGTCGGTCAGGCTCCAGCCGCCATCGGGCTGCTGCTTGGCCAGGATCGTCTTGAGCAGGCTACTCCGCTCGCTGCTGGTTAAGAGCCCTGGCATTTTGGCGGAAGCCCACAATAAATACACCTTGTTGATGAGCGGCTGGGCCGCATATTCCCGGCGCAAATAGCCGCGCAGTAACTGCAGGTTCGCTTGGATTTTCGGGTCGTCGCGGTAGTCGTCCGGCGCTCTGCCGACGGCGACCGCCGCCAGCGCCGCGCCGTAATATTGCGACTCATTCGACTCCCACGGAGCAAAGTGGAAGTTCAGCCAATCCCACGCCCCGGCCAGATCGCCGGTCTTGATTTGTAACGACCATGCTTCATCGAACGCCGTGTGCTCAAGCGCTGTCATGTGGTTGTGTTGCCGGTCGTAGGTCGCGAGAATGAGCGCGTTGAGCACAGATTCAGTGCCACGCGATTCCGTCGATTTCTTCGGTCCGTCGACGCCGGTGTGATAGTAGGGCTCGGTCTGATTCCAGAGCGTAACCCGCCGGGCCACGTAATCGAGCATGATGCGCTCGGGATCGGAAACTGCCGTTTCCCCCAGCCCACCGCGCAGGCTCGACCGGGAAAGGGCGTAGGGCAAAACCGTGTGGCACGAAACGCACACCGTCTTATGGTCGCGCTGCGAGACCTCCCAGCCCTGCCACCAGATCTCACGGCCATCCAGATACTTGGCCGCCGCCGTCTGGCTCCAAACCGCCGGGGACGCTGTGGGCGTGGAGCTATCAACAGGCGCGGGCGAGGCCGCGTAGCCGGCCAATGCCAGAAAAGGCGCAATGGAAAGGGAGATGACCAGGCGGGCGATTTTCACGCGAGCACGTCTCCTTTGAGGGGACTGTAAGGATGAAATGAGCCTAACACAAGGCTTTTCCCTGAAGGGTGCCGCAGATCTCTTCACAGGGAAATAGGTGGGTGGCCCAGGTCTCGCCTTTGAGACCTGGGGGCGCGTGAAGGAAAAATCCCAGGTCTCGAAAGCGAGACCTGGGCCACCCACCTATTTCCCCGTGGAGAGATCTGCGGCTTGTTCACGCAGACTGTAACGCTGATACCCTCGTCCGGAAGAGTTAGCCACCCACTATTTCACTCAGCAGTTGACCCGCGCCGGGATTCAATCTCCACCATCAATTCAGCGACCTGCGTCTTGCGCTCGTCACCCAGCGCCCGCAGCCCGTCGATGACCCCAACGCGGTCTTCAAGCGAACGGTTTTGATTAAACTTCTGCTTGCCTTCCAGGCGAAGAATAGGGAATTCGAAGCCGACGATCGCTTTGAGCTGGGCATCGATATACACCGCGGGCGCGTCCGTAACCTGCCAGGGAGCAGGGAGCGAGGCCTCGTGCTTCCGCGTCAGCTCGGTGACGACGGCCCTGAGACGCTCCGTATCTTCAAAGAAGGTGGGAATGCCATAGGCATGGATCGCGGCGTAGTTCCAGGTTGGCACCACGCGACCGGTCTCCTGCTTGGCGGGGTACCAGTTCGGGGTGACATACGTATCTGGGCCAAGAAAAATGATCAGGCCCTCACTCTTCGGGTCGGATTCCTTCCATTGCAGGTTGGCGCGGGATACATGCCCGGTAAGAGTTCCGAACTCACCCCTGGTCTCGTCGAGCATCAGCGGGAGATGGGTGGCCACCAGGCCCTGCGTCGTCATGGTGACGAGCGTCGCCAGCTCGCTCTGCCGCATCGCCGCGTGCAGCTGGGCGCGGTCGGTTACCGCAAAAGCTTTGGGCGTGTACATAAGCACCTCCTCCGGCTTTCACCTTATAACAGTTAGACTTCTTCAGGGGGCATTATGACTTCGCCATCGAACCAGCACGCGGGCACCGGCGCGGCCGCCGCGCAACCGCCGATTCCTGAACCTGCGCACGCCGAGCGCGCCCGCACCCTGCTGCATGTAAGCCGCGTGGGCACGCTTTCGACCCATTCGCGCAAGCGGCCCGGCTACCCTTTCGGCTCATTAATGCCATTTGCCCTGGATGACCAGGGACGGCCCATCTTCCTGATCAGCACCATGGCCATGCACACGCAGAACCTGCTGCAGGATGGGCGCGCCAGTTTACTGGTGACCCAACCGGAAGCGGAAGGCGACCCTCTGGGTGCTGCCCGCTTGACGGTGGTTGGGAATGTGTCTGCCATCGCGCCGAGCGAATTAGCCGAAGCACGGCTGCGTTATCTCCAACGCCATGAGAACAGCAAGTACTGGGTGGATTTCGACGACTTCTCTTTCTTCGGGATGGAGGTCGTGGATATTTATTATGTAGGCGGCTTCGGGGTCATGGGATGGGTTGCCGCGCAGGAGTATGGGCGGGCCCAGCCCGATCCGCTGGCGGATGCTGCCGCCGGCATAATGGAGCACATGAACGCGGACCACGGAGAGTCGCTTATCCTGCTGGCCCGGGTGTTCGCCGGGATTGACTCCCGTGAAGCGCTTATGACCGCGGTCGACCGGCTAGGTTTTCACGTGCGCATGAAAACCGGCGAGGGCATCAAAGGCGCCCGCATCGCCTTCCTGAGCGAAGTGCGCAGCCCGATGGAGACCAGGAAGATGTTGGTGGAGATGGTGCAGCAGGCGCGCCGCGCGTGAGCACGATCCATGGCCCGGATCTGTTTTATTCCGGAGGAAAATTCACTGCCGGTAGCCATGCGCCCGCAGCCACGATCGACCTGCGCGGCAAGGCGCTGCTTCCCGGGTTTGTCAACGCTCACTCGCACACCTTTCAGCGGCTGATTCGGGGCAAGTCGGAGTCACGCGTGACCAGCGGCCGCGATTTCTGGTCGTGGCGTGGAACCATGTATCACGCCGCCGCCCAGCTTGACCCGCAAGACGTCTACGACGTGGCCCGCATGGCTTTCCTGGAAATGCTGTTAAGTGGAACCACCACGGTGGGGGAGTTTCACTACCTGCACAATGCACCCGGAGGCGCCCCTTACGAAGATGCAAACATTTTGGCCAGGCAGGTGATTGCCGCCGCCCAGTCGGTGGGCATACGGATCGTTCTGCTGCGCTCCGCCTATGTACGCTCGGGATACGAATTGCCCATTGATCCCGGGCAGATCCGCTTCTTCGAATCGGCCTCACAGTTTCTGCGCAACATGGAAGCGCTCGAGAAGGAGTATCCTGCCGGTTCTGCCGAGGTGCAGTTAGGCGTCGCACCGCATAGCCTGCGCGCCGTGCCCCTGGGCGATCTCAAAGAGATCGCCGCGTGGTGCCGGCAGCGGAAGCTGCCTCTCCATATGCACGTCGCCGAGCAGGTCGGCGAGAACCAGGCATGCCTGCGCGAGTATGGCTTGACGCCCGTGGCGCTGTTGGGCAGAGAAGGCCTGCTTGCTTCCGACTTCACGGCTGTGCATGCGATTCACATCACTGCCGATGAGATCGCGATGCTGGCCGCGGCCGATGCCACGGTGTGTTCCTGTCCCACGACCGAGCGCAATCTCGGCGACGGCGTGCTCGCAGCCGACCAGGTGATGCGCACTGGTATCCGCATCGCGCTGGGGTCAGATAGCCAGGCCCAGATCGATCCTCTGGAGGATGCGCGCGAGCTGGAGTACCACCTGCGCCTGCAGCGGCAACAGCGCGCCATCCTCGACCAGATCGACGAGCAGCCCTTGGCCCGGCGCCTGTTCGACTCGGCTACTTTGCACGGCGCGCGCGCGCTCGGTATCTCGGCGCAAGAGGACTACTTCACTGTCGATTTAGAAGATCCGTCGATTGCCGGGCACTCCGGCGAAGACCTGTTGCCGCTGGCAATTTTCTCCCTGAACCGGTCTGCCATTCGCGATGTGATGGTGAATGGCCGCTGGGTGGTGCGCGATCAGCGCCACCCTCTGCAAGAAGAAATCATCGCGCGCTATAAAGCGCTTCATCGCAAGCTGTGGGGGAGGACGTAGCCCTGGATGCGGATTCGTGGGCTGCATGGGTTAAGCTTAATCAACTGAGAAAATGAAGAAGCCTATGCGCGTCGTAACTATCCCCAGGGAGCCAGTCCCGTCAGGGACGGCTGAAAGGCTGTGCTGCTGTACTCAGCCGTCCCTAACGGGACTGTTCAGCTAGCCATCGACAACCCAGGACTGGCATCTTGGGCTACATTCAGTCCGTCCCTTCGGAACTCTGCGGTTCGCTCAGACGTCACTGGATGAACGCCTATCTGAGTGACGCACTACACTAGGTGCTGGAGCCATGTTCTCGAAGACAACGGAACGTTGGCTGCACAAGATCTTCCTTCTCCTCGCGGCCGCTTTCTGCCTTTTGCGGTTCGCCTGCTTAACCGCGGACTTCCCCAACCACTCGCCCTGGATGATCGACCAGGCGAAGTTCACCGATGAAGGTTGGTGGGCGAGCGGCGCGGTTCGCCATTTTCTCATCGGGCACTGGCAGATTGCCGGCGATTACAACCCGGCGGTCGCGGTTCCGGTTTGGCCCGTTCTGTTGACCCTGGTCTTTCGCTTCACCGGTATCAGCCTGGTGGCCGCGCGCGCCCTGAATGTGTTCTTCTCGGTCGCAACCGTCGGCCTCCTCTACCTGCTGGTTCGGCGGTACAGTGCCGAAGCGCCGGCTGCCCTGGCGGCGCTGCTGCTGGCGGCGAGTCCCTTTGCCTTCACTTTCAGCAGGCTGGCGACATTAGACACCGTGGTGGTTTTTGAGTTTTGCCTGCTGCTGTGGATGGCTTCGTGTGCCGGCCGCGAGCGAGTCTGGCCCCTGATCGGCCTTGGCTTGCTGATTCCCATTACCTTGCTGACCAAGACGACGGCGCTGATTTTGCTGCCCGCTGTTTTCTGGTTGTTTTGGGCGGCAACGAGAAAGAGGCTTCTGCGTCCGGCCCTCATAGTCGGTGGGTTGGCTGGCGCGGTGTTTGCTACTTACTTGTTCCTGGTTTTGCGGTCGCGCTATGCCGCCGACTACCACTATTTCTTCGCAATCAACGCAATGGCCGAGGTGGAGCTTAACCACACGGCTGCCTACCTGCTGCAGCTGTTCCATCATGGTCTGTGGATCGACCTCATTTTGTATCCCGCGGGCCTCGCGGTGCTCTTGCTTTCGCTGACCTGGCTGCGACCGCTGTGGCGCAACCCGCTCTTCACCGCAGCCGCAATCGCACTTGCCGCAGAAGCTGTATTTATCCTGCGCCGCCAGGACGATTACGCCCC
The DNA here is from genome assembly GCA_963834445.1 of uncultured Acidobacteriaceae bacterium. GTDB lineage: Bacteria > Acidobacteriota > Terriglobia > Terriglobales > Acidobacteriaceae > PALSA-350. The sequence continues at coordinate 366,507 of CAWIBU010000002.1, forward strand.
CAGATATTTTCTCCCCATGCTTGTGCCGGTGATTCTGCTGGTAGTTCTTGCTTTGCAAGAGTTGCGTCAGCGCCATCGCGGCATAGCCTCGCTGCTGGCAGCCACCATCGCGGCCGCCCTGTTGATCGATACCACGCAGGTCACCGGTTTTCTGATGCACCGCCAATATCAGTTCTACGACGCGGCTCAATCCATCCGGGCAATCGTAAACGCAAATCCGCGCGGCAACCGGTTGCTGCTCGGCTCGAGCGGTGACCAGCTATCATTGATGACCGGTATCCCAGCCATCAATGATGGCTACAGCAGCGAAGATCTGGCTAAGAAAGCGGAGATTTATCAGCCCGGCTGGTACATCGGTTGGAATGACCTTGATCAGGATATTCTGGGTGATCTGGCAGCATTCCAATTGCACAAGGTGGCCACCTTTCGCGTCTTCGATCATGATGAGAGAAACTTGTTGACGCTCTACCGCATGGTTCCCGCGAAATCCGCGCCTGAATGAATTCTGGAGGCTAACGTATGTTAAAAGTGTTTCTCGCCGTCCTGCTCGCCTTAGCCGCCGCGGCCCCTGCATCGGCCGCGACGCCGCTCCACGTGATCTTCGATACCGATATGGGCAACGACGTGGATGACGCCCTGGCGCTGGCCATGCTGCATGCATTTGCTGCGCGGGGTGAGTTGAAGCTCCTGGCTGTGACAGTGAGCAAAGACAACCCGTGGGCCGGCGAATACGTACGCATGGTCGATGAGTACTACGGCCGGGCGAACATCCCGGTCGGCATCGTGCACGACGGCAAGACCAAAGAGGACGGTCTCTACGTAAGGCAGGTCTGCGAACTGCACGGCCGCCATCCCCACCCGGACGCTGTGAGCGACGCAGTCGATTTGCTGAGGAAGACGCTGGCCGGTGAGAACGATGGAGAGGTAACTCTGATCCAGGTCGGCTTCTCCACCAACCTCGCCCGGCTGATGGAGTCAAAGCCGGACCGCTACAGCGATCTCAGCGGAATGGAGTTGATTCGAAAAAAGGTCCGCCTGCTTACCGTCATGGCCGGCAACTTCGCGACCGACGAACCGGAGTACAACGTCAAAACAGATATCCCGGCGGCCAGCAAACTCTTTGCCGCATGGCCCACCGATATTTATTTCAGCGGCTTTGAGGTCGGGTTGGCGGTCCTCTACCCCGCGGCCAGCATCGAGCATGATTTTCCCCCGGGCAATCCGGTTGCCGAGGCCTACCGGGCTTACGCCAAAATGCCCTACGACCGCCCCAGCTGGGATCTGACTACAGTGCTCTACGACCTGCGGCCCGATCGAGGGTACTTCGATATCTCGCCGCCGGGCGACGTCTCTGTTTCGCCCAATGGGGCCACCACGTTTCACCCTACCGCCCAGGGCAAGCGCTATTTTCTGAAGGTGAGTCCTTTGCAGGCGGCCCGCGTTACCGATTCGCTGGTGTGGCTCGCTTCGCAGCCAAAGTAAACAGGTCGCATGAGCGAGCGGGCCGTCCCCCAAGCAAATTTCTGAGCCCGTCCTTCAAACAAATATGCCACCCCGTCCCTCAAACAAATTTGTCATCCCGACCGAGCGTCGCGCAGCGGAGGGACCTGCCTTTGAGCAACCCCATTAGCAATTCTTGAGGGCGACCGTTACCCTCCCCTTTGTCATCCCGACCGTAGCGCAGCGCAGCGGAGGGATCTGCGGTGCGCCTTCTCCCAAACCAAGGCCCTCCAGGTGAGCTCGCGAATCCTATCCGCCCCATCCTGTTCACTGGAGTGGCTGGCTCCAAGGAACACCCATGCTTCCGGTATTAGTCAAACACCACCGTCTTGTTCCCGTAGCAAAGAATGCGTTGTTCCAGGTGCCAGCGCACGGCCCGTGACAGCACAATACGCTCCAGGTCGCGGCCTTTGCCGATCAGATCCTCCACCCGGTCGCGATGCGAAATCCGGGCCAAATCCTGTTCAATAATGGGCCCTTCATCGAGCACCTGGGTCACATAGTGGCTGGTGGCGCCGATCAGCTTCACCCCGCGGGCAAACGCCGCGTGGTAAGGTTTGGCGCCGACAAAGGCGGGCAAAAAGGAGTGATGCACATTGATGATCTGTTGCGGATACCGCGCCACAAATTCAGAGGAGAGCACCTGCATATACCGGGCCAGCACGATAAGCTCGACCCTGTTTTTCTGAAGCAGAGACAGTTGCTCTTCTTCGGCGGCGGCCTTGTTTGCGCCGCTGACCGCTATGTGATGAAACGGTACGCCGTAGAAATCGGCCAACGCGCGGGCATCCTCATGGTTGCTGATCACCATCGCCAGGTGACACGGCAACTCCCCAACCTGGTGACGATAGAGCAGGTCGATCAAGCAATGCTGATAGCGGGAGACGAAGACGGCGACTGAGGGCCGTCTCTGCCCCATCACGATCTGCCAGGTAAACCCATATTCCTGCGCCAGCGGGGCAAACGCATCGGGGAACGTTTCCTGATCCAGGGCAAAACCGGTCAGCGACCACTCGATGCGCATGAAGAAGAGCCCCAGCACCGCATCCTGGTGCTGATCGGCATGCACGATGTTGCCGCCATGTTCAAGGATGAAGCCGGCAATGCGATAGACGAGTCCCTTGCGATCCTCACAATAGAGCAACAACGTGGCCGTGCCGTCCATAAAAACCTCTGGTATACTTGATGGATACGAAGAGTATCTTAAGCCTGGACGGCGCCTCATGTGTGGAATCCTCGGATATTTTCGAAAAACCTCCGGCAACGATGACCACCTGGGCGCCACCATGCTCAGCATGCTTGAGGCCTTAGGGCGTCGCGGGCCTGACTCCGCCGGCGTAGCCCTGGTGGGCCCCTCGCTGCGGGCCGCCTATATTGTGCGCGTCAAAGCCGGCGATGAGCTGGAGATGAGCGCGCAGTCCATCGCAGCCAACCGCGAAAGCATACAGGCATTTGCCGGTGCGCTTGAGGGCGTGCGCGATCTCACCTGCCATGGCGTCTATGTGCGTTTTGTAGTTACCGGAGATGTTGACCTGGCCGACCTGGCCCGGGCCATCGAGTCGCTCGACGCTGGGGTCGAAGTGCTCAGCATCGGCCACGCAATGGAGCTGTCGAAAGAAGTGGGCACGCCCCACCTGCTCGAAGAGAAACACCACATCTCAACCTTTACCGGCACCCACGGCATCGGCCACACCCGCCTCTGTACCGAATCCACCGTAGACCTGAGCCACTCGCAGCCTTTCTGGGGCAGGGGAGCGGCCGATGTAGCCATCGTGCACAACGGGCACATCACCAACTACCACCAGCTGCGGCGCAAGTATGAGCAGCGTGGTGTGCGCTTCATGACGGAAAATGACTCTGAGGTGCTGGCGGTTTATCTGGCGGAGGCGCTGAATAAAGGCGCGACCCTGCGCGAGGGGCTCGACGGCGTACTGCGCGATATGGACGGGGCCTACTCCTGCCTGGCGGTCACAGCCGCCGAGATGGGCTTCGTCAAAGATCCCTACGCCTTCAAGCCCCTGGTGCTGGCCGAGACCGATGACTTCGTCGCCGTGGCCACCGAAGAGATTGCCATCCGCTCAGCTATCCCGGGAAACTACAAGGTTTCCGAAGCCCAGGTGGAGGAGGTGCGGGTTTGGTCGAGATAGCAACCATTGGGATCGATGCCGCCGCGCTCTCTACGCGCGACGTGAATGCGCTGATCCGCGCACGCCTGCAGGCCGGGCCAACCGAGATCACCATAACGAATCCAAATGCACGCCACAATCTTGCCGTCGCTTTGCTGCAACCGGGACGGGTACGTTTTCTCGGCAGCGTCGGCTACTACTGCGGTGGCCTGATCGACGGAGCCGAGATTTGCGTCGAGGGCAGTGCCGGCTGGGGCCTGGCGGAATCGATGAACAACGGCCGCGTAGTGGTTCATGGCGGCGCCGGCAATGGCGCAGCCGCCGCTATTCGCGGAGGCACGGTGGTCATTTACGGCGATGCGGCCGCGCGCCTGGGTGTTTCCATGAAGGGCGGCCTGGTGCTGGTAGGCGGGGACTGCGGCTACATGGCCGGCTTCATGGGGCAGAAAGGGACCATGGTGGTTTGTGGCAATACCGGGGCTGCCTTTGCTGACTCAATGTACGCCACCACCTGCTATGTGGGCGGTACCATAGGCGCCCTCGGTACGGACGCAGTGATTGAGCCGCTCACGCCCGAGGAGGCAGATATGCTCGACAGTCTGCTGGCTGAACATTTTCCTCCAGCGCTGCGCGCGCAAAAGCCGGCTGGGAAAGACTTCACCAAAGTAGTGGCCGGGCGAAAGCTATGGAACTTTGATAAGCACAATTGGAAAGCCTGGCAGGATGCGCTTTGATGACTGATTCGACCGCAAACCCGATTCGCCCGCTCATGCAAACCAGCGGCACCTATACGCCGGATGTGATGCAGGGCATTCACACCAAGGCGGAGACCGGCATCTACGAAATTCGCGGGTACGGCACACTGCGCCCGCGGCGCTGGGCCACGTTCGACGATCTGACTTTTCTACCCTGCGGGCTCACGCGTATTCCACTCGAAGGCTACCGCGAGAAATGCTCGACCAAAACAGTGCTCGGCACGCGCTTCGCCAAGCGTCCCCTGGAGCTGGAAATCCCCATCATGATCACCGGCATGAGCTGGGGTGCGCTCTCTTACAACGCCAAAGCCGCGCTAGCCAAGGCGGCGGCCAGGGCAGGCACGTCGAACACGACCGGCGACGGCGGCCTCTCGCCGGCGGAGAAGGAGTTCGCCAAGGATTACGTTTACGAGGTACTGCCCTCCCGTTACGGCATCAACGTGCACGACCTGCGCGGCGCCAGTGCCATCGAGTTGACGATTGGCCAGGGCGCGAAACCCGGTACCGGCGGCCTGCTGTTGGGTTCGAAAATCTCCGAGACCATTGCTTACCAGCGCGATCTGCCGGTAGGCGTTGACCAGCGCAGTCCGGCAAGACACCCTGATATGCTCGGACCCGACGACATGGTGATCAAAATTGAGGAGCTGCGCGAGGCGACCGATGGCCAGGTTCCCATCTTCGTCAAGCTGGGCGCAAGCCGCACCTACGATGACGTGAAGCTGGCCGCCAAGTGTGGCGCCGATGTGGTGGTGATCGACGGCATGGAGGGCGGTACCGGCGCCTCGCCCGCGATTCTGCAGGAGCATACCGGCATACCCACCCTGGCTGCTGTTTGCGAGGCGCGCGCGGCGCTTGAAGATTGCGGGCTATATGGCGAAGTGCAGCTCATTATCGCCGGCGGTATCCGCGATGGCGTGGACGCCGCCAAGGCAATGGCCCTGGGCGCCGACGCGGTCTACATCGGCACCGCCGCGCTGATTAGCCTGAACTGCAACAAGCCGTTGTATGTCGAGGATTATCATGCCCTGGGCACGGAGCCGTATCATTGCCATCATTGCCACACCGGGCGGTGCCCGGTCGGCATTACCACCCAGGATCCGGAGTTGATGAAGCGGCTCGATATTGAGCAGGGGGCTGAACGCGCGCTCAATCTGCTGCGCGCCATGACGCTTGAAATCCAGATGCTGGCGCGGGCCTGCGGTAAGTCAGATGTGCATCACCTGGAGCCGGAAGATATGGCGGCACTGACCATGGAGTCATCGATGATCTGTGGTATTCCTCTGGCCGGCACGCGCAAGATCTTCGGAAGATAAAGCCGATGTCTTTTCTGTTGAAGTGTCCCAACTGCGGTCAGCGAAGCGTGTACGAATTTCGCTTTGGCGGAGAAGTGCGCCGCCGGCCTTCCCCCGATGCCGAGTTGGAGGCTTTTACCGCCTACGCACTGTATAAGCGCAACCTTGCCGGTGTGCAATGGGAGTGGTGGTATCACCGCGGTGGTTGTGGTGCGTGGTTCAAAGCCAACCGCAACACGCTGACCAACGAAGTGCATCACACCCTGCTGCCTCAGGATGAGGCCGAGTAATGGCCCCCGAAGAAATAAAATTCCAGTGGAACGGCAACACCGTCGTAGCAAAGCCCGGCGATACGGTGGCCTCCGCCTTATATCGCTCCGGGGTGCGCACCTTCACCCACAGCTATCAACATGGCAGACCGCGGGGGTTGCTCTGCCTCACCGGCGCCTGCCCCAATTGCATGGTCAATGTGGATGGCGTACCCAACGTGCGCAGTTGCATGCTCCCCGCCCGCCGCGGCCTTGCGGTACTCGCGCAAAACCAGAATGTTTACCGGGGATTCGATGAGCCCGCGGTCAAGCGGTTCCCAGTGGCTCCGCCGCTCATTGAGGCGCAACAGAATTATCAGCACGCCTACCTCCATTTCGACACGGCTGTGGTGGGTGGAGGGCAGCGCGGCTTAGAAGCTGCCCTGGCCTCAGCCGCACGAGGCATGCAGGTGGCGCTGCTGGAGAAGCAGCCAGCCCTGGGCGGATCCTCCCCCAACCCGGCGGTATGGGCCCTTGCGGAAGAGGCGGTAGCTCATCCCAACATCACCACCTATCTAAACACCAGTTGCTTTGGCCTATATGAAGGCAACCTGCTGGGCGCCGTGCAAGTAGATCATGCCCACCCCAACGCGGAGACGCTGCTGCATCTGCGCGCAGCCAGCGTGGTTGTCGCCACGGGTGTTTGCGAAACGCAGTATCTGTTTGCCAACAACGATCTGCCTGGCGTCATGCTTTCCTTCGCCGTGCTGCGCTTGCTGCATCGCCACGCGATCGTGCCCGGTAAGCGAGCAGTGTTGATTGGCGACGCGGCGCGCTGTGCAGAGTTGCGAGCCGAGCTGGAAGGCTTCGGAATAACCGTCGTCGCCGCCGTGCCCATCGCTTCGGTGGTCAGCGCAACCGGCGCCGGGCACGTTTCCGGGATCGTCACGGTAACCGGTACGTATGACGCCGACCTGGTCGTCATGTGCGGTCCGCTGGTTCCCGAGGTCGGGCTACTGGCCCAGTCGGGCTCGCGGCTGCAATGGAGCCCAGAGAAAGGCGCATTCCTGGCCGCGGCATTGCCCCAGTCGGTGACGCTGGTAGGTGCAGCCGCCGGGGAGGGCTTCACCTACCAGGCCTATCTTCCGCCCCCCTCCGCACAATCTCCGGATGCCATCGCCTGCCTCTGCATGGATGTATCCGGTCACGATGTGGCGGAGACGATCGACGCCGGCATGGGCCACATCGAGTTGATCAAGCGGTTTACCAAGCTGGGCAAGAGCGCCTGCCAGGGGCGCATGTGTCAAATGGCGGCGGTGCATCTTTCTGCGCAGCTCAGCGGGCAAACCATTGCCCAGGTTGGCACCACGGTTGCCCGCCCGCCCGCTCCTCCGGTGTCGCTCGGCGTGCTCGCCGGCATGAAGCACCACCCCGTGCGCCGCACCCCGATGCACGATCAGCACGATCGGCTGGGTGCGGTCTGGATGGACTTGGGCGATTGGAAGCGCCCGCGCTACTACGACCCATCCGGCGCCGGCAATCAGGACCACTGCGTCGAAGAGGAATACCGCGCCGTGCGCGAGCGTGCCGGCCTGATCGACGTAAGCACTCTGGGCAAGATTGAGGTCAAGGGAGCGGACGCCGGCCGTCTGCTCGATTTCGTCTTTACCCATAAATTCTCGACGCTGCCGTTGGGCCGCGTGCGCTACGCCGTGCTCTGCGACGAGATGGGAACCATCGTCGACGATGGCACCATTTCACGCATGGAGGAGCAGCGCTATTTCGTAACCACCACCACCAGCAACGCCGACTTCGTGCAGCAGTGGCTGGAGTGGTGGGCGGCTGCGGCAGGCTGGAGCGTCACCATCACCAACCTGACCGCGGGTCTGGCCTCGATGAACCTGGCCGGACCGCTGGCGCGCGGGGTGCTCGCCCGGTTGACCGGGTGTGACCTCTCCTCGGCTGCGTTTCCCTACATGGACTGGCGTCAGGCATCGGTAGCCGGTGTACCGGCAACCATGATGCGTATTGGTTTCGTAGGCGAGATGGGCTGGGAGATTGTGGTTGCCGCCGAATATGGAAGCCATCTCTGGGAGCAGGTGCTCAAGGCAGGTGCTTCGGTCGATCTGCGCCCCTTCGGCGTGGAAACACAACGCGTGCTGCGCCTGGAAAAAAAGCACATCATCGTGGGTGTCGATACCGATGCGCTGAGCAATCCTTATGAAGCGGGCATGGCCTGGGTGGCAAAATTAGACAAGCCGGATTTTGTGGGCAGAGTGGCGCTGTCGCGCCTGCAAAAAAACCCGCTCGAGCGCACGCTGGTTGGTTTTGAATTGGAAGGAACGGTAGCGCCCCCTGATGGCTCCCCGGTATTGATCGCTAACCAGCCGGTTGGCTTTGCTACCAGTGTTCGCTTTTCGTGGGAGAAGAATAGAGTCATTGGGATGGCATGGGTCACGCCCGCGGAGGCGAAGCAGGGAACACGCATCACTCTGCGCTCAGAAGCCGTTGATTATTCCGCGCACGTGGTGGACGAAGTGTTTTACGACCCTACCGGGCAACGGTTGAAGATGTGATGGAAGCGCAACGTCAATCACCCTTGCACCGCCGTCATCGCGAAGCCCACATGCAGACCTTTGCCGGCTGGCAGCTACCGGCCGCCTACACCAACCCATCGGATGAGAGCGCACAGGTGTATGGGTCCGTTGGTATCTCTGACGCGAGCTATCTCACCAAGTTAGATGTTCGCGGCGAATTGCCTCTTACCACCTCCGGCCGGCTATGGAAGCTGACCCCCACGCACGGCCTCATCACCTCGCCGCTGCCGATCGACTACGTGGCCTCTTCCTCGATCACCGATGTCACCTCTGTTTACAGCGCGATTCTTTTGGCTGGGCCCAACGCGCGTGCGGTGTTGCAGAAGCTGACCACGTTGAATGTGCGTGAATCTGCCCTGCCTGACGGCGCCGCTCGCCAGACGCGTCTGGCTCATGTGAACGCGATGATCCTGCGCACCGATCACGCCGGCCTTCCCGGATTTCTGATCCTGAACACGCGCGATCTGGCCGAGCATGTATGGGATGCGCTGCTGCACAGCGGCCACGAGTTGGGCGCTCGCCCGTTCGGCATGGTCGCCCAGCAGCAATGGATGGGGGTGGACCATGGCGATGCATAAGCCGGCGCCGGTGATGTGGGGCAGGCAGGCGTTAAAGCCCGCGTATGATGTGGCCATCATCGGCGCTGGTGTCCATGGGCTTGCCGCGGCCTACTACCTGGGCAAGCTGCACGGCATTCGCAACGTGGCGCTGCTCGAAAAAGGTTATATCGGTTGCGGCAACAGCACCCGCAACACGGCGATTCTGCGTTCCAATTACCGAACCTTTCCCGGCATCGCCTTCTATGACGCGTCGCTTCGTCTCTACGAAGGTCTCAAAGAAGATTTGGGTTGGGAATTGGATTTCAACCAGAGTGGGCATTTCACGCTGGCGCACACTGACTCTGCGATTACCGGTTTGAGAATTCGCGCCGAGAACAACCGGCTCATGGGGGTCGATAGCCGCATGGTCGGCCGCGAGGAACTACGCAGCATGGTGCCCACGATGGATATGTCTGATCGTCCGCGGCTGCCCGTTCTGGCGGCGCTCTACCATCCCCCCGGGGGAACCATCGGGCATGATGAAGTGGTGCAGGGGTACGGCCATGCCTGTGATGCCATGGGGATTGAGGTCCACCAGTTTACGACCGTCACCGGGCTCGAAGTCATGGGCCGGCAGGTCACGAAAATACATACCACGCAGGGAGACGTATCCGCGGGCGCCGTGCTCAATGCCACTGCCGGCTGGGCGACGACCATCTCTGATATGGCGGGCGTCCCACTTCCCATTGTGAGCCAGCCATTACAGGCTTGCGTGACTGAGTTGATCGAACCTTTTCTCGATCATGTGATCGTTTCTTCGAACCTGCATGTATACGTAAGCCAGACGGCAAAGGGTGAATTGGTGATTGGCGCGGAAGTGGATCCTTACCAGACCTACTGCACGCGGTCCACTCTGCCCACGCTGGAGCAGATGGCCACCTACACACTGGAGTTGTTCCCGCAGCTCCACGGGGTGAAGATTCTGCGCCAGTGGGCTGGCGTCTGCGATATGACGCCGGACTATGCGCCTATCATGGGGCAGGCCGGCGAACTGGATAACTTCTTTATGGATGTGGGCTGGGGCACCTGGGGATTCAAGGCAGGGCCCATCGCCGGCAAGTGCCTGGCCGAGACGATCGCCACCGGCAAGGCCGCCAGCTTAATGGAGCCATTTGCACCCGCACGCTTTTCATCCGGCAAGCTGTTAGGAGAGAAGGCTGCCGCATCAGTCTCGTAGTGGAGGAAAGCAGGTCCCTCCACTGCGCTAGCGCTCCGGTCGGGATGACAAAGTTGTTTGAGATAAAGAGAAAGTAGCTTGGAAACGTTCTTGGGTTCTGCCCCTCTAACAGATTTGTTTGAGATAAAGAGAAAGCGGGCGGCGAAACGTTCTTGTTTTTTTGTCCGTCTAACAACCTTGTCATCCCGACCGGAGCGTAAGCGTAGTGGAGGGACCTGCTGTTAAAGAGTTAAATTAGCCACGGAGGCACAACTTTGACAAAAGATCTCAAGGCGCTCATTCAGGAAAAAGGAATTGAGTACTTCCTCTGCTCCTTTGTTGAGATGAGCGGCATTCCCAAGGCCAAGCTCGTCCCCGCCGCTGCGCTGGACGACATGATAAGCGACGGCGCTGGGTTCGCCGGCTTCGCAGCAGGAAACGTGGGTCAGAGTCCCGCCGACCCCGACCTGGTGTGCATCCCTGACATGCAGGCCATGATCCAGCTGCCCTGGCGTAAAAGCATCGCCTGGGTACCAGGCATGCTTCAGGTAGAAGAGCAGCCGTCCCGATTCTGCCCTCGCAGAATCCTTGCCGCACAACTGGAGATTGCGCGCAAACGTGGTTACGAATTGATGGTGGGCGCCGAGCCGGAGTTCATGTTGCTCAAGCGTAGCGAAGACGGCCGTTACGTCCCCTGGGATGCGATGGATAAGGCCGAGAAGCCCTGTTACGACATGCGCTCGCTGCACCGCAACCTCGACCTGCTGACCAGGTTGGTCGGTTATATGCAGGAACTTGGATGGGAGCCCTACGCCGCGGATCACGAGGATGCGAACTGCCAGTTTGAAATCAACTGGAAATACGCCGATGCCCTTACCACCTGTGACCGCCAAATATTTTTCAAGTGGATGGTCAAGATTCTCGCCGAAGAGCAGGGACTGCTGGCCACCTTTATGCCCAAGCCATTTGCAAATCTCACCGGGAATGGTTCGCACTGCCATCTCAGTCTGGCCGCCACCTCCTCCAGGAAGAATCTCTTTCACAGCAAAGACGACCCTCTCGGCCTCTCGCCGGAGGGCCGTTGGTTCATGGGCGGCATTCTGAACCACGCGCCTGCGCTGAGTGCGATTCTGGCTCCCACGGTCAACAGCTACAAGCGCCTGGTCCGTGGCCGGCCGCGCTCCGGTTCCACCTGGGCCCCGGTCTACATCACCTACGGCAGTGCAAACCGCACCCAAATGATTCGCGTGCCCGGTCCCGGCCGCATCGAAAACCGCATGGTGGATGGAGCTGCGAATCCCTACCTTGCCTGTGCGGCCATGCTGGCAGCCGGGCTCGATGGCATCGATAACAAAACCGATCCTGGAACCGCAAGCCACGAAAACTTATATGCCGTGCCCTGGGAGGAACTGCAAGCCCGCGGCATCGGCCATCTTCCCTCGACGCTCCAGGCAGCCGTCGAAGCCTTGTCGCAAGACGAAGTGGTGCGTAACTCCCTGGGCGCTCAGTACGCGGACTACTATATCCAGGTGAAGTCAGAGGAGTGGGAAAGCTACCACAACAGCGTCAGCCAGTGGGAACTCGACCGCTATCTCAACATTCATTGAGAAAAACCAGAATCGTGAGTCCCGTAGGGACGGCTGAAAATAGCCCAGGACGTAGTCCTGGGTGGCATGGAACACAAGAGCAGTCCCGTAGGGACGGCTGAAGTGGGAAGGACGTAGTCCTGTGTCCCCTCAACCATTCCTTGATGCGCCAGTCCTCCCAGGATGAAATCCTGGGAAATCATCAGTCGTCCCTACGGGACTGAAACCTTGCGCAATAAATGACCCAGCACTGACGTGCTGGGCTACTTTCAGCCGTCCCTGCGGGACTGTTGCATTACACGCCTAATTCCAGGGTGGGTGCCTAATTGTCCTTGCCGCGTTCGTCAGGGCACGGTTTCGGTTGGTGCAGGCCAGTAATAACGTTCCTTCTTGACAGCCTCCACATAGTCGGCGCGGGCTGCCTGCACCGCCGGGTTCTCCGACACTTCCGCGATCGGTACATCCCACCACGAGTCATACCCCGGCACCCGATCGTTGTAATCTGTCTCAATCACGACGACAGACGTACGCGTTTGCTTCTTCGCTTCTGCTAACGCCGCGCCCAGCTGTTCGTAAGTGCAGGCTTTGACCGCATACGCGCCGAGGCTAGCCGCGTTAGCGGCAAAATCAATCGGCATCACCGCCCCGGTTAACCCTTCTTCCCGATAGCGATACTCGGTGCCGAATCCTCCGCTGCCGCAAGCGCGGCTCAGACCGCCAATGCTCGAGAAGCCGTGGTTGTCGAAGAGCACGATATTCAGCTTGATCTTTTCCTGCAGGCTGGTGACGATCTCCTGGGCCATCATCAGATAAGAGCCATCGCCGATCAGAACATAGACTTCACGGCTGGGGTCCGCCATCTTGACACCCAGGCCGCCCGCCACTTCGTACCCCATGCACGAGTAGCCATAATCCATGTGGTAGCCCTTGGGGTCGCGCGTGCGCCACAGCTTGTGCAGATCACCCGGCAAGCTCCCCGCTGCATTCACAATAATGTCGCGCGGACCCAACGTCGCGTTGAGCAAGCCAACGACTTCGCCCTGGCTGAGAGGCGGACCATGACGGCGTGCATAAATTCGATCCACTTCCTGGTTCCACTCGCCGCGCAGTTTGCTGATCTCACCCTGGTAACTCGCAGCAACCTTCCACTCCGGCAACGCCGCGCCCAACTCTTCGAGCGTTTGCCGAGCGTCCGCGGTGAGCGGCAACGCAGCATGCTTGAACGCGTCGAACTCGCTGACATTGATATTGATGAAGCGAACCGCCGGATTCTGGAACGCAGTCTTCGAAGCGGTGGTGAAGTCGCTCAGCCGGGTCCCGATGGCGATGATCAGATCCGCGTCCTTCGCCAATCGATTGGCGGCCGAGGTGCCCGTCACTCCCATCGCGCCCGCTAACTGGGGATGATCGGCATCGAGTGAGCCTTTCCCTGCATGGGTCTCAGCCACCGGCATGCCGGTGCGCTCAGCAAAGCGGCCGAGTTCTCCGGTAGCTTCCGAATAAATCACGCCGCCGCCGGCAAGAATGAGCGGGCGCTGCGCCGAGCGAATCCACGCCGCCGCCTGCTGCAGCAGCGTGCTGTCGGCACGAGCACGGCCGATCGTCCAAACCCGACGCCCAAAAAACTCTTCGGGAAAATCATAAGCTTCGGCCTGCACATCCTGTGGCAGAGCCAGCGTCACGGCGCCCGTTTCGGCCGGCGAAGTCAGCACTCGCATCGCCTCCGGCAGCGCGGTGAGAATCTGTTCCGGCCGCTGGATCCGGTCCCAGTAGCGCGACACGGGACGAAAGCAATCATTCACCGAAACATCCTGGCTGGCGGTCGACTCGAGTTGTTGCAAAACCGGCGCCACGTTACGGCGCGCAAAAATATCGCCCGGCAACAGCAGCACAGGTATTCGATTAATCGTGGCCAGGGCAGCACCGGTAATCATGTTGGTTGCCCCCGGACCAATCGATGAAGTACAAACCAGGGCGCGCAGTCGATTGCTCATCTTGGCAAAAGCAGTGGCCGCGTGGACCATGCCCTGCTCATTGCGAAAGAGGTAGTAAGGCAAGTCAGGATTCTGTTGCAGCGCCTGCCCGACGCCGGCCACATTGCCGTGGCCGAAGATGCCCAGGCACCCGCCAAAAAAAGTCTGCTCTTTGCCGTCGCGGGCAGCGGCCTGAGCTTTCAAGAACTGAATGATGGCTTGTGCCGTCGTGAGCCTGCGCGTCATTGCTTTCCCCCTGCCGAAGTCGCCTACCATCCTACTGCAGGATAACCGCTTAGCCAAAGCCGCCTATCCGCGAAGCGCCTGGTCCAGATCGGCAATCAGATCAGCCGCACCCTCGAGGCCGACGGATAAACGCAGCAACGACTCCGGAGAGCGGGTCAAGGCGCCCTCGATCGAGGCGCGATGCTCAATCAGAGAATGGGTCCCGCCCAGGCTGGTAGCACGCACAATCAACTTCAGGCGCGCAGCGAAAGCGAATGCTTGCTCGCGGCCGCCACGGATCTCGAACGACAGCATCCCCCCGAAATCGCGCATTTGTTTTTTCGCAACCGCGTGCCCAGGATCGCCAGGCAGGCCCGGGTAATGCACCACTGCCACCTCCGGATGGGTGGACAAAAATTCCGCGACCGCGTGGGCATTCTCGCAATGGAGCCGGACGCGGGGTACCAGCGTTTGCACACCGCGCAGAATAAGCCAGCAATCAAACGGGGAAAGCACCGCCCCACCGACGCGTTGGAAATCTTTGATGCGTGCGGCGAATTCCGTTTGCTGGCCAAAGATGACCGCGCCCCCCAGGACATCGCTGTGCCCGGAAATATATTTGGTGAGCGCATGCACAACCAGATCAGCGCCCAGTTCCAGTGGCCGTTGCAGCACCGGCGTGGCGAACGTATTCTCGCAAACAAGAATCAATCCCAGGCCGCGCGCGCACTCGGCCACTGGCCGTATATCAACCACCTCAATCAGTGGATTGGTGGGTGTTTCCAGCCACAGTAGCCTGGTCTCTGGCCGGCACGCCTCGCGGACTGCCTCGACATTCCGCATATCTACGAACGTGTGCAGCAGCCCCCACCGGGCGAACAAGCCGCTGACCAGCTCGCGGACACCGAAATACAAATCCTGGTGAAGCACAACGTGGTCACCCGGCGACAGCGCCTGAAACACGGCCAGACTGGCGGCCATGCCAGTACTAAACGCAACCGCCTCGACGCCGCCCTCAAGATCGGCCAGGCACTGCTCGAGGGAATGGCGATTGGGATTATCGATGCGGCTATAAAAGTAATGCCGGGAAAACGCTCCGTCGGGATCACGTTCGAATGTCGTGGAGGTGTAGAGCGGGGCAGTTACCGAGCCGGTGGCTGGGTCAACGTGCCGCCCGGAGTGGATGCTGAGGGTTTGCAGGTCTTGCTGCGGATTCGACGGGGGCGTCATCTCCAAAGTCTATTACGCATGTACCCCGCCCGTGTACCCGGTCAAAACAGCCGGCCAAAGGAGAAGAAGATCTTGCGATGCCCGGCATCGCCGAGAGCACCACCGAACTGGATGACCCCTACCGGCGTTGCCGCCACGCCTACGAGAAATCCGTCCTGACGCAGCAATGCCGGGTGCTCGGGGCTCCACACTTCGCCGCCTTCATAGCCGAAGGCGGCGTACAGTCCCTGGCCGATCCCGAAAGGCAGCGCGGCGACGCGATGCAGATAGGCGGCGCGCGCCAGGTAGTTATCAGTGCCGCGGTACTCGTCGATCGACGAAGCAGAGAGTCGCAAGGGCCCACCCAGGGTGAACCGCAGCGGCTCGGTGACGTTGTGCCGAAAGTAAGTATTGCCCTCTGCGGAAAAGCCAACAATGCCACCCGGCAACGCGAACGATTTCACCACCGAAGCCTGCACCACCGGAGCCGTCGCACTGCCAACGGTGTTGAACAGCGCCCCCGCGGATAACCTGAAGAGCGTGCCGCGTGGAGAAATGGTTCCGGATTCACGGTCATCATAATTAACGCGAGCCACGGCGGTTTGAGCCGTTCCCGACACATGCGGGGTTCCGTCGGAGCCATCCTGCAGATCCCAACGAATCACCTGGGCGCGGTATTGCAGCGAGTACTGCAGATAGCGGTCCACGGTTCTACCTATCTCAAGTGCACCGCCCGCCTGTTGCAGCAGCCGTTCGGAGACCCGTTTCTGGTTTTGCCACAAATAGACTGGCTCCCGCAGCACGCCTATCTGGGGCTCCACGTAGTAGCCGGAGGTGGTGAGCAGACGGTAATACTCGGTCGATGCCTGGGTAAGAAAGCCGACGCGCAGATCGCTGCGCAGTTCCGAGCCGAAGCCACCAAGATTCTGATCGACCAAACGAAAGTCAAAGGCCGTTCGCGTCACATTCGAGCTTTCCGCCGTGATGTCCACACCAAAAAGCAGGAACGGTGGCCCGTTGCGCACGGGCGTCAGGCGCACCCTCACGCCATTGTCTGGTCCCTGTGCCTGTAGTTGATCGGCGGGGGCGGCGGTCGCGGCGTGAAAGGTTTCGAGGCTAGCCTCAAAGGCGCCATCGCCTTGCACGCCGGTAAGCGCTTCGGTAAGCGGAGCTGCCGCGATGGGTTTGCCCTTCAGCGCGCCAACATCGGCGCGGACCCGCGCCTGTGCGCCCGCGGAGCCGCCTTGCACCGCCACGATCTGCAAGATCCCCGGCTTTGGTTCCATCCGGCTTGCGCGATCCGCAAGGTAAGCTTTCCAGCCCGCCTCGTCCAGCGCATATTGCAGCAACGCTTTTTGTTGTGCGTTGGCAGCCTCGTAACCCTTCTTGATCAGGTCCGGCGCTTTGGCATAGTCCGCCGTAGAAAATTCGCCAGTCTTGGCAGTGACCAGAATGTCTGCGACCTTTTCTCCGTTGCGCTCGGTGATCGCGGTTCCTGCAGCGTAAGCGCGGGCAAAGACGCCCACGGCCGAGCTGACATCGGCGGCCGAGAAATTGGCCGACTCCAGATGAACGCCGATCACCACGTCTGCGTGCAAATCCTTCTTCACAATATCGGTCGGCAGGTTATCGAGAATCGCGCCATCCACCAGGTAATGGCCGTTGTATTCCACCGGCGAAAAGAGTGCGGGGATGGAGATCGAGGCACGCACCGCCTGCGGTATCGGTCCACCATCGAACACCACCCGCCGCATGGTGTTCAGGTCCAGGGCAACGCAGCGAAAGGGAATTGGCAACTTGTCAAAGTCCAGGTCCTTACTCTCGTAACGATTGAGATTGATCCTTAGAAACGCAACCAGCCCCGAGTCTTCCAGCACAGCGTTACGCAGGCTGGGGCCGCCCTTTAATCCGATCTCAATCCCTTGCGGTAGCTCGCGCCGGTCCTGGCGACGGCGAAAGCTGACGTTGTTGTAGGGCATCTGCAGCGAGAAAACCTGGGTGAATGCATCGCTCGAAGCGATGGCCTGAATCTCCGCGGGGCTTTTTCCCGAAGCATAGAGCGCGCCCACCAGGCTGCCCATACTGGTGCCGCTGAGACGATCTACCGGCACATGATGTTCTTCAAGCCACTGCAGCACGCCGATATGCGCAAGGCCGAGCGCGCCGCCGCCTTCCAGTGCCAGGCCGATCACCGGCCTTCCGCCAGGCACCGGCTTGGGCAGGTCGGCAACCTTTGCGATAGCATCGCCAGTTTTCAAGTCCGTACTGTTTACATTTGACGTGGCACTGGGCATTCCCAACTCGCGCATGGGCGCGGGCTTGCTGGGAAGGTCTTCTTCGGTTTGCGCCGGACTGCTTTGGGCGCGAAGCGGAGAGCCATCCACGGCAGCCATGGCAGTCAGACTGAGAATCACTGCGTACTGCAGAAATTTCCTTGTTTTGCGCATGGGGATCTGGTCTAAAGCGAGTCTATATCCCAGGAATTTCTGCGCCAACCAATCGAGGGCTAAAGACGGTGCGTGAGAACCTGCATGGTGAAACCTTTTCCCCTGCCACTAGGGCGGGTGCCCCATATCTCACCGCGTTTTTTGCGGGGAGATGTGGGAAATCTCTCCGCTCTTTCCCGGCAACCCTCAGGCGTCAGCGTACCCGGAAGCGATTACAGATCGAGATCCGCGAATTTCCCACATCTCCCCGCAAGAAGCGCGGTGAGATATGGAACACCCGCCTTAGTGGCAGGGGAAAGCTCTCACCATCGACTCGTAAACGAACAATATCAGGCCCGTCCATCGAGCCGCAGACGCTGGTTTGCGATCACGGCTTGCCCCAACGAGAGGCCGCCGTCATTGTCCGGCACCTGCGCATGCAGAAACACCGCGAAGCCGCGGCGGCGCAAATCGGTCACGGTACGACGCAGCAGGTAGAGATTTTGCCAGCTTCCCCCGCTCAGGCAAAGTCGGTTCAGACCATCGCTCGCACCAATGCGGCTGCAAGTTTCTCCGATAGCCCGGCTGAGTGTGTTGTGAAAACGCGCAGAAATCTCTCCTGCGCGCCGCCCGGACGCCATCTCTTTCACCATCGCCATAATGGCCGGGCGAAAATCAAGCAGCATCGGCTCGTCCGCGGACAGCGCGAAGTCATAGCAGTCGTCGATGCCGTGTTCCGCCATCGCCTCCAGCGCGATAGCTGCCTGGCCTTCGAAGGTCACCTCCGTCGCTACGCCCAAGAGCACCGCGACTGCATCGAATAGCCGTCCGCACGACGACGTCTCCACCGTCTGAATGCGGCGCGAGATCATGGCGTCTACGAGAGAAATCTGCCGCTCATCGATGCCGTCAAAACATCGCAGGCCAGCGGGCGTATCGCGGCCAAACGCATCGCGCACATAGCTCAACGCCATGCGCCAGGGGTGGCGAACCGCCGCATCGCCGCCGGGCAGTAAAACATTGCGCAGATGGGCTCGCCGGGTGAAGCCAACAAAGTCTGCAACCAGAAACTCGCCTCCCCAGATTTTGCCGTCAGTCCCATAACCGGTGCCGTCCAGAGCGACCCCAAGAACCTTCCCTTGCAGATGGTTTTCTGCCATGCAGCTTGCGATATGCGCATGGTGATGCTGCACGCCGATCAGACGCTCCATGCCCGAAGCCAGGGCCATGCGCGTGCTCATGTAACCGGGGTGCAGATCGTGGGCCGCCACCCGCGGCGCCACCTTGAAGAGACGTTTCATGTTGGCAACGGTTTCCTCAAAGAACTGCAGCGTCTCCAGGTTTTCCAGGTCGCCGATGTGCTGGCTCAGGATGGCATAACGGCCTTTGCTGAGACAGAAAGTGTTTTTTAACTCCCCGCCAAACGCGAGCACTTCTTCCATCGCGACTCCCAGGTCGATGGAGTGCGGTACGAACCCACGCGACCGGCGTATGACCCGCTGCCGGCCCTCGAACAACCGTACGACCGAATCGTCCACGCGCGTGGCAATGTCGCGGTTATGCAGTAAAAACCAGTCAGCAATCCCGCCCAGGTGGCGCATCGCTTCGTCGTTGGCAACGACAATAGGCTCCTCACTCAAGTTGCCGCTGGTCATCACCAGGGCGGTCCAGGCAGACGCCGTCTCGGGCGAATCGCTGAATAACAGGTAATGGAGCGGCGTATACGGCAGCATCACGCCCAAAGTATTTTCTCCGGGGGCTACACCCGCAGACAGCGGCGTTCCGGGCAGGCGTTGCAAAATCACAATCGGTCGTCGCGGATGTAGCAGCGCGGCTTCGTCTTCCGCGGTTACTGCGCACAGGCGCCGCGCCGCCGCGAGGTCGCGCACCATCAACGCGAAGGGTTTGTGCGGCCTGCGTTTCCGTCTGCGCAACTCTGCCACTGCAGCATCATTGGTCGCATCGCACGCCAGTAAAAAGCCGCCCAGACCTTTGACGGCAACAATCTTGCCCTCACCCAACAGCGCCCGCGCCCGGCGAATGACCGGCAGCGTGTCTTGAGCAACAAACGAACTGACCTTAAGGGAATCGCCTGTTTCCACCAGGGCAAGCGCTGGTCCGCAAACAGCACACGCGTTGGGCTGGGCATGGAATCGACGGTCGCCGGGATCCTCGTATTCCGCCCGGCATTCGTTGCACATGACGAAAGCAGCCATCGTGGTGAAGGCGCGATCGTAAGGGATTTCGTAAATAATGCTGTAGCGCGGTCCGCAATGGGTGCAATTGGTAAAGGGATACCCATAGCGCCGGTTAGCAGGATCACCAAAATCACGCCAACATGCCTCGCATGTCCCAGCATCGGACGGAACCAGCGAAAAGGCCCCGGCCTGTTCCCGGCTGTCGAGAATCGAAAAGCCCACGCTGGATTGAGCTGCAGTTTCCGAAACCGTGAGCCCGGTAATCTCCGCGAGCGGCGGAGGATTGTCTCGCAGCGTCTTAAGAAATGTATCCATCGAGGCTGCGTCGCCTTCGATCTCAATGGTCACGCCGGCCGATGAATTGAAGACAAACCCACTCAGTTCCAGAGAGCCTGCCAGCTGATAGACGAAGGGACGAAACCCCACCCCCTGCACCACGCCTTCTACTTGGATACGTTTGCGCGTGGCCGGTTCGCTCATAGTGTTGCGTCCTTCGCATCATACGTCGCCGCGCCCTTAGCCAATCCACCTCACTCTGGTAAGCGCATTGAAACTGAATCAAGATGAGCATGTAATCACTCATATAAAGAAACCAGGAGACCGAGAAATGAAGGCATGGTCGATTCAGGATATCCCGTCGCAAAGCGGTAAACTCGCGGTCGTGACCGGGGCTACCGGCGGACTTGGCTACGAAACTGCACTTGCCCTGGCGCGTGCCGGCGCCGAAGTGCTGCTAACCGGCAGAAACGAGCAAAAGGGAAGCGTCGCTGTCGAGCGCATCCAACGCGCCGTGCCTGCGGCAAAGGTGCGATTCGAGTTGCTCGATCTGGCCAGTCTTGCGTCGGTGCGCGCGTTCGCCACCAGGATGATTGCGAATGGCCGCCCACTGGATATTCTGGTCAACAACGCGGGTGTCATGGATTTGCCGAGCAGACGATTGAGCGAAGATGGTTTCGAATTGCAATTCGGCACCAATCACCTGGGCCACTTCGCACTGACTGGCTTGTTGCTTCCGCTGCTCAGGCTCGCCCAGGCGCCGCGCATTGTGAATGTAAGCAGCGTGGCGCATCGCGGAGGCAAGATCGACTTCGCCAACCTGCAGGGTGAGCGGAAGTACCGGTCCTGGCCCGCTTACCAGCAATCGAAATTGGCCAATCTGCTGTTCACTTTCGAGTTGCAGCCTCGCAGTGATGCCAATCAATGGGGCCTGACCAGCATCGCCGCCCACCCTGGATACGCGCGCACCGATCTGATCCCGAATGGACCGGGAGCGGGAGGCGTGAAAGGAACAGTGATGAAACTCTTCGGCCTATTCATGAGCCATTCCGCCGCAGAAGGAGCGCTGCCTCAGATCTTTGCCGCCACTGCGCCCATAGCGGCGCCGGCGGCTTATTACGGACCAAACGGCTTCTACGAATTGAAGGGCGCGGTGGCCCCCGCCAAGGTCTTTCCCCGGGCAAAGGATGAGGCAGTCGCGCGCCAGCTGTGGGAGGTCTCAGAGCAGCTCACCGGGGTGAAATGGCCAGAGGCACCGAACAGCCAGGGTTGAGCCGGTATCGGCACGATATAGTAAGCGCGTTGGCGATGAACGTCCTCCTCTTCGGCGCAACCGGCAGGGTGGGGCAGCGATGCGCCGTCTCTTGATGCGGGACGAGGAACACCTTTTTGCGCATTCCTGAAAGCAAACGTTGACAACCTACCCTTCGGCGGAAAATCATTCTTGTCGGAATGGCTTCAGGAGAACCGGCGTCCCGCAAACAGGGAATCTGATGCGGCCTACGGAACTCGTGGGTTCTTTCCCAGGTCTGAGGATCGTTCCATGGAAAGTACCGCGGTTGCGAACCCGGAGCCTTTGAGCAAGGGCGCCAACCTTTATCAGTTGCATAGTCTGGATCGCGCAGTTGCCGTGCTCGAGATGCTGGGCGAAAGCGAAACTGCCCTAAGCCTCGCCGAAGTGTGCCAGCGGTTACATTTGCACAAAAGCACCGCGCACCGTTCGCTCATGGTGCTGGAACGCAGCGCGCTGATCGAACGCACTCCGGAGAATCGCTACCGTCTCGGTTTGAAACTCTATGAGCTGGGCAACCGGGCGGTGGAGCAGGTGGATCTGCGCACCCGCGTGCATCCCTACTTTCGCCGGCTGGCCGCGCAGGTGGGGGAGACCGTGCACTTGAGCGTGCTGCAAAAAACCTCCATTGTTTATCTGGACAAGGTTGAACCAAATCGAAGGGTCTGTGTCAGCTCAAAGACAGGAACCTCCAACCCGGTCTATTGCACCGCGATGGGCAAGGCCATGCTCGCCTTTCAGCCACCTGCGGTGATCGAGCAAATTGTTTCCAAGATCCGTTTTGTGCGCTACACCCACAAGACCATTGCTTCCAAAGAAGCCCTGCTGAAAGCACTGGAACGCGTCCGCCGGCGAGGGTATGCCATCGACGACCAGGAGATCGAGATGGGGGTTCGCTGTGTGGGCGCGCCCATCTTTGACGAACGGCATCAGGCCATCGCAGCGGTCAGCGTCTCTGGCCCTACCACGCGCATTACCGCACCCAACATGCCAGAGATCGCCGAGCACCTGCTGCGTTGCTGTCGCGACATCTCGCTTTCGCTCGGGATGCATGCCAGGAAGAGGCCGCGCGTGCTCTCGGCCTTTGAGCGCCACTACCACGCCTAGTGTAGTGCGTCGCTCATGGAGCCGCTTATCCAAGGCCACCCACCCTTTGTGGTTCGGACGGAGGGGGGCCTTGGATAAACTGCTCTATGAGCGACGCACTGCACTAGCGCAGGCTGGTGACCGGGGCCGCGTCCATATCCGCATAGTCCTGATTTTCTCCGCCCATGCCCCAGCAAAAGCTGTAAGCGCGTGTGCCCACACCGGCATGGATAGACCACCCCGGAGAAATCACCGCCTGCAAGTTATTCATGAGAATGTGGCGCGTCTCCTCAGGCGGACCCATCAAGTGAAACACCACGGCTTCTGGTGAAAGATTGAAATAGAGGTAGACCTCAGAACGCCGCATGTGGGTGTGCGGCGGCATCGTGTTCCACGTACTTCCGGGATGCAGATGCGTGACCCCCATGACCAGCTGACAGCTCTTTACGCCACCGAGATAGATGTATTTTGATACCGTCCGCAAATTGCAGGTTTCCGCGCTGCCGATGGTGGTGGGGCTGGCCTCTTCTTTGCGCACCAGCGTCACTGGATATGCCGTATGCGCGGGATAGCTGAGCAGATAAAAAATTGCCGGCGACGCTGGATCCTTCGACGCGAAGCTTATCTCCGCATTGCCTCTGCCAATATACAGGCAGTCAAGATTCTCGAGCGCGTGGAGTTTGCCGTTCACCGTAATCGAGCCGCTTCCGCCGACATTCAGGGCGCCTAACTCTCGCCGCTCGGTAAAGTATTGCGCCCGCAGATCCGCATCCGTCGGCAGCTGGATGGCCTCCGCCAGCGGCGCCGCAATGCCTGCAATGGTCCGGTCCAGATCGGCGTAAATCATGTGCAGCGCTCCCGGCTCATACAGTTGACCAAACACGAACGCTTCCCGAAGCTGGGCTGTGGTCATGTGCGGAAAGCGCGTGGGGTCGGCCAAGAGGTAGGTCTGCATGTGTTCTCCTTCACCAGGTAAAAATAGCCAGCTCGCCTTCCGAGCCTACTGAACGCGTGTTGCGTGCGGGACCTGCTCCATAAGCCAATTGACCAGTTCGACAGCTCCGCCGAGGTTGTCATATTCCGAAGGAAGGTTTCGTCCATTCGTGTACTCGTTGTAGATCCACGGATCGGCTACCGCAAACACCGTGCCCTTGCCGTACTTTGCCGTCGCCATCAAAATATCGCCCTTGTCCTGCAGCAGAGCAACCGCTGGCTTCTTGACTGAAATCGTGCAGGTATCCTTCATGAAAAATATGTGCGGATGCTTGAACAGGGGACCACCACCCGCTACCGGGATGCGGCCCATGTCATGGTTATCGCCGATCACGTGATGACTCAGCACCGGGTTGAAATGAATGCCGAACTTGTCCGCCAGCAGATCCAGATGCGCAATGTCACCGTTCGCCGGATCATTCGCCATCAGCACCAGCACGCCTCCCTGCTTCACCCATCCCGCAACCTGCTGCGCATCTTCTGCCTGCATGTAGTGAGGATGCGGATTCTTGACCGGGATGTCGGGCGACACAATGATGTAGATTCGCGCCCCCTTCAGCTTGGCCACAGTGGGCGCAGTGTAAAGCGTATCCGTCTTCATGCCGTGATCGTTGAAGACCTTCCCGAATAGCGAGAAGCCGCTATTGGTCGTGTCGTTCCACTTGTAATGGAAATACTCCATTTTGCCGGCTGCATCGGGCCGCTGCTGGCTGTTAAACCACGCGTCGACGACGACGGTCTCCGCGCGGCCGGCAGGATGGCTGGCTGCCGGCCAACTCATCACGATGGCAAATATTGCTCCGCGCAGGGCAAACCTGAACCAAGAGAACCTTTGCACGGCGCTTGCCCCCTGGGCTCAGTCTAAAGCATCGCTGGAAAGTTCACGGTCGTCGCGATACTACGTTAGAAGTTCACCTTCAGACTCAATTGCAGAATCCTGGGCTGGTTGGCCGCAGTAATCACGCCAAAAGTATTTGCGCTGAATGCGGTCGTACCGTTGCCGATAGAGCCATTGTTGTTTGACCAACCCGGATCGAGCAGATTGGTATGGTTCAAGCAGTTGAAGCATTCCGCCCGGGCCTCGAGCTGGACAGCCTCGTGCAACGGAATGAATTTGCTCAGAGCCGTATCTACATCTGTGTAATGCGGACCGTAGAACTGGTACTGGCGGGTGTTTCCATAATGCCCCGCAGTATTAAACGCAAACGAAGCCGGGTTCAGGTATGCCAATCGGTTAGCGCCCTTCAGGTATGGGTTTCCGATCAGATTGGGGCGGTCGTTGTTAACCCCGGTCAACGACTTGTCCGTGCCGCTGGTCGCCGTAAAGGGAACTCCCGTGGTTGCAGTGACGATCGGTGCGAGCTGCCATCCACTCAGGAATAAACTTCTCATCCCCCCGCCACCGGCTGCGCTACGGATGATGGCCGAAGTGACGAAGTTGTGACGCAGGTCAGAAGCGCAATTGCTGTAGTCAAGATTCGGGTTATTCGGATCCTGAAATTGGTCCCCTGCATTGTCTCCGTTCTCGGGCGGTCCGGACAGACAATGCGAGTAAGTGTAATTCGTCAACAACGTGAAGTAGTCAGAGAAGCGATGCTGAACCGAAACCAGCAGGCCGTTAAAGTTCGAGCCTAATCCGGTGTAGGCCTCGGTTACCTGCGTGTAATAGACACCCTGGGTCGCATTGGCGAGGCTCAGGACACGACGGCTATTGGTGTTGCTTGTACTGGAGCACGGAGAGCCCGCCTTCGGAACCGTAGCCAGCGCACCGCAGGATCCTGCGATGCCGGTCGAGGTTCCCGGTATATAGACGGCGGGGTTCTGCTCATTACCGGACGAGTTATACAGCACCCGGGTACCGAGATAAGAAGCAGTGACCGACCAGTTCTTGAGGAACTGCTTTTCCACACTCAAATTCCAAACCTGCGAGTAAGCCTGCCTCAGGTTCGTAGGCACAACAAAATAGGAACCGGAAGTTGGAAAGAAAGCGTTGTTTGCGGTGGGAGGAAACGGTTTGGGATAGGGGTTTCCGCCAGGGTAAGTAGCGTATGGGTTACTCAACCCCCCGCTGGGAGAAACCAACGTAATGGAATCGCCCCAGGGCGCCATGGCCTCATAATGCGATTGGTAATAGAGAGGCGGCTCCTGATAGCCCAGCGTATACGATGCGCGAATGCTTTCCTGGCCTTTTCCACGTGGATCAAAGGCAAATCCGAACCTCGGCTCAAAGTGATCGTACTTGGCATGATAGTAGCCGTGGGGTACACCGGGGTCGCCGTAGAAGAGCAGGCCCGCGGGGGCTGTAGGATAAACGCCGGATTTAACTCCGGCAGCATAGTTGGCAGGGGAAAAGCTTGCGCCCCGCCCGGTGGTTTCGATGGCTGGCAGGCCGGTCGCCCACCGGATTCCGGCATTGATGGTTAGGCGCGAACTCAACTGAATACTATCCTGAGCGTACAGGCCAGTGTAGTTCTTGCTGAAATCCACTCCCGTGTTGTTTCCCTGATACAGGGAATCCAAATTGCCGGTCATGAAGTCGGCCAGACCATCGCCAGTGGCGTTTCCGTTGAAGGTGAACTGGCCGTTCGCATTGTTAGTGCCGTCGTAGATCAGGTAATTGTGTATATAGTTGGCGCCGAACGACCAGTGGTGCCTGCCTTTCGTCCAGAACAGATCCTCAATCAGGTTTATTGAGTTGGTTGTGATATCGGTGCTCTCGCAGGTTCCGCAGGACGCGGTAAAGGCGTTGGAAATGTTCATGTAAAGATAATTCTTTACCGGCGCGCTTACCGCGATGCCAACGCTGGTGGGATTGATGAGGTCGGAGGCTGCATCGCGGGTGATAAAGTTCCTCGTCCCACTAACGCGCAGGGAGTTCACCAGGTTTGAACTGATGGTGTAGGTATGGCCCATGGTGAATGATTGGGCCTGGTCATTCAACGACGGGTTCTGCGTGTTCAGAAGATTTCCCGCGAAAAACCCGGGCTGCGTAAAGTGGGTAAGAAAGTACCTTCCGAAAAGGGTTTGCTCCTGATTGATGGTCCAGTCGATGCGACCAATGAACTGATCTTCATTTTGCGGTTGCGGGATTCCGTAGATGAGCTTGCCGCAAGGGTTGGAAGTGGAGGGGACGTATTTCAAGAGGGCAAGCGCGGAAGCATTGAATTGCGATACTGGGATCTGGTCATTGGGGAACGGCTTACCGGTCAACGGATTGGTCAGCTGCCTGAATTTGCCACTGCTCTGGCAGCCTGCTCCGTCATAGGTGCTGAAATCTCCATTAAGCATTGCTGCCGTCGGAACGAAGCTGGTGAAAGCATTGGTTTCCTGGCGCGTCCGGGTTCCCTGATAGCCACCGAAAAAGAACAGCTTATCGCGGCGAATGGGTCCGCCGATGGCCCCTCCAAACTGGTTCCGCTTGAGGGAATCCTGCTTGCGGGAAAAGTAGTTTCGGGCGTTTAAGTCGCCGTTGCGAAAAAAGTCGAAAACGGTGCCGTGAAAGCTATTCGTTCCCGCCCGGGTAACAATGTTAACCACTGCACCCGGATGCAGACCGTATTGGGCAGAAAGCCCGGAAGTCTGCACACTGAACTCCTGTAAGGCATCAGGAAAGGGGAAGGGCAGGTTTACGTTGGTGAACGCATCATTGTTGTCGGCCCCATCCATCAGGTAGTTGATGTTGGTAGCCTGAGCACCGGCGACGGAAAGGGCCACCGAGCTGGGATAATTCTTGCTGCCGACGAGGTCAGTCGACGGAGCAATCTGCGCTCCGGGGGTCAGCAGGATCAGCTGCGTGGCCTGGCGGCCGTTCAAGGGCAGGTCGATGGTCCGCTGCCGGTCGATGACCTGCGAAATCGACTGATCTTCGGTCTGCACCATGGACGCGCCCGCGGTGACCTGCACGGTCTGGGTGACCCCGCCCACCTGCAGCTTGACATCGATGCGCACGTTATTGCCTACCTGGATCACAATGCCTGATTGTTGATAGTTGCTGAAACCCGTGCCGCTCACATTGAGCTGATAAGGGCCGACCGGCAGGTCGGGCAGGTTGTACCCACCGTCGCCCGAACTGGTAACTGTGCGATGGAGTCCTGATTCCTGTTGCACGGCTTCCACCATGGCGCCGGCGACGGCATTGCCGTTTGCATCACTGACGGTTCCTTGAATTTGGCCACTGCCAATAGCCTGCGCATGGATCGGTGGATTTGCCGAAGAAAAAACCAGCACCAGCAACCCTATAAGAGCGAATTTCCAGGTATTTTTTACTTTCCTGGAGTCGATAGAAAACAAGTGCATACAGCCCTCCCAGAAGGTCTACTTCCAGCCGGCCCAAGATGTATCAAACGGCATATTCGTTAAGCAATTGAAATTCCCAGCTGATTCCGGAAATATGCACGGTTGTTCCGCTCTGCGGTACATATTGATTCAGACTTCCACGCGATACATCCCCGGTGAACGCTGTTACCCTGTTGGACATGCCCATGGCCGACGATTTAGCGCGCATCGCACTGCAGGAGCGGGAACTCCAGTTCACCACCTTCGATGAAGAGACGGCATGGAGGTTGGGCTCGCAGGTGCGCAGCCTGGCGGTTGCCCGCAAACTAAGCCTGGTGGTCGATGTACGCCGCTTTGCCCAGCCGCTGTTCTACTCCGCTCTGCCCGGGACCACGCCTGACAACGTGGAGTGGGTTCGCCGCAAGGGCAACGTGGTCGCGCGCTTTCACCGCAGTTCCTACGCGATGAAGCTGGAGCTGGAAGAGAAGAGCTCCAATCTTTTCGATCGCTACGGCCTGCCGATCGCCGATTACGCCGGTCACGGGGGCAGCTTTCCTATTCGCGTGTTGGGTGCGGGCGTCATCGGTTCCATCACCGTTTCCGGTCTACCCGATCGCGCGGATCATCAATTGGCGGTAGAAGCGCTTTGCGCGGAGCTGGCCCGTCCGTTCGATTCTCTGCGGCTGGCCTAGGGTAGTGCGTCACTCATCACGTTCAGTATCTCCTGGCCCCGCCACAACCGATCGGGTGCCCCATCCTTCGCGCATTTTGCGAAGGGTGGGAACGGAGAAGGTAAGTCGCGAAGTCTCGTCTCTTAAACCAGCGCTCAGGGAAGAGAGATAAACCGGAAATTATGGCATCCTTCCCACCCTTCGCAGAATGCGCGAAGGATGGGGCACCCGATCGGTTGTGGCGGGGCCAGGAGATACTGGACGTGATGAGTGACGCACTACATTCGCTGTCATCCAACCAACCGCCGGCCGCCCGCGTCGTAAGTATGGGAGGGTCATATGGCCAAACTTAACGAAGCAGCCCGCGAAAAGATACCGGCAACGAAGTTTGCGTTTCCCAAGCAGCGTAAGGAGCCGTTGGAGAATGCCACGCACGTGCGCAATGCGGCGGCGCGGTTCGACCAGGTAGAAGGGGTTACCGAGGCTGAACGGAGCGCGGCCTGGAAGCGGATTCAGTCCGCCGCCAAGCGCTATAAAGTGGAACTCAAAAGTTCCCGGTAACAGCGGGTGGGCGCAGCGCCGTAGCGATCGTGGCCGCAAGCAGAAACCCAGCCGACGTAATGCACAGCGCCCAGCTGAGACCGGCTTGTTCTGATACCCGGCCAATCAGATAAGGCGCGGCGGCGCTGGCAACGCGGCCAATGTTATAGACGAAACCCATGGCCGACGCGCGCAGGGCGGTAGGGAATAGCTCGCTCGCGATCACGCTGAAGCCGGCAAAATAGCCGGTCCCGAAGAATCCCACCAGGGGACCAATTACCAGCAGGGCATTTGCATTGCGCACGAAAGCAAATAGCGGCACTAGCAGCGCCGCCACAATGAGAAAGAAAATGTAAGTGTATTTGCGGTTGTACCGGTCGGCTATGTAGCCAAAGCCGATGTAGCCGAGAAACGTTCCCGTCTGCATCACGATCGTCCATGCAGAGGTCTTGATAATACTGAGACCGCGTCCGCCTTCTGCGGTAGACATGGAAAGGAAGCGGGGCAGCCAGGTGAAGAGGCCCCACCAGGCAAAGAGCGCGGCCGCGTTCATGGTTGCGCAGACCAACATGCTGTAGCCGAACGCGCCACGAAAGAGGCTGCCAAACCGGGCTTGCGATGTCCGCTCCTCGCGCCAGGTTTGCGGCTCTTTTAACCCGTGCCGTACCCAAAATGAAATCAAAGCCGGGAAGATACCGGCGAAGAAGACAGCCCGCCAGCCAAAGCGCGGCATCACCAATGCAACCACGGCCGCACCCGCCGCGTAACCAACCGCCCAGGCGCTCTGCACCAGAGCAAGCGCTTTGCCGCGGTGGGCAGCGGGCCAGGTCTCAGCGACCAGGGATGCGCCGCATGCCCATTCTCCGCCCATCCCGAGCCCCAGAAAGACGCGGCAAAGCATCAGTTGCGTGGCCGTCTGAGTGAAACCGCACAGAGCCGTACCTACGGAATAGACCAGCACACTGTACATAAGCGCGCGGACCCGGCCATATCGATCGGCAAACCAGCCGAAGCCCATACCGCCCACTGCTGCGGCGATCAGCGTGGACGACACCATCGCGCCACTCATCGCGGCAGAGAGATGCAGCTCCCGCTGCACCTGTCCGAGGACCAGCGCGTAGAGCATCACGTCCATGCTGTCGAGCATGTAGCCCAGAAAGGCCGCCAGCAGGGCGCGCTTCTGTTCGCTCGACGCTGAGACCAGCCAACCGAAAACATCGTTCAAGCGTATTCCTCTACATGCCTGGCTTGCGTATGGGATCTGCCATGTAACCTACAGGAGAATGCAGACCGAACGAAGCAAATTGCGGGTAGCGATCGATACCGGCGGCACTTTTACCGATTGCGTCTATCGCGTCGCTGGGGAACTGCAAGTGCTGAAGGTGCCTTCGACGCCCGCCGACCCTGCGCAGGCGGTGCTCGACGCGCTGGCCAGCATTGGCGCAGGCAGGGCGCTCGATGTACGGCATGGAACCACGGTCGGAACCAACACCATGCTGGAACGGAAAGGCGCGCGGGTGGCCTTCGTGACCACCGCGGGCTTTGAAGATACCATCGCCATCGGCCGCCAGACGCGCAGCAAGTTGTACGACTGGTTTGTGCCCTTGCCGGTATGCCTGGTGCCGCGCTCGCTGCGCTTTGGTGTGCCCGAGCGCGTCAGCGCCGAAGGTGAAATCCTGCGCGCGCCCACCGAGCAGGAGTTGACGTCCCTGGTCGACCAGGTGCGTGCTAGCGGAGCTGAGGCAGTCGCCATCTCTCTGCTGTTTTCCTTCGCCAACCCAGAAACCGAGCGCCGCGTCGAAGCCGCTCTGCGTGGTCTCGACCTCCCTGTCTCGACTGCGCACCGCATACTGCCGGAATTCCGGGAGTACGAGCGCGCCTCCACCATCGTCGTCAACGCCTACCTGGCGCCTCGCATGCAGAACTATCTGTTGCATCTGGAGCAGAGCGTGGCCGCGCAACACGCGGGCGGCCGCGTAGACGTGATGCAGTCTTCAGGCGGCATCCTCTCGGCCAGACGCGCGGCGCCAGAGCCGGTGCGCACCGTCTTGTCTGGCCCCGCGGGCGGCGTGATTGGCGCCTGCCGGGTGGCGCAGTGGGCAGGCTTTGCACGCATCATTGGTTTAGACATGGGGGGCACCTCGACCGATGTATTTCTCGCCGACACCAGCACTGGCGGCGCCCAGCTCACGCGCGAGTCCGTGGTGGCGGGCGTGCCCGTCAGCATGCCGATGCTGGCTATCCACACCGTCGGCGCAGGCGGGGGGTCGATGGCCCGCTTCGATGCCGGCGGCATGCTGCGTGTGGGCCCTGAGTCGGCCGGCGCTGAGCCCGGGCCTATTTGCTTTGGCCGGGGAACAATAGCCACGGTTACCGATGCCAACTTTCTGCTGGGGCGGTTAGACCCGGATAGTTTTCTCGGTGGCGGCGCCCGGCTCGAGCAGCGCCGGACAATTGAGATGATGCAGGCACACAAAGGGCCGTTGCGGAACGCGGAAGAGTTCGCGGCCGGCATCCTGCGGGTAGTGGAAACACAAATGGAAAAAGCCATCCGCGTCATCTCCGTCGAACGCGGGCATGACCCGCGGCAATGCACCCTGGTGGCTTTCGGCGGCGGTGGGCCGCTGCATGCCTGTTCGTTGGCCCAGGCACTTGATATCCCAAGCGTGTTGGTTCCCAGCATGCCGGGCGCGCTTTCCGCTCTGGGCATACTGCTGGCAGACGCGGTGCGTGACTACGCGCGCACGGTGATGCGGCCGGGCGACGCAATCGAAAGTCTGGAAGATAGCTTCGCCGATCTCGAGCAGCGCGGCGCCGCTGACTTTGCTGCCGAGGGCCTTGAGGGAACGCCCGAGCGCTCAGTCGATATTCGCTACCGGCGGCAAGGTGATGAACTGAATGTTCCCTACGACCCACATTCTCCGGGCCTGGCGATCGCGGCCTTTCATGAACTGCATCTGCAGCGCTACGGATTCTGCGATCGAAACAAGCCGGTGGAGATCGTCAATCTGCGGCTGCGCATGGTGGCCGCGGGCGAGCCCTACGCACCGCCTTACCGGGAGCCGGTGCCGGGAGACGGCCGCGCAGCCTGCTATGCCGAGCGAGCGTTGTGGGTTGCGGGCAGCTTTCATACCGCGCGCCTCTACAGCCGTGCGGGTCTGGCGCCCGGAGATGCTATCGAAGGGCCTGCCATGATCACGGAATACACGGCGGCCACCGTGGTGCCGCCGCATTGCCGCGCGCAAGTCGATGGCTTCGGCAACCTGGTGATCGCCATCGCGAAGGGGAACCGGGCGTGAGCGATGCCATCGAGCTGGCTATCTTTCAAAGCGCGGTGCATTCCATTGCGGAAGAAATGGGCGCGGCCCTGCGGCGCACCGCACTCTCGCCCAACATCAAAGAGCGGCGCGACTACTCCTGCGCCATCTTTGACGAGCAGGCCAGGGTCATCGCCATGGGCGATCACATGCCGGTGCATCTCGGCTCCATGCCCATGTCGGTGCAGGCCGCGGTGGCGGCCATTGCCTTCGTGCCTGGCGATATCGCCATCCTCAATGATCCCTTCGCTGGTGGAACGCATCTTCCCGATATCACCATGGTGCTGCCGGTGTTCGTGCCTGGACAGGACGGGCCGGCCTTCTATGTGGCCAACCGCGCCCATCACGCAGACGTTGGCGGAACCTTTCCCGGATCGATGGGCCCGGCCAGCGAAATCTTTCAGGAGGGCATACGCATTCCTCCGGTAAGGATCGTGCGCGGCGGCCAGATCGATCGCGAGATGTTAGACCTGATCCTGTTGAACGTGCGTACCCCAAAGGAACGCGAAGGCGACCTGGAATCGCAAATCGGAGCCTGCCGCGTGGGCCAGCAACGCATTCTGCAGCTGGTTGAGAAATACGGTATAGCCAAGCTGCAGATTCTCGTTGCAGAACTACTCGACTACTCTGAGCGGCTGGTGCGCGCCCAACTGCGCGCCATCCCCGCGGGTGAGTTCTGCGCCGAAGATTGGCTCGACAATGATGGCGTAAGCGATGAGCTTCGGCGTATCGCTGTGCGCCTGCGCTTCGATCCCGAGTCCGCTTCGCTGGAGGTGGATTTTTCCGGCTCGTGCGCCCAGGTTGCCGGCAGCGTGAACGCGGTTCGTGCCATCACCCTCTCGGCTTGCTTCTACGTGCTGCGTTGCCTGCTGGGGGAAGACGCGCCCGCCACCGCCGGCATTCTGCGGCCGCTGACGCTGCATACGCCGCTGGGAAGCATTGTCGATGCGTTGCCTCCTGCGCCGGTCGCCGGGGGAAACGTGGAAACCTCGCAGCGCATGGTGGACGTGTTGCTGCGGGCTTTGGCGCAGGCCATACCCGCACGGGTGCCGGCGGCCAGTGCGGGCACCATGAGCAATTTGACCATCGGCGGTTTTGATCCGCGTACCGGCGAACCGTTTACTTACTATGAGACGACCGCCGGTGGCATGGGCGCACGCCCTGGCCTGGAGGGAATCTCCGGGGTGCAAACCCACATGACGAATTCGCTCAACACTCCCATTGAGGCGCTGGAATATGCTTATCCGCTGCGTGTGCGCCGCTACGCCTATCGTGACGGCTCCGGGGGTGCGGGCCAATTCCGCGGAGGCGACGGGCTGATCCGGGAGATTGAGCTTCTCGCGGGTGCGCAGGTAACGCTGCTCGCGGATCGCAGAAAGTTGCAGCCCTACGGGCTGGCCGGCGGCGAAGACGGGGCAGCGGGGCGCGCATGGCTCGTCCGCGCGGGCAGCGAGGTGACAGATGAGCTGCCGGGTAAATGCAGTCTCCGCCTGGCTAAAGGAGACGTTCTGCGCATCGAGACGCCCGGTGGCGGCGGGTGGGGCGATCAATCGTAGGTACATTTGCCGGTTCGACTTGAGACAAAATGGCTGGGCCGGATTTGCGAGCTCACTCGTGGGGCCTTGGTTTGGGGGAAAGGCGCACCGCAGATCCCTCCACTTCGCTACGCTACGGTCGGGATGACAAATTTGCTTGGGGGACGGGCTTAAAATCTGCTTGGGGGACGGGCTTAAAATTTGCTTGGGGGACGGGCTTAAAATTTGCTTGAGGGACGGGCTTAAAGATTTGCGTGGGGGACGGGCTTAAAAGCAAGCGCTCTCCGCTTCATTTCTCTCTTAACTTGCCGACAGGCAAGTTGGCTCCTCGGGATGACAAATTTGTTTGGGGGACTGGGAAAAAAGAGCAAGCGCTCTCGCCGTTCCCTCCTCCGCAAGCGCTGTTCCCCCGCGTTCTGGTACAACTGCGGCTGAAGGCAAACATTCCCATGCAGCGTCGCAACTTCGTAAAGGCTCTTTTTGGTAGCGCAGTTTTGTGGAAAGCGCGCTCCCTGCGCGCGTTCGCGCCCGATCCCTCCGTCAAGCGTGTCCTGGTCATGTTCAAGTGTCATTTCGATGCCGGCTTTATCGATACCCAGGCAGCCGTTGTCCGCCGCTATTTCAAAGAGTTCTTTCCCCGCGCCATCGAGCTCGGCGCCCAGATGCGCCAAGCTGGCAGTGAGCGCTATGTGTGGACCACCGGGTCATGGCTGCTTTACGAATACCTGGAGCAGGCAACGCCCGAAGAGCGCACGCGCATGGAGCGGGCAATTGCCAGCGGCGACATCGCTTGGCACGCACTGCCGTTCACGTGGCAGAGCGAAATGCTCGACAGCTCCGCAATCTCCGGGGGCATCGGCTTGTCGAAAGCGCTGGACCGGCGCTTTGGCCGAACCACCACCGGCGCCAAGATGACCGACGTGCCCGGCCACACCCGCGGCCTGATCGCCCCGCTCGCGGCACAAGGCGTAACGTTCCTCGATATCGGCGTCAAC
Source organism: uncultured Acidobacteriaceae bacterium (assembly GCA_963834445.1). Lineage (GTDB taxonomy): Bacteria > Acidobacteriota > Terriglobia > Terriglobales > Acidobacteriaceae > PALSA-350. Next base: position 401,376 of record CAWIBU010000002.1, read on the forward strand.
GATGCCAGCCGGCCGGCAGAGCTTCCGCCTTTGTTTCTGTGGAAGGCGCCGGGCGGCGCAACTCTCGCAGTGATGTATCACCCCGGCTATGGAGGCGTGACCCAGGTGCCGGGATCGGATCTCGCCCTCGCCATGGTGGTGCGCGACGACAACAAGGGTCCGCACACGGTCGAAGAAATCCACGAGACCTACACCCGGTTGCGGGCCCGTTTCCCCAGTGCTGCGATCATTCCCACCAACCTGACCGAGATTGCCAATGCGGTTGCGCCCTATCATAGCGTGCTCCCGGTAGTCAGCGCAGAAATCGGAGACACCTGGATTCATGGTGTAGCCAGCGACCCACTCAAGATTGCCCGCTATCGCGAGGTCTGTCGCCTGCGCCAGGCATGGCTGGCGCAGGGAAGCTTTGCTGTGGGCGATGCAACCGATGTTGCGCTGCTTCGCCATCTGCTGCTCGAGGTCGAGCATACCTGGGGAACCGACACCAAGACCTGGCTCGACTTCGACCACTACACACCTCGCGATCTGGCCCCCATGCTCGACACCAGGAATTACAAGGTGGTCCAGTTCAGCTGGCAAGAGAAGCGTCAGGATCTCTTCGCCGGCATTGCCGCACTTCCCGGCCCGCTGCGGCAGCAGGCGCAGGCAGCGGTTGACCAGCTCGCCGCGACTCCGCCGAGACCCGCGCTTGCCAGCCCGCATACAAGCATCGAGACGGCGCACTTCTTGGTGGACATCGATCCCGGCACCGGAGCGATTCGCCGCCTGGGCAACAAGAAGACCAAGCGGGAATGGGCGTCCGCCGATCACCCGCTGGCGCTGTTCTCGTATCAGACACTGTCGCAAAAAGACTACGACCGGTTCTTCACCGGCTATGTCGTGAGCACCCAGGACTGGGCCTACAAAGATTTCGGCAAACCCAATATCGATCGCTTTGGCGCGGAGAGCCGCGTATGGGTGCCTACCCTCAACGAACTTCAAGTGGAAGAAGACGAGCACGGCCATCGGCTGCTCGCCCATCTTGCCATTCACGACGCCCAGTCGCTGCAAGCCGGGCGAGCCGCCTTTCCCGCAAAGATGTATATGGAGTTGCTGTTGCCCAGAGAAGAGCCGGTGATCCAGCTGAACTTTTCCTGGTTTGGCAAACCGGCCACGCGTCTGCCCGAAGCACTCTGGCTGAGCTTCCGTCCCGTAACCGAGGATGCGCAAGGCTGGACGCTCGAAAAAGCGGACGAGCCTGTGTCCCCAGGGGATGTGGTGGTCTCCGGCAACCGTCATATGCACGCCTTATCAAGAGGCTTCCGCTATAAGGATGACAACGGAACCTTCGCCGTAGAAACGCTGGACGCGCCCGTCGTCACGATCGGAACAAAATCTCCCTTGCCGTTTTCCAATCTTCAGCCTGACCCGCGGGCCGGCATCCATTGCAATCTCTTCAACAATGCGTGGGGAACCAACTACATCATGTGGTTCGGCGAAGACATGCGCTTTCGTTTTCTGCTGCGCGCCTGAGAAGTGAGTCCATTTTAAAGTCGTGCGAAGGGGACACAGACGTTAAGCTTGAGCAACCCCAAAAGGCAGTGACTGGAGAATTCGCTGATGGCAAGAAACCGCTACATGGTCATCCTGGTCTTTATCTCCTTCTTCGTCATGTCTTTGCTGAGCAATATCCTGGGGCCGATCGTGCCCGATATCATCACCAGCTTTCATCTCAGTCTCACCGCCGCCGGCTTTCTCGCCTTTGCCTTCTTCATTGCCTATGGCGTCATGTCCATCCCCGCGGGATTCTGGTTAGAACGCTTCCGCGAAAAACCGGTGATGACTCTTTCTTTCGTCGCTGCCACTGCGGGCTCGCTCAGTTTCGCGCTCTTCCCCGGCTACCGGGTCGCGATGGTTTCGCTGTTCGTCATGGGTGCGGGCATGGCGGTGTTGCAGGTGGCGCTCAATCCCTTGCTGCGCGTGGCCGGCGGAGAAGAGCACTTCGCTTACAATTCCGCAGTCGCCCAGCTGGTCTTCAGCAGCGCTTCCATCGCCAGCCCGTGGATCTATTCGTATCTGGTCACGAACCTGCAGCATCCCGCACCAGATCAAAATTTAATGTTGCGTCTTCTGGCAATGGGAACCCCTGGGCGATTGCCGTGGGCTTCCATTTACTGGCTCTTTGCTATTTCCAGTCTCATCATGGTGGTGGTTGTGGGGCTATCGCGCTTTCCTCATGTCGAGCACAGCGCAGCAGAACGCGCCGGCTCGTGGGACATGTATCAAGCGTTGGTGCGGCGGCCTGTGGTGTGGATGTACTTTCTCGGGATATTTGCCTACGTTGGTTGCGAGCAGGGCACCGCCGATTGGATCTCCAGCTTCTTGTACCGCTACCACAGCATCGACCCTCATACCCAGGGGGCCGCGGCCGTCTCCTGGTTCTGGGCGCTGCTCACTGTGGGCTGTTTGATCGGCATGGTGCTGTTGAAGATATTCGATAGCCGCAAAATACTGATCGGCGCTTGTGTCGGCGCGCTGCTTTGCCTGTCGGCTGCTTTGTTCGGGCCGGCGAATGTGTCCCTCATGGCTTTTCCGGCCATTGGCCTGTTCACCTCAGTGATGTGGCCCATCGTGATCTCGCTCGCGTTGAATTCGGTGGCGGAGTACCACGGTTCCTTCTCCGGCATCCTGAGCACAGCGATCATTGGCGGCGCCATCGTTCCGTTGATCATCGGACGCATCGGCGACTTTGCCGGGCTCCGCACCGGTGTGGCTTTTCTCTACATCACGTTCGGCTTCATTTTCAGCATAGGCTTCTGGGCAAATCCGCTCATCAACAACGCCGTCGTCGCACGCAGCGTCGAAGCAACCGCGCAGCAGGACGTCTTAAGTTCTGGAACCGGCGCGTAGTTCGGCTAGCTCTTTGCGCAGGGCTTGATTCTCCTGCTCCAGCGCATCCACGCGTTTCTCAATTGATTGCATCCCCGTTCGAATCTCTTCCGCTGTATACCGGGGCGTGATGTGTTGCGGGCAGTTCCAGTCGTACGCTTCCACATGGATCACGAATACCCGTTCGATGACCGTTTTCTCTTCGGGCATGCGGACCCTGGGCAGCCAGCTCTCCGCTTGTTCTCCTTCAAGAATCTCCACCCGCCCCAGTATCTTCAGGCGAGCCTGCCGCGGATAGTCGACCATGATCATAGCCACGCGATTGTCGGTGAGTAGGTTGCCGGTGCTGATGTATTGCTTGTTACCGCGAAAATCTCCCAGCGCCAGCGTGTGGTCGTCCACCACTTTGAGGAAGCCTTTCGGGCCTCCCCGATGTTGCACATAAGGCCATCCGCTGGTTCCAATGGTCGCCCAGTAAAAGCTGTCCCGTTCGCCCAGAAACTCGGTTTCGAAAGCAGTAAAACGATCTTGCGAGGCACCAGCTTCTTCCATCCGCTGGTACTGCCGCCGGCTGCCGTAGCGCTCCTGTAGTTTTTTGACCAGCGGCGTGAAGACCAGCGAAGCAAAGCTCATGGGATCCTTTTTACACCCCGTAGGCGTCTCGCGGTCCAGGAGAGCGTGCGCAAAGAAGCTTGCCTCAAACGGTCTCGGTTAGCCGTTGTTTTGTTCTTTATTGTCCAGGTGTTCCTCGATTGCTTCGGCGCCCTTCCAGCCGGCGACAGCGGCCGCACCCTCGGTAAGGATGGAAGCGTTCGGATCCACTTTTTTGACACCCTCGACGGCGACTACGGCTCCTGCGAGCTTTTCTGCATCTTCTAAAAATCCCATGAGATATCTCCTTTGTTATTCATTTACGGATGCCAACGAGAATATCACCTCACCCGTGAGCGGCGGCGGCCCTGGTTGCCGGCATTCTCAGGCGGCACGTCTGTAAGGGCCCTGCAGACGCCAACGGCACGAAGGATAAGGGTTCGTGGGTTCTTGTTTTTGTAAAATTCGATAAAATTCGATCGTTTTTGGCATTTATGGCATTGGCAGCAGGTTTAGAAGCTCAGCGGCGGCGGCCACAGCGCTTGGAAAAGCACCGGTGGCAATTAAAAAATCCCGCCGCGGCGAGAGGCGTGGACTGACGGATTTTTGACAGGGATCGGGCGTGTCACCGGACAGCGGTAAGACTGTCCTTCGCTCACGTTTAGGCGCAAAACTTCCACGCAACTGCCGGCATGGCGCTGCCGCGTGAGAAGCCCGCTGCCTGCCGATATCGTCTACTTTCAGGGTATCGCCGATCCACACTAGGCGATAAGCATCGGGACGCTTTTTGAGCCGCAGTAGGGTTCCATAGGTCACTTTTTCAGGAACTAAAGTGTCTGTGTGCGCATTACCCGAGGAGCAAACGGTCCGCTGCCAGCCGGGCGGAACGATGAGTCAACCCAGGACTGGTGTCCTGGGCTAGCTTCAGTCCGTCCCTGCGGGACTCTGCGGTTCGTTCAGGCGTCAGTGGATGAAAGCCTATCTGTGTATCCCACTACGCTGGCTACGGGTGTACCCATTGCAGCAGTTCTGGGGATAGGTCCTATCACCTTATCTCCAGTTTAAGCACTGGATAACGCTTGATTGCATCTCGCCTCTCAATTCGATGCTTGTACTTAAAGTTTGACATCATTCTTACGCAACAAGCATCATGGTGCATGCGGACAACCCTGTCGATCGATGACGATGTTCTACGGGAAGTGAAGGTGTACGCCGACAGCCGGGACATAGCGCTGGGAAAGGCGGTGTCTGAATTGGTGCGGCGGGGTTTGCAGGCGCCGTTGCAGACACGTCTCGTAAACGGGTTCCACGTCGTGGAGCTGCCCCAGGGGTCACCAACCGTGACCGCGGAACAGATCAGCAAACTGCAGGAAGAACTGGAGTGACCCGGGCCTGTTTGCTCGACGTCAATGTAATGATCGCGATGACGTGGCCGAGTCACGAGGCGCACGGCAAAGTGCAACGCTGGTTTTCGCAGCTGGGGCGCGAAAGGTGGGCGAGCTGCCCTTTCACCCAGACAGCTTTTGTCCGTATCCTATCCAATCCAGCGTTTTCGCCCAACGCTCTGACCCCAGTGGACGCCGTCGCGCTGCTGCAGGCCAATCTTGGACATTCGGCGCACCAATTCTGGCCCGATGACATCGGTCTGATGGAAGCCATGGCACTGTTGCAGCGGAAACTGGTGGGCCATCAACAGGTCACGGATGCGTACCTACTGGCCCTGGCGATCCACAACAAAGGACGCTTAGCGACGTTGGATCGCAAACTGACTGCATTGCTTCCTGAAAAGACTGCTGCACGCGACGTAGTGACTGTGATCTAGGCACGCCTCCCCGACACCTGGAATTTGGCGGTCGTAAATTCCGAGGAATTTACACAACTGACGCATCCATTCCGGCCCGCCACCGGCCTGGCGCGGAAAGACGCAGCCTCGTCTCTTAGCTCTCGCGCCTGGTCATAAAAAGCTGGCCGGGATTATCGCCGACGATTACCCCATCCTCTTGTCCGCCCAGGTCCACCAATAGCTGCTTCAAGGCGCCTTCGTGCAGAACATTGTCGCGGATAACGCAGTTGCGCAGGCCTTCGTAGACGATGCCGTAAGAGGGAGTGCGCCGACCACCGCCCCCGTCGTCCGCCCCCGACTGGATACTGTTACCAATGCAGGTGACGCCCTCAGCATGGTCCAGCAGGATCTGCGCGGAGTCGTGGCTTTCTGCATCTGCCCGTTTGCCGCTGCGTTTGACGAAATTTCCCGTGATGGTGATGTGCGTGCTCGGCGCCTTGCCCTTTCGTAGCGCGATTCCGCAGGTGCCTGCCCGGTCGAAGAAGTTACCCGTGATCTGATAGCCATTGCCGCCGGTAATGAGCATGTTTTCCTCGCGATTCCATTCGATGCGGTTGGCGGTGAAGGTGATCGAAGCATTCTCGTGGCGCGCGGCGAACCCCGCCCGGCCATTGCCAGAGAACCAGTTGTCCAGCAGAAACCCATCCCAACCCCGCAGATTAAGGCCGTCTCCTCCATTATCGGCAAACATGGAATGGCGCACACTAAAGCACCACACGCAGGCAAAGTGCGCACCGTCTCCGCTGAAGCGGCGGACCTGGCAACGCTCGATGCGGAAGGCGTCTTCCTGTTTGCCGAACTCGGTGCGGTCGGTGCATAAACCATGAATCGAGTTGCCCAGGCCTCCACCGTCAAGGGCCAGGCCCTCGATCGAGGCGCCGGAGGCTTCGGTCAGGTTAAGAAGACAGTGAGCATCCGCGCCTGCCAGGCGCAGCACGGTTGCACCGGGCCCACGATAGCTCCAGGTTGGGATGCCGACCAGAGCTGTGCTGGGCCGTATCTTCAGTTCGCCGGTGAGGTATGTGCCGGCGGGCAAAAAGACAGCGCCGCCGCTTTTCGCCGCGGCATCGAGGGCTTTTTGCAGGGCTGCCGTATCGTTGGTTTTGCCATCTGCCGTCGCCCCGAATGCGCGGGCGTTCATTACCGAGGCTGCCCCATTCATGGCTGTTTCGGCTGCAGGCAGTGCTTCGGCGGCAAAGAGAAGGGAGGCCCCGCCGATGAGGGCGCTCCGCGTCAGATCCCTGCGATTGATTTTTTTGTCTTTGCTGGTCAAGACGTTCTCCTCCGCTGCGGTCATGCGGAATGGTACTCCAGCGCGGGCTAAGGATGGCTGCAGCAGTTGTTGCCGGTTTGGCATTAGGATGTTGGCATGGCGAACAAGCCGAAACGGTTCACGGCGACGCTGCAGAAGGGAAGCGAAGGCATGGGGTGGACCGTCGCACGCTTGCCCTTTGATCCGCATAAGGTGTGGACAGAGATGCTGCGGCTGCGCGTGCGCGGGCGGGTCTTGTCTTCGAACGGAGCGAGCGTGGCGTTTCGCACGTCGTTGTTTCCTGTGCCGGGCGAGCGCGGGCACTACCTGCTGCTGGTGAATAACAGGGTGCAGCGCGAGGCGGGAATCACGGTTGGCAGCGTTGCGGAATTTTGGCTCGAGGCCGACCTCGAACCACGACCGGCAGAGTTGCCTGATGATCTGGCAGAGCTGCTGGACGAAGAGCCGAACCTGCGCGCCTACTATGACAGCCTGAGCGAGTCGATGCGCCGCGAAATCGGCAAGTGGGTGATGGTTGTTAAGAGCGACGCTGGGCGAAGGAAACGTTGTGAGCAGATGGCGGAAAGGCTGCTCGGGGCGATGGAAGGAGAACAGGAACTGCCGCCGATCGTAGCTGTCGCCTTTCGCAAGAGACCAAAAGCAAAGGCAGGGTGGGCGAAGATGACGCAGACGCAGCGGCGCCAGGAGTTGTTGGCGGTCTTCTACTACCAGGGCATCGAGGCACGAGTGCGACGCGTGGAGAAGCTGTGCGAGAACGCGGAAAGGCGTGCCTGAGCCGCGGCGATAGGCGAATAGGGGGAGAGCCTGAGAGTGTGTCGGAGACACACTCTCAGGCCGTCCCCATTCGCCCATTCCTCAGCTTGACGATAGGCTATCCAAAGCAAAACGGCTATCTTGCCTCGATTGCCGCTGGACGTTTAAGGCACGCGGACTACCCCGTGGATTGCCTGCGTTCCGAAGTGAGTGCTTGCCGGCCCTGCAAACACGAGCGTGATGTTGGAAAAGGAAACCTCTTTTCCCCCGGTCACGCATACCTGCAGCGTAGAGGTAGGGGGCGTGGTCTCAAAAGGAGCATTGCCTCCGTTCCCCGTAATCAGATGGACCTTCCCATTCAGCTGGAACCCCGTCGTGGTTGCGGGCGCAAATGCCGGGCATCCGTTCATGTCTGGTGTGATCTTTATGTTGGTCAACTGAATGTGATGGGTATGCGCGTTCTGGCCCCCCATCGTCGCATCCAGCATGCCGTTGGAGCTGCCAAAGTCAGACATGGTCATATCGGCCAGAAAGTCCGCGGTGCCCCAGGGGTGCAGCTCCATTGACCACTGACCGTGCATCTCGTATGGGCTGCCCTTGATGTTCGGATCTGCCGGCGTGTAGTCGTTGATAAGGCCGTTGAAGCGAAAGGCTTCATGCTCCTCGGTGTGTGCGATGGGGCCAGATATCAACAGCAGAAGAGGGAGCAGGCAGACTGTGGAAGCCAGCATTTTGCTTTTCATGGATTTCCTCCAAAGAGGGATTTGAATGCAGGGACACGATCGAGCACCCTGCGGGACCGAACAAGCGGTAAGGCACGGAGATGCAATCATGACCGCTCTTTACCGCGAGATGCCGTGGTTTGCCGTGGCTTTACCAAGGCTTTGCCAAGGGGGCGATACAATTTGGTCCGGGCCTGGTAGCCAGCGCGGCCCCCTCCTGGAGAGCGAATGGCGAACCCGCCCCTTGATTCCCCATCATCGGCAAGACCACGCGAAGACCGCCTCCACTCCTGGAAAGAGATCGCCTCGTACCTCAAGCGCGATGTGACTACGGTTCAGCGCTGGGAGAAACGGGAAGGGATGCCTGTTCACCGGCACCAGCACGACCGAATGGGCACGGTCTATGCGTCGCGAGCGGAGCTGGATGCGTGGAGGAACGGCCGCAACCTGCCTGCGGGGCCCGACCCGGAGAGCGCGGTCGTCTCGGCTGCAGCCGCGCCGGCAGAGCCGCCACCCGCGGGCTCGGCTGTTGGTTCCCGGGGGAAGATGATTTTGCTGTTGATCGCGCTCAGTGTGCTGGGCGTTGGCTTCGTGCTCTGGCTACAAAGGACTGAGCGCTTCTGGCGCAACCCGATTGCCGATGCCCGCTTTCAGACCGTCACCGACTTCGACGGACTGGAGCAGGCCGCCGCCATTTCACCCGATGGCCATGTCATCGCATTCTTGTCGGACCGGGATAAGCATATGGATCTCTGGATCACCCAGGTGGGGTCGGGGGAGTTTCACAACCTGACCCACGGCAGCGTTGCGGAGTTGGGGAATCCCTCGATTCGCGCCCTGGGTTTCTCTCCGGACGGAGCCCTGGTTACGTACTGGCTGCGCAAAGCAGGCTCCAACGGAGTTGACATCGGCATCTGGGCCGTTCCCATTCTTGGGGGTGAACCCAGGCCCTACCTTCCAGGCGTGGCGGAATTTGACTGGTCGCGCGACGGCGCCCGCCTTGCCTACCATACGCCCGGCCCGGGCGACCCGCTGTTCGTATCGAAAGGCGATGTGAGCAAGGATGCCCGGCCCATTTTTGCCGCCGCCGCCGGGCTGCACAGTCACTTTCCGCTGTGGGCGCCCGACGCTGCCTATCTTTACTTCGTTCAGGGCGAACTTCCGGACAAGTTGGATATCTGGCGCATTCGTCCGGCCGGGGGAAGGCCCGAGCGAATCACCTTCCAGAATGCCCGTATAACCTATCCGGTCCTGTTAGATCGGCGCAGGCTCTTATACCTTGCGGGCGACGCTGAGGGTACGGGACAGGGGCTTTACGAAATGGACGTAGAGCGGCGAGTGCCCCACCGCCTGACTTCTGGACTCGATCAATTTACGTCGCTGTCGGCGAGCGCGGATGGTCATCGCCTGGTGGTTACGCGCACCACTCCCATCAAGACCTTCTGGCGGTTGCCCATCGCGGATGCGCAGGCAGAGGTCCCGCGGCCGGAACCGATTCCCTTGACCACCACCAACGGTTTCTCCCCGCGGCTTGGTCTGGGCTACCTTCTTTATGTATCTGCCACGGGTAGCGGCGAAAGCATCTGGAAACTTGCGAACGATAAAAGCACCGAGTTGTGGCGGGGCGACGGGGTGCACGTCGTTGGCGGCCCTGCCATCGCCCCGGATGGTAAGCAGATCGCCTTTTCTGTTCGCCAAAACGATAGGACGTATTTATATGTAATGGCGGCTGACGGCACCAACCCACGGGTGGTGACGGAATCACTGCATTTGACCGGATCTCCGGCCTGGTTGCCGGGTGGCAACTCGCTCACCGTGGCGGCAGAAGACCAGGGCCGCCCACAACTTTTCAGCGTGTCGCTCGACGGGCGGCAGGCGGTTCCGTTTCTGCAGGAGCACGCGCGCGATCCGGCATGGGCTCCGGACGGCAGCTTTGTTGCTTACTCAGGACCCGACATAGGCACAACCTTTGCTGTGAAGGCAGTTACTAAAGAAGCCAAGCCGTACGCCCTGCCCAACCTGACGCTGACGCGAGGAGCCAGGCATTTAGTCTTTCTCCCGAGCCGTCGCGCGCTTGTATTTTTGCGGGGAGGCATCGAGCATAGAAACCTCTGGCTGGTTGATTTGGAGAACGGCTCCGAACGTCCGTTAAGCAACCTGGACCCCGATTTCGAGGTCAGCGATTTCGATGTTTCCCCGGATGGCCAGGAGGTCGTCATGGAACGAGCCCAGCAGCGCTCCAATGTGGAGATTCTCGATCTGCCGAATCAACGTTGATGGGGTAGTGAGGGCCATCCCCGTTGGGGCATCCCGGAGTTTGCAATTTGGTTGGGAAAAATCGTAATTTCCCGGTTTTGGATAGATCACCGTCTGTGTGGCGCACTGCACTTGTGTAGTGCGTGGTTCATAACGTCCGATATGTTTTCAAGCTTCAGTCCCGCAGGGACGACTGAACGTAGCCCAGGATGAAATCCTGGGAGGATTGCTCCGTCAATAAAGGCTGAGGGAAGACAGGACTTGGTCCTCCCCCTTCAGCCGTCCCTGCGGGACTGCTCTGTTTTGCTTTTCCTACCCAGGATTTCATCCTGGGCTACGTTCAGTCGTCCCTGCGGGACTGGGGCGCCCGACAGGTTGGCAAACATACTGGACGCTATGAGCGACGCACTCCATCGGGAGACAGTTTCTAAAAGTACCTGATCCGTCCGACGCGAAATCCTGCTGGAGATGCGCCGCAGGGTTCGTTGGCATTCGATTGCCAGCGCGGTGATACGGGAAGGCCGCGCGCCGTATTGTCGGAGTACTTTCCATCCCGCATCTCCTCCGTCCGTCAGTCCGCAGCAATCTCTGTAGGTTCCGGTGCGGGGATCGGTTTGCCCCACCAGCGCCGCGAGAGCAGATAGCAGACGGGGCCGCCGGCAGCGACCAGCAAGCCGAACAGCAATGCGGGCATATGCGCTACCTGTTCGGAGCGGGATGCATACGCGGCGTACACCAGCAGCGCCACCGGAACGACGCTCACCACCCACACGCCGGCCATGCCGCCGGGAATACGAAAGGGCCGCACCATCTCCGGTTGCTTGATGCGCAGCGCGATGAGCGCGGCAAACTCGAGCACCAGGCTGGCGCCATACACGATCAGATCGATCGAGATGAGCCGCTCGTAGGTGAATCCGAGCGCCAGTGCCCAGCCGAGGCCACACAGCAGAATGGCGACCCAGGGGCTGCGCCGGCGGTTGCGCAGCGCCAGTGCGGAAGGCGCCATGCGGTCCTCCGCCATCACGACCGGCAGGCGGGTATAGGAGAGGGTGAGCGCATTGAACATGCCCACGCCGTTGATGATGCCGCCGATGACGACAGCGACCGCGAGCCATGGGCCGGCCAGCAGGCGCGCTGCATCGGTCCACGAGCCGGTGGTGAACTGATCGACGGGGATACCGGCGGCAGCGATGGCACTGAGCGGAAGAATGTAGGACAGCGCGACGATTGCGCAAGTCCCCAGCATCGCCAACGGATAATTGCGGCGAGGATTCTCCACCTCCTGGGCGACGGTCGAGGCGTTGTCCCAGCCCATGTAGTTCCACATCGCGACCAGCAGGGCGGTGGTGATCGTGCCGTGCGGCGCGGCCGACGGCGGATAGGAAACATGCTGCAGCAGGTGATGCCATCCAGCCCAGTAGCCGCAGCCGACCAGCACGACGAAGGGAGCAAGCAGGGCAACGAAGAGCACGACCGCGCTTCGGCCGACGGTGCGTGCTCCTCCCAGGTTCCACAGACAGCACAGGATCACAAAGGTCACCGCCCACAGAGTGGCGCGGCCGCCGGCGGTCCAGGTGGGAAACAGCCGCCCGAGATAGAGGACGGACAGCGTGGGATAGATGGCCATGTCGAAGATGCTGGCAGCCAGCGAGAGCCACGCCTCCTGGTAACCCCAGAAGGGGCCGAAGGCTTGCCGCACCCATACATAGAAGCCGCCCTCGGCGGGCATGGCGCTGGCCAGTTCGCCGATCATGAGGGTGGTGGGCAGACTCCACACGAAGGGAACGATGGCGAGGATCAGCAGGGCGCCGAGGTAGCCCGCGCCGCCGAGCGTGTCCTCGATGCCATAAGGGCCACCGGAGACCATAAAGAAGGTTGCGGCGATGAGAGGGAAAAGGCGCAGGCGTCTGCCTTTGGGCAGCGGGTCCGGCGGATTTAGGTCGGCCATGTGAGCAATATACTGGATGGTCGGAAGGTATCCGCTAGCGTGTTAGCGGCGGGGGCTCGATTGGTCGTCGAGACGGAGCAGTGGCGCTGGCCGAGCGCGGCCAGCGCCACTGCGGTGCGGAGAAATGTAGGACAGACGAAGATGACCCTTATGAACACATGGACCTCTGTCGTGGTAGCCACACTGCGTTAGGGGCATCTTCGTCTGTCCTGGATTCTTTTGGATTCTTTGTGTCCTGGATTCTTCTGTCCTGGATTCTTCTCAACGTGGCACGAGTATTTAGCCGCGTCCGAGGCGGAGTCGGAGTTAACCGCGATTCGCCGGAGTACACACACCGGTCGTCCACTAGGGGACGCTGAGTTTGTCTCGGTGCTCGAGAAGATCACGGGGCGGCGCTTGGCCCCGCAGAAAAAGGGCCGGCAAATGGGCGAAGCTTTGGATCCACGTCAAGCAAGTCTCCCGCTAGACACGCCGAGAGTGGCAAACTGAACAATGGTAGGCACATGGTCATCCATGACGGCCGCAAAACCGCCGCGTCGTAAGGGTCATGTCCGTATGTCACCGGTCGTCGTCTGTCGTCACCGGTCGTCGTCCGTCACCGGTCGTCGTCCGTACCGGTCGTCGTCACCGGTCGTCGGTCGTCGTCCGCCGGTCGTCGTCACCGGTCGTCGGTCGTCTAATGCACGGCCTTGTATCTTGAACCGCTCCCGGCTATATTACTGGATATCGAGAGGAGGCTGACCAATGAGCAATCCCGCCCAGACGCGAGCCATCAAGAACTACCGCAGCCGTCTCCAGAAGCGGGGAGTGGCGCGCTTTGAAGTTCTGGGCCTCGAAGCGGATCGTGTGCTGATTCGTTCTCTCGCAAAGCGGCTGGCGCAGGAGGATCCCGAGGCCAGCCGCATTCGCTCGGAGCTTATGCGCTCCGTCTCCGATATGTCGAAGAAGGGGGGAATCCTCGCAGCACTGCGTCGTTCGCCTCTGGTCGGCACCGAGCTGAAGATGGAACGGTCCGTCGAAGTGGGCAGGAAACCTGATCTGTGACGCGGTATTTGCTCGACACGAATATCATCAGCAACGCAGTAAAGCCAACCCCCTCTCGGGCGCTCCTCGAATGGATGGAGGATCAGCTAGACGACGATTTGTTCATCTCCTCGCTTAGCCTGGGTGAAATTCGTCGCGGGGTTTTGGAGAAGCCGGCCGGCAAGAAGCGCAGAGAACTGGAACAATGGTTCGCCGGACCCGAAGGACCGCAGGCTCTTTTTCGCGGTCGCGTGCTGGTGTTCGACGAGAGGGCAGCCATAATCTGGGGCCGCTTGATGGCGCAGGGCACTGCTGTGGGAAAACCGAGGAGCGCACTCGACACCGTCGTGGCCGCGATCGCCGAGGCGAATGACTGCGTCGTGGTCACGGATAACGAGAAACACTTCCCCGGAGCAAGAGTGATTAATCCCCTTCGCAGTGCTTGATAGACAGAAGCCGGTGACGATATGCGGTGCGACGGTGACAGACTGGACTGCACCCCGTCAACATTCCGCTCGGGCACCCGAGCCGTAAACTTAAGCGAGCTTAATCCTGCCAATGTTGCTGGCAAAGTCTTCGGTCATCTCCCGGGCTTAAGGCCAAGATGGAATCATGTCCGTCTGTCACCGCTCAAGTTCGTCTAGCGCCGATCAGGCGGACATTGAGCCTGGTCTGGCCGAATGTTTCTTCATCAGCATGAAGGCGCGTGGAGATCGGTGACAGGCCGCCATGAGCCCATCAACATTCTGTTCGGAGCCGGCTAGCCGTGAAGTCTGACGCTGCCCAATCCGCATCGGAGGCTGCACTATCTCGGTTGATCGTGTTTGGCTTGCAGATCGCGATCCAGAGCGTCCCCGAAAAGGGCCTGTCCCCGAAAAGGGCCGGGTGAGATTCGCGAGCTCACTTGCAGAGCCTTTGCTTGGGAGAAAGGCGCACTGCAGATCTCTCGGCTGCCCCCGGATTCCTGTCGAGATTTATGGCGTTGACGAGCTTCCTGCGGCTTTCCTTAACGAAAGCCGCACACGCGGTCCTGTCCTGTGTAGCGTGGCAGGAATCCGGGGTACGCTGCTCCTAATGAACAAAATGGCTGGGGCTGGATTTGCGAGCTCACTCGTGTGGCCTTGGTTTGGGGGAAAGGCGCACCGCAGATCCCTCCGCTTCGCTACCCCGAATTCCTGTCGAAGTTGATGGCGCTGGCGAACTTCATGCGGCTTTCCTTAATGAAAGCCGCACACGTGGATCTGTCTGACATGGCGAAACAGGAATTCGGGTACGCTACGGTCGGGATGACAAATTTGTTTGGGGGACACGATGACAAATTTGCTTGAGGGGCGAGGCCAAAAGGCAGATCGCTTCGCTCGTTCATTCCATCCTTGACTTGCCGCCAGGCAAGTCGGCTCCTCCTAATGAACAAAATGGCTGGGGCTGGATTTGCGAGCTCACTCGTGTGGCCTTGGTTTGAGGGAAAGGCGCACAGCAGATCCCTCCGCTTCGCTACCCCGAATTCCTGTCGAAGTTGATGGCGCTGGCGAACTTCATGCGGCTTTCCTTAATGAAAGCCGCACACGTGGATCTGTCTGACATGGCGAAACAGGAATTCGGGTACGCTACGGTCGGGATGACAAATTTGTTTGGGGGACACGATGACAAATTTGCTTGAGGGCGAGGCCAAAAGGCAGATCGCTTCGCTCGTTCATTCCATCCTTGACTTGCCGCCAGGCAAGTCGGCTCCTCGCAGTGAACAAATTTGCTTGAGGGACGGGTTTGAAAAGCAAACGCTCTCCGCGTTCATTCCATCCTTAACTTGCCGCAGGCAAGTCAGCCGCTCCTAATGAACAAAATGGCTGGGGCTGGATTTGCGAGCTCACTCGTGGGGCCTTGGTTTGAGGGAAAGGCGCACAGCAGATCCCTCCGCTTCGCTCCCCCGAATTCCTGTCGAAGTTGATGGCGCTGGCGAACTTCATGCGGCTTTCCTTAATGAAAGCCGCACACGTGGATCTGTCTGACATGGCGAAACAGGAATTCGGGTACGCTACGGTCGGGATGACAAATTTGTTTGGGGGACACGATGACAAATTTGCTTGAGGGGGGAGGCCACAAGGCAGATCGCTTCGCTCGTTCATTCCATCCTTGACTTGCCGCCAGGCAAGTCGGCTCCTCGGGATGACAAATCGAAGAGTTGCGCTTCCACGGAGTGTTGATGCTCAGAGGTGCAGAACCGAACTGCCTGAAAACTAATTTGGACAAGACTGACTGACAATAGCCCAGGATGAAATCCTGGATAAACAAGGATTTCATCCTGGGCAGCTTCAGTCGTCCCTGCGGGACTGGGCGCCCGACAGGTTGGCAAACATGCTGGACGTTATTAACGACGCACTACACTGGCGGCCAGGGCCGTGCGAATCTTTTCCGTGAACAGGGTCATCTCCGACACACTGCGGGCCTGACACTTTCGGGAATAGGGAACAGCTTGCTCCGCGCGATTCATTTGCGTCGTGGAAGAATTGTGCCGTCCCCCATTTCGCCCATTTCCGCCCTTCAAGGCCTGATAGTTTGTGGACAGTAACCTTCTTCGACAATGGCCATCCCGGTCGCGTGCGCAGCCGTAGCTTTGCTGTTCCATTGAACCGCGAGCTTTTGCCATTGCAAGCCATCGTCCTGGGACCGATAGACCATTCCCTCCGTTGAACAATAGAAAACTCCGGGCTGGGAAGAACTGGCAGCCACCACGGGGATGCGCAAGCCTTGCGGATCGGGGAGACCTTTTCGTACGGGTTGCCAAGCATCGCTTCCGGTGCGGCGATAGATGACCGAACAGGCCGACGCTTTGTAATGCGCTCCGTATGCGCTCTTCGAAGCGGACAGCAAGAGAGTCTTTGCATCGGCGAGGCTGATGGCGACGCTCCAGCAGTACTGATGATCCAAGCCGTCAACAATACGTCTCCAACTGTTACCGCCATCCACACTTTCGAAATAGCCATCGCCGGCGGCTGAGTGCAGCCGGGTGGGAGCAAGCGGGTGAACCGCGAGGCTGTGTGTGTCTCGCGGAGCGCTCATGACCCGGTCACGCCATGTCCTTCCCGCGTCGTCGCTGTCTACGAGCGCCCCGGCCTCTATCGCTGCATGCAAACGTGGCGGGTGGGCCAAATGGGGAAGGATGACCTGGACGTGATGAGTTTCCGGGCGCGGCGGGAAACTCCAGGACTTCGCCGAAGGCAGCGTCAGCAAACTCCCCAGTTCACACCAGGAATCGCCACCATCTTCGGATCGATACATCGCGCTCAGTTCCGTTCCCGCGTAGAGCGCGCCCGATGGAGAGGATGCAAGCGCCGTTACGTTAGGCCTAGTGAGATTCTGCAGTGGATGCCAGGTCGCTCCCCAATCGCTGCTTTTGAACGTTCCATCGCCGAAGGTTCCGCAGTAAACAACGCCCTTACGCGTTCGGTCAGCGGCAACGCATTGGGCCTGCTTGTCGTTCAAACAGACTTCCCCGACCCAGCTTTCCTCGCAGCCCTGTATCACCGCGAGACCACAAGCGGTCGCCAGATAGATCGTCGTCCTCATTGTTGTATCCCCTTGTATCCCCTGGTGGAGTTTTCGCGTTCGCGCATGCCCGAGACCCGGGGGCATGACTTGTCTGCCGGCGGCACGAGAAGTTTGTCCTGCGAAATCTGCTTTCACTGAGATTAGATGGCAAATAGACGAACGTACGATCTCTGCTGAAAGTACGGAAAAGTATTCCGATCGTACGGAGTGAGCAGGGTTCTTTATCCGAGGTGACAACCTTGTTGTCGGTTTCGCGCATTTCTGCGGGTGGCGCGCGTGTCGTGGGGGACGAATCTTTTTTGGGGCGTCCGCGAAATGGGCCCCGGGACCGCATGGATACTGTAATAGTTACGTGATGAATATCCCGGGCTTCTCTTTTGGGGAACTTGCCCGTGCTTCCTCCGCGGCTGGAACATAACGAAAAGCGGGCTTTGTCAGGACTAACCGCAGAATCAAAGTCTCCGATGGGCTGGGGTTTATTCTATTTCCAGTGAGGTGGCGTTGATCAACCGGGCGATTCTCGAGGTGGCACAATCTGCGTTGACCGGCGGAAATGCGGTCGAGCCACTCAGGCCGAAGAGAGCCTGCCGGAAGCGTTTCATGAATCCACTGGCGGGCGCCCGGGCGCGGCAAACACCGGATGCGTGACGAAGGCGCCCAGACGCTGCCGGAGGCGGCAGAAATGCCAGGGTCTGGCGGGCAAGCGTTCGCACCC
The DNA here is from genome assembly GCA_963834445.1 of uncultured Acidobacteriaceae bacterium. Taxonomy (GTDB): domain Bacteria; phylum Acidobacteriota; class Terriglobia; order Terriglobales; family Acidobacteriaceae; genus PALSA-350. The sequence goes on from CAWIBU010000002.1 coordinate 418,914, forward strand.
TTCGTTTGCGGGATGTTCGCGTTTCTCGATCTTTATTGCACTCAGCCTTTGCTGCCTTTCCTTTCCCGCGTATTTCATGCGTCGGAGGGCAAGGTCAGCCTGACCATCAGTGCCTCTACCCTGGGGGTTGCGTTGTCGGCCGCGCTGCTGGCCGTGTTTGCGGAGAGAGTGGACCGCAAGAAGACGATTGTGGGTTCGATGGTGGCGCTCGCCGTGTGTACGCTGCTCACGGCGACGGCGACGGGTCTGCCGGCCCTGGCGGTCTGGCGCTTGCTGCAGGGCGTGGTGACGCCAGGAATTTTCATTATCACCATCGCGTACATCACCGAGGAGTGGCCTGCGCTGCTGGTGCCGCGGGTGATGAGCGTTTATGTGGCCGGGACGGTGTTCGGAGGGTTTATGGGCCGTTTACTGGGCGGGCTGATTGCCGAGCGGTACGGGTGGCGAGCGGTCTTTGTGGTGCTCGGTCTGGCGGGGCTTGGGGGAGCGTTGCTGTCACAGTGGTTGTTGCGTCCAGCGCGCCGACAGGCGGCGCCGGCGGCGAGCGCAGTCCCGGCTGGCGCCGGTGCTCAGGAACCCTGGCAAATCCGCGGCTGCTTGCGACCTTTTGCATTGGATTTTGCATGCTCTTTACGCTGGTGGCCACGTTCAGCTACATCACGTTTTACCTTTCCGCGGCACCGTTTGCTCTGTCTACCAGGCAGTTAAGCTATCTGTTCGCTGTTTACCTGTGCGGCCTGGTGACGACGTTAGCCGCCGGGAGGGTGCTGGCCCGGGTAGGGCTGCGGCACGGAATGTTCGCGGCCATTGCGGCTTGCGTCGCGGGGGTGGCCTTGACCCTGGCGCCGTCGTTGGCGATCGTGGCGGCGGGGCTGGCGATTGCCGCCTCGGGTGTGTTTGTGGCGCAGACATGCGCCAACAGTTTTTTGCGCGATGCCGCCCCCACCGGCAGCCGTGTGTCGGCCGCCGGCATGTACATCTGCTGTTACTACGTTGGGGGAACGGTGGGCGGCATTCTGCCGGGAGCTTTTTGGAAGCATGGCGGCTGGCCAGGTTGTGTTGCGCTCGTGGTCGGGGTCCTGGCTGTTGCCGGTCTGGCGGCCAACTTCGGTTGGCGCGCGCAACCGGTCGTGGCGGACCCCATCCCGCTCTAAGCCATTCGCTCAGGACTTTGCCGTCGAGACAACACCCTTGGGGAAAACTATCTGCGCGTGATGCTCGATGCCCACGTTCGTGGACTCGAGGTCGTCCTCGTCTACATTGGCAGCGAGACCGTCGAAATCACTCTGATCCGTACCGCCCATCGGGTGCTGGCCGGGGGGCATAACATCCCGGAAATCGATGTGCGTCGCCGCTATCAACGCCGTCTCAGGAATGCTCCGGTCGCCATCTCACGAGCGGATCACGTCGCACTGGCTGCACCTCGATCGATTCGCTTTCGGCACGGTACTTGATGAACGTGGGCGCTCGACTTAATTGAGAGCGTCAATCTGCTGCCGAAGAGACAAGTAAGTCTTGTCGTCGAATGCAGCCGAAGTGGTCCATTGGACCTGCCCGCCAGCACGTAGCAAAATCACGCTTGCGCTGTTGTCGTCATTGACTTGCAGCCTCTGTCTCCAGAGGTCTTGTTGCTCGTATAGAAGAATAGTTCGACTCTGCAGGGAAGCTGGCATACTACGCTTGATTCCTGAGACCACCACGGGACGCAACAGCCGAGGAACAGTCTCAAGGAAGATGATCGTGCATTTTGCCAGGCCGGGATTATCTTTCGAAAGTCTCTCCTCCCATTCACGGGCCCCTCGGCCGCCGGCCCGGCTAAAAGACAGGATTACAACCACCGGGGAATGGTCTGCCAATGCGTCAACGCTGAGCCATGTGCCCGCAAGCGTCTGACCGGCCAGAGTTGGGAGAGAGTCACCGGGCTTCAAGATACCGGGGCGCGACTGCATCAACGCCGGTGAGGAGAGAATGATCGCGAAAGTTGACCAGACGGCAAGAAAGGTTCTGTGTTGCCACATCTCCTGTCCCTCTATCGATTGCTGACGTGTGCCGGCTTCTGCAGATCTTATGGCACCCGCTGGACTCTGCAGGACAAGTGCTGTACGACCATCCAGAAAACAACAAGCCCACTCAACGTAATCAGGCAGGCGCGAATCCAGTGCGTGCTCATCGAACGCAGAAACATCGGGTCGAGCGAGCCATCGGGTAGTCTCGCGAATTTGGTTTGCGCCTGCCAACGACCCCAGAACGCCGCAGTCAGGGAGTAGATCAACACCTGCAGCCCAATGTTCAACCACACCGCCGGCGTGGTGACGCCTGCGGGCCTACACCAGAGAAGCGCGATGGCGCCAAGAAATGCAACCGCCGCCATCGGAAAGATCACCGGCTTGATCATCGCCCACCAGGCGTTGTGATAGGGACCAAAGTCACCAGGAGCTACAAATGGCCACAATCGCCAGCCGAACTGAGTCATCCAGATGTTGCCAACGCCGTAGAAACTCGCAGCGAAGGTCGTCATCAATACCCATTGAGCGCGATTCATTCCGTCATCCCTTCACACGTCCGTCTTTGCGAATCCGACCTTTCGCTGAAGCGGCGAGAGGCTGTTGAGCGTCTTTCAATTCGGCGCTAAGGTACAGCCGCTCTGAACCTGTCAGCGCCTTCACTAACTCGTTCAGGAGAGCAACCAGGTTGCGTCTCCTCGCTTCCGCCATGCTCTCCAGGCTTCTCGCCAGAGTGCTGCTTGAATCCAGCTTCGGGAACTTGGCAAACAGTTCGGCGCCCTTTCTTTCCAGCAGAAGGGGCTCTCTACGCCGGTCTTTCGGATCCTTTCCTCGCTTGACCAGCTTCTTCTCGGTTAGGCCGTCGACAATGTACACCAGGGTCGATGGCGCAATTCCCATCAAACGGCTGATCTTCGCCATGGATGTAACCCCGTGCGTAAGATGACGAAGAACGCCGTGCTCGATCGAACTGATGCCCGTTTTATGGCTCTTCAGGCGGGCTTCGAGGTCGGATCGCGCGATTTTGGTGATGACGGAGCAGAGCCCCCTCACTTGATCCGCCATCGCGATGGTCTCGGCAGCCATCGCACTCTGAGAATATTCATTGATCATTGATTATGAATCATTCATTATGAATTATATACATGTCAAGAGTTGGATGCCCCGCGTGGAGAAACTTTATGCATTTTTGGACACATACCCGCTCACGTGTCAGCGGCTGCAGTCGGGTCGCGGCAGTATTCATCCTGGTCATGTCTGCGGGATGCAATCGAGCTGGGGAGGAACCAGTGGCCCCGCTGTCCATTAATTTGAGGAGTGCCGACGTTGCAGGCGGAGTGCTCGGTAAAGATTTCACTTGCCAGGGCGAGGGACTCTCTCCTGAGCTGTCCTGGACCGCTCCCCCACCCCAAACCAGAAGCCTTGCATTGGTTGTCACCGACCGCGACTCTCCTCTCGGCTATAACTTTGTTCACTGGGTGATGTACAACATTCCATCGGGTACACGTATATTGCACCGGGAACGTTCTGGGCTGGCAACTCTTCCGGACACAACGATGGAGGGGGTCAACGACAACGATAAGCCGGGCTACGCCCCACCGTGCCCACCAGCCAGGTCGGTACATCGCTACGACTTCATCCTCTATGCCGTCGACATGAACGTGAAGCTGCCCTCTGCTTCGAAGAAGGAATTGCTGGATGCAATCCGCGGCCATGTTTTAGCGCGAGGCGAGTTGATCACTCGTTACGGGACACCCTGATCGAGACCTCGCTAACCGGTTGATCTTCCTCGTCGATTCGCCGGGTTGAACGCACTCGAACATCACCTTCTAGCGGCGTAAGAGCCGTGGACCTGAGGCAGCGTGAGGAATCGCCCGCACCCCCTACAGGAGCAACCGGGAACAATTTCCAACTTCCCGCGATCCGGTCCGGACGTGGGTTGGCTTGCGGTCGGCTTTTTAGATGGGGGAGGGAGTTACGACAGCACTGGTGGTTGGTGAACCAAAGCGGGGCCAGGTCCTCTCGCAGCAGGAACCTGGCTAGTACTGAAGGAGAGGATGGCCCGCGCTCTCACGAGTCCGGGCCATCCTCTGAAGCCTTACTGCACGTTGACATTCACCGGAGCCGATGGTATTCCGTTGGTGACTACTACCATTGTGCTGGTGCCTGGTTCGGTCTTCGCATCGATATCAAACATCGTTGAGACAATTGCGCTGCCTGTTGCTACCCCCATGGTGCTGTGGTCGTGTGTTCGAGCATACGACACGTGACCACTCACAGAGTTGGTGATGCGGACGAGCGGATAGTTAGTAGCCATTTGCGCGTCGTCACCATACATTGCCCCTTGAGAGAGGCCATTGAATTGGGTGCCACTGATTTGATAAGTATTACCCCGCGCAATCGTTGTTGGAGCACTCGTAATGGTGGGCGCCCAGGCTGGCTGATAAGTGCCATTTGGAGTATAAATTTCCACCATGTTTGACGTGTCGGTGAAGAGAATCTGGCCCGTAGGAAGCTCCAGCATCCGCCCTGTATAGCTCTGATCATTTACGGCATTTGGCGGGGCCGGTACTAGGGTGAAAGAGTTTCCGTCGTACTCGTAGAAAGTGCTTCCTTTGGCCGTGTTTCCCGGGACAGTCTGGACCAGTACTTTTCCGGTGATCAGCAGAGCTCCCGGTGCATCCGACATGCTGTTGAAGTTTGGAAAGTCCGGGCCGGCAGTCCAGCTACCCGGATCATCCTTCTTTACTGGGGGAGTATAGATCGCCGTGTGCCCGGTCTGCGTACCCGTCGAGTCCGTTCCTCCAAAGGCAAACACCCTTCCATCCGGCATCAGGACCGCCGGCCCAATTTCGTCGTCGGCCGTGTCAACCAGGTTTACGGGAGGGAGCCCGGCGTCCTCCCAGTCCTGCTTGCCGGGAAAGTAGCGTTCGGCATCATAGTTGCTAAAATCCCCGACGTCTACGGTTAACACCGTCTTGTCGGGAAGCAGAGTCCAGCCCTCTTCGTCGAAGGGGTCTTGCTTGCCGGTGCCGGGAATGAGTTTCCAGGTCATAGTTGCCTCGTCCAGGGTTGCCGTGTCGTTGGGGTACGAAGTATCGGCAAGCATGAACCGGCCATCGTCCAGAACGATAGATGCCGAAGCGCCGGCAGTCCAGCCGTTAGGGCCCGAAAATGCCGTCCAGGTATCTTTGACGGGCTCGTAGATCGCGCCGAGATTCGAATTAACCAGTCCGTTCACTCCTCCGAGATATTCTCCGCCAACCACGACGACCTTTCCGCTCTTCAAGACGGCTGAGGAGTAATAGAGCGGCCCATAACCGTTGGGCATGGAAGCTGCTTGCTTCCATTTTCCAGTGACGTAGCTCCCTGTGGCATCCGGAATCAGCTTCCACCAGACCGCGCTCTTATAGTCTTGAACGAGGACCGCGCCGTCAGTAAGAAGCAATGCCTGGTTAGCTGACAGTGGAGCTGCCGCGCCGCCGACCTCTTGCCAGCTTTGAGCGTTGGCTGCTGGTGAGAACGCAATGAGCACAGAGCTGGCAATGCACGCCAGGCACACTTTGAACGATTTCTTGAGCACACTAACCTACCTTTCAGAATAGAAACGTGAGACTTCTCTCGTTGATCGCGAATCGGCGCGCCGCTTGGAGCGCTCGTGAAGGCCGCCTCGTCGTGATCGCCCAAAGTTGAGAGCGAACCCAGAGTCCAAGAGTGCAGCTTTCGGACTCTGGGAGAATGAAAACGTAGATCCCGCAGGGTTCAGCACAAGAACCCGCACTTGTGGGAGTACGGTCGCTGATGCAAATACATGTGGCCTAGTAGCCCAGCCAAGATATCGATCAGCGAACGTTTTTGTCCAGTAAATTTTGGTTAATTTGCCATGATGACAACGTTTATCTTTCCTGGAATCCAAACCGGGCGAACATTCCGTATATGAGTCGACAAGGGCGCATTTCGTCGTCTACCAGTTGACCAAAGGCGGACAGCCGAACAAGTCCCTGTCCGAATGACGGAAGTTCAACGCGCCTGAAACCGCGCAAACTAGTGAGCTAGAGCCCACATTCAATCCTTGATCGGTGATGTTGCTTTCTTGCCCTACCAAATCGACCTCTTGTCTGTAACTATGCCAGCTGCTACTTGTTTGCCGCCTTGATCCGTTGCGCCGCGTTTTCGTAACAGTCTCGGTCGTTGGCGTATGTGCAATCCTTGAACCTCTCCGCGCTTATGACGCGGAACTTTACGCGCTCTATCTGCTCAGAGAGGTGCAGGGCCGTGGCATCGGTAGGAATTCCACTGGGGCGATCATCGAAGCGCTCGTTTCCAAAGCAGGCCATGGAAATGACAGAGTATGGAAAGCCATAAAGCCGGCTTGTCCACCCTTCCCACACTTTTTGGAAATCCCGTTGGGATTCCCACATTCCTATGGCGTCTGCGTCGACTGAGGTATTTAGAAACAGTCGCCACGGGCAGTCCAAGAACCAACCTAAGCCTACCAGCGCAAGGGAATTGTAACGGACGTGCCCGGTCCAAAGTGTAACGCATGTTCCGGTACACTCAGGGGAGAGAAGTGAGGGAGAGGATGGGGACACGATACCCATCCTCGTCTGTTTTTCATCTGAAGGCCCGGCAGGAGAGACAAACAGAGCGGCCGATGGTACGGACGAAACGTACGTCATCGTTTTGAAGCCCGCTTCCACCTTTCATGAAAGAATTGCACCCCATCCCTCATTCATTGCGCAGCGCCACCATGGGCTCCACGCCCGCTGCCCGCCATGCCGGCAGCGCCGACGCGAGCAGCGCTGCCAGGGCTAACGCCAACGTGGCCGAGGCCAGCATCACCGGATCCCACGGTCTCACGCTGAACAACTGTTGCGTCATCAGCTTGCCGGCGCCGATCGCGGCGGGAATGCCGATCGCCAAGCCAATGGCCACCTGGGAAAACGCGCCCCTGAGCACCATGCGCAAGACCCTTCCGCGATCCGCGCCCAGCGCCATGCGGACACCGATCTCACCCGTGCGCTGCTCCACCATGTAGGCCATCACGCCGTACAGGCCAATCGCCGAAAGCACCAGTCCCAGCACACCAAATAGCGTCGTCAGGGTTGCAATCATGCCCTCCTGCTGAAAATCTCCGCGGAGAATCCTGTCGTACGAATCAGTCGCATAGACCACCAGATCCGGATCGACACTGGCCAACGCTTTGCGCACATTTTCTTCTAGCCCCGGCGGATTGCCTGGCGCCCAAATCACGATGTTGTAAAGGTAGTGTGACCAGATCTCGCCCGCATCAAACACAGGATCGCCCCAGTGGGTGGTCTGCGCTTCCGATATCCAGTACATGGGCCCGATCGGGTCCTTATAGTCGTAGGTCATATAACGCATGTCTTTCACCACGCCGACGATTTCATACTTGGTCGCATATTGAATCTTGTCTGGCCCGAAATGCTGGCCGATCGGGTTTTCGTTTTTGAAGAATCGCCGGGCGAAGGCTTCATTGACCACCGCTACCGGCCGCGTGGTGGCCGTGTCCTCCTCGGTAAAGGGGCGGCCCAGGACCATCTTCGCGCCGATGGTTGCAAAGAAGCCCGGCATCGCGCGCGCCCAGCCGGCACTGGTGTCTTCCTTGGCCGGGGGCTCGGGGCGGCCGGCAATGCGCACGCCGTTGTTCCAGCTATCGCCCGACATCGGCGCATAGAGCACAGGCGCCACCATGCGCACACCCGGAATCTGCCGTAGGCGGTCGTCGATCTCGCGGAACTTCGGCTCCATTTGTTCCGGTTTGTCATTACCCAGCGAAGGGTTGATCCACACCAGATAGCGGCCCTCGGTGGCAAAGCCGAAATTCTGGTGCTCGAGGTTGCGCAGACTCTTGCCCAGCAAGGCCGCCGCGGACAAGAGAACAATCGACATCGCGGTCTGCCCAATCACCAGCGACTTCTGCGCCCAGGAACCACGCCCACTGACGGCGCGATTCGCTCCGCGCAGCGCCTCGACCGGATCGGCGTGCGAGGTCGTCCACGCCGGAGCGACCCCAAACAGAATGCCAGTGAGCAACGAGACCCCAAGCGCGAACAGCAGCACCGGCCATGAGGGCGACGCGCTCACGGGCACATAGTTGTTCGGGTCACCCGCCTCGAAGGCCAGGTAGAGAATCAGCCTGGTTCCTGCATAGGCCACCGCAATCCCCAACAAGCCCCCGGTCACCGCCAGCAGCACTGACTCGACCAGGGCCTTGCGCACCAGGCGACGGCGAGATGCGCCCAGGGCCATTCGTATCGATGTCTGTGCGCGATCTTTCAGCCCCCGCGCCAACATCAGGTTGGCCAGGTTGCCGCAAGCCACCAGCAGCACACAGCCCGCAGCCACCAACAACAGCGTCAGGCCGGCCTGATACTGATCGCGCATGGCGGCGACCCCGGCATTGCCCGGCGTCAGATGCAGGGTGTCTTGTTGCCAGAGCTGCTTCTCACCCGGCTGCATATCGGGCACGTGGCTGGCCAGCCAGGCGTGGAATTCCACTCTGAGTTCGGCTTCGAGCTGGGTTGGGTTAACCCCTGGCCGCACCCGGCCCAGCAGGTCGAGAAAGTTTCCGTCTGGCCGTTTGAGACGTGCCGTCGGTCCATCAATGATCAGTTCGGAGGTCAAAGGCAGCCAGAAGTCGGGCATGCTGCCGCCGCCGAGCCGCGCGCCATAAAAGCCTGGAGGCCCGACGCCAATCACGGTGAAGGGATGCCCGTTGATCTGGTAGCCCGCGCCCACTACGGTGGGATCGCCGCCGTACTTGTCTTTCCAGATGCGATAGCTCATCACCGCCACCAGCGGTGCGCCCTGCTGATCATCGTCGTCGGTCATCATGCGCCCGATCCAGGGCTGGATGCCGAGGGTGCGGAAGAAATTGCCGGAGACGTACTGCCCGTTGCGGGTATCTGCTGGAGCCTGCGATCCGGCTCTGCGCACGCCCAGCGGCGCGTTGCCGGCCTGCAGCGCCGCCAGGTCGCTGAACTGCGGCGTGTGGGCGCGGAAATGCTTGTACATCTCCCACGAGAACAGGGCGAAATTTCCGTCGCTCCCCTGTACGTAGCCACCCCAGTTGCAGCAGCGGATCTTGTCGCCGATCCGCCATAACTCCTCTGGCTTGACCACCGGCAGAGACTTCAGCATCACCTGATGCACCAGGGTGAAGATGGCGGTCGTGGCTCCAATGCCCAGGGCCAGGGTGATGATCGCCGTCAGCGCGAAGCCCGGGGCCTTGCGTAGTTGCCGCAGTGCGTCGCGCATATCCGCCAGCATGCGTTCCTCCGTGTTCAAGTCTCAAGGAGGGATACGCAGACTCGACGGCGACGGTTCCGTTGGCTCGAAATTTACATCACACCCGGAACTGCACTCCGATCAGGTATGGCGCTGGCCAATCTGGTGCTGGCACATGCGAAGTGGTGCCAGTTGAATCAAGACAATGTATTCCCTCAACTGAATATTTCCCTGGATCATCTTCATGACGCTGCCTGGAGCGTCCTTTTGTACCATTGAGTGGACGGTCCCGGATTACCTGGGCGAAGCAACAAATTTTACGATTGCGTATTGCAATCAGAAGATAAGTGTGGCATTCTCACAGAGTTCTTATAGCCCAGAGGCAATACGATGAACCACTTCATCCAATTCGAAGCGCAGGTCGTGCTGATCATTCGGCATGGCTCTCTACGCGCGAAGAATGGCTTCTGGACTCCCGGCGCATCGCTACCACTCGCCTAGTCTTCCCGGTCACTGGGTTGCCGGGATAGCGGCACATTCCTCTCACAATGAATCTTTGACATCCGGTGGCGAAGTCTGTCGATTTCCTCGACTGTTAATCGCGAACAATCGCAGACGCTTTTTCCCCGGATGCGACAAATGGTCAGTGGCGAAGTACGCGGATACATCTGGCAACTCTGAAAAGAGTGGGGTTCGATTCCCTATCACACCGCTTACGCTGGTTCCCTGACCGAGCTTGGTTTCACCGGTGGCGATAGAGGGGAGTTACTTCCTCGCAACCAGAAAGCAGGGAATGGAAAGCCCTGCCAGAGCGGCGGCCTTACGGGACGGGGCGTAGTCCCGAAGCATCAGGTACCGCAAGGCGTGCGCTCTGAAACTCTCTTCGCTCATTCCCCGGTGAGGCATTCCATCACCATGAACGCAAGTTTGGCCGGTGGCGTAGAAAGCAGAGATTTCGCCTGAGGAGCGGGCGGTCGCAGGTTCGACTCCTGAGCTGTACCCCGGCCATCACCTCCGGTTCACTCGCCTGGTCGCGCAGACGCTGGCGCGGGTCATTCAGCGTGCCGACGAGCTGTCAGAAGGGACTGGCAGCAGCGTTCACCAAATTCGTGGCTAGCGCGCGGAACGGTGTCGGGTATGGCGCCTGGACGCACATCGCGTGACGCGCCATCTCACGCACCAGAAGCCAGCGGCTGAAGCCGGGTTATTTTTGCGGCTATTACGTACGGGCTGAACAGGCTGCGGAAAAACTCGGTTCGTGAAGGGTACGGGCTTCAGCCCATACATAATGAAACAAGAATGGGTCGGCTTTAGCCGCTGAGGGCCGGGTTTCCGCATGATTCCGCAGCCCTCAGCGCCTAAAGGCGACTCATTTTGGGTATTTACGTACGGGCTGAAGCCCGTACCCTTCACGAACCGAGTTTTTCCGCAGCCTGTGAAGCCCGTACCCTTCAGGGACAGAGTTTTTCCGCAGCCTGTTCAGCCCCTGCGAGGGCGAATCCTTCGGGGAACAGGTTCTGGACTCGATCCTGAAGTCGATCTGGACGACTTAATGCGCTTCATGCGCACCACTTTGACACTTCGCGGAAACTGCCCGACAGGGAAATAGGGCGGCCCACCACCTATTCATAGTTAAGAGCAGGGAAACCCCGCATCCCAGCCCCCTTCAACTGCGAGCGTACTGCGATTCGGCCGGCGGCTGATAGCTTACCGCCAGTTGTGGCGTCTCCAACCGCTGGTTCAGCCTATGCCTGGAATGCAGACACGCCTCCAGCACCCCACTCGTCAGCAGCGTTCGCTCCACCGGATAGGCCGCGCTTCCACTCTGAAACATATGCTCAATCTTCGCCGCCAGGCAGGCAGAGTCCGTCACATTGGGAGGCGGCGGCAGGAAGAATTGGGTGGAGATCGTTTCTTGCCCCGCGACCTTGGCCGCGACGTTGTAATCCATGATGGCGCCGTTGAGCAGCAGCAGCGTGGCGCGCGTTCCGTCGCGGTACTCGATGCAATACGCGGCGGGATCCTTGACCAGTTGCGGCAAGACGCCGGAGGCTACCAGATCCTGCGTGCGGCCGTCCAGCACGGTCAGGCCCATCGGGGTGTCACTGCGCGATAAGGCAGAGCTCAGCAGATCTTTTGACCAGCGACCCGCGCGCCCTGCGGCCCACACATCGTCGCCCTCCAGCAACTGCACCGCCTTCACGCCTGTCTCGCCTCCCTTGCGGCGCTCAAGCATGCACTGCAGGGCTTCGAGCGCGTCAAAGTCCATGCCGCCGGGTGCGCCTACACCCACCATCACCGCTTCTTCGACCTGCGCACCAAGCGGGATATCCACGCTCGGCAGCCGCCAGGTCACAGGGAGCGCGGAGCCGGCAAGCAGCGGGAAGCGCAGGCGCTTCGCGGTCCCAACCATCATCTGCGCCTGCTCGAAACTGTAGGAGAGCTGCTTGTGGTTGAAGTAGGGAACGGCGCGCTTCTCGTCCTCAAAGACCTGCACGCACTGCTGAAAGAAATCGTAGCTGGGCAGCAGAATCTGCCCCTGGTCGTTGTTTGGGTAGTCATCCTGCTCGACGATCGCCAGCACGGCGTCGACGGCGATCCGGTCTCCCCCACAACGCAACGCCTCGGGAATGTTGCTGCACAGGCGAAAGCCGAACTGCTGCGCGCGGGCCCTGCTCAAATCTGCGGTTGACTCAGCTTTCTGCGGCGCGGGCTGCGTCTGCACAGTGCGGTCCCTGCCCAGTCCGCCCGCTATTCCTTTGGCCGCACTGGACGGCGCAACTTTGGTTCCCGCCGTGGCAAGCTGGTAGGGCGACGGCGCCGCATCGGCCTGGCGCTCCAACTGATCCACATAGACTGAGACCACTTGTACGTTCGGCATGTGCCATTCGCCGTCGTACGGATAACCAACCAGGAAGCGGTCTGCGAGGGATTGCATCTGCGACTGGGGACGATACACGCTGCCGAGGATCGCCAGGCGCAGCGGTCGTTGACCGGACGACTGCTGGCCCCAGAAGAGCGGGCGATACGCCAACATAGCCGAGGACAAGGCGGAATATTCTACAAAGCGGCGGCGGGTCAGCATTAGCTCCTCCAGTACGTGGATTCAGGGTTGGGCTGGTAGTGCACGGCCGCCAGGTTGGGAGTCTCCAGGCGCTTCATTCCGTGGAACGCGCTGTCGGTGCCGGCAATCAACAGGCCGCTGGTGAGCAGCGATCGCTCGACGGGATACTGCGCCTTGCCGGTGAGGAACATCTGCTCGGCGTTGTGGACCAGCGGACTGAAAAAACTGGCCAGCGTGGTGCGGCCGTCCGGCATCGGCAGATACATCTGCGTGGACAAGGGTTTCGCCTGCCCGGCGATGCTCGCGGCAAAGGTGAAATCGCGCACCAGGCCGTTCATCAGCAGCATGGTGCAGCGCAGGCCGTCGCGATGTTGATAGTGGTAGGCAACCGGATCGGGCACCAGCGCGCGCATCTGCTCAAGGGTGGGAAACGTATCGGTGAAGGTGGCACTTGCCGGCGCCAGGGTGGAACTGCGGCACAACGCCGCTTTGACCAACGCCTCTGGCCACAAGCCCTGCTGCCAGGCCGCCCAGAAGCCGTCGCCGCGATAGGTCTGCAGCCAGTCGACCCCGGTTTCCCCACCCTTGCGCCGCTCCACCATGCATTGGATGGTTTCGAGGCCGTGGAAATCGTAGCTGCCCATGCCGCCGTAGCCGACCGAGACCGCCTCGTGCACGGTGGCGCCCAGGGGCAACTCCACCGAGGGAATTCTCCAGGTGACCGCGAGGCTTGATCCGCCCTGGAGAGGAAAGCCCATCTGATGCGAGGTGTCGACCATCTGCTTCGACCAATCCCACCGGTAGGAAAGCTCTTTGTCGTTGAAGTAGGGAACGGATCGGCCGCTGTCGTGGAAGACGCGGGTGATCTGCTCGAAGAATTCGAAGTGGGGATGCTTCATGATGCCGGTTTCGGTAAGCGGATAGGTTCCATGCTCGCCGACCACGACGACTCCATCGACGGCCAGCTTGCTGCTGCCGAGGGTCAGGGTTTCCGCGATGGTGGGGTAAAGCTTCATGGCGGGATGGCGGTCCAGCCGCTCCTGGGTCAGATCGCCCTCGCCTCTTTGATCGACGTACAGCGACACCAGGTCCATCTGCGGATGGTGGAAGGCGCCGGCCCATCCGTAGCCATCGAGGAAGCGGTCTACGACATGTTGGCCGTGCAGTAACCTTTTATAAGCTGTAATCACGGCGGCGAGCCGGGGGCGTTTTGCAGACGTCGTATTCTGAGTCATGAAAGGTCCTGAGGAATCGATTGAAATGCTGACCCGCCGTCAATTTCTCGGCTATAGCGCAGTGGCGCCGGCACTGCTCCATTCGTCGCTGCGTTCGGCGCTCTGGGCCGCTGAACCGGCGCCCGAAATCTCAGCGCGTGCATTGGCCGTGCATAAACGGGCGCTGGTGTTTGACGGACATGTGCATGCCCTGGACCGTGAGTTCTATCACGGTGGCAGTATGGGAACCCGCATGCCCAATGGACAATGGGACCTGCAGCGTGCGCGGGAAGGCGGGGTAAGCGCGTTCTTCCTCTCGGTGTTCATTCCCGAAGAGTACTACCCCGGCCGCTTTGAGACCAAACAAGCGTTCCGGCGAGTGGATCACGCGCTGCGCCAGATCGAGAAGAACCGCGACCTGGTTGAGCTGGCGCTGAACGCGGACGATATCGAGCGCATTCATTCCCAGGGGAAGATGGCCGCCGTGCTGGATATGGAGGGAAGCTACGATCTGGATGGCGATCTGGGCGTGCTGCGCGCTCTCTATCAGCTGGGGCTGCGGTCGGCACAACTCTCGGCGCACAACTGGAACCAGCACTATGCCGATGCCTGCTGCTCGCCGCCGCAATGGAACGGGCTCACTGCACATGGCCGCGAGGTGATAAGGGGGATGAACAGATTGGGCATGGTGATCAACGTGTCCCATTCTTCAGACGACACCATGTCGCAGGCCATCGACGTGAGCGACGGGCCTGTGGTGGCCACCCATCACGGGCTGCGCAGTGTAAACAATATCCCCAGGAACATGCCGGACTGGCTGCTCAAGAAGCTGGCGGCCAAGGGCGGAGTGATCGGGTTCCAGATTGGCAGCGAGTTCAGTTACCCGAAGGAGTTCGCCTACGTCACCGAGCACGCGAAGAAGGCATTTTGGGACACCGCCAGTATCCCCGAGCTGGTAAAGGGCAAGAGTATCTACGAAGTAGATGCGTTGGTGGCGCCGCACTTCCCGATGCCGGGCGCGCAGGTGCCGGACTCGGTGAAGATGACGGTCGACGATTGGGTGGCGGTAGTGGATCGGGCGATCCAGTTGGTGGGGGAGGATCATGTGGCGATCGGCACTGATTTTGACGGCGGACCGACGCTGGCACGCGGGATGCGGGATGTTCGGGACCTGCCCATGATCACCGATGCAATGCTGCGGCGCGGCTATTCCGAGGAGCGGATTGATAAATTCTGGGGTAGGAATCTACTGCGGGTATTTCGCCAGGTCACCGCGGGTGGCCTGGGCATGCATTAATCCCAATCCACTTCGCCCTCCGCCGTGCTGCGGCTGCCAACCATCATGGTCGCGCCTCGGCGCAGTGCGCCGGGCTTGCGCGACTCAAGCCTCTGCATATAGATGAACCCGGCTACCAGCAGAGCGAGAAACAGATAAGGGGTTATATTGTACGGCCACGCAGGCACTGGGTAGATGGTGATGAACAACACAGGTAACAGCGCCAGGGTTGCGAACCAGGGTGCCACCAGATGGCTCCAGACACTGAAATCCGCAGGATGCTCGCGCCGAATATAAGACGTGAGGGCCACGTTCGCCGTGCAGTAAATCAAAATCACCGCAAGCGTGGCAATCGTCTCCAGCAAGCCAAAAATATATTCGGGCCGCAAGAGCAAACCCACCAGCAGCACGGCCACCACACAAATGATCTGCATAACAGCGATGGCGAAGGTGGGCGTTTGGTGGACGCGATTGATCTGGCCAAAACGTGCCGGGAGCGTGCCCGCCCGGCCCATGGTATACATCACGCGCGAGGCTGAATTGGTGCTGGCCAAGCCTACTCCGATCGCGCTATTGATCACCGCGAGCACCACGAGCCACCAGCCCGCCCCCCACAGCGCATGGCCCATCACATAATAAGGATTGGGATCCGCGGCAAACGCCGCCATGTTACCGGTGCCCCAGCCGATAGCCGTCGCATACGAGGTAAAGATGAAGAAGACGCCGGTCACCACCAGCGAAAGCATAACCGCTTGCCCGATGAACTTGCCCGCGCGGCGCGATTCCTGGGCCAGTGGCGCGGAACCCTCGAAGCCGCTCAGCGCAAGAATGGAGAAGACCATGCCTGCTAACACGCCGCCAAAGTGATGGGGCGAACGTGAGGGGTTAAGCGGCGCGGAGTACCTGGAGCCTACGCCGGGATGGAATAAAAACGTGATCGCGAGCGACAACATGATCAGCAGTTCGAGGCCGCCCAGAATCGCCGTGACGCGTGCCGACAACTGAATTCCGTAGTGCGTCAGGGCCCAGACTCCTGCAAATACCACCAGCGCAATAAGCCACCACGGGATGTTGACATGGAACCCGGTGCGCAACATTTCTGAGAGCACGTAACCGAGAAACCCGGTTGAGCCGGCCGCTCCCAGGATGTCGTACGCCAGGTAACTCCAGGCCGCCATGAAGCCCACCCGATTGCCCAGCCCGCGCGTGGTGAAGGAGTAGTAGCTGCCGCTCGACGGCATGTATTTGGAAAACTGCGCGACGGTGTTTCCGATAAAGAAGCAAACCGTCGTCGCCAGCAGAAACGACAGCGGCATATCCGGTCCCGCCTTGAGGGCAATGATCGGAAACGTGAAGATCATGTTGGTAGCCGGTGCAATGTGCGTGACTCCCTGAAACACAAGTTCTGGAAGTCCAAGCGAATTGCGTCTTAACTGGGGGTCAGCGAAGTCAGTCGTCACCTGCGGCACAGCTCCTTCCGGTCAGGTTGAACGACAGATCGTGCCGGGTGTTTCTAGAGGTACCACAGATTCGCGGGCGGGGCGGCGAAATTCTCTACCGCAGCAGCCGTAGCGCATTGTCTCTGTACACCTTGCGCAAGACTTCGTCGGGCAGATAGATCCCCTGGATCTGCCAGCGGCCCTGACGCGATGCATGCGAAGGATAGTCGAAGTACTCGTCCGCCGTTTCCAGGAAGCGAAAGTAGAGGCGATACATCGACTCTTCCGGCACCAGGTCGGAACCGAAGAGGATGCGGTCGGGAAACTTGAGGAAAAGCGCGCGTGCGGAATAAGGCTGTCGCCCCAGCTCCGAGGCGCGAGCACTGATGTCGATCAGGGCATTGGGATAGTTTTCCAGCAACTGCGTGGCGCGCGCCAGATTCTCTCCGCTTTCGGCGACGTGCGCTGCGACGAAGGTCGTCTTGGGATGGCGGGCAATCACGCGATCGCGCTGATCGAGCAGTTCGGTCTTGGAGAAATGCGATCCATAGAAGCTCCAGTCAGGATGCGCCGCCAGCTCTTCGAAGCGCTCGTTGTGCCCGTCGACGGGGAGAAAAAATGCGTCGGGATCGGCGATATGAAACATGACCGGAATGTCTAACGCGGCGGCCTTGTCGAAAATCGGCGCCAGCCGTTCATCGTCTACCCGCAGGAGGTTTCCCTTGCCATCGCGCACGCTGAGTCCCAGATTTTTCCAGAATTTGATTCCCTGGGCGCCATGTTCCACCAGCCGCTCCAAACGGTCCAGGGTTACGGCGATGAAGTCATCCCTTTCCACGCCAGACCAGTCCATCCAACCGATGGTGGCAAAGCGCGCGGCATCGGCAGAGTGGTACTTTTCGATCATCTGGATGGCTTCATCGCCGGTCTTCATGGTGATGTTGACGACGCGTTCGATACCGCAGGCATCCATGATGCGCAGCACCTCGACCGGGTCCAGGGCATCGAGGTGGTTGTGGTAGTCGATCACCGGGAAGCGCGCGCGCTGCACGTGATGTTCGGGGGTGACCAGGGTCGATCTGGGTTGAAATTCACCGAGTGGAAGGGTTACCTCGGCCTTGGCTGTGACCATGGCCATGAAGTTGTCATTAATGCCACCACCTGATTCAGTCACTGCCTGCTCCCCCTGCCCGGAAAGGAATATTGCGCTAAAAAGCTTTGCACCAGGGCCTGGTCGCGAAACGCTTCTGTGCCGCCCACTCTCAGGGTGGAGAGCGCTCCGGTGATATTTCCGGCGTACGCGCACTCAGCAGGAGCCCACCCCTGCAGCCATCCGAACAAGAACCCGGCATTGAAACTATCGCCCGCTCCAATGGTATCTAACGCCTGCACCGGCACCCCGCCGGCGGTAAAGGTTTCTCCAGCAACGCGCACCACGGAGCCTCTGGATCCACACTTCACGGCCACGCAGGGAACCCTGCGCCCAAGCTCGTCAAGCGCTTCATCCAGCGTCTGCTTATTCACCATACGGCAGGCTTCTGATTCGTTGGGCAGCAATACGTCGACGTACTCAAGCAGCTGCGGCAGTACCCCGGCCCATTGGTTGCTGGGGTCATCGTTGGTGTCGAGCGAAATCGTAAGGCCCGCATCTTTCAGCTCACGGAACAGCTGCGGCAGATCCGGCTCCAGGGCGCGCAGCAGAAAGAGCGATGAGAGATGGAAGTGCCTGGCCGATTTAAGGTAATCGATATCCAGATCGCTCAGGCGCATTTCTGCCATCGTGCCCGCATAGGTAAGAATGTGCCGTGGAACTCCGTGGGGCAGAATCAGCGTGACGCCGGTGGAGGGGTTGCCGCGATTCACGCGCACCCGGCTCAGGTCGGCACCGCTCGCGCCCAGCCGTTCCAGGGCGATTTTGCCCAGCGCGTCCTCACCTACCAGGGTAATGAAGCCGACCTGCGCGCCCAGTACCGCGAGGTTGTGGGCGAGAATCGCCGAAGAACTGCCCAGCGTCACCTGGAAGTCAGTGCCCAGCAGCTCTCGCTCCACCGGCATGACTTCGGGCAGGCCATACATAATCAAATCAAGATTGATTTCGCCTGCGATGGAGATGTCCAAAGTTTTCATAGAGCGGGAATATGTGTCCCATTATCCTTGATGCGGTTCCGCGTGCTGGGGAATGCCTTGCCACGAAGCCGGGTGTGGAACTTGTCCTAACCACAAAGGGTGGGTGGCCCATTCAAGCTTTGCTTGAGTGGGCCACCCACCCTTTGTGGTTAGGACAGAAGGGGCAGGATCACAAGGCCCGTTGTCACTCTGTCACCCCACGCACCTCAGTAGTGCAATTTGGCGGCAAACTGAATTTCACGGGGCGATTGCGCGGCCGTCACAAAACCAAAGCTCGGCGTTCCAAAAACGGTAGCGTTGTTTGAGTTCTGCGGTCCCGGCGCGGCGAACAGAAAATTGGGATGGTTGAACGCATTGAAAGCCTCAGCCCGCAGTTCAAGCTGCAGCTTTTCTCGCAGGGGAATGATCTTTTCCAGCGCGAAGTCAACATTTTTGTTCCCAGGGCCCTGCAGACTGTTCAGGCTCACATCGCCAAACGATCCCAGCGCAGGATTCTGAAAGGCGCAGGTATTGAAAAACGTTCCCGCGACACAAGGCTTGCCGGTCGCCTTTTGGCCGGGAACAAAATCGGGCCTCTGCTGCCCATCGGAGTTGGCAAAATTGCCGTTGCCATCCGTCACCGTGTACCAGGTCCCCGAGGACAAGGTCAATAGACCTGACATCGTCCAGTGACCAATCACATGATCCATAACCGCGCCGCTGCCCCCGGCAAATCGCTGCCCTTGTCCAAACGGCAGCTGATAAATAAAGCTCGTGACAAAGCGATTGCGCACGTCAAAATCCAGCGGACCATACTCGATATTAGGGGTGTAGGTATAGCGGAACGCATCGTTATTCTGCGATCCAAGGTTGGCGCTGCTGGCGTCGCCCAGCGCCTTGCTGTAGGTGTAGTTCATGATCAGCGAGAGACCATGCGTGAGGCGATGCTGCAGAGAGAGTTGCAGCGCGTTGTAGTTGGCATTGCCCCCCGACTTCAGGTAGCTGATCGGGGCGTTCACGTAGGGAAAGGGCCGGCGCGGAGCGTACGCCGCCGATGGATCGGCCGAGGGCGCCGCCTGGTTCAAATTGAGAAAGGTGTATTCCTTGTTCGACTTCGACCCGACATACGATGCTTCGAGCATCGTGTTTTGATCCAGCTGGTACTGAAACGTCCAATGCCACTGCATTACATAAGGCGTTCGCAAGTTGGTGTCGAGTGAGAACAGAGAAGGCGTATTGGGCTCGCTCAACGCATTGGTGGGAAAGCCCTGAGACAGCACGCTCAGATTGTTTAACCCGCAATTCTGCGCCGCGACGTTATAGGAAGGCAGGCTACAGGGCGTGTTATAAACCTGGCTGTCGAAGTAGGGCGGGTTGAAACCCGGGCTGGGATTGCTATACGGTCCATCTTCATCTCCATTGAAGAAGACGCCAAAGGCGCTCTGCGTAGTCAACTTAGACGACACCTGGTAAGCCAAACCTACGCGCGGAGAAAAATTGGTGTAATCCGCGGGAATCAGCGCATTGGATGCGGTGTGATTGATCGGCAGGTACGATAACGAATCAGGCAGCGTGACGTGGCTGCTGCGCGGGATATCCAGGTATCCGGTCTTGGGATTGAAGCTGGCCTGGGCATTGAATCGCTCATAGACGGGTGAGAAATATTCATAGCGGATACCCAGGTTGAGGTTCAGCTTGGGGGTAACTCGCCAGTCATTCTGCGCGAACAGAGAGTAAGTATGGCGGAAATAGTCAATGTTATTCAGGTTGTTGATGTTTCCACTATTCGGTTGGCCGGTCAGCAGCGTCGCCAACCCGCTGCCCCCCGAACCGGGATCGCCCGCGTTGTCGGTAAACTGGGTCGTAAATCCCATGGCGCCGCGCGGATCGGCGGGCTCATAAATCGTATTCTCTTCCGGCCGAATCTCCCCGCCGAACTTCCATGTCCTGTTGCCCGAAATCAGGGTGAAGGTATCTGACAAGGTGTAGGTGTTTTGCAACTCGACGGCCGGCAGATAAGTAGGGCTGCCTAACGTGGAGGCATCGTTAAAGGTTAACTGGGGAAGGCCGCCATTGTTATCGCCCTGGGTGTAGGGAACCCCGGGAAAGCCGACCTGGGCCGACACGTTGGTGTTGTAGTTCTGCTGAAAGCGGCTGGTATTGACGCGGTTATAGCCCAGCCGCAGTTCATTCACCCTGGAGGTCGAGAACACATGAGCCTCGCTCACCGCTGCGCTATAGCCATTAACCTGCTGAATACCGTCGAAAAAGCCGCCACCGTCGGCCAGTCCCGGAAAGGGGGAGGGAATCACCGATGGGCTTCGGCTCGCGCTGAACCGATAAAACGCGGAATCTTTGGCCGAAAGAATCTGATCCACGCGCACATCACCCTGGTTTACCGTTTGAGAAAGCACTGGGTTCGACAAATAGTTGTAACCGAGGCCGGTTGCATTGGGGGAGGGAAATAAATTGATCAGTGTTTTTCCCAGCGGATCGATGCGCGAGTTGGGAATGACGTTGCTGGGCGCACCATTGGCATAGCCGAATGGTACGCCACAAAATCCGGAGGGGTTAGCTGCGCTGACTTGCGTCAGCGTGGTATCAAACAACTCGCCCTGGTAAGTCGCCACGCCATTGCAGTCAAGCGTGCCCGTGGGCGAGGCGAGGTCCAACTGGCTGGAGAAATCGCCGCTTCGCTGTGCCTGCGTGGGCACAAGCGAGGTCGTTGGCAATGCCTGGCTGATGCGCAGGCCTTCGTAGTCAATAAAGAAGAACAGCTTGTCACGGATGATCCGCCCACCTAGCGTCGCCCCGAACTGGTTTTGATGGTAGGGCTGACTAGCCGTGTTGAAGTAGTTGTTGGCGTCTAACTTCTGGTTGCGCAGAAACTCATACAGCACACCATGAAATTGATTCGACCCGCTTTTGGTCGTCGCGTTGACGATCGCTCCGGTGGCCCGGCCAAACTCCGCATCGTAGTTGCCGGTCTCAATCTTGAATTCCTGCAGGGCATCGGGTGGCGGCATCACTACGTAGTTCGCTTCGTTCAGCAGGTCGGGGAGGTTCGAGTTGTTGTCGATGCCGTCGAGCAGAAAATTGTTATCGAGAGATCGTGAGCCGCTCGCGCTGAAGCCGAAGCCGCCGGCGTCTCTGGCTCCCGGTTCGCTCACTGTGACCCCCACCGTTAATTGGGCCAACTGAACCGGATTGCGGCCATTCAACGGAATGCCAACCATGGTTTCGCTGTCGACCACCTGCCCCAGTTCAGAACTGTCGGTCTGGATCAAGGGCGACGTGCCGTGCACCTCCACGTTTTCCGTAACTTCTCCGGGCTCGAGGGTGACGTCTATCCGCTGGCGCTGCTGCACATCGAGCGTGAGCGGGCCTTCGATCGAAGACTTGAAGCCTTTGGCCGTGATTTGTACACGATAGGTACCGATACGCACCGGGCTGATCGCCCACTCCCCGCCCGCGTTACTCTCTGCGCGGTAAGTGAGGCTGGTGTCGACATTGGTCACCGTCACCGCGGCCGCTGCCACGACCGCCCCACGCGCATCGACCACTCGTCCTTCGAGAGAAGCAGCGTCCTTTTGCGCCAGCAGGGCAGCCGGCCATAACAAAGAGACAAGTGCGAAGCAGCCAAAGCGCGTTTTGTTGGTCAATGACGTTCTCCTGAAACTCTTGCAACGAAGGGGATCTGAATTGGGTGGCGCTGGGGGCCCGGGCATTTGCTTGACTTACGAATATCGCCGTGTGATTGCGAAAAAAGGGCCGGTTGGCTAGAAAGTCAGTATTGACCCTGCCTAATTCGGAAGTCAAGAACTTTTCATTTCGCAGTGATTGCAAGGAAACGAAAACATGGTAAGAGCTGGTCTTTCTCCCTGGAGCGTTCTCCGCGTTTTCCAAAACAGGTTATTTTCTAAGTTTTAGAGCCTTGCAGGCCGTTTCTGGCTCGTAGGGTCGCGCCCTTCGATCGCTGTCAAATGGATTGGGTTGGTGTTTACGTAGGCTTACGATATACTTCCGCAGCAACTTGGTTGGAGCGGTTCGGGAGCAAAGCCGACGGCAACCTTGGCGAGGAACGGAGTCCTCAGGAATGTCAGAATCCCTTCACACGTCCGCGGAAGCAGGCCGCCAGGACCAACCCGTTTATACCTTGCAGGAGATCTTTCAGCAGCCCCTTCTGTGGCCCGACACCGTGGCCCGCGTTCGTACCGCGTCCGGTCAGCTGGACCTGGGCCGCCGGCTCTCGCAGACGCGGGTTTTGCTCACCGGCGCGGGCAGCTCGGCTTATGCGGCAGCCGCCGCGGCTTTGGCGCTGCCAGGCGCCACGGCCGTTCCCACCACCGATCTGCTGCTCGACGCTGAGCGCTACCTGCTTGATGTGGGTGCAGTGATCTCGTTGGCCCGATCGGGCGACAGCCCGGAAAGCGCTGCGGTCGTGGAGCGGGTGCGCACCCTCTGTCCTAAAATTCTGCAGTTGGCCGTCACCTGTAACAACAAGAGTCTGCTGGCGCAATCCGGCCTCGACGGCTTGATTGTCCTCGATCCGCGCACTAACGACCGCAGCCTGGTGATGACCGGCGCCTTTTCGAATCTTGTGCTCGCCGGCCTCACCCTGGCTCAGCCCGAACTCGCTGAACGGCAAACTGGCCTGGCCAGCGAGCGAGCCGACATGCTGCTGCCCCTGATCGATAAGGAGTGCCAGCGCCTCGCCTCCGGTGTACCCGATCGCATCGTGGTCTTATCTTCATCGCCCCTGCTGGGATGGGGCCGCGAAGCCGGGCTCAAAATACTGGAAATGACGGCAGGACGGTTTCCCGTCGTCACCGAAACTTATCTTGGCCTTCGCCATGGCCCGATGTCTTTTCTCCGACCCGATACCATGGTTCTTTGTCTGTTATCCAGCGACCCTATTCGCCGGCTCTACGAGTTGGACCTGATCCATGAACTGCGGTCTAAGGAACTTGGCTATTCGGTTGGCATTGCCGATCCGCTCGAGCACGCCAGTGTGTTTGACAATGTGATCCCGGCCGTCCTTCCCGACGCCCCGGACGAGCTGCGCACTCCCTTTGAGATCCTCATTCCACAACTTCTCGGCTATCACCTGAGCCTTCGCCTGGGGCTGAATCCTGACAATCCGAGTCCAGGGGGCGTGATCAACCGGGTCGTCCAGGGTGTCAGGCTCCATGCTGCGCCCGCCACCGGCGCGGGTGTCTGCACGTCGTAGCCATGCTGGGGAAACCCCGTTCTCCGATGGGCAGCCCGTACCCTTCAGGAGCCGAATTCTCGCGCTTCAGGTCCGCGGATCCAATTCGAAGGGCGAAAGCGACCCAAGCGAAAGAATTAATTGACAAGTCGAAATTAAACGATAACATCGTAGCTCACATCGACGGTACCGTTCGATGTGCGTTGAGAGTCTTTTCGCCTCCGCCAGCGCTCGCCTAAAAAACCGTGCAGCCGCCTGCCTGCATCGGCTTTCCTGGTGTTACAAAAAGATCAGGCCCAGGAAGTGGAGCTTAGGATGCATGAGGTACTGCAGGTTGAGGAGCCAACAGCAGCAGGCGTAAAAACCATTGCAACCACCACTGTGCGCCCGGCAGACGTTGCCACCGTGCGCAATCTGGCCGTGGACGCCTATCGTGGCCTGGTGATGCTGCTGATGATGGGCGAAGTGTTGCAGTTCGCCAAAGTGTCCGCCTACTTTAATCACAGTCTTTTCTGGAAAATTCTCGCCTGGAATCAGACCCACACCGAGTGGTCCGGCTGTTCGCTGCACGACATGATTCAGCCCTCCTTCTCGTTCCTGGTAGGCGTGGCGCTGCCTTATTCGATCCGCAGCCGCCAGCGCAAGGGGATGCTCTTCCCCAGGATGCTGCTTCACACCATCTGGAGATCGCTGCTGCTGATTCTGCTCGGCATCTTTCTTCGCTCCCTCTACAGCAGCCAGACCTACTTCACCTTTGAAGACACGCTCACGCAGATCGGCCTGGGCTACACGTTTCTCTTTATGCTGGCCTTTCGGCCGGTGCGCGCTCAGTGGATTGCTTTCAGCGCCATCCTTTTCGGCTACTGGCTGGCCTGGGCCCTTTATCCCGCCCCCGGTCCGGGCTTCAACTATGCCGCCGTCGGTGTCCCGAGCGACTGGCATCATCTCTACACCGGCTTTCGCGCTCACTGGAATAAGAACAGCAATCTCGGCCAGGCCTTTGACGTGTGGTTCCTCAACCTGTTCCCACGCGAGCATCCCTTCGTGGCCAATGAGGGCGGCTACCTTACCCTGAGCTTCATCCCCACGCTCGGCACCATGATTCTCGGCTTGTTCGCAGGCCAGTGGTTCATTGCTTCGGCGCCTAAGCAGCCTATTCGCCGCTTCATCACCACCGGCGTGATTCTCTTCGCAATCGCGGTCTTCTTGCACTTCACCGGCATCTGCCCGATCGTGAAGCGCATCTGGACGCCGAGCTGGACTTTGTTCAGCGGCGGCATCTGCTTCCTGTTCCTGGCCGCGTTCAGCTGGATCATCGACGTGAAGCAATGGCGTGGCTGGGCGTTCCCCCTGGTCGTGGTCGGCACCAACTCCATTGCCGCCTACCTCATCGCTCACCTCTGGGAGAATTTTTTATCCCGCAATCTCATCACCAACCTGGGCGCAAAGACCTTTCTCGTTCTTGGTCCCGGGCTGCAGCCTCTGCTCCTGGGGGCTTCCGTTTTGTTGCTCGACTGGCTCTTCCTTTACTGGATGTACCGTCGCAAGATCTTCCTTCGCATATGAGAGAGGACTAATCGTGAACGACCACTCACTGACCCCCAGCCGGAGGCAGTTTCTTCGTCTCGGCGCCGCGCTGACCGCTGCGCTCAAGCTCGATCATAACGCCCTCGCCGAGGTGGGGCCCCCATCGTCTGCGCGCACCATGATCGACGTCCCCTTCGCCGCCACCAAAGATCCACGCATCGCCTTCATCGGCGTGGGCGGTAGAGGCACCGGCCTGCTGGGATGGTTTCTGGCGCAAAATGCGCAGGTGGTTGCCATCTGCGACGTGGTGCCTGAAAAGGCAGAGCATGCCAGCCAACTGGTAGTGAAGGCCGGGCAGAAAGCGCCCCAACTCTATACCAAGGGACCGCACGACTACGAATCGCTCACCAAACAAAGCGGCATCGACCTGGTCGTGATCGCGACCCCGTGGAATTGGCACACCCCCATGGCCCTTTCCGCCATGGAAAACGGCAAGCACGCTGCTGTTGAGGTGCCGCTTGCCTACACACTCGAAGACTTGTGGAAGCTGGTCGACACGTCTGAGACCACGCGCCGCCACTGCATCATGCTCGAAGAGTGCTGCTATGGCTACACCGAGACGCTGCTCCTGAACATGGTGCGCAAGGGAGTGCTCGGCCAGGTGCTCTACGGAGAAGCCGGCTACCTGCACGATCTGCGCGAAGAGATGTTCTCGTCGAAGGGCGAAGGGTTGTGGCGACGCGCCTTCCATACGCTGAGCGACGGCAACCTTTATCCCACGCATGGACTGGGTCCTGTAGCCAATTACATGAACATCAACCGGGGCGATCGTTTCGATTACATGGTCTCGATGAGCACGCCCGCCCTCGGCCTCGCAGCCTATCGCGAAGCCCACACTCCGCAGGGCGATCCCAAGTGGAAAGAAAAGTACATCACCGGGGATATGAACACCTCCCTGATCAAGACCGCCGCCGGGCTGACGATCACCCTAAAGTTCGATACGTCGAATCCTCAACCCTACAGTCGCATCAACAAGATCGCCGGCACCAAAGGCATCTTTACCGACTACCCGCCGCGCCTTTATATCGACGGACAATCGGGTGGTGAAGAGTGGGGAACCATCGACCCCTATAAGAAAGAATACGAAAGCCCGCTGTGGGCCAAAGAGGGCGCCATGGCCAGCGCGTCGGGTGGTCACGGCGGCATGGATTACATCATGATTTACCGCATACTGCAGTGCATGCGTGAAGGGCTCGCGCCCGATATGGACGTGTATGACGGAGCGTCCTGGTCGGCCCCCACTCCTTTGAGCAAAACCTCATTAGCGCAGGGCAGTGCGCCGGTCAAATTTCCTGACTTTACGCGCGGCTTGTGGGAGCAGCGCAAAGGCTGTTCCATTTAGAGTAGAACCGTGTCCGTGGCAAAGCGGCTGTCGACGATTTACGAAATCAACACCTGGGTGTGGCTCGCCGATCTCGCTCAAAAGTCCGCACTCCCCATCGACCTGGGCTCCGTACCGTCGGCGGACTGGGATGCGATCGCCGGTTACGGCTTCGATGCCGTGTGGCTCATGGGTGTTTGGGAACGCAGTGCCGCCGGTGTGGCCATTGCCAATCGCAACCCCGCTTTGCTGGACGATTTCCGCCGCAGTCTGCCCGATTTTCAGCCCGCAGACAATGTGGGCTCAGCTTACTGTGTGCGCCGCTACGTGGTCGATCAGCATCTGGGTGGCCCTGCGGGGCTGGCCGTTGCCCGGCATGAGCTGGCGCGACGCGGCATAAGGCTGCTACTCGATTTTGTGCCCAACCACGTAGCCCCGGATGCACCCTGGATCGTCGAGCATCCTGAGCGCTTCATCGAAGCCGATCGGGGAGCATTGCAGAAACATCCGGAAGCTTACATCCAGGTGGGCGAGCGGGTTTTCGCTTGTGGAAGGGACCCGTATTTTCCCCCCTGGCCCGATGTGGTGCAGGTGAACGCTTTTCATCCGGGTGTGCGGCAGGCAGTCATCCAGCAAATCGTGGCCATCGCCGATCAATGTGATGGCATTCGTTGTGACATGGCCATGCTGCTCATTAACAATGTTTTTGCGCGCACCTGGGGCGACGTGGCGGGGCCTATGCCGGCAACGGAATACTGGCCGGAAGTGACCCACGCGGTGCGCAACCAACGACCCGGCTTTCTGTTTATCGCTGAAGCCTATTGGGATCTGGAGTGGGAGCTGCAACGCCAGGGTTTCGACTTCTGCTATGACAAGCGGCTGTACGATCGACTGCAACGCGGCGATGCGCAGGGCATTCTGCTGCACCTTTCGGCCGATGCTGCCTACCAGAAAAAGCTCATCCGCTTTATTGAGAATCACGACGAGCCGCGCGCCGCTATCGCCTTCCCCGTGCAGGAGCGAGCCGCAGCGATCACGATAGCCACCGTCCCGGGCGCGAAGCTTTTCTACGAGGGACAGTGCGAAGGACGAAAACTGCGGCTACCTGTCTTTCTGGGCCGCCGCCCGCAAGAGCCGTTGGATCAGGCTTGTCAGCTTTTCTATCAAAAGCTGTTTGCCGCTATCCATACTTCGGTGTTCCGCGATGGGCAATGGGCAATGTGCCCGTGCACGGGTTGGCCCGATAACCTGAGTTTCCAGATGCTGGGCGCGTGGTGCTGGACCAATGAGCAGGAGCGCCGCCTGATCGTCGTCAATTACCACGACAGCAGTATCCAGGCCCGGGTGCGTGTACCCTGGGACGATATAGAAGGGAAGTCGTGGGTGCTGAGCGACGCCCTCTCAGATGCCAGCTACACCCGTGATGGAAGCGAGATAAAGCAGGTTGGCCTTTACGTGGACCTTGCCGCGTGGACGGGCCAGATATTGTTGTTCCGCCCAGCGTAAATCGCTGCGCGTATCTACATTCCGGTTGCAACCAATGGAGAACGAAGATGTTCCTGGGTGGACGATGGTAAATATGGATCGACGAGCATTTCTGCAGAGCGCCGCCGCCGCGGCATTTACCGCAACGGCTCACCCGGCAACGATGTCATCTGCGACAGCGGCGAAGAAGATGATCGGCATTCAGGTCGGAGCGGTTTCCTTTGCGGATGAGGGAACGGAGAAAGTACTGGATGCGTTTCAGCAGGATGCTTTGATCAATACGCTTTTTCTCGCGACCTTCACCTACGGGCGCGGTATAGCCGGGCGGCAGTTACCGGGTCAACCCCTGCCCGACCACGGCAAACAGCAATACGACACAAGCACATTTTACGGTGGCAATTACGCCACCATTCATCCGCAGTACTACAGGAACACCAGCTTCAAGGGCACCCGGGCCCCCGATCTGGGCGAGTTTGACGTGCTCGAGGCGGTCTTGCCGTCTGCCAGAAAGCGCGGTATCAAAACCATATGCTGGTTCGAGGATGCGTTCCGCGAAGATCTGCCCGGCATCGACCAACTCCAGGAAATTGATTTATCCGGCAAGCATGCGACGACGCTTTGCTTTAATAATCCAAATTACCGAAACTTTCTCCTCGGTATCGTGGAAGATTGGTCCCGCTCCTACGACATCGATGGCATCATGTGGTGCTCGGAGCGCCAGGGTGCGTTTTCTGAAGCACTCGGTGCGAGCCAGGAAGGGGGATCGTCAAACCCCCGCCAGGTGACTTGCTTTTGCCATTACTGCGAAGCCAGGGCAAGACAACGCGGCATCAACCCTGACCGCGCCAGGCAAGGGTTTCTCGAATTAGCTAAGTACGTGGATCTGGGCCGCAAAGGCCAACGGCCGGTGGATGGCTACTACGTCGAGCTTTGGCGGCTCATGTTGCGTTACCCTGAACTGCTCGCCTGGGAAATGCTGTGGACGGATAGCCTTCGCGACACATATGCGGCCATCTACCAGCACGTCAAGGGAGTAAATCCATCGCTTGGCGTGGGATGGCATATTTGTTCAACCAACTCTTTTAATCCGATTTATCGCGCGGAACAGGATCTGGCCGCGATTGCGCCCGTATCCGACTTCTTGAAAATTGTGATGTATCACAACTGCGCCGGCGAACGAATGGCGGGTTATATCGATAGCGTTCATCAGACACTCTACGGAGATGTGCCCCGGCAGGAACTGCTGGAATTCCACTACCGTGTGCTGGGCTACCAGGAAAGGAGCCTGGCTCAGATTCCATTCACCGGCCTGTCGGCGGATTATGTGTATCGCGAGACCATGCGTTCACGCGCAGGGCTCAAGGGAACCAGGACTCAGTTGTGGCCGGGAATCGACATCGACATTCCGACAGAACCTGGTCACAGCCGGTGCACTCCTGAGGGCACCAGGGACGCCGTGATCGCGGCTTTTCACGGCGGCGCAGACGGGGTCATTCTCTCCAGAAAGTATTCCGAGATGAAACTCGCCAATCTAAAAGGCGCTCGCGTGGCGTTGCAGGAACTTGGTTTGGCCTGAGATCGGGATTTGCTGTTCTGCGAGGCAGCCCGTGCCCTTCATCACTTGCAGGGCCTCCGCTTGGGAGAAAGGCGCACTGCAGGTCCCTCGGCTGCGATCCTAGTGAACAAAATGGGGCGGGCTGATTTGCGAGCTCACTCGTGGGGCCTTGGTTTGGGGGAAAGGCGCACAACAGGTCCCTCCACTTCGCTTCGCTACGGTCGGGATGACAAATTTGTTTAGGGGAGAGGAATCGCAGATCGCTAATTTGGACAAGACTGAGTTTCAGTCGTCCCTACGGGACTGGAGCGCCCGGTTGGCAAACATACTGGACGTTATGCGCGACGGACTACACCTGCGATGGCTACACCAGAATCAGGTTGCAGCCCAGGGAGCGCAGCTTGGCCTGCACTTCTTCGCGTAGACTTGTGTCGCTGATGATGGTGTCGATCTCTGAGTAGGGCGCGATGCGCGACATGCTGCGCTTGGAGAACTTGCTGGCGTCGGCGACCAGGATAATTTCTCTGGAAATGCGCAGCATGGCCCGGTTAACCATCGTCTCTTCGAGATTTGCGCCGCTCACCCCGAAATCGGGCTCGCAGCCGGCACCACTCAGAAACAATTTGTCGGCCGAAAATTCATCCAGCATCTCCTCGGTCGATCGGCCGATGATCGATGCCGAATCGCCGCGTACCGTGCCCCCCACGATGAACGTCTGTACCCCTCGGGCGTCGAGCAACTCGGCGGCAATGTTTACCCCGTTGGTGATGATCTGCAGTCCCTGTTTGTTTTTAATCTGCCGCGCAATCTCGAGGGTAGTTGTTCCCGAATCGAGGATGATGGTTTCACCATCGTTGATCAGCGTGGCCGCCATGGCGCCGATGCGGCGTTTCTCCTCGGAATGAGCCTTTAGCCGCTCGTGCACCGGTGACTCGCGCAGAATCGATTCCGGGATCACGGCCCCCCCGTGCGAGCGCAGCACCAGGCCGCGTTGGTGCAATTCATTCAAATCGTTGCGCACCGTGACCGCCGAGGTTCCAAAGCGGTTGGCAAGTTCGTTGACGCGCACCCGCCCTTCACCCCGCACCATTTGCAGAATCTGCGAGCGCCGCTCCTCGGCCATCATGCCGTCCATCGGGTGCTCCACGGCCAAAACATCCTTGCCGGAACGCTGCGCGGAAGCCTCCGCTCCCCGGCCATGGCGCGTATTCTCCTCGAGTCCGTTACCGGTTGATCGACCCTTAGCCATGCGCGACCTGTCTCCCTTTCGCTGTCTTGCGATGCATCTACAGTCTACCCCTTCGGAATGTTGCAATCGGCGCGCCGCTTCCGGGGGCAGTCCTCAACGGCAAGGATCAATCGAAAGAATATATTGAAAAAACGAAAGCAAACGATTAAGGTTGCTGCAATTAGATAGAGCGCTATTTATGCAGTCACCTGTTACTCGGTCGGGACCGCCTGCTGCTTCCCCGACGATGAAGGTTGATTGGTCTTGAAACCTGTTCATACGTCTTACTACAGTCGAAAGGGAGTGCAATGCCGCCTCGATGTGGAATACAAACTAACATGAACGACCGGCGCTATTTTATAAAATTGATGGCGGCCGCTCCGCTGTTCGCCACTCTAGGCTCGCGCAGTCTTGCCGGGACCGTCGCTGCCTCAGCAGGAAAAACCTCTTCCGCGGATGTTTACACTCGTCTGGGCGTGCGGCCCTTCATCAATGCGCGAGGAACGTGGACCTATTTGAGCGGTTCGCTCGAACTACCGGAGGTTCGCCGAGCGGTCGAGCAGGCATCGGATCACTTTGTCGATATGTTTGAGCTGCAGCGCGGGGCGGGTAAGCGCCTTGCCGAGCTCTCCGGAGCCGAATCAGGAATGGTTACGTCGGGATCGGCCGGCGCCATGGCGGTCGCAACCGCGGGCTGTATCGCCGGCACGGATGCCAAAAATATCTGGCAATTGCCCGATACGACGGGCTTGAAAAGTGAAGTCGTTATGCTGGGAGGCCGCAGTGCCTTCGACAGCGCCATCCGCATCGTGGGAGGCAAGTTAGTCCTGGCCCACGGCGTCGAGGATCTGCGCTCGGCCATCACGGTGCAGACCGCAATGGTCTACACCACCTGGCGCGACGAACGCCTGGCGCAGGCGTTGACGATCACGCGCAGCGCGGGTGTTCCCCTCATGCTGGACGATGCAGCCGGCATTCCACCCTTTGAAAACCTCACCCGCTACGCAAAAATGGGGGTCGACCTTTATTGCTTCAGCGGCGGCAAAGGGTTGCGCGGGCCGCAGTGTTCGGGCATCCTGCTGGGGCGAAAACATCTGATCGATGCTGCCCTGGCCAACAATAATCCGTGGGAAGGGTCGCCTTGCCGGGCCATGAAGGTAGGCAAAGAAGAGATCATCGGCATTCTTGCCGCGGTTGAGTATTGGGCCCACGCCGATCTGGATGCGCTGAACAAGGAATGGAAGAGCCGGGTGGAACGCATCGCGACGTTAGTGGGAACGGTACCCGGAGTCACCACCGACATACAAATCCCTCAGGACGGAAACAGCTATCCGACCCTGACGGTCAAGTGGGATGAAAAACGCTTTGGCCTGACCGTTGCCCAATGTGACCAGCAACTCAGGGCTGGGGAGCCACGTATCGAGGTGCTGACCAATACCAATCCCAGCCTGGTGCCGGTTGTCCGCGAGGGCGACGATCCAAAAGGAAAGCGGAAAGAGCACCCGAATCAGTTGCAGATCGTCTCCATGACTCTGCGCGCAGGCGAAGATCTCACGGTCGGCAATCGCCTGCGCCAGATTCTCGCCGCGGCCCGCAAACAGGCGGTCTGAGCGCGCCTCTGGATAGGACTGGATAGAAAGGTAGCCATGAAGCACGCCCTCGCCGGATTCCTGCTAGCCTGCCACCTGACCGTCCTGGGCGCCCAGATTCATCCGGTCGCGGCCAACGGCCCGTACCCTTCTGCCGCACCCGAAACACCGGCCGTTTTCGCGGGAAATTATCTTTATGTCGGTGGTAAGGGAGGCGCGAACGCCGACGGTACCATGCCCGCAACCTTCGACGCACAGGCGGATCGAGCGTTTCAGAATCTGAAGGCCGCCGTCGAAAACGCCGGCCTCACCATGCAGCACGTCGTGTATACCCAAGTGTATCTCGATGATATGCGAAACTTCGCCAGCATGAATCGAGCCTATGCGCGCTACTTTCCAACCGCGCCGCCGGCCCGCGCTTGTCTGGGCGTCGCTGCCTTGCCCGGCACGCATATCGTAATCAACGCGGTGGCAATTCGCGACCTTAGCCAGAAGAAGGTTGTCACCGTGCCCGGCTACCAGCTGGACGAGCCAATCTCTGCCGGCGTTCTGACGCGGGACCGGTTATTCATTTCCGCCATGCGAGGCCGCAGCCTGGCAACCGGTGAGGTGCCGTCAGATGCCGCGACCGAAGTCGATCTGGCGCTTGACGGCATGAAGGCCGTGCTGAACGCCGCCGGACTCGATATGCGCCACATGGTGTTCGTCAATCCTTACCTCACAAAAGCCATCCCCGCGCGCACCATGAACCAGCGATATGCCACGCGCTTCGAGTTCGGCAACACCCCGGCGCGGGCCACCATCGAGGTGACCAGTCTGCCCGGCGGAGCGCAAATTGAATACACCGGCGTGGCCGTCGTCAACCTGGCAGACCGGCAGGTGATCCGGCCGAAGAACATGCCGCCCAGCCCGACCGCGAGCCCTTGTGTATTCGCGGGAGATACACTTTATTGCTCCGCCAAAAGCGGTTTTATTCCCGGCCCCAACCAGGGAATCTTCGTGGCCGAAGTGACTCAACAGTTGCGCCAGACCATGCGGAACCTGCTCGACAATCTGGAGGAGGCGGGGCTCGATTTCAATGCCGTGGTCAGTACCGAGGTCTATCTCGACAACCTGGCCGATCTGCCGGCGTTGAATCAGCTCTACGCGACCTATTTCAAGGCAGCGCCGCCGGCGCGCACGACCGTGCAGCAAGTGTCCCCCGTAAGCAGAGAACCAAACCAGCAGGGCCAGTATCCGACGCTTGAGCAGATCTCTTTAATCGCGGTACGCAAGCAGTAAACGCTCCACGGATCTTATTCGTTTCGTCTCCGGGCCGGTTGCTTTCGACCGCGGCTCTTCGCGCTTGTGTATCTCCGCAACGAGCCTGCGCGTAACTTTTCGTTTTTCCCGGGAAATGCTGAATTTCCGAAACCTTTTCTCTTGACATGCCTATTAAAAGCAACTAAACACTAGCTTACGTAATACATACGAACGTAATCGGAAACCTGAAGCAGGAGGCACCTACTGTGAGATCTTTTCCCGGGTTCCGAGTCGCTGCTCTCATTCTCAGTCTTTGTTACTATTCCCAGCCCGTGAGCGCCCAGTCGAGCGAGCAGGGCCAAATCCGCGGTACCGTCTCCGATTCGTCGGGAGCCGTGATCCCCCAGGCGCGCGTCACGTTGACCAGCATCGGCACCAACGTCTCGCAAAAGACAGTGGCTAACGATCACGGGCTCTATGTATTCACCGGTCTGCCCGCGTCCGACTACCGCATGCTGATTGAGGCCCCCGGCTTCGGGCCCGTGGAGAAACCCGGAATCGTTCTTGTCGTCAATCAACAGACGACGTTGAACGTGACCATGGTGCCTGCCAGTGCCAATGCCAGCGTCACCGTGCAGTCGGTGCCGGTGCTGCTTGACGCCGACAATGCCACCCTGGGAACCGACATTGGCGAGAAGTATCTGACCCAGATACCGCTGGAAAACCGCGATCCCTTCGGGCTAGCCTTCCTTGCCGCCGGCGTCACCGAGACCGCTGGATCCGGTGTCAACGACTCCTATCCCGCGGGAACCAATTTCGTCTCCAACGGGCAACGAAATGCCACTGCCGAGATTCGCCTCGACGGCACCCTCACCACCGCGCCAGAGCAGGGCGAGGGCGGCACCTCAAATATCTATTACCAAGCCACGGTCGAGGCTCTGCAGGAAGTCAAGGTGCAGAACAACAGCTTCTCCGCGGAGTATGGCAACAACGGTGGCACCGTCATTGACGAAGTCATGAAGTCGGGCACCAACTCTCTGCATGGCAGCGCGTATGAGTTCAATCAGAACTCCATCTTCGATGCCCGCGATTATTTCAACAGCGGCCCCAAGCCGGGGCACTCACAGAATCAGTTTGGCGCCTCGATCGGCGGCCCCATCATCAAGAACAAAACTTTCTTCTTTGCCGATTTTGAGACCGTCATCTCCAGTAACCCGGTGAATATCGTGGCCACGGTTCCGACCGCCGCGCAGATCAACGGAGATTTCTCCCAGGCGATGACCTATGACCAGAACGGAAATCCGGTTCAGAATCAGATCTTTGATCCCTTTCTGATCGATCCGGTCGCCTACGCCCGCCCAGCGTATGCCAACAACACGATTCCCACCGGCGAGATTGACCCGGTCGGTCAGGCAATCCTCAAGTTATACCCACAACCGAACACCGCCGGCGACGCCGTCTCGGGCGCGAACAACTTCAGAAAAGTCATTCTCTCCTCGGCAACCAGCGAGCAATTCGATGTCAAAATCGACCAGCACTTCAGCGAAAAATCCACGCTATCCGGCCGCTACAGCATGGTGTTCGCTAACGGTTCCACGCCTACGGTCTTTGGCGACGGCGAGTTCAACGATGGTCTCGCCTACACCGAGCGGGTCTTCAACGACGGAGTCATTTATTCCTACACGCCGACTGCGAATACGCTGTGGACGGTCACTGCCGGGTTAGATCGCGTCAAGCAGCCTAGCCATACGAATTATCCAAGCCCCACCTCGGTTGGCTTTCCCAGCTACCTGGAGCAGAACGGCGTTGTGCGTATGCCCTCCATCATCATGCCCGAAGCGCCCTGGACATCGATCTACGATCAATGTTGTGTGGATACGCATTTCGCCCACACGTTGGGAAACTACTCTTCATCTTTTTCCTGGACCAAGGGACGGCAAACCCTCAAGTTCGGTGGCGAACAGCGACTGTTCTACAACAACTTCTTCCAACCGAGCTATCCCAACGGATACTTCAGCTTCGATCAGGATGTCACTTCGCAGGTGCCGTTTGATACCAACAATGGTATCGAGGGCAACTCCTTTGCCGGCCTGCTGCTGGGCTACGGCGATTCGGGAAGCATCAGCGTCACCCAATCCGTGGCCGACAAGTCGAAAGAGACCGGCTTCTACGTGCAGGATGACTGGCGCGTCAATCCGAAATTAACGCTCAATCTTGGGCTTCGCTACGAGTGGAGCAGCCCGTACACCGAGCGTCACAACAATTCACAGTTCAGCGACTTTAGTGGCTTAAGTGGCATCGCCGTTCCCGGTATCAGCGGCAATCTACCCGGCACCACCATCTTTGCCAGCAGCCACCAGCGCAGCGTGCCCACCGACCGGAATAACGTTGCCCCGCGTCTCGGCTTCGCCTACCTTGCCAATGACAAGCTCGTGATCCGTGGAGGCGCCGGCGTCTACTACGGCATGAGTGTCGCTACCAACTATCAATATCCGGGCACCGCGTTTACCGCAAGCCCTGCCGTCTTCTTCAGCAAAGACGGGTATCTCACCCGCTACGCCACGCTTGAGAATCCTTTCCCCACGGGCATCCAGCAACCGCAAGGCACTAAGTATGGCGCGCTCGCGGAATGGGGCCTGTCGAACGGAAACAATCTCGATACTGGTACTGCCAGGAATGCTGAGATCTACCAGTGGAATTTGGGCGTTCAGCAAGCCTTCCCGGGCAATGTTGTCGTGAGCATTAACTACTCCGCGAATCACAGCACCCACCTTCCCTGGGGCGGCTATTCCAGCACCAGCAATCGCAACTTCGTTCCTTCCGCCGTCCGCCAGCAATATAGCAGTCAGGACCTGGCCAATCTGGTGAACAATCCCTTCCAACCCCTGTTCAGCGGGCCCGGAGCCATCTTCAACGAGCCGGAGTCGCGTTACGGCGATGCCCAACTGCCGCTGCTGAACCTGCTGCGCCCGTACCCTCAATTCGACGGATCCTTTCAGGGAATGCCACGGCTCATCGCGCAATCCTGGTACAACGCACTGCAGGTTGTCTTCCAAAAGCGTGCCGGCAAATACATTAACCTTGAAGGGAACTACACCTGGTCGAAGAACACTGACAATTCATCGACAGGATTCAATGCGTTTGTCGGTACCTTGAACAACGGCAATCCGCAAGAGCTGGATAACCTCAAAGCCGAATGGTCGGTCAGCGCCAACGATGCCACCAACCGCTTTGTGCTGGCCGCCGTGCTGCAGCTGCCTATAGGCCGCGGAAGCTTGATTGGCGCCCACATGAACCGCGCCCTGGATACGATCGTGGGCGGCTGGCAACTGACCACGCTGACCAGCTTCCAGACCGGCCAGCCGCTCGACATTTTCATGAGTAACAACCGCATCGCCGACGGCAACCAGCGGCCCGACATTATCTGTCCTGCCCATCAGTCGTTGACTAATGGCATCAGCATTCATGCCGCCGCGGAGTATGGCTTGCCTTACACCAACGCGAACTGCTTCGCCGACCCGGGCGATCAGCAGGCCGGCAACGCGCCTCGTTATTTATCCCAGCTGCGCAGCGACGGCATCCACAATTTCGATGTGAGTCTCGAACGAATCTATAAGTTTGGCGATCGCGCCCATCTCGAGCTGCACGGTGAGTGCCTGAACTGCACCAACACCGAACGCTTTGGGCTGCCGGATAATGGCGTCGGCGATTCGACCTTCGGCATCATCTCCAGTACCGCCGGCGGAGCGCTCCCCAGAAACATGCAGCTAGGCGCAAGGTTCGAATTCTAATGGAGTCTCCTTCTGAGAAGAAACAGCACATCATGAGAGTGCGATTGCTACAGTTGGACGCACCACCAAGCTCCGGGTCCTGTGAATTGTAGCCGGACCAAAAACAACTGTGCGGTTAACAAATTCAGACTCGACATTTGTTTCTCCCACTCAAGCCAACAGCATGCTTGAATCGGCCGCCCCACAGTGCATTTAATCCTTACCGTACTCGGTGGCTCCGGCCATTCGAAAGGCATCGGTTCCCATGGCTCACCGCGCGCGTAAGAAAGCGTTGCTCTGGTTAGTTCTTTGCGTCGCCTGTTTTTCGTCGACACCCAACTCGCTTCAAGCGCAGCAACCCGATCGCTCCTGGTTGTATAAAGTACGCATCGCTGCTTACGGCTTAACCCCGAAGAATGCGGAGCAGATTGTGCAGCAGGCGCAAGCCAGCGGCGTTTACGGCATCGAGGTGGACAACGACATCCCCGGCCGGTACGAGAGCTTTTGGAATCCCAGCGAAAAGCTCGAGGCCATTCGCCTGGTCGCGGCCGCCGCCCATCGTGTCCACAACAAGGCCTACGTCTACATCGCAGGATTTGAATGCATCACCGCTCATGGGGACGGGCCCCACACCCTGGCCAAAGAGCATCCGGAGTGGCTGCAACGCAAGCTATCCGGCCAGCCCGCTGTTTTCGATAACAAGGCTGCCTTCTGGATCTCCAAGGGAGAAGAAGATGTGTGGGTTAGTCCCTATGCGGCCGATTGGCGCAAGATCTACATGCAGCGCATCCGCCAGATTGCAGCCACCGGCATCGATGGCATTTACGTCGACATTCCTTACTGGATGACCCACTTTACCGGCTGGGAAAATAGCTGGGCCAGCTTCGATGACTCAACCGTTGCCGCTTTCAAGGCGCAAACCGGCCTCGATGCGCGCAAGGATGTGAAGATCGGCGACTATGACGATCCCGGCTTTCGCAAGTGGATCGAGTTTCGCATTCAGACCATCACCGACTTTCTCGCGGAGATCCGTAAGAACGCCGTCGCTGTCAACCCCTCGATATCGCTCATCCCTGAGATTTATCCTGGCATCGAAGCGGAGGCGCCGCGCGTGGGCGCGGATGTGTACCAGCTCTATCCCGTGGTGGATGCGATTGCGCACGAATACGAATTTGGCGAGAGCGAAGATCACACCGCTGCCTCGCGCACACCACTGGACTGGTTTCAATACCAGGTGGGCATTCGTAGCTTTCTCGCCTTTGCCGGTGACAAGCCGACGTGGATTCTCAACTACTCCTGGGACGGGGCGCCGCATGTGGCCCCGCGGGATGCCATGCTCAATCTCGCCATGTCAGAGTTAATGGCGGGCGCAAATTTCTGGGATGCGAAAGGGCACGTCATGTCCGGCTCGAATGACATGCCGACGCGGGTTGAGATTTTCAAATGGATTGCTGCCCATGAAGATATTTTCGGGGTACGCCGCGAGCCCGTTGGTGACGTCGGCGTCTACTTCTCCGACACAACCCGCAATTTCTATCCCAAAGATTTTGTCGCTTCGTATCGAGGCGTGCTGCTGCTTCTGTTGCGCAATCATATTCAATTCAGGATTGTCACTCCGCGCACCGTCAGCACCTTTGATGGACAGGCCCTCATTCTGCCCGACGTCCGCATTTTGAGCGACGGGGAATCAACCAACATCCATCGCTTTGCGCAGCAGGGAGGCCGGGTCATCACGACTGGCCACGCCGATGCAAAAGTGAACGAGCTCAGCAACGCGGTTCGCTATCCGGATGCGCCCGAGCGTGCGTACTTGCAAGCGGTCGAGGCGGACTTCAACGGCCCCGACCCCCAATGGGCGACCGATTTCCTCGGATCTCTGCACCTGGCGAACCAGGTCGAAGTGACAGCATCCCGCAACGTCGTTGCTCACGTGGCGACGATCGGCACGCGTCGTTATGTCTTTCTTGCCAACTTCGATGGCCTCAAGGCTGGCGAGGTAGCGACGCCGCAGGTGCAACATGACGTTCAGATCACGTTGCCGGCCTCCGCGGGTGCGCAACTCCACATCCTCCCTTTCATGGGAGTTGAGTCAGTGATTTCCGGCAAGCAGCAGGCCAGCCGGATGCACTTCACCCTTCCGTCTGTCGAGCGAGGCGCGGTTGCGTGGGTCAACTAATCCGCTGAACAAGCTGGCGTTACTTTACGTCTACCTTCTCAGGTTCGAAGAGGGCAAAGCCAAATATGTCGGAGTCCGCGGCAATGGCAACGAATTGCTTGTCGTCCATCATGTAAGTTACCGGCTGCGCGTTGATCTTCTGCCCAGTGTTAAAGTGCCACACAGGTTTGCCGCTTTTCGGATCGAGCGCGACGAATTCTCCATTCACCTCTCCCGAAAACAGGACGCCACCGGCAGTGGAAAGCAAGCCGCCGCCAAGACCACCGGACCCGATGCGTTCCTGCTTCCAGACTTCTCTGCCCGTCGTCAGGTCAAGCGCCCTGACATAAACCCGCCAGGTATCATCGCGGATAAACACATCGCCCCCGGCCAGGTACTGGAACCCACCCGGGCGAAACTTCTCAGTGTTTTTGGTGGCGATGCCACAGCCTTCGAGGGTCACAAAATAGAAAAGGCCTGTCTGCGGATCGTACGTAGGCGACATCCAGTTGGTTGCGCCGATCGAGGAGGGACAAACTTTCGTTCCCGTCAGGCTCGGACCAATCCCCGGAACGCGAATCGGACGGCCCTGCGGCGTGAGGCCCGTAGCCCAGTTCAACATGTTCGCGAACTGATTGCCATGCAGAAACTTACCCGTCTCCCGATCCAAAACATAGTAGAAGCCATTGCGATTAGCCTGTACCAGCAACTTGCGCGGCTTGCCATCCATGGATGCATCCACCAGAACCGGCAACTCGGCCCCATCCCAATCCATGACATCGTGGGGCGTGAACTGGAAATACCATTTCAGTTTGCCGGTATCGAGATCGAGCGCGACCATGGAGTCGGAGTAAAGGTTATCGCCCGCGCGCACATCGCCGTTGTAATCGGGTGACGGATTTCCGATTCCCCAATAAACCAAATTGAGCTGGGGATCGTAGCTGCCCGTCAGCCAGGTGGCGCCGCCGCCATGCTTCCAGGAGTCATCAGCCCAGGTTTCGACGCCAGGTTCGCCGGCCTGCGGTATGGTATGGAACCGCCACTGTTGCTTGCCGGTCCGCGCGTCAAAAGCAACCAGGGAGCCGACCAGTCCCCGGTCCCCATAGGTATCCCCAACGATGACCTTTCCCCTGGCAATCAGCGGGGCTGCCGGTGAATGGTAGCCTTCGCTTGTCTCCGCGATCCTGCTTTGCCAAAGCACGGTTCCGTTGGCCGCGTTCAGCGCGATCAGCAATGCGTCCGTAGTCGTGAAGTACACCTTGTTTTCGAAGACGGCGGCGCCCCGGTTGGGGCCTTCGCGATCCGGCGCCTTCGACAGGATGTGCTGATATTGCCAGATCAGGCGTCCGCTGCGGCCGTCGAGGGCATAGATTTCGTTTGGCGCCGTCACATACATCACGCCATTCACGATGATCGGCACACACTGCAGGCCGCCGCCCCCGGGCACGTGAAACACCCACTTGCTCACCAGCGATGGGACGTTGGCCGTTGTAATTTGCTTCAGCGAGCTGTGGCGGGTTGTATCGTAGCTACCGTTATAGGTAAGCCAGTTCACTCCAGCCGGTTGCTGCAACTGTTTGTCCGTGACCTGGGCGAGCACCGTAGTCGTCACACTCAAGAGAAGAAGCAATATCGTTTTTGTCACCGTCCGGCCTCACCCTCTCCCTGGGTTTGCTTGTGCAACGTAGCGACCACCTGCCTGGCCAGCATCGCCACCAGGTCCTGATATTCCTCGGCGGTCAGAACCTGGTCATAGTTGTGCGGCATGAGCGATGTTTTTTGAGCATCGATGGTGCGTAACTCATTGGTGTCGTATAGGTGAAGCTGGTCGTGGTAGTCGAGGATCTGGATCGAGAACGCGTCCTCGTTTTTAGCGATCCCTTCGACAGTCTCACCTTTCTTGGTTACGACCTTCACCGGACGAAAGCCCGGCGTGATCGGCTGCGGCTGGGTCAACGACTGTTGCAGATGCCTCAACGTAATCTGCGCACCAATGTTAGACAGATCTGGACCGATGGTCCCCCCTCGTCCGTTCATGGCGTGGCACTTCAGGCAACCGCCCTTGCCGGCAAAGACAGCCTCGCCAAGCGCCGCATTCCCGGGCACAACGGTTTCTGAAGCTGAGCCGCGCATCGCGCGGATCCAGGCAACAATGCGCCAGACGTCATCATCCGGAAGGCTGAAGGGAGGCATCGCCGTGCCCGCAATCCCCGTCTTGATGGTGTTGAAGATGGAGATGGAGCTTAGCCGGAAGAAGCGGCGGTCGCCCACCAGCGCAGGCGCCCGTTCTCCTTCTCCACCATCCACGCCATGGCATCCCGTGCAGGTACGGTTGTAAAGCGTATGGCCGGCGGCGATCACCTGCGGCCCGTTGCCCAGCGGATTTTCCGGGTGGACGCTCTGGGCCGGAATCGCGGAGATGGCCCAACCCATCACCAATAAAACGCAGACTGCTCGAATCATAATCACCTGGTGCCTTGAATAAGACGGTCAGTAAAGCAGAAAGCCCTTGTCTGGAATGCGCACGCGATAGATCGATGTACGCGCCGTAACGTAAAGCGTTTGTAGATCCGGGTCACCGAAGGCACAGTTCGCCGGGGTTTCCGGGAATTGAATGGTCTGTAAGAGTTGGCCCTCGGGGGAGTAGATGGCGATGCCGCGCGCCGCCACATAAACGTTTCCATTCGACGCCACGCGCAGCCCATCCGGGCCACCGTCGATGCCAGAAACAAAAACCCGCTCGCGCGAAGTGTTGCCATCCGCATCCAGATCATAGGCGACGATCTTGCGCTCTGCAGTGTCGGAAACGTAAAGCGTGTGTCCGTCAGGGGTCAGGGTGACTCCATTGGGCGCCGGCATACTGGCGATGCGCGAAATCTTACCTTGTGGGGTCACATGGTAGAGAGCGGCAGAGTCGAACGCAAACGGTTGCAGAGAGCCCTTTGGGCGGGAATCGGAAAAGTAGACCTGCCCGTCGCGTCGAACCACTACGTCGTTCGGATCGTTGAGCCGTTTTCCTTGAAAGAGGGAAGCGATCACCGTGAGGTGACCGTTTCTTTCCCTGCGCACCACACGACGTCCATCGCGCTCACAGCTGTAAAGCCGCCCTTGTGCATCGAGGGTGTTGCCGTTCGCCCCATTCGCGTCAGCGCGATAGGTTTCGATGTGGTTTGTCCCAGTCAACTTCAGGATGCGCGACGCGAGCATATCGCTGAACAGCAGAAACCCTTGGTTCGACCACACCGGCCCTTCCACGTATCCCAGACCGCCCGCAACCCTCTCCACACCGGCACTGAGGGGCGAATTGGGTGGGGGCACCGCTGGTCTGAGCTGTACGCGCCACACCCAGGTGCTTACCGGCGGCTTAAGTGTGACCGTGCCATACCAGGGCGCCACGCTGAAGTTGCCGGCCCGAGTGCCGCCCGAAACGCGGAAGCGTACCAGCGGCTCGGGCAACGTCGAGAGCGTTTGCTGGGTTACGCGAAGAGATAGCCCCTGTGGGTCGCGCAGCAGCACATAGGGTTGCGCGATGCGATAACCGGCCAGCTGCATCGCCACCGCAACATCGGAATCACTCAAGTGCGCAGGCGACGCGAAGGAGCGCCTCTTGACCTTACCATCGCGCAATAGTTGCGTGCTCGAAGGAGTTTCTAAAGTCATGGCGGCCGGGTTGCTGCCAGGCACAAACGGGATCTTGAAAACGAATGGGTCGCCAATCGAGAACCGCATGGGCCGGCGATTCGCAGCATCTGCCTTTACCGTGTAATCCACCGTGAGTTGCCCGCCGCCCAATTCAAACCGCGCGTCCACTTGGAAACCAAAGGGATAGCACTTTCTGGTCTCGGCGGAGTCACGCAGTTCGATCGTGACGCGCGCGCCTTGATTGTCTGCCGAGCGGCCAACCTCCATCCACGGTAAATCATGGCCAAAGCCAGCATGTTTGGTGCTGCTGCCGCAATCACTCCCGGCCGGCCACAGGAGCGACGCTCTGCCTGCTTTATTCTGTGGCTGCTGCAGCAACTCGATCCACTGGTCATTGAACTTCACGCGAAAGCTGGTGAGCTCGCCGCCCCTGGCCGGCGCGACCGTGGCCTCGATACCGGCGGTACTGTCGCGCAGCACCACCGTGTCGCCTGCGGAGTTTTCCGTAAAGCGCTCCAGGGCGAAGCCGATGTGCGCCGCAAAGATAAGAACGAGAGCAGCGAGCGGGCAGGGTCTCAAGCTCCCCGTACACCTGCGTGTTTTAGCCCGGCTTTGCGTCATTTTTAACATGCACGCGGTACGAGGATCGGTGGCCATGATACCGCCTCCGGAGGGAGCGGCGCGAATCGGGTCGAGAATCTGAGCACGATATTTCAGACACTCCATCGCCCGATTTTCTCATCTACTGGCAACTTATCATACAACCATATTACCGGGTGTAACGATGAGCATATTTATCTTGACAGCCGTAATACGCGAAGACTAGAAAGTTTGAAATCGTGAGAGACGGCGCCACCGTCCGCCCGGCTATCCGCCTGGTTTTTGCGAGATGAGGTGTGTACCCCATGTTCAAGAAGGGCTTAGTTCTATTCGCGGTCTGGCTCGTAACGGCAACGGTTGCCCTGGCTCAGTTTGAGGCGGGCTCACTCACCGGCAGTATTAAAGATCCCGCAGGGGCCGTCGTCCCCGGGGTAACCGTCGAGGTGCGTAACAGCATGACAAATGTTGTGCGCACAACTACCTCGTCGGCTGGAGGTGAGTTCGATTTTGTCGCCCTTGAGCCCGGCAAGTACACGTTAACCGCAAG
The DNA here is from genome assembly GCA_963834445.1 of uncultured Acidobacteriaceae bacterium. GTDB lineage: Bacteria > Acidobacteriota > Terriglobia > Terriglobales > Acidobacteriaceae > PALSA-350. Next base: position 463,197 of record CAWIBU010000002.1, read on the forward strand.
CCAGACCGGGTTCCACAGCCCTACCCGCTCCTTTGATCTCTCCGTAGGCCAGCGCCTTTCGGTCGATCTGGTGCTCGAGGTTGCCAGCGCGAACCAGACCGTAGCCGTCACCGCGGAAGCGCCGAGCACCGTGGAGACCGCCTCGTCGGAGCTTGGGAACATCGAGAACCAACAGGCGATCCAGAATCTGCCACTCGATAGCCGCAACTTCACCCAGCTCGTCGGGCTGACTCCGGGCGCCAATATGCGCGGCCATTCCAATAACTCGCAGTCCCTGGGCTATACCAACGGACGCGGGACCAACGGCGCCGTGGTGAACGGCAACCCGGGCGAAACCACCATCTACCTCTTCGATGGCATTCAGAGTGTTAACAACGATATTGCAGCGGTCATCTTCTTTCCGCCTGTCGACGGCATTGAGGAATTCAAGGTTCAGACCAGCGGCGCGCCCGCGGCTTATGGCGGCGGCCCTTCGATCGTTAACCTGACCACCCGCTCCGGAACCAATCAGTATCACGGCACGCTCTACGAGTTCGTGCGCACTTCACAGTTCGACGCGAAGAACTACTTTGACTCGCATACTGCGCCTATCACGCCTTTCCATCTGAATCAATACGGCGCGAACGTCGGCGGACCCATCATCCTGCCGCACCTGTTCAACGGCCGCGATAAGCTCTTCTTCTTCGCAGATTGGGAAGGCAGACGGCAAAATCAGGCGCAGACTTACATCAGCACCTTACCGCTGCCGGCATTTCTTACCGGCGACTTTTCCGCGCTCTGCACCGGCAACGGCGGCACTTTTACCGCGGGTCTTTGCAGCAAGTCCACCTACCAGTTGACCAATCCCGTCAACGGCGCTAAATTCCTCAATAACTATATTTCGCCCTCGCTCTGGGATGCATCCGTAGCCAAGCTCATCACCCTCTTCCCGGCGCCTAACTATCCATCCGCTGGATCCGAGAAGCTGGTCAACAACTACCTCTACAACGGGGCGGTGATCAATAACATCGACCAGGGTGACCTGCGCGTCGATTATCGTAGAAACGCCACCTCGATCTTCGGGCGTTTCAGTAAAGAGAATCCCATCACGATCAACCCCGGTTATCTGCCGGCGCCGGCCATTGGCGGCGGACCGTCTCGCCCCGGAACGACGCCCATTCCCGGGGAGCAGATCGTGCTTGGCTATAGCCGTTCCATCGGCTCAAACAAATTCTACGAAGCGCGTCTGGGCTGGTCGCGTCTGAATGAAGAGATCGTGATTGCCAACAATGGTCAGTCCAATCTCTCCACCGAGTATGGAATCCCGGGCGCGAACGCCGCCGGCATTCCCGGCCTCACCAATTTCGCCATCTCGGGCCAGGTTGGCCTGGGCGATGGATTTGGCAATCTATCCAAAATCGACAATAACTGGGAAGTCGATCAGGCGTTCACGTGGATCCACGGACCGCACGAGTTCAAGGCCGGCTTCGATTACTTACATCGCCGTCAAGATAACTACGATCCACTGTATCCGGCGGGCAACTTTACGTTCAGCGGGGCCTACACAGGCTATGGGCTGGCTGATTTTCTGCTCGGCCACCCCATCAGTTCTGAACTGGATAGCGCAGAGTTTCTGCAGCTCAGGCGTTTGTTGCCCAGCTTCTACGTGCAAGACACATACCGCGCAACAGCGAAGCTGGTCTTGGAGTACGGCATCCGCAACGACCTGGTGACGCCGTGGACGATCAAGCACAACGAGCTGGCCGGCTTTGATCCCACCGGCAACAACGGCGCCGGTGCGCTGGTGCCAGTCGGCACCGCACCCTTTCTGGGCAACTCCGTGGTCGACGGGCGCTATACCAACTGGGGGCCCCATTTTGGTTTTGCCTACTCGCTGGATAACAAGACGGTGGTTCGCGGCGGCTTCGGCATCTACTACGGTAACGAAAATCAATCGGGCAATCCCTTCCAGGCAAATGCGCCTTTCCACGGCTCGTACATCACTACCAATTCTTCGGGGACGGCCGGGTTCGCCGCAGCCAAGCCGATATCCGCAGGGTTCCCGGCGGAGCGGCCAAAGCTGTTCCCGACCGCCGGCACCACGGTCAACTACTATCCCCGGTCGTACAAGAACATTACCTCGAATGAATACAGCCTCAACATCCAGCGCCAACTGACGGCGCACGATGTGCTCTCCGTCGCTTACGTCGGCCAGACCGGTACCCACATCATGATCGTGCCCAATATCAACCAGCCAACGCCGGGTCCGGGCGCGGTCAATCCACGCCGGCCATTCCCCGGCTTTGCCGCCATCAACGAAACCTGCCAGTGTGCCAATTCCGGCTACAACTCCCTGCAGGCGAGTTACCGCGCGCGCTTCAACAACATGCTCGACATTCTGGCGTCTTATACCTACTCCCACAGCATCGATGATTCGAGCGGGGCGGGGAATGTCACCGCACCGCAAGATCCTTATCACTGGTGGCAAACCTATCGTGGCAATTCGGACTGGGACATACGTCACAATCTGGTTTTGAGCTGGACCTACGACCTGCCGTTCGGCAGAGGTAAGCTCCTTGCTGGGGGCGCCAACCGCTTCGAAGACCTGGCTATCGGCGGATGGCAACTGAACAGCATTGATACCTTCCAGACCGGAACGCCCTACACGCCGACCATGACCACCAGCCAGTTGAACACCGGCGGCTCGGTACAATATCCTAACCGTATCGGCTCGGGTAAGCTGTCTAACCCCACACCTGCCGCCTGGTTCAATGTCGCCGACTTCACCGCTCCCGGCCTCTATACCTTTGGAAATTCGGGACGCAACATCCTCTATGGACCAGGCACCAAGGAAGTGGATGCCTCCGTGTTCAAAAATTTCGCCATCAAGAGCGATGGCAGCATGCGCTTACAGTTGCGGGTAGAAGCCTTTAACGTTTTCAACACGCCCCAGTTCAATAATCCCGTGGCCACGATCGGCAGTAGCGCGGCCGGAACCATCAATAGCGCAGGAACTCCAACGCTATTCCAGAGGACCTCGCGCGAGATGCAGTTTGCAGGAAAGTTCTATTGGTAGGAGGTTCTGTTTGAGAGGTGGAAAGGTAGAGCCCCTTTTCCTCTCTTTAGCCATTCTGAGCGCATGGACAAGTCAGGCAGGATGCGATAATCCCGACAGATTTGACTGTTGCCAAAGCAGGCGAATGAAGCGGGCTAGAGCCTGCTCAGATGGGACGTCATGGCTGAGAAACTGCGATCCAGTGGGAAGACTCTTCGAGCGAATGCCGTGTTTTCGCCGCAACCGATCACCGGCAGCAAGACCCTTGCCGACCAGGTGACCGAAGTACTGAAAAACAAGATGGTGGGAGACGAGTTTGCCGGCTCGCAGCTACCCTCTGAGCAGGCGATGGCAGAGGGATTTGGCGTGAGCCGCACCGTAATCCGGGAAGCGGTCTCCCGTCTGAAGTCGGAAGGCTTGATCCAGACACGCCAGGGCCGCGGCGCTTTTGTGCGCGCCGACCGGCTCGACGTGCCCTACCGAATCGATTTGGATGCGGAAAACCTCATGAGCTCACTGCTCCACATCATCGAGTTGCGTCAGGGCCTCGATGCCGAGATCGCCTTTATCGCAGCCAAGCGGCGCAAGCGGGATCAGATGGCCGGCATCCGTCGCGCCCTGGCCGATATCGAGCGTTCGGCGAAAGAGGGAAACGACGCCGTGGCCGAAGACCTCAATTTCCATCTCTCCATCGCGAAGGCAACGGGCAACCCCCTTTTCCCTGACATGCTCCGGTTCCTGGGACGATTTCTTTACGCGGCCGTGCGTGTGACCAGAGCCAATGAAGACCGCCGCAGAGAGTTTTACGAACAGGTACGCGGTGAACATGCAGCCATCGCGGATGCAATTCAAAAACAGGATTCTGAGGCTGCCGCCACTGCTGCAAAGAACCACATGCTGAATGCCGCCGTTCGCCTCAAGTTGGCGGACTCTGAATTCTGGACGGTAGGGCTCAGGCATCTCATCCCGAGCTTCGACGGCGCAGGATCAGGAAACGGCGCATCGGCGAGCAAGAAACTCCGCGGGAAATCGCCGAAGTCATCCGCGTAACCATAGGAAGGATTTCTACCTTGATCAACCGGCGCACTTTTGTCAAAGCGGGGGCTGCGGCACTGCCCGCGGCCTATTTAGCAGCCCATACGAATCTCGCGCAAGGGGAAGTACCGGGAGCGTTGCTCGACACGGCGGCCGACGCCCCGTGGCAGCGCAAGGTCCGCCGCGTCGCGCAGGTCAATATGACGGAGCACGACCCGGTGGTCATGAACGTCGAAGAGTGGGCCGACTACATGGCGCGCTTGCAGGTGGGCGCTACTTATATCAGCGTGACCGGCATCTTGGCCTTTTATCAAACCAAGGTCCCTTTTCATCGCAAAGGCAAGTATCTCGGTACGCGCGATTTCTTCGGTGACCTGAATGCGGCGGCCAAGAAGCGAAACATTCGCACCGTTGCGCGCATGAGCCCAGATCTTAACTGGGGTGACGCGCTCGCTGCCCATCCGGAATGGTTTCAGCGTGACGCTCAGGGCAAGCCGCGCACCGCTGCCGATGATCCGGAACTGTATTCGACCTGCATGTTCACCAGCTACATGACCGATTACATGACGGCCATCATCCGTGAGATCAATTCTCTTTACGATGTCGATGCTCATTTCATGAACGGCTGGCCACCTCTGGGCAGCCTGCAAACCTGTCACTGCGCCGCATGCGAAAAGCTGCCTCCCGCGGGCACCCCGGCCTATTGGGACAAGTTCACCGAACGCGTCCTTTATCTTTGGAAAATTTATGACGGGCTCGCGAAAGATAAAAAGGCCTCCAGCTTTTTCTTTGCCAACCTCGGCGGGGGGGTGCACGCTGGTCCCAACCTGGCCCAGCTCGGAGAAATTTGCGAATGGTTCCAGGCCGATAACCAGGGCCGCGGCGGGCAGGATGAACCCATCTGGGGTTGTACCCTGCAAGGCCGCGTATGCAGTGCCGTGTTGGATGGCAAAATGGCTGCTAACGTCGTGGGCCTCTGGTCTACTGGCCCCATACGCTGGAGAGAGAGCACCAAGTCGCCAGCCGAGGCGCAGATGTGGCTCGATGAAACCTCGGCCAGCGGCATGACACCCTACGTGCACTCCATCGGCGGCGAGGGGGGTCTCGGGGAAGATCGCCGCTTCGAGAAAATCGGTTACGACTATTTCGCCTGGACGGCCAAACATGACCCCCATTTTGAAAACAAGCAGTCGGTGGCAAACATTGGCGTGGTGTTCGGCCAGCGAACCCAGCTGTTCTACAAAACGCCGCATGACGTGCGTATGCCCGAGTACATGGATGGCATGTACTACGCACTGCTCGAAGGCCGCTTTCTGTTTGACTTCGTGCACGAAGACCGCATGCAGCTTGAGCGGTTGAAGAAATACTCCGCGCTCATTCTTCCTAACACTGCATTGCTGAGCGACGCGCAATGCCAGCAGTTGCGCGACTACGTGCAGCAGGGCGGTGGATTGCTGGCCACTTTCGAGAGCAGCATGTATAACGAGCAGAACGAGCGCCGCCCTGACTTCGGCCTGGCGGATGTCTTTGGTATCCATGCCGCGGGAGCGGTCATTGGCAGAGTAGGGAACTCCAATCCCTTTTATGCGCGCATCGAGAAGCAGCATCCGATTCTGGAGAGCTTCACCAACACCAGCATCCTGCCCGGCTCGGAGTATCGCGTGCCCCTGGCGCCGGTCGAGGGTCCCGTGCTCACGGTCATTCCAGGTTTTCCGGCGTACCCGCCAGAACTCTCCTACCCGCGCCAGCCGCACACCGATGAACCAGCAGTGGTCCTGCGGCAGAACGGCAAAGGCCGTCTCGCCTTTTTTCCCGGAGATATCGAGCGCACCATGTGGCTCTCGGGCAACACCGACCTCAGCCGGCTGCTGCAGAACACCATCCGCTGGGTAACCGGCGAGAGCGCGCCGCTCGCGATCGAGGGCCGCGGCTTCATCGAGGTTTTTCTCTGGGAAACACAGGCGGGCTTTGCCCTACATGTGCTCAACTACACCAACCCCAACGTGCATCGCGGCTGGGTGCGCGAGTTCTACCCCATTGGCGAACAGAAGGTTCGCATGAGGTTGCCGGCGGGGCGAAGTGTGACGCGCGTAGAACTGTTGCGCGCGGGTAAGAACATTCCCTTTCACACGGCAGGCGGCTCGGTCGAGTTCACCATTCCCTCTGTCGACGATTATGAAGTGGCAGCGCTTTACGCGTCTTAACCGGGGGAATGAAACGGATGAAAGTACTGATCACAGGCGGGGCTGGATTTCTGGGCACACAGCTCACCCGGGCTTTGCTGAAGCGCGGCCACCTGCAAGGTAAACCGTTCAGCCAGATCGTGCTGTCGGATCTCGCTGAACCAACGCCCGAATTATTGCGCGATCACCGGCTGCAAGCCTACACCGGGACTTTGTTAAGCCATTGCGCGGCGTTCGGCAAGCAATCGTTCGACATGGTCTTTCATTTGGCAGGCGCTGTTTCCGCCGAGTGCGAGGCCGACTTCGACCTCGGCCTGCGGTCAAACCTGGACACGACCCGGGCGCTGCTGGACGCCATGCGCGCGGCCGGCAATCGCCCACGATTGATCTTCGCCAGTTCAGTCGCAGTCTTTGGCAGCGATCCCGGGTTGCCGTTGCCGGCTGTCGTACGCGACGATACGCCGGTCACTCCGCAATCCTCTTACGGCATTCAGAAATTCATTGGCGAGCAGTTGGTGGCCGACTACACCAGAAAAGACTTTATCGACGGCCGCAGCGCGCGGCTCATGACTGTGGTCGTGCGGCCTGGACGGCCGAACGGCGCCGCCTCCGGCTTTCTTTCTTCCATTGTCAACGAGCCGCTCAATGGCCGGGAGGCGGTATGCCCCTGCCCACCCGATACCGCGGTCGCCATTGCCTCACCCGCGCGCGCGATCGAAGGTCTGATCGCGGTGGCCGAGGCAGAGCGCGAAGACCTGGGCGGCAGGACCGCGATCAATTTGCCTTCACTCACAGTGCGCATTCAGGACATTCTCGAGGCTGTCGAAGCTGTGGGCGGGAAAGTCGCGCGAGAGCGCATCCGCTTTCAACCCAATGCCGTGATCGAGCGCGTCGTGGGCGGATGGCCCTCAGTCTTCGAGAACGCACGCGCTCATCGGCTGGGTTTGCAGCCCGATGCGGACTTTCTCTCCATCGTTCGTCAATTCATGGACGACCAGGCCCCGCGATGATGCAGCTGGGCTGTATCGCCGATGACTTTACTGGAGCTACTGATCTGGCCAACAACCTGGCCCGCGCAGGCATGCGTGCTGTCGTCACGGTCGGGGTGCCCACCGCCGATCAGGTGGTTTCTGCGGATGCCGTCGTCGTCGCGTTAAAGTCGCGTACCATCCCTGCGGCGGAGGCCGTTGCGCAATCGCTCGAAGCCTGCCGCTGGCTGCGGCAACACGGCGCGCGGCAAATCTATTTCAAAATCTGTTCGACCTTCGATTCCACCTCCCGTGGCAACATCGGCCCCGTCACCGAGGCCTTGATGGACGAGCTCGACTGCACCTTCACCGTCACCACGCCCGCCTTTCCTGACAACGAGCGCACCGTTTACCGTGGCCACTTGTTCGTCGGCAACGAGCTACTTTCTGACAGCGGCATGCGCAATCATCCGCTGACGCCCATGACCGACGCCAACCTGGTGCGTTTTCTGCAGACGCAACTGGATCCGAGGCGTGGAAGGCGGGTCGGGCTGATCGACTATCAGACGACCAGCCGGCCCCCCGAAATCATTCGCCAGCGCATCCGCGAACTGCGCGCGCTGGGCGTATCGGTAGCGATCGCGGATGCAATTAACAACGACGACCTGGCCCGGCTCGCGCAGGCGGTGAAAGACGAGCCCCTGGTCACTGCGAGTTCCGGCCTGGGCACAGGGCTGCCCGCGGCCTGGGGTTTTTATCCTTCGTCCGCATCCAGTCATCTGCCGCCCGCGAAGGGGCACAAGGTCATCCTCTCCGGCAGTTGCTCTCGGGCGACGAATGCGCAGGTACGCCACTTCATCCGCGGCGGCGGCGAGGCGTTCTGCTTAGCGCCTGGCAACGCCGCCATCGACACAGAGCGGGCGCTTGCGTGGGCCGGCGAATGCTGGAAGAATGATTCGTCACAATCACTGCTTCTTTACTCCACCGCCGAGCCCGATGCCGTCGAGAGGGCGCACGCCCAGCTGGGCGCACTGGCGGCAGGAGCGCTGATTGAAAACGCATTCGCGACGCTCGCACAAGGTTTGGTGGCGCGAGGAGCAGGCATGTTGATCGTCGCCGGTGGGGAAACCGCCGGTGTGTGTGTCCGCGCGCTCAACATTCGTCAACTGCAGATCGGCCCGCAAATCGATCCCGGTGTCCCCTGGTGTTATACCGGTGATCTGCACGCCGCTCTCAAGTCAGGAAACTTCGGCCAAGAAGATTTTTTCACCCGCGCCTTCTCCCTGCTTGCATGATTCGCATGAGAACCCTGTTATCGGTCCTGCTGTTAGCGACGACCCTGCATGCGCAGCCCATCCGGGTGGGCGGCATGGATGTGCTGCGGCTTCAGCGCACTCCGACCAGCCACGGCCGCAAGCTGGAATTTCTTTCCCTGACGCTTCTTCCCGGCCGCGGCATGAACGCCTTTCAGATCACAGCCAACCTTCCCGGCAAGGGCGAAATCTCTCTGCTCAAGTCGCCATCGCTCGCAGAAGCGGCCCAGCAGATGACTGGGGAGGGCAGGGACAAGTTGGGCGTGTTGAACCACTCCTTCGGTGGCGCCTTCCTGGTTCCGTTTGCCAGCCGAATTACCGGCGTGGTCGCAGCGGACGGCCACTCTCTGACCACCCGTTGGCAGGGAAAGACCATCACCCTTCCGCTCGCCTCGGGCGCCTATGCGACCCATGGTCTGCTCAACCTCGAAAAGGTGCAGGACCTGAAAACCCGCAAAACCAGAGACGGAGAGACGGTGACCGGTATTGTGCACGCAGGCGACTTCGGTGGCCACTGGCTAGCACAGACCGACCTGCACTTCACGATTGCGTTGACGGGTGGCGCCGTCGACATCGGCATCACCGCGGTCAATGTCGGCGCTATCGCTGAGCCGATGGGTTTCGGCTGGCACCCTTATTTTGCGATTCCCAGCGGCGATCGCGCGCAGGCACGGCTACATGTACCGGCGTCGCGGCGCGCCCTGGTGAATGATACGGATGCGCGCACCACGGGAGAATTTCAATCCATAGCAGGCACAGATTTCGACTTTCGTTCTCCCGAAGGAAGTGTGCTAAAAGACTCGATCAACGTCAATTTCTCCGGCTTCGATCGAAATTTTGCCGCCTGGCTCATCGATCCGAAATCCAATTACGGCCTTCGCGTGCGAGCTCTGTCTCCCCACATCCAGACGCTACAAATCTACTCACCCAAAAACAACACCTTTGTGGCCATAGAAGATCAGTTCAACTATCCCGACCCCTGGGGTGCGGAATGGAAGGGTATGGACACCGGCATGGTGACGCTGCGTCCTGAACAATCGGTGACCTGGCGAGTAAGGCTCGAACTATTCGCGCCGCAGCGATCGACCAAAAAATGAGGAGGGGGCGGCCCCGTGCGTCTCATCGCCCGCACTCTCCGGCGTCCACTCGGTCAGGTCTGCACCGAGGCCCAAAACGGCTTCGGCGGCAGCGCCCCCGGGTCTGGGGTCGAACGGGCAACGGCCACCAGCCCTGACCAGGCGCTGGCCTTCAGCCTCGCAGCCGGGCACCGGCTTTGCCGGCCCACGGGTGAACTTGTCCGGTTGACTGGCGTCTTCCGCCGGATGGGCCGATAAGTCCCATATAAGGTCACAAACGCCTCTGACCCGAGTACATCCATGACCATCAGTAAGGGCGAACGGCATGCACCCCGTGCAAGCCGCCATCGGCTATGTCGTCTCGGCCCTCGCTGATAGTCAGGCGATCTCCACTCTGGCGGCAGGCGTTCAGACGCCGAGGTCTCCTGGATGGCCGTATGTTTGCGGGGTAAGCAGCGATGAGAACTGGGCACGGGGTGGCGCGCAGTCTCTTCGTGGTGGGCATCGTCCTGCTGGCCGCGCACACCACTCTGCTCGCCTTTGATCCCGGCGCCACATTCGCGTCCAACCTGTTCGTTCTGCTGTTTCTCCTTTTAGGAGTTACGGTGTGCGTAATTGCGGCGGTGAGCGAATCTCCCGAGACCCGCTCTGTGTGGCTCTTATTCGGCTGCGGTTTGCTGGTCGCAGCGGTGGGCCAGCTTGGATTTACCTACTACTACTCGACCCACACACATACGCAAACCCAGGCCTTCAACTTCGACTTCTTTTATTTTGCTTACGGAATTCCTATCCTGCTGGCCATCTCTTCACGGCGTACGGACGCCGGGCTGAAGATCTTCGTTTGGCTGGATGCGGCCCAGGCGCTCATTGCCGTCATGCTCGGCTACCTGCAGCTCTTCTCGGTGCTGCCCTCACGTGTGCATCCTGAAGCAATCTCCGCTGTCAATCTCATGTATCTAAATGATGCGGAGAATTGGATTCTGGTAGGAGCGGTGACCCTGCGTTTCTTTTCCAACCCGAGCCCGGCGAGAAAACGCTTTTATCGCACCCTCGCGGTGTATCTGTGGATCAATGGGGCCACGGTCATGATCCTGGGATATCTCGAACTGAAGCGCGGCTGGCTTGACGGCCTGCAAGATGCCGCGTGGGGCCTCCCTGAGCTGGCGCTGCTGGGCTCGTTTGCTATGCACCGTAAAGCCCGGATCGACGAAACAGAACGAAGCAGCGGCCAGCGCACCGCGGGCTTGTTGATTGACAATCTCAGCCCGATTTTATTTACATTGGCGATCACGCTGATGGGGGTTGAGATTGCGCCGGAACACCCATGGTTAGGTTTCGTCTGCATTTCCGCCGCGGTTGCGATCTATGGGGTACGAGCGGCGATTTTGCAGGTGAGGTATGCCGCCTCGCAAGAGAAGTTGACCGGGGCAATGATTGCGGCCGAGCAGGCGAGCCTGGCCAAAAGCCAATTCCTCGCCAACATGAGCCATGAAATACGGACGCCGATGAATGGCATTCTTGGCATGACGGAGCTCGCTCTGAGCACAGCTTTGAGTGAAGAGCAGCGCGAATTTCTGCTGATCGTCAAATCCTCAGCCGATCGCTTGTTGACCATCATTAATGAAATTCTCGACTACTCGAAGATGGAAGCAGGTAAAACCGTACTGGATTCGGTTACCTTCCATTTACCAAGCGTGGTCAGCGATGTATTGCGGAGCCTCGCTTTTCTTGCTCACCAAAAGGGCCTGGAACTGGTTGTGCACCTTGCACCGGATGTGCCAGCTGACCTTAAAGGTGACCCGGTCCGCCTCGGCCAGGTCCTCATCAACCTGGTGGGCAACGCGATCAAATTTACCGAGCACGGAGAAGTCTCCGTCGAGGTCTCCGTAGAGACGGTTACGAAGGAGCGCGCTGATCTGCGGTTTTCTGTCCGTGACACCGGCATCGGCATCGCCCCGGACCAGCAGGAAGGCCTCTTTCAGGAATTTCAGCAAGCGCAAACTTCAGGCAACCGGCTGTACGGTGGTACCGGGCTGGGGCTGGCAGTTTCCAGGAGCATCGTGACGTTGATGGGAGGCACGATCGGTCTCAGGAGCATACCCGGGGAGGGTACGACCGTAACCTTCCACGCACAATTTGACCTGTCGCCCGCGCCAATCCCGGCCGTGTCTATGCCAGGTGAAGAAGATTTGCAGGGGATACACACCCTGATCATTGATGACAATGCTACGAATCGAAGGATTCTATCCGAGCTCACGCGTCAGTGGAAGATGCAATCGCACGCATGTGATTCCGGGGAATCCGGACTCATCGAACTGATGAGCGCCGCCTCCGCGGGAAGCCCCTACCGTCTGCTGCTGCTCGACGAACAGATGCCTGGGATGGATGGAATGGAAGTGCTCGACCGCATTCGGCGAAACCCTGGGTTACAAAGCACCGTGATCATGATGTTGACCTCTCACGATCAGGTGAACAGCGCGGCACGCTGCCGGCAGATGGGCGTGGAGGCTTACCTGATCAAGCCCATCAGCTCTTCTGACCTACTTGGATCGATTCGCCGTGCGATCGGATTGCATGCCGCGGCAAGTGGCTTAAGTGAGCCAGCCGCTGAGATTTCCGCTCCGTCCCCAACGCTCAGCATTCTGCTGGCTGAAGACAACCTGGTGAATCAAAAGGTGGCCACGACGATGCTAAGCAAGATGGGACATCGAGTCACGCTGGCAACGAATGGCCGGGAAGCCCTGGAGGAATGGAGACAACGCAATTTTGATCTCATTTTTATGGATGTGCAGATGCCGGAAATGACCGGCCTGCAGGCCGCCACGCAGATCCGCCGGGAAGAGGCGACCGGTGTTCACGTACCTATCATCGCTATGACCGCGTCTGCGATGAGCGAGGATCGGGATCGTTGTCTGGCGGCCGGCATGGACGATTTCATTTCCAAGCCAGTAAGCTACAAAGTTATCGAAGAAATGATCGCGGCAAAATGTTCACTGGAGAAGCAGAGCTGAGATACAGCTGCTTTCTAACTTAATGAGGTAGGAGCGATCACGAGAGACGATGGCCACCGCTGGCAAAACCAGCGAAGCGCTCGCAGCGAATATCGCAGCGACGCCAGAAGCAAACAAAACAAAGTTGTCGACACCAATCCCCGCGGACCCAATCGCGCGTAGATCGCGTTGATGCTCCAGGCGGGAATGGTGTAGACATCGCCGGCGTTGAAAGGGCCAATTCGATTTCTGATCGGCCAATCGTAGAGCACATCCTCTAGCGCACTGTTGAAGAACCTTGCCAGACTCGACACCCGCTGGCTGTACAGGGACGTGGCCAGGCGCGGAATACGCCCCCGGTCGTGCCAGTGGATAATCAGTCGCGAAGCCTCAGCTGCGTGTCTTAATGCAGCGGTGACGCCATTTGAACTCATCGGATCTACCATGGCCGCAGCTTCTCCGACGACCAGCCAGTTGGGCCCCGCCGTTCGGGCAAAAACGCGGCAACGGAATGAGGTCGTGCGCGGCGGTCTCTCAGCCGGGTCCTGGCACAGACCCTGCAGATCAGGGAATCGCTCCAATTGTGCCGCAAAGATGTCTTGCACGCTGAGCCCACGCCGCCGCTTTTCTTTGGCCACCTCGCCGGGAAACACGTAGCCCACACTGATGGTGTGGGGATGAATCGGTATCTGCCAAACCCACTCCATATAAAGCTTTCCCGCGCAGTCCCCGTGGAGCGTGGTCCCCTCGATGGATTCGGAAACGGGGAAGTAGTTCCAGATCGCCACCTTGTGCGGGCCGTATTCATATACCGGCAACTTAAAAATCCGCGGGAGCAGACTGGCGGCGGCCCCGGAAGCGTCGAGGAACCAGCGCGACACGATCCGTTGGCCTTGCGCGGTGACAACCGCCTCTATGATCTGTCCGGTTGTCTCAACGTGCACTACGCGGCCGCTGACTAAACGAATGCCCTTGCTAAGAAAAATCTCGCGCAGCGCCTGGTTGAGCTGATTGCGATCGACGTGCAGGGTACGTAGGTTGATGTTATAAGGAGGCTTGCCGAGCCATTCCCCCGGCGTATATTGCTGTTGCGAACCGTCTCTGAGTTTTAGAACAACGTGCTTTTTGTAGGTGGCGATGCCTCGCTCAAGCAGTAGGTTCATCGGCAGCCCGAGCCTCTTCAGCAGATCAGGCGCAGACCAGTCCAGCGATTCGCCGACCGGGTCGCTCGCGACAGGATCTGCTTCGATACATAAAACCCGCAGGCCTGCATCGGCGAGGTGAATCGCTGCTGCCATCCCTGCGAGGCCGCCGCCAATGACGGTTATCTCGACTGGCTCTCTCTCGTTTTGCATCAGCGTGTCCTGGCCGGTTGAGGATGGAGGTGAACTGGCAGCCACCTCATGGAGTGCGAGTCTCTGCATTGGTTGTCTTCGACCATGCGGCTTGCGCAGCAAGTCAATCGCGCTTCTGCACACCGGCCGCAGGCAGAGCCCGCCGGACCCGGCTAGCCTGCCGGAGATGCCGCCGGGAATGGGCGTTGAGGACGGAGAAAAACTCGAGCAGGTTTACCCGAAAAGAGCTGGCCACCGGCGAGCGAAACCGCATCGCGGTGAGATCCAAACCAGCGGCATCCGCGATGCGCCGTCTGAGGGCTGTCTGCGCCAGGAGAAAATGCTCCAATTCCAAAGCCGGGCAGCTGAGCAAGCGCGGCCGAAGGGGTTCTGGCGCTTGCATTTTGAGAATGGGACGCGACTCCATTCGCCAGACCATGATGCGGCCCAACAGACTCAGGTTGTAGGGTCCTTCCCCATACAGCTTCAGCTTGCGGCTGGCTTCAAGCGCGGAATCAACTACCGGCAAGAAAACCTCAGTCGTAATGCGCAGGTGCGCGAGATTCTGGGCGATGGACCAGCTGTCGGGTCGTGGGCGCCAGGAGAGTAGCTCCTCGCTCAGTCCGGCGCAGAGCCTGGCGGCCTCAGCGTCGACCGCCAGGGTTGCTTCACTGAACTCGGCCGTCTTTGCCAGCGGAACCGGGCCGGTGAAGGCGAAGAACTTGTCAGTGACACCAGGCATGCTGCTCTCCCCAATGCAGAACGTTCATAATCCGAATCGACGCCTTCTTCACCGTGTTGCGTGTGCGGTCGCGGAATCTGTCACAGCAGAGTATCCGCGGGCCACGATCTGAGCGGCGTTGGCGCGGTATATATCCCATATCCAGGGGTGCCCAGGTGTTGAGACCATCCACATAGCGATTGCACATTGAAAACACCGCCGCGATGAGCACGGTGTCGTGTATCTCAAGATCGGTGACCGCTTGTTGGCGCGCGGCCGCAATATCCTCTTCGGAAACGTGCTTGCCTCCTTGCTGCACCTTCCCGGCGATATGCAAGAGGGCTTTCATTTTGGGCGTAATGTCGGCGTTGATCCAGTCTGTCTTGACAGACTGCACCAGCTTCTCGTCATGCCCCAGTTGGGCAGCGGCAACGGCTCCATGAATCGTCTGGCAGAAGAAGCAATCGTTACGCCAGGAAACATGAGTGGCGATCAGTTCGCGTTCCCCGCGGGTAAGGGTGCTTTCCCCGCGCAGCAGAATGTTGACCAGCTCATTGATGGGCGCGGCCGTTTCCGGCCGATAGGTCATCGGACCAACGATCCCTGGAAATTCGCGCCCCAATTCTTCGGCCACCGGCAAAGTAATGTAAGCCACGCTGTGAGCCTCCGGATATCGCGTTGACACAAATTCACTCATCCACGACGTCGACGAACGCAGCGGATGGTGCGTGAGAATACTAACTGCTGCGATGGGCACGGCGCGTCATCCATAAGGTTGAGATCGGCCTCCACCCGGCGGCTGTAGTTGCCGGCGACGGCCAGTTGTCGAGCGCCTGCACAACCGGCTGCAGGGAGTAGTTCCGGGGGTCGGCTTTTGTCCGACGATCTATCGCATTGCGCAAAAGCTCCGCCTGGCGGGCTGGGTGCGCAACACGGGAACGGAAATTGACATCGAAGTTGATGGAGGCACGGAACAACTTGAAACCTTTCTCCAGCTGTTAAAGCGCGACCGGCCCCGAGCCGCAGTTGTCGAGCGAGAAGAAGTGTCGCACATCGCGCCGCAGCGCGGCTCCTGGTTCGAAATTCTTCCAACAAAGCCAACGGAAGACATGACCGGGCCCCCGATAATTAGGACGACTGACACATTTTCGTGGTTACTGTGAACGTTCGGGAAAAGGTATGTTGGCTTGTCTTCAGGGAAAGGGCAGCCGAACCTGCAGCGTCGATCTATCTCTGTTGAGAAAACCGCTTGAGCCCCTTTTCCCGGCTTGCTCTGACCTGGCTCGTGTGCCTGAGCCGTTTTATCTTACGTAGGTTGCCCTGCGCCAACTCGATCGATTGGAAGCGGTGCAGCAAAGTACTAATCAGGATGGCATATGAGCATCACGGTACAAGTAATCTCTCTATTCATTCTTGCTATCCCGATATCGTCGGTGACCTGGACGATCACGCATGAAGAAGTGGTGAAAGAATTCCGCGACTACTGCGTGTGCAGAAGTAAGACCTGCCAACGAATCTACGAACGAAAGTTCTTTTATCTTTTTACCTGTGAGTACTGCTTCAGTCACTACGTGACGGCAGCCTTCCTGATTCTCACCCGTTTTACACTGCTGTATCCGAGCTGGCGCGGCTACGTGATTGCTGAATTTTCGCTGGTGTGGCTGGCGAACTTCTATATGGCTATTTTTGGCCGGGTCCGATTGGATCTCAAGAGGGAGCGGCTGGAAATTGCTTCGCGAGAAGAGGCCACGGATCGATCGTAGGAGAGCAAATCTGCCCTGTTTTCGCGCTCATTTGGAACTCCGGTCCGTTCCATGGGAATCCGGCCACATGGACGATTATCTGGCCATGCTGCGGGTGAAGATAAAGGTGTTGGCTGCAACATGCGCCCGTTTATAACTGGAGCAAAAATGGTGCGAAGATGAGCTGTTCAGTACAGTTCATCTTTGCATTTTGAAGTTAGGTTAGACGTGTCGGCCAAGGAAATCGCCCGCGTCGAGACGGCCACCATGCTGCAGAAATTGCGTGCAGCAGTGGCGCAGCTTGAGAAATGGCGGACTAATTCGGATCGCCTTGTTGAGTGCATAGCATTGCTAAAAGAAAGAGCTGATATGTCAATGCAGATGAAAGCCGCCGTAGTGGAGGAGTTCGGAAAGCCTCTGGTACTTAGAGAATGGAATATTCCGACTCCCAATGCACGCCAGATCGTGGTCAAAACCGAAGCATGGGGTGGGTGCCATACAGATCTGCGTGCGGCCCAGGGCGAATTGGCCGGTCAAGCCGACGCTTCCGTTCATTCCAGGCCATGAGGCCGTTGGGCTGGTCGTTGCCGCGTGAACCGAGGTCAGCCTGGTGAAAGAGGGTGACCGGGTGGGTGTGCCATGGCTTTACTCAGCATGCGGTCACTGTGAATATTGCCTGACCGCATGCGAAACCGTCTGTCCCTCCGCAGAGTTTGGTGGCTACACAAAGAACGGGGGCTTCGCCGAATATATTCTTGCCGATCCTAACTACGTCGCTCACATCCCTACAGGGCTTACGGCAGAAGAATCGGCAGCATGGTGAGGTAGCCTCTGCATCGTTCTTGACTTCTCGCACAGCGCGCGTCTGACCGACGAACACGCATCCACCACGCCCGAGGTGGTTATGGAAACGGCCCGCTAAGTCGCGCGTCTCGAAAGCCGGAGTTAACCCAATTTTACGGCTGGTAGCGCCTTCTACGCCGAGGTGTCGACCAGACTCCCCGTACCCTGCCCGTTCTCCACCAGAAAGCTGGCTAGATCGTGCCGTGCGCTATCTTGCGGTGCGCCCTGGACGCTGCCTGGGGTGAGCGACTCGGATATTTTGCCAATCAGAGCATTGAGGGGCTCTCCGCTGGCAGTGCTGGCAACAGAAGCGGCGTCCTGATTCTCGAGATCCACCTGTACCTTGCTGGCGTCCGCCCGTGCTGCGGAGGTATTTCCAGAGGCAAGGTCTTTGAGCAGGGAGGCCAAATCGTTGCCGAGGCCGCTAGACAAGGTGGGGGCGAGTTGAGCGTGCAGATCTTCCTGGAGCCTGCCAAGGCCGGCATTTACTCCGGAAAGATCAGGAGGCAGGGCCTTCCGCTTCGGGGCCTCACGCGAATTGTCAGCGGTGTTGCTGTCGAGACCGGTCGTGACTGCGGTGACAGGAGTTACGCTTGATACTTCCGGCGCAAGCGAAGTGTCGAGACGTGTGAGAGAAGAAAGCTCTTCGATTGACAAGTAACCCTCTCAGAACCTGAGTGAGCTGTGAAGACTCGAACCCAAGTGCTTTATCGGCGGCGAGCCAGTAGGCATTTAGGGCGACCTCGCATTTCGTAAGACCCAAACACTTATTGCAACGCCACCGGGCATATTCCTGGCCGACTAACAGTAATCTTTCTTTGCTTACAGAGGATCACAGTTGCGAGCCTGGGAGTTCGTACCAGAACGACTGTGTTCTATTGCGAAACACGGAATAGGGTTGCGTGGAGGGCGCGAATTCAACGCTTGCCTTCAGACAAATGCCAGGTGATGGACGAAACCTGTTTCGCGCCCACTTTGGCACTTTCCCGGTATGTCGAAGCAGAGCACCAGCAAATCAACCGCGTGATCTGAGTCGCGGTCTGCTAGTCTTTTCCCATCATGAAAGCCATGGTGCGTGTAACGTCGAGGAAAGATGACCATGTACCGGACGAATATATGTGGCCTGAGGATGTGCCGCTCGCGTTGCCCGGCGTTGGCGACGAAATTATAATTAGCCGCTTTGGCCTGCGGACCGTCGTCAAGCGCCATTTCAAGTATGAAACCGTGGCCAACGGCAGTAGTGTTGTCACCGGTCTAATTGTTGATGTCATCTGCGAATGACCAGGTGTCACGGGATAGCGGTCAAGCCATCCTTCGCCTGGTTTTTCCCGTTCTTAATCCTGCCGTCCTGGAACTCGAAGAAATTGACGGACCTGAGAGCATCTCTGAGAACTGGGCTCGTAGCAGCCCAGTTCTCAGAGGGTATGTGGCCCCCGCCTTCGTGGCCGGGGAAGCTTTCACGATGCATGGTTCCCACACACCCTGCTGAGGCACCTGCCCACAGGGGCGAGAGTCGTCATTCCGAAACGTCCACCGGCGGTTACCGACAATCTGCGGTGAAGCAGAGATTCTTGCTGAAGAACGGCAGCACATGGTTCTGGAAACGATCAGCAACCGCGCTGGTGTGCGTGCCGGCATAGATTTCAAAGCTGTTCACGATTCCGTAGTTATCGAGGATGGAGTGCAGCTTGCCGGCGTCGAAGCGCAGGCCATCCTGATCGCCTACGTCCATCGCGATGGCGCGGTACTGCTTGAGATTGCCAATGTACTGATCGACAAACGCCAGCGGAGAGTTAGCCGCGAATTTGGCGGCGATTTCCGGCTGCGGAACACCGTCTTTGGTCGGCAGGTCGAAGTAGAGTGGTGGGTTCTTTGGATCGGGCGCCCAGGCCGCCGCCGTTGCATACTGCGCGGCGGCGAAGCCGGGAGACTGAGCGGCCAGGTCAGCCGGAGATTTGGCCGCCGCCACCTTCTTCTCGCTGGCGATCGCCCGTTCCTTCGCTTGCTCGGCAGGTCCTGGTCCACCCCCGGCCATCGGAGACATGCAACACGGACTCATGATGTACAGGGCGCCGAAGACGTCAGGATGCTTCATCCCGATTCGCGACGCACCATAGCCGCCCATGGAGTGGCCGGCCAGGCCGCGGCTGGTGCGCTTCGCCAGCGTGCGGTAGTGTGCATCCATGTAGGCTACGAGGTCGTGGGCAATGTAATTCTCAAAGTCCCCCGTGGTCATCGAACTGGAATACATCGAGCCGTTGTAGATGGTTTTAGAATCGGGCAGCACGACAATCATTTCCTGCGAGCCCAGCGCGATCGCTCCTTCGATGGTCTGGGGAACGTGGATCTCGTGCGTCCACTGCTCGGCGCCAATGGAATAGCCGTGCAGTGCGTAGACGACGGGATAGCGGCGCTTTTTATCTTTCTGGTAGCTGGGCGGCAGAAAGACGATCACGTCGCGATCCACGGCCTCGCCTTCAAGATTGCCTTCGAGGGCAGCACCGTGGACCTTGATGTGCTCAACGGTGACGGGTTTGGCGCTGGGCACGACGGCGGGCACGTTGGTCGCCACCTGCGCGGTGAGCCATGATACGGGCGCGACGGCCAGGGTGATTGCACCGGCAAAGAACAGTCTCATCATTTTCATCTGAACCTTCTCTCTTCTCTCGTTGCTGGATGGAACGAAATGGCGGTGGGCGGCAGCGGTGGCGTGCGATCAAGGTTCGATGGAGACAACCGTCACCGATCGAGGCGCTACGGTGAATGCGATCTTGCCCTGCTGAAACTTGATCGCCGCCGGCCTGGGCACAACGGAATCCGGTGATTGAAAGGTGTTGATGCTGTCGACCGCGGCTCCCGTTAACGTCTCCGCGCTGGCCGCCTTGGCCGTGATGCCGGTCAGGTCCGCGGCGATGGTCGCGGGGTTTTCCGGGTCGAGGTTGGTGATCGCCAGCACGACTTTTCCATCCGCGCGTTTGCCCGCGATGGCGTCGATGCGCGGCAGAGAGACGCCGTTGTGGGTATAGGCGCCCGCCTCGAAGGTGACGGGAAGGAAGGTGGCGCCCTGAAACGGCACGTACATTTTGAACACGTAGTAGGTGGGCGTCAGCACCATCTTCTCCTTGTCGGTGAGAATCATCGCCTGCAGCACGTTGATCATCTGCGCGATGTTGGCCATGCGGACGCGATCGGCGTGGCGGGCAAAGATGTTCAGGTTGAGCGCGGCGAGAATCGCATCCCGGATACTGTTCTGCTGAACCAGGAAAGCGGGATTGGAGCCGGGCAGCGGCGCGTGCCACGCTCCCCACTCATCGACCGACAACGTGACCTTCTTCTCCGGATCGTATTTGTCCATCACCACTTCCTGCTGGCGCAGAAACTGGTCCATGGAGAGGGTTGATTTAAGTGACTTGACGTACTCGTCGAGTCCAAAGTTCTCAGATTTCGTGGAGGGCGGCCACCCGTTAGGAACCGTGTACGAGTGCAGCGAGACGCCGTTGATGTCCCACGCCCAGGTGTGCTTCTGCCATGCCTTCATCACCGCTTCGGTCCACTCCGTGGTGGGTGTTCCCGGGCCGACGGCGATCTTGAGCATCTGGTCGTTGGTCCGCTGTGCGGGGTTCATGTTGGGCACGAAGCGGGCATATACCTTCATCAGGCTCACGTAGTAGTCGGGCGTCATGGCGCCGCCGCAGTCCCAGCTTTCGTTGCCGATGCCGAGGAATCCAACCTTATAAGGCTCGGGATGGCCGTTCGCGGCACGCTCTTTGGCAAGCGCCGTGGGGGCCGCGGCCGTCATGTATTCCAGCCACTCAGCCGCCTCTTGCGGGGTGCCTGAGCCGACGTTGATCGAGACGTACGGCGTGCTGCCGATCTGCTGAATAAAATCCATGAACTCATCGGTGCCGAAGGCGTTGCTATCGATGACATCGCCCCAGGCCGAATTCACCGTGGCGGGGCGCTGGTCGCGCGGGCCGATCCCTTTGCGCCAGTGGTACTGATCGGCGAAGCAGCCCCCGGGCCAGCGGACGTTGGGCACCTTGAGTTCGCGCAGCGCCGCCACCACGTCGTTGCGGATTCCGCGGGTGTTCGGGATGGATGAGTCAGGGCCCACCCAAATACCTTCGTAGAGACCGTGGCCGAGATTCTCGGCAAACTGGCCAAAGACGTTAGGGTCGATCCTGGCTCCTGGCCGGGACGCATCGATGGCGAGATGAACGTTCTGTGCCGCCATATGCGGCAAAGGCAGAGTTGCAGACACGAGGGCCAAGCCGAGCAAAAGTCTGCCCTTCATCTATTCCTCCGCAAAGCAGGTGTAATTGTCGGCTGAATGGCGGAGCCAGGATAGGGCTCAGCCAAACCGCGGTTACAGGGTCCGCTGGTAGTTTGCCCCGGAACTACCTGACGTTACAGACTGAAGGCAAGCTGCGACAAGTGCAATAAATCGCTTTGTTCGAATCGATTTTGTCGATGGGTCGCCGCTACCTCACGCCCACGAAATTGCGATTGCGGAATGGTCGATCCCGCGGATGCAGCGATCTACTGGAAGTATCGAACTTATTTGGGCCGCTCTAACACCGGCTCTGCTGTTTCCTGGAGCCTTGCCGCGGTTCGGAGCTCAGCCACTGCGTCCTCGGCGCGGCCCAAAGAGCGATACGCTTGCCCGAGCAATGCATGAGCCATCGAGTTCTTGTCGTCAATATCGATTGCATGCTTCAGGTACATCGTGGCCATGAGGGCGTCGTCCTGCTCCAACATCACTTTTCCCAGCAGGATGTAAGGGATGTTGAGGGTCGGTTCGAGAAGGACGGCGCGATCGAGTGCTTTCTGCGCGTTGCGGTAATCGCCGAGGTGGAGGTAGGCGTCTCCGAGGCGATCATAGACGGCGCCATACATCGGATTTAAATTGCGTTCCGCAGTGAACTGCGAAACCGCCTGTGCAACGTCGCTCTGGGCGAGGGCGATTTGCCCCAGCTGGAAGTGCGCCAGGGGTAGATCCGATTTGAGTTGCAGCGCTTTGAGAGTCGACTGTTCCGCGGGAGGAAGCAATCCGCGGCGCAGTAGCATGCGCCCTTCCAGCAGATACGCCGGCGCCGAATCCGGGGGGAAATCGTATTGGGCGGCGAAGGCATGGCGGGCATCGTCATGCCGGTTGGTATCGATGTAACAGAGCCCGAGGACATATTGCGGATCGACATTCATTTGTTGCGACGCGCTTTGCGCCTTCTCAAGTAAAGGAATCGCTTCACTGGACCGGCCCAGGCGAAACAGGCTCGCGCCTTCCATTTTCATTGCTTCCAGATCGCCTGGGTCTTGCCTAGCCGCCTTTGCGAAAGCAGTGGCCGCGGTGTCAAGATCACCCTTTTGATAGAGAACCAGTCCGCGCAGATATTCAGCGCCCCTGGGCTCGGGATCGGTTGTACTAAGCGGATTCAGTAGTGCTAGGGCCTGGTCGAGCCGTCCATGTTTCACCAGAGCCTCGGCTTCGGACACCGGATTCACGTTCTGCCCGTTCGCTAATGTTCCCGCCAGGCAAGCCACGGATAACGACCATGCGATGAGAATGGAGCCAGGGTATGGCAACTTGAGCACACGCGTCATAGGTTCACCTTGCGATTGGCGCCTCGGGAAAAGGTCTGAATGACCTGAAGATGCGATCGCGGCGCACTTTCAGCTGGGCCAGGAATTCCGCTACCAATAGTAGGCTAGTGTAGTGCGTCGCCAATATCGTCCATTTTGTTTGCCGACCTGCCGGGCGCCCCAGCTTTGTCCAAATGAGCGCTTTTCTGGCGGTTAGGTGCACCCGCGTTCGTGGCGGAACGCCTCTATGAGCGACGCACTACTAGTAGTAGTAGGCAGCCACGACGCGCGGTGGGCCGGCGAGGGTGTCGGTAATCGTTGTCTGCAGAACGAGTTCCAGATTCCTCTTTTGCCAGCCTGCGGGGGCGTTGCGGAGACCTTTCTCCAGGTATTCGGGATTCGATACGAATTCGGCCGCCGCTTGTGTTCCGGTGCCACTGACGCCGGCCACGGCTACCGTGAATTGACCGGTTTTCGAATCCAGGAGACGACTCACGATCGCAAAATCGCTCGTCTCTCCCTCCGAATTTACAGTGAATTGACGTCCAAACGCGACCGCCCGGCGCCTGTTCCTGGATGGTGAAATGTCCATCCTTCTCAACAAATGCGAAGTGGAGATTTTCCGTCAGCTGCATGGTCCAGCGGTTGTTGAAGGCGCCCACCACCACAGCGGGGGAGTTGCGCAAATCGGCGAACGAGTAATTCGATCCAATCCTTACCTGGCTCGGTTTGCCCATCTTGCCGAACAGGCCCGATAAACTTACCCCGGCATACGCGTCTCCTAGCGCGACCCCGTATTCGGGATAAGGAGTAATGTCACCCCAGACAAGTCTTTCCGTTGGGTCGAGGGGAAGCGGACTGTTATATCTCTCAACCTGAGTCTGGAAGGTCCCTGGATGGGCGCGTGCGTACCTCTCGTACATTTCTGAAGAGGGTCGGTAGACGACCGGTTTCGCAAGACAGATCATGACGGGTTGCTGGCTGGCGAAGACTGGACTCCAGAACTCTTCCAGGGTCGTTCTCTTGTGCGTCGCGTGGTGAAGAATGAGAGAGCCGGCTCCCAACGCCGAGGCCAAGGCCACACAGACGGCCGCGATCAGCCAGGGCCCGGCGCGGCGTTTGGCAGGCTGAAGAGGAGGCGGCGGCGCTGATAACGTTTCGGGTGGCGTCGTGCGCTGGGCTTCTGTTAGAACTGCGGATGCTTCGCCGGAAGACCATTGAAAGACTGGCGAGTAAGACCCGACCGGGAGCCGGATCGATACCGCGGACTCTTCCGGGGTTGTCTGATAGTACTGTTCGAGCCTGCGGCGGACCTCGCCCGCCTGCACCCGAACCACGGGATCATCCCCGGTCGCATAGTCTGGCGACCGCTGAAAGACATCGGTTCCAATGGTGCGCTCTTTCAGGTTCTCGACATGACCGCCGAGCTTCTGGCGTACCACGTACTCGAGGAACTGCCGGCTACGCGCTGCGCTCCTGAAGTATCGGCTAGTGAGAATCTTATCCAGTTCCCGGAGGATGGTTTCAGCCTTCTGTGCATCTTCCGCGAAAAGGACGGGTGACTCAACTTTGCGATTCGGCGTTTCGACCACTGATTTCATCGGTTTCCCAACAGACGTCGCGCAGATCCGACGATTGGTGATCAATCGTTTTCGATTGGCCCGAGACCGACGAGGAGCAAAGCCGGCCGGTTGGAATCTCAAGACGATCGAGCTGCAGAAGGGTGCTTGCGGAACCACCAAAGCAAGCTTTTAAAGTAGCGCACGCTCCGCTCCGCTGCCTCCTGGGATCTCCAGAGGCGGCTGCAAATGTAACTGCTTACCGAACGTTTAAATGTATAGCGAAAGATCGTTACTTTAACGAAAGAAGTACACACTGCCTGCCTAGCGCATGTCAAGGGTGCATTTCCTGGCCAGACGGCAGTTTGCAGCTCGCGATCGGCGAGTTTTTTCCACATTGAAAATCAAGGCATTTCAAATTTCGTACTGTACAACACAGTGTGTTACTTGCGGCGCAAGCATCCGAAGCCTAGGTTTTCGGGGGAATCGGAAGGCGCCGGTAAACCCAGCTGAATTTCGGTAGGCTATCCGGTTGTTGCTTGAAACCGAATCCACGCAGCGGGATCGAAATAGATAAAACGACAATCTTGTTCCAGTCATGGCGGCAAGGATCAAGAGAAGATGCGCCGCTGGTAATCCTAATTTTTGGAGGCGGTATGAAAAAGCAAAGCGAGAGGGTACTGGGATTTGTTCTGCTGGCGGCGGTGGCCGCCTGCGCTTGCGGGTGGACGCGCGCTGCCCTGGCGCAGGCCATCTACGGAACAATTTACGGCACAGTCACCGACACCACCGGCGCCGCCATTCCCAATGCCACCGTCACGGTAAGAGACGAGAGCAAGGGAACATCGGTCGAGGTGACCGCCAATCAATCGGGCGAGTACACGGTGCCGAATCTGATTCCAGATATTTATGACGTCAAGGCGGTCGCGGCGGGCTTCGGTGCGGTGGAGAGCCACGGCATTCAGGTCTCGGCCGACACTTCGCCCAAGGTCGACTTAAAGCTCAATGTCGGGGTGGCTACGGCAAGCGTTACGGTTACCACCGCTCCTCCGCAACTGCAAACCGATCGCGCGGACGTGGGCACCGTCTTCAACGAAAGAACCATTGCCGGCCTGCCTATCGCTGGGCGCAACTTTGCCAGTCTTCAGCTGTTGATTCCCGGGGCCCAGGCGATGGGCTGGACGCAGAACAACGCTGAGGACGCGCAGGGCAGCCCGACCGTCCAAATCGCTGGGCAGTCGTTCTCAGGCGTTGGATATCTGCTCGACGGTGCGTCGAACCAGGATCCAATTTTGGGTCAAATCGTGATTAACCCGCCGCTGGATTCCATTGGGGAGGCCAAAATCTCGACGCAAAGCTACGACGCGGAATTCGGGCAGTCGGTGGCCGCCATCGTAAACGTGCAGACGAAGTCGGGAACCAATAACTTCCATGGGGACGTGTTCGACTACCGTCGCAGCGGGGCCCAGCTGGCGCGCAATCCTTACAACCAGTTCGCGCCGTATTCCGCATTGTCAAGCCGCTTGACCCCGCCGGCGCTCTACAGCCAATTTGGAGGTTCGGTGGGTGGCCCAATTCTGAAGAACAAATTGTTCTTCTTCGGCGATTACCAGGGCGTCCGGCAACGAAATGGAGCTTCCGCTCAAGCAACCGTCCCGACAGCCCTGGCTCACAACTCATGTCTCTCCGGGAATGGATGCGATCTCAGCGAGTTTCTTACCGGCCGCGGGACGCTGCAGGGCCAGATCTACAATCCGCGTGTCATTAATCCGGTTGCGGGACCGGCGCCTTTTGTGAACAATTTCATCCCGAACCAATATCTTTCTCCACAGGCGCTTTACCTGCTCAAGCTGATTCCGCTACCAAATGCGCCGGGTACGCAGGAAGGCACGGCCAATAACTACAATGCAGGCGGCACCGGGGCGACCAACCAGAACCAGTTTGACGTTCGCGTGGACTACGAGCTTCGCGAGACGATGCACACTTTTGGCCGCTACAGCTATTTCGACAATGCCAACTCGGCCAATACCATTTTTGGAGCGGCCGGCGGCACGGGATTCTCCTCCATCACTAACAATTTTGGCGGTTCGGCGACCGGGCGCAATCAGAGCGCGGTCGCCGGCATGGATATCGCATTGAATCCCAAGTTCCTCACCGACTTCCGCCTGGGTTATCTGCGCTATCACGTCTCTACTGAAAAATATGATGGGCAGCAGGATCTGGCCACCATGGCAGGCATCCCGGGACTGAATCTAGGCACGGCCTTCACCGCCGGTGCTCCTGGCTTCTTCCTGAATAATACGAGCGGAGGCAGTGGCGACGGACTATCAAGCTTCGGTTCGAGTCTGCAGGTCAACGCCTGCAACTGCCACCTACTTGAAACGGAGGACCAATATCAGGTAGTGAATAACTGGACAAAGATCGTTGGCAATCACAACTTCAGATTCGGGGCGGATCTGCGTTATGCGAGGAATCTGCGGGTCCCAAGCGATAGCAACCGGGCCGGCGAGGTAACCTTCAGCGCCACCGACACGGAGAACACGTCGCTCAGCACGCCCGGAGGCCTGGGTCTGGCGACCTTCCTGCTGGGCGATGTCACCAATCTCGCCCGTTATGTGAGCACCTCCACAAATGCCAAAGAATCGCAGAAGGTGGCATTCACTTACGCGCAGGATACCTGGCGCGTCACGCCCAATTTGACCCTGAACCTGGGTGTTCGCTGGGAGTTCTACTTCCCCGAGACGGTCAATGGCAAAGGGCAGGGCGGCTTTGCCGACCTTACCACAGGCGCAATACGCGTTGCGGGTTACGGGCCATACAGCACCGCCATGAGTGTGAGCAAGGACTTCAAGAATATTGCTCCGCGTATCGGCGCCACCTACCAGGTCGATCCGCGAACGGTGATTCGCGCAGGATATGGAAGAAGCTTCGACGTTGGCGTCTTCGGAACGAACTTCGGTCACGTGGTGACCCAAAATCTGCCGGTGCTGGCCAATCAGAACCTTACCAACGCGGGCGCCAATACAGCCGCCTTCAATCTCTCAACCGGTCCAACGGCCTTCGCCTTTCCTGCCATTCCGGCAAACGGTCTGATCCCGATCCCCAATGGCCTAAGTGCCAAAGTCCGCGACAACCCCCAGCTTTTACCCACGGTGGACGCCTGGAATTTAAGCTTCGAGCGGCAACTGACGAGTTCGGTAACGGCGACGATTGCCTACGTCGGCAACAAAGGCACCCATACGTTTTCCGGTGACGGGCAGACGGTTAATCTGAATGCGCCCGCCGCCTGCATTCCGGGAAGCGAAAGTGTGACCGGTCAGGCGCTCTGCTGGAATCCCAATGCTCCCGCGGGCTCGCTCACCGAGACCAGCAACACCAACTACCTGCGAAAGTACTATGCCCAGTACGGTTGGACCCAGGACCTGACGTACTACCACGATGGATTCGACACTCATTACAACTCCCTGCAGACGACCCTGGACAAGCACTTCTCCCAAGGTTTGCAATTTACCGCAAGGTACACGTGGCAAGCGGCGTTCAACTACCAGAACGCCGATTACGCCTTGATCGACAGGAAGGTCGTTTACGGAAGATTCGATGACTTGCGCAACCAGGAGTTCCAGATCTACGGGAACTACGATTTGCCTGTCGGCCGCAACCAGAAGCTCTTCAGCAACCTGCCAACGTGGGCGAATTACTTCGTCAGCGGCTACCAGGCAAACATGTCTCTGAACTGGTCGAGCGGTCTACCCTTCACCCCCAGCTATGGGGAGTGCGGATCCGACATACCGAACGGCCCCTGTGTGCCCAACAAGACGGTTGGCTCTATGCCGACACATCTCACTTCTTTCGACACGACATCCCACTCCCGGACGTACTTCGTTCCCTACGCTACTTTTGGTCCAAACGGCTCGACTTCTGGGCCGTTTTCCAGACCCAACCTGGATCAGTTCGGCAATGTTGGGCGCAACAGCTACTACGGTCCGGCGTTCTTTAATACGGACATGTCCTTATTGAAGAACACCTCGATCCGGGAGAACATCACCGCCCAGTTTCGTGCCGATGCGTTCAATGTCTTCAACACCATTAGTCCGGGAAATCCAGGAAACGACTGCATCGATTGCAGTGGCGCCGGGATCATCACCGGGATGGCCAT
The DNA here is from genome assembly GCA_963834445.1 of uncultured Acidobacteriaceae bacterium. GTDB lineage: Bacteria > Acidobacteriota > Terriglobia > Terriglobales > Acidobacteriaceae > PALSA-350. The sequence goes on from CAWIBU010000002.1 coordinate 491,731, forward strand.
CGGACAAGGACCACGTCAACTGGAATTCTCCGTGACGCTGAGCTTCTGATCCGGCTGCAGGCTCTGGGACGAGTAGAGAAAGATCCGGGAGGATGCATAGAGGGAGCCTGCAGCCGAGCGGCTGCAAGCACACGGCCTGAATCTGTCGTCGCCGGCACGAAGCGCTCTCCAGGAGCCGCGCAATGCGGTTATTGCGCGGCTCTTCTTTTCGGGGATGGACCGCTAAACGATCGATGGATAGCTGGACAGGCTGCGGAAAAACTCGGTTGGTGAAGGGTACGGGCTTCAGCCCGTACATAATGAAACAAAAATGGATCGGCTTTAACCGCTGAGGGCCGGGTTTCCGCATGATTCCGCAGTCCTCAGCGCCTAAAGGCGATTCATCTTGGCTATTTATGTACGGGCTGAAGCCCGTACCCTTCACGAATCGGGTTTTTCCGCACCATCTAAAGCCCGACTTATTTTCAATGTTTACGGCCCGACTATGTCGTGCCCTGATACAAAACAGAGTTTTTCCGCAGCCTGTGGAGGCCCTGGATGACAAACCGGTGGATGTGGAAGTTGATGGTTTACTTGCTAGGCGCGGTGCTGCCGGCAGGTTTGCTGGACGGCTGGCGATGGCCCAGGGTGGTTCGCTGGTGCTGGAGCGGGATGGGCGGACGATCTCGCTCGAGCCCTATGCCGCGAATATTGTGCGGGTAACGATAAGCATGGACGGGCTGCGGCGACGGCTGCTCCGGGATTATGGGTTTGTGGCGAAACCATCGGCCGAGGGGTGGACGCACGAGCGCGACGCGGAAGGCTCCGATGTGTACCGATCGGCGCGGATGGTGGTTCGCGTCTGGCGCCGGGAGATCTGCCTAAAGATAAGCTGCCGCAGCCAATGCCGCTGGACGCGCTGAACAGCAGTTGCGCGAGCACTATTTTGGTGGCGGCGGCGGCAATGGTCCAACGACGGCGGTCGTGGTCCGCACAACGACGCGCTTCATGGTGACAACAGCCGAAGGCAAGACGCTGCTGCACATGCGCACCTGGACGATGGAGCCGGAAAGTGCCAGGTCGCGGCGGACGACCGGGCGCCAAGGGCTACCGCGTTGCGCCGATTTTCGACTCGCCGGCCGACGAGCACTACTACGGACTGGGCCAGCAGCAGAAGGGCTGGATGGACCTGCGGGATCACCAGATCCGCTGCTGGCATGACTACGGCGCGATTGGCGGCGAGGACGTCTGCGTGCCGTTCATGGTGTCGAGCCGGGGCTACGGGCTGGTGTGGGACAACCCTTCCAAAACCACCATTGATCTTGGCTTCAATCGGTCGGAACATGTGGTCGTCCGAGGTTGGAGACCGCGTTTCGTACTTCGTGATCGCTGGCAGAAACCAGCGACGAGATTTACGAGGGCTACCGGCTGCTGACCGGCGTAACGCATATGCTGCCGCGGGCGGTTTACGGCTACATCCAGAGCAAGGCGATCTATCCCACGCAGGAACAGATGCTGGATGTTGCCAAGGAATATCGCGAGAAGAAACTGCCGCTCGGATGTGATGGTCGTGGACTTCCTGAACATGACGAAGCAGGGCGAGATGGACCTCGACCCGAAGCGCTGGCCGGACCCGGCGGCGATGAATCGCGAACTGCATGCCATGGGCGTGGGTACGCTGCTTGAGCGTGTGGCCGCACTACTCCCAGGGCACGCAGTTTTACGACATGCTGCGAGCAAAGGCTGGTTGATCCACACGCCGGACGGAAAGCCGGACTCCGGCGGCTATCAAGATGTCATCGGCCCGAACATCGACACCACCAACCCCGAGGCGGCGAAGTGGTTCTGGGAGAAGATTCGCGACCGCTATGTGAAGCCGTACGGTTTCGATTACATCTGGCTGGATGAGACCGAGCCGGACGTCGACCCGGCCAAGGACGTCTTTTTCGTCGGCTCGGGCACGCGCTTCTACAAGTGTATCCGCTGTTTCACACGGCTCTGTGTACGAGGGATTCCGGCGGGATTTGGCGACAGCCGCAGGGTGATGATCCTGGCGCGGGCGGCGTATCTGGGGGCGCAACGCAACGGCACGGTCTTCTGGTCGAGCGACATCGTTCCACATGGGACATGCTGAAGCGCTCGATTCCGGCGGGGCTGAACTTTACCGCGACGCGGACTGCCTTACTGGGACACGGACATCGCCGGGTTCTTCTCGCCGCACGATTCCGGCCGACTACCACGCGGAGCACAAGCCGCTGATCGATGGCTCGGATGCGCGCGGCACGATCGGCAACTACGAGGATTATCCCGAGCTGTTTGTGCGCTGGTTTGAGTGGGGCGCGTTCCAGCCTGTGATGCGCGCGCACGGCGAGCGAAAACACAACGAAGTGTGGTCGTACGGCAAGCAGGCGGAGCCGATCCTGGAGAAGTATCTGAGGCTGCGCTATCAGCTGCTGCCATACACATACTCGGTTGCCTATCGCAGCTACCAGACGGGCGCTCCGTACATGCGCGCGCTCTTCATGGATTTCCCGGACGACCCGAAGGCCGCGGATATCCCGGACGAGTATATGTTCGGGCCGGCGTTCCTGGTTGCGCCGGTGACGGAACAGGGCGCGACGCAGTCGGACGGTATATCTGCCCGCGGGCTGCGACTGGTACAACTACTGGACCAACGAGCGGCTGCACGGCGGCCAAACGATCACGGTAGATGCGCCCATCGATACGCTGCCGCTGTTTGTGCGGGCGGGAAGCATTGTGCCGCTGGGATCGGAGGTGCTGAGCGCTCAGCTGCCGCAGACCATCGCATCTGTGCGCGTGTATCCCGGAGCGGATGGCAGCTTCACGTCTTTTTCAGGACGACGGCAACACTTATGCGTACGAAAAGGGCGGCGGGCTCAATCACCAGGCTCACCTGGAATGATGAGGCGCATCAGCTGAAGCATGAAGGAGCGCCGGCGTGGAGTGGAGCGGATCAATCCGTAGTGACCGTGGTCGGCAAGTAGAACACGCACTGGACAATCGACGTTCAGGCATTGGAAAATCGCTCGTGCGCGATAGGGTATCTCCATACGCGGTTCTACTCGGTGTGCTGGCTTTGTTGGGAATTTCCTGTCCATTGCTTGCCGCGACCGATCCCTCTGCGCTAGACCTCGATGGACAGACGGTGAAGCTTCCCTCTTCCGGGGCGCCGGTTGTGGTGCTTTTCTTTACTGCCTCCGGATTACCAGATCGCCAGCCGGTACGAGCCGGAGATGTTGCGTCTGGAGCAGAAGTTCGATCCGTCCAACGTCCCCATTCTGGTGGGTATATCCCAACCCGGGCGATACGGCGGCGACGATTCGACGGCACCGGGAGCAGTTCACGGGCAGCGCCCATGTTCTGCGCGACGTGGATCAGTCATTAGCGCATTGGTCCCATGCGACCGTAACCCCGGAAGCAGCGATCTTTGTATCTAACTCCGGTAGTTTGCGCGAGGTCTATCATGGGCGCATCGAGGATCGCTATATCGCGTTAGGGAGAGAGCGGCCGAGGGCGACACATCACGAACTGGAAGAGGCGATCGGCGCTGCTTTGGCCAAGCGGCCCATCCCGCGGCCTGCTGGTTTGCCGGTCGGCTGTGCCCTGGTTCCGCTGGGGCTCGAGCGTCCATGAGGGCGACGCGCATCCTTGCCTGGGCCGGCGGCCTGGCGCTCGGCCCGGCAATTATTTATGGCATGGGAGTGCATTCTTTTGTCAGCGGAGCGGAGGCTGCGATCACTTTTAATCGGCAGATTGCGCCGATCTTGTCTAAGGACTCCGCCACCTGCCGCCCGCCCGGCGGCGGCGGCCCATTCAGCCTGCTTACCTTTGGGAGGAGGCCCGACGGCAAGGTCCGCAGATAACCGCAGTCACAGAAAGCCGCTACATGCCGCCCTGGCTGCCCGAACATGGCTATGGCGATTTCGAGGGAGAACGAAGACTGAGCGCCGAGGAAATGGCTCTGATCCGGAAATGGGTTGCGAGCGGCATGCCGAGGGGAAGATCCGCGCGAGGCTCCCGCGGCCCCGCACTACAATGGCACCTGGGCTCTGGGCAAACCCGACCTGGTCTTATCGGTGGAGCGGCCCTCGACTTTGCCGGCCTCTGGCTCCGATGTCTTTCTGAACTTCGTATTGCCCTACCCGCTCCAGCAGACGCGTTGGACATCCGCGCCATGGAGATTCGCCCCGCCGCGCCGCAGGTCGTGCATCATGCCAATGTGCTGATCGACCGGACGGCCTCCTGGCGGCGCCAACATCCGGATACCTGGCGTGACGGTGTACCCGGCATGGAACTCATGCTGTTGACGCAGGCAACAGCTTCGATCCCCGACAGCCATTTTCTTTTTTGGAAGCCGGATACTCCTGCGCTGGTCGAACCGGAGGGGATGCCCTGGCAGCTCGATGCGGGCAACGACTTGATCCTGAACATGCACTTGAAGACCCTCAGGCAAGCCGGAAACGGGTCGCCGCGGAAGTCGGTCTTTACTTCACCGACGCGCCGCCATGAAAGCAACCCATGTTGTTGCAGCTTGAACACGACGCTGCCCTCGATATACCGCCCGGCAAGCGCAACTTCATGGTCGAAGACGAATTTAAATTGCCCGTTGCTGTCGACGTGCTGGGAATCTTATCCGCACGCTCACTACCTGGGTAAAGACCTTGAGGCCTATGCCGTGCTGCCCGGGGGGCGCAAGGTCTGGCTGATTTGGATACGCAACTGGGACATCGAGCCGGCAATCGGTTTATCGATACCGCCATGGTGTCTATTTGCCCAAAGGCACGACCATCTATATGCGCTACCTCTATGACAACTCACGGGACAACGTGCACAATCCCAACCAGCCGCCGATCCGGGTGCGGGCTGGCAATCGCTACGGTGGATGAGATGGGGCATCTGTGGCTCCAGGTATTGCCCGTGGGCGTTTCCCCAGGCGAGCCTGATCCGCGACTATTGCTGGAAGTAGCCTGGATGTAGGCGCGTTTGCGCAAGAATCCCCACGATTCGTTGGCTCGCTACGATCTGGCGGCCGCGTACACCAATGAGGAAAAGAACGTCGAGGCCATTCAGGACTACAAGCAGGTTGTGGAAGCCAATGCGAAAGATGCGCGAGCATGGAATGGCCTGGGAGTGGCGCTTGAAAACTCGGGAGACTGGCGCAGCGCCATCCAGGCATTTCAGAAAGCGTCGGATGCCGAGCCCACCATGGTCGATCCCCTCTTCAATCGCGCAAAAAGTCAGCTCGATCATGGGGAAACCGTCGCCGCCGGCAGTCGTTCCGGTCGGTTTTGCGCCAGACCCCCATGGATGCAAATGCGCACAGCGGTCTTGGCCAGGCGCTGCTCAAGCAAGAGAAAGAGGATGCGGCAAAGGCTGAGTTTACCGCCGCTGTGCAGATCGATCCGCAGAATCCCGACGCGTTGCAGGGCCTGGGCTTGCTTGCCATCGAACGTGGAGACCCGGTCCAGGCGGCAGGATTCTTCACCCAAGCGCAACAGCGTTCCCGACAAGACCCAGCCATTCGCGAACAGCTCGCTATGGCCTACGCGCAACTGGGCCGTTACGCGGAGGCAGCCGAGGCCCTGCAACAGGCACTGCGTCTTTTGCCGAACGATGCGCAGATTCACGCCACGCTCTCTCAGGTTTATTCCGCGAGCGGTCAATTGGCGCAGGCCATCGCCGAGCAGCAGGAGGGCCTTCGTCTCGGCCCCGGACGATGCGGATGGATGGAACAACCTCGGCGCCCTGGATGCGCGAGCTGGGAATATCGAGAGGGCTCGCCAGGACTTTGAACATGCCCTGCGCCTTGCACCCGATCTTGCTCCGGCGAAAGCAAATCTCGCGCGGATGGGTACAGATGCCAGCCGATAAGCGTTGGAAATACGGGTGGGTCTGCCTGCTTCTGCTCTGCTGTTTGCCTGCGTGGCCGCAGGCGGCTGGCGGTCACAAAGAAAACCTTCGCCAGGCCGACTTATCGTTTCATGCGGGCTACGAGGCCGCGCAGAAGGGCGACCTCGCTGCCGCCAAAGCCGACTTTCAGCGGGTCGTTCAACTCGCGCCAGAGATTGCCGAGGGTCATGGGGCACTGGGGTCGGTGCTGTTGCAGATGGGTCAACCGGCGCTGTCTGTCCCCGAGCTGGAACGCGCTCTGTCTATCAAAAACAACGATCGCTCCACCCGGATCAACCTGGCCGTTGCCTATGAGGAGACGCATGTCTACGACAAGTCGCTGGCACTGTTTCGCGCACTCGACCATGACTCATCCAACGCCACCTCGGGTCCTCTGCCGGTTACAGCGATCATCAGCTACGTAAGGGCGCTGGCCGCAAGTGGGTCGCCTGATCTGGCTCTGGCGCGCATGCAGAAGACGGTCGAGAACGTACCCCGGATTCACCCGATGCGGCGCCGCTGCATGATGCTCTCGGCTCGCTGCTGGCGCAACGCGAGGACTGGCCTGCGGCCCGGGCGGAGTTCGAGCGGGCCTTGGCGATCGATCCCAATCTCGCCGCCGCTCATGAACATCTCGGCATCGCATTGAGCAGGGAACAGCACCTGCCCGAAGCGATCCACGAACTCACTCTGGCCGGCCAACTCGCGCCGGCCGATCCCTCCGCCCAATTGGAGATGGGAAGAGCGCTGGCTGCGGCGGGACAAGACGACACGGCGATCGTTGCCCTGCGCCGAGCCGTCGAGCTGGCGCCTGCGTCTGTCGAAGCGAAGTATCAACTGGCGTTGGTTTTGCAGGACCATGGACAGGAGCAGCAGTCTATTCCTCTCTTTCAAGAAGTGGTCGCGGCAGAGCCGCATAATGCGGCCGCACTGACCAATCTCGCGCTCGCCCTGGTGCAGACCGGCAAGGCCACGGAGGCGATTCCGCTGTATCATCGTGCCTTGGCGGAGACGCCCAACGATGCTCTCGTCCACCAGGACCTGGGAGTGGCCTACCTGCAGCAAAGCAACATTGAGGACGCCATCCGCGAATTTCGCTCCGGCATTCTGCTTAATCCGGATGCTTACGAACTGCACTACGATCTCGGCCTCGCGCTCAAGCTCAAGGACGATGCCGCCGGTGCGGAGGTGGAGCTGAAGCTGGCTGCTCAATTGAATCCACAGTCTCCCGATCCGCCTTTCACCCGCGGCATCCTGGAGATGCAAAAAGGCCAGCTCGACGAGGCTGCCAAACAGCTTCAGTTGGCGATCAAGCTGAACCCTGGTAACGGCGATGCCTGGGCCATTCTGGGCAGTATTTATAAGGAAGAGAACAGCCTGCCCGAGGCGGTTAGCGCTCTGCGGCAAGCAGTCGCGCTGCTGCCCAATCAGCCGGGCGCGCATATTACGCTGGCTGGGGTTCTGGCCTTGCAAGGCAAGAAGGAAGATGCCGCGGTCGAGCGCAGAATCGCCGCCGACCTCACCCGGGCCGCCACCAATAGGCAGCGCGCCACGTTTGCCGTCAACTCAGGTAATTTGCTGCTCAAGCAGGGCAAGATCTCGCAGGCTGTGGAGCAATTTCAGGAGGCGGTTGCCAGCGATTCGACCTATGTTGAGGGCCATCGCGGGCTGGCTACTGCATTAGCGGATTCCGGCCGCACGGCGGAGGCCGAGGCAGAACGCCAGAAGGTTGCGCAACTGGAAAACACTCCGGTTGCGAAAGCCACTCAATAAGGCCGATGGCCCGGTGTTGTGCACCGTTCGTTCAAAAAAGTCGATGCATTGAGAACCGACTCAGTTGAGAAAGGGCAGAGGAAAACCGCAGATCTCTCCACTTCGCTACGCTCCGGTCGAGATGACAAAGTTGTGGCGGGATTAGAGCCAATTTTTCCTGGAAAGGGGCCGATAGATGGCAACTTTGTCATCTCGACCGGAGCGAAGCGAAGTCGGAGAGATCTGCGGTTTTCCTCTCCCTTTCTTACACACGCTCTAAAGCCCATCCTATTTCCATGAATTTACGGGCCGACAAAGTCTTGCCTGATAAAAAGCCAAGGAAACTTTTTCAACGAACTTCATAAGTCGCTAGCCCGCATTTCTCACGCTCGGGCAGAAGGTGGGAGGATTTAGAAAGTGGCTTGGAAAGGCCGTCTTTTCATGGCATAACTGCGTTGTCGAGACGTAGTGACAGCCGAAGAAGGGCGGCCTTTCTGATGACAGAGTGTAGCCAAGAATCGTTTTCATTTACAGCCCATTTTTCTCGTCGGGTGGAGGCAGGCTTTACCGCCGGTCAGGTTTCCAGCGACGGCGGATCGCTGCTGTTGCGCGAGGTGGACCGCAAGATCAACCTGCTGGGTCGGCTGACGGGCAGCTTTGTCGACGGCCGATCGCCGTTGCTGATCAAGCACCAGCTATCTGAGATGCTGGCGCAGCGTATCTTCGGTCTGGCGCTGGGCTACGAAGACCTGAACGATCATGAGCAGTTGCGCTCCGATCCGCTGCTGGCATTGCTCAGCGGTAAGCGCGAGCTGGATAAGCCGCTGGCCGGCAAGAGCACGCTGAACCGGCTGGAACTGGTTGGCCGCAGCGGTCGCTATCACAAGATCAGCTACTCTTCGGAGTCTCTGGACCGCTTGTTGGGGGAGCTGTTTCTGGAGTCACACCGCAGTGCGCCGGAACAGATCGTGCTGGACCTGGACGCCACCGACATCCCGCTTTACGGTCATCAGCCGGAGCGCTTCTTCCACGGCTACTACGGCAGCTACTGCTATTTGCCACTGTATATCTTCGCCGGCGACCAGTTACTGTGCGCGCGCCTGCGGGCGGCTAACCAGGATGCTGCCGCCGGAGCGGTGGAGGAAGTGAGCCGCATCGTTGCCCAACTGCGGCAGCGATGGCCGCAGACACGGATCGTGTTGCGCGCCGACTCCGGCTTCTGCCGTGAAGAGTTGATGGGCTGGTGCGAGGCCAACAAGGTGGATTATCTGTTTGGCTTGGCGCGCAACAAGCGGCTGCAGAAGATCATCGGCGCCCAGATGCAGCAAGCTCGTCTGCTTCACCAGAGCACCGCCAAGGCGGCGCGCGTCTTTACCGGCTTCCCTTATACAACGCGCCACAGCTGGTCGCTGCGCCCGCCGCGTGGTGGCCAAAGCCGAGTATCTCGACAAGGGCGAGAATCCACGCTTCGTGGTCACTTCGCTGACCCCGGAGCAATGGCCCGACCAGGCACTTTACGAGAAGTTCTACTGCGCCCGCGGTGAAATGGAAAACCGCATCAAGGAACAGATGTGCCTGTTCGCTGACCGGCTGTCCACCGACGAGATGAAGGGCAATCAGTTGCGCCTCTACTTCTCCGCAATGGCCTACACGCTGATGGAGGCCCTGCGCCGACTGGGCCTACAAGGCACCGAATGGGCCCAAGCTCAGGTCGATACCATCCGCCTCAAGCTGTTCAAGATCGGCGCCATCGTGCGCATCAGCGTGCGCCGCATCCTGCTTCAGCTCAACTCGGCTTATCCCTGGAAAGAACTCTTCGCACAAGCCTTCCATGCCCTGCGCTGCTGATGCTCAACAGCGGCGGGCTAACTAAACTTCAAGACCTTGATCCAACGCAACCGACTGGGCGGAGCCATGCCAAAAAATGACCTCGCTCACCACCAAACAGAGTCGCAAACGGACAAAAATAATCTCGGTCGATCAAACCCCATCACGCAAAAGCATAGAAACGGAGGCTATCGCACCGTCAATCGTGTCGCAAAATCAGTTTATGGTGAGAAATGCGGGCTAGGTCCTTTTTACCCCGGTCAACGCCTCGGCCTTCAATATCTTCCCGCCTTCCTGCACGGTATAAAGCCGGTTCACTGCAAGGTCCCTAAAGGTGTCGACTTGCCCCGAGGGCCAGCGATTTCGACTAGTCCACGGACTTCGCCTGGTCGAGCCCGAAGTGCAGCCGCAAGGTCATTCTGCGAATAGTAGCTGCCGCCGCTGCGGACTTCGTCGATCTGCGATAATAACTGGTTTCGAAGCTTCGGATCCGTCTTCGCGCTATTACCTTCACCCGCGCGCCGATACCGGTCCGATTCGACTTGACTCCGACGCCTTGACCTTGATCCAGCTGCGCTTCCAGTGTGAATCGCAGCGCAAAAGCTGGGGCAGGCGAATTGACGCAATTCACCACAACGTCGAGATCGCCATCGTTGTCGTAGTCGCCAAAGGCGCAGCCCCGCGCCGCAGCCGCTGCGGTGATGCCCGGGCCCGCCTTATCCGTAACATCTTCAAAGCGGCCGTTACGCAGATTCCGATAAAGATATTTGTGCTCGGCGTAAGGGGCTTCTGTCTTCGAACTGGACACCTCGGGATAGACATGCCCATTGGCGACCAGAATGTCGAGCCAGCCGTCGTTGTCCATATCGAAGAAGCCCACACCCCATCCCAGCAATCGCGTGTTCACGCCCAGTCCGGCGACATAGGTGTGGTCCTCAAAGTTGCCGTCGCCAAGGTTCTTGTAGAGCGAATCGGTATCGCCGGCGAAGTTCGTTTTGACGATATCGAGGTTGCCATCGCGGTTGTAGTCGCCGACCGCCACACCCATGCCCGCCTGCGGCTTGCCATCGGGCGAAAACGCCGCGCCCGCCTCGATCGCCACGTCCTTGAATGTTCCGTCTTTCTGGTTCTGATAGAGGTCGCTGCGGTCGAATCGTTGGCGACGTAGATGTCGGGCCAGCCGTCGTTGTCCAGGTCGGCGACCGCCACGCTCAACGCGTAATTGCCCGCTGTGGTCCACATGCCGGCTTTCTCTGAGACATCGCGTGAATGTGCCGTCGCCGTTGTTGTGATAAAGAAGATTCTTGCCGCGGCGGCAATCCCGGAGGCCCGCAAGCCACCATGATGCCCTTTGTACAAGCAGGGTCCCGACTCCGGGCACCGGCGCCGTCTTCAGATCCAGGTCGATGTAGTTGCCGACGAAGAGATCAAGGTGTCCATCGCGGTCGTAGTCGAGGAAGGCGCAGCCGGAGTTCCATCGCAGTCCTCGACTGCGTCAAGCCCGGCCTTTGCCGTCACATCGGTGAAGTTCCGTTGCCATTGTTGTGAAAGAGAGCATTCTGGCCGTAGTAGCTGACGAACAGATCGTCATGGCCATCGTTGTCGTAGTCGCCGACGCAGCAGCCCTGGCCCCATCCGCTGCGCGCGAGTCCCGGCCTTGCCGGTAACGTCGGTAAATGTTCCGTCGCGGTTGTTCTTGAACAGATGGCAGGTCGGTTCCTGGCCCGGGTGCGAAGCCCTCCAGACGCCAGCCATTCACCAGGAAAATATCGAGCCATCCATCCTGGTCGTAGTCGTAGAAGGCGACGCCGCAGCCAGTGGTTTCGAGCAGATATTTGTTATGCCCTCGCCGCCATAGATCGTCTTGGCGTTCAAGCCCGATTGCGTTGCGACATCGATAAAGCTCACTCCCAGCGGAGTGCCGGCGATCGGCGAAGCCGCGCCCGGCGGAGGCGGCTACCGGTTTGGCCTCATACGCGGGCTCGCCGGCTGCGCCGCCCCCCGTGGCGGTCTGCCGCCGGCCTGCCGTGCTTCCCCTGGCCCACGGTGGGGTGGCCAGCATCAGCACTTCTGCAAGAGGAAGTACCAGAGCGGAACGGCTGAGAGAAGTTAGAAGGCGCCGGCGAGTCCAGTAGGAAGACATTCGAATCGGGGTGTTCCTCCGCGCGATCTATTTAGACAATCCGAGCGTTATCTTCTTACCTTGATAAGGAACCTGACGCACGGAGCTCGTATCGACAGCTACCACCTTGAAATGCCTGGACGGCAACATTCCCGGGAAGTGCCCGCTTCGCTTTTCTATCGACAGCTCTCTCCGTTTGTCATTCCAGTGGAAGTGGATCGTACTGCGCAACCCTTTCTCGTAGTTGTAATTCGTGCCTTCATCTTCATACAGAGAAAAGTCTCCATCTGCGCCGGGGTAGACGCGGATCTCAAGGTCGCTGGGCGGCTTCTCAGCGGCGTATTGCTCGACGGGACCGATGGGAACAATGCTCCCTGCTCTGACCAGCACCGGTATTTGCTCGATCGCAGCGTCAATCCCGGTAGTGGTTCCTGGCGTTATATGGGATCCGGTCCAGAAGTTGTACCATCCTCCCACGGTGCCGGGTGCATAGACGGGCCACCGTACTGCTCCCGCCTCCAGTACTGGAGAAACCAGGAAGGCAGGACCGAACATGTATTCATATTTCTGGGCGAGCGCCTGATCGTCCTCGGCGAAGTCCATGACCAGGGGACGCATCAGCGTCGATCCCTGAAAGGTAACGGCAGCAGCCTGAGAATAGATGTAAGGTAACAACTGCTGACGAAGGTCGAGGTAGGTGCGTACCTCGCTCTCCACTTGGTCACCATATCGCCATGGCTCTGTGTCCGTTTGGAATCCGTGAACACGCTGCAAGGGGGAAAAGGTTGCGAATTGGAACCACCTCAGAAACCGCTCGTGATAGGCAGGGTCGGTATATTGACCTGGGCCCGGGCGAAAGAAGCCCCCGGCGTCGGTAGTCCAATACGGTAGTCCGCTCGCGGTGTAACCGAGTCCGGCTGTGATTTGCCGCTTAAGTGTTTCCCAACTGTTACCAATATCGCCCGACCAGGTCGCGGAGGCATAGCGCTGCTCGCCTAAGAAGGCGCTGCGAGTCAAGATAAAAACCCGCTTGGTGGGCGCATCTTTTCGTTGACCCTCGTAAACAGCTTTGGTCACAAACAGGGGATAGAGGTCACGCACTTTGTCGCCCGGGCCGGCGAATGTTGTTCTTCCGTCGAGATCATCGTTCTCCGGTTCGGTAGCGTCCTGCCACCAGGCATCGATCCCGAGCGACAACATGCGTTCGCTGAAATTCTTCCAATAGAGCGCGGCCGCCGCGGGATTGAAGAAGTCGACCCATTGCGTTCCGGGTATGTAATACCCTTTCGCCGTGAATTGCTTGCCGACCTCGGTCTGGGGATCGATTTTGGACCATACCGACACCATGAACCGCACGTTCATGGCGTGCAGGCGGTCGATCATAGCCGCCGGGTCAGGATAATACCGTTCGTCCCATTTCATGGCATTCCAGCCATACTTACCCCAGTACTGCCAATCTTGCACGATGACATCGAGGGGCAAATTGCGCTTTCTGAACGCAGCCGCTGTATCCAGAATTTCCTGGCTGGAATGGAACCGCTCACGGCAGTGAATATAGCCATACGCCCACAGTGGCATTAATGGCGCCGGCCCGGTTACCTGCCTGTAGCTCGCGATCACATCATCGGGAGTAGGTCCAGCGAAGACGACGTAATCGATCGCCTCCGCCACAGGCGATCGTAGTACCGTGCGGTCTTCGCTCGGTCTCCAGAACAGAACAGGTTGGTCATCCTGCTGGCCGATGACGCGAAGCGTGTGGTGGCCCGCGGAGATATCGCTAAACCAGCTGGTTGTGGGAGGGAGCCAGAAGTTGGAGAAGTCGATGACCACTTTACCGTCGATTTCAACGTGCCACCGGCGGGCCATTTTTTGGCCCACATCTAACAGGAAGGCGTATCGCCCGCTGCGAGGGATATCCATATCACCGTCGAAGGCGCCTTCGCGTTGCACCGCGCGTCGTGTGCCTTCACTTGTGGTTACATCCGCCGCCGTCTCCTTGCCGGTGGAAGATCGTGTCAGCGTTACCCGCTCGTCCGCCGGATTCAAGTCAGTCAATCCATAGTTATGCCAGAGAAGCCCATAACCTTTGCTCGACAAGAGGAAGGGAATCGCGATCTGGCTGTTGACCTGAGTCAGCCGCCGGGGGAGATCGCGAATGTCAAGGAAGCCGTCCTGAAATTCGCCGCTTCCGAACAGGTGTTCGCCGGGCGGAGAGTCGAATTTCTCTTCCACCGCAAACGTGGGTTCTCCCTGTACGGTGGTCTGAGTCAGCCGCCGCGAACCAGGCATTTCGGACAGGAATGTTTTTCCCGATGGATCGGTAAAGTGGAGAGTTTCCGTGTGACGATCGAAGACTGCGTTCATCTTCGACGTCGCAACGACAACGCTGGTAGCATCCTGCGACACTTTGAATGCCGGAACGGAGGATTGCTGCAGCAGAACGACACTTGCGCTCTCAGCCGGCCCATTCCTGGCGCAGCGAACACGCATAGCGGTTACGGTCAGGGGCGTTATGGCAAGTAAGCAGGCCTCTGTCTTTATCTCCACACCGGATGGGGTCTGGCTGATGACGCCGCTCGATCCGAGTGCAGCGGACGCATCGGCAAAAGCCGGGCAGATGAACCCGCCAGCGAGAACCGCCGACCCTAACCTCACGAGCCAGTCCCGTCGAAGAATCACGCTGTCCTCTTTCATGAATACGCATGCGGCTGCGAGACGATTTTCAAGTCAGGTCCACAGGTTTGATCTCAAAATTTTGCTTTTTCTGACCCGGAGTTTTGTGGTCGGGACAGAAAAGAGTCTGTGGCGAGCTTGCAAATCCTTCCCATGCTTTTTTGTTCATTAGAAGCGGGCGCAAACCTCTCATCCAGGGAGAATCCTAAATGAGAATGCATATTTACAGGGCGCAGTGTCGGGTACTCGAATCGCAAGACCCTCGGCGCGCCGCGTCCAGTTCAGCTCAGACTTCGAACCGATCAGTTCGACCTTTCCGATCGGGCGAGGGTAGATTGCGGAGTTCTCCGACAGAGACTTGATCACAATGTTCCCGTCAGCCGGCCAGCCAAGGGCGATGGCGTAAAGAACCTCACCCTTGGTCGTAAACCGTATGTCGGTGTGGCCGAACTTAATCTTTGATAGCTGGTAAGAGGGAATCTCGCGAGCTTCACTCGATGGACCTTCGCCAAAAATGCTCCATGGACGCGTGCCCTTGATGGCTTCCGAATTCACTTGATGCCAGTCGGCTAGTTCTCCCAGGAAGGCGATCTCATCGCTATCCGGCTCTCCGTACCCAGGCAGGGGGATGCTGAGAAGTAGATTGCCATTCTTACTGACAATGTCTACCAGGAAAGGAATGATAAACGAGGCCTTTTGGTAGGTATGGTTTTCAAACACCGTCCGATCATAGTGCCAGTGTCCGATGCACGCTTCGGTCTGCCACGGATTCTGCTGGAGCGTATCGGCAAGGGACATCTCGAAATCACGAGTGAGGGTGCCCCATACCGGCTCGGGAACCACTTTCAGGTCTACCACTCCTTCCAGGTGACCGCCATGGGTCTGCACATTCCTGTTGTAGTAGTAAGCCATGATTTGCGGCGCCAGATCCGGGATCCCCAACCAAACCTTCAGATCGAGTTTGGGGCCGCCGGCATCGAAATCGAATTGCGCGCCGTCGTCGAAATTAAGGATGTCGGGGTTGTAGTGATCGATCACATCCTGCACCCGCCGAAGAAATTGCTGAACGAACTCCGGGCAAGGACTGCCCTTCAGGTGGGGTTTTCCATTGATCATCTGAGGGTCCATTCCCTCCCACCACTTACCCTTGCCGTCAGCGCTTGTCTGCATGCCATCATAAGGGACGCCGGCGAGCGGCCCGGTGGTGTCGCTTTTGTAGCGAACGGGGAGGAACTCGTCCCAGACGCGATGCGGTGTTCCGTGATAGCTCACTCCGAAGCGTAGTCCGTTGGCGCGGGCGACCTTCTCCCATGTTCCAACGATGTCGCGCTTAGGACCAATGTTAACGGAGTTCCAAGGCTGATACTGCGAATTCCAACAATCGAAATTGTCGTGGTGGGTAGCGAGTGCGACCAGGTACTCAGCTCCTGCGCGCTGGTACAGCTTCACCAGCGCCTGGGGATCCCATCTTTCGGCCCTCCAGAGAGGGCAGATATCCTTATATCCGAACTGTGACGGGTGCCCGTAGTGCTTGACGTGATACTCATACTGAGGCATCCCTTGTAAGTACATATTGCGCGCGTACCAGTCGCCCTGTTCGGGAACACACTGCGGGCTCCAATGCGCCCAGATTCCGAACTTCGCATCGCGAAACCAGTCCGGGCAACGATAGGCTTTGAGAGACTCCCAATAGGGTAAGAAAGGGCCGTCCGGGATGGTTCCTGCAAAGAATGGCGAGTTTCCCAGTGCCTTCGCCCTTGGAGACAGGGCGAGCATGGATATCCCACTGCTAAGAAATAGTCTGCGGTTCATCAAGCAAAACCCTCCACGAATGTACATCGCTTGGACATCGCGAACCCGGGGCTAGATTGCCGGTGCTGCTGCGGTTCAAATCGTTTCCGCCGCGCGGTTCATGCCCAGCAAGTCGGCCAGGGCATTCGCCTCGGAGTTACTCACGCTTAAGTCTTTGCAGACGAGATTCAGGCGCACATCGCGGGTCTTTCCGGCAGGCAAGGGAAGGGCCACGAAATCTCCCCGTTCGAGCTCTGACTGGATGCGGTACCTCGGCAGCCAGCCGAAACAAAGGCCGCTGTGTACCGCGGCAATGGCCGATGCGATGGTGCTTACCGGAAGGATGCGCTGAGCCGGCAGCCGTGGCTGTTGCTTAAGATTTCCGGATTCCGCGCTTTCGATGATCACCAGAATGTGCTGCATCAGGTCGGAACGCGAGAGCCTGCGCTGGATAGAGAGGAGAGGATGATCGCGACGCGCCACCGCTATCATGCCGATCACGAGAATCGGCTTCACCAGCAGTTCGCGCGAGACCAGACCGGTCACGCAGATTTGCGCGTTGTGCAGGGACAATTCAGAATCCGCGGAGAGAAACGTTGCTTGCCGTAGCTGTATCCGGACGTAGGGAAAACTTCGGGAAAATGCCGCCAGCGCCTGGAAAAGACGGTGGTCGGGAAAGAGGCTGTCAACCGAAAGCCGGACATCGGAAGCACCGCCGGTCGCCATGGCGAGGGCGCGCTTCTCCAGTTCATGAAACCCCGTCAGGTGGGGTTCGACATCTGCCAGCAGCACCCTGCCCGCTTCGGTAAGTCGGGCTTTTCGGCCGTGGATTTCGAACACGCGAACGCCGAGCTGCTCCTGCAGACGCGCGATCGCATAACTGATCGTCGATTGCGACCGGTTCAGCTTTTTGGCCGCGGGCGCGAAGCCGCCCAACTGCACCACCGTTTGCAGAATCTCCCAGGCGTCCAGGGTTGTTTCCATGGCTTGAGGATACATCGAATAAATAGATGTTAGCGGTTGAGAAATACGACTATCTTTCGAGAATCCTGGCTCAGTAAGATGCCGCTGTCTGCCAGCCATAGCCCGCGCGCAGCCATAGGACCTTCGGCATCGCCGTCGGGACGGAATGGAGAGGATTTCATGAGCAAATTTGCAATCGCCATGCTTCTGTTGGCAAGCTATTGCTGCGCAGAAACCGGGGATGGGTTCGCGCCGGCTTCGACCAATGTGTGGGGTGCGCAGTACCCGCGGGTCGATGCCGGCGGCCGGGCTGAGTTCCGAATCAAGGCCCCGAACGCGACCGCGGTGAGGCTCAACTTCTGGAGCAATCCGAAACTGGACATGGTGAAGGGGCCGGACGGGTTCTGGACCGCCACCACGCCGCCGTTGGTGCCCGGATTCCACTACTACAACTTCGTGGTCGACGGAGTGGACGTGAATGACGCAGGAAGCCACGCCTTCTACGGCGGCAGCCGGGACGCCAGCGGCATCGAGATTCCCGAGGCAGGGGCCACCTACTATCTGCCCCAGGATGTGGCCCTGGATGTGGCCCACGGTGCGGTGCGCGAGATTTGGTATTTCTCAAAGGTCACCGGGAATTGGCGTCATGCCGTCGTCTATCTGCCGCCCGGCTACGACACCCAGACCAGGATGCGCTACCCGGTGCTCTACCTGCAGCACGGCGGCGGGGAAGATGAGACGGGCTGGATCAAGCAGGGTCATGCCAACTTCATCCTCGACAACCTGATCGCGAGCGGAAGCGCGAAGCCGATGATCGTGGTCATGGCGTACGGCTATGCGCGGCGTGCCGGTCACGTTGATCCTGACCTGACGGGAAAGCCTTTCGGCTCGCCCGAAATGATGAAAGCTATGCAGGAAATGTCACATGCCTTTGAAGACGACCTGACCCAGGCACTGATTCCGTATATCGATTTCAACTTCAGGACCATCGCCGATCGCGATGACCGCGCGATGGCCGGGCTTTCGATGGGCGGCATGCAGACCTTCCAGGTGACCTTCGATCGACTGGACCTGTTCTCTTACATTGGCGGATTCAGCGGAGCAGCCAACGTGTTCGCGACGGGGAACGACAAGCTGGACACGAAGACGGCCTTCAACGGAGCGATGGCTGACCCCGCCGCCTTCGCCAAGCGAGTGCATCTGTTATGGATCGGTGTGGGAACGGACGAGCCGGAACGCATGAAGGCAGGACTTGAGAAACTGAACACGTCGTTGGACGAGGGGAAGATCGCCCATGTGTTTTACGAATCGCCGGGCACTTCGCACGAATGGCAGACATGGCGCCGCGACTTAAAGGATTTCGCGCCCAGGCTGTTCCAGACGAGTAGCCGATCCGCTGTGACCGTGCGCTAGAGCATGGGTAGAGTGGGGGGACCCGGATTTGCTCTACGCCTATCCATTCGGCGGCAGCGCGTGCGTCTTTATGTGAGGAAAGCCGCATCAAGGTAGGCGAGTTCACCCAGCTTCACAAGAAATCCGAGGGAATGGCCACTCTTTTGACCAAGGGCCACTTAGCGGGAAAGGCGGGCGGCGAGAGGCTCATTGTAACCAAGCCTCCGCCGTCCGCCTTAGCTATATCTCAAGCATGACGATCGTCAAAACTTCAGCTTCCTATTTCTCCTGCGCCATCCCCGCAACCACCGCAGCAATCTTATCGAGTATCTGATTCCAGCCTTCCATTTGACCGCTATTTTTTGCGCTCTCCATGGGTTCATTTCCAATGAATGTCAGTTTCGTCTGGCCGTTTCCAATATCCTCAAAAAGAGTCACGTCGTAAGCACCCTCGATGGCCTCATGTTCTATTCCCAATTGCGCAGGGTCAACCTTGTTTCCCGCCGCGTCGGAAAAATACATGAGTGAAACGATTTTCTCGTGCAGCACTATCTCGTGGTATTCAACCGCATTCCAGAACTCCTGCCCATCCGGCGCCTTCATGCAGCAGAGAAGTTTTCCTCCAACGCGAAAATCCATCTGGCAAACGGGCGCAGTAAAGCCCTTCGGTCCCCACCACTGCATCACGTACTTCGGGTCTGTCCACGCCTTCCAAACCAACTCGCGTGGGGCATCAAAAACTCTTGTAACGATCATCCGCTCAATTTCGCTAACCGTGTTTTTTGTCATCTTTAATCTCCTCTTTTTTCATTTGATTCACGACATCGCCCAGCTTGTCAAAACTCTCTTCCCAGAATCGGCGATAGCTGATCGCCCAGTCACTTACCGTCTTTATCGTCTCTGGCCTAAGCGTGCACACACTCTCTCGTCCACGCTTCGTCTTGATTACAATCCGCGCCCTCACAAGGTAGGCGATATGTTTTGAAATCATCTGCTGCGAGAGTGCAAACGGTTCCGTTAATCCATGCACAGAGGCAGGCCCATAGGAGAGGCGTTCGATCATCGCCCGCCGGGTCGGATCGGACAAAGCCGCAAATGTTGTACCCAATCTATCCACAACCATATGGTAGTGGATTTTCCAAATATGTCAAGGATCAATTTTGCGACCCTGACTTCTAATGGCGAGCGGTAATCGCGAATGCACTCACGCACGACTAATCACGATAAGGGTTTCCGTGGCAGCTTGGCGCTTTGCGCTGGGTGGCGCAGCCATTCATCCCGGCATCGCCGGACGAAATGCAAGGCCATGGAAATGACAGAGTATGGAGAGCCATGATGCTGGCTTCCCACCCTTCCCACACGCTTGGAAATCCTTTTGGGATTCCCACATTTCTACGGCCTCGACTCACCTGGACTTCGCCGTACTCTTGCTAGTGAGCAGGCAATGCGGTGCTGTGTATCAAGATAATTGTCACTGAAGCTGACGCAGATACGCGACGAGGGAGCGAAGCTGCGCTCCATTGTATTGGGTGATTTTCGGCATCTTGCAT
Source organism: uncultured Acidobacteriaceae bacterium (assembly GCA_963834445.1). Classification (GTDB taxonomy): domain Bacteria; phylum Acidobacteriota; class Terriglobia; order Terriglobales; family Acidobacteriaceae; genus PALSA-350. The sequence continues at coordinate 511,690 of CAWIBU010000002.1, forward strand.
CCTGGCTTGAGCGCCTGGGCATTCGTGATCCAGCCCTCGAGGTAAGCATTGTTGTTGGGAAAGTGTCGGAGCCGATCTCCTTGCGGCTGCCGATGTGGGTCAGGTCCGGGCCCGAACCGTCCCGCCGCCGCAGTGCCGCGCACGGTATGACATTGTGAGCAAGGACCTGCGAGAAATGCCTGCCTGCCCCATTACCGTGTCGGGATTGCGTAGGTTCCACGCCAGGCTTGGCTTGATTGGCAAGCCACTCCTCAAAAGCCGCGGGTTCCTGCGCGATGAGCAGGATGTGCATGTTCGCATGCTGCTTGCCGCAATACTCCGCGCACTGACCGATGTAGCTCCCGGGCTCGCTGGCTTCGATGCGAATGAAATTGACATTTCCAGGTAAGAGGTCAACTTTGCCGTGCAGACTCGGAACCCAGAAGGAATGGATAACGTCGGCGGTGCGAAGTTCGATATTGACGGGCCGGTGCGCGGGAATATGAATCTCGTTGGCGGTGATGACCTGCTGACCCGCGCTCCGAGATAGTGAACCTCCCACCACCACTGGTGCCCGATGATCAAAATATCCGGCTTGGACCTGGCTGCCATCGACCCCATGTTCATTGCTCCATGATCGCCATGAATCGGGAAATCCGTGAGCAGGTCGAGGCCCAGGAAGAAGAAGACGGAGAGCACCAGAAGAGGAATGGCTATACCGCCGATCGCCACCCAGGCCTGACCGCCGCCGACGTCGATCGGCATATGTTCCTTCAGGCTGCCACGATTCTTCTTGAGCGCGATGGCCAGCAGGGCCCACATGACGACAATCGTAATCACGAAGGTGATCGACATCGCATGCGAGAGATGGGCGATGCTCCTTCGCTGCCGGTCCGTGGGTGTTGGAGGTGGATTGCAAAGTGGCGCAACCCGCCAGAAACATGGCTAACAGCGGCGAAACGAATTTACCAAGGCGACCCATGAGTTCCTTTGTCCCCACAAAAGCACTCGATCCTGCGCTACCGCAAGGTGTAGAGGTAGGCAGCCATATCGTGAGCCTGGCTGTCGGTGACCCCGAGGTCGGGCATCGCGGTTCCCGGCTCAATCGCTACCGGGTTCTTGATCCAGGCCACCAGGTTTGCCGGCGAATTTGGAAGTTCGCCGGCGATGATGGTCCTGCGGCTGTAATAGAGAAGCGGCGGCCCGACCATGCCTCGCGCGGTGCGAATGCCGGGGATCACGTGGCAGGAGCCGCATCCATAGCTTTGAATCAGGGCCTTGCCCGCCGCCGGGTTGCCGCTCATCGCCGGCTGATAGCCGCCCATGCGGTTCGTTGCCAATGCATCCGGTCAGCAGGCCACAGCCCAGCCCAGGCAAGCAGCGAGCAGAACGCATGACGGCTGTTGCCGTGGATGCCTCATCGCGTCCTCGCACACATTTGCAGCATGAACAGGGGAAGGCACATCCAGAAGAAGCCGATGCCAAGGGTTACGCTGATGAAGAGCCCGCAGAGCGACATAAATTCCTTTCGCTCCCGGCCTTCCGCGCGCAGCAGCTCGGCTTGCTCCGCGACAGCCTCCGCCAACTGCGGTAAGACATGCCGCCGGCCAGTGACGCGAGGCCGAAGAAAGCGATCCACAGCAGCGAAGTAAAGAATGCGCGCAACGGGATGGGCACTCGGGCCGCCAAACTGTTCCTGATGAACGCAGGCGCGCCATGCGATCACCATGTCGAGGCAGCCGAGAGAAAGCCACGCGGTGGCGGACGCGGCAAACTCGAACCACAGACGCCAGTTGGAGCTGTCTTGCGGATTGCCTGCAGCCGCGGCTGAAGCGGCGCTCATGGGGTTTGTCATGTCAGAAGCCATAGACCTGAAAGTGGGGGATGACGTACAGCAGCAAAACGACGAAGAACCAGATGATGTCGACGAAGTGCCAGTACAAGGCCACCACCCGGTAGGGACGGTGAGGAGGCAGCAGCGTCGGTCCGTAGTTCGGCAGGATCGCGAGATAGCCGAGCATGAGCAGGCCCATGATGACGTGCGCCGCATGGAAGGTGGTGATGGTGTAGAAGATGGAGCCGTAGGAGTCGGTCTGCGGAGTCAGCGTCTTCCAGTGGTCGATGTACTCCGACACCTGCACCGCAAGAAAGACGAGGCCCATGACGATCGTCGCCACCACCGCACCGCGAGCGAGCCGATAGCGCTTCTGCTCGACCAGCCGTTCCCCCCACATGATGACCAGGCTGCTGCTGGCGAGAATGGCCAGCATGATGAACGCCTTGAGCAGTTTGGGTGGGGAGTCGATCGCCCAGCGGTATTTGTCGGCGCCGAGGAAGTAATAGCTGGCGAAGAGACAGATGAAGAGCGTTCCCTCGGTCAGAATGACCATGGTAGACCGCCTAGACGCCGCGATTCCTTTCAATCGGCCAGGTGCCGGTATGCGGCGCGTCGGGCGCCATGGGTGGTGTCGCGAGCGAGCTCATAAGTGCCCCTTGATCGGCCGTGGCCAAAGCCACAGCAGCCCAGAAGAAAAGTGAGCGATCAGAGCCGCAAGGCAGATCCACATCAGTTGGAAGACCATGGCCAAGAAGAAGACGAAGAGCGCCAGCGCGAGAAACATGGGAACCAGGGAAAGGTTGGGCATGGTTGCTGCCGCCTGCGGTACTGCATCCAGCAGCGTCGAGGTGATACTTAGCCGCGCCTGCGAGAGCACGCGCAGATCATCGGGATCCTCATCTTCGTCGAAATCGTCCCAAAGCGGGTGCCTGGTGGAGACTGCGGGGATGCGCAGAACCTCGTAGTCCGGCGGCGGCGAAGACATCGCCCACTCCAGCCCATCGGCATTCCATGGATTGTTGCCGGCGATCTCGCCGCGCCGCAGGCTGTAAAACAAATTGATGATGCTGATTAGAATGCCCACCCCCAACAGGAACGAGCCGAAGGTCATCAACTCATTCATCGGCTGCAGGCCTAAATTGGCGGAATAGGTATAGATCCGTCGCGGCATCCCCATCAGCCCGACAATGTGCATGGGAAAGAATCCAAGATTGAAGCCGATGAACATGACCCAGAAGCTCCACTTGCCGAGCCGCTCGTTCATCATGCGGCCGGTCATCTTGGGCAGCCAGTAGTAGAGCCCGGAGAAGACGGGAAAGACATTCGCGCCGATGAGCACGTAGTGGATGTGGGCGACGACGTAGTAGGTGTTATGCAGTTGCCAATCGACGGGGATGATGCCGGTCACCACGCCGCTCAGTCCGCCGATGACCAGCAGGGCCACGGATCCGAGAGCATACAACATCGACGCCGTCACCACCGGGCGGCCCTTCCAAACGGTTGCCAGCCAGGCGAAGATGGTGATGGTGGTGAAGATCGAGATCATCATGCTGCCGGCGCTGAAGAAGCTCATCGTCAACTCCGACATGCCCACCGTGAACATGTGGTGCAGCCATACGCTGAAGCCGACCACGCCGGTCAATACCGTGGACATCGCGACATAGGGATAGCCGACGATAGGACGCCGGGAGAAGACGGGAATGATGATGGAAATCATGCCGGTTGCAGGCAGGAAGATGACGTATACCCAGGGATGCCCGAAGAACCAGAACAACTGCTGCCAAAGCAGCGGAGTGCCGCCGCTGGCCACGTCGAAGAAGTGCATGCCCCAGCGCCGTTCCAGTTCGAGGAAGATGCAGGCCAGCGTCAGCGCCGGCATGGCGAACAGAATGGTGCAGGAGATAGTAAGCGTGCTGTAAAGGAAGAGTGGCATCTTGCTGATCGCCATGCCGGGCGCGCGGAACCACAGGATGGTGGCGATAAAGTTAATGGCTGCGCCGGTGGTCGAGATGCCCAGCATGATGATGGAGAGCGCATAGAAGTCCATGCCATGGGTGGGCGAGTAGAGGATGTTGGTGTACGGCATGTAAGAGAACCAGCCGGCATGCGGCGCCTGCCCGATCAGAGGGCCTACATACAGCAGGATTCCCGAAAACAAGAACGACCAGTAGGTGAAGGAGTTCAACCTGGGATACGCAACGTCGCGAGCGCCGGCCATCAGCGGAACGAGATAGACCGAAAAGCCGGAGAGGATCGGCGACGCATACCAGAAGATCATGGTGATGCCATGCATCGAGAAGAGCTGGTTGTATACCTCGGGACTCAGCAGCGCCTCGTTGGCCTGCGTGAGCTGAAGCCGCATGACCAGCGCTTCCACGCCGCCGATGATGAGAAAGATGAAAGCGGTGACGAGATAGCGGATGCCAAGATCTTTGTGATCGACGGTTGCGAACCAGCCGTAGAGAGTCTTCGGCGTCTCCCATAGTTCGGTCAGTTGCTGCTCCGCCACCAGCGTCGTCATTCACCTCCTGGGCCGCGCTCAGTAGTCAGGTCGATAGATCAACGTGCTTATTGGGTCAGAGCGCGTGGTCCGCTTCGCAAGTCGATTCCATACGGACAGGACCGAATGCGAACCGCAGACTGCAGCTCTGAAGAGAACCGGCAATGGCCGGCCAGCGCCGAGTTAGCACAAGCAACACTCGACAAGATGCAGAACAGGTTCCATCGAGTTGCCAGCAACTTAATCTCCTGCTCGTAAAGCTGTCGTCTCGCTGCTCGGCAGGGTCGACGAGTTCGGGCAAGCCAGGCTCGGACTTCTCGACGCCAGCCGTCGCTGCGAGAGCAGCCTTGCGTTTCTTCAGCTGCACGCAGATAACATAGGTCAGGGCCGCGGCGCAGGGCGGCGCAGCCAGCACGAGAATGCGCAGAATGGTGCGCACCTCGACCACCGATCCGCGTACGCGCAAGAGCCAGAAAATCGTCGCCGCCGGCAACCAGCAGCACCAGCAAGAAAGTAAACAGTCCAGCTCCGCCGGCGGTCAGGATCGGTTGTTCATAGGGCAGCCGCAGAACATTCTGGTCTCCCTTGTCGCTGGAAAACAGCTTCTCGACGAAGGGCCACGAGTACAACCCGAGGAACAGCAACGACGGCATCAGGACAGCAGGGAAGAAAAGTTCCGGGAATCAGCCAATGTCCAAGACGCAGATTGATACCGGGAAAGAGACGTATTGCTCCCTCCACCCAGCCGAGATACCAGTCCGGCTGCGCGCCCGCCATGATGCTTGCAGGGTCGTAGGGCCCGTAGATCCAGACGGGATCGATCTGGACCAGGCCGCCCAGCGCGGCGATCGCGCCAAACACCAGCAGAAGCAGGCCGATCGACTTGGCCGTGTAAGACGGCCACAGCCGCGACCCCACAATGGTGCGGTTGGTGCGATTTGGGCCCGGATAGATTGGTGTGCAACTGACGCCAGATCATGAAGAGGTGAAGCCCCAGCAGAGCGGAGATCAACGCGGGAACCAGAAAGATGTGCAAGGCAAACATGCGCGGAAGAGTGGCCGGGTTGGGGATGGTTCCACCCATGAAGAGAAAGGTCAGCCAGGGGCCGATCACCGGAACCGAGAGGAGAATCGCGTAGCCGATGCGCAGGCCCGTTCCCGAGAGCAGATCGTCGAGCATCGAATAGCCGAAGAATCCGTTCACCAGCGCCAAGCACCAACAAAGTCAGCCCGATCAGCCAGTTCATCTCTCGCGGCTTGCGGTAGGCGGCGGTCAGGAAGATGCGCGCCATATGCGCCAGGATCGCCCAAAGAAAGATCAGCGCCGCCCAGTGGTGCATTTGCCGAACCAGCAGACCTGCCGGAACATCGAAACTGATGTGCAGCACGGAGCGATAGGCGACGGAGATCTTCTGGCCGTCCAGCGGCGTGGTAGGACCCGTGGTAAATGACCTTCTCCGAACTCGCATGGAAGAACAGGGCAAGGTAGGTTCCGGTGACCACCAGAACCATGAAGGAGTAAAGCGCAATCTCCCCCAGCATGAACGACCAGTGATCGGGGAAGACGTGGTTCAGCGCGCTGCGCACAAACTTTGCCGCTCGCAGGCGCGAGTCGATGGCGCGGCTGACCTTGCGCGCGATCGTCTCGGTGATCATGACATTCCCCAGAAGCCGGGGCCGGGCGGCGCGGTGAACCCTCCACCGGCACGCAAGAGTGCCGTCAGCATCCGCATAGAGCGGCAACTGAGGAAGCGGCCTTGCGGCCGGGCCGCCCGTTGGAGCCGCGGCGCGCAGCACGTCGAAGGTCGACTGATGGCAAGGGCACAAGAGAACCGATTGCTCCGCCTCAAACTCGCCCACCGGACAACCGGCATGGGTGCAGACGCGCGAATACGCGACATACCCGCCCGGCGCCCAGGTTGCGCGATCCTCGGGCAATTGCAAGAGGTGCTCCTTCACCCGGATGAGCACGGTCTGCGCGCGTTCGGCGCCAATCTGGTCTTCAGGAAATACAGTAACCATGCTTCCCGGCTGGAGCGAGGCGAGCGAAACCGGCTTGCCATCGATCGTCACCAGACGCTGCCCGCCTTGCCAGATTCTGCTGTACAGCGATTTGTCGGGAGACATTCCGAGCGACCTGCAGCAGCGAGAGCACCATGGTTCCGAACAGCCCGGCGCCGCTCAGGCCCATCCACGTCAGCAGCCGCCGTCTGCGGACATCATGCACTCCGTCGCAAAAGGCCTTGGCTGCTGCTTTTTCTGCGCTCGGGGGCTGGACGCGAGCGCATGGCGCGGTTCCACCGCTTCCTTATGACTCATGAGCCAGCGCGCCCAGAGCACGAGGGTGATGCCCATCGCGCCCAGGAACACCGCGAGGCTTCCGCCCAGCAGTTGGGTATTGTTGCCGCCCGACCAATACGCGACCAGGAAGCCAAGGCCGCCCAGCATGGCGATCAGGAAGAAGCACACGACCAGGCCGGTCCCGATACGCTCGCGCCGCCGCATCTGGGCTTCGCTTTCCAGCTCGCGATCTTCGGCTCGTCCACTCTTGGGAAGGCGGCTCTGGCGGCGGCTTGGGCGGAAGCCAGCGATCGGCAACCTTCGCTAGGAACTCGAGCGACCTCCAGCCGAGTTCGAGGAACCCTAGGCCGAGCTCAAGGAATGCAACAAATCCACTCTTCCGCCGTTCCTCGTCCTCAGTCTCTCATCCCTTACCTCCTCGTTCGATCCAACCTGCAATCCCGATCACGAACAGCACCGCCAGTGCGGCAACGCCCCCTTCCGCAACCGGACCAACCTCCTTGAGGGGAGAGCCGCCGGGATTGGGCGGGTGCTGGACGAAGCGAACGTAATCGACGGTCGAAGCCAGTTGCTCATCGCTGAGCACAGAGGGCGGGAACGCCGGCATCGTTCCCGGTCCCCAGCGGATCGCGCCCGCGATCAGCGCCGCGGATTTGTCGGTGAGGTCCGGTGCATTTCTTCCGGCGAAGGCCAGCACGCCGCCGTGCACCGCCGTGCGGTGGCATGCTGCACAGTGCGTTCGGAAAAGCTTGCCGCCTTCACCGATATCTCCTTGCGTCAGCGGAATCACCGCAAGATTGGATCGTCACGTAGTGCGACACCGCCCGTATCTGTTGCGGCCGTGAGAACCCTGGAGAAAGCCGGCATATGACTCGGGCCCGATTCGACGGCCGCCATGACTTTGCCCAGATCGTGTTCGGCCTGCAATGAGGGACCCGCAATGGTCACGGCTGCTGCAATCCCCTGGCCTCTGTCTCCGTGGCACTTGGAGCACCGCTGAGAAAAAATCGCCGCGCCGTCGGGAGCCGTGCCGGCTGCAAGCTCCTGGCCCTGCGGCAAGTCCGCAAGACAGCAACACTGCCAGACACAATTTCAGCGAGACCAGGAACGAGCCATAGGCGGATGCGCGGTGCGCGCTCTGCCGTATGTTCCACGCCTGCTTGGATGCGCAATGCGCAGCGCAGCAAACCCACTGCGGGAAAACTTTTTGTTGTCCGCTGCTTTTCAGGGAAGCCCCGTGGATTGAATCCTGCATCTATTCGGGCAATAAGGCCGAGTCACGCCAGACGGCGGGCATGGGCCGTGCAGTGCGGAAGGATGTGTGGGATGCGCGCCTGTTTGTGGATGCTGAGGATTTCGATTTGCGTGGCCGCCGGGTTGATCTCCGGCTGCAAGGAAGGCTCGACGGTGACCGCCGGCAAAAACACTTCCGCAGATCGTGGGAGAGCCGCGATAGGGATTTACGGATGCGGTAAGTGTCACACCATCCCCGGCATACGCGGGGCTAACGGTGTGGTGGGGCCGCCGCTCGAATCTGTCGCGCGACGTACTTATATCGCCGGCAACTTTCCCAACACCCCGGATACGCTTACGCACTGGATCATGGCTCCGCAGACGATGAAGCGCAAAACCGCCATGCCGTCGCTCGGTCTTTCAGAAGCGCAGGCACGCGACGTCGCGGCTTATCTCGAAACCCTGCAGTAGACGGCCCGGAGACTCGATGCCCAGGATAGAAGACTACGCTCTGATCGGGGATTGTGAGACGGCAGCACTGGTCAGTCGAGACGGCAGCGTCGACTGGCTGTGCTGGCCCAACTTCTCATCCCCGGCATGTTTTGCCGCGTTGCTGGGCTCCCCTGCGAATGGGCGCTGGCAATTCGTTCCTGCCGACGAGCACACCGTTTTCACTCGTCGCTACCGGCCGCGCACACTCATGCTCGAGACCACGATGAAGACGCCAGGCGGCAGTGTGCTGGTCACTGATTTTATGCCGATTCGCGGCCGTCATTCCGATTTAGTTCGCGTGGTGCAATGCACGGCCGGGACGGTGAAGATGCACATGGAACTCTGTCTTCGGTTTGATTACGGCAACACCATTCCCTGGATTCATTTCGAGCCTGTGCCCAGAGGCGAGTCTGCGTGGGTGGCTACCGCGGGGCCGAGCCTCGCTGTGCTGCGCACTGCTTGCCTGGTCAAGGAGTCGGAGCCGGGCACGATAGCGGCTGAGTTTACCGTGAGGATGGGGGAGACGCAGACGTTTGCCCTGACCTATGGCTGCTCGTATGAGCCGCTGCCGGACCCGATCGATGTGGACCGCGCCTTGCAGGAGACCGAGCATTTCTGGACAGAATGGGTGTCGCACAACAAATACCAGGGGGTGTACCGCACTGCGGTGGAGCGCTCGCTGATCACGCTGAAAGCGATGACATTCCGGCCTTCCGGGGGGATTGTGGCCGCACCCACCACGTCGCTGCCTGAGCGTGTGGGCGGACCGCTGAACTGGGATTACCGCTACTGCTGGATTCGAGACGCGACCTTTACCGTGTCGGCCCTGATTGACTGTGGATACACGGAAGAGGTGATCGCCTGGAAACAGTGGTTGTTGCGCGCTATTGGCAGAAGCATTTCTCAAGTGCAGATTATGTATGGTATTGGCGGCGAGCGCCAGATCGCCGACTGGAAAGTGCCGTGGTTGCCGGGATATGAAAACTCAACGCCCGTTCGCATTGGGAATGCGGCTCAACAACAAAGCCAACAGGACATCTTCGGCGAGATTGCGGCCGCGCTCGGCCACGCTCGCGATGCCGGCGTACCCTGCGAACAACAGGAGCTGGAACTGCAAAAAGACCTCACCGGCTATCTGGCGGAGACGTGGCGGGATCCGGGCTCGGGTATGTGGGAGTCGCGGGACAAACCGCAGCGATATACGTATTCCATGGCGATGGCCTGGGTCGCCCTTGACCGCGCAGTTCGCAGCATCGAGCGCAAGCAGATGGACGGTCCGCTGGAGGAGTGGAAGAAGCTGCGCAACAAGATTCATGCCGACGTTTGCAAGCATGGCTTTGACCGGCAACTGAACAGCTTTGTGCAGCACTACGGAGCCACGGACCTGGATGCCTCGGTACTTCTGTTATTGATCCACGGCTTCTTGCCGGCAAGCGACGAGCGCATGCTGGGCACGGTGAAGGCGGTCGAGAAAAAGCTAATGAAAGATGGATTCCTGCTGCGCAATCGGCCCAAGACAAAGAAGGCGAAGCAGGGTGCGTTTTTGGCTTGCAGCTTTTGGCTGGTAGAAGTTTATACGCTCACCAACCGGATGGAGGAGGCAACGGATCTGTTTGAACGGACGCTTGCGGTTGCCAATGATGTTGGGCTGCTCTCAGAAGAATACGACCCGGTGGCGAAACGGCTGACGGGCAATTTTCCCCAGGCTTTTTCACACATTGCCCTGATACGGGCGGCGATGTGTCTGGCGAAATAACAGCGTAGCCGGTTTGCCGCATCTCATTTGCTGGGAGACGTGAAATATGGCGCACACCTTAAATCGCTGCAAACACTTCATCGCCCTGGTTTTGATTGGCGATGGAGTGATGGCATTGCTCCGCCCCGGGCATGACGCCCGCGCGTGGTCCGCCGGACCTGCTAGTTGGCGAAAGCTCATGGCTGCACTGAGCGAGCGCCCAGCATTGACGCGGTTGATCGGCGGCATCGAGGCGGCGGGCGGCGTGTATTGGGCTCTGTCGCATAAGGATCCTTTATAGCCTGTATTCGTGAAACCTTCCCCTGCAACTAAGGCGGGTGCCCCATATCTCACCGCGCTTTTTGCGGAGAGATGTGGGAAATCTAAGTCGGACGCCCGATCCCGAAGGGACAACTGAAAGTAGGCCAGGATGAAATCCTGGGTAGGGCAAGCAAAACAGAGCAGTCCCGTAGGGACGGCTGAAGGGGGAAGGACGAAGTCCTGTCTTCCCGCAGCCTTTGTTGACGGAGGAATCCTCCCAGGATTTCATCCTGGGGAAATTATCAGTCGTCCCTTCGGGACTGAGAGTTGAAACTTATAGGACGTTATTAGCGACGCACTACACACGTTCGCACACACCGTCGTTGAGCCGCTTACTTCAAACGTGGAACTCCCTTGCCCCAGGTTTCTGGCGGCGCGAGTTCGCGGCGGATGGGCGGCGAGGTCATATCGCGCTGGTTGCTGTTGAAGATTTGATCTCCCTGAGAGATCAGATAGTCCGCCGTCCGCGCTGCCAACGCCTGGATCGTTAGCCCTGGATTGGCCGACCCCTGGGTAGGGAAGATGCTGCCGTCACAGATAAAGAGATTGGCAATGTCGTGGGTGCGTCCGAACTTATCTACGACTGAGCTGCGCGGGTCTGCGCCCATGCGGCAAGCCCCGACCAGATGGGCATAGCGCGCCTCCTGAACCACCTCGGTCGCGCCGGCAGCCTGCATCACCGCCTCGGTCTTCTGCCTGGCGGCTTTGATGAGTTTGTGATCGTTATCGTGCAGATTGAAGCTTACGTGCGCCACTCGTAGACCGAAGCGATCTGTGTCGTCAGAAAGCGTGACGCGATTGTCTTTCCAGGGCAGAATCTCGCCCAGCAAACCAAAGGCGGCCCAGTGGTTGTAGTCCATCATCTCGCGCCGCAGGCCCCAACCCCACGCCTTTTTGGCAGCTAAGATCTGCTTTCCGAAGGCTACCGGCAGAGGCCCGACGGTCTGGATGGCAAAGCCACGGGCGAAATCGTTCTTTGGATTGGTCTCGTAGAACTCTTCGGTAAGGGCATGTGCCGGCGGCGCCTTGTACATGCGCACCGGCTGCTCGAAGCGGCCCAGCACAACATTGCCTGCCTGCGCCATCAGGTAGCGGCCGACCGTGCCGCTCCCATTCGCCAGGCCTTTCTCGAAGCCGGGGCAGGCGGAGTTAAGCAACAGTCTCGGTGTCTCAATCGCGTAGCCCGAGAGGATGACCGCCCTGGCGCGCTGGAAGTGGCTCTTACCGCTGGCGTCGATATAGTGGACGCCGGTGACGCGGCCGTTTTTGCCCAGCTCCACGCGCGCCACCATACTGCGGTCGCGGATCTCAGCGCCGTTTCTCACCGCATCGGGAATGTGCGTGACCAGTGTGCTCGCCTTGGCCCCGACCTTGCAGCCCTGCAAACAGAAACCACGATAGATACAGTGCGGCCGGTCACCGTGAGAGCCGGAAAGAATGGCCACCGGTCCCCCAATAGAGACAGGAATATTCAGCGCCGTGCAGCCTTTGATGAGAGCGTCACCCACGCCGCCCATCGGATGGGGACCGTAGGCATAGCCGTGGGGATGGCCCCAGGGATAATACGCCGGCCCGGCAACAGGCATTTCCAGCTCAAGCTGCTCATAATAGGGTTTGATATCTGCGTAGCTGATAGGCCAGTCAACGCCCACGCCGTCGCGGGTATAGACCTCGAAGTCAGAAGGGTGAAGCCGGGGAGTGAACGCTGCCCAATGGACCGAGCCGCCGCCAACGCCCTGGCCGCAGTTATTGGCGCCCAGCGCCAGCGGGTCGGTTCCGCCGGTGACGCGCGGCTCTCGCCAGTAAAGGTCCTGGGAGCCGGCCTCATCGCTGACCCAGTCGTGCTCTGTATCCCAAAATGGCCCCGCTTCCAGGCCCACAACGTTGAACCCGGCGCGCGTCAGGCGCTGCAGCAGCACGCCGCCGGCCGAGCCGACGCCTACGATCGCGTAGTCAACCTCCTCGTCATTCGAGAAGCGCCGCATCGGCAAGTGAATCGATTGCAGCGGACCAACGCTGTGTTTTCCGGATGGGGCGCCGTTAAAAGCTCCCAACAATGGCTTCTTCAAGGTTTGCCCCCGCTTCGTTGAAGACTATGCTGTCCCGCCTCGGTGTGGTGGCTCCGGCTGGAATCAACTTCATGTGAGACAGCGGAGGAGGGAGCGAGCCACTCGTAGCGCGTTTCTTCCACCTCCCAGGGCTCTGGTTCCCCGCGCTCCAGGCGGGTATAGGCGCGCGGATAGGCGGGGCCGCCAAAACCAATCTCGTCCCATGCCCAGGGATGGGCATAATAGGCGTCAATGGCATCGCTCATGATCATCTGCCAGAAACGGTGCACCGACATTTGCTTCCAGATATCGGCCGCCGCTTCGGGCTTGCCATCATGGATTGCCCGCAGCACGATATCCTGCTGCAAGTGGGGAAGGATAAGGAATTCGCCACTGTAACGGTGCTCGGCCTCGCGGTCGATGGCGGTAATGCCGATCTCATACACAACCCGGTCGTGGGGCATGCTTTCGTAGCGGTAGCCAACCGTCTCGTTGAGGTAAAGACGGTGATCGAGTACGGCAACGATCGGGATCTGGCGCTCGGGAATGCGATCCGTCTGCGGAATGAGATGACTGAACACCACCGTCCAGAAATGCCAGGCCTGTTCTGAAAAGAATTTGCGCGGCGGCGGGTGCGCAACACGCTTCTCGACCACGGTTCGTGTTGCTTGCTCCCAGAAGGGGCTTTGCGAGAGCGTGCTGAAACCAGAGTAGTAACCCGGTTGCTCGCGGGGTGCAAGCGCCTCACCGGTTTTGGGATCGCGCGGGCACAAGGCCGCATCGACTGCGGGATAAGTGTTTCTCATGCGCGCCTCCGCCGCAGCAGACTGGCGAGCAGGCCCAGCATTCCGGCGGCGCCGAAGAGCAGGGGAGCGAAGATGGGCGGTCCGTACATAATGTTGTAGAGCAGGCGTTTGCTGCCGCCGGGCCGTCGCAGCACGCCGCGGGCATGATAGTAGAAGCCCACGGCTGCATCCGCGCCTGCGAGCGCGGATACGGCGGGCAAGGCAAGGGTGGCAACCCTGCGGCTCTTGACCGCGGTAAAAGCGGTGCCGGCCAGTACGGGCGCCAACACGACGGGGGTCCATTGCACCCAATAGCGAAAGTTGTTTTTGTAGTGCGAGTAATAGGCTTCAAACCCGCTCAGCAGGGCACTGATGCCCGGTCACCATCGCGACCTGGCGCTGGAAGCGGCCTTCGCGCATGTCCTGCTCCGCGGAGAGCAAGGCGCGGCCCTCGCCCGCAGGCAGAAGACGGGCAAAGAATGTGTCTTTGCCCGAAGTAGAGGCAGCGCCGGTACTCTCTTCGCGCTGCAGAAAAGAAGCGATCAGTCCCAGATAGGCGCTGGTGCCAAACAGGAGTGGGGCAAAGATTGGCGGCCCCATAATCATGTTGGTCATGGGCAAGCGCCAGCCGCCGGGCTTGCGGTGGATGCCGCGAATATGGAAGTAGAAGCCTACTCCCGCGTCGACCAGCGTCACCGCCGAGACCAGGCGGAGAATGCCGCGCGCCGCCCGCCTGCTGAAAAACGCCGCCAAGCCGGCGCCCGCGAGCAAGACGCTGAGAATGACCGGCGTGTACATGACCCTGCGGCTATAGCTACCGCGATAGTGCTCGTAGGCAACCTCGAGGCCGCTCACGACGCTGGTGGCGGCGGTCAGCAGGGAGAGGCTCCGCTGAAAGCGCCCCTCCCGTATCTGGTTTTCCAGGATCTCCAGATCCTTCATCGGATCAGCGATCGAAAGGGCTGACTGGGTCGCCATGGCCTAAACGACCTCGTGGATCTGGTCTTCGGCGATAGTCTTGATGATCTTCGCCGCATCCTTCTGTCCACGCGCCAAAGCTTTGGCGAAGTGCACCGCCTGCTCGGTTTTGATCTTGCCCGGCATCGGTGGCTCGTTTGGGTCGACCATAGCCTGCACCACAGTGGGGCCGTCGTGGGCCAACGCCTGGCGCAGTATGGTCTCTGCGTCCTCTGGCCGTTCGATCGTGAACCCTTTGGCTCCGCAGGCAGTAGCCACCAGGGCAAAATCGATTGGCTGCAGCTCGACCCCAAATTCCGGATTGCCTTCGAGGATCATCTGCTCCCACTTGATCTGCCCCAGCACATTGTTCTTGATCACGATCACGCAGACCCGCAGCTTGTATTTGACCAGGGTCGCGATCTCGCCCATCAGCATGGTCAGGCCGCCATCGCCGACCACGCACACCACCTGCCGCCCGGGGTAGGCCACCGCCGCTCCAATGCTGTAGGGCAGACCGTTGGCCATGGTGGCGAGGGAACCGGAGAGGGAAAACTGCATGGAGCCGCGAATATCGACGTAGCGCGCCGTCCAGGTAGCGATGGTGCCGCTGTCAGAGGAAACAATCGCATCGTCTTTCAGCAGCCGGTTCAGCGTGTGGGTGACCACCTGCGGCTTCATCGGCATATCGTTGCGGGTGCCGCGCTCTTCCATCAGCTCAAGCCAGTCCTTCATGCGTTCCTGCGACTTCTTCAGGAACTTCTGATTCTTTGCCTTCAGCAGAGGAAGCAGCGCGGTGAGCGTCGCTTTAGCGTCTCCCACCAATCCCACTTCCACCTGGTGGCGAAGGCCGATGCGAGTGGGGTCGATCTCGATCTGCACGCATTTTGCCTGGCCTGGTTTGGGGAGAAATTCCATGTAAGGAAAGCTGGTCCCGATCATGATGAGCGTGTCGCACTCTTCCATCGCGTCGACGGAAGGCGCGGTGCCGAGCAGCCCCAGGCCGCCGGTGGTGTAGGGGCTGCGATCGGGCAACACTGCTTTGCCCAGCAGAGGTTTCACCACCGGGCCGCCCACCGTCTCTGCCAGCTGCGCCAGCTCTTCGCTGCAGCCCAGAGCGCCGCGGCCGGCGAAGATCACAACTTTCGATCCTTTATTGATAACGTCCGCCGCCGCCTGAAGCAGCGATTGTGCCGGCTTGGCGGATGGGGTCACTCGCCAGTCTCCACTGTGATGCGCCGGGTTGGCATTGCTGCGGTGCTTGTCTGAGACCGGCCACTTCTGAATGTCCTTCGGAATACAGATGTGCGCAACGCCCCTGCGTCCATAAGCGCTGCGCACCGCCATATCGACCACGTTGACCGCGTGCGGCGCGCTCATCACGCGCTCGTTGAAGACAGAAACATCCATGAACAACTTGTCCAGGTCCACATCCTGTTGGTAGTCCATACCGATGAGGTCGCTGAAGGTGTGCCCGGTTATGGCGAGCACCGGCTGCTGATCGCACTTCGCGTCGTAAAGTCCGTTGAGCAGATGCACGCCGCCCGGGCCCGACGTGGCGCAGCATACGCCCAGGCGCCCGGTATATTTCGCGTAGCCCACGGCGGCAAACGCGGCCGCTTCTTCATGCCGCACCTGGATGAACTTCAACTTGTCCGCATGGGTTCGCAGCGACTCGAAGAAACCATCCACTCCGTCGCCCGGGAAACCAAAGATGGTGTCCACTCCCCACTCGATCAGCCGTTCCACAATTAGATCGGAAATCTGTTTCGCCACGACGTTTCTCCTTCACTCGGGTTAAGGCGCCGATGGCGCGTGTCGTGCAGAGTGCGTACCCATCACACCAGGTAGGGTGCTGCGTCCTGCACTTTCAACGTCAGGCCCATTCCTGGGCGAGAGCGGTCGGGATACATGACGCCGTCGACGGGTTCGCAGAATCCATCAAAAAACATCCGCTCGATGCGGACGTGATCGTGAAAAAACTCCATGTGAATCGCCCGCGGAACAGCGCAGCAGACATGCAGGTGCATACTGGGGCCGCAATGCGAGGAAAGCGGTACATTCGCAGCCCAGCACAAGGCAGCGGCATTCATGAAGCCCGCTGATGCCTCCACAACGCGTTGCATCGGCCTGCAAAACGGTCACGGCGTTGGCCTGCAGCATGCGCTCGAAGTACCATGCCGTGTAGCCATATTCTCCGGCAGCGATATCCATGCCGAGGGGCGCCCGCGCGCGCACCTCGCACAGCCCCGGTATGTTGTCGGAACTGACCGGCTCTTCAAACCAGCGCACGCCCAGCTCCGCGAACGAGTGCCCGAGTTGCAGCGCCTGCGCGACGGTGTAGGCGCCGTTGGCATCGACGAACAGCATCGGTTACGTCCCCGATGGCTTTGCGCGCGACCGCTACGCGGCGAGGATCGTCCTCCGGGTGAGTACCCACTTTCATCTTCACCATGCTGAAACCCTGCTCTGCCCAGCCGCCCAGTTGCCGCTCGAGTTGCCCATCGTCATAGGAGGTAAAGCCTCCACTGCCGTAGACCGGGATACCTTGACGAACCGAGCCGAGCAAACTGACTAAAGGGATATTCAGCAACCTGGCGCGCAAGTCCCAAAGCGCGTTGTCGATGGCGGAGATCGCCATGGACGTAACGCCCGTCTCGCCGGAGTTGCGGACCTGGGCGTACATGGCCTGGAGAATGGCTCCGTGGTCAAACAAGTCATGGCCGCGCACCACCTTTTCCAGCAGCGACTGTACCAGTTTGCCGGTGGCGGCGTCGGCGTAGGTGTAGCCGATACCTTGCTCGCCGCCGGCATGCAGGGTGACGAGGACCATGGTGGTGCTCGACCAGGAGAACGTTCCATCCGCCTCGGGCGCATCAGTAGGAACGGTGTAAACCGCTACCTGGCCCTTCGTGATTTCGCAACCCTGCAACATGACCATCTCAAAAGTCAGACATGACGCGCGCGCCATTTTGCGTCACTGCGATCAGGTCACAGTGACGCATACCACCGTAATCGTCGAAATACGCCGCCGGTTCCAGATTGAAGGTCATACCTGCTTCGAGCACATCCGGCGAAAGCGGATGGATTCTCGGCCGGCCGTTTGGGTTTGCCGCTGCAAACCCCACCCCGTGGCCAGCTGCATGCTTGAATGCTTTTCCCAGGCCATGTGGTTCCATTACGGAGCGCGCCGCATGATCTACATCCTGGCCCCTGACTCCTGGCCGTATGGCGCGCAGCCCGGCCGCGCGTGCTGCGCATATCGCCGCGCGCATATCGCGCTGCCGCTGCGATGGCTGACCGGCAATATAGGTGCGGGTGAGGTCGGTCCAATAGCCATCGGCACAGGTGTTGGCGTGGATCATGACCAGATCGCCCTCCTGGATGACCCGCTGCCTGGTGCGGGCGTAGGCTGCGGCGGCTTTCGCCGAGTTGGGGCCAGACATGCAGAAGAAGTAACCATAACTGCGCTCTAAAACTTCTGCCTGCGGTGCGGTTTCGAAAGCGTCCTGGGCTGCTGCCGCCACGTCGGTCTCACGTAAGCCGGGCTGGAGGTGTTCTCCGGCTTCTGCAAAGCCCGCGGCCGCGACTCGAGCGGCCGTCTGCATCAGATCCAGCTCTTTTTCGGTTTTAGTGGCCTTCATCCATTCCAGCAGGTCGTCGCATCCTGCATAGGTTGCGTGGGGCTGGATCTCGCGCAGCAGCTCGAGCAGCGATGCGCGAAAATCAGTGCAAACGGCATAGCTGGAAGGTTGAACCCCTTGGGTCAGCTGAATTCCTATCCTTGCCTTTGAGAGAGAAAGGCCCGTTACCACGGCGTGGAGAGGTTTCTTGAGCAGCTGGAGTGGAGTTTCGAGCGAATGCAGTCCCGCAGGCTTGTAGGGTACGATCTCGGCAGAAGAGGTTTTCCCGGCCAGCTCGACCTCGTCTTCCGGAACAATGATGGTGACATCACCACTCGAAGTAAAGACGGCAAGACTTGAACCCATCACTGGCCAATAGCCAGTTAACAGGAGCACTTCTGTGGGAGACGAACAGATCAACGCATCGTGGTCAGAGGCGTCCAGCGCGGCGATCGTCCGTTGGAGACGCTCCGGATCGCTGGCCATCACGAGTGCCATCCTCTCTCACCGCTAATTGCATGGATGGCATAAATCTGCCGAGGGATGTGTGGAACAGCAAATCAGGCATCTCATGTAATGTAAGTAGTCGTCGTTCACAGCAATGGGTGGAGTCTTATGTCTAAAGTTGTTGTTGTCACCGGTTCTTCTGCTGGCCTTGGTCGCGCGATCGCGCATGGGTTTGCAAAACGTGGGGCATCGGTTGGGCTTGATCGCTCGTAACCCAGAAGCCCTCAACGCAGCCAAAGAGGAATGCGAAGCATTGGGAGGCACGCGCGCTTGCTCTGCCCACGGACGTTTCCGACGCGCAGGCCGTAGAGGCTGCGGCAAGCCGTGTCGAAGAGGAGTTTGGCCCGATCGACATCTGGGTGAATGATGCGATGGTCAGCGTCTTCTCTCCCGTCAAGGAGATGGAGGCCTCCGATTACAAGCGTGTCACCGATGTGCTCTATCTGGGCTTTGTGCATGGGACGCTGGCCGCGCTCAGGAGAATGCTGCCGCGCGATCGAGGCACGATCATCCAGATTGGCTCAGCCTTGTCTTACCGATCCATTCCTTTACAGTCTGCCTACTGCGCGTGCAAACATGCCATCAATGGGTTTACCGACTCTTTGCGCTGTGAACTGCATCACGATAACAGCAACGTCAAGGTGACCGCGGTGCAAATGCCGGCGATGAATACCACTCAATTCGATTGGGTCAAGAACCGTATGCCGAACGACCCACAGCCCGTTCCGCCGATATTTGAACCGGAGTTGGCCGCCGAAGTGGTCGTCGCTGCCGGTCTTGCCAAACATCCGCGGCGCGAGTACTGGGTCGGGGCTCCCACGGTGATGGCGATTGTCGGGCAGAAGTTTATTCCCGGTTTGCTCGACGAATATCTCGGGAAAACAGGCTATAAGTCACAGCAGATTCCGAATGAACCCAAAAATCCAAACGCACCCAACAATCTTTACGAATATGTTCCCGGGGTTCACAGCGCGCGCGGCAAGTTTGCCAATCGCTCCTCACGAACGAGCGCAGAGATTTTCCTGTCCCTGCATCCCGACCGCGCTTGCCCTGGGGACAGCGGCAGTGCTTACGGCGCTGGGTGGCATTCTTGTGGCGCGTGAGAAGGCATCGTGAAGACCCTCGCAGCCGATCGCGATCCTCTCCCCGGCTAGCGGAGACAAGCTCCTGATTGCAGCTTGCTGCACGGCTCTGGCGACCTTAGTACCGGTCGCGCTCTACCAGACCGGCATGGTGAACCGACTTCCCGATCCGCCTTCTCGGGTTTTTGATTCTGAGAAAATCACCAGCTCAAAAGCCGCTCACCCATTTGGAGTACCAGACGCTTTACTCGGGCTTGCGAGCTTTGGCACCACCCTTGCCCTGATTATCCTCGCCCGGCGGCATGCGAGCGCGAAGAAGTTATTGGGGGCAAAATTGACCCTGGACGTCTCCGTGGCTGCTTTCAATGCAAGCCGCCAGATTTTCAGCTTTGGTGCGCTTTGTTCATGGTGCACTGGAACCGCGCTGGCTGCGGGCGGAATGGCCTACAGCGGCCGCAGGACAATACAAGATCTTTGGACGAATTCCCGATCCAAGGAGATTGAATCCTTATAAGCGGTAACGAGGCTACGGTCTAGTGCCGCGTTTCCAGACAGGAAAAGGTCTTAACGCAGAAGAAATAAGCTCGCGGAACCAAATACAGCGAGCCCTACAGTCAACCACAGAACGTAATCGCCGGGGTGCCCGCTCTGCACCCCACGCAAGGCGGTGAGCGGACCTTCAAGCAATGCGCCGATGCGCAGATAACGCGCAAGTTTTCCGCGAAACACTGAAGTGCTGGCCAGAGTCAGCGCCAGGAACACGGCGATGATTCCGCGAATTGCCGCTCCCGGGATTTCACCGCGCCATGACGGAGCAGCCTGACGCGGAAGGGAATCGCCGGTATAGACGGTGTGCAGATAGGCCGCCTGGTCATACATGCGGGCCGCGGCCTCGCGTACCCCATACTGCCAGTCGGGCAGGAAGGTCAGGGTGACCGCGAAAATAATACAGATGAGAGGCGGAACGAAATGGTACCAAAAGACCTTGTGTTGTTCGGCATCCGTCTCCGGCAACTCGTCTACTTGCGCACTGCGGTCCGTGATCGGCGCATCACCCCAGCCGGCGAACGTGTGCATGCCCACCCTGAAGACAGCAGCAGATGTCATTACCCCGGCAAACATAAAGAGCCATGAGATCCCATGGAGGCCGGCTTGTTCTGCAGCACTGGAGGTGCCCGCTTCGGCGAGCATAGTACTGAAGCCAGGGCCTGCCGCGAGGCCGATGCCGCCCAGAAACCACAAGGCTGCAGTCCAGCGAAGTGAGCGCCCTTTGCCAAAGAGCAGGTGTTCGCTCATGGATCGCAAGCGATGAAGAACGATGCCACTTACGAAAAACAGCGAGGATTTGGTGAAGGCGTGTGCCACCAGATAGATGAGCATGGCAGCGATGGCCAGCTGACCCTGGATAGCGAAAATTGTCAGCATCAGGCCGGCGTGGCAGATGGTAGAGAAGGCGAGTAAGCGTTTCAGATGGTGTTCGGCGTAACACATGACACCCCCGATCAGAACTGTGATGCCGCCGAAGGTCAACAGAATATAGCGGAGATGGGATTCACTCGACGCCAGGCTCTGTTGAAAAATTACTGATTTGAGCCGAACCACTGCGTAGAGCCCGAGTTCTACCATGAGGCCGGAGAAGAGGACGCACACCGGCGTGGGCGCCACCGCGTGAGCATCGGGCAGCCAGAAGTGGAAGGGAACAATGGCAGCCTTGATAAAAAACCCGCAGCTCAGCACGGTAAAGGCGAAAAGAACAAGGGGATCGTGGCGGGAGCCGAGGGCCAACCCGATCTGGGCCATATTCAACGCGCCAGTCACCGCATATAGCAATGCAATCCCGGTAAGCCCGAGGAAGGCTGCGATGGTATTGGTTACAGCAAAATTGAAGGAGCCCTGAAGAGGCGCAGGCTCCCGCATCTTAAGTCCGCACAGAGCGAACGCCGCTGTGCTCATCAGCTCGAAAAATACGAACATGTTGAACAGATCGCCGGTGAGTACAAAACCATTCATGGCCGCCAGAAACACCAGCATCAGCGGGTGATAATGGTTTGCGCCGGCATCGACAAAGCGCCAGGAAAAGAGCAGCGCCAGCAATACCAGCAGGCCGGCCAGCGAACTAAGTCCCGCCGCCACAGGGTCGACGACGAACGTAATACCAAGCACCACGGAACCGCGAGGATACCAGTTTCCGAACCAATAAACCTGAGTATGCGGCAGAGCGCGGCTGAGCAGTAAGAGTGAGCAGATGAGAGTACCGGCAGCAACGGCGATACTGAGACTATCGGCCGCTACACGGCTTAGCCATTTGTGCAGGGCCGCCAACAGCCCGGCGCCGAGCAAGGGTAAGGCGACTGGTAACGCTGGCAGGGGGCTGGTCATGCTTATCCGCGCATGGTTCGCAGGTCAGAAGGAGAGACCGAACCGCTCTTTTCGTAAGCCTTTACCACCATCGCCAGCAGGAGAGCGACGACCACCGCTTCAACCACCACGTCGGTAAGCATCAGGGCCTGCACCACGGGATCGACGGTAAGCGTACCCGGAGCAATATCGGCGAATACCGGGGCCGCAGCGTCAGTACGATAGCCAATGGCCAGCAGGAGCACGTAAGTGGAGCTCTGCAGAATGGCAAGGCAAATCACCGAATGGATCAGGTGACGGCTGGTGATCAGGCCGTACAGGCCGCAACAAAAGAGCCACGCGGCAACGAAATACGGTAATAAGTGCAGCATCGGAGGCATCTCTACTCCTCGGGTATTTCGCCCGTCACTATTTCTTCGAGATAGGTATAGATAACAAGCAGAAAAGCAGCGGTTACTTCGACGCCCACACAAGCACTGATCAGGGCGATATTGCCGGCGGAGAAAACATCGCCGGTTGTTCCCAGAGGCAGAATATTGGTGAGAAGCGGCAGTCCAACCAAAACCGGGATGACGCCAATCAGGGCATAGGAGGAAGCGGCGGCAGCCTCCACAACTTCTACCGCAACATGAGACGTGATGCGTTTAAAGCCTTCGGTGTTGGCGGCAAGATAGACCAGGAGCGAAGCGGTGGCGAGGATAACTCCTCCCTGGAAGCCGCCGCCGGGGGTGAGCTGCCCATGCAGACCGATGTAGAACCCAAAGATCGTGGTAATGAGAAGAGCCGGCGAGAGTGCGGCTCGCACCGTTTCGCTCAGCGGTGGCCGGTCTGCCACCTTGCCCACGGCCGAGGTGCGCGCATCCTTTTCTCGCCGCAGCAACATGGTGACCCCGATGGCCGCGGTAAACAGGATGAACTCCTCGCCCAGCGTATCGAATCCGCGGTAGTCGTAGTTAATGGCGTTGACCGTGTCGGTAGCATGGCGCTCATAGACCGCAAGTCTCGCAATCGTATCTCCGTAGGGGCCGCGATATTGCCCCCATGGGGGCAGGTTCAGCACTGCGTAGCAATAGAGCCCAAAGAACACGGGCCCAGCGACAAGAAAGATGCGCAGGCGAAGACGTTCAGTCATGCTCCCCTTCCTTCTGCTGCCTGGTCAATTTGCGAAACTTCATCCGGGAAAGAGCGAGCATGATCATGAGCGGCAGAGCTACCGAGCCCACGGTTATTTGTGAGAGTGCGACATCGGGAGCCTGGAAGAAAAAGAACATCAAGGCGGTTACCAGGCCATAGAAACTTAATGCGATCACCTGCTCGATCACGTTCTGCGTGCGCACCACCACGAAGCCCGAGATCGCAAGCATGATGAGAATGCCGGCTCCGCACCAGATCATTTGTCTCTCCCGGGGCGCACAAATTCGATTGGGTCGCCGTCTCGCGGTTGCCAGTGGCCAAGTTCACGGGCGCGAAAGGCGCGCGCCGTGGCATGGGCCACGACCGAGTTAATCGCCAGCAGAACAAGACACATAAGAAGAGTCTTCCAGGCCGCCTGGCTGTTTCCGGTCTGCAGAAAGACCGCGGTTGTCAGAAAAATCGTCGCTCCCCACACCGGTAGAGCAAGATAATGGAGCGCTTGCATCGGCTCGCGCATACCCCACATTCCAAGCACGCCAAGCCAGCAGGCGACGATCAGGCAGCCGAGCAGCAAATCCAACAATGCGGTCACAGGTGCTTCTCCAGAAATCGTGCGAACACCAGGCCCCCCCCAAAAGACATGATGGCAAGCGCGAGAGGCAGGTCGATGAACGGAATGCGGCCCGTGCCCACCGTCAACAGGACCATAGCAATGGTAATCATTACACTGGCCATTTCGAGGCCTACCAGGCGTCGTTCGGGCGAACCGCGCAGGCACATGTGTGCGCAGGGCACCAACGTAGCAATGATCACCACCGCCGCAATCAGCCAGATGTTCACGGCTCGGCTCCCAGCGTGCGCGCCATTTTCGGCAGATCGGTTCGCTGAAGCTGGTGAAAGAGCAGCCGGCTGGACTCTGGATCGATGCCGATGGCAATGGTATTCGGCGTCGCCGTCATGTAGATCGTCACCAGAACGCCGCGACCTGGAACAGCCTGGTCAAGTTTGCTGCTTTTGAAGTTACAGACCCGGTAGAAGGACCCGGCTGGGCTTAAATGCAAAAGATCCCTAAGGAGAACGAGCGTGACCGCCCAGGTGTCGCTCACCATGTACCAGGGGATGCGCCAGGCTTGTGCGACATCTTTCCAATGCAACCGGATAGCATTCGGCTGCGAGTGGTGAACCAAAAGCAGGAAAAGCGTCGCGACCGCGACGACTACGGCTCCAACCATCATTTCGTGCAGATGGGTCCCGGCGACCAGCCAGACCCATCCTATGGCGAGAGAAACCGCCAGAAGGGCGGCCACCCGCAAAGGACGAGCCTCTTTTTTTTGCGCCACAGGAATCATATTTACCCACCGTGGATCAATGGGAGGATGGATGCTGTGCAGCCCTGCTTTGTCGCCCGCGATCTTATACTTTGCCCGCGGAAAAAAGCCGGTTCGGTCAGATCTAGGTATCAAGGTCGTTGGCATAGGGAATAAGTGGTTTGATCGCGCACAGCGGGGGCGAGCTCAGGGGTGTCCGGCATCCCCCACGTTTGCTCAGAAGCCAGAAAGATCATCGTCTGAAAATTTGAGCTTGTGCAGCGAATCGGTCTGCGCTTATAGTCGTTTATCGATGTATCGATAAACGATCAATATGCCAAAACGAAAACTCGACCCCCTCCCTTCCGCTGCTTTCCAAATCCTGCTGTCGTTGTCTGATCAGGACCTGCACGGGTACGGCATTATGCGCCAGATTGCGGAGCAGACCGGCGGACGCATGCGGCTCGGCCCCGGAACGCTTTACGGCTCCATTCAATCCTTGCTCGAAGAAAGCCTCATCAAGGAAGTGGAAGGGGCTGACAATGAGACTGCCGATCAGCGGCGGCGATGTTATCGACTGACTGCCGCTGGTTTGAAACTAGCGCGCTCCGAGGCGGAGAGACTTGCCGGTTTGCTGCGTGTAGCGAGAACCAAGAAGATCTTGCGGGGGGATTATGTCTGAGAAGCTATATGCCCTTCTGTTGCGACTCTATCCCACAGGCTTTCGCACCGCGTACGGGGCCGAAGCCATGCAGTTGGTTCGCGATCGACTGCGCCGCGAGAAGGGGTTCGTTGGCCTTCTCAGACTCTGGCTTGACCTGCTGGCTGATTTTGTGGTGTCTCTGCCACGCGAGTACCGCCATGCCCAGCCCATACTCGCCAACTCTCCCGCCCCAGGCCGTTCAGAGGGTGTCCCTTCCTTCCAGGTACTGGAAGACGAGCCTATCGGTGCGGGAACGCTCCTCGCCGCAGTCATGTGCTTCCTTGCCGCGTTGGGTACCATGTCGATCCTACTGAAATATGCACAGGATCATCGACCAACCTCGGGTGCGGTCCTGCAAGGTGCAGCGTCTCCGCGCACCCGCTGGGCGGCATCACCTGGGTCGAGCCCGCAGCTAGGCCGGAACACCGGCCAGGCAGTCGTCGCTCTTGCGCGGTCCCCTGTCGATCAGCCCCTGCCGCAGCAGGCCGCGGCCTCCTCGAGCATGGAACCCATTCTGGATTCAGCGGAACGCGAGCGGGTCATCCATGCAGCCATCGCCAACCTGAAGGCACACTATTTCGATCCTGACCGTGCGGGCATGATCGCGAATACATTGCTGGCTCACGAACAGAGCGGCGAGTACAACGCCATCGTCGATGGCCAGACGTTTGCGGACTTGCTCACGCGGCAGATACGGACCGTGGGCCAGGATGTAGACCTGACGGTCGAATACAGCCGCGCCCGGCTCCCGGATCATCCACCAACACAAACTCCCGCAGACCTGGCGCGTCACCGCGCATACCTCGAGCAGAACCAATGCTTCTTTCAAAGAGTTGCGATACTGCCGCATGCAATCGGCTATATCAAGCTCGATGGGTTTGGCGACTTGTCGGTCTGCCGGTCGAAGGCCATGAAGACGATGGCTTCTGTGAATAACACCAAGGCGCTTATCATTGATTTACGGAACAATCGCGGAGGCGATCCGGCCATGGTTTCATTTATGGCCTCCTACCTCTTCGACCATCCTGAATACTGGTATAACCCCCGGGGAGGCGAGACGCCCTCCAAGACGCAGTCACCCGTTCCAGGAAATCGCCTGGCTGACAAGCCGGTGTACCTCTTGACCTCCTCATCCACCTGGTCAGCCGCGGAGCAATTCAGCTACGACCTCGAGATGCTAAAACGAGCCACGCTGGTCGGAGAGACGACCGGTGGGGGAGCGCACGCTGGAGTCTGGCACCGGCTTGATGATCATTTTGGTATGGGGATTCCTGAAGTGAAGGTGGCCAATCCCTACGCAAAGCACGACTGGGAGGGAACAGGAGTGAGACCCGATGTAGCAGTGAGCGCCGCCGAGGCGCTCACTGCAGCCGAGAAGCTCGCCCAACGCAAGGCACGATGAGGAGACACGATGAGGCAAGGACCGGTGACGAAAAGGGGCTCCTGGGGGGACTTCTGGGGACACATAGAACGTTTCGTTCACATCCCGCAATGACGTGCAACTTGCAAAATAAAACTGTAAAGGTTACGTTCCCTCTCTGCCTTTCCCGGCGAGCCAGTTGTGAAAAGCATTAATGGTGTTTCCAATGTGCGAAAGAGCAAGAGACCATCAGCATCGACGCCTGATGAGAGCTCATCGACCATCGAACCTCCGTCTTCTTTCACTGCACGGAAAAAGCCAAGAGCACATTTCCGGGGATGCCACCCCATTGACCATAACCGGAGTTGACGAAGATCATGCCACCGACGACTGCCGGGCCCGCGACGTCCATCGAGCCGCCACTTGCGGGTTTGCCGTTAACCGCGGAAAAGTTGCGCGCGGTGTCCATATCCCAAAGGACCGTCCCCGAGGATGCTGCGTAAGCACGCAGGTGGCCGTCCAGCGAACCGGAGAAGACCACACATGGAATGGCGGTAACAGCTGCGGATTGCGCAGGCGAACAGCCCGTTCGAGAGGGGTCGCAGGGTCGCGCCGGCTCGCTCCACGCGATCTTGCCGGTTCGAGGATCAAGGGCGTAGAGTCCGCCGCCTTTCTGTGGATCCAGAACCAGCCGGTACCCTTTAGTCGATTTCGGATCCATGGTCACGCTCATCGCAAGATCGGAGATAGCGACATAGACTCTTGCCCCGTCCGACGCCGAACCCCACTGGCTGCCGCCTAGTAATCCTCCTTTGCCTACCCGCGAGGCTTGGCTTTGGTGTAGGCGGCGGAGTCGGGGTTGAGACCGGCGGCTCTGGCGGCGCGGCGATCGTTCATGGTTCCGGCGAGGATGAGGTGAACAAAGGCTATTTCCTGGTTGGTGATGGGATCAGTGACAGGGTTTTTTGGCATGGTGAGTCCTTCCTTGTTTTCCAGGGATGGGGGCGAGCCGCTGGGTTGCTGTTGGTTATTTCTAGACAGGGATCGGGTGTGTCACCGGATAGCGGTCAAGCCATCCTTCGCTCCGACTTAGGCTGAAACTACCAGCTAGTGCCGGCATGGCGCTGCCGCGGAGAAGCCCGCGCCTGCCGATATCCTCTGTTCTTAGGTATAGAGGCTTTTTGGATTTTTGTGTGGGCGTTTTCGACACGGGAGTACATGACCTAAGGTCACTCGTGTTCCGAGGCGAGGCGAGCTGCGCGTTCGGCTCGCTTTGGTTAGGAGGGTTCACGCCCGATCGCAAATTGGCATCTGACGGGCAATGCACCTGATTCCTCTGGGTCGCCTTACCGAGATCTTCGTTCATTATGGCTACGTGGCGGTGTTTGTCGGCCTGCTCGCGGAGGGCGCCGGCGTGCCTTTGCCGGGAGAGACGGTGCTTCTCATCGCCAGCGCGCTTGCGGCTCGTTCAACCGGATTGAATATTGGATGGGTCGCAGTGGTTGCTTTCTGTACCACGTCTGTCGGGGATAATATCGGTTTTTATGTGGGGCGTTCCGGTGGAGAGTCTCTGCTCGATCGTTATGGCAGAAAGTTTCACATAGGTTCTGCAACCATTGATCGAGGCCGGGACTTTGTTGGCAGACACGGGCCCCTGGGTGTGTTCTGCGCACGCTTCGTCGCGGGGCTACGGGTGCTGAACGGTCTGGTAGCAGGTTCACTCCGCATGAGCTGGCCGCGCTTCTTCTTCTTCGACATGCTGGGAGCAGCCTGTTGGGTTGCCCTGATCTGTACGGTCGGCTACGTTTTCGGAAACCGGTTGTCGTGGCTTATCCATGTCATGGGTGAGACCGGCCTGATATTACTCACAACGGCGGTGATCCCGATCGCCTGGTGGGCGCTGATACACCGGCATGGCCGCCGCAGATGAACGACGATACAGATCACTAAACGGGGATAAGTATCCTGTCCCCCCTCACCCCCGGGGAGAAGACCCGCGGAATCTCACTGAGCGCGTGGCCTGTTGGTGACCGTCGAGCTTGGAGTCACTTGCCTGGAGCCGACTAATCGGACGTGCCGGTTGTAATCACTTAACGGGGATAAGTATCCTGTCCCCTCGTCACTCGGATGCTACGTTGCTGGTGACCCTGGAGAACTCTTGCGCAACCACAGCTATTGGCACCCTACCTTGCCGTTCAAGTCCCAAAGCAGGCCCGAGTTGTGCTGTTACTTCGTCTGTTTGAATGTATAGGCGCCGCCGGAGGCGATTGGTCCATCAAAAAGCAAAACGACGTTGGAGAAACGATCCTATTTGTGAA
Organism: uncultured Acidobacteriaceae bacterium; assembly: GCA_963834445.1. GTDB lineage: Bacteria > Acidobacteriota > Terriglobia > Terriglobales > Acidobacteriaceae > PALSA-350. The sequence continues at coordinate 540,270 of CAWIBU010000002.1, forward strand.
GCACTACACTAGCGGCCATACCTGCAATGGTCGCAGTCTTTGTTCCTGCGATCGTTACAATCCAGGGTAAGTAAGAAGGCGCGGGTATTTCCGTTGATGACGCCCGTGCCCACGATCTCTCCCCGGCTGTTGATGCTGCTGGCGACCTGCAGAACCCAACCAGAGTAGGACGGGATCAGGCCATTCAAGTCGTACATTTTGCCATGGCTGTAAAGGAAGGCGTGATTGTAACTGCCTCCGGTCAGGGACGAGACGTCGGCGGACCCAACCACCTCTCCCGATGCATTGATGCCACTTGCGGCACTCGTGCTCCCGGTCGGCAGCACACCCAGATCGATCATCTTGCCCCTGTCCCACAGGAAGGCATGTGGGTTCGCGGGATTGGGTGTTTCTGACGTGCCGGCAATTTCGAGCGCGTCGTTGATCGCGGCTGCTGAGCTATAGTTGCCTCCAGGCAGGAAGCCCAAAGGGATGGCCTTGTCGTGGCAAAAGAGGGTGGCAACAAAGTAGTTGCCCGGTATAAACACGGTGCCGGCCACGTCTCCTTTTTCGTTGATGGCAGACGCATAGCCTCCCAGGGTTCCACCGGTTGGGAGCGCGATCATGTTGCCGTGCTTGTAGAGAAACGGCTGCGATATAAAATTGGCATCGTCTGCCTCGCCGACCACCTCGCCGGACGAGTTGACCGCTACGCCTTGACTAGAATCTCCCCCGGGCAGAAGGCCGAGGTCGCGCAGGAAATGGTCCTGGTAAAGAAAGGCATGCGCTGTTCCGGAGGTTTCGAGAATGCCGGTGACCCGGATCTTTCTCTTGTCGTCGTCCGGATGCCAGGGGTCTTTGTCCTCATCGCCGGCGATGCCGTTGCCGAGAATGGCCTCCCCTGGGACTGAGCCAATGGCGGACATCTTGCCGTCCCGGTAGAGAAAAGCCTGGCCGGCGCCGACGGTTCCATCAACGAAGTTACCGTTGTAGCCAGTCACCTGTCCTGACTCATTGATGCCATTCGCTATGCTGAGTTCATATCCAGGCAGTATGCCCAGATCGGTGACGGTGTAGGTTTGGGCGGTTGCCGGCGCGGCCGCGAGCAGCGCGCAGGAGAGTGCCAAGGCAGGCAGAATAAGAAAGGAACGCATACTTACCTCTTTTCCAGGTTGTGTTCAGGGGGCTGTGTCTGCGGGGAGAAGCGCATCTCACCATAGCGCGCAATGACAAAACGCGTCAATGAAATGCTTGTAAGGAAATGCTTGTAAGTTCTCATGGTCTAAAGAAAAATAAGTCAGGGTGAACGCCGTTTCGATAACCATGAACAAATACGGCCGCATCCAGAATCAACTATCTATTAGTGAAGTGAAGGTTGGAGACGTTACAAGTATGGGGGAAGCTTGTGAAAGAGATCCGCGCCGGCTGCCGCAGGGAATACGACACGGCGGACCATGTGAGCCTCAACCGTCGTCGCCGCTTTGCTCAGCCGGCGCGCATGATTGCCAGCCCATGACGTCAATTGCGCATCTAACCGATAATCAGAAGACGAGTTGAGACTGGCTTGCCGGTCACATGGACGAGTAGTCGTTAGCCTTGATCGAAAAGAAGCCCCGGCGATGCCAATCATCGTCCAAACGATCAGCCCCGCCAGAGGCATGGCGAGGCCCCGGCGGCGGGCGTATTCCGCTCGTTGTTCGTCCAGCGAGCGGGGCAACTGCGGCTGATGCTCAGACATGGATTCCGCCTGCTCATTGGAAATGTCGAGAGACAACCTAACATAGCAGGTTGCGGGTGTCGCAAGTCCCGATTTTGGGGCATGAAATACGCGACCAGATTGCAGAAAAATGCCTGCAAAACTTCACAGATGTGCGGGTTCCTGGCGGATGGTTGCCAATCCGGACATTGATTTTCGGGTTCACTTCCGGTTGGGCGGTAATTCGACCGGAACAGGTCAATGAGTGAATCGGCGATGATGCGCTGGTCAAGGGCCGTGATCGCGGGACTGAACCGCGTCTCCGGAGACTTAAGCTGTGCGACTATTTTTGAGCAGTCTGTGCAGAGGTTGGGGTGGGATGGTGGGGCTGCCAGGCGGGACCGCCATCTTCCCACTGGTCGTCGGTGAGTTGCTGCACATAGGCGCCGTCCCAGTTCATCACAAATATCTCGCCATACGGTTGCGGGCTGCCGGTGTAAAGGGTCTCGTCCTTGAATCCCATTCGCGAACTCGTAAACAATAACCGCGCGCCGTCGGGAGACCAGGCCAGGTGCGCTTCATTGCCGTGCGTGTGCGTCAACTGGGTTACATCCTTGCCATCGGGATGAACCGTCATCACTTCAAAGTCGCCGGCAATGTTGCGCACAAAGGCGATCAGGTCTCCGCGCGGTGACCACAAAGGAAAGTTGTCGTACTGATCAGTCAATACGGTCACCGAGCGGTCGGCAAGATTCATGATGCGCAGGCCTTCGCCATCGGGTCCGGCGGTCCGGTAGACAATGCGTCTTCCGTCTGGCGAAAAGGCCGCAAAAGCGTTGTTGTTCGGACCCGAGGTAACCAGGTGAAAGCCGGTGCCGTCTGCATTGAGAATCGCCACCTGCGCTCCTCCATTGACGCGATCGATGGGCTTTTTGGTTCCCGCGGCGAAATCAAGAAAAGCAGTGAAGCCGCCCACGCCGACCACGATATGCTTGCTGTCCGGCGACCATTGCGGGGCCAGGATCAAATCCTTTCGCTCGAGGATGGCGCGCGCCGGCTGGTTGCCGTCGATGACCATGAGACTGGTGACGCCGCCGGGAACGACGTTTGAAACCGCCAGGCGCATTCCGGTTCGGTCGTAGGCCGGCAACGTCGTGGTCGCGTAGAGATCAAAGTTCGGATTCCGGCTCCATTGCTTCACTGGTTCGGAGCTCGGCCTAAAGCCCGTACGGACGTAGACAACGTGAGTGCCATCCGGAGACCAGGCAGCGGGATTGGGCGCGATGTCCGCGCCGGAGGGACCCACCTTGCCGTCGGCGGAAACAATCTCGATCCTCGGCTCCGTCGCCACGCAAATAGGCGACCTTACCGGAGGCCAGAACAGACGGCGCCAGTTTGACGCCGGGGCCGCTGGTGATGGGAAGGATAGAGCCGGTGGCGATATCAATCGTGTAGAGCTGGTTCGCTGCGTCTGCCGCATAAGGCGTAAGCAGCTTGGTGCGGTTCGTCCATGTCTCTTCCGCCGACATGCAGTTGGTCACGACGCTCTTGCTGTCAGCCGTCCATCTGGGAGTGCCGCAGAAGTTACCGTGCTGCGAAATACGCCTAAGCCCCGAGCCGTCGGGGTGAATGAGATAGATGTCGAGGAGTTGGAGCCGCTCCCAACGGTTTTTCGCAGTGGGGAGGCTGCTGTCGCGGTCGGAAGAGAAGGCGATCCATTGGCCATCGGGAGACCACGCCGGCCTGAAATCACCACCCCGCCCGCTAGTCAGCGCCCGCGCTTTGCGGGTGGCGAGGTCCAGGGTCCAAAGATTCGCAAAACCCTCAGCCCGCGTCGATACAAAGGCGATCTGCCGGCCATCGGGAGAGAAGGCAGCCTGATCGTCAAAGGCCGCATCGACGGTGAGCCGTTCAACCTCGCTACCGTCGGGATGCATGCGGAAGAGATTGGCGGGTCCCGACCGTTCCGACGTAAAGGCGATCCAATCGCCCATGGGAGACCAGGCGGGGTTGTAATTGAGCGATCCTGGCTGGGTGAGCGGCCGCTCGGCGGAGCCATCGGCGTTCGCGATAAAAAGGTTGGATTGGGTTGGGCCCAGCCGGGTGAAGACAACCTGATCGGCCGCAAGGCAGGAAAGGGTCGCTGCCGCGAACGCAAAAATGCGAAGAAATCGGAAAAGAAGACGAGACATCGTGCCGCTCCGAGATCTGGATTTGGTGGGAGGGAAACCCGCGAGAGTGTAACACCGGAAGGACGATTGAGGGATTGTTTGTCAGCGATCGTACTTCTCTATCGGTTTGCTGGTGTTTGAAAAGTTGCGGATTGCGCGAAGTCCAGTCTGGCAACGTCTGGTCCCAATTGATCGTCTCCCCCCCGGCGAAAACCGGTTGACAGTCTGGCATATTTTCGACTTCCAGTGCTAGCATCCGTGCATGCCCGTGACTCCAGCAGAAGTCTTCCAGCACTATACGGACGCCTGGAATCGGCATGATGCGGCTGGCATTGTCGCCACATTCGCCGAGGGGGGCACCTACAGCGACCCAACGACCGCCGGCCCGCTCGCTGGAGCAGCGATCGCAGCCTACGCACAATCCCTCTGGGACGCCTTCCCCGACTTGAGTTTCGAAACGGTAAGTCTGACCTATAACGAACAGGGATTGGTCTCAGCCGAGTGGCTCATGAAGGGCACCAACACGGGCCCAATGAAGGGGCTGCCAGCGACCGGCCGTTCGATCGCGCTTGCCGGCGCCGACTTCGCTCGCATCGAAGCCGGCAAAATCCTCTCCCTGAAGGGATACTTCGATGGTTCCGCGGTAGCGCGTGCCTTAGGACTTGACGTCATCGTGCAGCCCTCCGCAATCGGCCCTTTCGGATTCGGCACCAGCGTTCGGGCGAGCAATGGAAGCACCGCACTTCCCGGCGCATTCAGTATCACCAACTTCTTTGCGCGCAATGCAGAGGAGGTAGCCATCATCCAGGAAGGCGGCCGCAGGATTGCCATGGAAATGCTATCCATGCCGGGGTTCATCAGCATGGTCTCAGCAGTCGTGGGAGATTGCCTGATGACCATCACCGCCTGGGAAACGCGGGATTCCATGGCGCTCTTGATGAAGCAGGGAGAGCATCGTTCCATGGTCAGCCGCTACTTTACCTCGGAATTCGGGCAGGGCGGAGTGACCGGAGTATGGGTTCCAGGACGCCTCAATCCACGCCGCGTTCGCTGTCCTGGCTGTGACAAGATGACTCCCGTCGAAGCTCCGCAACAGAACTGCAGCTGCGGCGCTATACTCCCCGATCCACTTGCCTATTGGTAGCGGGATTTGCGCAATCCACTCAAAGGGTATCGATACTCGCGAGTCGGTCTTCTGGAAAGAACCGGCAGTGGCTTGTCTGATAGAGCGGGCGTCTCGCAAACTTGCCAGCCGTGCAGCCCGGGGTTGCTACCGAGAGTCGCAAGTGTCCGCTGATCGCCGCCCGCTTGTTTTGGATTGGCGATATCAGGCAGAGGCAAGTTTCCAGCTGGTGAGATCTGGAAACGCGCATTGGCGATAATGCGCGAATCAAGGGACTCCTTCGACAGACGAAGATGACCCTAACGCAGTATGGCTACCACGACAGATGTCCATGTGTTCATAAGGGTCATCTTCGTCTGTCCTACATTTCCCAGTGTGCTCTGCAGCGCCACAGAGATACCTCTCCGCTAGAGTGAACAACTCCCAAGGTTAATTTCGTTGCGAGGTGCAAATGCGAAAAATTCAGTACGGAGTCGCTCAGTTCCTGATTCAGATCACTTCGGAGAACAGCATTTATCGGGCCGAATGTACCGTGATCGCAGGCTTCTGGGAGGAGGCAAGGTCATGTGAAAGGATTCAATGTAAGACTTCAGTGTGAGACTGTCGCCGCATACACTGGGTCGGGGGAGAGCACATGTACGATCTCTCCAATAACTTTGAAGCCGTTTTCACCATTGGTGAAAATAACGGCACCAACATGCTTGGAAGGGACAAAGAAGGCATGGGTGTTCACTCCCGTGTCGGAACCCGAGTGGTCTACGATCGTGAAGCCGTTGTGGACGATGATCTGCCAACCGAGACCCATCCCGGCCGAGATGTGGCAGGTAGTGCCAGGCGTCTCGTGGGTGCAGGCCTGCTCACGTGCGTCCTCCGAGATCCAGTCGCGGGTCATAACCAGGCGCTCGGCAGCAATGGCCGGGCTGAGGCCGTCGTTGCGCATCACGCTGGCAACGAAACGCGCGTAGTCGGTAATGGTCGTTTCGACCAGATCGGCAGCGTTCCAGGTGGAAGTAAGCGCCGGCGGAAGGAAGACACTATTCGCGTAGGGCTGGGCGAGGCGGCCGTTAAACCAATCCTGGACGATGAAGGAGGTATCCTTCATGCCAAGAGGGCCGAGCACGTAGTTCTGTGCGAGCCGATCGAACGGCTGCCCTGCCTTGTTCTGCGCAAACCGAGCGACGTAGAAAAAGCCTTCGCCCGAATAGCTGCTCTGAGTACCTGGCTGGAACTTGAATGTAAGGATGCCGTTCGTCATTCTGCGCCAATTGGCGAAGCCGGTTTGGTGCGAGAGGCAGAGACGCGGGGTAAGGAGCTTGTTCCAGGGATTGTTTTTGATGTCGGGGTCGACCCAGTAGGGATAGATGGACTCGTCTAGCTGAAGTTTGTTTTGGGAGGCCAAGCGCAGGATTGTTTCAGCGACAATGGGCTTGGTGAGCGAGGCGATGTTGTAAAGCGTCTGGTCCGTAGCGGGAATACCTGGGCTCTGCTCGCCGGCGACAACTGTCCAGGCAAGCCTGCCCTTGGCGATATAAGCGACGGAAGCGCTGGGGACGTTGTATTGCTTGAGCCACCCGGGAAGATCCTGAATGATTTTTGCGCGGAGTTCGTCTGGTGTCGACTGCTCGGGCTGCGCTAAGAGCCGTGTGGACGAACTAATGATTGCCCCAAGAGCGAGAGCAACGGGCAAGAGTTTGAAAAGGTTCTGCATGGCTTCCTTGTAAAAACTGGCGACGGCCGTACGAATCGAAGACCGTTCTGCGCGAGTAATCCGAAACATTTTGAAAAAGGGGGGAAGAACGGATCAACATTCTTCCCCAACGGAGACCGCATGAACGGGGTACTCTTCGACCCTGTAGAACATGCTGCTTTTGACCGAAACTAGCGAACGGGTTGAAGCAAACGGTTTCATTCCTCACGCAAAGCCGCCACGGGATGTATATTCGCCGCGCGCAGCGCCGGCACGAAGCTTGCTGCCAGACCAACGACCACGATTCCAGCGATTGCAATTGACAACGTGACTGGATCCCTCGGCTTTAGCCCATACAACATCGAAGCAGCTGCGTTTCCGGATGCGGTTGTCATCGCCGTACCGGCCACGACGCCGATGGATATCAAAATTGCAGCGTCCCGCAAGATCATTCGCACGATGCGGTTGCGATCGGCTCCGAGCGCCATGCGCACGCCGATTTCATTTTTGCGTTGGAGGACGACATAGGAGATCACGCCGTAGATGCCGATTACGGCCAGTACCGTCGCCAGCACACCAAAGAAGCCCGAAAGGGTGGCCATCAAGCGCTCGCGCATGAGACTCTCGCGAATTTGCGTCTTGAAGACGGTGTATTCAATCTCCATCGAGGGATTGATTTGATTGGCGGCCCTGTTGATAGATGGAATCAGCGAATACAGAGATTCGTCCGATCGAATCATAAGCGTCGAGCGTTGCTCAGGACCATTCGACTGCGTGAACGATACATAGGCCGTGGGTGACGGGTCTTCGCGCATATCGCGGAATTTGGAATCCTTCACCATGCCCACAATCTGGTACGTTTTGCCGGGCGCGTCGGAATCGTGGAACACCTTGTCAACCGGATTGGCCCCGCCGTAATACTTGCGCGCGAATGCCTGATTCACGATTGCCTTGCGCGGTGCGGCCGGCAAATCTGTACGATCAAAGTCCCGCCCAGCAAGCAGCGGAGTCTCCATCGTTTGAAAATATCCAGGGCTAATGCGGTTCAAGGTCACGTCTTGCCGCTCAGCTCCACCCGGAATATCGATATTGCCATCCCATCCGCTCTGGCTCAAGGGAACCATCTGAACTTCGGCGGCAGAACTTACACCGGGAATGGCTCGCATACGCGAAAGCAATTCCTGTTTGAAAACCATCTGGCTTTCAGCCATTAGTTTCAGCGGCGCGAACTCGAAATCGGCAATCAGAATATGGTCCTGCTGAAAACCTGCATTCAAATGGACGATGTTTCGGAAGCTGCGCACGAACAAGAGCGCAGCAGCCAGCAATACAAGAGAGAGCGCGACTTGGGAGATGACGAAAGTTCGCCGCATCAGGAAATGATTCCGGCCGGCGGTTGTTCCACGCGTGCAGGCTTTGAGCGCTGCGCCTGGCTTGGTTTGGGACGCCTGAATCGCAGGCGCGAGCCCAAACAGGATGCAGGTCAGAATCGCCAAGCCGGCGGCGAATCCGAGCACACGCCAGTCGGGAGTCAGTTCCACAAAGATCGGGTTCTGTTGAGGGCTCAAGAATGCGACCAGCGCACGGCTCAGGATTTGGGCCAAGCCGACGCCTCCCAGCGTCCCCAGCGTGGCAAGCAGCAAGCTCTCCGCCAGCAACTGGCGGATCAACCTGCTCCGCGATGCCCCGAGTGTCAGCCGTAAGGCCATCTCGCGCTGTCTCGCGCTCGCGCGAGCGAGCATCAGGTTAGCCAGGTTCGCGCAGGCAATCAGCAGAACCAATCCGGTCATCGCCAACAATACCCACAGTGGAGATTCATAGTCCTTTCGCAGGCTTGAAACTCCCGTGGCTGCCGGCAGTGCGCCCAAGTGGGATGTGAGATAGTTCTTCTTCGCAATCGCGTCGTAACCTGCAGGCAATGTTGCAGCGAAGATTCCGGACGAGATCGCATCGAGTTGCGAAGAGGCTCGCTCGAGGGTCCAGCCTGGCTTCAGGCGGCCGATGGCAGCAAGCCACCAGACAGCCGGACTATCCATCAAGGAGGGTCTGCTGAGATTCGTTGAAAAGACTGGCTCACTGCACAGGGGAAGGGCCGCATCGAAATTCTGTCCTACCTCCAGGCCATAGAAGCTTGCCGGAGCAACGCCGATGACTTGAAATGGATGGCCGTTGAGTATGAGTTTGCTACCCACCACGTCAGGCCGGCCTCCAAACTCGCGTTGCCAGAATGGGTAACTGAGCGCCACACCCTGCACACCGCATCCACGGTAATCGTCAGCGGGAGAGATCAAACGGCCTACGACTGGTTGTATTCCCAGAACATGAAAGAATTCTCCGCTCACGAGAAGCGCATTCGCGTTACGAGCCTCTCCGCCCTCTCCAACATTCAGGCGCGTATCGGCCCATGCCGCAATCGCGGAGAAACCCTGTTGCTCGTCATGCACGGACTTCCAAAGATCGCCCGTCAAGTCTGAGTTGGACGAGTAGAAATCCCCGGTGCAACATTGGGGCGAGTTCACAATGGCCACCCGCGCAAGCTGCTCAGGCTTCTTTACCGGAAGGGTTCTGAGTCGCACTGCGTCCAGAAGTTGAAAAATAGTAGTATTCGCGCCAATCCCCAAGGCCAGCGAAAGAATCGCGACGGTGGCAAAGCTAGGGCTTCTGACAAGCAGACGGGCACCATACTGCAAATCATTCCAGATGCCAGCCAACAGCCGCTCCTGTTTCTCCCTGCCAATGGGGATAGGCGCCGACGTCTCGCGTACGGTAGCTTTCAATCCCGCCACCAGTTTGCCGTCCGTCAAATCGTGCTTCAGGATTCCATAGGCCTGCTCCTCGCCGACACCTGAGATGAGCAACTCTTCATAACGATCATGGAGGTGCTGACTCAGTTCCTCGACGACCTCTGCTTCGCGCGCTGCCGAAAGATTCAATGGAGCGATCGCGACCTCGATCTCCTTTGACCAGTCATGCATTCTCGGCCTCCGTGATCAGCCGGATTGCGTTCACGAGGTTGGCCCAGGTAGATCGCTGCGCCTCCAGCATCTTCTTCCCCTTCGTTGTGAGTTTGTAATAACGGCGACGGCGCTGGCCGGCCTTTTCAACCCATCGCCCCTCGATCAGGCCGCGTGCCTCCAGCCGATACAACAGTGGATAGAAGGAAGCAACGTTGTACTTCAACACTCCGTCGGACCGCTCCTCGATCAGCTTGCCGATCTCGTAGCCGTGGCGAGTACGGTGCTCAATCAGGGAGAGGATCAGCAACTCAGCACTGCCCTTCTTCAATTCCCGATCAATAGCTTTTGTTCCGATATGTTTCATAGCGATATATTGCAATGAATGTTAAGAGATGTCAACGTGCTTACCAGAAAATAGTCATTTGGAGTTTCGCCCGCTTTCGAACAGTCTCGGTCGAAAATGGACAGTACGTCTGCCGAATCCATCGCCTTCGCCATCCGGTTGTTGGTTGACAACAAAGAAGTAGCACCCAGCTGGCCAAGTGGTACCTTGCGTGCATATGTGGCCCGCAGGAGGACGTTCGAATGCAAGAGTTCCCGAAGAGTCTCTTCTGCACGCTCCGTGCCGTCGTTCGATTCGTGGTTCTTGGAGGTGCAGTTTCCGTTTCCGTTCTTGCGTCTTTGGGCAACGCCCAAATCGCGCCGGACATGCCCAATCCGATCGTCGCGCCAAATCCACTGACAAGGACGCTATCGATTTTTCGCCTCAATATGCAGGACAAGATCGCCAAGGCGGCGGAAATGATGCCAGAGGCCAAGTACAGCTACCGGCCGACAAAGGAAGTTCGCTCGTTTGCCGAGATCCTGATTCATGTGGCGGATATTTCCTACATCTTGTGTTCAAACGCCAAAGGTGAAGCGACCCCCGGATCGGCTGCCGCGAAGGGCTCGAAGGCCGAGATCAAGGCCTACCTCAAAGGCTCGTTCGATTACTGCGATGGCGTGTACTCCGGATTCACCGACGTGCACCTCAATGAGCCGGCGAACTTCTTTGGCGTCAAGACGAATAAGATGTTCATTTTGACGCAAGTCGGAAATCATGACGCCTTGCATTACGGTAATCTCGTCACGTATCTGCGCATCAATGGCCTCGATCCGTCCGGGGGCTGGTTTTGATGGGCCAGCTGCGCCCGCGTCCCACTAAGTGATTACGCTTCGACCGGGTCCAGGGCGCGTGTCCGTATCCGGCCGCGCGCTGCGTGGCTCTTTTGTGCGTGGCGCCGGTGTTGAACGCGCTTGGTACTCGCCGCAGGCTTGAGTAAACATGGAAGCTTCGGGTCGCAATTGCGGCGCGGCCAAATGCTGAGCCAGTGATCGAGGTAGCATTTGTAGAACGCATGTTACTGGCCAATTGTCGCCCACCCGGACAGAACGCTCGTTTGCGACATAATGTCCGGATAGCGGTTATTCAACCGGAATGTCGGAGACGGAGATTTACCAGCTAGCCACGCTCGATGAGTCGATGAGTGCATTGGCGAATCTGCATACATCCAGCTCGACTTGTTGGGAGATGGGTGTTCACAGATACATAGATGGTCGAGAATTCGACTATTTCATTTTGGGGTTCGTGAACACTTTGCTCTGGTCGGGCCATGGGGCTGGTCTCAGGTATAGGTCTGGGACCTTGTTGCTGTGGAATCTTGTGCAAGTAATGTTCAATGTTTTGGCTCAGCGGAATTTCGTGGACGCCCACTTCCGGCTTTTGGCCTTGGCAGCCTCGGAACAGTCGCTTGGGCGGTGGCAGAAGGCAACCGAAAGCCGACGAGGCACTCAACCAGCCTGGGGACAGTTGAGTCGTTCACTTGCGCCAAAATCGCTGAACAATTCAGCAGCAGTTATGCGACCAATATCGCAGTCCGCAAGATGTACCTCCTGCACTGCTCACACGGATCATTCAGCACCGATGCGCATCGCGACCCTGGGGGCTACGCTATAGGCTCCAGCGGAAGAGGCAACCACGTTAATTTGGTTTGCGCGTTCCCACAGCCCAGCGATATGAAATGTCGAGTCGCGACAACAGTCAGTGTGCTCATGTAGCTATCCGCTCGACCCATGCCTTTGGCGATTGGACGATCAACCGGCTATACGGCAACGTGACGAGACGTGCGTTTTCGAGGAGCGATCCTGCTCGCTGGACTAGCCCGCATTTCTCACGATCAAGAGGCAGAACGGTGGGGGGGCATTTAGAAAGTGGCTTGGAAAGGCCGTCTTTTCATGGCATAACTGCGTTGTCGAGACGTAGTGACAGCCGAAGAAGGGCGGCCTTTCTGATGACAGAGTGTAGCCAAGAATCGTTTTCATTTACAGACCATTTTTCGCGTCGGGTGGAGGCAGGCTTTACCGCCGGTCAGGTTTCCAGCGACGGCGGAGCGCTGCTGTTGCGCGAGGTGGACCGCAAGATCAACCTGCTGGGTCGGCTGACGGGCAGCTTTGTCGACGGCCGATCGCCGTTGCTGGTCAAGCACCAGCTTTCTGAGATGCTGGCGCAGCGTATCTTCGGTCTGGCGTTGGGGTACGAAGACCTGAACGATCATGAGCAGTTGCGCTCCGACCCGCTGCTGGCGTTGCTCAGCGGTAAGCGCGAGCTGGATAAGCCGCTGGCTGGCAAGAGCACGCTGAACCGGCTGGAACTGGTTGGCCGCAGCGGTCGCTATCACAAGATCAGCTACTCTTCGGAGTCTCTGGACCGCTTGTTGGGGGAGCTGTTTCTGGAGTCACATCGCAGTGCGCCGGAACAGATCGTGCTGGACCTGGACGCCACCGACATCCCGCTTTACGGTCATCAGCCGGAGCGCTTCTTCCACGGCTACTATGGCAGCTACTGCTATTTGCCACTGTATATCTTTGCCGGCGACCAGTTACTGTGCGCGCGCCTGCGGGCGGCTAACCAGGATGCAGCCGCCGGTGCGGTGGAGGAAGTGAGCCGCATCGTTGCCCAACTGCGGCAGCGATGGCCGCAGACACGGATCGTGTTGCGCGCCGACTCCGGCTTCTGCCGTGAAGAGTTGATGGGCTGGTGCGAGGCCAACAAGGTGGATTATCTGTTTGGCTTGGCGCGCAACAAACGGTTGCAGAAGATCATCGGCGCCCAGATGCAGCAAGCTCGTCTGCTTCACCAGAGCACCGCCAAGGCGGCGCGCGTCTTTACCAGCTTCCCCTATACCACGCGCCGCAGCTGGTCGCGCGACCGTCGCGTGGTGGCCAAAGCCGAGTATCTCGACAAGGGCGAGAACCCGCGCTTCGTGGTCACTTCGCTGACCCCGGAGCAATGGCCCGACCAGGCTCTTTACGAGAAGTTCTACTGCGCCCGTGGTGAAATGGAAAACCGCATCAAGGAACAGATGTGCCTGTTCGCTGACCGGCTGTCCACCGACGAGATGAAGGGTAATCAGTTGCGCCTCTACTTCTCCGCAATGGCCTACACGCTGATGGAGGCCCTACGCCGACTGGGCCTCCAAGGCACCGAATGGGCGCAAGCTCAGGTCGATACCATCCGCCTCAAGCTGTTCAAGATCGGCGCCATCGTGCGCATCAGCGTGCGCCGCATCCTGCTTCAGCTCAACTCGGCTTATCCCTGGAAAGAACTCTTCACACAAGCCTTCCATGCCCTGCGCTGCTGAAACTGCGGCGGTCGACCAATTCCAAGTCCACCTTGACCCAACCCCGGCTGGGCGGAGCCATGCCAAAATGACTCTCGCTCACCACCAAACAGGTCGTCGCACGCCAGAAATTATCTCGGTCGACCAACCCATCACTCCCAAGCGCGGCAACGGAGGGTATCGCACCGTCGATCCTGGCGCAAAATCGTTTATGGTGAGAAATGCTGGACTAGCATGACTGATTATGGTCGGTGAACGGAATATCCAAGGAGCAAGGGTCGCCATGGACCCTGCGGAAATACTCCGCCGCTTTGGCAGGCCGCCCGGCAGGTAGGGAATCTATTAGTCCCTTCATTCGAGATCGAAGGGCGGGCGGACTGTCCCCGACCCCGGGCTACGCATGTGCAGGACTCAGCTCTTCGCAATGTGCGGGTGTGGGCGGATAACCCGCCCGCCTCCGGTAGGTAAACTCATTAAAATGAGTGGCTTGTAGAGAGAAGACAGCAGGTCAGGAGATGCGCCAGCGCCTGTTGGACAACGGCTTCCGCGAGGAATTGAGGGGAGAGACACAGCCGCCCGTGGCTCACTAGTATGCAACCACCAACGACAGCGGTTTCTACGCAGAGTTCCTGACTCCTCTCACCGGCGGAGACGTTAAGCGCGGCGGCAAGCGGGACGTGAGAACCCGTATAGCAGGAGTGCCGGTGCAAAAGCTCAGGCATCTAGAGTTGCTGTTGCGAACGCCCTGGAATGTGACGATTGGGCCTGGGAACGGTTATCCACTTTGGAGGTCCGACGAGTGCATGTCCCGAACGCAGCAGCTTTCCTGGCGCAGAAGATTCTGATTCATAACAAACGCCATGCCGCCGATCGCGCCAAGGATATTCTCTATATCCACGACACCATCGAAACATTCGGCGGGAGTCTTGATGCGATACGAGAGCAGTGGAAATTGGACGTGAAGCCTGCCCTGCCAGCAAGAGCTATAGGTCAGGTCGAACATGCCGCCGAAAACTATTTCAGGGAGACAGATGACTCGATCCGCGAAGCCGTAAGGATAGCCGTAGGCCGCAACCTTTCTCCGCGGATGGTTCGCGAAGTTTGCGATTACGGTTGGAGGCTAGTTTATGGCTAATGCGTCAATGCGGAGTCTGGCGCAGATTGGAAGAGAGTTCTCGAATTTCCGCGATTGCCAATGTGAAACTGGGCGCAACTATTCAGCACAGCGGCTGTCTGCACCCATGCTAAATCGAGACCTTCTGCATGTGGAGTTTGCAGGACACCGCAACCGCACGTGAGTGAATTTCGATCCCCATCAAATTCGATGTTTCGAATTGAAATTAAAGAGATGAAAATGAAAGATATGGTGGAGGCGGCGGGAGTCGAACCCGCGTCCGAAATTCATGTCAGTAGAGAGACTCCATGCTTAGTCGAGTTCCAGAGATTTCGCACGACGCGCTCAGAACCGACAAGATGCGCGTAACGCTAGTCCGATGATCTCGTTTCCGCAACTCGGACCGCGCCGCAGAAACCAGCCCGCTGTGCGACGTTCTTTCGTAGCCCACAGGCAAAGCCACGGAGAACGGCTACTTATTTAATTAAGCAGCAAGTGCTAGGTTGTTGTTAGCAATTATTGTTTTTGCAAGCGATTACGGGTGCTCACACCCCGGCATGCCTCTCAGCCTAATAAATCCCGTCGAAACCGTGACGCCCCCTTGTTGAAAGTATACCGCTACCAGCAACCGCTCTGGGCCTCGGACGGCGGTCACGGCTTCAGCAGGTTGCGGAAAAAGCCGGGAACGGGATGAAAGCCGTACTTCAGGGGCTGAAGCTCGCTGCGGCGAGGCAGCCCAGGTATTTTGAAATCATTTGTGGCACGACTGAAGTCGTGCCCTGATACAAAGCAGGGGCTCTACGCAGCCTGTTCGGCACCTTGCCCGGGCCTATGACCCAACCGAGTTCAGGTCGATGCTCTCAAATTCCTTGTGCATTACGCCTTCGCGTATCTGCTGCACCGTTTTGCCCTTCAGTGACATTTTGTAGGCATAGTAGCCCTCCTTGGCGCAGGTCGTGCACTCGGCGCCGTGGAGGCCCTCAAAGCAACTGTGCAGGCTGGTGTGGCCCATGTTCCGATCGCAACGGCAATAGCAGGGCAGTTGGTAAAGCACGGCCGGAACCTTGGCCGCATCCTCATACACCGCTTTCTGCCAGGGGTATTGAAACATCGGTCCCGTAAGCTGCTTGCCCGAGAGAAGGGCGGGCAGCCTGGTCGCGTGCGTGGGGGCCGTGGCATGATAAGCCGGCACATCCGCATCGCTGATCCACTGGGCCGACGCCCCCACCGATAACATTGCAACCGCCAGGCAAAGCAAAATCCGCCGCATGCGCGCTCCTTGAAAGCCCAGTGTAACGCGAACAAAAGGGATATAGGGCAAGGGAACCACTCTGCAAAGGAGGGAAATTTGATTTAATAGGAGGGCAGGGAGCAAAAAAAGGCGGCACGAACGGTAAATTGTCCGTGCCGGGAGGCCAGTGACGCAACTTGTACTAAAACCTTCGCCGGGGGAGCTACTTGCTCAACCGCGACTGAACTGATATTAGCAAATCATCTTTCAAACTTCCAGAGAAAAATACTAAATTTCGTAAAAAAACGCGTTTCTCTGATTTTTTAATCCCGATTACTGTATTTCTCGGGGCACATAAACATAGACGCATTTCCCAAAAATAAGTTGCTCGCCCACAGGAATTTATGCCCTTACGTTTATTAGCCAACAAAGAGACGAAAACGACCCAGGCCCCGTCACGAAGCCAATCCTTGTTGCGCCAGAGCCTGCTGCTCGCAACTTCCGCCGCGCTGGGCGGCATCGCCGTCGCCATCTGGAATCGCCGGACGCTGGAGCAAATGCGGCAGCTGCTCCCATCCGAAGACGAATAGCGGGCTCATCCGGGTGGCGCTGGTCCGATTTTCGTGGCGCAGAAGGTCGCCCAGCGTCACCAACCTCGAAAGCAATTCGGGGGAGCCTAGTGGAGAGATCTGGGGTTTGCTCGGCCCGTTCTCACACAGGCTCATTAGCTCTCATTGTCAGTAGTCTTAGGTGGCACCGCTGACCCCTTGCCCTTGCGGACGCCGTTATCGCCGGAGAACCGCCGATTCAGGCAAGTATGACCTACGACAGTCCATCCACGGCGGAGGCCATCTGCATGTCGCGCTCGGTCAGGCCGCCCTTGTCGTGGGACACCAGCGCCAGCCGAACCTTGTTGTAGCGGATGTCGATATCGGGGTGGTGCCCCGCCTTCTCCGCCAGTTCAGCTACCTGATTGACGAAAACCATTGCCGCCGCAAAATCTGAAAACTCAAAGCGGCGAACGATCTCCTGGCCCTCCAGCTTCCACCGGGGCAGCGATCGCAACCGCTCCTCGACCGTTGCCGCGCTTAATACACTCATCGCATCCCTCTCCTGATTACTTGTCTCGTTGAGTCAGCGGATTGCGCAATCTCGTTCGTTCTGCCGCTGCTTCCACTCTGGGCTCAAGCTGTAGCTGCGCATGTCTCTTTGTCTGCTGCGTGATCTCCGCGCGCAGATCCTCCCACAACTGGTCAGGCAGGCTCAGGTACACCTCCACCACCCTGGGATCGAATTGGGTGCCGGCGCAGCGCTTGATCTCGTGCCGGGCGGCGGCGAAAGTAGCTGCCTTGCGATAGGGACGGTCGGAGGTGATGGCGTCCAGCGTATCCGCGACCGCGAAGATTCTGGCTCCCAGCGGAATCTCATCGCCGCGCAGATGCCGCGGATAACCGCTGCCGTCGTAGTGCTCCTGGTGGCTGTATACGATTTCCGCAGCCTCCTGCAGAAAGGGAATCTTGCGCAGCATCTGGTAGCCGCGCGCGCAGTGTTCGCGCATCACCACTTGCTCATCGGCCTGCAGTTTGCTGGGCTTGAGCAGAATCGCGTCGGGAATTGCCATCTTGCCGATATCGTGCAAAAAGGCACCCCGCGCCACGATCGGTATTTGCTGCGTGGGGATGCCCGCGCCGCGCGCCAGCGCAATGGTAAACGCCGTTACCCGCTTGGAGTGGCCCTCGGTCTCGGCGTCTTTCAAATCGAGCGCATCGCCCAACGCCTCGAGCGTGATGTCATAGCTTCGCTCCAGGTCCTCAATGGCCTGGCGCAACATACCGGTGCGCGCCTTCACCATCTGTTCCAAATCTTGCCGGTACAGGGCGTTCTGCTGCAGCAGCCGGCGATAGTCAAGGGCGCGCTTGACGGTGGCCCGCAGCTGGTCTTTGTCGAAAGGCTTCGACAGATAGTCGTAGGCGCCTTTGTGCACCGCGGCCACCGCCGCCCCAACATCCTGGCTGCACGTCACCAGCACCAGTGGCGTCTCCGGCGCATTCTGACGCATGTGCTGCAGCAGCCCCTTGTTTTCCGTCCCAGCCATGGTCAGGTCGCAGAGCACCAGATCGTAGGGAGCATCCTGCTCAATATGCGCAATGGCTTCAGACCCTCCTCCCGACAGCAGGGTGGAGTATTCAGTTTTTTCGAGGGCGCCGTCGATCGACGCACGAAAGTGCGCCGGCTCATCGATCACCAATACGCGCGCTGGTGGGGGCTTGTCCATCTTCGCTGGTAGTTCTGAGCTGCTGTTCGCCCGGCGTGAAGCAGAAAACAAAAGACGCTCATGCCGAGTTTATCTGTAACCGATTGCTACTGTTGTGAATTCCTCACCCGAAAGCCATCGTCCTGAAGCAACTGGTATACTCCGGGTTGCGTCCCTGCTCGGTTTTACATGACCAGGACGACAGCCGCTACCGAATCCATGGTGTTTTCAATTCTCAGGCTAAACAGCCGCAAGCGGGGTAGCTTTGTTTAATTTTGAACGTGAGCTTTCCGCGGAATCAAATCTGGTCCAATCGCAGGCTGCCGAGCAGTCTCTCGAAGAGCAGCAACGGGACGTGTACGAAAGTCACCGTCATCGTACTTTTTCGCTTGCGTTTTATATGACCGGCAATGAATTAGAAGCGGAAGACATTCTGACCAACACCTTCATCCAGGCGTTTCAAAAGGACGAGCAGCCCGATGGCTTTGCGGTTGATTCGGCGCTGGTCGGTGAACTCAGCGAACGATTTCCGTTAAAGAAGGAAGAACCCGCAGCTGTTATTTCTCCAGGAGCAGGACTGAGTCATCGCAACGTGCGTCGTTCTGATCTTGAAGTGGCGGTGGGCAAGCTACCGCCCAACGAGCGCCTGCTGTTTTTGCTGCGCGATGTAGAAGGTTATGCGCCCGCGCAGATTGCCCGCCTGCTCGATATCCCGGAAGCGCAGGTAAATCGCGCCTGTTTTTCCGCGCGCATCCGCTTATGCCAGGTACTTGCTGAACAGGCCCGCGTCGCCGCGGCCTGAGGTCATTTGCGGTTGCGCCGTTCGGCGCTCCAGCCTGGTTTAACAGTCTGCCTTGCCCGCCCCAACGCCAGCGCATCTTCCGGAACGTCTTCTGTAATGCACGACCCGGCCGCGATGTAGGCGCCATCGCCAATCGTCAGCGGCGCCACCAGGGTCGAATCGCTGCCCACAAACACGTGGTCCCCGATGATTGTTTTGCGCTTGCTCACGCCGTCGTAATTGCAGGTGATCACGCCCGCCCCCACATTCACACCGGCGCCGATCTCCGCATCCCCCAGATAGGTTAAGTGATTCGCTTTCGAGCCTTTGCCTAAACGAATCTTCTTGGTTTCGACAAAATTACCGACATGCGCTCCCTCGCCGATCTCGCTCTCCGGCCGTATATGCGCATAGGGACCCAATAGCGCTCCGTCGGCCACCCGCGATTGGGTGATGATGCAACCCTGGCGCACCAGCACATGGCTCCCCATAGTAGTGTGTTCCAACACCGAATAGGATCGGATGCGGCACTCCCTGCCCACTTTCGTCTCGCCCAGTAATTGCACGAAGGGCTCGATCACGGTGTCAGCTCCTACGGTCACGCCGGCATCGATCACCACTGTCTCCGGGCGGAAGATCGTGACCCCTTCCGCCATGAGCCGGCGTGCGGTCATGAGCCGCAGTTTTCCGTCGATCTCCATCATCTCGGCGATGGTGTTGGCGCCCAACACTTCGTCCGGGTCCGCGGCTTCGAGCGCCAGCACCCGTTCGCCGGCCTTGCCGAGAATGGCGGCCATATCCGTCAGGTAGTACTCGCCATGCGCGTTCTGGGTGTCCAGACTTTGAATGTGGGTGACCAGCGGATGGCTGGCAAAAGCGTAAATACCAGAATTGATCTCGCGCGCCCCGGCCATCGCAGCAGTTAAAGCTTTGGCTTCAACAATCTCTTTCACTTCGTCGGAATCAGGCGCTTTACGAATTACCCGGCCGTAGCCCAGCAGATTGTCGGGCGCGGCGGTAAGAATCGTCATGGCGGCTCGGTGCTGCAGGTGAAAATCGCGAATGTTGCGGATGGTCTCCGTGCGAATGAGCGGCACATCCCCCGAGAGCACGATTACATTTTCGTATTTCTCGATCGCCGGCACCGCTTGCTGGATCGCATGGCCTGTGCCGCGCTGCTCGGTTTGCTCGACAAACTCGACCCCCAGCCCGGCCAGCGACTCCTTCACCATCCCGGCTTCATGGCCGACAACCACGTAAATATCCTCGGGAGGAACAATCTGCCGCGCCGCATCGACGACATGTCGCAGCAGAGTCTTTCCCCCGACCTCGTGCAGCACCTTGGGCCGCCTGCTCTTGAGCCGCGTCCCCTTACCCGCCGCCATAATCACGATGCCAAATTGCATTTTGTGTATCTCCATGTACTGCTTGTATTTACTGAAATTAGTTAAAGTATAGGTTTGAAGAATCTGAATGGTGGAATCCGTGTACGTTCATCCTTGGCGGTCTATCCGGGAGGGTTGGGATCGACGAATGTTTCTCCAGCTGCCGCCTGGTTAGCAACCTCGATACCGGTCAGTCCACGTTTTACTCCCTATTCACGCATAGCATTTTTACTGACCCCACCCACAAGCGTACCGTTAAAGCAGGAGCAATCATGATCAAGCAGGCCGCTGTGCTCGGTGCAGGGACCATGGGAGTACGCATCGCAGCCCATTTGGCCAACGCCGGAATCGCGGTGGTGTTGCTGGATCTGCCCGCCGAGCCAGGCAAACCCGGCATTGCCGAGACCGCTTTGCAATCTCTGGGCCGGGCCAAACCCGCTGCTTTCTACGACCCGGCGAGTCTCCGGCTCATCCAACCGGGAACCTTCGACCACGACCTCGCCCGGCTAAGCGCCTGCGACTGGGTCATCGAGGCGGTGATCGAAAATTTGGCCGTCAAGCAGGAGATTCTTAACAAGATAATCCCATTTTTAAAACCCGGTGTTCTGCTCACGACCAACACCAGCGGCCTGCCGGTAGCGAGCATCGCGCAGCATCTGCCACCTGCACTGCGCCGTTCGTGGTTTGGCACCCACTTCTTCAACCCACCGCGCTATATGCGGCTGCTCGAGTTGATCGCCACCCCGGAGACCGACCCGTCGGCGGTGGCCACGGTTGCTGACTTTGCCGACCGCCGCCTGGGCAAGACCGTGGTGTATGCCCGCGACACTCCCAACTTCATCGCCAATCGCATAGGGGTTTACGTGATGACCCAGGCCATCGAGCTGATGCAGCAACAGGGCCTCACCGTCGAAGAGGTAGACGTGCTCACGGGCAGCGCCCTGGGTTGGCCGCGCACCGGCAGCTTTCGCCTGTCAGACATGGTCGGCATCGACGTACTGGCCCACGTGGTAGCGAACTTCTCTCAATCGGGTACCGGCGAAACCATCGCGCTGCCGCCCTTCGTCCAGACCATGCTCGACCGCCGGTGGCTGGGGGACAAGACCGGCCAGGGCTTCTACAAGAAAGAGAAAGATGCGGAGGGCAACGAAGTACGCCTCGCCCTGGATTGGCAAAGCGTAGCCTACCGGCCAGCGACCCGGCCTAAATTTCCCTCGATCGAGATGGCTAAGAACGCCGAATCGCTGCCCGAGCGGTTGCGCCTGCTGATGGCCGGTGATCCGCGTAAGGACAAGGCTGCCGCGTTCCAGATTCAATTGCTCAACCGCCTATTCGCCTACTGTGAAAAATGCCTGCCCGAGATTGCCGATGAGCCCGCCAGCGTCGATCGCGCCATGCGGACCGGCTTCAACTGGGAACTTGGCCCCTTTGAAATGTGGGACGCAAGCGGCATCCGGGCGGAGAAGTGGTACCAGGATGGCGCCGTCTTCAGCCCCGCCCGCGGTCAATATGTGCCTGTGGTTCAACCGCCAGGGATTGCTACCATCGCTGATTTCCGCAAGGCGCATGGCGTAGTTAAAGGCAATCCAGGGGCATCGCTGGTGGATATCGGCGAAGGCATCGCAGCTATCGAGCTGCACTCGAAGAAAGATGCGGTAGGCGAAGACATCACAAGACTTGTGACCCAGGTCCTCAACCCCGACAGCGAAGCGGTGCGCGACTTTCAGGGGTTCATCATTACCGGCGATGGCGCTAACTTCTCGGTCGGCGCCAACCTGCTGCAAGTCCTGCTGCTGATCCAGGAAGGGGAGTGGGAAGACCTCGACTTCGCCGTGCGCGCCTTTCAGCGCATGACCGCAGCCATCCGCTTTTGCCCTCGTCCGGTGGTGGTGGCGCCCTACGGGCTGTGCCTGGGCGGAGGAGCGGAGATTGCGCTGCACGCGGCCAGCCGCCAGCCGCACGCGGAGCTTTACATGGGCCTGGTCGAAACGGGGGTGGGGGTCGTGCCCGGCGGCGGCGGGACCAAGGAAATGGTTTTGCGGGCGGTCGACTCCGCCGCAGCGGTCAGCACGCATGTCGCCGGCTCAACGGAATACTTTGACGCGCTCAAACGCAACTTTGAGTTGATCGGGCTGGCAAGGGTTTCCACCTCCGCAGCCGAAGCGCGCCTGTTGGGTTATTTGCGGCCCTCGGATCGAGTGACCGCGCAGCGGGACCGGCTGGTGTGCGACGCCCGGCAGGCAGCGGTTACGCTGGCCGGCGCGGGCTACGCGCCACCCTCCCCGCGAGAGATTCCCGCGGCCGGAGAAAGCGCGCTGGCTACTCTGAAGCTGGGGGTTCATCTGATGCGGGCGGCTGATTACATCAGCGATCACGATCAGAAAGTCGCCAACCAGGTAGCCCACATCCTATGCGGAGGAGCTATACCGGCAGGCACTGTGGTCACGGAGCAATATCTGCTCGATCTGGAGCGCCAGGCGTTCTTGTCGCTCTGCGGAGAGCGTAAGACTCAGGAAAGGATCGCCTTCACTCTCAAGACCGGTAAACCGTTAAGGAATTGAAGAGCGAGCGAAGGGTACGGGCTTAACAGGTTGCTGGAAAACTCGGTTCGTGAAGGGTACGGGCTTCAGCCCGTACATAAATATCCAAGTGATTCGCCTTTAGGCGCTGAGGTCTGCGGAATCATGCGGAAGCTGGGCCCTCAGCGGCTAAAGCCGGTCCATCTTTGTTTCATTATGTACGGGCTGAAGCCCGTACCCTTCAGAAGCAGAGTTTCTCCGCAGACGGCAAGCTCTGGAGGCAAGGGAACCGCATGAGAGACGTCGTCATTGTCAGCACCGTCCGCACTGCTGTCGGCAAGTCCGGCCGGGGAGCGCTTGCCACCACGCGGCCCGATGATCTCGCCGCGACCGCGATCGAAGGCGCCCTCGCCCGTTTACCCCAACTGGACCGCAACGAGATCGAAGACGTGATCCTGGGCTGCGCCATGCCCGAAGCTGAGCAGGGAATGAACGTAGCCCGCATTGCTGCCCTGCGTGCCGGCCTCCCCGTCACCTCTTCGGCTATGACGGTCAACCGATTCTGCGCCTCTGGCCTGCAATCCATTGCCATGGCGGCCGACCGCATCCGGGGAGGGGGCGCCGAGGTCATCCTCGCCGGCGGCACCGAATCGATGAGCATGGTGCCCATGGGCGGCAACAAAGTCAGCGCCAATCCGTGGCTCATTGACCATTACGCCGATTCGTACCTCTCCATGGGGCTCACCGCCGAGCGCGTCGCGCAACGCTACGGCATCGGCCGTGAGCAAGCCGACGCTTTCGCCCTGGCCAGCCATCAGAAAGCGCTGGCCGCCATCGAGGGGGGCCGCTTCATCGCTGAGATCGTGCCCGTAACCGTGACGTATTCGACGAACGGAGCGGGCAAAATCAAGCTGGCCGAGAAGCGATTCAGCACCGACGAAGGTCCCAGAGCCGACACGTCGCTGCAGGCGCTTTCCAACCTCAAACCGGCTTTCCATGCGAAGGGAACCGTGACCGCAGGGAACTCCTCGCAAACCTCCGATGGAGCCGCCGCCGCTGTGGTTATGTCGGGCGAGCGGGCGGCCGCGTTGGGCATCCAGCCGCTTGCTCGCTTCGTCGCCTTCGCCACCGCCGGCTGCCTGCCGGAAGAAATGGGTGTAGGGCCGGTTTACGCCGTCCCCAAGGCGCTGAAGCTTGCTGGACTCACTCTCGACCAAATCGACTTGATTGAATTGAATGAGGCTTTCGCCGCGCAATCGCTGGCCGTCATGCAGCAACTGCATCTCGATCCCGCGAAAGTAAACGTCAACGGCGGAGCCATCGCCCTCGGTCATCCACTGGGCTGCACCGGCGCCAAGCTGACCGCGACTCTGCTGCACGCCCTGCAACGCGGCAAACTCAGGTACGGACTGGTCACCATGTGTGTGGGCGGAGGCATGGGCGCCGCCGGTATTTTCGAATCACTTCAATAGGGAGAACCAATGGCCACAGCGACAGACACTTTGCAGCGCACGATCGCGGGAGGCAGCTTTCTCATCGAGGAGCGCACGCCCGGCGAAGTCATGACGCCGGAAGACTTCAGCGAAGAGCAGCGTCAGATCGCGCGCACCGCCTCCGACTTTGCCCGCAACGAGGTCGTCCCCGCCGCCGAAGCGATTGAAGCTAAGCACTTCGAGGTCACCCGGGGCTTGCTGAAGAAGGCAGGAGATCTTGGCTTGCTGGCGGTCGATATCCCGGAAGCCTACGGCGGTCTGGCGATGGACAAAACAACGTCCGCTATTGTTGCCGATTACTTGTCGCAACTCGGTAGTTTTTCTGTCGCGTTCAGCGCCCATGTTGGCATCGGTACGCTGCCCATCGTCTGGTACGGAACTGAGGCGCAGAAGCAGAAATTCCTGCCGCGGATGGCGAGCGGTGAATACATCGGCGCCTATGCTCTTTCCGAAGCTACTTCCGGCTCAGACGCGATGAACATCCGCGCCCGGGCCGCGCTCTCGGCGGATGGCACCCACTACCTGCTGAACGGCGAGAAGATGTGGATCAGCAATGGCGGCTTCGCCGACCTGTTCACCGTCTTTGTTAAAGTCGACGGAGAAAAGTTTTCTGCCTTCCTGATCGAGAAGGGAACTCCCGGCCTTTCGATCGGCGCGGAGGAGCACAAGCTGGGTATCCGCGGTTCTTCCACCTGTCCGCTGGTTCTTTCCGACTGCAAGGTGCCGGTAGACAATCTTTTAGGCGAGGTCGGCAAAGGCCACCACATTGCCTTCAACATCCTCAACATTGGCCGTTTTAAATTAGGAGCGGCTTGCGTGGGCGCCGCCCGCACCACGCTGACCCACACTCTCGCTTACGCCAAGCAGCGCCAGGCCTTTGGCAAGCCCATTGCCGGCTTCGGGCTCATTCAGCAGAAGCTGGCCGACTCGGCGGCTCAATTGTTCGCCGTCGAGAGCATGGCTTATCGCACCGTCGGCATGATCGATAACGCGCTCGCCACCATCCCCGCGGAGAACTCGCGAGAAATACAAAAGCGTATCGAGGAGTATGCGGTCGAGTGTTCCATTCTGAAAGTCGCCGGCTCGGAGATGCTCGATGCCGTGGTCGACCACTCGGTACAGATCTATGGCGGTTACGGTTACGTCGAGGAGTATCCAGCCGAGAGGGCCTATCGCGATTCGCGCATCAACCGCATCTTTGAAGGCACGAACGAGATCAACCGGCTCATCATCACCGGCTGGTTGATGAAACGCGCCATGGCCGGCCAGTTACCGCTACTGGCCGCTATCAAGAAGCTGATGGATGAAGTTTTAGAGCCGCCATCGTTCGCAGAGGAAAGCGACCATGCCGGCGATCCGCTGTATGGAGAAGCGCAGATGTTGGCTGGGGCTAAGAAACTGGCGCTCTTCACCGCTGGAGCGGCTTCGCAGAAGTATATGAACGCGCTCGCCGATCAGCAGGAAGTCATGGCCGATCTGGCCGACATCATCATCCAGGTCTACGCCCTTGAATCGGCCCTGTTGCGCGCGCGCAAGTTAGCGGCGGGTAAACTGGCGCTGGCTCCGGCCGCTGTGGCCATGGCGAAGCTTTACGCCGCGAACGCGATGGATATCGTTGAGTTGGCCGCGAGACGCGTTGTAGCCGCGGTCGCTGAAGGCGACAGTCTCCGAGTGCAACTGGCCATTTGCCGTCGTTTGTCGAAGCGCATGCCCGAAGACGTCTACGCCCATTCCAGAAAAATTGCCCAGTATCTCGTCGACTACGGAGTCTGGAACTAAACGGGCTGCGGAAAGGTCTGTGAAGGCACAAAGCAGGTCCCTCCATTACGCTACGCTACGGTCCTAATGAACAAAATGGCTGGGGCTGGATTTGTGAGTTCACTCGTGGGGCCTTGGTTTGAGGGAAAGGCGCACCGCAGATCCCTCCACTTCGCTCCCCCGAATTCCTGTCGAAGTTGATGGCGCTGGCGAACTTCATGCGGCTTTCCTTAAGGAAAGCCGCACAGGTGGATCTGTCTGACATGGCGAAACAGGAATTCGGGTGCGCTACGGTCGGGATGACAAATTTGTTTGGGGGACGAGCTTAAAGATTTGCTTGAGGGACGGCTTAAAAGCAAGCGCTCTCCGCGTTCATTCCTCCCTTAACTTGCCGACAGGCAAGTCGGCTCCTCCCAATGAACAAATTTGCTTGAGGGACGGGTTTGAAAAGCAAACGCTCTCCGCGTTCATTCCATCCTTAACTTGCCGCAGGCAAGTCAGCCGCTCCCAATGAACAAAATTGGATGGGCCGGATTTGCGAGCTCACTCGTAGGGCCTTCGTTTGGGGGAAAGGCACACCACAGATCCCTCCACTTCGCTACCCCCGAATTCCTGTCGAGGTTGGTGGCGCTGGCGAACTTCATGCGGCTTTCCTTAATGAAAGCCGCACACGTGGATCTGTCTGACATGGCGAAACAGGAATTCGGGTACGCTACGGTCGGGATGACAAATTTGCTTGAGGGAAGGGCTTAGAAATTTGCTTGAGGGACGGGCTTTAAAAGCAAACGCTCTCCGCGTTCATTCCATCCTTAACTTGCCGCAGGCACGTCAGCCGCTCGGGATGACAAATTTTCTTGGGATCATAAGTAGGTAGTCCGAAAAATTTGTCATCCCGACCGGACCCGGATTCCTGTTGCGCTGAGCAAGACAGGTCCGCGTGTGCGGCTTTCATCAAGGAAAGCCGCATGGAGGTCGTCAACGCCACCCAACTCAACAGGAATCCGGGGGAGCGTAGCGCAGTGGAGGGACCTGCTTTGTGCCTTCACCTCAAGAAAATAGCTTGTTGAGGGCCCGGCTTCCGGACCCCATCCGCTACTGTCGCTGTTGCAGCTGCCCGTCCCCGTTATATGCGCCACGCGAACCAACTGCCCGCGAAGTGGTCACACTAATCGGCGACTGCAGATGGAAACTGACCAGCGTTTCCGTAGGGATCTGCACCTGCTGCCCGCGCGTTACGCCATTGACCCCGGCGCCCAGACCGCCCCCAGCCACAGCACCGATCGCCGCACCGGTGCCACCGCCGGCCAGGGCGCCAATAATGGCTCCCAACCCCGCGCCGCCGCCGGTCTTCAGTGCGGTGTTCTTGCCCCGGCCATTGCCCTGCTTGGTGTACGCATCGGTGACCACATCCATTGGGTGCTCCACCGTATTGAGGCGGGTCAACTCAATAGATAACTCCGAGTTACCCGAAAAATGGCCAGCATCCTTGGCGGAAACGACGCGCCCCACCACCGCCGCGCCGGCGCGCGCGACCACCATGCCATCCACGACCAAATCGTTAACCAGCGAACCATGGAACACTGAGTTCGATTGGGTAGTTTTGCTATCCAGCGTATCCGTCATGCGAATAGGGATCAATGTACCTGCCGGAACCGTGACTGTCTTCGCCACCGGAGGGGGCGGAGGAGGCGGGGGAGCCGGCACCACCTTGACCGCCTCCTGCACAGGAGCAGGAGCAGGCGGGGGAGGCGGCGGCGGAGGCGCTACCTTCGCCACCTCCCTGCGCCGCTTCTCCGGCGCAGGACGGGCTTCCGCTCTGGCCGGCGCCACTACCAGGTTGTTCACGACCGTCCTGACCCCGTCCACGGAGGCGCTATCAGCCGCCGCCAGTGCCCGCGAGGCGTCGTTGTCGACTTTGCCATTCAGCGTGGCCACACCGTTGGCGACGGTCACCTTAATATCCTGTCCGCTCAATGCCGATTCCGCGCCGATCTTCGCCTGGATCCCGCTGTTGATCTGCTGGTCGTCGGGTGGAGCGGGCGCAGTTGGTGCGGGCGCCTGGGCCACCGGAGCAGGCGCAGGTTGCTGGGCGGCCGGGGTGGGCTCTTCCTTGGGGAGAAATGGGTTTCTGCAACCCGTTCCCAGGAGTACCAAACCGGCCAGGACCACCGCCGGCGCATTGCGTTGCATCAGAAAATTGGTCTTCATGAGAAACCCTCTTTCACCACGCGGTTGGCACGTTTGCTTACACTACCTATTGACGCAGGAAATCGGAAACCGGTTCGCGCCGCGCTGCTTAAAGTTGTTCGCCTTCGGGTAAATCTGCATCCCATTATTGTTGCTGAGTTCACGGTACCCTGGCAATGCATCCTATGCTACTATCCGGGTTTTAACCCTGGGTTCCGTGGAAGCAGTATATTGATACAAGTACAGTAAGTTAAGGGGAAGATTCGATGACAGACGAGAATGAGAGCAGCGGCGGTGGTGGCGGTGGATTCGGCTGGTTTATAGTCGGGCTCGGCATTGGCGCGGCAATCGGTGTGCTGTACGCTCCGCAAGCTGGAACAGATACCCGGGACAGTCTGGCTGAGAGCGCACGTGAGCGTGCCGAATACCTGAAACAGAAGTCCAGAGAGGCAGCGGCTCAGGTCAACACCTATGTCGATATCGGCAAGGGTCAAGTGAGCGACTACGTGGAGCGCGGCAAGCAGGCCGTCGATCGTGGCCGCACCCAGGTGGGAGACTACGTAGATACCGCGCGCAAAACGGTTGCCAAGCACGTTGACAAGGTGTCGGCAGCAGTGGATGCAGGCAAGAGCGCCTATGTGACGACTACGTCCTCTGGCGACGGGCAAAACTAACGTATTCAGGGTGGTGGGGCGGCTCTCAGGCGCAGGTCCGGGAGCCGTTCTCAGACGAACGGCTCATTAAGGTTAGAAGCAATACGCACATGGATAAAACCACCCAAACTTTGCTCGTCATCTTTATAGCCATCGCCGCTATCAGCATTCTGGCGCAGGCTGGCTTCACCATGGCTATGTTTCTCGGTGCCCGCAAAGCCCAGAAGAAAATTATGGGACTGGCCGACGACGTACGGCTGCACGCCCTGCCGGCAATTATCGCCTCCCGCGATGTGATTCAGGACATAACGCCCAAACTCAGGATCATCACCGAGAACC
Organism: uncultured Acidobacteriaceae bacterium; assembly: GCA_963834445.1. Taxonomy (GTDB): domain Bacteria; phylum Acidobacteriota; class Terriglobia; order Terriglobales; family Acidobacteriaceae; genus PALSA-350. The sequence goes on from CAWIBU010000002.1 coordinate 569,256, forward strand.
TGGCGGCCACCACAGTAACGCTGCGGGCCAGGTCGGAACAGGTCGGTGGATTGGTCGGCGACGTAACCAACCGCGCCCAGGCCCAGGCCACGCGTGTCGATGGAATGGTCAAAGGGACCCTGGACCAATTAACCTTTGCCGTCCATGCTCTTGAGCACGGGGTGGCTGTTCCGCTGCGCCAGGCCAACGGCATTCTCAACGGGCTGCGCGCCGGAGTCGATGTTCTGCGCAAGAAGACCCCGGTCGATCACCTGGAACCCGAAGACGACCTTTTCGTCTAGAAGCTGAACCTAGCGAGGCCCCCGGATTTCCTGTACGCGGATCCATCCAACGGCAGCTTGTGCGGCTGTCTTTAAGGAAAGCCGCGTGCAGTTGGGCGAATCCAATAAGCCGCGCAGGAAATCTGGGGACCTGGGCCACCCGCCCCTGTTGCGACCGGTGCTGCTTCTTCTCAGAAGCCGCACAGTCCTTAGACGATCCAGCCTCCGCCCACCACCTCATTGCCGCTGTAGAACACCGCAGCCTGACCAGGCGTTACCGCCCTTACCGGCTCGTCGAACAAAGCTTCTACCTCATCGGCGCCGGTCTGCCGCAGAGTAGCCCAGGCCGGCTCATGGCGATGGCGAATCTTCACTTGCGCCCGCATCTCCCCGGCCAGCCCCGCGATCGAAATCCAGTTGAGCCGCTGCGCCCGCAGCGAACTACGCAGCAACTCCTGCTCCCCGCCGACCGTGACCTGCTTGCTATCCCGGTCGATCGAGATCACATAGAGCGGAGAAGGCGACGCCAAACCAAGCCCCTTGCGCTGCCCGACGGTGAAGTTGTGCACCCCGTCGTGCTTGCCCTGCGGCTGGCCGCCGGCGGAAACCAGCTCACCGGCCGTATCGGGCAAAGACTCGCCTTGTTCCTCGAGGTAAGCATCGATAAACCGCTTGTAGTCCCCTCCAGGGATAAAGCAAATCTCCTGCGAGTCTGCCTTGTTGGCTAACGCCAGCCCGAATCCGTGGGCCAGCGCGCGTACCTCCGGCTTGGTGAATCCGCCCAGGGGAAACAGCGAACGCGCCAACTGCTCCTGGGTCAACCCAAACAGGAAATAGGTCTGGTCTTTGCCGGCATCCGCCGGCCGCTTGAGGATCCACCGCCCGCGCGCTGGATCGTATTCATTGCGAGCGTAGTGCCCGGTGGCAATCTTCTCGGCGCCAATCTGGCGCGCGGTCAAAAGCAGCTGGTCAAACTTGAGGTGGTTGTTACACAGGCTGCAGGGGATCGGCGTCCGCCCCGCCAGGTACTCATCCACGAACGGCCGAATCACATCCCGCTCGAACCGCTCCTGGTGATTGACCACGTAGTAGGGAATCTGCAGCATTTCCGCGACTCGGCGCGCGTCGTACACATCATCAATGGAACAGCAACGCCCCTGCACCTGCTCCGGCATGCCATCCTGGCCGGCCAGGCGACGCTGGTTCCACAACTGCATCGTCAGGCCCACGAGCGTGTGCCCGTCTGCCTTGAGCATGGCGGCAACCGCGGACGAATCCACCCCACCTGACATCGCCACCGCGATCGTTTCATTGTTCATCACCGCACCGCCACCGCAGAAAGCTCACGCAATCTGGCCACCTGCGCCGCGACCAGGGCAATCGTCTGCGCAATGTCTTCTTCTGTTGTCAGCCGATGCAAGCTCAAGCGCAGGCTGGCGCGCGCCCGCTCGCTGGATAGCCCCATCGCCTCGAGAACATGGGAGGGCTCGTTGGCGCCCGAAGAGCAAGCTGCGCCGCTCGATACCGCCAGGCCTTTGAGGTCAAGCCCGATCACCAGCGCTTCGCCTTCCACATGATCGAACCACAGGTTGGTGGTGTTGGGCACGCGGGCTGTACCGCCGCCATTCACCCCGCACTCTGTACACCCCGCCAGCAGCCCCGCCTCCAGGCGGTCCCGCAGGACCCTCATTTGTTCCGCAGCGCCATTGTGCAGTGCTGCGATGGCGCACTCCGCGGCCTGACCGAGGCCCACGATCCCGGCCACATTCTCGGTGCCGGCGCGCCGCTGCCGCTCATGTGCGCCGCCGGCAAATAAAGGCTCGAGCCGTGTGCCACGACGGACAAACAGCGCGCCCGTCCCCTGCGGCCCATGCATCTTGTGCCCGGAAATCGTCAGCAGATGGCACCCCAGGTCATCCACCGCCAGCGGCATCTTGCCTGCCGCCTGCACCGCGTCTACATGGAACCGAACCCCTGCCTCGGCAGCGATCTTCCCGATCGCCGCGACCGGCTGCAAAACCCCCGTCTCGTTGTTGGCCAGCATCACGCTGACCAGCCGGGTGTTCGGCCGCAGGGCCTTGCGCACATCCTCAGCGGCCAGCACCCCCTGCGCGTCAACTGGCAAAAATTCGATTTCGACGCCGCGGTCGCGCAATCGCTCCACCGCATGCAGCACCGCGTGGTGCTCGACGGTGCTGGTGATGACGTGGTCCCCAGGGCGCACCGAGCCAAAGATCGCCAGGTTGTCGCTTTCTGTGCCGCCGCTGGTAAAAACCACCTCCGCTGACCGGCAACCCAGCAGCCGGGCCACGCTGGCGCGAGCCTGCTCGACCGCCGAACGCGCATGCTGCCCTTCCTGGTGGATCGACGAGGCGTTGCCGAACCGCTCCAGCAGAAATGGGCGCATGGCCTCCAGCACCTCTGGCAGCAGAGGGGTGGTGGCATTCGCATCCAGGTAAATTCGCCGCACAAGCGCTCCTGGCCTTATTCTACGGGAACCGGCCCACCGCTCATCCCCGTAAACCTGATAGGCTTCTTCTGCTAAACACGCTTAAGGGAGATTGATCGTGAACAACAAATTCCGGCTCACCGCCGTCGCCGCCTGTAGCCTGCTTCTTGCGCCCGCTTTTTCATTCGCCAAACCAGCAGCCGAACCAACTGTTCACCTCGCTGGCGCCCAAGCCGAGCCTGGTCAGGCTTTTGCCAAGCTTTTTCACGGTCAGGCAGAAGAAGTGATCGCGGCCGCTGAAGCCATGCCCGCCGATAAATATAATTTCGCCCCCACCAGCGGCAACTTCAAAGGCGTAAGGACCTTCGCCCAGGAAGTGACACATGTTGCTGAAGCGCAGTATTTCTTCTTTAGTGGGTTCGGGGTCAAGCCGGAGATCGATCCGCAGTCGATTAGCAAATTGACCAGCAAGGATGACGCCGTCAAAGCGCTGAAAGAGTCCTATGCGTTCGCGGAGAAGGCGATGGAAACCATTACGCCGGAAAATGCATTTGAAGTGATCAAGGAGGTCGACGGCGGCAACACCCGGGCCACGATCGCCGCCGTGGGCCTGGCCCACACCAATGACCACTACGGCCAGATGGTGGAATACCTGCGCATGAACGGAATTGTTCCCCCGGCCAGCCGGAAATAGCTCATTTTTCTCGAATGCGGGTGCCCCATCCTTCGCGTTTTTTGCGAAGGGTGGGATCCACGAATGTTGGATTGACCGTCTTTGATTCCACCCTTTGCAAAAAACGCAAGGATGGGGCACCCGGAGATTGGTGGTACGTCAAATCGTGGGGCTTGTTTGAGGGCGAGATGGGGCACCCGCATTCCTGGCGGAGCGAGAGAAATAAACGGCACTCGACCCTAGCGTTTTTCCACCGCAACATACTTCACCGGATACTCGGGGCCGATGTACTCGGCGCGCGGTCGAATCAGGCGATTGTCATCGAGCTGCTCGATCACATGCGCAGCCCACCCGGATATCCGGCTCACGGCGAAGATTGCCGTGAACAGGTCAAGATCGATGCCCAGCATGGTGTAAGTCGAAGCCGAATAGAAATCGACGTTCGCGTTCAATTTCTTTTCCGCCAGAATGTATTGCTCAATCGCCCGCGACATCTTGTACCACTTGGCGTTGCCGGAAGACTCGCCCAACTCCTCCGACATCTTGCGTAGATGGGTCGCTCGGGGATCTTCTGTGTGGTACACACGATGCCCGAAGCCAGAAATTTTCTTCTTTTGCGCCAGTAGTTTAGCCACATAATCAACCGGGTCAGCGCCCTCCTGATCGATGGCGAACAGCATCCGCATGACCGCCTCGTTGGCCCCGCCATGCAGCGGACCCTTGAGCGCGCCAATGGCGCCGGTAATCGCAGAATGAATGTCAGAGAGCGTAGCCGCAATGACGCGGGCGGCAAAGGTGGAGGCATTCAGCTCATGGTCGGCATGCAGAATCAGCGCCAGGTCGAACGTTTTGGTAGCCGTGACCGAGGGCTTCTCCCCGTTCAACATCCAAAGGAAATTTGCCGCGTGGCTGAGCGAGGGGTCGGGCGCGACAACGTTCTTGCCCTTGCGCAGACGGTCGTAAGCCGCAACCAACATGGCAATCTGCGACGTCAGGCGGAAACTCTTGCTCACATTGGCATCGTGCTCATTGTCGCTCTCGTCCGGGTCATAAAAGCTGAGCGCCGAAACCGCCGTCCGCAGCACTTCCATCGGCGTCGCGCTCGCGGGAAAGGAGCGCAGTAAATCGAGAATTTTCGGATCGAGCGTGCGCGCTTCCGTTAGCCGCCTGCTGAATTCTTCCAGTTCCGCCCGCCCTGGTAGCCGCCCAAACCACAAAAGATAGCTGGTCTCTTCAAACGTGGACTTCACGGCCAGCTCATGGATGTCGATCCCGCGGTAGGCCAGCACGCCGGCATCGCCATCAATCCAGCAGATGCCCGAGTTGGCCGCAACTACCCCGGCAAGTCCCTTACCCACCACCGCTGTCGACATTCGGAAGGCTCCTTTGGCTGTTAGATGCTCCAGGTTGCCAGCGCCGGGCACTCTTTGTTTTATAGCGCAGCGCTCTGAATCTTGTCACTTTACCGACCCGGGACGAATGCGCCCAGCGCCACCGCGGGCGTTTCGCCCTGCAAGAGCTGGCGCACAAGCAGGCCAGTGGCCGGGGCTAGCAGGATTCCATTACGAAAGTGTCCGGTAGCCATCCAGCAATGTGGTTGGCCCGCGCTGCCGATCAGAGGCAGGCCGTCGCGCGTGCCGGGCCGCAACCCTGTCCAGCTGGCAACCACCGGCGCGGAGCCGATGGGGGGCCACAAATCCGCGGCCAGAACACGCAGCCACTCGGTCGCCGTAGGCTCGACCTGGCGATCGAAGCCCACACGCTCCACCGTGGCCCCTACCACCACCAGGCCCTCCCCCCGGGGCACCAGGTAAACCTCAGGGGAGCGCAGAACATACGGCAGATCGAGCGGAGGCGCCAGGCGGACAGTATGCATCTGCCCCTTCCACGGTTCGACGGCAGCGGCCAGCGGCTGCACCCCACCCGCCCAGGCGCCACAACAATTGACGAATGCACCCGCGCTCATGACGCCGTTCTGGGTTTTTACCTCGACCGCGCCGGTCTGACTGGTCACGCTGATTACTTCGGTTTGCTCAAGCAAGGCAACGCCTGCGGCGGCTGCGGCCAGGGGCAGAGCGAGGCACAGGTCGCGCGGATCGAGGCTCGCCTCTTCCAGCCACAAGAAGGATCGCCTCCTGGTGGCCAACCCGGGAATGCGCCTGGCCGCCTCATCTGCGCTGATCGCATAACGTAGCGCATCGCCGGAAAACGCCTCCGCTGCCTGCACAGACCCGCGGGTGCGCAGCGGCACAGAGCACCCGGAAAGCTGTTCAATGGATGCCAGGTACTCGGGATAAAGCCGGGAGCTAAGGAGAGCAAACTCAGCCAGCGCTGGCGGGAGCTCGGGGTCGCTGGGCGCCAACATGCCGGCGGCCGCCCAGGAGGCTTCCGCCATGGCTCGTCCTTTTTCGACGACCTGCACGCGCAGCCCGCTCCTGGCTAGTTCAAGCGCGGCAGACAGGCCGATAATGCCTGCGCCGGCAACGATGACATCTACAGTCTCCACCCGTCCATTGTAGGATGGGGAAACACAGCGGAGCCGCCCATGGGAACCGGCGCCGCGGCGGAAAGAGGAAGATCGCATGAGCGACGACAACTACGAGACAGCCGAACGAACCCAATCCGGGCTGTTTATTGCCATTCTCGGCTTTGCCGCGTTGGCCTCTGCGGGTGGGCTTATCTGGAGCTACACGCTTGAAAATCGGCTGGAAAAATCACAGACCGCGCTGGTGAACGCGCAGCAGCAGAACGACAAGCTGGCAGAGAGCCTCAACGAAACCAACGCCAAGCTTCGTGTAACCTCTGAGACCCTGGGGCAGAGCGTAGGGCTGACCCAGCGCCAGCTGGAAGCGCGCGCCAGTGAGTTCCTCAAGCGTCAGCAGGCGGAAACCAGCCGTCTGGAGAAAGAGCAGGAGGCTGCGCAGGCCGAAGCCCAGAAGCAGATTGGCGCGGTATCGAGCGACGTTTCTGCGGTCAAGACCGATGTAGGCGGCGTGAAGACCGACGTGGCCGCCACCAAGACCGAACTACAGAATGCCGAAGGCCGTTTGCAGCGTGTTACCGGCGATCTGGGGCTGACCAGCGGCCTGGTCGCCACCAACGCCAAGGAACTGGATATCCTCAAGCACAAGGGTGATCGTAACTATTACGATCTGAATCTGACCAAGGGGGCCAAGCCGACACCCATCTCCGGCATCAGCCTGCAATTGAAGAAGGCGGACACCAAGCATTCGAAGTACACCCTGCTGGTGGAATCCGACGACAAGAAAATCGAGAAGAAGGATAAGAACGTCGACGAACCGGTCCAGTTCTACACCGGTAAAGACAAGCTTCTCTACGAGCTGGTGATCAACACCATTAACAAGAACCAGGTAATCGGTTACCTGGCAACCCCCAAAAACGCCCCGCCCGCCTCCAACTAAAGAGAGGGAACTGACCGTTCCCTCGGGCGCTCTTTATTCTCAAATGGTGTGATCTCTGTCGTCGGGATGGAAGAGAGCTAGTGTAGTGATTCGCTCATAACGTCCAGTATATCGGCCAACCGGTCGGGCGTCCCAGTCCCGCAGGGACGACTGAAAACAGCCCAGGATGAAATCCGGATGAAATCCTGGGTAAGGAAAGCAAAGCAGAGCAGTCCCGTAGGGACGGCTGAAGTCCTATCTTCCCTCAGCCATTGTTGACGGAGCATGCTCCCAGGATTTCATCCCGGGCTACGTTTCAGTCGTCCCTGCGGGACTGGGACGACCGCCAGGTTGGCAAGCATACTGGATGTTATGAACGACACACTACGCCAGGTCTTAGCCAGCAACTTTACCGGCTAACCACCAACTCCAGATTCTTTTGGTGCATGAACTGCACCACGACCTTAGCCGTCTGCAACGTGTCCCACTGTTCCTTGCTAATGGAAAAATTAAAAATCGCCAAGCCTTCCACAAACTGCCCGGGATTCAGCGTGACATCGCGCTGAATGGGAGCGGCGCGCAAATAACCCAGCGACGGATACGCCTGAAATACCCGATCCATATCCTTGTCACTCGCGGATACGTTCACCTGCTCCGTCCCGTCCGGCAACTTGATGGTCAGATCAATATCCTGCATGAACAGTGGAATATCCGTCTGATTGCGCACTCTGATCTTGCAGAGAATCAATACCTGGTCAGAATACTCAGTCGATCCCGCCATCCCCGTATCACGGGCGCCGCCATTGTTGGTCAGCGAATGTACCGGATACACCGTCGTTGCCAGAACCTCGCCGGCAGCAACCGGCGGTCTCTGCCCCAGGTAAGCGTAAAGCCCCAGTGCAATACTCATCACGACTGCCGCAATCAGCACTGTTTTGATGGCGCTCTTGAAGGGGTGCGGCGGATCGACTTGCGCCAGATTCGGCCCGGGCCCGGAAACTTTCGGAAGATCCGTCGATTCGCTCACGTCGCTCATGGTGGGAGAATTCTAGCTGATTGCACAGGTAGACATAAGTTACTAAAGAGAGGCTCGCAACCTATCAAAAAAGCTGCTGCAGCGCCGCCGCCGTGCGCTTCATCTCGTACCGCGCAAGAAAGCAGGCAAGTCCATTGTTGACCATCCTTTGCCGTTCTTCCGGGGACATAGCCAGCAAGCCTGCCATGGATTGGTAAGTACCCTCGGCCGTATCCGGGTGCACAATGCCGGCTGCATCCTGGACAATATCCGGCCAGATGTTGACCTTATCGGAAATAAGCACGGGCAAGCCGCAAGCCAGCGCTTCTACCACCGCCACTCCAAAATTTTCCTGGTGCGACGGGAGCACAAAGGCCTCGGCCGCGTGCAAAGCGCCCCACTTCAAATCGCCCGTCAACATGCCGGTCCAGTGCACGCGCTGAGCGATGCCCAGAGCCCTGGCCTGCGCCTCCAGTTGTGGGCGCAAGTCATCTTCATCGGGGCCGGCCATCACCAGGTCCCAATCAGGATGGGCGGCGGCTATGCGGGCAAACGCCTCGAGCAGCAGATCGCATCCTTTCTTGCGATGAATGCGCGACAGGAACAGGAAGAGCCGCCGCCCGCGCAGGAAGGAATAACGTTCGAGAAACATCGCGCGCTGCGCCGCCGCATCCCCGGCCGGCGGTGAGGTGCCAAACGAAACCACTACCGGATGCCAACGCTGTGGCCACATCGTGCCGGCCGCCGCATCGCGCTCGATCGGCGTGGTAAAGCAGACCGCCCGCGCGTCGCGCAGCACGCGATACTCCCGCGCCAGCCAATACATCTGCTTCTTCACGTGCTTCCAGGGAAAGGCCTGCTTGAAATAAGGGTCCAGCATGCCGTGAGGAAAGACGACATAGGGCAGCCGCGAGCGAACCACGCGGTAGGCGCCATAGCTGTGGTACTGCCACAGCCCATGAATCACGACCCCGTCAAAGCGAGCGAGATTCTCCTCGAGCCAGGCTTCGAGCCGCGGTGTGCGGCCATAATGGCCGCGCGTTGGTCCCAGCGCGTGCACCGGGAAACTCTGGCCACGCAAAAAACCGGCGGCCGGATCATCCAGGCAAACCACTGCCGATAACCCGGCGCTGCTCTCGGCCAGTTGGCGAATGCCCTCGCTCGTTCCCCCAGCTACCGGTGCAAACGACGCAATCACATGCAGAAGCCGCTTGCCGTTGGTTGGGGGATCGTGTGCCGTCATGTTCTCTGCCAAGATACCAGTTAGGATCACCCTCCAGGGGCAGAGAGGGTTCTGGCATAAAATGGAATCAACACGTTACCAAAGAGGAGCGCTCCTTCTTGAAACGAGCTTTGATCACCGGCATTACCGGTCAGGACGGGGCCTATCTCGCCGAGTTCCTGCTGAAGAAGGGGTATGAGGTGCACGGCATCAAGCGCCGCACTTCGCTGCTCAACACCAACCGCATTGATCATCTTTATGAGGATCCGCACCAGGAAAAGCGCCGCCTGGTGCTGCACTACGGCGATATGACGGACTCGACCAGCCTGATCCACGTGGTCGAGAAAGTGCAGCCGGACGAGATCTACAACCTCGCCGCCCAGAGCCACGTGGCGGTCTCCTTTGAAGAGCCGGAATACACGGCCAACTCCGACGCGCTGGGCCCGCTCCGCCTGCTGGAGGCGATCCGTATACTCGGGCTCACCGCCAAGGCCCGTTTTTACCAGGCCTCCACTTCAGAGATGTACGGGTTAGTCCAGCAGATTCCACAGTCGGAAAAAACACCCTTCTACCCTCGCTCGCCCTACGGAGTGGCCAAGCTTTACGCCTACTGGATCACCGTCAACTATCGCGAATCCTACGGCTTGTATGCCTGCAACGGCATCATGTTCAATCACGAATCGCCTTTGCGGGGCGAGACCTTCGTCACCCGCAAAGTGACTCGCGCGCTGGCCCGCATCAAGCTCGGCCTGCAGCAAAAACTCTACCTGGGCAACCTTGATTCCAAACGTGACTGGGGCCATGCCCGCGATTACATCGAGATGCAGTGGCTCATGTTGCAGCAGGAGCGCGCCTCCGATTACGTGATCGCGACCGGCGTGCAATACAGCGTGCGCGATTTTGTAACCATGGCTGCGGCGTGCCTCGATATCCACCTGGCCTGGAAGGGCACAGGCATCGAAGAACAGGCGTTCGATCAGCACGGCAAGGCGGTGGTCGCGGTCGATCCCCGTTACTTCCGCCCGGCTGAGGTAGAAACTCTGCTAGGCGACGCCAGCAAAGCGCGCAAAGAATTAGGCTGGTCGCCCCGCATAGACTTCCGCACGCTGGTTGAAGAGATGGCGGTGGAAGACTTAAAGGCGGCCGAGCGCGACGCCCTGGTAACCCAGCACGGCTACGCCGCTTACAATTTCCACGAGTCGTAACCGGAGCAGACGCCGTGCACAAAGACAGTCTTATTTATGTAGCCGGCCATCGCGGCCTGGTGGGCTCCGCGATCTGCCGCAGTCTCAGGCAGCACGGCTTTGAGCGGCTGCTGTTGCGTACGCGCGCAGAGCTTGACCTGACCGACTCGGTCGCGGTCCGCCGCTTCTTTGCGCAGGAGCGCCCCGCCTATGTTTTTCTGGCCGCGGCCAAGGTAGGCGGCATCCTCGCCAACGATCTCTATCCCGCCGATTTCATCCGCGACAACCTCATCATCCAAACCAACATCATCGATGCCAGCTATCAGGCGGGTGTCGACCGCATGCTCTTCCTCGGCTCCAGTTGTATTTATCCCAAGCTTTGCCCGCAGCCTATCAAAGAAGAGTATCTGCTCACAGGGCCGCTTGAGCCCACCAACCGTCCGTATGCATTAGCCAAGATTGCCGGCATCGAGATGTGCTGGTCGTATAACCGGCAACACAACACTCGTTACCTTGCGGCCATGCCTTCAAACCTTTATGGACCGGGCGACAATTTTGACCCGCAAAAGTCGCATGTGCTTCCTGCCCTGATACGTAAAGTAGCGGAGGCAAAATCTCTCGGCCACAAGCAGCTCGTCGTTTGGGGAACCGGTACCCCCCGCCGCGAACTGATGTTCAGTGAAGATCTGGCCGAAGCCTGTGTCTTTTTGATGAACCTGGAAGATCCGGTCTTCTCGCAGCTGTTAGAGGGCGTGCCGCTGATCAACATCGGCACGGGAACGGATGTAACCATCAAGGAGCTAGCCGAAACCGTCTGCTCGGTTCTCGGCTTCGCAGGCGAACTGGTCTTCGATGCGACGAAACCCGACGGAACGCCGCAAAAGCTGTTAGACGCCACCCGCATGAGAAGCCTGGGCTGGCGCCCCCGGACAAGCCTGGCCCAGGGCATATCTCTGACGTATGAATCGGCTCGTCCCCAGCTGGAAGCCCTGACCGCACCTTAGTAAAGTGGGTCGCTCATAACGTCCAGTATGTTTGCCAACTTGTCGGGCGCCCCAGTCCCGCAGGGGCGACTGAACGTAGCCCAGGATGAAATCCAGCATGAAATCCTGGGTAGGGAAAGCGAAACAGAGCAGTCCCGTAGGGACGGCTGAAGGGGGAAGGACGAAGTCCTGTGTTCCCTCAGCATTGTTGACCGAGCAATCCTCCCCGGATTTCATCCTGGGGAATCGTCAGCCGTCCCTTCGGGACTGCTCTGTTTTGTCCTTGTTACCCAGGATTTCATCCTGGGCTACCTTCAGTCGTCCCTGCGGGACTAAGGTTTGAAAACGTATAGGACGTTATTAACGACGCACTCCACTAGCTCGCTCACCGGTTAGTTTACTCATTGGATCGGCGAGGCCGGAGAATTTGGTCAAAAAGTGCGAAATAAGCGATTGAGGCCCCCTCAGTCAAAGACGAAGGGCTTCGCTCTGAGAACCTGTCCTAGTCATGGCTCCCGTTAGAGCTGCGGTTGCGTATATTGCAAGCTAATCGGTGGTGACGCGCGCGGCTCTGCCCAGCAGATCGATCTCTCCTGTAATCACATGAGCATGCAGCGAATACTCGCCGCCTGCCGTTTCTTTCGTAATGCTGCGGAAGAAGCCGCCTTTCTGGGTGCCGTACACCGGAGCGTTGACTGCTCCAATGCTTACCGACACGTCAACACTGCGGTAGTCCCACGGGCGAGTCGAAGAAACCGAAATCTGTCCTGCATACAGATCGATATCCTTATCGCCCTCTATGTCCTCCACCTTCACCTCTCCTGCCGACATCTCGACCCGCAGGCTCGTCTTTCGCGGCACTTCGATGCGAACCCTGACATTGTTTTCTTTGCGCAAATCGCCCGTGAGGGTCAGGGTTTCGTCGTTCGCATTTTCATGGAACTGGATGCGGATACGCTGGGCGTCGCCCTCGTCGCCCGAGGTGCACGAAACATGAATCACCGCCTGGTCCGTGCCCACAATCTCGAGACCGGCAGGTCGTGAATGGACCTTCAACACGGTCCTCGGCCGAAGGGGAGCATCCAGCGTTTGCCCGCAAGGGGTCTCCGCCCGTGCCCAACCCGCCAGATTCAAGGCCAGCACGGCTGCGCTCGCAACGGCAAAAAAAGTTCTCATGCATCTTCTTACGGAGCAGGCCGAGCCAATGTTCCTGCAAAACATCGCCAAAGGTGAAAATGATCGCAGGGCGCCGAAAAGGCATGCGATGCAGGTGACCTTTTCCCCAGGGGCGCTTTCCGGTAGAGACGCAGATAAGGGGTAGCCTGCCTATCCATCCGAACTACTTCATCAGAGATAGTTTGTCGCCGTATCAGGACTGGATTATTTTATCCATCGGAACCGAACTTTCCTCTACCTTGTTGCCTCTCTCATGTATGCACGCCACGACGCTCACGACGGAGCCGTCTCCTTCCGATCAGACCCTGGTTGTGCTCCTCGCCCAGGCCGGTGACCGGGATGCCCTGGAACAGCTTCTGCGTGATAGCTATGCGCCGTTACGCCGATACATCATCCGCCTCGCCGGCGTGGACCTGGCCGACGACATCTTGCAGGAGACCTCGCTCCAGATTTTCCGCAAGCTTCCCTTCCTGCGCGAGCCCGCCGTCTTTCGCCCGTGGACACTGCGTATCGCCTCGCGCATTGCCTTCTCTCACCTCAAACGCGCCCGTCGCTGGGAGCCCCTCGACGCCGCGCCACCGGAATCCGTTCTGCCGCCCCACCCCGATTTCGGCGAACCACCCGACGCCGCCTTATTCGCCCTGCTGGACCACGTCTCGCCTGCCAGCCGAGCCGTGCTCCTGCTTCACTACCAGCATGACCTCTCGCTCGAAGAAAGCGCCACCATCCTCGACATTCCCATAGGCACAGCCAAGTCGCGCCTGCACTACGGAGTCGCGACTCTACGCAAACACCTCACCCTTGAAAGGAACCAGCATGAGTCCCGAACCGCAACCGCCCAACTCCGGAAATCCGAACGCTGAACTCGCCTTCGTCCAGCAAGCCCTCGCAGCCGCGGACAGGTCCGAACGCTCTTCCCGCATCATCGTCGGCGTGCTCGCCATCCTCGCCGTGCTCATCTTTATCTGGATGCACGTGCATCTTTTCCAGCCGGAAAACCTCGGCCAGCTCCTGCATTCTCTGCTGCGCATCGGTCTATTCTTCATGGTCCTTCTCTTCGCCGTCACCATGTATCTGCGTCAGGTAATGAACCAGAACACCCGCATCATCCTCCGGGCTCTGGCCAACACGCGCCAGCGCTAACTCGACTGCGCTGAAGCCAGGGGACACGCGCGCGGTCTACCCGTCGCCTGTACCTCAGGGGCTGAAGCTCGCTGCGGCGAGGAAGCGCTCAAGAGAAGCAGGTCCGTGGGGCTGATGCCGTGCCCTTCCAGGATCGTGTTCTCGCGCGGACTCTGCAGCCGGCACCCTTCACGGCTTATAAAATGACGATCTGCGGGAGACAGGACGCTCGCTTAGTACTCGCGAGCTCGCAGGACTCTCAGCGCGGCAAAGAAGAGAACGCCCGCCAACAGGATCGAAAAGGCGATGGCACTCCACGGCATCGTATGCGCGATCAGCGGCGAGCCTTTTCCCATGCCGTGAAAGATGTCCAGGAATGGAGGGAGGGAAGTGTGGGCAGATACCCACCAGAGCACGGTAGAGATAAGCATCGTGCCCCAGGTTCGCCACTGCTCGTCGAGAAAAGTTCCGAGCAATACCGACACGAAATAGATTGCGGAGCCACAGGCAATCAGCGTGGCGGCATAGTGCAGCATCGTTGCCGGGCCCATCATTGCCCTGAGTCCGGGAATCCGGAACCATAACGAACAGCAGAGCGCTGCAATCACACCGCTCCCCTCGAGCCAGCCAATGGCCGCCCGAACCGACAGCAGTCGTAACCGGGTCACCGGCAGGGATAGCGTGAACAGGGTGGAACCATGGATTCCTTTCGACACCACAAAGGAGGGCTGTGTGGCCACGCCGGCCCCCGCAACCAGCGTGTAGCACATGACCACGAGTACCGGGTTCGAGAAGAGAACGATTCCTGCGATGCCTTGCGGCGTGGCACTCGGCTTTTGCAGCAGAAGTTGAAATAGCACAACAAAGCCTAGGGCGAACAGCAGCCTGTATCGGGTCTCAAGCCATCCTTTGTTCCATAGCATGTTAGTGGCTCCTCACATGTTCCAGAAAAATCTCTTTGAGCGTTACCGGAAATCGCTCCACCACGGTTCCCGGGATGGACTGCACCTGACCGGCGATGGCGTCGGCATTGCGGCTGGCGAGGACCGAAACCATGCGTCCGTCCTGGCGCACGGACTCCACCCCATCCACCCATTGCTTCGGTAACTGCACCTGATCAGCGAATACCATTTGCAGGCGTTGGTATTGATTCTTCATGTCGTCGAGCGAGCCGCTCACGACCATCTTTCCCTGATCGACGATTCCGATATGGTCGGCGATCAGCTCCACTTCGGACAGTTGGTGGGACGAGAAAAACATAGTGGTTCCAGAAGAGGCTGCAATCGCCATCAGCTCGCGCAACACGTCCTCGGTGGCCGCCGGGTCCAGGCCATCGGTCGGCTCATCCAGAATGAGCAGTTCGGCTCCGCGCGAGATTGCCAGTAGCAGCATGAGCTTCGACCGCATGCCCTTGGAGAGATCGGGAATCTTTCGTTCCGGCGGCAACTCGAACATATGCAGGTAGCGCTGCTCCAGATCGTGGCGCCACCCGGGGAAAAAGGGGCGGGTGAAGCGGATCAACTGCTCCACCGTCATGTAGGGATACAGCTCCTTATCCTCGGTGACGAACCCGATGCGGCGCCGGATTTCAACCGAACGGTCTGCATCGAGGATGGGTTTTCCGAACACCTGAGCGCTGCCGCGATCGCACCGCAACAAGCCCATCAGCGTCTTGATGGTCGTGGTCTTGCCGGCGCCGTTCCGTCCCAGGAAACCGAAGATGCTGCCCACGGGGACTCGGAGATTCAGGCCGCGCAATGCCGGCCGGTTGTGGAAAGACTTGTATAACTCGGTGGTTTCGATGATGAAATCCGTCATGACTTCCTCTCCGCTACTCCGCGGTGGCCTTGACTCTGGTCTGGGCGAGTTCGTTTTCAAAGACTCTGCGTAGCTCGTCCTCGGTCAGCCCCAGCGCCTGCAGCCGCCCGATCGTCGACTGCATTACGGTTTGCGCTTTGTGAATGAGCCGGGACCGGCCCGCTGCTGACTCCTTGATGAATGCTCCGGAGCCGTGCTTCACTTCGAGCACGCCTTCGTGTTCCAACTCACGGTATGCGCGCGCCACGGTGTTGGGGTTCATGACCAGGTCTTCCGCAAGTTTTCGAATCGTCGGCAGTTGATCGCCCTCATGCAGCGCCCCGGTTTCAACCGCGTGCTTCACCTGCTCCATCAGCTGAAGATAGATGGGGATGCCCGAGGATGGGTTAAGCCGGAAGATCACGCCCAAAGTGTCTACTCTATTAACACACTAAACACGTGAGGGGCAGCACGTCAAGCAAAATGTCATTCCTGTTGCCTGCAGCATCGAAGTTTAGACAGGTTGGCCGGCAAACTTCCAGATAGCGGCTCGTGGCGCTGCGGCAACCCATGGTGAGATCCAACAGGGGGGCGGCCAACGAGGCGAGGAGATAGGTGTTCCCCGACCAATACGTGTCATGTCCCTTATTTCGCCAAGGAGGCGTCTTCAACCGATGTTCAGAGATACGGATCCCCAACACTGGAAACTTCTCATCTTTTACTACAACCCGGAGAACCCTCGGATTTTCGTCTCCAAAAGGACGGGACTACCTCTCACGCTGAACTTCGCCAGACCAATGACGTGGGTATTGAGCGCAGGAGTTCTTGCAGGTTTGGTAGCTGCCGTCATGGCAAACAATTGATGCGACGACCTGATGATATTGTCGTAGCGCTGGTCGAGCGCAACCGAGCGCATGACTCACTCCCCGCGCAAGATCGTCATCGGCTCGACGGAGGCGGCCCTTTGCGCAGGCAGGTAGCACGCCAGCAGAGCGGTCGTCATCAGGATCAATCCCACCACGGCAAACGCCGATAGGTCGATCGCCCCGATGCCGAAGAGGGTGCTTTGCATGGCACGGCCTACGAAATAAGCGCCGACCAGGCCTAGCCCCAGGCCGATCGAGGCCAGCACCACGCCTTCTTTGATAACCAGCGCGACCACGCGCGCGCGGGTGGCGCCCATGGCCATGCGCAGCGCAATCTCATGTTCGCGTTGGGTCACGGAGAAGCTCATCACGCCGTAAATACCAATCGAAGCCAGCAACAGCGCCACCCCGGCAAAACCCGCAAACAGAATCATGTTGAAGCGGTCGCCCGACACTCCCTCGTCCCTGACTTCGTCCATGGTTTGGGTATCTGCGAGGGCTACCTGGGGATCGACCGAGTGGACCGCGGCCGAGATACTTTTGCTCATGGAGGCCGGGTCCTCGGCGGTGCGCACGGCGATACCGGCGTTGGGCCAGGGTATCTGCGAGAAGGGAATCAGCATCTCGGGATAGTTTTCCCGCAGGCCGAAATCGCGCACATTGTGAAAGACGCCGGCAATCTGCCACTCCACCTGAGGACCGAGTTTCGTGACCCCGGGAACGAGTTGCTCCATGAGTACGCGTGCCTGTAGCGGATCGGTTCCCTGCAGATACCTGCGCACAAACTCTTCGTTGACCACCGCCACCTTCACGCTGGTAGCAGTGTCCTGGTCGTTGAGAAAGCGCCCCCTCAGCAGGCGAATTCCAAAGGTCTGGAAATAATCAGGAGTCACCATGCCGAAGCCGGTATTGAGGCGCTGGGAGGGATCGGCGACCGCGGGTTTACCGGCAAGCATGAAGGGCATGCCAAAGCCGAGACCCTCGAGCGGCCTACCTGTAGACGCGGCGGCATGAGTCACTCCGGGCACAGCCTCAATGCTGCTAAGCAGGCGGCGATAGTAGGAGAGGATCTGGGCGGGATCCTTGGGGCGCGAGTCGGGAGTCTGGAGAAAGAAAGTCAGGATGTGATCGGTGCGGATGCCCAGGTCGACGTTGAGTAGATTGCGAAAGCTGTGAATCGCCAGGCCGGCGCCGGCAAGCAAGGTAAGCGCCAGGGCGAACTCGCCGATGACCAGGGCACGGCGCAGGCGATGGCGGCCGCCGCCGGTGCCGGCACGGCCACCTTCTTTGAGCGGTTCAGCGGGATCGACGCGCGCGGCATACCAGGCGGGGACACAGCCAAAGAGCAGGCCGGCCAGCGTGGTGAGGGCCACCGCGAAGCCAAGGATGGGAAAATTCAGGCGCAGATCGGCTTCCGTCGGCAACGTGTAGGGAGGCATCAGGGCGATCACCACCTGCAGCAAGGCATAGCCGAGGGCAATCCCCAGAACTCCGCCGAGAAATGCCAGCAGAAGATTTTCCGTGAGCAGTTGCTCGAAAATCATGCGTGGTGTGGCCCCCAGGGAACTGCGAATGGCCATCTCCTTTTGCCGGCTCATGCTTCGACCCAGCAGCAGATTGGCAACGTTGGCGCAGGCGATCAGCAGCACGAAGCCCACCGCCCCAAGCAACAGCCACAGTACGCGCTGCCGGTCCTTGGGCACCCACTGCAGTTTGAGCGGCTCGACTACTGCGCCCCAGCCGTGGTTGCTCTTGGGATAAGCCTGGGCGATATGGGCGCTCACACTATCCATGTCGGCCTGTGCCTGCTTGATCGTGATGCCCGGTTTCAGCCGGCCGATGACCAGCAGGAAGTGAAAGTCGTGGTTAATCTGCTCTGGCTTAAAGGCCAGGGGCACACTCACCTGGGCGGGTGCGCGATCGGCCTGACCGGGCGCCATCACGCCTACCACCGTGTACGGCGAGCCGTCGATGCTCATGGGTTTGCCGATAATGTTTGGGTCGCCGCCAATCTTCTTCCAGAGCTTGTGAGTCAGGATGACGACATGGTCCTTGCCCAGTACGCCCTCCTCGGGCAGGAAGTCGCGTCCCATGGCGAAGGGGGTACCCAACATGCTGTAGTAGCCAGGGGTATAGCTGCTGCCCTGCACGCTGAGGGGCTGGTCTTTGGTGGAGATATTGAAGGCCTCGCCGGAAACGGCTTTCAATCCGCTAAAGGTTGAGTTGAGGCGATTCCAGTCGAGGTAGTCCCCGGCTGAGACACCGTTGTGATGGCCTTGCACGCGGGACCAGACTACGACCAGTTGGTCCGGATGGGGAAAGGGGATATCGGCGATGAGCGAAGCATAGTCGATGGTGAAGATGGCGGTGGTTGCGCCAATGCCCAGCGCCAGGGTCAGCAACACAGTGAAGGTAAGGCCAGGGCTCTTGATGAGCCCGCGGAAACCATACCGGAGATTCTGCAATAGCTTCTGCATGCGCCCCCTTGCTCTTGCCGATCAATGTACGCCTGCATGCCCATGCAAAGAAGAAAAATGAGCAGGATGCGGGCGAGCCTGCCCACGACTGCGGGGGGTGGCTGGCTACAAAGACGCGCAGAGGCGGCATCTCGTTTGCGTAGGGAGGGCACAACCTCAGGGCCTCTGCTGATCAGTAAACGCCCGGGCAGAATTTGCGAGCTCACTCGTGGGGCTTTTGTTTGGGGTAAGGGCGCACCGCAGATCCCTCCGCTGCGCTCCCCCGAATTCCTGTCGAGGTTGGTGGCGCTGGCAAACTTCATGCGGTCTTCCTTAACGAAGACCGCACACGTGGACCTGTCTGACGTAGCGAAACAGGAATTCGGGTACGCTACGGTCGGGATGACAAATTTGCTTGAGAGACAGGTTTGAAATTTGCTTGAGGGACGGGCTTAAAAAGCAAGCGCTCTGTGCTGCCTCGAAACCATCAAGCAGATGCCACTGCCTACTCCCCAGGAAAAAACAAAGCCACCTGCTCCCTCCGGGGAGGCGGCGTCAGCGCACTTACCACAACCAGGCAAAAGACCGCCGCCAGCAAGGCCGGAAAAATCGCATCGCGCGCCGCCAGCCAGGCCGGTAAATGCCGCTTCACCATCTCTAAATCCCAGAAAAAAGTGATAAACGTCCCCGCAGCAATCGCGCTCACCGCGCCCTGCGCGTTCGCGCGCCGGCTATAAAACGCAGCCAGGATGACCGGCGTCAGCGCGGCCGAGTAAATGGTGTACGCGTAAAGCGTCTTGGCCAGCACAGAACTGGTATTCAGAGCCTGGTAGAGTGCCCAAAGCCCAAGCAAGACCACCATCAGGCGGGAAACAATCATCACTCTCTTGTTCGACGCATCGGGCGCGATATAGCGGCTGAACACATCATTGATCAAGTTCGTCGCCGGCGAAAACAAATAGTTGTTCGCCGTGGAAATGATCTTGGCGAACACCGCGCCCATCAGCAGGGCCCCCAACCACACCGGCAATCCGTGCAGCGCCGTGTACGCAATAATCTCCCGCGGCCGCTCATGGACCTCACCGCTGGCAAACAGCACCGAACCAAACACCGCAAGCGCCACAATCACAGTTTCGAGAATCACCGTTCCGATCACCCAACCCACGACCGCGTGACGCGCATCCTTCTCCGACTTGGCAGAAAAGAACTTTTGATACATCGACTGGTTGCCCAGCATCAGCAACATCGTCGGCAGAAAAATTTCCAGCGCCTGCACCAAACTAAAATCACCCAACACCTGAAAGTGCGAAGTGGGCAAGGCATGCGTCACCGCACCCCAACCCCCTGCGGCATGCAACACAAACGGCAGCGCCAGGATCAGCGTGATCGAGGCCAGCAGGCCGATCGCCACATCCATATACGCCACCGAAGCCATGCCGGCGATCGCGGTAAAGGCAATCACAAAAGCGGCAATGATGTACTTGCCCAGATCCGCCGTGATCAGAGCAGGGAAGACGAGGTGCAGAATATCGCCACCGCCGATGAGCTGATAGCTGGTGATCGCCGTGTAGGCAAACAGAATAGCGATCACCCCCAGCACCCGGGCCGTCTGGTTATAGCGCGCTTCGAGCAAATCAGGAATCGTGAACTGGGCAAACTTGCGCGCCCGCGGCGCAATGAAATAAATCAGCAGCAGCCCGGCCCATCCACCACCCGCCTGCCACAACGCCGCGAAGCCGTGCTTGTAAGCATTCTCCGCGCCACCCAGCAGCGACCCCGAACCAATCCACGAAGACAACAGCGTAAACACCAGCACGAACGCGGGCAGGGAGCGCCCCGCCACCAGGTAATCCGCCTTGGTTCTCGTCTTACGCAGCCGCGAAAGAGAAACCGTCAGCAGCGTAACCACGATGACGCCAAGCACCACGGCATACAAGGCATGGCTCGGGGCAGCAAGAGGCATGTATTTTCCTTAGTGAAGAATGGTCGATCTCAAGGGTGCAAAGTGTAGGTAACAGCGCCCTGCACCAGCACCTGCTGTACATGGCTGGTGTACTCGAAGGGATCGCCATCGAACACCACGGCATCCCCATCTTTACCCTTGCTGAGCGAACCGACCCGATCGTCGATCCCCAGGATCTTTGCCGGCGAAACCGTGATCGCCCGCAGCGCCGATTCCATCCCCAGTCCATTCGCTGCCGCGATCGCCGCCTCGAACAACAGCACCCGGCTCTTGGGAACGTAGGCCTCGTAGCCGGTCATGATCGCAACCGGAATGCCCGCCTGCTGCAGCAGAGCAGCATTCTCATAGGTTGCGTTCGCGGTCTCCAGGTCCTCAAACGCCTGCATCACCGCACCCACCAGGCAGGGCACGCCCGCCTGCTTGATGCGGTCGCGGATCAGATAGCCCTCCGTCACCGAGGCCAACATGTACTTCAAGTGGAACTCCGTGCCCAGGCGAATCGCGGTGTCGATATCGTCGGCGCGGTAGGCATTGAAAATAGCCGGAGTCTTGCCCGTGACCACATCGGCCAGCGCAGCCACTTTAGGCTCGATGGCCGGCTGTTTTGAGAGATCGCTGCCGTCCTGCTTCCACTTGTCCCACTTATCCTGATACTGCCGTGCCTGGGTCAGGGCATCGCGGATCATCTCCGCTGTCTTCATCCGCGTGACCGGCGCCTTATGATTGGCTCCATAAGTCTCTTTGGGCGTGTCGCCCAGGTTGAACACCATGCTCGAGTTGAGCCGGACAATTAGCTGATCCACGGTGCGGAAGGGAGACTGCGGGCCCGCGGTCTTGAAGATCCCCGCCCGCCCGGCGATCGGGTTCCTCGGCCCCGGGGCGACCTGCATGGTCGTCACCCCGTAGCTGTTCACATAGCGGTAGAGCAGATCTTCCGGGTTCAGGCTATCGCGCACATTCACATCGGCGGTGTTCGGATCGGTCGACTCGTCCTGATCCTGATCGGCCGGAATGTTATATGCGCCGGAAATCCCGGTAGTCGTATCGGCGTCGATCAGCCCCGGCGTGACGTAGGCCCCGTGAATCACCTGAAAGCCCGCGGGCGGCTCGCCTTTTGCCCCCTGGCGCACTTCGTCGACCTTGCCATCGCGGATCAGCACCATCCCCGGTCCGCCCTGCGGGCCGCCGTCCATGGTGTAGAGATGATCGGCAACCAGGGCCACATTCTGCGCCCCTAACGAACAGGGCGCCAGCAGCACCAGCCAAAGCAGGCGCCGCCTCATTGCGCACCACCCTGCAATTGCGGATAGCGGGCGCCCACTTGAAAGCCGCCGGTGGCATAGCGCAAGTCCACCGGATTGCTGCGGTCAAACACTTTCTCACCCTCAATCCAGGTCTGCAGCACATGGGTATATACGCTCAGGGGCGCACCGCTGAGCACGATAAAGTCCGCATCCTTGCCCACCTCCAGGCTGCCCACCCGGCTCTGCAGGTCAAGCATCTCGGCGGGATAAATGGTCAGGCCCTTCAGCGCCGCATCCTCGCTCATGCCGCCGCGCACGGCCAGCGCCGCCGAGCGCAGCAAGAGCCGTGAGTTGGTAATGGGATCGTCGGTGTTAAACGCCACCTTGACCCCCGCCTGCTCCAGACGTGCCGGGCAGCTCATGGTCAGGCGGATCGTCTCCGGCTTGCCGCCCGGCGAATCGATCATGGTGTAGCTCACGCCGATATGCCGCCTGGCCAGTTCACTGGCAACGTCGCAGGACTCGGTTCCGTGGTGCACCACCACGCGATAGTGAAATTCATCGGAGAGGCGAAGCACCGTCATCACGTCATCGGCCCGGTGCGTATGGTTGTGCACGATGCGCTTGCCTTCGAGCACCTGCACCACCGCGTCCAGCCCAAGATCGTGATCGGGCTCGGTAGCCTTTTTGTCGCCGCCTGCGACTGCCTTGGCATAGGCATCCCATTTGGCCTGGTATTGCTCGGCTTTTTCGTAGATTCCCCGCGCCAGGGCGGCCTCTTCCATGCGTGTCATGGGCGCCAGGCCGCGCGCACCGTATCCTTTGGGGTTGGTCCCGTTGGCCATCTTCATGCCGCCAAGCGTGCCCGGGATCAGCATCTGCTCGATAGTGGTTCCGCGCAATTTTACGTAGGCAGTCTGCCCGCCCATCACGTTGCCGCTGCCCGGCATGATGTTGGCCGTGGTAATGCCGCCGGCGGTGGCGATGCGGATATTGGGATCAGCCGGATCGATGGCGTCGATGGCCCGCAGCCCCGGCTGTACCGGTCCGGTCGATTCGTTTGCATCCTGCGATGCCGAGACCACCGGGTTGGCATCGATGCCGATATGAGAGTGGGAGTCGACGATGCCGGGCATGACCACGCTGCCGCTGGCGTCCTGAATCTTCGCGCCAGCCGGGATCGCTACCTGCCCGACCGCACCCACCGCGGCAATCTTGCCCCCCTTGACCACCAGCACGCCTTGCGCAATGGGCGGCCCGGTGATGGGCAGAATGCGAGCGCCGCGGATCACCAGTACCGTTTGATCTGTTGGAGGGTGGGTGCTTTGCGCCGGAGCACCGCACGCGAGCCCTGCCAGCAACAGCGCGGCCACGGCAGTTAGACTCCTGTGCATCCTTGACGGTTCCATTTTGGCTGACCGAGTATACACCGCGGCTTAGGCGTAATTGCGCGCCCCAAACAACGCCGTGCCGATGCGCACCTGGGTTGCGCCCTCGGCAATCGCGACCGCGAAGTCGTGCGACATGCCCATCGAAAGCTCGTCGAAGCACAGCCGGGGATGCGCCCCCGCCAGCCGGTCACGCAAAATCCGCAACTGGGCAAAGTAAGGCCGCACTGCCGCCAGATCTTCAAGAAAGGGAGGCACGGTCATCAACCCGCGCAGCTCGAGCGCCGCGAGGTCCGGCAAGCGCTCCAGCAGCAGCCGCAGCTCGTCTGCCTGCGGCGCCAGCCCGGCCTTGGTCTCCTCCGGGCTGAGCTTGATCTCGATCAGCACCGCCAGCCGCTTGCCCACAGTGGCTGCGGCCTGGTTCAGCCGTTCCGCGAGCGAAACCGAATCCAGCGAATCGATGGAGGCGAACAGCTCCACCGCCCGCGCCGCTTTGTTCGACTGCAAATGGCCGATCAGGTGGAACTCCGCGTCGGGCAAAGACAATTGGGCGCGCTTGCCCTGAAACTCCTGCACCTTGTTTTCCCCGAACAGACGGATGCCCAGCGCCGCCGCCGCCACGATCGCAGACGCCGGATGCATCTTCGACACCGCCATCAGGGCCACGGAATCGCGCCCCCTGCCCGCCGCCCGGCACGCCGCCGCTATCTGCTCTTCGATGCGCTCGAGGTTCTCCCGCAAGGCAACGGCAGCATCCACTTCAACGGCCATGTTCTTCCAGGTACTTCTCGACCTCGAGCGCCGCCATGCAGCCCGAGCCGGCCGCGCTGATCGCCTGCCGGTAGCGCCGGTCCTGCACGTCTCCACAGGCAAACACGCCGGGCACCCGGGTAAACACCTGGTCGGTGGTGCGAATGTAGCCGTCGTCATCGAGATCGATCATGCCGCGAAACATTTTGGCGTTGGGATCATGACCAATCCCGAGAAACATGGCGCTCACCGGCAGGGTCGATTCGCGCTGGGTCTGGGTATCCCGCAAGCGCAACCCGGTCACTTCTTTTTGCTCCACCCCAAGCACCTCTTCGACCGCCGTGTTGGTCAGAAACTTGATCTTGTCGTGGCCCATGGCGCGATCGAGCATGATGCGCGACGACCGGAACTGCTCGCGGCGATGAATCAGCGTGACCTTGGTAGCGAACCGGGTCAGGAAAAGTGCCTCCTCCATGGCCGAGTCGCCGCCGCCAATGACCGCGATCTCCTTGCCGGAAAAGAAAAACCCGTCGCAGGTAGCGCAGCTGCTGACGCCATGGCCAATCAGCGCCTGTTCGCTGGGCAGCCCCAGCCAGCGTGCCGAAGCGCCACTGGCAATGATCAGGGTGCGGGTGTGGATCGTTTCCTTGCCCACATTCAAGGTGAAGGGCCGCTTGGACAAGTCGACCGACTGCAGATGACCCATCTGCAATTCCGCGCCGAAGCGGGTGGCCTGCAGCTTCATCCGCTCAATCAGTTCAGGGCCCTGGATGCCTTCGGGCCAGCCGGGAAAGTTCTCCACCAGGGTGGTGATAGAAAGCTGGCCACCGGGCTCATGGCCCTCAAGCACCAGCGGTTTGAGGTTAGCGCGGGCGGCATAAATAGCGGCGGTAAGACCGGCGCAGCCAGACCCGAGAATGACGGTTTCGCGAATGTTGGTAGACATAGGGACTGTTTGATTCTACGCGGCTCAGAAAGATGCGAGCAGGCTCCGCCGCTAGATGAAGAGCTGCGCCGGCAACGTAAGATGGCGGCATGGCGAATCTAACACTGATCTACGGCATGAGGCTGCTTCCCTCCGAGGAGGCAATCGAGGTGGGCGATGCCCTGGTGACGCTCAAGAACGGCAAACAGGCGCACGTGACCATGCACGTGCTCGAGGGCAGCAGGGAAGAGATCGAAAATCAATTGCGTCAAAGCATAGAAGCCTTTTTCGACTTCTACCCCGAAATCTAATGGTCTGTATGGTAAGGGCAGAGCATCTCAAGTACAGAAATTGGAGAGGAGACTGTCTGCATGGCTGAGATTCCCGCAACCCCGCCTTCGGTAAAGAACCGGCGGCCCCGGGTGGTGGTCGTCGGCGGCGGCTTCGCCGGCCTGAGCGCCGGCATGGCGCTGGCGGATATGGCCGTCGACGTAACCCTGATCGACCGCCGCAACCACCACACCTTTCAGCCCCTGCTCTATCAGGTCGCCCTGGCGGTTCTGTCGCCGGCCGATATTGCCCAGCCTATCCGCTCCATCTTTTCGAAGAAGGGCAATATCGAGGTTCTGATGGATGAGGTGGTTAACCTCGAACCCGACAACCGCCGGGTCATTCTCGGCAGCGGCGCCAGGGTGGATTACGACTACCTGATCCTCGGCACCGGCTCGACCCACTCCTACTTTGGCAAGGACCAGTGGGCCGCCAACGCGCCCGGCCTTAAGACGGTTGAGGACGCGACAGAAATCCGCCGCCGGGTGTTGCTGGCTTTCGAACTCGCGGAACGGGAAATGGTCGAGACCGGCGCCCACCCCGCGCTGAACTTCGTCGTCATCGGCGGCGGCCCCACCGGGGTTGAGTTGGCCGGCGCCATCAGCGATATCTCCAAGCTCTACATGCGCCACGACTTCCGTCACATCGATCCGGCCAAGGCGCGGGTGATCCTGATCGAGGGCTCACCCAGAATTCTGGCCGCCTATCCCGAAGACCTGTCGAAGAAGGCCGTGCAACAGTTGGAGCAGTTGGGGGTCGAGGTACACGCCGGCCAGAGCGTGATGGACGTGCAGCCCGGCTACGTCGTCGTTGCCGGCAAGCGCATCGACGCCGTGGTCACGCTATGGGCCGCCGGGGTGCAGGCGTCGCCGCTGGCAAAGATGGTGGGCTGCGCAACCGACAAGCGTGGCTGCGGCATCGTCGACATCTATCTCAACCCGCCCGGCCACCCGGAAATCTTTCTCTGCGGCGATCTGGCGCACGTCGAAGAGGGCGGCCGCCAGGTTCCGGGCGTAGCCCAGCCGGCCATGCAAATGGGCGCTCACGCCGCCAAAATGATTGGCCAGGATATGGCCGGCAAACCCAGAACCAAATTCCATTATTTTGACAAGGGAGACATGGCGACGATCGGCCGCCAGGCAGCGGTGGCCAATCTGCGTTGGCCGTTCAAGGCCCACTGGTCGGGCAGTCTGGCCTGGTTCTCCTGGGCCACGGTCCATCTCTTCTTTCTGGTCGGCTTCCGCAACCGCTTCGCCGTCTTCTTCTCCTGGGCGTGGACCTACCTGACTTTCAACCGCGGAGCGCGCCTGATCACCGGCAGCCCCATTCTCCCCGGTTGGGGCGAGCAAGAGGGCATTCGTCCGCAAGTGATGCGCATTCCCATGGATTCCACCTCACCCTTCGTAGGCCTGGCCCCGCCGCCGCACGTAGAAGAAGCAAAACCCGCCGCCAAATAAAGAGAGCAGCCGAAAGGCTGCTCTCTCCTAGCGCTCCATGACTAACAAAGCCAAATAACGAGAGCAGCCCAAAGGCTGCTCTCTCCTACCTCTTCATAACCAAAAAATTTGTCATCCCGACCGTAGTGGAGGGACCTGCTGTGCGCCCCTCCCCCACGCAAAACCCAAAAAAGCTAAACCGTAACCGGCTGCCCCGTATTCACCTTTACCTGGGTCAGCCAGCCAAACCGATCCGGCCGCAGCCCCTGGGCGATCCCCATGTACTCCTCGGACAACCGCTTGCTGATGGGGCCAATCGTCCCATCCCCGATCGGAATCCGATCCACGGAACGAATTGGCGCCACCTCTGCCGCCGTTCCGCTGAAGAACGCCTCATCCGCAATGTAGAGCAGTTCGCGCGGCATAGCTTGTTCCACTACGGGAATCCCCAAATGCCGGGCCATGGTGAGCACCGAATCCCGGGTAATGCCGGAGAGCACAGAATTGGCCAAAGGCGTGGTGTAAATCACACCATTCCGCACCACAAACAAATTCTCCCCTGAACCCTCCGAAAGATTGCCAAACACATCCAGCGCAATCCCTTCGGAGTAGCCGTTGCTGTCTGCCTCCATGCGAATCAACTGGGAGTTCAGATAATTCCCCCCCGCCTTGGCCAACGCGGGCATGGTATTCGGAGCCATGCGGCTCCACGACGAGATACAAACATCGGCGCCATCTTCGCCCGCGACATACTTACCCCAGGCATAGTTAGCGATATAGACTTCGATCGGCGTGCCCTTGGGACTCACGCCCATCTCGCCATAACCCCGCAGCGCAATCGGCCGGATGTAGCAAGGCGCGACGCCATTGCTTTCCACCAGGTCCACCACAGCGCTCGAAAGCTGTTCCAGCGAATAGGGCAGCGGCATGCGATAAATCTTGGCCGAATCCAGCAGTCGTTGCATATGCTCGGGCAGGCGAAAAATGGCCGCGCCCTGGGGTTGCGCATAGCAGCGAATCCCTTCAAATACCGACGAGCCATAATGCACAACATGGCTCATCACGTGGATCTGGGCCTTATCCCAGGGCACTAAATTTCCGTTATGCCAAATCTTGGCGGTAGGCTGGATAGGCATCGAGCAGCAGCTCCCTTCAATTGAAGTTTCGATTATAACTTCGCACCCCTGCCCCCTGGTTTAGTTTTGGTTTGGTTTGTGGTTTAGTTTGAGTAAATGTACGGACCCGCCGACATCGCGATCAACACCCTGCATTCCAATTACGTGCGCTTTTCGGTGCTCGCGGTCAGCTCCATCTTCTTCCTGGTCGATCCTTTCGCTGCCATCCCGGCCTTCCTTGCCATCACCGCAGGCGCCGACAGAAAACGCCAACAACGCATGGCCCGGCGCGGAGCGCTGACCTGCTTCATCGTTCTGACCACCTTCGCGTTGGCGGGCAAATTCATCTTCCGCATGTTCGGCATCACGCTGCCGGCTTTTGAAATCGCCGGCGGCGTCATTTTGCTGCTGATTGGGATTGACATGATCGAAGCCCGCCGCTCGCCCACCCAGGAATCGAGCGACGAGACCGCCGAAGCCGCCGGCAAAGACGACGCCGGCATCGTGCCGTTGGGCATCCCGATGCTGGCCGGGCCGGGAGCGATCTCAAGTGTGATGATCCTGGTCGGCCAGGCGCTCAAGCCCTGGGAGCTGATGGTGGTGTTGTCGGCTATTGCCCTCACGGCCGGCATGAGCTACGTCATCCTGAGCGGCGCCAACCGCGTCCGCGGTCTGATGGGCGAAACAGGAATCCGCATTCTGGTCCGTATCATGGGCTTGTTGCTGGTAGCGTTGGCGGTGCAATTCTTCATAAACGGCCTGACCGACCTGGGGCTGATCGCCAAAATCGAGTGAGCCGACCGCAGCGAAGAGTTGTCCTCTCGACCGCAGTAGAGATTTGTCCTCTCGACCGCAGCGCAGCGAATCGACCGCAGCGCAGCGAATCGACCGCAGCGCAGCGAATCGACCGCAGCGCAGCGAATCGACCGGAGCGCAGCGAATCGACCGGAGCGCAGCGAATCGACCGGAGCGCAGCGAATCGACCGGAGCGCAGCGAATCGACCGGAGCGCAGCGAATCGACCGCAGCGCAGCGAATCGACCGCAGCGCAGCGAAAATTTGTCATCTCGACCGGAGCGCAGCGTAGTGGAGAGATCTGCGGTGAGCCTGGACGTCGAACAAAGGTCCTCCCCATGAGCTCGGCGCCTCTGCCCAGCTGACTTCGTGCCGAAACGAACTGTGGTTTGCCACCGCTTGGGTGATGCTCGGCGTCCAGGCGTACCGCAGATCTCTCCACTACGCTGCGCTCCGGTCGAGATGACAAATTTTCGCTGCGCTCCGGTCGAGATGACAAATTTCGCTGCGGTCGAGATGACAAAATCTGGGGGTGGTGCTCCCAAGGGGCATTGTTGCAACCCGCTCTCCTGAACTACACCCTCGGTAATGTTCCGCACCCGGGTTTTCAACACCAGCGACGCCTTTTCAACAGCCTCACCCCTTGCGTATCCCCAGGCAACTTGTTACTCTCGCAGAGGTCGAAGAGAAACAAGCACTTCGGAAGCAAAAAGCGCAACCGGATTTGCTACTTTCGCCAAAGATTGTTAAAGTTAAAAGTGTTGCAAGAGTAAGCAGTGGTCACGATGAAGCTTCGCGGTAGGGGAAATAGAGTACCCGGCCAGCAATAGCGAACGAAGCGGCAGTTGTTCGAAGGGCATTAGCAGCCCATACCGATCACCTGAATCTGATCTCAAACTTAGACCGGCGCTAAACGCGCCAGTCCGAATCCGGCTGATCATTCGCTGGCAGAGAGACAGAGCAGGCGGTAGTGAAGGTAAGACCTTCCACAGCGAGCAATCCATTGCAAGGCGAGGGAGTTTCCCTCTTGGGCAAAATTGCCCACCAGAACCACGCGCCTTCGGGCTGGTTGTTCTGGGCTGATCTTTCAAATTTGGTGCTGCACGCGCGATCGCAACGGAAATAAAACGTTGACACGATCCCGAAACTTCGATAGTCTCGGTAAATGCGCGAAAATGCTGGCGTCCTACGCAAGTTGTAGGCAACCAGCAAATGCAGCGCAGCAAGTTCGAGGACGCACAGCTCTGCTGTGTATTCCTTGATCCAAGGCGGCCCGCTCAGGCGGAAACCGGCGAGGATCTTTGACAATCAGGTTGAACATGCCAGTACGTGAGAAAACGATCAGTTCGGTTTGGTCATTCTCACAATGTAATGCTTCGCAGAGTTTTCGAGCTCTGTGAGGCTGGTCACTCCTTTCGGACCTCCGTCCTGAAAGTGCAGTGACCTCAGGTTTCAAACGAGAGTTTGATCCTGGCTCAGAATCAACGCTGGCGGCGTGCCTAACACATGCAAGTCGAACGAGAAAGTGGAGCAATCCATGAGTAAAGTGGCGCACGGGTGAGTAACACGTGACTAACCTACCCTTGAGTGGGGGATAACCTAGGGAAATCTGGGCTAATACCGCATAATACCTTCGGGTCAAAGGAGCAATTCGCTTAAGGAGGGGGTCGCGGCCGATTAGTTAGTTGGCGGGGTAATGGCCCACCAAGACAGTGATCGGTATCCGGCCTGAGAGGGCGCACGGACACACTGGAACTGAAACACGGTCCAGACTCCTACGGGAGGCAGCAGTGGGGAATTTTGCGCAATGGGGGAAACCCTGACGCAGCAACGCCGCGTGGAGGATGAAGCCCCTTGGGGCGTAAACTCCTTTCGATCGGGACGATAATGACGGTACCGAGAGAAGAAGCCCCGGCTAACTTCGTGCCAGCAGCCGCGGTAATACGAGGGGGGCGAGCGTTGTTCGGAATTATTGGGCGTAAAGGGTGCGTAGGCGGTTCAGTAAGTCTTGTGTGAAATCTTCGGGCTCAACTCGAAGTCTGCATGAGAAACTGCTGGGCTTGAGTGTGGGAGAGGTGAGTGGAATTCCCGGTGTAGCGGTGAAATGCGTAGATATCGGGAGGAACACCTGTGGCGAAAGCGGCTCACTGGACCATAACTGACGCTGAGGCACGAAAGCTAGGGGAGCAAACAGGATTAGATACCCTGGTAGTCCTAGCCCTAAACGATGATCGCTTGGTGTGACGGGTACCCAATCCCGCCGTGCCGAAGCTAACGCGTTAAGCGATCCGCCTGGGGAGTACGGTCGCAAGGCTGAAACTCAAAGGAATTGACGGGGGCCCGCACAAGCGGTGGAGCATGTGGTTTAATTCGACGCAACGCGAAGAACCTTACCTGGGCTCGAAATGGAGTGGACCGGAGTAGAAATATTCCTTCCCCGCAAGGGGCTGCTCTATAGGTGCTGCATGGCTGTCGTCAGCTCGTGTCGTGAGATGTTGGGTTAAGTCCCGCAACGAGCGCAACCCTTATTACCAGTTGCCATCATTCAGTTGGGCACTCAGGTGAGACCGCCTCGGATAACGGGGAGGAAGGCGGGGATGACGTCAAGTCCTCATGGCCTTTATGTCCAGGGCTACACACGTGCTACAATGGCCGGTACAAACCGTCGCAAACCCGTGAGGGGGAGCTAATCGGAAAAAGCCGGCCTCAGTTCGGATTGGAGTCTGCAACTCGACTCCATGAAGCTGGAATCGCTAGTAATCGCGGATCAGAACGCCGCGGTGAATACGTTCCCGGGCCTTGTACACACCGCCCGTCACATCACGAAAGTGGGTCGTACTAGAAGTCGGTGCGCTAACCGCAAGGAAGCAGCCGCCCAAGGTGTGATTCATGATTGGGGTGAAGTCGTAACAAGGTAGCCGTAGGAGAACCTGCGGCTGGATCACCTCCTTTCTAAGAGAGAACGTCATGGCACTCATTCGCTTCCGCGATAGCGGACCTTAGCTTTTCGGAGCTGGAGGCGCGTATGAGAGTTGCCATGTACTTCCGTAGCTCTTGTCCCTGACTTGGATTGCGGAAAACCGGTCAAGCCTTCTCTGCTTCTCGTTTAATTTCCATGATGGTCAAGAGCGGCGTAGCTGCTCTGCATGTTCACCTGGTCCTCGAAACTTTTCGAGTTATGAGACTCTGGCACAACCAGCGGGCCTGTAGCTCAGTTGGTTAGAGCGCACCCCTGATAAGGGTGAGGTCGGTAGTTCGAATCTACCCAGGCCCACCACTCCTGTTATAGGGGCTGTAGCTCAGCTGGGAGAGCACCTGCTTTGCAAGCAGGGGGTCACCGGTTCGATCCCGGTCAGCTCCACCAACCTCAACTTCCTCCGCTCTTCGGCAAGTCCGCTAACAAACTTGTCATCCCGACCGGAGCGAAGCGCAGTGGAGGGATCTGCGGTTAGGTCCATCGGTCCCACAGATCTGTAGGTAAGCCTTTCACTGGGTCCCACAAATTTGTCATCCCGACCGGAGCGAAGCGCAGCTGGAGGGACCTGCTTCTAAGTCCATCTCAAAACTCGAAACTGCTTAAAGCTGAGAACCTATTCAGGGTTCTGATCTTTGAGCAGCGCCAAAGGCGATAGCACTGTTCGAACCCACCCCAGGGTGGGCACCGGATTAAATCTCCGGTGCAACTGGATGTTTGACAACGAAATCGATTGGGTAAGAACTGATTTGATACGTCTCAGATCTCGATGAAGCCTCGAATGAGACCCGCCGCAAAGCGGGGCTCAGGATGATCGCCAAGTCGCCGCTCTGGACATCAAATCAGTTTAAAAAATTACAAGGCTGAGCAGGTCTATCTCGTCGCAAGACACGAAGAGCAGTATCGCAAGTTCGTGATGCAGAGGAAGGCGTGTTTAGTTGAGTGTCTTTAGGATAATTAAGCGTGTGGCTGAATCCCTCGCAAGTGAGGTGCAGGCACATGCAGGCGGCAATACAAAAGAGACTAATTCGTATTAGCTCTCAGCGCAGTATCGCAGATGCAAATCTGACTGCTGCGCGAGAGTTAATTCTATGGTCAAGCTACTAAGGGCGCACGGTGGATGCCTTGGCAGAATCAGGCGATGAAGGACGTGGCAAGCTGCGATAAGCTCCGGGGAGCCGCACACAGGCGTTATATCCGGAGATTTCCGAATGGGGAAACCCACTACGGCAAAACCGTAGTACATCCCGCTGAATACATAGGCGGGCATGAGCGAACTCAGGGAAGTGAACCATCTCAGTACCTGAAGGAAAAGAAAGAAACCTCGATTCCGAGAGTAGTGGCGAGCGAAATCGGAATAGCCCAAACCCGTTGCATTTCGGTGTTACGGGGGTTGTAGGGTCCGCAACAGTAGAGTTACCAATCTGGTGGTTAGTCGAATCCTCTGGAAAGTGGATCCATAGAGCGTGACAGGCGCGTAGACGAAAACCATCCAGACTCGAAGCGGATACCTGAGTAAGGCGGGGCACGTGAAACCCTGCTTGAATCTACGGGGACCATCCCGTAAGGCTAAATACTCGATTCTGACCGATAGTGAACCAGTACCGTGAGGGAAAGGTGAAAAGAACCCCTGCGAGGGGAGTACAAAGTACCTGAAACCGTGTGCCTACAAGCAGTGGGAGGACTATGCCCGCAAGGGAATGTCTGACCGCGTGCCTATTGCATAATGAGCCGGCTAGTTATTCTTGTCAGCAAGGTTAAGCGTAAGCGAGCCGTAGCGAAAGCGAGTCTGAATAGGGCGAATCAGTTGGCAGGAATAGACGCGAAGCGGGATGATCTACCCTTGGCCAGGTTGAAGGTGGGGTAACACCCACTGGAGGACCGAACCGGTGTTTGTTGAAAAAAGCTCGGATGAGCTGAGGGTAGGGGTGAAAGGCTAATCAAATTCCGTGATAGCTCGTTCTCTCCGAAATAGCTTTAGGGCTAGCCTCGGATGATTTGCATTGGTGGTAGAGAACTGGATGGACTAGGGGGCTTTCCGGCTTACTGAATCCAATCAAACTTCGAATGCCAATGACAACCAGTCCGGGAGTCAGACAATGGGGGCTAAGCTTCATTGTCGAGAGGGAAACAGCCCAGACCGCCTGCTAAGGTCCCAAAGTTACAGTTAAGTGGGAAAGGAAGTCGGAACGCTCAGACAGCCAGGAGGTTGGCTTAGAAGCAGCCATCCTTTAAAGAAAGCGTAATAGCTCACTGGTCAAGCGGTCCGGTGCCGACAATATAACGGGGCTAAAACTGTACACCGAAGCAGCGGATGCACACCTATGGTGTGCGTGGTAGGAGAGCATTCTCAACCGCAGCGAAGCCTGACTGAGAAGACAGATGGAGCGTTGAGAAGAGACCCTGCCGGCATAAGTAGCGATAATGGGCGTGAGAACCACCCACGCCGAAAGTCTAAGGTTTCCTGAGGAAGGTTAATCCGCTCAGGGTTAGGCGGTCCCTAAGGTGAGGCCGAAAGGCGTAGCTGATGGACATCCGGTTAATATTCCGGACCTCCCAATATCTCGTTTGACGATGGGGAGACGCAGAAGGATAAGCAGGGCCTCCTATGGCTATGGGGCTTGATGCGCGTAAGCTGGTTCATCCAGGCAAATCCAGGTGAGCTTAACAGTGAGGCGCAAAACAGTAGGGCGTATGCCCGAAAGCTGCCGATTCCACGCTGCCAAGAAAATCCTCTAAGGAGAGAGATTGGGAACCGTACCACAAACCGACACAGGTAGACGAGGAGAATATCCAAAGGCGCTCGAGTGAAGGCTTCTTAAGGAACTCGGCAAATTAGCTCCGTAACTTCGGGAGAAGGAGCGCCCCGGTAGAGTGCAAGCTCGAGGGGGCCGCAGTGAAACGCGTACGGCGACTGTTTAACAAAAACACAGGTCTCTGCTAAGTCGAAAACGACGTATAGGGGCTGACGCCTGCCCGGTGCCGGAAGGTTAAAAGGAGAGGTTAGCCGCAAGGCGAAGCTTTGAATTGAAGCCCCGGTGAACGGCGGCCGTAACTATAACGGTCCTAAGGTAGCGAAATTCCTTGTCGGGTAAGTTCCGACCTGCACGAATGGCGTAACGATCGTACGACTGTCTTAAGGAGTTGCTCGGCGAACTTGTAGTACCGGTGAAGATGCCGGTTACCCGCAGCTAGACGGAAAGACCCCGTGCACCTTTACTACACTTTTACTATGAATTATGGCTCTTGCTGCGCAGGATAGGTGGGAGGCTTTGATACCAGGTTCTCGGACTTGGTGGAGCCAACGGTGAGATACCACCCTGCGAGTGCTGTGATTCTAACCTCCTCCCGTGATCCGGGAGAGGGACATAGTAAGACGGGTAGTTTGACTGGGGCGGTCGCCTCCTAAATTGTAACGGAGGCGCGCGAAGCTACACTCAGGCTGTTTGGAAATCAGCCGTCGAGTGCAAAGGCATAAGTGTGGTTAACTGTAAGACCTACAAGTCGAGCAGATGCGAAAGCAGGCCTTAGTGATCCGGTGGTTCTGTATGGAAGGGCCATCGCTCAACGGATAAAAGGTACGCCGGGGATAACAGGCTGATCGGAGCCAAGAGTTCATATCGACGCTCCGGTTTGGCACCTCGATGTCGGCTCATCGCATCCTGGAGCTGTAGAAGGTTCCAAGGGTTAGGCTGTTCGCCTATTAAAGCGGTACGTGAGCTGGGTTCAGAACGTCGCGAGACAGTTCGGTCCCTATCTGCTGTGGGCGTAGGAGATTTGCGGGGGGCTGTCCTTAGTACGAGAGGACCGGGATGGACGAACCTCTTGTGTTCCAGTTGTCATGCCAATGGCACGGCTGGGTAGCGAAGTTCGGTTGTGATAACCGCTGAATGCATATAAGCGGGAAGCACGCCCCAAGATGAGATCTCCCAACCCAAAAGGGTCAAGAAGGGTCCAGGAAGACCACCTGGTTGATAGGCTGGAGGTTGAAGTGCAGTAATGCATGTAGCTTACCAGTACTAATCGCCCGTTCGGCTTGTCCATAGAATTAACTCTGCGCAGTATGTCAGAGAGACAATTCAACAAGCCTTGTAAGATCTAAATGATCTGCAAAAAGCAGTAGATCTAGCCCAATCGGTTTCGTTGTGAAAAATCAGGTTGCATGGCGCCAGCTTGCCGCGCGAGAACCTCAGGAAAACTAGCCTGAACTCGCTCCGACTGCAGGGGAAACTCTGCCAAGCGCCCCAAAAGCTCAAAGGTGTGTTTTTACAGCTCGGTTAAGGTTGTTCGGAGCACACGCAAGGAGGAAACAAGTCCTTGCAGCACACCTAGATTTGCCGGTGAATATACCGCGAGGGTCACACCCGTTCCCATCCCGAACACGGAAGTTAAGCCTCGCTGGGCCGATGGTACTGCACGCGTAAGTGTGTGGGAGCGTAGGTGATTGCCGGCATTAACTAAAAGGCCGCCAGGAAACTGGCGGCCTTTTTGCGTCTGCGGATAGACGCATCAACAATTCTTGCTGATTCAGCACAGCCCCCAACCGGTTCTTAGCGTGCTGACCTCATCCGTCCAATGCGCCACCACACGATACGGAAGTATCCGCCTAAGACGCGCGGCAGTCGCCACCAGGCGCGAGGCGCAAGGTAGGGATTGAGAGTCAATACACCGATTCCGGCCGACCTGCGAAAGCCGGTCCAGATACGGGAGTACGGGTGAAACAGGTTGCCAAAAATATCCCATGGCTTCGGCCTTCCCATGAAATGGTAGATCCCCTCGGCCGGCAAATCGTACCGCTCAAGGGGGGAGAGCCTGATATTAAAGAGTGGATCAAGGCGAAAGCAGGATTTTGCAAAGAGAGCGTTGAGGGCTGTTTGGTCCGCTGACAGCAAGGCGTTCGGATATTTCCGGCAAAACTCCATAACGCGCGCGAAGCATCGCTGGGCCTTCCATTGTTTCGCGTCAACCAGCATCACCCCTGAGTTGAAGGCTGGGTCATCCTTTCCGTTTCCCAGTTCAGAAAAGAAATTCCATTCCAGGGCAGTTCCCATTCTGCCATGCACGACAAATCCCAGCGCACACCCTTGCATGTCGATCGTCGCCAGAGGCGATATGTCGATACCAGTGGCGGTATCCGCGTCCAGGTATAGAAATCGATCCTCGGCAATGAGGTCGGGCAACACCAGCCGATAGTAGGCTGTGTAACTGTCATAGAACGGACGAAAGCTATCAAAGATCGCATCGTCCGGGCGGGGCAGTATCGTCAGACGATATTGTCTCCCCACTCGATCAAGCACCTTCCGGATGCGAGCTATTCCCTTTCCGTCGATCGACAACAACAGGAGATAGACATGAAGGTCGAAGCTTGTGCTGATATGCTTCATCGCGGAAGTTGCCGCAACCAGCAAAGGCAATTCCATATACCGATCGGAGCAAAAGGCGAGCGCAAAAACAGGTTTCGAGGATTCCCGCATGCGGTGGAAACCATCCTAAATGATGCTCACTGTCCGAAGGAACGAGCTCGGTTGCGCGGTCATGTGTCGAGGGGGGTCGTATCGCGAAGCCAGGGGATGGATTCTCGCCAGCGCAGAAAGGGCCACTCGACCAAATGAGTCATGAGGAAGGCGATGGCAAGTGCGCCTGCCAATTGGACCGCGGGCGCTAACACCCAGGCGGCGAGCGGAGGCAAGCGGGCGATGACCTGATCGCCAACGCTCAGCATGACGCTGTGCCAGAGATAGAGCGCATACGAGTAGACGCCGATCCAGGCGATGGCGCGGTAAATCCACCAGCCGGTCAGGCGGCCGGAGTGTTGATTCACCAGCAGAAGAAAGGCGCCGGCGGCCAGGTAGATGACGGCCAGCCCGGGGCCGAGGTAGAGGAGTGGATTGTCTACATAAAGCAGGACCAGCAGGCTCAGACCGATGAGCGCGAGCAGCGGAGACGCGCGGTGGCTGAGTCGGGCATAGGCCGCAGGAAAAAAGTAGTGGAGCAGCGCGAGCATGACCCCCAGGAGCAGGCTGTCGATACGGTTTTGCGTCCAATGCAAGGCGCCTTCGTAATTGCCATGGAAGGCTGTGATGGAACGCGCCACGAACGCCAGAAGACTAAGCGCAGCGCAGAGTTTCAGGATCGTCGCGGGGGTAGCGTGGCGCGATGCTGCGATGGCCAACAGGAGGGCGAGCAGTAGATAGAAGTGTTCTTCAATCGAGAGCGTCCAGGTTTGCCGCAAGCTACTGCCCAGGTAGTTTTGTAGATGGAGAAAGTTTTGCCAGAAAAAGGTGCGCGCGGCATGATGCCGAGCCAGGAGATGGAAGCAGAGCAGAAAGTAATAGGGCGGCCAGATTTTGAAGATTCGCCGCACCAGGAATCGGCCCGGCTGTATCTTTCCCGTGTCTCTGTATTCCTTGAGCAGCAGGCCGCCTACCAGATAGCCGGAAAGCACGAAAAACAGATCAACGCCATGTTCGCCAAATTGGCCCACCAGGTAGGTACATTCGTCAAGAAGCGTCACGCCCGTCTGCGGTTGGTGGAAGTGTGCGGCCATCACCATGAGAATGGCGACTCCGCGAACGAAGTCGAGCTCGATGCGGCGTGGCTTGCCCGGAACCCCGGCGGTTTCGGGATTGAAGAGGTGATCCCCTCGCAACAACCGTCCAGCCGCACTCAGCATAAATAGAATCTAACAAATGCCGGCTACGGCTTTAAGACCCGCAGTGACGATCGTTTGAGCCGCGAGCGTGCTCCGGGATGGCGCTACAAATAGCAGATGAGGTCCCGTTCCCCCGATCTGCTTAGGAAACTGCAGCCCGTCCCGCCAGGGACGGCTGAAGCTTTCCAGGTACGCAGTGAGCCACGGCTAGCTGAGACTGTTGTAATTCGCAACGACACGGATTACTTTTCCAGTCTCCAGCATTTCCATGAACTCCGCGGTGCAGGTTCCAATCTGATTGGTGTAGGAGAGAACCACGCTATTGAGGCCCCAAAACACTTCGTTAAGCGCGAAATGAAGTTCGGGATACGCATCCAGCCCCCGTCGGAAGTAAGCCCGCAGATTTGCATGTCCTCGCACTTGACCTCCCGCTATCTTGAGGATTCTTGCAGCAACTGGCGAAACCAACTCAACGGCATCGTCATAGTGGGTCATGATCAAATCCAGGTCATGACTGTTCCAGGCATCTACCCAGTGGTTGCCCGGCTCCAGGCGGAACTCGTCCCGCAACGATTTGGGAAGAACAACGCGTCCCGCCTTATCGATGGTGAGGAGTGTGGCCATGAATGGCATCCAATCCTGGCTCGACCCACATCCTTCTACCATCACCTGCCTGAACATCAAAACGACGAAGCAAACTGGTTTGTCTACCTGGGCCCCGAACGCGTTCCGGTCACCTGCCCTCCCCCTGCATAAACCGAACATAAGCCAACTTCTCTTCTGCTAAGCCCTCCAGGTCCTCAAAACGAAGCAAACCCTTCCGCACCAGCAACCCAAACACCAGCGGCAACTGTGAGTACCGGTAATCGAAAAGGGAATCGATCTCTTTACGGCTCCGGGTCAGATAATGTTCGATCTTCCAAAGGTCAGAAGCCTCCTGGATAGTGCGCGCCATCTCCTTCACCCTGAGCGTGACCTTGTCCAATTCCTGATGCAGCGCCTTATCAAACGCCCGGCGTGCAATCTTCTTCTCCCCATCCGACCAACGCAGCGAATCCATTGCCGACCCCATGACTGCACCTCCCCTAAAATGATAATCATCAGCAGGACGATCGAAGGACGCAAACCGCTTTGCAAGAATCCACCTTTGCCCGCTACATCGGCATCCATTATTCCGGTGCGGAGACCCGCGAATCCCGTCTTCGTCCGCTGCGGGTGTACGCCGCCGACGCCGGGGAGACACCGCTCGAGGTCCCTCCGTCTTACGGCAAACAAAACTGGACCCGCCAGACCCTCGCCGAATGGTTGACCCAGGCGCTGGTCGACGACGTGCCCACCGCGGTCGGCATCGACCACGCCTTTTTCTTTTCCTCTTGCCTGGTTTGAAAAATACCGCCTTGCGCCCGACTGGCGCTTCTTTCTCGAGGACTTCTGCCGGCACTGGCCAACCGGCGAGCGGCACGCCCGCAGCCTTTTTGCTGCTCGCCATGGCTATCAGCTCGACGATGCGCTCATTCTCGCGGCAGCAATCGCAGCCGGCTGCGACGTCCTCTTCACCGAAGACATGCAACATGGTCAAAGCATCGGATCGATCGCCATCCACAATCCATTTCTGTGAACTGGAAGCGCCATCACAGGACTCGGTGCATGGCTGACGCTTGCTACAACACTCGCCACCTTCCCCCCTAAGCAAATTCCGACCGCCCCTCAAACCAAATTTGGTCATCTCGACCAGA
Source organism: uncultured Acidobacteriaceae bacterium (assembly GCA_963834445.1). GTDB lineage: Bacteria > Acidobacteriota > Terriglobia > Terriglobales > Acidobacteriaceae > PALSA-350. The sequence goes on from CAWIBU010000002.1 coordinate 609,167, forward strand.
GCGTAGCGCAGGGGAGAGATCTGCGTTGCTCCCTCCATCAAAACAAAGGCTTCCCGAGCAAGCCCTCAATCCCAATCTGTCACCTCAATCCGTCGAAAACTCGGAAACGGGCGATTGACTTATTTAAGCCGTCTCCTGACAATCTGTGGAGATGAAGCCCGATTCTGTTCGTATCTCGAAGGTTTTCGCGCCGGAAGCATGCTCTCTCCACCGTGCATCGTGAACATCCCTGGCCAGGAGCTGAACCCCCTTTGACCAAACGCAACCCGCGCTCCCAGCCCGCATGGACAGACGTCAAGGCCAAACTCGCAGGCCTTGACCGGTTAGGACTCGTAGGCCTGATCCAGGATCTCTATGCTTTCCAAAAGGACAACCAGACCTTTCTTCATACCCGCTTTGGTTTGAGCGGCGACGTTCTGAAGCCCTACAAACAAACGTTGGAGCGCTGGCTCTCCCCAGATGTGTTCCGCCATCAGGACACGTCGGTGACCAAAGCCAAACAGGCAATTTCTGCTTACCGTAAGGCGATAGGCGATCCGGCCGGACTTGCCGAGCTGACGGTTTTTTATTGCGAGAAGTCTGCAGGTTTCTGCTACGAGTTTGGCAGCCCGGCGGAAGCCGAAGTCGGCACTTTGATCAGCATGTTCGAGCAGGCTCTTAAATTTGCCGCCCAACTGCCAGCAGCGGATCGGGATGCGCTCATCCTCCGGCTCGATGACGTGCGCACCATCAGTCACGATCTGGGGTATGGCATCGGCGACACGATGGACGCCTTGCTTGCGGAGCACGCCGACGATTGACGGCTAGTCCTCTGATGCCCGGAACCAGAGGGCAGACGGCAAAGCGATGCTGCGTTTTGGTTTTGTATCAGGGCACGACTTCAGTCGGGCCGTTCGGAAAAATGTAGGGCTTCAGCCCCTGCGAGGGCGAATGCCCTCATGGAAATCACAAGGGCCCTCATACAAAAGTATTGAGCCGTGACCGCCAGAAAAGCGCTCATTTGGACAAACTGCCTGAAAATAGCCCGGGATGCAATTCCGGGTCTCTCCGACCCACGGCATGCAGTCCCGCCAGGGACGGCTAAAAACTCCCCACTACGCAGTGCGAGGTTCGAGGATGCAGGAGGGCTTTACCCAATCCATCCCTGGGACGGCTCCAAAACGCGGCTATCATCGCCATGAAGAGGGTGACCATGTCCAGCGTCCACCGTGGCGGGCGCCCATCTCGTCACGCCTTTTCCACAGGAAAACTCCCGCTACGCAGCGGTAAACGGATTGAGCACGTCGACCGGGAACATCTTGAAATCACGAACATTGCGTGTAACCACAACCAGCCCGCGGACGCGCGCGGTAGCCGCGATCATCGCATCTTCCAGCAATGCATCTGATTTTCCCGCCATCAACCTTGCCCATTCCCGAAACATCACGGCATCCATCGCTATCACCTCATAGGCTGCGGCGAGCTGGTCGATCCACGCCTCGATAGCCGCCGCTTTGGCCGCATCCCGTTTACGCGTAATCTCCGCGCCCGCCTGCAACTCGCCCAGGGTAACCGCTGCCATCCACAAGGCCCCCTCGGGTACGCCCTGGATCCATGCCAGCACGGCCCCGTGGGGGCGCACTTTGCGCAACTCGGAGACGACGTTGGTATCCAACAGGTACATCTAGGCGGGCTCAGTCGTTTGTCGGCGGCGGAGCTTACCGCGCGTGGGAAGGTCCATCGTGAACCGGCTGTCAGCAGCCAGCAGCATTGCCTTGAGCGTCGGGCGAGCCGCCTGCTGCAGCCGTCGCCACTCTGCGATGGGCACCAGCACGGCCGCTTCGACCCCACGCCGGGTCACCACCTGCGGGCCATCGCGCAAGCTCGCATCCAGAAATTCACTAAATCGCGCCTTCGCATCCTGCACCGGCCAAGCCATAGAGCAGCCTCCCCACTGACTAGTCATAGCACTAGTCAGTTAAAAAAACCAGCCAGTCCCGTCAGGGACGTCTGAAAATAGCCCGGGATGAAATCCCGGGTCTCCCCGACCCGAAGGATCCAGTCCCGCCAGGGACGGCTGAACCGGCCACCACAATTTGCCGGCCGTACCCACGCTGTGAAGAACCCCTGGGCGCAGGTGAGACCTCACTAGCCTCCCGAAGCATGACGGTTGAAATAGGCAACCATGCCGAACGGAAACACCGGGATCGAGTGCGCCGCCGCCGCATTCGCCTTAGGTCAATCGCATGAGTCGTCCAGATGTGGGGTGATTGCTCCGGTCTGCCCCTTTACCGTTTATTTACCGAGCCCACCCCATATGCACTTGACGCCATTATGCAGTGCAAGCAATAATCAGCTATGCCCTGGGAGGTTGAGTACACTCATGAGTTTGGCGAGTGGTGGAATGAGCTGTCAGAAGACGAGCAGGACAGCGTAAATTTTGGGGTTTGCCTGTTGCAAGATCGAGGCCCAAACCTCAAGCGGCCTCATGCCGACACGGTCGCCGCTTCAAGATACCCGAAATAGGAAAGAGTTACGGTGCCAGCACGAGGGTAAACCCTATCGGGTGTTGTACGCGTTTGATCCAAGGCGGGTTGGCATTTTGTTGATCGGCGGCGACAAGACCGGAAATTCCAATTGGTACGAAGAATACACCCCAAAGCCGAAGCAATCTACGAACAGCATTTGAAGGAGATCGAACGGAATCAGAGGTAGGTTGGGACAGACTCAATCCGTAACGGCTATGCCGTGGAGGAAATGATGGCACGCAATTTTAAAGATTTGCAGAAGAAGATGGCGCCTGAGCGCCGGGCTCGCGTTGAGGTAAGGGTACGACACGCTATTGAGGAGATGGCGCTAACCGAGTTGCGTTCTGCCCGTGAATTCACACAAGCGGAACTGTCGCAGGTGTTGCAGGTCGACCAGGGTTCCATTTCGAAACTGGAGCGGCGTACCGATATGTATATCGGCACTCTTCGTCGTTACATTGAGGCTATGGGCGGGAGTCTTCAAATTCGAGCGGTCTTCCCAGATGGGGAGGTGCAAATCAAACAGTTTCAGGATGCGCCCTAGGCGAAACCGAGGGAACTTGATTGTCTGCCCACGGCTTTCGTCCCGCAGACCGTGAGTGCCCGTTAAGTCCTCGACGCCGGCCTCGCGTAAGATCAGAATCCAGAGTGTTTTATGAACGGACCAAAAGGCTCTATTAATATCAGTGGTGGTTACGTTCCGTCTGTCCCCCGGGTTTGTCTGTCCCCCGGGTTTCTTCCCTCCCCGCGAGCCGACGCAAGAAGATCGCCAGGCGAACGGCTTTGCTGATTGCCGAGGCGATGATGATGCGCGAGCTGCGTAAGGCGCGGCGACTGACCCAGGTCGATTTGGCCAAGTCGCTCGGCCTGAAGTAGGAACAGGTCTCGCACATCGAGCGGCGATCGGATATCCACCTCTCCACGCTCGGGCGTCATGTGGAGGCGATGAGCGGGGAACTCATCCTGACCGCGAAATTTCCCGACGGAGCCCCTGTCAGGCTGACCGACTTCGCCGACTTAAGGTCGACCTAGCGGCATTTCCGGCCCGAATCGTTTTCAGATCTCGCCCGCCCCACGGCAGGCCGTGGGGCGGCGAAGCACAGCGGGGTAAACGCCCCGTCCGTTACGCCTTTGTCTCTTCAATATCAAGGGCTGCCCGAGATCGCGGGGCTATGTCCCTTCAATGCCTGGAATGTGTCATTGCAGCTGTTCTTTGAAGAGGTTACATTCTCTGTTTGTGTTAAAACGTGCAACAAATGTCGTTCTGTTGAGATTGCAGCGCGCATCCTCGACTCCCAATGCGGCATTTAACAAGATGTAAAGGAAGCGAGATATGAAATGCTTCACAACTGAGCACCATGATGATAGATAAAGCTGATTTTTACCACGGTGCCGCCTTGGCGATAGCTTTCAACGATTCCCGCTGTATCGATATTGCTCGCTGCCAACCTGGTTATCTGGTCAACGATTCAGTCTTGGCAATCCTAAAATACACCACCAAGAACGGGTCGCCATGGCAGTTCACTTTCAGTTCCGAAGACGTTACTCGCCTTCAACACCTTCCAGACGGGGTTGATCGGTCGGTGATGGTTTTTATTTGTGGTGGGGACGGCATCTGCACGATCTCAACGGAGACCGCTCTTTCATTGCTGGATGGTGAAGCTGGTGGAATCGGCGTTAGAAGGAAATTTCACGGCTGGTATCGCGTTAGTGGTCCGGCTGGCAAACTAGAGAAGAAGATTGCGCTAAAGCAATGGCCCCAGATACTGTTTGAAGGCGAGGAAGATACAGATGACCAGTAAGAAGTTGCGAGTGGTAACTGCAGACGGCCTCCACGCAAAGGAAGTGCTGAGCGTTCTCGGAAAAGAGCTAAAGCCCGACGGAACGAAGAAGGCGATCGAAAAGGCAACACGTATTCTCGAGCTCGCGGTCGATCCCACCGCAGGTATTCCGGACGAGCCCTCGGACGGTTTGCTGTACGGTCTGATCCAGAGCGGCAAGACGAGCATCTTGACACTGACGTCGGCCATGGCTGTGGACAACGGCTTCGACTGTATCGTCGTTCTCACGAGCGATAACGATGCGCTCTACGACCAGACGAAAGAACGGGTACGAGCTGCCCTAGGTGGAATCACCGTTCTTGGGAAAAGTGACTGGAAAGACCCAAAACGATTTAAGACTCGGGTAGACAACACACCATTTGCGGTTGTCTGCTCGAAAAACGGCAGCATGCTTAAGAGTTTGCTCGATGCCTTTAAAACCGCGAAGGCGAAGGACCTGTCCATCCTGATCGTCGATGACGAGGCCGACCAAGCCAGTCTTAACACCAACACAGGCAAGCCTGCGGTCAAGGCAAGCACAGTGAATGCGGTGATCACGAAGTTGCGTGAATATTTCCCGATCAATACGTACCTGCAAGTGACTGCGACACCGCAGGCTCTGTTCCTCCAGCGCCCAAAGCATCAATATCGGCCGAGCTTTACAGTCTTAGCCGAACCCGGCAAAGATTACATCGGAGGGGAATCCTTTTTCGAAAAAGACGCCAAGCTGCTGCGGATTGTTGATGTCAACGAGATCACTGCTCTCAAAGCGACCAATCAGCCCTCCCCGAAAGCGAAGCTGCCGAACGGATTGAAAAGGGCTTTGTACGCGTTTTTTATAGGCGCGGCTTCGCGGATCATCCAGGGAGCTGGAGAAGGTTACGCGTTCCTGCTGCATGTTAGCTTAGCGACTAAGGATCACGATTTCGCGCGTTTGCTCTTGGACGACTTCATGCAGGAGACTGGAACGTCCCTTAGGAAAAAGAGCGGACCGCAATATACATCTTTGCTGGGGGAACTCCAGTCCGCCTACGCCGATCTAAAAGCCACCGACCCCTCGCTTCCGGCATTTTCAGAAGTCATCGAGCGCATCGAGTTCTACATGAACGGTGCGAACATCAAAGTCATTAACGGTACCTCTAATGACGAGGTAAAGCTCGACTCGCGCTTCAATTTGTTCATCGGTGGCAACAAGCTCGGACGGGGCGTGACCATTAAGAATCTGCTGGTCAGTTACTATGGTCGAAATCCGAAACGAGCGAAGGCCGACACAGTGCTGCAGCATGCCCGCATGTACGGGTATCGCAAGAAAGATATCGGCGTGACGCGGCTGTTTCTGCCCCAGGTATTGGCCGATCGTTTCCAGGAAATCCATGAGATGGAGAGCTCCTTGAGAAACCTCCTCGAGAACGTGCCGGACGGTGCTTTCGAAGGGCTGTACATGACCGGGTCTTGGGATGCGACACGCGCAAATGTTACAGATCCAACTGTAATCGAGTCCTTCCCGCAGAACAGCAGCGTAAACCCGCGCTACCCTTTGCGAACCGTAAAATCTGCGGCAGACACAGCCTGGCTAGATAAGGCATTGGAGCAAGTTCCGAACACAGACTCCCCAACATCCTACACAACGATCACCGTAGATCAGGCGATCGAACTGCTTAAGCACGTGCAAGTCGACCAACCCTCAAGCCCATCACTTTGGGATATGCGGATTATTCGGACCGCCTTGGACGTATTGAAGAACAAGAAGGATCGAGATGGCAAGGTCGTATACGGAGACAAGGTGCATTTGGTCGTTAAGCGCGGCCGTGACCTCAAAAAGCCCAGATCGGAGCGTGCCGGCATCATTTCGGGCGATGAGGTTCAGCTAGCCCCGAAAGATGCACCGACCTTATTCCTGTACCGCATGAACAAGAACGGGAACGAGCTAGAAGTCTGGTGGCCGCAGCTAAGGTTTCCTGCCGGCAACTATATCCTGGCGTTCTCGTTCGACTGGTAAGCAGGAGAGGTTATGAGCTTGACGTCTTTTCTCGGTGAAGGACGTCGTGATCCACATTACAAAGTGTCTTCAGGTTATCCACAGTGTTCGCGCCACGATATTTGTGATGGGTGATGTGGTGGAGTTCGAGAAACTTGCGCGGATCTTCGGGTGAGAGCATTGAACGATTCCAGCCGCAGCGGGTGCAGCTGAACTTGTCCCGTCTGAGCACGGCAACGCGCACGTCGTCCGGAATCCGCCGATCGTGCTCCTCAGCCTGCCTATCCTCTTCGAGAACATAGACCCCGACGGCGAGGTCTTCTCGGCCGCTATTCCTAGTGACGATCGGCCAACCAGCCTCGGTCCGAAGCTCACGAACACGACGTGCCCACTCCTTGGCGTCGCGAGCAAGATACTTAAGTTCCTCGCCGGTAATCTGCTTACCGGCGTTGCGACGAAAATATTCGATGAGCTTTTCAGTGACCGATACCTTTTTGCCACGGATCTCATTCAGGACGCTCCATCTGTAGGCCGCGTCCCGATCCTCTTCCGTGCGCATGAGAATGTATTGATCTGGGCGGATGTGAATTGCCTCGACGCCCGCGACCTCTGCTAGGTCGCCCGCATTCTCAGCCGCTGCTGCTATATCGCGGAAGGTATATCCCGAATAAATCCACCAGCCGAATTCGACCCTCAGTTCGCGAACTCGCCGGGCCCATTCGCTGATACCCGAGACTACGGCCAGCTCGTCGCCGTCGATGATTTCCTGGGGATACTTCAGGAGATACGCCAGAATGCGATCGCGGGCTGAGCTGGCGTCGCTCATTGGAACCAGCGAACAACCGAGGTCACGCAACTTCCGAAAGGCAGGAATCAGGGCGACAACCTTGGTCCGAAGATCATCGTGGTGAAGCTTCTCAGCAAAGTCGGTCAGTAGTGAAACCAACTCGGCTCTTAATTGTTCTGGGAGACCGCTAGGTTGTGACCGCCTTGCCAACGGAAGCCTCTTTCGCTACGTATTCTGAAGTCATTTGCTTGTCCGACGCAGCCTTGAGGGTGTCCTTGACCATGCGCGCAATTGCTTTGGCGAGGTCGGGTGGCACGGCATTCCCGATCTGCCGAGCGATCTCTGTCTTGCCACCCTTGAATACGAAATCATCCGGAAATCCCATCAGACGAGCTGCCTCGCGATGGGTGATCGGCCGGTGTTTGTCGGGATGCAGATAACGGCCCTTCTCAGGCTTAAAAAACTCAGTCCGGATCGTAACGGAAGGCCGATCCCACCACAAACGACCAAATAGGTCAGTACCACCCGTCGTCTTACGTATCCAGCATCCTGGGGTGATGTGCGCAGCATTGCGCATAAGGTCGAAACGATTTCCGCCCGGCGGAACTGCCCGGTACCGTGCCAGGCTTGTCGTTGTGGGGTTACGGCCAAAATGAAGATCGTGAGGGCCAGTTTCTTTTCGAATCTCGGTGCCTTGCGGCTCGTCTAGATCCGAGATGGCGTCCCGAACCGTCACCCACGCCCGCAAATGTGATCTCAAATCAGGCGCGGCATGTGTAGCTGCTGGAGGAAATAGTGGTGCAGAAACCTTTTTTTCGTTCCACCCCACCACTACGGTGCGCTTCCTCGTCTGTGGGGTTCCATAGTCGGCCGTGTTCAGCACAGCGGCGTCGGTGGCAAAGCCTATCTCTTCGGCTCGTCTCTTGATCTGGAGCAACTCGGGTGAACGAAAAAGCTCGCTAACGTTTTCCATGACGAACATGCTCGCCCCGGAAAGCTTGACGATATCCAGGTAGGGCTCCCATAGGGCGCGCCGGATATCGCCCCTTCGATTTTTGTTGAGCAGACTAAAGCCTTGGCAGGGTGGACCGCCGATCACGATATCCGCCTTTGGAATCACCGGGGCGCCCGCAAGCCAAGTCTCGATATTGCCGCACACCGTCTTGCTGACAAAGTTCGCCGCATGGGTTGCAATCGCCGCTGCATCGAAGTCCACGGCCAAGACTGGGTCAAATCCGCCACAAAACCGCGGATCGACAAAGCCAAGGGTCATTCCGCCTGCGCCACAGAAAAGATCAATCAACTTGTACGTCATTCATCTTCTATTGTTGCCAGCTTCAAGGAATTGCACAAGTCTTTCTCGGAGAACCCCCTCCTCCTTCATTTCGCACTGGTAGACAACGAAAATCCTCCAGCCTCCTCGAAGCAGCTCCTCTCGAGCGCGTTTGTCACGAGCTGTATTCTTTACAATCTTCTCTCTCCAGAATGCTTTGTTGGAGCTCGGGAGTGCGCCTCGGTCGCAGTCGTGACCATGCCAGAAGCAGCCATCGACGAAAATCACACTTTTTCGACTAGGAAAAACCAGATCTGGGGTACCGGGAAGACCTTTGCCGTGCAATCGATAGCGGTAGCCCAGCCTGTGCAGCATGAACCGAATTTTGAGCTCAGGTGAGGTGTCGCGGCTTCGAACCATAGCCATGTTGCGACTGCGTTGCTCCGGCGACACGGTATCCATATTGGGGCTGTGGACCGAGGGATTCTCCCTAACAAATTCGGCGACCGCGAGCATCGCGCTCAGCCGCTGACCATCGGGATCGAACTAGCCCACCTGTGCCGCCCTCGATGGAGTGAGCGGCTGCGTGACTCAGCCCGACCATTATACGTCCAGCCGCCACGAGTTGCTGAGGCGGTAGCATTCGACAACTACGGCTTTCCAATCAACCGAGGCTTTGCGCTCGAATCAATACGTGTTGTCGCATAGCCAGCAATCTAAAACGTAGCGAAACGCGAGAATGAGTTTGCCCTTGCAGCCGAAAACCTTGGGCTCGCCAGACCTAGCTGCTCAATTGAGCATTAGGACCCGTAAACTAGTGAGTTCGCTCATCTGAATTGGCCCACTTCGCTCATCTGAATTGGCCCACCTGTACAAGCCCGGATGTAAGGATTCGGGGATGGACAGGAGGCAAAAGGTGGAACTATTTGAGGTGATCCGGCGGGGATACGCGGCCGGGGAGACGATTCAAGGTCTATCGAAGAAGCACGGTGTGCACCGTCGGATGGTGCGTCAGGCGATCGGGAGCGCTATTCCTCCCGCGCGCAAAGCGGTGGTACGCGAAGCGCCCAGACTGGGTCCGGTCATGGCTCTGATCGAGCGGATGCTGGCCTGTGACCTTCAGGCTCCGCGCAAACAGCGGCATACGGCTCATCGGATCTGGATGCGGCTGCGCAAGGAGCATCCGGAGCACCCGGTCGGGGAAGCGACCGTGCGGCGCTATGTGCGGGAGCGGAAGCGGGAGTTGGGACTCAGCGGGCGGGAAGTGTTCGTGCCGCAGAGCTACGAGCTGGGGCAGGAAGCGCAGGTGGATTGGTTCGAAGCCGTGGTCATGCTGGGCGGCGAAGCGCGCAAGCTGCAGTTTTTCGCCATGCGCAGCATGGGCTCGGGCGATGCCTTCCACCGCGCCTATCCGCACGCCACGCAGCAAGCGCTGCTGGAAGCTCACGAACATGCGTTTGCCTATTTTGGCGGCGTATTCAAGACCCTGCGCTACGACAACATGACCTCGGTGGTGAAGAAGATTCTGCGTGGATATCAGCGGGTGGAGACGGATCGGATCATCGCGTTCCGCTCGCACTGGGGCTACCAAAGCGAGTACTGCAACCCGGCCAGCGGCCACGAAAAAGGTGGCGTGGAAGGGGAGTTGGGCTGGTTCCGGCGCAACTGGCTGGTGCCGGTGCCGGAAGCCAGCATGTTGGACGCGTTGAACCAACATATCCTCGATGCCTGTCTGGAGAACCGAAGCCGCACCATTGTTGGCCGCGGCATGACCATCGGTCAGGCCAGCGAACGGGAACGCGAGCATCTGTCGCCGCTGGCCGAAGAAGGATTTCCGATTGACGAGTTGCTGTATCCGCTTCTGGTGGACAGCAAAGGCCGGGTCAAGGTGAAGACCAACTGGTACTCGGCCCCGCTCTGGCCAGGGCTACGCGTAACCGCGATGGTTGCCCCATTAAGCGTAGAGATCGTGCATGACAACAAGGTGGCTGCGCGGCACACCCGTTGCTACGGGCGAGGTCATCAGATCCTCGATCTGGAGCACTATCTCGATGTGCTGGAGAAGAAGCCGGGAGCCATGGCCGGTTCCACGCCCTTGCAGCAGTGGCGTGAGGCTGGCCGCTGGCCGGCTTGCCTGGACCAGATCTGGCGAGAACTTGAGCAACGTCATGGCAAGGGCAACGGGACCCGCGAGATGATCTCGCTGATTCGTGCCGGTTCCATCGACGGATGGGACAAGCTGATCGCTGCCGTGGAAGAGGCATTGCGGCTGGGGATTAGCGATGCAGCCGCGGTACTGCATCTGCTGCGTATGCCCGACCCGGAACAACGCCGTCAATACGCTGTCGCCCTGGCTGAAGAACTACTTCCGTTTGAACGCCCCATGCCGGTGATGGATGAATACGACCTGTTGCTGGCCAACACGACGGGGGGCATCCAGTGAAGAACCAGACCCAAGCACTGGAACATGCCACCATTCGGCAGTACTGCAAAGCGACTCGACTGCCTACCGTGGGCGCCAACTTTCAATCGCTGGCCGAGCAGGCGGTGAAGGAGAACCACAGCCACACCCGCTATCTGGAAGCGCTGCTGTCCATCGAGTGCGAAGAGCGCGACCGGCACGCCATCGACAACCGCATTCGCGATGCCCACCTGCCGCGCTTGAAGACGCTGGAAGAGTTTGATTTCGCGCAAGCTCAGCAGATCCCGGCGGCACGCATTCGCGAGTTGGCCGAAGGCGGCTATATCGAACGCAAGGAACCGATTGTATTGATCGGGGAGTGCGGCACGGGAAAGACCCACCTGGCCATCGGCTTGTGCCTGGCCGCTTGCCGACAGAAGCGGCGCGTCCGCTTCACGACGGCGGCGGCTCTGGTCAACGAGTTGGTGGAAGCCAAGCAGAACAACCAGGTGCGCAAGCTGATGATGCGTTGGCAGAAGTACGAGCTGATCGCGCTGGACGAAGTCGGATACGTACCTCTGGCAGACATCGGCGCGGAGTTCCTCTTTCAGGTGATCTCGGAGCGGGCTGAGCGGGCGGCCATCCTCGTCACCACCAACTTACCCTTCTCGGAATGGACAACTGTGTTTCCCAATCCACGACTCTGTAAAGCAGTCTTGGACCGGATCACGGATCGAGCCCACATCATCGAAACCGGAACCGAATCCTTCCGCTTCCGGCGCACGTTTGAAAGGAGCAAAAAGCATTGAGGGGCAAGCTTTAAACGCACAGCTACAGGCCGTGGAATTGACGCGCTGTGGAAAGCATGGGAAAACGATAAAACCGTTTTCCCACCCTTCCCCCAGCCCTTGGAAATCGCTGCCGCGATTCCCACATTACACACGGCCACGACAACGAGAAAAATATCTCTCAAAACCTATGAAGCCAAACCCGGAACAATGATGCACAATACCACTACCCAGGTGGGCCAAATTAGATGGTCAAAGTGGGCCACGCCGGATGAGCGAACTCAACTAGGTTCGTCCTTCCCCGTCGGTTAGGTCACCGGATCCCTTGCTGCGAAATGAGAGTTCTGATCTGGCACAGCCTGTTAGGCAAAGAAGGGTTCAACGAGGGTATTTGGCCAAAGCTAGGCGATAATTCTGACAAACGTCCCTGCTTGATCCATAGCAAACAGGGCACGACGAAAACAAGCTCCTGAGGTTATACACATGCTCGTGTCCGATCCTTCTGTGTTAGCGATTCGCCAGCCCCGGTTGCTTGACCTATTCTGCTGCGCAGGAGGCGCAAGTGCTGGGTACAAAAGAGCAGGATTTGATGTGACGGGTGTGGATATCCGAGAACAGCCGAACTATCCGTTTCCTTTCATCAAAGCGGATGCTCTCAAGCTGGATCCGGCGTTCATTGCCTCATTCGATGCAGCACACGCGTCTCCTCCGTGCCAGTCATATTCCGACCTTGCAAAGCGTAATAACAATGCCGACAAATGGCCACGGCTCATCGAACCCATCCGAAATCTATTGATTCGGGCTGGCGTGCCATACATCATCGAAAATGTGGATGGAGCCCCTCTATTGAATGCGATCGTTTTATGCGGCACAATGTTCCCGCAGTTACGTGTGCTTCGACATCGACTTTTCGAAGCGAACTTTATGATTTTGGCGCCCTCTCACAGCAAACACCCAAAGGTTCATACTTTTGATCGACGAAAATCTCACTTTGGGAAAACAAATGAATGGAAAGACTTTGTCCAGGTCACAGGGGGTGGCAACTGTACCCTTGCCGCGGCGCGCGATGCCATGGGTATCGAATGGATGACGAAGCGTGAGATCAACGAATCAATTCCGCCCATTTATACGAAGTTCATCGGGAAACAATTAATGAGGTATTTGCAATCGAGACGAATATCACAAGTAGAAAGGCCCAAGGTCCTAAGCAATGGACAAAACCTCTGTAAGCTAGCACGCCCTGCCGATCTATCAGATCACTCATCAAATGAGCTTCCCGGGCGGCCCCAGGGAACGCTCGATCAAGCTTGAGTTTCACGCCACGCCACCCCAGTCACTACCGTCGCTATCGTCACTTAATTGCAAGCAACCTCCGCTGCACGGGGCCGATAGGCTGGAGAATAGTTCGCCAGCCAGCAGAACCTTTTTCATGAACGGAGGATGTGCTGCCAAAATTTCCAAGTCGGTTCACCCGCTGGCGTCATTTTGGGCCCAAGGACCCAAAATGTATTTTCCACGCAGATTGTTTGCAATTACTACCCCGCTCGATACGTAAGCAGAGATAGGGTAGAGCAGGGACCAACATAATGACCGATCGCAAAATGATCACAGATTCACTTGCAGGTGCGCGCATTACACTCGATAACAAACTGTGCCAGTTACAGCACTATAACTTTGTTGAGAACCAGTGGTTTCCCCAAGACGAGGCTACGTGGCCGTTGCAGCGCGCTCGCGCGGAAGAATGGCTCTCCAGCTGGAATCGCGCGGATCGGTTCGCTGCCATGAACATCCTTACCGCCCCGCTCTACGATTTCCAAGGTTAACAAAAAAATCGGCTGATCGAAAGCGGGCTCCGACCCTATCGTGAGCAGCGCGCATTGACTGGCCAGGGAGGTCCGGCGCGGTTGGTCGCAGGCATCAAGTGCTCGAACCACGCAGACCGGATTTCGCGCGCATCCGCTTTGTACTCATTGAGAGGCGTCTGGCCACGTTCCTCGAACATGATGTCGAGCAGGGCTGCCACGGCCCGGACCGTCGCCTCTCGATCGTTCGTAGGTCGGAAGATCGCGTACATCCATCTGCCGTACCGCTTGAACGCTCGCTCATACGCTGGCCACGCGGTTTGGATGGAATCCGGCACATCGATGTCCGTGCGTGTCGGATCCTGCTTCGCCCAGGCTAACTGTGTTCCCCCACCAAACTTGTCATTCAACCAAGCACACAGCGCTTGCATTTTTCGCGCATGCCCGGGGCGTCCGAGGATGGTTTCATCGGGTGCGAGTCCCTGTGTGCCAATGACCATGGCCACGAGACAGGGTGCGTCTTCGACGGGAAAGATCACGAAGCTCATGCCCCCGTACGCCCCTGCATCCGGGTTCGACGTGTGAATGTATGCGGCATACGGTACGCCCGCATCATTTCCACCCTTCATCTCTGGCGCTCGGAGCGTCACGGATTTCTCGGCTCTCTTTGCGTAACGCGTGCCGAAGAGCGCGGCCAGCGCCTTCTCGTTGCGCTCTTTCCAGGAGTCCAGCGTCGTCGAGTGGATGATGTCGGTCAGCAGGTCGAATGGCGAGGCCATAATTCTCATCCAGCTTTCTTGCGGTATTCGTTGCGAGGATCAGCTTACTAGGTCAAAAACAACTTTCCCACGCCTACGGCGCAGAACGGCAGCGAATGGCGCCAGCCAAGGGTCCGGTCTCGGTTCTTGTTTCACCAAAAGCGTCCGCAGCTTTGAGACCGCCCCTTTTAACCTAGGAGCAGGCCGATAGATCGTATGTCTGGCGCTCTGAAGTGTACGGGTAACGAACGCGCCCACACTGAGTGGCACGATATGCCAGATCTGACATATAATGCAAGCTGGTGAGCCCGAAAGACAGGCCGTTGGCATGGCTTCACGGCGCGGTGAAGACCCCTCCGTTTTCCAGGGCCGCGCGCCTCGAAGCCGGGTTCCTACGGCGACGGCTTCAGCGAGGTGAATTGCTGTCGATGCCTCAATCTCGCCCGATGCCGAGCATTGGCGCACGCTGCCATGAGCTGAGAATCAACGACGGCGGTACTAATTGGCGTCTGGTCTACCGTATTGATACCGATGCCATTGTAATTTTGCAGGTCTTCGCCAAAAAGACCGGGGCTACGCCCAAAGCCGTGATCGCCACATGCCGTGAGCGTTTAAAGGAGTACGAGAATGCGGGAAAGTAAGCGCAAGAAGTTGGATACAAAGGGTTGGAAAATCGGAACTGCGAAGGATTTCCTCGGTATGTCCGATGAGGAAGAGTCATACGTCAACCTTCGGTTAAGTCTCGCGGAGGGCCTCAAGACACGGCGTCAGGCCCATGGAGTCACTCAGATCGGACTCGCTCAGGCCATCAAATCCAGTCAATCGCGAGTTGCCAAGATGGAGGCGGGCGACCCAACCGTATCTCTCGACTTGCTCGTCAAGTCACTATTTGCGCTGGGTGCGTCGAACCGGGAACTGGCGGCGATCATTTCTCGACGCTGACGATTCGTGGCCAGACAGAAGTGAACCTTTCACCGGAGTGCTACTGTCCCGGGCCGCCTACCCTACCCAACTGCCGGCGCCTTCCATTTGTCTCTTGCGCTGTGGCGAATATGGAGCACGTCCACCCGCTTCTGTTTCTCACCAACACGAAAGATGATGCGATAGACGTGAGGCTTGTTGCCGTAGAGGAGATGGCGGAGTTGCGCTTTCTCCGGCGTCACGGGGCAGCGGTTTGGCAGTTCTTCCAGGCTGAGAACAGCCTCCCTGAGCCCTCGGTACCACCTCAGGGCTGCATCAGACTCCCCGGCATGGATCTCCCGGTAAAGGCTGGCAAATTCGCGCTCGGCTCGGGCAGTGATGTTAACGAGGTATGCCATTCCTGGCTTCAAACTCGTCGAAAAACTCTCGGACTGGTCGTGTACGGCCATGTGCTACGTCGTCGAGCCCCTGGCGAATACCTTCCTCAGCATCGGCGCGCGCGACAATGTCGAGCAGACGCTGATAAGCTTCGGCATCCTGCACCACGGCTGCAGCTTTGCCGTTAACCGTGAGCACTACCGGTCGTTTGGTCTTCTTGAGCTGTTTCATGAAGTCGCCGGACGACCGGCGAAACGTAGTCAGCGATTGAATGTCTCTCGTGATGTCCAACCTGTTCGCTCCCGATTTTTTGGCACCTAATTAGGTGCTACCAGAATACACTCCCCGGTAAAAGGAAAATGGGTAGAGATCCGGGGACATGGTAGAGATCCGGGCATGATACCTATTCACCTTGAAAATCCACCCTGAGCCAGGTCTGCTCTTGGGCATGCGATTCCACAGCAAAGGCCACCGCAGGACCCCGATTGGGCAGGGCCCTCAAGGGTCTCGCCCTTGATCGAAGCCACAGGCAAGCAGCAAAGCTCGACGCACCTCAGTCCAGCGTTCCCCAGGCAACGTACACCGGTCATCGCTCCTCCGCTATCATGGTCACCGCATGCCGGTGACCCATCTCGTGTTCCCAAAATCAGCCACCTTATCGTCCGCGCGCATCCTCACCGCGGCCGCCTCATTCGGCCTGCTCACGTTGCTCCCTCTGCCCGCGCAGGCGCAGAGCGGTTCGAACACCCACCCACCGCCTCCCGCGCCCATTCTTGATTCCTATCCTTCGCCGCTGCCTGCGGTGCACGCCACAGGCTCGAACGCCAGGCCCCTGCTCAAGCAGCTCCACCGTTTCAGCGCAGCCGATGTGCCCGTCCTCGGCCCTGAAGAAGAGCCGGTTGCCCCGCTCGCCGCGCAAAATCCTGCCCCCACCGGCCTTCCCGACAAAGGCGCCTCGCAGCATCCCATGCTCTACATCGGCGAGGGCTACAACAAGATGTTTCTCATCAACCACGGCAAGACGCAGTGGACCTACTCCACCGGCGGCGGCTACGAGTACGACGACGTCTGGATGCTCTCGAACGGCAACGTCCTCTTCACCCGCATGTACTACATTGCCGAGATCACCCCGGCCAAGCAGATCGTCTGGCGCTACGATGCCCCCCGCGGAACTGAGATCCACACCTGCCAGCCCATCGGCTTCGATAAGGTCATGTTCGTCCTCAACGGCCTGCCCGGCCCGCGCCTGATGATCGTCAACATCCATACCAAGGCAGTCGAGGTCGACCACCAGCTGCCCGCCGTCAGCGCGACCGACGTTACCACCATCCACCCGCAGTTCCGCCGCATGCGCATCACAGCGCAGGGAACCTACCTCGCTTCCTTCCTCATGATGGGTCGCGTCGTCGAATACGACAAAGACTTCAAGGAGATCTGGCACTACGACATCCCCCACCCCTGGGCCGCCCTCCGGCTCAAGAACGGCAACACCCTCATCACCGCCGAGCAAGCCGTCCTCACCCGCGAAGTCAACCCCAAAGGCGAGACTGTCTGGGAACTGACCAAAGCCGACATCCCGCCCCAGTACTGGTATGGCAACGCCCAATCCGTCACTCGTCTCGACAACGGCGACACCCTCGTCTGCTCCCGCGGCGGCGATCATCACGGCCCCCAGTTGGTCGAGGTAAACCGTGCCAAGAAGGTCGTCTGGGTGATGCAGGACTGGGCTCACTACGGCCCCGCCACCGCGGTTCAGATACTCGACGACGCCGGCTACCCCGAGCGCCCTGGCGACAGCACCCACTAAACGGCAAAGCCGGCAGCCGTGGTGATCATGAAGCTTTTGCCCGGATTCCTGCCGGTATTCGAGCTGTCAGCGAATCCAGCGCCGCCCGCTAACCCGGATATAGAAATTTCCGCCGCTTCTCGATCAGCTCCAGCAGTGTCCGCTTGAGCTTATATTTCCGGCAAAGCACGGCAAGCTGCTGGTCAAACTCCGCGCTCTTTCCCGCCCTATGCCACAACGCTGCCGCTTTCTCCAGCAGTTGAACCCCCGGCTTATACTTGCCGCTCCGCGCGCCGGCGATCGCCTGGTCCCCGAGCTGGAAATAAACCGCCGCCGCGTCTTCCGGCGAGTCTTTCTCGCGCAGCGTAGCCAGCCGCTGCCATAAATCGCTCCGGCAACCCCCGCTCCGCGCTTCCTGCCAGGCTTCTTCCGGCTTTCCCTCATGCAGCAGAAGCTCGACCGGTAGCGAGCAATCCGGCTTTTGCTGCATCCAGAGAGGACCTCCTCTGGCAGCTTGCAGCTGACTCTTCTCCAGCGCTTCGGCAAACACTCGCCGAATCAGAGCCCAGGCCTGCGCGCGCCACTCGTCCCACTCCTCAGCCGCCACGGCAAACCTCTCCAGCTCCCGGTAGCTGGGCAATCCGGGACTGTTACGAAATTCGACCCAGATCATCCGCAGGGCATCGGCATGGCGACCGCGCCGCTGATATTCCTCCGCCACAAACACCCGCAGCGCCGCAGCCTGAAAACCAGGGCACGCGGCTACCCCTCGCTCCGCCCACTCCAGCGCCTGGTCATGCTTCGCCGCCTCACGATACAACCTGGCGATGCGGAGATATTGGTTGGCCGAACGCAGATCCCGTGCCAGCACTGCAACCAGCTCTTCCAGATCACCGGATTGGCGCGCCAGCGACTCCATCATGGAAGTAAGCGTATAAAGATGCGGAAGGGCGCGCCCACTCTGCGTTTCGATCTGCACCGGCACCTTGGCCCACTCCACCTCTGCCTTCTTGCGGAAGGCGGCCAGGCCACGCGCTCCCAGCACAGACGCATAAGTTTCCGCAGAGTTATGCCACTCGCTGTAGCCTGCCTGCCACTGCAGCAGGAAAAGCTTCTCGCCCAGCTTCACCGGGTCGGGCGGCGCCGCAAGACACGCGCTCAGATGCAGCTCCTGCAGCTGCCCTATCAGCTCACTCATGTAGCCGTCTGAATCATCTACTTTTTCAATGGCCGCGGCGACCCAGCGCAGTCCGCTCTCACACAAGTCAATCATCGCGGAGGCGTGCCCACTCTCGATCAACGCTCGAACGCCGTCGAGCGCTTCCTGCACCCCCGCAGCATAGGCCGGCATGTTGCGGTACTCCATAAAACGGCGCACCCGGATCGCGCTCTCCAGCGACTTCCTGGTCTCTGCCAGCAACACTTCGGAACCCAGGTGCCGCGACGCCGCCAGTACCAACTTCTTATGCAGCGACTCGTCTTCCGCCGCCCAGTCGAGCAGCCACGCGATCAGCGTCTCTTTGTCTTCCTGGTGGAGCGCCCTGCTCACCTCTTCGTCGGTGATCGGCGGCGCAGCGGCTCGCTTCTTCACCGCCGCCGGCGCGGTCCGTTCGAGCCACGCCAGGCCGGCCGCGACGCAGTGCTTGCAAAACTCACCGTCGCTGCCCAGGGGGCATGCGCAGCGGTACTCCAGTGTCTTCGCCTTACCCGTCGTCAGCTGCACCACATATTCTTCGCTGCCCATGACAATGGCGCGCACGCTGTCGCCCACTTGCTGCAACGACGAAACGCGGTCCTCCTCGAAATAAGCAACGCCGCGTTCGTAATAGCGTTCGCCGGCAAGGCGACGGATCAACGAACGGGTGATGACTTTGTCGAGAACGCCAGAGCTCTCCAGAGAAGGTGCAGGGCGCGCCCTCACTTACGATCGGCTATTCCGCGTGGGATCGAAGCTACTCAGCGCGCGCACAAAGCTCAGCTTGTCGGCAGCCAGCCCAGCCAAATCCTCCTGCGAGATACGTCCCTCGCGCAGCAAGTGCGCGAACAGGATCGGCAGCTCTGAATACCGGTACTCGTACTTGCGATCGATCTCCTTGCGGCGTTCAGTCAGGTAATCTTCCAGCTCCCACAACCCGGAGGGAGCGTCGATCCCGGCAGCGCGTCGCTTCACTTCCTGCACAACTTCATCCAACTCGCGCTGCAGCGCGCTGTCGAAGAGTTTACGGGCAATCTTCTTTTCCGCTCCTGACCACTGCGGTTGCGTGTACTGGTAAGAAGAACGGTTTGCGGGTGACCACGAAGGTACGATCTCCATAGCGAGCCCTCCTTGTCTGACAGTCTAATCGCTTTCCCCGCGAAAACTGGTCGCCAGACGGAAACGCGGTGCTCGCAAGGCCGGCACTTGGTGCAGGTCCGCTCCGGCAGTGATTCGCTTTACTCGTGCCAGGTCCTCCCAGTGCCCCCTCCCTATCAGCAACCCAACCGCTAGCGAATCCGAAATCTTCCTCCGTCGAATCCATCGCACCTTCATCGAGACCATTTCGCAATCGGTGTAGACCGAAGCTGCACGTTCGGCTGGCCTTTTCCCCAAGAAAAGGCCAACATAACCTTCGCTGGAAAGCTCACAGTAATTGCGAAAATGCGTGAATTCCCAGCCCAACAGGAAACCCATGCCCAACCGCTACTACCAGGGACCACCCTCCGACCACTTCGACGGCCAGCGCTTCTTCCATCCCGGCCTCCCCAGCACCGACAAATCCCTCCTCGACATCCTGCGCTGGAAGCTCAAAGGCGCCGGCAACCCCTGGCCAAAAACCGTCCCCGCCCGCGCCGGCCTTCGCCCCCCACCCCAGGTCGATAGCCTGCAGATTACCCACATCGGTCACGCCTCCCTGCTCATCCAGGTAGCCGGCGCCAACCTCCTGCTCGATCCCGTTTGGTCACACCGCGTCAGCCCCTTCGCCCGCATCGGGCCCTTCCGTCACAACCCGCCCGCCGTCGCCCTCGAACATCTGCCCTCGATCCACTGCGTCCTGCTCACCCACAACCACTACGACCACTTCGACCTGGCCACCTGCCGGCATCTCGCCCACGTCCATCAACCCTGGTTCCTCACCCCGCTCGGCAACGACACCATCCTGCGCACCGCAGCCCCGCAAGCCAACATGCACACCGGCGACTGGTGGCAGAGCTTCGATCTGCCCCACGGCCTTCGCGCCACCATCGTCCCCGCCTACCACTGGTCTTCGCGCGGACTGGGCGATCGCCGCATGGCCCTCTGGGGCGGCTTCGTCCTGGAAACGCCGGCCGGCGTGCTCTACTGCGCCGGGGACACCGCCTACCGCGACGGCAAAATTTTCTCCGAAATCCGCCGGCGCTTCGGCCCCCCAGCCGTCGCCCTGCTGCCCATCGGCGCCTACGATCCACGGTATTTCATGCGCACCCAGCACGCCGATCCTGAAGAAGCCGTGCAAATCGCCCGCGACATCGCAGCCCAACAATCCCTGGGCATCCACTGGAATACCTTCGCCCTCACCGACGAACCTTATAACGAGCCCGAAGTCCGCCTAAAGCAAGCCCTCCGCGCCGCCGCCCTCCCGGAATCAAGCTTCCTGGCCCTCCACCCCGGCGACGTTTATTGCCAATAGCCCGCCCCGCTCCAAAGCAAAGGGGCAAGCCCGGGTTTCGCTGGAGTCGGAATCGCAACTTGACCGGCATGCAGCGCATTTTCTGTCCACAGAAACCTGGAGCGTTTACACTAAGCGTATGAGCGCCCACAAAATCGGCAATCCGGTCCCCACTCCCGAACAGATGGGCCAGATTCTTGGCCTCAGTTCCGAGCGTGTGGCCGCAGTGCGTCGCATCATGAGCGCACCTGCCGAAGAAAAAACAACCAACCGCTCTGATCGTGTTGTCAGGTCGAAGGCGCGAAAGAAGTCGACTCGTGTTGGATTAAGCTCCCGGGCCACCGGCAAAAGATAGGGCACGTGTGCCACGATCGACCCTTATCGAATCCGTCTTCCTCAATATCCCTTACGATGACGCATTCGAAAACCTCTACCTTGCCTACATCGTCGGACTGACGCAACTTGGCCTGCGCATCAATGCCACCCTTGCGATTCCGAACCAGGGGCGTCTGGAAATGATTATGGATCTGATCGAGCAGTCCAACTTCTCGATCCATGATCTGTCCCGTATCGAGCTCTCCCGCGGTATCCCTCGTTTCAACATGCCGGTTGAATTAGGTCTCGCCCTCTATCGGTCGAGGGTCACCAGGGGGAGCCACCAGGTCTACATTTTCGAAAGCAAACCGTATCGAGCACAGCGCTCAACGAGTGACGTCAACGCAATCGATCCTCAGATTCATGGTGGAACGGTAAAGGGTCTTATGGCGGGACTGCGAAACATCTTTCGTCAGCCCGGTGACGTAACGACGGTTCCCGAAATGCTTGCTAGTTACCAAGCCGTCAAGCGGAATCTGCCTAAACTAAGAAAAAACGCAGGCGGTCAATCTCTCTTCGGGGCGTCCCTTTTCCAGGATTTGACCCTGGCAGCGCTCGTCGAATCTCAAAAACTGATCGAGAACCGAGCCGGAAGAAGACTACGTTCCCAATGAACATCTGGCGCGCCCAACGCCCCCGAACTGATACCATGGCGCACAACCCCCACGCACACTCGTTACCAGCACGGGCCCCTCACGACCCTTAGGGGCGACCTCATGACCACCAGGCCCGTGACCCTCGCGCGTCCGCTCGCTACGCCCGCCGCTTTTCTGCGCCAGTACTTCTACTTCTGCATGTCGCTGCTGATTGCCGTGGTCGTGGTCTACGGTTTCAGCCAGACCATTGCGCACAATCTGCTGCACGCCTCGCCGCTGCCGCCCTTTATCCTCACCCTCCACGCTATCGTCTTTCCCGGCTGGGTTCTCTTCTTCATCCTGCAGTCCGCGCTGGTGCGCACCCGCAACGTGCCTCTGCATCGCACCCTCGGCTGGTTTGGCCTGGCCCTGGGCATCACCCTTCTCGTCCTCGGCTACTTCACCGCCATCGCCATGGACCGCTTCCACATGCAGCAACACGAAACTTACCCACCGGCCTTCCTCATTGTTCAATTGATGGACCTGGTTTCGTTCGCCATCCCCTTCGCGCTCGCGATCTATTGGCGCCGGCGGCCCGAGTATCATCGCCGGCTGATACTGATCGCTTCCTGCGTTCTCACGGATGCAGCGTTTGCCCGCTTCCCCCAACTGCTGCTTGCTTTCGCGCCCGCCGGCGTCGATGCCCTGATCCTGCTCGGCATGCTGCGTGACCTTATCGTCGACCGCCGCATTCATAAGGTGTATCTCTACGCCTTTCCTTTGCTCATCCTCTCTCAGATCTTCTGCATGCAAACCTATCTCCACGCCTCGCCCTGGTGGGTACAGATCGCCACCGCGCTGCTGCGCTAGCTCCAGCAACACAAACACGCACGAACCACCGGCAACAACCCGTCCCACCGTCTTTCTGCAACACTCCGGGGATAAAATCCTCAGCGTTGCACTTTTGCTGCAGCGTTCGCGCATTAACCAGTGGGGAAGCGCTCGCGCCTGCCCTAGATCCCACCTCAAGGAGAAAAATCATGAATCACCAAGCACGCCCACTCACCCTGCTCGCAGCCAATCTGCTTGCAGCCGCCCTGCTGGCATGCTCGCCAGCCGCTCTAGCAGCCACCTGGTGCGTCAACCCAGGCGGTACCGCAGGTTGCAAAAAGACCATCACCGCCGCCGTAGCCGCCGCATCCGCCGGAGACACCATCTACGTCGCCAAGGGCACCTATAAGGAAGGCATCCTCATCACCAAATCCCTCTCGCTGCAGGGTGCCGGTGAGCAACTCACCACCATCGATGCCCACGGCTTGCCCAACGGCATCTTCATCAACGGCACCGCCACCGCGCCGATCCCGGGCGTCAGCAACGTCGCCATCTCCGGCTTCGCCATCACCGGCGCCAACTACGAGGGCATCCTCGCCGCCAACGCCACCGGCGTCACCATCGTTGCCAATCACGTGACCCAAAACAACCTCGCGCTCAGCAAAGGAACCTGCCCGGGCATCCCCGCCTTTGAAACCAACGAGGCCATGGATTGCGGCGAAGGCATCCACCTCATGGGCGCCGATCACTCCGTCGTCGCCGGCAACCTCTCCGACCACAACTCCGGCGGCATTCTTGTCACCGACGAGACCGGCCCCAACTACGCCAACCTCATCACCGAAAATCAGGTGCAGTGGAATGGCGAAGCCTGCGGCATCACCCTCGCCTCGCATCCCGCCGCCGCCCTCGCCCACCCCACCGGACCCTTCAGCTTCGGTGTCTTCCAGAACACCGTGCGCAAAAACATCTCCAACTACAACGGCCTCAACAACGGTGGCGGCGCCGGTATCGGCATGTACGCTGCTGGCCCCGGCATGGTGAACTACGGCAACGTCGCCATCGACAACCTGCTCGTCGGCAACGGACTCCCCGGCGTCGCCATGCACAACCACGCCTCCATTCCCGGAGCGCCGCCCGTCACCCTGCGTGACAACTCCGTCATCGGCAACCATTTCCGCGGCAACGGAGCCGATTCGCAAGATGCCGCCACCGCCGGACCAACCGCCATCAACATCTACGGCGTCCTCCCGCTCACCGGCATGGTCGTCACCGGCAACGTCATCGAAGACGAGGCCATTGGTATCTCCTTCAACACCCCCGCGACGGCCCCCAATGCTCCGCCGCAAATGCAGGCCCACCTCAACGTCTTCGAGCCAAAATCCATCGGCATCAGCACCCTGAACAAGGCCACCGTAGATGGAACCCTCAACTGGTGGGGCTGCGTCCAGGGCCCGGGCGTAGCCAATTGCGCCACCACGACCCCAGGCGTTTCCTTCCTCCCTGTGCTGACCTTCAATCCCGAACAAGAAAACCAACGCTTTGACAATCTGAACTAGACTCCAAAGCAAAGGGGCAGTGGGCTAACTCCCATTGCCCCTCGTTGGCCCGAGCGTACCCGGGCCGAAAATAATAGGTTTCGATTTGCGGTCACCAGGGGCTCAGGAAGGGAAGGGAAGTGCCAGAAGGCAATGAGATCCACCGCTACGCCCGGCTGCATGCAGCCACCTTCGTAGGCAAGACCATCTGCGTGGAAGCGCCCAATGGCCGCTTCGCCGGCGCCGCCCTGCTGACCGGCCGCAAGCTCAAATCCGTCACCGCCCGCGGCAAGCACCTGGCCTACGACTTCGGCCGCGATCGCAAGCTGCACATCCACCTCGGCCGCTTCGGCGACTTTACCGCAGGCAAGATGCCCTTTCCCGAAGTGAAAGGAATTCTGCGCATGCGCTGGTCCACCGCGACCGACTGGCTCGAGCTGCGCGGCCCGACCGACTGTTCCGTTTACAGCGACGAGCAGTGGCAAGCCGTCGAAGCCCGGCTGGGCGCCGACCCGCTTGCGCCGCACGCTGACCCCTCCGCGGCCTTCGCCTATGTGCGCCAGGCCAACGCGCCCATCGCCGCTCTGCTCATGGACCAAACCCTGTTTGCCGGCATCGGTAACATTTATCGTGCCGAATTGCTTTATCGCGCCCGCCAGAATCCCTTCGCACCCGGCAAAGACGTTTCCGAAAAAAACTTGCACACCCTCTGGCGCGATGCCGTAACGTTGATGCCCGGCGGCATGGTCGACCGGCGCATCGTGACCACCCGGGCCAAAGACCGCCCCCACCCAAAGGGCAAGGCGCTGTCAGACGAAGTCCACTACGTTTACCGCCGCCATGGCCAGCCCTGTTTTGTGTGCGGCGCCTCCGTCCGCCGGGTAGACATGGCTGGCCGCACCCTATACTGGTGCCCCACCTGCCAACCCGGCGAACCGCTCGCTCCGCGCAAACCGGGCGCGTCCCGCGTAAAGCAATGAGCGCGGGCGCCCCACGGTCGATTTATCCTGCACGCAATCTACGGTCCGTTCGGAAAGGTAGTGCAAGGTCGTGTCAAAAGAATGGTTGCCATCGTGCCGCTTGCCCTCGCCATCGCCCTGTCGAAGTCCGCTCGTGTCAGCACAACAGGTGCAATCCGCGCGCGATAGCACGGCACTCCACGTAGAGTTCTCTTCACAGTTTCCTCCGGTAACCTTTCCCAGGATGCTCGCCCATGAGCGAGTGAAGGGTAAAGTAACTGCGATAGTTGCGTCGCGCCAGAGTACCAACGGGTCACTCTGGGGGATGAGACAGCGAAGGCCCACCGAAACCATACGCAATTGCACTCGTTGCTGTGCTTTTCAGGCCCCTCGTGACGTTACCTCCGGTATGGAAGAAGCGCTGGCCGTGAACCCTGAACCCTGAACCCGCGTATAGCCGCCTAACCAAGGCCCCACCTCCTGGACGGGTGCCCCATGTCCCGGAATTTCCTGTGAGGCTTCGTGAACTCGCCTACCTTCATGCGGCTTTCCTTACAGAAAGCCGCACCTTGAGTTTCTACATTTCAGTTGCGAGGTGGATCGCATTTCAACAAGGAAAGCTCCTTTGTGTGCTGTGTTTTGGCTTTGTATCAGGGCACGACTTTAGTCGGGCCGTAAAGGAACAAATGAGAATTGGGCTTTAGCCCCTGCCTGCGCTACCGGACAAAGGAAAAACCCAGGGGCTAACCCGCATTTCTCACGATCAAGAGGCAGAACGGTGGGGGGCATTTAGAAAGTGGCTTGGAAAGGCCGTCTTTTCATGGCATAACTGCGTTGTCGAGACGTAGTGACAGCCGAAGAAGGGCGGCCTTTCTGATGACAGAGTGTAGCCAAGAATCGTTTTCATTTACAGATCATTTTTCGCGTCGGGTGGAGGCAGGCTTAACCGCCGGTCAGGTTTCAAGCGACGGCGGAGCGCTGCTGTTGCGCGAGGTGGACCGCAAGATCAACCTGCTGGGTCGGCTGACGGGCAGCTTTGTCGACGGCCGATCGCCGTTGCTGGTCAAGCACCAGCTTTCTGAGATGCTGGCGCAGCGTATCTTCGGTCTGGCGTTGGGGTACGAAGACCTGAACGATCATGAGCAGTTGCGCTCCGATCCGCTGCTGGGGTTGATCAGCGGCAAGCGCGATCTGGATAAGCCGCTGGCTGGCAAGAGCACGCTGAACCGGCTGGAACTGGTTGGCCGCAGCGGTCGCTATCACAAGATCAGCTACTCTTCGGAGTCTCTGGACCGCTTGTTAGGGGAGCTGTTTCTGGAGTCACATCGCAGTGCGCCGGAACAGATCGTGCTGGACCTGGACGCCACCGATATCCCGCTTTACGGTCATCAGCCGGAGCGCTTCTTCCACGGCTACTATGGCAGCTACTGCTATTTGCCACTGTATATCTTTGCCGGCGACCAGTTACTGTGCGCGCGCCTGCGGGCGGCTAACCAGGATGCAGCCGCCGGTGCGGTGGAGGAAGTGAGCCGCATCGTTGCCCAACTGCGGCAGCGATGGCCGCAGACACGGATCGTGTTGCGCGCCGACTCCGGCTTCTGCCGTGAAGAGTTGATGGGCTGGTGCGAGGCCAACAAGGTGGATTATCTGTTTGGCTTGGCGCGCAACCGGCGGCTGCAGAAGATCATCGGCGCCCAGATGCAGCAAGCTCGTCTGCTTCACCAGAGCACCGCCAAGGCGGCGCGCGTCTTTACCAGCTTCCCCTATACCACGCGCCGCAGCTGGTCGCGCGACCGTCGCGTGGTGGCCAAAGCCGAGTATCTCGACAAGGGCGAGAACCCGCGCTTCGTGGTCACTTCGCTGACCCCGGAGCAATGGCCCGACCAGGCTCTTTACGAGAAGTTCTACTGCGCCCGTGGTGAAATGGAAAACCGCATCAAGGAACAGATGTGCCTGTTCGCTGACCGGCTGTCCACCGACGAGATGAAGGGTAATCAGTTGCGCCTCTACTTCTCCGCAATGGCCTACACGCTGATGGAGGCCCTACGCCGACTGGGCCTCCAAGGCACCGAATGGGCGCAAGCTCAGGTCGATACCATCCGCCTCAAGCTGTTCAAGATCGGCGCCATCGTGCGCATCAGCGTGCGCCGCATCCTGCTTCAGATCAACTCGGCTTATCCCTGGAAAGAACTCTTCACACAAGCCTTCCATGCCCTGCGCTGCTGAAACTGCGGCGGTCGACCAATTCCAAGTCCACCTTGACCCAACCCCGGCTGGGCGGAGCCATGCCAAAATGACTCTCGCTCACCACCAAACAGGTCGTCGCACGCCAGAAATTATCTCGGTCGACCAACCCATCACTCCCAAGCGCGGCAACGGAGGGTATCGCACCGTCGATCCTGGCGCAAAATCGTTTATGGTGAGAAATGCGGGCTAAAGCCCAATTCTTGGCTGGGTCTCAACGGCCCGACTAAAGTCGTGCCCTGATACAAAGCATTGCCGCGGTCAGGTCGGAAAACTCACTGCTTTCCGCAGATTTTGGGGCTATCCGCCTTCTCTGAAATGTACAAACTCTAGATGCGGCTTTCCTTAAAGAAAGCCGCACACGCTCCCGTTAGATGGATACGCGTGCAGGGAATTCGGATACATGGGCCGAAAATGAATTCTTCGATTGCTTTCACCAATCCCCTGACCAAAACTCCCGCCTCTTGCCTCCCCTAAACATCAGCGTTACTGTTGTGTGTCCATGAAGAAGCTCGCCGCAGCCGCCATCCTGGCCTCATCGCTCGCCCTCCCGCTTTATGCCCAGCAGTCCATCGAGAACCGCCCCCCAACCGCGCCATCCCACCCCCCTCGCCCCGCTATCAACAACTGCAACAGCGACTGTCCACCGGCTGGAACACCTGGGATGTCCACAGCGTCACCACCCAGGTCCTCTTACCTGAGGGCCTGGCTATCCACCTCGGCCTCAAGCACAACACCACCCTCTACCAGGAAGCCTGGTTAACCGACGCCCTCATCGGCCGCCAGACCCAGGGCGCCGAACAGGTCTTTCCCGGTCCGCACGAATGGAGCGGCGCCTACACCGACCTGCGCCTTAGCTGGAAAGGCCACGAGCTCCGCCTGCAAACCGCTCACAACGGCGCTAACCTGGTCATGCTCGCCACCCCGCTGCCGTCGTCGAAGCCGATCACCGCGCTCCCGCCCACCCTGGTCTTCTCCGTGAACTATCTCTGGAGCCAACCCGGCACTGCCGTCAAGCAGGCAACCAGCATCGAGGCTCGAAGCCCGCACCACACCATAACCATCTACTGCACCTGCGAGCCCGTTTCCCAACCCGACGTCAACCTACCCGTAAGCGGCGCCTACTTCTCGACTGACTTCACCCACCCCGTAGGCCTCACCACCGGAGCGTCGCTTTCGCTCGAAAAAATCCAGGCCCTCATCCAGCAAGCCGCCAGCACCTACGACCAATCCACCGCCAAAAGCGGAGAAGTAGCCAACGCCATCCAAACCGTCCTCGGTTGGGACACCATTTACGATCCCGAAAATCGCCGCGTTCTCTCCCCCGTTAGCCGCGTCTGGAGCGTCGGCTGGGGTGGCTACGTGATCTTTGATTGGGATACCTTCTTCGCTGCCACCATGGCTTCGATCGGCGACCGCGACCTCGCCTACGCCAACGCCCTTGAAACCCTGCGCAGCGAGACCCAGCAGGGGTTTGTGCCCAACTACGCCCGTTCCGGCGACTGGAAAAGTTCTGACCGCTCGGAGCCGCCCGTCGGCGCCATCACCGTCAACGGCCTCTACCAGCAGTTTCATGACAAGTGGTTCTTGCAGGAAGCCTTCGCGCCCTTGCTGCGCTGGAATCGCTGGTGGGCCGAACACCGCGACATCGACGGCTATCTCACCTGGGGCAGCGATGGCGACAACGCTCCGCCCGATCTGGATGACTCCGCCAGGGGCACCCGGGCCGGCGCCATCCTCGAGTCTGGCCTCGACAACAGCCCCATGTACGACAACACCATCTACAACCCGGCCACCCATCAGCTCGCCTTCGCCGACGTAGGCCTCATGAGCCTCTACATCGCCGACTGCGACGCATTGGCCACCATCGCGGATACGTTAGGAGAGACAGCCGCCGCGAAAGAGGTCCGCCAGCGAGCCGAGCGCTATCGTGCCAAACTGGCGACGCTTATGGAGCCCCGAGCGCCGGCATCTTCCTCAACAAAGATCTGCACACCGGCCAATTCAGCCCGCGCCTTTCCCCCACCAACTTCTATCCCTTGCTCGCCAAAGCCGCGACCCCGCAGCAAGCCGGCCTCATGATTCAGCAATCACCTGCTCAACCCCAACGAATTCTGGGGCGACTGCGTCATCCCGTCCATCGCCCGCGACGACCCCGCCTTCAAAGATCAGCAATACTGGCGCGGCCGCATCTGGGGACCCATGAACTACCTCGTCTACCTGGGCCTGCGCAACTACGACAACCCCCAGGTCACCCGCGACTTCGCGCAAAAATCCTACGACCTCTTCTTAAAGGAATGGAAGCAGAACGGCCACGTCCACGAGAACTACAACGCTCTCACCGGCGCCGGCGACGACGTCACCAGCAGCGACCGCTTCTACCACTGGGGAGCATTGCTCGGCTACACTCAATATCTGCAGCAGACCCAGCCCAACCCATCCGTTAATTTGGTGAACAATCCTTAAGCGCACAGGGAGGCGAACATGACGCCCATCCACGAAGCAACAGAAGCCACCTGCCGCCTTGTCCGCGCGGGCCAGCCCTTCCAGGGCAAGCAGGGTCTCACCTACACTCCAGCCATCTCTGCGGAAACGGTCGGTTCGCAGGCGATCCACATGCAGCTCGTCACCATCCCGCCCGGCGGCCGCGCCAATGCCCACAAGCATGCCGCGCACGAAACTGCCATCTACATGCTCACCGGGGTAGGCGCCATGTGGTACGGCCCGCAGCTCGAGCACCACGTTCTGCTGCACCCCACAGACTTTCTCTACATCCCGGCCGACATGCCCCACCAGCCCTATAACCCCAGCACCAGCGAAACCGCTGTCGCCGTCATTGCCCGTACCGACCCCAATGAACAGGAGAGCGTCATCCTGCTACCCCACCTCGACAGCCTGCACCCGTAACCAGGTGGCCGCCCTACCACTGCAGAGGAGTAGTCCACGCCCGCCAACCCTGCGACAATAGACACATGCCGCTTTTCTATCTGCGTAGGCTGACCGGCAGCAAACGCACAGAAGCCGCGAACCGCCACCTGGCCTGCTTCCTCGCCTTCATCGCGGGCGCCACCAACGCGGGCGGCTTTCTCGCCGTCCATCAATACACCTCGCACATGTCCGGCATCGTCTCCGCCATGGCAGACAACCTGGCCACCGGCAAGCTAAACCTCGTTTCGACCGGTGTTTGTGCCGTTTTTGCCTTCGTCAGCGGAGCCCTCATCACCACGCTCCTGGTCCGCTGGGCCCGCAGCCATGAACTCGACTGCGAGTACGCGCTGCCGCTCACCGTCGAAGCGGCGTTGCTCATCACCTTTGGCCTCACCGGCCATGTCTTTATCGGCGAACGCCTGCGCGGCACCATCATGCTGCTGTGTTTCACCATGGGCCTGCAGAACGCCATCATCACCAAGATCTCGAACGCCGTCATCCGCACCACCCATCTCACCGGCATGCTGACGGATATCGGCATCGCGGTCGGCGCCCTCCTCAACAACGCTTTTAAGAAGGTCCGCGCGCCCATGACGGCAGAACGCGCCAGCCTGCAGTTGCTCAGCTCGCTGGTCGCTCTGTTTTTCATCGGAGGGGTTACCGGCGCGCTCGGCTTCAAGCACATCGGCTTCTTTTTCACTCTTCCGCTGGCCTTTGTTTTGTTGGTGTTAGCCGCGATGCCCATTGTCGACAACCTGCGCCGGCCCGCGCTAGCGATGGCAAACCAAAGTAACCAAAGGTAACTTAATACTCTTAAAGCTCTTTCAGCTCACCTTTTATTTCAGCCACCGGATACAGGAACCGCAGCATAGGAGCAACCCGTTCCGCCCATGCCGATTCGGTGTGCGCGCCACCCTCGGCTTCGTAGTAGGCGAGGTCTTCGCCGGGCCGCCAGCCCTTCTGCATCAAGCCATCGCGCAGCGCCCGCGCATCGGGCACGCTCCGCGTCGACTCTCGGGTTCCCGTATCCAGCCAGATTCGCAGCGCCGGCTTGGTCTTGAGCGCGGCCACCGTCTTCAGGATCATCCGCCGCCGCCACCACACCGAAGGCGACATCACCGCCAGCCGCGAAAACACCGTGGCGTATTGCAGGCCCAGATACAGCGTCAGCAAACCGCCCAGCGATGAGCCGCCCAGACCGCACCGCTCCGGTAACGTGCGGTATTGCTTATCGATAAACGGCTTTAATTCGTCCACCAGCATGCGCCCATACGCATCCGCGCCGCCGCCGCCCAGCCGCTTATCGGCGACTGGTGTGTACTCATCGATGCGCTTGACACCTGCGTTGTAGATGCCCACAACGATGAGCGGCTCGATCGCGCCCGCCTCGATCAGCGCGTCCGCGGTCTCGCCCATTCGCCAGTAATTTCCCGGGATGAACGAAGTCTCCGGATCGAACAAATTCTGCCCATCCTGCATATAAAGCACAGGGAAGCGGCGGTCCCCCTCGGCTTCGTACGTCGGGGGCAGGTAGACGATCAAGTCGTGGCTAAACTGTTCGTGCTTGAGCGTCGGCATTCGATAGACTGGCGTTTAGCTTAGCAAACCCACCCTCTTTCTTTAGGAGCGCCGCTTGCAGCGCGAATACCATCGCTGGTGGTCAAAAGAACTGAGCCGCGACATGGAACTACTGGTCTTCGGCCACGCGGGAACCAGGGTCCTGGTCTTTCCCACCTCCATGGGCCGCTTCTTCGAGTATGAGAACAACGGCATGGTCGCCAACCTGGCCGACCGCATTGAGGGTGGTCAGCTACAGCTTTTCTGCGTCGACAGTGTTGACGGTGAGAGCTGGTACAACAAGCAGGCTCATCCTTATTGGCGGGTGCAGCGCCACATGCAATACGAGCGCTACCTGGTGAACGAAGTGCTGCCCATGATGGAGCGCAAGAACCAAACGCCGCGGCTCATCGCCACCGGTTGCAGCTTCGGCGGCTATCACGCTGTCAATCTCGGCTTCCGTCATCCTGAGAAAGTGACCGGCATTGTCACCATGGGCGGCGCCTTCGACATGAAAGACTTCGTCGATGGCTGGTACAGCGAAGATCTCTACTTCAACAATCCGCCTGATTACCTGGCCAACTGTACGGACCCCTGGAAGTACAACCACATCCGCACCGTGCTTGCGACCGGCGAGTGGGACTTGTGCTGGGAAAAGAACGAGCGCTTCGCCGCTGTCCTGCGTAATAAGGGCGTCCGCCACGAACTCTACGTTTGGGGCGACCGCAGCTTCCACGACTGGCCCTGGTGGAAACCCATGGCCAGAATGTACCTGGAGTAAGGGCCTAACGCCGCATCAACCGGGTCGAGCAACTCTTCGAAAATGGATCGGCTAAAAACGTCCCCCAAATACCGGACACAATCACAGTTCCATCACGAACAAAATGAGCGGAGCGAAACTCCCCATCCGGCAGCTCATTCAACCGTTTCCACGTCACCCCGCGATCTCCGCTCGCGTAAACTCCGGTCAACGAAGTCACCACTTCGTGAGACGGTCTTACCGGGTCCACCACGATGCCGAACGCCCGAATATCGGGCCCCGCCTCATCCTCATTACGATGCAGCAGAAAACTGGCATGGGTCACCCGCTCCACCGCGTCGGCACTCAAGGGTTGATAGACCCCCCAACAAGCCGCCAGGTGAGGACCACCCACCAGGCTCATTCCCTGGATTGCCGAATCGGGCCCTACGCCATCAATCTGCGTCCACTGCCGCGCCCGGGCCTTCAGGCGAAACGCCTGGTCCCCTGTCCCCACATACAAAGACCTGGCCGCCCCAAACTCGAGCGAGAGAATATCCATATCCGTCGGCAGCGCCGGCATACGCTTCGCTTCGATCCAGGTTCCATCCCGGCCGCGGCGGTACGTGAACATCTGCGGCTGCAAATCAAAATACCCATACCCAACGATTAACTGCTGCCCATCGGGCGTGATCTTGACCACACCCGCCGTCACCGGATCGCCCTTCTTCTTGGGAATCGTCAACTCGGGGTCAGACTGGGGAACCCGCGGCCCCGGGATCGATCGCACCACCGCCTCCGCCCCGGCCCGCGGCAAAACCTGAAACGCCCCCAGCTGCGTGGTGATCACAAACTCGCGTCCCCCGGGGTACACCGCGAGCCCGTTGCGCTCGCCCTCCCCAATGTCCGCGTCAAAATACTGCGCGCCCACGCGAGCCACCGTCGTCCAGGTCTTACCCCCATCGCTTGAGCGCGAGATGTACATAGCCCGCTCCTCGGCGGGAACCTTGCTGCTCAAGTCCGCCGTCAGCCCCCATACCGCGTTGGCACGGGCATCGCTCGCCATCGCCTCAATGAAATCGCTGGCGAACGCACCGCTCCCCGGCAGGCTCTTCACCTGGCGCACGTGGCAACTATCCGCTCCCCAGGCCACGAGCGAAATGCTGCCCAGAAACAGCCAACCGAGAAATAACCAGACCCGCCCCACCATGCCCCCGATCATATAGAATTGGGCTGTTCTTACGGCCCCTCGTTTCGCGCCCATCGTTCTGCTCGAAGGAGCCACCGTGAAGAAAATAGGAATCATCTTCGGGATGGAGTCGACCTTTCCCCCCGCATTAGTCGACAAGATCAACTCTTTAAACGATCCGGACGTGCAGGCGGAACTGGCCATCATCGGCGAAGTCCGCATGGCGGAGCCCTCGCCCTATCACGTGATCATCGATCGCATCTCCCACGACATCCCGTTTTACCGCGGCTATCTCAAAAACGCCGCGCTCTCCGGCTCCCTCATCATCAATAACCCTTTCTGGTGGAGCGCCGACAACAAGTTTTTCAACTTCGCCCTGGGCACCAAGCTGGGCGTCGCCATCCCCAAAACGGTTTTGCTGCCGCACAAGCACCACCCCCCGGGAACCACCGAACGCTCCATGCGCAACCTGGAGCACCCTCTCCCGTGGGAGAGCATTTTCGAATACATCGGCTTCCCCGCGTTCCTCAAGCCCTTCGACGGCGGCGGCTGGAAAGACGTCTACAAAGTCGATTCGCCTGGCGAGTTCTTCTACGCTTACGACCAGACCCGCGATCTCTGCATGACGCTGCAAACCGCGGTTAAGTTCAAGGAATATTTCCGCTGCTACTGTGTCGGCCAGCAGAAGGTCCACATCATGCAATACGATCCGTCGGCGCCTTTCCACGAACGCTACGTCAAGAACCCGGCGCCGGTCGCCCCAGGGCTGCTGGAACGCGTCGAGCGCGACACCCTCACCCTTTGCCGCGCCCTGGGCTACGATCTCAATACCGTGGAGTTCGCTTGTGAAGACGGCATCCCTTACGCCATCGACTTCATGAACCCGGCCCCCGATGCGGACATCGCCTCCGTCGGACAGGCCAACTTCGACTGGATCGTCAACCAAGTCGCCGACCTCGCCATGGAGAAAGCCAGATCACACACCGGCAAAGTGGCCGACTATCGCTGGAGTGCGTTCCTGGGAGCAACCCCCGAACCCATCGCGCAGGAGGTACTTGGATGAACCGTCCCAGTTTCAGCATCGGCATCGAAGAGGAATACCAGACCATCGATCCGGAAACCCGCGATCTGCGTTCCCACATCCAGTCGGAAATTCTTCCCCGGGCCAAACTCGCCACCATGGACCGCGCCAAGCCTGAGCTGCATCAGGCCGTGGTTGAAGTAGGCACCAAAGTCTGCCGCGACGTGCAGGAAGCGCGCGAAGACATTCTCGACCTGCGCCGCAACATGATCACGCTCGCCGAAGAGAGTGGCATGTGGCTCGCCGCCGCCAGCACCCACCCCTTTGCCCACTGGACAGAGCAGGATATTTATCCCGATGACCGTTACAAGAAGGTGGTCGAAGACCTGCAATTGGTAGCGCGCGCCAACCTCGTTTTCGGGCTCCACATCCACGTAGGCATTGAGGATCGCAACACCGCGATCCACATCATGAACTCGATGCGCTACTTTCTGCCTCATATTCTTGCCCTTTCCTCGAATTCGCCCTTTTGGGAAGGCACCAAGACCGGCTTCAAGTCGTACCGCTCGAAAGTCTTCGAGCGTTTCCCGCGCACCAATATCCCCGACATCTACGCCAACTGGGCGGAGTACGAAACCTTCATCAACCTGCTGGTCAAGACCAACTGCGTCGACAACGGGAAAAAAGTCTGGTGGGATATTCGCCCCCATCCTTTCTTTGACACCCTCGAAGTGCGCGTTTGCGACATTCCCATGCGGCTTGACGAGACCATGGCGATT
Organism: uncultured Acidobacteriaceae bacterium; assembly: GCA_963834445.1. Lineage (GTDB taxonomy): Bacteria > Acidobacteriota > Terriglobia > Terriglobales > Acidobacteriaceae > PALSA-350. The sequence goes on from CAWIBU010000002.1 coordinate 644,724, forward strand.
GCCGCGCTGATCCAGGCCACGGTCGGCATGTTGTGGGACCTGCATGCGAAGAACAAAAGCTACCGCATCTACTCCCGCGCCCTGATCATGGAGAACAAATTCCGTGCCGCGCGCTACGGCATCGACGGCAAGCTGATCGACTTTGGCAGGGAAGAGGAAGTGCCGATGCGCGACCTGATGGTCGAGTACATCGACCTTATCTCCGATGCCGCGAAAGAGCTGGGCTGTGAGCGCGACATTGCCTACATCCACGAGATGCTCAAAATGGGAACCGGCGCCGACCGGCAGCTCAAGGTCTACGAAGAAACCGGAGACCTGAAAAAGGTAGTCGACTACATCGTGGCCGAGACGCGTGTGGGCGTGATGCAAGAGACGGCCGCCCTGCGAACTTGAACTCTCTATTTGAAATAAACCTCCGGGTGCCCCATCCTTCGCGTCCTTGCGAAGGGTGGGATCAGAAACGTCAGATAGAGAGTGCAATCCTTGACGGTGAAAGTGGAGGGGCAGGATTCTACTTGCCCACCCTTTGCAAGAATGCAAAGGATGGGCACCCGGAGTTTTGTGGTATTTCCAAAGTCAGGAGAGGCAAGCGTGGCGCAACCCGTTCTCACCGACATCACCACCATCGAATTCGATCCCGCGTATTCCCCCGGCGCCTACAACGCCGTGAACACCTGCCTGCGCATTCAGCCTTCGGAAAAAGTGACCCTCATCACCGACAACGCCTGCCGGGAAATCGCCGCCAGCATCGCCCATGAACTGGGCAACCTTGGCTGCGCCTGGAAAGCTTTCCTGCTGGAAGACCTGGCCCCCCGTCCCCTGGCCGGCCTGCCCCACGAAATCGCAGCCGACATGGAAACCAGCGACGTGAGCATCTTCGCGGTGCGGGTGCAGACCAACGAGCTCAAGTCACGCATGGAGATGACCGCGATTGTGAACAGGCGGCGCATGCGCCACGCGCACATGGTCAACATCAACCGCCAGATCATGCTCGAAGGCATGCGCGCCGACTTCAATCACGTCGACGCCCTCAGCACCAAAGTGATGGAGATCGTGAGCAAGGCTAAAGAGATCACCGGCAAAACCAACGCCGGCACGCACTTTACCGGCATCCTCAACCCCGGCTATCACTGGATCAAGACCAGCGGCATCATCAGCCGTGACAAGTGGGGCAATCTACCGGGCGGAGAAATCTTCACCTCGCCCGGAGAAGTAAACGGAGTCTACGTCGTCGATGGGGTGGTCGGCGACTATCTTTGCGACAAATACGGCGATCTCGAGCGTCAGCCCCTGACCATCCGCATGAAAAACAACCGCATCACCGAAGTCTTCAGCGAGAACAAAGCACTGGAGCAGGATTTCTGGGCATACACCCACACCGACGAAAACAGCGACCGGGTCGGCGAGTTCGCCATCGGCACCAACATCGAGCTGACCGACGTGATCGGCCAGATCCTGCAGGACGAAAAATTTCCCGGCATCCACATCGCCTTCGGCAATCCCTACGGCGAGCACACCGGCGCCCAGTGGTACTCTGGCACCCACATCGACGTGGTCGGGCGCAAATTCGACATCTGGGTGGACGGGCGCCAGATCATGGAAAAAGGCCGCTTCCTGATCGAGGACTAACCCAGGACTGACTATGATCCCCGCCCTCCGCGAGGCCTTCAACCGCAATTACCGTCCCGAGACTTATCAGCGATTCCTCACAACTCTCGAGGCGCGTGCCGGAGCGCCGATTGCCTTCCGCGTAGCGGAAACACCCTGCTTCCTGGCCAAAGCCCTGCTCGATCAAATGGCGGACTACGGCCGCGACCTTGTGCTGCAACTGGTCAACAACCCGGATTACCTGCGCGCCTCCGACGTTACCGTACCGCAGCGCTACAACGTAGCCAACCAATCTCCGCGTCCCATGTTTCTGCAGGTCGACTTCGGCCTGGTGCGGAACGCGCAGGGTGCACTGGAGCCGAAGCTGGTTGAGCTGCAGGCTTTTCCGTCGCTCTACGGCTACCAGCCGGTGCTGGCCCGGCAATACATCGATTCGTACGCCCTATCGCCGGACCTGGGCATCTACCTGGGAGGGCACACTCACGATACGTATCAGCAGCAGATGCGTGCGCTGATCGTGGCCGGGCACGATCCCGAAAACGTAGTCCTGCTGGAGATTCAGCCGGAAAAGCAAAAGACGCTGTGCGACTTCGTGATCACACAGAAAGATCTCGGCATTGCGGTCGTCGATATTCTCAACCTGAAGAAGCGGGGCAATCGGCTCTACTATCGGCAGGGAAGCCGGGAAATCCCCATCCATCGTATTTACAACCGCTGCATTGTCGACGAGCTGGAACGCAAGCACATCGAGCTGCCCTTTGACCTGACGGAACCGCTCGACGTGGAGTGGGCCGGGCATCCCAACTGGTATTACCGCATCAGCAAGTTCTCCATCCCGTATCTGCGCCATGCGTGTGTGCCCAGGACCTGGCTGCTCGACCAGCACAGCAAGGTGCCCCCGGACAACGAAAATTATGTGTTGAAGCCGCTTTACTCCTTTGCCGGCCTGGGGATTAAATTCAATCCGACGCAGGCTGATGTCGATGCCATCCCGCTCGAGCAGCGGCCCCATTACATGCTGCAGGAGCGCATGCGTTTCGAGCCGGTGATTGCGACCCCGCACGGGCTGACGCAGCCGGAAATTCGCATCATGTACGTCTGGCCCGAGGGCGGGGAGCTGACGCCGGTGCTGCCGCTGCTGCGCCTGGGCCGTGGCATCATGATGGGGGTGGACCACAATCGCGACCTCGAATGGGTAGGCGGGTCGGCCGCCTTATGGGTATGAACATGCGTCCGTATTGCCTGTCGATCCTTGGCCTCGCGCTTTGTACTTTCAGCCTCCAGGCCCAATCCAGCTCGTATGCCAGTTCGGCGGAATACCAGGGCATGCTGCAGGAACTGCATGCGCCCGAGCCTTCGCCCATCTTCCTCGCCACGGGAGCAAGGCCGCTCGCTGACCAGGCGCTTAAGGTTGAGGTCCATGACCGCCGGCAAATCCTCCAGCTCAAGACCCAGGCGATGGAAATCACCATCGACCGGCCGGCGGCGACGCTCACCCTGCGCAACCTGCAAACCAGGGCATCCTGGGCCATACCTCTGGGGGCGGCTGCAACCGTCAGCATCGCCAGAGCGCAAAACACCTGGACCCTTTCCGTGCACGCTCCAGGCGCTGACAGCAGCATCACGCTTGAGATTCTGCACCCAGCCATGGCGCGGCTCTCGTTTGCGGGCGCCCCCCCCTTGACCCTGCACATCGCCGGCGCCGACCCCTGCTTTGGGCTGGGCGAGCGCTTCTACCAGGCCGCTCTCTCCAACACCCACTTTGACGTGCGCCCCGCGGACCGCTCGGGCGAACCCGGCCACAACTGGAGCTACGTCGCCATCCCCCTGGTTTATACGCCCACCGGCCTCGGCCTTTATGCCGATACTGTCTTTGATACAAATTTCAACTTCAACCCGGCGGGATCCGCCTTTGACCTGCGGGTGGCCCATGCTGCCGCGACGCTCTACTTCATGGCAGCGCCCAATCCCAAGACGATCCTCACGGAGTACACCGCGCTGACCGGGCGCCCCGAGAATCCGCCGCTGTGGACCTTCGGACCCTGGATCAACGCGGTGCAGGGAAGAGACACCGTGCTTGAAATGGCGCGGCGCATTCGTACCGAGGGAATTCCTGCGAGCGCGCTCTGGGTATTCGACGAAATGGATGAGCCCGACAATCTGGGCTGGCCCTTCTGGTTCTCCAGCTACTACGGTGATCCGCGCGCCTTCAATGACACGCTCCATGCCCAGGGGTACAAGGTCCTCGGGTACGTGCATCCTTATTTACGGGAGCGGATGCTGCCTTATCCCACCCTCAGCCCGGCCTGGCAGAAGGGTGTGGCGCAGAAGCTGCTGGTCACCGGCGTCGACGGTCTGCCCCATGGGCCTGGGTTTGAGCCGGTGCCCACGGGCAACCTCGACTTCACCAACCCGCGCACAGTCGACTGGTGGCAGACGATGCTCACCCACGCGGTACGCGACCAGGCTTGGGACGGCTGGATGGAAGACTTTGGCGAATACGTTGACGACGGTGATCATCTTGCAGCCGGCGATGGAGCGCGCCTTTCGGAAGTGTATCCATTGCTGTACCACAAAATCACGACGAGGATTGTGCAGGCGCTGAACCCCGGCGTCGTTTCCTTTGCCCGCTCGGGCTTCGTCGGCACGCAGCAATTCCCCATGTTGTGGGGCGGCGACCAGTCGCATGACTGGGCGCGCGACACCGGGCTTCCCTCGGTGGTGACGGCCGGCATCACGGCCGGTATGTCGGGCTACTCCACCTGGGGGCCGGACATTATCAGCGATGGACCAGACCGGGAACTCTGGTTACGCTGGACAGAGTTCGGCGCGCTGACGCCGGTGATGCGCGATCACGGATGGGCCAGGCCGGCCTTTTCTGTCAACCTCTGGCACGACCCGGGCACCATCGCGCTCTTCCGCAAATACGCCATGCTGCACACCGCCCTGCTGCCTTACTTCGCGACTTACGCCGCGGAGGCGCATCGCACCGGCGTACCCATCCTGCGCCACCTGGTGCTTGAGTATCCTGAGGACCCGCGGAGCGCCACCGCGGAGTATCAATATCTGCTGGGGCCGAGCCTGCTGGTAGCCCCCGTCATTGAGCCCGGCGCGCTGACCCGCAAACTTTATCTGCCGCACGGCGAATGGGTGAACTATTGGACGGGCGAGCGCTTGACCGGGGGCACGGATGTGACCGTGGCTGCCCCGCTCGACCAGATCCCTTTGTTGGTGCGATCGCCCTCGATTCTGCCCTGGCTGCCGGAGCAGGGAACGGCCGGCCTGCATTGGAGTGATCCCGCTCTGCTGGCCGGTCCGCTGGTGTGGAAGGTCTATCCTGCCGCCGCCGATGACAGCTCTGCCCACTTTACTTTGCCTGACGGAACCAGTGCCCAGTTGCAGTCCGACGCACACGAGTTGCGCATCACCGGTGCCTCGTCCGTTGCCCGGCAGTATGAAATTGTTATCGTGACGGATCGAGCGCCGGCCGATCTGCAACTGGATGGAAAGCTGCTGCCCCCGTCAGCCAATCCGTCCCAGCCCCGGGAAGGCTGGTGGTTCGATCCAGCGGCCCACCAGGTGCACGCGGCTTTCACGGCCGCCGGCTTTGCGCTGTTGATCACTCGCTCATCGCGCCAGTGATGCCGGCTTGCCCAGCACACACCACCCAACCGTAGTTGCGGGGTATGTGACGTTCTTGTGATGCCGGCAAGGCTTTTTGCTAAGGTCATCCGTATCTACTAGCATGTTTGCTCGCGTCGCTTTCCGCAGGGCGCGAGCGTTTAAAAAAATGCAGACGCGATTGAAGAGGTATCGGCGGTTAGCGGGCGGTGCTTTGGCCCTTGTGGCCTCTACGGTGATGCTCGGTGTCGCCGGTGAGACCGGGAACTGGCCTATGGTCGGCCGGGATGCGGGGGGTGACCGCTACTCGCCGCTGAACCAGATCACGACCGCAAACGTGGGCGACCTGAAGGTGGCGTGGGTCTACCACATGAAGCCGCCGGGCGAGAACCCGCAACCGGCGCCGGCTGGGCCTAGCGCCCAGTGGGCGCATAACGGCTTCCATACATCAGAAGATCAGCCGCTGGTGGTGGGCGACACCATGTACGTGGCTACCCCGTATAGCCGGATCGTGGCTCTCGATTCTGCGACCGGGCGGGAGAAGTGGGTCTTCCCGATTCCGAATGGCGATCAGGCCTCGATGCGCGGAGCGGCGTATTGGCCGGGTGGCGAGGGGTTTGGTCCGGCGATTATTTTTGGCACGCGCGGCGGCCGGCTTTATTCGATCAGCGCAGCCAACGGCCAGGCGAACTCCGCCTTTGGCGACCACGGAGTGGTCAACCTCAAGACTCCGGAGGTGATGACGACCGGTCTCAACAAGTCCTATATTTTGCCGTCGCCCCCGGTCATCTATAAAAACCTGGTGATCACGGGCGCCGGACCCGGGGAGGGCCCGGACCGTCGGGGCGGAGGTTTGGGACCGGCCGGCGACACGCGCGCCTGGGATGCGGGCACCGGCAAACTGGTGTGGGTGTTCCACTCCGTGCCGCGCCCGGGAGAAACGGGTCACGAAACGTGGGGTGGGGATAGCTGGAAAGACCGGTCAGGCGTGAACGTGTGGGGCTACATGACGGTCGATGTTGCTCGCGGCATCCTTTATATGCCCTTCGGCGCTCCTAATAATGACCGCGTCGGCGTAGACCGGCCGGGCAACAATCTGTTTGGCACCTCGCTGGTGGCGGTCAACGCGGCTACAGGCAAGCTGTTGTGGTACTTCCAGGTAGTCCACCATGACATCTGGGATATGGATACGCAGACGCCCCCGCTGTTGCTGGATGTGAAACACGACGGCAAGACCATTCCCGCCGTGGCCACGGTGAACAAGAACGCGCTGATGTTCATTCTCGACCGGGTCACCGGGAAGCCGATTTACAAGGTCGAAGAGCGGCCGGTGCCGAAGAGCAATGTGCCCGGGGAAGAGACGTCACCCACCCAGCCCTTCCCGGTGCTGCCCGAACCGCTGGCGCAAACCACGCTCCGCCGCGACAACCTCTATAAAGGGATGCCGGAACACCAGGCGTGGTGCGAGAAGTACGTTGACGATAACCACATGCTGCTGGGCGAGGTGCAATACACGCCGCCCCAGCTCGACCGCTATACCGTACCGATGCCAGGCACACAGGGCGGGGTCAACTACTCCGGGGGTGCGTTCGATCCGCGGCTGGGGCTGTTCGTGGTCAATGTGAACAACCTGGGCCAGCCGATGCGGATATTGCACAACGCCGACGGAAGCTATTCCAAGGACGCTGGTGGGCTCGCCGGGACCAATCGCTTCTGGGATCCGAGCAACCATCTGCCGTGTACGCCGACGCCGTGGGGGCAGCTGGTGGCGGTGGATGTAAACAGCGGCAAGATTGCCTGGCGGTCTACGCTGGGGGTTACCGATAGTTTTCCTGAGGGCAAGCAGGATACCGGGCGGCCCGGATTGGGTGGTCCCATTGTGACCGCGGGCGGGCTGACCTTTATCGGGGCGGCGGATGACGCGCGCTTCCGTGCGTTTGACACCAAAACCGGCAAGGAAATCTGGACGGTAAAGCTGCCGGCTGCCGCCGAGGCCATTCCCATTACCTATGCGGATGCACAAGGGCGGCAATATGTAGCGGTGGTTGCGACCGGCGGGGGACTGGTCGGCGCGCCGCTGCTCAGCGATTCCGTGGTGGTGTACTCTCTGCCGGTGAGTGCCGGGGGCGCGGCGCAAGCGCATCCAGTGGTGGTGAACGCTTCGCCCTACGTGGCGGAAGCAGGGTCGCAGGCGATGGCCAGCGCGGCTGCTCCGGCGGGTGGCGCTGCGGACGCGAAGGCGGGGGTTTTACCGCCCGGGGCGGGGCACGACACCATGGTACGGGTCTGCTCGGGTTGCCACTCGCCCGATCTGGCCGCCAGCCAACATCTCAGTTCGCAGGGATGGTATGACCTGGTGCAGGCGATGGCCGGCCGCGGGGCGATCGGGACCGATGCGGAGTTTAACGAAATTACCGCCTACCTGGCCAAGTCGTTTCCCAGGCAGGACGGCGGGCAACGCGCTCCCCCAAAATAGGCAGCAGCGCCTTTAGGGAGCGGGCTTAGTCGGAAGCGGCGTCGATAAACGATTGATCTTCGCGCGCGCCACCAGGGCTTAAAGCCCCGATTTGTTTGTAGCGATTGTTTCCGCGGGTTTGAAAACCCGCTCCCCGGACTGAATGTCCGGGGCTGGCACCCTGAAGCCGAGTTCGGCCGTGCCCTTTAGAGTCGTGACATTAGTGTATTGCCTCCCTCGTAGAGCTGCTTATCCAAGGGCCACCCACCCTTTGTGGTTTGGACGGGATCTTGGATAATCTAAACCCCATGCTCCTGAGCATCCGAACTGCCGTGGCCGCCGATATTCCTGCGCTGCAGCAGATCATTCGCGCCTCGGTGCGTACGCTGCAGGCGGCCGACTATACCGAGGAGCAGCGGGAACTGGCCCTCGAACGGGTGTTCGGCGTCGATACACAACTGGTTAAGGATGGCAGTTACTTTGTAGCCGAGGTCACCGAGGCAAGCGGCGAGGTTGTGCTCGCTGGGTGCGGCGGCTGGAGCCGGCGCAAAACACTCTTCGGCAGCGACCACTGCGCCGGCCGGGAAGACGCCCTGCTCGACCCTGAGCACGATGCAGCCAAAATCCGCGCCTTCTTCATCCACCCCGACTGGGCGCGGCGGGGAATCGGCAGCAGGATTCTCGAGCACTGCGAAGCGGCGGCCGCCCACGCCGGTTTCCGCCGCCTGGAAATGGGCGCCACCCTCACCGGCGTGCCGCTTTACCGCGCCCGCGGCTACCTCGAGCAGGAGCGGCGAGAGGTCTCACTGGCGCCAGGAGTCTCCCTGCCCATCATCCATATGATGAAGCAAACCTAGCCATTTGGCCGCGGTCACCGGCCACGCCGAAAGCCCTTGTGTCTGATTGAACACAGTGCGAAAGGCGAGTAATCCACAAGTAAACTCAGTTTTCCCGCGATGGTGCCTGTTTCGTTATGGGAACCACGGTCTCGCATCTTTTCTACCATCCATGGAAACCTCCTTGTCAGTGCGCTGGCAGAGCATCCTGAGAGCCAGTCAGTAGATCTGCCAAGCTATTAAAAGCAAATGCTTTACGTGCGCCGGGGCCGGAGTCATGCTGGCTATGGGAAACAGGAGAGCAGGTTGCGCAATCTATGGCTTTTATAAGGCGGCCTAACCAGTTAGCTGCGGTTACAGAACCGTTAAAGTATTTTTCGAAAATCTCTTGACAACCATACCTCTGGACAATTCATATACGTCGATCCCAAAAATGCCCGACGTGAAGCGTCGAGCTTAAGTTTCGTCCCATTGATCGTTTTTTGGAGAGGTATGTCAGTGACACTGAAAAGAATTTCGCAGTTTGTAGCCCTCGTTTGCCTACTCGCCATCTCCGCAAGTCCCTTGATGGCTCAAGGCGTCTTCGCGACCCTTACCGGCGTGGTCTCCGACCCCACCGGCGCAGTTGTTCCCAACGCAAAAATCACGTTGAAAGATGCCGTGTCGGGCACCGACCGTGACACCGTCTCCAACGGAGATGGCTATTACAGTTTCGCGTCCGTACCTGTCGGTGAATACATCCTGCTGGTATCCGCCACAGGCTTCAAGGATTACAAGGCTGCGGGCATCACCCTCGGTGGCGGTGCGCAGATCAATGCCAACGTCACGTTGAACGTGGGTACGGCTGACCAGACGGTCTCGGTCGATGCGCAAAACATCGCGCTGGCGACCACGGACTCAGGCGAGCGGTCGTTCGCACTGGGCACCAAGGAACTGGAAAACTTCACCCAGGTGGGCAGCAACGCTGCTGAGTACATCAAGATCGTCCCTGGCTTTGGCGTTTCCAACGGTACGCAAAACAAAGCGAACTACAGTGGGCAGACGGTCGGTATCAACGGAAATGGCGATTCTGGCAGCCAAAGCCCGCTCAATGCCTCGTCCTCCTACGATGGTTTGCCCGTCAACTCGCTGGACATCGTGGCCGATGGCGCACACGTTTCCGATCCTGGTTGCAACTGCGATACGCCCGTCAATCCCAACTCTGACTTCCTGCAGGAATTCAAGGTGCTGACCTCAAACTTCAGCGCAGAAGACCAGAAGGGACCAATTGTCATCACCTCGGTGACGAAAGCCGGCGGTTCTTCCTTCCACGGCAGCGCGTTCTTCTCCGCCCGCAACCACGTGCTCAACTCGAACGACTGGTTGAACAACAACAGCAACGTGAAGCAGCCGGCTAACTCCTACTACTATCCGGGCGCCACGATCGGTGGACCGATCCTCATCCCGCACACCAATTTCAATAAGAACCGCGACAAGCTCTTCTTCTTCGCCGGTTTTGAGTACTACAAGCAGACACTCGATACCGGGTTGCTGCGCGCGACCGTGCCCACGGCGAGTGAGTTAGGGGGAGACTTCTCTCCCGGGAGTGTTGCGGGTGAGGGCAAGATGACGGCAGCCGGTAAGGCTCCCGGTCAGCTTACCCCCGCGGCGATTGCGAAATTTGGTGGCACCACGCAGTTGAGCCCTTGCACCGGTCCGGCAAACGGAGCTTGCATCGATCCCAACATGCTTGCCCTGGCGGCGCTGTTTCCCAAGGTGAACGCCGACCCGAACGCAACCGGCGGTTACAACTACACCCAGTCTGAAATTTTCGCCCAGAACAACCGGCAGTTCACGGTACGCGGCGACTACAGCATCAGCGACGCCACCAAGATCTTCGTGCGTTACAACTATCAGCGCGAAACGCAGCAGTTCCCGGTCGGCCTCTGGTGGAGGAATACTGACCAGGTTCCCTATCCGACGCCTGTCGAAGGTAAGAACAAGTCAGACGCCTACTCTGGATCGATCACCCACGTGTTCTCGCAGACGATGACCAACGAAACGGTCATTGCTTACACCTTTGTCGGTTTCCCCAACGTGTTTGCGGATCCCGCCAAGGTTAGCCGTTCCAACGTTGGCTACACCTATAAAGGGCTCTTCAATAACGGCGTGGCGCAGATTCCTTCCTTCGGCAACTACGGACCGAGCGAAGCAGCGTTTGTGTTCAACCCGGGCGGCTTTGAAGCGGGCGGCGCATCCCAGGGTCTATACGCGAACAAGTGGCTGCCCAGCATCAGCGATACCTTTACCAAGGTGCTCAGCAACCACACCGTCAAGGCTGGTTTCTTCTACGAGTGGATTCGCAACTCGCAGCCGGCCAACAACGATACCAACGGTCTGCTGCAGGTTTCCGCGGGCAACAGCTTCAGCTACGGCAATGAGTACGCTGATCTCTTAACCGGTAACCTGTCCAACTACACAGAAACCAACAAGAACCGGATCAACGACATTCACTACGGCACAACTGAGTTCTTCGCTCAGGACTCGTACAAGGTGAATAAGAAGTTGACCCTGGAGTACGGTATCCGCTTCACCCACTTCCAGCCATGGGAAGACGCGCTTGGCTTCGGTTATTCCATCTTCAACCAGGCTAACTTCGCACCCTCTTGCGCTTCGTCTCCGACTTTCTGCGGATTCGAATGGCACGCCAAAGACAGCTCAGTACCAGTGAGCGGGTTTCCGACACGTTCATTGTTCTACCAGCCGCGTCTGGGGGCAGCGTATGACGTATCCGGACGAGGCACCACGGTTGTCCGCGGTGGCTGGGGCCGGTTCTACTACCACTCCGGTCAGTTCACGAGCGGCCTGGATGCGTCGGCTGGCGTAGCGACTGCCAACTTATCCCCGTCGAACTGGGTCGGATCGACGGGTTGCCCAACCAACGGCGCGAGCGGAGCCCCGCTATTCACGGCGTATCTCTCTTGCCTGAATGTGGCAGCAACGCCAGCTTCGCCTTCGGCTGTAGATGGCAAGGATAATAAGCAGCCTTATACGGATGGCTACAGCGTCAACGTCGATCAGTCGACACCGTGGCAGGGTCTGTTCGAGCTCTCCTACGTAGGTAACCGCAGCAGAGACGGGCAGAATACCCAGGGTGGAGCAGGCAGCAACCTCAACCTGGTTCCTGCCGGCTCTATGTTCAGCGCTTCCAACCCGGCGACGGCGAATGCGAATAACTATCGCCCGCTGCAGGGCTACGGCGATGTGAACCTCGCGACCAACAACATCTATCAAAACTACAACGCCATGCAGGTAAGCTGGAATCGCCACGCTGGGAAGTACGTTTTCCAGACGAACTACACCTTCCAGAAGGCGATGGGCATCATCTCGCCGACGATCAACCCGTTCAACCTGAAAGCGGATTACGGCCCCCTGGGCACAAACCGCACCCACCTGTTCAACGCGGCTTACTCGTTTGACGAGGGCACGATGTTCCACTCCAACGCTCTGGTCAACGGGCTTGCGAATGGTTGGCAGCTTTCCGGTGTCACCCAGCTGGAAAGTGGAGCGAATCTCACCTTCTCTGGCAATGGTGGTGGTGGTACGGGCAGTTTCAACACCAACTACAACGCCTCGTATACCTGCGTTGTGACCGCGGCAGAGACGGCGGCCGGTGCATCATGCCCGCAGTCTGCTGCCATCATCCCTGGCTCGATCAGCCTGATAAACCCGACTGGTATTGCAATTAACAACCAGTCCATCCTCGGCACCAGCAGCCAGCAACTCAATCCGATGGTTACGTGCGACATTCGTGGGCACCTGGTCGCCCATCAATATGTCAACGGCAACTGCCTGCAACCGAACCTTACCCCTGGCGTAAACGGTCCAAGCTTGCTTCCCGCTGCATACGGGCCGGCATTCTTTGACTCAGATCTGTCGATCTTCAAGAACTTCCAGATCAAGGAAAGCATGAAGCTTCAGATCCGCGCGCAGGCCTACAACTTCCTCAACCACCCGCTGTATTCGTTCCCGAGTGGCAGCAACCTGACCCTGCAGTACGAGCAGGATCCGGTCAGCCAGGTGATCACTCAGTCGAATACGAACTTCGGTGTGGCCACACAGAAACAGGGTTCCCGCATTATCGAGTTCGGAGCGAAGTTCTACTTCTAACCCGACGGGAGCACGAAACAACAGGTGAGGGCTTCGCTGTACCGCTATACTGGTCTCGTAATGGGAACAGTCTTCGGTACAGGGAAGCCCTCACTTCTTTTTGCGTTCGTCTTTCTGCTCGCCCTCCCGCACGCCTCGCGAGCCCAGCTTAGTCCCCAACAACTGATTCAGGATGCGCAGCAGAAACAGCAGGCGGGCGACCTTGCCGGTGCGGTACCGGAGTATCGGGAGTTTCTCAAGTTACACCCCGAGGCCACGGCCATCCACTCTAACCTGGGGGCTGCGCTGGCTGGTCTGGGGCTTTACGAAGAGGCTCTTCCTGAATACAAGATCGCCCTTAAGCAGTCGCCAAAACTGGTGGGAGCGCGGCTCAATCTTGCCCTGGTTTACTACAAGATGGGCAAGATAGACGACGCTACCACGGAGCTCGAAAAGGTTTATGCCGAGCAGCCCACCAATCACCAGGCAGCCCTTTTGCTGGCAGACTGTTATCTACGCATGGGGCGTGACGACGATGTGATTCGCGTCCTCGAGCCGATGGAGCAGGCCTATCCTGACGACCTTGCCATTGCTTACCTGCTGGGTACGGCCTTGATCCGCGAAAAGCGCGTCGAGGAGGGGCAGGTGCTGGTGGACAAGATCATGCACAACGGCGATTCCGCCGAAGCGCACTTGATGTTGGGAACGGCCAAGATGAATGTTCAGGATTTCGCCGGAGCGCGGGAAGAATTCGCCAAGGCAGTTGCGCTCGATCCCAAGCTACCCGAGGTACACGTCCTGTACGCCAAGGCATTGCTGTTCACTGGCGACTCTGACCAGTCAGCGAAGGAATATAAGAGGGAACTGACGGTCGATCCCTACAACTTCGATGCCAACCTGCAATTGGGTGCGGCGGCGCGGCAGGACCAGAAATACGAGGAAGCGGATAAGTTTTTCAAGCGCGCGCTCGAGACCAGGCCGGGGGACCCGGGGGTCCGTTATCAGCAGGCGTTGACTGCGATCGATGAAGACCATTTGGAGGAGGCGCGGCAAATCCTCGAAGCCCTGGTCAAACAGTCTCCGCAATTTACTGAGGCCCATGTGTCTCTGTCGCTGGTTTATTACAAGCTCAAGCGGCCGGACGACAGTAAGCGGGAGCGGGAAATTGTTTTAAAGCTGACGGCGGCGGCGCAAGCCAAGCAGCCGGGTGCGAAGTTAAAGTGATGTTGATGAAGGGTGCGCTTTTCAGCAGCTGTGGAGAGACTCTGGTGATGAAGGATACGGACTTCAGAGGGTGTGTGAAAACTCAGTTGCTGAAGGGTACGGGCTTCAGCCCGTACATGATGCGATGGAAATGATCGGCTTTAGCCGCTGAGGGTCGTATTCCGCATGAATACGCAGCCCTCAGGGCCTAAAGGCCAACTGGTTTTTGTTGGTTTATGTACGGGCTGAAGCCCGTACCCTTCAAAGACCGTACCCAGCTAACGAAGGAGTCTTCTGGCAGCATGTTCAGTCTGTCCGTGATGCGCAGAATCAACCTGAGGATGATGAAGAACTACGCCCTTCTGTTGTGCCTGCTGGCGCCGTTAGCCACGGCGGCGCAAACGGATGCGGTGGCGCCCGCTGCGTGCGCGAAGTGTCACGCGGAGGCGTTGACGCAGCCCTCGACCTACATGGCGCACGCGCTCGAGACGGTTGAACAATCGAAGATCCTCAACGAACACCCGCTGCTGACCACGACCATCGGCAAGTACTCCTACAAAATAGAACGCAAGGGCAACGGCAGCGAATACTCGGTCAGCGATGGCGTCAGCACCGTCACGATGCCCATTCGTTGGACCATGGGCGCGAGTTCCGCGCTGGGGCAAACCTATCTTCTGGAAAAAGACGGAGCGCTTTACGAAAGCCGCGTGAGCTGGTTCCGCGAGCTGAGCGGCCTGGATACGACCATGGGCTACGAGAACTCTCCGCCGGCCGACATCAACGAAGCCGCCGGCCGGCTCGTTCATCAGGACGAGAAGTTGAAGTGCTTTGGCTGCCACGCCACCAACGCCGTTCAGGGCAAGCAACTCACCCTCGACAAGTTGGTCCCGGGCGTACAGTGCGCGCACTGTCATCAAGGCGTCGACACCCATCTGGCCGCGATGCTGGCGGGCAGCCATGAGCCGGCCCCCCCGGAATTGCGCAAGCTGATCGGGATGTCAGCCGAGCAGGCTTCGAACTTCTGCGGTCAATGCCACCGCACCTGGGCGCAGATTGCCGCGGAGCCGAACCCGGGGATCGCGAACATTCGCTTTCAGCCTTACCGGCTGACCGGCAGCAAGTGCTATGACCCCGACGACGCACGCATCAGTTGCCTGGCGTGCCACAACCCCCACCACGATTTCACCAACCCGAAGACGGTGAACTTCGATCCCAAATGCCTGGCCTGCCATGCCGGCGGCAAGCCCGGAACCGGGAAGGTGGGAGCAAAGGCCTGTCCGGTCGCCAAGAGTAACTGCATCTCCTGCCACATGCCGCGCATCGAGCTGCCCGGCGCTCATTACAAGTTCACCGATCATCGTATCCGGATCGTCAAGCCCAATGAACCCTACCCGGGCTAGGATAGGAATAATGACTTTTTCCCGACGCGGATTGTTGCAACTCGGCGCGCTCGCCGGGGCGGCCCAGGTTTTTCGAGTTCCAGCGCAGGCTTCCACCGCGCCTCTCTTCGTTGAGGTGCCGGCCGCCGCCTCCGGCATCACCTGGGTGCACGAGAACGCAATGTCTCCCAACCGCTATCTGCCGGAAGCCCTGGGCCCGGGCTGCGCGTTTCTGGATTACGACAACGATGGCTGGATAGATATTTTTCTGGTCAACAGCGGCCCCAGCGATTTTTACAAGCCAAGCAAGCCCCTGCGCAATGCCCTGTACAAAAACAACCGGGACGGAACTTTTACCGACGTCACGGAAAAGGCCGGCGTCTCCGGCGCCTACTTCGGCATGGGCGTCGCGGTGGGGGACTACGACAACGACGGCTGGCCCGACATGCTGGTCACCGCCTATGGCCAGTGCATGCTGTACAAGAATAATCACGACGGCACCTTCAGCGATGTGACCGCGCATGCCGGCGTGGCCACGCCCGGCATCACTACCAGCGCCGTCTGGTTCGATTACGACAACGACGGCAAGCTCGATCTGTTTATCTGCAGCTTTGTCGAGTACGCCGGCATACGCAAGCTGCAGTGCGGCAACAACGCCATCGGCAGAAATTACTATTGCGTCCCGCGCGTGTTCAATCCCTCGACCAGCTATCTCTATCACAACAACGGCGACGGCACCTTCACCGACGTAACCAAAGGCACCGCGATCGCTACGGCGTTAGGCAAGGGGCTGGGCGTGGTCGCCACCGATATCAACAACGATGGACGCATGGATCTGTTCGTCGCCAATGACACGGTGCAGAATTTTCTTTTCGTCAATCGCGGCCCAGGCGCCAATGGCCAGTGGAAATGGGATGAGATCGCGTTGCAGGCGGGCGTCGGCTTCAGCGATAGTGGGCGGCCGCGTTCGGGCATGGGCGTCGATGCCGCCGACCTGCACGATAGCGGCTATCAGGATCTGTTCGTCTCTAACGTGGACCATGAAAACTATTCGGTCTACCTCAATAACAAAGACGAATCATTCTCCGATGCCGCGCAAGTGGAAGGGGTGGCGCACAGCACCCGCTTGATGAGCGGCTGGGGACTGAAGTATTTCGATTATGACAATGATGGCCTCATCGATCTCATCCTGGCCAATGGTCACCCGGATGACATGATCGATTCCTATTCGATGCAGGTGAAATACAAAGAGCCACTGTTGCTGTATCACCAGGGTGCGGACCACAAGCTGCATGATGTGAGCGCAGAGGCGGGCCCGGTCTTTCATGAGGATTTTGCCGGGCGCGGACTAGCCATCGGCGACTACAACAACGATGGCGCCGTGGATGTGATCATTGGCGTGAACGGGGGTGCGCCGGTGCTGTTGAAAAACAATGCCGCCCAGGGTAACAACTGGCTAGGCATCAAACTCGAAGGCGTTACTTGCAATCGCGATGCCATCGGCGCGCGCCTGATCTGGAAAGCCGGCGGCAAGCGGCGAGAGCGGCTCAAGAATAATGGGGGCAGTTATCTCTCCTCGCATGATCCGCGGGAAGTGTTGGGGATTGGCGCCGCAAAACAGATTGACGAGTTGGAAATCCACTGGCCGGCGCCCAGCAAGCACATCGAGAAGTTGAGCAATCTTGCCCCCAATCGCTACCTCCACATCGTCGAAGGGAAAGGCGTGGTGTGACCCGCGCCCTCGCGCTGGCGAGCCTCTGTCTGCTCGCGCTCGCCGGCCACAGCGCGCCCATCAGGCCGGTGCGCTCCGTCCCTCTGTGCACCGGGGTGACGCTTTCGGCCAGCTATCTTGCGCTGGCCGCCAACGATCAGGGGCCGGGGTTCCGTTTTAAGTTGGTGAATAACACCAGCCACCCGATTCGGCTGGCCGAACCGGTACCTTCGAGTGCGCACTGGTATGCGCGCACCAACGGCCATTGGCTGTGGAGAGCTTCGAACGGCGCGGGTGGCAGTTTGCTGGATGCAGGCAATGAGCGGGGGCGCGTGGTGGTGTATGCGCCCGCTGCGGATGAGGGCGAGAAAACGTTTCTCACCCTGGCGCCGCATGCGTCGCAGGAATGGGTGGCCAGCCAGCAGCAAAATGCAGTGCTTGCCTACCAGCCCGGTTGTAAGATGTGCTCCTATCCTGGAGAACGCGAGTATCAGGTGGTGTTTGCTTATGCCTATTTAGGCGCAGCAGGGCAATCGGGGCTGCTCTCCTGTGGTTTGCGCACGGCTCCGGTTCCCATGCCGCCTAAATTTTGAACCAGGTGTAAGCATTCGCAACCATGCGCCCGTCTATGGGTTCGTATAGCTGTAATTAGAAATGCAGGAGATGCAGTCATGAAGAATCAGCTTAGTCGTATCGCACTGAGTGGTCTTTTGGCCACCGGCCTCACCCTTTGCACCGCTGCCGCATTTGCCCAACAGGAGAATGCGGCCCCCGCGCCGGACGCTTCCACCCAGCAACCCATGGGCGGACACATGGGCCGGCAGAGGATGAATCCCGATGAACAGGTTGCGCGCATGACCAAGCGCTACGACCTATCCGCGGATCAGCAGACGCAAATCAAACCCATCCTGGCCAACCAGCAGCAGCAGATGATGGCGCTGCGCGGTGACAGCTCGCTGTCACGCGAAGACAGGATGGCCAAGATGAAGGGTATTCGTGAGGACTCAAGCACCAAAATTCAGGCGATCCTGAACGATAGCCAGAAGCAGAAGTTCGCCGAGGACCAACAGAAAATGCAGGAGCGCATGCAGCAACGCATGCAGGATGGCGGCGGCCCGCCTCCAGCAGGCGGCCCCCCAGCCCAGCAGTAACCGCTGCGCCGGTGAGTTCCGCCCTGGGGCTCACCGGTGTTTACAGCAGGTCCAGTATCGGTTTCCAATCCCTGCCTTGTGATTGCGCGACGGCCTTGTAGGTCAGTTGCCCGGCGTAGGTGTTCACGCCTTCGGCCATGCCTGTGTCCGCTTGGATGGCCGCGGCTGCGCCGTGCTGCGCGAGACGGAGCACGTACGGGAAGGTAGCGTTGGTGAGCGCGAGGGTGGATGTGTTGGGCACCGCCGCGGGCATGTTGGTGACGCAGTAGTGGACCACTCCGTCGACCAGGAAGGATGGGTCGCTATGGGTGGTGGGCTTGGCGGTTTCGATGCAGCCGCCCTGGTCGATGGCGACATCGACGACCACCGCGCCTTTCTTCATAGTGGAGATCATTTGCCGGGTGACGATGCGTGGAGCGGCCGCGCCGGGGATGAGCACGCCGCCGATGACCAGGTCGGCGCCCTGCACGGCGCGGGCGACGTTGTAGGAGTTGGAGGCCAGGGTGTAGACGCGGCCGTTGAAGATATCGTCGAGTTCGCGCAGACGGTTGAGATTCAGATCAACGATGGTGACGTTTGCGCCCATGCCGAGGGCGATTTTGGCGGCATTGGTGCCTACGATGCCGCCGCCCAGAATGCAGACCGTGGCCGGGGGCACGCCGGGGACGCCGCCCAGCAGCACGCCGCGGCCGCCTTTTTCCTTTTCCAGGTAGGTGGCGCCGACCTGCACCGACATTCTGCCCGCCACTTCGGACATGGGGGTCAGCAGGGGCAGCGTGCCGGCGCGATCGCGGATGGTTTCGTAGGCGATGCCGGTTACTTTGCTGGCTAGCAGGCGGTCGGTGAGCGCGGGCAGGGGAGCGAGGTGCAGGTAGGTGAACAGGACCAGGCCTTCGCGAAAGAAGCCGTATTCTTTTTCGACGGGTTCTTTCACTTTGACGACCATGTCGGCGTGGCCCCAGACGTTGTAGGCGGCGCCGACGATTTCCGCGCCGGCGGACTGGTATTCGTCGTCGGAGAAGGCGGAGAGGTCGCCGGCATGGGTCTCGACCAGCACGGTGTGGGCGGCGTCGACTAATGCTTTGACGCCGGCCGGGGTAATGCCGACGCGGGACTCATGGTCTTTCACTTCCTTGGGAACGCCGATGATCATCTTGAAAATGCCTCGCTAGGGAATGCTAGCAAATGCCTGGTTGTGGCGTTTCCAGTCGGCGCTGAGGTCGATCCATGTTGGGTTGTTTTGGACGATGAGCTGCACCTTTTTCTCGCGTCGCCAGTGCTTGATTTGTTTCTCGCGGGAGATGGCATTGTCGACGTACTGACAGGGTTCAAACCACACCAGGCGGTTGCACCGGTAGGTCGCGCTGAAGCCGTTGATCGCACCTTCGCGGTGTTCTGTTACGCGCCGCTGCAGATTGTTGGTCATTCCGCAATAGAGCACGCGGCTGATGCTCGCGACCATGTAGACGTAATAAGTGCACCCTTCGCGACTCATGGACAGCGATTTTACTGCCAGATGGGAAAAAAGCAGGTCCCTCCACTACGCTGCGCTTCGGTCGGGATGACAAATTTTTTAGGGGGGCGGCAAAAAAAGCAGGTCCCTCCACTACGCTGCGCTTCGGTCGGGATGACAAATTTGTTGAGGGGAGGGGGAGAAGCAGGTCCCTCCACTACGCTGCGCTTCGGTCGGGATGACAAATTTGTTTGGGGACCAGGAGAAAAGCAGTTCTCTCCACTGCGCTGCGGTCGGGATGACAAATTTTTCGCGAAGCAAGAGCTGATGGCTTGCCGCTGAGTTGGTACTTTTTTCAGCCCCCTAAAAAATTTGTCATCCCGACCGGAGCGCAGCGTAGTGGAGGGACCTGCTTTTCACCCCATCACTCGCCAATGTCGATCTGCGCCCGCTGCAGCTTGTCGGAGTAGTCGATATACACCGCTTTCCACGACGTGTAGAAATCAAGCGCGCCGGTGCCGCCTTCACGGTGGCCGTTGCCGGTTTGCTTTACGCCGCCAAAGGGCAAATGCACCTCGGCGCCAATCGTCGGCGCGTTGATGTAGGTAATGCCTGCTTCCAGGTCACGCATCGCCTTAAAAGCTAAATTAACGTTGCGCGAATACAACGCCGTCGATAACCCATACTGAATGCCATTAGCAATCTCAATCGCGTCCTCAAAACTGTCACACGCAATCACACTCACAACCGGCCCAAACACCTCTTCCCGGGCAATACGCATCTTCGCGCCCACCCCACCAAACACCGTGGGCGCAAAGAAGAACCCCTTGTCCAGCCCAACGCCAGCCGCACGCCGCCCCCCGGTCAGCAGCTCCGCACCTTCCTTTTGCGCGATGGCCGTAAAACGCTCCGACGTATCCACCTGCTGCTGGTTGATCTGCGGCCCCATCTCCACCTGGTCATCCAATCCGTCGCCCACGCGCAGTGCCTGCGCGCGCTCGACCAGGCGGCGGGTGAACTCACCGGCAATGCTCTTCTGCACAATGATGCGGCTGGTCGCGGTGCAGCGCTGGCCGGTGGTGCCAAACGCGCCCCACACCGCGCCATCCAGCGCCAGGTCGAGATTGGCGTCCTCCAACACAATCATGGCGTTTTTCCCCCCCATCTCAAGCGAGCAGGGCTTGAAGTTAGCGGCGGCCGTCTGGCCGACAATCCGGCCCACCTCGCTCGACCCGGTGAAGGAAATCGCATTCACCTCAGGATGCGCCACCAGCGGCGCCCCGGCATCGGGGCCGTAGCCGGTCACAATGTTCACTACGCCATCAGGCAAACCAGCCTCCAGCAACAGCTCCACTAGGTTGATGGTCGAAAGCGGGGTATCCTCCGCCGGCTTGATCACGCAGGTATTGCCGCAAACCAGCGCCGGAAAAAGCTTCCACGATGGGATCGCCATGGGGAAATTCCAGGGCGCGATCATGCCGCAGACCCCCACCGGCATACGCACCGACATGGCGAATTTGTCTTTCAACTCCGAAGGCGTCGTCTGGCCAAACAGCCGGCGCCCTTCCCCCGCCATGTAGAACGCCGTGTCGGCCGCCTCCTGCACATCGCCGCGGGTTTCGCTGAGCACCTTGCCCATTTCGCGGGTCATGTCCCGCGCCAGCCGCTCCTTGTGCTGCAACAGCAGTTCGCCGGTACGGTACAGCATCTCTCCCCGCTTGGGCGCAGGCACCAGCCGCCAATGCCGATAGGCCGCGCGCGCGGCCTGCACCGCTCGATCTACATCCGCCGCACCGGAGGACTGAAACTCTCCCACAACATCATCCGTGTTGGCGGGGCTGTAATTAAGAAAAGTCTTGCCCGTCGCCGCCGCCACCCACTGCCCACCAATCAAATTCTTGTAAACCCTGGTCGTCATCTTCGTTTCCCTTCGTTGAACATCAGAGGATAACTCATGCGCGAGTACCGTCGTTGTTGCATCGCAGCACCAGTCGCCGCACTGCGCGTAGCGCCAAATCGGCGCATATGCCCTAAAAGTGGTGGGAACGACTCAAAAGAGTAGCGGTGCAGGAAGGCAACCATGGCCGTACAATGAAACCGGGTCGATCAGGGAAAGTCCTGCAATCAATGTCATCAAACGGTTTCCATTCGCGTTCTTCTCGGACGCACGGTGTGCGTTCGCTGTTCAGCGTATTTTCGAGCGATCTGGCAATCGATTTAGGCACCGCGAACACCCTCGTGTACGCGCGCGGCAAGGGCATCGTCGTCAATGAGCCCTCCATCGTCGCCATCAACAAGAATACCGGCGAAGTCGAGGCCGTGGGCAAAGAAGCCAAGGAAATGCTTGGCCGCACACCCGGCAACATCGTCGCCATCAAGCCCATGAAAGACGGCGTCATCGCCGACTTCAAAATCACTGAAAAGATGTTGAACTACTTCATCCAGAAGGCGCACAACCGCAAGATGCTGGTGCACCCGAGGATCGTGATCGGCGTGCCTTCTGAGATCACGCAGGTAGAAAAGCGGGCGGTCGAAGATTCCGCCTATCGCGCCAAGGCGAGCGAAGTGTTTCTGGTGGAGCAGGCGATGGTTGCAGCCATCGGCGCGGGTCTGCCCATCACGGAGCCCAGCGGCAACATGGTGGTCGACATTGGCGGCGGCACCACCGATATCGCCGTCATTTCGCTTTCCGGCATCGTCTATTCGCGTTCCGTCCGCATGGCCGGCAACCAGATGGACGAAGCCATCATGAACTACCTCAAGCGCAAGTACAACCTGCTCATTGGCGAGCGAACCGCGGAGCAGATCAAGATCGATATCGGCTCAGCTTATCCTCTGGATAAGCCGCTGACCATGGAGATTAAAGGGCGCAATTTGATTGAAGGCGTGCCCAAGACCATCACCATCGATGACAGCGAGATTCGCGAAGCGCTTACAGAATGTATTTCGACCATCCTCAATGCCATTCGCGTCGCGCTCGAGCGCACCCCTCCGGAACTGAGCGCCGACATCAGTGATCGCGGCATCGTGCTCACCGGCGGTGGTGCCTTGATCAAGAACCTTGACAAGCGTATCCGCGAAGAGACCGGCCTGCCGGTTTCCATTGCCGATGACCCGTTGGCCAGCGTGGTGCTGGGCACGGGCAAGATGCTCAGTGACTTCCGTTTGCTGCGTAAGATCAAGATCGATTGATCGGGTTCACAGTCGGTTTAACTTGGTCGAGGTGATATCTACGTGGTCTTCCCCCGAAGAAGACCACTCCTCGCAGTCCTTCTTTGAGGGGGACATAACTGTGAACCGATCGGATCTGGTGGCAGTTCGATCTTTGAAGAGTGGACGCAGCGATGGACTTCGGCCGGTATAAAAACATACTGTTTCTGGTGGCTGTGCTGGTAGCCCAGGTGATTGGGTTAGCCGTGCAGGTGCGCCGGCCCAATCCCGCGGGTGGGGATTCTTCTGAGGTGCGCTTGATCCGCTATTGGGCCATCACGGCGATGGCGCCGCCGGAAAAGGTGGTGCACGGCGGCGGGTCGGGCTTGCGCAGTCTGTGGACCAACTATCTCGATCTGCGCCATGTGCGCCAACAGAATCAGGATCTACGGCAACAGTTGGGCCGTCTGCAGCTGGAACAGGCGGCGCTGCTTGAAGATGCGCGCCAGGGGCAGCGGCTGCAATCCCTGCTTGCTTTCAAAGAGCACTATATTTACAGCACCGTGGCCGCCCAGGTCATCGGCACGTCGGGTACCGACCAGTCGCGCATCCTCTATATCGATAAAGGCGCCAACGACGGCCTCAAGCCCGACATGGCGGTGATCACACCCGACGGCATCGTAGGCAAGCTGAAGGATGTGTTTGCCCATACCGCGCAGGTGCTGATGATCTCCGATCAGACCAGCGGAGCGGGTGTGCTGCTGCAGTCGACGCGGCTGCGCGGGGTTCTGCGCGGCAATGCGCTGGGCCAGCCGCAGATCATCAATTTGCTGCCCGATGAGCGCGTGAAACCAGGCGAGAAGGTCATCACCAGCGGCGGCGATCAGATTTTTCCCCGCGGCCTGCCGGTGGGTGTGGTCGACCAGGTGGTTCCCGATACAACGAACCCGCCTTACATTGACATCGTTATCAAGCCGGCGGCTAACCTGGGCCACCTGGAAGAGTTGCTGGTGATCACCCAGGCCGGCGACCATTTGCCTAAGACAGCGCAGCAGGATATGGCCCAGAGCGCAGCCGAAGGTGCGGCTGTCAGTCAACAGCGGGCTTCGGATGTTCTGGCTGAGCGTCTGCCGGGGTTGACTGATCCAACGGCGCTGGCCGATACGCCGCAGGGTGCGCAACAACCGTTGGTTAATCCGGATACGGTGGGCGTGCGCCTGCATCCGCCGCCGGCGTTGCATGCGGATCATTTCAGCCCGGATGCGACCCAGCCGGCAAAGCTGTTGACGCCGGGGCAAGAGATTGTGGATCCGAAGTACGCGCCGGTGGCGGCGTCTACCGCGCCGCCGGTGGCGGCGTCTAAAGAGGTGACGGGCAAACCGGCTGGCGATGCGAAGACAACGGCCAAGCCTGCGGGAGATGCAAAAACGGTCATCAAGCCTGCGCTGGTTAAGCCCAAAGTGCCGAAGCCGGCGCCGGTTGAGAAGCCGGCCGCGACGACGCCAGAACAGAGCGCGGGTCCGGCTGCTCCTTCAGGAAATGGAGCTCCGCCGCAATGAGTCCTGAGTTTCGTTACAACCGGTACAGAAAAGCAGGTCCCTCCACTGCGCTGCGCTCCGGTCGGGATGACAGGTTTGTTTTGGGTGTGAGGGTGGGTAGGAGATAGCCATGGCGATGTCGGCCTCACTTGCGCGTCGGGAACTGGATGTACAGCGCTACCCGCTGATCGTGGTGGTGCTGGTCCCGTTGCTGGCCATCTTTTTGCAGGCGCTGATCCCGCGCTTTATCCCCAAATTCGACATCATTGATCTGCCTTTGCTGGTCACCATCTATTTCTCCGTCGGGTGGCGCAATCCGATCGCCGGTACCGTTACCGGGGCCGTGATCGGGCTGATTCAGGATGCGCTGACCAGCCGTCCGCTGGGTATCAACGGAATCTCACAGTGCGTGGTGGGCTTTTGTGCCGCCTCACTGGGAGTCAAGATCGATGTGGAGAATCCGGGCACACGGTTGCTGATCAACTTTGCCTTCACCCTGCTGAACATCGGGATTTATCTGTTCATCATGCATCGCATGCTGGTGCTCAACGTGCACACCAATTGGCTGCATGAGGTGATCAAAGCCGTGATCAACTCGATCGTCGGCGTGTTCTTCTTCGATATTCTGGATCGCGTCAGGCCAAGGGACTAGTCATGCTCAACCGGGAAGAGAGAACACCGGCGTTCAAGCTCACGATCGTGCAGTATGGGATCGTGGCGATTTTGCTGGTGCTGCTGTCAGGCCTGTGGAGGCTGCAGGTCGTGGGCGCGCAAAACTACCGCACCCTGGCGGAACAGAACCGCATCCGCAAGGTTCCGATCCTGGCCCCGCGCGGCAAGCTGTTCGACCGCGAAGGGCGCTTGCTGGTCGATAACTACCCCTCCGTCTCCTGCTTCCTGGTGCGCGAGCCAGGGCGCGACCTGCGTGCGGATTTCCCGTTGATTTCCCGTGGCCTGCACATGACCACGGAGCAACTGGAAAGCGTGCTGACCCACTACGCGCTGGCCCCCAAGTACCAGCCGATCCCGCTGAAACAGGACATCACGCCCGATGAGGTGGAGTTCATCGAGGCCCATCGCGATGAGCTGCCGGAACTGGAAACCATCGACGAGCAGCGCCGCCTCTACCCGCGCAATGGCTTTGCCGCCAACCTGATTGGCTATGTCGGCGAGGTGAGCGACGATATGTTGAACGACCCACGCTACGCCTATTACGAGCCCGGCGACGTGGTCGGCAAGTCGGGCGTGGAACAGTCTTACGATCAACTGCTGCGCGGCCAGGACGGTTCGCAGGACATTATCGTCGACAGCCACGGCAGGGAAGTGGGCATTCTGGGCCGCGAACCGGCGGTCTCCGGGCAAGGGCTGAAGCTGACCATCGATCTGGATATCCAGAAGGTAGCGGAGCAGGCTTTTGGCGATCGCAATGGAGCGATCGTGGCCATCGATCCCCACACCGGCGCGGTGCTGGCGCTGGTTTCCCGGCCGGCGTTCGACCCCAACGATTTCTCAGTCAGGGTGTCGCGCGAAGAGTGGAACAAGCTGATTACCGATCCGCGCCATCCACTGCTGGACAAAGTGATTCAGGCGCAGCTTGCGCCCGGATCGACGTTCAAGATCATCATGTCGCTGGCCGGCCTCGAGAACGGCATCGCCCAGAACATGACGGTGAACTGTACCGGTGGCGGCACATTTTATGGCCGCTTCTTTGCCTGCGACAAGCGTCACGGGCTAGTCGATATTCTGCACGCCATCCCCAAGTCCTGTGACACGTTCTACTACACGCTGGCAGAGCGGTTGGGCATCGAGAAGATTGCCTACTGGGCGCACAAGGTAGGGATCGGGCAGAAGACCGGCATCGATCTGCCGGGCGAAGTCAGCGGCACCATGCCATCGGAAGAATGGAAGATGAAGAACTACCACGAGAAGTGGTACGCGGGCGAAGTGATCTCGGTCGGCATTGGCCAGGGTGCGGTTGCCATCTCGCCCATCCAGTTGGTCCGGGCGATCGCCGGTATCGCTTCCGGCGGCGTGTTCAAGCGGCCGCATGTGGTCGAGCCGGACCAGGTGCCGACCGAATTCCGGCAGGCGATCGATGACTCGTACCCGGGCAGCGGGGATGTCAGCTTCCCCATCGATCCGGCAATCTGGGAGACGATTACCGACGGGATGGCGGGGGCGCTGGACGCCGGCATGGGCGGGACGGCCTTCGCGGCCCACCTGGACAATATTGATTTTGCCGGCAAGACGGGCACCGCGCAGGTGGTGAATCATAGCTTTGGGATGTTGGGGATGTCCAAAGATGTCGCGACCCGCGCCAACTCCTGGTTCGTGGGTATTTCGCCGCGGAGAAACCCCGACATCGCTGTCGTAGTGTTGACCGAGCATGGCGGCTGGGGTTCGGCCTCCGCTCCGGTAGCCGCGCGCATCGTGGAAGCCTTTGTGGATAAGCAGCGGCGGCTGAACAACAACCTGCAGGAAGCCAAGGCGCCTCCGGCCAAGGTTGAGGTGGGCGCTATTTGGACGGAGAAGCCGGAGGACGCGGATATGGCCAAGGTCGCGTCGGCAAAGGATGCCGCGCCCAAAATGCAGGGCGGCCACTTTACTTTGCCGGCGCAGTGAAGGTTGTGCGCGGCTGTGTAGCCGGCGCGAAAGGTCTGTTTTGTATCAGGGCACGACTTTAGTCGGGCCGTAAAAGGTTGAGAATACGTTGGGCTTTAGCCCCTGCGGTACGCCTTTGGCTGTTGGCTCCGTTGCCATGAAGGGAAATCGTACCTCAGGGCCTAAAGGCCATAAGGTTTGGTGCTGTTGTGGCCCGACTAAAGTCGTGCCCTGATACAAAGCAGAGTTTTTCTATAGCCTGTAAAGCCGTTAACAATAGTCAGGCCTGACGGCTGGGCTGAGGGCCGCCCCTTCGAGGCCGGAAGAAAGGAACAGCATGCGGCGATTTATCTCATTTCGCGATTTTGATTGGGTGCTCCTTGGCCTGGTGATGCTGCTCTCGGTCATCAGCATCTTTGAGATCTACAGCGCCACCCTGCATACCAAGTTTGTCGGCTTTGAGACCAAGCAGATCTTCTGGCTCATCGGTGGGCTGGCAGCCATGTTCATCTTCTCGCTCATCAATTACCACCGGCTGCTGGAGTCGGTTCACTGGATCTATGGCTTTTGCCTGGTCTCGCTGGTCGGGGTTCTGCTCTTTGGCACCAAGGTCCTGGGAGGGCGGCGCTGGATCAAGCTGCCGGGAGGCATCCACTTCCAACCATCGGAGTGGGTCAAGGTGGTGCTGATCGTCGCCATGGCGCGCTACTTTGCCGGCCTGGCCGGTAGAGACCTTACCTGGAGCGACATTTTTAAAGCCGGCCTGCTGGTCGGCCTGCCCATGCTGCTGGTGCTCAAGCAGCCGGATCTGGGCACCTCACTGACCTACATCCCGGTGCTGCTCATCGGTCTGTTCCTGGGCGGCTTGTCGTGGAAACAGGGTCTGATCCTGGTGGTTGCCGGCCTCATCCTGGTGGTGCCGGTGTGGGCCAAGGTGCTCAAGCCCTACCAGAAGCAAAGGCTCACCAGCTTCCTGAACCCGGACACCGATCCCAAGGGCAGTGGGTACCAGGTTAAGCAATCCCTGATTGCGGTGGGCGACGGCGGCGTGTGGGGCCGAGGGGCCACCAAAGGTACGCAAACACAGGGCGATTTTCTCCCTATCCCCTACACAGACTTCATCTTCGCCGCGTTCTGCGAGGAGCACGGCTTCGTCGGCGCCCTGTTTGTTCTCCTGATATACTTCCTTATATTGACGCGTTTGATTCAAAACGCTCAGACAGCCGCGGATGTGTCCGGTACGTTCCTGATTATGGGCGTGGTCGCTGTACTCATTTTTCAGATTGCAGTGAACGTTGGAATGGTCATCGGGCTTATGCCGGTCACGGGAATTCCTTTACCTCTTATGAGTTACGGGGGATCCTCAGTTTTGTTCACATTTCTGGCTCTGGGCATGGCGATGAACGTTCGCATGAGCCGTTTTGTAAATTAGAGCTGCCGCAGGCAGAGTCAATAAGGCTTGGATCTAAACAATTTTAAGATACGCCGGCCAGGTGAATCACCGGGCCGGGCAGGATTAGAGAATGAGCTCGCAGAGAAGGGTAACGGCCCCGCCTAAAACCAAGGCTGAAGTGGTCACCATCTCTTTGCGCCCAGACAGCCCTGGAAAACATGCCGGTACAGAGACCGATCCCGGTTTCTATTGTGTGCCGGCACCCCCATCCAAAGAAGTTTCGCTGGATCATGACTTTCGGATCACGCGCCTTTGCCCAGGCTTTCTCGCTGACCTAATTCTTCCCGGAGTTCCGGGAGTGGGAGTCCTTCCGCTCTGATCTGCCGCCGCCGGTCGTCCGCCAGGGAAGACCTGACGGACAGAGAGGCAGCATGTCAAAAGAAATATGTATTTCCAGCACGCCGCATGAGACGCGTCTGGCCATCCTCGAAGACGAACAACTGACCGAGATCTACTACGAGCGCGAGAACGAATACACACTCGCCGGTTCCATTTACAAAGGGCGTGTTACCCGTGTGCTCCCCGGGATGCAGTCTGCATTCGTTGAACTGGGCCTGGAACGCGACGCGTTCCTCTACGTAACCGACTTTATGGAAGAGCAGGAAGACTCTTCTGACTTTGAGAGGGTGCCGGCGAACGGGCGCCACGAAGAACGCGAAGCGGGCCAGGAGCCCCAGGCCCGGCAGAACCAGCCCCGTGACAACCAGAGACGCGAACCGCGTCCTCCGCGCGCCCCGCAGGCGGCAGTCGCCGTCGAGGAAAGCGCCGCTCCCAGAGGCAATGGGGCCGCGTCAGCAGGTGAAGGGCAGGCTCCTGCAGGCGAGTTTGAAGATGGAACCCGTCGTTGGCGGGGCCGTCGTGGTCGCCGTAAAGGCGGCCGGCCCATGCAGGGTGGCCAGGAACGTGGCTCAGAACGGAGCCCAGATCGGGGCCCAGATCGGGGCTCAGACCGTGGCTCAGATCGTGGACAGACAGCTGTGGGCCGCAGCGAGAGCCCGCGTCCCGCTGCCTATGCCGCCGCCCCGGTTGAATCGGTTGAGGCGCCCGTCGCCTTTGCTCTGCCCGGCGAGTCGCTTTCGAAGTACGGTGGCCAGAGCGCAGAGAAGGCGCCAGTCAAGGCGACCGCAACCCCGATTGCGCAGGCCGTGGTTTCCCGGCCTTCCACGCTGATTGAAATCCCGCTCAACTGGGATGGCGCCAGTCCGCTGCCCGGGGAATCTATCTCCCGTTATCGCGGTGGTGCAGAAGAGAAGCCGGCCGCGCCGGCCTATGAAGCAGCTCCGGTCTTCGCGCAGGAAGCGCCTGTTGCCGAGTCTGCCGCAAGCGTCCATCAGCCTGTCCATGAGCCGATCCATCAGCCTGTCCATCAGCCGATCCATGAGCCGGTCGGGCACGTCGAAGCAGCCCCCGTTGCCGAGCTCCACGAAGTCCCGGTTGCTGAAGCCCCTGTTCCTGAAGCCGAGATTTACGAAGAAGTGCAGGCCAGCCCAGCAGAAGAGCCCCTGGCCGCTGCGGCCGAGTTCGAGCCGGAAGAAGCATCCGCCTCCTACCGCATCGATCCCGCGCCCAGCGAATTCCGCTTTGCCGCTGCCTCCTCCAGCGTGGTCGAAGAAGAGCTTCTGCCGGAAGCTGAGCCCGAGGAACCTGATCAGCCCGTAGAAGCCGCTCAGGTCAGCCACCATCCCGTCGATGCCGCGGCTAGTACCGGCATCGCGGAACTGGATGAAGACTTCGACGATGTCGAGGAAGACTTCGACAACACCGCCCCGGAAACCGGGCTGGTGGAGGAAGAAGAAGTCACCGAAGAAGAGGAGTATGACTTCACCCCGCTCTATGTCGAGAGCGAAGACCATGACCTGCAGGAACTGGAAGAGGAAACGCTCGACCAGGAGGTTTCCGCCGGTGGCGAGATCGGCGAGATGGTGCGCGATGCCCATCTCGATCAGCGCATCGATGGGGACGCTTCGGGGCTGACCCTGGAAGAGGAATCAGAAGAAGATGAGCTGGAGGACACGCAGGTTGAGGGTGAGGAAGAAGCGGAAGAAGAAGGACAGGTAGCCGTCGCCGCACCCGGGCAGCCGGCACGCCGTCCGCGCGACGACCAGCGCCGTGGTGGCCGTGGGGGCCGCAACGACGGCCGCCGCCGGCAGGGTGGTGGCCATCGCAGGCAGAATGCCCAGACCAGCGACCTGCCGATCATCAGTGAATTGTTGAAGCAGGGGCAGGAGATCCTGGTGCAGATTGCCAAGGAGCCGATTGCCAAGAAGGGCGCGCGTATTACCAGTCACATTGCGCTGCCCGGCCGCTTCCTGGTGTTCATGCCGACGGTGAATCATGTGGGGGTTTCGCGCAAGATTTCGTCCGATGAAGAGCGCCAGCGTCTCAAGCGCATCCTGATCAGTGAAAAGGGAACAGCCACGGGTGGCTTTATCGTGCGCACCGCGGCCGATGGAGCGAGCGAAGACGATCTGCGCGCAGATATTCGCTTCCTGATCAGCCTCTGGACCGAGATCAAGCAGCGTTCGGATACGGCCAAAGCGCCGGCGCTCATTTATCACGACCTCAACCTGGTCGAGCGCATTCTGCGCGACCAGGTGAGCGACAACTTCTCCACTATCTGGGTCGACACCGAGGCGGAGTACGAGCGCATCGTTCGCTTCCTGGAACGGTTTCAGCCTTCGCTGGTGCGCCGCGTAAAGCTGTATACCAAAGAGACGCCGCTCTTCGAACAGTTCGGCATTCAGGAGGAGATCACCAAGGCGCTCAAGTCGAAGGTGTGGCTCAAGTCAGGTGGATCGATTGTGATCAACCAGACCGAGGCGCTGGTGGCCATCGACATCAACACCGGCAAGTATGTCGGCAAGACGGCGCGGCTTGAGGATACGATTCTCAAGACCAACCTCGATGCCATCCCGGAGATCGTGCGCCAGATTCGGCTGCGTGATCTGGGCGGCATCATCGTGATCGACTTCATCGACATGGATGAGCGCAAGAACCGCAACAAGGTGATGCAGGCTCTGGAAGACGAGTTGAAGTCGGATCGGGCGCCTTCGAAGGTGCTGCAGTTTAACGACTTTGGCCTGGTGGCCATTACCCGCAAGCGGGTAAAGCAGTCGCTGGAGCGGACTCTGAGTATCCAGTGCTCCATTTGCGCCGGCACCGGCATGGTCAAGAGCCCGACTACGGTGTGCAACGAGATCTATATCGAGATGCGCAAGATGCAGCTTCATCTGGAGCGCCAGGACGTTCTGTTGCGGGTGCATCCGGAGGTGGTCAAGACGCTGAAGCTGGCAAATGCCCGCTGGCTCAATGAGCTGGAGGAAATGAGCGGCAAGACGATCATCGTCAAAAGTGACCCGACGCTTCATCCCGAGCAGTTCGATATTCACTAGACCGGATTGTTTTTAAACGGCGGGGCGCCAGCCCCGCCCTTCTCTTGAATCGTTGAGCCTCTGAAACGCAATCGAACGTTCAGGCCAACCAATTGCACATTTTTCCACGTCCAAAACGTCAAAGAAGTGTTACCAGAGACAGGTCTCCTGGCAGACCTTCTCAATTTTCAATTCCCATGGGTGATCGAGGATGTGTGGTTTAATCAAGCGGTTCGCTGTAAGCGTTGCGACCCTTTCCATGTGTTTTTTAGCTGGCAGCAGCTTCGCGCAGGTAAGCTCGAGCGCGCAGAATCATGACGAATTTCAAACACTGGTGCAGGATCAGTACCCCAATCAGGGCGGCTACAACCGGCAAAACTATAACTCCCACCACAGCGATACCTGGGTCGACCACCTGGCAATCGAGGGCGGCGGGGGCTTCACGGTGCCGGTCGGTAACACCTCGACCTGGCAGACGGTTGGGTTCAACATCAATGCCGGCGCCGGCTGGAACTTTAACAACAGATTTGGGGTTTTGGCTGAATACAGCTTTAACCGCAGCTCCATTCCCACCAACACCCTGACCAATGTGGGAGAGCCGGATGGCAATGTGCACATCTGGTCGCTCGGGCTCAGTCCCATCATCTACGTGAAGACCGGGGGACGCATCGGCGGCTATGTGACCGGCGGCGGCGGCTTTTATCGTAAACTCACTACCTTTACCCAACCGGTCTACGTGGGCGATTACTGCACCTATTTTTACGGCTGCTACCCGCAGTACCAGAACCAGACGCTTAGTCATTTTTCCAGCAACCAGGGCGGCGCAAATATCGGCGCGGGCGGCACCTTCAAGTTCAACCCGGACGGAAAAGGCAAGTTTTATGCCGAGGTGCGTTACGTGTGGGTTGACTCACCCAAGAGTTCAACCACCGCAGTCGGTACGGGAACTGTGAGCATGATTCCCATTACCTTCGGCTACCGCTGGTAAGGACAACAATCAGCAAAAAATGCGGCTATTTCTTTTGGAATAGCCGCATTTTTTGTCGCTCATTGAGTTGGGTCTCCTCGCGCAGTGGAAAGACCTGCTTCGCGCCCTCGGCCATATACCCGACTCTATTCATGACGCACTACACGAGCCCGTCATCAATAAATGCGGAAGTTCACTTCGAGGTTGACTACGACCGGGACGGGCTTGCCCTCTAAGGTTGCTGGCTTGAACCTATACTTCTTGATCGCCGCCAACGTCTCTTCGTCAAGGCCCATCTTGAGGTGCTGAATGATTTGAACGTTTTGCGGATTACCCTGGGCGTCCACGATCAGAGAAACTTTAGCGACTCCGCCATATTTCGCCTTGCGTGCCTGCGGTGAAAACTGGGGATCCGCGGCGTAGATTATCTTTGGTGGCAAAACGCCATTCCCCACATGGTAGGCACCGGACGCATCGGGCACCGGTACCCGTTCCGCGACCGCGACGATCTTATAATTTGCCGGAACGGTGAAGTTCACTGGATCGGGTTCGTTTCGGTTCAACTCCACGATATCTACCGTTTGTTCCCAGACCGGATCCTTATGTCGGTGGCTCATGAAGATAGAAAGATCGGGAGAATACCAATATTCGTCAAAGTCGGTGGCGTCGTGTGATTGACGGGTGCCATGAAGGGTGAGGTTCTGAGAAACCCGCGTCCCCAGATCATCGACCTGTTTCACGGGAGAGGCCAGGTCATTCGGGTTCGGGGCAGGAACAGAATTCGCGCTCGGTGCGGGCGGCGCGCGCAGCGCGGTTTGTTTGGCAATAAACGTAAATGGATCAAGGTGCGTACTAAGGTTGGTTGCCGGGTCAAAGAGCTGAATGTCGGTAAGCGGCGGTTTCTCCTGATACGCATCGGCAACCATGCGCCTGGCCTCATTATGAGTGCGTCCCAGCGAATCGCGGGCGATATAGTTTGTCGACTTGAGGATGGAGACGGAGCCGTCGGGGAGTTTTTCCCGGGTAACGATTTCGACCATGCCCGAGAAGGGAGCACCGGGAACAGGTTTGATAAATACCCCTGCAATCCTGTGCACGGTGAGTTGATTGGAACGATCCTGCCCGGAGCAAAAGGTCAGGCCAGAGCATACCAGCAGAGCGACCAGCCCGAAGCAGAAAACATTGGCTCGATGCAGGCAACGTCCCAGACTGCGAAATAGCTTTTCGACAAACCGTCTCACCATGGCACCTTCGACAGAAGAATCACGATTCAATGGGCTCACGCCCGCTGAGCTGCTGCGCCGCTTTCCCTGCCAAGATTAAGAATAAGGTCGATCCGAGTCAATACTGATGCTGGGGGGGAAACCGGAAAGAGAAGCTACAAATTGGGACCCTGCCGCCCGCCGAATTACTGTTTAGCTGGCCGGCCGCCCTTCTACATGACTACGTAGACGTGTTGAACGTCCCCACGTTTCCCCCGGGGCGGAAGGCCGCGGCGGTCCCGGCGGGCGAGCAGTTGAATTTGCTGCGATAGGTAAGCTGTCACCGTATTGGCCCCGGTCCGGGCCCGGCTCGTGTCTCGTGCCGAGGAATGGGCGTGGTCGAGTGTACGAGCCCACCTTGCCGGAGCGGATGACAGTCTGGTATCCGTGAGCCCCGTGCTCCGCCGCTGGCCGACGTTTCGAGAGTTGTTATTAGTGGATCATGAAGAAAAGTTCACCTCATTGAGAGAAGCGGAGGGCATCGGGCGACCGCTGGGCACGGCGGACTTCGTAACCGAACTAGAACATCGGCTTGGCAGACCGATTGCCCGCCGCGCTCCCGGGCGGAAGGCCGCGGCGGCCCCGGCGGGCGAGCAGTTAAATTTACTGCAATAGGTAAGCCGTCACCGTATTAGCCAGCTAATACCTAAACGACTTTTGCCGGCGAAATCCTTCAACAGGGGTCCAACTTATTTCCGAACCGTCTTTCATCGGTCGGGGATAGCTATCATGTCCCCTTTACCTTCCGAGATTTCCTCGGTGTTGGCCTATTTTGCGGTGGACCGATCCGAAAACCACCCTGTAAGCTCCACGGGGTATGAAGTTTTTTCATGGACGCGCTTTTTATCAGATGGGCTATGAGATTGCGTACATCAGCCTTCTCATAAGTAGCGAGGTGGTGAACAGCCAAGCCGATCCCATGAACCGCCCTGCGAGCGCCCCACTCAGGCTCCAAATTAAGGAGAGACTCGGGATGATGGACGAGATTTGTGACTCGATCGGTCTGAAGTACGCGTCCCAACAGGTTTCTCGATTAGCCCAGTCGTTAGAGGCGGCTTCCACGACTCCTTTCCAGATAGCAAATGCAGCTCGTCATCTGCACGATTTGATTTTGGATCAAATGAAGGAAAAGATCTTCCTGTTCGTTCCTGATGAACAGGCCGCATTTCTGAAGCAGCATGCGTTTGGCAAAGACATCACCGACGCATTTCCTTCATCGACCTTCGACTTCAGCGAAGCACGCGCCTGCTACGCCTCTGCCCGCTGGACCGCTTGCGTTTTTCATCTGATGAGATCGCTGGAAGTCGGACTTGCTGCATTGGGCAAGGTCTTCGGCGTCTCCCTCGCCCATACAAACTGGGGACCAGCCATCGACCAGATCGAGAGCAAGATCGGGAAGATGGGGCAGGACCCAACATGGAAGGCGCAGCAGGATTGGAAGGATCAGCAACAGTTCTACTCGCAGGTGATCAGCTTCCTTGCCGTAGCAAAAGATGCGTGGCGCAACTACACGGCACACGGTCACAGCCAATACATGAAGGATCAGGCCGCCCTGATGTACCTCAACGTGAAGGCATTCATGGACAAGGCCGCCGAGCGGCTCCATGAATAGTCAGTGAACCGCGGGGCGCCCCTGCTCCCGGAGGATACGGAGGTTAAAGGACCGGACGGGGTAACCACCGGGGGAAAAGGGGGGAAAAGGGGGGAAAAGGGGACAGCCTGAGAGTGCATCGGAGAGAACGTCATGAAGTCCCCCAAAAGGGTTGGGAGCGAGAGGTGAGATAGCTCCAGCGAGGACCAGAGAACATCCCCCAGAATCGAGTCATGGTGATTGGTCGAAGCAAAGTGCAAACAGAGCTACCGCGGCGTGGCACATGGTGGAGGGGATCATTTGAGGGAACCGGGACAGATAGAACGTTTTCCTCTTCGCAAGTAGTCCGAGCCGTATTCCGGGCGACTTCTCAAGCCCGTCGGGCCACATCAAGCAATTATCGAGAATACGTTCTATCTGTCCCGTGGTTTCCGTGGTTTCCCCCGATCTCCCGAATCGGCGAAACACTTTCTTCACAGGTTCCTGTCCCCGGAACTCCTCGGTTGAATTCTACTCGACCGATCTGGCGACTTCAGCTATGCTCCTGATGACCCATAAAGAGAGTCCAATAGTGAGTAAAACGAGCGTCTTATTACTTCTTACCTTTGTCGCCTTTGGTTCGGTTTGCTTACTCGGACAAGCACCTAATGGTTCTCCGCAACCGGTCGTGTCCGGCCAGCAACCACCTATTCCGATTGTGATCAAGAAGGCCATCGTCTTCGTTGAGACTGATTGCTTGCACGATTTTTCATCCGACACCGATGCTTTTGATCGAGATGCGTTCTTGAAAATGAAAGCGGTTC
The DNA here is from genome assembly GCA_963834445.1 of uncultured Acidobacteriaceae bacterium. Classification (GTDB taxonomy): domain Bacteria; phylum Acidobacteriota; class Terriglobia; order Terriglobales; family Acidobacteriaceae; genus PALSA-350. Next base: position 681,005 of record CAWIBU010000002.1, read on the forward strand.
AGAAACAACAGGTGTTACTTAACCTGGAAGGTGTCGCATTACGATTGGGTATAGTGAAAGCCCGTCTCAAGTCAAGAATGAACAAGAATGAACAAGCGTCACCTGACTTGTCCGCTCAAGATGCAACACGTCTCGCCAAACCACCCAGTCCGGCTGACACGCCTCAAGATGAAGCCGACGATGTTGCGTGGCTGCTTAAGTTGCTGACGGGATACAACACCTTCACAGACGATGAAATCGACGCAATTCGCGACGAAGAGTTTCAATTGATACCGCAAGATCAATCTCATGGAACCGGGTTCTTTGTTGGGTACCCTGACGCTCGTCTGAAACCAAAACCCGGAGACACTGCGCCGACAATGATTAGATACATTGTCACCAACCGTCACGTTATCGAACCTGGTGTCGAGCATGGCAAGCCGTGTAAAGTGATAAGATCAAGCGTTTTGCTCAATCACAAACCGGATGCGACGCATACGTCCCGATACGCTGAAGATGAACGCACAGACCACCACATCTTAAGATGGGCCACGCCAAAGGACCCTTCAGTTGATCTTGCGACGGCTACCATCGGCTTTGATGAAACCCTCTTTGATCACTTAATCATTCCCACTTCACTGTTTGTAACAGATGACGACGTTGCCAACCAGAAAGTGGTCGAAGGTGATCCCGTCCTTTTCGCAGGTCTCTTCATGCAAACATTTGCGGCACTTCATACGCTTGAACCAATCATCCGAGTGGGATCAGTCGCACTGATTCCGGAAGGCCCTTTGCCGACGCCACTTGGAGGCCAACCATCGCACGTCTATCTGACGGAAGCACATTCGTTTCACGGCAACAGTGGCTCACCTGTCTTCGTGGACCCGACTAAATTTCAGGGCATTATCTCGGGACCAACTTATAGATTGCTCGGGGTGATCAGTGGAGAAGTCTACGAGAAGTCGGATTTGACTCTAACAGTGGTATCAACGCTTTCCGGCAATATCGAGGCCAACAGCGGTGTCTCCATCGTTGTACCCGCTTCAGAGTTGATGAAGTTGCTCGACGATCAGACGCTACGAGACGATCGCGAGAAGGTGATTCAAAAACAACTCCAAGAGGCGAAATAGGGGGGACCGGGACGGGGGGACCGGGACAGATAGAACGTTTCCCCTTCGCAAATAGTCCGAGCCGTGTTCCGGGCGACTTCTCAATCCTATCTGGCCACATCAAGCAATTATCGAGAATACGTTCTATCTGTCCCTTGGTTTCCAGACAGGAGCCACCTCAGCTTCTCCCACAGATGTCGACTCACCGGCTATCGCGACAGCGACGGCCTGAATAATGCGGCTAATACGGTGACAGCTTACCTATTACAGCAGATTCAACTGCTCCCCCACCGGAGTCGCCGCGGACTTCCGCCCTGGAGCGCGGCGGGCAATCGGTCTGCCAAGCCGACGTTCTAGTTCGGTCACGAAGTCCGCCGTGCCGAGCGGTCGCCCGATGCCCTCCGCTTCCCTCAATGAGGTGAATTCTTCTTCATAATTCCCGAGTAACAAATCTCGAAAGGTCGGCCAGCGGTCTAGCACAGGAGCCACAGACACCAGGTTGTCATCCGCGCCGGCAAGGTGTGCTCGTACGCTCGACCATGCCCATTCCTCGGCACGAGAAACAAGCCGGGCCCGAACCGGATTCAGACTGACGTACGATACCGCCGACCTCAGGTGCGACTCGTCCATGGCGACCGACGCGAACCGGCTCTGAAATAAATGACCGCTCCATCGGCCACGCGCATTGATGAAGTTGGTGTACCGGCGATGCGCTTCCCCTAGGGCCCGGCTCATGCCATCCGCCCCCTGCGGCGTCAAAATCAAATGAACATGATTGGGCATAAGGCAATAGGCCCATACCTCCACGCTGAACTTGCGTAACTGCTCCGCAAGCATGTCGCAATAAATCTGCTGATCCCCATCGGCGAAGAAGATTGCCTCTCGACGATTCCCGCGTTGGGTCACGTGGTGGGGAAGACCAGGAATGACCATGCGGGCGAGCCGACTCATGCAGGAAAAATATCACGAACTCAGGTGAATAGGTATGCTGTCACCGGATAGCCCCTGCCATTAGGCTCTGCCGGGACGGCCCGGCAGGTAGGCATACTTCAGGCTGGCAGCGCCCATCGAATTCTCGGCCGGATTGCGAATGCCGAGGAACTGGTGCAGAGGATTCAACCCGCGCGGTTTGCCGGTATCGCCTTACTGCCCGGATCGTAAACCGAAGAGGACGAAACCTGGGGACAGATAGCCCGTATACCTGATAATTTCTTGTGATGGGCCGTTTCGCTCGAGTGATTGCCGTCGATATTGCTCACCATGTGACGCAGCGTGGGAACGCTCGACGTTTCATCCTTGACTGCGACGCAGATCGGGAAGTCTATCTCCATCTGTTGCGGGAGGACGTAGCTCTTAAGGGCGTTTCGCTGATTGGCTACTGTCTGATGTCCAATCTGTCCATTTGATTGCCATACCTCATGCGGCTGATGATCTGTCGCTAGCCATGAGGCACACTCACGGTCGCTACGCTTCTTGTTGGAATGCGCGCCATCAATCAAGTGGGCATCTTTGGCAGGGCCGATATTATTCCTGCCCTATGGATTCGCCGCACCTGTGGAAGGCATTGCATTATACGGAATTGAACCCCGTACGGGCGGGACTGGTGACCGATGCAAGTCTGTGGAACTGGTCGAGCGCGGCAGTGCATTGTGGTGTAATCTCCGGCGATGACTTCATAGCAGATGAGCCTTGGCGGAGTCAGTGGACGGCTGATGATTGGCGAGCTTACCTTGCCTCAGCGGCCACAGAATCAGAGTTTGCCGAGATCCGCCGATGCACGCACACGGGTCGGCCGCTTGGAACGGAGGAGTTCTTCCATTCTCTGGAACTATCGAGCAAGCGCCGCTTGGCTCCGCTGAAGGGAGGGCGCCCAAAGAAGACAGTTACGGAAGCAAATCAACAAGTACTCGAATGGTGACAAGTGACGTTGTTTTTAACCCGGAAACGTTCTATCTGTCCCCGGGTTCCCCCCCGGGTTCCCCACACAGACAACCCTTCAGCAATCGTATGCCCTTTGAAGCATTATGCTTTATATGGCATACTATGCCATGAGATAGGGCATATATTTCCATCCCAGGTTCAAAGCCGAGTTCGATGAGTTCGCCGCCGCGGTCCAGGATGAACTTCTCGCGTCGCTTGTTCCTTTGGGGGAGTATGGGCCCTCGCTCGGAAGACCTGAGGTGGACACTCTAAACGGTTCGAAGCACGCGAACATGAAGGAACTGCGGTTCAGGGCTGACGGAGGCGTTTGGCGTGTCGCTTTTGCTTTCGATCCGCAGAGAAACGCAATCCTGCTTGTCGCCGGAGACAAATCAGGGGTAAGCGAGAAGAAGTTTTACCAGCGGCTGATCGAGAAGGCCGATAAGAGGTACGGGCAACACCTCAACAATTTCTAATCAAGGGAGTGACTACGATGCGTAGAATGATTGCGGTGGACGACGTGATTGCTTCCTTGCCAAAAGATCGGCAAAAGAAGATAGCGGCGCGAGGAAACGAACTGTTGGCCACAGTCCAGCGGCGCATGACCCTGGGTGAGATACGCAGGGGACGAAAGATCAGCCAGGCAAAGATGGCCGAGGCGCTTGCGATCGGCCAAATGCAAATATCGCGCCTGGAGAAGCGACGCGACCCAAGGCTATCCACCATCCAGCGCACGGTGGCTGCCATGGGCGGTCATCTCACGATGATCGCGACATTCCCCGATCAGGAGCCCGTCATCCTTGTCACTCCTCAGTTCATGGGCAAACCGCCGGCCTCCGCGAAAAGGAAACGAAACTCGTGACCGGACGGAGATGACCCCAAGGAAATCTCCCTAATCGCCACCAGGCCCCAGACGGAGATGACCCTGCTACATTCTGTTTGCAGCGCGGGAACCGTGACCCTTAGGTTGTGGGTGACAAGTTGTTGGCGACAGACGAAACGTAACCCAACGACAGACGGCAGGCTACCAAACAACGGTACGCTCGTCCGTCACCCGTCGTGGCCGAAAAGCCCGAATCAGCGATCGGAAAATAAAGTTATTTAATGTCTGTGGGTGCCTGGAGTTTACCCCCAACGCAGGCCACCTAACCACTAACCAATCCCAAGAAAGACCAGGTAATAAGATGCGATCCGTATCAAATAGTCGTGCTTCACCCTTAAGAATCTTATCTAACAGTCACCGTTTTCCTGGTGACTATTTCGTCGGCAAAAAAACGTGTCAAGCCCCTTACGCAATATAAGAAACCGTATTAGTGTCGAATCATGGCAACCACAAGCAGCGCTATTTCTCATATCTCCACCGGCAGCGAACCCATTCTCAGCCGCACGGAAATCGTCGCGCGCGCCGCCACCCCAACCCCACCAACCTCCGCGACCCAGGCGCCCTTTCCGCCTGAACCAAAACCAGAGCTGCCTCTCCCCCAAAAGCCGGCGCCCCCGCCCCCGCGAACGCAGCAATCCGTGTTCGAGCAGTACGCACTCTACGGCCTCGCCGGCAAGATCGTCCGCACCCTCGCCCCGCACACCGAGGCTCAGCCCGAAGCCATCCTCCTGCAACTCCTCGCCGCCTTCGGCAACATCATCGGTGCAGGCCCGCACTGTATGGTCGGCCCCACCCGGCACAGCTTGAATCTCTTCGTCGTCCTCGTCGGCGAGTCCAGCAAAGCCCGTAAGGGAACCAGCTGGAACCAGATCGCTCGCCTCTTCGCCGGCGTCGATCCTGCCTGGGTGGCGAACCGTATCACCAGCGAACGTGTCACCCCACGCGGCCTCACCAGTCTCCTCGGGCAGCAGCAAACCGGCGACCGCCGGCTCCTCCTGCTCGCCGAGGAACTCGCGTCCATGCTGCACACCATGGGCCGCAGCCGCTCCCAGCTCTCGCCTCTGCTGCGCTCCGCGTGGGATAGCGGCACCCTGCGCATGCTCACCAGCGACCGTTCCCCGCAGGCTGGCCGGGGACACCTCAGCCTCATCGGGCACATCACCCGGCGCGAGCTCGACGACTCGCTCCACCGCACCGATACCCATAACGGGTTCGCCAACCGCTGCCTTTGGGCATGCGTGCAGCGCATCCGCTGCCTGCCGGAGGGTGGAGACGTCCCCGCCCAGGAGTTGGCGGCCCTCGCCGACGACCTTAGGCGCGCTTGCGAGTGGGCAGCCCGCGAGCCGGAGCTCGTCCTCCGCCGTGACCAGGAAGCCGGCGAACTCTGGAGCAGCTACTATGCAACCTTGAGTCAGGCTGCGGATGAGGTCCACGGCACGGCCACGGGTCGCGCCGAGGCCCAGGTATTGCGCATCAGCGCTCTCTACGCCACGCTCGACTGCAGTCCCCTGATCCGGCTGCCTCACCTGCAAGCCGCTCTTGCGCTATGGGACTACTGTGCCGACTCCGCCGCTTTCCTCTTCGGCACCTGCGTCGGAGACGCCGTCACCGATCGCATCCACGAAGCTCTTCAAGCCGCGGAAGACGGCCTCACCAGAGAACAAATCAGGACCCTCTTTCAGGGCCACGTCAGCAGCAGCGCCATCCAGGAGGCGCTCGAAAGGCTGACCCACCTTGGCGTCGCCTGCTCCCGATCTGTCCCCGGCCGCCGTCGGCCCGCCACCCTCTGGTCCGCAGTCGATCCCTACGCTACCGGCGAAGAAGAAGCCAGCCAACCCTTCGAATCCTTCGGGCAGCAAATGCTGGACTCGATTTTGAAATCGATTTAACACGCTAACCACGCACCACTTTGACACTTCGCGGAGGCAGGCGGGACCGGAAAACGTTAAACATCAGTTGGCCTCGCAGATGAAGACCCATGAACGTGGATGACCTACCGGGAAACCTGGGGGGAAATTCGAATGGTGACAAGTGAGGTTGTTTTTAACCCGGAAACGTTCTATCTGTCCCCGGGTTCCCCCCTTGCGCGAGGCAAACGAGCCATTCCTCAGACCTCATTTCCCTGCCAAGATTAAGAATAAGGTCTACCCTGGTCAATACTTTCCATCGGGCCATCCCAAAGAAATTTGGGTGACGAGGGCAGCGGTGAACCCGGCCTTCGGCATTCTGTGGGCCCAGACCTTGCGCTGACGAAGAGCGGCCCGCAAGTTCCCAGGCTGATTGTCACATCTTGACAGTCATAGGGAGCGGATGCCAGGCTAGATTCTATGAGTGAGCAAAACACAGACGTAATTCAGGGTACGCTCGACCTCCTGATCCTGAAGACGCTGAGTCTGGAGTCGATGCACGGTTTCGGCATCGCTCGACGCGTCGAGCAGGTTTCCCGTGGCGTCTTCAAGGTTAACCCGGGTTCTCTTCTGACGGCTCTGCAGCGTCTGGAGCGGGCCGGCTGGATTGACTCCGAGTGGAGGAATACGGAAAACTCGCGTCGAGCAAAGTTCTACATTGTCACCCGCACAGGAAGGAAGCATTTAGAGAGTGAAGAGGCGGATTGGAATCGCCGGGCCTCAGCAGTAGCGCGTCTTCTTCGTCAGGAGGCATAAAGCATGTCATGGTGGCGGCAAGTGACTCATGGTCTTCGCGGGCTGCTGCGGAGATACGAGCGAGACCGGGAAATCGACGATGAGGTGCAACATTACTTCGAGGAAACGACGGCAGCTTATCGGGAGCGCGGACTTTCCGATGAAAACGCCCGCAGGGCAGCACGCCAGGAGTGCGGAAGCGTGCACACCGCAAAAGAGCAGGTGCGCACCTACGGATGGGAAAATGAGGTAAGAACTTTTGTCGCCGATCTCCGTTTAGCGGGACGGCAATTACGGCGCAAGCCCGTATTTGGGGTCACCCTTGTTCTCATGCTCGGCATCGGAATCGGCGCGAACACGGCGATCTTCACCTTCGTCAACTCGGTGCTGCTTCGTCCACTTCCGTATCCCAACTCGAATCGGCTAGCCATCCTCTACGCTCAGTTGGGTGACTCAAGTCGCACGCCCGTATCGATGTTCGAGCTTTACCAGATGCGGCAGCGGAGCCGTACATTCGATCAGCTCGCCGGCATCTGGGTCACCAACCGAGTGTTGCCGGGCAAAGGAGATCCGGAGCAGGGCAAGGCCGGCGTCGTCACCTCCAACTTTCTCCAGCTCTTCTGCACACATCCCGAGTTAGGTCACTTTTTCGGACCCGAAGACAACCTGGAGAACGCTCCCTCGACCGTTGTGCTCTCGCACGAGCTATGGGTTCGGAAATTCGGAAGCGATGCAAAGATCATCGGCGCCTCAGTGCCCGTCGGCCGCGGCTCTTCGGTGGTGATCGGCGTGCTTCCGCGAGGCTTCAGGCTGATTTTTCCTGCAGATGCCAGCGTTCCCGCCGACGTGGACTATTTCCAATCCATCCCCATTGGTCCATGGGAGCCAAACGGACCCGCTTTTCTCCACGTGGTGGGCTTGCGGCGCAGAGAGGGGAACCTGGCAGCAGCTCAGGCTGAGCTGGCATCGACTGCCACGGAGATCAACAATAGCGGCGCGCGCGACAAGGTCGCCAATTACAACCTGTATGCCTTCTCACTGCAGGATGACGATGTTCGTGAAGTGGGCCGAACGTTGTATCTGCTCTTTGCGGCGGTAGCGTTTATTTTGCTGATCGGATCTGCAAACGTGGCGAACCTCCTCATGGTCCGCGCGCGGGAACGGCATCACGAGAGCACCATTCGCGCCGCGCTCGGAGCATCAACGTCTCGCCTGATCCGGCAGATTCTGACGGAAACGCTGGTGACCGTATTACTCGGCGGCGCGGTCGCCCTGCTGCTGGGATGGGCCGCATTGAAGGCGATCGTCGCGGTCGAGCCCTCGTCCTTTGCCAATCTTGGTCATGTCAGTCTTGATCTCCGCGTGCTTGCGTTCACCTTTGCGATTGTGATCTTGATCAGTGTTCTCGTCGTGCTGGCGCCTGTCTCCACCGTGCGTCATCTCAAGCTGGCAGAAGATCTGAAGCGCAGCGGCCGGTCGACAACTCGTAAACAGTCAAAGTCGACCACGGTTCTCGTCGCCACTGAGGTTGCTCTTGCCTTTGTGCTTCTGATAGGAACAGTTCTGCTGCTCCACACCTTTGCCAACATTCTCCGCGTAGATCCAGGGTTTCGCGCGGAAAATGTCTTCACTCTCCGGGTGGGCGTGTCGAATTACGAGGCTCTGCGCGAGGTGCAGCGTGCCCTCACCGAAGTACCCGGAGTGCGCTCCGTTTCGACCGTTTCTCATCTTCCGCTGGATGACACAGGCAACTGGTATGACTACTACTGGAAGGAGGGCGCGCCTGTAGATCAACAGAACACGACCATGGCCGATATGCGCTCCGTCCTACCCGGCTACTTCGATACGGTTGGCGCACAATTGATGCGAGGCCGCGATTTCACAGGGGCGGACGACGCGACTCACCAGCACGTCGCTGTAATTGACGAGATCCTCGCGCGTGAGCTTTGGCCGGGCGAGTCTGCTCTCGGTAAACGCATCAATGCCTCCGACTCTCCAAAGGGACCGTACCAGTTCGAGAGGGACTCGCTGGTGGTGGTGGGCGTGGTGCGACATCTGCAGTGCCACACGCTGACGGCCTCGGTGCGCCCGCAGATCTATCTACCCTATCAGTTGGCTCCAAGACCATCGATGTCCATGGTTATACACACCAGCGGAGCGGTGCCCAGTCTCGCGCTATCCGTGCGCAAGCAGATCGCCGGCCTTAATCGCGACGTGGCCATTACCCATCTCGAACCACTCTCGTCAGTCATTGATCGCGCGCGTGCCGAGAGCCGCTTTGTCTCAGTGCTTGCCACCCTGCTGTCCATCGTCGCGTTGCAGTTGGCGCTCGGCGGCATTTACGGAGTGCTCTCGTATTCCGTGGTTCTGCGCACCATGGAAATCGGAATCCGCATGGCTGTAGGCGCCCAGCGAACAGAGGTCATGCGCCTGGTTTTTGCCGAAGGCTTCCGCTCCGTGGCGCTGGGTATCGCAGCCGGAGCGCTCTTGTCGGTCATCTCTATGCCAGTACTCGATCACCTGCTTTTTAGAATCAAGCACGACAGTCCAGAGGTCTACCTTTTCAGTATCGCCGCGATCCTTGTGCTGAGCGGGGTCGCGATGCTGGTCCCTGCATTGCGGGCGATGAGGATTGATCCTTTGACCGCACTAGCGCGTGAATAAGCTCTGAGCAGGCGCCGCCCTCTAAGTATTGTATGAGGTGCAGGGGCTGGCCGCTCGCGAAACGTTTACGAAGCCGGTCTGGAAGGTGTCGTCCATCTTTTTCTTAGCTGTTCCGGCGTGAGTGGGAAGCTGTCTGAGTGGGGCGCCTGTTCGCGCAACGCCGCCTCCGCTCTTACCTTCGCGGGTGGTACATAGAGGATTTTATCGCTCATAGGCAGTAGTGTTATCGAGGCAGAACTGGGCCGATCTTATCGCCGTAATCCCGTTTGGGCCAGGCAATCGCCGCTTGCATTGTTACGAATGTCGTAGATAAGCAGGCGACCAGTAATCTGAGCCGATTACCCTGGTGCAATCGAACGACGCTTTCATCTTGCTTCGAGGAAAAGCGTTGTCGCTGGCCGTCGGGTCCAGCCCTGAAATGTGCGAATACCGTCAACGGTGAACACCGATCCCTCCTTAAAGGTTCATTACGTCCCCGGAAGGGGCTTCGGATGGGGATTGAGCCAGGCTGAGGAAGATCGGGAGCAGATCTTCGACTGTACTGCAGATGTGGTCAGGGCGAGCCGATGCGAGTTCGTCAGACGTACCGTAGCCATAGGTGACGGCAATCGAGGTTACGCCGTTCGCGCGCGCGGCTTCGATATCGAAGTTGCGGTCGCCGACCATGGTCGCCGCGGCAGGATCAAGAGACTGTTCTGCAAGCAGACGACGGAGCAGGGCCGTCTTGCTATGGTGGAGCGATCCGACTGTATCCGCGTAGACGGCAAGAAAGTAGGGGGTCAGGGAGAATTTCTCCAGGATCCGTAGGGCGAAATCTTCGCGCTTGGAAGTGCAGACGAAGAGCTGCCAGCCCGCATCCCGCAGGCGCTGCAATACCGCAGGAACGCCGGGATAGACTGAGTTCTCGGCCCAGCCGGTGGCGTCATAACACAAGCGGTAGTCATGCAGCAGCGCGGCCCGGCTGAGCTCATCGGCGTCGGGCATAAGGCGTCGCAGCGACTGGTCGGCGGGAGGGCCGATGAACCAGTCAAGCGGGCCGGTCCAGGCGATGCGATGGGCGGCAAGTGTGTTGGTCAGGCATCGCAAAATGCCCGGCTTCGAATCCGTGAGCGTGCCGTCGAGATCGAATATCGCAGACCTGCGCGTCATCTGTTCACTCTACGTGGGTCGGCGAGCCGGTGATGGCTAAAAAAACTCCACCCTACGGAAGCCCCATGCTGAAACGAGTTCAATTTTTCCATCAGTGTCTTTGCAGCTCGCGACAGCAGGAAAAAGGCACAGAGCCCTTAACCAGTGCCAACAAGTTCGTGCTTGTGATCGGCAGCGCTACGCTCTGCAGCAACCGTGCCTGGCGCAGTCGAACGGGTGTATTGCCTGGGGGAGCAGCCCATCACCCGGCGGAAGGCTTTAGCGAAAGCGCTCTCGGAGTCGTAGCCGAGCGACTGCGCGATGGCGGATAGGCCATCAGAGGAGTTCTTCAGGCGATCGGCAGCCACCAACATGCGCCAGCGCGTGAGGTACTCCATCGGGGTGGCGCCCACGGTCTCGCGAAAGTGCAGGGCAAACACCGAGCGCGACATGCCGACGCGTTCGGCCAGCGACTGCAGCGTCCAGGGATACCCTGGGTCGTTATGCATGCCCGCGATGGCGATGCTCATGTGCTTGTCAGCCAGCCCCGAAAGCCAACTGTGGCCGGCACTGGCGGCGTCCGCCAGGTGCAGGCGCAAAGCCTGGATAAGCATCGTGTAGGCGAGCTGTTGCGCGATCAGCGAACCGCCGGGTTGTGGGTCGCGCAGCTCCTCGCGCATGCGCTCGAGCGACCAGCGCATGGCGGCCTTGTCGGATTCGCGGCGGATGTGCACGATGGGCGGCAGCGACTGCAGCAGCATTTCGGCCGGGCCGCCGGTCAGGGCAAAGTGGCCGCCGGCGATATACCGCGCGCCCTCAGTAGCCCCTGGCGCTTCGCTCCTCATGCCGAGCTGGGTCAAGGCAACAGTATAGTGAACCGGCTCCAGGGAAAGGTCGGTCGTGAGCTGGAAGGGAAGTCCCCGCGGTAGCAGAAAGCAGTCGCCCGCGTGCAGCAACACGGGTTGGGACACGCCTTCCAGCACCAGCCAGCATTGGCCGGCAAGCATCGCGTAGCACTTGATTCCCTGGTGTTTGGGAAAGTGGATGGCCATGTCGCCCGTCACCGCAAAGCCGCCGGAGACGTAAACCTGCGGCTTCATCAGGGCCAGCACTTCCGAGAGCGGGTCCATACGCTGGCTGAATCGAGGCCCTGGTTGCCGGGCTATGGTTCTCTGCGTTTCAGGATTCTGAAGTGCGGAATTGCGTTGGGGCAGGACGATGGAGCCGATCATACGGACTTTCAGTATAGATCGTCCGCGGACCGAGATCCATCTATTGATGGACGGCGCAATCAGGCCGCGTATTCACAGGACCTAAGGAGACACACATGCGTATCTTTTTAACCGGGGCACCGGGATTCATTGGTTCGGCGCTTATTCCGCAGTTGCTGCAGGCGGGTCATCAGGTGTTGGGGCTGACACGATCGGAGGCCGGCGCCGAGGCTCTGCGAGCCGCTGGAGCCGAGGTGAAGCACGGCAACATCGAGGACCTCGACAGCCTGCGCGACGGAGCGTCCAGATCGGACGGCGTGATCCATCTGGCCTTCAACCACGACTTCTCGCAGTTCGAGAAAAATTGTGAGGACGACCGCAAGGCGATCGCGGCAATCGGCGAGGTGCTGCTGGGCTCGAACCGGCCGTTCGTGATGACCTCGGGCACAGCGATCGCATCCAATGTGGACGGCAAGCCCTCGACGGAAGACGGCCCGACTGCTTCGTGGAACCCGCGCGCGGGTTCGGAAGCGGTGGTGAAGGAGTGGACGGGGCGCGGAGTAAATATCTCTGTGGTTCGTCTGCCGCAGGTTCACGACACCCGCAAGCAGGGCCTGGTGCCATATGTAACAGCGGCGGCGCGCGAGAAGCGGGTGTCGGCCTATATCGGTGATGGCGGTAATCGCTGGCCGGCAGCGCACGTGTCTGATGTGGCGCGGCTGTACCGGCTGGCTTTCGAGAGGGCGGAGCCGGGCGCGATCTACCACGCAGTCGACGAGGAGGGTGTGTCGATGAAGGCCATCGCCGAGGCGCTGGGCCGCGGGCTGAAGGTGCCGGTGGTCAGCATCAAACCGGAGGAGGCCGAGGCCCACTTCGGCTGGCTTGCCCGCTTCGCCGGGCATGATATGCCCGCCTCGGGCGCGCTCACGCAACAGAAACTGAACTGGAAGCCAACGGGTCCTGGCCTGATAGCCGACCTCGATGGGATGGACTACACGCAAGCCTGAGTCGGCAAGCGCACTGGCGGCTGCCCGCAGCGTGCCGGTGAAACTCAAAACAATCGCTGGGTGCCCCATGCCCCCGGATTTCCTGTGAAGCCTTCGTGAACTCGCCTACCTTCATGCGGCTTTCCTTACAGAAAGCCGCACACGCTGCCGTCGAATGGATACGCGTACAGGAAATCCGGGTCAAGCAAAGCTTAATGGGCCACCCTCAAAGTGAGGTTTCCGCAGCCCTTGTGTTTTGCAGAGGGTGTGAGAGAAAGGGAAGAGATGTGCGGTTTGTTTTTTCCGTTCTGACACACGGCCGAGCGCCCGCGCAGCCTGATCATCCGTTCCAAAGGGAACGAGTCTCATACACTCCTCCCTTTGCGGACGGCTAAATATTTCCTGGCTGTACCCATACACCCCGAAAGAGTCATGCCAACTCTACTCGGTTGGGTCTTACGAATTGTCTGTAACCCACTTACCGTCGGCAGTAGAGATAATTGCTGCCGAAGGTCAGCGAAAGCATTTTTCCTCGCCAACATGCATAGGTAAGCATGGGGTGTCCCGAGGAAATTGCCAGAGCAAGCAGCTTCTTCGCATGGGGAGATGCCGACTTGGTCCACTGGCGGAGAGCTGTTCGTCGCTGGCGCGACGGTGTAATCCATCCATTGTTGTTCAACCTACCTGCAATCGTAAAAGGAGAATTTCCGTGTCGAAGAAACTTGCTGGCAAATTCGCACTCGTTACTGGAGCTTCGCGCGGCATAGGGGCCGCTATCGCAAAGCACCTGGCTGCCCAGGGAGCGAGCGTCGCCATTACCTACGCCAAGGACGCGAAGTCAGCGTCTGCGATCGTTACGGCTATCGAAGCGAGCGGCGGGAAGGCTATCGCCGTCCAGGCAGATTCGATCGATGCCGAGGCGATCAAAGGCGCGGTTGCAAAGACCGTGGAGGCATTCGGTTCGCTCGACATTCTCGTAAACAACGCCGGCACCGCCATTCCCAAGCCCTTTGAGGAGGCCACCATTGAGGAGTTCGATCACGTGCTGAACCTCAACGTGCGCGCCGTGTTCATCACCACACAGGCGGCGCTGAAGCACATGAACAAGGGCGGTCGCATCATCACCATCGGCTCATGCGTTGGCGAACGTGACATGACGCCCGGTCTGGCCACTTACGCTGCCAGTAAGGGAGCCGTCAAGATGTTCACCCAGGGGTTGTCCCGGGAAGTGGGTGGCCGTGGCATCACGGTCAACAATGTTCAGCCAGGCCCGATCGACACCGATCTCAATCCCGCTTCGGGCGATTGGGCGGCCCCGCAGAAGGCCAACACCGCGCTCAACCGCTATGGAACTGTGGACGAGGTTGCCGCTCTCGTGGCGTTCGTCGCCAGTCCAGAGGCCGGGTATATCACCGGCGCGAATCTCACTGTCGACGGCGGTACGAACGCCTGAGCTCACTCGGCGCTTTTCTCCCAGATACCTGAACAACGGCACTCCCCGCAAGCATAAGGAGCCGGCAAACGAACACCCACCGGCTCCCCCCCACACGGAGCGAAGCCATGGCATGCTAAGGCTGCGCGGTCGATACCTTGACCACCGGCAGCAGAACAGCGCTCGCCCCGGCCGATCCCCGCTCGATCGATATCGTTGCCTTCTGATAATCGGCAGGTTTGGCAAAGAAGATGTTCGACACCCAGGTTTGTGGATTGCGGTCGTACAGCGGAAACAGCGTCGACTGTACCTGGACCATGATGCGGTGGCCGGGCTTGAAGAGGTAGTTAGCCGTAGGCAGACGGAATTTGTACTCCTGCACTTTGCCGGCGGGGATCGGGCTCGGATGGGTGAAGCTCTCGCGGTAACGTCCGCGAAAGATGTCGATGCCGATGGCCAGTTCATATCCTCCCAGCTCCGGTTGCTCCGCGTCCGTGGGCGGATACACATCGATCAGCTTCACCACGAAGTCCCCGTCGGTTCCCGTGGTGCGGGCGAAAATATCGGCCAGCGGCGCGCCCTCGATGCGAACCGCATCGCTCAGCACGGGCGTCTCGTAGCTGAGCACGTCCGTCCGTGTGTTTACGAAGCGCTGATCGTGCACCAGCCAGGTGCTCCATTGCGGATGCTTGGAGAAGTCGACTGGCCGGTCGGTGAAGGGAACCGGGTGGGCGGGATCGGATACGTAACTGTCTTCGCCCGCAGCAGGTTCGCTGAAGGCAAGCCCGTTCGACGCCTGCAGGTAAAGCGGTGTGAGCTGTGTGGAAGAGGCTCCCGGCCATTCTGCGAATCGGTCCCAATGATTTTCCGCGGGGTTGTAAATCAGCACATGCGGTGTAGGCTGCGCCGGCTTGCGGTCTTTGAGGTAAGTGTCGAAAAAGGGAATCAATACGTCGCGGCGAAAGTCGGCAGCCGTGTCGCCCTTCCACTTCAGCGGGCCAAGGTTTTCGGCGGCTCCATTCACCTGGCTGTGATACCACGGGCCCATCACCAGGTGGTTGTTGGCTTCATGCCCTGCGGCTTTCAGAGCCTCCCAGCTGTGGATGGTGCCATACATGTCTTCCTGATCCCACAGGCCCTGCAGCCACATGGTGGGCACATCCGAAGGGTGCTCAGCGACCAGATGGTCGAGCGCCTGGTCCTGCCAGAAGGCGTCATAAGCGGGATGCGCGGAGAGACGGTTCCAGAAACCGATCTGCTTCAGCCCATTGGCCGTCGCCAGGGCGCCGGCCGAGCCCGCCTCGAGAAAGTTGCTGTAGTCATCCGCCCCCCAGCGCGGAATACTCTTGCCCTCACCCTTGACGCTGCTCTGTTCGGGGAAATAGTCGAGGTTCACCTGGCGAAAGGCGCCGTAGTGAAACCAATCGTCGCCCATCCAGCCATCGATCATCGGGCTCTCGGGCGCGGCCACCTTCATCGCCGGGTGGGGATGCAGCAGCGCCATGGTCACTGTCCATCCGTCGTAGGAGGAACCGATCATCCCGACGCGCCCATTTGATTCGGGCACGTTCTTGCTTAGCCAGTCGATGGTGTCCCACGCATCTGTGGTGTCGTCCGTCTTCGTCGGATTGAGCGGGCCCATCGGCGGCCGCGTCATGACGTAGTCACCCTCAGAGCCGTACTTGCCGCGAACATCCTGGTACACAAGAATGTATCCGTCATCGACCCATTCGCGATTGGCGGTCCACACCGCATCCCGCATATGCGGGGTGTTGGTCTTGCTGAAGTTGCCGGCGTTATAGGGCGTGCGCTCGAGCAGCAAGGGCAGCCCGTGAGCACCCTTGGGAATGTAAAGCACCGTGAACAGCTTGACCCCGTCGCGCATGGGGATCATGACTTCGCGCCGGCTGTAATCGTAGGCAGTCTCCGGCCGTGTCCACTTGGTGGGAATGTCACTCCCGGTCTGCACCATGTCAGGGGTGACGGGCGTCGGTTGAACCCGCTCCTGCGAAAGGGCGGGTAAGACCACGAAGACTGATTGCAGCAGGTAGAGAGCGGGGAGGAGATGCGTAAATCGAGTTGTCATAGCCAGTCTCTTATCCTAACAAGGAGAATGGCAAAACCCCTCCACCCTTTTTTTTGAATCGATAGACCGACCGGTCTACTCTTATCGCCAGGACGTCCCTTATGGCGCCCTTTGAAAAGGAGATCACCATGTCCACTCATTCCGCTAAAGGCACCGCCCTCGTTACCGGCGCTTCCACGGGTATCGGCGCCGTCTACGCCGACCGGCTCGCCAAGCGCGGCTACGACCTCATTCTCGTAGCACGCAGCCTTGATAAGCTCAACGAAGTCGCGCAGCAGATTCAGTCCGCAACCGGCCGCAAGGTGGAAACCCTGGCCGCCGACCTCACCCTTTCCGCCGACGTGCAAAGGGTGGCTCATCGCCTTACCAGCGACCGCTCCATCACCGCGCTGGTCAACAACGCCGGCATTGCCGCCGCCGGCAAGCTACTTGAATCCGACCCGGACTACCTCGCACAGATGATTCAACTCAACGTCACCGCGCTGACCCGCCTCGCGCTTGCAGCGGCTCGCGGTTTCGTGGCGCGGGGGAACGGTTTGATCATCAATATTGGCTCTGTCGTCGCGCTGGCGCCGGAGTTGCTGAATGGCACCTACAGCGGCACCAAGGCCTACGTGCAAAACTTCAGCACTTCGCTCAAGAACGAGCTTGCCGGCACGGGCGTCACGGTGCAGGTGGTGCTGCCCGGTGCGACGGCAACGCCGCTTTGGGACAAGGCCGGCGTGCCGATTCACAGTCTTCCGGCAGAGTGGGTCATGACCACCGAGGACATGGTCGATGCCTCACTGGCTGGGCTCGACCAGGGCGAGTTCGCCACCATCCCGGCGCTCCCCAATGCCGCGGACTTCGAGACCTATGAGAAGGCGCGCCTGGCGCTTGCCCCTAACCTCTCGCGCAAGCATCCGGCCGAACGTTACGGCATCGGCGTGACACAGTAAGCAAGCGCACGGGCTTTGAGCCCGGTACGATAGAAGCGCCGGCTCGCGGTGATCTGCGCGGGCCGCGCGTTCTATCTCGAGAAAGCGAGCCGTATCATGCCGGTAAAAGTGCCAACCACCGCGAAGACCACACCGGGCACGAAGCCGACGATCCGCTCGACGCGCGATCACCTGATCGACGTGGGCCTCGATCTGTTGCGCAAACATGGCTACGGCGCTACCGGCGTGCAGGAGATATTGCATGCGGCGGGGGTGCCGAAGGGCTCGTTTTACCATCACTTCAGTAGCAAAGAAGAGTTCACCGCCGCGGTGCTGGAACGCTATGCCGCGCTCGAGGGGGCCCATTGCCGTGAGGTGCTTGGGAATACGCGACGGGCGCCGCTGAGGCGGCTGCGCCGCTACTTCGAGGACCTGGTTCGCACGGCAGCGCAGACAGCGCCTATCCAGGGCTGCCTGCTCGGCAGCCTCAGTCTCGAAACCGCAGGTCAGAGCGCGTTGCTACAGGGCTGTCTCAGCTCCAACTTCACGGTCTGGCAAGCGATCATCGCTTCCGTGATACAGGAAGCCGCCGAGAAGGGCGAGCTGCCGTCTTCGACGCGGCCCGAGGCACTGGCTGGCTTCCTGCTCAACAGCTGGGAAGGCGCCTTGCTGCGCTCGCAGGCAGACCAGAGCGACAAATCGCTGAAAGACTTTGTGCATTACATGTTCGAGGAATTCCTAGTCAATCCGTAGCAGCCGGAGCTTGGTGAGAGCTTCGAAAACTCACACAAAACAATTGAGCCCTGACTCCTGAGAAGCGCTCATGTCACGGACGAGGAACAACAAAGATCAGTCCTGACTGCTCGCTTCTGGTTGCTGACCCGGTTCCAGAATGTCGAAAGGGATCTCGATTCTGCCGAAACGGCCGCTGAGTGTATCCCATAGTCCCAACTGGAGAAACTTATCACCCTTGAGTAGGTTAATCCGCTGGTCCACCAGGACGGGGAGATCGGGGCGGCGACGAAGTATATCGTCTGGAAGGGTCATCGTAATCTGCTCAAATCTGTGGTCTGCCATGCTTCCGTCGCGATCAAGCCCGATGACGGCGACACCCACCGCGACCTTATGCTTGCCGTCAACGACTCTTGTCGTCAGCGCGTCGAGCGGCACTGTGTAGTGGATCAGGTAGGGAACTGATTCCTTCTTTATTCCAGATGAGCCCGAATCTTTGTCCGCACTGGCAATTGCCGAGTCGGAGGCGGCCCGCACGCTCGCCTGAAAGATAATGGGCCGATCGCGCAGCTCGCTGACCGGCAGCTTCTCTCCATTCCAGAGAAGACGCATTCTGGGTCGGCTGGTTTCATCGTGCTCGCGAACACTGCTGTCGGCAAAGTATCCGCGTCGATAGCTGAGTTGATAGGGAGATCCTTCCACCTCAACGGTGACCTTGTGCCATTTGTTGTCGAGGCGCAGGTCACCCGGGGAATAGGTCAGCGTGTAAAAGCTGCCACCCGAGTCCAATAGATGTTGGGTGATCTCTTGGAAGCCATTGTTGTCGTAGAAAGCTTGTCCGCCGGTTGCCCGGGCCACATGGTTCATATCCATGTGCTGTAGTTCGATCGTACTGTCGGTGTATAAGGTGAGCCCCCGCGCATCAATCGGGTAAATAGCGATTCGTTCTTTATCGAGTTGATCGTAAAGATCACGCCAGGCAGCGTCATCCCGGACTTCGAGCGCGTCGGGTACAAGAACACTCGTAGAGCCGCCGGAGAACCAAAGCACATTCTTTCGACCCGGCAGTTGACTCAACGAGAAGGCTATATGACGCAGAGTGTCGAGATCGGTCAGATATTCGCGTCCATGGGGAGGAAACCTGGGAATAGACTTATGCACCGCCTCCTGCAGCAGCTTGCGATCTGCGGTGAAGTTCTGCACGAGAAAACAGCCCGAACCTGTCCGCAGGTAGATGGCAAGAGGCTGCCCCTGCGGTTGCTCGTTCAAAAATTTCGTCAGCTCGTAGTAGAGATACATCTGATCGGCCATATCGATGTTGACAATGTCGAGCAGCACGATATTCAGGACAGGCGGCAGATGAAGGAGATAGTCATTACTGAAACTGCCATTCTTACTCGCAGACTCAATGAACGCTGGATGTAACCCTGCGTGTTCCTCAAAAGACGCGATCACCTGGGGCTGTTTGTTATCGAAGATACGAAAGGCGGATTGCGGCAAGCCCTGGACCGGATTGCCATGGGCATCCGTTACCATGACATCGGTGAGCACAACGCGAGTGCCGGTTTGGAAGGAGTAGATTGATTGGCCGGGTGGCGCCTGCGCTGGGGGCTGTTGCTGCGATTGGGCAGGGAGCAAGAGCGCTCCCTGGCCGATTAAGAGGGTCAGAGCTAATGCCGATCTTCGCGGAATCATCGTCCGCCCCCCGCTACCCGCCACCTACACTACACTTTTGGACGAAAGACTGAGTTGACAAGTCTCCGTATAATTTGGTTTTTCAAGAATTTCTGTGCATCATCTGGCAAGCCGACTATGAGGCAAAATGACGAGAGGCGCGTTTGCCCGGGTGGCAGTTGTAAAGGATAACGATGAAAGACCTATTTGACCCGATTCTGGCGGAAGATATAAAGCAGCGCATCATGCGCCTCCATCCTGAGAGTGAGCGGTTGTGGGGTAACATGGGCCTTGCCCAGACCCTGGCACATTGTACGTCTGGCATACAGATGGCGACGGGCGTCATCAACCCCAAACGTGCATCCTTTCCTGCCACCGTCATAGGCCCGCTCATAAAGCCGCTGGTCTTCGGCAACGACAAGCCCATGCGCCGCAATTCACCGTCCTCGCCGGAGCTCTTCTCGGCGCACCCCAGCCAGTGCGACCTGGAGCGCGAACGAGCCCATCTCATCAGTGCTATCGATAGTTTTGTCACCGGGGGCGCAGCCTGCTGCTCGCGGCACCCACATCCTTTTTTTGGTCCGCTCAAACCGCAGCAGTGGGCCATTCTCATGTACAAACACGTCGACCATCACCTACGACAGTTCGGGGTCTAACAGGGTCTCCCTGAAGGGCAAGCCAGCATTGACACGGCCCCTGAAGTGTTCGTGGTTTGGTTAACTTCCTGGCTCGGCCCGGTGCGGACTGTCTTGTGTGCAGTCGAAACAGGTGTTTATATGGATCGTCCTTGCAACCCGCTCTCAGTCTTCTATGAGCAGGCAAGCTATCTCGGAGGTCGCAGCGTGAAGTGGATTACTTGTTGTGTGCTCGCGGGCGTGTTGCCGCAGATCGCCTCCCCAAAAGGCGGCCCAGTCGCGCCCAATGGCCGCCACTATTTGTCTCAGCCGCTGGTGACCTCCATCTACACTGCTGATCCGTCTGCCCATGTTTTTCAGGGCAGGATCTACATCTATCCTTCTCACGACGTACCGACGGACATCCCAGACGACGATTTAGGCAACCAGTACGCCATGCATGATTATCGAGTGCTTGAAATGGACCGCATAGGCGGCCCCGTGAAGGTAGGCCCCGTCGCGCTCGACGTAAAGGATGTACCCTGGGCAGCCAAACAACTGTGGGCGCCCGATGCGGCCTATCGCAACGGAACTTATTATCTTTACTTCCCGGCCCGCGACAAACAAGGACGGTTTCGTATCGGCGTAGCGACAGCGAGCCGTCCGCTCGGGCCTTTTCACGCCGAGCCCGAACCGATCAAAGGCAGCTTCAGCATCGATCCCGCGGTGTTCACCGATGGAGACGGCCAGAGCTACCTGTATTTCGGTGGGATCTGGGGCGGCCAGCTCGAAAACTGGCCGAGCGGCCATTTTGTCGCCGGCTCAACAACCGATCTCAAACAGGATGGCAATGCTGCTCTGATGCCGAAGGTGGCAAAGCTGACTGCGGACATGAAGCAGTTTGCGGAACCCCCCAGAGACGCAGTGATCCTGGGCGAGGATGGCAAACCGTTACTGGGTGGCGACCATGATCGCCGCTTCTTCGAAGCTTCCTGGATGTTCCGGCGTAACGGTCTTTACTACTTCACGTACTCGACGGGCGACACCCACTTTCTCGCGTACGCGACTGGAAAGTCGCCTCTGGGGCCATTCCAGTACAGAGGGCATTTCCTGCTTCCGGTGCAGGGCTGGACAACGCATCATTCCATTGTGGAGTGGGGTGGCAAGTGGTGGCTCTTTTATGCCGACACGCAGCTCTCGAACAAAAATCATCTGCGCAACGTCAAGGTGACCGAGCTCCATTTCGAGGCGGATGGCTCCATCCCCACGATTGACCCGTTTACCCCTTGAACCATGGGCCCTTGTCTAGCTGCGGGCCCGCTTGCGAATTGTCTCCGCAGGAAATGCATTTGTACGATGCTCTCCTAATGTGCTTTCCAGGAAGATAAGATAACCGCCCACAGGTCGGCGAATACTCCCCCCTTCAGCATGCTTAAAGCGCTAAGAAGCATAATGGTCGTGTTTCCTTAGCTTTGGACAAAGGTACATTGTAGGTATGGATCGCCGGTCTTTTCTCCAGCAGCTGGCAGGCGCCGGTGCAGCCTTGGCTGCCCGCCGTCTCGGAGCGTCGCCTAGTGCGCCGCGCGCCGCGCAGAGGAACCCCAACGTTGTCGTGATTCTGTCAGACAACGTTGGTTATGGCGATCTCTCCTGCTACGGAGCGACCCACGTCCACACGCCGCATATCGATTCCCTGGCCGCAGATGGTCTGCGCTTCACGGATGCACATTCCGACGCAGCTACCTGCACCCCGTCGCGTTACGCGATGCTGACCGGCAGCTACGCATGGCGGCACGATGGCGTTCAGATCCTGCCTGGCGCGAATGGTACCGGAAGCTGAACCTGACGCGGCCGTTCCGCCAAAGAATGGCCGCACCTGATCGATACCACCGGACCGGGAAGTCGTGAAAAGCTCTAATCGGGAAGACAATGTATGTTCGGTTCCCAACTACAACCAGGAAGTCCAGTTCGCAAATCTGCCTCCGCCCGGTTGTAGTTGGCATTTGCGCTGGGCATGAGGGCATGTACGCTGGTGCGCCAGGCCTGCAACTTCTCACGCATGGAAGAGGCCCGGTCCGTGAAGCTCGACGCAAAGTCGTACTGCTCGCCCGGATCGAGCGCCAGATTGTAGAGTTCCAGGTGACCATCCTCGAAGAATTCGATCAGTTTCCAGTCGCCCTCCCTGATTGCCCCGCTCGGTGTGCCGCCCTGATCACTGTAATGGGGATAGTGCCAATAGAACGCCTCCCGGGTGGGTGAGTTCGCCCCGCGCAGAAGCCCGGTGAAATCCACACCATCGCATGGCTGCGGGGCAGGCCCCGCCTGCAGCATGCTGAGAATCGTGGGCATGAAGTCGGCGCCGATTACTGGAATATCGCAAACAGCGCCTGGCTTCGTGACCCCCGGCCAATGCACGATCAGGGGCTCGCGGATTCCACCCTCATAGAGGAAGCCCTTGCCGGCGCGCAAAGGGCCATTATCCGCGATGCGGTGCAACTTGCGTCCCTGAAAGCCGACCCCGCCATTATCCGAAGTGAGCACGATGATGGTGTTGTCGGCAACACCCAGCGACTCCAGCTTGGCGCGCAGATTAGCGAGAGCCAGGTCCACGCTTTCGACCATTGCCGCGTACACGGGGTCCGGCTCGGGGGCGCCGCCATTCTTCTTTTGGTACTTATCGATCATCGCCTGCCGCTCCTGCAAGGGGATGTGGACCGCGTACTCCGCCATGTAAAGGAAGAATGGACCCCGCGCTGCCGCTCCTTCGAGAAACTCATCCATCTTCGACGTGAGCACGTCGGTGAGATAGTCCTGGGAGGTATATCCGCTGAGGTGATGCAACGGGAAGGGTCCGAAGTAGCCACGTGGCGGAGGCGGTGAACCGTGATTGTCCCCTGCTATATTCAGGTCGAAACCAAAATCCTCCGGGTAGTAGCCCTCGCCGCCGAGATGCCACTTACCAATAGAAGCAGTTTGGTACCCCGAACTTTTGAGCCGCTCGGCCAGCGTCGCCACGTTGCCGGCAAGATGCATTGCGCTGGGCGCTTCCAGGAGTTTTTTGTGTGGATAGACGGTACCTGGTATCCACTGGGTCAGTCCGAGACGAGCAGGGCACTGACCGGTCAGGATGGCCGCCCGGCTGGGAGAACAAACCGGGGCGGCGGCGTAAGCTTGCGTGAATCGGGCGCTCTCCCTGGCCAGGCGGTCGATATGCGGAGTCTCGTGGAATGTGTTTCCATAGCATCCGAGGTCGCCCCACCCGAGGTCATCGACAAGAAACATGACAATGTTCGGCCGCTTGGCTGCCCCAGCAGAAGTTGACTGCGCGCGAAGCGGCGAGCAGCTGGCTCCGGTAATCGACGAGATGGTCGCAAGACTTGCCAGGCCGCCAACGAACTCTCTTCTGTTCAATTCCACCCCCCAGGGATTGATGACCGGCGCAAAATAGCCAGCGCGCTGTCTTACCAGTAAATCTTCAATGCAAATTGAATCTCTCTCGGGTCGTCGGGTGAATCGCGAGTAGCAGTGATCTGACCGAAGTTGGTTGTGTTGTTGAAGTTTAGCGCGGCGGGGTTGGCAAAGTTCGGCGTGTTGGTGATGTTGAAGATCTCCGAGCGAAACTCGGCATAGATCCGCTCGTTGAAGTGCACCTGTTTGAAGAACGAGATATCAATCGCACGGAATGGGGGCCCACTTACCTGGGTTGGGCCGCCGCCTAAGGCGGCGTAGTTAGACTGTCCGACGGTGACGACGGCCGGCGGATTGCTGAAGGCCGCGGCACTCACAAAATGGGAGACGCTGCTGTGCGCGTAGGGATTCGCACCGGGCACAAGGTTGGCGTTGCAACCAATGCCCGAGCTGGTGGCGATGGCGCAGCCAACGGTGAAGGGTTGGCCGTCTTGCGCAGTGGCGATGAAGTTAGTGCTCCAGCCGCCCAGCACGAACTGGCGAATTCCGCGCGCGGAGCTCGCGAACGTCCTGCCGGCGCCATAGGGAATGTCGTAAGTTCCGCTGAGATGAAAGATGCGGGCCACGTTAAAGTCCGCCAGGGCTCGATCGGGTCCAATGCCGAAGTTGGGTAGGAATGGCGCGCGATACGATCCGATGTCACCCTCCAGTGGATCCCTGGCATC
The DNA here is from genome assembly GCA_963834445.1 of uncultured Acidobacteriaceae bacterium. GTDB lineage: Bacteria > Acidobacteriota > Terriglobia > Terriglobales > Acidobacteriaceae > PALSA-350. Next base: position 705,115 of record CAWIBU010000002.1, read on the forward strand.
CGTGAGTGTCTTTTGCCACGCGAAGTTCGCCAACAATGTCAGGCCGTGCGAGGTGTGCTGCTCAAGGTTTATTTGCAGTGCGTTGAAGGTGCTGCTGGCTGCGGTAGCTGTGAGACTATTGCCGCTGAGGGCGGTTTTTTGATAGGGAACATAAGAGGACGTGGTGGTTCCTGGGGGAAGCAGGATTCCCACCGAATTGGGATCGAGTAGGGTCTCGATATGGCGTCCGGCGGAGCCGACATAAGCCGCGCTCAGGGCCAGTGCGGTCGTCAACGCGTATTGCACCGAGAGGTTGAAGCCCTCGGTATACGGAGTCTGTGCGTTGCGTTGAAATGCCTTGAGCGGCAAACCTGCCGGTTTCACCGTTGATGGCGCCAAAGGCAGATTGCTGAAGGTGTTTTCCAGCAAGCCGAGCGAGTTATCGGCTACGATCGGGCTTGCGGCGTTCGCGCTGGTGCGGGTTACGCTGTACTCGATGGGAAAGTTCTCTGAGATGAGAGGACCACCGCCGATATCTTCAATTCCCCCGTAAAATAGGCCGAATCCGCCTCGTACCACGATGCGATTGGTGATTTGATCGGCGAACCCGATGCGCGGAGCGAAGTTCAGGTGCTGTACGTTGACCAGCGAGCCATTGACTTGCTGCACATCGATGCCCTCGTTGTTCAAGGCGCCGGTAAAGCTCGACGGTAGCTGGGAGAGTATCTGCCTGGTCACCAGATAGGCGCCACCCACGCGGTTCGGGCCAGGGACGAAGTTGGCGAGCTGGCCCAGCCTGTCGTGCATGAAGTCATAAAAGTCATAGCGCAAACCGAGATTCAGCGTCAACCTGGGAGAAGCTCTCCAATCATCCTGCACATACGCGCCAAGATAGTTACGAATGAGGCTGTGGTCGACAAAGTTCGACAAGCTTACCGTGTTTGCGCCGGCAAGGTTCGAAGTCGCCGTTGGATTCAGCAGCATCTGCGCGATCGCCGTGGTGCCATCGGTCTGACCGTAAACGGAGGTATATATGCCGGCAAACGTGAAGGCGCCGCGGGACTGCGGCGGTTGCTCGAACGGATATAGGATCCGCTGCTGCTCGTAACCGGCCTTGATGGTGTGTGCGCCCCGAGTGATCGTCAGGTCGTCGTTGATTTGCGGGGTGGTTCCATATTTTTCGCTCGGCATGTAATTGAATGATCCGAACGAGGTGAGGGTACCCACATAAAATTCCGGCAGGCCGCCATTCTTCGGATACTGGGGCACTCCTTGAATACCGAATTGTTGCGGGATGCCCAGAGTATTTCCATTCGGTTGCAGCCACAACACATGTTCGCGGTTGACGCCAAGGCGAAGATCGTTGACCAGGGTAGGGCTGAAGGTGTGTGTTTCTCCAATTGATATATTTTGCGCACGGTCGGTGAAATTGCTCATCGATGAGGAGTTGCCGCCGTCAGCATAGCCATTTTGATAGTCGGTGAAGATGCCCGGGTGGACCTGCTGGTGGTTGTTAAAGCTGTAGCGGCCGAACAGATAGTCTTTTGCCCCGATAACCTGGTCGATGCGAATGTCGAAGCTGTCGAACGTGTCGGTGAAGACCGGATCGGTGACGTAGTTGTTTTCGAGCGTAGAAAATGTGGGTGCGGGCAGCAGATTGAGCAGCGCGACCGCATTGGGGTCGATGCGGCCGGCCGGAATGAGGTTGCCGGCGATGGGGGTGCGCACGTAGCTCTTGCCGTCAGCGTGCGTTGTGGCCGGATCGAGGATGGTGCCCAGCGGATAGACCTTGCCGGCCGCGTCCGGGTTGTTGTTACCGTGCTGCAGCGCGATCAGATCGCTGAGGTTGGTGAAGCCGCTGTTGCGTTCCAGCAGAGTGGGTACGGTGCCGGTGATCGCGTTGCCCTGGTGGATGCGGGTGCCCTCGTAATCTCCAAAGAAAAACGTTTTGTTGTGTCCGTCGTAGAGATGAGGAAAAACGATCGGGCCGCCCAGGGTGAAGCCGAACTGATTGCGGTGGTATTCCGGACGCCCTTTCCCGGCATGGTTGAGAAAGTAGTCGTTGGCATCTAAAGCTTCGTTGCGCAGAAAATTCCAAACGTCGCCATGGAGTTGGTTGGTGCCCGACTTCACCGTGGCATTCAGCACCGCTCCCGCGGCGCGGCCAAACTCGGCGCTGTAGTTGTTGGTCTGAATCTTGAATTCCGAAAGCGCATCAACCGGGGTCAGGATCACGTAGTCCTTACCATTTTGCGCGGAAATAATGGACGAATTGTTGTCGATTTCGTCCAGCAGGTAGTCATTTTGCGTCGCCCGCACACCATTGGTCGTGAAGCGACCGTTATTATCTTCGCCTCGTGAATCCTTTTGGCCGAACGTGACGCCTGCTGCGGTTTGGGCAAGGAAAAGATAGTTCCGGCCGTTCAACGGGAGATTGTTGATCTGCTGCGCCCCCACCACCTGGCCTACCGAAGCATTCTGGGTCTGCAACAAGGGTGCGCCGGACGTAACAACCACGGATTGTTGCACCGCTCCGGTTTTCAGGCTGAAGCTCACCGAGAGTTGTTGCTGGATATCGACCCGGACATGCTGCCTTTCCTCGCGTTGAAAGCCCGTCACTTCGACGAGAATGGTGTAGATTCCGATGCGTACCGGGGCGAAGGTATAGTCGCCATTGCCGTCGGAGTGGGTGGATTGGCTAACGCTGGTTTCTTCATTGGTTAAGGTCACCACGGCGTTTGGAAGCACGGCTCCCGTGCCATCGGTCACCTGGCCCTGCACAGAGCCCGCGTCGACCTGCGCCCCCGCCCCGAGGGTAACCAGGCAGAGCAGGGCGAGCACGGCAAGGTGTCCCCATGTCGACCCCCCGCAACGAGTGGATGAGTATCCCTTACTCAAGGCCTGGTCTCCAGGAGCTTGCGGTTGAGCCGCCGTCTGCCGATGGTGTTTCATATTGCGGTTTTTCCTCCAGGCGAATCCTGATGTCGTGTCATGAGCCATGCAAGCGATGAGTGCCCATGCAGTACCGCGCATCCGCGGCCCCCTCTTTTTGTGCGGTCGATTGCAAGGGCGTGGCCGATGCTCAGCGAGCACACTCCCATCACGCAGGTGCGGTTGACAAGGCTACGCCTCGTCAATGACTGTTCCGTGCCTGCGTAACGCGCCTTACCTCTTTCCTATCAGTAAGATGGGTTCTTCCTTGCGGCAGATGTTACGGCGATGTTAGTATCCGTGGCCATGAGCGTGCAGGTTCGCGGCCATATCCCTGGGCTTCCTGTGGACGAGACCCTCAAGCATCTCGACGGTATCCTTTGCAGTCCTGCCTTTTCCTCCAGCAAGCGATGCCAGGAGTTTTTGCGCTTTGTGGTGATCGAGACCATCGAGGGTAGAGCAGACTCGCTAAAAGAGCGCACCATCGCCCTGGGCGTATTCAACAAGGGCGACAACTTCGAACCAGGCGAAGATTCACTGGTGCGGGTGAAGGCGCGTGAAGTGAGAAAGCGGCTGGCTGAGTATTACCAGTCCGCCCCTGAAAGTATGCTGGTAATCGAGCTGCCCTTGGGTGGTTACGTTCCCCGCATCGAACTGACAGTTCAGCCAGCCGCGCCGGCTGCTCGCCCGCCAGACTCCATCGCTCAAGCCCAAACCGGCGTGGACCAGCCGCGCCGGCGGCTACTGTGGTGGCTAGCCGGTTCGCTTGCGGCAGCAGGTTCGGCTCCGCTTCTCCTCCGGTTGCGTCCAGGTGCCTCCCCTCTGGAATCGCTATGGCGTCCGATCTTTGCTACCGGGGTCCCGCTTCTCATCTTCATTCCGGTTCTCAGTGATCAAGGCGGATTGACCGATCGCGTGGGCCTGGGAACGACGGCTGTGGTAAGCCGTGCGGTCAATTATCTGACCGAGCGGCATTACCCCTATCACTTGCGTTTTGGGCAAGACCTTACCTTTTCCCAATTGCGCGAGCAACCAAGTTTGCTGTTGGGTGGGTTCTCCTCGCAATGGACGGAGCGCATGACGAAGGGTTTGCGTTTTCAGTTAATGAGAGGCGGAGCAGCGAACGATGGAGCTTCCGGGGGCATGGTTGTCGATACGCAGGGAACCCGTCGGTGGGGTCCCATTCACACCGTCAATGGATACGCTGACCAGGATTACGCGATCCTATGCCGCCTCTTTGATTCGAACAATGGTCAGATTGTGTTGATCGCTGCGGGCGTTACCACCTTTGGCACCGAGAGTGCGGCGGAGTATCTGTTTAGCCAGGAACTCTTTTCTCAAGTGGCCGCGCAGGGTCCAAAGGATTGGGAGACGAAGAGCTTTCAGGCTGTGGTTCATCTCTCGATTATCGGCACCACGCCCACCTCCTCCCAGTTAATTGCTACTCATTTCTGGTAAATGCAGGCGCCGGGTTGCGAAGGGTCTCGGTGCCGGGATGCAGCCTTCACATTACCCAACGAAAACCGACGCGCCGGCAGCTCAAGCGTAGTAGTGGATCGGCGTAATGGTCACCGCGGGCTCACCGGCGGCAACGATACGCTTCTGCAGCTCATCGCGGAGTTGATCGGCGATATGCCTATACTCGGGCCGTCCGACCAGATTCACCATCTGGGCAGGATCCCCGCCAATCGAATATAGGGCAAAGTCCTGATAGTGCTCACTGGACGCGGCGTTGCCATTGGGTACGGTTGGGTCGAAAACACAGTAGCACCAATCAGGGGTGCGGATACCCCGCCCGCAGATCGACTGACTAATCTGGAAGTAAGCGGTGGAATCCCAGGCTGCCCGGGCTTTGGGATCCTGCAACAACGACTTGAGCGGCCTGCCTCGCATTTGCGCGGGAGGTGCAATGCCAGCGGCGTCGAGCAGGGTCGGGGACAGATCGAGCAGCGAGATTAACTCATCAATCACGGTGGCTTGATCGAAGCCGGGACCGGCAATGACAAATGGCACCCGGATCGACGATTCGTGAGGCGATCTCTTGTACTCGCCGAGGCGGGTGCGAAAGGTGCAGCCATGGTCAGAAAAGAACAGGATAACGGTATTGTCGAGCTGTTTGGTTCGGTCAAGCGCGGCGACGAGCGTGCCCACACAGTCGTCAATCGCCTGTACGCATCCGTAGTAGCCCGGCATGCGAGATCGCCAGTTGCCAGGAAGATTGCGGAGGTCCTGGGGAATGAAGGGATCGATATAAGTATCTTCATAGCGAGTGGGCGGTATGAAATTATCAACATCATTCTGCTGATGCGGCTCCAGCTGCGAAAGGAACAGGAACCATGGCTTGTCATGCTGCTTTTCGATGAGCTGGACGGCCCGTTTGGCAAGGAAATCCACGCGATACTCGTTCTTGTAACCGATGTTGTTGCCTTGGTTGTCCCAGTAATTGCCCTCATACGGATGGGAGACGAGTTCCAGCACATTTGCTCCCTCCCACAAGTCGTCGAAGCCGCCGCGTGAGGGCCCGGGCGGGATCCAACCGAGTTGCTTTTTCCCGTCTGCAAAATCGGTTTGCGAGACATGCCATTTGCCGATGAAGTTGGTAGAGTAGCCGTGCTTGCGGAACTCGGTAGCAATGGTAGGCAAGCTGTGATCGAGCTCAAGGCCCAACTTCCAGACAGCCGTCTCAGTCGCATATTGCCCGGTCAGGAAGGAAGCCCGTGAAGGCGAGCAGAGGGGTTGGTTGGTGGCGCATTGTCGGAAGTTTACGCCGCGCTTTGCCAGGGCATCGATATGCGGGGTCCGCACGGACGGATTGTGGTGGCTGGCGCCGACAAAGTCGGCACGAAACTGATCGGCGCAGATCATCAGGACGTTGGGACGTGTGGTTCCAGAAGGCGCCGCAGTGAGATCAGCGGCGAGGGCCGCCGATGAATGTGCGACCGCCGAGGTAGCGGCCCCGGTGGTCAAGGCCGCATTGCGAAGAAACTCTCTACGGGTTGGTAATGGGCCGCGCCCTGGATGCTCGCTCATGTTGCTACCTCGTGTAGTTGTTGCTGCAGGCTGTGGCTCCCGGGTCAGCCGGCTTTGGTCAGCTTACTGGCTAGGGCTAGAACGTGAATTTGCCGGACAGCTGAATAAACCGGGCATCTGGGGTGAAGTTCTGGAACGTCTGCGGCGATGTGATTTGGCCGCCGGTCGAAGCGTTGGTGAGGGTGCTGGGATTAGCCAGCGAAGGAGTATTGAGGACGTTGAAGATATCAGCGCGCAACTCGATATAGTCCTCGCGGAATACGGGAATGCGTTTGAAAAGCGAGGTATTGATCCGCTCATAGCCGGGGCCATGCACGCTGTTAAAGCGGCCGCCCAGATACGGCAAAGCGGCGAGACCGAGGATGCGGTTGGTACTTACGGGGCTGCCGGCAACGGTGGCGTTAGGAAAGGCGAGCGCAGGATTGGCGAATGCGCAGGGGTTATACCAATGGGCCCGGTTGCGCGTGGATTGGGCGCAGCTTGCGGCACCATTGCTGGGATCGGGCGAGCCTCCGGGTTTGAATGGGTCGCGGATAAGAAGAGCGTTGGCTGTGCCGCCATTGGGTCCAGCGCTCCCCAGGTCGGTGCCCACAGTAAAGGGAAAGCCGGTCTGGGCGGTAAATTGGAGGTCATCGGCCCAGCCGCCAAACAGCAGGTTGAAAATGCCTCCGCGGTTGAAAAATTGTTTTCCCTGGCCGAAGGGCAGTTCGTAATAGCCGTTAAAGGTCACGCGATGGCGGGCATCAGCCTGTGAGTTCGAGTAGTCGTTGGCAATGCCGATTAAATTAACCGCGCGATAGCCGGTGCCGCCCAGAGGCTGACTCGCATCGTCGAGCGAATGCGCCCAGGTATAGCTGGCGAGAAAGCTCAGGCCGTTGCTATACCGCTTTTCAGCCGAAGCCTGCAGTGCGTTGTAACTGGATATGCCTTCATAAACGTTGGTTCCAACGCCGCCGAAGGCGGGGAATGGCTGGACTGTTTGCGAGCTACGGCGGGGATCGATGAGCGCTTCGGGAGAGTTGGTATTGATATTAACGATCAGGTGGCGGCTTACATCGCCCACATAGGCCAGTGTCGCCACCGTGTTGACGGAGATCGGCCTTTGCAGGGAGAGGTTATAAGACTCGGTATAAGGACTCTTGATGTTGGGCTGTGAGCCTGCGAAGGAAGGGGTTGAGAAGAGATTCAGCAGGCCGGACGCGAGGTAAGCAGAGAATCCATTTTCCAAAGTAATACCGTCGGTGGCGCAGTTGCCCGCTGTGCAGCTCGATCCTCGCGTGAAATTCGATGTGAACTGGAAGGGATAGTTCTGCAGGGTTTCGGGTCCGCCGGTATTTTCCACGCCGCCGAAAAAGATGCCGAATCCACCTCGAACGACTGTGTTTCCGGGCATGCTGTAGGCGAAGCCCAGGCGAGGCGCGAAGTTTAGACTCTGGCCGCTCACCAGGCTGCTGTTTCCGCTGTACTTGACGGTAACGTTATTTGCCTGCAGCAGGCTGAGAAATTTTGGAGATAAGACTGTACTCTGCTGGGCGTTGGTGTAGGTAAGCGTAGCCTGGGCCAGGGCCGGCCCCTGCGCCTGCATGGAGAAGTTCGCGAATTTTCCACCCACCTCTTTAAGGGGTTGGAAGTTGTCGTAGCGAAGGCCCAGATTCAAAGTCAGCGTTTTGGTGACCCGCCAGTCATCCTGAAGATAGAGTCCTCGATTCCAGTGGGAGAAATCCAGGTGCTGGTAGTTCGGGATGGACGCCGAGGTCATGGAGTTTTCGAGGAAATCGGCAACGGCGAAGCCAGTGTTCGCTTTGCCTGGGTTGGAGGTGAAGAACCCGCTATAGGTGTAGGTACCGCGTGCATTTGGGGGCGAGAAAAATGGGAATCGATTGCTCTGCAGGAGCAGTCCGGCTTTGAGCGAATGGTTGCCAATTATTTTGGTGACGTTGTCCAGAAATTCGTAGACATCTTCGGCTTTATGGTTGGGATAAAAGCCGGGCTGGCCAAAGCCGGTGATGCCAGAAAGTGTGACAACCGGAAGGCCACCGCCGAGGATTCCGCCGGAAGGCACGCCGCCCATGCCGAGGGAGGCAGCTAGATTGGCATCCCCAAATGCAGTCTGGGTCAGCCGAAAGTTTCCGTAGTTATAACCGAAGCGAAATTCATTGATGAAGGTCGGAGAGAACAGGTGGGTCTCGCTCAAGGCAACGTTCTCCGCCAGGTTAGTCATGCTACCGTCTGCGCCATAGGAGCCCCCATCGAGGATAGTGCCCAGGGGCGGCGGATCGTTGCTGGGCGCGTTCACGTAGCTGAAACGAGCGAACATCTGATCCTGGGAGCTGATGTTCCAGTCGAGGCGTGTTCCCCACTGCCAGCTATTTGCAACCGCATTGGTGTTTAACACGCTGTTGTTGTAGAGCTTTCCGTTGTTGTGGTTCGGCAGCGGATAAAGATTCAGCAAGGTGCTGGCAACGGGATCAATGTTGGCGGGGCAGATGACATTGAGGGCGCCGTTGCACGCCAGGGGACGGGTACCGGCGCTCCCTGGGGCATAGAGCGGTACCGCTGTTCCCTGCTGGGTCAGAGAGGGGCTGAGCAACTCAGAGAAATTACCGGTTCGCATCAACGCGGTCGGAACACTCTGGGTGTACGTTTGCCCAAACACGATCCGATTGGCTTCAGCGTAACCGAAGAAGAATACTTTGTTCTTCAAAACCGGCGCGCCGAGCGTGGCTCCGAACTGGTTTTCGTGATATGCGGGGATCGTGGGCGCATTCCAGTTTCGAGCGTCAAAGATGGTATTGCGGTTGTATTCCCATAAGCTTCCGTGCAGTTGATTGGTGCCCGACTTGATGCTGGCGTTTAATACTGCTCCGGCAGAGTGACCCAATTCAGCACTGTAGTTGGCGGTCTGGATATTGAATTCGGCGAGCGCATCGGGGGGCGGATTCACCACAAAGCTCGAACCGTTGAGGAAGTCGGGCACGGCGGTGTTGTTATCGATGCCGTCCAGAATGAAGTTGTTCTGGGTCGGTCTCTGTCCATTGGCGCTGAAGTCCCCAGTACCGACCCCCCGGCCACCCACACCCTGCACCACCCCAGGCGCCAACTGCGCCACATAAACGGCGTTACGCCCATTGAGCGGAATCCGGTTAATCGTTTCAGTACTCATTACCTGTCCTACCGAACTCGACTCTGTCTGCAAGATCGGCGGAGCGGCGGACACGGTGACCGACTGCGAGACCGAACCGAGTTTCAAGGTCAGCACGATGTTAGGACTGGCCTGGGCGTCCAGGTAAATGTTCTGCTGAGTGGTTACTTCAAAGCCGGGGGAAGTGGCACTAATCGCATAGTTCCCGATTTTCAGTGGGGCGAAGGTATAAAGGCCAGCCTGATTGGTGGTGGTCTTAAGCACCAGCCCGGTATCTGTATTGGTGAGGGTGACGATGGCCTGGGGAATGACCGCGGAAGAAGCATCCTGCACAATACCGGTGATGCGCCCTTGGTCTGCCTGGCAAAACGCGGGCAACGGAACCAGCACTCCCAGCAAACACACAGCGGCGAATAATAAGGCATACGCAAAAACGGCGAATGCGTTCGGAGCCCTTTTTTCCAGCCCGCAACATGCGTGGCTTAATGCTGCTGCTTCCGTTTCCAGACTGGTACGTGACCGGGCAGTGGTTGATTGAACACTGCGGATGCCGAAGTCGGGGATCCCATTGCTGATTAGCCTTTTTGACTGAACCCCCTGCAGGACTTTGCGGAGAAGATCGAATACCACGTTGGCCTCCCTACATTGGCGGTGCTTGGCGGTGGTTGAGGCGGGCACTGGCAGTGCGACAGGTTGCTGCGCCCGGGATGTATCGCTGGCGAACTGTTCCCGGCTTGATACGGAGGCCAGCCGGGGAGAGACGCACACGCGTTGGTTGGCTCTTCAGCATGACAAATCCCTGGGTCGGCCTCGTCTCCAGCTCTGGACGATGGCAGCGTCGTTCTACGGAGCAGAGGCCGTGGGGGCATCTGCGTAAACGATTCCACACACGCTAATTCGCCATGTTTGTCGCTGTCAAGTGCTTTCCATCTCACCTTGCTGCCAGTGGCCGGCTCATGCTATCCAGGGAAAGATGCGCTGCGTCAAAATAGGTTCGGGTGCGAAGGATCACTGGCTTCGGATCACCGCTGGTCGCAACCGGTTAGGGATGAGAAATTGCGGAATTGCGGACATAGAGGTCGAGATTACTGCGCAGGATCAACTGCGGAATGATGCCGATGGACGGTGGCGGCACAACACCTTCCATCAGATACCGGTAAAGGGCCTGAATTGCAATTCTTCCCTGAGCTTCGGGGCACTGGTAAATGGTCGCGCGCACCAGCCCCGCACGAACAAAGGGAACGAGTTCAGGGAAAAGGTCGGTGGTGATGATGGATATATTCTCGAGCCGCCCGGCCTCGCGCAAAGCTGCCAACGCCCCGATGCAGTTGGCGCTGGTTACATAAAGGCCATCGATGTTGGGGCGCCGGCGGAGAGAGCTGCGGATCGCTCGATAGGCCTCATTGGGGTCGTCTTTGGTTTCACGAACGGCTGCTAATGAGAGGTGCGGGGCTGCTTGCCCGAGCATATGCCGAAAGCCGCGAATTTTTTCTGTTTGGTTGAGGTTCTCAAGATCCCCGGCGATCACCAGGATTCGGCCTCGCTTTTTGATGTCTGTAGCAAGTAATTCAGCCGCCATGGAGCCGCAGGAAAAGGGGTGCGCTGTGACCGCAGTCAGCCTTCCCGATTCGGGTGCGTCGGTTGAGACGCAGATAATCGGGATGCCTTTTTTACCGGCCTCGCCAAGAAGTTTGACCATCTGTGGAGTGTTGGCGGGCACGACTATGATTCCGTGGACGTCGCCACCGAAAGCAGATCGGATGCTCTTTTTTGCTTGTTCTGGGCCGCGTATATAGCTGTTGAATTGCAGATCAACGGCTGATCGAAAGGGGGTCGATCCTTCCTCGATTCCGGCGCGCAGGGAATCGAAAAATGCCACGATCGTGGTGGGAAAGTGAATGGAAAATCGGAATTTTCGATTCAAACGTAGGTCGCGCGCCGCCAGATTCGGCTTATAGTCGATTTGCTCGGCCATGCGGAGCACGCGAGCCCGAGTCACTGCACTGATCCGTCCCTGATTGTGGAGGGCGCGGTGGACGGTTGCGACCGAAACATCCAGGGCTTCCGCAATGCTCCGAATGCCGGTGCTGTTCGCAGTTCTGCCGTCTTTTTTTTTCGCAGTCATGGTTGTGGGGCGCAACGACCTCGATGCGAAGGGGCCTGCCGTCTCCACCTCCGCCTTCCTCCGGCCGTTTGACGAAAGCCGGAGAGACGTGCGGGAGAGTTATTTGGCTTCTGACGCGCTTTTCCTGTACCCCCTGTACCAGTCGATTAAACCTGCAAGCTCTTCAGGTAGGGGACGCTTTGCGCCATCAGTGCAGGGTCCTGTTCCAGTTCGACAAAGTAGTTTTTGATGTGAGCCTTCCCGGCCGCGGTGAAGACCTTCTTCCAGTCCACCACACCCTTACCCAGCGGCACCTCTTTCGCTTTGCCGTCAGGGGTCATCACCCAGTCCTGGCAGTGCATGGAGATGAAGCGGTTCGGATAGCGGGCGAAGTAATCCACCGGATCGAATCCGTTCTGCATGGTGGAGACCTGAAACTGCAGCTTCACCGTCTTCGCATCCAGCCGCTCGATCTCCATGTCGTACACCCGCTTACCATCAATGCTGCTTACCTCAAACACTTCGTTGTGCAGCACCGCAACCATGCCCGCATTGTGTGCCTTGGCCGCAAAGGTGTTGAAGAGATCGGTGACGCGGTTCACGTCACCCACGGTGGGCGGAACGCCCTCACGCAGCGTGCCGAAACCGAGACTCGCCGTCGCCATCTGCGTCAGGCCAAGCCCCTTGGCCCATTCAATCCGCTCCTCGGCATGGTTGAATAACTCGCCCGTGTCAAAGTGAGCGCTGATACAGGTAAGACCGTAATCGTGCAGCATCCCGCGCAGCTGCTGGGGCTTGTATTGCGCCAGGCTGGAGAAATCCTTGTAACCAAACGGCGAGCAGAGCTCAATGGTCTGAAAACCCGCTGCGGAAAGCCCCTTCATCGTCCCGGCAAAATCCGAATTGATCGAGCTGCGGACAGGATAGGTCTGGCAGCCGATGGGCAGGCCCAGGGGATCGGCCAGCAGGGAAGGGCTGGCCGACAGAGCGACAGCAGCGGCTGTCCCCTGCTGAAGGAAATCACGTCGGGTCATCGATTTGAGCATGCGGTGTTCTCCTGGTTCGCTTTCCAAGAAGATTACGACAGTCGCCCGTAGGCTGGCGAATCCCCGCGTTGGACCAACGCATGAGCAGCCCGCCGTCGACTCTAATCTGGCAGAGCGAAGACGTACATCACCCCGCCACCCGTGCCCACAACATATTGCTTCCCATCCACCGCATAACTAATCGGACCACTGGCATTCACGCCGCCCAGATACGCATGCCACAGCGGCTTGCCGGTGGTTGCGTCGAGGGCTACGAAATCCCCATCCATGCCCCCGCCGAATACCAGGTCGCTCGCCGTGGAGAGCACGCCGCACTCGGTGTTGTTGACCATCTTGAAGTCCCACTTCTTCTCGCCGGTCTTCGGGTCGATGGCGCGGATCGCGCCGTAGCCTTCGGCCTCCGTCTTATAATTCGCAGCCACACGGCCACGCGTGGGCGCAACCGGCGGCGGCACTCGGGGCGGCCAGTCCGCGGGCGGGCCCTTTTCTCCCAGGCCGGGCCACCATCCGCCTCCCGTGTATAACACGCCTGGGGTCCACGGGTTATAAGGCTGCTTGGTTGAAAGCGCCTGGTAGTTATCCCAGACCGACATATAGAAGAGACCGGTTCGTGGGCTGTAAGAGGGCGGATACCAGTTGGTGCCGCCTTGGGAACCAGGCATCACCACGATGCCCCCCATCGGTTTGGGCCAGAACTTCGCGACCTTGATCGGCCGCCCATTTTTGTCGATGCCTTCCGCCCAGGTCTCCTTGATAAACGGCTTGCCTGACAGAAATTCACCCGTGGCCCGGTCGAGTACATAGAAGAACCCGTTGCGATTGGCCCAAAGCATCACCTTGCGCGGTTTGCCCTGCCAGTCGATATCCGCGAGTACAGGGATCTGTGTTGAGTCCCAGTCGTACTCGTCGCCCGGCGTGAATTGGTAGTACCACTTGAGCTTGCCCGTGTCGGCGTCGACGGCCACCACGCTGTCTGAGTAGAGGTTGTCGCCGGGCACGCGTTGATTGCCGTTCCAGCCTGGATTCGGATTGCCCGTGCCCCAATAGGTGAGATTGGTTTCGGGATCGTAAGAGCCACCGTTCCAGATAGGGCTGCCACCGTGCTTCCAGGTGTCGTCTCCCCACGTCTTCGCGGCTGGATCGTCGGCCTTCATCGGACTGGTGTAGAACTTCCAGAGTGCTTTGCCGGTGTGGATGTCAAAGGCGCCCACCCAGCAGTTGGCGCCCATATCATTGGTCGCCGGACCGAGGATCACCATGTTCTTCACCACCAACGGGGGCACGTCGAACTGGTAGCCTGCCTTCCAGTCCGCCGCAGCGATCTCCCACTTCACGCGCCCGGTCCTGATATCGATCGCGAGCAGGTGGCAATCGACGGCCGTCGCCCACAATAACGTGTCCCCGGCGATCGCCAGACCCTTGTTGACCAGGTAAATGCGTTGCGTCGGGTAATCGTCTGGGTTGAACGGGCGCGAGAGCTTCCAGTACTGCCGCCCGGTCACGGCGTCCAGCGCCACCACTTCCGTCATGGTGCCCGCGTACATAACGCCGTCCACCACCAGGGGCGTGATCTCCATCTTCTCGTCTTCCGGATGACCGCTGGGGTGGTAGACCCATTTCATTTGCAGATTTTTTACGTTGTCACGATTGATCTGCGTGAGCAAACTATAACGATTGCTCGCATACCCCCCCGAATAGGTGAGCCAGTTTTGCGGCTCTTTCTCCGCGTGCAGCAGGCGCTCGTAGGTCACTTGTGCGTGCAGGCAACTGGTCAGCAAAGCAACCATCAGCAATAGCCGCAGTTTCATATCCCTCTCCTGGGAATGCCGGTGAGCTATTTATGCTTGCTCTGCGTAAGCGGAGTCAGCACAAGATTCCGGAACTCGACCGAACCGTGATCGCCTTGCAACTCAATCGGCCCAGGCCGGCCTTCGAACGGATCGAAGGCGATGCCGGTCAGGCCGTCAATAACCCCTCGTTCATAAAGCTTCTGTCCATTCAGCGTTGTCGTGACTTCGCGGCCCACCAGGCGGATGTCGAAGGTCTGCCACTCGTCCGGCGGTTTCCCTGCATTCATGCTGGGCATCACCCTCGTATACAGCGCGCCGGTGCCATGCAGGTTTGGCGGGCGGCCGTAATCGGAGGCGATCTGCACTTCGTAGCGGCCGCGCAGGCCAATACCGCTGTTGCTCTTCGCCGCGAGCCGGTATTCGGCGTGCAATTCAAAATTCCAGTACTTTGCCACCGTGATCAAATCGTCGGCCTGACCCTTGCCCTTCAGAATGCCGTCCTCCACCGTCCAGCCCTCGGCTTTGGGAGTGTCCACGCCTGTCCATCCTGCGAGGTTTTTACCATTAAACAGCGTGATCGGTTTTCCCTTAACCCAGGTGCCATCATCGTGTTCGTTGATCTCCGGCGCCCGGTGTCCCGTGAAGGCCACCTCACCCGCGGAGCCTGTCATTTTGCCCTCGAGCACCCCATGCACCAGCTTCACTTCATATTCGATGTGTTCCTTCGGGTCCGGCGTGACGCCGGGGCGTGCTCTTGGCTTCCACGTAAAGTGCAGCACGTTGCCCTCGATCTTCGCCTCGCTTATGTCATCCAGGCTGCCGTCGGGAGAGCCCACGAACTGGATCTTCATGGCCGGCGTTCCCGCGTCCGTGATCCCCAGCCACCATGCTTTGGTGGTGGTGAACTGAATATCCGCAGCCTTGGCGAGCACCTCAATATCCCACCGGCCGTTGAAGTCTCGCTCAGCCGCCCGCGCCGTGGTTGTCAATGTGGTCAGAGCCAACAGCCCAAACAACGCAACCAGCGATTTGACACTACGCATTATTGTTCCTCTCGACATCGTTATCGCTAGGAATTTCATTGGACGCCCCCACCCTTCAGGGAGCTGAGATAGCGAACCAAATCGGCAAGGTCTTGCGCGCTCAGCTTATCCGCGTAAGAGGGCATGGGATTCGTGGTCACAATCGTGACTGCGCGAAGATCCGACTTCGCAAAAGATCTCAGCTGCCCCGACGGGTCGATTAATTGCACGCTGAACCCATCCTGGTTGAGCAGTCTCCCCGTCACCGTTTGCCCATCGCTGGTGACCAACCGCACGCTACGGTTCTCCGGCAGAACTTGTTTGTTGGGAGACACCAGCGAGGCGTGCAATTGCTCTGGCGAATGATGCGCTCCGATGCCATCCAGATACGGCCCAACATACGAGCCCGTCTCACTGACGCGGTGGCAGGTCAGGCACCCGTTTTCCTGAATCAGCCTTTTTGCTTGCGCTATATCCTCTGCGCGGAGCGGGGCCTCTTCTACCGTCGCCTGAGGCGCAGAGGCCGCAGCGGCCGGCAGCGCAACAGGCGATGGGGGAGCGTTGCTCTTGCCAAAATTCGCGCTCAGATAACTCACAACATTGTCTAACTCCGCCGAACTTCCCTGCGCCCCACGACCCACCATGTCGCTCACCACGCCAGTCCACTCTGCCCGGGTCATCCGCTGACTGGTTGCCCTGTCTACGCTGTGACAGCCGCTGCAGATACGCTGAAAGTCCGCCTTCCCGCTCCCCGCAGGCAGGCTTTGGGCGTTAGCGGTCAAGCACGCGATCCACCCCAGAATGACGACGGTTGCCGACAGCAAGAGAATGCAGACCAGGGCCCGGCGCATAATACCTCCTATAGATGGCTGCTCATCGATCGACTAGAAAGAGATATTTGCAGAGGGCCGTTTTATTTCGTTTTGTTTCGCGACACAGCATTTTAGGCGTGAACTCAAAACAAATGCAAACAAAAATCAACCGGCCCCATTTTTGCGCAGGGAAGTGCTCTTTCGCGGTTATCGGGCTCGTGTTGCGCAGCGTCCGCAGCCTTGCAAAGCGGGCGTGCGGCCGCACTTCGATCCTAAAAAAAGCGCAATGGGAGAGATGAACGTTTCTCTTGACTTTCGCATATCATGCGTTACCCTTCCTTTACTTGCGTTACCTTCTCTCTTCCGCGAACCCCCCGGAAACCGAGATCATAGGGCCCGTCGTTGCCGGCAAAACAGTGGAGGTTACATTTTGAAACGTCGCGACTTCTTGATTGGTTCTATGGCCGCTGCATCTGTCGCCGCCTGTGCGACGGCCCAGGACACGGTTCTTATGTCCAAGCTGGACCGCATAGGCGCTATGTCGGGGAATTTTGAGGGCCTTTTAAAAGAAGTCAGGGACTGGAGCCAGCCTGCGACCCCGGGGGAACTGGACATCATGGACTTTCCCTCGATGCTCTCCGACCGTTATCACATTCACAACGTCGAGGTGCAGCAAATACATTTCCTCTCAATGGAGCCTGGATACTTCGACAAGTTCCACGCCCGGCTTCAGAAGGCAAACTCCCGCATGGTGAATATGCCGCTCGAACTGGATGAAAGCGGCTATAAGGGAATCATCAGTCCTTGTTCGCCTGACCCGCAGATTCGTGCGCATGCCATAGAGCTCACCAAGCAGTGGATCGATCGCAGTGCAATGATTGAGTGTCCCAGCATCATGCCCAATCAAGGCGCCCTGTTGCAAGGCGATCTGACGCCGGCCATCGACGCGCTCAAGCGCCTGGCTGAGTACGGCGCCCCCAAAGGTGTTTCCATCATCCTCGAGCCCCGAGGAAAAACACCTGTCGATACGTTGATAAAGCTAATTAAAGGAGCCGGTATTTACGCAAATCCAGATATAGGCAATCTCGGCAACGAAGAAAAAACAGAAAGTGGGTTGCGCCTGTTGTATCCGCTTTCGAAGACGGTCAGCCATGTTAAATGGAATCCGGAAAGATTCAACTTCGCAACCGCGATTGCTATCTCGAAAGAGATGGGTTTCAAAGGCGTGTATTCCATGGAGACCGGCGGTCCCGAGCCGTATGCGATGCAACAACAACTTCTTGACTATTTGGTGATGAATCTCTAACCGATCGAACTATTAGTCCGGGGCGCTGGATCCGTCTGCGCTGGAATTAGATCCCTCTACATTAGTTCTGTCTGCGTTGGATGCGTCCACCCAGTAACTGCGTCGCGCGTCTATGCGCAGACCGCTACGACCCTTGAGGCGTACAGCAAGCGTGTGCAGCCCGGGGCTGTGCGCCTCTGGCGAGAAGCTGAGAACGTAGCTATTCGGGATCTGGTTCGAGATGGTGATAAGCCCACGCTGCAGACCGCGCGTGTTCTCAAACTTGAAGTATTCGCCGCCTGTGATCCGGGCGACGCTCTCCGGAACATTGCGATGCATGTCATCCAGGGCAGCCATTGCCGCCATCTTGGCCACGAACAAAGGCGGCGCGAGCAGACTTAAGCAATCGTACGTTTGCATCGTGCGGTTATTACCCTTGCCGTCCGGAACCTGGACAGGATGCGTCTCAGAGCCGTTGCTCTGGTCCTTGGCCAAACAGCCGTGCGCTGGAGCGGGCGTCAGGTCGGAGTTGAACTCATCGGCGTCGTGCTTCACGTCGGCCTTCATGGTTGAGAAGCCGAGGCTGTAGATCGTCGTATTGGTATCGCTTATGGCGCGCAACGCGTCTTCGAGTGTGCCCCGGCTGCCATGATCGAGCGTCTCGCTGACGCTGAGAATCGCTCGCCGATAGCTGGAGGGCTGTTTCTGCAGCAGGTCGACGGCGAAGCGTAGGCTATCCAGGATGGCTGCTCCCCCGTTGCCTGGCTGCAGCTGCGCCATCACTCCCGCAACCCGGTCCAGGTCGGGAGTGAACTTTGCCTCGAGGTGTGGCTCACTATCGAATCCGACAACGGCCACACGGTGAGGAACAGCACCGACCAGGGCATCGAGAAGAGGGCCGAGTCTGCGATAACTCTCCAGCCGGCGGCCGCCTGCACCGCCAGTCTGTATCACGATCACCAGTGCCAGGGGCTGACTGTCGGTGTTTTCTTCGAGCGCAATTTTCTGCTCAATGCCGTCATCGGTCACGATGAAATCATTGGCAGTGAGGCCCAAAACCGGTTCGCCGCTACTGATCTTTATCAACGCCGGCACCAGAACCAGATTGGCGCCGCGGCGCAAGATGGGGGTGGCGTCGGAAACTTCCTGTGCCGGTGCGTAAACACAGCAGAGAACTGCGCCAGCCAGGAAAACAAGCAAGCGCAACTTCACCTGCCCCCTCTGCCGGGCTGCGCGAGAGTCCCAAACCCTGCCCCGCCTATCGCGAACGGCCGTAAGCCAGCGATCCGATTTCTGCAACACCAGAACATTTTACGGCGGCGGCCGATGATTGAGCGAACCCGCATCCTTAGCTCGTCATCGCATTCGCGACCCGACGTCTCAATGAATTGCCTCATGGGGCGCAGGGGTGCCGTCTGACCAATGGGAAACAGCTACCATGAAAATGTTTGCCGGCTCCGGAACGTCACGGTACTGGTCGTTGAACAACACCGGTGAACCTGCCAGGTCGGCTCCCCAATTCGCGTCGTCTGTCTTGGGAACATGAAACATGAGATGCGGCATCCAGTGTCCGACGGCATCACCAAGGTTTCCTTCTTTCGACAGCATGTAAGACATAGCGCCGTCTCCCGGCAACGGAAGTTGGTTCTTCGCGATCGCGGCAGTGATGTTTTCGTGGATCTGTGTTTTGGATAATCCGTTCAGGACCAGCCTGGTTCTATTCAGGGTGTAGGGAAGAATGGTCCGCACCGCAGCTGGGTTATAGCAAATCGGCCCACGCATCCTGGGATTCCAAAATTCCGGACTATCAAAGGGCGACATCCACGCGCGTTCAACCAGGCACGTGAACCCGTTCTTCCCTTTAACGGCGGTCTGATAGCCACTCTTCTCTAAGACCAGAACCGTTGCATCGTGTGCTAGCGATGGGGGCGCCGCGCTCCGTGCAAGGGCTATCTCTGCGTTCCGATCCGCCATCAAATATCGCCCAAGCGGCGCCATGCTGGAATATTGGCTCTTGGCATCTTGCGCCCACGCCGGTCGCGAGGCTGCAAAGACAGAACTGAGGACGATTACCAGGGTGGCGACTGCAGCAAATCCATTTCGGCTCATCGGGTTTCTCCGGGAAGACATGTGATTCTGCACCGTTCCATTTACTGGAGAGCAGTGCGTGGCCGCTTACTGAACAGCAATTTCAGATAACGTCGCAGATGGTCGACGCTGGCGGCAGCGACCTCGCGATTGTGCTTCGCTTTCGCGAGAATGAACGCGCCCTGCAGGGTCACCTGGGTGTAGAGCGCCAGGCTCTCGGCGGTCCAGTCCGGGCGCATGTCGCGCTGGCGCATGGCCTCTTCGATGTCAGGAACCAGCGTCGCCGCGTGCTCGCTGATACTGCGATTGCAGGCGTCGCGGATGGCAGGGTGCGTGTCGTAGATCTCCTGCACCATGGTGCCGGCGAGGCAGGTGAAGTCGGGCAGCTCGCCGACGAGCAGCGCCTTGCGGTAATCGACATAGGCCAGCAGGCGGTCGAGCGGGTCGGCGAGTGCGCGATAGGGTGCGCAGGCAAACAATGCGGTCGTACCTGCGATCCAGTAGTCGGCCGCAGCCAGGGCCAGCGCTTCCTTACTATCAAAGTGGTGGAAGAAGCTTCCTTTGGTCAACCCGGCGGCTGCGCAGATGTCCTCGATGCGCGTGGCGGAATAACCCCTGGCGCGGATGACCTGCACCGCCGCGTTGAGCAGTCTGGTCTTCGATTCGTGTCGTGTTTCCGTTGCTGTCATGGCATACCAGACGATTCGCATTAACCATACCTACTAGTTGGTATGGTTTCAAGACCGTGCTCTAAATTTTCTTTAGCATCCGCAGAATGAGGTGGGCGTCAGGCGCGCACCCAACGCTGCCGCTCGAGCAGGATCACTCCCTGCGATGTGGTCTGAACGACGAGGCCGCCCAGGTTTAGATAAGGGAAACCGGTTTGATAGGTCATCAGAACGGTCACCGTGACGACGTTGCCGATGGTGTCGCCCGGACTCCATTGCGAGGTAACAAACTATACCCCGCCGGGCGCGCCCCATAGCAATGGATTGACGATGACTTAAAGAGTTGCCGCATTACGGGAAGACAGGCTGGTAGAACTATGGACCACGGCGTAGCGCACCGCTGCCCTGCTCGCAAACGTTGAATTGCAATGAGCAAAGAATAGGATGGCGAAACTGGTGATGGCACCCAACGTATTGACGCAACCGTTTTAGTCACGGCAAAACCAGGGGAACTTCCAACATAAGGGAAAGGGAACTTAGCATGGCAAGCCGAACCATCGTAGTGCACGCCGTACTATTCGACATGGATGGCGTTTTGATCAATTCGATCGCCGCCGACGAGCGCAGCTGGTGGCGTTGGGCTGAGGTGCACGGCATGCAGGATACCTTCTCCATCCGGAGCACTCACGGCCGGCGAAGTGTTGATACTATCCGTGCGCTTCGACCTGATCTCGATTGGGTGGCGGAACTGGAGCGAATCGAAAACTTCGACGCCGAAGACACCTATGGCCTTACGGTGTACCCCGGCGTTCACGAAGTTCTGGCACGGCTATCTCCAGCCCAATGGAGCATTGTCACTTCGGCCTCGGAGCGAATACTGCGTCGCCGCCTCGGGCTTCTGGGGGTTCCGTTGCCTTTACACACAGTCACGGCCGATAAGGTCAGCCACGGCAAGCCCGATCCCGAGCCATATCGGCTGGGTGCGGCGCAGCTGGGCCTGAGTCCTGCCGATTGTCTTGTGATTGAGGATGCCCCATCGGGTATTCGTGCGGGGATGGCGGCGGGTTGCCGCGTCCTCGCTGTGGCCTCCTCTCACCAGCCGCACGAACTGCACGAGGCTGACTGGGTTGTCGACTCGCTGACCGGCCTGGATCTGAAAACGGGTGAGGATGGAAAGATACACTGCTGCTTCGCGCCTCGCGGCTAGAAGAGCGGGAACCCGATCAATCGTGACGCAGAGCCTCGGCTGGATCGACTCTCGATGCTCGATAAGCAGGCGCCCAACCAGCGACCAGTGCCACCAGGAGTAGCAGCAGCGCCGATCCACCGAGCGTGATTGGATCCCACGGCGTGAGGCCGTAGAGCATCGACTTCACCAGACGGATCAATGCGAGCGTAATCAGCAGGCCGATCATGACACCAGATAAGGCGAGCCAACCGGTTTCGCGGAAGACAATTGCCTGGATCTGCACGCGCGCGGCTCCGAGCGCCAGACGGATGCCAATCTCGTTGGTTCGTAGTGAGACCGTGTAGGCCATAATGCCGTAGATGCCAACGCATGCCAGTAGCAACGCGAGGATGCCGAAGCCCGCGGTGAGCGACGCGAACATGCGCTCCTGCTGCATGCTGGCGTCTATCTGCTGCTGCTGCGTGCGAACATTGCTGAGCGGAAGATCTGGGTCGATGCGTCGGGCGGCGCGCCGGAGCGACGGAATCAGGGCGTCGGGCTTGAGCGGGGAACGGACGATGAAGGTGACGCCGCCGACCGTGGGATTTTGCAGATCCAGATCGAAGTGAATCGGTGGCGCCGGTTCCCTCATGTCGAAGTAGCGCGTGTTCGCGCACACGCCGACGATCTCGATCCAGCGCGTCGCATCGGGCCCCACAAAACTCCTGCGAAAGCGTTTGCCGATTGGGTTGGTGTTGCCAAAGAATTTGCGCACGAGCGCCTGGTTGACGACCGCGACCGGCACAGAGGTTGCGGTGTCCATTGCGGTGAATCCACGGCCGGCGAGGATCGGGATCTGCAGGACGGAAAAGAAATGGGGACCTGTGTACGAGACCATCGCTGTTTCACTTCCGTCGCCAGTCTTTGCAGAGGGATCTGCGATTTTCTTTTGCGGCGCGCCCTCTACCTGAAACATGGAGTTCCACTGAGAGTACGCAATGAGAGGCTTGTTGATCATTGTTTCGGACTGGACGCCCGCTACGGCGGCAAACGCTTCTTCCAGACGGCGGTGCAACTCAGCAGCTTTATCGACGGGATATCGTGTCCGTGGAGCATTGATGTCGAAGAGCAGCAGGTTCTTTGCCCGGAAACCGGGGTCGACAAAGTTGAGGTTCACCAGCGTTCGGAGAAAGAAGACGGCGGCCATGACCAGCAGAGTTGAGAGTGCAACCTGAAAGGCGACGATCATCTTACCCGACCAGACCTTTCTCTGCCTGGTGGCCGTGCGAGCCCCTTCTTTCAGGGCGATGCTGATGTCGGAGTGCGTCAGGCGCCAGGCGGGCACTATGCCGAAGAGAATTCCTGTCAGCAGAGTCACGGTCGAGGTTAAGGCGAAGACACGCCAGTCGAATCGCACCGGCATTTCGCCTCCGTCCCAGCCCGTGCGCAAGAGCCACGGGACGAGGTTCCGGCTGAAATAGCCCAAAACAACACCAGCCGCGCCACCCATCGCTGCGAGGAGAAAGCTCTCAGTCAGTACCTGGCGGAGGATGCGTCCACGCCCGGCGCCGAGCGCCATGCGGGCGCTTATTTCACGTTGGCGAGAGGAAGCACGCGCAAGCATCAGATTCGCAATGTTCGCGCACGCCAGCAGGAGCACCAATCCTCCCAATCCGAGCAATACATACAAAGGCTTGAGCAGAAGACGCAACCCCGAGGTCACCCCGCGGCTTCCATCTTCCAGCGAGAGTCTGGGAACCGTTTCGCCCTTCTCGATCGTGCCCGTGGCACGAAACGCCGCATTGAAGGCCACATTCAGCGCCGCCTCTGCCTGCGCCCTGGAGACCCCGGGCTTTACCCGTGCCATCAATTCAAGCCAGAACTGATTCGGATCGATGAGCGGGGCCTCCTTACCAGGAATCGGCACAATTGCCGGCAACATGGAAAGGGGAAGAAAAATCTGAGGAGACGTAGTTTCCACCCCGTCCGGGCCGGTAAAGCGCGGAGGGTTGACTCCGACGATCGTCACCGGAATCCCACTCACGCTGAGCGTCTTGCCAAGTATATTCGGCGAGCCACCAAAATCCCGATGCCAGAAACCGTCACTGATCACTGCAACAGCTCCCGTGCCCGGCGTGCCATCGTCAGCTGGTTCCAAGGGTCTGCCTAACTGCGGCTTGAGCTGCATCTGGGTATAGAAATTGCCCGAGACAATCTCCACTTTGCCCAGTTCCGGTGTGCCGGTTGCGGTGATGGCGATATCCGGCAGCTCTTTGAAGGCGAAGATATCTTCTACCGAATGGTTCTGCCCTCGAAGCAGCTGGTAGGAAGGATAGGGAAAGACTCCGATATGGAACTTGTCCTGCTCACGATAAGCGTCATTGCCCCACAACTCTCGAACCGCCATATGGTCGTCGCCAGTCAATCGGAATATGCGCAGTTGCTCGGCATGCGGCACACCGAGCCGGCCAAAGAGAATCCCGTTGCCGTAGGAAAAGATGGTCGTGTTCGCACCGATCGCCAGTGCCAACGACGCGACGGCGATGGCTGTGAAGCTCGGGCTTTTGCGCAGGATGCGCACACCGTAAAGCAGGTCGGTCCGGAGATCGTCGACCCAACGCAGGCCGACGCTGGCGCGCATGCTGTCTTTGTGAGAGGCGATACCGCCGAACTCAAGCTTTGCCTGACGTGCAGCCTGATGCGGTGAGAGACCATCACGAATCAGATCTTCGGCACGGCTTTCCAGGTGGAAGCTGATCTCGGCCGCCATCTCGGATTCAAGCCGCGTGCGGCAAAGCACGGAGCGGATAAATGACCTCAGACGGGCGAGGAACGCGGTCATCCGATGTTCTCCCCCGGAACGGTCGTGATGCGGAGGATTGCGCTTACGAGCCTGGTCATGCGCGCCCACTGTTCCGTTTCGGATTCGAGCTGCCGTTTACCCGCGGCAGAGAGCGTGTAGTATTTCGCACGACGATTGTTGTCGCTCTCGCCCCACTCGGTGAGCAGCAATCCGTTGTGTTCCAGGCGGTAGAGTGCGGGATAGAGTGACCCCTGCTGAATAACGAGTTGATCTCCCGAGATCTGCTGGATGCGGAGCAGGATTCCGTAGCCATGGAGGCGCCCCAGCGAGACGGCTTTCAAAATAAGCATGTCCAACGTGCCTTGTAAAAGATCGACCGATTTCCTCACTGCCTCTCCTTTTGCGTCTAGGAGAATAATGGATTCACTTTCCTGGACTGTCAAGGGGAGAGAGCTCGGCGGATAAACCCCGCTATGCGATCATGGCAGGGAGCCTCGGTAGCAGGGTGCACGTCTAAGAAGGAAGCCTCATGTCCATGGAAACGATAAGCCGCCGTACTTTGTTAGGATCCGCAACCGCAGCCGTGTGCCTGGCCGCTTTGTCGAAAGCGGGCGCAGCTTCGACGGAGTGGAGACCGCGCCTGGGTATTCTGGGCAAATACACTGAAGCCAATGTGGATTTCGCCCTTCAGGAAGAATTTAACAACATGATTCTCTCCGCTGGAGCCGGAACTCCAGGATTGGACACGACCAGGATCACCGATGAGGAGATCGCGGGAGTCAGGAACCATCTCGCCGCGAAGGGCATGCACGTCTCAGCGCTGCAGGTGAATGGAAGCCACATCGCTCCCGATCCGGCAGAGCGCGCGCGCGAAAACAGCAACTTCGTCAAAGCGATCGAGCTGGCAGGTAAGCTGGGCGTGCCCTATATCGGCACCCAGTCCGGCAAGGATGCCTCCAAACCCTTTGCCGCGCAGGTGGACGAGATTGTGCGTGTATACCACGAGAAGTATTTCGCCGCCTGCGCCCAGTACAAGGTGCGCATTTTGTGGGAGCCATGGCAAGGGGGCGCGAACATTGCCACCAGCCCCGTGGGCTTCGACGCCCTCTTCCAGGCGTTCAAGGATTCGCCCTACGTCGGTCTGCAATACGATCCTTCTCATCTACTGTGGCAAATGATGGATCCCGTTCAGACCGCGAAAGACTTCGTCGACAAGATCTATGACGTGCATTTGAAAGATACACAAATTCATTGGGACATTGTGCGCCGGGGAGGCATCTTGCCGGTGAACGGCGCCCACTGGTGGCAATTCCGTATACCCGGGATGGGCAGTGTCCCGTGGCCGGAGTTCTTCAGCGTCCTGCAAAGCGCCGGCTACCAGGGTTCGATGAGCATCGAGCATGAAGACGACCTGTACGGTGCAGCCGACAATCCGGGCCCGGACTTCAGCGAACCCTACAAAGTCGGCTTCCGCATGGCGAGGCGCTACTTGCGGCAGTATGTGCCGGTATAGTCAGACCCCTCTTCGATTCCTGATTTGATCTTGTCGGCAAAGCGAATGCAGACGAAACGCGAATACCGGGAAAACCACAGTTGATCGGTCAAACCATTGCGCACTATCGAATTCATGCCAAGCTGGGCGAAGGTGGCATGGGCGCGGTATATCGCGCGGAAGACCTTACCCTGGGCCGTGAAGTGGCCCTGAAGTTTTTGAGCCGCGGCGTAACCTTCGATCCAGAAGCACGCCGCCGCCTGGTCAAAGAAGCGCAGGCGGCATCACGGCTCAACCATCCCAATATCGCCACCATCTATGAGCTGAATGTAACCGATACAGTGCCCTTCATCGTAATGGAGCTGGTGCCGGGGCGAACCCTGAAAGAAAAGCTACGCCTCGGATCCTTGACGCCCACAGAATTGCTGAGCACCATGAGGCAAATTGGGGAGGGGCTGCAGGAAGCCCATCGTGCCGGCGTTTGCCACCTCGATATCAAGCCCGGGAATATTATGCTGGACGCCCGGTCACGGGTAAAGATCCTCGACTTCGGGCTGGCCCAATTGTCCCGCGGCGAAGCCGCTATTGGTGATACGGGCGATGCCAGGGTGACGCAGAGCGCGGAGAATCAGATCGCAGGCACCGTGCCCTATATGTCGCCCGAACAGCTGGCTGGTGCCGCCCCCGGTGAAGCCAGTGACATTTTTTCCTTTGGCATCGTTCTCTATGAGTGCCTCAGTGGGCGGCTACCGTTTGCGGGGGAAACCTCGGTCGATATTCTGCACGCCATTCTGCGCACGGCCCATGTTCCCCTCAGCAGTCTTTTGCCTGAGATTGATGCGGAGTGGGAGATACTGGTCGATCGTTGCCTGGCCAAGTCTCCTGCGCAGCGTTGGAAAAGCATGGGTGAAGTTCTCAGCGCGCTGGAACGCATCGCAGCGCCGTCGCAGCGGCCGGAAAAATCGATCGCTGTGCTGTACTTCGCAAACCTCAGCGGCAACCAGGCGGATGAGTACTTTCGTGACGGGATGACCGAGGACATCATTACGGAGCTGACCAAGATCAAGGCATTGACTTTGTTGCCGAGGTCCTCGGTTCTCGCCTTTCGGGATCAGACTCCGGACGCCAGCCATGTGGGGCGCCAGTTAGGCGTGGCGTATGTGCTCGATGGCAGCCTGCGGCGCAGCGGCACCCGGCTGCGGGTCACCGCACAGCTCGCCGAGACCCGTACCGGCCGCGCAGTATGGGCGGAGCGTTACGATCGGGAGGTGGCAGACGTTTTTGCCATTCAGGATGAGATTGCGCAGCACATTGCCAACGCGCTGCTGGTCGTTCTCAGCGAACAGGAAAAGCGCCAGATTCAAAAAGTGCCCACCAGCAACATTCAGGCATACGACTACTATTTGCGCGGCCGCAAGGTGTTTTTTGACTTTCGCCGCAAGAGCTTCGAATACGCCCGGCAGATGTTTGCCCGGGCCACGGTCTTCGACCCTGGGTATGCCGCCGCCTTCGCCGGCATCGCCAACTGTTGCGCCATGCTCTATATGTACCTGGAAGCGACCGAGGAGAATTTAAATGAGGCGGTGGCGGCAAGCCGGCGTTCCGTGGCTTTGGACCCGGAGTCGGCGGAAGCGCACGCATCCCGCGGATTGGCCGAGTCACTGAGTAAGAACTATGCCTGCGCCGAAGAGGAATTTGAACTTGCCATCCATCTGGATGCGCGGCTGTACGAAGCTTTCTACTTCTACGGCCGCTCCTGTTTTGGCCAGGCCAAGATGGAGAAGGCTACCGAACTGTTTAGCCGGGCCAGCGCCTTAGCCCCGGCTGATTATCAACCCCTGGTCCACCTTGGCCAGTGCCTTCGTGTGCTTGGCCGGCTTGAAGAGGAAAAGAAAGTGAACGAGGAAGCGATTCGCGTGGTGGAGCGGCACATCGAAGCGAATCCCGGGGATGCGCGCGCGTTTTATCTGGGGGCCAACGCGCATCTACAGCTCGGCAATCGCGATCGTTGCCTGGAGTGGTCGCGGCGCGCGCTGGCGCTCGATCCGGAAGAGACCGGAACTCTCTACAACGTAGCTTGCATCCACAACCTTCTGGGCGAAGGCGAGCAGTCCCTGGACTTGCTGGAAGTCGCCGTGCGCCGCGGATTCAGCCATAAGGAATGGCTGGAAAACGATCCTGATTTTGCATCGCTGCGCGACCATCCGCGCTTTCAGAGCCTGCTGCAGTCCTTGCATCCAGCGACGTAAGGCGGATCGCGAGGTGATTTGTGTGGAGCCCCGGCGAGCCCCTGGAAAAGCTGCGACGACCAGGCCTGGTGTTCGCTAATGCTCTTTATGCTTTTCAACTTGAGGGACGTCTGCGATTGGAATCAGCACATCGAAAACGCCCAGGGTTGCGGCCGCAAACGGTGCCGCGAGAGCAAGGCCGAGCGGACCGGCGATAACGGCCAACAAAAGCTGGGCTGTCATCGTGAGCGCCGGAGGCAGACGGACGATGCTTCGCGTGAGCAAGGGAGTGATCACGTTGCCTTCGAGAAAGTGCATTCCGAGAAAGAGCAGCACAGTCAGAAGACCCTTCGTGGGGCTGATGGCAACGGGGGGAAACCTGGGGGGAAACCTGGGGAAACCTGGGGACAGATAGAACGTTTCCGGGTTAACGACGATCTCATTTGTCACCATTCGAGTATTTTTTGATTTGCGTCCGTAACTGTCTTCTTTGGGCGCCCTCCCTTCTGCGGGGCCAATCGACGTTTGCTCGATAGCTCCAGAGAATGGACGAACTGCTCCGTCCCGAGTGGCCGACCCGTGTGTGTGCATCGGCGGATCTCGGCAATCTCTGATTCTGCGGCTGCTGAGGCAAGGTAAGCTTGCCAATCATCAGCCGTCCACCGGCTCTGCCAAGGCTCATCTGTTATGAAGCCATCGCCGGGAATTACACCACAATGCACCGCCGCGCTCGACCACTTCCATAGGCTTGCATCAGACACGAGTCCCGCCCGTACAGGGTTCAATTCTGTATAACGCAATGCCTTCCACAGGTGCGGCGGATCCAGAGGACAGGAGTAATACCGACCCTGCCAAAGATGCCCACTTGATTGATGGCGCGCATTCCAATAAGAAGCGTAGCGACCGTGAGTGCGCCTCATGGCTAGCGACAGACCATCAGCCCCGTGCGGAATGGCGATCAGATGGACATGATTGGACATCAGACAGTAGCCAATCAGCGAAACGCCGTTAAGAGCTACGTCCTCCCGCAACAGATGGAGATAGACTTCCCGATCTGCGTCGCAATCAAGGATGAAGCGCCGAGCGTTCCCACGCTGCGTCACATGGTGAGCAATATCGACGGCAATTACTCGAGCGAAACGACCCATCACAAGAAATTATCAGGAATACGTTCTATCTGTCCCCAGGTTTCTTCGCCGCACTTAGGAGCCTCGACATGCCGTCGTAGCTGAACGTGCGGGCCACTGCCGTTTCCCCGCTGACCCCCTTCTGTGTCACACCGGTGAGGTCGTTTAGCGGGCTGTATTGGTAGTCGGTTTCGATCGCTGGAACCTGACTATTGCCCGAACTCGGTTCTATGACAGAGGTAAGTCGCCCCAGCCCGTCACCGACCTGCTGCCAGTGCCGCGAGGTTTCGTCAGAATAGTCGATCCAGAAACCGCTGACGCTGCTCTTGTTCGCCAGGCAATTTGTCTGGTTGCTTGCGCTGAGGCCCTCGTAACACCACTGTAGCTTACTCACACCGTCGGACTGCACCAGCACCGTCGGCCGGTTCAACGCGTCATAGTAGTGGGTGGTGATACCGCTCGGGCCGTTTGAGGGGTTTGTTACCGTAAACAGGCGGCCACGAGAATCGTATGTGGTTTGGACGGAGGACCCATTCGCGCCGACCGTGGTAGACGCTCTTCCCAGCCCGTCGAGCGTTGCCGTCGATACCCGGGTCGGGTCGGGGGTTGCAGTAACCGTTGTCGAGGATAACTCGGGGACGGACAGGGTGTTCACCAATCATTGAGCAGCGGTAACTATATGCCTCATTCCAGACTTCATCATAAGCCGAAATTAAGATCGGATTGTCTTATATCTGGGCGCGGTTTGGCTGATCGACCGCCCTTCTGCGGAACCAGTCGCCGCTCCATCGCCTCTTCCAAGGCATGGACGAACTCCTGTGTGCCCAAGGGCCGGCCCGTATGCGTGCACTGGCGGATCGAGGCCAGCTCCGCTTCCGTTTCCCCTGCCGCAAGATACTCTCGCCAGCTAGCATTGGTCCAATGATTCTGCCATAGCTCGGTGCTTAAACATGCATCCGCCTCGACCGTTGCGCAATGAGCCGCCGCGCTCGACCATGCCCAGGCGTCCGCCTCAGTCACCAATTGCGCGCGCACCGGATTCAGTTCCGTGTAACGCAACGCTTCCCACAAATGCGGCACATCCAACGGGCATGAGAAGTATCGACCTTGCCAAGCATGCCCGCTCGAATTGTGGACCACGTTCCAGTAACACGCATAACGCCCGTGTGTATGCTTCATGGAGAGTGCCAAGCCTTCTGCGTCGGCAGGAATCACAATTAAATGGACATGATTGGACATCAGGCAGTAGCCAACCAGCAGTACCTCATGCAACGCAAGGTTCTCTCGTAACAAATCGAAATACACCCGGCGGTCTGCATCACTTTCCAGAAGAAAACGACGACCATTGCCACGCTGCGTCACATGGTGCGCTACTCCAACGGCTATCACTCGGGCCAAGCGTCCCACGATTAGAACTCTAGCAAGAAAATGTTAAATGAAGTAATTCTTAGGTTCAGCTCGCATTCTGATTCTCCTATCACAAATGCAGCAGGTAAACTTCCTGTCCGTCCCCCGGTTTCCCGTCGGATCGATATTCGTCAGTGGGTTGTTCTGGGCGTAACTGTAAGAGGTTAAGGCTCTGGGGATTGTAAGGATTGGCATATTCAAGCACCGACGGATCAGGGCTCATGAATCGGCCCATCTCATAACTCCTCTTTTCGCATCCCTTTGGTTGAGCCATGGTTCAGCGGTCGAAACCTACCGAGCAACGCATTCACGAACCATGGTGTTCCCGTCTGGCCAAGTCTTGCACATAGAATAGAGCCGAAACTGTATGCTGACAGGTGCAGGGCGGGAACTGTGAAGCGCATCCAGTTCTCGCACCCGGTTGCCATCAAACCGTTGTTGCAATCAACTCCTGAGAATGCCGTCCATATTGAGTATTGCCCGTAAGCGAGCATGAGCGCTAGCTTGTAGGCCAACCAGCACGTGCCGACAAGCCAGACCCACTTGGCAACTGATGGTTGCCAGCTTCGGTACACGATATAACCTAGAACGAAGGCCGCTCCGGCATCGAGTAGATAGGACCTGATGATTATTTGATTGATGTTATGCAGTCTGAACAGATGGGCGAATGGAGACTGAACGATGGCAGTCGCAAACAGTGCGACAAGAACATTCAAAAGAAGAGCCGCCACGAATCGCGCTGTTCTGAGCATGAGGCTCCGTTACCATTCCCTTATTTTGGACCAAGCTCCTCGAAATGCGTTGATCAAGACTCGCATTCCCAATAAAAACCACGCCAGTGAGATAACAATCCATAAAACAGAATGGGACTCTCGACCAATTCCGATGAAAGCTACCCCTGCGAGCATGAAGAAGACACCGAACAGGGCAATACCTATCCTTTGGAGAGGGGTTGCACCTTTCGATCCCTTGAAAATCAAGTAATCGACCGCCCTGCTATTTACCAGCGTGTCCGGCCAAATAGTGTTCCTCTGCTTCGCCTTGATTTCCTCAATGAAGTGCTGGCGTTTCTTGCTCGTATTAGCCTCCCCAGATGCCAAGTTTAATGCTGATTCGCGCATTGTCCACTTGACACCGCCTCATCCGCAATTGCTGCCGCAGCGCCGGCCGTTGCGTCAGCACCGCCGTTCCCGAAGGGTCGCACGCCTTTAGCTGTGTTTTGCCATATTGCGGCCCCTCCCGAACCTCCACTCGAATCATCACCATTGTTGTTAAACTGGCCTCGAAAGGCGTTTTGAATGTCCATCGTCCCATCAGGAAGAACGAGACAGTTGAACACGCTGTTGTGGATCGGAGGAGGAACCGGTCGTGGGCCAACGAGGTCGGAGTAGTGCGGTGGCGTGGGACCTATTTGATCCATGGGAACTCGAAGGCTGGTGGCATCCGTCGATAAATTAAGCTCCCTTTGCCCGACACTTGCATTAACCGTCACACTGTTCCCGAATTCGTTCGTATTGAGCACACCGTTCTGAAAGCTGTACACCGCCGCGTTGCCATACGAAACTTGCCCAGTGCCGGCATTCGTTGTAACGCCCGATGCGTTGACGTTGCCGTTTACCCAATAACCCCCATTGCTTCCATTTGGATTTCCGTTTGCGTCCGTACCCACGCACTCACCAAAATTGCTATTGTGGTCAACAGACTGAACACCGGTGCCTTCGTCGTTCAGATAAACGCAATCGAGCCCAGTTGGATCGGTGTTCTTCAACGGGCTATTACGCGCGTAGCTGTAGAGATTCAAGCTTTGTGGATTTGTAGGATCTGCATAGTAGAGTCCCGACGGATCCGGACTCATAAAGCGGCCCGTGGCATTTTCATAATACCGAGCCGCAAAGTAGTCGTTGCCGGATTCCTGGTCGCGGAGTTGACCGGTAAAGTGGTGAGCGCTGGGGTCTGGCGCGGAACAGATCAGCTCGTCCCCAAAGGGCAGGTTCATACAAGCTTCAGCGACTGTTCCATTCGGGTTTGCGACCACCCGTTTGCTTCCCAACCAGTCATTCAGAGCAAAATAAGTAGAGTTGTTGCTGTAGGTGGCAAGCAAGCGACCGCCCGCGTAGACGTTGCTGTCTTTCATATTTCCGGACCCGTCCAGTTCGCTGATCGATTCACCCGAAAGACCGAGAATATATTGATCGGTCAGCGCGAAGCCATTGCTTGCCGGATTGCAGGTGAAGGAGTTGATTGAGCCCTTGGCCACGCGCCGCCCTTCCGCATCGTAAATGTATTGCATGTACGCGCTCACGCCGCCGCTGTAGTACGAAATGGCGCACACGCGGCCTTCCGCATCGTAAAGGTAATTGTGAATCAAGTCGTAGGTCACGTTGCCGGCCGCGTCGGTCTGGTAATTGCTGATCTGGTTGTGTCCGGGCAAATAGTCCAGCGTCTGCGCCGGCGGAACCGGGGCGTTGGGCGAACCAGTCGGCGTTTGGGAATTTATGCGTCAGACGGGACTGGTACTTTTAGGAAACAGCTTTCGAAAAGTACCAGTCCCGTCTGACGCATAAATTCTGATGTACTACATAGAGTTCCTCGAGGTCAAGAGAGGATTTTGGCTACTTACGCTGTTTACGTGCCTAAGAACCCCATTGCTAGCGGCTTCCCAGCTCGCGTCGCCGAACTGCGTAAAGAGAAGGGATTCACTCAACAGCAGCTCGCCGGGCGCGTCGGTGTCCATGTTCAGCAGCTAAAACGATACGAAGCAGGCATCTCGCAGCCCACCCTCGACGTCATTCGCAACATGGCCATAGCTTTGGGAGTCGCTTCCGATCAACTGCTTTTCGATAAGGACGAGCGCGGCCCGGACGATGCCCTCAAGCTTCAGTTCGAGGCCGTCTCCCGCTTCGATCCGGAGTCCAAGAAGGTCGTCCAGCAGGTCCTCGACAGCATGATTCTCCAGCAGGAAGCACGCCGATGGTCGTCGGAACGATAAGGGGGAACGGTAACCTTGGAGAGGAAGGATTTCCCATGGCTCAGGCCGTAATTAACCCGAAGCAGCAGGCCCACCAACTCATCGATCGCATATCCACCGCGCAGGCCTCCGCCGTCGTTGGCCTGCTCGAAGCGATGCTCGATCCGGTCTCCGTCGCCCTGGCCAACGCCCCGATGGACAACGAGCCGGTGAGCGAAGAAGAGGCCCGCGACATCGCCGAGGCTCGCGCCGCCTACGCGCGAGGAGAAGTCGTTTCTCACCAGGAGGTCCTGGCCGACTTCGGCCTGACTGCCGAGGATTTCGAGCGCATGGGACGGACCCCGCTCGACGCCGAACCGCATCCTTCCGGTCAGTGAGCATGGAGCGCAAGAAGATCGCCTGGCGGGACCAGGCCAAGGCCCAGCTCCGCGCCATCGACCAGCCTACCGCCCTGCGCCTTCTCCGCGCCCTGGCCCACTTCGCCGCCACCGGCGAGGGCGACGTGAAGCGCCTCCAGGACATCGAGCCGCCCGAGTTCCGCCTGCGCGTCGGCGATTACCGGCTTCGCTTCCACGATTACGGACACACCCTCTACATCACTGCCGTCAAGCACCGTCGCGAAGCCTACCGCTAGTCATCGGACAACCCGCCTCATCTCAGCCTCGCCACCGTCGCTGTTCCATTTGTCTTGGCATGTGTTTTAAAACACATGAGAAGAAGACATTCTTCTCATAGTTGACAACCACCTCCAGCGAGGATGGCGGTCAAGGGCGCGCGCTTTTTTGCGCGTTCATCGCAGCGTAGCGGAGACCCTTGACGGCTGCCGCAGCGGCGGGTACGGGAACACCGCAGAAGCTCTTGCCGGCGATGCTCAGCGCCGCGATTCGAGTTCTTTGAGCCGGTCCTCGGCCACCCGCGCCTTGTGCTTCTTGACCTCTTCCACAAGCCCGTCGAACGCCTGCTCCGTCATCGCTTGACCCGTGACCACTGGGCGAAGAAGATGGGTCAGCAGCAACCGGCAGGCGGTGATCTCCACCATCTCCGCGCTCGCTCGATGCCTCGTCTTACTCTCTTCGATCTCACGCAGGATCAGCCCGCGAATCAGCTCCGCTTGCGTCTGGCTGCGCCCGGCCGCAAGCGCCTCCAACTCATGCACCTCGGCCTCGTTCAGCTTGGTGCCCACGTGATGCACCCGGAACCGCGCCCGCCTTCCAGCCTCCGCCGCAAGGTTGTTCTCATTGAGCAGCGCCATCGCTCTCGGCCTCCAACATCCGCGTTTACGTAAGAATGACACGGGTTTCCCTGGGGAACCCCGCAAAACGCTATCTGTTGGATGCCACGATGATTACACGAGAACAGCGCCAGGTTTCCCCACAGTTCCCTCCAAGGGGTGGAGTGTCATAGTAAACCCCATGCACAGCATGGAGGCTTTTGAGGACGCTGGCGGAGGCAGGGATTTTGGCGGCTGAGAGGACGCCGGTTGGCGATGCTGGCAAGGGCACGGGCGCAGCGGTGAGCCGATCTAAGCGTTCCAGACTTGCACTCGAAGGCTGACATTCCGTCGCGAAAGTTCTCCCAGAAGAAACGGGTCAAGACGCAGGTCAAAGAGCTTTCCTTCATCCACCGGCACTGTCGCATTCAACACCACTTCAACCGTCCCTTCCTCCTCTGTGAACTTGGATAAGAAGGAGCGCTGCGTCGAGAGGAAGGATACAAGATTCTCAAGCGTCCTGTTAAATTCGTCATTTCCAACGCCTTTATGGAAGTGACATAGCCACGAGGTAAATTTGTTTTGGATTTCGCCAACGAATTCACCCTTCTTTCGAGCGAACCAAGGCTCCGTTGCAAGAGCCTTGGTTATCTCTACAGGGTCAGCCGACGGATGATGCAGATTGAGATCAACACTGTATGAATGAAGGACCTGATCCGTCTCGTTTTGCATAGTCCTCTATTCGATCATACCAAGGGCTTTGCCTACATATTCGAGCCCTTCTTTGAATGTCAGGGGTCTCTCCAGCATTTGGCTACCTTCCTGAAGAAGACTGTGCACTGCTTGCTCTTGATCCTTGCCGAGACCGAGCGCCTTCGATATGTCGCGCGCAATCTTGTTTTCCCTCGCAGTGCTACCGAATTCCCCAAGAGAGCCGGGCTTTCTGCGTATACCCCCTGCAGCTTGCTGGAGGCCGCTAGGTGAGTTACCCGAAAGCAGCGTTACACCCAGATGCTCCAGCGGAAACGCAAAACCTGCGGCAGCTAACTCGGCATTGCCGGCCGCGTTCACTACTCCGAACGCATTATTGAAGGTCGAGACATTGCCCGCGCCGAAGACTCCAGCGCCCAGGCTGCCAGCATCAAAACCGCCATTTAGATCCGGCCCTTGAAGAAGTCCGGTGCCCAGGCCCCCGCTTTCTGTTGTGTAGGAGAACGAAGAGCTGTTGTTGGCAGCGTTGTAGTTGAAAGAATCTACATTGATAGTACCGTTTATGAAGACCCCGCTGTCGGTGTCACTTGTACAATCACCGCGCTGCACATAGCCTGTGCCATCACCATTGTTGTATATGCAGTCATGGCCGTCAGAATCCGTGCGAGAGAGCGCGTTGTTGCGCACATAACCATAGAGATTTAGGCTCTGGGGATCGTTGAGATCGCCATACGGTAGCGGACCGGGAGGACCATCGTCGTCGCCCCAGTAATCCGGGCTCATAAAGCGGCCCGTGGCATTTTCATAATACCGAGCCGCAAAGTAGTCGTTGCCGGATTCCTGGTCGCGGAGTTGACCGGTAAAGTGGTGAGCGCTGGGGTCTGGCGCGGAACAGATCAGCTCGTCCCCAAAGGGCAGGTTCATACAAGCTTCAGCGACTGTTCCATTCGGGTTTGCGACCACCCGTTTGCTTCCCAACCAGTCATTCAGAGCAAAATAAGTAGAGTTGTTGCTGTAGGTGGCAAGCAAGCGACCGCCCGCGTAGACGTTGCTGTCTTTCATATTTCCGGACCCGTCCAGTTCGCTGATCGATTCACCCGAAAGACCGAGAATATATTGATCGGTCAGCGCGAAGCCATTGCTTGCCGGATTGCAGGTGAAGGAGTTGATTGAGCCCTTGGCCACGCGCCGCCCTTCCGCATCGTAAATGTATTGCATGTACGCGCTCACGCCGCCGCTGTAGTACGAAATGGCGCACACGCGGCCTTCCGCATCGTAAAGGTAATTGTGAATCAAGTCGTAGGTCACGTTGCCGGCCGCGTCGGTCTGGTAATTGCTGATCTGGTTGTGTCCGGGCAAATAGTCCAGCGTCTGCGCCGGCGGAACCGGGGCGTTGGGCGAACCAGTCGGCGTTTGGGTCTTGCGGTTGCCAAACGAATCGTACGTCCAGCCCAGGTTCAGGTTGGTCCAGACTCCGGAACTGGCGATTCCCGTTGAGATCCGATTCACGTTGTCGTAGGTCAAAGCCCACCCGCCGGTGTTGCCGTCATTATATGACAGAAGATTCCCGTTGGCATCGTAGCCGCTCGCTCCGTTGCTGCCGGCAATCGTATAGCTGTAAATCGTTGCAGGGATTGTGGTGCCTGCTATCCCCCCGCTTAGGGTCCCGGAGGTACCGCTGAAGGAGGCAGAGGAGAAAAACTTTGACTCGTCGGTGGCTGACGAAAGATTCACGGAGATGCCGTTGTCAGCCGTGCCGGCCTGACTGGCGATTACGGTGATGGCTGCCCCGGTACCCGCGTTCGCCGTTACCCCTGCCCCTGCGCCGCTGATGGCCGCGGCCAGAGCGGTCGCCAACGTCTGCGGGGTGCTTGATTGGCCGTATGCGGTGCTGACCGCTGTTCCGTTTATGTTTGCAGTAACCGTACCTGTGTCGTAGGTGGTGCCCGCGCCGCCGCTAAGACTGGCTGGTGCGGCGGTCACCTTGGTAGTGACGAGGCTCAGAGAAATGGCTCCGTTCTGACGGGAGCCTGTAGCCTTGGTCGTCAAGACCAAGGAGGCGGCACTCGCGGTCCCTCCTGAGCTTACGACTGCGGTCACCGGTGATGAGACCGTGTTCAGGACTGCCGCTATCGCGTTGGCGACTGTGATTGCACTGTTCGCGGTCGCTATAAACGAGACGTGGTAGCCATCCGGCAGCGTGATGGAGTTGCTGGCATATAAGGGCCTGGCGCCGATCACCAGTGCCCCCGAATAGCTGAGGGAGATGGTGCCGGTGGCCTGGGCGGCGGTTCCGCTCCCGGCTATCGAGTTCTCGCTGCCCGAGATGGTCACTGTTGTGCTGGCGGCGACGCCCGGTGTGGAATCCTGGCCCTGGTCCGTCTCAGAGACCACGCGCAGGCGATTGTCGTAGCAACGGGTGATGCTAAGCGCGGTCTGTTGCGCAGTCACCCCCATCTGGGCAACCTGCAGTTGATCCGCTCCGTTGTACGCTGTAAGCGAAGGGCCCCCACAGCCGGACCCGGTGGCGCTTGCAGCGAAGAGGGTTGCAGGGTGATTGGCATCCCCATTAAGGCTGCTGCTAACCAGGTCTAGCCGGCCGCCCGCGTCGTACTGGTACGAGAGCTGAATCGGCGAACCTGCAACGCCATTGCTAGAGCTGTTCGTGGAGCCGGCGAGGTCGTAGACATAACTCAAAGTATAGGGTGTGCCAGAACAGTTGCCGGGGGTGCACTGCAGTTCCGCCTTGATGCGTCCCATCGGGTCGTGCCAGTAGGGCTGCCTTTGGGCAAGGATGGTACTGCCGTTCATGACGGTTTCGCTGGTGAGTCTCCCAACTGGGTTCTGAGTCCCTGAGATCGACGAAGAGTCATACCCATACTTAACAGCGGGCGCGCTCATTGGGCAGGCTTGTTGTGTGTACGACTTGCCGGTCAGCCGATTTAAACCGTCATAGCAATACCACACGCCGCCGGCGGTGGTTCCGCGCGCGTCCACCCTGTTCAAGACGTTGCCGTTCGAATCGTATTGATAGCTGGTTGTGCCGGATTCAGCATTCGCCGCACTTAGGAGCCTCGACATGCCGTCGTAGCTGAACGTGCGGGCCACGGCCGTTTCCCCGCTGACCCCATTCTGTGTCACGCCGGTGAGGTCGTTCAGCGGGCTGTATTGGTAGTCGGTTTCGATTGCTGGAACCTGACTATTGCCCGAGCTCGGTTCCATGACAGAGGTAAGCCGCCCCAGCCCGTCACCGACCTGCTGCCAGTGCCGCGAGGTTTCGTCAGAATAGTCGATCCAGGAACCGCTGACGCTGCTCTTGTTCGCCAGGCAATTTGTCTGGTTGCTTGCGCTGAGGCCCTCGTAGCACCACTGTAGCTTACTCACACCGTCGGACTGCACCAGCACCGTCGGCCGGTTCAACGCGTCATAGTAGTGGGTGGTGATACCGCTCGGGCCGTTCGAGGGGTTTGTTACCGTAAACAGGCGGCCACGAGAGTCGTAGGTGGTTTGCACCGAAGACCCGCTCGGTGTGACTACGGTAGACGCTCTTCCGAGAACGTCGAGCGTCTGCGTCGACACACGTGCCGGGTCCGGGTCGGCAGAAACCGTCGTCGTGATAATTTCAGGCACGGAGCTTCCGCCATAATTCACCTGAGTATTTCCCAGATCCGGCAGGGCGACGTTCGTGACTCGTTGCAGGCCATCGTAGATATATACAGTTCCATTGCGGCCCGCGTTAATGTCGTTCTGGTCCTTTATGCTCGCAAGCGTACCGTCACAGGAGTTGTACGTGTTCTTCGTATCCTGGCCAAGGGCATTTGTAACCGTGGTGAGATAGGCAAAGACGGGACTTGAAATGCACGACGCGTCGTTCCACGAGTCGCTGTAATCGGCCTGGGTTTGATTGCCGTTGCCGTCCGTGGTCGAGACGAGTTCACCGAGGATATTGTAAATATTCGTTGTCGTGATGAAGTTTCCGGGAGACGTCATCTGCGAAATAACTGTCGGATTGCCACGATGAGTCATCGACATTCCGAAGTCTGGATCGTCATGCCCCGCGAGACCAACGACGGGAGTCCCTGCGGAACCTGATGTGGCCGTCAAGGCGGTCGAGTCATAGGTGAAATTGGTCTGCGCGACGGGCGTGCTGCCCACTCCTCCGGCGCCATAGACGGTGATGCTTTGCGGAATGTCGATGATGTGCAGGAGCAGGCTGTTATTCGTGCCCAGATAGGGATCACTCGGATCCCAGGCTGGCGCGCCGTTAAATTGTGTGCACAGTAGCGCGTCGTCGTTTGCGGTGGTCAAATACTGAATCTTGGCTGCCCGAATAAGGCTACCGTTAAAATCAAACTCTTGCTTAAGGTTAACCCGGGCCGTGCATTGATCTTCGTAGCCATACTGAATGCTGCTGGACTTTCCGTCTTCCAGCGTGGTTGTGACGGAAGAAACGCCGTTTTTGACGAACGTTGTTTGAACCGTGCGTAGGGGTGCGCCCGTTGCCGGACCGGAGTAATACTTTACCGTCTCAATCGAGCCAGACTTGGTGCCGGTTGTCTGCGCGGAGATTCCGGTGAGCGGATCGGGCGGGGCTATTGCAGTCACTGTTTGCGTCGAAGTGTTGTACTGGAAATTCCACGTCCCATCTGGAGTTTGAACGCTGCTTACAACCATTGCGGGCATAGGAAAAGCCCCGACGCCTTGTGGAGTGCTTGTGATGGTGATCTGACCTCCGGTTGGCAGCGTGATTCCCATCAGAGTTCCGTAGTGCCCGATTTTTGGTGTACTGCCGGCATCGTCATATTGAAAAGCGTAGCTTCTTCCGCCAGGCAACGTAATAGAGCTTATTACCGATGCGGAGCCCTGCTGCTCGGCGATGCTCGGGTCATTAAAATTAGTCCAGACATGGACCGTCCCCAGACCGATCGAAAAACCTGTTGAACCTGTTGGGAGATAAAGACTTTGCCCAAGCTCGTTCTGGCTGACACGTGAGGCCACGTTTCCATTCGTGTCTGGGCCGTTGTTAGTTACGACATTCCCGTGCATGTCGTAAACCACCCAGCCGGTACCGTTGGTCACGTCCAGCCAGTAACCGCTTCCGTCAGTCGCTGCGACCTGAGCCGCGGACGGGTAACACTCGGAATTCGAGGACGTCACAACAACAGCGGCTGGGAAAGGATGGACGGTGCCGTGTGGATCGGTGTAGATAAAGCTGGAGTAGGTTGTCTGGTCCGCGGAACCACAGAGGGCAGTTTGGTTTGAGGCGGTGACTTGGCCGACCTCGGTGGCATATATATTCACCGGACCTCCATAACCGCCGCCTCCCGGAAACGGTGCTTGCTGCGTAGCCCACCCGTTCGGGGCATTACAGGTTTGGTTCGGGCACGGCAAGGACTCCCAGAAGCTGTTGTCGTAGACAATGACCGCAGTGGACTTTTTCCCGTTCCGGCCCGTTATAGTCCGCAATGGAATTTCCACGTGCAGATTTCCGTTGATCAAATTCACAAAGCCTACACCGGGAATGGGGTATATAGCGGCATCTGGAGGAATCCC
Source organism: uncultured Acidobacteriaceae bacterium (assembly GCA_963834445.1). Taxonomy (GTDB): domain Bacteria; phylum Acidobacteriota; class Terriglobia; order Terriglobales; family Acidobacteriaceae; genus PALSA-350. Next base: position 745,679 of record CAWIBU010000002.1, read on the forward strand.
AACCACATCTGAAAGACTGGTCTGCGCAGTGCTTATCCCTGCATGCAGCATCAAGAACAAAATCAGTGCCGATTGGATCCACATCATCCAACAAGCCTGAGGCGTGGCGCGGTGGGGGCTGAACTTGATTGGCGAAGTCCTCCCGTGAAGAACATTCGCCCGCAGGGCTTGTTTGAGGCAGCGTTGTCCGCTTTCTGCAGTCCTGTCGAGATACGCATTTGCATGCTTTAGCATTAGGCCCCCTAAGACGACATTCCCGGTTTGTGTTTCAGTGTGCAGCGAAGCCGGACAACATGGCATCCGCTCCCTCATGGCACCACCGTGAGCGACACATATTGCGCCCCCTGCAGACCGCTGCCGGTGGCAAGCATGGCCGTCCCCATCCCTGTATAAGTGCCGTAGGTAGCCGCAATGGCGCGGTAGGGATAAGTCCCCGTCCCGACCGTGGGCGCTGATCCGTTACACGAACTGCCGCAATTCCAGAACCCATAAGGAAATCCGCCGTGCGTGTCGTTGCTGTCGGTGGCGATCCAGTACGCGGTACTCGCGGGTAATGTCCCGCATCCGGACAGGGTCATCGTGATCCAGGCGCCGGCGCCCGAGGAGCTGCTATTGGTGTGAGTCGCGTGACAGAGCCAACTCGTCGCCTGCGTCGAAGCCGTCGGCGCGAGAATGACGCCGCAATCGGTCTTTGCCCCCGAGGTCACTGTCCCTGTGGGCTGGTAGAAACTACAGGAACTCACGGTGTAGCCATGAGCATTGCTGCCGGTAACGGCGTAGGTGGCGTTGATGTAGTTCGCGTAATCGGAACCCGCCGTGGAGTAGGCATTGGTCCCGAGGTAGGGGTTGAAGGTATAGGTAGCCGTCGCGATGGCGCTATTGCTGTAGCCAGCAGCCACTGCGAGAACGTTGACGGTTGTGGTCACTGCAACTGTGATGGCGCTGTGATAAACGCTGCTCGACGTGGTGGGCGTGCTGCCGTCAGTCGTGTAGTAGATCACCGCCCCGGAGGTTGCGTCGGAGAGAGTCACCGGCTGCGCCGTGGAATACGTGCCGGTACCCGGAGAAAAGGTTGGCGTAGCGGTTTGATACGGCGTGTTCGCCGCCAGGGTCACGTACTGCGAAGCTTGCAGCCCGGTGCCCGTGGCAAGCATCGCGGTCCCCATGCCGGTGTACACACCGTACGTTGCGGCGATAGCGCGGTAAGGATAAGTCCCATTCCCCGCCGTGGGCGCGCTTCCGTTGCAGGCGCCGCCGCAATTCCAGAATCCGTAGGGAAAACCAGCGTGCGGATCATTGTTGTCAGTTGAGATCCAGTACCCGGTGCTTCTTGGCAGGGTGCCGCAGCCGGCCAGCGAGACGGTGACCCATCCCCCAACGCCTGAGTTCGAGGGGTTGATGTAGGTGCTATGGCACAGCCAGCTCGAAGACTGCGTGGTGGGCGATGGCGCGAGGACAAGGCCGCAGTCGATTTTTGCGCCCATGGTGACGGTGCCGCCTGGTTGATAAAAGCTGCAGGAGCTCACCGTGTAGCCGCCGGAATCGTTGCCGGTGACGGCATAGGTAGCGTTGATGTAGTTCGCAGAATCCGTACCGGCCGTCGAATAGGCATTCGTCCCGAGATACGGGTTGTACGTGTAGACCGCGGAGCTAACCGGACTCGGGGTGTAACCCGAGGCAGCGGCGATCGCCTTGACGGTCAGCGGGTTTGTGCCTTCAGCAGTGAAGGGGTTGTGGTATACGGTGCTCGAAGTGGTGGGCGTGCTGCCGTCGATGGTGTAGTAGATGACCGCGCCGGGCGTCGTATCCGAGAGGGTGATCGCGGGCGCCGTGGGGAAGGTGCCCGAGCTCGGACTGAACGTGGGCGGCTGCGCCACCGAGGAGGAGTTTGAATTTATGCGTCAGACGGGACTGGTACTTTTAGGAAACAGCTTTCGAAAAGTACCAGTCCCGTCTGACGCATAAATTCCGGTTTGTGCACCACTCGGCGTGATGTTCGCGGTCGCCAACAGCTCCGCGCGGCGGGATGGTAGCCTGACCCACCTACAACTTAGGTAACTGTGATCGATTTTGCAGGCAAGATCCGAGCCTCCGTTCGTCGCAACGTGTCTTGTCCCTGCAATACTCTGCAACTTTGGTACTCTTCCGTAATGATTCACCGCCAGTAGACAGTGAATCCATGAGGCTTGGTGCACGGGGCTCGTCTTGCTGGTTGAGACTTTCGTTGTTCGCGACGCTGCTTGTTTGCAACGCGTGTAGCAACTCCGGCAGTAATAACGGCAACCCCGTCAGCAATGGCGGCAACAGCACAAACAGCGCTCCTGCTGCCCCCACCAACCTCGCCGCTACCGCCGGTAACCAGCAGGCCGCCCTTACCTGGATCGCGAGCAGTGGGGCGACCAGCTACAACGTAAAACGAGCAACAGCGAGCGGCGGGCCATATACCACGATGGGTTCGCCTACAGGTACAACCTATACCAACACCAGCCTGTCCAACGGAACCCCTTACTACTACGTCGTGACCGCTGTGAATGCGGCGGGAGAAAGCGCCAATTCCAACCAGGCGACCGCGACACCGATTGCCGCGCCCGCCATCCCGGCCGCTCCGCTGAACCTCACGGCCACGGCAGGCAACCAACAACTCTCACTGGCGTGGACGGCCAGCACTGGCGCAACCAGCTATAACGTTAAACGGTCAGCCACGAACGGCGGACCCTACACAACCGTAGCGTCGCCCGTGAGCACAAGTTATACCGACACGAATGTAACCAACGGAACCACCTATTACTACGTGGTCACGGCAGTCAACGGCAGCGGAGAAAGTGCAAATTCCAATCAGGCATCGGCGACGCCCAGTGCGGGCCCTGCCCCGCCCGCGCCCCCCGCGCCCCCCACAACCTCTTCGTGCACTGTGCCCATCAGCGCGGTCAATACAGCCGGCAACACCAATGTCGTGGGTAATGGGACCCCGGGGAGCTGTACAGAGAGCGCCTTCGAACAGGCCATTGCTGCCGGCGGGGATGTCACCTTCGATTGCGGCCCCTCGCCCTATCGGCTGGTTCTGACCTCTACCAAGTCCATCACCAAAGACACTGTCATCGACGGAGGCAATCTGGTGACTCTGGACGGGGGCGGCCAGGTCAGGCAACTGCTTCTGAACACCAACAACTTCGTCGCCACTACCCCAACTCTGACGATTGAAAATATTACGTTAGCCAACGGTCATGGGACCGACAATGCAGGCACGGGCGCACCGACCGGAGGCGGAGCGATCTATCGTTATGGAGGCACCCTCAATGTCATCGACAGTCAATTCACTGACAACATAGGCCCGGCCAGCGGGCAAGACTCTGCCGGCGGAGCCATTTACTCAGTCGGTGTCGGCACAACGACTGTCGTCGGAAGTACCTTCGACGGTAATCGGGCAAGCGATGGTGGAGCGCTCGGAAATCTGGGAGCCTCGGTTAATCTTGTCAACGACACGATTAAAGGAAACCAGGCCACCGGTACCGGCGGCAATCCAGGCAATGGAGGAAACGGCGGCGGCGTCTACATGGACGGAGCACATATCACGATCAAGATGTGTGGCACTCATGTTGACGGCAACCAGGGCAACGCTTACGGAGGAGGTTTATTTTTCGTCGATGACGCTACCGCGGGAACAGCCGCCATCGATCAATCCACGTTTGATGGCAATGCAACCGCCTTCGCCGGCGGACTCTATCTCCAGGGCGCCACCGGTAGCTTAACCAACTCAAGCGTGATCAATAATCAGGTTCAGGCGATCGACGGCGTCGGTCCCTTTGCTACGAACGCATTCTTCGATGCTGATTCCCTGGGAAGCCTAAGCACTGACAATATAGCTCCGTGAGCGCTGTGCGCCCTCCAGACACCGAATACCTGTAGGGGGCCAGGCTAGTGCCCGCTTGGAAACGGCCGTGGCATGCCTGGTTTCCAGTCGGGTATGGCGTATCCGTCTCGATTCGGCATTTTCACTTGTGGCAGCGTCGTTTGGGCGAGGACTTCTTCCTCCTGAATCACACCGTTCTTGTAGAGCAGGAACGCGGTGAGCGCGTACACCTCGTCCGGCTCGCCAATGCGCGCTGGATGGGGAAACCTAGGGACAGATAGAACGTTTCCGGGTTAAAGACGATCTCATTTGTCACCATTCGAGTATTTTTTGATTTGCGTCCGTAACTGTCTTCTTTGGGCGCCCTCCCTTCTGCGGGGCCAATCGACGTTTGCTCGGTAGCTCCAGAGAATGGACGAACTGCTCCGTCCCAAGTGGCCGACCCGTGTGTGTGCATCGGCGGATCTCGGCAATCTCTGATTCTGCGGCTGCTGAGGCAAGGTAAGCTTGCCAATCATCAGCCGTCCACCGACTCTGCCAAGGCTCATCTGTTATGAAGCCATCGCCGGGAATTACACCACAATGCACTGCCGTGCTCGACCACTTCCATAGGCTTGCATCAAACACGAGTCCCGCCCGTAGAACGGCGCAGAAGTGTTAAACGACGAGAATCCAGGACAGACGAAGATGACCCTAACGCAGTATGGCTACCACGACAGATGTCCATTTGTTCATAAAGGTCATCTTCGTCTGTCCGACATTTCCCTTGCTAACTCTATTTATGGTCTTCAACTTTAGGGACGTCTGCGATTGGAATCAGCACATCGAAGACGCCCAGGGTGGCGGCCGCAAACGGTGCAGCGAGAGCAAGGCCGAGCGGACCGGCGATGACGGCCAACAAGAGCTGGGCTGTCATCGTGAGCGCCGGAGGCAGACGGACGATCCTCCGCGTGAGCAAGGGAGTGATGACGTTGCCTTCGAGAAAGTGCACTCCGAGAAAGAGCAGCACCGTCAGAAGACCCTTCGTGGGGCTGATGGCAACGGCTAATAGCACAGCGGGCACGACCGACAAGATGGGCCCGATGTTTGGGATAAACGTCAGCAGGGCCGCGATGACGCCGAGCGTACCGGCAAGTGGTACGCGCAGCGCCCATAAACCGCACGCGACGATGATGCCCACGGCGGTCATGGACAACATCTGTGAAAGAATCCACCCCCGTAAGTTCCGTAGAGCCGCCGCGGCGCAAGCGTTGAGCGTGGCCCTATAGGGCGAGGGCGTAGCTCGTCGGATGTAAGCGAAGTACGCCTCTGGCTCAGCCGCAAGATAGATGCCAAGAACGCCGATGAGCACGAGCCCCGATAGTACCGTCGCCGTACTCAGAACAATGCCTCCGATGCGAGTCAGCGCGGAGCTGACACTGCCCGAAAGCTGGGAGTAGCCGGACCATTGCGCGAGCAACCAGCGGCCCCACCCGTACGCTTCGACTCTCGCCATGAGTTGATGCGCCGCCACCGGGAGGTCGGTTTGTAGATCGGCAAATTGGTCGATAATGCCGGGGCCGATGAGCCAGACGATCAGGCTGATGCCAAGGACGGCTATAGACAGAATGAGCGCAAAGACGATCTTCCGTCCCAATCTGAATCGTTCACTGAGCCAGTCGACGACCGCGGCAATGAGGACTGCGACCACAATCGCCGCAAAGAGAAGCATGACGATGACTCTTCCGAGCCAAAGCAGTGTCAGACCAACAAACAATGCAACGGCCAGGAACAACAGAGTTGTCGGCGAAGTATGTTTGCGGCCTATGCTCGGAGATGTGTCCGGTTCACCCATGCGACGCCACTATAGGCCTCATGCAGGTCTCTTCGCTGTGTTGCAGAGCACATCTTTCCTGGGGAGAGGGCGGTAGGCTCTCCCCATGGAGCGCGCCCTGAAAGAACCCAGTGCGATCACGAAGTGGTTTGACAATCCTGTCGCGCACATTGCGACGGCCGGCTTCATCGCTGCTGGGATGACTGCGGCCATGACGGTCAAGCTGCTGTTGCACGATCAACATGTCCTCAATATTGTCTTGTTGGTCGCGATCGCAGGCGCGAGCGTTCCCTTGCTCTTCTCACTGGCCCAACAGGTCTTTCAAGGTAACTTCAGCGTCGATATCCTCGCGCTGCTCTCGATCGTGACCTCGCTGGTGCTGGGACAGTATTGGGTGGCGGCCATCGTGGTCTTGATGCTCTCCGGCGGGCAGGCATTAGAGGGCTTTGCTACCCGCCGAGCCTCTTCCGTCCTGAGTGCCCTTGCCAAGCGGATGCCGCAGATCGCGCACAGAACCGGGGCCAGGGTCGTTGACGTTGCCATTGACACGATTGCCGCAGGCGATGAACTCCTTATCTATCCCCATGAGATCTGCCCGGTCGATGGGCTTGTCCTCAGCGGTCAAGGCAGTATGGATGAGTCCTATCTCACCGGTGAGCCGTTTCTGATAGCAAAAGCGCCGGGAACGAACGTGCTCTCGGGCTCCATCAACGGCAATGTGGCGCTGACCATTCGGGCGACAAAGATAGCAAGCGACTCCCGTTACGCAAAGATCGTGGAGGTGCTCCATGCGTCGGAGGAAAACCGGCCACGCATACAAAGATTGGGCGACCGGCTCGGCTCCTGGTATACGCCTATGGCGATTGTTATCGCTTTGGCGAGCTGGTACTTCAGCGGCCACTCGGAACGCTTCCTTGCGGTATTGGTGATCGCCACGCCTTGCCCTTTGCTGATCTCGATCCCGGTCGCGATCATCGGTGCCATCTCCGTCGGAGCCAAGCTGGGCATTATTATCAAAGACCCATCGATCCTCGAAAAGATAGCGACTTGTCACACTCTGATCGTCGATAAGACGGGTACGCTGACTTACGGCAAACCAACGGTAACCTCGATCGATTGCTTTGGCACAACTACACGCGAGATGGCGCTGCAGTATGTGGCCAGCCTGGAACGCTACTCGAAACACCCCCTGGCAAGCGCGGTTCTCGCTGCTGCGGAGAAGGGCAAAGTGGCGCTGCTCGCCGTGGACGACGTGTCAGAAGCGCCTGGACAGGGGCTCACTGGCGACGTCGCCGGTCGCCAGGTGACGGTCACCGGCCGCGGCAAGCTTTCGCCTGAAAACCTGTCTGCGATGCCACCGGTTGCGCGCGGGCTGGAGTGTGTTTTGCTTCTTGGCGGCAAGCTGGCCGGAGTTATCCACTTTCAGGATGAGCCGCGCAGAGAAAGCCAGTCCTTTCTTGGTCATCTTGATTCGAAGCACTCGATTTCCAGGATCATCCTGCTCTCTGGAGACAGGCCTGCCGAGGTAACCCTCTTTGCCGCACGCATGGGCATTACAGAGGCATACGGGGGCAAGAGCCCTGAAGAGAAGGTTGAGCTTGTCCGCGAGACCACGCTGCAAGAAAGAACTCTCTACATCGGGGATGGAATCAATGACGCGCCCGCGATGATGGCAGCGACGGCTGGAATCGCGTTGGGCGTAAACAGCGATATCACCTCCGAAGCGGCCGGTGCGGTGATCCTCAAGTCCTCGCTCGTTAGCGTGGACCAGTTGATGCATATCGGTCGCAGGATGCGTGGAATTGCACTGGTGTCCGCCGTCGGGGGCATGGGCTTGAGCCTTATTGGTATGGGTGCGGCTGCTTTCGGACTGATTACGCCCATAGAGGGAGCTATCGCTCAAGAGGTAATCGATCTCTTGTCTATCCTCAACTCGTTGAGGATGATTCTGCCCACGGGGTCGCTCACAGACTTTGAGATGCCTCCGGATAACACAGGGGAGCTTGCTGTTAACAAAGCAATCTGACACGGAAAACGAATCACCCGAGGGGGGATGCTTCTCATAAGAGCTTTTTCAAGTAGGACTCGAAACAAATAGATGCCTACGTAATCCATAACCAAAAGTACACCCTGAACTGGAGAAAACTATGAAGACGAAGATTGCAATCACCACGGCGGCCGTCGCTCTAGCATCGTTTACGCTCGGGCATGTTGCCGCGCAAGTTGAAGCAAAGCTGAACGAACAGACGCTGACGAACCTCTCAACCGCTATGCACGGTGAGGCGCTCGCCTACGCCAAGTATCTCTTATTCGCAGAGCACGCACGCAAGAGTGGAGATACCAAGCTCGCCCTGCTGCTGGAACAGACAGCCAAAACCGAACGGTTCGAGCACTTTGCTATAGAGGCGAAACTCGCAGGCACAGTCGGCTCGAACGCGGACAACCTGAAAGATGCGATCAAAGGCGAAAACTATGAAACCACAACCATGTATCGTGAGTTCGCAGAGCAGGCAGAGAAAGCCGGTGACCACGCTGTAGCTGTTCAGTTTGAGGAAATTCGCCAGGATGAGATGAAACACAGAGACGCCTTCAGCGCTGCGCTCGCGAAACTCGAAGCGGCTAAGACGAAGTAGCCGTGATTCGTACCGCACAAGGGTGGGCGTTCCGCAAGAGCGCCGATCTTACCGCTCTACAGCAACATCTACCTCAACTGACAAACGATCGGTGACAAACGATCGGTAAACGATCGGTGACAGGTAAACGATCGGTGACAAACGATCGGTGACAAACGATCGGTGACAGACGGACATGACCCTTTACGAAACGACCGGCAATGGCTGCTCGGGCAAGCGGTAAATGAAAAAACTACAAGTCCCGCGCGACAAAACGCCACCGATCGCATCTGATCTTGTTAGCAACCATCAATTTGTTAAAAATCGACCGAAGCGCGCATATCGCGTGACCATTGGTTTCTGAATACTGCTTTTTCCGTATGTGGAGCTTAATTCGCTCAATGCACACTTTTCGAATAAAGCCTCGGTTGGAGAGAAGGAAAAAGGGACTTAGTCAGCTTAGTCAGCACTTTTTCAACCACAAACTCTGGTTAAGGCGAGGAAGAAGGGGCTTAATTCGCTTAGTTCGCACTTTTTCAGCCGAATTCTCCCACCCGCTTGCAGAGTTTGAGCCGATGCACCCTCATCTTAAAACGCTCGGAGGCCGAATCTAAACGCCCACAGGGAAGGGCTTCGGCGAGGATTCGTCGGGGTTGGCTCCCATGCGGAAGCGCTCAAACCTGCCTTCGAGCAAAGACATCAGGCCGGTGTACCAGTAGCCGAGCACAAACAACAACAGGAAGGGAACCGTGAAGTAGTTTTCGTTGACGATGGCATACCAGATGGTCAACGCAAAATAGCTGCCGATCAGTAACTCGATCCAGGGCACAATGCCCAGACGCTTGCGATACTTGCTGGCCTGATGCTTCTGCCCGCGCTTTTCAATGCGGTACTTCGGTGTGCGTTTGAAGGCGGACTTGATGCCGAACAGTGCTTCCAGCACCGCTCTGGTATTGGTAACCGTCAGCCCGATGCCCAGCGCCATGAGGAAGGGCAGATAGAGCAGCGTCTTGTACCAGCGGCCGGGAAACAGCTCGCGCTGCGAAACCAGGTAGAACGACGAGATGGAAAGCGTCGAGGCCATGAACAGCGGCACGTCAATCAACAGCATCTGAAACCAGCCCTGGTAAAAGCGGATGATCATCGCCGGCATCAAGAGCGTCGACAGCACCACCATCAAGGGGTAGCTGAGATTGGCCGTCAGATGGTAAAACGCCTCCAGCTTTACATGGAACGGGGCATCGCTGCGGAACATCATGGGCAGAATCTTCTTCGCCGTCTGGATCAGACCCTTGGCCCAACGCGCCTGCTGCGTCTTGAACGCAGTCATCTCAATGGGCAGTTCGGCCGGGCACTCCACGTCTTGCAGATAACGAAATTTCCAGCCCTTCATCTGGGCGCGGTAACTCAGGTCGGTGTCTTCGGTGAGGGTGTCATGCTGCCAGCCGCCGGAGCCATCGATCGCCGCGCGGCGCCACATGCCCGACGTGCCATTGAAATTAAAGAAGGCGTTGGTGCGCGACCGGCCGCCGTGCTCGAGAATAAAGTGGCCGTCGAGCAGGATGGCCTCCACCTGGGTGAGAAAACTGTAGTCGCGGTTGAGATGGGTCCAGCGCGTCTGCACCATGCCGATCTTCGGGTTGGCAAAGTGATGCACCACCTGCATCAGCCATTCCCGCGGGGGCACAAAGTCGGCGTCGAAGATGGCGACGAACTCACCTTTGGCCACGCGCAAACCTTCATCCAGCGCACCCGCCTTGAAGCCGTGACGATTGACGCGGTGCAGGTAGACAATGTTGTGGCCGAGGGATTGGTAGGCCTCGACAGCGGCGCGGGCCACCTCCACGGTGCTGTCGGTCGAATCATCGAGCAGCTGAATTTCCAGCTTGTTCGCAGGATAGTCAAGCTGGCAGCAGGCCTGGATGAGCCGATCAACCACGAACTGTTCGTTAAAGATGGGCAGCTGAACGGTGACCATGGGCAGCTCGGCAAAGAGCGACTCCGGGTCGCGCGCAGCGTTCTTGCGGTATTTGTAATAGCGATAGACCAGCTGGTAGCGATGAATGCCGTAGAGCGACAGAAAGATCATCACCAGGAAGTAGGGAATCAGGAGGGCGTTGTCGAACGCGTTGCGATGGTAGAGGTGTTCGAAGGTCTTGTCGGCGTAGTGGGTGCGGAAATAATGTTGCAGGCCGCGCTGGGGCGCAGCCAGCCACAGCGCCAGTGGGCCTACGATCTCAGCGAGGGTTCCCAGCAGGGCGCTCTCTCCACTCATCAATTCAGGAAGTTCGTGGTGTACAGCGTATCCCGCTGCACGGGGCGAAAACCGGCGCCGCGGATGACGTGCCGCAGCTCCTCTTCGGTGGTGCAGTTGGCAGTTCCCGCGGCCTTGACCACATTTTCTTCGAGCATCACCGAGCCGACGTCATTGCCGCCAAAGCGCAAGCCGAGCTGCAGTACTTTTAGCCCCTGGGTGACCCAGCTCGATTGCACATTCTCCACATTGTCAAGATAGAGGCGGGAGATGGCGAGGACTTTCAGGTACTCGACCGAGGTCGCTTCTTCCCACTTGCGGCCGCCCAGGGCGGTGTTGGTGGGTTGAAAGCTCCAGGGGATGAAGGCGGTGAAGCCGCCGGTTTCTTCCTGCAGCCGGCGTACCTGCTCAAAGTGGTTGACGCGGTGCTCAAAGGTCTCGCCCACACCGAACATCATGGTCGCGGTGGTGCGCATGCCCAGCTCATGGGCGGTGCGGTGCACGTCGACCCAATCCTGCGTGGAGCACTTGAGGCGGGCGATGCGATGACGCACTTCATCGTCGAGAATTTCAGCGCCGCCGCCGGGGATCGAGGACAGGCCCGCATCGCGCAGCCGCATGATGGTGTCGCGGAGGGAAAGATGGCTGTATTCGGCAATCGCCAGAATTTCAGATGCTGAAAAACAATGCAGCCAAATTTGCGGGAAACGCAGTTTGATGCCGCTGAGCAGACGCTCAAACCACTCGATCTTGAGATCGGGGTGCAGGCCGCCCTGCATCAGCACACCGGTGCCACCCATCTCCAGCGTCTCGGCTATCTTTTGATAAATGGTCTCAAAGTCGAGGATGTAACCCTCGGCGGCCAGCTTGCCCTTGAGCGGGCGGTAGAAGGCGCAAAAGCTACAGTACTCGGTACAGAAGTTGGTGTAGTTGATGTTGCGGTCAATGATGTAGGTGACCACGCCCTCGGGGTGCAGCTTGCGGCGGAGCGCATCCGCTTCCATACCCAGGCCGATGAGGTCGTCTGAGCGAAAATAGTCGAGTGCCTGCGTCCGGGTGATTGCCACAAATCCATTTTACGAGTACGGGGGCAGACAATCCAGTGTTACAGTGCAAGAGGCATGGTCTGGCCGGTCTTTTCGCGCCTCCGTGCCCTGTCTGTTCGCCGGCAACACCTACCCGGGCCGCACCGGATGGGCTTTCATAAGCCCGTTGGACCCTATCACAACGAGTTGAAGGATCCCGTGCTGATTGCTGGCGGCAAGTTCGAAACGGACGCTTTACCATGTTCGTGTAAGACCGTGGGCCCCGCCATTTAGAAGTAAGCGCTGTCTGTTCGCGCGCTACTCATTTCCTTTGAGAAAGGTTCCACATGCTCCCCTTCCAGAATGTCAGCGGTCTGCTTTCACGCGCACTGCTGGCTGCCTCCCCCCTTCTTTTTGGCTTTGCGTTGCCAGTGCACGCGCAAGCGCCTGCTGCGGCGGCCCCGGACGTCATCATTTTCACCAATGGGGATCAGCTGACGGGCAAATTGTTGCGCGAGATCGGCGGCAGCGTCACCTTCCACAGCGACATCGCAGGCGACGTGATCGTGCCCTGGGAAAAGATCAAGTCGATTCAGTCTTCGCAGAAGTTTGCCGTGATTCAGCAAGGGCAGCATGTCACCCGCAAGACCCCCGACGCTGACGTTCCCCAGGGAACGGTGCAGGTTGAGAACGACGAGGTCAAAGTGACGACGCCGGCGAGCAGCACCAGTAAAGACATCCCCGTGAAGAACACGCAGTACATCATCGATGAGGGCACCTACAGCAAAGAGGTACGCACCAGCCCGGGCTTTCTCGGAGGCTGGGCGGGCTCGTTGACGGCCGGAGCCAGCCTGGTGCAGGCTACCCAGAACAGCCGTAGTTTTACCGGCGCGGCCAACCTGGTGCGGTCTGTGCCTAGCGTGACCTGGCTGGACCCACGCAACCGAACAACCTTTGATTTTACCGGTGCGTATGGGTCGATCACCCAGCCGGGCACAGTGGGGACGAAGACCAATATCATCCATTTCGATGCTGAGCAGGATTGGTACTTCTCGCCGCGCTTCTACTTCCTGGTGGATGCGGCGTTTGACCACAACTACTCGCAGGGAATGGATTTGCAGCAACTCTACGGCGCTGGGATCGGGTACACGGTGATCAAGAATCCCAAGCAGGAGCTGGACGTCAAGTTCGATATCCACTATGAGAAACAGAAATACTTTGTGACCCCGGGTATTATTCCGCCTCCGCCGCTGACGCCCAGCAAGAATTTGGTGGGCGCGGACTTCGGGGATACCTACATGCTGAAGTTGCCGCACGGACTGGTGTTTAACCAGGGGGCGACAATCACTCCGGCATTCAATCAATCGAACGCGTATTCGGCGGTGGCGACGGCGGGGCTGCTGTTCCCGGTGTACAAGCGGTTCGGGTTTACCGTGGGCACGCTCGATGACTTCCTGAACGATCCGGCGGCCGGCAGCAAGAAGAACTCGTTCCAGTTCACCGCCGGGGTGACGTACACGCTGAAGTAGGCACGAAGAGCGGTTGGGGGCATTGTGTGCCCCTGACTGGCCGAAGAACGTATTTTTCAGTCCCGTTAGGGACGGCTGCCGGTGCGAAGGAAGATCGTCCTGTGTTTCTTCAGCGCCTGTTCAGGTTTCAGCAGCACTCAGGATTTCATCCTGAGGATGGCCAGCCGTCCCTGCGGGACTGCCCGGATGGCGTCGCGCAACCCAGGGCTGCGTCCATGGACTGCGTCCTGGGCTAGCGGCAGTTGTCCCTACGGGCCTTTTGCAGCGTTGCCCTTCTGGTGCTAGGGCTTCGGGGCGGCGGGATCGTTGTCGATTGGTTGCTTGAGCAGGGCCAGGATGCCCGGGGGCATGGGCTTATCGGCGTTGGCCAGCAGCAGCGAAACCTGCCACATCTCTGTCTGGTTGAGCACATGGTCGAAGGCAGGCATGCCGGTGAGGCGAATTCCATTGGCCACTTTCCAATAGGTCTCACCTGGCGGGTCGTCGCTGACCCCGACCACACCATTGCGATGCGGCTGCCAAAGCTGGGGAGCTTGCGGGTACATTCCCTTGGCGAAGCCCGCCGGGAGACCATACAGACCGTGGCAGGCCGCGCACTGCTGGCGGTAAATGTGGGCGCCGATTTCGAGGTTCGTCGGACTGGGTTCGACCGGGGGCGTTTTGATCATTTCCCGGTCGATGCGCGCGTGCAGGGGCACATGAACGATCTGAGCTTCAAAGGGAAAGGGCGCGTCGGCGGTGGCGACAGGTGGGTGACCGAGCTTAATGTAAAGCGCGGCGCCGAGTGGCAGCAGCAATATGCCAATCAGCAGGCCAAGCAGGAAAAATTTCATTTCATGTCCCTCTCATTTTCAAGAAAAGCGGCGCTCACCGCCCTGGAGAAGGATATAGCAACGGGAGAAATGCTCTAATAACAGAACAGAACAATCCCCGTGTTTTTCTGACAGGCAGTGGAGGCTTTCAGGTTCATGCATCATAGCAAGCGTTTTGGATACCGTGTGTATCCGTTTCTTTTTTTAATCACCCTTGCGGTACCCGGGCTCATGGCTCAGAATTCCACCGGCAGTGTTCCGGCCGCCGAGGCCCAGGCCCCAGCGGAGAATCCGCAGCAGAATCAGATTCGCCTGGCTCAGGAAGCGCAGGCGCGCATACGCGCCCGCCGCGAGCAGCGGAAGCAGCGGGTCGTTCAGGACACCTACAGCCACAAGTTTGAAGTGTATGGAGGAGGCGGCTATATCCGTTTCCGCCCGGGCGGCTCGCTGCAGCACATCAATGAATCGGCGTGGAATGGTGGGTTCACCGACTATTTTCGCGGGCGGCTGGGGATTACGGCGGACCTGCGTGGTTATTACGGAACCGCGTTTATCACGCCCAATCCCTATAACATTTTCAAGCCCAGCATTACTGAGTACACCTACATGGCAGGGCCGCAGTATCGCATTCTAAGCCGGGAGCACTGGGCGGTCAGCGGCCAGGCGTTGGCCGGCGTGGCCAAGGGGAACTTCAGCGCCAGCACCTCCGGCGTCCCTCCCGGTACCGCGATCGGGCTGTGGGCGAATGGCGCCAATTTCAGCGCAGGGTTAGGGGTGCCGATCGATTACAATCTCGGCCCCGCGCTGGCGGTACGCCTCATGCCGGATTATCTGTTTACCACGTTTGGCAGTTCGACCCAGGTGAAAAACATCGGGTTCAATATCGGGTTGGTTTATCGCTTCGGACGGCAGTAGTTTCGCCCTTGCGTCAGGCACGGGCTTTAGGGGGCCGGAAAACACCCTTCATCACCAGGGTTTTTCCGCAACCTGTGAAGCCCATACCCTTCAAACTCCTGCGTTTTCCGCTGCCCGTCTCCCTAGGCGGTGACGGCTTTGTCGCGGTCTTTCGCCGCGTCCAGGGGGTATTGCGGCTCGGTCATGCGGACGGGGTCGAGGATTTCTGCGATTTCCTCTTCCGTCAGCAGCTTGCGGGAACGGGCAATCTCAATGATGGACTTGCCGGTGGCTACTGACTCCTTCACGATATCGGCGGCCTTGGCGTAGCCAATGTAGGGGTTCAACGCCGTGGCCAGAGAAACGGTGCTCTGGGCGTACATCTGGCAGCGCTGCTCGTTGGCCGTGATGCCACGCACACACTGCTCATCGAACTGGCGCAGCATGTTGCCCAGAATTGCGATGCTCTGCAAGACGTTGTAGGCCATGGCCGGCATCATTACATTCAGCTCAAGCTGGCCCGCCTGCACCGCGTAGGCAACCGCGGTGTCGTTGCCAATCACCTGGAAACTCACCATGGCGGCTAATTCCGGGATGACCGGGTTGATCTTGCCCGGCATGATCGACAACCCCGGCTGCAGGCTGGGAAGGTAGATTTCCGCGAAGCCGGTGTTGGGTCCCGAGCTCAACAAACGGAGGTCGTTCGATATCCTGATCGTCTCGAGCGCAATCCCACGCAGCGCGGCACTGACATCGGCCATACACGCGTTCGATTGCATGGCCCAGCGCATGTCTTCGGCAGGAACAAGCCTCTGGCCGGAAATGCGGGCCAGGTTGGCGACCGCTTTCACCCGGTAGTCGGGATGGGTGTTGATGCCGGTGCCCACCGCGCTGCCCCCCAGCCCTAACTCGCGAGCCGTGGTCGAAGCCAGCTGCAGGAACTGCTTGCCCTTTTCGACGGCCAAGCCGTAGGCGGCAAACTCCTGCCCCAGGCGCATCGGCACCGCATCCTGCATGTGGGTGCGACCGGATTTCATGATGCCGTGGAAAGCTTTTGCCTTCTCAGCAAAGGTCGCGGCCAGCTGGTCGAGCACCGGGTAGAAGGTTTCGAGCGCAAGCAGTGTCGCCAGACGCATCGCGGTCGGGAAGACATCATTGGTCGACTGCCCGTAGTTCACATGATCGTTGGGGTGGACGTGGGCATACTCGCCCAGGTTGCCGCCCAGCAGCTCACTTGCCCGGTTGGCAATGACTTCGTTGCTGTTCATGTGCAGGCTTACGCCGGCGCCGGCCTGGAACACGTCGACCACGAACTCGCTGTTCCACTTGCCATCGATCACTTCCTGGGCGGCCTGGATGATGGCGTCGGCCCGCTTGGCGTCGACCAGGCCGAGCTCTTTATTGGCCTCGGCGGCGGCGCGCTTCACCATGCCCAGGGCGCGGATAAGGTTGGGGTGCGCGCGCATGCTGGAGATGGGGAAATTGTCGACGGCGCGGGCGGTCTGGGCGCCGTAGTAAGCCTTGGCAGGCACCTCGACAAAGCCAAGCGAGTCTTTTTCTTTGCGAACATCAGACATGAACGGGGCTCCTGAACCGCCTTCTGCAGAACGTTCGATTATAGCGATTTCAGGCCTGAACCGGTACGGCCGGCGCGCGTCATCGTCTAATCTATAAAGATGGTGGCTCTGAAAGAAAGCTTTGACGTGCTGGTGGTGGGCGCTGGTCCGACCGGCCTGGCCTGTGCTATCGAAACGCAGCGCGCCGGCTTGCGCACCGTGGTAATCGACAAAGGGTGCCTGTGCAACTCGCTCTTTCACTATCCGTCGGGGATGACGTTTTTTACTACACCGGAGCTGCTGGAGATCGGGGACATGCCGTTTTCAAGTCCCAACCAGAAGCCCAGCCGCAATGAGGCGCTGGAGTACTACCGCAAGGTCGCGGATCATTACAAATTGGAGCTGCGTCCCTACCAGACTGTAACCGGCATGACCGGGGAGGATGGGGAGTTCCGCGTAACCACGGAGGACCAGTTCTCACGCCGCCGGGTCTATGAAGCGCGCAAAGTGATTCTTGCCACCGGCTATTATGACCTGCCGAACTACCTCGAAGTGCCCGGGGAAGAGCTGGCTAAAGTGCTGCATTACTACAACGACCCGCATCCCTATTACGACCAGAAGGTACTGGTGATCGGGGGTAAGAATTCGGCGGCGATCGCGGCCCTGGATCTGTGGCGTCATGGCGCGCACGTGACCCTGGTGCATCGGGCCGAGGCCATGCACCACCACGTGAAGTACTGGATTCTGCCGGACATTAACAACCGCATCAAGAATGGCGAAGTGACGGCATATTTTTCCAGTTCGGTTACGCGCATCGGCGAAGACGCGGTCGAGCTGCTCACGCCCAAAGGTACCGTTACGATCGATAACGACTATGTATTTGCTCTGACGGGGTATCACCCGGACTTTGATTTTCTGGCTGCAGTGGGCGTGCAGATGGAAGGCCTGGACCGTTTGCCGGTATGCGATCCGCAAACGCTCGAGAGCAATGTGGCGGGAGTGTATCTCGCCGGAGTGATTGTCGCGGGGATGCGCACCAACGAGATTTTCATCGAGAACGGCCGTTTCCATGGCCGCCAGATCGCGCAGGACATTCAAGCAAAACTTGCAGGTCGTGCGTCCGTCCAGGTCGGTTGACACGCTTCTTCTGTTACGGTGAAGGTGCTTTAAGCGCTGAAGGAAAGGCGGCCGCCTTATGAGTTGGCTCAAACCCCGTTCGATACGAGGTCAGCTCATTACCGGTCTTATCGTGTTTGAGGGCCTGCTGGTGATTGGTTTCGCCACGCTGCTGGTGCGCGAGCAGGCTTCTGAGATTCACGAGCGGGCGCGCGCGCGGCTGGAGTCAGAGGTGAATCTGCTGGCGCTGCAGAGCCAGGAGTCGCTGGCCCAGGGCCAGGCCGGCTACCTGGAGCCTATTTTGCGGGCTACCATCAACTCCCCCAGTATCCGTGCAGCGGTGGTTACAGATAGCAACGGCCTGGTCATCGCCAGCAGCGATCCAGGGATGAATGGCAAGGACCTGCTGACGCGCCTCGAGAAAAAGCATCTGGCGGATACGGCGGGCGCGGTTATTTTTCGTGTGCCGGGCGGGGCGCGCGAAGCGGTGATGGCGATTCGCGTCAAGGGACAACTCAGCGGTTTCGCCTGGGTCTATGAGGACGCGAGCGCTGCCTGGCAGCAAATTTACTCGCTGATCCGGATCACCATCCTGTTTGCCGGCCTGGGCGCCCTGGGCACGGCGCTGATTGCCGGGACGCTGGCCCGCTCCATCACGCGCCCGCTGCGCACCCTGCTGGCGGCGACCCGTAAATTGATTCGCGACCCTGAAACCAAAGAAGGATTTCCGCTGGAAGTGACCTCGACCAACGAGTCGGCCGATCTTACCCGGGCCTTCAACCTGATGGTGACGTCGATCGAAGAGCAGCGAGCTGGGCTGAGCGACACGCTGGCTCTGCTCGACTCGATGCTACAGAATGCGCCGATCGGGTTTGCCTTCTTCGATCGCAAGTTCCGTTATGTGCGTCTGAACCAGTTTTTAGCGGAAATGAACCAGGCGCCGATTGGCAGGCACCTGGGGCGCACCATTGCCGAAACCCTGCCCGAACCGGCGGCTGAGCTGTTGCAGAAGCACGTGCACAATGTTTTTGAGACGGGGGAGCCGGTGGCGCAATTCGAGCTGAACACGCCGCGCGCCGGCGACCCGAACCAGATGCGGAGCTGGCTGATCAGCATATATCCGGTGAAGGGGACGTCGGAGGCGGTGCGCTGGGTGGGGGCGATCGTGGTCGAGGCGACCGAGCGCAAGCAGGCTGAAGAGGCTTTGCGCAAAACCGAAAAGCTGGCGGCGGCCGGCCGCCTGGCAGCTTCGATCGCCCACGAAATCAACAATCCGCTGGAGGCGGTTACGAATCTTCTGTACCTGCTGCAGCACCAGCCGTCGCTGGATCGCGAAGCGGTCGGCTATGCCGCCATGGCGCAGCAGGAGATTGCCCGGGTGGCGGAGATGACGCAACAAACGCTGCGTTTCTATCGCCAATCGACCTTTCCTGTGGTGGCCAACCTGGGAGAACTGCTGGACTCGGTGCTCACCCTCTACACCGGTCGATTGCTGGCGCAGCAGATCGAGGTATTGCGCAAGGACGGCCCGGGGATCGAGCTGTATTGCTTTTCCGGGGAGCTGCGTCAGTTGTTCGCTAATTTGATTGGCAACGCGGTCGATGCCCTCGGGCGGGACGGTCACCTCTGGATCACGGTTCGCCGATCGCGTTCCTGGGTGGACGGCGCTTCCGGCATCCGTTTGTTCATCGCCGATGATGGCTGTGGGATGACCGCCAGCACACGCCAGCGGATTTTCGAGCCGTTTTTTACCACCAAGGAAAGCACCGGGACGGGGCTTGGCTTGTGGGTGAGCAGCGAGATCATCGCCAAGCACCATGCCACGGTGCGAGTGGCCAGCCGGCCGGCGTCGGCGGCATGTGCGAGGCGATCGGGGACGGTATTTATGCTCTTCTTCCCGGACGGAGGTATCGGACAGGCTGCGACGACTGCGTCGTTCGCGGCGGTGCAGGGGACGTGAGCGTTGACGGGGGAAGACGAGGGGCGAGGATTGTGCACGTTGAAATGCAGTTCTCAATGAACAAAATGGCGTGGGCAGGATTTGCGAGCGCACTTGCAGGGTCTTGGTTTGGGGGAAAAGGCGCACTGCAGAGCAACGATTCCCACGGGTTTGTCTTAACCACCCAACAGTTGTTTGCGGTCCGGCCGGAGTTCACAGGACCCGGAAAGGGGAGGATGCCGCTCGTTCCACCCATCCTTGACTTGCCGCCGGGCAAGTCAGCCAGGGGCGATATCGAAAGCCTCGGGACAGATGAGCTGTCAAGAGCGGTGCTAAGGAAGGGCGCAGCGCGAGGCGTGCGGTACGGGCGCGAATTTAGAGCGCGTGACGTGCAAGCGGTTGACACGCATGTAGCGGATGCGCAGGCCGCCGATGGAGTCGGGCATCGATTTTGGCGTTTTGGTTAGATCGACCAGCACCACCAGCGCCGCTTCGGTCGGATTGTCGTAGCTCTGGGTGACACCTACGCCGAAGAATGCCGGGTCGGCCATGAGCTGAGGGGCAAATTGCTTTTGCACCATGGCTGCGGCGCGCAATACGTCCGCGGACAAATGAATGCCTTCGACCTGCGGCAGGGTGAGGGGCGCCGTGCCTGCGCTCAAACTGGCGGCGTCGGTGGGGATCACCAATGTTCTGACCCCATTGACGACCTGGGGGACGGCTACAGCGGGCTTGCTCTTGTCGACGTAGACGATAACGGCGGCTTCGCCCGGGCTGTCAAGACTTTTGCCGGTGGCAATGCCGAGGATCGCGTTATCGGGGCGCAACAGGGTTGCGTTGGCCACATCCGCGGCCGCCTTGGCAGCCAGCATCTGAAACGAGTTCACGTTGCGGGTTGCCGGCAGAGTGTGCTCATCGTAGTTGGCGCAGGTGATGGGATGAGGCGCGCCACCAGCGATCTGCAAACCTTCGGTCTGACTCTTCTCCGCCAGCTCGCTGAGCACATCGTGGATGGGGTTGGCGACACTGAAGCCGTGGTTGCTGTCGTCGGCGCCACTGGCGAAAAACAAGCCGATGGGTTGGGCATTGGCGGCATCGAGCACCAGGGCCCCGGAGTCGCCGCTATCGGCAAAGCTGGCGCCGGGCATGCCGATTTGATTGACAAAGGTCTTGGTGTAGTAGGGATGGGTCTCGGCGCAATCGTAGTAATAATCGACCTGCACGCTCAGGTTTACCGTGTTGACCGTGGAACAGGTCAAGCCGGTGGTACGGCCGCTCTTGACCACGCGCAGTTGGTTCAGTAACCCGGCGGTGAGTGGCTCCCCGGTGCCGGCGGCAGGGGCGGCGGCGCTGAGCACTCCGTTGATTTCTGGCCCCAATTGCAGAATGGCTCCGCTGCCATCGACCGCGGGGGTTGCGGCCGCCAGCGCTGCATCCACGTTGCTTTGCGTACTCTGGATAGGTACTACGGAGCGCAAAGAGCCCACGGTGCGGCCGGCATGTGGATCACAGTTGAGGTCGATGAGGGCAGGTTGCACGATGCTGTCGCCGGCTCGCGCCTGGTCTGATTCGGCGAGCACATGGTTGTTGCTGAGAATGAAGAGGTTGTTGTCGCGATCCGAAACCAGGGCGCCGAGAGTTCCTCCACAGCAGTCATTCACATACTCTTTGCCGGCACTGTCTTTTCTGGAGTCGTAGTCATTCGCATTGCCCCCGGAGGATCCCATTCGCACGTAGCCGGTCTGGGCAGCCTGGTTTTGCAGGCCCGAACTGTTAACCCCCGCATCATTGAGCAGAATGTGCAGCGCCGCGGCAGAGTGTGGATTGCCTGCCGCGAAGCCCACCATGAACAGCGAAGGATTACCCGGGGGCAGCGCGCGCGGCGCGGTATAGGTTGCAGTGCAATCGGTATAGGTGCGGTTGGAGTGCGTGCAATGGGTTTCGCCGATGCTGCCATAACTATCGCCAGGATCGATTTCGCCGCCCGCGGTGGTGGCCAGCGACCAGCGGATCGAGCCGGCGTTAACCTCAGCAATCTGGCCGCGCACCTGCAAGTTGCTGCCGGGCGCCAGGGTCGCGGTTTCAGGAGTCAACACCTGGACAAAGCCCGGGGTCACGGTGAGTCGATAATTGGCCGTGGTTGCCGGGTCGGTTTGGGAGGTCGCCAATATCTGAACCTGTACCTGGTCGCGCGAGAGCAGGGGCGGCGGCGAATAGACCCCATTGGCCTGGATGGCGCCCTGGCCGAGGGCGGCATCGTTTTGTCCGGAGAGGATTGTCCACTTGACGTTTGCCCGGGCGCCGGAAGGTAGCCTGGCACTTAGCTGGCTGGTGGTAGTGGTGTCGAGGGTGGGCTTGTCGGCGGAAATGAGGAGTGCGCCGGCGCTGGCGCCCGCCGTGGAACTCACGGCGCCACAGCCTGCAAGCAGAAGCAGCAACAGCGGTGCGGTCACCGAGAGAAGTTTTAAACCGCGCATCGCTTTACCTCTGGTTGCTGGAGACCCCTCACTCTCAGACGAAAGTCAACGCGGAAGGGCCTAACCAAGGGTAATAGATATGACGGTTGCGATACGCAGAGTTTTATGAAATTACCCGCTTCAGGAAACCACGGATCCCAATCCCCCCCAAAATGGTGAGTGACACCAGCAAGGCGAAGATGATAAGCAGCGCGGACATGTGGGGAATGCCTGGGGTGAGCGACGCACGCAGCCCCTCACTCATGTAAACAATGGGATTGACGAGCACGGCGATTTGTAACCATCGCAGATGGTTAAGGTAGGCCCAGGGATAATAAACGCAGCCGAGAAAGGTAATGGGGATAACGACGATCGAAAAGATGAGGCCAATCTGCTGCGGCTTGATGTTAGAGCCAATGGCCAGGCCCAGGGCACTGGCGACCAGGCTCGAGAGCACCAGGACCACGATCAGGAGGGGCCAATTTTCGATCTGAGGTTTCACGGGTACAGCCGGAATGAACCAGGCGAGGGGCACCACCAGCGCCGCGGCGAGCATGCTTTGCAGCGCGCTGAAGCACATTTTCTCGATGGCGACGGCGGCGACAGGCAGAGGACACATGACGCGATCGTCGATCTCGCGGGTGATGCCGAACTCCTGTGACAGGGGCAAGGCTACGGCGGCGATGCCGCTGAACATGATGGCGACGGCCATGAGTCCGGGGAGCAGAATGGTGGCGAAATTGGCTCCGCCGGTCGCCATGGGGTTCCCCTGGCTCATATGGGGAAAGACATAAGTAAAGACAAAGAGAAAGAGCAGCGGCTGCATGATGATGCGGATGACGAAGGGGCCGAGCTCGCGGCGCAGCACACGCAGGTCGCGCAGCATGAGGCCGAGGAAGGCGGAGAAGGCAGAGGCATTATTCACGCAAGTCCCTCCCCGTCAGGCGAATGAATACGGTTTCCAGACTGGGCTCATTGATGGAGAGGTCGCGCAGGCCGAGGTTCTGCGCGGCCTGCACGATCTGCGGAAGTAATTCCTCTGTGTCCTGCGAGAACACGCGCACGCCTTCGCTGGTGGTTTCGGCGGAGGCCACGTTGGGTAATTGTTGCAGGGTCGTTACCAACTGCGGAGCGCCCTCCATGTGGCGCAGTTTGAGCTCGAAAATGGTCTGCGCGCCGAGCGTGGATTTCAGCAGCTCGGGGGTATCCTGGGCGAGTAATCTGCCGTGATCCATAATGGCCACGCGATCGCAGATCGCGTCGGCTTCTTCCATGTAGTGAGTGGTGAGGACCACGGTGATGCCTTCACTGCCGAGACCTTTGACGGCCTCCCACATGGCGATTCGGCTTTGCGGATCGAGGCCGGCGCTGGGTTCGTCGAGGAAGAGGACGGCGGGATGATGGGCGATGGCGCGGGCAATTTGTACGCGCTGTTGCAGGCCGCCGGAGAGTTGCGAGGGGAAGCTCTGGCCGCGCTCCTGCAAGTGAAACTGTAATAGTAGCTGTTGCGCGCGGGCCTTCGAGGCGGCGCTTGAAAGGCCGAAGTAGCGGCAGTGAAAGTAGAGATTTTCAAACACGGTGAGCGAACGGTCGAGCGTATTGTATTGCGGCACCACGCCGATGCTGCGGCGAGCGGTTGCCGGTTTGGCGACGACATCGACGCCGGCGATGGTGATGCGGCCACTGGTAGGCAGGGCGCGGGTGGTGGCGATGCTGATGGTGGTGGTTTTACCAGCGCCGTTCGGGCCCAGCAGGCCGAAGATCTCGCCTCGCTCGACCGAGAGGTCGATGCCATCGATGGCGACCACCCGCTGCTTCTCTTCGTAGACTTTTGTCAGGCCGCGGATTTCGACGATCAATGACTTACCTTGGAATTTTCCTTCAGATTTACCTTGGGATTGATCCTGGTTTCGTGCCAAGGAAAACCAGCCCAGGTTCAATTAGAGCATTTCTCCGCGAGCCGATAGGCACGCTTGGGGCAAATGGCTTGATCGGATCAAGGTGTGTGGTGAGTGGCAGAAATAAGGAAGCTCCGTATCGGGCTGCATCGGATGCGCCACAGGATACGGAGCTTGAAGATTCTGAGAAGCGGCGTCAGGCAGCCGCGTTCGATTTGTTGGCGCGCCGGGCGAAAAAGCCACCCGCAGGCATAGGTGTAGACATGACGGTCACGGGGCCGTGGGCTGCAGCCTTCATCCGGCGCACTTCGCGTGCGCTGAGCGGCGTCATGCGCTCCGTCGAGTAGTAGATCTGTTTTCCGCAGTCCAGACAAACCTTGTAGGTTTGTTGTTCCAGGGTGAACGGTCTCGTCTGGCTCCAATGTCGGCAGCCGAAGACGATATCGTAGAAAAAACCAAGCAGGCTTTGCATCCAGTTCATGTAAATTCTCCCCTGTCTTAACGCTCGGGTTGTTGTGGCAAGTTGTACTGTTAAGATGCATTCTGCACGAAAATGTCGCGTTTGTCGTAGGGAAAATACAGCTTTTGTATCGTCGGATCACCCAAAAGTCACTGACCTTTTGCTAGTCCTGCAAATTCAACGAGATAGCTTTCCTTCCCATTCCAGAACTACGAATTTACGGCACGATCTGGATTGCGATCTTCCCAAAATGTCGGCTTTTTTCCATGACTTTCATGGCCTCGGGGGCGTCGCGAAAGGCAAAGACCTGGTCGACCACGGGCCGTGTAAGATTTGCCGTAATTGCTCGATTCATGGCTTCGAAGTGGGCGCGTGATCCCACGTACACGCCCTGGACGCGCACCTGGCGATGGAGCAGGGGCGCGATTGGCAAGGGTTGAGTGGATTGGCTGAGCACGCCTATCTGGGCGACGGTTCCGCCGATGCTAACGGCTTGCAACGACTGGGCAAACGTGCCCGCTCCGCCCACTTCGACGACCACGTCCGCGCCGCGCTGGTCCGTTTCGCCCTGAACCCATTTTGCCCAGTCGGGTGTTTCCCGATAGTTGCAACCGGCGTGCAGGCCCAGGGTCCGGGCGCGCTCGAGTTTTTCGTCGCTGCTGGAGGTGCCGAGCACGGTCGCGCCCATCGTCCGGGCGAATTGCAGAGCGAAGATGGAGACCCCGCCGGTGCCCTGGATGACGACAACGTCTCCCGGCCCTGCCTGGGCTACATTGCGCAGCGCGTTCCAGGCGGTCACTCCGGCGCAGGGGAGGGTGGCCGCTTCGGTGTATGAGAGATGTTGGGGAAAGGGGACGACTCCGCTTTGGGGCAGCACGACGTACTCGGCCAGCATGCCGTCGATGTCGCCTCCCAGTGCTCCGCGGGTGCGTTCGGCGGTGGGGCGGCCGTCGAGCCAGTTCTGCATGAAGATGGCGGCTACCCGGTCCCCCAGGGCAACGGTGGTTACGTCCTCGCCAACGGCGACGATTTCGCCAGCGCCATCAGAGCAGGGAATGCGGGGCAGCTGCATTTTGGGGTTGTAGTGGCCTCCGACCATGAGCAGGTCGCGATAGTTGAGCGAGACCGCGTGGACTTTCACCAGCACCTCACCGCGGGCTGGTTGGGGCAGGGGGCGGTCGTCGCAGGTGAGGGCGTCGATCCCGAAAGATTTAATTTGCCAGACTTTCATGTTTCCTCCGCGGCAGCGTCAGGCTGCGTGCCATCAAGGGGTTAGTGACCCGTTGTGGTGTTTTCAAGGATACGCGGGGAGGGTGTATCCGATTGTTGTACAGGGGGCGCGACCACGATGACGTACCATAGGGCTATGGCACGTGGTTGGGAGAGCAAGGCTGTGGAAGAGCAGCAGACGGCTGCCGATCTAAGCGCTTCAGGGGCTGTCCTTGACGCTGCAAAAAGATCTGGCGTAGAGCGGGCAAAGCGCGAGCGGCAAAAACAGGAACTTTCCCTACAGCGTGAGCGGATTCTTTCGGAGCGTACCTCGAGTCCGGTGCGCCGGGCGGCGTTAGTAGCGGCGCTCGCGGATATTGAGGCCAGGCTCGCGTTGCTTGCCTGAGTGACTCGCTTCTCTAGTTCTTTGGGCCAGTGGTCACTTGAGCGATGCGGTACTGGCCCACGGACCATTCCTCGCTTTTCATGCCCGCTTCTTCCGCGCTGTGCAGCTGCTGGGCTATGTAGTCGGCCAGGGGGAGATGCCGGTGCGCGTCGGCCGCGGCCTCGCGGAAGAGGGCGATATCTTTGCTGCCCAGGGCCACCGTGGCTCCGGGAACCGGCGGTGGGTTGAGCAGGGTATTGCTGTATTGGCCGTAGAAAACACTTTGGAAAAGCGCACTATTGACCGTCTCGAGAAAGAGCGCAGGCGGAATGCCCTGCGACTCGGCAAAGACAGACGCTTCGCTCATCGCCTGAACCATCGCCGCAATCATGAAGTTGCCGCCTAATTTGAGCGCGTGCGCCCTCCAGGGCTGATCGGAAACGACAGTCAGGCCGCGACTGACGGCTTGGAGAACGGGACGGACTTGCTCGACAGCCAGATGGGCCCCCGCCACTGCGATCCACAGCTTACCCTGTTGCGCGATGGGAGGTCTGCCGAAGACGGGCGCGGCGACAAAATGCTGGTGGCATTGCTGGTGCGCTTCGGTAAGCCGCCGAGATAGCTTTACGCTGATGGTCGACAGGGAGACGTGGATTGCGTCCTTTGCCATGGACGTAAGAATGCCGGGCGAGTCCTGAGCACCGAACACAACAGCTTCGGTTGCGGCATCGTTGCTGAGCATGGTGAGCACGATGGGCACGCCCACGACCGCTTCCGAGAGCGTGAGAGCCAGTTGTACCCCCGGCCTGGGGGTTCGGTTCCAGAGACTGAGCTGGTGGCCTTGTTCCTGCAACAGGTGGGCGATTGGGGTGCCCATGTTTCCCAGGCCGAGCAGAGCGATGCGCATTTTTCCCCTCCGAGGTCAGTGGAGGTAGGCGCCCAGGTCTAAAAAAGAGACCTGGGACACCCGTTGGTGGATGGAAAGAACCCAGGGCTACTGGGGAGGCTGATTGCTGGTGCCTTGCGGCATGGGTTGCGGCCCGGTTGTGGTGGGCTGGCTTTGCTGCACGCCGATGGCGCTGCCGGAGACGACCAGGTTGACGCGGCGATTCTGTGCCCGGCCCGCGGCCGTCGCGTTGTCGGCGATGGGGCTGTTCATGCCGTACCCGATCGAGGTGGTGTTGGCTGCGGTGACGCCTTGCGATACGAGATAGTCACGCACCGCGTCCGCCCGCTGTTGCGAGAGGTTAAGGTTATATTGCTGCGAGCCCACGTTGTCGGTATATCCCTCTACTTGTACTTTCAAATCGGGATATGCAAGTAAGATTCCAGACACTTTAGCCAGCTTCTCGCGTGCATCCGGCTTCAGGGTGTACTTGGCGGTGTCAAAGAGCACATCCGACATGTTCACAATGAGTCCGCGTGCCGTTTCCTGAGTTTGCAGCACCTGGCTCAGTTGCTGGCGCAGGCGTTCGCGCATCTGTTCGGTCTGGTCGGTGGCCTGCTGGGCACTGTGCTCGGCGGCCACCTGGGCGGCGCGGGCGTTGGCTGCGGCGGCTTCGGCCTGCGCACGCTGGGCATCGGCCTGGGCGCGTTGCAGGGCTTCTTGCTGGGCGGCCATTTGCGCCTGCTGCGCAGCTTCCTGAGATTGCTGCACGGCCAGTTGCTGCTGGCGTTCTTTCTCTTCCTGCATTTTGCGCAGGGTGCTGACACGAGCGTCTTCCGCATCTTGCACGGCGCCGCGAGCATAAGTGATCATGACTTTGCGCTGGCTCTTCTTGCCGTCGAGTGCCTGCGCGTTTTCCAGTTCCTGCTTGGCCTTGGCGAGGATGTCTGGAGTATATTTACCGGCTCCCATGGCCTCGGCAATCTGCACCGCGTTGATGGCTTCGTAGAGTTGGAGAGGCGACTTATCGCTGGGTTTGACCGGGTTGATGACGGCGTGCTGGCCGGCCGTCTGGACATAAGCGCCGCGCGGCAAAAGATTGAAGTGCACGTTTACAGTGTCGATGATTCCCGTTGTCTTGTTTTTGGATACGGTGTTCTGCAGCACGACCAGATCGCTCGGGGTGGTCACGGCGAAATAGGGCTCGGCGGTAATGATCAGGGCAAACTGCTGCAGGTTGGTGGTGACTTTCATTTCGGCTTTGGAGCCGCTGGGCATTACTTCTCCCAGGTTCACAGGCCGGCCCTGTGGCGTGATCGCCCAGAGAACATACGTGAGATATTCCGGCCCGAAGCTGTTGGCCGGGACCAATCCCTGAAACTTCGCATCGATGAAGGTTTGGCCCTTGCTGGTGACGTCTGCTTCCCCTTTGCCCTGGCTGAGAAGACTGGTGCCCGCGAATCCAATTTTTGTGCTTCCGCTGCGGTGCCAGTAGTTGATGGCGGGGATGTCTCTGCCTACGACCTGTATACGGTAGAGCGGCACATTGCTGCCCGAGTCTGCGGCGGGCATGATGGGTTGCTGTGGCTGCTGTTGTGAGGTCGGGTTCATCTCCTGCCCGGAAAGGGTAATGGGGGCAGCACAAAGTAACGCAACAAGGAACAGTCTTTCTGTAATCATCGGTTCGGAACTCCGGTCTTGCCGTGATAACGCGCCCAAATGCGATGGACTTCACAGAGTCCAAGGCGAGGCTCAGCGCAGTCCAGACGTACAACTGACTTCTCATTAGATGCAGGTAGGGGGCCTGGCGGTATGATCGGGCTCTGTTTTCCCCACCCTCCATTGAAGTGCGAAGGGTGGGAAACGGCATATGGGTGCTGGGAAGGGCTCAGGACTGCAAAGCTACCAATTGATGGGCGATGGCAAACAGCGCGAGTTCGAGACGGGTGGAGACACCTGTCTTGTCGAAGATGTTCGACAGGTGACGCTTCACGGTTTCTTCGCTGATGCTGAACTGCTTGGCGATATCGCGGTTGCTGCAACCCTCGACGATGCAACCCACCACTTCGAGTTCGCGAGGGGTGAGGCCATAGGTCTTGCGTTCGGGCACGGCGGCCTGCTGCATAAGTTCATGCAGAGCGCCAACCAGGTTCACGACACGCTTGCCGCCGATCCAGTAATCGCCGGAGGAGACGGCGCGGATGGCCGTGGTGAGATGGTCGGCCAGGGCATCTTTGAGCACGATCCCGCGGGCGCCAATCTGCAGCGCTTCAATGATCTGCTGGGTGGTGATGGTGCTGGTCAACAGCAGAATTTTAACGGTCGGCGAACCACTCATGATGGCCCGCATCGCTTCCAGGCCGGGCAGACGAGGCATCTGCAAGTCGAGCAGGAGGATATCCGGGAGCAATTCCAGCGTTGCCGTAATGGCTTCATCGCCATCGGAAGCTTCGCCCAATACTTCAAGGCCGGGGTCGCTTTGCAGCATGTTTTTCACGCCAATACGGACGACTGGATGGTCGTCAGCAATGACGATACGGATCGAGTGCAAGCGGTCGTTATTGGTCTTAGGAGTGGCTGCTATGGTCGCGGTCGGTGGATTCATGGTGGGGGGCCCTGGTTTTCTTTAATTTTCCTGCCAAAAGCATACGCTCTAGCTCGCTGCAAGCAATGAGTAATTCATCCAAAACATCAGGGGTGGCCGCTTCCTTGCTACCCCCCAATTCGAGGCCGGCGGCGAGCTTGGCCAGGTGACTGGCGCCGATCATCGCGGCAGCGCCTTTGATCCTGTGGGCAGACTGCTGCACGCCGGTCAGGTCGCGTTGGTGGCGTTGGATCCTGATGGTTTCAATGCAGGTCCGGGTGTCTGCTATGCAGGCGGCGATGACGTCGTACAACGCCTGTTCGGGCATCATGGCGAGCAGCTTGCCGATGACCGTCATGTCGAGGATTTCGCAGCTGGCGGAGGTCTTCGCCGGCCGTTTAGGAGGAGCCACAAGCCTTTTTGGATTCAGTGCTCTACGCAAGTCACCCAAAGCCAGTGGTTTCAGTAAAAAGCCATCGAAGGCGGGGAGCTGGCGGTTCTGGACTGCGGTGGCGCTCATGGCCAGTAGAAGGGGGTTGGGGCCGGCCATGGCGCGGACTTTTTCCGCCAGTTGGCCGCCGGAGACACCGGGCATTTGCAGGTCCACGAGGAGGACATCCGCTTTTTCCGTGGCGAGGACGTTGAGGGCTGCTTCGGCGCCAGTGGCGCTCACGACCTGGTGACCCTCGTGCGCAAGCAACACGGTCATGAGTTCAAGGCTGACCGCGTCGTCATCCACCAGTAGAACCTTGTGCCGGGCCTCGATTGCAGTCGACGGGATGAGCAAGCGGGGGAGCCTCCAGAAGGGTTACCTTCGCAGCTTAAGGCATTTTATGGGAAAAGGCACTCTAAAGTGTTACTGGAGTACACCGAGGTAACGTGTGGCCGGTAGACCCAGTGGCAAGCTCAGCGGGTGACGGGTTTGGTCGGCAAATTTCCCGGCGACTTATTACCGCGTTCGCTTCGCCTTTCCGTGGGCGTCGGCGGGTTCATGTACCGCCCTACCTAATAGCCTGCGGCTGAGTTGGCGTGAGTAACCGTGGCATGACAAAGTCGAAAAACCGGTCTGAATCGGAATGCAAACAAACACTCGCGTTGGGCGCGCCCTGCCCGACTTTAGTAGCCCCGGCTGAATCGACGCGCAGATTCATAGGAAGCACGGGACACAGATCGGGATCTAATACGAACGCAACTGCTACGACATCATTCAAAGTGGGGGTCGCCTGCAAGCCGTGGGACCATTCCTCGGTCAGCAAGGTTAGGGCATCCGTCATAGGCGTACCCGCGGCAAAAATCTGTCCTCGCCTCAGCTCTTCGAACTTGATCTGGGTTGAGTCTGTGGGCAGAACGTAGAGCGGTACCCCAGACGCAAATAGTTTCTGAGCAGCCGCTGGATCCATCGCAATGTTGTACTCCAGGCTCGGAGTCATGTTGATGCGGTACGTGTTAGCCGGGTTATATCCGCGATAGATTGATCCTCCCATGATCACCACTCGCTTCAACTTGCGGAAGGTTGCGATGTCCCGATCGATGGCAGCTCCGATATTCGTTTCCGGGCCGATGGCAATGAGCGTGATCTCGCCTGGATGCAATCGGATCTGTTGCAGCAGAAACTCCACCGCATTGGGGTAAGTCAGACCTGCGGGTCCTCGCTCGGCATAGCGAGCCTGGCTTAAAGCGCCTTTTG
The DNA here is from genome assembly GCA_963834445.1 of uncultured Acidobacteriaceae bacterium. Classification (GTDB taxonomy): domain Bacteria; phylum Acidobacteriota; class Terriglobia; order Terriglobales; family Acidobacteriaceae; genus PALSA-350. Next base: position 776,644 of record CAWIBU010000002.1, read on the forward strand.
GGGGCGCCTGCTTCGGGGTTCCAGCAGCGACGGGAATACCGGAGTGTCCGGTTTCCTGCAAGAAGCGCGAGGTCAGTCTCGCCTCAAGCGTGGTATCCACAAATTCCGTCGTGATCCCCAGGATTCTTAATTCCGGGCTTTGCAACGCTAAGCCAACGGCGTAGGCATCATCAATGTCCCCGCCGATGTCCGTATCAATGATCACGCTCTGAGGCGCGGAATCCCGTGGGGCCGGTGGACTGGACTGGGCCTGCCCTTCCGCTCTGACCAGGTTTAGGGAATGGATCGCGAGCAACACGCAGCCTAGCGCCCAGAGTCCTTGGCCTATGTTCTTGTTGCCGTTCCACGGCGTACCTGGGCGACGCTTGATTGCACTCTGCGGTGATCGGTCAGTTGGCTCGCGTTTGAAGATCATTCGTTGGTCAGTTGTTGGCACTGTCCATGGAGCGCAGTGGAGGGACCTGCTTTTTGCTTAACGCAGGGCGGGTTCGATTTGGGTGATCCAGTCGGGTGGCTTGAGGATTTCGCGGGGCTTGGAGCCGTCGGAGGGCCCGACGATGCCGTCGCGCTCCATCAGGTCGATGAGGTGGGCGGCACGGCCGTAGCCGATACGTAACCGCCGTTGTAACAGGGAGGTGGAGGCCTTACCGAACTCCAATACCAGGCGTACTGCGTCCTCGAATAATTCGTCGGAGGCGTCGCCATCCTCGGGCTCCGCATCCAGATCGCGGCCTTTTTCGTCGCGGGGCGATTCGAGGAAGCCCTGCACGTATTCTGCTTCTCCCTGGGTCTTCCAGAAATCGACGACGGCGGCTATCTCTTTCTCAGTGACGAAGGGGGCGTGCAGGCGCTGCAGCCGGGAAGTACCGGGCGGCAGGAAGAGCATGTCGCCGCGCCCCAGCAGGGCTTCGGCTCCGTTGGAATCGAGAATGGTGCGGGAATCGACTTTGGTGGCCAGACGGAAGGAAATGCGGGTCGGTACATTGGCCTTGATCAAACCGGTGATGACATCGACCGAGGGCCGCTGAGTGGCTAACACGAGGTGGATGCCCACGGCGCGCGCCATCTGGGCTAAACGGGTGATGGCTTCTTCGACGTTGGACTTGTCCAACATCATCAGGTCCGCCAGCTCATCGATGATGATGATGATGTGGGGCAGTGGCTGCTCCTGGGTGGCGTCTTCAAACAGGCTGGGGGTGTGGTTGTCGAACAGTTTGTTGTACTGATCGATATTCCTGACGCTGCGCGAGGCCAATAGTTTCAAGCGCCGCTCCATCTCGCGGACCGCGTTGCGCAAGGCATTGGCGGCCAGCTTGGGCTCGGTGATGATCGGCGTGAAGAGATGGGGAATGCCTTCGTACATGCCGAGTTCCACGCGCTTGGGATCGACCAGGATCATGCGCACCTGTTGGGGCGTCGCCTTGTAGAGCACGGACATGATCATGGCATTGATGGCGACCGACTTACCGCTCCCGGTAGAGCCGGCGATGAGCACGTGGGGCATGGTGGCCAGGTCGGCGGTCACAATGCGGCCGTTGATGTCTTTGCCCATGGCCAACGTCAGTCTGGACTTGGTCTGGGTAAAGTTTTCTGCTTCGATCACGTCGCGCAGCCAGATGGTTTCGCGATCGTGATTGGGCACCTGGATGCCGACGGTGCTCTTGCCCGCCATGCGCTCGATGAGAATGCTCTCGGCGCTCATGGCCAGGCAAAGGTCTTCGGCCAAGCCGGTGACGCGGCTGTACTTGACGCCGGCTTCGGGGCGGAACTCGAAGGTGGTGACGACGGGGCCGGGATTGATCTGGACGACGGAGCCGCGGACGTCGAACTCCGCGCATTTCTCGACCAACATGCGGGCCTGGTTGCGCAAGTCGTCTTCGCGCACGATTTGCGAGTCGTCGCTGCGGGTGAGGAGGGTGCTGGGCGGCAGGCGAAAGCCGCTTACGTTGCGCGGCGCCAGAGTGACGAGGCGGGCATCGGCATCGGCGCGGCCTTTGACGGAGATGGCTTTGGCTGCCTCGTGGTCGGCGAGCAGATTGGGCGCCGGCTGGCGGGTGGCTACCGGTAGTTTTGCCGGGGGTGCTGCCTGCTCTTCTTCGCGGGAGAGATCGCTTGCGCAGACAGCGTCCTCAAGTTCGTCGTCGGCGACACTGGTGCGGGGCATCTGGTTCCAGAGGGATGGCGTGTATTCGGCCGGGCTGACGTCAGAGAAGGCGCCGCGGCGGCCGGTGGGGATTCTTTCTTCCTCTTCCACCCTGGGCTGTTTGGCCTTCGGTTTTTCAGCGATTTTTTGCGCCTTGCCCTGGGCCTTGAGGCGCAGCGCCTCGTGTTTGGCTGCGATTTTCTGGGCACGATTCTTTTGCCGGCCGGCATACCAGTTGCGCAGGCGGTCGCGCCATACCTGAAGGAAGGCGAAACGCACCGCTGCCCACTGCTGTGCGCTACTGAAGCTGAAGGTAGTGGAGAGATAGAGGGCGATGACCACCATGCTCACGATCACGATGGCCGCGCCGGGAAAGTTGAGGTAGTGGGTGAGCGTGTCCCCAACCAGGCGGCCGGTCAAGCCTTCAATCGGGAGGGCGTGCATCCAGCGGAGATGGCCAGGGATGAGGCTGAAGACCGCAGGGGCAAAAATGAGGTAGAGGGCCACGCCGGACGCCTTGGCGGGAAGGGACCCGGCGGCGCGGGAACGGAGCCACGTCCAACCGAGCGCGCCCAGCAGCAGGGGAAACAGGAAGGCGGCGACGCCTTCCCCCTGGAACAGGAGGTCGCTGATGGAAGCGCCGATCAGCCCGATCCAGTTGTGTGCCTGGTGGCCAGCAGCATACCCCCCAACGGTGTTGAGCGAGGGATCGGTTGGCCGGTAGGAGACCAGAGCCAGGAAGAGGAGGCTTGCGGCCACCAGCAGGACCATGCCTGTTACTTCATTCAGGCGACGGTTGCGAGTCGGGGTCAACGCCAGTTCGAGTGGCTTCATTCAGGGATACACGGTGCTGGCCGCCTGCAAGGTTCGCAGGAGCGGCTGCCAGATCAAACGCCAGAGTGGCTTCATTATCCCAGAGATAGTTCGGTTGAAACCAAAAACAGCAGGGGAGTGGGGTACTGAGGAACCGACTCCGTGACTATTGCTGTTCGGGCGCTAGAGTCTGTGATCTGGTCTAGATGTACCCCACAGTTGGCTGCGGCCAAGCTCAAGCCAACGGAAGGCGTCCAGTATGTTTGCCAACCTGTCGGGCGCCCTAGCCCGCATTTCTCACGATCAAGAGGCAGAACGGTGGGGGGCATTTAGAAAGTGGCTTGGAAAGGCCGTCTTTTCATGGCATAACTGCGTTGTCGAGACGTAGTGACAGCCGAAGAAGGGCGGCCTTTCTGATGACAGAGTGTAGCCAAGAATCGTTTTCATTTACAGACCATTTTTCGCGTCGGGTGGAGGCAGGCTTTACCGCCGGTCAGGTTTCCAGCGACGGCGGAGCGCTGCTGTTGCGCGAGGTGGACCGCAAGATCAACCTGCTGGGTCGGCTGACGGGCAGCTTTGTCGACGGCCGATCGCCGTTGCTGGTCAAGCACCAGCTTTCTGAGATGCTGGCGCAGCGTATCTTCGGTCTGGCGTTGGGGTACGAAGACCTGAACGATCATGAGCAGTTGCGCTCCGACCCGCTGCTGGCGTTGCTCAGCGGTAAGCGCGAGCTGGATAAGCCGCTGGCTGGCAAGAGCACGCTGAACCGGCTGGAACTGGTTGGCCGCAGCGGTCGCTATCACAAGATCAGCTACTCTTCGGAGTCTCTGGACCGCTTGTTAGGGGAGCTGTTTCTGGAGTCACATCGCAGTGCGCCGGAACAGATCGTGCTGGACCTGGACGCCACCGATATCCCGCTTTACGGTCATCAGCCGGAGCGCTTCTTCCACGGCTACTATGGCAGCTACTGCTATTTGCCACTGTATATCTTTGCCGGCGACCAGTTACTGTGCGCGCGCCTGCGGGCGGCTAACCAGGATGCAGCCGCCGGTGCGGTGGAGGAAGTGAGCCGCATCGTTGCCCAACTGCGGCAGCGATGGCCGCAGACACGGATCGTGTTGCGCGCCGACTCCGGCTTCTGCCGCGAAGAGTTGATGGGCTGGTGCGAGGCCAACAAGGTGGATTATCTGTTTGGCTTGGCGCGCAACAAACGGTTGCAGAAGATCATCGGCGCCCAGATGCAGCAAGCTCGTCTGCTTCACCAGAGCACCGCCAAGGCGGCGCGCGTCTTTACCAGCTTCCCCTATACCACGCGCCGCAGCTGGTCGCGCGACCGTCGCGTGGTGGCCAAAGCCGAGTATCTCGACAAGGGCGAGAACCCGCGCTTCGTGGTCACTTCGCTGACCCCGGAGCAATGGCCCGACCAGGCTCTTTACGAGAAGTTCTACTGCGCCCGTGGTGAAATGGAAAACCGCATCAAGGAACAGATGTGCCTGTTCGCTGACCGGCTGTCCACCGACGAGATGAAGGGTAATCAGTTGCGCCTCTACTTCTCCGCAATGGCCTACACGCTGATGGAGGCCCTACGCCGACTGGGCCTCCAAGGCACCGAATGGGCGCAAGCTCAGGTCGATACCATCCGAATCAAGCTGTTCAAGATCGGCGCCATCGTGCGCATCAGCGTGCGCCGCATCCTGCTTCAGCTCAACTCGGCTTATCCCTGGAAAGAACTCTTCACACAAGCCTTCCATGCCCTGCGCTGCTGAAACTGCGGCGGGCGACCAATTCCAAGTCCACCTTGACCCAACCCCGGCTGGGCGGAGCCATGCCAAAATGACTCTCGCTCACCACCAAACAGGTTGTCGCACGCCAGAAATTATCTCGGTCGACCAACCCATCACTCCCAAGCGCGGCAACGGAGGGTATCGCACCGTCGATCCTGGCGCAAAATCGTTTATGGTGAGAAATGCGGGCTAGTCCCGCAGGGACGACTGAACGTAGCCCAAGATGAAATCCTGGGTAGGAAAAGCAAAACAGAGCAGTCCCGTAGGGACGGCTGACGTGGGAAGGACGAAGTCCTGTTTTCCCTCAGCCATTGTTGACGGAGCAATCCTCCCGGGATTTCATCCTGGGGAAATCATCAGCCGTCCCTTCGGGACTGCTCTGTTTTGTCTTGGTTTACCCAGGATTTTCATCCTGGACTACATTCAGTCGTCCCTGCGGGCCTGAGGCTTGAGAACAGATAGGGCGTTATTAACGACGCACTGCGCTACGGCTTTGGGCCGGGGAGGGGACTGCTTAGTTCGAGACGCCAGATTCTGTTGTGGCGCATTAGGAGGTGGAGCACGCTCTCGCTGACGGCGGGGTGGCCCCCGGGACGGGTATAGATCTTGGTGTAGGTGACGCAGGCGGTGTCACCGAACAGGTGCTCACGCATGTTGGTGGCGGTGATCAGGTATGGGTTCTGGCGGCGCTCATGGCGGTCAAGACGGCTGAGGATATCGGCTTTGCTGGAGGTGGTGCCGTCGGGCTTGAGGCCAACGTAGTCGTCAGCCAGAATGGTGCCCGCAATGGCCGTGTCATCTTCAATCTCGGCGCGCAGATACTCTTCTTCGAGGTGCCGCAGGACCTCAGTGTCGTGCTCCGGGGAGGGCATCTGCGCCAGCGCGTTACCTAGCGGTAAGAGCAGCAGGCTGAGTAGGATAGCAGCCTGCATCCTACTTCTCGACTTCAACTCCGCGCCAAAAGGCGACGTGGTTCTTGACGTTGCGAGCGGCTGGCTTGGGATCGGGATAATACCAGGCAGCGTCCTGATTTTCCTGCCCATCGACCAAAAGGCTGTAGTATCGGGCTTGCCCCTTCCAGGGGCAGGTTGAAATTGTCGAGCTGGGGCGGAAGTACTCCCGCTTAAGGGAACTCTCCGGAAAATAGATATTGCCCTCAACCAACTCTGTTGTGTCGCTCTCGGCGATCACCTTACCGTTCCATGTTGCCTTTGCCATAACCAGGTTAGTCTTACAATCCTTCCTACCCTATTTATCCCACCTTAGCAGATGGATGGCCGCTGTGGCATCTGGCCACAGTGACGGTGTATCACACGAAATCTGGCCCGTGGAAGCTGAAGGGAAGGATTGGCGGCAGTGGGTGAGCACTGCCGCGGGTAAAAGGAGTGCCTGGAGTTTCTAGTGCATCTCCGTCGCGCCACTCGTTTTGCCCTGGTCGGGCAGCATGGCGAGTTTGGAAACGTGGATGGTTTTATCGGCCTCGTCAATCTTGCCGACTACCGAGACGTGATGACCATAGTGATCCTTCACGACGTCCGGATCGTCGATGACGTAGACTTCTTTTTTGGCATCGTCAACAAAAACCGGCTTGGCGCCCCCGTCAATGCACTTCTTCACGCAGGCCGCATTCGGGCTGCTGGAGTTGTGCGTGGCTCCGCACTTCGAATCACCGATGTACCCGGAGACCTTTGCGGAACTCATATCCGCGGCCATGGCCGGAACGGTCGAAAGTGCCAAAACAACTGCGAATAATTTCATATCGGCTCCATGCGGTCGAACGACCGCACTCTGAGTTGTACTCCCGGACAATCGTTTATGGCAAGGCTTCATGCCACCGGGAGCTCTTCCGCTTTGGTCTGATAGCGCATGGCTTCGACAGATTCAAGCGCCGGCTCGGCAATCTTTCGCGAATAGCTGCAGAGCACCTGCTCCGCCGGCTCGGCGGCTGCGCCCTTTTTAGCTTTCTTTTTGGGCGCCTCATCCTCGGCTGCGGCCTTCTTGTTGTTGGGGCAGACCAGGAACACCCCGGCGGCGCGCGTTTTCTCGAGCAGGTAGGGGCTGCCACACTCCGGACACTTTTCCGGGACGGGCTTGAAATTCGAGGTGAAGTCGCATTTAGGGTAGTTGGTGCAGCCGTAGAAGAGGTTGCCGCGCCGGGCCTTGCGCTCCGCGATATCGCCGTCGCCGCAGGTTGGGCACTTCATGCCCTCGATGATGTTCTGCTTGATGTACTTACATTTTGGATAGGCGCTGCAGGAGACGAATTCTCCGTACTGGCCGTTGCGCAAAACCAGCTGGGAAGCACACTTGGGGCAAAGTTCATCGAGCGGCTGGGGGGCCTTCTGCTGCTGTTTCGCGGTCAACTTGCGGGTGGTCTTGCAGGGCGGATCTTCACTGTAGCCGGGGCAGGCCATGAAAGCGCCGAAGCGTCCGCGCTTGAGGACCATGACGCGGCCGCAGGCCTCGCAGTACTCCTCGGTCTGCTCCGCATCCTGGCCTTCCTGGGTATTCATTTCCGGCTTGGCGGCGAAGTTTTCCTTGGTGAAGGTGCAGCTGTTCTTATCCTTCTTGTCGTAGGTGCTGCAGGCGAAGAAACTGCCGAACTTGCCCCACTTCAAGACCAACGGAGAACCGCAGACGTCGCACTTCTCGTCGGTCGGCTTCTCCATCCGCTTGATGTTTTCCATGTGCGCGCCGGCATGTTTGAGTTCTTTTTCAAAATGGCCGTAGAAAGCACCCAGCAAGGTAGTCCACACCTCTTTGCCGTCTTCGATATCGTCCAGCTCTTCTTCGAGTTTGGCGGTGTATTGCGGATCGAAGATGTAGGGGAAGTTGGCGACGAGCAGATCGGTGACCACGAAGCCAATCTCGGTGGGGATGAATTTTGCGCCGCGGCCGACGCCCACCTTCTGCACGTACTCGCGTTCCTGAATTGTATTAATGATGGTGGCGTAAGTGGAGGGGCGGCCGATGCCGCGCTCTTCCAGCTCCTTGACCAGCGAGGCTTCGTTGAAACGCGGCCTGGGCTCGGTTGCGTGCTGCTCGGGCAGCAGCGCGCTGAGAGCAAGTGCCTGCTTGTTTTCGAGAGCGGGCAGGCGGTTCTTGAGCTCCTCATCCTCGTCGTCTTTTTTGTCTTTTGCTTCCTCGTAGACTTTAAGGAAACCATCGAACTTCATGACGGAACCGGTAACGCGGAAGTTATAGCTGCGATCGGCTTTGGCCACGATGTCGACGGTCGTCTGGTCGAACACTGCGGGCACCATCTGCGAGGCAACGAAGCGCTGCCAAATGAGCCGGTAGAGGCGCAGTTGTTCGTCGCTGAGATATTGCTTGATGTCGTCGGGATGCAGGGTGACGCTGGTGGGGCGAATGGCCTCGTGCGCATCCTGCGCGTCCTTTTTGCTCTTGAAGGCGTTGGGCGCGGCCGGCAGATAATCCTTGCCATGGGTTTTTTCAATCCACTTGCGCACGTCGGCAATGGCGTCGGGTGAGACCCGGGTGGAATCGGTACGCATGTAGGTGATGAGACCGACGGAGCCTTCGCTGCCCAGCTCGATACCTTCATATAATCGCTGCGCGACCCCCATGGTCCGGCGCACACTGAAGCCTAATTGGCGGGAGGCGTCCTGTTGCAATTTGCTGGTGGTGAAGGGCGCGGTGGGGTTGCGGCGGCGTTCCTTCTTTTCTACGTTCTCGACCGACCAGGTTGCTTTCTCAAGCGCGGCGACGACGGCATCCATCCGCTCTTTGTTGGGCAGGGAAGGGGCGTCGACCGTGGGCACGGTTGCCTTTTCGCCATCGATGCCGGTGAAGCGCGCGGTGAACTCCGTTTTATTGTTAGCCGGTGTGAGTTGGGCATCGAGGGTCCAGTACTCGACCGGGTCGAAGGCCTGGATCTCGCGTTCGCGTTCGACGATGAGGCGCAGGGCAACGGTCTGGACGCGGCCAGCGGAGAGGCCACGGCGCACTTTATCCCACAACAAGGGCGAGATCTGGTAGCCCACGATGCGGTCGAGGACGCGGCGCGTCTGCTGCGCATCGACCAGGTTGCGATCGACGTCGCGGGCGTGCTCAAAGGCAGCGTGCACGGCTTTGTCGGTGATCTCATTAAAGGTTACGCGGCGGATCGAGTTTTCTTTGGAAAGACCGCGCAGCTCATCTTCGAGATGGGCGGCGATGGCTTCTCCTTCGCGATCGGGATCGGGCGCCAAATAAATGACGGACGACGCCCGGGCCAGCTTCTTCAGCCGGTCGACGACCTTTTCTTTGCCGGGAATGACGATTAGCTCAGGCGCAAAGCTGCCATCGCTCAAATCCACGCCGATTTTGTTTTTGGGCAGATCTTTGATGTGGCCGACGGAGGCTTCGACGGTGAAGTCTTTCCCGAGATATTTGCTGATCGTCTTTGCCTTGGCGGGCGATTCGACGATCACTAGTGATTTACTCATTGCGTTCCTTAAACCCGTGACCCTGGTGACAAACGATGGATAGGATGAAAAAGCGCTTCCCGATGGGACTGACTGTACCACCTGAAAGGTTCATGGTTATTTACTTATCGTGATCCGCGTATTGGGCGGAGCGCTCAACAACACTTCTATAGACGCATTTACTCCTGTCGCGTCTGCAACTTGCCGTATCTGCAACGGAAGTTGCAGAGTGCTGGATTGGCAACAGAGTTGTTGGTGCGATCGTGAAAGCTACATGCGCCGGACGAAGTTCTTGCCGGGAAGCTGCTTGATCCGGCTGGAGAGTTCGAGCTCAAACAAAGCTGTAAAAATTTCAGCTGAGGTTAATTGGGATTCAAGCTTTTCCATGAGCTCATCCAGCTGCACGGCTTCGTCGTGCCGCAGCGCGCCGAGCACAACTCTCTCCGGCTCCAGCAGCGGAAGTTCCTGCACAATCGATGCGGGATGCTCCGCCGGCGATGCAAAACCTATTTCCGCCTCCAGCTGCATGCGGACCTGAGTACTGAGCCCTTCCCACACATCTTCCCAGGTGGCAACCAGCTTAGCGCCCTGTTTAATCAACGTGTTGGGGCCCCAGGCGTTCTTGGTGGTCACGTTTCCCGGCACGGCGTAGACGTCGCGATCCTGCTCGAGCGCGCACCGCGCGGTGACGCGGGTGCCGCTGTTCTCGCCGGCTTCGACTACCAGTACGCCGACACTGATGCCGCTGATTATGCGGTTGCGTTTGGGAAAGTTTTGCGGGGCGGGGAAGGTGCCCAGGCGATACTCCGAGAGGATGGCGCCGCCGCTACTGAGAATGTCCTGGGCCAGAGATTTGTTTTCTTTGGGATAAATCACGTCGACGCCGGTGCCCCAGACGGCTACGGTTTTTCCGTTGGCGCCTAATGCGCCGCGGTGGGCGGCGGTGTCGACCCCACGTGCCATGCCACTCAGAATGACCAGCTTGCGGGCGGCCAGGTCGCGGGCTAAGATCTCGGCCATTCCTGTTCCGTAGGGTGTGGGGGCACGGGTGCCGACGACAGCGATCGCGGGCCGCGACAGCAACCTGACATCGCCCAGCGCCCAGAGCACGGGGGGTGGGTCAAAGATCTCGCGCAAGCGTTCGGGATACCGCTCATCAGAATAGGTGAGAATCACGCCCCCTTTCTCGTGGATACGCACCAATTCCTGCTCGGCTTCGGCGCGCGCCTGGCCACTGAAGATCCATTGCGCGGAGGCTGCAGGGAGATTCAGTGACTCCAATTCAGTCAGGGAGAGGCGGAAGAGGCGGGACATATCCTGCAGGATTTGCGCGGCTTTGAGGATTCGTTTGGGACCCAGGCCGGGGGTGAGGGTGAGCGCAACCCAGGCGAGCCGGTCATCAGCTGCCGGTTTTGGTGGGATGGTTACGGGCGGTGGGTCGCTGCCAATCATCGCTGCATGCACGTTACACTACGGAGTGACTCGCCCACTGAAACGACGTCTGCGCGTGGCGGCCATCCACTTCCTGAATCCTGCTCCACTGATGTGGGATCTCGAGCATGAGCCGGTGCGGAGCCGGCTGCGCGAGCGTTATCAGATCAACTACACCACACCCTCTGAATGCGCCGACCAACTGGCAACGGGTTATGCGGATCTCGGGCTGGTTCCGATTGCTGCTTATGCAACGACGCCCTCGCTGCTGGTGGTACCGGGATGCACGATTGCCGCGCTCGACCATGTGCGATCGATCCTTCTGGTGGTGCGTGCGCAGCCAGGGGTGAGCGGTGTGCGCACTATTGCGGCGGATACTTCGTCGCGGACTTCGTGCGCGTATACCCGCATCCTGTTCGACATATTCTGGAAGCGGCCGGCGGTGTTTCTGCCGCACGCGCCCGATCTGGACGCGATGCTGGCCGTGGCCGATGCGGCTTTGCTGATCGGCGACCCAGCGCTGCTGGCACTCGAAGATGCGCAAGCAAGGGCAGAGCGTACCGGAGAGAAGCTGCTTTACCTCGACCTGGCTCATGAGTGGCATAACGTTACCGGGTTGCCGTGGATTTCGGCTTTTTGGGCGTTGACGTCGACCGCTCTCGAAGAAACGGGAATGCCGGCGTCGGAGCTGATTGAGGATCTGCAGTCTTCCCGGGATAACGGGATGGCTCATGTGGAAGAGCTGGTGGCGGAGTGGTCGGGACGGATCGCGGTTCCGGCGGAAACGATCCGTTTTTATCTAACCAACAATATCCATTACGTGCTGGACGACGCCTGTTTGCGAGGAATCGAGGCGTTTTACCGGTATGCCGCGGAGTGCGGTGCGCTGCCGCCGGTGCGTGGCCTGCAATTTGTGTGAGACGGAACTGCGTCGGGAGAGCGCCCTGGTGCGTCCAACGGGACAGTGATTCAGACAGCGACCAAGCGCGCCTCTCGTGCACACGGGCTGCACTGGCTTATGGGCTTCGGCACCATGGGTCTTTTTGCGGTGTCGGCGATCGATTCTTCGATTATTCCGCTGCCCTTACCGGGGAGTACGGATCTGCTGCTTATTTTGCTGGTGGCGCATCGCGGGAACCCGTTGCTGGCGGCGACTGCGGCGATCGCGGGGTCGATTATGGGTGGGTATTTCACCTGGGCCGCCGGTGCCAAGGGCGGGGAGGCGGCGCTGCATCGTTACCTGCCCAAGCGATTCGCCAAAAAGCTTTCACGGTGGGTGGAGAATAACGGGACGCTGGCGGTGACGACTTCAGCGTTGTTGCCGCCTCCGTTTCCATTGATGCCGTTTTTGCTGGCGGCCGGGGCTTTGGGGGTTTCGCGGAAGAAGTTTTTTTGGGCGTTTAGCCTGGCGCGCATGTTTCGGTATTCATTAGTGGCTTGGCTGGCGGATATCTACGGGCGCACCCTGGTGCGCGCCTTTCGCCATTACCTGTCTGGCTGGAGCACGATCATTCTGTGGATCTACCTGGGCGCGCTCGCGGCCGGGATTTTGTATGGGGTGTGGAAGTTCCGCAGAGAAGGCCGCCGTGCCGGGGCTCCGCAGGCCGCGCTGAGCGCGAAGTGAACGCGTGAAAAAAGATTCCGGAAGGGTACGGGTTCAGCCGTGCCACCCACCGAGCCCTCGTTATCGCGACCCAAAACCTTCCGTGGAGGTGGTTTTCGCCTGTGCCGCCTAAAAGTACCAACAATGAGGGCTTCAGAGTCTGCGGAAAGACTCGGTTCGTGAAGAGTACGGGCTTCAGCCCGTACATAAATACTCAAGATGAGTCGCCTTTAGGCGCTGAGGGCTGCGTAATCAGGCGGAAACCCTGCCGTCAGCGGCTAAAGCCGATCCATTCTTGAGTATTTGCGTACGGGCTGAAGCCCGTACCCTTCTCGGGGCGACCTTTGGAGCCGGTCGCAGGCTTTTCAGATCTCCCAGCGGAGGAGGCAGGCTCCTACGGTGAATCCGGCGCCTACCGAGGCCAACATGATCAGACTTCCTTTTTGCAGGCGGTGCTCGTCGAACGCGGTTTGCATGGCCAGAGGAATGGTCGCAGCCGTGGTGTTGCCGAAGCGATCAATATTGATGACGACCCGCTCCAGCGGCAGACCGAGACGCTCGGCGGTCGAAAGAATGATGCGCTTGTTGGCCTGGTGCGGAATGAAACATCCCAGATCGGCGGCGTTGATGTTGTTGCTGTGCAGTAGCTTGCTGGAAGTCTCTACCATTTTGCGCACGGCGTACTTGTAAACCGCCTGGCCGTCCTGGTGCACGTAGTGCAGCCGCTCCGCCAGGGTCTCAGGGGAGGCGGGATGAAGACTTCCGCCGGCCGGCATGTTGAGCGAGGGCGCTCCGGAACCGTCAATTTCGTGCTGGAAATCGATCAGGCCAACCTCACCCTCTTCTGTGGGCTCAACCAGAACCGCCCCGGCGCCGTCGCCGAAAATCACGCAGGTGGTGCGGTCGGTGTAGTCGATGATCGACGACATGGTGTCTGCCCCGATGACCAGAACCTTGGAATGCGCACCGGACTCGACCAACTTGGCCCCCACCTGCAGGGCGTACAGGAAACCGGAGCAGGCAGCGGAGAGGTCGAAGCCCCAGGCGCCATGTGCACCCAGTTTGTCTTGCACCAGGCAGGCGGTCGCGGGAAAGAACATGTCAGGGGTTACGGTGGCGACGATGATGACCTCGACCTCACTGGCCGGGATACCGCGGTAGGCAAGGCAGCGCCGCGCCGCTTCAACTGCCATGTCGCTGGTGGCCATGCCGGGCTCGACCAGATGGCGCTCGCGAATGCCGAGACGCTGCATGATCCACTCGTCAGACGTGTCTACCAGGGTAGCCAGATCGGCGTTGGTCAGGATGCGCGGCGGGACGAACGTACCCAGGGCGCTGATCTTGGCGCGCCGGGTGATACGCGGACGCAATTCAATGCTCAATAGTCTTCTCCGTATTGCGACCGGCAACTAGGTGCGATCTTGTGGAAGGGAGCGAGGGGGAGTGGGTTAGCTGGAAGGATCACGGGCTGTCGTCAGTACCGGGGAGCCTACTGCGCACGCACTGACCCGTTACCGTTGCTTCCTTCCGGACCTGGCGGGGTTGGCGGGGTTGCGTCGCGTAGGGCCCGGCACAGGATGATGATAGCACCGGAATCGGGCTGTTTGAAACGGCTGGGCGAGGCTAGTACCCGTTGGCGACCAGGTACTCGAGGGTGAGATCGAATCGCGGTTGCCGGGTGCGCTGCTCCATGTATTTGATAAATACGTCAGCCTCGATGTTGACCGGCTGGCCGGGCTTGAGGGTGTGCAGGTTGGTGCGCGCATAGGTGTGCGGAATGATGGCCACTTGCACCCGCCGTGCGCGCGCATCCCAGCGCGCGATGGTGAGGCTGATGCCTTCAATGGCGATCGAGCCCTTTTCGACCATGAAGCGGCTTACGCTTTCGGGAATCGCGACCGTGAGCCACCAATCGGCGTTGATGGGCTCAAGGCTTACCAGGGAACCGGTGGCGTCGACGTGGCCTTGTACCACGTGACCCCCGAGGGGGGCGCCGGCCGGGGTCGGCAGTTCAAGGTTTACGGTCGAACCGGGTGCGAGCAGGGAGAGAGATGTGCGCGCTACGGTTTCGGCAGCCAGATCGGCGTGAAAACGGGTTGGCTCGATATCAAGAGCGGTCAGACAGACACCGCTGACGGCAATGCTGTCACCGGTGCGCAGTGAGAGGGCCTGACCGGCGGGCATGGCGACGGTGATGCGTCTTGTACCCTCACGCTGTTCGACGGCGAGGATGGTGGCGGTGGTCTCGATGAGTCCGGTGAACATGTCAGCTCAATTAGATCATTGGCCACGGGTCACACTTCCCAGGGGTCGTGCAGGCAGGCTTGCAGGGCGAAATCCTGGCCGAACTGTTGCAGAGAATAGTGGGTGAGCGGGGGCAGTTCTTTGACCGCACCGAGCATGGGCAGCGCGGTTTGCCCGAGGAATCGGGGCGCGTAAAAGAGCTTGAGTTTGTCGACCAGATCATCGTTGAGGGCGTTGGTGTGGATGGTGGCGCCGCCTTCAAGCAGCAGGCTGGTGATCTGCCTTTCGCCCAGATGTAACAGTACTTTCGCTAGGGTGACCTGGTCGAGCTGTTGCAGGCTGACTCCACGTGCTGCGAGCGCTTGCTGGGCCTCTTTGCCGGCGTGGCGGAAGTAGATGAGGACGTCGTTCTGCGCGGTTTTGACCAGCTGCGCGTCGAGCGGGGTGCGCAACGTGGAGTCGAGCACGACCCGCAGCAAGGGGCGGCGGCGCGGCCGGTGGCTGCGATCAGTCAGCAGGGGATCGTCGGCAAGCACGGTTCCCACCCCGACGAGGAGAGCATCGCAGGCGTGGCGCATGCGGTGCACTTCGGCGCGGGCCGGTTCCCCGGTGATCCAATAGGGGCCTTTTTGTGCGGGTGCAATGCGGCCGTCGAGCGTAGATGCTACTTTCATGGTTACAAATGGGGTCGCGGTGGTGATGAATTTGGCGAAGCCGTCGTTGAGCCTGCGGGCCGGCTGCTGCAGAACGCCTTCGCGGGTTTCTACGCCGGCGGCGCGCAGGCGCGCGATGCCGCTGCCGCGAACCAGCGGGTTGGGATCAAGGGTTGCGGCCACCACGCGGGCTACGCCTGCGGCTAATAACGCGTCTGCGCAGGGGCCGGTTCGTCCGTGGTGGCTGCAGGGTTCGAGCGTGACGTAGGCGGTCGCGCCTTTGGCGAGCGCACCGGCCTGGCGGAGCGCTACGATCTCGGCGTGGTCCCGGCGGTCATAGTCGTGAAAGCCTTGACCCACAATGCGATCGTCCTGAACGAGCACGCACCCGACTGCCGGGTTGGGCGAAGCGAGGCCTACCGATTGTTCGGCCTGGCGCAGGGCAAGTTCCATCCAGTCATGATCGGATCGGGCCATGGTGGTCTTTCAGTTATCGAGCAGGGAATCGACAAAAGCCTTGCTATCGAAGGGGATAAGGTCTTCGAGTTTTTCACCCACGCCGACGTAGCGCACGGG
This sequence comes from uncultured Acidobacteriaceae bacterium, assembly GCA_963834445.1. GTDB lineage: Bacteria > Acidobacteriota > Terriglobia > Terriglobales > Acidobacteriaceae > PALSA-350. Next base: position 792,318 of record CAWIBU010000002.1, read on the forward strand.
GACCTTGAGCTCGCGCGCGATGGCGACGGCAATGCCTCCCTTGGCGGTGCCGTCGAGCTTGGTGAGCACGATTCCGGTGACGCCGGCCGATTCGGTAAAGAGCCGGGCCTGCTGCAATCCGTTCTGGCCGGTGGTTGCATCCATCACCAGCAGCACTTCGTGGGGCGCGCCGGGGATGATGCGCTCCGCCGTGCGGCGCATCTTGCTGAGCTCTGCCATGAGGTTGTCTTTGGTGTGGAGGCGGCCGGCGGTATCGACGATGAGGACGTCGATGGCGCGGGCCTGGGCGGCGCGCATGCCGTCAAAGAGCACCGCGGAGGGGTCGCCTCCCTGCCGGGTCTTGATGACTTCCACGCCGGAGCGGCGCCCCCAGACTTCTAATTGTTCGACGGCCGCGGCGCGGAAGGTGTCGGCAGCGCAGAGGAGAACGGTTTTGCCCTGGCGGCGGAAGAAGAGCGCGAGCTTGCCGGTGGTGGTGGTCTTGCCGGTTCCATTCACGCCCACCATCATGATGACGGCTGGGGGCGCGGTGTAGCGGGGCTTGAAGAAGTCCTGTTCTTCGCGGGCGTCGAGGATGGCCTGGATTTCGATTTTCAGGAGTGCTTTGAGCTCCGCGCCGTTATGAATCTCGTGGCGCTTGGCCGGGGCGCGCAGGGCGGTGATGATCTCGGTGGTGGTTTCAAGGCCCAGGTCGGAGGCGAGGAGGGTGGTCTCGAGTTCTTCCAGGGTGGCTTCATCGACTTCGTGGGTGAGGGCGACGATGCCCTCAAGGCGGTCGGACAGGGTCTCGCGGGTGCGGGAGACGGCCTCCTTCATGCGGCCGAATATGTTTTTTTTCTCGGGTTCCTGCAGGCTGCCAAAAAGAGTCTGAATCATCTCTTTGAGTGTACTAGTGGGTGCGGGCGGTTAGCTGAGAGAGGCAGATGTAGTAGGTTTGTGCCCCAGTTGCCACGCCAATCTACGGCAAGGTTTATTCTTCTCGGCCGGGGCGGGCCATCAGGTCGCGGATGGCGTCTTGCGGGGACTTGCCGTGTTCGAGAATGGCGGCCATTTGCTCGGTGATGGGCATTTCCACGTGGTGAGCATGGGCCAGACCAAGCGCGGCGGAGGTGGTGCGCACGCCTTCCGCTACTTTTCCATTGAGCTTCGCCAGGATTTCGGGCAGCTTGCGCCCGCGGCCCAGCTCCACGCCTACGGAACGGTTGCGCGAGAGCGGACCGGTGCAGGTGAGCACCAGATCGCCCAGGCCGGAGAGGCCGGCCAGCGTTTCCCGGCGCCCTCCGCAGGCGACGGCCAGACGGGTGATCTCGGCAACCCCGCGGGTAATGATGGCGGCAGCACTGTTGTGCCCCAGCCCAAGGCCGGAGGCGATGCCCGCGGCGATGGCGATCACGTTCTTAAGGGCGCCGCCCAGCTCGACCCCGATCACATCGTCATTGGTGTAGAGGCGCAGAGCGGGCGCAGTGAGCTCCTCCTGCAGACGATTCGCAAGCAGGCTGTCTGCGAAGGCGATAGTGATGGCCGTGGGCGCGCCCGCTGCGACTTCCTGCGCGAAGGAGGGGCCGCTGAGCGACCCGCAGGGCATGCCCGTCACTTGCTCGATGACTTGTGACATGCGTAGGAAGGTCTGGTCCTCGATGCCCTTGGTGGCGCTGACGATCAGTTGTTCCTGGTGCAGAGAAGGCGCCATCGCCTGATAGGTAGCGCGCACATGTTGCGAGGGCACGGCGCTGATCACGATGTCCGCGCCGCGGACTGCGCTGGCCAGGTCGGAGGTGGGCGTGATCTGGAGAGGGATAGGGAATCCGGGAAGGTAGGCTACGTTCTCCCGCTGCTTCTCCATCGACTCGGCGACGGATGCAGTGTGGGACCACAGGGCGATGTCGTGATTGCCGCGGCGCGCCTGGCTGAGCGCCAGGGCGGTTCCCCAGGAACCGCTGCCTACGATGGCGATGCGGCTCATGGATTTTTCTTTCGCGACGCGCCGAATCGGTGTTCGGTGCCGTTTATCAGGCGCAGGATGTTCGGCCAGTGTTTCACCGCGACCAACCAGCAGCTGGCGAACACGATGGTTCCGGTTGCGTATCCGAATTTGTTGGCTGAGAGCCAGAGGGTGAGGAAGGGAAGCGTGATGGCGGCAAGGATAGAGGCGAGCGAGACGTAACGCGTGCTGGCGACGATCACGATCCAGAGGCCCAGCGCGGAAAGAGCTGCCAGGGGACACAGCGCGAGAAAGGCGCCGAAGGCCGTGGCCACGCCCTTGCCCCCCTTGAAGCGCAGCCAGACAGGAAACATGTGGCCGATGACCACCAAGAAGGCGGCGAGGACAGCGAGACGCGTGGGTCCCCAGCTGTGGCCCAGCCATTCTGCCACTGCCACTGCGGCGTAACCCTTGCTGCCATCGAGGACGAAGGTGAGGATGCCCAGTCCCTTGGCGCCCGAGCGCAACACATTGGTGGCGCCGATATTGCCGCTGCCCTTGGCGCGAATATCTTCCTTGCGGACCAGCAGCACCAGCAGGAAGCCGAAGGGGATGGAACCCAGGAAATACGCCACGCTGGCGACGATTAAATACAAAGACATGGTTGTGTCCGGTTTTGAGTGTAGCAGCGCCTGCCCGTTGGCTCGTGAGGCTTCGGTGATCTGTAGAATGGGGGGTTCGCGGGAGTGCAACAGGAGGAAGTCGGTTGGCGAAGAGGATACTGATGGTTTTTTGTGCGGCGGCGTTGACGTGCGCGCTGCCCGCGTTGGCGAGTAATCCGCTGGTGGTCAAGACGGATCTGGGTAAGCTGCAGGGAAAGATGAGCGGGGATGGGCAGACGCGGGATTTTCTGGGCATCCCTTATGCCGCGCCGCCGGTAGGACCGTTGCGTTGGAGGCCGCCGCAACCGGCAGCCAAATGGCATGGTGTGCGCGCGGCCACCGCGTTTGGGCACCGCTGTTTTCAGCAGGAGCGTTATGACGACATGGTCTTTCGCGACGCGGGCGAGAGCGAGGACTGCCTCACGCTGAATGTGTGGACGCCCGCAGCCAAAAGCAAGAGCAAGCTGCCGGTCATGGTGTGGATTTATGGGGGTGGGTTTACCGGTGGGGGAACCTCGGAGCCGCGCCAGGACGGCGAACACCTCACCCACAAAGGGGTGGTGGTGGTATCGATGAACTACCGCCTGGGGATTTTCGGGTTCATGGCCACGCATGAGCTGGCGGCCGAAGACGCTCATCACGCGGCGGGTAATTACGGGCTGATGGATGAGACGGCGGCCATGCAATGGGTCCGCCGCAACGCAGCGGCCTTTGGCGGTGACCCTGGTAACGTGACGATCTTCGGTGAATCAGCGGGGTCGTTCGCGGTGAGTGCGCAGATGGCTTCGCCGCTCGCCCAGGGTCTTTTTGTGCACGCGATCGGCGAAAGCGGGGGCGCGTTTGCCAGCAGGGAGCTGTCGTTTCCTCCGCTTGAGGAGGCTGAGCAGAAGAACGAGGACTTTCTCCATCACGCGGTCACAGATAGCAGCCTGGCTGCTTTGCGAGCCAGCAGTAGTGAAGCGATCTTGCAAATAGGACAGGCCAAGGGCCTGGGCAAGGCGCCTTTTGAGCCGGATACGGATGGGTATTTTTTGCCGCAAAGCGTGGCTGCGATTTTTGCTGCCGGCAAGCAGGCGCGGGTGCCGCTCATTGCAGGCTGGAACAAAGACGAGAACCATACGAAGAAGAGCTTGCAGGATCTGGCGGCGGAAAATTTCCCCGGGCGTTCGGACGAGTTCCTCAAGCTCTACAGCGGGGCTGATGCGGTCGCGGAACAGCGCGCCGCGAATGACTTTGGCGGTGATAAATTTCTCGTCTACTCGACTTGGGCGTGGCTGGAGGCGCAGGTCAAGGCCGGGTCCCCGGCGTACCGTTACTTATTCGCACAGCCGTCGCCAGGGGACCCGTTCCATCCGGTGTCGGCGGGCGCTTTCCATTCTGATGAGATTGAGTATGTGTTTGGCAATCTGGGCTCGCGCCAGGGAGCCCATTTCACGGCGGATGATTACAAGGTGTCGGATCTGATGCAAACCTTCTGGACGAACTTTGCCCGGACGGGAGATCCGAATGGGGCGGGAGCGCCCCACTGGCCCAGGTATGATGCCGCGGATGGCTGGCAGGTGATGCGGCTAAACCCTGATGCGGCTGCGGCGCCTGATGCCCATCGCGAGCGTTATCTTTTCCTGCAGCAGATTTGGGGGAACTGAGGAGCGTTACGGCCTCACTGCGCACAAATGCACGATTCTTAGCCGCTTTCCTTTTTGGCAACGCTCCGTAGAATGACACATGCCCACTCCGCATCGTAGCGCCGGCGCCCTGCCTGAAGAGATGCTGCCGGTGGTTTGCCTGCTGACGGCGGATGAGGACTTCGGCGCGGAGATCGAACCTGAGCTGGCGCCGTGGTACCAGGTAGCGCATCGCAACCACTATAAGGATGCAGCAATCTGGGTCCGCGAACAGCGGGCGCAGGCGGTGCTGGTCGATATCGATACCCAGGGCGATGAGGCGCATGCCGGCACTCGCGTCCTGCATGAGTTGCGCATCCTCGATCGCGACCTGGTTTTAATCTCGCTCAGCCGGTCGCGGGCACGCGTCGTGGAAAAGCAGGCAGTGGAGGCGGGCAGCGATGCCCACTTCCATAGCCCGATCGATCCTTCTGAGCTGCGTCTGGTGCTCAAGACCACGCTCGAAGGGCGCATCGAAGAGACTGAACGCGCGCGCCTGCAGCAGCAGGTGCTGGAGCGCAGCAAATTTCAGGACCTGGTGGGCGCGAGCGATGCGATGCGCCGCGTCTACGATGCCATCTCGCAGGTAGCCGATAGCCGCATCAACGTGATCGTGCGCGGCGAGAGTGGCACCGGCAAAGAATTAGTAGCGCGTGCCATCGTCGCTCTCAGTAGCCGGCGGAACAAGCCATTCATCAGCCTGAACTGCGCCGCATTGCCTGAGAACCTGATCGAGTCTGAGCTTTTCGGCCATGAGCGCGGCGCCTTCACCGGCGCTAACGAGGCCAAGCCCGGGCAGATCGAACTGGCGGACGGAGGCACCCTTTTTCTGGATGAGATCGCGACCCTGAGCCTGCCGCTGCAGACCAAGCTGCTGCGCGTGCTGGAAGACCGGCAGGTGCAGCGGCTGGGAGGGCGGCAGGGCAAGAAGATCGATTTCCGGTTGATCTGCGCGACCAACGAGCCGCTGGAAGAAATGGCAAAGAGCGGGAAGTTCCGCGAGGACCTCTACTACCGCATTCACGTGGTTCCGATTCTGTTGCCGCCGCTTCGCGAACGAACGGGTGACATCGCATTGCTGGCGAATTATTTTTTGCGCATCCACCTGTTGGCGAATGGATTGGAACAAAAGCGCCTGACGCCCGATGCCCTGGCTGCGCTCGAAGAACACTCGTGGCCAGGCAACGTCCGTGAGTTGGAGAACCTCATTCAGCGGCTGGTGATCATGGTTTCGGGGCCGTCAATCGATCTGCAGCATCTGCCGCAACAGCTGCTGGCGCAGAGCGTTACCGCGCACGAAGCGATTCTGATGCCGCCCGAAGGGGTGCGCTTTGACGACGAGATACGGGAGCTGGAGGTGGCGTTATTAGAAGCGGCTCTACGCCGGTCGGATGGCAGCAAGGCGGCGGCCGCGCGGCTCCTACACCTGGATTCTCAGCGGATGAAGTATCTGTGCCGCAAGTATTCGCTTTAGGGGTTAATTATTAACCCTATGCTGGTTAAAATTGACCCCTACTCGGCAGGACAGGGACCCGGTGTGCCGGTGCAGTTCGTCCGGCTGCTCCCAATTCTCTTGTTTTCATTGATTTATAAATTGTTGCGTGCGCCCCGCGAGTTTGGCCACAGGGTTGCATTAGAGTATTGCGTAAAGCGGTTCAATCAAAACTGGAGGACACCACAATGGCTATGGAAAAGAAATCGCTCGTGAGCAAGACGGCAGCTTCGGCAAGCAAGACCAACGCGACCAAGAAATTCGACAACAGCAAGCCCACGGCGAGCAAAGTAGTGGCCGCCCGCAAGATCGGCAACACGCACTAAGATCGCGCAGCAGATGGTGTCGGCCGCGATCGGTTGCAGATGCTGCCAGGATTGATTTAATCACGGGCCCCGATGTGCGTTGAGAAAAGGCGACGACGGCCCTGTCCGTCGATCGCCTTTTTATTTTCGGTGTTCTCTCCTCGCGGATTCCGCCTCCGCTCGCCGCTTGCCAGCGTTCGACCAAAAACCGTTTGCCCGGGGGGGGGCCACAGCGATGACGCCAGACACGATGGGAAAATTGGAAATTGCCCGGCCAGCCACCATCAAACTAGCCCGGGTCAGGATGATGGTGCTGCGCCAGGCAAATTTGCGCAAAAGGTTATGTCTGCACCATGCGGACGTAACGACGGTTAATTTTTTACCCACGCGGGTTAAAATTTAACCCATTTCGCTTGGGAAGAACTCCCTTATCGCAAGGGTGTATGTCGCGGCGGCCCTGGTTTCTAGTGTTTTTTCGCGATTCGCGCAGGAGACAGCCGGCATGGGCAGTTTGGCCATCTGGTTGCAATAAGGGTATGCGTAAAGCAGTCAAATTGAAATTATCGGAGACCACCACAATGGCTATTGAAAAGAAGTCACTCGTCAGCAAAAAGGCAGCACCCGCGACCAAGGGCAACTCCAGCAAGAAGGTTGATACCAGCAAGCCGGCCGCGAGCAAGGTTGTGGCTGCCCGCAAGATTGGCAACACGCACTAAAAACCGGTTGCAACGGCCAGTTTCCCGACATGGTAAACGAATATGACGATTCAGAAAAAATCGCTGATCAAAGACTCGTTGACCAGGGACTCCAGTTCCCATGCTAAGGAGGCCGGCGGCAAAGGCAGCAAAAAGCCAGAGGCCCGGGTCGCGCAGCCAGCGAAAGCGGCGAGCGGCAAGAAGTTGGCGGTTGCTAAGCTGGCCACCGCCAAATTGACCACGGCAAAGATGATGGTGCTGCGCAAACTTAGCTAAGAGGGGCCAATCTGCAGAAAAGGCAACAACGGGAAAAACCCGTTGTTGCCTTTTCCTTTGCGCTGAGGGAGGTGGTTTGATTTTTAACCCGGCGGGGGTTAAAAATTGACCATTCCGGCGGTTGGCGAGAGTGAGGCCCTGCACACCGCGAACGGGAGAGCTTATCTCATTTCGTTTCTTTTCAGGATGTTAAGGACTCTTGAGCGATGGCACGGCGTTTGGCCATTCGTTTGCAAAAGGGTAATGTGTAAAGCAGTTAACTTCGAAAAACTGGAGACTACTACCATGGCAATGGAAAAGAAATCACTCGCCGGCAAGAAGGCAACGCCCTCCACCAAGAGCAACTCGGCCAAGAAGGTCGACACCAGCAAGCCCACGGCGAGCAAGGTGGTGGCGGCGCGCAAGATTGGCAACACTCACTAGGCATCACAACGCGGCGGCGACCACGTTGTTGCCGCAGGCGCTCGACAGAACTCAGGACGGGGCCGGCACTGGTCCCGAATGGGTGAATCATTTATGGCAATCCAGAAAAAATCACTGGTCAGGGCTGCCACTCCGAAGGGCAAGGACGCTGAGGGCAACAGCAGCACAAAGCCGGAAGAACAGCCAGGGAGTTCGGCTGCCGCCCGAAGGTTATCGGTGGCCCGTTTGGCCACCGCCAAGCTTTCAACGGCAAAGCTAATGGCGCTTAGGAAGCTAAGCTAACAGGAAACACGGTAGCAAAAAAGGGCAACAACGGCGTCTCGCCGTTGTTGCCCTTTTTTTACCAGAAGTGGGTGCGGAGTATGTTGCCAAAGGCGGTCAGCAGGCGACTGGCGAGGCTGCGCCGGCGGCTGAAGATCTTCGCCTGTCCGCTCATGCCGGGGCGGATGCCGGTTTCTGTGGCCCCTAAAAGCAGGCGGGTTGTGTAGTAGGTGGGCAGCGAGATGCCCTTGTACTCTTCTTCGGCGAGCAGGCCGGGTGGGAGGGGCATGGCCGAGCCTTCCATCGCGCCCAGCCGCCCACGGATCGCAGTGAATTGGGAAGGGAGTTGCAGGGAGATGGAGTCGCCCAGGCGGACGCGATCCATTTCTGAAACGGGAACATAGATCCTGGCCACGAGGTGCACGGGGTCGACGATGGTGAGCAGCGGTTCGCCAATGGTGACGTCGCGATTGATCAAATTTTGTGGGTCGGCGGTGGCGACCACGCCTGCCGCAGGCGCGACCACGGCGAGCCTGGCCAACTGTTCGCTGGCGGCTGCCGCGCTACCGCGCGCCGCGGCCTGCGCCGCCAGTGCGTCGCCGAGACCGGAATGGTGTAGCTCGGCAGCGAAGACCTGAGCCTGGGAAGAGGCAGTCTGGGCCGCTGCCTGGTCGCGGGCACTGGCCTGATTGAGACTCTGCAAGGTCGCCATCACCTGTCCCTTGTGCACCGTTTCGCCCTCCTGGACGTAGACAGCGCGGACCCGGCCGGGCTCGCCGGCGTGCGCCTGATAAGTTTCCGCGGGCTCGATGACGAACCAGGCATTCTCACGGTCGCGCGCGACGGGCACGAACAGCGCGATCAGCACTGCGAGCGTCAGCAGGATGCGCAAGGGGGTCCAACGGACCGCGCCTTCAGCTGTTCGGGCGCGGAAGAAGTCGCGGAAAAAGGTTTGCAGCGAGCGCAGGCGAGAACGAAAAATGACAAAGAACAGCAGCAGCGCCGGCAGCAGCGCCAGCTCGGCGAACCAATGATAGAAGACGTTATAGCTGAAGCGGACGAACAACAGCAGCAGCAGGTAGCTATAGGCTCCGGAGGCCAGGGCATACAGCACGAAGAGCGGCACCCGGCGTTGGGAAACGGCGGGCACGTCCACGGGCAGGCGGAAGATGTAGCGCTGCACCCAGCCGATGAGGAATGTTGTGGAGCGTTCCTTGAGGTCGGGAATACGCACCCATTCGGTGAAGAAGTAATAGCCGTCGAGCTTGATCAGGGGATTGAAGTTGACCACGACCACGGCCAGCCCGGTAAGCAGGATGAGCTTGTAGGAAAAGTCGTGGATCCACAAGCCGGGCTGGGTGTTGGTCCACACAATGGTGGCCACGCCGCACACCATCATCTCAATCCAGATGCCGGCGATGATGGTGGCCATGCGCTGCATGCGGCTGGCTGAGATCCAGGATTCGGTGACGTCTACGTAGAAGGCGGGGGTGAGGTAAAGAAACATGAGACCCATGCTGTGTACCTCGCCGCCAAAGTGTTTGCAGGTGAGCCCGTGCGCGCTCTCGTGAATGAAGCCAATCATGAACAGCAACACCCAGAACTGCACCAGGTCAGCGAAGGTTTTTTTGCTGAAGTCGTAGTAGAGCGGGATGTCGGGGCCGATGACATTCCATTTGGCAATGAAGACGGTGGCTTCGATGAGGAACAGCACAATGGCGAAGAGGGTTAGCCAGGGGCTGTAGACAAATTTGCCGATGGCGCGGTCGAGCCGGGTGAAGTATTGATCCGGGTCCCAGGCAGAGAACGAGATGTGAGCTACGTTGAAGGTGGAGTTGCTTTGCGCGCGGCGGGTGCGCTGCGCGGCAAGCTTCTCGTTCATGGCGATATTTTTTTCCTGCGGATTCTTGTACCAGAAGCCGCTCTCGTCCATATTTTCCGCGAAGGTGCGCACCTCGTCGGCAGCCAGAGGGATGGCTGTTTCCGCTTCGAACGCGGCGGCAATCTCTTCATAGGAGCGCACGCCGTCGAAGCATTGGGCGAGTTGCCACTGGGTTGGCTTGAGGCGTAGCAGGTTGGCGGTGCTGCGCTGATAGACCGCGATAATGGGTTCGCCGTCGGTGACGTCTTCGCGAATGATCAGGTCGGGATCGATGCGGGGCGGGTTTTTGCGCGCGAGCCGGGCCTGAGGAATCTCGGGCAGGGCTGCATCGAGTGCCTCGCTCAGGTTCATCGCGGGCTCAGCTTCACCTGCATCGACATGCCCGGCTTCAAAAGTGGCGAGGGTTTGTCGAGGCTGCCGATGACCTCGATGCTGCCGCTGGCGGGATCGACGACCGGGCTGACACGGAAGACGACCGCCGCTTGCTTGAGGCGGGGATAGTCCGCAGTGGTGAGCTCGAGTTTCGCCCCGCGGGGGAAAAAGGCCATGGCCGACTCGGGCACGGTGAATAGAACGTGGAGCGGCGCCTGGGCGGTGATCCAGAAGAGAGTGTCTCCCTTTTTGACGGCCTGGGCGTCATGCACGGAGCGGCGGCCAACCACGCCGTCGAAGGGGGCGACGACGCGCGACTGGTCCAGTTCCACATCGGCGGCGCGCAAATCGGATTCGGCGGCCAGTTCGTCGGCTTTGTAGCGGGCCACCTGGGCGCCGGTTTCTGACAGCTTGTATTGCACATGCTCCCAGTCTTCATCATCGAGTATCTTTTCCGCGCGCATGGCATCGGCGCGGCGCAGATCGGCCTGGTTGCTTTTTTGTTCCGTCTCCCAGGACTGGACCTGGGCTTTCAAGGAGTCGATGCGGGCGGCTTTCTCGGCGCGCGCGGCCTGCAGAGCGCGATCGTCGAGCAGGGCGAGCACGTCACCGCGACGGACGTGATCGCCAATGTCCACTTTGACGGCGGTGACACGGCCGTCGCGTTCGGCGGCGACGTCGGCCTGCTGTTCGACGACCAATGGGCCGGCGGTGGTGAAGTCACGTCCGCTGCCGGCGGTTGGGGCAGCGGCGCGCGCAGGCGCTTCGGGCCCGGTCAGGTAGGCGGCACTGCCGGAAAACGGTGAGGCGGGCGTGGAGGCGGACGCCAGGACGGGCGAGGGTGAGGTGTTGCCAGATCCCTGGCTGCAGCCGGCGGCTAAGCAGCACAACGCCGCACAAACGATCCATTGGTAAGTGTTACGGCTACTTTCGCGTTCATTCCACTGCATGATGGTTACCAACCGATCCAATCCCATAGCTTTTGCCAGATCCATAAGGCCGGGGCGCGGAGCAGGACAAACCCCGCCGGACGATAGCCGGCGAAGATTTTGGCCCGGCCGTCCATGCCGGTGCGAAGTTCGCCATTGCCATTGGGCAGCAGCACATGGGCGTAGAAGACCCGGCCATCTGCCTCGGGCTGCGCCTCGGGGCTGATGCTGAAGACCTGTCCATGCAGGGTTTGCGCGGGAAAGCTATCTAGCTTGATAGAAGCTTTCTGTCCAGCTTTTACCAGGCTGGCATCCTGCTGATCGACGCCAATATTGATGCGAGCGCTGGCCAGGTCAAGCACCTGGGCAAAGGTGGCTCCGGCGTCGAGATGCGCGCCCGCGGCATTTTGCAGGTTGGGCGTCATCACGATGCCGTCGATGGGGGAACGGAGTTGAGCGTTGGCAATGCGCAACTGCGCCCGTTCCATTTCAGCGCGCAGATATTCGGCCTGGGTGCGGTCTTCGCCCGCTTGTGCGGAGTGCTTTGCCAGATCGCCCTGCATGGCGAGCATGGCCGCCTCATATTTTGCCTGCGCCGCCGTCAGCTGATTGCGCCACGCCCAGTCCCCCATGGCGCCGAGTACCTGGCCACGGCTTACGTGCTGGCCTTCGCGGGCGTAGACCTCGCTGATGGTTCCATCGACCGGGGCAGCGATGGTGACCACGGATTGCGGGGCCACCACGGCGGCGCCGCTGATGCGCAGTGGCAGGGGGCAGAAGATGAGCAGCAGGATCGCTGCCGCCAGGCTGCCCAGGATCAGGCTTTGCCGCTTGCGGTCGCTACGCAGAAACGCCTGCTTGCGCTGCACCAGCGGCTCGAGCAGGCTGATCAGCGGCACTTCCCGGTACAACAGGGCGTTGCGGATGGCGACGGTGGTTTGGCCGGCGAGGACCTTGATCATCTCAATGTGCGCGACCTCGAGAAAATCGGGATCGCTGCTTTCATAGAGCAGCAGGCCCACGCGTCCCTGGTCGTCGGCCAGGGGCAAGGCGAAAAGGGCACGGTAGCCGCTGGCTTCGAAGTGCTTGCCGACTGCTTCCTTAACCTTCGGGTCCTCGGTTTCCGGCTCCTCTTCGTGCTGGCGGATGAGCAGCTGGCGGTCGTAGCTGGAGAGCCAATGCAATAGTTCGCGCAGGCGCTCCACCTGGAACTCGCCGGTGGGAATGCTGGCCATGCCGGAAACCGCTTTCAGTTGCAGGCGGCCACGATTGTCGAGGGCGATCGAACAGCGTTCAAAGGGCAGCACGGACTGGGGGCTGTTGACGATGATCTGCAGCAGGCGATCGAGCCGCAGGGTGGAGGTGATCTCGGAGCTTACGTGCACCAGGGCTTCGAGGATTTCCAGTTTGCGCTCGGCGAACATCAGGCTGGCATTTTTAAGTGCGCTGCTGACCGTCTCCGACATGCTGTTCATGAAGAACATGTCGTCGTCGTTGAAGGGGGAGGCACCGGCCTTATTGACGGCCTCCAGCACCCCCAGTTCGCTTTCGCCGCCGTTTTGATCATGTTCGATGAGCGGCACCATGAGCGCATTGGTAACGTGACCTTCGCTTGCGCGCTGATTGCGGGTGGTCAGCCTGGGATCTTCGGGATCGTCGATCAGCAGGGGAGCGCCCTCTTCCGCCATATCGCCGACGTAGCCTTCGCCGGCCTCCTCCGTTGTGCCGACTTCGGCGGTCGCGTCCTCGCCCCAGGCGGAGACGAGACGTAGCTTACCGCCATCGAACATCCACAGATGGATGGCCTGGCAAGGAAGCATGGCGGCGACTTTGACCGGGATCAGCTCGAGCAGAGGCTCGAACTCGAGGGTCTCGTTGAGGGATTTTTCGAGGTCATAGAGCTGGGTGAGACGGTGAATGGAATCGAGCAGATTCTGACGCTGCTCCTCGTATTGCTCCGCCGATCCCAGGGCGCTTACAGCCAGGTCCGCTAACCCTTCGAACAACTGTAACGTGACCGCAGTGAGCGGATCGCTGAAGCTGACAATTTCAAAGGCTCCGACCAGTTGCTGATCGCGCAACAGGGGCAGGTAGCCGATCGAGCGAATGGTGCGCAGTACGTGGAGATGGGCATAGTCTTCGCGAGCCAGCTGATTTTCGCCATAGACCATCGGTTGAGGCGCATCCCTGAGCGGCGCGAACAAAGGTGCGGTGGCAGGGATCTCCGGGTCGACCACGGCAATTTCATCGGACACGCCGACGGCGGTCCAGTAGGCATCGGTGGCGCCGTTGCGCAGGCTGTAGAGGGCGCAGGCGCTGCCGGGGAGCGCGGTGCGCACGGCATTGGCCAGCAGGTTCGCCCGCTCGACAACCTCGGGTGAGGCCAGCAGCGACTGGGCGAGTTCCGCGAAGTGTTGGCTATTCAGCAGATTCGGACTGCCGGTTTCAATGTTCATGCGCCTGTTGTTCGCTTGACGTATGGGGGAGATTAGGTTGATTGTTAATCTGGTCGGAGACTACAGCATTTTTTCCTTCCGGGGTACAGAAAGCAACTGATTTCTGTGCGGCTCTCGTCGTGAAAAAGGGCTCTGGCAGGGGTAAGAGAAAAATTCTTGGCCGGGAGAAGGCTACGTGGATCTTGATATTCGACAGAGCGGAAATATTTGTTGCCTGAAACTAAAGGGCCCGCTCAAGTATGGTGAGGGCGTCAAGCAGCTGGACGAGGCAGTCGAGGGAGCACTGGGCAGCGGGCATATTCAGCTGCTGTTGGATCTTTCGGCGATGCCCTACATCGATTCCAGCGGGATCGGCGCCATTGTGGATGCGCTCCGCCAGGCGAAGAAACTCGGCGGGGATGCCAAGCTGGTCAGCCCGTCACCGTTTGCGGCGAAGACTTTCAAAATGGTGGGTATTTTGACGCTGTTCAAGGTGTATGACAGCGAGGCCGCTGCCATGGAAGCCTGCCCTGCCTGATGAGCAGTGCTAATCAGGACCGTCCGTTTATCCTGCCCCGTCTGTCCTAACCACCCTTTGTGGTTAGGACAGACGGGGCAGCCCTGTACCGTGGTTAGGACCGTATTTCGGGTCTTGGTTTTTGTTGGTTTTATTGCAGCCGGCGGCGTACCAGGTCCAGGGCTTGTTGGCTGGTCCAGGCGCGGATGTGTTCGCGATCGCCTCCGAAGCGCCTCTCCACCACCTCAGTCTGTTTGCCGTCGCTCACGGCGACGTAGACCAGGCCTACGGGCTTCTCCTCAGAACCCCCATTGGGGCCGGCAATGCCGGTGACACCCAGGCCAAAGGTCGAGGATGCCTTGCGGCGAATGCCCTCGGCCAGGGCCGCGGCTACCTCACGGCTGACCGCGCCGTGGGTTTCGATCAACGACGGCGGTACCCCGGCAAACAGAGTTTTTAGTTCGTCACTGTAAACCACCGCTCCGCCCAAAAACGAGCGCGAGCTGCCACTGATACTGGTCAGGCGCTGAGCCACCAGGCCCCCCGTGCAGCTCTCCGCCACGGCCAGGTTGGCCGCGCGCAAACCCAGGTAGTAGAGAACGATTTGCTCCAGGGTTTCGGCCTGCGAGGAGTAGACGAATTCTTCTAATTCCTCTTCGATTTTTCCGGCCAGCTCATCGACCCTTGCCTGGGCCGCGTCCTGGTCGCCTTTGGAGCAGCTCAGGTTAAGCGTGATGTCGCCGGTATGGGCCAGGATGGTGGTGTCTACGTCTTTGTACCTGGTATAGATGGGGGCGATGCGCGCATCCGCCTGCGACTCGCCGATCATGGCGAGTTTTAAGGTGCGCGTAGCGATCGTTCGCCGAGGAACCACGGCCCGCAGGCGCTCCATGCACTGGGCGTCAAACATGGCCTTTAATTCCGTAGGCGGCCCGGGCAACAGGATGACCAGTTTGCGATGGCCGCCGTAAACGGTATCGACCCACTGGCCGGGCGCAGTGCCGCGCGGATTCTCAAGAATGGTGGAGCCGTCGAGCACATCGGCCTGGCGAGCATTGTTCTCGGTCATCTGCGCCCGGCGGGCGGCAAAGCGAGCGTAGAGCGCGCCGATGATCTCAGGATTGCGGCGCAGCCGGATGCCCAGCGCTTCTGACACCGCCTGGCGGGTCAGATCGTCTTCGGTGGGGCCCAGCCCGCCCATGGTGATCACGATATCGGTTCGGCCGAGGGCAAGCTGAATGGCGCTGGTGAGGTGCGCCAGGCGATCGCCGACGATGGTTTTAAAAATGACGTTAACGCCCAGTTTGAGTAACCGGTCGGTCAGGAAGAGAGAGTTTGTGTCCTGCCGGTAGGGCGTCAGCAGTTCAGAACCAACAGCAATAATTTCGCAATTCATCAGTGCTTCGTTGCCTGCCTGTTTCCAATAAAAAGTATCGTGGAAGCGCATTGCGGTCGCACGATTGTGTATCCAGCGAAACCATCCTGAACGGGGCTGTTCTCCAGGAAAAGCCCCACCTCGCCAAGATTAGATAGGAAACGGTAATCGTGGAACCGCCTTAAAACAAGCGCACGCCTTCGATGCCCAACGGTACATCATAGACCGCACCATTGGCAGCCAGGATTGCGTTGCCTCCGGGCACGAAAGCCAGACCGACGATGCCCGAGCCGGCGAGCACGACGGAGGCTTCGCCGGAAGGGGTGATGCAGGTGATGCCGCGGGTGCCGTGGAAGGAGGCAGAGACATACACGTTGCCGGCCAGATCGAAGGCCAGGCCCTGGGGCCGGCCCAGGCCGCGATAGTACACGCGGACAACTCCGGCTTGATCGATGGCATAGATTGAGTCATAGCTGGAGGTGCTGGGTGCGGACACAAAGAGGGTTCCATCCAAACCAAAGGCGAGATGGTAGGCGGCAATGCTGGGTTCCAGGGTAGCGAACACGAAAATCTGGCGATCCTGGGCGATTTTGAAAATGGTTCCGCTGCGATCGCCGACATAAAGATTGCCCACCGCATCAAAGGCTATGCCGGTGGCGATGCCCATGCCCTCGGCGTAGACGGACGAAGCTCCCTGGGGCGAGACGCGATGCACGGTGCCATCTAACCGGGAGGAGACGTATAAGTAGCCGTCAGCATCGAGTGCAAGGCCGGTGGCGTTGGTGATGCCGGTGACGAACGGCTGCATATCGCCTGCCGGGGTGATGCGGTAGACGGAGACCGCGGTTTTTTGGCCGCGCGGGCCGGAATCGGTGGAGTAGATGTTGCCTTCCGCATCGACCGCCGGGTTGCCGACGGGGTGCAGGTTGCCGGCGATGAGACGGCCTATCTTGAGCCGGACGGTATTCGAGGATTGCCCATTTTGCCGGATCTCCAGTCGCCCGGTTTGCACATCGTCGGGAATGCGCAGAATGATGCGGTTGGAGCGGCTAAGGAGGATGGGCGCCACAATCCCGTCGAGCACGGCTACGGGCAGACGCGCGCGCAGCGCACCCAGATGGGTTCCGCGGACCTCGATCTCACCACCCGGCAGCGCAGCATCCGGCAGGGCGGTTTCGATTTTGGGTGAGTTGGGAATGAATGACTCCTTCGAAAATCGCATGGGCTGATCCCCTAGAACGGTTAACCAATCCAGTGTTGCAGCGCTTGCATCAAGAGCAAAGCATACACGCCCGCGGCGACATCATCGAGCATGATCCCCCAACCTGCGGGCAGGTTTTCGAGCCGCCGTGCAGGCCATGGTTTGACGATGTCAAATAAACGGAAGAGTAGAAAGCCGGCCAGCAGATGACTTAAGTTTACGCGGGAATGCAGCAGCGCGATCCATTGCCCGGCAACCTCGTCGATGACCACGTGTTGCGGATCTTCTCGCCCACTCTCGCGTTCGACCACGGTGGCGGCGGGGATGCCGATCGCCAGGGCGCCAAGCGCTGCAGCCAGGGTTAGCCAGGTTAGCTGTGCCGGGGGCAGATGCAGGGTTATGCCGGCCGCGAGCCAGAGCAAGGCGGCCACGGCCGACCCCCACGTCCCCGGACCCGGCTTCATCAGGCCGGCGCCCAGCACGGTGGCGACCGCCCAGGCCCACCCGGTCTTGCTGCTTACGGCAGGGTCACTCATCGCCAGAGGAGCGCGGCCTCATCTCTTCTATCTCTTCCAGCAGATCGGGATCGAGCACGGGAGAGGAGATGCGGTAGACGCCGCTGGCCCATTTTCCCAGGTCGATGGTTTTGCAATGCTCGCTGCAGAAGGGAAAATCCGTATCGTTAGCGGTGACGATCTGCCCGCATGTCGGGCAGCGTAGGGTTTTAATTTTTTTTCCCGATGGACTCATCGATAATCCTGCCCACTAAATCGTAATCCTGCGACTCCGTGATCTCGCATTGATAAAACTTCCCCGGATTCAGCTGCTCAAAAGGGCCGAAGTCGTTGATATAAACTTTGCCGTCGATCTCGGGGGCCTGATGCTCGGTACGGCCTTCCCACAAGAGCGGGGTTTCTTCGGACGGCCCTTCGACCAGCAGATCGAGGCGGCGGCCAATCTGGTCTTTTCTGGATTTGCGGCTGATCGATTGTTGCAGACGCATCAGAGACCGGCGGCGTGTCTCGATGGTGCGTGCCGGCACCTTGTCGCCCAGGTGGAAGGCGCCGGAGCCTTCCTCGTCGGAATAGCTGAAGACACCCAGCCAGTCGAGTTTGGCCGCGCGGATGAAGTCGCTGAGTATGGCAAAGTCGGCTTCGGTCTCGCCCGGGAAGCCAGTGATGAAGGTGGTCCGTATCGCTACCCCAGGCACGGCGGAACGCACGCGAGCAATGGTCTTCAGAAAGATATCGGCGTTACCGCCGCGCCGCATGCTCTTCAACACCGCGGCTGAAGCATGTTGCAGCGGCATGTCGAGATACTTGCAGATGTTGTCGTGGCGGGCGATGGTGTCGAGCAGCCGTCCCGTGATCTTGTTGGGGTAAGCGTAAAGGAAGCGCAGCCAGGTGAGATTGGGAATCTGCGCCAGGCTGTCGAGCAGCTGGGCGAGTCCATCTTTCATGCCCAGGTCTTCACCGTAGCAAGTGGTGTCCTGACCAATCAACGTGATCTCGCGCACACCCTGTGCGACCAATTGCTCCGCCTCGGCGATTACAGAGGCGAAGCGACGGGAGCGAAACTTGCCGCGCAGGTTGGGAATGACGCAGAAGCTGCAGGGATGATCGCAGCCTTCTGCGATCTTGATGTAGGCCGAGGATTTCTGAGTCGACAGTAGCCGTGGAGTGGTGTGGTCGTACAGATATTGGGGAAGTGCGGGTTGGGCGCCCTCCCACTGTTCTCGTCCGAAACGGCCTTGTTGTTCGCGCAAATCGCCTTCTGCGCGCGAAGTGCTGGGCAGGATGGAGAATAGCTGCGGCACATCGGTCGACTGGGGAGGCGCCACTAAACCGGCTGCGCCCAGAATCGCTTCGAGTTCGCCCGTGCCGACCACGGCATCGACTTCGGGCATGTTTTTGCGAATCTCGTCGCGATAGCGCTCCACCATGCAGCCGGCAACGATCAACTTCTGGGCTTTGCCGGTGACCTTGAATTGCGCCATCTGGAGGATAGTGTCGATCGACTCCTGTTTGGCCTTGTCGATGAAAGAGCAGGTGTTTACCACCAGAATGTCTGCCGTTTCGGGGGAGCTGGTCATCTCCGCACCCGCCTGGTTGAGCAAGCCCATCATGACTTCGCTGTCGACCAGGTTTTTGGGGCAGCCCAAGCTGACAAAACCGATGCGAGGTCGGGTTTCGACACCTGCCTTGAGCTTGGTTTCGAGCCCGTCTGCGGCGGCGACCATTTCGAGCGTTAATGCTTGCTTCACACCTCTATTCTAGAGCATCGCGATTTTACTCAGTAGGCACGCTCATTTTGTTATCCGCAGCAACCGCTAGGGTACTTTAAACGTCTATTTAGAATACGAAAGGAGGACGCTCATGCAATTTCCTGTCATTGCCTCTGATGGTATAAAGCCGATCAAGTGCGCCGTGGTTTCCAGGCCGACCGATGCCGAAAAGCACAAGCGAGCTATGCTGCGATACTTTGTTTTAGTAATTGCGCTCCTGGCCGTAGTATTCCTGATGACGATCGCGCTCTACTTCACCCAGGGCCATTTTGTTACAATCAAACACGTTAGCTCGCTCGCACCGCACACGTTCGTGCGCGCTTGAGCACAATCCATCCCGTCGCCTGCCGAGTCTGGTTCGCTGCTGTCCCGCCCAAAGAGATTCTTGTGTGCGTCGGTAAATTTCCGCCCGCTCCGTCCTTGCGTCTCCCAAAAAGGATGAGTTGATCGGTGGTCAGGCAGGACACTTTCGTTGTGCAGCCGGAGTGGCAGATGAAAATTCGCGAATCTCGCCCTGTGTAAATGTGTAAAAGAGGGCATATGGAAATGTGCGGGAGTTAATCGATTGAGCAACCCTCCCGCGCGCCCCGGGCATCCCAAATTGTCGAGGTTGTAACGATGAAAGTGACGGGGATCATACTGATCGTTTTTGGCGTTCTCGCCTTGGCGTATGGTGGCTTCAGCTATACGCACGAAAAGAAAGTCGTTGATCTGGGGCCGATTCAGGCGTCTAAAAAAGAAACAAACACGGTGCCCCTACCCCCGATTCTAGGTGTGGTGGCTATCCTGGGGGGCGGTGTTCTGCTCTTTACCGGGAAGAGATAACCCTCAGCTATTGCGGCGTAATGATGCCTCCAGCACGATGCCTCGCGGGGAGAGCGACTCCGCGGCGATCGGTTTCCGCGCTCGGCTTCATCGGTAAGCGTTGTAGATTCATCGCAGCAGCAGTTACATCTGCATATTTGAGCCCGGCTCCGGTATTGAAAATGATCACATGGTCGTCGGGCGACAGGTAGCCGTTGGCGATCAGATGATCGTAGGCGGCTGTGGCGGCCGCCCCCTCAGGGGATAGAAAGAGCCCTTCGTTGCGCGCCCAATCCAGCAGCGACGCGAGAATTTGCTGGTCGCTGAAGTCCAGGGCCAGACCGCCCGACTGGCGGATGATGTCGAGAATCAGCCCGTCCCCGTAGGGCTTGGGCACTCGTAAGCCGGAGGCGAACGTCGCCGCGTCGGGCCACATTTGCGAGACCGCCTCGCCGGCGCGGAAGGCCTTCACCACGGGAGCACATCCCGAGGCCTGCACGGCGATCATCTTCGGTCTTTTGCGACCGCTCACCCAATCGAGGCTCTCCATTTCTTCGAACGCCTTCCACATCCCGATCAGGCCGACCCCACCGCCGGTGGGATAAAAAACGGCGTCGGGATAGCGCCAGCCGGACTGCTCCACCAACTCATAGCCCATGGTCTTTTTGCCTTCGACGCGAAACGGCTCCTTGAGGCTGGAGATGTCGAACCAGCCTTCGGCCTGCTTGCGTTCGGCCAAAAGGCGGGCGCAATCGGAAATGAGGCCGTCGACCAAAGTAACGCTGGCTCCGTAAGCGACGGCTTCGAGGTAGTTGGCCAGGGGCACATCCTGAGGCATAAAGATGTGGGCTTCGATGCCGGCGGCGGCCGCATAGGCGGCCAGGGCGCCGGCGGCGTTCCCGGCGGAGGGCACGGCGAGCTTTTTGAGCCCGTAGTGGCGAGCCATGGTGACCGCCATGGACAGCCCGCGCGCCTTGAAGGTTCCAGTCGGGTTGGCTGCTTCTTCCTTGATAAACAGGTTGGGATAGCGCCGGCTGCGCAGCAGGGGGGTAAAGCCTTCGCCCAGGGTAACGGGTTCGGCGGCGGGCAGGACGCTTGCGTAGCGCCACATGCCCAGCGAAGTGGCAGCGGCGGCGGCCCGGGTCTGGACTTGATCGCGGGCAGCGGATTGGCGCAGGGCAGCCATGTCATAACGGACATAGAGCACCCCTGCGCATTGAGGGCAAAGGGTTTGCGGGGTTTCGGCGGAAATTTGGGTGGCGCAGCGAGAGCATTCCAGATAGGCAATTGCGGGCATAACACAATGATATTTGAGGGGTTTACATTTCGATGCGGCGCAGTCGGCAAGGGCCGGCAACAGGTAAAATAGGGGAGTGAGCATACGGCTAATAGCAATCGATATCGACGGCACCCTGATGCCCTCAACGGGCCCCCGCATCAGCGCGCGAAACTGCGCAGCGTTAAAGGCAGCGGAAGCTGCCGGCATTGAAATTGTGATCAGCACGGGGCGCAGGCAGGCGTACGCCATGCCGCTGGTGGCGCAGATCGGGCTGGACGAAGATTCGGTGATGATCTCGTCGAATGGGGCGGTGGTGCGTGGCTTTGACGGCAGTTTATTGGACCGCCGATTTTTGCCCGTAGAGGCAGCGCGGCAGTTGTGCAGCGCCCTGCGTGGCTACGGCACGCTGGTCTTCACCTTTGATCGCGAGGGGCAGGGTGCGCTGGTCATTGAGAACCTGCAGCAGTTGCACGCTCGCATTGACCGCTGGGTGGAGGCGAATAAGCCCTATCTGCTGGAAGTACAGCCGATCGAGCGCGCCTTCGATAGCGGTGAGGAACCGATCCAGGGCATGATTTGCGGCACAGTGGCGGAAATGGTGGAGGCGGAACAGCAACTGCTGGGCAGCGTCCTTGCGTCTCAGATTGCCATGCACCGCACCGAGTACGCGGCGCGTAATCTCAGCATTCTGGATTTGTTACCCCCAGGCTGCTCCAAGGGCGCGGCGCTCGACAGCCTGGCCCAGATTCGCGGCCTGGAGGCGAACCAGATCATGGCCATCGGTGACAACCTGAATGATCTGGAGATGCTGGAATATGCCGGGCACGCGGTGGTGATGGCCAACGCGAGCGAAGAGATTCGTGATCTGGCGGTGCGCCGAGGATGGGCGCTGACGGCCTCAAATGATGAAGACGGGGTCGCCCTGGCCATCGAAAAGGTCCTTCGCCAGCGGTCCTTTGCAGCAGATGCCGAAAGTAATGAGGACGAGGTCATCAGCGCGGGCAGCATGGTAGAGTTTGCCCAATGAGCAAAAAGCTCGTTCTTGGCGGTTGGCTTGGAACGCTCGTCATGCTGGGAATGGCGCCAACGTTGCACGCCGCGGAAGAAGTGACCTTGCGTAATGGATTTAATCTGCGCTGCGACCATCGCGAGCAGACTGGCGACAAGGTGCGGTTATTCACGACCGCGGGCAGCAGTAATTTCGTTGAAGTAGATGCGGCCGAGATTGCCGCGGTGGACGTCGTTCCCGATCCGCCGGCGGTGACGGTGATCGAACCGAAACTGACCAACGCCGATTTACATGAGCTGATGGCTCGGGCCGGGGCCAGCCATAACCTGGACGTCGACCTGCTGGCGAGCGTGGTACGCGCGGAAAGTGGCGGCAATATCCACGCGGTCAGCCGCACCGGCGCGCAGGGCCTGATGCAATTGATGCCGGGAACCGCGGCGCAACTGGGCGTGACCGACAGTTTTCGCGCGGAGCAAAACATCAACGGCGGCACGGCTTATCTGGATGCCTTGCTGGTGAAGTATCACGACAACCTGGCATTGGCGCTGGCGGCCTACAATGCCGGTCCGGCGGCGGTGGACAGGTACCATGGCGTGCCCCCGTATCGTGAAACGCGGGCTTATGTCGCGCGTGTGATCCGCGAATTCAATCGCCGGAAGCAAATGGAGCGAGCCGCGTTGAAGATGGATCGTATCGCGGCTGCGGGAAACAAATAATGAAAAAAAAGCCATGGATTTTGTACCTGCTGGGAGCGGTCCTGCTGGGGGCATTGGGGTGGTACGTCCATCAGCGCGTTCACTTTCAGTGGAGTGTTTTTCGCGATCAGCTGCAGCATGTGGATTGGCGGCGCATCGGGATCGCTGTGGCGATGATTGTGTTTTGCTATTGGCTACGCGCGGCGCGATGGGCGGTGCTGATCAGGCCCCAGAAGAAGGTTAGCGCCGGCACGTTGTGGGGCACGCAGGTGATCGGGTTTACCGGGGTGGCGCTCTTTGGCCGCCTGGCCGATCTGGTGCGGCCTTACCTGGTTGCCAAGCGAACCCAGCTCACGCTCAGCTCGCAAGTTGCGGTCTACACCGTGGAGCGCATGTTCGACCTGGCGGCGAGCGCTCTCATCTTTGCCGGCGCGTTGCTGTTGGCGCCCGACCGCGCAACTCTTCCTCATCATGATGCCTTGCAACATGCCGCGTTAGGCGCCCTGGTGATCACGGTGGTGCTGGCTCTTTTTGCGCTGAGCGTGCGTGCCTCAGGGCGTGTGATCGCCGCCATGGCTGAGAAGAGCCTGAGCTCGATATCTCCCGCGCTCGGCGCATCGGTGGGAAGCAAGATTCGCGCTTTTCGCGATGGCCTGGATTCGATCGCGACCATCGGCGACTTTTTCTGGGCCATGGGTCTGTCGTTGCTCATGTGGGGTTTCATCACAGCGGCCTATTTGGAGGTCACGCGCGCGTTTGTGCTTTCGCCGGAACTCTCTTCGATGACCCTGGCGCGGTGCCTGGTCCTGATGGCGGCGAGCATGGCCGGATCAGTCATTCAGTTGCCGGTCATTGGATGGTTTACCCAGATTGCCTTTACTACCGGCCTGATGCAAAAGATCTTCAACGTGCAATTTGAGCCGGCGCTGGCCTGCGGCACGATGCTGTTAATCGTGACGTTCATGTCGGTCGTCCCCCTGGGGCTAATCTGGGCTCGCATCGAGCATGTCTCGCTGAAGAAGGTGTCGGAAGAGTCGGAAGAGCTGGCGGAGGATGGCGTGGAGCAGACACCGGCTGTCAGCGAAGCCTAAAACGATGGCCAAGTGGGCCTACAACGGTCGGATGATGGCCTCATCTCGTTTGCTCTGGTACGCTTTTTTATGCGGGTAATTGTAGAAATCCCGGATCAATTTCTGCGGCATATTGTGCCCGCAGGCCGTGACGCCTCGCGGGCTTTGCTCGAAGAAGCAGCCGCCGGAGCGTATCGAGAAGGTCGGTTGACAATGGAACAGGTGCGCCAACTGCTCGGATTTAAAACCCGTATGCAGGTAGACGGTTTTCTTCAGCAGCATGAAATATATGACTACACGGTCGAGGACCTGGACAAGGATATGGCCACGTTAGACCGGCTGTTTGGGACGAAAACTCGCTAAGTGCCGGCATGATCGTTATTGCCGATACCAGCCCGCTGAATTACCTCATCCGTCTTGGTCATTCCAACATCCTTCAGGAAATTTTTGGCCGCGTGCTCGTTCCTCACGCTGTCTTAATGGAGATGAGTCATCCCGATGCCCCGCCTGATGTCCGGGCGTGGGCGGCCGACCCACCGGCATGGTTAGAGGAAGTCCGGGTGGCATTGATAGACGACAGCCTTTCGCCTGAGCTTGGAGCCGGCGAACGCGAAGCAATTAGTCTTGCCCTCGAAGTGCGGGCTGACCTTCTTTTGATCGACGAAAGAGCTGGCCGGGCAGAGGCCGCGGCGCGGTGTATTGCGGTTGCGGGAACGCTTGCCGTCCTTTTGCAGGCGTCTCAGCGCGGTTACATAAATTTTCCAGAAACCTTGAAAAAACTTCGTGAGTCAGGTTTTCGGACTTCCAGATCTGTCGAGGCATCGGTGATTGCACTCTATGGGAAAGCTAAGACGGAAAAACCCTGAGCGCGACCAGGAAGGTCTAAGCGCCAACACCCCCCTCGTCGCGACTGCTAGAATTTAGTTACTGATGAAATGCCCATATTGCGGATTTGCGCAGGATCGAGTGGTGGATTCGCGCGAAAGCAAAGAAGCGGACTCGATTCGCCGCCGTCGCGAATGCGAGGGTTGCAACAAACGCTTCACTACCTATGAACGGCTCGACGAAATCCCTTACATGGTCGTTAAAAAAGACGGCCGCCGGGAAAAATTCGAGCGCCAGAAGGTGCTGAGCGGCTTACTGCGCGCCTGCGAGAAGCGCCCCGTTTCCGCTGCCAAGCTGGAAGCAATCGTCGATGAGACGGAAACCTTTCTCGTGGACTCACCCGAGCGCGAACGCACCACTAACCAGATCGGCGAGCTGATCATGAACCACCTGCGGACCATCGATAAGGTGGCCTACATTCGCTTCGCCAGCGTGTATCGCGATTTCAAAGACGTACGCGAGTTCAAAGAAGAGCTGGAGCAGCTGCTATCCAACAGGGATGCGGCCAAGACCGGCAAACGATAGAGGAAGCAGGACACGATGGCAGCAAGCGCAGAGGGCACCGCAAGAACGCACACAGTCACCCTGATCGCCGGCGACGGTATTGGCCCTGAAGTAACCCAGGCAGTGGTCAGTATTCTCGAAGCGTCGGTGAAGGGAACGGGCGCGCAGTTCGCCTGGGAACCCTTTCTGGTGGGCGCCAATGCTTATGAAAAGTATGGCGAGTACATTCCGCAGGCAGTGTACGACTCGATTGAAAAAAACCATCTCGCGCTGAAAGGGCCGGTGACCACGCCGATAGCCGGCGGCTTCTCTTCCATCAACGTGCACCTGCGCAAGAAGTTTGAACTGTTCGCAAACTTCCGCCCCATTAAGAACCTGCCGGGCATGGAAACACGCTACCCGGGCGTGGACCTGATCATCGTGCGGGAAAATACAGAAGGCGAGTACGTCGGCCTGGAGCATGAGGTGGTGCCGGGTGTGGTCGAGTCGTTGAAGATCGTCACCGAGAAGGCTTCGATGCGCATCTCGAAATTTGCCTTTGAATACGCGCGTAAATTCAAGCGGCGCAAGATCCATGCCATCCACAAGGCGAACATCATGAAGATGTCGGACGGCTTGTTCCTGCGCTGCGCGCGCGAGGTAGCAAAGGGCTATCCCGAAATTACCTACGGGGAGCACATCGTCGACAACACCTGCATGCAGTTGGTAATGAACCCGTATCAATATGACATGCTGCTGACGGAAAACCTGTATGGCGATATCGTCAGCGACCTGTGCGCGGCCTTTGTCGGCGGGCTGGGATTGGTTCCGGGAGCCAACTTAGGCACGGACTGCGCGATCTTCGAGGCGGTTCACGGCTCGGCGCCCGACATTGCCGGCAAAGATATCGCCAACCCCACGGCCTTGCTGCAGTCAGCCATCCTGATGTTGCGCTATCTCGGCGAGATCAGCGCCGCCGACCGGGTACAGGCAGCGCTTGAGAAGGTCTACATCGAGAAGAAGACGCTGACCCGCGATGTGGGGGGAAGCAGCGGTACCAAGGCGTTTACCGCAGCCATTCTGGCCTCGCTTTGACCCACCCCGCACCCCCGTAATGGTCTAGAATTAAACAGATTCATACACGATATGTCCATGCAAACACGACACAAGATCGGCATTCTTGGCGCGACCGGGGTCATTGGTCAGCGCTTCATCCAATTGCTCGAAGGGCACCCGTGGTTTGAGATTGTCTGGCTCGCGGCAAGCGACAAGTCCAGCGGCAAAACGTATGGCGAGGCGGTGAAGTGGAAGCTGGATACTCCGCTGCCCAGCCGCATCGCCACGATGATGGTTTCGCCTGCTGGTCCAGAAGGCGCCCCGGGCGTGATTTTCGCCGCCCTCGATACCGACATCGCCCGCGAACTGGAGCCGAAGTTTGCCGCTGCCGGTTGCGCGGTGATCTCAAACTCCAGCGCCTTTCGTATGCAGGCGGATGTTCCGCTGGTAATTCCCGAGGTGAACGCGGCCCACTTGAGCCTGCTCGAGACGCAGAGCTGGCGCAAGCAGTCCGGCGGGTACATCGTGACCAACCCCAACTGCAGCGCGATCGGGCTGGTGCTGGCGCTCAAGCCGTTGGCCGACCGTTTTGGCCTGGAGAGCGTGTTTGTGAGCACCATGCAGGCGGTTAGCGGCGCGGGTTATCCGGGCGTCGCCTCGCTCGACATCCTGGGCAACGTGGTTCCTTACATTGGCGGCGAAGAAGAGAAGCTCGAAGCGGAGACGCTGAAGCTTCTGGGTAAGCTGAACGGAAACAGGGTAGAGCCGCTGAACGCAAAGGTGACCGCGCACTGTAATCGGGTGGCTGTAGAGGACGGCCACACCGAGAACGTCAGCATAAAGTTGACAGCGAAGGCGACCCGGGAAGAGATTCTTGCCGCCTGGAGTGAATTTGCGCCCCTGGCCGGTTATGACCTGCCGATTGCGCCCGTGCAACCGGTCGAGTTCAGCGCCGCCGTCGACCGGCCGCAGCCACGCCTTGACCGCATGCGCGGCAAGGGGATGGCGGCTACTGTGGGACGTCTGCGTCCGTGCTCGCTGCTGGATTGGAAGTTCACCGTGCTCTCGCACAACACCATCCGCGGAGGAGCCGGGGCCGCGGTATTGAACGGTGAGTTTCTGGCTGCGCAAGGCAAGCTGGTGCAGCCCGCGCATGATCCTGTGGCTGTTTCCGTATGAAGCCAGTGGTGATGAAGTTTGGCGGCACGTCGGTTGAAGACGCGGTCGCGATCACGCGTACGGCCAGGATCGTTAAAGGCCGGCTCGACCAGGGTAAGCGGCCCGTGGTGGTGGTGAGCGCCATGGCAAAAGTGACCGATCAGCTGCTGGCAGCGGCCAAAGCGGCGGGCCGTGGTGATCGGAGTGGGGCGTTGGCGATCAGCTCGCGCCTTCGCCACCGTCATTGCGACACTTCGGCCATGCTTCTTCCTGCCGAGCGCAAGGGCGAGTTCCAGACCTGGATCCAGCAGGAATTCGAATCGATTGACGAGATACTGCGCGGACTTTCCGCGGTCGGTGAACTGACGCCGCGCACCAACGACCTGGTGGTGAGTTATGGCGAGCGTCTATCCAGCCGGCTGGTGGCCGAGGCGTTTCGTGATCTGGGTATTCCGGCGGTGCATGTCGATGCCCGCACCTGCATCATTACGGACGCGCAGCACGGCAAAGCGACGCCCAACGACGCCGCCATCGAGGCCAGGTGCAATGAGCTGGTACGGCCCCTGGTCGAAGCCGGAGAGGTGCCGGTGATGGGCGGCTTTATCGGTTCGACAGTGGAGGGCGCGACCACCACGCTGGGCCGGGGTGGCTCGGATTACACGGCAGCCCTGATCGGGGGCGGCCTGGACGCCGAGGCCATCGAGATCTGGACCGACGTGAACGGCATCATGACCGCCGATCCGCGGGTTTGCCCGGATGCTCTGCGGGTGAAGACCATTAGCTTTGAAGAAGCGGCGGAGCTCGCATACTTCGGCGCCAAGGTGCTGCATCCGGCGACGATTCTGCCCGCGGTGCAGAAGAACATCCCGGTGCTGGTGCTGAATTCGCGCAATGCCGGGAACGAAGGGACGCGGATTACGGCCTTGGCGGTGCACGGCCGCAGCCCCTTCAAATCAATTGCGGCCAAGCGGCGGCTGACCATCATCGACATGGTGGCTAGTCGCATGTTGATGTCGCATGGCTACCTGCGCGCGGTGTTTGAAGTTTTTGACAAGCACAAGTGCGCGGTTGACATGGTTTCTACGTCGGAAGTGAGCGTTTCGCTGACAGTCGATTCCAACGAGCAGATACCCGAGCTGGCGGCCGACCTCAGCAAATTGGCGGACGTGACCTACGAGGGGCGGAAGGCGTTAATATGCCTGGTGGGCAGCAATATCCGTGGGCAAAACGGCATCGCGGCCCAGGTATTCAATGCGGTGCGGCACGTGAATGTGCGTATGATTTCGCAGGGTGCCTCGGAAATCAACATGAGCTTCATGATTGACGAGGACGATGTGGATGAGGCGGTGCGATCGCTGCACGCGGCCTTTTTTGTCGATCCCGATCCTGAGATCTTTGACGTACCGGCGCGGGTCGACGGCGCCCCAACGAAGATAGAAAGTGTGCATTCGTAACTATGATTTTTCTCGTGCTGGGGCGCGGCAAGACGGGGCAGGTGGTGGCTGAGGTCGCGCATCAGCGGGGCCACAGCGTGCGGGTGATCGGCGAAGAAGAGAATACGAATGCCTCGGCGCTGACGGGCCCGATGCTGGCGGGTTTTGACGCGGTGATTGATTTCACTACGCCGCAGGCCGTTGTCCCCAATATGCGCGCCTGTTTTGCCAATGGAGCGCGGGTGGTGGTGGGCACGACCGGCTGGTATGACAAGCTCGACGAAATGCGAGCCATCTGCGAGCGCAGGGGCGCCGCCCTGCTGTACGGAGCGAATTTTTCGGTCGGTATCCAGGTAATGTACCGGTTGGCTCGCGAACTGGTGCCCCTGGTGCGGGGATACGACATCAGCATCAGCGAGACTCACCACGAGAGCAAGAAAGACGCCCCCTCGGGCACGGCGCTGGCCATCAAGCAGGTGCTGCTTGAAGTGGATCCGGCGCTCCGGATTGAGATCGTTTCTTATCGCGAAGGTGAGGCCGTGGGCACGCATACCATTACCGCCCGGCAAGGCGACGATGTGCTCGAGATTCGCCACGAGGCGCTATCGCGGCGTAGTTTTGCCGCAGGCGCAGTCCGGGCGGCGGAGTGGCTCTGCGGCAAGACGGGCTGCTACGACTTCAGCCAGATTTATCCTCGATTGTCATGACCCTTAGCGGCTGCGGTACAGCATTGGTGACGCCCTTTCGCGGCGATGGCAGCCTCGATGAGGAGACCCTCACCAAGCTGGTAGAGTGGCAAATTGCCAGCGGCATTGATTTTCTCGTTGCTTGCGGAACAACCGCAGAGACGCCAACCCTGACCCATGCAGAATGGCTGCGGGTGATCAGCATCGTGACCGAAACTGCGGCCGCGCGAGTGCCAGTATTGGCTGGTTGTACACATAACTCCACCCTGGAAGCGGTGGCGCGGGCCGGCGAAGCCGCGTCCGTGCCGGGGGTGAGTGGGCTGCTGACGGCAAATCCTTTCTATAACAAGCCGGGCCAGGAAGGGCAGTACCGTCACTTCCGCGCCATCGCGGAGGCGGTGCCATGCCCGGTGGTGCTTTACAACATCCCAGGTCGCACCGGAGCTAACCTGGAGCCGGCAACGGTTCTTCGCTTGGCCGAAGATGTGCCCAATATTCAGGCGGTGAAGGAGTCGAGCGGCAACCTGCAGCAGATTGCCGAACTGATTCACCTGGCGCCGCCGGGATTTGCGGTGTTGGCAGGCGATGACTTGATGGCGCTGCCGGTGATTGCGCTGGGCGGTGCGGGGCTGGTCTCGGTGGCTTCGAATGAGATTCCGGGCGAGATGGCGCGCATGGTGAGGGCGACCTTGGCTGGCGACTGGGCGACGGCTCGGGCACTCAATCGGCGGTATTTTCCGCTGATCACAGCGAATTTTTGGGAATCGAGCCCGGGGCCGGTGAAGAGCGTGATGGCGATGATGGGGCGGCTCGAGGAAAACTATCGCCTGCCCATGGTGCCGGTGGCTACGGTGACCCGCCAGAAGCTGGCCGCTCTGGCTAAGGAACTCGGGTTACTGTCGCATTGAACCCTGTCTTACCGCGAATTGACACTGTCCTAACCACGGAACCAGGCTCTGACCTGACCACGGAACCCTACTTTGTCCTGACCACGGAACCCTACTTTGTCCTGACCACGGAAACAGACTCTGTCCTGACCGCTAATCTCCGGGGGCCCCATATCTCGCTCGTTTTTTGCGAGATGTGGGATTCCGCGGGTCTTTCTCCTGAACCTCCAGTGACTGGGACAAGGCTTGAGGGTTAGAGCAGTGGAATCCCACATCTCGCGAAAAACGAGCGAGATATGGGGCCCCCGGAGATTAGCGGTCAGGACAGAGTTTGGTTCTGTGGTCAGGACAAAGTAGGGTTCCGTGGTCAGGACAGAGTCTGGCTTAGTGGTCAGCACAGAGTTTGGATCTGTGGTCAGGACAGTCATCCCAGATCGTGGTTCGGAGAGGTTTTGGATCTTGGGTGGGATAGTGTATCGATTTGGGATGGGATTTCGGAAAACTAGAAAGAGGGGTTGATGACCACCGAGTTCGCAGGGCTACAAGAAAGAATTGAACGCTACTTTGCCGCCGGCGCCGAGGCCGTCGGCGACCCCGAAGCCATGGATGCTTTCCTGGAATTGCGCGTGGCGCTCAGCGCCGGCCATTTGCGGGCCGCCGAGCCAGACTCTGAGAACCCCCTGGGATGGCGGGTCAATGCCTGGGTGAAGCAAGGCATTCTGCTCGGCTTCCGCCTGGGCACGCTGGAGCAAATGGGCGGCGATGCCTTCTCCTTCGTCGACAAGAACACCTACCCGGCGCAGCGATTTGAGACAGATCAGGCGGTGCGGGTAGTGCCGGGTGGGTCAAGCGTGCGCGAGGGTGCTTTTGTGGCTCGCGGCGTCGTCTGCATGCCGCCAATGTATATCAACGCCGGCGCCTACGTGGACGAAGGCACGATGGTCGACTCGCATGCGCTGGTCGGCAGCTGCGCGCAAATCGGCAAGCGGGTTCACCTGAGCGCGGCGGCGCAGATCGGCGGCGTCCTGGAACCGGTCAACGCGACCCCAGTGATCATCGAAGATGACGTGCTCATCGGCGGCAACACGGGCGTCTACGAGGGCACGCTGGTGCGCCAGCGCGCGGTGCTGGCTGCGGGGACCATCCTGACCCGGGGAACGCCGGTCTATGACATCGTGCGCGATGAAGTGCTGCGCGCCTCGGCGGAGCGGCCCCTGGTCATCCCGGAAGGAGCCGTAGTGGTGCCCGGAGCAAGAGAATTGAAGCGAGGCGCTCCAGGTTTGAGCCTGTACACACCCGTGATCGTAAAGTATCGCGACGACAAGACGGATCTGAGCTCCACCCTGGAGGATCTGCTGCGCTAGCGTGGTAGCATTAAACGTTGATGTCTACTGGTAAGTTACAAGTCATACCCCTGGGCGGCCTGGGCGAATTCGGAATGAACTGTCTGGCGCTTCGCTGGGCAGACGACATTATCGTCATCGATGCCGGTCTCATGTTTCCCGAGACCGAATTGCTGGGCGTCGATATTGTCGTTCCCGATATCACCTACCTCGTCGAAAATCGCCAGCATGTCCGCGCCATCATCCTGACCCACGGTCACGAAGATCACATCGGCGGACTGCCCTGGATCCTCAGCGAGCTCAAGGTGCCGGTCTACGCGACCGAGTTCACCCTGGCCTACGTCGAAGGCAAGCTGGAAGAGCATCGGCTGCTCGACACCGCTGAGCTGATCGAGATCACGCCACGGCAAAAGTTCCATTTGGGCGCCTTTACCATCGAGCCCATCCGGGTCACCCACAGCCTGGTGGATTGCGTTGCCCTCGCGATTGAAACGCCGGTCGGCGTGCTGGTGCATACCGGCGACTTCAAGATCGACCTCTCACCCCCGGACGGCAAGGCATTCGACCTGCACGGCTTTGCGGAATACGGCAAGCGCGGCGTGCTGGCGTTGCTGCAGGATTCAACCAACGTCGATCGCGCCGGATACACCCCCAGCGAGTGGGCGGTGAAGCCGCGCTTAGACGAGATCTTTTCCCGTACCAAGCAGAAGCTTTTCTTCAGCTGCTTCTCCTCCTCCATCTATCGCATTCGCCTGGCGCTCGAATTGGCGCACACGCATCGCCGCAAGGTGGCGATCGTCGGCCGCTCTATGATGGAGTCGTCTGAAATTGCGCAGGATCTGGGCTATCTCTCGCTGCCCCAGGGGCTGGTGATTAACCCGGGGCAGATTCGCGATTTTCAGCCGTCTGAAGTCATGGTGCTGATCAGCGGTACGCAAGGGGAGCCGATGTCGGCGCTTTCCCGCGCGGCCGTCGACAACCACAAGCACGCGCGCATCGATAAGGGCGACACCGTGGTGCTGAGCTCGCGCGTGATCCCAGGCAACGAGAAGAGTATCTATCGCGTGATTGACCATCTTTGCCGCCGCGAAGCCAACGTGATTTATGACGACGGCGAAGCTGGCCTCATCCACGTAAGCGGGCATGGCAGCCAGGAAGAGATGCGGCTGATGATCAATCTGCTGCGGCCAAAATTCTTTATCCCGGTGCACGGCGACTACCGCCATCTGCAGAAGCACATTCAACTGGCCAAGGGGACGGGCGTGGTGCAGCAGGCCATCCTGCTCGAAGATGGAGACGTTCTCGAGCTGGATGCCAACACGGCCACCCGGGGCGCCAAAGTCACGACCGGCCGGGTCTGCATCGATGCCGGTTCGACCACGGACGTGGTCGAGGATTTGGTCATCCGCGATCGCAAGCATCTGAGCGAGGATGGGCTGGTGCTGGCCATCATCACCATCAACAAGCGGACGGGCAAGGTCGAGCGCGCACCGGAAGTTGTGACCCGCGGCTTTGTGACCGGTGAGATCGCGCTGGCCGATCAGGCCCGCGAGATGGTGAACCGGACCCTGGAGTCGTCCTCAGCCGAAGAGAAGGCTGATTACGGGGTGATGAAGGAAAAGATCCGGCTCGATCTGAAGCGCTACATCCAGAAAAATACTTCCCGCCGGCCGATGATCATGCCGATTATTCTGGAAATCTAAGTGGTCACGTTAGCTGAGCTGCGCGCGGCTCAGGAGCGGCTCAGAGGTGTTGTCGTGCATACCCCTCTGGTCGCCTCCGATGTCGATGGGCTCTGGGTCAAGGCAGAGAGCCTGCAACCCATCGGCAGCTTCAAATTGCGCGGCGCCTACAACAAGATTGCTCAACTCTCTCACCGCCAGCGCGCTTGCGGCGTCATTACCTATTCCAGTGGGAACCATGCCCAGGGCGTGGCGTACGCGGCCCGAGCCGTCGGCGCCAAGGCCGTGATTGTGATGCCCTCCAACGCGCCGCAGGTGAAAGTATCCGCCACGCGTGCGCTGGGTGCAGAGATCGTGATGGTGGGTCCTTCCACCTCCGAACGCAAAGCCAGGGCAGAGGAGCTGGCGGCCCAATGCGATTACGTCATCATTCCGCCGTATGACGATCGCGACATTATTACCGGGCAGGGAACCTGCGGGATGGAGATCGTTTCCGACCTGCCGGAGGTTGATCTCGTATTGGCGCCGGTGGGCGGTGGGGGATTACTGAGCGGCGTTGGGGCGGCGGTCAAGCTGAGCCGGCCAGAAACGCGTGTGATTGGCGTTGAGCCGGAGCTGGCCAACGATGCGGCTGAGAGCTTTCGGGCGGGAAAGATCATCACCTTCACCGGCGACCAGAGCCGGACGGCCGCGGATGGTTTGCGGAGTCAAAGCGTCGGCGAGTTGAATTTTGCCCACATGCAGGCGTATGTCGACGAAATCGTGACCGTGACTGAAGATGAGATACGCCAGGCGATGCGCCGCATCATCGCGGGAACCCGCCTGGTTCCGGAACCGAGCGGCGCGGTTGCCATGGCAGCGGCGCTGTTCCATCGCGAGCAGTTGCCGAGTGCCCGGCGGACGGTGGCGATCCTGAGCGGCGGCAACGTTGACCCTGCGTTTCTGCGCAGTGTTCTGGGTGAAGCCAGCTGAACAGCAGGTCCCTCCACTGCGCTACGCTACGGTCGGGATGACAAGTTTTCTTGAAATCAAGGACCTTGGTTCCGAAAGCTCGGCCGTCAAACAAATTTGTCATCCCGACCGTAGCGTAGCGAAGTGGAGGGACCTGCTGTTTCTTCACCGGCAACGAAGCAGTATTCTAAAACCGCAGCGTCTAACTACCTATGCCCAACGGATTCATTGCACTTTCGGCTCTCCTGTTCCTGGCAGCCCAAGCCCCGACGGCTCCCCGGAACGGCATTAAGGGAACGGTCATCCGCACTACCAACCTGTACGTCGCACCCGACCTCAGCTCGGCGCGCCTGGCGCAAATTTCTCCCGGCAGAGAAATGGTGATCAGCGAGAAAAACGGCCCCTGGGTGCGCGTCTTCGCCAACACCGATGAAGAGACCTCGCAGTCACAGGATGCGCCGGTATTCGGCCATGATGCCGCGGCAGTCCCCATCGCCGGCTGGATGCAGGCGCCCGGCGTGGTCAGCGTAGAAACCCCCAAGGGCGATCTGATTCTTTTCGGGGCCGCGGCCGGTGAGGAAGCGGATGCTTCGCTGCCCCGTGCGCCCCAGAGCTTCGCCCAGGCGGCGCGACTGCTCTACCAGCGCATGGCCGATTTCTTTCCCCAGTCCCCGCTGGCTGGGGAAGCCGCGTGGCGCTCCGCTGATATTCGCTGGCAGCTGCAAAAGGCGGACGTCTTCTCCCTTCCCTCAGCGCATGAAAAAGAAAACTACCTGCGTGAACAGATCGACGATGAGGAGATGCGCAAGCTGCGCAAAAACTACCCGAACTCCAAGTGGGCCGACCTGGCTGATTGGGATATGCTCGACAACAAGATTTGTGGCGATTGGCAGGGCTCGCCCAAATGTCCGCTCAAGGAAGCGCAGCTCTACGAGAAATACGCGCAGGATCATCCCGAATCACCGCGCGCCGCGCAAGCGCTCTACAACGCTGTTTACCGGCAGTGCGCGCTACATGATATCTACGCCGCCAACGGAGACGACAAGAAGGCGGACGAGGCCAAGGGCCGGGCCATAACCATGGCAGGTACTGTTGCCGGCAAATATCCCCAATCGGACTATGCCGCCCGCGCCGCCAGTCTGGTATACCAGTTGCAGGAATCAATTCCCGTCTATGGGACCGCGGCCGCGGAGGGCCCTTGAACGATTACATTCTGTCAGTCTTACTTGGGATCGTGGAAGGACTGACCGAGTTCCTTCCTGTAAGCTCAACGGCCCACCTCAGACTGGTTGAGGCGCTGCTCCACGTCGACCTGGCCAGCCCCTATTGGAAGATGTACACGGTAGTGATTCAGCTAGGCGCCATCCTGGCGCTGGTCATGCTCTTTACCGGCCGCATCATGGAGTTCTTCCGCACCTTTCCAGAAGGCGAAAACGGCGACCGCACCATCTATACCCACCCTCTCTCACTCACGATGGTGGCGTTCGTTTGCACCGCCGTTCCGTCTTTGTTGCTGGTCAAGCTGATCGGCAAGCATCTGGAAAGCCTGCGCATCATGGCCCTGGCGCTGCTGATCGGCGGCATCGTGATGTGGGTGGTGGATGCGCTGAGCGTGCGCCGCGACCTGAAGACCAAAGATGTGGACCAGATGACGCTCTTTCAGGCGATTTGGATCGGCCTGTGGGAAGTGACTTCGGCCGTGTTTCCCGGTGTCTCGCGCTCCATGTCGACGATTGCCGCAGGGCAAAGCGTGGGCATGACGCGCACGGCGGCGCTCGAGTTCAGCTTTCTTTTGTCTATCCCCGTGATGGTGGCGGCCACCGGTTATGAATTTCTACGCACCATCCATCCCAAACATGTTCCGGGTGGGGA
Organism: uncultured Acidobacteriaceae bacterium; assembly: GCA_963834445.1. Classification (GTDB taxonomy): domain Bacteria; phylum Acidobacteriota; class Terriglobia; order Terriglobales; family Acidobacteriaceae; genus PALSA-350. Next base: position 828,305 of record CAWIBU010000002.1, read on the forward strand.
CGCGATGGTCCCGCTGGTCATGACCCAGCATGGCTGGGTGGTGCTGGCCATCGGCTTTGTGGTTTCCTTTTTCGTGGCCCTGGGGGTGGTGGAGTGGTTTCTGCAATGGGTTCGGCACCATGGCTTCGTCGTCTTTGCGGTTTACCGCATCATTCTGGGCTCATTGCTTCTGGCCTTTGGCGCCAAATTCATCGGAGCATAAAAGGAGAAATAGCGATGCAGCGATATAAGATACTCGGCTTGGGTGTTGCGGTGTTCTCTTTGCTGGCTCAGGCCGCCCCCGTTACCCAGACCGCGACCCTGAAAGACCTGAAGACGGTCGGTTCGACCGATAAGAAGCAGAAGCATCAGCAATATGATCTGATCGTCGACACGTCTTCGAATGAGTACATTTGCCGCTCAAAACTAGGCAGCAAGGTGAAGCCGACCGAGTTCGTCGTCGGCTCCACCATTGAGTTCAAGCTCAATGGACAAAATGGCGAAGCCGCCAACGCCACGGGGAACCGTGTGAAGTGTGGCATCGTGCGCGTGGCGGTCCTGCCGCCGGCACAGTAGCTGTGCCTGAGAAAAGCATTTGCCTCCACTGCGCTGCGCTCTTGTAGGGATGACAAAATGCGGTGGGCAGGTTCTGCGAGCTCACGCGTAAGGCCTTTGTTTGGGGTAAAGGCGCACAGCAGGTCCCTCCACTTCGCTACGCTACGGTCGGGATGACAAATTTGTTTGGGAGCTGAGGCTAAAGACAGTTCGCTTGAACGCGGGGAGCGCTTGCATTTTAAGTCCGTACCCCAAGCAAATTTGTCATCCCGACCGTAGCGTAGCGAAGTGGAGGGACCTGCTTTCTCAGGCCCCTTCAGTAAGCCTGCACTTGCTGCAGAGGTAATCTGACCTGGAAGCAGGTGGCGCCTGGTTTGGACTGCACGGTGACGAAGCCACGGTGCATGCGGACGATGCGGCTGACCACATCCAACCCCAGGCCTAGGCCGCTGCCCGGCGCTTTAGTGGTGAAAAACGGCTCGAAAATCCGGGCCTGCAGCTCCGCCGGGATCCCCGGACCGTTGTCCCAGATCTCGACCAGCAGCATATCGCCGGCGGTCCGTACCAGAAGCTTGATCTCGCCATCGTCCTGAACCGCATCGAGAGCGTTCTCAATGAGTGCCGTCCAGACCTGGTTCAGCTCGCGGCCATAGGCGCTGACCGTGGGCAGATCTGGTTCGTAGTCGCGAATCACCTTCACCTTGCGCAGGCGCGAGGCAACCATGGCCAGCGTGTTTTCCAGGCTCTGGGGAACATCAACCTCCTGAATGGGCATCTGGTCCATGTAGGAGTAGTCCTTGATCGCGCGGATCAAATCGAAAATGCGCGCGGTCGAGTCGAGCATCGCCTCGGCAATTCTTTCCGTGCGCAGCGACGAGGTTAGCTGCGAGAGCACGATGCCGATGGCGCCCGGGTCGAGATACCCGGTAAGCCCCTCCAACTGACCTGGCACTACGCCAAACTCGGCCAGCTCCGGGGCAATGTGCCAAGACTCCTGGATGTCATGGGATTGCAGCCACTTCGCGATTTCATCTTCGCGGTGGGTCTGCTCGGTTTCTGCCGGCTTGCCCAGCCGCTTGGCCTCGGCGCGCACCTGGTCCTCCCACACCAATACCTTTTCCGTCTTCTCCGCGTTGAGGCACAGCCGCCCGAGATTGAAGCGCTCATGGCCGTAAACCCGCAATTCCTCAAGAATGCCGGCCGCGGAGCGTTGCGCGGCGGACGCAGGGTTGTTCAACTCGTGGGCCAGATTGCCTGCAAGTTTGCCCAGCGCATTCAGTTTTTCCGACTGCTGCTCCATGCGCGTGACCTCGCGCACGCGGTCCAGCAGGATGCCGACCACCCGCTCCGTAAGCGAAGGAATGGCCCGCAGCATCTCGGGAAAAAGCGAGCGGTCGAACTCCAGCCCCCAGGTCGCCGCAGAGGTGTAGCCGAGGCCGCCATAGGCCTTCATGCGAGAGAAGGGAAGCAGGCCGGTGATCTGCCCGGAACGGCCAATGAACAGGGCGGCTGGTCCGCCATGCTCCCGGCGAACATAGATCTCACCCTGCAGCAGGATGGTCATCTTGGTCGCAGGGTCGCCTTCGCGGAAGACAACAGCCCCTGATTCGGCAGAGACTTCGGTGCCGTGGGTCGCCAGCCACTCATACTCGGCTTCGTCCAGGCCATTGAGCTGGGCTACCTTCTTCAAGGCAGTTACGATTTCGGGAACCCGTGCCGGATCGTGCGGAGCCCGAGAGAGAGCTGTCGTTAAAGAGAGAGCAGGGGTTGTCGCTTGCGTCGTCATGGCACCTCGCGGTGTTCCTTAGATGTTAGCCGATGCGGCCTGGTTCCGCCCCAATCCGCTGCAGAAAGCCTGGGGTTGAGCGCTGTTCCATTATCGTGGGGTGAAGGGAGCAGGTTGCCTGATCGATTTAGTGATCGCCCGGCTGATCCCGTTTCATTTCGCTCTTGCGCATGGGCATGGAGTCGACCAGTTGCTTCAGCTGCTCGATCGCTACCGGGGTTCGGCTGTTCAGCTTTTCGCCCCCGTCTTTGCCGATCAGGATCACCAGGAAGTCATTCTGCTCCACTTTGAAATGATGCCGCATCGCCGCCAGTTCATCTTCGCTCAGGCTGGCGGTGTGGATCCTGGAACCAGGAATGGGCTGGTTGTGACCCTCGGGGACGATGGGCACGTACAGCAGATCGCGGCTCTTGAGATCGCTTGCGTGGGCCTTGAGTTGATTGAACTGGGCAACCAGTTGTGGATCGTCCATCGCCGGCGCAAAGACCAGCAACGGACGATAGCAGTTGCGCATCGCGCGCAGGGTACTCGGCTGAGCCGGACAGGCAGCCGTAGGCTCCGGGTTCCGGGTTTGCCCCGTCATCGTAGCCAAAGAAAAGCTCGAGAGCAGGGCCAGAGCGGAAAAACGGAGAACCAACGGTGCTTGCATACACAGTAGACGCGAAAATCGTGACAACAGGTGCGTTAAAAACCGTAGACCAGACTTGCGTCAGCAAAACCATGATCTCCGGGAGAGTGGTTGCGCGTAACCTTACTCCTGGGGTGTGAAGTCGACCTCAATCGGGTCGATCAACGGCATCAACCAGCTGATCAGTTTCAAATGCGCCGGCTGGGTCGGGTAAGCCAGGAGGGCGGCTTTGTCGGTAAATTTCATAACGCCGCCCAACTCGTAGCCCTGGGACCGAGGCGATATATTCACCCCCACCCAGGTCTCGAGTAAGCCCGGAATCTGTCCCTGCAGGTTGCGAATCTCCACACGCGCGTGGAGTTTCTGCTCTTCAGAAACTCCGGGCTTCCAGCGAAAGGCGAAGGTGTGAATATACATGGCAGTTTCCTTATGCGCCAACTGGTTCGGCCAGGCGTGGTGCCGCGCCGGGGCTGTCAACCGTAACCGTCACCGGATCAAGGAACGGCATGGCTGCGCGCAGTTTGCTGCCCACCGCCTCGATCGAGTGCTCGGCTTCTTTGCTGCGCATCTGGTCGAACTGCTTGCGCCCGGTTTCGTTTTCCTTGATCCAGTTGGTGGCGAAGGTGCCGTCCTGAATTTCTGTTAAAAGCTTCTTCATCTCCGCGCGCGTGGCGTCGGTGATCAAGCGCGGCCCTGCGGTGTAGTCGCCGTACTCGGCGGTATCGGAGATGGAGTAACGCATGTAAGCGAGACCGCCGCGGTACATGAGGTCGACAATCAGTTTCAATTCATGCAGGCACTCGAAGTAGGCGACCTCAGGCTGATAGCCTGCGTCGACCAGGGTCTCAAAACCCGCTTTGACCAGCGCGCTGACGCCGCCGCAGAGCACAGCCTGCTCGCCGAACAGATCGGTCTCGGTTTCTTCGGTAAAGGTAGTCTCAATGACGCCGGCGCGCGTGCTACCGATGCCTTTGGCATAAGAGAGGGCAAGGGCATGCGCCTTCCCGGAAGCATCCTGATGCACGGCGATCAGGGCGGGCACGCCGCCGCCTTCGGTAAAGACTTCGCGAACGCGGTGACCGGGCGCCTTGGGGGCCACCATGCTGACATCGATTTCCGGCGTTGGCTTGATGGTGCCGTAACGGATATTGAAGCCGTGGGCAAACATCAGCGTCTTGCCCTTGGTCATGAAGGGCGCAACCTGCTCGTTGTAAATCGCCGCCTGCGAGGTATCCGGCGCGAGAATCATGATGACATCCGCCCACTTGGCGGCATCGGCCACGGAGAGCACTTCAAGCCCGGCAGCCTTGGCCTTCTTGATGGAACGGCTGGTCGCCGGCAGCCCGACGCGCACATCGACGCCTGAGTCTTTCAGATTCAGTGAGTGGGCATGGCCCTGGGATCCGTAGCCAACGATCGCTACTTTCTTGGCTTGGATCAGCGAGAGATCGGCGTCCTGGTCGTGATAAGTCTTGGTCATTCCACTTTCCTTTTATACAGAGGTAGTTACGTTTTTATTACTGCGGGAGATCACTTTCGTTGCGGAAGATGTCGCCTTCTTCTTCCTGGATGGCAAAGGGAGGTTCCGGTGCGGAGCCGGGCTTTACCGATTCCACATCACCCAGGGCTTCGAGCACCCTGCTGGTGTGGTGCCCGCGACGCATGACCATGCGGCCGGTGCGCGAAATTTCAAGCACCCGATCTTCATTTTCGTTCAGCACCTGCAGCAGGCCCTCGATCTTGCTTTCGCTGCCGGTGATTTCAATCATCAGTGAGCCCGGCGCGAGATCGACCACGCGGGCGCGGAAGACGTTCACCAGTTCAAAGATATGCGAGCGAGTCTTGGGCGTTGTCGCTACCTTGATCAACGCCAATTCGCGGCTCACCGAAGAGAAGCGGCCTACGTCGTCCACCTGCACCACGTTCTCCAGTTTATACAGCGAAGCCATGATGCGGTGGCCGGCGGCGGGCGGAGCGTCGCAAACCAGCGTCATGCGCGAAACCCCATGACGCTCGGAACCACCGACGGTTACCGACGAGATGTTGATGTTCAGCCGCCGGAATAACGAAGCCACGCGGGTCAGCACGCCGGGCTTGTCTTCCACGTAGGCGACGAATGTATGTTGCATACTTGCCTTTCTCGTTCGACTGCGAAATCTCTATTCGTGAAGGGTACGGGCTGCCTCGCCGCAGCGAGCTTTAGCCCGTACCCTTCATCAACCCACTTTCCCTCAGCCCCATTCCCACGACTACGTTTCGACCAGCGGATTTGCCGACGGCCTGCGAATCATCTCGTGCAGCGCCGCCCCGGGCACGATCATCGGATACACCGTATCTTCCTGCTCCACCATGAAGTTGATCAGGAAAGGCCCTTTGTGGGCGCGCGCTGCCGCCACCGTGCTCATCACTTCAGAGCGCGTGGTCACGGCCGCAGCACGGATCCCAAAAGCCTCGGCCAGCTTGACGAAGTCCGGGGAGAAAATCGGTGAGCACTGATAGTTCTTGTCGTAAAACGTCTCCTGCCATTGCCGAATCATGCCCAGGTAGCCGTTGTTGATGATCGCGATGTTGATGTTGAGATTTTCCTGCACGATGGTGGCCAGCTCCGGACTGGTCATCTGAAAGCCGCCGTCGCCCGCGATCACCCAGACTTCCTTTTCCGGGCAGGCCACCTTGGCGCCAATGGCAGCCGGCAGGGCAAAGCCCATCGTGCCCAGGCCACCAGAAGTGATCAGCGAGCGAGGCTTGTCATGCTTGTAATACTGCGCCTCCCACATCTGGTGCTGGCCTACGTCGGTCGCGATCACCGCGTCGCCCGCGGTGGCATGCCACAGGTCGTGGATCACGTGCGCCGCGTAGAGATGACCGTTGTCGGGCAGGTTTTTGATGTCGACGACCGCCGCATCGCCTTTCATGCGGTCGATGCTGTGCAGCCACGCTGCCCATCGCGCGGCAGAACCTGCGGCAACATCTGGTCAAGCACCTCCGCCAGGTCGCCAATCAGCGAGACCTGCACGGGCACGTTCTTGTTGATCTCTGCAGGATCGATATCGATGTGGATCTTCTTCGCCTTCTGCGCATACGTCGCTAGGTTGCCGGTTACGCGATCGTCAAAGCGCATGCCGCAGGCGATCAGCAGATCGGCTTCCTGAATGGAGTGGTTCACCCACGACTCGCCATGCATACCCATCATGCCCAGGTTCAACTCGTGCGAAGCAGGAAAGCTGCCCAGCCCCAGCAGCGTGCAGGCCACGGGGATCTGCGCCCTCTCGGCCAGCGCGCGTACCTGGCTCATGGCGCCCGATTGAATGATGCCGTGTCCGGCGAGGATCAGAGGCCGTTGCGCGCAACGGATCAGCTCCACTGCTTCCGCCAGGCTGTGCTGATTCACATCGAGCATCGGGTGGCTGCGAACCTTCTCTGAGGCCGCTGCGGCGAAGTCAAATTCAGCCGTGGCCTGCTGTGCATCCTTGGTGATGTCGACCAGGACCGGCCCAGGCCGGCCGGAGTTGGCCACACGAAATGCATCGCGCAATACCGGGGCCACGTCTTCGGCGCGGGTAACGAGGTAGTTGTGCTTGGTCACCGGCAGCGTGATGCCGGTGATATCCACTTCCTGAAAGGCATCGCTGCCTAGTACTTTGCTCCCCACCTGGCCGGTGATGCAGACCACGGGAATCGAGTCCAGCATGGCCGTGGCAATCCCGGTCACCATGTTGGTCGCGCCCGGGCCGGAGGTGGCAATGGCTACGCCCACACGCCCCGAAGCCCGCGCATAGCCATCGGCCATGTGCACCGCGCTCTGCTCGTGCCGCACCAGGATGTGGCGCACGGGGAACTTGCGCAGGGCATCGTAAGCGGGCAGGATCGCGCCCCCGGGATAGCCGAAAACTTCGCGCACACCCTCGCCTTCGAGGGTGGCCCAGATAATCTCCGCGCCCGTCAGCCGCGCCTTCTTATCCGTTTCTTTAGCAACCATGCTTGGGTCGTGTTTGCTCATAAAGCTCCTGGATGGGTCCCGTGTTCATGCATGCGCCGGACGAGGCGCATACCAGAATTGCTTGTCGTGCGTTTGTTCAAACTTGTCCAGGGCGCCGCCATGTTTCAACGACAGCCCAATATCGTCCAGACCTGCCAGCAGGCACTCACGACGGAACGCGTCGGTGGAGAAGGGAAGCGACAGCCCGTGGTCGTCGTGCAACATCTCGTCTTCGAGTGAAACGGTGAGCTGGTAGCCAGGGATGGAGGCGCTGCGCTGCAGCAACGTCTGCACCTGCTCTTCGGGTAACGTGACCAGCAGGATGCCATTTTTGCCCGCGTTGGAATGGAAAATGTCCGCAAACGAAGACGCGATCACACAGCGAAAACCGTAGTCGGAGAGCGCCCAGGCGGCGTGTTCGCGCGACGATCCGCAGCCGAAGTTTTTGCCTGCGACCAGGATTTCCGCGTCCTGGTAGCCGGGTTGATTCAGGATGAAATCCGGGTGCGGCGCACCGGCGTCCGGACCTTCCTGAATCCGCCGCCAATCGTAGAACAGGAACGGCCCGTAGCCAGTCCGCTCGATCCGCTTGAGGAACTGCTTGGGGATGATCTGGTCGGTATCGATGTTCTCGCGGTCGAGGTGTGCCACCACACCCTTGTGTTTACGAAAGGGTTTCATGGAGCGCCTCCCCGGTGGGATTGAATTGCCATTTGCGCACGTCGGTAAAGTGACCCGACACGGCTGCGGCTGCGGCCATCATGGGGCTCACCAGGTGGGTGCGGCCGCCCCGGCCCTGACGGCCTTCAAAGTTGCGATTGCTGGTCGAGGCGCAACGCTCGCCGGGAGCGAGAATATCGGGGTTCATGCCCAGGCACATGGAGCAGCCGGGCTCGCGCCACTCAAAACCAGCGGTGCGGAACACTTCATCGAGTCCCTCTTGTTCGGCTTGCAGCTTCACCTGTTGCGAGCCGGGGACCACCAGGGCCCGCACCTGCGAATGGACGTGGTAGCCGTTGACCACTTTGGCGGCCGAGCGCAGATCTTCAATGCGGGCGTTGGTACAGGAGCCGATAAAAACGCAGTCGACGGCCAGATCTTCGATCGCCTTGCCGGGCTCGAGGGCCATGTACTCGATCGCTCTTTCCCAGGCCCGGCGTTCCGCGACGGAATGGCTGGCCTCCGGGTCAGGCACGCGATCGGTGACTTGCACTACCATCCCCGGGCTCGTGCCCCAGGTCACAAAGGGAGCAAGGTCTTCGGCATGCAGGGTGAGTTCGCGATCGAAGGTCGCGCCGGGATCGGTGGCCAGGGATTTCCATGCAGCAACGGCGCGATCCCAGTCCGCGCCCGTGGGGCTGAAGCGCCGCCCCTTGAGATAAGCGAACGTAGTCTCGTCGGGAGCGATCATGCCGGCGCGCGCGCCGGCCTCGATGCTCATGTTGCACAGCGTCATGCGGCCTTCCATCGAGAGCGAGCGAATGGCGGAGCCGGCATACTCGATCACGCAGCCGCTAGCGCCGTCAGTCCCGATGTGGCCGATGATGCCCAGCGCGATATCCTTTGCCGTCACGGCCGGCCCAAGCTGGCCATCTACTGTGATGCGAAACGTTTTGGGCAGGGATTGCGGCAGGCACTGGGTGGCGAGCACATGCTCCACTTCAGAGGTGCCGATGCCGAAGGCCAGTGCGCCAAAGGCGCCGTGGGTGCTGGTGTGGCTATCGCCGCAGACAATTGTCATGCCCGGCTTGGTCACGCCGAGTTCTGGTCCGATGACGTGGACGATCCCTTGCTCCGGCGACTCAACGTCGTAGAGCTCAATGCCAAACTCAGCGCAGTTGGCGCGCAGCGCATCCATTTGTTTGGCCGCGATGGCATCGGCAATGACCAGCCGGTTGGTGGTGGTGGGAACGTTGTGGTCGACCGTGGCCACGCAACGATCGGGACGCCGGACCGTGCGACCCGCCAGGCGCAGACCCTCAAACGCCTGCGGAGACGTCACTTCATGTAACAGATGCAGATCGATATAAAGAAGGGTCGGCTCGCCTTCAGGCGCCACCACGACATGCGACTGCCAAACCTTTTCGAACAGCGTTCTAGCCACTTGCGACATAATGATTTTCCCTTAATTCTGTACTCTTACTTGTCGTCCAGAGGGTGCGGTCGCCCCTGAAGGGTACGGGCTTCAGCCCGTACATTTTGAACATCCAGTAGAGGTGGCCTTCAGGCCCTGAGGCTGCTGCCCTCAGCGGCTAAAGCCGCTCTCTTATCCGCAAGGACGTACGGGCTGAAGCCCGTACCCTTCGTACCTTTACACCGCGTGCAACGCCTGCCGGCGGTCGATAATTTCGTTGAGCGTCTGGTGCACCAGGTTGCCCATCTCCTGGGTGGTCACCCGCTGGCCGGGCTGCCCCGGACGCAGCAGATCGGCAGTGCGGTAACCCTGCTCCAGAACTTTGCCGACCGCAAGCTCCACAGCCTGCGCATCCTGTTCCAGATTTGCCGAGTGGCGCAACACCATGGCCGCAGTCAGAATCGCGCCCAGCGGATTGGCAATCCCTTTGCCGGCGATGTCAGGTGCTGAGCCATGCACCGGTTCGTAAAGGTTGACGGCGCCGCCAATCGTCGCCGACGGTAACATGCCCAACGATCCGGTGATCACCGCCGCTTCGTCGCTAAGAATGTCGCCAAACAGGTTCTCCGTCAGCACCACGTCAAAGTTGCGCGGCGTGTTCATCAGGTGCATCGCGCAGGCATCCACATATTGGTGATCCAGCGTGACCCCGGGATATTGCTGGGCAATTTCGACCACCGTGGCCCGCCACAATTGCGACACTTCGAGCACATTGGCTTTGTCAACCGAAGTGACTTTCTTACGTCTCTGCCCGGCCAGGTTAAAGGCCACGTGGGCCACGCGTGCCACTTCGTCCCGGGTATAGCGCATGGTGTTCCAGGCCGCGCCGGTCTCCCGGTTCCAGGCGCGCGGCTCGCCAAAATAAAGTCCACCCAGCAGTTCGCGAACGAACAAAATATCCGCGCCATCGGTCACTTCCGGGCGCAGCGGTGAATTCGCTGACAGCGCTTTGTAAGCGACGGAAGGGCGCAGGTTGGCATAACCACCCAGCGCCTGACGAAGCTGCAGAAGTCCCGCTTCCGGCCGGCGATCGGGGGGCAGGGCATTGAACTCATTGCTGCCCACGGCGCCCAGCAGCACGGCGTCGCTTTCGAGCGCGGCATCCAGCGTGGCCGCCGGCAGAGGCGTGCCCGTCTCGCGAATGGCGACGCCCCCGATGGGCATCTCGGTAAACTGGAAGTCGTAGCCGCCGAACTCTGCGACCGAACCCAGGATGCGCAGCGCCTCGCGCGTGACCTCCGGACCTATCCCGTCCCCGGCGCCCACCAGCACTTTCAATTTCATGCGTCTATTCCTTTTAAAATCAATCGCTCGGTCAAGACAGTTTCCGGCACCCGCGGGGCGTCGCGCTTCTCCGGAATCCGTTTCTCCGGAATCATGGCGATCAGGTCCTGGTCGAAAATGGCTTTGCGGTGATCTGCCAGCTCGTTAAAGCGGTGATACACAATCTCGATCTCAGCCGCGTCCAGCTCATAGCCGAGTTCTTTCAGACGGTGCGCCAACGCGCGCCGGCCCGAGTGTTTGCCCAGTACCATGCGGTTGTTGGGTACGCCCACAGAAGCCGGCGTCATGATCTCGTAAGTCAACGGATGGGCCAGCATGCCGTGCTGATGGATACCTGCTTCATGGGCGAAGGCATTGCTGCCAACCACCGCCTTGTTCGGCGCGGGGGCAAAGCTGATGATCTCTGACAGCAACTGGCTGGTCGGGTAAAGCTGTTCCAACTTCAGGCCGTGCACCCAGGGAAACTTGTCGCGGCGCACCAGCATGGCAGCCGCTACTTCTTCGAGCGCAGCATTGCCGGCTCGTTCGCCGATGCCGTTGATGGTGCACTCGATCTGCCGTACACCCGCCTCGAGCGCGGCCAGACTGTTGGCCACAGCCATGCCCAGATCGTTGTGGCAGTGCGAAGAAAGCGTGATGCCCGCTACCTGCGGAACCCTGGTCCGCAGCATCTGGAAGATGGCGCCATACTCGTTCGGTACGCAGTAGCCAACGGTGTCGGGCACGTTGATCACCGTTGCCCCCGCATCGATGGCTACGGCCACCATCTGGCAAAGAAAGTCAGGATGAGAGCGAGTGGCGTCCTCGGGCGAAAACTCAACGTCGTCAACGTAAGTACGCGCCAGGCGAATCGCGGAATCCACCTGCTGCAGCGCCTCTGAGCGCGCGATTTTCAGCTTATGCTCGAGGTGAATGTCAGAGCTGGCAAGAAATATATGGATGCGTGCGCGATGCGCTCCTTCGAGAGCGCGCGCAGAAGCTTCAATATCCTCCCTTCGTGTGCGCGCCAGAGAAGCAATGCGTGGGCCGCGTACCTCACGGCTGATGCTGCTGATGGCGGCAAAGTCTCCCGGAGAGGCAATGGCGAAGCCGGCTTCAATGATGTCGACGCCCAGCACTTCGAGCGCGTGGGCCATGCGCAGCTTTTCCGGGATGGTCATGCTGCAGCCGGGTGACTGCTCGCCATCGCGCAGGGTGGTATCAAAAAAGAAAACCCTGTCCTGGCTGCTTTGCTCGTGTTCGGTGAATGCTTGGTTCATCGAGGCGCCACCTTCTGCATCCTGATTTCGTTCTATTTTCGACCAAATTCCGGCCATAGGTCAAATTTATTATACTTGTATTATTGATAAGATATGCTTATAACAATTAGAAAGACTGACAGATGGTCGGTTCTCAATTATGGATATCCATCAGTTAGAGACCTTTCTCGCGGTCGCCGAAGAGAAGGGGTTCTCACGTGCGGCAAAAAGGCTGCACCGCACCCAGCCTGCTGTGAGCCAGGTGGTTCGTAAGCTCGAGGGCGATCTGGGCGAGATGCTCTTCGAGCGCAGTGCCCGCGACGGAACGTTGACCGCCGCCGGTGAGGTACTTTGCGATTACGCGCGGCGCATGTTGAAGTTGCGGGCAGAAGCCGCGAGTGCGATGGAGGAGCTCAAGTCGCTCGATCGCGGCCGGCTGCTGATTGCCGCCAACGAGTTCACTTGTCTCTACCTGCTTCCTTTTCTGGATCGGTTTCGCCAGCTCAGCCCGCACATCGTGGTCAGCATTCAGCGCTCGCTGGCAAGCAAGATTCCCGAGGATCTGCTGCAGCGCAATGTGGAGATCGGTGTGCTCACCTTCCGCCCGGAAAGTGAGCTTTTCCGATCGATCGCGGTGTATACGGATGAGTTGGCCTTTGTCGTGAACCCCAACCACCCTTTGGCGAAAGAGAAAGAGATAGCGATCGAGGATTTGGGAGCTGAGAGTTTCGTCGCCCACAACGTGCCCTCGCCCCTGCGGCGGCAGGTAGTTGCGGCCTTCGCAGAACACAACACGCCATTGAATATGGGGGTGGAGTTGCCCAGCCTGGAGGCGGTAAAGCGGTTCGTCGCCATGGGGAATGGGGTGGCCTTGGTTCCCGGGCTGTCGGTGGGCCGCGAGCTTGCCAGTGGGGAACTGGTCAAGGTTCCGGTGGAAGCGTTACGCCTGCAGCGTCACCTTCGCCTGGTGCACCGCAAGCAGGCAAATTTGTCGCACGCGGCGCTGGCCTTTCTCAAGGTCGTGCGTTCGCTGTCGGTCGAACGGGGATTGCCGTATGAGTTCCGTGTAGAAAGGTCTGGCTAGGCGCTGTGTGGTCGCCTCGAAATGCCGGGCACAGGTACAATTGCGGGAGTGGGTCGCAGATGTTGACTCATTGATGGTTGGCTCTTAAAGAAAATCGGTTGCGCAGGCGAGAGGTTCAGGAACGAATGAAGAAAACGCTGTTGTTATTTCTGCTTCTGCCCTTTTTGGCAGTGGCGAGTCATGCCCAGGAAAGTCGTCAGGATATAAGCGTAAGCGTGACCGGGATCTTTCAGCCATTCATTGTCGGCAATGATGTGCAACAATCCTCGACCGATGGGCTCGGCGGCCTCGTAAGCTACCGTTACATGTTGACTCCCCGGAGCGGCCTGGAAGCTAATTATCAGTATGCGCAGAACACGCAGAAGTATTACACCAGCTTCAACCGGGTAAGAGTGCATGACCGGATGCAGGAGTTTTCTGTCGCTTACGTTCTCAACGCCAACTTCAAGAACTGGAATCCATTTATCGAGGGCGGCCCGGCTGCCTTTATGTTTACCCCGCTGGATGATGCCGGCACCAATCAGCTGGATGTAAAGGGACAGACGATTCTGGGAGCGATGTATGGCGGCGGTGTCGCCTACGAGCTAAGCCCTAGTTTTGACATCCGCGCGGAGTATCGCGGCCTGCTGATGAAGACGCCCGACTTCGGTCTGGCCCCGCAAAAGACCGGCCGCTTTTACAACGTCTACAACCCGGTGATTGGCATCGCCTACCACTTCTAGTACTGAGGTTCGATGGCTTGCGTTGTACTTGCGCGGAGTGCAGTGTGGTTAGCGAGAAGGGCGCACTGCAGATCCCTCCGCTACGCTCAGGAATTCGGGTACGCTACGGTCGGGATGACAAAGGAGAGGGTAGCGGTCGTCCTCAAAAATTGCGAATGGGATGGCCGAAAAGCAGGTCCCTCCACTACGGTCGGGATGACAAATTTGTTTGGGGGCCGAGGCCAAAAGACAAAGCTTCGCGGAGTGCGCTTGCTTTTAAGCCGTCCTTCAAGAAAATTTGTCATCCCGACCGTAGCGTAGCGAAGTGGAGGGACCTGCTTTTCAGCCATCCCATTCGCGATTCTTGAGGACGACCGTTACCCTCTCCTTTGTCATCCCGAGGAGCCAACTTGCCTGGCGGCAAGTTAAGAGAGAAATGAACGCGGAGAGCGTTTGCATTTAAAGCCCGTGCCTCAAGCAAATTTCTAAGCCCTTCCCCCTAACAAATTTGTCATCCCGACCGGAGCGTACCCGAATTCCTGTTTCGCTACGTCAGACAGGTCCACGTGTGCGGTCTTCGTTAAGGAAGACCGCATGAACTTTGCCAGTGCCACCAGCCTCGACAGGAATTCGGGGGTAGCGAAGTGGAGGGATCTGCGGTGCGCCCTTCTCGCTAACCACACTCCACCCCGCGCAAGTACACCGCACTCAGCCCTGAACGGGCCCCGAACAAATCTGTCATCCCCAACGCAGCGCCCACCAACCTAGAAAATCCGATAGCCTATACCGACGCTGAAGCCATCCGGACTTAAGGTGCTGTTCTGGAAGTTAGTCCAGTGCTGGTATTCGTAATCTCCGCGAACGAGAAAGCGATGGTAGTGAAAATCCACGCCTGCGCCTGGCACTAACATCAGATACCCACCATGCCCGTAACTGAACGGGAAATTAAACTGCCCATTCCCGATCATAAATTTCCCATACGGCTCCCAGCGGCCAAACCGCCAACGATAACGCGGGCCGAGCTCGTAGTTGTCTTCGTGTACATCGTAGGTTTGGTTCCAGCGCAGAAATCGTAGCTCCCCCTCTGCGCCCAGATGTCCGCGCAGGTTGAAATCCAAAAAACCGCCGATGCCATCCAAACGGCTAGGGCCGTAATCAGGACTGTATGAAGAGACGAAGGCGCCTCCGACCAGGTGGGCGCCGCCGTGACCGGCGGGAACCACCTGTCCGTGGAGTGCGGCGCCCGTGGCAAGGGAAAGCAGGCTCAGCAGCAGATACCTTTTGATCATGCGCACCACGCAAATGATTTCCGCCAAAAAAAGAAGAGGCGGGATAGGTTTAAGTCTACCCCGCCTCAGTCCTCAATTACGTTACGGATACACCCTTGGTAACCCCCTCTTATCAGAGGTTTACTGTGGGCTCGGCTGCGTTGCAGAAGCCGTTGCCGGCGCTGCACTCTGTTGCGTGTCGACCGCTGGAGCCGTGTTTGCGGCTGCACCCGCTGCCGGCGTGGGAGCCGCGGCGACAGGGGCTGTGTAACGGGTCAGGCGGAAGAATACCGGCGTTACTTCGAACGGCATTTTATCCCGCGCGTTCATGATAGGTGCCTGGCGCGCGTTCAACCGAATGACCTTGTCGTCCCAGGCATCGATCTTCAACTGGCTACCCAGGGGAAGAGCGGCGATCTGGTCGAGCTTGTTGATATCGAGCTTCGGTCCTTTGGCGATCAGGGCATTCATCCATGGTTCGCCGGTGGGGCGGAGCAGGGAATCACCCAGCCTGGGAGTGTTGAGAGCCGTGAGCTGCCTGGAGCGTTCGCTCAGCTGGGCGAAGAACAAACCAGGCTGGGCAAGCTGCGGAGCGTACACGGAGTGGTTCAACAGTTCCAAAGCCTTCTTGGCAGCCAGTTCGTTATCGGGGTCAGAGTGCGACATGTGAATGCGCTCAAAGGTCGCTTCATCGGGGAACAGAAGACGATCGTTAAAGGCATAACGCGTGTCGATGTGGTGACCCAGAACGATGTGACCCAACTGGAACGAGAGCACCGCGGCCAGGTCAGCCTCGGTCGGCAGCACGTCGATCAAGCCCTTGCTGAGGATGATGGTGTTGCCAACCGCCAGCGATTCCAGCGGGGCGGTGAGCAATACGCGGCAGTGAATCGCATCCGTCATCTGGATGTTGTTGCCGATGATCATGTTGTTGGCAACCTGCTCCAGAATCTTGTCGAAGTCACTGGGGGGCGCCAGCAGTCCGGCCTGCACCAGGCGATCGAGGACGTTCTCCTCGGCCTGCGAGATCCATTCCCGCTGGGCTGCCAGCGGGCTCAGGTCCTGGCTCTCGGTGCTCTGATCCTGCACGTCGTCGATCTTCACCGACTCGTTGTCAGATTCGTGGGTGGGCAGCTTCAGGCTGTAGCCCCAGATGTAGGTCTGGGCCTTGAAGGAAACGGGGTGCTCCGAGCTCTTCTGCGTCTCTTCTACATAGACGCCGACGGGGAGCCACAGACCAGGCTGCAGATTTTCGCGCCAGCTATCAAAGTGGAAATAGCTCGAGCTGTCGTCATCCTGGTTGCCACCGGTGTAGGTGCCGTTGAAGCGGACGATGTTGCCCGCCTGGTCTTCTACCCAGATACGGCCGGTAAAGCGGCCGCTGCCCGTCCCTGGTTTGGGATGGACGTCGAATACCAGGGTGCGGACCGCGCCCAGGAAGTCGCGGCGCACATAGCTGAAGTCGTAGTGCTGCTGATCAAACGAGATGGGATCAAGAAACATCATCTCCATAAAGCCGGCAGAGATGTACTGCATCTTGAACGCCTTGGTCAGGCCGGAAACGTACTTCATCGAACCCTTGAAAAGGCCCTTGCTGTTGCCTTCGCTGGAGTAGGAAGTGTCAGAGATCGACTTTCCAAAATCCACCCGGCCCAGCAGGTACTGGTCCGATTCCGGCACCGCGTACAGAACCTGGTCCGCCCTCATGTTTTGGATATAGGTCTGCACCAAGGGAGAGTGCTTCTGGATCTGCTTGATGGTGACCTTTTCGGCCGCAATCGCTTTCTGCACCAGCGCGCTCTGTTCCGGCGACAGAGCCGTTGGGGGCTGATACTTAGTTTTGGCCTGTGCTGCAGACGCCGTGAGAGTCAGCAGCAGACTGGTAATCCAAACTCGACGCAGGGTCATTTCCTGGCTCCTGTAACCTTGTAAACGATTTGTAACTTTTGCAATTCCACTCACTGAATTCGGTAGGATCTTATTAAAGAACCTGGGGGGCAGCCACTGGCTAGGCCAGCTGGAAGGTCACGTGGATCAAAGTGGTGTGATCTACCGGGTGCCCGTCTTTTTCCGCGGGCTTGAACCGGATTTGTTCGGCAACACGTTTCGCCGCCTCATCCAGACCATGCCCCAGACCGTTCACTACACGCAATACCTCTACCTGGCCAGTGGCCAGGAAACGCACCTGCAAAGTTACCTCACCCTGAATGCGCAATTGCGCCGCTTCCGGGGTGTATTGCGGGTGCGGTTCAGAGATGACAACCGGCGGCTGAAAGGCCGGTTCGGTGGTCTTAATGGCCACCTGGGTAGGCGCCGCGCCCATACTGAAGCCTGCGCTTGAAACCGTGCCCGTGCCGCCCGGCTTACCGGTACCGCCTACCACGCCGTTGGCAAAGCCGGCCGAAGCCACCTTGCCCATGTCGTGGCCGCCGGGAACGCCATTGGCTACACCTGCACCGAAACTAGTGCCACCTACAGCGCCCTTGCGGGCCGCGCCTGCGCCGGAAGCTGCTCCGGGGGCCTGGTTAAAGGCTCCCACTGCAACCATTTGCGAGGAGGTAGAGTTGGGATTGGGTTTCGCCCCAATGGGATCGCCGAAACCGCCCGCTTTGGCCGTCGCCTGCGCCATGTTGTTGGCTACGGGCGTCGGTTTCGCGCTGGCAAACAGACCAACCTTGGGCTGTGGCGGCGGCGCAACTGCCTTCGGCGGAGCCGGCGGCAGTTTGGGCTGTTCCACATCGAGCTTCACCGGTTTCGGAATCTCGGGTGGCGGCTGAATCTTGGGCATCACAATCTTGGGTGGCTCAATCTTCACCACTTCCGGTTGCGGCGGAGCAAAAACCTTCACTTTGGGGATAACGATCTTGGGCGGCGGCGGCGGTGGTGTCGTCTCCGTAAAGACCATGTGCTCGATGTACTTTTGCTTCTCCACCTTATGTACGGCAGCAGTCAGCAGCACCAGCAACGCCATGATGGTGAGGTTGGTGACCATACTGACCCCAAAGGAGCCCCATCGGCCTTCCGGTTCTGGGAGGAGTCCGAAGTTATCGCGAATCGAAAGATCTTTCGGCATAATTAAAAGTCCCTAACTCTCTAGTCTTAAGGTGTTGTGCGAGCCGCCGGGGTCATGAAAAGCAGCGAAAAATACTCGTACATGCAACAGACGCGCGCCCGAGAGAATTGCTTCTACTCTCCCGAACCTCTGCCGAGAAACCTGCAGCCATTATCGACTTCCGCCGGTACCGTAATCTCAGTACCAAAGTACTTGCGGATATGCTCACGATAGACGAGATTTTATTGGGATGCAGTAACCCAAAGGTGGATTGGTTGGAAACAGAAGTGTATGCGTAAAACAAGGAGCGGGCCATAGCGTTCCAATCCCCGGTTTCAGGTCCAACCAAAGCTTGCTAAGCCATTGTTGAGCCGCGTCCTATAAACTTCTTGAGTCGCCCGAAACGATCGCCGGGCGACCTGCAGTGACGAGTTTATCTTGCGCGGTCGTGACCACCATTTCGTCGCTCTCTCAAGAGTACAAGAAGGGCTAGTGCAGTCGTGAAGATTCTAGTGACAGGCGGGGCCGGTTATATCGGGGGAACCGTGACCCAGCTGCTGCTGGATCGCGGCCATGAGGTTGTGGTGTATGACAATCTTTATCGTGGCAAACGTTCCATGGTGCCCTCCGGGGCGACGTTCATTGAAGGCGATGTTGCTGACACGAAAAGGCTTGAAGGGGTATTCGCGGCCGATTCGTTCTCTGGTGTGATGCACTTTGCCGCCCTCATCGAGGCCGGCGAAAGCATGAATAAGCCGGAAATTTACTTTCGTAACAACACCGCGGCGACCCTGGGCCTGCTCGAGGCCATGGTGAATAAAAACTTAAAGAAACTGGTTTTCTCCTCGACTGCCGCAGTTTACGGCGAACCGGTGAGCACGCCGATTGCGGAAGATGCCGCCCTTTGCCCAACCAATGCGTATGGGGAATCGAAACTGCTGGTCGAGCAGATGCTTTCCTGGATTCATCGTGTCCACGGCCTGCACTATGCCAGTTTGCGTTACTTCAACGTAGCCGGCGCCATTCCCGGCCGGGGAGAGGCGCATGAGCCGGAATCTCATTTAATTCCCCTCATTTTGGATGTTGCCCTGGGACGGCGCCAAAGCATCAAGATCTTTGGCCAGGACTACCCAACGCCGGACGGCACCTGCATTCGCGACTATATTCATGTAGCCGATCTGGCGGAGGCCCATTTGCTCGCTTTCGAGGCGCTCGCGGTGCGCGACCGGATGATTTACAACCTGGGAAATGGCCACGGCTTCACCGTGCGCGAGGTGGTGGAGTCGGCACGCCGGGTCACCGGCCACGCCATTCCCGTCGAAGAGCTGCCACGCCGGCCCGGAGACCCCGCGTCGTTGATCGCCAGCTCGGCAAAAATTGAAGCCGACCTCGGCTGGAAACCCAAATACCGTCAACTCGACGACATTCTGCGCAGCGCCTGGGTATGGCATCAGCAGCGCTACCTTTCGTAACTTTCACTGTTTTGTTAACCGCAGGAGCAGCATACATGGAATCGAGCACGACGGCGCAGCAGTCCAATTTGAGTTCAAGCCTGCGCGAGCACCGCGTCTTTCCGCCCCCAGCCGAGTTCGCCGCCAAGGCACACGTGAAGAGCCTCGCCGAATATGAGGAAATGTATCGTCGCTCCATTGCCGATCCAGAAAGCTTCTGGGCCGGGATTGCGCAGGAACTGCATTGGTTCAAGCCCTGGACCGCCGTGCTCGACTGGAAGCCGCCAGTGGCCAGGTGGTTCGTCGGCGGCAAGATGAATCTCTGCTACAACTGTGTCGATCGTCACGCGCTCAGCGATCGTAAAGACAAGGTCGCCATTCTGTGGGAGGGCGAGCCGGGCGAGATTCGTAAGCTGACCTACGGCGACCTCTACCGCGAAGTCCAGATATTTGCCAATGTCCTCAAAGGCCTGGGCATTCGCAAGGGCGACCGGGTCGCGGTGTACATGGGGATGACGCCCGAGTTGGCCATCGCGCTGCTGGCCTGTGCGCGCATTGGCGCCATTCACTCCGTCATTTTTGGCGGATTCGCCGCCAATGCGCTGGTCGATCGCATCAACGATGCGTCGTGCGTGGCGGTGATTACCCAGGACGGGTCATACCGGCGCGGCCAGGAAGTCCGTCTCAAGCCAATTGTCGATGAGGCCCTGGTGAACTGCCCGACGGTCAAGCACGTCGTGGTGTATCGCCGCACCGGCTCCGCGGTCACGATGAAAGAAGGCCGCGATCAGTGGTGGCAGGATCTGGCGGCCCAGGCGCCGGCAGAATGCCCGGCTGAACCGCTTGACTCCGAAGATCCGCTCTACATTCTTTACACGTCGGGCACCACCGGCAAGCCCAAGGGCCTCGTTCACACCACCGGTGGCTACGCGGTGCAGACTTACCTCACCAGCAAGCTGATTTTTGATCTCAAACCGGACGACGTCTACTGGTGTACCGCAGATGTAGGGTGGGTCACGGGTCACTCCTACGTGGTCTACGGCATTCTGCAGAATGGCGTGACCACGGTGATGTATGAGGGTGCGCCAAATTTTCCCGAGTCGGACCGCATGTGGAAAATTGTCGACGATCACAAAGTCACTGTCTTCTACACAGCGCCGACGGCTATACGCGCCTGCATCAAGTGGGGCGATCAGTTTCCTCTGCGCCACTCTTTAGCCAGCCTGCGCTTGTTGGGGACGGTGGGTGAGCCCATCAATCCCGAGGCCTGGATCTGGTATCGCGAGATGATCGGCAAAGGCCGCTGCCCCATCGTCGACACCTGGTGGCAGACAGAAACCGGAGCCATCATGCTGGCGCCGATGCCCGGCGCTGTCCCCACCAAACCGGGTTCGGCCACCCGTCCCTTCCTGGGCATCGAGCCCGCCGTCGTCAACCGCGACGGCGAGACGGTCCCGGCGGGGAGCGGCGGTTTGCTGGTGATCCGCAAGCCCTGGCCCTCCATGGCGCGCACCATTTTCAATGACCCTGAGCGTTACGAAAAACAATATTGGCAAGACATCCCGGGAAATTATTTCACCGGGGACGGCGCGCGCGTCGACCAGGACGGCGACTACTGGTTGATGGGACGGGTCGATGACGTAATCAACGTGAGCGGGCACCGGCTGGGAACCATGGAGGTGGAGTCAGCCCTGGTCGCGCATCCCAAAGTTGCCGAGGCGGCGGTCGTAGGCCGTCCGCATGATCTGAAAGGCCAGGCCATCGCAGCCTTTGTCTCTTTGGAAAGCAGCCATCATCCCTCGCCGGAATTGAAGGAAGAGTTACGTGCCTGGGTAGCTAAAGAAATTGGCTCTTTGGCGCGTCCCGACGACATTCGCTTTACCCAGGCGCTGCCCAAAACCCGCAGCGGCAAAATCATGCGCCGCCTGCTGCGCGAGCTGGCTACCAGCGGTGAAATCAAAGGCGACACCACCACGCTAGAAGATTTCACCGTAATCGCCCAACTACGAGGCAGCGAGGAATAGGCAGTCGGCCCTGAGTCCCGAAGGGACGCCTGAAACTAGCCCAGGACGAAGTCCTGGGTCACACCAGGGAAAAAGAGAAGTCCCGAAGGGACGGCTGAAGATTTCCCGAGGACGTCGGTCCCTGAGGGAGTCGGCCTCAAGCTAAAAATTATTGATCGAAAGAGATCTTACGCGGGACTTCGGGCTGGGTAGCCTTCAGCCGTCCCTGCGGGACTGCCTACTCGTGGACCGGTTCGATCGCGGCCTCGGGCTCCGGAACCTCATCCGCGTTGGGCACATATTCCTCTACCGTGAAGTAGAAGGTGCTGCCACTGCCTGGATTGCTCTTGGCCCAAATCCTGCCGCCATGCTGATTGATAATCCCCCGGCACAACGCCAGCCCCAGCCCGGTACCACCCTGTAAGCGCGAATCCGAGGCGTCCGCCTGCTGGAAGCGATCGAAAATCATATCCAGCTTCTCTGCAGGAATACCGGCCCCTTGATCCTGCACCTCAAACGTGACTTCCTTTTCACCAGTCGCGCGCGCGGCCAGACGGATCTCGCCACCCTTCTCAGAAAACTTGATGGCGTTGCGGATCAAATTCCCCATCACCTGCAAAATGCGATCGCCGTCCACCCACACATCCACTGGCTGGGCATCGATGCGGAACGTCAACCCCGCGCGTATCGCACTGGCTCGCTCGGCATCCATCGCCCGCCGCAACAAATCAATCGCGTTCCATTCGCTGTGGTGCAAGGGCAGAGTGCCGCTGCCAATGCGCTCGAAATCCACAATGTCGTTCACCAGGCGCACCAGCCGGTCACAGTTACCCAGCGCGATATCAAGCATCTGGGGAATCTTTTCCGGACGTTTAGCCAGAGCGCCGCTGGCCACCAACCCAAGTGCAGCGCGCAGGGAAGTAAGCGGCGTCCGCAATTCGTGACTAACGGTAGATATAAACTCGTCCTTCATCCGGTCCAGCCGGCGCCGTTCCGTGACATCGGTGAACGCGACAACAATGCCATCCACACTGCCATTTTCCAGCAGCGGGCAGGCTACATATTCCACCGGCAGCGCCTGTCCGTTCTTACGCCAGAACACATCCTCATCCACGTGCAGCGGAGTGTCGCGCTGCAAGCTGCCGAAAATAGGGCATTCCTCCACCGGATAAGGCGTGCCGTCGGCGCGCGAATGGTGCACCAGGGAGTGCATGTTCTGTCCCTGTAAGTCCTGCGCCGAATAGCCCAGCATCTTGGCGCCGCTGCGGTTCACAAACGTGAGCCGCCCCTCCAGGTCCATGCCCCAGATACCATCGCCCACGGAATCGAGAATCGACTGGTGCTGGCGGGTGAGGGCGTGCAGTTCCTCTTCCGCCTGCGTCTGCTCGGTGATGTCGATGCCGTGGCTGAGCACAAACGGATCCATGCCCTGCAGCCGCAACAATTTGTTGCGATAGGCGACAATGGCCAGCTGGCCCGTCTTGCCCCGCAGATAAAAGCGTCCCTGGTGATCCTGTTCGGGGGCCGCCTGCAGTGCCTCAAAATACGCGTCGAACTCATCCAGGTGATCGTGATCGATGTGGTCACGCAACGGTGTGCCGATCAGTTCTGCCGGCTCATAACCCAAAGTTGCCGCGGCATGCGAATTGATGGAGAGCAGCACCCCCTGCAAATCGTGGGTGCAGATAAAGCCCAGGCTGCTTTCCACCAGTTGCCGGTAGCGGTCTTCACTGGTGCGCAGAGCGGTCTCGGCTTCCCGCTGCTCGGTCACATCCACGCCGCTCATGATCACAAAGCCAACTTCGTCCTGCGCATTGTTCAACGAGGTTGCGGTCCAGGCAATGCGCCGCATGCGTCCTGACTTTGCCCGCCAGTCGATCTCGTAGGAACGGTTGGCATTGCCGGCACGCACTTCTTCAAAATTTCGGATGGCGACTTCCCGCTCCCCGGGCGGGAAAAGCTCTTCCGGAAAGGAGCGGCCTGCCAGATCCGCAAACGTGTAACCGGAGATAATTTCGCAGGAGCGATTGAAGCGTACGATGCGGCCGGCGGTGTCGAATACCAGCACCAGGGCGCTCATGGTGTTGAGCACCGCAGCTACAAAATTCCGTTCCACGGTCAGCGCCTGCTCAGAGCGTTGCCGGGAGCGCACAACATTCTCCTGTACATGCCCCGTGGCGTAGAGCTCCAGCCGGGTCACAATCTGACGCGCCAGTACCTGCAGACTCTCCAGATGACTGCGGCTAAAGGCCTGCGGCTCCCGCGAACAAACCGCGATCGTGCCCAGAATGGTGCCGGACGAAGAGAACAGAGGCGCCGCCGCGTAGGACCGGCATTGAATGCCCTCGTCGAGCAGAATCCCTGCTGCAGCAAAGCGATGATCAGCCAGAGCGTCACCGATCAGCAGCGGCTTGCCATCCAGCAGAAGAAACTGGCAGGGCGAGCCGTTGCGCCGTATCTGGCGAGCGGTGAAACCAACCGTGGATTTGAACCACACCCGGGACCAGTCAAGAAAGCCAATGAACGCGAACGGAGCGCCACAGATCGAGGCCGCCATACGCGCGATCTCATCGAAGGCGGGGTCGGGCAGCGTGTCGAGAATGTCATATTGCAGCAGAGACCGTAACCGCTCGGTCTCGTCGTGCTGGACACTTGTGGAACTTGAATGCATCAGGCTTCTCAGCGTCCTCGATCTATCGAATCTTGGCAGGACATTCAACGAGGGGAGTCACTGCGCAATCGCTAGGGGGACAGCGATTAAGACTGGGTACATCCTAAACTGAGATAGCTCTTGTTGGATGATGGAAGCCTCGAACAAATGTCCGAAGTTGCAGATTGTTGGTTACCTTCGTCCGCGGTGGTTCTTTGGTACCTCTTCCGCCGTTTTTTCTCCCCGCAAAGTAACGGTCTCCGGTAATGATCGCGTAACCACTCGTGACTTCGGCATCAGTCCGAAGTGGGATCCAACGAGGTCGCCGCGCAAACTCCCCTGCTGCTACACTGCGCGCGGGAGCAGAGATGCGTCGTCACGCAATCACCATTGCGGCCATTGCCTTCTACTGCGCTGGAATGTTGGCGCCTGCACCCATTGGCCTGATTCTTCGGCTGCTGGGGCTGCTACTACTCGCCTGGCCGGCCTGGCGGCAACGTTCGCTCACCATCTGGATTTTCTGGGCCATGATCGCCGGGGGAGAATTAGGAGCCGACGCGCCCACCCTGGCTGTGAGCTTGCGCGTATTCAGTGACATCTTCCTCCGCCTGATCAAGACCATCGTTGCCCCGTTGATCCTGGGCACACTCATCACCGGCATCGCTGCCCATACGCAGATGCGCAGTCTGGGGCGAATGGGGCTCAAAGCGCTTATCTATTTTGAGGTGCTTACCACCATCGCCATGCTGGTCGGTCTGGCGGCCATCAACATCTCCCGTGCCGGCGTGGGGCTCGCCGTTCCCCAGCAGGCTACGACGACGCATGTTCCCGTCGCCGCCCCCGCCCCCATGCACTGGGACGAAGTTTTGTTGCACACCTTTCCCGAGAACATCGCCAAGTCCGTCGCCGACAATCAGATTCTCCAGGTGGCCGTCTTCGCCATCCTGTTCGGTGTCGCCATGGGACATCTCAGTCCGGAGCAGCGCGCGCCCCTGCTGCATGTAATTGAATCGCTCACCGAAACCATGTTCGCCTTCACCAATATCGTGATGTATTACGCGCCGGTTGGCGTGGGCGCCGCGATGGCGTACACCGTGGGACAAATGGGACCAGGGGTGCTGTTCCACCTCGGCCGTCTTTTGTTGACCCTTTATGCCGCTTTGCTTGCCTTTGGCCTGGTCGGCCTGCTGCCCGTCGCTTTGCTCGCCGGCGTGCCCATCCGCAGGTTTCTGCGTGCGGTGGCCGAGCCCGCAACCATTGCCTTCGCCACCAGCACTTCTGAAGCAGCACTACCCCGCGCCATGGAAGCGATGGAGGCGCTGGGCGTTCCACGCAGAATCGTCGCCTTCGTCATCCCCGCCGGCTATAGCTTCAATCTCGATGGCTCGACCCTCTATCTCGCGCTGGCGTCGGTCTTTGTCGCCCAGGCCGCCGGGGTGACGATGGGGTGGAAACAGCAAATCTTCATGGTGGCTACCTTGATGCTCACCAGCAAGGGAGTGGCCGGCGTTCCCCGCGCCACCTTGATCGTGCTGCTCGCCACCGTGGCCATGTTCCACCTGCCGGAGGAACCGATCTTTGTGATCCTGGGTATCGACGCCTTGATGGATATGGCGCGTACCAGCGTGAATGTCGTCGGTAACTGCCTGGCCTCGGTGGTGATTGCGCGCTGGGAAGGAGAGTTTGGCCTGGATCTGGATACGGATACGCCATCGTTTGAAACCATGGACGCCCTGCCCGGGCAGGAAAGATAATGCCAGGCGGCTCGGCAAGCTTGCTATACTACGTGATTATGAGCGGGTCCAGTTTGCGGGTCGCTGCCACGATTGGCTGTTCCGAAGCGCACCCAGCAGGCCCCACTAGCAGGCTCTACCAACAGGCCCTACCAATAGGCCCCAATTGGGGTCTTTTTTGATGGGGCGACGAAAGCGATAAGGCGACGAGACACTATGGGGAAACTACTCGATACGATCAACTCGCCCGCTGATATCAAGAGCTTTACCGTGCCCGAACTGGAGGCACTGGCTCAGGAGATACGCGAGCAGCTGATCCTCGTCCTGTCTAAGACCGGCGGCCATTTAGGGCCGAATCTTGGCGTGGTTGAGCTGACCCTGGCCATGCACTACGTCTTTAACACGCCGACCGACAAATTCGTCTTCGATGTGAGTCATCAGGCCTATATTCACAAACTGCTCACCGGCCGGCGCGATCGCTTCAACACCATGCGCCAGCCCGCCGGGCTGAATGGTTTCACCCTGCGCACAGAAAGCGACCATGACTGCTACGGGGCAGGGCACGCGGGCACCGCGCTTTCAGCTGCGCTCGGCATGGCCGTGGCGCGTGACCTGGCCGGCACCAAAGAAAATGTGATCGCGTTTGCCGGGGACGCGGCGTTCACCAACGGCATCAGTTTCGAAGCGCTCAATAATATCGCGCAGCAAACCAAGCGCATGATCGTCGTGCTCAACGACAACGAATGGTCGATTGACCGCAACGTCGGCGCGATTGCCAATTACCTGCACAAGATCGTAACCAACGAGCGCTACACCAACCTGCATGAATCCGCAGCACGCCTGTTGGAGAAGTTGGGCGGCAAGACCGCGCGGCACATGGTCCGTAAGGCCGAAGAAGCGGCCAAGGGCATGTTGTGGCCCTCCATGCTGTTTGAGGAATTTGGTCTTACGTATTACGGGCCGCTCGATGGCCACAACATCGGCCTGCTGATCGAGACGTTTCAATTCCTGAAAACCCAGGAGCGGCCGGTTCTGCTGCACGCGATTACTCAGAAGGGCCGCGGCTTTCAGCCGGCGCTCGACAAGCAGAAGAAATTTCACGGCCTTGGGCCCTACGATCCGGATACCGGCGAGACCACGCCGGCGGGGCAACATACTTACTCTGAAGTCTTTGCCGAAACGCTGGTCAAGCTGGCCGACGAGAATCCCAAGGTCGTGGCGATTACCGCCGCCATGCCCAACGGAACCGCGCTCGATCTCTTCCGCCCCCACCACCCCAAGCGCTACTTCGATGTAGGCATTGCCGAGGAGCATGGCGTCATCTTCGCCGCGGGGCTGGCCACGATGGGCTTCCGCCCCTTCTGCGCGATTTACTCTACCTTCTTGCAGCGCGCGTTTGATCCCATCGTGCACGATGTTTGTCTGCAGAATTTGCCGGTCGTTTTTTGTATGGATCGCGGTGGACTCTCTGGCGACGATGGTCCTACCCATCATGGCCTGTTTGACATCAGCTACCTGCGCGGCATTCCCAATATCATCCACATGGTCCCCAAAGATGAGGATGAGCTGGCCGACATGATGTTCACCGCTCTGCAACAGCCGGGGCCAACCGCGGTGCGTTATCCCCGGGGCATTGGGCCAGGTGCGGTGGTCAAGGACCATCCCGTAGCGCTCGCGATCGGCAAGGCGGAAATTATCAGCGACGGCGATGAGATCGCCATCTTCGGCCTGGGAGCTTTGTTGCCGTTGGCGGAGCAACTCGCCGTGCAACTCAGACAACAGGGTTTTTCAGCGGCGGTCATCAATCCTCGCTTTGTGAAGCCGCTGGATCGCGAGTTACTGGCGGAGTATGCCCGCCGCGTGAGTGTGA
This sequence comes from uncultured Acidobacteriaceae bacterium, assembly GCA_963834445.1. Classification (GTDB taxonomy): domain Bacteria; phylum Acidobacteriota; class Terriglobia; order Terriglobales; family Acidobacteriaceae; genus PALSA-350. The sequence goes on from CAWIBU010000002.1 coordinate 855,700, forward strand.
TCGTCACCTTCGAAGATCACGTCCTGATGGGTGGTTTCGGCAGCGCAGTTCTCGAAACGCTGAGCGAGTTGCAGAGCGAAGTGCCAGTGGTGCGCATAGGTTGGCCGGATCGCTTCATCGAACACGGCAAGGTTGACCAGCTGAGGGCCAAGTATGGCATCAGCGTTGAAGCAGCCATGGAAAAACTCGCGCCCTACTTACAACACAAAAGCCGCACCCGGCTCGTCGCCCGCTAGAAAACGGCGCCACGCACTCGCGCCGGTTATGCCTTTGTTGCCCATCGCAGATCCCTCCACTGCGCTCCGCTACGGTCGGGATGACAAAGCGCCCCTCTACCCTTTGTCATCCCGCCTGCCCCGGCGTGCCGTGGGACTGGCTGACTTGCCTGTCGGCAAGTCAAGGATGGATTGAACGAGCGAAGCGATATGTGTTTTGGCCTCGGCCCCCAAACAAATTTGTCATCCCGAGCGGCTGACTTGCCTGCGGCAAGTTAAGGATGGAATGAACGCGGAGAGCGTTTGCTTTTCAAACCCGCCCCTCAAACAAATTTGTTCATTGGGAGGAGCCGACTCGCCAGTCGGCAAGTTAAGCATGGAATGAACGCGGTGAGCGCTTGCTTTTAAACCTGTCCCCCCAAACAAATTTGTCATCCCGACCGTAGCGTAGCGAAGTGGAGGGACCTGCTTTTCGGCCATCCCATTAGCAATTCTTGAGGGCGACCGTTACCCTCTCCTTTGTCATCCCGACCGTAGCGGAGGGATCTGCAGTGCGCCCTTACCTCAAACAAAAGCCCCACAAGTGAGCTCCCAAATCCGGCCCCTCCCCTTTGTCGTCCCGAGCGAAGCCGAGGGATCTGCAGTGCGCCCATCCAGCTAACAACTCTTCACCCGGCATAAGTACACCGATGTCAACCCCGCGCCAGCAGCATCGCCAGCATCTTCTGCCGGTAAGCAAACAACAGCCGCATCTGCTTGCTCACGGCGAGCGTGTTGGCAAGGTCACCCAACACACCCAGTGGCAATTCGTACTCGACCACGTCGCTGACCACGCTGCCGGTTACCCCGTCGCGCATCTCCGCGCGAATGCTATGGCAATGGCGAAAATACCGGAACGGCCCGCGCCGCTGCTCGTCGCAGAACGAATCATTCCAGCGGAACTCCGCGATGTACGCATCCCAACCCAATCTCACCGGCAGCAGGGGGACAGGCCGAAAACTGATGCTGATGAGCGAACCCTGGCCCGCAACCACGCCAACTTTGGCGAACACCGGCAACTCAGGAGGCGGAACATAGTGCGCTTTCTCCACGCGAGCGTGTTGCCACCTGGGCATAAGAGGAGGCAGATTCGCCGGGTCGGCAAAAAATGCGAATACCCGCTCCACCGGGTAGGGAACCCACTGTTCCGTCCGGAAACGATGCCGCATACGTCATGCTCCCAAAAAATCAGAGCAGGCGCTCGGGGAGCGCCTGCTCTGGAAAACCAGGAAAACCGGCCTTAGTTGGGCATCAGAACCGTATCGACCACGTGGATCACGCCATTCGACTGAATCACGTTCGCAATCGTAACTGTAGATGTTCCACCCTTTTCGTCGGTCAGCACCAGCTTGCCGTCCTTCATCATGGCCGTCAACGTACCACCCTCAACCGTGGTCAGCGTCGCCTTGCCGTGACCCGCCTTGATCTGCTTGGCGATGTCCTTAGAGGTGAGCTTACCAGCCACCACGTGGTAGGTGAGAATCTTCTTCAGCGTTGCCAGGTTTTCCGGCTTCAACAACGTATCCACCGTGCCCGCAGGCAGCTTGTCAAAAGCTTCGTTGGTCGGCGCGAAAACCGTGAACGGTCCTGGGCCTTCGAGCGTATCCACCAAACCGGCAGCCTTGACTGCAGCGACCAGGGTGGTGTGATCCTTGGAGTTGACCGCGTTTTCGACAATGTTCTTGGTGGGGTACATCGCTGCACCACCAACCATGGGGTCCTTCTGAGCAGAGGCTGACAGAGCGGAGATTCCACACATCAGGGCTACGGCAACGGCGAGTATGCTTTTCTTGTTCATGAGTTTCCTTTCACGTTCGATTGCGTTTAGCTGCACTGTTAGTACGGGCCTCAACGGCCATCGGATTTTGTTGTCTTTCCCATTAAAGCCATGAACAAGCGCCGGGAACGGTGCAGTTTGCCATCGCTGTTCAGCCGGCAGCGAGTGTGACTCAGTCCTGGTGACGTAATCAACAGCGTGCCCAGCGGACAAGCCGCTCTTGGCAAAACAGACCACCGGAGGACGCATCCTCCCTGGGGTGTATCATCAACAAGAATGCTGAGTTAATTGACGACGGCGCGCTTTGACAACGCATTCCCATCCAGATCGCAATCGCTGGCTCATCGCAATTGGCGTCCTGAAACTCTTGAAGGCGGTTCTCTTCGTCTCCATGGGGTTCGGCGTCATCAAGTTGCTGCATAAGGATGTTGCCGAGGTGCTGCTGCGCGCCTTCATGGCGATGCGCTTCGATCCGGAAAATCGGGTGGTGAATATGCTGCTGGAAAAATCAGCCCTGCTGAGCACCCATCGGCTCAAGGAAATCAGCTACGCCATCTTCCTCTACGCGGCCCTGGACATTATCGAGGGCACCGGCCTGGTGCTTGAAAAAGTCTGGGCAGAATATTTCACCCTCATCCTGACCGGTTCCTTCCTCCCCTGGGAGTTTTACGAAATCATCCGCCACGTCACCGTGCTCAAGGTCGTCCTGACTCTCCTGAACCTGGCCGTTTTCATCTATCTCTTCTTTGTGGTCCAGGAAAAGGTGCGCGCTCGCCAACAACCCAATACAAGGGGACACTGATTAAGAAGGACTTCTGCCCCTACCTCCCACTTTCGTGTTACGCGGCTTGCCCGAATTTCGCCCCCTTGACAAGTACATCCCACGCAACCTGAATCAACGAAGTCAACACAATGTGTTGTGGTTAGCGACGAGATAAATACGTCCTGAGGTGGTTTTGCCCGTCCGCTCGCGAAACCACTTCTTTCTCTGGGATTTGCTGGAATTTCCCCTTTGACAGCCCCGCCGGCTGGTCTAAGATGTGGACAAAAGTGGTCCAAAGTGGTGAGAAAGAAACGGTTCTGAGCAGGAAATGCTGATTTAGTCATCGCCTGAGGGCAAACATGACGATAACAGGCACGGCAGGGAAGAAGGATTTTGGATGTTTCGTGGCAATCACCCAACCCGCGTGGACGAAAAAGGACGGCTTAAGCTGCCGGCCGAGTTCAAGCGCCTGGTGGATGAGGGGTACGGAACGCAGTTCTACATAACCAGCAAGGATGGCCGGACGGCCGAGATTTATCCCTTGCCGGAGTGGCAAAAGATTGAAGAAAAGCTGGCGGCCATTCCCAGCTTGAACGCGGCCAAGAAGAAGTTTCTCAATCGCGTGAACTATTACGGCCAGATGTCTGAAATGGACGCGCAAGGCCGGGTGCTGTTGCCGCAGATTTTGCGGGAATCGGCCAGGCTGACCGGCGAAGTGGTGGTGTTTGGTGTGCAGACGTACCTCGAAGTGGCCAACCACGACGAGTTCAAGCAGTCGATGGATACCGATCCACTGACCGCGCAGGACCAGGAAATACTGGCGAATTTTGGGCTCTGATTTTGAGTTGTAACCCCCAAGGGGGACCGGGAGATGCGGGCAGATTTTGGGCACCAATTTTGAGTTGTAACGGCTTTCCCCAAGGGGGACCGGGAGATGCGGGCAGATTTTGGGCACCAATTTTGAGTTGTAACGGCTTTCCCCAAGGGGGAACACATGGAACGCGGTAGTGAGCGGCATGTGCCGGTTCTTTTACAAGATGCGATCCGTTATTTGAATGTGCGGGCAGGCGGCACGTACGTGGACGCCACTCTCGGTTTGGGAGGGCACTCCGCAGCCATAGCCCAGCAGTTGCGCAGCCAGGGCCGATTGATCGGCTTTGACCGCGATCCCGATGCGTTGCAGTTGGGACGGACAAGGCTGCAGGCGCTGAGTGAGCAGCAAGGCGACCAGATGCCGCAATGGGAGCTCTACGGGGAACCATTCTCCGCCATGAGCCGCGTTATCCCAGCCGGCAGCCTGGATGGGGTGCTGGCCGACTTTGGGGTCAGCTCGATGCAGCTGGACAGCGCGCACAGAGGATTTAGTTTTCAGGCGGACGGGCCTCTCGACATGCGGATGGATCCGCGGAGGGGCGCGACTGCCGAACAAGTGGTAAACCAGGCCGACGAAAAAGTTCTCGCCGACCTGATTTACGAATTCGGAGAGGAAAGGAGATCGCGGAGATTTGCCAGAGCCATTGTCAGGGCGCGGCCGATCAAGACCACGGCACAACTGGCCAAAGTCTTATCGGCTGCCGCCCCGATGATGAAATCTGAGCGAGGCCGCCATCAGATCCATCCCGCGACCAGGATTTTTCAGGCGCTCCGAATTTACGTCAATGCTGAGCTGGACGAGATACAGGCGCTTCTGCAAGCGGCGCCCAGGCTTTTAAAGCCCGGTGGAAGGCTGGTGGTGATCAGCTTCCACTCGCTCGAAGACCGGCTAGCCAAAGATGCGCTGCGCGAGGGTGCGCGGCAAGAGATTTTTGCAGTACTGACGCGCAAGCCGGTAACGGCGAGCGAAACAGAAACGGATCGCAACCCGCGGGCACGCAGCGCCAAGTTGCGGGCAGCGGAAAGAACTGAGAAACGACTACCAGAAAATTACTAGGACAGCATTTTAAGGCGGACAACATGGCGACACAGACAATCCCGGCATACGACCTGAAGTACGGATCGAGAAGGCTCAGCGAACAGGTGGCCGACCGCAACTACTACCTGTTTGCGGCCCAGCAGCGCGCCCGTCGCGGGCCCACGCCTGAGGTCTTCAGCGCCAAGCGGCTCGACAACTCGCGCCTGGTCAAGGCGGCAGACCCGGTGCGCGTGCGCGAAATGCGTATCTTCACCGCTGCCATGACAGTGATGTTTGTGATCGTTATGTTTTACGGTTGGCAACACTTCAGCGCCATTGAGTACGGCTATAAGGTGGAGGCACAGAAGCAGCAACGCATTACGCTCGAGGAGCAGAACCGGGAACTGCGTCTTGCCGAAGCGCAACTCTGCGACCCGCATCGCATCGATCGCATGGCCCGCCAGCTGGGATTGGACGCACCCAAGCCAGGCCAGGTGGTTCGTGGGGATGGCGCTTTTGATACCAATGCCCCGGTCGTGGCCTCTTTGCGATAGTTAACACCACCAATCCCCGTGTGGCCGGGATAGAGTTTTAAGGGGCAGGGTAAGGTGAAGCAGTTCTCGTTCTTCCGCAAACCAGCGCGCGCCAAGTCACCCACCTCCGGGCAGCAAGCAGGCTCTTCTTCCGCGCGCCCGGTTTCGACCGGCACCGTCGAACGCCGCTTCGGTCTGCTCCACGTCACCATCTTCTTCCTGTGCTGGGTAGCCCTGATCTGTGGCCGCCTGGTCTGGTTACAGGTTGTCCATTACAAAGACTACGTCGACCGCGCTGCCAAGCAACAACAGCGCACCTTCGAGGTAGCACCCCGGCGCGGCATCCTCTACGATCGCAATCTGCATGAACTGGCCATGACGGTGCTGGCCGACTCGGTCTATGCCGTGCCGTCAGAAATCGCCGATCGGCAGGATCCAGAGGGCCAGGCAAAGCGGCAGGCTCTGGCTAACGCCTTGGCCAAAGTGGTGCACACCGATCCCACCGATCGCTTCACCTCGGCCCATCAGATCGCCGCTCGTCTGAACGCGTCAAGAAATTTCGCATGGATCGCACGCAAACTCGATCCCGCTGAGGTCGCGCGCGTGAAAGCCCTTAATCTTAAGGGCGTGTACACCCAGAAAGAATTCAAGCGGTTCTATCCCAACAGCCAACTGGCTGCGCAGGTGCTGGGCTATGTAGGCACCGACGACAACGGCCTGGGTGGCATGGAGCGCAAGTTCGATCATGACCTGCACGGCTCGCCCGGCCGCATGCTCACTGCCCTCGACGCCCGGCGCCACGTACTCGATAGCCAGGAGCACGAGCCCGATCCGGGACAGAACCTGGTTCTGACTATCGATGAGAATATTCAATTCATGGCGGAGCGCGCGCTCGATGCGGCGCTTGCGCGCACCCATGCGCTGAATGGCACGGTCGTGGTGCAGGACCCGTACACGGGGCAAATTCTCGCGCTGGCGATTCGCCCCACATTCAATCCCAACGACTTTCGCCATGCGACCACAAGCCTGTTAAAAAATCACGCGGTTAGCGATATCTACGAGCCCGGTTCCACCTTCAAACTGGTGACCTACTCGGCGGCGCTGGAACAAAAAGTGACCACCCCCGAGCAGATGATCGATTGCCAGGGAGGCAAGATCGAGCTGGCGGGCAGGATCATCCACGACAGCCATGCCAACGGCGTGCTGACGATCGCCCAGGCCCTGGCCGAGTCGAGCGATGTAGCCGCCGTGAAGCTGGCACTGCGTATGGGCCCGGATAAGTTCGATCAATACATTCACGACTTCGGGTTCGGCGCGCGCAGCGACATCGAGTTGCCGGCCGAGACGCGCGGCTTGCTGGCGCCCACCAAGCGCTGGTCGGGATCGAGCATCGGCTCGATCGCGATGGGGCAGGAAGTCGGGGTCACGCCTATCCAGCTGGTCACCATGGTGTCGACCATTGCCAATGGTGGAACCTACCTTCCTCCCCACATCCTGTTGCAGCGAACGGACAAAGCAGCGGCTACGCTTACGGCATCCGCTTTTCATCCTCAGGGGGAACTGCCGGAAACGCTGCCGCCTGGTGCGCACCGGGTCATCTCCACCATGACCGCCGCCGAGATGCGCAAAATGATGGAAGGTGTGGTGCTGTTTGGCACGGCCAGAAATGTGGCGCGGCTGAATGGCTATACCTCGGGAGGCAAGACGGGTACCGCGCAAAAAATCGATGTGCTGACCCATCGTTATTCCAAGACGAAATATGTTGCGTCGTTTGTCGGCATCGCACCGGTGAACAACCCGGCGATCAGCGTCGCGGTCGTCCTCGATTCGCCGGAGGGAAATCATTTTGGTGCTTCGAACGCCGCGCCCGTATTTCGCGAAGTAGCGCAGGAGGTATTGGAGTACCTGGGCGTGCCCCACGATACCAGTCTGACCGCGCCGGCTGACCTGGCCAAAGCAAAAGCGGAGCCGGTTGTGGAAGAACCGCCGTCCGACCAGGCTGGCGATCTCGACAAGCTGTTCGCCGAAGTCAACAATCTACCCGCGGATGACCCATTGCGCGGGACGGGCAACGGCCAGCAGGCACTGCCGTCGGCGGCCGACGAAATTCCCACGCAGCAGGCGCAAGCCGCGCCCTCACCCACCGCTCTGCCGCCGTTGTTAAAGCCCGTGCATCCGCCCGAAGCGAACAAAGAGGGCCCCACGTTCGCGGCCATGGTCACGGCGCACGAGCAACATCCATCTGGCCATGGCATCGTTGTCGACGCCGGGAACCGTATCGGCGTTCCTTCCTTTCTCGGCCAACCCTTGCGCGTCGCGGTTGAGTCGGCAGCCACCATGGGGCTGGCATTGCAGATCGTGGGCAGCGGCATTGCCAGGGAACAGGTACCCGCTCCGGGCAGCATGGTTCCGCCCGGCACCGAGATCGTAGTCCGCTTCACGCGATGACGGTTTTCGAGAGCGTCGTGCGCGGTGTCGATCACATCCGGCGTGCGGGGCCCAATCCCTCGGTCGCGGGCGTTGAATATGACTCACGGCGTGTGCGCGCGGGCTCGCTGTTTGTCGCTTTCCGCGGCGGCACCACCGACGGTAATCGCTATATTCCGCAGGCAGTGGCACAGGGTGCAAGTGCCGTGGTGACTGACTCCGCTGCGGGCTTTGCCGCGGCAACGGCCTATCCGGACGTCGCCGTGATTGAGGTCGCCCATGGGCGGCGCGCCCTGGCTGCTGTCGCCGCAAACTTCTTCGCTCATCCCGAAGCGGATCTGAAACTGAGCGGCGTTACCGGGACCAATGGCAAGACGACGACGGCCTTTCTGCTGGAAGCAATGCTGCGTCATCAGGGCCGCAAGACCGTGCTCGCGGGCACCATCGAATATCACGCAGCCGGCAGAATCTTTCCCGCGCCCCACACCACGCCCGAAGCCCGCGACCTGCTCGAACTATTTCGCGAAGGGGTGAACGGCGGTGCGACCGAGGCCGTCATGGAAGTGTCCTCACACGCTCTCGATCAGGAGAGGGTCGCCGGCTTGCAATTCGACGTGGCCATCTTCACCAACCTCACCCGCGATCATCTCGACTATCACGGCAGCATGGAAAACTACTTCGCTGCCAAACGGAAATTGTTCGATGGCTCCGCCGGCCCGCCCCCACGGGTCGCCATCTTCAATCGGGATGATGCCTACGGCGCGCAACTGCAAGCGGCTGCCGGCGGCTCCGCGTTGGTCTACACCTACGGACAAAGCAAGGGAGACTTCCACGCGGACCGGCTGCAGATGGAACCATCCGGCATGCGCTTCACCATGGTGACCCCATTCGGCGAAGCGCCGATCTTGACGCGACTCACCGGCGGCGTCAATGTCTACAATCTGTTGGCGGCCGGGGCAGCAGCCATGGCGCGCGGCCTGACCCTCGACGAGGTCGCCGCCGGAGCAGCAGCGCTCAGCTACGTGCCCGGCCGATTTCAGTCCGTCGACGAAGGCCAAACCTTTGCGGTCGTGGTGGACTACGCGCACACCGACGACGCGTTACGGAATATCATCGCTGCGGCGCGCGCCTTTGTCGCCAAAGCGCAAGGCCGCGTGATCACCCTGTTTGGTTGCGGCGGCGATCGCGATCGCAGCAAACGGCCACTGATGGGCCACGCGGCGGCCGAGGGCAGCGACGTCGTAGTGCTCACCTCTGACAACCCACGCAGCGAAGATCCGTTGGCTATTATCGAACAAGTGCTTCCGGGATTTGCCGGAACTGCGGCGCGGGTGATCGTAGAACCAGACCGGCATCGCGCCATCGAGTTGGCCATTGCCGAGGGGCGGCCGGGGGATCTGGTACTCCTGGCCGGCAAGGGCCACGAAAAAACCCAGACTCTTGGGGATCGGGTGATACCGTTCGATGATGTAGCCATTGCCCGGCAGATACTGCTGGCCAGGAAACGAAGCGAATGAAGCTGCAACTGAGAGACATTGCGCAGTGGATGGGGGCTGACCTTCGTGTGCCTGAAGGAGATCCGTCTCAGGAGCCGGTGACCGGCTATTCGATTGACACCAGGACGGTCGCGCCCGGCGACCTTTTTTTCGCTGTGCGCGGCGAACGCTATGACGCCCACGCGTTTGTTCCCGGCGCATTCGACCGCGGCGCGCGCGCCGCGGTCGTGTCTCGCAGCAAGGCAGCCGACTTCCTCGATCTGGCCCCTACCCACGCTCTGTTGCTGGTAGACGAACCGCTGTTCGCCTTGCAAACCCTGGCCACCGCGGTGCGTCGTCATTGGAACAAGCGCGTGGTTGCCGTGACCGGGAGTGCCGGCAAGACCACAACCAAAGAGGCGGTCGCCGCAATTCTTGCCTCTCGCTTTAGGGTGTTGCGTTCGCACGGCAATCTCAATAATGAATTCGGCATGCCCCTGCAGCTACTCAAACTCGAGCCCGAGCACGACATCGCCGTAGTTGAAATGGGCATGTCGCACACGGGTGAGATTGCAGCGTTAGGGCGCATCGCCCATCCCGATTGGGGCGTCATCACCAACGTCGGCAGCGCGCACGCGCAGAATTTTCCCGATGGCGTAGCCGGCATTGCGCGGGCCAAGTATGAGTTGGTGCAAAGCCTTCCTGCATCGGGTGTGGCCTTCCTCAATTGCGACAACCCTTACGTCGGCCAGTTTGGACGAGATTTCCATGGACGTTCCATCTATTTCGGCGTCGGTCCGTGCGCCGATCCGCGTGCTGCCAACATCGAGGAGTTGGGAGCAGAGGGCGTGCGGTTCCAGCTGACCGCCGGCGAAGAGAAGGCAACCGTGGCGTTGGCCCTGCTCGGCCGCCACAATGTATGGAATGCGATGGCGGCCATCGCAGTAGGTTTAGAAGCGGGCATTCCACTGGCTGAGTGCGCTGCCGCAGCTGCTCATTTGCGCCCTCCGGATAAGCGCGGGGAAGTCTTACAAATCGGCGGCGCCACGGTCATCAACGATTGTTACAACTCGAATCCTGAAGCGTTAAAGTCAATGATCGCGACGCTCGCCGCGATGCCGGCCAAGCGAAGAATCCTGGTAGCCGGTGAAATGCTGGAACTAGGTAGCGACGCGCCCAGGTTACATGCGGATTGCGGGACCGCCGCCGCCGAAGCGGGAATCGACCTGATCATCGGAGTGCGTGGCAACGCGCAACACATCGTAGACGCCGCCCGCAAAGCCGGCGCCTTGGCCCTCTACCTCTCTTCATCGCTGGAAGCCGGTGAATGGTTGAAGGCCGAGTTGCGAGAAGGCGATGCGGTCCTGCTCAAAGCCTCCCGCGGAGTCGGCCTGGAGCAAGCCCTGCGCGTCTTGCAGTAAGCAGGTTTTGCTTTCTATCGGGGCACGACTTTTAGAGGCTGCGGAAAAACTCGGTTCGTGAAGGGTACGGGCTTCACAGGCTGCGGAAAAACTCGGTTCGTGAAGGGTACGGGCTTCAGCCCGTACGTAAACACCCAAGATGAGTCGCCTTTAGGCGCTGAGGGCTGCGGAATCATGCGGAAACCCGGCCCTCAGCGGCTAAAGCCGACCCATTCTTGTTTCATTATGTACGGGCCCGTACCCTTCAGGAACTGAATTCTCACACACGCTCTAACACCCATCTTTCTTTTCGGTGTGTACGACCTGACTCGTCGTACTCGGATACAAAGCACATCGGGAGTCGGGACAGATTTCCGGTCCCGTCCTCGCATAGAACACATCCGCGAGTTGGCCGCTATGGTTCGCCCACGAATGCAGTCGCAAAGCTGTGTCTTATCAACTGTAAGATACCCTCAAACGCAGGATTTTTTTCTCGCGGCGTAGCGGAGGAAGTTTGCTTTACTGGCTGCTCTACCAAAAACTTTTTCCCTACTTCCGGCCGTTCCGCATCTTCCGGTATCTGACGTTCCGTACCGCGTTCGCCAGTCTCACCGCGATGCTCATCGCTCTCCTCATCGGCCCCTTCGTCATTGAGAAGTTACGCGAATTCCAAATCGGCCAATACATCCGGGAAGATGGTCCCAAAGACCACCAGAAAAAATCCGGAACCCCGACCATGGGCGGCCTCCTCATCTGCATTGCGATCCTTCTGCCCACGCTGCTGTGGAGCGATCTTTCCAATCCCTTCGTCTGGTTGGTCATGATGTCCACGTTGGCCTTCGGCGCCATTGGGTTTGCCGATGATTACATCAAGGTCATCAATCGCCGTAACCTGGGTCTCACCTCAGCGCAAAAGATGGGCCTGCAGATCATTACCGGGGTAGCGATTGCAGTCGCGCTGCTCGCCATGCGCAGCGATGGCGCCTACTCCACCCATTTGATGGTGCCTTTTCTGAAGCGCTTTCGCCCCGACCTCTCTATCCACGCGCTGGGCGCCATTCCGCACCTTGGCTTGCTGGCTTTTCTGCCCTTCGTCTTCTTCGTCACCCTGGTGGTCGTCGGCGCCAGCAATGCAGTGAATCTCACCGACGGCCTCGACGGATTAGCCATCGGCTGCACCATCATCGCCGCCGCCGCCCTCACCGTGCTCACCTACGTCAGTGGCAACGCCGTGTTTTCCGATTATCTCGAGCTGCAGCGCATGCCCATGGTCAGCGAGGTCACGGTCTTTTGCGGCGCCATGGTGGGCGCCAGCATCGGCTTTCTCTGGTACAACGCGCACCCGGCCGAGGTCTTCATGGGAGACGTCGGCTCGCTCGCCCTCGGCGGAGCCATCGGCACCGTGGCCGTGGTCATCAAGCAGGAATTGTTGCTGCCCTTTATCGGCGGCATTTTCGTGCTCGAAGCAATGAGCGTCATTCTGCAGGTCGGCAGCTATAAACTGCGGAAGAAGCGTATTTTTAAGATGGCTCCGCTGCATCATCATTTCGAGTTGATGGGCTGGTCGGAGTCGAAAGTGATTGTGCGCTTTTGGATCGCCGCGCTGGTGTTCGCGCTGCTCGCACTCACCACCCTCAAATTGCGCTGAGAGATTGCTGAATGGAATTAAAAGGAAAAAAAGTACTGGTCGTCGGGCTGGGCAAGTCAGGTCTTGCCGCAGCGCTGTTTCTGCGCCGTCGCGGCGCCCAGGTCACAGTCTCTGACCTGCGCAGCGCCCAGGCCCTGAGTAAAGAGATACCGTCCTTGCTCGAAGCAGGCATTCTGGTTGAAGCTGGAGGGCACGGGCTGCTCACGTTTCGCCGTCAGGACCTCATCGTGGTCTCCCCCGGCGTGCCCCTCAATACGCCGGAGCTGGTGCAGGTGCGCAACCTGGGCCTGCCCATCATCGGCGAGCTGGAACTGGCGGCGCGTTTCCTCAAAGGCAATGTGTTGGCGATCACGGGATCCAATGGAAAAACCACGACCACCACTCTCTGTGGAGAAATCTTCAGCGCCGGCGGGTTGACGACCCTGGTCGCCGGTAACATTGGCCTGCCCGTCATTGAGACCGTCGATCAGAGTGCGGACGGCACCTGGTCGATCCTCGAAGTTTCCAGCTTTCAGCTGGAGACCACAGAGAGTTTTCACCCGAACATCGCCGTGATCCTGAACATCACGCCCGACCATCTGGACCGGCATGGCACCTTCGCCAACTACGTGGCCATGAAAGAAAAGATATTCGCCAATCAAACCGGGGAAGACTCCCTGATTCTCAACGGCGATGACCCGGTCACGCAGCAAGCCGCGAGCCGCGCAAAGTCGCAGGTCTTCTGGTTCAGCCGCAGCAAGATTGTCCGCCGGGGCACGTTTCTCAGTAACGGCATGGTGATGTTTCGCGCCTCCGAGCAGGCGTCGCCCGTTCCCATCTTTCCTTTGGCCGACATTCCGCTCAAGGGCGAACACAATGTCGAGAATGTGCTGGCAGCGGTCTGCGCGGCCTGTGTCGCCAACATACCCGGCGCCTTGATCGGCAAGACCGTGGCGTCGTTTCACGCGGTCGAGCATCGCCTGGAATTCGTGGCTGCCATTCACGGCGTCGATTACTACAACGATTCCAAGGCCACCAATGTGGACGCGACCGCGAAAGCAATCGCTTCGTTTCCCGGTAACATTCACCTGATCCTCGGCGGTAAAGATAAGAACTCAGACTACACGCAGCTTCATGCACTTCTGCGGGCCCGGGTCAAAGCGGTTTACACCATCGGCTCCGCAGCGGAAAAGATCGAAGGGCAGATTGGCGGGATGGCCCGTGTGGTCAAGGCGGGCACGCTCGATGTCGCGGTGGGCAAAGCAGCCGGCGAAGCCGTTGCCGGGGACGTCGTCTTGTTGGCGCCGGCCTGCTCCAGCTTCGACCAGTTTGAAAATTACGAACACCGTGGCCGGGCCTTTAAGCAAGCGGTGATGACCTTGCGAGGAGCGGGCGTATGGCAAAACGTGTAGGTGTCGACAAGTGGCTCTTCGGCGTGACTCTTTTGCTGGTCTTCATCGGCCTGTTAATGGTCTTTAGCGCGTCCGCGGTGATGGCTGAAGATCGCTACGGTACGCCTTATACCTTCGTGAGCAGGCAGGTCGGATTTGCTGTCCTCGGCCTGGTGACCATGATCGTGTTGATGCGCATTGACTACCGCAAGTTCAACCGGCCCATCGTGGTTTTTCCCGCAGTGGCGGTCACCACCTTGCTGCTGCTGGGCGTCTTTCTCCTGCGCGATTCGCACAACACGCATCGTTGGATTCGTTTTGGCGCCATGTCGTTTCAACCGTCGGAAATTGCCAAGCCTGTGCTGGTGTTGTTTCTCGCCTGGTTTCTGCAGGACAAGCTGCATGCTATCCGCGACTGGCGCCACACCCTCTTACCGGCGGCGTTGCCCACTCTGGTCTTCATCCTCCTCATCGTGAAGGAGCCTGACCTCGGCACCGCCCTGGTCTGCGCCGCGGTCGCGGCCCTGATGTTTTATCTTGCGGGAGCAGAAACGAAATATCTGGGCTACGCCGCCCTGGCGGCCGCGCCTCTGCTCTACTTCCTGCTCTTTCGCGTGCCCTGGCGGCGGGCGCGTATGCTGGCCTTCATGAATCCTGAAGCTGATCCGCAGGGTTCGGGCTTCCACACCATTCAGTCATTAATCGCGGTGGGCACGGGTGGTCTGCATGGCCTCGGCTTTATGGAAGGCCGGCAGAAACTTTTCTATCTTCCCCAGCCGCACACTGACTTTATCTTCGCCAACATCGCCGAAGAACTGGGCCTGCTCGGTGCGCTGGCGATCGTGGCTCTTTTCGTCGCGCTGGGGTATCGCGGCCTGCGCGCGGCCAGCCTTTCAAAAGACGTGTTCGCGCGCTTTCTCGCCTTCGGCATCACCGCGACGATTTTGATCCAGGCCTTCTTCAATATCAGTGTGGTGCTGGCCCTGGTTCCGACCAAAGGCATCACGCTGCCCTTCGTTTCCTATGGCGGTACGTCTTTGTTCATTACCCTGGCGAGCATTGGTGTGTTGCTGAGTCTTACGCGGGAGATCGACTGACGGGCATGCGGGTCATGATTGCCGGCGGCGGAACCGGCGGCCACGTCATTCCCGCCCTTGCCATTGCCGACGCACTCAAGTCAGCCTACGCCGCGGAAATCTGCTTTATCGGCACCGCCCGCGGTATGGAAACGCGGCTGGTGCCCCAGGCCGGTTATCCGCTCGAGCTGATTGATGTTGGACAACTCAACCGCGTCAGTCTAACTACCCAACTCAAAACGCTGGTCGCCCTGCCCCGCGGCATCGTGCACTGCATGAGGCTGCTGCGCCGCTGGAAACCGCAGGTCGTGGTCGGTGTGGGCGGCTATGCGTCGGGTCCGGGCATGTTGGCCGCGTTGCTGCAGCGCGTGCCCACGCTGGCCTTCGAACCCAACGCTGTGCCTGGGATGGCGAATCGGCTGATAGGAAAGAGAATCAGCGCCGCGGCCGTGAACTTCGCGCCCACGCTTGCCTATTTCCGCAACGCTGAGGTGACCGGTATCCCGGTCCGTCAAGAGTTCTTTGCTCTTCCATCGCGATCTCCAGAAAACCCGCCCCGCCTGCTCATCATGGGAGGAAGCCAGGGAGCCCGCGCGCTCAACCAGCGAATGCCCGAGATTGCCAAAGCCCTGCTCGATGCCGTCCCCGGCCTCACCATCCTGCATCAAGCCGGAGCCCGTCACGCTGAAACCGCCGAAGCTGCCTACTCCGCCAGCGGAGCCCTCCGCGAACGCTGGAAGGTGCAAGCGTTTTTGGAGGACATGCCGAAGCAATTTGCCGAAGCGGATCTGATTCTGGCGCGCAGTGGAGCCAGCACCGTAGCTGAGCTCGCCGCCAGCGGAAAACCGTCCTTGCTGGTGCCGTTTCCTCAGGCGGCCGACAACCATCAACGAAAAAACGCTGAAGTATTGGTAGAGGGAGGAGCCGCCAGTATGTTGCTGGAAAAAGACATGACGCCGGCTGCCTTGTTGCAGGCCCTGACCGGCCTGTTGACGAATCGGGAAAAGCTGACCGAGATGTCAACCCGAGCTGCTACCTTCGCCCATCCAAAAGCTGCTGCAAGAATTGCCGAGATCGTCGCCAGCCTCGCTTAAACCAGGCTGCAAAAGTGCGAACTAAGCTGAATAAGTTACCTTTTGGTGACTATAGTTCGCATTTTCGGACGAAGTGAACACTGTTGGGCTGAAAGTAACTTGTCCCCACGCAAGACTCAGCCCTTGGAACGGGGGGTCCACTGAACGCACCACCAAGTCCGGGTGCCCCATCCATTGCGTTCCTGGCAAAGGGTGGAATCCACGAATGCCAGACTGACCGCCTTTGATCCCACCCTTCGCCAAGAGCGCGAAGGATGGGGCACCCGGAACTTGGCGGTGCGTACAAAGAAAACGGCTGGCGTCGCCGCCAGCCGTCTTGATACGTCCCGTTCAGATGCGATTAACGATGTCCGCCACCCCCACCACCGTGGAAGCCACCGCCGCCACCACCGCCGTGGAAACCGCCGCCACCACCGCCGTGGAAACCACCGCCGCCGCCGCCAAAGTTACCACCGCGGAAGCCGCCGCCACCGGTCGTCATCGTGCGACCGCCGCCACCGGCAAACCCGCGTGCACCGCCGACACCGTAGGAGGGCCCATGGTTAAAGCCGTTGCCACCGCGACCGTATCCTACGCCGCCGCGATCACCACCGCCGTAGCCGCCGCGGTATCCGCCACCGTAGCCGCCCCGATACCCGACGCCACCATACCCGCCCCGATATCCATATCCCCCACGGCCCCATCCGTATCCGCCGCGACCCCAGCCATATCCGCCGCGACCCCAATATCCGTGATACCACGGGCCCGCGCCGATAAACACGCCGCCCACGAACCAGCTAGGTCCGTAATATCCATAGGGTGCGCAGGAGTACGGGTAGTAGTTGTAATAGCCCCACGAGCAGACAGGGGCGGGATAATCGTAATCCCCGTAACCGTAGCCGTCGCCCACACCGACTCCGATACCAACGCCGATCTGCGCGTTAGCGGGAGTAGGGGTGGCAAGAAACGCTGCGGGGACCACCAGGGCGCCGAGCAGCACAAAGTACCTTAGAAAGCGCATGTGAGACCTCCACGCCAACGCATCAACCCTTGCGTAACCGACCGCTTTGGCGATACTGCCGGCACCTTGGTTAACTAGGGTGCCTACTACATGAAACAGCAAATTCTCTTTAAAGTTGCGCCGCCTGATCAAACTCTGGCAAGCGAATTGCTTATCTTTCGATACGGCCCAGCTTGTTGTCTGTTTCGTCACAACATATTAGATGCGCTACCCACCAGAGGGGAAGCGGATCGCGCCGGCTGCTACAGTATTGGGGAGTGAGTCCCACCACCCTTCCTTCCCCAGCTATGTTTGCGAAAGCGCAACGCGTTCATTTCATTGGCATTGGCGGCATCGGCATGAGCGGTATAGCCGAGATCCTGCTGACCCTCGGCTATGCCGTTTCCGGCTCCGACCTGCGTCACTCCAGCATTACCGAGCGCCTGGTGGGTCTCGGCGCCACGGTTTTCCTCGGCCATGCGGCCGCCAACGTGGTTGGTTCCGGCGTGGTGGTGACCAGCTCTGCCGTCAACGAGCAAAACCCGGAGGTGGTCGAAGCCCGGCAGCGCAAGATCCCGGTGATTCAGCGGGCCGAGATGCTGGCCGAACTCATGCGCCTGAAGTACGGCATTGCGGTCGCCGGTATGCATGGCAAAACCACCACCACCTCCATGATCGCCACCGTGCTGGCGGCCGGTGGGCTCGATCCTACCGTTGTTGTCGGCGGACGGGTCGACGCGCTGGGCTCGAACGCCCGCCTGGGCAAGTCGCAATACCTGGTTGCCGAGGCGGACGAGAGCGACCGTTCGTTCCTCAAGCTTTCGCCCATCCTCTCCGTGGTCACCAACCTTGACCGCGAGCACATGGATTGCTACCGCGATATGGAAGATATCGAAGCCGCGTTCCTCGAATTTATGGATCGCGTGCCCTTCTACGGGGCCTGTACCGCTTGCATCGACAATCCGCTACTGGCCGCGGTGCTGCCCCGGGTGCATCGCCGCGTCTTTACCTACGGCATGTCGGCCGGCGCCGACTACGTGCTTCGTATGCTTCCCCCGGCGCAGAGCGTCCACGCGCGCTTCGAGGTGGCGTTTGAGGGGCTGGCGCTGGGGCCGTTCGATCTCAATGTCCCCGGCCGGCATAACGTGCTGAATGCAACCGCCGCTGTAGCCATTGCCACGCAGCTGGAAATTTCCTGCGAGCACATCGCCCAGGGGCTGCACAGCTATCGCGGCGTCGATCGCCGCTTTCAGTTGAAGGGCTGCGCCCGCGGGGTTACGGTGGTCGACGATTACGGCCACCATCCTACCGAAATCCGCGCCACCCTCAGTGCCGCCCGCGAGTCCGGCTACAAGCGGGTCCACGTCATCTTCCAGCCCCATCGCTACACCCGCACGCGTGACCTGATGGCAGAGTTTGCGACCGCCTTCAACGATGCCGACACCGTTCAGGTGCTGGACATTTACGCCGCCAGCGAAGAACCAATCGCCGCTGTTGACGCCCCCGCGCTGGTGCGCGCCGTGGCCCGTAACGAAGTGCAGTATGCGGCTTCTTTTGAAGAAGCGGTGAACCGCACCGTAGCCGAGGCCGCCGACGGCGACGTGATCGTGACCCTGGGTGCGGGCAGCGTGTCGCAGGCCAGCGGCATGGTGCTTGAAGCGCTGGCGCACTAGGCAGCGGAAAGCTTTCCCGAACCTGGTTCTCACACACCAAATAAAGGTATTCGGCTCTACTCCCTGAAGGCTTCGGCCAACAGGCGAATCCCCTCAGGCAACTCGCTCTCCGAACTCGCCGTGAAGCAAATGCGAAAGCAATTCTCATCCGCGGCCCCGGCGAAAAACGCCCGCCCCGGAGCAGCGCTCGTTCCCTTCTTTTGCGCCCGTAACAGCACCGCCTCCATATCGACCTCGCGACGCCACCGGCACCAGATATAGAGCCCCCCATGGGGAACAGAAAATTCCAGCTCCTCCGGGGAGAAATACTGCCGCAATGCCTTCAGCGCAATCCGGCGCAAATTCCCGTGGGTCACGCGCAGGCGAGTGAGGTGGTCCTCGAACACACCATTCTCCAGCAATTCAGCCAAAGCCAGTTGCGATAACCCCTCGGTAAACAGATTCGAACGCATTTTGATCAACGACAGTTGCTTGACCATATGCGGAGGAGCCGCGATCCACCCCAGCCGTAAACCCGGCGCCAGCACCTTAGAGAACGTGCTCAGGTAAATCACCACGTTGTGCTTATCCATGCGGTGGAGAGAAGGTGGCACGGAGCCCTGCAACCGGGTGCGCGAGTAGACGTCGTCTTCAATGATCGGAACCCGGTAGCGCGCCGCCAACCCGAGCAGCGTGGCGCGCTGCTCTTCATCCATCGTGCGCCCGGTCGGGTTGTGATACGTCGGCATGGTGAAGATAAACTTTGGTTGGTAAGCAATTAGTAGACGTTCCAGCACCTCGCCCGACCACTCCGCCGTATCCCATTCCACCAGCTTCGCGCCCGCAGCCTGCATTGCCTGGATGGCGCCGGGAAACGTAGGCCGGTCGATGATGACGCGATCTCCGGGCTCGATCAGGCAGCGCGACAGCAGGTCGATGCCTTCCTGGGCGCCGGCCACAATCAGCACGTGGCTTGCCTCCACCTGCTCGAGTTCGCCAATCGCGCGTCGCAAACGTGGCTGGCCCTCCGTAGGTGCGATCGCCATGGCCAGCAACGCATCCTCGGCCAGTACCTTGTTCACTGCCTTGCGAAAACCAGCCAGGGGAAAACAACTCAGCGCCGGTGTGCCCGCCGCAAGCCGATAGCGCAAGTTCGGAAGCCGGCTTTGTGCCAGCATCTCGAGCACGGGCTCGTCCAGCAAATGAGCCTGGCGGGAAATCCGGCTGCTCCAGTCAATGGGATTTTCGACCGGCCCGGCAGGGGAGACGAACGCGCCCCGATGCGCCACCCGGCGAATCGTCCCCCGCTTCTCTAGCGCGAGATAAGCCGCGGTGATGGTGTTGCGGCTGAGACTGAGCTGGTTGGCCAGCGCCCGTTCGCTGGGCAAACGGGCGCCGGGTAACAGCTCCCCGGCGGCAATTTGCTGTTCGATATCCCGCGCTACCTGCTCAAGCAGCAACTCAGAGCCCCGCGTACCAGTCGTAGCCAAGCTTGGTCCAGTAATCGTCAGGCTGCTGGTCGGTGTAGGCAATGAGCCCGATACGCTTGATCTGCTTGTAGCCATACTTGCTGGGCGCATGCAGGCGCAGCGGCGCGCCATGAAATTGGGTCAGCGGGGCGCCACTCATCTCGGTAACCAGCAGTGTTTGCGGGTGCAGGCAAACGTGCATATCGTAACCGACATAGTAGTCGCCGTTGGGCGTCTCCATATAGACGTAGCGGGGCAGGTTTCCATTGGCCGCGCGTTGCGGCGGGTAGGCTTCAATCAAATCGGCCAACCGCACCCCGCGCCAATGCACAATCTGGCTCCAGCCTTCGATGCACTTGAACTGCGTTACCAGATCGTGTTTTGGGAACTTGAGAAGATCGTCCATGGTGAGCAGCAGTCCCGGTGTGCCCGGGGGCAGCGTGGATCGGCTTCTGCCCGCCTCCTCGAGGCCGCGCGGCATGCGCCCGGCGCGCACCTCGAGCATTTTTTCACCGGCCAGCATGGAGGCTGGCGCCATCTTCTCCGCCGTGTCGGCGCTGGGCGCTACCTTGGTGTCGTGCCCCATGTCCTCGCCGGTCTTGCCCGCGGCATAGCGGTAGTCCCAGGCGGTCACGTCGTCGACATATTGCGCATAGCTGCGGGCATTGGCCGCGCCCGTCAACTGCAAGCGCCAACTCTCCGGCACCAGGGTTTGCTTCAACCCATAAACGCCGTTGACGCGCAACTCCTCAGCATGTTTCAACGCGTAGGTAGGCGCCATGGCGCGGTCGTTGAAGACTCTCCGCGACAACGCAGCATTGGTTTGGAACGCCCGGCGAAAAGGCGCCGGCTGCATCTCCAGCCGCTTGCTTTGGTCGATCCAACGGTAAAAGCCCCATCCCGCAGCGGCGGCAGCGGCAGCAATCGCGAAGCTGCGGCGGGTGTGTTTGCGGCTTTGCTGCAGCACCGCTGCATCCAGGGCCTTCTGCTCGTTCTCGAGATCGCTCATGCCCAGCTCTTTCTTTCTGCCTCAAGCGAAGGTTCTTCGACCGGCTTCACTTCGAGTCCGCTCACCATGCTGCGGAAGTTGTTCCAGCCCGCCAGCACCACCTGGGTTACGTGTACGAGGAAAAATCCGCAAAACCCCAGCGTGAGCAGAAAATGCTCCCACCGCGCCATCTCATATCCTCCGAGCAAAGTCGTCAGCCAATGCGCCTGGGTCGGTTTATAAATGGCCAGGCCGGTTAGCAGGCTGCCCGCGCCCATCACGATCACCGAGGTATACGCAATGCGTTGGGCGCCGTTGTATTTGGTTTGCGGAGGAAGGTATTTGCTTAGGTGCAGGTCCTTCATCGTCACCTGGATCGCTTGCAGCAAGCTCTGCCGTTGGGGCACGATAAAGCGCCATTCCCCGGAAAGAATCGTGAACAGCACATAGAGGATTCCGTTGATGGCGAATATCCACATAAAGAAGAAGTGATATCCCAGCCCCTCGGTCACATGGTAGGGAGCATTCATCGCTTTCCAGAACCACTCGGGAAAGAAGCGGAGCAGGGTAAAAGAACCCACCCCAACCCGATACACGGCATGGGGGTGCTTGTAAGCATTGTCAGAATCGTTCCAATAGATAAGCAGGCCGCTCCAGATCATGGTGAAGAGCACGGGGAAATTGATCCAATGCATCCAGCGGATCGCCAGCGGGTGCTTCTTGTCGAGCCGGATGCTCGCCAGTACCGTTACCGCCGGTGATTCTTCCACGGGGGCGAGCTGCACCTCGATGGGCGCCGTTTCTATCTCACGTATTGCCGGTTCTGGAGTGCCCGGATCGTTCTTTTGCTCTTCGTCCATAACCCCTTTTCACCTATTCACAGCATCGCGCCTGCGCTGCTCGCTTGGCAAGGCCAGTTTTTTCTGGACGGTGCCAGAGTCCCGGCTGCTAACCTGATTGGCGGAAACGAAAGAGTCCGGCAACGATGAAGAAGTTCATGATCGCGGTCCTGCTGACGGCCGGGGGCGCAGCATCGGCGTTGGCCCAAAGCCATCCCATCCCTGAAATTGTGCAGAAAGATGGCCGGTACGCGCTAATGGTCGATGGCGCGCCGTTCCTTATTATGGGCGCGCAGGCCAACAACTCCAGCGATTGGCCGGCTATGCTTCCCAAGGTATGGCCGGCGATTGCCTACCTGCAGGCCAACACGCTCGAAATGCCCATCTACT
The DNA here is from genome assembly GCA_963834445.1 of uncultured Acidobacteriaceae bacterium. Lineage (GTDB taxonomy): Bacteria > Acidobacteriota > Terriglobia > Terriglobales > Acidobacteriaceae > PALSA-350. The sequence goes on from CAWIBU010000002.1 coordinate 877,725, forward strand.
GGGAACAGTTCGAGCCGCAACCAGGAGCTTTCGACTACAGCGCGATGGACACGCTGCTCGCCCAAGCTCGGGAGCAGCACGTCCATTTAATCCTGCTATGGTTCGGCACCTGGAAAAACGGTAGCCAGCACTACATGCCGGAGTGGATGAAGCGCGACCCTCAGCGCTACTTCCACGTTACTAACAAGAACGGCGACGCGGTTGACTCGCCCTCCCCGTTCGCTACCGCTTCGCTGGCTGCGGATATCCATGCCTTCACTGCCTTCATGACGCACCTCAAGGCCGCGGACCCGGAGCGCACGGTCCTGATGGTGCAGGTGCAGAATGAAACCGGCACCTGGGGAGCCTTGCGCGATTATTCTCCTTCGGCCAACAAGCTCTTCGCCGCTCCGGTCCCGGCCGACGTTCTCAAGGCCATGAACAGGACGCCCGCAACCCCCGGCGCAAACTGGCAAGACGTATTCGGCGGCGACGCAGAGGTGTGTTTCCACGCCTGGGCGGTTGCCCGGTATGTGCAGCAGGTGGCTGCAGCGGGCAAGGCGGTTTACCCGCTGCCGCTGTATACCAATGCTGCGCTGCGCGATCCCTTGCTGCCCGGCGCCCCGGGGAGCTACGAGAGCGGCGGCCCCACCGACAATGTGCTGCCCATCTGGAAAGCGGAAGCGCCCGCGCTCGCGATCCTGGCGCCCGATATCTATCTCCCCGACAGCGCGCGGTATCTGAAAGTACTCGATCTTTACCATCGCCCTGATAATCCGTTGTTCATTCCCGAGACGATTGGCTTCGGGCCACCGGTCCGCTTCTTCTTTTCCGCCCTCGGCCGCGGCGCGATCGGTTACTCGCCCTTTGGTCTCGATTACACCCGAACCCATCCCGCTGCCCCAACCGGCGAGCCCTCGGCGCCCGACAGCTTTCTCGAACCGACCGCCCAGAATTACCGGCTGCTGGCTCCCATGATGCGCGACCTCGCCAGGCTGAGTTTCGCCGGCAAGCTGCAAGCCGTGGAAGAAGAGAAAGACGCGCCTCCGCAGACAATGCACTTCGGGAGCTGGGATGCGGATGTGACTTACGGTGCGGTCAGGAACGGTCCGGCGAAAGGGAATCCGGAACCCATTGGGCGCGCCTTGGTCGCCCAGCTCAGTGACCATCAGTTCCTGGTAACCGGCCTCTACGCGCGCGTCGATTTCCGTCCCACCCAGCCCAGGCAGCACCGCCAATTCCTTCGCGTGGAAGAAGGAACCTACGAAAACGGAGAATTCAAATTCGTGCGTATCCTCAACGGTGACCAAACCGACTGGGGATTGAACTTCTCCGCAGAGCCCGAAGTACTAAGAGTCTCGCTGGCGACCTACTAGTGTAGTGCGTCACTGATAGAGTCCTGTATGTTTGCTGTCGGGCGCCGCAGTCCCGCAGGGACGACTGAAAGTAGCCCAGGATGAAATCCTGGGTAGGGAGTGCAAGACAGAGCAGTCCCGTAGGGACGACTGAAGTGGGAAGGACGCAGTTCTGTCTTCCCTCAGCCATGGTTGACGGAGCAAGCCTCCCAGGATTTCATCCCGGGGAAGTCATCAGCCGTCCCTTCGGGACTGCTCTGTTTTGTCGTTGTTTACCCAGGATTTCATCCTGGGCTACTTCCAGTCGTCCCTGCGGGACTGAGGCTTGAAAACATATAGGTCATTATGAACGACGCCCTACACTAGCCTGGATAATGACCGTGCTATCATCCCGAGGAGCCGACTGGCCTGGCGGCAAGTTAAGGGAGGAATGAACGCGGAGAGCGCTTGCTTTTAAGCCGTCCCTCAAGCAAATTTTTAAGCTCGTCCCCCAAACAAATTTGTCATCCCGACCGTAGCGTACCCGAATTCCTGTTTCGCCATGTCAGACAGATCCACGTGTGCGGCTTTCATTAAGGAAAGCCGCATGAAGTTCACCAGCGCCATCAACTTCGACAGGAATTCGGGGGAGCGAAGTGGAGGGATCTGCGGTGCGCCTTTCCCGCAAACCAAGGCCCTCCAAGTGAGCTCGCAAATCCGGCCCCAGCCATTTTGTTCATTAGGACCGTAGCGAAGCGGGGTGGACCTGCTGTGCGCTTCCTAAAGCTTGGCGAATGCGCGATCCTGTGTCACCGTACCTTCTACGGAAGTAATCACACCCATGCCTAAACGTTCGCGGACATTGGTTATCGCCATCCTCACCCTCTTGACTCTGCGCTCACCGGCGGAGCCCATCCATGACCCGGCGGCAATCGATCAGCGCATCCAGGCCGCGATCCAGAATTTTCCCGGCAACGTAAGCCTGTACGCCAGAAATCTGGACACCGGTGCTACCTACCAACTGCGCGGCGACGCCCCCGTCCCCACCGCCAGCACTATCAAACTACCCATCATGATCGAACTCTTCGCCGAGGCCGAAGCCGGCAAACTCGACTGGAACCAGAAGCTCACGCTTACCGATCAGGACAAGGTCTCCGGCAGCGGAGTCCTGACCGAGTTCTCGGGCGGAGACACCCTTCCCATTCGCGACCTGATGCACCTGATGATCGTCGTCAGCGACAATACCGCCACCAACCTCATCCTCGATCGTATCGGCGGCAATGCCGTCAACACCCGTATGGCGCAGCTAGGGCTGACCCAAACCGCGGTCATGCGCAAAATCATGCAGGGAAAAAATGCCTCAGGAACCACCGAAGAAGGTAAGAAGCCAGGCAACGAGCAGTGGGGCACCGGCAGAAGCTGCCCCCATGACATGGTTGTCCTTCTGGAAAAACTTTATCGCGGTGATTTGATCAGCCAGGCCGCGTCCACCGAGATGCTCACCGTCCTCAAGCGTCAGCAATATCACAATGGCGCCGGCCGCGACATGAACAACACCGTCATCGCCAGCAAGTCGGGCGCGCTGGATCACCTGCGCAGCGACGTGGCCATCATCTACTCTCCCCACGGCCCCGTGGCCATGGCGATCACCGTGAACAACATTCCAGAAGTCAACTATGGCGCCGACAATCCCGGCAATCTGCTCATCTCCCGCATCTCTGAGATCCTGGTAGAGGAACTGGCGCCGCCGCCCGCTCCCCCGGAATCAACAGCCAAACCGCAAAAAAAATAAATTTCTCAATAATCCTGCTTGCATTGCCTTCGCCCTCTCGATATAGTTCACTCACTGAAGTAAGTCTTCGGTGAAAGAGCAGCCCCTCAAAGAGTTGCAAAGTTGTTCCAGCCAGTAGGGCCCCGTTACCCATGTATTTCTTTGGAGGCAAGTATGAAGCGATTTTCCTTATGGGGAATCCCCCTCGTAATGGTCCTAGGGCTTTTGAGCGCTAGTCAGCCTGCGTTCAGTCAGCAAATCACCGCAGGGATCACGGGCACAGTTGAAGATTCCGCTGGAGCGGCTCTCAACGGCGCAACCGTCACTGCCAGTGACACCCAGCGCGGAACCTCCTCTACCACCACGACCAGTTCGGGTGGCATATACAACTTCAACAATCTGCCCATTGGCACTTACCAGTTGAGCGCGGAAGCGCCCGGTTTTGACACCGTGGCCCAGGCCCCGATCACGCTGGTGCTCAACGAGCGTGCCCGCCTCGACTTCAAGATGAAAGTGGGCGCAGTTTCCAATACCGTGCAGGTCAGCTCCGAGGCGCCCCAACTCCAGGCCGATACCACCCAGGTCAGCACCCTGATCGATGCCAAGACGATTGTCGGCATTCCGCTGGCCACCCGTAACTACGTCGAATTGACGCTGCTGGCGCCGGGTAGCGTCACCCCCGACAACTCCACGTTCAACACGGGCGACAATGTCAATGGCGGCGGACGGCCCTCGATCGACGGGCACCGCGAGCAGTCTGACAACTTCATTCTCGACGGAATGGATAACAACCAGACCTCGGAAAATAACCTGGGCTTCACGCCCTCCCCCGATGCCATCGAAGAGTTCAACCTGATCACTTCGAATGCCCCGGCGGAATTCGGCAACTACGCCGGCGGCATCATCAACGCATCCATCAAGTCGGGGACCAACAGTTTTCACGGCGATGCGTGGGAGTTCTTCCGCAACGACGTGCTCAACGCCAACCAGTGGGAAAATAAATTCGACGGCCCGGGCAATGAGTTGAAGCGCGCTGCGTTGCGCTGGAACATGTTCGGCGCCACCTTCGGCGGCCCAATCCTGAAGAACAGGCTCTTCTTCTTCGTCGACTATCAGCAGCAGGCGTTCGATCACCCCACGACCAGCCAATTCATTACTGTTTTCACCAACGCTGAGCGCAACGGCGATTTCTCGCAGTTGACCACGCAACTGGTGAATCCGATTACCGGCGTGCCCTATGTTGGCAACCAGATTCCCATGTCCCAGCTCAATCCGGTCGCCGCGGCCCTGTTTGCCTCCAAGTATTACCCAACACCCATCAACGCCAACCCCACCAACAACGCCATCAACCAGACCCAGTCGTCGTTGGATACCAAGCAGGGTGATGCCAAGGTTGACTACGATTTAACCAGCAAAGATCGCATCTCTGCTCGCTACTCGCAGCAGTACCAGAACGATCCTTCTACCAACTCGCTGTTGATCCAGGGCAACGGTTACACCACAGCCCCGGTTCACAACGCGACCGGTTCCTGGACCCACACATTCGGCGCCAACATCTTGAACGAAGCCCGTGTGGGCGCTTCGTGGATCACCATTCTGAGCGGTACCACCTTTACCCCCAGCATCGGGGATCTCGGCACCCAGCTCGGCATTGCCAATGCCAACGCCGTCGGGCCGGGCTTGCTGTTGCTCGGCTTTGGTGGCGGCCTGGCGACAGCGCCGGGTAACGGGACTCTGACCAACATCGGCAGCAACGTGGTCGATCAGAATTTTGCCGACACGGTCATTCAGGCCGGCGACAATGTGACCATCACCCGTGGCAAGCATGTCTTCAAGACCGGCTTTGAAATGTGGCGCTTTCGCCTGAACACCTTTTATAGCGGTAACAGCGGCGAGTACGGATCCATCCTCTTCGGCGGATCCTTCACCGGCGACCCGGCATCCGACTTCTTCACCGGCTATCCAGTGGCTACCGGCAAGGGTGTCAGCACCGGCGGCACCTGGCACCAGTTCTCCACCAGGTTCTCGGGATACGGTCAGGACGACTGGCGCATTACGCCGACTCTAACTTTGAACCTCGGCCTGCGTTACGAAGCCAGCACGCCCTGGGTTGAGTTGAACAATCGTCAGGACAACCTGAACCTCCAAACCGGCGCTCTTGAGTTTGCCGGCCAAAACGGTAACAGCCGCGCCCTCTACAATGGGGCCTACGGTTTGCCTGCGATTCAACCTCGCTTCGGCTTTGCCTGGTCGCCGGAGTATTGGAAAGGCAAGACGGTTCTCCGCGGCGCCTACACCATCTCTTCTTATCTGGAAGGCACCGGCACCAACCTGCGCCTCCCCCGCAACCCTCCTTTCACGCCGACAGAAGTCGGTGCCTCCTACGCCAAGGCAACCGTGCAGACCCAATCAGGCCCGGGCGGCGCGGTCGCCAGCGATCCGTTTGCCGGAGCCGTCTTGTACGTCTGGGATCCGCACGTGCAGCCTGAGATCAATCAGCAATGGAATCTGACCGTGCAGGGCGAAGCCAGCCCCACGACTACCTTCCAGGTCGGCTATGTCGGCGAGCACGGCACCCACCTCATCATCCCCACCCCTTACTCCCAGAAGACGCTGACCAATGGCGTGGTCACCCCAGGTCTCTATTTCACCGGGAACCCGGCCTTGATCGCAGACATTAACACCGTGTCTGGAACTTCGAGCGAGGGCTTCCAGACCTACCATGCACTGCAGGCTGTCTTGCAGCAGCGGATTTCAAATGGCCTCGAAGGTCAGGTGGCTTACACCTGGTCCCATTGCATGACTAACAACAGCGGATACTACGGAAGCTGGGGATCTGCGACCCAGGCGACGCCGGGGTCCCCTTATTACCAGAACCTGTACGATCCGCATGCTGACTACGCAAGTTGCTACTTTGACTCGAAGAACATCCTCTCCGCGTATGCAACCTACGATCTGCCGGTTGGTAAAGGCAAGCTGATCGGCAACAACATGAACAAGGTTGCCAATGCGGTTGTCGGCGGCTGGCAGGCTTCCACCATCATCTCCGTACACAGCGGCTTCCCGTTGGCGGTGTACGAAGCGAACGACACTTCGGGAACCGGTTCCCGCGGTCCCCGTCCTAACTGTGACCCCTCGGCGATGCAGGTGTTCGGCCGGGAAAAGAGTTTTGCTGGAAACTTCCAGGGCTATCAATACATGAGCCCGGCGGGATACTCGGAGCCAGCGACGGGAACCTTTGGCAACTGCCCACTCCAGGGACCCCAAACAGGGGCTGGCTACGCGGATACGGACCTCGGTCTGCTGAAGAACATGCACATCACCGAGTCTAAGTACTTCCAGTTCCGCGGCGACTTCTTGAATGCCTTCAACAATGTTCAGTTGGGGCATCCAAACACCAACTTCCCCAGTTCCACGTTCGGGTTGATTAACACCTCGCAACCGGCAAGGAACATCCAATTCGCGCTTAAGTTCTACTATTAAGTGCTGATCTAAACTCAGGGGCAGACGCGATGAGCGTCTGCCCCTTGTTTTTGGTGCGGCAGAGCGGCCCTCAGCGGCGAAAGCCGGTCATTTTCTATTTCATTATGTACGGGCTGAAGCCCGTACCCTTCAACTGTGAAGCCCGTTACCCTTCCGAAAGAGTTTTCACGCAGCCTCTGAAGCGCGTACCCTTCAGGATCAGGTCCTCACGCAGACTTTATACTCAGTCCATGGACGCTTCGCCTTGAAAAGCGGTTACCCGCTGCTCGGGGAAGAGTGATTCCGTCGCTAGCTTTGGTTCATCATGCATAAATTCTCGAAACTGACGCCTCTCCTCTTTGCGGCACTTGCGGTTAGCTGGTCTTCGGCACAGGTCCCCGCCAAGGTAGCGTCTCCCAACGTAGCCGAGCACGCGGCCACATTAGCGGAGACGGGCCACTGTCAAGAAGCTCTCCCCTTACTCACAAAAACCGCAGCCCACATCACCGGCAAGGAACTGCAAAAGCGAGTCGGCCTGGACGGCGTACGCTGCGCCACCACGCTGCAGCGCCAGGAGCCGCTGCAGGAATTCCTGAGCATGCTCAGCCGGCAATTTCCCCATGATCCCGAAGTGCTTTACGTATTAACCCACGCCTATTCCGATCTATCCTCGCGCGCTGCGCGCGAGCTGGCGACCACCGCGCCCACCTCGATCCCTGCACTTGAAATGGACGCCGACGCCAACGAACAGCAAGGCAAATGGGATGCGGCCGAAAAGTCTTACCGCAAGATCCTGGAAGAAAACCCGCGCTACCCCGGCATTCACTTCCGCCTGGCGCGGCTTCTGTTGTCCAAGCCGAATCCTGCCCCCGACTTCGCCGAGCAGGCAAAAAAGGAACTGCAGCAGGAACTGGAAATCGATCCCGCCAACGCCGGTGCCGAGTATGTGCTCGGGGAACTCGCCCGTCAGGCGACCGACTTACCCGCCGCCGTCGAGCATTTCTCCAAAGCCACCAAATTCGATAACACCTTCGCTGCTGCCTACCTGGGCCTGGGTATGTCTCTGCTGGCGCAAAAGAACTACGCCGAGGCCGTCGCCCCCCTGGAAACGGCGGTTAAGCTACAACCCGCCAATCCGGCTGCCCATTACAGTTTGGCGACCGCCTACGCGCGCACCGGACGCAAGCAGGACGCAGAGCGCGAATTTGCCGCGCAGCAGCAGGCAGCCGGCGCAGCGGGCGGGCCGGGAGCCCAGAATCCGCAGTGAGCAGACCGGGCACAGAGTTCTCTCGCCGGCATTTTCTCTTCACCCTGGGCGCGGCCACCGGATATGCCGGCCTTGGCCGCCTCTCCGGCGCCGCCGAGACGAAGATCTATCCCTTTACCGAAGTGCCGCCCGCTGCCAGCCACATCACCTGGACCCACACCGCCGGTAAGTCAGAGCAGAAGTATCTGCCCGAGACCACCGGGGCCGGCTGCGCCTTTCTGGATTATGACAACGACGGCTGGATGGACATCTATCTCGTCAACAGCGGCAAGTGTGACTTCTACGACCCGAATCCGCCGTTGCGCAACGCCCTGTACCACAACAACCGTGACGGTACCTTCAGCGATGTGACTGAGAAAGCAGGCGTGGGCGCCGGCGGCTACGGACAAGGCGTAGCTGTTGGTGACTATGACGGTGACGGATTCCCCGATCTCTATGTGACCCAGTACGGCCAGAGCATCCTCTACCACAACAACGGCGACGGCACCTTCACCGACGTGACCGCAAAAGCCGGCGTTGCCGCGCCCGGCTGGGCCTCGAGCGCGGCCTGGTTCGACTATGACAATGACGGCCGCCTGGACTTGTTTGTCTGCCACTTTGTCGACTTCAGTAAAGCCAAAAACCTGAACTGCCTCGCCTACAAGAGCCCGGGCTACTGTGTGCCAACGCTCTATAAGCCTTCAGCCAGTTGGCTCTTTCACAACAATGGCGATGGCACCTTCACCGATGTCAGCAAATCCTCGGGCATTGCCAGGTACCTCGGCAAAGCGTGGGGTGTGGTTGCCGCCGACCTGAACAATGACGGCAAAATGGATCTCTTCGTCGCCAACGACACCACTAAGAACTTTCTCTTCATGAACCGGGGCAACGGCCGGTTCGAAGAGATTGCCGACCTGGCCGGCGTCGGCTATAGCGAGACCGGCCGTCCTCGCTCCGGTATGGGCGTCGACGCCACTGACTTCAATCAGGATGGCTGGATAGATCTCTTTGTGGCCAACATCGATCACGAAAAGTTCTCCCTCTACCAGAACAATCATGATGAAACCTTCGATGACCAAGCGGATGCGACCTCGATCGGCGCAGCCACGCGCCTGATGAGCGGCTGGGGCCTCAAGTTTTTTGATTACGACAACGATGGCAACCTCGATCTGTTTCTGGCCAATGGCAATCCCGACGACCAGATTGAAACTATGCAAAAAGATGTGACTTATCGCGAGCCCCTGCTGCTTTTTCACAATGATGGAAAAACGCTGCGCAATGTGAGCGCCGCCAGTGGCCCCGTTTTCGCGAGAAACTTTTCTGCCCGTGGCCTGGCCATCGGGGATTTCGATAATGACGGCGCCGTGGATGTGCTGGTGTCGGTCAACGACGCGGCGCCGCTGTTGTTGCGCAACACCACCGCCAGTGGCAACCACTGGCTTGGTATCAAGCTGGTGGGCAAAAAGGCAAACCGCGATGGCATCGGCGCACGCCTGACCTACCAGGCAGGCGACCTGACGCGCCGCAGAACCAAAGTCGGCGGTGGCAGTTATTTGTCGTCGCACGACCCACGCATGGTCCTCGGCCTCGGCGGCCGAACGAAAATCGACTGGTTAGAAGTGCAATGGCCCGAGCCCAGCGGGCTGACCGAAAGGTTTACCGGTTTAGTAATTGACCAATATGTAACGATCAATGAAGGCGATGGCGTCAGAAAAAAAGAAGCCTCGTAGGATTTAACTAGCCTGCTCGTTGATTTCCTGAAAATGGGCAAAACTTGCCCTTTTTTTGTAGCAAATTAGCCATTGCTGGGTTATCTTTCGATAAGGGATTTTGTAACCCTTCCTCCAAGGGGCTTCAAGCAATTTCGCTCTCTGTATAAGTACGCTCGGGGCATGTAGCCGAAAGATGCCTGTCGGGCAAACAGCTTGCGAGTCGATTCGTTACCTGGCTCGTATTAGCAAAACATCGGGTCACGAAATCATTTCCACGTTGGTTGCAAATACAGCAGCCTGGACTGCGTGCTGACTTTTCTCGGAAACGTCACCCACCAGCCTGCGCACATTCTAAGTTGAAATGCTTCATGTTAGCCATAGAGTCCATCTGGGCCGCACGGTCGCTGCGATCACTCCTGGTCTCGTCTCAACACGGGGGCTGTTTTTGCAAAATCGTTTCCCTATCCTGGCTTGTTTTTGGCTGTGCCTGTTCAGTAGCCTGGTCGCAACGGCCCAGGTAAGTGTCTACACCCGGAGCTACGACAACGCGCGGACCAGCGCCAATCTCAATGAAACGATCCTCACTCCTGCGAACGTAAACGCAAACACCTTTGGCAAACTCTTCACCGTTCCCGTGGACGGAGAGCCCTACGCCCAGCCTTTGTACGTAGCCAATCTGGCCATCGCCGGGGGCACGCACAACGTCGTCTTCGTCGCCACCATGCTGAACAGCGTTTACGCCATCGACGCGGATAATGGCGCGGTGCTGTGGACGAAGAACTTTGGCATGCCGATCAGTGCGGTGGCTGCGCAAAGCTACAATGGCCAGGAGTTCGCCCAGAATATCTCGAACATCACCGGTGTCGGCATCGTGAGCACGCCGGTGATCGACCCGGCCACGAACATCATGTATTTCGTGACCTCCTTTCAATACCAGGACGATGGCGCCACCCAGTACGCGCGCTTGCTCAACGCACTCGACATCACGACCGGCGCTCCGTTTGGGCCCAGCCCGGTGAATATCACCGCCACTTATTCGACCCCGGATCTCACCACGCCGCTGGTGTTCAACCCGCTGCGGCAGAACAACCGCCCCGGCCTGGCGCTGGCCAACGGGAATGTCTATATCGCTTTTGCTTCGCACGACGACATCCCTCCCTACAATGGATGGGTGCTGGCCTACAGCGCTTCGACGCTGGCGCAGGTTGCAGTGTTCTCTGACACGACCAGCGGCAGCCTGGGGGGCATCTGGAGCGCAGGTCAGGCGCCTGCGGTCGATAGCGCGGGCAATCTTTATTTCTCAACCGGCAACGGAAGTTTCGGCGCCACGGCGAACAACCTGCAACAGACAGGGAACAGCTTCATCAAGTTATCGCCCACTTTGCAGCTGTTGGATTACTTCACCCCTTTCGATAGCGCGGCCATGAATTCAGGGGACGCGGATCTGGGCTCGAGCGGTCTGCTTCTGGTTCCCAACACCACCTATGCGTTGGGCGGGGGCAAGCAGGGAATCCTGTACCTTGCGGACACGACGGCATTGGGAGGCTTTCACGCGGGCGGCGACCAGGTCCATCAGGAATTCCAGGCCATCTACGGGAAAGGGACGAGCCATATTCACGGCACCCCTTCCTACTTCAATAGCCCGGTCAATGGACCCACGGCCTATGTCTGGGGCGAGAACGACGTACTGCGCGCCTATGCTTTCAACGCCACCACCGGACTCATGAACCCCACGCCGGTTGCCATGAGTCCGATGACGGCGCCTGTGGTCAATAACAACGGCGCTATGCCCGGTGGGTTTACGTCCATCTCGGCAAACGGAAATAGCAATGGCATCCTCTGGGCATCGACTCCTTATAACGGTGATGCTGCCGCTAATTTGACCCAGGGCGTTCTTTATGCGTTTGACGCGAATACGCTCAAACTTTTGTGGACCGATAAGACCAACGACGCCCGGGATGAAATCGGAGTATTCGCTAAGTACGTTCAACCCATCGTGGCCAATGGAAAGATGTACATACCCAATTTCACGCCGGTGAACGCCACCACCGGATCGGGAAACCTGGTCGTCTACGGCTTGCTGAAGCCGCAACTGACCGTAGCGGTTACGAATGCGAGTAGCACCGTGGGCGCTGCTTTACCAACCCTGACCGGAACCGTCACTGGCCTGGTGAATGGCGACACGCTGGGCTCGACCATCATCGTCACTTATACGACCACGGCCACCGCCGGCTCGCCCGCCGGCACCTATCCCATCACCGCTACGGTAACGGGTTCCTCAGCCGGCAACTACGACGTGGACGTCGCCCCGGGAACACTTACGATTGCGCCGGCTCCCGTGCTGACCGTGACCGCCAATAACGCCACTCGTGCCTATGGTGCCGCAAACCCCGCATTTACCGGAACCGTGACCGGCGCGCAGGGCTCCGATACCTTTACTGAGAGCTTTGCGACAACCGCAACCGTTGCCAGCAACGTCGGCAGTTATCCGATTGTGCCCTCGGTGACGGGAACAAATCTCGGCAACTATACAGTCACGCCGGTCGATGGTGCGCTGACGGTAATCGCCGAGGCGACGGCCACCGCGCTCAGTGCGCCGAGCACCGCCGCGCCAGGCGCCAGCATTACCCTGACCGCGTTGGTGACCGCAGTCTATGGCGCCCCTGCCGGAACCGTGACTTTCTATAGCGGGCCAACGAGCCTGGGCACTGCTGTGCTCAACGGAACAGGCGTCGCCACGCTCACCACCACCGCTCTGCCCACGGGCACCGACGCCGTGACCGCAGCCTACGGGGCCGCGGGCAACTTTGCCTCCAGCACCTCACCGGTATCGAGCGTCGTGGTCAGCCCCGGAGCGCAGACCATCACGTTCCCGGCGATTGCCGCCCATGCTTATGGCAGTGCGCCGTTTGCTGTGACCGCGACCTCGAGCCTGGGGAGTGCCTACCCAGTCACTATCACCGTGCAGTCCGGGCCGGCCCTGATCAACGGCGGAATCGTAACCGTCACTGGACTTGGTGCCGTTGCGCTGTTAGCCACGCAGGCAGGGGATGTGAGCCATAGCGCCGCCACGGCGACGCAAAGCTTCCAGGTAACCCCGGCGCCGCTCAGCGTGAGCGCGGGCAACGCGACGCGAGCGTATGGCGCGGCCAACCCGGTCTTCACGGGAACGATCACCGGCGCCGTGGGCAGCGATAGCTTCACGGAGACCTTCACCACCACTGCCGCCGCTACCAGCAATGTGGGTAGTTACCCGATTGTTCCAGCAGTGGCTGGTGCTTCGTTGGGCAACTACACCGTGACCCTGGTCAACGGTAGCCTGGCGGTGACGGCGGCCTCTACGACGACTACTCTGAGTGCGCCGGCCACGGCAGTCAGTGGCGCCAGCGTAACCCTGACCGCGACGGTGGCCTCGTCGCCTGGCGCGGCCGCAGGAACCGTAACCTTTCAAAGCGGGTCCACCGCGCTGGGCACCGCCGCCCTCAGCGGGGGCAATGCCACCCTCAGCATCAACACGCTACCAGTTGGCGCGGATACGGTAACCGCGACCTATGCGGCGGCGGGCAATTACGCCGGCAGCACGTCGCCCGGCGTAGTGGTGACCGTAACCGCGGCCCCTGCACCCGCGCCACCCAGCTACACGGTAGCGGCGAACCCAACCTCGTTGACGATTGCTGCGGGCAGCACCGGAAGCACGACGCTCACCGTCACGCCCACCGGAGGCTACGCCGGCACGATCGCCTGGACTTGTACTAGTCTTCCCGCCAACGCAACCTGCTCTTTTGCCCAGAGCCAGGTCGCGATTACTGCCAGTACTCAGAGCGTGACCACCGGCTTGACCATCAACACCACGGTGCAGCAATCGCAGAGCAAGCCATCGTTAGACCCCTTGCTGGCCCTGGCCTTCTGGTGGCCTGGTAGCCTCACTGGCTTGGCGCTCTTCGCGCGGAGGCGGAAGCTGGCGTGGCTTGGCCTGTCTTTTGTAGCAATCGGCCTGGCCGGTTGCGGAAGCGGTGCCGCCTTCCATCAAAATTCAACGCCAGCGCCTGCAACCTCTCAGGTGACCGTCGTCGCCGCGGGAACGGCAGGGACCGCCGTCTCCACCAAAACGCTCACGCTGACCCTGACCTTGACCCAATAGGCGACCCAAAGATTGTTTTTGAACCCCTTAAAGCTCATAAAGCTCTTTCAGCTCACCTTTTTTTTTCAACCCGGCCGCCCTTGATGATGGGTGGCCCAGTCTCGCTTTTGAGGCCCTGGGATCGCTTCAGCCACGCGAGTGATACAAATAAATTTGTGCCCTCAACGGAGCGTGCCGCGTTGGAGAGATCTGCAGTTTGCCCCGAGGTTTCATGCTGCACCGGCTAAGCGCGGTCGACCTGACCCTGGTTGCCATCTACCTGGTCGGCATCACTCTCTTCGGGCTGCATTTCCGCAGCAAAGACCGCTCCTTAAAGAGCTATTTCCTGGCCGACCGCAAAATTCCCTGGTGGGCCATCGCCCTCTCCATCGTGGCTGCGGAAACCAGTACCCTGACCATCATCAGCGTGCCTGGCCTGGCCTTCACCGGTGACTGGGGCTTTCTCCAGATTGTTCTCGGCTACCTCCTCGGCCGCATCGTGGTCTGCGTCCTCTTCCTGCCTCGCTATTTCCGCGGCGAACTGCTTACCGCCTACGAAGTCATTGGTCAGCGCTTTGGTCCGCGGCTGCACAAGCTCACGGCGTTTCTTTTCCTCTTCCTGCGCGCCGCCGCCGAAGGCGTCCGTGTCTTCGCCGTCTCGATCGTGGTCGGCATCGCGATTGGCACCCAGGATGTCGTCTCGATCGCGATCATCTGCGTGCTTACCCTGATCTACACGCTCGAAGGTGGAATGGCCGCCGTCATCTGGACCGACGTGGTGCAAATGGGGCTCTACGTAGCCGGCACCCTGGTAAGTGTTGTCCTGCTGGGGCACCGCGTCCCGGGCGGTTGGCATGCTATCCACACCGTCGCAGCGGCCGCGGGCAAGCTCACCATCTTTCACTTCGCGCTCAGCCTGACCGTTACCTATACCTTCTGGGCCGGGCTCATTGGCGGCTGCTTTCTCACCATGGCGACCCATGGCACCGATCAGCTTCTGGTGCAGCGGCTGCTCGCGGCAAAAAATCTGCGCGAGTCCCGCATCGCGCTGCTCAGCAGCGGTGGCGTCATCCTGGTTCAGTTCGTCCTCTTTCTTGCCATCGGCACCGGCCTCTACTGCTTCTACGGCAGTGGCACGCATGGCGTGGGCGCTTCCAGCCCCGATCGCATCTTCCCCTCTTTCATCGTTACCGAGATGCCCCACGGTCTGGCGGGCCTGATGGTTGCCGCGATCCTCGCCGCCGCCATGTCCAACCTGAGCGCCGCGGTCAACTCCCTCAGCTCCAGCAGCATGGTCGATTTCTACATGGCGTGGAAACCGGACACCGGCGAGCGCCAGCGCGCACGCATCTCACGCTTCATGACTTTCTTTTGGGCGGCCCTCCTCTTCCTGCTCGCCTTGCTGTCGCGCGGAGGCGGTCACGTGGTAGAAGTGGGCTTATCCATCGCCTCCGTCGCCTACGGCGCTTTGTTAGGGGTCTTCCTGCTCGGCACGCTCACCAAAACCGCCACCGAAACGGGCGCTATGATCGGCATGGTCGGCGGCTTACTGCTAAACGTCGTTCTCTGGAAACAGCCGCAAGCCCTGCCGTTTCCCAAAGTCGCCTGGACCTGGTTTGTGCTCATCGGCTCCCTCTTCACGTTTGCCCTGGGATGGGCCGCGAGCCGAGTCCTGCCGGTTAAGAAAGGTACTATGAAGGTAGCAATTGTCCTGATCGTTCTACTCGGCGCCCGCCCGCTCGTGCATGCCCAGACACCTCCTGATCTCAACCAGATTGATCGCGCCATTGATCGCATCATGGCCCATGCCATTGCCGCTAAAAAGTTTCCCGGCGCCGTCGTCATCGCCGGGCACGACGGTCAGATCGTCTTTCATCGAGCCTACGGTAACCGCTCCCTGCTGCCGGCGCCTGAGGCCATGACCGAGGACACGGTGTTCGATGTTGCCTCGCTGACCAAGGTGCTGGCGACCGCGCCCGCGGTCATGCGGCTTTACGAGCAGGGACGCTTTCGCTTGAACGATCCAGTGGCAGAGTACCTGCCCGAATTTGCCGCCAACGGTAAACAGGACATCACCATTCGTCAACTGCTTACCCATTACTCCGGCCTCCCCGCCGATGTCTCGCTCGAAGATCCGTGGGCAGGCAAAGAAGAGGGAATCCGCCGTGCCTTTGCATCGACGCCGGTCACCGCGCCCGGAGTGCAGTTCCGCTACAGCGACATTAACTTCATCACCCTGGGCGCGCTGGTCGAGAAACTCTCCGGTCTCACCCTCGATCAGTATCAGCAGCAGTATGTCGCGCGGCCGATGGGTCTGGAGATGCGTTACCTTCCACCGGAGAGCTGGCGCAGCCGCATTGCCCCCACGCAGTATGACCATGGCGACCACGGCGTGATTTTGCGCGGACTGGTCCACGATCCAACCTCACGCCGCATGGGTGGGGTCGCCGGGCATGCAGGCCTCTTCAGCACCGCCGGCGATGTCGCGATCTATGCTCAGAACCTGCTCGACCGCCTCGCCGGCCGGCCCAGCCGCTTTCCTCTGCAGCAGCTGACGTTGGAAAAAATGACGACACCGGAGCAGCCCGCCACCGGCACCGCACTGCGTGGTCTCGGCTGGGATATCGAATCACCTTTCTCCAGCAATCGCGGCGAACTGTTTCCCGTCGGCTCGTTCGGTCACACTGGCTTCACCGGTACATCCATCTGGATGGACCCCGGCAGCGATACCTATGTCGTGATTATGTCGAATGCCGTTTATCCCAACGGGCCGACTGGCATCAACGCCGTTCGTGGCGCGGTCGCGAATGTGGTTGCTGCCTGGGCAAAAGTGCATCCCGATAACGGAGCCCTGGTCGCCCACTTGACCGGTTACAACGAATCGATCGCCGGTGAGCGCCGCTGGCAGGATCGCAATACAGCCGTAGCCACCGGCATCGATGTCCTGGAACAAAACCATTTCGCCCCCCTGGCCGCACTCGCTGCCCGTCACGGCGGAAAGCTGCGCCTGGGGCTGCTTACCAATCAAACGGGCCTCGATGCGCAGGGCCGCAGAACCATCGACATCCTGGCCGCGGCCCCCGGCCTCCAGCTTAAATTGCTCTTCAGTCCGGAACACGGCATCAATGGTGTCCTCGACAAAGAAGGGATCGCCGATACCCGGGATCCAGCGACCGGGCTGCCCGTCATCAGCCTCTTCGGTGCGCAGCGCCGTCCTTCGCCGGAAACGCTGCGTGGGCTCGATGCCGTCGTCATCGACATTGCGGATGCAGGCGTTCGTTTCTATACCTACGAAACCGTAGTCCGCTATTTTCTCGAGGCCGCCGGGCACACCGGCACCGACATCGTGGTCCTGGATCGTCCCGATCCGGTTGGGGGCGCCTGGGTGCAGGGCCCCCTCTCCGATGCAAACAGTGAGAGTTACGTGAACGTGGCGCCGATTCCGGTGCGCCACGGCATGACGCTGGGCGAACTGGCGCGCTATTTCAACGGAGAATATAAGTTGCACGCCCCGCTGACCGTGGTCGCCATGACCGGCTGGCAACGTGGCGACTGGTTTGACGCAACCGGCCTCACCTGGACCAATCCATCGCCTAATCTGCGTAGCCTGCAGGAAGCAGTCCTGTACCCTGCCATTGGTCTCATCGAGTCCACCAACCTCTCTGTCGGCCGCGGAACGGATACGCCCTTCGAGTACGTGGGCGCACCCTGGATCGACGGGGGCGCGCTGGCGCACACCTTGAACGCAAGATTCTTACCCGGAGTGCGCTTCGTGCCCGTGGACTTCACACCCCACGTTCCCTATCCGTACGCGAACCAGGTCTGCCATGGCATCGGGCTGGTGGTCACTGATCGCAACGTGATTGACACCCCGGAACTCGGCCTCGAAATCGCAAGTGCGCTGCACAAGCTTTTCCCTGACAAATTTCAGTTGAGCAAGATCAGCACTTTGCTGGCCAACAAAACGGTGCTCGAACAGTTGCTTGCCGGCCGCGATCCGCAACGCATCTTAGAGGACTGGCAACAAGCGCTGCACGACTTCGAGAATCAACGAAAACCCTATCTACTCTACTGATCTGCCTGCGCCCAGACGCCAGTAGCTCGCCGCCGCCGATTTTGAAACAAGCCATTTCCGACTATCAAGGGTGCCTGGAAGGACAACCACTGTTGTTTCCGAGCGGTCATGACTTGAAGTCGGGACCCTAAGTCCAGTCGCTAACCGAGGGAAGCCAAAACATCCTCGGGCGAAAGAACCGCAATGCCACGGAACCGACGGAAATCCTTGACATTAAGTGTGAGCAGATTTTCGATTCCATGCACGTGCATGGCTGCCACCAAGCGCGCGTCATGGACCTGGATACCAGAGACCTCCATTGCAACTACGATTCTGCGCCATTCCTGATGTGTCGCTTCGTTGTCGGCGGCAAGAGTGAATTTGGCTTCAATTAGGGCCGCGCGTTCATCAGTCTCCGCAATAGAGAATCCGAACCCGTTCCGGTCAGCGGGACGGGTGCAGACGTTCCAAAACTCAGTCAGGTTTTGCGAGGTATAGAAAAGCTCCGCTTCGCGCGTCCAAAGATGATCCGTACATTCCCGGATGGTTCCATATTGAGGACTGTCCGGCTGTACCAGGCGAAGCAGGATGTTTGTGTCCACCAGGTAGGACGACCCCGGCATTAGGCGTGCTCACCGTAAATCATTTCACGCGAGAAGGTCTCGGACCGCAGTTGCGGCACATTCGGCGCTTTGCTCGCAAGCACATCCAAAAAGGCGCGAAACTCTTCCTGGCTGGCGCGAGGACGCCCTCTGCTTCTGGAAGCCATCACTTCCTGGAGGAGCCGCTGTGCGTACAGCTCCAGCGCGATGCCGCGAGCCAACGCTTCAGCAGCAAGCTGTCTCTCCGTCTCCGGGTTGAGTTCGACACGGATGGTCATGGATATCTCACACCTTTAGCTATAACCGGATGGCCGCGACCGTATGGGCAAATCCGGCTGATTCCCATCTAATCTTATCGTGTTTCGCACAAGGCCAGCCAATTTTGGTTGCGGGGCAAGGCTGAAATTCCGGGCAACGATCAGCCTCCGGCGATCGCGCCGATTACCAGCAGAGCCTCTTCACCTCGGGCAATTGCCGCCGGCATCGGCTCATCGGGAGATACGTGCGATAGATCCTCCGCGCAAGCAAAGAAGCGAAGAAAAGGGCGCCGCAGCTTGGTGGTGTGATCGCGAATCGTCCCCTCCAGCATGGGATAGGCGCCTTCCACTGCATCCAGAATCGATCGCTGGGTTACAGGCCCTTCCACCACCACCTGTATCTCGCGCCGAACGCCTGCGAGCGAACACAAATGGGCAGGCAGTTCCACACGCACGCGGCAGCTCATGGAAGCGTCTGCACCTCGATCGAGAGCACCGCGGGCAGATCATGGACGATCGCCTGCCAATTATCACCAGCGTCGGTTGAGCCGTATACCTGGCCGCCGGTGGTGCCGAAGTAGACTCCGCAGGAGTCAAGGGAATCGATGGCCATCGCATCACGCAGCACATTCACATAACAGTTTTTCTGCGGCAGCCCACTGGTCAGCGGCTCCCAATCGTCGCCACCGCTGCGGCTGCGATAGACCCGAAGCTGCCCATCGATGGGGAAATGTTCTGAGTCGCTCTTGATGGGAACAACGTAAAGCGTTTCTGGCTCATGGGCATGCACATCGATGACAAAGCCGAAGTCAGTCGGCAGGTTGCCACTGATCTCTCGCCACGAATCGCCCGCGTCATCGGAGCGCATCACATCCCAGTGCTTCTGCATAAAGAGAGTATGGGGACGCGACGGATGCAGTGCCATGTGATGCACGCAATGACCAACCTCCGCGGTTGGATTGGGGATATAACGCGAGTGCAGCCCACGGTTGATCGGTTTCCACGAAACCCCGCCGTCATCCGTACGAAACGCCCCGGCCGCCGAGATCGCGATGAACATGCGCTGCGCATTTTCCGGGTCAAGCAGAATCGTATGCAAACACAGACCACCCGCACCCGGTTGCCACGCTGGACCGGTGCCATGCTTGCGCAGCCCGGCGACCTCTTCCCAGGAACTGCCCCCATCGCTCGACTGAAAAAGTCCCGCATCTTCCACGCCTGCGTACAGAGTGTCTGGGCAACGCAGCGAAGGTTCTATATGCCAGACACGTTTGAACTCCCATGGGTGTGGGGTTCCGTCATACCACTGGTGGGTGCCGGCATCGCCGTCGTAGAGAAACTTGTTGCCGGCCGGATTCCAGGTGACACCGCCGTCGTCGGAGCGTTGCATGACCTGGCCAAACCAACCAGAACTCTGCGACGCGTAGATTCTGTCAGGAGCCAGGGGCGATGCCTTGAGGTGATAGATCTCCCACCCTGCGAAGTGCGGGCCGGCGACGGACCAATCCTTTCGCTGCCCATCCGAGGTAAGGATGAAAGCACCTTTGCGTGTTCCTACAAGCAATCTCACTCGGCTCATGGCTCGAAGCTCTCAACTCTCTGCATCCATTTTTCCTTCAAAGCCAACTTAACAAAAGCGAGTGGACACTGTCCACAACGAGGCTGTAAATGCGCAGAAAAATCTGTCGCGCCCTCGCTCTTCCTCGCGCGCCGCACAGCGCCCTGGATGTTAGTCTTTGCGGGTGAGCTTGTCTCGATCAGCGCCGTTCTTGTCTGCCCCCGCTCTGTCTACTCGCCGCGGGTGGCAAAGCGTTGGCCAGCTCTCGCTCTGTTGCTTGGCGGCCGTTCTGCCTGCGACCGCGGCTGCGGCCAAACAGCACGCGGATTTGATCGTGGATCACGGCACCGTTGTCACCATGGACGGAACCCGCCGCATCTTTCCAGACGGCGCGATCGCGGTTCAGGGAGACAGCATCGCCGCTATCGACTCCACTGCAAACATCGACGCCCGGTATACAGCGGGTAAGATCATCGACGCCCGCGGCGCGCTCGTCCTCCCAGGACTGATCAACGCCCATACGCATATGGGCATGAGCCTGTTCCGCGGCCTGGCCGACGATCTCTCGCTGGATGATTGGCTGAATAAATATATTTTTCCCGCGGAGCATCGCTACGTCACCAGGGATTTCGTAACCTGGTCGACGCGTCTGAGTTTGCTCGAGATGTTGCAGGGTGGCACAACCACAGTTGCCGACATGTATTACTTCGAAGAGGAAGTGGCGCAAGCGACCAAAGCCGCCGGCATGCGCGGCGTGCTGGGAGAGACCCTGATCGGCTTTCCGTCTCCCGACAGTGCAACCCCTGCGGACGCGCTCGCCTATACCGAGTCCTTTTTGAAGCGCTGGAAGGGCGACCCGCTCATCACCCCCGCGGTCGCGCCCCATTCCATCTATACCTGCCCCGAAAAGCTGCTCGAACAATCGGCCGCGCTCGCCCGCAGTAACCAGGCGCCGCTGCTGATCCACGTGGCAGAGGCGCCGTTCGAGATCGAGAAAAGCCGCAAAGAGCATGGCCTCACCACCGTGCAATATCTGGCGCGTCTCGGCTTGTTGGGGCCGAATGTTCTGGGTGCGCATTGCATCTGGCTGGATCAGGCGGACGTGCAAACGCTGGCTCACTTCGCAGTCGGCTGCTCCTACAACCCATCCAGCAACATGAAAACGGCTGCCGGCCTGATGCCGGCCGTGGAGTTGCTCGCCGCCGGCGTCGCCATCGGTATTGGAACCGACGGCGCCGCCAGCAATAACAACCAGGACATGTTCGAAGAGATGGATCTGGCGGCGAAGGAACAGAAGTTTGCGCGCATGGACCCCAGGGCGCTGTCTGCCGCGCAGGTCGTCGCCCTGGCCACCATCACCGGCGCGCGTGCGCTGCACCTGGAGCGGCAGATCGGTTCGCTCGAAACCGGTAAGAAGGCCGATCTCATCGTAGTCGACACCACCGCCCCCCATGCCACGCCGCTCTATGACGTCTATTCGGCCATCGTGTATGCACTTAAGGCGAGCGATGTGAGAACAACGGTGATCGGCGGCCAAGTGGTGATGGAAGATCGCCGCATGCTCACCCTCGACGAGCCGGCGATCCTGGCCAAAGCAGCGATCTACGCCAAACAGATCGACGCTTCGTTTGGCGCAGGGAAAATCCCCGCCGGAAAGTAATGAGGCAGGTCGTGGAAATACCTGGTTACGACACGAAAGCCAACTGCGTTGGCGGGACGAAAGCAGCGCGGAAGCTGCCATACTTGGAAGGTGAATCGAGCCGCCCTGGTCATCCTTGCGGTGACGTTTGCCATACTTCCCAGCTGGGCCCAGCGCGCGGGCTATTTGGGCGATAGCGCTTGCCAATCCTGCCACGCCGGGCAATTCGATTCCTTTCACAAGACCGCCCACTTCCTCACCTCGAGCCTGCCCGCCGAGCACACCATACTGGGCAAGTTCACCGCGGGCGAAAACACGCTCAAAACCGCGAATCCAGATCTCTACTTCCAGATGGATGCCAAAGACGGCGAATTCCTGCAGACGTCGGTGGCCGGAACACCGCCCCACACCAGCACCCGCTCAGAACGGATTGGGCTGGTCGTTGGTTCTGGCGAAAAAGGCCAAACCTATCTCTTCTGGGATGAGGACCGGCTGTTCCAACTCCCTGTTTCCTATTGGACCGATCTGGGATGGGTCAATAGCCCCGGTTATCGCGATGGTTTTGCCGATTTCGAGCGGCCCATCATACCGCGTTGTCTGGAGTGCCATGCGACCTGGTTTGAGGCGCTGCCGCCACCGTCGAATCGGTATAACAAGGCCGGCTTCGCGCTCGGCATCCAATGCGAAAAATGTCACGGGCCGGGAAGGGAACACGTTGCCAACGAGCGAGCGAGGTCAGGCGCGCCCAGCGCTATCCTCAACCCCGCACGTTTTTCGCGTGAGCGGCAAATGGATCTGTGCGCCTGGTGCCACGCCGGCCAAGGTCAGGCTGTTAAGCCCGCGTTTTCTTATCTCCCCGGCCAACCTCTCGATCAATACATTCACTTTGCACCGGTGCAGCCGAACACCCCGCTCGATGTGCATGGTAACCAGGTGGAATTGTTGAAGCAGAGCCGTTGCTATCTGGCTTCGGCCATGACCTGCCTTACCTGCCACAATGTCCATACTCCGCAGCATGACCTCGCCGAGTTCTCCCAGCGCTGCCTAAGCTGCCACAAACCTGATTCGCCAACCTTCGCCAAAGCCGATCACCCGGTGACGCGGAACTGTATCGACTGCCACATGCCGCAGCAGCAAACCGGCCTCATTGTGTTTGACTATGCCGGCAAGCGGGTGCGGCCGCTGGTTAGAGATCATTTGATAAAGGTTTATTGATGATCTGTCGATGAGTGCATGACGAATCGAGATGTGCACCCATTTTCAACAGAGATACCCCTAAGATTCCCTTAGATTACCGGAGCAAACCCAAGGAAACCGCGCTATAGTTTGGATGGCAAATCTCACGACCTGACTCGGGCGTGGCAAAAATCGACTCACAAGCAAGCCGTGTAACGGTGTTCGCGGACGACGAACCGCAGGAACAGCCAAGCCAGTTCTATCGGGCCGCTGCCTCGTCGCCGTCGCGCACCAAAATGCCGCAGGACGTTTCTCCTGAACGGAGCGGAGCTCGTCGACTGGCCAACAAGGCAAGCGACGACTCGGACCCGGAGGAAGATGGATTCCTGCGCGCTCGACGGCGCGTCCCAGTCCGGCGCGGTCTCATCCCCGCCAGTCGCTTCGGCCGCATCGCTGCCGCAGTGGCCCTACTTTGCGCCCTCGCTGCGCTGGTGTGGTTGGCGATCGCAATACGCAACTTCTTCCGTGACGATCCCCGCTTTCGGATCGCCGACTCCTCGTCCATTCAGATCATGGGTAATAGCCAGGTGACGCGACCGGAACTGCTCTCCATTTTCGGATCGGACCTGGGCCGCAACGTATTCTTCGTTCCGCTGTCCGCACGGCGCAAGGCTCTGGAAGAGCTGCCCTGGGTGGAGCATGCCACCGTGATGCGGCTGCTTCCCGATCAATTGAGAGTCGCCATTGTGGAGCGAACACCCGTCGCCTTCGTGCGTCATGGCAACACGATTGGCCTGGTAGACGCGCACGGTGTCTTGTTGCAATTGCCGCCCGCGGCCATGGCCGCCAAACATTATTCCTTCCCGGTCGTCACTGGTCTTTCCGCTAAAGATGCGCTGCCGGCGCGCGCCGCCCGCATGCGCTTGTATCAGCGATTCATCAGCGATCTTGACTCGGGCGGAACCAAAGTCTCGCCTCAGCTCAGTGAAGTCGATCTCTCCGATCCGGAAGACGTGTGGGCCCTACTGCCGGCGCAGGGGTCCGATATCCAGGTACACTTCGGCGATTCTGATTTTCTCGCCCGCTATCGCAGTTATCAGCAGCACTTGCCGGAGTGGCGGCAACAGTATCCCCACCTTTCCTCGGTCGACATGCGCTACGAGAATCAGGTGGTGCTCGACATGAACCAGCAGACCGCGAACGACCCCGGACAGGATGAGCCCGCGGTGAGCCCGGTCAGGCACCACGCGCCGCCTCCGGCGCCAAAGCACACCGCGCACGCTACGGCCAGGCCGGCCGCGAAATCGTCCAAAGCAGGAAAAGCGAAGGGCTGATGAGCCAGAAAAACGAAGACCTACTTACGGTACTGGACGCAGGCAGCTCCAAAGTGCGCGTCCTGGTGGCGGAACTGCACGAGGGTGCGCTGCGCTATCGCGCGCACAGTGTGGTGAATGCGGCGGGCATGCGCAAGGGGCTGATCAGCGATCTGCTGCCGGCCAGCCGCGCATTTAATCAAGCGGCTACCGAGGCCGAACAGATGGCCAACGCGGTCATCGCAAACTGTGTCGTAGGCCTGGGCGGACCCCACGTGAGGGGAGTCAACAGCCAGGGAGGCATCAGCCTGGGGAACCGTTTGCGCGAGATCACCCGCGAAGATGTGCGCGCGGCGGTCGATCGGGCCCGCTCCGTCTCCCTGCCGGCCGATCGTGAAATCCTTCACCTGTTACCTCAACAATTCATACTCGATGAGCAGCCCGGCATCCACGATCCCATCGGCATGGTGGGCAACCGGCTGGAAGTGAATCTGCACATCTCGACCTGTTCGGCCAGCGCGGCGCAAAGCGTCATCACCTGCGCCAACAAAGCCGGCCTGGAAGTGACGGACACGGTGTTTGAGGCCATCGCCGCCGCAGAAGCCACGGTTTCCGCGGACGAACGCGAGCTCGGCGCCTGCCTGATCGATGTCGGCGCTGGATCCACCGAGTTGGTGGTGTTCTTTGAGGGGGCGGTCGCGCACACCGCCGTGATCCCGATCGGCGGCGATCACTTTACCAACGACCTTGCAGTCGGCCTGCACATGTCGGTCCAGGAAGCAGAATCCATCAAGTTGGAATACGGTCATTGCGTGGTGACCTCGGTCCCATCTTCGAGCGAGCTGGAATTGATTGCTGGGGGAACGCAGGTGGTCCGCACCATCAAGCAGCGTTACCTGAGCGAGATTCTCGAACCGCGCGCCCGCGAGCTGATGCAGTTGCTGCGTGAGAATCTTCGCCAGGGCGGGGTGCTGGGTGCGCTCGGTGCGGGCTGCGTGCTCACCGGCGGCGGCGCACGTCTGGCCGGCTTGCTCGAAGTTGCGGAGAGCGTGCTGCGCGTTCCGGCGCGTTTGGGTTATCCGGTACCGCTTTCCCGCATGCCCGACGAACTCATCCAGCCAGAATTTTCGACCGCCATCGGCATGTTGCTTTACAGTCATCGCACCAGTGTTTTGCGCGCAGCCGACGATCAGGGATTGCGCGCCAAGCTGCGCGCCATATTCGCAGGCAGTTTGTGAAAAGTTCGAATAGGATACGGAAATGGAGTTGAACCCGATGAACCCTTCTGAAGAAATTCGCATTCACTATAACGACGAGATCGCGCGCGGAGCGAAGATCAAGGTGATCGGCGTGGGCGGCGGCGGTGGCAATGCCGTGAACCGCATGATCGCGGCCAGGCTGGAGGGCGTTGAGTTCATCGTCGCCAATACCGACGTGCAGGCGCTGCAACTCTCGCAGGCGCCGGTCAAGCTGCAGCTGGGCGTCAAGCTCACCAGCGGGCTGGGCGCGGGCGCCAACCCCGACATGGGCCGGCGCGCGGCGCTCGAAGATTCGGAGAAGATTATCGAAGCCCTGGAAGGCGCTGACATGGTGTTCGTAACCGCCGGTCTGGGTGGCGGCACCGGCACCGGCGCTGCGCCGGTCATTGCTTCGCTGGCCAGTGAAATGGGCGCGCTCACCGTAGCCGTGGTCACCCGCCCCTTCGGTTTTGAAGGCAAGCGGCGCATGCAGCAGGCCGAACGCGGCATGGAAGAACTGCTCGAAGGGGTCGACACCATGATCGTGATCCCCAACGAGAAGTTGCTTGCCGTAGCCAAAGACGCCGGCTTCTTCGAATCGTTCCGCATTGCCGACGATGTTCTGCTCCAGGGAGTGCAGGGCATCTCCGACATCATCACCATCCCCGGCATCATCAACCGCGACTTTGCCGACGTGAAGACCACCATGGCGGGCATGGGCTATGCAGTGATGGGGACCGCGGTGCGCAGTGGTGAAAACCGGGCCATCGCGGCTGCCCAGGCAGCCATGGCGTCGCCTTTGTTAGAAGCCGGCGCCATCGACGGCGCTCGCGGCATCCTCATCAATATCAGCGGGTCCAGTTCGCTCAAGTTGAGCGAGGTCAATGTTGCGTCCACGCTGATCCAGAATGCAGCCCACGAAGACGCCAACATCATCTTCGGCGCGGTCCTCGACGAGTCGATGGGAGACGACGTCAAGATCACGGTCATCGCCACCGGTTTCCGCCAGGATCACATGGGCCGGCGCACCCGCACTTCCAATGAAGCGCTGATTCCTCACGTCTCTCTGCAGGGCCGTCCGTCGGTTCCCCGGTTTGCCAGTGAAGAGCTTGCCGAAGAAGAACTGACCCCGCTGTTCGAGCCCCGAAAAACAAAAGAATCTCAGGAGACGTCTCAGGTCGAGAAGCAGCCGGTTATGGAAACGGAGCCGGAGCCCTTCGCGCTGGCGCCTCAGCCAGTACTGATTGAGGAGTCGCCCGAACCACCCCGGGCGGCTACCCCGCCCAGAGCTCCCGTGGCGCATGTCAATTTCGACGAGCCATTTGAAGAGGAGTACGCCCGGCTCATACCCAGCAAGCCGGCCACGGAGCGCGAAGGAATGTCTTCCGCGCGTGCGACTACGGCCGAAGGCGACCATCGTAACGAAAGTGAACCGCAGATGGACAACCTGGACATCCCCGCATTTTTGCGCAGGCCGGTGAGCTAACGCAGTTTTTTTGAACGAATTTGAACTTCCCGAGCGAAGGCGATGTTGGCCTTTTCTTGAGAAAAAGGCCAATCGAACCGGTGGCTTCGGTCTACGCCTGTTGCGAAAATGCGAACGCCTTTACCACTCGATCTGTGCCGGGCCTGTTCTATCGTTACGCTCGTGTACCCAATTGTGGTACGGACACAGGAAAGACTTTCGATTGAATATGGAAAAGCGGAAGAAATTCCTGTCAAATTAGGGCTATAGCAAGTGCGGTCTCCGGGAAGAGGCTGGCGGTTCTATTAAGGACCGTGATGCCGCCGCTGGAAGATTACGATAGTACCCAAGAATTAACACAGTTATCATCATTTTGAGCCAGGGTTTCGAGGGGACAATACCAGGTGAACCGACAATTGTTTAAGCGTATTTCTTATTTCTTCCTGATCCTTGGTTTGGCGTCGGCGGCGATGGCGAAACCTGCCTCTGCGCGTCCCACTCACTCGATTCACCACTCCCATGCCGCCCGTGTTCAAGAGAGCGCCCATGCGCGCCATCACATGGCGCAGCTACAGCATCCTCGGCGGGTGGCCACGGAGCGCAGGGTGGTGATGGTACGCGGCCGGTCCGGCCGGATGCATCGCGCGGTCCTGGTACGCCATCGTTCCTACGAGCATTTTTCGGCCAGCTCGTTTACTGACAGCGACTTGACCCAAGGGGATGTGACCGCGGGCGAAGATCCGGTGGTTCGCCAGGCAGCCATCGACGCCCTGGGCAATATGTATGGCACTGTGGTCGCCATCGATCCGAGTAATGGCCGCATTCTGGCCATGGTCAATCAGAAGCTGGCTCTTTCGAGCGGCGCTGAGCCTTGCTCGACTATTAAGGTTTCCGTAGCCCTGGCCGCTCTTGAAGAAGGGATTGTGACCAAAGACACCCCGGTGAACCTTGGTGGCCACTATCACGTCGACATGACCGAGGCCCTGGCTCATTCGAACAACCTTTATTTTGAGACCCTGGGCCGTCGCCTGGGTTTCGAGCGCGTTCGCCACTATGCCAATTCATTTGGCCTGGGCGAGCTGGCGGGCTGGAATATTCCCGGTGAGCAGCTGGGTATTTACCCCGAGCAGGTACTGCCTGAGAGCGAAGGCGGAGTAGGCCGCATGTGCTCCTTCGGTCAGGGCATCTCGATGACCCCTCTGCAATTGGGCGCCCTGGTGGCCTCCATTGCGAATGGGGGCACACTCTACTATTTGCAGCACCCCACCACCCCAGAGGAAGCGGCTAATTTCCAGCCCCGTGTAAAGCGGACCCTGGATATCGGCAAACTGATTCCGGATGTGACCGTGGGCATGGAGGGCGCCGTGGATTACGGCACCGCTCGGTCGCTGCGCGCCAGCTTTAACGAGCTGCCGATTTTGGGCAAGACCGGCACCTGCTCGAACAACGGCACGCGTTATGGTTGGTTTGCTTCGTTCGCCAACACCTCCCATGGCCGCATCGTCACCGTCTTCTTCCTGGAGGGTGGCCGCCCGACCTTCGGCCCCAAGGCAGCCGCCTTGACCGGCGTCTTCTACCACAACCTCTGGGACCACAGCTATTTCGCGCAGAAACTGGCCACGGACCCTATTTCCACTGCTTCCACAGAAAACAGCCTCAGCCAGTAGGTGAATTGAACGAAAACAAACGGCCTCCCCAGCGGGTGGCCGTTTGTTCGTGCGGTGGGGATTTGTGACCTTACCCATTGGGCCTTCGATTGGGTATAGGCGCACAGAAGGTCCCTCCGCTACGCTGCGCCCCCGGTCCTAATGAACAAATGGGGTGGGAAAAATTGTAAATCGCTGCGTTCATTCCATCCCCGAACGCCTACCTTTATTCCTAACCCATGATGGCGGCATACCCGACACGCACCACCCAAATCAGCAGCCACCAGCCAAACACCGCGGCTAACCCCAATTCGCGTTTCACCTTGCCCACGATCGCAAGGCCCAGGCCAACCAGGATCAGTGCCCAGATCCAGGTGACATCGAACGCAGTGCCGAGGATCGTCAACCACCTGGCGGAGTCGGCGGGCACGAAAAACCCAACATTGGTGCCGATCGGATTGTTGAGGTTGAAGGCATCTTTATCCAGGCCGGCGAACAGGGTAATGATCACCAGGACTGACTTGACGAGCACCGGCAACGTACCGTACATCCACACAGCGAATACCTGGCCAAAGGTTGCTTTGCCGCCAAAGAGCCCATTGAGCGTGCCCAGGAGAATCACCGCGGCCAGGGCGGCGAATAACAACGCCAGCAGAGGCGACGCATAGAAGCTGTACTTGATGATCGCCAGGGTGAATGACTCTGCCTGCGCCCGCGCCTCCGGGGCAGCGTTGGCGAGGCGTTCCGAAGCCTTGGGGTCTTGCCTCAGCGTATTTTGTACGACCGTGGGCCATCCCACTTGTTTTTCCATTGCAAACAGATAGCCGTAGCCGACGAGCACGCTGAGCAGAAACGGCAGCCACCAGCTCTGGTCGCGGAGAATATCGGTAAAGGTTTTTGACGGCGCAATAAATGCGTCAACGAGGCGCTCGCCCTGACTGAGTGGTTGGTCTGTCATTCACTTTTCCTGTGCGGCTGGTTTTGCGGAATTGTACTCTTCGCGATGCTCTACGATGCCAATAGATGAAAATACTAACCGCGCACGAGATGCAGGCGGCAGACCAGGTCACCTCCGACCGCTTCGGAATCGCTTCGCTGGAGCTGATGGAACGCGCTGGGAGCGCCGTCGCGCGTTTTGTTTTGCGCGAGTTGCCCCAGCGCCGGCGCATCGTGGTGCTGTGCGGCAAAGGCAATAACGGCGGCGATGGCCTGGTGGCAGCGCGTCACCTGCTGCAGGCCGGCTGTGCCGTCTCTGTCGTGCTGCTGGGCGATCCCGCCGCCGTGCAAGGCGATGCGAAGGTCATGCTGCATCGCCTGGCTGTTCCGCCAATGGCTATCGCCGAGGAAGCCGACCTCACGCGCAGCGGCTGTAAAGCCGCTCTGGAGGGCGCACAGCTCTTTCTCGACGCAGTTCTCGGCACCGGTTTCCGCGCACCCATGCGCGGGTTGGCTGTTGCCGGGCGCACCCTGCTCGAGCGCTATCCGCGAACGCCGGTGGTCGCGGTCGATCTGCCTTCGGGATGGGAAGCAGACTCGCGCGAGTTCGCCGGCAAAGATGTCTACCGTGCGGACGCGGTCGTCACCTTCACCGCGCCCAAACTGGCTCATGTTTCCGGACTACTCACGCGCAGTGTCCTCACCCTGCCGGGCAATTTGCAGCAGGGGCCGATCGTCGTGGCGCCCATCGGTTCGCCGCCCGAGGCGATTGCGTCGAGCACTGGCCTGACCTGGGCGGGGAGCGCGAAAACAATTGCTGACCGTCCGCGTTCGGCTGATTCCAACAAAGGCCGCTTCGGCCATATCCTGGTCATTGGCGGGGCCCGGGGCAAGTCCGGTGCTCCCTCAATGAGCTCGGTTGCTGCATTACGCGCTGGCGCTGGCCTGGTCACAGCGGCCGTCGCGCAATCGATTTTGCCCACGGTGGCTGCGGTCACGCCGGAACTGATGACCGAGGCGTTGCTCGAAGGAACGAAGGGTGAAATTTCCAGCCGCAACCTCGAACCCGCACGACTCGACCCGCTTCTGGAAAAGAAATCGGTGATCGCAATCGGCCCCGGTCTGGGCCAGGAAGAGGAAGCGGTCCACTTTTTCCTGGGGTTGCTGGAGCGGGCAAAGGTGCCGATGGTGATCGATGCGGACGCGCTGAACGCGCTCGCCGCGCACCCCGGCAGATTGAATGGGCATGGGCGGCTGCTGGTCCTGACTCCCCACCCTGGGGAAATGGCCCGGCTGGTCGGAATGAGTATCAAGGACGTGGAGGCTGATCGCGAGGGCATCGCCCGCAGGTTTGCCACCGAACACGCGGTGACGCTGGTCCTCAAAGGCTGGCGCACTCTCATCGCTCATCCTGACGGCCGCATCGCCATCAACACCACGGGCAATCCGGGAATGGCCAAGGGCGGCAGCGGCGACATTTTGACGGGCATTGTCGCCGCGATGATCGGCCAATTTCCTGAGCAGCCCGCCGAGGCGGTCGAGGCTGCGGTATATCTTCACGGACTGGCGGCCGATTTTGCGGTAAGTTGGCAAGACCAACATACTCTGCTGGCCATGGACACGGTGTCGCACCTCTATGAGGCATTTCGCTTCCGCGCCGAGGACCCGGGAGGATATGTTTGGTTACAAGGGATGCCCGCCATGTTGAAGGAGAGTGAATGAGCGTTCGGCGATTCATCAGCAACGGCCCCAGGGAGACGATTGAGATTGGTGCAGAAATCGCGCAGCTGCTGTCATCGCCCACGCTCCTGTTTCTCCGCGGAGATCTGGGCGCAGGCAAGACAACGCTGGTGAAGGGAATCGCGCAAGCGCTGGATGCTGCCGATCCGGATGAGGTGACCAGTCCCACCTTTACGCTGGTTCATGAATATGACGGCAGGCGCAAGGTCCATGGCCAGGATCACGACGTCAAGCTTTACCACATCGACCTTTATCGCATTGAAGACGAGCGGCAACTGGAGACAATTGGGTTTGATGAGTTGGCAGCTGAAGATGCCATTATGCTGGTGGAGTGGGGCGAAAAGTTTCCCGCGGTCGTCAAACGCAGCGACGGGGAAATCTTTATCGAGCACGCCGGCGGGGATACCAGAAACATCACGCTGACACTGAACGATAAGCGCACCAGCGCATAAGATCTTCCCGCAGGCTTCTGTCGGGACGTTGAAAAACGACGACTGGACAAAAATACGCCGGAGTTGGCTTGCCAACTCCGGCGTTATTTTTGTAACAGTACTAGAAGTTGAACAGGCTGAACAGGTCGTCGAGGGCCGGGCTATTGACCGGCACATACGGGTTATCCGCTGTGGCGATCGGGTTGGGGTAGTTGTCGCGGCTGCGGGCGCTCACCGTTTCCATACCCCAGTTTGCCTCGATGAATTTGAGGATCGAGACGTGGTCGGAATATTCATGCGCGATGTGACCCGGCTTGGTGTAGGGAGAGACAACGATCAGCGGAATACGCGTGCCGTCGCCGAAGAAGTCGACAGGCTGCACATAGCCGGAGTCGTAATAGCCGCCGCCCTCATCGAAGGTGATGAAGATTGCAGTGTCCTTCCACAGCTTTGGGTTCTTCTTAACTTCATCCACGATTTTCTTGGTGAAGCCTTCAAACAGGTCCAGCTTGGAAGAAGATGGATGACCATCTACCAGGCCGCTGGGTTTGACGATGGAAACAGCGGGTAGCTTACCGTCTTTGATATCAGCATAGAGGTTCGCGGTGTCCTGGATATGGGCCGTGCGGACGGCTGCATCGGCCATGATGGAAGTGTCGTACTGGAAGGGATTGCAGATGTTGCAGTATTCATCCGTCAACTTGCCGATGGCGCCGTAGTTGAGTTGATAGGGATCAGGCACATAGTTGTTCCACTGGTCGCCATAATATTTCCAGGAGACATGATTCTTGATCAGGTCGTCGCCAATGCTCGGGACCGAGGAAGGCGGAATGGTAAATACGGTGTTGTTGGCATTGGTGTCGGTAAAGGCATTGGCGCCATTGCCAAAGTACCCAGGGTTGTAATTGTTCAACAGGTAATAGTGCCCAGGCTGACAATTCGGAGCGATGGGTGTTGACAACGATTTCAGGTACTTGACGATCGGCTCTACGCCCGGCTGGGTGGCGTCGCTGCAATTGGAGTAAGAACCACCCCCATAGGACGCCGAACCGTAGGAGCCGCCGCCGTAACCGTCTTCGGTATACCAGTTGTTGGTCGAGGTTGCCGGATTCGGGTTCTCGACTTCGTCGACGATCCCGGCGTTTTTCGAACCCGTCGCGACTTCAACATTGTGCGGAGGCGTCTTGGGATTGCCCTTGCCATCGCTGAACCAGATCGCGTCTCCGTGGCCAAACATGATGTGGTTGGCGCCGGTTCCACCGTTCACCGACTGGTGAAAGTTATCGCTCATCGCATAGTTGTCCGCGAGGTACTTGAAGTACGGAACGTCGCCGTTCTGAACGTTGTAAAAGCCCATCGCCGTCGACCCTTCGCCCGTGGTCTTGGCGTTGGCCGAATACTCTGTGCTGAAGTTCGCTGGCTGCTTCAGGCCATTGGCGCCGGCGCCCACCGTCGTTTCCACCCAGGGAAACAAGGCTGCGTCGCAACCAGAGGGATTTTCGGCGGTCGCGTGAGCCACGCTGCAATCCAGCTGCTGCCACATCTGGTAGAAGCGGTGCACCGGGCTGGCGGCGTAGGAGTTGTAGGTGAACGTGTCTCCATTCGTCAGCTGGAACGGGCCGGGAGGCAGTGCATTTACATTGGCGATGCGGGTGTCAGGAACTTTTCCTGACAGACCCGTACCACCGGTCACCAGGTAGCCATAATAATCCGCCGGCAAACCATTTTCCGATTGCCTTGCGGTGGTGAGGCTGTCGTCGGTGATGTAAGAGTCGGTCGGCCCACCATTCAGTGGCGCCGGCAGTACGGATCCGCTGAACGTATTCTTTGCCGGGCTTAGCAAAAAGGCGTCGGGCGCTTTGTCGTCGGCTGCCTTCTGTTCCGCCTTGGGGAAATTGGGACCCGCGCTTCCATCGGCCTTCACAATTCCTTCCGAAAGAAGATTGAATATCGACTCGCCCTTCTTAGGTACATAGGTGGCGAACACGTGATCGAAGCTGCGGTTTTCGCCGATGATGACGATGACATGTTTGATGGGCGTAGCGGTATCGTTGTCTCGTGACGGCGCGCTTTGCGTCTGGTCGGCAGCGAAGGCGCTGCCTACCGCGAGCTGAAAGATCGCGGTAGAGATGAGTCCCGTGCGTACAGCGCGCATGGCTGTCGACGCGAGTTGCTTTGCGTTCATACTTCCTCCTGGGTAGAGTGTTCGCAATACCCGTCCGAGGAATATGCCAGTGAAATGAACGTTGCATCTTCATCCGGTGAACACGCGATAAATAAATGTTCGCCTGTTGAAAATGAAGTCGATTGCCCACAGTCAGTTACCGGGGGTTGCAGGAACCACCTGTATCGACCCCATCATCCCCTTGTCTTCGTGTTCGAGCAGATGGCAGTGATAGACAAACGTGCCCACGATATTGGGATCGCGGAAATCCATGCGCAGGCGAACACTGGGATACGCCAGGGAGCGGCCATCGTAGTACGGAACATTCACCGTGTCGCGCAGAAAATCTTCGTTCACCAGCCTTCCCGAATAGTCGAGCAGTAAAAAGTGCAGCTGATGAATGTGGAAGGCGTGCAATTCGCGGGAACGGTTTTCGATGATCCAGTCTTCGACGGTACCCTGTTGCGCAACGATGTTCGGCAGCGCGGCATTCATGTCGAACATCTTCGCTTCCTGTCCATCGACGGTAAGGTAAAACTCGACGGCGCTGGTGGGATCATTGGGGTCGATCAGCTTCTCGGAAAAATACAGGTGGCGCACGCGTACCGGGCGCACCGAGCCCAGCCACGCTTCGCTGGGCGGTGGCAGGGGCGCCGGCGTTGCCGATAACTTCGATCGCGCGTCGGGTGCATTCGCGCGGGCGACAATTCTGGCCAGCATCCGGTTGGGATCGTTTTCTCCGCCGGGGCCGGTATCGACCGTGCGTGTGACCAGCAAGCCGGTTTGGCCTTGCGGTGGCCCGGTGACGACGAATTCCGCGCGCGCGCCGGGAGGCAAGCCGAGATGGGTTTGCGTGTCCACCGATTCTTTAAGATTGTCATTTTGGTTCATGGGCACGCCGTCCATGGCCACCAGGCCCAGAGGCTGCGGCGTGCGTTGGAACAGAATCGAGAGGTTGAGATAAGTGATGGCCGTGGCGTTGAGCACGCGCCACAACTGCCGCTCTCCTGGCTTCATCTCGATGAGTGCGGGTGGATAGTCGGGGTAGGGAACGGGCACGTAATTGATGGATAAGTCTTTCGCTGGTTTGCCGAAGCCGGTGCCGTTGTTGGCCGCGTCTCCATCGCGATCGATCATGAATTTCGGCACCACGGGTTCGGATTTAGCTGGCGGTGCGTTTGGATTGACCAGGTCCTGATCGCGGATGATGAAGACGCGTTCGGGCAGACCAGCGGTGGCTTTTTTGGCGCGCTCGATGCCTTCGACGATCAACGCGCCTGAGGCTCCACCCAGAAGTTGTTCTTTGCTGAAGCCGTGGATGTGCGGGTGATACCAGTAGAGGCCGGGTGGTTCGTCCTGCGGAATGCGAAAACGATATTCAAAGGGCGCATCGCCGGGTTGCACGGAGGTCTTCAATACGTCGTCCTGATGGCAAACAGGAGGGATGGTGAGTCCGTGAAAATGCAGGTTGGTCGAGACCGCGCTCATGATGCCGGTGGTGCAGGAGTTTTTCGCCGTATGCGGGTGCATGTGCATCGGAGTTACGCGGCTGCGGTCCAGGTCGGTGAGCGCATTGGTGAGGTGGAGAATGACAAGATCGCCGGGAGAGACGCGCAGATTCGGCGACTCGAGGCCGGCCGCGCCAGTGTAACAGTAACGCACGAAACCACCTGTCTCTGCCTCGTTGCGGGCGGTTAGATAGGCTTCGAGAACACCTTTGTGGCTACGCAGGTCTTCCGGTTCTTGTACGGTCGCGCCGGGCTGCGGGCGCGGACAGACACCTTGTGCGTAGGTTGGAGAATGCAAAAAACAGAAAAGCAAAAAGACGGCAAAAAACCAGATAGATATTTTCATTCGAAAACGCACTGCTTCTCCAGCAGTCTTAACCAGCCACATTAACCGGGAATGAATGACGCCCCATTCTGCCACCCTTTGTGGTTAGGACAGAGGGGGCAGGATGGGCACCCGGAGATTCGTACTCGAAGAGAGCCCACTATCGGTCAGGCAGCGCGAAGGACAGGATGTTGGAGCCTGAGGCAATCGCGACATATTGCCGCCCATCCACCAGATAGGTCATGGGCGAGGCTTTCCATGGCTCACTGGCTTCGAAATGCCACAGATATTTTCCCGTCTTAGCGTCGGCGGCGGCGAATCCTCCACTGGTCTCTCCGAAGAACACGAGACCCCCCGCGGTGCTGAGCACGCCGGCGTAATTTCTTTCAACCGGCCCGGGCAGGGGAATTTCCCACGCGGCTTTGCCGGTTTCGAGCGAGAAGGCGCGCAGGACCTTGATCGCCGGGTCGGCCGGATCGTCCACCGGTCCATAGCCGCCGTCGTGTGCCTTACGATAGGTGCTGCAGTCTTCTACGGTCAGCACATAGTAGAGTCGCGTCGCCGGATGGTAAGAGGTGGAATACCAGTTGGTCGCCCCGCGCACGGCGGGGCAGGCCTTTACATCCTGCAGCGTGGTTTCGTTGTTGGGCAGCAGAATCGGCCGCCCATCGCTGCCGACTCCACTGGCCCAGGTGAGTTTTTTAACGATCGGCGTGGCCTGCAGAAACTTGCCGTCGGTGCGGTCGAGCACATAAAAAAAGCCATTGCGATTGGCATGCAGCAGCAGCTTGCGCTCACGGCCATGGAAGGGCGCGTCTACCAGCACCAGCGGTTGATTGGCATCCCAGTCATGCAGGTCATGCGGTGTGAATTGGAAATGCCACAACAACTTGCCCGTCCTGGCATCGAGCGCCAGGTCGCTCGCGGTGTAGAGATTGTCACCGCCACGGTTGTCCCCGTCGGTATCGGGATAAGGATTGCCGATCCCCCAATAAAGAGTGCCGGTCGCAGGGTCGTAGCTGCCGGTGGTCCAGGTACCGCCGCCTTGTGGGTGGGCATCGCCCTTCCAGGTTTCGGATCCCGGCTCACCGGCGCGGGGAATGGTCCAGAAGCGCCACGCCTCTTCCCCGGTCGTTGCGTGATAAGCGATGAGCAGGCCACGAATGTCCTCATCGCCGCCCGACACGCCGGCAATCACCAGGTCACCTGCGACCAGGGGCGCGGAGGTTCCTCCATAACGCGTGCCCGGCGCACCCATGGCAACTTCCCACAGCAGGGCTCCGGTGAGCCGGTGCAGGCAAAGCAGGTGCGCGTTATCCGTGATGAAGAAGAGGCGATCGCCGAGCACGCCGGCGCCACGGTTTGCCCCCTTCGCCGCATCGCCTGAGATGTTGCCGGCGGTGGAACGAGGTCGCGTATAGTTCCAGATTTCCCGGCCGGTGCGGCCGTCGATCGCCTGCACCTGGTTCGGCCCGGTCACGTACATCACGCCATCCATCACCAGCGGCGTGGTCTCGAGGCCGAAGTAGGGCAGCGAATGCACCCAGGCGGGTCGTAGCGAGCCGACGTTCTTAACATTGATATTGGTAAGGTCACTGTAACGGTTGCCGTTGACGTTTCCCGAATAGGTTGGCCAACTGCCCGCACGGGGATGAATGACCTGGTCGATTGCATCCGGCGCGACGGGTTCGCCCGGCGTGGGATCAGGCCCGACGGGCACCCCATCGAGTCCACTCAGGAAGGCGACCAGGTCGCGATGCTCCTCGGGGGTGCCATGGAACGCGGGCATCAGCGAATGCTTTTCCGCAACCACCTCGGTGTATTCGCTTTCCAGCAGCAGGTGCAGCTGCCCGTCGAGTGTTTGCAACTGCAGATCATGCGAGCCCTGGCTGCGCGCAAACCCGCGCAGCTGAGTCCCGTTGCTCAGCTTGACCTGCACTAGCCCGTAGCCTTGTGCAATCCGCGCATCCGGCTCTTGCAGAGACTGATCCAGTTCAGACAGAGTTACCAGGCGGCCGATGTTCGACAGGTCCGGTCCATTGACGCCGCCGTGCCCCTGCGCGGTGTGACATGCGGAGCAGCCGCCGCTGGCGAAGAAGATGCCCGCTCCGGCTTTCGCATCGCCGGCGGGTTTTACGTCGAAGGCGTCGGCATTCATCGCGTGGATGAAGCCGGCCAGCTCTTGTATCTGGGCCCTGGGCAAAAATGCAAAGGCCGGCATATTGCCGCGTCCCTTGCTGATCAGGGCGGCGATCTCTGGTTCGCCGGCGCCGCGCAGCTCGCGATTGTTGCGTAGCGCCGGGGCGCGATCGGTGCCTTGCGCCTCTCCACCGTGACAAACCGCGCAGCTCTTTGCGAACTGCGATGGTTGGCCAACAGCGCACGGCAGGCACAGTGCCATCACGGTCAAAACGCTCGCTTTGTAGCTCGGGGTAAACACAATCGATCGACGGTACGAGTAATACAAGCCACCCGCTCTTCGGTCAAGACGGAAAATGGAACCGGTTTCGTTTATTGACTTGGCTATTCCAGGTTCATATAATCCCCGGCAGGCCAAGGAGACGACACACGTCGGCTTGATGCCGGAGAGAGTTCGCAATGTCCGCACCAGGCACGACCGATATGTTCAGCCTCACGGGAAGAACCGCCATTGTTACCGGAGCTGCGACCGGCATCGGGCAAGCGATTGCCACTCGGCTCGCGCAGGCGGGCGCGACCGTTGCCGTCATCGACCTCAACTTACCCGGCGCGCAAAGTGTGGCAGCCGGTTTGCCCAATGGTTCGTTTGCGGTCGAAGGCGACGTGGCCGATGCGGCTTCCGTGGGCCGGGTCGTGGACAAGGTTTTGCAGCAAACCGGACAGATCGACATCCTGGTCAACAATGCCGGGATAGCCGGCCGCGCAGGCTATATCTGGGAGCAGACGGATGAAGACTGGCAACGCAACATTGCTATCAATTTGACCGGAGTCTTCAATTTTTGCCGCGCCGTTGTTCCCCACATGCGCAGCCGGTCGTATGGACGCATCGTCAATGTGGCTTCCATCGCGGGCAAGGAAGGGAATCCGCGCATGATTCCTTACTCCGCTACCAAAGCCGGGGTGATCGGCCTTACCAAATCGCTGGGCAAAGAGTTGGCTACGGATGGTATCTGCGTGAATGCCGTTTCGCCCGCAGTCATCCAGACGCAAATACTCGATCAACTGACCAGTGAACAGGTCGCCTACATGACCGACCGTATTCCCATGCGGCGCACCGGCAAGCCGGAAGAGATTGCGTATGTGGTCCATTTTCTGGCCAGCAGTGAGTGCTCGTTTGTGACCGCGCAATGCTACGACGCCAGCGGCGGCCGCGCGACGTACTGACCCTCTTATTCGCCAAGCCGCCGGTCGGCGTGGCATCATTTTCCATCCTGTTTTGCTCGGGAGCATTGCATGAATCGCAGGCAGTTTTTAGGCACGACGGCGGCGGCGCTGGCTTCTGGCCCGCTCGCCATGCCCGTGTCCGCTCAGTCTGGGGCGTCCGCCAAGCCGGCGGCTTCCAAAAAGATCTTGCCCATCGGTGTATTTACTCCTCCGTTCCACAAGCTGAACGTAGACCAGCTGTTGGACAAGTGTTCCAGCTTGGGGATCGAGGCGGTGGAGATCGCTGCCGCCGGCCCGAATGGGTCGCCGCATTGCCCGCGCCCCGAGTTGTTGGCCGACCCGGCCAAAGCGCGCGCCTGGAAGAAGAAGTTTGACGACCGCGGGATTCCGGTGATGACCCTGAGCTGCCATAACAACGCGCTGTACCCGGATGCGGCGAAGGCGAAACAGGCTGCGGAGGAATTTCGCCAGACGCTCCAGCTGGCCGGCATGCTGGAAATTCCTACGGTGGTTGGGTTTTCCGGTTGTCCCGGTGGATCGGCAACCGACACTGTGCCCAATTGGGTAGTTTACGACTGGCCGCCGGAGCATGGAGAAGCGTTGGCGTGGCAGTGGAAGGAACGGGTTATCCCTTACTGGCGGGAGACGGCGAAGTTTGCCCGCGAGCACGGCGTGCACCGAATTGCTTTGGAGATGCACCCCAATTTTGTGGTGTACAACCCACGCACCTTGCTGCGCCTGCGCGAGGCGGCGGGCGAAGAGATTGGCGCCAATTGCGATTTAAGCCATTTGTTCTGGCAGCAGTGTGACGCGGTGGAAGTGATTCGCTTTCTTGGCAAGCAGGGCGCGATTTATCACGCGCACATGAAAGACACTGCATTTTTCCCGAAGAATGTGCAGCGGTATGGGGTTTTGAATTTTGGCAAGGCCGACGACCATGAGGCCTCGGAGTTCTTTCGCGCGGTTGGCTATGGTCACGGCGCCAGCCAATGGAAAGACATTATTGCGGCCTACATGGAAGTGGGCTACAACGGAATGCTGAGTATTGAGAATGAAGATCCGATCCTGAGCGGGGAAGTGGGCATACAGCGGTCGCTGGCTGTGCTCAAGAATGTCCGTCAGGAGATCACGGCCAACGAGCCCAACCCGGGGTAGGCGCGGCTGGAGGGGAAAGCAGGTCCCTCCACTACGCTGCGCTTCGGTCGGGATGACAAATTTGTTTGAGGGGCTGGGAAAAAAGCAGGTCCCTCCACTACGCTGCGCTTCGGTCGGGATGACAAATTTGTTTGAGGGGCTGGGAAAAAAGCAGGTCCTTCCACTACGCTGCGCTTCGGTCGGGATGACAAATTTGTTTGAGGGGCTGGGAAAAAAGCAGGTCCCTCCACTTCGCTGCGCTTCGGTCGGGATGACAAATTTGTTTGAGGGGCTGGGGAAAAAGCAGGTCCCTCCACTTCGCTGCGCTTCGGTCGGGATGACAAATTTGTTTGAGGGGCTGGGAAAAAAGCAGGTCCCTCCACTTTGCTGCGCTTCGGTCGGGATGACAAATTTGTTTGAGGGGCTGGGAGAAAAGCAGGTCCCTCCACTACGCTGCGCTTCGGTCGGGATGACAAATTTGTTTGAGGGGCTGGGAAAAAGCAGGTCCCTCCACTTGGCTGCGCTTCGGTCGGGATGACAAATTTGTTCGGGGGGCTGGGAAAAAAGCAGGTCCCTCCACTTCGCTCCCCCGAATTCCTGTCGAGGCTGGTGGCGCTGGCAAACTTCATGCGGCTTTCCTTAATGAAAGCCGCACACGCGGATCTGTCTGACGTAGCGAAACAGGAATTCGGGTACGCTTCGGTCGGGATGACAAATTTGTTCGGGGGGCTGGGAAAAAAGCAGGTCCCTCCACTACGCTGCGCTTCGGTCAGGATGAAGAAGTTGCTTGGGGCGGCGGTTTTTCTGTGCCCTCCAAACAAATTTGTCATCCCGACCGAAGCGCAGCGAAGTGGAGGGACCTGCTTTTCTCTCTCTCTTCGAGGAATTTACTTCACGTTTGCCAGCTCAGAGCTGGCGAACGCCACCACGTTGTAACCGCAGTCCACATACAGCACTTCTCCGGTGATGCCTGTCGCCAGATCCGACGCCAGAAACAGTGCAGCGTTGCCCACCTCAGCCGGATCGACGTTGCGCTTGAGCGGGGCGCGCTCGGCATGCACCTTCAGCATTTCCCCTAGTCCGCCGATGCCGCGCGCTGCCAGCGTCTTAATCGGGCCCGCCGATATCGCGTTGACGCGGATATTCTTCGCGCCCAGATCGGCCGCCAGGTAACGCACCGTGGCCTCAAGCGCGGCCTTGGCGACCCCCATTACGTTGTAACGGGGCACCACCTTCTGCGCGCCGTAGTACGTCATGGTGATGATGCTGCCGCCGTCAGTCATCAGCGGCGCAGCGCCACGGCTCAGAGCAATCAGCGAATAAACACTAATCTCATGTGCCACGCGAAAGCCGTCGCGGCTGGTCAACAAAAAGTCGTTGTGCAACTCTTCCGCAGGAGCGAAGGCAACGCTGTGCACCACTGTGTGCAGCTTGCCATACCGGGCCTTCAATTGGGCAAATACCGCGTCAATGGCCGCATCACTGGCAACATCACACTCAAAAATAGCTGCATCGGGCAACTCACCCGCCAACGCTTCAGCCTCTGCCTTGAGACGTTCGTTCTGATAGCAGATCGCAATCTGCGCCCCGGCTCCAGAGAGCTTCTGCGCAATCGCCCAGGCGATGCTGCGCTTGTTTGCCAGGCCAAAGACGACCGCTGTCTGCCCCTTAAGATCCATCATGCCGTACTCCTCTTCTTTCGGAACTAAGGATATATCAGCCGCCCAGGTCCACTAGTTCAACCTCGTTCAACGGGGTGCCCAGGAAGCGCGCACCCAGTCGCTTGAACTTGACCACCGAATCGGTGGCAAAGAATCGGCACCGTTTGCCGGCCGCGCCCGCAAGGCCGTGGCCGCGGTGGCGCCCGCCCAGCATCTGGGCGGCTTGGCTCGCCGTCGCCTGCGCCGAATCGATCACGCGGATAGCCGGCGACAGCGCTGCTTCCATCAACGGGCGCAGCAGGGGGTAATGCGTGCAGCCTAGCACCAGGGTGTCGGGATTCAGATCCTCTTCCTGCGCCTGCTCCAGCAACTCGGTCAGATAAATCCGCACTACCTCGGCGGTCACGGGATGATCGACCCAGCCCTCTTCCACCAGCGGCACCAGCAGCGGACAAGCCTTCTCCAGCGCGCGCAGCCCCTGGGCCCGGCAGGCCGCCGCATAGGCGTGACTGGCAATGGTGGCGTCGGTGCCGATCACCAGGATGTCGCGCGTTTTCGAAGAGGTACGCGCCTCGTTGGCCCCGGTCTCGATGACCCCCAGGACCGGCACCGTGGTCGACGCGCGAATCTCGGTCAGCGCTAAGGCGGTCGCGGTGTTGCAGGCGATCACCAGAAAATCGGCGCCCTGATCGAGCAGAAAGCGGGTGCTCGAAAGCGCATAGCGCACAATGGTCGCGCGGGACTTGGATCCATAGGGCAACCGCGCCGTGTCGCCCAGGTAGAGAAACTCCGCCTCGGGAAGCAACGGCATCAGCTCGCGCAACACCGTCAGGCCGCCGAAACCAGAATCGAATACACCGATCTTCAACCGGCCCTCAGTCACAGGTGCTTCACTCCCGGCGCATCTGAGGTCAGATAGGCTCGGGTCAGGTCAGCGTGGCCGGCAAGCGTGTCACGCTGCTGCCCATCCACCAGGAAGCGCACCTGGGTGAGTTGGGGAAAGTTGGCATGCAAGGTTTCGATGATCGAGAGCAGGGTCAGGGTTTCGGGCTCGATACCCGAA
Organism: uncultured Acidobacteriaceae bacterium; assembly: GCA_963834445.1. Classification (GTDB taxonomy): domain Bacteria; phylum Acidobacteriota; class Terriglobia; order Terriglobales; family Acidobacteriaceae; genus PALSA-350. Next base: position 920,622 of record CAWIBU010000002.1, read on the forward strand.
GGGTGGGCCTGCACAAACGATCCGCTCAGATCGACCACGGCCACCGTGCCCGGCGAAGTATGGGTGGCATCCGCGGGCAGATCCATGAAAAAGATTTCGTTGACCCCCTTGTTGGCGGCAATGGGGTGCCTGGTGTTGGGGCGTGCGTAATCGACGATCAGGTGCTGCAGTATCACGTGAGCGCGAGCATTGCCATCCGCCGGCAGCGCCATGCTCTGGGTCGCGGGCTGTATCGAGCCGTTCATGTCATTGGCAATCATCATGGTTACATTCTGCACCGGCCTGCCCGCCTGGGGGCTGAGCGGCGCCGTTTCGGCCGAGGCCAGTAGCCGGTCAAGGGCCTTTTCCCGCATGCGCAGCAACACCACAGCCATCAGCACGGAGCTGATCAGGAGCGTCCAGAAAAGAATGCGCTGCCCGCGGGAGATCATGGTTGTTGCCTCCAGTCGCGCTGCCACTGTTCCACCGCCGCGGCCATCGCCGCCACGATGCGGTCCTGGTACGCGGGGTCAGAGAGCGGGGTTATCGTTCCCGATCGATTCAGGGGCGAAAACTCCACCACCACCGCCGGGCAGGTAAAGCTATCCAGCGGCTGCAACGCCGTGCGCCCCAGCGTGACTGGAATCTCCGCGTGGGTCATGGCGGAATCCACCTCGGAGGACAGCCGCAGACTTTGCTCCGCGTAGGCGCCCTGGGCGGTCTCCCAGGGCAGAAATTTGGTCAGCGGAATCTGCGTCAGCGACGACGTAAAAAGATGCACGCCGCTGCCGCTCGTGGTGGCATGCAGGCTGATACAGGCGGCGGCAAAGGTGTGGTTTGCCGTCTCCGCGCGGTTCAAGTCCGGGATGGCGCTATCGGATTCGCGGGTAGTCACAACATAAATGCCATGGGCGGCCAGCATTGACCGCAAGCGCACCGACAGGTTCAGCACCAGGTCCTTCTCCAACTGATGTTCTGACAGGCGGGCGCCGCTATCGGCGCCACCGTGGGCGGCATCGATCACCACTCCAAACCGGGGAGCGGCCCGCACCACCGCCGACGGGGGCGCCGGTGGGGGCGTAGGCGTCGCGGGAATGGTGGTTTTGGCCGGGTCGGTTGAGGGCAACTGGGCACAGAGCGCGGGCGCAAGGCTAAGACAAGCTGCCAGGCAGCCGAGAGACCCGAGCCAACGTTGCTCAGTCCAGTGCATAGATGGCAAGGCCGCTCAGGAGTTTGGGGAAAAAGTCAGTCGACTTTTGCGGCATCACCTCGCCCGCGAACGCGATCTCACGTAACTGGCCCAGGGTGATGGGGTTGGTCAGGAAAGCCACATCGGCCTTCCCCTGCCAAACCTGGTCGATAGCTTCACTGGCATCGCGCATGTAGCGCAGGTTCCGCTGCTCGAGAATTGCCTCCGGCGTAATGCCCAGCAGCTGCTGCAGCACCAGGGAATGCAATTGCGTCAGGTCCAACCGGCGCTGCCGCTCCGGCAGTTCGGCCAGAGCTTTGGTCACGGCTTCCGGCTTGGCCACCAGCAGGTGGTAGCCCAGTTTGGTGGCGGCGATGAATGCGGTGCCCGGCTGGCGGGCCAGCAATTGGGTGAGCTGCTCGTCGCTCTCGACGGCCAGGGCCTGCACCGCAAAAAACTTCTGCGCCCGTTCCAGGAAAGTCGCGGGCACGAAACCATCGAGGCCGAACACTACCCGATGAGTTGGCAGGATGGTGATGCCGGTCGAGTCCATGTTGACGAAGCTCATCATCACGGCTGCTTCCGGATAGGCGGGCTGCGGGATGGTGTTGGCTGGGTTCCGTTCCGTGCGCGCCACACTCGACGGGGTGTGGTCCCGCGAATAGCTCAGCGCGGTCTCGTAGCGATGGTGGCCATCGGCGATGATCAGCTTCTTGTCCTCCATCGCCCCCAGCAGGATATTGATGGTGCTCATATCGCTGACCTTCCACACCCGGTGGGTCACGCCGTACTCGTCAGTGACCTCGATCTCCGGTGCTGTGGTGCCGGAAAACAATATCTTTTCCGCCGTCAGCGCGGGGTCGGAATAAAGCATGAATATCTGGCCAAAATGAGCCCGGGTGGCCTGCAACAGGTTCAATCGGTCTGACTTGGGCTTGGCGAGCGTCTCTTCGTGACGGAAGACGACCTGCTGGCTATAGTCGCAAACCTCGCCCAGGCCAATAAATGCCCGGCGTTCGTGGATCTCACCGTCGCCACCGGGCACGGTAAAGCGCTGCGAGTAGGCGAAAATGCAGGCGTCTTTTTCCTGGGTCAGGATGCCCATGCGGCGCCAGTCGGCGAAATCGCGCGCCGCCCGGGTGTAGACGTCGTTGGTGCCTGGTTCGTCAAACAGTTCGGGCAAGCCCAGAATAATGCGCACCAGGTTGTAGAGGCTGCGTTGATAGTAGGCCTGCTGCATCGCCGGCGTGATGTTGTCGTAAGGCTGGGTCACCACGTCTTCCACACGCACCATGGTCGGGTTGTAGCGCAATGCGCGGAAAGGATAGATGCGGGCCATGCTTTTGGGTGCAGCTCCAGACTTCGGCAACTTCAGCCTACGCTGCCAATTGCTTTGCTCTCTTTTACTTGCCAGATTGTACCTGACCCCCGGTCAGGTAAGGAGAGGGCCGCTGAGGCTTCCTGCCTGCCTGTCCCACGGGAGGCAACAGCTGGAAAAACGCAGCATCTTTGAGCGGGTGAAACACAGAACGGGGGCGCCTCCCCTTGAGGCACGTATCGTTACTGATAAAGGCGAGCGCTAAAGACGCATGATAAATGCGAACATAAAGACGGACACAGCTCTGGTGAGGGCGTGCTACCATCCTGCACACGAACACTGGAACACGAGGTTTGGGGCTATGGCGCTCTGCGGTGAGCGCGAAATGGGGAGAAACGGCTGCGCTGGGCCTACGTCGGGGTTCTCACGCAACGGCCACCAGGAAAAGCTGCGCGCCTGGATGACGGTGAAAATCGCTGTCACCCTTGGCTTGTGTCTCGTGCTCGCCCAGACCTGCAGGGCCCAGGACCCCCTGAATGATGTGCACATCAACCCTCCGCCCCCGGCGCCCGTAGCGCCCATTGCTCCGGTGGAAGGAAGTGCCGATGCCAAATCAAAGACGGTCACGCCGGCTCCTGCCGAAGGCAAGAAGGCGCTCACAGCCCGGCCCAACGAGCGTATTCGCGTCGATGTGAACCTGGTGCTGGTGCCGGTAACGGTCACCGATCCGCTCAACCGGCTGGTCACGGGCCTGGAGCGGCAGGATTTCTTCCTCTACGAGAACAACGCGTTACAGAAAATCAAAAGCTTTTCCTCCGAGGACGCCCCGGTCTCGATCGGCATCATCTTCGACCTGAGCGGCAGCATGACCGACAAAATCAACCGCGCCCGCAACTCGATTCTGGAGTTTTTGCACACCGCGAACCCGCAGGACGAGTTTTTTGTGATCGGCTTTAACGACCGGCCGGAACTGATCACCGACTTCACCGCGAATGTCGACAATATCGAGTCCCGCCTGCTGACCGTGAAGCCCGGCCACCGGACCGCGCTGTTGGACGCCATCTATTTCGGTTTGAATAAGATGAAGCAGGCCAAGAACGAGCGCAAGGCGCTGCTGGTAGTCTCAGACGGCGGCGACAACCGCAGCCGCTATACCGAGAGCGAAGTGCGGGCGGTGGTGCGCGAGTCAGATGTACAAATCTATTCCATCGGTATCTTTGACCAGTACGCGCCTACCCGTGAGGAGCAGCTGGGGCCTATTCTGTTGCACGATGTCAGCGAGGAGACGGGTGGGCAGCTGTTTCGCGTCGACGACCTCGCCGATATGGCAGACATTGCCACCAAGATCAGTGCCGAGTTACGCAACCAATACGTGCTGGGGTATCGCTCAGAGGATATTAAACGGGACGGGAAGTGGCGTAAATTGAAGGTAAAGCTGGTTCCGCCTGAGGGCCTGCCCCAGCTTACCGTTCACGCCCGTACCGGATACTATGCGCCCTTGCAGTAGTTGGCTGTTCGTTCTTCCGATTTTTCTGCTTTGCAGCTTGCCGGGCCCGGTTATGGCGCAAGCCCCTGCCTCGCCTGCCCAGCCCGAGAAGCAGTTGCCCCTCAACGTCGATCGCGACCCGGTTGCGGCTCCGGAAGGGCCGGAAAGCACCACGCCTCCACAAACTTCCGCAACCATCGGCCGCGATAACGGGCGCTATACCTTGCAGCGCAACGTCGATGAAGTGGTACTGAACGCCACCGTGCTCGATCAGCAACAGCACATGGTGACCACTCTGACGAAAGACGACTTTAAGGTGACGGAAGACGGCGTCCCCCAGGTCATCAGCTCGTTTCAGCACCAGGACATTCCCATCTCGCTTGGGATCCTGGTCGACAACTCCGGATCGATGCGAACCAAGCGCCAGGCGGTGAACACCGCTGCACTGGATTTGGTGCACTACTCGAACCCGGATGACGAGAGCTTCGTGGTGAATTTCTCTGACGAGGCCTATATCGATCAGGATTTTACGGCCAACGTCGCCAAGCTACGCGACGGTTTGTCGCACATCGATTCCAAAGGCGGCACGGCTTTGTACGACGCCATCATGGCTTCCGCCGATTACCTGACCAAGAATGCCAAGCGCTCCAAGCAGGTTCTGCTGGTCATTACCGACGGCGAAGACAATGCCTCAAGCACCACGCTGGAGGAGACGGTGCGCCGTATCCAGGACCTGCAGGGCCCGGTCGTTTACTCGATCGGGCTGCTTTATGACGATACCGGGGGCGGGCGGGAGGCTCGCCGCGCCAAGCGGGCGCTCGAAATGCTGGCCAATGAGACCGGGGGCATTTCGTTTTTCCCCAAGAATCTTGACCAGGTGGATGCCATCGCCGGCGAGGTGGCGCACGATATCCGCGAGCAATACACGATTGGGTACCATTCCACCAAGCCCGCCAGCCAGGGAGGCTTCCGCATGGTTCACGTGGAGGCCAAGGCAAAGGGTTATAACAAACTCATCGTTCGCACCCGCACCGGCTACTACCCTAATCTCAAAAAAGGGGCAGGCGCAACGAAAGCCGCGGCCCCGGCAAACTGAGTACTGCTGGAACTGCACGCCGTTGCCATTCTGAGTTGGATTGCCTGCAATGATTTCCAAAAAGTCCGCAGAAGAGTCTCTGGCCGCAGGTTTTCAAGATGTCGATTCCGGCAACCAGTCCAGAATGCTTGCCTGCCTTGATTTCATGCAGGGGCTGCAGTGCTTCAGGAGCTACAAGCAGCAGAGTCTTCGCAGTTTGAGCTTGCAGCCAGGCGACACCGTCCTCGACGTGGGGTGCGGTCCCGGGGACGATCTCGCCCGGGTTGCTGAACTGGTTGGCCAAAGCGGACGCGCCATCGGCATCGACCAGAGCACAACCTTGATAGCAGAAGCCAATCGGAGACACAGTGCCGGCCATCCAAACGCGTGTTTCGCGGTTGACGACGCTGCGGAGTTGAGAACCGTGGCGGCCGGGAGCGTCGATGCCTGCAGGGTCGATCGCGTACTGCAACACGTTGCAGATCCCAGCCTGGTTCTGCGCCGCATGGTCAGCGTCCTGCGGCCGGGTGGCAGGCTGGTTTGTTGCGAGCCGGATTGGGGCACGTTCACCTTATTGGCAGAAGACGTTGCGACTGCCCAGGACATTGCTGCTGATTGGACCAGACATTTTCGCAACCCGTGGATGGGAAGACAGCTCAAACAAAGACTGATGCGATGCGGGTTGGAGGCCGTCCAGCTGACAGGGCATCTGCTATTCACCGACGGATATGAGGCGGCCGATCGTGTCTTCGATGTCGCGGCCACGGTGGAACGTCTGCAGGCGCATGACCCCATCGCTCGCGAGCGCTACTCTGCATGGCTTGAACGCTACCGCTCGGCTCAAGGCTGTTCCGCTTCGGTCACGCTTTTCATGGTGAGCGCCCTCAAGCCGAAATAGGGTCTGTGTAGGGTTTTTCTTCTTGCCTCACTCGAAACCCCGGGTGCCCCATATCTCGCTCGTATTTCGCGAGATGTGGGATTCCGCAGCATCAACCCTATAACTTTGCGCTGCAACCAGAGGTCCAGGAGAGAGACGCTGTGGAATCCCACATCTCGCGAAATACGAGCGAGATATGGGGCACCCGGGGTTTCGAGTGAGGGCAGAGAAGAAAAATCAGTCTACCTGGGCCACCCTTCGTTCCGGAGGTCTGTAAGATCAGGCTGGTACACTCGGTAGTTGGCCTATGACCCCTTCTACGCGTGAGGTTGCAGCGCGCACGCTGCTGGTTGCTGAGGATGTGACGGAGTTGATGGGGTCGACCCCCATGCTCCATCTTCACCGGGTCGTGCCCGCGGGTGCTGCCGGCGTTTACGCGAAACTTGAGCTGTTCAACCCGGGCGGAAGCGTCAAAGACCGGGCGGCCCTGGGCATGATTCTCGATGCCGAAAAGCGCGGCCTGCTTAAGCCGGGCGCGACTATCGTCGAGGCGACCGCAGGCAATACCGGGGTGGGGCTCGCCCTGGTCGGCGTGCATCGCGGCTATCACGTGGTCCTGTTTGTTCCCGAAGGTTTTGCCGAGGAGAAGTGCATCCTCATGCGCGGCTTCGGTGCGACCGTGATCCGCACTCCCGAAGCGGAGGCTATGTCGGGCGCGATTCGTCGCTGCCGCGCCATGGCAGCAGAGACCCCCGGCGCGTTTGCCGCTCTGCAGTTCGAAAATTCCGCCAATCCTGATTTCCACCATGACACCACCGCCCGCGAACTGTGGGAGCAGATGGAGGGCCGTGTCGACGCCTTCCTCGGCGGCGTAGGGACCGGGGGCACTTTTTCGGGCGTGGCTCGCTTCCTGAAGGAACAGAACCCGGGCATCCTGACGGTTGCCGTCGAGACCCAGGGCTCGGTGTTGCAGGGCGGCCCGCCCGGCCACCACAAGGTGGAGGGGATCGGCGCGTCCTTCGTGCCCGGCACCTTCCATCGCGAGTTCTGTGACGAGATCATGATGGTGAACGACAGCGAAGCGTTTGCCATGGTGAAGCGGCTGGCCGCGGAAGAAGGCGTGCTCTCTGGCTCCAGCGGCGGCGCGGCCGTGCATGCCGCCGTACAGATCGCTGCTCGACTGGGCGAAGGAAAACGGGTGGCCACCATCATTCCTGATTCTGCCGAGCGTTACCTTTCCAAAAAGATTTTCGAAGGGGGCCTATGACCTGCCGCTGCCGCCAGGGTTTCTCCACGCGCGCGATTCACGATGGCCAGTCTCCCGATCCAACCACCGGCGCCGTCAACGTGCCGATTTACGCGTCGTCTACGTACGCCCAGGAAGAAATTGGCAAGAATCGCGGTTACGAGTATTCCCGCGTGTCGAACCCGACGCGTACCGCGCTCGAAGAAAACCTGGCCTCGCTCGAAGGCGGCTCTTCGGCGCATGTATTTTCCAGCGGCATGGCGGCGATCTCCGCGCTCGTGGCCATGCTCAAAACCGGCGACCACGTCATTTGCGGGTCAAATGTTTACGGGGGAACGCCGCGGCTCTTCGACCGCATCATCGCTAACTATGGCATCGCGTTCACGTATGTGGATACCACCGACGTGGAGCAGGTGCGGCGAGCCATTCAGCCAACCACCCGGCTGGTGCACATTGAAACCCCCACCAACCCGATGATGCAGATTACCGACATCCGGGCCATTGCCGATATTTGCCATGAGCATGCGATCGATCTGAGCGTCGACAATACTTTCATGTCGCCTTACTTTCAGCGCCCGCTGGAGTTCGGTGCGGATATCGTCATGCACTCGACCACCAAATTTCTCAATGGTCACAGTGACGGTCTGGGCGGCGTCCTGGTCGGCACCACGCCGGAGCACAAAGAAAAGTTTGCCTTCATCCAGAAATGCACCGGCGGCATCCTCTCTCCCTTTGAGTGCTTCCTGGTATTGCGCGGGGTCAAGACGCTGGCCGTGCGCATGAAGCAGCATGAATTGAATGGCCGGGCCGTCGCCGATTTCCTGGCCCATCACCGCAGCATCCCCACCGTTCTCTATCCTGGCTTACCGGATCATCCCCAGCATGAGCTGGCGCAGCAGCAGATGTCTGGCTTCGGCGCGCTGATTACGTTTGATACTGGTTCGCTGGAGAAGGCGAATGCCGTGTTGCGGCGGCTGAAGATATGCACCGTGGGCGAATCGCTGGGCGGGGTGGAAACCCTGATCTCGCACCCGGCCAGCATGACCCACGCCGCGCTCGGGGAAGAAGGCCGCGCGAAGATTGGCCTGAGCGACGGAATGCTGCGAATTTCCGTCGGTATTGAGGATGCCGCTGACCTGCTGGAAGACCTGCAGCAAGGGCTCAGCGTGCTGTGAACAAAGGGGACGTCATGAGCTTGACCCATTCCTTCGCTCTCACCGAGGAGCAGGAGCAGTTACGCAAAGAGATCCGCGACTTTGCCGCGCGCGAGATCGCTCCCAATGTCCTGCGCTGGGACGAAGCCAGCGAGTTCCCCCAGGAAGTGGTTAAAAAACTGGGCGAAATGGGCCTGATGGGGGTGATCTTTCCGGTCGAGCTGGGCGGCGCCGGGCTGGGTTACGTGGACTATGCGCTGATCGTCGAGGAGCTTTCTGCAGTCGACGGCTCGATCGGTATCATCGTGGCCTCGCACAACTCGCTTTGCAGTAATCATATTTTTGTCGCCGGCAACGACCAGCAAAAGCGCAAATATATCCCTTCGCTTGCGTCGGGAAAGTGGCTTGGGGCCTGGGGATTGACCGAGCCTGGTTCTGGCTCGGACGCCGGCAGCGCCCGCACCAGTGCCGTGCGCAAGGGCGATCGCTGGGTGCTGAATGGCAACAAGACGTTCATCACCAACGGGCACTATGCCGATGTTTCTGTCATTATCGCGGTTACCGATAAGAGCAAGGGCACGCGTGGCCTCTCTGCGTTTGTGGTGGAGAAGGGAACCGCCGGCTTTCGCCCGGGCAAGAAGGAAAACAAGCTTGGCCTGCGCGCCAGTGACACCTCCGAGCTTATTTTTGAGGACTGTGAGATCCCCGAGGAAAACCTGCTGGGCAAGGAGGGCGATGGGTTCATCGACTCCATGCGTATTCTGGACGGCGGAAGAATTTCGATCGCGGCGCTCTCGCTGGGTATTGGCCGCGGGGCTTACGACGCCGCGCGCCGCTATGTGCAGCAGCGGCACCAGTTCGGCAAGGCAATCTCAGAGTTCCAGGGAATCCAGTGGAAGCTGGCGGATATGGCGACCCAACTCGATGCAGCGCGCCTCCTGACCCTGCGGGCCGCGGTGATGAAAGATGCCGGCCAAAAGACCACCCTGGAATCCTCCATGGCCAAATTGATGGCCAGCGAAGTAGCGGTCAGGGTGTGCGATGAAGCGGTGCAGTTGCACGGCGGCTACGGCTTTATCAAGGACTACCCGGTAGAGAAGTTCTACCGTGACGTGAAGCTATGCACCATCGGCGAAGGCACCAGCGAGATTCAGCGGCTCATCATCGCCCGCGAAATCCTGAATAAGTAAAATCCTGGCTCCTTCCTGGCCACAACTGGTGGGTCAAAAGATTTGTCATCTCGACCGGAGCGTAGCGTAGTGGAGAGATCTGCGGTTCTCCCGGACACCCAGGGGTTCGCGTTAGGGCAGAAGAAAAACTACACTAGTCGGCCACCATCAGCTGGCCGGGCACGATGGGGCGGGTTCGCCCTGGCTCCTTCCTGGCCACAACTGGTGGGTCAAAAGATTTGTCATCTCGACCGGAGCGTAGCGTAGTGGAGAGATCTGCGGTTCTCCCGGACACCCAGGGGTTCGCGTTAGGGCAGAAGAAAAACTACACTAGTCGGCCACCATCAGCTGGCCGGGCACGATGGGGCGGGTTCACCCTGGCTCCTTCCTGGCCACAACTGGTGGGTCAAAAGATTTGTCATCTCGACCGGAGCGTAGCGTAGTGGAGAGATCTGCGGTTCTCCCGGACACCCAGGGGTTCGCGTTAGGGCAGAAGAAAAGCTACACTAGTCGGCCACCATCAGCTGGCCGGGCACGATGGGGCGGGTTCGCGGCAGCAGCCCCAGGGCGGCCGCTGCGCTCACCACGCACAAACTGGCGACAAAGGCCGCCAGTTTGATCTGGTTGGTTGCCGGCGACCGGGGCAGCGTCTTCCACAGCAACAGCAAGAGGGTTTGCGCAATCACCGCCGCCCAGACTGCCCCGTAAAAATAACGGCGCTCCACTCCTTCGCCCTTGGTCGAGCGCCCTACCCTGGGCAGCAGGCCGAACAGCCCCAGCAGCAGCACCACCGCGCAGACCGGAAAATACACCTGCAGGTAGATCTGCTTCATGACCCATTTGCCCGTGGTAGCGGCAATCACCAGCCCGGCCAGGTTAAGCAGGGTGAAGGTGATCACCGCGTTCCAGGCGAAGGTGTAGCAGATCTTGCGATACAACGGATTGGGCTTATCTTCGGTGAAGCGAAGAATGTAGGGCCGCGGCTCCACCCCGGGAAGCTGGCCGAAATAACCGGCAACCGCGGTCGCCACCATCACCAGCAGCAGCCAGGCCAGGTTTCTGCGGCTGCCGCCATGGGCAAACAGGTCGAAGGTGAGCGGCCCCGGCGCCAGAAAAAAAACCCAGATCCAGATCGGCCAGTGAGCCAGGCGGTAGCGCCGTTTATTGCGCTGCCGGATAACCCGGTTTTCCGCGTATTCGACCTTGATTGCCATCTCTCTGCTATTGTGCCCCATTCATCTGTTTGTGTTAGGTTCGTTTTGGAGGGTTCAGCATTGGGCAAAAGCATGGTCCCGAAGCGTCTTTTTTTGACTAAGGGCGTCGGGAAGCACAAGGAACGGTTAACCTCCTTCGAAATGGCTCTGCGCGACGCCGGCATTGCGGCGCAGAACCTGGTTCGGGTTTCTTCCATATTTCCACCCCAGTGCAAACTCATCACCCGTAAGGAAGGGTTGAAATACCTTTCTCCGGGCGAAGTGGTCTTTGCCGTGGTCGCAGAAAATTCCACCCGCGAACCCCATCGCCTGGTGGTTTCCAGCATCGGCGTCGCCATACCGACAGATCGCAACACTTATGGTTACCTGAGCGAGCACCACAGCTTCGGCGAGGCCGAAGATCAAGCCGGCGAGTATGCAGAAGAACTGGCGGCCGAGATGCTCGCGACCACACTGAACGTGGATTTTGACCCCGACAAAAGTTGGGATGAGAAGAAAGAGATCTATCGCATCTCGAACAAGATTGTCCGCACTACCAACGTGACCCAGTCCGCTATCGGCGACAAGCGTGGGCTATGGACGACGGTCATTGCCGCGGCCATCCTGATCTTTGAGTAACTACCGGGAACGAAATATGGCAAACAAATCAAACTACCGTGTTGGGCTGGTGCAGATGTCCTGCTCACCCGACCCCGAAGCCAACCTCGATAAGGCCGCGGACAAAGTCCGTGAAGCCGCGCGCGGCGGCGCTGACATCGTCTGTCTCCCCGAGCTCTTTCGCGCTCAGTATTTCTGCCAGCGTGAAGACGTCGCGCTGTTCGATTTAGCCGAGCCGATTCCCGGCCCGTCGACCGAGCGGCTTTCCGCCGTTGCCCGGGAAGAGAAGGTCGTGGTGGTTGCCTCTCTCTTCGAGCGCCGCGCCGCCGGGCTCTATCACAATACCGTAGCCATGCTGGAGACGGATGGTTCGCTCAGCGGTATCTACCGCAAGATGCACATCCCCGATGATCCGCTGTACTACGAGAAGTTCTACTTCACGCCGGGCGACCTGGGTTTCAAGGCCTTCGAGACCTCGGTGGGGCCGGTAGGCGCGCTGATTTGCTGGGACCAGTGGTATCCCGAAGCGGCCCGCATCACGGCGCTGCGCGGTGCGGAACTGTTGTTTTATCCGACCGCCATCGGCTGGCACCCGGCGGAGAAAGAAGCCTTCGGCGTGGCCCAGTATGAGGCGTGGCAGACCATTCAACGCGCCCACGCCATTGCCAACGGCGTGTATGTCGGCGCCGTCAACCGGGTAGGCCAGGAATTTGGAGACGTCCGTGGGAACAAGGCGCCGGGCGTTGGGCTCGAGTTCTGGGGCGGGTCGTTTATTGCCGATCCCTTTGGCCGCGTGTTGGCCCAGGCGCCTCATGACCGCGAAGCAATCCTGATTGAGGAAGTCGACTTGAAGCACCTCGAAGATACGCGCCGCAACTGGCCCTTTCTGCGGGACCGGCGGATTGATTTTTATCCGCCGATTGCGGCTCGCTTTCTCGACGAGCCGGCCGGCAATGACCGCTGAAGCGAACGGCGCCACTCCTCGCAGCCTGGGTTATCGCATGCCCGCCGAGTGGGCGCCCCACGCGGCCACCTGGCTGGCCTGGCCGCATAACGCAGGCGACTGGCCGGGTCGATTTCATCCCATCCCGTGGGTCTATTGCGATATAGTCCGCCACCTCTCGCGGGTAGAAGACGTACACTTGCTGGTCGAAGACAGCCTGGCGGAGCAGCGCGTGCGCGGCATGTTGGGGCGCGTCGGCGCACATATGGATCGGGTGCACTTGCACCAGTGGCCCACCAACCGGGTTTGGATGCGCGATGCGGGCCCCATCTTTGTGCAGGCGCAGGGAAACGTCGCCATCACGGATTGGCGGTTCAATGCCTGGGCCAAGTATAAGGATTGGCAGCTGGATGACCAGGTTCCCGCCCGGGCCGCCGAGCTGTTGCATGTTCGTAGCTGGGCGCCTGCGTTTCATGACCAGCGCGTGGTGCTGGAAGGTGGCAGTATCGACGTAAATGGCCAGGGCACTCTGATCACCACCGAAGAGTGTTTGCTGAGCTCCGTGCAACAGCGCAACCCGGGCCTGAGCCGTACCGATCTGGAGCGCGTGTTTCATGATTACCTGGGCATTGACCAGGTGCTGTGGATGGATCGCGGCATTGCCGGGGACGACACCCATGGGCACGTGGATGACATCACACGTTTCGTGAGTCCTGTTACTATCGTCACCGTCACGGAGCCAAATGCGTCCGACGAGAATCACTTGCCTTTGGCGGAGAATCTGGAGCGTCTGCGGGCAGCGCGCGACTTGTCTGGCCGGCCCTTCACGATTGTCGAGTTGCCCATGCCGTCTCCTATCGTTTTTCAGGGCCAGCGGCTGCCTGCCAGTTATGCGAATTTCTATATCGCGAATGGATTGGTGCTGGTGCCTACGTTCAATGACGCCAACGACCGCAAGGCACTCAACATCCTGGCTGATTTGTTTGTTGGCCGCGAGGTGGTGGGGATCCACTGCGGCGACCTGATCTGGGGACTGGGAACGCTGCACTGCATGACCCAGCAGCAGCCCGCGGGCGATTAAATCGATGACCGACGCGGAGGGACTGATGCTGGCCATGGAAGAGGCGCGCTTGGCTGCCGCGGCCGGTGAGGTGCCGGTAGGCGCGGTGGTGGTCGAGAACGGGCTGGTTGTTGGCCGCGGCCAGAATCGTGTTTTGCGCGATGTAGATCCGACTGCACATGCGGAGATCGTTGCGCTGCGCGAGGCCGCCCGCACCCTGGGCAACTATCGCCTGAGTGGCTGCGAGTTATTTTCCACGCTGGAGCCTTGCGCCATGTGTGCGGGGGCGATCATCCATGCCAGGATCAGCCGGCTGATCTATGCCGCTGACGATCCCAAAGCGGGCGCGGTTACCTCCGTTCTTGAGGTTTTGAATCATCCGCGGCTCAATCATCAGATGGTGGTCACGCGCGGGGAAATGGCCGAGGAAAGCGGGGAACTGTTGCGCGCGTTTTTCCGTGAGCGGCGCACGTAAGGCGTAACCCATCTGGGCAGATTTTCGAGCTCACTTGGAGGGCCTTGGTTTGGGGGAAAGGCGCACTGCAGATTCCCTCCCCTTTGTCATCCCGAGTAGCTGACTGGCCTGTCGGCAAGTTAAGAGAGGAATGAACGCGGAGAGCGCCTGCTTTTAAGCCGTACCTCAAGCAAATCTTTAAGCCCGTCACCCAAACAAATTTGTCATCCCGAGTAGCTGACTGGCCTGTCGGCAAGTTAAGAGAGGAATGAACGCGGAGAGCGCTTGCTTTTAAGCCGTACCTCAAGCAAATCTTTAAGCCCGTCACCCAAACAAATTTGTCATCCCGAGTAGCTGACTGGCCTGTCGGCAAGTTAAGGGAGGAATGAACGCGGAGAGCGCTTGCTTTTAAGCCGTCCCTCAAGCAAATCTTTAAGCCCGTCCCCCAAACAAATTTGTCATCCCGACCGGAGCGTAGCGAAGTGGAGGGATCTGCGGTGCGCCTTTCCCCCAAACCAAGGCCCTCCAAGTGAGCTCGCCAGTTGCGCCAGCAACAAAACTACCCCGCACCCCAGGGCGGCAGTGGCGCGGGTGCAGCCCAGGGGGCCGCACCCACTACATGCAGCTTTCGCCGGTACACCTTTCCGCCGCCTGCTACGTAAAGCGTGTCGAAGTCGTGGCCGCCAAAACACAGGCCAGTAGCGGCCACGTTGCCCGGCAAGGGAAGAATCGCCGCGACCCGGCCGTTGCGATCGAATACCTGGACCCCCATGCGCGTGGCCACATACGCCCGTCCATCCCTGTCCATGCCTATCCCGGCGGCGCCGCTGTCGTCCGCCCAGGTGGGCACAGAGAAATCATAAAAGGGAGAACGCGCATCCAGCGTTCCGTCGGAGTGGACGCGATAACTCAGACCCTTCCGCGATAAACTCTGCGCGACAAAGAGCCAGAGCCCATCCGGAGAAAGCGCAATCCCCGAGGCTCCCTTCAGACCCTGGTCCAGCCGTACTTTCCCCCCATGGGCGCGGATGAGCCAAAGCTCGTTGCGCTGCGTCACCGCATATATGTCACCGTTACTGCGCACAATCAAGTTGCGGATAGGCAAAGCTGCAAACTTCGGGGCCCCAGCCGGATAAATCTTTCCGTCTGCGCCAAAGGCAAAGGACGCCACGCTCGCCGGCTGTCCGCATAGCGCCGGGTTCCCCTGGGCTCCAACCTGCGAAAAAACCTGGCCCTGCGGATTCGCGGCCAGCTTGCCCACTCCGCCGCAGTTCTCCGCTGCGACCTGCCACGCCTCGCCCGGTCGCAAAATTGCCTGGAGCACCGGATTACCCGGCGCCCCGGCCGGAACCGCCGCCGGCCAGTCTCTCCACAACCAGCGCATCGCCTCAGGAAAAACAGCACTCGCCTGGCTTCCGTTGTGGGTGCCCGCACCCCACACGTGGCGAACGTCGTAGCCGGCGAACTCAAGCGCCCGATTCATGGTCTGGTTTGACATCCACCAGTCACCCATCTCCGGGCCTCCCGGCCACTCGTCGTGTACCCCATCTTCCATGAAGATGCGTAGCGGCTTCGGCTCCGTCTTACGCACCAGCACGTAATACTGCTCGCCCCCGCGCATGCCCACGTAGGTGCCAATCGCACTGAACACCCGGCGAAACGCATCCGGGCGTTCCCACGCAACCGTAAAAGCGGCAATTGCCCCGGTGCTTCCGCCGCCAATCGCGCGGTCATCCGGATTGGTCGAAAGCCGGATGGGCCGCCCCTCTGCGGTGGGGTATCGCTGCACTTCGGGCAGCACCTCCTCCAACAAAAAACGGGCCAGCAGGTCGCTACGGCTATCAAATTCAAAACTGCGATCGAAGCGAGGGTTGTCAGGTGGATTAGCCGACGCCACCACCCCCGGGGATACTCCAATGGCAATGGTGACCGGCATCGCATGCTGCGCGATGAGGTTATCGAAAACCGTGGTTGCATTAAACCCAAGACCGTCCAGACCCACATAGACGCAGGCCGGTTTGTCGCCTTGATACGCGGCAGGAATGTAAACCGTGATGGTCCGCGTAGTGCCGGGAAAAATCTTCGAATCCTTCAGGTCAAACTTGAAAGTCCGGCCCGCCGCCACCGTGGCGTGTACTTGTGAGTCCGGGCCCAATGCGTAGTTGTCCGATGCAGGAGGCACCGTCTCATCGATTACTGGCGGCACAGAACCGTGATCCTGCGCGAGCAGCGGCAAGCCACAGGGGATCACCAGCGCCAGGCCCAGCAAGCTGCGTATGGAGAGGGACCCAATCCGCGACCAGAGTTTCATCGAATCAGGCTACTCCTATTCGACCTTCTATTGGACCTGGCCCTGGGGGCGCAGTTTGCGCAGCGCCTGCGCGCACTCCACCGCATTCATCGCAGAAAGCTCCAGATTGTCGGCGGAAGCCCACAGCCATAACCGCCGTGACTGCGAAACACCCTGCTCATCGAAGCGAATTCTCACGGAGACATCCTGATCGCCAATCGAGTTGAGATTGCCGGGTGCGTCGGCATCGCCCAGAATCACTTCTACGTGGGCCGCGGAGAGGGTCGCTTCCACCTGCTCCAACCCTACCGGCCGCTCGTACTCCACGGCGATGGAGAAAGTGTGACCGTGGAAGACCGGCGCATGGATCAGTTGCAGGGAAAGCTGCGGCAGCCGGCCGCCCGAAAGCAGGGCGTAGTGACGCCGGATGAGCGCCTCGCTCTCCGCCAGGCTGACCTTGGCGGAATCTCCAAACGCGGCCACGGTATTGAAGGCCACTTGCACGTCATACACCGCCATGGGCACGGTTTGAAATGAAAGCAGCGTTACCGTTTGCTGGTGCAATTCGTCAAGCGCCGCGCGGCCGTATTCAGAAGCAGGTTCGAGCACCGTGGCGGAGACGTTTCGGATCGCCCCCACGCGCTGCATCCGCTCCAGCAACAGCGCCAGCGCGAGCGCTGCGGGATGAGCCGATACCACGGCCGGCGTGTGCAGGTTCGGTGCGCCGGCGGGAGCTGCTTCCCCCATTGCCTCGCGCACCCAGGGCGCGGTCACCAGCACGCCGGGCTCGCCTTCAAGCGCCGCCGAAAGATCGACAATACTCGAACCGGCGCGCTGCGCGGCTTGCCAGTGCCTGCGGGTCAATGCTGCCGCCCCGCAAAAAAACGTGAAGTCGATGCGGTCGAAACTATCGGCGGTAATCGGTTGAATGAAGGTGACCTCATCGCCCACCGCTTCCAGTTGTCCCAGGGCTTCCTGGTCATCGAGAAGCACAAACTCCGCCGCGGCAAAGCTCGATTCGGAGAGCGCTTCACTGAGCTGTTTGCCGCGGATGGAAGCGGCGCCCACGATCGCGATACGGTAGCTACTGGTCATAATTGGCACGATGACTGCACGGCAATTTCATGGATGCACCGCGGGTGGGGATGGGGGTAAGGGCTGGTTGGGAGTACCCTCGCCGAGGGCGTCCGGCTCAATCGGCCGGTGGGCAATCTTGTGGCTGCGCTGCCAGGAGTAGGCCGCGCGGGCAAAGATGCCGGAAAACATATAGAAAAAGGCAATCAGCAGCAGCACGATCTCTGAGTAGACGGCCGTGGCATAGATCGCCAGCCCCACCAGCACGATTCGCTGAAACGGATGACGGTCGGTGAAGTTGATTTCCTTGCCGCTCCAGAAGCGCCAGGTACTCACCATGAGCAGGCCCACCATCAGCACCAGCAACATCCACATGATGGCGACCCGCCAGTTGGGCACCGGCGTTCCAGAAAAGAAGTGGACCACGGCGGCGATCACCCCGGCTGCTGCTGGGATCGGCATCCCGACAAAATACTTGCGGCCCGGGCGACCCGGATTTTTGGGCAACGGATTGTTGCCGATGTTGAAGCGCGCCAGCCGGCCGGCGCCACAGAGCAGGAACAGAAAACAGACAAAGGCGCCCCACTGCACAATCGCCTGCCGTTTCGCCGGGTCCATAGCCAGGGGCAGATTCTGGAAGCCCCAGGTGAAGGCCAACAAGCTGGGAGCAACCCCGAAGGTGATGACGTCGGCCAGCGAATCGAGTTCCTTGCCAAAGTCGCTGGTGGTTTTGGTCATGCGCGCAATGCGGCCATCGAGGGCATCAAAGGGAATGGCAAATCCGATGGCGAGCGCCGCGTAGTTGAAATGCCGCGGCTCCTGCACCGACCCCTGCAAGCTCTGCATGATGGCAAAATAGCCGGCGGCAATGTTGCCGGAAGTAAACAGCGAGGGCACGATGTACATGCCCCGGCGCAACCGTCCCTTTCGCGGCCTGGATACGTCGAGCTTCAAGCGAAACTCTCCGTCAGAAGGTCGAGCGAGGGCTCGTCCTGCTGGGGTTGGATATCGGCCAGGATAGAAGCGCCGCCCTTGACCCGCTGCCCCAGCGCCACGCGGACGTGGGCATGCCCGGGCAATACCACGTCCACCCGGGACCCGAACTTGATCAGCCCGACACGCTGGCCGCGCTCCACAAAATCGCCAACTCGAAAGCGAAAGACGATGCGCCGCGCCAGCAACCCGGCGATCTGCTTAAAGGTCACCTCGAACTCATCGCCTTGCACCGTCACCAGGTTCTGCTCGTTCTTCTCGGCTGACTCAGGGTTCAGCGCGTTGAGATACTTGCCCTTCTGGTAGCGAACGTCGCGGATGGTACCGGCGATCGGCGAACGGTTGACGTGCACATCGAAGACGCTGAGAAAGATGCTCAAGCGAATACGCTCTCCGTCCGGCGTTTGAATACGCGCCACCTCGGTAACTTTGCCATCTGCCGGGGAAACGACCAAGCCGGCCTCAACCGGAACCGCGCGCGTGGGATCGCGGAAGAACCAGAAAAAAAAGCAGGCCAGCAGAACCGGGACGACTGCCCAAAGCCAATTTCCCGTTACCAGCGAGACCACAACGGCGGCCGCGAGAAACCCGAAACCATAAAAGTATCCGTCACGAACCATGAATGAGACCAGACCCTTGCAGAATTATAGAGGTGTCCCCTCGAACAGGGGGGCCGCAAGCAGCAACGCGTCTTCGCGTGGAGCAGAGTAGTAGCCCCGGCGGACCCCTGTGGGCGAGAAACCCTGGCGCTGATAGAGCGCAAGGGCGGCGGCATTCGAGGCCCGCACTTCCAGGCGAATGGTCGTGGCTCCCTGGTTTCGCGCCCAAACGATGCAGGCGGCGATCAGCGCGCCCCCGAAACCCTGGCGGCGAAACGCTCGCTCCACCACCAGGCCTTCTACCTCGGCCGCGGGTTCCTGCCGCAGCCAGCTCGACACGGCGAAGCCGACCGCGCTGGTCCCGCTGATTGCAATCCAGCAGGAGCGAAGCAAGGCTTCGGGTGCGGCCAGTAGGGTCTGCTCGTAGTCCTGACGCGTCCAGCGTGGGGCCTCGATGGACTCGGCGGCAATCGCCAGCACACGATCCAGGTCCTCCATCCGCATGGCCCGGACGAGGCAACTCATTTTGCTTTTCCCAGGAGAAACAGCTCGGCGTCGGACCGGCGGAGATAGTTGGCGGTCAGGGTTTCGGCGTTGTCAAAGGCTTGTGCACGCAAACGCCGCAGGGCGAAGCGGAGCGCGTCGCCAGCGTCCGGGGGCTGCACGTAGACCGGTCCGCACACAGCGAGCGCGGCACAGGCACTGGTGTTCGCGGTGGCCACATCGCCAGCGCGGCTTTCGTCGCACACCAGCACCCCGGCCTGCGGTTGCTTCGCGAACGCCACCGTCTCGTCGCCGCTTAACAGCATTTCTGCGAGCCGGTTGCCGTTGCGGTATTCGCCAACGTAATACTCGTTCCGGCCGGCATCGATCGCCGCCAGCACATGGGGCAAGCCGCTGGCGGCCGCCAGCAGCGCCAAACGAGATACCGCGACAATGGGGATGGCCGCGCTCTCCGCCAGACCCTTGGCCGTGCTCACGCCCACGCGGATGCCGGTAAAGCTGCCGGGCCCATTCACCAACACGATGGCCTCTATCTCGCGCATCGTTGCCTGCCGGCTTTGCAGCAGGGCGGCGATCTCCGGGATCAGGCGCGCGGAATAGGTGCGGACCGCCAGGTTGGCCGTGGCGACGATCCGCACCTTGGTGTAGTCCGCATCGGCCACACCCAGCGCAACGCTGGCCGTGCTTCCGCAGGTATTGAGAGAGAGCAGCATGCGCAGGGGCCTCAGACGGCGGCGATGGGGTCCTGGCAAATTTCCAGTAGCACCCCGTTCGCGGCCGAGGGGTCTACCAGGAAATGCAGGCGGCCGCCGGCGCCGATCTCAATGTCGTCCGACAGCAGCTTCACGCCAGACTGTTTCATCTCTTCGAAGGTGCTGGCAATGTCGTCCACGTGCAGGGCCAGGTGGTGCAGCCCTTCGCCGTGCAGATCGATGAACTGGCCCAGCTCGGTGCCCGGATGCAATGGTTGCAGAAGGCGCAGCTGGCTATCGCCCAGCGGCACCATCACGCTGCGCACCCCCTCTTCTTCCTTTTCGTCATCGAGCACGGTGAGGCCCAGGGCCTCATAGAAACTGCGTGCCTGCTCGATGCTCTTGACCGCGATACCCAGGTGGTCGATCTTTGCCATTTGCTCTCCTGACCTACGGTTGGATGCCGTTGCTCCACGAGCTGGGGAACAGGTGGTAGGCGCTCTGTGCCACCGTGCCCATCCAGTCTAAGGAGATGCCACCATTCCCCCTAAGATATTCTTCAGGCCTTTTTTCTCACCAGGGCTGACCAGCGTGTGCGAGAAACAGCCTTTGATAACCGGACTTCCCCCGGCTTTCCTCAGCGAAAGACGCACACGCTGCCGTCGGCTAGAGTCCCGTACAGGAAATCCGGGTATCTCGCCGCGCTTTTGCGGGGAGATGTGGGAATCTAACCGTTCTCCCCTTTTCCGCGATTCTCGTGCCACCACTTGAGAGCGTGGGCGCGCTGCTTTTCTGCCTTGCAGATCTCGGCGTCGCAGACAACCTGGTCCCTGCGCCGGGCAATAAAGTAGGGCGTCGCGCAATGATCATTTGCGCAAAAGCTCAAATGGCGCCAGTTTTCCAGCACTCCCTGGATCAACATGGCGCGCAAATCCTCCCAGTCAGGCACCAGTCGGCCCGCCCCCAGGGAACACACAAAAGGAACTATTTTGGCCGCCTGGGAACGCTTGGCCCGCTGACCCTGGCCGGGGTCCGAAGCCGCTGGCCTCCCAACCAGCCATTCATTCAATACCCGTTCGGCGCGGTTGATGGGGGGCCTCCGCCAGATCGAGCGAAGCCCCTCTCCCAACTCCACCAGGTCAGCCGCGGACTCGGCGCGTAACGTGGATTGCCACTGCTTCTGAAACCGCCGTACGGGGCCTTCCTCCGGCCCGGTGTTGGCCAGCTCACACAGCAGCCGTCGGCGCACCCGAACCGTCGTCTGTAGCAGTAAGTGTTCGGCCTCCCCGGCGCGCTCCTCCACGGACTTATTTACAAATTGCACCAACAGGGAGGGCCGGGCGAGGATATCTGCCAACTCCTCCGCCGTCTTTCCCCGCAGTTGCTCCAGCGAACTAGAGTGTTTGCCCGCTTTCTTTTGCGCCATCATCCGGCCTTCTTACTTTAGCTCTAGACAAGTCTAAATACTAAATACAAGATGAAATGAGTGCAAGCCAAAGGGAGGGGTATGCAGGAAACCGCCAGCACGACCGCATCGGGAGCTGTCACCCAGCCCGCATTACCCGCGCAAACAACCGCCGTCGCGGACCTGGTCTATCTCTGCGACCTCCAACCCCGCCCCACCGAGTGGCTATGGCAGCACCGGCTCGCACGCGGCACCTTGGCCATGCTCTCCGGAGTCTCTGGATCGGGTAAAACCTGGATCGCGCTCGCCGTCGCGGCCGCGCTAAGCCGTGGCCGAGCCCCTTACACCGGCGAAACACTCAACCCTTGCACCGTCTTGTACGCCGCGACCGAGCACAACGATTCAGAAATCATTCTCCCTCGCTTTGTGGGGCTCGACGGAGATCGCAAACGTTTCGCCATCTTGCGCGGAAACCCCTCCTCGCCCTTGATGAACGTCCCCGATCCCTCCGCCCTCGAAGACGCGCTCCAGCAAACCCAGGCCCGCCTCGTCATTCTCGACTCCCTCGACATTGATTCCAAAGAATCCCCTCCACTGTTGCAGAAGCTCGCCCACCTGGCGGAGAAGCACCACTGCTGTATTCTTCTCATCCGCCACCTCGGCAAACGCGGCCCAGGCAGACCCGCCCTGCGTGGCCAGGGCGCCATCTCCGCCGCCCTCCGCACCGAGTTCCTCGCCGGCAGCTCCCCGGACGCACCCTCCCAACCGGCTCTGCTGCAGATCAAGTCCAACCTCGGGCCTCTCGCTATCCCGCTCACCTACAGAATTGAGCCCACCGGAAAATTCACCTGGACCGGTCTCAGCAAGCTGACTGCAGAAGAAATACTAGCTGACCGACCTACCGGCGCGGGCCTGCCCAAACGCAGGTTTGCCGGCCAATGGCTGCGCGCCTATCTGCAGAATGGAAGCCAAACCCAGGGCGCCATCGAGATTGCCGCCCACCGTGATGGCGTTTGCCTCGGGACCCTGAGGCGCGCCCGATTCGATCTCGGCGTCCACAGCGCCAAAGATGGAATGAAAGGCGTTTGGTACTGGTCTTTACCGGTCGAGATAGAGCGGCAACCACCCGGAAAGGACGCATAACCCTCGAATTAATTAATTGAAAAATTTGCGCACCTTCATGAAGCAAAGCACTTAAGACCGTTCCAGGTCCGCAGAGGCTACCTTCCGAGCGGTCCTTGGCCGCTCGGGACTCAATTGTTTCCTATCCGGGCCCGGCTTGAGTCGGGCTATACAGACCGGATCTATTGAAAAGAAAGGCCCGTCCGCTCATCAGAACGGATATTACAAACAATGTTATACTTAACAAGACGAAGACGACGGGGGGAAAATCCATGACGGGTAAGAATCTCAAAGAAGCACGTCAGAAAGCTGGATGGACGCAGAAGCACGCAGCCTCTGCGCTGGGTGTGACGCAAGCTTATTTGTCCATGGTCGAGAGCGGTCGCCGTCCCCCAACCCAGGCTCTTTCTGCTCGTGCAGCACAGACCTTTGCATTGCCCCCTACGGCACTGCCGATGGCGTCTGGCAATTCTTTGTCTTGGAACGATGAAGAGCTGAAGGCCGATCTTGGGGCGCTGGGATATCCGGGATTTAGCTATCTGCGCGGTAAGCCGGAACGAAATCCTACGCAGTTACTCGCCTACGCTCTCAGTCGGGCAGACCTCGATGTGCGTGTAGTCGAGGCACTTCCCTGGATGACCGCATCTTACGTAGACATGGATTGGGAGTGGTTGGTGAGCGAGGCCAAGCAGCACAACCGTCAAAACAGGCTCGGCTTTGTCGTGACCCTCGCGGAGGAATTGGCAAAAAAGAAAGGCGATGCCACGCTCGCGGAAAAACTGAACCAATATCGAGAGATACTCGAACGTGCGCGTCTCGCCGCCGAAGACACCCTCTGCCAGGATTCCATGACCCAGGCGGAACGCAAATGGTTAGAGAGCCATCGTCCGGAGCAGGCACATCATTGGAATCTTCTGACCGACATGGAAGCGAAACACCTGGCCTATGCCGCAGCATGAGTCCGTCCCCGAACCATGGTTCTCGTTTCTCAGCGAGCTGGACGCAATTGCAACTGGCCCTGTTCACTTCCACTGCCTTGGCGGGTTTGTCGTCACCATGCTTTACCGCTTGGGCAGGACCACGGCCGATGTAGACGTACTCCAAATTACCCCGGGATCGGAGCAGCCTGCATTGGCCAGGGTCGCGATGCAAGGCGGGGAACTGCACCATAAACACGGAGTCTACCTCGACCACGTCACCGTGGCGACCTATCCCGAAGCATACGCGAGCCGTTTATGCGAGATGTTTCCTGGGGTCTTTCGCCATCTCCACCTGATGGCGCTCGATCCCTACGATCTTGCTCTCACTAAACTTGAGCGCAATTCTCGCCGCGATCGCAGCGATGTGGAGCACCTGGCCCGCGCTGTACCTTTCGATTTAAACCTTCTTCGCGACCGCTACCAGAACGAATTGCGCCCGTATCTTCTTAATCCAGACAGGGAAGACGATACCCTTACTTTCTGGATCGAAATCATCGAAGAACTACGCGCAACGCATTGAGCCTTTGCGTCAGAATGTATGGTTCAGACGGGATTGGAACCCACTGGCTAGCTTTTCCAGGCGCCGAGAAGGCGGCGCAGGTACACCAGCTCGCCGGTGTGGTAACTGGTGTGGTCGGCGGCCAGCAATACCTCCCGCAGCAGCGTCTGGTCCTTTTTTCCCCAGGGGATCTGTCCGAAGAGATTGCTCCTGGGATTCTTGACCAACTGGCCAAAGAGCACCAAATCCTCCTCAAGCGCCCGTACCGAGTTGTGCCAGGCCTCCTCAGAGGGAGGCTCGGCCGTGGCCGGCCAGTAGTCATCCGGCCATTTTTGCTCCACATACTCGGGGTTGGTCGAGAAATCCCACAGATCGCGCAACGCGATGCGCATGTGCTCCAGAAGCTCCCAGCCGGAGTGCGCCGCATGCGGCGGCTTCTTGCCATACAGGGCGGGAGGAAAGTCCTTCAGCGCAGACAACACGTCTACGTGCGCATTGGTCCCGCGCAGCAACTGGAAAAGTTGTTCGCGCAGTGCAGAGTCGTTATCAGCCATAGGCTATCGGATGCAGTAACACCCTGAAGAGACGCACACCTGGCGAGGAAATCGAGTCAGGAAACCTGAGCTTCGAGGGCAGCCTCACGCTTGCCCGTGCCGAACAGGTCGCCCATGCGGCGAATCTGCGCGCCTACCCCACGCAGCTTTTCCTCGATGCGCTCATATCCCCGGTCAATGTGGTACACACGATCGAGGATCGATTCGCCATCCGCAACCAGCGCCGCCAGTACCAGCGACGCCGATGCCCGCAGATCAGAGCACATCACCACCGCGGACGACAACGGCGTCTTGCCGCGTACCGTAGCCGTGCGCTGGTCTACCTTGATGTTCGCGCCCATGCGGACCAGCTCGCCTACATGCATGAAGCGATTCTCAAAGATGTTCTCGACCACCGTGGTCGTGCCTTCAGCCTGCGTCGCCAACGCCATGTATTGCGCCTGCATGTCGGTAGGGAAGCCGGGATACTCTTCGGTCGAAATGTCGTTGGCCTGCAAATTGCCTTCGCTGCGTACGCGCAGGGAGTCGGCGCCCATAGGGGTAATCCGCACACCGCATGCTTCCAGCTTGCCCACCAGCGCCGAGAGATGCGCCGGCTGGCAGTTAGCCACTACCAGGTCACCCCCGGTAATCGCCCCAGCCACGAGAAAGGTGCCCGCCTCAATGCGGTCGGGATGAATGCGATGACGGGCGCCATGCAACTTGCTCACACCCTTGACGCGAATGGTCGCGGTGCCCGCGCCCTCAATATTGGCGCCCATGGCCATCAGCAACGCGGCGAGGTCAACCACCTCAGGCTCGCGCGCGCAGTTTTCCATCAGAGTTTCGCCGTCCGCAAGCACAGCCGCCATCAGCAAATCTTCGGTGCCAGTCACCGTGATTTTGTCGAAAACGATGTGCGCGCCACGCAGGCGTTCGGCGCGCGCTTCCAGATAGCCGTGCTCCTGCACGATGGTGGCGCCCATGGCCTCCAGGCCCTTGAGGTGCATATCGATGGGACGGTCGCCGATGGCGCAACCCCCGGGCTGGGCGACGCGGGCGAGGCCGCAGCGCGCAACCAGCGGTCCCAGCACCAGCGAGGACGCGCGCATGGTCTTGACGATTTCATACTTGGCGGTTGGATCAGAGAGCACCCGGCAGCTGATCGCGGTGCGATGCTGCGCGCGACCGTAGCCGAGTTCCACCTCGGCGCCCATCGAAACCAGAAGCTTGCGCTCGGTCTCAATGTCGCGAACCTGGGGAATGTTCTCCAGGATCACTTCATCCTCGGTGAGAATTGCGGCGGCCATGCAGGGCAGCGCGGAGTTCTTGGCGCCACTCACTCGAATCGTTCCTAGCAGCGGATTGCCGCCGCGAATCACAAACTTATCCATGACGGCCCGTGGTGCTCCTTGCTTGTAACGACAATGGGTACCCAATCACGATGGGTTACAGCTCGAGCGTAGTATCTTCGATAGCCAGCCGGACATTGCCGTCGGATTTCGCCAGGCGACGCACGGCTTCGGGCTTATCGACTCCCGCTTTCAACATCACCAGGGCCACCGGCACGCTGCGCCCGGCGGATTTGATGGTCTGTACGGCCTGCTCACGGTTGATCTTGCAGGCCCGCATCAGAATGCTGATGCCCCGCTCCACCAGCTTGGTGTTCTGCATGTGCACATTGACCATCAGGTTGTCGTAGACATACCCGAGGCGGGTCATCGCGCCCGTGGTGATCATGTTGAGGATCATCTTCTGCGCGGTAGCGGCCTTCATGCGCGTCGATCCGGACAGGACCTCAGGCCCCACCTCGGCAACGATGCAGATATCGGCAGCATTGGAGAGCATGGTGTTGTGGTTACACGTAACCGCGGCAGTCCGTGCGCCGCGAGCCCGCGCATATTCGACGGCGGCGACCACGTAAGGGGTGCGGCCGCTCGAAGAAAGGCCAATCACAACGTCTTTGCGGGTGGGCCGGCGGCGCGCAATATCGCGCTGGCCCAGTTCGGTGGAATCTTCGTTCACTTCGACCGCGGAGGCCAGCGCCTTGGGGCCCCCCGCCATGATGTACTGAACGCTTTGGGGAGGCGTGGAAAACGTCGGCGGGCACTCAGAAGAATCGAGGCCGGCAATACGTCCGCTGGAACCGGCGCCTACATAAATCAGGCGCCCTCCTTCACGGAGGCTGCGCGCTACCATGTCGATGACCAATGCGATCTCGGGCAACGACTTCTTGACCGCGGCGGCAATTTTCGAGTCTTCGTGGTTGATGATGCGGGCAATTTCAAGTGCCGATTTGGTGTCGAAGCCCATCGAGGCTTCGTTGGAACTCTCCGTCGTAAGATCGTGCAGTTTCTGCGGCTTGTCTTGCGTCGACTCGCTGCTTGTCCCTGTCTCTGTTTGAATAGTGCTGGTTGTGGCCATGTTGGTTTACTCTGCTCCCACTCAACTACACGATTTTATCTCCAAGTGACAAACTTTGCTGCGAAATTAGGGCCCCGTGCCCCAAGCACGCAAACACTTTCGGGTTATGGCAATTTAACCCTTCCTGACCAGTGCGCCCATCACCGCATCGTGGAAGGCCGGGCGGACGGTACGAATGGCCTGGCTTTGCCGGTCAGGCCAGGTGCGGTTGGTCAACAGCACCACGGCCATCTCACGATCGAAATCAATCCACAGGGAAGTGCCCGCATAGCCCAGATGTCCAGCCGAACGACGGCTGAAAAAATGTCCCGGAAGAGGAAGGCGCCGAGGGCGTATCCCAACCCAACCCACGCGAACTGCCGGGCGGCAATTCAGCCGGTGCGGTAAATAGTTCGACGGTCTCGGCGGTGAAAGGTTGATGGTTGAAAAGTGCCTGTGCATAAAGCAGCGGATCGAGCGCATTGGAGAAAAGCCCGGCGTGACCGGCCACGCCGCCCAGCACAAAACAGTTCTCGTCCTGCACCTGACCCTGTAGAACGCAGCGGCGGAACGTCAGGTCCTGCTCCGTGGGTGGGATGAAGGGGCGCCAGTCCGCGGGCGGCCGAAAGCGCGTGCTGGTCATCTTGAGGGGAAGAAACAACTCACGCTCGCAGAAGCTCGCGATGGTCTCGCCGGCGATCACCTCGAGTGCGTGGCCGAGCAGAATGAAGCCCGGGTCGGAATACTCGGCATGGGTTCCCGGTGGATGAGTGAGGGGCAGACGCCGGCAAGCGGCCAGCAGGTCTTCTGCGTTGCTGCTCTCTGCGAACAGGCGCGCATAGCCCGGCAATCCGGAAGCGTGGGCCAGCAGCAGCCGGGGTGTAACTGTCCCGGAAAGGATCACCGGCAGCGGCTGGTCGAGAGCGAGCTGGCCGCGCTGGTAGAGCAGCATGGCCATCGAGGTGGTTGCGATCACTTTGGTAACACTGGCCAGGTCATAGACGGTCGACGCGCTAACCGGCGTGGACGATGGCTCGTAGGTAAAGCGTCCGATGCCGTCGAGCGCCAGCACCTTGCCGGCGGCGAGGACGGCGAACGCCGCGCCGGGAAATGCCTTCGCGGCCACCGCCTGCTCGAGCACTCGGTACGCCGCCGCAAACTGCGAGCGCTGGTTTGAAGCGCTGGTCGGAATGGTAAGCAGGGGAGGAGGCATAGGTTGCATTATCGTTCCTGCTTCGCCGCAAACCTCCGGGTGCCCCATCCTTTGCCAGGAACGCAAAGGATGGGGCATCCGGAGATTTGCGGACCTTCCAAAGGCTTAGCCCAATTCAGGATAAGTCTATAAATCAGCTCCCCAACTGCGCATGCCGCCCGTCTATACTTATCAGCTGAGGTCGGTGGTATGAGTGTACGCTGGGGGTTAGTCACCTTTGCATTGGCATCTACGGTGTCGTTGGCCCAGGCGCCGCCCGAAGCCATGCCGCAGACCTATACCGTGCCCGCAGGCACCAAAGTGCTGCTCACGCTCAAGAGTGCGATCAACACCAGGACGGCCCAACAGGGAGATGGCGTCTACATGGTTTCCAATTTCCCCGTGGTTGGCGCTTCCCGCACCATGATTCCGGTGGGCGTCTATGTGCAGGGTGTGATTGATCGCGTGGTGCGCCCCGGCCGGGTGAAAGGGCGAGCGCAGCTCGATCTGCACTTCACCACCATGATCTTTCCCAACGGCTCGGTGGTTGAGGTTCCCGGTGTGCTCAACAGCCTGCCCGGTTCCGACGGCGCCAAGGTCAAGGGCAACGAAGGCACGGTCGAACAAGCCGGCAGCAAAGGACACGACGCAACCAATGTTCTGAAAGGTGCGGGGATCGGCGCCGAAGCCGGCGCGATCGCCGGCGGGGCATCGGGCAGCCCGCTCAAAGGAATCGGCTACGGCTCGCTTGCCGGTGCAGCCGCGGGCGCGATCTACACGCTCTTTACCCGCGGCAACGAGATCGTGATTCCTACGGGGACCGCGGTTGAAATGGTGCTGCAGCGCCCCTTGATTCTGCAGCCGGCGCAACTCACCAGCAGCGACGCAAGCCACCCGCAAATGGAGCCCGCCAGCCAGCAGAAGCCGTTGCCTAAACAGCAACACATTCTTTGCCCGTACGGCAGCCCGGGCTGCAGCTGAACATGACCGATCCCGAAGCCGGAGTGCAAGAAATCTCCGCTGAGCCCGCGACGCAGCCAGAGCCCTTACCCGGCCGCAGCTTCTGGCTGTGGAGCCGCGACATGCTTTTTTCCCTCGCGGTGTCTTTTTTCATCATCACCTTTCTCTATCAGCCGGTGCGGGTGGAAGGCACCAGCATGATGCCGCGGCTCGAAGACCAGGACCGGCTGTTCATCAATAAATTTGCCTACCACTTTGAGGAGATTCATCGCGGCGATGTGGTGGTTTTCCACTACCCGCGCGATCCCCAAAAGAGCTACATCAAGCGCGTGATCGCGGTGCCCGGCGATGACCTGCGCATTGATGACGGGCGCACCTATATCAATGGAAGGCTGTTGCCGGAGCCGTACGTGCCCAGAAGATTCCATGACAGCCGGTCCCAGGATGAAATGGTGATCCCGCCCGATGAATATTTCGTCATGGGCGATCACCGCTCCATTTCGAGCGATAGTCGCGACTTTGGAGCTGTTCCCCGCGAACTGATCTACGGCAAAGCGGCCTTTGTTTACTGGCCGGCGGGCGACATGGGGATTATCCACTAATTCGTCTCGAAATCCTCGCGGCCAAACCCTGTTAAACTTGTCTGAATCCACTCGACGGAGAAGCCATGCAGGCAATCCTCGCGCTCGAAGACGGGCGCATCTTCCGCGGTGAGAGCTATGGCGCCAAACGTGAATGTTTTGGCGAGGTGGTTTTCAATACCGCCCTGACAGGCTACCAGGAAATTTTCACGGATCCGTCCTATGCCGGACAGATCGTCGTCCTCACCAATCCACAAATAGGGAACTACGGCACCAACGCCGCCGACAACGAAGCTGGGCGCCCTTACATTGAGGGCCTGGTCACGCGTGAATTTTCGCCGATCAGCTCGAACTGGCGTTCCCAGCAGGTCACCGAAGAATATCTCGAACGCTATAACGTTCCTGTGATCTCGGAAATCGATACCCGCGCGGTGGTTCGCCACCTGCGCACCCACGGCGCGCTGCGCGGGGTCATCTCTTCGAGCGAAAGCGATGTCGACAAGCTGGTCGAGAAGGCGCGCGCCATCCGCAAGATGGATGGCACCGATCTGGCCAAGGTGGTCAGCACCAGGGTTTCGTACGAATGGGACTGCGAGGACCGGCGAAACTTTAATGGCGATCCCTTGCAGCAGGGCGATGCCAGCCTGCAGTTGCCGCCACCGGATCTGCACGTGGTGGCCTATGACTTCGGCATCAAGCACAACATTCTGCGCATGCTCGCGCGCGAAGCCTGCCGGGTCACCGTGGTGCCCGCGGAAACTTCGGCAGAAGATGTGCTGGCGTTGAACCCCGACGGCATCTTTCTGTCGAATGGGCCGGGCGATCCGGAACCGGTGACCTATGCCCAGGAGAGCATCCGCAAGCTGGTCGGAAGGCGGCCGATGTTCGGCATTTGTCTGGGACATCAGCTGATTGGGTTAGCACTGGGTGGCAAGACCTACAAGCTGAAGTTTGGCCATCACGGTGGGAATCATCCGGTGCAGCAAACCCAGACGGGTAAGGTTGAGATCACGGCGCACAACCACAACTTTGCCGTCGATCCTGACTCGATCAATCAGAGCGAGGTCGAGTTGACCCACGTGGATCTGAACGACAACACCCTTGAGGGTTTGCGCCATCGCACCATGCCGTTGTTCAGTGTGCAGTACCATCCTGAGGCGAGCCCGGGCCCGCATGATTCCAATTACCTGTTCCGGGACTTTCGCAAGATGATGGAAGAGTGGAAGCGGTGAGGAGCGGTTTCAAAATCTTTCCCCTGCCACCAGCAGTTTGAATCGAGTGAAAGAAAATGCCACGCAGGAACGACATAACGAAGATTCTGGTGATCGGCTCGGGGCCGATCGTGATTGGGCAATCGGCAGAGTTTGATTACTCTGGCACGCAGGCGTGCAAGGCGCTCAAGGCCGAGGGCTATGAGGTCGTGCTGGTGAACTCCAACCCGGCCACCATCATGACCGATCCCGAGTTGGCGGACCGCACGTATATCGAGCCGTTGACCCGGGAGTACGTGGAAGAAATCATCCGTCGCGAGTGCGAGCGCATGACCGATGCCAACGGCCGCCGCATAGGTCACTTCGCCCTGTTGCCCACCGTAGGCGGACAAACGGCGTTGAACCTTGCCGTTGACCTGGCCGATTCCGGCATTCTGGAAAAATACAACGTGGAAATGATCGGCGCCCGGCTGGAGGCGATCAAGAAGGCGGAAGACCGGCTGCTCTTTAAAGACGCCATGGCCCGCATCGGGCTCGATGTGCCCCGCTCCGCGCTGGTCAACAATATTCGCGATGGCTCGGAATTTGCCGCCAAGATCGGTTTCCCGGTTATCGTCCGGCCGTCCTTTACCCTGGGCGGCTCGGGCGGTGGCCTGGCCTATAACCGCGAAGAGCTGATGGATATTCTCGGCCGCGGTCTCGATCTCTCCCCCGTGCACGAATGTCTGATCGAGGAATCAGTGCTGGGCTGGAAAGAATACGAACTCGAAGTGATGCGCGACCTGGCCGACAACGTCATCATCATTTGCTCCATTGAGAATATGGACCCCATGGGTGTCCACACCGGCGACTCGATTACGGTGGCGCCGGCGCAGACCCTGACCGATCGGGAATATCAATCTATGCGCGATGCGGCCATCCGCGTAATGCGCGAGATCGGCGTCGAAACCGGTGGATCGAATGTGCAGTTCGCCGTAAACCCCGCGACCGGACGCATGACGGTCATTGAGATGAATCCGCGCGTCTCGCGCTCGTCCGCGCTGGCTTCGAAGGCAACCGGGTATCCCATCGCCAAGATCGCCGCCAAGCTGGCTGTCGGCTACACGCTGGATGAGATTCCTAACGACATCACGCGCAAGACGCCTTCATGCTTTGAGCCTTCCATCGACTATGTCGTGGTCAAGATCCCCAAATGGCAGTTCGAGAAGTTTCCTGGCGCGGATGAGAACCTGGGCCCGCAGATGAAGTCGGTGGGCGAAGTGATGGCGCTGGGGCGCACCTTTAAAGAAGCGCTGATGAAGGCGCTACGTTCGCTCGATACCGGCAAACGCATCAGCGCGGAAGTGATCGAGCCGCGGCGGTTGACGCAGCGTTTGGTGACCCCGCAGCCGGAACGGCTGAACTACATTCGCTACGCCTTTCGCACCGGGCTTTCGGTGCGCGAAGTCGCGCGCATGACGTCGATGGATCCCTGGTTTCTCTACCAGATCAAGGAAGTGACGGACGCGATTGAGAAACTCACCGATTTCTCGCTCGAGACCATCCCCGCGGATGTGCTGCGCAAGGCCAAGCGGATGGGCATCTCCGATGCCAGAATCGCCGAAGTGTGGAGCATCGACAGCCAGGAGGGAGCGATCGCGGTTGGTACGGTCCGTCGCCGCCATGGCATCACACCCGTGTTCAAGAAGGTGGATACCTGCGCGGCCGAGTTCGACAGCGAGACGCCCTATCTCTATTCCACCTACGATGAGGAAGATGAAGCGCCGCCGACCGCACGCCGCAAGGTCATTATCTTAGGCAGTGGTCCCAATCGCATCGGGCAGGGCATCGAGTTCGATTACTGCTGCTGCCACGCGGCGTTCGCGCTCAGCGAAGACGATTACGAAACCATCATGGTCAATTGCAATCCGGAAACTGTGTCGACCGACTACGACACCAGCGACCGTTTGTACTTTGAACCGCTGACCTTTGAAGACGTGTTGGCGGTTTACGAGCATGAAGCGTCTTCGGGCGCCGACATCGGCATGATCGTGCAATTTGGCGGCCAGACTCCTTTGAACCTTGCGCTGCCGTTGAAGGCGGCGGGCATCAAGATCATCGGTACCTCTCCGGAGTCGATCGATCTCGCGGAGGATCGTAAACGCTTCGGCCAGTTGCTGCATGACTTGAATATTCCTCAGCCCCCGGGAGCGATGGTGACCAGCGTCGAGCAAGCGCTGGAAGGTGCGGAACGAGTCGGCTACCCGGTGCTGGTGCGGCCTTCGTATGTGCTGGGTGGCCGCGCGATGGTCATTGCTTACGATGCGGATGCCGTCCGCCATTATATGAAGGAGGCGGTCGAGTATTCGCAGGAGCGCCCTGTTCTGGTCGATCACTTTCTCGAGGATGCGGTCGAGGTGGACGTCGATGCCTTGTGCGATGGCAGAGATGTCGTCATTGCCGGCATCATGCAACATATCGAGGAGGCCGGCATACACTCCGGCGACTCTTCCTGCGTGCTGCCTGCCGCCGATCTGGCGCCGTCTACGCTGGAAACCATTCGCACCTATACCCGCGAGCTGGCGCTGGCTTTGAAAGTGATTGGCCTGGTCAACCTGCAGTTTGCCATTCAACGCCGGTCGGGCGAGCAGGACAAGGTGTTTGTGATTGAGGTGAACCCGCGTGCGTCGCGTACCGTGCCTTATGTTTCGAAGGCGACGGGCGTGCCTCTGGCCAAGATGGCCGCGCGCCTGATGACCGGACGCACATTGCGCGAGTTGATGCCGGAGCAGGTTGCCGAGCGGACCGATCTTGCCACCGGCAGCCACTTCTTCGTAAAGTCGCCCGTGTTTCCCTGGAATAAGTTTCCCGGCGTCGATACGGTGTTGGGCCCGGAGATGAAGTCGACCGGCGAAGTGATGGGCGTGGCTGATAATTTCGGCGAAGCCTTTGCCAAAGCGCAGGTCTCGGCGGGACAGGTATTGCCGGTGAAGGGAACTGTGTTCTTCAGCGTGAATGACCGCGACAAAGCTGTTTTGGTGGACCTGGCGCGGCAGTACGTCGAGTTAGGATTTCAGCTGGTGGCGACGCAGGGAACCGCGGATGTGCTGGAGCGCGCCGGTATGGTGGTCGAGCGCGTCTACAAAGTGAAGGAAGGCCGGCCGAACGTGGTCGATCTGATCAAAGGGGAGCGCATTCAGCTCATCATCAATACGCCCCACGGCCAGGACACCTTTTTCGACGAGCGCGCGATTCGCCGGGCAGCGGTCATGCAGAGAATCTCAACCATCACTACGATTGCCGCGGCCAGGGCGGCAGCTGAGGGAATCGCCGCTACGCAGCGTCGCCAGATCACAGTGAACGCGCTGCAGGAGCTGCGGCGGGAGCCGGTGGTCGCGCATTAGGCGGAGAATGGCTAAGCTATTCACGGGCGCTTTGCGAGGCATAAAGGCGCACAGCAGATCCCTCGACTACGCTACCCCGAATTCCTGTCGAGGTTGGTGGCGCTGGCAAACTTCATGCGGCTTTCCTTAATGAAAGCCGCACACGTGGATCTGTCTAAAGTAGCGAAACAGGAATTCGGGAACGCTCCGGTGGGGATGACAAATTTTCTTGGGATCAGAAGTTAGTAATCCAACAAATTTGTCATCCCGACCGGAGCGTAGCGTAGTGGAGGGACCTGCTTTTCCCCCCTCCCTCAAGCAGGAGGCTTGTTAAGTCCGAATCATCGTATCTGTGTTAGTTGCGAATATCGTCTATCAACGCTTCTACTGCCCGCTGCTCTTCGCCGTTTAAAGGGAGCAGGGGCATCCTGGGACGGCCTCCATAATAGCCGTTCAGGTCCAGCGCGTACTTCACCCCGGGAATGCCCATCTTGCCGCAAACCTCAATGCCCGCCTGGACAATGCGCTGTTGTTTATCGGTGGCCAGCACCGCATCTTTCTCCGCCCACGCTGTGTAAACCTCGCACGCCGCCTGCGGGGCAAAGGTGGCCAGGGCGAGCACACCACCGGTCGCTCCCGCGTCGAGTGAGGGATACAAGGTCTGCGCCGAACCAGCCAGCAACTGGAAACCCACCTCGCGCGTACGCGTCTTCAAGGCCGGTTTGGGCGCTGCGGCCGCAATCGCCGTTCCGCCGGCAGCGAGCTCGCCCGCGGCCACGAAGGAGGCAGCTCCGTTGCTTGCCTGGGGCGCAAGCATGCGCGCGGTGACGGCGGCGAAGACCGTGGTCACCGGCACGGTGCGCTTCTTGGCCGAGCGCGTAGCTTGCACCAGCTCGGCGATCCGCTCCACATTTCCGCTCGAGTCTTTCATCCCGATAATGTTCGGGTGCATTGCCAGCTCCGCGACGACGCCGATGGGCAGGTCGTAGGCGGTGCAACTGGGCACGCTGTAAAGCAGTACCGGCAGCGGAGACCGGTCGGCCACCGCCTGATAATAGGTCAGCATCTCCCGCTCGCGCATCTGCTTGCGGTAGAAATGCGGGGTGCGCACCAGCACCACGTCGTAGGCTTGCTCGGCCGCGTAATCCGCCAGCCGCAGAGTCTCAATCACACTCTCACGCCCCACGCCGGCCACTAAAACCTTATCCGCGGCCGTTGCGCCCCGGGCCACCCGCAGTACTTCGCGCGACTCTTCATCGCTGAGCATGACGGCCTCACCGGTTGAGCCGAGCAGCACCATCCCGCTCATGGCGGTGAGCGAGTAACGGTCCATATTGTGCTCCAGCTTGCGCCAATAGGGACGTCCATCCGGATAGAAACAGGTCGTTACCGCGGCAAAAACACCTTCGAGCAGCATGCGCTCATTGTAATTCCGGCATGTTGCGGATGAACCGTTTACACAACATTCGCTTCCGCCCAGTAGCGAATTAGAGCCATTAAGCGGCACACCGGCGGTCGGGGCCAAGCGCTGACCTATAATGTTCTGTGCGGCTATCAAGGTCCGGCCGATCAGGGTTCCGCACAATCTCATCGGGGAAGGAATCCGGCCAAAATGGCGACAGGAGACGTTGCCGTAGGAGCACCCGGAGCGGGTAGCTCAGCGGCACTGCAAACGCCTGCATCGAAACGGATCATCAATGACTTCAGCATCCAGGTAGCGACCGTAAATGGATCCGGGTCGCAGTCAGCAAATCTGGTGTTGCTCAAAAGCATATTCGGGATGGGCATTCCGGTAAGCGGAAAGAACCTCTTTCCCTCGAATATCGCTGGCTTGCCGACCTGGTACACCATTCGCGCCAGCAAACAAGGCTACGTGGCGCGCCGGCGGGAAATCGAACTCCTGGTCGCCATGAATGCCGAGACGGCGAAGGAAGATATCCTCTCCCTGCCGGCCGGCGGCGCCGCCATCTACGACGAAGCCCAGAACCTCAAACAATATCGCGATGACGTCATCTGCTATCCCGTCCCTTTTGACAAGCTGACCGCTGCGGTTTGCCCTGAGGCCAAGCTGCGCAAGCTGGTGCGGAACATGATCTACGTGGGCGTGGTAGCGCAGTTGCTGGCGATGGACATGAAAGCCGTCGAGAGCGCGGTGCGCCGCCAGTTCGCCAAGAAGCAAAAAGCCGCGGACCTGAACTGGAACGCGATCAAAGCCGGCTACGAATTCGCGGCCGCTTCGCTCATCAAGCAAGACGCGCTCGCGCTCGAGCCCATGAATGCCACCGCGGGCAAGATCATTATCGACGGCAATGCCGCCGCTGCCCTGGGGGCAATGTTCGCCGGCGTCACGGTGGTGACCTGGTATCCCATTACACCCTCTTCTTCGGTGGTCGAAAGCCTCATCGACTTCATGAAGAAATACCGTATTGAGGAAGATGGCAAAGCCAGTTTCGCCATCGTGCAGGCAGAAGATGAACTGGCTGCCATCGGGATGGTGCTGGGCGCAGGCTGGGCCGGCGCTCGCTCCATGACGTCTACTTCGGGCCCCGGCATTTCGCTCATGGCGGAGTTTGCCGGCCTGGGTTATTTTGCTGAACTGCCCGGGGTTATTTTCGATATTCAACGGGTTGGTCCTTCGACCGGGATGCCCACCCGCACCATGCAGGGCGACCTGCTCTCCATCGCCTACCTTTCCCACGGCGACACCAAACACGTGATGTTGCTGCCCGCCTCGGTCGAGGAGTGCTACGAGTTCTCCATGGCCGCCTTCGATCTGGCGGAACAATTGCAGACGCCCATCTTCGTCCTCTCCGATCTCGACCTGGGCATGAATAACTGGATGTCTGATCCTTTTGTCTATCCCGAGAAGCCTTTGAACCGGGGCAAGATCCTGTCCAAAGAGGATCTCGAACGGCTGGGCGGCTTTGAACGCTATAAAGATGTGGACGGCGATGCCATCCCTTACCGCACGCTTCCCGGCACCGACCACCCCAAGGCAGCATACTTTACCCGGGGCAGCGGCCACAACGAGAAGGCGCTCTACACCGAGCGGCCAGACGACTATCAGAATCTAATGGAGCGGCTGGATCGCAAATTCCAGACGGCACGCACCCTGGTTCCGGCGCCCGAAGTCGTGCAGACGGGCAAGTCGAACATTGGACTGATCGCCTTCGGCAGCTCCGATTTTGCGGTGCGCGAAAGCCGCGATCAGCTGATCAAGGAATACGGCCTGGAAACCGACTACCTGCGCCTCAAGGCCTTTCCCTTCTCGTCCGAAGTGCACGCGTTTATCGCCGCGCACCCACGGGTTTACGTGATCGAGCAGAACCGCGATGGACAAATGTTGAGCCTGCTCAAGTTGGACCTTCCCGCGGAAGACATAACCAGGCTGCGCAGCATCCGCCATTTTGACGGCTTGCCCCTCGATGCGCGCACCGTGACCGACAATCTGGTCCTTCAGGAGGAACTCTAATGGCGACGACGTTAACCCCACCGGTCGCTCCCGGTCCCAAGAAGAATCGCCTCGGCTTGCAAGTGCTCGACTACCGCGGCGGCAAAACCACACTCTGCGCGGGTTGCGGCCACAATGCCATTTCCGAGCGCATCGTGGACGCCATGTACGAGATGGGCATACCGCCCGAGCGTTTGATGAAGCTCTCCGGGATTGGCTGTTCCTCAAAGACCCCGGCTTACTTCATGAGCCGGGCGCACAGCTTCAACAGCGTGCATGGCCGCATGCCCTCGGTAGCGACCGGCGCGCTGATGGCCAACCACACCATGCGCGCGCTGGGCGTGAGCGGCGATGGCGACACCGCCTCGATCGGCTTCGGTCAGTTCGCCCACCTCATGCGCCGTAATTTGCCGTTGATTTATATCATTGAAGACAATGGTGTTTACGGGTTAACCAAGGGGCAGTTCTCGGCCACCGCCGACCTCGGTTCCACGCTCAAAACCGGCGTTATTAACGACTTGCCCCCGATCGATACCTGCATCATGGCGGTCGAGCTGGGCGCGACCTTTGTCGGCCGGTCCTTTTCTGGCGACAAAAAGCAGTTGCTGGCTATGCTGAAGGCGGCGATCGCCCACAACGGAACGGTCATGCTCGACGTGATTTCACCCTGCGTCACCTTCAACGATCACGAAGGCTCAACCAAGAGCTACAAGTACGTGCAGGAACACGAAGAGGCGGTCAACGAGGTTGGTTTTGTGCCTTCCTTCGAAGAAATCAATGTGGATTACGATCCGGGCTCGACCTACGACGTGAAGATGCACGACGGATCTCACCTGCGACTGCGCAAACTGCATCCCGACTACAACCCGACCAGCCGGATCGGCGCCGTAACCGCGCTGATGCAGGCTCACGAGCAGCGCGAGGTCCTGACCGGCGTCTTTTACGTGGACACCACCAAGCCCAGTTTCACCGACATGCTGAACATGGTGGATGAGCCTCTGGCCAGTCTGCCGGAGTCGCGCGTTCGGCCTTCGCGGAAGGTGCTGGAGCAGATCATGCAGAAGCACCAGTAGAGGAATTTGTTACCGTTTAGTTACCCAAGGTCGAGTAGTTTTGGAACTGTGGGTACTATTAAACTGCAGCGAATATTGTTCATCCGTCCCCTAAAAGTTGTATCATCAGCTCGTTTCTACGAACAGAGCAAGGGGACGGTATGCGTAAAAACTTCCTACGTGGGATCTACCTGGCTGCCGTGGCGGTGAGCACCATCGCCCTGGCCAGCGATCATTTACAAGTCCCAAAGATCGCCCCCGAGCTAACAAAAATGGATGTATGGGTCGGAACCTGGGAATCCCAAACCGAGGTGATGACAACGCCCTACAGCGAGGCCGCTTCGATGACCTCGGAGATGACCTGCAACTGGTCGCCTCACCATGGCTTTATCCTGTGCGATCACCTGATGAACGGGGTCAACGGGGTGAGCAACAGTCTGTCGGTTTACACCTACGACGAAGCCGGCAAAACCTACAAGTTTTTCGGCGTCGACAAAGACGATTCGCCCCGGGAAGTTCCCATGCAGGTCAAGGGGAACATCTGGAGCTTCGGGACTGAGGTCAAGAGCCAGGACAAGACCATCATGTTCCTGACCAACGACGAGTTCCTCTCGGACAAGGTGATGCATTTCCGCACCGAGTTCAGCGAAGACAACGGCCGCAACTGGAAAGAACTGAACCAGGGGCAGCTAACCAAAATCGGCTAGTGGCGGATGAAGGGTACGGGCTGAAGCCGGTACCCTTCTCGAGTCGCTTTCAGATGAAGTCGATCTGGAAGACGTAGCCGCTGTTCGGGCTGTGCGTCAGCTCAAACCCCGGCGGTCCCACGCCTGCGTCGCAGCTGATGAGTTTGCCCTGGTACATGGCCAGTCCATGCGGATCGGCTGAGCCTTCCACAAACTCTGCTGTTTCGAGCGGTCTGCCGGTGGTGGCGTCGTATTTCACCAGGCCCGGCGTCGTGGTATGAACCAGCTGGCCGTCCTGCTCGATAAAACGGTCGACATCAGACGTGCCCGTCACCATCCAGACCGCTCCTCCATCCCAGGCGACCCCATGCCAGCGAGCCGTGGTGATGGGAATCATGAACTCCGGCCCCCAGGTCCTCGGGTCGACGCGCAGAATCGCCCGCAGCCGGTTGGCTACAATCCATAGCTTTCCCTCATGCCACATCAGCCCGTGGCAGCCGCCGCCGTTATCCCGCGGCCCGAGGGGAATCTGCCGGTGGGATACCGTCTTCGAGTTCATATCCGTTTGGTAAATGCCTTCCGGGCCGCCGTTCGCGCCCATCCACACGCAGCCGTCGCCGTAGGCCATGCCGCTGGTGTTGCAGGACTCGCTCAGCACCGTCTTCAGCAGCTTGCCGTTCCAGTCCAATAGCCAGCAGGCTTCGGGTGATCGCTTCGCCTCGGACCCATAATTCTGCGATTTCTGCTCCGCAACCCAAAGCCCTTCCGGCGCCACGGCGACCGCGTTAGGGTAGCCGGGGGGCGCCTTGAACAGGCGCGTGGTCTTTACCTTGCGGTGTGGCAGCTCACGTTTGGGCGGTGGTGGCGCAGCGTTGAGGGGTTGCGCCGGCGTCTGGCCCAATGCCATGTGCGCCATCAATCCCAGCCCCGATGCGAGAAAATTGCGCTTACTTCGATCCATCCCCATCCTCCCCATCCGGCAACGCAAACACATACAACGCCTGGCCGCTATCCGGACGATGCACTTCCGTCAGGATTACGTTGGGCATATTTTCCGGACTTCCCCCGCCCAGGCCCGTGGTCACCGCGATGTATTGCTTGCCCGCGATGCTAAATGACACCGGATAGCCCTGTACGGTGGTGCCTAACTGGTTTTTCCATAAGGTCTTGCCGGTATGGACATCGACCGCTTTGAAGGTGCGATCGTAGTCCCCGACAAAGGCCAAACCACCGTCGGTCGAAAGGACGGCCGTAAGAAACGGCGCGCGTTGTTGAAAGGACCAGACTTCCTTCATGCTGCCCGTGTCATAGGCGGCCAGCTTGCCCATGTTGCCGTTACTGCCGGGCATCTCGTACACGCGGACCGCGGCAGCGATGCCACCCGAGCCTGCCTTCTTCTCCACATCATGGCCGTTCAGCTCGTCGCAGCTCTGCGAGAGCGGGATGATCAGCAGATCGCCGGGCGGGTAATAGCTGGTTGCCGTCCAGTTGTGGCCGCCTTCTTCGCTGGGACAGGACTGAATCCATTGCCCCGATTTCGCGTGGATGATGTCGTCGCGATAGGTGGGCGCGCCGGTCCTGGGGTCGATATGGGTAAACACGTTTTGCAGCACCGTTTGCCGGTAGCCGAGAAACTTGCCGTTGGTGCGGTCGAGCTTCCACAAGATGCCGGCCTTGCCGATGGTCATCACGGTTTTCTGCGTGCCCTGCGCGCTGGGGTGGTCGATCAGCACGCGCTCGAACACCTCGTCGAGGTCGAGCGACTCGCCCGGTGAGTGGCTGTGATACCACTTCAGCTTGCCAGTATCGGGATCAAGGGCAAGGGTGGTGCTGGTATAAAGGGCAGCGCCGGTGCCGGTGCCGCGGCTGGCGCGCATCCATGGCTTGGCCTGGGCCACGCCCCAATAGGTGAGATTCAGCTCGGGATCGTAGGTGCCGGCGATCCAGGTTTCGCCGCCCGCACGGTATAGATCGTCAAGACCGTTCCAGGTGTCGCCGCCGGGCGTCCCCTCAAGTGCAACGGTCTGGAAGCGCCAATCCTGGGCACCGGTTTGCGCGTCGAATGCGGTGATCGCGCACTTTTCGGTTCCATAGGAACTGCAGCCGGTAAGCCCGGTCAGAACCTTGCCGTGGATCACCATCACGCCGCCCGTCTGGGCATGGCCTTTGCCGGCGATGGCAACCATCCACAGCAACTTGCCGCTGCGCGCGTCGAGCGCGGCCAGATGTGCATCCGTGGTGGCTACAAATACCTTGTCCTGGTAAAGAGCGAGGCTGCGGTTGCCGCCATACAGCGCCGGCGATTTCGGCCCGATGCGATTTTCCCAGATCAGCTTGCCGGTCCTGGCATTGAGCGCCTGCACGATGTTATCGGTATTGGAGAGAAAGAGCGTGCCATCGTGCACGATCGGCGTCACTTCGTTGGCGCCGCCTTCGTTCATCGCCCAGGCCCATTTGAGTTGCAGATTTCTTACGTTGGCGGCATTGATCTGCCTGAGCGGGCTAAAGCTCCAGCCCTGATAATTACGGCGGAACATCAGCCAGTCGCTATCGGGCGGATGATTCAGCATGGCTTCGGTTACCGGGGTGTAGTGCTCGAGCTGCCCCGCGATAGTAAGTCCGGTGACGATCACGGGAGCAGCTTCCCCCCGGTGCGCGAGCCCGGCCGGCATTACACCGTTGGCGACGTTGCTGATCTTCACTTCCTCTTCCGGTGTAAAGATCTTGCCACCCGGTGTGGCGCCGTTGGCCTCCAGCAAAAAGGCGACGATGCCCGCATACGTCGGGTCACTGAGGCTGCCGCCTTTACCCAGCGGCATGGCGGCATGGACATAGTCGTAGAGTTCGCGCGTGGACCGGCTGCCCCACGATTTCAGAAAATTGCCGCCGGCCAGAGAAGGCGCTTCGCCCCCGCCGGATAGGTTTTCGTGATGGCAACTGGCGCAGTTCGCGGAGTAGTCCGTATGCCCTTGTGCCGCTTGTGCCGCGGTAAATGGACCGGTAGCCTGCTGGGCGACGGCAACCCAGCTCCACAAACTGAAAGTCGCCACTGCAAGCGCACGCACATGGGGCATCTTTGTCATTGCGGGGCGGTGGTGGGCGAGAAGAGCCAGCCCCACAAGTCGCCTTCGGGCGCTGGCTCGCTATCGATCTCGATGTACAGACTGCCCTGGCGAAACGCGCTGAGCTGTTCCGGCTTCAGCTGCACGCTGCCGCTTAGCGTACCAGCGGTCGAGGGAGAAACGATGAGGCCGGCAATGATTGGGCCGCGCACGCCGGGAAGCGAGCCCATGCGCAGGTGTGCGCCGGTG
Source organism: uncultured Acidobacteriaceae bacterium (assembly GCA_963834445.1). Lineage (GTDB taxonomy): Bacteria > Acidobacteriota > Terriglobia > Terriglobales > Acidobacteriaceae > PALSA-350. Next base: position 963,283 of record CAWIBU010000002.1, read on the forward strand.
GGTACGGCAAGGGTCCCCTGAAACGAGCCCTGCAAGGTGAGCTGATTGCCGGAGAGAGTAGCGGTCACTGAGCCGCCGCCTGAGCTGGCAGCGCGCGTGCCGACCAGGCGCGGCCCCGGGGAAAGGCGGCAGTGAAGCGTTTGGGTAGCCGCCGAAAGCGGCAGACTTAGAAGGCAGAGCAGCTTAGCGGTGTTCGCCGCTATGCTCCGGACTTGATCCCGGTTCGGGAAAATCCGTATCTGCGTCCTTGAGCATCGCATCCTGATCGCGGTGGCCCGCCTGGCTATGCAGGTTGGGATCGCCATTGGTGGAAGGAGTGCTGATTTCTTCCTCGACCGCGCCTTTGTGGATGTCACTGTCAGGAGAGTTTTGATTTGCCATCTGGATAGGATGACCATTTGTTTGAGCGCGTTGTACGGGGCCGGAACCCGGCCCCGTACCCATACCCCGCACGAAGGCTACAAGGCCGCTGTTACGGCCTTGATTTCGGTGTAGTTGTGCAGCACTTCTTCGCCCATCTCGCGTCCCCAACCGGACTGTTTGTATCCGCCGAAGGGAAGCGAAGCGTCGAAGACGTTGTGGCAGTTGATCCAAACGGTACCGGACTTGATCCGCCGGGCCATTTTGTGCGCCGTGCTCAGATCCCGCGTCCAGATGCTGGCAGCGAGGCCAAAAACAGTGTTGTTGGCTTCGCGGGCCACGCGATCGAGGTCGGCATCGGAGAAGGATTCCGCGCAGACAACGGGTCCAAAAATCTCTTCGCGCACCACTTTCATGTTGGGCTTGGTATTGGTCAACACGGTGGGCTGCACGAAGTAGCCGCGGTCGCCGTGGCGTTTGCCACCTGCGGCCACGCGTGCGCCTTCGCTGACGCCTGAGTCGATGTAGCCGGTCACCTTCTCAAACTGTTCCTCGCTGACCAGCGGTCCCATTTGTGTTTTGGGGTCGAGGCCTGCGCCCATGTGAATGCCACCGGCAATGTCGCTGACGCCCTGCAAGACCTTGTCGTAGACGCTTTCATGGATGAGCAGCCGGGAGCCGGCGCAGCAGCATTGTCCCTGGTTGAAAAAGATCGCGCTGGCCGTCCCCGGAATAGCGCGTTCGAGATCGGCATCGGGGAAGATGATGGCCGGGCTCTTGCCGCCCAACTCCAGGCTCACCTTCTTCAGGTTGCCGGCCGAGGCCTTTACGATCAGCTTACCCACTTCGGTCGAGCCAGTGAATGCCACCTTGTCGACCAGGGGATGTGCGGCCAGAGGAGCGCCCGCGCCTTCACCAAAGCCGGTGAGCACGTTGACCACGCCTGGCGGGAAGCCTGCTTGATCGAACAGTTCTGCCAGGCGGAGGGCCGACAGCGGCGTCTGCTCGGCAACTTTGAGCACGATGGTGCAGCCCGCGGCCAGTGCCGGCGCCAGTTTCCAGACCGCCATCAGCAGGGGGAAATTCCACGGAATAATCTGGGCTACCACTCCGATCGGTTCGCGCATGGTGTAAGAGTGGAAAGCGCCCGGCGTGCCAAAGGAAAGCGTAGACCCGCTAATCTTGGTCGCCCAGCCCGCCATGTAGCGGAACATGTCGACCGCGAGCGGAACATCGGCCACGCGCGCAACGGAAAACGGTTTGCCGTTGTCGAGCGATTCGAGCTCAGCGAATTCATCAAGATTGGCTTCCAGCAGATCGGCCATTTTCCAGATCAGCTTTCCGCGTTCTGAGGTGGACATACGGCTCCACGGGCCATCATCGAACGCGCGGCGCGCTGCGGCCACAGCGCGGTCAACATCTTCTACTTCTGCTTCGGGTACGCGTGCGATGACATCGCCGGTCGCGGGATTGTAGACCGGGAAGGTCTTGCCGGATGCTGCGGAAACGAATCGTCCATCGATCAGCATGCGGTGCGGCCGCGAGACGAAGTCTGCGGTTTTGGAATCAATACGGGAATCAACTGGAATAGTTGCCATGAATACCTCCGGCGCAATCGGATTTGAGCGAGCGACGCGGCCGACTTCTAACGCCGGTGAAACGATAGCACCGGAGCAGAACGGCAGTCCAGTGAACGCGTTGGCATGCCTCCGCAGTGTTGGACCGACCACAAATCTCCGGGTGCGCCATATCTCGCTCGTTTTTCGCGAGATGTGGGATACCATCGCGCCAACCGTCTAGCTCTGTCGTGAACACTAAAGCTCCAGGAGAGAGACCCGTGGTATCCCACATCTCGCGAAAAACGAGCGAGATATGGCGCACCCGGAGATTTGTGGTGGGTCCAACGGTAGAAACGGAAGAGGCTGGCTGACTACGGAGTATTGCTGGGGTAAGCGCTGGGCTTGGAGGCGGTAATACGCACGCCCATTCCATTCAATTTGCTACGCCCTTCGAGGGCCTCAGGGGTGTTCGGGTAGCGGCTGATCAGCGTCCGCAATTCACGAACACCCGCATCCTTCTGCCCCATTGCAATCAGCGACTGGCCTTTGCGCAGCTCAGCCGCGGGCGCTTTTGAGTTACCCGAGTACTGCTCCAGAACCGCGTCGTAGCTCTTTACCGCAGCAGGGAACTGGCCCTGCCGGTAAGCAATCTCTCCCAGGTAAAACTGGGCATTCCCTGCTAACGGATCCTGGGGATAGAAATGAATCACATCCGCAAACTCAGAAGCAGCGACGGTGTACCTGGCAGAGTTGTAATCCCGCAACGCCCCCTGATAGATCTGATCCACGGGAGGAGCCGCCGGAGCAGGCGGCGCCATCGCAGCCTGGCCCGCTGGCGGAGCGCCTGCCGCGGCCGGAGCACCCGCGGGCGGTGGCCCGTTCACGTTCTGCATCTGGCTCTGAATCGACTGCACCTGGGTGGTCAGGTTCGTGATGCGTGTCTTCAACTCATCCACAGAATCATTGAGCGCCTGGATCTGCGTCGACAGCTGAGCATTGCCGGCGCCCCGCTGGTCGCTTTCTGTTCTTAACGTAGTCTGCAGGGCAGTCACCGTCGCCACCATCCGGTTCACGTTATCCGTGTTCTGCTGCACCAGGTTGACGATCACGCCCATACGTTCGTCATTCGAGGTCTGCAGATGCTGCACCATGTCCTGCAATTGCTGGACCTGGGTTTGCAGTTGAATGATCTCCTTGGAGACGGCGAAGGCATGAGGCGCCGCAGCAAGCAAAGCAAAGAGGACAACGGCACTCAGTCGGAAGATGTGTTTGCGCATGACGCCCCCGTAACTCCTACAGTTTAATCCCACAGACAGAATCAGCCACAGCGGCGTCACCTGAGCCGCTGTGGCCAACCCCAACCGTTGCTACTTATCGAGCGTGAAGCCGGCGCGCCGGTTCTGTTGATAACAGGACTCGTCAGCCTGGGTGCAGAACTGCTTCTCTTTGCCATAGCTCACGGTGCGTATCCGATCCGGGCTCACGCCGCCGTTCACCAGGGCCTGTTTGGCCGCGTTAGCGCGGTTTTCGCCCAGCGCCAGGTTATATTCCGCCGATCCACGGTCATCGCAGTATCCGCCGACCACCACCTTGAGCGTGGGGTGCGCGGCCAAAAAGCTCGCATCCTGCGCCAGCACGGTGGCTGCGTCCGGGCGAATCTCATACGCGTCGTAGTCGAAGAACGCCGGTTTCACGCTTTGCTCGAACATCTGCTCGTCGATGTTCTCGCCCGTGCTGGCGGCGGCTGGAGCAGCCATCACCGTCAGGCTGGCCGTAGCATCCGTCGATCCACCAGGGCCGCGGGCCACCAGGTGGTAGCTGGTCGATTGTGTAGGCGACACGTTCTGCGTGCCAAAAGCATTCACCGTGCCGATGCCATCGATCGAGATCTCCGTTGCATCAGTGGTCCGCCAGGCAAGCACGGCGCCGCCGCCGGCATTAATGCTGCTCGGGGTTACTGTAATCGAGGCCGTGGGGGCCGGCGAGGTAGCCGCCGGCGGAGGTGGCGGCGGAGGTGGCGCCACTTTCTTGTGGCAGCCGGCAGCGAAAACCAGGGTGGTGGCGATGAGCGAAGCGAAATACCGTTGACGCGGAGTCTGCATAATGTCTCCTCTGTGTGTGGTTCGTTCTCCAAGGCTTCACGGCCACGACGGCCCAGACTGCAACCATTCGTGCCGCTCGTACGGTTACAACAACTCCTGTTTGCAGCCATAGCAAACAGGAAAATTCGTGCTACTTCCAACTCCAGTTAGGCATCGAATTTCCGCTGCTCTGGGTGAGGCGATGCTGCTCGGTGCCATCGGAAAGCATCGTCCATATCTCGGATCCGCCACCCTTCTCGCGTTGAAATACGATGTGCCGTCCGTCCGGGGACCACGAAGGAAAATCCTGCCGGCCCTCATCGTGCGTCAGCTGCGTCCAGCGTTTGCTGGCGATGTCCATGATGTAGATATCCTGCCCACCGGGCGCGCCCGGACCATACTTGCGGTTCCAGGCAAAGGCGATGTACTGCCCGCTCGGTGACCACGAGGGTGAGGTCGCGTAGCCGCCATCGGTCAGGCGGTTCACGTTGGTGCCATCCGCATCCATGGTGTAAATCTGGGGCAGGCCGGTGCGCCCGCTGCACCAGGCAATTTGCGAATTGGTCTTGGGATTCCAGGTGGGCGATACATCCGGTCCGCGGAAGGTGGTTACCTGCTTCACACTCGAGCCGTTGGCGTCTGCGGTAAAAATCTCAGGATCGCCGGAGCGAGAAGCGGAGAACGCAATCTTTGCGCCATTACTCGACCAGGCCGGGGAAAGCGTGTTGCCCACCATCGAGGGGAAGCTGACCATGCGCCCCAGCACCAGAGAGTACATGCGGATTGACCAACCCTGCTTGCCCAGCGAAGCGAATGCAATGCGATCGTTATCCGGCGACACCCGCGGCGAAAGAGAGATCGTGTTGAGTTGGGTCAACTGGTGGGCGCCTTGCCCGTCGTAATCCATCTCCCACACTTCTTTATTTCCGCCCCGCGCAGCGATGTAAAAGATATGGGTTTCAGCAATACCGGGAATGCCGCCACCCAGGCGAGTAATGATCTCGTCGGCAAAACGATGAGCGATCAAGCGCGCGTTGTCCGCGCTGGCCGCTTCGTTGTACTGCTTGCCCAGGATTTGCGGTGAGTCCGGATTTTTGGCGTCGAACAGATATCCATACACCGCCACGCGACCGCCGGTCACAGAAATGGACCCGAAAGCCACGAAAGAAGCGTTGGCCGGGGCCGCCGACCATGCCGCCAGGTTCATCTGTTGCGGCGTCGCCGGCATGAGCGGCGGAGCCATGCTCTTTGAAACCATATCGAAAATGCCGGCGTTATTGAGATCGTTGTAGAGCGTAGTGTCGAATGTGGATTTCAGCGCCGGGGTCTGCGCGTCCGCTGAGGAAGGATTGAAGTCAGCCGCAGCCAGTCGAATACGCGGCGCGCCCAGATTGGTTCCCGTGCGCACCCAATCCTGGGCACGTGCTGGCCCGCACGTCAGGGACACAATGAGCAGGATAAGCAACAAAACTCGGGAGTGGGGAGAGGTAATACCTGGTTGAGATCTCATGCCTTGCGCAGTCTTAATTTTATACGATAAAAACCGTGTGCAGTTACACCGGTAACCTCGGATGCCATGTAGTTGCCCATCTTCATAGCCCACGCTCATCGCTTCCCTTCATCGCACACCCTTCATCGCACACCCGGATAGGTGCAGTGATACAGCACGTTCAAGCTACTCTCGTTGTAACCGGGCGGCAGCGGACCAAACGTATCCACGCGTTGCACCGCATGCAGGCAGGAGGAGTTCAGCGAAGGCGAGCTGCTTGGCGTCGCGACCGACACGCTGCCCGGGGAGCCGTCACGGCCCACGGTGAACTGGATATAGACCGTTGCTCCCGCCGCGGTGCTCGGCTCCACCTCCTGCAGATACCAATCCTGTGCCACCTTGCGTTTGATCACGTCCACATACCAACCGAAGCGAGTACCGAAATCTCCGCCAGTGACCGCGGTAGGACTATTGGCATTGGTGTTGCTCGCGGTAGAGCGGGGAACATTGGCCGGCGCCGCTTCTCCGTAGTTTGCCTTGTTCTGAGGCTTGGGCGGTGGCTGGTGCTGGGGAGGCGCCTTCGGTTGTGGTTTGGGCTGCGGTTTCACCGGCGTTTGCTTTTCGGGAATGGGCACCGCATCCGGCAAAGGCAGCGGCTCCGTCTTTTTTTCCTCTAACGCAGGGGCGACACTTGGCGTCTCCGTGGCCAGAACGTTATCGGTGGGTGGATGGTCCTGCGGTAAGGGCAAGGCCGCGGTCGAAACCAATGTGGCCTGGATGGCGCCCTGCTGAAAGTTGTTCGCGCCCCACTCACTGCCGTGGAGGAAGTTGTGCAGATAGCCGTAACCAAGCAGGGAGCCGAACACCACCAGATGCAGCAGCGTCGATTTGGCGAAGGGTGAACCCAGGCCATCGGGCTGATCCATTACCTCGCTGCCGCTCCAGCCTGCCATCGCTTGCTACTTCGCCGTCTTGGTGATGGGCTGAGTCACAATGCTGATATTGGTGATCCCGGCTTGTTTGACCGCGTCCATGACGGAAGCGAATGCACCGAACGGAACCCGTTCGTCCGCGCGGAGATAAATGACCTGATTCGCTGCATCCTGCGTGCTCGACCCAGCTTTGGGTTGGCGGAGCAGCGTCGGCAATTGCGCCAGGTTCACTGGCTTGTCGCCCAAAAACACATTCTGATCGCGATCGATGGTCAGCACCAGACGCTGCTGGGTGATCTCTTTCACGCTGCGCGTTTTGGGCACTGCGACATCGATGCCTGATTGCAGCACCGGCGCGGTCACCATGAAGATGATCAAAAGAACCAGCACCACATCCACCAGCGGAGTGATGTTGATTTCCGCAAGCGAGGTACGAGTATGGCCGGAGCTAGCGGTGAAGGCCACTCGCGGCCTCCCTCTCCATCGTGTCTGGTTTGGGCTGGTTTATTTCTTCCAGGCTGTTCAACAGTTCCCGGGAAAAGTCGTCCATGCGGGAGCCGAACTCGCGCAGCGAAGCGGTGAACTGGTTGTAGGCAATGACTGCGGGGATGGCGACCAGCAAGCCGGCCGCGGTGGTGATCAGCGCTTCGGAGACACCCGGCGCGACGGCGCGCAGGGTAGCGGCACCCTCGGTGCCCAGGCCGTGGAAGGCATCGATAATGCCCATCACGGTCCCGAAGAGGCCGACAAACGGAGAGATGGCGCCAATGGTGGCGAGCCACGTCAACCGCCGCTCCAGCACGCTCAGCGATTCGCTGGCAGCGGCTTGCGCCGTGCGCTCCAGCGAGACGATATTTCTGGGGGGACCGAAGCCGCCCGTCTGCCGCCGATAGGTGTCGTAGACTTCGTCAAAAATGGTGACCAGCGGGCTGGGCTTGAACTGCTCACTCACCGCGGCGATTTCCTGCAGGCGATCCGCCTTGCGAAACGCGCGCACGAAACGCCGGCTCTGCGCGCGGGCCTTGCGGAACCCGGCCGACTTTCCCAAAATAATCGCCCAGGAGTAAAGGCTGGCAATCAGCAGCAGCACCAGGACGGCGATCGCAACCACCCCGCTGTTGCGTACCATGTCGATGATGGCGCTGGCTCCGGAGCTGGCGGAATGCACCACTGGGGCGGCTGCATCGTCTGTCTGCAGAACAAGAAAAGTCGCGATATGAATGGGAGATATCATCAGTACACCTTTTACGGTAGCAGACATGCCCACGCGAAACCACCGCTGCGGCCCAAGATGCCGCAGCAGGGTAACCCGGCAAATTAATGCTTGTGCTCATGCTATGCTGCGCTCGCTAACGGAAATTTCCCATGCTGCTCGAACTGCGCGCCGAAAATTACGCCGTCATTGATCACGCCATCGCTGTCTTCGGCCCCGGGCTCAACCTGCTGACGGGGGAGACCGGCGCCGGCAAATCCATCCTGGTCGACGCGCTGGCGCTGTTGATGGGCGATAAAGCCTCTTCCGATGTGGTGCGCCATGGGGCCGACCGGGCGGTGGTGTCGTGCGTTTTTGAAAGCACGCCGGGAGCAGAAAACACCCTGGAAACCAACGGCATCGATGCCGAAGGGGCGGAGATTATTCTCCGCCGTGAGATCCAGGCCGGCGGCAAGGGCCGCGTGTATGTGAACAATCAACCCGCCACGGTTCATGTGTTGCGCCAACTCGCTCCCGAATTGGCCCTGGTGCACGCACAGCATGAGACGATGGGCGCTTTTGACCAGGCGCAGCAGCGGCAACTGCTGGATCGCAGTGCCGGACTCAACCCAGAGCGAGTCGCGGAGGCCTATCAGGCATGGATGGAGACCTGTAGCCACCTGGCACGTTTGGAAGGCGATGAGCAGGCGCGGCTGCGCGAGGCCGACTTGTGGAGCTTTCAGAAGAACGAGATCGAAAGCGCGGCCGTCCGGGATAAAGAAGATGAAGAGCTCGAAATCGAGCGCCGTGTGCTGGCGAACTCCGAGAAGCTGCTGGCAGCCGCGCTGAGCGCATACGAGTGGCTGTACGAGAGTGATCGCTCGGCCGAAGCGGCCCTGCGCGCGGCCGTGAAAAATCTGGAAGAGCTGGCGCGTTACGATCCGCAATTTGTGGAGGCGGCACAACAGGTCAACTCCACACGCGCCGTGGTGGAAGACATAGGCGCTACGGTGCGGGATTATGCCTCGAGGATTCAGGCATCGCCCGATCGGCTGGCCGAGATTGAAGACCGGCTTGAAGCGCTCAACCGTCTCAAACGAAAATATGGGGCAACGCTGGCGCAGGTGCTGGCGCATGGCCAGGAGGTAGCAGCGAAATTAGCGGAGGTGGAGAACCGCGACCAGTTGCTGGTGGAGTTAAAAGCCGCGCGCAGCCAGGCCGCCGGCGCTTACCGGGTGGCTGCCGCTGCGTTGACACGGGAGCGGACCGCCGCTGCCGCCAAGTTGGAAAAGCTTGCCGAAGCGCACATCAACGATCTGGCGATGAAGGTGAGGTTTGCCGTGCAGGTCGCCGCGCAGGAATCGGAACAGCACTGGACCCGCCACGGCTGGGACTCGATCGAGTGCCTGATCGCCACGAACGCCGGCGAACCGTTGAAGCCGCTCGACCAGGTGGCTTCCGGTGGGGAACTATCGCGGATTATGCTGGCGCTCAAGGTCAGCGTGGAAGAGGGCGCGGCCAAAGGGCAGCGCCGCAAGACGCCTGTACCCAGAACTTTGGTCTTCGACGAAATCGACATCGGCATTGGGGGCCGGGCTGCTGAGGCAGTCGGGCAGAAGTTGAAGGAGCTGTCGCGCGCGCAGCAGGTCTTGTGCGTCACCCACCTGCCGCAGATCGCCGCCTTCGCCGACCAGCACTTCCTGGTGGAAAAGCAAGAGCGGCAGGGAACCACGAAGACCTCGGTGCGGCTGCTCGAAGAGAAGCAGCGCGTTGAGGAAGTTGCCCGTATGGTCAGCGGCGCGAAGCTTACCGAGACCTCGCTGCGGCATGCCGAGCAAATGCTGAAGAGCAGCCGCAAGGTGAAACCCTAGAAGCCCAATCCTGTCCCGGCCACAAATCAATCCTTCTCCAATCGGGACGACCTGGAGAAATGTTGATTTGTTAGCGAATGCATTGTAAGGGTTTGGAGAGACATTGGCCGGTTGCGGGGAGCGTGCGCGTGTAGGTCCCCATCGGCCGGTGAGCTTTATCCGTCAGACAGATAGGGCCTGGCTCCGGTATACTGGTTGATGTGACAAGTCCCCTATTATCTACACCTGCGGGTGGGAGCAAGACCGCAGACGTCGCCAAGAAGGTTCTTCTCCTCAAACCTCGTGGTTTTTGTGCCGGCGTGGTCCGTGCCATTGATGTGGTCAATATTGCGCTCGATACCTTTGGCGCGCCCATCTACGTCCGCAAAGAAATCGTACATAACCGCTTCGTAGTCAACGAACTAGCTGAAAAGGGCGCGATCTTCGTCGATGACATCGACGACGTACCCGAAGGCATGCGGGTTATTTACAGCGCCCATGGCGTGTCGCCGGCCGTCCGCGCGCGCAGCAAATCGCGCAAGCTCAAGGTGATTGACGCCACCTGCCCGCTGGTGACAAAAGTCCACGTCGAGGCCGTAAAATTCGCTCGCCAAGGCTACTCGCTGGTGCTGATCGGCCATCGCGATCATGACGAAATCGAGGGCACCCTGGGCGAAGCACCTGAAGCCACTCAGGTGGTCTCGACCGTCGAGGAAGTAGCCGCTCTTGAAGTGCCCGATCCGCAACGCGTGGCTTACCTTACCCAGACCACGCTCAGCCTGGATGAAGCGCGCGACATTATCCACGCGCTCAAGGCCAAGTTCCCCAGCATCGTCGGGCCGCACACGCAGGACATCTGCTACGCGACCGAAAATCGCCAGGTGGCGGTTAAGAACGTCGCCCACCAGGCAGACCTGGTGCTGGTGGTTGGCTCCAACAACAGCTCCAACTCCAACCGCCTGGTGGAAGTCTCGCGCAACCTCAGCACCAACGCTTTCCTGATTGAGGATTCGGGGGCGATCGACCCCAATTGGCTCGAAAACGCATCTACTGTGGCAGTGACTGCAGGGGCCTCGGCACCTGAAGTGCTGGTTGCCGAAGTGGTGGAGTACCTGCGCGGACGCGGTTTCTCCGACGTGGAAGAAGTAGAAGTGATGCCGGAAAATGTTCGCTTTGGGCTGCCTCCGGAAATCGTGCAAGCCATCCGGCCGGTAGCGGGAGCAGCTAGCTAGTACAGCGTACGACCGCTGTGGTTAGAGAAAGAGCGTCAGGGTCCCGTATGAGCCAATCCTTTGAAAGTGGACAACCCGCGATTCCCCGGTTCGGCCGGCTTGATGCCGGACTGGACCAGGTGGAATCTTCAGTCGGACGGGCCAGGGATTTTCTCTTCTCCCAGCAGCACCCCGATGGCTACTGGTGCGGGGAACTGGAAGCCGACACCACGCTGGAGTCTGACTACATCATGGTGCATACGTTGCTCGGTACGAGCGACGAGCGCAAGACAAAACGCGCGGTGTCTGAAATTCTGCGCAAACAAAATCAAGACGGCGGCTGGAGTATTTTCGCCGGCGGCCCTTCGAACATCAGTGCCTCGGTCAAAGCTTATTTCGCCCTCAAGCTCATGGGCTGGCTCCCTGATCACCCGGTCATGGCCCACGCTCGCCAGTGGATACTGCAACATGGCGGCGTTGTCGAATGTAACACTTTCACCAAAATCTACCTCTGTTTCTTCGGCCAGTATGAGTACGACGCGGTACCAGCAATCCCGCCCGAACTGGTTCTTTTTCCCAACTGGTGCTACTTCAATATCTACGAAATCTCTTCGTGGTCGCGGGCCATCCTGGTTCCTTTATCCATCGCCTACGCCAAGAAGCCTTTCAAGAAGCTCGCCCCCGAGATGGGCATCGATGAGCTATTCATCGGTAGCAAGGCCGATGCTGATCTGCATCTGCGCTGGGATCGAAAGAAGATCGTTGGCTGGCGCAATTTCTTCCTTATTCTTGATCGCATCGCTCATTGGGCCGAACGCATTCACATTCGGCCATTGCGCAAGGTAGCGCTCAAAAAAGCGGAGAAGTGGATCCTCGAGCATCTGGAAATGAGCGACGGGTTAGGCGCCATTTACCCGGCCATGCTCAATGCCATCCTCGCCCTGCGTTGCCTGGGCTATTCGATTGACGATCCGCAAACCATCCGCGCGATGGACGAGTTTGAGAAGCTGGGCATTGAAGATGAGGGCATTCCTGACTTTATCGAGCCAACCTTCCGTATGCAGCCCTGCATGTCCCCGGTATGGGATACCGCGTACGCGGTCTATGCCCTGGGGCAAGCCGGCGTTGCCCGTACCGATCCGCGGCTCTTGAAGGCAGCCGACTGGATGCTGGCTAAGGAAGTGCGCCACAAGGGTGACTGGGCGGTGAAGGTAAAGAACGCGCAACCCGGCGGCTGGTATTTCGAGTTTAATAACGAGTTCTATCCCGACACCGATGATTCTGCCCAGGTGTTGCTGGCGCTCAACAAGGTCGACAACGTCGCGCGCGAACGTTACCAGTACGACGTGTGTCAGCGCGCCATTGCCTGGATCTTCGCCATGCAGTGCAAGAACGGTGGCTGGGCCAGCTTCGACAAAGACAACACCAAGATGGTGTTTGAAAACATTCCCTTTGCCGACCACAATGCCATGCTCGATCCGCCGACGGTCGACATTACCGGCCGCATCCTCGAGATGTTGGCGACCTATGGCTACACGCAAAAAGATCGCCGCGTCGAAAAGGCCATTCGCTTCATCTATAGCGAACAGGAACCGGATGGCAGCTGGTTCGGCCGCTGGGGTGTCAATTACCTCTACGGAACATTTCTCGTGCTGCGCGGTCTGGAAGCGATCGGGGTCTGGAACCACGAGCCGCAGATTCAGCAGGCAGCGGAGTGGATCCGCATGGTGCAAAATGCCGACGGTGGTTGGGGCGAGAGTTGTGCCAGCTACGACAACCCAAACACCCGCGGTGTCGGGCCGAGCACGCCGTCGCAGACCGCGTGGGCAATCCTTGGGCTGTTAGCCGCAGGCGATAACCGCAGCGACTCAGTAGCCAAGGGTGTGCGCTGGTTGATCGAGCGGCAACTGCCGGATGGATCGTGGGACGAGAGCATGGGAGAAGGTGCTTCACGGCAGGCCGTCGTGACCGGCACTGGCTTCCCCCGGGTGTTTTACCTGGCCTACCATCTTTACCGGAATTACTTCCCCTTGCTGGCGCTTACGGATTACCGCCGCGCCATGGGCAGAACTTAGAGGAGATTTAAAACAATGGCCGTGCCGATTTCCCAGATGTGGACCGTCGCCAGCTATGTGCTGAGGAAGCGCATGAGCGGGCAAAAACGTTACCCGCTGGTCCTGATGCTGGAACCGTTGTTTCGCTGCAACCTGGCTTGCGCTGGCTGCGGCAAAATTCAATATCCCGCGCACATCCTCAAGAAGGATCTGTCTCCCGAAGAATGTTTCCGGGCGATCGAGGAGTGCGGCGCGCCCATGGTCTCGATTCCTGGTGGGGAACCGTTGATGCACCCGCAGATCGCCGAGATCGTCGAAGGCCTGGTGGCGCGCAAAAAATACATTTACCTGTGCACCAACGCGTTGCTGCTTAAGGAAAAGATCGGCATTTTCAAGCCGAGCAAGTATCTGACTTTTTCGGTACACCTGGACGGCCAGCGGGAGCACCATGATTTCTCCGTGTGCCGGGAGGGCGGTTACGACAAGGCAGTCGAGGGTATACGGGAGGCGGTGAAGCGCGGATTTCGCGTCACCACCAACGCCACTCTGTTTGACGGGGCCGACCCCAACAGCGTGCGTGGCTTCTTCGATGAAGTGATGGCGATGGGGGTAGAGGGAATTGTGATTTCCCCGGGCTACTCCTACGACAAGGCGCCTGACCAGAATCGTTTTCTTGGCCGCGCCCGCACCCGCAGGTTGTTCCGCGCTATTCTTTCCAACCGGGAAAAGCACTGGAAGTTCAATATGTCGCCGCTGTTTCTTGAGTTTTTGATGGGCAAGCGGAACTACGAGTGCACCCCGTGGGGCAGTCCCGCGTACAACATCTTCGGCTGGCAGAAGCCGTGCTATCTGCTGCAGGATGGTTATGCGTCGACCTTCAAGGAATTGATGGAGACCACGGTGTGGGAAGAGTATGGCACCGAGTCGGGCAATCCAAAGTGCGCCAACTGCATGGTTAGTTGCGGGTATGAGCCTTCGGCGGTCAACGATATGTTCGGTTCGTTTCGCGGCTTTATGTCGGTAGTGCGCGCCACGCTGTTTGATAAGTACGTGGACCACGGCGCGCGCGACCTGCTGACCTCGCCGCAGTTCGGCCATTCGTCACCATCGCTCGTACAGATATCCAGTGAGTCAAAATCTGCGATGGAAGAGACCCGCGTATGACCGGACAGAAACTGGCGACCGCGCCGGATCCTGACAGTCTCGAATTAGCCCCGGGTACGAAGCACGAAAACCTGGAGGGCTGGGCGCCGGTTCTGGGCAGCGATGTCGAAGTGCTGGATGCCCTGGAAAAGGCCTTTGATTATCGTGGCGACGTCACCATCACCTGCAAGGATGGCTCGGTCGTCGAGGGTTATATTTTCGACCGCCGGACGGGAGCGACGCTGGCTGATTCGTTCGTTCGTCTTTTTCCCAAGGATTCGCCGGAGAAGCGCTCCATCGCGTACAGCGAGGTAGCGGCCCTGAACTTTACCGGCAAAGATCGCGCCGCGGGCGCCAGCTGGGAAGCCTGGGTCAAGAAGTGGAACGAGAAGAAGGCCGCCGGCGAAAAGGGTTTTGGTCTGCATCCTGAAGCGTTGGATTAGCCGGATTTGAAAAGCAGGTCCCTCCACTGCGCTGCGCTTCGGTCGGGATGACAAATTTGTTGAGGGGAAAGCGAAAAAGCAGGTCCCTCCACTGCGCTGCGCTTCGGTCGGGATGACAAATTTGTTGAGGGGAAAGCGAAAAAGCAGGTCCCTCCACTGCGCTTCGCTACGGTCGGGATGACAAGTTTGTTGAGGGGAAAGCGAAAAAGTAGGTCCCTCCACTGCGCTTCGCTACGGTCGGGATGACAAATTTGTTTGGGAAGCAAAGCTGCAAAGCGGACAAATTTGTTTCCGATGAGAAGTTTTGGAAAACTTGCATTCAAACAAATTTGTCATCCCGACCGAAGCGAAGCGTAGTGGAGGGACCTGCTTTTCAGCCAGTGCGCAAGCGAAGTTCCACTCTCCCCCTTTGTCATCGCGGTCGGAGCTGAGGGAGTCGTGGTGGTACGCTTTCCCGCAGGACAGAGGTAAAAATCTGAAAGTCTTCATCACAGGAGCTACAGGGTTCGTCGGGAGCCACGTAGCGCAAGAACTGTCCCGTCGCGGCGCTGATCTGCGCGTCCTCATCCGGCCTACCAGCAAGCTCGAAAATCTTGACGGCCTCCCCGCCGAAGCGGTTCTTGGCGATCTGCTGCAGGCGGAAGCTCTGCGCACCGCCATCAGCGGCTGTGATGCGGTGATGCACGTAGCCGCCGACTATCGCCTGTGGGTGACGCACCCGGAAAAGATGAACGCCGCCAACGTGAACGGCACCCGTGACCTGCTGCGCATCGCCCGTGAAACCGGCGTCCCGCGCTTCGTCTACACTTCGAGCGTCGCCACCATGGGCTTCTTCTCCGACGGCCGGCTGGCGGACGAGGCCACCGAAGTCTCGCTTGCCAACATGATCGGCCACTACAAGCGGTCAAAATACCTGGCCGAGCAGGAAGCCATCGCCGCGGCCAGAGCGGGCCAGCAGGTCATCATCCTGAACCCCACCACGCCCATCGGCGCGCGCGACACCAAACCCACGCCAACCGGCCGCATCGTCGTCGATTTTCTCAATCGCAGATTCCCCGCCTACATGGACACCGGCCTGAACCTGGTCGACGTCAACGAAGTCGCCAAAACCCATGCGGACGCGCTCGAAGTCGGCCGTCCTGGGGAAAGGTATATTCTGGGCGGAGAAAACCTGACCCTGAAGCAGATTCTGGATAAAATGTCCGCCATCACGGGACTACCGTCGCCCACCCTGCGCGTGCCGCACACGGTGGCCATGATGTTCGCTTTGTGGGATCAGACCATCACCGGAAAGCTGCGTGGACGAGAACCGCGCGCGACCGTGGAGGCCGTAAGCATGGGCAAGAAAAAGATGTTCGTTTCCTCCGCCAAAGCGGAGCGGGAATTGGGATTTCGCGTGGTTCCCATCTACCCGGCGCTGCGCGCGGCAATTGATTGGTTCAGGGCGCATGGCTACGCGCCCCCGGCATGAAAAGCATCGGCATCATCGCCGCCATGCCCGGCGAACTGAAACCGCTGGTGCAGGGATGGAAACCCGTTTCCCTGCCGGCCGCGCGCAAAGGAGAGTCAGCCTGGCGGGGCGCGCTCGAAGGCGTCGAGTGCATCGCCGTCTGCGCCGGGATGGGCCATCAGGCCGCCGAGCGCGCCTGCACCCTCGCCTCCCAGCAGGCTCCGCTCACCGCTCTGGTCTCAATCGGTTGGGCGGGAGCGCTCTCCTGCGGCGTGCAGCCAGCCAATGCCTACGTGGTGAATGAAGTGATCGATGCCGCCACCAGCGAGCGATTTACAGCGACCCGCCCGGAACGCGATGGCAACCCGGTCGCCCTCAAACTGGTCACCATCGACCATGTCGCTCCGCCGGCAGAGAAGCGGCGCCTGGCAGAGACTTACCGCGCTGTGCTGGTAGATATGGAAGCCGCGACTGTCGCCCGATTCGCCCGCGCCCACGGGCTGGCGTTCTATTGCCTTAAGGCGGTTTCGGATGTGGCTGGCGAGATACTCCCTGACTTCAGTCAATACACCGACAACCAGGGGCAACTGCAACTGCCCGCTTTACTAGCCCATGTCGCCATCCGCCCCCGTTATTGGCCGGCCCTGGCGCGGGTCGGCAGCAACGGCAGAAGAGGCGCGGTCGCCATCGCTGCCGCCATGGATTCACTGCTGGGGGGTGCTTAGGATGGCGACCATGCAGGCTGCCGTCTACCGCGGCGTCGATGATGTGCGGGTGGAGACGGTGCCCATACCCGCTGTTGGCCCCGGTGAAGTGCTGATCCGGGTTCACAGCTGCGGCATTTGCGGCACCGACCTCAAAAAGATCCATACCGGCTCGCACACCGCACCGCGCATCTTCGGCCATGAAACGGTAGGCACCATCGCGGCCCTGGGCAGCGGTGTCGACAACTTCGCCCTGGGGGAACGCGTGGTGGTGTTCCATCACATTCCCTGCGGCGTTTGTTATTACTGCCGCAAGAAGACCTTCGCGCAATGCCCGATATACAAGCAGGTCGGCTGCACCGCGGGCTTCGAACCTTCCGGCGGAGGGTTTGCCACGTACGTGCGGGTCATGGACTGGATCGTGCAGCGCGGGCTGATCCGAATCCCCGACGGCGTTCCCTTCGACCAGGCGGTCTTCGTCGAGCCGCTGAACACCTGCCTCAAGGGTGTGCGCAGCCTGAACCTGGCTGCGGACGAAACCGTTCTCGTGATTGGCCAGGGCCCCATCGGCATTATGCTGGCCTCACTGGCGATGCGATCGGGAGCCAACGTGCTCACCTCTGACCTCTACCCGGAACGCCACGCGGTTGCCGCCACCTTCGGGTTGCACAGCCCGATCGATGCTTCCCGGGAAGACGTCGTCGAGGTGGTTCGTAAGGCGAGTGAAGGCCGCGGAGCCGATGCCGTCATCCTGGCCGTGGGCGGCGATCCTCTGATCCGCACCGCCATGGACGCCGCCCGCCCCGGCGGTCGCGTGTTGCTCTTTGCCCAGACCCAGCATGGGGAGGCGACCATCGACCCGGCGGCGATCTGTGTCGACGAGAAAACACTGCTTGGCTCCTACAGCGCCTCGGTGGATATTCAGGAAGAAGCTTTGCAAATCGTCTTTGCGGGTTATGGCCAGGGTTACGATCTGACCCGGCTGGTCTCACACCGCTTTCCTTTAGCCGAGGCGGTCGAAGCCATTGCCGTTGCCTCGCAGCCCCGGCCAACTTCGATGAAAATCGTGATTGAAGCATGATTGCCCGGTTTAGGCGAGAATAGGTAACGCATGTTAAGCAAGATGAACGCTGCCGTACTCTACGGCAAAGAAGACGTCAGGATTGAACGGGTCCCCATTCCCGCCGCCGGCAAAGGCGAAATCGTGATCCGCGTCCACGCCGCCCTCACCTGCGGCACCGATCTAAAAGTCTTTCGCCGGGGATACCATGCCAAAATGATCGCTCCGCCCGCACTGTTCGGGCATGAGCTGGCGGGCGTGGTGCATGAGGCCGGCGCCGGGGTCCGCGGCTTCAAACCGGGGATGCGGGTCGTCGCCCTCAATTCCGCCCCGTGCGGCGTCTGCTTCTGGTGTGTCCGCAAACAGGAAAATCTGTGCGAAGACCTGCTCTTCAACAACGGCGCTTACGCCGAGTACATCCGCATTCCCGCGCGCATTGTGGCTAAAAATACTTTGATCGTGCCAGAAAGCCTGCCGCTCGAGCACGCGGCCCTGACCGAGCCTCTGGCCTGCGTGGTGCGTGGCCTGGAGGAGACCGGGGCCAAGCGGGGAGATACGGTCGTTGTCATCGGCGCCGGACCGATCGGCCTGATGTTCATGCACGTTGCCCAACTGTCGGGCATGAAAGTCATTGCCGTGGTCAAGCGCGATGAGCAGATTGCCTCGGCCACGACCTTTGGCGCCAAGCATATCGTGCAAACCAGTGAAACCGTCGACGCCGTCATGGAGGTTCGTGCCCTGACTCCCGATCACCGCGGTGTGGATGTTGCCATTGAAGCCGTGGCGACACCACTCACCTGGCAGTGGGCTGTGGACATGGTGCGCCGCGGCGGCACGGTGAACTTCTTCGGCGGGTGCGCCGCCGGCACCAAGGTGGAGATCGACACCAACCGCCTGCACTACAACGACATCACGCTCAAGGCCAGCTTCCACCACACCCCTGCCGCCTGCCGCAAAGCCTTCGACCTGCTGGCCAGCGGCCGGTTCAAGTGCAGTGAATACATCACCGGCAGGGCCCAGCTGTCGGAGCTCGAGACCGTTCTCCGCCGCCAGAACGAGCGCACCAACGACATCAAGACGGCTATCATTCCCTAGCGGTCTGCGGAAAAACCCTGTTTATAAAGGGTACGGGCTTCAGAAAGTGCGAAAACTCCGACCCTGAAGGGTACGGGCTTCAGAGAGTGCGAAAACTCCGTCCCTGAAGGGTACGGGCTTCAGCCCGTACGTAATCACCGCAAAAAATAACCGGCTTCAGCCGCTGAGGGCTGCGTATTCAGTTGGAAACGCAGCCCTCAGCGGCTGAAGCCGATTACTTTTTGCTTCATCATGTACGGGCTGAAGCCCGTACCCTTCAGGGACGGAGTTTTGCCGCGGCCTGCTAAGAGGCTATTTCCATCCGCAAATCAGGATGGGCCACCCATCGTATTCGGATCAGCATGGGCAACTATAATGGAGCAGTTGTGGAAGGTTTAGCGATGGCAGTCGAGAGCGCTCAGCAAGACGGGGAACTGGTCGAACGCGGCTGGGCGGCTTTGCCGCCGGAATACCGCATCCCGGAACAGCGCCCTACCCTCGACCAAGCACGCGCCTACTGCCAACGGCTGGCTACCACCCACTACGAGAATTTTCACGTTGCGTCGTGGTTTCTGCCCGCGCGCCTGCGGCCCCATTTTCACAGCATCTACGCCTACTGCCGCATCGCCGATGATCTGGGCGACGAGGTCGGCAATCGCGAGCAATCGCTGGCGCTGCTGGATCTGTGGGGTAAAGAACTCGACGCCTGCTACCGCGGAGAAGCGCGCCACCCGGTCTTCGTCGCCCTCGCCGAGACCATTCGCGTGTGCGATATTCCGCAAAAGCCATTTGCCGACCTGCTCGTCGCCTTCCGCCAGGACCAGACCGTAGCCCGCTATCAAACCATGGCAGCGGTGCTCGATTACTGCACCTACTCCGCCAATCCCGTAGGGCGGCTGGTCTTGTATGCCTGCGGCTATCGCGAAGCGGACATGTTCCAGCTCTCTGACCACACCTGCACCGCCTTGCAACTGGCAAACTTCTGGCAAGACTTCAGCGCCGATTATGGGCGCGGACGCATCTACCTGCCGCTCGACGACATGGCACGCTACGGCGTGGACGAGCCCACCCTGGCAAGGCGCGACCCGACCCCGGCCTTCCGCGAGCTGATGAAGTACGAAGTCGATTACGCGCACCAACGGTTCGCCCAGGGTTTGCCGCTGATTCAACTAGTCGATCGGGAACTGGCGCTTGATCTGGATTTGTTCAGCCGCGGCGGCATGGAGATTCTGCGCGCCATCGAGCACCGTCGCTATGACGTGCTCACCGCGCGCCCGGTCCTCTCCAAACCGAGAAAGTTTGCTTTGCTGGCGCGCGCACTCTACGGCAAGCTGGCGGGAAGGCCGGCGTCGTGACCGGGGAACTACAGGCAGCCTACGCCGCCTGCCGGGCCATCGCCCGCAAGCAGGCGAAGAATTTCTACTATGCCTTCGTCGCCCTGCCGGCTCCCAAGCGGGACGCGATCTGCGCCGTATACGCCTTCATGCGTCAGGCCGATGATCTTTCCGATGACGAATCCTTCGGGATTGCCGATCGGCGTGTTGCCCTGCACGCCTGGCTGGAGCGCTGGCATCAGGCGCTCGCGGGCACACCGACGCACGATCCCGTCTTTGTCGCGCTGCTCGATGCGCAGCAGCGCTTTGCTATCCCCTCCGCGCTGCTCGACCAGCTGGTACAAGGCACCGCCACTGATCTCGATCCACAATTCTCCTCCTACGCAACCTTCGCCGACCTCTACCGCTACTGTTATCTCGTAGCCTCGGTGGTCGGGCTGGTGTGTATTCGCATTTTCGGCTACCTCGATGTGAGCGCGGAAAAGCTGGCGGAAGAAACCGGGATCGCCTTTCAGTTGACCAACATTCTGCGCGATGTACGCGAAGACGCGGAGCGCGGCCGGCTCTACCTGCCGCTCGAAGACCTGGAACGTTGCGGGGTGACGGCCAGCTCCATGAACAGCGTTTCCAACGGGCACCAATTGACCGCGCAGCAGCGCCAGTTATTGGCCATCCAGGCTGACCGCGCCGAGCACTTCTACAAATCCGCCGAAGCGTTGCTGCCCTTAATCTCCCCCGACAGCCGCGCCGCGATGTGGGTCCTGGTGACGATTTACCATCGTTTATTGCGGCATATCGAACAGCATAATTTTGACGTTTTCTCGGCCCGGATCAGGGTTCCCGCCTATGAGAAGCTGAGCATACTGGGATGCGGCCTTTTCAAAACACTGGCACAGGGTGTGTGGGCCTGAAGAACATCATTGTCGTGGGCGGAGGGTTGGCCGGGCTCTCTGCTGCCTGTGCACTGGCCGATGCGGGCTACCAGGTGCGGCTGCTCGAGAAGCGGCGCTACCTGGGTGGCCGAGCTTCTTCTTATGAGCACCCCGGCACCGGAGAAGTGATCGACAACTGCCAGCATGTGTTGCTGGGCAACTGCGTCAACCTGATGCACTTTTATCAACGGCTCGATGTGAGTGAGGCCATCCGCTGGTTTGATCGCCTCACGTTTCTCGAACCTGGTGGACGCAGGAGCACGCTTGAGCCCTCCTTCCTGCCTGCGCCCTTTCACTCGACGCCGGCCTTCCTGCGCGCGAAGGCCTTTTCCTTTTCTGACAAGCTGGCCATCGGCCGCGGGCTGAGCGCGTTCATCGCCGGAATACCCGGCGATTCAGAAGAAAACTTCGCCCACTGGCTCACGCGCCACGGGCAAACGGTCAACGCCATCGACCGCTTCTGGAAGCCAGTCCTGGTAAGCGCACTGAATGAAGACCCGGAGCACATGTCGGTACACTACGCCGGCCAGGTGATTCGTAAGTCGCTCTTGCTTTCGCCGGGAGCGGGACGCATGGGTGTGCCTACCATTCCACTCAGCGACCTGTACAGCCGAGCGATCGCTTACATGCAGAGCCGAGGCGGCCACGTCGATCTAAGTGCCGCTCCGGAATCCTTCGCATATTCCGAGCAAAGTAAACAGTGGACCGTCACCACCCGCGATAACACCCTTACCGCGGATGCAGTCGTTCTGGCGCTGGCGTATGAAGGTCTCAGCAAACTACTCCCTGCCTTGCCGGCAAATTCCGCTGCTGAGGGTTTAGCAAAAAATCTGCAACACTTCGGACACTCGCCGATCACCGGCATCCATCTCTGGTTCGATCGTGAGATTACCGATCTGGATCACGCCATCCTGCTCGACACAACCATCCAATGGATGTTTCATAAGTCGCGCCTGCAGCGCCGCAAAGATTCCGGGAGTTATGTTGAGTTAGTGGTGAGTGCATCGAAATCGCTGGTCGAGATGCAGCGTCAGGAGATTATCGATCTGGCGGTCAAGGAGCTGGCGTTGTTCTTTCCGCTGGTGGCGCAGGCCAGGCTGATCAAAGCCGCGGTGGTGAAAGAGGTGCGCGCCACCTACTCCATTCGACCCAGGCTGGATCTGCTGCGGCCCCAGGCGCCCAGTCCGTGGCCCGGCATTTTTCTGGCTGGCGACTGGACGGCGACTGGTTGGCCCGCGACCATGGAAGGCGCTGTACGCAGCGGCTACCTGGCTGCGGAAGCAGTCACCGGCAGTAAGGGGAAGTTCCTGCAACCCGACCTGCCCGCCACCGGCTTGATGCGTCTGCTGCCAAAGTAGACATCTGTTATGGTGAACCCTGCGTTGTCAGGGCAGGAGGGAGAGGTTATGTTGGAACGATTGCAAGTGGCGGGCGCGCCAAAACCGCAGGGACCGTATTCGAGCGCAGTGCGCGCGGGTGATTTTCTCTATGTCTCGGGTCAGGGTCCGGTTGATCCGGCAACGGGCGTGATGCAGGCGGAGGAATCTGTACAGGAACAGACCAGGCTGGTATTGAGCAATCTGCGAGCGATTCTTCAGGGCTGTGGAGCCGACCTGGAAGACGTTGTGAAGTGTTCTGTTTTTCTGCTCGATGTCAACGACTTCAGCGCCATGAACGAGGTTTACGCCGAAGTCTTTGGCGCCAACAAACCCGCTCGCACCACCATCGGCGCGGGCATGGTCGCCCCCGGCATGAAGGTCGAGATCGACTGTGTGGCCTACAGCCCTATCTCCAGCTAATCGGCGTTTGTTTATCTCTCTTGCTCCGCATTCGCTGCGGAACAACATGGACGACTCTAGTGGACTGCGTCACCAATAGGATCGTTCCCCCAACGAGGCTTGAGCGAGCCGCAGAGTCCCGAAGGGACGGACTGAAAGTAGCCCAGGACGTCTGTCCTGGGTAAACCAGAACCCAAGGACCCAGTCCCGTCAGGGACGACTGAAAGGCTGTGCTGCTGGCTCAGGCCGTCCCTAACGGGAATGTTCAGCTAGCTATAGTCAACCCAGGACTGGCGTCCTGGGCTACTTTCAGTCCGTCCCTGCGGGACTCTCCGGTCGCTCAGGCGTCACTGGATAACCGGCTCTATGCGTGACGCACTCTATTAACGTTTCAACAACGCCACACCACAGCAGACAAACACCGCCGCCAGCCAGCGGCGGCGATCGACATTCTCATGCAACACCCAGCGCGCCGCGACCGCATTGGTCACGAAGGTAAGAGAACCGGCGGCCGGGGCGATCAGGCTCACATCCGCATGACTGAGAGAGAAGAGCAGAGCAAAAAAACTCAGCGCCATGCAGAACGCCCCACAGGCAAAACGGGCGTCCCCGAGCACGGCGGCGATCGCGCCACGCAGCCCACGCGTGGCTTTGATCTGATCCAGATCACCCACGCCGCGCATGGCGGAGGCGATCAACACGTCGCCCGCCGTTGCGCTCAACACAATCACGCCGATCATGGCGGCGATCGCCGGACCACTGCTGAGGTTCATCGCCCGGCTTCGCGTGGGGTGTAAGCCGGGCCCTGGGTTACGAACCCTACCCCGGCGGTGATCAACGCAATGCCCATCCAGCGCGCGATCGAGATCTCTTCGTGCAGCCAGAATTTGGAAAGAAAAGCGATGCCCACGTAGGCCAGCGAAGTGGCCGGCAGCACATACGTCAGGTCTGCCCACGAGAGTGCGGTCAGGTAAGAAGCAAAGAAGACCAGCAGCAGCAGAACCCCGCCCAGCACCCACGGTGTGCGCAAAGCAGAAAGAAGCGTGCCAGGCTGGCTTAAGGCAACCGGCCCAACACGCTTCATCCCAATGGCAAGGAAAGTATCTCCAAAGGCAGAGGTCAACGTCACCACGCCCAGAACCAGATACCGCCGCATGGTCATGGTGGAACTGTTCATCGAAACCAAACGGAGTGCAGCCCGATCATGCTCCAGCGTTTAAAGGAGCGCCCGAGCTCTTGGCCGCCTTCTTACCGTCAGAGACTACCTTGTTGCGTTGTGCGCGCAGCTTCATGAATGCCTTGGCCTCGACATACAGCCGGGCCACATCGCGATTCATAATCGCCTTGCTCACGATGCGCCACGCCGCCTTAGGGCGGAAGTAGTACTCGTCGTAGAAGCGGTGCACCATCTCGAGGACGTAGTCTTTCGGCAACCCGGGATACTCGATGTGCGCCAGCTGGTGCCCGCCTTCATCGACCATGGCTCCGTTATTGATGATGAAGCCATTCTCGGCGGCGAAGTCATAGAACTCCGTGCCGGGATAAGCATGCGCGATCGATACCTGGATGGTTTCCACATCGAGCGCCTTGGCAAAATTGATGGTGTTGCGGATCGACTCTTTGGTTTCGCCGGGAAGCCCGAGGATAAAGTCGCCGTGGATGGTCAACCCCAGCTCATGGCAATCGCGGGCAAAATCGCGCGCGCGCTCAACCGTAGCGCCCTTCTTGATGTTCTTCAGAATTTGCGGATCGCCCGATTCAAAGCCAACGATCAGCAAGCGGCAACCGGCCTCGCGCATCGCTTTGAGCGTTTCGCGATCGGTGGTCACGCGCGAGGTGCAGGACCAGGTCAGCTTGAGCGGCTTCAGCTTGGCGCACAGTTCGACCGTGCGCGCCTTCTGAATGTTGAACGTGTCGTCATCGAAGAAGAACTCTTTCACGTCGGGAAACAGCTCTTTGGCGTGGGCCATCTCGGCGGCTACGTCATCGGTCGACCGTTTGCGCCAGGCATGTCCACTCAGCGTTTGTGGCCAGAGGCAGAAGGTGCACTGTGCCGGGCAGCCACGTGTGGAGTAAAGCGAGACGTAGGGGTAAAGCAGAAACGGCACGTTATATTTCGTAACATCGATGTCGCGTTTGTAGACATCGGTGACCCAGGGCATTTCATCCAGGTTCTCTACCTGCGGGCGGTCAGGGTTGTGGGCAACCACTCCGTTTTTCAGGTAGCTGATGCCAAGAATTTCATCGAGGGGCTTGCCGTTGGCAAACTCGACCACGGAGAAGTCAAACTCGCGGCGGCAAACGAAATCGATGGCGGCGCACTCGTTGAGTGCCTTATCCGGGGACGTGGTAACGGGTGGTCCGACAAAGGCGATCTTGATCGTGGGGTTGGCCCGTTTGATGGCTTCGGCCAACTTCTGGTCGCCAGTCCATCCGGGTGTGCTGGTGAATAGCACCAGAAATTCGTAGCCCTTGGCGATCTCGATGGTCTCAGTGGCCGAGACGTGATGCGGCGGAGCATCGAGCATGCGGGATCCCTCAAGCATGCCGGCCGGGTACGCCAGCCAGACGGGATACCAGTACGATTCGATCTCGCGCGTAGCAGGCCAGCGTGAGCTGGCTCCACCGTCAAAGTTCTCGAACGAAGGGGGGTTTAAGAGTAACGTTTTTAGCGGCATAGGCTCAACTTCCAGTCTACCAGCACTGCAGGTGCCGGGGGCGAAAACAGGTACTTAACAAGACACTCGACAGTTTAGACGGCAAATTGCCCCCGGAGGGTTCAATCCCTTTGCAATTGCAAGGCTTTACGGGCTGTGGAAGAAGATTGCTGCTAACCGTGAGGCTTTTTCAGGCGATGAAGAGATCTGGCGTGAAGGGTACGGCCTTCAGGCCGTACGTGATGAAACTAAAATGATGAGCTTTAGCCGTCTGAGGGCCGCTTTTGCCTCTGAATACGCTGCCCTCGGTGGCTAAGCCGGAGTTGTTTACGATCATTTGCTTACGGGCTGACGCTCACTGCGGCGAGGCAGCCCGTACCTTTCAGGAACGGAGTTTTTCCGCAGCCAGCTACGGCCGTGCAGCGGGCGGGCTCTTGGCCCAGTCCTCAATGCGCCCCAGGGTGCGCAGCAGGGATAGCCGCGCTTGCGTGAGCTGGAATTGAGTTTCCAGCATATCGACAAAGCGGCTCCGCTCGCCGATACGCGCGGCCTGCTCGTCTTTGGGCAAGGGCGCCGATCCTGACGCACCGCCGCTCCCCATCTGCAACTGCGTGCTGATCGCATCCAGTTGATCCCGAGCCAATTCGTTTTGCAGCTTGGCTACCGTTTCCTGAGCGGTCAGCTCGGTCACGCTCTTCTGCAACTGCAACATCTGCTCCCCGGCCTGGTCGCGCAGCTGATCCGCTTGCGCGGTCGCTCCCACCGCCTCCGCGCTCGAGCCTTTTGCCTTTGCCCTGCGGGTCGCGTCAAACAGCGGCAAAGTAATCTGCACTCCCACATTGAAGTTGTTGTGCTGAAAGCGCAGATAGTATTCGCTGTAGTTGTTGAACTTGGCATAGCGGTTGTACTCGATGCCAAAGGCGAACGTCGGCCGGTTGTCTTGCCGTGCATCGCCGCGCGCCAGGTACTGTTTCGACCGGGCCGACGCATAGGCCGCCTGCACGCCGTTGCTATCCGGGGTGGCACTGAGCTGAGATATCTCGGGGGGGACAGGAATACTTTCCGGCTGCGCCACCAGGTCGTCTGGCTTCAGGCCGGTGAGGTGGGCGAGCCGGGCGCGCACTAACTCTGCCTGGTCGACGAGGTGCAGTCGCTTGAGCGCGACCTGAGCCCCTGTCAGCCGCGCCTGTGTCAGTTCCACCTTGCGGTCAACCCCCGCATCCACCCGCTGGTCCTCAATCGCAACCAACCGCTGCACGAAGCCCGTTTCCTGATCGAGCGCCGTGATCTGCTGGTTTACCGAGGCCAGCTCGATATAGTCCAGGCCGGCGTCGAGAATCACCTGCTGGCGCGTGTCTTTTAACTTCAGCTGGGCTGCCAGCAGAGCCGACCGAGCGGAACGGATATAGTCCGGTTGCGAAAAAGAGAAGGCCAGGGACTGGGCGCTCACGCTGTAGATCGAAGGCTGGCCTACCGGAAAGCCGTACGAATAGCCCAGGCTTGAGCCTACGGAAAAGCTGGGCTTATATGCCGCTACACCTTCCATCACACTGGCTTCGGCACGTTGGACATCCGCGGAGCTGATGCGCACCGCGGTGCTGTTGCGCAGCGCCAGATCGACCACGGTATAGAAAGACACCTGGGCGCGCGCATCGCAATACGCCATGCAGGTAGCGACACCGAGCAATACGAACTGGCAGACACGCCTCACCGATACCGTTGACCCTCGACCTCTCGCAATCGGCCTCAATTGACGATGCGAATCGGAACACCTTCCGTGATCGGTGCGCCATTGGTGGTGCCCAGCGCAACCACCGTGTGGTCTCGCAAACCACTCAAAATCTGCACCAGCGTCAGGTTGATCGCGCCCACCTGGACCACCGTACGATGCAGCGTGCCCCCGGAGACGACGTACACGTAATCGCGCCCGCCCTCGATGTGCAAAGCCTCGCGGGGAACGGTGAGGGCGTCTTTCACTTCATGCGTCGTGACCGTGACCACGACATTGATGTTGGGCAACAGCACATGGTTGGGATCGTCGATGCTCAGCAGCACCTCGCCGACCCGGCGGGTTCCGTAATCGATGACGGTCGAGGGCAGGCGGGTAATGCGGCCGTGGAATTTCAAATCCGGCTTGGCATCCCACACAATGCTCGCTGGATCGTTCAGCGCCAGCCCACCGATATCGGGTTCGTCGAAATAGGCGCGCACCTGCAGTTTCGACAGGTCTGCCAACTGCAGGATCTCTGCGCCAGGCTCGATATAGCCGAAACGCGTGGCGGGCAAGGAATAGACGGTGCCGGCGAAGGGGGCACGCACATTCGATTGCGCGATGACCTGTTCGGCTGCGGCGCGCGCGGCCTCGGCTTCGGCGACGCTCGAGGTGGCCCGTGTAAGGTCAATCGCGGCAAAGGGTTTGCTTTTCTGCTGCTGCAGCGCCTGCAACGATTGCTGCGCTACCTGCAGCCGCGCCTGCGCCTGCGCCACCTCGCTGGGGGCTGCGGCGCCCGTGGCCGCCAGTTTTTTGATGACATCGAGATCGCGCGCTGCCTGGTCGCGGTCAATCTGCGCCTTGGCCAGATTGCTTTCTAAGGAGAGCAACTCCTGGTGCGTGCCCCCGCTCGCGACACTCTGGTAGCCGGCTTCGGCCGAACGTAGCGCGGCCGTGGCCGTCGCCAGCCGGGAAAGCGCCGCGGTGTCGTCGAGCGCGACCAGCAGTTGCCCGGGGCGCACGTGATCACCCACGTGCACGAACACATTCTTGACGATAGCGGCGTCGGGAGCATGGGCCTCAAAGGGAAGCTGCGCTTCTACCCGGCCATTGGTGCTGCTGGTCTTGACCAGATCCTGCACCTGGCTTTCGGCGACCCGCAGGGGCAGCTTCTCGCGCGTCATCCGGCGTACACCGAAGAAGATGAGAATGAGTGCGATACCGGCAGCAGTCCATAGCACACTATTGCTGATTGTTTTTCGTCTTGCTTCTGCCATTCAATCGCGACCGAAGGCCAGTATATAAGACGGGTGTTTTAGAGGCGGCCGCTTGCTCATGCAGAAGGGGGTGGCGTGGGCAAACTACCCTGCAGGCTGAAATCGAAATCCTGGGTGTTGGGGCTCTTGATGGTATAGCCAATGGCGCTTTTGAAGCCGCCGGAACTGGGCAGCAGCCCTAACCCGGTGCCCGCTCCGATCAGCCCGGGCGCGGCACAGCCCATTTTCGATCGCCACCATGGATCATTAAAGAAGAAGCCGGCAATCTCCAGGTGGTGCGCTTCGTGGGTAAACAGGTAGCCGCCATCCTGCAGTAACGGCCACAGATAGGTGAAGCAGGTGGTGAGGGAACCGACCAGGTCGACATCCAAAAAGACCAGCACGCACTTTTGAGAAAAGTGAGGGAGGGTGTTGTCGAAATACCCGACGTTGAAGTGGCAAACACCGATTTTCCCGAATTTCGTAATATTGCTCTGCACCTCGGGCAGGGTGCCGGTGAAGCCGCCCTTCTCGTAGCGATGGACCTCTTCGAGGTTCACCAGGAAGTGATCTTTGTCGCCGGCTTCGGGCTCAGGCAGGCCGGCGAACGAGTCGAAGATTTCCAGCTTGCGATTGCACAAATCGCAAACCAGCGACAGGTTGGTTGCGCTGCCACCTTTGAAGGAGCCACACTCCACCACGCACCCTTCGACTGCACGCGGAACGCGCATGATCTGCGTGGCCATCGTGAGGTGCTCGAGAAAATGCGAAGCGGTGGTGATGCGGCGGTTGTTTCGCGCCATTTTCACGATCAGCGAGAGCTTGGTGAAAAACCCGATGCCGAACTCACGGCCAGTGGCGGAATCGAGATAATCGAGAAGAATAATGGGAAGACTCAGCAACGTAACTGAGATTCGCCAAAACCGTAAAACCAGGCCTTCCGAGGGTTCCATTCGGGTCATACTATCACTTTGGAACTGTGGCCAATTCCGCGGATCGTGCACGTGCTGGGCTGGCTGGTTGCCCTCGCCTGGCTGCTCCGCGTGCTGGAATGGCGCTTCCACCTGCGCGATGTACCTGATCTGACCCGGCCTGCCTACGCGATGCCAACCGGCCCCTTGCCGCGCCTCAGCGTGATTGTGCCGGCAAGGAATGAAGCAGCCAATATCGCCGCTACGCTGGACTCTTTGCTGGCGGCCGAAGGAATTGACCTCGAGGTCATCGCGGTGGACGATCGCTCGGGCGACCAGACCGGGGCCATCATAGATACTTTTGCCGATCGGGCACTCATTCTGCACGTAACGGAGTTGCCGGCAGGCTGGTTAGGGAAGACGCATGCCATGGAGATGGCGGCGCGGCGGGCCACCGGTGAGTGGCTGCTGTTTACAGACGCCGATGTTCTCTTCGACCCCGTGGCCTTGCGCCGCGCACTGCAGTTTGCGATCGGCAGCGGTGCGGACCATGTGGTGCTGCTGCCCACGGTAGTGTTGCGCAGTTGGGGGGAGCGGATGATGATTGCGTTTCTCCAGGTGCTCTCACTATGGGCACTGCGCGTGTGGCGTGTGCCTGACGCGCGGGCCAGGCGCGACGCGATCGGGGTCGGCGCCTTCAACCTGATCCGCCGCGATATCTACGACGCGCTCGGCGGCTGGGAAGCCTTGCGCATGGAGGTGCTGGAGGATTTATCGCTCGGTCGCCGGGTCAAGGCAAAGAAATATGCGCAACGAGTCGCTCTGGGCCTGGATCTGGTGCGCGTGCGTTGGGCGAAGGGAGCTTTCGGAGTGGTCGATAACCTGACCAAGAATCTGTTCGCGCTCTGCAACTTCAGGCCCGAGCGCGTTCTGGGCTTGACCGCGGGCATCGCACTGTTCACCTTATTCCCGCTGGCAGCGGGGTGGGCGGCGGTGCTGTTGCTGCTGGTTCTGCTGCTTGCCTACCAGACAGCAGGGAAGTACCACCACTTCACTGCCGGGCAAGTGCCGATGTTCCCGATTGCCAGCTTGTTGTTGCAATATGCGTTGCTGCGCTCCATGTTTCAGGCTTTGTGGCGAGGTGGTGTCACGTGGCGGGGTACCTTCTACCCGCTCGCAGAACTACGCCGCAATGCCGGGGAACGTGGACGGCATTAGAGAATGTATGAGAACCAGCTTTGGAAGAGTCTTCCCTCGCCACTAAGGCGGGTGCCCCATATCTCACCGCGCTTTTTGCGGGGAGATGTGGGAAATTTAACCGGTTTCCCCCTTGTAGTCCTCAGGTGTCGGCGGAGCCGGAAGAGAATACAGATCGAGATTCGCGAATTTCCCACATCTCCCCGCAAAAAGCGCGGTGAGATATGGGGCACCCGCCTTAGTGGTGAGGGAAAGGCTTTCCAAAATCCTGTTAGGCTCGAACGCCTCCACGCACCCGTGGCGAGCCTGGAGCCGGGAGCCGGCTCACTCCGGCTTAGGCTTCACCGGAGTAGTCGTCGTAGAAGCCGCGGCCTGATTTGACACCCAGCGATCCGCGGTCGACGTAAGCTTTGAGCAGCTTCCGCGGCGCTTCGGGAACATCTTTGCGGATGGCCGCGTAGTGCTCTTCAATCGCGAGCACGGTGTCAAGACCAACCCTGTCCATGAGGCGGAAAGGTCCCGCCGTGCTCGCGGTAAATAGATGCCACATCCTGTCGACATCCTCGGGCTGGGCCACGCCTTCTTCGACCACGGACAAGGACTCGCGTTTGATCGCTGCCCAGATGCGATTGAAGATGAAGCCGACGCTCTCTCGTTGCACACGGAAGGGCACCAGGCCATAAAGCGGCAATCTCTCCATAAGAAAGTCGATGATTGCCGGATCGGTCTTGCCGCAAGACATCAACTCGACCGCCGGTATTTCTGGCGGCATGTAATAGTGCAGGTTGAGCACACGCTCCGGACGCGCAACCTTGTCGATAAGTTGGCTTGAAGGATAGGAAGAGGAGTTAGTCGCCAGAATTGCATCCTTGGACGCCAGAGAATCGAGTTCGGCGAACACGGTTCGCTTGAGGTTGAGCTGCTCGGGAACAGCTTCTATGACCAGCCAGGCGTGGCTTACGGCGGTGGCCAGGTCCATTTCCGCGCGTAGGCTTCCGGCGGTAGCCCCGGGTATGGTTGCAACGATGGCCGGTAGCGCTGCCGCGACGTAGTTCAGTCCCGCCTCGAGCGAGCACGCTTGCGTATCGAAGATGCGAACCTCTTCTCCGCGCGTGCTCGCCATCAGCGCGATGCGCCGGCCCAAGGTTCCACAACCGATCACGGCAATCGGACGACCGGCGATATCCTCTGCGTTCGCGAAGCTCATGGCTATCCAGCCTTTCGTGGGGACACAACTCCCGGCAAACAAGGAAGTATACAGGGCGGGGGAATCGTCCACGGAGACGATGCCTGGTCGATCATGGCTAACTATCGGGAGCTGGCGGCCGGCGGCCCACTGTTGTAGGTTGCATAATCTGTATAGCCATTTTCCGCTCCCCCATAAAAGGTGGAGCGGTCATAAGCATTCAGGGGTAAGTTTCCCTGAATCCGTTCGACCAGATCTGGATTCGCGATGTAGAGACGACCGAATGCAATGGCATCGGCATCGCGCTGGCCGACCGTGCGCGCGGCAGATTGGGGAGTGTACGCCGCGGCCGAGAGCAGCGGGCCGGTGAAGCAGGAACGAAAGAGCCGGGCGTTGTCTAACGCCTCTTCATGCAGACTGTCCGTGAGCCCGATCTCAGAACCGCGCCCCTCGATCAAATGGATATAGGCAAGTTGGAAGCTATCCAGCGCCCTGATCACGAAGGTAAACAGTTGCAAGGGGTTGCTGTCATGGATGCCGCCGTATTGCCCGTAGGGAGAGAGGCGCACGCCCAGACGATCTGCCCCAATCGCCGCCGCCGCTTGCTCGACAATCTCCAGCAGGAAGCGAGCACGATTCTCAATCGTACCTCCGTAGCGGTCGCTGCGCTGATTGGTTCCGTCCTCCAGGAACTGGTCTATCAAGTGGCTATTGGCGCCCTGCAGTTCCACCCCGTCAAAACCTGCCTCGATTGCGTGCAAAGAGGCCTGGCGAAAACTTGCGACAATCGCGGCAATCTCATCGGTCTCAAGCGGGCGAGGCAGCTCGATCGGCACCTGCTGGAATTCGTTGCTTAAGCCGGGAAGATTGGATGGAATCGCAGAGGGCGCGACCGGCGGCCCTCCGTCGGGCATAAACGACGAATGAGAATTTCTTCCGTAGTGCGCGATCTGGAGAAAGATTCTTCCTCCCCGCTCATGCACGGCCCTGGTGACTCCGCGCCAACCTTCCAGTTGTGCAGCCGTATAGATGCCGGGCGCGTTTGGATTGCCCTGAGCCTGCGGGCTGACCGCCGTACCCTCGGCGACGATCAGCCCAGCAGAGGCGCGCTGCGCGTAATAGCGGGCATTGAGCGCGTTCGGAACCCCGCCTGTCCCCGCGCGCATCCTGGTGAGAGGCGCCATGACGATACGGTTGGGGATCTCTATGGCGCCAAGTTGGAGTGGAACAAACAACGACGCGTAGCTCATGGGCCCCTTCGTTTTTTTTTGCCCGCGACAGCGCTCCGCAAACTCAACCGGTGACCAGGTTGGCCGCGCGCGCGACGTTGCCCTCGACCTCGTGTGGCTTGGCCGGGAACGGCGTGTTCGCTGTGGCAACCGCGTCAGCCGCGAGCGCAATGATGTCTGCGACTTCTTGTGGCTTGGCCATGAACACGGCGTGACTGGCGGCGACCGAGCGCACGGTGGCATTCATTCGCTGGGCCAGAAATTGCTGCGCGGGCGGGGGGATCATTTGATCGTCTGTGCATACCAGGTACCAGGAGGGGATGCTCTTCCATGCCGGCGCACCCTCTTTCCCGGTAAAGCTCACGATGCTCAGTGGTTTTTGCACCACCGACATTACATAGGCTTCCTCCGCCGTGGCATCGGCCACGAACGCCTGATGAAACTTCTCCCGCTTGATCCAAAGAAAGCCGTTCGCATCGGGCTCGATGGCGGTCGATCCGGGCGAGGGCGGACCTTGCTTACTTAAAGAGTCCAGGCTTTCCCCTTCATCCAACCCAAACGCCGTGATATAAACCAGCGCCTTGACCTGCGGGGTGGCCGCGCCGGTAATCACAGCGCCGCCATAGGAATGGCCTACCAGGACCGTGGGCTCGGTTTCGGCCGAAAGCAGCCGTCGCGTGACTGCGATATCGTCGCTCAGCGAGGTGAGCGGAATCTGCGCCGCCGTCACTTTGTAGCCTTTTGCCTTTAGCAAAAGGATGACCTTGCTCCAGCATGAGCCATCAGCCCACGCGCCATGCACCAACATGATGTTTACGCTCTTGTTCATACATCCTCCTGTTTCTTGATTCGTTGCTGGTCTTGCGAATTCCCAATCTATCTGGTTGGTTGGCGCGGAGTAAGCCCGGATGGTAGCAAGACGCAGGCACACTATCGGGGGGGGTATTGATCTCTGGCCATCTAAGAGTGCATAAGCCTGCAGCCATGGACTGATGACCTGCGTCTCGCTGGTGGAGAGAGTTGTTTCCTTTTCGAAGAGCTGATGAAGCCTGGCAAAGGTGCGCTCATTTCCTCTGAGTTGATGGCGCAGAGACTCATTCTTAATAAGAAGTTCAGCGACCAGTGTTTGTAGACGGCAATAACAGTCGGGATCACCAGCTTCGCTGGCTCCTGCAGTCAGGACACTCTGTTTCCCAGGGTAAGTTTCAATACCTTCGCCAATAGCCATAAGGCCCCCTCTTGCAGCTAGAGTAGGGGCTGAGCACACCGTCCAACAGCCTCATGAGAGCTGAATCTGTCTGCCTCTTTCGAGTTAGATTGATCTCAGGAATGCGGAGAGTTCAGGGTGGGCGGAGGGTTGACGAGGTCATGTACGGGCTGCAGAAGCCAAGCTTTTCCGCAGCCTCCTGGTGTAGTTCATCACTCATAACGTCCAGTATGTTTGCCATCCTTTCAGTCGTCCCTGCGGGGACTGAGGCTGGAAAACATAGAGGAGTTATTAACGACGCACTACACTAGATATTGTCTGGCTTCAATTCCGAGGGAGCGGTGCTGGCAGAACCCTGCCACAGCTTTCTGGGTTTGCTCCCGGCATAGACCGTTCTTGCGGGAACGCGAATCGCGATTTCTGTTCCCTTGCTGAGCACACTGGCAAACTCAAGTTTGCAGCCCAGGCTGCGGGCCCGTTCCTGCATGCCGATGAGGCCCCAATGCCCGCGTTTCTGCGTGGCTCCCAATTCCTCTTCGCTTACGCCACGGCCATTGTCTGTACAGCGCAGAGACAGATATTGAGCGCCGTAACTCAGCTCAAGCAAGACCTGCGTTGCTTTTGAATGCCGCATGGCATTGGTCAATGCTTCGCGGGCAATCGAGTAGAGCTCGTCCTGCGCTGCCATGAGCAGAGGGCAAGGTTCGCCGTTGACGACCACATGGATGCGAGCCGGGCCGTCCGCCTGCAATGCCTCCGCTGCCTTCCTGAGATGCTTCTCTAACTCGGCGGCCGGCGCAATCTCCGAGCGCAATTCGATCACCTTTTCGCGGCCTTCCTGGATAACCTGGTCGGCGCGATCGAGAGCGTCCCACAACATGGCACGCGCCGGCTCGTCTGCCGGCAGTTGCTCGGTTGCAAAGTGGAAGCGAAGCACCAGTCCCTGCACCCCTTGCAAAAGCGTGTCGTGCAGATCGCGTGCAATACGAACGCGCTCGCGAGCACGTTCTTCCGATCGTTGCTTGAACTGTTCGGTAAGCTGTCGCATGCGCAGCCGAATGAGCAGCCACAGAATCGCTGACAACAAAACGGCGCAGCCCAGGTAGAACCAGGTGGTCTGATAGTAGGGCGGTTTGAGGGTGAGCCGCGGGCCCGATGGCAACTCGCTCCAGGGCCCGGTTCCGCTCGCCGCCCGCACGCGAAAACGATAAGCTCCGGGCGCGAGATTGTTATAGTACGCTTGCCGCCGCGTTCCGGCGTCTTGCCAATCCTTGTCCTGGCCTTCCAGCATGTATTGGTAAACCACCCGATCGGGTGCATTGAGATCGACACCGATGTAGTCGAACTCAACCGTTTTGAGGCGGCGCGACCCCTCTTCGATGGTGTTGCCCTGGGACCATGCGCTGGGTACGCCGTTCACGATCACGGACTGCAACAGTACATTCGGAGTCGAGGATGTAGTTCGCAACTGAGCGGGGTCGAGCGAGACCAGGTGGCCGGAGGTGGCGAACCACAGCACTCCCCGGCTGTCGATAATGGCGGAGGGTGTTGGTTTGTTTTGCGCTGGGGTGCCGATCAAACCATCCTGCTCGTTCAATATTTGAAAATCCATGGCAGGCGATCGGGGGTCTTGCACCGCGGCCTTCCATTGCTCCTGGGGCACGCGAATGACACCGGAGGCAGCGTTCAGCCAGAGATCCCCCTTGCGATCTTTAACGATGCCGGAGACGCCGCGGAGCAAGCCCGGGGTGCGCAGACGCAAGGTATGGAAGAGGTGACCGTCAAACCAGGCGAGGCCGTCTGAACCGGCGGCGAGTGTTAAACCATCGTGGTCATAGAAACTGAAGACGCTATTCAACTCCAGCCCCTGGTCGCTGCCAAACGTGTGATAGCCCTGGGCATCGTTTAACACGATTTGATTGTGGGCATAGCCCAGCCACACTCGTCCTGCCTGGCCCCTGGCCATCGAGAGCGGCGATTCATCGGGCATTCCCGGCGCTTTGACCTCTGCCCAGACTCCATCGCCGTAACGCCACAGGCCGTGACCTTCAAAGCAGGCGGTGAAGGCGCCCTGCGCGTCTTTGCCCAGGCACCAGGTCTCCACATTGCGCGCGACCGGAGGTGCAGGGATCACCGTCGGCACATCACCATGCTCGGGGTAACGATAAAAATCGCGGGTGATCTGGTCCAGTAGCCAAACGGAACCGTCGCTGTCCTGGAACAGAGAACTGCTGCCATGACCTTTACCGATGAACGATAACTCTCCATCGCGCAAGCGCATGAGCGGTTTATCCATATCGTGAAGCCAGATACCGTCTTTTGCATCGGCCAGCAGAGCAGGGTAGTAATCGATTTTGACGCCGAGGAAGGGAACCAGGGGGGTGTGGCGGAAACGATCGAGCCCGCGCGCCGTGCCGACCCAGATGGTGCCCTGACGATCTTCGATCATGGCATGGGTTTGTCCATCGGTGAGGCCGTTTTCCGTTTTGAAATCCTCCTTCACTTGCGCCGAGGTGCCAGGATGCTGGATGCGCGTCAGTCCTCCAAACTCGTTAGCTAGCCAGATGCTTCCTTCGCTGTCGACCAACAAGGTAGGTACGCCGGGGATGCGCACCGCATGGGTGCTCTGGTTTTCGTAGAGCGGCCTGACATTGTTCCAGGCATCGCTGATCCATAGAGTGCCATCAGGCAGCTGCACGAATTGGTTGACAACACCCGGAGGAATGGGCACGGTGGAGAATTGCGTGTCGTGCCGGGCTAGTTTGAAGACATGTCCTTTGTCTGCGGTCCAGAGCGTACCTTCGCGGTCGAAGAAGAGAGAGAAAAGGCCGTCGGAGGCAAGGCCATGATCCTGGGAGAAAGTCTCCCAGTGATTGTTGACCAGGTGCACCATCACACCGTCAGCTACCCCCCAGACGGAGCCATCGTTGCGGCACAGTAATTGTTCTGTGGATTGCCCGATCAGGCCGCTGCTTTTGCCATAGTTCACGATTGAGCCGTTGGCAAGGTGGCTGATACCCCCCATGCGATACCCGATCCAAAGACCGCCGTCGCGGTCGGCAGCCAGGGCCGCGATGTTGGATGCCGGCAGGTGCGGGTCGGCCGAGTTGAAAGGATACGACTGAAAACGCGCGCCGTCGAAGCGGTACAGTCCAAAGCTCGAGCCAATCCACAGATATCCATCTTTGGTCTGCGCGAGAGCCGCGATATCGCTGGGGGCGCCGTCGCGCCGCGTCCAGCTCATGTGAGCGAGGTTCGCAAAGGGTTGGGCTTGCGCGCGCGGCGGCGTGCGCATAGCGGAGACATGCCAACGTTGCGCGGGACAATTGGGCAACAGAAAGAAGAGCAGCAGCGAAAAGTAGAGAAGCGGGCTAGACCAGCGCCGGCGGGTGCTCGATGGGTATTGCCCATCGTGGCTCAACGGATCGCGGCTGACCTCGTGCAGATTGTGTCGCAGCATTTCCATTGTCTATCCGCCTGCACCATAAGCCTTGTCCTAACGCGAACCCACCTCTAGTGTAGTGCGTCGTTAATAACGTCGAGTCTGGGTGAGGGTGCAAAGCAGGTCCCTCCACTGCGCTTCGCTTCGGTCGGGATGACAAATTTGTTTGAAGGTCAAGGTTTACGTCCTTCAAACAAATTTGTCATCCCGACCGAAGCGAAGCGCAGTGGAGGGACCTGCTTTGCACCCTCACCCATTGCAGAGAACTCATTCGGAAAGTCTGAGGATACTCGACGTTATTAACGACGCACGACTCCTAGGAGTCGAAAAAGCCCCGCTTCATTGCGATCAAGACGGCGTGGGTGCGGTCATTGGCCTGCAGTTTCGCCATGAGGCTCTTCATGTGGCCTTTGACCGTATCTTCGCTGATGTTCAGCCGGTCGGCGACCACCTTGTTAGAACAGCCGGCCGCGACACAGCCCAGCACGTCGATTTCGCGGGAGGACAAGCGATCCGCATCAAAATGCTCGGCCAGGTCCTGGGCAATTTCTGCCTGGATGCGACGGCGTCCGGCATGAATATCCCGGATCGCGCCGACCAGCTCCTTGCGCAGTGCGCCCTTTAAAAGATAGCCGGCAGCTCCGGCCCGCAGCGCGCGCGCTGCCTGCATGTCACCGGAATAAGTGGTCAGCACCAGCACGCGCGCCCGCGGCGCGATCCGCTTGATCTCGCTGGTTGCGTCAATGCCATTCATGATGGGCATATTCAGATCCATGAGGGTCACATCCGGCTTGTGGCGACGGAACATTTCAACCGCTTCCTGTCCGTCTGCCGCTTCCGCGACGACTACCATGTCAGGTTGGGACTGGATGGCAAAACTGATGCCGTCCCGCACCAGCGGATGATCGTCCACGGAAAGCACTCTGATAGGGTCGGTAGCTGGCATGGAGGGATCCCCGCACCCAGTATAGTCACGCAGCGAAAAGGCACACCCCCCGATAGGGGGGTACCGGCGTTTTTTGCGCCGCAATGCTGAATGAAGTGCGCTTGGCCCGTTGGCACGCAACTCATCGGCATCGCTGTGGTTCGGTTTTTTCGGCAGTTGTCTCACTTTTGTCTGCCACAATTATTTTCAGCCATCCCTGCTGCGCGGCGCACGGGCTAAGATTGCATCCGCCGGCGCGAGAGAATCGAGCACGCCGAACACGGCTCGCTTGAGGTTGAGCTGTTCGGGAACGGCTTCTACGACCAGCCAGGCTGCTTACTGCAGTGGCGAGGTCTGTTTCGCCCCGTACGCACCCGGCGGCAGCCCCTGGAGTCGATGCACGATGGCCGGAAGTGTTTCCGTGACAAAGTTTAGGCCCTGCTCGAGTGAGCGCTCTTGCGTATCAAAGATTCGCACCTCCCCTCCGCGCGTGCTTGCCATGAGGGCGATGCGCCGGCCCAATGTTCCACGACCGATCACCGCAATCGGGCGAACGGCGATATCTTCCGACTTAGCCAAGTTCATTACTCAGTTCCTTTCGGGGCGCCAGTAAGTGTACAAGGTGCCGGAATCATCCTATTGAGACCATGCCTCGATGTGCGGAACAGAGCCAGCTTTAGCGATAGAATCGTGTGTTCTCGATGCGGGCGCTACGCGACCACCGAGGCTAAGGTCATCTCCAGGGTTCTGCGTACGCCCAGGTCTCCTTCGACGGGGCCATCGACAAACTGGTTGAAGGGGCGCGGCTTCCAATCGTCGCGCGACGTATCGGGGTTATCCGTAAGTGGTCTGGGTATATTGAAAGGCCGCATCGAGGCGGCCGGTGTCGATGCCGGTATGGTTGCGGATTTGCCCTGGATCACTGAGCGTTCGCCAACCACCGGTCGCATCCAATGGGGGAAAGTAGTCTTCGCTGTCACTCGCCGCGCGCGCTGCAAGGTTGAGCAAGGGTAAAGCAATCGGAAGCGATAAGAGTGTTCTGCGAGTCAGCGCCATGACACGCATTCTAGTCGTGGGTTGAAACGGAATGCCACTCGACCGGATTCGTGGTTATTCTGAACGCGAAGAAGAGCGCTAGAAGGTTCCTCATGGGGGCCTCATGCTGCTTATTGCACGGTAATCGTCAAATTCGCAGAGGCTGTCACCTTTGGGTTGGACGCATCGGTTCCAACCACGCTGAAGGTGTAGCTGCCCGCAGTGGTTGCCGGAGTAGCGGGTGGCGAGACAGAGCCTGATCCGCCGCCACCTCCGCCGCATCCAACGAGCGCGGCGAATCCATACACGAGGACCATCATCATCGTTGCCATGCGCCGGCGTCGCGCGGGCACTCCGCACAGCAGCGCCAGCATCAGGCCGCCGCCGCCGCCCCACAATTGCCATTCGGAGCGCCCGGGCTGACCCAGGGCGCTACCGCTGGAAGCGGCCGTGGTATGTAGCGTGACGGTAGTGGTCGATTTAGCACCCGCGGCGATCGTTACGCTGGCCGGAGCAACCGTGCATGTAGGCACGCTCTGCGCTGCAACGGGCGAAGCGGCCAGCACACAGGTTAAATTCATCGTGCCGGCATACGTGCTTCCCGCCGACAAGGTCGCCGTCGCCGTCGCCGAGCTTCCTGGTGCGACCGCAGATGGGGCCGAGACCGCGAGCACCACCGGAACCACGTCAATGGTCGCCGTCCCCGTAGCGGGCGCATAGTTGGGATCGCCCGCGTAGTTTGCCGTCAACGTGTCGGCGGCGGCGGTGAGCGTTCCGGCCGGCAGAGAGAAGCTCGCTCCGCCACTCACCAGCGCCAGCTGGCTACTGTAAGAGCCGCTGGTGAGCGTGATGGTTCCCGTAGGTGTTGCCTGGCCGCTAATCCCGATTACAGAAATGGAGGCCGTGAGGGCCTGATCGTTCGTGATGGTTGTGGCGGACGGAGTCACTGTCACGGTTGCGGCTGCCGCGCCGGTTGAGCTCGTCACCGTCACGGTAGCCGATTGGCTTGCGGTCTGGTATGCGCCGGCACTCGCGTTGTCAGGCGCATAGGTCGCCGTGAGCGTGCTCGCTCCTACCGGGAGGGAGCCCGCCGCAAGATCGAAGGTGATGGTCCCGCCCGCCAGATTTTGTTGCGCCTGGTAGCTACCGCTGGTCAGCGTTACCGAGCCGGTGGGTGTCGTGCCTGCGCCACTCACCGTCACGGCAACTGTGAGTGCCTGCGCGCTGTTGATGGTGGTTGCCGAGGGGGTCAACGTAACGGTGGGTGTAAGCAGCGTGTGGGTCGAAGCAAATACTTCGCGTACACGATGATTGCCCTGGTCCGCGATATACAGATCGCCTATGGCATCGAACGCCACGCCCTGGGGCTGCGCAATCTCCGCGTCTGTGGCCGCTCCTCCGTCGCCGCTGTAGCCCGCATATCCGGTGCCCGCAACTGTCGAAATTACGCCCGTGCCGGCCGAGATCTTCCGGATCGCGGCCGTATCCGCGATGTAGACGTTTCCAGCAGAGTCCACGGCCAGACCGTGTGGGTATACCTCCGCCTTAGTAGCCAGGCCGCCATCGCCACTGCTGCCGTAGTAATTTCCGTTGCCGGCCACAGTCGTGATGATTCCGCTGCTCAAGGTTACTTTGCGAACGACGGTTGGGTTAGCAGTCGCAATGTAGAGGTTCCCATTGCCGTCGAGCGCGAGGGCAAGTGCGCCCTCAACACCTGCGCTGGTCGCGGGGCCGCCGTCCCCGGCAGCGGTAGACCCCGCGGTACCATCCCCGGCTACGCTGGTGATGATGCCGCTGCTGGCGGATACCACCCGCACTAAATTGTCGCCGGGATCGGCAATGTACAAATTGCCTGCGGAATCGACAGCCAGACCGCTGGGCTGGAGGAGTTGGGCAGAGGTTGCGGGACCACCGTCACCCACTGCGGTAGTACTGTTTCCTTGTCCAGTGCCTGCATAGGTGGTGATCAAGCCGGTTCCGGCCGCGACTTTGCGCACCAGGTTATTGCCGGTATCGGCTATGTACAGGTTGCCGGTGCTGTCTACGGCGACTCCGCTGGGAGCGTTCAGTTGAACGTTGGTCGCGAGCCCGGCGCCATTGCCGGTGCCTGCTGTACCAATGCCCGCTGGACCAATGCCTGCCACAATGGAGACCTGGCCCGTCTTCGCCATCACTTCCCACACAACACTATTGGTACGGTCAGCCAGGAACAAATTCCCAGAGTGATCGACCGCAGCGCCGGCCAGCGAACCAAACTGCGCGTTGGCCGGCTTACCTCCCCCGTCGAAGAAGCCTGCGACTCCATCGCCCGCTACCGTTGCTATCACGTCTGTCGGCTGTGCCGTGATGGTGTAAGCACCCGTGACCGGAGCGCTGGTCACATGCCCCGGCGCTGCGGCAATGGCTTTGATCGCGAGGTCGCTGGATACGGTGACCGGTCCCAGATAGCCGTAACCAGCGGTGTTGGGCGTAGATCCGTCCAGAGTCACATAGATGGCCGCACCCGGCGTGCTGTCTGTAATAGTCACGGTTTGTGGGCCTGCATAGGTTCCCCCAGCAACACTGAACGCCGGCGCCGCGGTTTGCGCGGTGGGAGGGAGGCTGGAAACGTAGGCCTCGCGAATACGGTTATTTCCCGTATCGGCAATGTACAAGTTGCCCAGGCTATCGGCAGTAATGCCTCGGGGGTAGCAAAATCCGGCGCTGGTGGCCGGCCCTCCATCGCCTCCCAGTGATTTGCAGGCTGACCCGTTTCCCGCGACGGTCGAGATGACACCGGTGTTCCCAGTGACCATGCGGATCACCTGGTTGTCGTAGTCGGCAATATAAAGGTTGCCGAGGCGGTCAAGCGCTACCGCCTCGGGCAGGTACAGCTCGGCGCTGGTGGCCGGGCCGCCATCCCCCGTATAGCCGCCAGTGTAAGCACCGACCTGGCTGGCGCCGTAGCCATTGCCTGCGACGGTCGAAATGATTCCATTGCTCGCGTTCACTTTACGAATGACATTGTTGAAGCTGTCCGCGATGTATAGGTTCCCGCCGCTGTCCGCCGCCACCCCGTTAGGGAGGTTAAGCTGCGCACTGGTGGCCGGTCCGCCGTCACCGCTATATCCCGACTGCTGGCTGCCGGCCACGGTGGTGATCACGCCCGTCTTTGCGGCAACCTGGCGGATGCGGCTGTTTGACTGGTCGGCAACGTACAGGTTGCCGGCGCCGTCAAAGGCAAGTGCAGTGGGGCCGGCAAATTGCGCGCTGATAGCTGGTCCGCCATCCCCGCTCAAGCCAAATGTTCCCGTCCCGGCAATGGTGGTGATGGTTCCGGTGGCCATGGTGACCTCGCGAACCACGTAGTTTCCCGTATCCGCGATGTACAGATTGCCGGCGCCATCCAAAGTCATACCACTTGGGTAACGAAGTTGCGCGCTGGTCGCCGGGCCGTTGTCACCGGTGTAACCGCCGGTTCCATTGCCGGCAAAGGTAGTCACCACTCCCGTGCCCGCTGCTACTCTGCGCACGACGTTATTGTTCTGATCAGCCAGGTATAGATTGCCGGCTGCATCGACCACGCTGGCCGTGGGCGAGTTTAGTTGGGCTGCGGTGGCGGGGCCGCCGTCCCCGCTCGAGCCGGCGCTCCCATTGCCGGCAAGGGTGTAGATAAACGACGAGCGCAAGGAACTGATCAGGTACTGCGCACTAGCCGGGGCGCTCGCCGTGTATCCATTGGCTACGGCAATGGCCGATACGGTTCCGGACGCGCCAACCATAATTGCGCCGGTATATTTTGCCGAGGAGGTTGTGGGTGTCGAACCGTCGGTCGAGTAGTAGATCGTGGCCCCGGCAACGGGATCGGTAATCGTCACTGTTTGCGCGCCGGCATAGCTGCCCCCGGCCGGCGAAAGTGCCGGCACTGGAAGGGTAGGTAGATTCAGGTAGTAGTTCGCAGTCGTGCTGCTGCTCCCCTGATATCCAGTTTCGCTGGCATAGACCTGGATGGTTTCCCCTCCCCCCATGGCCAGGGAAATGGGACCGGTATAGGGCACAAAGCCATTGCTGTTCACGGGTCCGGAGAGCCAGTAGAAGATTGCGGCTCCGGGCACGGTTTCAGTGAGCGTGACAGTTTGCGCAGAGGAATAGGTTCCTGGCGCCGGTGAAAATGTAACCGGCGCCAGCGCAGCGGCGACCGCTACCGGGCTCGACACGGTGGCGCTATAGTTCGCATCGCCCGCGTAGCTGGCCACTACATTGTGGGTTCCCGCGCCCACCGGGGTTATGCCGCTCACCGTGGCGGTTGCGGTCTGGGTGGGTTCGGTCAACAGGATCGATGCCGTAACCGCATGGCCGGAAAGCATGGCCAGATCAGCAACGCCATCTTCATTGAAATCGGCCGATACCAGCGAGAAGGGCGTGTCGTTGTACTCGTTCAAGACAGGGGTTGTGGAGACAGGAGTGAAGGTACCGTTGCCGCCGCCGAGATACAGGTCGATCACGTAATAGTAGTTGTCGAGGCCGGCCAGATCTACCTTTCCGTCATGGTTGAAGTCTCCCGCCAGCAGGCTGAGGCCTGCGCCTGTAAGCGGACTGCCCGGGGCCTGGTTAAA
Organism: uncultured Acidobacteriaceae bacterium; assembly: GCA_963834445.1. GTDB lineage: Bacteria > Acidobacteriota > Terriglobia > Terriglobales > Acidobacteriaceae > PALSA-350. The sequence goes on from CAWIBU010000002.1 coordinate 1,007,280, forward strand.
CGTTCCGTCGCCGTTGCCGAGGAGGACTTCCACGGAGGATGCATAGCCGAGCGCTACGTCGACTTTGCCGTCCTGGTTGAAATCTCCGACCACCAGGGAACTGGTAAAACCCTGGAGCGGGAACGGCGTCGCCGCGACGAAGGTGCCATCGCCTTTGCCCAAAAAGACAAAGGCATTCTGTGGACCGTAATACACAATCGCAATCAGATCGGGGATGCCATCGCCATTGAAATCTCCGCTAGCTAGCCGGCCGAAGCCCTGGGCCGGTTGCAAATTCGTTCCCTTCAGGGTCAACGTTCCGTCCCCGTTTCCCAGCAGGATGGTCACGCCTCCTACATTGACGTAGTTGCCGACGGCGGCCAGATCCATCTTGCCGTCTCCGTTAAAATCGGCGGCGATCAGGGACCCGGGAAGAAGATCGCCGCCGTTCACGGTTGGGTTGAAGGTTACGCTCACCGGGGCGGCAAAGGTTCCATCTCCGTTGCCCAGGAAGGTGGCCACGTTTTCGAACCCTGAGACGGAGTAGCTCAGTATGGCCAGGTCCATTTTGCCGTCGCCATTCAGATCGGTGGCGACCATTGGGTAGTCCAGCTCACCTACGATGGTGGTTGGCGTCGCTGGGCCGGCGGTAAAGGTACCATCGCCCTTGCCGAAAAGGATGGTGATGGTGACGGTGGTGGCAGGCACGCTGGAGGTGTTCGAAAGCAAAGCAAGGTCGGGGATGCCATCCCCGTTAAAGTCACCGGTCACCTGAGTCGCCTGGCTGCTGGCGAGCGTGGGCGTTTGGGATACGAGCCAACCCAGTCCCGCAGTCGTTGGACCGAGCGGAGCGGTCGCCAGCGACGTGTTGGCGAAACTGGTATCCAGAAATGAGACGCTCCCGGTTGGCGCCGCGGTTCCTCCATACCCCACGACGGTGCCGGTAAAGCCGTACTCCCCGGAGGGCCCGCTATACGTAATCGCCGTTGTGTCGGTGTACGTGGGCGCTCTTGCCGGGCCCACAGCCAAAGAAGTCGCTGCCGAGGCGCTGCTCAAGCCATAGCCGTCCTGAACAAAGACGGCCTTATAGCTGTGTGCACCCGCTCCGGGTACAAAGTGCCAGGTGGCTGTCCCGTTGCTTGCGAGGGTGGCCGTTCCCAGCAGGTGGATATCAGTACACTGGCTGGCCGATGCGTCGCAGAAGTTTACCTGGCCGCTGGTCACCGGGGTGGCGCCGGTTGCGACGGTCGCGCTGAGCGCGACCAAAGTGCCCGGAGCAACGGAGGTTACCGGAGTCCCGCCCGAAGAAACGGTTAGGGTTGTGGTGGTTGCCGAGGCTACGCCCCACAGCGGCAACGTGCCCGAAAGGCTGGCCTGGAAGTTGCCGCCTCCGCTGTAACTTGCATCGACCAGGTGCTGGCCAACGCCCACGAGCGACACATTGCTCGTCACCGTAGTTGTTTCGGTTGGCTGAGTTACATAAAGCGCTGAGGGGCCGTCTTGCTCTCCAATTTCCAGATCCGATCGGCCATCTCCGTTCAGATCGCCCACGGCGGAGAGTAGTTCAAACAAGGGAGAGGCCGGCGCGTTGCCCGAGAATGCCGTAGGCGGGCCGTTTGGATTGGTTAGGAAGACGGTAAAGGTGCCGACGGTCGAATCGGTAATCACGACGTCAGGGACACCGTCGCCGTTGAAGTCACCCACCTGGGTCGATGAAATGGTAGCGGAAACCACCGCCGGCCCACCCCCGGGCCCGTTGAAGGTGCCGTCCCCATTGCCCACCAGGATGGTCACCGAATCACTCGCACCGCTGACCCCCACTGCGAGGTCCAGCCTGCCGTCTCCATTGAAATCGGCTGTCGCCAGCGGAGCACCCTTGCTTCCCGAGTGCAGACTGCTTGAGACGGCAAAGGTTCCGTCTCCATTGCCGAGCAGGATCGAGACAGTATCGGCATAGAGATCCGTAATGGCCATATCCTGTTTGCCGTCGCCGTTGAAGTCCCCTGCAGCGATCGTCCAGGGGGTGCCACTCATGGCGGGGCTGTTGGCAGTTGCGGTAAAAGTTCCATCGCCATTGCCGAGGAGAATGTTCAACGGATTCGCGGAGAGGTTGGTCACGGCCAGGTCGGGGATGCCGTCACCGTTGAAATCGGCCACGGCCATTTGCTTAGGATTAGCCCCGATGGAAGGACTCGAAGGAGCCACCTGGAAGGTTCCATCGCCGTTGCCGAGGAGAATGGTTACTGTGTTGGAATCGCCATTTAACACCGCCAGGTCTTGCAGGCCGTCGCCGTTCAGGTCGGCCACCATCATGGGACCAAAGTTATAGGCATCGAAGGAGAGCAGCGGAGCGGTGGTGTAGGTTCCGTTCGCACTGCCTAACATGATTGTTAATGGCTGCAGAGGAGATCCTGTAACCAGGGCCAGGTCGGTGATGCCATCCCCGTTGAAGTCGCCGAGTGCTACCGCCCTGGTGGTTCCGCTGGTGGGGAGTGTCTGCGGAACAGGCCAGTCGATGCCCGCGACCGCCGTTCCCAGGGGCAGGGTGTCCAAAGCGGCGTTGCCATTGCTGGTATCGAGAAAAGACAGGGTCCCGGTGGGCGCGACCGTTGAGCCTGACTCCATGATCGTCGCTGTCACCGCGTAGTTGCCCCAACTCCCGGTTTCGTTGAGGGAAGTGGTACTTGCCAGAGGACCGATCGTGCCCGTCACAACCAGCGGGGTAGCGGCGGAGGAGCTACCGGCGTACGCGTTGGTTCCGGCGAAAACAGCTTTGTAGCTATGATTGCCGATTCCCGGACGGAATTTGAGGATTGCGGTTCCCGCGTGCGTGAGCTGGGCTATGCCTATTAGATGGATATCGGTGCAGTACCCCACCGAGGCGTCGCAGAAGTTTACCTGCCCGGAGAGGGCGGCGCCGGACCCAGCTTGCACGCTTGCGGTGAGCGTGAGCACGGTTCCCGAGGTAACCGTGCTTACCGGGTTGAGGCCGGAAGTCACCGACAGGGTTGTGGTGGTTGGCGGCAGAGCGGCCGCACATGAAGTTTTGCAAGACCCACTGAGGATCGCCGCGGCGGCAACGGACCACAACGCAGGCGCCCAGGCCATTCGTTTCAGGCGGGAAGCGAGACGGTCACTTGTTGGGTATGCGAGCCTGGCTTTCATCGATGACTGCTCCAGTCAACCGCGAGCTTAATCCCTGTTTGGTCTCGTGGAGGACGAGAGAAGTGGCCCTTAGCGAACTTTGCGGTTCGCACCGTCGCGGATACCAATTGCTGTTATCGCCGAGCGAGTCTACCACGGCGATATCCCGGCGGTGAACCCTTTTGTGCATTAATAGCGCGGAAAGGAAGCGTTTGCAAGTGACTTTAGCGTGAATTGGCGAGCGTAATCAGTAAGGTTACCAAACGGTTCCCGGTTGATTTTTTTTTGGGTCGCCTGGCTGGTGGATTCCCTGTCCCAATGAGCCCTCGGTTCATCAGCCGGGGTACCGGCGTTTTAGCATTCGCCAGGATGAGGGCGCGCCGGTTTTTCTCTGTTGGTCCTTTTTGCTTGCTTCCCATAGCCATTCGAGTGGTGTATAACGTTTCCATAGTCATTCGAGTGGAGGCGCGCACGTGCTATCGAAAAGACCGCCGGAAGCTGGTGAGATCCTGCAGGGTACGCTGGACATGCTGATCCTGCGCACCCTGGTGATGGGCCCGGCCCATGGGCACACGATTGCCCAGGTCATCGAGCAAACCTCGGAGAACGCGCTCGAGGTGGAGCAGGGCTCGCTCTATCCCGCATTGCATCGCCTTGAAGATCGGGGCTGGCTATCTGCGGAATGGGGTGTGAGCGAAAACAATCGCAGGGCAAAGTTTTACCGCCTCACTGGCAAAGGCCGGAAGGAGCTGAGCGCCGCCACCGGCCGCTGGCGCAGGATGTCGCGCGCCATTGGCCTTATTTTGGGTGACTCGATGGAATCAGCGGGAGAGTAACGGCAATGAGCATACGTCGCTTCATGCATCGCATCAGGAAAGATGAGGATTTGGCGGAGGAAATCGAGTCGCACCTGGCTCATGAGCAGGACGCGCATGCAGAGCGCGGTCTATCCCCTGAGGAAGCACGCCGCCAAGCCCGCCTGCGCTTTGGAAACCCTCTCGCGACGCGGGAGCGCGTGTGGCGTTATCGGTCCTTCGCGATGGTGGAAGATGCATGGCGCGATCTGCGCTTCGCGGTGCGTTCACTTGCCCGCACACCCGGGTTCACTGCGATCGCGATCCTCGTCCTTGCGGTTGGTATTGGCGTGAATGCCGCAGTTTTTTCCGTAGTGAATGCCGTACTGCTCAAGCCGCTGACCTATCCCGACCCGCAGTCCCTGGTGCAACTGGTGACCACCAGCAACCGAGGACCACTCCCGCTGGCCGGCATCCCCGAGTACAACATCTGGCGGCAGCAATCCGCCATCTTTCAGCAGGTGGCCGCCTACGACTGGGGCGCGGCCGGAGTGAACCTCACGGGCGGCGACCATGCCGAGCAGGTACTCGGCGTTCATGTCACCCGCGGATACTTCGCGTTGTTCGGTGCTCCCGTGGTTGCCGGGCGCACCTTCACCGCAGCGGAAGATAGCCCCAATGGCGGTCATGTCATGGTGTTGAGTTATGGTTTGTGGAAGAGGCGTTTCGCCGGCAACCGCAAGATCGTCGGCTCTACCATCCAGGTGGACGGGCAGCCGTGGCTGGTTGTCGGCGTCATTGGCCGCCACTTTGTCACCGACGCGCCCGCTGATTTGTGGATACCTTATCAGTTCGATTTGACTTCGCGAGAAATGCTGCACAACTTCAACGTGGCCGCGCGGCTAAAGCCGGGGGTCACCGTTGCTCAGGCCAATGCGCAGCTCGCGCTGGCCGCTGACCAGTTCCGCCGCACTTACGGTAACTACACGCTGCCACCCCAGGGTGGCTTCGGAGCGGTTTCGCTGCAGGAGTTTTTGATTGGCGACACGCGCTTTCCGCTCATGGTCCTGCTCGGCGCTGTGGGGTTCGTGCTGCTTATCGCCTGCGCCAACGTGGCCAACCTGCTGCTGGCGCGAGCCTCTGTACGCAAGCGCGAACTTGCAACCCGCGCGGCCCTGGGGGCTGGGCGGGGACAGATTATTCGGCAACTGCTCACGGAGAGCCTTGTACTTTCGTTGGCAGGCGGCGTGTCAGGCCTGGTTGCCGGGTTCACTGGTGTGCGTCTGTTGCTCAGCATGAGCCCGGGTAATATTCCTCGCATCGGAGAACATGGTTCGGCGGTCGGGCTCGATTACCGTGTCCTGCTATTCACCTTAGGCATCTCGATGCTTACCGGCGTCTTCTTTGGGCTGGCGCCCGCGATCTCTGCGTCACGCGCTGATCTTATCGCTTCGCTCAACGACGGTTCCAATCGTTTCGGCATGGGCCTTCGGCCGGGCAAGATTCGTTCGTTGCTGGTCGTCAGCGAGATCGCTCTGGCCCTGGTTTTGGTGATCGGAGCTACGTTACTCATTCGGACCTTTTTGAAGTTGCAGGATGTCAATCCCGGGTTCACCACGCACAACGTCCTCACTGCGTCTATGTCAATGAACGGAAGCCGCTTTCAGAAGACAGGACCCGTTGCTGCGATCGTTCGTGACGGGCGGGAGCGGCTGGTGGCTCTGCCCGGAGTGGTGGACGCAGGGGTAAGCTACTGCCTGCCGTTACAGGGCTGCTTTGGGATGGGCTTCGATGTTCTCGGACGTCCCCGGGGCGCGACGCCGTTTACCGGTATGGCAGGCTTCTTTTCCATCTCGTGGAGCTATTTCTCAACTCTTGAGATTCCTTTGTTGCGCGGCCGCGCCTTCACGGAACGGGACGATAGCGGTGCGCCCGGGGTGGCGATCATCAACCAGGCGATGGCCCGGCAGTATTGGTCCAAAAGCGATCCGCTGCGTGACCACATTCAGATCGGAGCGGGCGGGGCATTTGCCGAGCCACCCCGGCAGATCGTTGGCGTGGTGGGAGACACACGCGATGCCGGTGTGAATCGCGATCCCTTTCCGACGATGTACATTCCTATTGCACAAATCCCCGATGCGGAAACTGCGCTCAACGTCCAGGTCGCCCCGCTCTGGTGGATTGTGCATAGCCGCGTGAATCCGCTCACCCTGCGGGCCCCGATCGAAGCAGCCCTGCGTGAGGTCAGCGGGGGCTTGCCGGTCGCCCATGTGCGCACTATGGCCGAGGTCGAAGTGCGCAACACCGCGCGTCAGCGCTTCAATATGCTGCTGCTCACCCTGTTTGGCGCGGCAGGATTGATGATGGCGGCCATTGGCGTCTATGGGGTCATGTCTTATTCCGTGCAGCAGCGCACCCAGGAACTGGGCCTGCGCATGGCTCTTGGGGCGCAGGCATCGCATCTCCGCAACATGGTCATCGGCCAGGGCATGATTCTTGCCGGCGCCGGCGTGGTTCTGGGCCTCAGCGCGGCGTTCTGGCTCACGCGCTTCCTGGCCAGCTTCCTCTTCGGGGTCAAAGCGTGGGATCCGATCGCATTCGTCATCACGCCACTTCTGCTCAGCGCGGTCGCCCTGTTCGCCGTCTGGATACCGGCGAGAAGGGCAACTCGCGTCGACCCGATGACCGCGCTTCGGCTCGAATAGCAGAGCACCTGTCTGCCGGCAGGCAAAGGGGAAACCAATTTGAGGAATGCTTACAAACCCCTCGCCTGGCCATCGATACTGATGCCGGTTTTGCTGATAGGGCTGCGCGCAAGAGCGCAGAGTGCCGCTGGTCCTTCGTAACAAGTCGCGATCGCTTTATCAGAAGCGATTATCAATCTTTTGTTCCTTGAATAAACGGATCCGACTCGTCACCACAACCTGCTGACACCAAAGGCATCAAACGGCTGGTCATTGGAGACGAGTATGAGCTTTTCCAGCAACGCCTGGGCGACCAGGATTCGGTCAAACGGGTCACGGTGAGTGCCCGGAAGGGTTCCTGGTACTTGCCCGTGCTGCAGGCTTATCGACAAGGCTGTGAATCCCTGATCGGCAATGGTCTCGCCAAGATTGCCGACGATTGAGGCAACGCCGGGTAGCTTTCCGATGCGGTACTTCGTGGCTATCTCCCAGGCGGAGGCAGCGCTGACAAAAATTGTGTTCTTCTCCTCAGCGATCGCTTTGCGTGCCGCAACCGAGAGTGCGCTCTCCCCGGCTAGCCACCAAAGGAAGGTGTGGCTGTCCAGCAGCAGCCGCACAGCGGCTATTCCCCGGAACCCAGTTCCTGTTCGGGCAAGGGATCGAAAAATTCATGACTTACCGTGACAGTATCTTTAAGCGCCCCAAACTTGCGTAGGCGCCCTTGCGGCTGGAAACGGGACGAGTTTGGCAATTGGCTGCTTACCGTGCGCCAGCAGGATCTCCTCACCAGCTTCGACCCGCGCAAGGAGTTGCGACAGAGTTGTTTTAGCAGCATGAATGGTGACGATTTCCATGGTTTGCCCTTGGCTAATGCTAGCTAGGGGGAAGAGCGTTGTCCATTATTCGCGGGTTTCCGCATCTCCGTCGCCGCCAACAGCGCTCAGAAAATGAACTTCCCGGTCAAGGAGAGAACACGAGCGCCGCTCAGCGTTCCCGGAATCTGCTGCACGCTGGTGACGGTGCCGAAGGCGCTGAAGGTGGGTTGCGCGTTGGGGCTGGAATCATGCCCAATCACTGCATTCGGATTGCCGCCGCTGGGGTGATTGAAGGCATTGAACGCCTCTGCCCGAAACTGAAACTTTAGTCGCTCATAGATTGCAAAATCCTTGAACAGCGAAATGTTCTGGTAAGAGAATCCCGGGCCCGCAAGCGTGTTTCTGGAGGTGTTGCCAAAGGCATATTGACCTGCATTGATGTTTGCCGGAAGCGCGTATGCGGTGGTATCGATGCAGGTCGTGTTGTGGATATAGTTCTTCAGGCTGCAATTTGCGTGCGGCGCGTGTACGAAGTTGGGCCGCTGGGTCCCCTGGCCGAGCCCGGCACTGTTGTAGTTCAGGCTCACGTTGAACGGCAGGCCGGATTGCACGTTGACAATACCGTTGAGTTGCCATCCGCCCAGTGTTTCGCGAACCAGAAGATTGGAAGCCTGAAACGTGGGTAGAGAATAGGTGAGCACGCCCACCACACGATTGCGAATGTCCCAGTTGGCGTTGCCATAATCGGCGGCGGGGTTGTACTGCTGAGAAAGGGTGCCGCCGCCATTCGAGTCGGCAGAAAGATCCAGATCATGCGACCAGGTATAGCTGACCTGACCGGCCAATTGGTGGAAGGTGCGTTGCCGCAGCACAACGGTCACCGCATCGTAGTGAGAATAGGCGTCATTCTGGATTTTGCGAATGTCGCCAAAAAGCTGGTTGGGACGCCGTTTGTTCAGTTGCCCTGGAGGTCCCGGAGTAAGAGGCTGATTGTCGTAAAAGCTGCGATCCAGGTGAATCGAATGCGATCCCAGATATTGCACATCGACTCCGGCGCCGTTCCACAGCCCATAGCCGGCATCGACATTCCATTGATAGCTGCGTGCCGTCTTATTGTTCGCATTGTCCGTAAAGGCACTCACATAGGTTCCGGGGATACCGGCCACGGGAGCCGCCTTACCTGCTCCCGGAGTCGGGTTCGTGAAGGTGAGCAAATTTGTCGGAGACGTGGTGTAGTTGACGGTTGCCGCAAAAGGGTAGTTACCCGTCGCCAGCGTATAGCTGTTCAACTGGTTCGCGTTGTAATACGCACCGAAGCCGCCACGGAGGATTAGCTTATCCGTAGCCCGATACGCGAGGCCAATGCGTGGGCCCCAGTTGTCGTGCTGCGGATTTTGAAACTTGAAGCCGGGGGTAGGAACATAGGCTGCGCCCGAGGTCGCAGTTGTTGGAGGAATCAGGGCGGTCTCGTCAACGTTCAGAATGCGGGCAAAACCGTTCAAACTGTAGGGAACGGTAGGCAGATCGTAGCGCAGACCATAGTTAATGGTCAGTCTCTGCGTCGCTTGCCAGTTATCCAGGGCAAAGAATCCATCACGCCATTGCCCGACAGAACCTTTGATCGTCGCGATTGGTGTTTGGTTGTTGGCGGCCAATCCGAGAACAAAGTCTGCGGTGGCATAACCGGTGGAGTTGGAGCCGGCCGTGCCTGCGGCGAAATTGAACAAGCCCAGGGGATTGTTGGAGGCCTCGCGGCCGATCGTCAGCCGGCGGAATTCTACCCCGGCCATGATGGTGTGTCTGCCGCGCGTATAGCTGATCTCATCATAGAGATCGTAGGTGCGGTCGTCCTGATACCAGTTGCTGCCGGCATTGCCCAGCGTCTGGTAGTTCCCGGTGACCCCAGCCCCAGAGGTGCCGAAGGTGATAATTGGAATGCCGGGATTGTTATATTTCGTGTCGAAGTCGAAACCGGGAATACCCAGGCTGGTTCCCGCAGTCTTGAGGTTATTCTGCGACCAGTAGTTCAAATTGTTGGAGAAGAGTTTGTTGACGCCCAGATGGAAATCGTTGACTAAGCTGGGCGTGATGACGTGGGTGTAGCCGAACGCGTAGTTGCGGCTATCTGTAGGCCCGTACGAAGACCCGCTGGGGAGAAGCGTGCCGCCGACGATGCTCAGGTTCTGCCAGTGTAACCGCCCAAAAAGGCGAACATGCTCGCCGATGTTTTCGTCAATGCGATCCAGAGACTGGGTGATCGATACGTTTGTCGGGTAAGAGGCGTTGAGATTATTCAGCGTTCCGTTCTGTGTGCCGGCCACATTGGGTGCAAGCGAATATGCTTCCAGCTTTTGCGCAATCAAGCCATTGGCGCTTCCCAGTTCGCTCGCCGGTATCTGGTTGCCGGGGTAATACTGCCCGGTGGTTGGATCTTTGAGGCAGATGGCGACGCCGTTATTGGGCACGCAGGTGTTGCCGGTGATGCTGTATCCGCCGAGCGCGGAGAAGTCGCCCTTTTCCATCGCGGGCGTTAGCACAGACCCGATGCTGGTGTTTTGACCGATCTGATCCAGCTTTTCCCAGGAGCCAAAAAAGAACGTCTTGTCGCGCCCGTTGTAGAGCTTGGGAATGAAGACTGGACCACCCAGGGCAAAGCCGTACTGGTTGTAATGAAGCACTGGTTTCTTGCTGGTGGGGGTGGCGAGAAAGGGCTTCGCATTGAAGATGGTGTTCTCGATGTAGTCGTAGGCGGATCCATGCAGATCGTCGCTGCCGCTCTTGCTGACCAGGTTGATATGGATGCCCAGGTACGCCCCGTACTGCGCCGGGTAGTTGCCGCTCTGCATTTGCACTTCTGAGATGGCGTCGCTGCTGGGCCGCGCCGGCGCCGTGGTGATCAGGTTGTTCATGATCGAAACGCCATCGAGGGTGAGGCTGTTTTGAATTTCGCGCTGACCCGCTCCCTGAAAGTCTTCTCCTGGGGGCACGCCCGTGTACGACGTCTTCGACCCGATGACCACATTGGAGGAGAGGGCGGCAATTTCCAGTGCATTGTGCCCGTTGATGGGTAGATCCTCCACCATCTTTGTATTGAAGGTCTCGCCCAGAGTCGCATCATCGGTCGACAGCGGCGGGGTGGAGGCGGATACGCTCACGGTGTCGGTGGTCGCGCCGACGGAAACGTTGAAGTCGGTGCGCACGGCCTGGTCGTTGGGCAGGGGTATGCCAACCTTGGTTTCGGTCTTGAAGCCAGTCTGACGAACGGTGATGTCGTAGGTGCCTGCCTTGATAAAGGTGATGGCGTAGTAGCCGTTGTTGTTGGTCGTCGCGTTGTAGCTTAGCTTCGTGCCCTCTTCTACCGCCTCAACCTGTACCCCCGCAAGCGCCGCGCCGCTCGTATCGAGAACGGTTCCGACCAGGGATGTGTTGTTGGCGATTTGCGCGAACGTCGCTGTTGCGTACGCTCCCAGAAACAAACAGATGCAAAGATTCCTTAGCTTCACCACGCATCCTCCCGAAGAAATGTTTTGCTCGATGTAGTTATCGCCGCGCGATTTTTCGCTGCGGTCGGACCCGGTAGAAGTGGTTCTGAGCGCATTGAAAGCTGGAGCGCCTGACCAGTACTCCAGGGGTTGGGGCTGTTGCCATGCTTAGCGCTAGGACAACTGTCCTATGCGCGGCAAAAGCTGGCTTTTACAGCCAGGAGAAAGAATGTTCAAAGGAATTTTAACAATACCCGAGCGAACCTCAACCTAATTTTTTCGATTTCGGAAAAAAGTGAGATGGCCCCATCACTAGCTCCGGCGGCACTGAGGGTGTGCCGGCGCCGGCTTTGAATCTGCAATCATGGACGAGACAATCGCTGTTACTTGTGCTAATGGTGCGGGACAGGCCGCGAAGGGGGTGGAGAGGGTTGTCAAATGGGGGACCGGCCAAGGAGATCCTCATTCACGATCACGCGAATCGCGTGGCCGAGCTGCCAGCGCTATTCCGCATGGAGCACAGAAATAAGGTCAGTGTGCGCCGCATTCCGGGCGGGCAAGCTGCTTCCCAGCAGGGCAATCAGGGTCATCAGAGCCCACGCGAACGAAAGGGAGATTGGGTCATGCACCTTGACGCCCACGAGCATGCTCGCGAGAAGACGGTCGAGGAACCATGCCGCGGCAATGCCGGTAACGCCCCCAGCCAGGATCAGACGCATTGCCTGCATCACGATCAAGCGCAGCAGTTCAGGTCGCGACGAGCCAAGAGCCAGCCGGATCCCCATTTCCTGCCTGCGCTGATTTACCCAATAGGCAAATACTCCATAGATGCCGACCCCAGCCAGGATCATGGCCAGCATCGCGAATGAGGCAATCAGCAACATTATGAGCCGCTGTTGAGCGACCGACTGAGATATGCGCTCGTCCATCGTCGCCATATCAAACAACGGCTGTCCGGGGTCGACTCGATCACCGCCTTGCGCATGGCGTAGGCAAGCGAACGCGGATCGACGATGGTGCGCAGCAGAATGCCTAATTCTTTTTGCGGGACTTGATCAAACGGCAGATAGATCGCAGGCTTGGCGTTTTCTGTCAAACCGTCGTAGCAGACGTTCTGCGCGATGCCCACGATTGTTATCCGCGTGTATTTGTCGTTGCCTTCGATATGCGCGCTGAGTTGCCGGAATTGCCGACCAAATGCGTCTCCGTGGAAGTACTGGTGTGCAAATGACTGGTTCACATAGGACCGCAGCCTTATCTGCGTTGTCGTCATCGCTGAAAGGTCGGCCTTGCAGCACGGCGTGCCCGCCGCCCGGAAGTATTGGGGGCTGACGCTGATGGCGCACGCGCGGGGCTGTACCAGGTAGGCCAGCGGAGGTCCATCTCCGAACACGAGACGGGGTGTCCTCATGCAGGATTGATGCGGAAGTGCACTGGCGATTGCCGCCGCCTGCACACCGGGGAGAGCCTGCAACCGCGGCAGGAGTTGTTGTACAAAGCCACTCAGTTTTTCCGGCGCCTGCGAGCGGTTGCGTTGTATCTGTGCGGTGAGACACTGGCGTGGGTCAAAGCCGGAGTCGTTTCGCAGCACATTCACAAAACTACGGATGAGCAGTCCCGCGCCTGAAAGCAGCACCACAGCCAGTCCGATCTCCGCCATCAGCAGAACGCTGCGCACGCGCCCCTGTTGACGTCCGGAGGAAGCGCGCCGCGTCGACCCCTGAAGCGCCTTTTGCAAATCGCTCCGCGATGCGCCGATCGCCGGAGCAAGACCAAACAAAATTGTCGTCAATAACGTGAGCCCCGCCGCAAATGCAAGGACCCAGCCGTTGATCTGGACAGCCGCGCTCAACTTGCCGAAAGGCGCCTGCAGTAGCTCCGCCGGGTACGAGCCTGACGAAAACTCGCCCGGCATTCCGCCCCGGCGAATCAGCCAGGTTGCCACCCCAGCGACTCCCAGTCCCAGGACGGCAGCCATGGCGGCGAGCGTCAAGCTTTCAACCAAAAATTGACGTATGAGCCGCGAGCGCCCCGCCCCGAGTACACCGCGTAACGCCACTTCATGCTCCCGAGCTACGGTACGAGCCAATTGCAAATTCGCAACATTGGCGCACGCCAGCAAGGAGCACCGCTCCGACACAGGCCAGCAGAATCAACAGCGGTTCGCGGTCGTCACTGGTCAAGTAACGATGCAGGGGTTCGGCGAGCATCTGCCGCCCTTCCGCCCACTGGGCAAAGAACGCCGAATAGCCCTTGACGCGATTTTCAGCGAATAGCTTTAGCTCAGCCTGTGCCTGTTGCACACTCACGCCGTCGCGCAGCAGTGCAATGGTCTGCACGGGCTCAACGGTGATCTCGGCCGTTACGAGATTTGTGTTGGCGCTCAAACCGGCAGGAATGTAAACATCGGGCTCAAGGGCAGGATCGGGGAAGATGAAGTGAGCGGGGAGCACGCCTACGACAGTCCACGCCCTTTGCCCAATCGTGATCGTACCGCCGATAATCCTGGCGTTGCCGTTGAACTGGCTTTCCCAGAGGCGATGGCTTAGAAGGGCGACGGCGGGGCCACCCTCGCGGTCGTCGCTGCTCAGAAAATTTCGGCCTTCCGCTGGAGTGACATGCAGTACAGGCAGCAAGTTCGCGGTAATCCCAACGACCTTTACGCGGATAGGATTACCCGTCCCCGTTAGATTTTGGTCGCCACTGTATCCATGGAATGGGTTGAATACATATCCAGCTACCGAGCTAAACGACTTGAGGCTCGACCGTGCTGCCACGAAGTCCGGCGAAACCAGCGGTCCACCGTTCTCTTTGGGCCATGCCGCCGAAAGTTCCATCAGGCGACTGGAGCCGGGATACGGGAGAGGGCGTATCAGCAGTGCGTACACTGCCGAAAAGATTGCGGTGGTGGCGCCGATTCCCAATCCAAGAGTGATCACCGCGGTCCAGGTAAACGCGGGATTACGCCACATCTGGCGGAGCCCATAGCGAATATCCTGGATAACCGACTCAACGGTCGTGCTCGCACGCTGATCGCGCACTGCCTGTTTCACCTGTTCGAGCCCCCCACACTCTGTCAAAGCCTGCCTGCGCGCCTCGGTTGGAGATACTCCGCTCTTTATCTTCTCGTCAGCTATGGCGTCCACATAGCTGCGAATCTCCATATCTAATTCCGTCTCAACCCGCCTCTTGTGCAGCAGTGTTCGCAGCGCGGACATGAGGCGCGAGCCGATCCTCATAGGGCCTCCTGGTTAGTTCGCTTTCAGAGCGTTCGCGATGGCACGGGAGATCGTCGTCCACTGCTCGGTTTCAATTCCCAACTGCCGCTCGCCTTGCTTGGTCCGCCGGTAGTATCGCGCACGCCGGTTGTTCTCCGAGTCGCCCCAGAAGGAACTAAGCCATCCAGCCTCTTCCATTCGGTGAAGGGCCGGAAAGAGCGAACCGGGCCTGACCTTGAACGTGCCGCGAGTGATCTGCTCGACACGCCGGGCAATTCCCAATCCATGGAATTCGCCGTCGCCAATCGCCTTGAGGATGAGCAGGTCCAGCGTACCTTGCAGAAGATTTGGCTGATTTCGTTCCAACCCTACTCTCCTATTGAAGCACGATAGGAGAGTAGAGACGCTCATACAGAATGCAATAGGAGTTTCGGAGATCAAAGAAGCTGTAGCTTACCGTAGGGCCTTGCTTTGGGGTAAAGGCGCACAGCGAAACTCACAGTTTCCCCGGATTCCTGTCGAAGTTTATGGCGGGCGAACTCATGCGGTTTACGTAACGAGTCCACAGGCATGCTCGCGAGAAGACGATTCAGCAACCAGGTCCGGCAACGCCGCAACGCAGCACAGCGCTTGGTGGCGCCCGGTGCAGGAAATCCGGATACGTGGGCCGAAAACGACGGGGAGAAGCCCCGTCCAACGCTCTCTGCAGGTCGAGTAATAGCATTCGAAAAGAATCATCATCGGCCCATGTGCGCCTGAAGCGAAGAAGGGCACCCGTCCAGGGGTCAAGGTTTGGTGGTGAGGGTGGGGTAGGTCATAGCAACATACTTTTCTGAGGGCTCGCAGATATCCTGGCGGCTCTGTTCGCCAGAGCCGGGCAGTTTTTGACGCCAGGGCGCGATTGCACGTAAACTACGTGCTACACGTGATTTATGTGAAAAGGTCAGAATGACTGGTCCGCGAAAGCAGAACCTCACAGTGAGTCTGAGCTCGGAGACGGTGCGAAAGGCTAAGGTCCTGGCGGCGAAGCGCTCCACCTCCATCAGTGGTCTTTTGGCGGCGCAGATCGAGGCTCTGGTGAACGCGGACGAAGCGTACGAGAGCGCGCATCGAGCGGCGCTGGATCTGATGGAGCGGGGATTCCATCTCGGTGGCGTCCATGCAATTCCTCGAGAGGAATTGCATGAGCGGTAAGACCTTCGTCGACACGAACGTCTTGATCTACGCCCACGATGTGGACGCGAAGGAAAAGCACGCCATCGCAAAGCGTGCGTTATCTGAGTTATGGGCCAACCGAACGGGCTGTCTCAGCATGCAGGTCCTGCAGGAATTCTATGTGAACGTGACGAGAAAACTCTCCAGGCCGTTGATGAAGAAGGCTGCCCGCGCCGTCGTGGACCGATACGCTATCTGGTGTATCGACACAACACCGGCGGAGATCGCGATCGCTTTCCGTATCGAAGACGAAGCCAGAATCGGATTCTGGGATGCCCTTATCTGCGCCGTAGCTTTGAAGACAGGTGCAGAGCAGATTCTTTCCGAGGACCTGAACGCGGGGCAAAAGATTGCCGGTGTTCGCATTGTTAACCCTTTCGCCCAACTTAAGTCGAGTTAGAGTTTTTCTGGAAACTCACACTTCACGGAGTTGATGTACTCGGTGGTTTTAGCTCAGTGGTGGTGGCGTATGCGATCGGCGGTTCTGCTCCGGCTTCCCAGGTTCGTTGCCGAACCGGTAAGAGGAGGCGGTGATGCTGCCAAACAGCGTTTCTTCGTGGTAGGTGCGTGTGCCCGGCTCGTGCTCTGCGGCGCCGACGGCAACCAGCAGCGGGATGAAGTGGTCTTCCTGCGGATGACAGAGCCGCGCTGCCGGCGCGCTGCTCCAAGCGATCAGCCTTCGCGTGCGCTCGGGCGGCGGCGTCAAGCAAACCGTTTCGGTGAGCCAGGTATCGAAGATCTTTGAGGGCGCAGCACCGGCGGCGGAGAAGCCCCGCATGTTGTGGTAACTCAAACCGGAGCCGACCAGCAGAATTCCTTCGCAACGTAACGGCGCCAGAGCTCTGCCCACCGCGAGGTGGGTGGCTGGGTCGTAATCGGCTCGAATGGAGAGTTGCACGATGGGCACGTCTGCCTCCGGGTAGACCACGAAGAAAGGGGCGAACACGCCGTGGTCGAAGCCGCGCTGCCCGTCGAGGGTGACCGGGAAGCCCGCTTGCGACAGCAAGCCCTGCACCCGCCGGGCCAGGTCCGGCGACCCGGGGGCCGGGTAGCTGATGTGGAAGGTGTGCTCCGGAAAGCCGGAGTAGTCGTAAAGCATGGGCGGATGGGGATTGGCTTGCACGGCGAATCCGGCGGTTTCCCAATGGCCAGAGATGGCGAGAATCGCCCTGGGCCGGACCCCGAGCTCGCCCGGCATCTGCAGCAGCGAGCGTTCCAGCTGGTCAAATACCCCCGGCATCGTGTCTTTCATCCACGGCCAGGGCCCCCCACCGTGGGAAATGAAGTAGGTCGGCAGGGGTTGGGTCGTCATCCTACTATTATTCCATCACCTGCCTGGGGGCTGGGTAAACCCCGCAGGGGGTACCTTCGTCTATTGGGGCGAGATGATTTGGCTCCGGCGATCGGGCACAAGCCAATCAATTGCCAAGGAGGAAGCATGAAGGTTTCGTTTGCCCTGTTCGTAGTGCTGGGGCTGTTACCGATGGCCCAGGCGCAATCTGCCCCGCACACCCCACCCACCCCGGCCATGATGGCGCAACACCAGGTGCAGCGTTATACAACCCTGCTTTCCCTGAGCCCTGCACAGGTTGAGCAAGCGACCACTTTCTTTACCGCCGAGGCGACGGCGCGTGAGAATGCGCATGCCAGTCAACGCGCTGCCCATCAGGCTCTGGAAGCGGCCATCAAGAGCAACGATACGGCGACCATTCAGTCCACGGCGGCCACCCTCGGCCAAATGGAAACGGAGACGTTGACTGCCCACTCCATGGCCCAGGCTCAGTTTTATGCCTTGCTCACCGCCGACCAGAAAGCGAAGTTTTCTGAGTTGGAAGGGGAGCACATGATGTTTGGTCCCGGCCGTGGCGGTCCACCCATGCGGTAGATCAGCCATAGGCAGCAGCCTCCCTTTCACGGTGCCTGGAGAAAGACCGGAGAGGGTTAAGTTAGACTGCTGCCAGAAAGACGCGTTTCATGGGTGCAATGGAGCAGGTCATCCAGGCAGCAGAACTTATCCCCGCGCGCGACCGGATGATCGCAGAGCTAGGCGACATGGACACGCTCTGCGCTACTTACCGGTCGCGCATCTATCGTTACGCCTTGTTATCGCTGCGCGACCCCGATCTGGCGGAGAGTGTTACCCAGGATTGCTTTCTGCGGGCTTTTAAGGCGCGCGGCAATTTTCGTGGGGATTGCAGTGTCGCTACCTGGCTCACGCGCATCGCGACCAATCTGGTACGCGATACGACGCGGTCGCGCAAATTTCAGTTCTGGAAAGTGGCGAGCTCGAGCGCGGTTGAAGTGGGGGCGATGGCCGATCGGCTCCGCTCCCCCGGTGTTTCGGCCGAGGCCGCGATGGTGGCGAGGGAACAGTTATTGCAGGTTTGGGAAACCGTAGAGGCGCTCTCGGAAAAGCAGCGCAGCGTTTTTATTCTACGGTTTGTCGAAGAGATGGAGCTGGCTGAGATTGCCACGGCGCTGGGTCTGCATGTAGGCACAGTGAAGAGCCACCTGCATCGGGCTCTGGCTGCAGTACGCAAGGGAATGGAGAAGACACGATGAAGACGAACCATCTGTCCGCGTGGGAGCAGGAGGAGTATGTGCTCAACGAGCGCACTCCGCAAATGCTTCAGCATTTGACGGAGTGCGCCCCCTGCCGTGCGGCGGTTGAGCTGCTGCAGCAGGGCGCGGCGACCTACCGTGGCGCTGCCATGGAATGGAGCGCGACGTGCCTGGCAACGCGGCCGCAGCCGGGTATCCGCTGGCATAAGCGGCCCTTAATCGCGTTGCGTTGGGCTCTGGCTGCGGCAATTCCCCTGGTGCTTTTGTTGCTGGCGTTGGTTCCCCTGCATTTTTCGAAGCCGCAGCCGGCTCAGCCGGTGGCGCAGATCAGCGACGATGCACTGCTGGAGCAGGTGGACGAGCAACTCTCAGTGGCTGTTCCCTCGTCGATGGAATCGCTGACCCACTTAGTCTCAGCCGAAAATAATGATCGATCTGGCGCTGCAACGACAACTTCGTCAGGGAGCAAACCCATTGTTCAAACCAATTAGCACTGGTACGTCGGCGCGACGGCTGGCCGCCGTTGGCCTGGCCTGGATTGCCCTGGCAGCGAGTGTCGCGCTCGCGCAACAGGGCGCGCCCCCACCCGGCGGCCCCAACGATGGTACCGGGCCACCGCCCATGGAAGGCCGCCGCCCGCCGATGGAGCGCGCGTTTCATCTTGGGCCGCGCGGGCGCTGGTGGAACAATCCCGAGTTTGCGCAGAAACTTGGGCTCACCGCTGACCAGCAAAAGAAGATGGAGGCGGTGGAAGAGCAGAGCCGCCCGACGCTGATGGATCTGAGCGCCACCGTGCGCAGGGAAGAAATGGCGATGGGGCCGCTGCTGGCCGTCGATCAGCCGGACGAGGGCAAGATTCTGGCGCAGATCGACCGCGTGGCGCAAGCGCGGGCAGAGTTGGAGAAGGCGAATGCGCGTATGCTGCTCGGGCTGCGCCGATTGCTGACGCCGGAGCAATGGAAGACTCTGCAGGCGGATGAGCCAAGGGGGGAGTTTGGCGGCCATCATCGTTTCGGACCGATGCAAGCACCTGGTGGAAATCCTGGAGCCAATCCTTAAGGCTCTCGGATTTTGAAAATATTCAACCTGAACGCATGCTAAGAGCGGAAGCATTTTGTTGGATACTGTCTCGGTTTTGTGGGCACAGCCTCCCGAAGCACTGCCAAAGAAAAATAGCCACCCTCGCCTTTGTCGAGTATCCCCCCGCAAGGGTGACTGGCGCGATGGCTGTTGCGCCCCAGTCCCGAAGGGACGACTGCCGCTAGCCCACGACGCAGTCCTGGATTGCCATTGCAAGACCAGAGCAGTCCCGTAGGGACGGCTGACGGTGGGAAGGACGATAGTCCTGTGTTCGCTCAGTTTCTGTTCAGGTTCCAGCGGCCCTCAGGATTGCATCCTGAGGGGTCACGGCCATCCCTTGGGACTTAAGCTCGCCATCGCGAGGCAGCTCGTACTCTTTAGGCAGAGGGTTTCTCCGCAGCCGGTAACATCGTGTGCCCGGTTACAAAACCAAACGGAACAGCTTACGGTACAGTCGCTTGCTTCCAGGCGCGCACGTAGTCGATCGAAAACACCGAGGGCAAATCAGCGTCGCGCGGCATACCCCACCAGTCGACCTGGGTTTCCGCATCCAGGATCAGCGTTGCCGGGGTGTGCCAGCTGGTATTTGCCAGGCGACGCCGCAGCCGGCCGTCGATATAAAAGTCAAGCCACTCCGGTGTCCAGTGCAAGCCGTAGATGTGGAACCCGTCGGCGACGTTTGTCTTCAGCGTTGCGGAGCCGATGTCGTTTTGCTTCACCTCGAGGCCATCGGCCCTGAAGACGTGGGCTGACATGAAAACTCGTTTTGGATCGGCGGGCCGGCTTCCACCCATCTCCGCGACATCGATCTCGTTCCAATCCTTCTCGTCCCGGTTGGCAAACCAAAAGCCGCTCGAACCTGCGGACCGCATCGCCCTCGCCCTCACCTCAAAGTAGCCGTAGAGCACGGGAGCCACACTCTGCACCGCGCCGGTGGTGTAGTGATCGACGGCTTCCTTTTGCAGGGTCACGCGGAGCAGGCCATGCGCCACCGCGACGTTGTGATCGGCGAACAGGGCGGGCGGCCGGCCAGGCCAGCCGGCGATGTTCGTCCGCCATCTGGTCGTGTCGAGACCGGGACCGGTGAACTCATCACTCAGCGGCGCATAAGGCGTCCAACCACCCTGGTTGCTGGGATCGGAGAAGGGAAACGGAACCTTAATAGTTCCAGTAGTGGATCGCGTTTGTCCACCGAGTGTGAGAACACAAAAGGAAAGCGCCGCCAGACAAGCTCCGCGTCGTGCTGGATGTGGTTTCACGTACGGCCTCTAGCGGAGGCCCGGAGCCGGCAAGCCGTCAAACTTGTCATGGATGGGCGGCTTGATCTCAGGCAGCTGCAGGGAGTGACGGTACGCGTAAATGATGAGGCCGATACGATCTCTGACCTGCAGTTTCGCGTAGATAGAGGTGAGGTGGTGCGCCACGGTTGGTTCTGAGATGCGCAGGGCAAGTGCGATCGCCCGGCTCTTCAGTCCCTGGCAGGCCATCTGAATGACCTGACGCTCGCGCATCGTCAACTGCTGCAGGCGATCTGCGGATACGGAGGAGCGGGCGCCGGACAACTCGTGTTCGAGAATGGCTTCAGCGGTCGTCTTACCGATCCAGATCTGGCCGCTGGCCACGGTCAACACGGCCCGCCGAATGTCCGCAGCCGATTGATCTTTGCCGATAAAGCCGCGCACGCCCGCGCGCAGCGCGTGGCGCCGCACCTCGATGCCATCCGGGATCGCGTAGAGGATGAGCCTGCTCTTCTTTGCAATGCGCATGGCCGATTCAAGCGAGGTCATCTGCCAGTCAACAATCGCAACACAGCCTGTATTGGCCGCGAGCACCTGTTCAAAGGCCGTCAATGTGGTTGCTTCGGCAATTACCCGGATGCGCGGATGCTTCTCCATGAAATTGCGAAAACCGGAGAGCACCACGGGCAGAGGATCGGCCAGAATGACTTGCACTTGCTCCATTATCTTCCCTCGTTGGACGATAAATGAAAAGATCCGAAAGCAGAGAGCGATGGTCCACATCCCTGCCACGGATACGCATCACCAGGTGGTACACAAGACGTCTTGGCTGCCGCGCGACGGCCCATAAATAGGCTCTTGTAACGAATACAAATAACCAAAAAATCATGCCGCGATGCTTAACAAGCCTGAGGGAGAGGCGCCTGCGGCCGGAGTGGATGTCGAAGCCCACCCTTCTCTGATCTGGTGCGAGCATTGCATGTGACTCACATCAAGTCAATACGTTGTTTCGCTGTGCGCCATGAAATATTGCGCCACGTTCCCGGCGGGTTGTGCTCAGCCATAGAGCCCTTAACGGGACGCTTTGACCAGCGCAATCACTTGCTTCCTCCGCTGAGCTTGTATGCCATATACGCATGACCGCATGTAGTGGATTCATGTTGAGTCGAGAAAGCAGGCCCGGGTTACCACGGAGCGCTGGTTCTGTCTGGGCATACATTACCGAAGCTATGCGGGCGCGTAACCTGGCCGGGGTCGCTGCACCGGTTGCCGGGCGTCAGCGACGGTTGTGAACATTGGGTAAACGGAAGAAACCGCGGTTTCACTGCAGTTAGAGCTTGCCAGGGGTGGATAGCAAACAATTGCTATAAGAAATAGTGGATGTTGCTATTGTCACTCGGGCAAAAGTTAGTCAGAGTAACGACACGCACAAGACACCTTAAAACTTTCATCAGACGCTCGATCAAACTGCACTGCTTTAGTGGCGAAAGAGGAAAAGTCGATGACGGCCAACAACAGGTTACATGGTCTGGCACTGCTACTTGCGATCGGAACAACCGGGTTCAGTGTAGCCCAGAATGCGGTGCCTGCGGATCCCACTTCTCCCGCATCCGCCAATCACGTCAGTCCCAGCGCGCAGTTAGTTCGTCGCGGGGCGCCTTACCGCCTGCGCCAAGGCGATGTTCTCGCCCTCAACTTCCAGTTATGCCCGGAGTTCAATCAGGATGTTACCGTGCAGCCGGACGGGCAGATCAGCCTGCGAGGGGTGGACGCCGTGAGTGTGGAGGGCCAATCGCTGACGGAAGTGACAGCCAGCGTGACCCATGCCTATGCCTCTATCATGCGCGAGCCCGTAGTAGCGGTCGCACTCAAGGATTTTGAGAAACCGTTCTTCATTGCTGCCGGTGAAGTGAACCGGCCAGGCAAGTACGACCTTCGTTCGTCCATGACCATCACCGAAGCGGTGGCCATCGCCGGCGGATTCGACAAAGACGCTAAACATTCCCAGGTCGTGCTTTTTCGACCGGTGGGCGATGAACACTTTCAATCGCGCGTGATTGACGTGAAAAAGCTGCTGGCAGAACGCGACCTGAATCAGGATCTGCATCTGCTTCCCGGAGACGTTCTGTACGTACCCAGTAGCAAGATGTCTGTGGTGCGCCCATACCTCCCCAATTCGAATATTTTCTTCAATCCATTTTCGTACTAAGGGGAACCGATCATGGCGATTATCAAGAGCAATAACATCCAGATTGAGCCTTTTCGTCCGCTTCCCCTGCCGACGCCAGGGGAACTGGCGGCGGTAATCGTTCGCCAGCGTTGGGTGGTACTGGGCACAATCGTAGCAGTAGCGATTGCGATGTGGTTTAGCGGCGTGTGGCAGCCCACCTATAGCGCGCAGATGAAGCTGTTGGTGGTTCGCCAGCGGGTGGACGCGGTCATCTCTCCGGAGGCGACCTCGCCGGTCATTTGGGGGGGAGACCAGGTTAGCGAAGAAGAATTGAACTCCGAGGTTGAGCTCATCAAGAGCACCGACCTGTTGCGCAAGGTGGTGGTGGCGACCGGCCTTGATCATGATGCCTCGCTTGGCGCGCAAAGCACACCGGAGCGGGCGATTGCCACCGCTGTCCTGCGGCTGGAAAAGCATTTGAGGGTCGAAGCCATCCGCAAGACGAACATGATCTCCGTACAGTACGAATCGCAGCAGGCCCAGATGGCGAGCAAGGTGCTGACCGCGTTGGCCGAGGCCTACACCGAGAAGCACAGAGAAGTGCATCGGCCCTCAGGCGAATTCAAGTTCTACGACCAGCAGGCCACGCAGGCGAAGCAGGCGCTGGTCGCGACACAACAGAAGCTGTTGCAGTTCAATCGGCAAAACGGAGTCGTCGCTCCGCAGACTGAGCGCGATCTGGATGTGCAGCGTGTGAATGACTTCGGAGCCAGCGCGCGCCAGGCATTTCAGGCCGTTCAGGAAGGCAATGAGCGTATTGAAATATTGCGCAAAGAATTGGCCTCCATGCAACCGCAGACCCTGGCCGGGGAGCGCACTTCAAGCAATGAATCGCTTCTCGGCCAGATGAAGCAAACCCTCAGCACCCTGCAACTGAAGCGTACCGAAATGCTGGGACGGTACGCGCCCACCTATCGGCCGATTCAGGACCTGGATGCGCAAATCGCCGAATTGCAGAGTTCCATTTCTAGGGAGATAGCCAGCCCACTGCATGAGGAAACCAAACAGGCCAACCCAGTCTATCTATGGGCACAGCAGGAGCTGGCCAGAACCCAGGCGGAAGTAGCCACCATGAAGACGCGGGCGGTGGCCGCCACCAGCATCGCCGCGCAGTACCGCGGACAGGCCCAGGGGTTGAACCAGCAGAGTGTGCTGCAAGAAGACCTGGTGAGAGAAGAAAAGACACAAGAGGAGAATTACCTGTTGTACCTGCACAAGCGGGAAGAGGCGCGTAGCAGTGACGCGCTCGACAGCCGCGGGATCATGAACGTTGCTGTTGCCCAACACCCGGTCACCCCTTCTTTCCCGGTAAGAACAATGCAGTATGCAGCCCTGATGACTCTGTTGTTGTGTGTCACGTTTGGCGCTTCGACGGCGTTTGTAGCCGATTGGATGGCGCCTTCTTTCCGCACGCCGGAGGAAGTGATTCGTTACCTCGATGCCCCTGTATTGGCCTGCTTGCCAAAAGGCGAGGTGTACTGACTGCGCAGGCGCTGAACGAAAAAGGTTGTTGTCTCCTTAAATCCCCCGACGCGGTACCACACAGTAACGGCTGCGATGGCCGGCTCGCAAAAGGCTAAAGCACAACAGCGTAATTGAGCCTGGGATTCTGGAGGATTTGGGAATGAGTGCCAAGGAAGATGTGTTCGAACCAATGGACTCCGTACTGCAGAGCTTCACCCCGTCGGTAAAGGGTGGCCGCCCGGTTAAGCGCCTGCCGCAAGAAGCCGGAGTGCCGGGGATCGTTGAGGGCGGCCGCGCGCTGGTCAACTACGCGGCCACAGATCGGGCTCATGATGAGATGCTGCAGTTGGTGCAGCGCATCTTTCTTGCTCCTGCGTCTGCCATCCCGAAGCGGGTAATGTTTTGTGGGATCGACACGCAAAACAGCAGTGCCGTGTGTGCCGCCGTGGGGCGCGTGCTGGCTAAACAGACCGGGTCGACGGTATGCCTGGTCGACGCCAACATTGCCAGCGCGCCACTTTCGAAACTTTTTGACCTGGAACGAAAGAACAGCGGTTACGGAAGGTTGGCGCCGTGGCGCGAACACTGCACCTATGTGGGCAAAAATCTTTTCGTCGCCGGCACCGGCGTTCTCGGGGAGGCCCCTGGGCGCCTTTCTCCCTCAAACGAAATGAGAGACCGTATCCTGGCGCTCTCCAGCACCTTTGAATACCTGCTGTTCGATGCGCCGGCTGTCAATCGATCGCCGGAGGCCGCGCTTTTGGGCCAGGTAGCCGGCTCCGCCATCCTGGTGCTCGAAGCAAATTCAACCAAAAGGGTAGACGCACGCAGGGCCAAGGAGAGACTCGAAATGGCCCATATTCAGATTCTGGGCACTGTATTGCATAACTATTAATCGAAGCTTCCCCCTCTTTGATTCGCGGAGCTGTCGCCCCTTTCCCCCAGGTCGCAGGCTCCACCAACTGACTGAACTGTGTTATGCCGGGCCGCGATCTTAGCTCAGCTCAATGGCCAGACGCGCAGGGGGATAGCCGTATGGATGTCTTGTTACTCGCTCCAGTGAATCCTTTCGATGCCCGCGATGGGCACAGGATGGCTGTTGCCAGCGACGTAAGCGCCGTATTGGATAACCGGCTGAAGCTGGGTGTGATCAGCTTCTTATACAAAGACCAGGCCGCTCCCGCGCACCTGGAACAGCCAGGCCGCTGTGATGCGCGCTTTTTTCAGGTGCGGGGTGGATCCTTTCCCATTCGTTTCATGCGTGGTCTGTTTGCCCGCGTACCTCCTTCGTCGGAGCGCCTGTATTCGGCTGAGGCGATGGCCGGCGTCCGCACCGCGTTGCAGGAGTGGAGGCCAAAATACGTCATCGTGGATGACGTTTCGATGGCCGGCTACATTCCTCTGGTGCGCGAGATAACGCCAGGCGCAAAGGTAATCCTCAGAACCCATAACGTCATGCAGGATGTTCGCCGGGAACACTTCGCGCAGACGAAAGGCCTTCTAAGATTTCCGGTCGGATGCGATTACTTTCGCTACGCGGCTTTCGAAGAGTACGCGATGCGCAACTGCGATGCTCACTGGGCGATCTCAGAAGCCGATGCGTCGCGCATGACAGACCTATATGGGCGTCGCTCCGGCACCTTGTCTGTGTCTATTCAGCATGAGCGCTACATGCCCATCGGCATCGACCAGGGCGTCAGAAATTTCTTCGTGCATATCGGGACGCTTGATTTTCGCCGGCGCACGGATCTTGCGCTTTTCTTACGCGAGAGCTGGCCGAAGATCCGCGCGGCTGCACCCCGGGCCGTGGTGGATTTTGTGGGCCAACTGGTGGGCCAGCAAATCGATGCGCCGGGAGCCACCTATTCAGGCCCGGTAAAAGACGATGCCAACGCCTATCGCCGAGGCCGCTTCGCTCTTAACTTCCAAAACACGACTGGCGGTATCAAGCTCAAGACACTCACGTCGCTGGCTGCAGGCAGAACGCTCGTCAGCACTCCTCGCGGTGTTGAGGGTTTGCGGCTGGTGCCAGGCGAACACTATTGGGATATGCGGGCATTCCTCTCCGCCGAACATCTGACCGACCTGATTGAAGACCCCGACAGCACCCGCAAGATGGGCCAGGCGGGGCGGGAGTGGGTGGTGCAAAACCATTCCCGAGCGGCGATCGCGGCGCAACTCAGCTGCCTGTTGGGGGCCGCATGACGATTCAGCCGAAGACGACGCTCTACGTTCTGCTGCTTCTCTTTGTGGTGGGATGGGGCACGCAGACACTTAGCCTGTTTGACATCGGTCGCTACTCGTTCCCGTTGATTCTTTTTGTAGGCTTGCCTTTTTGCCTGCTCATCACTTATCGCTCATTGAGCTTTCTGGTGCTGCCGATCGCCTCGACGGTCTTTGCCATCGTGGTGGGCTTGCTGCAAGGCGTAGAAATCAACCACATCATTTCTCAAGCCACCCTGCAGACTTTGGCGATTGCGTTTGCTGCGGGCATAGCGGCTATCAACTGGCATAAATACCGCGGCAGTCTGGAGCAGGTGGTCGTGCTGCTGGGTGTCCCGATCGTGGTTTACGGCTGCTACCAGATGCTGGCACGGGTCATGCATCTCCCCGGGGCGTTTCTGCCGGTGACCAACCAGCAGTACTACATCGATGGCGGCCTGCAGCGCGATTGGGATAAGGCAGAAGTCAGCCGTGCGTCGTCGGTCTTCTCGGAACCTTCTGAACTCGGTTACTACTGCCTCTGGCTGTTTGTCATCGGGCTCTCGACGCAAAACAAGAAGATCCGCTGGCTGTCGATATCGTTGGCCGCCGTCGGAATTCTGGTGTCGCAGTCGCTCTCAGCAGTGCTAGGTGCAGTTGCCATCTTCCTCGCCTACTGCCTGGTCCAGGGCATGAGCAGGCAGCTTATTCGCCAGATGGTTGTGCTGGCCATCGCCTTCGGCATAGCGATTCTGGTGCTCAAGCCGCTTGCCCCTGCAGCCTTCGACAACTTCTCCCAGCGCATCGCAGAGGCCGCCTCGTTTGATGAACGTGCTGACTCGGGCAGGGTCGATCACCTGCCGGCCTGCATCGCGCTCATCAAAGCATCGCCGGTTTGGGGCTACGGCCTTTCCAGCATGGCCGCCTCCGGCACCGAGGGAGCAGACGTCACCACGGTGAACTACATCATGGTACTGATGGAGCGCGGCAGCGTGGGCGCGCTGCTGTTCTTCCTCCCTTGGTTTACCGTGGCCATCCGAGCCTGGTTGCTCCCGCGCCATGCTGAGGGAAGAACCTTCGCCTTCCTGCTGCTGGCGATGACGCTCTATTCGTTCAGCTCTTTCTCGCTTACTTATTTCTTGCCCTTCTGGCTGGCTCTCGGTGTCTCCGCCTCAGTCGTATTGCATACCCACGTCCAGACAGCTTATCGAAGAGCGCCCAAATCGGCTACCGATACATGGCCAGGCGCTATCCCCGCCAACATGGTAAGTCCGTGGTGAGCGCCGGCAGTGTCAGCGCAAGCAACGTTCGTCAGCAGCCACTCCCAAAGATAAAAGGACCTATGTCAATGAATAAGCCACTCTCGAGGATTCGCAACCTGCAGGCCCTTCGCATATACGCTGCCATTCCTGTGATCCTGTATCACACCAAATTCAGCCTGCCTGGGGTTCGCCCCATCGGTGTCTTCGGCGTGCATATGTTCTTTCTCTTAAGCGGCTACATCATGGCGTCGATCTGTGACACAGACTCGACCGCCTTTGTACGGCGACGCCTGATCCGCATCATTCCGCTCTATTGGGTGCTCACCCTGATGCTGTACTCGGTTGCGTGGAAGTTTCCCAACCTTATGAACGCTACCCGGGCGCTCCCCTCCGAGTTGCTCAAGAGCCTCTTCTTCGTGCCCTTCCAAAAGAGTAACGGCCTCTATCAGCCGATTCTTTTCGTGGGCTGGACAGTGAATTACGAAATGTTTTTTTACATGATGTTGTCGATCGCAGTCCTGATCAATAAGCGCAGGGCAGCCCTGTTGGGCGCATCGATCATGCTCACCGTCATGGCCGTGTGCTCGTTGTTTGCCGGCAGCAGTGCGATTGCCAGGTTCTACTCAGATACGGTTCTGCTGGAATGCATCCTGGGTCTCATCTCTTACTATTGTGTTCGTTACGCATCCACCCGCCTGACCCCGGCCATGAAGCCGGCGCTGCTGGCGTTGGCGATCGGCTCCCTGTTCGTACTGCCCTCCATTGAAGAGTTTGGCGTGATGGCTCATCTGCCAGACACGCTTCGCTTTGGGCCGGCGTCCTTCATTTTGATTTGCAGTGTGTGCCTGCTGGCGTTTCTTGGCGCCGACATCAAAGCCGGTGTCCTTGTTCTCCTGGGCGACGCCAGCTACGTAATGTACCTGACTCATCCATATATTGAAATGTTTCTCGATCGCGTGGTGGGTAAGTTCTTTCCCATTTTTCACGTCGATAAGCCCATCGGCTGCCTGATCGCGATGGCCTTTGTGCTGCCCCTTAGCGTGCTTCTCTACCTCAAGATCGATAAGCCGTCGATTCGCTACCTCAATCGTGTTCTTTGTGGCCGCAAACGTGCTGACCCGTCCCTCACCGCCACGCCTGAGCCGATCCTGGTTGTGTCTGAGCCGGTCCTTGTCGCCACGCCCGCAGCGGTGATTACGCATGCAGGCGCGGCTATGCCGCAAGAAACAC
This sequence comes from uncultured Acidobacteriaceae bacterium, assembly GCA_963834445.1. Taxonomy (GTDB): domain Bacteria; phylum Acidobacteriota; class Terriglobia; order Terriglobales; family Acidobacteriaceae; genus PALSA-350. The sequence goes on from CAWIBU010000002.1 coordinate 1,035,879, forward strand.
TCGCGTAACGCTTGCATTTGCAGTCAACGGAGCCCTGAGCCTTTTATGAAGAAGTTTTTGCAGTTCTTCTCTTTCGCCGCCATGACCCAGGTCATCCTCCTGTTGAATCAGGTAGTCCTGCTGCCTATGCAGATCAGGTTATGGGGTAGTGCGGAGACTGCTTTGTGGTACGCCGCAATTGCCCTGGCCACAGTCACCACCGTTGCTGACTGTGGATTGCGGACCGCTGGCCATGTGGAGCTTTTGCAGCTCGTGCGGGCAAAAGATCCAGCAGCGCAGGCGGAGTTTCGCCAGGTATGGGCATGGATCCGGCTGCTGGTGGTGAGCGTGACTGCACTTCTCCTGATGGGCGATCTGGCTTACGGTCACTGGCATGGCATGGGCGCGTGGCAACTGGGCCGGGCGCTGCTCACACTGGCCTATGCAATGGAGACGGTGCTGATCATCCGCATTGTCTACCTGGATTCGTTGGGCGAATACAGCCGAGCCGAGTCCAGCTACTTTACCTTCGCTGCCGCGCGACTGGTGCTGGCAGTGCCTGCGCTGTTGGTGTTCCGGATCCACTCCATCGGTCTGTGCTGGCTCTTTCTGGGCACCTCAGCCCTTGGCCTCGTACTGCAGGGATGGGTCTGCCATATACCCGAAGCGCTGCATCTCTTTGCACGCTTTCCCCGTCAGTGCTCTCCTCGTAAGCTGGCGCTGGTGCGCTACACCATGGCCGAACCCTGTGGTAACTGGGTTCGCCTGAGCTTGCCGGTACTGGTGATCGCTGCCATTGCGCCGGCGACCGCGGTCACCACCTATGTCGCGCTGCGGGCCATCTATGGGGCCGCGCGCACCACCATTCAACAGGTTGCCCGGGTCGCTTCGGTCGAGGTGCTTCGCTTCCGCGCAGGCGGGCAAAAGGATGCGGCCGAGTCTCTACTCTCGCTGTTCATGCTGCTGGCGGCTTTTATCGGGACGGCGCTTGCCGGGCTGGTCGCCCTCGACAACCTGCGCTTGCTGAGTCTATGGCTGAAGCATTTTGACCATGTACTGTTCCAGAACATCAATTTGTCGTTCGCCCTCACCAGCCCTTTCTATGCCTACCAGGTCATCGTGGCGCTCTCGTTCAGAATCGGTCAATTGGCCGTCATGGCGCGCCGGCAGTACGCCTATCTGGTCTATTCGAGTGTCTTTGCCGGCGCCGCTTTGCTCACCAGGTCGCTCCCCGTTTACCTGGGTCTCCTGGTCGTTGCCGAGATCACGCTCTCGCTATCGTTCATGGCGCGGCAAAACATCGGCGGCGCGCACGGCTTCAGTAGCAACGCGGGTTGGCGCGGGTTGACAGGTGCGTTCGCAGGCACATTGCTGGTCGCCGCTCTTTGGGCGACGGTGCGCTTCGCAGGCACAAATGTGTTTTCTCAAACTTCCCCAGCGGATGCACTGCAAACGCTGTCTCTGTTGGTGGCGGCCCTGGGAGTGTTGCTGCTCTCTGGGTTGGCAGTGAATGCCGGTATGCTGCGCAGTCTGCGGATTGCCCTGCGCCGGCCGGTCAGCATCGTGAACGCATAACGAAGTGTGGAGTTTTACGTAGAGAGAGTAAGAAGCAGGGCGAGTTACCAAATCACTGTTGAGGAGACGTACTGATGCGCATTCTGGTCAATGACTATGCAGGCCACCCGTTCGAATTACAGTTGAGCCGTGAATTAGCGCGCCGGGGACATACGGTTTTGCACACTTACTTCGCTGCTTTTCAAACCCCCAAGGGGAGCGTGGACGATGCTGCCAAAAGCCATCCCCTGCTCACCATCCAGCCCATCACGATCGGCCGGGAATTCTCCCAGCATTCCGCGCTTTCACGCCGGTCCGCGGACCACACCTACGGGCGCAAGCTTTGTCAACAGGTGTTTGATTTTGCGCCCGATGTCGTGATTTCCGCCAACACTCCGCTCGACGCGCAGAACCTGCTGCAGGCGGCGACCCATCAACAAGGCGCGAAATTCATCTTCTGGATGCAGGATTTGCTCAGTCTGGCCATCGAGTTTGTCCTGCAAAAGAAGGGCGTTCCTTTCTCCGCGCTGGCAGGAAAGATCTATTCGCGCCTGGAAAAGAAGCTGCTGCGCAAGAGTGATGGCATCGTCTGCATCGCGCCGGAGTTTCGTGACGGCCTGAGAAAGTGGGGCATCGAGGACGAAAAAATATTCGTCATTGAGAACTGGGCACCGCTTGATGAAATCTCGCCCCTCCCGCGGCAAACCGCGTTCTCCAAAGAGCATTACCTTGATGGAACCTTCTGCTTCATGTATTCCGGAACCCTGGGCATGAAGCATAAGCCGGAGCTGCTGTTGGAGCTGGCGCAGCACTTCGGCGACCGGTCTGATGTCATGACGGTGGTGATCGCGCAGGGGGCGGGCGCCGATTGGCTGCGCGAGAACGTTAATAAGGCGCCCGTTAATTCGCTCATGATTCTTCCGTTCCAGCCCTATGAGCGCCATTCGGAAGTGCTCGCCAGCTCTGACGTATTAATCACCTTGCTTGACTCAGACTGCGGCGCTTTCTCCGTACCCTCCAAGTTGCTTGCCTATATGTGTGCCTCGCGGCCCTTGCTGCTCGCGGCGCCCAAGGAAAATCTGGCCAGCAAGATTCTCACTCGGGCCGATGCCGGCGTGGCGACCTCAGCCAACACTGCCGACTTTCTTGCCGGAGCGAATCAGTTGCTCTCAGAGCGCGAGCGTTTGCAGGAGTACAGCGCCAACGGGCGTGCCTACGCAGAGAAAAACTTTTGCATTGAAAGCATATGCGATGAGTTTCTCAATGTGATCGCCTTCACCGTGGAAAGCAGGCAAAAGCAGGGAGTGGGTCTCGCGGAGGCCTACGAAACCGAAGCTGCGCCCACCGCGCAGTTCTATCGCAACCGGCCTCACGGCCGCGTAACCCACTCTGCTACGCAGATTCACTAAACGCACCCAACTTCACTAAGGAGAGCCATCACATGAAGTCACAAGAAACGGTAGTGGTTACGGGTGCCGCTGGATTTATCGGTCATCATTTGGTCACCTACCTCAAACAGCAGGGATATCGGGTACGTGGAGCTGATATCAAGTATCCGGAATATACCGATGTGGATGCGGATGAGTTCGAGATTGTCGACTTACGCCGCTGGGACAATTGCCTGCAGGTGACGCGCGGGGCAAGCGAAGTGTACGCCCTGGCTGCCGACATGGGCGGTATGGGCTTCATCCAGAACCACCATGCCGAGATTCTCTATAACAACGCGTTGATCAACTTCCACACCCTGGAAGCGGCGCGTTGCAATGGAGTGAAGCGCTATCTGTATACCTCGTCGGCTTGTATCTATCCGGAGTACCGGCAGACGGAGACGCAGGTAACTCCGTTGAAGGAGAGCGATGCCTACCCGGCTGATCCGCAAGATGCGTACGGGTGGGAGAAGCTGATCACCGAGCGTCTCTGCAAACACTATCGCGAAGACTACAACATCGAAACCAGGATCGTGCGCTTCCACAACATCTTCGGCGAGCTGGGAACCTGGCGGGGTGGCCGCGAAAAAGCTCCGGCAGCGATCTGCCGCAAGATTGCCACGGCAAAGCTCACGGGCAATCGTGAGATTGAAATCTGGGGCGATGGTGAGCAGACCAGGTCGTTCTGCCACGTAGACGATTGCGTACAGGGCATTTACAAGCTGATGCGCTCTGACTTTGCCGAACCACTGAACCTGGGGCAGGACCGCATGGTCAGCATTAACCAGCTGGCCGACATCGTCGCCAAAATCGCCGGCGTATCCATTAGCAAGAGGCATATCCCCGGGCCGCAGGGCGTGCGCGGCCGCAACTCAGATAACACCCTGCTGCGCCAGGTTCTCGGCTGGGAACCGCAGATCTCGCTCGAGCAGGGCCTGCAACGTACTTATGAATGGATTGAAGACAAGCTGATTGAAGAAGGCGTGGCGCAGTCGGTCGAAACAGCACAAGCGGTGTAAAGGTAACTCCCCCGGAGCAGTCCAGCGATTCACAGAGTCGGGATGCGTTTTCAAGACGCAGGATCGGGAGGTTTCAACCATGTTGCAGCGAGTGAACAAACCAAGGGTGCTGATTACCGGGGGCGGCGGCTTCGTAGGCTCCCACGTGGCGGACTATTTTGTCGCCCAGGGCTGGGAAGTGATCGTGCTGGGGCACGGTTCGCGCCGGAAGAGTCCGCTGCTGAAAAGCGTACGCGTGGTCAACGGGCGGGTCGGCGATCGCCGGCTTCTGGAAGAGATATTTTCCTCGGGCATCGATGGTGTCATTCACTCGGCGTGCAGCACAGTTCCGGGAACCTCGAACGCTGACAAACTATTCGATGTGAATTCGAACCTGGTAGAGTCGCTCGAGCTGTTCGAGTGCTGTGTCCGATACAAGACGCCGAAGGTGGTGTTGGCTTCCTCCGGGGGCGCCATCTATGGCATTCCCAAACAGCTTCCTATCCCGGAAGAAAGTGCGACCAGCCCGATCTGCTCCTATGGCATCGTCAAGCTCGCGCTCGAAAAATACCTGGAGTTGTACCAGCATCTGCATGGGCTCAACTATGTTTCCCTGCGCATTTCCAATCCCTATGGTCCCCGCCAGGATCCGAATAAGAACCAGGGAGTCATTTCTGTATTCGCCGCCAAGATGCTGCAGCGCAAGCCGATCACGGTGTGGGGCAAGGGTGACACGGTCAGAGACTTCGTGCATGTTCGCGACATTGCCCGGCTCTTTTATCTGGCCATGCTCTCTGATCAACAAGGTGTGTTTAACGCCGGCAGCGGAGTAGGTATCAGCATTAACGACCTGATTGTCATGATGAGCGCGGAACTTGGCATCATCCCTGACATCATTCGTCTGGAGGCGCGCAGCTGCGATGTGCCCGCGACGGTGCTAAGTTGTCGCAAGGCGAAGCACGCCCTGGGATGGGTGCCACAGATCCCCATCGACGAAGGTATTCGAGAGGTAGGCGCATGGCTGTCAAATGGCATAATTCCGATTGCGCAGCCGCAACTTATTCCCCAACCTGCCTTGGTACCGGCAGCACTGATCGCGCAGATGGCTTAACAGGGGGAACTGGTGATGCAGGAAACATGCTACGAAATGAAGCACCTCGATCGCACCTACCGGATCACGAGGCGCCTGCTGGATATCTTGCTCGGTGGCATGCTGTTGCTTCTGTCACTGCCGCTCATTCTGTTGGCCGCGTTGGCCATTCGACTGGAGACGAAAGGCAACCCCTTCTTCCTGCAGCGCCGTATCGGGTTGGGAGGCAAGGCGTTTACCATCGTGAAACTGCGGGGCATGTACATCGATGCCCGCGTACGCTTTGCCGAACTCTATGACTACAGCCGCCATGGAAGCTTGCATTTTCACTTTCATTCCCGGCAGGACCCGCGGGTGACCAGGGTGGGCGCGTTTGTTCGCCGCACCAGTATTGATGAGTTGCCTAATTTTCTGAATGTCGTTCTGGGGCAGATGACTTTGGTCGGTCCGCGCCCTGAGGTACCTGAAATGCTCGACCTGTATGGGAACTATAAGGTCGCTTATCTCTCGATCAAGCCAGGGGTGACGTGTATTTCAAAGATATCCGGTCGCGACAGCTTGTCCAAGCAGGAGTCGATTGAGATGGACCTGGGGTATCTCGACACCATGAGCACGCAGGCGGATATATCGATTTTGTGGAAGACCCTGCAGGGCGTTCTGCTGCGTAAGAACGTTTATGACGGCAAGTCCACGGGGGAACCGCCAAAGCATGAGAGCAACATCCTGCTGCACTCTTCCACTGCGCAGGAGCAAACAGAGGCTGGGATTTCATGACCGAGCCGAAGCGGGGAAAATTCATCAGTTTCGAAGGCCTGGATGGATCGGGCAAGAGTACCCAGATTGTCAGGTTGGCTGCGGTCTTGTGGGCTTTTGGCGTAGAGGTTGTGCTCACCCGAGAACCCGGCGGGACGGCTCTCGGCGATAAGCTGCGCGAGCTTCTGCTCGATATGAACTCGCGAGGGATGCATGCTACCGCGGAGCTAGCGCTGCTGTTTGCCTCGCGCGCGCAGCTGGTCGCCGAGGTCATTGAGCCGGCGCTCGCCGCTGGTGCCTGGGTTTTATGCGATCGCTTTGTGGATTCGAGCGAGGCCTATCAAGGCGGGGGGAGGGGACTGGGCAGTGAGATGGTGCTGGCTATGCATCATGCCTTGCTGGGCGGGCTGATGCCCGACCTCACCATACTGCTCGACCATGATGTTGCCGAGAGTGTTGCCCGGGCACGCGCCAGAAGTATGGCGGAAGAGGGTAAAGAGAGTCGTTTCGAAGAAGAGGGGCAGCTTTTCTTCGAGCGTGTACAACAGGCATTTCGTAAGATCGCCGCTCGCGAGCCGCAGCGTGTCTTTGTCGCAGATGCCAGGCGGCCGGTTGAGGAAATCCACGAAGACATCGTGGCCGAAGTCTCGCGCCGTCTGCTTCCAGTCTTCGCTGGTAGCTCCATCCGGTAACAGCGGTAGCCCGTACCCTTCAGGAACAGGGTTTTTCCGCAGCCTGTGTAGGCCGACAGTGTTTCCGCACTGAACCACCCGACTGAAAGTCGTGCCCGATACAAAACCAAACGCAGCATCGCTTTGCTAACCCAATCCGATTCCGCAAATGCCGGATCGCAGCGCTGCTTTCTGCTGAAATCAACCCAACCGCGGCCCCCATTTGCAAATTTAGACAGCTCTGTGCCAGGACAAGTGCCCCCGGCTAGAGCGGCCTTCGGGTACAGCGTCGACTCCACCCTTGGAGGGGTTAGGTTCACTCCGCCTGTTCCAGCGATTGCCCTTTTAGTTCTGGTACGCAGAGATAAACGAATACCAAGCCAACCAGGCATACCGATCCATACAGCAGGAAGGTGCCGGACGTGCCGAAGGCCGCGGTGAGAAACGGAAAGGTATACGTGAGCGCAAAGGAGGATATCCATAATGCAGCCACCGAGATCGAGACCCCGGTCGCACGCACTCCATTGGGGAACAATTCCGTAATCAATACCCACGTCACTGGAGCCAGTGAGACTGCGTAGCAGGCAATGGCCGTCAGGGTAAGCATCAGTACCCAGAAGCCCTGCAAACCGGTGCGGTACGCCAGGAAGGCGAGCAGATGCGAGACGCCAATCCCGACACAGCCGAACAGCATCAAACTACGCCGGCCCAGGCTATCGACTAACAACATGGCGATGATGGTGAAGACCAGGTTGACCGTGCCCGTGATTACGATGTTGAACATAACGTCGCTGATGCCATACCCGGCGCTGCGGTAAATTTCGGCCGCATAGTTAAAGATAATGTTGATGCCGCACCACTGCTGCAAGACGGCCAGGCCGATGCCGATCAGCAAAAGGCCACGCAAGGGGCGCGCGAACAGCGCACGCCAGCTTCCAACCGGCCCTGACGGACCGAAACTGTGACGAATCGACGCCAGCTCCGCATCCGCATAGCGTCGTCCCCCGATCGACGACAAGACGCTCATCGCTTTCTCGTTATCTCCAATCACGCTGAGCCAGCGCGGGCTCTCCGGGATAAAAGGAGTGAGCACCAGGAAGAGCAGAGCCGGAACCACGACCGCGGTAAACATCCAGCGCCAGCCAAACTGCACGTTCCATGAGACGGCGGAGAGGGTGTCGCCGCCCGAGTCGCGCGCCGCGATCCGCCAGTTCACCACCTGCGCGGCCACAATGCCAATCACCAGCGCGAGCTGATTCAGGCTTACCAGCCGCCCCCGCCAAGGGGCCGGGCTGATCTCCGCTATATACGTAGGCGATACATTGGAGGCCAGGCCAACCGCCATTCCACCCACAATGCGCCAGGCGATAAAAGACGGGAAGCTCATCGCCCAGCCGGTCAAAACCGAAGAGACCGCAAACAGCAACGCGGAGAGCAACAGGGCCTTCTTCCGTCCAAACCGGTCGCTGATTGTGCCCGCCGTCAGTGATCCTGCGAAGCAGCCCAAAAGCGCACAACTGTTCGCCCATCCAATGGCCGCCGGAGTCGTGAGGTGAAAATACACTTCGTAAAAGGGTCTGGCTCCCCCGATAACCACCCAATCGTATCCGAACAGCAGGCCGCCCATGGCGGCAATAGATGCAATCATCCATAAGTAAGGAGTGCGCAACTCCGCGTCTGAAACCATCGTCCGCGCCGAGTTCGTATTCCCTGTCAGTAGCATTGATCTCCCATTCGGGCGAATAGCCTGCTATTGCGCCCTTACAGCCAGGTTGTCGAATTGCGTGTGGCTCCAACCCGTGCCCAGGGCAAACATCCCCTTGGTGTGGCTCGCATCAGAAACAGTGGCCAGTACGCTACCGTCGCAGGCTGCCGTAACTCGGGTTCCCCGGAATGACAATTCCGCATGATGCCACTGGCCGCTCGCCAGCGCAATAGACCCGGATCCTAGGGTACGAGTCGCGACCTTATACGCCGCCGTCAAGAGCGTCCACTTGCCGTCCGCATCAATCGTCAACACGTATCCGCTCGGCCACTGAGCTTTGTCGTCCTTGAACACATCCGCGCTGTCGATTCGCCCCATCAACCGCGCAGACGCATCCTTACCGGTGAAAAAATCTGCGCCGATGCGGTAGTCCGCCCATTGCGCATCGCCCGCGAGTGTGAATGGATCGGGCAGCGGCGACCACGGAATCGGCTTCATCGTGATCACCTGCTCCAGGCACATTCCCTTGCGCTGTTCACAGGGATGGGCCTCGAAGGCGCCGTCCTGGTCAGACAGGAAGCGAGGCGCGCGGGCCAACGGAGTGCTCTCGAAATCGTCGGAGTAGGGAAGTGGGAAAGGCTTATCGGGCGGCGGCTGCGTGCTACCTTTTCCCTGCCCGGTAGTAGTGGTGAAGGTGTACAGAGAATCCGGATCGAGCGTGTAAGTAATTTCCCCCTGGTGCGGCTGCCTGTCGGCGACATGAGCGAAAGTGTGCTGGCTGTTCGTCTCCCAAACGTGTACCGCAGATGCCGCCAGATCACCTTTCAGGTTGAACGTAACCTGCTGTGGTTGCTTTGCGTCGATGGTTTCGGCAACCACGGTCCAGGCTTTGCCATCGGGCGCCTTGAGGCTTACGTAGCTGCCTCGGTCCGGCAAAAATCCGCAGGCCGCGTCGAGATACTGCCATCCTGGCTGCACAAACTGCGTGGTGTGGGCCGTTGCCCAGATCGCACCCTGCACGTTGTAGTAGCCCGACCACGGAGTATTGGCATACATCAACCCGGAATTAGGAGCCGCCAAAATGTCGTAGTACGAAGTGATCGGGCTCCATATCTCGGTTTTGGTGAAGCCGCCTTCGAGATAATTCCGGTTATACAGCCGGGCCAAAATGCGTCCGCCAATTTGCCAGTCACGCGACAGGATGGGTCCGCCGCCGCTGTTTGGCTGATCCTCGCTCGACCAGAGTGGTTTGCCCAGGGCCTTGGCCGCGGGCGGGGTCGTATACTTCCCATCCACAATCGAGTAATGCACCCCGACCGCGTAGACTGCCTTCGCCAGCTCCGCATCCTTCCGCATCGCATCAACGATGCTCCACTGCCCCAGCCCCTCGCCCGGATATTCGTCACAGCAGATAATCTTTACCGGCAGCTTTCGCTTCTGCAGCTCGGCATAAAGCTGCTTGACGTACGTGGCATCGAACTGCCGTTCATTCCAGATGCCCACGTATGCGATATCGAGCCCATGCGCTTTTTTTGCCCCCTCCAGAAAGTCGGCCACGTAGCCGGCCATAGCGGGGGTGTATAGCTGGTGGTCGCCAACCCAGCCGGGGGCGCCCCATGGAAGCGCGTCCAAAATAATTTTTGGGTTGCGTTTGATCGCTTCCTCCATTAGCCACCATTCGTAGCCGCGGGTGTAATCGTGGTCGTCCTGGGAGCGCATCGAACTCGGCTCCGACCCGTCAGTGGAGTTCACATCCGCGCCGATCTCCACCTTAAGGTGTTGCAGGGCGGCCCCGTATCCCGGCTTGAAGAGATAGTCGAGGATCTGGCTACGATACGGCTCCTGGTAGTCATACAGCAGCCTTGAGGATGCACCTGCGCTAAGCGCTCCAATGCCTTCATAGACTTTGCCCGTAGCCGTGCTATCCAGCACGATCCTGGTTTCCGCAGCGCCGGAAGAGGTAACGGCCGCGGAAGCTGATCCCAGGCCCAGCGTCGCCCATAAAGCGCAATAGCCGAAATAACGCATGCGTGGTCTCTTTTCTCTGGATTGCAATTGCGCTCAACGTTATCGTACACGTAAAAAGAATGCAAACAACCGTTCCCTGGCCGGGAACCCCGCCCTATGATTGTTTGCCTTGCGTGCGGCGCAGGACTTCTGCCAGATCTACCCTGTCGGTGCAGACTTTTCCCGATGCCAGAGTAGGGGCGATGGCGACCGCCTGGTTGTGGCCTTCAAACCATGCCAGGAACATCGCCTCGTCGGCTCCCTGTAACCGCTCCAGATTAATCCACGTGTAATAGGCGCCCATGTCCGCGTCCACCAGGGAGCCCGCCGGGTCGAGAGTCGCTTTTTTCTGTATTCCCTGCAGTTGCTCATCGGCGGACTCCTCGCTTTGCCGCGGCGCAAACCTGGCCAGTAGGGTGATCGGCCGGGCGCGGCGCAGCGCCTCGCGGGCCGCCCATTGCACGAACGTCGTGCTGTAAATCTGTGTCCCCGACCCTTCGGTCAGTACCTTCACGCTGAAATGGGAGAGAACCGTATCGACATTTCGACCGCTCAGCCCGACCGCGGCGGGGTCCGTCTCCGCCAATTGGGTGCGCACCGCTTCCGGATCGAAATGGGTGCCTGCGTTCGCCTGCATCTTGCGAATAAGATCGTCGCGAACCGTCGATAGGGAGTTATAGGCCACCTCCGCGACCTGGTTGCCAAGCGCATTCGCTGGCGCGGCATCGCTGCCGTGGATACACCAGTGCGCATAGGGTGCGGGATACCTTTGTGCCCGGTTGCTCACCGCATCCAGGAGTGCCTGATAATTTCCGCTGGCATCGACGTTAGAAAAGTAAGTGCCGCGGGCGCGTAGCTTGCGAAACAGCGGATAGCTCGCCTGGCTCATCTCGCGCCCGATGACCACCATGCCTAGCCGCGGCGCCGCGGCCGGCTTTTCCGGTACCGCCGCGTTGAATGCGGCTATGAAGCTTTCCGCCGCGCGGCTGAAATCATCGATTTGGTGAGTGGCCCAAAGATGAGCGGACAGCCGTTCAGAGAAACGCGCCGGATTGGCAATCCAATCCGTCTGCTCCAGCTGCGGCGATAGCTGGATGCGGCTGAAGGTGCTCATCGTGTTGCTAAGGCCGGTTGGCGTCAAGCCGCTAAGGTAGCGAAGCTGGCGATCGATCTCGTCCCGCTCGGCGGGAAACTTCCAGTCATACACAATCACCTCGCGCAGGAACAGTGGAAGAAACGTACGCGGAAGCTGCTGCAGCAGCGCAAGGTTGCGCACCACCAGCGCCTGCGCCTGGGGCGGGTAGCTGCGGAATTGCTCGCTGCTCAACGGTGTTACGGTCACCGGCTACACCACCTCCGTCAAGGCTTTACCGTGCGCCAGGTCCGGGGAAAAGCCAAACAGCGAACCCAGTGTGGGGACGAGGTCCGTCGACTCCACGGCGCGATCGACGATTGCATTTTGCCGCACTCCGGGCCCGCGCACAATCATCCATGTGGTCCGTGAGACGGCATCTCCCGTGCGGTGATGTTGGAAGCCGTTTCCCCCCGCACTTGTATCCGAGTCCCGGCCGAAGTCAGGCAGGATAAACATCGTGGTCTTACCGGTGTACTCCGGCTCGTTTTCGATCATCTGCCAAATTTCATCGCACAGCCGGTCAGAGCGTTGGATCGCATCCACGTAAAGCGAGTAAGTGCCGGCGTGCGCGACATCGATATCGTGCAATGTGATCCAAAGCAGGCTGGGCGCTAGCTGCCGCATCAATTGCCTCGCCACATAGACCGAGAGCTCATCCGGGCTGCGCAGGCTGCGGGCATGGGCCACGAAATCCGCAACCGAAACCTTCAGCAGTTGCGCCATCTGCTGCAGCTGTTCATCGCTCACGCCCATTGCCGGCGCATAGACCGGGCTCTCATAATTATCCCGCAGCAAATGCTCATAGCCTACCGCCTCATGGTTGGCCATGGCTGCCGCCAGCAGGCGTTTGGGAAGAATCACTCCAGCGCCCAACCCCCTGCCATGGGAAGCGTGGCTGCTCTCTCCTATAAGACCGAAGCCATTGCTGGGCGCTACCACCCACGCATCGTTGGCCGGCCGCCCCAACTGCTTGCGGAAATATTCGAACACAGTAGGATTTTGCGGCGAGACCGCGGCAAAGTTATTGAAGGTTTCATACACACCCGTGACCAGGCTCGCGGTCGCTACATAATGCCCCAGGATCCCCCGGTTCACCACCTGGGTAAAAATCGTTCCCTGAGGGATAAATTCCTTCAGCAGGTGAGGAATGTTTTCCTGGCCGTCGGGCATAAAGGTCTCTTCGTCCCGAGTTCCGCCGCCAAAGGTAACCACCACTGCTTTTTGACCCGTGCGGACGGCCATGGCTCGCAGGGGCGAGAACCCAGAAAGCGCGGCGGCGGCCGCCCCTGCCGAAGCGCTGCGCAGAAAATCCCGGCGGCTCCAGGAAATCGCGTTTGCGATCTGCCGCGTCGAGGCATGACTGCTCCACGCCGACCCAACTTTTACTTCAGCACGCCGCATCTTTGATCCAACTCTCCAATTACTGCCTGGCCGGTTGCGAAGCTGCATCCGGCAAAGTGCTCTCAGCAGCATCCTCGTGCTCTTCCGCGTCCGCATCCTCTTTTTTGATCTGCTTCAGGATCAGAAGGTGTTGATCGGCCAACTGCTTTTGGTGGGTGCGATTGTAGAGCAGGACCAGGTGGTATTGCGCCCGATTGTAGTCGGGGCGAATCTCGAGCGTGCGGTTGAACTGCGTAATGGCATCGCCGTATCGCATCTCGTCCTGGTAAAGCACGCCCAGTTGAAAGTGGGCCTCGTACAGGTTGGGATCAGCGGCAACCGCTTTTCTTAACAGACCCTCGACGATATCCACATTCTGCGATGCCTTGCCATCCGTCCGTTGCCACAAAACCATCGCGTAGTAGTAAGTGGCAGCGCCGTTGTTTGGGTAAAGACGGGTAAAACCTTCCAGGCGGCTGCGGATCTCCGGCATCAGGGCGGGCGAACTCTTGCTCGCTTTGCCGAGAAACTCATACGGCCTCGGATCCGAGGGGTTCAGGTCGACGGCGGCACACAGCGTACGCACCGCGTCGTCGTATTCGCCCTGCGCATAGAGGGTGACCCCCAAGCCAACCATCAATTTGGCGGAACGAGGATACTTCTCCACCCCGTAGCGGAAGAAAGCCAGGGCATTGCTCAGAAAACCTTCGTAGTGCGGATGCTGTAACAGGAACGATGCCAGATCGAACAGGTTGTTCTCGCTCGGATCCAGTTCGGCGGCGCGATGGTATTGCATCGCTGCCTCTTGATAGTTGCCCGACCTGGCATTGACCTCGGCAAGCAGGTTGTCGAGCTCCGCTGTCTCCTTGTGTGCGATCATGCCGGTCAGTTCCTGCGCGGCGTGCGCCAGGTCGGACGAGTCCAGGTAGGCCAGCGATAGATCATAACCCGTCGAGTTGTCATCAGGCTGCAGCTGATGCGCCTTTTCCAGGTAAACGATGCCGTCTGCCAGGCGACGATTCCGCAAATAGAATTCGCCCAAATCGCGCTGCGCGGCGAAATCTCCGGGATGCTCTCTTGCCGCCGCGACCAGGCAGCCCTCTACGTCACCAGGCCGGCAAGGCGCGCCCTGTAACCCCGGTGCAGGCATGCAGGCCACGGTAAGCGAGGCGGACAACAGTCCGCAACCAGCCAACCAGAATGAGTCTCGCTGCCGCATGGTTAAGCATTTTACGCCACGCCCATCCAACCCGCTCTGCCCAGCCCGACACGACCTTTGGGCGCCCCACCTCTCGTTCGTCTTTCGCGAAAGGTGAGGCTGCCGCAGGAGTTGCCGGTCAAACACGAAAAACAATTTCTCAAAAGTAATACTTCAGAGCAAACTGAATCTCGCGTGCATTGCTTCGGGTAGACGTAGACTGGCCAAAATTAGCCGTGTCCAGAAAATCCGTATTGCTGGGCAAATTAAAGCTCGGCGTATTCGAAAGGTTGAATGCCTCGGCGCGGAACTGAATCCGCGTCCCTTCCGTAATCGCCACTTCCTTGAAAATAGAAAAGTCCAGGTCTTTGAAACCAGGGCCGCTCACCTGCGTATTCGATCCACCAAGCGGCGCAAGGCTCGACTGTCCGATGCTCGTCGCCACCGGTGGCTCCGCAAATGCGGCTGGATTGTAATAGTGCGCCGGACCTCCGGAGCGGTAGCGGCTGACACCCGGCACAACATCCGCGTAGCAACCCAGGCCCGCCGTCGTGGTGACCTGGCATCCAATCAATTGCGGAGGGCCGCTGTTGAGTGTCAGAATGCCGTTCGTTACCCACCCACCCAGCACCCAGTCCGCGGGGCCATGCAGCGTGCCGAGGAACGCTTTGCCCTTGCCGATCGGCACCTGATACGTACCGCTGGCCACAAACGAATGCCGGATATCAAAGCTCGCCAACCCACGGTCGTACTTAATTCCCGTAACCGCGGGGGCACGGAATCCACCCACACCGCCATCACTCAGCAAGTCGCCTGCGTCGGAAAACGACTTGGCCCAGGTAAAGCCCGCCAGCATCTGGAACCCGCGGCTAAAGCGATGTTCGTACTTCGTCTGCAGGGAGTTATAGCTGCTTGACCCGGCCGTAATGTCGTAGGAAGATCCCTGGGCAAAATCTGGAAAGGCGACGTACGGCGTCGTTGGTGTTCCCGGCGGCAAGATCGACGGCACCAGGTTCGTTCCCGCGAATGCTTCTAAATGCCGAGCCGCGGATCCGACGTAACCCGCCTGAATGGAATCTTGGGGCGTCAGCTCATACTGCGTCATCAAGTTAAATCCCTCGGTATACGGGGTCTGATAGTGCAGTTGTACCCCGCGCAAAACCAACTGGCTGGCGTTTACCTCGGTGGGACTCAGTTGAACGGCTTGCAGGCCGTTCTCCAGGGTACCAGTGCTCCCGTCGGAATAAGTGACTGGGGTTACGCTGCCCACGCCGCCATTCGAGGAGTCGCTATACGACAACTGATATTCAAAGGGATAGTTATAGCCCAGGCTTGGATAGCCCCCCCGGTTTTCAAAGGCTCCATAGAAAATTCCGTAACCGCCGCGGACCACCAGCTTCGATGTCAGCTGGTAAGCAATCCCGAAGCGTGGACCGAAATTGCCCTTCTGTGATATGCCCAACCCGCTGCCGTACTTATTCGTGTACACCAACTGAATTCCGTCTTTCGCCATCAATTGGGTAAAGCTTGGCGACAACGGCGTCTTGGTCTGGTTGGCCGATGTCATGATGAATTCCGCACCCGCCCCGGGAGTACCGGGCACAAAGTTGGCCTGCGCACCATGACTGTCTCCCACCTGGCCAAAGTATTCCCAACGCAAACCAAGGTTGAGGGTCAGGCGAGGTGTTAGCTTCCAGTCGTCCTGGAAATAAAAGCCGTAGTAGTTGCGGTCACTGTGCAGGTAGCCATAATTGGTAGCCTGCACGCTGTCCGATCCTCCTGATAGATTCACTCCGTTTGGGACCGTGGCCGTAGTCGGCGTTAACAGCAACTGGGCCGGCCCGGCGAGTTTGTCCGTTTGGTTTGGGATGGAAGTGTAACGGCCGTCAAAATCGAATGCGCCTTTGGACGCAGGCGGCGCCAGCCAGGGAAAGTAGAGATATTGAAACTCGGCCCCACCTTTAAACGTGTGCGACTTGTAGACCTTGGTAAGATTTTCCGTCAGCTGTGTCGTGTCGCTATAGCGATCGCCTGGCAGCCACTCCGAGCCGCCCAAATTGTGGATGGCGTTCAGGGTCAGGTTGGGCAGACCACCGTTCCCGGCGAATTGCGGTATTCCACCGATACCGAAGTTTGCCGGGATTCCCTGAGTATTCGCAGTCGAGGGATCCCGGGTGGTGTGCTCCTGACCATATCCGAAACGCACCTCGTTCACCAGCGTAGGCGCAAAAAGGTGGGTATAGCTGACGGCAGTGCCGTGTACATTCACCTTTTGCAAACCGTCACCGTAACTGCCACCATCGGCGACACCGCTGAAGGGTGGGGGCGCGACCTGGGAGTTGGAGATTTGACTGTACCGTCCGAAGACCTGGTTGCGATCGTTGAAGTGCTCATCGATTCTGATATCAAACGTGTTTTCGCTGGTGGTATTGAGGGTCGTGGTCTCGAAGTTATTCTGCACCCCGGGCAAATTGGCAGCAGGGAAGAGCTGCAGCAGCTTGATTGCGTTCGCATCCAGCCGGCCTACCGGCAGCTGATTGTTCACAAACGCCTCGCGCGTATAGCCGCTGGTCGTGGGTACAATTCCCGTCACCGGGTCCGCTACCCCCGCAGTAACCTTGCGCGTGGTCGCAGGGTCAAATAACTGGCCATTCTGAAAGCTCCGGCCGAGCACATCGGTGCGCGTAAAATTGCCGGTCGCGCCGATCAGATCAGCGTAGTTGGTAAAACCGCTGCTCGCCTCGGCAGCGGTTGGAACCCAGATGCCGCTCTGCACCACACCCTGATGAATCTGCGTTCCCTCGTAATCGGCAAACCAGAAGAGCCGGTCTTTGATAATCGGTCCACCGACCGCGGCTCCGAACTGGTTTTGCCGCAGTTCCGGCTTGCGCTGGGTGGCCGCGTTCGAGAAAAAGCTGTAAGCGTCCAGTGCGTCGTTGCGGAAGAACTCCCACGCTGCCCCATGCACGCGGTTGGTGCCCGACTTCACCGTTGCGTTGACAATCGCGCCGCCGGCGCGGCCGAATTCAGCCGCAAAGTTGTTTGTCTGGATCTGAAACTCGGCAATCGCATCCACCGGCGGTTTGACCACGTCGGCTTCGCCGCTCAGAAAATCGACATCGTTGCTATTGTTGTCGACGCCATCGAGCAGGTAGTCATTCTGCGCGGGGCGCGTACCATTGGCGGCGAACTGGTTCGCCGCTCGAGCCCCCTGCTGCGGTTGGGTCACTCCCGGTGTCAGTGTTGCCAGCATCGTCCAATCACGGCCGTTCAACGGCATACTCTCGACCACATGGCTGCCGATCACCTGGCCGACCACAGCTCCCTCCGTCTGCAGCAGCGGAACCTGTGACGTCACCACCACCGTCTCGCTGGCCGCCCCTGTCTGCAGGGTAAAGTCCACTACGGCCTGCTGCTGGATATTCAGGTCGAAGGGCGAGCTTTGGGTTTTCTTGAATCCCGAGATCTCTGCCGACACCTCGTAGCTGCCGATTTTCAATGGCGTCACGATGTAGGTGCCGTCCTCACGGGTTGTCGTGATCGAGCTGTTTGCCGTGCCCAGGTTGGTGATGGTGACCTTAACGCCCGGAACGACCGCGCCCTGTTGATCCTTGATGGTGCCCAGAATCGTGCCCGTATCCACCTGGGCGTTGGCGCTGCATGCCCCCAGGAGCAGCGTCCCACCCAACACAACCGATCCGGCCAACCTGCGATACAGTTTTCCTCGCGCGATACATTTCATGCCGTCCTCCAGCCTCTCTTGAAAGTGCTTCAATGGAAGATATTCACTTACCGTGTACGATAACAATTCAGTTTCTAAGCAGAATCTCGCACCGCGCGCAACTATATGAATGTGCGTAATACTCTGTCAAGGCATTTTTCGTGAATGTACACGGACCACGGTCATCACCCACCCTTTGTGGTTAGTACGGAGGGGGGACCATCGACTCTATTAACGACGGACTACACTAGTCCAGGATGCGAGGGTGCCCATTCAACACGACGGTTAGCTTTCGCCGCTAGGTGATGACACGAGCTGCCGCGATGAGAAGAACCTCTCGGGAACGCTTACCGCTCGTCGGCATCCCTTTCCGCATCCGAGTCGAGGCGATCGACAAATAGCGGCAGGTTGCTTCGCAACAGAATATGCGGCGCCAGCCGGGTCACCGCGTTTGGCTTGATGCCGTCCACCAGATACCGCAACAGCGTCTCAATCGCAGTCTTGCCCTGGGTAAACGGGCGCTGATAGAGGGTAGCCAAAACCCCGCCAGACTCAATAAACGAAACCAGTTCAGGAAAAAGATCAGTCGTAATCACCTGAATCCGGCCCAGTAGCTTTCGTTCCTGCAGTGCCCGCAGCACCGGCAGGCTGTTGGCGGTGCTGATGTAGATTCCCCGCGGATAGGGCCTTCGGTCGAGCAGGGTCAGCGTTGTACGATACGCTTCTTCTGGCCGGTCATGCGTCTCAATAGCCGGCAACAACGAAAGATGCGGAGCAAACGTGGCCAGGGTCGCAGCAAATCCGCGCAGTTTTTCTGCATGGTCCTGGGTGCCGAGCTGGCCGGTGATGATTGCCACCGTCCCCTTTTCCCGAACTGTTCGGCCTAACAACTCCGCCGCGATCCCCCCGCTCACCGTGGCGTCGATGGTGATACCTGCCAGCCGTTCGCTGCGCGGTGCATCGCTGGCCACACACACCACCGCGGTCCCCTGCTGGCTCAGCCGCCGCACCACGGGATCCACGCGTACCGGGTCGGCGGGCGCGATAATAATACCGTCGTACTTGCGCTGCGTGTCGATCTGCAAGAGTTCGGCATCGCCATCTTTCAGGTTGAGAAACCTGCGAGACTCCAGCTCCACATTGAGCCCATGGGCGATCACGGCGCCCGCGCTCACGCCCGCCCGAAGCTGGGTAAAAAAAGACGCGATCTGTTGCGGAAGATAGACCCCGATGCGCAGGCGATGATTCAGCTTTAGATTACGGGCAGCAAGATTGGGCCGATAATTCAGCTTCTCGGCCATCTTCAGGACCTGCGCCCGCGTCTTCGGGTTGACCCCGGGCCTGGCATGCAGCGCCCGATCGACGGTCCCGATCGAGATACTCAGGGCAGCGGCAATCTCTTTTATGCCGATAGACTTGGTCCGCTTGTCATCCATGTGCGGACTCCATCTTAACTGACCGCTCCGGCAGAACCGAGAGCAGGATTATTGCAGCAGCACGTTGCTGGCCGGCGCCTGGCTCTCGATGTGCACCAGCAACTCGGCCGCCTCTATGTGGTTTTCATCCGTCCGCAACAACTCGCGCAGCAAGCTTTCTGCCTGCCCGGCTTCGCCCAGTCCAAAAAGCGCCTGGGCGCGCAGCAGCGCCGCCTCCAGGCGGTTGTGCTCTGCCAGATCGACCTCAAACAACAGCATCGCCGGCAGCGATGTAGCAAAGTAGTCGATCTCTGGCTTTTGCTGCTCGAGTTGCGTCGCATAGGCGAGCACTCGTTGCAGCAACGCCCTGGCTGCGGCCTCGTCGCCCAGCCGGCGCAGGGCCATCGCGGTCCAGTACGTCATGGCCGAGACCGGTTGCACCGCCATCTGCTGAAAATCGCTACGTTGCCGTGCGGCCTTCTGCCACCACGCCCGCGCCTCGTTCATCTGCTTGCGCGCCGCATTTGCCTCGCCCAGCCAGTAGTAAACGTCGCTTTGGTTGGCCAGCAAATGCCTGGCTTCGCCCAGGCTCCGCGGCGGATGTAGCACTGACTCGAAATGGGCAATGGCCAATTCTCCATCTCCGGCCGCAAGCGCGCGTTGCCCCAGCTTCAACCGGGCACGCGAGAACTGTGCCAGAACCAGTCCTTCGCCCCCTTCCCAGGGCTGAAATTTCCTCTTTAACAGCAACCCCAGCGCATCCTCCGGACGATTCAGCTGGTTATACAAGGTGGCCAGTGCAACCGCCAGATCGTCCCGCTCCTCAACCAGCTGCGCAGATTGCTGCAGCGCGACCAGCCGGTCCCGCGCGGGGATACCCGTTCTCTTCCACAGCTGGTCGCGCTCGAAAAGAATCCGCGCGTCCTGCGGGGTGCAGTGCAGCGCGCGATCGAAGGCCTCTTTCGCTCGCACGCCGTCGTGTGCAATGTTGAAATAGGCGATGCCGAGATTCCGCCAAGCCGTGGCAAACGATGCATCGAGTCGCACCGCCTGTTCCCAATGATGGATGGCCTCAACCGTTCGGCCGGCGTGGTAGAGCAGGTTGCCCAGGTAATAGTGGGCGCGGGCATCGTCAGGGTTTGCTGCAAGCGCCGTCTGCAGCACAAGCAAATCTTCCAGCTGACTGGGGAAGCAGTAGTCCGGCGGCGCGGTCGCGGCCGACGCGTAGGCCTGTCGGGCACGGTCTTTGTCACCCAGCTTTTCGTAACAGTAACCAAGAGTATAGAGCAGCAAAGGGCTGAAGCCATCCTTTGCCGTCTTGTCCGTCTCTTCCAGTATCTCTGCGGCCTCCTCCCAGACGCCGGCCGCAAGGTGAAGCCGCGCCAGCATCAGGGCCTTGCGTCCCGCCGGTCTTTCCCCCGTCTCGAGAAAGCGCGACCACAGGTCCAGTGGATCGAGCTTGCGCGTCTCGGCAAGCATGGCCTCAGCCTCGGCCTGGTGGCCCCTTCGAGACTTCACCAGGGTGGCAAAATTTCTGCTGTTCAGATCGTTGATGTTTGTTTCGAGCGCTCTTGTCAGCTGCGCCTCGGCCTCATCCCATTGCCCGCGGCAAGCTGCGCTTTGCGCCAGTGCATAGAACGCCGGGCTCTGCCAGGCGGCATTCCATGTCGCCTTGTGGAAGGCATCGTCCGCCTCTTTGTCGCGCCCCTGGTAGTGCAGGCTCAGCCCCAGGTTGTAATAAGGCTCGCCATCGTACGGGTTGGCATTCCATTGCGTGACCCGGGCGATGGCCACTCGAAAACAGCTTTCTGCCAGCGCAAATTCACCCCGTCGCAAATGCCATTTGCCCAGCGCGTTGTTGCAACGGCTGTCTCCCGCATCGCGCCGCAGAGCCTCTCGCCAATACGCTTCGGGCCGCCGCGTGGCATGACGATATTGCTCCAAATGGAGACCAGCAAGATAAAGCTCTTCGCAGCTTTGCATCTCCTCTGGTTTTGCCGGCGCAGTGGCGGCCACCGGCGGCGGCTTAAGCTGCGTATCTCCGGGCCGATAGCTCAGGAGCAGCTTGCCCGCCTCCTCGATGGTGATGACCACCGCCGCTTGGTCGACACCGTCAGGCATCATACATTGTTCCAGCAGGGGACTGGCCACCTCCAGCGGACGCGTCCACTGCTGCAGCAGCTGCGCACCAGCCCGCACGCAGACCGTCGCCTCCGCGATCGCTCGCGTGGCGCAAATTTTCAGCCACGCGCTTTGCCCTTCCAGTACATAGCTGAGTGCGACGTCAAGCGTCGCCGCGTGCACTGGTCCCACTTTGCGGATGGGATACCAGTATTGACTGAATGTTCTCGTTTCCCCGGGCGCAAGAAACGAAAAATCAGGCTGATTGTCGGTAAACACGCCGGCCATCAATTCGATATACGGCCCGTCTTCTTCTGTCAGGCAGCGGTCCCAGGCATACCCGAATTCGTGGTTACCCCACGTCCATTGTTTCTTGCCGGGAGCGATGTGGTGATCGGCGATATGGACCACGCCTGCCTCAGCGGTGTGATCGTAACCGCCAAAAAAATCATCGTCGCTGCCCACAACCATGTAGCTGGTTGGAACCGGAATATTGGCATACCAGCTCAGGTCATTCGCGGCATACGAACCATCCGGGACGAACTGCGGGGGTGCTTCTTCTGCCGGCACGCCGCTTCGCGCCCGCTCGCCGTAGTCGATGCCGTAGTACACCCCGGTTGCCAGAGGAAAACTGCTCACCGCCCGTCGTGCATGGTCGGCCACCCAGCGCGCGTCGCGGGGAAAAAACGATTGATAGTGCTCATGCACGCGCACCGCTGCATTGGCCCACCACAGAAAGGTCTGCATAAACGGTGTGTTGTTGTAGAGCCGAACTTTCAGTTCCAGGTAAGCGCGCCCCGGGCGCAGGCAAACCCCGTGCATACCCTTCAGCCCGGTCATCGGATCGTAGTCGCTGCACCATAACGTAACCGATCCGTCGTCGTGGCGCTCTATCTCGGTATCCACCGGCATGAACGTAGCCGGTCGATGGTGTTGCGGCCAATTGAACTCAACCCCGCCTGAGATCCAGGGGCCCGCCAAACCGACCAGTGCCGGCTTGATCACATTCTGCCGATAGAAAAAGTCATAGCCATTCGTCTTGTCCAGGCCAACGTGAATGCGGCCGCCAATCTCCGGCAGCACCATGAGGCGCAGGTATTCGTTTTCGATATGCAGGGCCTGCCAGGTGTGCTCGACCGGATGCGTGGCAATGCGATCAATCACCGGCAGTGGGTAGACCCGGCCGCTGCTTCCCTGGTACACGCGCCGGTTGAGAAAGAGGGGATTGCGATCCGGTGCGTTCGGCAGGAAGCTCGCCATGTTGACCGCTTCGCTCCACGCCTTCACTTCCGAGTGGTCATCCTGCGGCGCGGGAGGGAGTTGAAGGGGAAGGCGTTCCGGCCCCCTCGATTCCTCAGATCCCATGGCGACCATCCTCCGGTAACGCTGCGGTTAAGAAAACCCGGACGTCAAAATTCTGGCGATAATTCCGTTTACGTTAACGTTTCCCACTTCAGCAGCTTTTTTTTTCCTTGTCAATACCCTCGGGAACGCCGGCAAGGGCAGCTCTTCCTGGCTCACAAGAGGGCGGCCGGTTGAGGAAATATATGCAGACATGTGTTTCAGCCACACAACGAAGCTCCGGGTGCCCCATATCTCGCTCGTTTTTCGCGAGATGTGGGATACCACAACTTTTTCTCTTGGACTGTGGGCGTTAAGAACAAGCTACAGGGTTAGCGCGGGTGGAAACCACGCCTGCAAAACGAGCGAGAATAGAAATCCTCACGCCCCACTAGCCAGCAACGGCAGTTGTCCGCTGCTCGCATCCGGCCAGCGCATGGGCTGGCGCCGCTCCCCCAACCCTCGCGTCAACAACGCATCGCCGCTGCGCCGGGGCAGCGCATATTTGGCGCACACTGCCTTGACCAGCTCCTCCATGCGTGCCCGATAGGCCCTGGAGACAAACGCCTCATCGTTGAACCGCCGCCGGTACATCGGTTCGAGCTCAGGAAAATGCTCTCGAATAAAGCCCAGGTAAATCTCCTTCGAACAGGGCTGCAGGAACAGCGGCTGGGCGCAGAAAAAGCTCGCGCCCGCGGCCTTTGCCTTCTTCGCCATGCCATCGAGCGCCTTGCCCGTATCGGTAATCCCCGGTAACAGTGGCGAGCACAATATACCCGCCCTGAGCCCGGCCTGGCGTAACCGGCTCACCGTCTGCAAACGAAGGTCGGGCCGCGGCGCCCTCGGTTCGAGCAGCCGCGCCAGCTTCGCGTTGGGCGTCGTAATCGTAAGGTGCAGCACCAGGGTGTTTCTCTCCGCGACCTTCTGTAACAACGGAATATCGCGTTCAATCAGGGTCGACTTGGTGACCAGCCCGATGCGCAGACCGCTCTGCCGCGCCAGCACCTCGAGCAGCGACTCCGTCACCCGGGCTCGCCGTTCAATCGGTTGGTAAGGATCGGTCGCCGTGCCCAACGCAATCTCCTCTCCGGCATGCACTTGTTTCAATTCCTGCTCCAGCAGCCAAGCGGCATTCTGCTTGATGAAGATCTTTCGCTCAAAGTCGGCAGGCTCACGCAGCTCCATAAATTCGTGGGTGTAGCGGGCATAGCAGTAGCGGCACGCGAACTCGCATCCCCGGTAGGGATTGATGCTCCAGGCGAAGCTCAGCCCGCGGCGAGAGACGCTGCGGTTAAGAATGGAGCGCACCGCGAGCGAGCGTATTTCAATCAGGTGTCCCTCGCTGGCGGGACAAGACTCGGCGGCCAGACGGGCAATCCCGCTCAAAGGTGGGGGCGCGGGAGCCGGGCCTTGCAGGATGGGGAAGAGTTCGAGGGTCGGTTGGAGGGAGGGTGCAATGTTCGCCATTTGTTCGCCTCTGTAGCTTACGATAATCCTCCGCGCGAAGCCGGTCAAGCGCGAGTCTTAGCCGGCGATATACTCGTCTGTTGCTGGCAGGCGGCCACCATAATGAAACCTCCTGGAGACCCACCACGCAGTCATAAACCGTATGTGGGAATTGCTTTACTCCTGTGCTCCGTCTTATATGCGCAACCCGGCGGCATAGGGTCCAGACTCTCGCCCCTGCCATCTTCCTCTCCGGTTCAGGCGACCGCGCAGCCAACCATCCCTATGCTCGATGAAGGCAAGGGGCTCATTCACCTCGATGTCTCCGTGACGAAAGCAGATGGAGAACCAGTATCCGGCTTACGTCGCGAGGATTTTAGTTTGCTCGATGAAGGTCAGCCGCAAAAGATTCTGTCGTTTCACGCGTTCGGTGCACAGGCCGCCGGGCGCGAGCCGCCGGTGCACGTCATCTTATTCCTAGACACGTTATGCAAGATCTACTCGTCCTGCATGTCGAACGCCGCTGCGCTGCGTGCGCAAGCTGGCGTGGAGGCGTTCGTCGCCCAGAATAATGGTCACCTCCCTCAACCGGTCTCCATTTTCGGAATATCAGATGAAGGTTTATGGACCCTGCCCCATCACGACCCGACGGATGGAAACTCGCTGGGCGCGGATTTGTCTTCCGGGAACAGGATCGTCCTGGATCGTCGGCCGGACGCACTGCGTGCGCTCGCCTACATTGCGGCGGCACAGAGGCGAAAACGCGGCCGTTCCGTGATGCTTTGGATAGGCCCGGGTTGCGGAAAGGGAACCGGCATATTTCCCGCGAATCACAACCAGGGAGAGAAAACATTCAATCCCATTTACTGGTTCACCACGCTGTTCCGTGAGGCTCGCCTATCAATCGATGAGCTCGCGGTCGATCAAGAGGGCCCTTGCGCGCCCGGTTACGAGCTTTATCTGAACGGGCCACGGACGGCACGCGATGCCAGCGACCGCTTTCTGTACAAGAAGGTTCTGGCGATTCAGAGCGGCGGCAGCATCGCGAATGACTCCACTGACCTTTTAGCGGAGATGAATCGCTGCCTGAGGCGAGTTGCGGATTTTTATACCCTTTCCTTCGACCCTCCCGCCACCGTTCAACCTCACCAGTACCACAGTCTGCAAGTGCGAGTAGGCACGCCGGGATTGGTCGCGCACACGAACACCGGCTACTACGACGAGCCCTTTTACGCTGACCAGCCGAATCCCAATGTGCAACGCGTGACGGTGGAACAATTGAATCAGCTCCTGAGCGAAACAGATGGCCGCGATATAGACGGACGTGGAGAAGAGCTTTCCAGGCTCGAATTGACCGAGCGCCTCAGTCTTGCCAATCTCTCCGCGTTGACCGCGGATTTCCGTAACAGGAATCTTCAGCAGGCCCTGGTTGCGGTGGCGGATTCATCTGCGTTTCTCGCGCCGCCGCCGGCTGAAATCCCAAACCAGCCTGCCCCGGATGCGGCTGCCAGGCAACAAATGCTGGTTCTGGTAAAAGCCTATCTCCAAAAGGCCATTTCGAAGTTGCCGGATTTTTATGCGACCAGAACGACGGTTCGCTATGAAGAGATGCAGGGGATCGACAACGGCAAGAGCAACGCCGGGAGCCAGCCCTTGCGGGCCGTGGAACAGTTAAAAGTGAGAGTCCTCTACCGTGATGGGGACGAGAGTGTGGAGTCGGGAGATTTCGAATCGTTGTCTACACAACGCCTGACAACCCATGGCACGTTCGGTCCCATCCTGGCCGATGTGCGGCGCGCCCTGGAAACCCCGGGTCGAATGAAGTGGGTGCGCTGGGAGAGTGGTCCGGAGGGGAGGCGCGCAGTATTCGGGTTCGAGGTTCCGGCGGCGGCGTCCACGTATTTCGAAGGCGGTTGTTGTCTTCCGGATGCGGAGGGAGAGAATTCGTTTCGCATCCAGGCCGGGTATCGCGGAGAGATTGCGATCAATCCCGGCGACGGCACAATCTTTCGCCTGCAACAGCAGTTCGCTATGCAGGATTATGTGCCCATGGATCGAGACGAGGTCGTGATCGACTACGGTCCGGTCAAAATAGGCGGGATAACGTATTTCTGCCCCGCAAGAAGTGTGTCACTCGCGAGAGGGCGGTCGTTTTGCTTGCTGCATCCGTGCAAAGCCATCCGCACCATGCCCAGGCCCGGTCTGCGTTGCTCAGAGTGACGGCCGGGCAGGGCAAGGGCTTTATGGGCCTGCATTCCATCGCGGAACTCTTTGCCGTACTCACTCGCCTGCCGGTGCAGCCGCGAATCCATCCGGTTGAAGCCGCGCGCATCGTCAGCGAAAATATCCTGCCGCATTTTAAGCTCCTCTCCATCCGCAAAGAGGACTACCTCGAAGCACTGAACACGATGGCCGGCGGCGGATGGATCGGCGCTAACAGTTACGATGTCCTGCTGCTGAGCTGCGCGTCAAGGTATGCGGTGGAGCGGATCTACACCTTCAATCTTGGGGACTTCAAACAGCTGGCGCCGGCCGGCATAAAAGAAAAAATATGCGCGCCCTGAGCAATCCAAGCTGCACAAGAAGGCGGTAAAACAGGACAGGGCTTCCCCCCAAAGGAAACAGTGACGACTGCACAAGCGGAACGATTCCCTTAACGCGCACCATTTCAACCGCTCAACGGTGACTTACCCCGTACGCCGCTCCACTTTCAGATGCACGCCGCCTCGCGGGCGCAGCGAAATGGCCGGCAACATGGGCAGGTCGGGCGGGGCGCCGTCGGGCAGAGTGAGCCGCCAGTCGCGCGCGACCGAGGCCAGAATCAGAACGCCTTCCATCCAGGCCAACCCTTCGCCAATGCATTGCCGCGCCCCGGCGCCGAAAGGGAAGTAGCAGAAGCGCGGCCGCCCTGCCTTCTTTTCCTCCGAGAAACGATCGGGGTCGAAACGCATGGGGTCTGGCCAAAAGCGTGGGTCGCGGTGGGCCACAATTTGCGGCGCCAGCAGCGTGGCTCCCTTGGGTATGGTGATGCCGCGGTACTGATATTCTTCAGCCGCCATCCGCGCCGTCACCCAGACCGGCGGATAGAGCCGTATCGTCTCAGCAAATACCTGCGCAGCGTAGGGAAGCTTGCCGTAATCTTCCGCGGCCGGTAGGCGATCGCCCAGCACGGCCCTCGATTCACGATGCAGTCTCTCCTGCACTTCGGGGTGCTTCCCCAGCTCCCACAAGGCGAAGCTCAATGCATTAGCGGTGGTCTCGTGGCCCGCCAGCATCACGGTCAGGCATTCGTCGCGCACCTGCTGGTCGCTCATGCCGCCGCTATTGTCTTCGGTATCGACCGAGGCCAGCAGCATCGACAACAGATCGCCGCGATCGCGCGGATCCTTGCGCCGCTCAGTGATCATGCGAAAGATCAGAGCATCCAGGTAAGCCTGCCCTTTGCGAATGCGGTTCATCGTGGGCAGCGGTAGTCTCAGCACCACTTCAGGGAAAGGCAGAAACGCCAGCGGCAAAAAACCCATGAACGAATCCACCGCCTGCGCGATCTGCTGCACCTCCGTTTCCACGTTGGTATCAAACAGCGTTTTGCCCACAACACGCAATGCCAGCAGCAGCATGTCCGGTTGCAAATTCATGATCTTGCCGCTCTCCCAGCGGGCGGTCATCTCCGCGGTATAGCCGGAGATGATTTCGCCATACGCAGCAATGCGTTGGCGATGAAAAGCAGGCTGGGCCAACCTGCGCTGGCGCAGGTGCAGCGGTGCTTCGCTGGTCAACAGTCCTTCGCCCAGCACCATCTTTGCCCGCTGCATCACCAGGCCGCGGTGGTGGTGCGACGCGTCGCGCAACAACAGATCCTCGATCAGTTGGGGATGGTTGAACTGAAAGATGTGGCGGCCCAAACCGGTGTAGTGACTCAGATCGCCGAACCGGCTGGCGGTGGTCAGCATAAAGTCGGCCGCGTTCTGCTGAAAAATTTCACCCGAGAAAAGTCGTTGGGCGAAGCGGGGGCCATCAGGGTAGCGGGCGCTAGGATGTTGCCGTATCTGTGGTGCTGCTGTTTCGGCTGCGAGGCGAACGGTCACACTTAACAGTTTAGTCCAAAGGATTTCAGCCCATGCTTACCTTTGCATCTTGACTTCTGCCCCATACAACGAAAGCAAAGGATGCTTCACCACAGCACGGAATTGGTAGATGCCCTGGGCCGGCAGGCCCCTAACCGTCGCTGAAAATGGGCCTGGCTGGGTGACGGTTTCGAAGGGCGTCGCGATCCAGGGCTCGGTGCGGGCATGCACGTCTTCTCCGGCGATGGCGCGATACTCGAAGCCCACCTGCAACGAAGACGATCCACCCATGTCGAGCAAAGAACCGTGCAAGACATCGCCTTGCGAGGTCAGGGTTTCCACTTTCGGCGGCGCGAACGCCGGTTGCACATTCGTGATGCGCAAGACAACCGGGTTGGGCCATTGGTGATTGTCCTGCAGGCGTTGCGCGCGCATCGCGTGGATGTGCAAGCCATCGCTTTCCATGTGCCACGTCGCCGCAGGCACTACCTTCGGCTGATATTCCAGAATCTTTCCGCTTTGCCCCAGCACGCCGACCTGCGTGGCCGCCGTGGCCTTCACAGATTTGAGCACGACGTCTTGCCAGTCACCGTACTTCCAGGGCGTGGGCGAGTCGACCAGCGCGTAGAGAACGTTTTCGTTTTTCTTCTTCGTGAACCAGATATCTCCCTCATTCGTGATCACCCAGGGACGAACGGCGTAAATGGCATCGGAGTTGACGAACATCCATAGTGCCAATTCGCGCAAGCGTTCTTCCTCTTCGATCGGCAACTCACCATTCGGTTTGGGGCCGATATCGAGCAACAGGTTGCCGCCCTTGGCGCGCGTCTGGAACAGCAGCCGGATCAGCTCCCGGCCCGGTTTGTAGATCTCATTCTGTGGTTGGTACTGCCATGCCGCGCCCATGGTCAGATTCGCTTCCCACGCGCCGGGCAGCGGCATGCCGGGTACATACTGTTCGGGGGTTTCGAGGGCGCCTCGCGTGACCACGATCTTGGGTTGCAGTTGCCATGCCAGTTGGCGCAGGTTGTCTGCTTCCCCGTCGAAGAAGATCAGGTCAATGGGGCCATAATGCGTCAGCAACTCACGCACCTGCGCCCGATCGTATTCCAGCAGCCCGGGATTGTTGCTGGGCTGCACCTCCGGAACTCCGCGCGTGATCACCTTGTCATGCTGATGGAGCCAGTAGAAATCATCGGGCGAAAAATAAACGCCGGGAGCGATTCCCTGGTCGCGAAAAGCTCTGAAGATCTCTCCGGTGATGTCGCGGTGGAAGGGCGTGTTCAATATGTTGAAGGGAGTGGTCGCGGTATCGAACATGCAGAAGCCGGAGTGATGCTTGGTGGTGAACATTACATAGCGCACCCCGGCCAGTTGAGCGAGCCGTGCCCACTCCTGGGGATGAAATTGTTCCGGATCGAAAGTCTTCGGCAGGTCGTTAAAGAAGCGGTTGGTGTATTCATCCGATGCGCCCACCAGGGAGTGGCTGATAGTCACCCCCAACTGGCTGTCGACGCTCCAGTGAATAAACAGCCCAAAGCCCTGGTCGCGAAACCACTCCAGCCGATCCGCCTGATTGAGCGATCCGGTTTCGGGGTTGACCTGGGCGCGCGCAGCCAGCGTAGCGGCAACGAAGATGGTGGTCAGCAACAGGAGGTAGTGCTTGCTCTTGCCCGGCGGAGTGAGCACTACTTCACCAGGCAATCGTTGTGCCCGGTGTCGGCCACGCTCGCGATCATCCACTTACCCTGATTGTGGACCAGGTTGAAGAGGTCGGTTCCGCAGTGATCTACCTTGCCATCGACGGTGAACTCAAAGGGCGCCCAGACCATGGCCAGGTCGCGGTCGATTTTGATCAGCGGGTCATGGATGCGTTCCGCGATCCGGGCCGTTCCCGGTTTGCCGACGCGCTCGGCAAAGGCGTCAAAGGTCATCTGGGTGGGTTTGCCATCGCGCATCAGCACCATCATGCCGCCGGGCAGCAGGGGTTGCTTGATGGCGGCCGCGTCGCGATTCGCCATGCCGGCAAACATTGCGTTCACCGGCGCCAAAACTTCTTGTTCTTCAGGGGATGCGGCGTAGAGCGGCGCCGCGGCAGCAAAACAAAGCGCCAGGCAAACGAGGGAAGTCTTCATGGCTCCGATTCTAACCGAGGTGGGCGCACGGCTTTACAGGCCGCAGAAAAGCCCTGGTGTGAAGGGTTTGGGCTTCAGAGCATGTCTGAGAACGGGAAGAGCAAACCGCAGATCTCTCCACTGCGCTGCGCTCCGGCCGAGATGACAAAGTTGTTGCTATGCACCGGCCCTTTTTCCATGGAAAATCATTTCCATCGTCGCAACAACCTTGTCATCTCGACCGGAGCGCAGCGCAGTGGAGAGATCTGCGGTTTGCTCTTCCCGCTCTCACACATGCTCTGAAGCCCGCACACAATCACCGCAGAAATGTCCCGGCTTCCGCCGCCGCAGGGCAGCGTTTCTGACTGGATACGCTCGCGTTAGGCTGAACGCGCAGGCCTGCCCATTTATTTACACTTTTTTCGGGCGTAAAGGCAGCTCGGGCGTCTGTCTCGATAGAAGGGAATCATGGCTACGACCGAAGGTTGCAGCTTGGCGCTGTCGATTATGGAGGATGCTCGGCCGGCGGTCGATCCTGCGGCTTTGGTCGAGACCTATTCGACGCTGTTGTTTCGGGTTGCCTACTCCGTTCTGCGCAGCCGGCCGGAAGCCGAAGATGTGGTGCAGGATGCCTTCCTGCGGGTCATGGAACATCGCAGATCGCTGGCCACGGTGCGCGATATGCGGGTCTGGCTGATTCGTATTGCGTGGAATCTGGCCCTGGACCGAAAGCGGCGCAAACGTCCGGAGCAGTTGGACGAAATCTTTGCCCATGCGCTCGTGGATAAGACGATGCCGGCGGATATTGCGCTCGAAGAGGCGCAGCAGTTTCAAGCGGTGTTGCGTGCGATCGAAAGTCTGCCTAAGGCAGAACGTCACGTGCTGCTGCTATCGGCAATTGAGGAGTTAGACACCGCGGAGATTGCCAATATCGTGCAGCGCAGCGAGTCGGCGGTGCGCGCACTCTTGTCGCGGGCGCGCAGAAGGTTGCGGGAACAGGTGGGTGGCGATGAGAGACACTGACGCCGGGGTCGACAAAGTAATCGGCAAAGTACTAGCGGGCTTGCGTGAGGCCGAGCCATCGCGCGCGATGCAACGACGTATTCTTACGGCGATCGAGGCCCGCGAGAAATCAGCGGTGAGTTGGCAGTGGGGCAAGCTGTTGCGCCCCGCGATCGCGCTGTCTCTGGTGTGCGCGGTGCTGGCGACCGGTTACTCCTTCTGGCGAGCATCGACACCGGTGATGGTCGTTGCCACGAAAGCGCCGGGACCGGCGAGGATTCCTGAGCCGACGCCTAGGGCGCCGACGCGCATCGTGAGCCGGCAAACGCACGCCCGGGCAGCGCAGCTTGCCAGCTATCCCGCGCCGCCGTTGGCTTTGACCGGGCAGGAGAGGTTGCTGCTGCGGCTGGCACGTGAGAATGACGAAAAGGCTCTCGCCCTATTGAATCCCGACGTTCGCGCGGCGCAGTCGGCCAGGGCGACGCAACAGTTTCAGCAATTCTTTCAAATGAGCGACGCGGAAATGAGGAGGCAACTTGAATAACGGTAAAGGAAAGCTTGTTATTGCAATCATGATGGTGGCGTGCATGGCGAACGCCGCAGCGCAGACGCCGGCGCCCGAAGCGCAGGGCGGCCAGGAGATCTATCAGACGCTCAACCTCACCAACCTGGCGCAGCCGAACGATGCTGAGGCGGTTGCAAGCGTGTTGCGCAATATGCTGCCCAAGGCGAAGATCCTCTACGTCGCTTCGCAGGGCGCCATCGCGATGAAGGGGACGGCAGAAGACATTGCGCTGGCCCAGAAAATCCTCGTCGATCTGGACAAAACCAAGAAACTCTATCGCCTTACGTACACGATGACCGATAAGGATGGCGGCAGAACGATAGGGGTGCAACATTTTTCTCTCATTGTTGTCTCGGGAAGCACGAGCGTACTCAAGCAAGGCAGCAGGATTCCGGTGGCTGTTAAGGGCGGGGGGTCCTCACCAAACACTGAAGTGACCTACCTCGACCTGGGCCAGGAGATCGACGCCTCTCTGGATGGCTACCTCGACGGTGCGCGCTTACGGACCAAGGTCATTCAATCCAGCGTTGCTGAGGGTGAGTCGCTTGTCGGCAGGCAGGATCCGGTCATTCGGCAAACGACGCTGGAAGGGACGTCGACCCTGATCCAGGGCAAACCACTGGTGCTGGGGTCTCTGGATGTCCCGGGCAGCACGCGACGCCAGGAGGTGGAAGTGGTCTCAGAGCTGGTTCGCTAGTGGCGTGCGTCGCAAATCGGGTCCAGTATTCCCCTGGCGCTCCGGCACCCGATCGGTTGTGGCAGGGCCTGTAATGTGCCGATAGACTACGAGAGTGAACCCATCGCCAGCTTTACCTCGCTCGGCGCCCCTTGAATGTGGCTTTCGAGGTACCCGCCTTCGTCAGCAACCACCGTCTACGGGCGCGCAACCCCCAGGTTTGTCATCGAGCGGCTGCTTTGCCTCTTGAGCCCGTCCCCCGGGCAAATATGTCATCCCGACCGTAGTGGAGGGATCTGCTGTGCGCCTTTACCCCAAACCAAAGCGCTACGAGTGAAAACGCAGATCCCCCCTGAGGGGTTCGGCGCTTAATCACATGCCAAGGCGTGGGTCAACGTATAATCCTCGCATTTCCTGATTTCTTCCGGAAGGTCACTTGTAGGTTTTTCTTCAGGCTCGGACCCGTTCGCTCGGCATGCAATGTTCCCGAAACGGCTGGAATAACCTGATTGAATAAGGAAGGGCGAATGACCAAGAAAGCAGCCAACGCCGAGCAGGCGGTCCAGATTGCGACGGCCAAATCCATTGAGGCCTCCTTACAGAACACATTCGCTGTGGGAGGGGTTCTGGTTGAGAATCGAACTGGGACCGTGATCTGTGCCCTCCACAACAATGTTCTGGAAGCTTACGAGAACAGTAAGCTCTTCCTCCTTCACGATCCTACGGCCCACGGCGAGCGCCAAATCGTCGACTGGTATTTCAAGAATCGCAAACGCTTACGTCTGCCCGACCCCAGGCTGCTTACGGTGATCACCACCCTCGACCCCTGCGCGATGTGCGCCGGCGCCTTGCTCACGGCTGGGTTCAACGTGGGAGTCGCGGCCATCGATACCTACGCGGGCATCAACTACAACAAAGCCTTCGATTTTCCGTCGGTGCCTGCAAAATGGAGGAGCGTTGCCCAGTCGACGTTCGCCTATTACGCTGTGGATGCTCCCATTCGCCGCGCCTTTCAAGGGGGCAAGGGAGCCGCATTTGCCAGGCAGAGTATCAGCGCCTCTAGCTACGTGCTCACCGACACCATTTTCGAGAGCAGCGTCAACGACGTTCGCTTGCTCGACAATAACAGCGGGAAAGATCCGGCCAATCTCACCAATCCAAAAGATCTGCCACCGAATTCGCCGATAAAAAAAGCTCTGCTGGAGGCATGTTCAGAAGCCTTCAGTGTCACTTGTCCCAAGCCCCGTCTTCCCGGAAAAGAACTCGCAAAGGTGCTGCTGAATACCGCACAAAAGGCTCATAGCCGCGGCGCCGAGTTCAATTCTTTTGCTTTCCTGGATCCATTCGGAAATCTGCTTTTATGCCTGGGAGGGGCCGAGGAGCGTTCGCCGATCCGAACCGCGTTTCTCGAGGTAACCCGTGCCTACGCCCACCTCCGCTGGGTCTTGATGAATCATCCGGACAAGTCAGTCCGCGAGCAGGCGGGCAATGTGTTGACACACCCTAAATACGGAACCTTTGTATCGTTGTATTCCCCTGACCCCAATACGCCGCAGGGCTTGATGACGATGGGTGCGTACGGTTCGACCATGGAAGGACCGATTCCCGATACCTTCCCCTCCAACCTGCAATACGTTCTTTTGCCCCAAGACGTTTCCCAGGCAGAGGTGGCCGAGATGGCAATGAAACTACCCCCGTTCTATACCACCAGTGTCCAGGTTGCTCCTACGCAGGTATTGGACAGCGGACTCATCGAGGAAGTTCGATCCTCGCTCGAAAAACACGCCCGTTCCGCATGAACTCCGATGGCATCCTTTCCCCTGCGGCAACAGGAGCGGGCGACTTGCGTGGAACGTTGAAATTGGTAGGGTGGTCGAGCGCTAGGCTGGGCCGCTCGGGAAAGCAACCGTAACCGTGCTCGAATTAACGACCTCCCACTACAAGATTCTCAAAAAGATTGGCCAGGGCGGCATGGGGGAGGTTTACCTTGCCGAGGATACCCGGCTGCAGCGTAAAGTGGCGATCAAAGTCTTGCCCCCCGCGGCCGCGTCCTCTGCAGAAAGTCTTGCTCGCTTCGAGCGTGAAGCCCAGACCGCCGCGGCCCTGAACCACCCCAATATTGCGACCATTTACGACGTTGGTTCGGAGACAACTGCGGACGGCTCGCACATCAACTACATCGTTCAAGAGTACCTGGAGGGACAAACCCTGCAGGAGTTGCTCAGGCACGGGAGGTTGTCGCGGCAAAAGGCTCTCTCCCTGGCCATTGAGATCGGGGAAGGTCTGGCAGCCATCAATGCCGCCGGCATTGTGCATCGCGACCTGAAACCGGGGAACATTTTCATCACCTCGGCGGGTCACTTAAAGATTCTCGACTTCGGTCTTGCCAAGTTGATCCAACCGCCTCTGAAAACGGTCGGAGATTCTCCCACCTCCATCTTCTCCCTCACCGGCATGATTGCCGGCCAGGCCATCGGGACCCCGGGATACATGGCGCCCGAACAGTTTGGCGATGCGGAGGTGGATCAACGGGCAGACATTTTTGCCTTGGGAACGGTGCTCTACGAAATGTTCTCCGGCCATCATCCCTTCCGGGGCAAGAGCAGTTCAGGCAGCGATAGGAAGAGCGTTCATAGCACGATCCATCGCATCCTGAATGAGCCACCCCCTCCCATCGATCAGCTTGAGCCCGGTTTGCCTCTGCGCTTGCAATGGATCGTGGAGAAGTGTTTGCGCAAGGATCCGGCGGCACGCTACCAACACAGCTCCGACCTGCTGGTCGACTTGCGCGCCGCGTCTGCAAGTTCGCTCGAAGCGGGCCCCAAGGCGAAGCCAGGCAGAATCGGCGCCAGGCAGCTTGCCGCCTTAATTGCCGTAGTCTTTGTCTGCGGGATGGCCGCAAGCTGGCTGCTCCGGTCGGCGAGCCGGCACAAACCTCAACTGCCCCCGCTCCTGGAATTCGATTTTTCTTATAAAGG
The DNA here is from genome assembly GCA_963834445.1 of uncultured Acidobacteriaceae bacterium. Lineage (GTDB taxonomy): Bacteria > Acidobacteriota > Terriglobia > Terriglobales > Acidobacteriaceae > PALSA-350. The sequence continues at coordinate 1,071,222 of CAWIBU010000002.1, forward strand.
CCAGCTGCGCCCGTGGGATGGCCCAGCCATTTCCCCGGATGGAACCATGATCGTCTATCGCGACTCTGGGTCTCTTTGGATTCGTGACCTGCATGCTCTGTCGCCCCGCAAGCTGGAAGGAACCGAAGGAGCCGGGCAGCCATTTTGGTCGCCTAAGAGCGACTACATCGGCTACTTCACACAAAGCCAGCTCTACAAGATCTCCAGCGCCGGAGACACCATCACTGCCTTGTGTCGTCTTCCCTATGATCTATGGGGAGGTGGTTACTGGACCTCCACCGGCGCCATCATGTTTGGCCAGGGGCCGGGTGGCATCTACGAGGTCGATGAACAGGGCGGAGAACCGAGGCAAATCCGCAAGCCGGAAAAAGGGGAGAACTGGCTCTATTGGCCGAGCCTGCTGCCAGACAGCAAGAAGCTGATGTATGTAAGCCTCAAACAAGACAACTCCTCCGAGATTGTTGTCGAGACCGGCGGCCGGCGAACGTCCGTCATCAAAAGCGCGGAGTTCATTACCTGGGCCGTTTACTCCCGCACCGGGCACATTCTCTACCAGATGGGCAGCTCGACGCAGCGCGGTATTGCTTCCTTCAGTATCTGGGCTCTGCCCTTCGACGCCGTCAAGCTAAGAAGAACAGCCGAACCCTTCCAGGCCATTTCTGATGGAATGGCGCCGACGGTTTCCTCCGCAGGCACGCTCGTCTATCGCACCCGGCCTCAGAAAGAAAACCGGCTGGTTTGGGTCGACCGCCAGGGAAAGGTCCTGGGCGCCATCGGTCAGGCCCAGGCAGTCATTCGCAACCCAAGCATTTCCCCAGACGGGCAGCGCGTCGCCGCCGATGGCGCAGATGCAAACGGCGGCTTCGACGTTTGGATCCACGATCTGCGCGGAACCAAGGATCGAATCACCTCGGAATTTGCTGACAGGAGGCGACCGGTATGGTCACCCAGCGGAGACCGCATCGCCTACGACTCCGGCGGTAGCATCTATGTGCAACCACTCGACCAGAGCACCGAAGCCAGAAAGATACTGCCCCTGGGCGCAGTGGAAGAGATATTCTTGAATTGGAGTCATAGCGGCCGCTACCTGCTTTATGACTTTCTCTCACCCAACGGCACCAATCGTGACATCTGGTATCTGCCTTTGCCGCTTGGTAAAAAGGGCATACCCCTGGTGCAGACTCTGGCCGACGAAACCCTGCCCCAGATCTCCCCCAATGAGCACTTTGTGCTTTACCAGTCGACTGAGTCGGGGGGATACCTTCCGGATATTTTTGCCGTGAGCTTTCCCGACGGGAAGCGGAAAACAAAGATTTCCATTTCCGGCGGCACCCATCCGCGATGGAGCCCAACTGGAAACGAACTCTTCTATGTGGATCCCGACGATAGTCTGATGGCGGTCAGCGTGACGGGCGACCTCCACCTGGGCCAGGCGCACCGTCTGTTCACGTCCGCCGAGGCCGGCTCCGACTTGTCATTGGACGCTCTTTCGTATGTCTACGATGTAGGCCCAAAAGCAGAACGCTTTGTGGTTGTACAGATGCCAACCGGAGGAAAAATCACCGTGGTGCAAAACTGGCCCGAGGGATTCCGGGCCCCCCGGTGAGTTTCTACGACGCTTTCGAGGTCAAGGTTGCTTTTTCCGCCAGGAACTGCTGCAGATACGTGTCCAGTTCCTCAAGCGAAAGCACCAGCTTGTCCACCGAGCACTGGATCATCAGGTTCACGGTTTGATATTTGAAATGCTCCCGCCAGTCGGTGTAAACGCCCACGCAGTGTTTGCCTAACCCTTTAGCGAACCCGAGCTCCCAGGCAGTGCCCGCATCCACATCCATGCCGTCGAGGTTGGCCACGATCAGATCCGCCCGGGTGAGTGCGTCGGTGTCGGACGCGAAAATTTTGGGAACGTCGCTCTTACTCTGAAGTTTCACGCCGTCACGCTGTGGAATATAGGTCGTGAAGCCAAGTTTGCGCGCCCGGCAATCGATTTCGCCATTCCACCATCGTTCTCCCTCGTTGAACAAGGGTCCGGCAATATAAGCGAGCATGTAGCACCTCTCATTTGGAGCGTTTTGAACCAACCAAAAATGGATCGAGGTTCGCTAAACCATTCAAGACACGGTGGGTATGCGGAGACTCGAACCCCTGATCTCGACCGTGTCAAATCATCGCACAAGGCCGGACGGAGCGACAAGCAGGAATACGGCTAATACAGACGAGCCCGCAGGCGTTGCTTACCATGATCGGAAGCAACCCGAAGGCCGTCCTCAAAGTGTTCCATCAGGGCCGGTGAGGAAGTGTGCCGGGATTTGAGGGAAATCGCGCAGATCAGGCCATTCCCCCAACCCGTTCCCCATTCCGGTCCAGTGTAGTGGGTCGTTCATAACGTCCCGGTATGTCCGCCAAACTGTCGGGCGCCTAGTCCCGCAGGGACGACTGAACGTAGCCCAGGATGAAATCCTGGGTAACGAAAGCAAAACAGAGCAGTCCCGTAGGGACGACTGAAAGTCAGTCTTGTCCAAATTGACGATTTGCGACTCCTATCTCGCCCCCCAAACAAATTTGTCATCCCGAGCGGCTGACTTGCCTGCGGCAAGTTAAGGATGGAATGAACGCGGAGAGCGTTTGCTTTTCAAACCCGTCCCTCAAGCAAATTTGTCATCCCGACCGTAGCGTACCCGAGTTCCTGTTTCGCCATGTCAGACAGATCCACGTGTGCGGCTTTCATTAAGGAAAGCCGCATGAAGTTCGGCAGCGCCATCAACCTCGACAGGAATTCGGGGTAGCGAAGCGGAGGGATCTGTGGTGCGCCTTTCCCCCAAACCAAGGCCCTCCAAGTGAGCTCGCAAATCCGGCCCCAGCCATTTTGTTCATTGGGAGGAGCCGACTTGCCTGTCGGCAAGTTAAGGGAGGAATGAACGAGCTGAGCGCTTGTTTTTTTATTTCGTCCCCCCAACAAATTTGTCATCCCGACCGTAGCGTACCCGAATTCCTGTTTCGCTACGTCAGACAGATCCGCGTGTGCGGCTTTCATTAAGGAAAGCCGCATGAAGTTTGCCAGCGCCACCAGCTTCGACAGGAATTCGGGGGAGCGAAGTGGAGGGACCTGCTGTGCGCCTTTCCCCCAAACCAAGGCCCTACGCGTGAGCTCACAAATCCGGCCCCAGCATTTTGTTCATTAGGACCGAAGTGTAGATGGGCCTGCGGTCCACCCAAGGTGATGAAAAACTGCTCCTGTTCCGCAATCTTCTCCCCTGGAAGCTCCCCTCTCCCCTTGTCATCCCGACCGGAGCGGTAGCGTAGTGGAGGGACCTCTGTGTGGATGCTCTTTCTTGGGAATGTTTTTCGACAGAGCGTACCCGAATTCCTGTTTCGCTACGTCAGACAGATCCACGTGTGCGGCTTTCATCAAGGAAAGCCGCATGAAGTCCGCCAACGCCACCACCCTCGACAGGAATTCGGGGTAGCGTAGTGGAGGGACCTGCTGTGCGCCTGCGCCCCGAGCGAAGTACCCACCGGTGAGGTGAGCTCTCGACAAGGCATTCGGAAAGGCTCTGCGAGCTCATGGCTCAGGCCTTGGTTTGGGGTGGAGGCGCACAGCAGGTCCCTCCACTTCGCTCCCCCGAATTCCTGTCGAGGCTGGTGGCGCTGGCAAACTTCATGCGGCTTTCCTTAATGAAAGCCGCACACGCGGATCTGTCTGACGTAGCGAAACAGGAATTCGGGTACGCTTCGGTCGGGATGACAAATTTGTCTGGGGGCAAGGTCGAAACTGCATCATCACGTAACGAATGCAGTGGCTACTCACGACGACGCCTGCGAATAAAACACGCCCGGCGAACGTGATGCTCGAACAGCGCATCCTAACCACAAGAGCCAAGACGGAAAGAAGATCGCAGCGGCTCTTAAGCGCAAGTCAGGACCGTACACGCCAACGCTGAACAACCCCAAGCTAAAAGTGAAGGAGACTTACCTATGTATCACCACGTGAAAAAGCTGATGTACACCGTCGACGTTGGAGAAGCCGATCCCAGGTTTGGCAAAATGCTATTGGAGCAATTCGGCGGAGCGAACGGAGAACTCGCCGCGGCCATGCAGTATTCAATTCAGGGGATCAACTGTGAAGATGCGGCGCGCAAAGATCTTCTGATGGATATCGGAACAGAAGAACTGAGCCACCTCGAGATAGTAGGCGCGTTGATCAGAATGCATCTCAAGCCGATGAAGAGTAGTCGTGAAGCCGCCGAGGCCGATCCTTTGGTTGCCATCGCCGGGGGCGGAGGGGTGTCCCTCTTTGACTCCATGGGTAATGCCTGGACTTCGACTTATCTCAAGGTTACCGGAGACTTGGCTGTAGACCTGCGCAGCAACATCGCCGCTGAGGCACGCGCCAAGATTGTGTACGAGCGGCTCATCAGCTTCACGCAGGACCAGGGTTCTAAGCAGGCTTTGCAATTTCTGATGACCCGGGAAGTCACCCACATGCGCGCTTTTACCGCGGCCTTGGACAGCATGGATAAGCCGCAATTTGCCGTCGGGATCATTGCGCCTACACCGGTGTTGGTGGATCAGTTTTTCAATGCGTCCACGGGAGAGAGTCAATATGGTGAGAGCGACTTCGTCGGTCCCTGGAATCATGGCAGCGGCTTAGTTCCTGTTGACTCGGAAATAAAAGGCGGCAAGGGACTGGATGTTACTCCATATAATCCTCAGCCCGGTACCGAGAAAACATCTCCAGTTGATTCAACACCTGTTGGAGAGTTCACCAACGGTGTAGGAAAAAAACAGGCTGCAATGCACGACCAAGCCCGCGCTAAGGCGGCCCAGAACGCAGCGGTAGAAGCTTAGCCTTTTGAGGGTGGCCCATTCAAGCCAAAAGCGGCTTGAATGGGCCACCCAACCAGTTACTGATAAAAAGCCTCTCAAAGCTGGATCGCTAAGAACCTACTGCCAGCCTCCGCCGAGCGCGCCGTAGAGCTGAACCAGACTCAGAGCTTCGCCTTGTTGCGCCGTGGCCAGGTTAAGCTGCACCCCAATGAATTGTGTACGCTACGTTACACAATGCCTCTTTCCCGTTGGAGTACCTTTCGTCTGCGCCCGCCAGAGTCCTGATCTAGTATCGTAGTTTCTGGGCCATAAAAAAAATGTCAACCATGGATGTCACCATCTGCGGGCTCGATGAGCTCGCCCTCCACCGCCAATCCAGCCAGACCCACGTGCTGTCGATTACAGATCCGGACTGGCCTGAACTGGAAGAGTTCGATCTTTGGGATCCTCATGACCGGCTCAAGCTCCGTTTCCACGACGAGATCGATCCGCACAGCAACATGGAACCGCCAACCGCTGAACATGTCGCCACGCTTTTGCAGTTCGGGCGCGCCCTGCCCCTGGACGAGCCGGTGCGCCTGCTCGTTCATTGCCACGCCGGTATTTCGCGTTCGACCGCCGCGGCCATTCTTCTGCTGGCTCAGCGAGAGCCGTCGCGCGATCCGCAGGACATCGTTACGTTCATCGCGCGCCACCGTCCGCAGGCGTGGCCCAACCTCAGGATGATTGAAATGGGCGACCGCCTGCTCGATCGTAGGGGCGCTCTCGTCGAGGCCGTGCGACGGCGCTATCGGGAGGTGGTAGCCGCGCGTCCCGAGTTTGCCGCGGAAATGCGAGCCAAAGGCCGCGACCGCGAAGTGGACGCCTAGGCATGGCATGAAGAAAATTGGCTTCCTCTCCTTCGGCCATTGGACTCCTTCTCCGCAGTCACAAACGCAGTCGGCGGCGGACACGCTTTTACAGTCCATCGACCTCGCTGTGGAGGCCGAGCGCCTGGGCATGGATGGAGCCTACTTCCGTGTTCATCACTTCGCGCGGCAATTGGCATCGCCGTTTCCCCTGCTGGCCGCGGCCGGGGCCAGGACACGGACGATTGAGCTTGGCACCGCGGTGATCGACATGCGCTATGAGAACCCCCCTTACATGGCGGAAGACGCCGGCGCCGCGGATCTGATCGCCGGTGGGCGCCTGCAGTTGGGCATCAGCCGCGGCTCGCCCGAGCAGGTCATCGAGGGCTGGCGCTATTTTGGCTTCAGCCCGCGCGAAGGTGAGGACGATGCGGAAATGGGCCGCCGCCACGCTCAAGAATTACTCGAACTGCTGCGCGGAAAGGGTTTTGCTCAGCCCAATCCACGCCCCATGTTTGCCAACCCGCCGGGGCTGCTGCGTCTCGAGCCATACGCTGAAGGATTAAGAGATCGTATCTGGTGGGGGGCCGCTACCAATGCGACCGCTGTTTGGGCCGCGAAGCTGGGCATGAACCTGCAGTCTTCAACCCTCAAGTTTGATGAGACGGGTGAGCCGTTTCACATCCAGCAAGCTGCCCAGATTCGCGTCTTTCGCGCCGCCTGGAAGCAGGCCGGCCACGCGCGCACGCCGCGCGTTTCCGTGAGCCGCAGCATCTTTCCTTTGCTCGACGACCGGGATCGGGCGTATTTCGGACGAGGCGGTCAGCAAGAGGACACGATCGGCTTCATCGACCAGGGCACGCGGGCGATCTTCGGCCGTGGGTATGCTGCGGAACCGGATGTTCTGATCGAACAGCTGAGGAAAGACGAGGCGATCGCTGAGGCGGACACTCTGTTGTTAACCGTACCCAATCAACTGGGCGTCGCCTACAACGCGCATATCATCGAGGCGATGATGACGACGGTCGCCCCAGCTCTCGGTTGGCGCTAGTGTAGTCCGTCACTCATAGAGCCGTTTTTCTTCTTGCCCTCAAGCGAACCCGCGGGTGCCCCATATCTCGCTCGTTTTTCGCGAGATGTGGGATACCACGGTCCTCTCTCCTGGACCCTGGCAGTGAAGACAAAATTGGACGGTTGGCGCGGTGGAATCACGCCAACATTGCGACGACCCGAATCTACGACCACCGCAAGACTAGGCCTGAGGACAGCCCCACATTTAACATCACCTATTAAGCGAGTGGATGAGATCTTTGCGTTTGAACGAAGAACGGTGAGACAGCTTGACCAGTCTTTCGGAACAAATCGAAGCGCTACAAAACCTCCTGATCGCACAAGCAACGGGAGGAAGTGGCGACAATCGCCAGTACCAAGCGCTGCGCCAGGAAATTGTCAGCAATCCCATCCTGAAAGACATTGCGCCGCGATTCCTCAGGACGTGCCGAACTCTGAGTGAATTCTGGCAGTTCATCAAATACGAATACGCGCGGTACGAAGAGAGGAGGAACTTTGTCTGGGAGTCGTTTCGCCCTCTCTTTGAGCGAATCGAAGGAACTGCCGCAGCACCCTCCGACCATGATGTAGGGGTCGCTCTCGAAAAGTTTGACCCGGCGACAGTTCACCGTCTCTGGCTAAAGGCAATGGAACGTCGCGAGGTCGACCCAGAAGGGGCCATCACACTGGCGCGGACGCTTTTGGAGGCCGTTTGTAAGCACATTCTCGATGAGCGAAACATTAACTACGAACCTGATGGCGATTTGCCAGGCCTCTACAAGATGACAGCAAAGTCCCTCAACATCGCGCCGAGTCAACATTCAGAAGCAATCTTCAAACAAATTTTAGGTGGATGCACTGCTGTTGTGGAGGGTCTGGGGGCCTTACGCAATCGCTTGAGTGACGCCCACGGGCAAGGAAAAAGACCCGTAAAGCCTGCGCCGCGACACGCCGAGTTGGCTGTCAACTTGGCCGGCGCCGTGGCCATGTTTCTTGTATCAACGCACCAAACCATTCCAGAAAAGTCAGTTACATAGCCGTTGATTTGTGCGTTGACACAGCCGTTACTAGTCTGCATAACGGGCCTGCTTCCGAGGTCACGACTGTTGGGGATGGATATCCTGTCCCCTATCTGTGCACTTGGTCCGAGACCGTTCCTACCGCTTTCGTGAATGGGAAAACCGGATCGCTGTCATGTAGAGTAGGCCTGACAAGGCCATCGCCGGAGCGGCAACGCCGCAAAGCGCCAGGGATAAATGCTGCGATTGTGCCGCTGCCGGCAGCCAGGCAGCGCCAAACGCGGCCCTTCGTCCGGCAGCTTGCTGCAGCCTGCTGGAGATGTTTCCAATCAAAGGCTCCGAGATGGCATCCCCAAACACATGGATGACGGTTAGCAGCACGGCCGTTGCCGTTGCACGCAGACCAGGGATCACGATCGTGACCAGGATGGTGAAGACGATCCCAGTACTCATGTTTGCAAGAAACACCTCGCTGAAGATCGCTGCATCGAGTGCAGAGCCCTTCTGGAGGAGAATGAAGCCAATAATCGGCGGTACCGATGCCAACGAAGTTACGACGCAAATCCAGTAGTAAATCACCCACGATCGCCGCGCGAAATGGTCGGCGAGGATTCCCCCCAGCAGCGGACCAAGTGTTCCGGCGACCAGGACGACCAATCCATACGTGCTATTCGCCTGGGCCAGTGGTATGCCCTTGTCTCTCTGCAGGATGGTGGGCAGCCAGAACTCGATGGGATTGTAGGCGAACAATTGGACCGTGTAGGCGAAGGCTAGCAACAGGTAAGCGCGATTGCCCGCCAGGCTGCGAAGTGCCTCGCCGATCCGCGGCCGGTCGGCGGGCTCGCCAGGATCCAGTCCACCCCGTTTCGGTTCCGGATAGAGCCATATCGCCAGCGCCATCACCAGGCCCGGTACACCCACCAGGAGACATGCGACCCTCCACCCGTAAATCGACGCGATGAGCCCGCTGAGAAATACTCCGAGTGCCGCTCCGACCGGGGATGCGATATAGAAGAAGGACATCGCCGAGCCGCGCTTACCGGGGGGAAAAACATCGGCAATCATGCTTGGCGCCAGGCTCATGTACGTCGCTTCGCCCACGCCAACCACGGTGCGGGTGGCTGCCAGCTGGATGAAGTTGCGGGCTGCCCCGGCCGCGCCAGTAGCCAGGCTCCAGACGCTCACCGCAAGCGCGATCAAGCGGGCACGATGAGAACGATCGCCGATCCAGCCAACGATCGGCGGAAGCACGGAATAAGGAATCAGAAAGGCTAAGCCAATCTCTCCCAACTGCGTATCGGAGAGATGAAGCTCCCGGCTGATTGGCTCGAGCAAGCCGCTGATGGTCAGGCGGTCAATGTAGTTGAGCAGGTTGATGACAAACAACAACCCCAGCAGTCCGCGACTGCCCCACGAATTCGACGATCGCAGCGTGGGCACCTATTTTGCCGTCGGCACGATCGGCACCAACAAATAAGACGGGTGCGCAGCGTCATGATAGATCGTCTGTTCGGCAACGACTCCCTGGGTTTCCTTCGCATCGTTGCCGCCCTTGTTCAGGTTGCGCGCGAACTTGGGAAACGCGCTCGAAGATACCTCGAGCCGCAACTGATGCCCTTTTTGCAGTTGCACACAGGTGGACCAGGCACTGATGGTGTACTCGTATACTTTACCCGGAACCAGTAGATCTTCCTTCTCCTGTGATGCGCGGAAGCGCCCCCGGACAATTCCATCGTTCAATCGCTGGGCAAAGCCATCGGGATGCACATCGAGCACCTTGACCGTCCAGTCGGTGTCGCGTGCTGAGGAGGCTGCGAACAATTTGACATCGAGCGGACCGCAAACTTCCGTCGGCTGTTCAACAGGAGCGGCCGTGTATACCAACACGTCGTCCCGTCGTTCGACGGAGCGATAGTCGTCCGGACCTCCGGTCTGATGAAAGTCGGCGGGGGTGATAAATGGAGCTGGATCGTTGGGGTCGTAGCGGTAGTGATCCTGACTTTCGGCTGAAGGCGTTTGCGGGGAGAGCGTGCCGGTGCCAAAAAGACTGTTGGCCCCGCGGCCCGCGCTGTGCAGGTAATACTTCACATACTGGGTGCGCGCTATCGGCCACTCGTTCTCGGTGTGCCAGGCATTTTCGCCCATCACGAAGATACGAACGTGCGGGTCTTTTTCCGCCCCGTTATCGATGCCCTTCAGCCAGTGATCAAACCAGCGAAGTTCTACGCCGAGAAAGTCGATCACTGCGGCCGGGCCAAAATCGATCTGACCGAGCACTCGCCCGGCATTGGTTGCATGTCCCCAGGGCCCGATCAGCAACCACTGTTGATCGCGCCCGGCAGCCGAGTGAGCGTGGGTGGTCATGTTGATGTAGTTCTCGGTAGTGCCTACGAAAACATCGTCATACCAACCGCTCACATTGAGCGCAGGCGTGGTTGAGTCGAGCATCTTCTCCTGGTAGGCCTGTTTCTTCCAGTAGTCGTCGCTCGACGGATGGTTGAGGTAATCTCGCCAGGGTTCCATGGTGCGGCCTAGTTCAAGGTCCATGTCCATGAGGGGCAAGTGCCCATCGGCTTTCAGCAGATCGAACTGATTAATGTCTTGCAGCGTCTTGCCGGAGATGAAGGCCAGCCACGACGATGTTGCCAGCTGCATCACGCCGAACTGCACAGGAAAATTTCTATACGGGTCGGGCGGGGTCACCGTGGGGATAAGAGCCGCCAGGTGAGGGTTGTGCATGCCTGCCGCGTAGCCCTGCACCCAACCGAGATAAGACGGCCCAAGCATCCCGACCTTTCCGGTTGACCATGGCTGGGTACTGCACCAGGTGATGCTATCGTCTCCATCCAGTGCTTCGTCGACGAGCGGATAAAATTTTCCTTCAGAGCCACCGCGTCCACGCACGTCCTCGATCACGTACACGTAACCGTGTGAGGCCCAGTAAGTTCCTGCCGCGGAATACGTGGGTTGAGCGGCGTCATAGGGAGTACGCACCAGGATCACGGGAAATTTGCCCTCGGCATCGGGGCGGAAGATATTCGCCGCTAACCCCACGCCATCCCGCATGGGTATGCGGACGCCGAACTCGCGCTTAACCTCGTACGCCGGCGACTGAGCACGTAAAGCGGTTGGACCAAAGACGCTTAACGCGAGCAGGACCGCAGCCACGCTCCAATGGAATATCGGTTTCATTCTCCGACCACCTCTCGCAAGACACGAATAAAATTTCCACCGAAAATCGCGCGCAGATCCTTGTTACTGTACCCACGCGAAGAAAGCATGCGCGCCAGTTCACCCAGCATGGCGCAGCTCTCGAGTCCATGCACGGTAACGTCCGCTCCATCCCAGTCTGAGCCCAGGCCAACGTGGTCAGCACCAACGAGCGACGCGGCATGGTCGATATGGGCGCAGACGGCCTCGAGCGGGACTGGCGAAACATCTCGCATGCAAGTGGCGTAAAGCCTAGCCATATATTCAGGATCGTCCGCCGGCGCGTCATGCGATTCATTTCCTCGCAGGCGATTCCAGTTGGCGACAAACACATCTGACGCCGCCTGATCGAGGAAGGGCGGATAATAGGGAATTTGCACCAGGCCGCCATGCGCCGCGATGGCGCGGATCAGCCTGTCGGTAAGATTTCGTGGATGATCGCAGAGCGCTCGGCATCCGGAGTGCGACGCGACAACGGGTGCGTTGGAGACTTCGAGGACCGCGGCTGTGGCTTGATCTGAAGTATGGGAAACATCCACAATCATGCCCAGCTGGTTCATCTCTTGCACCAGTGCCCGGCCGCCCTCACTCAGTCCCCCCCAGCGGGGCCGATCCTGCGAGGAATCGGCCCACTCGTTTCCGTTCGCATGGGTGAGTGTCATGCTGATGATGCCGGCGGCATGCAGTACATGGAGCAATTCCAATTCGCCTTCAAGAACGTGGGCTCCCTCCACCGAGAGCAGGCCGCATTTCGCTCCCCGCGCCCATTCCGCTTCCAGCTCCTTGGCACTGCGAACGAAGACAAACCTGCCCTGGGAACGGGCCGCCGCCGCCAGTCCCGCGGAAGCCATGAGCATGGCACGTTTAAAGGTCATCCCGGGCGGTAGGCCTGGGGCCACGTACAACGCAAACATCTGGGCGCCCATGCCACTCTGTTGCATGCGTGGCAGGCTGACAGCGAGGTGGGCGTCGTCGGTGAGAAAGTCGAAGCCATGATCGAGCACACGTGCAAAGGTGTCGGCATGCGTGTCGATCGCAAAGAAATCGGGCGGGAGAGGAGTAAAGGTGGAGCTCATGGCAAAGTCCTCCTGGCATCGAACCGGGTTTCTGGTTTCCGCTTGACGGGCCAGAGGTCGCCCACCATAAAGCCCTCTGGAAATGGATCGGTCGGGTCAAGAACGTAGTGGGCAAATCCCGTGATCCAGGCGGTGCCGCTGATCTCAGGGATGACGCCCCGATAGGGGCCTACCCGGGTCTGCTCCACCAGGCGTCCGGTAAACAGTGTGCCCAGAATGCTTTCGTGCACGAAATCAACGCCCAGGGGAAGCTCTCCCTTGGCATGCAGAACCGCCATCTTTGCCGAGGTGCCTGTGCCACACGGTGAACGATCAAGGCTCGCCGTCCAGGTTTGCGGTTCGTCCCAGGAAAAGGCACCTGTAGAAACCACCACGGCATTTTTCCGGTTAGCCTCAGCGCGGGTTGGGGGGGCGGACAGTTGCGAAATGGAAACGCCGCCTATGCCCGGTAGCTCCGGATGGCGGACTTCCAACTGCTCGCGGGCCGCTGCCTTTAGCATTTCACCAACCTTCATAATCTCCCGCGCCTCGTTGGCCGCGACCGAGAGGTGAAACTGAGCGGCATCCGCGATGACGTAGAACATGCCTCCGTAGGCAACATCGACTGAGACCACGCCATACTCTGGAAGCGTGAGCTTGACGTCCAGGTGGGTGGCAAATGAAGCAACGTTACGGAAAGTGACTTTCGTCGCTTTGCCGTTTGCTACTTCGGCCCGCACCCTCACCAGCCCGGCGGGAGTATCGAGCATTAACTCGGTGATCGGCTCGTGCACGGGCACCATGCCGGTCTCAATCAAGACCGTAGCGGCACAGATAGTGTTGGAGCCGGACATGGCGGGATATTCGGTCTGCTCCATGATGATGAGCCCAGCATGGGCGGCGGGATCGCAAGGGGGGACGATCAGGTTGCAGCAAAGCGCGGGGTAACCGCGCGGTTCTCTCAGCATGCGCTTTCGCAAACTGTCCGCATGCTTCTCCAGATAGACTTTCTTTTCCAACATGGAGGCGCCTGGCACGTGGGGTATTCCACCCACAATGACCCGGCCCGGCTCGCCGCAGGCATGCACATCCACAGCGGCGATCATCTTCGACAAGTGCATCTCGGCCCTCGGAGCTTAGGTTCGGCAGATAGGCGGTGCGGTGCTCGAAAAGGTGTCGTTCAACAGTTATATGACCGCATTACAGTAGAGGTCTTGGCCGGTGTCAATAAAAAAGTGCGAACGACGTCTCTTCAACGATGGCCGTTCTGGTCCTTGCGTGCCAATAACAGCCTGATCTTGTTCACCGCATCCTGATCAGGAACGAAGCGAACGAGAATGGTGCGCGGCGCCTTGTGGCCCAAAGCATGGACGTATTCGTGGCAGGTAGCGGTATAGGCCAGCACTTGGCAATTTTTTACCAGGCGCCGCGCGGCGGCCTGATCGGTCAGGACGGCAAACGGTATGGTGCCCGGACCTTGGTTGCGATAGAACTCGATGGTCTGGATGATGCCCGGCGCGGGATCGACCGGACCCAACAGCACGCCCAGCTTCTGGTTGGGATCGAGATCGGAGATCAGCCGCACCGCCTCCTGATCGAGGGTGTGGGAGAGAGCCACGACGCGTACGCCCTCGCGGGCGACGGCGCGCTGCAGAAAGTCGAAGTGATAAAGCGTGGTGCTCAGGTAGGCCGTCTCACCCAGCTCCAGACGCCCGCGCTTCAGCTGATCTTTGAGATCGTCGAGCAGCAGCCCGCGGACGGTCACCTGCTCCTCGCTCAGGGTTCGGCGCAGCTCGTTTGTGTAGTCGTCCACATATTCGGGGTGGCACTCCACAAAGACGATCTCCGGCACGCGGGCACGGGCCATGTGGCTACGCGCATGATGCGTCGCTGCCAGGGCTACGACCACCGGATCAAGACCTCCCTTGATGGAGAGCTGGACCACTTTCTCCGCCAGTCGCTCAATTTTCTGGCGCTGGCGAATATCCTCTTCGCTCGGCTCCAGGGTGAGCTGCACACGCACGCCGACTCCGGGAATACTGTCCACGACGCCCCGTGAACGGAGCCACTTATACGCTTTATCAACGGTGAGGAAAGAAACCCCGAGTTCAGCCGCGAGCTTGCGGATGCCCGGGAGCCTGTCGTTCTGCCCCAGCATGCCCGACTCGATGCGGTAGATAAACTCGTGTGCGATTTGCAGATAGAGGGGCAAGCCACTGTCTGGATTAAGGCTGAATCGTACTGGCTTGGCCGGTTCGGACAACGTGATCACCAACGCGCATTATATGGAATCGCCGAGTCCCCGCAAATGCGATTTATGCGCGCCCGGTTAATTTCTGATTGACGGTGGGAGAACGTACGTGTAATACAGTTACATAACTGTAGACCAACGGAGAATGTGCCCATGCGTCAGGTGTGCCTCGCTCTTGTTCTCCTCTTCGCAGCGGTTGGCTGTTTTGCTCAACAGGCGACCGTCGATCTTCGCGGCTTCATTACCGATCCCCAGGGCGCCGCGATCTCCGGCGCAACCGTTAAGGCCACCAACGTAGATACGGGTCTGGACCGTTCCACCCAGAGCCTCGAAACTGGTTCCTACGCTATTCTCGCGCTCCCCGCTGGAAGCTACACGCTCACCGTATCGAAGGACGGGTTCAACACCAAGAACGTGGCGGGGGTCTTTCTCACTGTCGGTTCCACGCAGGCGGTGAATGCCTCGCTCACCGTGGGTGCGGTGACCCAGTCAGTGAATGTAGACGCAAATGTCACTGGAGTGAACACCCAGGATTCTTTTGTTGGCTCGACCATCGAACAACGCCAGACCCAGGATTTACCGCTTGAATCCAGGCAGTTCGCTAACCTTGCGGTACTTACCCCTGGAGTGACGCTCACTTACAATGGCGATCCCACGGAACAAAACCGGCTGATGCCGTCCATCGCCGGCGGCAAATCCCGCTTCTCGGATTTCAACATCGACAATGCCGACAACAGCGAAGATCTCGATGGCGGCCTGCTGTATACGGTCAGCCTGGACGCGATACAGGAGTTCCAGGTGATTACCCACCGCTTTACAGCAGAGCAGGGCCGAGCGGCGTACGGCATCATCAACGTCATCACCAAGTCCGGTACTAACCAGTTCCACGGCACAGGCTTTGAGTACTTTCGGCAGCAGGACCTGAACTGGCGCACCCACACCGAGACGATCAACGATGTGCCTAAAGGAGACTATCTTCGCCACCAGTTCGGCGGTTCCATGGGAGGACCGATCAAGAGAGACAAGCTCTTCTTCTTCGGGGCGGCCGAACGTTTGACCCAGCATACGGTCAACACGGTGAACACCCAGGGCCTTGACCCGTCGCTCGACGGACCGGAGACCCTGCCGCAGACCCTGCTGACCATTACCGGTAAAGTTGACGATCAGATCAACAGCGCCAACGAACTGAGCCTGCGCTATTCTCGCGAAACCAATAGCGCGGCCTACGGCGCGACCCCGCTCACCCCGACGCAGGCGCAGGGATTTAACAACAACGTTTACAACGGCGGCGTGGTCAACCTTGCATCGACACTCGGCCCTAATCGCATTAACCAGCTCACTTTCGGAGTCACTACGTGGGAGAACAACCTGCCACCCAACTATGTTGGCCCGACCTATTTCTTCCCCAACGGCGTGACCCTCGGTCAGGGCACTGCTTTTCCGCAGTCGACGTCGTTGAAAAAGTTTCAGCTTCGCGACACTTACGCCATGCAGATCGCCGGACGCACGACGCACAACCTCAAGTTCGGCACGGAGTACGTGTTCACTCCGCACATCAACGCCAATTACACCACCCAAACCACACCGCAGTATTACTTCCTGCAAAACTCGCTGACTTCACCCGTCTATGAAATCTTCTATAACATTGGCAGTGGCGTGTTCCAGGTAAACAACTACCACCGCATGGGCCTCTTCGCTCAGGACGACTGGCAGGTATCGCGGCGGCTGGTGCTGAATCTTGGTCTGCGTTGGGACTACTATCTGGGTGTCGCCTTCAACCAGAGCTATAGCCCAACTTACCAGTTTCTGCAGAGCGTGCTGCCGTCGTTTCACAACAAGCAGAGCCATACTCCAGCGACCGATTTCGGTCCACGCATCGGGTTTGTCTATCAACTCACCGGGGACGGGAAGACGGTGCTTCGCGGCGGATACGGCTTGTACTTTAATTTCCCCGTCCTGACCACGTTCTATACGCTGGACGAGCGGAACAGCAATCCGCTGCGCCTGGGATATTACGTCAATCAGCCAAACGGCATTCTCAATGCCGACGGCACGTACTACCAGTTGGGACAACCGCTGCCGCCCAATTCGCTTCCATCGACGGCCGCTCCACTGCAGGACTCGGTCGTGGACCCGAACAATGTGGATCCCCGCTACCAGCATGCGACCATCGGTGTGCAGCGCGCCATCGACTCCAAAACCACGTTCACCGCGGACTTCCTGTTCTCCCGCGGCGATCATGCTTCCCTGGCCAACAAGATCAACCGCTTCAATGAGTATGCGGCTCAGGGTTTCGCATTCCCCATTCGCCTCGAAACCACGCAGGGCAAGAACAATTACCGCGGATTGAACCTATCGGTGGTCCGGCGCTATTCCAATAATTTCGAGCTTACTGCGTGGTACACCTACGCGCGGTGTCATTCTTCCGACGTGCTCGCTGCCGATCAGGGGTTCGACTCCGGCCCCGAGTCGCTGCCGATCGATCAGAACCTGCCAGTATCGAAGGCTGACTTTGGCCCGTGCGCGCTGCAGCCAGCGAGTTCACTGGTCATCAGCCCCATCTGGACGCTTCCCCACAAATTCCAGCTCTCTTCGATCACTCGCTTTACCTCCGGGCAGCACTATGACATCATCGCCGGCCTTGATTTGAACGGCGACGGTATCGTGAATGACCTGCCCGCGGGGGTGGCAACCAAGAACAGCGGAGTTGGAGCAAATTTTTTCCAGTCGGATATACGGGTCGCGAAGATCTTCGACTTCCCCCGCGAATTCGGTAGCCTCGAAGGCGACTTCGAGATGTACAACATCTTCAATAACAAGAATCCCGCCGGATATATCGGCAATCAACAGGCATCGAACTACGGCCAGCCAACTGCTTTCGCAGGCGATCCTTTGCAGGGAGAGCAGAGGCTCATTCAGCTTGGGATTCGTTACAAATTCTGAGTGCGGGCTCCCGTGTTGTAGCTTCCGCATCCTTCGATCCACAGATTTCTCAGCAAGACTCCTGCTTCGCGCGGGGGAAGGCCAGCCACCAGGAAGAGCATGCATGTCAAAGTCTCAAACCGCGTTAGCACCCATGTTGGTGTTGACCGATGAGCAGGTTCAAAGCCTTCTCCCGCTGTCTCAATTAATCGAAGCGATTGGCCACGCGTTTCGCGAAGAGTATGCGAGCTATCAAGCTCCGGTGCGCTCGAAATTCGAGGAAGGCGATCGCGTGACCCTGGTGATGCCTTGCCAAGTGGCTGGAGCCATCGGTATCAAAACCATCCTGCTGGCGCGAAGTCCCGGCAGAGGACCCGGCACCTATTGCTCCAGCTATACCTTTCACTCGCTGGACGGGCTGGTGAGCGCATTTTTTGCAGCCAATGTGATGACAGAGCTGCGTACAGCCGCCACTTCTGCCGTGGCGACCCATGCTCTTGCTTCTGAATCCGTCACCACCCTGGGCATCTTTGGCACGGGATCGATCGCCAAAGCGCACGTTGCAGCGCTGCTGTTGGTGCGCACATTCGCGCAGGTGCTGGTCTGCGGCTCTTCCATGGAGAAAGGCCGCGAGTTCGCGCAGCGCATGCGGCAGCGCCACGGAATTCCGGTGGTTGCGGTGGACGCTGAGACCTGCGCAACGGAATCATCGGTGATCTGCACCTGTACCACCGCTCCGAAACCTCTCTTTGCGGGAAATCTGATCCGCCCGGGAACCCACATTAACGCGGTCGGGGCGTTCACACCGCAGAACCGGGAGATGGATAGCGACGCGATCGCCCGTTCCCGGGTGGTGGTCGATACTTTCGGGGGCGCACTGGCAGAGGCCGGGGACCTGCTCATCCCTCTTGCTGAGGGGCGGATAGGCCGCGATCATGTGGCTGCGGACCTGCATGGAGCGCTCAAGGATCCTGGGGCCATCCGCCGGAGCGCAACGGAGATTACCCTCTTCAAGAGCGTCGGGTGCGCGCTGGAAGACATGGTTGCAGCGCGCCTGTTGCTGGAAAGGTCATCGCGCCCGTGGACCTCGCATCGAAACGACGGATGAACTCCGGAGCGAACCGCGCCACCAGCGGGCGGCCTATCCTCATTGTCGGCGGTGGGGTGGTAGGGGTTTGCTGCGCTTACTCGCTGCGGCTGGCTGGCATTCCAGTTGTGCTCGCAGAAGCCTCAGTCATCGGCTCGGGAGCCTCGTCGGGAAACCTTGGACTTCTGGCGGTCAGTCACAGCATGCCGCTCGCTTCGCCAGGTGTGGCTGGCCAGGCACTGCGCTGGCTGCTTCAACCCAACAGCCCTTTTGCCATCGATTTACCGCCCAACAGGAACATGTTGCGTTGGTTGGGACAATTTGTCCAGGCCAGTCATTCGCCGCTTCTCAGCAGGCGCGCAGCCTTGCTCGCCAGCCTCAGCCTCGAGAGTGTCGAGCTTTTCCATCAATGGAGCACGAGCCTCGGGTTTGAACCGCGGTGTTCAGGTACGCTGGAGGTTTTCCGTACGCCGCAATCCGTCCGGAAATTTCGCGCTCAGCTTCCTGCCATGCAGGCAGCAGGCATCGCAGTCGAATTGCTGAACCCGGCAAGCACGCGTACGTTAGTCCCTCCGCTGCTCGAGCAGATCAGCGGCGGGGCCTATTACCCGGATGACTGTGCAGTCGACCCACTGGCATTCTTGAACGCTGTGCAGACACAGCTTCGTGTCATGGGCACGGAGTTACGAGACCATCGCCGAGCACAGCGGCTAAGAACGGAAGGAGAGACCGTTACTGCCGTCGAGTTTGAAAATGAAACCATCGAAGTTGCCGGCGTAGTGCTGGCCACCGGATTTGAGATAAACACCCTCATCGCGCCACTGGGTTTTCGCCTGCCGGTGCAGGCGGCCCGCGGCTACACTTTCGATTTTCCTCCTCCGGTCGATTGGCCAACCATTCCGACTATGTTTGCCGAAGCAAAGCTGCTGGCTACTCCGATGCTCGGGCGCCTGCGACTTGGCGGCTACCTGCACCTGGCAAGAACGGAGCGCGGCCTGCATCATGACGTGACCGCCGCAATGCTAACAGAATCACTGTCTGCTTATGTGCCAGCGGCCATGGTAGAGGAGCTCCGTTGCACTGCCTCCCCTGTATGGGCAGGCTTTCGACCATGTTCTCCGGACGGATTGCCCATCATCGGGCGTGCGGCAAGATATAACAACCTCTATTTCGCGACCGGGCACGGGATGCTCGGGCTGACGCTCGCCCCTGTGACGGGAAATCGCCTCGTTGGGCTGCTCGAAGGAAGGCGATTCGCACACGAAGAGGATCTGCTGTCGCCAGATCGGTTCCCTCATAAGCGGACGCGTACTATCCGCCAAGCGTCTCGGTAAGAAACAGGGCTTAGTGCAAATCGCCAGTGCGCTCATTCAATCTGTTGCATTGCGATCCTTGAATTGCTGAATTGACTTAAGAATCGTTTGGCTTTGGAAGAACGGGGGACGGCCTGATCTGCGCAATTTTCATCCACGGCGCGAATATTACTCGCGGGAAGAACGGGAAGAAAGAAAATCAGACGAAAATCAGGGAGATTAGTGACCGAGATTAGTGACCAGACGGGACTGGCACTTTCGCCAGGAGACGTCGCGGCCTCGTTCTCTCAGTGCCGGCCGTGAAACCCGGTGACGAAACCCGGTAACCCGGTGACAGATAGGCCGTAACCACCGTCGAAACCACGACAGCTACAAACACCAAGTCATCCCTTGGCCAATATGGGGACAGCTTACCTAATTGCAGTAAATTCAACTGCTAACCCCCGCCATCTCTTTCGTCAGGACCACCGGGGCTGCGTATGCCATCCCCTATCTCCTTAGGCCACGTCCGACCCATGGAGGCAGACTATATCACCCAACCAGGTGCAACGGTAGGTGGTCACCAGTCTTCATGGCTCTGCCGCCAGGCAGTGCATTTCCATCCCAAGTGACCACCGCCGCTGAAAGCCCTTCCAGGACTGCGTTCCATCGCTGAAAGTCGCCCCGGCGGATGCTCCCTGCGCCAGCGGCCATTGACCGTCGTTGGAAAGCTCCGGGGCCACGTGCAGGTAGGCTCGCTTGCTCTGGTCCCCTTTCAACGTCAGATCGAGAAAGGCAGTAATGAAGTGCTGATTGATGGCTGTAATCCGCTCCTTGCGCCAGACGGGCTCTTCAAAAAATTCCCGCGTTCCGAAGCTTGCCAGAGCCTCGGGCGGCGCCGGATTGCCGCCCACGTTGTGGCGTGCGTTTTCATACACCAGCATGCAGCGGTCGGAGTGAATGGCTTCTTCGAACGCGGGCTTGATCCCGTGGGCGTAGTCGGAAACGTCGTCCTGGTTGCCGGCAATGATCAGCAGCGGAATGTGAATGCCGGCCAAGCCTGCAGCGTTCCAGGCGTTGTACGGCGGCTGGGCGCCCCACGGGGAGATCGCAACCACCGCCCGAACCTCTTTTCGCAACCGCGCCTGATACTGTTGGCTGCCTGCCTCCCAGTCTGCGTAATATCCCCCCGGCACCAAACTGTGCACCAGGGAGGTCGAGTTGTAGCCCGCGCCGGCGCTGGCCAGTGCTCCATAACCACCCATGGAATAGCCGATGATCGCCACGCGTGCGTTGTCCACCATGCCGGTCAGGAAGTGACCGGAGTGCCCAGCCAGGTCTTCGATCGCGCCCACCGTGAACAGTTGATCGTTCGCCCGGTTCAGCAGGGTGCTTGGAAAGCCCTTTTCCGCGCCAAATACAGAATCGGTATGATCGATGGCCGCAACCACATACCCCTTAGAAGCAAGGTTTTCCGAAAGATAACTAAGAAAGTAGCGCGACCCGGGATATCCATGGGACACGACCACCAGCGGATACTGCTTTCCGTTCAGGGGCGGGGCATCGCGCAGGGCTTTGCCGGGCACGGCCACCGTGGCGGCGCCTGCAAATCCGCTACCTCCGCCCGGCAACCCCATCTGGTATACCGTGCGCTCCGGGACCCCGGCGGGAATCGTCGCCGGGTACCAGACCTCGATCGTCAGCAGCCGGTCGTATACGGGCGCCTTGCCCGTGCTCTTGTCGAAATTGAGAATGTCGACTTGGCCCGGATTCCTGAGTTCCAGGGTGCGTACGCCCACGGAATATGCTCCCCGCACCGCAAGCTCCGGCGCGTCGGCAGCCGGCACGCTGAAGAACGTATCCGCCTGGCCTCCGGCCAGGTTTCCTGCGGTCAGAACGAGTGCGGTCAGCACGGTCACTCGCAATTGCATAAGACTCCTTCTTAGGTCGCGGATTATCCGGTGACATTCATATCTATTGCCGCGCGGTCACTTGTTGTCAACTGGTCCAAGAAGCCCTGAAGAATGCTGACGCTCTGCACCCTGGATGAAGCGGTCAGAAACTCGTGACCCAAAACTCGTGACCAGACGGAGATGACCCCAGGAAACCTCCCGAATCGCGACCAGGCCGCCCAATTTCATCGGAACATGAAGTTATTTAATGTCTGTGGGTGCCTGGAGTTTACCCCCAACGCAGGCCACCTAACCACTAACCAATCCCCAGAAAGACCAGGTAATAAGATGCGATCCGTATCAAATAGTCCTGCTTCACCCTTAAGAATCTTATCTAACAGTCACCGTTTTCCTGGTGACTATTTCGTCGGCAAAAAAACGTGTCAAGCCCCTTACGCAATATAAGAAACCGTATTAGTGTCGAATCATGGCAACCACAAGCAGCGCTATTTCTCATATCTCCACCGGCAGCGAACCCATTCTCAGCCGCACGGAAATCGTCGCGCGCGCCGCCACCCCAACCCCACCAACCTCCGCGACCCAGGCGCCCTTTCCGCCTGAACCAAAACCAGAGCTGCCTCTCCCCCAAAAGCCGGCTCCGGCGCCCCCGCCCCCGCGAACGCAGCAATCCGTGTTCGAGCAGTATGCCCTCTACGGCCTCGCCGGCAAGATCGTCCGCACCCTCGCCCCGCACACCGAGGCTCAGCCCGAAGCCATCCTCCTGCAACTCCTCGCCGCCTTCGGCAACATCATCGGCGCAGGCCCGCACTGCATGGTCGGCGCCACCCGGCACAGCTTGAATCTCTTCGTCGTCCTCGTCGGCGAGTCCAGCAAAGCCCGCAAGGGAACCAGCTGGAACCAGATCGCTCGCCTCTTCGCCGGCGTCGATCCTGCCTGGGCGGCGAACCGCGTCACCAGCGAGCGTGTCACCCCACGCGGCCTAACCAGTCTCCTCGGGCAGCAGCAAACCGGCGACCGCCGGCTCCTCCTGCTCGCCGAGGAACTCGCGTCCATGCTGCACACCATGGGCCGCAGCCGCTCCCAGCTCTCGCCTCTGCTCCGCTCCGCGTGGGATAGCGGCACCCTGCGCATGCTCACCAGCGACCGTTCCCCGCAGGCTGGCCGGGGACACCTCAGCCTCATCGGCCACATCACCCGGCGCGAGCTCGACGACTCGCTCCACCGCACCGATACCCATAACGGGTTCGCCAACCGCTGCCTTTGGGCCTGCGTGCAGCGCATCCGCTGCCTGCCGGAGGGTGGAGACGTCCCCGCCCAGGAGTTGGCGGCCCTCGCCCACGACCTTAGGCGCGCTTGCGAGTGGGCAGCCCGCGAGCCGGAGCTCGTCCTCCGCCGTGACCAGGAAGCCGGCGAACTCTGGAACAGCTACTATGCAACCTTGAGTCAGGCTGCGGATGAGGTCCACGGCACGGCCACGGGTCGCGCCGAAGCCCAGGTGTTGCGCATCAGCGCTCTCTACGCCACGCTCGACTGCAGTCCCCTGATCCGGCTGCCTCACCTGCAAGCCGCTCTTGCGCTATGGGACTACTGTGCCGACTCCGCCGCTTTCCTCTTCGGCACCTGCGTCGGAGACGCCGTCACCGATCGCATCCACGAAGCTCTTCAAGCCGCGGAAGACGGCCTCACCAGAGAACAAATCAGGATCCTCTTTCAGGGCCACGTCAGCAGCAGCGCCATCCAGGAGGCGCTCGAAAGGCTGACCCACCTTGGCGTCGCCCGCTCCCGTTCCGTCCCCGGCCGCCGTCGGCCCGCCACCCTCTGGTCCGCAGTCGATCCCTACGCTACAGGCGAAGAAGAAGCCAGCCAACCCCTCGAATCCTTCGGGCAGCAAATGCTGGACTCGATTTTGAAGTCGATTTAACACGCTAACCACGCACCACTTTGACACTTCGCGGAGGCAGGCGGGACCGGACAACGTTAAACATCAGTTGGCCTCGCAGATGAAGACCCATGAACGTGGACGACCTACCGTGTTTTCCCTTGGCGTTCATCCGCATGCATGTGCGGGCACACACTGGATTCTCGCTGGGAGGACTACAAGATGCAGAAAGGACTTACGGAAACGAGTGATCTGGAATGAGTGACCTGACGGAAGGTAACCCCACCATGTCGTCTGCTCGGAGCGAGGGAGCGTCCCGTCTGGTCCCCGGGTTCAGACTGGAGCTTTTGGCAAATTGTGCGCCGCATTTGAAGCAGGTCAGTTCCTATGACCGGTGTTATGTAGCCGTGTCTCTGCCGCCGGCGGTTAATTGGATTAATTTGACACCGGCTCCAAGAATGGCCACGACGGCTTCCGGGGGCATTCGCGATTCGAACTTCGCAATGGTGAGTTCCGGTTTGGCATTTCCCAGGATCCATAGAGTCTCCCGGTAGGCAAACACGTAATTGCGTGCAAACCATTTCCCCGGCAACTCCTGCCAATGAAGTTCCCTTTCGACTCTGGCCGAGGTGAACGCTTCGGCCTTCACCTCGCAAAGTGCCACGCGGATCTGCGCCTGCCCGCTTACTCGCTCGATCAACAACTGTTGCGTAAGAGTGTGTTTTGCTGAGATCAATGCATCGTTTATCTCTATCTGGCGGACGCTCTCTTCCTGGAGGGCGTCGTTCTTTACCATGAGGCTGGCGTTTTCCGCCTTAAGGTTGGCGTTCTCGTCCTTCAGGCAGTCTGCTTTTTTTGAGCGAGCCTTCCAACTTACTATGAGAAAGGTGGCTCCTGCGGTGAGCGCTACGATGCATACGAAAAACACCCAAACGATCGAAGGTTCGGTTAGCGATATCTCCATGCTTTACTCCCCGTCCCCAGGGTACAGCTCGAGGGAATGCGCTCTTGCTGCTAACTGCGCATCCTTTGCGGCGGCCCGATGCCTTTCGGTGATCGCATAGTGGCCCCTACCTGTCGGTGCTGGTTGGGATGCTTCAAGCTTATCTCTTCGGGAACCCGTCGGGATGGCATTGATCTGTCCTGATTTGGGGCGCTCTCGGGAAGCCAAGGAGATAGCTTACCGATCGCGAAAAATCGGGGGAAAAATCCAGGGCGCTCAACACATTCACCCATAGATTGATGCGGTCTCGGAGCTGGTTCGCAAAGCGCCTACTGCCAGCCTCCGCCGAGCGCGCTGTAGAGCTGGACCAGGCTCAAGGCTTCGCCTTGTTGCGCGGTGGCCAGGTTCAACTGCGCGGAGTACAGGTTGGTGTCGGTGGTAAGCACTTCGAGATAAGCCGTGGAGCCTCCCTCATAGCGCAGACGGGCCAGGCGCGTTGCATCCTGTGCCGCGGCCACCAGCTTCTCCTGCTGCTCGCGATAGACACGCTGCTTGTTCAAGGCGATGAGGGCGTTCGACACGTCGCGGAAGGCGCCGGCGATGGTCTTCTGGTAAGTGATCACCATCTCCTCGTCGGCCGCTTTGGCCTGGTTCAGTTGGCCGCGCAGCTTGCCGCCTTCAAAAATGGGTTGGGCTAACGAGCCCAGACCATAAATGGTTCGCGAGTCGGTCGTGAAAATCTGCGAGAAGCTGTTGCCGCCGACGCCGGCAGAAGCACTGATGGAGAGCTGAGGGAAGAATTGCGCGCGGGCCACGCCGATGTTCGCATTGGCTGCTTTGAGCTGGGCTTCCGATTGCTGGATGTCCGGCCGGCGCTCCAGCAGTTGCGAGGGAATACCGGTCGGCAAATCCTGGGGCGGCGGGGTGAGCGCATTCGGATCGGTGTGGGCCACTGGCCCAGGATTTTCGCCCAGCAGGAGTCGCAAAGCATTCTCCTGCTGCTGTACCTGCTGCTCCAACTGCGGCAGTTGCGAAGAAGCGGTGTAGAGCAACTGCTCCGCCTGGCGCAAATCAGACAGCGGTACGGAGCCGCCACTTTCCAAACGGGTGGTCAGGTCGACCGAGTCCTGCCTGGCCTTAAGCGTTTGTTTGGTGACCTCTACCTGGCGGTCCAGGGCGCGCAGTTGAATGTAGGTGCTCGCCACTTGCTGTACGAGTGTCAGGCGCACGGCACGCTGCGCCCACGTCTGCGCCAGCAAGGTGGCCCGCGCGGCTTCGGTTTGCCTGCGATAGAGGCCCCAGAAGTCGGGGTTCCAGGCGGCGGAGAGACTAAACGATCCGTCGACGATAGGGCTGCTGATGGAGTTCGAGCCGGTGATGTTGCTGAGCGCAGGAATGTCGACACCGACACCCGTTCCGCCCACGCTGAGCGAAGGGAACTGTTGCGAACGGGTGATCTGTACCTGTGCCTGTTGCTCCAGGATGCGCTGGGCCGCGATGCGCAGATCGTAATTGTTAGTGAGCGCTTTGCGAATCAGGTCCTGCAGTTCCGGTTCACGAAAAACCTGGGCCCATTGCTGATCGCCCAGCGAACCCTGCGCGTCGCTGATCACGGAAGCATCGTCGGCGCCGCGAAAGGCAGGCGGGGTGGGATAGGCAGGCCGTTTGTACTTAGGCCCCACGGTGCAGCCCGCTGCCGCGGCCAGCAAAATGGCGGCAAAGACGGCTGCATAAATTCGCTTAAAACAAACCGGAGAGTTGCTCATGCCAGACCTCCTCGGGTCGAGCGGCCGGGGCCGCCGCCGGCGGCGCGGCCAGCGGCGACGGGGTCCAGATCACCCTTCGAGTCCATGGTGGTGCCTTTGCCGCCGCGCGCGTAGCGATGCGACAGGTACTCGACCACGGAGAAGGTAACGGGGATAAAGATGAGGCCGATGGCCGTCGACAGGAACATGCCGCCGATAACCACGGTGCCCAGAATGCGCCGCGACGCGCCGCCCGCGCCCGAGGCTATCCAAAGCGGGAGGCAGCCGAAGATAAACGCGAGGGCGGTCATCACGATAGGGCGAAAGCGCAACCGGGCAGCGCCCAGCGCGGCCTGCGCAATGCTCTGACCAGCCTCGTAATTCGTCTTGGCGAACTCCACGATCAGGATGGCGTTCTTGGCCGAGAGGCCGATCAGCATCACCAGGCCGATGGTGGCAAAAATGTCATTTTCAAACGAGCGAATATGCAGTGCCAGATAGCCGCCGAGGATAGCCACCGGCGTACTGAGCAGCACGCTGAAGGGCAACGTCCAGCTCTCATACAAAGCCGCCAGGATGAGGAAGACGAAGAGCAGCGAGAGCCCGAAGACTGCCCACGAAGGCACGCCCTTCTCCGCCTGCTGCTCCTGATACGACATACCCGAGTAGTCAAAGCCTGCACCCGCCGGCATCGTCTCTTTGAAAACCTCTTCGAGCGCAGCACGAACCTGGCCGGAACTGTAACCGGGCTTGCCCGTGATGTTGAGCTGGGCAGCGTTGTACTCGTTGAAGCGATAAATGAACTCGGGGCCGGCGGTTTGTGTCACCTTGACCAGCGAGGCAAGCGGGACCTGGCTGCCGTTCGCGCTGCGTACATAAAATTGACTAATGTCAGCAATGTTCCGGCGCGAGGTGCCTTCTGCTTCCACGTAGGTCTGCCATTGCCGGCCGAAGCGGTTAAAGTAGTTGACCAGGTATCCACCCATGAAGGTCGACATGGTGGCGTAGATATCCGACAGCTGCACCTGCTGCTGCAGAGCCTTTGCTTTGTCGACATCGGCGTAGAGCTGGGGCACCCCCGGTTGATAAGACGGAATGACCGCCGCGATCTCAGGCCGCTTGCTGGCGGCGCCGAGAAAGGCAAACACATTCTTCGTCAGCACCATGGGATCGTCGCCGCCAGATCGGTCTTCGAGAATCATGGTCACGCCCCCCGAGGTGCCGATACCCGGGATCGATGGCGGAGGAAAGGCAAACGCAATGCCCGACGGATTGGCCATGAGCTGTTGCTGCAGATGGCCCTGAATGTATTCCACCTGCTGCTGTTTCGTCTTGCGTTTGTCCCACGGTTTGAGGGCGACGAAAAAGAAGCCGGCATTGGTGCTCTGCACCTGGGTGAGCAGCGAGAAGTCGTTGACTGCGATCACGCCCTGCACCCCGTCGGTCTTGAGCAGGGCATCGGTGATCTTTTGCTCGGCGGCATCGGTGCGCTGCGCAGAGGCAGCATCCGGAAGCTGCAGCGCCAGGAACATATAGCCCTGATCTTCCGTGGGGATAAAGCCACCCGGCAGGCTCTTGCCGAGAAAGACAGCAATCACCGCAACCAGGGCGAGAGCGACCATGGCGATCGCGGACTTATGGATGAGCACATCCGACGTATGAACAAAGCTGTCAGTGGTGCGGCCGAAGAACCTATTGAACAGGCCGAAGCCCCTGCCGAGAAGACCGCGCCTTTGTCCCTCTTCCTTGGGCTTGAGCAGCAAGGATGCCAGCGCAGGCGAAAGGGTCAACGCATTGAACGCGGAAATGAGCACAGAGATTGCAATCGTGACCGCAAACTGTTGATACATTCGCCCCGTGATGCCGGGGATGAAAGCGGTCGGGATAAACACGGCGGCGAGGATGAGCGCGATGGCGATCACCGGGCCACCCACCTCCTCCATGGCTTTGATGGTCGCGGACGTCGGATCCATGCCTTCGTCGATATGGTGTTCCACGGCCTCGACTACGATGATGGCGTCGTCGACGACCAGGCCGATAGCCAGCACCAGGCCGAAGAGCGACAGGGTGTTGATCGAAAAGCCGAGGGCGGGGAAGATGATGAACGTTCCAATGAGCGAAACCGGAACGGCCAGCAAGGGGATCAGGGTCGCGCGCCATCCTTGCAGGAAGATGAAGACGACAATGACAACCAGCCCAAGCGCTTCCACCAGCGTAAGCACGATCTCGTGGATACCTGCGGTGACGGCCTTGGTGGTATCGAGCGGCACATCGTAGGTAATACCGGCGGGGAAGGTAGCGGACAGCTCCTTCATGCGCGCATTGACGGCGGCGGCAGTCGCGACCGCGTTGGAGCCGGGTAGCTGATAGATGGCCATAACGCCGGAGGGCGCCTGGTTGTAGCGGGCCGAGATGGCGTACGCCTGCTGGCCCAGCTCGACGCGGGCGATGTCGCTGAGGCGCACGATCGAGCCGTCCGGGTTAGCCCGGATGATGATGGCGCCGAACTGCTCTGGCGTCACCAGGCGGCCCTGGGTGCGAACCGTGTAGGTAAACTGCTGGCCCTGGGGAATCGGCTCGGCCCCAATCTGGCCGGCGGGATTGACATTGTTCTGGGTCTGGATGGCCTGAATCACATCCGTTGCCGTGATGCCAAGCTTGGCCATCTGGTCGGGGTGGACCCACACACGCAGCGCGTATTGTCCGCCGAACACCTGCACGCGCGAGACTCCTTTAACGCGGGAGAGCTGATCCTGCAGGTTGATGATGGCGTAGTTGGTGAGAAACTCCTGGCTCAGTTTGCCGCCCGGCGAGTTCACGGCGACAAGCATCAGTGGCGACGTGAGGGCTTTCTGCACCGTGAGCCCGGCCGTGGTTACCTGTGCCGGCAACTGTGACTGCGCCTGATCGACTCGCAGCTGGCCGAGCACCTGGTCGATGTTGGGATCGGTCTTTACGTCGAAGTCGACAAACAGCTGCACCACGCCGTTGTTGGCGCTGACCGAGTTCATGTAGATCATGTTGTCGACGCCGTTCATCTGCTGCTCGATGGGCGTCGATACAGCTTGCGAGACGGTCTTCGCGTCCGCGCCCGGGTAGGTGGCGGTTACGAGAATCTCCGGCGGAACGATATCAGGATATTGCGATGTGGGCAGGCTGATCAGCGACACCGTACCGAGAATCACGGTGACGATGGCGATAACGATGGCGACGATGGGCCGGCGAATGAAAAATTTCGACATCAGTTACCTCCCTGCCGCAGTGGTGGCCGATGCGACGGTGGCCGGAGCCGGATGCGGGCTCACGGGTGCGCCCTCGCGCAGTTTTTGCAGGTTGTCGACGATTACCTGCGCTCCCGGCTTCACGCCGCTGTCTACCAGCCAGTTCGTGCCGATCTGGGGGCCGAGTTCAATGGTGGTAAGGTGAGCCTTGTTGTCAGGGCCGGCGACATAGATCTGCTGCAGCCCTTGCAGTTCCTGCACCGCGACCTGCGGAACCAGCAGGGCGTTGTGACGCATTTGTGTCTCACCGCGCACCCGGCCAAACTGGCCCGGGCGAAGAATGTTATTAGGATTGGGGAAGACCGCCGCGATGCGGATGGCGCCGGTTTGCGCGTTCATCTGGCGATCGACGAATTCGATGTGGCCCTTGAGCGGATAGACCTCGCCATTGGCAAGCGTCAACGTGAGCGGAATAGCGGTTTCGCTTTTGAGCAGATCGCCGCCGCCGCCGCGTGCGCGTTGGATAAGGGCCAGATACTCAGAGTCGCTGATCGAGAAATAAACCTTGATGGGGTTGAGCTGCGAGACCGAGGTCAAAACCGATTGCGTGTTAACGAGATTGCCGACCTGGGTGGTGGCCTGCCCGGCGACGCCACTAATCAACGAGCGCACGTGGGTGAAGCCGAGATTCAACTGAGCGTTCTCGACAGCAGCCTCGGCGGCGGCTACCGAAGCTTTAGCCGATTGCACGGAGGCTTCGGTTTGCGCCTTCTGCTGAATATCGTTGTCCAGCTGGCTTTGCGCGATGGCCCGGGCCTGGGCGAGCGGGGTATCGCGCTTGACGTTGATCTCGGCGAGACCGAGTTGCGCCTGCGCCTGCAGCACCTGGCCCTGCGCTTGCGCCAGTTGGCCTTTGGCCTGATCGAGCGCGGCCTGGAAGGGACGCGGGTCGATCTCAAAGAGGATCTGGCCTTTGGCTACCTGGGTGCCCTCGCGGTACGTTTGTTTAATCAAATAACCGCTGGCCTGGGGCTGAATCTGGGCGTTCACATAGCCGTCGAGGGTGCCGACCCACTCGTTGGAGACGGGCACGTCGGTAGCCTCAAGCTGCACGACCGAGACGGGCAGGGCTTGCGGGGGGGCGGCGGCGGCCGGCGCTTTTCCACAGCCTGCGAGTACGGTGGCGCCCAGAACCAGTAGCCCTGCTGCCGGAATATACTTCACTGGGCCGCGGGCAGTTGGTTGTGCGAAAGTTCTAAGCCATTGGTACATTGCGCGTTCTCCATGAAGGCCTGAGGATGCATCGTTATAAAACATTCGTGCGTGTATGTTCTATGATCAGACGCGGTGAAGTGTATGGCGGATGCAAAAATCGTGGTTGAACACGAACCAGGGCGGCTACAGAGGCAGAAGCGCGGCATGGTTACCCGGCAGAAGCTTTTAAGTTCAGCCCGGCATGTTTTTGCGCGCGACGGATTCGAACATGCGCGCATCGAAGACATCGCCTTGCGCGCGCGCAAAACGCGCGGCGCCTTTTATGACAATTTCAAAGATAAAGATGATGTCTTTCTCGCCATCTTCGAGGAAGAAGACGCTCGTCACTTAACGGAACTGGGCCCACTGCTGCTGGGCTTGCCGACCCTTGAAGAACGCATCCAAGCGCTGGCTGAGTATCTTGTCAAGTTGAGCCAGGATCTTGAGCGGATGTTGTTGAACGTCGAATTCAAACTGTATGCGATCCGTCATCCGCACAAGCGCAAGCGGCTAGCGGACCTGTGGCGCGCGATGCGTCTGCGGACGTCGATTCCAGAGATCAGCCGACTTTTGCCGCAACTGGAAGGAAAGAGCACCAGCGCGCGATTAATTGACTGTCAGGCGATTAGCGGCGTGATGGACGGACTGGCGCTGGGCCATTTATTCGATCCGGACGGCCTGGATAATCAAACGCTGGTCCGCTATCTGCGCATGTGCCTGGAGGAGACCATTCCCGGGAAATGCGACGAAGCGTTATGAGATGATCACCAGAAATGGGTTGCCACGATGGTTGCGGCGCCGGTGTTGCCGCCGATCACCTCGACTCGCAGCACCGCCTCAAAATTCTGATCGAGAGAACCATGAGGAGCCTTGCGGGCCAGTGTCTCCATCGCCTCCGGAGAGACAATAAAATCACCTGCGGCTTCTGTGCCGTTAGAGCCGATGCCCGCAGCGATGACCAGGGGCCCATTGGTCGTGGCGTCATAGAAGCGCGCCACGATCGCGTAGTCGGCGCTCTGCTTTAAATACGGCTTGTCGATGTCGACGCTCCAGTCGCGATTATCAGGACGGTCGGCGTCCACGATGTAGGTAAACGGGCCAACATGTCCGAAATGAAATCTCAGTGGCTCACCCAGCAGCAGAGTCCACTTGTTGTTGTTGCCGCCAACGAGCACCACTGGGCGGTCGCGCAGATCTTCGAGAGTGTTCGAATAGGCCTCGTGGATCGAGAAGCTTTTGTGCTGGCTTTTGAGAAAACCGGTCACCTGGGCGATGGCCATCACGGTCGCGAAGGAGAATCGTGCTTCCGGGCGAACGATATGCTGCAGGATCGTGGCGCCGGGCTGCTCGGGTGCCTCGGGTCCCTCGAAATGTGGGCGTCCGGCGCTGATGAGCACCATGTCTGGATTTTTGAGGAGTGGCTGCCAGAACGTCAAAATCGCCGGCGCGCCTCGTTGAATGCGGTAGACAACAGCAACCGCCAGCAGTGACAACAGGGTGAGCGTAATGCCGAAGGCTAGACCAAACGCAAAGGGATATTTCCCGGAACGGGCAAGCGCCTTCTCGGGCAGAGGGAGTGGCTTATCGAACGCCAGTTCACTCGAAAAGTCTATCTGTTCCTGAATCTCCTGATCGGTTGCACTGCTTGCATTCCCTGGCAGCAAAGCATCTGTTGCGGAAGCGGCAACCGGTTCAGGGAAGGGCGAGGCTGTATCGCGCCATAGGTATTGGGGTGTGTAGTTACCGAGCGGCAGAACGATCTCGACCGGCCCCTGATTGTCTGCATCGCGGTAGAAAAGTGCAAGACGTTTGCGCACCTCGCCGGCAGTGTAACGAACAATGGTGTCGGAGTTGGTGTCGTAATCGTGCGGCCGATGAAAGACCTCGATGCCCAGCGTCCGCTCTTTGAGATCTCTGGCGTCATCGGTCAGCGTCTTTTCGACGACAAAGCGGAGAAACGCAGGATAGCGTCGGCTGTTGCGGAACGGGGCGCTCGCCAGGATGCGCTTCAGTTCGTCTCGTACGAGTTGGCGTTCCTCTTCGTTGCCCGGGGTCCATGGGGCCCGCGTTGAAGGTGAAGGGATCAATGCCCGTTATCATACTCAGAACGAAAAAGAATGTCTCGAAAAGTCTGGAGGTGGGGATGGGCGGCGCGCGCCGGCATTCTCTTCAGTCTCTAACGGGGTAACTTGTGGTGACGCGTGAACCGGCCGTGCGGTAAAAACAAACGGCTCAAGCTTCATGGGAGGTGTTCGGAGAAAGAGCGGCGTCCTGGCCGCTCGGTCGTGTGTTACACAGGTGGACGTTTATCCATCACAGGTGATAAGGCATCCCATATCTTTCGCGGCCAGGCAAAATAAATGATCTTTGCTCATGCGCCTGAAGCGATTTGCTGTTTGCATAAATGGACGTCACGGGACGAGGTCACGCGTACGCGAAAGCAAGGGGGACTCAACTGCGAATTCCACATAGCGTGCCATCGCTTCCATCGTTCTCACACGTTTGTTCCAGATGTACATCATGTTTATAACGCCTTGCTAAGCAATTGATAAAAGGAAGTATAACGCCTACCACCCCCGCCCAACCGTTAGTCACTTCACTCCGTCGGGTCCAGATCCCTATATCTTGGGCTACGCAGAGCACACTCCGCGTGAACTACCTCTTCAGCTGTCGGGGTTCGATCGGAGCCCCGGCAGCCTTCTGTGGGAAGAATGATCGCGCACATGGAGTGCCGGAGAAGGATGCCACCTTTCGTTGATGAGAGCGAGTAGCGCGGGTGTTTGCTGCTCCCCGAAGGAAGGGCAATGCAATTGTCTTCGGGGGGTGGAACGGGGTCTACGCGTAAAGATTCACGCCAATCTTCGTAGCTGATTGAACACAACCGGGCGCACCGGCGCGAGGGCCAGTGCGCTTTTCCATGGATTGGCCCACGTGCCCACGACCCTATGATACGGAGAATGCGAAGACTACATGCGACGGCGAAGTGTTTGCCCGACGAGTACACGATCAAAGTCTGGTTCATCTGTGGTGAGGAGAGGATCGCTGATGCGACGACCCCAGCAAGGTGCGTGGACGCGTGCAAACAACCGAGGTCTATCCGCGGAGTGGATGGATTTATTGCCGGTGGTCAACAAGAGGTACGTGGTAATGTTCAAAGAATCGAATCTGATTCAACTCGTCGTTGCCGCCTATTGGCGTAGCGAGCGTGAGCATCTTCTCTTCCTGCGGAAGGACGGAGGCGTGACAGCTCGATTTCGATGGGAGGACGTGGAAAGCTGGTCAACAGTTGAGGTCGGGATTACCTTCGGGTTTTGATGGCCCTGGAGTTGGCGATAGGGTTCCCGGCCTTTGCTCGCCGCTTACTGCAAGCGAAAGCCAACTTCTTCAAGCAGGCAATCTTCGGCATCCAGTATTGCGCGATGCACGAGTTCCTGAATCCATTCAATGGTCACAGCCACATGACGCTCACAATTGATGTCTGCAGTCCAGTTGTTGTCCTGGCGATTGCGCCAGATCTTAATGTTGATTTCGTGCACGACATTCCTCCAGAAAGACCGGCGGAGCACTTCCTCCGTATACAAAGCAGAGAGTTCACCTGTCTGCCCGCGGCGAGTTGCGCGCAATCGCGTTGAGCATGGCATAACTCCGCAAACATCTTGCGCTCCCGTCGGCAGTTGTTACAGTGACTAACAGTGAGGTTCCGCAGCGGAGAGTATAGAAATTTGGGCATCATCGTCTGGATAGGACGTGTTAAACAGGTCGCCACGGTAGTACGCCATGCCGTCGCCCACGGTCGCGATACATTTCTACCTTCCCGAATGGTTTGGGAATATCATAGGCCGGCAATGACGTGCGCATAGGATGGGGCACTTGCTTTGAGTATGGACTCTGCACGACAAGAGCTGGTTCTCTGGGTACCGGTCACGCCGGAAGACGGTAACGCCGTTATGGCTGAAATGGAACGGCTGCTGGCTAGTCCGCATTTCCGCAACAGCAAGCGCTATCCTGCGTTTCTGCGCTATGTGGTCACAGCCAGGCTTGCAGGTAACGAGCAGCACATCAAAGAGCGCACCCTGGGTGTCGAAGTTTTTAACCGGCCGCTCGACTACGACACCAATTCCGACACCGTCGTGCGCTTTACGGCGGGTGAGGTTCGTAAGCGACTGGCGGCGTATTACAGCGAACAAGGCGCCGGTTCGCTGCTGCAGATCTCGCTGCCGGTTGGCTCGTACATCCCTGAGTTTCTGCGCATTGTGAACCAGGCTCCCGCTGAGCCAGTGGACGCCACAGCAGACGCTCCCCGCGAACTGATGTTGCCTCCGCAACCATCTGATGAGTTGCGTGCGGAGCTCCCGGATCCGGTCACGTTAACGGCTTTGGCGCAGGGCCGCAGTGGTATTTCGCTGGTTCCATGGTTGATTGTTCTGCTGCTTTGCGTTTTGATTGCGGCCGTGGCCCTTGGCCCACATTTCAACCGTGAGACTGCCATCGACCGGTTCTGGTCGCCGCTGACGAGTGCTTCCAGCCGAGTCTTTATTTATGTGGGAACAGACAATGCTTATATGCCGTCGCTCGCGTTCACCCGGCGATTTAAGCAGCAGCATCATCTTAGCGAGGACCAGCGCGAGGGAACGCTTATCCCGCTGCCGTTGTTAGCCGCCGGCCAGACGCTGACGGCGGATGACTTATACCCAAAAAATAATTCGCTCATCGATGCCGGTGATCTGGTGGGCTGTCTGGATACGGTTTCCTATTTGGTCCAACACCATCGCACGCCCGATGTCCGGGTCGGTGAGGATCTCTCAGCGGAAGATCTGGCGCGCTATCCTGCCGTGTTTATTGGGGCGTTCAGCGATAAATGGACGATGCAGACTTCGCGGTCTCTCCCTTTCCGTTTCGATCTCAGTACCCACGATTACGGCGCGATCGTCGAGCAAGACGGGCAAAAGAGAATCTGGACGGCAAAGGTCGAGATTGACGAGGAAGTGGCTGTACTGGAGGATTATTCGATTGCGGCCAGACTCGTCAATTCCGGTTTGGGGAAGCCGCTGATTATTGCGGCAGGATTGATGGCGCCCGGCTCACGTGCGGCCAGTGATTTTATTACCAGCCCCGAATCACTGGAAGCATCGGCGCGCAGCGCGCCTTCCGACTGGGGCCGGAAAAACCTGGAAGTTGTTTTACGGACAGAGGTTGTCAAGGGTCGTCCGGGCCCTCCTATCGTTGTAGCCGTTAAGTATTGGTAAAGGCACAGGTGGTTTACGCAGGGCAGTCGGTTCGTCTACGCGGATGCCGCATCCACCAACGACCAGCTTTCTATGATATCGAGCAGGAAGAGCGCAGCCAGCTTGTCGTCTGCGTCGAGAAAAACGAGGTGCTCGCCATGGATCTGTGCGCTCTCGGCAATGACGAACTGAGACCCCATATCAAACTCTTTGAAAATCACTTGATATATCTTGTTGGCCATCGACAATGGACCTTTTTCTTCGCTCCGTGAGACGACCTGGATGGATTACCGGCTATCGATGGGAAGGGTTGTGGATGGTTTCGCCCGCGGGGCCTTCTGCGCGGCAGATCCACCAACCGTTAATGCAGCATTTATTGACCCATCGCTTAGCTTCCTGAATCGCTGCGTCCATCGTCTCGTAGAGCGAATCCTGACGATAGGCGGCGCTGGGTTTCACCAGGCTGAGCCTGCGGCCGATTCTGTTTCTCTCTAATTCATATTCCTGGACGACTCTGAAGGAGCCGGGTCCGGCTTCAGAAATCACAATTGTCTGGCGTATTTCTGCATCGTCCAGTTTCTTTCTTAATTCTCTTAGCCAGAATTGCTTTTTATCTAGCATGGTTGCTTCTCCGGCTTGCCTGAAGGCGCGCGCGGTGGCCCGTCACCTGGCTCGTGATTTGCGATGCTTTGTCTGGATAGCTTCCGCTTAATCTGGACTGCCGTGAAGCGACTAACAGTGTGGCGCGCAGCGAATGAGCGAACGCCTGATAAGAATCAATATGTTGGCGCGTGTGTTACAAACGGATGCAATGCTCGTGCCTCACTGCCGGCCTGCCCTGATACAAACATCGCAGCCGGCGGACACCTATGATGGAGCTAATCCGATCGCGGCCTCAGGATGCCCAACCAGTTCGCGAGAGTGGCACCGTATTCGCTACGAATTTGCCGGTGTCGCCTGCATGAGCGCGACAACCGTCTCAAATAGCCGGTTGCGTGTCTCCAGCCGTACGCCTGCCCGGGTTACGTAGCGGACCACGATGTCCACCCCCGCACCCGCCGGACGCATATCGACAGAAGGTGTGGCGCTGAACTGCGGCGTACCCTCCTCGTGGGTCACTCGTTTCCACTCCTGCTCCGCCATCTTCGCGTCCGCTTCGGTAGCCTTCACGGTGGCGGCGCGGATCTTCTCGATCAACGGATAGGCCTGGGCCCCCGGCGGAATACTAACCTTGATCTCGTCCCACATCCATTGCCCTGCAGTCGAGAAGTTGAAGTATTGCCCGCGAATTGCGAACCCGTTCAGAAAAGAAACCCGGCGTCCGGTGGGATGGCCATTCGCCGTCCAGTTGCCCGTCTCCAGCAGCCAGGTGCGAAACAGCCCGATCTCAACCGCCTCACCCCCAACCCCGTCGATCTCTACCCAGTCGCCCACCCGTATACCATTGCGGCCCATCAGGATGAACCAGCCGCAGAAGGCCAGGATGAAATCCTGGAAGACAACGGTCAACCCGGCGGTAGCGAGGCCGAGGATGGTCGGCATTTGCTGCGGAGTGCCAAAAATCACCAGCAGCACCAGCAGCAACCCAATCACCTGCGTGCCCAGATTCAGAATGACGCGCAGCGTCTGTCTTTGCCGCCGGTCGCGCGACATCCGGTCGAAAATTACCTGCAAAGCCCAGCCGGCCAGGATCGTCAGGAGAACAATCGCCGCAATGACTGTCATCGATTGCAGCATGAGGTGGAGCAAGATCTTGTGCTGCAGCTCCACCTGGTCACCCCAACGAACGTAGAGCGTGGCCAGCTGCTGTTGCGCGCTCAGGCGGTCATTGAGGATGCTCAGGATGGTTCGTCGCGTCGCCAGACTCTGCAGTTCCTGAACGCGGTTGGTCGTGGTCTCTCCAGCCGCTTTATTGGCCGCGGCTTTGGCGTCGGCTGCGGCGGCCTCTGCCTTTAGACGGGCACGGTCGGCCGTGAGGGCAGCCACGTCCGCCAGTGCCAGCTGCTCCGCCTGCGCGATGAGTTGCTTCCTGCTGCGCTGGGCGCGCCACTCGGAGATCTGCCCCGCCAAGGTGTTGTACTGGGTTGCCGCGATGACGGCTGCCTGTCCCTCGCCCCCTGCCGCCTCCTGGTCGTATTTCTTCATGGCCGCTTCGCGCGCGGTCAGCTCCTGCTGAATTTTGCCCCGATGATCGCCCGTCGCACGTGCCAGGTCTTCCATCGCGTCGGCCAGCTCGTCCTGGTCAAGACCGAGCTGCGCACGGGCCACACTGAGCTCGTCTGCCGGCGGCCCAACTGCGCCTGCCGCGCTGGACGCGGGACCGCCCTTCACGGCGAGAGCGTCCACGTGCTGCTGGTCATCCTTGACGGTTTGCTGCAGCTCTGTGACCCGCTGCTGTAAAGCCAGTGCGTCGCCGGTCAGCTGCCTGGTTTCGGTGCTCGCCTGGCGCAGGGACTGCGCGAAGGCCTGATCGACCTCGTGGTCCGCGAGCCGCTCGGCCTCGCGCGCGAACGCCAACTCCTCTGCAGAAACCGCCAGCGCGCGCAGCGTCTTAGCCGTATCCCAGGGGCGTTGATCAACAATTCCGTAGGCGGGCGGCGCGGCGTTCCAGCCAGCTGTTCGCCGGTGCAGGAAGGGCAGATGTTCCATCACACCCCTCGTCATCAAGCTGCCGGCAATGCATACAGCCAACAGTGCTAGCGATACCGCTACAGCAATTTTGTGAGCACGATTCATTCAGGCGAACTCCCCCACACAGTTCCGCGACGCTCCACTTGCTTCAGCCTAACTCACTGCATCGCCTGGAGGGTATGTCGGTTTGGCGGGGTTGGCCGGGAGACTGCGGGGTGCTGGATGACAAATGCACAAGATTCCCGGTTAGGTTGGGTGGCCCAGGTCCCCGGAATTCCTGTGAGGCTTATTGGATTCTCCCAACTGCATGCGACTTTCCTTAAAGAAAGCCGCACAAGCTGCCGTTAGATGGATCCGCGTACAGGAAATCCGGGGACCTGGCGTTTGCGACTTGGGGGCACATGAAACAAAAGGTCCCAGGTCTCAAACGCGAGACCTGGGCGAGCAGTGTGTTCGTTCTTCCCAGAAAGCCGCACCCGCAGTCGTTTGCGGCGCCCGTGTTTAGCGCTCCGGCGTCAGCGACCAACGCAGACCAAAGGAAGTCGTCGGACGGTAATACTCGCGCTGGACGGGGTAGATCGGGCTGCCGTTATAAAAACCAAAGACCTGGTTGCTGAGATTCAGCCCCGAGACGACAACCTGCAACCCTCGGTACAGCCGGTAGTTGGCCTGCGCGTCGAATTGCGTGTGCGGGTAGAAATAGTTGTCCCCAGTCGGTCCCCTCAATCCGAGGATTGGATCGTTGCTTGGTCCGGTGCTCGTATTCCACTGATACGCAGCGATGCTCTGATCGTTGTGACTGATGGCGAACCGCCCTGAGAGCCGGCCTTTGTCGTAGGTGACATTCACGTTGTAATCATTGGGTGAGTTGCGGTCCAGGGGTGGCTTGTCGGTTCTGCCGCCGTCAAAGTTCGCCGGGAACGTGACCTGCGATGCAGTGTGGCTGTAGTTTGCGTTGATGCCGAATCCGCCCAGGATACCCGGCAGGAACGAGAAGCGCTGCTCCCATTGCGCTTCAAACCCCTGGATGTGAGCATTGGGGCCATTGATCGATTGTGTTAGCTGGTAGGTCTTGCCCGTTCCGTTGTAATTGTTAACGAGGTTCGCGGTTGGATAAATGGGATCGGAGAGCTGCTTGTAAAACCAGCCCGCCTGCAGAATGCCCAGGGGTCGAAAATAATGCTCCGCCAGGACGTCGTAATTGTTAGCGCTGGTTGGCACCAGGTTTGGGTTTCCGGTGGCCACGGTTGGGTAGGGCGTCTGGTTCGGATCGATAATTGTGGCCGGCACCAGATCGCCGATATTGGGCCGCGCCAGACCACGGCCGTACACGACGCGCATGTCTGTGTCTTTTTGCAACTGAACTTGCAGCGATACGCTGGGCAACGCGTTGAAGTAATTTGCATCCTTGCGAATGGGGGAAATGGTGGGGTTTCCGCTGGCGTCGTAAGTAATCTGGTTGGCCAGAAAATGCGTGCCCCCGTTGTCGAAGCGAACCCCTCCCTGCAGGCGGAAGCGGCCGAAAAAGATCACATCCTCAATATAACCGGCACTGATGCGTTCATCTGCATTGAAAAAGGTCTGCGCATCGGCGACCGTTGTATCGCTGGCACTGAATGCCCCGGCGTTGGCCGCGATCGCGCTCAGGCCTTTTCCAAAGGCAAGAGTGGGACCATAGGCCAGCGAACCAATGGCGAACGACTTATTGTAGTAGGTGGGATTTGTGTAGTTTCCGGTCACGCTGGCCAGCGTGAACGGGCTTGATGCACTCACCACCAGGTCCTGGCTATTCTGTCGCTGCGTCGAGTATGAATTGCGAATCTTGACGCCCATTGAGAATGTGCTGGGATTGGAGAGAAAAGTATAGTTATGTGCCAGGGTGGCCGAGCCTTGCGTGTTCAGCTGGGTCGCATGGTACCGGTACGATTTAGCTTCGTTCACCCCATAGAGCGAGGGATCGAAGCCGTTGGTGCCATCGGTGGCCTGCAACTTTGGACGGTAGGGGTCGCTCTGGTTTTCAGCAAACGTTACGCCAGTCGGCCCGTTGAAGTAGATGGTCGGGAAAGATTGGCCGCCGATGTTGTGGCCTCGTGAGACGGCAACATCGTAGGTAATCACATCTTTCGAAAGCTCGTGACGCGCACCGGTAAGGAAACTAAACACCTGCTGGTCAGGCCGGCGGATATATTCGCGGTATTGGAAGCTGCCGGTATTATCAAATGTCAGCAACCCGCCATTGCTGCCCGTGAGCGCGCCGGCATTGGGGGTGTAGACATGGGTGTCGCCATAATCGTGAAAGTCAGAGTAGAGACCTTTCAGATAGACGTCCATGGTGGAAGTGACCTTGTCATCGATGCCGAGATCAAAGCCATATCTGGTGCGGTAATAGTTATAGGAGCGAAAGTCTTCGCTGTTTACATAGGCAACATTGGTTCCGTCGGCAAACTGCCCGGTCGTTTGGCTGGGCTCCAGATCGTCGATACCGCGGTTGGTGCGATCCCAGCTGCCCCCGGCGAGGAATCCGAATTTTTTATCGGTGCCCCACCGGTGCCCGAAGGTTCCATCAAAGCCCCCGCGCCAGAAGCCGTTTTGAATCGGGTTGTAGCCTGATGTGCCATTCAGAGAATAGGTAGGCCGATCCTGCGCCGTCGGGGTTACGAGGTTGACCGTGCCGCCAATGCCGTCTGCATCCTGATCGGCGGCCAGTGTTTTGTAAATCTCAATGCGCTCAATGCCGTTGGAAGGAATTGCGTCCATCTTGACGTTGCGGACGGTTACTTCGACAGAAGGAACGTTCACCCCGTTGATGGTCAGGTTGTTCAGCCGTGGCTCGGTGCCGCGGATCTGCACGTATTTACCCTCGCCCTCGTCGCGTTCCAGCGAAACGCCCGGCAAACGCCCGATCGCATCCGCGACGTTCGTGTTGGGCAGGCTTTGAATCACACCGGCAGGAGCTACCTGGACGATTTCGTTCGACATACGCTCGACATTGAGGGCTTCCGCATCGCCCTGCAGGCGGGGTGCGGTCACGATGACGGAATCTACACCCGAGCCAACCTGGAGTTCTGCCTTAACTTCCGCGACCTGCCCTGCGGTCACATTGACCGTGGTCGTGTAGGGCGCAAAACCGACATACGATGCGGTGACCGTGTATGCGCCAGGCGGCACATTGGAAATGCGGAAGTTGCCTTCATCATCCGCAGCCGCCTGCCTTTGAAGAGGATCGACCACAACTTTTGCGCTGACCAGAATGCCGCCTGCCGAGTCTTGTACAACCCCAGCAATCGTCCCGGTTGTTGTTTGCGCAGGTAGCGCAATTGCCCAGAACATACACAACAGCGTTGCAACGACACTCAATAACTTGCGCTTGCTCACTCTTATCTCCCTAAGACTTCTAGACATACAAATTTGCAGAGCCGGCATCATGGGTTTAAGGTTGCTTGGTTTTGGCCCGAACGAAATCCCACTGGATCTGGAGAAAACATTCACGCGGTAGGCCGCGTTGATCCGTTTCGACAGTAATTTTCTGAAGCTTGAGCAAAGAGTAAGGCACGAAGGCTTAAGGCGACGGCGATGTAACAGTCATTTAACCTGGAGCCCCTAATTTCATCGTACGTTTACACTGGCTTCGCAGCAGAGCCTGCACGGCGCCTGATCGACGGGAGTAAAGCCGGAAACAAACGAACGCAAACTTAAAAGTGTTTGTTAGCGGCTGATCTTCATGTCGCTACCTTCGATGCGTGCGTGTACCGATCGTACCCAGAACGCTGGTTCGTCCATGATGGTGGGGGAACCATTCAGTACGGGGCTCGAAAAGTCAGAATTTAGCTTGATAAGCGACCATCGGCCGGTATTTATTTAACTTAACGGTTATGTAACCGTTTGGTAAAATACAATGGACGCAATCAGTAACACCTTTGCCGCCCTGGCTGATCCGACACGGCGCGCGATTTTAGCCAGACTGGCCTTGGGCGCCAGCTCCGTCACCGATCTCGCGGCGCCGTTCGAGATGAGCATGCCCGCGGTCTCCAAGCACCTGCGGGTGCTGGAGCGCGCGGGCCTGGTCGAGCGCAGCCGCGAGGCCCAGTTCCGGCCCTGCCGCCTGCGGGCCGACCCCTTGCAGCAGGCCGCAGGGTGGCTCGAGCAATACAGGCGCTTTTGGGAAGAGAGTTTCGATCGGCTAGATGAGTATCTGCAACGGATACAGTCGGAGCAAGAGGCTCCGGTCGGCTCGTTGCCCGGCGGTCGGGCCAAAGCCGCGAAGGCGTCGCGCCTGAGCACCCATGAAACCAAAGCCACGAAGAAACAAAAGGAGAAACAGAATGGAAAACGAGCGAAAAGATATGACTAAGCTGGCCGCCGGTGGGGGCGCTCACGCTCCCGCGGCCATCTACCGCGCACCGCGCGCACGGGTGTACCATTCCTGCGCTGGGTCGAAGGCGACGGCTGCTGCGATGAGTGTGTTACCCAATCGCAGCACAACCCTTAAGGAGGTGTACCAATGAGCGCGACCGCGACCAACCCGTTGACACAAACGCCCACGACCTACGAGTTGAAGATCACGCG
The DNA here is from genome assembly GCA_963834445.1 of uncultured Acidobacteriaceae bacterium. Classification (GTDB taxonomy): domain Bacteria; phylum Acidobacteriota; class Terriglobia; order Terriglobales; family Acidobacteriaceae; genus PALSA-350. Next base: position 1,114,160 of record CAWIBU010000002.1, read on the forward strand.
TACCTTCGACGCGCCCAGAGACCTGGTATGGAAAGCCTGGACAAATCCGGAAATGCTAAGCCAGTGGATGGGGCCGCGTGGCTTTGATTCGAGCGAAGTCACGATGCCTATGCAGGCGGGTGCACGCTGGACGCGCAAGATGCAGGGTTTGCGCCCGGCCAACCAGCAGATGGTGTATCTGGGCCAGAGCGGCACCGTGCTCGAGGTGCGACCTCCCGAGCTGCTGCAGTTTACCTTTGCCTGGGACGACCGCTCCGGCGTAGGCCTTGGGCCCAGTCCTTATCAGGAAAATACGGTGACGATTCGGCTGCAGGAAAAAGGCAACAAGACCGTGATGTACTTTACCCAGGGGCCGTTCGCAACTGAAGGCGAGTGCAACGGCCATAGCGGCGGATGGAACAGCTCCTTTGACAAGTTTGCCGAGTTCCTGGTTGCCTGGCAGCCCGAGCGGATGCCAGACCCGAATGAGATTCCCAGCGAGTTGCACTGCAAGCGAGTGTTCAAGGCGCCGCGCGACGTTGTCTTTGCTGCATGGACGCAAGCAAAGCATTTGGCCGCGTGGTGGGGACCGCGCGGATTTACTATTCCGCGCTGCGAGTTCGAGGCCCGTGGCGGGGGCGCGCTGCACATCGATATGCGCGCACCCGATGGAACGATTTACCCAATGGCGGGCACTGTTATGGAGTTCTATCCGCCCTACCGTTTCCACTTTACCGCGGCGGCGCTCGATGCCCAGGGCGACCCGCTGTTCACCAACTGGAACTCGGTGTACTTCGAGGAGGTGGAAGGGGGCACGCGCGTGACGCTTGATGTTCACGTAATGAGTCAGACTGAGCTGGCGCCGCAATACCTCAAGGGAATGCGCGAAGGCTGGTCGCAGACCCTGGATAAGTTTGCGCAGTATGTCGAGCGCAACGGTTGAACGCTGACCGAACCATGCACCGCTGCCCACCCGCAGCAGCAACCTGAACAAAAAGGAGAAGGTAATGAACACAAACCTGCACCTGGGATTCACCGGCAATTGCGACACTGCATTTGCATTTTATGAAACCGTGTTTGGCAGCAAGCGGCTGTTGACCATGAAATACAAGGATGCCCCGCCGGGGGTTCCGTGCCCGGAAGGCGCCGGGGATCTGGTAATGCACACCTCCTTGCCGGTGGGCAGCATCACGTTGATGGGAGCGGACGCACCGCCGGGGCACGGCAAGCCCTTTGGTGGGTTCCAGGTTTCCGTGGACGATACCGACCAGGCTGAGGTGAAGCGCCTGTTCACCACGCTCAGTGAAGGCGGGAGTGTGATGATGCCGCTGGCCCCAACCTTCTGGTCACCGCTGTTTGGCATGTGCACAGACAAGTTCGGTGTTTCCTGGATGGTCAGCGTCCCCGGGCCACAACCCTGACGTGCGCAGTGGCGGCGTGACCGGCCGCCATCTCCCATTCGACGGCAGCGGGTGCGGCTTTCTGTGAAGAAAGCCGTTGCGGCAGCGAAGTATCAGGCCGGAGGTCGGCGGCACACCACGTTCGTGCCGTTCAGCTCATAGCCAGCGTCACAGTTTGCAGTGTGCCCGGCACGTCATGATGGGTTATGTCGTGGAAACCGGCATGGGTACACATTGACTCGATTTCGCGTCGCGAAAAAGCATCGCCCGATGCGGTTGTGGTGAGCATGGTCATAGCGAAGAGGCCGGGGCCAGGGGGAGTGATGCGATCGTCGTTCACCGCCATTTCGAGGATCGCCACCTTGGCCCCAGGCTTCATGGCGGCGCGAATTCGCTCCAATAGGGCAATATTCGTCGGCACGTCGAAATGATGAATAAAGTTGGTGACCAGCACCACATCATAGCCAGATCCGTAGTCAGCGGCGAAGGCGCTGCCCGCGACCGCATGCCAGCGCTCCGCGACTCCTAGTCTGACTGCGTTTTCGTGGGCGACCGCCAGCACGTTCTTCCAATCCAACGCGTGGATTTGGGCTGCCGGATTGTGCTGGGCCATGGTGATGCCAAACATGCCGTGACCAGCGGCGATGTCGAGCACCTGCAGCGCGCCGGTGCTGGCCGTGAGCTGCGCGATCAACTGGGCCGCGGGCGTCATCATCGGCGCCATGCCCCGGGCAAAATCAACCCAGACCGGGTTGTCTTCACTCACCGAACCTTCAGCGGGCAGAGTCGTGCCCCCCTTGCGTACGGCTTCCGTCATGCTTCCCAGGCCCTTCTCCATGAGCGGATGAAACAGGAACTTCGCCATGCCGCCCATGTAGGCCGGCGAGCCTTCGACCAGAAAGAGTTCCGAATCCGGAGTCAACCCATAACCGGAACCATCTTTGGTGAGGAAGCCCAGGATGGTGAGAAAGTCGCAAAGCACGCGCAGGCCCTTGACCGAAGCGCCGCAGATGGGGGCCAGCGCCTCCGGGGTACGCGCGCCTCCGGCAATGCCGGTGAAGAGGTTTAGTTCAATGCCGGCACGCAGCGCACTGGTGTGCTGATGGGCTTGCAGGGTTTCAAATACGAGCATCGGAGAGGGCGCATGAGGGGGCATCGGCGGATTCTACCCCACCGTGGTTTCGCCTGGCCAGTGGCATCTGCAAGCTGGGGGAAAGACTCGTCCGATCGCCCTGCAAGAGTTACTGTAGACAACCTACCCCCACTAGGGAGTAGATTGTCTACAGTATGAGTCCCGCGCGCAAAGACTATGAGAACCGCATTGAACTGTTGCAGGGCACGCTCGATATGCTCATTCTGCAGACGCTGCAATGGGGGCCGCAACATGGCTACGCCATTGCGCAGGCGATTCGTTGCCAATCGGGCGACGTGTTGCAGGTAGAGACCGGTTCCCTGTATCCAGCGCTGCACCGCATCGAACGCCAGGCATGGATCAAGAGTGAGTGGCGCCTCACGGAGCAGAAGCAGCGCGCGAAATTCTATCGCATCACCGCGGAAGGCAAGCGCCAACTGGTGCGCGATCGTTCGAAATGGGAAACGTTGGTCGCTGCCATCGGCGGCGTTCTGCGCCCCACGCAAGAGAGTTGAGGTTGATGGAGAACGCTGATGAATCTCTTCACCCGTCTGTTCTGGACTCGGTTATTTCGACCGCAGGCCGCCAAGCTTGATCTTGCGGCCGAGATTGAGTCTCACCTGGCGATGGCTGCGGCCGATAAGCAGGCCGTGGGCGCTGACCCTGCGCGCGCCCGCCAGTTAGCCCGTCAGGAATTCGGCAACGTGGCGCTGGTGACGGAGGTAGCCCGCGCCCAGCACGGCTGGGTGTGGTTGGAGCGGCTGGGCGACGACGTCGGTTTCGCGGCCCGGCAAATTCGCCGTAATCCCGGCTTCTCGCTCGCGGTCATTCTTACCCTGGCTCTCGGTATCGGCGTCAATACCAGCGTCTTCAGCCTGGTGAGCGGATTTATGCTGCGGCCGCTCCCCTATCCCGATGCCGATCGAATCGCTAGCCTCCTGCTGCATACCGAAGGCGTGTCTTCGAGAAGCGGCGAGTTCGGAGCCGAAGACAATGACAGTCACACATACGCGACCTGGAACCTTTTCAGCCGCAATCTCTCGACCGCCCAGGTCGCCGCCCAGGGAGGAACTACGGGCGTCAATCTTGAGGCTGGTTCCGGGCAAGGCATGGTGACCCGTTATGTGCATGCCACGCGCGTTTCGAGCGGATATTTCGAAGTACTCGGGATACAGCCGCTGCTGGGTCGCGGCTTCACCAGCGATGAGGATCGCGTAGGCGGCCCTAAAGCCGTGGTGCTTGGCTTCACCCTCTGGCAGTCGTCGTTTCATGGCGATTCCCATGTGATCGGTAAGCAGGTCGTTCTCAAAGGCGAACCCTATACGGTGGTGGGCGTTCTGCCCAGCCGCACCCGCACGCCAGGCCATGGCGAGCTCTTCACTGCGCTCGCTCCCGCTAACCCCAACGGGGAATGCGGTGGAGACAATTGCAGTATTCTGCTGCGTCTGCGCCCCGGGGTGAGCTGGGCCGAGGCAAACGCCGACATAGCACGTCTTCGTTTGCCCAGCTTTGATCAGATTGCCCACTCGCCGCGCGGCCGGGCCTGGTTTTATGCCCAACCACTTTCCCGTTACCTGGGCAGCCAGATGCGGACGCCTGTTCTCGTTCTCATGCTCGCGGTTGGTTTTATTCTGTTCATCGCCTGTGCCAATCTGGCCGGCCTCACGCTGGTGCGCATTACGCGTCGCATGCAGGAGATCGTGACACGCCTTGCGCTGGGAGCCACGCGCACAGCCATTGTTCGTCAGGTTTGGGTAGAGAGCCTGGTTCTCGCATTGCTCGGAGCTGGAGTGGGACTCGCTTTTGCCGCCGGTATTCTCGCGTCGATGCGTGGCCTGGTACCGGACGAGTTTCTGCCCGTCGGGGGGCTCGCCATCGATGGGCGCGTGCTCGCCTTCACCTTCGGCGCATCAATGTTGACCAGTCTGCTCTTCGGCGCGCTGCCCGCGTTCCAGACCCGCCGCGTGGATCTGCGCTCATCCGCTCTGGGCGGCAGCCATGCAGTCACCGCCAGGTCTAACCGTATCCGTCTAGTCCTCATCGCCGGCGAGGTGGCTCTTACCGTCGTACTGCTCTCGGCCGCCGGACTGCTGATCCGCACCTTGATCCATCTTGAAACCGTGCCCCCGGGATTCGACGGGCACAACGTAATGACGGCCAGGCTCTCACTCGACGACGCTCGCTATCACGACCCTGCTGCTTTCCAGTTGCTTCTTCGTCGCAGCCTCGAAGCCATGCGGCGAATTCCCGGAGTGGAGGACGCTGCCGTCGGCCTGAGTGTTCCTTACGAGCGCGGGCTGAATGACGGCATACACATTGTGGATGGACCCTTTGCCGGCAAGCAGTTCGGTTCGTCGGTCGCCTGGGTAACTCCTGCATACTTCAGCACTCTGCGCATCCCCATCGTCGCCGGGCGTGGGCTTTCAGACGACGACGTGTCGACCACTGAGCACGTGGCCGTGGTCAACAGTGACTTTGGCCGGAAGTTCTTCCATGATCCGAACCCGGTTGGCCGCCATCTTGCGAGCGGCAAAGATTTGATTACGATCGTTGGGGTGGCCGGTAACGTTGCCAAGCGCCCTGGCGAATATCGTGACGCGCCGATCGGCACCGAGCCCGTGTTCTACATTCCCGCAGCCCAAGCCGATCCGCAGCTCATTGCGATGGGCAATCTATGGTTCCAGCCTAGCTGGCTGGTGCGCACACGCGGCCCGGTGCAGTCGCTCACCGCCGCGATGCAGCGTTCGCTCGCTGAGGCCGATCCCAGCCTGCCCTTTGCCGGCTTCTACGCAATGTCAGACATCCTCGCAGAAAATCTAATCTTCCAGCGGATCGAGGTGGTGTTGCTGGCCACTCTCGCTGCGCTCGCGCTTCTGCTGTCTGCGATCGGCATCTATGGCCTCGTCTCCAGCCTTGTTCTGCAACGCACGCGCGAAATCGGCATTCGCCTGGCACTCGGCTCTTCCATGAGCGAGGCCATGCTCAAGATCGGAACCTCGGGTATGGTCGCCACCGCGTATGGTCTAGCCACCGGTTTCGCGCTCTCGCTGGCCGCGACGCGGATTCTCCGCAGCCAACTGTATGGGGTCCGCGATCACGACCCGGTGACTCTGCTCAGCGTGCTCGGCCTTCTTGGCCTGGTCGCGCTCGCCGCCAGCGTAGTCCCAACGCTGCGCATCACCCGCATCCAGCCCTGCGAGACACTGCGCATGGAGTAGTCGCAGAAATTGCCACTGTTCAGGAGTGGCTAGCCGTAACCTTGCCGAAGACGCGGCAAAAGTTGCCGCCGCCGACTTTGCCGATATCGTCCGGCGTAAAGTTCTGCCGCAACATCTCGCTGACCACCGTGGGAAAAAACTCCGCAGTCAGCCCGGCCCAAACCTGGTTGGTGCCCTGGCCAATACGCGAGGAGAGCAAGTCCGTGTCGGTGCCGATGCCGACCTGGTCGATGCCCACCGCGTCTATCATCGCCTGGATGTTGGCCACGAATTCTTTTGGCGAGTCAGCTAGTTTCGTCCACACGCCAATCACACCGCCGGCGTCGGCTACAACCTTTGCATGTTCTTTGCTGATCAGATGTGGCTTCATGATTTCCGCCATCCTGGCGTCCCCACCGGTTCGGCTGTCGAGGCCCGTGTGCGACACAATAAGCGGCTGCGTGGCCACCTTTAACGCGCCCAGCACCGTTTCCGGGCTGGCATGGGCGAGGTCCACCAGGATCCCAAGCCGGTTGCACTCCTTCACGACCTCGGCGCCAAAAGCGGTCAAACCACCGAGGTGCGCGGGTGCTGTGATCACGTCACCCAACGGCGACACACCGTCGTCTCGCTCATGCAGCAGCTGCAGATGCCGCACACCGCGCCGGTACACCTCTTCTACCCGGTCCAGGCGCCCCTCAATGAACATTGATCCTTCGACGCTCTGTACAATCGTCGGTTGGCCGTGACGGTGCGCAGCTTGCAGGTCTTGCACATTGAGCGCGCGGCGTATGTGTCCCTGGTCTAACTGCGTGTCCATCGCCGTGAGCCAGCGAAGAAGGTTATCGCGAGCGTCCCCTGGCTTGTGGTTGGGCGCGAAGTCGAGCACGAAGCTCGCGCACACCGCAGTCAGCCCCGAGCGTCTGAGCGCATCGGCCAACAACAGGCTGGGAGCCTGCGCTTGTTTCTGCCCCTGCCCCAGCCCCTGCTGCGGATGTGGTTCCGTGCCCGCGGGATAAACGTGGTTGTGCATGTCGATGGCAATGGTCCCGGACATGACCTGCGTCAAGCGCGCATTCACCTCATCGCCTGCCGCCCTTGCCGGCCGGAGCAGCATCGCGCTGCCGGCGGCCATCGCGGTTGTCAGGAATTGTCGTCGCGAAACGCCACGCTCGTTCTTTTTTGCCATGTCGATCATCTTAGATCAATCGCCACTGCGGGGACGCGGCCGCCTTGGCAGTTGCCCGCCCGGCAGCGCCGAGCAGTTGGCCCTGCCCGGGTGATGGCTCTGGCACAACCTGTAATTGAGCACGACGACTGCGATGCACAAAATTGTTGCCGGGCCAATTTTGTGCAAATTACGTCCGTAACAACAACAGTCCCGTAGGGACGGCTGAAGATAGCCCAGGATGAAATCCTGTGTAGGATTCATGCAACAAAAGCAGTCCCGTAGGGACGGTTGAACTGGGAAGGACGTAGTCCTGTGTGCCCTCAGCGATTCTTCACGGGTTAATGCTCCCAGGATTTCATCCTGGGGAATCATCAGCCGTCCCTGCGGGCCTGGCCGGCCTCCATTGCGAGTAACCAGCACTGCGTGCTGGGCTGGTTTCAGCCGCCTCAGCGGGACTGTTTCCTTGTCTGGGTCGTTGCGGCGGAAGTTTGCCGTGATTTCCCCCCCTGCACATGACCTGTTGCCTTCCCAGTGGAGCTGTGACATTCTTCTTTTGGTAACCCAAATGAAAGAAAAAAAGGATGTACAGCAGGGAACGCTGGCGATGATGGTGCTGAAGACGCTTGAGGTGCTGGGCCCGCAGCACGGCTATGGGGTGGCGCGGCGCATCGAGCAGATCAGCGGTGACCTGCTTTCCGTCAACCAGGGCACGTTGTATCCGGTACTGCTGCGGCTGGAGCAGGAGGGCGCCATCGCGTCGGAGTGGGGGCCTTCTGAGAACAACCGGCGGGCGCGGTTTTACCGGCTTACGCGGGCAGGGCACAAAATGCTGCGGGCGGAAACGCGCGCCTGGGAGCAGACAGCTGCCATCATCGCACGGTTTTTTGAGGTGAAAGCAGAGGATCTTGCATGAGGGCGCTTTCCCGGTGGGGCACAAGGCTGGGCAACTTCGTGCGTTCGCGCCGGGGAGACGACGCACGTCTGCGTGAAGAGATTCAATCGCATATCGCGGCGCTTACCGAGGAAAACATCGCCGCAGGCGTAAGCCCTGAGGAAGCGCACCGGCAGGCTCGGCTCAAGTTCGGCGCAGTGGAGGTGATCCGGGAAGACTACCAGGCGGAGGCCAGGCTGCCTTTTCTGGACACACTGCTGCTCGATGTTCGCTATGCGCTGCGCGTGCTGCGCAAGTCGCCCACCTTCACGGTGGTAGCGTTCGTCACGCTGATGCTGGGCATAGGCGCCAACATCGTCGTCTTCGGCGTGCTCAACACGGTGCTCTTGCGGCCGTTGGCGGTGAGCGATCCCTCAAGCCTGTACCAGGTTCGGCCCAAACCGTGGATGAGCTTCCGGCTCCTGACCACCTCCTATCCGGCGTTTGAAGATTATCGCCGCCGCGCCACCGCTTTCCGCGGGATGGCCGCGGTGAATGGCTATGCGCACGCGGAGCTGAGCTGGCACGGGAGTGTGTTGCGAGAAATCTCGGGCGAAGAAGTCACGGGAAATTATTTCGACTTACTGGGCGTCCGCGCGGCCGAGGGCCGAATCTTTCACGAGACAGAGGAGCATGGCGCGGGTTCGGCGCCGTTGCTGGTGTTGAGCGATGCTCTTTGGCGGGCCGCGTTTCATGCGGATCCAGGCGTGGTGGGCGCGACCGTGCAACTGGATCAGCACCCGTTCACAGTGGTGGGCGTGGCGCCGGCCGCGTTCCACGGCATGGAAAAGTTCCGCTGGACGGAGTACTGGATTCCTATGGCCAACGAGGAACAGCTGGAGGGTTTCGATTACCTGCATAACCGCCGGTCGCGGTTTACAGTGATTGGCCGGCTGAAGCCGGGGGTGACTGCGCAGCAGGCGACAGACAATCTCGATGCCATTGCGCTCCAGCTGGCGAAGGAGTATCCGGCGACCGACGACGGACAGTTGCTGCGACTGATTCATCCTGGGCTGTTTGGCGACGAGGGCGAAGTGATTCGCGGCTTCCTGTGGAGCGTGACGGCGCTGGCGTTGCTGGTGCTGGCGGCGGCGTGCGCGAACCTGGCGACGCTGTTTGCGGCGCGCGCAGCCGATCGCAGCCAGGAGCTGGCGCTGCGGGTGGCGCTGGGTTCGAGCCGGCGGCGGCTGGTGCGGCAATTGTTGACCGAGGCGGTGACGGTTTCGCTGCTGGGCGGGGCGGCCGCGCTGGTGGGGGCTTACGCGTTGCTGGGGCTGCTGAGCCGGTGGCAATCCCCCTATGGCCGATTGCCCGTCGAGGTGGATGCGCGGGTGTACCTGGCGGGGGTGGCGTTCACGTTGGTGAGCGCGCTGCTGTTCGGCCTGGTACCGGCTCGCCAGGTGTGGCAGAGCAGTCCGCTGCAGAGTTTGAAGAACGGGCCGGCGGAGGGCGCGCGCCGCTGGGCGCTGCGCGATTGGTTGCTGGGCGCGCAGATCGCCATCTGCACGCTGCTGGTGACGGCATCGCTGGTGGCGGTGCGTAGCATGCAGCGGGTGCTACAGGTCCCGCTGGGTTTTCGGCCGCAGGGGGCGATGCTGGTGGATCTTGATCTGGATGCGGCGGGGCAGGCGGGCGATACGGCGGATGGCAAACGCAAAGCGATGATCGACGCGATGCGCAGCATCCCTGGGGTGACGGCGGTGGGCCGGGTGAGCCGCACACCGCTGAACGGGGGGATGTATGGGGTGCCAATTTTTGCGCCGGGTACGACCGAGTTCACGTTGCCGAATTCTGTGCTGGCGCCGTATGTGTTTTCGATGACGCCGGGCTACCTGGAGGCGGCGGGCACGCGCTTGCTCGACGGGCGGGATGTGTCGTGGCACGATACGGCGAAGACGCCGTATGTGGCGGTGGTGAATGAAACGTTTGTTCGCAAGATGTGGGGCGCGCAGCATCCGCCCGGGCAGGGCAATAGCCCGGACCAATCTGGATTGGGCCAACGCTTTATATTGGATGGGCAACTGCGGCAGGTGGTGGGCATCGCGGAGGACGGCAAGTACCACGACCTGCGCGAACCGCCGCAGCCGGTCGTGTATGTGCCGTATGCGCAGAGGGAAATGGGGGACGGGGTCTTTGTAGTGCGTTCGCAGCGTTCGCCGAGCGAGATGGCGGCAGTCCTGGCGCGAACGTTAGGTGGCGCGGTGCCGGAGAAGTCCGTCACGCCGCAAAGGTGGATGGACACGTTGGACACCGAGGTGTTCCCGGCGCGGGCCGCGACGGTGGCGCTGGGCGTGATGGGCTTGCTGGCGGCGATGCTCGCGGTTACCGGGATTTTTGGCATGGCGGCGTATAGTGTGAGCCGGCGCAGAAGGGAATTGGGCATTCGCATGGCGCTGGGCGCGAGGCGGCTGCAGGTGATGCGGGCAGCCGTGGGGCGTCCCATGGTGCTGCTTGGCCTGGGATCGTTGGTCGGGTTGTGTGCGGGTATGTTGGCGGGCCGGGTGATGGGGTTGATTGTGTACCACGCGAACCCGCACGATCCGGTGGTCGTGGGCGCGGCGGTGGCGACGATGCTGTTGTTGGGAGTCGTGGCGTCAGCGATGCCTGCCCGGCGGGCGTTGGGGATTGATCCTTCACGGTTGATGCGGGAGGAGTGAGTCGGCGGTTGACGGATGCAGCGCGCTGCTCCCGTAGACCTCATGCGTACGCACGCCTTTTGCCTTAACCGGCACAGAACGTGTCCCATTCTACTGCGCCTTCGCAGGGAGCAATGTGGATGAGAGATTTACCGCGCCCACCTGCGATGGACGAATCCTGGTTGTTTGCCGGCTTCGAGCAGAAATCTACCAGAAGTAGCTGGCTTCCACCTTCGGCGTTCCAGGTTCGCCGTCGATCATCTGGGTGCTCAGAACGAACTCCATATTTTTCTTATTGCCCGCGCGCGCGGCGGCGCGTTGCAGTTTCGCCAGATTGCCCGGCTCGGTGAGATATTCGCCCGCAACCATGGTCCCGCCGCGGCCTACGCCAGCGGCCACCACTGCCAGCTTACCCGTAGTGTTGTCGGTAAAGCGTGCAACGATCGCAAAATCGCGATAGTTATTGGTACTCATTTGCTGCTGGCGGTTGATAACCCAGCCCGGGTGCGGCGCGTTGGTGCTATCGACGATGCGGAATTCCGTCATCGCAGGGTCATTGGCAAAGTGGTACCGCAAAGAAGCGGTGAGTCGAAGCGTCCAGGCGTTGTCGAAAGCGCCGATGAACACCGTAGGTCCAACGCGCAGATCCGTCAGGTTGGTGCCCCCCTGACCTTTCAAGCTGAACTTTTTCCCGTTGGATTGCAGCAGGGCGGCGACCCGGACAACAGGGATTAAGTCGTCAATCACGATCACGGTCAAGTCGTCTTTGAGTAGGGTTTTGCGGGAGGGTTCGACAGCATCGCGCAGAGCAATCATGGGGTCGCTCTGGTCGGCGACGCAGAACAGCACCGGCTCGTTGGCATCGACCACCGGGCCCCAGAAAAAATCGAACGGCGTCGCTTGTGCCGAGTGCCAAAGAAAAGCCGCGCCCCCGCATAAAAGGGCTAGAAAAGCGACGAAGACGATCGCGGTTGCCGGTCGCCAGAGCCGCCGTCGCACGGGGTCTTCTGCGGGGGGCGCCTTCCAGACCTCTGTGGGAACTGGTGCGGGAAGGATGACGGCCGCCGCCGGTTCAGTAGACGCGTTCTGTTTAGGAACCTGGGGCCAGTGGAACTGAGGAACATAAGATCCGGAGGGGAGCGATAGCCGCAGTTCCGTCTCATGACCAGGTTCCTGGTAATACTGCGCGATGCGCTTGCGTATCTCCGTAGCCGTCACCCGGACAATCGGATCCGAAGCTGTATCGTAATCGGCGTCCCGGCCAAAGATTTCGATCCCCAGTGTCCTCTCCTTGAGCAGCTCAGGCCGGCCGATTAACGTCTGCTCGATCACAAAACGGAGAAAGGACGGGAAGCGACGGCTTTGGCTGAAATGGGGGTTGCTCAGCAGCCGCTCCAACTGCTCCTCGACGGCCTTTTTCTCCGCCTCAGGAAGCGCTGCAATCCCATCGACGGGATGATTCAACATTTGCCTCCCTCCAACACGCGAGAATTATACGCTCACTCAGCATTCGCGCAACCTCCCTCGAATGAGCGGTTTCGCCGATGACTTAACCGGATAAGAGCACGCACCTTAACCGCAAAGACCTTACGCTCGAAAATTCTGCAAACGTATAAGTGCTGCCGTTGAAGCATTCGATCTTCAACGCGGCCACGGACCTTATTGCCGGGGCTAATCAAGCAACAATTTTCAGCAATTTTGTTTGGAGGCATCGTGAGCAAAGCTGGCAAGAACTCTCTGACAAACCGGGCGACGCGCGTTTGGCCGATTCAACGTCTCGCCTTGATCTGGATCGTGGCCTGCAGTTCTGCTGCTTGGGGACAAACAAGCTTGAGCACAGTCACTGGCTGGCTCAGGAATGCTTCTCAAATTTTTAGAAAGAGAAATACGTTCAGGCGGCAGCGCATATTGTCGAAAACGTCGTTGGTGCAAATGCTCACGATGGCGCTCGCATGTTTGCTCAGCCTGCCGGCGATGGCTCAGGGCTCCCGCGGCCAGGTTCGCGGACTGGTCACGGACCAATCCGGGTCGATCCTCCCCGGAGCCAAGGTGACCCTCTTGAACGTCAACACGGGGGTTGCCGTTACCAAATCAACCGACAACGCCGGCATTTATGTGTTCGATTTCGTCGACCCCGGAACCTACACCGTAACCGTCGAATCCGGCGGATTTGCCAGGCATGTTCAGGAGAACGTCGTTGTACAGTCCAGCGGTGAGTCAACCGTCGACGCTATGTTGACTCCCGGGGCTCTGCAGCAATCGGTCACTGTCACCTCGGCTCCGCCGCTGCTCGAGACCACCTCGAGCAATGTAGAGTTAACGATCGACACAAAGATGGCGAACGACACACCGCGGCTCGACCGCAATCCATTCAAGCTGACGTTAATCGAGCCCGCCGCTGTGAATACACGGGGCGAGATGCTTCCGTACGATTCCTGGGCAGCCAACAGTGTCGATCTCGGTGGCGGCACCAACCTGGCCAACCAACTGTTGGTGGACGGCAATCCGATCGGGATTGGTCATAAGGCGGGCTATCCGCCGAACCAGGACAACGTGCAGGAATCCGTGGTGAGCCAGAACAGCGTGGACGCTTCCAGTGGCCACAGTGCCGGCGGCCTGATCAGCCTGACCACCAAATCGGGCACCAACGATTGGCATGGGATGGCGTTCTACCTTGGTCGTTATCCATGGCTGAGCGCGAAAGCCGACCGTACCCGCGACGTCTTGAATGCACAGCGGCAAAATATGTATGGCGGCACCTTCGGCAATCCGATCCTCAAGAATAAGTTGTTCAACTTCTTCTCTATCGAAGACTGGAAGATCGCCTCGCCCTACAGCTACACCGAGACGGTGCCGACCCCGCTTGAACGTGCGGGCGACTTCTCGGCAACGGTGAACGCCAACGGCGCGCAACGCCTGATCTATGACCCGTTTATCGCTCCCACAGTCGATCCCGTGAGCGGCGCCCTGGTGCGTACTCCGTTTGCCGGCAACGTGATCCCTGCGAGCCGCTTCGATCCGGTCACCGGCGGTCTGGCAAAGCTTTTTCCTGATCCGAATAATGCCGGTCAGGGACCGTTCCATTTGAATAACTTTGAAAAGAGCGGAAGCCAAAGCACCAGTTATCTCAACTTTTCCGATCGGGTTGATTACGTCATAAGCGACAAGTGGCGCTTATCGGGCTACTATGGCCGCTATCACTCCGCGGACAGCCAGACAAATCCGCTGAATAACGTGCTGTATCAACCATCGGGAAGTCTGCGTGGGGCCAACCAGGTCCTGGGCGACCTGATCTATACGGTCACTCCAAACACCGTCATCAATATCCATGGTGACTGGTTCAACCTCATCGACGCTTACGTCTCCAAAGGGTTGGGCAGTAACGGCTTTGCGCAGATTTGGAATAACAACTGGTATGCCCCGTATCAGGACGTTTCGCAAAACGTCCCGGTTTACTATCCCAAGATGAATATCGGTGCCAGCGGCTTCGGCGGCCCCGGCTTCTTCTGGGACCAGCGTCCGAGTGCGGAAGCCTTTGCCGTGCAGGTTGCCCAAACCAGGGGCTCACACTACCTGACCGCTGGGCTCGACTATCGCCGGGGCGGTGGGCCGGTCTTCGTCAGCAACACAATGAATTTCAACTTCGACCAGGCGTTGACGGCCCGCGAAACGAGCAACCCGGACCTGACAGTTTCGGGAGATCCCTTTGCGACGTATTTGCTCGGGGCTCTCGGCAGCGATACGCAAATAGTGGGCGGCCCGGCGCCGAATCCAATCACCAACCTCTATGGTCTCTATATTGGCGACACCTGGAAGGCTACACGCAACCTGACCGTCAACGCGGGTATCCGGTACGAGTACGAAGCCGCCTGGCACGACACCAATCACCTTCTCTCCCAAGGGCTCGATCTGACAACGACAGATTCAGCGATCAGTGGAAACCCACCGGTGATGCCGGCGCAAGTCACCAGCATCATAGGCGGGAATCAAAGTTTCGCCGGCGTCTGGAGCTTCACCAGCTCGAGTCATCCCGGAATGTGGAACTCCCCAAAGGGTGACTTTCAACCCAGGTTTGGTCTTGCCTACCGCATCAATGACCGTACTTCGGCGCGCTTTGGATACGCCATGTACAAAGAACCCACGGAATTCAACTTCACCCCCGCGCCCGTCTCGGGTTTCGAAGACGTGAACTTTCTGGAACCGCCGTTTTTCGGCGAGACCGGATACCAGAACGTCGCGCCGCTCTTGAACGGCGTTCCCCAAGCCACCTTCCAGAATCCCTTTCCGGCTAGCAATCCACTCGTGCCTATCGCGGGCAGGGCTGCCGGCGGGAACGTCGGCCGTGGCGGATCACCCCTCTTGTGGTACCCAAAGAATTTCGAAAAAGCCTACAACAACCGCATCAGTCTTTCTGTGCAGCGCCAACTGCCTGGAGAAATTGTGGCGTCGTTTACCTTCTTCCAGAATTATGGCAATAAACTCTACAATCAGGCCTTGAACAACACCGATCCGGCGATTCTCGAGTCCTACTCGCCCGATTACCTCAACAACACCAGCGTCAACAATCCCTTCTACCAATATGGCAGCCAGACGTTGCTGCCTGGACCGTTGTACAACCAGCAAACGGTGCCGCTCGGCTCTTTGCTGACAAAGTATCCGCTGTATGGGCAGCTGTATGAGATTGGCGAGCGCGGAGCCAGTGAAACCTACAAGGACCTCGAGCTCCAGGTGCAAAAGAGATGGAGTAAGGGATACAACTTCCTCTTCGGATACATTTACATCAAAGAAAAGTTACAAATTAACACCTTCAACGACCTCACACTGTATAGCAATCAGCTTCAGTGGCAAGACAGCAACCAACCGCACCACCGCCTGACTTCGGCAGGAACGCTCGAGCTGCCCTTTGGTCACAACAAGTGGCTGTTCTCAAACGTGGGGCCGGTCGTGAATAACATTATCGGTGGCTGGCAGACGACCGGTTTACTGACGTATACCAGCGGCGACTATCCACGTTTTGGCAATTTGATCGTCAACAGTAATCCCTGCGATAACATTCCGTCGGGCTACTACTTCAACCCGGCTGCCTTCAGCCCACTGCCGGCGAATACCTACGTGCTGCGATCGAACCCGCTGCAGTACAACTGCATCATCGGCCCCAGCTTCATCAACCTCGACGCAACCCTGCAGAAGAACTTCCATCTGACAGAGCGGGTCCAGGCGCAGTTGAAGCTCAATGCTTACAATGCCACGAACAAACTCAATCTGGCCGATCCGGACACGACCGTCACCGATAGCGGCCTCTTCGGTCGAGCGATTTACCAGGGATCGCCGGCGGGCGAGTTCTCCGGCCAAACTGCTGTGTATGGCAATCAGGCTGGACGACAACTGGAAATCGGCGTCAAATTGCTGTTCTGAGGACTGCTCCGAGTTCCGTGGCATCGTAATAGTTGATTGCCGAACCCTCACGCCCGTCGCTCTCCTCTCTGGAGTTGCGGCGGGCGTTTGGTGCCTTGGTATGCTGGTAAGCGGCCCCGATGATGCTGCATCGTAGAGAGTTCATCCAAATCGCCGCTTTCGCTGCCGCCGCGCGCTCGAATCGTCTCTTCTCGCGTCTCTTCGTGCAAACAGAGCAATCTTCGCCTTCGAACGCAACCCAGGGGATGGCTTCCCGTGGCGTGCAGGCTGGTCCTCGTCTGAAGGGATCGGGGCTTCCGTTCCGGGCGCGCCTGACCGATGTCGCTGCGAAAGCGGGCTTGCATACCGTGACGGTTTGCGGCCATCCCAACCATGCCGACTATGTGATCGAGGCCATGGGATGTGGCTGTGCGTTCTTCGACTACGACAACGACGGCTGGATGGACATTCTCGTGCTCACCGGTTCACGCTATGGTGATCCCCCCGGTGACGCCTCCAACCGTCTCTATAAGAACAACCGCGACGGCACGTTCACCGACGTGACGGCCCACTCGGGGTTATTTCGCATCGGCTATTGGTACGGGGTCGCCGTTGGCGACTACAACAATGACGGATTCGAAGATCTTTTTCTTACCGGCTACCCGAACAACGCGCTCTATCGTAATAACGGAAACGGTACCTTCACCGATGTGACCAGGCAAGCGGGTCTACTCAATACCGAACCACGCTTCGGCTCGGGATGCACATTTGTTGACTACGATCGCGACGGGCACCTGGATTTGTTTGTGTCCAACTACGTTCTGTTCGACACGAAATCTGTGCCACGTGGCGGCGAACTCTCCAGTTGCAATGCTGAGAAAGTATTCTGCGGGCCGCGCGGGCTCCAGTATGGCCGCCACTCGCTCTATCGCAACAACGGCGATGGCACATTTCGCGACGTGACCAGCGCCGCAGGCATCGAGAAGGCAAGCTCCGGATACGGTCTCACGGTGGTTGCTGCTGATTTTGACAACGACGGCTGGCCCGACATCTACGTTGCCTCCGATTCCACCCCGAGCCTTCTTTTTCGCAACCGGCACGATGGAACGTTCGTCGAAGAGGCCCTGGACCGCGGAGTGGCCTTGAGTGAAGACGGCATGGAGCAAGCCGGGATGGGCATCGGCGTCGGCGATTTGGCTTGCAAAGGCGCCCTGGACATCGTGAAGACCCACTTCGCCGCGGATACTACGGCGGTGTATACCAATGACGGCAAAGGCGAGTTTCACGACGACACGTTCCGCTCAGGGCTGGGCAGCGAAACCCGCTACATCAGCTGGGGCGTCGGCATTGAGGACCTGGACAATGATGGCAACCCTGATGTCTTCTGGGTGACCGGCGGAATTTACCCCGAGCTGCAGGGCAGACCAGACCAACCGTACCGGGGACCGCGTATCGTCTTCCGCGGCCTCGGAAACGGACGTTTCGAGCAGATCGCGGCCGAAGCCGGATCAGGAGTCATCGCGCAACACTGTAGCCGCGGCTGCGCCTTCGGTGATTTCGACAACGACGGCGATGTGGACATTCTGGTCGTGAACCTGTATGAACCGCCTTCGCTGCTGCGCAACGACGTTTCGAGCCGGGATCATTGGATCAAGTTCAAACTTACCGGGACAAAGTCGAACCGAAGCGCGATCGGGGCGAGGCTGACTGTGCGCTATGCCGGCAAGGTCCAGGTCCGTGAGGTGCTAAGCCAGTCATCGTACCTGTCGTCCAATGATCCGCGCGTACATTTCGGGCTCGGCAGCGCGACCTCGGTTGATCTGGAAGTGCGATGGCCGCTGGGTTTGGTCGAACGGTTGACGAATATTGCTGCCGACCAACTCGTCTTTCTTGTAGAAGGTTCCGGCGTTCATAAAACGCAAAGGTTCCCCTGACCAGTATGCACAGCATCGTTCTGGCACTGCTTTTCGCGGCCATGCTGAGTGGCCAGCAGTCAAAACTCGAACAGGCGTGGGGGCTCGCCGCCAACGGTCAGCGCGTCGAGGCTATTCACGTTTTGCAGTCATTGGTCGTCACCGAACCACGGAACACAGACGCCCGGCTGTTACTCGGCAGTCTATTGATGGAAGAGGGCGACAAGGTGGCTTCTCTTGAACAATTAGAGACTGCGGTCAAGCAGCGCCCCCGTTCAGAAGAGGCGCAGAACGCGCTCGGCGAAGCTTACAACAAGTTCGGCGAAACCGCCGCCGCCAAATCTGCATTCGAGAATGCAGTTGCGATCAAGCCCGACTACGAGGTCGCGCAATTTAACCTGGGCCAGGTGCTCGTATTGCAGGGCGACCTAAGCGGTGCAGCAAAGCATTTGGATCGAGCGATTGCTCTCCCGGGACAAACAGACGATGTGGCCGATGCGCATTATCTTCGCGCCAAGGTCTACTCAGCACAAAACCAACCGCGTGCCGCCGCAACCCAACTCGAGACCGCGGTCCGCATGCGTCCCGACTTTGCGCAAGCCTGGTCTGATCTTGGGCAGATTCGTAAGCAGATACTGGATGATTCCGGCGCGCTCACCGCATTCGAGCATGCTGTCGCTACCAACCCCAAAGATGCGGTTGCTCAATATCGGCTCGGCGCCGAGTACCTGCATCAGGACAAGACCCAACTCGCGATTGAGCACCTTCGTCAAGCCTACGAACTGAACCCGTCCGATCAATCCACGCTGAACGCGCTGCAGATGGCTCTGAGGCAAAGCGGTGATATACAGGGCGCAGATCGGCTCAAGCAGCAACTCGCCGAACTGCTCCGTGATCGTGATCGGAATAATCAAAACAAGCTCAAGGCTGTACAAATCAATAACCAAGGAGCTGCCCTGGAGAAGGCCGGCGACCTGACCGGCGCGCTCGCTAAGTACCGCGATGCAACCCAACTGGACCCAGGCCACGTCGGCATTCTAACGAACTATGGCGTAGCGCTGCTGCGTACTGGCAAGTGGACAGAAGGTCTCAATGTGCTCCATCAGGCTTTGCAGCTCGATCCGCATAACGAACCACTGCGCGCAACGCTAAAAGATGCATTATCGCAGGCTCCGGAAGGTGCGCTTCCTTCGTGGAAAGACGAAGTGCGCTGAATCAGATATCAGCGAAGCGAGAGAGCAAAGATACCTATCCTGCTACACCTTATGCATGCGGAAGGGGGAGTGGATGTACCGCGGCTCCTGGGGGGAGTCAGAAGCCTGCGTTTAAATTTCTGTTGATTCCAGAATCCGGACCACACCCTCTAACAGCGTGATCTCCCGGTCAAGCTCACGACCTTCTACCGAACCAATTTTCAGTTTTTTGCGAACACTTTTCAGCGAAGCAAGGCGATGCTTGCGGCTTGTTATTTCGAGCGATTGCGTTGTGCTCAGTGCGGCCATTCACTACCTCAAGGTGGAGGATTTGGGGGAGTAGCCGTATTTAACAATTCCCGGTGCTGAGCTGTCGCCATAAGAAACACTGTTGAACGGTACTTTAGTCAACGCTGAGCGGCTCTCACCGGCTCCTGAGCCTTGCGCATTTAACGTCACCTGAGATTACGCGGCATACTTCCGCTTGCCGGCCACACGCTCGGTGCACAGGGCGTCGTGTCTTCGTTGAACAGCGCCGAGCCGTCGGCCGGGGTCCTTCGACCCCAGAAATCTGCCGGCAGAAGGGCTACTCGGAACCGTCGCCCACGCACTTCGCACAGCCTGCTCTGCCAGGTTGGCGGCCATCTCCCATCCGGCCGCCCATAAGTTCGGTTAAAATGAACCGGTTCCAGACGCGAGCGGGACTTGGTGGCGAAAAGGAGAGTAATGTTTACAAAACGAAATGCAATTGGACGGCGTTCGTTTCTGAAAATGGGCGCGGCAACCGCGGGGCTTGGCCTCTGGGCCGACCTGGAAGCGTATCCCCAGAACGTCAATAGGAACTCAATTCCGTCGGACTTGAAAATCACCGACATGCGCATCGCCGTCCTGCGAGGGCCAGGCGGCAAACCAATCCAGGAGGGCAATGGCGGCCCGAGCAGCGCGGGCTCCGGCGGTATGGGCCTCGATGGGCCAATGCGTAGCGGCCGATCCAGGCCACCGATACCCCCTGCGACTCCCGGAGCGGGAGCAGCCTCTGGCGGCACGATCGTCGTCCGCATCGATACCAATCAGGGAATCTCGGGTTACGGCCAGGCCATCGGGGATGGTCCCCAGCCGAACTACGTCCTGATGCATAAGGCCCGGCTGCTGGGCGAGAACCCCTGCAACGTCGACAGAATCTTCCGCAAGATCAAGATGCACGGCGGGTATAACCGTCAGGGGAGCGGCGTCAACGCGATTGAGAACGCCTTGTGGGATCTGGCCGGCCACGCTTATAACGCGCCCATCTATCAGATGCTTGGCGGCAAGTTCCGCGACAAGATTCGCTTGTACAGCGAAGGTGACCCGAAATCGAACTCCATCGCAGACATAGCCGCCGATTATAAGGAGAGAGTTGCCTCGGGCTTTACGATGCTCAAATACGATCTGCCCGTAGCTCCCATCCTCCGCGGCAAGCCGGGCACAATCTTTGCTCCATCAGGCTATTACGGGGAACCGGGGGATTTCCCGCCCGAGAACTTCTATGAGGGGTTAGAGATCAGCGACAAGGGCTGTGAACTGGTAGCGGACCACGTCGCTGCCATTAAAGAAGCCATGGGCACTGCCGGCGACACTCCCATGGGTCACGACCATTTCGGACACCTCACCGTGAAGAGTTGCATCAAGTTGGCGAATGCGCTGGAGAGGATCAATCCCTCGACTTTGGAAGACATGGTCCCGTGGATGCGGGTAGAGGAGTGGAAACTCATCACCGATTCGGTCAAGGTGTCCACCCTGACCGGCGAAGATGCCTACCTGATGGAATCGCTCGAGCCGCTTTGCCGGGCGCGTGCCGTCGATTACATACACCCGGATCACCTGGTGATCGGCGGCTGTCTGGAATTGAAGAAGACCTCCGACATGGCGGCCCAGTATGGGGTGGGGATGATGGTTCACAGCAACGCTACCCCGATCGGCTACGCGTGCGGCGCGCACGCGATCGCCGCCTGCGAAAACTTCCTCGCCATGGAATGGCACCAGCCGCAGCCAGCCTGGCACAAAGACCTGACCGACAAAGGGGACCTCGTGGTTCAGGGTTTCATCCCCGTTCCGACGGGGCCGGGCCTGGGCGTCAAGATCAACGAAGAAGCGATGCGCAACCTCTGCAGGCCGGGTGAGTTCTTCACCGATCCCACGACGTATTGGGATTCACAGGTCGGCGGAGAGAAGGCGTACACGTAAACGGAGGCCGTCAAGGCCAGCCTTGCACCCTTTCCATTGTGATTGAAGGTGTATAGCTTAATTACCCTGTTGGGCCCGGCAGACCGGAATACAGCAAAATCCCGATCGCCGGGCGCCTTCGCGCTGCTATGCCGCGTTACTGAGCACGCACCAAAACCTGCTGCAAACCCCCATCATAAGGAAAGCGGGTTTGGATCGCCCCGCTGTGGATTTAAACCCATCAAATGTTCCATGCGCTTGAGGGGAACGCCGCCGTCAGCGGCGTTTCAGGGTCGCTTCGCCCACGTTAGACCGTCCGGTCCGCCGCCCACATCCAGATGGCTCGTCACCGTCAGTGTCTTTAAGTCCACCACTGCAACGTAGTTTGCTGCCGTGCAGCCCACGAACGCGCGCGAGCCGTCCGGATCCATCAGGATGCCGGCGCACCCTTTGCCCAGGCTCAGCCGTTTGACCTCTTTGCGCGATGTCGCGTCGTACACAAATAGATCGCCCGTCGAAAGGATGGAGATCAAGACGCGTTTGCCGTCGGGCGTGAACTTCAGGCGATTGGCGCCGTTGAGCTTTGCATCAATTGACGCAGTCACTTTTCGCTGCGCAGTATCGATGATCCAGAGCTTGCCATCGCTCGCTGCAGCGGTCCAAAGCTCTTTCCAGTCGGGCGACACGTCGAAGCCCTCCGTGCCCAGCGAGGTCGGAATGGTCGTAACGAACCACTCACGCTGCGCTGGTCCGGGCGGAGCAGGATGCGTCGGGTCGGGCGGCATCTCACGATTCTCAATAATGCTGACGCTCGCTGAATGCGCGTTCGAGACGAAGACTCTTCGACCGTCCGGCGTCACGCGAATCAGATGCGTAAAGTCCTGCCCGGTCCCCATGATCCAATCCGTTTTGCCCGTCGCCGGATCCAGCCGGCCGATCGCCTTCGCGCCCTGCGCCGTGAACCAGACCTTACCGCCCTGGAAGTCCAGACCATGCAAACCGACCATCGGCGCGGTATCAATGCTCGGCAGCGCCTTGTGGTTCACCAGGTCCAGCACATCCAACTCGTGTCCCCGGCTGTTCTGCATATTGGAGACCCACGCGCGGGTTCCGGCCGCTGACGCGATCACTTCGTGCGGATCCGGCCCGACCGGCATCTTTGCCATGACCTGCAGCGTCACCGGGTCAACGATCGCGAGCGTGTGATTGGTTTTCGAGAGCGCCAGCAACACAGGGTGCTCTGCGACCTGACCCCAGCTTCCGGGAGCAGCCAACACAACAACACCAGCCAGCACCAAACGCACCATCCTTGAACGCATCGATCGATTCTCCTCAACCTAAATAGACGCCTATCGCAACATCCTTGTACAGAAAACAACAAACATTATCCGTAAGTTTTCCCCATCCGATTTCTCAGGCAGGCACCGAGCCTGCTCGCGGTTGACCCAGTCTGCCGGGCAGGCCGGCATCCGCTGTCTCGCAGGCGAATCGCCTTACCGCCGCAAGCCTCCGATCTGGCGGGTGGCCATTCCCGGCGATTCTAAGTGACGTCGGAATCGCAGAACAACCGCTACGCTTCAAAGCCAGTCTCGGTGCGCCATAGTACCAGGTGATGAATTGCTCCATCGCCAACTTGTAGTTCCATCTCGAACGTGAAATACATCTGTGTGGGATATATTGAGCCGGGGAAATTTGAGAGCATGAGCGATAACAAGTCAAAGGTTCGTGTCGCGGGATTTGGCATTTCATTGGACGGCTTTAGCGCCGGGATAGAGCAGAGCCTGCATGATCCGCTGGGCAAACGCGGTCCAGAGCTCTTTCAGTGGTTCTTTCACACCAGGACATTCTGCGCCATGCAAGGGAAGGAAGGCGGATCGACCGATGTGGACGACGCCTTCGCACGGCGGTCGATGGAAAACTTCGGGGCTTTCATCCTTGGCCGCAACATGTTTGGTCCCGTCCGTGGGCCATGGCACGACGACTCGTGGAGGGGATGGTGGGGTCCCAATCCGCCATACCATGCGCCCACCTTCGTTTTGACCCATTACGAGCGTGAACCGCTGGTGATGGAAGGCGGGACGACCTTCTACTTTGTCAGCGGCGGAATCGAAGAGGCGCTGAGGCTCGCCAAACAAGCAGCGCGTGACAAAGACGTCAAAATCGGAGGCGGTGTTTCCACCGTGCGACAGTATCTGCAGGCTGGTTTGATCGACTCCCTCCAACTCGCACTTTCGCCTGTTGTCCTCGGTCAAGGTGAGGCACTTCTTAGCGGCATTGACCTGCCCGCATTGGGATTTTCCGTGACGGAGCGCGAGGCTACAGAGCACACGACGCATGTTGTGCTCATGGCAGGTTAGACACGAATCCTGGCTGGCTACATCCTCACCGGTTATCATTCAGAAACGTGAGCAAAACGCTGGCAATTGTCTGGGCCACGGTGCGCAAGGGTGGCCTGCGATCCTTTGTTCTATGCTTCTTCATCGGTCTGGTGCTTCTCTGGTCGTTGGCTGCGCTGCTCCTTCTGGCTGCCCGCTGGGTCGATCCATCAACCACCGCTGTGCAGACCGAGCGTCGCTTGCAGGCGTGGGTTCACCAGGCGCCGTATCGTAAACGCTACAAATATATTCCCCTCAGTCAGATCTCGCCCAATCTCCAGCACGCCGTCATCGCCGCCGAAGACGGGCGCTTCTACCAGCACCATGGGTTCGACTGGAACCAGATTGAGATAGCAGCCGGCGAGGATTGGGAAGGCGGTCGCACCCGTGGTGCCTCCACCCTTACCCAGCAACTCGTAAAGAATTTGTTTTTTGGAACAGGCCGCTCAATCGTCCGCAAAGGCGCAGAGGCTACACTGGTTCCGGTAGCCGAATTTGTGCTCGGCAAGCAGCGCATTTTGGAGATATACCTCAACGTGGTTGAGTGGGGCCCTGGCATCTATGGCGCGGATGCGGCCTGTCGTTCCTACTACGGAACCGCGGCCCGCAATATGAGCCAGGATCAGGCGGCACGGCTAGCCGCGATTCTGCCCGCTCCCTTGAAACGACGGCCGGCGCGCATGAATCGGTACAGCGAGACCATCCTGCTGCGAATGCATCAAATGGGTTGGTAACCAGCCACGGCGCCTGCGCGATAACTCAAAACTGGCGACCACAGCCTTATCCGCGGAAAATAGGCATGCTACCCTGCGCCGGCCCCATCTGGAAATACCGCCCGAGGTCAATGACCTGCTGGCTGATTGTCCTCTCCCTCGACCGGGCAAATGCATGACAGAAGAACCTCTCCACCAAACTCGGGTGGTGATGAAGAGTCGCGCTCTCCACCTGCGCAGTGATCCAGCGCGCTGCGCGGGCAGGGAAGTTTACTTGAATTCGAGCTTCAGTTGCCCACTGCTCTTGTCGCCTGCGTGGGGAGAGCATTCGACTAGTGGGCGCGTGCGATCATGCGTCGGCTCAGAGCCCCAGTATTGTCCGCACAGAGTCGCCAGAACTCGCTGCCTTTGCTGATCGAGCGACGCCAGATTGGCCCGTACCTTTTCTTCCGTATCGGGTATCGCGTGCGGAGCCGTCCGATAGGTAACTACGATGGTACGGCTCGGATTCATCTCGGCCCAGCAGAAAACCACACGGGCGCGCACCGATCCTGCCACCTGCATGAGAGCCGGGCGAAGGGGTAAGCCCACAGCTTCGTCCAGCATGGACGCAAACCTCCCGCCTTCCGTGAGAACAGTGCGCGCCCGTCGCAGGGTTCCCGATCCAGGCGGAATCGCTTTGAACCCCTCGCGCAATCCGGCAGGCAGCCAGCGCCCATCTCGATTGATGTTGATCGGCGCAGCAATCACATAGTCCGGCGCGGCCCCCAGGTCGACGCACGCCCGCATCATCACCGTCGTCAGAGGCACATGAACCGTGCAAAGCAGGATGCCGGCCTCATCGGCAGCCGTTCTCACCAGATGCTCGGCCCCTTCAACCCGGTATTCGACGGGAAAGGCTCCGGAGAGTGTCAGTTCCCTTAGCCAGCGGTCGACACAGCTGGCCTCGTACCGGGCGCATTCCTGCGCGCCCGCCATACGTGCGATCGTGGCATGAGCTCGGCCAAGCGCCAGTACGGCACGGAACCAATACCGCCTCGGGACTATCAATCGAACGAACAACGCCCTGCGCCGAAGGGGCAGTAACTGCCTTGCCGAAGCCATGATTGCTGGATGCACGGGACACCTTTATCATCTTGGCGTAACGGGTGGGTATGCCTACTTGGTGGGAGCGCCCCGGGCGTTGATTTGCGCAAACGCCGGTCAGCACGGCGTTCCCGCTCGATAGCAAGGCAGATCCTGACACACGTTAGTGTCTGGAGAATGCTGCGGATGGGGTTGGATTCGAGCTTTTTTCGCTTTCCTTGAGGTCCATGCGTTCAATGAGACCGTTCTCAATCCTATAAAGGTGCCACACCTCGCTATCAGAAAGGACATCCCCACTAAGGCTTTTTACGAGTTGATGAACTCTGACCTCGGTAATCCCACCTTCCTGGTCGATTACTTCAAGTGGTTCCACATGAGGATCAAACTCTTGCCACTGACGGGTCCAATAGGCGCGAATCTCTACTTTTCCTACGACGCGCCCCCCTTCCGATGCCTTGGGCCAGCTAACGTTCTCACTCATAAGCGCCAGGGCGCTGTCTATATCCCGATGATTGAACGCAGAGTACGCCCGAGCGATCAGTGTCTGTGTGTTCACCATGAATCCTCCGGTTTTGCAACGATTACAGTGACTTTGAAGAAGCAGACGGACTACGGCCATTGCATCCGGACGCAATCAATCACCAAATTCTGACTGCTGTGGGTCTGTCCGTCCCGCCAGAATTTCTGCACTGCCGTTCGTCTGTCCACGAACCTGCTGACTCAAAGCGCGAGAGATTCCGGAGCACACGGCAGCAGCATCTTGAACACCGTGCCAGGTTCGCTCGTTTCGGCCCTTGAGTGAACTTCGATCGTCCCCCCATGTCTATCGATGATCTCCTTGGTAACCCAAAGACCAAGGCCGGTTCCAACGTCCTTCTTCGTCGTAAAAAAGGGCTCGAAGATTCGATCTACATGTTGCGGATCGATGCCGGGTCCATCGTCTTCGATCACTACATGCACATGGTTTCCCTCGGGACTTTCCATGCATTTCAACTTTACGTGGATCGTGCCGTTGTCGCTGACGGCGTCGGCGGCGTTTGAAATAAGATTGGACACGGCCTGTCTCAATTCTCCAGGAAGTCCTACAATTGGCGGGCAGTCGCCAAACTCGCGATGAACCGTGATGCTTTTCCTTTCCAGCT
This sequence comes from uncultured Acidobacteriaceae bacterium, assembly GCA_963834445.1. Lineage (GTDB taxonomy): Bacteria > Acidobacteriota > Terriglobia > Terriglobales > Acidobacteriaceae > PALSA-350. The sequence goes on from CAWIBU010000002.1 coordinate 1,140,624, forward strand.
TGTTCGAGTAAATCTTCAGAACCGACTCGATCAGGACAGACAAATCGACTCGATCGGGCACCGTAGACTCGCGATAGAAGCCCAGCGTCTGGCGCGTGATGTGCGACACTCGCTCCAGTTCCTGTTCTGCCAGCAGGAGCGATTCCCGGGCAGCAACTGGAAGGCCAGTTACATGCTTTGCGATGTAGATTAGATTGCCAATCGCCTCCAGGGGATTGTTGATCTCATGGGCGACGGTCGCAGATAGCCGGGCGGCCGCGGCCAACTTCTCAGTCTTGCGCAGAACTTCCTGTGTTTTCCGCTCAACCGTTGCATCTCTGAAAACAAGCACAACGCCCATCAGATTGTGCTTGGCGTCCCTGATGGGCGCAGCGCTATCCTCGATCGGAGTTAGTTTCCCACTCACGTGGCGCAGAACCGTGTGATTGGCCAGGCCAACAATGCGTCCCAGTTCCAACACCTTCCTGATGGGATTCTCCACTGGCTTGTGGGTGGACTCATTGAAGATCGGAAACACATCCTGGATGGGTTGTCCGCTCGCCTTGGCTAAACTCCTGCCGGTGAGTTCCTCGGCCAGGGGATTTAAAAAGGTCACCAGCCCGTGCTTGTCCGTCGCGATCACCGCGTCGCCGAGGCTGGTAAGCGTAACCCTGAACCACTCTTCTCGCTCCAGTATTTGGCGAGCATGTTCCTCGCGTAAAGCCATTTCGTGAAAAATGAAATAAGCGAGGAAGATGGCGCCCAAAGCAGCGATCAGACTAGCTAGATAGATACAGCCGACGGTTATCCGGATGCTCCTTTGATAGACCGCCGACCGGGCGGCCGCGATAGAGGATTCCTGTTGTGTCATCTCGTCGATCAGGGCCCTGATCTCATTCATCGTGACCAGTCCAACATCTGAAACTACGAATGCCTTCGCCGCCTCCGGTTTGCCTGTTCGATACAGCAAGATCGTCTGCGCGAGTTCTGCCAGCTTTCGGTGGGCTAAGCTGCGCAGCAGGGGAATACGCGCTTGTTGACTGCGGTCCCCCGCAGTGAGATGGGCAAGCTTGTCAATCTCAATGTCCACCTGACCCGTGGCCGAGTTGTAGGGCGCCAGATACTTTGGATCTTCGGTGTAGAGAAAGCCACGCTGGCCGGTTTCAGCATCTTTCAAGACCGATTCTGTTCGCGCTAATGCCAACAGCACCAGCCTCGACCTCGTCAGCCCGACCTGATTTTCGGTCTGCACCGAAAGTTGACGTCTGGTAATCCAGGCATTCGTCAGCAGCACCAGTATCAGCAACGCGAAACCAGTGAACAGGCTAAAGCGCTTGTAAGCGGTCTGCATGGAAAGGGCCCTCGACCCCCCGGAAATATCGCCTTCCATTCTAGCTGACACGCAAAAAAGGAAGGATTACCGGCGGGATGCCCAGCGTATGCTCGTTCCCTGAATGGGTTCCAGGATGAAGGACCAACCTTCCCCGCGACCCCCACGTTGCATCAGGTACCCGCCTGCGATGTCTTGGTCGCCTTGCTCACCACAAGCAAGAGGTAACAAGTCGATAGGCTGTCCCTCGTCCCCGTCTTCGCGGGAACCTTGCGCAGCCTTCCCGCGTATTGCCTACAGGGCTCGGCGCGTGTTCGTTTTTGGACGCATGTTTTCGGGATCGAACAATGGCTGGCCGTCACTGTTCGCCATTGTTCAACAAACGAAGTTTGGCAGGCGAAGTGCAACATAGCGGGCACTGAGGATTCATTTCATGTCGCATCTGTTTGTTGACCTCAAATTCGCATTCCGGCAGTTGCGCAAGTCGCCGGGCTTCACTCTCACCGCGGTATTGATGCTGGCCTTCGGCATTGGCGCGACTACGGCCATCTTTTCGATCGTCGAGGGCGTTCTCCTGCGGCCGCTACCCTTTCCCAATCCCGATCGCCTGGTGGTGCTCGCGGATCGCCTGCGCGGCGTCGATGTGGGCGGCAACGGCGAGGTGGGGGTCACCGTGCCCGATATCCGAACCTACACCCGGGATACGCATTCGTTTGCGGGGCTAGGGGGATACGGCTTTGCCAGTTATGAGCTTTCCGGCGCCGGAGAGCCGTCCCAGGTGTCCGCCGCGCGCCTGACGGCCGGAGTCTTCACCGCACTGGCCGTTGCACCGCGGCTCGGGCGTGTGTTCACCTCCGACGAAGCAGACCACAGCCAGCAGGTCGCGGTTTTGAGCTACGGGTTATGGCAAAGCCGCTTTCATGCCGACCCGCAGGTAACGGGCAGCAAGATCCTGCTCGATCGCAAGCCCTACCTCGTCATCGGCGTGATGCCGCGGAATTTCGAGTTTCCCCTGGTTACGGGACAGCTGAACCATACTGCTGTGTGGGTTCCGATGAGCTTTACGGCGCAGGAACTCTCGCCCGGCGGCGCCGCCAACTGGAGCTACCAGATGGTCGGCCGGTTGAAGCCCGGCGTTTCTCCGGTGCAGGCGCAGAGTGATGCGGAGCGGGTGGCCCAGGAGATCATGCGTAACTACCCCGCGCAAATGGCCAGCCTGCATATTGATTCCATCGTGCGCCCGCTGCAGGAGGAGACGGTCGAGCAGGCGCGGCCGCTGTTGCGAACCCTGTTCCTGGCGGTCGCCGTGGTGCTGCTGATCGCCTGCGTCAACCTGGCGGGGTTCATGCTGGTGCGCGCCATCCGCGGGCAGAGAGAAATCGCGGTCCGCCTGGCGTTGGGAGCCCGCGCCACCGCACTGCTCCGCCAGACGCTGCTCGAGAGCTTGTTATTGAGTGTGAGCGGAGGCTTGTTGGGTCTGGCGCTCGCCGCGTTCGCGCTCCGCGTGGGCAAGAGCCTGCTGCCCGAGAGTTTGCCCCGCATGAGCGAAATTACTCTGAACTGGCAAGTGGTTGGGTTTGCCTTGCTGCTGGCTGTGGTCACGGGACTGCTGTGTGGCGTTGCTCCGGCGTTTGCCGCGCTGCACACCAACGTCAATGGCACGCTCAAAGAGGGTGGCCGCAGCGGCACCGCGGGTGGAGGTCATGCCCGCCTGCGCTCTGCCCTGGTGGTGGCTGAGATCGCGATTGCCCTGATTCTGCTGGCCGCCTCGGGGCTTCTGTTGCGCAGCTTTGAAAAAATGCGCTCCGTCGACCTGGGTTTTCAACCTCAGCACGTCACCACCGGGGGCTATTCGCTGCCACAAAAACAATATGCGACCCAAACCTCGGTGAACGTTTTCAACGATGAACTGCTGCGCCGCTTGCGCGCGCTTCCGGGGGTCGAGAGCGTCGGCCTCACCAGCTTTCTGCCCGCTGCGGGCGGTAATAACAACCAGGCCTTCGTGGCCGAAGGCTACGTAGCCCCCAGGGGCGAAGGCATGAACCTGGCTACAGTCGCGGTAATCATGGGCGACTACTTTCGTGCGATGGGAATCCCCCTGATGCGTGGCCGCTTCTTCACCGAGGCCGACAAGGCGGGTGCGCAGCTGGTGGTCATCGTGAACCATAAGCTGGCACAACACCACTGGCCCAACCAGGATCCGATTGGCAAACGGTTGCGCATCGGAACCGACCAGATGCAAACCCCGTGGTTGACGATTGTCGGCGAAGTCGCCGACGTGAAGCTCAGTTCCCCCGACGATCCTACGAAAGAACAATATTTCATTCCTGTCGACCAGCTGGAACAGGCGATCGGTTCGCTCGCGTCTCCCACCGACTTGAATGGCAACGGTGGCTATGTCGTATTGCGCTCGGTATCGCGGCCTGAGCAGATGGAGAATGTTTTGCGCGCGACCGTGCAATCCATCGATCCGCAACTGCCACTGACCCAGGTGCAAACCATGGAACAGGCGGTTTCGCAGAGCGAGGCGCCGCGCCGTTTCAATACCGTCCTGATTACCAGCTTTGCGTTGGCCGCGGTGTTGCTGGCGGTGCTGGGTATCTACAGCGTGGTTGCCTTCTCCGTCGCCTCCCGCGTGCAGGAGATGGCCATCCGCATGGCCCTCGGCTCGCAGCGGGCCGGCATCGTGCACCTGGTTCTGAAATCGGGTGCCCAGCTCGCCCTGGTCGGCTGCGCGCTGGGGCTGGCAGGGGCGGCGGCCGCATCCACACTGCTGCGCTCGTTGCTGTTTGGCGTGAGCCCTTTTGATCCGCTCGTGCTGACCGCCGCCGCCCTGGGTGTGCTGCTGTTGGCCCTGTGCGCCTCTACGTTCCCCGCGCTCCGTGCCGCTTCGATTGACCCCATGGAGGCGTTGCGCGGGGAATGATCGCAGCAGAGGCATCACTGGTCCCTCAGTTCCCACACCGGCCGGCGATCCAAAAAACACAGCTGTTTTGGCCGATACCTTGACGCGTGCGGCCCACACATTGGGCAAGCGTTTGGCTTTGGAAATCCGGGACGTGCAGCCGCAAAGGTTGCCAGCTAAGCGAGGGGAACCGCACAGCAGGGGGGTGCAGGATACAGCTACGAGTCGCAGAAACAGCAGGACTTAGTTCGCTGGCCCAACCCTTCGAGGTAACTGCAGGTAACCTTTTTCGTACCGTCCGGAGTGCAAAACAATGCTCGACCAACCCGTCCATACAACTTAAGATCGGTACATCGAAGAACTGGTGGGAGAGCGTATGCAACTACTGTGGCATTACTTGGTCAATCTGTCCTTTGGTTACCTGATGCTGATCGCCAGCGTGCGCATCGCGCAGGAATTGATGCTTTGCGGCTCTTCCGTGTTGCAGTCTTCGAAATAGGTCTGCCGGCGCGGGCCACTGCCAGCAGCGGGCCTCTTGCTGAGGGCACCCATAAGGTAAAAAAGCGAACGCGTAGCGATGCATCCAGTCAGACGGTAAAGGCATTCGCCTTGCCGTCATAAATAGATGTGCTGGCTCCGAATCCGGTCGATGGCACACCTCCGCTCTCTTATCCAAAGGGGGCAGCGCGAACATCCTGAAGGACCGCTCGCCCACGCTCCACTTCTTCTACGACCCATGTATCCCATCCCGCACGTGGGCCCTTTTTGTGTACGCTGTATACAAATCTGGTATACGATGTAAACATGAAAGAGTTAACCGCACAACGGATTGCGGCCAGGGCAGGAGCATTGCTCGATCGCGAAGGGGCCGAGTCGGTGACCATGCGCCGCGTGGCCAGCTCGGTCGGCGTCACAGCCATGGCGCTCTACCGGCATTTCGCTGATCGGGCAGCCTTGTTAAACGCGCTGGCGGATGCGGGATTCGAAGACCTGGCCGCGCGCGTGACGGCCGCGCCCAAACCGCGCGATCCAGAGAAGCGGCTGCTCAAAATCCTCGACGTATTCCTCGATTTTGCCCTGCAACGGCCGCGCCTGTTTGAGCTGATGTTCCTGACCCCGCGGGCCGGTGCGCGAACCTATCCGCGCGACTTTAAAGCGGGTGCGTCGCCGACCGCGAACCTGACCACAGAAGCAATCGAAGAAGGCATCAGGACCGGCTACTTTCGCCAGGACAACGCCTCAGAAATCACATTCGCCATGGGCGCACTGCTGCAGGGCCTGGTGATGCTCTATCTGGGCGGCCGCATGGAGATGGATAACAAGGAGTTTCGCGTCTTTTGCCACCGCTCGTTCAGGAGGTACATGCATGGCATCCGGAGTTAAAGGGCTCGGTGTTGTGGAGGCTGCGCTCGCCTGCGCAGCGACCGCCACGATGCTCTATTTCGGCAGCGGCCTCGATCCGCAGTGGCCGCTCATGTGGGTGGCGCCGTTACCCGTGCTCTGGTGCGCAACCCGCGCTGGGCGATGGAGTGCGGCGCTGGTCGCCGGCCTCGCATCGTTGGCCGGTGCGTCGTCCTACTGGGGCTATTTTCACCAGCTCGGCCTGCCCGCGGTGGCCTGGCTGAGCGGCTTCGGGGTGGCGGCGATCGTGTTCGCCCTCGCTGTCAGCCTCTTTCGCGCCCTGTTGCTGCGAAACCAAACGGTGAGCGCCGTGCTTGCGTTTCCGGCAACGTGGGTCACCTTTGAATATGCCCGAAACCTGCTTTGGCCGCATGGAACGGCGGGCTCGCTGGCCTATTCACAATTGCACTTCTTGCCCTTCCTGCAGCTGGCCTCAGTCACCGGCCCGTGGGGAATGACGTTTGTGCTGCTGCTGTTCCCGGCGGGCCTGGTGGCCGCCTGGCGCCTGCGGCGAGAGGCGCGAAGAGCAGGCCGCGTGCTCCTGTTCATCGGAGGAACGGTGGCCGCTGTGCTGATCTTCGGTTGGGTCCGGCTCACCATACCGCAACCTGGACCGGAGGTTCAGATCGCCCTGGCCGCGTCAGATGCGCAAGGAAATGAGAATGTCGCAGCGGCGGGTGCAAAAACCCAAGCCCTGCTCAACGCCTACGTGACCAGGTTGTGGCAACTGGACGGTGGCACGTTGCGCAAGGTGCAAGCCATTGTGCTGCCCGAAAAGCTGGGCCATCTTACGGATGATGATGTTGCACAAGTAGACGCCATCCTGCAAAAGCTCGCGCAGCAGAGTGGAGCAACGGTAGTGGCGGGCTTCGATCGCCAGGCGGGCAGCGTTGCCTACAATCAGGCCCGTGTGTATCAGCCCGGCGCTGCCGTCAGCAGTTACGACAAGGAGCACTTGCTGCCGCCATTCGAGTTGAAATTTACCCCTGGAAGGGAATTGACGCTGTTGCCGCATCCTCATGACACCTGGGGCGTGGAGATCTGTAAGGACATGGACTTTACCGGTCTATCCCGCCGGTATGGAGAGGCGGGCGTTGGATTGATACTGGCGCCGGCGTGGGATTTCAAGATAGATCGTGCCTGGCACGGACATATTGCCGTGATGCGTGGCGTGGAAGACGGGTTCAGCGTCGCACGAGCGGCCAAAGACGGATACCTGACAGTCAGCAATAACCGCGGAAAGATACTGGGGGAGACGCGAAGCGACTCTGCCCCGTTCGCCATGATGATGGTAACCGTGCCGGCGGGGCACAGTTGGACGCTATTTCAACAGATGGGAGATTCGTTCGCGTGGCTGGCGATCGCTTTGTTCCTTTTTGCCGTCGTGCGCTTATGGGCGTGATCGGCCGCGGCATACATCTTTCGTGGGAGCGGATGGGGCTGCCATTCGCGTTTCAATGGACCACGAAGAGGTGGCCAGATGAAGAGACTCATGCGGGCATGCTTGCTTACCGCGGCGTGGGCAGCCGGTGCACTGTACTTTGCGGGCCACGCGGGTGCGCAGTCAATGGAAGCGCGGCAGTTGATGCAGGCAACGAATGAAGACCGGGCCCGGCAGGGGCTTGGGCCGCTCAAGTGGGATCCCGCCCTGGCCCGCGCAGCCCAGCGGCATGCGTCCCTGATGGTGGGTCAGGGCGCGCTCTCCCACCAATATGCAGGCGAGGCAGAGCTGGAGACGCGTGTGGCCGACCAGGGCGCACGCTTCCGCGTGGTGGCCGAGAATCTGGCAGTGGCCCCGACCCCCGCAGCGGTCGAGGACGAGTGGATGCACTCACCGCACCACCGGGCCAACATTCTGGATGCGCGGTTGGATGAAATCGGCATCGGCATCGTCCGCCAGGGAAACAATCTCTGGGCGGTGGAAGACTTTTCCGCCGGGGTGGCGGCCATGGGCTCCTCGCAGATCGAGCGGCAGATCGACCTATTGTTGAATCAGCGTGGTTTGCGCACCGCCGGCGACGTGAATGCCGCGCGCCAAACCTGTGCCCTGGATCATGGATCGGTGGGTGCCCGCCCCAAATTCATCATGCGCTGGGAAGCCTCTGACCTACACAGGCTACCGGGCGTACTGGAGGACAGAATCGCAACCGGCAAGTATAAGACTGCCACCGTCGGCGCCTGCCACACCGGCAACGGCTCCCCTGGCTTTACCACCTACCAGATGGCTGTGCTGCTCTTTTGAACGTTCACGATACTTCGGCGGCAGCGCACCACTCTTTGCCGAGGGGAAGCTCGAACTCCTTCAGCTGCGTTAGAACGTCAGTCGCAGTGCCAATTGAATCAGCCGGGGATTGTTTACCGTGGATTGAACAAACCCAAACCCGGGCGAGCTCACATCGTTCACCGGCGAACCATACTGCGAGTGATTGAAGAGGTTGAAGAACTCCGCGCGGAAATTAAGCCCCATTTCTCTCGGCAGCCCGATCTGCTTGATGACGGAGAAGTCCGTGTTGACGAAATCAGGTCCGGTGGCCGGGACGCGCGATGCGTTGCCCAACTCGCCGGAAGCAGGAGCAACAAAGCAGGTTGGGTTGATCCACTCCAGCTTGCCGTGAGCCGCGTTGCCGGCGTTGCAACCCGCGACCCGGTCTGGCCGGTTCCAGTTGTTGCTATTGCCGCCGTTGTTGAAAGTAGCGCCCGACGAGTTGATGCTATCGATCAGCGGAACGGGGAATCCAGAAGAGATTCTTTCGATCAGCGTCGTCTGGAAATTCCCGAGGATGGCATTGGTGATGGGATTCCAGTTGCTCCCAAACTGCTTGCCGCGGCCGAAGGGCAGATCGTAGATCACGCTGCCGGTGAAGTTGTTATTGAGATTGATCTGCGATAACGCCCAATCCAGGTTTTGCCAGTTAGGCAAAGGGAAATACGGGGCGCTTACCACCGAACCCAACCCGTCGGTTAACCCGTTGTCGTAGGTGCGCGAGTAGGTGTAAGCGACCAGCGCGTATAGGCCGTGATTCGCCGTCTTGGTCTCGGCCTTGATCTGCAGCGAGTTATAGCTGGTCTTGCCCACATCTCCATAAAGCAAAATGCTGTTGAAGTTGGGCGCGATGTACGGCGAACTGTAGGCCGAGCCGTTGAAATTGCAACCGAGGGTGTAGTTTTGCACCGTGCCGCACGCACTCGGACTCGAAGTGGTGAGGTTATTGCCGACCACCAGGATGTGTGTGCCCTGGGCACCGGCAAAGCCGGCGGTCAGCACCAGGTTGCCGACCACCTGGCGCTCGACGTTTACGTTGTATTGCTGCACCATGCCGTGTTTTAAATTCGTGGGCTCATAGACGAAGGTGCCCTGAAAGTTGGCCGCGGTGGGTGGCGTAGAGATGGCCTGAAATCCGGCGGAGAGACTAACGGCTCCAGGCGTCTGCGCCAGGGTGGTAGCGCAGTAGGACGTGGCAAACGCGCAGCCCTGGGCGCCAAAGCCGACGTATTCGCCCAGGTTGGGCGGATTCTGCCATAGACCCTGCGCGCCCTGGCTCCAGGCGGAGTCATGGAAAATGGCGTAACCGGCGCGCAACACGGTCTTGTCGCTGCCAAACACCTTCCAGGTGGCGCCGAGGCGGGGTTCGACGCCGGTCCAATCCATCTTGATGCCGCCCGACGCACCGACCCCATTCTGGCCGGAAACCAGCAGCTGCCCAGTCAAGGGAAGGTAGTCGGCTTGTCGTCCGGCAATGTCCGTGAGGGGCGTGGTCAAATCCCACGCCAGGCCGATGTTGAGGGTGATGGTGGGGGTGGCGCGCCAATTGTCTTCGGCGAACGGGCGGTAAACCTTCCAGCGGCGCCCAGTAACCGGACCTTCAAACGTCTGGTCATGAATGGCCAGTCCCGTGATGCCTTGCAGGAAATCGGCTTCCGAATTACCCGCGATGTTGAGGGCGCCATTGCCGGTAAAATTCCCGGCAACGCCGACGATCCAGAAGCCATCCTGGAAGGCCTCTGTGCCCACGTTCATTTGATTCCCGCGAAAGTCGATACCGTACTTGAAGTCGTGCTTGCCGTGGACGTAATCGAGGGAATCGCGGAACGAGAAGATGTTGGTTCCACCCTGGAAGGGTGAGTAGCCGCGATCGCCGAGTGACCAGTAGCCGCCCTGGAACTCGGTCGAGACCAGTCCGCAGCTATAGGCCCCGGGAAGGCACTTGCCACTGGCGCAGCCCAGGTTGGCGTTGGGAATACCGCCTCCGATGGTGGAGGAGATGCAGGTGCCCGTGCCCTGCGAAGAAATGTAGTCGAAGATGCGGTTGTAGCCAAAAGTGGCTTGGTTGACCATGTTGATCGAGAACACATGGGTCTCGCCCAGAGCCACGTTGCGGGCGTGATTTCTGATCCGCTGGTTGCTGCCGAACGCGTTTGCTTCGGCAAATCCCGGCGAGCCGCCAGGCACAAACGAGAATGCCTGGTCATAGCTGAAACGGCCGAAGAGGCTGTCCAGGTTAGAAATAGTATGGTCCAGGCGAATATCGAACTTGGTTTCGTTCAGTTGGCGGATGGGCTGATTGACGTAGTTGATGCCCGCGTTCGCATTGCTGGCGTTGGGCGCGGGGTACAGGTTAATCATGGCCTGGCCAATGGGGTTGATCAGGCTTGCCGGGACCTTGTTGCACGGCGTGCCTGCGGCTTGGCTGCCATCGGCATTGGCGGGCAGGGGATTGCCAGCGCCATCGCACTGAAAGTAGATAGCGTTTCCGGTCACCCCAACCATGTTGGGGTTCACGATGCCGGAAGGCTGACCGGCAGCCGGCGTACCAATCGCAGTCACGGCACCAAATGGGTCCTGAGAGAAATCACCAGTGCGCTGAGCCAGCGAAGGCACCAGGCCGGTAAAGGGAATGGCATGAAGCTGATATTTCTGTTCGCCATCAATGAAGAAAAAGGTCTTGTTCTTGCGAATCGGTCCGCCCACGGCGCCGCCAAACTGGTTCAGGTTGAACTTTTCGATGGAGGTGGCAAAGTGGCTCTTGGCATCGAGATCGGTATTGCGCACAAACTCAAACAGCGTGCCGTGGAAGTTATTGGAACCGCCCTTGGTAGTGACCAGCACGGTCGGCCCCGCGCGCGTGCCATATTCGGCGGAGTAGGTATAGGTGAGGACCTTGAATTCCGCGATGTCATCGATGGACGTCAGGATGCCGTAACCGCCTGCAGTCAGTTCGTTGTTGTCGACGCCGTCGAGCAGCCAGTCCGAGCTGTTGGGCCGGGAGCCACCGACCGAAAGCGAGAACGAACCACGCGCGGCCACCTCACTGCTGGCGGCGGAAGTGAAGAAGCTGCTGGTGCTGGTCTCGGCCGTAGCGCCTGAGGTGAGGGTCGCCAGCTGCACAAAATCGCGGCCGTTCAAGGGCAGTTGCGACACCTCTTGCGCGGTGATCACCTGACCCAGCGACGGATTTGCCGACTCGACGGCTACCGCCTCACCGGAAACCGCCACGGTGGTCACGACAGTAGCCGGGACGAGCGCAAAATCGAGTTCGCGCGCTTCATCCACCTGCAGGTGCAGACCTTTCGATTCAGCGCTTTGAAAGCCGTTGGCATCCACGTGAACGGTGTAGTCGTCGACCGGCAGCAGGGGGATGAGGTAGTGTCCGCTGCTGTCTGTCTTGACGTCGCGCACCAGGCCAGTTCTTTCGGAGGTTGCGATGACCGCAGCTCCGGGGATAATGGATCCCGCTTTATCGGTCACATTACCGGCGAAACTTCCCGTTGCCTGGGCATGCAACGCCGCGGAGTTCAACAGTGAGAGAACGCAGACAACCGGGAGGAGCAATATTCTGCAGGACTTTGTCGTGCGCTTCATAGTCGGACCCCTTTTTTTCGACAAGACGGCTAGGTGCTTTTTGGATCGGCTGAATTTCCCTGGGGTTGAATAGACTTTATGAAGAGGCTGGTCGAAAGTCAACGCAAGTTTTGACCGAGGCGCCGCCAGGGCACAACTCTTTACCCACCGGGGGCTTGAAGAGTTTAGTGGAGAGATCTGCGGTTCTCCTGCCCCTCGGTGGAAATCCCGGAGGGCACACGCCTTGGTGTGGGAGGGGAAACGGCATCTGCGGTTGTGACCCTCAAGACCCGCCATACGTCATGGTCGCCGTTGCGAATACCGGCCTCACCGCAGAGCGTTATCGTAGACCGTCAGGGCGCCGCGGATTACGTCCTGCATACCGATCAGGTGGGCCAGTGTGCGGCGCACGACCGGCAACGCGGTCTTGATGTCGTCCGGGGTAATCTTGCTCGGGTCAAATCCGCGTACGACATAGGAATCCAGTTGCAGGTACTCATCGAGGGTTTGTTGCTGAATCCCTTCGAACAACCCCTGCTCTTTGTAGCAAAGCGCGAATTTCTGCACATCGGCGTACCGCATGTAGGTGAGCACACCGGTCGCCGCGGCCGTGCTCCACGCAGAATCCTGCAACGGCTGCTCACTGAAAGACAGGTTGAGCCCATTAGCATCGCCCGGTTTTCCACTTTGCCTGGCTTCCAGGTAGCCCAGCACGGCGAGCATGGCCTTGGTCTCCTCTTGAACATTCTTTTGCGCGTGCTCGATCTGATCACGGTTTTCCCGGAGTTCCTGGCGAATCGTCTGCTCGGCCTCCTCCCGTTGATGGCGGTGGTGGACAGCCTCTGCGGCGTTCTCCAGGCCCAGCGCAATCAGCAGACCAACAGTAATGGTGAGCAAATGGAGGAAAAAATCCTTCAGGGTGTGAATTCCTTGCTCTGGTGGGTGAACATCTAGCACGCTGCGCTCCCGCTTTGACCACAAAGGGATGGGTGGCCCATTCCCCGGATTTCCTGTGAAGCTTCGTGAACTCGCCTACCTTCATGCGGCTTTCCTTACAGAAAGCCGCACACGCTGCCGTGGAATGGATACGCGTACAGGAAATCCGGGTCAAGCCTTCCTTTGGCTTGAGTGGGATTCGCACGAGTTCAGCATACAGGCCCAATGGCGATCGCCTGCGGAGCAACGCAATCAACCAGTTGTGGACCCCTCAACCCGCCTTCTTGACTCGTGCTCGCGCAGCGCCTATCATCCAGCATTCATGCGACTTAGGCCCTTGGCGCCATGATTGGAACCACAGTTTCCCACTACCGCATCCTGGACAAACTGGGCAGTGGAGGAATGGGCGTCGTATACAAGGCTGAGGACATAAACCTCGGACGCATGGTAGCGCTTAAATTCCTGCCTCCGCAACTGGCGGAAGACACCCAGGTTTTCGAGCGTTTTCGCCGTGAGGCCCGTGCCGCCTCCGCCCTCAGCCATCCCAACATCTGCACCATCCATGAAGTTGGCGAAGTGGGCGATCAGCCGTTTATCGCCATGGAGTATCTGGAGGGTGAGACCCTGCAGCACCGCCTGCTGCGTGGTCCCATGGGCGTAGACGAACTACTGGACGCAGCTCTGCAGATTACCGATGCACTCGATGCCGCGCATCAAAAAGGGATCATCCATCGCGATATCAAGCCGGCAAACATTTTTATAACGGCGCGCGGTCAGGCCAAGATTCTGGACTTCGGTCTGGCCAAGTCGCTCGGGCCTGACCAGAAACAGGAACCTGTCACGCGCGGCGAAGAGCCCGTGAGCCCCACCTCTCCCATCGAAGGATTAAGGCTTACCGGCCCCGGCTTGGCTTGGGGTACTCCGGAATACATGTCACCGGAGCAGGCGCGCGCGAAGGATGTGGATGCGCGCAGCGACGTATTCAGCCTGGGTGTGGTGCTCTACGAAATGGCCACGGGCCGTTTGCCCTTTCACGGCGATTCGCCGAAGCAGATCTTTTCTGCCATGCTGCAAGGCAAATCTGTGCCCGTTACTGCACTCAATCCCGCGTTGCCCATCGCGCTCGAGGCCACCATCGACAAGGCGCTCGAGAAGGATCGCGATCTGCGCGCACAGAGTGCGGCTGAGTTACGCGGCGACTTGAAGCGGCTCAAGCGCGATCTCCAGAGCGAACGCCTGGCCTCAGCCACGGCGCCGTTTCCGGCCGCCACCGATATGCACGTGGCGGGCGTCTCGAGACGGCCCATGTCGACTGCTGCCGTTAGCCCTGGCCGGCACCGATGGCGATGGCTTGGTTACGGCGCTGGCGTCCTGGCGGTGGCCGCCGTGCTGGCCTTTGCCATACGGCCGGTGCTGCCTCCGCCCCGCGTTATCGGTTCGCAGCAGGTGACCAGCGACGGACATGAAAAGACCGGCGCTGCGACCGACGGCGCCCGCCTTTACTTCGCGGAGAGCGGACAGATCTACCAGGTTTCGACCGCGGGAGGAGAGATCGTTGCCCTGCGCGATACGGCGGAAGATTTATTTCCCGTCGACCTTTCCCGCGATCGCTCGCGCCTGTTGGTGCTGAGCAAAGCTTTTGTTCCCGAAGGCAACGCCGCCTGGACATTGCCAGTGCTCGGGGGCTCCGCGCGCCGGCTGGGAAATGTTGTGGCCACCGATGCCTCCTGGTCCGTCGACGGCGCCAGGCTGGTCTACACCTCGGGTAACGAAATCTACACCGCCCATGCCGACGGCACGGAACCTCGCCGGCTGGTGACGGTAGACGGCGCTGCCTCCTGGCCCCGCTGGTCACCAGATGGCCGTCGACTGCGCTTTACCGTAAGCGGCGCAAATGGATCAGCGATCTGGGAAGTGGGGTCGGATGGGCGTGGCCTGCATGCGCTCCTGACCGGCTGGAACCCGGTGCCGGCAGAGTGTTGCGGCAGCTGGACCCCCGATGGCCGATATTTCTTTTTCCAGTCCGCGCGCGGCGGCGTAGCCAACGTGTGGGCCATGCGCGAAGGCAGCAGCCTCTGGCAGCGCGTGAACCGCGCGCCGGTTCAGTTGACGTCCGGGCCAACCAGCACCTTCACCCCACTGCCTGATCAGCAAGGAAACGAGATCTTTGTACGCACCAGCCAACCGCGCGGGCAGTTGGTGCGGTTCGACGCCAGGGCGGATGAGTTCCGCCCGTTCTTTCCCGGTGCGCCTCCCGGTATCCAGGCATCGGGCGTGGACTTTTCCCGCGACGGAAAATGGATTACCTACATGAGCTATCCGGAGGGAAGTTTGTGGCGCAGCCGGCCCGACGGCAGCGAGCGAACACAACTCACCTATCCTCCCCTGCAGGTCTACATGCCCCGCTGGTCCCCCGATGGAAGCCAGATCGCGTTCATGGGCCGGCTGCCGGGCAAGCTGTGGCAGCTCTATCTGCAGAGCGCGCGCGGCGGCTCGCCGCAGCTTCTGCTCCCGGAACAACGTGATCAGGCAGATCCCACCTGGTCAGCCGATGGCAAGTCGCTGGCCTTCGGAGGCCAGGCCGTCACTGAAAAAGAAGCGGCGAGCGTCAACGCTATCCGCCTGCTCGATTTAGCCACACATACGGTTACGGTTATTCCTGGCTCGAACGGCCTGTGGTCGCCGCGCTGGTCGCCCGCCGGCGACCGTATGGCAGCGATGTCTAACGATGGAACTAAACTCTTTGTTTACGATTTCAAGACCAGGATCTGGACGCAGGTGGCCCAGGCCTCCTTTGGTTATCCAACCTGGACGCACAACGGAGAAGCCATCGTCTTCCTCAACCATCTGGCGGGCGGAGACCGGGTCTTTCGTGTGTCCCTCGCCAGCCACAAACTGGAAGAACTGGCGGACTTGAGGAACTTCCATGCCGCGCCCTTTGTCGACGGTTACTGGCTCGGCCTGGCTCCCGATGACGCGCTGCTGTTGATCCGCGATGCCGGCATTTGGGACTTCTACGCGCTGAACCTGTCGCTGCCTTGACATGTTTACGGCTCGGGATCTGAAAGTAAGCCGGGAGTGCATCTGCCTCACCCCCGGTCTTGCTCCGCTCAAATCCGCTTTCCGCGCTTTGGCTACGGGCGCTTCACGAACTTGCCGGGTTGGGTTCAGACCTGCATGATAGTTGCGTGCAGGAATTAGCTCTGGGTTCGACGCTCGGGCACTACCGGATCCTCCGCCGGCTCGGCCGTGGCGGTATGGGCGTTGTGTATGCGGCAGAGGATCAGAAACTGGGACGCACGGTCGCCTTGAAGGTGCTGCTGGAGCCAACCCAGAAGGATTCCGGGGCCGTGGACCGCTTCTGGCGCGAAGCACGCATCGCCTCCTCCTTGAATCATCCCGGCATCTGCACGATTCACGAACTAAACGAAAGCGGTGATCAGCCATTCATCGTGATGGAGCTGCTCGAAGGGCAAAGCCTGGACAGGGCCTACGGTCGGCGGGCTATGCCCTATACCAGGTTGTTGGAGTTTGGCGTGCAGGTGGCGGATGCGCTCGACGCGGCCCACCGCAAAGGTGTTTTGCACCGCGATATCAAGCCCAGCAATCTCTTTCTGTCAGCCACCGGGCAGGCAAAGATTCTCGACTTTGGCCTGGCCCGGCTCGAGGCAGGCGCCGCCGTCCCCGGCGATACCGGCAGCGATTCGGAAACCATCGCCGAGGTGTTTCCTCAGCAGCTGCTTACCAGCCCGGGCTCGACCGTGGGCACGGTTGCCTACATGTCGCCGGAGCAGGCTCGGGGCGAACCGCTGGATGCGCGCAGCGACGTATTTTCGCTCGGCGTGGTGCTGTATGAACTGGCTACCGGACAGCATCCGTTTGCGGGTGCAACCACGGCGGTGACCTTTGACCACATATTGAATGCCCCTCCCGCAGCGTTGGCTGCCGGTAATGCCGAGCTGCCGGTTGAGCTGCAAGACATCCTGATCGAAACGCTGGAAAAAGAAAAGGAACTACGGTGCCAATCGGCGGCGCAGTTGCGGGCCTCCTTGAAGCGTCTGCAGCGCAAGAGCAGCGGCAGCGTCCACGCGAGCGAGCCCGCGCAACGGCCGGCAAGTTCCATCCGGCCTTTGGCCCGGAAGGTAAGGTCGGGCTGGATCATGCTGACCGGGTTACTGCTGCTGATTGCCTCAGGCGTGGCCGGTTGGTACTGGTGGCCCCGGGCGAAGCCTTTTTCTACGATTGCTGTCGCGCAGATTACAAATACCGGGACGATCGAGAAAATCGCGCTTTCCGGAGATGGCAAATTCCTTGCCGAAGTGAAGAATGATGCCGGGCAACGATCGCTCTGGGTCCGCAATATTGTCACCAACACAGATACGCAAATTCTGGGTGCGTTTGGCGGCGGCTACCTGGGAGTGAGTTTTTCTCCGGATGGCAACTACCTTTATTTCACGCGGGGAACGCCAGATAACAGCGTCCTCGCGCGGATTTATACGATGCCGCTTTTTGGGGGAACGCCCCGGCAACTGGTGCTCGATGTGGATAGCGCCCCCAGCTTGTCTCCGGATGGCAATCGATTCGCTTATCTGCGCTGGACCCCTGATCGCAAGGACCAATACTCAGAAATTCATGTGGCTGACAAAGACGGCAACCATGACGAGGTCCTCTATCGTTCCGCCGACAAGGCGGAAGCGCCGGAATGGTCACCGGGCGGGAACGAGATCGCCTGGATTGAGGTGACCGGGCCGGCTACGGCCGAGGTCGAGATACTCGACCTACGCGCGAAGACGGTGCGCTCGATTGCCCAGCCGAGCGGAGTGATTCTCGATCGGCAAGACAGCGGCTACTCAAACCTGGCGTGGCTGCCGGACGATAAGCATCTGCTCGCGCTCTATACGAAACCGCACGCGGATCGTGAGCAAATTGGCATCCTGGGTGTGCGCGGCAATGAGTTCCGCACGGTGACCAACGACGTCAACGCTTACAGCCAACTTGCGTTGTCGGCTGACGGCAAAACGCTGGCTACCGTGTTGACCGATGTGAACTCGACCCTGGCGTATTACGGGCGGGCTGGGGGAGAGATGATGGCCAGTACGCCGCTGCACATTTCTCCAACCTCATTTGCCTGGGCGGATGAAGACCACCTGCTGCTGATGGCGCGCAACCTGGGAATTTATCAAATGGAGCGGACGACCGGAGCGGTGCAGCCACTCTATACCAGCGAACTTCGCATCCGGGGATATATTGCCAGTTGCCCGGATGGCCACATTCTTTTTACTGCGATTCCGCCGAACCAGGAGGAACCGCGCCTCTTCCGCATGAATGCCGATGGCAGTGAAATGCGGCAGCTTACGACGGCCGGCGCTGCGCGGGCCCCCTTTTGCACGCTGGACAGTCAGCGCGCTTACTACACCTTGCGCGACAGCACCGATAGCCTGCTGATTTCGTTATGGTCGGTTCCCATACTGGAAGGCGTTCCGCGTTTGCAGCTCACAGCTCATGCTTTCGGCAGTTTCCTGCTGGATCGTGAAGGGAAGCTGGCCGCACTGATCACGGTGAAGGATCTTCATGAAAGTCTGGAAGTGATGGATCTTGCGTCGCACCGGGTTGTGCATCGGATGCCCCTGGATGTGAGCTATGCCGACGGTGGGTCCCCGTTGTTTTTCCCAAGCGGGAAAGCAGTGGTAGAAGGGGCCGTGACGAAAACCGGGAATACGCTTCGCTATGAACCTCTGGACGGCTCGGCGACACGATTTCTAATTGCCCCAACGCATAATACGATTGTCGATTTCGCATGGTCGCCTTCGGGCAGCAAGCTCGGCGTTTTGCAATTGCACAAGAGTTCGGATGTAGTGCTGATCAGCGATGTTGCGGGGCGGCGTCCGCCCGGCTAGCCCGCATTTCTCACGATCAAGAGGCAGAACGGTGGGGGGCATTTAGAAAGTGGCTTGGAAAGGCCGTCTTTTCATGGCATAACTGCGTTGTCGAGACGTAGTGACAGCCGAAGAAGGGCGGCCTTTCTGATGACAGAGTGTAGCCAAGAATCGTTTTCATTTACAGACCATTTTTCGCGTGGGAGTTCAGACTAACCAAGGCGAAGGCTGG
>CAWIBU010000003.1:0-1947236 GCA_963834445.1 uncultured Acidobacteriaceae bacterium
CTTCCCGGGGGTAGTGATGACTGCTGATGAGGATTCATTCACGTGCGCACGCTCCAAGCTTTTCGGACGTACCAAAAGGGCGTGGCGGGATGATGAATTGTGGTGATCGGGATTGTTAAAGTTGTGCGAATTGGGGTTGGGTTACTTGCGCCGTGTGGGAGTTGTTTGATAGTCAGGGCGCACAGCAGGTCCCTCCACTGCGGTCGGGATGACAAATTTATTTGGGAGCCGGGGCAGGCGGGATGACAAATTTGAGAGGGGTGATGGGTTTAGGATTGCGGGTTAGCGCCAGTCGTCGGTGGCCTGGGCAATGCCGTTGTTCATGACTGGATTCAAAGGAGGCATGCTTCTTGATGTAGACCTCGTTGAAGTTGCCGTCTTGCCGGAACAGCACGGCCTGTAACCGGACCAGCTCAAGCAGGGCCAGGAACATGCAGATCAATGCCCGCTCGGAGCGAGTGTTCCTGAGCAGGCTACTCAGCGAGACGGGCCGGTCTTCCATGATCAACCGGCGCCGGACGTAGTCGATCATCTGCGGACGGTGACCGCTTCCTCGTCCACATTCAGCATCGGCCTTTGCCGGCACGGTCGAGAATCTCGCGGAAGACCCGGACCAGGTCGACCGATCGGCCGCAATCTCCTGCCGCCCTCTTCGGTACGGAAGTGGCGCAGCCCGGATTGGTCCACGTGGCTTCTTCAATCTGCTGCTTGTGCACAGCATCTCGCGGCATTCTTGAAGCGCTCGTGTTCGAACAGCCGTTCCACCAATTCGCGGCGTGGATCTTCTGCTTCGCCATCAGAGTCCGCGGGCGCGCGCGGCAGAAGCATACGGCTCTTGATGTGAATGAGGAGCGAGGCGATGTAAATAAAGTCCGCCGCGGCGTCGATTTCGGTCTGCTTCAACCCTCCACATAGGCGAGAAACTGTGCGGTGATCCTCCCAATCGGGATGTCGTAGATGTCAATATCCTGCTTGCGGATCAGGTCCAGCAGCAAATCCAGCGGGCCGTCGTACACTTGGCCGATATAAACGGAAAAGGGATACACATTCTCCGCAGCCTGCTTTTTAGCCTGCCTGTCGGTTTCTGGTGGTCGGCTGCGGCCTTCTTCGCTCATGGCGCGCCGTCTTGAAAATCGTGCACCAGCTGGATGGCTTCCGCACCTGGTGCATGGTGCGTTCCGCCCGGGCTGGCGCGTGCGTTACCGCCGTGCAGAATGTCGTTGACCAGCCCCGGGTCCTTCTCATAAGCGCCGCGCCGCTCCTGGATCGGCGCAGCGCGGACGATGGAATCCGCCGCCCAGCCCTTGCACTCGATACAACCTATCGCCGCTGTACGGAGCCGTCATAGACCTTGTCGATCGTGGCCGGGGTGGAAAAGACTTTGTGGAGATCGCCGACCGGGCATACGTCCGGATCCCCAGGGTCGGTGCGGCGCACGCGCGCCGGGTCTGTGACCATGGTCTTGAGCTTCTGCCGCACGATGGGCTCAGGGTCGGTGAGCAGAATGGTGTTGCCATAACTCTTCGACATCTTGCGCCCATCGGTGCCCGGCAGCTTGGGGAGGGCGTCAGCAACACCTGTGGCTCAGGCAGGATCGGCGCACCCGGCCCGGGATAAAAATGGTTAAAGCGCCGTGCCACTTCCCGGGTGACTTCCACATGCGCCACCTGGTCTTGCCCCACAGGCACAAAGTCTGCCTGGTAGATAAGAATATCCGTTGCCATCAGCAACGGATATCCCAGAAAGCCGTAAGTGGCGAGATCTTTGCCCCCCGCCTCTACATTGCCAATCTGCAACTGTTGCTCTTTATAAGTGGGCACGCGCTCCAGCCAGCCGAGGGGCATGATCATCGACAACAGCAGGTGTAACTCTGCGTGTTGCGGCACCAGGGACTGCACAAACAAAACGCAGCGTTCGGATCGAGGCCGGCAGCCAGCCAGTCGAGCGCCACGTCGACCGTATTTTGCCGGATATTCGACGGATCAGCGTAGTCAGTGGTGAGGGCGTGCCAGTCAGCGACGAAAAAGTAGCAGTTGTAGTCGTGCTGCAGGCGCACCCAGTTATAAAGGGCGCCCATGTAGTTGCCAAGGTGCAGTTTGCCGGTCGGGCGCATGCCGCTCAGCACTCGCTTCAATTGTGTAGGGTGTTGATTCACTGAGTCGATTGTACGGAATCCTTCACAGGGAGAGGAGCAAAACGCGGAAGAAGCCAAGCACCGGATTGATCATCGCCATGGTGACCCCGCCGCCAAAAAACAGCATCAGGAAGAGGCTCAGAATGCCGAGGCGGTCATACACCGGCAGCCAGCGGACGGGCAGCATGTGGCGGAAAATGTGGCTTCCGTCGAGCGGGGGCAGCGGGAGCAGGTTAAAGGCGGCCAGAAACAGGTTGAGCAGCATGCCGAAGTAAAAAATCAGGGTGAGCGGATAGGCGATTGGGCTCGCGGCCAGCAACTCCGGGTCGAGCCCACTGTATCCCCGCATGGCGACCGAGCGCACCGAGGCCAGGCCAATCGGCGATGTCTTGGCGATCACCAGCAGTACCAGCAGCGAGAAGACCGAGCCAATTACGTTACTGACGGGCCCGGCCAGGGTGGTGAGAATATCGTCGCGGACAAAGTTCTTGAAGTTGCGGCCGTTCACCGGGGTGGGTTTGGCCCAACCAATCAGGGGAATGTGGGTTACCAGCGCGACCAGGGGCAGCATCACAGTGCCGACCGGGTCAATATGCTTCAGCGGGTTCAGGGTGATGCGACCGAGCATGCGTGCCGTCTGATCACCGAGGCGCGAAGCCATCCATCCGTGGGCCGACTCATGCAGGCTAAGCGCGAAGAGCAGTACGACAAATTCAAAGATCCCCAGGACAATATCAGGCGTTCTCATCCAGGCTGATGGTAGCAGCTTCGCTCTGTCCGAACCACAAAAAGAGCCAGTGTAGTCCGTCACTTATAGTCGAGGAGAACCGCAGATCTCTCCACTACGCTACCCCGAATTCCTGTCGAGGCTGGTGGCGCTGGCAAACTTCATGCGGCTTTCCTTAAGGAAAGCCGCACACGTGGATCTGTCTGACGTAGCGAAACAGGAATTCGGGTACGCTCCGGTCGAGATGACAAATCTCTTAACCGACCAGATTTGTCATCTCGACTATGAGTGACGGACTAGACTAGCTCTTTTTCTTGATCTCGCGCGCGGGCACGCCGCCCCAGATGGAGTGGGGCGGAATATCTTTGGTAGCCACGCCCATGGCCCCCAGCATGGCGTCTTCGCCCACCTTGACCCCGGCCATTACCGAAGAGTGATAGGTCAAACGAGTATGGGGACCGACCTCAGTCGTGCGGTTCTCGATGTCGTAGTAGTCGTTGGCCTGATGCCAGTGAGAATACAGTGCTGCGTAGTCGGAAATGGAGGTTCCCTTGCGGATGATGAGTTCGCCGCGGTCATCCAGCATCACGAATTTGTGAATCGTGCAGTCGTCTTCAATGGTGAGGTTGTATCCGTAACTGAACTCAACCCCGTGAAAAATCTTCACGTTCTTGCCGATGTGTTTGAAGATGTGTTTGCCCAGCATTTTGCGGAAGCGAAAGCCCAGCCAGTGGTTCATGCCCAGCGGCGAGCGGTCAAACATGTGCCAGAACCAGATCAGGGGTTTGCGCTCGGCGTATCTTTCCACGTCAATGTCGCCGTAGTACTCCGGCTCCAGCGTCACATTCGCGGGGTCGAAGGTAAGCTGCAAAACGTTGCCCGGCAGCTCTGAGATCAGGGTGGTGTTCAGCTTGCCGCCATGGGGGCGGCCAAGATAGATCTGATGCAGTGCATCGCGCACCATTTCACCGCGCAGCCTGGGTTCCTTGTGGCGGGTAAATTCCTCATCCAGGTGGGTGAGCCACCGGCGAAAAACATCTTCACCTTCCGCGGTGGGGCGTAACTCGCGATACTCGTATCTTGCCATGGGTCTCAAGTACCTTTCCATCCAGCATACGACGCAACCCTTTATTGAATACCGAATACCGCGTAGACGGTCGCGGAGGCAGTAACCTTTTGCGGGCTGATGCTGAGGGGCGCGACCTCTCGAAGTGCGTCCGCTGGGACACTCATCATGGCGCCCTTCATGAGCGGTTGCGGTCCGCGCGCCGGTGCTTCGTTGCTGGCGTACACCAGGGGTCCCAGCGTTGCGCTCAGTCCCGCCGCCATTTGCTGAGCAATCTGGCGGGCGCGGTCGAGGGCCAGCTTGGCGGCTTTGGCCTGCAGGGCATCCTGGTCGGCCACACTCCACGACATCTGGCCGCTTTGGTTAGCGCCCGCCTTGACCGCGATATCAAGAATTTTGGCCCCGTTGGCAGCGTTGGTTTTCACGCTCCAGCCCTGGGTGACCTGGAACTTGCGTTCGGCCTTTTCGGCCGGGGTCCATTCCTGATTGCCATATTGCTGCACAGGACTAATGTTTTGCGACTCACTCTGCAGGTCCTCTGCCGGCACATTGGCTGCTTTGAGCGCGGCAGCGATGGCGTTTGAGGTTTTGGAGCCCAGGGCATAGGCCGAAGCCTCGTCTTGTCCGTAGACAATGAAGCCAATCTGGACGGTGACTGTGTCGGCGTCTGCGCTGGCGTCAGCGCTGGTGGTTACGGCGATCGTGCGGTTGTCTTTGCTGACAATAATCTGCTGGGCGTGCAGGGAGACAGCGGCCGCGCAAAGCAGCAGAGCGGCGAGGCGTCGCGGTTGAGTGGGCATGAGCGAGCTCCTATTGAATTTGCTGAACGAATCTGCGTAACTGGCCCAGCAGGCGCAAGCCGGCACCTGAGTCTATCGCGTCCGCGGCGAGGCGGACGCCCTGCGCGAGATCCGGGGCCCGGCCGGCAATCAGCAGGGCAGCCGCGGCGTTCAGTAGGACCACATCGCGGCGCGGGCCGGGTTCTCCCTGCAGGATCAGTTCAATCAGGCGGGCGTTCTCCTGGGCATCGCCGCCAGCGACCGCATGCAGCGGAGCTTGCGCGAGGCCGGCCTCGGCTGGCTCCACGGTAAAGTTGCGGATGGTCTGGCCGCGCACTTCGGCCACGTCGCTGGCGCCGTTGAGGGTCAGCTCGTCCAGGCCGTCTTGGCCGTGGACGACCAAGGCGTGCCTTACGCCCAGGCGGCTCAGGGTTTCGGCGACCAGGTTGACAGCCGGCGGAGCGAAGACGCCAACCACCTGCGCCCGCGCTCCCGCGGGGTTGGTGAGCGGTCCGGCAAGATTGAAGATGGTGCGGAAGCCCAGGGCGCGGCGAATCGGCTGCACACGTTTCATGGCTGGGTGCAGGGCAGGCGCGTACAGAAACATGAAGCCGGTCTGGCGCAGACACTCGACTGAGCGCTGAGGGGGTAGCTCGACCGTGACCCCGAGCGCTTCCAGTACATCCGCCGAGCCACACCTGGAGGTGAGGCCGCGATTGCCGTGCTTGGCTACTTTGACTCCAGCGGCAGCGGTAACCAGGGCGGCAGCGGTTGAGATGTTGAAGGTTCCCCGGCTGTCGCCGCCGGTTCCGCACGTATCTACCAATTGGCCGCGTTCCGATTCGGTCAGGGGGAGAGGGAGGCTCATGGCGCGCATGCCCTGGACGAAGCCGCAGAGCTCGTCCACGGTTGGACCGCGGGATGCGATAGCAGACAGCAGAGCGGCGATCTCTTCGTCGGCGGCGTTTCCCTGGAGCATCTCCTGCAGGGCTGAGCGCGCCTGATGTTGCGTAAGGGTGCCGTGATCTTCAGTCACGTGCTTGATCAGTGCTGCCAGGTGAGACATGGTTTGCTTCCTCGCACTATCGTAATCGCTGGCCAAAATAAAGCGATCGTGGGGCTTCACCCGCCCCCTTCAACCCATGTGTTCTTTGCCCGACAAGGGACTCCCGTTGGGGTCGGGTTCGGCTCGCTTTGCCGTTGGGGGCAATCCGCTTTAGTATGGAAGTTCTGCCCGGTCGTCTGTACCTCCTGGTTGGAACCGAAGACAAAACGCATGAAAATTCACGAGTATCAGGCAAAAGCTATCCTGGAAAGATACGGCGTTGCCGTACCTAAGGGCGAAGTGGCGAACACGCTCGAAGAAGCTCTCGACGTAGCCAAACGATTGTTCAGCAGCGGCGCCAAAGGCGTGGTGGTCAAGGCCCAGATCCATGCCGGCGGTCGCGGCAAGGGCGGCGGCGTGAAAGTCGCCAAGACCATGGCCGAGGCTGAGGAATACACCAAGAAGATCCTCGGGATGCAGCTGATCACGCACCAGACCGGTCCCGAAGGCCAGAAGGTGCAGCGGGTGCTGATTGAGGAAATGTCCCCGATCGCGCGCGAGCTCTATCTGGGCATTGTGCTCGACCGCGCCACCGCCAAGCTGGTCTTCATGGCTTCACAGGCGGGCGGCATGGAAATCGAAGAGGTAGCCGCTAAAGACCCCGACGCCATCTACAAGGCCTACATCGATCCCGCAGTCGGCTTCCAGCCCTACCAGGCGCGCAAGCTGGCCTTTGCGCTGGGGCTCAAGCCGGCGCAGATCAATGAGGCGGTCAGGTTCATGACCGGCCTGTACAAGGTATTTCTCGAAACCGACGCTTCCCTGCTCGAGATCAATCCCTTCATCACGACCACGGATGAGCGGCTGCTGGCGCTCGATTGCAAAATCAACTTCGACGACAACGCCATCTTCCGCCACAAGGAATTGAAGGAACTGCGCGACACCGCGGAAGAAGATCCGTTGGAAGTGGAAGCTTCGAAGTACGCGCTGAACTACATCAAGCTCGATGGCAATATTGCCTGCATGGTGAACGGCGCCGGCCTGGCCATGGCCACCATGGACATCATTCAGTACGCAGGCGGCTCCCCTGCCAACTTCCTCGACGTGGGCGGCGGGGCCAGCCAGCAGCAGATCGAACACGCGTTCGAGATCCTGCTATCTGACCCCAACGTGCAAGCCGTGTTCATCAATATCTTTGGCGGCATTTTGCGCGTCGACACGCTGGCCCATGGCGTGGTCGAGGCAGCCAAAAAGACCAACGTGCAGGTTCCTGTGATCCTTCGCCTGGAAGGGACCAATGTGGAGCAGGGACGGGAGATTCTAAAGAACTCCGGCCTCAACTTCATCATTGGCGAAACCATGCAGGACGCGGCCGCCAAGGCAGTGAAGGCAGCCCAGGAATACGCAGGAAAAAAGAAGTAAATCGGGAGCAATTTATGTCGGTGTTAGTGGACGAAAAAACGCGGCTGATCGTGCAGGGCATTACAGGCCGGGAAGGCACCTTTCACGCCAAGGGCTGCGCCGAGTACGGCACCAATGTGGTGGGTGGCGTTACCCCAGGCAAGGGTGGCACGACCCATGAAGGCTGGCCGGTGTTCGACACCGTTGCCCAGGCGGTCGAGAAGACCGGCGCCAACGCGACCGTGATCTTTGTGCCGCCGCCGTTTGCCGCCGATGCCATTCTTGAAGCCGAAGACGCGGGCCTGCCGCTGATCATCTGCATTACGGAAGGGATCCCCACCAATGACATGGTGAAGGTGTGGAGCGTAGTCAGCAGGTCGAAGTCGCGGCTGATCGGACCCAACTGCCCGGGCGTGATTTCGCCGGGCAAGGCCAAGATTGGCATCATGCCGGGGCGCATCCACCTGCAGGGCAGCGTGGGCATCATCTCCCGCTCGGGCACGCTTACCTACGAGGCGGTCTATCAGCTGACACAGCGTGGCATTGGCCAGTCGACGGCGATCGGCATTGGCGGCGACCCCATCATCGGCACCACCCACGTCGACGCGCTGAAGCTGCTGAATGAGGATCCGCAGACCGAGTCGATTATTTTAATTGGCGAGATCGGCGGCACGGCCGAAGAAGCGGCGGCCGCTTATGTCAAAGCGCACGTCAAGAAGCCGGTGGTGGGCTTCATTGCCGGCCAGACCGCCCCTCCGGGGCGCCGCATGGGCCACGCCGGGGCCATCATCTCGGGTGGACAGGGCACGGCGGCCGACAAGATGAAAGCGCTGACTGCGGCAGGTATTCATGTGGTGCAATCCCCGGCCGCGATCGGCGAAACGCTCGCTAAGGTTATTGGTAAATAAAATCAGGAGTTTGCATGCAACGTACGTTCAGCATCATCAAGCCCGACGCCATCCGTAAAGGATACGCATCCGCCATTCTGGCGGAGATTGACAAGGCGGGCTTCAAGATCGTCGCCATAAAGAAGATGTTTCTCTCCAAGCCGCAGGCGCAGGGCTTTTATGCGGTCCACGCGCACCGGCCTTTTTTTGATTCCCTCACCACGTTTATGTCCTCCGGTTCCATCATTGCGATGGTGCTCGAGAAGCAGGATGCGATCGCGGATCTGCGCCAGCTGATGGGGGCGACGAACCCGGCCGACGCGGCGCCGGGCACGATTCGCAAGCAGTTTGCCGGCTCGATTGAAGAGAATGCGATGCATGGGTCGGATGCGGAAGACACCGCGGCCTTCGAAATCGGTTACTTTTTCGCTGGTTTCGAATTGATTTAACGTATCTTAACCAGTGAAAGTGCCTTGACATGGGGCGTCCGGCCAAGCAAACTTGCGCAGATGGGGCTTCTGTAGGTAAAGCCCAGGCGTCACATGAGGTCAGGCATTGGGTGGATCACAGGCTAACCCGGTTACCTACACACTGGAATCCTCGCTCGACAGCGTGAACCGCGTCGAGCAGGCCGCGGAAGAAATGGCCAGGAACGCTGGCCTGGAAGAAGAAGACATTTACCGGGTCGCGATGGCAGTGCGCGAAGCCGCGGTGAATGCCGTGCTTCACGGCAATTCCTACGACCCGGAAAAAAGCATTACCGCTACGTTCGAATCGACGGCGGATTCCCTGGTGATCAAGATTGCCGACCAGGGAAAGGGGCTAAACCCAGAGACGTTGCCTGACCCGCTGGCGCCTGAGAATCTGCTGCGCGGCTCGGGGCGAGGTATCTTTCTCATCCGCTCTTTCATGGATGAGGTACACTTTCGACAATTGCAGCCCGGCACTGAACTTACCCTCATCAAACATTTAGGAACCGCCCGTTCCGCAATTTAAGGAGGAGTTTTCGTGAGCATGAAAATCAAGACCCGTCAGGTAGACGGGATCACCATTATGGATTGCAGCGGTCGCATTACCCTGGGAGAAGGCAGTGTGACTCTGCGCGATGCCGTCCGGGATCTCCTGAGTAAAGGCTCCAAGCAGATCCTGCTCAATCTTGGTGACGTGACCTACATCGACAGCTCAGGCATCGGCGAGTTGGTCAGCGCGTATACCACCGTCAAGAACCAGGGCGGCGATCTGAAGCTGCTGAACCTCACCAAGAAGGTTCATGACCTGCTGCAAATCACCAAGCTCTACACTGTTTTCGACGTCAAGGACGACGAAGCCAGCGCAGTCGCTTCTTTTGCACGAGCCTAAGTCCAGCCTTTATCTTTCCATCCCAGAAAACGTCTCACCCTTCGCCATGCCGGCGAGGGGTGAGACGTTTCTGCGCGAATAACACACGATGGGTGGCCCAGGTCTCACTTCTGAGACCTGGGATTTCTACCTCCCGAGAGCCAGTTGCCCACGGCAAGTTAAGGGAGAAATGAAGGAGCGAAGCGAATTCGCAGTTTTCAATCCCGTACAAACAAACTTGTCATCCCCAACCGGGATGGCGACTCTTGCCGCCATCCCGTTTTCAGCTAGAAGGTGACCTTAGGGACAGCCTGCGCTCCTGGACTGGCCTGGAAGTAGTCGTTGTTGCGTTGGAAGCCGCCCATACCGGCCCAGATGCTGTTGGGAAATTGGCCAATAAAAGTGTTGTAGTCCTGAATATTCTGGTTGTACCGCATCCTGGCTACGCTGATGCGGTTTTCCGTGCCGGCTAACTCGTCGGAGAGCTGCTGGAAATTTTGATTAGACTTCAGGTCCGGATAGTTTTCCGACAAGGCCAATAACCGCCCCAATGCTCCATCGAGTTGACCATTAGCCTGGATGGTGGCCTTGGGGTCGCCGTGGGCGTTCAGCAGCCCGGCGCGGGCATTGGCGATATCGCCAAAGACGGTGGTTTCCTGCTTGGCGTAGCCCTTCACCGTAGCCACCAGGTTAGGGATCAGGTCGGCACGGCGCTGCATTTGATTGTTGACCTCACTCCAGGAAGAAGTCACTGCTTCCCGTTTGGTCACCATCTGGTTTTTCGCGCTCACGTAACTGCCGAAAACCAGCAGGACCGCTAGAAAGATCACTACAACTACTGCGATTCCAACCCAAAGACCACGTCTCATGTAAACGCTCTCCTTAATTTGCTCAATAGATTGCACATGGCCTACCAACTGCCGGAAGCGCCACCGCCGCCGGAACTGCCACCGCCGAAGCCGCCAAAACCGCCGCCGTCTCCGCCGCCGCCAAAACCACCCCCGCCGCCAAAGCCGCCGCCCCGGCCACCACCGCCGCCCAGGAACATGCCGATGAGGAAGCCGAGCAGGCCCGAACCGCCGAAGCGGGCGAGCAAAAAGATTACCAGCAGGAGCACGATGCCCAACACCACGACCTCGCCCAGGCTAAGCTGCACCGGCTGAGGGGTAGCCTGGGTGTAGGTGCGGGGCCCGGTGTTGAGGGTGACGCCGGCATCGGCGGCGATCACCCCGGCGACTTGTTGCACCGCCAGGGTAACGGCTGCGTCATAGTTATTCTGCTGCAAATACGGCACCATTTGCCTGCCGATCGTGCCCACCCGGCCATCGGGCAAAATGCCTTCGAGTCCGTAACCAACTTCAAACCGATACTTGCGATCGTTAGGCGCAAACAGGATGAGTATGCCGCGGTCAGTTCCCTTTTTGCCGACTTTCCATTTGTCTTCAAGCGCGGTGGCGAAGTTTTCAATGGGCTCGCCATCGAGCGATTTGATGGTGACGACAGCAATCTGGGCATGGGCCAGGCGATCCACCTGGGCGCAAAGCGCATTGAGGGAAGTCTGGGTTGGCGCGGAGAGGACACCGGCAAAATCGCTGACGTAGTTGGTCGGCGCAGGCAGATCCTGCACTTTCTCGGCCGCCAGAAAACCAGGGCAGGCGAGCAGCGCTACAAAGACCGCAAGAATACGCTTACGCATCGCCTTCATTGTACGCAGGCGCGGGCGTGCCCGCTCAGGGATGAGCGGGCACGGATGGTAGCTTACTGACCCGCCATGGTGATGCTCTGGTCTTTGGCCAACTGCTGGGCCATCTGCAGATGCTGGGCGATCACCTTACTGCCTTGGTTGGCCGCGTCTTTGACGGTCTGGTCCTGTCCGGAGGAAGCTTCCATCTGGAATTCGTTGAGATCCTGCTTGTGGTCTTTCACCATGTCTTTGATATAAGCCTGGTCATACGCGGAGCCGGAGAGCCCCTGTAGTTTGGCCATCGCCGATTTATCTTTCTTCGAGACCTGGGTAGGGGGATCGACGCCCAGCTGCTGGGCCACGGGCTTCATCTGGTCGTTCAGTTTGGTGTGGTCATCGATCATGCGCTGGGCAAACTGCTTTACTTGCTCATTCTGGCTTTTCTGCAGCGTTAACTGGCCGAGCTGCACCTCGGCCATGCTGCCCTGCATTGCCTTTTTGACGAACATTTTGTCGAGGGCCGACTGGCCGGGGCCCTGCATGCCGTTCATTTGCGGGTCCATACTTGGATTCTGACCGGGATTTCTGCCCGTATTCTGGCCCGGGACCTGGCCGGCGGCGCTGCCTGCATTGGGCGCCATCTGGGCAAAGCCAACGCTGGCGCAAAGCAATAGCCCGGCAGCCAACGCGATTGTCCTTTTGTGGCACAAATGGGGATGATTCATCGTTTACTCCTCATTCCATGGGATGCCGGTATGCCGGGCACGGTGACCTGCGGAGCCGGTGTTTGCCGGGCGACGAGCTATCCTTGATTTAACTATGACCCACAAAACCGCAGTTTCGCCCCCCGTTGCCCGCCGGCAGGAAACGGCCACCACGCTGCATGGAAAGCGGTTAGTCGACGACTATGCCTGGCTCCGAGAAAAGACCAACCCGGAAGTGATTTCATTTCTGGAACAGGAAAATGCTTACACTCGCGCCATGATGGAGCCGACCGAAGAGCTGCAGGCAAGCCTGTATGCAGAGATGATCAGCCACATTAAAGAGAGCGATGTGTCGGTGCCCTTCCGCAATAAAGACTACTTCTACTACACGCGCACCGAGCAGGGTGCCCAATACCCCATTTATTGCCGCAAGCACGGCTCACTTGGTGCTGACGAAGCCATCATGCTGGATATGAACCAGATGGCTGTGGGTGAAGGCTTTCTGGCGTTAGGCTCGCTCACGGTTTCCGATGACGGCGATCTGCTGGCTTACTCGACCGACACCACGGGGTTCCGGCAATACACGCTGCACATCAAGGATCTGCGCACAGGTGAAGTGCTGGCCGACCAGGCGGAACGGGTTGGCTCGGTGGTATGGACGGCCGATAACCGCACCCTTTTCTACAGCGTCGAAGACGAAGAAACCAAACGCCAGTTCCAGCTTTACCGCCATGTGGTGGGTACTGCGCAGGCCGCGGATGTGCTGGTGTACGAGGAAGCGGATGAACGCTTCAATGTGGGCGCGGGTCGAACCCGCGATGATAAGTACATCGTGCTTGAGAGCGCGAGCCACACCACCAGTGAACAGCAGTTTCTGCCGGCTGACGATCCGCAAGCAAAGTGGACGCTGATCGAACCGCGGCGCGACAACATCGAGTACTACGCTGACCATCGGGAGGGACTGTGGTATCTGCGGGTAAACGACACCGCCCGTACCTTCCGCGTGGTGACCGCGCCGGTGAATACACCGGGGCGCGAGCACTGGCGCGAATTGATTGCGCATCAGGACGATGTGATGCTCGAAGATCTGGAGCTCTTTCAATCCTTCGGTGTGGTGGCCGAACGCGCCAACGGGCTGCCGTTTATGCGGGTGATGTTTTTCGACGGCCACGGAGCGTTTACCGGGCCTGCGCGGCAGATTTCTTTTCCCGAGCCTACCTACAGCGCGCATCCGCATGTGAACCCGGAATTTGTAACCGACAAGTTTCGCTACAGCTATCAATCGTTGGTTTCGCCTGCGTCGGTGTATGAATACGACGTGCAGACGAACGAATCGACGCTGCTGAAAGAGCTGGAAGTACCGGGTGGATTTGACCGGTCGTATTACCGCTCGGAGCGCGTGTTCGCGACTGCCACGGATGGCGCCAGGGTTCCGGTGTCGATCGTGTACCGCGCCGACAAAAAAGGCAACGGAACCAATCCGCTGTATATCTACGGCTACGGATCATATGGGTATGCGCTGCCGGTGGGTTTCAATTCAAATCGCCTGAGTTTGCTCGACCGCGGTTTCGTGCTCGCCTACGCGCATATTCGCGGCGGGGGCGACATGGGTAAGCCGTGGCACGATGCCGGCCGGCTGATGCAGAAGATGAATACCTTCACTGATTTTGTTGCAGTGACGGAGTACCTGACGGCCCATGGCTATGGGGATCCGCGGCGGGTGGCGATGGAAGGTGGCAGCGCCGGCGGCTTGCTGATGGGCGCGGTGGCGAATATGCGCCCTGAGCTGTATCGCGCCGTGCTGTCGCATGTGCCCTTCGTGGATGTGATGAATACCATGCTCGATGCCACGCTTCCGTTGACGGTGGCTGAATATGAAGAGTGGGGCGACCCGAACCAGGCAGAGGCGTTCGCCTACATGTTGCAGTACTCGCCTTATGACAATCTCGAAAAGAAGGCCTACCCGGCGATGCTGGTCAAGACTTCGTTGCACGACAGCCAGGTGATGTATTGGGAGCCGGCCAAATATGTGGCCAAGCTGCGGACGCTCAAAACAGACGACCATCTGCTGTTGCTTGAGACCAACATGAGCGCCGGCCACGGTGGCGCTTCCGGGCGATATGACTACCTGAAGGAAATTGCGCTGGACTATGCGTTTCTGCTGCAGGAGTTGGGCGAGGGATGAGGCGGCAGTGGAGGACTCCGTTGTGTATCAGGGCACGACTTAGTCGTGCCGCAACCGCCCCCAGACAACTGGCGGGTGACCCATGCAAGCCGCTTTTGGCTTGAGTAGGGTACATTTGCACCGTCAAGAGACCTGCTTTTCCAGGTTCCACAGAAAAAGGCCCGTGGCAACTGCCACGGGCCTCCGGTTTAGTTCGCTTTAGCGCCGTTCATGCCCGCCCCCCCCACCACCTGGGTGCGGTTCGTTGTGGGGTTGAGCCCCGCCGCCCTGATGGGCCGGCTCCGAGTAACGCGGCTCGTTGTTATTGGCCGGCGCTCTGTAAGCATTCACGTTATTGTTGGCCGGCGCCTTGTAGGCATTTGTGTTGTTGTTGTACGCCGGGTGATTGTTGCTGTTGTTCGCGGCGTAGTTAGGGCGGCTGTTGTTGTTATACGACGCCTGATGATTGGCAACATTTGCGTTCGTCATCGGACGGCTCACGGCGGCCTGGGCAGGGCGTCCACCGTTAGCCGAAGCGAAGTTGGCCCGGTTGGTGCTGGCGAAGTGCTCATGAGACATCTGTTCTGACGTTGCCTGCACGTGCTGTTCGCGCATGGCCGCCTGCTCCTGCCCATTGGGCCTGGCGTTGATGCCGTTCGGCCCGTTGAAGCTGGTGCGGTTGACCACCGTAGTGTTGCGAATCACTGTCCGATCGATGTAGGTGTTGTGGACCACTGTGTTGTTCACGTGCAGCACGGCCGCATTGTAGGCAAAGTGCCCACCTTCCCAACGGCCGCCGTAGAAGCCTGAACCGCCGTAGCCAAAGCCGTAGTTAACTCCACCATAGAAGCCGACGTGCGGGCCCCAATAGCCGCCATGCCAGGCGTAAAAGCCGCCGCCCCAGCCCCAGTAACCAGGCGTCCAGAGAAGGCCGGGCCGGGGAGCCATCACCCAGGTGCCAGGCACCCAATAATAGCCCGCTTCGCCATAGGCCCAGTAACCCGGAGTCCAAAGGTAGCCATCCCCAGGGCAAATAGGTTGCGCATACACGGGTAGGATGGGCGGAGCCACCGTGATGGAAAGAAAGACGCCTGCGAACGACGAGGCGGGCACGATGGAGACCAGGAACGCAAGCAAGAGAGTACGAAAAGCCCGAATGGTACGCATTGCAGTCCTCCCAGGCCGGTCATTTGCCGGCTCGGTCTGTATGAACGCAACCCGTAGCAATTTGTTGCTGAACACGGGCACGACCGTGCTGAGGGTATCGACGAAGTATGTAGGTGGCTATCCCACGTTCGCAGTAACCGCACGTGTGCGGGCACCCGCAGGCTTGGGCAACTGGAAGGGTCAGCGACGCCGGGTGGCGCCCCCCAGCAACGAGCCAAGCACGCCGCGCACAATCTGGCGGCCCACGGTGCTGCCCAGCGTGCGGGCAGCGCTTTTAGCCACGGTTTCGACCAGGCTGTCGCCCCGCCGGCCGCTGCCCGAGCCAGCGCCCAGCAGATCGCTGTACCAACTCGTCGCTTTGGGCACAGGTTGTTGAGCAGGAACGGGTTGCGCGGCGCTCTCGGGCTGGGCGGCGCGAGCCTTTAGCAGCTCATAGGCCGATTCGCGATCGACCATGGTTTCATAAACACCGGCGACCAGCGAATCCTTAATAATCTGCTGGCGCTGGGCGGGGGTGATCGGGCCAATCTGGCTGCGCGGCGGGCAAATCAAGGCACGTTCCACTACCGCCGGAGTCCCTTTTTCATCCAGAAAGGAGACCAGGCCTTCGCCCACCCCGAGTTGCAGGATGACTTCTTCGACATGGATCGCAGGGTTGGTGCGAAACGTCTGCGCGGCAGCTTTGACTGCTTTCTGGTCTTTGGGAGTGAAAGCGCGAACCGCATGCTGCACCCGGTTCCCGAGCTGCCCCAGAACCCCATCCGGGACGTCGATGGGACTTTGGGTGACGAAGAACACGCCTACCCCCTTAGAGCGCACCAGGCGGACCACCTGGTGCACCTTGTCCTCAATCACCTTGGGCAGGTCGGAAAAAAGCAGGTGGGCCTCATCGAAGAAGAAGACCAGTTTGGGCTTGTCGGCATCGCCCACCTCGGGCAGCCGTTCGAACAGCTCGCTAAGCAGCCACAGCAGGAAGGTGGCATACAGCTTGGGGGCATTGATGAGTTTGTCGGCCGCGAGGATATTGACCACGCCGTGACCCTGGGCGTCGGTCTGGATCAGGTCGTCGAGGTTGAGCGCCGGCTCGCCCAGGAATTTGTCGGCCCCCTGTTGTTCCAGCGCGAGCAGACCGCGCTGCATGGCTCCGACGCTGGCGGCGGAGATGTTGCCGTATTGAGTTTGAAACTCTTTGGCATGCGCGGCTACGTATTGCAGCATGGCCTGCAGATCTTTCAGATCGAGCAGCAGCAGACCCTGGTCGTCGGCGATTTTGAAGACGGCGGTCAGGACGCCGGCCTGGGTGTCGTTGAGGTTGAGGAGACGGCTGAAGAGGAGGGGCCCCATATCCGACACGGTCGCCCGCACGGGATGGCCTTCTTCGCCGAAGACATCCCAGAAGGTTACCGGACAGCCGGCGAAGGAGAAGTTCTGCAGATTGAGCTTTTTGACGCGATCGGCGATTTTGGGGTTATCGACGCCGGGCTGGCTGATCCCGGAGAGATCGCCTTTGACATCGGCGGCAAAGACCGGGACACCGATCTGGCTGAACGCTTCTGCCATCACCTGCAGGGTCACGGTTTTGCCGGTACCCGTCGCACCAGCAATCAAACCATGGCGATTCGACATGGCCGGCAGCAAATAGAGAGGGAAGGTACTCTGGGCGATCAGCATCGGCTCAGACATAAGGAGCTCATTCTATCGCGGGCGTAGAGTGCGGGTTGCGCACAAAAGCAAGCGCCCGTGAGCGTTGGCTCACGGGCGCGCTGAAGAGCAGCCCTCCCCCAGAACTGATCCTCGAAACGTAAGATAGCGACCAGGGGCATGATTGGCTACGTCACCCCGGTTATGTCCTTTGGTGACCTGGGAGGTGGTTACCGGGGACGGGCTACGCAGGTCTGCTGCCCACAAGTCCCGTTCTGTGATACATCCTTGTGGTGCCCGCCGTATGACGCTTTTGCGCTCCCTATATTCGTTCACCATTTTCCTTAGCGCCTTTCTCCTGTTTGCCATGGAGCCGATGGCGGCCAAGCAGCTGCTGCCCACTCTGGGCGGGTCCTCAGCGGTGTGGACCAGCTGCCTGGTATTTTTCTCCGTGGTGCTGCTGCTGGGCTATCTCTACGCGCATTGGCTTTCTTCGCAATTCACCCCGATGCAGCAGGCGGTCATGCATATCCTGCTGCTGACGGTAGCCATGGCGGTTTTAGGAATTCACGTCCGGCCCAACCCCACGGCGGTGTCGTATCACCCCGCGCTGACGGTCTTCCGGGTTTTGGCTACGGTGACCGGTTTGCCCTACCTGGCTCTTGCCGCGACCACCCCGCTGCTAACCGCCTGGTACGCGCAGAACTTTGCCGGCCCCACGCCGTACCGGTTGTTTGCGCTCTCGAATCTGGCGTCTCTGCTGGCATTGGGCAGCTATCCGCTGCTGATTGAGCCGCGCCTGCGCATGAACCAGCAGACGGCGTGGTGGAGCGCGGGCTTTGTACTGTTCGCCGTGCTCTGCGGCGCGATCGCCTGGCAGGGTCGCAGACGGGTGCTTCCTCCTCGGACCGCTGTTGCTGCGAGCGGCGTTTCGAGGTCTGAACCCTTCTGGTTTCTGCTAACGATGGGTGGGGGCATGCTGTTGACCTCGGTCACCAGCCATATGACCGAGAACATTGCGGCCATTCCCTTGCTGTGGCTGCCTCCGTTGGCCTTATACCTGCTGACCTTCATCCTGGCGTTTCAGGGAGCGTGGAGGCCGGTGCGCCACTCCATGCTGAGGCTGGTGCTGGTGGCGGTCGCTTCCCTGACCTACGTGCTGCGGGATATCCGCACGCAATGGCCGATCATGGTGAGCGTGCCACTGTTCCTGATCGGGCTGTTTGTGATTTGCTTTTTTCTTCACGGCGAGTTGTATGCGCGGCGCCCCGATGCCGCGGGCCTCACCCGTTTTTACCTGGTTGCCGCGGCGGGGGGCGCCGCAGGCACGCTGCTGGTGGGTGTAATCGCTCCGTTGGTGTTGCGCGCCAACTATGACCTGGCCTGCACGCTGGTGGTGGTGGCGTTGATTGCGCTGGCGGCGACCTGGCATGACGGCTGGGGCATGCGTATGCTGTGGGCGGTGGGCACGGTGGCCGCCATTGTCGTGGTGAGCGCGCAGGTGCGGCAGTATGACGATGATGCGGTCGCCCTGATGCGCAGTTTTTATGGAACGCTGCGGGTGCGGGAGTCGCACGTGCCGCCGCAGAGCGATACCAACCGGCAACTGCTGAATGGGACGATCGAGCACGGGGCCGAGTGGTTCGCGCCTCAGTTTCGTGACCAGCCGCTGACCTATTACGCGCCTGATTCCGGCCTGGGCCTGGCCATGCGGCTCTGCTGCGGGGGCGGCAGCAAACGGGTCGGCGTGATCGGGTTGGGAACAGGCACGGTTGCAGCCTATGGAAACGCGGGGGATCTGATCCGGTTCTACGAGATCAATCCGCTGGTAGAGCGGCTGGCGCGACACTGGTTCACTTTTTTGCACGATAGCGGCGCGAAAACCGAGGTGGTGCTCGGGGATGCGCGCTTATCCCTGGCGGCTGAGGCTCCGCAGCGCTTTAATGTGATCGTT
The DNA here is from genome assembly GCA_963834445.1 of uncultured Acidobacteriaceae bacterium. Classification (GTDB taxonomy): domain Bacteria; phylum Acidobacteriota; class Terriglobia; order Terriglobales; family Acidobacteriaceae; genus PALSA-350. The sequence goes on from CAWIBU010000003.1 coordinate 18,692, forward strand.
GTCGATGCATTTTCAGGGGATGCGATCCCCGTGCATTTGCTGACCCGGGAAGCGTTAGCGCTCTATCGCCGGCATTTGCAGCCGGACGGGATTATTGCGTTCCACGTATCAAACCAGTACATCAATCTGGAGCCGGTGGTGGCGGCAATCGCCAATAACGCCGGCCTGCAGGCGGTCTCGGTACATTCGCACGGTGATCCGCAGAATGGTCTCTACTATGCCGATTGGATTTTAGTCACGGCGAACGAGGGTTTCCTGCATCAGCCGGAGATTGTGAATAACGGGTTCCCTACCGCCTTGCGCACGGATGTCAGGCTGTGGACGGACAACTACAGTAGCGTATTCCCGTTGCTGAAGTGGCGCACGCGATAAGAGCCAGGAGTTTCCAATCGAAGGCAGCGTCTGACAAGAAACAAACACCTGATGAACATGCGATTTGCTACGGTTGGACGCACCCCCAAGTTCCGGGATCTCAATGAGCTTCACAGTAACTCAGATCCCGATCTAGGCGCCGCATACCATCATTCGCCGAAATTGATTCTCAGACCAAACCGGGCGACGCGGGGCGAGGCCAGCGTTAACGACGGGGTTTTTCCTGCTTCAATGGTGCGGTCGAAGAGGTTGTCTCCGGCGGCAAACGCGGTCAGATGATGGCCGAAATCATGGGAGGCGTAGGCGCCCAGACGAAAGTAGCTGTGCAGCAGAAACCGGTTCTGGTCGTCATCGTATTGCCGTCCGCTGATGCGCCCCTGCAAGCTGAGCACGCCCCACCGGCGCTGCGAGAAATTGACCTGGGTGGTCGCCATGTTGCGCGCCACCTGGGGAATCCAGTTACCCACCAGGTTGGGCTGCTGCGCAAACTTCGTGACCGTGGCGTCCGCATATTGGTAGCCGCCTTCGATACCCATCCAGCGGACCGGCCGGGAGGCGAAATCGAGCGATATGCCGCGGCTTTCGATCTGCCCCAGGTTCTCGCGCTTCAGCAAGGTACTGGTGGGCGTGCTGCTTAACGTAAGCGCCGTGATGGGCCGATTAATCACCGTCCAGAAATAGCTGACCCTTACGGTCGACCCAAGCGAAGGCAGATCTGCGTGGACCCCTGCTTCCCAACCCGTCGCCCGTTCCGAACGCAGGCTGGCATTGGGTTGCGTGGTCTGCGAGCCCACCTGGCCGGTGCGGTAAAGCTCGTTTTCCGTGGGCGCCCGATAAGCGCGAAAAGCCGAGGCATTCAGCGCCAGCATCTTGGTGAGACGGCGCGTAACGCCCAGGCGTGGGTCGAAGACCGTCTCGTTCAAAGACGGCAATTTTGCCGGAGCAGTCGCCGTCTTGTATTGGCTGGCGTCGAAGTTGGAAAAGTGATCGACCCGGCCAGAGGCGCTAAGGGTCCATTGCGGCGGGGTGAACAGGACCTCACCGTACACGCCACTCTGGCGCTGCCGGGCGGTGGTGTTCAGGTAGCCTTTGACAGTAGGAAACATGGTTTCGTTGTCCGCTGCGCGCACATCATGAATGTCGGCCCCGGCTAACAACAGCAGATGATTGCCGACTGCCTGATGCCAATGCCCGGCCGCACCCAACTCATCGGCTGGGTCTTTGCCGATGCGGGTGAGGGTCTCTGACTTACGCGAGGCCGCAATACTGGAGAAGGTCTGCGAGTAGTGCTCGTTGTCGCCGAACAGCCGCACCACCAGGTTGGTCCAGTCCGCGCCGCCAGCATAACGCCACAGACGGGTGCTGTTGATCTGGATGGGGGTACCGTTATGACGATCTTCATTGAGCACGCTGCCGCGAAGAAAGATGCGTCCGGCGTGGCTCAAGCCGTGGTCGAACTCGGTCAGCCCGTTCTGCGCGTGCACGTTGTACGGCTGGTCGATGGGCCCGCGCACACTGGGCGCAATCAGCACGTAGCCGTCGGTCGCGATCAACTGCGAACTCACCAGGCCTGACCATTGCCCTAACTTGAGCGAGCCCAGCAGCGAGTCATCGAGGGTGGATTCGGAGCCGCCGCTGGTGGTGAGTTCAAAGTGGTTGGCCTCGGGCCGCACCGGGACGATGCTGATGACACCGCCAATGGCGCTCGAACCATACAGATCAGAAGCGCCGCCGCGTACCAGTTCGATGGAGTGGATCGCGGGTGGGGGTAGTTCTTCCCAATGGATCCAGCCGCCGAACGGGTCGGCGATGGGAATCTCGTCGAAGACGACGAGAGACCGGCTGGCGGCCGTCGACCCAAGACCGCGCAGCGAGACGCCCTCGGTGGTGGGGTTGGCCACCAAAGAACTGGTGCGGCGAAAAAGTTCGAAGCCGGGCACCTGGCGCAGCTTGTCGTCGAGCGAAATGCCGGCCGCCTGGCGCAAATGTTGGGCGGTGAGGGTGCGCGTACTGGCCGGGCTGTCACCGGACGCGATCGGCGATCGGTAGGCGGTGACGACTACGCTCTCCAGCGGATGCTCCAGCAGGACATGTACCGGGGAAGGGCCTTCGAGGGTGACCGTGGTGGACTCGAAGTGCGGTGCGAGGATCTGCACCTGGCTGGTTCCCGCGGGCACGGTGAAGCTGCCGTCGGCCGCGGTGGTGGCGAGCACCTGGCCGCCAACAACAATCTGCGCCCCCGCCACGGGCTGGTTACGAGCATCGACGATGGCGCCGGTAATCGTGGCCGCGGGTTGCTGAGCGCGACTGCTCGGAGCCGGCCAAAGCAGGGCGCCGGCCAGGAGAACGAGAACGCAGTAGCGGTAGGGATAAGAAGCCAGTTGCCAAACCCTCCTCTAGGTCGTTATGGCTTGGCTGCAGCGACGCCCGCCTCGGCGACGGCGTGGTCATCTTTGCCCGAGCTTCCGCTGACGCCGATGGCGCCGACCACCTGGCCGCCGCGCTTGATCGGGATACCACCGGCAAAGATCATGATCTTGCCGTTGTTCGAAGCGTGGATGCCGAAGAATTGCTGGCCCGACTGCGAGTTTTCTCCCAACGACTTGGTGTCGAGGTCGAAGGCGCGGGCGGTGAAGGCCTTTTTCTGGGCAATGTCGATACTGCCGATCCAGGCTCCATCCATGCGCTCGAAGGCCACCAGGTTGGCGCCCTCATCCACGACGGCGATATTCATTAACGTATGAATTTCGTTGGCCTTCTTGATCGCGGCGGCGATGATCACGCGCGCCTCTTCTAAGCTGATCCCCAATGCTTTTCCCATGAGTCAATTCCCTTCTGGTCTAGCTTACTTTAATTCCTCGAAAAGCTTCTCACCTTCGCCGGGCGCAAGAAAGCGGTTGGCCTCAAGGCCATGCTGGCGGGTGTAAAGGTCGTGGTACCGGCCTTCGCGTGCGTAAAGGCTGGAGTGAGTACCTCGCTCCACGATAAAGCCGCCCTCGACGACCAGGATCTGGTCGGCTTTGCGAATGGTCGAGAGGCGATGGGCAATCACGAAGGTAGTGCGCCCCTGCATCAGGTAGCTGAGGCCATTCTGAATCATTGCCTCCGACTCAGAATCGAGCGAAGAGGTGGCTTCATCGAGGATGAGGATGCGCGGGTCAGCGAGAATGGCGCGTGCGATGGAGAGGCGCTGACGCTGGCCGCCCGAGAGCTTCACGCCGCGCTCGCCCACGATGGTGTCATAGGTGTCGGGAAAGCGCTCGGCAAATTCGTCGACACGGGCAATGGCGCAGGCATTGAGGAACTGTTCCTCGGTGGCATTGGGCCGGGAAAAGACCACATTCTCGCGAATGGTGCCGTCGAAGAGAAACGACTCCTGCAGCACCACGCCAAGTTGACTGCGGTAGCTATTGAGGCGGACGGTGGACAGGTCTACGCCATCGACCAACACCTGGCCGGAGTTGGGGTTATGGAAGGCGCAAATGAGGCTGATGATGGTCGATTTGCCCGACCCGGAAGAGCCGACCAGCGCGGTCACGGTGCCCGGGGGAGCGTGGAACGAAACCCCATGGAGGACGGGTTTGTCGGCTTCATAAGCGAAGCGGACGTCTTCGAATTTGACATCGCCGGTGATGGGCCCCAGCTTGACGGTGCGTCCCGGTTCGTCATCTTCTTCAGTTTCCGCGAGGATCTCGCTGGTGCGATCAAGGCCGGCGATGGCCTCGGTCAACTGGGTGCCCACGTTGACCACCTGGAAAACGGGAGCGACCATGAAGGCGAGAAACATGGTGTAAGTGAAGTAGTCGCCGAGGGTGATGTGATGGGCCATCTCTTGCCGGGCGCCCAGCCACATAACGACGGCGCCGACGATACCGAGAATAGCGGTCGCGGCCAGCGAGAGCAGCGAGGTAGCGGTGAGGGAGCGGACCACGTTTTGATAGAGCCGTTCCACGCCGGTGGCGAAGACGCCGGCTTCGCGATCTTCGGCGTGGTAGCCCTTAACCACACGCACCCCACCCAGCGACTCGGTGAGCCGCCCGGTGACTTCGGCATTGATTTTGCCCCGCTCGCGGAAAATGGGACGGATGACGCCGAAGGCCTTGCGCAGGATGAAGACAAAGGTGAGCACGAAGGCGAAGGAGATGAGCGTGATTTGAGCGCTGATGCGCATCAGGATGACGAAGGCGAGCACAGCGGTCAGCAGGCCGCCGACGAAGTCAACCAGGCCGGTGCCGATGAGATTGCGCACGCCCTCAACGTCGGTCATGATGCGCGACACCAGCACGCCGGTACGCGTGGAGTCATAGAAGCTGACCGAGAGACGGCCGATGTGCTGCTGTACCTGCATGCGCAGGTCGGCGATGAGGCGCTGGGCGGCTTTCGAGAGCAGTTGGGTCAGAGAAAAAGACGTGATTGCCTGGATGGCCGTCGCCAACAGCACCGCGCCGACGATCAAGGGCAGTTTATCGGCTTGCCGTTTTACCAGAACGTTATCGACCAGGAACTTGGTGGAGGCGGGCAGCACCAGGCCAGACACGCGGTTAATGACCATGAGCACGAAGCCAAAGGCGAGCAGCCAGCGGCGCGGCTTGATCAGCACCCAGATTTCGGGCAAGACCTTGCGCAGCGGAGGGCGTTTCTTTTTGGTTTCGGCCTCATCGCCGGCGCGGGTGCGGGTGCTTCGTTCGGCACGGAGGGACATGCCTGCTCCGGCGCTGGATCGCATACTCAAATTAGCAAGCTCCTAAACTCTGGAGCGGCGGGCGGCTATGAACGAACGCACACAGAGTAGTACATAGATGAGCATGAGGCCTGACATGGCTGCTTTTTCTTCAACGGCGGCGGGGTAGGGGAAGAGTTTGCCTTTGAACAGCTGGAAAGCCTGGAACAGGGCGGGCGAGGTAGCCAGGAAGCCGAGCAGGCCCACGGTGACGGCGATATGCATGAATAGCATGCGACGGCGGGAATCCGGGGTATTGGCCAGGGCGCCGAAGATGATCAGCAGGATGCCAAAGGCAACCGGGATGAGCGAGGTAGGGAATTTCTGGCCGGTGAGCACAAAGCTCACACCGCCGAGAACAATGAGGAGAACGCCAAACAGGATCGTGAGTTTTGCCATTAGTCGCGGACGCCTTTGGGGAGGTTAGATTTCATAACAGCGCCACAGCTCCTCAAGATCGAGGGAAAAGCCTTCGACGGGACCGGTGCCGCGGACGGCCTTGACCGAGGTGGCGTACGCTCTGCGGCCAGGTTCATAGACTTGGACTTTCTTCCTATAGGGGTCGATGAGCCAGCCCACGGTCACGCCATTTTCCAGCCAAAGCTCCATCTTTTCACGCGCCTTCGGTACGCTGTCGGATTTGGAAAGCAACTCGATCACGAAGTCGGGGCAAAGGCGAGGAAAGCCGGTCAGATCGTCCCTGGTCAATCCCTTCAGTTTCCTGGGCAGGACGTAGGCAGCATCGGGACTCAGCATCGAACCATCCGGCAGGAAGAATCCTGTGCTTGAATCGAAGATTCGACCACGCCCATGGCTTTTCCACCAGGAATAAAGCTGCCCATTGATGCGTGCAGTTCCGTCCCCGGTAAGTGCCCCCGTAGGTGGGTGCATCAGGATCTCCCCTTCTCTGGTGCGCTCGAAATAGAACCATTCGCTGGAGAGGCAGAGCGCCTCGAACTCCGCGTCGGTCAAAGGCGGATCGAGAACCAGGGTGCGTGGCGTTACTGCGTCGACCAGGATCGGGGCTATCACAGTTTGATGTTACCTCGGCTGGCAGAATGCCGGCTCGAAATCAGCTAAACCGTGGTCATGCCTTCAACCGTGAGGATTTTGTCCAGAATCTCCTGCACGATCTTTTGCGGAGGGCCTTCGGCTGAGACGCGCGTAAGGTCGGGGGTAATTTCCAGGGTATCGAGCTGGCTCTGCAGCAGCTCCGGGCTCATGTAATGGTTTTTGCGCGCCCGGAGACGCTCTTCGAGCACCTTGCGGGAGACTTCGAGCAGGATGAAACGGAGATTAAGCGGCGGAATTTGCGGGGTCAGCACATCGCGGTAACTTTGCTTGAGGGCAGAGCAGCCCAGGATGCCGCTGGTTCCCCCTTCATACCAGCCAAGCAGCAATTGATGGAGCGTGGCCAGCCAGGGTTTGCGATCCTCGTCGGTGAGGGGGATGCTGGCATGCATCTTTGCCTTGTTGGCCTCGGAGTGGAAATCATCCGCGTCGGCAAAGCGCCAACCTGTTTCCGCGGCCAGCAGTTTGCCGATCGTGGTCTTGCCCGACCCGGTTACCCCCATGAGGATGAGAATCATAGCTTTCTTTTAATACCTATGAGTGAGCCAGCGCAATGACTACTTCTGCGCCAGGGCCTGCTTCACGTCGCCTATCACGGCGGAGGGGGGCCAATCGTTATTCGGATACCAGCGAAAGATTTTGCCGTTGGGCGCGATGACAGCAGTGGAAAGGGAGTGGGTGAGGGTGTTGTTGCGGCCCGCGCTCACCCCGACGTCAAAGAATTCATCCACGGCATCGAGCTCCTTGGCCGAGGGCACGGCAAAGTCCCAATGGGAAAAGGCAGCGCTGCCGGCGTACATAGCTCCGTAGCTGTGCAGCACTTTGGGCGTGTCATAGGCAGGGTCAAAGCTGATGCTCAGTAGATGGACCTGGTTTTCGAGCGCGGGGTCTTTGGCGAGCTGCTGTTGGATGGTGGCGAAGTTGCGGCTCATGCGGATGCAGTAATCGGGTAAGGGGCAGCGGGTATAGATGAAGGTGACGAGCAGGACTTTGCCGCGGAACTGGTTTATGGTTATGGTCTTTCCGTCCTGGTTCAGCAGTTTGAAGTTGGGAACTGCCTGGCCGGGCGCCGGCACGTTGTAAGACTTGGCCGGCTTGTAGTCGGGCCGAGCTTGTGCGGTCACGTCGACCTGGTCAAGCAGACTGGCCGCGTCTGAGACGCGTAGCCTGGCGGTAATGTGATCGCCGGGATGGAGCTCGGTGGCGATACCTGGCTGGGCGAGCTTATAAGGCATGATCATCGCGCCCATGAATCCGGGGATGGCTTCGCCATCGATCGAGACCACTCCCTTATCGGCATCGGAAGCAACCACGATCCCCTTCAGTTGGTAGGTCGCCGCGCCGGCGGGCATCGCAGGTGACTGACCGTCGCCAGGGGCGGCACGCTGGCATCCGGACAAGAGGAAGCAAACCAGGAAGAGGGCCGGTAAGACTTGTGGTCGCATGACTCCTCCATCTTAGCGGCAGCCGCACACCTCTCCCAGTGGCCCAGGCCTCAGAGCGAGACCTGGTCCACCCGTTCCGCGACCGGTTTGCGATATAAGAGAGGGATGGAACTGGCCACCGGAATCGCCGCAGCAATTGAGGCCGGCGATACGGTCATCGCCTCGAGCGCGCGTGCGGGGCGCGCTCTGCGACGGTTGCACGGGCAGGCCCAACGCCAGCGCGGACTACAGGCGTGGCAGTCGGCCGATATTCTCGACTGGGATAGCTGGTTGCACTGGCTCTGGCAAAAGCAGCTGCGCACAGGCAACGAGACGCGGCTTCTGCTCACGTCGCTGCAGGAACAACAAATCTGGGCGCGCCTGGTACGGCCCAGTATCGAGGGCAAACGGCTGATCTCGGTGCTTGGGGTGTCGGAGCTGGCGCAACAAGCCTATGGGCTGCTCTGCGCCTACCAGGCTCTCGACTTTCTCAACCGAGAGAGTTCCGGCGGCTCCGACGTTGAGTCTTTTCGTGCATGGGGACGCAGCTTCAGCCGCATCTGCGAACAAGAGGAGTGGCTGAGCCGTAACCTGCTGCCGCTGGTTCTGCGCGATGCAGTGCTCGCAGGCCAGATCGTAGCAACGGGACGTCTGCTGCTGATTGGCTTTGACCGCACCACGCCGGCGCAGCAATCTCTGATCGAAGCCTTTCGTAACCAGGGCCATTCGGTTGCAGTGGCAGAGGTCAGTGAGGCTTTTGAGACGACGCCTGCGTTGCTGGTTGAAGCTGCCGACAAAAAAGACGAGATTGCTACCTGCGCGCTCTGGGTGCGACGCGAACTGGCCGCGCGCGATCGACCGCGCATCGCGGTCGTGGTGCCCAGCATTGCCGGCATGCGCCCCGATATCGAGCGCGTCTTTCGCCAGGTACTGGCGCCCCAGGCGGTCCCGATTGGAGCCCACGACGCGCCCCTTCCTTTTGAATTTTCGCTCGGCGTTCCCCTGGACCAGGTACCCATGGTGCGCGCGGCTCTGCTGTTGTTGCGATGGATGCACCACGCGCTTCCCCAGGACCAGGCCAGTTGGCTGATGCTGTCCAGCTTCATTTGCGACGATCAGAATGAGCTGCTGGCCGTCGCTCGCTTCGATGCCCGGTTGCGGGGCCAACCGATGCGCCAGCCTGAGCAGGCGCTGGACGATTTCCTGCAGCTGCTCAACAAAGCCTGGGCAGAGGCAATTCCGTTGGGCCCGATGCTGCGCAAGCTGCGGGCGGCTCGGCGATTTGTGCCCAGCGATAGCAAGCTGAGTTTTGCCGACTGGGTGCACCGTGCGGCGCAGGTTCTGGAAGAAGCGCATTGGCCCGGCGCGCACGGGTTAGCCAGCGAAGACTACCAGGTGCAGGCGAGGTGGTCGCAGCTGCTGGATGCCGTGTCTGCACTGGCCTTCGATAACAGCAAAGTAGCGTATGACGCATTTCTCGATGTGCTCGAACAGCAGGCCAGCCAGACCATTTTCTCGCCCGAGTCGCGCGACGCCCCGGTGCAGATCCTGGGGCCGCTCGAGGCCGCCGGGCTTACCTTCGACGCACTCTGGTTTCTTGGCGCGGACGATGGCAGCTGGCCGGCGGTGGCACGGCCCCACCCCTTCCTTAGCCGATCGCTGCAACGCAAACACGACATGCCGCATGCCAATAGCGATGTGGATTGGAAACTCGCCCAGCAGGTAACTCTGCGGCTCACCAGGAGCGCAGCCCGCTGCGTCTTCAGCTATGCCGCGCAAAATGCCGAGGGCGCTTGCCGGCCCTCGACACTGGTGAGTTCGAGCCTTGTCTCCATGACCGCGGCCAGGCTACGCGCAGACATCGGTGCCGACGACGATCTCGCAACCGCGCACGATATTCCCGCGGTGCTTAAAGGCGAGGAGCCGGCGGCGGTGGTGGCGTGGCCTGCGGACCTGGACGCCGGCGGTGCGGAGATTTTGCGCAACCAGGCAGCCTGCCCTTTTCGGGCGTTTGCCAGCAAGCGGCTCGCCGCGCGGGCCATGGAAGAGACCGACTGGGGATTGGAGCCACGGGAACGCGGCACCGTGGTGCACACCATTCTGGAAAGGGTTTGGGCGGAGCTGAAGAATCGCGACACCCTGAAGCTAGCGCGCCAGGCGAACAGCCTGCCTGCCCTCCTGGGTCAGCAGGTCGACGACGCTTTACAGAGATACAAGGTGGAGGGCGAGAAGCGTAACTGGAATGAGGCGTATCTGCACACAGAACGGGAACGCATCCTCTCCCTCATCGATGAGTGGCTGGCCTACGAAGAGACGCGTGCTGATTTTACCGTCGAGACCCGTGAGGAGAAGCGGTCCGCAGCCGTAGGCGCGCTGAAGCTGCAAGTGCGCGTCGATCGGGTGGACGTGGTCGCGGGGGGCCGCGTCATCATCGACTACAAAACGGGTGCGGTCAAAAGCGATGGTTGGGAGGGTCCACGGCCAAATGACCCGCAACTGCCTATCTATGCGGGGTACGGCCAAGTGGAAGATTTGCAGGGCGTACTGCTGGCGAAGGTTGCGGAAGACAAGGTAAGGTTCATCGGCCAGGTGGAAGATGGCAGTGCGATCTTCCCGCGCAATACGGCCTTATCGAAGCAGCCCTACGGAGAGCAAACGCTGCGCGCCTGGAAAGAGGTTTTGCTGACGCTGGCCAACGGCTTTCTTAACGGCGAAGCCCAGGTGGATCCCAAGCAGTATCCCAGGACGTGCGAGTATTGCGATCTGCCCGGGTTATGCCGCATTGCCGAGAGCGAGCGCGCCCGCAGCGCAGAAGCCGGCGACGAGAGCGATGGGGATTCCGAGTGAAGGCTGTCGAAATACCACCCGTTGACGAGAGCGAACGGGCACGCACGCTGGCAACAGGCGAGTCCTTTCTGGTACAGGCGCCGGCGGGTTCGGGCAAGACGGAGCTGCTGACGCGCCGTCTATTAAAGCTGCTGGCCGAGGTGGATGAGCCCGAAGAAATCCTGGCCATCACGTTCACCCTCGCAGCCACCGCCGAGATGCGAGCGCGGGTGTTGAAGGCGCTGCATGAAGCGCAGACGTCCAGACCCTCTGCGCGCGAAAACGAACTGAGCCGGCTGGCGCGCGCGGCCCTGGAAAACGATCGCAGGCGGGGATGGAATCTGCTGCAACAGCCGCAGCGGTTGAGTATTTTGACGATCGATGCGGTGTGTCTCACCATCGCCCACGAAACTCCCGTGCTGTCGCGGCTGGGCGGGTCTCTCAGCCCAACCGATAAGCCGCAGCCGCTGTACGCGCTGGCAGCCCGGCGAACGCTGGCCCGGTTAGGGAATGAACCTGCCTTGTCAAGCGCGCTGAGCGCGTTGCTGGAGTTGCGCTCTACCAGTCTCTCCGCATGCCAGAAACTGATCGCCGGCATGCTTGATAAACGAGACCAGTGGGGGCGGGTGTTGCCGCTCGGCCAGACTGTGTTCGATTGGCAAGAGGTTCGGGATCGTCTCGAACAACCACTGCAACGTTTACATGAGCAGGCGATGGCAAAGGCACAGGCATTGTTCGCACACCACCCTGAGCTTGAGCGGGAACTGGTGTACCTGCTGGCTCACGCGTGCGGCAATCTGGACGCCGACGAAGAGCTGATGATGCTGAAGGATGTGACTGGTCTGCGGCATCTGACCACCCAGGAGCATTGGGGTTGTCTCGGCAACTTCTTATTGACCAAAGCCGGAGCGTGGCGCAAGAAAGTGCCGGCCGGCATCAGCAAAGAGAACAAGATTCGCTATACCGCGCTGCTCGAAGATATGGAGAACACGCCCGGCTTGGCTGACATGCTGGATGAACTGCACAGCCTGCCTCCGCTCCGATACACGGAAGAAGAATCGCAGATGTTGCAACATCTGCTGGTCATTCTGCGCTATGCATTAGCCGAGCTACTTGTGGTTTTTGCCGAGCGGAGCGTGGTCGACTTTGTCGAGCTGGGGCTGGCGGCGCATCGAGTGATGTCGAATGAAGAGGGCCAGGCGAGCGAGCTGGCCGCCGAGGTCGCCGGGCGATGGCGTCATCTGCTGGTCGACGAGTTTCAGGACACCTCGCGCAGCCAATACGAATTGTTGACCCTGCTGGCAGGCGGATGGGAATCCGCCGGGCGCGGCACGTGTTTTCTGGTGGGCGATCCGATGCAATCCATCTATTCCTTTCGGCAGGCCGAAGTTGAGCTCTTTGAACGGACGAAGCGTCACGGGCTGGGCCAGGGCACGGCGGCTGTGCATTTGACTCCTCTACAATTGCAGACAAATTTTCGCAGCCATGCCGGGCTGGTCGATCGCCTGAATGGGATCTTCGCAACGGTGTTCACCCGCGATCCGGCGGAAGACGATCATGATTACCACGTGACGTTTGCCAGATCCGCTGCCCACGACCGGGAACCGCGGCCCAAGCCGGGCGTGCGCGTTTACCCCTATCTGCTTTCATCCAAACCGACCCCGGAGGAACGGCGAGCCGCCGAAGACACTGAAGCAAGGCAAGTGGTGAGTATCATCCTGGAGCACTGGCCGCGCGTGGAAAAGGCGTTGCGCACCGGGTGCGAGTTCCAGATCGCGGTGCTGGTGCGCGCGCGATCGCACCTGGGGACGATTGCGCAAAGGCTGCGCAAAGCGGATATTCCCTTCCGCGCGGTCGAGATCGAACAACTGGGCAACCGCCAGGAGGTGCAGGATCTCACCGCGCTGACCCGCGCACTGCTTCACCCCATGGATCGCATCGCATGGCTCACCGTGCTGCGGGCCCCGTGGTGCGGTCTTACCCTCAAAGACCTGCATACGCTTTGTGGCAGCGATGACAAGGCGTACTCCGCGCAACCGGTGCTTACTTTGCTACGCGAACGGCGGCCGCTGTTGAGTGAAGATGGCCAGCGAAGAGCGGCGCGCGTGCTGGCCACGCTGGAAGATGCGTTGCATGGTAAGCATCGCCAGGTCTCGCTCGCGCGCTGGGTCGAGCGAACCTGGGCTACGTTGGGCGGAAACGCATGCGTCGACCGCACCGGGTACGAGAACGCTCGCGCTTTTTTTGCCATGCTGCAGGAACTGGGCCCCGACGCGAGCGGATTAACAGAGAGGCTCGACGAGCTTTGCGCGCAACCGGACCCGCGCGCGCACGAGCTGCAGGGCGTGCAGTTGATGACCATCCACAAGGCGAAGGGCCTGGGCTTCGATGTGGTGATCGTGCCTGGACTGGAACGGACCACCCAGGGTGACGACCAACCCCTTTTGCGTTGGATCGAGCGGACTCGTCTGGTGGGGCCGTTCGAGCAGGAAGAGCAGGAATTTGTGGTGGCTCCCATTGGGCGTAATGGGCAAGCCGGCGGAATTTACGGATGGATCGGCACACAGCAAAGCCGTCGCCAGGATGACGAGGCCAGGCGGCTGCTCTATGTGGCGGCTACGCGGGCTCGCGCGGAACTGCATTTGCTGGGAACCGCTACGATCCGGACAACGAAGAACCAGCCGCCTTTGAGCCCGGGCAACAAACATAGCCTGCTCGGGATTGCATGGGACGCGCTCAAGGGCGACTTCGAGCGAGCCCTAGAGGAACGGGAGGCTGCCGAGCGAACGGCGGTTGAACAGATCGAGATTGAATTCCCTAAGACGAGTAGAGGGATCGACTTGAACCGGCTACCGGTGGACTGGAAGCCACCGGCAAGTGCAACCGTGGCCGAGTTATTCGAAGAGACGCAGGAGATCGTTGAACGGCCCCGCGGCTCGCTGGCTGCTCGCGCGTTTGGCACCGTGGTGCACGCGCTGCTCGAGGATTTGACGCGGCTCCCGGAGGTCGATGAGGTGAGCGGTTGGCGTCCGAGGGCACTGGCTCTACTGCGCGCCACCGGGCTGCCGCGCGCCGAGGCGGAGGCCCAGTCGGCGGAGGTGGTGCGGGCGCTGCTGGGGGTTCTGCGTGATCCGCAAGGGCGATGGATTTTAGGGGCGCGCGCGGGGGCACAGACTGAGGTGTCCTGGTCGTCGTGGAGTGCGGATGACGTGGTACGGACCTTGCGCGGCGACCGGATCTTTCGTGCCGGCGCGGAGCCGGGATCGGTGGCGGAGACGCACTTGTGGATCGTGGATTACAAGACCGCGCGCCACGGCGCGGCCGGGCTGGATGAGTTTCTCGCCGGAGAAAAACAGAAGTACACGCGCCAGCTGGAGTCCTATGCAGAGGTGATGCGCAAGGTGCACGGTGAGGACTTGCCATTGCGCCTGGCGCTCTATTATCCGTTGCTAACAAAGCTACTGTGGTGGTGAGGCAGCGCTGGCGGCGCAGCCAACAAAGGCAACCGGCAGCCTCGATCCAAGCAGTCCCGCAGGGACGGCTGAAAGTCGTAGCTGTCCTAATTAGCTTTAGGCGCTGCCATTTGTACATCGGCGACGAGAGTTCATGGAAACGCCACTCCCAGATTTTTCATCCCGAGCGAAGGGATCTGCGGTGGGCCTTTCTCTCAAACCAACGCCCCGCAAGTGAGCTCGCAAGCCTCGTCCGACAGCCTTGTCGGACCGAAACAATCTGTGGTTCCCCACTTCATCTTTGGCGATAGGCTAAAGACGGAAGAGAGCAACCCAGCAGCAAGGCTTGCGAGCTCACTTGCGGGGCGTTGGTTTGGGGGAAAGGCGCACCGCAGATCCCTCCACTTCGCTCCCCCGAATTCCTGTCGAAGTGGATGGCGCTGGCGAACTTCATGCGGCTTTCCTTCATGAAAGCCGCACACGTGGACCTGTCTGACATGGCGAAACAGGAATTCGGGTACGCTACGGTCGGGATGACAAATTTGTTTGGGGGACGGGCTTAAAGATTTGCTTGAGGGACGGCTTAAAAGCAAGCGCTCTCCGCGTTCATTCCATCCTTAACTTGCCGCCAGGCCAGTCAGCTCCTCGGGATGACAAATTTGCTTGAGGGACGGGTTTGAAAAGCAAACGCTCTCCGCGTTCATTCCATCCTTAACTTGCCGCAGGCAAGTCAGCCGCTCCTAATGAACAAAATGGCTGGGGCCGGATTTGCGAGCTCACTTGGAGGGCCTTGGTTTGGGGGAAAGGCGCACCGCAGATCCCTCCACTTCGCTACCCCGAATTCCTGTCGAAGTTGGTGGCGCCGGCAAACTTCATGCGGCTTTCCTTAATGAAAGCCGCACACGTGGACCTGTGACATGGCGAAACAGGAATTCGGATACGCTACGGTCGGGATGACAAATTTGTTTGGAGGGACGGGTTTAAAAGCAAGCGCTCACCGCGTTCATTCCAGGCTTAACTTGCCGACTGGCGAGTCAGCCGCTCCTCCCAATGAACAAATTTGTTTGGAGGGACGGGTTTAAAAGCAAGCGCTCACCGCGTTCATTCCAGGCTTAACTTGCCGACTGGCGAGTCAGCCGCTCCTCCCAATGAACAAATTTGTTTGGAGGGACGGGTTTAAAAGCAAGCGCTCACCGCGTTCATTCCAGGCTTAACTTGCCGACTGGCGAGTCAGCCGCTCCTCCCAATGAACAAATTTGTTTGGAGGGACGGGTTTAAAAGCAAGCGCTCAACGCGTTCATTCCAGGCTTAACTTGCCGACTGGCGAGTCAGCCGCTCCTCCCAATGAACAAATTTGCTTGAGGGACGGGTTTAAAAGCGAGCGCTCTCCGCGTTCATTCCATCCTTAACTTGCCGCAGGCAAGTCAGCCGCTCGGGATGACAAATCTGGGAGTGGCGTTTCCATGAAGCATCGTTGCTGATGAAAACTCAAAACGTGAGGTTCTTCGTGCCGGCGCAAACAAATGGTGGGCGCGAGATGCGCCTAATAGTAAAGGTACTTGCGCCACTTATGGTCAGAGTGGCCAATCATGCGCATGATGTGACGGCTGGTGTGCAACGAAAACGGCCGCGGCTCGCGCAGCAGCTTGATGTCGGTGAGCTCGTGGAGCAGGTGATTGCCCTTTCTCCGATTGCACGAGTGGCAGCACGCCACCAGATTTTCCCACGTGGAAAGCCCTCCCCTTGAGCGGGGCAGCACATGGTCGAGCGTGAGTTCACCCGCGGGCAGAACGACTCCACAGTATTGGCAACTGTTACGGTCGCGCAGAAGAATGTTCTTGCGCGAAAGCGCGCGCGTCTGGTGCGGAATACGGCGGTACTCGAGCAAGCGAATGACGGAGGGCATGGGAACGCGCAGCAGAGCGGCATGCAATATAGCGCCTTGCTCTTCCTCAGTCCTGGCAACGCCTTTCAGCACCAGGATCAGCGCGCGACGAGCGCCACAGATGTTGATCGGCTCATAAGAGGCGTTCAGCACCAGCACCGGTTTCTGCATGGTGTAGGCAGAAGATACCCGTTCCTGCGGCTCTGGCTCTGGCGGCAGCGCGCGGCCCTGGGCGATTGCTTTCGGCTTGCGTGAGTGGATCATGGCTTTTCCCAAAGACATCTCGATCCTCCGTTACCGTTGTTCTAAAAATCCTGGATCCCACGAAGCGACCCCTTCGCGTTGCGCGCGGGCCACGGTGGCCACCCGAACCGAGGCAGCGCCCGCGTTCCGCAAGACCCGGCTGCAGGCACGGGCCGTAGCCCCGCTGGTGTAAATATCGTCGATCAGCAAAACGTGTTTCCCGGCAAGCCGCGCGGGGCGAGGCGCAAAAAAAGCGCCACGCAAATTCTTGCGGCGCTGGTGCGTGGTCAGACCTGCCTGACTCACAGTAACCCGCATTCGTTGCAGCAAATTGGTTTCGAGGTGCAGTGCCCAGCCAGGTTGACGGCGGCGCGCCTCCCGCAAAGCGGCGCGGGCCAACAGCTCGGCATGGTTAAAGCCGCGTTGACGCTGTTTCTCCGCATGCATGGGCACAGGGATCACCAGCAACTCCCTGGGCAGATCAGCCGCTAACAGTTCCAGGCTATCGGCAATCAGGGCTCCCAGGCGCCCGGCCACGGGCTGCATCGCTTCGTATTTGAGCAGATGGACCAACGCGCGCAGCTCGCCGTGGTAGCCACCGTAGGCCACCGCCTTCACGAAGGCCGGCGGAGCCAGGCGGCACGGTTGGCAGAGGGTATCGGTCTTGTTACCAGGGGAAAGGGAGAAATTAGCCATGCCCAGGTCTTCCCCGCAGCAAGCGCAGAGACTCGCAGATTGGGGGCGGAGGTGGGTAAAGCAGGCATCGCAGAGAGGGGCGCGGGTAAGGCGCAGAAGGGAGCCGCCGCAAAGGGCGCAGGAGCAGGGAAACAATACGCAGGAGAGGCTGTCCGCGGGACTTCGCAGCACACGAACCACAGCCCGCCAAACCGAAGTTTGAGGCATCGGGACGTCGAGTGTCAGGGAAATACTCTGACCAGGAAAGACGCACCTCACAGCCGGCCGGCG
Organism: uncultured Acidobacteriaceae bacterium; assembly: GCA_963834445.1. Taxonomy (GTDB): domain Bacteria; phylum Acidobacteriota; class Terriglobia; order Terriglobales; family Acidobacteriaceae; genus PALSA-350. Next base: position 35,651 of record CAWIBU010000003.1, read on the forward strand.
AGGCTCCGCTGCTGCCCTGCCGCCGTTGTCCAGAGTATACGGGCAAGGTAACCCTCGACGCCAGCCCCTGTTTAGGCCACTTTTTCAGCAGTCGGCCGGGTTGCGACCCGTTTTCCCGCAATGGTAAAGGCCACGCCGGCCAGCACCAGTGCGGCCCCGCAATACTGCACCGGGCTGGCCCGCTCATGCGCCAGCCACAGCCCCAGCAGCAGCGCGACCACCGGGTTAACGTAGGCGTAGCTGGCTACACGCGTCGCCGGGTCACGGGCGATGAGCCAGACATAGGCGCTGAAGGCAATGATCGAAGCGAACAGAATGAGATAGGCCATGGCAAAGGCGAGATGCCAGTTCCACTGCTGCGCGAGCGCGGGCAGCCGGCGCGGTTCGCCACCGAGTGCCGAAAGCAGGAAGAGAAAACCTCCACCCCAAAGCATCTGCAGGCCGGCACTCATGCTGATTTGCCGGGGCAAATCCAGACGGCGGCTGGCCACGGTTCCCCCCGCCCAGAAGAAACAGCCCAGCAACAGAACCAGGGCCGAGATGCTGAAACGACTGTTATGCAGACCGGCAGGGATGGTGAGCAATACAACCCCGGTTATACCCAGAACGATGCCCGCCAGAACCTTGCTGTTTGGCCGCTGCGTGCGAGACACAAACAGCTCCGCCAGCAACACCCAGACCGGGATGGTGGCGGCAATCACTGCAGCCAGCCCCGAGGGTACTACTTTCTCCGCCCAGAACAGGCAACCATAGTCGCCGGCAAACATAACCAGGCCGAGTATGGCGGTGTTGATCCATTGCTGCCTGGAGGGGTGCGGCATCCCTTGCCAGCGGCTGTACGCGTAGAGGATGAGCCCGGCACAGGAGAAGCGGAAAGCCGCGGCCAAAAAGGGCGGGGTGACCGCGACCACCTCGCGAATGGCGAGGAAGGAGGCGCCCCACAGCAAATAGATCGCAGCGTAGGCAAGCAGCTTACGAACGGCCATAGTTTAGATTAAAGCGATTCCTGCAAGTCGAGATACAGTTATCTCCAACTACGGAGGCACCGCGCGTGCAAGAAACACCGTCCAGCTTTCAGCCGTTCGTTCCCGCCACCGAGACCCGCCCTGAGTTAACCCCGCGAGCGCTGCTGCTGGGCTGTATCTTTGGCCTGTTGTTTGGCGCGGTGACTGTCTATGTGGGTCTACGCGCCGGTTTGACGGTGGGCGCGTCCATTCCCATCTCGGTGCTTTCGATCAGCGTGCTGCGCGCGTTTGGCCGAGCCTCGATTCTGGAGAACAACATCGTCCAGACGACCGGCAATTCAGGCCAGTCCATTGCTTCCGGTGTCATTTTCACGTTGCCAGCCCTGATTTTTCTCGGCTTCAGCCTCGAGTACTCGCGCATTTTCGTGCTGGCCCTGTTGGGCGGCTTGCTGGGCGTGCTGTTTATGATACCGCTACGGCGACAATTAATCGTCGAGGAGCATGGCCGGCTCACTTACCCCGAAGGCACGGCCTGCGCCGATGTGCTGCTGGCGGGGGAGCGCGGCGGATCCTTCGCCGGGCGCGTCTTTCTCGGCCTCGGACTGGGCGGCATCTACACCCTGTTTCAGAATGAGAATCTATTTGGCGCCTGGCCGGGCACACCGGACTATCAGCCACCGTGGCTGAAGGGTTCCGCGATACGCGCCGACGTGACCCCAGAATATCTGGGCGTGGGCTACATCATCGGGCCGCGCATCGCGGGGTTGCTCTTTGCCGGGGGTGTTGTTTCGTGGCTGGTGATCATGCCCACCATTTACTTTTTCGGGTCGCATTTTCCCGAGGCGATTTATCCCGGCACCAAGCCGATTGCCCAGATGTCTCCCAGTGATCTTTGGGCCTCTTACATTCGCCCCATGGGCGCCGGTGCGGTTGCGGCCTCTGGCCTGATCACCCTGCTCAAAACCATGCCCACCATCATCGGCGCCTTACGCGCTGCGATGGGCAACCTGCGGCCCAGCGGCGGGGTAAAGAAAACACCGCTGCGCACCGATGACGATCTGCCCTTCAGCGTGGTGATCGGCGGGTCTTTGCTGCTGGTGTTCATGATGTGGATCTTTCTCACCTTCAAGCCGGTGCCGGGGGCGCAGGTGAGCTGGCTTGCTAATCTGGCTGCGTCGTTGCTGGTGGCGCTCTTCGGCTTTCTGTTTGTGACCGTCTCTTCGCGGATTGTGGGACTAATCGGGAGCTCTTCGAACCCTGTATCGGGGATGACGATCGCCACGCTGATGGCAACCTCGGCAATTTTTCTGGTTAAGGGATGGACGGCGCCCGCTTTCGGCGCGCTGGCCATTACCATTGGCGGCGTAGTGTGCATTGCGGCCGCCAACGCGGGCGACACTTCGCAGGACCTGAAGACCGGGTATCTGATCGGAGCCACGCCGCGCAAGCAGCAGATCGCGCTGGTGATTGGCGCCTGCGTGTCGACGTTGGCGATTGGCGCGACGTTGCAGTTAATGAACCAGGGGCTGGCCGAGTTCCGCCAGACAGCCCGTCCCTGGGATACGGCGGTAGCGCATAGCGGCGTGCAGGTGGAGGAGTCGCATTTTCACCAGGCACAGATTCGCGTAATCAACCCGGACAAGAGTGTCACCACGCGCGCAGGCAGCGGTTATGTGTTGCTGAATGCGCTCAATTCCCCAGAGCTGGCAGATGGGAAATATCTTTACAACCCGCAGACCCACCAGATCGAGGTGCAGTGGATTCAGGGGATTGGGAGTGAAAAAGCGGCGGCGCCGCAGGCACGGTTGATGGCTACGGTGGTGAATGGCATCCTCGGCCGCAAGCTGCCCTGGGGCTTGGTGTTGCTGGGGGTTTTCCTGGTGCTCGCGATTGAGTTGCTGGGCATTCGTTCGCTGTCCTTCGCCGTGGGGGCCTATCTTTCAATCGGCACCACGCTCGCGATCTTTGCTGGAGGTGTGGTGCGGTGGCTCATCGATAGCGCAGCCGCCAGGGTACGCGCCGATGCGATTGACACCGAGAGTGAGATCAGCCCCGGATCACTCTATGCGAGCGGATTGATTGCCGCCGGCGGCATCGTGGGCTTGATGGGCGTAGCGCTAAAGCTATATGAAACAGCCACGGGTAAAGAAGACGTGCTGTTGTTTCCGGCCACGAATTTTCTCCATCACGATTGGGTTTCCGTATTGATGTTTCTGCTGCTGGCGGGTTCGCTTTACTACTTCGCGCGCAAGCCGCTGCAGAGCGGGGAGTGATTGAAAGCCTATTGCCCAAGGGCGGCAGGATGGTGATTGTTCCTAAAAAGTTGTTAGTGGGATGGACGAAAAGCAGGTCCCTCCACTTCGCTACGCTACGGTCGGGATGACAAATTTGTTGAGGGGACGGAATAAAAAAACAAGCGCTCAGCTCGTTCATTCCTCCCTTAACCTGCCGACAGGCCAGTCAGCTCCTCGGGATGACAAATTTGCTTGAGGGCCGAGCCCTAAGAACAAGCGCTCTTCCCGGCTCGTGGGATGACAAACCTAGGCTTCGCGTCCCCCCCAAACAAAGGCCCTTCGAGTGAGCTCGCAGGCCATGCAGCTATTCGCTGCGCAGGCGTTTTTGGGCGTCGCGTCCACCGGGGCTGGTTCCGTCGATGCGCACGGCTGCTTCAAAGGCCTGTTTGGCACCGTGATTGTCGCTGCGGTCGTTCAGGACCTGGCCGTAGTAGTCGAGGGCGGCGGCGGCCAGCTCGGGCGGTAGACTTCCCTGCTTCACCGCGGCCTCTGCGCGCGGCGCAAGGTAAGCAAAGTCACTCGCAGCCTGGTCACGGCGCTTGTAGAAAAACGGCAAATGCCAGGTGGAAGCGGCGCGGATGAAGCGAGCCTCCAGATCGTCCGGAGCGCGGTTGACGGCCTGATCCATCCGCGCCAGGCCCTCATTTGCCAATCTCCGCTTGTCCCAGACGGCCCAGGTACGAGCCGCCTCCAAAAGCTCCAGGCTTCCGCTATAAGCATCGACGACCGGGTTGCCGGGAAAGTCTTTCGCGAGCGCGGCAAAGCTCGCGCTCGCCTGCTCGGCAGCCCCCCGCTTGCCCTGAAGATCAGCAAAATAGAGCACGCGCGCCTGGGCCAGGCGCTGGTTGAAACCAGCAGACCTGGCAGCTTGTAGCTTCTGCGCCGAGGCACCACAAGGCAGCAACAAAAACGCCGCCAGGAACAAAATAGTGGAGGAACTTAGTCGTTGAGGCAGCTCGACAATACGCAACGTTTTAGCCCTTTTCATCAATTGGAATAGCGGTCATCACCAACGGTTGCCTGCACAATCTACCCCATGTGGTAGGCGCGCTCTTTCCAGGTAACCTGCTGGCCGGCCAACTTGCGAAACAGTGCATACCACTGCAGGGTAAGCAAGACGGTGACGCCCAGGGGATGCAGGCAGGCGCTGAGCAGCGGTTGACGATATTTCCATACCGAGAACAGACGGGGCAAGAACGACGCCGCCAGCGCAGCAAACAGGAACGATCTTGCCGGGCCGCCGAACGATGCCGGCGAAATGACCCAGGCCAGGGCCAGCAGCGAAGGAAGAACCTGGCCGCAGAAGAGCAGAAAGGTAAACGGCAAAATGCGCGCGGGTGCTGCCATGCCTTCGGTAGCGTTTTTGGCCAGACCGCGCCAAACCTCCGATGCATTTTGATACATGCGGCAGGTTGCGAGATGGGTCAGGTCAGCAATATCCGTGCGCAGGCCATACCGGCGAAAGAGGTTGGGCAGCATCAATCCGTCATGCATGGTGGTACGGATCTGGGCATGGCCGCCGGTTTTGCGATAGCCATCGCGGCGCACCATGAGGAACTGGCCACAGCCTGCGGCGAAGCCGGGGGCGGGCGAAGAGCGCATGCCGGCCAGTGGCAGATACGAAAGCAGCACGAAATGAATCAGCGGCAACAGCAGCCCCTCAAGAGCAGTCTCGGTTTCCTGGCGGGGAAAGCCGCTGACCAGGTCAGAGCCGGAGCGCAGCAGAAAACCCGCCATCGCAGCAAGAGCTTCGGGAGCAAGCCGCACATCGGCGTCAAGGAAGCAAAGAATATTCGAGTGAGCCAGGCCGGCCAGCGTGTGGCACGCATGCTGCTTGCCATTCCAGCCGCTGGGCAGCGGCGGGGAAGATTGCAGGCGCACGCGCGCATCCTGGGCGGCGAGGCCAAGAACAATCTCCGCAGTTCGATCGGTAGAACCGTCATCGAGCACAATGATCTCGAACGAAACATCGCGCGATGCCAGCAGGCTGTTGATCGACGCGGCAATGACGCGCTCCTCATTGCGCGCCGGGATAAGCACCGAGATAGCCCCAGGATGAACGCAGTGGCCTATTTCCGTACATGTGTCCTCGTCAGGCTCTCGGTAAAGCAGCATGTTCCAAACCCAAAGAACGGCGGGCGCGGCGGCGCAGGTGAAAGCAACGGCAACCAGGAACGTGGTGATCATCGAATGCTCCCGTGGCTGCCTTGATAGGCGCGGCCGCTGAGCATCGCGAGTAGCCGCTTCCACGCCTCGTAGACGCCGCCAATACCAACGCGGCCAGAGAGCATGGTGGTAAAGAGATCAGGGTCGCGTTGCATGGCCAGCGCGGCCAGTTCATCCTGGGTAGCTTCGAGGGCAGCGGTCAACTGAACGCTCCACTCTTCGGTGCTATGCAGATGGCCGTCACTGACCTGGATAGGTTTACCCCACGAGATCAGAACTTCGGGCAGACGCTCATCCCAGAAGGTGTATTCGAAGGCCAGCGGCATGAGAGTGCAAGCGCCCTGCCGCGCCACCAACGCCGCGAGACCGGGGCGGAAGATTGCTGGCCGCGTGCGCATATCGCTGAAGCGTCCCTCGGGGGTGACCCACAGAACCGAGTTCGGCGTAGCGAGAATTTCCTGGCCGGCACGCAGGAATTGCGCGGCCCCACGGCGGGTCCCATTTTCGACAGCAAACAGACCCAGCCTGGCGAGGATCGCGTAGTGCTTCAAAGCGGCCGCATCCATCGGCGCGTAGTGGTCGGCGGTAGGCCCCACCTGGCGCGAAAGCACGATGAACGCGAGCGGATCCCACCAGGATGCATGGTTGGCATATACGATCAGCGGGCCGTTAATGGGTGGGAAGCGATGAGCGTTGGCGACCCGGATAGCGTGAAAGTGACGGCCAATATACCAGTGCAGATAGCCCGCGAACAAAAAAAGCATGCGTCGCGAAGGACGGACCAACGCAGACTTCGCCGTGCCTTTCGCTTGACTGACCATGCCGTCTTTACTCTCGGTTACCTATAGTTTGTCATGACCCAACCATTTCAGAGATCAAATCCCGTGCGTCTGACCACACTAGGCATGGGCCAGGAGCTCCTCCGCGTGCTTACGGGCGGAGTCGGCAACCGCAGAGCCGCGGTAACGCTGGTCCAGTGCGTCGGCGGCGATCCAGCCGCTCATCATCACCATGGGCATACCCGGGCCCGGGTGCGCAGCGCCTCCGGCAAGGTAGAGACCCTCAAGATCCGGACTGGCGTTAGCCGGCTTGAACGCGCCACTCCAGCGGCCGTGGCTGGAGATACCGTAAATCGCTCCGTTGAGCACACGGTAACGATTGTGAATATCAACCGGCGTAAGCGCGCGCTCAAAAACGATACGCTCCTCAATGTCGGTCAGACCGGCGGTGCGCTTCAGCTTGTTGAGAATCACCTGGCGGTAGGCGGGGAACATCTTCGACCAATCATGTTTGGCGCGCAGGAAAGGCGTGTGCACCAGCACATAAAGCGCATCGCCTCCCGGCGGCGCGGTGCTGGAATCCGTAGCTGCCGTGGAGGCCAGATAACAGGTCGGGTCGGGCGCAGGCTCAGCCAGGTCGTAGATGTGATGAAACTCCTCGTGCGGGTCATGGCTGAAAACAAAGTCATGATGCGCGAGGTGTTCATAGCGTTTGTTCAGGCCGAGGTAGAGCACAACACCAGAACAGGCGGGCTCGTATTCTCTGCGTTTCTCAAACGTATCCGCGACAGGCCCGCCCAGCAGTTCGCGATAGGTGCGCACCGCATCTTCATTCGAAACCACGGCGTCAAAGCGATGCTGTTCCCCGCTGCTGGTTTCGAGGCCAGTAACAGAGCCCCCCTCGGCGAGCAGGCGGCCGATCTCGACCGAGGTGTGATAACGCACGCCGAGCTCGGTTCCCAGGCGGACCAGCGCCTGCGGCACGGCGCGCGTCCCGCCCTTGGGATACCAGATACCTTGTTCCGCCTGCATGTGGCCGATGGAGCAGAGAATGGCCGGTGAATTATCCGGCGCTGAGCCGACGTACTGCACATAGTGATCCAGCATCTGGGCCACGCGCGGGTCTTTGATGAATGCGCGGATAGTGCCGGATACGCTTTGCCCCAGGCGCATGCTAAGCACATCTTTGAGCACTGAGAGCTGAAAACTGCCGCCAATATCGAAGGTGTCGCGCATGGAGCCGACCGACTTCCAAAAGAAAAACTTGTCGGAAATGGTGTGCAGCTTTTCCGAGAGCTCCATGAACGCGGTGAAGCGCGCGCCCAGCCCTGGTTCCCTGCCCTCCAGCGATGCGGCCATCTCGCGCACGTCATCCTTCAGATCGAGAACGGTGCCGTCATCGAAGAAGCAGCGCCACTGCGGATCGAGACGGACCATGTCGAGATAGTCATTCATCTCGCGCCCGGCTTCGCAGAAGATACGCCGCAAGACCGAAGGCTGAATCAGGATGGTGGGTCCCATGTCGAAGCGGAAACCCTGCTCCTGCAGGACGGCTGCCTTACCGCCCAGCCATTCATTCTTCTCGAAGACCTCGACCTCGTACCCCCGCGCGGCCAGCGTGCACGCGGCCGAGAGCCCGCCTAATCCTGAACCAATGACTGCAACCCGCATAGTATCTTTTTCTCCCATAATCTCAACCGATACGCGTGGCCGCGCGCAAAAACTGCCGCAGACCACTCCAGCGGGCGCTCCAGCTACCTGCGTGAACAGCCTGCAGGTAAGCAGCGAAGAACGGCTGATGGCCGGATGTGGTTGGCTGGTACGCGCGCAGATCGCGACTGCGCTGCACAACGACGGTTTTGAGCGTGGTCATTTCGAGCAGCCCCTCGCGTCCCCGGGTCACGCCAAAGCCGCTCGCCTTGCGCCCACCGAATGCGATCCTGGGATCGGCGGTAGCCACGATCAGGTCGTTGATCAGCACGGTACCGACAGGCAGCCGCGCAGCCAGGGCGCGCGCATCTTTCTCAGGGCCGAAGATCGCGGCCGTGAGCACATACGGGCAGGGCGCGTGCGCGGCGATCGCTGCTTCCGTATCAGGCACATCGAAGATACAGATCACCGGCGCGAAGATATCGCTTTGCGCGATGCGCATGGAGGCGGTCGCCCCGGTGACAACCGCATAGCGCTGCGGCTCTGCCAGCACCTCGCCACCGAGGCTGCGGGCATCTGCCAACAAGTCAGCCAGCAGCCCCCGGGTACGCGCAGGCAAAGCAACCGGAGGCAGCTGTTTGCATGCATGGAGCAACGCCGGCAACAGGCCGGGATGCTCGCCGATGACAAAAAGCCGGCGCGGCGCCATGCAGGTGGCGGAGCCGTTGAGCCGTAAGCCAAAAGCCAACGCAGCTACGACGCGATCGAGAGATGCGCCGGGCAGCACGAAGACGGCATCGCAGCCAGAGAGTTCCATTACAGAGGGCGTTACCTGCTCGGCCAATTGCGTCAGAACGGCACGGCCGGTCACTGCGGAACCGGTGAGAAACACCTTGTCAACGCCAGCCGCGATAGCCTCCGCTGCCGCCGCGGGCGACTCATCAAGAATTTGCAACAGAGCCGGATCGAGGCCCACGCCCAGTAACACCGCGCGCAACGCCCGTGCCGCGTCCGCGCCGCCCGGCGCGGGCTTCCAGAGAACGGCATTGCCGGCCGCAAGCGCCTGCAGGGCCTGCACCCCGGGCAGGAAGAGCGGATAGTTCGCAGGAGCGATGATGAGCACCACCCCCAACGGGTCACGGCTGATCTCGGCGATGACGCGGCGAAGCCAGAAGGGGCGGGCATGGGTGCTGAGCCGCTGTGGAGCGAGTATCCAGCCTGCTTCGTATTCAAGAAAACGGCAGGCTTCGGCCAGGGGCAGCACTTCAGAGGCGAGAGTGTCAGCCACGGTGCGATTGAGCACGCCAGGCTGTTCACTGGGTACACTCTGCGCGATTGCAACACCGGTTTCAGCGATGCGATGGCGCGCCCGGCGCAGCAGGGCGAGGCGGTCGCGCAGGCAGGTGCGCGCCCAAATGGGTTGCGCTGTCCGCGCCTGGTCAAGCTCCGCCGGCGATTGCTGCTGCAGCTTCAGCGGCATAGTAATGATTTTGCACCCTGCTGCCATTTTAAGATGCAGCTTCGTACATGGCAGCTTCGGCCAGCGCCGGCGCGGTGTTCCACTGCGGCTCAATCTTCAGGTCCTCGAGCAGCAGCCGCGCGGTGATACGCGCCGATTCGAAGATCACCGGCAAGCCGCTGCCGGGATGAGTGCCGCCGCCCACCAGGTACACGCTATCGAGATCTTCGAACCGGTTGTGCGGCCGCAGGTGGAGCATTTGCCGCAGGCTGTGCGCCATGCTGAAGGTAGAGCCCTTGAACAGCGCGTAGTCGGTGCGCCAATCGGCCGGGGTCACTACTTTCTCGAAGCGAATGCGCCGCTCGACATCGCGAATGCCGATCTTTTCCAGCTGGCGCAGGGCGAGCGAGCGAAAACGCATCCGTTCAGCATCCCAGTTGACATTGGCATGTTCGTGGGTGACCGGTAGCAGAACGTACAGAGTACTCATCTTCCTGGGCGCCAGGGTGGCATCGGTAACGCAGGCGTTCTGAACGTAGAACGATGGGTCGTCCGACAGCTGGTGCAGTTGCTCGATATCGCGCAGGTTTTGGCGATAGTCTTCCGCCAGGTAAATGGTGTGGTGCGAGACATCGTCATAGCGCCCTTCAATGCCCAGGTAGAGCATAAAGGTGGAGCAGGAGAAGGTCTTCTTCTCGATTTTGCGATCGGTCCAGCGGCGACGGATGCTATTGGGCACCATGCGCTGCATAGCCTGAGCGAAGTCCGCGTTGACAATCACGGCATCGGCGGCCAGCGTGCGGTTAGCGGTGCGCACGGCCGTGCATTTGCGGCCGTCAAAGAGCATTTGTTCCACTGGCTCATTGAGCAACACGCGCACGCCCATCTCTTCCGCGATGCGCGCCATGGTTTTCGTGACCGCGCCACAACCGCCTACGGGATGAAATACGCCGTGCTCATATTCAAGGAAAGAAAGAATGCTGAACAGGCTAGGGCACGTAAAGGGCGACATGCCGAGATACTTTGACTGGAAGCTGAAGCCAAGGCGAATGCGCTCATCTTTGAAATAGCTGCGCAAGTCAGAGTCAAGCGAGCGCCACGGCCGCAGCAGCGGCAACAGCTTGAGCATATCGAGCTTGGCCAGATCTCTCCAGCTCTCGAAGGGTGATTCCAAAAAGGGAGTAAATTTCTCCAGCTTGTTGCGGTTATCACAGTAAAAGCGCTGAAAGCCGCGGGCATCTTCCGGGCTGAGCTGAGCGATGGCGCGTTCCATGCGCTGCAGGTCGGGCGTCGCCAGCAACTCCCCGCCCGAGCCGAAGACCAGCCGATATTGCGGATCGAGCCGGTGCATGGGGATTTCTTCGTCGAGGTCTCTGCCGGCGGCGGCGAAGATCTCGCGCAGCACACGCGGGTAAAGAAAAAAAGTTGGCCCGGTATCGAATTTGAAGCCATCCCGCTCCAGGGTGGAGGTGCGGCCGCCGACCACTTCCCGGCGTTCGACTACGGTGACATCCACGCCCGATCTGGCGAGCAACATGGCAGCGGCCAGGCCGCCCGGACCTGCTCCGACGATTACGACCTTCTGGTTTGGCTTTATCATTTTTTGTTTTGGCAGTGTGCGCGCGAGCGCATGGCATTCTTATAATTAGACATCGGCTAGTGAGCGGCAGTCTCTCGACCAGTATTTCTAATTTTTCACAATCAAACTGCTCGTGCCACTTTCCACCGGCGATCAATTCGAGCAGTCTGGAATTGCGCGGTTTCTTTTTGCTCCTGCCAAATTTTAGCCTTTGCGCTTAAAGCTCCCCGGAAGGGAACGAGCCAGGGCCCGCCCATCACGGATGAGATCGGGTAAACCCACGCCGTAGTAGGCGTTGCCCACGAGATGAAGCCCAGGCGTGCGGCTGAGCGCGGATGTCAGTTCCGCCATTCGATCCAGGTGACCAACGCAGTATTGCGGTAATGATAGTGGCCAGCGTCGCACCACTGTTTCCACCGCAGGCGGCAGGGGCCCCAGAACGCGGCTCAGTTGTAGCCGGGCGCGGGCAATCAGTTGATCATCGGCTTCGCCCATCAAGGCATCCCCGGAGTGGCCACCGAAGAAGGCGCGCAGCAACACGGACCCTCCCGGAGCCCGGTGAGCAAATTTCTGGTGGACAAAGGTGCAGGCCAGCAGCGGGTGTGTGTTTTCGCTCTCAGCAACAGCAGGAACAACAAAGCCAAAGCCGCGCGGGATGCGCAACCGCGCCGACTGCTCCGCATCGAAAGCGAGCGCCACCACAATAGCCGACGTCGCCTCCTGGGGCAGCAGCCGGCCCAACCGCTGGTCGATCGGCTGCAGCAGGGCGCGGGTAACGTGAGGCGGCGTGGCGAGTATGACCGCATCAAAATGTTCCGTACCGGCCGCGGACGAAACCTGCCACCCTGCCTCGTTGCCCTCGATGCACAGCACCGGCTGGCGCAGGCGCAGCGAACTGGGCGGCAGGGTGGCCACTATGCGCTCGACCAGGGTTCCCAAACCACCGGCGAGGCTGGTAAAAATGGCCGGTGCAGATGGCTGGGCGCGGCGTTGCAGCGCCTGAATCAGACTGCCCTCCTCGGCCTCCATGCGCACGAAGGTGGGCATCACGGCGCGTACGCTGAGGAGGCTAATGTCACCGCCAAAGACCGCCGCCAGCATAGGCCCGGCAATGGTGCTGACGACCTCTTCGCCAAAGTGGCGGCGAACGAAGTCGGCCACGGATTCATCATGATCGGGCGCGCCGGCCTTGAGCTCCGCCGCGCGTTTCGGTTCGCGCAGGTAAGCCAGCCGAGCCTGCCAGCTAAAGAGAGGCGATTCCAGCAACGGCCCCCACTTGACGGGAACCATCATGCGCATGCCGTCAGGGATCGGTACCAGGTGGGCCGAGCGTTGGCCGCCCTGCTGCACGTAGGTGCGGCGCCACTGATCCTGTGAGGGGATGATTTGGTTTTCCAGGCCCAGTTCCACGGCCAGTTCGCGGGCCCACGGTTTTTCCGTCACCCATGAGTCGGGTCCGCACTCGATCACAAATCCCTGGCGATGTAGGGTCTCGACGATGCCGCCGAGGCGGTCCGAGGCTTCAAAAAGCGTCCAGGGCACGCCTTCGCGGGTGAGCTGGTAAGCGGTAGCCAGGCCGCTGATACCGCCGCCAACAATCGCAATGCGCCGTTCGGCGCGCAGTTTGGGGGGCTCCCCGCTCATAAGGCGGCGACAGGGGTGGCCTGCGCCCTGGCAGCGAGCCGCGCGAAGCCCTGCCGGGCCAGATCTTCGAGCGCCGCGGTCAACAAGGGGGATTCGTTGAGTGACAGCGGGCGCACCACTTCGAGGCCGATGCCGGCGGCGAAATCACGAAAACCAATATCGATGTCGTAAAGAATCTCAACGTGGTCGCACAGGAAACCGATAGGTTGGATCACGACCGCGGTGTGCCCCTGCCGGCGCAGGGCCGTGAGCGTGTCTTCCACGGTAGGGCCGATCCAGGTGGCGCCAGACATGCCCTGACTTTGGAAAGCGAAGAACCAGTTCTCAGGGGTCAGACCGGCGGGTGCGAGCAGAGCGGCCACAGCGGCCGCGGTGCGCTTGGCTTCGACGGGATAGGGGTCCGGGCCCGGATCTGGCCGCCCAGCCGGCTGCCCTTCCACAGCCGCGGGTTGGGCCTGGATGGTTCGACAGGGAACGCTGTGCGCCGTAAACAGCACCGGCGCCAGGGCGCCGATGCGGGCCGATGTGCTTTGCCAAATCGGCAGCAGGCGTTCGGCAAAGGCCTGGGCCAGTTGCGGATGGTCGGCCCAGCCATCGACAAAGTCGATCGCGATGGCGCCGCCGGCCTCGGCAAACGCGGCGCGGCGGTAGAGACCGACGCTGGTGCGGGAGTTCTGCGGAGCGAGACAGATAGCGACGGCCGAGGTGATGCCGTCGTTGCGCATCTGGCGCACCACGTCAGCGATGTAGGGCTTCCAATTCCGCATGCCGACGTAGACCGGCATGCCGAGTGCCTGCGAGAGCAACCGGCCCTGCTCCAGGGTCAGTTCGGTCAGTGGGCTTGAGCCGATGAGACTATAGCGGTGACGAATCTCCGCCACCACCGATTCCGGCATGGGTCGCCCGCTGGTGACGTTGCGCAGGTATTCAGGAATCTCGTCCAGCGTCTGCGGTGTGCCGTGGGCAAGCAGCAGAATGGCGTGCTCAGGCATGGGGACCGGCTCCAAAGTTGCCGCTGAACTCACGCACATACTGCACCACGCGCTGCACGTTTTCTACCGGGGTGCCGGGCACGATGCCGTGGCCCAGATTGAAGATGTGTCCCGGCCGGCCGCCCGCTTGGGCGAGGACCTGTCGCACCCGTTCGCGCAGCAGCTTTTCTTCGGCGAACAGCAGAATGGGGTCGAGGTTGCCCTGCACGGCGACGGCATGGCCGAGGGCCGACCAGCCCTGGTCCAGCGGCACGCGCCAATCGAGCCCGATCACGTCGGCCCCGGTTTCGCGCATGGCGGGCAGCAGGGTTGCGGTATCCACGCCAAAGTAGATAACGGGAACGCCCAGCGCCTGTACCTTGCGCACCAGGCGCGTGGTCACAGGCAGCACAAAATCGCGGTAGTCCGCCGGGCTGAGGGCGCCCGCCCAGCTATCGAATATCTGCAGCACATCGGCGCCGGCCTCCACCTGCTGCGCCGCATATTCGGCCAGCACGGTCGAGATTTTTTCCAGCAAAAGTTCCCAGACCGCGGGCTCGCGATACATGAGGGACTTGGTGAAGATGTAGTTGCGTGAGCCGCCGCCCTCGATCATGTAGCTGGCCAGGGTAAACGGTGCTCCGCAGAAGCCGACGATGCCGATGCGATCCTGAAAATGGGCCACAACTTTGCGGATGGCCTCGGAGACATAGCCCAACTCCGAAGCGCGATCGATGCGCAGGTTCTCCACATCGGCCGCGGTGCGCACCGGGTGATGGATCACCGGCCCTTCGCCGGCCAGAAACTCAAAATCGAGGCCCATGCCTTCGAGGGGCAGCAGCAGGTCGGCGAAGATGATGGCGGCATCAACGTCGAGCTTTTCGGCGGCGGTGATGGTGACCTCGGCGGCGAGCTCGGGGTTCTTGCAAATTTCGAGCAGGGAGTGGTGGCGGCGCACGGCCTGATATTCAGCCATATAACGTCCCGCCTGGCGCAGGAACCACACCGGCGTCCGGTCCACGGGCTGGCGCAGGCAAGCGCGCACGAAGCGGCAGCCGGCCGTCAGGTCAGCCTGCGCAGAGGAGGGTTGCAGTAAGGTTTTTTCCGCCATCAAGTCTTGAGGTTAGCATCCTCCTCGGCGCGCCGGCCCTCAGCCACCGAGATGGATTTTCCCCGGTGAAATTGCCACCGAGGCGATTACCCCGTGCCCCGCCCCCAAACGAATGGTGGGTGGCCCATTCAAGCCGTTTTTTGGCTTGAATGGGCCACCCACCTACGGAGCGGTGCTGAACTTGAAAATCGTGACGTAATGATACGTTTGCCCCGGCTTCAGTTCGCTGGTTGGGAATTTAGGATGATTCGGCGAATCGGGAAAATGCTGCGTCTCCAGGCAAAGCCCGGCATGCTTGGCGTAAACGTGGCCGTGTTTACCGTGCAGGGTTCCATCGAGAAAATTGCCGGAATAGAACTGCACCCCGGGCTGGGTCGTTTCCACCGTGAGCACCCGCCCGCTGCTCGGGTCCGTCACTTGCGCTGCTTCCTGCAGCGTCCCCATCCTGCCGTTCAAGACAAAGTTATGGTCGTACCCGCCGCCCAGTTTCATTTGCGGATTGTCATCATTGATCCGCGCACCAATGGCCGTGGGCTTATGAAAGTCCAGAGGCGTTCCTGCCACCGGCGCCAACTCGCCGGTCGGGATGAGCGAAGCATCCACCGGCGTGAACCGGTCGGCGGGAATCATAACCACATGGTTCAAAATATCCCCGTGGCCCTCGCCGGCCAGGTTGAAATAGCTGTGATTGGTAAGGTTGAGGACTGTGTCTTTGTCCGTGGTGGCAAAATACTCGATCTTGAGCGCATGCGCCTCGAGCGTATACCGCACCCGCGCCGTCAGCGTGCCAGGGAAGCCCTGGTCGCCATCCTTGCTGACCAGCGTGAGCTCCACCCCGTTGGGTATTTCATGGCCCTGCCAAAGCAGCTTGTCAAAACCCTTGATGCCCCCGTGCAGCGTGTTGCCATTATCGTTGTCGGGCAGCTTATACGCCTTGCCGTCGAGCGTAAACGTGGCATGGGCAATGCGGTTGCCGTAGCGCCCAACGATCGAACCGAAATAGCTCTTGGGATCTGCCAGGTAAGGCGCCAGTGACTCGTAACCGAGCACCACATCGGCCACCTTGCCGCTGCGATCCGGTACTTCGAGCGAGACCAGCCGTGCACCGTAGGTCATAATCCGCGCCTTCAGCGCACCCGCTTCGAGGGTATAAATCTCTACTTTGGCTCCATCGGGCATACTGCCGAACACAGACTTGCTCACCTTTGCCTCCGCTTGCGATGCCAATGGCACCAGGGTCAACATCAGACACAAACACAGCAACGACTTGGTCATTCAACAGGCTCCTTCAACCTCTGCACGGCGACGCAAGCCGCGTCACGAAACCGTATTGGATACTAAAGCATTTCGCGCACCGGCGTACGCAGAGCCCCAAAAGCGCGAATCCGGCCGGCGCCGCATCCAGCTAAACCGCTGATTTTAAAGATGAAACAGTAGAGCCGAGGGCGACCAAGGAAAGCCTGACCATTACCAGGCACGAGTACTTTTATGCCGCCATTTGTTACCCAATAGTTGTAGCCAGCGGCGTGTAAGCAGCTATGCTTTGTCTCAAGCGGTGGTTCTGTCTGACTGCTTGTTGATTCTTCGGGGGAGGGATTCAATTGAAGCTGCCGGGCACGAGTCACCGCGAACATATTTCGAGCAACATTGAGGTCACTTTGGACGACGCACGGGCCACGGCCCTGGAACGGATTGTCAGTCTGTCGATGGACTACCAGCGGGGCGTTGGCCTGGTGCAATTCCGCAATGGCGTGGACGCGGTCATCGCCTCCACCGGCTACCAGCAACTGATCGAGAAACTGCTTGAAATCCTTTAATTCCAAATCGGGCCAGAGTGTGGGAATCAGCGTGAGGGAGCGGCGCAAACTTGTGCGCTCCGCCTACCACGAGCAAATGGTCACGCTGCTGTGGACGAAGCCGGTGCAACTCAGCCTGCACTTGGCTAAGGTCTCTCTCTAAACCAGGCCGCCGCCGGGCCCACTAGGTTATGATGAGCGCCTATGGTGAATTATCTTGAACTGCCTGTAGGGGAAAACAGCCCTGAGGTCATTCACGCGGTCATTGAAATACCGGCTGAAGGCATCAATAAGTACGAATACGACAAGTCTTTGCACGTGTTCCGTCTCGATCGCAACCTCTATTCCCCGGTGCATTATCCCGGTGACTACGGCTTTATTCCTTCGACGCTGAGCGAAGACGGCGATCCTCTCGATGTTCTGGTGTTGGTCGATGCGCCCAGCTTTCCTGGCTGCGTGATGCAGGTGCGGCCGATCGGCCTGCTCGAAATGCTCGATCAGGGTGTACCCGACGAGAAAGTGCTGGCTGTTGGCAAGAACAACCCCCGTTACGCCGACGTCTGGAACTACTCCGAAATCTACCCCCACATGCTCAAAGAAATGACCCACTTTTTCGCCATCTATAAGGATCTGGAAGGCAAGCGGGTCGAGGTAAAGGGTTGGCACGATGCCGCCTTTGCGCGGCAAAAGGTGGTCGAGGCGGCCAACCGCTTCAAAGACGCCAAAGTTTCGCCCGACAAGAGCGGCAACCGCTAGTTTCCCAGCGTTCTATAGTTTTCAAGCCGCAGGCCCGCCGGGACGCCTGAAAATACCCCCAGGATGAAATCCTGGGAGGATTGCTCCGTCAACCGTGGCTGAGGGAAGACAGGAGTTCGTCCTTCCCCCCTTCAGCCGTCCCCACGGGACTGCTCTGTTTTGCTTTCTCTTCCCAGGATTGCATCCTGGGCTACGTCCCTGCGGGACTGGGCAAACATACTGCACGTTATGAGCGACGCACTACGCCAGCGAAGTCCCTCCGGAAAAACCGCCCGCGCCGCTTCAGCTATAATCCCATCCAGTGAAGCCGGAGAGATGGCCGAGTGGCTGAAGGCGGCGGTTTGCTAAACCGTTGTAGGGTCAAAAGCTCTACCAGGGGTTCGAATCCCCTTCTCTCCGCCACCAACCAACCTGCAACTTACCCCTACTGTGCCTAGCGTTCCTCACTCCCAAAACGGCGCCGTGATGCGCCACGCCCGAAGGCAAGCTTGCCTGTGGCTAGCTCTGCTCTTCGCCCCGCTCGCCCTGGCCCAGTTAAAGCCGGAAACCCAAGCCGCCTACCAGCAATACATTGCAGCTCTCGACCCCCGGATGGCCGCGCAGAATGCCGCACCGAGCGGCTTTCTCTGGATCGATCGCGACCCGGTGCGCCAACAAGCCGTGCGCCAGGGGGAAATCGTCACTCAGAAGGTGCGCGTAACCCCGCTCGCGGATGGCATGATTCAACACTGGATCGGCGGAGTCTTCCTCCCCGGCGCCACCCTGGCCCAGGTCGAGCGGGCCGACCAGGATTACGGCAGCTATGCAAAGTTCTACGGCCCTGATATTTCGCAAGTCAAAGTGCTCTCCCACAACGGAAACCATTTTGTCGTTGCCTACCGCATCACCAAGACCAAAGTGGTGACGGCGGTGCTCGACACTGTCCAAGCCATCGACTACCTGCCGCTGACTCCGGGCAGGCTGGCCGTGCAATCACGCAGCCTGTCGGTACGTCAGGTGGACAACCCCGGCAAACCGACGGAGCAGGTGTTGCCCGAGGGCGAAGGCAGCGGCTTTCTGTGGGCCATGAACTCTTACTGGCGCATGCAGCAGCGCGATGGCGGCGTGTACATGGAGTGCGAAGCGGTCACCCTCACCCGCGGCGTGCCCACCGTGCTGGGTGCGTTGATCAACCCCATCCTGCAGTCCTTCGCAGAAGACTCGCTGAAGAAGACGCTCGCCGAGAAGAAACAAGCGGTCGCGGCCACCCAGTAGCGCGATAGGATGGGTGTTCACGTTTTTTGGAGGAGTTTCGATGGCCCAGGTAATCCGCTCAGCAAAGCAATATGACGTTTGCATTATTGGGTCGGGCGCGGGAGGTGGCACCGCCGCCAAGGTGCTGACCGAGGGCGGACTCAACGTGGTGATGATCGAAGCCGGCCCGGCGCTAAACCCCAAAAAGGATTACAAAGAGCATGTCTGGCCCTACCAGCTACCCCATCGCGGAGTGGGCGTGGGCGGCCAGGAAGATGAGTTCCGGGCGCCCAATGGCTTTTGGGAAATTGAAGGCGAGCCCTACACCACCGCGCCCGGAACGGACTTTCATTGGTTCCGCTCCCGGATTGAAGGCGGCCGCACCAACCATTGGGGCCGCATCGCGCTGCGCTTTGCGCCGGTGGACTTCCGGGCGCGGTCGACTGACGGCAGCGGCGACGACTGGCCGATTACGTACGAAGACATTGCGCCCTACTACGACAAGGTTGAGTCGTACATCGGCGTGTTCGGCACCAAAGAAAACGTTGCCAGCGCGCCCGATGGAGTATTTCTGCCGCCGCCGCGCCCGCGCTGCATCGAGACCCTGGTGAAGAAAACCTGCGATCAACTGAACATCACCTGCATTCCCTCGCGCATGGCGATTATCACCAAGCCGGTGAATGGGCGTGCGCCCTGCCATTACTGCGGGCAGTGTGGCCGGGGCTGCATGAGTGCGTCTAACTTCAGCTCCAGCCAGGTGATGATTCCGCCGGCTGCGGCCACCGGCCGCCTCACCATGATCTACAACGCCATGGCGCGCGAGATTGTGGTCGACAAGACGGGCAAGGCGCAGGCCGTTTCCTATATCGATAAAGCCACGCGCAAAGAAATGCGGGTCAACGCCAAAGCGTTTGTGGTGGCGGCGAGCGCCTGCGAATCCGCGCGCTTGCTGTTGAATTCGCGTTCAGCCGTTTTCCCCGATGGACTGGCCAATGCCTCGGGAGTGGTCGGCCGTTATCTGACCGACTCGGTGGGCAGCGATGCCTCCGGCTACTTTCCTCAGTTACAAAATTTCCCCAAGCATAACCATGACGGCGTCGGCGGCATGCACATGTACATGCCGTGGTGGAAGTTTGACCGCAAGAACGATTTCCTGCGTGGCTACCACATTGAGTTTGGCGGCGGACGCGACATGCCGGGCGTGGGTCAATTCCACGGCACGTGTAAGCAGCAGGAGGGCTACGGCGTATCGCTGAAGCAGAAGTGCCGCAGCGATTACGGAACCTACATTGGCTTTTCCGGGCGGGGCGAGATGATTCCCAACGCCAACAGCTACTGCGAGATCGATCCCCAGGTGGTCGATAAGTGGGGTATCCCGGTACTGCGATTTCACTGGGCCTTCAGCGACAACGAGCTCAAGATGGCGAAGGATATGCAGGAGACGTTTCGCTCGATTGTCGAGTCCGCGGGAGGCACGTTCATGAGCAGCGCAGTGTCGACGGGCGATTTGCCCTATGGCATTGCCGCGGGCGGCCGGATCATCCACGAATTGGGCACAGCGCGCATGGGGAATGATCCCAAGACCTCGGTGCTGAACAAGTATTCGCAAGCGCACGACGTGAAGAATCTATTCGTCACCGACGCTGCTTCTTTTGTATCAAACGCGGATAAAAACCCAACGTTGACCATTATGGCGCTCTCGTGGAGAGCGTCTGACTACCTTCTGGAGGCCTCGCGCAAAGGCGAGATCTGAGCTGGGCTCCAGCTCTTCCCATCGCTCGGGCCGAGCGATGGGGGTCAAAACCTTCTCATCGCCGCGGCTCGTTTCCGCAAAACAGACGATCGGCGAACAAGAAATCGATTCCCGGCTCGATCGTGTGGGAAACGGTTTTGTCAGCCATGATTGATACGAAAGAATATACTGGGAAACTGATTTCGCTTTGCCGGTATTCCTATGAATCGACGAGAATTTCTTTACACCACTGCCCTCGGCTTGGCTGCGGCCGCCGCAGCGCCCGCGCAAGAGTATGATCGCGACAAACGTCGGCGAGTTGGTTTAATCGGTTGTGGATGGTATGGAAAATCGGATCTGTTCCGGCTGGTGCAGGTATCGCCGGTCGAAATCGTCTCTTTATGCGACGTAGATTCGCAGATGCTCTCGAACGCCGCCGACATGGCCGCCGTTCGGCAGCGTTCCGGCAAGAGGCCTCGCACCTACTCGGACTATCGCAAGATGCTTGCCGAGAAGGATCTGGACCTGGTGCTGATCGCACCGCCCGACCACTGGCATGCCCTGATCATGATTGAAGCCGCAAAGTCTGGCGTGGACATCTGGGTTCAGAAGCCGATTAGCCGCGACGTTCTGGAAGGCATGGCCATGCTGGCCGCTGCCCGCCACAACAAGCGTGTTGTCCAGGTTGGTTTGCAACGGCGGAGCACGCCTCACCTGGTCGAGGCAAAAGAGCGCTTCATTGATCAGGGTAAGCTCGGCAAGATCGCGCTGGTCGAGATCTACTGCTACTACCACATGCGCGCGACGGCAAATCCCCCCGATAGCGCGCCGCCCGCGAATCTGGATTACGATGCCTGGACTGGTCCTGCTCCCATGCGGCCTTATAACAGCCTGGTTCATCCCCGCGGCTGGCGCGCGTTTATGGAGTATGGGAACGGCATTGTCGGTGACATGTGTGTCCACATGTTCGATATGACACGGTGGATGCTCGGATTGGGCTGGCCGACGAAGATTGATTCCACCGGCGGAATCTTTGTCGATAAAAAGAGCAAGGCCAACATTTCCGATACCCAGACAGCCACCTTCGATTTCCAGGATCTTCGCGTCGTGTGGCAGCACCGCAGTTGGGGCGAGGCCGCGGATCCAAAATATCCGTGGGGCGCAACCTTCTACGGCGACAAAGGAACGCTCAAGGCGAGCGTGATGGGATATGACTTTATTCCCGTCGGCGGCGGGCAGCCTGTTCATAAAGACGTTACCTACGAGTTGGAACAATACCCCGAGGACAAGACGGAAAAGGAACTCGAGAAGCACGTCGCTCCTGCCATCCGGCATCATATGCAAAACTTTCTTGCCTCGATCGACGCGCGTAGCCATCCGGTCGCCGACATCGAGCAGGGCTACATTTCAACTGCGTCGTGCATTCTGGCGAACAACTCGATGAAGCTCGGCCGAAGCCTGGCGTGGGATCCAGAGAAGCAGCTCGTGGTCGGCGATTCCGAGGCAAACGCACTGTTACGCCAGGAATATCGAGCGCCTTACAAGCATCCCGAAGCTTAGGACGGACTTGCAATTGCGGTTTCTGTCATCGTGCCCGCATATCTGAGTCTTCGAACCACTCTCTATCACTCGAGGGATTAGAGACAAGCCTCAAGCTCTATACGGGTTTCGGTTGAGCCACCGGCAACCCGGATAAAGCTTGAGGCTTGGCGCAACCCCCAACCTTGCGGCAATGAATTTTGCGGCAGGCGGGTTTCTTGCGCCGTTTGCCACCGCTGGCGGCCAGCTTGAGCCCCAGCTGCGCAGATCGGCCGGAGTCGGCGCCCAGGACGTACTGTGCCGACTGCACCAGTAGACCGCGCAGGTAAGTATTGCCCGTCCTGGGGATGTCGCACTGCGGGTTGGAGTCGCCAGACTGTTGCTGCCTCGGTCTGAGAACTACAAATCGGGGGCCATTTATAATCGCCCCATGAAAGCGCATGTTTACGTCACGCTGAAGCGCACTGTTCTCGACCCGCAGGGGCAAACCATCCACGGCGCCCTGAAGCGCATGCAGTACACCGGCGTGGAAGACGTGCGGCAAGGGAAATACTTCCAACTCACGCTGCGAACGATGGAGGCCGGCGACGCGCGGACCGAAGTGGAACGCATAGCCCGCGAAGTGCTGACCAATCCCGTGATTGAAGAGTTTACCTACCGCCTGGAAGACTAAGCCTCGCTACCGCCGGACCGTACAATGAGGGTCTATGTGCGGAATCGTGGGATATGTGGGGCCGAAAGACGTAGTCACCGTTATTCTGGAAGGCTTGCGGCGGTTGGAGTACCGGGGATACGACTCCGCCGGCATCGCCGTCGGCGCGGCCGGCAAAGATCTCCAGCTGCGCCGGGCGCCGGGCAAGCTGCGTAACCTGGAAGAAGTGATCCGGCAGCATCCGCTGCATGGCACCTATGGCATCGGTCATACGCGTTGGGCCACGCATGGCCGGCCGACGGAAGAAAATGCCCATCCCCATCGTGATTGCACCGGCCGCATCGTCGTAGTGCACAACGGTATCGTCGAAAACTATCTGGAGCTGAAGCGGGAACTGGCGGGCGAAGGCCACACCTTCGTGACCGAGACCGATACCGAGGTCATCGCCCACCTGATCGAGCAGGAGCAGCGCTCCGCCGAGAACTCGGGCAAGACCATGTTGCTGGAGGAGTCGGTGCGCCGGGCGGCACGCCGGCTGACCGGCGCTTACGCCATCAGCGTGATCTCAGCCGATGCGCCCGACACCATCGTGACCGCGCGCAATGGGCCGCCGGCGGTGGTCGGCGTGGGCGAGGGAGAGGCGTTTGTCGCCTCGGATGTGCCCGGCATTCTGCACCACACGCGCATGATGTATTTTCTCGCCGATGGCGATGTGGCTGTGCTGACGCCGGCCGGGGTGAAGTTCACCAACCTCGCGGGCACGCCGGTCGAGCGCAAGGTGGAGAAGATTCTTTGGGACCCGATCCAGGCGGAAAAGGGCGGCTACAAGCACTTCATGCTCAAGGAAATCTTCGAGCAGCCGCGGGCAGTGCGGGACACGACCCTGGGACGCGTCTCGCTCGAAACCGGCGAAGTCTTTCTCGGCGAGATGAAGATCACCGACGATCAATTTCGCGCGGCGAGCCGGATCAACATCGCCGCCTGCGGGACCAGTTGGCACTCTGCCCTGGCGGGCAAGTACATGATCGAGCGCCTGGCGCGCATCCCGGTCGAGGTGGACTACGCCAGCGAATACCGCTACCGCGATCCCATCGCCGACCCGCGCGCGCTGGGCATGCTGATTACGCAGTCGGGCGAGACCGCCGATACGCTGGCGGCGCAACGCGAGATGATCGCCAAAGGATCGATGACCATCGCCATCTGCAATGTGGTGGGCTCGATGGTGGCCCGCGAAGCGCATGGCACCATCTATACCCACGCCGGCCCTGAGATCGGCGTCGCTTCCACCAAGGCGTTCACTGCGCAGCTCACCGCGCTGTTTCTGTTTGCCTTGTACCTGGCGCAGAAGCGGGGGACGATCGCAAACGCGGAGAGCCTGGCGCTGGTGGATGCGCTGAGCCGGATCCCAGGACGCATTGAAGAGGTGTTGCGGCAGCGCGATGGGGAGTGCCGGCAGCTGGCGAAAGCTTTTTCTTCCGTTTCGAATTTTCTCTTCCTGGGCCGCGGCATTCACTTTCCTATTGCGCTCGAGGGCGCGTTGAAACTGAAAGAGATTTCCTACATTCACGCCGAAGGTTATCCGGCTGGAGAGATGAAGCATGGGCCCAATGCGCTGATCGATGAATCGCTGCCGGTGGTGGTGCTGGCGACCAGCGATGCGCGCAGTCCGGAGTCGGTGCTGCGCTACGACAAGACGCTTTCGAACATTCAGGAAGTCACGGCGCGCTCTGGCCGGGTGATCGCGGTGGCGACCGAGGGCAATCAGCAGATTCGCGAGCTGGTGGAGCATGTGATTTACGTGCCCGATGCTCCCGAACTGCTGGCTCCGCTGATCGAAACCGTGCCCTTGCAGTTGCTGGCTTACCATATCGCGGTGCGCCGCGGCTGCGACGTGGATCAGCCGCGCAACCTGGCCAAGTCGGTGACCGTGGAATAATAAATAGATCCGTCCGAGGTGATTAGGATTGATACGGGAACACTACACCGCGCGGCTGACGCGCAAACTTCTGCTCTCGGAATCCGCGGCTTGTTTCCATCTTGAGTTTGCCATTGACGAGCTGGAGACGTTTGATTTTCATGCAGGACAGTTCGTCTCGTTTGTCGCCGCGGACCCGGCGGGCAAACTACAAACGCGGGCTTATTCTCTGGCATCGGCGCCCCGCGCCAACCAGTTTGACCTATGCGTTAACCGCGTCGAGGACGGCTTCTTTTCGAATTTGCTCTGCGATCTGGAAGTAGGCCAGAGCCTGCAGTTCCACGGTCCGCATGGGTTGTTTTTGCTGCGCTCGCCGTTGACCGATAGCATCCTGATCGCCACCGGGACCGGCATCGCGCCGATGCGAGGTTTTGTCGAACATCTTTTCCCCGAGACTGGCGAGGATCGCAGTGCCGGCAAGAGAATATGGCTGGTCTATGGAACGCGGCACGCATCGGAACTTTACTACGAGCATTACTTCGAGAAGGTCGCGGCCGCTCGGCCAAACTTTGTCTACCGCAAGACCCTCAGCCGGCCGCACGAAGGCTGGGAAGGCGCGCGCGGCTATGTACAGGAACTGGTAACCGAGATTGTCGCCGAGCATGCGCATCTCAGCGTGCATGACCCGCAACCGCCCGCGGGAGCCATTTATCACATGCACGCTTACATTTGTGGGTTGAATGAAATGGTGTCTGCGAATCGCGAGTGTCTGAAGGGGTTGGGTTGGGAGCGAAAGCAAATCATTTTTGAACGGTATGACTGAGGGACTTGTTTCATCAGCTGCGGTAAAACTCTGTTCGTGAAGGGCACGGGCTTCAGCCCGTGCGTAATCACCGCAAAAATGACCCGGCTTCAGCCGCTAAGGGAAACTTTGCCAGCCGAATACGCTGCCCTCAGCGGCTGAAGCCGATTACTTTTTGTCTCATCATGTACGGGCTAAAGCCCGTACCCTTCATAGCGCTTCGACAAACCCTGGTTCCTTAGCTGGCAGAGGTTATCGCATTGCCACCTAAGGCAGGGCGTAGGCGACGTCTCATCATGTACGGGCTAAAACCCGTACCCTTCACAGCGCTTCGACAAACCCTGGTTCCTTAGCTGGCAGAGGTTATCGCATTGCCACCTAAGGCAGGGCGTAGGCGACGTAGATTCCGCCTGAGGGCTTGCGACTCGATTGGCCTCCCCCGGCGGGCACCACAATGTACTGCTTTCCGTTCACCATATAGGTCGATGGAGTGGCCAAACCCGAGAACGGTAAATCCGTTTCCCAAAGAAGCTTGCCGGTGTCCTTGTCATAAGCATGGAACTTCTGATCAAAGACGCTGGCCGCGATGAACAGCAGCCCACCCGCCGTGACCACGGGACCGCCGTAGTTGTCTGAACCGGTGTTAGCCATGCCCTTGGCTACCAATTCCGGATAGGTTCCAAAAGGTATCTTCCACAGATACTTTCCTGTGTTCAGGTCAATCGCGCTCAAAGTACCCCAGGGCGGCGCGGTCGCGGGATAGCCCTCGGGGTCGGTGAAGCGGCGGAAACCGATGGTCTTGTACGGCATGTCGTTCGACCCGCCGTTGGCCTCACCCGCCACTGGGTCAACGGCCTTGGCCGTGGCTTTCGCCGGCCTCTGTTCTTGTTGCGGCGCCTTGGTCAAATAACGCACCACCGCTTGCACCTGTTCATCGCTCAGGCTGTTGAAGGGGGGCATGCGGCCCTTGCCCTGGCGGATGGTGCCGGCGATCTCCTGATCGGTGAGGATGCCTTCAATGCCCTGCAACGAAGGGATCGCCGGCGGCGAGCCGCGGCGGTTGATGCCGTGGCACCCACTGCATTGGTTCTGATACACGCGCTCGCCGGGACTGCCCGCCTTCGGTGGCACCGTAAGCCCAACCAACCAGGCAGTGTCGTTGGCGTTGACATACAGAATGCCGGCGTCGGGATCGACGGCCACACCGCCCCACTCCCCACCGCCGGCAAATCCCGGCATATCGACGGTGAGCTTGTCGACGCTGGGCGGAACAAACTGCCCGCCACCGATCATGGTTCGATATTGCTTGAGCGCCCAGGCATGCGCCTCGGGCGTGCGGTTGGTCAACGTATCTTCAGACGTGCTCTGCTGGGTGTAGGGCGCGGGCAACGTGGGTAGCGGCTGGGTCGGCGAAGCGACCTCCCCGGGCACCGTACTTTTCTCAACACGCACTTCCTTGATGGGGAAAAGGGACTCACCGGTGGCACGATTAAACACGTAGAGCAGGCCCGACTTGGTGGTCTGGGCAATGGCATCGACCCGCTTGCCGTCATGCGTAACCGTCAACATGGCAGGCGGCGCGGGAAAATCGCGGTCCCAGAGATCATGGTGTACGCCCTGGAAATGCCAGATGCGCTTGCCCGTCTCCGCATCGAGTGCGATCAACGAATCGGCGAACAGATCATTCCCAATGCGGTCGCCACCGTAAAAATCGAAGACCGGGGAACCCGTCGGCACATACACAATGCCGCGTTTGGCATCGACCGTCATGCCCGCCCAGTTATTGGCGGCGCCCGCATCTTTCCACGCATCCTTGGGCCACGTGTCGTAGCCGAACTCACCCGGACGCGGAATGGTGTGGAACGTCCAGCGCAGAGCGCCGGTACGTACATCAAACGCGCGAATATCTCCGGGAGGCGCCGGATGCGTCTCCGGATTGGAGCCGCCAACGATGATCAGATCCTTATAGATACTGCCCGGCGTGGTCAGCGCGACCGATTGCTCCTGGTAGGGTTCACGGAGGCCTTTGCGCAAATCGATTCTGCCGTTGTCTCCGAAACTGGAGATGGTTTTGCCGGTGGCCGCATCGATGGCATAAAGAAAGTTGCGGGCCCCGGCGAGGATGCGGCTCTGATGACCGTCGGTCCAATACGAGACACCGCGGGTGAGTACCGAGCCCTGCAGGTCAGACTGCCATTTCCAGATGAGTTTGCCGGTGGCTGCATCGAGTGCGACAACACTGCGACCCGGGGTAGTGATATACAAAACCTTGCCGATCATGATGGGGTTTGATTCGAGCCCACCCTTCTCGCCGGTGTCATACGTCCAGGCCACTTTAAGATTCCTGACGTTGTCACGATTGATCTGCGTCAGGGTGGAGTAGTGGGTTCCATCGTGTCCGCCATAAGATGGCCAATCCTGCTGCTCCCCAGGTTTTGCAGCTGCCCATGCGCTGGTAATACAGAGACCCAATGCCAACAAGAACCCTGACCGGAACTTCCCCATTTGCTCTTTAACCTCGACCCAGAAATATCGGACAGCCCGTGGCTTTCAGTAGCGAAAACAAGCCAGCCGCGCAACCGCCTGATTTTACAGGATGCTGTGCCGGCTTCGCCCCAGCGATACCGGGGATACCAACATATTTGCGCAGGTACGGGTATGACACGAAACGCCGGGGGATACCCGGCGTTTCGTGGCGTTATTGGCGCTGGTTACTTTGGGGATAGAACAAGCAGGCTGCAGAAAAACTCCATCGATGAAGGGTATGGGCTTCAGCCCGTACGTACGTAAATACCCAAGATGAGTCGCCTTTAGGCGCTGAGGGCTGCGGAATCATGCGGAAACCCGGCCCTCAGCGGCTAAAGCCGATCCATTCTTGTTTCATTATGTACGGGCTGAAGCCCGTACCCTTCACGGCTGGCCTTTTCCTCTGGAAAGGCCTTCGCCGGAAAGTTCACAGTGAACGCAAAAGATGCACTAGAACTCCTTCCACTCTGTGCCGCGCTCGAGCATGATGGACGCCTGAAACATGGCGCGGGCGTAGGCAATGTCATACACCATACCGGTGTAGCCGCCGCCCCCTGGATATTGGTTGCGGATACCAACCGCGCGGTCGTAGTCGAGGGCACGCTCGTGCTCGGGATAAATAAGGCGGGTGTATTTCACCTTAATG
Organism: uncultured Acidobacteriaceae bacterium; assembly: GCA_963834445.1. Classification (GTDB taxonomy): domain Bacteria; phylum Acidobacteriota; class Terriglobia; order Terriglobales; family Acidobacteriaceae; genus PALSA-350. The sequence continues at coordinate 63,866 of CAWIBU010000003.1, forward strand.
AGCTCGCGCATCACGGCCAGCATGTTGTTCTCGCCCTGATCGATAAAGGTCTCGGTGTAATCGTTGTGCGGCACCCTCACGATGGGGTTGCGATAGTGACAGTGATTGATGCGATCGCGCGTGCCAAAGTATTTGCACACCTCGACCGGATCGACTTCCATCTCGCGCGAGACGCCGCATTCGTAGGTGATGCCGTTAGCGGGGCTATTGACCACGGTAATCAACTTTTTCCAACCCTCAAGAGAAGCCATGATCTGGCCTGATCCGCGGGTCACGGCAATCGGGGGGTCATTGGGATGAAGCGCCAGGCGCACATTCGATTGCTCACAAGTGGGAATGACGGCCTGCAGAAAGTAGGTAATGTTCTTCCACAATTCTTCGTTGGTATGAACCCCTTCATCGGGAACGGTGGGCAGATTCTCTACCCTATTGATATTGAATGCGGTGAGGCCGGCTCCACCTCGCCCCTCTTCCAGGTAGTAGCCTTCGATCGCGCGATGGGCATACCAGTTGTACTCGATCACCGGGAGGCCGACTTTGCCCGCGGCCCGCACGGAGCTCTTGAAGTCTTCGATTTCCTTGTCGCGCGCGGCTCCGGCGCGCCCGTAGATGCAGTTGTTAAAGCCGGCGATCATCATGTTGCCGACGGCCAGGCCGCCGGTTTTCAGCTTGTCAACGGTAGCCTGCAGATCCGCTTCCTGCCAAGGCATCTTGGGGCCGCCCATCAGAACATTGTTCACGCCGATCTGCTTGACCATGCGCATGGATTTATCAGTGATTTCACGGTCCCCAATCGGAGCACAAATCTTGGGGGTGTCGGGCCCTTCCTGAGGCATACCCGGACCGTGGGGACCTTTGTAGGTAGAGGCGGTATCCGCAGCAGCGGCAGGCAACACAGCGGCGGCCGGTAAAGTTGCTGAAAGCGCGGCCGTCGAAACGATTCCCTTCATCAGGGCTCTTCTCGAAAAATCAGAACTCATTGCAATATTCTCCTGTTTGATCACTCATGCAGCCCCTGCTTACGAAACAACCTGGAGGCCATTCAGACACCGATTCCACTTTACATCTTTTCCGAGGATCAAAAGGTGATCTTCCCCGCGAGGTTGATGACGCGACTGCCACCACTCACGCCGGTCACAAGACCGAAGCTCGAGCTGCCAAACTGCGTGTTGGGCGCAGCGAATTGTGGCGTATTGGTGGCGTGCAGCCACTCACTGCGCAGTTCCAGCTTGAGCCGCTCCGTCAGGCGCATGGTGCGGAAAATGGAAGCATCCAGGTTGAAGAATCGTGGGCCCGAAAATACATAGTTGCCCACATTGCCCTGCGGCGTTCCCGCGGGCGGCGCAGAAAACGAGCTGGTGTCAAACCAGGGGGTCTTGCCGATGCCATGCAATCTGTGGAACCCGCCCGTGATGTTAGGAAAAGCCGTGTTACCGGGCGTGTTAAAGGAGGAGCAGGTACAGGTGAACGCCAGGGGGAAGCCGGCGGTCGTTTCCCAAACGCCGGTAAGCTGCCATCCGCCCAGCACTAGCCCGGGGATGCCGGAGTTGACCAGGCGTGAGCCCGCCCCGATCGGCAGGCGCCAGAGAAAGCTTTCGTTGAAGATGTGGGTTTGATTGAAATCGGTCGGCGCATAATTACGCCGCTGATTCACATAGTCGAGCAATCCGTTGGGATAGTCACTGGCTTCACTGGCAAACCCCAGGGCTTTGCTGTAGGTGTAAGAGTTGGTGACCGAGAACCCGCGAGCGAATTTGTGATCGAACTTGATCTGCAGCGCGTTGTAGTTCGAACTGTAACCAACAAAGTATTCGGTCGTGGTTGCGGTGCGGCCGACATTGGCATTGGGACTGCCGCAAGCGGCGCAAGGCCCGTATTCCGGCTGGCCGGCAGCGCCCGCACCGTATACCGTCGCCGCGTTGGCGTTGTATTGAATCGGGGTATGAACACCGTGGTTGCCAACATAGGCTATATCCAGCACCCAGCTGCCGGGCAGCGTCCGTTCGTAAGCGAAGTTCCAGGTTTCCAGATAAGGGTTCTTCCAGTGCAGATTGATTTCGTAGTAGCTCTGGTTGAGCAGCGCCGGTGTATTTGCCGGAATGATGCCGCTGGCCGGCGGCACGTAGGCGGGCAGCGCCGGAAATCCTTTTTCAAACGTCGCCGGAGTGTTGTCGGAAAGGATAGCCGGGCCGAAACTGCTCAGGCTGGAATATTGTTGGGTTGGCTCTACCGGGTAGTTATAAGCATAGAGGTCAATGGGGAACGACATGGTGCTCATGCCAAAGCCCGCGCGCACGACACTGTTCGAGGATATGCGATAGTCGAGACCGAGACGCGGTCCCCAGTTGTGATAATCGGGCTGCATGCCGAGGTTTCTCGGTACGCTCCCGATCCCTGCGAGTTGCAAGGTGTTGCTACTGGCAACGTAATTCGAAAAGCCGCCGGCGAAGTGAGGCGTGGGCGGCCCGTAGTACTCCCAGCGCAGCCCTGCATTGACCGTCAAGCTGGAGCTCGCCTGCCACTTATCGCCGAAGTAAACGAAGATCTGGTTCTGCCGGTAGGCCGGAAAGGTGTTGGCATAACCGCGATTGATGGAGCTGGGGTCACTCAGCAAGAAGCTGGCAAACTGGTTTGCCTGGCCGCCTGACTTGCCTCCATTGAGCGAAGTGGGACCAGCGGCGAAATTGAAGTTGCCTGGAGGATTGCTGACCAGCAGTAAGTCATCGCGCACGCGATGATAATCGACACCCCATTCGAGGGTGTGGTTACCGCGTACTTTGGTCATGTTTTCCACGCCTTCAATGATTGTGCCGGCACGATTCCAGGGGCAGTTGGAGCAGCCGCCGATCATGGGATCAGAGAAGCCTTCGCCGTTGATGGCGCTGATCCCGCTGGTGAACTGGCTGATATTGGCGCCGGGGATGCCGGCCTGCTGGGCGAGAGGCTGGCCGTACCCTGTGGGATAGGCAAGATTGTCGAATCGGCTCAAGCCGAAGCGGGCTTCTGAAAGTAGGGTGGCGGCGAAGGTATGAATCCAATTCACGCCGGTGGAGTAAATCTTTTCATTGCCAAAACCTTCTGCACCGCCGATGCCGCCGCCGGAAATCGGTCCGCCCGCGACACCGAAGAGGCCGGCCTGGTTGAGGGTAGGCTTCTCGAAGCTGAAGCGCGCCGAGATGTGGTCGTTGTTATGGAAAAAGCGATCCACCTTGGAGTCGATAAACGGCGTGTTCTGGGTAAAGAGGCTATTGGCCAGCAGGTTGTTCTGATATTTAAGGACGCCGGATGCGCCCTGGTTTGCGTTGGGCGCGGGAACGTAAGCCAGCAGCTTGAGCGCGACCGGGTCCAGACGGCTGGGAGGAATTACATTCAAGACGCCGTTATAACTGAACTGTGTCCGGCCCGTTCCACAGAGCTTCGCCACGCCGCCGGGCAGGCAATCGACGGTGTCGCCGGTGGTGGGATCATAGATAGGCGCCAGCACGGGATCGCTGAAATCGCCGCCGCGCATCGCCATCGTAGGCACGGCTACCGGATAGAACTCACCGAGATGCTGGGTGTGATCGAGAAAGCTGACGAAGAAGAACGTTTTGCCTTTCTGAATGGGTCCACCGATGTTGCCGCCCCAGTAATTATCGACGGCGTGATGATTGGGCGTGGTCTGGAAGTAGGTTCGCGCCTGGAGAGCGTTGCCGGTGTAGAAGTAGTAGACCTCACCGTGGAAAGCGTTGGTGCCGGATTTTAGAATGACGTTGGTGACCGCTCCCAGTGCCGAGCCTTGCTGGGGGTCGTAATTGCTGGTGGATATGTGCACCTCTTGAATCGCTTCGATCGGTGGGATATAGATCTGCAGCAGATTGGTGCGCTGATTGTCGTCAATGCCTTCAATATCGAAGTCGTTGTACATGCTGGAGTTGCCGTTCACCGCCGACGCCATGCTCAACTGTGGGTTAAAAAAAGTTGAGTGGTCTTTGACGGCAAACGAAGCGCCGGGCACGGTGTTGAGCAGACTCTGAAAATTGCGCCCGGTCGAGAGCGGCAGATCAGCCACCGCCGCGGTGTCGATGTCTCGCCCGGTGCTGGCAGTATCTGTCTGCAGCGCTGGCGTGATGTCACTGGTGACGTTGACGGTTTGGGTTATGGCGCCCGGCGCCAGAGTGGCATCCACGCGAACGGTGTTGTCGACATACAGGGTAATCCCACTGTGTACCGACGTCGTAAAGCCATCTTTCTGTGCCGAGACCTTATAACTGCCAGGAGGCAGATCCGGCGCGGAATAGTATCCGCTGGCATCGGTCTGCAAAGTATGAACGACTGCCGTGTTGATATCGGTGATGATAATCGAAGCGCCCGGAACCGACGCGCCGGTAGAGTCGGTGACCGTGCCAACGATGCTCCCGTTGACATTCTGGCCGAATGCGCACAAGGCCGATAGAAGCGAGCCCACCAGCAAAGCTCGCAACCCGTTACATAGCTTGCTTGTTTGCGACATATTCTTGTCCCTCCAGAAATGATCGCTAGGAGCGTCTGGTCAGGTCAATTGTGTCTTGCTTTGGTTGGCCTGAAAGATTCGTACTTATCTACAGACGGACGGACTGTAGCGCCGTGATTACACGCTTGTCAAGCGCGTCCCACAATCTGAGATGAGCATAGGTAAGTTATTAAGTTGATTGAAGGGTGCGGTTGAAAGCAGGCAGGGCTATATCGACAACAGTCGCGGAGACGTATTTTGTGTTTTTCCTGAGCCACTAAGTCGGGTACCCAACGAATCTCCGGGTGCCCCATCCTTTGCGCTTTTTGCAAAGGATGGGATCTACGAATGTTGGACTGGCCGACTTTGATCCCACCCTTTGCAAAAGCGCAAAGGATGGGGTACCCGGAGTTTGGTGGTAAGTCCGAACCTTAGTAAAACAAACTGGTTCTCACGCAGCCTGCTAAGGCTCGGGTGCACCCGCGGGCGGCGTGCGTGCACGGCGGGGCTTGATCGCGTCGGCCAGCAGCGCATCGAACTCAGAGCGCGGCATCTTCAACTTTTCCGGATGGGCGTCGATGTATTTGGCCAACCCCTGATATTTTTCCGGCGTCCAGCCATTCTCAAACTGGGCGCCATTCTTGCCCTCGCGATTGAGTTCGAAGTTGTAGTCATCCATGATGTTGGTAAATTCCGCATGACTAACAGCGCTCTCAGCCATAATAGCCGGGATGAAGATCACCCCGTCGGTCTTGGCCAGAACCAGGTCACCCGGTAGCACCACGGCGCGACCGATACGGACCGGCGCGTTGATCGCGGTCAGCGTCATTTGCTGCAGAAAGGAAGGATCGTACCCCTTATAGAAGCCGTTGAAATCGGGAATTTCCCGGTTCTCTTCCTGATCCCGGATGCTGCCGTAGAAGACAAAGCCGGTGTGGGTGTGGGCCGCGATGCCGTTACCGAGATTCGACCCGATCAAGGTGCCATCAATGATCTTGCCGAAACCGTCGGCGACATACACGTCGCCGATCTGCAGTTCATTGATCGGCCAGCTGTTGTTGTTGCTGATGCGCCCTTCCGCCTTGCCTTCTGCAGCAATGGCTTTGGCCATGTCAGCGCGCAGCGGCATGTACTGGGCCGTAAGTGCGCGCCCGGCAAATGGCTTCTCAATATGGAGAGCTTGCCAGTTACCCTCGAACTGATTGTGGTAGCCCTGCCCACGCAGGTAGTCCCAGATATCTTCAATCGACACATCCAGGGCGCGCTTGAGCAGGTCATCCGGCACCTTGGGCCTGCCGTCGGGAAAGCGGTCACCCTTCCAGTCAGACGTGTAGAACATCATTTGATCTTTTGTCATCTTGACCTGCGCGAAGGAAGCCGAGGCTCCCAACAGGGTCCAGACCATCACAGCCGCTACTATCACTTTTTTCATAGGGGTCACCAGGCAAGGAAATTAGAAGATTCGCGGATCCCATCCTTGCCGAAAAGCACGGCAAAGATGGGGCACCCGGAGGTTCGCTTCAGTATAGACGTTGAAACCAGGTTATTTCTTGAGCGGCAGTACTTTGACACTCCGGAACTCGATCTTCATGTTCGGCTGGCACTGAAAGCCAATCAGGCCTTCCAGATGCTTTTGGTCGTGACCGTCGAGGATGGTCTTGCCGTTCAGAACAATCACGTAGTGGTCGCCCACCGCCTTGATGTCGTAGTTGTTCCATTGATTATCGAGAATTTTAGTGGGTGAGGCCTTGAGTGATTCGACCAGACTGCCGGTGTTGTAGCCGGCGGGCTGGTAGTCCCAGATCTGCAATTCGTAACCGGTCTTGTGTGGGGCGCCCTCTTTGGCGGAGCGCAGAAAGACACCGCTGTTTACCTTCTCACTGCCGCGAAATTGTAGTTTGAGCTCGAAGTCAGTAAAGGAATCGTTGCTGGCCAGCCATCCCGGGCTCGTGCCCGGGCAAACAATCGCTCCATCGGCCACGGTCCAATCCCCCGTTGCCGGTGGCTTTGAGGTGCTCAACGGTTGCCAGCCATCCAGATCTTTACCGTCAAAGAGCAGCTTCCAACCTTGCGCCGCCTCTTTCTTGTCAAGCGTGTTGGGCTTGTCCGCCGCGTTGGCCACGCTCGCCACCACGATCAACATTCCCAGAGCAAGACAGTAACCTGCAAGTTTTCTCATATTTCCTCTCCGAAGCCGTTTCTGGAGCCGTTAGGGTGCGGGTGCAGCCGATGGCGCCGTCCGTTCGGGCCGCGGCTTGAGCCGCTCCGCCATGAGGGCATCGAATTCAGACCGCGGCATCTTCAACTTTTCAGGATGCGCATCGATCCATTTGGAAAGGCCCTGATACTTAGCCGGCGTCCATCCACCTTCGAACTCGGCTCCGTTCTTGCCTTCCTTATTCAGTTCAAAGTTGTAATCGTCTTCCAGGCTGGTGAACTCCGCGTGACTGACCGCGTCTTCGGCCAGGATGGCGGGAATAAAGATCACGCCGTCGGTCTTTGCCAGAACAAGATCGCCCGGCAGCACAATGGCACGGCCAATCCGAACCGGCGAGTTGATCGCGGTCAGCGTCATCTGCGCCCATGCCGATGGATCGTAGCCTTTATAGAAGCCATTGAAGTTGGGAATTTCCCGATTCTCTTCCTGGTCGCGGATGCCGCCATAGAAAACGAAACCTGTATGCGTGTGGGCGGCGATGCCGTTGCCCAGATTGGAACCGATCAACGTGCCTTCGATGACCTTGCCGAAGCCATCCGCGACATAGACGTCGCCCACCTGCAGTTCATTGATGGGCCAGCTATTGTTGCCACTCACGCGGCCTTCGGCCTTACCTTCGGCGGCGATCGCTCTGGCCATATCCGCGCGCACGGGCATGTATTGCGCGGTAAGGGCGCGACCGGCAAAGGGTTTGTCGATATGCAGGGCTTGCCAATTTCCCTCGAACTGATTGGCATAACCCTTCGAGCGCAGAAAGCCCCAGATATCTTCGATCGTGCAGTCCACGGCACGCTTGAGCAAATCGTCTGGAACTTTGGGGCGCCCATCGGGGAAACGGTCGCCTTTCCAGTCCGAGGTATAGAACATCATTTGCTCTTTCGTCATCTTCACCTGCGAAAAGGCGGGTAAAGCACCCAACATGGTCCCGATGACGACTGCAGCGACGATCACTTTCTTCATTAAAGTCTCCAGAATAGCTTCAGGCCAAACGTACATTGACGTTTGCGGCTGCGATTTTGTTTCGTTTCCCGCATGGAGAATCATAACGGCTATTGCGGCGGCTTTCTCCCTTCAAGACGGATTGAAGCCGCCGCTCGTGCGGGCCACTCGTGTAGTGCGTCACTATCTCGGGCCACCCACCATTTGTTTGGGGGCGGAACAGGACTCGATAAACGACTCCAGGAGTGACGCACTACACTAATACGGCTGCGGTCTCTTGGTGTAAGCGCGCCCGATCGCGGCTGTCTCTGCGCTCGCTGGCCCAACCATCACGCCTTCCTTAATCATGGCAACCACGTCTGTGGGGCTGAGCGAGTTGAGGAAGAAAATATGGTTCGCCTTGCAGGCTGCCAATACCTTGCTGCGCGCGGCGACCATTTTTGGATCGTCGATCGCTGCCTGACCTTGCGCACGAACGCCCAGCGACATCGCCATATCCCCAGGCCCCCACTCGGCCATGCCGATGCCGGGAACCTTCAGGTTCTCATTGACGTTGGCAAGGGCGTACTTATCTTCTTCCTTGACGCCGAGCAACAATTCGCCGTTCGGATTGAGAGGCCAGACATCGGCCTTGTCTTCGTACTCCTCGACCGAGACGCCCCAGATTTGAGCGGCATTGGCCGCGCCGTGAACTCCGCGACGGCCTTCCTCAAGTCCGTCAACACCTTCGCCTTCATGATGAATGGGAAAACGCACAGCCTCGACAAAAGCTCGAATCGCGCCGGGATCATCGGCATGCGTGAGCATGATGCCATGCACGCCGGTGGCCAGCACCTGGTTAAACATCCAGGCATTGGCGTGCACCGCCGCGGCATCCATGCCGTTGACGGGCACGTTCACGATCACCGCCGGCGTACGATGACCGCTGCGGCTGGGGCCGCCCGCAACCAGGCCGCGCATGTACTCCTGCAATCCCTTCACATCGAAAGGAGCGTGCTCCATGTCGTAGCTGATGTAATCCGCATAGGTCTGCGCGTCCTTCTTCCCCTGCTCGAAAGTGCCGGTCGTTCCAGAATGCGAACCGGTGTAATAGATCGGCTGGCCTTCGGCCAACAACTCGATTGCCTGATTAATGCGCTTCGGCTTGGCTGCCGTGTCCGTCTGCGCCAACATGGTTACAGCCACGGCCGCCAGCGCCAGCGTCGCTGGTACCAGGAATCTGCTCTTTCCAATTCCCTTCACAAGAACCCCCATTTGAGGTTGATCTATCATTGACCATTTATGGCACGCGCATACTATTCCACCGAGGTAGCGCCATGCAAAGGGAATTTTCTCAAACCAGAAGATTTCCGGTTCCAGAGGTTGGGCCGAGCGGCAGGGAACGGATCACTTGCCCGGCGGCAGAGCCATCAACGCATCTTTAGCCGCGGAGTTACGGGCTACCCCGATGATCATGAACTCCAAAGGACCATTGCCTGCATTGGTGAAAGCCTGGGTCTGATTGAGCTGGACGGGAATGGCGTCACCGGTATGGATGGGAGACTTTTCACCATCAATCAAGGCTTCGCCATCGCCGGCCAGCACGTAGTAAACCTCGCTCATGCCGGGCTTGGCGGCGGGGCCCACCGACGCACCTGCTGGGATGAGGAGGTGATCGACGTATGACCAGTTGGTGAAGAAGACGCTGGGTTGCAGTGCCCGGCGATATTGCACTGTACCGACTCCGCCGTTGAAGTGCTCAACCGGCCGCAACAGAGAGCGATCGAGGCGCATGGTGATGAATTGCGGAATGGGGTCAAGAGCAACGCCCAGCCGGGGGTCACCCAGATTAAAAGCGTCGTACGTCTTGGTAAGACCCACGTTGATATTGAGCCACTGGACTGGCTTGTTCGTAGCGTTATAGATGCCGTGGGCATGGCCGACGAGGTCGGGCGCGCCTGCCGGTCCCTTGAGCAGAGAGGTGCGGCCGTCAATCGTAAATTGAGCTTCGCCGTCGAGGATAACGAACATCTCCTCGCACTTATTGTGGAAGTGTTCGCCAATGCCGCCCCCGGGCAAGAGGACGCCGCGATGGAAAAAGATGAGGTTCGTATCCAACGCGTCAGCCCCCAGCATGACTTCGAAATCCATGGAACCCGCTCCGTCATGGATCGCGCTAAGGCGGTGATATTTGGCTGGATCGGTATGGGCGATGCGCTGCGCAAGCTGCGCGGAGGCAGCGGAAACAATCAGCGGCAGTAGTAGCGCAACCCTGAGAGTCCGGTTCATTTTCACCTGCTCACCTCTCTTGTCCGACACTGTCATCTTTTCCCGCGTGCCTTGTCAAGCAACGCGGAGATCGCGGCTGGTTCGTTAATTATTTCAATTGGTGAAATACAGATTCTGCCACGTGACATGCCTCATCCGGCAAACCCGGTTGACAACGCATCCCTTGCTTCCTGTATGGTTGTGCGCGCCAAAAGTTAGCGGCGGCGGAACTACCTGAAAATCTGGTGGCAAGTGATGACAGGGGGCCTACATGTATTTTGAAGCGAAACCACATTCGTTACGCAGGGCGGCGTCTGCGCTGCGCTGTCTTGTTTTCACCGTCTGCGTGTTGACGCTCGGAGCGGCTTGTTTTGCGCAGGTGGAACGCGCCACCATCACGGGAACGATTACGGACAAGAACGGCGCCATCGTTCCCGACGCCACGGTGCGGGTCACCGCGGAGAGCACCAACGAGACCCGAAACCTGCAGACAGACAGCGCCGGAGAATATACGGCCAGCAACCTGACGCCGGGCAGCTACACCATCGAAGCGGAGAAGACGGGCTTCACCAAGCACATCAACAAAGGCTACGTGGTGCAGGTGGGCCAGACGGCGCGTCTCGACATCGTGATGGATGTGGGCTCCGTGACCCAATCTGTAGAGGTGACGGGAGCCATTCCTGTGCTGCAGAGCGAGAATGCGGCGGTCGGCCAGGTGATCGCCAACACCGCCGTGGAGCAATTGCCGCTGAACGGGCGAAACCTGACCCAATTAGCGGTGATCGCCCCCGGCGTCACCGGGTTGAACTACGCGCCTACGGGCACGATCGGCTCAGGCATAAGGCCGGACGAACTGCGCCCCGGCGGCACCACGATCGAAGCCAATGGCGCCCGTGACAGCGCCAATAAGCTGCTTTTGGATGGTATCGACAATACCGAGATGATCGCGCAAACGCAGATCGTGCGGCCGAGTGTGGAGTCTTTACAGGAGTTCAACATCATCACCAGCAATGCCGGGCCGGAATATAACCGCGGCGCCGGCGCCATTCTGGTGACCAGCACGCGATCGGGGTCGAACAATCTGCACGGGTCGGCCTATGAATACATCCGCAACTCGGCGGTGGACGCGAAGAATTTTTTTGTCCGACCCAATACGGCGATCCCGGTTTACCGGCTGAACGATTTTGGGGCAAGACTGGGAGGCCCCATCAAGCGCAGCAAGGCCTTCTTCTTTGTGAACTACGAGGGCTATTACGAGCAGGCAGCAGGGACCCAGGTGAATACCGTGCCCACGCTCGCCGAGCGGCAGGGAAACTTTCAGGGCGTCGCCAATATTTTCGATCCGCTGACTACGGTTGCGGTGGGCAAGGGCTACCAGCGCACGCAGTTTGCCAACAATATCATTCCCTCTTCACGCTTCGATCCCATTGCCTACCAATTGATCAACGCGTATCCATTGCCGCAGACCAGTGCGCTGGTCAATAACATCGTTACGTATCCGCTCAAGAAGAGCGATGACAACCGGGCGGACGCCCGGATCGACTATCAGATCTCGCCCACGCAGACCTTATTTGCGCGCTACTCGATCGACGACACGCAAATTCTGATGCCCAACACATTCAATAACGATATTGGCGGCAGTGAGGGAGCTTTCTCCGGACCGGAAGCGGACCGAGGGCAGCAAGGGGTGCTTTCGTACAACCGGATGATTACGGCGCATGTGGTGGGCGAGTACAGATTTGGTTTCAACCGGTTCACCAGCTTTCTGTTGCCTTCTCAACTGACTTCTCCCATCTGGGCGGAGATTCCGGGGAAGCAGCCACAGCCCGGCTTTCAACCAAAGGGAGCAGGGCCAGGGCCGGTGGCGCCGATCATCAGTCCTTCGGGCTTTGGCGGGCTGGGCAATTCGCGGTCGGAGCCAGAGATTCGCCGGGAACATCTTTGGGAGAACATTGGCAACATCTCGTGGGAGCGCGGCCGACACAACTTCAAGTTTGGCATCGACACGCTGCATCACCTGATCAGTGAGACGGATTCGCCTCCGGGTCAAAGCCCCTTTGGCCGTTTCAACTTCGACAGCAATTTTTCGAATAACCCTGCGTCCACCACGGGTACGGGCAACGCAATGGCATCGTTTCTGCTGGGCTATCCTGCGTCCACAGTGCGCGACTTGTTTTTGCCGGGCACGGCGCACGTTTTCGGCAATGAATACAATTTCTACGGAGGCGACAACTGGCGCATCACGCCACAGCTGACTTTGAATATCGGTCTGCATTACGAAATCAATACGCCATATGCCGATGCGCATGACTTCTGGGTGAACTTCAACCCGGTCAACGCCGCGGTCGAGGTCGCCGGGCAGAATGGGGTTTCAAAGTCGGCTAACTGGCAGACGGATTACGGCTCAATTGGACCTCGCCTGGGTTTCGCCTATACGCTGAACCAGAGCACGGTGCTGCGGGGAGGGTACGGCGCGTTCTACGACCCGCAAGCAAACCAGGGAACGACCATTCGCCAGGAACGGCAGTGGCCTTTCGATTTGATCTACTCCATTTCACCGGGAACCCTGTTCCCTTCGAACACCGTCTCGCAAGGGTTTCTGACCTCGGGCGAGATTCCGCCAGCAACGTTCGCTAAACCATTCGGCACGCTGAAAGGGATCGACCATCATTTCAAAAATGCCTCGGGCCAACAGTTCAACCTGAGCCTGCAACGGCAACTGACGGGGCGCTCATCCTTCACTCTCGGCTACGTAGCTTCGATCACGCATCACTTGTCCTGGAACGATCCCATCGATCAACCTACGCCGGGTCCGGGTAATATCCAGGCGCGCAGGCCTTTCAATGCGCAGTACCCAAACGTTACCGCGATCGCCTACTATGAATCGGTGGGCGTCGGCTCTTATAACTCACTGCAGACGAGCTTCCAGCAGCGGCTATCACGCGGGTTCTTTCTGACCGCAAATTATGTCTGGGCACACGCTCTCGATAATGCTCCGTACGATGGCGGCGCCGACGGCCCGATTCCCCAGAACCCTCTCGATCGTGGCGCCGATTACGCCAACTCAGACAACGACATTCGCAATCGAGCGAATGTTTACGGTACCTATGAATTGCCGTTTGGTCCGGGCCGAGCGTTCATGAACGGCCACTCCCTGGTAGATCGATTCATCGTGGGCGGTTGGCAGGCCAATGGCATCTTCGTTGCCCAGTCGGGACTGCCGTTCACAGTGACCATCAACGGTACCGCGACGAATACGGGCGCGGGCTCCAGCCGGGCGAACGTCGTTCCCGGTGTCGCCCAGTACCCGGCAACCAAGACCATCAGCAACTGGTTCAACCCGGCGGCGTTCACCTCGCCCACGGCTTACAATTACGGCGATGTTGGCAGGAACACATTGCGCGGGCCGCGAGAAACAAATCTGGATGGCTCACTGGAAAAACATTTCCCCATCAAGGAAGGCACGGCGCTGCTGTTTCGCGTGGAGTTCTTCAATATGTTCAATCACCCTCAGTTCCAGATACCGGCGGCTACGATCAATGCGGGAGGCGCCGGCACCATTACCTCTACCTCGAACACGGCACGCCAGATTCAGGCTGCGCTACGGTTGACCTTTTGAAGGGATTGAGACGCTTATGATCGGCAAGGTGGAACGAAGAAGAGTGCTGCCGGCTTTGGGGCAGAGCGCGCCGGCAACGGTTGGCGCGGGTGGTGCGCATGCCATCGACGATGTGCGCGCGTTTGCCGCGGGACCCTCCGCAGCGGGCAGTTCGTACGTTGTGCTGCAGGTGCGCACCCGCTCGGGCTTGACTGGTTATGGCGAGTGCAAACCCATATCCAGTGCGGAGTTGAAGGCGACACGTGCGGTGGCCCTGGGCCGCCCCGCTTCGGCGTACGAGACCCTGCGTCCCCTGGTGCCTGAAGCTGCACAAGCGGCCATCGACATGGCCTTACTGGATATTCTCGGTAAGGCCACCAAGGCTCCTGTTTATCGCGTGCTGGGTGGCCCCACGCGGACCAAGGCGCGCGCCATCGTACGTTTAGTGGGAACATCTGATGACGAACTGCAGAAGGATCTGCTCCGGCAACGGGCTGCCGGGTTCGCTGCATTCCTCGTGCCCATTCCCCCGCCGGCGGCCCGCAACCAGGGCAGCGCTTACGTGCATACGGGTGTGGAGTTGTTCCGCGCCATGCGGGCCGCGGCCCCGGATGCGGACTTTGCCTTTGAGTGCAGCGATCAGCTCACCCCGTCTGATACAGCGACGCTCGCCGCAGCGGTGGAGTCGATGCATCCGCTGTGGTTCGATGCGCCTTGCCCTGTTACCAATTTAGCGACGCTGCACAAGATTGCCGACGAGACGGTGGTGCCGCTCGGCTTCGGCCGCGACATCGCGAACCCGGGCACGTTTCAAGATCTACTGCGCGCAGGGCTGGTAGATTTGCTGCGCCCCAATCTGTTGACCCACGGCATCACAGGCAGCCGCCGCCTGGCGGTGATGGCGGAGACGTATTACGTTGCGGTTTCCCCCTGGCATGATGCCGGCCCTATTGCTACGGCCGCGGCTCTTCATCTCGCGGCCAGCATACCTAATTTTTTTATCGCCCAGTTCCCTGCTGCGGGCACCGGATCGGCCACACCGCATGACGGTTTTTTTGCTCTGCCCACGGGCCCCGGGCTGGGCGTCGAGGTAGATGAAAAGAGCCTGGAGAGGAACCAGATCGTATGAATCGAAGACACTTTCTCGGAGGCGCCGCAGCGCTTGCGGCCGGAGTCCCTGGCGCGCGCATCGCGGCCGCGGTATCGAGTACCCCGTCGACTGACCTTTGCGGATGTGAACCTGTGCTCGCGCAAGCGATGGGGCGCCCGGCGCCGGTCGATGCATTCCGCGAGATGAGTTCAGGATTGCGCGTCACCGATCTAAAAGTCTTTGGTGTTTCCCTGACGCCGGATTCGGATCGGCCCTATGTCTTCGTGAAACTGGAGACCAACCAGGGGCTGGTGGGCTGGGGCGAGGGCACGCTCGAGGGCAAGGCCAAGGCGGCCATGTCGTGCATCGAAGACTTTCGCGACTTTGTCGTGGGCAAAGATCCGATGCAGGTCGAGCATCACTGGCAATCGATGTATGTGCACAGCTTCTATCGTGCCGGGCCGGTAATCGGTTCGGCCATCTCGGGCATCGATCAGGCGCTTTGGGATCTTCGCGGAAAAGCGTTGAACGTCCCGGTCTATCAACTGCTGGGCGGCCCCTACGATGCAGCGGGTGTGCGCGGCTATTACCACGCGGAGAACGCACGGTCTGACGAGCAACTCGCCAAACTGCGGGAGACAGCGCTGCAGGAAGGTGTTTCCTGTTTCAAGATAGGCCTGCCTGATCAGGATTACGAATGGATTGAGACCAACGCCAAGATCGATCGCGCCATCAAGCACATGCAGCGCATCCGCGAAAAGCTGGGAGACACCATCGATATTGCCGTGGATTTTCACGCCAAGACCAGCCCCAGCGTCGCCTCGATCATCGTGAAAGAAGTGGAGCCGCTGCACTTGCTGTTTGTCGAAGAGCCCTGCCCGCCTGAGAACGTGCAGGCAATGGGGCGCGTTGCCCGGCGATCGACCACGCCCATCGCCACCGGCGAGCGCCTGGTAGCGGCGTATGGCTGCCGTGAGTTGATCGAGATGGGGATCGTCGACATTTTGCAGACAGACATCAATCACGTGGGCGGAGTCACCGGCCTGTGGAAGGTGGCGGCAATGGCCAACATTTCGAACGTATCGATGGCGCCGCACGCGTGCGAAGGGCCGATTGGAGGGATGGCGACGCTGCACGTAGACTCCTCCATGCCCAACTTTTTGATTCAGGAGATTTGCAGCTTTGTGCAGCCCGGGGATAAGGAACGGATCTGGGCCGAGTGGTTCGGCTTTCCCCCCATGCGCATGGTGAATGGGCGATTCCCGCTCCCTACAAAACCGGGCCTGGGGTTTGAACTGAGCGAAGCCTCGCTGCGTAAATATCCATTCGGCGGGTCGAGACCGATGGCGCGTGTTTTCCATGCGGACGGTTCTGTTGGAGAATGGTGAGTTGATGACGCAGGATGATCTTTCGCTCGAGGGCGTATTCTCGGTGCCGCCGCTGGCGCGCGTGCCGGGGCCAACCAGGGCTATCGATTTCGAACAGAATGCGCGCATCGTTCACTACCTCACGCAAGGCGGGATTACCCGGTTCATCTATGGCGGCAACGCTTTTCTCTACCATGTGACGCTGGCGGAATATGAGCAACTGCTGGAATGGCTCACGTCGCTCAAGCAGGATGGTCTGTGGCTGATTCCGAGTGCCGGCCCGGCTTACGGGCGATTGATGGACCAGGCCAGGGTGCTGCGACGCTTCCCCGTTGCCTGCGTGATGACGCTGCCCTGTGGAGACCCGCGCGATGCGAGCGGCCTGGAGCAAGGCCTGCGTGAGTTTGCGGAGGCTTCCGGGACTCGCCTGATGCTCTACCTCAAAGAAGAGACCAACATGGGCGCAGACCGGATGGCCGGCCTCGATGTGGTTGCCCGGTTGGTCGATGCGGGGGTGTGCATGGCGATCAAGTATGCCGTGGTGCGTGCGCAGCCGGAGCAGGATCACTATCTGGATGAGCTGCTCAAGCGAGTGGATCGCGGGAAAGTGATCAGCGGTATTGGCGAACGCCCGGCCGTTATTCATCTGCGCGATTGGGGTTTGCCCGGCTTCACCACCGGGTCTGGTTGTCTTGCTCCTACCCTGAGTACGGCGGTCTTTTCTGCTTGCCGCGCAGGCGACTACGCGGAAGCGGACCGGCTCCGCTCCCGGTTCCTGGACGTGGAAGACCTGCGGGATGCGTGGGGGCCGGCGCGGGTGCTGCATCATGCGCTGCAACTGGCGGGGATCGCGGAGACGGGGCCTATTCCTCCCTTCGTTTCGGAACTTTCGGCGGAACAGAAGCGTGGGTTACGGCCTGTGGTGCAGCAGCTGCTGACGCAGCAGCGGGAACTGGTTGCGGGAGATTAACCCACCCTTGAGACTAAGCACGGTGGGTGGCCTAGGTGAGGGACTGGTGGCGTATGCACTCGGAATGGTCGCGGCGTAAATTTCTCCAGGCTGCCGGCGGTACGGCCATGCTCGGCGGGCTTTTACGCTTCGCGGGTGCAGAGCGAATCCGCACAAAGATCACCGACATTCAAACGATGACCATAAGTGGCGCCCGCACCTATGTCTTCGTCAAGGTTGTCACCGGCGACGGGCACTTCGGCATCGCCGAAGCGTACGGCACACCAGCCATCGGGGTTAAGGAGCAGATCCAGGCGCTCAAGCCATTGCTGGTGGGCAAGAATCCGCTGGAGATTGACGCGATTTATACCTTCATGGGTCTGGGCGGTCCTGAGCTTTCAGGCACACGTACCGATGGTTCGGCGCACGCGCTGATGCGCGCGGCCAGCGGCATCGAGATGGCGCTGTGGGACCTGGCGGGGAAGCTGCTTGCGGTGCCCACGACGACGCTTCTGGGCGGACGGTTCCGCGATCGAGTGCGGGTATACGACCACGCGTCGCCACGCGATATGCTGGACAAAGCTTCGTGTCGCGAGTGGGCGGCAAAGATCAAGGAAGATCCGAGCGGCTTTACTGCGCACAAGTTCGGATTTCGCCATACCAATGCGGCAAACGACAGCGCGCGCGACCCGAGCAATCGTGTGCTGACCACGAAGGAACTGCGGGAAATTGCCCAGGGGTACGAGAATTGCCGTGAGGCTATCGGCTGGGACCACGACATCATGGTGCACTGTCACTGGGAGTACGACGTGCGTACCGCCCTGCAACTGGCAGAGGCGGTGGCTGCGATCAAGCCGATGTGGCTGGAGGATCCGCTCATGGTGGACTACTCCGAAGGCTGGAAAAGGTTGTGCGCGGGTTCGCAGGTGCCGATCTGCACGGGCGAGAACCTGGAACGGCGGGGCGGCTTCAAGGATTTCATCATCAACCAGGGATGCGACATCCTGAACCCCGACTTACGCAACAGCGGTGGTTTTCTCGAAACCAAGCGCATTGCCGATATGGCTGATACCTTTGGATTGCCGATGGCGACGCACAATACCGGCAGCCAATTGCATACCTGGGCGAACTGCCAGTGGGCTGCCGCCATACGCGATTACATCGCGTGTGAAACAATCACGGGGCAAGGCGGATGGATGGATAAAGTTCTTCTGCTGGATGGTCCGTATATCAAAGACGGGCATGTGCAGGTAACGGACAAGCCGGGCCTGGGCGCGGCCTTGAACCCGGACGTGGTGAAGGCTCATCTGGCGCCGGGCGAACAGTGGTGGGGATGAGTCGCGCATTCAGGTTTTTCGTGGGTGGAGGGTTATGAAACGTCGTGAAGTGTTGAAGTCTCTCGGGGGTGCGGGGTTGTTTGCCCTGGCTTCGCCTCTTTTGCGATCGCAGGAGCAGGTTGCCCGCGCCACGCGCGGCATGGCCACGCCCCGGATCAAGGATATAAGCGTGATCGAGTGTGAGCCTGCCGGTGTACGGCTCACGGTGGTGAAGATCACGACGGATCAGGATGGGCTCTACGGATACGGTTGCGCAACCTTCACCCAGCGCGCGGACCTGGTTAAGCCGGCAGTTGAGTTATATCTAAAGCCGTTTCTAATGGGTAAGACGACCGATCGCATCGAAGATATCTGGCAGTCGTGCTACGACAGTTCGTATTGGAAGAACGGTCCGGTGCTGAACAATGCCATCAGCGGAGTTGACCAGGCGCTGTGGGATATCAAGGGCCGGCAGGCGGGTATGCCGGTTTACCAACTGGCCGGCGGCAAATGCCGCGAGGCGGTCGATGCCTATGGACATGCGGATGGTCCCGATTTCGCGGATGTGGTGGCCAGCGCAAAGGGCTTTATCGCGCAGGGCTTTCGCCACGTGCGGGTCCAGGTGGGTCTGCCTGGGATGGCGGGCTACGGTTCGCGCCAGGGTGGCGGTGCTTCGCTCAAGCCGCTCACGGATAAGCCGCTGTTCGAGCCGGCGTATCAATTTCGCCGCGGGTTGAAGCTGCTCGAAGTGTGCCGCCAGGAGCTGGGAGAAGAGATCGAATTGCTGCACGATATGCACGAGCGGCTCACGCCCAACCTGGCCGTGCAGTTTTGCAAAGAAGCAGAAAAGTTTCATCCCTTCTTTTTGGAGGATCCGCTTTCGCCGGAAGACCTGGGGTACTTCAAGCAGATCCGGCAAAACTGCGCGACGCCGATTGCCATGGGCGAGTTGTTCAACAGCCCCCACGAATGGCAACCGCTGATTGAGGGCAGGCTGATCGATTACATCCGCGTACACGTTTCACAAGCGGGCGGGTTTACGCCGGCGCGCAAGATCGCGATCCTTGGCGAGCAGTATGGGGTTAAGACGGCTTGGCATGGGCCGGGCGATGTTTCGCCGGTTGGGCATATGGCGAACGCGACGCTTGACCTGGTTAGCTATAACTTCGGCATTCAGGAATATTCACCGTTCAATGAACGCACGCAGGAGATTTTTCACGGTTGCCCTACGTTGAAGGATGGGTATATCTATGTGAACGAAAATCCTGGCTGGGGTATTGAGATCGATGAGAAGGCGGCGGCGAAGGCGCCGTTTACGCAGTCGCGCAATGGTCTGAATGGCGGATGGGGAGAGATACGCAAGCTGGATGGAACGGTGATCAAGCAGTAGCGGTGGCTGGCTTGCAGAGTTCTTGCGTGCGCGAAATGAGTGGGTGGCCGTTAGATGGATCCGCGTACAGTAAATCCAGGGGTCTCGCTTTTGAGACCTGGGATTTCTCGTTCACGCGCCCCCAGGTCTCAAAGGCGAGACCTGGGCCACCCACTTATTTTAGAATTCTGCGGAATGGTTAGAGCTTGAACAGTTCGCGCAGGCGCCGGGTCTGCGCGCGGCTGACGGGAATCTCGGTTTGCTTGCGATCATCCATGCGCAGTTGATAGCTGCTCTTAAACCAGGGAACCACTTCCTTGATGTGATTGATGTTGACCACATAGGAGCGATGGGCTCGCCAAAAAATAGAGGGATCGAGCAGCTCGAGCAACTCCTCGATGGTGCGGCACTTGGACTGGCCTTCGAGGGTGGGGGTCACCACAGAGATGACACCTTCTTCAATCGCGGCGAAGCAGATATCCTTTTGATCGGCGAGCAGTAACCGGTTGTGCGCCTGCAGAATGATTTTGCCGCTGCGGGGGCGCACGCCCGCCTGCTGCTGTTCGATCAGGCGGAGCAGTGCATCGAGACGCGCGTCGGAAGGTTTCTGTTCGGCGATGGCACCGTTCTCGGGCGGATCGGCGTCGACCTGATGCATCTCCTGCAGACGTTGACGGGCGCGTTCCAGAGCCTGTAAGACGCGGGCGCGGTCAAAGGGCTTGAGCAGATAATCGATGGCGTTGACGTCAAAGGCGCGGACCGCATACTGGTCAAAAGCGGTGGCGAAAATGATCTGGGGCATGCGGTCTTCGTCACCACGCTCGAGCAACTTCTTCAACACGGCAAAGCCGTCGAGGCCGGGCATCTGAACGTCCAGAAACACGACATCCGGATGGTGGGTGCGAATGAGGTGGACCGCCTCGATGCCGTTCTCGCCCTGAGCGATGACTTCGACGCCACCCGCGGAATCGAGCAGGTACTTGAGCTCTTCACGCGCGAGCCGTTCATCGTCGACGATCAGCGCTGTCATGGCCATGAGGGATCAGCAGCCTTACTAACTTTTCTCGAGCCACCAATGCGGGTGTGGGAAATCTGACCGCCCTATCCCGTGACCGATCGAATGTTGTTAGATTTCCCACATCTCCCCGCAAAAGGCGCGGGGAGATATGGGGCACCCGCCTTGGTGGCGCGGGAAAAGTTAGTAAAAAGCTAGTTCGAGTATATAGGGAGCGGCCGGTTCAGGATTGAAAGGCACGCAGGCGGGACGGCATGTTGTCCTCGGCCAGGCCATGGCCGCAGTAAACGCAATAAACATCGGTGATGCGCACGCCGCGGTAACAATTGCCGCAGGCGGCGGAGACCTGGTAGGCGCACTGGGGGCAGAAATGGAATTCGGTGTGAATGCTGGTGCCGCACGAGGGGCAGCTCGCAACCACGGGCTGGCGCAGCAGAAAGTACAGCACGGAGCCGATACCGCCCGGCATCGCCAGGCAAATCACCACCCAAAGGCGGGTGCTCATGCTGCGCCGCGGCGCATCGCGGCTTACGTAACCGACCATGAGCACATACATCGCGGTCAGCGTGCTCCAGGAGAGGGCAAAGTAAAAGCGCAGGCCGAAAGGAGCGGTGCTGGGGTGCAAGCGGTGCGCGGGCAAGATGACCCACGAAAGATACTGCATGAAAACAAAGGCCGCAGTCGCAGCGGCGATCGACCAGCGGGGAATAAGCTTGACCTCTTCTGTGAAAGAAGAAGTGCTTTGAGCGTTGTGGGAAGGACTGATCATTTGTCTATCGAGCGGAAGGTTTCGAAGCCGCCCCGGTCGTGCTGAGCGTCACGCTGCCCTTTCCAAAAAGCAACCAAGGTGGCCAGCATTCCGGAAAAGAGCATGAGGATCAGACAAGCCACGAGCGTGGGCAAATCGAAGAGATGCTCGCCGGCCAGCAGATCTTCCAGGCCAACCCATAGGGCGGGCGCCAACAACACAAACAACGACACGAAGCCGAAGATGGCAAAGCCCAGACTGCGGCGTTGGCTGACGCGCCGCTCCTGAATGGAAATGACCTCATCGCGCACGGCCCGACGGGTCTTTTGCGCCAGCGCCCGGGTGGCGTCGCCATCAGACCAGGCAAGCGGACCAACTTCCGCAGCGCGCCTGACCGGGCGGCTCTTTTCTGTAACAATCATTGCGCCTCTCCCTCTGCGACGGCAACAGCTTCGGCTGCGCTCATACGCGGCTTGAGCGCGGAAAGACCGCGATAAAGCCGGGATTTCACCGTGGACAGCGGAGAGTGGGTGACCTGAGCAATCTCTTCCAGGGACAGTTCTTCATGGAAGCGCAGAACCAGCACTTCCCGATGAAGCGGCTCGAGCGTGAGCAGAGCTTCGGTGACCCGCTGGCCATTCTCATTGGTCTGGTAGGTCTCAAACGGAGAAGGCCCATCGGCAGGCACATCGAAGGCACGGCCATCTTCTCCGGCTTCGCGCAGCGCTTCGAGGCTGCTCATGGTCTTTTTGCGCCGCACATCGATGACCAGGTTGCGCGCGATGGTAAACAGCCAGGTATCGAAACGAGATTTGCCGTTGAACTGGTCGCCGCGCTTGAGCACGCGCATCCAGGTTTCCTGGAAAATATCTTCGGCGGTTTCGCGATTGCCGGTGAGGTAGAGCAGGTAGCGCAGCAAGCGGTGCTGATACTGCACAATCAACTGATCGAGCACATCGGGATCGTGACGTTTCAGTCCCTGGGCAACGGCGGCATTCTCGTTGAACTGATCGGCGGCGACGACCGCAGCTGAGCGCATAGTAATCTCTGAGACGAGAGCTGCCTCGCCAAAGACGCTTGTGTCCACGACTTTTTTGAGACTGGCGGCCAGAACCATATGCCCGCTCCCTCTACTATCCCAGGACAACCCGAGTGCCCTCAATGATATAGGATGCGACCCGGTTAGGCCACCGGGAAAGCGCCGCGGCTGCTTGAGAGGATGATTCCCGGCCTACGCCTTTCGTGTTAAGCAGTCTAAACTTGAAGCTATGGAGATTTTGTTCGGTCTGCACCCGGTCGAGGAGGCTTTACGCTCCGGGACGCGGAAATTTGACCATGTTTGCATTGCCCGGGAACGGCAGGACATTCGCCTGGAACGGCTGATCCAAGCCTGCCGGGACGCAGGCATCAAGATGCGCCTCGATACCCGCGACCAGCTCACCAAGCTGGCCCGCACCGAGGCCCACCAGGGAGTGGTGGCCATCGTTCGGGCGCGTCAGTTCCTCGACGTGGATGACCTGCTGAAAGAGGACAAGCGGAACCGGCTGCTGCTGGCGCTGGACGGGGTGGAAGATCCGCAGAACCTGGGCGCGCTGTTGCGCACGGCCGAAGGGGCGGGTGTGGACGGGGTGGTGGTGACCGAGCGCCGGTCGGCGCCGCTGAGCCCGGTGGCGGTGAAAGCCTCGGCCGGCGCTGCCGAACACGTCAAAATCGCCCGGGTGGTGAACCTGGTCCGCGCACTGGAAGAATTGAAGAACAAGGAGCTATGGTGCATCGGCCTCGACGAGCGCGGCACCATGGATTATGACCAGTTCGATTTCACCGTGGGTTGCGTGCTGGTGCTGGGCCGGGAGGGTGCGGGTTTGCATGACCTGGTGCGGCGTACCTGCGATCACCTGTTGCGCATCCCCATGGCGGGCCGGGTCGACTCCCTGAATGTAAACGCCGCCGGCGCCGTGGTGCTGTACGAGGCGGCGCGACAACGGCGCCATGCTGCGCTCGGCAACGCTGTGGCGGCGCCGGCCCGGGCGAAAAAACTGAAGGGTCTGGGTTCATGAGGTTTTGTTTGGCGGTGGTTGTGTGGTTGGCGGTTACCTCTGCCGGGGCCCAGCAAGTGCCTGCTGCTGCAGCACCCTCCGCGGAAGCACCACCAGCCGGCAAGGTGATTCTTTCCCGGTCTGCTGAAGACAGTGCGCCGGCCGCTTCCGCAGCGCCCCCGCCGCCGGCCAGCGGCGGTGGGGGCGAAGGCGCGACCAACGCGGAACGGCAGGCGATTACCTTCCTCGCCTACGATCTGGACGTGCACCTGCGGCCCAGGGAAAACGCGATGGCGGTGCGTGCACGAATGCAGGTGCGCAACGACTCCAGCGCCGCGCTGCACCGCGTCCCCTTACAGATTTCTTCCACCCTGCGGTGGACCAGCGTGCGGGTGGGGGATGCGGCCGCCACCTTCACCGAGAAACGGGTGGACAGTGACGTCGACCACACCGGCGTGCTGCGCGAAGCCGTCATTGCTTTGGCGCAGCCGCTCGCGCCCGGGCAGAGCCTCTCGATCGACGTGACCTATGAAGGCACCGCGGCCCTTTCCGCGGCCCGGCTGGAACAGATCGGCACCCCGATGGAGGCGTCTGAAGCTTCCGATTGGGACCGTGTTTCCGATGACTTTGTGGGGCTGCGCGGCTTCGGTAACGTGGTCTGGTACCCGGTGGCGTCGGTACCGGTGGCCCTGGGCGACGGCGCCAGGTTCTTTACCGAAACGGCCGCTGCACGGCAACGCCAACGCGAGGCTACGGTGGCAATGAAGGTGACCGAGGAGTTTTTTGGCCAGCCGCCTAACGTGGCGGTGTTGGATGGAGAAACGTTCACGGTGACCCCCACTTCCCTGCCCGGCACTGCTTCTGTACCAGGAATTGTTACGTGTACGCTGCCGCCCACGCGCCTGGGCTTCGCTTCACCCAGCCTGTTTCTGCTCACCCGCACCGTGCGCGAAGGCGATGGCGTGAAAGTCTTTGCCCGCAGCGAAGATGTCGAGAACGCGCAGGCCTATATGACTGCGACGACGATCGTCACACCCCTGATCCATCGCTGGCTGGGGTCGACGCCGCGCGGGCCGCTCAATATCGTCGATCTGCCAGAGATAGGGGATGCTCCGTTTGAAGATGGCGAGGTGCTGTTCGCCGATGTGCAGGGCAAAGACCCCAATCGGCTGGCCGATATCCTCATCCACTCGCTCACCCACCTCTATTTCCGGTCGCCGTACGCGTGGCTGCAGGAGGGGGTTCCTTCATTCATGAGCTCGCTGTGGACGGAACAGAATCGCGGCCGGGATGCGGCGATCCAACTGCTGGATAACAGCCGCGGGGCGCTTTCGCTGGCTGAGCCCGGCGAAGCGGATGCCGCCGGTGCACAGGCCCTGCTACTCGCGCGCGACCCGGTGTATTACCGCACCAAGGCCACCTACGTGTTCTGGATGTTGCGCGACCTCGCGGGCGATGACGCCCTGGCGCAGGCTCTGCGCACGTATCAACCTAAATTGGATGTTGCGGGCATGGAGTTTGAGCGCGTGCTGCAACTGGCCAGCGGGCAAAATCTGAAGTGGTTTTTTGCGGACTGGGTCTACCACGATCGCGGACTGCCGGATCTTGCGATTGCCGGGGTCTACCCCAGCAAGTCGAGCACGCCGGGGTCGTATATCGTCTCAGTGGACGTGCTGAATAGCGGCACCGCCGAGGCGCAGGTGCCGGTGAGCGTTTCGTCAGGAACAACCACGGTTACGGAGCAGGTGCGTGTGCCGGCGAAGTCGAGGATGAGCCACCGTTTTCTGCTGCAGGGGCAGCCGGCGGAGGTGGCGGTCAACGATGGTACGGTTCCGGAAGTGCAGGCCAGCGTGCACCGGGAAACTTTGTCCGTCGACGCGGCTTCGAAATAGAGTCGCTCCGGTCATCCCCTCTGTCCTAACCACAATGGGTGGGTGGGACAGAGGGGGGACCTTGAATAAGCGACTCTATGAGTGACGCACTACGCTAGTTCTCCGCTTCTTCGGCGGCGGGTTTTACTTCAGGGTGATCGAGCGTGCCGGTGATGGTGAAGCCGTGAGCGGCTGAGCCGCCGCCTTTCAGGTCGAGTTCGCGATCGAAGGAGATGGTGCCCGAAAGCGGAATCGCTTCCTGGCCACGGGCTAACAGGCTGTGCGTGATCTTGATGGTGCTGTCGGTGATGGCCGCATCGGCCGTCCATTGATCGAAGTGAAGTACGGGCTGGGCATCGGTAGGGAGCGGATCGTCGGCAGCCAATCCGCCCCTGGCCCAGTCCCAATGCAGGGTTCCGGTCACGGAACGCTTCAGCTGCTGCGCATCGAAACCAGTCATGCGGAGTTGGGTGGAGAAGTTGGCCAGACCGTTACCCCATTTTTCTGCAAAGAGACCAGCCAGCGCACTCGGCTGGGCATTCGTCACCTGGACGTCGAGCTGATACACAGGTTGGTCGCCGGCTCCATCCACCGTGCCCGCAAGATGCATTGTTCCGCTCGCCAGACGTCCGTTCAGCGAGCGGATCTGGACGGAGTTTCCGCCGATCGCAAGCGACCCCGCCGCGTCATGCACCACGAGCTTGCCGAGCGAGAGCGTGCCGGCTTTGAAGCTGCCTGCGAGCGCCGGCCACTGTACGGAACGACGGTCAATGCGATCAAGCAGCTCACGCAGGAATTCACTGCTTTGGCTGCTGCCCAACAACGCCGACTGCAGCACACCGAGATCAAGGGCAGGAAAGACAACTGTGAAATGTCCCTCGCACGGAGTGCTCGAGACGCACAGCGCGGGATACTCAAGCGTGCCCTGTGCCGCCAACGGGCCATAGGTGACGGAGCCATTCGTCCAGGTAATTTGCGTCGGGCTCAGGATGGCCTGGGCGGACTGGATCTTGAGCGGCTGGGATAAGTAGGAGGTCGTGAGCTCGCCATTTCTGACGGCGATGCTACCCTCCGCCGTCATCGAGGCGACCGGGTGATCGCTGTCGGGCACAGGCAGCAACCACTTGCCCCGCAGATTTAAATCCACCGCTGCCGTGCCCACGCCGCTTAGCGCTACGGTTGATGGGGCATGCGCGCCCAGCCATCCAAGTGATTTGGCAAAGGGCTGCAGCCGCGCCAGACTGGTTCCCCCGCTCACGTGGAGATCGAACTCAGCAGGCGTGAAGCGGCCATCGAGGGTGATCGGCACCGGCGCCCCCATCGCCAGCCGCACCGGCTGTAAGACCAATGCGGGGGGACCACTCTCTGGGCTCTCACAGCGCACCCGTACCGGCGCGAGCAGGAAGGGCTTGCTGGCATCGGGCGGCGTCAGGCTCAGCGCGTCAAGCGCCACTTCACCCGAGATGGCCGGCGGGCGCCCGCTGCGCGACGCATATTGAATGTGCCCGTCAAGGGCGCCGGTCGCCTGCACACCCGAGCCAAGGCCGCTGCGCACTTGCTGCAGCGCGGCCAGCGCGGCTGCCGCGGGCACGCGGTCAATCTGCAGCGTGAGCTGCGCCTGGGGCGAGGTTTGCACTTGCTGCACGGAGCCAGTGAGCCGCAGTGCCCCATCCCCAATCGGGGACAGACAGGCAATCTCTTCCAGCGACTTCGACTCTTTGTGAAACGAGGCCTGGCAAGTGGCCGCCACGTCGAGCGGACGGGCCGGCGTGAACTCTGAGCGATGCAGTCCGGCCACCTTGAGGTGGGTTGTCATCTGCGCCAACTCAGCGGTACCACCCACCTCTGCCTGCACCGTGAGGGCGCCGCGCCACCCGATATCCTGGCCGAGGGTCAGGCGGCTCAGCTGGCCCAGGGGCACGCCGCTCCACTCCACGTCGAGCTTTAACGGCATTTGCCCCAGTTGGGCGGCGCGATGCAGGGTGCCGTCTATGCGCAGCACACCGGTGTCGGAAAGATAGAGATCAAGATCGGTGCGCACGGGTTGCGCGCGAAAGTGCAGCTCCCAGTCATCGCCGGCCGCGAGCGAAACGGAGAGGTCTGAATTGAGGAACGAGAACGGCTTCTTCTCGTTGCCTATTTTGAAATTGACGCGGGTATTCTCGGCTTCAATATACGGAAAGCGGGGCGCGCTGCCGGCATGGCGCTGGCCTGTAGGCGCGTTCGGCAGCTGCGCTACCTGGACCAGCACCGAAGCAAAATTCCAAAGGCCATTTTGATCGCGCACCAGGTTCAGACTGGCGTCGTCGAAATGGATGCGCGAGACCTCAAGCTTGCCGCGCCACAGCGACGAGAGACGAAGATCGGCGGTGACGCTGCTGGAGCGCAGAATCGGCTCCGAGCCGAACTGCGGATCCTCCTCAACCGAGAAATCAGCAAACTCGAAACCAGGCAGGGGCAGCAGATGCAGCTTGACGGAAGAGATGTGGACCTGGCGGCCGATGCTGCGGCTGATGTTGTCTGCGATTCGGTGCTGATAGCGGCTGATGTTGACCAGCGGTGGCAGCACAAAGGCCACCAGCGGCACAATGATGGCGGCCGGCAGAATCCAGCGCCTGGGCGAAGTACGTTGGGCTTCGCCGGCCATGCTAACGGACCAGATGGAACGTCCGGCGCCAACGGGTCTGGTCAAAGAAATGGAGGATCACGTGAAAGTAAAAGGAGACCTTGTCGCCCACTCCATTTTTTTCGTACTGATTGTCGGGCTCGATGAATGACCAGTAGACGAACAGAGGGCGGCCGACAATGTTGGCCCGGGGCACAAAGCCCCAATAGCGGCCGTCGAGGCTGACGGTGCGGTTGTCGCCCATGGCGAAGTAGCGGCCAGCGGGCACGACCAGGTCCTGACCCTGAATATAGTTGGGCAGGTCGAGGGCCCAGGTAGGCGTCACATCGCCGCTTTGCGAAGGAGGCACGGCGGGGAAATCGTCCCGGTAAGGAAAGTAATTGCCGTAATCGGGCATGGCGGCCATTGGCTCCGACTGTGGCTGCCCGTTGAGGAACACCACGCCGTTGCGCAGGTGGATGCGGTCGCCAGGGATCCCGATCACGCGCTTCACCAGGTACAAGTCGGGCTCGCCTGGCTTGAAGAAAACGATGATGTCGCCGCGGCGCACATTGCGGTAATAGACAAAGGGCGCCCAGGCCGTCGGGGGGGCCAGGGTGATACGGTCGACCAGCACATGGTCGCCCACCAGCAGTGTTTTCTCCATGGAAGAAGAGGGGATCTCGAAGTTCTGGAAGATGAAGGTGAGGGCAAAGAGCCCAATCACGAGCACCGTGCAGATAGAAGCAAATGCTTCCAGTGGCGTCTCTTCCCTTACCTGCCCGGGGTTGACTTCAATTTCCGTTGCTTCCATGGTTACAGCCGTTCGCCTTTACGCTTTTGAGAATCTCGGGTGACTTAATGGATGACCCGGAACATGCGGCTCCATCGTGCGAAGTCCATGACGGTGTCGAGCGGGCTCTTCTCGTGTCCGAGTTTATCATTCGGAAGCGTGTTGGCATCGGTGGCCGAGGGCTGGTGCAGCGAGAAATAGATCAGGAAGGGCAAACCGACGACGTTGGCGCGCGGCACAAAGCCCCAATAGCGGCTATCGCGGCTGTGATTGCGATTATCGCCGAGCACGAAGTACTGCCCCGCGGGGACCACTAACTCGCCATTCTGCACATCGTGGCGCATTTGCATCCACCAGTGCGTATCCACTCCCGGGTCGGTGTAAAGCTTGGCAGGAAACTGATCGCGGAACGTGTCTTGATACGAGCCTTCAAAAATGGCGAAGGGCTCACTCTGCTTTTGCCCGTTCACGACCACCACGCCATTCTGCAAATGGATGCGGTCCCCGGGCACGCCCACGACACGCTTGACCACGTGATCGGAGGGATCGAGGGGAAAGTGAAAGACGATAATATCGCCGCGGTTCACTTGTTCATAGGGCAGCAGCCAGTGCCAGGCTCCAGGTTGGCCATACACCGTCTTGTTGACCAACAAAAAGTCGCCCACCAGCAGGGTGCGCTCCATCGATTCAGAAGGAATGCGGAAGGGCTGCACCACAAAGGTGAGCACGAAGAGGGCAATCACAATGATCGAGAGCAGCGAGCGGAAGGTCTCGAGCAGGTTAGGAAAGACGAGGTGCGCGTGATGGGAGGCGGCGCGCTCGATCGCCGGCCCAGTCGCGGCCGTAACCACGACCACGACCTCTTCTTCTTCCGTGGTCACGCGAAAGAACTTCGCTGGTGGCTGCGGCGTCAAGAACCGTTACCTTCCGCCAGCGGTTCCTGCCCAGGCGCCTGTTTTCGCAGCTTTTCAAAGGCCCGCCGCGCAGCCTCTTGCTCGGCGCGTTTTTTGGTGGTGCCCACGCCCCGGGCCAGTGCCTTGGCCAGACCGCTGCCCTTGGCCACTCTTACCTCCACCAGGAAGCGCTTGCGATGATCGGGCCCGCTCTCGGCTTTGAGCACGTAATCCGGCGGCCCGGTTTTCTGCGCCTGCAGCAACTCTTGCAAGGCCGTCTTGTGGTCGCCCAGAGAAACGCCCAGATCGAGCGCCTGGCGCAGATCATCCACATAGGGAGCCACGACATGCTCGTTCACAAATGAGGTTACCGGGGTGAGACCACCGTCGAGGTAGAGCGCGGCGATAACGGCCTCGACACAGTTTGCCAGCAAAGTAGACTTCTTGCGCCCGCCGCCGCGATCTTCTCCCCGGCCGAGACGCAGATAAGCACCCAGATCAAGCGCGGCGGCTACCTGCGCCAGATGGCGGCGGCTGACCAGGCTGGCGCGGAGGCGGGTCCATTCCCCTTCATGGAGATCGGGAAAGCGGCGAAAGAGGATCTCGGCGACCACCAGGCCAAGCACCGCGTCACCCAAAAATTCCAGCTGCTCGTTGTCTTCTTCACGCGCAGCCGGGGCGCCCTCGGCCTGGCGGCCTTCGAGGGTCTGTTCATACGCAAGCGAACTATGGGTTAACGCCTTCACCAGCAATTGTTGCTCGCGGAAGGAATAGCCCAAGGCTGCCTGCAGCGTATTGGGGGACGGCTGGGGCATGAATGTGCTTTCTCTTACTGTATTGCATGGCGGAAGAAATGCAGCGGTAAGGGGGCACTCCAGAGTACTCATTTGGTCTACTGGGGGCTGCCCTGGGGCGCCGGCGTGCCCGTCGTTGTGCCCGTACTGGGCTTTGCGCCGGGGGCGGCATCGTCATCGCCTGCCGGCTCGGTATGCTCCTGGTGAGGCACCGCATAGGGTTGCTTCAGGCCCTTTTCCGCCGCCTGCCGCGTATCCGGCTGGCCATCGCGCACGGTGAGGGCCGCCTGGTACTCCGTGAGCGCCTGGTCGCGCTCGTCCTGGATATCGTGAATGCGGCCGAGGTAGATATGCGACCAGGCCAGCATGCGCGGATCTTTCGAGAGCCGGATGGTTTCTTCAAAGTCGTGCTCGGCGGCGGGGACATCGCGCTGCATGATGGCGACCCGGGCCAGGATGAAATTCGCCCGGGCTGGATCGCCGGACTTATCGGTCACCGTTTGTTGCGCCAGCTGGCCTGCGCCCTCGGTATCGCCTTTGAGCAACTTCATCTCGGCAAGGTCAAGGCCGCGCAGCTCGTGGGGTGAACGGAGAACGACATCGGTAGAGCTCTGCTGGTTAAACACCGTATGTTTGGCGCGGTTCAACTCCGCGCTCACATCCATGCCGTACACCATCTCTCCGATGCTTTCCTTGAAGCTCTGCGGTGCTCGTTCGAAGGCGGCGAAGGCGTTGTAGAAATATTCCGTGAGCACAAAGCCGTCTGCCATGGATGCCTGCACGGCATGGCGGCGGACTGCTTCGGCTGCCTCCACGGAAGCATTGTGTTGATGGGTGGCCTGCTCCAGATCGCTGCGCCGCACGTCGGGGGCGATTTTGTAAATGGTGACGCCAGTATCCATGGTGCGCGCCTCAATGGCGCGAATCATGCACTCGATGGTCAGGGCCACCACGTCGCTGCGGTAGGTGTAATCGAGAGGCGCATCTTTCACCGTCTTGAGAAAGGGCAGCAACCGGTCGAGGGTCGTGGCCCGCGCGTACAGCAGAGGCTCAATCTGGAAGTGGAGATAGGCGTGGCGCACTTCGCGCATGTGGATGGTTCCGTTGACAGGCGATACCACCACGACATAATCGGCCCCGTAGACGCGCGCGTTGGTCTGCGCGGGGTCCAGCAGCGGTTCGACCACCACCAGAAAGCGCCGGCCGCTGGAGACGCCTGCCGCCGTTTTGAGGTAGATGCCGGTGTCGTCGATCATCGTGGTCAGCGAGGTGTGCAACTGTACCAACTGCTTGTCGTAATCGGGTCGAACCCGCAGCCAGATTACATGCAGATCGATCGCCCGGCTAAAGCGGCGTAGCAGCGGCAGAATGTTTTCTACCCCGCTCGCGTCGGGAGGCATGTCGGCGCCTTCGGCGCTTGGTGTGAGATCCGGCGGCGGGGTGACGTAAAGGGCGAGCGAGATGTACTGCGCCAGATCGGAGCCGGTATTGGAAAGCCGGTGCTGATCGATGAAAGTGCAAAGCTGATCATGCGCGTCCCGCGCCTCGGCGGAACCCCGAAGCGCGAGGTTGACCTGCTCGCGGACTTGCTGGCGCAGCGGGTCAGAAGCGGCCAGCCCCTGGTCGTAGCCGCAGGCATTCAGCGCGACCGCGATATCGAAGAGGGCCTCGCTGTTCTGCAGGCTGACGTCTGGGCCGGCCGTGTCGACCAGAGCTGGAGCTTTCGGCTGAGGCGGGGCGCCGGCCGAGGCCTGGGAGTCGGAGCTTTGAGCGGAAGCGGACGCGCCGAGCAGGAGCAGACAGGCGAGGGTAAGACAACGTGATGGATGAGACTGCATAAAGTGCGGTGATCGACCCTCTCTAAGTCTATGCACGCACATGAGGGAGGGTCAAACTCGGGGTCTGGTGCGGCGCGTAACTCATAACGTCCAGTATGTTTGCCAACCTGTCGGGCGCCCCAGTCCAGTAGGGACCACTGAAGTGGGAAGGACGAAGTCCTGTCTTCCCTCAGCCATGGTTGACGAAGCCACGTCCCCAGGATTTCATTCTGGGGGAATCATCAGCCGTCCCTTTGGGACTGGTCTGTGTTGTCCTGTTTTACCCAGGATTTCAGCCTGGGCTACGTTCAGTCCGTCCCTGCGGGACTCTGCGGCTCGCTCAAGCCGGGTTGGAGGAACGATCCTGCTTTGCGACGCACTCCACTAGCCGTTTACGGAGACGCCGGCGAAGGAGAGCACTACGGTGCCGCGCACTGGCTTGCCAAACACCCGCGCAGGGGCGAATACGCTGAAGAGCAGGGTGTTTTCCAGTTGATCGCGGGTCTTCTCGTCGGCGCTGCCAGACACGATCTGGTAGTCGTATACCCGGCCATCGCCGTTGACGAAGGCCTGCACCACCAAGGGGTTACCACTCTCCCCGATAGCACCTGCAGGCTCGAGCGAGGTGTAAAGGAAGCGCGGGCTGGACGCCATACCGAGGGGCTCGTCGCGAGCCAACAGTGGTTCAGGCGAGGCAAACATCCCGATCAGCAGCGCCACCGCGCCCAGCAGCGCGACGGTGCTGGCAAACCCCGCCGTGATCTGCCACAAGAGCGGGCTGAGGGTGTTGTGCCAACGAACCCGCCCACGGGCAAACTTCTCCTGCGCGGTATTGGCGGCCTGCTGCGAAAGAGCCACCCGCAGACGCAAACTGAGATTGGGCGGGGCCTTTGCCGGCCCAATCGAGCTAACCAGCGATTGCGCATTCCGCCATTGCGCGAATTCAGCGGCACACCCTGAGCAGCCTTCCAGATGGGCTGCGATGTCATGCATGGCCGCGCCCGTCATGGCGCCATCCAGATAGGCTGAGAACTGCTCACGATAAGGTCCGCACTGGTTCACTTGGCCCCCTTCACGCTCAGCGCGAGCGCTTCCGCCGGCTGACAGGCAGAGCTGGGCCGCTTGGCCGCTGCCTCGGCAAACCCCGCCAGCCGCGCCTTCAAATGGGCCCGCCCGCGCATCAGGCGCGACTTGACGGTGCCGAGATTGACGCCCAGGATCTCTGCCACTTCCTCATACGAAAAGCCTTCAATATCGCGCAGCACCACCACCGCATGGAAGGGCTCAGGAACGCTGCGCAGCTCTTCTTCTACCCGGGCACGCACTTCTTCCTGAGCGGCTCGGTCAAAGGGTGACTCATGACCATCGATCAGGGTGTCTTTCAGGCAAAGCGGCTGGCCATCGTAGGTCTCACCGAACTCAGTTTCGATGGTGACTTCCTGACGCTTGTGCCGGCTCCACCAACGCCGTTGATTACTGGCCTCGCGCAGGGCGATGCGATAGATCCAGGTGCGCAGACTGGCGTCACCGTGGAAGCCGCCAATGCCGCGATAGATCTTGATAAAAATTTCCTGGGTCAGGTCGGCGGCATCGCCGGGGTCAGGAATGGTGCGCGCGACCAGGCTGTAGATGGGTTGATGATACTTGGCGATCAGCCACGCAAACGCCTCCTCTGAACCCGCTTTCAGTTCAGAAACAATCCCGGCTTCTTCTGTCGGTACGCTGAGGACGCTGGCGATATTTCCCAAAACTATGCCTGCCTGCATGCAAAAGTTCTCCATAACATAACAGGTGGCGTACACCGCCGTCTGCAAAATGCGCTGGCTGACGGCGAGGAAGTGGGGGGGTGTGCCTCGGCTCGTCAGGATTCGCCGGTCTCTTTACTTTAGACACCGGCGGAGCGCGAAGTGGTTCCGGAAAAGCGATTACTGCGGTGCTGGGGTAGCAGCCGGTTTCTTCTTGCGCGGTTTCGGAGCCTCAGGGCCATCTTCCACCACGATCTTGCTCGGTGCCGCGGGTGCGGCTGCGGCATGGGCGGCGACGGGAGCGGGATGGGCCATCTGGGCGTCCTGAGCGCCGATGGCCTGCAGCAGCCAGGCGCCGAGTTTGCCCCGGCCATCTTCGAGGTCCGCGCGGGCTGCTTCGAGGACGTTCGCATCGGAAGAAGGGCCGGTCAGGGCCGCGGTTTCCGTGACCCGCAGTAACACGTCATAGAGGGCATCGATATTGCGGAAGACGGCAAAGGTTGGGGAAAGAGCGGCCGGACCATTCGCGGCCGCGGCCTCCGCCTGCGCCATCAACCCGGGCAGGGTCGTGGTCAGGTCGCGCTGCATGGAAGTCAGGTCCTGTTGCGAATTAGCACGGATGTCGCTGGAGGCCTTCCAGCGTCCAATGTTGATGCTGCCAAGGGCGGTCTGCACATTCGCCAACGCAGGCCGCAGATTCGCCACTGGGAACGGTGGCGGCATAGCTGGAGCCTGGGCCTGGGCAACGCACCCGCAGGCGAACAGTAGGGTGAGGAGCGCTAGTTTGTGGGATTTCGGCGATCGGTTTGACGTAATAGGCATGCTCCAGCAGAATAAAGGATGTTCATCCCTTTGTGGGCCTGTGGCGCAGCTGGGAGCGCGCTTCCATGGCATGGAAGAGGTCACCGGTTCGATCCCGGTCAGGTCCACCAATCAATTCAACAGCTTAGCGTCCCCCCTCTCTACTCACTCCCTCACCGTCGCGAGGGGTGAGGGTTTCCCGCGTTTCCTTGTCGGTCGTTTCCGTCAACCTGAAGGAGCACGTCGAGGCTGTTCGATTTCGAACGAACGGGGAGGGCAGGATTTGCGAGCTCGCCAGCAAATTCCTCTCTTAGCTTGCCGCAAGCAAGTCCCTTCCCGGAGATGAATCACGGCCCGCACGAGTCTGCGCCTCTGCTTTGCGCTCGCTGTTACGATGATGCTTCAACTTACCCCCGAGAGTGCGAATGGCTACTTTGTCCAGCCCCACCCAGAAGCATGTCTACAATCGCTTTCTCCTGTTGGTTGCGGGGCTGAGCGGGCTACTTTATGGGATTGACGTCGGCATCATTGGCGGTGCGCTTCCCTATCTGGAGGCGACTTCGAAGCTGACGCGAGGTCAGCTTTCGATCATTGTTGCCGCTGTGCTTTTGGGCAGCGTCTTCTCCACGCTGTTTGCGGGAATGCTGGCCGACTGGCTCGGCCGCAAGCCGCTTATGGTAATCAGCGGCAGTATTTTCGTGCTGAGCATTCCAGCGATCGCTCTTTCGCAGAGCTACGAGGCTCTATTTATGGGTCGCCTGCTGCAGGGCGTGAGCGGTGGATTTGTCGGCGTCGTGGTTCCACTTTACCTTGCGGAGTGCCTGCCGGCGAGCTCGCGCGGAAAAGGCACCGGCGTCTTTCAGTGGCTGCTGACGCTGGGGATTGTGTTCGCCGCGATCATTGGTATCTATTACAGCTACCGGGTTGCCGACGTCGCCCGCGTCTCCAGTCCGCTCGTGGTGCTGGCAGTGAAGGATCAGGCGTGGCGGCGGATCTTTTGGATGTGCATGCCGCCCGGCATTCTGTTTTTGCTCGGTAGCCTTATGGTCGCGGAATCTCCGCGGTGGCTCTACAAGCGCGGAAAGAGAGATCTGGCGTATGTTGCGCTGCTGCGCTCGCATAGCGAAGCCCAGGCAGAGATCGAACTCGGGGAGATGGATTTGCTGGCGCGCTCACGCGACAACTCTGCCGCGGCGGGCACGTCGCTCCCATCTTTGCTCAGCCGGCAATACGTCGTTCCCTTTGTGCTCGCCTGCGCCATCCTCTTCTGCAGCACGGCGACCGGGGTTAACTCGATCATTGGCTACAACACCGACATCCTGCTGCAGAGCGGGCTGTCGGATGTGTTCGCCCACTGGGGTTATGTGTTGTTTACAGTCGTCAATTTTCTGATGACCGTGATCGGCCTGATGCTGGTCGATCGGAAGGGCCGCAAGTTCCTTTTTGTGCTGGGCACTTCGGGAATCATCCTCTCCCTGCTGTTCGTCGCTGTGCTGTTCTTGCAGACAGAGGGACAAAGACCTGATGTAGGGGCAACGATCCAGCAAATGGCGATGCCGGAACAGCAACTGACGCTCCCATTCGACCAAGCTGAAGCTCGACAGCTGATAGCAAGCAATGGGCTCACCAGCGATGGACGAGTTTCTCTGTCAGTCATCTATTCATATGGCGGATTTACGGCCACCTCCAGCACCGTACGGTCTGATGATGCGGGCGCTGAGCCGATACGGATCAACCGCCTGAATTGCGTTCCCTCGAACGGAGTGGAGGGATTCTTTCGCAATCCCTTTGCCAGCCTGGAGGTAGCACGGACAGCGCCCCTGCGGATCGAACATGCCTACCTCGCGCCGATACCGAGCGCGACTCATGGCTGGCTGGTGGCGACTGGCCTCTACGGGTTCATCGCGTTTTATGCGCTGGGGCCCGGCGTATGCGTCTGGCTGGCGCTCTCGGAGCTGATGCCCACCCGGATCCGTTCGAATGGAATGAGTATCGCGCTGGTGATCAACCAAGTGGTTTCGACAACACTGGCGGCCATCTTCCTGCCGGTGGTAGGAAAGTATGGGTACTCGACCATGTTCTTCCTCTTCACTGGCTTCACCGTCATCTTCCTTCTGACGTCGGCGATCTTTCTGCCGGAGACGAAGGGAAAAACGCTGGAAGAGATTGAGGAACAATTTCGCAGCGCTTGAATGCTGTTAGTAGAGCAGGAACGACCAAAGCAAGTCACCGGTCGCGCAGATGACGTACTGGTGGCCATCGAGCATGTAAGTCTGCGGCGCATTTGAGACTTCGCCGATGCGCGTGTTCCACAGAGGGACGCCTGTAGCGGCGTCGTGCGCAACCAGACTGCCGGCGCCATCCCCGGCAAAGACCAGACCGCCTGCCGTTGCCAGTACCCCGCCACCCCCGCCGCGGGCGTTTGGATAACGATGTCTCCATTTCGCTTTACCGGTTCTAAAGTCGATGGCGGTCAGATAGTTTCCTCCGGAGCCTATCTGGGTTTCTTCCCGGCCACCAAGCCCCATCGATCCGCGGGGATCGATGTCAGTGAGATAGAACATGGAGAAACTGTTATTTTCAGCGACGTAGAGAAGGCCTGTGGCCGGGGAGAAAGCGGGGGGCTCCCAATTGACAGTGCCGCTGGAGTTGGGGGAAACGAGGGAGCCGGGGACAGTGGCGTCTTTGGAAGGGTCTCGCTCCGGTTCGCCATTCGCACTGAAGCCCTTAGCCCAGTTCGTCAGCATGCCGTATTTACTGCTCACCAGGTGTTCACCGGTGACGCGATCGAGGGTGAAGTAATACCCGTTTCTCGCCGCGGTGAAGACCATCTTTCGCATTTTCCCCTGGAACATGGCATCGAACAGCACCGGGGTCTGCGCTGAATCGTAATCATGCATGTCATGGGGTGAGGTCTGGTAATACCAGGCCATCTTGCCGGTGTCTACGTTGAGCGCGATCAGCGCGCAGGTGAAGAGATTGTCCTGGTCGCCGCGGGTGCCGGTGGTAAAGGCGGGAGTGGGATTGCCAGTGCCAAAGATGTAGAGGTTGGTCTCGGGGTCGTAAGCGCCAGTAAGCCAGGTTTGCGCGCCACCATGCCGGGCCGCATCAAGGCTGGCCCAGGTATCAAGGCCCGGGTCGCCCTTCTCCATGGGAACGGTATAGTGCTTCCACTGCAGCTCTCCGGTTTCGGGATCAAACGACTGCAGAAAGCCGGGTGAGTCAATATCGTTGCCCACGCCTACCAGCACGTGATTGCCGATTA
The DNA here is from genome assembly GCA_963834445.1 of uncultured Acidobacteriaceae bacterium. Lineage (GTDB taxonomy): Bacteria > Acidobacteriota > Terriglobia > Terriglobales > Acidobacteriaceae > PALSA-350. The sequence continues at coordinate 101,813 of CAWIBU010000003.1, forward strand.
CGATGGGAGCCGGCGTCGCGAAGTAACCCTGATCCAGCTCAGCAATGCGCTTATGCCAGCGCTCTTTGCCGGTCTTCGCGTCGAGAGAGACGAGATAGTCGTCGGGCGTCTCCATGTAGAGATAGTTGTTCCACATGCCGAAACCGCGGTTGGCGATGTGGGTGCCACCCCTGGTCTTCCAGAAGTAGTGCCACAGCACATGGCCATCGCGGGCGTCAATCGCCCAACCATTGTCTGGCATCGTGACGTACAGGGTTCCGTCTACTTCGAGCAGCGAGCCCTTCATCGCGCCGCCGCGAATCACGATGTCTCCCGGACCTTCGCCGCCGACAATCACGGGGGGCTTCTTATCACCGTTCTCACGTTCATCCGGCGAAGCGGCATCCACCCCCTCGCTCAAGCGCGACATCCAGCCCAGCGTTAGATTCTTGACGGTGGCGCGATTGACCTGCGTCAGTGCGCTATAGCGCTTGCCGGTGTAGTCGCCGTTGTAGGTCGGCCAGGAATCTTTCAGTGGTTGTAGCAGCTGTTGCGGCGTCACGCCGCCGCCCTGACCCAGGGCAACAACGGAGGAAAGCAGTAAAGGCAGGAGAGTTTTCTTCAGCATCATTTCAGGGTTACCAGATAAGCGGTTACGTCGTGGATGTTCTTATCGGTATAGACCGGAAGCAGATCCTTATGGGCCTGCAGGGGATCTTTTACCACGACCCTGGGCTGGTCGCCGTTTCGCCTGAAGGAGCGCGTCGTTCCATCCGGCAGCTTCAGGGTAACCAGGAAGTCGTCGATATGAACCAATTGGCCCTCGACCGCCGTTCCCGAAGCCTGGGTAACGGTGACTGTGGCGATTGACGCTTCGCTGCCGCGCGGGCGCGCCGGATGGCCGGCTACCCAAAGGTTTTGCAGCGCCTTGGGATCGCTGACCCGGGTCGCAATACCCCGCAAATCCCCTTGCGGCGAGTGGCAATTCTGACACTTCAGGTTGAAGTAGGCTTCGCCCGCGCTGGCATTACCCGCCAGGATGCTGAGAGGCTCCTTGGCCTCGGGAGGTTTTCCCTGTCCCCCGATGGTAGCGATTACGCTGCGGACGTAGGCCGCGACGGTGTTTGAATCTTCGATGCTTAACCCGATCTTTGGCATCCCCATTGCCTGGCGGCCACCCTGAATGATGGGCACGATCAGCTCACCATCATGGTCAGTCAATGCCACCTGAGAGCGCAACAGATTGGGGCCGCCCAGGTCGCCACCGCGCAGATCGGGGCCGTGACAACCCTGACAGTTGATTCCATAGAGCGTCTTGCCACGGGCCACAATTGCCGGATCGATCGGTGGCCGCACCGCTCCCGGCACAAAGCCTCCAGGAGATTGTTGGGCCCGGCCAAGGTAGGCCAGGCTCAGGAACATTGCCAGGGAGGCCACAGGGATCAGGCCGAACTTAACTCGCATCTCTCTCCTTGTTCTGCGGTTGCGCGATGCCGCGCTCACATCCACTTCAGGATATTGCAGAGACAAGAGCCCAGTCGCTTGTCGGCCGCTCGTGAAACGATAAGAAGAGAAATATCGGTTCCAGCGAAAGCATTTTTTCGGCGAAACGTGACAGCCGAATCGGCGGAGCAGAGAATCGCCTACCGAGGCCAATGTGTGGGTGCCTGCCGATTTGAATATAGGTTAAGGTTCATATACCGGTCAATCTTCAGCAGACCCGGAGGGCCACTCTGCTGTACGAGAAGCGATGGACGTCTGAATCGCAAGAAGAACCTCAAGAACGGGAGAACAGTTTCAATGGATTGCTGCAAACAGGAAATTTCGCCGTGCTCAGCCAATGCCTCCGTACGACCGGCAAAGAGAATGTTCACGTCCCTTTTCGTGCTGGCCGCGGTGCTGGCGGGCGGTTGCGTGCTCACTGCACAGGAAAAAACAAAAATACCCGGGGACGATTGGATTCAGCTCTTCAATGGCAACAACCTCGATGGCTGGGTCAAGGTAGGCAACGAAAGCTGGACGGTCGAGGATGGACTGATCCATGGCAAGGGACTGACGCCGAATTACGGATACCTGGAGACGGAGAAAGACTATAAGGACTTTCAGCTTTCTCTGCGTTTCAAATGCGTAGGCGATGGGAATAGCGGCGTGTTCTTTCACACCGGCTTTAAGCCCGGATCCGTGGATACGACCCAGGGGATGCAGTTCGAGATCGATTGCACCATGATGCACCATACCGCCGGGGTTTATGGCGAGGATGGGAGAGGCTGGGTGGTGTGGCCGGCGCCCGAGAATGAAGGCGTGGTGCGGATGGGGGAATGGAACGATTATCTGGTGGAGGTAGTCGGCAACCGCTATCGTTCCCGTCTGAATGGAGTGCAGATGGTAGATTTCACAGATCCCAAACCAAGCTCGTTCGATGGCAAGATCGCCCTGCAACTGCATGCCGGCGGAAAAGGCAATATGCAATTCAAAGATATATGGATACGCGACCTCTCGGCTCGTTGATCGGGTGTTAGCGTATGTCCTTCTACGGCAACCTCTTGACAGCCATTAGAGGTTGCCATAATCTCCACTCACCGAAACAATCCCTGGGTTTTTTTTTGCTCATTCTCCCCAAGTCCTCATGAACGGTAGATGATCGTTTATTCCTCGTTGTGAAGTAAAGAGTAACCAGGGGTGGCTTATTCGTCGTCGAAGTTTTCTTCAAGGCGCCTTCGGTATGGGGCTGCTTTCCGTTGTTCCGGGCGCCAAAATGCTTGCGAGCTTGGCAGGAACTCGTCCCGCGCCGATGCCTCCGGGCTTGCTGATTTCTCTTGCTCCAGGATCGTATGCGGCCATCGCACGGGTAAAAGGACTGGGATTTTCTACCTGCTTCCTTTACCTCGAACGGGTTCTGCGACAAGTGCAGCACACTGCAGCGTAAGGAGCCATGTGAACCGCAAAGCATTCCTTCCCAACCGGTTCCCGTGGATCCTGATTCTATTGGGCTGCACCTCTACCGGACTGCCGGCCCAGGATCACGCCGCAAAAGCCGGCCCCGCAGAGTCACACACGACATGGAGCAACTACGGGGGTTCCCCGGACGGCGCCCAGTACTCAGCCTTGCGCCAGATCAATCGCTCCAATGTCAAAGACCTGCAGGTGGCCTGGACCTACCGGACAGGGGACAACAGGAAGTATGCGTTCAACCCGCTGGTAGTCGGCACCACGATGTATGTTCTGGCAAAGGACAATTCCATCGTGGCGCTGGACGCCGCGACCGGCAAAGAGCTCTGGACGCACCCCACAGACGCGAACACCACACTGATTACCAATCGTGGCATTGACTACTGGGCAAGCGCCGATGGATCGGACCGGCGGCTGCTTTTTTCGTTGCGCAACGAACTGCAGGAACTGGACGCTCGCACCGGCAAATCGATTCCGCAATTCGGCACCCATGGCGTAGTCGACCTGCGTGACGGCCTTGGGCGAGAGGCAAAGAGCCTGACGCTGGTGCAGTCCTACAATCCGGGCCGCGTTTTTGAGAATCTGCTCATTCTGGGATCCGCCACCAACGAAGAATACCGCTCTGGCCCGGGTGACATTCGCGCCTACGATGTACGCACAGGCCGCCTGGTATGGAGCTTCCATACGGTTCCCCATGCTGGCGAGCCCGGCTATGAGACCTGGCCGAAAGATGCATGGAAATCGATTGGAGGCGCCAACGACTGGAGCGGAATGGCCCTGGACGTAAAGCGCGGCATGGTCTTTGTTCCCACCGCGAGTCCTAAGTACAATTTCTACGGCGCCAATCGAACCGGATCGAACCTGTATGGTGACTGCCTGCTGGCGCTGAATGCGCGTACGGGCAAGCTGATCTGGTATTACCAGATGGTTCACCACGACATCTGGGACTACGACAACGACGCGACGCCGATGCTGACGACCGTTGTTCACGACGGCAAGAAGATCGATGTGGTGGCGCAAGCCGGCAAGGTGGGTTTTCTGTGGGTCTTCAACCGTGAGACCGGCGAACCGCTGTGGCCGATCGAGGAACGGCCGGTTCTCAAGTCTGACATGCCGGGCGAGGAAACTTGGCCAACCCAACCCTTTCCGTCAAAGCCGCCCCCGTTTGCACGTCAGTCTTTTACGGCAAACGATCTGAGTCCATTTCTCGAGCCTGCCGAACGCGAGCAACTGCGGAGCGAAATACTGAGCGCTCACAACGAGGGCCTGTTTACGCCGCCCGGCAAGGGCAACACGGTGGAGATGCCGGGAAACAACGGCGGCGCCAACTGGGGCGGAACAGCGGCCAACCCAGCCAATGGAGAGGTTTACGTAGTTTCCAAAGATCTTCCGGCGATGCTCAAGCTGGAGTTAGCCAGCGAAGCCTCACAGGTTGGCTCGCCCGAAGAGCGAGGGCGGTCGATCTTTGCGGCGAACTGCAGCCTGTGCCACGGTGCGAATCGAGAGGGAAAACCGCCGGCGATCCCTTCCCTGGTCGATGTCGCATCGAGGCTGACTGATGATCAGATACGCAGTGTGGTGCATCACGGGCAAGGCCCGATGCCCTCTTTTTCCCAACTAACAGACGCCGAGATCACATCCCTGTTGGCGTATCTCAAGCATCCGGAACGTGTGCAGGCTGCGGCCAGCAGTGCCGCGGCGCGGGGCGCTGTAGATCCAGTTACGGCGCAATACAAAAGCAGTTTTGGTTTTATGTTCGCCAGCAGTGGGTTACCAGTCATTACGCCGCCCTGGACTTCTTTGAGCGCCTACGACCTGAACACTGGGACGATTCGTTGGAAGGTCCCGCTGGGCGTGGTTCCAGAGTTGGCAGCGAAGGGCTTCGGGGACACTGGATCCCAATTCCCCAAGGTGAGCCCCGTCGTCACGGCCGGCGGTGTGATCTTTACCGGTACGCGCGATCGCAAGGTGCGTGCGATCGATTCCGACACCGGCAAGGTACTTTGGGAGGCGGAAGTGGATGCGGCGCTTGAGGGTATGCCTGCGGTCTATGAAGTGCAGGGGAGGGAGTATGTCGTCTTCTGCGCGGCTGCGCAAGCGACGACCTACACCCACAATGTTCCTGGGCATATGGCTTCGCAAGCACCCATCCCGGGCGCCTACGTTGCGTTCGCGCTCCCCTCACATGGCCGCTAGAACTTCCTGAAACAGATGCTGCGCGCCTTCCACTCCATCCCATGGGCCGTGTTCGTACTCCAAAGCGAAGACGCCGGTGTAGTTGTTGTTCAGCATGATTCTTACGTTCCGCTGAACGTCCGGTTGCCCAAAGCGGTCCCAGAACTTCGCATGAACGGTGGTGTGGGCGTACGGCGCTAAATCCTGCAGCGCATGGTAGAGAAGATACTTGTTCTCCCAATTGCAGAAATCGGGGCTTGCTTCGCAAAAAGGGTTGTTCACTTCTTCGACGATGATTCTGATGTTGATCGGGTTGGCAGTTAGTCCCCAGTGGTTTTCCAGGGTCACCTTCACACCGACTTTTGCCCCGTAGTCCGCCATCTCCTTAAAAGATTCAATACAGTTGCCGAGGTAGTCTTCGAGGGCGGCATTGGTTGCGTAACCGGTGGAATTGGGTAAAGCGGCAGGGGCGATTCGCGGGCCGCCGCTGTTGACGCGCATCGACTTTGCGCCCAGGATTGCGGCGCCATCCAACCATTTCTTGGCCACCTCCACGCCCGCCTGACGTTTCGCAGGGTCAAGATCACAGATATTCCGGGGTGCGTTGTTCGAGATGTGATGACACTTCGTTCCGGTCTTCAACTGCGTATCGGCCATTTTCTCCAGCCACTTTTTGCTGGACGGGGCAGAAGGATCAAACTCCCTGATCGTGCGCGGTTTTCCCTCATAGTCCATCACCGTCGTCTGGACATATTGACTGTCGTCGTCGCTGTCTCCAAATAAGCTCGACCAGAGATCCATTTGGTAAACGCCGGGGAACGTCTTTTTGGTGAACTCGGGAAAGTCCAGCATGGTGATCTCGCCATACTTTTTCTTCATCTGCACGACAGTGTCTTTTTCGTCGTCGTCCATCGCCTTGGTCTTGAAGATGTAGCGGATGGGATAGCTATTGGACGCGATCCGCACGAGTTTCTCGCTCTCAGACATCGCAGGCGAGACACCGGCATGGACAATCGATTCCGAGGGGACCGTCGTCGTTTGCGCTCCGGCTCCGGTGGACGATGCGAGTAGCCCCGCCGCCAGGCTGCCGCCTGCGCCTTGAAGAAACTTGCGCCTATCCAGATTGCCAGCGGTTCGGTGAGATGAGCTCATGCCAACGTTCTCCTTATGTTATTCACTTTGGCCGTAGGTGATCGGCACGGCCCATGTTTCAGAAACACTTCTCTAACTTACGGAAACTTGCCGAAAGAGTCACGCTCGCATACAGCCCGAGCCGCCTCTGGCGCGAGAACACGACGGGTATTCTTGCGCCAGCAATTGAGAATGCTTGATATGCTGGAGCGGCTTCACGATTACTATGCAATTCGCGGGTTCACCCATGACGGACTTTCGAGAAAGACCAGGGAATCACTTCACTCATGCCACCTATCTTGAACCCGCTAAAGAGTCTTAACACGCGGAAACTGAAGTCAGCTTTGCCGCCCGAGAGCAAAAACCACTCATCGGATCGGACGATGGAAGAGGTTTTACGGCGGCCCTCCGCCCCTGGCGTTTCTACCTCGCGAACCGCGATCATCGAGGCCTTGCTGGAAAACGGACCGATGTCGCGCACCGATCTGGCTGATTCCATCGGCCTGAGCCGCTCGGCTCTCACTGAACCCAGCCGCGGCTTGATTGAGCGAGGCTTGATTCAAGAAACAGCCAGCCCCTACGACAAAGCGCAAAAGGGGCGGCCTTCGATTCTGCTTTCGTTAAACGCTGAGCACGGTTACTTCGTCGGTGTGGGTCTTACCGAGGATCCGCCGCTGATGGTCTTGACCGACCTTCATGGAAATTCGCTGGCCCAACACCGCATGCGCGAGGCCGTGCAACCGCGCGAAGTGGCGGCAGCGATCGAGCATGGTATTCCTGAGCTTATCCGCGCGCGCAAGATCTCTCGGCATAAAGTGCTTGGCATCGGAGTGGCTCTCTCCGGGTATGTCAATCATCCCCACGGCGTATGCCTGCAGTCGAATATGCTGGGTTGGCGAGATGTCCCCATCGCCGAAATTATCAAGCGGGTCACCAGGATTCCCACCTACCTCGACAATGACGCTCATTCGGTAGCGACCGGTCAGAAACTGTTTGGCCAGGCCCGCGAGTCCAAAAACTTCAGCATCATCATGCTGGGTAAGAAGATTGGCGACGGCCACTACATCAACGGGCGCCTCACCCGCGGGCACACGGGAGCGGCCGGAGAAATCGGGCACTGTACGGTTGTGCCGGGTGGCGCGCGTTGCGACTGCGGCAAGCGTGGGTGCCTGGATATGTTTGCCACCAGTTCCGCATTACTGCAGCGTGCAACGGAATTAGGACTCAAGGCAAAACATGTGGCGCAGCTGGAGTCGATCGCCGCCAAGGGGGAGAAGGTGGCAATCGAACTGCTTCGCGAAGCGGGTACCATGCTTGGGGTCGTGGTGGCTAACGCCATCCATGTCAATAACCCGGAACTGGTTCTGATTGCTGACGTGGTGGGATTTGGCAATGGTCTCTTCATGACCAGCGTTCGCCAGGCCATCGAGAACAATATTCTGCCCCACCTGATTGCAACGACCCGGCTTGAGTTTTGCTCGGTTGAAAAGGATTTCCTGGCGCGCAGCGCGGCCAGTGTCGCTGCTCACCAGTACCTGATCGATCTGGCTAGCTATTAGGGGCTCTGGAGCATGCGTGAGAACTGGTGTGGTGCGTCGCTCCACACTAGCTTTTATTCGTCTTTTCCCTGCCACCGAGGCGGGGAAGGTTTTAAACGAGGGACTCGGCTCGCCGCTGCGCGGTCATCTGCCTGGCTGCGATCGCGGCTCCGACTACGCCGGCATCGACTCCGAAATGAGCGGGCACGATCGTGACATCGGCAAATCCTCGGGCGTATTCGCGTGCGTAGGTCTGCACGTGGGTGTAGAAATACGCGCCGACCAGAGCCACCCCGCCGCCAATCACAAAGATCTCTGGATCAAGTAACTTCTGCACATCGGCGATCGCCATCCCCAGATATCGCATGGCAGCGTGCACGATTTGCTCGGCTCTTTGATCGCCGTCCTGGGCCATGCGGAAAACCTCCGCCGTAGAAGTTGGCTTGCGAAAGACAAAGGTCGCATCGCGTTCGATCGCGGTCCCGCTAGCGACCGCCTCCAGCGCTCCCGCAATGCCACTGGGAGCGATTGGTCCTCCGGGTACCCGGGTAATGTGACCGAGCTCGCCGGCAACCCCGTGAAAGCCCCGCCATAGTTGGCCATCGACAACAATTGCTCCGCCGATACCGGTGGAGATGGTTATGAACATGCTCGAAGAGGCATACCTGGCTACTCCCAGCGTGCCCTCCGCGAGCGCCGCCGCATTCGCATCATTCTCAAGCGCGACCGGCAGGCCCACTCGCTCGCTCAGATACTCGACCAGGGGAACATTGGCAAAACCATGAATGTTCGGAGCGAACAGCACTTTGGTACGCGCCCGGTCGTGCGTTCCGGGAACTCCTACGCCGATCTCGCTGACGTCAGGATGTATGGCCACCAGGGCTTTGGTCGTGTCGACGATTGAATCCAGAACACTGCGCCACCCCTCTTTGGGCGTGGGAATGATTACCGGGCTCACCATTTCTTCCTGTTGCAACACACCGCATGCGATCTTGGTCGCACCGATATCCACGCCGATCGTGGCCCTCATAGGTCTCCTCGAACCTTCCCGCAACCCGCAGCTTAGCGCCGCATTTCGCAACAGCCCGAGCGGGCCACGCGGAAATGCTTCGCTCCTGGCTGATTAGTACAGGGGATAACTCGCCCTCGGCACACCGCGCTTTCGGGCAAACCTGTCAGAATGCGCCGCAAAAACGCAAGCAATCAATCCGTATAATTCAGTAGGTGAAGTATAGTCACCTTTGCGCTGGAAGTCATGTAAAGATTGAGGCAAAGCTCACAGCAGAAGTATCCGGCTCAGGAGAAACGCATGCGGTTTGCCGTTGGGGGCATTCATATTGAATGCAGCACATACAGCCGGATTCGAAGCCGCGCTGAGGACTTTACCGTGCTTACCGGCGAAGCCTTATCCGCCGCGCCGCACTTTGCCTTTCTCGGCTCCTATCCCCACCCCTTTTTTCCCACACTCTACGCCAGCGCGGTGCCCGGAGGCCCCGTCGAACGGGCCGCTTATGACGTCTTCAAGGCCGAGTTTTTACACTCACTGGAGCAATTGCTTCCGCTCGATGGGCTCTACCTGCCCATGCATGGCGCACTCTATGTCGACGGCATGCAGGACGCCGAGGGCGACTGGATCGCCGCCGCCCGCCAGGTGGTGGGCACAGATTGCCTGCTCAGCGCCAGTTACGACCTGCACGGCAACCTGAGCCGCCGCGTCATTGACAACCTCGATATGCTCTCCGCATACCGGACTGCGCCCCATATCGATGTACAGCAAACCATGCAGCGCGCATGCGCCATGCTGCTCGACTGCGCCGCCAACCAGATCCGCCCTACGATGATCTGGGCGCCCATACCTGTGCTGCTACCCGGGGAGAGAACCAGCACCGAAGACCAGCCGGCGAAAGACCTCTACGCGCAACTGACCCCGAGGAACGCAAATGCCGGGGTACTCGACGCTTCTCTGCTGGTGGGCTACGTGTGGGCCGATGAGCCTCGGGCCACGGCAAGCGTAGTCATGACCGGAACCAACCGTCCCCTGCTGGAACAACAAGCCGTACAGCTTGCCCAGGAATATTGGGATGCTCGTAGAGACTTTTGCTTTGGCGTGCCCGTAGGCACGATTACGGAACTCGTGGACCAGGCACAGAAGAGCGCAACCCAGCCCGTGATCCTGGCGGACTCGGGCGATAACCCTACCGGCGGCGGAGTGGGCGATCGCGCGGAAGTGCTGGAGGAGCTGCTGCGCCGGAATTTCGCGAATGCCCTCGTGGCCGGCATCGCCGATCTGCCGGCCACCGAGCTTTGCTACCAGCACTCGCCCGGCAGCAAGCTCAGGTTGCGCATCGGCGGGTCGCTCGATCCCCAGGGAAGCCGTCCGGTCGAGGCAGAGGCGGAAATTCTCTTTCTGCTGCCTGCCGATAGCCCGCGCGAGCGTCAGGCCGTGGTGAAGATCGATGGAGTCACCGTGGTGCTCACTGCCAGGCGCCGCCCTTTTCACCACATCAGCGACTTTACTTGCCTGCAACTTAGCATTCCCGGCTACAAGCTGCTGGTGGTGAAATCGGGCTACCTCTCGCCGGAACTCGCGCCGCTCGCCAATCCGAATCTCATGGCTCTTTCTGACGGCGCCATTCTTCAGGATCTCGATCGCCTGCCTAAAAACGAATTCCGTCCACCAACTTATCCGTTTGATCGATCGTTCGCCTGGGAGCCTGCGACGATTGTCTCGGCCCGATCGCCGCAGGCAACACGATGAAGGGTGCGCTTCTGGAAGTTTCTGTGGAAGGGGTCGACGGTTTGCTTGCGGCCCAGGAGAACGGCGCCGACCGCGTTGAGTTGTGCGCCAGCGTACTCGAGGGCGGCATCACGCCCAGCATCGGCATGGTACGAGAAGCGCTGCGCCGCGCGCGGGTGCCGGTGTTCGTGATCGTGCGCCCGCGAGGCGGTGACTTTCTCTATTCCGAGGCCGAGTTTGCCGCCATGCGCGAGGATGTGATCGCGCTTAAAGAAGCGGGCGTCCCCGGGATCGTTACCGGGTGCCTCACCGCCGGCGGTGAGGTGGATGCCGAGCGCACAGCAGAGTTGCTGCGCCTGGCAAGGCCGATGAGTTTTACCTTTCACCGCGCGTTCGATATGGTGTGCGACCCGGCGGCGGCACTCGAGACGTTGGCCGGCCTGGGCGTTGACCGGCTGCTGACCAGCGGACAGCGGGCCAATGCCATGGAGGGCGTCGCGAACCTCAAGCAACTGGCCGCACTGGCAAATGGGCGAATCCTCGTAATGCCTTGCGGTGGGCTGCGCGCAGCCAATATCGGCCAGATAGGCCGCGAGACCGGACTGTGGGAACTGCACTTCGCCGCCCACAAAGCAGAGCCCAGCGGGATGACTTTTCGCAATTCCCAGGTAGCGATGGGGACGACCCCGCAAGAGCACGAGTATGTAAGAACCGTCACCGATCCAATGACGGTCCGGACCACGGTAGAAGCGGCGCGCAACGCGTAGGGCCCCAGGCATGTTTGCTGGATCAACGAGGTAGCCTTTGCCCAACCTTGCGAAATCTTCGCGCGCAGCGCTTGCGCCGTGTGCAGCGCTCGCCACTGTGATGGTAGCGTGTGGCCTGGTTAGTACACTGGTCAGCTGCAAACCGGTTCCTCATCCGGCAAGCCAGGTAACGATCATGCAGATCGAGGCGCCGTTGACCATGGACCCCTTGGACCATACGGCCAGTTTCACGACAGACGTGCTGGATCCCATGTATGAGAGCCTGCTGCGGTTCGATCAAAACCTCGAGGTCGCGCCCAGTCTGGCGACCAAATGGAGTGTCGACGCCTCGGGAACCCAATGGACGTTGGTGTTGCGCCACGGAGTAAGCTTTCACGACGGCACGCCGTTCAATGCGCAAGCGGTGGTGGCGTCGTTCGGCCGGCTGCTCGATCCTGATCGCGGCCTGGCCGCCGCCGGCAGAGTGCGCGCGATCGTCAAGCGCGTCAATGCCCTTGCGCCAGACACGGTCCTGTTTACGCTCTTCAGTTCGTACGCAGCCTTTCCGCGAGTGCTGGCGGTCACGCCCATCGTGAGCCCTTTGGCAGAGCAACAGGGCAAACTCTCCCGCGAGGCGGTGGGCACCGGGCCCTATAAGTTTCTCGAGTGGAAGACCGGCGAATACGTTCTGGAAGAACGGAATGAACAATACTGGGGGCCGCGTCCAGCGTTGCAGCATCTGAAATGGATCTGGACCAGCGAACCCGTGCTCATGAACATGTCGGTGCTGGCGGATGCGGCCGATATCGTCAATCCATTACCCCCTATTTTTGCCGAGGCGCTTGCGCGCAATCGTAAGGTCAAGCTCATTCAGGGACTGGAATCACGCGTTTTTTGGGTGGCGCTCAACACCAGGCGCAAACCGCTGGACGATATCCGGGTGCGGCAGGCATTAAACTATGCGACCGACCGCGAGGCCCTGGTCAGGACGCAACTGCGCGGCTTTGGGACCCCCGCCAACTCGCCGTTAGCCCCCGCCGATTTTGCCTATGATCCACAGACCAGAGGCTATCCCTATGATCTGGAGCGAGCGAAGAGCCTGCTGGCGAAAGCCGGGTACGCCACTGGCCTCACGCTCAGGATCGCGGTGCAGGAGCCGGACGCGCAATTGGTGGAAGCGCTGCAGGGGATGTGGGCCAACGCTCATGTGACTTTGCAGATAGATCGGATGGAGAACGGGGTCTTCTCGCAAGCCATCTTCGGTTCGCCTGCCCAGAAGGCACAGCAAGGCATCGACTGCGTGTTTGCTTCGTGGGCCTCGGATAATACCGATCCCACTTACCAACTGGACCTGCTTTATCGCAGCGATCAGTGGTCGCCGAAGGGAGCGAATCTTGGTTTTTATGCCAACCCGCAGCTGGACGGGCTACTGCAGCACGCGGCGACCGAACTCGATACCGGGAAGCGCAAAGCGCTCTATCGCCAGGCGCAACAAATAATCTCTGACGATGCGCCCCATGTCCTGCTCTACTATGCACGGGACGTTGCCGCGCAACATGTCGGTAGCGTGCCCACACCCATCCGGCTTTTGCCGGGAGGGCGCGTCGAGTTTGAGCATTGACCCCATGAGAAATTACTGGCTGCGCAAAATATTGGCTTTGCCGCTGATCCTGCTGGTCGCTTCGTTTCTTATTTTCTGGGCGGTCAGGCTGTTGCCCGGAGACCCAGCCCGGCTGATGGCCGGCATGCAGGCCGATCAGAAAGCGGTGGAGACGGTGCGCACCCGGCTCGGCCTGGATCAGCCGTTCCCGGTACAGTATGAAATATTTCTACGCCATGCTCTGCACGGCGATCTGGGTGTTTCCATTCGTTCGCACAAGCCGGTAGCCACAGAGATAGCCGAGCGTTTCCCGTATACCTTCGCCCTGGCCACGGTGAGTTATGCCCTGGCGGTGGGCGTCGGCATCACGGCAGGCGTGCTGGCAGCCATCTACAGCGGCCGCAAACTGGATCACCTGGTGATGGTGGCAGCCATTCTGGGGGCCTCGATCGCTAACTTCTGGCTGGCGTTGATGGCGATGAATGTGTTCGCGGTGCAACTGGCGTGGGTCCCTCTACTGGGGGCGAATAGCTGGCGCAGCTACCTGCTGCCCTCGCTTACGTTAGCGCTGTTGCCGGGGGCGGTGATCGCGAGAATGTGCCGGGGAAGCATGCTTGATATCATTCACCAGGACTACATCCGGACCGCGCGCGCCAAGGGACTGAGCCCGGCCCGGGTCTACGTGAACCATGCGCTGCGCAACGCGCTTATTCCTATTGTAACCATCATTGGGATGAATTTTGCGTCCCTGCTGGGAGGCGCCGTGATCACGGAAACGGTCTTCAACTGGCCGGGGCTGGGGCGCCTGATGGTCGATGCGGTGCGCTACCGGGACTATGCGACCATCCAGGGCATTACGCTGCTTACCGTCGCGATCGTCATTGCAGTCAATTTTGCCGTGGATGTGTTTATCGGCGTGATCGATCCCAGAATTCGCTTTGACTGAAACCGTTCTCAACTCGAGTCCTTCCCGTTACAGGACGTGGCCGGCCGGCTTCCCTGCCCTGCTGCAATACCGGAATCTCGTGGTGGGCGCGTCCATCGTCCTGGTTCTCTTCTGCGCTGGTTTGCTGGCGCCGCTCCTGGCGCCCTATGATCCTTATGCGCAGAATCTTTCGATTACGTTTCATGCGCCCAGCCTGGGCCATCTCTTTGGCACTGATGAGTACGGCCGCGACATGTTCTCCCGTGTGCTTTACGGGGCGCGTCTGTCACAGCTCGAGATCACAGTGAGCGTGGGTATCGCGCTGGCGATTGGCGTTCCCCTCGGTATGCTCTGCGGCTACGCCGGTGGTCTCGTCGATCAGGTGATCTTATGGTTCATCGACCTGCTGTACGCGTTCCCTGGCATCGTGCTGGCCATCCTGATCGTTGCCATCCTGGGGCCGGGGCTCTTCAATAGTTTGCTGGCCATCTCCATCTTTGCCATCCCGGTCTACACCCGGCTCGCGCGCAATTTGACTCTCTCGCTCAAACGGATGGAATACATTGAGGCTGCGCGCGCGCTGGGAGCGGGTCCGTGGCGCATTGTCTTCCATCACATTTTGCGCAATGCCACGGTTCCGATTCTGGTCCAGGCGACTCTGACCGCCGGCGATGTGGTGCTGACGGCCTCGGGTCTCAGCTTCCTGGGCCTCGGCGCGCAGCCGCCGCTGGCGGAGTGGGGAGCTATGATGGCCGAGGGTCGCAACTTTCTCGGTGTCGCCACGTATCTGACTTTTTTTCCCGGCGCCGCGATCACGCTTACGGCTCTGGGCTTGAACCTGTTGGGCGATGGCTTGCGCGACCGCCTTGATCCGCGGTTTCATCCGCGTTCATGAGAACCGGGCTGCCTGAAGACCTCTCCTTTGCACCGGCAGGTGGGTGGTATCTCGAAACAGTCCCGCAGGGACGGCTGAAACTAGTCCAGGATGAAACCCTGGGGAAGACCATGCAAAACAAGAGCAGTCCCGAAGGGACGGTTGAAAAGTGGGGACGACATCTTCACGGGCCAAATCCCCCAGGATTTCATCCTGGGAATCATCAGCCGTCCCTGCGGGACTGAAGCCTTGTGCGTTACCCTACCCAGCACTGACGTGCTGGGCTACTTTCAGTCGTCCCTGCGGGACTATTTCGAGACATGGGGCGCCCGGGATCTGGGGCGGAGAGAGGCTTTCAAACCAGCGTCGGCTCTTACGACACAGGGCTAAAATAACAAGATGGATGCTCGACAGTGTCGCGTGCGCATCGTGGAAGCAGCCATGCTTACGGCCTCAGTCCTTTTCGCCGGCTTGCCGGTGGCTGCCCAGCGAGCCGTTGCCACGCGGCCAAATATTATCCTGATTTCGGTCGACACCCTACGCGCCGATCGACTGCGTTGCAATTCGTCGAGCGCAATAGCGACCCCCAATATCGATCGATTGCTGCAGGGTGGCACGTCTTTTTCGCAGGAGACCTCGATGGTCCCTCTCACTTTGCCCTCCCACGTCTCAATGTTGACGTCAACCTACCCGTTTGTGAATGGGGTCGAGGACAATGCGGAACGCCTGGCGCCAGGGGCGGTCACGCTGGCGGCAACGCTTCGCTCCCATGGTTACCAGACAGCCGCGTTTCTCGGCAGTTTTGTGCTCGATCGGCGCTTCGGCCTGGACCAGGGATTTGAGACCTACGACAGCCCCTCGACGTCGTTGAACAGCAACAGCAACGATCCAGGCGATATCAAACGTAAAGGGGAGGACGTTGCCAGGGCCGGCGAGGCGTGGCTGAGCACGCACGCGGATCGGCCTTTTTTCCTTTTCCTCCACCTTTACGATCTGCACACACCCTATAACCTGTCCCCAGCGGAAGAGGCCAACTATGGCCGCGGCTACAACGGAGAACTGCGCTACATCGACCACGTGATCGGCAATCTCATGGACTATCTGGCCGCTCATCATCTGGTCGATCATTCGCTCATTGTCTTCACCTCGGATCATGGCGAAGGACTGGGCGATCACGGTGAGACCACGCATGGTTTTTTTATTTATCAAAGCACCCTCAACGTGCCTCTGATCATTCACTGGCCGGCCGGCTCGGCTCGGCGATTGCCTGCGCGCGTCGACACGCCGGCCAGCCTGCTCGATCTTTCTCCGACGATTCTCGACGCGGTCAAGTTGGCCACGCCGCAAGCCATGCAAGGCGCCAGCATGCTCACCGCCAGTGGCCCGCCCCGAGAGGTTTGGAGCGAGAGTGTGTATCCCCAGCGGCATTTTGGTACGAGTGCCATTACCGCTCTGCGGCGCGGGCACTATAAATTCATTGCGGCGCCAAGGCCGGAGTTCTACGATCTCGCGCAGGATCCCGGAGAGTTGCATAATCTGTACGTCAGCAAAGCCTCTGTCGCCTCGGCCTATGGGGAACGCCTAACGCAAGTGCGGACGCTTTATAAGAGCCGCACCCCGGGGTCGTCGAACCAACTCAGCCCTGAGGCAATCGAACGGCTGCATGCGCTCGGGTATCTTACGGGAACCAGTTCTGCCCCCAGCATCGCTTCTAGCGCCATCGATCCAAAAGATCGGATTGCGGACTATGAGGCTTACGGACGCGCCATAGCGGAGGCCACACTGGGGCATCTGCAGGAATCGGACGCTGCGTTGCAAACCATCCTGGCGAAGGATCCCGATTTGTCAGACGTGCGCCTGACCCTGGGCTTGAACCAACAACGGATGGGCAAAGATGCGGAAGCGCTGAACCAGTTTCGCGCCGTGCTGGCGGCCGACCCGACGAGTGCTGTCGCTCACCTCGACGCCGGTCTGAGCTACTACAACCTGCGCCAATTCGACCAAGCAGACAAAGAGCTCAGCGCCACTCTGGCCATCTCGCCAGGTTACGTCAAGGCAGAAATATGGCGCGCCAAGACACTGGCGCAAAAGGGCGACTTAGACCAGGCCACCGCGGAGTTTAACCAGGTGCTCGCCCAAAATCCGGACAATTATGAAGCCCACGATGGGCTGGGCACACTGGCCGCCATGCGCGGCAATTTCGCCGAGAGCGAGCAGCAACTGAAAGCCGCTCTTGCCATCGATCCGGCTGCCGAGACTCACAACACCTTAGGTAACGTCTACCTGCACCAGAGCGAACTGAATGCGGCTCGCAATCAGTTTGAAGAGGCAATTCGGCTGAAGCCAAACTACGCCTCCGCACACTACAATCTAGGGGTGACGCTGGTGGCGCTCAAAGATATTGAAGGCGCACGAGGCGAGTTTGCCAGGGCATTGCAGGCCGATCCAAACTATCTGCCTGCGCAGCAAGCGCTCGATCGATTGCCCAGGTCACCCTAGTGCAGTGCGTCACGAATAGAGTCGAGTGTCCTCAGGCTGATCGAATGAAGTTTTTCAATGGCCGAGGGCGCAGTGGAGGGACCTGCTTTGCGCCCTTGGCCATACACTCGACTCTACTAACGACGCACTACCCTAGTCAGGATTCAGGAAATGCCAGCAAACAAATGGTTCCTCACCGCGCGGCTGATTGTTCTCGGCATGGTATCCGTCTCGGGCCTGGTGCGGGCGCAACAATCGACCCAACCCTCCATACAGACGATCGGCGCGCAGGCCATGGAGATGGAGCGCGAGGGACGGCTGGATGAGGCGGCCGAAGGCTATAAGCAGATTCTTGCCATCGATCCGCATTCGATAGCGGCCCTTAACCGGCTGGGCGCTCTCTATGTCCGGCAAGGTAAATTCACGGAAGGCATTGGCTACTATCGGGACGCGCTTCGCTGGGACCCGCAAAACTTCGGCACCAATCTGAATCTCGGTATCGCGTTTCTCAAGCAGCAGGACTACCGTGCCGCGGTGGCGCCGCTCGAAGAGGCGGTAACCGCCCAACCGGAAAACCTGCAGGCGCGCCAGTTGCTGGCCCTGTCGTTCGTTGGCCAGGGAAACTACCAACGAGCGATTCCAGTACTGGAACAAGTCAACCAGCAAAGCCCAGGGGACGTGGGGAACCTTTACCTGCTAAGCCGCGCTTATCTTGAAACCAAGCGCTTCGACAAAGCCCTGGCCACCTTCGACGCCTTGCAACGAGCGGACCCGAATTCGCCCTGGGTCCATCTACTCAAGGGACAAGCTTACGATGGTCTGTCACAGTACGATAAGGCGATCGGTGAGTTCAAAGCAGCGCGGGAGCAACAACCCAACGATGCAACCGTGCGCTTTTCACTCGGCTTCCTTTATTGGAAGACGCAACGCTTTCCCGAGGCGCAGACAGAGCTCGAGAAGGCGGTTGCGCTCGATCCAGCGTTTCGCGAAGCCACGTTCTATCTCGCTGATACATTCCTTTCCGATCAGAAACCCGGACAATCCATCCCACTGCTTCAATCGCTGCTGGCGAAGGACCCGGATTACGTGCGGGCCCGGCTCGATTTGGGCAAGGCCTTTTCGCAGACAGGCCATTATCGAGAGGCCGCAACCGAGTTCGAAGCTGCGCTCCGCCTGGAGCCGGACAAGGCTGAAGCGCACTATCAACTGGCCCGGGTCTATCAAAAGCTCAATGAGCCGGCCAAGTTTCGCCAGGAGCTCGAAGCCGCCAGGAGCCTGCAGACTACGAAGCTGCAGAAGGACGAAAGCGTGATGACCGTCACCGGCGCCAGGGGCGACGCAACCCAGCAACTGGGCCTCTCGCCCCGGCGGGACCCTCAGTGACTGGTCGCTTTGCCACTGTGTTGGTTGCGGTTGCGGCTATGGGTACTTCCCTCTCCGCGGCCCAGACGGCCAACGCCTCGTCGCCAGATGTTTATCTGGTGACGATCGACACGCTCCGCGCCGACCACATTCACTGCTATGGCGATGCCCACATTCAGACGCCGGCACTGGATGACCTGGCACGGGACGGTATTCGCTTCACCGAGGCGTTCACGCCCAGTCCACTCACGAACACGGCGCACACCAGCATCCTGACTGGTCTGCTGCCCAGCGTCCACGGCGTCACCGATTTCGGCATCCCGCTGGCGAAGACGATCCCGACCTGGGCTGCGTTGCTCAAGCAAAGCGGATATCATACCGCTGCCTTCATCGGGGCGGTTGTGCTGGACTCGCGGACCCTGGCTCCAGGGCTCGACCGAGGCTTTGATTACTATGATAATTTTCCGCAGGACGCGGAAGCCGGCCGGCATTGGGGACGGGTGGAGCGCCGCGGCGCTGATGTGGTGCGCCGGGCCCAGACCTGGATGGACACGCATGCCGGCCAACCTCGCTTCGTGTGGGTACACCTCTACGATCCGCACGACCCCTACGAACCGCCGCCGCCTTTCGCGCAGAGGTACAAAGATCATCCCTACGACGGTGAGATTGCTTATGCCGATGATGCGCTGGGACATCTGCTCGCGTATCTGAAGCGCGTGAACCGGTATAACCATGCGCTGATCATCGTGGTTGGCGATCATGGCGAGGGGCTGGGCGAGCACGGTGAGCAGACGCATGGAATCTTTCTTTATGATGCGACCACTCATGTGCCCCTGCTGATCAAGCTGCCGGCGAGCACTCCGGCGCCCAAGGTGGTTACTGCGCAAGTGCAAACCACTGACATCCTGCCCACCGTTCTGGATCTACTCGGCATTGCGCCTCCTGCCTTGCTTGCCCATCGTTCATTGCGCTCTTATTTTGCCGGCACAGAAGAGAAGGACAGGGTAGTCTTCGGCGAAACAGATTACCCTTTACGCTTCGGATGGGCACCGCTGCGCGCTGTGCGCAGTGACGGGTTCAAATTCATTGAAGCGCCGCAGCCGGAGCTTTACGACCTGGGGAAGGATCCGGGCGAACTCACGAATGCCTACGAACCCTGGAACAAAACGGTGCAGCGTCTGCGCACGGAATTGACTTCTTCTGCGATGCGGCCTGCGAGGGTGTCGTCCGCCACGGGCGCAGCCAGCGGCAAGACGCTCGCTGAGCTGCGCGCCCTGGGATATCTGGGGCCTGGAGACGCGCAAACTTCCACCAACGTCCCGGAACTCTCTTCGCTTCCCGATCCGAAAGATAAGATCGAGGAGCAGAATCTGCTCCATGCGGCCATGATGTTGGCCGACCAGGGTCATGCGCAGGAGGCGCGCGCGTCTCTCAAGAGGCTGCTCTTGCTCGATCCACATTCCACGTTGGCCCTACGTCAACTGGGCGAGTTGGCGTTCAAAGCGGCGGACTATCCAACCGCCGCCGAGTGCTTTCGCCAAGTGCTCACGGTGCATCCCGACGATGCGCCGGCTGCGCTCGACGAGGCCAGGACACTGGATAAGCTGGGGGATGCGCAAAGCGCGCGAAGCGTGCTCGAAGGTTCGGTCACACGATCGCCCGGCCAACTCGACAGCCGCCTCCTATTGGCCACGCTCGACTCGCAACTAGGTGATCGCGCCGCGGCCGAGGATCAGTGGGAAGCGGTCCTTGTTCTCGACCCGGCCAATCACGGCGCCTTGCTCGGGCTCGCCCGGCAGCAACTGGAAGAAAATAGGTTCACCGAGGTGGTTGCCTTGCTGGAACCTCAGATCCAAAACGCATCGGCTCGAACCGACCTAGCTCAGTTACTGATACAGGCCTATGTGGCTTTGGGCCGCCCCGCCGACGCGGAAAAACTACGAGTCAGGCTGCAGAGAAAACCTTGATTGGAAGGGAGCACCTAAACATGTCGCGGAAAACCTCTGTTTTGTATAAGGGTATGACTTTAGGCTGGCCGTACGAGACTAACAGAGAGAGTTGGGCTAAAGAGCGTGTGTGAGAACGGGAGGAGCAAACCGCAGATCTCTCCACTGCGCTGCGCTCCGGTCGAGATGACAAGGTTGTTGCACTATTAGAGCTGATTTTCCATGAAAAAGGGGCCTATACATAGCCCCAACCTTGTCATCTCGACCGGAGCGCAGCGCAGTGGAGAGATCTGCGGTTTGCTCCTCCCGTTCTCACACACGCTCTTTAGCCCAATTTAATTTCGCTGACTTACGGCGCGACTGAAGTCGTACCCTGATACAAAGCAGTTCGTTGGAACAGCCGTGAATTCACCGCCTCATTCAATACTTCTGGGCGACCGTGTTTGCTGAGCCATCGAATATCTGGGTAAGAACGTGGCCATGCATCTGAGTTGGCTCCGCAATCCCATACAGTGACAGAATCGTGGGAGCAATGTCATACACGCTCACCTCCAGGCCCATCAGCCGCAGATCGTGCTTGATGTTCGGGCCCATGGCGAAGAACGTCCCCGGCACTTCATCCCCGTCGGCAAAGTCGTGCTTGGCGATCACCGGAGTGGTCTTCTCGTGGTCCATGTGCATGTGCATGTCGCCCTGTTCGAACTCACTCAATGGCTTGATGCCATGGTCTGACACGATAAAGAGATACGTATTGTCGTCGATGTGCTGCAGTACCGCGCCCAGAACTTTGTCGAAGGCAATGTACTGGTTAGGAAAGGCGTCTTCGCGGACTGCATTGACTTTCGGGTTGTAGCCGGCGTTGTAAGGCGCAATCGGATACAGCCAGTGCCCGGTGCGGTCTTCGCAAGACTGCCCCAGCCAGGTGAAATCAGTAGGGTGGTTTTGCAGGAGATAGTCGAACAGCTTGGTCTGCTGCGCGCGAATCAAATCCACTTTCTTCAACCATGCATCAATCACTTCCGTTTCATGCCCCTTCAACTCCTCCGCTCCGGGCATGCGCTCGCAATCGACATAATAGTCGCCCACGTTTTTGATCAACTCCGGTTTGAGTGAGGCAGGGTATACGGCGTTCCCGCCCTCCACCTCAGAGAGTTTCGGCGCGCATAACACACCGTCTTCGCAATTCTTGCCGCGCGTCAGCATGCCGCTGATCATGTATCCGTTCACCGGCATCACGGGAAAGGTTGCGGGCACATTTGCCATACCAACGGTGACGTGGTTCTTTGAAAGTATCGACCAGATCGGCTCTTCCTTCAGCATGTTCGTGTTGGCGGTAACGCCACCGACGATGAAGCCGGTTACCCCATGCTCTTCCGGCGTGGTGCTGGTAAACAAGGTGCTGTACACCCGCGGGCAGTTTGGTGCGGAGGTGGTACGCAGCTTGCCATAGGCGCCTCGCTTGATCACGCTCGAGAGATTTGGCATCTTGCCCTGCAGGATGAGCGGGCGCAGCACATCCATCTCCATACCGTTTACACCAATCACGACCACGCGCGGTTTTGGCTTCGCACCGGCAGATGCCTGGGCAAACAAGACGGAACTGCTCAGCAACAACGATGCGGCGATGACTTTTGAAAGGTTACGAATCATGGAAGGAACTCCAAAAGGTAGAACGGTAGCAGATGATTGCTCCCATTATCTTACCTGAGAGCATGCCGCCGGTTATAGCTATCGTGAATGCCAAATGACGAAGCGCCCGGTTTGACCGAGCGCTTCGTCACATGCGTGTGCAGAAGGCTAGAAGAGGATCTTCAAGGCCAACTGGATCTGGCGACCATCGGTAGCGCTGGTGATACGACCTACCGTGGACGGGTTGTTGATGTTGTTGGCCGGAGCGCCAAAGTAGGGGTGGTTGAAGAGGTTGAAGAATTCCCCACGGAATTCCACGTCGGCCTTGTCCCACGCGTTGAAGTGGCGCATGAGGGTCATGTCGGTATCCACCAGGCCTGGCGCGTCGAGTATGTTGCGCTTCGTATTGCCGAAGCTTGGATTGGCGGTCGACCCTGCAGGAACAAAGCAGCTGGTGTTGAACCAGTTGGTTACTTGTTTCGCGCCGACACCGCTGCAAAGCCGGTTGGGGCGAGGCGAGTTCGAATTTGTATTGGAGAAGTCTGGACCGGTGACGACGAACGGATAGCCAGTCTGCACCGACGTGATGCCCGAAACCTCCCAACCGCCGACAACCTGACCGACAACGCCACCCTGGTTCAGGAATTGCCGGTTATGACCGAAGGGTAGATCGTACACCGCATTCGCCACGAAACGATGACGGGCATCGCTGTAGGAACGCGCCCATTCGAATCGGAGGTTGTTATCATCCTGGGGCAGATTGCTGCCGCCGGCTCCAGCCCCGAAGCCTTCGTCCCCTTCCGAGTTATCCAGTGACTTCGCCCAAGTGTAACCGCCCAGTACGCTAAGCCCCTGACTGAAGCGCCTGGTTACCTTCAATTGCAGCGAGTTGTAAAAGGAAGCCCCGTCTGACGTGGTATAGAGCGCGGTCCCAAGATCGACATAGGGACGCCGCGACTGAAGGGGAGTTGTGCCCGGCTCAGCCTGGTTGCCGGCCAGATGCAGGTTGCCGAGTTTCAAACCCCGGGTACCGATGTACGCGATGTCCGTAGCCCAGTTAGGAGAAACCTGACTCTGAATGCCGAGACTCCACTGCTGAAAGTATGGCGCCAGGTAGTGAGGCTCGACATACAGAGAAATGAACTGGTTGGTCAGCTTCGGGATACCCGCTCCCGATCCGGAGAAGATGGTTTCTGAGGTGGCGATCGGCGTATTTCCCTGCGTGGTGGTAAAAGTCTGCGAAGGAGAAAAGATCGGGTTGTTGTCAACGAAGTGCTGGTTGTTGAAATTTGGCAAATCGTAGAAGATCCCGTACCCGGAACGCACCACCAACAGGTCGGAGCCGGTCGGACGGAAAACAATACCGAAGCGCGGTGCAAAGTCGTGGTACACGGGGTGGACCAGTGTTTGCACCGTGCGGCCAGTAAACCCTAACTGACTACGCTGAGCAGCCGTAGCAACCAGGCATGCCCCGCTGTTGCTGGTCAGATACGCGTCCTGCGCATTGGCGCAGAAGGCGTCGTTCTGTGCAGCCGGCGCGGCCGTCACCAACAGTGCGTTGCCGGGGCCGCTGAATTTGGGTCCGGTCGGCACCAGGGTGACGTAGTTGTTATGTTTGTCGATCGACGGGCGGCGATATTCCCAACGCAGACCAGCGTTGATCGAGAGGTTCGGCGACAGCTTTACGTTGTCCTGGAAAAACAGGCTGTCAAACTCTCCGCCGACCTGGTTGGTATTTTCGAATTTAAGGGTGCGGTTGCCATTCCACGGGTAGCCCTGAAGGAAGTCCGCGAAGTCAGAGCCGGTGGAAACACCGCCATTCAGTTCCCCCGCCAAAGCAGAGTATTGTCCGTTGAAGTCCAGCTCGCCGTGGGGAGAGAAGGCGGCTTCTTCGCCAAATACCTGCCAGGGCTGGATGTCTGCCCCGAACACCATCGTGTGCTTCCCTTTTGTAAACGTGACGGTGTCTTGATATTTCTCGATCATGTCCGGGCTGATGACCGGCCGGTAGTTGGAATCACCCAGACCAGAGGTGCCGTTCGAGAATCCGAAGATCGGAAAGCCGGCGAGAGAGCTCGACAGAGGAGCCAATCCCTGGACACCGAAGGACTCCACGAAGCCAGCGGGCCGCGGGCAGGAGGCGCAATTCTGGATATTTGTGTCCCGCTGGAAGCCGAAGAGCGCTTCATTCAAAAGGCGGGGACCAAAGGTATGTGTCCAACCGATAGCCACATTCTGGCCGCGGAAATAGAGAGTGTCGCCAAAGCCGGGTAGGGTGTTGTAGCCGCTCGAAGGATCGGTAATATTCGCCTGACCCAGGATGTAACGGCCAAAGATCTGATCCTTCTCGCTCTTGTCCCAGTCGAAGCGCGCGTCGCCCTGATGGTCAACGCGCGTGAGGGGAGCCGAATTGATGTAATTGTTGCCCGTCGAGGAGACGAGGTTCGGTTCGGGGTATGCACCGATGGAAAAGATGTGCTGTGCCACGGGATCGATCGTCGTGATGATGTTGCCCGGAACCGGTGTGCCTACCAGGATCGTTTTCCCTTGCAGGGCGCCACTGGGGCAGGTAACGTTCGTCTCGCTCCCCGGATTGAAGATCTGGCCGGTATCGTAGTTGTACTGGGCGGGACCGCCGGCGCCGCAGAGATTGGCGGTGACACCCGTCAGCAGATTACTCATGTTGCCCGCCTTTTGCGCATCGGTGGGCACAATCGAGAGCAACGTCTTCCCTTGCGTTTCGCGCAGACCTTCGTAGTTGGCAAAGAAGTACATGTGCTTCGACTTGATAATGGGACCGCCGAGCGATGCACCGTATTGATTGCGGCGCAGTTTCGGCTTGACGGGGTTGAAGTAGTTAGAAGCATCGAGCGCGTCGTTGCGCAGAAAGTCGTAGACCGACCCGTGAAATTCGTTGGTGCCGCTCTTGGTGATGAGGTTGATGGTCGAACCTGCCGTCTTACCGAACGCGGCATCATAAATGTTGGTTTGAATCTTGAATTCCTGCACTGCGTCGGGGGAGGGTTGCACGGCAAAGCCGCCGAAACTCAGGTTCCTGGAGTCGGCGCCGTCAATCAACGTATTGTTACTGGAAGAGCGGGCGCCGTTTGCGGAGTAGGTCTCTTCGCTAAAAGGTGAGCCGATATTTGAGTTCGCAAAGCCGTTCCCCGTCGAGCCGCCCTGCTGGTCAGGAACGGTACCGGGCACCAGGGTTGCCAAGGCGCCGAAACGGCGCACGTTCAAGGGCAGGTCGACTGTCTCTCTCTCGCCAATCACCGTACCCACGCTGGCGCTGCTGGTGTCGACCAGCGGTGCGGCGCCGTTCACTTCCACTTGGGTATCGACTGAGCCGACCTGCAAATGAACGTCGAGACGCCCATTTTGAGCGACCTGCAGCTTGGTGCCATTCAGGACCTCCGTCTTGAAGCCGGGCGCATCGACCGTGATGGTGTAGGTCGCGGGCGCCAGATCCGGAAAGCCATAGTTGCCACTACTGTCTGCAACCGTGTCGGTGTTGACGCCGGTACCTACGTTCGTGGCTCTCACTTTGGCGCCTGGAATCACCGCGCCACTCGCATCGGTCACCTGGCCATGAAGGTTTGCCGCGCTCTGCCCACGAGCAGGAAGCGAGGCCAGACAACCCAGCAGCATGGCCAGCAGGAGGGGTAGGAAACGAGGAGATAGAGAGAATTTTGCTTCGTGCTTGATCACTTGGCCACCCTTATATGTTGCTCTTTATCGACTAGTTGAACTCGCGGATCGGCGTACGATCGCGCGCTACTCTACCTATGCACGCACGGGCGTGGTCAATGGCATCCTGAAGAAGAACCTAGAGAGGGGCCGAGGGTCCGAAAAACTTTGTACACTTGCTGAAGTAAACTGATCTTAATGAGTGCTCAAATCCCCGTCAATTACAAAAGTGAAAATTGGGGATTTTTTTCACGGGCCTGATCCCAGGTCTCCATTCAGCCGGGCATAGACCTCCGAGTCCAAATCTGTGCAGCACGGCGGTGCTGATTGAGTCGCTTCCACGCTGTTCAGGGGGCATGGCAAGATCTCAGCTCACGCTAAGCACAGACATTTATTCCAGTTGTCGGAATATCTGCCGGGAACAAAAGTCCACGGCAGGAGCGGCACCCAAGCGCCCTGCAAAAGACAACAAAGTGTTTGCCTGCTGGTTGCAAGGGTGCAATTATCGGAGCAACATGATGGATCGTCGAAGATTTATGCAGACTGCCGCCGCGTTGACTGTTGTGTCTACGGTGCGTGCCCATGCCGGCACTCGTTTACCGATCAGGATGGCGGTCGAGTACAACATGCTGCCCCCGAAGATGTCGATCCTGGAGCGGTTCCAGCTAGCCAGGGACTGCGGATTTGAACGGATCGAGTGCCCCACCACGCGCGACCAGGGCGATGCCGAGGCGATGAAGACGGCGGCCGAGAAGACCGGGCTGCCGATCCACTCAGTCATGAACATGGACCATTGGGAGTATCCATTTTCGTCGGCGGATGCGGCCGTGGTGGAAAAGAGCCTGGAGGGCGCGCGGGTATCCATCCGCAACGCGCATTTGTGGGGAGCCTCCACCGTCCTGCTGGTGCCCGCCGTGGTAAATGCCCACACCACCTATCAGGAAGCCTGGGGGCGATCCCAGACGGCCATTCGCAAGTTGATTCCTTTGGCGGAGGAGCTGAACGTCACGCTGGCGCTCGAAGAGGTTTGGAACAAATTCCTGTTGAGCCCGCTCGAGTTTGCGCGCTACATCGATGAGTACCAGTCGCCGCATGTGCGCGCCTACTTCGATGTGGGGAATGTGGTGCTGTACGGGTATCCGCAGGATTGGATTCATACGCTGGGGAAGCGTATCGCCAAGCTGCATATCAAAGATTTTTCGTTCAAGCGCCAGCCGGGCACGGACAACTCCGTCGCGGCCTGGGTTCCGTTGGGTGAAGGCGACATCGATTGGTCGGCGGTCTACGCGGCGCTGCACGATGTGGGCTACGAAGGCACGGCGACCCTGGAACTGGATCCGGGCGATGGAGCGTATCTGAAGGAGATGAGGCGCCGGTTTGGCCTGATCCTCACCGGCGAGATGCCGAAGAAGGCCTCGCCGCAACGAGATTAAGTCCCTCAGGGACGGCTGAAGTGGGAAAGACACAGTCCTGTGTACCCTCAGCCACTGTTCACCGGGCCATCCTCCGAGGAGTTCATCCTGGGGAATCGTCATTTTTTTGAACCCGCCCCCAAACAAATTTGTCATCCCGAGCGGCTGACTTGCCTGCGGCAAGTTAAGGATGGAATGAACGCGGAGAGCGTTTGCTTTTCAAACCCGTCCCTCAAGCAAATTTGTTCATTGGGAGGAGCCGACTTGCCTGGCGGCAAGTCAAGGATGGAATGAACGAGCGAAGCGATCTGCCTTTTGGCCTCCCCCCTCAAGCAAATTTGTCATCGTGTCCCCCAAACAAATTTGTCATCCCGACCGTAGCGTACCCGAATTCCTGTTTCGCCATGTCAGACAGATCCACGTGTGCGGCTTTCATTAAGGAAAGCCGCATGAAGTTCGCCAGCGCCATCAACTTCGACAGGAATTCGGGGGTAGCGAAGCGGAGGGATCTGCTGTGCGCCTTTCCCCCAAACCAAGGCCCCACGAGTGAGCTCGCAAATCCAGCCCCAGCCATTTTGTTCATTAAGACCGAAGCGAAGCGAAGTGGAAGGTTCTGCGGTGCGCCTTTACCCAAACCAAGGCTCTACGAGTGAGCTCGCGAATCCCGCCGACGCCGTTTGTTCATAGGAGCGAAGCCGAGGGAGCTGCAACTCGCTCCTACACCTCAGCTTGGAGGAAAGGCGCACCGCAGATCCCTCCACTCCGCTTCGCTTCGGTCGGGATGACAAAATTTGTTTGAGGGACGGGCTCAAAAGCGAACGCTCCCTTCGTTCATTCCAAGTCAGCACGCAACAGTCACGTTGAAAGAGCACGCCGGCATTTTGCCCAGGCAAGAAAAAACAGGTTGTTTCCTCATCGAGCGGATCGCGGAATCGCGTCGTGCCATCGATCAACTATAGTCACTGCATGAGATTGATACGTACCTGCCTCCTGTTGCTGGCAGGGTGCTCGCCTTTATCCATCCTCGGGCAGGCGCCGGCCGCGCAGATTGCTCCTTATTCCGTAGGTCCGGCGCCTGCCGGGCAGTTGCCGGATGGGCCTAATCGCGAAACCGTGCAACGCATTTGCTCGGGGTGCCATTCGGTGCAGATGTTTACCGGTCGTGGCATGACGCGGCAACAGTGGGGCGGCGTGGTCTCGAACATGATCGGCCGCGGAGCGAAAATATCCGACGAAGAGTACGACCAGATCGTGGAGTATCTCGGCAAGACTTTGCCTCCCGGTCAAGCAGGCAGTGGAGCCGTCCCGGCGGCCGCGAAAGCCGCTCCCGTTCACCGAAAAAGCCTGATCGATCAGGCCGGCGCCGATGACAAACAGGTGGTCGACGAAGACGCCGCGGCTCGTGGCAAGACCGTGTACATCGCGCAATGTATTACATGCCATGGCACGCGGGCACGCGGCGGAGACCGGGGCGCCGACCTGGTGCGCTCGGTCCGGGTTCTTCATGACCGCTATGGCAGCACCATCGGGCCGTATCTTGCGCAGGGCCATCCGGCGGGAAAACCGGTTTCGCTGACCCACGATGAGATTGTGGACCTGTCGCATTTTCTGCATCAGCAGGTCGGCGACACCTTACGCACCGGACCTTATAACAGTGTGCTGAACATCCTCGTGGGCGACCCGATAGCGGGTAAGGCTTATTTCGAAGGAGTGGGAGGGTGCAGCCACTGCCACTCCGCAACCGGCGACCTGGCGCACATCGCGGCAAGATACGATCCGCCCAGCCTGCAGTTGAAGGTGGTGTTTCCCATGGATCGCGCGGTCGCCAAAAATGGGCCTGCGACCCCACGTAAACCGCTTACCGTTACGGTCACTACCGCAACCGGCGAAAGTGTGACCGGCGTGCCCACAGAGTTGGACGATTTCAATGTCGCGCTGCTCGACGCGTCTGGCCAATATCACAGCTTCGCTCGCGGACCCGGCGTCAAAGTGGAAAAGCACGATCCCTATGCCGCGCACGTGGCGCTGCTCGATAAATACACCGACAAACAAATGCACGACGTGGTGGCCTATCTGGAGACCCTGCAATGAAACTTCTATCGACCATGGCTCTGGCTTTGCTGGCGCTGTCGCCCGTCTGGGGTTTTGCTACTGGGGCTGGCCCTAACACCGGCCTCGATCCCGCGGTTTTGTCGCGCCCGGCAATCGATAGCTGGCCCACATACAACGGTGACTACTCCGGCCGGCGTTTTAGCACGCTGACCAAGATCAATGATCAGAATGTAAAGGCGCTAAGCCTGGCGTGGATTTACCAGGCGCCGCGGACGGGCGCCGCTCCGGGCGCTCGGATGGCCGGCACCCCCGTGGTCTTGAACGGTGTGATGTACATCACTTCGCCGGATAAAGTATGGGCTCTGGACGCGCGCACCGGGCACCAGTTGTGGGCCTACCTGTGGCCGTCAAAAGGCGGCATTCACCTGGGCAACCGAGGGGTTGCGATTTCTGGAAACTCGCTGTATTTCGAGACCCCGGATTGCAACCTGGTAGCGCTGAATGTAGCCGATGGCAAGAAGCTGTGGAGTGTGCCAGTCTGCGATCTGGACCAGATGTATTACGCCTCGGTGGCGCCGGTGGTGATCAAGAACCATGTCATCACCGGGGTCAGTGGCGATGACCTGGACCGCCCCGGCTTGCTGGAGGCGCACGATCCTGCGACCGGCGCACTGCAGTGGCGCTGGTCGGTAACGCCAAAGCCGGGGGAACCCGGGTCAGAAACCTGGCCAAACGCGGAGGCAGCCGCGCATGGCGGCGGCATGACCTGGATCTCGCCCACCTACGATCCGGAGTTGAACCTGCTGTATGTTGGCACCGGCAATCCACAGCCCGTCATGGCGGCCAAGACCCGCGCAGGCGCCAACCTCTACACCGAATCGATTGTCGCGTTGAATCCGGACACGGGCAAACTGGTTTGGTATTTTCAGCCGTCTCCGCACGACACGCACGATTGGGATGCGGTCGAGACGCCCGTCTTGTTTGACGGGGTAATGGATGGCAAACCGCGCAAACTGTTGGCCCAGGCCAGTCGCAACGGCTGGTTCTTTGTGTTGGACCGGGAAACCGGCAAGAACTACGTCAGCGCCCCGTTTGTGAAAACGAACTGGACCAAAGGACTCGATGCGAAGGGACAGCCAATTCCCGATCCCGCCAAGGAGCCGCAGGTCGCCGGCGCACTGGTTGCGCCGAACGCGGAAGGTGGAGTGAATTGGCCGCCGCCCACCTACAGCCCTGACACCGGATTGTTCTACGTCAACGCCACCCGGTCCTACGCGATCTATTACATCTTTGACGATAGCGCCAAGCCCGAGGGATGGGGTGGTCACGATCTGGGCACCTGGGATGAGTCGATGCTGCAGGCGCTGGACTATCGCACCGGCAAAATCAAGTGGAGTCACAAGTGGGAGCTGCCCGGCATTGAAGGCGGATTGCTCAGCACAGCGGGCAACCTGGTATTCGCGGGCGATTCCAACGATAACCTGGTGGCGCTGAATGCGACTACCGGCGAGCCCTTGTGGCATGCCGGGCTGGGCAGTCCCGTTGCAAACGGCGCGATCACGTATGAGTTGGATGGGCATCAGTACTTGGTGGTGGGCGCCGGCGACAAGTTGTTCACCTTCGTAATGAACTAAGACGGATTTGTTGTCCTAACCACAAAGGGTGGGCGGCCTAAAACACCAGCTTGCCTTTCATGTCCTCTGGCACGGCAACGTCGGCTGGAATTTTTGTTGCTCCGACGTAGAGATGCCGCAGTTTTGGCAAGCTCTGCATCACCTTCAAACAGGCCGGGGTCACGACGGTTCCGTAAAGATCCAGTGACGCCAATTGATCGAGACCGGCCAGCGCCAGCACAGTAGCATCGGTGATCCTGGTGTTGGTGAGCCGCAACACACGCGCGCGTTTCATCCCTGCCAGCAACGGGCCCGAGCGATCGGTGATGGCCGTCCCGGAAAGATCGGCGATCACGATTTGATCGCTCACGGGTTTCAGAGCGGCCAAATCATCATCGCCAATCCTCGCGCCCAGCGCAGACGCATCCACCACCAGGTTGGCGGAGCCTCGGGACTCATAATCCAGGAGATTAGGATAGCGCTGCTCGAGTTGAGCAACCTGGGCAGCCAGGGGGGCGCGCAATTGCGTAACCGCGGCAGGATCGATCTCCGGAAAGGTTACCTCGGCAACGACCGGGGCTTCCTGCGTGGGCGCGCCTTTGATTCCATCGGCAGCCAGCGTGGACGAGGCTCCGGCGGCGACCCATAGCTCGAGCACCTTGATTTCATTCGCGGTCAGGGGGCGCTTGCCCTGGGGAGGCATGGCGTCATCATCAGAAGACGAGAGGCTGACGCGACGCAAAAGCTCGCTACCCTTAGCGTTGCCGGCTTTGATCGCGGGGCCATGTTTTCCTCCCCGCATCAGCGATTCATAGGTGTCGAGGCGCAGGCGCCCTTTTTGTTCATCCGGGCCGTGGCAATCGTAGCAATGCTTGATAAAGATAGGCTCCACGTGGGCCCCATAAAAAAACGCAGGGTCCGATCTGGGGATCACCTCTGAGCGAAGACCAATCAGCTTGCGCAGCGCATGAGGCATGTGTTCCGTCAGGTGGTTTTCACCCTGCGAGAGCTGGCCCCCCCGATAGCCGGTCCACGATACCAGCCCGACGGTAGCCATCAGGGCCAACGCGTAGACGAGATCGAGACGCGGCCCGCCGAAGTATCCGCGCACCATCCAGCAAAGCCAGCAAGCAGCGGCGACGGATACACCACCCCACATGTGCTGGGTGACGAGCCGTCCTGAATACGCGCCGCTCCGGGCGAGGCACCATCCCAGCAAGGCGGCCGCCAGGCTGCTGCACATTGCCAGACCCAACACGAAATCGACGGAGGAACGCAGGTAGGCAAAGCGCGGGTTTCTGCCGGCCCACTCCAAAACAGGCACGAGGAGAATAAGCGCAATCGGAAAGTGCACGGTTAGAAGATGAAAGCGCCCGATGAATTGAGCCCAGGAGGCGCGTTCGACTCCGTCCGGAGGAAAAATGACGAACAGCGCGGAAAGCAGCAAAATGAGCGCAAGCGCGAGCAAACCAAGACGCAACCGCAACGGCTGCTGGCGAACCGTAAATGTCATGCAGCCATGTGGCTCACGCCAAAACCTCGGCCACCACGCGCGCCGGCTTCACGCTGGTGAGCTTCTGTTCCAGCCCCTGAAAATCATAGGAGAGCTTGTGATGATCGAATCCCAGGGTATAGAGCATGGTCGCATGCAGGTCGCGCACCTCGACAGGATCCTTGACGATTTCGTAACCCATGGCGTCGGTCTCGCCGTACGACATGCCTGGCTTGATGCCGGCCCCGGCCATCCAGATGGTGAATGCACCCGGGTTGTGGTCTCTGCCGACAAACTCCATCACCTGGCCGGCTCGATTTTCGCGCATGGAGGTGCGCCCGAATTCGCCGCCCCAAACGACCAGCGTGTCCTCGAGCATGCCGCGCTCCTTCAAGTCGCTGAGCAGCGCTGCAATGGGCTGGTCCGTTTCGCGGCAGCGCTCGGCAAAGCCGATGTTCAGCGAGTCTTTGGCTGAGGTGCCGTGGTCGTCCCATCCCCAGTGATAGAGCTGGATGAAGCGCACGCCGCGTTCTGCCAGGCGGCGCGCCACCACGCAATTATTGGCAAAGCTGGAATCGCCGGGCTTCGCGCCATACGCGGCCAGCGTGGAGGCCGACTCCTTGTGAATGTCCATCGCGTCGGTGGCATCCATTTGCATACGGAAAGCCATCTCGTATTGCGCAATGCGAGTAACGGTTTCAGGGTTGCCGTACTCGGCATAGGTTTGGCGATCGATTTCGTCGACCGCATCGAGCATGCGGCGGCGCAGCGGCCGGCTCACGTCTGGCGGATTTTCCAGGTAGAGCACCGGCTCACCGTGGGACCGGCATTGCACCCCTTGATACACACTGGGCAGAAATCCCGAGCCCCAAAGCTGTTTGCCGCCATCCGGCTGGTTGCCGCCTGAGACCAGCACGATAAAGCCGGGGAGATTCTGGTTCTCTGTGCCCAGACCATAAATCACCCACGAACCCAGGGAGGGATAACCCAGGCGCGCATTGCCGGTCTGTACCAGTAACTGCGCGGGCGCGTGGTTGAATTGATCGGTGCGCATCGACTTGATCACGCAAAGGTCGTCGATGTGCTTTTCCAGGTGGGGCAGCCGGTCCGATATCCATTGCCCGCTCTTGCCCGCCTGATGAAATGGATATTGGGCCCCCAACAGCTTGGGCACGCCGCTGATGAACGCAAAGCGTTTCCCAACCAAAAACGACGCCGGACACTCCTGGCCGTCGAGTTTGGTTAGATCGGGCTTATGATCGAAAAGCTCCAGCTGGCTCGGCGCCCCGGCCATGTGCAGGTAAATGATCCGCTTGGCGCGGCCGGGAAATTGCGGAGGCAAGACCGAGAGCGGACGGGAAGGGTCGCGACTGAAATCGAGGCGCCCGTCGAACCCGCGTTCAGCGGCTTTAACCGGAGCGGTAAAGGGCGATCCCAGGGTGCCCAGAAACATCGCGCCCACGCCTGCCGTGAAGCTACGCAGAAAGTGACGGCGGGTCTGCGCCTGCAGCCATGCAAAACGCTCTTCCTGATGCGACAAATCTGACATGACCATCACCTCACGAGTGCGGCATCGAGATTAAACAGGATGCTGCCCACAGCCGTAAGCGCATCCAGTTCGCGCGCGGGCGGTCTCTTGTTGAACGACGTTCTCACCACGGCCGGCTTCCCAGCCATAGCGAGAGCCTGTTGATAGAACTTGCGCAACACCGCCAACTCACCCACCGTGGGCGTGCGCGATAAGACCAGGCGTGCTTCATAAGCCAGCCGGGTATCCAGAATAAAGCCGGCATTGGAAGAGCCAGCTGTTTTTCCGGCAGTATCCTGCATCACCCGCCGCGCCAGGGCCTGGGCGGCCTCCTGATACGCCGGATCGTTGAGCGTAACCAACGCCTGCAACGGCGTGTTGGTGGCGATGCGCCGGGGAAGACTGGTATCGCGGTCGGACGCATCGAACATCAGTGCGCTGGGATAACCGGCGGTGCGCTTGATGAAGGTATAGATGGCACGCCGGTAGCGATCGGGGCCCTTCGCGTCGGTCCAGGTCGCGTCGTTGTAAACCGAATTCCAAATACCAGCGGGCTGGGGAGGCATGACCGGTGGTCCACCCATGGCTGGGTTCAGCAGACCACTGGCCAGCAGGGCTTGGTCTCGCACCATCTCCGCGGTAAGCCGCTGCTGCGGACCATGAGCCAGCAATCGATTGCGTGGGTCTTTGGCAAGTAAAACCGGCGTCGTGGCCGCGCTCTGCCGGTAGGCAGCGCTGGTAACCAGTTCGCGCAGCAGCGCCTTGGTATCCCAGTGGAGATCGTTTTGATAGTGGAGTGCCAGCCAGTCGAGCAGCGCGGGATGGCTGGGCTCCTCACCCACGCTGCCGAAGTTTTCCAGGGTTTCGACCAGCCCGGTTCCAAACAGTTCTTCCCAGTAGCGGTTGACCGCTACCCGCGCTGTGAGCGGCTGTCCAGGAGAGAAGAACCATTTCGCCAAAGTGAGCCGGTTGCGCGGGGCGCCCTCCGGGAGCTTAGGGAAAATGCCAGGTACATCGGGCCCAAGGTCAGGGCCGATCTTGGTCAGAAAATTACCGCGGTCAAATTCCAGCGTAGCCCTACGCTCGTAGGGTTGCTCCTCCTCCATGACGGGAAGCGAAACCGTGGGAATTTTGTCCAGCTCTTGGTTGAATTCCTGAAGGCGGGCGACGGTCTGCGCGCGAGCAGGATCATGGCTCAAAGCGGTCCAGCTCGCATCAGCACTCACCGCAAGCCGTATGCGCTGGATGAGTGCGGGCTTGGAATCAATGAGCCTTACCTGCTTGAGATCGATCTGCAGGCGGCTGCCCGCGGCCAACGGCAGCGGATCGGCAGGAACCCCCACGAGCCAGCGGGTGCGGAAGAGTTTAGGAAGAGCGGCGAACGCGCTCGATGGCGGGATCTTGGTTTCGTGTTTGGGGTTGCTCGCGGAGAATAACGCATCCTGCAGATTCCGCTCCGAATCCTGAACAAAATAGCGGAACGAAATCTTGCTCCTTTGGCCGGCCGGCGAGATGACCCAGCCCTCCACATCATCCACGATGAAGCCGTTTTCCGGCGTGTGTCGAGAGGTGTCCGGGTTGAGCGGGGGCACCTCGATGCGCACCGCCGTCAGCGAAGGCAAATTGGCATTCGCCGTGAGCTCATAAAAAGATTGGGATGGGGTATCGGCGTTTGCCAGGGCCTCACCGTTGTGCAGGGTGAACGTTTTCACTGGGCCGCCCGCGGCCCTGGCATGAGCGAGCCTTGCCCTGGTGTCAACGAGTGTCTGACGTAGCTCTTTTAACTTTTCTTCTTTCTTTTCGGGCGCGAGCTTCACATCTTTTTTCAGTTCAGCAAGCTTGTTCTCCATGGCCGGAAGCATCGGCGTGAGGGCCGACACCTCGTTGGCCGCGGCCGTTTGGATAGGCAATGGCTTCCATTGCGTCCTGGCTTCTATTTCACGGTCTGAGGTTTCGAGATTACGCAGCAGGCTGGCGATCTGCTGCTGCAACTGCGCTGCTTCCGCGTAGTGGGCTTTCTCTTTAGGAACCTTCAGCGTGGGCGAGTCATCCATCAGGTCGGCATCACGCTGGGTGTTGAAGAAAGCCATCGACTTGTAATAGTCGGTGTGACGGATGGGATCGTAGGGATGAGAGTGGCATTGCACACAATTCATGGTGAGGCCGTTCAACACCGACCATGTGGTGGCCACTCTGTCCATCACGGCGACCATACGAAACTCCTCATCGTCCGTGCCCCCTTCGTCGTTGTTGGGGGTCTGCCGGTGGAAGGAAGTGGCGATCTGATCCTCAAAGGTGGCATTGGGCAGCAGATCACCCGCCAGCTGTTTGATTACGAACTGGTCGTAGGGCAGGTTGCGGTTGAAGGCATCGATCACCCAGTCGCGGTAAGGCCAGACGCCCGGGCGGTTATAGTCAGCCTCATATCCCTTGCTATCGGCGTAGCGGGCGAGATCGAGCCACATGGAGGCCCAGCGCTCGCCATAGTGGGGCGAAGCCAACAGGCGATCGACTTGCTTTTCGTAGGCGCCGGGCGATGAGTCGGCCAGGTACGCGGCTTCCTCTTCGGGGGTGGGCGGCAGGCCGGTCAGATCAAAAGACACCCGCCGCAACAGGGCTGCCTTGTCCGCTTCGGGAGAAGGTTGCAGGCCTTCCTTCTGCAACCGTGCCAGGATAAACCGGTCGATGGGCTGGCGCACCCAATCAGCGCGTTTCACCTGAGGTAATGACTGCGGCGCAGGGGGTACAAACGCCCAGTAGTCTTCCCATTTGGCCCCTTCCTTGATCCATTGCCGCATCAAGGCAATTTGCCGGGGCGGCAGCGGGGGTCCGTGGTACGGCATGCGCGCTTCGGGATCGGTCGTGGTAAGACGCGCCATAAACTCTGAGGCATCTGGATTGCCGGGGACAATGGTGCGACGGCCCGACTTGCCCGTACCCAGCGCCTCCTCCCGGAAGATGAAGGAAACGCCATTTTTCTGGCGCACCCCTCCATGGCAGGAAACGCAATTCTGGTTAAGGATGGGGCGGATATCCCGGCTAAACTCCACGGGTTTTTGCGACGTCCTGTGGAAGGCAGAAGTGACCGGCCAGACCGCCAGAGCGACTACCGCAAGCAAACACAGGGTAGCAATCTTCGAACCGGAAATAGAAGAAGCGGACGCTTGGGCCACGGCTGTCTAATCAGTGTAGAAGGAAAAATTCGGGTGCGCCAGGACTTGGACCCGCGAGTGCCGGGTCATGAAGATGGCGGCCTTGGAATCGTGCCCTGAATTCCAGATTTGATGCCCCCGCTCTCATCTCGAATCGAGATATGTTCCCCGACGATTAGAGAGTCAATAAGAATGTCGAGGCAGAATCCGTTCGGATGCGCCGCACTCGGTACCTTGAGTGCAGAAATCCTTCCACTGTAGGAGCAGGCCGCACCAAGCTGTTGCGTTGGAGTTTCCTCCCTGCGCGCGTTCAGCATGAAGCGCGAAGGGGCAGAGCTAACCAACTCCACCTGAGAGATGCCAAGTGCATCGTAAAGCGTCGGCTCTGTCAGATCCAGCACTCGTTCTAAACGGCACTTGATCGTGAGAATCAGGTCGGGATCACGGGGAATACCCTGCAGTTGGCCGTCAGCTGTCGTGAAGAGCGCCTCCGCCTCCAGCAATGCCGTCACCTGGCTGTCGGCGCTGTAGAGCACAGGGTAGGTGTGCGGCGCGTTGTAACGGCCGCCACGCTGCACGGCGCCTAGCGCGGATAACGGCGAGGCACGCCACCTGTCCGCGATCACGCGATAGGTAAAGCCCGAGTAGCAGATCAGTGGAGCGCGCTCCAATATCCGGATTCGTCTTTCGAGGGATGCCAAGGACGATTCGTTAGGCGGGTTGCCGGACACTCATGGCATCGAGGAAAAGCTCCAACGGAGCAAGGTTCCCCTGCTCGATGAATTCTATCGGTGCATGATTCTCCAGATTCCTGTTTGGGGCATTCAGGAAGATGCGCGCATGAGCCTTGTCGCCCGCATACATCTCCACAGCCGCCGTCCATATCCGATAGAGACGACGGAGTTCACCCTGGAGACTGCTGGCGTCCGGGTGCTTGCGAACTCCAGGAGCCTTACGGCCGATGGCGTCCGCGATCATACCCACCGGGACATTCATCTCCCGCGCGATGCGGGCCGCATCCAGCCGACCCGTCTCCGGGTTGAACAGGGCTGGATCAGCGGCGACTACGAACGTGGGAGCAGACATAAAGACCCTCAATTTGAGGGTAGAGGATCGTTGAGGTTGCGTCAAGGGATCGAAAAAGTATCTTAGAAGTTCCGTATTCCCAATAAGGAACAGCTCGAAACCCAACGAATGACTTAGGCATTTTGGATTATCCGTCCATGCAGTCGAGTCGATGGTTTCAACGTGTGACCGCCGCTGTCCCCTTGGGGAGTGGAGTGGGACCTCCTACGATCCCGAACGGTGCTAGCCTCTCAGTACCGGCTACTGCGAAGAGCGCTGGGCAACAGGGTGCATCGTGCGTCCAGAATTGATTGAGGCGGTTCGGCTACTACGCCAGAACGATGCCGACTCGGTAGCCGCGGCAATCAAGGTTCTGCAAGGCACGGTGTATGCCTTCAGCATGAAGGTCTGCGGGCATCCTCAGGACGCTGAAGACACCATGCAGGAGGTCCTGGCGCGCTCCCTTCACCACCTTGCCAGGATGAACGACCCGCGAGCTCTCGCGGCGTGGCTTTACACCGTAACCCGTAATCGCTGCTGGCGATCAAGGCGCAGGCCGGTCAATGCCCCGAAGCAGACCCTCTCGCTCGATGAATTGATGCCTACCGACACGGAGCTGACCAACTTGCTCGGCGATCCTCAAGCTAATCCGGAAAGGCAGCTTCTCGCCCGGGAACAGAATCAACTTCTCCATACGGCGATCCTGTCAATGCCACCCGAGTATCGGTTAGTACTGGTGCTGCACGATGTAGAAGATCTGGATACCGAGCAGGTCGCGCAGGTGCTGGGTGTTTTGCCGGGTACGGTAAGAGTCCGACTCCATCGCGCGCGGCTCTATGTGCGCAAGGCGATGGCTCAACTGGTCAATGCTCACAGCGGTCAGAAGAGCGTCGCGAAGTCAGCCAAGGTTCCCCACAGCAAAGGCAGCAAAGATAGACCGCCGGAGTGCCGGGAAATCTTCGCGAACCTGTCGGAGTATCTCGATGATCGTATGGACGCGGGAAGCTGTGAGCAAATGCGGCTTCATATCGAGGCTTGCCCTGCCTGTGTCGCCTTCATCGGCGACCTGCGCCGTGCGATTGACCGCTGCCGCAATCTCGAGTTCGTACCCGAGGCCGACCTCGCACCACGGCTGCGTTCGCTGCTTACCAAAGAGTATTTGCGGCTGCTGAGCCTGCCGGTTGCAGAAAAATAATTCACTTTACCTGTAACGTCTTCCGTTTCCATGTCTTTCTTCCTTTGACAACGCCTTCCCCCCTGAAGGCAAACGCTGAAACGAGAGTTCGATGCCTTACCTCTATCAAATCCGAATCGGAATCGTGTGTGCTGCTCTTGCGCTCAATTGGCCAGTCGTCCAGGCACAGCAGCCAGCATTGACCTTATCCGAGGCCGTGGCGGCGGCGCTCGATACGAATCCCGATCGGCAGATTGCCAGGTCTTCGGTCGACGCCGCCCGGCTTGACGCGCGCACTGCACGGACAACGTTACTTCCTAACCTGTTGTTCGATGAATCCGTGACCCGAGGCAACGACCCGGTCTACGTGTTTGGCGCCAAGCTGAGACAGCAGATCTTCGCTCAGAGCGACTTCGCGCCGAACAGCCTCAATCGTCCGGCCCCACTCAATAACTTCTCCACACGGTTTGCGGGTAACTGGACCGCCTTTGACTCGTGGCACACGCAGTTCGAGATCCGCCGGGCCGATCTGCTGACCAGGAGTGCCTCCGCCTCAGCCAGCCGCTCGGATCAAGAGATCATGCTGCGAACGATCCAGGCCTATGAGACGGTCCTGCTCTCCTTAAGACAGATTGAAGTGGCCAAGCACAATGTTGACACCGCGACGGCGCTGCTCTCATCGAGCCAGGTGCGCGTTCAATCAGGGCTGGCTATCGACGCCGACCAATTAACAGCCAATGCCTATCTCGCGGAGCGGCAGCAGGAACTGCTTGCCGCCCAGGGCGCCGTAGACGTCGCATGGGCTGAGCTGCAGGCGGCCATCGGGAAAAGCATTCCAACGGAGCAAAGGCAGCTCATGCCTTTGCGTGAGCAAACATACGCTGATCTGCCCCTGGCGGAACGATTGACCCTGGCGCTGAAGTCGAGACCAGACCGCCAAAGCCTCGGGCTACAGCACGATGCCCAACGGGCCGCGGTGCAGTCGGCCAGGTCCGCGTTGGGGCCACAAATAAGCGCTTACGGAGACTGGGAGATGGATAAAGCATCGCTTGCGGGGCCAGGGGGAAACAACTGGGTGGCCGGAGCGGAACTGCGCATCGACCTGCTGCCCGCCGCGAAGCACCAGACCCTGGCTGCGGCCAGGATCGCACTCAATCGCAGCGACGCGGTGCAGGCAGCGGCCGATCGGGAGATTGAGCTGCAAGTGACACGCTCCTATTACGAGCATCGCACCGCAAGCCAGATGCTGCTCGTGGCTAAGACATCCGTGAGTCAGACCGAAGAGAGCCTGCGCATTCTGCAAGAGCGGTACACCGCGGGTCTCGCGACGATGACCGACCTGCTGCGGTCGGAAGACACGGACCGCCAGGCGCGAGCGAGCTATTGGCAGGCTGTCTTTCGTAACACCTTAACCTACGCCACGCTCAAATTTGCTGACGGAACGCTGGATCAGAACACAGCAGGGGATCTGCAATGAACGGACCTGGACAAATAGCTTTTGCATTCATCGCAGTCGGCGCGGTTGTCCTGTCGGGCTGCGACAACAGAACCGCGCCGGTCCGCGTACCGCCTGTGGTGACAGGGTTGCACGTGGGGCAAACGGTGGAACGACCAGTCGTAACTACCTCGAACGCGATGGGGACGGTCCATGCCAAAGAGACGTCGACACTCTCGGTGCAGACCACTGGCCGCGTCACAACTGTTGCCGTGAGAGAAGGGGATGCGGTACGCGCTGGGCAGCTCCTGCTCACGGTTGATAATGCGCAGGCACGCTTCGACGTCGAAAGGTCGAAAGCTGCTGTTGCCGCCAGCGACGAGGCCGTGAAGGCAGCCGAATCCGAGGCTGGGCTCGCTGCCTCCACCTTGAAGCGCTACGAATTGCTGCGGGAGCACAAGGCAGTCAGCCCGCAGGAGTTCGACGAAGTGAATCGTAAGGCGCAGGGCGCTGTGGCGCGACTGGATGCAGCGCGGGCACAAAATCTTGCGCTCAAGGCCGATGCGAGCGGAGCAGGAACGGTGGCCGGCTACGCTCGTCTGACGTCGCCATTCGCAGGCTTTGTCACTGCGCGCCATGTTGATCCAGGAGCGATGGCTATGCCCGGCGTGGCGCTGCTCGAAGTGGAAAAGGCGGGCACACTCCAGTTGACAACCAGCGTGGATGAATCGCTGGTAAAGACGTTGCGGAACGGGATGGCTATTCCGGTGCAAGTCGATGCCCTGACGAAGCCTGCTTTGACTGGGCACGTTGCGGAGATCGATCCCGCGGGCGACCCCAGCAGTCATAGCTTTCTGGTAAAGATCGACCTGCCCGCGGTGGAAGGATTGCGTTCCGGGATGTTTGGTGCTGCTGCGATCGGCGGCACGCAGCGCACCGCGCTGCTCGTGCCCAGTGCTGCCATCGTCACCCATGGCTCGTTGCATGCTGTCTGGGTGCTCGACAGCGCAAATATTGCCTCGCTGCGTTATGTCACGCTTGGCGCAACATCGCCGGCTGGTATCGAGGTGCTGTCTGGGCTGAGCCCGGGTGAGACGGTCGTGCTCGACCCCGCCGATCGGGAACTGGGCGGAAGCAAAGTTGAGGTGCGGCCATGAAGCAGGACCTGGGCATCGCGGGCCGCATCGCTGCGACCTTTCTCAACTCCAAGCTGACACCCCTCTTCATCGCCGCGTCGCTGCTGCTGGGGGCATTTGCGGTGATGGTCATCCCGCGTGAGGAGGAGCCGCAGATCATAGTCCCCATGCTGGATGTCACTACCTCGCTGCCCGGCGCATCGCCAAGCGAGGTGGAACAGCGCGTCACCGTCCCTTTGGAATCGATCTTTCGCGAGATTCCCGGAGTGGAGTACGTCTACTCCACTTCGAGCCCGGGAAACAGCCTCGTCATCGTCCGCTTCCTGGTCGGGACTCGTCAGGAAGACGCGTTGGTCAAGGTGTATAGCAAGCTGTACTCCAGCACCGGCAAGCTGCCCCCAGGCGCATCGCAGCCAATGGTCAAAGAGCGCTCGATAGACGACGTGCCGATCCTGACGCTCACACTCTGGGGGCAGGGATATAGCTCCTACCAACTTCGCCAACTTGCGGCGGAGATCCAACACAGCATCCAGCAGGTGCCGGATGTGTCCGAGAGTGTCTTGATCGGGGGCCAGCCACGCACGATGCGGGTCATCCTCAGCAACCAGCGGCTCACCGCGTATGCCATTACCGCGGGAACGGTCGTCTCCGGTCTTGAAGCCGCAAACGCGAGCGTCCAGGCGGGTCAGTTTGCCGCCGGGAATCAACAATTCCGAGTCGACGCGGGCGAATTCTTCCACGGCCGCGACGACCTGGGCAAAGTGGTGGTAGGCGTCTCAAAGGGGGCCCCGGTCTACCTGCGCGATGTGGCAACAGAGATAGCGGACGGCCCGGAAGAGCCAGGCGACTATGTTTCCTTCGGGGTCGGCGCGGGCAGCAAAGACACCAGCCTTGCCCTCGGAGCCGATGTTCCCGCGGTCACCATCACGGTTGCGAAGCGCAAAGGAACCAACGCCACCGATATTGCCAACGCGGTGTTGGCCAAGGTCGCAGAAATGCGCAAGACGACCCTGCCCGCGGATCTCAACATCTCTACTACCAGAAACTATGGCGACACGGCGAAGGCAAAGTCTGACGAGCTGCTCGAGCACCTTCTCCTGGCGACATTTTCGGTCACGCTCCTGGTTGGGGTCTTTCTTGGCTGGCGCGAATCGGGCGTGGTTCTGCTGGCGATCCCGGTCACCCTGGGCCTCACCCTGGCTGCGTTCTACCTCTACGGCTACACCCTCAACCGGGTGACTCTCTTTGCCCTCATCTTCAGTATCGGCATCCTGGTAGACGATGCCATCGTAGTAGTCGAGAACATGGTTCGGCACTTCCGGCTGCCCGAAAGCCACGGTCGACCGCTGAGCGAGGTCGCGATCGAAGCAGTCGCAGAAGTGGGTAACCCAACCATCCTGGCGACCATCGCGGTCATCGCAGCCATTTTGCCCATGGCCTTTGTTCGCGGCCTGATGGGGCCTTACATGCGTCCCATCCCGGTCGGTGCTTCGTCAGCGATGTTCCTGTCGCTGCTGGTGGCGTTCATCGTCTCGCCTTGGGCTGCGATGCGGCTGGTTGCGCACGCCACGGAACATGAAACACCGAGCAGTCATAGCGGCGAGAGCTGGAGCACCCGCCTCTATCGCCGCATTATGTCGCCGCTCATCCGCTCCACGCGGCATCGCTTTTTGTTTCTCGCCGGCGTGGTGGTCCTGCTGCTGGCCGCGGTGGCCCTGGTTCCGCTCAAACTCGTCAAGGTGAAGATGCTGCCCTTCGACAACAAAAGCGAGTTCCAGGTGATTGTCGATATGCCAGACGGAACCACCCTGGAGCAGACCCAGCGGGTAACCCAACTGCTCGGCCACTATCTTGCCCACCAACCCGAGGTCGCTAACTATGAAACCTACACCGGGCTCTCGGGACCCTACAACTTCAACGGGCTGGTGCGCCACTACTACCTGCGCCATCAGCCAAACCAGGCTGATATTCAGGTCAATCTTCTCCCCATCAAAGCGCGCAGCGTGCAAAGTCACGAGATTGCCAAGCGAGTTCGTCCTGAGTTGGTGAAGCTGGCGCTGCCCTGGGGGGCGCGGATTAAGGTGAGCGAAGTTCCGCCGGGCCCACCCGTGGTACAGACACTGGTCGCCGAAATCTACGGGCCCGCGATGACCGGCCAGCTCGATGTCGCGCAGAAAGTTAAACAGATTTTCCAGCAGACGCCTGGTGTGGTCGATACGGATTGGTATGTCGAAGACCCCCAACCCCGCGTTGTCTTCAAAGTGGACGCAGCGAAGG
This sequence comes from uncultured Acidobacteriaceae bacterium, assembly GCA_963834445.1. Taxonomy (GTDB): domain Bacteria; phylum Acidobacteriota; class Terriglobia; order Terriglobales; family Acidobacteriaceae; genus PALSA-350. Next base: position 145,908 of record CAWIBU010000003.1, read on the forward strand.
CTGCCCTGCACGGCATCGCCGTGTCTGAGGTGGCGAAAACTTTGCAGATTGCGGAGTCGGGCGCGACCGCAGGCCTGCTGCATCAGGAGGAAGCACGCGAAGCTGTGCCCATCCAGGTTCAGATGGAGCGTGTGCAGCGATCTTCGATCGACCAGCTGCAAGACATCAAGCTAATGGGTACAGACGGCGTTCCGGTATCGCTCCGCGAACTGACCCAGGTGCAAATGACCGTCTTGCAGCCGAGCATCTACCACAAGGATATGAAGCGCGTTGTTTATGTAACCGGAGATGTATCAGGGGCTGAGGAAAGCCCCGTCTACTCCATCTTCAGGATGAATTCCGCGCTTGACCATCTGCAACTGCCTGCAGGCTATACGCTCACCCGCTACAACTCCGAGGAGCCAACCTCAACCGATCACTACTCCATGAAGTGGGATGGCGAATGGCAGATCACGCTCGAGGTCTTTCGCGACCTGGGCCTTGCCTTCGCGGTTGTGCTGGTCCTGATCTACGTGCTGGTTGTCGGTTGGTTCCGTTCGTTTATTGTCCCGCTGGTGATCATGGCTCCGATCCCGCTCACGCTCGTCGGCATCCTGCCGGCCCACGCGATTCTGGGCGCTTTCTTTACCGCCACTTCGATGATTGGCTTCATCGCCGGGGCCGGGATCATTGTGCGCAACTCAATCATCCTCGTCGATTTCATTGAGCTTCGCCGCAAGCAGGGTATGCCGCTGGCAGAAGCCGTCATCGATGCCGGCGCCGTGCGCTTCCGTCCCATGCTGCTGACTGCTGCAGCGGTTGTTGTCGGCGCCAGCGTCATTCTTTCTGACCCTATCTTCCAGGGGCTCGCGCTGTCGTTGATCGCGGGCGAAATCGCATCCACCGTCTTGTCGCGATTAGCCGTGCCCGTTCTCTACTACATGGTCGAGCATCACTCGGAGTTGCATCCACCCCATCCTCAATCCCCCGCAACGATCGCAGAGTACGGCTTGCCCGTCGGCGATCCAACGGCAGCAAACTGAATCAACCAGGAGTATGAAATGACCGTTCAACGTGCTGTTCACCTTCTTGCCGGAACGATGGTGATGGCGTCTGTCACTCTCGGCTACCTTGTATCGCCACGCTGGTACCTGCTTACGCTATTTGTGGGACTGAACCTGTTCCAGTCGGCCTTTACCAACTGGTGCCCCGCCATGAGCATCTTTCGTGCCCTGGGGTTGAAGGACAGCTTATGAATGAACGAACGTTCTCACACCTTCAAGCGCACAAGCTGGATGCGCCCGAGCGGCATACCTGGCTTCCCGTTTCTGAAGTTCTCGAACGGCTCGATCTTCGCGCCGGCATGACCGTCGCGGATGTTGGCGCAGGGACCGGCTATTTCGCACTACCCCTGGCCACCGCTGTCGGAGAGCGCGGTAAGGTCTTCGCGATCGACCTGCAACCAGAGATGCTCGCCCTGCTGCAGCCGAAACTCGTCCCAGCCGGAATCGCCAATGTAGACTGCCGCGTGGGCGAGGCTACGGAAACAGGCTTGGCGGCCGGCAGCTGCGACTTAGTACTGCTGGCGAACCTTTGGCACGAACTCGATCATCTGCCGCGCGTTCTCGGCGAAGTAAAGCGAATCCTCCGTAAGGCCGGACGAGTCGGCATCCTTGATTGGCGACCCGGTGTGGAACAACCACCCGGGCCGCCCTTAGAGCATCGCATTTCCTCCGTCCTCGTCATGGAAGATCTGGAGATGGCTGGTTTCAGGGTGATGAAAAACGACGAGGTCGGGCTGTATTCCTATCTCGTGATTGCCATTGCCGATTGAGCGAAAACGCGGAGTTGATCCGAAGCATCGTACACGGCACGTGAATCCCCAGCGTGGCCGCGGTTGGCCCGACGCCAACTGCCTTGAAGATAAGGTGTATCGCGCCATGCTGCGACTTGAGGCGGACAAACCAGAGGCAGCTTCGGAGTTATGCCGGTGTCTGCATCACGCCTGGCTTGACTCTACAGCACTCGGCGGGGCGAGGCCGATCGAACTTTGGCTGATACACATCACGCCCATCTGCCTGGAGATGCTGACAAACAAAGCGCACAACTAAACAAGATGTGGGCTGCGGAAAACTACCGGAGCGAAGGGTACGGCCTTGTGTGACTTGAGTGAGTTTTTCTGCAGCCTCTTTAGTCGGGCCGTATAGATCGGAGACTACCCTCGCAATCCATGGAAGTGTAGTACGTTATTGCGGTACGGTCTTAGCCACCGTCCAGGCTAACCATATCAGGAACGTCGGCTGAGCCTTTTCCGAATAAAGCGCTGGCCAATTGGCCAGCCAGCTACTTGCCTTGAAATGCGCCGAGCCTTCAATGACTAACAAGTGGCGCAGCGAAGTGAATCTCGGAGCCTTTTATTTACAAAAGCGATGAAGCCGCCCCACTACTGTTTCGCAGTTTGCACCTGTAAGGAATCTCGGGCGTGAATGGCATCCGTGGCAGTCTTGACCACCTGATCGCCAGGTTGCAGTTCACCGAACACTGTGACCGTTCGTGCCGGTCGCGCGTGCAGCTCTAGCTAGCGTTGCCCCAACAGCATCTGCATCAGGATCGCTGCGCCGAGGGCCGCGAACAGGGCGGTAGGCATGGCGACCACTCCAACCTTGAGGAACTTCCAGAAGCTGACGTTGAGATTCTCTCCATCCGCCCCACCTGCATCGTTACGCAGCGCCAGCAGCCAGAGGATCGTCGCCAGAGAACCGGTTACGGAAAGGTTTGGTCCGAGATCTACGCCAATCAACACTGCGTTGGCGATCAACCCCCTGGCATGCGCGGCCTGAACAGTGGCGCCGGCAATCAGGCCCAGCGGCAGGTTGTTTACGAGATTGTTGGCGATGCCCACAAAGAATCCAACCAGCAGCGCACCGGTAGTTTGCCCCAAACTGGAGGCCCACGCCAGCCACTGCTGCGTGAGCTTCAGCGCACCCTGACTCTCGACCGCATCGACCATCACAAACAGGCCTGCGACCAGCAGCAACGTGCCCCAGCTCACCGCGCGAGCCAACGGCAGTGGATTTCTTTTGGCCCTGATGGACACGATCGCTGTAATCGCCAGCGCCGCCAGGCAAGTGGGCAAACCCAGATCCTTGTTCATCGCCGAGGCGGTGAGCAGTACCGCAATCATCAGTACGACGCCGGCCAGAACCAGCCGGCCATTCCCCCGCAGTGGCGCTTCCGCGACCGCGCACTCAATGCTTTTGCGAAGTTCAGCGCGAAACAGAAGCCGCATCACGATAAACGTAACCACGATCGATAGCAGCGACGGCACACCAAAATCCGCCAGCCATCTTCCCAGCGGCGGCATGCCCGTATGGAAGACCACCAGGTTGGCCGGGTTGGAGATGGGCAACACGAAGCTCGCAGCGTTTGCGATCAACGCGCACACAAACAGATACGGCAGCGGCGCAACCTTTGCTTTGCGCACCGCTGCCAGAATCGCCGGCGTCAAGACGACCGCGGTCGCGTCGTTCGACATAAAGATCGTGACCAGTGTTCCCACCACATAGACCAGCACGAAGAGGCGCGAACAGCTGCCCCGAGCTTCGCGTACCGCGACCGAGGCCACCCAGTCGAACACGCCCTGGTCCCTCGCCAGTTCGCTCAGAAGCATCATGCCGATCAGGAACAAGTAGACGTCGGCACCCTTGGCGACCGCGTGGCCCGCAAGTTTGAGCGGCACCAGCCTGAGCGCTATTAACAGCAACGCACCTCCCGAGATCCACCACACCTCGGAGATGCCACGCGGACGCATCAGCATAAGCGCGATGCTCACGGCGACAATCAGCGGCAGAACAATGTGCGCGATCTCTGCCGGCATCACCACTTCTTTCCGTTCTTGTTCTGCCCCAGTTGCGTGCCCAGAAGTCCGTGCTCGGGCCATACCTCCAGCACATTATCCTGATCGCGACGCAGGCGCTGAGGCTCAGCACGCTCGCCAACCACGATGCGAATCTCATCCGTCGCCATCTGCCTGCCCGCGAACTGCGCTTCCACTGCCAGGGTATACACGCCCTCAGCAAGCGCGGAGGCATCCACCACCATCTGCCAAACCTTGCTGCCCGCGACCCTCTGCGTGGTCGCCGTATGCCCATGGAATCGAACGTACACGTTTAAGGTCTCCGCTTCGCTCCAGACCTTGGCCCGCACGGTTATGTCTCCCTGCAAACGCTCGCTCGCATTGGTTATCAGCCGCTCATCGCCCGGAGAGGTAATCATCACTACAGCTAGCTTACCCAACCCAACAAACCGCCAGCTGATCGTCCCGCCATCCAGGCTGGCAATTGAGTACCCAACGGGCCCTTCTTCAATTTGCCCCGTCGATCAGGTTGCCGAATAGAGCGTCGTTCCGTCATTGGCAATCTCGTTGTAGCGGGTGTGGCCCATATCGATCAGGCGCGCACCAAACTCGCGAACCATCCCGGCCAGTTCCCCGCCCCCGGACTTCAAGTCGCTGGGATAGCAATGCAACAGCAATATGGCGGTTTCGCCGGCATCCGCCGCCGTGCGCAACTCATTTTTCACCCAGGCAAGTTGCTGTTCGTTTGCGGCGAATGACCCTGGGTGGGGCACATCAAAGGCGTTCATCGCCACAAAGCGGACGCGGCCTGCGGTGAACGCGTAGTGCGTGTTGGCAGCCATCGCTTGCAGAAAATTGGCGAAGCTCTTCTCATGAACATCGTGATCGCCGAGGATGGCGCACCAGGGCGCCTTCAGGCGATCGAGTTCTCCGCGCACCACAATGTAGGCGGCGCGGCTACCATCATCGGCCACATCTCCCGGCAGAAAGATGAAGCTCACTAACCCGGCAAAAGCCCGATCACTTCGTCCACAATCCGCACCAGGTCAAGATGATTCTGCTCACCGGACCGCGTCATGTGCAGATCGCCGAGGTGAACCCAACTAAACACGCCGGCCGCATCGGGCGAGGCCGGGTGAATTGCTCGAGTCGGAACTCTTTGGGCACGAGCCTGGCGCATTTACCGGAGCCATCACTCAGAAGCGCGGCAAGTTTGAGGCGGCCGATGGAGGCACAATTTTTCTCGACGAGATCGGCGAGCTGCCGCTCTCGCTGCAACCGAAGCTTCTGCGCGTGTTGCAGGAACATTCCTTCGAATGCGTGGGGGGTACCGCCTCGATCGATGCGGACGTGCGGGTGATTGCCGCTACCAACCGCCCCCTGGAAGCGGATGTGGAAAAAAGACGTTTCGCGCCGACTTATTTTACCGGCTCAATGCCTTCACCATGCGTCTTCGCCCCTTGCGCGAGCGAAGTTCCGACATCCTGCCGTTGGCCGAGTATTTTTTGGCGCGCTATGCTTGGCCAATTGGGAATGATCTAACCACGAGCTGCTTGCGCATGTTGATGAATGATTGAACAGAATCCGCCGCGGCGATAGGATAAGAGGCCATGCGGCCACTGTTCCACCCTGCGGTTGAAGACGTTACCGTTGAGGCCATTCTGCACGCACTGTCAGACCCTGTGCGGGTGGCGATCTACGCCGCCATCGTGGGCTCAGCGTGTTCGCAGAACTGCTCTAATTTACTCAAAGTGAGCAATCAAGCGATACCTAAATCAACCCTCTCCCAGCACTTCAAGGCGCTCCGGGAGGCAGGGTTGATTCGCGGTGAACGTCGCGGTGTTGAAATGCATAACACCTCTCGCTGCGCGGAAATTGAGAAGCGCTTCCCCGGCTTGCTCATGGCCATCGTCAACGCCCACAACATCCAGATGCAGTCGCAGCCGAGGGCGGGCAGCGCTGCCAAACGGAAGCCAGCCATGCGCAAGGCCGTCAGCAAGTAAATAAGGGCACCGTCCGTTCAGTCGCTTGCACAGGATCGGTAGCCGTCGCTGAGTATATTCAAGGGGCAAAGCCAGAGGTAAAGAAGCAGAAACGGTGGCAAACGTAAGAACGGCGATTCTCCTTGTAACCCTTCATCGAATCCCTCCCCCGAAAGAAGCGATGAAGTGTTTCGCGGAGAATCGCCGCTTGAAAAGAGCATAGCGGATCTGGCGGAATTAGCTATGGTTCTTGGGTAACAGCAAGGCGAATTGTAGTAATAGCACCTGGTAATGGCGCTTACTTGCCATGGCGCACTACATACTCTTTCGCCATTCCCCCATCAATGGGTCATCGCGTACACAACGTAGTTGACGCCGATACGCAGACCCAGATCAGAGAACTTGAGGGGATAGCGTGGCGTGTCTGACCATTCCCAGGAGTCGCCCAGGTCGGAGTTCAGGGAAATGGCCACCATGATCCTGCCTTTATCGTCATAGATCCCCTCCCAGCGCGCTACCCTTCCATCTTTCTTGTAGCCGGTGTCGAGATGCTCCGCGCCTGGCACGCGAAAACGATCGTCGAGGTCGAAGACAGTGTGAAAAATGGGGTCGCTATCCGGTATATCGACGATGGCGCGGTCAGGGAAAACCATCTTCATCGTCTGCTCAAAATATTCCTGTTCTTCCGATCCGTGAAAATCGTCGGCCATGAAGAAGCCCCCGCGGAGGAGGTAGTCGCGCAGCTTCTTTGCCTGGGCCTGGGTAAGGCCCCACTCCCCCACCTGCACGGCATACAGCCAGGGCCAGTTGTAAATCTCGTCTCCATCGTCGAGGTTGACCGGTTGTTCCACCGACCGGGCGTCCACCCGGGTCAACCGCCGCACCGCCTGCGCAAGGGCGCGATCGGCGCGCGGATAGTCCTGCGTCCAGAGCGAGAGGCCTCGTCGCCAGTCCCCGTCGAATCTGCCCCGATAGCCGTCGAGCGGGCCGGGGGGATACATCAAGCGCGCGAACGCCCACTCGCCCGGCCGATGCCAATCGCGCGGCAGCGGCAGGGATTCTCCGTACTCCACCGAGGGGTACTCACGAAAGGCCCGCTGCGCATAAAGAACACCCAGCAGAGTTCCGGCAAGAACAAGCGCGCAGCCTGATCGCCAGAAGATCTGCCGGGTGGTCATTTAAATCCGCCGACAACGGCTCCGAAGAAAAAGACTGAGGCGGTCACGACCGCGACCATGCTCCACCAACCGATCCGCAAGGCTGCCCTGGCCCAGGGGACCAGGCCTTCTGCCAACGAGGAATCAGAACTGGAAAAACTCGAGATATTCCATTGCAGGCGCAGCTGCTCCCAGGCCCATACCAGCCGGTTGCATTCTTGCCGCGCAAATCGTGCGTCAGATTTCTTTCCAGCAGCCGGCGATGGGTGGGGATCGAATGGATGGCCCAGCACTCTAGCTGCCTCGCGCTTGCCCAGGCGCCAGGCGAGCGCGACCTCCGCCGACGGTTGGGGCCGGCGGGGAAACTTTCTCTCGTACTGGTCGATTGCCGATTGAATTTCCAGCATGTCTGTCGGTCTGAGAGTCATCGCATACCGTCCTTCTCACGGGGTCTTCACCAGCAACGATCCAGCCCCGCGATCCTAGCTATATGGTAACGGCGCCACCCCGAGCGTAGCGAGCTTGTTTATACTTTCGTCAACAAATAACGCCAAGAATGCACGAATTGCAGGGCATTTTCCCGAAAAGGATGCGCAAATTGCTTACCGGCCTCAGAGCACGTAAACTAGTGCTGCACACAAATGGGTGGAGCCATGAAAAGCAATATCACGCTAAAAATCGAAGCCGATCTTTTGCGCGAAGCTCGTATTCTGGCGGCGGAGGAGGGCACTTCTATAAGTGCTCTGGTCGCAACCCAGCTGGAGCAGGTGGTGCGCGAACGAAAAGGCTATCAAGCGGCGCGCAGGCGCGCATTAGCGCGTCTTAGGAAAGGCTTCGCTTTAGGCTGGTCGCCGGGCCCCAGGGATGAACTGCATGAGCGATAAGTGCTTCGTCGACACCAATATTCTGATCTACGCGCATGACACCTCAGCCGGCCTTAAACATCAGCGAGCGCGTGCATTAGTGGAGGATCTTTGGAACTCGGGCAAAGGCGTCCTGAGCACCCAGGTTCTACAGGAACTCTGTATCAACCTCCTACGCAAAGTAAGCCCTCCGCTTCCTCTTGAGGAGGTACGTCTTCTCATTCGGGACTACCTTGCGTGGGAAGTCGTTACCAATAACCCTGCGTCCGTTCTCCAGGCGCTCGATATCGAGGAGCGGTACCAGACATCGTTCTGGGATGCGCTGATCATTCAGGCTGCTGAACATTCAGGCGCAGCCATTCTCTACTCTGAGGACTTATCGGCAGGACAGCATTACGGAGAAACCCAGGTTGTGAACCCGCTCATCGCGCCGCCAACCCGCTCGGAATCGTGATTAGACCCAGGTGGGTCGTGCGCTTTCCACTCATCCTTCTCTGGCTAAATACTCCTCGGCAAAGACGACATCCTCGGTTACCCTTCTATGGTCTTATCGTGAAGGAGAAACTCGTGATGCAGGCAAGACGCGCAACGACTGCGGCAGCCATCGCAGTTGCTTTTGCTTTGACTTTCGCGCTTGGCGTGAAAGATGCGGTTGCTCAGTTCGCTCCCAGCCAGCAGGCCTCTGCCTTTCTGGGTGGATGGTGCGCGCAGGGCGACCCCACCAAACAGGCGTCGATCAGCGGTAACGGCGCCTTCCTCACCTTGACCAACGAGAACGGCGACACCTCGCCCGGCAACCTGCAGGGGCAAAGCGGCATTGTGGCGCCGGGATGGCAATTTGTGAGCGGGACGCTCAGCCCCGATGGCAGCCAGATCAACTGGTCGAACGGCACATTCTGGGCGCGCTGCAATACAGGCGGCGGGGGCGGCGGAGGGCATCATCGCCTGAACCTGAACGGCACCTGGTATCCCCAGGGAAACCGCGGCCAGTCGTGCACCATTCATCAGCGCGGCAACACTCTTTCGCTAACCAATGAACAAGGCAGCAGCGCCAGCGGACGGTTGACCGGCAAACGGCAACTGACGACCAACTGGAACGGCACCACCATTGGAGGTACCGTGACCCAAAACGGCAACCGCATCAACTGGGATAACGGCACCTACTGGACGCGCTTCCGCGTCTATTCGTCACAATAACTACGTCTTGACGCGGGCCAATTTGGACACGCGGCCGGATTGATTCCAATCGGACACGTAAATGTCTCCATTGGGATCGATGTGACAACCGTGGGCGGCGCTGAAATTGACGGCAGCAATGTCGGCGGGTAGTAATTTGTAATTTGCCCATTGCGCCTGGTGCGGATTGTCGCCCAGGAAGGCCACCGGCACGTTGTCTTTATCAAGAATCGTGACCCGCCCTTCCAGCTCAGAAACAACCGCGTAATCGCCCCAAAAGCTTACCTGGCAGGGGCGGCGCAGGTGCAGCGTTATGTTGCTGACAAACTTGCCGTCAAGGTCGTAGTGACTGAGACGCCGGTTTTCGCGGTCGCATACCAACAGCAGCGGCTGCCCGTAACGCGTGTCGATAGCCAGCCCATGGCTGCAGTTGCACAGGCCATCGGCTGTTCCTTTGCCGGAATAGGCCGCCTTGTAATTGCCTTCCTTGTCGAACTTGAAGAGGCGTGAATCGCCATAACCGTTGGCAATGTAAATGGAACCATCAGGGCCCACGACGGCCGCGGTCAGGCGCCATTCATTGGGGGCGTGGAAGCCGGCTTCGCCCGGCGCTGTGATCTTCTGCACCACGGTGCCGTCGGTCTTCATCTTGACAAAGAGCCAGTTCTCTTTGGGCGTTCCCTTCTGCACGGTAACGTAAAAGTACTCGTCATTGTTTTCGTTGGCGTAGGTGAGCGAATGGATTTCAGGATATTCGCCGGCAATGGTCTTCAGCAGCGTGCCGTCGCGGTCGTAGACCAACACGCCAGTCTCGCTCTGGGTGCTGACGTAGAGACGTCCTGCCTTGTCGGTGGCGATACCGCCATGGGTGCCGCCGAAGGTTTTGCCGGGCGGCAATTGGCCCCACTGCGAGACCACCTGGTAAGTCCATTCGCCGTTACCTGTCTGTAGCTGGGTTGGGTTCAAAGCGTGCTCCTCGGATCGTAGGTCGGATCGTGGGTCTGCGTGCGCCGGCGAGCCCAACAGGCTCCCCAGTGCCGCCCCCCCTGTGATCGCACAAAATTCACGACGGTTCATGGTTCTTTCCTCACGGTAGCCTGCCCCTCGGGCAAGGTCACGACAGGCTGAGCCGGCGTGTTGTAAAGATACAAGTGACGCAGGCTCTTCATGGTGCGGAGCGGAGCAATCGACGCCTCGGTCACGCCGGTCCCACTTAGATTGAGATAGCCCAATTGCGGCAGTTGCGCGAGTTTCGCCAAACCAGAGCCAGTCACCGCGGTACCTTCGAGATGGATGGCGCGCAGATGGGTAAAGGTGGCGAGGGTGGCCAGGCAGGCATCGGTGACCGAGGTTCGTCCCAGCTCCACCTCAACGACGTAGGGCGCAAAGGGGGCAAAGGTAGCCAGCTGCGCATCGCCGAATTTTGCTCCCGCATCGACCGTGTTCAAGATGAGACCATCGCCCAGGTTGCGTGATACCGGCACAAGTGTAACGCCTGCGGCCTTTGCTGCTTGCGCGATCGCCGGCATTTTTGCATGGTAGTCGGCTACCTGGGGTAGCGGTTCCTCCTCTACGGGCATGGAAATGCCGGCGAGGGTCTTCAACTCGGGAGAGGCGCCCTGCTCGATCCAGGCTTTGATCCATGCGATTTCTTCCGGCTTTAACGGCGGCTTGCCTTCAGCGGGCATGAATTTCTTATGATCGACCGGCAGCGTGATGCGTTGCAAGAGCAGACTCTTCTCCGCGTGGCCGGGAATCACGACCGGGCCATCCTGCCCGCCCCGCATCAGGAGCTCGTAGGAATCGAGTTGCAGACCACCCTTGCTCTTAGCTTCGCCGTGGCAGACGACGCAGTTGGCATCCATGATGGGGTAGATGTGCCGGGCATAAAACGAATTGGGATAAGCAAACGTCTTTGCCTGCACGGTGCCGAAGCCGGTGAAGTGTTTCAGAGGCCGGGGAAGATACTCGGTTAAATAATTATTGCCGTGGGTGAGCGAGCCGCCCTGATGCGCTGTCCACGCCAGCAGCAACAGAACGCAGGCGAGCAAGCCTGGGTAGACGCCAGGCACGGTTCCAGCCGCCCAGGAGGGACGGGCCAGGGCACAAGCCAGCACGGCGATCGTAAGCACGATGGCGCCCCACATATGGCGCGCTACGCCGCTGCCTGCATCCCCGCTGCCGTAAGCCAGCAGATAACCCAGGGTCAACGCCAGCAGGCAGCTGAAAACGCTGAGCGATAAGACAAACGTCGCGGCCTCGCGCAATGCGGGCCGCGCTCTGCCGGCAATCTCCAGCAGCGGGAGCAGCAGCAGCAGACCGATGGGCAGATGCACGACCAGAGGATGGAATCGTCCCAGGAACTGCTGCCAGTCCGCGTGCGTCTTGCCGTCCAACCGGATGACCCAGGGAAGCAGCAAGAGCAACGCCGCCAGCGATGCTATCCAGATCAGTTTGAACCGCCGCCCCTGCGCCACCACGTTGCTGAATCCCAATGCCGAGACCTTACGCAAGCAGATTGTTGACCACGCTGGCCGGCGTGGTGCCGGTCAGCTTCTGGTCCAATCCTTGAAATTTATAAGTGAGCTTGTTGTGGTCGATGCCCAGGCAATGCAACACGGTGGCGTTGAAGTCGCGAACCGGTACCGGGTCGCGCACCACGTTATAGCTGTAGTCATCGGTCTCACCGTAGGTGATGCCGGGCCGTACCCCGCCGCCCGCCATCCAGGTGGTGAAGCAGCGCGGATGGTGGTCGCGGCCGTAGTTATCGGGCGTTAGCCCGCCCTGGCTATAGACCGTGCGACCAAACTCGCCGCCCCAGATCACCAGCGTGTCGTCGAGCAGGCCGCGCTGCTTCAGATCGGTGACCAGGGCGTAGGTGGCGCGATCGGTCTCCTGGCAAAGCACGGGCAGCATGCCGGTGACGTTGGCGTGCACGTCCCAGCCGCGCTTATAGACCTGGGTGAAGCGGACGCCGCGCTCCGCCATGCGGCGGGCCATCAGGCAGTTGTAGGCATAGGTTCCCGGCTCTTTGGCGTCGGGGCCGTAGAGATCCCAGGTGGATTGCGGCTCGCTGCTCATATCGGCGAGCTCAGGCACGGAGGCTTGCATGCGATAGGCCATCTCGTATTGAGAAATGCGGGAATTGGTTTCCGGGTCGCCCAGTTCCTGATAGGTCTGGCGATTGATCTCGTTGACGGCGTCGAGCATGTTGCGGCGCACGTCGCGATCGACGCCTTTGGGATCGGTGAGGTAGAGCACCGGGTCGCCGGCCGAGCGCAAACCGACGCCCGCGTATTCAGAGGAAAGAAAGCCGCTGCTCCACAGGCGGGAGGAGACGGGCTGGTTATTTTCTTTCGGGTTCAGCTTGCTGAGCAGCACCATGAACATGGGCAGGTTGTCGTTCATGCTGCCCAGTCCGTAGGAGAGCCAGGAACCGAGGCACGGCTTGCCGGCATTCATGTTTCCGGTGTTCATGAGCATGATGGCCGGCTCGTGATTGATGGCATCGGTGTTGGTCGACTTGATGATGGTAAGGTCGTCGACCATGCGCGCCGTATAAGGCAACAGATCGCTGACCCAGGTGCCCGTCTTGCCATACTGCTTGAACGCCCAATGCGAAGGTGCGATAGGAAAGCGCGCCTGGCCTGCTGTCATGCCGGTGAGCTGCTGCGCTCCGCGCACCGAGTCAGGGATGTCTTTGTCGTAGAGCTGGGCGAGATTTGGTTTGTAGTCGAGCAGGTCCATCTGCGGTGGGCCGCCGGACATGAACAGATAGATGGCCCGTTTCGCTTTCGGCGCGAAGTTAGGCAGCTTGAGGCTCTGCGGCGAGGGGATGGAGACATTGGCGGCGCGCGCATCGCCGCTCAGCACGCGGTCGCCGCCCAGGCTGGCCAGCGCCGCCCAGCCCAGCACTTTGCCTGCTTTGCCTAGAAAGTGGCGGCGGGTCTCGAGTTCCGCCCACTCCGCTTTCAGCCCCTCGGCAATGGGAAGGTCCATGACAGTGGGACCGTGGTCAGGGTCAGTGCAAAGCGGATGTTGCTTCACGTGGCTTCTCCTATTTGTTCAACGTCTCGTCAAGGTTAAGTACTTCGCTGGCCACCATGGTCCACGCGGCCAGCTCAGGCGCGGGGATGGCGGCATCGCGCGGCTTTTCTCCCACGGCTACCAGGTCGTGGGCGGCCGCGGGATCGGATGCATAATGTTTTTCCATCTGGTTCAGAGACTGTTGCAGTACCGATTCCATCTGCGGCGAGGGATCATGGGCCAGCACCAATTCACTGAGATAACGGATGCGCTGCTGCGGCTGCTTGCCGCCCTGGCGGATGAGGCGTTCCGCCAAGGCACGCGAAGCCTCTACCCATTGCGGATCATTCATGGTTACCAGGGCCTGCAGCGGGGTATCGGTGCGCTGCCGCCGGGTACAAACGGTGTCGCGCGTAGGCGCGTCAAAGGCGTCCATGTCTGGGCGGCATCGCCATGCGCTTCCAATAGGTGTACATGCTGCGGCGATAGAGTGCGTCCCCGTGGTCCTGCTTGTAGTTGATGGTGTCGCTGCTGGGGTAACCGACCGACTCCCATACATTGGCCGGCTGGTAGGTCTTCACGCTGGGGCCGCCGATCTTGTTGACCAGCAGTCCACTCGACTGCAGCGCAATGTCGCGCAGCATCTCGGCATCCATGCGGAAGCGCGGCCCGTGGGCCAGCAGCAGATTTCTCGGGTCACGGGCTAACTGATCGGGATACGACCGGGCGCTCTGGCGATAGGCGGCCGACATCACCATGAGCTTGTACATATGCTTCATATCCCAGCCACTCTCGCGGAACTCGACGGCCAGCCAATCGAGCAGTTCAGGATGTGACGGGCGCTGGCCCATGATGCCGAAGTCTTCGGTGGTCTCGACCAGGCCGGCGCCGAAGAGCTCGTTCCACATGCGGTTGACGGTGACGCGCGCAGTCAAGGGATTGTCGGGGCTCACGGTCCACTCGGCGAGCGCCAGGCGATTGTGCGGCACCCCCGGCGGCAGCGGGGGCAGAAAATGCGGCGTGTCGGCCTCCACGCGCTCTTTGCGCGCGGAGTAGATGCCGCGGGTGAGCACATTGGCGTAGGCGAGCGACGGCTTCTCCTGCGAGACCAGGGTCACGTCGCCACCGGCCGAGAGCTTGTCGAGCTGCGGCGTTCATTTGCTGGATCTGGCCCTGGAGTGCGCGCGACGTTTCATCGACGTTGTTGAAATAGAACTCGGTGACTGCATGCCATTGATCGCGATCCCATTGGCTGGTGGGCTTGCTGGTGATCTCCGCCACGTAGTCTTCAAAGGGCAGGCGCTTCGCTTCTTCGGGGCTTAGCGCCCGGGCATAGAGGCGAATGTCCTGGTAGCGCGTATCGCGGGCCGGCTGCTCATCTGGATATTTCCGCCCCAGTTGCAGGGGAGCGGTGGTGCGGATGGTGTGGTGGGCCAGCTTGTCGGCAACCGTCTTCGTGGGCACGGGGGCGCCGTTGACATAGAGCTTGACCCCGGCTGCTTTGCCTGAACCGTCATAGGTAAAGAAGAGATGGTCCCAGTGACCGTCGGTAGGCAGCGGGGTAATGGTCGCAACCTTGATGCCTACCATCGGCGTCGGGTCTATTGGTGTGACCACTTTCGGCGTCTCCGGTTTGGGAGCGTCTTTCTTCGCAGCACCCTTCTTTGGCTTGGCTTTCGCCGGCTGTTCTTTGGGCGCCTGGTTAAATAGTTCGAGGCTGATGATGCCGTTCTCCGCGGCGAGATCCCATCCCCGGTAATGCTGGGTGGCATCCATTTTCGAGAGCAGCGCGCCGGAGACACTGGAAGAAGTGAAATTAGGAGCGGAGCGCAGCATGAACCAGCCGCCGCTCGAGAAGGGCTGGTTACCTTCAAAATCGCCGAGCTGCCCCATCTCCACCCGGGTGCTGGTGTCCATGCGGAAGTCGGGCCAGAGCCAGGTGGTTTCGCCCCACTGCGGTTTGTATTTTCCGATGGGAAAACTTTTGCCGCCCGGCGCGCTGTTCCTGAGCACATCGCCGCCGCCTTCATCCAGCCGCAGGCGAAGCTGCAATTGATCGGTCGAGACCGGCAGCGCAGGATTTTGTTTTGACTGCAGCCAATGCTGCACCAGGCTCCGGCTCTCGAACCGCGCTGCTGCCAGTTGCCGCAGCAGCTCGGCTCGCTGCGCCATGACGTGGTTGTAGGCATCTATCTTCTGCGGCTTGGGAACCTTGAGGATGGGCGCCCAATTGGGCTTATCCAGTTGAACGGCTGTTCCTCGATGTTGTTGAAGAAGGCGCTGAGCTGGTAGAAGTCTTTCTGCGTGGTGGGATCGTACTTGTGATCGTGGCAAACGGCACAACCGACGGTGAGCCCCAGGAAGACGGCGCCATACGCCTCGGTGCGCTCCCTGGCGATGTTGACGCGCAACTCTTCGGGAATGGTTCCGCCTTCATTGCTGCTGACGCCGGAGCGCACGTATCCGCTGGCGATTACCTGGTCGATGTTGCTTGGGGGCAGCAGATCGCCGGCAATTTGCTCTTTGGCAAACTGATCGAAGGGCTTGTTGGTATTGAAGGCTTTGATCAGGTAGTCGCGATAGGCCCAAATGTTGCGGCTGTTGTCAAAGTGCAAGCCGTAGGTATCGGCGTAGCGCGCGTAGTCGAGCCAATAGCGGGCGCGCTGTTCGCCATAAGCCGGGCTGGCGAGCAGTCGATCGACCAAATGCTCGTAGGCCTGGGGCGACGTGTCGGCAACAAATTCATCTACCTGCTGGGGTGTGGGCAGAAGACCGGTGAGATCGAGCGTTACTCGGCGGATGAGGCTGCGTTTGTCCGCCTCGGGTGAAGGATGCAACCCTGCTTTTTGCAGCTTTGCCAGAATGAAGGTGTCGATGGGCGTCTGTACGCGCTGCTCTGGTTGCACGGCCGGTAAAGCGGCGCGTACCGGCTTTTCAAACGCCCAGTGGGGCCGGTAGTGCGCGCCCTCGGCGACCCATTCTTTGAGAATGGCGATGTCTTGCGGCTTCATGGGCTTGGCTTCGCCCAAGGGGGACTGCGGCATCAGCTCGTGGGGATCTTTGGATTCAATCCTGCGGATCAGCTCGCTCGACTCGGGATGGCCGGGAACAATGGCATCCCGCTTGCCGGGTCGCTTGCGGAAGGCAGACTCCTCGAGATCAAGCCGCAGGTTTGCCTTGCGCATTTCCGGATCGGGTCCATGACAACTGAAGCAGTTGCTGGCCAGGATCGGCTGCACATCCTGGTTGAAGTCAAGATGCGGCTGGGTGGCCGTGCCGGCGCGCTTGCCCTGGCAGCCCACCGAGATCACCAGTAAGGCCGCGGCAAACGCGGCCGAGCCCAGGCAATGCCGCGTTTTGCGGAGGGAGCAGGAAGTCATGTGCCAATTGCGCAATCGTCACATCTTCTATTTCAGACTTTGCCCACTCTTTACCTAGGGCTTCGTTGGGCCGTCGAACCCTTAACGCTAGTCTTCGCGAATAACGACTGTCAACGCGATTCGCGGGCCGGTTGCCGAACTGGGCTGGCGCCCGTAACCGCATGAAAAAATGAGATTTCCGGGGGCATGCGGCCAGAGGTGGCTGAGCCACGTCTGTGCTAAGGGCGAAATCGGACGGGGGCAACGCGGGTATAGTGTTGCAGATGCCGATTTGGCCGGATCCGCGGCATCGAAATGAGGCTTAACCAGTGGTCAATCGACGCGAGTTTCTGGATGCACTAGCGGTAGGAGCGGCGGGGCTGGCGATTGGCGCCAACGCCAAAAGTTATGGTCAGATACTGGGCGCCAACAGCCGCATCAACTTTGCGGTGATCGGGTTGAATAGCCGCGGCTACGCGCACTTATCGGCGCTGCAGGCGAACAAAGCGAGCGCGTGCATCACGCATGTGTGCGACGTGGACAGCACCATTCTGAGCAAGTTTGCCGCCAGGACGCAGCAGGCGATGGGTACTGCGCCGGCAACGGAGAAAGACTTCCGCAAGATTCTGGCGCAGAAGGATGTCGACGCCATCAGCATCGCGTCGCCCGATCACTGGCATACGGCGATGGCTATCGATGGATTGCAGGCGGGTAAGCATGTGTACGTGGAGAAGCCCTGCAGCCACAACCCGGCCGAGGGAGCACTGCTGGTAGAGGCGCAAAAGAAGTACGGCAAGCTGGTGCAGATGGGCACTCAGCAACGCTCCTCCCCGCACACCATCGAGATCGTGGATAAGATTCACAACGGCCTGATTGGCCGCGCCTACTATGCCAAAGCCTGGTACAGCAATACCAGGAAGTCGATTGGCTTTGGCAAACCCGCGCCCGTACCGGCGCAGCTGGATTGGGATTTATGGCAGGGCCCCGCGCCGCGCAGACCTTATACCGACAATGTGCAGCCATATAACTGGCACTGGTTCAGGATCTACGGCACCGGCGAAGCGCTCAATAACGGAACCCACGAGGTGGATGTCTGCCGCTGGGCGCTGGACGTCGAGTATCCGCAGCGGGTCACGGCGACGGGGGGCAGATACCAGTTCAAAGATGACTGGCAGTTTTATGACACGCTGGTGACCAGCTTCGACTACCCGGACAAGATGCTTTCGTGGGAAGGCAAGAGCTGCCAGGGGATGAAGTTCTATCACCGCGATCGTGGGTCAGCGATTATGGGGACGACGGGCACGGTGGTGGTGGATCGCGATGGCTACGAGATTTATGACCTGAAGGGCGTGAAGACAAGCGAATTCAAGACGGGGAAGAATACTTCCTCTTCCGACCTGGTCGGCGCCGACGCGATGACGGATGCCCATTTTGCAAACTTCATTGCCGGCATCCGGTCGGGGGAAAAGTTGAACGCGCCCATTGCCGTGGGAAATGTTTCGGTAACGATTTTGCAACTCTCCAACATTGCCTGGGAAGTGAATCGCGAGCTGCAGCTTGATACCAGCGATGGAAAGATCAAGGGCGATGCAGAGGCCATGAAGATGTGGGGACGTGACTATGAGAAGGGCTGGGCGCCGCACCTCTAACCTTATGAAAAACACTCTTTCCCGTCGTGATTTCGTTCGTGCCGGCGCGTTGACGGCGGCCGCCTGCGCCGCCCCTTTCGCTGCTACCGCGGCAAAATGACCCTGCAACGCCGGTTCACCTGGGCCTGTGCAGCTACACCTTTCGCAATTTCACCCGCGCCCAGCTGATCGGCTACATGAAGCAACTCAACGTGCTGGCGCTGAATGCCAAGGACGTCAAGGATCATCTGCCCATGGATCCGGTGGAAGAAGCGAAGGCGCTCGACGACTACCATGCGGCCGGCATCCAACTGCACGCAGCGGGAACGCTTTATTTCCCGAAAGATGAGGATGCCGATATCCGCAGCAAGTTCGAGTACTGCAAGCGAGCCGGCATTTCCGTGATCGTCGCTGGTGACCCGGCGCCGGGCACGCTGCCTCGCATCGAGAAATTTGTGAAGGAGTACGACATACGCTTCGCGATCCACAATCACGGGCCGGAAGACAAACTGTGGCACTCGCCGCTCGACGTTTTGAAGGCGGTCGGCAACATGGATCCACGCATGGGCTGCTGCATTGATGTGGGCCACACCGCGCGTACCGGCACCGATGTGGTTGCCGCGATCAAAGCCGTGGGGCCGCGCCTGTTCGACATGCACATCAAAGATCTAACCGACTTTGGTTCGAAGGAGAGCCAGGTTGCCGTCGGCGACGGCAAGATGCCCGTGCGGAAGATTTTTGAAACTCTGATTGCGATGAAGTACAAAGGCTTTGTCGATCTGGAGTACGAAGTGCATGGGGATGACCCGATGCCGGGCGTTATTGCCAGCTTCGCGTATATGCGCGGCGTGCTCGCCGGCATGGGGTACCCTTCGTAGCCACGGGCCGGGAGTAAGGCTTTCGGAAAAGGGCCGGACGGAGTGGTTGGCCGTGCGGCTCCTTTTGTTCTAGTGTAGTGCGTCCTGAACAGAGCCGAGTATCCTCAGACTTTCCGGATGAAGTTTTTTGCAATGGGTGGGGGCGCAAAGCAGGTCCCTCCACTGCGCTTCGCTTCGGTCGGGATGAAAAATTTGTTTGGCGGTCAAGGCTTACCTCCTCAAACAAATTTGTCATCCCGAGCGGCTGACTTGCCTGCGGCAAGTTAAGGATGGAATGAACGCGGAGAGCGTTTGCTTTTCAAACCCGTCCCTCAAGCAAATTTGTTCATTGGGAGGAGCCGACTTGCCTGGCGCCAAGTCAAGGATGGAATGAACGAGCGAAGCGATCTGCCTTTTGGCCTCGCCCCTCAAGCAAATTTGTCATCGTGGCCTGGTGGCAAGTCAAGGGAGGAATGAACGCGGAGAGCGCTTGCTTTTAAGCCGTCCCTCAAGCAAATCTTTAAGCCCGTCCCCCAAACAAATTTGTCATCCCGACCGTAGCGGACCCGAATTCCTGTTTCGCCATGTCAGACAGATCCACGTGTGCGGCTTTCCTTAAGGAAAGCCGCATGAAGTTCGCCAGCGCCATCAACTTCGACAGGAATTCGGGGTAGCGAAGTGGAGGGACCTGCTTTTCGTCCCCCCAAACCAAGGCCCCACGAGTGAGCTCGTAAATCCAGCCCCAGCCATTTTGTTCATTTAGGAGTAGCTGACTGGCCTGGTGGCAAGTCAAGGGAGGAATGAACGCGGAGAGCGCTTGCTTTTAAGCCGTCCCTCAAGCAAATCTTTAAGCCCGTCCCCCAAACAAATTTGTCATCCCGACCGTAGCGTACCCGAATTCCTGTTTCGCCATGTCAGACAGATCCACGTGTGCGGCTTTCCTTAAGGAAAGCCGCATGAAGTTCGCCAGCGCCATCAACTTCGACAGGAATTCGGGGTAGCGAAGTGGAGGGACCTGCTGTGCGCCTTTCCCCCAAACCAAGGCCCTACGAGTGAGCTCACACATCCGGCCCCAGCATTTTGTTCATTAGGAGGAGCCGACTTGCCTGGCGGCAAGTTAAGAGAGGAATGAACGAGCTGAGCGCTTGTTTTTTTATTCCGTCCCCCAACAAATTTGTCATCCCGACCGTAGCGTACCCGAATTCCTGTTTCGCTACGTCAGACAGATCCGCGTGTGCGGCGTTCATTAAGGAAAGCCGCATGAAGTTTGCCAGCGCCACCAGCCTCGACAGGAATTCGGGGGAGCGAAGTGGAGGGATCTGCGGTGCGCCTTTCCCCCAAACCAAGGCCCTCCAAGTGAGCTCGCAAATCCGGCCCCAGCATTTTGTTCATTAGGAGCGGCTGACTTGCCTGCGGCAAGTTAAGGATGGAATGAACGCGGAGAGCGTTTGCTTTTCAAACCCGTCCCTCAAGCAAATTTGTCATCCCGAGGAGCCGACTTGCCTAGCGGCAAGTTAAGGGAGGAATGAACGGGGAGAGCGCTTGCTTTTAAGCCGTCCCTCAAGCAAATCTTTAAGCCCGTCCCCCAAACAAATTTGTCATCCCGACCGTAGCGTATCCGAATTCCTGTTTCGCCATGTCAGATAGATCCACGTGTGCGGCTTTCATTAAGGAAAGCCGCATGAAGTTCGCCAGCGTCATCAACTTCGACAGGAATTCGGGGGAGCGAAGTGGAGGGATCTGCTGTGCGCCTTTCCCTCAAACCAAGGCCCCACGAGTGAGCTCGCAAATCCAGCCCCAGCCATTTTGTTCATTTAGGAGTAGCTGACTGGCCTGGTGGCAAGTCAAGGGAGGAATGAACGCGGAGAGCGCTTGCTTTTAGGCCGTCCCTCAAGCAAATCTTTAAGCCCGTCCCCCAAACAAATTTGTCATCCCGACCGTAGCGGACCCGAATTCCTGTTTCGCCATGTCAGACAGATCCACGTGTGCGGCTTTCCTTAAGGAAAGCCGCATGAAGTTCGCCAGCGCCATCAACTTCGACAGGAATTCGGGGGAGCGAAGCGGAGGGATCTGCTGTGCGCCTTTCCCCCAAACCAAGGCCCCACGAGTGAGCTCGCAAATCCAGCCCCAGCCATTTTGTTCATTAGGCGTGCCTGACTTGCCTGGCGGCAAGTTAAGGATGGAATGAACGGAGCGAAGCGGAGCGGAGGGATCTGCGGTGCGCCTAAACCCCAAACAAGCCCTCCAAGTGAGCTCGCAAATTCTGCCCCGCCATTTTGTTCCTCCCGACCGGAGCGTACCCGAATTCCTGTTTCGCTACGTCAGACAGATCCACGTGTGCTGCTTTCCTTAAGGAAAGCAGCATCTGGAGTTTGTACATATGAGAGAAGGCGGATAGGCCCAAAAATCTGGGGAAAGCAGCGAGTTTTCCGATCCTCACCGCGGCAATGTCTTGTATCAGGGCACGACTTGAGTCGGGCCGACCGTCTCGAAAAACCGCCTGATAAGATTTCCGGGGAGATGCGGGGGGAGATACGCATCCCCGGGGGCCCTGACGAAAGAGATGGTGGGGGTTGAGTATCATGCCCCCTCATCTCCTTGATGCCGGGGGCGGCTTCGGGCAGAGTGCGGGCTTAAAATGAGGGCAGGGGTGACGCATGACTATCGAGATCACAAAGCCTGAAACCGAAGCCCTCATCCAGCGGCATTTGCAAAGCGGTCAGTTTCATGACGTCGACGAACTCCTCACCAGGGCGCTTGGCGCTCTCAAGGAAACCGCTGCGCCCGCTACGGCGGAAGCCAAAGATCTCGTTGAACTCTTCGAGCCTGTCCGTGGGTTGTTTGCTGATGGTGAACTCGATTGCAGCCGTACCCCTGCCGCTGCACGCCCGGTTGATCTCTCGTGAGCGGTGGTTTTCTGCTCAATACCAACGTTCCTTCTGAGATGCTACGGCCCCGTCCAGAGGCAAATGTGATTGCCTGGGTTAAGCGCCAGGCGAAAGACACGCTGTTTGTCAGCGTCGTAACCCTGGGTGAATTGCGTCGGGGAGTCACGCTCCTCGCCGAGCAGAGTTCACGACGAGCGGAGCTTGAGCGGATGATTCACGAAAAGGTTCCGTCCTGGTTCCAGGACCGCATCTTGCCGATAACACGACTGGTCGCGGAGCGATGGGGAGTGCTCGATGGAGAAAGGCAGCTTGCCGGGCGGCCACTGAACATTGCCGACGGCATGATCGCCGCGACAGCCCTTGAACATGATCTCAGCGTGGTGACCCGCAACGTGAAAGATTTCGAGCAACTCGGCGTTACCATCATCAATCCGTGGCAGCCCTTATGAGGGCCATTTCGCCGCCGCTGATGATTGCCGTTCAAAGAGAGTGGTCATCCATAACAGACGCTCCCTCCTCATTGACCTTATAAAATATTCGCGAGGCCGGAATCGGATGGGGTCAGTTCCGTCAGGTCGCTAAATTGACCCACATTTCCGATCCCTCAAAATCCCTCAATACGCCGTTTATTAGACGGCCGCTGGACGGCACAATCTATATTGTTTCCGATTCTCCGGAAGGATTATAATAGAGCTGGAGGTTTTTATGACCGTCCAACTCGATACCTTCACTCCGGCAGAAGCCGCTTTCATCGCCGGTGTCTCCGTGCGTGATGTTCACCGCATGATCGACGAACACATTTTGCCGGACCGCCTCTTCGATTCGCAAGAGTCCCGTTCTTTCAAGCGCCAGGCATGTATCTTCATCTCGTTTTATTTCGGATCCGCCGACCGCCTGACCGCCGAAGAGCGGCAACGCACCATCGCCCTCGCCAGCAAGATTGGCGATTGGAGCAAGGCAAAAACGACCGTGCAGGATGAGTTTTTGACAATTGATTTTGCCTCTTTTTCGAAGGGGGTGGAAGAGCGGCTGGACCGGCTGCGTGCGGCGCGTGATCTGGTCGTCACGGACCCGGAGATACTGAGCGGCACTCCCGTCATTCGGGGAACGCGTGTGCCGGTCTATGACGTGGCCGCTTCCGTGGCATCTGGTATTTCGATAGAGCGAATTCTCTCGTCGTATCCAAGCCTCAAGCGGGACCAGGTTGAACTTGCGGCGCTCTTTGCGGTGGCGAATCCGCTGCGCGGAAGGCCGCGCCAGCGCGAGTTGCCCGCGAATGCGCGGGTGATTTCGAAGCGCAGGAAAGTGCTCACGCAATCCACATGACCAAGCTGTTGATCGACGAATGCCTCAGCCCGGAACTCGCGCTCATGGCACGAGAGCGGGGGCACCATGAGGCGTCGCATGTGGTCTGGATCGGCAGCGCTGGCTGGAAGGACTGGGAACTCAAGCGGGTCATCCTGGAACAGGATTGGGTTCTCGTCACCCGCAACAGTGACGACTTCCGTGGGCCGCCTCGCGCGCCGGGGACCAAAGGCCAATATGCCGACGTTGTTCTCCATGCCGGAATCGTCTGCCTGAACGGTCCGCTGGGACTGGATTTGGAGTGGCAGCGGAAATTGTTTGAGGAAGTTCTGGATGACCTCGATAGGAACGGCGATCTTACCAACCAGGCCCTGGAAGTCACGCTGGACAACGATAAAGTGGCGACTGACTTGATCCGTTATGAATTTCCTCCAACGGAAGATTCCTGACCGGCAGCCTTTTCGCACCTCGAGGCAATTAGCGTTTGTTGTTTCCATTCGTATCGAAACTCGGGGACGGGAAGCTCACCTCGAATACGTCGGTTTATACGTCTGACGGGCTTGGTACTTTTCGAAACGCCCTTTCCACACAGTACCAGGCCCGTCAGACGTATAAATCCCAACTCCCTTCCGTGCTTCTGCAGCACACATCATGTCACCGTATCTGTCACCTTCCAGAATTCTCCCGGGGGGAACGCCGTCCACGAGGTGTCTCACTCTTCTTCTTTGGCTTCTTCTTCGCTGGTGCTCGCCCAAGCGCCATTTTGAGTTTACCTACCTTGGTTGACCCTTTGGTCAATGACTTGGTTCGCTTTTTCGCTTTTTGGTGGCCATGCAACACATTTTACGCGGCTCATGATCGCTCGATGGATTACGGGCACCCACGACAGCTAGTCCATGGTCGGACTTGCTTCCGACAATTCAGCGAGGAGATCATCACGATGCAGCACTTTTGCTACGGCATAACCCGCGATCGCAACAGCGAACCCAGCCAGAGCGATGATGGCCGAACTGCTCTTCTCAAGCTCGGCACCCTCGATAAATTGGGATGCTAGGGCAACCGCTCCTCCGTGGGTAAAGCTGTCTAAAGCTCCCAGCAGTTTTCCACGGAGAGGCCGCTGCTCTAGTTGCTTTATCAAAAGTCGATTCAAATCCCCCAGAAGTGGCAGCCTTTCTCGTCCCCTTGAAAGCTCAAAGATGTCGCGGTCGCTAGCTTCCTCTAAGAGCCAGACGGTGCGAAGCCCTGCTTCCATAACAGGCCGAGCGAGCGCCCTCGCACTTGAGCGTTTGTCATTCGCGATAAGCAGGTGGGAAGAGGCGTGGTGCTCTTGCGCCAAGCGAAATGAGGCCATCGCATACGCGATGCGATCGTTCGGCTCCCAAGATCCACGCATCGGGATAAGGGCGCAGATTTCGCCCATACGCAGGCTAAAAGCCTCCGCTTTAGGCCAGTCCGAGACCCAGTCATCGCCTGTGAACATGCGACAAGTCTAGTTCAGCCTGGTCGCAACCGGGATCGCACGTTTTTTACCGTCTTCGGCGTCCGATGGGGCTTGCCCCGAACAGTCTTGCACCTGAGCTCGGAGCCTGCGACGATTGCTGGCGGATTTCGCATGAAATTGAGAAGGACTGTCAGCATGATCACACCTTCCCTGCTTTTTCCTGCTTTTTCTGTCCTGCTTTTCTGCTTTTTGTGCCCTGCTCTGCTTTTCCTTGCTTTCCCTTGTCCTGCTTTTCCCGGAACAGTCGACGCCCGTACTCAGGAGCGATGCGCAAGGCGCCTCGGGAGTACTATGGCGTGACGTAACGATTAGGAGAGAGGCGCGAGTGAAAAGCAGATGTCTCACAACAACCGTGACTTCGTAACCAACCTGGGTGCCAAACTCGCCACCAGGTCACGTCATGTCTGCGTCTTCTTTGGCGCCGGCGCAGCAAAGGCGTGCGGTTTACCGGACGTGGAGGCCCTCCAGACGGGGGTCCTGGCTCGTCTTGAAGAGCCACATAGGATTTTGCTTGCCAAGCAGCTCAATAGGCGGAACCTCGAGCAAGCGCTAAGCAGGATAAGACGCATCGCCGCGTTATTGAAAGACTCTGAACCCACCTCCGGAACAGAAGATTCCATCGAGGGCCTTACGGCCGAGGTGGCCGACAAACTGGATGAAATGGTTTGCCAGGCGATAGCGAAGGAACTCGATATTAGCAGCGCTGACCTCAGGCCGATGCTGGATTTCGCCGCCTGGGCAGGTCGGACTGATTACCATTCTCCTCTGGAGATCTTTACGGTGAACTATGACCTGCTGTTAGAAAGGGCGCTGGAAGAGTGGCAGGTAGCGTATTTCGACGGTTTCATTGGAACGCTGACCGCCCGGTTCAGGACAGAACTTGTCGAACCCTTGCCGGGCGCGGAGTGTATGCCCGGATTTTTTGTCCGTCTCTGGAAGATACACGGCTCTCTAAATTGGGAATGGGATGAAAAGCACAAGATTTTAAGGCGGGGCCATCCGGTTCGCAACAGTGCCGCGATTTACCCTTCAGACACGAAATATGATGAATCTAGACGTATCCCTTTTGTTGTGCTGCAGGATCGTTTCCGGCGGGCCCTGTACCAACCTGAAACGCTCACTTTGATTTCCGGCTATTCCTTTGGTGACGAGCACTTGAACGAGGTCATCTACGATGCCGCATCCCGGAGAGAGCGTTCAGAAATAATTGTTTTCTGTCACTCGACCATACCCGCCGAGTTGGCTGAGCGCGCTGCTCGGACCCCGAATATCCAAGTCCTCACGGGGGAAGAAGCTATCATCGGCGGCCTGCGCGACTATTGGGAAAAACCCCAGGAAGAGATGCCTCCGGGTTTCTGGGTGGACGACAAATTCGCTTTTAGGGACTTCAAGTACTTGGCGGCGCACCTTGCCAAGAGCGTTTCGAGAGAAGAAGACCGTCCCGTCACTTCGACAGTCCCAGCTTTGACATTTGCCGCGGCGAAACTTCCCGCGGCGAAACTTCCTGCTTCTAAAATCCCTGCGGTAACACTTCCTGCGGACCCGGTTGGGGCGCCCAACCCCCAAACCAAGGCGACCGATGCCCGATAGAGACGCCACCTGTATTGGGAAAGTGCGGCACGTCCTGGGTGCGACCGTAACCG
Organism: uncultured Acidobacteriaceae bacterium; assembly: GCA_963834445.1. Classification (GTDB taxonomy): domain Bacteria; phylum Acidobacteriota; class Terriglobia; order Terriglobales; family Acidobacteriaceae; genus PALSA-350. The sequence continues at coordinate 172,128 of CAWIBU010000003.1, forward strand.
TTGCGCTCGACATTGATCTCGCAGGAGTTGCGCCAATCTATAGGGGCCACTTGCAACCCATCGGTCAGATTGGTTCCTTGGTCCGGATTCCCCAAGGAATGATAGACCTTATTGGTTCCGTTAGCCTGGTTGGGATTGCGGAACTATCTGGGACGCCTGCTCCGTCCGAAAGCGTGCAGCGCGATGAAAGATGGCTTCAAATCCAGCTAATCGGGGAGATCGAGCGAGCGACGGGAAAATTTCGCCGCGGCATTGGCTCTTACCCAGGCCTCGACGATCCCGTTCATTTTGCAACTCCATTTCACTTGAGGTCGATTTTCCCGAAAGCCGGACCCGAACATGTTCAAATCGGCTGTCTCGCCGCTGCCGAAGAAATTCCCGTATGCCTCGAAGCCGAGAAGCTAGTAACACGTCACGCAGCCGTCATCGGCTCCACAGGTTCAGGTAAAACCAGCGCTGTGTCGTCCATTATTCAGAACTTTGTAAGCGGAGGCTGGAAGGCCGCAAACATTGTCGTCATAGACCCACACGGCGAGTACCCTCAGGCCCTCGGAAACAGCGCTTCAGTGCGAAGCGTTTTAGGCGAAAACGCGAACCGTCTCCGTGTGCCTTTCTGGGCTCTCCCCGCCCTCGATATCTTGCGAGTTTTTACAGGGAGTACTGGGTCACCCACTTTTTCAACGCGCTTCACTGAATACGTTTCTCGGGCTCGCGCAAAATTTGTTGAAGAAGCCACATGGCTCACGTTGGACCCATCCGCTGTGACTTCCGATACTCCTGTGCCGTTCGATATTCGTGATGTTTGGTTCAAATTGGATTCCGAAAACAGAGAGACACGGGAAACGGCGAATGACGAAAAGACCGTTGCTATTGAAAAGGCCGGCGACGCGCAAGACCTTCGATCAACGATATTTAGGCCCTACGCCCCAGGAAGCAGATCCCCCTTCAAGGGCCCGATGTTCGGCATGTACTCAGTGACACCAGATATGTTGCGCCTCGGCCTACGGGACCCGCAGCTCGCCTTCTTTCAAGAACCTGCCGGCACAACTGAGGGCCCTGATCCCCTTATCGCGGTCATCCAAGAATGGCTCGGGAATGAGTCTCCCGTCTCTGTCCTGGATTTCAGCGGCGTTCCCGCCACGGCAGCCGATCTCGCCATTGGAGTGATTCTGAATCTCCTCTTTGAAGTTTGTCTACGAAGCGAAAAGGGAGGTCCCGGGGTGGGCAGGGCAAGTCCGGTGCTGGTCGTACTCGAAGAAGCCCATCGGTACCTGGGAACGGGCGCCAGCGCGCTCACCCGCAATTCAGCAAATAGGATCGCTCGCGAAGGCCGAAAATACGGCATTGGCCTCATGGTTGTGACGCAGCGGCCTACCGAACTACCCGAAACAGCCCTCGCTCAATGCGGCACACTCATCGCGCTTCGTCTCGCGAATACGTCTGATCAGGGAACCATCAGGGCGGCGTTGCCCGACACCGTGGCGGGACTCGCGGCCGTCCTGCCCTCTCTACGCACGGGAGAGGCTGTAGTAAGTGGCGAGTCTGTGGTATTGCCAGCCAGAGCACTGCTGGCTTTGCCCAGGCCCAAACCGCAAGCTGATGATCCATCGCTGGAACCGTGGAGAAGAGAGCCAGCGAATCCCGATCTTAGTTCATCAGTTAGGGATTGGCGTGGGATATACGGAGGTGACGATGTTTGAATGGAGGCCCGTTGCTTCGGGTGCTATAACTGCGGAGGGGTATGACGCTGAAACTGAGATGATCTACCTACGCTTTAGGGATGGAAAAGAATATTGGTACTCAGCGTGCCCACAACAGGTGTGGGACGAATTTACCGCACATGGGCAGTCCAGGGGCCAGTATCTCAACCAGGTGCTAAGAGCGAAACCTAACGGGCGCCACGCGGGGTGAACTCCCGACCTAACGCTCCGGATACTCTCCCGGCAGCCTCGCAACCCGGCGACACACCCCCAGCAGATTGATTCGCCTTCTCGCTCGAAAGGTCCCGGCTTGGCCGAATCGAATATCGATACGTAGTTGCCGCGAATCAGGGTTGTCCGTGCAACTGCCGGCCTAGCAGGTCTGATGGTGTATCCTCGGTTCGTCAACGCACACATGATTATTCAAGAGGTTCTGAAGGGTATAAGCGGCATCGAGGAGGATGACGTAGACGCAATCTTTGCGCATGGCATTCTCTGCAACTGGTGGCGAAATGTCGGACGCCTTCCGGCAGCGAAGGTTCCTCTTCGCCTCACCGAGCGCAATCTGTACTGGCATCAAAGCCGCTATGAGGACCCAGATCCTTTGTGGGGCAACATGAAGTTCGAAGAGCACACTCCATTCATCTCAACTACAGCGGGAAGTGTTGAGCGTGACGCTTTCAACGAGACGAACACTCTCTATCCAGCGTGGTGGGAAGCGTTGAGATTTGCGACGAACTTCTGGACAACGGATGGCTGGGTGTTCTATTGCTACGCCTGGATTTTGGGAAGAAAGACAATCGAGCATCAAGCACTTTCGGAAGAGATTCGAGAGCTACACGTTTATACAGATTTCTCGCTATATCAGCTGGAAGGTGAAATCACCGCCAAGATTCAGATACCGACCGCACAGATTCAAAAGGCCGAAGAATGGAAATTGAGCGATATTCTGACAGCCCTCAATAACGGAATTCTACCGACGCCTTCCCAAACGAAACACAATGACAGCTTCTTCTCCGATCCATCCACATACAACAACGTCCGCCCCGTTTTGGCGTAAGTCGGAGAAGGTGTGAAAGAGATAGCCCAGGAATTAGGAATCGACATCGAGCTTGTCGCGCGCGACCTGAACTTCCATCGTGGCGTCGGCCGGGGCTACCAATCCCAAATCGAAGAGGCCAGGGGACCTGGAAGATCCGAACCAGTCGCCTTTGCCGCCACAGCGTTCCGTCGGGCCGGCTCTCATGCACTTCTGCTTGACGAGGTCCAACTTGCTAAAGGACTGTTCGCGGATAGTGCCAAATGCTACGACCGTTTGCATCGACCGTACTCAGCGATAATGTGGGCGCTGGCACGTAATCTCAGCGCGGCCTCGAAATCGTCCGACCGAAGCCTGTTTGAGTTCGCTAGAAGTGAAGGGAAATACCCTCCCGAACGATTCGGCCAGTTGGCGTACTCGCTGCTGATTGAAGGAGCTGGGGGAGCCGGGGATCAGGATTTGAAGAAAACTCTAGGTCATGATGGCCGCTTTCGAAGAGCCGCCAGCGAGTTGACAGCGCTCGCGGCGACCCCCCTTGGCATGATGGGAATCCCCATGGCGAGCTACCTAAACCTCGCCGCGTCCATGGAGGGCGACGCGAATCCGCGGGATGTTCTATATCGTCTCCTGCCGTTTCTCAACGCATACGAGCTTGCTCTCGAGACTGCGCGCTCAAAAGCGTACCATTGGCGCCGACTCTTGATGCCGTTTCATCCAGCAGAGCCCGACATCCTCTCTGTTCTGTTTGTCTGCAACACCTGGTTCAAGCGCCATGGATTGAAACTCACTGATCTCCTACTTGGACGAGACGAGTACCGCTATGCGTCGAAGCTCTCGTCTGACGCGCTCGAACGAATGGAGGAATGATGGGTAGGATGATTCGGAATTTAGTGGTCAATTTATACGCTGGAAGGGCTGGAAGGAGGGCTGGAAGGGGCTGGAAGGGGGGCTGGAAGGGGGGCTGGAAGGGGCTGGAAGTGGCGCTGGAAGGGGCGCTGGAAGGGACAGACGGAGTAACCCCCGTAGATAGCCATTGGGGTCATTGCGCGAACTGAAGCCTACAGATAAGTTGCGAGCAGAGGCTGAGTTACGGGTGAACCGCTTGAAGCCAGCCGACGCTCTTCAACTCGCCGCAGTCCTCACCTGGGCATCGGAAGAGCCGAGCACCCATGTCTTTTATTTCGGCAGACACACAGCTTCTGCAAGCAGCTCGGCAATGCGGATTCAAGGCCGTTCAGGTTTAGGCCGGGCGTGGGAGAAGATCACGGGAGATCGGGGCATTCCATACCTATGCCCAAAACTCGCCGCAACCGGTATCCGGCCGCCTTGTCAGCCCCGTTTAACCCCGCGATTCTCGTGCCACCACTTGAGAGCGTGGGCGCGCTGCTTTTCCGCCTTGCAGATCTCCGCGTCGCAGACCACCTGGTCCTTGCGCTTGGCAATAAAGTAAGGCGCCGCGCAATTCTCATTCGCGCAGTAGCTGAAATGGCGCCAGTTTTCGAAGACTCCCTGGATCAGCATGGCCCGCATGTCCTTCCACTCGGGCACCAGCCGGCCCGCACCCAGGGAACACACAAAAGGAATCGCTCCCGCGACTGTTTCCGCCGGCCGAGCCCGCTTGGCGCCCGAACCCTGGCCCCTTGCCGGCGCCGGGCGCCCAACCAGCCACTCATTCAATACCCGCTCCGCGCGGTGGATGGGGGGCCTCCGCCAGAGAGAACGAAGCCCCTCTCCCAGCTCCTTCAGGTCAGCCGCGGACTCGGCACGCAACGTGGACTGCCACTGCTTCTGAAACCGCCGTAGCGGGCCGTCCTCCGGCCCAGTGTTGGCCAGCTCACACAACAGCCGCCGGCGCACCCGGACCGTCGTCTGCAGCAGTAAGTGCTCTGCCTCCCCGGCACGCTCCTCCACGTACTGATTCACGTATTGAACCAAACGGGAGGGCCGGGCAAGGATATCTGCCAGCTCCTCCGCCGTCTTCCCATGCAGTTCCTCCAGAGAACTAGAGCGTTTGCCAGCTTTCTTTTGCGCCATCATCCGACTTTCTTGCTTTAGCTATAGACAAGTATAAATACTAAAGCCAAGATGGAATGAGTGCAAGGCAAACGAAAAGTAGGCAGGAAACAGCCAGGTGAGTTCGCTCATCTGAATTGGCCCACTTCGCTCATCTGAATTGGCCCACCTGTACAAGCCCGGATGTAAGGATTCGGGGATGGACAGGAGGCAAAAGGTGGAACTATTTGAGGTGATCCGGCGGGGATACGCGGCCGGGGAGACGATTCAAGGTCTATCGAAGAAGCACGGTGTGCACCGTCGGATGGTGCGTCAGGCGATCGGGAGCGCTATTCCTCCCGCGCGCAAAGCGGTGGTACGCGAAGCGCCCAGACTGGGTCCGGTCATGGCTCTGATCGAGCGGATGCTGGCCTGTGACCTTCAGGCTCCGCGCAAACAGCGGCATACGGCTCATCGGATCTGGATGCGGCTGCGCAAGGAGCATCCGGAGCACCCGGTCGGGGAAGCGACCGTGCGGCGCTATGTGCGGGAGCGGAAGCGGGAGTTGGGACTCAGCGGGCGGGAAGTGTTCGTGCCGCAGAGCTACGAGCTGGGGCAGGAAGCGCAGGTGGATTGGTTCGAAGCCGTGGTCATGCTGGGCGGCGAAGCGCGCAAGCTGCAGTTTTTCGCCATGCGCAGCATGGGCTCGGGCGATGCCTTCCACCGCGCCTATCCGCACGCCACGCAGCAAGCGCTGCTGGAAGCTCACGAACATGCGTTTGCCTATTTTGGCGGCGTATTCAAGACCCTGCGCTACGACAACATGACCTCGGTGGTGAAGAAGATTCTGCGTGGATATCAGCGGGTGGAGACGGATCGGATCATCGCGTTCCGCTCGCACTGGGGCTACCAAAGCGAGTACTGCAACCCGGCCAGCGGCCACGAAAAAGGTGGCGTGGAAGGGGAGTTGGGCTGGTTCCGGCGCAACTGGCTGGTGCCGGTGCCGGAAGCCAGCATGTTGGACGCGTTGAACCAACATATCCTCGATGCCTGTCTGGAGAACCGAAGCCGCACCATTGTTGGCCGCGGCATGACCATCGGTCAGGCCAGCGAACGGGAACGCGAGCATCTGTCGCCGCTGGCCGAAGAAGGATTTCCGATTGACGAGTTGCTGTATCCGCTTCTGGTGGACAGCAAAGGCCGGGTCAAGGTGAAGACCAACTGGTACTCGGCCCCGCTCTGGCCAGGGCTACGCGTAACCGCGATGGTTGCCCCATTAAGCGTAGAGATCGTGCATGACAACAAGGTGGCTGCGCGGCACACCCGTTGCTACGGGCGAGGTCATCAGATCCTCGATCTGGAGCACTATCTCGATGTGCTGGAGAAGAAGCCGGGAGCCATGGCCGGTTCCACGCCCTTGCAGCAGTGGCGTGAGGCTGGCCGCTGGCCGGCTTGCCTGGACCAGATCTGGCGAGAACTTGAGCAACGTCATGGCAAGGGCAACGGGACCCGCGAGATGATCTCGCTGATTCGTGCCGGTTCCATCGACGGATGGGACAAGCTGATCGCTGCCGTGGAAGAGGCATTGCGGCTGGGGATTAGCGATGCAGCCGCGGTACTGCATCTGCTGCGTATGCCCGACCCGGAACAACGCCGTCAATACGCTGTCGCCCTGGCTGAAGAACTACTTCCGTTTGAACGCCCCATGCCGGTGATGGATGAATACGACCTGTTGCTGGCCAACACGACGGGGGGCATCCAGTGAAGAACCAGACCCAAGCACTGGAACATGCCACCATTCGGCAGTACTGCAAAGCGACTCGACTGCCTACCGTGGGCGCCAACTTTCAATCGCTGGCCGAGCAGGCGGTGAAGGAGAACCACAGCCACACCCGCTATCTGGAAGCGCTGCTGTCCATCGAGTGCGAAGAGCGCGACCGGCACGCCATCGACAACCGCATTCGCGATGCCCACCTGCCGCGCTTGAAGACGCTGGAAGAGTTTGATTTCGCGCAAGCTCAGCAGATCCCGGCGGCACGCATTCGCGAGTTGGCCGAAGGCGGCTATATCGAACGCAAGGAACCGATTGTATTGATCGGGGAGTGCGGCACGGGAAAGACCCACCTGGCCATCGGCTTGTGCCTGGCCGCTTGCCGACAGAAGCGGCGCGTCCGCTTCACGACGGCGGCGGCTCTGGTCAACGAGTTGGTGGAAGCCAAGCAGAACAACCAGGTGCGCAAGCTGATGATGCGTTGGCAGAAGTACGAGCTGATCGCGCTGGACGAAGTCGGATACGTACCTCTGGCAGACATCGGCGCGGAGTTCCTCTTTCAGGTGATCTCGGAGCGGGCTGAGCGGGCGGCCATCCTCGTCACCACCAACTTACCCTTCTCGGAATGGACAACTGTGTTTCCCAATCCACGACTCTGTAAAGCAGTCTTGGACCGGATCACGGATCGAGCCCACATCATCGAAACCGGAACCGAATCCTTCCGCTTCCGGCGCACGTTTGAAAGGAGCAAAAAGCATTGAGGGGCAAGCTTTAAACGCACAGCTACAGGCCGTGGAATTGACGCGCTGTGGAAAGCATGGGAAAACGATAAAACCGTTTTCCCACCCTTCCCCCAGCCCTTGGAAATCGCTGCCGCGATTCCCACATTACACACGGCCACGACAACGAGAAAAATATCTCTCAAAACCTATGAAGCCAAACCCGGAACAATGATGCACAATACCACTACCCAGGTGGGCCAAATTAGATGGTCAAAGTGGGCCACGCCGGATGAGCGAACTCACCAGGTTGACCGCATGAAGGTTGACCGCATAACGGACGACCACATCAGAGCTGTTTCACCCAGCCCGCAAAAGCACAGATACCCGAAACGGTTTCCTAAGGGGAGCGACTGAATGACAAACAACGGACCAACCCCGCCCAGCGCCATCCTCTACGGCCACGCCCTCAGGCTCCAGCCAGAGACCGATTCCTCAACCGGGAATTCGCTCACCACACCGAACAATCAAGATACAGTTATGGTTGCCGATATCCCCAAACCGAACCAGGGCCCGGACGCACCCGCACCGCAAGCCGCTCCACCGTCCGTATTACCCGCAGAACCAACCGCCGCCGCGGACCTCGTCTATCTCTGCGACCTCCAACCCCGGCCCATCGAATGGCTATGGCAAGACAGGCTCGCGTGCGGCACCCTGGCCATGCTCTCTGGAGTTCCCGGGTCGGGTAAAACCTGGATCGCGCTCGCCATCGCAGCCGCGCTCAGCCGTGGCCGAGCCCCCTACACCGGCGAGCAACTCGAACCTTGCACCGCCTTGTACGCCTCGACCGAACACAACGGTTCGGAAATCATCCTGCCTCGCTTTGCTGGCCTCCACGGAGACCCCAAACGTTTCGCCGTCTTGCGCGAAAATCCCTCCGCGCCCTCCCTGAACATCCGCGATACCTCCACCCTCGAAGACGCGCTCCAGCGAACCCAGGCCCGCCTCGTCATTCTCGACTCTCTCGAACTTGATTCCAAAGAAACTCTTCCTCTGTTACAGAAGCTCGCCCGCCTGGCGGAGAAGCACCACTGCTGTATCCTTCTCATCCGCCACCTCACCAAACGCGGCCCAGGCAGACCGGCCCTGCGCGGCCAGCGATCCGCTGACATCTCCGCCGCCCTCCGCACGGAGTTTCTGGCCGGCGCCTCCCCGGACGCACCCGCCCAGCCGGCTCTGCTGCAGATCAAGTCGAACCTCGGGCCTCTCGCTATCCCGCTCGCCTACAGAATTGAGCCTGCCGGCAAATTCACCTGGACCGGCCTCAGCAAGCTGACTGGGGAAGAAATACTGGCCGACCGCCCCACCGGCGCGGGCCTGCCCAAACGCAGGTTTGCCGGCGAATGGCTGCGCGCGTACCTGCAGAATGGAAGCCAAACCCAAGGCACCATCGAGATCGCCGCCCAGCGTGATGGCGTTTGCCTCGGGACCCTGCGACGCGCCCGATTCGATCTCGGCGTTCACAGCGCCAAAGATGGAATGAAAGGCGTCTGGTACTGGTCCTTGCCTGTCGAGATTGAGCGGCGACCAACCGAAAAGGAAGCAAAACCCTCAAATTAATTAACTAAAAAGTTTGAGCACCTTCGTGAAACAAAGGACTTAGGAGGTCTTCATCACGTTCGGCGAGTGGAATCCCTGCAAAGCCTCCGCGCCGTGAACCAGGGGAATGGGGTCACGCAGCATATGTTCGCGATAGGACAGTTGCTGTTACTGTACGGACGGCATCATGTGGAGCTCGGGGATCGCGGCGCGAGGCGGTAGCTTTGCCACATGCAAAATGGTCTCGGCCACATCTTGTGGCTGCAAAGCCTGGGCCATCACCTCGGCCGAGGGCTTGACCGGCCGCTTCTCAATCAGCTCGGTATCGACAAGGCCGGGGCAGATGACACAGGTGCGGATGCCGTTCTGCTTCTCTTCCATGCGGATGGCGTGGGCCATGCCGAGCAGCCCACGCTTGGACGCCTGGTAGGCGGCTCCGGACACGTCGGTGATGACGCCGCTGATGGAGGAGATGTAAATCAGATGACCGCCGCCGGCGGTGCGCATCGAGGGCAACACAGCGTGGGTGGCATAGAACGCGCCGTTGAGATTCACCTCGATCACGGAGTTCCATAGCGCGGGGTTGAGGCGCGCCATCGCTCGATCGGGAATGTTGGTCCCGGTGGCAAAAACCAGGGTGTCGATTTTGCCGAACTGGGCAAGCGTCTCGCTGGCGAGCTGCTGCATGTCTTCCGGTTTGGCGGCGTCGACGGCGCGCACCGTGATGCTGTGCTGCTCCGCGGCCAGCTCCGCCTTGAGCGCCTGCAAACGATCTTCACGGCGGGCGGCCGCCACCACGTTTGCCCCCTCGCGGGCGAACAAGATCGCCGCCGCACGGCCTATGCCACTGGAAGCACCAACCAACAAGACCACCTGGCCACTTAACGAAACCGCCATCATTTACCCCCCGCCCTTGCCATGACTACTACTGCTTGAGTTTGACACGTCAGAGTTGAAGCTGCAGCACGTACGCGTATTGACCGGGCAGGGTTGGGGGCAACTGGACTTTGAGGTTGCCGCCCTCGGCACTCCACTTGAGCGGCGACGCGTAGCCGAGCAGATGCAGTGAGCTGCCAGGCTTGGCCGTAACGCCCACCAGCGTTACCGCAGGCCCCTTGGGCGCTCCAAGCAGGATGGCGTAGAGGTCGCTTCCCTTCCTCGTAAAACGGACGCTCAGCCCCGCTGTGCTCTTGCCGGTGGCGCGTGTCCATGGCTGGGTGCCGTAGATGGCTTCGCCATTCTGGTGCAGCCAGGCGCCCAGCGTGCGCAGACGCTCCATCTGTACCGGCGGAATGGTTCCGTCGGCCTCAGGACCGACATCGAGCAGCAGATTGCCGTTTTTGCTGACAATGTCGGCTAACAAATAGATCAGGTCATCGGGGGCGATGGTTTCTGCTTCCCCCTCGGCGCGGTTGTAACCGAAGGAGCGGCCCAGACCACGGCACTCTTCCCATTTGGTGGGGCTAATATCGTCGACCTTCTTATACTCCGGGGACGTGAAGTCAGAGTGCTTGACGCCAAAGCGGTCGTCGATGACGCCATCGGGTACGGTGTTGTAGTAGTCGGCCATGATCTGCAGCGGGTGGCCGGACTTTGGCCAGTCAATGTCATTCCACAAGACGGCCGGACGATAGCGCGCGATGAGCTCTTCGATTTGCGCGTCGGCATACTTGCCATAGGCCTCGCTTTGCGGTTTCACGGTCTGGTAGTCGGCCGGTTTTGTGATGGGCCCGGGAACAAAGGTCCAATCGTAACCGCCAGAGTAGTAAAGACCCATGCGCATGCCCTGGCTGCGCACAGCGGCGGTCAACTCGCCGACGATGTCGCGGGTGGCGTGCTGGCGATCTGGGGGAAGAGTTGGGTTGGGGATAGAACTGGGCCACAGGGTAAAGCCGTCATGGTGCTTGGTGGTTAGCACTACATATTTTGCGCCGGCTTCACGGAAGATGCTTGCCCACTGGCTAGGCTGCCACTTCATGCTCTCGCGGTCGAAGACGGCGGTGAAGTTGTAATAGTCATAGTTTGCTCCGTAGTGCTCGCGATGGTAGGCCTGGGTGGGCGAGCCATCGATGCGCATCACGTTGTAGTACCACTCGGCATAGGGGTTGTTTTTGATGTAGTCAGTGTTGCGGAAGTCATGCTCGGGGTGCGATAAGGGCGCCCAGCCGGGCACGGAATACAAACCCCAGTGAACGAAGATGCCCAGCTTGGCGTCGGCATACCACTGCGGCAGCGGATGCTGGTTGAGTGACTCAAGCGTGGGCTCATAGTGGATGGAGACTTGGGTGTAAGCTGGCGTGGCGAGCAAGCCGAACATCAACGAGGAGAGCAGCAGTTTGAACATTGATCCAATATAAGCCACGGCAAAACCGTGTCTAGTTGGTGACGGTTTTGGCTAGTTGCTCGATCCACGCAGCCTCGGCCTGGATCGCTTTGGCGGCCACTGACACCTGGGCGTCGGCTTCCGCGTAACGACCTTCTTCGATCGCCTCGCGTACGCCGGGCAAGGTCTTGGCGCTGTAGCCGGTATACCATCCCGGCGCGTACAAGACGTGCTCCATCCAGGGGCGCCGGGGCAGACCTTGCGGGGTCAACAGCTTTCTCTCCGCCAGGGCAAGCTGCTGGTTGATGGTGTTCAGGCGATCGGCGGAAAGGGTCTTGCCCTGGGCGGCGGCAAGCGCGCGGGAATAATCTGCAGCGGCCTGGCTCAGCGCGGCCGCGGCATTATCCAGGGGAGCAAAATTCAAATAAGGCGGAATCTGTTCTGGCTGCGGGGCAACCGTCGGGTTCCGCGGATCGCTCGCCTCCCGGTATACGCCTTCTTTCAAATTCTCACGGATGTCTTGTGCCTGTTTTCTGCGGGTTTCGAGCAGGGCCTTCACTTCATCGATATAGGTAGACACGGTATGCGCAAGGCCGGCAAATTCGTAGGGCATGATGTCGGCATCCGCCATGCGCAGCACGGCCATGCCCGCGGTTTGCGCCAGGGCGCGGCCATACACGAAATCGTAGTCGGAAAAATGGGAGTACCAGTAGAAGTCGTCGTAGATGGAGTGATAGTTGCCCGATGGATCTTCTCCTCCGAAGCCAAGATTGAGGGTCGCGATGCCGACGTGGTCGATGAAGGGACTAAAGTCTGAACCCGAACCAAGCGCACCGATGCTGAGGTTGCCGCCGGCTCGCGCTTCCGCCTGCTGCGCCGGCGTGCCGTGGAGCAGCAAATAGGCCTGCTGGCGTTTGAATACGGAGACGTTGGCTTCGGGATCTTGAACATCTTTGGCGATGCCGTTGATGAACGACTGCAGGGAATGCGACCCCTCGACATCGAGGAACCCGCGCTCGTTGCCATCACTGTTGATGTAAACGGCGGCGTGCTGCCTCAGTTCCTCGGCGTGCTGTTCCACCCACTCGGTTGAGCCCAGCAGCATCGGTTCTTCGCCATCCCAGGAGGCGTAGATGATGGTGCGTTTTGGTTTCCAGCCCTGCTGGGCCAGTTCGCCCAGGGCGCGGGCTTCCTCCAATAAGACCACCTGGCCGGAGACGGGATCATCGGCGCCGTTTACCCAGCCATCGTGGTGGTTGCCGCGCAGCACCCAGAGGTCTGGCTGCTCAGCGCCGCGCATGGTGGCGATCACGTCGTAGACCGGTTTCAAGTCCCAATTGAAAGCTAGTTGCAAATGCACTTTTGCCGGCCCCGGGCCGAGACGATAGGTGATGGGCAGCGCGCCGCGCCAGCTTGCCGCAGCGACCGGGCCGGCGAGCGCAGCGAGTAGCGGCTGCGCATCCGCGTAGGAAATGGGTAGTACGGGGATTTTCGCGAGCGATTGCGCATCCTCACGCTTGAGCCGCTTGGCGTCTTTGGTTGCGCCGACGCCTGGCGTGAGCGGGTCGCCCGGGTAGAGCGGCGCGTCCATCACGCTGCCGCGCTGCACTCCTTCAGCCGGACGCATGGGGCCGGCGGGGAAAACGACCTGCGGGCCATAGCCATCGTCGGCAGGGTCGGAATAAATGAGGCAGCCAATCGCGCCATGCTCGGCGGCGATCTTGGGCTTGATACCGCGCCAGGATTCTCCATAGCGCGCGATGACGATGGCGCCTTTTACGGAAACGCCCTGACGGGCAAGTTCCTGGTAGTCGGCGACCAGACCATAGTTCACATAGACCAGGGGCGCGGTGACATCGCCATCGGGCGAATAGGCGTTATAGGTGGGTAGCTGCTCGTCCTTTTGACTGGAGGTGGGATCGACGGCGACGGCCGGCTCCTCGAGCTTGGCGGTGAACCGGGTGGGCGCGACCATTTCCAGCAGGCGCAATTTGGGAGTGGGAAAGAGAACTTGAAATTCTTCGATGTGAGCATCCCAGCCCCATTGCTTGTATTGCGCGAGAATCCACTCGGCGTTCTGCTTGTCGTAGGGCGAACCGACCGCATGAGGATGGGCGCTGAGACGCTGCATGTTAGCCCGCATGCGCTGCGGATCGGGCAGCGCTTTGAAGCGCTGCTCGAGGCTGACTTCGCCCGGTTCGCTCTGCGCGGTGAAGCCGGGCAACGTGGAGGAGGTGACGGACTGCTCCGCGGGCAGAGACCCGCTGAGCGTGAAGATAAGCAGCGCAGCAATCGCCCGGCCCATGTTTCTCCTCCGGTGAATCGTCGTATGGATAGAGATAGTATGGCGCAGGATATGCTGCCTCGCCACCTCGAAAGCGCGAAGAGTGGCGAGGGTGGCGAAGGTTAACCGGTCACCTGGTGAATCGATGCCGGGTGGTTCCAGGCTTCGGGCTTGATGCGCATGCCGAAGCCACTTTCTTCCGGCGCCTCGATGAAGCCGTTTTTCGGAGCAATGGGATTCTCCAGCATCAGAGGCCAGTCATGCTCGTAAAACCTCTGGCAGCTTTCCTGGATCCATACGTTGGTCGACGCCGTGGTGAGATGAGTGGAGGCATAGAACAATAGCGGACCGCCCGCCGTGTGGGGCGCAATGGGTAGCTCCTGGGCATCGGCCAGGGCCGCGATCTTGCGGGCTTCGGTCAGGCCGCCGCACCAGGTGATGTCAAACATCACGTACTTTGGCGTGCGCGACTCCAACAGGCGCTCGAATTGCATCTTGCCGGCCATGCGCTCGCCCACAATGAGCGGCAAAGAGGTAGCCGTGGCGAGCTGATGGTATTGGTCGAAGTTGCCGGGCATGAGCATGTCTTCGAGCCACATGGGCTGGTAGGGCTCGAGCGCATGGGCAATGCGGATGGCAGAGGTGAGATTCCACTGCGCGTGAAATTCGATGGCGATCTCAATCTCATCGCCGAAGGTATCGCGTAGTTTTTTGACCGGGACCAACGCCTCGTCGATATCGCGCCAGGTAATGTACTCATTCTTGTTGCGCAAAGCGGCGCCGTCAAAAGGCCATATCTTGATTGCCCTGATGCCGCGGGTATCGATCAGCTCACGCATGATCTTCTCCGGCTCGCGGTTGAAATCGTACTTGTAGGGAAAGCAGGTGTTATACAGGCGGACCTGAGGGTTGGCTTTGCCACCGATCAGGCGATAGACGGGCGCGTTGAGCGATTTTCCCAACAAGTCCCACAAGGCCAGATCGAGCGCGCTCAAGACGCGCATCTCGGTACCGCCGGCGACCTGAAAGTCGAAAGTGCGGTAGAGGTCGGCCCAGATGCGTTCGATATCGCGGGGGTCACGGCCGATGAGCGATGGGGCCACGTTGTGCACCATCGCCGCCTCCACCGGGTTGCGCGGATAGGTTTCGCCGATGCCCGAAATGCCGGCGTCGGTATCGATTTTGAGCCAGGTCCAATGCGGCCAGAACGGGGCGTCGTCACGGGATTTCCAGTACACCGTTTCCACGCGTGTGATCTTCATGGGTGTGATCGCGGCGGCGTGCGCGGAATAGGCCGCGGCCAGAGGCGTGGCCAGCATGCCGGCGAGAAAGTCTCTCCGGTTCAGACGCATGGGGACTCGCTGGCGTGACCACTCAGAGGGCATAAAGATCCACGTATTGCTGCACGGGCATGGTTTCGAGTGTCTGCTGGTCTAGCGATGCTTTGAGGATCGCCTGCTGGCGCTGGGGCGCGAAACGCCGGGCCAGGTTGATGCGGAATTTTTCCTCGAGCAGCGGAATGCCCTCAGTTCTGCGGCGGCGGTGGCCGAGCGGATACTCGACGGTCTCGGTATATTGGCTGCCGTCGCTTAAGGTAACCGTGAGTGAATTGGCGATCGAGCGTTTCTCTGGATCGTGATAGTCGGCGGTGAAGGCGGGGTCTTCGCTGCACTGCATTTTTTCGCGCAGAGCGTCGATGCGCGGATCGGCGGCGAAGGAGTCCTCGTAGTCAGACGCAGTCAGGTGGCCGAAGAGCAGCGGAACGGCCACCATGTATTGCACGCAGTGGTCGCGATCGGCAGGGTTGTTGAGCGGGCCGCGCTTATCGATGATGCGCAGACAGGCCTCGTGGGTGCGCAGATGGATGGACTGGATTGCGTCCGCGGATTTGCCTGCGGCGAGGAGCCTGACCCGCAGGGCCATGGCGGCCTCGACCGCGGTCTGCGCATGAAACTCGGCGGGGTAGCTGATCTTGAAGAGAACGTTCTCCATTACGTAGGAACCGTAAGGCCGCTGGAAACCAAAAGGCCGGCCCTGAAACAGCACATCGTAAAATCCCCAGGTCTTCGCGGTCAGCACGGAGGGATAGCCCATCTCGCCGGCCTTGACCATGAGCGCCAGGCGAACCGCGCGGCTGGTTGCATCGCCCGCGGCCCAGCTTTTGCGGGAGCCGGTATTGGGCGCGTGGCGGTAGGTGCGCAGGCTCTGGCCATCGACCCAGGCGAGGGAGAGGGCATCAAGGATCTGTGCGCGCGTGAGCCCCAGCATGTGGGCGACCACCGCAGTCGATGCCACCTTGACCAGAACGACGTGGTCGAGGCCTACCTTATTGAATGAGTTCTCGAGCGCGAGGCAGCCCTGGATCTCATGCGCTTTGATCATCGCGGTCAGCACCGCGCGCATGGTGAGCGGGGGGGAACCTTCGGCAACCGCAGTGCGCGAAAGCCAGTCGGCCACGGCGAGAATGCCGCCCAGATTGTCGGAGGGATGGCCCCACTCCGCAGCCAGCCAGGTGTCGTTGAAATCAAGCCAACGAATCATCGTGCCGAGGTTGAAGGCGGCCTGCACCGGGTCCAGCTGAAACGCGGTGCCCGGGACTTTGGCGCCATTGGGAACGATGGTGCCGGCCACGATGGGGCCGAGCAGTTTGGTGCAGGCAGGATACTCGAGCGCCTCAAGGCCGCAGCCAAGGGTATCGATGAGGCAATTGCGTGCGGTGCTGTAAGCCAGCTCGCCGGTGATGGAGTAGTCGCAAACGTAATCGGCAATATCGACCAGAACCTGGTCGTACGGGGGCCGCTCCCCACTCAGATGGGTGGACATTCAGGCTCGTTTCGCAAGCGGGACAAAGGCAAGATCATCTGGCCCGGTGTAGTTAGCAGCAGGCCGGATGATTTTGCCATCGGCCCGCTGCTCGAGGATATGGGCGCTCCATCCGGAGGTGCGGGCGAGCACGAAGAGCGGCGTAAACATCGCGGTGGGGATGCCCATCAGGTGATACGAGACGGCGCTAAACCAATCCAGATTGGGGAACATGCGCTTGGCCTCCCACATGACGGCCTCAAGCCGTTCTGCGATGCGATACATGGCGAAGTCGCCGGAAGCTTCGGCCAACTCGTGGGCGACCTGCTTGATGATGGCGTTGCGCGGGTCGCTGACGGTATAAACGGGGTGACCGAAACCGATGACGACCTCTTTCTTCTCCAGGCGGCCGCGGATGTCGCGCTCGGCTTCGTCGGGCGAGTGGTAGCGCTGCTGAATTTCCAGCGCTACTTCGTTCGCTCCGCCGTGCTTAGGCCCGCGCAGCGCGCCGATCGCGCCGGTGATGCAGGAGTGAATATCGGAGCCGGTACCGGCGATCACGCGGGCGGTAAAGGTGGAAGCATTAAACTCATGCTCGGCATAAAGGACGAGCGACACCTGCATGGCGCGAATCCATTGCTTGCTGGGCGCTTCCCCATGCAGCAGTGCGAGAAAGTGCCCCGCGAGGGTGTCTTCGCCTGAATCCAGGTCAATGCTTTTTCCATTGCGACTGTAATGGTGCCAATAAAGCAGCATGGAGCCCACGGTGGCGAGCAAGATATCCGCACACTCGATGGCGCCGGCCGGGTTATGGTCATCCTTCTCCGGCAGGGTGCAGCCCAGGGCGGAGACACCGGTGCGCAGCACGTCCATGGGATGGGTGGCGGCGGGCAGCTGCTCGAGCACGGTGAAAACATTGGCGGGCAGGCCGCGCAGGCGGGTCAGCTTCTGCTTGTAGGCAGCGAGCTCAGTGGCATTGGGCAGCTTGCCGCGAAGCAGCAGGTAGGCTACTTCTTCAAACTCGCAGTGCGCGGCCAGGTCGGCGATATCGTAACCGCGATAGTGCAGGTCATTGCCGGTGCGGCCTACGGTGCACAGGGCGGTGTTACCGGCCGGTGTTCCAGAGAGGGCTACCGATTTTTTCGGTTTGAAGGGTGCTTGCTGCGGATCTATCGTGGTGGCCATTGGTCTGTGGTTTCCTGTGTTGTGGGGCTAGGTTTTCCTGGTCGCAAACAGGTCGTCCAGCTTTTGTTCATAGGCATAGTAGCCGAGAAACTCGTACAGCTCGGCGCGGGTTTGCATCAGGCTGAGCACGCTGCTTTGTGTGCCTTCGGTCCGGATGGCATGGTACACCTTGAGGGCCGCCGCATTCATGGCGCGATAGGCGGCGCAGCAATATAGGACGATATCCACCCCAGCGGCGCCCAATTCCTGCGAGGTAAAGAGAGGGGTTTGGCCAAACTCCGTGATGTTGGCCAGGATGGGTACGCCCAGCCTTTTTTTGAAGCGCGGATACAAGGCGAGATCAGTAACCGCCTCGGCAAAGATCATGTCTGCGCCTGCGGCAACATAAGCGGCGCAACGATCGAGCGCGGCCTCGAGCCCCTCGCCCGCCAGGGCATCGGTGCGCGCCATGATCACAAAGGCCGGATCGGTGCGAGCATCGACCGCGGCTTTGATGCGATCGACCATTTCGGCGGGGGGCACCACTTCCTTACCGGGGCGGTGGCCACACCGTTTGGTGCCCACCTGGTCTTCGATGTGCACGGCGGCAACCCCGGCCCGCTGCATGGTGCGGATGGTGCGCGCGATGTTGAAGGCCCCACCCCACCCGGTGTCGATGTCGACCAGCAACGGCAGGCTGGTGACGTCGGTAATGCGGCGCACATCGACCAACACATCTTCCATACTGCTGATACCGAGATCGGGCATGCCCAGCGAGTTGGCGGCTACCCCGCCACCGGAAAGGTAAAGAGCACGAAAGCCGGTCGCCTGGGCCATACGCGCCGTGTAGGCGTTAATGGCGCCAATCACCTGCAGTGGATGCTCCTGCTCGACCGCGGACCGGAACCGCTCTCCGGGGGAGCCTTGCCCTTCTGTAGCCACGGTGTGCCCTCTTGTGAAGCAGACTAAATCCTAAATGGTTGGCCGCGCATTTTTCGAATGGAACGGGTAGACTCGTCTGCGCAGCCATGAACAAAGTATTCGCCACCGCTGACGAGGCCGTAGCCGACATTCCCCCGGGCGCCACCCTGATGCTGGGCGGATTCGGCCTGTGCGGCATTCCTGAGAACGCCATTGCCGCGCTGGTGCGCCGCCGCATCACCGGCCTGCACACCATCTCAAACAATATGGGCGTGGATGGTTTTGGCCTGGGTCTGTTGCTGGAAGCGGGCATGATCGCGTCGCACACGGGCAGCTACGTGGGCGAAAACATGCTGCTGGAGAAGCAGGTGATCGCCGGCACGCTGAAGGTATCGCTGGTTCCGCAGGGAACGCTGGCGGAGCGGATCCGCGCAGGCGGCGCGGGGATTCCCGCTTTCTACACACCCACCGGGGTGGGCACGCTGGTCGCCGAGGGCAAGGAACAACGCACGTTCGATGGCCGGCCTTATCTTCTGGAGATGGCGCTCAAAGCGGATTTCGCCATTGTGAAGGCGTGGAAGGGCGACCGCCAGGGCAACCTGATCTATCGCCGGACCGCCCGCAATTTCAACCCCATGATGGCGACCGCGGGGCGGATTACGATCGCTGAAGTCGAGCAGCTGGTCGAGCCCGGGGAACTGGATCACGACGCGATTGTGACCCCGGGCATTTACGTGCAACGGATTTTCGCCTGCACAACGAGTGAGAAGCGCATCGAGCGGCGGACGGTCAGGAAGGCAGCCCATGCAGGAAGTTGAAAAGCGCAACCGCATCGTGCAGCGGGTGGCCAGGGAGCTGAAGGACGGGTATTACGTGAACCTCGGTATCGGCATGCCGACGCTGGTCGCAAACCATGTTCCAGCCGGCGTGGAGGTGGTGTTGCAGTCGGAAAATGGCATGCTGGGGATCGGCCCCTATCCCCTGGAAGAAGAAGTGGATCCTGACCTGATTAACGCGGGCAAGGAAACCGTGTCGGTGCTGCCGGGGACGTCTTTCTTTTCGAGCGCGGATGCCTTCGCGATGATTCGCGGAGGCCACATCGACCTGAGCATTCTTGGCGCGATGGAAGTGGACGCCAAGGGCAGCCTGGCGAATTGGATCATTCCCGGCAAGATGGTCAAGGGCATGGGCGGGGCGATGGATCTGGTGGCCAGCGCGCAGCGGGTGATTGTCGCCATGGAACACACCACGCGCGATGGGCGGGCAAAGATCCTCAACGCGTGCAGGCTGCCGTTGACCGGGGTTGGAGTGGTCGATGTGATCGCCACCGAGCTCGCTTGGATCGTGGTTACGCCGGAAGGCCTGGTGTTGGAAGAGATTGCTCCCGGCGTGTCCGTTCGCGATGTGCAGGCGTTGACCGAGGCCCCGCTGGCGATTAGCCCGACACTGCAGCTGATGAGCTGAAGTTACTCGACGGTGTTACCGCCGTTGACCGAGATTTTCTGGCCGGTAATGAAGTTGCCCGCGTCGCTGGCGAGAAAGGCTACGGTAGTCGCTATGTCTTCCGCCTTGCCCATGCGCTTCATGGGCACTTTCTCGATATAGGCATCCATCTCGGCCTGGGTGGAATGCAGGTGGCGCTCGGTGGGGATCCAACCGGGCGCGACCAGGTTCACGGTGATGCCGGTTGTGCCCAGTTCCTTGGCCCACGAGCGTGTTTGCCCCAACTGGGCGGCTTTGGCGGCGACGTAGTGCGCGAACATCGGGTTGCCGATTTCAAAGACTTCGCTGCCGATCTGGATGATCCTTCCGAAGCCGCGACTCTTCATGCCGGCAACTACCTGCTGCAGCACCAGCAAGGGCGACTTGACGAAGAACTCGAGTTGATCGAGGTATCGTTCCCAGGTCTGCTCTTCGATGGTCAGAAAAGGCTGCGGGCCGGTGGCGTTGATCACGACGATGTCGATGTGTTGATAGAGGTCGTTGATGGCGCGGGTCATTTCCGCTACGTCCGCCTCGAGGCGCACGTCGGCATAAAAGGGGGCGGCTTCCCCGCCCTGTTGTTTGATCTGCGCGCAGAGTTGCTCGGCGCGATCGCGCTTGGCAAAGTAATTGACGGCGACCTTCGCGCCCCGCGCGCCCAACTCCAGAGCAATGGCCGCGCCCAGACCGCGCGACGCTCCGGTGACCAGGGCGGTTTTGCCTTTTAAGGTTTCCATAGCAGCCTCAATACCAAACCAGAACCGTAAGTGACGACGGGGATTCTGTCAAATTGATCGCGCGATGAATTATTAAGCCTGTGCTTGCGTCGTAGGAGGAGTCGTTTTCGAGTGAATCGGGCCCAGACTGCGTTCCTGTGCGTTTTCAGCCGTCCCTTCGGGACGGCTCTCTTTTGTCCTGGTTTACCCAGGATTTCATCCTGGGCTATTTTCAGCCCGTCCCTACGGGACTATAGCCAGCCTCGGATACACTGGCTTTCATTCGGGGGTTGCAGATTTGAGTTATCTGCGATGTATCGCTGTATTGGGTTTGCTGTTTGCCTCTAGCGTGCTGGTGCGCGCCGACAGTCTTGCGGATCTTTCCGGGAGTTTTTGGCAGTGGAGGGCGGTGGAACAGCCGTTCAGCGATGATGACATCCCTCGCATTGAGCGGCCTGTGGGACTGGTCGTCGATTGGTCGCCGGCAACCGTCACGCAACGGCTGCGGGAACTTGACGGATTTGAGCGGCGCTGGAAAGGCATCGCACCCGCCGAGGGCACGCCGGTGCAGGAACAGGTGGACTACCGGCTGCTGGGCTCAGCCATTGCCCGGGTTCGCTGGGAACTGTCGCTAGAGCAAAGCTGGAAGCGTAATCCCCAATTTTATGTCGACCAGACGCTTGGCTCAGTCTACGCTCTGCTATTGCAACCGCCACCGTTCTCTGCATCGCGGCAACAAGAGATCGTGGCCCGCATGCAGCAGATTCCTGCCACGCTGCACGCCGCCCAGGATAATCTGACCGACCTGCGGCAACCGTTTGCGAAAATTGCCATTGACTCACTGGATCAGGTCGCCGAACGCACCCAACGCACAGAAGCGGCATTGGCCCCGCTGCTCTCCGCGAGCACCAATCGGGAGTTGGGACAGGTAACCCCCGCGGCGGTGCGTGCGCTTACGCAGTATCGCGCATGGCTGGTAAACCAATTGCCCAGCGCGCGCAAAGAGACCGCCGTAGGCCGCGACAACTACGTCTTCTTCCTGCGCAACGTTGCGCTGATGCCCTACACGCCGGAAGAGCTACTGGCGATGAGCCAACAGGAGTGGAGCCGCGCGGTCGCCTTTGAAGCCTACCAGCAGACGCGCCTGGACGGCACTGCTGCCGCCCCGATCTTTCCTACCGCAGCCGCACAGATTGAGGCAGAGAAGGCCGATGAAGAAAAGGTGCGCACCTTTCTCGTCGAACAGCATATTCTCAGCGTGCCCGCGTGGCTGAAGCACTATCACAACCTGCTGCTGCCGCCCTACCTGGAACCTTTCCAGGATCTGGGCGAAACCGACGATCTGACGGGACCATCGCGCCTCGATGAAGATGGAACCAGTTATATTCGCGTGCCCAGCCCCAGCCTCGGTTTCTTCAATCTCTCGACTGCGCACGATCCCCGGCCGATCCTGGTGCATGAAGGCATCCCGGGACACTACTTCCAGCTCTGCCTCGGCTGGCACAACGCGGACCCCATGCGGCGGCACTACTACGACTCCGGCGCCAATGAAGGGTTGGGCTTCTACGCGGAAGAGATGATGTTGCAGGCCGGCTTCTTCGACGACAATCCGCATACGCGCGAGACTATTTACAGCTTCATGCGTTTGCGGGCGCTGCGGGTCGAGGTGGATGTGAAACTGGCGCTCGGCGAGTTCACGCTCGAGCAGGGCGCGGCTTATCTGGAACACACGGTTCCCATGGATCGCGGCACTGCGCTTGACGAGGCAGCCATGTTCGCCAGCACCCCGGGGCAAGGCATTTCGTACCAGATCGGCAAGTTGCAGATCACGCGGATGCTGGCCGATGCCCGGCGCATGCAGGGCAAAGGATTTTCCATGCTGCAGTTCAACAATTTTGTCTGGAACAATGGCAACGTACCCATCGCTCTGCAACGTTGGGAGCTCTTGCACGATACAAGCGAAGTACCTAAGTAAGTTGGGCCAGCACTCCGCGCAGGCGCAACAACGTGGCCGTCAACGCGGCCAGCGACGCGCCCCAGACTACGGACGCAAGCTGGACCACCCAGTGCGGAGCCACGCCCACACGGCGTAAAAGAAAGGGCAGAAAATTCCAGGTGGTGATGTGCACATAGTCCCACGGATCTTCTGTCATCGCCGGGGTGTTCAGACCCCAGGCGCCCATTTTGCCCAAGGCAAACGCGACAATGTTCTTCAGGCGCAGCCCAATGAGGAAAGTCGGATGGCCGAAGGTTTCAATCTGGTAGATCTCAAGC
The DNA here is from genome assembly GCA_963834445.1 of uncultured Acidobacteriaceae bacterium. Classification (GTDB taxonomy): domain Bacteria; phylum Acidobacteriota; class Terriglobia; order Terriglobales; family Acidobacteriaceae; genus PALSA-350. Next base: position 194,914 of record CAWIBU010000003.1, read on the forward strand.
GGTAACCAAAAGGCCAGCGAGGCTATCTGAACCACGATGCTCACGCCCAACAGCGCCAGGCCGACACCCCAGACCCCGGCGGGCAACTGCCTGCGATGACGCAGCAGCAGTGGAATGGCCAGGATGACTGCCAACTCGACCGCGGTCGAAACATAGCGATCGCCCCAGGCGAAGTCGCCACTCCACACCGTGTAGCGTGCGTAAAAGCTCATGTACGCCAACAGCAGCACAAAGCTCACGATCACGTAGGCCCTGACCGCGGGACTGAATCGCTTCCACCCCACCAGGCACAGCAGAATCATGAGAATGAGCAGTGGATCAAAAAGAAAGACCGACTTTTCGGGGGCGAAGAGCGCGCCGAAGAATCCCGTGTGGAAGGGCGTTTCAAAAGGATAGTTGGGCGGCAGCGCGGGATTGCGCTGCCGATATTCACGGCCGGTTACCGTGATGTAGGTATTGAAGAAGGAACCGAACCGATAGAACTGATAGAGGCGGTCGAGCAGGCCAAAAAACAGATAGACGGGTAAAGCGGTCGCGATGTAGCTGCGGCAGCGATGCCAGAGAGCCCGTCCGCGCACCCCTTCAGACCAGACAATGACCAACAGAAAAGCCCCACCGGCCATGAGATCCAGGCCCGAGGGCAGGCGCGTGAGCAGGTTCAGCCCAAATGCACCTGAACCGATCAACAAGGCGCGGCGACTCCCGGTAAGTAACCACTGATATTGATAGGAGAAGCCGGTCAGGGTGAGCAGAAAAATGTAGTTGTTCTCCATCATGTTCTGCGTGTAGTGGAGGTGCGTGGTCGCGACCAGCAGAGCCAGAACGCCCAGGACAGATTGTCTGATGTTGAACTGCAACTGTCGCAGGAAGCGAAAGCAGACCAGCGCGGTGAGTACGGTCAGCAGGATGTTGATGGTGTAGCTGACGATGATGTCGCGGACGCTGGGGTCGGTGTCGTCGTATTCCGCAAAGACGGAGAGCCGGGCGACATAGGTGCCCACAATATCTACGGGCAATAGCAACAGTGACTGGCCGATGCCATACCAGCTTTGCAGTTTGCCGCCGCGGCCGTGAACTCCGAACTCAGGATATTCGTTGGGGAAGACGGGAGGTTCGGAGGTCCAGAAGGCATGGGCCGATTGCAGGCGATGCGTGGTGTCGGCGCTGCCCAGTTCGCCTGATTGCACCACGAAGGCGATGAGGGCCGCGGCGATAGCTAAGAGGAAGAGCGGATCACGGAATCTGGATTTCAATGTTTTCACGTTGAATTTGCGGCATTGCCGTTGTTGCCTAGCAATTATCATGCAATGCCGCGCAGAACGCGGCAAGTACGAGGCAGGAATGGGCGCGTTGCGGCGTTTTCCTGACCACAAATGTTGGGTGGCCCATTCAAGCTGATTTTGGCTTGAATAGGCCACCACAACATTTGTGGTCAGGAAAGTTCAAAAGGAAGTGCGTGCCAGCTATTCACGGGTGAGCTCCACGCGGCGATTGCGGGCTCGGCCGGCTAGCGTGTCATTGGTATCGACCGGCCGTGAGGCGCCAAAGCCGTCGGTCGCCAGGCGCTCGGGGGCTATGTGGTATTGGGTGACGAGAGCCTGCTTGACCGCAGCGGCGCGGCGCTTTGAGAGATCAAGGTTGTAGGCATCTCCTCCTACGTTGTCGGTGTGTCCGCTGACGGTGAGCTTCCAGTCCGGATTGTCCTTGAGCACGGCGACGATCTCCTGCAGCACGGGCGTCGATTCGGGCTTTAGGCGGTCGCTGGCGAAGTCAAAATAGATGCCGTAAATATCTACTTTCTTGTTCTCTTTCAGCTGCTGCTCAATCGAGCTGGGCGGTGGCGGCTCATTGCGTTTCTGTGCCGGGGCCTCGGGGGGATAGGTAATCTTGATCACTTGCAGTTGCGATCCTGCGCCCAGTTTCCACGCAAGCATCAGAGGATAGTCAGGCTGATCGAGAATGTAGAAATCCGCTAGACCGTCATCGGTCGTGCAATCAGCACGCAGAGCGGGCAGGGTCACCGGTTGCGCGTTCAAGAGCACAGGGAAGGCAAACAATCCGCTGCCTACGCGCTGCAGGTTGCATTCCACTTTTCCTAGTTTCTTGAGCGAGTCGCCGCCGCCACCCAATGCAGAGAACCGGCTCATGAGCAAACCAAGCGCTGCGGCCAGACCATCGGGACGAAAGCTGAATGTGGTGGCGCCTTTTTCCTTCAGCTCGGCGAGTACTTCGCGGGACGCGCTGATCGCCGTGGTGCCCGGAAACGACTCGGGATCCGCGCTGCTGAAAACTTCTGCGTAATCGTGGGCGCTGGTCATATCCTGCGCCAGCACCTTACGGGTCGAGGAGAAGACGCGATCCTGTCCGTTCGACCCGTTTTTTGGCTGATCGGAATGATAGGAAAGGTTGGCATCTCCGGCAGAGTCGATGCTCACGATCTGCTTCATAGATTCGTAGTCGCCGCTCGTCTCGGCGATCGCGGTCACGACTAACATGCCAGGCTTGAGCGGAGCTGGAGCGCTGGAGCTGAGCGCGCCCGAAGAGCCTGGCTGCCAGCCGGAAAAAGATGAGGCCGCAGGCGGGAGTGGGGGCGCCCCCGGGCTTATCGGTGTGCTGGGGTTGACCAACGGTGGAGCGGCCTGCAACACCTGTGCCCGCACTTCATGCACTTTTTCTTTGACCTTTTGGGCCGCGTAGTAGAGCCCGGCGAGTACCAGACCGGCTCCGATGAAGAGGACCACGAGGACCGCGATCACTACCTTAAGCAAGGTGTTTGATTTTTTGGCGCTGGGGACGTACGGCGCCGGCGTGTAGACGGGTTGGGCAGACGGCGGCGGCGGTGCGGGATTTGGCGCTGCGTTTTCAAGCGGCGGCTGCGGCGCGCCGCAGGCGGTGCAGAACTTGCTGCTGCCCGCCCGAGGAGTACCGCACTGGGTGCAAAAGCTCATCGTTCACGTCCTCAGGAAACACATCAGGCGGGATGTGTTTCCACGGCGGTGAGTGTAGCAGATGAGCAGCGGTTAGCAATGGCAGGCCGCGCGGGCACCTGCTTTGCCTATCCTGAACAGCCCTGGGGGATCTCGTCCCGGTGCTGGATGAGGGGCTTGCCTTTGGGAATGGCTATGATGCTGCCACTGGACTGGATCGGTTTTGCGCCAAACCAGCCAAGTACCGTGTTGATGACAGCGGCCACAACCTTTGGCATGCTGTAGCCAATACCTGCGCCGAGCGTCAATTCGAAGGTGCCCTGGGCGCAGATGGGCGTTCGGCTCAATAACGTGGTAGCGATGGATGAGCCCTTGAGCGAGGTCATCGAGGAGGTTAGGCCAACGTAGGGTCCAGCGGCAAAACTAAAGGCCCCCACGCCCACCATGAGCCGCTGGTTGATGGCAAAGACCAATGAGTTGATGCCTACAGAGATCCCCGAGACCATGCCCGCCAGGTTTTGCTTGAGCACGGCATTTCCGCCACCTCTCGGGGAGCGCCATCCGCGCCCCTGCGCCTACGTGGTTGCCGAACGGCCCACACACAGTGGGGGCCGCCCTGTGATTTGTGGCGTGGGCCACAACGCTTACTTGTGCTCCAGCGGTGAGGCGACGACCTTGTAGCCTGGCGGAATCTGGAAGCTGCTGGTATCGACGGGAGCCACGGAGAAACCGGAGGTGGCGGTCTCGCTTTCCATCATGACTGCTGCCGTGGCCGGGTCGACGTTGGCTGTCTGACCCGAGGTCGAGGTGGACGGAGTGTGATGCATGAGAGCGCCCATGCTGGAGCCGCCGAGGGCGCGGCCAAAGGTGCCGAGCCGCGATAATTGGCTGCCCGCTTCCTGGGTCGCTGTGCCGGTAGCAACCTCTTTCCCCATGGCGCCGGCCGTACCTCCTCCGCCGTTCTGGTTCTGGCTTTGTGGTAAAGGTGCGACCGAGGGGGCGGCCAGCGGCTGCCCGTCGATCGTCATGCCTACGCGGGTCACCTGCAACACGGGCATTCCGCTCACTTTTGCCGATTCCTTCTTGAGTTCCTCCAGCGCCTGGGCCCCGCCTGGCTGAGCGGTTATCAGCGAAGACATGGCCGAGGCGGTCATATCGATCGACAGCTCTTTGGCCATGCGCTGGTTAAAACTGCGCATCTCGGCCATGCCCGGCGCGTCTTTGATAAGCCACATTTCGCTGGTCGCGGCCATGCCTCCTTTGGCGTTGGGATCGCTGGTATTGGGAACCATGGTGACGGTCAGCAGTAACTCGCGCGCGGTTTCGCCGTCCACTTGTCGGGTTGCTCCGCTGCTGGAGATGTGAGCGTTGAAGCTCATCTGGGAATCGTTGGCGGGCTTTGCGCCTTTTGCCTTAGCGGCGGCATTGGCCATGGCCTGTTGCATTTCCTGGAAGGTCATCACGGAGTAGGTACGCTTGTCGTGATCGATCATGGTGATGGTCTGATCATCGAGATTGATGATTTCGGTTGTGTGTGGATTGGACCGCACCATGCGGTCACCATGGATCATGACGGTTGAGGTCGTAGGGGCGAGGGCCTGTTTGGCCTGGGAGCTGAAAGCGCCCGCCATTTTGGCCAGGCCCATCATGGAACCGCCCGTCACCCGCGTGGTCTCCTGGTAGCTCACGTCGGCAAAGGCGAGTGGTTGCAGCAACAGGGTGCCGGTTAAGAGGAAGAGGCTTGTTTTTTTCATGGTCATCTCCTTAAAGGAACGGTGAATGTGTCTTTTTATCTGCGTTCTCTGAGCATGCGGGGGCTCAAGCCTGGCCGCATTGATTCCGGCGAGACTAAAGGATCCGCAAACGATGGAGGGGAAGTTTGGGCTATATCCCCGCTTGTTTGGCTGCGAGCGCGCCGATCACCGGCAGTTTGGTGAGCTTACCCTGATAGGCGCTGTACATCAGGAAGGCCCAAAGAGCGAAACCGCCAACCATCAACACCAGGTCGATGGGAACCTGCAGAATGAAGAAGAGCCCCTTGGTGATGGCGCCCAGCACCAGGCCCACGATCGTCCAGGCGATCCACAGCGCAATCCAAGCGACGTTGAAAAAGATCGATTGGAAGGCATGGAAGCGAACGAAGCGATCGCTTTTGTAGGGGTCGATGACCAGGAAAATAATCCCGGTGATGATGCCGGCGAGATAGGCAAGGGCGCCGGCGGTGTTGGCTTGCAGCCCGGCATTGGCCACCGGCGGTGCAGTCATGGCCGGCGGCCTGCCGGAACAGTGAGGACAAAAGGTGGCGCCGTCGGCAAAGGCGGCTCCGCAGGATTGACAGAAGCTCATGAGGTAATTCCTTTCCTGGTTGAAATGCGTGAGGTCGTCACAGGCGGCTTGCCACCACTTTGGCCAACGGCTTGATGTTGTCGGTGTTGCAGGGGCACTGGATATAGGTGAAGTACGCGGCCCGATTGCCCTTGCGAAAGACAAGCATGCTACCGCCAGCCAGGTAGGCATCGTCGCCGATGCCATCGAGGGTGCCGCTACCGCTGCTCGAGGCGGTTCCCGCGCCGGAGGTAACGTACGTGAAGGCGCCGCGGTTCATCTTCATTTCGGCCTCCGCGTTGCCGAAGGAGTAGCGCGTGCCCAACACAGGGATTTCGCCCTTGGCCGCCGCGGCGCTCAGATCTTTGTCATTGGCTTGCTGCTGGGCGAAAAAGCCTCCGGCTATTTTCTGCATCTGTTTTTGTGCCGAAGGGGGCGCGCCCAGGCCACCCAACATGGAACTCATGTGTTTGGCGGTCGCATCGGCTGGATCCCCACGCGCGATGTAGGTGCACGTGTCGCCCTCCCCCTCTGCGCGGATGACGGTAACACCCACGGCCTGACTTACTTCGGCTGTGCTGAGGAATCGGCAGGGATCGCCTTTGAACCCCTCGGTTTCGTTGTTTGCTTTGAGGTTGGCGATGCCCCCCAGCATCTGTCCCAGACCGCCGCCGGCGGCGGGGCTGGCCAGGGCTTGCGCTGCTGCCGCGTGCGCTTTCTCCTTGATCTTTTGGGCTGCGTACCAGAGGCCGCCCAGGGCGAGCGCTCCGCCGACAAAAAGGATCACCACAAAGGCAACGACTACCTTCAGCAACGTATTTGATTTTTTGCCGCCAGCCGCGGGGTAAGCGGTACCTGGCGTGTAGGCCGGCGCCGGCGTGTAACTCGTGGGTGGCGGCGCATAACCAGGTTGCGCTGGGGCATACGTGGCTGGTGCAGTGGGGTAGGGCTGGGCAGCCGCCGTTGCAGACGGTACTGCAGCAAAATCCGCTTGCACGGGCGCAAAACCCACGGGCTGTGGGCTCGGCGCGGCCGGAGAAAAGGTGGGTGGTACGGGGGGCGGCGCATAAGTCGTTTGCGCCGGGGTGTAAGCCGCCTGCACCGGGGTATACGTTTGCGGTGAGGCGGCGGGTAGGGCCGCTGCCGCAGCTTGCACGGGCGCGTACTCTGCCGGTTGTGGCGCGGGCGATAAGGGCGGCGGATCGAACGTGGGCGCTGGCGGTACGGCCGCAAATTCTCCTTGTACCGGCGCAAATCCTGACGCCTGCGGTTCGGGTATCGCCGCGACCGGGGGAAAGCTCGCCGGCACCGACGCGAACTCGCTTGGGGCTGCAGCAGGGGGATCCGCGATGACAAAAGCCGGAGTGACGGGAGCGAAACCCGCTTGTTCCGGCGCAGGCGCTGAGGGTGCCGGCGGAGCGCTGGCTATGATTGGTGCATAAGACGCTGCGGGCGGTGTAGCCATTGCCGGTGCGGGAGGCGCCGGCGGCCCCGCAGGAACTCTCGTTCCACATCCGCCACAAAAAACTGCCGTCGCATTCAAGGGGGACCCACATTTACCGCAAAATTTGGCCATTTCCTATTCCTCCCAGTTATCTCGATCTCCGATTGCATACCACGCAGCGACTGAACAGAAGGGCAATCGGCAGCTATCCTGGACCTCTCCTCAGCCGCCTTCCAGGTTTAGTGATTCCAGCGCCAAACGCGTTACTCACGACTGAGTTCCACTCGCCGATTACGCGCACGGCCTTCGAGTGTCTCATTGGTATCGATGGGGTGTGAGGCGCCAAATCCGTTGGTTGCCAGGCGATCTGGTGAGATGTGGTATTGCGTGACGAGTGCCTCTTTCACCGCGGCGGCACGGCGCTTGGAGAGATCGAGGTTATAGGTGTCTCCGCCTATGTTGTCGGTGTTGCCTTCGACCGTAAGCTTCCAGTCGGGGTTATCGGTCATCGCCTGCACGATCTGCTTCAATACCGGCGCAGATTCCGGCTTGATGGTGTCTTTATTGAAATCAAAATAGATGCCCCAGGTAATGGCCCGCTTCTGTTCGGTCAGTTGCTTCTCGACCAGATTGACCGGATGGGGAACCGGATAATTAAGGCGGATGACTTCGATCTTGAATTTACCCTGGGACCACTTTTGGTCTTTGATTCTGAACATCAGAACCAGCGGGTCCAGAGGGTCATCAATCAGGTAAATATCGGCTTCGCTGTGCGCTGGGCGGTCGTTCTTCGGGAAAGGATTTTTCCCGGAAACCTCCATGATCCCGGTGAGATGAATGGTTGGCAGTTCGACACGCTGGTCATTCACGATCAGGGGGTACGGCACATCCTGCGGTTCGACGCGGGTGAGTAAGCCGGCGACATAGGCGGGCTGGGATGATTCGTGGCCGTCTCTCGTGTACAGATAACGAAACGAGGTTTTGCCCTGGGACTTGATCTCTGAGAAGCTCTTGCTCGACAGCCGCAGCCGGGTCGCGCCATGAAAGATAGTGGGGATCCCGGATCCCCCCACTGTGACATAGGTGTCGGCCGCCTGCAGGTCTTCGTTGCAGGTATATTGCTTGGCGCTTTCAGAGTGCCTGCTCTGACCCTGGTCATCGGTCCACTTGATACCGTCATTCGAAGTGATTAGCGAAACGGGGCCCGCAGCCTCCACGGTTTCGACGGACTCTACGTCGCCTTTGAGGAGCCCCCAGGCAGTCGTGACAACGGTTCCCCCCTGCAAGGGGATTTTTGCCGCGGCCTGCGCGGGATAAGGTGCGCCGGAACAAGGCGTCACCGGATCCCTATCCGAGATGCTCTCGACCGGGTCGCCATTATCCTCTCCACCGCCGCCCAGCATGTTGCCGAGGCTGCCTAATAATCCACCCAGGTTCCCGTCATCGCCCGCGGGCGGAGAGCCCTTCTTATCCCCAGCCCCCCCCGGCGCGGGGCTGGGAAGGGCATGTTTCACTTCCTGGGCGACGCTCGTCACCTTTTGCTTAACCCGGTAGCCGACGTAGACGATGCCTCCGATGCAGACCACGGCGATCAGGCCGAGAACCCCCAAAAAGATGAGCAGCAGAGGTAGGCCGCTGCGCTTTTGAACCGGCGCATACGCTGGGGCGGGTGGAGCAGCCGAGGCTGGCCAGGGAGTCACCCCAGGGGGCGGAGGCGGTGGCGCTACCGGCCGGTTCGCCTGCAGAACGGGGGCGCCGCAGTTGGTGCAGAACAGAAGGCCCGGTTCGATTTTCTGGCCACATTTGGTGCAAAACATGATTCTTCGTCCCCGGTATGTCCGCTGTCTTTATTTCTCCGCGACTTTGAGGGATTCGAACGGCATCGTCAACAGAACTCGCGCTTAAGTCTCCATTAACGGGAAACTCATTATCCTGGAGTCACTTGCAAGCTCTCATTAACTGACTACAATGAGGACGTCGACCGTGCTAAGGGCTTTGCGGCTTTGAGGGAATATGAACGGGACATCGTCAAAAGTCAGCCGCTATCGCTTCGGCCCCTTCGAACTGGACCCCGGCGAACAGACCCTTTCGCGCAACGGCATTCGGGTCCGCCTGCAGGATCTTCCCTACCGGCTCCTGCTGATGCTCGTCGAGCGCCCCGGCGAAGTCATCACCCGCGAAGAAGTACGGCTGCGCCTATGGCCCGAAAACACTTTTGTTGAGTTCGACAACAGCCTCGGCGTGGCCATCCGGAAGGTCCGGGAGTCGCTCAACGATAACGCGGAAGCACCCGTCTACGTCGCGACCATTCCCCGTCGCGGCTATCGCTTTGTCGCTCCGGTCCTGGTGGAGCGGCCGGAAAACACGACGGAGGTCGCAGTATCCCAGCCGCCGTCAGAGCTTGCGCCAGCGACCCTGCCCACCCATCTGCGACCTACACTTCAACGGCACTGGGGATATTGGGTGGCCGCCGGCGTGGTGCTGCTGCTCGGCGTGGCAGCCGTATCCTTCCGCTTCCACTTCAAACCGCCCTACGTCTCCACCAGCCCAGACGCGAGCGTGGCAGCGGACGTGCGGCTGCGCCGTTCCGTCGCAGTGCTCGGCTTCCGCAATTTGCCCGGACGCCCCGAGGATGACTGGCTCTCGCCAGTGTTCTCAGAGATGCTGGACACTGAGCTCGGTACCCGAGGCGATCTGCGCATGGTTTCCGGCGAGGATGTTGCCAGGATCCAGAGCGAGCTGCCCCACAACCAGGGAAACACCCTGGCCAGGGCGACCCTCGATCGCCTGCGCAAGAACCCCGGAGCTGATGTCGTGGTGCTTGGCTCCTACACTCCCATGCCGGGCAAGGACGAGAAACGCATCAGGCTCGACCTGCGCGTACAAGACACAGGCGATGGCGAGACTATCGCCGAAGAGGCCATTACCGGCGACCGGGATAACTTATTCGATCTTGCAGCGCGCGCGGGTGCCCGGCTGCGGGAACGGCTCGGCCTCAGCCCAAATTCCACCGGTGAGGCGATGGCAGCGCGGGTGGCCCTGCCCTCCAATGAACGGGGCGCGCGACTATACGTGGATGGCCGCGCCAAACTGTGGGCCTTCGACTTTCTGGGCGCACGCGATCTGTTGATCCAGGCTGTGGCCGTTGATCCGAAGTATCCCCTGGCGCATTCGGCTTTGTCCGAGGCCTGGTGGCATTTGGGGTATGAGGCGAAAGCACGTGCCGAAGCCCAACTGGCGCGCAACCTTTCTCAGGACTTACCGCAGGAAGAGCGGCTGCTATTGGAAGGCCAGTATTGGCGCGCGATGAACAACTCACAGCGAATGGTGGAGGCGTATCGCACCCTGTTCCATTTGTACCCCGACAGCTTGGACTATGGCCTTTTATTAGCGACGGCGCAGATTCCCGCGCAGCGATCGGCAGCGCTCGAAACCCTGGCTGTGCTGCGCCGTTTGCCAGCTCCCCTGGGGGATGATGCGCGCATCGACATGACCGAAGCGTCTGCCTGGATTGGATTGGATCTGGCGAAGGCGCGCGCAGCGGCGAAGGCGGCGATTGAAAAGGGCCGCACGCAGGATCGGCCTGTTCTGGTTTCTCGCACATACGGCTTTTTGTGCCAACAGAGTGCCGGCATCGGCACTTCCATGAACGAGGCGATCAGCGACTGCCAGAGTGCTCTCAAGAGTGCAGCCGACACGGGAAACCGCAATGGTGAGGCAATGATGGTGACGGACCTCGCGTCACTTTATTACCAGCGAGGCGACGTGGTTCGGTCAGAAGCAATGTTCGCAACCGCGATTAAGGAATTCCGGGAGGTTGGCAACTCAGAAGGGGTTGCGACGGCCTCGAGCAACCTGGGCACGGCTCTTCTGACGCAGGGAGATCTGAGTCAGGCCAGGAAGTTGATCCAGGCCTCCATCCCGAGTTACCGGGCGATTGAAGATCAGGAGGGCGTTGCGCTCTCGCTCAATAATCTCGGGGATTTGTCGCGCGAGCGCGGCGATCTGCAGGAAGCAGACAATCAATACCGGCGGGCGAAAGCCGCTGCGGAAGAGATTGCATCGAAGAGCGCGCTGGCTTATGTGTTGTACGGTCAGGGCGATGTGCTGCTGGACCGAGGAGATCTCGCAGCCGCCCGCCAATCGTACGAAAAGTCGTTAGCACTGCGAAGTAGCATTGGCGAAAAGCAGAATGAGGCGGAAACCCGTGTTGCCCTGGCGCGCGTGGCCGTTGAGAATGGGCGCGCGGCTGATATTGAGGCCGAGATACGCCGCTGCCAGGCGCAGTTCCATCAGGAGCAACAGGCGGACGATGAACTGAACGCCGGCGTTGCGCTGGCGGAGGCGTTGTTGGCACAACGCAAGCTGAAAGACGCCGCCAACGAAATCGAGCAATCCAGAGCTCTGGCGGCCAGGAGCCAGAACCTCGCAACCCGTTTGCAGTACCAGATCGTGGCGGCGCGCGTGCTTCTGAATTCCGATCATCCCGAGGCCGCCAGGGGGCCCCTGGAACAAGTGATCAGAGATGCCCGGGCGCGCGGGTTGGTTGGTATCGAACTGGACGCGGCGCTGGCGGCGGCGAGCATGGAGAAGCGTGCTGGCCACGCGGCTACGGCCGAGGCACAGTTGCTTGCGCTCGAACGTACGGCGCGCGAAAAAGGCTTCGGCCTGATCGCCAGGAAAGCCGCCTCCGCGCGCGCCTGATGCTCTCCCGGCCACCCGGCCGGAATTACAGCAACAGCAACTGATCCCGCCTTACCGCATGCCTCCCGCGACTTGCAGCAACGATCCGGTCACCCAACGCGCATCATCCGATGCAAGAAAGGCAACGACGGTTGCAATATCTTGCGGTTGGCCGACGCGGCCCAGAGGCGTGCTCTGCACCATCTGCTTTTCGAAATCGCTGCCCGCAACGCCCGCGGATTTAAAGCCCTCGGTCGCGACGGGCCCAGGGTTCACCGCGTTCACACGGATGTTCTTCGGCCCCAACTCCTTCGCCAGCACACGCGTAATCGCGTCGACTGCACCCTTGGTGCCGCTGTAGACCACCGACATCGGAGGCGTCTGATCACTGGCGACTGAGCCGATGTTGATGACGCTGCCGCCCTCCTTCGGGAACAGCGCAACCGCAGCCTGCGTGGTTAATAACAACCCCGCAACGTTGGTGTTGTACATCCAGGTAATGTCTTCTTGTGTGATTTGCTCCAGCGGCTTAAATCCATACACGCCGGCGTTGTTCACCAGGATGTCGACTTTACCGAATGCTCTCCTGGTTTCGGCAAACAGCATTTCGATCTCTGCAGCCTTGGCCACGCTGCCGCCCACGGCGCTCGCCTTACCGCCGGCCGCGACTATCTCGGCCACTACCTTCTCCGCTCCCTCTTTGCTGGAAGCGTAATTTACGACCACGGATGCGCCCTGTGCCGCAAGCTCTTTGGCAATGCCGGCTCCAATGCCCTTGGACGCGCCGGTCACCACCGCTACCTTACCTGTCAGCTTTCCCATCTCTCCACCTCGCCATGATGACTGTCGAATAGTTCGACATGTATCGAATAGATGTGAGTAGGCGGAGATGGATTCAGAGGTTTTCTTAAAGCATTCGCAGACGTTGCAGGTAAGCGTTGAAGACAGCGCGGCAAAGAAACAGGTTAGAGCCCCTTCCCTCGCGCTCGATTTCAATGAGGCCGGCTTCGTTAAGCTCTTTCATGTGATGGGATATGGTCGCCGGACTGATCACCTCATGCTCGCGCAGCGCGCTGCAGGCCATACCATCTGCTGCCGCCACCTGCTGCAAAATGGCGAAGCGGCGCGGGTCAGCAAGCGCGCGGGCGATCGCGTGAAATTGCTCGTCCGACAAGATCACTGGCTTGGGCGTGCGCTTCATGCTGGGTAAGATGCCCGGCGTGGGCTTTCCGATTCTACTCGTTACCGGACGCTGTCAAATGAGGGATAAAACAAGAAAATGTTTCCAGCGAGCGATCAAAGGTTCCTTTAGCAACCAACGCGTAGGTCAGAGGATATTGCACCAATAAACTGGGTGGTCCCGTCTATGTCAAGACAATTGTGCGGCGACGCACGAAGGATTGCCGGTCAAACATCACGGCCGCAACGAACTCGGCTCAGCGAGTGGGACGGGCAGAATATACTAAGCAATTGCGGAGGAATTTGCGTGAGGTTGCCATTCATCAGGATTGGGTTTTTGGGATTAGCGTTCTGCGGAGTATGCATGGTGTCTTATGGGCAACAAGCGCACCCATATCCCGAATTGCCAGATGGCCCGGGCAAGGACACGCTGATTCGCGTGTGCGGCGATTGCCATTCGCCCGACAACGTCATCGCAAATGGACAGGACCGCACCGGCTGGGAGAACGAGATCACAAAGATGGCGGGGTTCGGCGCCCAGGGCACGGATGAAGACTTTACCGCAATTCTTGACTACCTGGCGAAGAACTTCCCCGCTACCGTCAATGTGAATAAGGCGACGGCGGCGCAATTGCAGACCGGGTTAGGCATTACCGCTGCTCAGGCAGCCGCGATCGAGGCGTACCGCAAGGAAAATGGGGACTTCAAAAACATCGACGATTTGAAGAAGGTGCCGGAGCTGGACGCGAAACAGCTGGATGCGAAGAAAGCTCGTATCGCTTTTTAGCATTTGTTGCGGGTTGGGACTGTGCACGTGGCAGTAGCCTACGGCAATTGTTTTAGCCAGACGTTTCGGTGGGAGATCTTCAGGACGCCTCCGCCTTCGATTTCGAACGCGATCAGGCCCTTGGATTGACTGAACGCTGGATCGTTATCAACCAGGACAGCCATTACGTGACCGTTGATGATGTGAATCAACGTGTTGCCGTCCGCGATCACTTCATACTGATTCCAGTCGCCTATCTTGATGTAGGACTTAAGCTCATCAGAGCTTCCTAAGGTGGCCAGCAGGCGATGCGGCTTGCCCGTATCGGTTTCGACCATCTGGCCCCGCCAGGCGACAATTCCACGCGGGCTGCTTTGCTCGTACAACTGGCCGGTGTACTTATTGGAATAATCGAAATCGGCCTGGTAGCCGCGCATGTTCCACTGCCCATATTTCTTCGTCAACGGCAACATCTGGCTGCGATATTGAATGCCGCCGTTCGCGCCCGCCCCTTCCAGCTTCATCTCTACCTTCAAGGCAAAGTTGGCCGGCTGGCCGCCGCGCCAAATGATGTTGGTCGTGCCCGAGGGATGCTCAGGGCTCGATTCGCCAACCAGATTGCCGTCTTCTACGTGCCACACATCCGGCGGGCCGTCCCACCCCTTCAGCGTCTTGCCATCGAAAATCTGCGTCCAACCGGCGTGATCGTTGAAGTCAATAGGGTCGGGCTGGGTAAAACCCCCGCCAACGTGCTGGAACAACAATAAAGAAATGAGCGCGATCACTGCTGAATTCATACCTTCTCCCACTGCCTGGTCCGAGCGGATTTTAGTACCGCGTCAGTGACGTAATCGGTGGCCATACCATCCGCGAATGTCGGTGACACGGATTCACCCTTGCCGACTGCCTGCAGAAAATCAGCTACCTGGTGAATGAAGGTATGCTCATAGCCAATCTGCAGACCAGGCACCCACCAGTTCTTCATGTACGGGTGGTCGCCGTCGGTGATGTGGATACTCTTCCAGCCGCGCAGCCGTGCCTCATCGCGATGATCGAAATACTCCAGGCGGTGCAGGTCATGTAGATCCCAACCGGCAGACGCCTGCTCGCCGTTCACCTCAAGCGTGAATAACGCCTTGTGGCCGCGGGCATAGCGCGTGGCCTCGAAGGTTGCCATGGATCCGTTGGCAAAACGGCAGAGGAAGGCACAGGCGTCATCAATGCCAACCGGCTCCACGTTGCCGGTAAGGCTGTGCTTGCGCTCTTTGACGAATGTTTCCGTCATGGCGCTCACTTCGACGATGGGGCCGTTCAGCCACAGCGCCATGTCGATGTTGTGGGCGAGCAGATCGCCGGTGACGCCACTGCCGGCCACGGAAACGTCCAGGCGCCATAAGCCTTCACCGCCCTGCGGAAGGTCGCGGGAGATGGTCCAGTCCTGCAGAAAATTGGAACGGTAGTGGAAGATGCGGCCGAAACGGCCTTCGTCCAGTAACTGCTTGAGCAGCACGACCGCCGGCACACGGCGATAGTTATACCAAACCATATTGGGCACGTTAGCGGCCTCGACTGCCGCCGTCATCGCCTTCGCTTCCGCTGCGGTGCGGCCCAGCGGCTTCTCGCAGAGCACCATTTTGCCGGCTTTGGCGGCGGCAATAGCGATCTCCGCATGGGTATCGTTGGGGCTGGCAATATCGATCAGATCGATATCGCTGCGCTGGACCAGGGCACGCCAATCGGTTTCCACGGATTGGTAGCCCCAGTTTTCAGCAAAACCTTTGACGCGCTCGGCGCTGCGCGCACACACGGCTTTCAGGACTGGCTGGTAAGGAACATCGAAAAACCGCGGCGCCTGCAGGAACGCGTTGGAGTGGGTGCGGCCCATGAAGCCGTATCCAACCAGGCCGATATTGAGATTCTTGCGCGCCATAAACTTTAGTCCCAACCGTGGGCGTTGCGTACGGCTATCAAGGTCGCCAGCACATCGTTCCAGGTTTTAGCAGCCATCATGGTTGCATTGGGAAACATGCAGCCATCCCAGCAGATATGCTCGTAAGCCCGGGTCGGCGTGCCCTCCTGGTCGCGCATCCACAGGCCGGCCACGGCGACGATATCCATCTTGCCGGCCGGGTCGCTGGCGACGCAGTGGCGTCCGGTCTTGTCATGTGATCCTGAGCCACTGACCGTGCCGTCGTTCTGGGCTACATGAAAGTCGATGGTCCAGGGGCGCAAGGCGTCGGTCACTTTGCGCAACGCGTCCATCAACACCTCTTGTTGAGACCAATCAAAATTGTCGGGCAGCAAACGATCTTCTGCTGCGTTATAGCCGAGCGTGTACAGAAGTGAGTGCGCCATGTCGGCCTGGAAGCCAAGCGTCTTCGGCCGGTTTACTTTCTCCAACAACTCGACCATACGCTGCAGGCTGTGCATACCGCCCCAACAAATCTCGCCTTCGGCGGCGAGGCGTTCTCCCTGGTCTTCGGCGATGTTGCAGGCGTCGCGAAAGGTTTGCGCGATCAGCCGGGTATTGCCCGCCGGATCTTTGGCCCACTCCGCTGGAGAGGCGGCCGAATCAATGCGAACAACCCCGTAGGGGCGAATGCCGAGATCGCGCAACTTCTTGCCGATGACGCAGGCCTTGGCGACCTGGGTTACGAAGCTTTTACGCTCCTGCTCTGAGCCCATGGCCGACCCGCCGCCTGTGGGGGCCCACACCGGCGCCACCAGTGAACCAATGACGAGGCTTCTGCTGGCCGCACTCTCGGCCAGACGCTTGAGTTCGTCATCAGTCGAGTCGATGCTGGTGTGGGGCACGGACAAGAACAAATCCACGCCGTCGAAACGGATGCCGCCCACTTCGGCTTGTGCCGTGAGGTCAAGCATGGTTTCAAGGTCAATGGGTGGTTCCGAGTCTGGTCCCTTGCCGACCAGGCCTGGCCACATCGCGTTATGGACCGCCGGGTGTTTGTGCAGTGCGTCCATGATTCCTACTTTTTGAATCCTTACTTTTTGATCAGTGCCTGTGCATCCGGGTTGCCGGGCCCGAAGTGCTTGAGCAGAACGAGCGGGTCCGAGGCGCTTGGGTTCTCAATGCGCACGCCTTCTTTCGCCACGTCTGCAGTGACGAATATTTCATCTTCTGTCATTGCCCCAAAGCGGATCATGGACGGAGTCGAAACAGCCTGCTGCGCAACCGTGCCGTAGCCCTGGGTCACAATCACGCCGTAAGCCGCGCTGTCTCTGATGGTCACGGCGCGTTTGGGCAGTATCGTTAATTCTTTTGCTGAATAATAAGGCGAGCCATAGGTAATCCACTTCTCGACGTAGCCGTCGGCCGACATTTCTTCGACCGGGTTCACGGGCCGGGGGAAGGTTTTGTTGGTGGCGGCAAACTCGGGATTCACGTTGGCATCCCAGTCGAGCATGCTGATGAGGAAGTCGAGATCCTTCTTGTGTGCTTCCGGCACATCCTTGGTCAGCAGGTCCCAACCGACGATGCGCCCTTCTACTTCGGATTGGAACATGGCGAACACATCACTATTCACTTGCGGCTCGTAGGTGACGAGCGACCCGGGTGCGTGCAGAATGCCAGGGTTGATCTGCCAGCCGGCGCCTGGCTCGAGGCGATAGGCGCGGGCGTGAAACAGAATGCCGTTGTCACCCTGGTTCCATTTCTCCAGGCAGCGACGGATTTCTTCTTTGGTCGTACCCGGCTCCAGGCCCATGTAGGTGTGGGGGAAGTTGTTCTGGATCTGGTTATATTGCGGCGGAAAATAGTAGGCTTCCGGTTTTCCTTTTTGCCCGACCAGTTTGGCAAAGGCATCGCTCTGGTGCAGGTGGTGGGGGATGGGGCCCATGTTGTCGAAAAATTTGCAGAGCAGATTCCATCCGCCTTCGCGCTGCATGACGTCGGCGCCTAACAACAGATCGCCAGCGGCCTCGACCGCATCCTTCAAGAGGAACTTGCCGCCGCTTTTAGGACGGACGTAGCTGAGCCCCTCATCGACCCCGGCGTCTGGTCCGTTCGAAGCGTGGGTGGTGGAAGAAAACCAGCGCTCGTTGATGCCGCCGCGATGTCCGCCGAAGGCGTAGAGATCGTCGGGATGGAGCTTTAGCCGGCGTCCAGGGATCATGAACGATCGTGGAACCCAGCACGGTTCCAACCTTAGAATGCCGCCGCCTGCGTCAACTACTTCTTTTACCTGGGATCTGCTCAGCATGGCTCGCCCTTGTCTTCGTTAGTGCTCCAGCGGAATGCCGAAGGAGTAGAGTGTGTTGTCGTGCGTGGTAAAGAACACGTGGCCATCGCCGACAGACATACCGGCCAGGTCCGCGTAAGTGGGTACGGTATCGCCACTGGTAAAGAGCTGCTTGCCGGTGGCGGCGTCGAGGGCATAGAGAGTGGCATGGGTGGAAGTCTTGCCTTCATCGAGCGCAAAGATGACACCGTTGGCGGCGACGGGGGGCGCGGGGCTGGCGAGGTCACGCGAGACCCAGGCGGGTGTCAGCAGCATCTGCCCATCTTTCTCTTCGACCTTGAAGGCGACGATGCTGCCATGCGGCGCAGGGCCGTTGGTGTTGGCGAACTTCGCGTCCGGGCGTAGCGGACCAGCCACGGAAGCCAGCACCCAGACGGCGCCGGACTTATCCTGCCAACTGGCCAGGCTTTCCCAGGCTTCGCGCTTGCCAATTTTGAAGATTTTTCCCGTCTGCGCCAGAGGGGTATGGTGATCGGGTCCGCCGAGCGATTCGCTCGCCAACAGCACGAGGGTACCGTCCGGGCCCGGGGCGGCGACCAGTTCTTTTTCCTTATAGGTAAAGACCACCGGGCTGGCATGCAGTGCTTTGCCGGCGGCGGACGGGGTGTACCAGTCTTTCGCCTTGAAATCATTGGCGCCGAGGGCAACGACGCTGTTGGGATAAAGACCGGCGGCGGGGTCGGCCGGCCCGCTGCCGGTAAACACATACGCCGTGCCGTCTGCCCCGATCGCTGGGCCAGTTAAGCCGGCGAGCGTGAGTTTGTGCGCCTGATAGCTGTCGATGGAGTAGGCGGGCGTATTGAGATCGATCGCCCAGAGGGTGTTGGGGGCACCGCCGCAGCCGGTTCCCTGGGCTGCGTAAACGATCTTGTCATTCATGTTCAATCCGAACGAGTTGCCGCCGGGCGCAGGCAGAAACTTTACCGGCGAAGCGTAGTCAAGGCCGGTGGCCATGATCTGTTCGTGAAGGTAACCGTCACTGGTCAGAACATAAACGCCCTTCAACCCGAAGTAGCCGCCACCCGCAGCTGCCCCCACGCGGCGCGACGCGGGCGGTAGAGGGTCTTTGGGCGGAGGCGGTGGCGGAGGCCGCGACCCGGCCGGCCGGCGAGCACCGAAACGAATGACCTGGGGCGCCTCGGTCGCAATCTGCATGCTCACTCCCGCGCAAGCCGGATATGTACCAGCCTGCAACGAAAGGTCGTGTTGCCAAACCAGCGAGCCCAGTTCCGAATCGACGGCATACAAGGTGCCGGCGTCGCCGATGAAGAGAAAGTCTTTGAAGCCGCGGCCGGTGATCATACCGGGCACCAGCAGGGGTTCGCTGAAGGAGTTTGCGTGCTCATTGCCCAGCTTGAGTTTCCACAAGAACTGGAAGCCGTTGCCCACGGTCTCGGTGCTGATCTGCGTCTCAGCTTTTTGCCAGTTGTCGTGGGCGGCGCTTCCGGCAGCGACCGGCCAGAACCCACGAGGCGTACCTTGCGCTCTCATGACGGGCGGCGCCAGCAAAGCGCATGCGCAAAAAAGAGCGGGAAATTTTGCTATCAATTGTTTCTCCAGGGCAGGCGTCCGAATTCTCATGGAGTTTTATTCCAGACCGAAGCAGTAGATGGTTCCGTCGAAGGTGCCAAAGATTACGCGGCCACCGGCGACGGCAATGCCGGCTTGGTGCAGCCACGAGGTGACCTGATCGCCGCTCGAGTACAGTTCCTTACCCGTGGCGGCATCGAGCGCATACAGTTTCGCGGGAATGGAACGCTTGATTCTGTCCTCCGCACTGTACAGGCCTCCCTCGACATCGTTGGCCTGCAGCGTGAATTCCCCCGCGGCCAGCACGTAGACCACGCCATTCGCAACCACGGGCGGCTCTGCGGTCATCATGTCACGCGAAAGCCACGCGGGCGTCAACTCCATCTTGCCACCCGCGTCCGTTAACTTGAAAGCAATCACGCCGCCATTGGGGGTTGCGCCATAGGTGACAGGAAACTTGATTGCCGCTGGTCCGCCGATGGGCGCCAGCACCCAGCGGGTACCGTCATGGCTTTGCCAACTGGCGAAACTTCCCCACGTGCCTTCTGTCTGGAAATTGACATTGGTATTCGAAACCAGCTCACTGCGATACAACGGGGTTTCGTGGTTCGCCCCTCCCAGGGATTTGCTGTCCATCAGGAAGTAGCGGCCCTCTTTGCCCGAGCCCACCAGCAGATCGCGACCTTTATAAGGAAAGACCACGGGCGTGGTGTTCATATCCAGGTCGCGTTTGGTCAGCCACTCGTGGTTGCTGGGAGTGTAATAGTCTTTGAGCGTCAAGTTGTCGTTGGCCGAGGTATAGGCCTCGACGGTGGTCGATAATTTTCCCGCAGCGACATTGTAGGCGCCATCACCGGTTTCGAAATAGATGGTCCCGTCATCGCCGACAGCGGGACCGGCGGTTCCGAAGATGCCCCCCTGCGGAGGCGTTGATGAAAACGCCTTTTTGCTGGCCAGATCTACGGCATACAACTCATTGGGTACGCCGTGGCAACTTTGTCCGGTCACGGTGTACACCACGTTGTTCACCAGGTTCAAGCCGTAAGCTTTTCCGTAGACGGAGGGCAGCATCTGGATGGGCGGATCTTTTTCTTCGCCGGTCGCCACAGCCAGGGTATGCAGATAGCCGTCGTTGGTGAGCACATAGACGAAGCGCTCCGCCGCACCGGCCGGGGTGACCACCGGGGTTGCGGTGAGTGCATTGGTGCAAATGAAGCCCTGGCCTTGCCCCGCCTCCTGGGGTTTGGAGGAGGACCAGGGCAAGTGCTTGTGCCACACCAGGGTTCCGGTGGCGACGTCGACGGCATAGGCATCGTTGTCGCTGCCAGCCAAGATGGCGAGGGTTTTCGCACCCGCCGCTGTGGGTATGCCGGCAACGATAAGCGGCTCGCGAAAGGATTGCATGCCCATGGTTTTGTTGTCGGTTTTGAGCTTCCAGAGCAGGCGGAGGTTTTTCACGTTATCGACGGTGAGCGTGGTTTCGTTGCGCTGCCACCCGTCGCGCTGTTGGTCGAAACTGCCGGTTGGCCACTCCGCGGGGGCCTGGGCGTTGGCCTGAGACTGGGCAGCGGGCAGTCCTGAGGCGGCAAAACCGAGGCAGACGTACGTCACAAAAGAAAGGACCTTCACGAGGGGAACCCTACCAACAAGGGAGCGCGGTGTCAAAGCGAGGGCGTCGTACATCACGGGTGAAGTGCGTCGCGCATAGATCGTTTCTCCAACGAGGCTTGAGCGAGCCGCAGAGTCCCGCAGCGACGGACTGAAAGTAGCCCAGGACGTCAGTCCTGGGTTAACCGGAGCCCGGAGACCTAGTCCCGTCAGGGACGGCTGAACTGCTGAGCTGCGGTGTTCAGCCGTCCCTGTCGGGACTGTTGAGTTAGCTATAGTTAACCCAGGACTGGCGTCCTGGGCTATTTTCAGTCGTCCCAGCGGGACTGAGGCTTGAAAGCATAGAGGACGTTGTTATCGACGCACTACACTAGAAGCGCTTCCATGGAGAGAGCATGTCCACTGTTGCCACCTATCCGGCGGTTTTGACGGCGCCCGGCCCCAGGGTTCCTTGGTATATCTGGACCGGCGTAGTGGCCATCACCTCGTCCTCGATTGGGGGCGCGTGGGATGTTTCCTGGCACCGGTCGATCGGCCGGGATACGTTCTGGACGCCGGCGCACATGGCCATCCAGGTGTGTGGCGTGATCGCAGCCATTATCTGTGCGTGGCTGATCGTACAGTGCACGTTTATACAGGATGAGCACGCGCCCCCCTCGGTAAGCATTCTCGGGCTGCGCGCTCCGCTGGGCATCTTCCTCGCAGGCTGGGGAGGCATCGCCATGCTGACTTCAGCGCCTTTCGATAACTGGTGGCATAACGCGTACGGGCTCGACGTCAAGATTGTCAGCCCACCCCACGCCTTGCTCATCCTCGGCCTGCGCGGTATTTCGACCGGTGTGATGTTTCTTATCCTGGCCGCCATGAACCGCGCCGCCCAGGGTGACACGGTTCTGTTCAAGCGCCTGCAACTGCTGTTTCTCTACGTGGGCGGTCTCGCCATCATCGGCCAGATGTTCTTTATCCAGGAATACACCTGGGACGTGAAGCTGCATCAGGCCGCGGCTTACATCGCCATGGGGATTGCGCTGCCCTTCTTCTTCGCCTTTCTGTCCCAGGCTTCGCGGGCACGCTGGGCAGCGACCTCGACGGCTGCTGTGTATACCGTCTTCGTGATTGGCGAGATCCTCATTTTCCCCCTGTTCCCTGCTCAGCCGAAGCTGGGGCCGGTCTACAACCCGGTGACCCACCTTATTCCGGCAAAGTTTCCCGTGCTGATCCTGGTGCCCGCGCTGGCGCTTGATCTGATCTGGCATCGCTTGAAAAGCTGGAAGCCGTGGCAGATCGCGCTCGTCTCCGGCGTCCTATTTATCGCGGTGCTCACGGCCGTCGAGTGGCCTTTTGCCAACTTTCTGCTGTCGGATGCCAGCAAGAACCGTTTTTTTGGCACGATTTATTTCGATTACAATTCCCGGCCGACGGGGTTTGACCGCATGCGGCAGTGGTTCTATCCCGACCATGGCGCGGCGCTTTACACAGGCCTGTTGAGCGCGGCCGCCTATGCGACCCTCTCCACCTGGATGGGTCTCAAGTTCGGCCGGTGGATGCGTGGTGTGCAGCGATGAGGCGTTGGCTTTGTCTGTTTGCTTGTCTTGCTCCGTTGTTGGTTACTTTCTCTGCCGATGCGCATATCGGCAGCAAGGATGTTTTCGAGCAGGTGAACGCCGGGCCTTACAAGCTCTTCGTTACCATTCGCACGCCAAACGTGATTCCGGGCGTGGCCACGATTGAAGTGCGTAGTTCCGGCGTGCCCTTCCGTTCCCTACGCATCACGCCGACGCCGCTCACAGGTGAGGCCGCCAGGCATCCGCCCACTTCTGACGCCATGAAGGCTTCGACGGCGGACCCAGCATTCTTCACCGGCTCGCTTTGGCTCATGGCCTCAGGCTCGTGGCAGGTGCACTTCGATGTGGATGGGCCTGCGGGCAAGGCCAGCGCCAGCGTTCCTGTCCCTGCGATGCCACTTTCCATTCTTCCGATGGAGCGCGGGTTGGGAATCGCACTCGCGTTGCTGGGCGTGCTGCTGGTGATCGGGATTGTGGGCATCGTGGCCGCCGCAGTCGGTCAGTCGCGCCTCAAGCCAGGGATGGCGACCGGGGAAAGGCAACACCGGCGGGCCATTATCTCTGGCGCCATCACCCTGGCGATCACAAGCCTGCTGGTTTACGGTGGATACAAATGGTGGAACGCCGAAGCGATTGACTACGCGGCAGACATTTATCATCCGCTCGCGATGAGCCCGATGATTACCGGCAACACGCTTGACCTGGCAATCGGACGCCACGACACCGACGCGAGGCATACCTTTCGCGCGCGCTCCAATAACGATCTGCTGCCCGATCATGGCCACCTGATGCATCTCTACGCGATTCGCCAGCCGGGCATGGATGCAGTTTTCCACCTGCATCCGGCGCTGGTGTCTGCGGGTGATTTGCGCATGACCTTGCCGACCATGCCTCCCGGCCGCTATCGGCTCTACGCAGACATTGTGCACGCCAACGGGTTCCCGGAAACGCTATCCGCCGACCTCGTTATTCCTCCCGGCTTGCCCCCGGCTCCCCTGGCCGCGGAAGATGCTTCGGCCGCGCCTCCGGCCATTTCTCTGGGCGAACTTGGCAATCGTTACCAGCTGCCTGACGGATACACGATGGTTTGGGATCGGCCGCAGGAGTTGACCGCCAACACGGCGTATGCGTTTCGCTTCCGCCTGCTCGACGCTGCGGGCAAACCGGTCACCGATGAGCGGCCTTATCTTGGCATGGCCGGCCACGCGGCTTTCGTCAAAACCGATGGCACGGTATTCGCCCATACCCATCCTGAGGGCTCGGCTGCGATGCAGGCCATGATGCTGGCGAATGGCAGCTCTGGAGAAATGGCGGAAACAAGCGCGATGGGGGGCATGCAAGCAGGTAACCTGCCGCCGGTAGTCGAGTTCCCTTACGGCTTTCCTTCAACGGGACGCTATCGCATCTTTATCCAGATGAAGCATGGCAGCACGGTGGAGACGGGCGTGTTTGACGCTTTGATCCGGTAAGCTGATTTCAGTTATCCCCCACCGTATCTCAATCGGCTGAGATCGTCGCTTTCACAGTGTCTTGTGTCGTCGTACTATCATCCACAACCGCGGGCTCGCTCATCTCGATTGCGGTCATCACTGCATCTGCAAGGGAACTGAGCATTTGCTTCTGCTGATCGGTAATTTGCCGGGGCCGGGTGTCCATGACACATAGGGATCCTACCACCGTGTCGTTATGGTCTTTGATGGGGGCCGCCGCGCAAAAGCGGATGCCATGAATTTTCAGGAAGGCATCGTCGGCAAATTGTTCGTCTTCCGCCGTGTCGGCCACCACAGCGACAGAGGGGTACGAGGTGAGCTTGGTGCAGATGGTGCAGTCTCGCGGCGAGCCGCCGCCGGCAAAGGAATCTTCCGGCAGGCCGCATTGTGCCTCCCAGAATTGTGCCTCCCCCTCAGCCGCAGTGATGAGCGCGATGGGGGCATCGAAAGATCGCGCGAGGTTGGTGGCCAGACGTTCGAACATCCCGTCTGCTGGACCGTCGAATGGATCAATTTGCTGCACTTCCAGAACGTCTTCGCTCAATTCCCTGGTGGTCTCAGTGGCATCGCTGGTTGCCTGGGCGATCGGCGGGGACGAAACCGCGGAATGCAAGACCGAAGTCAGGTAGTCCTGCAGCAATTGCAACGAAGTCACGACGTGCTGCGCGTCTTCGGCCGGTATCCGGCTGCGCAAGGAAGATAGATCTTTTTGCTCGCCCAGTATGCAGGCAACGACGATGCCTTCAGGAAACCGCGTCCGTACCTGGTGGCAGCGCACCTTGGTATAGCGTATGGCGCGTGGAGGAATGCCGACGACGCAGATGACATCGGGCCGCAGCGTGTCGGCGAGCCGCTGAACATCGGCCAGGGAGGCGCCAGCGGGAACGATGCGCGTGGACACGCTGCCGGCAAGTACCTGTTGGGCCAACTGGCAGGCGATCTCATCGGCAAAATCTCTGGCGGGAATGCACAACACATTTCTCCCCGAGTTGGGCTGATCGTAGGCGGCAGACACTTCGCCGATGGCCAGGTCCTCGACTAATTCCTCAGTGCTTTG
Source organism: uncultured Acidobacteriaceae bacterium (assembly GCA_963834445.1). Lineage (GTDB taxonomy): Bacteria > Acidobacteriota > Terriglobia > Terriglobales > Acidobacteriaceae > PALSA-350. The sequence continues at coordinate 219,747 of CAWIBU010000003.1, forward strand.
CAGAATTTCTTCGCCACGCACGGCAGTCATCTCTTCGGAATGGGTCGCTTCGCCAATCATGGCGAGGGCGGGAATGATGACGCTGTCGTAGACCTCTGCTCGCCGTTTGGTTTGTAAGGTCACATCGATCAGCGCGCGCGCATCCTTGACATTTGAAGCCAGCATGCGCTGGTAGAAATGCTCCGAGGGAGGCAGCCCGGTACGCTCCCCAAACAAGACTTCGAGATAGTGCAAGCGGGGGATCTGGCGCCCGATAACGATCAGGCATACGGTCAATGGGGTAGAAAGCAGCAGCCCGGGCAAACCCCATAGAAAAGTCCAGAAAACGGCCGCGATCAGAACCGCCAGGGCGGAGATGCCGGTGGATGCTCCATACAGCATGGGCTCAACGAAGTTGGCAGCCACAATTTCCAGGGTGCCAAAAGTGATGACCGTCCAGATAAACGCGCCCCAATGGGGCGACACCGCACCTGCCAGCAAGAGTGGGCCAGCGGTCGCCATCATGATGCCGACGTAGGGTACGAAGCGCAGCAGGCAGGTCAGAACCGCCCATAACAAAGGATGCGGGACACCGATGAAACCAAGAGCCACGCCGGCAATGGCGCCATAGGACAAGTTCACGATGAGCTGCATTTGCAGGTAGCGGCTTACGCGGCGGGTGGCATCCTGGATGGCAGTGGTGGTGACATGCATCCGCCCGCTGCCGGCCAGTTTGTGTCCGCGGTCACGAATGTCTTCCCTGCCGACCAGCATGAAGACCAGAAAAATCACGACGATGAAGGTGGTGGCGAGGGGATGGAGCAGCGGGGTTATGGTCCTGCTGGCCAGCTCGATCATCGATTCTTCGGGCGCCTCGATGCGCACCGAAACCGGTTGCTTGGGCTGATCCGCCGCCGGGTTTGCCGCTTGGTTGGGCGCGGCGCCTGGCTTGGCGTGCGAGCGGCCGTAGAGGGCGCGGGGCCGCAGCATGGGGACGACCGGGGTCTCCGAATTGCCGGCCTTGATTCGCTTGTTCAGGCCGTTGAGCATTTCGACGGTGCCGCTCAACTTGCCGGCCGAATCCAGGTGCAGCGATTCGATCTTGTCGGCCAGATTTTGCCGGTATTGCGGGAATTCGACGGCAAGACTATAAATCTGTCCCAGCAGGACCCAGCCGAGGACAGCGACTCCGGCTAACGAAAGCAAAATGACCAGCAGGGCGGCGGGCGTCCGTTTCAGGCCGGAGCGCTCCAGCCATTGCGCAGCGGGCGCGAGCACAAAGGCGATGAGCGCAGCGAGCGCAAGGGGTACGAACACTTCACGCGCGAAGTAGAGCACCGCGACAATGAGGATTCCGGTGAAAAGCGCGTTGCCTGGATACTTTAGATTGTCGCGAGATTCGCTTGCCACGCGTACCGCCTGGATGCAGCCTGATTTGGGCCCGCTGGGGGACTCTCATTACGATGCGAAAAGTTTTGAGCCGGTAAACATTATTCTCTTCCCCCAGCGGCTAGCGGGCAACCTCCTCATCTGAATGGACTTTGCTCAATCAATCAAATTAGCGACTTCAGTACCCGGAATAGAGCATCTTATGCTGGCATGGTCGTGTGTGAAGATCATCTGAAATTACAAAGCGAATATGATGCGGCGCACCAGACATGGCTGTTGCATCGCATTCCTGCTAAGGTCGCCGGCATCGTGCTGCATCAAACGCCGTCGGCAGTGGGGCAAGACGCCCTGCACGCCCGCAACCGGGCAGCGAATCGTTTTTATCAACACAACCGGCAGTGCCCTCTTTGCAATAAGTTGCGCATCCTCGCGCGCAACACTTAGGTGCGTGGGCCACCCACAGCGTCGTGAGTTGAGCCGGACGACTACAAGCAAAAGTTGAGTGGGTATGGTTCAAGCCTGCTTTGGCTTGAGTGGGATACCTGGAACTTTGTCACGAGGCCGGCTTTGGCTCCATCCAGAGTTTGCCTGCAGCCATGAGTAGCAGGAGCATGCCGGCGCAAAGGCCGAAGACCTCGCGGACCCCGATGTGCTGGGTCAGGATGCCCGAGAGGACCAGGCCGGAAATCTGGGCGGTGAAGATGATCGACATAAAGGTCGAACCGACGCGACCCATCAGTTCAGGCGGCGTGGCCTGTTGGAAGAGGGTTTGCGAAGGAACCACGATACCGGCCACCGAGAAGCCGACGATGAGATTACCGAGGATGGTCGACCAGATGTGTGGCAGCAGCGTAAGCATGACCAGGCCGACAGCAATACCGAACAGACCGCAGTAGACCAACAGCGTATTGCTAAGCCTCTTGCCAAAAGTATTGAGGCCGTTGACACCGAGCAACATGCCCAGGCCGATCATGGCGGCGACGATGCCAAAGGCGCGCGTGGAAGCGTGCAGCGAGTCGCGCACATACACAGCGATGAGCGGGCCGAAACACCCGAGAACAAACATGCCCGCGGCCATGGCCAGAATCACGAAGAGCAGCGCGGCATGATGGAGGATGAAGTCGATGCCTTGCTTCATATCGAGCCATATCTTGCTCAGGGTCGAGGCGGATGGGGAGGCCGGCGTTGGGCCGGATGCGCCCTGACCTGAGTTGACGAAGGGTACAGAAGTGATAAGCAGGGCGGAGCCGACGAAGCTCGCGGAGTCAAGAGCGTAGCAGCTGACCGGGCCGAAAGAGGCCACCAGGAACGAGGCGATGGCGGGCCCAATGATGCGCATGCCGAACATCACCTGCTGCATCAATGCGTTAGCCGAACGCAGGCCGTGTAAAGGGACGGCGGAGCGAATCGCAACTCCCTGCGCGGGCGAGAAAAAGCTGGAGACAATGCTGATAGCGGCAAGAACGAAGTAAAAATGCCAGGGTTGCCTGGCAAAAAGCAGCAGCAAGACTAATCCTGCGCGGATGGAGTCGCTGCTTACCATGGTCGGTTTGAGCGGCCAACGATCGACAAACACCCCGGCGAGGATCCCGAGCACCGCGATGGGCAGCATGTACGCAATCTGGACGCCGGTAATCTGTTGCGCGGTTGCGTGCAAACGAAAGGTAAGAATGCCGATGACGGCGTAGAGCGCGAGGAAGTCCCCGAAGACAGAGATAATTTGCGCGTACCACAGGCGGCGCAGCATGGGGATGCGGAGCACGTCACCCATGGAAAGCGGCGCAGGCAGTTCGGGGTCGAGCGGCGGAGCCGCCGGCTGGGTAGCAGCTGTGCTCATAACAAATGCTTTACCTGTTTGTTGGTGAGTTAGATGAACGGCACGGGCCGGGGATTCGATTGTTGCCAGGCTTCGCGTTGGATTCCCCCAACGGGACAGGCGTCGACAGGGTCAATTGGTCAGGGCTTACCCGTCAATTGTTTCTCGGATTGTGCGATCAGCGCCCGAAACTCCTCCACCGCGGGAACGTTGGGAGATTGAAGAGCGTCTTTTGCGGAGTAACGCCAGACCGGCGGTGCATTGAGCGCATTAGCTGCCCGGCTGCGATAGACGACAAACATATCCTGGGTCGCCCCAATTTCTGCCTGCGGCGAAGGCCGGCCAGGATTACCGGGATATGCGCTGTCGGTTGCGGGCGCCCCGGAAGTGGACGCGTCGACGGGATTGTCCGGCATACCGCCGCCCCTGGTGCCACCTGCCGCGTGGATGCTGGAGTCCGTCGACTGAACGATAAAGGGCGGCGGCCGGTTAACCTGGGTTCCGCCGAGGGTGCCATCTGCGATCTTGCTATGGCCCTTGCGCACAGTGATGATAAGGTCAGCCATCTCAGCGTTGGTCACGGGCTCCAGACGTCCCCACTTGACGAGCGCCTTCTCCACATCGGCGCGGGCAATGCGGTTGGCGTTCGGGTCATCTATGTCGACTCCGGCGGTGGGGTCAACCACCACCCACGCCGTATGGGCCTTCAGGATGTCTTCGGGCAGGGGGGCTTTCTTCTTATCCTTTCCATATGCAGCTAAACTGGAGAGGAGCAGCACGACCAGGGTAAGCCTTTTGCTAAGCATGAGCCGCCTTCCGGGATGGCAACCAGTCTAGTCCATTCGGTAGGGACTGTTAAGGTTGTTGGCCAGCTTATTGAATAGGATTCCAACGATGGCGAAGGCAGCAGTCAGCTTTGAGACGGTCCGCCGCATCGGGCTCGCCCTGCCTGGCGTCGAGGAGAGCACGGCGTGGGGAATGCCAGCGCTCAAAATTCGTGGACAGCTGCTGACGACTCTGCCCTCGCACCGCTCCGCCGAACCGAATTCCCTGGTGGTTCGTGTAGACCTCGAGGACCGTGCCGAACTACTGGCTGCTGATCCCGCGGTGTATTACATAACCGACCATTACAGCGGCTTCGATGGGGTGCTGGTTCGCCTGTCGCGGGTGCGGCCAGATGTGTTGCAAGGCCTGCTCATGACCGCCCACAAGTACGTGACCCAGAAAGCCAGACCACCCCGGTCCCGGTAGCGCCAACTGCCCCACTCTCCGCCCTAACCGCAAAGGGTGGGACGGAGGGTGGAACGGCTCTGAGAGCAAAGCACTCCACTAGATGCCGGCGTACCAGGCATAACCGCCCTCCGGCGAGGCAGAGCCCAGACCTTTGCCAAAGCGTTTAAGCGAGTCGGTGACAGTTAGGCGGGTGACGTACTTCACGCTCTTGTAACCGAGTTGGCGGGGCACCCGCATGCGTAGCGGACCGCCAAAGGACACGGGAAGATCGCCGTCATTCATGCCCCACGTAAGCAGTGTCTGGGGATGCAGGGCATCGGCCATATCGATGCTTTCCCACCAGTCGCTGTCGGTTGAGAAATAGACCACATAACGGGCCTGAGGTAAGACGCCGGCGGCGTTAAGCACCTCAACCAGCGGGGTGCCAATCCATTCCGCAATGTAGGACCAACCCTCCTCGCACGCTACCTCAGTGATTTGGCTGCGCGTGGGGAGATTTTTCAGATCGGCGAGCGAAAGCGCTGCCGGTTGATGGACTAGTCCATCGACAGAGAGCCGCCAGTCGGCAAAACCGGTGGCCTGATGGCGCTTGAACACGTCGTTGAGCGGCGCAACATAATTGGCGAAGGGCGCTGGCGAGATCATGCTGCGGGGGAACTCGCGGGCAAGGGAGTGGGAAGTCAACAGCCGCTGGGCAGCGTAGGTCAGGGTCTCACCCGGGCCGTAAACTCCCCCGCCATCAGGCGGAATGAGGCCATAACGCTTAGCGAAGTGGGCGGCAGCGGTCAGACCGGCCACGCCCGCGGTCGCGGCAAAACCGGTGGTCAGGAGCTTGCGTCGGGTGATGGGCTTCATGGCTGATCCTTTGGTAGAACGGCTCGGCCGGTGATCATGCCGCGCATGCGATCCCTGAAGCCTGCAAGTACAACCATGGTTACATGGACCACGAGAAAGAGCAGCAGCGCGCCGGAGACAAAGAAATGGAGGGTGCGGGCCGATTGCCGTCCACCCAGCGCGGTGACGGCGATGGGAACCGCGGAAACGAAGGCGGGCGACATCGCCAGGCCGGTCCAGATCACCATGGGAAACAGGAAGAAGATCACCAACAAATAGGTGGTGCGTTGCATTACGTTGTAGGCGTTGGCGTCCGCCGCCGATGGGGGTGCGCGGCGCAGAGACCGGGTGAGAACCTGGGCGAAAGCCCGCCAAGTGCGGTCGGCCGGCGCCGGGACCAGGTCTTTGCGGAAATGGCCGTTCCACAGGCTGGCGAGCCCGTAGACCAGCCCCGTGAGCACGACCGCCCAGGCGGCCTGAAAGTGGAGATACCGGCTCCAGCCATTCTGGTCAGGCAGCATGTAGTTGTAAGCCGTCGGAACGGTATTTCTGGAGGCGGGGATGGGCAGCGTGAACAGCGGCCGGGTCAGCACGTTGCCGACTTCTCCCCAATAGAATCGCGGGTGCGAGATAACGATCTCACCGCCGCTGAGAAGCAACGCAAAAAACGCAATCACGGTCAGCCAGTGGGTCACGCGTACGACCGCTGCGTGACGGGGAGCTTGCGGGTTGGGCAGCGAACCAGTGGCGGACACACGCGCAGCATAGCACAGGCGTCTTTGGGACCCACACGGGGACCGAATGCCGCAGCGCATGCCGCCAACCGGCTCCCCCGCATCCAAGGACGCTGAAGGAGCATTATGGAACGCCGTGACTTTTTAAGATCTGCCGCCGCCGCAAGTCTAGCAGCCGCCAGCCCAGCCACCCTGGCCCAAAAACCGGAAACCAATTCACCCACTTCGAAGGAGGCGCCCATTGCGCGGCCTGAGAATCCAGCCATGCTCTATCGCGAACTGGGAACGACCGGGGAGCGCGTCTCCGTCATCGGCATGGGCGGATTTCATCTCGCCAAAGACGCCAGCATCACAGCGCAGGACGCCATTCGCCTGGTGCGTTCCGCTTCTGACCACGGCATTACGTTCTTTGACAACTGCTGGGACTACAACGATGGCATCTCCGAGGTCCGGATGGGCCAGGCCCTGAAGGACGGGTACCGTCACAAAGCTTTCCTCATGACCAAGCTCGATGCCCGCACCGCCAAAGACTACGACAAGCAACTGGAGCAGTCGATGGGGCGCCTGGATACCGATGTTATCGACCTGGTTCAGTTCCATGAGATTCTCCGCTTTGAAGATCCGGATCGCATCTTCGCAGACGACGGCGCCATTCATGCGGCCATCGCTGCGCGGGCGGCGGGCAAGATCCGCTATATCGGGTTTACCGGCCACAAAGACCCACAGATTCACCTGCGCATGTTTGAGGTGGCCGCGCAGCATGACTTCCACTTCGACACGGTACAGATGCCGGTTAACGCGATGGATGCGCACTTCCGTTCCTTCACCCAGCACGTGATCCCGGTTGCGCAAAAGGCGGGTACCGGGATACTGGCCATGAAAACGTTCGGTGACGGTTACATTCTGCGCTCGGGCACGATTGACCCGTTGCAGGCGCTCCATTATGGCCTGTCACAGCCTGTATCCGTGGTCATTACAGGGATTGACAAGCCCGAGATGCTGACCCAGGCGATCACGGCGGTTAAGACGTTCAAGCCTTTCACGGCAGACCAGACTGCGACGTTTCTTGCCCGGACGCGCGACGCCGCGCTTACCGGGAAGTTCGAGCCTTTCAAGACCAGCAGCATTTTTGACGGCACAGCGAACAATCCGAAGTGGCTGGGTGGCTCGTCCGGAACCGAAGTCAAGCCTTCTTCTCCTGCTACCGAAGAAAAGCGCGTGGGATGAGGACGCGAGCATTGGCTGGGGGGGAAAGGCGCACCGCAGATCCCTCCGCTACGCTACCTCTCCGGTCGGGATGACAAAGGGTAGGGGGATGGAGCTAAAGAGCAAGCGCTCTGCACGTTCCTTGCAGCGGCACGCCGGGGCAGTCGGGATGACAAGTTTGTTTGGCGGTTGGACCTAACTTTGGCTTCGGCATTGGAGGCCGCGAGCGGAATCACGGGTCAGGGCCCTGATTCTCATTTGGAGGATGAATCGGTATGCTGTCACGGTACCTATCCAGAGGAGAAACACATGTCGAATTGGACGCGTCGAGGGTTTATTGGATCGCTTTCGGGGATGGCGGCGGCAACTGCGTTTGCCGCTCAGCCACATGGCTCTATCAAAATCACCGACCTGCGATGCGCCATTATCGGCAAGAGCCCCGTGATCCGTATCGTCACCGATCAAGGCGTGTCGGGGTATGGTGAAGCGGAGTCTTACAAGCCGTATCTCAAACCGATGGTGCTGTTTTATAAGGAATATCTTTTGGGCGAAGACCCGACCGATGTGGCGCGGGTAATGCTCAAGATTCGCCGGCTGGGCGCATTTAAACCATGGGGAGCCGCGGTCAGCGCGATTGAGATTGCGCTGTGGGATATCGCGGGCCAGGTGGCGGGCGTGCCGGTCTACAAACTGCTGGGCGGTAAGATCCGGGATCGGGTTCGTATCTACAACGGCGGCGTGCGCTTCCCCCAGACCGGCCACATGCCCCAGGACTATGCCGAGATCATGGCGAAGATGAAGGGGGCGAAAGAGGGTTTCACGCTCATCAAGCAGGCGGTCGGCTTCCACGATCCGGCGATGTTACCCGCGATACCCAACGCGTGGTATGACGAGAAGCGCACCGGCGCGTCGCATCCCGATCGCGGCATGCTGACCGAACGGGGAATGGAGCATGTGATCGCGTGCGTGGAAGCGATGAAGAAGGTGCTGGGCGACGAGATTGGGCTGGCGCTGGATTGTGGACCAGGCTGGACGGTAAAGGATGCGATCACATTTGCGCGCGCCATGGAACCACTGCATATCACCTGGCTTGAGGATTTGATCACCGGGGACTACACGCCTTACCCGAACGCCGACCTGTTTCGCGAGGTCACGGTGGCCACCACGGTCCCCATTCATACCGGCGAAGAGATTTATCTGCGAGAGAACTTCAAGGATCTGATTGAGAAGCAGGCGGTCAATATTGTTGGCCCCGATCCGGAGGATGTGGGTGGGATCGCGGAAATGAAATGGATCGCGGAGTACGCGGATCTTCACGGAATCCAGATTGCTCCGCATGGAATTTTCGATGGACTGATCGGGCTGGCCGCGCATGTGCAGGTAGCGGCTGCTTTGCCGCAGAATTACATTGCGTTTGAGTATCCGCTGGGCCAGCCGGATTGGTGGTACGACATTATCGACGGGCTGCCGAACCCGATCGTGGACCATGGATTTATCAATGTCTGGGATAAGCCGGGTCTGGGGGTCAGCTTCAATGTAAAGGCAGCGAAGGCGCATCTGGCAGACGAGGACCGCCAGTTCTTTGACTAGGAGTTACCCGTAGCAGCATGCAATATCAGATCGTCTTCTCAATCACCGCTTCCGGTTGGGTGGCGTATTCTGCCCAGGAGCCGTCGTACAGGCTTACCTGTTTTGCGCCGGTAATTTCGAGGGCGAGCGCGATGACCGCTGCGGTCACACCGGAGCCACAGGTGGTGATGATGGGCTGTTCCCGATCCACACCTTTGGCGGCGAAGATGCGGCGGAGTTCGTCCTCGGACTTCAACCGGCCATCTTGCACCAGCTCGGTGAACGGCAGGCTGGTGGCCCCAGGCATGTGCCCGGAACTTATGCCGGGCCGGGGCTCAGGCGCAATGCCGGCAAAACGGCCGGCCGAACGCGCGTCCAGAATTTGCGCGCGCGCCGCGATCAGCTGCAGCATGCGGGGAAAGTCTTTCAGGGCATCCTGATTCTGTTTGGCGTGGAAGACGGCCGGTGGGCGGACTACAGGAGCCGAGTCCGTCGGCAGGCCAGCCTGGCTCCACGCGCGGAGATCGCCGTCGAGAAGATAGACCTGCTTCGCGCCGCAGGTCTTCAGCATCCACCAGGCGCGTGGTGCGGAAAAGACGCCTTCCTGTTCGTAGAGGACGATCTGCATGCCATCACCGATGCCAAGAGCCGACAGGCTGCGCGCAAGGACCTCGGGCGGAGGCAACATGTGAGGCAGCGGGCTGGTATGGTCGGAAAGCTCTTCGATATCGAAGAAGATGGCGCCGGGAATATGCTTCGCTGCGTAACGCGCGCGGGTGTCGACCGGTGGCTTCACACCGACTGGCGGCAGCGTGGCATCAAGAATGACGACCGCCGGGTCTTGGAGACGGCTGGCCAGCCAGGAGAGTGGGACGAGCGGGTTCATGGCAACCAGATTACATGCCGATGCGCAAAATGGCGCGGGCAGGATTTGCGCGCTCACTTGGAGGGCCTCGGCTTGGGGTGAAGGCGCACCGCAGATCCCTCCACTGCGGTCGGGATGACAAAGGGTAGGGTTGCGGTTGTCCTCAAAGACGGCTAATGGGATGGGGAAAAGCAGGTCCCTCCACTTCGCTCCCCGAATTCCTGTCGAGGTTGGCGGCGCTAGGCGAACTTCATGCGGCTTTCCTTGATGAAAGCCGCACACGCGGATCTGTCTGGCGTAGGGAAAAGCAGGAATCCGGGTCCGCTGCGGTCGGGATGACAAATTTGTTTGAGCGGGCGGTTTTAAAATTTGTTTGGGGACGGGCTTGAGGATTTGTCGCGGGATGCGGCAAAAAAAGCGGCCCAGGTTGCTGCCTGGGCCGCTTTCGTCAGCATGCTGGGCTAGGAGGCGCGACGCTTGATCGCCGGAGCTGCCTTCTTCTCATCTTCCTTACTTTTTTTGGCGGAATATTTCTCTTTCGCGGATTTTGACTCTTCTTCCTGTTCGGGTTCGCCTGCAGATTGAGTGAGAATCGCTTGCGATGCGGCAAGGATCTTCTCGGCAGCAGCCAACTCTTCGTCAAGATTTTCGTTGAGCAGGCCGGCCACTTCCGACAACCCCAGAACCTTCGCCATGGCAATGGTTGCGGTGTATCCCGCGATCTCATAGTGCTCCGTTCGGAGCGCTGCTCCGATCAGGCCGGAATCAAACGAAGCGCCTTCTTCGTCCTTCTCCAAGGCGTCAGCGCCCTCTTCGATGACGCCTTCCATGCCGTTACAGTGCTCGCCGGTGGGCTTTTTCCCTAACAGTTCAAAAACCTGCTTCAGACGGACCACCTGGCCCTTGGTCTCTTCAAGATGCGCGGTGAAGAGCGACTTCAACTCCTTACTGTTTGCTCCCTTGGCCAACTTTGGGAGGGCCTTGACCAGCTGATTCTCCGCGCTGTACATGTCGCGGAGTTCATCGACCAAAACTTCATTGAGTGCCATGCTGCCTCTTTTCCATAGATCGAGTTCCTGCTTCGTATTCATATACGAGCTGGAAATGGGAAGCGCGAGACTTCGCTTTAGTTGCCATCTTCGCTTGAGATTTGCGGCTCAGACCATTTCCGAGAGACAGGTGCTCATCTGCGAGCCGCGGCCCGGCAGTGGGCGCTGGGAAAGCAGCTTGCGATTAGAGCCTTCCCCGGCCCCTTCCGAAAACCAGAAAGAGTACAACAATCAGGAGAACAAGGCTGAGGCCACCGCCACCGTAGTAACCGATGCCGGGCCCCATGTAGTAGCCACCGCCGCCGAAGAGAAGCAACAGAACCAGGAGAATCAGAATAAGAGGCATGCCGGCGAGTCTAGCACGTGTGCCCGTTCGACTACTTTTTGCCAGGGTGGCGGGCGAAACAGGCCAGGGTCTGGTCTCCGGTCACCGCGGCTGATAGATGACGTCGGGCTTACCGATCCCAGTGGTTATGATTCACTTGGTAGTCGTGGAGACGGCTTAGATCGTCATTCAAGATGGCTCGATCGCGGGGCGGCAGGCGCTCATCGTTGGCTGATTTTTTGATGGAGTCAATGACGTCATTCAAAATCCACTATCGAAGCGCCCCTGATCCAGGTCGCCCTGCATTTTTGTCAGCTCCTGCTTGGTCCTGTTCAGGCGGTTATCTTCCTTTTCGCTGGCGCTGGGAGGGAATCCGATGTGATCGAGGTCTGTTCTTACCTGCATAAACACTTGCCGGCGCCAGTGATTGTCCTGGTAGCGTGCGTCACGGTCGTGGTACCAGTCCTGGGCGGAAACGGCGCCAGCCAGAGATGCCATCAGAACGAGCGCTGCGGTCGTGTTTCTTTTCATGGGAACCTCTCGGGCCATTGTCGGGAAACAGGATAGAGCATGCAAGGCCGCTAGGGCGTGGTGGTGAAGTGGGCTGCGTGGCTGGCGGTGGAGCTGCCGCCGATGTAGACGGTATAGTCCACGGGTTCAACGACCTGGTGCGCCTGGGCGTTGTAGAAAGAGAGCTCGGCAAAGCCGAGGGGAAAATGAACGGCCTGCGATTGCCCGGGGTCGAGCGTGACCCGGGCAAAGCCTTTGAGATTTCGCACCGGCTGCTCGGTGCTGGCGCCCCGGATGCCTACGTAACACTGCACGATCTCGGTGGCCCGGCGCTTGCCGGTATTGGTAACCGTGGCCGTGGCTATCATGGGTTGGCTCCGCGGATCACGGGTAAGCGCCGCGGCGCTGAGCGATGGCGCTGATAGCGAAACGCCGGAATAGGCGAAGGCCGTATAGGTAAGACCGTGGCCAAAGGGGAAAAGCGCGTCGTTGGGCACATCCAGATAGCGCGAGACGTATTTCATCTCCACGTAGCCGGGGTGGGCCGGGTCAGCATGCTGGACGGGACGGCCGGTGGGCAACTGGTTATAGTAGAGCGGTTCCTGGCCTACGGCGCGGGGGAAACTCATGGTGAGTTTGCCGCTGGGCGCTACCTCGCCAAACAGGGTCTCGACGATCGCGGGGCCGGTTTCGACACCCGGAAACCAGACTTCCATCATGGCGGCGACATGGTTCGCGGCCCAGTCGAGCACCAGCGGACGGCCGGAGAAGATGAGCAGAACGACCGGTTTACCGGTGGCGACAACTGCCTCCAGCAATTGCTGCTGGTTTCCAGGCAGGTCAAGGTACGCCCGCGAGGCGGCCTCGCCAGTCATGTTGCTTGATTCACCGAGCGCGAGGATGGCGATATCAGAATTTTGCGCGGCGGCCACTGCTGCGGCAAACCCTTCGTTCGAAGTGCCGGAGATTTCCGTTCCCTTGGCGTAGGTGAGCACACTACCGTCTTGTTGAGCGCGCGCCTCCATGGCGGCGCGCAGGGTGCGCACATCGCCAAAGTTGTTGGCTCCCGACCAGGCGCCGACCATGTCATCGGCATCGTCGGCGAGGGGGCCGATGAGGGCGATCTTTTTGGTGGTGGCCGCCAGCGGCAGCAGGGGGTTGCCGTGCACAGGATCGTTCTGCAGGAGAACGAAGGACTCTTCCGCGGCCCTGCGAACCAGGGGGCGATGCTCGGGGATGGCGCCGGTTACCTCAGGGCCCGCGGTGAAGGGGTGATCGAAAAGGCCGAGCGCGAACTTGACGCGCAGCACGCGGCGAACGGCTTCATCCACCACCGAGAGGGGCACGCGGCCGGACTGGACGAGGCCGGGTAACTCGGTATCGTAGTCGTGCGACATCATGTCGATGTCGACGCCGGCGGTCAGAGCCTTCTGGGTGGCGGTAGCGCCGTCGAGGGCAATGCCGTGATGGACCAGTTCCATGACGGCGGTGTAGTCAGAGACGACCAAGCCGTTGAACCCCCATTCGTCGCGGAGAATAGTTTGTAACAGAAACGGATTGGCGCTGGCGGGCACGCCGTTGAGCGAGTTGAAGGCGGACATCACGGTAGCCGCGCCGGCCTCGACCGCAGCGTGGTAGGGCGGCAGGTACACCTGGCGTAGCTGCAGTTCGCTCATGTCGGTGGTGTTGTATTCGCGGCCAGCCTCGGCTGCGCCGTAGGCGGCAAAGTGTTTGACCGAGGCGGCCACGGAGCCGGGCGCAGACAGGCTGTCGCCCTGATAGCCGCGAATGTAAGCGCGCGCGATGGCGGAGCCCAGGTAGGGGTCTTCTCCAGCGCCCTCAGTGCAGCGGCCCCAACGGGCATCGCGCGCGATGTCGACCATGGGGGAGTAGACCCAGTCGACCCCGGCGGTGCGCGCCTCGAGCGCGGCCATGTGGGCAAGATCGGTAATGAGCGCGGGATCCCAGCTGGACGCGGTGGCCAGCGGTACCGGGAAGATGGTGCGAAAACCGTGGATGACGTCGGCGCCGAAGAGCATTGGGATGTGCAGACGGGTGTGGTCGACGGCGGCATGCTGGAAATGGTTGGTGAGGTTCTGGCCAACCGTGTTGAGCATGGAGCCAAGCTCGCCTTTTTGCGCGAGGGCATAGCTGTCAACTCCCCCGGGCGCCGGTGGATTGACGTTGAGCGCGGCCGTGGAGTCGCCGGCGGCGGGTGCGGCGTGGGCTTCGGTGGCGCTGTACTGGACGAGCTGGCCTATCTTCTCCTCAAGGGTCATTTGCTGCAGCAGCGCGTTGACCTTCTGTTCGATCTGCGGGCTCGCGAGTTGCGCGTTAGAGGGTGCCGGGTGTGACCCTTGCGCATGCGCCTGGGAGATTGCGAAGCCGAGAGCGAGAGTAGCGAGCACGGTCGATGGACGCCAGGTCATACGCGATTCCTCAAACCTACTTTACCTGCGGGCCGGCAAGAGTGCTTTACCAGGGCGGGCATGGTCTGCTTTAATCACTTCCTTTGGTAGATGCGCGCCAACCCGGGGACGGAACCAGCGTGGCCGCGGCGGCTCAGTCAGGCCGCTGGACGATTGTATGGCTGCTGTTCGCCGCCTCACTGATCAATTATCTTGACCGGTCAAGCATCTCACTTGCCTTGCCAATGCTTTCGAAAGACCTGGGCCTGGGGCCGGAGAGCAAGGGGGTTCTGCTTTCGGCTTTCTTCTGGACCTACGCGCTGATGCAGATCCCGGTGGGTTGGGCGACCGATCGCGTCAACCTGCGATGGCTGTATTTTGCGGCTTTTGTGCTGTGGTCGCTGGGCCAGGGTTTGACCGGCTTCGCGACCAGCCTGGGCGTATTGATCGCCTTTCGCCTGGTGCTGGGTGTGGGCGAGTCGATTTACCTGCCTGGGGGCAACAAGATTGTGAGCCTGTTGTTCGCACCCTCGGAGCGCGGTTTGCCGTGCGGGCTATTTGATTTCGGCACGCGCATGGGGCTGGTGCTGGGCGGGCTGATTATCCCGTGGTTGCTGGTTGCCCTGGGCTGGCGCTCGGCGTTTCGGCTGGTCGGCTTTGCCGCCCTGGTGTGGGTTTTTCCCTGGCTGTGGGCGACCAAGGGCCGTTTAGCGCAGCGGCCCAGGCCGGCCAGCGCCGGGCACAGCAGGACCAAGGCTCTGCGGCTATTGCTCAGCAACCGCAACCTGATCGGTATCTGTCTCGGTTTCTTTTGCTTTGACTATTACTGGTACCTGTTTGTCACCTGGCTGCCGGATTATCTGGTGACGGTGCGGCACCTCACCATCATGCGTGCCGGTTTTTATTCGTCGCTTCCCTATTTTGTGTTTGGCGCCAGCGAGCCCCTGGGGGGCTGGATCGCGGACCGTTTGACCGCTTATGGCTGGAGCGAGACGCGCACGCGCAAAGGAATCGTAACGGTGGCGTTTCTCTCTGGGTTGCTGCTGATTCCCGCTTCCCGGGTGGATAGCGCCAACGTGGCGGTGTGGTTGATTGCGGGCGCTTCTCTGGTGGGGTTATCTACGGGGAATCTGCTGGTGATCCTGCAGTGCTGTGCTCCCCAGGAGGATGTGGGGCTGTGGACGGGCTTTGAGAACTTCGCAGGCAACGTGGCCGGGGTGCTGGCGCCCCTGTTGACAGGCTTTCTGATCAGCAGGACGGGGTCTTACGCGCCCGGGTTCGCGCTGGCCGCAGTGGTGCTGCTGGGGGGTATTTTCTGCTACTGGTTCATTGTCGGAAATTTTGATGCGGGCGTAGCGGAAAAGGCGGGCTAACGCGAAGTTGCTTTCAGGGCGGCAACAGTTTCCTCCACTTCGCTGCTAATGTGTTCGAAGCAAAAGCCAAGGGTTGTTACGGGTCAGCACGGCGGCAAGACTGGATAAATGACACGATAAGTGACGGACTAGACTAGAAGGAAGCGAATGAAAGCGTTGGTCCGTTTTGGCTTTGACAACTCGTATGCCCGGCTGCCAGAGCGGTTCTATGCGCGGGTGGATCCGACGCCGGTTTCGGCGCCGCGGCTGGTGAAGGTGAATGTCGAGCTGGCACAGCGGCTGCAGCTGGATGCGGAGGCGCTGGCAAGCGAACAAGGGGTGGCGATTTTGGCCGGCAATCGCGTGGCCGAAGGTTCTGAGCCTCTGGCAATGGCCTATGCGGGAAACCAGTTTGGTCATTTCGTGCCCCAGTTGGGTGACGGCCGGGCCAACCTGTTGGGAGAAGTGATCGGGAACGACGGAGTGCGTTACGACATCCAGCTCAAGGGTGGGGGGCCCACACCGTTCTCGCGCGGCGGCGACGGACGGGCCGCGCTGGGCCCGGTGCTGCGCGAGTACATCGTGAGTGAGGCCATGGCGGCGCTGGGTGTGCCGACCACGCGAGCGCTGGCCGCGGTGACCACGGGGGAGCGGGTGTATCGGGAGACGGCGCTGCCCGGCGCGGTGCTCACCCGGGTGGCGGCGAGCCATCTGCGCGTCGGCAGCTTTCAGTATTTCTCCGCACGGGGCGATACGGAGGCGACGCGCATCCTGGCGAACTACGCGATCGCGCGCCACTATCCCGCGGCCGCCCAAGCGGAGCATCCTTATCGCGCTTTGCTCGACGGCGTGATCAGCCGCCATGCCCGGTTGGTGGCCCAGTGGATGATGCTCGGGTTCATTCATGGGGTGATGAATACCGATAACACTTCCATTTCAGGGGAGACGATCGACTACGGCCCCTGTGCCTTCATGGAGGCCTACGATCCGGCCAAGGTCTATAGCTCCATCGACCGGCAGGGGCGCTACTGTTATGGCAACCAGGCGCGCGCGGCACACTGGAACCTGGCCCGTCTGGCCGAAGCGCTGCTCCCGGTTATGGTGGAGGGGGCCGAGAGCGAAGAGGCTGCGCTGGCTTCGGCCTATGAGGCTTTGGCCAGCTTTGCTCCGCAGTTCGAGGCCGCTCGTGTTGCCGGCCTGCGGCGCAAGCTGGGGCTGTTCACCGAGCGTCCGGAGGACGAAACGCTGGCCCAGGATCTATTAGACCGCATGGCCGCCAACCACGCTGACTTCACGCTGACCTTCCGCGGGCTATGCGATGCAGCGGTTGGTCCACAAGGTGACGAGGGGGTAAGCCGTTTGTTCACTGACCCGGCGGCCTATGACACCTGGGCGGGCAGATGGCGGCTGCGTTTGCGGGAGGAGCCGGTGGCCGCGGAAGCGCGCGCTGCCGCCATGAGGATGGCCAATCCTGCATTCATTCCACGCAACCACCTGGTGGAGGCGGCACTCGATGCGGCCGCCGGGCGACAGGACTTTCAGCTCTTTGAGGAATTGCTGGTGGTGCTGTCGCGGCCCTTTGAGGACCGGGTGGAGTGGGCACGTTACGCCACGCCGGCTCGCGCCGAAGAGTGCGTGCTGCAGACGTTTTGCGGGACGTAAGGGGGTGCAACCTCCGGATTAATGGTTGCCCGTAGCCATTTCGGCTACACTTATGCGAGAGGCTGATCATGCGCCAAATTTCGCTTCGCGAATTCCGCACCCGTGGCTCCAAAGCGCTGGAAGCTGTACCTGAAGGGGAAACGATATTGCTGTCAGGTCAGCAGGGACCTGCATACTTTCTCGTTCCCGTGCTTGGCGATGTGGCCGTGGAGGAACGTGAACTACGCAGGGCGATGGCGAAGGCGAGCTTGCACGAGAGTTGGCTACACGCCAGGGAATCCGGGTTGGACCGGATGAACGAGGAGGCGATTGAGAAGGAGATCGGGCAGGGCCGCAGGGCGCTAAGACGCCGTAAGACAAAATGAGACTCGCGGTTCTAGACACGAACGTAATCGTCTCCGCCGGCATCAACCGAGAAGGCGCCCCGGCGCAGCTCATCATGGATTGGGTTCTGGACGGTCAGGTAAGAGCGGTCACCAGCCCTTTGATTGTCGAAGAGTATCGGGCGATTGTGCGGCGCCCCAGGTTTTACCGGTTTGGGTTTCCGCCGCTATGGTTGGAATTCCTGATTGAAGAGAGCATGCGCCTTCCCGAGCCAACGCCCTGGCCGCATCCTGGACCCGATGCAAACGACCTACCGTTCCTGGCACTCGCGTACAGCGCGGGAGCATGGCTGATCACGGGCAATCTTAAACACTTTCCGAAGGAAGCCTGTAATGGGGTAGCGGTGCTCTCGCCCGCAGACTATCTGACACATCTCCGGAAAAGTGCACAGCCTTGAAGGTTGAGCACAGCCAGGCAGCTGTGGCTGGGATCAAGCTTTCAGGGGTGCTTTGGTTTTAGCTTGAAGAGCTTCAGGTCGATGGCATCGCCCATCAGTTTGTAGCCGGCGTCGTTTGGGTGCAGGTGATCGCCGGGATCATTGGCGGGCAGGATGGTGTCGGGGTGATTGGGATCGCGCACCGCGGCCTCAAGATCGACGTAGCCGTCAAATGCGCCGCCGGTGCGAATGTACTCGTTCACGGCTTTGCGGATGGCTTCCCCTTCCTCGGTGTAATAGCCGGCGCCGTGATAAGGCGTAAGGGTGCAACCGATAACGACAATGCCGTGAGCGTGGGCACGCTCAATCATTTGATCGAGGGCGAAGATCAGCTCCGCGGCCGTGGTGCCGTTGGGCACCGAGTGCAGGCGGCCAATGTCATTGATGCCTTCCAGAATGAGGAGATACTTTGCTCCACTCTGGGCGATGACATCACGATCAAAGCGGGCCAGCGCGTTGGGGCCGGCTCCGTCGAGCAGAATCTTGTTGCCGCTGATGCCTTCATTCAACACTGACAGGTTGCGGTATTTTGCATCAGCCTGCAAGCGGCGCGCTAACTCATCCGGCCAGCGCTGGTTGGTATTAGGGGTCGATCGGGCGCCATCTGTGATCGAATCGCCGATCGTGATCACCGCGCCCGCGTCGCTCGAGGCCAAGGTGTCGATGCCGTTCAGGTATTCCCAGCTGGTCACGGTGGAGGGAGCGTCGAGAGTGGCGCTCGATACCACATTGCCGGGCGCGTGGTAGCTGGTCGAACTGCCGAGCTGATGTTCGGTAATTGGGCCCGATGGGCTGGGCAGATAAAAGCTGACCGTGAGATCGGCAAGCGGAGCGAAGCTGAACGGAGCAGGGTCGCTGACTGCCAGGGCTCCAGCAGGGATCGATACCGTCCGCTGCCCATGGAACGTAAGCGCTTTTCCCGAGCCGGGAACAATGGCTGTGCCCTTGGCCGACTGGGCAATCTCCGCCGCACCAATGATCAGCGGACCGGTGCCGTACAAATTTGAAAAACGCACGCGCACCATTTCGCCACCCATGCTCACGTGCACCACTTCGCGCAGCGTGGCGCCCTGGCCGCCTAACGCGAACATATCTTCCGCCGTCTTGGCGTGCGCATCCAGCAGAGGCGCCGACGCCCAGGTGCCGACCCACTGCTTGTCATTCGCTTTGGCAAACAGCGCCTGGGCACACAACACTATGCTTAAGAGCGCCAGTAGCGGTATGGTCGTTTTGCTTGGACGAGTCATCGTCTCTCTCCAGGAACTAGAAGCGGAAGTAGGCGCCCACAGTGGGTTCGGCTGTCTGCCGCCTTACGTTGGTGGTCAACAACGGCGAACCGAAGTCTGGTGTCTTGTAGAGCAATCCCCGGTATTGCAGACGTAGCCCGAGGTGCGAGGTAAAGAGCGGGTAGTTGACGCCGAACTCATAGAGCAACGGTACGCGGTTTTGTTGGCCGTACTTTTGGCCGCCAGTCGTTGTCGGTAAAAAAATGAGGACGCCCGAGCCCACCGCACCAAAGGGCTGCAGACCAAGGATCGGGATCGTCGGCCCCTGCACCAGATAGGCAACCGAAACCTCGTGCAGATTGTTTTGCACGTTTTGGGCCAGAGGAGAGGTGTTATACCTCTCGGCAAAACGTGTGTAGCTGTAGTTGATCTCGTAGCCCAACCATGGATGGAGCGATTGCCGGACCGACGCCAGTGCGCCGACAGAAGAGGTCGGCTTGTCCTGGATGCCGTTGCCGTTGGAGGTACTGGAGAACTGCCCGAAGACATTCACTGCGCCTTCAAAGTTCTTCAGCGTCTGGGCCGAGGCCCGGCTGCCGAGCCAGGCCGATGAGGTGGCAACAAAAAGAAGAAGGAATACGGTAAGGGACCGGGATCGATTGGACATCAGTTTGCCGACGCTCCTGCGTGAAAACGGGATGGAAAAGGCTGAGGCATCATGTTTCAACCCAAAGGGATAGCATACGCCAGCGCGTCCTATACGCCGTGCTGGATGGCGGCGGCTGGTTTGTGCTCATCGAGGTATTCTTCGATGCACTGGTCGAGTATGCCGTGGGCATGGAGGATGAAATCGACGGCATCGCGGCCCGCTCCCTGGCCACCGTGGCTGGCGGTGACGTAGTGGGCAGCTGCCTTCACGTGTTCACGGGCGTTGGCGACCGCTATGGCGAGGCCGCAGACCCGCATCACGGGCAGATCGACGATGTCATCCCCTACGTAGGCAATCTGGTCGAGCGTGAAGGACCCGCGCTGCATGATTTCGCGCAGCGCGTTTATTTTGTACTCCTGGCCCATGTAAACGTATTCCATGCGCAGGGCGCGGGCGCGCATAGCCACGGTTTCTGAGGTGCGTTTGGTGATGAGGCCACAGTGCAGGCCACCGATGCGGGCCAGGGAGATGCCCACGCCATCCTGAGCATGGAAGCCTTTGGCCTCAAAATGGCTTTCGCCGTGGGGCAGAATCCAAATTTTGCCGTCGGTCAGCACGCCGTCGACGTCGAAGAGGATAAGGCGGATGCGGCGGGCTCGTTCGGCAGCAGAAAAATCCATAGCGCCATTCTATGCAGGTACAACTTTAGTTTGCGCACTGCATCTTGCCATGGCTACAGGCTAGCGCAATGATGGGAACGTTATGAGACCTGCCAAGCATTCCCACCTGCTTCTCGCTTTAGCCGGCGCCGCCATGACCGTGGCGTTGGTCGCACCCCCCGCCTTCGCATCCGTATCGAAATATGCCGGCATTTACAGTTCGGAAGCACCGGATACGTCCGATGCAGCCGGTCCGGCAGGGCCCGCTTTCAGCGTGAGCCTGGGCCCCGATGGCACGGCTACTGTGACTCAGGATATGGGCAAAGGCGCTGTGACCACCTTCGGCCACTGGACCGATGCCGGTAGCCAGATCACCATCAAATTCGACGAGGTTGAAGGCAAGCCGACCGATGCGCCGATGGTGTTCCAGCCCAGCCACGATGGCATTCAGGCGGTGACCTGGAATCACACGCTCTGGGGCAAGACAACGCCTCCGGTGCTGAAGAAGGAAGAGTCCAACTGGCACCAGAACAAGAAGCACGGCTTCCTGTGAGCCGGGGCGGACCCAGGTAGTAACTACTACCGGCTGGGCCTGGCTGTAACCGAGCTCCCTTCCTATCCGTGCCAACCCGTTGCGTGCATCATCCCGTCGCGCCGCAGCTGCGGACAAAATGCCCTCAAGCAACTGGTGGGTGGCCCATTCAAGCCTTCTTTTGGCTTGAGTGGGCGAAACGAATGTGGGTCCTGAATTGGTTAGTCCCCCTCAAGCCAAAAGAAACCAGTTGCTTGAGGGCGTTTTTCCGCAGCTGCCAATTTGGACAAAGTTGTCGCAAAACAGCGCCTAAAATGGGGGCATGGCCTCCCCACAATCCAGCCTGCTTGAGCTTGAAGAAGCGGATGCCTTGGCCTGGGCGCACCCTGTGGTGCGGGAGTGGTTCATTGGCAAATTTGGTACCCCTACCTCTCCCCAGGAGCAGGGATGGCCGCTTATTTTTGCCGGCCGGCCAACACTGATCTCCGCCCCAACCGGCTCGGGTAAAACCCTGGCTGCCTTTCTGATCTGTATCGATAAGCTCATCCGCAAAGCAATCGACGGCTCGCTCGCGGCCAGCACCGCGGTGGTCTACGTTTCTCCGCTCAAGGCGCTCAGCAACGATGTGCAGAAGAATCTGGAGCAGCCGCTGCGAGAGATTCAGCAGCTGGCGCTGGAGCGGGGGTATCTGTGCCCGTCTATCCGGACGGCGGTGCGCACGGGCGATACCCTGCCCGCCGAACGCCGGGCGATGCTGAAGCGGCCGCCCCATATTCTCGTGACCACGCCGGAATCGCTCTACATTCTGCTTACTTCGGAAAAGAGCCGTAACAATTTGTGCAGCGTCGAGACGGTGATCGTGGATGAGATCCACGCGGTCGCCGATGACAAGCGCGGCGCGCATCTTGCCCTCACCCTGGAACGGCTGGATGCGCTGGTCTGTGGAGAAAACCGGCTCAGCCCCGGTTCGCTGATCAGCGGCCGAGCGCATCCGCCGCTGCGCATCGGGCTCTCCGCCACCCAGAATCCGATCGAGTTGGTGGCCAGCTTTCTCGGGGGACGCCGCGGGCCAGAAGTGGCCATTGTGCAGGTGGGGCAACATCGCACGCTCGACCTGAGCATCGAGCTGCCGGGCGAAGAATTAGGCTCGGTCGCGACCAATGCCATTTGGGACGATATCTACGAGCGCATGGCCGAACTGGCCCTGCAGCACCGGTCCACGCTGGTGTTTGTGAACACCCGGCGCATGGTGGAGCGGCTGGCCTTTTGTCTGGGCGAACGCCTCGGCCCAGAGAACGTTGCTGCCCACCATGGCAGCCTCTCGCGGAAACTGCGCTTTGAGGCGGAGCGAAAGCTCAAGAATGGAGAGATCCGCCTGTTGGTGGCCACCGCTTCGCTCGAGCTGGGCATCGATATCGGCAGCATCGACCTGGTGTGCCAGGTGAATTCGCCGCGGGCCATTGCCGCAGCCATGCAGCGTGTTGGCCGCGCCGGGCACTGGCGCGGCGCGGTTCCCAAAGGGCGCTTCTTCGCGACCACGCGCGATGACCTGGTGGAGTCGGCGGCCCTGATCCGCGCCATGCGGGCCGGCGTGCTCGACAAGCTGGAGATTCCCGACTGCCCCATCGACGTGCTGATGCAGCAGATCGTGGCCTGCTGCGCAGCGGAGCCATGGGAAGAAGACGCGCTCTACGAAGTACTGCGCCGCGCTCACCCCTACCGCGCGCTTTCGCGCAAAGATTACGACGAAATTCTCTGCCTGCTGGCCGACGGCATCGAAGCCAGCCGCGGCCGCTATGGCTCTTACCTGCTGCGCGACCGGGTCAACGGACGCATGCAATCCCGGCGGGGCGCACGCACCATCGCTGTTTCGAATGGCGGCACGATCCCCGACACCGCGCTCTACGCCGTTATCGTGCAGCCTGAGGGAGTACAGATCGCCACCCTCGATGAGGACTTTGCGATCGATTCGTCGGCAGGCGATGTGATTCTGCTGGGCAACGCCAGTTGGCGCATCCAGCGGGTAGAGAGTGCCGGGCGCGTCCTGGTCGAGGACGCTCATGGCCAGCCACCCAACGTACCTTTCTGGCGGGGGGAGGCGCCGCAACGCACGTTTGAACTATGCCGTTTCGTTTCAACGTTGCGCCAGGAGATCAGCGCGCGCACCGGCGATGTGCTCCCGGGCTACATCAGCCAATCGCACCAGCAGGTGGCGGAGACGGTGGCCTGGCTAAAGCAGGAGTGTTGCGTCGATGACGCAGGCGCGGAACAGATGATCGGCTACATCGTGGCCGGGCGCGCAGTGCTGGGCGCTGTGCCCGCGCTCGACACCATCATCGCGGAACGCTTTTTCGATGAGGGCGGCGGTATGCAACTGATACTGCATGCGCCCTTCGGCGGCCGCATCAATAAGGCCTGGGGGCTGGCGCTGAGAAAGCGCTTCTGCCGCGGCTTCAACTTTGAACTGCAGGCCGCCGCTACCGACAACGGTCTTAACATTTCGCTGGCCGAGCAGCACAGCTTTCCACTCAGCGATGTCTTCAATTTTCTTACCGAGCAGACAGTTACTGAGCTGCTGGAGCAGGCCTCGCTTGACTCACCGATCTTCCGCGCCCGCTGGCGCTGGGACGCGGGGCGCAGCCTGCAACTGTTACGGTTCTACAATGGCAAGCGCATCGCCCCCCAGGTGCAGCGCACCCGCTCAGATGACCTGCTGGCCAGCGTTTTCCCCCAGGTAGCGGCGTGCCAGGAAAACATTAAGGGTGATATCCAGATACCGGAGCACCCTCTCATCAAGGAAGTGATGAAAGACGTGCTGACCGAGGCGATGGATCTGGAAGGATTGATCGCGCTGCTGGCCGGCATCCGCACCGGCGCGATCCGCTGCCTGGCGGTCGACAGTGCAGCCCCATCCGCCTTTGCGCATGAGCTGCTGAATGCCAATCCTTACGCCTTCCTCGACGATGCGCCGCTCGAGGAACGGCGCGCGCGCGCGGTGAGCATGCGCGGAATGGTGCCCGACAAGCTGCTGGGCGAAGCGGGCCGGCTGGACTCCACGGCGATTGCCGAGCTGCGTGACGAGTGCTGGCCCGATGTGCGCGATGAGCATGAACTGCACGATCTGCTGTGTTCGCTGGTGGTGGTGCCTGAGGCAATCCAATCGCTGGCCGGGGCGCTGCATTGGCCGCTGTTTTTTGAGCGCCTGGTGGCCCAGGGACGGGCAACGGTCGCTGCCCATGCCGGGCAACACTACCTCGTGGCCGCGGAAAGAGTCGAGCACCTGCGTCTATTGTGGCCGCCGGTCACGGTCGAGCACGCCCTTGCCTGCCCTCCCGAAAGTAAAGAGTTATTACCTGGTGATGCGGTGCGCAAAACGGTGCAGGGATGGATGGCGCTGCTTGGCCCGGTAACTTCGCGCACATTAGGCACACGACTCGGACTGGACCCGGCGGCCATTTGGGCAACCATGCTGGTGTTGGAGATGCAGGGCACCATTCTGCGGGGAAGATTCGAAGGCTCTGGCGAAACTGCGAGCGACGAGGATGTGGAGTGGTGTGAGCGCAGACTACTGCAGCGCATTCATAAACGAACCCTCGCCGGGCTGCGCAAGCAGATCGAGCCGGTAACCCCCGCGGTGTACATGCAGTGGTTGATGCGCTGGCAGCGGGTGGCGCCGCAATCGCAATTGAGCGGTGAGTCCGGGGTTCTGGAAGCGCTGCGCCTGCTTGAGGGCTTTGAAGCCCCGGCCATTGAGTGGGAGCGGACGCTGCTGCCGCAGCGGGTTGCGGGCTACGATCCGCGTTGGCTGGACGCACTGTGCATGGAGGGTGTGGTGGGCTGGGGCCGCATATCCCCGCACCCCGCCTTCGCCACCCATGGCAGCGAGCTCTCTGCCCCCAAGCGCGTGGTGCCGACCAGCATGGCTCCGGTGACTTTCTTTGTGCGCGAAGAGGCGTTATGGATGGATCGCTGCCTGGCTGATCGCGCGATTCCCGAGCCTGCCCTGCAAGCTTGCCTGAGCGAGTTGGCGTGGCAGACCCGCTCCCACCTGGCACAATTTGGAGCAGTATTTGCCGGCGACCTGGTGCGGGGATTAGGCGTCCCCCCGGATCAGGTGGGGCGCGCGTTGTGGGAATTGGTAGCGGCCGGCCTGGTGACAGCAGACGGATTTGACAGCCTGCGCGTGCTGATCGACCCGAGACGTAAGGCAATCTCTCAAGCTGGTGTGCGCAAACCGCGCAATACCGCCGGGCGATGGAGTCTGCTGAACCCCGCCGCCGGCGCTCTGGAAACAGTGGGCGCCCAGGCGGAGCGGCGCGAGGCCGAGATTGAGTCAGCCTGCTGGATGCTGCTGCGGCGCTACGGCGTGGTCTTCCGCGACGTGCTCGAACGCGAGACCACGATACCCCGCTGGCGCGAACTGCTGGGCATGTTCCGCCGGCTCGAGGCGAGGGGAAACGTGCGTGGCGGCAGGTTCGTGAATGGGTTTGGCGGCGAGCAATTTGCCGTGCCGGAGGCGGTGGCTTCGCTGCGCGAGAAACACGTCGTCCAGAACGGCCAGCCAATCACGGTTGCGGCCGTAGACCCGCTCAACCTGGCGGGCATCGTTGTTCCCGGGGAGCGGCCAGCCGCGGTGCCAGGAAAATCAGTCACGTTTCTCGCCGGCGCAGTTAGTCTCGAATCATTCTGTGCTCCTTGCTAATCTAACCAGCAAAAAGGAGGCGGACATGAATCTGGCGCTTACCGTGGTTGGGATTATTATTTGGGGCCTGTTGGCGTTTATCTGGATACGGCGCATCAAGGAACGGCGGGCCTTTGAACGCATCAGCATTACACCGGAAGCGCTACACGACCTGATAGAGGCAAAGCGGGATGTGCTGGTTCTGGACGCTCGCCAACCGCTGGATTTGTTGACGGATTCAGAGATTATTCCTGGAGCGCAAAGGGTCTCACCCCAGGATGCGCTCGATAATCCGAGTCTCATTCCTACGGATAAAGAGCTGGTTGTGTATTGCACCTGCCCCAGCGACAAAACCAGCCGGGCCATCGCGCTGAAGGCCCAGGCAGCCGCGCCACAGGTGGACATCCTGCGCGTCAAGTTCCTTAAAGGTGGCCTGGCCGCCTGGAAGGCAAAGGGCTATCCGGTGGTGCCTTACGACAAGACATTCCACCTGGATACAGGGACCTAAGAGCGTTTGTGAGAACCCAGTTCCTGAAGGGTACTGGCTACACATGTTGCGGAAAAACCCTTCTCCTGAAGGGTACGGGCTTCAGCCCGTACGTAGTCATCGAAAAAATGATCCGGCTTCAGCCGCTGGGGCCAGCGTATTCAGTTGGAAATACAGCCCTCAGCGGCTGAAGCCGATTACTTCTACTTCATCATGTACGGGCTGAAGCCCGTACCCTTCAGGAATTGAGTTCTCACACACGCTCTTAAGCCTTCGAGATTGGGGTCCACCCGCATTGGTCGCCGAACGAGACTGGATAAACGAATTTATCAGTGACGCGCTACACTGGCCCCTGGTAGAGAATGTACAAGATGCGCTTGATTCTCTCTCTCCTCGTTGCGGCAACGTTGCTGGCGCCTGTGCACGCGCGCGCCGAGTCAATCGAAGCGCGCACTGCCGGCCTCAAGAAACTGGACGGCTTCTTCCCCCTCTATTGGGATGACAAGACGGGCAAACTGCTGCTCGAAATTCCTTCCTTCGACCAGGACTTTCTTTACCTCGATCAACTGCCTTACGGCATCGGCTCCAATGATCTTTTTCTCGATCGCGGACAGTTGGGCGCCGGCCGCGTGGTGCATTTCATGCGCAGCGGAAACAAGGTTCTCCTCATCGAGCCGAATCTTGCCTTCCGTTCCTCCTCGCCAGACCCCGCCGAACGAGCGGCCGTGAAGCAATCTTTCGCCGAGTCGGTTCTGTTCGGCTTTACGGTTGAGGCAGAGCAGGGTGACCATGCCCTGATCGACGCCACCAATTTCTTTCTGGAAGATCCACACGGCGTGGCGGAACGGCTGGAGCAGGCCAGGCAGGGCAAATACAAGCTCGACCCAACGCGCTCGGCGATCCTGCCCGGCAGCACCAAAAACTTTCCCCGCAATACGGAAGTGGAGGCCATCCTCACCTTTACCAACAGCGCACCGGCTGCGAACTCTTACGTCGCTGACGTGACCCCCGATGCGCACGCCCTCACCGTGCACGAACACCATTCCCTGATCGAACTGCCTGGCCCGGGCTACACGCCGCGCGCCTACAACCCGAACTCTGGATTTTTCCAGAGTGGCTTTCGTGACTACTCGGCGGCGTTGGGCGCGCCGCTCGACCAGCTTTTTATCACCCGCCATCGCCTGCAGAAAAAAGATCCGGCGGCCGCTCTCAGCGATCCGGTAACGCCCATCACTTACTACGTCGATCGCGGTGCACCGGAACCCATCCGCACGGCGCTGGTGGAAGGCGCTCGTTGGTGGAACCAGGCCTTCGAGGCTGCCGGCTACCACGATGCCTTTCGGGTCGAAGTACTGCCCGAAGGCGCCGACCCCATGGACATTCGCTACAACATGATCCAGTGGGTGCATCGCTACACGCGCGGCTGGTCGTATGGCGAGGGCGTGACCGATCCGCGCACGGGCGAGATCATTAAAGGCCAGGTGACGCTGGGCTCGCTGCGGGCACGGCAGGATTTCATGATCGCGCAGTCTCTGGTTGATCCGTACCTCGATGGTGCTCCCCTGCCGGCGGACAACGCGATGCGGGAGATGGTGCTGGCGCGCACCCGCCAACTGGCGGCGCACGAGGTCGGCCACACCCTCGGGTTGGCGCATAATTTTGCCGCGAGTTCTCTGGGCCAGGGCACCTCGGTGATGGACTACCCTCACCCGCTTATCACCCTCGACAGCAACGGCAAGCCCAACCTCTCACACGCCTACGCTACCGGTATCGGCGCCTGGGACAAGGTGGCGATCACCTACGGCTATGCCGAGTTTCCCGCAGATCAGGAAGCGGCCGATCTGGCGGAGGTGCTGCGCAAAGCACAACAGCAGGGCCTCTACTTCATCACCGACGACGATGCGCGGCCGCTGGGC
This sequence comes from uncultured Acidobacteriaceae bacterium, assembly GCA_963834445.1. GTDB lineage: Bacteria > Acidobacteriota > Terriglobia > Terriglobales > Acidobacteriaceae > PALSA-350. The sequence continues at coordinate 247,648 of CAWIBU010000003.1, forward strand.
AGTCTGCATCCGCACGCCCACCTTTGGGATAACGGGCCTGACCCGGCAGCCGAGCTGGATCGTGTGCTCCAGGTTCGCGCGGCGGCGCTGCAACGTTTCGGCGTGAACGCCATTCCGGTTGGCGCGCCCATGTCACAACTGGCCGATGTGCTGGTGCCGCTCTATCTCATGCATCGTTACCAGACAGAGGCCGCGGCGAAGGAAATCGGTGGACTCGATTATCGCTATGCGCTGCGTGGGGATGGGCAATTGGTCACCGCCATTGTGTCGCCCGCGGATCAGCGCAAGGCCCTGGCCGCAGTATTGCGCACGCTCTCGCCCGAGACCCTCACCCTGCCCGAACCGCTGTTGCAATTACTGCCGCCGGTACCGCCCGGATATCCCCGCACCCGGGAGAGTTTCGCTGCCTTCACCGGCCTGGCTTTCGATCCAGTCACCGCTGCGCAATCGGCCGCGGACCTGACGCTGGCCCTGTTGTTCAATCCTCAGCGAGCCTCGCGTCTGGTGGAATATCATGCCCGCAACCCCAGCAATCCCGGCCTGGAGGAAGTGCTGGGTGCCGTGCTCAAGGCCACCTGGCAAGCGCCGCGCGCCACCGGTCTGGGGGCAGAAACTCAGTCTGCCGTAGAATCGGCCACGCTCGAAAACCTGCTCGGCCTGGCGGCTTCGAATCAGACGCTGCCCGAGGCGCGGGCGATCGCGCGTCTTGAAGTGACCGGGTTGAAGATGCAGCTCAGCGCGGCCAGTGCCCTGCCCCGTGAGCGGCAAGCACACCGCGCCGCCGCACTGGCGCGGATCGCGGAATTTGAGCGCGACCCGGCGAAGTTCGTGCCCGCGGCGCCCATCGACGCGCCTCCCGGCATGCCGATCGGCGAAGCAGACGAGCGTTAGTCGCGCAAGACGCCGGCAAACAGATCGTGATCGACATTGCCGCCGGTGGCGACAAGGCCCACGCGCTTACCCTGCAGCATTGGCTTCTCTTTCTGCGCGGCGGCGAGACCGGCTGCGCCTGCTCCTTCGACTACATTGTGGGTGTCGGTGAAGTAGGCTTTCATGGCTGCGGCAATCTCTTGCTCGCTCACCATGACCACGTGGTCGACATGCTTAAGCACCACGTCGAGCGCAGCCTGGTCGGGCACGCGGCAAGCCATGCCATCGGCGAGCACGGTGCTCGCGGGCGCGGCCACCGCATGGCCAGCCGCGAACGAGAGCGCATAAGCCGGCGCCCGTTCGGCAGCCACGCCGACAATCTTTGTCTTCAGCTGCAATCCATTGCGCACCGCGCAGCAGGCGCAGATACCCGATCCCTGCCCGATGGGCACATAGACCACATCCACGTCGGCCACAGCGGAGAAAAATTCCAGCCAGTAGGTGGCCACTCCCTTGACGATGTCGCGATGGTATGAGGGTACAAAGTGCCAGCCATGCTGATGCGCCAGCGCCTGGGCATGGTCTTTGGCTTCCTGAAAGTCGTGGCCGAATTCTATGAGGTCCGCGCCCTGGCCGCGCATGGCGGCATTTTTCTCGGCACTGTTGCCGTGAGGCACCACGACATGCGCGGGCACGTTGAACCGGCGCGCTGCCAGCGCGACCGACTGGCCATGGTTGCCGCGCGTTGCCGTGACCAGGGCGGTTGGCCCTTTGGCTTCGCGAAACAGCTCTGACGTGTAGACAATGGCGGTGCGCGCCTTGAAGGCGCCGATCGGCGTGTGGTTCTCATGCTTCACCCACACCTCGGTTCCCAGACGCTCGCATAAAAGCGGCCACCGATATTGCGGCGTTGGAGGCATGATCGCATAGACAAGCTGCTGAGCTTCTCTCACTTCATCGATCGTCGGCAAATCCGTCGCTACGAGCAGTTCGTTCGCCATCACAGCTCCATCCTAATCGTAGAGACCCTCAGAGTGATAGGAAGCGAAGGCCTCGCCAGCCCTCGCGCCCATATACCAATGATAGAAACGTGGGGCATCCATCCAATTTTGATTGGGCCACACTACCACCAGTTGTACTCTACTGCTGACGAGGGCATAGGGATGACACGTACTGCTGCAATCATGACGTTGCTGTTTGCCGCGATCCTTGAAGCTGGCGGCGACGCTATCATGCGCGTGGGTTTGCATACCAGCACGATGAGCCGTCGCTACCTGCTATTTGGCGCCGCGGCGGCCCTTCTGTTCGCCTATGGCTGGACGGTCAACGCGCCGCCCTGGGATTTCGGAAAGCTGATCGGCCTCTACGTCGTCTTCTTCTTCCTGATCGCGCAACTTATCTCATGGCTCTTTTTCCAGCAGAGGCCCTCTCCGTTGATGCTTATGGGAGGATTACTGATCGTCGCAGGAGGCGTCGTTATCTCGTTCGCCAGCACGTAGACGCATCGCTATTTGCCTGAGGTTTGCCGCAGGAAGCTGACCAGGTCGCTGTGCTCCTGTGCACTCGTCACGTGGAGCTCCATGTTGTTGCTGGCCATGGTAAGGGAGGTTTTCGATCAGCACATTGCCACGATAGCGGCGAGCGGGCTCCATTAGGGTCGCGTGAGCTACCTGCTTTAGTCAGGGTGACAAATCCCGCACGAAGTTGCGTGCGATGGAGCAGGTTCTGCTCTCGGCTGAGAGAATGGGACATGCCAGATGAAACGGCGAAGCCGACCCCGCAAACGGCGGCTCTCCAGCCAGGAGAGGATTACTACTACGACGGCCCTTACCTGGTCTTTACCGCGGCTTATCACTTGAAGCGGGGGACGTGCTGTAACTCGGGATGCCGGCATTGCCCTTACCGAAGCTCCTCGCTATAGGCAGCAGCGCAGCAAAAAGCAGGGCGGCCAGTAGGAAAAGATTGACAGCGTTGGAGATCGCAAGATTGCGAATCGTCCGGGAAACGACGGTTGGCTCGAGACTGTCGCTGGTCATCCTGGTCATGGCACAGGTTGGATGCACGCCGCAGCGAGTCGACCCTGATTTATTACATCGCGGGCGGAACTGCAGGCGGCGCGGTGGGCCGAACCAGCAACGCCTGACGGGGAAAACTGAAGGTGCCCCCAGCATCGTCGATTACATTGACCTGGCAAATGTAGAGCCCGGCGGTTAGCCGGTCGAGTGGAATGTCAAAGGTAAAAGCCACTGCTCCGCGCCCGGGCACGTTAATACTGTCGGCCTCAACCAGGGGCGTTTCAAAGACCTTGGTCGTTCCCTGCAGAAACTCGATGCTGGTCAATACCTTGTTGCGTGGCTTGGCCACCTTGGCGGCGCCGGCGCTTTCCTGTGCGGGGTCATAAACCTCGTAGAGCAGGTACAGGTGCTGATCGTTGCGGAATACATGGGCCACATTCGGGACCCAGGTAAAGCCTCCGTTGGAAAGTGGGTTGGTGTCGTCCTTTTTACCGGCGGCGACACGCTGGCTGGAAAGAACCACGGAACTGAGCTTCAAGGGAAACTTCTTCAGGTCGGGAAGGTTGATATCCGTTTCGAAGGACCCCATGCGGCCGGTCTCGTTCTCACGGACGACAAATTTCAGATGGTACTTGCCCAGAGGCAGACTGAAGTTGGTGGTGTACTGGATATTCTTGCGGGAAACCTGCTGCGCATCGTCGATGGCCAGCTTGACCGTCTGGCGGATCTCCGCCATATCCTGCCCGGCGGTGTTCTTGAGTTCACCGATGATGTCGAGGGTGGCTTTGCTGCGGTCCCCTCCCTTGACAAAGGGAATTTGTGAGCCGGGCACGATCAGCGAAACCGGCACGTCGAAGTGAGGAACGCCGGCGCCTGTATCGCTGCGGAAGTAGTACGCCTGCAGGTAGAGTTCGACATCCGTGGCGGGCAGGTCGCTATTAAGCTGCTCCTGTAACTGCCGCTCCCGCTCGTCCTTGTTGGCGTGGCGATAGTCCGCCGGAGCATAGTAGCCGGGCCGGTACTCGAGCTTGACGTTGGGACGATTGATTTTGATGGTCAGCCGGCGATAGCGGCCGTCCCGCACCGTATCTGTGGAGCGAAAGCCGATCACGTAGTAGGCCGATGTGTCCTGCTGGATGCGCTGAAAGGCCGGCGAAAAGTCGTTGGAATCGAAAAAAGCCTTCCCCCCGGTATCGGAGGAAAGGGTCGCCATCACTTCCTGGGTGTTGAAATTCGAATCCAGGTTGTTTTGCAGAGCCGCGCCGTTGTAGCCGCTGGTGCCGCGCAGGCTGCCGGTCGAAGCGTCGCCCAGGGGCGAAATCGCTTCCAGTCCGCGGGTATCGACGGAATAGATAGACATGTTCGCACGCACCGAGGCGTTGATGGCAGAGTGCAGCGAAGCCTGGTTCTCGATGCCGTCGCGCTGAATACCGCCGGAAAAATAAAGCAGCGACTTTTTCTCGTTGATGTAGGCGAGCGAGTGGGCGATGTCGGCGAAGGCAAACAGCTCGCGGTCGGTGTTGACGTCGTTGTACTCCTGCTCGTCGGCCGTGAACGAGGTTGTGTCCTCCACCTGGTTGGTGGTACTGGTGGCTCCCGCTTGAAAGCCGGCCCCCTGCGTCCCTGAGTAGGCATTGACCGCATTCAGCAACAGTTGCTTATTGGCGGTGAAGTCGCGATCCAGCGACAGTGACTGATCGAGTGAGACGACGGCCACCAGATCTGCCGGCTGCATCTGCCGGTTGATGTAATTACGGGCTGCATCCTGCGCCCGCTCCAGATCTTCCGGCTGCATGGAAGTGATGTCAAAAAACATCACAATCAGGCGATGATTGCGCAACTCGGTCGATGTGGCGCTGCGGTTCATGCTGCCCATGATCGAGTTGGGCGCTTTGCCGTTCACGGTGGCTTCATTGAGCGGCGCTGCCTGGTCGACGCTCTGAAAGTCAAAGCTGATGATCTTTTGCGGCTTGCCATTTTCCTGAACCGTGAAGTCGTTGGCGGTGAGACCGCGCACCACTTCTCCCGTCTTCTTATCGCGCACCACGATGTTGGTCAGCACCAGGTTGCTGTCGACTTTGAGCGTGTAGGCGGTTTGGGTATCTGGCTGGCTCTGATCCTGCGCCGGCAACGGCAACGCGAGTAGAAGCGGCAACGCGAACGAGGCGAATTGGCGGAAGCGGCTGTTTGCGTTCATCCGAATTCTCCTCTAGAACCGGTACCGTGCGTTGAAAGTAAATTGACGCATGCCGGCAGCCGAGGTTACCTGCCCATAGGTTCCCGAACCCAGCGTCGTATCCACCCCTGAATACTGGACTGTGTTCAATACATTGCTGGCCGTGCCGCGCATCTCAAAGGTCCGGGTTTCTGAGAAGCGAACCGTCTTGGAAAGCGATGCATTCAGCGTGACCGTCCCCGGCCCCGGAATGGAATAGCGGGAAGCCGTGCCGTAGGTATTGGCCGGCGCAACAAAAGCGTTCTTGTTAAACCAGTTGTCGAGCGACCCGCCGCCGGCTTTCAGGGAAACACCGGGAACCAGGTCAGGACGCAAGGAAGCAGTGGTTCCGCGCGCCACTTCGTCTACGGTTGCCTCATAGTGCGGCGTCAGCCCTTCGCCCGTTCCAAAACCAAATGTGCCGGAAGCAGAAATGCCGCTCATCGCATGCCCAAGCCATCCCGTGTTCACCCAGCGTTCATCCGGTCCAAACGGTAATTCGTAGAGAAAGTTGCCGTTGAATTGATGGCGTATGTCGAAGCTGGAATTCGATTCTTCGGCCAGCAGGTTCTGCCAGTTTTGCGCCACCACCGTGCCTGTCCCGCCGTTGCCTCCAATGGAGCTGGCGTTGTCGATAGAGTGGCCGTAGGTATAAGTCCCACCCAGCGAGATTCCGCGCTGCAGACGCTTGCGCACGCTCACCGTAAGGGCGTTGTAGTTGGAGAAGGCGACGGAGTCCTCGTAGTCGTAAAACACGTTGCTCAGCGAGCTATTGGCTGTGCGTCCCGGCGCATCGACGATGTCGAGGCGCGTTCCCTTTGACCCGTTGTAGCCGATGTTGAGCACGATGCCCAGCAGGAGGGTGCGCTGCAGATTCAGGTTCCACACCTGCACGTAAGGCAGCCGGTAGTTCTTGTTCACGGCGTAATTGCCTTCGGATTGTGTCGCCGGAAAGCCGTCGGCCAGACTGATGTTCGCGCCTGCGGTGGTTGCGTTGGTCTGGACGTTCGCATAAGGCGGCTGGAAGGCGAAGTCCTGGATGAATTTCGCGTACTGGCCGACGGCGTAGTTAATACCGAAGCCCGCGCGCACCACGGTGTCCTTCATCACGCGCACGGCGATGCCGATCCGCGGAGAGAAATTGTTGCGCTCGGGGTAGATCAGGTCGCGGGGATATTTTCCGGTATAAGGTCCAATGCCACCGGAAAGAACGGTTTGGACAGAACTGAAATTGTTGCCGGTATCCAGCGTCGACAGGCGATCGAACTTTTCCGAGTAGGGCGAGTAGTACTCGTAACGCAGCCCGAAGAGAAACGTCAGACTGGGTAGTGCCCGCCAACTGTCCTGGCCATAAGCATCCCAGGAATTTTGCCGCAGGTAAGACTTCTGGTAAGGGGCTTGCAGCGTCGTTTGCTGGGGCAAACCGAGCAGCAGATCGGCCAGCGAAGAACCCGTCGCGGTACTGGTGCTGCTGCTACCGGGCTGCTGGGTGAAGAGGCCGGTAAAGATGTAGGTACCGGTCACGTTGCCGGTGTTGCCAAACAGGTCGTTGTGGACGCGGCGGAAATCTCCCCCAAACCGGAAATTATGCTTCTTGTGGATCCAGGAAGTGGAGTCAGACGCCGATATCGTCTGATTCACCTGGAAGTTCGGCTGCTGCTCATTCATGCTCGTGAACTGGTTCAACGTCAGATTGGGCAAGCCGTAAAGCAGCGGATCGTTGGGCAGTCCTGCGAGTCCAATCTGGCTGGCAACATCGGTGGTGCTGGTGAAATTATTTTTCAGTTGGGTCTGACTGCGGGTCCAATTTAGGGTCGGGTTCGTGGTTAATCTGCCTTTGCCGATCGAGTAACCCAGCGCCAGCGAGTATTGGTGCGACTGCTGTTTGCCTCCCAGGTCGGGGAAGAGGCTAAGCTCGTCCGCTGCCGCATGGCTGTAATTGAAATTGACGTTCATGCTCTGGCGCAGCGCGTTGCCGCCCTGCCCGAGATATTGCCGAATCATCCCGAACAGCGGAGAACCGCCGGAACTGGAGCCGAAGCTATGCAGAAAGCGCACCCCGATGCGGGTGGTGTTCGATTCGGAGGAGGCCAGCCGCTGGTAGTTCTGGAACTGGCCGGGCAGAGTCGGCGCCGGAAAGTAGCCAAGCAGCAACGTAGCCTGGTTTTTAATCCGGTCCGCCGGGATCACGTTGTTGGGAAAGGGAGCCTTGGTACTCGGATCGTAGATCACGATCGGAACACCTTGCTGATTGGTGAGCGCAGACAAGTCGCCCTGGCGCTCAGCCTGCGTGGGCACGCTGCCGTATTGGCTAAACGGTGAAGAAGACCGTTGTCCGGAAGCGTTGAAGAATAAAACGTCTTTCGTATCGTGCGTGATCAGACGCGGAATATAAGGCGCACCCATAAAGGTGAGGCCAAACTGATTTTGCGCGTAGCTGGGCTGCTGCTCGTTTTGCCCCCGCACCGGGAAAGGTGTGGCGTTCAACGCGCTATTGCCGCCGGTCCAGAAGAATGCGCCGTGAGGCTGGTTGGGCTTAAAGTTGCGGAAGTTACCGAATCCTCCGCCACCCAGGCGGCCCCCTCCTCCGCCACGACCTCCGCGGCCACCGCCTCCCCCACCGAAGCCGCCGCCTCCAAAACCGCCGCCGCCTCCCGGCCCACCACCACCTCCGGGACCACCGCCGCCGGGACCACCGCCGCCGGGACCACCGCCTCCCGGGCCGCCGCCAGGACCACCGCCGAGGGATGCATCCATCTCTGCGTTCTGGCGAAGTTGTTCCATGTCGATCCCCGCAAAGGGATTGGTCGTTCCCGACTGACCGGTCACCGCGACCGAGTCGGCAGAGAAATCCGCGTTGTTGGCCAGCGACGGCAGGGCCGCACCTGCAGCCCCGGTGTTGTTCCCTGCATCCGCCGTGCCCGCGAGAGCGGCCAGCAACGCCAGGTTTTGCGCGCCGCCACCGGTGTTACGCCGAACGGTGCCCGCCTGGCGTCCGTTACCGCCTTGCCCTGCCTGCCCCAGGTTCCCCGCTATTGTCTCCGTTGCACTCTCTGCCGGGACCCGTGAGGCCAGAGTCAGCGCAAAATCTGCCTGCTGGTTCACCGGCGTGGTCCCCGTCGGTTTCAACAGCGCTACCTTGGTCTCCGCAGCAAAGGCAGAAAGCTCTGTCTTGAGCACATACCGGCCGTTGCTGGGGATAGTCATCGAGTAGTTGCCATTGATATCCGTGACGGTGGCGTATCGTTGCCCGCTCAGCGTATTGGTGGCGACAATGCTGACCCCCGGCAGTGGAACGTTACCCGCCTTGACCGTGCCGTGTACTGTGCCACCAGCGACCGGGCCACCCGCTGCAGCAGACGGCCCAGCGGCAGCAGGCGCGGCCTGCGCCCCCACGCGCAAAGGGGCGCCAACGAGTGCGCCGGCCAGGCAAAACAGCGCGATACCGTGAGTCATTGCACGGGAGCCGATGGAGCCGATGGGGGACCGGGCGGTTGGCCTGGCCGCCCCGCTCCGGAATTCGCTCCAGGCGTCATGATGCGCAGATTGGTGGCCAAGAAGGTATCAGCTTGCAGTGCACCCTGAGCCGTCACAAAGTCTCCTACCTTTATATCGGCCAGGGTCACGTCTTCCCTGCGCTTGCGAAAAGACGTGTTTTCGTCCACCGCGATCACCTGCACTTGCTTGTCATTGGCGCGTTCAATGGTGATCTTCAACTCATGAATGGCGGTCACCTTACCCGCCACCCAGGTCTTGCCGAAGCCGGCCCGGGCCTCGCGCACCTGCGCGGCATCGATATCGAACAACACCACCGCGCCCACGGTTTTCGCCTTGGCATCGACGATTCCGCCCGCCATCAGCATGTCTCCCACGTGGATCTCACTCGCCTCGATCGGCTGCCGCTCCTTCATCAGCCGGGTGTTCGCGCTAAAAAGAACCTTGTAAATGTCCCCCTCGTCCGTCCGGACGGTGAAGCTATCGGCAGCGGTGGCGGTAACCGTCCCGCGCACCCCATTGCCGCGGCCGAAAGCCCGGCCCATGCCGCCGTCCGGCGGCCCATCGCCCTCCTGGGCGTGGACCAGGGTGGCGGCCAACATCAGGGCCGCAAGAGTCATCATCAACTGTCTTGCCACACGCTTCATCGAGGAGCCACCAATTGCACCCTTAGACGATACCGGTAATGCTATGGACGCAATCATAGGCGGATACGTTGTCGTCCAGCGGCACTGCGGTAAACTGCCGGGATGCCGGCTGATTCGCTCCCAACACCCGCTCCCCCTGCTTCCCACGCTCACGTCGAGAAGCATTTTGAGTCGACCGCCCTGGTGCGCGACGTGGTCATCGGGATGTCGGATGGCTTAACCGTTCCTTTTGCCCTGGCGGCAGGCCTGTCGGGTGCAGTGAACTCCTCGCATGTCGTGGTGCTGGCCGGTCTGGCCGAAATAGCCGCCGGATCCGTCGCCATGGGGCTGGGGGGGTACCTTGCGGCCCAGGGCGATGCTGAGCACTACGCCAGCGAGCGACTGCGCGAAGAACGCGAAATCGTCGAACGCACCCGCGACGAGGAAGAAGAGATCTACGAGATCTTCGAGCAATATGGCGTCGAACGCAGCGAGAGCATGCCCGTGCTCGAAGCCCTGAAGCGCCGGCCCAAAGCCTGGGTAGACTTCATGATGCGGTTTGAACTGGGCCTGGAAGAGCCGCAACGCAACCGGGCCAGCCGCAGCGCCCTCACCATCGCCCTCTCGTATGTAGCCGGGGGGCTCATACCCCTGGCCCCCTACATCCTTGGCCGCACATTACCCTCTGCACTCACCCTGTCGATAACCATCACCCTGGTGGCATTGCTGCTGTTTGGTGGGGTCAAGGGCAGGTTGACCGGCGCCGGCACGGTCCGCAGCGCGGTGCAAACGGTCGTGATCGGGGGGCTTGCCGCGGGTGTAGCCTATCTGCTGGCCCGGCTTCTCAGCGCTCATTGAAGCACCAGCAAAACAAAATAGGGGCTTTCCCCGGGCCGGGAAAAAAAATAGGCAACATCAGGCCGCTTCCGTGCTCTAAGTAGAGGGAGAAAGTGCACCTATGACGCCAGCAACTGCGACCACAGAGACAACGGCCCGTCTGCTAGACGACTTCTTAAGGGTGCGGCGCCAGAGCGAGCAGCTTTGTGCCCCGCTTTCGCCCGAGGACATGATGGTACAGTCCTGCGCCGAAGCAAGCCCCGCCAAGTGGCATCTGGCGCACACCACCTGGTTTTTCGAGACTTTTTTGCTGCGCGAGTTTCTCGCCGGCTATCGCGAATACCATCCTGACTTTCGCTGGCTCTTTAACAGCTACTACAACTCGGTCTCTGACCAGCCGGAAAAGAAATTGCGCGCTTCCTTCTCGCGGCCGCCGGTGGAGACCATTCTGCAGTACCGCCGGCATGTGCAGGCAGGGATGCAGCGTTTGCTCGAAAATACTCCACCCCGTGAAGTGGTAGACAGAATCGTACTCGGCCTGCACCATGAGCAACAGCATCAGGAATTGCTGGCGACCGATATCAAGCATGCGTTATGGACCAATCCCCTGCGTCCCGCCTACACAACCCAAGCGATCAACTTCAGCACGGTGCCCATCGGCGAAGTGAAGTGGATCGCTTACGAAGGCGGCCTGTTCGATATCGGCTTTGCCGGCGATGGCTTTGCCTTCGACAATGAGTCACCGCGCCATGCGCAGTACCTGCGTCCCTTCCAGTTGGCCTCGCGCTTGGTGTCTTGTAGCGAGTACCTGCAATTTATGCAGGACGGCGGTTATCAGCGGCCCGAACTTTGGCTATCCGCGGGTTGGGAGTCGGTGAAAGCTGACGGTTGGCAGGCACCCCTTTACTGGCGCAAGCAAAACGGCGAGTGGCTGGTTTACACCCTATATGGCGAACAGCCGCTCGCCGGCCTGTTGCAAACGCCCGTGTGCCACGTGAGCTATTTCGAAGCCGACGCATTCGCGAACTGGGCCGGTAAAAGGCTCCCCACTGAAGCCGAGTGGGAGGTCGCGGCGCAAGCCCTGCCGGTCACAGGAAATTTGCTCGCTGAGCAAGGACCTCATTCCGCCTTGCATCCGCAGCCACTCACTACCGATTCTGCGCCGGAACCCGCGCAGATGTTCGGCGATGTGTGGGAGTGGACTTACAGCGCCTACCTTGGCTATCCGGGGTTTCGGGCTGTTCCCGGTGCGCTGGGCGAGTACAACGGCAAATTCATGAGTGGCCAAATGGTTCTGCGCGGCGGATCCGTGGTTACGCCTGCCTCTCACATTCGGGCCAGTTATCGTAATTTCTTCTCTCCTGCGACGCGCTGGCAATTTTCCGGCATCCGTCTAGCCAATAACTAACAAAATTTGTACGAATCGGAAGCCCGCGGAGAGAATATGTCTGCTATTTCGCTACCCAAGTTGCCGGCCATTGCGTCGAGCCCCATCGCCGTTGAAGTGTCGAACGGGCTTGCCGATCGCCCCAAAACGCTGTCACCCTGGCTGTTTTATGACGCGGCCGGTTCTCGCCTGTTTGAAGACATTACGCAGCTGCCCGAGTATTACGTGACCCGGACCGAGCGAAAGATTCTGGAAGAGCATGCGCAGGAGATCGTCAACGCAGCCGCGGGGGGACGCGACCTCTCGATCACCGAGTTGGGTGCAGGCACAGCGACCAAGACGGGCCTTTTGCTCAATGCTGCGGTTCGCCTGCAGGGCAGCGTGACCTACTATCCCATCGATGTGTCGGAAACAGCGCTCGAGGAGGCACGGATCCGGCTGGAGGCAGAAATGCCGGACGTAACTGTCGAGCCAATCATTGCGGATTACACCGAAGGAATGCGACAGAACAAGGCCGATGCGGCAGCCGGAGCAAGCCGACGGCTGGTGTTGTACATCGGCTCGAGCATCGGAAACTTTTCGCCGGCCGACGCCCTGGAAGTGCTGCGCGGCGTGCGTGCCCAGTTGACGCCTGGCGATTGCCTGCTGCTGGGCACCGATATGGTCAAAGATTCGCGCATGCTGCTGGCTGCGTACGACGATGAAGCCGGCGTGACCGCGCAGTTCAACATGAATCTGCTCCACCGCATCAATCGTGAACTGGATGCGGATTTTAATCCCCAGCTGTTTCGCCACCAGGCGCGATGGAACGAGCAACAGTCAAGGATCGAAATGCACCTTGAGAGCCTGCGCGCGCAGAGGGTGACTGTGCGAGCGTTGGATTTGCAGGTGCGGTTTGCGTTGGGTGAGACGATTCACACCGAAAACAGTTACAAATTCACCGATCAGCGGGCGCGCGCGCTGCTCACCCGCGCCGGCTTTAAATTGCGGCAGCAATGGAGCGACGCGGACAAGTGGTTCACGGTCTATCTGGCGGCTGCGGATTAAGCAATTCTGCGCACTGCAGAGGGTCGGGTGGTACTTACTTGCTTAAGCGCAACAGCACAACTCCGTGGCGCGGCACTGTCGCGGTGTAACTGCCGTTTAGTTCTCCCAGGTCTTTCGCTTGCCAGATGTCGCGAACTTTTGCGCCACCGCCAAAGCCGACATCGCTGAACCTCAGAGTCACCGGCAGAGGCGTGTCGTCACGATTGAAAAGGCCAACCGCCATCTCTCCACCCTTAAGTGCCTTTGACCAGATCTCGACCGGACCAACCGCGGAAACACGATCTCCCTGCTTGCCCAGCGGATCCTGATCAATCGCGATCACCTCGCGATTGGTGAGAATGGCAGCCGTCTCCGGCGCCATCTGCGAAAGGTCGTTGCCCGCTAACAACGGCGCGGCCAATAGCACCCACAAGCTCATGTGGGTGCGGTTCTCGTCCAGCGTAAGCTTGCCGTTGCCTACTTCCAACATGTCGGGATCATTCCAGTGGCCAGGCCCCGCATACTTTGCCAACCCCGCCTGGGAAAAGCCGATCAGCGTCATGCGGTCCCAGGTAGGGTTAATGTCGCCCGTCGTCCTCCACAGATTCGCGCCCAGCCCTGGACCCCATTCCCATACCGCGTCCCAGCCGTACTGGCAGAAGCTGTAAACGATCGGCCGCCCGGTCGCCTGCAATGCCTTATTCATCTTCTCGTAAGCGTCCTTCATCATCTGCGTAGCTTTCGCGGGATCGTTGGGCGCCTCCTGCGTCATGATCTTGCGATAGCCGCACAGATCGTACTTCAGATAGTCGATGCCCCAGCCGGCATAGGTCTTCGCATCCTGCGCTTCATGCTGATAGCTGCCTTCATATTTGGCGCAGGTCAACGGCCCGGGTGAAGAGTAAATGCCAATCTTGAGACCCTTGGAGTGAACGTAGTCGGCCAGCCCCTTCATGTCGGGAAATTTGCTGTTGGCACGTATGTTGCCCTGGGCATCGCGGTCGCCTTGCCAGGTGTCGTCAATGTTGATGTAGACATAGCCTGCGTCCTTCATCCCCGAAGAGACCATTGCGTCCGCCGCGGCGCGAACATCCTTGTCCGTCACCTTGCCGGCAAACAGGTTCCAGCTATTCCAGCCCATCGGCGGCGTAGCCGCCAGCGTCTGTGCCGATACCAGGGTGGGCAAAAGCAGGGCAGCCATCAACAGGGCGCGCAACGTGTTCAACATTTCTCTCCTCCGGGGTCCCGACCCACTATAGGCCAAATCACTTGCCCGGAGCCAGCGGCTTGAGGATCTCGTCCAGCAGATCGGGAACACCCTGTGCGCGCTCCAGGCGGGGATACTTTTCGCCATCGTGATAATCCAGACGCACCGTGCGGAATTCGTTATCGTTCGAAACAATCAGTTCAATGGGCTCCGTCGTCCCTTTCGCCGCGCGGATGCCCTGCTTCAGAACGTCAGGCGTGAACCCGTGACCATTGACAGCAACCAGCTTGGTGCCGGGGCCAAGCCCAGCCTTGAAGGCGGGCGAGTCCATCCGTACATCCTCAAGAGAGCCGTTGGTGCTGTTAACCCTCAGGCCCAGTGAATACCACGCATCGACTTCCTTATAGTGGTCGTCCTCGGCCTGCTGGTAATCCGTTGGGTCGGTGGTGTAGACCAGCTTGTAACCGCCGTGGTCGATCCCGCCGAGTGGCGCGTGGGCTGCGTGCGTGTTGAGGCGCTCGGTCAAAAAGCCACGCCAATCATAAGCCACCACGGAGTTCAGGTCGGCTACGATCTCGTCAAATTTGTAAGGGACGACGATCGGCGGAGTGTTGCCGCCAACCGCCAGAAACTTGACGCAGAAGTCATTGAGCGACTTCTTGTCATGGGTTAACTGGCGAATGGTCGTGTCCACATCGAGCCATACCAACTCTCCCTCCGGGTAGTAGTCCTGGGAACGGCGCCAATTGGCCCATTGCGCAGTGCTCCCGCGCAGGGTCTGGGATGCGATCGCGGTATCCTGCAGGTTGCGCCAGGTACGTCCCGGCTTGACGTCGAGATTAGCCGCGCTCACGGCCAGCGCCTGGCGGTAGTTCTCGGGGGTCCACAAACCGGAACGCGCAGCCAGCACATTTCCCCAATATTGCGTCATGCCTTCATAGACCCACAGCAGATCGCCCTGCAACGGCACCGAATAATCGGGGGTGTCTAAACCCGCGGGCATGCGATATTTCCCGTTCCACGAGTGCGTGAACTCGTGCGGTAACAATTCCGCATTCAGCAATTCCACCTTTGGATCGGAGAAGCCCTTCTCTTCGACTCCGTTATCGCTGGACTGGTGATGCTCCAGACCCTCGCCGCGCACAATGTCGCTCAGGCTGAGCAGGAAGTGATAGGTCTCATAATGCCGTGACTGGTAAAGCGGACCGGTCTCGCGTACCAGCTGGCTGAACGAAGCGAGAATCTCCGGCTTCAGGTCGACATCTTCTGCGGCGTCGCCGGCCACGTCCAGGTAGTGCTTCGGCGTGATCTCGGGCGCGAGCGGGATCTCGCGAAAATATTTGCCCGTGATCAGGGGCGAGTCCACCAACTGCCCGACGGAAACGGGCGCGAAAGAAGCTTCGGCGCCCTGCTGGCTGGTGACGGTCAGCGCGCTGCCAAACTTCCAGCCCGCGGGCATAGTCAACGAAGCAGTAATAGGAATTTGTGCCACCGGGATATGCGCGGGATACATCACGACGCCGTTCCACTCGAGCACGGTCATATTCACACTGGTCGAGCCTGTCTCATCCGAGCCGGTGTATCCCGGCGTGGCGAGCAGATCGAGCGACACTTCCAATTGCGTGACCCCGGCGGGCACTTCGACGTGGATGCCGTACATATCGACACTGTCACGGCGCCAGGGCAGATCCTGGTCGTTGCCGCGAATCACCAGGCCGGCCAGATTGTCGATCGGGCCGGTTGGGCGGTGATCTCCCGGGATCCATTGCGGATATTCCAGGGTCAGCGGGCCGGCGCTCACCGGAATCTGTAAATGAGCGTGCAGCAGGTGGCGCGGTGCGTCGCGCAGGTCAACGTGCAGTTGAATCGAAGGGGCCTGTGCCAGGCACGGTAGGGTGCTCAAAAAGAGGAAGCCAATCATCCAGTTCTTCATCTGTTAATCATTTCACAACCCGGTTTCGCAGCCGGCTAGGTGATCACGATAGAGTGAGAGAAGCAAGAGAGAGGTTTTTCCATGGCCGATACTAAGCCGCAATCGTTCGCCAACCACGCCCGTACCGATCCCGCTTTTCATTTTGTGCTGACCGCCCTGGTGCTCGCGGCCTTCATTCTTTCCATCATTGTTCTCGTCCGCCATCCCGATCTCGAGGCCACAGCATTGCTCGTGCTGGTCGTCGCCTTGCTGGTCAACTCTTTTCTGACCCGGACCTACCCGCTCAAGGTACAGGATCGCGTGATTCGCCTGGAAGAGCGGCTGCGCCTGGCGATGCTGCTGCCGGAAGCGGCGAGACCGCGCATTAAGGAATTGACCGGCTCACAATTGGTCGGGCTTCGTTTCGCGTCGGATGACGAGCTGCCCGAACTGGCCATGCGCGCGCTGAATGAGGGCCTCACCAGCAAGCAGATCAAGAGCGCAATCCTTTCCTGGCGCGCCGACCACACCCGCGTTTGAGCCGCCCTCACAACGGTTTTTCGTCATGGGAAAAACCCCAGTATCTTCTGGCCCCGCCACAAGAATGCCCGACGCTATTTGTGACCACTACACTAGGCGCCGAGCCGGCCCAGGCCCAAACCAATTACATAGGTCACCACGCCTTCGACTGCGCCCACAAACGTCATCTCGAAGCCGCTGCTCCACCAGGAACGCACTGTGACCAGCGATTTGGCGGCGCCTACGGCAAAATGCGCCAGCAACGAAACCACCGCTGAGACAATGACGGCGCTATATCCGCTGAGAAAGAAAAACGGCACGATCGGGATAAACGCCCCGGCCGCTGTCGACAGAGCCCCCGACACCGCCGAGGTAAGTGGATTGCTCAGCGCCTCTTCGGTCGAGTTCAGACGCTCGGCCGCAAGCGCGCGTAGAAGCTGCTCGGGATCGCTGGCAATGTGCTCGACCATGTGGTCGGCATCCTGTTGAGGCAGGCCCTTCACCTGGTAGTAGAGCGACAGCAGCTCACGCGCTTCCGCGCCGTTCATGCGAATGGCTTCTCGTTCGCGGCCTACTTCCGCCTCATAAATTTCGCGTTCGCTCTTGGAGGCGAGATAAGCACCAGACCCCATGGAGAGCGCGCTGGCGATCATACCGGCAATGCCCGAAAGCAATACCCATTTGCTGTTGCCTAGGGTCGCGCCGGAAACACCGGAGACAATGCCGAAGATGGAGCCCAACCCGTCATTAACCCCATAAATGGCGTCGCCAATCCAGCCCGCGGTGTGGCTCCGTCCCTGGTTGCGCTTGGTCAGCAACTGGGCCAGCATCTCTTTCGCATCGGCGGCCGGCGCCCCTGCCCCGCTGCGCGGCCGTTGTCGCCGGATCAAGCCGCTTAACTCCTGATAGTGTTCCTGTTCTTCTTCGATGACACGATTCAGGATGGCCACGCTGGGCTCATCCCCCAGCGCTTTGAGCTGCTGGCTGTATTTCGCAATGTCACGGCTCTCATCGATTTCGAGGCGGCGCAAAGCCAGATCGTCTCCGCCTAGGCGGGTCTTGAGGCTATCGGCCACGCCGCCCGGTTTGCCGCGGTAAACCGGCTCTGGTTCGCCCAGTTCGCGCAAACGGCCTGCCCACAGATCAGCATGATTCTTTTCTGCCGCCGCCATATGATTGAGCGTCTGCTTGCGCGCCGCCTCCGGCTCTCTTTGGGCGAGGGTGCGATAGGTGTAATGGCCCTCCATTTCGGCCTGCCAGTTCTTCTCCAGAATCTGGGCCAGCCGGGGATGGCGCGGCAAAGGTGAGCTGGGTTGCTCCATGCAAGCTCAGCGTAGCATTTCTACGGTCTGCGGTTGGTCTTTACAATGGTGGGTAATGAACAAATTCGAGCATTTGTTGACCGAGACGCGGCATCCCGACTCAGCGCACATTGACCAGCTTTCCACGCACGACATGTTGCAGGTGATTAACGCGGCCGATCGCGCCGTGGCCGACGCAGTCCACGCCGAGCTGACGCGCATCGCGCAGGCCGTCGATGGCATCGTGGAGCGCATGGAAAAAGGTGGCCGTTTGTTCTATACCGGCGCCGGTACTTCCGGTCGCCTGGGCGTGCTCGATGCTTCCGAGTGCCCACCCACTTTCAACGTGGATCCGAGCCTCGTGGTGGGCCTGATCGCGGGTGGCGACTATGCCTTGCGTCACTCGATCGAGGGCGCTGAGGACGACCCCGCACAGGGTGCCCAGGACCTGAAAGACCGTGGATTCACCGCCAACGATACGCTGGTTGGCATCGCCGCCAGCGGCCGCACACCCTACGTATTAGGAGGCATGGCCTACGCCAACCAACTGGGTGCGCTCACCATTGGCCTGAGCTGTGTACCCGGATCACAGGTCGAGCGTCAGGCGCGCATTGCCATCACGCCCGCGGTTGGCCCTGAAGTGATTACCGGCTCCACCCGCATGCGTGCCGGCACGGCCACGAAACTGGTGCTGAACATGTTGAGTACCGGTGCCATGATCCGCATGGGCCTGGTCTACGGCAACTTGATGGTCAACGTGCAGCCGACCAACGTCAAGCTGAAGGACCGGGCCATCCGCATCATCGCAGCCGCCGCCGCGGTCGACGAAGAACGAGCCGCCGAACTGCTGGCCACGGCGGGTGCGGTACGGGTGGCGATCGTGATGCAGAAGCTGGGAGTGACCCGCGAAGAAGCCCTGCGGCGCTTGGACCTGGTCCATGGACGGCTGCGCGCCGCTTTGGGCGAGGCGTAGTCTTGCAGCCGCTTTCCTTCCGCTTGCGTCTATTAGATAGAAGTGGGCAGGCGCATAATAGCGTTATGACCGGAGGCAAGGCTGTGCGTAATGCTTTAGCGAAGCTGCTGATTCTAATGGTGATAGCGTCGCTTTCCGGGCTACAGGCGCCGGCTCAGCACACTTCCACAGATCAGCCGGATTCGGGCTTTGGCCCGATCGACACCAGCGCCCCCGCAACCCCGCCGGACCAAATCGTAAAGCAGTTCGCGGCCAAAGAAAGCGAATTCCGCCGAGCCCTGGACAACTACACCTATCAACGCGATGTGCGCATCCAGACCATCAATGATGACGGTAAGGTGGATGGCGAATACCGGGAGGTTGTCGCCATCACCTTCGACAGTTTCGGCCGCAAGTCAGAACACGTCACCTTTGCGCCCCAGAATACGCTGGAACGGATTCAGATGACTCCCGCCGACGTTTCGGATATTGAGCAGCGCCTGCCTTTCGTGTTGACCTCGGAAGATGTGGGGCAATACAACCTGACCTATGTGGGGCGGCAAAAGGTAGACGAAGTCGACTGTTACGTTTTCGACGTGGCGCCGAAGGTCATGGAGAAAGGCAAGCGTTACCTCAAGGGGCGCATCTGGGTGGACCAGAAGGACCTGCAGATCGTGATCACCAACGGCAAGAATGTTCCCGACGACATGCGCAAGGGGCACGAGGATCTGTCGCCTCCCTTCACCACCTACCGTGAACAGGTGGATGGCAAGTACTGGTTTCCGGTCTACACCAAGGCGGATGCGGAGCTGCACTTCCCGGGCGGGCGCGGGTACATGAGCCAGGATGTCCGCATCCGGCAGATTGTGCGTTACACCGATTACAAGCAGTTCCGTTCGACGGTCAAGCTGATCTTTCAAGGGCAGGACGTAACCAACAACGCAAACAAGCCGCAGCCGAACAGCCCACCTGCCAACGGACAAGCGCCACAACAACCGCAGCCGGCGCCACCATCGGCGACGCCGCCAAACTAAAGCTGTGCTTAGAAGGACACGTCGTCCCATTCTGAATGTGGTCTGTGCCGGGTTGCTGTCACTGCTTGCGACCATCGCCACTAGCCAGGAGACGCAGAATGCGGCTCCGGCCAGCGGGAGCCGAACCAACGCTACTCCAGAGCAAAGAGCGGCGGCCACCCGCGTCTTTCTTGGTTTGGGACCCGAACCAGACAAAGCGGCCGCGGCACGCGGTGCGTCCGCTGTTTCAACAGAACTGCGCTTTCTGCCATGGACCGCAAGGCGCGCGGCGCCGAAGGCCCCAGCCTGATTACCTCAGACGTTGTGCTCGGCGACGACCATGGCGAGCATCTCACAACCTTCCTGAAAGTAGGGCGGCCGGAAAAGGGCATGCCCTCATTCGCAGGCTTGCCGGATAACCAACTCAAAGACATTGCCGAGTTTCTGCATCTGCAGGTTGAACAGGTCGCTAATCGCGGAACCTACCATGTGCTGAATATTCTGGTTGGCGATGCGGCCAAAGGGCAGGCGTATGTCGCGGCCAATTGTATGTCGTGCCATACCGCCGCTACGTTCCAACACATCGCGGGCAGGTTCCGCTCTCCTGACCAGTTGCAGCGCGGCTGGATCTGGCCCACCCGTCCCGCGGATCATTCGCTGGCCATCACAGCAACGGTAAAGCCGGCGGATGGCGCCGTGCTTTCGGGCCGCGTCACCCAGGTAAGCGACTTCCGCATCACCCTGGTCGACAGCAATAACCAAATCCATGTGATCGAGCGGGGACCCGGCGTCGCCGTGCAAATGAAGGACCCTCTGGCGCCCCATCAGGCAATGATCATGACGCTGCAGGACGACGATATGCACAATGTCACCGCCTATTTGGAGACGCTGCGATGAGAGCTTCTCTTCTGCTGTGCGCGGCGGTCGCCCTGTTGGCCCAGGCTCTGGCAGCATCGGAGGTGCCGGTCGCCCCGAAGACAATTGGCAAGGCTCCCATCGACAGTTGGACCACCTTTAACGGCGATTACACCGGCCAGCGTTACAGCACGCTGACCCAGATCACTCCTGCCAATGTGAACCAGATCGCCCAGCAATGGGTTTACAAGATCACCGGTGCGGTTGGCGGACAACGGGCGCCGCAACCGGTCATCAAATGCACACCACTGCTGGCAAATGGCGTTCTTTACATCACCATCCCAGACCATCTGTTCGCCCTTGAAGCGCGTACCGGTAAGCAACTATGGCGCTACGACTGGGTCGATCACGGCGGTCACCTGATCGGCCAACGCGGCGTTGGCCTATGGAAGAGCTCAGTCTTTTTCCTGACCCCCGACAACTGGTTGATCTCTCTCGACGCAGCGACCGGCAAAGAGCGGTGGCGCAAGAATTACGCCGACGCGCGCAAGCAATATTTCTCCACCTCCGCGCCGCTGGTCGTGAAAAACCATGTGATTGTCGGTGTCGGCGGGGACGCCATGGACATGCCCGGCTTCCTCGATTCGTTCGATCCGGAGACCGGCAACCTGCAATGGACCTGGTGGTCGACCCCGCGCAAAGGCGATCCAGCCCTCAACACCTGGCCCAGCGAAGCGACCTCAGAACATGGTGGCGGCATGACCTGGATGCCCGGCACTTACGATGCCAGGCTCAATTTGTTGTACTGGCCGACAGGCAATACCAATCCCGTGTTTGCCGGTCAGGGTCGGCCAGGCGCCAACCTGTGGACCGAGTCAATCGTTGCCCTCGACGCCGACTCGGGCAAGCTGAAATGGTATTTCCAGGTCTCGCCCCACGATACGCACGACTTCGACAACACCACCGCACCCATCCTGTTTGACCAGGTAATCAACGGTAAGCCGCGCAAACTGGTGTCGCAGGCGGCGCGCAACGGCTTCTTTGTCACGCTTGACCGCGAGACCGGAAAATATCTGGTGGTGAAACCATTTGTCCCGCTGGATTATTATTCGGGCCTCTCGCCGCAAGGTGAGCCCATCCCGATCCCGAGCAAGGATCCCAGTATCGGCGGATCCATCAACATTGCGAACGCCACCAATTGGGAGTCGCCCGCTTACAATCGCCACACTGGGCTGTTCTACGTGAACGCGGTCGAGGGTAAGGCAATTTATTATTTGACCGACAATAGCGCTCATCCTTCCGGCTACGGTGGTACGGGCGCCGGGATCGGTCTTTCCCGGCATGTGCTGAAGGCAATCGATCCGCTGACCGGCGATCCGGTCTGGACGCATGCGTATCCCAATTTAAATAATGCGCCGACCACAGTGGGTCCGGGTCTGCTCACCACGGCATCCAATTTGCTCATCACCGGCGACGATCAGAAAAACATGATCATCTATAGCGCGGATAAGGGAGAAGTGCTCTGGCACCACGAATTGACCGCCAACCAGTCCGACGGACCGATCACATATTTGCTCGACGGGAAACAGTGGATCCTCGTAGGCGCGGGAGATAGTCTCTACGCCTTCAGCCTTAGCCCATAACCAGGGTTGAGATCAGGCTTTCTGCCGGGCCGAGCGCGCCGCGCTTTTCTTGACGGCCGCTTTCCTTGCTGGGCCCGTCGATTCGCGGACGATCAGTGCGGGCTCGACCGCTCTGTCTTTGGGTGCCTTCGTGGTTGCCGAAGGCCGCAACTGCTCCAGTAATATCTGAACTGCCAACTCGCCCATGTGATGAAGCGGTTGGCGAATGGTCGTAAGCCTCGGCGTCTGGAAGGCTGCCTCTTTGATGTCGTCGAAGCCCACGACGGATACGTCGTCCGGAACGCGTAACTGCGCATCGTGCAGCGCGCGAATGGCGCCCAGAGCCGATATATCGTTAAAGGACAGAACCGCGGTGAAACTGCGGTGATGAGCCAGCAACTGCCTGATCACTGGATAGCCAAGTTCGGGCGAAGTCAAATCCTTGTCCAGTTGGATGGTTAATTCGGGCCGGATGGTGAGGCCAAGTTTTCGCGCGACCGTCACCGTGGCCTGCCAACGATCGTCCGAATCTGAGCTATAAGGCTGACCGCGCATGAAGGCGACATTGCGGTGCCCTTGATCGTAAAGGTGGCGCAGCGACAGTTCAGCTGCCCGATGATGATCGAGAGTCACATTCGTGACCCCGCTGATCGGCCGATGACCGGCGACAGCAACCACCGGCAGTGGCAGTTTGTGCTCTAACCGCGTATCGATCGCGATGATGCCCTCGGCCCCTCGGCCGATCAGCATGCGCGGATATTGCTCGATCAGATCAGCGCGGTGGCGGTGGTGGGCGATGAAGTAAAAATAGTTTTCCTGCAGTAGCCGGTCGCCGATCCCGGTCATCACTTCCGCGTGATAGCCGTCAGCCAGTACCGGAACCAGGATTCCGATCGTCATGGTGCGGCGGTTGCGCAGCGAACGCGCCAGAAAACTAGGCTGATAGTTGAACTTGAGGGCTGCGGCGCGAATACGTTCCCGCGTCGCCTCAGGAATGGAGCGCCCAGGAACGTTATTCAACACCACGGAAATCGTGGCCGGATCGAGGTCGAGGTAAGCGGCCAGCGTTTTCAGGCTGACGGGTGTCGCGGGGGCGCTACCGCCGGGGGCGTTCTTGGGCTTACGCATTCTTGCTTGAACCCCGTGAGGTTTTTGGTTTGTCCTGATCTTATAAGGCTGAGCGCCTCGTAGACAAGAGATTGTCTGGAGATTGTGACGCAAGTTACTTGTTTGCGTGCGCGGTTGCGCCTGCGGGAACAACTCCTTCGCCCTCTTTAACGGTGTAGAAGTGGTCCGCAGCCAGGTTCGTCAGTGTTTCCACTTTTCCGGAGGGCCAGAATACCTCGAGCTTATCCAGCTTGTCATGCGTAGCCAGCCCGAAATGGATCCTCAGATCGTTCTGAGAAAGATAGCTGCCGCCACTGAAGACTTCGTCCTGCTGCACCAGATCGCCCGCGGTGGCGCGCAGCCGCGCATTCAAGGCGAGCCGATTCGATTTGGTTCCCTCGAGGGCAATGCTGATCCAGTGATTGCCCGGGGCTCCCTGGGTGCGAAGTATCATCGGCTCCCCTTCCAGATTTTCGATAACGAGTTCGAGGTGCCCATCATTGAACAGATCGCCCACCGCCAGTCCGCGGCTTACCTGGGGAATCTGGATCGCAGCACCGGCCAGCTGGCTTATGTCGCGAAAGGTGCCATTGTGCTGGTTAAGAAACAGGAGCTTCGGTTCGCGAAACCGGGTGCCGATGTCCTTCTGGTCCACCTGTGGGTAGACATGGCCGTTTACCAGAATCAGATCGGGCCACCCATCGTTGTCCAGGTCGAAGAAGGCGTCACCCCATCCAACATACGGCGTAGATGCACGGGCTATGCCAGATTCGCTGGAGACATCCGTGAAGCTGAGCGCTCCATCGTTGCGATACAACGCGGCATACTCCTCGCTGAAGTGAGTGATGGCAATCGAGAACAAGCCTTTGTGCCGATAATCGCCGAGTGCAACTCCCATATTGGCCTGTTCGCTGCCATCCAGGTTGACCGCGACCCCGGCTTGCAGTGCGATGTCGGTAAAGTGGCCTTTGCCGTCATTGCGGTAGAGGTAGTTGGGCTCACCGTCATTGGCCACGAAAAGATCGAGCCGGCCATCGTTGTTGAAATCACACCAGACTGAGGTCAGACCGAAAAATTTGTTGGCGTCGTCCACGCCCGCTTGTTTGGAAACATCGGTAAAGGTCCCATCGCCGTTGTTGTGATAAAGATTGTCGGGCGATCCTTTGAGCCCGCGCGGCCCGCACTGCACGGCGATACCGTGGTATTGGCAGGTCACTTTGGAGCCGAACTCGGGAAGATCCTTGAGACTCAGATCGACGTAGTGGGCCACAAAAAGATCGACCAGGCCGTCGCCATCGTAATCGCCAAAAGCAGCTCCGGTGGCCCACTCGGCCTCTTTGCCGAGGCCTGCCGCGGCGGTTACATCGCTGAATGTGCCATCGCCGTTGTTGCGATAGAGAACGATCCTGCCGAAACACGTGACCAGCAGGTCTGGCCAGCCGTCGTTGTTGTAGTCCCCAACGGAGGCGCCCATCGCCCAACAGGGATAGGCTACGCCGGCCTTCTCCGTCACGTCAGTGAAGGTGCCGTCGTGATTGTTATGGTAGAGCGCACTGCGCGCTTTCTTGTTGGCCAGCGCCATGTCGACGCCGGGCGCATTGGTGAAATAGATATCTGGCCAGCCATCGCGGTCGTAGTCGATGAGGGCAACGCCCCCGCTCATCGACTCCACAATATATTTCTTTTCCGGCGAAGAGAGATGATCGAAGTGGATATGCGTGGAGCGGGTGATGTCAACCAGCTGGGGAGATTGTGCATGCGCAGATAAGACGAAGAGGATAAGTGCGAAAAACGGGCGATGAGTCCTTTTCATTCCTCTCCTGCCCGTCCAAAATTTCTGCGGGTGGCCCACTGGTTCAGTGCGTCGTTACTAACGTCCTATAGGTTTGCAAGCCTCAGTCCCGCAGGGACGACTGAAACTAGCCCAGGACGAAATCCTGGGTAAACAGGACAAAACAGAGCAGTCCCGAAGGGGCGGCTGATGCTTTCCCAGGATGAAATCCTGGGAGATTGCTCCGAGTGAACGCAGGACTTCGTCCCATTGCAGCCGTCCCTACGGGACTGCTCTGTTTTGCTTTCCCTGACCCAGGATTTCATCCTGGGCTGCCTTCACTCGTCCCCGCGGGACTGCGGCGCCCGACAGGTTGGCAAACATACTGGACGTTATCAGCGACGCACGACACTAGGCGTTGTACGTAGAAGAGGACACACGCCCTCCTCGGCCCGTCCAGTTGGTGTGGAAAAATTCGCCGCGAGGCTTGTCCACCCGTTCGTAGGTATGCGCGCCGAAGAAGTCTCGCTGCGCCTGCAGCAGGTTCGCTGGCAGGCGCGCCGTGCGATAGCCGTCATAAAACGCAAGCGCGGTTGAAAACGCAGGCATGGGCACCCCTACCCTGATCCCATAAATGATCGCCCTGCGCCAGGCCGCATGGTACTTTTCCATCGCGCTCGAAAAAAACTTGTCCAGCAGTAAATTCTGCAGCTTTGCATCCCGGTCGAAGGCCGCCTTGATGTCTCCCAGAAACACACTGCGGATAATGCATCCGCCGCGCCACATCAATGCCACCCCGCCCATGTTGAGATTCCAGCCCTGTTCCTTCTCCGCCGCCCGCAGCAACATATACCCCTGCGCGTAGCTCACCATCTTGGAGCAGTAGAGGGCGACCCGCACCTCCTCGATGAACTCCTTCTTGCCGTTCACAACCTTGCGCTTGCGCGGCCCTTTCAACACTTTCGCGGCCTTGACCCGCTCCGCTTTCAACGCCGAGAGGCAGCGGGCAAACACACTTTCTCCAATCAGGGTCACGGGTTGTCCCAGGTCAAGCGCCGAGATGGCTGTCCACTTGCCGGTTCCCTTCTGTCCCGCAGCATCGAGAATCTTGTCCACCATGGGCTGCCCGTCGTCGTCCTTTTTGGCGAAGATGGTGGCTGAGATATCGATCAGGAAACTATCCAGCTCACCCTTGTTCCATTCTGCAAATATTTCGGCAAGCTCATCGGCAGTGAGGCCAAGCCCGTCCTTTAACAGTTGGTAGGCTTCCCCGATCAACTGCATGTCACCGTATTCGATGCCGTTGTGCACCATCTTCACATAATGCCCGGCGCCATCCTCGCCTACCCAATCGCAACAGGGCGTCCCATCTTCGACCTTGGCGGCTATGGCCTGGAAAATCTCCTTCACGTGCGGCCATGCTTCCTTGTTACCTCCGGGCATGATCGAGGGACCAAAACGCGCACCCTCCTCGCCTCCGGAAACGCCGGTCCCAATGAACAGAATCCCTTGCGCCGCCAGATCTCTGGTTCGCCGCGTCGAGTCGGTGTAGAGGGAGTTGCCGCCGTCGATCACGATGTCGCCCTTCTCCAGGTAAGGAAGCACCTGGCTGATCGTCTGGTCAACGACCTCCCCCGCCTTCACCATAATCATGACCCGACGCGGCGTCTTGAGCATGCCGCACATTTCTTCAATCGAATGCGCTCCGGCGACCTGGGTTCCCTTTGCTTCGTGGGCCAGAAAATCGTCCACCTTCGAGACGGTGCGATTAAAAACAGCGACCTTATATCCATGGTCGTTCATGTTGAGCACCAGGTTCTGGCCCATCACCGCCAAACCGATTAACCCGATATCGCAATCTGCTTCAGCCATGTTGGGCCTCCCATTCGCAAAGCTAAATACGCGCAGGTTCCACACGATCCGCTTCGAAGGCGCGATGATACCTGATCGGTGCGAATCTGGGCAAAGCAGCAGACTCCACGCTGGCAACAGGCTCAGTGCGAACCAAAAGAGCCTGTATTTTGCCTCGGGCTTGACTTTTTAGTCTTAACGCGTTAAGACTTACTCAGTATTGAAAAAAAATCGCTGTGGACCAAAGGTAAGTATGCCGTGCTTTGCAGTCACACCCGAGGCGGCCGTCCTGCGATGCTCGGTTTGCTCGAAAAAAAATGGATCTCCGCTGGGGCACACCATTCTCCGCTGGCGCCGTGCCTTGTCATGGCTGGTCTTGCTGGCATGGGCCTGCGCGGGGAGCGGAGGGGCGTTGGCGTTGGCGTCGACGGTGTTGGTCTCCGCGCCCGGCGAAGCCGCGAGCATAACGGGCACTGTCCTTGACGCCAATGGGGCCGCCCTCTCTGGCGCGCAGGTCACCCTTACCTCCGGAACCGGCTCGGATGAGCGCGTCGTCACGACCGATAGCAGCGGCGCCTTCGCCTTCGACGAACTACCGCCGGGTACTTTCAAAATCACAATTACCTTTGCCGCGATGCAGACTTTCGTTCACTCTGACATCGCGCTCGGTGCCGGCCAAAAACTCACATTACCACCGGTGTTGCTCGCCATTGCTGACGTGACCACCGTAGTGCAGGTCAATGGTTCGCAGACTGAGCTGGCCCAGGAACAAATAACCGCGGAGGAGCACCAGCGCGTTCTCGGTGTCTTTCCCAATTTCTACAGCAGCTATATCTGGGATGCGGCCCCACTCACCTCGAAACAGAAATTTAATCTGGCTTTCCACTCCATTCTCGATCCGGTCGAGTTCCTCGGTACCGGCATCGTCGCCGGAGCCGAGCAGGCAAACAACACCTTTGCCGGTTACGGGCACGGCGCCCAGGGCTATGCAAAACGGTATGGCGCTACTTATACTGACGATGTGCTTGGAAAAATGATCGGGAGCGCGGTGTTGCCCTCGCTGCTCCATCAGGACCCAAGGTATTTCTACAAGGGGTCCGGTACCCTGCGTTCGCGGATTTTTTACGCTATTTCAAGGACCGTAGTAACCCGGGGAGACAACGGGAAAAGTCAACCCAACTACTCCCATGTACTGGGAAGCTTCGCTGCCGGTGGTCTCTCGAACCTTTATCATCCCGCCGGGGACCGTGGCGTTGGCCTGACCCTGAGCAACGGGTTGATTGAAACCGCAGGCAGCGCCGTCGACAACCTGGTGCGGGAGTTTATCTCACGCAAGTTAACGTCCAATGTACCTGACAGCGCACAGGGCCAGTCACCAGTGCTTATCGCGCATCCCAGAGCCCACACGCCTTGACTGGGAAGGCCCACCCGCAAGTCCGCAGCAAAATGAATGTGTCAAAAGAGCGCCGGGCGAGTCTATGGCTTATATGGTTTTGAGACGGATATCATTTTTGCTGACTGGCGTCCTGGTTGGTTTGGTGTTGTGTACCCCTCTGGCCTCACGGGGACAACAAACCATCGCCACCGATACCACGGCCCTGCCCGACGCTCCCGGCGCGGCCACGCAACAGAGCCAAACGGCGCCCCCTCCCGCTGTCGACCCCAAAAGCACCCCGGGCGCAGCTGCCGGCTCCGATACGGGAAGGCAAACCAAACGCATTCTTTATATCGTTCCGAATTTCCGCGCCGTGAGCGCCGACCAGAAGCTGCCGCCCCAGACCGTTAAAGAGAAGTTCAAAACCGCGACGCTCGATAGTGTCGATTACTCTTCTTTTCTGTTTGTCGCCATCCAGTCCGGGATCGCGCAGGCGCATAAGGCCAACCCCGAATTTCACCAGGGCGCGGCCGGCTACGGTCGCTATTACTGGCACACCTACGCGGACTATGCTGACGAAAATCTATGGGTTGAATTCATTCTCCCCGCTGCCCTCCGGCAGGACTCGCGCTACTACACCAAGAGCCACGGCGGTTTTGTGAATCGGCTGGCTTACTCCTTCTCACGCGTCGCCATCACCCGCACCGATGGCGGCCGGGAAACCTTCAACGCCTCCGAGATAGTGGGTGCGGGCGCCGCGGCAGGCATCTCTGGCCTCTACTACCCAAGCCCTGACCGCACCTTTACCAAGACCTATCAACGCTGGATCACCAGTGTCGCCATCGATGGCGGAACGTTCATCTTCAAAGAGTTCTGGCCCGACATCAATAACAAGTTCTTCCATCAGAAGGACTGAGATCGCTGGTTACGAATCATTCCTTAACGCCTGCATGGGGTCGAGCAGAGCGGCTCGCCGAGCGGGCAGCAGGCACGCAATCACTCCCACGGCCAGCAACAGGCAAATGGCGGCACTGATCAGAACCGGGTTGTAGGGGCTCACCTGGAATAGCAGGTTTGCGGCCGCCCGCGCCGCGGCCAACGCAATGGCGATGCCGATGGCCGTCCCGGCCAGCACCGGCAGCAGTCCATCCCTTATGACCAGACGGTAAATGTTGGCTCGCTGCGCACCCAGGGCCAGGCGCAAGCCGATCTCCCGCTTTCGCTGCACAACCGAGTACGTGACCACTCCATAGACGCCCAATCCAGCGAGCAGCAGGGCGCTGATCGCGAACAGTAACAGCAGATCCATCTCAAAGCGACGATTCTCCACGGAGTCAGCAACGACCCCTCCCAGCGTGCGCACGACCGGCACTGACACCTCGGGGTCAACGCTCCACACTGCCTTACGAATTGCATCCGCCATGGTGGCGGTCTCCTGATGAGCACGTATGACGAGGCCGCCGGTCTCGTCGCAGCGATACCAGTAGGGGGTGTACACCATCATCGGATCGGGTTTCGCTAATGAGATAGTGCGGGCATTGCCCACCACGCCGATCACGGTAAATCGTTGTTCATTCGGATCACCCCCGCGGTGGAATTGCTGCCCAATGGGATTCTTGCTTGGCCAGAGGGTGCGAGCGGTCAGCTCCGAAATAACGGCGTAGCTCTTGTCCTGGTCGCCGTCGCTGAGGAAGCGGCCAGCGATCAGGGGCAGACGGAGGGCTTCGAAATAATTCGGGCTGACCCAGCGAAAGTGCTCGGTAGGCATTTGCATAACGGGCCGGGTATCGCCAGGAAGCTGTAGCATGTCGATCCATTGATCCCCTGCGAGCGGCAGCTGGCTCACTACCGCGGCCTGATCGAGACCCGGAACGGAACGTAGACGTAGCAGCACTTCTTGGTAAAACGCGAAGCGGGCATGGCTATCGGGGTAGGACCTTCTGGGCAAATCGATCTGCGCGGTGGTGACGCGCTCGGCAGCAAAACCGCGGTCGGTGTGCAGCAACCGGACCAGGCTTGCGATCAATAACCCGGTCATCAGCACCAGAGCCACGCTCACAGAAACCTCTACGGCGACCAGGATGCGCCGCATGCGCTTGCTGCCACGGGATTCGCTCGCCAGGTGGGCCTCGCTGTGCAGCACTTCACGAGGCTGCGTGCGGGCGCTGATCCACGCTGGGGCGGCGCCCGCCAGCAGCGTCGAGCCTAACGCGAGCACAAGGGCACAGGCCGCGCCCGCCCAATCCAGATGCAAGGGTCCACGAAAGTCCAGCGCCGCCGGCAAATAATGCTGCATCACCGGCACCAGGATGGCCGCAAGCAAAATGCCCAACGCGCCGCCGGCCACCGCCAACACAGTGGTTTCGCGCATTGCCATGTGGAGCATGTCTCCGCGGCCCGCCCCGAGCGCGGCGGCAACGGCCATTTGTTGACGACGGCCGGCCGCCCGCGCCAAAAGAAGATTCGTGATGTTGACGCAGCCTACGAAAAGCAGGCCGGCCACCGCGGCAAGCAGGATGAGCAGAGGTGTCTGGTTGTTGCCGACGAGTGCTTCCTGGAAGGGAGTGAGCACGGCGGAAAGGGTCGACTTTTCTTCCGCGGAAAGCCCGGCTGCGATGGTACGCTGCAGCGCGTTGATTTCAGCGTTGGCCTGCTCCACAGAGACGCCCGGCTTTAGGCGCGCGAGACCGAAGTAGTTGAAGTCTCCGTTCTTTTCCTGCAGGCGCTCTTTGCTGAAGGCGAGGGGAACGATCGCGCCGACGGGTTGCGCGCCCTGGCTACCGGCACTGGCTATCGTCTGCACGACGGGCAAATGAAACGATCGCGGCATCACGCCGATCACGGTGTGGGGAAAGCCATTAAGGGTAATCGTTTTGCCGAGAATTGCGGGATCACTCTGAAATTGCTGGCGCCAGAGATCGTTCATCAGGATGACCACGTGCTCGTGACCAATTTGGGCTTCCTGCTCTGCGAAGGCGCGGCCCAACTGGGGTGCGGCGCGCACCACAGAGAAAATGCCGGGGGTCGCACTCAGCACTTCCACCTGCTGGGGATGACCCCCCATACCGAGCGGCATCGAGTTCTCTTCCATAACCGCCATCGCCTGCATACTGTGGCTCGACTGTTGCCAGGTGACGAAATGACTGGCATTCATCGGCAATTTCGGATAGATGTCACGGAACTCTGCGACCTGCTCCTCCATGACCACGAGTTGTTCCGGGTGCGCATAGGGAAGCGGGCGCAGCAACACGTCGTACACCAGCGTGAAGATGGCGGTGGTTGCCCCCACGCCTAGGGCTAACGTAAGCACTGCGGTAAGGGCAAAGCCGGGCGCCCCGCTCAACTGCCGAAGGGCGTAGCGCAGATCCTGAACGAGCGTTTGCATAAAAGCTCCGTGCGCAGCGTGGGTTGCGGAATGAGGAACCTGAGCCCTATACGAAATCTCGATCGCCCCGGTTCAACGCGAAGCAAAAAAACTTTCTGCTAATCGATGCGCAGGGCTCGTATTGGATCGATGGAAGCGGCTCGTCTGGCGGGTAGCCATGCCGCCAGAGCCGACACCAGGATAAAGACGACCGCAACCATAGCGGCGACGGGCAAGTTTATCGGCAGTACTCCGTAAAGCAGGCTTCGGATCAGGTATCCGGCAAGGACGCTGAGCACCATGCCTGCGATTAATCCGCTGAGCACTGGATGAGCTGCTTCGGTCATCGTCAGTACATAAATGCTGGGGCGCGATGCTCCGAGGGCAATCCGGATGGCAAGCTCTTTGACTCGCCTCGCGACGGCGTAGGAAAGTACTCCGTAAATTCCAAGCATTGCCAGGCAGAGAGCGGCTGCGCCAAAGGCGGAGAGCACAAATACCTGGGAGCGTTCCGGCGCCAGCGATTCATTCACCTGCTCATCCAGCGAACGTACGTACGGAATATTGGCGTCAGGATCATAAGTCCAGATCTGACGGCGCATGGTCTCTTCGATCGAGGCAGAGTCGTTCGCGGTGCGGACCATGAAGAACGTGGGATAGGGCGGATAATCCCAGTAAGGCAGGTACACCATAAGGCCGGGCGCCTGCTTCAGGGAATTGCTGCGTGTATCGCCAATCACACCGACGATGGTGTAGTTGCCATTGCCACCGCGGGTCAGCTGGCGGCCGATGGGGTCCTGATCGGGCCAGATGGACTGCGCTGTATGTTCTGAGATCAAGGCGCTTTTCAGTTTGCGATCTGAATCCGCCAACATCCGTCCGCGGAGCAACGGGATGCGCATGGTGGAGAGATAGTCGGGGCTGATCCAGCGATAGTTTGCGACTTTAGCTTCGCTTTCGGGCATTTCCGGGCGGCGAAGACCATCGAGCCAGGTTTCTCCGTTCAGCGGCATCGCACTGACGAGGCCGGCCGATTGAACGCCGGGAAGCTGGCGCAAGCGTCTGAGGATTTCGTCGTCGAAGGCGGCGCGGTCGTCGCCTTTCTCATAACGATGGCCGTCGACATCGACTTCGACGCTGAACACATGGTCGGTGGTGAAGCCTCGATGCTCGTTTAGAAGATGCAGCAGGCTCTGGTCAAGCAGGCCCATCACCATCAGGAGAGCCGTCGCGGCGAAGACCTCGATGCCAATCAGCCAACAGCGGGTGCGCGTTGAGCCGTACTCGCCGGCAGTGCGATTTCCTTTCTGCTGCAATGCGGCCTGGGGGGCAACGTGGAGCGACTTAAAGGCCGGCAGGATACCGAAGGCGATGCCGGTGAGGACGGAGACCGCGATGGCAAAACCTAGTACCCAGACATTCATCTTTACTTCATCAAGGCGGGGCAGATCGATCGGGGCGTGCTGCAGAAAAAGACGTATCACCAACTGCGCAAGCCCTATTCCCGCAAGTCCACCCGCGACCGAGAGCAACAAGCTTTCACAAAGTGCCGTCGACATCAGGCGAAAGGGCGTGGCCCCGAGCGCGGTGCGCACAGATAACTCTTTCTCGCGACTGATGGCTCGAGCGAGTTGTAGATTGGCAAGATTGACACAGCCGATCAGCAAGACCGCGCTGACCGAACCCAGCAGGAGCCAGAGCATGGTGCTGATGGAGGTCACCACCGTCTCCTGCATAGGCTGCAGGTAAACGCGCAGCATATCGGGCTCAACGGTTGTTTTCGTCTGCAGAGCATAATCGTGGAGGATGGCCCCGTCGATGGTGTTCAGCTGGGTTGTTGCTTGCTGCAGTGAGACTCCATTCTCAAACGCCCCAGCGCGATGAAATCGAAATCTCCGTCGAGCGACTGTTGATTCTGACCGACGATCAGAGGGACAAACACGCCCATCATCGGCCATTTGCCTGACTCAGCTCGTTGTGAGCTGAGCACGTTGCCCTTGGGAAAGTGAAAGCTCTGGGGAAGCACACCGACAATCTGAAGGAGATTTCCATTTAGGCGAAGAGTCTTGCCCAATATGTGTGGATCGCCAGAAAAGCTTTGTTGCCACAGGTCGTGGCTGATGATGGCGACATGGTCGTGTCCGGGTGTTCCTTCCAGCGGAAGGAAAGTGCGTCCGAGTTCTGGTTGCACGCCGAGCACTGAGAACAGATTGGTATAGCCGAGCACGACCCCCACGATTCGAGGATGTTCGTTGGCTTGCCCGATACCGGCGGTTCCTTCACGCAGCAGGGTGATATCTGAGAAGTCGGTCGCCCGCTGCTTCCAATATTCTTGATGACGGGCGTTGACCTCTACATAGGGACTGTCCAGTTTCAGATATTTCACCTCTTCCCAGATGGTGACGAGACGGCCCGCCTGTGGGTACGGCAGCGGTTGCAACATGATCGAGTAGACCAGGGTAAAGACCGCGGTGGTGGCTCCGATGCCCAGGGCCAGCGTGAGCACAGCAGTGGCCGCAAAGCCTGGGCTTCTTCGCAGCGTGCGCAGGGCGTAAAGCGTATCCTGCATGAGATTTTCCAGCCAGGGGAAGGTGCCCTGTTCCCGCTGGGCCTGCCGGGTTTGCTCTATGCCCCCTAGATAGATAAGGGCCTGGCGGCGAGCCTCCTGCGGGCTGAGGCCTGCACGCACGCCGGCGTCGGTATGCAGCGCGACGTGAGACTCGAGCTCGACGGCGAATTCGTCTTCGGAACCGCGCCCGCGAAAGACTCCAAAAATGCGAAGAACAAATGCTCGCAAGGTGCGCATCGCTGCTCCTTAGACATCCGTGGCGGGAGCCATGAAGCGGGCCAGGATCGCCGTCGTTTGCTCCCATTCAGTAGCGGCCTTCTGCGCCTGGCGCTGCCCGGCCTTGGTCAGCTCGTAGAATTTGGCGCGGCGGTTGTTTTCCGAAACGCCCCACTTCGAGCGGATGAATCCCTCTTGCTCCAGCTTCAGCAACGCTGGATACAGGGTCCCGTAATTTAGCTGCAACTGGTCTCCGCTGGTTTGCTCGATGCGCCGGGCAATCCCATAGCCGTGGAGAGGTCCCAGGGTTTGCAACGTGCGCAAAACCATCAGCGCCAGCGTTCCTTGCCAGATATCCGTTTTGTTACCCATCGTTTGCCATTTCTATTGTGTTCCAATAGAAGCAGCATAAGCCTATTCCTATGGGGATGCAATAGGGCAGCGGAGGCCACGTCCTTTTGTATCGGCGGTTGTTGTGTCGCGAACATGATTCCCGCGCTGCGTGCCGCGGCTACCGAACCGGTTCACGCTTAGCCCAGGGCTAGCGGTTGGGCGCGGGCCCACCGTGTGCGGTTTGTCATCGATTTGCCTGTTGGCAAGTCAGCCACTCGGGACGACAAATCTCGGAGTAGCGTTTTCATGATCCGACGCTGCGGGGCACGACCATTAGGTCGAACAGACCTGGGCGTTAAATACTGGTCTTCTGCATGTGCAACAGTGGTTGGGGCCGCATCCGGGCACGCTGAGCCTCGAGGAAATCAAAAACGCCCTGCATCCCCAGGCCTGTTTTGGCTGAGACCTCAAACACCTGCATCCCGGGTCGAACATTCTCGATGTTGCGCCTGGCTTCGGCCAGGTCAAACTCAGCTGCCTCGGCTAAATCCATCTTGGTGATGATGGCAACATCGGAGCTGTTGAAGATGGTCGGATACTTCGCCGGCTTGTCTTCACCCTCGGTCGCAGAGAGCAAAACAAAA
The DNA here is from genome assembly GCA_963834445.1 of uncultured Acidobacteriaceae bacterium. GTDB lineage: Bacteria > Acidobacteriota > Terriglobia > Terriglobales > Acidobacteriaceae > PALSA-350. The sequence continues at coordinate 282,730 of CAWIBU010000003.1, forward strand.
CGCAACTCCTCGCCCAGATCGTAGCTCGACGGACAGACTAGGTTGCCAACGTTTTCAATGAAGAGAAAATCGATTTCGTCCAGCGGCCACGACGCCAGCGCTCGCTCCACCATCTGCGCATCCAGGTGGCAGACCGTGCCGGTGGCAATTTGTCGCACGTTCGGGGTAGCGCGCCGTAAACGCGCGGCGTCGTTTTCTGTAGCCAGATCCCCAACCAGCGCGGCCACGCGATAGTCGCGTGCCAGACCGCCCAGCACCTTCTCCAGAAACGCGGTTTTCCCCGAGCCCGGGCTTGAGACCAGACCGACCACGCACGTACCCTCACGCTGGAACCGTGCGCGCAGATCGCGGGCGAGCAGGTCGTTTTGCTTCAGGACCTTTGCCCTGACCTCCACCATACGTGTGCTCACGCCGCTACCTCCAGGGAGGCAACTTCGATCTCGCGGCCAGTGACGATCTTTTGTCCGGGACTGCCACAGTCCGGGCAACTCAGCTGATACACCGAGGGTGGGGTGCGGTCTTTCTGGCATGCGGCGCAATAAATGACCAGCGGAATGCTCTCAATCACCAGCCGCGAGCCTTCAAGGGGCGAGCCTTCGCACGCCAGCTCAAAGGCGAAGAGCAACGCATCCTTATCGACGCCGGAAAAAATCCCCAGCTTCATATGCACCGCTTCGATCTGCAGGCCGCCACGGTTCTCCGACTCTTCGGTAATCTGGTCAATCATGCTGATGGCGATGGAGAGTTCGTGCATGCTGCTCCTTTAGCCCTACGAATCTGCAGAAGCGCGAGCCGTCACATCGCGCGGATCTTCAGATAGCGGCGCAGGTCGGGAGCAACCGCAATCGCTACAGCAATGACCGCTAGACCGATTACACTAACCACTATTTTTTCCGTCATCTTTGTCACCTTTTCACCTGCTTGTCACTGCATTAGGTTCACTTCGCAAGGTTGCTGTACCGTTCGCGACCATGCGCGCGGCCAGATCGAGCACCAGGTCAGCCGCGTCTTCGATCGCCAGCTGAACCGCTGGCGACAACCCCATACGCCCTTCCAACTCATCTCCAAAGTCCTGTGGTTCGCAGCCTACGAGAAGCAATTGCGCTGAAATTGTGCCCAGGGAAGCAGCCAGATGAAGCACCCGCATGGGATCCATGCCGTGCGGATTCATAGCCATATCGGGCGACGCTGCATCTGCCAGCCCGGTCAAATCCGGCTCCAGCACGTAAAGGGTCCCGGCCGCTCCGCCACGCGGCAATGCATCCACAATGATCACCAGGTCCCAGGGATCGAGCAGCGCATAGGCGAGGTCGAAACCCCGAATACCAAAATCCTTAACCAACACGTTCGCGGGCAAGCGCCGGCGACTAAGGGCCAGCGCCACTTCCACCCCGAAGGCGTCATCTCCGAGAAAAATGTTACCCACGCCTGCGACCAGAATGCGCGCTGTCATGCGGGCTCTCCTGCAAGCACCGGCTCAACCTCTGCGGGGGAGAAGAAGAAGCGATGGCCTGGCTGGCGCATCATGCCGAACTCCCGGCCCGGATCGTCATCAAGCACTACCGCAAGCTGTACCTGGTCTTCGAAGTCCTGCTCGATGGCTTCAATGACAGCTACCTTCCCGGCAAGGGCCATGTCCAGGATATCGGTCTTCTTCTGCGAATCCACCCGGGGCGGGCAAATGCGAACGCGGTCCCCGACCCGCACCTCGATGCCGAAAATGCGTACGCTCTCAGGCGGCGCTTTGGCATCGGCAAAAGGATTCCATTCCCCGATCATGACGCATCCTCCCGCATCTCACGCAGTTCCCTAACAATGCCGTGGGCCTTAAGCATCGCCTCCGAGGTGAGCGCCTCGGTGCGTTCGAGAATTCTTCGTGCCCGCGGATCACCGTTCCGCATCTCCTGCTTCTCGGCGTCGGTAAGCGTGAGCACGCGCAGGGTGAGCATTTCGTCCATCTCGGTCCCATCGAAAAAGTCCCCCGCGCTCTCGGGTGCGATCTGCGGATAGTCGTACAAGATAATCGGCGAGCAGAACATCAAACTACGGTCGGGCTCCACCCCCGCCAGTACCGGGAAAACACCTGCATTGCTGCAGGTCGCGACGCAATCCCGATAGGCAGGTGGGGGATCGAGGAGCGATAAAAACTCCCCTCCCGTGATACCCAGCAACAAATGCGCGGAGACGAGAGAAAATGGGAGCGCTTCGTCGCGCCTGGCCGCGGCGCCTGTGGGCGGCTGGCTCAAGTTCTGCACGGTGAGGCGGAGCTTGCACGCTCCCTCGGCAAGAACCTGAGCACGGATGGCGATCTCGATTTGCAGGTTGGCGGCATCCATCGCCACAGTCAACGAAAGCGGCGCAGCGATGAGTTGTTTGAGGCTAAGGTCCGCATGCTCAGACGTACGTTCCACCGCCTCCTCCCAGGCCAGGGAAGGGTCACTGAGCGCGTGCTGCCCCTCGGACTGCTGGCTCAATGTATCTTCCTGTTGGCGGACCAGTTGCAGGAAGCTGCATCGCACGTCGAGACGGGCAGCGTCCAGCATGGCGTCGAAACCCGAGCTCGTGTTGGTTGCAGGCGCCACCAGGCACTCGGCAATCAGGCGATAGGGTTCCTCGGGACGCTGCGCTTGCGCGTACACGCGCGGGTAGAGCGTCCCGAAATTCCATCGCTGCCGATTCTTGATGGCGGTCGCCCGGTACGGGTAGAGAATGTACCCCTCGTACAGAATCGCTGCGGCGATTTTTTCCACGGCGTTGAAGTTCATGCCTCCACCTTGTCGGCGATTTCTGCCGCGAGCGCCCGGCTGATGGCCTGTTCCCAGGTGGGGAGGCCGTGACGCATCTTGTATTCGTATAGCTGCTCAAAGACATCCCGCCGCAGGCAGAGCCACGCAGTGTTGGGAAAATGCATCTCCATCATCTCTTTCCAAATGGCGACGGGCAGCCGGTAGTTGGCTTCGCGGTCCCACGGCACTTGCGCGACCTGCAGAGCCTGATCGATGCCCTGATAAAACACGGTGCCGCTGAACATCACGCATATGGGAATTTCACCCGCCTCGAGCGCATGAAAATACTTGGTGGCCGCGACATTAAAATCGAAGGTACAGGGTAGTTCCAGGTCCACCAGTACGTTGTCTGTAAATCCGGGCACAGCCACGGTGGTATTCATCCACAGCAGCGGCCTCACCGTTCGGCTCCAGCGCTCGGGGGTGCCAAACAGATCGAGTAGCTTCTCCTGCTCCTTGGGTACGTAGCGCCGTTTGGCCGGTTCAATCTGCACCTGGCATCGCAGCGTGAGCGTGTGGATTGGCTCCGACGCCGGCAGGTTAGTGATGCGCAGCTTCAAGGCAATCAACGGGGCCGCAGCATGCGCCACCGCCTCCGCCCCCTCGATTTGGAAATGCAGTTCAGGCATGCGCGGATTCTCTTACCTCGACGCTCCGGCTCTCCAAGTCGGCAAAGAAGTTGTGGATCTCTTTCCATACTTCCGGGCCGCCGGAGAGTCCCCGCCAGTGGGTGCGGATCAAGCCCACCAGGCGGTAGCACTCATCAATGGGCGCAATGTAGTACTGCGCCGTCTTGCCTACGCGGTTCACGAGAAAGGTTTCGACATCCGGCTCCATCTTCTGCAATGCAGGATGCTCCGCAGCCACCTCTGCCCACGATTCCAGGCTGAGCAGCGATTCAATGGCGCCTGCCGGGCTGGGATACATGGCCATCACCTTACCCGCCGCCGTGTCGCGATAGAAGAACGCAAGGTTGATAGGAATCATCAATGATTCCCACTGCAGATCGGGCATCTGGAAGTCGCTCAGCGCGCGAATGCGCCGCGGAATCCGCAGGTAGTGCGCCCCTGCCTGCCCGCAGAAGAGCACCGCACAGCCATCACACGAACAAGCGATCTCGCGCTTCTTAGGATCGAGCAGATGTTGATGCACCGGCGCCAGCGGAACGCTGCAAAGTTCACAGCGCTCTGCCGTCGCAGCCTTGCGCGCAAATTGCCGCAGAAAAGGCAATGTTCCGTTGGCCGCCTTCTTGTCAGATCCTTCTGTCATCGCCATCCTGTCGGCCAGCTATCCGCTTGCGAAGAGTTTTTGCCCATGGAGGAACCCGCCTCACGCGGGCGGCATACTAGGCATGCGCGGGTCAATCGGCTTGCGGTCTGCGACATTGATTCCCGTGGCATCGTCGGCGAAGCGATCGCCCGGTGCGCCGTGCGACTCACCCCTGGGTGTGCCCGGAATGTGAGCTGGCTTCGTTGGCGTTGTATCCTGATGCGCCATGGTGTTCTCCTTGCAGTGCGAATTTACTGAAGCACAACGAGATTCGAAGACGGCGCATGCTCAGCCGCCGCATTTTCCGCGACGATTTCAAGAATGTCGGGAGCGGCTTCATACAGCGCCTCTTCCACCGCGTTCTTCAGGGTAAGGGCAGACGACGCACAGCTGCCGCAGGTGCCGTGCAGCTTGAGCCGAACGATGCCATCGCGCACACTCACCAGCTCGCAGTCACCCCCATGCGACTTGAGATAGGGTCGGGCGCCCTCAAGACCACGCGCCACCCTGGTTTCTATATCGTCAGGGTGCAGCGAGTGCAGCAGGAACATGCCCGCCACCAGATTATCGTCCAGCGCTGAACGCAGCAGCCGCTCCCCTTCCGCTGTTTCCAGAAACTTATCGATCATCCGCTGCAAGGCGGCGCCATGCAGCGCAACCACAGACGAAACCAACTCCAGCGCGGCGGCCCGAACCTCCGGGTCGCCACCCTGATCGAGTTTGGCCGCCAGCTTTTCAACGTGCTCACTCTGCGCGCGAAATTCTCCCCGGTGCGGTGCGGCTATCGGTTGTTCAGCGCTCGCCGCCATTATTCCGGCCCCGCCGCGCCAAACATGGGGGAATGTTTTACCTCGATCACCTTGCCGTCGCCGACGTACATGTGCACGCCGCAGGGCAGGCAGGGGTCGAAGCTACGCACTGTGCGCATGATGTCAATGCCCTTGAAATTCTCCGGGCCGTTATCCTCAAAGATAGGTGTGTTCTGCACCGCATCCTCATAGGGGCCAGGCGTTCCGTAGATGTCGCGAGGGTTAGCATTCCACGGCGTCGGCGGATAGGGATGGTAGTTGGCAATCTTGCCTTCGCGGATGACGACGTGGTGAGACAACACTCCGCGCACCGCTTCGTGAAAGCCGCAGCCGATGGCCTCTTCCGGCACCTTGAAGTCAGACCAGGTAGACGTGCGGCCGGCGTTCAACTCGGCCAGCGCCTTCTCCACGAAGTGCAGCGCCGTCGCCGCCGCATAAGCCTGAAAGTAGGTTCGTGCCCGGTCACGCTCCAGCGTGTTGCTCCACTGCGGAATCTTCCATTCGAACTCGGTCTCCGGCAGCAGCGCCGTTTTGGGAAGATTGATCTTGACGCTGTGACCGGTGGCCTTCACATAGCCAATATCGACCAGACCTGAAAGCGCAGTAGACCACAGCCGAGCAATGGGCCCACCCCCCGTGTCGAGCGCAAGATGCTCACCCGTGCGCTGGTCGAACCAGCGCGGAGACATCACCCACGTGTAGTTGCCCCCGAAATCGCGCTTCTGCGGACGGGGTAGCGTGGTCTGATTCCACGGGTGGTGCTTGTCGACCGGGTTCCCCAGCGGGTCGCGCGCGACAAAAGTTTCAGCCCCCTGCCAATCGTCATAATACGAGCTGCCCAGCAAAATCCTGATGTTCAGGTTGATGTCGACCAGGCTATTGGTGACCAGCTTCCCGTCGACCACTACGCCGGGGGTGACAAACATCTTGCGACCCCACTCCGCCATGTTCTTGTAGCTGTAGTCGCAGGAATCGGGATCGTTGTAAGACCCCCAGCACCCCAGCAATATGCGCCGCTGGCCGACCTTCTCATAGCCCGGCAACGCCTCGTAGAAAAAGTCGAAAAGGTCATCGTGCAGCGGCACGACCTTCTTCATGAATTCGACATACTTCATCAGCCGCACCAGGTAATCGGTAAATAGCTGGATGGTGGCGACGGTGCCGACCCCACCGGGATAGAGCGTTGATGGATGCACATGGCGGCCTTCCATCAGGCAGAACATCTCGCGCGTCATGCGGCTCATGGCCAGCGTTTCCCGATAGAAGGTGCCAGTGAAGGGATTGAGCGCGGTCATGATGTCCGCGATAGTGCGATAACCGTGCTTGTCTCCATTGGGGCTCGCGGTCGATTGCGCCTTGGCCCAGACATTGGGATTGGTTTCCTTCACCATCTGTTCGCAAAAATCGACGCCCACCAGGTTGTCCTGGAAGATGTTGTGATCGAACATATACTCGGCGGCTTCCCCCAGGTTGATGATCCACTCCGCCAGCGCCGGCGGCCTCACGCCAAACGCCATGTTCTGGGCGTAAACCGCACAGGTGGCATGATTGTCACCGCAGATACCGCAAATGCGGCTGGTAATGAAGTGCGCATCCCGTGGGTCTTTACCCTTCATGAAGATGCTGTAGCCGCGAAAGATCGACGACGTGCTGTGGCACTCTGCGACTTCCCGGTTTTCGAAGTCGATCTTGGTGAAAATACCCAGGCTGCCTACGATCCGCGTAATCGGATCCCAGTTCATCTCAACCAGGTTGCGCTTCTTCTTATCCGTCTCAGGTATCGTTTCTGGAAAAGTCGCCATCAGATGTTCCTTCTCAATTTGAATTTTGTCGCGCGCCAACGAAGGCCAGCTCTAGTAAGTGGTCGGGCGATAGCCGGTCGTCAGCTCCGGCTTCTTATGCCGCCATTTTGGTTCTTTGTTCAAAGTGGTATTGGTAAGACCCCGCATGGTGCGGATAAATCGGCCGTAGGTGCCAATGATGTTGGTCGAAAGCTTGCCCCCGGGCGGTTCGTCCATGAACGGCATGAACTTATCCGGGAACCCGGGCATGGTGCAGCCGATGCAGATGCCGCCGACGTTCGGGCAGCCGCCAATGCCGCGCATCCAGCCGCGCTTGGTCACGTTGCAGTCAACCACCGGCCCCCAGCAGCCCAGTTTCACCAGGCATTTCGAAGATCCGTAGTGCGTTGCGAAGTCGCCCTGCTCGTAATAGGAGCCGCGATCGCAACCTTCATGCACCGTCTTGCCGAACAGCCAGGTAGGTCGCAGCTGCTGATCCAGAGGGATCATCGGAGCCAGACCGGCCACCTGATACAGCAGGTAAAGCACGGTTTCCATGAAGTTGTCCGGCTGCACCGGGCACCCGGGAACATTCACGATGGGCAGACCGGCCTTCGATCGCCAGTCCCATCCCAGGTAGTCGGCCAAACCCATCGCTCCGGTCGGGTTCCCCGCCATAGCGTGGATGCCGCCATAAGTCGCGCAGGTGCCGGCGCCGATGATGGCCAGGGCCTTGGGCGCCAGGCGATCAATCCACTCACAGGTCGTAATGGGCTGGCCCGTGTCCGGGTTCGTACCCATGGCCGCCCAGTAGCCCTCTTTCTTTATTTTCTCGTTGGGAATCGAGCCTTCTACGACCAGCACGAAAGGATCCAGCAAACCCTTTTCCGCTTCGTAAAAGAACTTCATAAATTCATCACCGTTCTCATAAGCCAGAACCGGATTGTGCAGATGTACCTTAGGCAAACCCGGTATAGCACCCAGCAGAACATCTTCGATGCTGGGTTGTTCCGCTGCCGTAACGGAAACGCTATCGCCGTCGCAACTCAGACCAGCGGTGATCCAGAGGATATGCACATCAGAGACGGCGGGAGCTTTGGTAATACTGCTTACCTTTTCAGCCATGAATTTCTCCTTCAGCCTTGGCAATTAAGAAACAGTGTTGCGCGCGCAACCCGCGCGTTCCCCCACAAGAAAGGACGCGTACAACAGGCAAACCGTTTGCGCTTGAGGTCGGTCGATCGGGAATGGTAGAAGCAGGGCAAGCCTGTCACCTGGTGAGCACATTTCACGACATGATTCCGCGAAAAGCTCCAACCGAGGCAAACTACTCTTGGCCGCCTAAGCTGTCAAACGCACCAGGCAGTTCAATTCACATGCTGAAGATGACCATTCATCGCATCATCAAGAACGACTTTCACCTGATTGAGGAAGGTCCCGCGATAACGCAAGCTCGTGTGCAACAGATTCGTTTCTGTTGGCGGAATCAGCAAATGCGCGGCAGTTGCTCGCCGAACATTACATCGAGAACCCGCGTGCCACCGACTTGCGTCTTCATCACCACCATGCCTGGATGCTCAGCGACCACCTCGCCGATGATCGCGGCGTCCCGGCCCAGGGGATGCTGCTGCATTCGCTCAAGCACCGCTTGCGCCATCTCCGGCACAACAACCGCCAGCAGTTTTCCCTCATTGGCAACGTAAAGCGGATCAAGGCCAAGCACTTCACAGGCGCCCTGCACGGACTCACGCACCGGAATAGACGTCTCCTGCAAACGCACGCCCACACCGGCGCGCTTGGCAATCTCGTTCAACGTGGTCGCAGCGCCGCCGCGGGTGGGATCGCGCAGGCAGTGCAAAAATTCCATTTGGTTCGGCGCTGGGGTGCTCAACATGGCCGCCACCAGCCCATGCAACGAGGCGCAATCACTCACAATCGCGCTTTCAAATTCCAGATTCTCTCGCTGCGACATAATGGCCATTCCATGATCGCCGATATATCCGCTCAAGATTATCTGGTCGCCCGGCCGGGCGCGATCGGCCGAAAGGTTGAGGTTGCCCTCAATCAAGCCAATGCCCGTAGTGGTGATAAAGATCTGGTCGCCTTTGCCGCGATTGACCACCTTGGTGTCCCCGGTCACAAACTGCACGCCGGCCTCAGCCGCCGCGGACCGCATCGATTCCACCACCCGCCGCAGATCTTCGACCGCCAACCCCTCTTCCAGAATAAAGGCTGCCGAAAGGTAAAGCGGCCGCGCGCCGCTCATGGCCAGGTCGTTCACCGTTCCGTGTACAGCCAGCCGGCCAATATCACCCCCGGGGAAAAAGATGGGGGTCACCACAAACGAGTCGGTCGTAAACGCAAGGCGAGCCCCGCCAATTGTGATCACTGCCTGATCATCGAGCTTGTCCAGAATAGGATTTCTGAAGGCAGGCAGGAAAATCTGTTCGATTAGTTCGGCCGTCAGCTTACCCCCGCTGCCATGCCCCAACACAATTTGCGGATGATCGAAAATGGGCAACGGGCAAGAGCCGAACACCGGCGAGGCGGTTCGTTCGGGCAATCCATTATCGTTGGCGGAGAGCTGGGAACTAGCCATTGGCTTGCGTCATCACTCTGTTGGGCACTTGGTTTGCTTCCCCAAGGGGCGCGGCCGCGGAAGCAATCCGGTGCAGCCCCTCTGGTTTGAGATGCCGGCCATACGCGTAGTAAGCCGCGCACGCGCCTTCAGCCGACACCATCGTTGCCCCCAGCGGATGCTGCGGCGTGCACAGCGTGCCGAACGCCGGGCAATCGTGGGGTTTTCTGATCCCCCGCAAGATCTGCCCGCTGATGCAGATCTCCGGCTCGAGCGTGGCAATCTCGGCAACGTCAAACAACTTCTCCGCATCCTGCTGGGCAAACTCCTCGCGCAGACGGAACCCGCTCATCGGTATGCTGCCAATCCCCCGCCACTTGCGATCAACCACCTCGAACACGCGACTCACCAGTTCTCGTGCCGCCCCGTTGCCATCACGGCCTAGCACCCGCGAATACTGGTTTTCGACGACTGCCCGGCCTTGTTCCAATTGCTGCAGCGTCATCAGCGTTCCATGCAAAATATCGATCGGCTCGAACCCCGTTACCACGATGGGCACACGGTAGCGAGCGCTGATAGGCTCGTACTCGCTATACCCCATCACCGCGCATACGTGACCGGGGCCAAGAAAGCCCTGCACCCGGTTATCCGGCGAGCTGAGAATTGCCTCCAGGGCCGGTGGAACCAGCACGTGCGAAACCAGCAGCGATACGTTATTGACCTGCTGCGCCCGCGCCCGCCACGCCAGCATCGCGTTGGCCGGAGCCGTGGTCTCAAAGCCAATGGCAAAAAAGACGATCTGTTTGCTGGGATTCGCGCTCGCGATCTTGAGACAGTCGAGTGGTGAGTAAACGATGCGCACATCCCCACCCAGCGACTTAATGGTGAACAGGTCGCCCTGCGAGCCGGGCACGCGCAGCATGTCCCCAAAAGAACAGAAGATGACGTTCGGCTGCCTCGCAATTGCGTGCGCCTTGTCGATCATTTCCAACGGCGTCACGCATACCGGGCATCCCGGCCCATGCACCAGCTCCACCCCCTCCGGCAGCAGATGATCGATGCCGTTTTTAACGATGGAGTGGGTCTGGCCACCGCACACTTCCATCAGAACCCAGGGACGCGTCTGCAAACGGCGCATCTCCTCCACGATCCCATTGGCTATCTCCCCGTTGCGGTACTCATCCAGGTATTTCAAGAGCGATGCCCTCCCGGCTCCAGTTCCTCGACCACGGGCGACTCGAGCTCCGTCAGTTGATCCAGATCCCGCAGCGCCTGGTAGGTGCGCTCCGCCTCGGCTTCGTCGATACGGCTGATGGCAAAGCCCACGTGTACCAGAACGTAGTCGCCAATCTGCGCTTCCGGCACATATTCCAGGCATACTTCACGCGCGATCCCACCGAACTGGACCCGGCCCATGAGCATGCCGGCCTTATCAAACGTTTCCACGACTTTGCCGGGTATGGCCAGGCACATATAAATCCTTCTCCGCGCATCGCTGAGAGGGCCGGGCGCTTGCGCGGCGACCCGCCCAGGCCACTGCGCGAAATTAAACGCCTATCGGGGGCGGAAGGCAACTGAGCCTATGTGAGAACGCGGTTGCTGAAGGGTGTGGGCTGAAGAGCCGTGCCAAACCGCAGATCTCTCCGCTGCGCTGCGCTCCGGTCGAGATGACAAGGTTGTAGCTATGGATTGGCCCTTTTTCCATGGAAGAGGTACATAGCCAAACTTTGTCATCTCGACCGGAGCGCAGCGCAGCGGAGAGATCTGCGGTTTGCTCCGCCGGTTCTCGCACGCCCGCCCAAAGCTTTTTTAATGCTGCTAATCTCGTCGACTGAGAAGCCGTTATCAACTTTTTCACCGCACTGTTTGCACCGGCAACGGTTCCCTGATTTCCCGTTTGCCGATGCTGAAGCGTGTAACGAATACTCGATGACTCGCAATCCATGTTTTTGATAAGAAAAATTTGCACGGCTCGCTTACGTCACTGCAATTGTTTCTTTATGGACGGGCGATGCGGCCGGGGCCGCTCCGCTAGTGAATGACCGGTAAAAATCCCGCGGCGCAATCCTTTCGGGTAGCGGAAAACGTTCTATCGAGTTACACTTTGCGTATTACCCCGGTAGATCCAAATTAGAATTGAACGCTTGTTCCGGCCCCTGTAAAGCACAGCCGAAAGCTATCTTTTCCTATGGAAGGATAGTTCCCTCTCAACGCCGTAGCCCTTTTTACCGGCTACTTCTCCGCATTTGCCGCATGGGCTCGAACACATATTAGTAACCTCCACGTGAGGCTTGTTACCCAGCAATAACAGGTTCCGGGTAAACATTGCATACCGCGTTACACCCCCAGGTAGATTCTTCTCGCAAAACGAGAAAGATCGTGCCGGGGTTTGTCTGCTTGCTGCGCAGCGGTAGTTACTCTGGGTTACCGGCGGTGTAGGCGACAAAACCCTGCTTGACAGGTTGTTTGGCACTTTGTTTTTGCAAAGGGCGGGTACTTTTTATCCAGAGGTAACGTTGCCGTTGATCCAGATAGCGTATCTCCGCCCAGCTCATTGCACGCGCAACACTGGCTTCATGGCTTGCATCCCTGCCTGCTCTTGGACGATCGACCATCTCAGAACGAGGTATTTGTCCATGTCGCTGCAGAAATTTGTGACGAAATCTACTTTTCTTCTCGTCCTCGCGTTTTTTTTCACCACCCACGGGCAGGCTTCTACCATCACCGTTGTGCCCTCTGAAGTGCAGGCCCAGATTCAGGCATCCATCAACAACAGTCATGTTGGGGACACAATTTACTTCCAGCCAGGCACGTACAACCTCAACCAGTTGCACCTCGCCGGCGGAAGAATCTACCTGGGCTCGACCACTGGTCAGACCATCATTCACGGCAGCGGCGGTTACGCGTTGTTCGTGTTCTACGGAACCGGTCTGACCGTGCAGCACTTCACGTTTGATGGTGGCGGCCTCTGCCTTTGCAGTGCGGTCTCGAATGTGCACGTGGAATACAACACGTTTCAAAACATCGCGTTTGGACCAAACGGCTCGGTCGAATATGGCAACTGGACCACGACCAACGGAATTTACATCGGCACATCTGCCACCACGACAGATATCTCGCACAATACATTTCATAATCTTTCCGCGCAGATCCTTTCGCAGTACAAGGATCAGAATCTGGGCGTGACCGGCATCTTCGGCTACAACATCAGCAGCACGACCATCACCTACAACACGTTCGATACGCTGAATGAGGGCATTCACTTTTTCAACGGTTCGAACGTGCAGATTCTGCACAACACCATCACGCACTTTCACCGTATCGCCATGGAGTTTCAAGACAAGGTTTCGGGTCTTGAGCTTGGCTACAACACCTATTCAGCGCCGGTCGTGCCCTTTTGGGTTACGTTTGGCATCTCTGCCGCAATCTCGGGTGGCAACGCTTACATTCACAACAACCTGATTGACGATCAGGTACAGAAGGCCTGCGGCTCAACCTGTTGGATCGGCTATGGTGTCGAAGCCTGGGGTGTAGGGACGGTGGTCACCAACAACACCATCCAGGGACATTGGGGCAATGGGGTAGCCATTGGCCCGTCGACCAATCTGAAAGTGATGAACAATCTCATTTGCGGACCGGAGATGAGTCAGACCGGCAACGGCTACGTCGTTAACCAGCAGAGCACAAAGTGGGCCGGAGAGTTGATCTCTGCTAACAAGACCTCGCCGTCGCTCGTCTGCACTTTATAAACCCGCTGAAGCACACAAGCCAGCACATCCGCTACCGGGCGCGTTCTACGCGTCCGGTAGTGTTCTGCGTCACGCATACTGCCTGGCAACTGCCCATAGCCCCCTAATCACAAAGGGTGGGTGGCCCATTCAAGCCATCTGTTGGCTTGAGTGGGATTCGCAGGGCGCAGCCGGGGACACTTTACCTCACTCAAGCCAAGAGGAAGGATATCTCGCCGCAGCGAGCATGAGTCCCGCAGGGACAACTGAAAATTCCCGAGGATGGAATCCTGGGGGTTGTTGGACCGTGGGAGCTGAGTCGCGCAACAGTTCAAGCTTGTTCGTCCGACGAATAATCGATCATGAGGCCTTGCGGCGGAAACCTCCTTTGCAGCTTGAGCGTGGAAGCAACTGCGCGGATGGTGGCCACAAGCTGGTCGAGTGTGTAATGCCCCTTCTGCAGATGCGCGTGCATCGGCAGGCTCGACTGCTGCGCGTTGCTCAGGGACTCGGCGCTGAGGACCACGATCCCAACCTGCGGGTAGAGACGCCGCACGATCGGGAGCAACTCGAACCCCGACATTTTCGGCATTCTCAAGTCGGATAAGATCACGTCAGGCACCAGATGGCGGAGTAATGTCAATGCCTCCGAGCCGTTGCCTGCGACGCTACACTGCATCCCACTCGCTTCCAAAGTGACTCGCAAAACCTCAAGCACGGTCGGCTCATCGTCCACCAGCAAGACACGGAGTTCCTCATCATGCAAGGGCATCGGGCTCCGGAGTCGCCTGTTGTTTCTGCATCTTTGTTTTTAGTTGTAATTTCATCTTCACCAAATATCAGAGGCCATAAGTCTCGAGGCAGTTGCTTGGCCCGCAACCATGCATGAATCGAGATGCCACAACGGGCGCCAGGAGACATTTGTAGCGGTAGCGAATGCGGTTCAGGAAGCTTCATCAAATGCGATAAGTTGCAATATCGGCTTCCCCTTTCAAGCAAACGCAAAAGCTGATCATGCATCCATTTATTGGGGCCTTCCGGGGGGAAGGTGACCCGCCTTGGTTGCTTGTTGTGTGGGAGCGAAATCTCTAACAAATGAGGATGTGGATTTTCGATATCGAAGACATCCTAATGAAGCGCCCTCACATCTTTAACGTTTAAGAGTAGTCAGTATGGTGATTGCTATGCGTTGTCGCGAGTGCTCGTCTTCTAAATTCCGTCTTTCCCGGTTTCGTTTGCACGATTGCGCCCGGCTGCTGCTTTTTCAATATCCCATTCGCTGCCGGCGATGCGGCCGGCGCGATTATATGTGGTTACAAAGGTCGCTGTTACGCGCCTGGAGAGTTTGAGTGCGGCGCTGCTCTTTGCCACCGGCTTGCCTGCGTTTCAAGAAAGAACGAGAGCGCTCATTTTGTTAGGTCGCCCCTCACACAAATTTGTCATCCCGACCGTACCCCCGGATTCCTGCCACGCTACATCTGACAGGACCGCGTGTGCTCCTTTCTCTAAGGAAAGCCGCAGGAAGCTCGTCAACGCCATAAAACCCGACAGCAATCCGGGGGTTGCGGAGGGACCTGCTTGGTCCATCCAACTAGCAATTCTCGAGGGCAACCGCCGCAATCCTGAAACAGACCCACCTGGTAGGCCCGCCAAACACCTCCGCACATTCGGCTTTATTCGTCGCGCAGCAGAATCATCGGATCGACGGCCAGCGCACGTCGAGCGGGAACCAGGGCGGCAAGAACGCCTACGCCGAGCATAGTAAGAATCACACCGCCGAGGATCACTGGGTCTTTGGGCGTGGCCTGATACACGATCGAGGAAAGAACACGGGTTGCCAGTACGCCAAGAATCATGCCCGCGATCGATCCGATAGCGAGCAGCCGGAAGATCCGTCCGAGCGCTGCGCCGAGCACCTTACCCTGACCCGCTCCGAGGGCTATGCGGATACCGAGTTCGCGCAGGCGTTTGCTCACGGTATAGGCGGCCATTCCGAAGATCCCGGTAATGGCAAGCATCGCCCCCAGTAAGCCAAGCACGCCGAGAGAAACAGTAGCTACGCGTGCGGCGAACAGCGCGCTATCCAACTCACTGTTCCAGGTTCTGATTTCAAGCGGAAGCCCTGCATCGAGGCTGCGCATCGAGCGCTGCAAGGCTGCGGCGATCCCCTGCGGGTCACGTTCCGATCGAACCACCAGCCAGGTCTCGCTCGAAGGGTGCTGGAGAAACGAAAAAAACATGGCAGGCCTGGGGTCTTCGGTAAGAGTCTGATACTTACCGTCTTCCACCACGCCAATCACTTCAGCACGTTGGCTGCCGCCCCAGAGTTTGAAATGCCTGCCCACCACATCATCGGCGGACCCGAAGACCTTGCGCGCAAATTCGCGATTCACCACCGCCACCACAGGAGCCTTGTCGTCATCGTGCAGGGTGAAGGAGCGGCCCGCCAGAAGCGCGGTGCCGGCAGCCCGGAAATAGTCGGGCGAGACGGCGAAATTCTGAGCATCGGCCGCCGCGTTGGTAGGGCGAAAATCCGCGGTCGTGTCGGTGTACACATCAGAGTCCCCGCCGCCAATACTGAGCGGCAGGCGATCCGCATAGCCCACCGCGGTGACCCCGGGGATCGTTGCGGCAGCGTCGAGCATGCGCTTCTGCATCTGTACGCGCTTGTCGGCATCATAGCCAGCCATCTTCAGATCGGTCTTTACCAGCATCACGTTCTTAGGCTGAATACCGTAATTGTTTTCGAGCGACCGGGCCAGACCGCGCACCGCAACCAGCGAAGCGGTCACTAAAACAGAACAGATGGCGATTTGCAAAGCCAACAGAACGTCGCGCAGGGTAAAGCGGCGTGTGCTGCCAACGCTTGCACTTCCGGAGCGAATAATCTGCCACGGATCGGACCGAAGAATCTGGCGGACGGGCACCAGGCCGAAGAACAGGCCACTGCAGACCGCCAGCAACAACGCCAGGGCGTAGGTGTGCACGTCCGGGTTCACCGGCACATTGATCGGGATATTGGGAATCGGGCGCCATGTGCTGAGGCCACGCAGAATCACCACAGCTGCCGCCAGACCCAATATCCCGCCGGCCAGCGAAACCAAAATGGCTTCCGTGAGCAGCTGCCGAAGAATGAGCTGGCGGCGCGATCCAAGCGCCATGCGGACTGCGATTTCGCGTGCGCGATCCCCCGCCCGCGCGGCGAACAGGCTACCTAGATTAGCGCATGCAGCCAGCAGGATAAGACCTGCGAGCAGCATCAGCCCGAACATAAAAGCGCGCGTGGGTCGGCCGAGGGTATTGCCGGCAAGTCCGGGACGCGACAAGGAAAATTTCAGGCCATCATCCGATTTGGGATAGGTCTTCGCCAGCGAACTGGCAATGGCATTCAGATCCGCAGTAGCGGCCGCCGGCGTGACTCCGGGCTTGAGGTGGCCGATCGCCCAGGCGGTGTGGTTGCCACGCTCCTCGAGCGAACTCCAATCACTGATTTGCGGCGAATCGACAATGGGAGCCCACAGGTCGGGCGCGAAAAACAGTTCGGTCCCGCGGAAGTCCGGCCGAGCCACGCCAACGATGGTGAAGGGATGTTTGTTGATCTGCACCGTCCGGCCCACGGCGGCACGGTCACCATTAAACTGGCTGTGCCAGAGTGCATAGCTCAGCACGATCTCGGGCATGCTATTTGGGCCATGCTCTTCGGAGGCATGGATAAATCGGCCAAGATAAGGCTGAACGCCCAGGGCATCGAAGTAATTGCCGCTTACGGTATAGGGCCACACGACCGAGGGGCTTCCGTGGCCGGTATCGAGCCCAACGCCGCCCATGATGCTGTAGAGCACCAGCGAATCGAAGGTATGGTTGCCGTCACGCAGGTCGCGATAATCCGGATACGACTCTGAGGGAGACGTGTCTGACCCGTAGGCGCGTTCCAGCATGAACAGCGTCTCCGGGTGCGGCACCCTGAGCGGTCGCAGGATCAGCGCATTCAGTACGCTGAACACGATGGCATTGGCGCCAATAGCGAGTGCCAGGGTCAGCACAGCGGTCAGGGCGAATCCAGGCGCTTTGCGCAACTGTCGTAAAGCAAGTCGTATATCGGCGTTCATGCTTCCCCTTCGTTACACATCGGGTGTACGCATCGTTGTATACGCATCGTCGCGTATTTTTCCAAGGTCACGGGGCTGATACCGGTTGTACGCACGTGCCGGGGCCGCGGTTCCCTTAGATATTGCCACTTTCCTGGCTAGGGATGACTGGCCTTTCCGGAGCAGGGCCTTCACCGGCTTCGCCGTCTACTGTGGGCAACTGGCCCGGCCCGATGCCAGAAAAAAGCTGAGCTAGAAGAGCTTTATGAGTTTTATGCCTCCCGATCACAGGGTCCGCACTCAAAAAAAAGGTGAGCTGAAAGAGCTTTATGCGTTTTATGCCCCCCGGTTGCAGCCTCCGCGCTCAAAAAAAAGGTGAGCTGAAAGAGCTTTATGAGTTTTATGCTGCCCCTGCTCGCTTTCTGTTGTGTCTTCCCGCGAGGGGTCGTCCGTGAGCAGGCTCGGGCCGTCTTCCTGTAGTTGTTCGGCGAGGGCCGACCGGACGGCGGAGCGGCGCCCGTGGGTGGGTGGTCTGCTTCTGCATTCAGGTCGAGCATAAGCGCACGCGTCCGTTCTTCTTGTGGCGCAGAAAAGAGGGTGGACGCAGGGATGGTTTACAAAACGTATCCCCGACTGCGTGCCGGTGGAGTGCCGGCACGGTGCGCACTTGCGCCTGGTGATAGCTGGACACAGACCCGTGAGGCGATGGCCGGCGCACGCACATATGCCAGTGCATGCAGCGGTCGGGCTCCGTGGTCGTGGCTTTTGTTACCGCTTGTTTGCTACTTGCTTAGATGCAATTGCGGGGATTTTGTTGGGTGCTCTTATAAAAATTTTTACGCGGGGACTGGTCGCGGATTGCCGGCGGGGTGATCGAGGGTGACTGTGCGCCCACCTCCCAACAAATCCGGCATCACCCCGGCATCCCCTTCGACCAACCTCAACGCGAACCACTGAACTTTTTGTCCTCAGGCATGCAGATCAGCGTCTGACGTCCTACAAGCCTTTCGCAGAGATGGACGAGCGCGAGGGACAGACGGAAACTTAACCATCTACAGAACGACTACAGCGTAATACGCACAACGGAACTACAAAGGTTACGTTCCGTCTGTCACCCCGAGGACGTGTCACCCCGAGGACGTGTCACCCTTCGCCAGGAGCGCGAAGGATGGGGCACCCGGAGCTGGGTGGCACGTCGAACTTGCGGAGCGAACAATTTCTTCGCCACGAAGTGTCGAGAACGGGTAACTGGCTCCGACTAAGGTATGAAAGCGCAAGATGGGGAGCCCGCCGGGAACCTGGGCAACCAATATGATTCAATCCGGGGAAAAGGATTGGACTAACCTTAACCGCGTGAAGTAACCAACATAGGAGGATTCGTCATGAAATACATACTTCTGATGTCGAGCGTCCAGGCCGGTGTTTCCGGGTATCGCACCTGGTCACAGAGTGATCGGGATACGCATATGCAAACTCTGAACACCGTCGTGAAGGATTTGGTGGAGACCGGTGAGTTCGTTATCACAGAGGGGCTGACCGAACCAAAAGAAGCCAAAGTTGTACGCGGCGAAAGCAACGGCCTGCCGGTCACGGACGGCATCTTTCCCGAGTCGAAGGAATTTCTGCTTGGTTACTGGGTCATCGATGTGGCCACACCCGAGCGTGCTTACGCAATCGCGGGCCGCATTTCTGCGGCTCCCGGGCCAGGAGGCATTCCGACGAACATGCCCATCGAGGTGCGTCGGATCGCGGGTTCCAGCACCGCCGCAAACTAGCGCGGCGGCCAACGAAAGTCGAGGCGAGGCTGGCGCCGTTCCGGCGAGTCCGCGCCACCCCGGCCAAAGGACCTTAAGCCATGAAATACATGTTGATGATGCATGGGACGAAATCGGCTTTCGATCGCTTTGCCCGCTGGTCGAAGCAGGAACTCGAGACCAACCATGCCTTCATGGGTGCGTTTACAAAGGAACTCAAAGACTCGGGAGTGTTCGTTAGCTCCGAAGGGCTGGGATGGCCGCATGAGGCCAGGCTCGTGTGCGCCGGCAGTCAGGGAGAGCCCATCAGCGATGGAGTGTTTCCTGAATCCAGGGAGTTTCTTGCTCGTTATTGGATCGTTGACGTGGAAACTCCGGAACAGGCCGTGACCATTGCCGCGCAGCTTTCGCAGGCGCTGGGAGCGGGAGGAAAGACGAGTAACATGGCTGTTGAATTGCGGCCGCTGCTGAGCAGTCACAGTGACTTGGGTCTGTAGCTTTCTACCGGGAGAAACCATGAACGGCCAAACTGCTGCGGTTGCAATCGAGCACCTGCTGCGCCAACTGGCGCCGCAGGTGCTCGGCGTGGTGGCCCGGCGCAGTCGCGATTTTTCCCTGGCCGAAGACGCGGTGCAGGAAGCGATGTTGGCCGCCTTCAAACAATGGCCGCACGAGGGTACTCCAGCGAATCCGGGTGGCTGGCTGATTCGGGTTGCATTGCGGCGGATGACGGACACGGTGCGCAGTGAGATAGCGCGCCGCGGCCGGGAGACCGCGATGACGGCAGAGGAGGAGCCGGCAAGCGAGCCGGCGGAAATGGAAACGGACATGGATCCGGAAGACACGCTGGTCCTGCTTTTCATGTGTTGTCACCCCGCGTTGCGTGCGTCCTCAGCCATTGCGCTTACGCTGCGAGCGGTGGGCGGCCTGACCACGGGAGAGATTGCCAACGCATTCATGGTTCCTGAGGCGACCATGGCGCAGCGGATCAGCCGTGCAAAACAGAGCATCAAGGCCTCGAAGGTTCCCTTTCGCCTGCCCACTCCGCAAGAGCGCAGAGAGCGGCTGCCCGCGGTTACCCGGGTGCTGTACCTGATCTTCAGCGAGGGATATGCGAGCAGTATTGGCGAACACCTGCAGCGACTCGACCTGGCACAGGAAGCGATCCGTCTGACCCGCGGGGCGAGAAGTCTTTTGCCGCAGGATGCGGAGATCGCCGGCCTGCTGTCGCTGATGCTGCTCACCCACGCGCGCCGGGCTGCCCGCACCGGGCCGGGTGACGCCCTGATCCCGCTCGACAAGCAGGATCGGAGTTTGTGGGACCGGGCTGAGATCACCGAGGGCACGGAACTGCTGACGCTGGCGCTTTCTCAAGGAGCCGTCGGTCTCTATCAGATTCAGGCAGCGATCGCGGCGGTGCATGACGAGGCGCTCCGTCCGGAAGAGACAGACTGGCCGCAGATTCTGGCGCTCTATGAACTGCATCAGCGTGTGGCGCCCGGCCCCATGGTGACGTTGAACCACGCCATCGCGGTTGCGATGGTACACGGACCGGAACGTGGGCTGCAGCATCTGCAGGCGCTGGACAGAGACCAGCGCCTGGCTGGGCATTACCGGCTGGATGCCGTGCGCGGACATCTGTTCGAGATGCTCGGAGATGTCGATCAAGCGATCCAGCACTATCGGGCGGCAGCCACCAGGACAACCAGCCTGCCGGAACAGAATTATCTGATCCTGCAGGCGGCTCATCTCGAGGAGGCGCGGAGACTATCGCCGAATGGGCCTCGGAATTCTTGACCAGACCGAAGGCTCGCCATCCTTACAACGATACATTCGCAACTCGAAAAACGACACTACAAAGGTTACGTTCCGTCTGCCACCCCATACCGTCGTCCTCATACCGTCGTCACCCCATACCGTCACCCCATACCGTCCGAGCGGAATGTTGACGGGGTCAGGTCCGTCTGTCACCGCTAGGGTCGACCACGACATCCAGTGGACCTCGCCACGGTGCCGACCGGTATCTGCCGAATCAAGTCATTCACGCTGAGGTGATGAATCGAACATGGATCATCATGAATAGGTGTTTGGTTTACCGGAAACGTGGGAACCAGCCTTTAGCCCTAGAGGAGTTCCCGATACTGGAAGGCTGAGAGCCACCCATCAGACACTGACCCCATAAATGCCTCTAAAGGCCGCTGCCAGGGAGTCGCCCGGTAGTGCCAATCGCACGGCGTAAAGGCGCAGCCTGCCTGCCAGTCCCTACCAGCAACCGACCCACGTAGCAGGTGGTATCGACGTGTGCCAGCCGCCGTGCCAGCGTGCTACGTACTTGATACGCCTTGATCGGCTATAGGCAACCGTAACAGTGCTATTAGGCTATGCGCTAACCTCGTAGGAGCCTCTGTGACGCCTTGGCCATACCTGAGATGCAGGGACACGTTCATGATCGCTTGTAGGGCATCCTGGCGCGATTACGGGGCAGCGGGCGGCTCTACTTCATCCAGTTTGTGAACACGCCGGTAGTCCCGATGGAACGCGTCGAACGTACGGGCTAGTTTGGAGATACTCAAGGTGACCCACGCAATTGCTGCCAACCCTAGAAAAGGCAACAGTGGCCAGATGGCTTGAAGAACGGATCGGATCAGAATCCCTAAGTAGTACATGGGCACCTCACTCACCATTCAGCATAGCTCCTTGGTCACGACTCCGAAGCAGATGCCCAGACGAAGATAGATAAGTACTTACAGGGCGATCACGGTTATGAGTTCGTTTCAGTAGGTTTTAGGTTCGATATACCGAAAGATGAAGAGCCTTTAAGCTCTTTTTCTCCCATACGGGCCTAACAGCCCGTGGTGTAAGTAACTGATTGTTGGTACGGCGAAGGGCCCACTTGAGTTTGTGAGCAGGTGATTGATTTCGCATAAGGGGCGGAGTTGTGGTTTTTACGGTGCCGATTCCGACGTTCCCGGAGCAGGAGTCGAAAAGCGATGAGGTGAAGGCACAAAAACAGCATGTTACCGCGGTTTTTCCACTCCCGTGGCGTGCCCGCACCTAGCAACCGGCGAAGGATCAAGCTCAAGTTAAAGGCCTCCACATGGATCAGTTGCCGCTTCAGAATATTGTTGTGCCCACGCAGATGCGTGCGTCTCTTGGCACCGGTGTCATAGCAATGCGCAAAGCTGCGTTCCAACAGTTCGCCACGCCGTCTCAGTAAACAATGAACAAAATGGCTGGGTCGAGATCCGCGAACTCACTTGCAGGGCTTTCGTTTGAGGTAAGGGCGCACTGCAGATCCCTCCGCTTCGCTTCGCTGCGGTCGGGATGACAAAGGGGAGGGTAACGGTTGCCCCCAAGAATTGCTATTGGGATGGCTGAAAAGCGGGTCCCTCCACTTCGGTCGGGATGACAAATTTGCTGGAGGGACGGGTTTGACGGTGAGGGACATGACGGTGAGGGACAGACGAAGTAACCACCCAACTGCGCATCGCGTCGAACTGCTTTCCGGGGGGTTATTTCGTCCCGCTTCCCCCTAGCCAGGACCTCCTCCACGGCTTGGGCCGCCCTCAAAGCGAGGTTTTCCGCGGCCTGCTTTAGCTCTTACGCGGGCCGTTTCTTTTTGTCTTTTTGACGGGGCCCGACGGTTTTTCCATGAACTGAGAAGTGACAAGGATAGCCGGCTCCTGATCGGGAAATGTCGCGATCATCGTGAGATGACCGCCCACTGCAGCCAGCGTGCGCCGGATGGTGGATAGCCGCGGGTCGCTTCGCTTCTCCAGGCGCGATATTTGCATTTGGCCGATCCTAAGCGCCTCGGCCATCTTTGCCTGGCTGATCTTGCGTCCCTTTCGTATCTCACCTGCGAGCGATTTTTTTCATGCGTAGGCCCAAAAATGCGCGATATTCCGGCAATCGATCCGGCACAATCAGCCGCACATATCGACCTAAACCTAGCATTCATTTATAGCTAGTCCGGCCATGAAACCGGCAAAATCAGTGGCGCCCGCGAACCCGGCTACCATGCCCTCATGGATGGAGCCCATGCTTCCGACCGAGGGGCAGCGGGAGATTGAAGACGCCGCATTCGATTTGATTGCCAGAGCCAGTTCACTCGCTGGACAAGATCAATCCAATGGTTACCGGGGCCGTTGGGGCGCTCGTGCGCTCGATGAATTGCTACTACTCAAACCTCATTGAAGGGCACAACACACATCCCCGCGATATAGACCGTGCTCTTCGTCGCGATTATTCTACCGAACCGAAGCGTCGCGCACGCCAGTTGGAGGCTGTGGCGCACATCGAGGTCCAGTTGGCCATCGAGGAAGGCCGGGACGATTCGGCTTTCCCCGCTTCAGCCGCCTACACGCTTTGGCTTCACCGAGAGCTTTGCCGCCGGCTGCCAGAAGAGCTTCTTCACATCGAAGATCCAGAATCAAAGCGTGCTCTCCGCATCGAACCGGGTGCGCTCCGCGACGGTGCAGTAATGGTTGGCAAGCATCTGCCTCCCGCTGCGGCAGACGTACCGCGCTTCCTCTCCCGGTTTGAGCAGGCGTACGACCCAAAAAATCTCTCGAAGGTACGCCAGGTGGTGGCAGTCGCGGCGGCGCATCATCGCTTCCTGTGGATTCATCCGTTTTACGACGCCAATGGCCGCGTCACGCGACTGATGTCTCACGCCATGCTGAACAGACTCGGGGTTGGCAGTAGCCTCTGGTCGGCATCGCGAGGACTGGCCCGCAATGCCGGCCGCTAAAAGGCTCTGCTGATGGAAGCGGACGGGCCACGGCGCGGCGACCTGGATGGACGAGGAAACCTGTCGCAGGCTGCCCTGATCGAGTTCTGCCGCTTCTTTCTCTCAATCTGCGTAGACCAGGTTGAATACATGCAGTCAATCCTGGAGCCGTCCGAACTGGCGCGACGAATCGAAATCCACGTAGAGGAAGAAGTGCGTGCCGGCCGTTTGCCAAAGGGAAGCTTTCCTTTGCTGCGCGAAGCACTTTTTGGTGGAGCGTTCGAGCGCGGTCAGGCGCCATCCCTTATCGGATACAAGGAGCGCATGGCGCGCAAGGTACTCTCGCGCTGGTTGGAGTTAGGTCTACTGGTTTCGCTGGTCCAAAAGCGCCCGTTCGACTAGGCTTCCCCATTGCCGTTGTGGAGCGCTGGTTTCCAGCCCTGTATCCGTTTAGCACTTGCAAAGATATTGACTGATTCGCACTGAGCTACAGGACGGAACTGCCGCAAAGGACTTTCGGTCTCGGGCCCGGGTGTGCTTTTTTTTTGGGCCGGCTCCGTCCCTCAACCATTCGTCCGTCGCCCGGGACGGGCGGAGCTTGGGAGACCCATTTACAATCATTGAGCTGGCGTGAGTTCGAGCGGCACCATGAATTCCGCCAGAAGTTGTTGAAGGGCCTATAGCTCAATTGGTTAGAGCAGCGGACTCATAATCCGTTGGTTCCAGGTTCAAGTCCTGGTGGGCCCACCAGAAACTCACGGATGTATCGCCGACACTAAGCCATCGTTCCCCTGCGATCGGGCCCATCACACATCGTCTGACTTGCCCGCCGAGAACCCGCCATCGACCACCAGGCTGGTCCCGGTAATCCAGCGCGACTCGTCCGATGCCAGAAAGAGAACGGCCATGGCGACATCCTCCGGCTCCCCCAGCCTTCCCAGCGGATGCATGCCGATCAAACGGTCGCGGCGGACCGCATCCTCCAGCAGCGGTTGCGCCAGCGGGGTGCGAACGAAACCCGGAGACACACAGTTGACGCGAATGTTGCGCCCGGCCAAATCGATGGCCATGTTGCGCGTCAATGCGATCAATGCCCCTTTGGACGCGCTATAGGCCGCGCGGCTGCGTACGCCCATCATTCCCGTCACCGAGGAAACGTGAATAATGCTTCCGCCTTCTTGTCGAAAATGCTCCAGGCAGAACTTTGAGCTGAGGAACGAACCGCGAAGGTTCGTGTCCATCACCCGATCCCAGTCGCCCACTTCCGTATCCGATACAGCGCGCCGGATGGCAATGCCCGCACTGTTGAAGAGGATATCGATGGCGCCCAGGTGCTGCGCGGCCGCATCCACTCGATCGCGGAGCTGGCTCTCATGGTTGACGTCACCAGCCCAGGCAACCGCGTCTCCGCCCGACTCGCGAATCTGGGTGACGATCCCTTCCGCACGCGGTAGATCGGAATCAAGAATAGCCACGCGCGCGCCCTCGGCGGCGAACAAACGGGCGGTGGCCGCGCCGATGCCCGATCCACCTCCGGTAATCACCGCGCACTTTCCCATCAAACGCATAATCTTTTCAATTCTGTCCTCACCCACTAATTCCTTGAATGAAAACCTGATCGCGGAGCGCACCTTGAGCCTCGCTGACGGGCCTGGTGACCAAATCACTGTATAACGCGCTTTTCCCGGCGACAACTCAGACGTTCGCCGACGGCATTCTTCATTGACTCGCGAGCCCGCGTGTTAGACACTAGTGCAACCGCTTGCACTGGTGAGTAGCCACCTTGGATACGGTCGTAGCCCGGCATCTGGAATGAGTACTCTTGATGACTGCTCCTGCTCAACTCGAAAGTGCCCGGCCGGAACCTTCGCGCCTTTACCGCTGGATCGTGCTGCTCTTCGTCAGCCTGGCCATGGGCAGCAGCCACTATATCTACGACAGCATCAATCCCATGGAGCGGGTCTTCACGCAAAGCCTGGGCTTTTCTGCAACCACCTTTGGCTGGCTGAACTCAGCCTACAGCGTGACCGCTATTGTCACTCTGCTGCTCGGCGGCATCGTCATTGATCGCATGGGCACCAAAAAGGCCATCACCGCCTTTGCCCTGATTTGTTTGTTAGGCGCTGCGCTGACCGCGGCGCGGGGCAGGCCGGGTACCATGATCGCCGGCCGGGCGGTGCTGGGTCTCGGCGGCGAATCGATCATCGTGGCCGCGACTACCGTCCTCGCCAAATGGTTTAAAGGCAAAGAGCTGAGCTTTGCCTTCGGCATCAAAATCACCATCTCGCGCATGGCCTCGGTGGCGGCTGACAACTCGGCCACCTGGGCACACAAGGTGTTCTATCCCCATGGTCCCGCCGGCGGCCCCAGCTGGCAGGGGCCGTTGTTGCTGGCAGTGGGCGCCGGACTCATGGCGGTGATCTGCGCCGCGATCTACTGGGCGCTCGAAAGCCGGGCCGAACAACGCTACGAACAGGTACAGACCCGGTCCAGCGAAAAGCTGGATTTCAAACAGATCCTGCGATTCAATCCTTCGTACTGGTTCGTAGTCGGGCTCTGCTTCACCTTCTATTCTGCGATCTTCCCCTTCCGCACGTTTGCCATTGACTTTCTTAGTAACAAAATACTGGCGGCTCATGGAGGCATCAGCGCTTCAGATGCGATGCGGGTGCTGGCCCACCAGCGCGCAGGAATGTTCAACAGCCTGCTGCCGCTTTCGGCTATGGTGGCGACACCGCTGATCGGATTGCTGTCTGACAGGATCGGAAAGCGCGCGCTTTTTATGATGTTTGCCTCCATCCTGCTCATGCCCGTCTATCTGCTCATGGGCTATACCAATGTTTCGCTGTTCGTACCGCTGTGCATGATGGGGATTGCCTTCTCCATGATTCCAGCTGTCATGTGGCCATCGGTGGCCTACATCGTGGATCCGAAAAGATTGGGCACCGCTTACGCACTGATGACGCTGATCGAACAAATCGGATTCTTTGTCTTGAACCTGTTGATCGGCAAAGCCAATGACTCGGCACACGCAAGCTTGCGCAATCTGCAGGGATACAGGCCCGGTATGCTGATCTTTTCGGTGCTTGGTTTTGTCGGTCTTACGTTTGCCATTTTGCTGCGTGTTCGCGAGACCGGCCCGCACGGGCATGGCCTGGAAACGATTACCAACCGCCATAATGGCAGAAGCGTGGCGACCGTTTGAAATCTTTACAACCGCCGGGGGCGATTAAAAGCAGGAGGTTCGATTTTCAGATGAATCGGCGCGGAGCACTTGTTACTCTCGGCCTCACAGCATTGGGCGGCGTGGCCTGGTCGATTACTCGGCCGCGCCTGCTTGCGGCAGCGCTGGCACACCCCAGCCTCGCTGCGCTCGACACCCCCGCGCAGCAAGCGCTGGATGATCGTTTGCGCGAGGATATCGCACTCCGTAGCCAGCGTATCAACTCCGACGAAGGCATCGCGATGTTTCTGGTCTGCGAAAACTTAGTGCCGGATAAGTCTTCTCATATGCCGCCAAAGCCTGCCTTGACGGCTATGAACGCAGCTCTGGCGTCGGCGGTCCAGCGCAACGCGGATGCCTGGCTGCGCATCCGCCCGGATGCGCAGGGCAAAGATGTGGCTGAACTGATCGAAGTGTTGGCCCAACGTGACTTTAGCAATGGCGGAAAGGTGGAGGAGTAATGAACACGACCCCAACGTTCGCCCAACACGCCGCGGAACTCGAACACCTGTACGCCACCCGCCCGCTCATCCGGGCCGTCAACTTTCACAGCACTTCGCGCACGAAAGCAGAGCACTTCGAGCGTCAACTTGCGCACTATAGCCAGTTTTTCTCATCCGTCAACCAGGATGAACTCGACGATTACCTGGTCACCGGGAAGTGGCATAAAGCGAAACCCGGACTGATCATCTCTATCTACGAAGGCTATCGCAATGGCTATGAAGTGCTCTTGCCCCTGGTCGAACGTTACGGCTTCATCGGATGGTTTTTCGTCATTACGGGATTTGTCAATGCTCCGGTCAAAGATCAACTGCCCTTCGCTCTGTCGCATGACATCGATATGCTAACCCGTGATTATCCCGATGGCCGGTATGCGCTCACCTGGGATGAGCTGCGCATCATCGACCGCAAGCATGTGATCGCGTGTCATTCTCGCTCGCATACCGAGCTGGCGCTGCTGCCGCCTGCGGTGATGAAAGACGAGATCATCGGCTCTCAACTGGAATTTAAGAGGCACCTGGGACACCCGGTGCGGACGTTCGTGTCGTTGACCGGGCCCGCCTATGGCCACAATCAAATGACCGACCAGTTCATACGAGAGGCGGGATACGACTTCGTTGTTTCGAACTTTCTCATTCAACGCATCCACGCTAAAGAGGCCTGAGGCAATCCGCTCCCGTTGCGTCGGCTGCCGCTAACATGGAACCATCTCGCATTCTCGTTATCTCGGATAGCTTTCACACCATGCCTGAAGCCGTGGCCATGCTGGAAACGTCTGGTCATGCCGTTGCCTACGTGCCGCAGCTCACGCCCTGGGTGGAACTCGGGGTGGACGATCGCCGTGCTTTGCACCAGGCGCACGCAGTCATCATGGGCCGTGTGTTGCGTACCGAAGCCGCCGCGTTCTCGCTGGCGCCGCAGTTGCGCGTGATTGCCCTGCACACTTCAGGGTCTGACAATGTGGACCTCGATGAGGCCACGCGCCGCAACGTGGTGGTCACCAACGTCAAAGGGGTGAACGCTGAGCAATGCGCCGAGTTTGCTATGGGGCTCATGCTCTGCGTGACGCGACAAATTCTTACCGGAGACCGCGCCATCAGGGCCGGGCTTTGGGCCAGCCGCACGCACACCAGCATGGACGTTCATGGAGCAACCGTGGGCGTGATCGGGCTGGGGCAGATTGCCAAAGCGTTTGTCACCCGGGCCCGCGCTTTCGGCGTACGCATTCTGGTCTACACCCGGACTCCCGATGCCATGGCGGCAGAAGAATTGGGCATCGAGTATGCCACGCTGCACGAAGTGCTAAGCAACTCGGATATCGTGTGCCTGTTTGCTTCGCTCACCGCCGAGACGCATCACATGATTGGCCGTCTGCAATTAAGTCTGATGAAGCCGTCGGCTTTCCTGATCAATATCGCCCGCGGAGAACTGGTCGATCAGGAAGCGTTGCTCGAAGCCTTGCGCAGCGGGCAAATCGCCGGCGCCGGACTCGACGTGTTCGAGGTAGAACCGTTGCTTGCCTCGCCGTTTTTTGCCCTCGACAATGTCGTGCTCACACCGCATCAGGCAGGGCTGACCCGTGGGGGTAAAGTGGGGGCCGCGTTGCGCGCGGCTCGCAACGCTCTTGAAGTGCTGCAGGGTGGTTTTCCCAGCGACGCGATCAACCTGCGTGCGTCACTCATTCCTGAAAGGAGACCATCGTGAAAGATTGCTGCAAGCTGGTGCTGATCGGCGCCGGGAGTACAGTCTTCACCCAGCGACTGGTGGCAGACATTATTCTAAGCGGGCAGGCCGACCGCTGGGAGTTAGCCCTGGTCGACATCGATCCCGTTACCCTCGACGCGGTGGACCGGCTGGTCGGCAAAATGAAGGCGTTCAAGGGCGTCTCTTTTCCCGTCGTGTCGACAACCAACCGTCGAGAAGTGCTGGCAGGCGCCGACTTCGTCGTGACCACCATCGCTGTGGGTGGCCGGCGCGGCTGGGAGCTCGACGTGCAGGTACCCCGCAAACACGGCATCTACCAACCGGTCGGCGACACCATGATGCCGGGTGGAATCTCGCGCGCCCTGCGCATGATTCCGCAAATGGTGGCCATCGCCGAAGACATCAAAGAGCTGTGTCCGCATGCAACCTTCTTCAACTACTCCAATCCCATGACCGCTGTTTGCCGCGCCATTCGCGTCAAGACCGGCGTACCCGTCATCGGTCTGTGCCACGGGGTGCATTACGTAGAGGGCGTGCTGGAGCGCTTCCTGGGCAAAGAGGAAGGCAGCATCACCAGCTTTGGTGTGGGCCTCAACCACCTCACGTTTCTTACCGACATACGTTGTAACGGTGAGGACGCGTTGCCTCTGCTGCAGGCTAAAGCTGCTCAACAACGCCCCTTGCTGCAGCAGGAGATTCGCGACAAGATCGACTGGCCAAATACCATTACCGGACGCGCGCCGCGTTACTCCGATGAGCCGTTTGCCTGGTCTCTCTTCGAGCGATACGGCGTGTTTCCCGTGGCTCTCGATCGCCATATCACGGAGTTCTACCCTGAGCGTTTTCCCCACGGCCAGTACTACGGACGGACGCTGGGCGTGGACGCGTTCTCGATTGATGGCCGCATCGCCCTCGGCGACACCTGGTTTGCTGAAATGCTGGCGGTGGCGCGGTCCGCCGATCCGCTGCCGGAGTCGTACTTCAATAACGTGCCTGGAGAGTCGGAGCAGCTCGTCGAAATCATGCAGTCGCTGTTGCTTGATCAGCGCCACGTGTTTTCGGTAAACATGCCGAACCACGGAGCAGTTCCCGGCCTGCCCTGGGATGCAATCCTCGAGATGCCGGCTTCGGCTGGTGGGCCAGGACTCATGCCCCTTCAGTCCAGGCCGCTGCCGCCGGCTCTTACCGCCAAGCTGCTGGCAAAGATCGCAGCCATCGAAGTCACGGTCGAAGCCGCACTCACCGGCAGCTTTGATCTATTCGTCGAAGCGCTTCTTACCGATGGCTCGGTCAGCGACCCGGATGCGGCCGCGGCCCTGGCCCGCGACCTGATCGAAGCGCACAAAGCGCATCTTCCCCTGTTCGCTCAAACCAAGTCAGCCCAGCCCCAGTTGACACGATGAAACGGATCCAGGCAGATCCTCAACGGCGCATCGAGATCGCGGGCGTGGCGGAGCCGGTCCAGCGGCCCGTGGACATCGATCGAACGCAAACCGGCTTTAATGTTCTGCGATCGTTGCGGATCTATCGCTTCGACCAGGGTTCAGTGATCGATGGCCACGCGGAGGAAGATGAAGTCCTGATCGTGGTGATGGCTGGGTCGGTTGAGCTCTCGATGATGGACCATGACTCCGCAGACAGGCCGCGACCCTTCACACTCTCGGCTGCAGGCAAGGCACACAGTGATCCATGTGCTGCCTATCTACCGCCCGCTGCGGGCTACCGGCTCGTCGCGAAAAGCAACGCGGAAGTTGCCTATGCCCGGGCAACACCCGCGAGCGGGCGCCCTTGCCATGTCTTCCACTCAAACTCTGTGCCGCATGCGAACGGCGTGACCCTTTTGCTGGAGGAAAACAACTATCCCCAGCTGCTGCGCCTTCGCCTGTTGCAAATTGAGACTGCGCCACACGATACGACTGTGCTGCCGATTCACCAATCGGAAGAAAGATGTGAGGCGTTCGTACACCTCAGAACGATACCGTCCGAGGGCGCCGCCGCAACCATCACGTGCGAGCCCGCGACGCTGGCATCATGGGATACGGTCGCGGTGATGCCCGGTGACTCTCCCACGCTGACCTTCAAGGCCGGATCGTCCGCACTGCTCCTGGTCGTTCTTGCAGCCGGACCTGCACTCTGAGACTACCCATGAGCAAGCTCGTCAACTCCGACGCGACAGCGAGCACCGGGTGAAAAGTTGTTTGGGGCATAGCTGTCCAAATTAGTGAAAGATCCCATCTGAAGTTTCATCGGCAACGGCGGTTCAGGAAAGCGCTACTCCCAGATTTGTCATCCCGAGTAGCTGACTGGCCTGGTGGCAAGTTAAGGGAGGAATGAACGCGGAGAGCGCTTGCTTTTAAGCCGTTCCTCAAGCAAATCTTTAAGCCCGTCCCCCAAACAAATCTGTCATCCCGACCGTAGCGTACCCGAATTCCTGTTTCGCCATGTCAGACAGATCCACGTGTGCGGCTTTCATTAAGGAAAGCCGCATGAAGTTCGGCAGCGCCATCAACCTCGACAGGAATTCGGCGTAGCGAAGTGGAGGGATGACAAATTTGTTTTGGGGGGACGGGGTTGAAAAGCAAACGCTCTCCGCGTTCATTCCATCCTTAACTTGCCGCAGGCAAGTCAGTCGCTCCTAATGAACAAAATGGCTGGGGCTGGATTTGCGAGCTCACTCGTGGGGCCTTGGTTTGAGGGAAAGGCGCACCGCAGATCCCTCCACTTCGCTACCCCGAATTCCTGTCGAGGTTGATGGCGCTGCCGAACTTCATGCGGCTTTCCTTAATGAAAGCCGCACACGTGGATCTGTCTGACATGGCGAAACAGGAATTCGGGTACGCTACGGTCGGGATGACAAATTTGTTTGGGGGGACGGGGTTGAAAAGCAAACGCTCTCCGCGTTCATTCCATCCTTAACTTGCCGCGGGCAAGTCAGCCGCTCCTAATGAACAAAATGGCTGGGGCTGGATTTGCGAGCTCACTCTTGGGGCCTTGGTTTGAGGGAAAGGCGCACTGTCGAGGTTGATGGCGCAGGCGAACTTCATGCGGCTTTCCTTAATGAAAGCCGCACACGTGGATCTGTCTGACATGGCGAAACAGGAATTCGGGTACGCTACGGCCGGGATGACAAATTTGTTTGGGGGACCGGCTTAAAGATTTGCTTGAGGAACGGCTTAAAAGCAAGCGCTCTCCGCGTTCATTCCTCCCTTAACTTGCCGACAGGCCAGTCAGCTCCTCGGGATGACAAATCTGGAAGTAGCGTTTCCCTGAACCGTCGTCGCCGATAAACAAACGGCAGCGCCCAAAAGCTAATTTGGACAAGCCTGTTGTTAGGGCGAGAGGCGCAGGTCACTCAAACCTGGCGACTTGTTATCGTCGATGAGATTTCGCCATCTCATCGACATTCAGAAAACGCTTGCATAGTCTCCATCTCCGTCATATTCTTGACCAACATCGCAGCGTTTCCAGACTTAGCTTGAATTTGCACCACACTGAATTCGCGCTTCGTCCGGGTAACAATGCAAGCGCTTGCGTACGCGTAAAACAAGCACTTCACGCCACGAGATAACGTCTTTGCGAAGCACCGGGCTCATCCTTTCTACGAGGCTTATTGATGACACACACAAGTTTGCGCGTGGTTCCGCGGGCCCTCCATTGCCTCCTGCTTCTGCTTGCGATGGGCTCGCTGGCAAGCAGCCTCACCGCAGTTGCGCAATCGGTTCTCGGCAGCATCTCCGGCACGGTTCACGATAGCTCCGGCGCGGTGGTGCCAAACGCGAAGATCGTCTTGCATCGCACCGAGACCAATACCGACCGCACGGTCACCAGCGATAAGTCGGGCAATTATGAGGCTATCAATCTCGAGGCCGGTGTTTACGACATCACCGCCAGCGCGCCGGGCTTGGCCACAACCATAGGTTCCGGCGTGACCCTGATCGCGCGCCAGCAGCTGCAATTTGACCTCACGCTCAAAGTCACCGCCACCAATGAAACGGTAACGGTAAGCGGCGCTTCCGCCGGCGTCATCGACACCGAAAACGCGCAGATCTCGGCTGCACTCACGCCGCGCGATGTGCTCGACCTGCCGGCTAATTATCGCGGCGCCGGGTCGACCTCGCCCATCAACGTGGTACAGACCCTGCCCGGCGTACAGCCGGACACCGCTCCCTACCCGCCAACGCCCTCCACCCATCCCCAGCCCAGCCTCAAGTTCTCGCTGCAGGGTGGACTGCCGTCACAAGCCGAAACTACCGTGGATGGCATCTCCGCACAGAACCAAACCAACAACAACATTCAGAGCGATGCCTTTCCTTCCGCCGAAGCCATTTCCGAAATTCGCGTCGATGGCGTGAATAACAACGCCGAGTACGGCCAGCCTGGCGAGATCACCACCATCACCAAGAGCGGCACCAATACATTCCATGGCTCGGCGTATGAGTATCTGCAGAACCAGTTCCTCGATGCCACGCCCTACGGTACCGATGCAGCCAACAAGCCGCACAAAGTCGCCAACGATTTCGGTGGCAGCTTCGGCGGCCCGGTGAGAATTCCGCATGTGTATAACGGCCGCGACAAGACTTTCTTCTTCGGCGACTATGAAGGTCTGCAATACCCGCAGTCCACCGTGCTGCAGGCCCTGGTGCCCACCGCGCTGATGAGGCAGGGTAACTTCTCCCAGGAGGTTACGGCGCCTCTGACCAATCCCTTTACCGGCGGCACGTACCTCAACAACACCGTGCCCATCGATCCCATTTCGGCCAAGTTCCTTCAGTTTTATCCCTTGCCTTCCGCCCAGTTCGCGAACCTGTCTCTGCAGCAGGCCGTCGCCAGCCCGGGATACAACTACCTGAGCACGCGCGCGGATAGCATCACCTCAAACCAGTTCGATGTGCGCGGCGATCAGACTTTTGGCGAACGCGCCTCTGCCTTCGCGCGCTATACGTGGAAGAACGCGAACCAGCTGCAACTGCAGGACCTGGCGCTGCCGAACAGCACCTCGTATGCGCAGTACCGTATTTTCGCCAGCAATTTCAACTACAACTTTTCTTCGCACCTGGTGAACGAGTTTCGCTTCGGGTTTACCCTCGAGCGTGACGGCAACGCAAACCCCTTCAATGGCCCGGCGTTTGCCGACGGCCTCGGGCTCAACGGCGCCACGCCGGCCTTCTATAACGGTCTGCCCCACCTCAACTTCGGCCAGATCTACTCCATCGGCTATCGCATGGGCTTTGAAGAGCGGTCGCGTGTTTTCCAATTCACCGATAACCTCACCTGGCAGGTGAATGCTCACTCGCTTAAATTTGGCACCGATATCCGTCACCTGGTTGCCCACACCGAAGCCGGCGGTTCGACGCCAGCGGGCAATTACGGCAATTTCTTCTTTAACTCCGGAACCGGTTCCTCGGCAACCGGGCAGGAGTTCGCGGATTTCCTGGTCGGCGTACCCTACCAGTCGCAGACAGAAGCGATCAGCGCTGACAACAATGCCACTGCCAACGCCTACGCGTTCTACGCGCAGGACGAATGGAAAGCAACCCCAAACCTGAACCTGAATTTCGGTGTCCGCTACGAGTATCACCCAGCCCTCGCCTCCACTAATGGACTGGTGGGCAACTTCGATCCCTCGGTCCCCCTGTCAGGCAAGCTGATCTATCAGGATGGGTATGCGAGCACTCTCTCGGTGGAAGAGTTGGCCAATGTCAATGCCTGCTCCACGCCGGGCGTCAACAATCCTTACGCCACCAACGCACCCGCCAATGGCGCGCCCTGCACACCGGTGGTGTCAAATTCGCAAGCCGGCCTGCCACGTGGTCTGCGCAATGCTCCCACTCTGCGCTTTGAGCCGCGCTTCGGTTTTGCCTATCGCCCGTTC
Organism: uncultured Acidobacteriaceae bacterium; assembly: GCA_963834445.1. Lineage (GTDB taxonomy): Bacteria > Acidobacteriota > Terriglobia > Terriglobales > Acidobacteriaceae > PALSA-350. The sequence continues at coordinate 317,555 of CAWIBU010000003.1, forward strand.
GGCAATGACCGCACGGCTATCCGCGGGGGCGTGGGCTACTACAACATCACCACCACCGGCGCACTCTTTTATGCCACCGAGCAGACCCTGCAATCCAATTTTCAAACCTTTACCAATACCTATGCGCCCACCGGGCCGGGTTTTGCCTTTCCTAACATCACGCCGAACGGCAACACCTTCGTACCTTCCCTGGGCAGCCTCTACTTCTATGCCTCGGTCGACACCAACTGGCACGACCCCTATTCGCTGCAGAGCGATTTATCAATCGACCGTGATCTTGGCCATAACATTGGCCTGCGCCTCTCGTATGTTGGGCTGCACACCTGGCATCTGGTCTGGCAGCCGGAATACAACCAGCTGCCTAAGTCATCCACAACCTTAGCCAGTAGCCAGCCGCTTAGCGCGCACCCCTTCCCTAACTTCTATGCCATCACGGCACGCAGCACGGCTGCTCAGGCCGACTACCACTCCGGGCAGATAGAGCTCTCACATCGCCTGAACAACGGCCTCTCGTTCGATTCGGCCTATACCTATGCCAAGAATCTCGCCGACAACCAGGGAACGAACGGCGCTTATGCCGTCACCCCGGCCTCATTTGTGGATGAGCAAGGGGGATACAACCCAACCGACAGTTACAACCAACACCAGGACTACGGCAATGTGAGCGCCACGCGCCGTCATCGCTGGCTCAGCACAGCCATTTATGAACTGCCCATAGGCCGCGGTAAACGGTTTGGCACGAACATGAACCGGTTTGCGGATATCGCCGTCGGCGGTTGGCAGCTGAGCAATATCTTCCTCATGCAAAGCGGCACCTTCCTTACCGCCTATCTGCCCAATTACGACATCGATCCCTCGGGCACAGGATCCGGACCCTTCGGCGGCGCCAACCAGCGGCCCGACCGCAACGGCAACGGCAATGCCGGCCCCCACACCCGCAGCGCATTCTGGAACCAAAACGCATTTTCGTGCCCGGGACAAACCGGCTATGCCTCGCTGGCTCCTTCGGCCGCTACCGGCGTCACCCCATGCGATGTGGGCGTCGGTTCGCTGCCCATCGGCCGCTTCGGCACCGAGAGCCAGGGCGATCTTACCGGGCCGCGATCGGTCACCCTCTCCTCCGGCGTGAGCAAATCGATCACCATCGTCGAAGGGGTGCGGCTGCGCGGAGAGGCGACGTTTACCAACGTGCTGAACCACACCAATCTGGCCGATCCCAAAACCGATATCAGTCAGTCAAGCTTCGGCCAGATCACGCAGTCACGTGGTTCTGACTTCGGCGGCAATCGTACCGGGCAGCTCTCCTTGAAGCTGGAGTTCTAAAGGTGCTGGAGCGGAACAGTAACTATTGCAAAGAATCAGGCCAGGGCCGGGGTAAAGGACGTATTCGGTGTTGAATCAAACTGAAGTTGGCTATCCGAGCGATAGCGTACTCGCTTCTGAAATCGCGCAGCAGCCGGCCTTATGGCCAACCACTCTGGAGCGGGTGCGGGCTGCTGGTCTTTCCTGGGATCTGGCACACACGCCAGTCATCGTGACCGGCGCCGGCACCTCCGCCTACGCCGCGCTGGCGGTCGCTGATGGCTGGCCAGGCGCACGAGCCATTCCGACCACCGATCTGCTGCTCAAATCGGGAGCCGAAATCAAAGCGGCCATGCCCTCCTTTCCCGATGGTGGATTACTCATTTCACTGGCAAGGTCGGGAGATAGCCCGGAAAGCGTGGGGGTTGTCGAGCGGGTGCGGGCGCTCTTCCCCGCGGTGAAGCATCTGGCCATCGTCTGCAATGCGGAAGGCCGCCTCGCCCATACTGCGGGGATCCAGGTCATCTGCCTCGATCCGCGAACTAACGATCGCAGCCTCGCCATGACCGGCTCCTTTTCTAACCTGACACTCGGTGGACTTTGTCTTCTCCATCACCAGCAGATTGGGGAAAAGCTTCCGGCCATTTGCACGCGGGTAGCGGATCTTCTCCCTAAGTGGAACGAGACGGCGAGAGAGATAGCTCACACCTCGAAAGATCGGGTTATCTTCTTAACCTCTGCCATGCACGCCCTTGCTCTGGAGTCGTCGATCAAAACTGTCGAGCTGACGGCCGGTCGCGTGATGCCTATGCCTGAGACGTTTTTGGGCTTGCGCCATGGAGCACTTTCCTTTGCACGCGCGGATACGCCGATTGTCTGTTTTGCCTCGAGCGATGCAAACAAGCGCCGTTACGAAAAGGAACTACTCGACGACTTGCGTGCCAGGGGGCTAGGCAGGTTTGCGGTGTTTGGCGGCGAGCAGACCTGGCAGCACGACTGGCTGGTGCAGGCTGCGGCTCCCGCTTTAGCCGATGGCCTGCGCATCCCGTTTGAAGTGCCGTTTGCCCAGTTGCTGGCCTATCACCTGAGCGTGCATGCTCGGATCAACCCGGATAATCCGAGTCCAGGCGGCATTGTTACCCGGGTGGTTAAGACCTTCCGCATTCACGACGATCTGGACTCCTCAGCTTTATGACGAAAGCTGGCGCCGGAGTGTCTTGCCCTGCACGCGGAGCAGCGGTTCTGCTTTCCCACGTTGCCGCGGTTCTGCCCGCGGAGCGGTTGACTTACGGATGACCAACTCGGTCTCGATCACATAGTCCGCGCCTCTCTGCCGCTTGAGCTTAAGCATCTTATCCAGAGCGTGAAAGGCGGTAATGCCCAATTGCTCGCGGGGCACACCGATGGTGGTGAGCGGCGGCCGGGTCAGCGAAGCAAATGGGATGTCGTCGATACCAACGACAGAAACATCCTTGGGAACATCGATTCCTTGTCCCTCCAGGGCGAGCATGGCTCCCATGGCGATAAGATCGCTGCCACAAAAAATCACCGTCGGCTTGGCTTTGGAAGCAAGAATGGACTGGACCGCAGCGGCGGCCGCATCGAAACGATAGGTGCTGTGCGTGATCGGATTTGGATCGAGGCCTCTTAACCTAAGTCCCTCGACCAGCGATTGACATATTCTGGCTGCGGTTTTGTTGGTGGGCGGCCCAGCGATCACAGCGGCGCGGCGATGGCCGAGCGAGGCAACATGCTCCATCGCCTGGTGCAGCCCTCGCTCATAATTAATTCTTATATTCGACATTGACCGGTCAACCGGCAACGGATTGCAAAGCACGACCGCGATTCCCTCCCTGGTTAAGGTTGAGATCACTTTGTCATCGAGCGAAGAAGTGATAATGGCGACGCCGCGGACGCCATTCTCAATCAGCTTTTGCACCACGGATTGCGTCCGCTTCTCGTTGTACTCTGTGTTCAACAGAAGAACGTCGAACCCGCGATCCCAGGCTGCGGATTGAAATCCGCGGATGATCTCGGAAAAGAAAGGATTGACGATCTCAGAGATAACCAGCCCAAAAAGATCGCTCTTACCAATGGCCAGGCGGCGGGCGTGGACATTGCGGTGATAGCGCAGCTCGGTTACCGCGGCAAGCACGCGCTTGACCGTTTTTTCTGAGATGTACGGGCTTTTGCTGAGCACGCGAGAAACAGTCGCGGGAGAGACACCAGCCAGTTTCGCGACATCGTTCATCGTATGCGCCACAGGATCCCTCCGCTGCTGGATAAGAGTAGTAGTGTACCCGGACAAAAAGCCGGACGATACTTTTTGCTTAATCGCCGGGGTACCCGTGCTCGCGCAAGAACGACTCGCGCAGCGGAACGTCGCGAAAGGCTTCCGTTCCTCCGGTCGCCAACGTCGAAAGTGCACCCGTAATGTTACCCGCCCGGGCGCAGGTGAACAGGTCCTTGCCCTTCAACCAGGCACACAGAAAACCTGCATCGAAACTGTCCCCGGCGCCGATCGTGTCGACCGGGTCGACGATCAACCCGGGAACATCAAAAACCTCGCTACGGTGCTGCACACGGCAACCGAGCCGTCCGCGCTTGACGATGATGGCCGGCACCTGTGCAGCAAACAGTTGCATGGCGGTTTCCAGGTTGGCCCCTCTTGCCATGCGGCGGAGTTCCCGTTCGTTAGGAAGGAAGAGGTCGACATAGGGCAATATCTCTTGTAAAGGTGTTCCCCACTTATCCGCGGGATCGTCGTTGGTGTCGAGTGAGATGCTGAGGCCCGATGATTTCAGAGACTGCAGCAAATCGACAAGACCGCGGTGCAGGCCGGTCTGCAGATAAAGAGAGGAGAGATGAAGGTGGCGCGCCTGCATCAGGCTCTGCCGATCCAGGTGATCTACGGTGAGCCCGGCGATACTGCCCAGGTAGGTGAGGCTGTGCCGCTCAGCGCCATGGGGCAGCAGGATCGTTACTCCCGTCGAGGTGCTCGGATCGACGATGGCGCCGGAGATATCGACGCCCGCTTCGCTTAGCCGGCGCAGCCCAATCCGTCCGAGATCGTCATCGCCCACAAGCGTGGCAAAGCGAACGCACATACCCAGGGCCGCGGCGTTGTGGGCCACGATGGCCGAGGAACTGCCAAGCGTCGAGGCAAAGCCGGTTCCCAGCAGATCGCGCTCGGTTTCCATCACCGCCGGGAGACCGTACAAAATCAGATCCAGGTTCAGTTCGCCGGCGATGGCAAGATCAAAGACTTTCTCGTGCTGGTTGCTCATCTGGAAATGCTCTGCTCCCGGGCCGCCAGCAACGTGATTTGCAAGGGCTTGCAGAGACAATCTGATGAGTTTACGGCTGATTCGTCAAGCACAAAGCCCGGGGACTGGTTTGCAAAACGTCCGGATCGACAGGGTTCAGAGCGTTTGTGATAACTAGTGAAACCTTTCCCCAGCCGAAGTCCCCAGTCTGTTTGCATCCATTCCCTGCTCAAAATGATCGAACACTTGCGGACAAAACCACCGCAGCCAGAGGAGGCCGCATGGCCAACTACACGAAAGACCCTGACGCTGTTTCCAGCCTTTCCCGCGAACAGTTCAAGGTTACGCAGCAGAACGGTACCGAACGGCCATTTGAGAATGCGTATTGGGATCATGACGCCCCCGGTATTTACGTGGACATCGTTTCCGGCGAGCCGCTGTTCTCGTCGCTCGATAAATTTGATAGCGAGTGCGGCTGGCCTAGCTTTACCAAACCCGTGGAGCCCGACAACGTCGAGGAACGGTCAGACAATACCGCCGGCATGAGCCGGACTGAGGTGCGATCGAGCCATGCCGATAGCCACCTGGGCCACGTATTTGACGACGGCCCCAGGGATGCCGGAGGATTGCGCTATTGCATCAATTCGGCTTCGCTGCGCTTCATTCCGGTCGATGAGCTGGCCAGCGAAGGCTACGGTGACTACCTGAAACTGTTCGATTCCAAGGAGGAGAAATAAAATGGCGCCTTTACACGAAACCGCGATCCTGGCCGGCGGCTGCTTCTGGGGCATGCAGGACCTGCTGCGCCGCTACCCCGGCGTTATCTCGACCCGCGTCGGCTATAGCGGCGGCGATGTCGCGAACGCCACCTATCGCAATCATGGAACCCATGCCGAGGCCATCGAGATCGTCTTCGACCCGCAAAAGCTGAGCTACCGGCAGTTGCTGGAATTCTTTTTTCAGATTCACGACCCAACCACCTTGAATCGGCAGGGCAACGACCGCGGCACCAGCTATCGCTCGGGGATTTACTACACCACCGAAGAACAGAAACGGACGGCCGAGGACACCATCGCCGACGTCAACGCTTCCGGGCTTTGGCCGGGAAAGGTATCGACGGAAGTCAAACCGGCTGGTCCCTTCTGGCAAGCTGAGCCGGAACACCAGGACTACCTGGAACACTATCCCAACGGCTACACCTGCCATTACATCCGCCCTGACTGGAAGCTTCCGCATCGCGCCGCCTGATGGTCCCCGCGCCCGCGGGGCGGCTTAGCCTTTGCGTTGTCCGAGGCAGACCCAGTAGAGCCGTTTCATGCCCCCCTCCCTGGCCGGCCGTGGTTCAGATGCTGGTTCGCCGTCGGGCTTGGGGCGAAGATCGGGTCCGACGGCCGTGGCAAAGAAGGCGTAATCTAGTGAGTTCGGCCCTCCCTGCCAGCTTGGCGGAATATGGCGGGCTGGCCGGACCCCAAAAACCGGGCAGAATTTGCGAGAATGATCCTTCTTCGGCAGTCAACCCGCTCACGTGGTTTGGCTCTCCGCAGATGAGACAGACAAACGATACCGGGCCCCGTCCGCGTCGGTAACCGACAGTTGGGGGACAGTGGTGAGGAATGGGTAGAGGTCTTCCAATAGCTCCGGTTGAGCATCCCTGGGCCACGATCGTCGTGCTGCTGCTTGCGGCGTTCGTTTTTGGGGCAATCCCCTTGTCGATGGCCTGGTTGTGGGCAAAACTCGTCTCCCCGGCCAAACCCGGCCGGCAAAAAAATGCAACCTATGAATGTGGATTAGAAGCTCAGGGTGACGCCTGGGTGCGCATGGACGTCTCTTATTATTTGTACGCCATCGTCTTCCTGATTTTCGATGTGGAGGCGGTGTTCCTGCTGCCGTTTGCGGCCGCGTTCTCCGGGCTTTCGCTGGCGGCTTGTTTGGGCATGCTGGTTTTTCTGCTCCTATTGGTAGAGGGCCTGGTGTGGGCCTGCCAAAAAGGGGTGCTGACGTGGGCATGATGAGGCTGCAATGGACCAGGATTTAAAAACCGAGTTGAGCAAGCACGGCATCTTCGCCACCTCGTTTGAGGAACTCTACAACTGGGGGCGCCGGAATTCCGTTTGGCCGCTCACCTTCGGTCTCGCCTGCTGCGCCATTGAAATGATCGCGACCACCATGGCGCGCTACGACCTGGCCCGCTTTGGCGCTGAAGTCTTTCGCCCCTCGCCGCGCCAGGCCGATCTGATGATCGTATCCGGTACGGTGACGAAGAAGATGGCGCCGCAGGTAGTGCGCCTCTACAACCAGATGCCAGAGCCGAAGTACGTCATCGCCATGGGGGCCTGCGCCATCTCCGGTGGACCGTTTCGCGATGGCTACAACGTGCTCAAAGGGATCGACCGCTTCATCCCGGTAGACGTACACATTCCCGGCTGCCCACCGCGGCCAGAAGCGCTGATTCACGCGTTCATGACCTTGCAGGATAAAATCAGCGCCCAGCACCTCACCGGGGAATCGCGGCCGCGTCACCTGCACGCCGATCAGCCCAGCGAATTTCCCGTGCCGGCGTTTGGCGAGCACGGCCTGGAGCCCGCGCAGAACGATGAGGTATTCCACAATCCGCTGAAGGTGATCCAAGGATGACCCTGGAAGAGATCAGCGGCCGGTTACAGTCGGGTATCCCAGGCTGCCGGGCAGAAGTGGTCGTCAACGGCAGCCCCTCCGCGCAGAATTCTCTGCTCGTCGATCGCGAGCACGGGCTGCAGGTAGCCCTATTGCTGCGCGAACAACTCTATCTCGATTTTTGCTCCAATGTAACCGCAGTAGATTGGCCGGACCGGGTACAAACCGAAAAGATCAAGACCAAGCAGATCGTCGAGGGCGTCGAGAAGGAAATAGAGGAGACCAGGAAGACCACGATCCCGGGTTACCTCGAAGTGGTCTATCACCTCTTTTCCATGGCAAAAAAAGAAGGGCCCGTGGTGGTGCGGATGCGCACCGGGAACCGGACCGACGATGTGACAGTGCCTTCGGTGACGCCCATCTGGCGCAGTGCGGAGTTTCAGGAGCGCGAGGCGTTCGACCTGTTCGGCATTGTGTTCACAGGGCATCCCGATCTGCGCCGCATCCTGATGTGGGAGGGCTTTACCGATCACCCCATGCGCAGAGACTATGTTCCTCCACCAGACGATGACCTGGAAACGATGGGGGCGCGATGACCCAGGCTGCGTCGCTTGTTACTCCGCTTGGGGCCCCGGCCGACTCCGGGGAAGACCAGCTGATGGAGATATCGATGGGCCCGCAGCACCCATCGACCCACGGCGTCTTTCGCATGGATGTTCGCCTGGATGGCGAGCGCGTGATGCGTCTGAAGCCGGTATTCGGCTACCTGCATCGCAACCACGAAAAGATCGCCGAGGCGGCGAGCTATCTGGCGGCCATCCCCTACACCGATCGGCTGGACTATCTCTGCTCCATGACCAACAACTGGGGATACGCCCTGGCTGTTGAAAAGCTTTCCGGCCTGGCTGTACCTGAGCGCGCCGAGTATATCCGGGTCATCGTGGCGGAGTTGACCCGGCTGCAGAACCATGCCGGCATGGTGGGTTTTCTGCTCCAGGACATGGGGGCCAGCGGCACCCCACTGATGTATGCCTTTCGCGAACGCGAAAAGGTTCTGGACCTGTTCGAGTCATTAAGCGGCGCGCGCATGATGTGCAATTACATGCGCTTTGGCGGCGTGCGCGTCGATTGCTCCGCCGAGTGGTTGGGCCAGGCGGCCAGGCTGGTGGCCGGCTTTAACGAATTCATCGATGAATTTGAAAACCTGTTGAGCGGCAATGAGATCCTCATGGCGCGCACCCAGGGTGTGGGTGTGTTGACGGCTAAATTGGCGATCAATGCAGGCATGACCGGACCGGGCCTGCGCGCCTGCGGGGTCAATTACGACCTGCGCAAGGTGGATCGCTACGGGGTGTACGACCGCTTCACATTCCGCGTGCCGCTGGGCGAGCATGGCGACACATTCGACCGCTACATGATGCGCGTGCTCGAAATGCGCGAGTCGCTCAAGATACTTGAGCAGGCCCTGCGCGGTATTCCTGCCGGCCCGATTATGGATCCCAAAGCCAGGCTGCGGGGGCTACGGCCAAAGGCCGGCGAAGCCTATGCGCGCATCGAATCACCCAAAGGGGAGCTGGGGTTTTATTTAATCAGCGACGGCTCGCCCAACCCCTATCGTTATCGGGTGCGGCCGCCAAGTTTGATTAACCTCACCGTGCTCGAGGATATGTGCCTGGGGCAAAACATTGCGGATGTGGTCGTGATTCTGGGAAGCATTGATATTGTGATGGGCGAAGTAGACCGTTAACAGGAAGCGAAGGATACGGGCTCAAGAGCATGTGTGAGAACTGGCATTGTAAAAGCTTTCCCTTGCCACAAAGGCGGGTGCCCCATATCTCACCGCGCTTTTTGCGGGGAGATGTGGGAAATTCGCGGATCTCGATCTGCAATCTCCTCCACAACCCCCCATTCACGAGGGTTGCGGGGAGGAAGCGGTTAGATTTCCCACATCTCCCCGCAAAAAGCGCGGTGAGATATGGGGCACCCGCCTTTGTGACAGGGGAAAGCTCTCCCGAACTGAGTGCTCACACACGCTCTGAAGCCCCGCCCCTTCATAACCGCCTCAAGTACGCAGAGCGAGGGCAAGAATAGATGTTGGGCTTAGGCATTGTTAAAGGGTTAGCGGAGACGGCGCGGAACTTCTTCGGCAGCTTTGTCGATAAAGATCGGCTCACGACTGTGCAATTTCCTGAAGAGCGGTTGCCGGTTTCGGAGTCAGCCCGCAACTTCCCGTTTCTTATTTACGATGGTACCGATAAGGAGCAGGGGCTGCGCTGCGTGGCCTGCCAGATTTGCGAGAAAGAATGCCCGCCGCGCTGCATCACCATCGAGAAAAGCAAAGACAAGAAGCCCGACTTTGTGGGCAAGCCGCAGTTTTACCCCGCGGTCTTCGATATCGACGTGTCGGTCTGCATGAGCTGCCAGATCTGCGTGGAAGTCTGCCCCTTCGACGCCATTCGCATGGATAACGACTTCGAACTAAGCACGGCAGATCGCTTCGGCAGCCTGCTGTGGACGAAAGAAAAGCTAGCCCTGCCCAATGAGCACTACCTGGCTATCCACCCCACCGAAGCAGCCGAGGTCGAGGCCAGACGCGCCCAGGAAAAAGCCCAAGCCGAAGCTAAGAAGCAACAAGCACCGGTGACGAATTAATGCAGCCATCGGACCAGGTGTTCGTCCTGCTGAAGCATTGGCTGGTGGGCCAGTCTCCGCTAGCGACGCGGCCTGCGGTTTCCATCCTCTTGACCATCGCTCCTATCCTGCTTATCTTCCCGATTTTGTTTGCGCTCACCACGGTGTTAGAGCGCAAAGGGCTGGGCCGGATTCAGAACCGCTACGGTCCCAATCGAGTCGGGTTCCACGGCATCCTGCAGCCCATGGCGGATGCGATCAAGTCGCTGACCAAAGAGGATATTGTCCCTGCTTCCGCGGATCGGGTGGTTCATTTTCTTGCGCCCCTGGTGCTGCTCGCGGTGGCGTTTCTGCCCTACGCGGTGTTGCCCATCGGCCGCAATATGGTGGCGGCCAACCTCGATGCGGGGGTGCTGTTTTTCTTCGCCATTGGCGCCATCGCCGAGCTCTCTGTTTTTATGGCGGGCTGGTCGAGCCGCAATAAATATTCTCTGCTGGGCGCCATGCGCGCAGTCGCGCAGATGATCAGCTATGAGGTGCCGCTGCTGCTCTCATCGATTGCCGTCATCATGGCGGCGGGTGGGCTCTCGACGGTACAGATCGTCGAGCAGCAATCGGGCTTTACCGGCATCTTTCCTCACTGGTATGTGTTTACGCCGTGGGGCTTGGCGGGCTTCATCCTGTTCATGATTGCGGCCACCGCGGAGACCAACCGCTCTCCCTTCGATCTGCCCGAGGGCGAGTCCGAAATCATTGCCGGCTACTACCTCGAGTATTCGGGTTTCAAGTTCGCACTCTTTTTTCTGGGCGAATACCTGGGCATGTTCGCCATCAGCGGCCTGGGCATCACGTTGTTTCTCGGTGGGTGGGCGGCGCCGCTGCCCTTCCTGACCTGGGTTCCCTCGTGGATATGGTTCTTCGCCAAACTACTGGGCATCATCATCGGGTTCATCTGGGTGCGCGGCACTCTGCCCCGCCTGCGCATGGATCAACTGATGAACTTTGCCTGGAAGTTCATGTTGCCCATGGCGCTGGTGGTCGTGGCATCGGCCGGGATGTGGCGCTTTCTGCCGGCCGGGGTGACGCGGTGGCTGGTGAGCAGCCTGTTGATCGTGTGCGCTTATGCCCTGCTGGCGCGCGGTGTGGAGACGAGAAACAAGATCGCGAAACGGAGCTATCGCTTTGCTGACTAACGCTCCGTTTCTCATTCTCGCCGTGCTGACGTTGACGGGCGCCTGCGCCGCGATCATGCTGCGCGGCCTGGTGCATTGCGCGCTGGCCCTGGCAGTTGCGTTCGCCGGCATCGGGATGCTTTACCTCAATCTCGGCGCACAGTTCCTCGGCCTGGCGCAGTTGCTGGTCTACGTGGGCGCGATCGCGGTCCTGATTGTGTTTGTCATTTTGCTGACCCGCAGCAGTGAGAGTGACCCGCCCACCCAGCGCCCGGTTGCCGGCGTGCTGTTGGCGGTAGCGGTGTTCGCAGTGCTCGCCTGGGCCGTGTTTCATAGCAGCGCTGTGCCTTCGCCTGCGGTCCTCGTGCCTCAATCGACCGTCCGCCAGTTGGGATTTGCCCTCATGGGGAACTACCTTTTCCCGCTTGAGGTGATCGGCTTGATGCTCACGGCCGCGCTGATCGGTGCGGTGATTGTCGCCATGAAGGAGAAACCGGGCCAGCGATGAATCCTCTTACCGCCTGTCTGCTCGTCTCTTCCCTGTTGTTCGCGGTAGGCCTCGCGGGCGCGCTCACGCGCCGGAACACCATCCTGGTGCTGGTTGGCATTGAGCTCATGTTGAACGCGGCCAACATCAACTTTGTCGCCTTCTGGCGTTTCGGGCCCCACCCTGAAGCCATGAGCGGAATGATCTTTGTACTCTTCGCCATCGGCGTGGCTGCCGCGGAAGCAGCCGTCGGCCTGGCGCTGATTCTTGCTGTGTATCGACATACGAAGACCACCGACCTGAGCCAGCTAATGGGGAGGCGACCGTAAGCGCGCCTATGGCCTCGCCTGTCTGGATCGTTCGCTATCTGTGGTTGATCCCGCTCTTCCCCTTGGTATCCGCGGGAATCGGCGCGCTGCTCAGGCAAAGCCGACGCGGGTTTGCGGCCGCGCTTGCCATCACCGGCATCAGTCTTTCGTTTGTCTTGTCGCTGGTCGCCCTCGGCCATCTGCTGCTCCAGCCCCAGCGGTTGACCAGCAATTTTCGCTGGCTGCAATTTGGCGCCGAATGGGTGAGCCTGGGTTGGGTGCTTGACCCGCTCACTGCCGTGATGCTGGTCATGGTTACCTTTGTCGGGATGCTGGTTTTTATTTACAGCGTCGCCTACATGCATCACGACGAAAACTTCACCCGGTTCTTCTGCTTCCTCTCGCTGTTTGCCGGCGCCATGCTCGGCCTGCTGATCGCCAACAGCCTGCTGCTGCTGTTCATGTGTTGGGAGGTGGTGGGCCTTACCTCTTATCTCTTGATCGGTTTCTGGTATGAACGGCCGGCAGCGGCAGCAGCGGCCAAGAAGGCGTTCATCGTTACGCGGATTGGCGACCTGGGCCTGCTGCTGGGCATGGTGTGGCTTTACGGGCAAACCGGCACGCTGCTTTTCTACGATCACGGCGCAGGGTCCATGGAGCATACCGCGCTTTCTCTGCTGGCAACCGGGACAGCCAACGGCATTGCGCTGCTGATCTTCTGCGGAGCAGTTGGCAAATCAGGGCAGGTGCCGCTGCATGTCTGGCTGCCGGATGCGATGGAAGGCCCCACGCCGGTAAGCGCGTTGATTCACGCGGCCACCATGGTGGCGGCCGGCGTCTACCTGGTGGCCCGGGTGTATCCGCTGATGTCCGTGCCCGGTGGCACCGCCCTGCAGGTAGTTACCTGGATTGGCGCGATCACCGCAATCTTTGCCGCGCTGGTGGCGGTGGCGCAAGACGATATCAAGCGCATTCTGGCCTACTCCACTGTCTCCCAGCTCGGCTACATGATGATGGGACTGGGCGTGGGCGGGGTCGCTGTCGGCATCTTCCATTTGCTGGCTCACGCCTTTTTCAAAGCGCTGCTGTTCCTGGGCGCGGGGTCGGTTATCCACGGTTGCATGGACGAGCAGGACATTCGTGAGATGGGCGGCATTCGCAAATGGATGCGGGTCACCTTCGCCACCTACGCGGTAGGCATGCTCGCCCTGAGCGGGTTTCCTTTATTCTTCTCCGGGTTCTGGAGCAAAGACGCCATACTGCATGCCGCCTATGGCTGGAGCTTTTCCCGGGTACCGTTTTATCTGGGCGCGATCGGCGCCCTGCTGACTGCGTTCTACATGACGCGCCAGGTGTGTTACGTGTTCTTCGGCAAACGGCGCAAGGGCGCGGTGCCCGAGCCGGTCGTACCAGCGGAGATGGCGGCCTCTGATGTGCATGATGCTGCGCATGAGAGCCCCGCCGCGATGACGGTGCCGCTCATCCTGTTGGCCGCGGTGGCTATCCTGATCGGCTTTATCGGAACGCCGGCATGGCCATGGTTGCAGGGGTTTCTCGATTTGCGCCCTGTCCGCTTTGATTTTGGCCAACTGGCCGAGGCGGGGCTGCTTCCGCTGATGCTGATTTCTTCGCTGCTGGTTTTTGCAGGGTTGGGGCTCGGTTGGTGGATCTATGGGCGGCGGCCCATTCAGCGCGCGGCGGATCCCGATACGCTGGAGCGGCTGCAACCCGTCGTCTTCCACGCGCTGAAGCACGGCATGTATATCGACCAGTTGTATGCGCTCACGGTGCAACGCGTGGCATGGTGGCTTGCCTGCCTGATGAACTGGTTGGAACGATGGCTTTGGAGTGGCATCCCGCTGGCTGCGTCGGCACTCACCAAAGGCTTGGGTTGGATTGATTTTTCGCTCGACCGCTGGGTTGTGAACAAAGGCTTCGATGAGGGCTGCGACAGCGTGGCCGGTGGCGGTCGGCTGCTCGCTCGTCTGCAGGACGGCCGTGTCCAGAATTATCTGAGGTTCGTAGCCGCCGCGGTGGCCGTGCTGGCCCTTCTTCTCTTGCTGGGGCGCCGCGGATGAACGGATTCCCTCATATCAGCGCGCTCACCTTGCTTCCTTTGATCGGAGGCGTGACGGTGCTGCTGCTGAGCCAAATCAGCCGTTCGGCGGCACGTCTCTGCGCCGCGATATTCGCCACCGCCGCGGTTTTCTACACCTTCCTGCTCTGGTTCGACTTTCAGCCTGCGCTGACGGGCCTGCAGTTTCAGGAGGTGCATGCCTGGGCGCCCGCGCTTGGACTGCAATACCATGTGGGCGTGGATGGCCTGAGCCTGGTGATGCTGGCTGTCTCCTCCATCGTGGTGCTGATGGCGGTCGCGGCTTCGTGGAGCAACTCGAAACAAGGGGCCGCGTATTTCGCGCTGCTGCTGTTTCTCGAAACTGGTTTATTCGGCACCTATACGGCCCTGAACTTTCTTCACTGGTTCCTGTTCTGGGAGCTGAGCCTGATTCCCGCCTTCTTCATGATTCGGCTTTGGGGCGGCTCAGGACGAGCCCGCGCCGCGACCCAATTTTTCGTTTACACCATGGTTGGCTCCATCACCCTGCTGCTGGCGTTTCTCGCCCTGTTTCTGGCCAGCGGCACCTTTGACTTTCTCGATCTGACCCAGATGGCGCAGACCGGTCAGCTCGCGGCGGCGATCGCACAAAACCTCCACTGGCATCAATGGACCAGCGGCTACATCACCATGTTCCTGTTTTGCGGCGCGTTCCTGGGCTTCGCCGTCAAGACGCCGGTGGTGCCCTTTCACGGTTGGCTCGCGTCTGCCTATGCGGAAGCTGCGCCCGAAACCACCATGGTGTTGACCGGCGCTCTCTCTAAAATGGGAGTGTATGGGTTCCTGAGAATTCTGCTTCCCATTTTTCCCGAGCAGATGTGGCGGGCGCGCACCGTTCTTTTGTGGCTGGCCATCGCCAGCATCGTGCTGCCGGCATTCACGGCGTGGGCGCAGACTGACTTGAAGCGGATGTTTGCCTACTCCTCCATCAACCACCTGGGCTATTGCATCCTGGGTATTGTTGCCGTAACGGGCTCGACCGGCGCGGAGGCGCGCCTGGTCGCTGAAAAAGCGGCCGCACTCACCGGGGTCCTGCTGCAGTTGTTCAGCCATGCCATCACAGCGGCCGCGCTTTTCTGGTTCCTGGCGCTGCTCGAGCGGCGCAGCAACGGCCTGCTCGGCCTCGACGATTTTGGTGGGCTGCGAAAAGCCATGCCGGTGTTCAGCGGGCTGATGGGGATCGTCCTCTTCGCGTCGCTCGGCTTGCCGGGGCTGATCGGGTTCCCGGGTGAATTTCTCATCTTTAAGGGGGTGTTCCCGCTCACGTGGTGGGCGGCGGCCCTGGCGTTGATCGGCTTGCTGATCACCGCGGTCTGGATGTTGACCGCGATACAGCGGGTGTTCTCTGGCCCCTTGCGCCCAAGTTGGGCCGCCATGCCAGACCTGACGACGGGGGAACGTTGGTTACTGGCTCCCGTAATTTTCCTGGTATTTGCCGTCGGGCTTTATCCCCAGGTCATCGGCGGCCTGGTGCACGGCACGGTCATGCGCCTGGTTGGGCAGGTGAGGTTTTGACCATGCTTGCCTGGACGATCTACCTCTCGTTTCTGGGTGCAGTTGCGGTCACACTCACGCCCGCGAGGCACCCGGTCGTTGCCCGTGTGGTTGCGTTGCTGACTGCGTCCGCCGGCCTTGCAATCGGCCTCCGCGCCGCCTGGCACGGCGATCCTTCGGGACAGCTGATCACCCTCGTGCGCACTCCCTGGATTCCCAGCCTGGGCATTGAGTACCACCTGGCTGCCGACGGCATCAGCCTGACCCTGGTCCTGTTAACAGGGATTGCGGCGGTGGCCGGTATCTTGTTCTCCTGGAATATTGAACGGCGCGTCAAAGATTTCTTCGCGCTCTACCTGGTGCTGATCGGCGCCGTCTATGGAGTCTTTCTCAGCTTCGATCTGTTTCTGCTTTTTGTGTTCTACGAAATCGCGATTGTTCCTAAGTATTTTCTTATCGCCATCTGGGGCTCGACCCGGCGCGAGTATGCGGCCATGAAACTGGTGCTCTACTCCTTTGCGGGCAGCGCGCTGGTGCTGGCCGGTACGGTGGCCGCCTACGTGGTTTCGGGTCAGCACACGCTCAGCCTTGAGGACCTGGCCCACTTCCCGTTCCCGGTGCATTTTCAGATGTGGGCCTTCCCCGCGGTGTTCGTGGGCTTTGCCGTGCTGGCCGGTATGTGGCCTTTCCATACCTGGGCGCCTACCGGCCACGCCGCCGCCCCCACCGCCGCCTCCATGCTGCTGGCAGGGGTGGTGATGAAGCTGGGTGCTTACGGATGCCTGCGCGTGGCCATGATGCTGTTTCCCCGCGGCCTCGATCCCTGGGGAATCAACGTGCTCGGCTTCGGCTCATGGCGGCAGGTATTTGCCGTGCTCGCCGTGATCGGCATTATTTATGGCGCGAGCGTGGCCCTGGTGCAAAAGGATCTGAAGTTTGTCGTTGGCTACTCCAGCGTGAGCCATATGGGGTTTGTGCTATTAGGGCTGATGACTCTGACCCGGATTGGTCTGTCGGGCGCCGTCTACCAGATGTTCTCTCACGGCATCATTGCCGGGTTGTTGTTCGCCGTGGTGGGGCGGATGGTGTACGACCGCACCCACACCCGCGACCTGGGTGAGTTGTCGCGCATGCCGCTCGCCCGCTTGCTGCCTTTTGCGGCG
Organism: uncultured Acidobacteriaceae bacterium; assembly: GCA_963834445.1. Taxonomy (GTDB): domain Bacteria; phylum Acidobacteriota; class Terriglobia; order Terriglobales; family Acidobacteriaceae; genus PALSA-350. The sequence goes on from CAWIBU010000003.1 coordinate 334,107, forward strand.
GTTACGTTTGTGCTGGCGATGATGGCGTCCATCGGCCTGCCCGGGTTTAGCGGGTTTATCGCCGAGTTGCAGGTGTTGGTTGGCAGCTGGCAAGCGTATCCGTGGCTGTGCTGTGTCGCGGGTGTGGGCATCCTGATCGGGATTGCGTTTTCCTGGCGGGCCCTGCAGGCCACTTTCTTTGGCGAGGCTACCGAGCAGCTGACTTTACCCCCCATCACCCTGCCCGAGCGTCTGGGGGCCTTTCTGCTGCTGGCCAGCACGATCGTGCTCGGGCTCTATCCCAGGCTGCTGATGGATTTGATCGTGCCCACCCTGCAGTCGCCGTTGTTTGAGCAATTGCGCCGGGGTAGCTGGCAATGAGCAACCCCGGCTACCTCGAACTACTGCGCTTAACCGCACCAGAGATCGTGGTGGCGCTTACGGCGTTGCTGGTGCTGGTGTTTGACCTCGGCTGGCTGCGCCGTGCGCCCCTGGCCAGCCGGTTCGGCGTCATGACGACCACCGCAAGCATTGGCTGCGTCATCGCCCTGGCCGCGCTGATTGCTTTCCCTGCGAACGGCAGCCTCCCGGGCGGCATGTTGGTGGTAACTCCGCTGACCCACCTGGTGCAGGCAGCACTGCTGGTGCTGGCGATTCTTGTTCTTCTGCTGGTGAGTGCGGCGCGCTTTACCGCCCATGTGGGCGAGTACTGTGCTCTGCAATTATTTGCCACCACCGCGATGATGTTGCTGGTGAGTTCGCAGAATCTATTGATCCTCTTCATCGCCATTGAGTTTCTGAGTCTTACACTTTATATTCTGACCGCTTTTGATAAGGACAGCCAGGCATCCGCCGAAGCCGGGCTCACGTACTTTTTGTTTGGCGGTATGTCGGCCGGCATCCTGCTGTTTGGCATCAGCTTGTTGTACGGATTGTCTGGTTCGCTGGCACTGGGAGAGATCGCAGTCGCGGTGGGCAAAGCGCCCAACGATCCGTTGTTGGCGATCGCGATCGTCATGTTGATGGCTGGCTTCGGCTTCAAGATTGCCGCCGCGCCCTTTCACATGTGGGCGCCTGAGGTCTACCAGGGTGCGCCGGCGTCGAGCGCAGCGCTCATTGCCTCGAGCTCCAAGGTGGCGAGCTTCTTCGCCTTGTTCCTGGTTTTCTCTCTGGGGCTGCCGGCGACCGGATGGACGAGCCTGATTGCCCTGCTTGCGGCGGTGTCGATGGTCTGGGGCAACCTGGCCGCCCTTGCCCAGACCAGTATGCGCCGGCTGCTGGGCTATTCGGCAATTGGCCATGCCGGCTATATGTTGATCGCGTTAGTGGTGCATAGCTCACAAAGCCTGGCAGCCTTGGTGTACTACGTCATCACCTATGCGCTGGCGACTGCCGGCGCATTTGCTGTGCTCGCCGCGCTCGATGGCACAGACCAAATTGCAGACTTCGCAGGATTGGGCAAGCGCGCTCCAGACATCGCTTTTTGTCTGCTTATCTTTCTGCTATCGCTGGCCGGTGTTCCGCCGCTGGCCGGCTTTTTCGGCAAGTTCTATGTCTTCGTCTCGGCGCTCACGCAGCGTGGTTTGCTATGGCTGGTGCTGCTTGCGCTGGCCATGAGCGTGGTGTCGTTCTACTACTATTTGAAAGTACTGAAGCAGGCCTACGTCGTCGCACCAAAAGCGGAAGCCGCAGCCCTCCATATCCCGGCCGCCATCCGCCTCGCGCTCTGGATCACGGCCGCACTGGTGGTGCTTCTGGGCTGTCTCCCGAATCTCCTCCTCAGCCGGATTATCACCTCTGTGCATTAAGGAGCCTGTTCCGCAATCTCCTCTCCCTGGACGCGCCCCTCTCCCCTTGTCATCCCGACCGAAGCGTAGCGGAGTGGAGGGATCTGCGGTGCGCCTTTCTCCCAAACCAAGGCCCTACGAGTGAGCTCGCAAATCCTACCTGAGCATTGTGTTCATTGGGACCGAGGCGAACCGCAGACCCCTCCGCTTCGGTCGGGATGACAATTTAGTTTGGGGGACGGACCTAAAGAACAAGCGCCCCTGTGAAATAGGCTTTAGCCAAACGAAAATACCGCGAACCAACACCCATTCGCTATCCTGTTCTCAAGCGTAGTTCCAAGGAGTACACATGCCCTTCGTTCGTATCGATCTCGCCGCAGGCAAATCGCTGGAGTACGGCATAAAGGTTGGCCAGATTGTCTACCAGGCGCTCACCGAGGTCATGAAGGCGCCCAGCGGCGACCTCTTCCAGATCATCACCGAGCATCCTCAGGCTGGCTTGCAGTTTGACCGTGAATTCCTCGACGTCGATCGATCAGACGAGTGCATTTTCGTGCAGATCACGCTGAACGCCGGCCGTACCGTAGAGATGAAGCAGGCCTTCTACAAGGCCGTGGCTGACGGCCTGCACGAAACCCTCAAGCTGCGCAAAGAAGATATATTCATCAGCCTGATTGAGGTGTCCAAGGAAAACTGGTCGTTCGGGAATGGCGAAGCCCAATACGCGATGCCATGATCAAGCCTCTCCGTGCGCCAACTGTACCCCGGCGCCCATGCCGTGTTTGTGGGTCGCGAAGGTAGTGCGGATGTCTTCATACAAGGGCTCCAGAATGGACGCCAGACTCTGCGTCAGGCCGATCACGTCTGATGCCTGGGCAGTAAGAGGTATGCCGGCTTGCTGGTAATAATCACGGATCTCTTTTTGCACCCGGGCTGCCGAGGCGCGGATGTCAGGGGCGGCATCGACCGGTTGTCCGGTCACTTCACGCGCCATGGCGCGCATCACCCGGGCAACATCGGTTTCAAAGGCTACATCCGCCTCATGGATAGGCTTGGGTAGATCCTGCGACAACCGTTGCAAACGGTATTGGGCGAAGGTCATCTGCACCTGCAACAGGGTACGGATCGAGGGTTGCCAACGGCGGATATCATCACGGATCTGTAACTTTCTCTGACGTGAGGCGCCAAACTCGAACAACACTGCATCCGATTGTGCACGCACCGCCTGAAAGCCGTCGTTCATTTGATCGCGTAACTGGCGAACACGGCGGATCGCCTGGGTCTGGTCTGTCGCCAGCAACTGCTCGGCCAGCTCGGCAAACATCTCCAGATTGTGGGCGAACACGGTTTCCATTTCGTCGAGCGCATTGCGCACCCACAAACGATCAAACAGCAACCACATCGATACCAGCCCGAGCAGCACGCCAAACACGCGGTCACGGGCAATCGCAAGCGATGTCTGGATGGCAAATTCCTGCAGGTTGATCAGGTAGAAAGCCAGGGCAATCTGCACGCCAAGATAAGACAATCTGGCCGACGAAATCCCAATCCACGCGGAGATGGCCGTGACCACCGCAAAGAGCACCAGGAAGCCGGCAATGGTATCCAGATACGGCAAGACAAAGATCTGTGCCCCCATACCAAAGACAAAGCCGCCCAGGAACGCGCCGCCCAGGCGCAGGATCTGCTTTTGCCGTGAGGAGCCAATCGTCGTAAGCGCGGTAATGAAGCAGGTGGCGACCGACGTACTCAGTCCCGGCCAATCGATGGCGGTGTAAATGATGTAACAAGTCAGCGCCGCGAGCGTGCCGCGCAACGCAAATTGCGCGTGCGCGGGATTGGAAAATGCGTCGCCGGCAAAGAAGCGTGTGGGCCCCTCCTCATCCAAAGGCGCGTTGACAAACTCCTGCACCGAGGCAGAACCGGCAAAGGCTTCCGGAATAAGCGCAGCGGTGTGCTCCATCATGGTGAGAAAGGGCAACCCGGTTGGCTGGTGCGGCGAGGGCTGCACTTTCGGCGGCAGCTGGCCGCGCATGAGTGCTTCTGTTTGCGTTTTGACTTCGTCTGCCAACTGACGGCAGCGTGATTGACCGGGCGCATCCAGCTGGCCGCCGCGTTCCGCCAGGGCCAATCGAAAACTCGCCGCCGTGTCGACCAAACGCCCCACCAGCGCCACTGCCGTGCTCATCTGCGCTTTGTAGTGCGCACTGAACTCAGAGCGAACGATGAGCCGGCGCAGCCGGGACGTTCCGACGCTTGCGTAAAGCGTGAGCCGCTTCTCCCACTCGCCCGCTAGCGGCTTATCTTCCGCGGCCGAGCGCAAGACGTTTTCGACCGTCTTCAAGCGCTCTTCAATGCCTTCGGTAAGATCGGTGGCCGGATGTATGCGGCGAAAAACGTACTCGACAAGAACGGTCACCACAACGCCCATAGTGACCACACCGGCCAGCCATAGTGTGTTCTCCATACGCTGGTTTACGTTGAGCAGGTTTTCATCCCACAGGGAAATGGCGCCCGTCACCATGAAGCCGAAAGCAACCGCCGTTCCGTAATCGGCAACGATGCGCAACAGGTAGAAAGAAAGAAAGAGGCTGCCCGCGACCCACAGAAAATGGGTCATGGGGTCATCCACCAGCAGCATTACGCTGACCGCCGTGTAGACGGTGGCGAGCACGAAGGCGACCACCGTCCGCGCCCCGGCGACGAACGTGGCCGTGGGATTTTCGCGGCTCAGGAACAGGGTAAAGATCGCGCCCAGGAAGCCGCCGGGCAAGCGGAACGTCATCACCAGCAGCATGACAAGGCTTGCCGAGATGGTGACGCGGCCGACAATCCACGCCCTGCCTGGATACGGGGTCAGCTCATTTTTAAGGAATTCCCAAAACCACTTGCCTGCCTGGTCGGCAGCGCTCGACTGGGCGGCAGCCGGCATGGTTATCTGGCCCTCTCGTCCCCGCGAATGACCACTACCGCGGATTCGCTTAATCGGAAAGGCTCCGTCTCCGGAGCGTTGATGCGTACCCGCACCGGGAAGCGCGTGGCCAGATGCACCCAGTTCAACGAACGCTGCACATTGGGCAAGCCGGTAGCAGTAAAGCTGCCCACCAGCGTTGTATCTGGCTGCACGCCAAACCCGACACTGTCGACGATGCCGTCGTACTTTACCTGGGGCCGGGAGAGCACGTAGACATCGGCATGCATGCCGGGCACAATGCGGCGTAACTGGGTCTCGCGAAAATTAGCCACCGCCCACCAGGTGCGGGTATCGATCAGGGTAAACACCTGTTGGCCGGTGTGGGCATAGGCCCCCTGCGAGATGGTCAGGTTGGTGACGCGGGCGTCAAAGGGGGCGTAGATCTTGCAGTTGTTCAGGTTATATTCCGCGGTTTGCACGGCGGCGGCGCGCCCGCCCCGCTGCGCGGTGAGCGGATCGATCGTGAGCACGGCGTGTTGCGATTGCCCCAGCTGGGCGTGGCTTTGCTCCTGCGCGGCTTTGGTTTGCAGGTACGCCGCTTGCGCGGATTGCACCTGCGCCTCGGCCAACAAGAGTTGCGAACGTTGTTGCTGCACCGCCTGCTGCCGGGCCGTAACCGCGGTTCTAACCTGGTCTACCTGGTCGACAGTTACGAATTGTTTGGCCAGCAGCGGTTCAATGCGATGGAAGTTGTTGGTCTGATACAGCAACTCGGCGTTCGCGCTGTCGAGCGCCGCCTGGGCATTGGCGACGTTGGCTTTGGCTTCGTTCACGGCGGCAGCGGCGCGCTCGACATTGGCGGCGGCGCTGTCGGTATTGGCCCTGGCTGCTCCCACGGCACTCACTTGAGAAGCGATGGTGCGGCGCTGATCGCCGATCTGGCCTTCGAGCGCGTTCAGATCAGACCTGGCTTTTTCGAGCGAATACTCGTAAGGCCGCGGATCGATTTGAAAAAGAAGATTTCCCTGCTTGATGAAGGCGTTGTCCTGGACGGCGAGTTGGGTGATGGGGCCGTCTACCTGGGGAGCGATGCCGATAAAGTTGGCAAAGACCTCCGCATCATCGGTGCGCGGGTAGCGATTGGTCTCCTCAACCACTAAGAGGCCGGTAATCAGAGCGCCCGCGATGATCGAGATGCTGACGATTCGGCCGAGATGCTTGCGCGGTGGGGCCGTGGTTTCGGTGTCGGGCATCGCCTCTCCTTGTCTTAGCTGAAAAACAGCAACCAGAGCGTAAAGGTGAAGAACGCGGTTAAGCAGGGGTAGACGAGGATGAGCGGAGAAAGCTGCTGCTCAAACTGGTAGCGCACAAAAAGTAAGCGCGTGGCCACGGTAAGCACGATGCCGATCAACCCACACAATATCCAGGCAGGAAAGAAGGATCCCAGGATGTTGAAGGAAGGGACACGGGAGCAGCCGCTCAAGAGGACGCATCCGCACCACGCAGCAACGGCGGCTTGCGCCATTGGGGTTCGCACAGTCAATCTCATAGTCCTCATGGCCTTTTCGCCTGCAGCAGATCTCCGGTTTGGAAGGCGAGCGCCGCCATGCCGGTCAATAGCTGGGTGCGCGCGCTGACGTCGGCGGTACGCGCAGCCGCCAGGGCGCGTTGTGCCGAGACCACGTCGATCTGGCTGCGCACGCCGTAGGTGTAAGACTGCAGGGCTGCATTGTAAGAAGAAGACGCGGCATCCAGCAATGCCGCAGCGGCCTTTTGCTGGCGCAGGGCGGTGCGCGCTGTCGAGTAGGCGGTCCAAACCTGGTTTTCCACCTGATCGCGAATCGCATCCACTTCCGCGGCCGCCTGCTTTTGATCGGCCTTCGCCCGGGCCACGCGTTCCTCACGCGCAAAGCCGTCGAATAAATCCCAGGTCAGGCTCACCCGCGCGGTCCACGATTCCTGGGTGGGAGAATAGACGCCCGCTCCTTGATCCTGCTCGGCATAAGTTCTCGAGATGCCGCCCTCGCCGCTGAAACTCACGGTCGGCCAATAAGCCGTCTTTGCTTCTTTGACTTCGGCATGAGCCGCACGCAACTCTGCTACCCGCTGCATCAGGTCAGGCCGCTGGGATAACGCGTGGTCGATCGATGATTCGACGGTAACGGCAAGGTCCTGCGGAATGGTTAGAGATTGAATGCTCTCCACCTGCAAGGGGCCGATCGGGGAAAGACCGAGCGCAGTGGCCAGGTCACCGTGCGCGATCTCCGAGGCTCCGATCGCCGCTTGCAAATCGTAATCCGCTTGCGCCGCGGCACTGCGCGCCTCGAGAACATCAGGCAGTGTTGCCAGGCCCAGATCCAAACGGGCTTCCGCAGCTTGCTGCACCGTCTGCGCGTTCTTGAGATTGGCTTCGGCTGCGTCTTCCTGACCCTTGGTATTGAGCACGCGATAGTACGCGGACATGACCGCAAAGATAATTTTGCGGTGGGTATTGTTGAAGAGAAAGTTTGCCGCCAACAGGTTGTTCTTGCTGATGGCAATTTCGTGCAAACGTCTGCCGAAATCGAAGATGGTGTAATCGACTTCCAGGGCGGGGGAATAGCTCTCTTCTGTCTGGCGATAGAAGTTTGGCCCAAAGAAGACGTTGTAACGCGCCGTCTGCGCGATGGCGACGGCGGCCACGGTCGGGTAAAGACTGGCCTTGCTCACGCCGAGGTCCGCGGCACGCGCCCTGGCGTTTTCCCAGGCCACGCGCGTGTCCGGGTTGTTCTGTTCCGCCAGGTTGATCAGCTCAGGCAGGTTATAGATCTTGGTTGGATCAGGAGCGACGAAGGGCGCAGTGTGTGGGCGGGGCGCGGTTGGCAAGGCGGTAGGACCGGCCCAGGGTTTTTCCGGGGAAGACGGAGCTCTTTGGGCAGAAACGATGCCGGCCGCCAGTGAAAGTGCGAGCAGCGTGGCCGACTTTTCAAGCAACCGATTCATGCGCAAGGTAGAACGACGCAGGGCCCCGGGGAAAGAAGATTTCCTCTAGATGTATACCGCAGGGAATGGTCGTGCACAGCATTAAGTTTTGCTGGTGAGCTCCCTTCTGTCCTAACCACAAAGGGTGGGACAGAAAGGAGCACACGGACAAAAGAAAAACGGGCGGATTGTTGGCCGCCCGTTTCTTCGGAATATGGCTACAAAAAGCAGCGATTACCGGTACGAATTCGAGATCACAACTTCCAGGTTGAGCGGGGTGGCGATGGGCTCGTTGCTGACCATGCCAGGCGTAAAGCGGTACTGACTCACAGCCGCGAGGACGCTTGCGTCCACGCCCGGACCTGCGGACCTGATGATTTTCAGATCAGAAGGTTTGCCAGACTTATCGACCACCATGCCGACAACAACCGTGCAGTCGTTGTTCAGCAGACGTGCAGTTCCGGTGGAGTCCGCAACTACATCGACTTTGTAGACCAACTTGGGAGCAATCACCCCAGTTGAGACGCGCCGAACTGACGCGGACCCACTGTTGGCGACCTGGGTTTGGGCAGGCGTGCTTGCCTGAGCGTGAAGCATAAAAGAGGACAGAGAGAGGATGGCCACTGTTATATTACGCATGAAATATGATCTCCTGGTTAAAGGTGCCCGTCACCAACATATCCCCCAGATAAAACGATTGTCAACAATTATTTTCAACATGCCCTATTTGCAGGATATTTGTAACATTTGTTAACTACCAAGTGACCTGTTTTAAAAAAGTCTTGCGCAAAACGAAGGCGCCGTCGATAAGACGGCGCCGAGGCAAAACTTCATGACATTTACTGCGCGGACAGGGCAGCTTCAAGAGCAGCCGCGGGCTTACTTTGCGCCGTTTGCTGCAACTGGAGTTACAGCGACGCGCCTTCCACATTGAGCTCGGCGTTCAAGCGCTCGATACCTCGCTCGCGCTCCCGTTGCCGTCCAGCTTTCTCCGGGTTGAGGTATAGCCACGATAGCCCGGCGATCACGTCCGAGAGAATCATGAGATGAATCAGGGCGGTCCAATTGCCCGCGGTCTTCTGCAGTATCAATCCGCCAACTACCGGCATAACAAAGCCGGCGAGGTTGCCCAGCATGTTCATGGTGGCGGCAACAGTCGCCGTGTAAGAGCCGCCGATTTCCACGCACGCATCCCACGAGATCGGCATGGTGAGATCGCTGCACAAGCTGGCGACCGCCATGCACAGCATCGCGACCAGAATTGTCTTGGTGTGCAGGAATACGAACAACATAAACGCGGTCGCGAGCAGGCCAACCAGAGCGATTCTGCGCCGCGGTATACGCACCGGCGCGATGCCGGTGAGCAACGCGCCGAATCCGCCGAAGAGCAGCGGCAATACCGACAAAGCGGCTGCGTGCCCCGCAGTCTGGCCGCGGCCCTCGCGCAGATAAGTAGGCAGCCAGGTAATGTAGAAATACCAGGTAAACGAAACGCAGAAGTATTGCAGGCAAAGAATCGCCACTTCCGGCGTGAGCAGCAGCGACAACCACTTCTTCTGCCCGGCATGGTGGGTCATCATGACCCGCGAGCCCTCCAGCAATTCCCTTTCTGCATCGTTGACCGAGGTGTGTTGCCGGGGATTGTCTTTGAACCAGAACCAGAAAACGGCGCACCACACCAGGCCGAGCGATGCGAAGGCAACGAACGAATATCTCCAGCCGAACAGGCCGATGGCGATCAGCACCAAGGGCGGCGTAAAGGCGCCACCCCAACGCGCGAAAGCCCACAGCATCCCCTGGGCCGTCACGCGCTCGCGCGCCGGCAGCCACATGCTGAGCATGCGCGTCAGAATAGGAAAACAACCCGCCTCGCCGGCCCCGAAAAGGAAGCGAATGACCCAGAGCGACATCACGCTCCAGGCGGCTCCGGTCAACGCCGTAAACAGTGACCAGCCGAGAACAATCTGCATCAGCACGCGGCGCACACCGATCTTGTCGCCCAGCAGGCCGATGGGAATTTCGAACAAGGCGTAGGAGAGACCGAAGGCCCCGAACACCAACCCCATTTGTGCTTTGTTCAGGTGCAGATCGTGGGAGATCGGCCCGGCGGCCTGAGAGATAGCTACCCGCTGTACGTAGGAGAGGATCGCCAGCGCGATCGCCAGTGCGACGATGCTGTACCGTGTACGACTCGCCTTCATCCAAGACCCCGTTGTGGCGCGAAAATTCCGCCCGGTCAGGTTACCAGCAAGGGCGCCTGCTCGGCGAGGGGTTATGATTTTCGCTATGGAAATGAAAATCGATCTTGCAGGGCGGACCGCGGTGATCACGGGGGCGAGCCGTGGGCTGGGCGAGTCCATGGCAAAGGCGCTGTCTGCCGCGGGGGCTCAGGTCGCTCTCGTAGCCCGCGATGTAACGCGCCTTGAGGCCGTCCAGGAGGCCATCACGAAACAGGGTGGCACCGCAGCCGTATTCACCGCCGATGTGACCCAGGAAGAGGACGTGGCCGCGGTGGCACGGGCGGTTGTGGCGCGCTTTGGCCATGCGCAGATTCTCATCAACAACGCAGGATCGAACATCCGCAAAGACGTGGTCGATTTTTCGCTGGCAGAGTTCAGAAGCGTGATCGATGCCAGCCTCATCTCCACCTTTCTCATGTGCCGTGCCTTTGTCCCGGGGATGAAGGGAACGAAATATGGGAGGGTGTTGAATATGTCGTCCATCATGGGCCACATCTCGCTCCCTGGACGCACCGCGTACTCCTCGGCGAAATCGGGGCTGCTCGGCTTTACCCGGGCGCTGGCGCTGGAACTGGCGCTGGAAGGGATCACGGTGAACGCCCTCAGCCCCGGGCCTTTTGGCACCGAGATGAATGCCGCGGTAATGAATAATCCTGAAGTGAATGCGCAGTTCTTAGCCAGCCTGCCGGTTGGCCGATGGGGGAAGGTGGAAGAGATCGGCGCCCTGGCGTGCTATTTGTGCTCCGACTTTGCCGGGTTCATTACCGGCACCGACATCCTCATCGACGGTGGCTGGACCGCGAAGTAACGCTGACTGATATCTCTGGATCCCACCCTTGCCGAAGAGCACGGCAAGGATGGGCGATCCGCAATTTTGCAGTTTGCCTCAGGCAGCCGTCTTCTTGTTGATCAGGCCGTGGGGATCGATGACGTATTTTTTAGCGGCTCCCTGATCGAAATCCTTGTAGCCCTGGGGAGCATCGTCGAGCGAGATGATGGTCGCGTTGACGATCTTTGCGATGGGCAAACGACCGTGCAGGATGGCCTGCATCAATTGCCGGTTGTATTGCAGCACGGGCGCTTGTCCGGTGTGGAAGTGCAATGACTTCGACCAGCCCTTGCCGAAGCGGACCTTCAAAATCCCGTGCTTCGAATCCTCGTTGGGCGCGCCTGGATCCGCCACGACATAGAGTCCCGGGATGCCGATGCCGCCGGCGATGAAGACCACGTCCATCAGCGAATTCAGCACGCTCGCGGGCGCGGGCTCATCGGCAGAGCCGTGTCCGCTGGCCTCAAAGCCAACGGCGTCGATGCCGGCGTCCACGGTAGGCTCACCAGTAATGGCGGCAATCTGGTCGGCCAGGCTTTCGCTCTGCGCGATGTCGATCGTCTCAAAACCCATTTTCTTAGCGTGGGCCAAACGCTCTTTGTTGCGATCGCCAACGATCACCACCGCCGCGCCCAGTATCTGTGCGGAGGCGGCAGCCGCCATTCCGACCGGGCCCGCACCGGCAACGTATACGGTCGAACCAACACCCACGCCGGCTGACTTTGCTCCATGGAAGCCTGTGGGCAAAATGTCTGACAGCATGGTGAGATCGCGAATCTTTTCCATGGCCTGGTCTTTGTCTGGGAACTTGAGCAGATTGAAATCGGCATAGGGCACCAGCACGTAGTCAGCCTGGCCACCGACCCAGCCACCCATGTCGACGTATCCATAAGCGCCGCCCGGCTGCGCCTTGTTCACGGTCAGGCAGACGCCCGTGTTGCGCTCACGGCAAGCACGGCAACGGCCGCAGGCTACGTTGAAAGGCACCGAGACCAGGTCGCCGATATTTAAAAAGAGAACGTCTTTGCCCTTCTCGATGACCTCGCCCAGAATCTCGTGGCCGAGAACCAGGCCCTTGGGCGCGGTGGTGCGGCCGCGGACCATGTGTTGGTCAGATCCACAGATGTTGGTGGACACGACCTTGAGGATGACACCGTGCTCAATCGACTTGCCCTGGGGGTCGTTGAAGGTGGGATAGTCAATGTTATGTACTTCAACTTTGCCCGGACCCTCGTAGATGACACCGCGATTTTTCGCCATACAATTCTCTCCATTTCCAACTACGACCAACAAGTGTAGATGCAAATGAGAGAAAGTGGGTTTGGGCCGGGTCTTTGTTCGGGAGTGCCCCCCGGATTCGTGGCAGAGCAAGAGCGGTGAACGACTCTATGAGTGACCACCGCACTAGGTATACATGCTGGCGCGCTTGTCCTTCGGATCGTGTTCTGCCGCTTCGCCTGCGGCCAGAACCGCCGCCGCTAATTTCGACGGTTGGGTGGTCGAGATCACCACGTGCGGCTTGTGGAGCACATCGATCACACGATCGTACAACCGATTGCGTACCTCGATGCGGTCAGACGCCCGGGTGACATAACGAATCAGCACCTCAACCCCGGAACCGGCAGGGCGCATGTTCACGGAAGAGCTCGCGCTGGCGTTGCTCAACCCGCTCTGCCGCGGTACGCGCTTCCACTCCTGTTCGGCGAGCAAGGCATTCTGTTGCGTTTCTTCCATGATCGCCGTATTCAGCAGTGCTACCTTCGCGTACGTCTCGCTGGAGGAAGGCAGGCTCAGCGAGATTTCGTCCCACATCCATTGGCCCACGGTCGAGAAGTTGAAGAACTGGCCGGTAACAGCGAAGTTGTTGATGAAGGTTGCGCGGCGGCCGGTGGGGTGCCCTTTGACGGCCCAGTCGCTGTTTTCGAGGACCGTGGTTCGAAACAAATCGATAGCAACTACTTCGCCGGCCACACCATTGATCTGTACCCAGTCGCCGACGCGCATTCCATTCTTACCCATGAGGATGAACCACCCAAAGAAGGCCAGAATGAAACTTTGCAGAGCGACCGTGAGGCCAGCCGTCGCCAGGCCCAGGATGGTCGAGATCTGACTGGGTACACCGAACGTGACCAGCAACACGCCGGCCAAGCCGACCAGCTGTATGCTGAGCCGGAGAATGGTGCGCAGGGTCTGCATGCGCCGCCGATCGAGCGCACGGCGCTCCAACAGGCCGGTTCCCGCGGCTTCGCAGAGAATGGCGCAAATCAGAATGCAGGCAATCATGGCTAGCGAACGCAGAGCCATGTGCATGGCGATGCGATGCTGCAGCATCACCTGCGCCCCCCACTTGGTGTAGACCCCGGCAAGTTGCTGCTGGGTCTGGATGCGGTCATCGTAGATGCTGAGTAGCTGTCGCTGTTCCCTTCTCAGTTGCAGGTTGAGCAGCTGGGTGGAATCGGGCCGAGGGGAGCTGTCGGTCGCGCTGGCAGCGCTGGCGTTGGCCTGCGCTTCCAGCGCGTTATGCTGCAAAGTCAGGCTGGCTGCATCTGCCTGCGCCTGCTGCCTGGCCTGTTCAATCAATTGGTAACGGCTGCGTTGGCTGGTCCAGGCCGCGATGGCGCCGGCCAGCGTGCCGTATTGCCGCGTGGAAAGAACAGCCATCTGGCTGTCACTGCCGGCCTGGGTGTTCATTTTGCTCATCGCCGCTTCGTGCGTGGCGAGCTCCTGCTGAATCCGGGTACGCACATCGCCCGACGCCCGCACCAGGTCCTGCTGCGCGTCGTTCAACTCATCCTGATCGAGGCCCAGCTGCGCCTGAGCGATCTTCAAATCGTCTTCGCTGCCCGCCGCGGGCGCCCCCGCGACCGGGGTCAGGCTGCGCACCTTGGCTTGATCTTCCTTGGCCAGCTGCTGCAGTTGCGCCACCCTTTGGGAAAGCTGAACTGCTTCGCCGGTAGGGGCAAGATGCTGCGCGCTGGCCTGCCTCAGCGCTGTGGCGAAGGCCTGGTCTACCTCGTGGTCGGCCAGGCGCTCAGCCTCACGCGCATGCTCCACTTCTTCCCGGCTGACGGCCAAAGGGGTGAGAGCCTGGGCAATTTGCCAGGGGTGCAGGTCAACCAGCGTCGTCTGCGTGGCAGCGGTCAAATCTTGTTGGTCCCTATGACCTTTGAGAAAGGGCAGATGGGCCATCGCGTCACGCGTGGTCCAGGTGAACGCGATGCACAAGGCGAGCACGCTGAGCAGCACGAGCAGAGAGATGAACCGGCTGCGGCCGAGCATTCGCTGTAATGCCGTGTGTTGAGATAGTCGACGAGCGGCCGGGCTGCTTAGCATGGTCAATTTTGGCAATTACCGGCGTTGCAGGGTAGACCCCGGAGGTTGTAGGCAGTCTTTATACTCGAAGCGAGAGATTGCATGAATCGGCGTAAGTTTTTGCTCAACGGCATGCTGGCAACTCTGGCTGCCCGCGCCGTGGCGGCCCAGACGGTCGGTGTCGCGATACGCGGCGCGCGCGCGATGCCTCCGATTCCCGCGGATTTCATGGGACTTGGCTATGAGATCGCTTCTGTGGCCAGACCTGGCCTCATGAGCCCGGTAAACCTTCTCTACGTGCAACTGGTGCGAACCCTGGGCGCGCATGGCGTGGTCCGCGTGGGTGGCAATACTGCCGACTACGCGCGCTACGCGCCGGCAGCAGCAGCGGTGTCGAGTCCCTATGGAACGGTGGTCAACGATGCCGTGCTCAAGGATTTGGGGGGGTTCCTCGACGCGACCGGATGGAAGTTGATCTGGGCACTCAACCTGGGGAGCGGTTCCCCGGCGGACGCAATCGCCGAGGCGAAAATAATCCAGCAGGTCGCGGCCGAACAGCTGCTCGCCTTCGAGGTCGGCAACGAACCCGATCTCTTCCCAGGCGAGAAACATCGGGGGCGAAACTACGGCTACGAGGAATGGCTTACCGATTACCGCCGTTACAAGGGGGTTCTCCGTGCGCAGTTGCCGCATCTACCGTTGGCCGGCCCTGATGTTGCGGGCAAAACCGATTGGGTCACCCGTTTCGCCGCCGATGAAGGCAAAGATTGCGTTCTGCTCACCCACCATTACTACCGGGAAGGGCAAAGCCCCACCAGCACGATACAGAAATTGCTGGGGGTCGATCCCAGGCTGCAGCCCCGCCTCGATCAACTGCGCGCCGCGTCCCGGGGTTGCGGCGTGCCCTATCGCATCTGCGAAGTGAATTCCTTTTCCGGCGGCGGACGGCCGGGGGTCAGCGATACCATGGCAGGCGCGCTGTGGGCTCTCGACTACCTCTTCACCCTCGCCTACAACGGCTGCTCGGGAGTGAACATGGAGACAGGGGTCAACCAACACAATTTCATCAGTTCATACTCCCCCATCGGCGATGATGAACACGGCCATTACGCGGCCAAACCGGAATACTACGGCTTGCTCGCCTTTAGCTTGGCCGGGCAAGGGGAAATGCTGGATGTAGTCCTGGACCCCGCGTCTTCTGCCATCAAAGCCTATGCCACCCACCCCGCCAAGCGAACGCTGGCGCTCACTTTGATCAACAAGGGAGATGTGGACGCGCGCGCGCATGTGGATACGCGAGAGCAGCCGGTAGACGGGATGGTTACTGTCATCCGCCTGCTGGCCCCCGCCGTTGATGCAACTGCGGGAATCTCGTTAGGCGGAGCACTGGTGACATCGCGGGGAACATGGAAGCCAGGAACCCCGGAAGTGCAGCCGGTGCGCAAGGGGCGGATGACGATCGACCTCCCTGCGGCCAGCGCTGCGATTATCAAGATGTTCGTGGCTTTGCAAAGTAATTTTTGAGTGCCTAGTATTATCGATTGCGCACGCCGAGGAGAACACCGCTGCCGAATCTAACGATCGAAAAGCCAGTATGTATCGCCGCCACCGGAGATGTGTGTGGCGAAGGGGTTTTGTGGGCGCAGGATACGCAATGCGTCTATTGGACCGATATCAACCGGTTCCTCGTCCATCGCTACGACTTGCAACAAGACGCTGTCAAGACCTGGTTCTTTGCTGAACCGGTCACCTGCGTGATGCAAACCACCCGCCAGGACACCCTGGCCCTGTCTCTCGGATCGGGCATCGCGCTGTGGAAACCTGGGAGCGAGGCGGCCACTGTACCGTTATTTGCCCTGCCCGGCTTCCCCTTTGTTCGCTGTAACGATGCCGCCGTCGACCCAGGCGGTGCGTTGTGGGTAGGGTCGATGCGTAACAACGTCAAAGAGGATGGCGACGCTTCTCCCTCGGGTGGCCGGGATGGTGTGCTCTACCGCATCGACGGAACGGGTACCGCGACCGAGTGGCGCCGCGACCTGGGCATATCGAATACGCTTCTATGGAGCCCGGACAAATCGAAATTCTATTTTGGCGATTCTCTGCAGAACTGCATCTGGTCGTATGACTATGACCTTGCGAGCCGCTCCATTCGCGGGGAGCAGCCCTTCTTCCAGGGTTTCGATCGTGGCTTACCGGACGGCTCGACTATCGACAGCGACGGTTACCTATGGAATTGCCGTTACGACGGGGGCTGCATTGTTCGCGTTGCGCCCAACGGCAAGACCGATCGCGTGATTGACCTGCCGGTGAGCCGGCCGACAAACTGCACGTTCGGAGGCCCAGCCGGGAACGTGCTTTACATCACGTCAGCTTCGCCCGCGGCCGGCCACTGGGAGCGATTCGGGGGGTGCCTCTTTGCCCTGCAGACCAACGTCACGGGCATAGCGGAGAATCAATTCCGGTTGGCGTAAAAATCAGCTGCGCTATGCACCAACGAAAAAAGGAGCCGTGCTCGGGTGAGAGCACGGCTCCTTTGCTTGCGTGGGAGTTAAGCTGGCTGGTTAATTGGTCAGCTTGATCGTAACCCCGCCGGGTGAGTAAGCGTTACTGGTGACGGTGAGCGTGTCAGTGGCCGCCCCCGAAGCGTTCGAGTACGTGATGGTTACCGAGCAAGAGCCACCCGGCGCTATGGAAGCGATACAAGTGTTGTTGCTGAGTGAGAAGCTGCTGCTCGACCCGTGACCGAGCGTCAGCGCGGAAATCGTCAGGGAAAGGTTGCCGGTGTTGGTGATCGTGGTCGTGGTCGATGCGTTAAGCGGGTTGATGGTGAGCGCGCCGCTGTTTACCTGCAACTTGGCGACACTGGTGTTCAAGTCGGTCACATAGATGTTGCCGGCGCCATCGAGCACGATGCCGGTGGGGTTATTGAGCCCGGTCAGCGAAACCTGGGTTGTTTTGCCGCCCGACGAATGGTTCGCAGGCACCATCAGCACCCGTTGTCCGCTATCGGTGATGAACATATCGCCGTTCGGATCGAAGGCCATGCCTGCAGGCGAGTTGAGCGCGCAGGAGGTGACCGTCGAGTCGCAAGGCGCAAGGGCCACGGTTGAGTTGGTGCCGCCATTGAGACTGATCTGCTGGATCGTATTCAGGTTGCCGTCACCAATATAAAGATTGGTGCCGCTATTATCGACAGCCAGCGATTGCGGGAAGCTTACAGTCGAGCCGCTGAGCAGAACGCTGGGGATGTAGGATGCATACGTTTCCCCGGGGACCTCGATGATCCGTGGGGTGGCGCCGGCATCAGCGATGTAGAGATTGCCGCCAAAGTCAATTCTGGCAGCCGTAGGAAGACCAAGCGGGTACGACCCCGTGTTCACGGTCGATTCTGCGAGGGTAGGATCGAATTTAAAGACCCCAGGCGCATTAGCGTCCGAGATGATCAGGTTGCCAAAGGCATCGAACACCAGGTCGCTGGGGTAAACCAGGTTCTTGGTATTGGCAGCGTTCCATTGCGTCAATGAGCCACCCGTCGACGGCACGGTATCGATGATCCCGGTGTTGCTGTTAGCCACGTAGAGCGTGGAACTGGTGGTGTCAGATGGGTTAAAGGTCAGTGACTGTGGCTGGTTCAAGCCTGCACTCAACATCACCTGCGTGGCGCTGGAGAGCGAGATCTGTGATGCAGCTCCCAAACCGGAAAGGAACAGGTAGAGCTTCGGCTCAGCTACGCTGTTCGTGTCGGTGAAGTCAACCTCGACAACTCCCTTGCGAATGCCTGGCAAAGCTGGCGTGAAGACAACACTGAAGGTGCAAACAAAACCGGCGGGTTCCGATACGCCGGAAGCGCAGGTGCTGGCCTGGGCGTTGTTGGCGAAGTCTGTGATGCCGCCTCCAGCGGGATTGAAATTGAAGTTGATGGAGCCAGCAACCACATAGGTATAGGGGATAAGCACAGTGCTGGTGCCGCCGCCCACACTGGCAGGGTCGGTGCCAATCGCAGGGTTGCGCAGCGGAACAACCTGCGTGTTGCTGGCGGGCACGTAGTTTGTATCTCCCAGGTAGTTCAGGGTCACGGTATTGTTACCGGGTACCAGGTAGGTGCTGAGCAGGTTCACAGTCACCGAAGAGGTGGCGCCCGACCCTGGTACCAGCGTGCCGGTGGCCAGGGTTTGACCGGCGAAGGTTACGTTGACTGTTCCGGTTGGAGCAGCTGTTGAACCTGACACGGTGATCGTGTAAGGCGTTGGCTGGCTGAAGAAGCAGCAGTCACCGGTGGGGTAGAGAAGGCCGCCGCTGAGGCCGGTCGAACCCGTGGTGCCCACCACAATCTGTACTGAGCCGGTAGCAGTGGTGTAGTCGGTGCTGTCGTTGGGGGTAAAGAGCACGTTCAACGTTTGTGTACCTGCGGCGAGCACGGTGCCCGCTGCCGGGGTGTAGGTATACGTTCCGGGCAGGGATACGCCGTTGATCGACGCGACGGCATCGAGCTGCGTACTGCTGAGGGGGGTACCGACCGCGATCGCTGCCGGCGTCGGCCAGGTGATGACAGGCGTTGCCTGGGTTACGGTGATCTGGACGCTGTCGGTCGCGGTCGTGTAACCCTGCAGGTTGCTGGGGGTGAAGGTTACGTTGAGGGTATGGGTTCCCACGGAAAGCACAGTACCCGAGGGTGGCACATAGGCGTAGGTGCCCGGCACAACCACCTGCGTGTTGGTGCCGAAGCCAAGTGCCATGATGACTACATTGCGGGTATTGGGAACACTCACGCTTACCAATGTTCTCGTCGGATCGATGGGAAGGGTATACCCATAGAGGTCGAAGGTGCCACTTACTTCGCCACCGCCCTGGGTGTTCTTGTAGGGCGTCGAGACCACCACTGTCTCATCGGAATAGCCCGCCGACTGCGCCCATGAACTCATGTCGAGGGTTTCGGTCACCGGGTTACCAGCATCGGCATAGGTAAGAATGAACGGTTCACTGGTCTGCCCGGTCGTGGTCGCCGCTCCAATCAGGTAAAGCGTGGAGTAGTTGCCTTGCGCGCTTCCGAGCGAATACACCGCTCCGTTGGTGATCGAATCGGGAACGTTCGGTTGCCCCAGCGTGAAGGTGGTGCCGGCAAACTGAACTGAGCCGTTGTTCAGCTGCTTGTAAGAATAGGTGCCGCCCTGGCCATCGAAGCCAGCGAGGCTATAGGCAGTGCCATCGGTCGAGGTCGCAATCGGGACCAGCTGACTCGATGGTGTAACCGGTGTCGGCCGCGGCGTACCCATCGCCACCGCATCGAGCTGCGTGGCGCTCAAAGCTGTACCGTAGGGAATGTTCGCTGGTGTCGGCCACGAGATGATCGGGGTAACGATCGGCGTTACCGCATTCGTGACTACAAGTTTCACGGTACCGGTACTCGGCTGATAGTCCGTCGTATCGGTCGGCGTAAACGCAACCGACAACGTATCGGTGCCGACTGGTTCGACCGTGCCCGCCGGGGGGGTATAGACAAACGTACCCGGTATGGGAGGAGTGGTGAGGTCCATTGCCAGCATCACGATGTTCCGCGTGTTGGGCAGGGTGACGCTCTGCACAATTTTCGTAGGATCAAGGGTCATTACGTATCCGTAAACGCAGACCGAATCCGCCTGTTGTGTGCCGTCCTGATAGTTTCGCTTTTCGCTGCAGTTGATGACCGATTCACCCGGCCAACCAGCCGCATTGAACCAATCGCTCATATTCTGGTTCAGCACGGTCGTCGTGCCGTCGGTGTAAGTAACGGTAAATGTTTCGGCGGGTGGAATGTTATTGACCATCGCGCCAAGCATATACAGGCTGCTGAATTTACCTGCCGGCAGCGGAATCGGGGTACCGGTACCGTAAACGGCGTCGGGCGCATTCACCGGGCCGAGATTAAAGGTGAGACCGCTGAACTGAACAGAACCGCTCAACGTCTTGCTGGAGTAGGAGTAGCCGTCGTTGTCAAAGCCTCCGGTGGAGTATGTCTTACCCGGCCTATAGATACCGCTGACATTGTAATAAGGTGAAAGGTCCACTGAGGTGGTGCCGGTGGTCGCTGTGGCGTCCAGCTGGAAACCGCTGAGCGGGGTGCCGTACGTGATCGGCGTAGGCGTCGGCCAGGTAATGACCGTGCCTTCCTTGTTCACCACGATCGTAACCGTCGTCGTCTCTTGACCGTAGGTGGTGTCTGTCGGCGTAAACGTTACGGATAGAGTATTGGTTCCCGCAGGAAGAATGGTGCCTGCGGCCGGGGTATAGGCGAATGTTCCCGCAACCGTATCCGTTGCATTCAATTGCGTCGCAGTCAAGGGCGTGCCGTAAGTGATTGCCGCCGGATTGTTCCAGGTGAGCGTCGATGCCTTTTTGACGCTGATGGGAAGGGTTGGACTGTTGCTGGCAGTAAAAGCGCAATCCCCCGGATAGGATGCGGTAATAGTATAGGTACCGGTCGCCCCCGGGCTCACGACCAATGTAGCGACGCCACTCGCGAGCGGAGCCGTACCGAACGCGGATCCGTTGATGCTGAAGGTAACGATTTCTCCATTCGTGGTTTGCGATCCGTACGCGTAAGGAGAAAGGGTCGCCTGATACGTGACCTGTTGACCCACCACCTGGTTGGCCGGCGTTACGGTCAACCCAAGAGTCGTCGTTTGCTTGGTGGGTGTAAACGTCAGGGCCGCTGAAGTGCTTTGTCCATAGCTTCCATCGCCGCTATAGGTTGCCGTCACCGATTGTGTACTGCAGCCGGAGATTGCGGCGTTGTTCAAAACAGCGGTCTCTGCCTCACCCGACAGCAGAACGCTGAGGCCGTTATACGTTAACGCGGTGAGATCGACTTGATCATCACCATTAATATCGGCCGCATTGGCGAAGATAGAGCCACCACCCACTTGATAATAGGTGGCGGCGCCGAAACTGCCGGTACCAGTGCCGAGCAGGACGCCCACTGCGGTGGCGCCCGAACCATTGGTGGCCGCGATAAGATCCAGCTTGCCATCGCGATTGAAGTCGCCGATGGTCAGATAGTACGGCCCGGGCGTCACCGGATAGCTGACGGCAGCGGCAAAGGTCGGTGTCGTGGTGTTCTTGGTGTTGAGCAGGATATAAGCGTTGTTGTTGGGGGCGCTGGTGGTTGCCAGATCAAGGAATCCATCCTTGTTAAAGTCTCCGATGGCTACCGAACCTACCTGCGTTCCTGAAGTATTGAAGATGGTAAACGGCTGGAAAGTACCGTCCCCATTGCCCTGCAGAATGCTGACCGAACTGCTACCGTCCGAGGCAATTGCCAGGTCCAGGAATCCATCGTTGTTCAGATCGCCGGCCACTACGTTCCAGGGCAGGGAACCAACGGTGTAATAAGATGGCGCATTGAATGTGCCATCGCCGTTACCCAGAATCACCGCCACATTATTCAGCGCGGCATTTGTGGCCACCAGATCCTGGTAGCCATCGCGATTGAAGTCCCCGGCGGCGAGGATCCGGGTTCCAGAGTTCGAAGCCGACGGCGCTACCAAATAATTCTTGTAGGTCTGAAAAGTTCCATTTCCGTTACCCAGAAAGATATCCACGGAACCGGCAGTGCCGGACGTGCCCGCGCCCGAAGCGCTGAGAACGGCCAGATCCTGTTTCCCGTCTCCGTTGAAGTCGCCAACCACCACCGAGGTGGGCTCGAAACCACTCTGCGAGTTAACCGTCGTTCCGTTGGTAAACGTGCCATCGCCCTTACCCAACAGGATGATGATGGGTCCGGCGTTCGTGGGCACTGCGTAGTCAAGGCGTCCATCACCGTTGAAATCACCGATGGCCGGGGCATTGGTGCCCCCGGTCTGACCGTTGTTGATATTGGTGATGGGGTAATTGGTGTAGGGGGCAAATCCAGTCTGCAAAGACCCGACATTCAACGGCACGGTGCCCAGCGTGAAGTTCGAAGTCGTGTCGGTAAAGGTAACGCTGCCGGTGGGGGCCGACGGACCAAATGCGGAGACGGTGCTGGTCAGCGTATAGGGGCCGGTGCCGGCGCTTACCAGCGAAGTCGCGGACAGATAGGGTGCAATGAACGTCACCGACTGAACCGACGATGCACTGGTGGCGAACGTACTGGTGCCGTTGTACGTGGCAACAAACTGATGCACCCCCACGCCCCCGACTTCAGTCGCCAGAATAGCCGTGCCAGGACTCCCACTGGCCGATTGCACCTGAACCGTGCCCAGAACTTCGCTGACCCCGTTGTACGTATCAACAAACGTGACATTACCGCCGGTAACCGCCGCCTCGGTGGAAGACACCTGCGCCGTCATAGTGATTACAGCGCCGCTCGACGGGTTGTAGGGCGTCGTGAACAGAGATGTGGTGGTCGAAGACAACGCCCATGCAGCCGGTCCGGTTACCAACGCGAGAGCGCTCAACAGCACTGGCATCATTCGGCCAAGAGATACCTGTCTGGAGGTCATGCGGCGTTTCATTGCGACGATGGTGGAGTGCGTCATGGGTTTCAAAGCTCCGATTCGTGCTGGTTAATTCGTAAACGTCTCTCTGGAAAATCAGTCACTGGAAGGTAGTCAGCGTTACAACGCAGCTGTCCTCGGTAGGCACACCTGCGGTACAAGAGTGATGGCATTGTGAGTCAACTGCTGGAGCATACCGCCCGTTTTGGCACATTGTTATTACTCTTATGGGGGATTTAGGGTTCAGGTTCCGGCCATTCTGCAGCGGGAGGTTTTTGCTGAGAGCGCACTAAAAGTGTGTTGATTCGCGGGTAACAAGGGGGATTCCGCACCCGGCGCGGCTGCCGGGTAATCTGGGCGGGGTAACTGCTTTGTCATCTCAGTCCGCCCAGACCGGGGGATATCACCGAACCGGCGGCGCTGCTGTATTCTTCCCTTTAGCTTTTTTGCGAAAGCTGTCTATATCTATGGATAAGCGAGAGTTCTTGAAAACCTCCGGCCCGTTACTCGCCGGCTCGATGATGTCAAAGTTGGCGCCGGGCGAGCAGCAGCCCACTCCGCGGACCAACTGGTCAGGCAATTACACCTTCAGTACCGAGCGGTTGCATGAACCGCAAACGGTCGCGGCTGTGCAGCAGGTCGTTAAAAGTTGCAGCAAACTGAGTACGCTTGGGGCACGCCACTCGTTCAATGGGATTGCCGATAGCACCGAAGATCAGATCTCGGTAGGCCATCTCAACCACATGGTGCTGAATCGCGATGCCCGCACGGTCACGGTGGGTGGTGGGGTTACTTATAGCGAACTCGCGCTCTACCTCGACGCTGAGGGCTTCGCGGTCCACAACCTGGCGTCCCTGCCGCAGATTTCAGTGGCGGGTGCGATTGCCACCGCCACCCATGGTTCGGGAAACACGAATGGCAATCTGGCCACGGCGGTATCCGGGCTGGAGCTGGTAACGGCAGCAGGAGAGGTTTTGACTTGGTCACGGGAGCGAGGCGGCGAGGGTTTCCTGGGTGCGGTGGTGGGGCTCGGGGCAGTCGGCGTCGTCACCAAGGTCACGTTGGACGTACAACCGGCGTTTCAGGTCAGCCAGGTGGTTTATGAGAATTTAGCGATCGACCGGCTGGAGCATCATCTGGATCAGGTATTTGCCAGCGGCTATAGCGTAAGCCTGTTTACCGATTGGCAAAATCATCGGATCGGGCAGGTTTGGGTCAAACGGCGGGTCGAAGCGGGCAAAGTCCCGATCTTCGCTCCGGATTTGTTGGGTGCACCCCAAGCCACGCAAAACTTGCACCCGCTGCCGGGACATTCGGCGGAAAGCTGCACCGAACAGTTGGGTATCCCGGGACCGTGGTACGACCGCCTCCCGCATTTCCGCATCAACTTCACCCCCAGTAGCGGAGCCGAGTTGCAGTCGGAGTATCTGATTACGCGGGAGCGAGGTTACGAAGCAATTCTGGCTGTGGAACAATTGCGCGACCAGGTAACGCCTCACTTGTTCATCACCGAGATGCGCACCATTGCAGCAGATGATCTTTGGCTGAGTACGGCTTATGGGCGACCCTCGATGGCGATTCACTTTACCTGGAAGCCGGAATGGCCGGCGGTAAAGAAGGTGCTGCCGTTAATCGAGGCAAAGTTGGCGCCCTTTGGCGCACGGCCGCATTGGGGGAAACTGTTTACTTTGCCGGGTTCGCAGATACGGCCACTCTACCCGGAAATGACCAGGTATCAGGGACTTCTGGCCCAGTACGACCCACAGGGCAAGTTTCGCAACCGCTTTATCGAAGCAAAAATTTACGGGGTTTGAGCGGAAAGTGCTTGCTTGCGACGATCCCGAACGATCGGGTTTGAGCCGTTCCCTGGACTTGAAAAGCGCACAGCTCACATTCACTCCTGCGGAAGGAGGGCATTGGGGAGAGGCCACCGAAGTCTATTTTAGGTCTTCTTCCGGCTCCTTTAAGACGGCTTCTTCGATTTCCATGTCTTGATACTCGTTGGAGTCGAATACCTGTCCGCAGTCGAGACACTCGACGTATTCGACGTCCTCTTCACGCGCTACCACGCGTACTTTTGGGTGTTTGCAGGCGATTTCCATCAGAAGTCTAAGGGTAAATGTGGTGTTCTCGGCAAGATTGTACCCGCCGCGTTCGGCCTGTCAAATCTGTTTCTACGCTTTCCTCGAAAAATCGACTGAATGGGTAGATGCAGAGGAGCCTGGTTTAGGTTGACAGCTCGCTGACAGTGCGCGCCGGCTCCGGTTTGAGCGTCATATCCTCTATTTTGCCGAAAATCATTTTGCCGGAGGCGGTCTGTAACACGCTGGTAACCGTGATCTCGACCGCGCGCCCAATCATGCGCCGGGCGTGGTCAACCACGACCATGGTGCCGTCATCCAGGTAGCCCACTCCCTGGTTGTACTCCTTGCCTTCCTTGAGTACGACGATGTTCATTTTTTCTCCGGGCAATACCAGCGGCTTCAGAGAATTGGCCAGATCATTCAGGTTGAGCACCCGCACGTGATGCAGTTGGGCTACCTTGCTGAGGTTGAAATCGTTGGTCACGATGGGAGCGCTCATCTTTTTGGCCAACTCAATCAACTTCAGGTCTACCTCGCGCAGCTTGGGAAAGTCGTCTTCGACGATCTGCACCGCCAGCAACGGGTTGGCCTGCATTTTTTGCAGGATGTCCAGTCCCCGGCGGCCACGCTGGCGCCTGGAGCTGTCTGAGGAATCGGCCACGACCTGCAGCTCCCGCAGAACGAACTCCGGCACCACCAGCGTTCCCTCCAGAAAGCCGGTATCCACCACATCGGCGATGCGGCCGTCGATAATGGCGCTGGTGTCGAGGATCTTGAGGGTGCGTTTGCCCGCCGCGGCACGCTCGCCGGCAAACAGTTCGGCCAGGCCCCCGGTAAAGTTCAGCAGGTCGCCCTTGCTGGCCCCCACCATCAGCCCTATATACGACATCAGCATCAGGACGAAGAGTTGCAGCAATGCGCGGGTGCCCCCGGGAGGCAGGCTGCCGCTCAAAACCATGCCAAAGAGGGCAGCGCCGGCAATGCCGAGCACACTGCCCAGCACCGCGCCCAGGAGTCGCTTGATGCTCAAGGCGCGCACCCGCAATTCAAAAACGATCACGGCCGCGGCAGCGAGGGCGCCGGCGATGGCCGCAGGCCACGGTTGTAACCCGAAAGGCCGCAGGAAGAAACAGGCCGCAGTCAGAACCAGGACGAAAAAAATACGGATTACTACGAGGTCCATGCGGACTCCCTGCCTACGCGAATAATGCAAACCTACGGAGTATACCGACCGCATAGGCTTTGGGGCAAAGAGAAGGTCCCGAAGCCGCTGCTGCGGCCTCGGGACCTTTGCTGCGAAAAAAAATCATTCAAGCGGCCCAAACAAATGACGCACTACCCTAGTACTTCGGCACCCTGGGATCGATTTGCTCACTCCATGCCTGGATACCGCCCGCCAGGTTCTGAACCTTGAAGCCGGCTTGCTGCAGGAATTCAGCCGCTTTCTGACTGCGGCCCCCCATCTTGCAGTGCACCACGATTTCGCGGCTCTTATCCAGTTCGCCGACACGCTTCTGCAGGTCGCCCAAAGGAATCAGATACCCACCCATCTCCGCGATCTTGAATTCGTGCGGCTCGCGTACATCCAGCAGAAAGACATCTTTGTCCGCGTCACGCTGCTGCTTAAAGGTAGCAACATCAATCTGGGCGACTCCGTTGATCTGCACCGCATCGGGTGCAGGCGCCGGCTGGATGCCGCAGAACTGCTCGTAGTCAATCAGCTTGGTCACCGTGGGATGTGTTCCACACACGGGGCAATCGGGATTCTTCCGCAGCTTCAGCTCGCGAAACCGCATGCTCAGCGAATCCACCAGCAACAAGCGCCCGATTAGCGGCTCGCCCTGGCCGAGGATCAGCTTGATGACCTCCGTCGCCTGGATCACTCCCACCAAACCGGGGAGAATCCCAAGCACCCCACCCTCCGCACAGGAGGGAACCAGGCCCGGCGGCGGCGGCTCCGGGTAGAGGCAGCGATAGCACGGCCCTTCCTTGGTCGCGAACACGCTGGCTTGCCCTTCGAAGCGGAAGATGGAGCCATAGACATTGGGCTTTCCACTTAATACACAGGCATCGTTCACCAGGTAGCGGGTGGGAAAGTTATCTGTGCCATCAGCCACGATGTCGAAGTCTTTGAAGATCTCCATGGCGTTTTCGCTCAGCAACATGGTGTTGTACTTCACGATCTTCATGAAAGGGTTCAGTGCCTTCAGCTTCTCTTCGGCGGAGTCCAGCTTGAGCCGGCCGATGTCTTTGGTGCTGTGAATGATCTGGCGTTGCAGGTTGCTCGAGTCCACGACGTCGAAATCAACCAGCCCCAGCGTGCCGATGCCGGCCGCGGCGAGATAAAAAGCCAGGGGTGAACCAAGACCACCCGTGCCCACACAGAGCACCTTGGCCGCCTTGAGCTTTTGCTGACCCTCCATGCCCACTTCCGGCAGGATCAGGTGGCGCGAGTAGCGCGCGATTTCTTCGTTGCTGAGCGATGGCGCAGCCACCGCCGGTATTTCCGAAATTGTCGCCATTCAGTTCCTCTTTCCGCCGGCAATCGAAGGGATGATCGACAGGCTGTCGCCATCCTTAACCGCGGTGTTTTCTTTGTCGCTCAGGTAGCGAATGTCTTCATCGTTGAGATACACATTCACAAAGGCGCGCAACTTGCCTTCGTCGGAATACAAATGCTTTTTCAATTCGGGATGAGTGATCGTGAGCTCATCCAGCGCTTCGCCTACGGTCGCGGCCGCGACTGTCACCGTGGCCTGCTTGGCGGCGAATTGACGCAACGGCGTCGGGATATGGATCTTCATGCGTCGCACTCTCTTTCTGATTTCGTTGCTGGCTTGGCGCAGAGGCGCCCGGAAATCTAGGGGGCCGACGGTCGACAGCGTTCGGCTTCCACCAGAAGCTCTTCGTCTTCGAACCGCTTGTCGTCTTCGCTGGCGCCAGCCAGAAAAAAGGAGTTGGTCTGTTGGGCGACGCCCGCTTCTACGCTGGTGATCATGTAGGAGCAACCCAGCCAGTGAGCTTCGTTGAAGTCGGTGGAGGACCAGCGCGCGGGGTGGTCAGGATGGGAATGGTAAAAGCCCACAATGTCGAGCTCCCGTTCCCGCGCCTGGCGCTGGATGGCAACCAGTTCCTGGGGGGCGATGTGGTAGCGGTTGTGGGCGGAATCGGTGCGGGTATTACCCGCCCGCACCGCGGCCACCACTTCATTCGTTCCCTCGAGTGCCTTACCGAGCAGCACGCCACAACATTCATGGGGATAGGTCTCCTCGCCATGACTGCGCAGCTCGCTGTAAACGGCATCGCTGATCTTCAGGACCAGCCTCGTACTCGTGTCAACCATCATTGCTCCCAAAAGCGTTCACTCAAATACTTGTCCGCCGAGTCACACAAAATGGTGACGATCACCGCGTCTTTGCCCGCCGCCGCCTGCTCCTCGCCAATCTTGAGCGAGGCCGCTACCGCCGCCGCCGCGGAAACACCCACCAACAACCCTTCCATCCGCCCGAGATGCTTTGCCATCTCATAGGCCCCCTCCGTCGATTGCTCCACGTGACGGTCTGCCAGTTGGGCATCGTAGATAGGCGGCACAATCGCGGTCGCCATGTACTTCAAGCCTTCCAGTCCATGGAACGGAGAATCGGGCTGCATGGCTATACATTCGATGCCGGGATTCAGCTCTTTCAACCGGCGAGTGGTACCCATGAAGGTGCCGCTGGTGCCCAACCCGCACAGGAAGTGTGTGATCCTTCCCTCCGTCTGCCGCCAAATCTCGTTCGCCGTACTATGATAATGCGCTTTCCAGTTGGCTTCATTGCCGTACTGGTCAGCGTAGTAGTACCGAGCCTTGTCTTGCGCCAACTCGCGCGCTTTCATGATCGCACCGTCGGAGCCATCGGCCGGATCCGTCCAGACGATGTTCGCCCCATAGGCGGCCAGAATTCTCTTCCTCTCGGGAGAGACATTCGACGGCATGCACAGCGTTACCGGGAACCCCTTGGCCGCACCCAGCATGGCGTAGGCGATGCCGGTGTTACCGCTGGTTGCGTCCAGCAAATGCCTGCCTTCGAGTAATCCCTTCCCCTCGGCTGCCGCCACTATCCAGGAGGCCGCGCGATCTTTAACCGAGCCGCCCGGGTTGGCCCATTCCGCCTTGCCCAATAACGCTACTCCTGGCAGATGCGCCGTGAGACGCTCGAGCCGCAGGAGCGGCGTGTTGCCAATCCGTTCCAGGATGCTACTGCCCAGAACCTGCGGCGTCGACCTCACTTCGGTTTGCACTTCGGTGCCCTGCTCCCGGTTAAAGTCCCTGATTTACGCTCGTTGCAGCATTGAGCGCGGTGTGCGACAGTTATCCTTAGTGTAGCGTCCCCTGGAAAAACGGGGCAATCCACTGTCAGTCGTAAACTATGCGCACAAAAGTACACTTCCGCAGCTTTGACGAAATCACGAACACTCTGCGCACATTAGGTTTTGATGTCCAGGGGGTGCCCGGGGTCGCAAATCAGATATTCGCCCGCAAATATGGCGCCGGGGCGATTCTGGCACACGATAGGGATTCCCAGGACAAGAAGTCGCAGCAAATTGCCGTGCGCTGGCGAGAGCGCCCCGGGTTCGTGCTGGGCGGCGAAGTCGCCACGCTGCTGGATCGCGGATACCAGAAGTTCTGGAAATCCTCCAAACTGGAGGTCCCGGCCACGGCCGACTCGCTCAAGGCCGTGCACCGCTTTGCTGAGGAGTTGCGCGAAGTGATCGGCGAGCCCAGCCTGTATAACGAGTCGCTGGGGACAACCAGCGACAGCTATCTTTACGACCGGGTCAAAGGCAGAGATTTGCCGCTGAGTGAGCGCCCCGTTCCCGCCTGGCAGTTGCCTCCCAAGACCAGCTAAGAGCAGCGGTTGGGGCTTACGAGGGTGTGCGAGAACGGGAAGAGGAAACCGCAGATCTCTCCGCTACGCTGCGGTCGAGATGACAAAGTTGAGGTTATTTATCGGCCCCTTTTCCATGGAAAATCAGCTCTAATACCGCAACGACCTTGTCATCTCGACCGCAGCGCAGTGGAGAGATCTGCGGTTTCCTCCTTCACCTCAAGCAAATGGGTCGTCAAGGCCGCGGCTGAGGACAGAGTTTATTTCTTAGCTCGGTGTCTTTGCAGCTCGCGGTAGACTTCGCTTTTTGAGGTGCCTCGCTCGCGGGCGATGCGCTTCAGCGCTTCTTTCTCGTCCATACCTTCCGACAACAGTTGGTCCACCTGTTGCAGAATGGTTCCGGCCAGATTAGCCGCGGGGGCGGGAGGTCTGGCTTCGATCAGCAGGACGATCTCTCCGCGAACTCGCTCGCGTGACGCTAATTCCGCGCGAACCCCCGCGGCGGTGCCTCGCAAAAATTCTTCATGCAATTTGGTGAGCTCGCGGCCCACCACCACCCCTACCGACTCACCCCACACCGCTGCCACATCGGCCAGCGTCTCCAGAATGCGATGGGGCGCTTCGTAAACGATCAACGTCATGGTCGAAGCCTGCTGCGCCAACGCTTCCAGCTCGGTGCGCCGGGAACCCGGCTTTTGCGCCAGGAAGCCCACATAAAGGAAGCGCTCCGTGTTCAGCCCGGAGGCGACCAGCGCGGTCAGCGCAGCGTTGGCTCCGGGAATGGGGATAACGGGCACATCCGCGGCGATGGCTGCCTGCACCAGTTCACGGCCCGGATCCGAGAACGTCGGCATGCCGGCATCGGTGACCAGGGCTACCTGGCCCCCAGCCTGCAACATGGCCAGCAGCTCGGTGGTGCGAGACTGCTCGTTATGCTCGTGGTAGCTGATCGTCGGGGTCGTGATACCGAAGTGATTCAACAGCTTTTGCGTCTGCCGGGTATCCTCGCAGGCAATGCGATCCACTTCCTTCAGCACCCGCAGCGCGCGCAGGGTGATGTCCTCAAGATTGCCGATGGGGGTTGCTACCAGGTAGAGGGGCAACGACTATTCCTGGCTCTGGCGACGCAGTTTTCGACTCTCTGCCAGCAGGCTCATGGAGTGCATCAGGTTTTGCAGGGTCACGATGCCGACGATGCGTTCGCCTTCGGTCACCGGCACCAGCGAGAGTCCACGGCCGGCAAAGCGGCTGATGGTGGTCCCCAGGGAGTCTTCCGGCTGAGCAACGTGAAAGCTGCGCGACATCACTGCTTGTACGTAGCCATTGCCTTCGCTGCGCAACGCAGAGAGGATGCTCTGCCGCGAGATGATGCCCACCAGGCTGTCGCCGCGCACCACCGGAAAATCATCCTGCAGGCTATGGATCGACTTGTGCAGCGCATCTTCGAGCGTGTCCGAGGGCGCCAGCATGGAGAACTCGGTCAACATGATGTCCTGCATATTGACGGTATCGACCACGCTTTGGAAGAGGACGCCCTGATCTTCCAGTTGCGCGCCAATCAGGATGAAGAAGCCCGCCATCAGTAGCCACGCATTCATCAGCACCAGGCCGGCAATGATCGCGGACATGGCCAACACCTGTCCCAGACCAGTCGCTACCCGCGAACCCTGGGCACGGCCCTGGGCGCGGGCGACGCTCCCCCGCACGACGCGGCCGCCGTCCAGCGGATAGGCCGGCAGCAGATTCAGCACGCCGAGAAATACGTTGAACCAAACAATGCTGCGAATCAGGTGGGCAGGCGTGATCCAGGGGCGCTCCAGCAGGTTCAGCGTGGGCGACATGCCGAGTATCAACATACCCACCACCAGGGCAAAGCTCAAATTCGCCAAAGGACCAGCCAGGGCCATGCGCCATTGCACTTTGGGCGTGCCGGCCATCTCTGCGCTTTCCGTATTGGCATAGGCCACCAGGCCGCCGATCGGGAGAAGCAGAATATTTCTCAGCTGCAACCCGTGATAGGCAGCCACGAGCATACGCGCCACCTCGCGCACCGCCACCGCCCCTAAGACCACCAGCCATAGGCCGGTGCCGCGAAACATCGAGAGGTGGATGCTCTCGGTGTAAGCCATGCAGATGCCGAGCAGCAGGATAAAAAAGGTGTGAATGCGCAGTTCCACACCCATCCACCGCCCTAAGGGAAACGACCATCCGCGCATTGCATCCGTCCTTGCTTATCTCTGCTTCGCTGCTGCTTGCATTGTAGAGCTTTCCCTCTGCAGGCGAGGTTGTGGTTTCATTCCTCGGCAAAGGATTCATTTACCATCAAACCCCATGCGGGTGATTGCCGGCATTTACCGTTCGCGTCGCCTGGGCGCTCCCCGCGGTCTCGCCACGCGGCCTACCAGCGATCGCCTGCGCGAAACTCTCTTCAATGTGCTGGGTGCACGCGTTCAGGATGCAGTGTTTGCCGATCTCTACGCGGGCTCGGGAGCCGTGGGCATTGAGGCCATCAGCCGTGGCGCGCGGATGGTGTACTTTGCCGACCAGGCTCCGCCGGCGGTGGCCGCCATCCGCGAAAATCTGGCCGCACTGCAAATTAACGCCGGGTTCAGGATTGAGACTGGTCCCGTCGCGGCGGTGCTGCGTCGTCTGCATGATCCCTGCTCCATTGTCTTCATGGACCCGCCTTACGCCGCGCAGGACGATTACGCCCGGACCCTGGCCAACCTTGGCGAGCGGGCGGAGTCGGTGCTCACCCCGGATGGCATCGTGGTCGTGGAACACAGCAGCAAGATGCAGCTCACGGAAGCATATGGTCCGCTCGAGCGCTATCGGGCGCTCACCCAGGGCGATGCTGGTCTGAGTTTCTATCGGCGCGCATAAAGGCTCCACCGCGGTGCTCGCCGCTCCGCAGGTCAACCTCGAATTCCAGTTCCTGATCGCTTTGCATGTCCCAGCCCAGACCGAAGAGCGTATGGCCGCGAACGCCGGTGATGCGCACGCCGTCCCAGCTCAGGCGCCCGGTTTGCCAGGCCTTCCCTTCCCCACCCCAGGCGAGCAGCGAGTGAAAGCCGGCGAAGAGGAGTAGCTGCTGTTCCGGCAGCGCTCGAATTTCGGTGACTGGCCGGTACTCGACCTGCTCCCATTGCTTGGGGTTGCGGGTATCGATCAGGTAGACGTAGCCTCCCGCGGCGACACAGATCCACGCAGGGTTCGGACAGGTCCAAACGCCGGTTGGCACTCCGGGACCAGCGAAGCCCAGCGCGCACGTGGCCAGAAATGGGGTGACTCCATCGGCCGGGTGCACCAGAACCTCAAGGGCGCCGCGCTCGACCTCTTCCACCTGTGCTGGGTACACGAAGTTACGGCTGGGCAGGATCAATGGCCGGGTAGCGAGTACTTCCGCTTGCCAGTCGTGGGCAAAATGCAACGGATGCTGTTTCGCCCCATCGTTTTCGGATTTCCTGTAAGCAGCTTCATCCGGCATGAGCGTGGCAGCTTTCTGAGAAACGAACACTGATCCAGCAACAACTCCGGCAACAAGTAGGTGGCCGAGGTCTCGCTTTCGAGACCTGGGATTTCTCCCTCACGCGCCCCCAGGTCTCAAAAGCGAGACCTGGGACACCCACTTGTTGGACTACTGATCGTTGCGTCAATTGCGTTGGGAATCGAACGCTTCGACTCGCTCTTTTACGCTCAGCACATGGGTCGGCAACGCTAACTGGCTGCCCTCCTCGACCAAGGGAATTAGTTTGTCGAACTCCGGGCCCGAATGAGCGCCGGTCAGCAGGATGCGAACCGGGTGAAACAGGTCTTTGCCCTTAACCCCCGTGTCGGTCTTTACCTCGTTCATTAATTCCTTGAAACGTGGCGCCGTCAAAGGTCCCGCCTCGGCGTTGACCTTCGCGGCAAAAACCTCGGCCACTCGCTGAGCGGTGTCTGAGGCGAGCATGGCCGCATCTTCCTGCGTGGGCAAAGCCGGAGCCCACACGGCTGCTGATTGATCAGGCAGCTGTTGTAGCTGGTCCACTGCGGGCACGAACAGGTCGAGCACCCGCTCGAACCAATCTTCGATCGCGGGATCGCCGTGAGCTGGCAGCCATTGCCGGCTTTCAAAATAGGACCACGAGAGCTTCCTGAGTTCCGCCAACGGTGTTTCCTTGATGGCGTGCCGGTTCAGCCAGTGCAGCTTGTCCCAATCGAAGACGGCAGGGGAGGGGGTAACCCGCTCCAGCTTGAATTCCTTAACCAGCTCATCCCGGGTGAAGATCTCGCGCGTTCCGCCTTCCGCGCCCCAGCCCAACAGAGCGAGGTAATTGGCCAGCGCCTGGGGCAGAATGCCCATCTCGCGGAAACTAGCGACAGAGGTTGCCCCATGCCGCTTCGAGAGCCGCTCCCGATCGCTGCCCAGGATGGTCGAGAGGTGTGCGAATTGCGGCAGAGCCCAGCCGAAGGCCTGATAAATAGCAACTTGCCGTGGTGTGTTCGAGATGTGGTCGTCACCCCGGATCACGTGCGTGATCTTCATGAGCGCATCGTCGATGGTGACCACGTAGTTGTAAACCGGTATGCCGGACGAGCGCACCAGGATGAAGTCGCTGACCTGATCGCTGGCAAACTCGACGTCACCGCGCACAATGTCGTGGAAGCGCAGCGGCGCGTCCGGGACCACCAGCCGCACCGCGTACGTCTCACCCCCTGCGACTCGGGTCGCTACCTCGCTGGGCGACAGGGTTCTGCATTTGCCGGAGTACGTTTGGGTGCGATGTTCCCTGATGGCTTGCTGGCGCTCCTCCTCCAACTCCTCCGCAGTGCAGAAACAGCGGTAGGCTTTCGCGTGCTGCAGCAATTGCTCGGTGTGTTGCTGATAAATTTCCAGTCGCTCGCTCTGCCGGTAGGGCGCATAGGGGCCACCGATTTGCGGGCCTTCGGTCCAGTCCAGCCCCAGCCAGCGCAGGTCTTCGATGAGCTGCGTTTCGAAACGGGCCTCGCTGCGCTCCACATCGGTGTCTTCGACGCGCAGGATAAATTCACCGCCAGTGTGGCGAGCAAAGAGCCAGTTGTAGAGCGCGGTCCGGGCATTGCCGACGTGCAACATCCCGGTGGGCGAGGGGGCGAAGCGCACCCTTGGGTTGAGATTCGACATGGTCTGCTCTGATGCTATCAAGATCGGAAGTGCTCCCACCCGGCTGCTTCCAGCGGCGTGCGCTTGCGCTTTTCAAGCAGCGTGACCTGCGGCCCTTTTCCCCGCCTCTTCATCGTCCCAATGGCGTGGATGAGAACCCCGCCCAATTGGCTGGGCATCGCAGTTTTGCGCGGGGCCGTGAACAGCAGCTCGTAGTCTTCTCCGCCGTGGAGCGCCTGTTGCAAGCTGGCGCTGGCATCGATGGGCAGAGCTTCGGCCTCGATCTCTGCCGCCAGATTGCTCTCGTCGCAAAGGTGGCCCAGGTCGGTGGAGAGACCGTCGCTCAGGTCGATGGCTGCAGTTGCCAGGCGAAGCAGCTTGCGGCCGGCGGTCACCCTGGGCTCAGGATATAAATGCGGGTGCCAGGGGCCGGCTTCGGCAATCCTGCGGTACGCGGCGGGGCGGCGCTGCAGCATTGCCAGCTCAGCCGCCGAGCCCCCCAAAGCTCCGGTAACGTAGATCACGTCCCCAGCCTGCGCACCCGAGCGTAAAAGTGCTTTGCCCCTGGGCACGCTTCCCAGCAGAACGATATCGGCGACCACCTGTTGCGCACGAGCCATATCGCCACCAGCCAGTGGGACCCGGTGACGCTCCGCCAACGCCATCAGGCCGTCGAGAAAGCCTTCCATCCACAGACCGGTGAGTGCGGCCGGCAGGGCGAGCGAAAGAAAAATGGCTTCCGGGCGCGCTCCCATTGCTGCGAGATCACTCAGGCCCCGGGCCAGACAGCGATGACCTACACTTTGGGGCGGATGCCAGTCGCGGCGGAAATGAACGTCTTCGAGCGAGAGGTCCGTGGTCACCACTATCTCTTCGCCGCGCCTGGGCCGAAGAATGGCGCAATCGTCGCCCATTCCTCGGCTGAGAATGCGCGAAGCTGGTAGGAGACTATCGGCTCTCTTGCGAATGGATGCGATCAGTTCGCGCTCGCCCGGTGCGTTCGCCATTCCGCCAGCATAGCGAGTTTTCCCTTGGGAAGGTGCCCAGCGGGTGATTCCGTATCCCACTTTTCGGGTTTGACCCAATAGATTCACTCTGTTAGGGTCAGTATTCGGCCTTGATACACAATCATTACTGCGCATCCAAGCAGTATGATCAAATCCCCTTTTGCGAGTGAGCTTTTGCGCAAACGCTACTACATCATATTTGTAGCCCGCCAGGACGATGGCGAATTGCGCAAAATTCCGATTCCCTTGCACTACGCCTATGTGTTTGCCGCCGCTGCGGTGCTGGGACTCTTTACTATCACGGGTTTAGCCGGTTCTTACAGCCGCATGTTGCTGAAAACCGCGCACTATAACCAGGTTCGCACCGAACGCGAGACCATCCGCCATGATTATCTGCAGATGGAGCAGGTTGCCCACGAGAAAGACGTCCAGGCGGCCTCTCTCGGGTCTTTGGCCAGCGAAGTAAGCGCTCTCTACGGCTTGCGCCAGAACCGGCTCAGCAAGACGGCCATGCCGCAGACTTCGGTCGCAGCCAGTCCCGCCGCAGAGGGCATCAGCGATCAGCAATACAACCAATCCCTTGACCAGCTACTTACCCTGCGCTCTTCGGCGATGTCCGGAGAGATTACCCACGGGCTGGACCTGTCGAATCGCTTCCCGGCTGCTCTTGGCGGTCTGGTAAGT
Source organism: uncultured Acidobacteriaceae bacterium (assembly GCA_963834445.1). Taxonomy (GTDB): domain Bacteria; phylum Acidobacteriota; class Terriglobia; order Terriglobales; family Acidobacteriaceae; genus PALSA-350. Next base: position 370,350 of record CAWIBU010000003.1, read on the forward strand.
GCGGGCTACGCGAACGCATCCTATGCCCCCTCCCTTTGGCCGGTACAGGGTGTCGTGACCAGTTCCTTCGGCGCTCGTCTGGATCCGTTTAACAACGAGGGCGCCTTCCATGCCGGGATTGATATCGCGACAGTTGTGGGTGATGCCGTACGGGCGCCGGCGGATGGCACGGTGGTGAAAGCTGGCATGGGCACCGGGTACGGCCGCGAGGTCATCATCGACCATGGCCATGGCATCGAGACCCTCTACGCGCATCTTTCAGGATTTGCCGTGGTTGCGGGACAGGATATCCGCCGCGGAGATATTCTCGGCTATGTAGGATCGTCGGGGCACAGCACGGGACCTCACTTGCACTATGAGGTTCGTATTCACGACACGCCGGTCAATCCTTCGAAGTATCTGCATGCCGCCTCACGGCAGTTAGCGAGCTCTCCATCGACACCGGCTCCCACACCTTCAGCGACCACAAGCAGCACCGGCGGCGGCGCGGACTAGCACTGCTGCTTGGGTTCTGCCTCACGCCTCTGGCATTTGCGCAAAGCCATTCCTACTATGGATTTGATAAGAATGAGTACCCGGGCGACGGGATGCTGCCCGGACTGCGCCGGAGTTTCTCCTTTGCCGGGTATTGGCTGAATCCTCCGCCTGGAGATCGGGAGAACAGCTGGTTGGGGAAGCGCGCATCCGTCCGGGCGGCCGGATTCGGATTTGTGATCCTGTTCAATGGCCGGCTGGATAACGAGCTGGTCGGCAAAGATGCCGCAGCGCTTGGCCGTGCCGATGGCGCCGCTGCCGCAGCTGCTGCCCGGCGGGAGGGGTTTGCTGCCGGGGCGATCGTGTTTCTCGATCAGGAAGAGGGCGGCCGCTTGCTGCCCGAGCAGAATGCTTACTTGTTCGCCTGGGTGGATGCACTACGGGCCTCCGGGTATCGGCCGGGTGTTTATTGCTCCGGGATTCCGGTGGCGGAGGGCTCTGCCAAGGTGACAACCGCTGGGCTCATCGCCGCGCGCGACCCCGATGTAACCCTCTGGGTGGTGAATGACGTGAGCCCGCCCGCGCCCGGTTGCGTGCTTCCCAGGACAACCCCGTCACCGGCTGCAAGTGGAATAAAGCACGCGCTGGTGTGGCAATACGCGCAATCCCCGCGCACCAAATTCGCTCAGGGCGCCGCAAAGACCTATGCTGCCGACGGCAACTGCTATGCTGCCGGCACGTTTGTGGATTTGAATGTCTCTTCCTCCCCGGACCCCTCGAGAGGGAGATAGTATGACCTGCCCAATGATGAGCCTGAGTCCCGTAGGGACGGCTGAAAGTAGCCCAGGACGCAATCCTGGGTAACTATCATCCAAAGGATGCAGTCCCGTAGGGACGACTGAGAATTACCCAGGATGAAATCCTGGGATGGTTGGGATTTTGGAGTCAGCTGAGGGAACATAGGACAATCGTCCTTCCTCATTCAGCCGTCCCTACCGGACTGCTCTTGTTCTGGCAGGCCTGCCCAGGTCTTCATACATGGGCTAACTTTAGCCGTCCCTACGGAACTCAACTTCCTGGGCTTCTTCCGCTGAGCTTCTAGCCTTCTTGCAGCATGCTCGGCTCTTCCGGGGCACGCAGCCGAACCAGGCGATCGATGGCATAGGGCGCGCGGTGTGAAGCGGTGTGGTAATGGCGAACCTGCAGTTCGCCGAGCAGGCCGATGGCCAGCATTTGAATACCTGCCAGAATCAAAACCCCGGCCACCACAAAGAGTGGTCCATGCGTTTCCATGACGGCCTGATGGGTAAAGACTTTTAGGCCGGCCAGCATCAGCGAGATCGCGGACCCTACGAAAATGCCCAGCGCGCCAAACGTGCCGAAAAAATGCAGCGGCCGCGTCATGTACTTCAGCAGGAAACGAATCGTCAGCAGGTCAAAGAAGACGCGGATGGTGCGGGAAATGCCGTAATGCGATTTCCCGCGCTCGCGGTTCACATTACGGATAGGAATCTCACAGATGCTGGCCCCGTACCAGGAGGCAAGCGCCGGAATGAAACGGTGCATCTCGCCGTACAAAGGGATGTTGTGGATCACCTCGCGACGGTAGGCCTTGAACGTAGTGCCGAAGTCGTGAATGTCTACCCCGGAAAGCTTGGCCATGAGCCAGTTCGCACAGCGCGAAGGAATCCGGCGCATCACGAAATTATCGATGCGCTCCTTGCGCCAACCGCTGACCACGTCGTAACCCTCTTCCAGCTTGGCCACAAACTCCGGAATCTCCGCCGGGTCGTGCTGCAGATCGCCATCCATCGCCAGAATATAGTCCCCCTGGGAGTGGTCGAATCCAGCGGCCAGCGCGGACGTCTGGCCAAAATTGCGTCGCAGCTTAACTACCAGCACGCGGCTATCTACAGCGGCAATCTCCTCCAGCAGCTTGTAGGTGCGATCGCTCGATCCGTCGTCCACGAGCACGAGTTCAAAACTGTCGCCAATCTGCTCCATGACCGCCTTCAGGCGATCGTATAAAGCGGTAACGTTCTCTTCCTCGTTGTGGAAAGGCACGACGATCGAATATTTCGGCATCTTAGAATTATAAATCCCAAATTCACCAGTTTTTGTCTATTTCCTCGGCCAGAATCGTGCTGGCTCGCAGGCAGGCGTCGCGCTTTACATCATGATGCGTGACCAGGCGTACCGAGTTGGGACCGACTCTTGAGGCCAAAACACCACGCCGGGCAAGCGCCTTGGCGAAGGCATCGGCTTCCCCGTCCTTTTTGAGCGTGAAGAGCACGATGTTGGTCTCGACCCGCTCCGGATTGAGCCGGCTCACGGCCTGCTCCAGCAGCCTGGCGTTGTCATGATCTTCCTGCAGCCGGCTGGTCATCTCGTTCAGAGCGATCAACCCGGCTGCGGCCAGAATGCCCGCCTGGCGCATGCCCCCACCCAGCGCTTTGCGAAAATTACGCGCCTTCTCTATATTCTTCCGGCTGCTCACCAGCATCGACCCTACCGGCGCGCATAAGCCTTTCGAAAGGCAGAACATCACCGAAGCAAAGCCGCTCGTCAGCCGGTCGACCGGCGTATCCAACGCAGTGGCAGCGTTGAAGATGCGGGCTCCATCAAGATGCAGCGGCAGGCCCGCGTCCGCGGCGCCGGCCCAGATCTCTTCCGCGACCTCCAGGGGCATTACCGTGCCGCCGGCCAGGTTGTGGGTGTTCTCAAGCGAAATGAGACCGGTCTTAGAGCGAAAGTGGTGGCCGGTCGAGATTACTTTCTCAATCAGCGGCCAGGTCAGGATTCCGCGATCAGCATAGACGGTGCGCAGCTGACAGCCGGAAAAGGCCGAGACCATCGCCATTTCCCAGTCAACCAGGTGGCCGCGCGACTCGCAGATGACCTCCTGGCCGTGCTGGGTGTGCATGCGAACCGCAATCTGGTTGCCCATCGTGCCGGTAGGTACGAACAAGGCGGCCTCGCGCCCGAAAATCTCGGCGGCACGCGCTTCCAGCCGGTTGACGGTAGGGTCTTCCCCGTAGACGTCGTCGCCCACCTCGGCGGCGGCCATGGCGGCCCGCATGGCCGGCGTGGGACGAGTGATGGTGTCGCTGCGCAGGTCAATCGTTTCGGTCTCGTTGGTCATTGCGTCTGGAGTTCTTCTTTCGTGCCCAGGAAGTGGGCGAAGACTTCGTTGGAAAAGAGAATTCCGCGGGATGTGAGACGCACGGTTCCCTCTTCATGGGTCAGGAGTCCCAGGTCCGCTAGCTCATCGACCACGGGCTCGAATGCCTCCACCGGCTCGCGGCCAAACTCCGCGGTCAGCGAGTGCCAGGCGACTCCTTCATTTAAACGCAGGCCGAGGAACCAGGCTTCCTCCAGCTCTTCTTGTTTGCTGAGTTGGCGCGCTGCCTCCTGGTCGGCGCCGCGCAGGTACTGCGGCAGCAGGGCAGTATTGGCGAACCGTAAGGCAGAGCCAGCGCGCGTGCGCAGCATCGAGTGCGCATCCAGGCCGAACCCCAGGTACGGCTGCCGCCGCCAATACTTCAAATTGTGCGTTGACTGACTTTTGGGAAGGGCGAAGTTAGAGATCTCATACTGCGGCAGCCCGAGCGTCGTCAGGGCGGTCTCGTAGAGGTCGGCAGTCAACTCCTCACTGGGAACGTCGCCTGCGTGGTAGCGCGTACCCCCGGCGAGCAGCTCACGCCCCAGGCGTGAATCCTCGTCGATCTCCAGCATGTAAACGCTGGCGTGTTCGACGCCGGTGGCTACCAGCACGTCGAGCGATTCCTGCCAGCTGGCCGCAGTCTGGTGGGGCATGCCGGCGATCAAATCGATGCTGAGGTGGCGTATCCCTGCGGCCCGAACGCGTTCCAGGTCATCGAGAACGATGGCCCGGGTGTGGAATCGTCCGGTGGCCGCGGCCTCCCGATCGACCAGGGACTGCACGCCGAAGCTGATCCGGTTCACGCCGAAGGAGAGCATGGCGGCCAGGGAGGGGTCGTCCAACTGGCCAGGAGCGCATTCCAGCGTGATTTCCGCCGCGGGTGCGATCGTGAACTCCTGGCGCAGGGTGTCGGCCAACTGCTGCAACAACGTGGGAGAAAGCACGCTGGGGGTGCCCCCGCCCAGGTAAAGAGAGTCCACTTCCTGAGGAACGTTCGCGCTGCCCAGGCGAAGCCGCGCGGCACGGATTTCCTGGCAAAGGCGGTCCACATACTGCTGGTGTGCGCTCACCGAAGAAACGCCGGAGGCAAAGTTGCAGTAGGTGCACTTGGCGCGGCAAAAAGGAACCGAAATGTAAATACCGAGAGAATTCATCCGCCGCGCCCGCCGATCCTGCTCTCTATTCTGACATCCACGTAAAATGGGTGGAAAGCCAATGGCCGAGCAAACCACCGACAAGGAAAAGAAACAGGCGGACGACGACGTTGTCGGCAAGGCTTATGACAGCCGGCTGATGGGCCGGTTGCTGACCTACCTTCGGCCGTATAAGCTGCAGGCAATTATCTCGTTGGTGGCCATCCTGCTCAAGGCTGGTTCGGATGTGCTCGGGCCCTACCTGACCAAGGTGGCGGTCGACCGCTACATGACGGCGCATCCGCCGGCCAACCCCTCGATCCTCGCCCGCTGGCTCAGCCCGAACCCGAGGGTTGGGGTAACCCAGGTCGCCTGTATTTACCTGGGCACGCTGGTGTTCAGTTACCTGCTCGACTTTGTGCGGACCTACCTGATGCAGTGGACCGGCCAGAAGGTCATGTTCGACATGCGTAGCCAGATCTTCCGCCACATTCAGACCATGCATGTCAGCTTTTTTGACCGCAACCCGGTGGGGCGGCTGGTCACGCGGCTCACCAGCGATGTCGACGCGCTCAACGAGATGTTTACCTCGGGCGTGTTTGACATCTTCGAAAACGTATTCGTATTGCTGCTGATCGTGGTTTTCATGCTGCGCATGAACTGGTGGCTGGCGCTGATTGCCTTCGCCGTGCTGCCCCTGATCCTGATCGTGACCCGCGTCTTTCGCAAGAGCGTGCGCGATTCGTACCGCCGGATCCGCTCCGCCATCGCGCGCATCAATGCCTCCACCCAGGAGCATGTCAGCGGCATGAGCGTGGTGCAGTTGTTCAATCGCGAAGAGCGCTCCTATGAGGAGTTCAAAGCGATTAACCTGCAACACATGGTGGCCTTTAAGGACGCCATCCTTGCCTACGCGCTCTACTATCCGGCGGTTGAGTTACTGAGTTCGGTGGCCATTGCCCTGGTGATCTGGCTGGGCGGCAACGGGGTGATGCGCAACGCCGTGTCCATCGGCGTGCTGGTGGCGTTTATCCAGTACTCGCAGCGATTCTTCCGCCCCATTCAGGACTTGAGCGAGAAATACAACATTCTGCAGGCGGCGATGGCGGCCAGCGAACGCGTGTTCAAGCTGCTGGATACCACGCCCGAGCTGCAGACCCCGGAGGCTCCTCAGGCCTCGGATCGCTCCGGCAGAATTGAGTTTGACCACGTGTGGTTCACCTACCAAAAGTTAGACGCGGAGCAACTGGCGCGCATTCAAGAAGCCAAAGATGCGGAAGAAATTGCTGCCGCCTCTCCCGGCGTGGAGTGGATTCTGAAAGATGTTTCGTTCGTGGTGGAACCGGACCACACGGCGGCCATCGTGGGCCATACCGGCGCCGGCAAAACCACCATCATCAGCTTGATGATGCGCTTTTACGAGATCCAACGCGGCCGGGTATTGATCAACGGCGTGGATGTACGTGAGCAGGACGTTACGAAGTTGAGGCAGCAATTTGGCGTGGTGCTGCAGGATCCGTTCCTGTTCACCGGAACGATCGCCGAGAACATCCGCCTGGGCTCGGACTGGATCACAGACGACCGCATGAAATCCGCTGCGGACGAGGTAAACGTCGGAGATTTCATCCGCGCCCTCCCACTGCAGTTCGATGAACCCCTGCGCGAGCGCGGCAACAGCCTCTCGACCGGCCAGAAGCAGCTCATCAATTTCGCCCGGGCGTTGGCCCACAATCCCCGCATCCTGGTGCTCGATGAGGCCACCTCCAGCGTGGATACGGATACCGAGATGCGGGTCCGCTCCGCTCTGGAGCGCATGGTGCAGGGGCGGACTTCCGTGATCATCGCGCATCGCCTGTCGACGGTGCAGCAAGCCGACAGAATCCTGGTCATGCATAAGGGCCAGCTGCGCGAGTTCGGCACCCACCAGGAATTGCTCGGGGTTCGCGGCCTTTATTGGAAGCTCTACCAGCTGCAGTACAAAGATCAGGAGCTTCCGCCTGCACGCCTGGCCGACGGCATGTTGGACGCGAGCATGGCCGTAGGCACCGACTAGGATGGCGAGCCCGAAGATCTTTCTCTCGGCCGGAGAGGCGAGCGGCGAGCACTATGGCGCGCTGTTGATGGCAGAGATTGCCCGGCTGGCTCCGGATGCTCATTTCTTTGGCCTCGGCGGTACGCGCATGGCCAGCCTGGGATTGCGCCGCGTGGTGCGCGCCGAAGATGTCGCCGTCATGGGGATCACGGAAGTGATCCTGCACATGCCCCATATCTACCGCGAGTACCGCAAGCTCAAGGCCAGCCTGCGCGCAGAACGGCCCGACCTCGCCATCCTGATCGACTTCCCCGACGTCAACCTGAGCCTGGCCCGGGAGCTGCACCGGCTGCGCATCCCGGTCTTGTTTTTCGTAAGCCCGCAACTGTGGGCGTGGAAAAAATGGCGAATCCGCGGGGTGCGCCGCAACGTAACCCGGATGCTGGTGATTTTTCCCTTTGAAGAGCAGTTTTACCGGGAGCACGGCGTGTCTGCTGACTTTGTGGGCCATCCGCTGGCCGATCTTGACCCGCCTACAAGCACCCGCGAGGCGTTTGCTCGCGAAAATGGCCTGGACGCGTCAAAATTCTGGGTCGGTTTGTTACCGGGAAGCCGCACCCGGGAGCTGCACGCCAACTTGCCACCCATGATCGAAGCCGCTCGGCTGCTGGGCCCAGGATACGAATACCTGTTGCCCGTAGCGCCCACCTTGCAGCAGTCGCAGGTCGAAGCCCTGGCCGGGCAAACGGTGCGCGTGGTGCGCGATGCGCGCGCGGTTCTGCAGCACGCCCGCGCCAGCGTGGTCGCCAGTGGCACGGCCACGGTCGAGGCGGCGCTGATCGGCAATCCTTTTGTGGTGGTTTACCGGGTTTCACGCATCACCTACGCGGTGGCCCAGCGGGTGATCCGTGTACCCCATGTTGCTATGGTCAACCTGATCGCCGGGCGGCGTATTGTCCCCGAGCTCATCCAGCGTGATTTCACCGCATCCAACGTAGTCGAGCAACTGCGCCCGTTGCTCGACGACGACGGGGCTCGTGCAACAATGCAATCAGAGTTGCGCGCAGTGGAGGCAGCACTTAAAGTGACCGGCGACGGGAAAAACCAGACTGCTATTGGCCGCGCCGCCCGCATTGCCCTGCAATTGATCCCGCCGGCTCCGCAGCCGCGGTTACAATCTGCTTTCGTCTCATCATGGCCCGCTGAATGAACACGATGCTGATCAGAAGTTCGCGCCTGACGCTGCTCATCGCCTTTATAGGGATCGCGGCCCCGTATCTTCGCGCCGCCGAGCGGCCCAATATCGACATTACCGGCTATGTGATCGATGCCCAGCTCGATCCCGCTGACCACAGCCTGAAGGCGACGGCGAAGGTGACCTTTACCGCAACCGACACCATCAGCGCCGCAGTCTTTGAACTGCACAACGCGCTTAAAGTCGAGAACGTGGCCGACGCCCAGGGCCACCCGCTCAGCGGGGAGCGGGGTCCGAATGCAACCATCAGTGTCGCGCTGCCCAGCCCCATGAGTAAGGGATCAAGCGCAACCTTTACCTTCAAGTACGGGGGAACTCTGAGCGGCAGCGAAGAGAGTCCGGTGGAGGGACTCAAGGTCGCCTCCATTGGCGACCCCATCAGCTATCTGCTCTATGCCGGCCGCTGGTTCCCCATGGTCGGCTACATGACCGACCGCTTTACCGCGGAGGTCCACATCGACATCCCCTCCGGGTATCGGGTGATTGGCAGTGGGAGTACGGGCAGCCCCCACGCGACCTCTGGCGGCCAGCAATACAATTTCAATTGGACCCAGGCCAGCTTCCCGGGCACCATCATTGCCGGCAAATTCAACGAGCCGATCGCGGTCGCGGGCTTTCCCAACGTGCGCGTGTATCTGACCGACGCCCACAAACAAAGTGGTCCGGCATACGCGCAAACCGCTGACAAGGAATTTGAATTCTTCGGCGAGACATTTGGGGATGGCCCCTCGCACATCTTGAATGTGGTCGAGCTGCCGGATGATACGTTGCCCGCTTACTGGGCCCCTGAAATCGCGGCCATCGCCGGAGCGAGAATCGCCGACCGTAGCAATTTTCGCCTGCTGGCCAATACTATGGCCCACCAATGGTGGGGTTGCATGGTGAGCCCGGCCACGCTCAATGACGCATGGATCACCAATGGCATGGCGCGCTACGGCGAACTGATGTATCTCGAACAGGTTTCCGGGCAGTCGGCGTTGCAGGCCGCGGTGATCGACATTTCAGCGGGTGCGCTGGCGTATGACACCATTCCCCTCACCTCGGCGGGAAGGCTCGATCCCTTTTCGCCACAGTTTCAGTCCATGACCCTGGAGAAGGGCGCGATGGTCTTCCACATGCTCCGTTGGGAGGTGGGCAACGACAACTTCAACAAGATTTTGAAGGCGCTCATCACGCAGTATGGCACCAAGCCAACCCGTACCCGGGACGTGGAAAAAGTTGCCGAGGAGCAGTCGCAGCAGCAGCTCACCGCCTTCTTTGCGCAATGGCTCGATGGCACAGGGGCTCCCCGGTTCCAGGATAAATACACCGTGTACCGCTTAGGGAACAACAAGGGTTTCCGCACCATCGGCGAGATTGGCCAGGATTTGGATTTGTTCAATATGCCGGTTGAATTGCGGGTGGAGACCGAAGGCAAGACAGAAATCAAACGCGTGGATGTGGTGGGCACGGATTCGCAGTACGTGGTGGATACGTTTGGCCGCCCTCGCCATATTTCCATCGATCCCGACAATTGGGTGCTGAAGAACACGCCGGACATGCAGGTAAGGGTCTCGATTCTACGCGGCCAGCAACTGGTTGCCGAGGGAGACACTTCTGCGGCGCTGGCTGAGTATCAGAAGGCTCTGACGGCAAATCCCAATAGCTCACTGGCCAGTTATCGCATCGGGGAGGTCTTGTTTAACCAGCGTAATTATCAGGCCGCCGCCAACGCCTATCGCGACGCGCTGCGCGGCGATGACGAACCGAAGTGGACCGAGGTTTGGAGTCACATCGCCCTGGGCAAAATCTTCGACGTGACCGGGCAGCGCGATCGTGCTGTGAATGAGTACCGCCAGGCCGTGCAGACCAACGACAACACCCAGGGCGCAGTGAACGAAGCGCGCAAATATCTGCAGCAGCCCTACAAACGGCCGGATACCGACTAGGTATGGTGATTAGTCACGACCGCCATCGATGGTTTCCAGACCCAAGACACCGTGCGATGATTGAGTCTGGTGTACTGACAGGAAAGTTTGCGTGGCAGGAGGATGCAAATGGGAACCGACCTTGTGCAGCAACGTCAACTGGCCCACGATCTCCTGGACGCACTGCCGGCAGAAAAGCTCGGCACTGTGCGCAGCCTTCTTGAATTTTTGGTTGAACCCCTTTCCCATTCATTGGCACAATGCACGGTTGAAGAAGAAGACCTCACTGCACAGACAGCCGCGGAGATGGATCGTTCCCGTGCCTCACTCGCCCGTGGTGAAGGCATCTCGCATCAGGAAGTCCTGCGAGAGTTCGGTGAGTGAATGGCCGAAACAAATCCGGCGCGCCTCACGATTCTCTGGTCGCCCGAAGCACGCGCTGATCTTCGCGCAATCGATCGCCAGACGGCGGTCGACATCCTTCACTGCATCGACCGCTACCTCAGCACCCGGAACGGAGACGTGAAGAAGCTTAAACCTCCCCAGAGTGGCTTCCGCCTCCGCTGCGGCGACTACCGCATCTTCTTCGAGCAGCCAGTCGAACAAGCCATTTCCGTCCTCGGCGTGAGGCACCGGCGAGAAGCTTATCGTTGACGTCTCGGCCCGGTTTGCCGCAGCAGATAACTACCCTCACTCGTAGCGAAGCGCTTCCACGGGGTTCAGGCTGGCCGCCCGAATAGCGGGCAACATACCGCTGACCAGTCCAACGACCACCAGGATCGCGGTTGCTACCACCACCGTACCGGGCGAAATCAATAAACGGATGTCGGCAGCTTCCCCATTCGAAGCCATCGCGCTATACAGCGTGATCCGCCCCACGGCGATCGACACCAGGTAAGCAAGCGCAATCCCACAGACCCCTCCGGCGCCCGTAATCACCAGAGCCTCCGACAGAAACTGCACCAGGATGTGCCCGCGACGCGCGCCCAGTGCCTTTTCAATCCCAATCTCGCGCGTGCGCTGCTGCACCGCGACCAGCATGATGTTCATCAGCCCGATGCCCGCAATGCCTAACGTCAGCGTGCCAATGAACGCCATCAACACCTGCAGACCGGTCGAGATAACGCGGAACTGGGAGAGTTGCTGCATCAGGTTAGCGACAAAAACTGCGTTGCGATCCGATGGAGGAAATCCATGCGCAGCCCCGAGCGTTCCCCGCAAAGCTGATTCCGTCGTCTGGTAGTTACCTTCGTAGTTGAACCAGATCGCGTCCAGATACTTGGTATCTTTCACATCGGTCATGGTGCTGAAAGGCACGTAGATGACGCGGTTGATGTTGTCATCGCCTTCCTGCATCTTGGCCTGCAGCACACCAATGACCGTGAAGCTGACGCCTTTGATCCGGATGCGCTGACCGATCGGATACAGACCGGAATAAAGCCTGGTCTTGGCCTCAGAACCAATCACAGCGACGTGGTTACGCTCCTCCAAATCCTTCTCCGTGTAGAAACGGCCATAATCAATCGCCAGTTTTTGCACATCAGCTACCGCAGGATACGATCCACTGACCGACCACGTATAACTGTGCGTTTCGTTCTGCACCGTGACGTCCTTGGACACTTCGGGCACGGCGTGCAGCAAACCGGGAACGCTGTTCTCGATCAGATCGAGGTCGGCAAGCTGCAGTCTTACCTTCACCCCTGCTTTCTTCCCCCCGGCCTGCTCGCTGGTAGTCCCGGGAAAGACGCCCATCATGTTGGTGCCGAACTGGGAGAAAATGGCTTCGATCGCCCGGCTGAAGCCGGCTCCATAGGCCATCAGCAACACCACGGTGGCGATGCCCCAGGCCATCCCGATCATGGTGATCAGGGTGCGCCGTCGATTGTGGAGCATCGCTTCATACGCTTGTGTCAGCAGGTCGCGCAACATGGTGTTTCTCCTATTCCCTGCGCAGTGCTTCCACTGGATCGAGTTTCGCCGCCTGCCCCGCGGGGTAGACGCCGGCAACCACTCCGCTTAAGGCCAGCGTGCAGAGAGCAAGTGCTGCCGACCACGGCACCAGCCGCGGCGCGTCAAAGCCCGGCAAACTATCGCCCAGCGCGGCGTTCAGCGCGTACATCAGCAGGCCTGCACCCGCGATGCCTACGGCCCCGCTCACTCCGGTAAGAAACATGCCTTCCAGCAGAAACTGCGTCATAATGTTGCGCTGCGTGGCCCCCAGCGCTTTCCGCAGGCCGATCTCCCGGGTGCGCTCCGCCACCGATACCAGCATGATATTCACCACGCCCAGCGCGCCCAGAGCGAGGGTCACGATGCCCACTCCCCCGAGAAACAAATCCATGGCGTCGAAAATTTTGCCCACCATGCGCTGCGAGTTGATTGAGTCCCACTCTTCGAAGGCGTCGGGGGCATTGGCCGCGAACCCATGCTGCCGGGCAACAATGGCGTGCACTTCCGCAATCGTCGGCAGGTTGTCATTTCTATCGAACGGCTGGTACTGCAGCGAGCTCACTGCATCGCGAGGAATGTTTTCACCCGTCAACGGGAAGAGCTCGAGCATGGTAGTCAACGGGATGTAGACCCGTTGATTGTCACTGTCATTGTTGCCACGCGCAACGCTGCCCGCAACCCCGATCACCTGAAAGCGCACCCCGTTCAGGAGAATCCATTCACTCAGCGACGGCCGGCCGGGAAACAACAGCGCGGCGGTCTTCTTGCCCAGTACCACGACGCGGCGGCCTTGCTCTAAATCGTCGGCGCGCAGAAAGCGCCCCTCGGCCACGGGCAAAAACCGGATGGCGCTGTAGTTGGGCTCGACGCCGGTCACTTCCCCACTGCTGCTCGATACATCGCTCACCTCTTTGATAGTGGTGTTTTCGAGCATCGCGGTGATGTTACGCACCCGCGGCGCGCCGCTACGCACGGCCGCTTCATCGGCCAGGGTCAGCTTGTAAGGCCGCATACCGGTGTGCTGGCTGGGCACGGCGGGGATGTTGCCGCCCCACATCATAATGACGTTGTTGCCCAACGAAGCCATCTGGCGGCGCTGCCCCGAGCGAAAGCCCTCGCCAAACCCGATCAGCAGCAGCATCGAGCCCACACCCCACGCGATGCCAAACATGGTGAGGAAAGCGCGCAGCTTGTGGGCCCAGATGGCTCGAAAGACCTCGCCGAAGATGTCAGCCGGGGATTGCATGCTGTCACCCTCTGATACGGTCCGAACGGTGGGAAAGTTCAGAAAAAGCGCTATTTCAGGTTCAGGGCCGTCATCGCCTCGTCGGCGCTCGGTGTGCTGGATTTGAGATATTCGCCAACCCGCTTGCGCTCATCTGCCGAAAGTGTAGGGCTCAGGGCGAGAATGCGCCGCAGCGTGGTCGAAATATCGTCGATATAGTTCATCATTCGTATGGCTTCGCCGGAAAGTGGCATGGGTTCTTCCTCGTTACAATGGAAACTCTGTACCCATTTTCCGTGCTGGGCGCGAATTCGTAAAGCGACGCCGTGAAAATGGCTGGGCCGATTGCCGTAACTGCACTACAACGGAGTGCATCCAATGGGAATGCCAGTGGCCAGCGAATCCCCGATAAAGACCAATCCTCGTCAGGAAGCTTCGAACGACATGAAGGAATGCGTGGAGCGCACCCTGCACGCGGATGCCCGGGTACCGGTATCGACCTACCGGGTACAGATGCACAAGGATTTCACCTTCGCCGATGCGCTCAGCATCGCCGGCTATCTCAAACAGCTGGGTATTGGCGACTTTTATTCGTCACCCATCTTTGAGGCCCGCCCCAACAGCATGCACGGCTATGACGTGACCCGTCACGACCGCTTAAACCCTGAGCTCGGTGGAGCAGACGGCTTTAAGACTTTCTCCGCAGAACTGCGCCGCCAGGGTCTGGGCCTGCTGCTCGATATCGTGCCCAATCACATGGGCGTGGGCAACGATTCCATCTGGTGGCAAGACGTGCTCGAGAATGGCCACGCGTCGCAGTACTCCGAGTATTTCGACATCGATTGGAAGCCGCTCAAGACGGCCATGCGCAACAAGCTGCTGTTGCCCATCCTCGGCGATCAATACGGCGCCGAGCTGGAAAGTAAACACATCCAGGTATCGATCGAGGACGGGCGTCCGCTGGTTCACTACTACGACCACACCATGCCGATCGCACCGCGCACCGTGCGCATGATCTTTGCCGGAATCACGATACCGGAGTCGCTGGTTGAGTTGCTGGGCCGGTTAGAAGACCTGCCGCCCCACGAAACCAGCAACGACGCCTTGCGCGAGCAGCGGCGCGAGCAATTGCCAGAATTGTTGCAACAGTTACGGCAGGAGCTGCGCTCTGCGGAAATGCAGCCACTGATCGAGCAAGCGACCCACGCCATTAACGGCGTAGAGGGCGATCCGCATAGCTTTGACCGCTTGCACCTGCTGCTGGATGCGCAGCCGTATCGGCTGGCCTCCTGGCGCACCTCCGCGGAAGAGATTAATTATCGCCGCTTCTTTGACGTGAACGACCTGGTAGGCCTGCGCATGGAGAATCCCGCAGTCTTTGCCGAGACCCACTGCCTGATTCGTTCGCTGATTGCCTCCCACAGCGTGACCGGGCTGCGCATCGATCATTGCGACGGCATGTTCAACCCCCGCCAGTACCTCATCCGCCTGCAGCTCTTATACCTCGCCAGCCAATGCGCCGGGCCCTCTCCGCAGCAGGAGACCGCAGCCAACGGCATTGAGCGCAGCATTCTCGACCCCGTGCGCGGATATGACTGGTCGCAAAGCCAGGGGACACTCTACACCGTGGTCGAGAAGATTCTCGAACCGCGGGAGTATCTGCCCCCGGAGTGGCCCGTCCGCGGCACCTCCGGCTATGACTTTGTCTACCTCGCCAATGGCATTTTTATTCAGAAAGCCAACGAGAAAAAGTTTGACGCGATTTATGCTCAGGTACTCGGCTACCCCGCCGACCCGGACGAAATTATCTATCGCTCCAAACTGCAGGTGATGCAAACCGCGCTGGCCAGCGAAGTCTATGTGCTCACCAATTTGCTCAGCCGCATCGCGGCTTCGAATCGCCGCGCGCGCGACTTTACCGACAACATTCTGGAAACAGTTTTGCGCGAAACCATTGCCAGCTTCCCTGTGTACCGCACCTACATCGACGATCGTGGGGAATACAGTGAGCGCGATGTAGCCTTTTTGCGCAGCGCCATCGCGCGCGCGAAACGGCTCAACCCGGATATCAACGTGTCCGCCTTCGATTTCTTGCGCGAAACGCTGTTGCTCAAGAGCAGCTCACCCCTCGCGGCCAAACAGAAGCCAGACCCGGAAATGCTTTACTTTGCGCTCAAATTTCAGCAACTCACCGGGCCGGTGATGGCCAAGGGCGTCGAAGACACGACTTTCTACGTCTACACTCGCTTCGTTTCTTCGAACGAGGTAGGTGGATCGGCGAAGTCGTTTGGCATCTCGCTCGAGACGCTGCACCAAAGCAACCAGGAACGGTTGAACCACTCCCCCGACTCCATGCTGACCACTTCTACCCATGACACCAAGCGCAGCGAGGATGTGCGCAACCGCCTGAACGTTTTGTCTGAGCTTCCCCAGGTTTGGTCAGCCTCTGTGCGCCGTTGGCAGCGCATGAACCAGAAGTTCAAGCGCACGCTCGAAGATGGCCGCGTCGCCCCAGACGGCAACGAGGAGTACCTGCTCTACCAAACAATTCTCGGTGCGTGGCCGTGGCAAATGGAGAGCGTGCAGGACCGCGAGCAGTACGTCGAACGGATCAAGCAGTACGCAAAAAAGGCACTGAGCGAAGCCAAGATAAATTTGAGCTGGATCAACCCGGATCCCGATTACATTGACGCGGTGCACGCCTTTATCAGCTCCATCCTGATGCCTGGAGCGCGGGGAAAAGAAAGTCCGTTCGTCGCTTCGTTCGAGTCCCTGATGACCCAGCTGCGTTTATTTGGAGCGGTGAATTCGCTGGCCCAGGTGGTACTGAAGATAGCGTCGCCGGGCGTTCCTGACTTTTATCAGGGCAGCGAACTTTGGGACCTGAGCCTGGTCGACCCCGACAACCGCCGCCCGGTCGATTACCGCCTGCGCGCCGATAGCCTGGCTGCACTGCACGCGCTGGAGAACAGCGAAGGGCCCGCTGCCGTGGTCGCCGACCTGCTCGGCAACCTGGCCGACGGCCGCGCCAAGCTCTGGACCATGCACCGCGCGCTCGACCTGCGGCGCCAGGAACACGCTCTCTTTCGCCGAGGAGAGTATTTAGCGCTCGAAGTTACGGGTGAGCGTCAGGAACACGTAATCGCGTTCCTGCGCGGTAACCCGGCGAGTGGCCGCAACGTGCTGGTGGTGCTGCCGCGCTTTGCCTGCACCCTGATGCGGGGTAAGGCGCAGCTGCCTCTGGGCGAAGCCTGGGGCAAAGATCAATTGCGTCTGCCCGTCCTTGCCGGAACGCAATATCGCAATATCTTCACCGGAGAATCGGTCACCGTGTCAGACCAGCAGACGCTGGCGCTGAGCACCCTCTTCGCTACCTACCCGGTCGCGTTGTTGCTGAGCGACGATTCGCCGCTGTACTGATCCTGGCGCCCCTCAAGAAGCCACAAAGTGGGTGGCCACAACTTTGTCATCTCGACCGGAGCGTACTCGAATTCCTGTTTCGCTGCGCCAGACAGGCCCACATGTGCGGCTTTCATTAAGGAAAGCCGCATGAAGTTGGCCAGCGCCACCAACCTCGACAGGAATTCGGGGGAGCGCAGTGGAGAGATCTGCGGTTTGCCCTTCCCGTATGTGTGACGCGTTGCTAGTTCTTGACCCGAACCGTAGGCTCGACCGACAGCCCCGGCCGCAATAAATGATCCTGGTCCTCATTGCGATCCGTCAGGTCGATGCGCACCGGTATACGCTGCACCACCTTAACGTAGTTGCCGGTAGCATTCTCCGGCGGAAACAGGCTCAGCATCGACCCCGTCGCGCCGCCAATCTGCGTCACCTTGCCGTCATAGTCGCGCCCATAAGCGTCCACATGAATCTTCACCGGCTGCCCCGGACGCATCATCCGCAACTGCGTCTCCTTGAAGTTCGCCGTGATCCAGATATCGTCGAGCGACACCAGCGTCATCAGGTTCTGCCCCACGCTCACGTTCTGCGCCACCTGCACGCTCTTCTTGGTGATGATGCCGTTGGCCGGCGCAACAATCCGGGTATAGCTCAAGTTCAATTTTGCCTGCGCCAGCTGGGCGCGCGCCTGCTCCACCTGCGCCGCCGCCTGGTCTGCCTTGGCCTTCTGAATCTTCAACTGGTCGGGCCCGGTTTGTGCATTCTTCAGGTCGGCCTGCGACTGCACCACTTTGTCGCGCGCAATCCGCACCGCATCTTCGGCCGCAATTTCGTTGGCTTTGGCCCCGACCAGAGCCGCCTTGGCGGAGTCGGCCGTCGCCACCGTGGCATCGAACTGCTGCTTCGAAATCACGTCCTTTTCCACCAGCGGCGTATACCGCTTCAGATCGAGTTGCGCTTTAATGTTGTTGGCTTCCGCCTGGGCAACCTGCGCCTGGGCCGCTTCCAATTGCCGCTGCGACTGTTGCACCGTCGCATCTGAAGTGCGCACACCCGAAGAGGCCGACTGCAGGGTCGAGCTGGTGTTCACCCCAATCAGCGGGATGTTCACCCGGGCCGCCTCATAGTTAGCCTCAGCACTTTCCAGGCTGGCCTCGTCCTGCTGCACCGCCACCTGGAAATCCTTGGGGTCGATCTCCGCAATCAGGGTGCCCGCCTGCACGTACTGAATCTCATCCACGTTCACCTTGATGACCTGGCCGGCCACCCGCGCACTTACCTGGATGAGATTGCCCTCCACCTCGGCGTCGTCGGTGTCTTCGTAATAAGTAGAGTGCCACCAGAACAGCAGCGCGCCCACGATCAGCACAGCCACCACGCCGATGACGATGAAGCGGCGCCTCCCCTTCTTGCGCGGGGGGGGACTGTCCATATCATTCTGGTCGTTGTTGCCAGCCTGCGGACCCTCTTCGACGGTACTAGAACGGCCTGATTCCGGATTCTGCTCAGCCACCGCTACTTTCCTCCCACGTAATCCTTGTAATTTGTCTGCGCGATACCCAGTGCTCGGGCGAGCGACAATTTCGCCACATTATGCTGGTACAGGCTGGAGACAAACTGGTCATCCGCCTGCGCCATCGATGCCTGGGCCTGCGATACAGCAAGGTTATCGGCGACGCCCGCCGCGTAGCGCTGCTGCGCTTCGTGCAAGGCCTCTGTCGCCAATTCTACGTTGCTGCGCGCAACCACCACCTGCTTGGCCGCTGCTTCAATATCGAGAATACTGTTGCGGACGTCGGCGCTCACCTGGCCCCGCAGATCGTTCAACTGTGCCTGCTTCTGTTCCAGTTGCGCCTGTGCCGCCTGGGCGTCGCCTCGTAATTTGGCTTCTTCAAACAGCGGGACCGAAGCCGTGCCGACGGCGTCAAAGGTTCCATGGGAATGGCCCAGGGTCGGTCCAATGTCCCCGTAATCCCCTGAGAACGCCAGGGTGGGATACCGCTCCGCCGTGGCCGCTGAGCGCGAAGCCTTTGACCCCTCCACCTGCTGCTGCAACGCCTGCAAATCACGGCGATGGGCCAATGCCTGCTGTACCGCGGCATTGGCATCCAGATTGTCGAGCGTCTGAAAGGGCGCCTGGTCGCTCAAGCTATAGCTTTGCTCGAGCGACAAGCCAATCACCCGGGCCAACGCGATCTTGTCTTTCTCGTACTGGTTCTGCGCCGTAATCAACGTCTGCTGCTGGGTTTGGTAGTCCACCCGGGCGCGCAATTCATCGAGCAGAGGAGCAGTACCCGCCTGGTGGTTGGCCACCGCCTGGTCGAGCGACACCTTGGAAGTGTTTACCTGCGCCTGGGCCGACTGCACCCGCGACTGGTCGGCGATGCACAGCAGGTACGCATTGCCCACCGTGAGCACGACCAGATCCTTCGCATCCTCCACCGAGAGCCTGGCGCCGGCAAAGTTATGTTTGGCGGCCAGATAATTCTGCAGCGACGAAATATTCAACAGCGACCCTTGTGCCGAAGCGCGGATGTCGGTATATCCATAAGGCCCGATAATCGCCGGGAAGCCGGGAATCGATAAGCCTTCTGCCCGCAAATTGGTTTGCTGCGCGGCCTCTTTGGCGGTCGCATCCACCGTGGGCAGCAGGGCCTGCAGTTGTTGCAGCCGCTGGGCGCTGGCCGACCCGGCGTTAACCCCCGAAAGCACCAGCCCCAGGTTGTATTGCAACCCCATGTGGATCGCCTGATCAAGCGAGAGCGGCAGAACTCCGGGGACCACAGCTTGCCGGACCACGCTGCCCTGGTACGTGCTGCTGGTGATTTGCGCCGGCATCGCCTGCACCGAAGGCGCGGAGCTACTGGAGGACGAGCCGCCGCCGGCTGCAGCCTGCGCCCGAGAAACGGTGGGCGCAATGCTCAGGCAAAGGAGCATAAGGAGCGGTAGCCCACCCCGCACTTCACCCCGATCGCGTTTCATCCTTGAGTCAACCTCGGCAAGCAACCTATGGCCCGGAAAACGGCAGCACCCGCTTGGATGCAAATGATCTTGTGAATTATTCAAAAAGAAGGCCGCATCAACCGCTGGGTGGCCCATGCAAGCTTTGCTTGAGCTTGGCCGCAGCCAACGGTGGGGGACATCTAAGCGGTGCAAATCTACTCACTCAAGCAAAGCTTGATGGGCCACCCTCCAGCCTTTCAGGCCGGCATCAACGAAGTCTGCGAGCTCATCAGGCAGGTTGCCAGCGAGCAAAGCGCCTGCCGGTAAGCTGCGCCCACCTGGTCACGCCGCCATGCCTGGGCTCCCCGATCTCCGCTCTGGCGCAGGTTCTCCGCCGTCTGTTCCCCATCTTGTCCGGCCACCGCGCGCAATACAAAAATCGCCCGCAGCGCCGGCGCCAGCCGCTCCAGCCATTCCCGCATCCCTGCCCGGCCGGCGCCTGAGAGCAATGCACCCAGGTGCTCGCCACTCAACCCCGCCGCGCCCAGGTCATCCGTCTCCAGGCAACCGGCGTCCGCTGGTTGCTCGGCCGGCACGGCAAAGGCTCCCGGGTAAAGTCCCGCCATGCGCCGCACGGCGTTCCGCACCAGCCGCGCGCGCGCCTCGGTGTAGGCCAGCGTTCCCTCCGCGCATGGGTCGGTCTCTACCTCGGCCACTGTCTCTTCCACCAGGGTAACGGCATCCTGCTCATTGCCCAGCATCAGGGCGGCTATCTGAAAGAGGTGCAAAGCCGAATCCTCAGCCGTCAGGGGGCTGCTGCCTATCGCCTGGCCCAAATTCTGCTCCATCATGCGCGTCTCCTTCGTGGTTCAACCGCAGGGTTGTTCCCTGAATATGTCATCTTCCATCCTCCCGCAACCGCTGGCCAGGGTCAACTCCGCTGCCCACCCACGGAAATTTCCAGCAAAATCTCCACTTTCATCCCCGATTCATCTTCCACCACCCTTTAGTAAGGTAGATACAGATGGGTACCTGAACCCTCCTTTTATGGATAGTGTGAGTCACGATCCGCAAAGTCTCTTCCTCGGCCGCGACGAATCGTGGCTGCGTTTCAATCGCCGCGTGCTCGAAGAAGCCCAGGATCCAGACAATCCTCTGCTCGAACGGGTCAAGTTCCTGGCCATCACCGCCAGCAATCTCGATGAGTTTGTCGAGATCCGCGTGGCCGGCATCATGCAGCGCATTGAAGACGGATACACCGAGCCCGGCTTTGATGGACGGACGCCCCGCGAGACCCTGGATGTCGTGGTCCAGGACATGCACAATTTCGTCCGCGATCAGTACCGCTGCTGGACCGAGGACCTGCGCCCCGCGCTCTATGCCAGCGGCGTCCGCGTACTCGCGTGGGCTGAGGCGGGGGAGGCCGCCCGCGCCCATGCCCTCGATTACTACCAGCGCGAAGTCGACCCGCTGTTGACGCCCATCACCATCGACCCCGCCCACCCCTTCCCCCGCGTGCTGAACAAAGCCCTTTGCCTGGCGCTGCTGCTGCGCCGCAAACGCAAGGGCGCGACCGGCGCCTTGCTGGGCGTGCTCACCGTGCCCCGGGCGCTGCCCCGCCTGGTCCCAGTGCCCTCGAGCTCCGGCACCCACGACTTTATCCTGCTCCACGACCTCATTGAGCACAACGCGGTCGGCATGTATCGCGGCTACGAGATTCTTTCGACCGCGGCCTTTCGCGTCACCCGCAACAGCAACCTGTACTTTCAGGAAGAGGAGTCGCGCAGCCTGTTAGACAGCGTCCGCTCCGAGCTGCACAATCGCCGCAAAGGCGACGCCGTGCGCCTCGAAATCGAAGAAGGCGCCGATGTCGAGGTGGTCGAGCGGCTGCGGGTCAATTTTGAGCTCGAGGAATCCCAGGTCTTCCCTACCAACGGCCCCGTCAACCTGTCGCGGCTGATGAATCTGTACAGCGACACCCCACGTCCCGACCTCAAATTCAAAGACTTTCTACCCAAAGAACTGCGCCTGAACCGCCGTTCCGAAGATCTCTTCGACGAGCTGCGCCATCACGACCTGTTGCTCCACCACCCCTACGACTCCTATGACGCGGTGGTCAACTTTGTGCAGCTGGGCTCGCAGGATCCGCGCGTCGTTTCCATGAAGCAGACGCTCTACCGCACCAGTTCCGATTCCCCCATGTTTCACGCCCTGACCGAGGCCGCCCAGACCAAGGAAGTGACGGTGGTGGTGGAGCTGATGGCGCGCTTCGACGAGGCCTCGAATATCCGCTGGGCACGCAATCTCGAAGATGCCGGCGTACAGGTCTTCCACGGCATCGTCGGTCTCAAGACCCACTGCAAACTGGCCCTGCTCATCCGCCATGACCCTGACGGCGTAACCCGCCGCTACGTCCACCTGGGCACCGGCAACTACAACCCGAACACGGCCCGCTTCTACACCGACATCAGCCTGCTGACCGCCGACCCTGAGATCACGGCCAGCGTGCACAGCGTGTTCAACTACCTCACCGCGCACTCCGAGTCCGATGACTACGCGCCGCTGCTGGTCGCGCCGCTCACGCTGGCGGAGAGTTTCATCCGCATGATCCACCGCGAAGCGGAGCACGCCGCGGCCGGCCGCCCCGCGCACATCATCGCCAAAATGAATTCGCTGCTCGACAAGGCGGTCATCGAGGCGCTGTACGAAGCATCCCGGGCCGGGGTGCAGATCGATCTGATCGTGCGTGGCATCTGTTCGTTGCGCCCCGGGATCCCGGGCATCAGTCAAAACATAAGGGTGCGTTCGCTGGTCGGCCGTTTCTTGGAGCACAGCCGCATCTTCTATTTCGCCAACGGGGGCGAAGACGAGGTGTACTGTGGCAGTGCCGACTGGATGCCGCGCAATCTCTTTGAGCGTTGCGAAGTGATCTTCCCCATACGCGATGCGCAAATTCGCAATCGTCTGCGTAACGAGATCCTCGCCGCCTACCTCGCCGACACCGCCAAGTCGCGTATGGAGACGGCAACCGGCGACTATCCCCGTGTCCGCGTTGTCGACGGCAAGCCTTTCAGCGCCCAGGATTTCTTCATCCGCCTGGCCGAAGGCCGCGACAGCGTAGACGCCATTCCGGCGCCGGCCTCTGAACCCGTGACCACCGTTGCCGAACCGGCAGTCGCGGCTGCCAAGCCGCCCCGGCGCAAGGCGACGAAGAAGCACGCGGCGCCCACCCCCTGAAAACGGGTTTCCGTTTGTTGCCACCCTCAACCATAGCGAAGCGTAGCGGAGTGACCTGCTTTTCGGCCATCCCATTAGCAATTCTTCAGGGCGACCGTTACCCTCCCCTTTGTCATCCCGACCGGAGCGTACCCGAATTCCTGTTTCGCCATGTCAGACAGATCCACGTGTGCGGCTTTCATTAAGGAAAGCCGCATGAAGTTCGCCAGCGCCATCAACTTCGACAGGAATTCGGGGGAGCGTAGCGGAGGGATCTGCGGTGCGCCTTTCCCCCAAACCAAGGCCACACGAGTGAGCTCGCAAATCCCACCCCAGCCGTTTGTTCGTTGGGAGTGGCTGCTTTGCCTGGCGGCAAGTCAAGCATGGAATGAACGCGGAGAACGCTTGCATTTTAAGCCCGTCCCGCAAACAAATTTGTCATCCCGACCGGAGCGATAGCGAAGTGGAGGGACCTGCTTTTCGGCCATCCCATTAGCAATTCTTCAGGGCGACCGTTACCCTCCCCTTTGTCATCCCGACCGGAGTTTTCATGGGCCTGCGGCCCACCCAAGGAGATGAAAAACGGCTTCTGTTCAGCCAATCTTCTCTCCCTGGAAGCGCCACCTTCCCCCCTTGTCATCCCGACCGGAGCGCAGCGTAGTGGAGGGATCTCTGTGTGGATGCTCTTTCTTGGGAATGTTTTTCGAGAGAGCGTACCCGAATTCCTGTTTCGCCATGTCAGACAGATGCACGTGTGCGGCTTTCATTAAGGAAAGCCGCATGAAGTTCGCCAGCGCCATCAACTTCGACAGGAATTCGGGGGAGCGTAGCGGAGGGATCTGCGGTGCGCCTTTCCTCCAAACCAAAGCCACACGAGTGAGCTCGCAAATCCCACCCCAGCCGTTTGTTCGTTGGGAGTGGCTGCTTTGCCTGGCGGCAAGTCAAGCATGGAATGAACGCGGAGAACGCTTGCTTTTTAAGCCCGTCCCTCAAACAAATTTGTCATCCCGACCGGAGCGATAGCGAAGTGGAGGGACCTGCTTTTCGGCCATCCCATTAGCAATTCTTCAGGGCGACCGTTACCCTCCCCTTTGTCATCCCGACCGGTGCGTACCCGAATTCCTGTTTCGCCATGTCAGAAAGATCCACGTGTGCGGCTTTCATTAAGGAAAGCCGCATGAAGTTCGCCAGCGCCATCAACTTCGACAGGAATTCGGGGGAGCGTAGCGGAGGGATCTGCGGTGCGCCTTTCCTCCAAACCAAAGCCACACGAGTGAGCTCGCAAATCCAGCCCCAGCCATTTTGTTCATCACGAGCGAACCCCGAATTCCTGCCACGCTACACATGACAGGACCGCGTGTGCGGCTTTCTGTAAGGAAAGCCGCATGGGGCTCGTCAACGCCATAAAACTCGACAGGAATCCGGGGGCAGCGGAGGGATCTGCAATGCGCCTTCACCCCAAACGAAGGCCCTGCGAGTGAGCTTGCAAATCCCGGCCCCCGCCATTTGTTCATGGGGAGCGAAGCGATGTGCTCACTGCCCGCGTGTCAGCTTCACCTGGGCGCTCCGTGTATCGGTCGCGCTTTTCAGAGTCAGCGTGCCTGCCAGCGTCTGCCCTGACAGCTTGAGGTCATAAAAGAACTTCCATTCGCCGGTCGTGATCTCGAAATGCACCCGCTCGCCCGCGATGTGCCCATTGGCGATGGGATACTGTTCCGTCGCGTCGGGCCCACCCGATCCGTTCAGAGTCGCGCTCGACTGCTGCAGCGAAAAAACCTGGGCCACGTCGTGGTCTCCACCCGCCGCCCGGAAACCTCCGTGCCACTTGCCGCTGATGCTGTCTCCCGCTGCGCCCAGCGCCAGCAGGAGCAAAATAGCTGTCGCGCTCACCGCGAACCCCCTTCGTGGGCAAACCGCCTCTTCCACAGCATCATAGCCCCGCTCCACGCCTGCAGCGCGACCAGAAGGCTGGCCAAGGCCATCGCCGCTCGCCCCGGATTCCCCAGGAACGACCCCGTGTGCAACGCCGCCGTGGCCGCCAACACACGCTGCGCCAGCGATGCATTGCGCGAGGAATCGTCCGCCAGCACCTTGCCCGAATAGGGGTCCAACGTCATCACGTCCGTGGCGCCGGAACCAAACCGCGACGCGCTGGTCATATCAATCTTGTAGGTTCCCCCGTAGGCAGGCATTTGCACCCGCGTCGGCGACATTCCCGGTAAGCCGGCCTTGCCGATCGCCAGGGCGCGGTCAACGGAAACGTACGGCGTGCCCTGCGGAGGTTGAACCAGGACAGCCGTCAAACGAGCATTGTGTGGACTCACTCGATCCAGCAACCACAAGACTGAACCCTCGCAACTGAGCACTGCCCCGGTCGCGACCAGAACCATGAGGATGACGAACGAAAGCGAACCTGCCGAGTTGTGCATATCCGCCCAGAATCGTCGTGTGGCCGGCGCTTGTCCGCCCGGGAGCGAACTGCGGCGAATCCCGATCTGGCGCGCCGGCCACCAAAGCTGCATCCCCGACAGCAGCAGTAGCAGGGCAGCGAAGTCGACCCACCGCACCGCCGTCCGGCCGATGCGTCCGCACGCTAACGACACGTGAATCTGGCTGATCACGCCAACGAAGGCCGTCCCTCGCTGCCGTATCCCGAGAACTTTGCCGGTGTACGGATCGACGGAGGCAATCCCGCTGGGCAGCGCTACCTCCCACGCGTCCCGCGGCGACAGCGGCATCGTCACCGCCACCACGTCGTCCGAAGGAAACGCCTTCTCGACGGAGGAGAGAATCGTCGACATTGGCAAGTGCTGAGGCCCAGGCGCCACGTCGTAAAGTCGAGAATGCAGCGCCCGGTCGATCTGATTCTGAAATCCGAGCACGCTACCGCTCACCGCGAGGACAACAAAGAACAGCCCTGCCGACACTGCGGTCCAGAGATGGACGCGGAACAGGAATCGCCGCAACCCGATGCTGAACATGGCATACACCTCCTTGCGGTCCAGAGCGCTGGGGCAGATCAGCGCTCGATCAGATCACGAATCATAGCTCCGGCGACCTAAAAAATCCGGCTGTAAAAGTGCGAACTAAGCGAATTAAGCCCCCTTGCCTTGGGTTTTGGGGGGTAATTTTCCTGCGTGAGCGGCGCTTTGGCCGGCAGATAGTTGGTGGCGCAGCGTCCCGCGGTTGCCGCAAACGGTGGTCGCCCAGATCCCAGAAAGTAGCTATACTAGCTATGTTAGCTATAAAGGAACCAAAGTTATGATCACACTCACCTCGGTTGAAGCGCAAAACCGGTTTGGTCAGTTGCTCGATACTGCCCAACGTGAACCCGTCGCGATTACCCGGCATGGCCGGCCTGCGGCCTTCCTCGTGTCGCCGCAAGAGATGCGCGAGCTGCTGGATGCGAGGCGCAGGCGCGGTAAGGCGATAGCCGAACTCGAGGCGTGGAGTGTAGAGGCTCAAAAGACAGCCTCCCCGGCGGCCGCCGCACTGACTGATGAAGACGTGGTCCGCATGGTTCATGAGGATCGATGACGCTTCGCGTTGCTTTTGACACCAGCACGCTGGTGAGCGCTGCCCTTCGTATCGGCTCTGTTCCTTATCAAGCGTTATCCCTGGCACTCGCTACTTGTGATCTATGCGCCAGCCTGGAGACGCTTACTGAGCTGGAACAAGTACTCAATCGCGAAAAATTCGACCGTTATCTGGATCGGCCATTGCGCCAGGAATTCGTCGCGCTGATACGTCGCAACAGCCGTCTCTTTTTAATCGACGATCTTGGGCCGAGCGCTCTCGATCCATCCTGCCGCGACCATCAAGATAACAAGTTCCTCGCATTGGCCCTGGCAGCCAACACGGACCTGCTGGTCAGTAGCGATCAGGACCTTTTGGTATTGAGTCCATGGCGTCAGATACAAATTTTGACTCCCGGAGAATTCCTGGCTTCATCCGGGGCTTAACCGGCGCGGCTGGCAGCTAAGGCAATGCTTGTGACGGCTGAATGTCCGCGTATCAGCTTCACCTGACTGAGGCCCAGGCGCGACCCTGTACAGTCGAGAATGCAGCGCCCGGTCGATCTGCTCCTGAAATCCGAGCAAGCTACTGCTCACCGCGAGAACAACTAAGAACAGTTCTGGCGACACCACAGCCCAGAGATGAACGCGGAACAGGAACCGTCTTAACCCGATGCAGAACACGGCATACACCTCCTTGCGGTCCAGAGTGCTCACGTTGGATCCAGGCAAGTTGCTCAATTCTCAGTTGGGTGACGAGATACGCGCTTAGCGTCAGCAGCGATCCTGACCTTTTTCGGCTTCTTCATGCTCACCCGCCGGCACAGTGGACAGCGAAACTTTCGCTTCCCGTGATAGATGTGGCCCTTCAACTCCACCATCGCGACACGGCATCGTTTACACGTCACACGGTCAGTCTCTCATTCCGCGGACCTATGTTTCGGTGAAGGGGTATCCTGGCGACGGATTTCCCCCGATCGCGCTCTCCCTCACAAACCTCTTTAAGAACTGGACGGGTGCCCCCGTTCGCCAAAAATCCAAAATTCTATCCAAGTCAACGATTAGCGGTTCGTCATCTTAGTGTTCAACGAGCGCGGCAACACAGGGAAGTGCTCTACCCGCCTTCTCAATTTCGGCTCCAATTTGATCTTGCGAGACGCGCGCCTCAAGAATGACAGGCACCCCGTCCGGGATGAACTCAGCAACTTCGGCAAACGCACAAATGGCAGCAAAGGATAGAGGATCGTGCCGGGTAGCAGTAGGGCATGCGATTGCTGAAGGGTTGTCTGTGTTGAGGAATATGTATCCTATCGCCGGATTTCCCTCGTCGCCGGTTTTTCCTTCAAGTGGTGGCATGAGCATCGCGGGACGCGCGGGTGCTGACACGGCGACGGTATTACCGGGATTTCATGGACATCGCGGATCTCCCACATGGGTGACCACGGAGTTTGGTGGTTATTTCGTCTGTCGCGGATATCTGTCGCGGATATCTGTCGCGGATCTCCAGTCAAATACGTTTCTGCAGACAAAGTGAGCACCACCTTCAAAAGCCGAGAGCAACTAGGGCGGAGTTGGGGGTTATTTCGTCCCGCATCTGCCAGCGATGAAGCGGGCTTGAAAAGGATGTAACTTATAGGTTACAATTGGATTGTGATCGAGATCCGCCGCTTTACGACTGCGGAGGGCAGAGATATTTTCGGGGAATGGCTGGCGAATCTGGCCGATCTAAAGGCCCGCGCACGTATAGCTGTGCGGATTGATCGACTCGCCAGCGGGAATTTTGGAGATTCTAAAACGATCGGAGAAGGCCTGCACGAATTGCGTATCGACTGGGGACCTGGATATCGAGTGTATTACGGCAAAGTCGAAACGGCTTGCGTGCTGCTGCTGTGCGGAGGGGACAAACGCAAACAGTCTACGGATATCAAGAGAGCGCGGGCGTACTGGAAGGACTACAAGAAAAGAGCGGAGATGGAATGAAACGCAAACCCAGCATTTCTCATGATCAGGCTATGGCAAGAGAGCTGCGTGAGAATCCGGAGTTCGCCGTTGAGTATCTGCGCGCGGCGCTCGAGCAAGGAGATGATCCGCAGATTCTGTTGATCGCGCTAAGACGCATCGCTGAATCACGAGGCGGATTGGCCAAAATTGCGAAAGAGGCTGGCGTTGAGCGAGAGAGCCTTTATCGCGCGTTGTCGGCCAAAGGGAATCCACGGCTCTCGACCTTGGTTGCTGTGACCAAGGCGGTGGGACTCCGGCTTACAGTAGAGGCGGCTCACTAGAATTCTTCCTCGACCGCCAGGCGAAAGCCGATCATATAGGCTTTCACTCACCGATGCGATTGCTTGGCCGCCGGCGCCCTAGCCGTTATACAAACCACCCAATATAGATTAGGGAATTTTTCCGTTCGTCCCCGAGCTTTCCGTCTGGCACCGTATTCTGAATATCGACACTGTCACGGTTACTTTCCGTCTGTCACCGATTTAAGATGTGCTTCAGATACCGCTCACGCTTCATCTCGCATATATGCCTTGATTGCAGCCCCAATCATCAGCTTGTCTCTAGCTAAAACTTTGCCAAACGGTCTTTGGGCTGCCTTCCCAAAGACCAGCAGAGCGGATTTACCATTTGGCAATGCCAAATCTATCAGCTCAACTTTGTAGGGATTTTTGCGCTCAATCGTGTGAACAACCTTCCAACCGCTCCTGCGCGGAAAAGAGATTCTGCCAAGATAATCGCGAGCGACAGAGGCGACGATAACGTCGGGCGATAGCCACTCAACAAGAGAGTGCCATAGTTGACCGCCTGATCTGAGAAGCCGCTCCTGAGCCGCTTGCGGAACTTTGCCCCATGTAGGGTCCGTTGCGAATGGTGAGCAAAGGTCAGTGTGCAGCGCTGTGTGTGGCTTACGGCCGTAGAAGCTGCAATCAAGTCCTTGTAGCAAAGGTTCAAAAGAGTTAAACCAACGGTCATACGGATCATTCGGTGGTCGGCGAAAATACCCGTTGAGGGCCTGCAGGTAGGCGTCGACGAATGCTTCGTCAAAAACGTGGGTGTTTATTTTTGGGGCCCGACGAAACCTCGAAAATCGGTCGTGAGCGGGGAACTCGCTTTTAGAGGGATTTAGTCCAAGCGTGATCACTTTCAGCTTTGACTTAAAATAGAGGTCGCTGTCTCCGAAAAAGAGGATGGGGATCGATGGCTTGACGAGAAATGGTTCATTTTCCAGAAGTGCAAAGGCTTGCCACAATTCTCGGACCAGCCTGGTTCTCTCTAGGCCCTGCGCATCCTGCACGTTGCTATTAGATTTGTCCGCGATGCTCGCTGTAGCTATTGGCGTTAGCGCTGGTTGTTCAGCGTCAGCCCAACCGCCGCGCTTCTGAGATTTCGGTTCTTCTCGTGTAAAAAGGCTCTGGATTTTCTTGAACATGGTTTTGACCCAACTAATCGGCGAGGCTCGCGTCCATGTTTGCGCGAACTCTATCTGCCAAGTTCTCCCAGTATGCGTCCGCTACACCTTGAAAGCTGACGGGATGCGTCGTCTCGACGAATCCCGGCGGTTGAGAACCGTCGGGAAACAACTCTTTGATATTGGAAATTGCCTTCCAGTGCTTTTCCTCGCGCTCGCCATACATGACGACCAGCTTTGGTCTGTGTTTGAGTATTCTCTGCCGGATGATCTTGATCCGTTCATTTCGGATTTGCTCAAATTCGCCTGAGCTTAGAAGTCTGTGCTTCTGCTTGCTCGATTCCCTATAGCTGTGCGCGGGAACGCCGGACAGCTCGATGACACAGGTCTGTTGACCAGACATTCCCCAGTGGTCGCGCTGGTATTGGCGCCGATCTTGCATCGTCGCTGGGCGGTTGCAAAATCGTAATAAAAACAGTATCAGTTGCTTCCAGGTCTTCTGGAGTATGGGGCTTTGCTGGTGCCACCTTGGCTCGGGAAGAAGCTCGTGGAACTCCCGGCAATCATCCAGTTCGTTTCCTCCCAGTTGAAGCCAGACGTCAACACGCCGTACAAGATCCTCGTCCTTCCTCATACCCTGCTCTGGACCAATAAACCAGTACGGCGCTTCCCAGCTACCGTATCCGAAACAACCAAGGGCCATTGTTTCTGTGGAAGGATGCATTTCTATCGGCAGCGGGGGCGCCGTACTTGTTAGTTCCGATAAAGAAATAACTCGTATCGGTTTTCTCTTCAAATTTGCAAGATCTTCCGCAGTTCTATTGCCAGTCTTGATGTCCTGGACTAGAGTGTTGGCGGCGTTGTGATCCATGAAATAATATTTCCAGCCGCGATGGGTAACCAGCCACCCGTCTTCCGCCTCGAATATGTCTGTTTGCGAGATTTCCATCGTTGACTCTTTCCTTATGGAGACTTTCGGATCCAAGCTAGGAAATGTAGGACAGGAAATGTAGGACAGACTGGACTGCACCCCTGAGCTGATACACAGGAGGAGGCGATTAATTCGGGGACACCTCGGCCGGTTTGTTGTTTTTATATATTTTAAGCAGTCGCCGGGCCGCGGGAGTGTGGAATATCCCGAAGGGATTTCCAAGGCCTGTGGGAGCGGTGGTAAACCGTTCTTTGGTTTTCCATCGCTTCCATCAGTGCCGTCACTTCCGCGAGCCTAGCTGGCCTGCTCGAATTCTTCCGGTGTTAGATATCGTAACGCGGAATGCAATCTGCGCCGGTTGTACACCTGCTCCAGAAACTCACCGATGCGGCTGCGCGCGTCTTCTATATCGCGATAGTCAGCCCCGTATACCTCCTCCTGTTTAAGCGTGCGCATGAATCGCTCTGCGCGCGCGTTGTCGTATGGATTGCCTTTGCGGCTCATGCTGATTTGAATCTCGTTGCCCTCCAGCAGCCTGGTGTAATCGATGGAAGCATACTGCACGCCTCGATCCGAGTGATGAATCAGTTCCTCAGCCTTCCAATCGCGGCCGCTCAAAGCCATCTGCAACGCTCCAATGGCCAGTTCGGCCTCCAGCGTTCGGCCCAGGTTCCAGCCAATCACTCGCCGCGAATAGGCATCCAGCACGACTGCCAGATAAACAAACTCACTGCCAAGGCGAATAAACGTGATGTCGGCCACCCATAACTGGTTGATTTTGGTTAGCTTCACGCGCCGCGCCAGATTCGGATAGATCGGCAAAGCATGCACCGAATCGGTCGTAAACACATACTTCCTTCGACGCAAGCTCAGCAGGTTGTCTTCTTGCATCAGTCGCAGGACTCGCTTGTGATTGACCACATGCCCTTCACGCCGCAGCAAAGCAGTTAACATGCGGTAGCCACGAAGACGATGATGCGCAACCGCTAACTCCTGCAACCGTGCACGCAGCAACAAGTCTGCCTGTTTGGGCGCAGTCTGCTGCAAAGAGCGATAGAATCCCACACGACTTACTTCGGCAAGTTGACATTGCTGTTCCACAGTCAGTACTACTCCTTCGAACGAGAGCGAAGCTTCGATGCCACGATAGACTCCTTGCCGCCATCGCTGGTACGACTCGACGCTGCTCCCCTGACTTGCTCGAAGGCTCGTTTGAAAAAATCCACCTCCAGTTGCTTGCGGCCTAGCAGCCGTTCCAGCTCAGCGATCCGCAACTCAGCCGCACTGGGTCCTGGCGGAGATACGGCCTGTGACTTGCTTCCTGGCGGCCGGCCTCGGCGTCGCTCCAGCCCCGCCCTGCCCTCTGCCTCAAACTGGTGGCGCCACTGGTAAAGGAACTTCCGGCGGATACCCAACTCTTCGGCGAGACCGGTGATGGTCGTGGCCTGCGCCATCCGGCGCACCGCTTCTTGCTTGAAATCTACGCTGTACTTCTTCGACTTGTTCTTCATCGGCCTGCTCCATTATGGCCGATAAGTGTCCCCTAATTTTCGTCTTCGCCGTGTCTCACTTTTGGGGTGCAGTACAGACGAAGGTGACCCTTATGAACACATGGACCTCAGTCGTGGTAGCCGTACTGCGTTAGGGTCATCTTCGTCTGTCCTGGATTCACTTGTCCTGGATTCACTGGGATTCACTGGATTCACCGTCTGTGTTGTTCTCAAATACAAATTTGCTCCTGATTGGCCCTACCTCGGAAACGACTCCCCAGCCTTTCATGGTTTCAATAGGGCGTTCGCAGTAGTGGTAATAACGCTCTCCGACCTTCGGTTTCTTTACCACAATTCTCCCTTACCTTCGTTTGGTACGCGAGTTTTTATCAGTAGAAGTATATTCCTGTGTCGCAGTCCGCGCGGGGCTTACGTTCCCCGTACGGTGTGCAATCGCCTTTGGGTATAGTGTTGCCTACTGCATTATGAGCGAACCACTTATCTTCGTCGGCGCTGTCATCAAGGAATGGGGCGTCATCGTCACCAGTTCGGCAGGCATCGGGGCCGTTGCTCTTTATCAGGGAACGGGGCATGTAGTCCGGCCTTCCGTCTACTGGACAATCGGAATCGGCGGTGTGTTTCTTGCCTGTTACCGGGTATGGCTGAAGGAATATCGACGGGCCGAAGCTGAGCGCCGTAAGCCTGCCCATGAGACAATCAGCATTGCTACCGCGAGCCCGGTTCAGACGGTCAGCCCTTCCATCGACACAAGCCAGCAGGTAGTGCAGCACTTTCATTGGCCGGGTGCGGGGGAATCACCGAAGCCTTCGCCCGTACAACCACAGAAGCGACGTCACAACGCCAAATTCATCGAGATAAGAGTTCGCCCGATGACGGTGGTAGCTTGCTTCCAGAATGTTCCAATCGCCAACAAATCGTTGGCAACGTTCACAGAGGCTCGCGTAAAGATCGACTACCTGAGAAACGATGGAAGCACTTTGAGGGAAGTTTACCCTGCCACTTGGCTGGATGACGAAGAACCGGCTATCAACCTTGAGGTCGGAAAGAGTCACTATGCCACTGTCGCGGTTTTCAATGAAGGCAAATGGCGTGCGTGCGAGACACAAACGGTGGACACATCATGGGGCCATGCTTATCAGATTGAACAGTTCGAACTTGGCTCAGGCAAGCTGATACGAGCGGTTATCACGCTCCTGGGAGATTTCGGCCTCTCGATTGAACCGGTCAAATTGCGTCTGATACTCAATCCAGATGGCATTGCTGAGTTTACCGTCGAGAGCGACTGACCGGAGATCAATCCGTATCGGTACGGCGTAGGGTAATGAGGGACAGCCTGATCCGCGAGAATTATTTGCGCTGTGGAGGAAAATTGCGCAGATCAGGCCGTCCACCGTTCCGTCTCGACCGGACGGTTTCACTGAAGCAGGACAAAGGAAGGATTGACCCGTGGCCCATCACGTAATACAGTCGTAATACGAGGGAGACAATGGCCATACGCACCGTACGGCTTGATGACGAAACCGAGGCCACGCTTCGGGAGATCCGCGAAGCTACGGGCTTGCCGATTTCAGAGGTTCTGAAGGAGGGGCTTCGATCCCTGAGGCAGCAGGTACGCGGCACGACCGGGCAGCGCCCTTATGATTTGTATGCACGCCTCGATCTCGGCCCCGGCGGCTATGCCAGCGCGCCCTCTACGGAAACGCGCCGTGGCGTGACTGCTGCCATCCGCAAAAAGCTGCGGAAATGATCCTGGTGGATACCGGGCCGTTGGTCGCTCTCTTCGACCCCCAGGACCAGCAGCACAATCTTTGCCGCGGCACTTTGCAGCAGATCCGCGAATCCATCGTCACGACCATCCCTGTGCTCACCGAGGCATTTCACATCCTCGGGCCGGCCAGCATCGGCTCTGACAGGCTGCGTGAGTTCATCGTGGAGGGTGCGCTGTCGGTCTGGTTCCTTGATCGAGCATGGCTAACCCGGGCATTTTCGCTCATGGAGACCTACGCCGATCATCCCATGGATCTGGCGGACGCATCTCTTATCGCCGCGGCCGAGGCATTGAGCACGCGAAGAATATTCACCATCGATCGCAAAGACTTCGAGACCTATCGCGTACTGCGCGGACACCGCTACTATCCGGTGGAAATCATTCGCTGACGCCTCCGCAGTTACCGCTCATACCCCTCATGAATTGTCCCTGGGAAAGTATTGCATCCCGCCGCTTGCACTGCGGTGTATAGATGAGTGTAGGGGCATAGTTGAGACACAGCTTCGAAGACGACGATCAACGCTTCCGTTCCCTGATGCTGAGGCCTTATACAGTGACAGCTAACCTATTGCAGCAGACTTAGTTGCTCGCCCACCGGGATCGCAACGTCCTTCCAGGACAGCTCCGCCAAGACAAGAAGCGGAACGAAGACCCCAGTCGCCGACCGGGCCTCCGCAAGGGCAGAGCGAGCTCTCCGGGCCTGGGACGCATCCTCATTGAGAAAGGCTCGAGCCCATACATTGGTGTCGGCTGCCAGCACTACCACTGGCTCCTGGCCTTGGCGGCATCCATCTCCTCAAACGTCATCACGTTGCTGGGCTTGCCAGCCTGATCGGCCATTCTCCAGAGATCCTCGAGATCGTATAGCACAGGCTCGATTTTGATAGAACCGGTGGCGGGGATGCTGAACCGAATGCGGCTTCCCCGTTGGATGCCAAGGCGCTTTCGCAGCTCCTTGGCGTTCCTTAATTTCCTGCCTAATTTCCCTGGGAGAAATGCGGCGACCATGCCTGTTTGCTGTCGATCCGTTTCTTTGATGCAACAGGTGTGCTGTCGCCGGATATCGCACCAACGCTTATTCTTCGTGACAAGGGACGCCCGACGCCCTAGACTCGTAAAGTATTATCCTGATTAGTCTAGACCTATGATTCATAAGGCCAAAGACCTCTCGCCGGACCAAAGGATGGCTATCGAAAGCCTCCTCGGTCGCTCCGTTGCTGAAGACGAAGCCATCAGCATCGGCACGCTGGCGTCTAGCTCCGCGCCGGAATGGCTGCACCAATCCTGGGAGAGCTCAAAGCAGGCAGGGCTGGACCGGCTCTCTGGCGAAGAAATCGATGCGGAAATCAATGCCGCGCGGCGGGCGCGACGTAGTCACCAGCAGCCCTCCTAGCAATGACCCGGGTTGTCCTCGACACCAACGTCCTGATTTCCGCCCTGCTCAGTCCGCAAGGACCGCCGGCGCAGGTATTTCTGATGACCATCATCGACCCCGATACGCAACTGTGCGTGAGCGGAGATATTTTTGCGGAGTACGAAGAAGTCATCTGTCGTCCCCGACTGAATCGCAGTAACAGCGAAATCGTAGCTACGCTGCGCGCCATTCGGGAGAAGGGTTTCTGGGTAAGGCCGACCGAGAAAGTGCGTCTCTGTGCCGACCCGGATGACGACATATTCCTGGAGTGCGCCAGGTCAGCCGCAGCGGACTACCTTGTGACCGGCAATACCAGGCATTTCCCCGCTGGAATTTATGCGTCGAATTTATGCGTCAGACGGGACTGGTACTTTAGGAATACGCAAACGACCCGTGACAACGACAAGTGACAGACGAAATAACCCCCGAAGCTCCGGCGTCTCCCCCGGAAAACCCTCCAGACTGGATGCAGCGGGGCGGTGACGGAACGTAACCTCCGTGGATGCGGAAGCGGCCGGCTAAGCCTTGACCACTTTCAAGATCAGCGTCAGTGCGGCAAAGTCAGAGCAGTTCGGAGCGCAACGCCTGCGCGAAGGAAGAAGACAGAACGACCACAGGTGAAGATGGCCGCTGTATCCGGTTTCATCGATGCGATTCTTGAAGGCGATCGGAAGGCACCACGGAAGCAGCGACATACGGCGAAGCGGATCTGGGGAGTTGCCGTTCCGGTCGAAACGAACACTATCCCGCTAACGCGGATAAACGGTCAGCCGGTCAAAGTCCGAATAGGGGTCGATCTCTACCGTCATACTGCGAATGACCGCTGTCGGCGCCTTGCAGCGCCCAATTGTTTTCATGGACACCAGTCCGATGGCTTCGAACTTGCCGGAGGCCGCATCGCTCTTTGATCCAGGAGATGCGCGACAGGAGATGCGCGACAGACGAAACAATCCCCGGACCCGCCGGTGCGAAAGTTTGGGAGTTATTTCGTCTGTCGCGCATCTCTCCGTTCCTCCTTTGCGCCGCTTCACCGAGCGCAATTCTTTTTCTGGCGGCGCATCGGTTGGGACATCGCCGGGGTGAACCCGCTTGCTCTCCATCTGCTCTGAGTCCGTCTGTCCTGATTTTCCCTAGTTTTCCTGTCCTGGTTTCCCGGGGAATAAAGGGGCACGGCGGGTTTAGTATAGTCATTCCAGAACCGAAACCGTTTCGACTGCTCTTGTCGTGTTTGACGAAAAGAAACGACACGGCTATTAGAGCTGTGCCTTCTGAACGCCTCGGGCTAAGGGCAAAGATCGAGGAGGCTGCATGCGTTACAAGCGATTCGTCATTAACAACTATAGAGCCATTATCGGGCCTCTTGAGATCCGAATTGATAAACGTTGTTTAGTGCCTATTATTGGTGTCAATGAATCCGGAAAGACAACAATCTTACATGCAATCTTCGGATTCGATTTTTTTAACGATGAACTAAACGACGGGGGCCGTCACCTGAAAGATGTGTCGAATCTGTATAGCTCGGGTTCGCCCTCTGCCACTGTTGACGCCGAGATCGAGACTTCGCCAAGTGAATTGAAAAAGATCTTCGTCCAATCTAGCAAAGAGAACCCGAGCGAACGGGAGACCTATGAGGAATTGGCACGGCGCAAGAAACTTCCGAGCAAACTTACGCTACGACGAACGATAAATACTCGAAGGTATGTAATTATTGGTGAGTATTTTGGAAACGATGACCTCCAGGACGCCCTCGCTCGAACGATGCTTAAGCATCTGCCTTACATTTTATATTTTGATGATTTCCGCGATAAAGTGGCGGAGCAGATTGAGATACCCGCGAATGGAGAGGACGCAGACGGAGAATGGTTTGATATTCTCGAGGAGTTATTCAAGCAAACAGATAAGTCGTTCTCTCTTTACCAGTTGCCACAATTGGAAGTTAGACATCGAAAAACTGTGCTCTCTAAGGTCCAGCGACACCTTAACGACACACTAACTAAAGAATGGCAGAGCTTCCGACTGGATGACAGAGACGCTCTCAGGATTCATATCGAGTTCGCCCAGAAGGAAGTGCCTCACCTAGCACCGCCGGATCTCACTCGCCCACAGAGCGCAACACCGTCGACCACACCACAAACTCGTCCTCCGCAACTATTTAGGAACTACATTAAATTGGAAGTGGTTGAGATTGATAAGGCCGGGGACGAACACTTTTTCTTTATCAGCGACCGGAGCAAAGGATTTTATTGGTTTTTTAACTTCGTTATGAAGTTAGAGTTTAACCCAAAAGTCACATCGGCTTCCGCAACCTCAATTTATCTTCTTGATGAACCGGGCTCTTACCTGCACGCTTACGCACAAAGGAAACTTTGTCATAAAATCCGTCAAATCTCTGAAAAAAGCGATGTGCTTTATTGTACCCATTCTCACTATTTGCTTGATCCTGAGATTATTCCGATTAATAAAGTCATGGTCGCGGATAAGGATGGCGACGGTAAGATAACGCTAACGCGCATGATCGACTATCGCGGCGTCAACAAGGACGCTCGCTCGGCTCTCCAGCCGCTCGTGGATGCGCTACAAATTAAGCCATTCTCGCTTGAACTTATCAATGACCAGACCACGGTAATAACCGAAGGCATTTATGACTACTTCTGCCTCGAAATGTTTCGTGGCCAGCGACAAATCTGTATTCTCCCGTGCACCGGGGCGGAGTCAATCAAGTTCTATATTCCGCTAATGATTGCGTGGCAATTGGATTTCCGGGCGCTGTGGGATAACGACCCGGAAGGGAGAAAAAGGTACCATCAGGCAGCCGAGCTGTTCGGTCCGATTGTAGCCGAACGTTATTTGAGGCTACTGCCCAGCGACGCTGACTGCAATCACTGGATAATGCAGGACTTTTTTGAAGGATCGGACCTGGCTAGCCTAAGGCAGCAGCTTGGCCTAGCGCAAGACTCATCTTTCGAACGCACCGTAATTGCGCTTTTCTATTCTTCCAGTAGGGACAAATTGGTCGAAGGTATTAGCCAGAAAACGAAGGAACGATTCGATGGCTTATTCAACGTGTTGAGCCTTTGAGCCTAGCAATTTTAGGGAATGCGCGACAGGAAGCTGTGAAGAAATTGAGGAATGTACACATGCAGTAATTGTTACATATACGTGAGCCCTATAAAATGAGGGCATGAGTGATATGCCAGCTCCGCCCCACCTCGCCTGGCTTCGATTGACCGTTCTCAACTGCTTTTGCATACCGTTGACGTCGAGCGAATGATCGATGAAGACCACAGTGCTCGCTCCATCTGGCACCTGGTAGGGCGCTTGAATCTGAGTTTAAATCATGCCAAAATCGCGGCCCTGGAGGGACGCGCTGGACGTGACCACACAGCACCGCAGTTGTTGATCTCCTTATGGCTATACGCATACAGCCAAGGTTAATTCGGTGCCAGCTTACCTATTGCAGCAAATTTGACCGCTCGCCCACCACGGTGAATAGGTATGCTGTCACCGGATTGCCTCCTCCGTCTGTCACGCCTTTGTCGGACACATTCTTTGGGTTCCGTCGGGATTGGCGTCTTCGATAGACGACGTGGATCGTGCCACGGAGGTTTCCCGGGATGCTGGGTTTGTACGCTAAAACAAGCCACAAATTCGCGTTGTCTTTTCTCCGATTCGAAACACTGTCTGCAACCCCGCCGACGCAGCTCTCCAGGCAATTGCGCCGTCGTCATTCCACGGCAGGACGTTGATTTCAAAACCCCCACCGTGGCGACGAAATAGGACGGCTTTATGTCGATAGTCAAACCCGCCCTGCGCCAGTGTGGGGAGGTTGATTCGCTCCATTCGGTTGTGCCCATGCCATGTCAAAGGCCGATCTTTCCACTCTTGTTTATTGAGGGTCAGGATCGGAACTCCTATCTTTCTGTGATCAGCCCCGTAGTCAGTATGGATGAAATCGAAAAATCGGTTGGCACCTCGGGGCAACTCTAGCTGATTATGAGACCCACCCGAAGACATTGACCCGGCTTCAAGCCAGATGTGGTTAAACGCCATCGGGGAAATCGTGCCCGCCTCGACAGCGCCCCAGAAAACAGACAATTGAGCAGGTGTAATCGCCGGAGCAGCTGGCTTGGGATCGGGATCGACGGGGCGCTTCTTGGGGCGCTTCCACTTCCGGCGATATTCGGCGAGTAATGCCGGACTCAGGGGAACGGTGTCGATCAGCAGTTTGGCCCAAATATCATTCCAGCTTCCGCCCGAGGGCTTCTCTCTGCCTACGGCGACGACCTCGGTGTTGAAAGTGAGGGCACTGTTTGTTAGATTCGCGGAGCCCACAACGTACCCTGTGCTGCCCTGGGCATCGAACAGGTAAAGCTTCGGGTGGTATGCCTTTTGGGGCATTAGGCCAGCCGCCTGGATGACCCCCGGGTTCGCAATGTAAACGGAACTTCTCGGCAAGGTATCAAGAAACTCGATCGCGGCTGGCTCGGTAAGGCCGAAATCGAGTGAAGTCACGAAGTGTTTTTCAATCTTCTCCCACTGCTTCTTCCCTATCCGGCTGGAAACGCGCTGGACTAATCGTTCGCATCCAGACTTCGTCGAATAGGCTACTGCCCATCGAACTTTTAGAACCGCCGTGTCGGCGATTTCATCGAAGGCGAACAGTATCTGGCTCGGGCAACGGTTGTTTTGAACGAAGAGTTTCACTCGGCTTTGCACCAACACCGAAAATAACAGAAAACACAGCACCAAACGTAAATCATCAGGACCCCAGGGAGAACAGCGACCGGCCGTGATGTGAACCGCGATAATAGAAAAACACTGGTAGGAAGCGTCAGTAGATGCGCTTAAGCCGGAACGAGAATAGGGCTCGCGCTGCGCGCTTCGCAAATGACTGGAAGGAAGCCTCAGGTGAACAGATATGCTGCCGCGGAATTACAGCAACCGTAACTTACCCGCTGCTGCGTCGTAGGCGAAGCCTGTAATCGACTCATCCTGAATTCGCTCTATGACCTCATTAATAACGGAAAGGGGCACGACGAACCACTCTCTCGGCTCTACGGGCATACCGAAGCGATCGGGTAAGCGAAGCCGGAGTTGCGCCGACGCAAATATCCTGTGGATCGTCTGTTCGAACTTGAAGCGTCGGATGTTGGCGAGCTTCCATGTGGCAACAACCTCAACCGGAGCGAGTAGGTAGGTAGCGTCCTTCTCCGCGTTGCCTATGCGATCTTCCACTCGACCGGCGGTCACGCCAATTTTGTGCAGGACATCCCGAATCGCAACGATTTCCGGCTGCTGGGACAGACTCCGCAACACATAAATCGCGCCGCTCGGGATGTCGTCGGGCTCTATCGCATTATCAAATAATGGTCCCAGGCTCTTCTGCGTGAGCCGCCGCCCGTTCTCGTCTTTGTAGAGCGCACGTTGCAGCGAGCGGCGCAAAATATTGCTCTCGGTCCCATTCGCGTAGATCGCTCGCAGGCGAGCATCGTTCTCGCCATTGGGAGCCTTCAATGTCTCACCCACGCTCGCCACAAAGACGAGCTGTCCGCTCAGGATGAAAAAATCCCCCTCCTCAATGCTCGCGTCTTTCACGAATCGTTTTGCCGCACGGGCGCCCGCAACTAGATCGCTTTGGGCCTGGTCGAACAGCGGCTTGAATTGCACGAAGTCCTTGCAAAGTAAACGATCGGCTACCTGCTCGGCGGCATCCCTACGCATTTCCGTTGGCTTGACATGGCGCAAAACGCTTATGTCGCCGTCGTTCGGCTCATCGAGTGCAGCAAGGAGCTCCTCATCAGTCAGCTGACCTGTAATGTTGGAACTGGCAGAGCCATCTAGCAGCCTATGGCCGTCCATGGGAAGCAATAGTGCAAGATCCTCTGGAGGGAGCTTGCGCAACTGCTCAAGACGAACCGCATAAATGCGCTCGAAGATATCGCCATCGTGCTTGTGGTGAGGAGCGCGCCCGTTCGTCTTGTAAAAGCGGAGGATGTCCTCGAAGCCCGCGATGATTCGCTCCTGCCGGGCTGTGGGGGCGCCAACCTCCTCCTCGACGAGTGCAACCCCAAGCTCATCGAGCAGCTCATCACCGGTAAGGTCCTGCACTTTTTTCATGCCTCACCCCTTGCCGCGGCTGCTTTGGCTCGCTTGCGATATTCCGTATAAGCTGCGACCCCTTCAGCCAGCTTTTTCTCCCATGGATCATTCGAGGCCAGGGACGGCGGACGGTTGCGCTC
The DNA here is from genome assembly GCA_963834445.1 of uncultured Acidobacteriaceae bacterium. Lineage (GTDB taxonomy): Bacteria > Acidobacteriota > Terriglobia > Terriglobales > Acidobacteriaceae > PALSA-350. The sequence goes on from CAWIBU010000003.1 coordinate 411,834, forward strand.
CCGCTTGAAGGTCACGGCACGCTCCGCATACTGTCGCGCCTCTTCTTCGCTCATCGTTACGCGCCGCGCGGCGATCTTCTCTTGCATCTGCCGCAAAGTATCCTCGTTCAAGCTTCTTGCCAGAACGGAATAGGCTTCACCAAACGGATTGATTGCATCGATCAGGTCCACGCTCAACTCGCGCACGTGCAGCACAAACCTCCGTACTCCTTGCAACAGGCCAAGGTTTGCGTGAACCTTGTCTTCCTGCTTCTGCGCCTGCTGCACAAGGGTAAAAGCTGCAACCGCCCTCTGCCTTATCGCCTCAACGTCCTCTTCGCCAAGATTCGGGTAGCGGTCGCGAACGATCTTCGCCATGCGCACCTGGGTTGTCTCCTGCGGTAGCGTGTTCTCGGTGTCGAACAGACCCTTGCTAAGCGTCTCCTTATCTGCCACAAACGCCGCGATCACATCGTTTAGGTCTTCGCTGCAGATCCTCGCCGCCTCGGGGCCGACCTCTTTCAGACCCGCGATCTCGATGTTGATTCGTCCATTCGCCTCGTCGATGCCGACGTTCGTCCGATCTTGCCGGTAGCCATCGGCACCGTAGTCGAAGCCGGCCTGCGGCCCCGCGTTCTTCGGCGTAAAATCGAACTTCGGCGCCAGAACCTGCTCCATAAGTAAGCTCGCAGCAATGGCTTTCAGCGTGTCATTCACCGCTTCGACAACATCTGATTGCGACGCCATGGGCTCGGCAATCAGGTTGGTGAATCGTGCGCTCGTTTTTCCTGGAGCATCGCGCGTCACTCGGCCGATGATCTGCACAATTTCCGTCAGACTGTTGCGGTAGCCGACGGTCAAAGCATGTTCGCACCAGATCCAATCGAAGCCCTCCTTCGCCATGCCGAGCGCGATAATCACGTCCACGTGGTCACGGTCGTTGCGGTGTGCGGGGTCGCGGAGAGCGGCAAGAATTCGGCTTCTACGGTTGCCGTCGCTATCGTCCACTAGGTCGGCAACTTTTAGCACCCGACCGGTGCCTTTAGGTCGCACGAGGTGAAAGTCTGTCAGTGCGTCGCGCCCGACCCACTCGCCAAGCGCGCTGAGAATCGCGCTCACCTCTTCGTGCTTGTCGGTCGTGCTCGCACTCGAATTCACGTTGGGGATATGCACGATTGTCTTGAGCGCGGGGTTCAGCACTTCCCCGATCGCCTCAAGATAGCTGCCCGTGTAGAACCAGTAGCCAATGTCGAGCGACTTCAAATACTGGTAGCCGTTTAGCTGTTGGTAGTAGGTGTATTTGACGGTTTGGAAGCGGGCCTCGTCCTCCGCACTCAACACCGCAGCTGCGTCACCGCGAAAGTAGGAGCCGGTCATCGCTACCACGTGTGTCTTGTTCCTAGCCAGTATCTCTTTCAACTGCGAGCCGAGGCGGTTGTCTTCATTAGTGGAGACGTGGTGAAACTCGTCGATGGCGATCAGTCTGCCGTCGAAGGCTTCGGCTCCAAGTTCCTCCAATGCGAACCGGAAGGTGGCGTGCGTGCACACCAGCGCGGTGTCTTCGCTGGCGAGAAACTCGCTCACGGCTTTGACCTTGCCCTGAGCCACGCGATCGTCATCGGCGCCGGGTATGTTGCACAGGTTCCAGCGCGGTTTGATCGTCCAGTCGGCCCAGAATCCGCTCGCCTTCAGCGGTTCATCGCTGAAGCTCGCACCGATGGAACGCTCCGGCACCACGATGAGCGCTTGCTTCACGCCCTGGTTCGCCAGTTTGTCCAAGGCAACGTACATCAGGGCGCGGCTCTTGCCGCTTGCCGGCGGCGACTTGATCAGCAGGTATTGCTCGCCGCGCCTCTGGTAAACCTGCTCCTGCATGGGGCGCATGCCCATCTCATTGGCGCGGGTGGACCGGCCCGTGCATTCGGTGGTAACGGAGGCAGAAGGAATCGAAACAGGGATCATGTGGTACCTTTTCGAGCGCGCTTGGCTGCACGGCCGGAGCTGTTGGCGGGTGTCGCGGTCAGTCTTGCGTACATCTCGAACAGCTTCTCCAATCGCTCGGTATCGTTACGGAATCGGCGACCGATGTAAATGCGCTCCAGCACCTCATCATTAGCCTCATGTGCCGCGTGCAGGTTTTTAGGCATGGCCTCTGGGTCATAAAGATCAGCGATTGTATCCGGAAAGTGCGCTTCGCGAGCGAGTAAAATGTCCTCGGCACAGCGTGTGAGATCAACCTTGTTTTGCTCCGTGAGCGTAGCAACCGGGAAAGTATTCCAACCCAGGGTGTTAGAGTAGCGGAAATCCGTCTTGAGTTTGCCACACACAGTCGCGATCCAGACTAGGTGTAATCGTGAGGCTATCAACGCCATGTTCCACAGCGGCGCGTCATAGAGCGCAAATGCCTGATCCTGCACAACGTCATCTCCCCTGACAAGTCCGACAGGCAACACATTGCGATTTTCAGAGCTAACTCGAGGCACAACTGTTGTATAACGGCGGGCTGTAATCTGATCGCGGAATCTATATGGGGTTTTGGCAAGCTTCTGGGCTGCAGCATCCTGTTTTGCGGCCGATCGCTGTTCAGCGACTTTCAGAAGCCTTGCATTGATGCTTGGAAACTGGGCGGCCTGCTTTGCCTCAGAATCGCTAATCCATAGACACGAGCGAGGTCTACCTTTAATCAATTCCTCGGACCCGTAAAGCTTTCGAATGAAGATTTCAGTGTCCGGCTGGTCTCGAATCATTAACCGCGCCTCTTCGTTCGAAAAGATGAGGCCCGAGCCGTAGTAAGGATGATTCCCGAATTGCATCGGAGCGAGATCGCTGCTGATCGGACGCGATTTCGGTTCAACCCATAGACTCGGGCCGACAATTAGATAGGGACTTATATTGCTGACTGCCCGCGAGACCGTCTCGCCAGCTTCGTTGATAGAGAAAATGGTCTTACTGCCTGCGTTCGCCCGCCTCAGCCCTACGATGACGACGGTTACCCCAGCATTGTGGCTCGCTAAGTTCGCCCACTTGAAAGACGTGTGGGCAAAGTGAATCTCGCGTCCAAGCTGGTAGAGCACCGGCCACAAAATTGGTACTTGCTGGCCTTGGCAAATGGAATTGGTCGAAACAAAAGCCGCTGAGCAGTTGGTAGCGGTGCCGTATTCCGCTGCCTTCAGGAACCATGCCGCGACGAGATCCAAACTCTTCCATTTCGTTAGCCACGCCTGGAAGACAGAGCCGAGGTCAAGCTTCTGATCGGAAGACAGAAATTTGCTCCCGAGGTAGGGCGGGTTCCCGCAGATGAATGTTTCCTCGCCTTCACTCTCAAAGTTGATAGCCGTTTGAACGAGCGGTGTCTGGAACAAATCATCCGAATGAAGCTGGACGGTCGTGCGTTCAGGCGGGCAGACCTTCAGCCAGTCCAGGCTCAGCGCATTGCCGCAGGTGATCCAGTTCATCTCGTCCAGCGGCAAGAACTCTGCCTTTGCAGCGAGCGGCCCCCGATGCTGAACGTCGCACTGGTACCCCGCGATAACCAACGCAAGTCTCGCGATTTCTGCCGCAAAGTCGCGGATCTCGATGCCCCGGAAGTTCTTCTCGGAGATGTCGGTCGGGCGCATCGGCTCGCCACGGCGGCGGTTGATCTCCGCCTCGATCGACCGCATCTGCTTGTAGGCGATGACGAGGAAGTTGCCCGACCCGCATGCCGGGTCGAAGACGCGGATGCGGCTCATGCGTTGACGCAGGTTTAATAGCATGCGGCCGTTGTTTCCGGCTGCTTCGAGTTGCGCGCGTAGGTCATCCAGGAAGAGCGGGTTCAGAACCTTCAGGATATTGGGCACGCTGGTATAGTGCATGCCCAGCGCACCGCGCTCCTCGTCGTCGGCGACAGCCTGAATCATCGAACCGAAGATGTCCGGATTGATGTGCTGCCACTCCAGTTTGCCGGCCTGCAGCAGGTAGCTGCGCGCGATGCGATTGAAGCGCGGAGTTTCCGCCGATCCCCGGAAGAGGCCACCGTTGACGTAGGGAAACTGGTTGGCATAGAGCGGCACATTTTTGCCGGTTCGCTCGGCTATCTTGGCGTCCATCGCATGAAAAATCTGCTCCAGGACCAGGTGCGTGTTGCTGCCGTCGCCTTCGCTCATTTGCTCGATGGTGTCGGTGAAGAGCCGGGAGCCGTTGAAGATGTCAGTATGCTCGGCGAAGTAACAGAAGATGAGCCGCGCCATGAAGTGGTTCATGTCATGGCGCCGCGCCGCGGAGCCCCATTCCGGGTTGGTCCGCAGCAGTTCCACGTAGAGCTTGTTGAGTCGCCCCGTCGCGCGCACGTCAATTGGGTTGTCTTTGATCTCGCGGACGGTGGAGATGCCGGCCAAGGGGAGGAAGAAGCCGAAGTGGTTAGCGAGGTTGGTCAGGAAGTCCGCGACCGGCTCCTGCGCGCCCGCCACGTCCTCGGCTTCGAAGTAGCTCCCGTCTGTGGCGAAAACGAACTTCGAGCGGGCCGACGCCGTCTTCGGACTATCCTTAAGCCGTTCCAGCATCTCTCGCGTCCGCCCCGCTGGGCACGTGGCGAGATGGATGTTGTTGATCAGTAACACCGCGCCGGGTATGTCGGACTTGTTGGAGTCGCCCTTGCGGAGACGCTTGAGCGTGGCTTCCTTCTTATCAAAGGCCGCCAGGAACTGAAATGGGAACTCAGCGGGGTCGTACTCCGCGGCTGAAAGCTCCGATATTGCCGCTTCAATTTCAACTGCGTTCATGGTGGTCCTGGGTAAAGTATCGCAGATTCGTCGGTATCTGCCTGCTGGCTCGGAGATGCAGGGAGATGCAGAACAGGAAGATGTGAAAAAATCAATTTGACTTGGAAAAGCAGGACGAACATGACCCTAAAGCAATATGAGCCCTTGGTGAGATAAACCCACTCCTGCATGTAAACGAAGGACGCAGCGAAGCCCGGAACCTCGGTAATTACTTGAGGCGACGGACGCCGGGCCTGCGACTGAAGGCTTTATCGAATGTAATCATCTCGCCAACTCCCGACTCGAAAGAAATTTCAGCAATAAGGTGATCGGCAAAGCCAGCCGTGCTTTTCCGGGAAGGCTCCAGGGCTCTCCAGGCAATGGATGGAGATTCGATCGTCACGCCGCGGGTCTGAAGAAGGGCTTCCATTGTATTGAGAACTCGCTCTCTCTCTCCCACTTGCTGCGGAGAACCCAGGACAGCTCCGCCAGGACAAGAAGCGGAACGAAGACCCCCGTCGCCGACCGGGCCTCCGCAAGGGCAGAGCGAGCTCTCCGGGCCTGGGACGCATCCTCATTGAGATAGGCTCGAGCCCATAAATTGGTGTCAGCTGCCAGCACTACCAATGGCTCCCGGCCTTGGCGGCATTCATCTCCTCAAACGTCATCACGTTGCCGGGCTTGCCACCCTGATCGGCCATTCTCCAGAGATCATCGAGATCGTACAGCACAGGCTCGATTTTGATAGAACCATTGGCGGGTATGCTGAACCGAATACGGCTTCCCCGTTGGACTCCAAGGCGCTTTCGCAGCTCCTTGGCGTTCCTTAATTTCCTGCCTGGTTTCCCTGGGAGAAATGCGGCGACCGGAGGCCTGTTTGCCGTCGATCCGTTTCTTTGATGCAACAGGTGTGCTGTCGCCGGATATCTCACCAACGCCTATTCTTCGTGACAAGGGACGCCCGCCGCCCTAGACTCGTAAAGTATTATCCTGATTATCCTAGACGTATGATTCATAAGGCCAAAGACCTCTCGCCGGACCAAAGGATGGCGATCGAAAGCCTCCTCGGACGCTCCGATGCTGAAGACGAAGCCATCAGCATCGGCACGCTGGCGTCTAGTTCCGCGCCGGAATGGCTGCACCAATCCTGGGAGAGTTCAAAGCAAGCAGGGCTGGACCGGCTCTCCGCCGAAGAAATCGATGCGGAAATTAATGCCGCGCGGCGGGCGCGACGTAGTCACCAGCAGCCCTCCTAGCAATGACTGGGAATTTATGCGTCGGAATTTATGCGTCAGGAATTTATGCGTCGAATTTATGCGTCAGACGGGACTGGTACTTTAGGAAAACGCAAACGACCCGTGACAACGACAAGTGACAAACGACAAGTGACAACGACAAGTGACAGACGAAATAACCCCCGAAGCTCCGGCGTCTCCCCCGGAAAACCCTCCAGACTGGATGCAGCGGGGCGGTGACGGAACGTAACCTCCGTGGATGCGGAAGCGGCCGGCTAAACCTTGACCACTTTCAAGATCAGCGTCAGTGCGGCAAAGTCAGAGCAGTTCGGAGCGCAACGCCTGCGCGAAGGAAGAAGACAGAACGACCACAGGTGAAGATGGCCGCTGTATCCGGTTTCATCGATGCGATTCTTGAAGGCGATCGGAAGGCACCACGGAAGCAGCGACATACGGCGAAGCGGATCTGGGGAGTTGCCGTTCCGGTCGAAACGAACACTATCCCGCTAACGCGGATAAACGGTCAGCCGGTCAAAGTCCGAATAGGGGTCGATCTCTACCGTCATACTGCGAATGACCGCTGTCGGCGCCTTGCAGCGCCCAATTGTTTTCATGGACACCAGTCCGATGGCTTCGAACTTGTTCAGGGTGCGCGTCACATTCGGTTGCGATCTGCCGCTCAGCTCCGCGAGCGCGGCTACCGATCCAGGTTTCTGATCGCGGATGATCGCCAGAAGTCGGCGGTTGTCGCTCGTCAGAAGCCGTGCCATCGCCCCGACCGACTGGAAACTTGTCCTCGCCGCGTCCCGAGGCGCCTTGCGCTCCCCTCGCGCCACCGCCTTCATTTCGTCGCGCAACGATGTCAGTGTCTGTACCTTGTAGGTCCTCATCTGCCTATCTCTCCTCTTCGCCGATCACGTTCAAAGGAATCCCTCGCTCCAGCAGTACTCGGCTTACTTCACGGAAAAAATCGTCTACCAGCGTCTCTGCGTCGATGAAGCGGTAAGGGCGCCCCACATCCGCCTCTGTCCGGTGCCAGTGGTCATACCCTGGCGGCTCCTTCTTGAAACGCGATCCAAGGGGACGAACGGCATGGGCGTTGTCGAAACCAACCAGCCGTTTGCCGGTTGGCCCGTGCAGAGTGAACGAGTAACGCAAGCCATGGGGTCGTGCCATGTTTGCTTCAACGCGCTCGATTTCGAACTTGAGCCAATAGCCCCTCTCCAACAGGTGGATACGGCCGTCGAAGGCCAGCAGAAATTCCAATCCATGATCTTCCATATCTGCTGGAGATATGATTTCACACTTCTTCCGTTAGCAACAGACGACTCGTGACGATAACCCCCGAAGCCCCGGCGTCCCCCCGGAAAACCCTCCAGAGCGGGTGCAGCGGGACGGGACGGAACCTCCGTGGATCATCGAAGGGCAGGCGATCCCAGGTAGCTGTCGCCCACTGCAAGCGATCCTGGCGGCGCGCTCGCTCGTCCTTGTTTTCGGTTGCCTGCCGACCCGCAGCGAGTTCGGCCAACGTCACCGCGGCGATTGCCGATTCACCGGGAAGTCGCTCAGCAGCAATGAGGTCATGATCGATCAGCACCGCTTTCCGTATCCGACGCTCCCTTCTCCTTGTCAGATCATCCACTTTCCAACCGCGCCACAAAAATTCCCTGCCACGCCGCCTCACGCTACTGCGTGGCAGCCAAAAAGGAAATGCGCGGCACACTGATTTCGCGCTCGCGCTTGCGCGTTTGCGCAATGTCGTAGGACGACTGCATACGCATCAGCGTATCCATCTTCACGCCAAAAGCCTTCTCGATGCGGAGCGCCATATTCCCGGAAAGGTCAGCCTTGCCATTCAGCAAACTGGATAGCGTAGGCCGGGAAACGCGCAACGCTATCGCCGCCGCCGTCACCGTCAACCCTACGGCATCAATGATCTCCGTCCGAATGAAATCCCCAGGGTGGGGCGGGTTCTTCATGGGCATGGTCTCTTCTCCTTTGGCCTAGTGGTAATCCTCTAAATTAACGTCGTAAATCTCGCGTTCGGCTGTGTCGCTACCAAATGTCAATCGACGATTGGCCGTAACGCTCAGGCTCCATGCGCCCTTGCGATCTCCTATCAACTTATGCGCCTTCCACGAGAGGAGCGTCCGCAACTCCTCTGGGTCTTCCATGTCGTCCAGAAAGGCAAATATCTTGCGCAGTTTGTCCACCGTGTCGGGCGGAACACCTTTGGTGGCATCCTCCGTGTAGAGCTTCTTCAAACCCTTATGGACAAAGCTTCGTATTCTCACCGACGCTTTAATGTAGCCCGTAGCCTAACACTTGTCAAATGTAGGCACAGAATGCGCGACAGCGGGTAACCTCTAACTCCGCAACTTACCCTCTCGAGTAACCAAGGGCGCGTGACCATCGATTCCCGCCCCAATTTATCGCATCGATTTTTTTCCCCAAGATGGATCGTATAAGTGTGAACACAATTACCGCAGACGAGGCAGTCGCCCGCCCCCACGGGTCAACCCTGGCCGCAGTTGAACAACGCCTGTCAGAGCTGCTCGGCGTGCGGACGCAGCTCCATCCTTCCCCCGGGGCCGAGCCAGTCGCCGCACCCACCCCTGCCCCACCCCCACCGCCGCCCTACAAGCAGGAACTGGACAAACACGCTCTCTACGGCCTCGCCGGCCGCATCGTCAAAATCCTCGCCCCCCACTCTGAAGCCCATCCCGCCGCCCTCCTGCTCCAGTTGCTCGCCGCCTTCGGCAACGCCGTCGGCCGCGGACCCCACTGCATGGTCGAATCCACCCGCCACGGCCTTAACCTCTTCGTCGTCCTCGTCGGCGACTCCAGCAAGGGCCGCAAAGGCACCAGCTGGAACCTCATCGCCAACCTCTTCGCCCAAGTCGATCCGGCCTGGCTCTCCTCCCGCGTCAGCAGCGCCCGCCCCACCGCCGTCGGCCTCGTCCAGACGCTGCGCGACCAGCAGCCCCCCACCGACCGCCGCCTCCTCGTGCTCGCCGAGGAGTTCGCCGGCATCCTCCGCACCTTCAAGCATGGCAGCGGCCACCTCGGCCCCTTACTCCGCGGCGCCTGGGACAGCGGCCAGCTCCCCATCCTCGATATGCGCCAGCAACTCCGCGCCACCGATACCCACATCAGTCTCATCGCCCACATCAGCCGCGACGAGCTCACCCACGCCCTCCACCGTACCGAGGCCCACAACGGCTTTGCCAACCGCTGCCTCTGGACCTGGGTCGAACGCACCAACTGCCTGCCCAACCCAGGCAGCCCGCCCGCTCAGGAACTGGCCGCCGCCATCGCCGACCTCCGCCGCGCCGTCGCATGGGCCACCGAACAACCCGAAAGACTCTTCCGCCGCGATGCAGCCGCCGACCGGCTATGGGCGCAAAACTATTCCGACCTCAGCTACCATCAACCCACCCTCCGCGGAGCGGCCACCAGCCGCGGCGAGGCCCAGGCCCTCCGGCTCAGCGCCCTCTTCGCCGCCCTCGATCGCAGCGAGTTCATCAAGGTGCCCCATCTCGAGGCCGCCTTCGATGTATGGACCTACTGCTACGAAAGCGCTGGCCGCTTCTTCGGCCTGTCCACCGGTAACCCCGTTGCCGACCGCATTCGCGAAGCCATCGAGGCATCCGGGAATAGCCTATCCCTCAAGCAAATCAACGGGCTCCTCAACGGCCACGTGGACACCGCCCGCATCGAAGAGGCCCTCCACCAGCTAACTTCGCTCGGCGCCATCAGCGGAAGCATCCATGCCACCGGGGGACGCCCAACCACCCTCTATTCGCTGGCCGAACCGCAGCAACCATGAGAGAACGGGCAATCGGCAACAGCGGAGGAGACTTAGTCAGCTTAGTCAGCACTTTTTCAGCCTCAAATTTCGCCCAGAAGCGGAACAGCAAAACGCCGGCCGCCCGTCCCGTTCGCACCAACCAGTTAAACTGGTGCTTGGCCAAGCGCTTTTACCATCTCGCGGAATGGTGGCACCTGCTGAGCCTGGATGCGCCCACCGTCGCCGCGCTCTGGGCGTGGTTCTTTGCCCGCGCCATGCACCTGCGCCTGTCGCTGATGCCGGCGCTGCTGCTGGGCCTGGGCACCTGGCTGCTTTACGTGGCCGACCGCATCCTCGATGGGCTGCGTCAGCCGCCCAACGAACCGCTGCGCGAACGCCATCACTTCCACGCCCGCCATCGCACCGCCTTCCTGCGGGCAGCTTCTCTCCTGCTGCTGCTCCTGGCCTGGTTCGTCGTTACCAGCATGCGGCCCGAAGCGCGCCGCGAGGACGCCTGGATCGCCCTCTGCGCACTGCTTTACTTCTATGCCGTGCACCGCACAACGGAATCGAAACATCGGCTGCCCAAAGAACTGGCCGTGGCCCTTGTCTTTGCCGCCGCCACCGCCGTGCCCGCCTGGTCTCGCCTGGGGGCCAACAGCGGCCTGGACAGCGGCTTGGGGAAAATACAATTGGCCCCCGCCGTCCTGTTCTTCGCCGCCCTCTGCTGGATCAATTGCGTCGGCATCCAAAAATGGGAGGCGGGCGGTGCGGCCGACGCCACCACCCGCTGGGCCGGCCTGCACCTGCGCACACTCGTAACCATGGTTGCGCTGTTTGCCGCCGCCGCTGCCGTGCTCGCGCCTTCACCCGGGCTGACAACGGTTTACCTCGCAGCCTTCTTCAGCAGCGGATTGCTGCTGCTGCTCGATGCGCGCAGCACACGCCTCTCGCCCCTGCACCTGCGCATCGCCGCGGATGCCGCGCTGCTGACCCCGCTGGCCCTCTTTCCTTTCGCCCGGTGACCAACTTCGATCGCGTCGCCCGCCCCTATCGCTGGCTTGAGTATCTGAGTTTCGGTCCCTGGCTGGCCCGCTGCCGCCGCGGCCAACTGGCTCATCTCGCCGAGGCGCGCTCCGCTCTCGTCCTGGGCGATGGGGACGGGCGCTTCCTGGAGCGACTGCTGGCCGTTAACCCCACGCTCAGCGCGGACGTGGTCGACTCCAGCTCGTCCATGCTGCGGCTTCTCGAACGACGCAACAGTCGTTTTCACCGGCGCATCCGCGTGCACCATCGCGACGCGCTCGCGTGGACCCCCAGCGGACGTTACGACCTCTTCGTATCTCATTTCTTTCTGGATTGCTTCTTCCCCGCCGAACTGGAGCAGCTGCTCGATCGCTTTCTACCCAGTGCTCTCCCCGGCGCGCAATGGGTGATCTCGGAATTCGCTATCCCCCACAACGCGCTGGCGGCTTATCTCGCCGGCCGCCTCATCGGCCTCCTCTATCGAGCGTTCGGATGGCTCACCGGCTTGCGCGTCCGCAGGCTGCCCGATTACGACGCCGCCCTGCTGCGCCGCGGCCTCCTGCTGCAGCACGATCGTCGCTATCTCGGCGGCCTGCTCTGCTCGCAGATATGGCTGCTGCCAAACACTGCCGCGCAAAAATGATCTAGAATGCCGCATGCCCTGCCTGCAACTGCATTGGAAACGGATGGTCTGCGCAGCCCCCCTGGCCGCCCCTTTGCTGCTGGTTTTGGGCGCTTCAGCCCAGCTGCCGGCGACCAATTCGCCCGACGGCAAGCCGCTCTCGCAACGGGTGGTCGCGTATACCATCGACGCCCGGCTCAACACCACCGCCAAGACGCTCGACGCCAGCGAAGTCCTCGAATACCGCAACCTGACCGGCGAGCCGCTGACCGTGTTTCCGTTTCACATGTACCTCAACGCCTTCCGGCCGCAATCCACCTTTTCTCGGGAGTCGCATCAGTACGGCGATCACCTCACCGAGGAAAAAGCCGAGGGAGGCGCGATTGAGGTCAATCGCATCTCCGCCGAGGGCTACGGCGACCTCACGCAGAGCATGCAGTTCACAGCGCCCGACGATCGCAACCCCGACGACCATACCGTGATGGAGGTGACGCTGCCCAAACCGCTCGCCCCCGGCGAGGTGATTCGCTTTCAACTGACCTTCCATGACAAGTTTCCGCTCTCGGTTGCGCGCAACGGATACAAGCGCGACTTCATCATGGGAGGGCAGTGGTTTCCCAAGGTCGGCGTCTTCTGGCACGGCGACTGGAATTGCCATCAGTATCACGCAACCACTGAATTTTTTGCTGACTTCGGCACCTACAACGTCAATCTCACCCTGCCCAAGCGCTATACCGTGGGCGCCAGCGGCATCCCGACCGGCGAGATCTTCAACAGCGATGGCACCAAGACACTCAGCTTTCGCGGCGAGGATATACACGACTTTGCCTGGGCCGCGTCGCCGCACTTTCAGGTCGCCGACGACACCTTCGTGAATAGTCTCGGCGCCGTCAAACTGCACGCACTCATCCTGGCCGCCCACGCCGACAAGCGCGATCGTATGCTCGCCGTGCTTAAGCAGAGCATGCAGAAATACGATGAGTGGTACGGCCCTTACCCATACAAACAAATCACGCTGATCGATCCCGAACCCGACTCCGCCATTGGTGGCATGGAGTACCCCACCCTGATCACCGGCGGCGTCGATTGGTGGGAGCCGGCCTGGGATCATTTCGGAATGGAGGATACCGTCACCCATGAATTCGGTCACCAGTATTGGTACGGCATGGTGGCCACCAACGAATTCGAAGCGCCCTGGATGGATGAGGGCATCAACAGCTTCACCGAAAGCAAAGTGCTGAATTCCATCTTCGGCGACAGAAACTCGGCCCTCAACGCCCGCACCCTCTATACCAGCGACCCCGAGCTGCAACGCATCAACTATCTGTTGCGTCCCGACGAAGACCCGGTGGTGCGCGAAGGCTGGAAGTTCGCCAGCGACGCCAGTTATGGCGCCATCGCCTACGGCAAGACCGCAACCGTGCTCACCACCCTCGAGGCGGTGCTGGGGCAGGATACGATGCGAAAGGTTCTGCGTACCTACTTCCTGCGCTACCGGTTTACCCATCCCACCGGAGACGATTTTCTCAACACCCTCATAGAGGTTACGGGCCGCAGCGATCTGCAGCCTTACCTCACCCAGGCGTTCGCGGGCACCGAGGTGCTTGACTACTCCATCGACTCGCTCACCACCGAGCCCAGCGACTGGTGGAAAGGGGACGATGCCGGCGGACCCTATCACAGCAGCGTGATGGTGCGCCGCAAAGGCGACTTCCTCTTCCCGGTGAAGGTGGAAGTTGGCTTTGCCGATGGCTCGAAGGAGCAGCTTACCTGGGATGGGAAAGATCGCTGGGCCCGGTTCGCCTGGGACAAACCATCGCGTGCGGTGTATGCCCAGGTGGATCCGGATAGCAATGTGCTGCTCGACATAAATCTGTTCAATAATAGCTACGCGCTGCGCCCCAACCGGACGGCGCGTTACAAATTGACGAATTACTGGGTCTTCGCCCAGCAGCTGCTGGCGCAATGGTTAGCGTTCCTGGTCTGAACGGACCCGAGAGACAAGTGCATATAACGTCAGAATCAGAGTCGCCCGCGGAGCAAGAGCTGAAGCGCCCGCTGCCCAATCTTCTCGTTGAGGGGTTTCGACTCGCCCTGCGCAACTGGTCTTTCGTGGTGTGGGCCTACTCCATTAACCTGATCTTCGGCTTACTGGCCGCGGTGCCGTTTGCCACCGGGCTGGCTCCCTTCCTCGACCACAGCCTGGCCGCGCAAAGAATTGCCGGCACCATCGACATCAGCTACCTGTTTGAGTTGATGCGGCACTTTCATGAGACCAGCTTTTTCGCCGTGGCTACCAGTACCGCGGGCTGGCTCACCGCGCTGCAACTGCTGTTGCTCTTTCTGCTGTTCGCCGGGACCATCTTTGTGTACGTGTCCGCCGAGCCGCCACAGCTTTCTGTGCTGATGCGCGGCGGCGTTGCCTACTTCTGGCGCTTTGTGCGCGCCGGCCTGCTGGTGGGCTGCATCAGCGTGGTCATCCTGGGCCTTCTGTTCGCCGCACGCGCTGCGCTGCTGGCGAAGCTGGGCGAAGTTTACGTCGATCGCCGGCTGTTTTTTTATTCCGCCATCAGCGCAGCGCTGGTTCTGTTCGTGGCCATGCTGTTGCGCTTATGGTTCGACCTGGTCGAAGTCTATATTGTGCACAACGTGATGGACGGGGAGAGCCGGGTTCGCCAGGCACTGCTGCCGGCTTACCGGCTGCTCTTCCGGTATTTCTTCCGGGCCGTGGGCTGCTTTCTGCTCGCCGGGTTCGCCGGTGTGGCTGTACTCGCCGCGTGCCTGTTGCTGTGGAAGACATTCGTTCCGGCGCACCAGGTTTGGCTGGCTTGTCTGCTTTCGCAGATTGGGCTTTTTGTTCTGATGGCCAGCCGCTTCTGGCAGCGCGGCATTGAGGTTGCCCTGGTCATGTCGGCCGATCCTCCGATCATCGCCGCCACCGATGAGATCGCAGCGCAGGTGGAGGAGGAAGAGATTCCCTCGCTGGCCGGCGTGGCTGGGTTGACCGGGCTCTCCGAACCGACACTGCGTGAGTTGGTGGCCAAGCTGCGCACCGAACCCTGGGCGACTCTGGAAACCAGCCCCAAGCCGACTCCTGTGCCGATTCCTGCGCAGCCGATCTTGATCGTTCCCGAAACCGCGGCAACCCCGGTGGCTGCCCCCGTGCCTGAAATTCTTCTCATGCCCAAGCCTGAGCCGGCGCTCACGCCTGCCCCCAGTCCCACACCCACTCCCACGCCCACGCCCACGCCTACGCCGTCTCCCACGCCCGCTCCGGTCACGGATCCTGAGATCTCGCTGGTCGATCTGCATGACAGCAAATTCCCTCTGGGCGGCCACGGCCCGGCAAAGGAACCCCTCGACGAGCCGAAAAAGGATCCCTGGCGCGGAAAGCCCTGAACTTTGTATGGAGTACCTACAGCCCCGTCAGGCAACCGGAGGCGGACGCCCAGACTCCCAATGGGATGGACCTACCTCTATTAGCCCGTTTTCCCGACCCTGATCCGGATCCGGATGTTTTTCCCGGGCCCGCCCCCGAACCTGATCCGATACCGCTGCCGCCCTCCGATCCCGATCCGGGGCTGCCCATCGACCCCCAGCCTATGCCCGCCCCCGTCTTCCAGGCAATAAATTGTTACAATCAGGTGAATTAGCTGCTTCAAGCTCGAGAAGAGAAATACCATCCCGATGAACCTTTACATCCTGCGTCATGCCAGTGCCGGCGTCCGGCGTGCCGATCCCAAAGTTGACAGCAAACGTCCTCTCGACAAGGAAGGCAAGGAGCAGTGTCTGATGATTGCCAGATACCTCAATGCCTTGCGCGTTCAGTTTGACGTAATCATCTCGAGCCCGCTCAAGCGAGCGCTGCAAACCGCTTCGCTGGTGGGTACCGAAGTGGCCTACGACAGCAAGATTCAGATTGCGGACGCCGTCTCGCCCGCGGGCACCGTGGCCGGTTTTCAAGCGCTGGTAGGAACCCTTTCAGCCTATGACAACGTGCTGGTGGTTGGTCACAACCCCAATTTGTCAGAGTTTCTGGGCTCGCTCATCTGCTCTCCCCGGGCGGCCAGCATACGGCTGCGCAAAGGCGCGATCGCCCGCGTCGATTGCACCCGCCGGCCAGGGCAGCTCCTGTCTTTAGTCGACCCAAGAGTCCTGCGACAGATCTATGCCAGCGCCGCAAAGAGCTCTCGCCGGAATACTTCGCGGAAGTAGTCCGCCTCTTTACGCAGCGACCACAGTTCCAACTCGGCGCCGGTGCGGCCCGGGCTCAGTTCCATCAAAACCCGCTTGGGATAGACGCGCAAGGTCACTTTGAGCACGTCGCTGGCCCGGTCCTGGTTCAGGGCCAGCGCCAGGCGCAGCAGCACGACGGCGCGATGCACGTGGATAAATTCCTCCGGCGGAATGGTGCGCATGGAGCGATCGGCAGGGTCGGGCCGGGATTTGCCCAGGTAGCGCGCGATGGCTGACACAATCACCCTCTGCTGCGGCGTAAACCCGAACAGCTCAGAATTGGCAATGATGTATTGCGCGTGGCGATGGTGGCCCTGGTAGTTCATGAACTTGCCCACGTCGCGCATCATGGCCGCCGCTTCGAGCCAGGCACCGTACTCCGCGGGCAGCTCATGCACGGCCTGCAGATCGTGAAAAAGTTGCAGCGCATGCTGGCGCACCGCGTCGGCTTGCCGGGGGTCGACGCCGTAGCGTTTGCAGGTCGTCAGCACACCCTGCCAGCGCTCCCTTTCAAACTGCTGGTGGGCGGTGGTCTTGCCGTCCTGTTCAGCCAGCATCTGGGTCAGGATGCCATCGCGTAACCCCAGCTCGGAGTAGACAAACCCGGGCAAGGTGAGGCGCTCGAGCAGCTCGGCGTAGACATGGGCGCCGGCCACCACGATCTCGCTTCGCTTGGGCCCGATGCCCGGAACGCTGCTGCGCTGCTCGTTGGTCATCCTGGTTAATTTTGTGGTCAACCGGCGCACATTACGGGTGTCAGCCAACTGTTTGCCCCGGGCTGTGCGCCCCCCGGGCTTGCTTTTGCGGAGCGACTGGCTGGCTTGAAACAGCGCCGCCGCCGTGCCTGAGGTTGCGATCACCAGCGAGACCCTGGGAGCACCCAAACGCCGCTCTGCCTTGCGCAGTTCGCGCGCGATAAATTGCTTCATCCGGGCCAGATCCCCCTCCGCCGGCGGATCGTTGGGGAGAAATTCCTTGGTCAGGCGGACTGCCCCGAGGGGCAGGCTGATCGTTTCTACAATGCGCTTGCGCTCCGACAAAGTGATCTCACAGCTGCCGCCGCCCACATCAATCAGCAGGCATCGTCCCTGCGTGCCCGGTTCGCCCATGACCCCACGATGGATGAGGCGTGCTTCTTCCAGGCCGGAGATGATCTCCACATCCCAGCCGGTCTCGGATTTGACCCAGGCCAGAAAGGCCTGGCCGTTGCGGGCGTCGCGCAAGGCGGAAGTGGCCACCGCCCGCACCCGGTCGGCGCCGTGCAGCTTGACGGCGCGATAGAAGCGCTTCAACGCCAGCAGCGTGCTCGCCATAGCTTCGGGAGAAACCACGCCGGTTTCAAACACGCTCGCGCCCAGCCGCGTCACCTCGCGGTCTTCCTGCAGCACTTTGAGCTCGTGTTTCTGAACGCGCGCGATCTTCAGCCGGCAGGAGTTGGAACCAATATCAATGGCGGCGTAGGTTTGCATCGTCGGGGAAGCCTCACCCAAAATACACTGTTCGGTCTACACCTATTGCGAAAATGCTCGAGCTGCCATCCACTCTCCCAGCAGCCGTCCGCGCATGGTTTCGGTGGTGCGGATGGCCAGCGAAAAGTGTTGATGGACCGCGTGCTCGAGCGCGGCCGTCAGTTCGGGAACATCCTGAGCCCTGGCCTCCTGGGCCAGGCATAGCCAGTCATGCCAATCACCGATGGTGTCCTGGATGCGCTTCAGCGCCCGGGCCACGCTGCTGGGTGTTTTTCCTTCGGCGCCTGCTTCGGCCACATAGCGCGCCTTCTTGGTGGCTTTGCGAAAGTCATGCAGGTTTTCCGCATCCAGCACCGGCATGGCATCGGCCGCGCGCACAAAGGCTTCCAGGGCAACGGCGGCGGCCGGTCTCACGTTCGGCGTGGGGCCGGCATGAAGAGTCTCCACCGCCTCAAACACCGCACTTTGCCGTTCCAACAGTAGCTGCTGGCGCTTTCTGATCTGCTTCTGCATGCGACACGCCCGCTGTTTGCGCTCGTTTTTGATCCAGTGATCGAGCGCCTCTGCCTGGGCTCGCAGGGGGCTGGTTTCGCTTGCACCCAGCCACCGTTCGAGCAGTTTGCGATGCACATCCAGATCGCGCACCGGGCCGGCCGCCCGGCGCGTCTGCTTGAGTAGCCGCAGCCAAGCCTCCGCCGGTTCCTGCAGCGCGTCGAAGGAGTCCCCTTCTCGCAGAACGGCCTCGAGCATGGCCTGCAATCGCCGCGAGCCGGTCCTCAGGCGATGTACGGCACTTGCCTCCGCATCCACCAGGCACTGGGCAACGGCGGCGTTGAAAGCCTGTGCCGTCAGACCCAATTGGGCGAGTGGGCGGCTGGTATCCTGCTGCTTACGTACTGCGCGTTTGCGAACCATGTCGAATCACTTTGTTCTTTCTCTCGAGGCGCCTCCCGAGAATACCTTTCGCCTTTCTCCCCGGCGAGCCTGGATGCTTTTGCTGCTGGTTTTTGCGGCGGTCCATTTCGCGGCGCTGTTTGCTCCATCGTTATTGGATGACGCGGACGCCAACCACGCCGGTGCTGCGCAACACATGGCCATCTCAGGCGACTGGGTTACCCTGAAAGTCGATGGCATTCGCTACCTGGAAAAGCCGCCGTTGCCCTATTGGCTGGCGGCCGCGGATTACCATCTCTTTGGGTTTAATGTGTTTGCCACCCACCTGCCCCTGACCCTGGGGGTGCTGGGCCTCGCCATACTGGCCTGGGTGTGGGGCCGCCGCGCCTATGGCGACCGCGCGGCGTTTTACGCGGCCCTCGGCATTCTCACCAGCATCGGCGTCTTTCTCTTCACCCGCATCTTCATTCCCGAGGTGCTGCTTACCCTTCTGCTGGCGTTTGCCCTCTACCAGTTCCTTATTGGCCTGGAAGACAAAAAGCCAAACCGCTTCTACCTGACTTATTCTGCGCTGGCGTTTGCCATGCTGGCCAAGGGGATGGTGGCCCCGGTCTTTTTTGTGCTCGCCGCCGTGCCTTACCTGTGGTTCACCGGCGACTGGCGCCGCTGGCGTGAATTCCGCCTGTTCACCGGCATACTGCTGTTCGTCGCGATCGCAGCGCCCTGGCACATTCTCGCCGGGCTGCGCAATCCGGGCGCGGGTCACCCGGTAGGAAACATCCCGCAGCCCGGCAACGTGCATGGCTTTTTCTACTTCTACTTCATCAACGAGCAGGTTCTGCGCTTTCTCGGCAAGCGCTATCCGGTTGACTACAACAAGCTGCCCTTTGCTCTCTATTGGAGCCTGCACCTGGTCTGGCTCTTTCCGTGGAGTATCTTCCTGCCCGTGGCTCTCAAAAGAGCGTGGACGGCTGCCATGGAATGGCGCAGCGGCTTACGCCTGGCGCGCTACTCGGCGACCGCCCGCTTTCGAGAGCAGACTACCTGTCTGCTCTCGATTTATGCGGCGGTTATCCTGATCTTCTTCTCGCTGTCGACGAACCAGGAGTACTACACCTTTCCGGCGTATTTTCCTCTGCTGCTGCTGCTAGCCGGCGCGCTGGCCAGCGAAGAAACGAAACCCGGCGAGATGAGCAACTGGCTCACCGCAGGCCACGCGGCACTGGCAGTCATCGGGGTGGCGGCCGCCGCTGCGCTGGGGTACGGCCTGTGGTCCTCGCGCGCGCTTCCCTCAGGCAGCGACATCGGTGCGCTGCTGGCGCATCGGGATGTGGCGGGTTACACCCTCTCGATGTCTCACTTGTTCGACCTGACGGGGCCATCCTTTGCCGCGCTGCGTTTGCCGGCGGGGTTGGCGGCGGCTGGTCTGCTGGCGGGTCCGCTGATGGCCTGGAGGCTGCGCCGGCTGCGGCATCACTTTGAAGCTACGGTCAGCGTAGCGTTCACCGGTGCTGTCTTTCTCATCGCAGCGCACATTGCCCTGGTCCGCTTCGAGCCCATGTTGTCTTCGCGCGCCATGGCTGACACCATCAACCACATCACCAAAGCGGAGCCGGAGGCCACACTCATCCTTTACGGTGACGTGGCCGACGGCTCATCGATTCTCTTCTATACGCAGCGCCCGGCCCTGTTGGTTAACGGCCGCGTGAGCTCAGTTTTGTGGGGTTCGAATTATCCTGACGCGCCGCGCAGGCTTATCAGCGACGCGGACCTGCTAGCGCTGTGGGGTACCGGGCCGCGCCGCTTCCTGTTCGCGCCGGGAGACGTGCATGCCCACGTCGAGGGCATGCTGGGAAAACGCGCCTACCTGTTGCAGGTGCTCTCTGACAAATCCCTCTACACGGACCGGCCTCTGTAAGCCGCCAGTCCCGCAGGGACGGCTAGAGAAAAAGGAATCAGGCGGTGAGAATGGCTTCGGGCTCGCGCTTTTCGGGGTGCGAGTCGCTGCGCATGAGCCCGTCCTGCAGCAGGTTGTACACTTCTCCGCGCCAGCGAACCTGGTTGCTCAAGTAGCTGGCGGCCCAATAGGCGAGGCCTAACAGATCGCGCAGCGGGTAGAGCAGCGCGGTGAGAACAACCCGCGGCTCGCCGACCACCGAGCCACCTACCAGCACGCCCAGAGCTACCCGCAAGGCCCAGGTCCACAACAGAGCCGCGGCCCCCAACCAGGGGCGGTGAAACGCCAGCGCAACCGCGGCAGCCAATAACCCGTAGGGCATGCCAAAGGTCAGAGCGGTCCCGAAATGTCCTTTGGGACGAGAAAAGCGGGTGCTCTTCATCCACCGTACCTGGTGCAAGACCGAGGGTAGAAACGAAGCATTCAGCACATGATGCGCAATTGCGTGGGTGGAGAGCACGACCTGGCGCCCGCCGGCGGAAATAAGATTTCCCAGCATGAAGTCGTCCGCATGATAGGGCCCCAGCGCGCGAAAGCCGCCAGCCCTCTCCAGGCAATCGCGGCGCACCACCATGGTGGGCCCCAGGGCAAACTTCATACCCTCGAGCATCTCCGCGACTAACACCCCGGCGGACATCTCGACCGACATCCCTACCGCTTCAAGGCTGGACCAGAAGCTACCGCCCGCCACCCCGCGATAGAGGCAGGTCACCAGGCCAACGTGCTCGTCCGCGAACGGCGCCACGACCGCCCTTAGATAGCCGGGCGTGACCGACACATCGCTATCGCTCACCACAAAGAAGCGATGCGCCGCGACACTCTGCATGCGCTCTAACGACCAGACCTTGGCATTGGCATAAGGCGCGTTGCCGCTGAAAAGAAACCTGCAGGGAACGGCCGGGAAGCGCGCCGCGACCTTGCGGGCAATGGCCAGGCCGGCATCCTGCTCGGTACGCGTGCAAAAAAGGATCTCGAAGGCAGGATAGTCCTGCTCAAAAAAGCTCTGCAGATGGGCCTCGAGATCGGGCTCCGAGCCGTGTAGCGGCTTCAGCAGGCTGACTGGTGGGGTGAATGCGACCGCTTGCCGCGCACGCCGGCGCTTGAGCAGACGCAGCGCGCCTACAGCGACCAGAAAGGCATATACCGTGGAGGTAAAGATGCCGGCGATACTGACGACGAGCAGAAGGTTCATCATGCTGGCGAGCCCTAAAGGAAGGCCTTCTTTAGAGTACACTTCGACCGAAAAAGCGTCCTAAAAGAAGACCCTAGCGCTTGCGGGTAACCGTAGGCACGACCATGGGGCGGCGCAGGGTCACCATGGCCCCCTCGGAGGCCGGCATGCCCGGCTGCATCTTGGCCAGCATCTCGGTGCGCACGTAGTCGACAAAATCCTGCATTTGCCGATTCATCTCCTCCATGCGGGCCCGCATCTGCAAAATGATGGCGATGCCGGCGATGTTGACACCCAGATCGCGCGCCAGGTTGAGAATGAACTCCAGCCGCTCCAGGTCTTCATCTGTGTACAAGCGCGTATTGCCGACGGTGCGCGACGGCTGGAGCAGCCCCTCGCGCTCGTAGAGCCGCAGCGTCTGGGGATGGATCTCGTACATCTCGGCGACCGCCGAGATCATGTATGCGCCTTTGGATTTACGTTTTGTGGGCATGTTCGTTCTCGTTATACCCCGGCGAAGGTAGACTCCCTGGGATCTTCCGGATTCAGCCTGGCGAACTCGCGCAGGATTTCTTTCGATCGTTCATCCCGCAGCTGCGGAACAACCATCTCCACGGTCACGATCTGATCGCCACGCACGCCGTCGTGGGTAGCGGAAGGCACACCCTTGCCCCGCATGCGCAGCTTTTGCCCGCTCTGCGTGCCGGGAGGAATTTTCAACTGCGCCCTCCCATCGATGGTCGGCACTTCAATCTTGGCGCCGAGCGCAGCTTCTGGCACAGTGACAGGAATCATTACCTGGATATCATCACCCGCGCGTGTGAACACGGGATGAGTATCAATCTTGATGATCAGGTAGAGATCGCCGGCCGGCGCCCCCCCGGTGCCGGCATTGCCTTTACCCGCCAGCCGAATCCGCTGGCCGTCACGGGTGCCGGCTTTGATGCGCACTTCGACTGTTTCCGTACGGGTGACCGTCCCCTCGCCATGGCAGGTCGCGCACTCACTGTCGAGCTTGCCGGTACCGCCGCAGCGGGGACAAGCGATCTTGAACTTCATGCGGCCACCCATCTGGGTTACCTGACCAGATCCCTGACACTCCGGACAGGCGCCGCCGCTCGCAGGCTTGCCTTTGCAGGTAGGGCACAGTTCCTGGCGGACAACCTGCAGGCGGGCCACGCCGCCCCGGATCGCACTCCAGAAATCCACCGTGATCTGGTATTCCAGATCGGTGCCTGGCTGGGGGCCCTGCTGTTTTTGCCCCTGGTTGAATACGCCCGAGAAGATATCCCGGAAGCTGCCCCAGCTGGAGCTGCCACCGGCGGCATTCTCGCCGGGAGGGCCGGCCGCGTAGTCGGAGAAATCAAAGCCGCCAAAGTCAGGTACGCCGCGGCCGCCGCCCGGCTGACGGCCGGGACCGGCCCCGCCGCCCGGGAAGCCGCCGTACCCAGCCCGCGCCGCCGCTTCCGCGGTCGCCGGATCGATCTGATCGGAGTAGTACCCCAGCGAGTCGTAAACCTTGCGCTTTTTCTCGTCGCTTAGAACGTCATTGGCTTCGGAGATCTCCTTGAATTTCTCTTCTGCCTTCTTGTCCCCGGGATTCACATCGGGATGGTGCTTGCGCGCAAGTTTGCGGAAGGCTTTGCGGATTTCATCCGCAGTCGCACTCTTCTTGACTCCAAGAAGTGCGTAATAGTCTTTTGTTGGTGTCGTTGCCATGTTTGGTCGGTCAGTCCGTTGGGAAAAATAATACCGGGTCGCCATAGGGCGACCCGGGCTTGCCTCAGTTCCACCACGTCCGGGCTTCTACCGGCTCAATCCGCCAGAAGAGGTCGGGTTCCACCCGGTTCATCTGTGCTGCGAAGCTTTCCGCTTCTTCCCGGGTATTGAACATGACCTGGTTGTAGATCTGTCCTGCCCGTAGCTGTTCGAATTTCCACATTGTCTCAGTCATTTTCGCCCTGCTTTCCGCTTTGCTGCTTTGCTGCTTACCGCGTTGCCCGTACTTAAAAGTAGAGGGCGCTCCCAGCGGTAGAGCGCCCCATCCTGTCTTGCCTTTATTGCCTGACTGAGAGCTGCAACTACTTCTGTTGCGTTTCCTTCGTCCTTACTTTTTGTCGGCGACGTCCACGTACTCGGCGTCGATCACGCCCTCTTCCTTCTTCTCTTCCGCAGGAGCGCCGCTTGCGGCCTCGCCTGCAGCCGAAGGTCCGGCAGAGTTTGCTTTGTACATGGCCTCGGCCAACTTGTGCGACGCCGCGGTTACTTTCTCCCGCGCCGCATTCATTTCAGCCGCGCTCGAAGTACCCTGAAGCGTGGCCTTGGCCTCGGTCAGTGCTGCTTCCACGTCGCTCTTTTCGCTGCCGGAAACCTTGTCGCCGTTGTCCTTCAGCATCTTCTCGACGTTGTAAACCATGTTGTCGAGCGAGTTGCGTGCCTCCACCTCTTCCCGCTTGGTCTGATCTTCGGAGGCGTGGGCATCGGCTTCTTTGGCCATGCGATCGACCTCTTCCTTGCTTAGACCCGAGGAAGACGTGATGGTGATCTTCTGATCCTTGCCCGTGGCGTTGTCTTTCGCCGTCACGTTCAGGATGCCGTTGGCATCGATGTCGAAGGTCACCTCGACCTGGGGCACACCACGCGGAGCAGGCGGAATGCCGCTCAGCTTGAATTTGCCCAGGGTCCGGTTCTGCGCTGCCATGGGCCGTTCGCCCTGCAACACATGCACTTCTACTTCGGTCTGGTTGTCAGCCGCCGTCGAAAACGTCTCCGTCTTCTTGGTCGGGATGGTGGTGTTGCGCCCGATCATCTTGGTCGCCACGCCGCCCAGGGTTTCAATCGCCAGGGTCAGCGGGGTGACATCGAGCAGCAACAGGTCGGTCACTTCGCCGGCCAGTACACCGGCCTGGACCGCGGCGCCAATGGCCACCACTTCGTCGGGGTTGACGCCCTTGTGGGGCTCCTTGCCGAACAGGTCCTTCACCAACTGCTGGATACGCGGCATGCGCGTCTGGCCACCGACCAGGACCACTTCGTCGATCTTGCTGGCGTCAATCTGGGCATCGGCCAAGGCCTTCTTGCAGGGCTCGATTGAGCGCTGCAACAGGTCTTCCACCAACTGCTCCAGCTTGGCGCGGGTCAGCTTCTTGACCAGGTGCTTGGGTCCGGTCGCATCCGCCGTGATGAAGGGCAGATTGATCTCGGTCTCTACCGTGGTCGAGAGCTCGATCTTGGCCTTCTCCGCCGCATCCTTCAGGCGCTGCAGGGCCATTTCATTGCCCTTCGCCCGCAGATCCAGTTGCTCGTCTTTCTTGAACTCGTCGATCAACCAGTCCACGATGCGCTGGTCGAGATTATCGCCGCCGAGGTGGGTATCGCCATTGGTCGACTTGACCTCAATTACGCCTTCGCCGACTTCGAGCACGGAGACGTCGAACGTTCCGCCGCCGAAGTCATAGACAATGATCGTCTCGTCCTTCTTCTTGTCCAGCCCATAAGCTAATGCCGCCGCAGTGGGCTCGTTCACGATGCGCTTGACATCGAGCCCGGCAATTTTTCCCGCGTCCTTGGTGGCCTGGCGCTGGGCATCGTTGAAGTAGGCGGGCACGGTGATAACGGCTTCCGTAACCGTGGTCCCGAGATAGTCTTCTGCGGCCTTTTTGAGCTTCTGCAGAATCATCGCCGAGACTTCGGGCGGGGTATATTCCTTACCCTGGGCTACGACCACGACGTGGTCGCCTTGTGCCTTGACCTTGTAGGGCACCATCTTCATTTCATCGGTAACTTCGTTCGAACGCCGCCCCATGAAGCGCTTGATCGAGTAGATTGTGTTTTCCGGGTTGGTAATCGCCTGGCGCTTCGCGACCTGGCCGACGAGGCGTTCTCCGCTCTTGGTAAACCCGACGACGGATGGGGTCGTCCGGCCACCCTCTTCGTTAGGGATAACCTTGGGCTCGCCGCCTTCCATCACAGCCACCACGGAGTTCGTGGTGCCTAAATCAATGCCTATAATCTTTGCCATCGCTTCTCTGCTCCTGCACGCAAAGTACTTGTATGCGGTTAGATTCGCACTTGAGTCTCTTGCTGTCAAGCTATCTGATGCTCCGGTTCACCAAATGGATTCAGGACGAGTGGGGTTTTGATCGGAAGGGGGAAAAAGGGAGGGCGCGGGGATTTGCGAGCTCACTTGGAGGGCCTGGGTTTGGGGGAAAGGTGCACCGCAGATCCCTCCACTTCGCTACCCCGAACTCCTGTCGAGGCTGGTGGCGCTGGCAAAGTTCATGCGGTCTTCCTTAACGAAGACCGCACACGTGGACCTGTCTGACGTAGCGAAACAGGAATTCGGGTACGCTACGGTCGAGATGACAAATTTGTTTGGGGGACGGGCTTAAAGGCGCTCTCCGCGGATGTGATGTCAGGCGCGGTAGGATTTCAGGGCGGCGCAGGCTCTGTCCAGCTCGGCGGGCTGCTTGGCAAAGCAGAAGCGGAGGATGTTTTCGCCGCGGCCTTCACCGTAAAATGCCGACCCGGCTACTGCCCCGACCCCAGTGGCGCGGAGCAGGTTTCTTGACTTCACACTGGCTCGGTCCCCTGGGATCGCGCTGGCGTCCGCCAGCACGTAGTAGGCGCCGGCGGGCACCGCCGGCGGAAGGCCACCGGCCGTCAAGGCCTCGCAAATTTTGTCCCGCTTCTCCTGGTACTCGGTCGCCAGGCCCTGGTAAAAGCTGTCGGGCAGAGCCCGCAGGCCGGCTGCGGCAGCGTACTGGAAGGGCGACGGGCTGCAAATGTAGCCCAAATCATGGAAGTATCCAATCGCCGGAATCCACTTGCTGCTGGCAGTGAGATAGCCCACCCGCCAACCGGTGATGCTGAACGTCTTGGAGAGACCGGAAATGGTTACGGTCCGTTCCGCCATGCCGGGAATCGTAGCCGGGCTTATGTGGGACTGCCCCCCATAGACAAAGTACTCATAGATCTCGTCGGTCAGCACGAACAGGTCATGCTCGATCGCCAACGCAGCAATGGCCTCGATCTCAGCCCGGGTGAACACCTTGCCGCAGGGATTGCCAGGGGTATTGATGATCAGGCCGCGGGTGCGGGGGGTAATGGCGGCCCGCAGCCGGTCAAAATCGATCTCCCAGGTCTGGTTCACCAGCGGCACCATGACCGGCTCCGCACGAATGGAAAGCAGGGTGCTGTAGTGGTATCCGTAAAACGGCTCAAACAGGATCACCTGGTCGCCCGGATCAAACAGCGCCAAGCAAGTGGAGTACATCGCTCCGGTAGCCCCTGAGGTGACCAGAATCTCCTTCTCCGGGTCGGCCAGCAGGTGGTTATAGCGTTCAAACTTCTCCGCGATTGCCTGCCGTAATGGGGCGACTCCATCGAGGCGCGTGTAAATGTTGTACCCGTCATTGATCGCCTGGTGAGCCGCCTGGAGCACGGATTCGGGCAGGGGCGTATCGCAGACGCCCTGGGCAAGATTCACGCCTCCAACGGCGTCGCACTCCACGGTCATGGAGCGAATTTCGGATTGAATAATGCGGGGAGCGATTTCGCTCAGGTGCAGGTGGCTTTCCGTGGCAGCAGGCATGAAAGCATGTCTAACACGTCTACCCCTGGCTCTGTAAAGAGGGGAGCACATAAATCGACATCGGCAGCCAGGTACGAACGAAAGATGAATGTCGGGGGCGCGCAGGTTGTCGTAACCTGCACCTCAAACCGTGGCGAGTGGCGCTTGCGTGAGAAAGGTAACTTTTGCCGCAGAACCGGGTTTAGACCAGTGACGGACCGGGTCGAACACCGTCTATGCAGTATGTCCTGGCAGACGGATTCGGGCGTTTCGCCTGGGCAAGGAGACTAGAAGATGTATCTGACGAAAACAAAAAGCTTGCAATGGGTATGGGCGGGGACGCTGACAGCCAGCCTGGCCATGGCGCAGGCTTTGGTTACGGCGGCAAATGCGCAACAGGGCGCGACTACCAATCAGCAAACACCGGCGCCCGGAGCGCAGGGCAACTGGGGGCAGGCAGGACCGCCGCCCGATGCCGTGAATGGGCAGATTCCGCCACCGGACAATTCGGCTGCGCAGGACCCCAGCGATACGGTGAACCAAGGGGTAGACCAGGATGCAGACCAGGGTCCGAGCCAGTACCCCGGCGTCAGCCCGAATCAGGCACCCGGCCAAGGGCCTAATCAGGGACCGGGTCAATATTCGAATCAGGCTCCGAATGCCCCTGCGGGTGGGCCCGGCGTGGGCTACGGACAGCCGGCACGGCCGGCTTACCAGCCAGGTCAGAATCAGGGCAATCGTTACCAAGGGCAGCAAGCCCCACCGCAAGCAGCCCCGTCCGGCCCAGTGACCCTGGCCAGCGGAATGTTGCTGCCGATCCGCACCAGTGAGCCGCTGGATTCGAAGAAAGTAAAGCCCGGGGACTACTTTCAAGGCACGGTAGCCCAGAGCGTGTTCGTCGGCAACGTGGTGGCGATTCCGCGCGGAGCCCAGGTTACGGGCCGCGTCGTCGACGTCAAGAAGCCAGGCGAACTGAAAGGCGGCGCCAGCATCGCGTTGCAGTTGACCACACTGAACCTGGGTGGCAACTCCTACGCTGTGGCAACCGACATTTACAACACCAACAGCCCGGGTAAGGGCGGCTACACGGCCGGCAACGCGGTCGGCGGCGCGGCTCTGGGCGCGGTTATCGGCGCGATTGCCGGGGGCGGGCCTGGTGCTGCAATCGGTGCAGTGGCAGGTACCGGTATCGGCCTGGGTGCTTCCGCAGCGACACCTGGACCACGCAGTGTGCTTCCTCCCGAGGCGCTGGTCACCTTTCACCTGACGACCCCGACCACGGTGCAGCCTGTGTCCCCGCAGGAGGCCTATCAGATGGAGGCCAGTTCCGCTCCACAAGACCGCCGCTATCCGGCGCAGCAACCCTACGGCTATGCCCCGGGTCCCGGGTACGCGCCGGCTTATGGCTACCCTGCGCCTTACCCCGGCCCTGTGGTCTACGGATACCCTTATGGCTACGGCTACGGCTATCCCTACCGCTACTACGGTCGTCCGTACTACTACGGCCGCTGGAGATAAGCGCTGAATGCCTCACCCTTCGGGCCTATCCCGAAGGGTGGGGCATTCTGAGTGGATTGATCTATACTTAAGCGGTCTCCTCAAGGTCGCTATCAACTCATGATCCGTTTTCTGCAAAAAGACAATCGCGTTGTAAAAATCATCTTCATCGTCATCATTGCTGTCGCCGTCGTCACCATGGTGATCACGCTCGTACCCGGCATTTTTGCGGACGCCGACACCACCTCCGACACCTATGCAACGGTGCACAGCGGGGGGATTTTCGGCCGCTTCTTCGGCGCGTCGACCGCCATCACCACGCCTGAAGTGCAGCAGGTCGCGGAGCGCATTCTGCAGCAAAAGCACTACCCGGATATGGTGCTGCCCTACATCATGCCGCAGGCGGCACAAGCGCTGATCCAGCGGGAAGTGCTGCTGCAGGAAGCGAATCGTCTCGGCCTGCAGATTGGCGATGCCGACCTGCGCCGGGCGATGCAAAGTGGACCGTTCTCGCAGGCCCTGTTTCCTGGCGGCGTGTTCATCGGCGAAGATAAGTACGCCGACTTCGTGCAGAACTACTTCCACACCTCGATTCAGGACTTCGAAACGCAGGTAAAGAAAGAGATCGAGATCAATCGCCTGCAGGCGATGGTGACCGGGGGCGTGACCGTCTCTGATCAGGAAGTGCGCGACGCGTACCGGCAGCAGGGTACGAAGATCAAGTTCGACTATGCGGTGATCAATTCAGAAGATCTGCGCAAGCAGATCAACCCCACCGATGCTGAGCTGCAGGCCTTTTTCAAGGAGAATGGGGCGCGCTACAAGGATGCCATTCCTGAGATGCGCAAGCTGACCTACGTTGCCCTGAAGCCGACGGACGTGCCGGCGGGCGGCACGCCGGTCACCAGCCAGCAGGTGGAGCAGTACTACCAGGCGCACCAAAAAGATTTCCAGGTGCCCGACGAAGTCAAAGTGCGGCACATCCTGATCAAGGTGCCGACGGGTGCTGACGCCAAGACCGACGCAGCGGCAAAGGCAAAGGCGGAGGGCATCCTGAAGCAGATCAAGGCGGGCGGCGACTTTGCCGCGCTGGCCAAGGCAAACTCCGATGACCCGGGGAGTAAGGAGCAAGGCGGGGAGCTGGGCATGATCCAGCGCGGCGTTACCGTGCCCGCGTTTGAAAAGGCAGCTTTTGGCCTGCAGCCAGGACAGACCTCTGACCTGGTGAAGACGCAGTTCGGCTATCACATTCTGCAGGTCGAGGAGAAACACACCGCGCACCTGAAGCCACTCGACGAGGTAAAGGGGCAGATCCTGGCCACGCTGACGCGCCAGCAGGAAAGCGAGCAGCAGGCCGCATATGCCCAGCAGCTAGCCGCGGAAGCGGCCAAGTCCGGTTTGGCCAAGACCGCCGAGGCGCATCATCTGCAGCTGGTAACTACGGACTACCTGCCGCAAAACGGAGTGCTGGCCGGTATTCCGGACGGCGCCAAGTTAATGACGCAGGCGTTCAGCGCTAAGCCGGGATCTCTTCCCCAGGTGAGTGGGACGGGCGACGGGTTCGCGGTCTTTCAGGTGGATGACGTAAAGGCGGCGCACGCCCCGGCGTTCGATGAGTACAAGTCAAAACTGGCGGATGATTTCCGCGAGCAGCAGCTGCCCCAGCTGCTGGCGCGCAAAACCAATGAGCTAGCCGACAAGGCGCATGCGGAAAACAATCTTGCCCAGGCGGCCAAGGAACTCGGGGCAACCTTGAAGACCAGCGAACTGGTAGGGCACACCGCGCAGGTACCGGATATCGGTGACCTGGCGACTGCAGCGCCTGACCTCTTTGATCTGGGAGTCAACCAGATCAGCAAGCCGATCAACACCGGACACAGCGGCATTGTGGCCAAGATCGACGAGAAACAGGAGCCGACGCCCGACGAGATCGCCAAGAACATGGACGCGACGCGCGATTCACTGCTCAACGAAAAGCGGGAGCAGATGTTTGCTGTGTTCGTGACTGCCCTGACCGATCGCTACGAAAAGCAGGGAGGCATCCGCATGAACAAGCGGGCGCAGACCGCCCTGCCGCAGGGGATGCAAAGCTAGTGTCCCAAGTCAGGTCATTAAAAAAAATCGATCCATCGAAGAACGGCCTCAGGGGCTAAGGCCCATCCTATTTCAGAATTTACGGCCCGACTAAAGTCGGGCCCTGATACAAAGCCAAGGAAACTCTTTCACGAACTTCAGACTCAGGACACTAGCAACAAGCAACCGGAGCCGCTCCGTTGGAATCCTTCTGGTATTGAATGGCCATCGCACGATCTTCGGGACTTCTTCTCCACATTTCTTCGTTACCCTCCTATGGCGGCATAGGTGATTTCGGGCCTGCGGCTTACGCTTTTGCTGACTTTCTGGCCGCTGCCAAGCAGCGGTTATGGCAAGTACTACCGCTGAGCCCAACGGGTTACGGCAATTCGCCTTATGCCGCGCTTTCCGCCTTCGCGGGCAATCCTTCGCTGATTAGCCTGGAGAAGCTGGTGGACGCGGGATGGCTGACGGGCGACCGTATCGCCGGGCTGCCCGGGCCCTCGGGCAACGTGCGCTTTGAGGAAGTGGAGCAACACAAGGGGCCGCTGCTGGTGGAGGCCGCGCGCAACTTTCTCGCCCACCACGACGATCAGCAGTGGGGACGGTTTCAGCGTTTTCGGGAAGAGAATGCTTTCTGGCTGCCTGATTACGTGCGCTACAGCGTATTGCGGCAGAGGTTCCACTCGGGCGCCTGGTTGTCATGGCCGGCGGAGCTGGCCCATCGCGAGGCTGGCGCGCTGGCGCAACTGCAGCAGGAGAGCCGCGACGAACTGGAGATGCAGCAGGCCATTCAATTCGCGTTTGACGAGCAATGGAAGGCGCTGCGCGCCTACTGCGCCGAACGCGACATTCGTTTTATTGGCGACGTGGCCATCTTCGTCAATTTCGACAGCG
The DNA here is from genome assembly GCA_963834445.1 of uncultured Acidobacteriaceae bacterium. Classification (GTDB taxonomy): domain Bacteria; phylum Acidobacteriota; class Terriglobia; order Terriglobales; family Acidobacteriaceae; genus PALSA-350. The sequence goes on from CAWIBU010000003.1 coordinate 442,991, forward strand.
CCGATGTCTGGACGCACCCGGAGATTTTTGAGCTGCGGGAGGATCTTTCGCCTATCCGTGTCGCCGGCGTCCCCCCGGACTATTTCAGCCAGACCGGGCAGCGTTGGGGCAACCCGCTGTACAAGTGGGATGTGCTGGAGGCTCGGGGCTTCGATTGGTGGGTCGACCGCATGCGCCGCGCCCACTCCCTCTACGACATTATTCGCCTCGATCACTTTCGCGGTTTTGAAGCCTTCTGGGCGATTCCGGCAGAAGACGAAACCGCCATCCACGGCGAATGGGTAAAAGCACCTGGCGCCGCGCTGTTTACCACGCTGCGCGATCAGCTGGGAACCCTGCCCTTGATTGCGGAAGATCTTGGCCTGATCACGCGCGAAGTGGATTCGCTGCGCGAGCAGTTCGATCTGCCGGGCATGCGGGTGTTGCAATTTGCCTTCAGCGGCCGCGGCGCCCACAACTACCTGCCCCATCGTTACGTAACTAACACGGTGGTGTACACCGGAACTCACGATAACGACACCACGTTGGGCTGGTGGCAGCACGGGACGACGGAGATGGAACGGAAGGCGGTCTACGAATATCTCAACCCGGCGCCGGAGGATGTGGTGTGGAGCCTGATGCGGACAGCATCTACGTCGGTGGCGGATGTTTGCCTGTTTCCGGTGCAGGACATCCTGGTACTGGGTTCGGAAGCGCGCATGAATACGCCTGCCACGCCGGAGAATAACTGGACCTGGCGGATGGCTCCCGGCGCTCTTAACAGCCAACACGCGCTGGGACTGGCTCAGATTGCTGAACTGACGGATCGTGACGGCTGGGTTGAGCCGCCCAAAGCCTGACAGCCGGACACGCTTTGAGCCAAACAAGTGGACGGTGGCCCATTCAAGCTTTGCTTGAGTGGGGTACATCTACCCCCAGTCAAGACGAAAGAAGGCTTGCATGGGCTTCCCACCATTCGTTTGGGGGCGTTTCTGACACGGCTGAACCCGTGCCCTTCCGGTAGATCTTTCCGCAGCCTGTTTAGCAGATCCCCCAATCTCAGTTACTTTTGCGCGATATCGGCGTAGCAACGCACCGTTTCCCGTCTTACCATCATCTATAGAGCGAGACCTCCCGAGGCCACCATTGTCATGCCGTTAGCGTTTGATTTTTTTCTGCATTTCGCCTACATCATCCTCTTTCTCTGGGTGATGGGGGAGCAGCTCGGCCTGCCGGTACCGAGCATGCCCCTGCTGCTGGCGGCAGGCACGCTCACGGCCACCCATAAGCTGTCTCTTCCCCTGGTTCTGTTCGCGGTGGTGGCGGGTTGTTTTGTCAGCGATTCGCTGTGGTACCTGCTGGGGAAACGTTTTGGCAGCGCCATGGTGAAACTGGTGTGCCGGTTGTCTTTCGAACGCTCGACCTGCGTGCGCAAGACAGAAGACTACTTCACCAAATACGGCGAGCAGTCGCTGCTGGTGGCCAAGTTCATTCCCGGCCTGGGCACGGTAGCGGCGCCCATTGCCGGGCAGACGGGGATGCGGTATCGCGTCTTTCTGGCATACGACCTGGCAGGCGCGCTGTTTTGGGCCGCGACCATCACCCTGATCGGACGGTTCTTTGGCGATGTTCTCAAGAAACATCCCGGAGCGCTTTCGTGGACGGGCCATTTTGCCGGCGCCCTGTTTATAGTGGCGATCGCCGGGCTGCTGGCCTACCGGGTGTGGAAGCAACAGTCTTTTCTCAAGATGGTGCGGACGTCGCGCCTGGATCCGATTGAGCTGAAGCGCATGCTGGATAGCGGACAGAACCCGTTTATTGTGGATTTGCGTCATCCGCTGGACTATCTGCCGGACCCCCGGGTGCTGCCAGGGGCGATTCGCTTCTCGCCGGAAACGCTGATGCAGCGCAGCGGCGAAATTCCGCGGGACCGCGACGTGATTCTCTACTGCACTTGTCCCAGCGAAGCGACCGCGGCCAAGATGGCCATGAAGCTGCGGCAGAACGGGATTTACCGGGTTCGCCCGCTGCTGGGCGGCTTCGACCAGTGGAAAAAGCTCGGATTTCCGCTGGAGCAGTATGCCGACCAACCCGCCAGCATCGCCTGAACGAATCCCCGATGAATGTAACGAAGTCGATACGCCCGCAAGAGAACTGCTGCGTTGGTGTGCGATTTGCAGGGATGATCGATGAGACAGCTTAGGGAGATTCTTGTATGGCGTTCACCGAGACGTACCACTGCGATGTGTGCGGGAATCCGCGGGGCGAGGCCGAAGACTGGTGGCTGGCGCTGACCGAGCCGGCAGCGCTGATACCCAAGACGCCGGAGCAACCTATGCTGCGGGTAACGCCCTGGAATATCATGCTTTCGCACGCACCCAAGGTGCGCCACCTGTGTGGCGCGCGCTGCGCCCAGACCCTGATGGACCGGTGGATGCGCGGGGAGTAAGCCCCTACTCCCACCTGCTCTCCTACACGCTTTAACGGCCGTTTTTATCCGATCAAGGTAGCGCGGATATGATGGTGGCTGGTGACTGGATTGGCATACGACGACCTCAGGGCCTGGATCAAAACGCTGGACAAAGCAGGGGAACTGAAGCGGATTCACGAGGAAGTGGACCCAGTTCTTGAAATTGCTGAGATCACGGATCGCGTCTCCAAGGCAGGGGGACCCGCCCTGCTCTTCGAAAACATCAAGGGATATCCCCATGGACGGGTTCTGATGAACCAGTTCGGCAGCGAGCGGCGCATGAAGATGGCGCTCAATGTGGATAGCCTGGATGACATCTCCGGGCGCATTCAGGGGCTGCTACAGCTCAAGTCGCCGGAAGGGCTGCTGAGCAAACTGAAGATGCTGCCCTTGCTGGCGGAGGTCGGAGGCTTTTTTCCGCGCACCGTGCACCGCGACGACGCGCCGTGCAAACAGGTGATCCTGCGGGAGAACTTCAGCGTTCTCGACTTCCCGGTGCTGCAATGCTGGCCGCTGGATGGCGGCCGGTTCATCACCCTGCCCTGCGTGGTGACGCGCGACCCTAAGAGCGGCAAACGCAATGTCGGCATGTATCGCATGCAGGTGTATGACGGGCAAACCACGGGCATGCACTGGCAGCGGCAGAAGGTGGCGGCGGAGCATCTGCGGGAACGTATGCGGGAAGCCGCGGTGGCGGACGCCTCGGGCGATGTGGTGGCCGCGCGGGTGAGCCTGATGGCGGAAACGGCCGGGGGATCAACGCGCGGGGCATTTGCCGTGGCGGAAGAGAAAAACCGCCGCCTGGAAGTTGCGGTGGTGATCGGGACCGACCCGGCCACCACCTTCTCGGCCATTGTGCCCGCTCCGCCGGAAGTGGAGGAGTTTGTGATTGCGGGCTTTCTGCGCCAAAAGCCGGTGGAGCTGGTGAAGTGCGAGACGGTGGACCTGGAAGTGCCCGCCAACGCGGAGATTGTGCTCGAGGGCTACGTGGCGCTGGATGAACTGCGCACGGAAGGTCCGTTTGGCGACCACACCGGCTTTTACACCATGGAAGAGGAATACCCGGTCTTCCATATCACCTGCATCACGCACCGCAAGGATCCGGTGTATGCCGCGACGATTGTGGGCAAGCCGCCGATGGAAGACGCCTGGATGGGCAAGGCGGTGGAGCGTATTTTCCTCCCCCTGATGCGGCTGACCATTCCGGAGATTGTGGACGTGAACCTGCCGGTGGAGGGGGTATTTCACAATCTGATGATTGTTTCGATCCGCAAGAGCTATGCCGGGCAGGCGCGTAAGGTGATGCACGGCATCTGGTCACTGGGGCAGGCCATGTTTACCAAGTGCGTGATCGTGGTCGACGAAGATTGCGATGTGCAGGATGTGGGCGAAGTGACGCTGCGGGTGGCGAATAATATCGATCCCGAACGAGACATTCAGTTCACGCTGGGACCGGTTGATTCGCTCGACCATGCTTCTCGCCTGCCGAACTACGGCAGCAAGATGGGCATTGACGCGACGCGCAAGTGGAAGGCGGAAGGGTTTGACCGGCCGTGGCCGCCGATGATCGCCATGGATGTAGCGACCCGGGCGCGGGTGGATAGCATCTGGAAGAAACTGGGACTTGATTAGCCGCACGTCTGCATGAAAAACAAAATCGAGCGATGGTGGGCGGCCCGGAAACAGCACACCACGAAGACAGACGCGTGGCCGCTGATGGAACAGGGCCAATACCGCAGCTATCGCGCGGTGCATCCGTTTGACGAAGAGTTTGGTGTGGACACGAGCGGTCTGATTTACGATCTGCCTTCCGGCCACCCCCACGACCCGTACAACAACGGTTACTTTGCCGTAGCGCCCTCGGTGTTTCATGGGGTCATGGACGCCATGGTGGAGCGGCTCGGGCTGGATTGCCGCCGATTCAGCTTCATCGACCTGGGCTCGGGTAAGGGGCGGGCGTTAATGCTGGCTTCGGATTATCCTTTTCGCGCGATCACTGGGGTTGAGCTCTCGCCGGCGCTCGATCGTATTGCGCGGGCCAACCTGGCGCGGTATGCCGCCATAAAAGGCGGTGCGCCCGTGAGCTGCCTGCAGGGCGATGCCACCGAGTTCGTGTGGCCGCCGGGGCCGTTGCTTATCTATATGTGGAATGCCTTTACGCGGCCGGTGATGGAGCGGGTGTTCCAGAACCTGGAGAACTCGCTCATCCGGGACCCGCGAGAGGTTTACCTGATCTATATGCACCCGGAACTGGAGTCTTCGCTGATGAACCTGCCCTGGCTGGTGCGGCTTTGGAGGGAGGAGTTCCGTATGAGTGACAGAGACTATGACGCCTGGGCGTTCCCTACGCGGGCCGAGTTGTGCGCGTTGTATCACGCTAAGGTGGAACGGCAAACGAAAGTTTGAGTTACTGGTGACTATCGCCCAGCCGCCCCGGAATCACATGCCCGGAAGGGTGTGCCCTGAATGCTAGGATTGCCTTGCATCGTGGTTACGGGAGATGTTTCCCGAAGGCCCAAGGTCACCGTAATTGAATACCTTCTCTCGTGACGAGTTCCCTACCCCCAGGGTCGCTCCGAGATTTTAGATTTGACTACCAATACCGTCGACTTCTGTACGGGTCAAGAAACAGAAGAATGCCCGGTCACCCCCCTGCCGCGCTGATTTCAGGTTTATGGATATCTACGCGCTGCGGTGTGTCTCGCCGTGAGCAGGAAGAGAATCAAATGCTGCAACCTGGTTTCCTCCGGACCCATATGAGCAAGGCAGGCATCTGCCTGCTGGCAGCATCGACCGCTTGCGGCGTTACGCGCGCACAGGACGTGAAGGTACCCTACTCGACGCCCAAGGTTTTCAGCGGGTTTGTGGAGTACTCCAACGACTCAAGCCACATGCTGCTGGGTTACGCAGATGGGCGGAAGATCACCGCGGTAGGCGCGAGTTTTGAAAAGCGCAGTTTCTTAAAGCAGAACCTGGCCGGCTCATTTGTCGCCGAAGTGCGGCCGTTCATGTCGGTCACGGACCCGACGATGAAAGGAATCTCGCTTGAGTTTCCCCAGCAGCCCAGCTATTCGGGGATTGTGAGATTCAGTTCGGCCGTTCCCGTGGATAAGCCGGTGACCAACACGCCCTTGAATGTGATCCTGGTAACCCAGAACCGTGTTTACGCCGGTACCGCCACCTATCTTGCGGGAACGCGCTCGACGTTTGTGAGCGCCTTCAGCCCGCTGGGATACAAGCTGAGTCTGTTACCGAGCAAGCGCTTTCAGCCCTTTGTGACGGGTCTGGGCGGGTTTGCGGTTTCACCGCGCGATATACCGGTGTTCAATAGCTCGGCCTTCAACTTTACGTTTGAATTCGGAGCCGGGGTGCAGATCTACCGGACCCACACACGCTCGTGCCAGTTGGAATACCGCTATCACCACCTCGCCAACACGGGGGGAAGCGCCGCCAACCCGGGGATTGATTCCGGGGTGTTCAAAGCGACCTATTCCTTTGGACGTTGATGGCTTGTAACCTCTTAGACAGCAGAGCGTCTCAGTAGCGGGAGAGTCTCATGTCTAGTTCGTTCACGATGCGCAATGCTTTGGCTATAGCGGTGATGGTTTTTGCGGCTTGTACCGGTTGCAACGCAGCTGCCAGGGCGCCGATACCGGCGGCCACCAGCGATAATGCCCTGGCCACTACTTCAGGAAAACAGACCGCGGTTTTTGCGGGTGGTTGTTTCTGGGGGACGCAATCTGTTTTCGAGCGGGTGAAAGGTGTGATCTCGACAACCGCCGGCTATGCCGGTGGCTCAGCCAGCACCGCGACCTATGACCAGGTAACCCAGGAGACAACGGGCCACGCGGAATCGGTGAAGGTGGTTTTCGATCCTGCGAAGATCACGTATGGACAGCTGCTGCGTATTTTCTTTTCTGTCGCGCATGACCCGACACAGTTGAATCGCCAGGGCCCGGATGTGGGGTCGTCGTATCGTTCGGTGATTTTTTACGCGAATGACGAACAGGAGAAACTCGCCGGGGATTACATTGCCCAGTTGGATGCGGCTAAGGTGTTTCCTAAAAAGATTGTGACCCAGGTGGTGCCGCTGAAGGGGTTTTACGATGCGGAGTCGTATCACCAGGACTACGCGCTGCACAATCCCGATAATCCCTACATCATGGTCTGCGATCGTCCCAAGATCGAGGCTCTGAAGCAGCAGTTTCCTGATTTGTTCAAGGATTACAAGGGACGGTAGGCGCGGGGGATGAACAAACTGGCTGGGGCAGGATTTGCGAGCTCACTCGCGGCCTTGGTTTGGGGGAAAGACGCACCGCAGATCCCTCCACTTCGCTACGCTACGGTCGGGATGACAAATTTGTTTGGGGGACGGGTTTCAAAGCAATCGCTTTGATCCGTTCATTCCAATGAAGAAGAAGGCTGGGGCAGGATTTGCGAGCTCACTCGCGGCCTTGGTTTGGGGGAAAGACGCACCGCAGATCCCTCCACTTCGCTACGCTACGGTCGGGATGACAAATTTGTTTGGGGGACGGGTTTCAAAGCAATCGCTTTGATCCGTTCATTCCAATGAAGAAGAAGGCTGGGGCAGGATTTGCGAGCTCACTCGTGGGGCTTTTGTTTGGGGGAGGGGCGCACTGCAGATCCCTCGGCTGCGCTCGGGACGACAAAGGGGAGGGTAACGGCCGCCCTCAAGAATTGCTAGTGGGATTGGCGCAAAGCAGGTCCCTCCACTTCGCTGCGGTCGCGGTGAGAAATTTGTTTGGGGGACGGGCCTAAAAATTTGCTTGAGGGACGGGCTTAAAAGCAAGCGCTCTCCGCTCCGTTCATCCCATCCTTGCCCTTGCCGCAGGCAAGTCAGCCACTCGGGCTGACCAAGCGGAGGGTCTTGCGCTTCGATGGCGTGTGGTTGCGAATGATTTGTAGAAGTGAAGCACCTGAAAATTTAGCTGGGTTTATTGGCCTTTGCCTAAGCGGCGGAAGTAGTCGGCTACGGCTTCTTCGTAGCCGGCGGGGATGGTGGGCTCTTTGGCGGTGCGTACCTGCTGCTCGGCGTTTGCGTCGTGACGGAGTTGCAGTTCGAGCTTGTCGACGGCGTTCAGAACTTCGGTGTGAAGTTGCTCAACCATGACTGGATTGCCGGGGAAACGCTTGGGATCGAGGCGCTGCATTGCGCGCACAAGGTCTTGAATTTCTTTGAGGGCAGCAGGGTCGTTTTGAGCAAGATGGTGAAGCTGGTTCAGCTCCGACAGGCCTTGCCGGTAAGTGCTTTCAGCATCGGCGGGTAACTGCGATTGCTCGGGCGCGGCCGCGCGGCGCGATGGGTCGAAACGATTGTTGCCGGTGTTGATGTTGTTCCAGGCAGTGCCGCCTGCACCACCCCCGGCGATGCGATTGCCGAGGTCGCCGCTCACACCATCCTGGGTTAGCTGGTTTCCGCCAGCTTGTGCCACCTGGCTGCCAGACTGCCCCCCTTGAGCGCCCTTCCCTTGCTGTTGGCCGAGCTGGCGACCGGAACCGTTTTGGCCGCTTCTGGTCAACGACTCGACCTGGCTGCGTAAGCGTTCGGCATGATCGAGAGCGGCGGTCTGCTCGCCCTGCTGCGCGGTCTTGCCACTCCCCGGACCTAGCTCTTGTTGCGCCTGGTGTACCTGTTGACTTAACTGCTGAAGTCCCTTGTCGATGCCCTCTTCGGTTCCGTTGGAGTTGGGATTGATTCCGCGACGGAGCCAGTCGGCTGTGCGCTGCGTGCGGTTGGTGAGATCGGTCTGGTCAATGCCGCCCAGCGCGTCGCGCAACTTTGCAGACGCCTGCGGCTGCGTGGGCGCCAGCTCACGCGCCGCGTTGCGCAGATTTTTTTCCAGGCGAGAAAGATCATCGGACAACTGCTGGCGGTCTTCCGCCAGTTTGTTTCGCTGCTGCAGCCTGGAGGCATACTGCTCCTGACTGTCGCCGGGAGAACGACCAGCCAGGCCGCGTACTCGGTCTGCCTGGGCATGCTCTTCTTTGCTGAGACGATCGCTTTCGCGAGCCAGTGAATCGAGTTTACCGGTGGCTTGCTTCTGCTGCGCGCCGCTCATGAGGCTAGCAGCCTGACGAAGTTGATCGGCCGCTCGCCGCGCGGCTTCTGCGTTTTGCTGCTGACCCGTGCCCCCCTTCATTTGATCATTGGCTTCGCGCAGCCGGTTCAGTGCCTGGGTTACTCGCGGATCGGCACCCTCTCCACTCTCAGCGGATTGAGACTGCGATGGTTGCGATTGTGAATTCTGCGCTCGGCTGCCAGGGCTTTGCTTGCCAGAAGAAGAACCACCCCCGCTCGATTGTCCTTGTTGTCCTTGCTGACCTTGTTGGCCCTGCTGTCCTTGTTGTCCTTGTTGTCCCTGCTGGCCTTGCTGGGCCAACTGCTCCATCTGCTTTTGAAGTTGTTCGGCCTCACGGCGCAGCATCTCCTGCTGCCAGCGTTCCTCCATGGTCTGCGGGCTCTTGTGCTGCTGTTGCGCCAGTTCTTCCTGGCGGCGGGCCAGAGCATCGAGCTTTTGCAGAGCGTCGTCTACGGCTTTGGCGCGCTGGTCAGCAGGAGTGCCGGTCTGCGCGGTTTCGTACTGATTTTTTTCGGTATCGAGCTCGAGATCGAAGAGGCTGGCCAGGTCTCTGCCCGCGCCACCGCCCCCTCCTCCGCCGCCTTGTTGCTGGCCGAAGGCAACCTCGATCTTGCGGAAGGTGGCCTCGGCGCGCAACAGGTATTGCAGAGCCTTTTGTTCGGCGGGAATCGCATCGCGCCATTGCATTTGCTTCAGCTTGTCAGAAGAAGGCGACATGGCCGACGCCGCCGCCTGCATGTCGTGGCCAAAGCTGTTGAATTCTTCGTTGGCCGAAGAAAGATCGCGGCTATCCATGCGCGCCGCCAGGGACAAAGCCTGTTCCTGCAGCTTGGTCTGCACCCCGGAAAGAAATTTGCCGGCATCGGCTGCGTCTTTCGGCGTGGCGGTCTTGTCGTTCTGGCGCTTCCAGGTGGCGGCGATGAGTTCTTTCTCACGCTTGGAGATATCGGTCTGATTGCCCTGGCCACCGCCTCCTCCGCCACCGCCGCCCATTTGCTGCGATTGCGAGAATTCGCGCTCGAAGGGCTCTGCCTCAATGAAGGAGATGTCGGTGCGGGCTTCGGCATGACCATCTTTAGCGGTGGCATAAAGGCTCACGACATCGCCGGGAACCAGCTTGAAATCTTCCAGGCTGAGGGTCGCCGAGCCACCTACATTTTTCGCGCCGGGCTGTTGGGCAACATCAATCGTTTTTTCAGCACCACCGTTGACGGAGTAGTGCAGGCTCACCTTGTTCAAGGCAAATTCATCGGTAGCTTTTACGCCGACCGTCACTTCCTCAATCGGGCTGGCGCGATAATCGCCCGCGGGACGGTCGATGGCAATTTCCGGCGGGTTGGCTTTGTCGGTGGCAATGAAGTAGTCCTCCGACAGGCGAACGGGCTGCCCCTGATCGAGAGCGGCCACATGGTAAGCGCCATCTTTTTGCATGACGATGGCGCCTTTGTAGACATTGCCTTCTCCGCCGCTCAGGGTAATCTGCTTGCCATCATCGAGCGTGAGTTGGCCGTTGCGCAGAGGGCGATCCATTTGCACGGTCAACTCCGCATGGGTGCCTTCGATGGCGCGCAGGTCACCGCCCTGATCCTGCGTGACCGGCGGCATGCCCGTCCATTTGGGATAGTGATAGGTGACGCGCATCTGCTTGACCGAGGGCAGATCGACCACACGCACCTTGAAATGAGGGGACCTGAGCGGGCCAGCCTGTACGTAATACTCAACATCTTCGGGCAGGCCGGCGAAGAGGAACTGGAAGTGGGAGGCGCCCGGCGCGGCATCGGCCTGGGGCTGCATCGCGACCGGTTCCCAGCCCGATTTATCTTTTTGATAGCGCGCAAAGAGACGCACTTTTTCCGGTTTGAGACCGACGACCTGGGCGGTGATGAGCTGGTCACTGTTGCGGCGGACGGCGACATTGCCAGGGGTCACGCGCAGGTCATAAAGGGGGGTTGCCTTTGGGCCGGTCCAGAGCAAGGAGGCGCCGTAGCCCACATAGCCTGGGCCGGCGGCCACCAACCATGCCAGCACGGCGATACAGGCAACGCCCGCGCCGGCCAGAAAATATAGCTTGTTATCGGGGATGAGGTTTGCCGGTTGCGCTGTTTTGGTTACGGAAAGTGTGTCGGCGGCCAGCAGTTCCAAAAAGGGATCGTTCGCTTTGGTTTCGCGATCGTCGAAGGTGAGCAGGCGCTGTTGGAATTCAGGGTAGGCCGATTCTGCTACAACCGCGGCACGATGGCGCGTGAGGCGGCGATAAGGCAGGGCAAGACCGAAGGCCGCGGCCAGGGCAATGGCCAGCAGCAACAGCAAACGTGCGCCGGTCAGCGAACGCAGGGGAAAGGCAAATGCGTTCAGGATCAGGACAAGGAGGAGGGTGGTGAGGAGCGCGGTGGCGATGAGGATGGCCACTCCACGCAGGGATACAGCCAGACGCAAGCGCTGGTGTAATTGCCGGATATAGAGGTTGAGCTGGTCCTGATTGCTCATGCCTCCTCCCTCTGGGTGCCGAGGTAGCGGCTGGCAACGATGGACTGAGCAACCGCCGCCACCAATACAAGCAGCATAACGTACCACCAAATGCTGTGCGCGTTCTTTTTTTCCGGAACGTAACCGGGGGACTGCGGCAGGCTGGAGCCCTTGCCCCAAAGCTGCAAAAGATCGGGCGCGATGGGCTGCAGGTCAGACTCGCGGCGGTCTGGATTGACGCCGATCAGCGCGGTTTTGCCGTTCGCGAAACGTATCTGGTAAAAGCCGGCGCGTGTGAGCTGGAACGACTGGGCAGCGGCGGCCTCGGTTAATGACAAGGCACGCCGCCCGTCGGGACCAATGATTTCAACACCGGTGGAGCTTTGCGCGGCAGCGGTGCGCAAGGGTACATAGGCATCGACCAGTTTGCTGCCACCCAGGGTGTCGCTGCCGGCAAGATAGCGTGCTGTGCGATCGACAAACGGTACGAAGGCGGGGCGAAGGGCGAGGTCATTGGTGAGGTTATCGAGGCCCGAGGCAAACACCAGCACGTGACCCTCGCCCATCTGCTTCTCCAGCAGCAATGGGGTTTGATCGGTGAGGCGCACGATCACGCGCGCCCCGGACGCGTCGATGCCGGCAACGTAATAGATTTTGAGATCGGCCCATCCGCTGGCATCGGTCATGACGGGATGGGTGAGGTCGGTCTCGCCCACGGTGGCGTAACCCTCGCGCGCATAAACATGCGGACTGGACGAATAGCCGCCGAAGACAGGGATGTGGGTGCGGTGGGCGGCGGAGGTTCCGGTGGCAATGAGCACGCTACCGCCTTTGTGCACGTATTGCGACAAGGCATTCTCAAAAATAGAAGGCAACGCCAGGGCGTCGGACAGCACGACGAAGACGTATTTTGCCGGATCGATGTCAGTGGTCTTTTCGCTATCGATCGATTGCACGATAAAGGCCGCCTGGGTGGCCGCCGCCAAGGCTGAACCAAAGTAAAGCGGGGAGCGGGTGTCGCTGGCCTGATGCACGAACAAGACGCGCTCCGGGTCGGAGCGTTTTACGGCAAACACGCTTTGGTCATCGGCCGGGAAGCCATCGCCGACGTCGATCCTGATGGCGCAGTGACTGAGGCCGTAGGGCACATCGAGCGGCTGAAACTCAACGGCTGCGCGGCCGTCGGCGGGGATCTCGACTTTGCGGGTAGTGATGGTGTTGCCGTTGACCAGAAGCGAAACAGTTTTTGTGGCGGCGGGCGTTGCGTAGCCGGCAATGACTGCCTGCACGCGCGATTTCTTTGGGTCGGCGACCTGCGGGGGTGCGTTGATGCTCTCGACTGTCCAGTTGGGCGCGGCGGTTCCGACCGGATGCAGGACCACGGTTACGTTTGCCGGGAGCTGCAGGTCAGCAAAGTTTGGCGGCATGCCGGTTTTCTGCATATCGCTGAAGAGGTGCAATTCCACCGGCGTTCGTACGGTCTCAACCAGGGCGCGGACGCCGCGTGCCAATTCGCCGAGGTTGGCGCGTGCGTCGGTGGGCTGCATGCTTTCGACGGCGGAGCGTAGCGCGCCTGCATCGTGAATGGGCTGGGTCAACACCGAGAGGCGGTCACCCAACACCATGACCTGGGCAGGCTGTGCCTCGGGTCGCGACGCCAGCAGTTGCAGGGCCGCTTGCTTGGCATCGCGAAAGCGCGAGCCCGACTGCATGCTGAAGGAATCGTCAACCGCCACCAGAAGCAGTTTGTTATTCACGCCGCCGCCCGCGAAACGGATAAAGGGATTGGCGAAGGCGAGCACCAGTAACAGCAGCAGGGCGGCGCGCAGCGAAAAGAGCAGCAGGTAGCGCAGACGGCGATGGCGGGTGGAGCTTTGCGTGCCCCGTTCGAAGAACATGAGGGAGCTGAAGGGTAGCGGCGTGGTGGTGTGGCGGCGCAGCAAATGGACGTAGATGGGCAAGCCAATGGCTGCCAGGCCAAGCAGGAACCATGGGCTGAGAAACCCCATCACTGCCCTCCCTGGCGAATGGTGAGGTATTCGCGCAACGTGGTGTCGAGTGGTTGGTCGGTCAGCAACAGGTGATAGTCCATGCCGGCGCCGCGAGTGCGATCGCGCAGTTGCTGGATGTGATCGTCGATCTTTTTGCTGTACTCGGTGCGGGTGTACTCAGGAATCACTTCCAGACGCTGGTCGGTTTCGAGATCGAGCAGGATGGCGGGCCCGCGCAGGTCAGGCCGCACTTCTTTGGGATCGAGCACGTGGAACAGGACGACCTCGTTGCCGTGGTAGCGCAAAGGCTCAATGGTGCGCACGATGGTGGCCGGGTCCTCGTAGAAATCGGAAAACACGATCACGATGCCGCGGCGATGCAGTAGCTGCTGGAAGTGGAGCAGCGGCTTGGCGAAGTCGGTGCGGGCGCGCGGTTCGGCTTGTTCCAGCCCGGCTAACAGGCGCGGCAACTGGCCCTGCCGGGTAGAAGGACGAATGTAGTTGCGCACTTCATCGTCAAAGACGATCAGCCCGGCGGCATCGCGTTGGTTGTGAATGGCCAGGTAGAAGAGGGAGGCGGCGGCGAAGCGGGCGTAGTCCATCTTGTTGGGCCGGGATGGGCTGGCGGTGTAGTTCATGGAATTACTGGCGTCGAGCAGGACGGTGAGCTGGCTGTTGGTTTCTCCGCGATAGCGCTTCAGGTAGCAGCGCTCGGTGCGGGCAAACAGGTTCCAGTCGACGTGACGCAGGTCGTCTCCCGGAGTGTAGGCGCGGTACTCGGCGAACTCCTGGCTGAAGCCGAAATCGGGCGAGCGATGGAGACCGGCGACGAATCCATCCACCACGGTGCGGGCGAGCAGATCAAGGCTGCTGATGCTGGCGAGCACACCGGGATCGAGAAAGCGCTGCAACATCAGGACTCCTTCGGCGGGGGCATGTGCTGGATCAGGCGGCGGAGGATTTCGTCCGCGTCCACCCGTTCCGACTCGGCGTGAAAGTTGAGCAGGATGCGATGACGCAGGACCGGGACGGCGAGCGAGGTCACATCGTCATAAGTGACGTGATAGCGGCGGCGGGAGAGGGCGCGGGCTTTGGCAGCCAGCACGATGAATTGGGCGGCGCGAATACTGCCACCGTAGTTGACGTATTTCCTGACGAAGTCAGGAGCGCTTTCGTTTTTGTAGCGGGTGGCACGGACCAGGCTCACCACGTACCTGGCTACCGGTTCGCTGATCGGGACCATGCGGACGAGCTGCTGGAAGTCGAGCAGTTCCTGGGCTGTGGTCACGGCTTCAACTTTGGCGACGCGGGTGGCGGTGGTCAGATCCACTACTTTGAGCTCGTCACTGGCGCTGAGGTAGTCGAGGATGGTGTTGAAGAGAAAGCGGTCGAGTTGGGCTTCGGGTAACGGGTAGGTGCCTTCGAGCTCGATGGGGTTCTGGGTGGCCAGTACGAAGAAGGGCGCGGGTAATTGATAGACGTGGCCACGGACGGTGCAGGAGCGCTCTTGCATGGCCTCGAGCAGCGCGGCCTGGGTCTTGGGTGGGGTGCGGTTGATTTCGTCGGCGAGGACGATGTTGCCGAAGATCGGGCCTTGCACGAAGGTCCATTTGCGGTGGCCGGTGGTGAGGTCTTCTTCAATGATGTCGGTACCGGTGATGTCAGAGGGCATCAGGTCGGGGGTGAACTGGATGCGGCGAAAGGTGAGGCCGAGGGTTTCTGCGATGGTGCGGACCATCAGGGTTTTTGCTGTGCCGGGGAGGCCGGTGATGAGGCAGTGTCCGCCGACAAAGAGCGCGGTGAGGATTTGGTCGAGCACCTCGTCCTGCCCGACAATGACCTGCCGCACCTGGGCGAGGATGCCATCCCGGACCTCGTGGAACCTATCGATGCGCTGCTGCAGCTGGGCTGCATCCTGGCTTAGTTCTGGGATCGTGACCATCGGGGTTGCTCCTCTTCATTGGTTTTCAAACCTTTAAGCTGCGAATAGTTTGGGGTAACACGGGCCTCCGCGGGCAACATTCGAATCCTTTAAAAGGGCGACCAACGGTCGCCCCCCACATCTCGCCAACAGAAGGCGAGATATGGGGCACCCGTCATTTGTTTGATGAATGGAGTCCATAGCGTTCATGGGGTGGCGCCTTTGTGTTCGAGCTCTAACAATAGTTTTTGCGCCGGGCGATAGCCTGGGGCGGCTTCAAGCGCGGCCAGTACGCTTTCTTCGGCTTTGTCGTGCTGGCCGGAGGCGTAGTAGGCCTGAGCCAGGTTGAATTGGGCTCCGGCCTTATCCAATGGGTTAAGCGCGAGCACGGCGGTGTACTCACGAATTGCCCCGGGATAGTTTGCCTGAGCAAACCATAGGTCGCCGAGATGACGATGTAAACCTTCATCGTGCACCGGGTAGATATAGTTGATGCGGTCGAGCGTGGCGGCGGCTTCTTTTGGCTTACCCAACTGCTCTTCAAGGGCGGCCAGTTGCTTCAGCGTTCCAGGATCCTGACCGCCCATCTTTTCGTAGGCGGTCAGCACCGCGGCGGCCGCCTGCTTGTCGTTTTTGGCCAGGTCCGCCTCGGCTAGAAATTCGTAGGCGCTCGCGCCCCCTACGTATTCGGGATACATGCTGCGCACCACCTCGCCCTCGCGCAAGACACGGTCGTATTCTTTTTGCCTGGCAGTCTCGGCCAAATGCTGCATGAGGCGCTGCCAGTCTGCGATATTGGCCGCCATCGTTCCGTAACGCTGGTTCAGCCACTGTAAGTATTGCTTATCGAACTCTTCCGGCGATAGGCCGAGATCGGCCTGAATGACTTGAGGCGTGGTCTTGCGCTGCGCGTAAGAATGCACCATGTCGAGCAGTTTATCCGCGCCCCAGTGGCTCTGGACGTAATCGCAAATGCTGCCCGCCTCGAAATAAGAGACGACGACCTGGGCGGGATAATCGGGAAAGATAAAGCCACGATCGAGCCGGGCCACCGGGAGCAGTTTTTTATCGCGTATGGCAATCAGGATGTCGGGCGTGACGCGGTCGCCCCACTCCGGCGAGACCTGCGTTTCTTCATGAACCGCCAGCCCTTCGGTGAACCAGCGGGGCACGCGATGATTGGTCGCCGAGAGGATGTAGACATGGCTCATCTCGTGCCAGAGCGTGCTGCCCCAGTTAAAGTCGCCAGGCTTGCGCGCGGATGGGCTATCCATGGCGACCACTTGCCCGAAGGTGACGCCGAGCGCGCCCAGACCGGGCATGCCCATGGTGCGCACGGCGAAGTCTTCGTGATCGGGATAGACCTCCACCTGGACGGGGCCGGTGAGATGCATCTTGTATTTCTTATCGTAGGCTGCCAGGATGCGCTGCAGCTCCGCTTCGAAGTAAGGGTGCAGAAGATCGGCTTCGTTTTTGCGCAGCCGTAAGATGGTTCCATCTTCTTTATAGGTAACAAAGTTTTTGTAGCTATCCAGCAGGCGCAGGCTATTGACGGTCTGGGCGTCGCGATAGCCGTTGTTGTAGCACATCTCCAATTGCTGCAGCGGCTCCTCTTCCTGCCCCAGCCGCATGAGGCTCACGCCGAGGTTGGAGCGAGCGGACCAGAGCCGGGGATCGGCCTCGATTGCTTTGCGGTAATAGACGATGGCGTCTTCAAAGCGATAATTCAACTCCAGCTCGTGGGCTACATGAGCATAGCCTTCGCCGTAGGTCGGGTTCACTTTGCGGATCTTGTCGAACCATGGGTCGGGCGAGCGGTCTGCCAATAGTTCGACCGCGGCGTGTATCGCCAGGGCATCAAGTGCGTCTGGCGATAAGGCAAGCGCCTCATCCGCCTGGGCGAGGGCGTGTTCGGTATCGGCGTTTTCAAGCGCCAGGTTGGCGGCAAATTCGTGGGCCTCGACTAATTTGGGATCAAGCGCCAGGGCGCGGGCGGCATAGTCGGCCGCTTTCCCATCAAAGCCATCCGCGCTGACAATCGCCAGGCCGAGATAGGCTTGCGCATTCTTAGGGTCCTTTTGCAGTGCTTCCTGAAAGAGGCCAACGGCGTCGGTATTGTTGAATCGCTGGTGCAATAACATGCCCCAGCGGACGCGATACAGAGGATCGCTGTCCGAGGGGGCAATGGCGATGCGAAATTGTTGGTTGGCCTGGTCGTATTGCTCCAGTCCCCAATAGCCCTCGGCGCGGAAGTAGGGCGAGGGACTGCGCACCAGCGACTCAAAGCAGGCATGGGCTTCGGTCTTCTGCCCGTGTTTGCGCAAGGCACGGCATGCTTCGGGCGAGTCGACCGCCCAGCAGTGAGCGACGCCGACGAGAAGCAGCAGCAGGACGGATTTTTGTTGCCAGTTCATTTGTCGAGTTCCTGTTGCACCTGCGCCAGCTGCACCAAAGCGGCTGTTAGCTGCTGTTTATACTCTGCCGGGTCCATGGCCGCCTTTTGATATTTGAGCGCGTCCACCTGCTGTTCCAGCGCTTCTTTTTTGGCCAGCAGCGCTTGCTTGGCGGGGTCGTTGGCCTGCTTTTGGCTGGCGCCGATGCGCAGTACGGTGAAACTGGTGAGCAGAGCCCCTTCGCTGCGGGAGGGTTCGCGGACGGCTTCGCTCTTGCCGGTGTCTTCAAAGACGGCGTGCTCGGTCGCGAGACGTTTTTGCGATTCATAGAATGCGGCGGTCTTGCGTTGGGCGTAGGCGAAGGCCTCCATGGCGCTGATCGAATCGCTCTTGTCGGTATCGGCGGTGGGGTCCTGCAGGGCTTCTACCCAATAGCGCGCGAAGACGGTCGCATTTTTCTCGGTGCCGTTTTTGGTGGCCGCGATCACGCCGCGCCCTGGTTTTTCGAGGGCGGCCACCGAGCCGCCACTGGCGCTGGTGGCGTTGACGATGAGCTGACGGCGGGCGGGAATTCGATCGCTGAGACGAGCAAGGTCAGTTGCGGTTACGTCAGGGCCAACCATGTTGAACTTGTAGTCGACCCCGTCGAACGACCCGTGTCCGATGAGGATGAGCACGAAATCATCTTCGGGGCGGGCGTCGTGGGCGATGGTGTTGAGGGTTTCGGTGAGTTGGGCGCGCGTGGCCTGGTCGCCGGTCAGAGTATAGACATGGGGGCTGTTGCCGGAGGCCTTGAAGAGCTTGTCGAGGTCTTTCGCGTCGGCGGTAAAGCGCTGATCGTAGTCCGGTTCCCCGCCAAGGCCAGCGACGGTTACGTAATAGACACTGGCGTGGGCAGACAGCCCGGCAAAGAGCGCACAGAGAAGAGCGACTCTCATACCACACCCCACTTGCGGCGCAGCAGCCACTCCAGGGACATGAGCAGCAGCAGGAAAAGGAAGACGATGGGCATGTTCCACAGTTCCTTTACGTCGCGCACCGAGATACCGGCATCGGAGTAAGAAATTTCATTCGGCAAGCGCGATAGTTCTCCCGGCTCCCAATAGCGGCCACCGGTTTCGGACGCGAGCTTCTGCAGCAGCTCGCGATTCTGTTCGGTGTGGAAGTTCTCCGCGACTCCATCGATTCGCTGGAAAGGGAGGGCATCGCTTCCCAGTGGTTCTGAAGATTTTCCGCTGGCCGTGACTTCGGCCAGGTAGGAGCCTGGCTTCCCGGCAGTCCATACGGCATGAAAGACGCCAGGGCTGTCCGCGACCGGCGTCATATCCATCAATACCGAGAGGCCGTCGGGGCCAATGAAGTGCGCGGTGACTTTGGCATCGGGAGCGGGTTGATAGTCCTTGTTGCGCACGCTCGCTGAAAGTTCCATATGGCCATCGTCCATCAGCGTCTGCGCGGGAGCGGTGACGACCACTTGTCCGGGCGACTCCATTACCAACCAGCGCAGCAATTGCTGCCAGAAAAGATCGTGGGCGGTATCCCCGAGGGGCTGGCTCATCTGCCAGCGCCAGGTGCCTGAAGTCGCCATGATCGCGGTGCGGCCGCGGCCGTAGTTCTGCGTGACCAGCAAAGGCAGTTTGCGGCCGGCCGCGTTGAGCTGCGCTAACACGGTGGCGCCCGCTTTCGGGGTGCCCGCTTCCTGGTAATCCATGAGGTAGGTGAGCTTCTTCCAACGATCGATATTGCCGGCCGCATCGTCGGTGAGACGGGTGATGGGGCTGTCGGCGCCCGCAGCCGTAAGCTCCGCGGTGGCCGGGTCGCGGTGAAAGGTGTTTCTGGTTTTAGGCAGAACGGTGGGCAGCAGATCGACCAGGCTTGAGGCCCCCCAGCCGCCGTCACCGAGCGAAAAGCGGCCGCCGAGAAAGAGCAGTCCCCCGCCCCGCCGGTCGACAAACTCGCGCAGCAGCTCCTGTTGCAGAGGGGTGAAGTAACCCCCTTCCACGGAGCCGAGGATGATGCCCTGGTAGGCGAAGAGATCCTCGGGCCTTACCGGGAAGCCTGCTTCGAGCTCTTTGGGATCGCTGATGCCCTGGCGGTAGATTTTGTTTTCTGTGGTGCGCAGCATGGAGGCAACCTGTACCAGCTTGTCATCGTCTTCCGCGCGGCGGATGAATTTATACTCCCACCGCGGCTCACCCTCGACATAAAGAATGCGGCGCTTTTCATCGCTCACGCCCAGCATTCGACTTATGGAATTGTTGGCATCGTTCTCCTCCCTGGCCAGGGGGCCGAGCGAAACCTGGAGATTTTTAACGCCAGCGGCGCCGGGATTGAAGAAGACTGTTTCTACCTGGGTGACGCCATCCGCGCTGAGCGTGACCTCGCGGGAGCCGAGCGTCTTATCCCCATCGCGCACGATCAGCAATACTTTGCTTCCGGCATACCCTCTTTGCTGGAAGGTAACGGTTGCAGGGATGCGGGAATCTGCCATCGCGCGCGCGGCGACACGCACATCGCTCAACTCGACATCGTGCGCCGCCTGGTCTTTGCCGAAGCCGACCGTATGCACGGGCAAGCGGCGGTTGCGCAGAGCATGGATGGTCTCAAGAGCAATGTCTCCCGAACCGCCGGCAGAATTTTCAGATCCATCGCTGAGCAGCACGACCGCGCCGATGGGCAAGTCGGCGGTATCGGCGGTGAGCTGCTGGAGGCCATCGTTGATATGCGTGGCCGGCGCTGACGGTTGTATCTGGGCGAGCGCGGCAACCGGCGCCACACGGCGATCAAGCCGGTAAAGCCGAACTTGAAACTTCTTTTGCAATCCTGCGAGTACGCCATCCTCCAACGCCTTGACCGCCGCTGCTTCGCGGGTAAGCTTGCCATCGCCGCCGCTATCGGCAATCGCCATGCTGCGCGAATCGTCGAGTACAACGGCGATTACGTTCTGCTGCGGCGCCAGCTCGGCCACGGTAATGGCCGGCTGCCAAAGCAGTACCAGTACGGTGGCGATCAGCGATGACTGCAACAGCCACAGCAAACCTGCGCGTG
Organism: uncultured Acidobacteriaceae bacterium; assembly: GCA_963834445.1. Taxonomy (GTDB): domain Bacteria; phylum Acidobacteriota; class Terriglobia; order Terriglobales; family Acidobacteriaceae; genus PALSA-350. The sequence goes on from CAWIBU010000003.1 coordinate 463,360, forward strand.
CTTTGCTCACATTGGGGGCAGCCTGCGGTAGCCGCGACCAGAGCAGCACGCCGAGCGCTGCCATCGTCGCGAGTATGAGCAGCAACAAAACCCAGCCCGGCCACGCGCCCAGCAGCACAAACTGGCCTTTGGAAAACACCGGCATCGGATACTTGAAGAAGAAGCTAAACATGATGCGAACGAACGTCCGAAAGTGCGGGTAGGCGTGCTTTGCGGCGGCGCGGCTAACCTCTTAATGCGTCATGCCGTAAACGATGTAGTTCAGTCCGACGCGAAATGCCATGGAGGCAAAGGGTTCGGGATATTCCGGATCGTCCGCCCACTCCCAGGCGTCGCCGAGGTGCATGTTGTGACAGATGGCGACGATGATGCGGCCTTTGTCATCGCGAATGGCGCGCCACTTAGGCACGTAGCCGTCCTTTTCGTAGGTTCTGCCGGAGCGGATGTATTGCTCTCCGGGAATTTGCATGCTCTCATCGACGTCGTAAAGCACGTGGAAAATTTCGTCCTTATTGTCAAGGTCTTCGATGGGCCGATCGGGAAAGACCTGGCGCATGCCGTTCATGAAGTCCTCCCAATCCGCGGAGCCGTGAAAGTCGTCGACCATGAGAAAGCCGCCCTTGAGCAGGTACTCACGCAGGCGCCGGGCTTCGGCGTCGGTGAAAGACCAGGTTTGGACCTGGACCGCGTACACCCAGGGATAGTTATCGATGTCGTCCGAGTCGAGATTGACGACCTGTTCCGTGGAGCGGGTCTCGATGCGCGTGAGCCGCTTCATGGCGAGCAGAACCTGGCGATCGGCTTTGGGGTAATCGCGCGACCAGGAGCGGCCCCAGCCGTAACCTCCAAACCCGCCGTAGCCGCGATAACCGCCGGCAAAGCTGCTGCCTTCGCTGGCCGTGTAGCTCAACCGCGACCAGTAAAATTCCGCCTTGGTGTTGGTTTGCGCGTCGTCGCTGAAGCCGAAATCAGCCGTGCGCTGGTAGGCGAAGAGCGCTGAACCCAACGCCATCGCAGCGAGCGTTACCGAACTGGCTTGCAGGAGCTTCATGGGCCGAAACCTCCCATCCACCGCGCGTGCCTTGAGACTACCAGAATGTTACGGGCTTTCGTCTGATAGACGAAGGCGGGGCAGGAGTAGTTTGTGGCGGCACGGAAATCTTTTGGTTTTGGTCTGTCCCGACCACAAATGAGTGGGTGGCCTGGGCAAGCCGGCTCCGCGGGATGACAAAGGGGGTGGCGGTTTGTCCTCAAGAATTGTTAATGGGATGGGGGAACCGCAGATCTCTCCACTGCGCTACGCTCCGGTCGAGATGACAAATTTGTTTGGAGAGCGGGTAGTTGCCCAACAAGTTTGTCTGGGGGACGGTTGGTTGCCTAACAAATTTGTCATCTCGACCGGAGCGTACCCGAATTCCTGCTGCGCTGCGCCAGACAGGTCCACGTGTGCGGCTTTCATTAAGGAAAGCCGCATGAAGTTCGCCAGCGCCACCGACCTCGACAGGAATTCGGGGAAGCGTAGTGGAGAGATCTGCGGTTCTCAAATCCCAGACTAGCTCTCCACGCCGTGGCACTTCTTGTATTTCTTTTCCGGAGCCGCAGGGGCATAGTTCGGAGGCGGGGGTGTCGAGGGGGGCAGAGTGTGCTTGCAAGCCCTGTTTCTGCGTGAGACGATTTTGTTCAGGTCAGCGGGGGCAGTCTGGTGAAGCGGCGTGACTTCATGAAGTTGGGTGCTGCGGCCATGGCACAGGCCGGTAGCGCACGCGTGCTGACCGCACAAATGGCGCCCATGCAGACCAACGCCGGCAGCCCAGCCGATTACACCCTGCGCATTGCTCCGGTGACGGTTGAACTCGCCCCGGATCACATCCTGAGCACCATTGGTTATAACGACACTTCGCCCGGGCCGGTGCTGCGGATGCGCGAAGGCAAGACCGTGAACGTGGACGTCATCAACGATACCGATGTACCGGAGCTGGTGCATTGGCACGGCATGTTGATTCCCTCGGATGTGGATGGAGTGGAGGAGCAAGGGACTCCGCTGGTGCCCGCGCGGGGAAGGCGGCGTTATCAGTTGACGCCGCGGCCGGCTGGTTCGCGCTGGTACCACTCGCATGCCATGGCCGAAGCCGATCTGCATCGTGGCAGCTACACTGGCCAGTTTGGTTTTGTGTATGTGGATTCAGGCAACGATTTGGGACGCTACGACCAGGAGATTTTTCTCGCGCTGCGCGACTGGGAACCATTCTTCACCAGCAATATGGATGACGATGATGATGACGGCCACGCCGGGCCGCAACCCGAGAAACCCGCGGTGATGAACACGGATCCGAATGGGCTCGAAGTGAACTCGATGACTTACTCCATCAACGACAAAGTGCTGGGTGCGGGAGAGCCGATTCGGGTGAAGCAGGGCCAGCGGGTGTTGCTGCATTTGCTGAATGCGAGCGCGATCGAGAACCGGCGCATCGCGTTGGCCGGGCATCAGTTTCTGGTGATTTCACTGGATGGCAACCCGGTGCCGACGCCGCAGAAAGTGGATGGCATTTTGATGGGCGCGGGGGAACGGGTCGATGCCATTGTCGAAATGAATCAGCCAGGAGTATGGATCCTGGGGGCGACGGAAGAGCGCATCCGCAGCAGCGGGCTGGGCGTTATCGTGGAATATGAAAATCAGCACAGGCAACCGCAGTGGGTACCTCCGCCGCGAACGCCGTGGGACTACACGATTTTCGGCAAAGCCGGCGCGTCGCCCGTGGCGCCGGACCAAACCATCGATATGGTGTTCGAGAAGATCCCCGGGGGCTCGGGTAAGTTCAACACCTGGCTGGTGAACGGCAAGCCCTATCCGCATGGGAACGAGTTCGTGTTAAAGCAGGGGGCCCGTTACCGGCTGGTGTTTCGCAACCGAACGGATGACGCGCACCCGCTGCACCTGCATCGCCACCAGTTCGAGCTGGTGGAAATGAATGGGACCAAAACCGCGGGCGTGATAAAAGATACGGTGGTGGTTCCGTATTACGGCCGCGCGGTGGTTGACTTTGTGGCTGACCAGCCGGGGCTGTCGCTCTTTCACTGCCACATTCAGCAGCACATGGACTACGGCTTCAAAGCGCTGTTCCGGTATGCGTAGCCATGACCAATGGTGAATCCCTACCCCTACTAGTTGTTAGTTCATGACCACATTCCAGCTCTTGAGTGTTCTGGCGTCGATTGCCGCGCTGTTCGGCTGGGTCAGCTCGCGCTGGCTCAGGCTCCCGATAACGATCGGAACGATGCTGCTGACCGTCGCCTGTTCCCTGGGCCTGATCGGCGTAAGTGCCTATGCACCCGGTCTGCAGTTGTGGGCCACCGGGCTGGTGCGGCAGATTGATTTCGAGAGCCTGATTCTGCATGGCATGCTGGGGCTGTTGCTGTTTGCCGGCGCCTTCCTGCTTGATCTGGAGCAGTTAGCCAGAGAGAAGCTGGCCGTCGCTGTGCTTTCGATCGTGGGTACATTGCTGTCGACGGCAATGACGGCCGTCCTGATGCGCTGGGCATTGACCGCGATCGGCATCCCGGCGACGTGGCTGCAGTGTTTTTTCTTTGGAGCCTTGATTTCGCCTACCGATCCGATTGCGGTGCTGGAGATGCTTCGCCGGGTGGGCGTACCCAAGCACGTACAGGCACAACTCGCAGGCGAGTCCCTGTTCAACGATGGCGTGGGAGCGGTTGTCTTTCTGGCCTTGCTGGATGCGTCGCGGGGAGCAACGCCGGCTCCTTCACAAATCGCGACCACCCTGGTGTTCAAGGTGGGCGGGGGGCTGGCACTGGGGGTACTGGCGGCCTGGATCGTTTCGTCGCTCATGCGGCTGGTGCATGCCTACCAGGTGGAGATTCTGCTCACACTGTCGCTCGCGCTGGCAGGTTATGCGCTGGCCGATGCGTGGCAACTTTCTGCGCCCCTTGAAGCAGTCGCGGCGGGCATCGCTCTACGTCGATTTAATCTGAATCACCCAGCTGAACTGATTGCGCATGAGAGCATCGACGGTTTTTGGGAAGTGATCGACGAAGTTCAAAATGCGATCCTCTTTGTGTTGCTCGGCCTCGAAGTGCTGGCCATTCCCTTCCATCGCTTGTCTTTGCAATCTGGAGTGGCAGCGGTTGTGATCGTGACCTGCGTGAGGATGGCGGTCGTGGCGCTGATCCTGGGATGCTTGCGGCTAGCCAGCCGCCACTTTCGCAGTTCCGTTCTCGCGCTCAGTTGGGGAGGCCTGCGCGGTGGTCTCTCGATCGCGCTCGCACTGACCGTGCCCGTCAGTGAAGGCCGGTCCTGGATCCTGACCGCAACCTACATCGTGGTTGTTTTTTCGATCGTGATCCAGGGCGGATCCATGGATCTATTTCTCCGCCGCTTCAACGGCCGAGAAACATCAATTACTTGAGCCGGTCTGCCAGCAGGTGGTCGGCGACTCGAATCGCGTTGGCAATAATCGTCAGCGATGGATTCACCGCGCTCGCCGAGACGAAGCAGGATGCGTCGACCACATACAGATTGTCGAGATCATGCGCTTTGCAGTGGGGATCGAGCACACTGGTCGCGGGGTCAGTTCCCATGCGGCAGGTGCCGTTCTGGTGGCCGACGCCCTCAAGCGGAATGCGCTTCTTGAAGTAAGCGTGCAGCGGGACGGAGGTGGTTGCGTGCCCTGCTCTCTTGAGCACATCGACCCAACGGTCTTTGAGGCGGTTGAACGATTCAACGTTGTTCGGGCGTGTAGGAAAGTTGAATCCTCATGGGCGCGGCGTCGGTCACCGGCTCGGACTCGTTGGTATGGCCCGTATCCCCGGCGGGATGGGCGCCGGCCACGCCGGGCTGTGCATTCACGACGGAGAGTGGGGTCGTGTTGTGCAGCGTGACCCGATTGTCCGGATTGGGGAGATCTTCCGTTGTGAGCCACCACGGCACAGCGTGGTGCTTCATGGTTTCGAGCACGAAACCCGGGGTGAGAGGAGGGGCGTCCCCTTCATCATCTCGAAATGAAAGCTGCCGACCGGCTGCACCTGCCCCAGCGGAAAAGGATAAGCAGGATCTGAATCTCTGAAGTAGAAGTCGTTGGTGCCCCAGGTTTTGGTGTAGCTGTCTTCGTTACGCTCTGTGCCCAGTGCCAGCAAGGCGTCGGCCTGGTGATACATGAAGTTGCGGCCGACCTGGTCGGAACTGTTGGCGAGGCCCCTGGGGTGCTTGTCGTTGGCGGACGCCAGCAGAATCACCGCGGAGTTGATCGCGCCGGCACACACGGCAAAGAACCCGGCACGATAGGTGGCGGTCACGCCGTTTCTGGATGCGGCGGGCGCAGAATCATCGGCCGACTTTGCCTGGCATGCAGCACCTCGACCTCGGTGACGGCCGTACCGGTGCTGTTGGTAAGCAAGCGGGTCACGCGGGAGTTGGTCATCAAGGTAACGTTGGGCCAATGCATGATCTGCCGGATACAGTTGATGTCCGCGTCGGACTTGGCGTGCACCAGGCAGGGATAGCCGTCGCAGGTGTCGCAGCGAACGCACTTCGAGGCCAGGGGGTCTGGCTTCGTTGCGCTTCAGGCCCAGGGGAATGGGAAAAGTGTGTGATGCCGAGCCGGCGCACATCGTCCTCAATGCTCTGCATGCGGGGCTCATTCGAGAAGGCCGGGTACGGATATTTGGTGGAGTGGAAAGGCTCCGTGGGATCGTAAGAGGAACCGTAGCCGCCGGGCACAGAAGGGGCGGCGCCCAGATCCCCATGAACGTGAAATAGATCTTCGGCCCGAGTGTAAAAGGGTTCCAGGTCAGAATAGGTAGATGGGCCACGCGGGAGAGAGGCCGCCCTGGTGCTGAATGACGCCAAAGTCTTCAGCCCGCATGCGAAACATGGCGGCTCCGTAAACTTTGGTTTGGCCCCCCACAAAGTACGACTGTTGCGGGTGGAGCGGCTTGCCATCCTTATCCTGCCAGGTTTCTTTGGTGTGGTAACGGTTATCGAGAAACACCGCACTGGTATCCCAGTTCAACTTTTCCTGCGGCATGAACGGACCACGCTCCAGGATCAGGATGTTCTTACCGGCCTGGGCCAAATGGAGGGCCAGGGTTCCGCCTCCCGCCCCGGTTCCAATCACAATCGCATCGAATTCGTTTGCCATGCCCATCTGATGCAAAGTATCAGGTTTACCTGCTGGAGAACACGAATTCGTTGCCATCGGGGTCTTTGAATTTGGCCATGGTTCCCCAAACCTCTTTCTTCGGTTCCGCCGAGAGCTCCACGCCTTTGGATTGGAAGATCTTTGCGGTGGCAAACACGTCATCGCACCAGAAAGTCACCGGTTGAAATCCCCCGATGCGGCTCTCATGACCAGGCGGGGTGAAAAGGGCGAGATTGGTATCGGAACCCGGAATCAGCAGCTCAATCCAACGCTGCCCCGGCCCAAAGTGCTGATCGGTCGCGACCTTGAAGCCGATCTGTTGGGTGTAGAACTGCAGAGCAACATCCTGGTTGCTCACGGGAATACTGACGATCTTGACGCCGCGAATCATGCTGCTATCTCCAGACGAAGACTTCTCACGCAACATACCCTGCAACTCCCCGGGGGTGCAATCAGGTAGTCGATGCTATATTGATCGCTGGTATAGCCATGCTGACAGTGGACGAGTATGTAGTGGATGTTCTGATGCGCGACCTGGTTGGCCACGATCGCAGACCGGTGAGCTTCCTGGTCTATTTATGGTTGGCCGCGGAGCAGCAGCGCCAAGGCAAAGCGGTGACGATCAGCTACCAGCAACTGGCAGAATCGGTGGGCATCTCCAAAAGCTCTGCGCAGGCGGCGGCCGGTTGGCTTGCCCGGCGCAAACTGATCGCGATAAACAAAACGGGTTTCACGGCAACACCCAGCTACGCGGTACAGCGGCCCTGGGCATCCAAGTAGCGGGCCAGCGTTTTTGCGCAGATAGGTACATTCTTGTCTCTCATTGATTGGCTTTATGCAGACCTTGAACGACCCGAGAGCGCACACGCGCGCGGCGAAGTAAGTACGCATCCCTGGTGGCGCGTGATGTGCCTCACGGGTGTCGACTACTTCTCTACCCTTGGCTACCAATCCGGGATCGCTTTTCTGGCTGCCGGCGTTTTGTCGCCGATCGCCACGCTGGTTCTGGTTCTGGTCACTCTGTTCGCTGCGTTGCCTGTCTATAACCGGGTAGCGGCCGCCAGTCCCTACGGACAGGGCAGCATCGCGATGCTCGAAAATCTGTTCCCAGGTTGGAGCGGCAAGGTGTTTGTGCTGGTGCTTCTGGGCTTCGCTACGACCGACTTTGTCATTACCATGACGCTTTCTGCCGCAGACGCAGCGGCCCATTTCATTCACAATCCCTACACGCCACATTCGCTGCAGAACCAGATGGGGGTCACCCTGGTGCTGCTGGCTATTCTGGGAGCTGTTTTTCTCAAGGGCTTTAAGGAGGCGATCGATATTGCGGTGGTGCTGGTGGGCATTTACCTCACTTTGAATGTAATCGTCACCGTTGCCGCCGTTTTGCACGTGGCCGCGCAACCGCATCTGGTCGTCTCGTGGAAGGCTGCCATGTTTACCCAGCATGGCAGCCTCCTCTCCATCATCGGCCTCTCGTTGCTGCTCTTCCCCCGGCTTGCGCTGGGCCTCTCGGGCTTTGAGACGGGCGTCGCGGTGATGCCGCTGATCAAGTGCGAAGGCCTTGATGCCCGCATTCGCAACACCAAGCGTTTGCTGGCGAGCGCGGCGGTGATCATGAGCGTGTTTCTCATGGCGACCAGCTTCGTCACCACGCTGCTCATCCCGGCAGCTGCGTTCAAAGAAGGCGGCCCGGCGAACGGCCGGGCGATGGCGTACCTGGCGCACCAGTATCTCGGTAACGGCTTTGGCACGCTGTACGACGTGAGCACCATTCTGATTCTTGCGTTCGCGGGTGCATCTGCCATGGCCGGCCTGTTAAACCTGATCCCGCGCTATCTGCCCGGCTTCGGCATGGCGCCGGAATGGGCCCGGGCCTCGCGCCCGCTGGTTCTGGTGTTCATGGCAGTTGCGTTCACGGTGACCCGTCTTTTCCATGCCGACGTGGATGCCCAAGGGGGCGCCTATGCCACTGGCGTGCTAGTGCTGATCACTTCCGCCTCCTGCGCCGTCACGATCGCTGCAGGCAGCCTGCGCGCGCGCATCGCCCTCGGCTTTGTATCGCTCATCTTCATCTACACCACCCTGGTCAATATTTACGAGCGGCCGGAAGGACTGAAGATCTCGTGCATATTTATTTTCACCATGATCGTCATGTCGCTGGTTTCCCGGGCCTTTCGCTCCACGGAATTGCGCATCACGGGCATTGAACTTGACCAGGCTGCGCAGGCAATGCTGGCGGAAAGCGCGGGCAAAACAATACGCCTCATTGCCTGGAATCCTCATAACACACAGCGAAAAAACCGCGACCAGGCTGAGTCTGACTTGCGCGAACTACATGGCCTGCACTCGGAGGAGCATATTTATTTCATGGAAGTGGAGCGCGGAAACACCTCTGACTTCAACGAGCACCTCTACATCCAGGGGCTGCGTGAAGGCCCCAATCGCGTGCTTCATGCCAGAAGCGCGGTGGTCGCCAATTCCATCGCTGCCCTGCTGATTGACTTGAAGAAGATCACGGGATGCATACCGCACGTCTACTTTCACTGGACGGATGTGAGCCCGGTGGTAAACGTGATGCGCTTTATCTTTCTGGGGGAGGGGGATACGGCGCCGCTTACCCATGAAGTCTTGCGCCGCGCCATCAAGGAGCCCGCTGAGCGCCCGGTTGTGCATGTAAGCTGACGCCTGTTCAAGAAAAGTGGCTCATTTTTCTACATCGCGGAAACTAAGTTCACGTAAACGGCATCGAGTACAGCAGGGCTTAATGGGGGACGGTAAGAGATAACGTGGCGCAAGACCAGGCAAGATCGGACCCGCGAAGGCGCAAAGCCTGGCGATTGGCGATTTGGATTACGCTCATCGCCGTTGCCGTATTGGGCGTGGTGGCATACGTGATGCTGAAACGAGCCGAACCCATCCTGAAAGGCCGCGTAATTGAAACACTCAGCGCTCGTTTCGACAGCCGGGTCGAACTAGATGACTTGCAGGTTTCGATCATCAAAGGTCTGGCTGTCTCGGGTAAGGGTCTGCGCATTTTTGCTCCGGACGACGTAGTGGCTGCGGGGGCAAAAGAGCCCATCATCGCCATCAAGGAGTTCGATTTCCATGCCGGGCTGATCGGGCTATTTCTGAAGCCGACGCATGTGCGTGAGGTCCATGTGCGTGGGCTGACCATCCATATTCCGCCTAAGTCGGTGCGCGAGCAGGGGGCGACCCATTCCAAACGCAAAGCCAAGATCAAGATCGTGGTCAGCGACCTCGTCTTCGACGATTCGCAGTTGATCATTGGCACGGACAAACCGAATAAGGATCCGAAGGTTTTTGTTCTGAAACATATCGTGCTGCATGAGGTGGGCGGTAGTTCTCCTTCACCGTATGACGCGTTGCTCACCAACGCTGTGCCAAGAGGTGAGATTCACGCGGTAGGCACGTTCGGTCCCTGGAATACCGAGGCCGCGGGAGACTCGACGGTCAGCGGCCATTACACCTTCGAGCACGCCGACCTCAACACCATCAAGGGAATTGGGGGCATGCTGGCATCGGTGGGTGATTTTGACGGCCAGCTCGACAAGATCAACGTTCGGGGCACAGCCGATGTGCCCAATTTCTCTCTCGATACGGCCAACCATCCTGTGCCGTTGCATACGAAGTTTACGGCGATCGTCGATGGCACGACTGGCGACACCTATCTGCAGCCGGTCGAGGCGAAACTGGGGGAGTCAGAATTTACCTGCAGCGGCGCGGTGGTCAATGTGAAGGGCAAAGGACACATCATCGATCTCGATGTCGACGTGCCCGCTGGCCGCATACAAGATTTTCTGGAGCTGGCGGTCAAGACCCAGCCGGTCGTGATGACGGGCGTACTGGCCATGAAAACCAAGCTGCACATACCTCCGGGGAAGGAGAGCGTGACGCAAAAGCTGGGACTGGACGGAACCTTCACGCTGCGGCTCATGCATTTTACGAATGCGGAGGTGCAAGACAAGGTCGACATGCTAAGCCTGCGGGCGCAGGGAGACCCGAAGGCGGCCAAACCCGGAGCTCCGGATGTGAATTCTCACATGACGGGAAAATTCAAGATGGGCGGCGGCAAGCTGGACTTTGAGGATCTGAACTATGTGATGCCTGGAGCGACCGTGCATTTGTCGGGGATTTATACCCTGGACGGGAAGAAGTTTGATTTCACGGGGAAGGTAAGAACCAAAGCCGAGTTGTCGCAGATGGTGGCTTCGCGCTGGAAGAGCTGGATGCTGAAGGTAGCCGATCCCTTTTTTCATAAGCATGGCGCGGGGGCGGAGATCCCCATCAAGGTGACGGGAACAAACGCCGCCCCCAAATTTGGCCTGGACCTGGGGCACAAGGATAAAGATCAAAAGTGACCCGGGCCAGAGGATGTCGCTCATTGGCTCGACAGACTCACCAGCAGTATCGTGAGCGCCGGCATCGCGCCCACGGCCAATGGTTGATGGCGAAAGAGCCAACCGGTCAGCACAGCTGAGAGAAAATAGCTGCCCAACACGGCGGCCTGCATAACCAACGGCTGTTCGTTTTCGAGTTTTGGGTTTACTTGCGGGCGTTGTTTGAAGCGCACCAGTCCGCTTAGCAGGGTGGTCCAGGTACCGGTGATGTAGGTGGTGACAATGCCGGGGATTTTAAGCTGCACCATGGCTCCGCTTTGCATGCCTACTGCGAGCGCTACGGTTGCCAGTAGCCAATTGAGACCTGGCGCATACCTGGCGTGCACTTGCGTCGCGATCCATCCGGCTTCCGCGGCAATCAGCAAGAGCGATTCCAGAAGCAGTGCCTTGGAAATCGCCTTCGACCAAACGGCACCTGGGTTAACGTTCGTGGTCAAGAGAGACCCAATGACCGCGCCCGCGGCATAGCAGGCAAGAGAGATTGCCGGATGCAGCAGATCGCCATGATTCTGAAATACCGAGATACCCAACAAAACCGTGTTGCCGGTCATATTGGCGACGAAGGCGTGGCCGAGCCCAAAATAACTCCACCCATCGGCAGACCCAGCCGAGGCGGCAAGCATCAGTAGCCGGATATCTCGTTCTACCAGCCGCAAGGCTAACTCCTTCGCTAGAATGACTATTATGATGCGTTGCTCCTGGTTTCTCGCGATCGCGTTTTTGTTGTGCAGTTGCGCGCCGGCGGTGGTAGCGCAACAGATGGAGCACGGCGGCCCATCGGTACCGTCGACCAGCCTTACCCTTCACGCCTATGAGGGCAAAACACTGACCTTGACCCCCGAAGAGCTAGCTGCTCTGCCGCACAAATCGGTCACGGTTTTTAATGCGCACAGCAAAGCCCAAGAAACGTACTCCGGTGTTCCCCTGGTCGATCTCTTGGCCAAGGTGGGGGTGCCGCAGGGTGAAGCGGTGCGGGGCAAGCTGTTCATGATCGGGATCGTTGGGGGGGGAATGGACGGTTACAGCGTTCTGTATTCGCTGGGAGAAGTGGACCCTGCGATTCACACCGGCGATGTCATCGTGGCCGATAGGGTCGATGGCCAAAAGTTGACCAAGGATGGCGCCTTCAAGATGGTGTCGAGCGAAGAACGCAGGCCGGCACGATGGGTTAGGAACCTTACCTCCATTGCGGTAGTGCAGGTTGCGCCTTAGCGAGTGTACTGATTTCGCACGCTCGATGGCTCGCCATCGTGACCCGTTCGTCCGGCCAACTCTTCAAAGACCCCTGTATAGTTGAAGAGTATTCGCCCCGGGGGAAACACAATGGCATTCAAGGTTACTGGCATTGCTAAGCTGTTTGTTTTCCTTACCGTTCTGGGCGCGCTGCCATCTGGCGCGGCGAGTTATGATGTTCCCTCTACCCCTGCTCCCTACCGGCTACGCCTCTATCATCTGCATACCGGTGAACATATCGATGTGGTCTATCGCATCGGCGACCACTACCTGCCCGACCGGATAGCAGAGCTGGACCATTTTCTCCGCGACCATCGCACGGGCGACGTGAAAGAGTATGACCTGAAGGAATTTGATCTGCTGCACGATCTATTGGCGAAGGTAGGCCGTCCGGATGGCGAGATCGACATCGTCTGTGGCTATCGCACCCCGTGGAGCAACAACTACCTGCGCGAACACGGGCACGGGGTTGCAGAACACAGCCAGCACATGGAAGCAAAGGCGATCGACATTCGCATTCCCGGGGTCTCAACGGCCGAGGTTCGCGACGCAGCCCTGGCGATGGGCCGCGGGGGCGTCGGCTTTTATGCGCAGTCCAATTTCGTGCACGTGGACGTTGGCCGGGTTCGCCGCTGGTAGCCCTGTCTAGGGATAGGGTGGCCCTTTAGCCAGCACCGCGTTGAGCGCACGATCGTGACCGTAGATGTCGTCGAAAAAATAAATTTCGCCGTCTTCTTCAACTACAGCGGTGAGATAGATAATCACTACCGGCACCGGGCGGGTGAGATTGACCTGCTGATTGTCAGGGCCTGACTGCATCGCCGCGTTAACCGCGTTGAGTGTCCATTTTGGCTGGTCCTGCAACAACCACGCCGCCAGCTCCGCCGGTTTCTCCAGTCGTATGCATCCATGGCTGAAATCGCGCCGTGATTGGGCAAACAGCGACTGCGCCGGTGTGCTGTGCAGGTACACATTGTGCTCGTTGGGAAACATAAATTTGATCAGGCCGAGAGAGTTCGATGGGCCCGGTCTTTGGCGCACCAGGAGCTTACCCGCGCGCAGTTGTGCCATCACCCCCGCACTGACCTGACCACTGGTGACGATGCGGCCGCTGTGGTCGGTTACTTCGAAGCCTTTGCGCGCCAGATAGCTACTGTCTTTCTCGAGCGAAGGAATGATTTCGCTGCGGGTAATGCTGTAAGGAACATTCCAGTAGGGCCGGAAGACGATGTACTTCATGCTTTGCGCGAAAACAGGCGTCTCATGGCGCACCGCTTTGCCCACGATGACATTCATACGCATGGCGATTCGGTGATCGGGAGAAAAAGCACGCAAGACAAACTCGGGAATGTTTACCGCTACGGGAAGAGGGGAGAAGTTGTCGGGCAGCCATCTCCATCTCTCCAGAGCATCTTCGAGTTGCTGCACGCGGAAGCTGAGCGGCACATTCAGTTGGCGGAGCGTGTCTTTGCCGAGTCTGCCGTCTGCGCCCAGACCGTGGCGAGCCTGGAAATGCTTGACCCCATCGATGAGCGCACCCTGGTAGAGGGCGGAACTGGTATCGACCGCCGCGCCGGGCGGCAGATCGCCCAGTAGACGCAAGCGCTGTGCAAGGGGCTCAACACCCGCATAGGCATCGCCCGGGCCCAGGGTCTTTGGCACCTCGGGCAAGGGCGCACCATGGTCCTGTGCTGCCAGCGCGCGGTAGGTGGCCAACGCGGCCTCGGTTCGTTGGTAACCGTAATAGGGCGGTTCCACTTCGTTCAATACTTCCGGCATGTTGGCAGCCCCAACTACTTTCTGCAGCAGGAACTGTGGCAGATCGTAGTTCTTCTGGCCGATGTCGATTCCGAATTTAAAGTGCCTGGGATTCACCCGCCCGACGTGCAGATCGGACAGATAGCGCATCGCGTTCACGGAGAGGTCGGCATCAAAATGCGCTACCGTGGCTGCGTCGCCCGGATGATTTTTTAACCGCTCCAGGCGCTCAGGCCAACGCGACGCGTCGTAGTCGCCGGGATTGAGGCCCTTTTGCTGACTACTTTTGAGCCCCTGTATGACCGCGATCGCCTGGGGTGTCGGTTGTCCATTGCTTACCCACACCGGCGCATCGTTCCCCGACGCATAGAGCTCCTGAAGAGGAGGCGCGGCGGCGATGGTTCGCAACTCGGCTGCGACCGCCTCGGCGTTGAACGGCGGAGGACTACTTTGCGAATGGCATCCCAGCGCGAGCGAAAATAACGCAAGGATAGGAAAAAGCGTGAGCCGCCGTGCGGGGAACATGCCCCATTATCACTTAGCCTGCCATCAAGGCGGGTGTCCGTGCCTTTACGGTTTTTGATGAGGGATTCTGATGATCCGAAATTCAATTGCCAGACGGCTTCCGACTGAATGGCCACGAGATCCGGCTTTAACAACAAGGTGGTGGCCTCGACTCCGGGCGCGGGGCGGGTGAGGGTAAAAACGGTGATGTCGTCATCCTGCCCTGACGGCGGCTTCGTGCCAGATCGGCGCCGGCGCCGGGCAGAGGGGCAAATTTGATGTGGCGGCGATATCAGGTATAGCTCGCTATCGCCGAAATGGGTCTCCACGCCCCGGGGCCGAGCAACCGCGATCTTCTCCCAGCCGAAGCCATCGAGGGTTGGCGAGGCCCAGGCCGGGTTATCCCCCAGGTCAAACTGCCAATCTCCATCCAGGGCGACGACGCCCTGGCCCAGGTTCTCGACGTTTAGAGGGGCAGCAGGAGTACCGGCCGCCGCTCGCGCAAGCAGGGCAGCGAACACGACCAAGGCCAGGGCAGGCAATAACTTAGCCAGAAGAAGACGCGGAAGCATGAGTCCAGCATGATTCCAGATGCCCGGATGGGTGGATGGGGAGGTTTCCTAAGTGCGCATTGTTACTTCTGAGGGTTAAGATAGTTCATCTTGAGTAAGGGCTTGGAACACGCAAAGCGAATTTGGCGTTTTGTGTTGCCGTTGGCGCTTCTCCTGCTGGTCGTGCTGGGGACGACGCTGGGGGGTGTGTGGCACCACCACGCGAACACACCCGCGGATAACTGCCCAATCTGTCATTTGAATCATCAAGCCCTCGAATCGACGCCTGCAGGCATTCGCTTTTATATTCCAGCCGTCGCCAGGCCGGGCCCAGAGCCCGAGCAGTTTGGTTTCCCGCACGGCCCTACCATGCGGCGCATTCCCGTGCGCGGCCCTCCCGCATAAATAAGCTCTCCTCCTTTACGTGCCGATCGTGGCATGCCCTTCTTCGTACCGTCCTCCTCCGAGAGGCTGACTGCCTATGCGTCTTTCATTCCTTTTTGTAGCGGCTATTGCTTGTGCGGCTGCGGGCGCACAATCGCCGCCTGCGCCCTCCCATTCTCCGGCGCCCCCAGCGCAGGTGCTTGCTCAAAATCCTGCAGCGGTGACGATTTCGCTCGATGACGCCATCCAGATGGCGCTGCAGCATAATCACAACATTCTGGCTGCACGTACGACGATCCAGCAGAACGAAGCGGAAGAGACGACAGCCAATCTTCGCCCGAACCCGGTGATTCTAACCGACTGGCAATTTCTGCCGATTTTCCAGCCCAGCCAATTCAGTTCCGACTACCTCGACAACACGGCGCAGTTCGATCTGGGCATCAGTTATCTGTTTGAGCGTGGGAAAAAGCGGCAGCACCGGCTGCAGGCTGCCCGGGATTTCACCGCCCAGACGCGTTCGCTGGTTGCGGATAATGAGCGCAGCCTCACGTTCAGCGTGGCCTCCGCGTTCATCAATGTTGAGCTCGCCGAATCGACTCTGGCGCTCGCGCAACAGGATTTGAAGAGCTTTCAAAACACCGTGGATATTGCCCAGGCCCGGTACAAGGCGGGCGACATCGGTGAGGGCGACCTGCTCAAGATAAAGCTGCAGATGCTGCAGTTCCAGACCGATGTTTCTGCTGCGCAGCTGGCGCGCGTGCAAGGGCTCTCGGACCTGCGGCAGATGCTGGGATACGAATCCATCGATGCGAATTATGACGTGGCCGGCTCATTCGATTACCAGCCGGTGAAGGGCAACCTGGACGATTTTGACGCGAAGGCTCTGCAGAACAGGCCCGACTTGCGGGCGGCGCGGCAGGGCGTCACGGCTGCCACCAGTCAACGCGCCTTGCAGCAGGCCATCGGCAAGCGAGACATCACGGGTGAAGTGAACTACACCCATATCGGCTATTTAAATGACATCTCGTTGTTTGGGCAAATGCAGATGCCGATATTCGACCGCAACCAGGGGGAGATTGCGCGGGCGGGTTTCGCCATTACGCAAGCGCAGGAACAGGCGAGATTCGCCAACGGCCAGGTATTGACAGATGTGCGCGACGCGTTTGAAAACCTGCGCACCAACGACCAGATTGTGGGCCTATACCAGTCTGGATACCTCGACCAGGCAAAACAGTCGCGCGACATCGGCGAATATGCCTACCGGCACGGGGCCGCGAGCCTGCTTGATTTTCTCGACGCAGAGCGGAGCTATCGAGCGACCGAGCTGGCCTATCGCCAGGCGCTCGCTTCGTATCTGCTGGGGCTGGAACAGTTGCGCGAAGCGGTAGGAACCAGGAGCTTGCCATGAGACTGTTAACCATTACGCACGGCCACCGCGGACTTCACAGTGCCCTGGCCCTGGTTGTCGCCTGCACGCTCACCGCCTGCACTTCCGGCGATCGCAAACGAGCGGGCCAAATGACATCTTTCTCCGCAGGCTCGTCGACCTCTGCCACGGCGCAGTTATTCACGCTGCCGCAGGAGCAGCTGGCACATGTGCAGATCGTGACGGTTCAGCCGACCACGCTGACGCGTACGCTGCGGCTTACTGGCTCGGTGGCTTACAACGCCTTCAAAACCACACCAGTCATCACCCAGGTCGGCGGCCCAGTCAGCCGAATTCTGGTGGTGCCCGGCCAGCAGGTAAAAGCAGGCCAGCCGATGCTCGACGTGAGTAGCCCCGATTACTCGCAGTTGCTGGATGCTTATTTGAAAGCGGCCGATTCTTATCGGCTGGCAGACAAAAATTGGGTGCGCGCCCAGGATCTTTATCAACACCACGCGATTGCGCAGCGCGACCTGGAACAAGCCGAGTCTGACCGCAACCAGGCGCAGGCGGACCTGAACGCGGCAGAACAGGGAATGAAGATTCTTGGTATCAAGAATCCAGCGGACCTGGCAAAAGCGCCGAGTTCGGCATTGATTCCTGTACTGGCCCCCATCTCAGGTGAGGTGGTGGAGCGCCTCGTTTCCCCGGGCCAGGTGGTACAAGCCGGGCAGACGCAGGCTTTTACGATCTCTGACCTGAGCACGGTATGGGTTCTGGCCAATGTCTACCAAAGCGATCTGGCGGCTGTGCGCAGTGGGGATGATGTCGTGGTGCAGAATGACGCGTATCCGGGCACGTTCCACGGGCGCATCTCATACGTTTCGCCCGCCCTCGACCCTAACACCAGAACACTGCAGGCACGCATCGTTGTCGACAATCCGGGCGAGAAGCTAAAGCGGGATATGTATTGCACCGTGATCGTGACGGCGGGCTCCATCGCCAATGCAATTGCGGTACCGGATGCGGCTATTCTGCGCGACGACAACAATCAACCGTTCGTGTATTTGGCTACGGGCGGAAACGAGTTCGGCCGGCGTGATGTAGAGATCGGGCAGAGCCTGAATGGGCGAACGCAAATACTGAGGGGCCTTTCCCCTGGAGAAAGGGTTGTGGGCGATGGCAGCCTGTTTCTTCAGTTTGCCAATTCCCTACAACACTAAGGAGGGCGGCTTCGCATGATTCATCACCTGGTCCACTTTGCGCTGCGGCAACGCCTGCTGGTTCTCATGTTGGTCGCTTTTATCGCCGTCGGCGGAGCGATCTCGTTTCAGCACATGCCGGTCGATGCTTATCCCGATCTTTCTCCCCCGATGGTGGAGGTCATTACGCAGTGGCCCGGCCATGCAGCGGAAGAGATCGAGCGCCTGGTGACGGTGCCAACGGAAGTGGAGATGAACGGCGTACCGAAGATGGCGGTGATGCGCTCCATTTCCTTGTATGGACTTTCCGACGTCAGGATGACCTTCGACGAAGGCACCGATCCTTACTTTGGCCGCCAAGTAGTCTTTCAGCGTTTGAGCGAAGTAGCCTATCCCGCCGGTGTGACGCCGACCCTGGCGCCGCTTGCCAGCCCTTCAGGGCTGGTCTATCGCTACGTGATTGAGAGCCCGGATCGTACTCCGCAAGAGCTGAAGGTTTACGAAGACTGGGTGATCTCGCGCGAGTACAAGCAAGTCCCAGGGGTGGCAGACGATTCCGGTTTCGGCGGCACAGTGATGCAATACCAGGTGCTGCTTGATCCGGCAAGGCTCTATGCCTACCACATCACGGTGCCCACCGTGCTGCAGCAGTTGGCGGTGAACAATTCAAATGCCGGCGGCGGCTTCTATTCGCAAGGCGGCCAGTTTAACTATGTTCGCGGCCTGGGCCTGGTGCGCGACACACGAGACATTGGCGACGTTGTGGTGGGCTCGCAAAACGGGGTGCCGACGCGCATACGCGACATCGGCGAAGTGACGATTGGCGCCGCACCACGGCTGGGTGAGTTCGGCTTCGACAAAAAGGATGACGCGGTTGAAGGGGTCATCATGATGCGGCGTGGTGAGCAAACGCAAACCGTGCTCAAAGGGGTTGAAGCCAAAACAGAACAACTAAACGATCACCTTCTGCCTGCAGATATAAGGGTGAAGCCTTACTACGACCGCAGCGACCTGGTGCAGCTGACCATCGATACGGTCGAGCACAACATGGTGGTGGGAATGGCGCTGGTCCTGGTCATCCTGATGGCGTTTCTGGTGAGTATTCGCGCCGCGGTGATTGTGGCGCTCACCATTCCTCTGGCATTGCTCTTTGCTTTCATTTTTCTGCATGCGTGGGGAACAGCCGCGAACCTGCTTTCGATTGGGGCGATCGACTTTGGCATCCTCATTGATGGGACCCTGGTGATGGTGGAGAACGTGTTCCGCGAGCTGGGTGATCGTGAAGGCCAGAGCTACGATTTGCAGGAAGTGATTCTGGCGGCGGCGAAGGATGTCGACCGTCCCATTTTTTATTCCGTCGCGGTGATTATCGCCGGCTACTTACCGATTTATGCGCTGACCGGGCCGGCGGCCAAATTGTTTAAGCCGATGGCCGACACAGTGTCGATTGCGCTGATCGGCGCCCTGATTCTGACCCTCACTTTTGTTCCCGTGATGTGCGCCTACTGGTTCAAGAGAGGCGTCCACGAACGCGAGAACAAGCCGTTTGAATGGGTCAAGAAAAAATATGCGAGCGAGCTCGACTGGTGTCTCGACCACCCGAAGACAACCATCGTCGTGGCGACCCTGATCTTCGCCTCCACGCTGCTGCTTATCCCCTTCATCGGTGGAGAGTTTATGCCTCACCTGGATGAAGGTGCGTTATGGGTGCGTGCCACCATGCCCTATACGGTTTCGTTTGAGGAGGCGAGCAGGTTCTCGCCCCAGGTGCGCAAGATCCTGATGAGCTATCCCATGGTGACAGGCGTGGGCTCTGAGCTTGGCCGCCCCGATGACGGCACGGACCCTACGGGATTTTTCAACGACGAGTTTTATGTTGGATTAAAACCGTATAGCGATGCCGCCTGGAAGAGCGGCCGGATCCGCAACAAAGTCGAGTTGACGGAGGATATTCAGAAGCAGCTGAGCGCATTTCCTGGAGTCATTTTCAATTTCACCCAGCCTGCCGAAGACGCGGTGGATGAAGCGTTGACGGGACTGAAGAGTGCGCTTGCCGTCAAAATCTACGGGCCCGACTTGAACGTGTTGCAGAGCCAGGCGCTCGAGATCAAGCGCCGGCTGGCGAAGGTGCCGGGCTTTACCGAGCTGACCGTGGTACGTGAACTGGGCCAGCCCAGTCTGCTGATCGATGTGGATCGCGATAAGATTGCCCGCTACGGAATTAACGTCGCCGATGTTGAGGCGGTGGTGCAGGCAGCAGTGGGCGGCCAGGCGGCCACGCAGGTGATTCAAGGGGAGAAGTTGTTTGACCTGGTGGTGCGCATGAAGCCGGAGTTCCGTGACAATGCGCAGCAGATTGGCAACCTGCTAGTGGGAACACCTGCGGGGCAGCAGATCCCTTTGAGCGATTTGTCGAACATTCATGAGGCCGGAGGCGCTTCGTTCATTTATCGCGAGAACAACTCACGCTATATCGGCGTGCAGTACAGCATCGAGGGACGCGACCTGCAGGGCGGCGTGTTGGAAGGACAGCGGGCGATTGCGGATATTACCAAATCTTTGCCCCCCGGGTATCGGCTGGAGTGGGGCGGGGAGTACGGCGAGTTCCTCGAAGCCAAGCATCAGATTGAATTTATTGGTCCGCTGGCTTTGCTGATTATTTTCATGATTCTGTTTGCGCTTTACGGCAACTTCAAGTTTCCGGTGACGATCGCTCTTGGAGTTGTGCTGACCGAACCGGTGGGCGCGCTGATTGCGCTCAAGCTCACCGGCACGCCTTTCAGCGTCTCATCGGCGCTCGGGTTGCTGGCGCTGATGGGCGTTTCGGTGGAGACGGCTGTCATTCTTGTCTCTTACATTAACAAGCTGCGGTTGGAGAAGATGGATATCCGGACGGCCACGCGCGAGGCGTCTTTGCTGCGTCTGCGGCCGATTGTGATGACCGCGCTGGTGGCCTGCCTGGGATTGCTCCCGGCTGCGCTCTCCACGGGTATCGGGAGCGACACGCAGCGGCCATTTGCCATTGTGATTGTTGCCGGCTTGATTTCGCGGCTGTTTTTGGGTTTCTTTGTTAATCCTGTGCTGTACGAGATGGTTGCCCGGGAGGGCGATGTGTTGCAGGTTTAGAGCGGCAGGCCTTCGCGAGCTCGCTCTTCGAGCCTTTGCTTGAGAGGAAGGCGCACCGCAGATCCCTCCGCTACGCTACCGCTCCGGTCGGGATGACAAATTTGTTTGGGGCGAAGTAGAAACTGCAAAGGTGCTGACTCTTCCACTACTGGCGTGTGCTCTCCACCGTATAGGCGGGATGGCGGACGGCGGCAGCCATGAAGGCTTCGATCGCTTGCGTTGATTGAATACCGCCGCGGGCTCCGACAGACATGCAGTTCATGGCGGCAGCAGCGCAGGCGAAATCGAGTTGTTGATGGAGCGGCCAATCGTGGAGCAAACCGTAGATGAAGCCGGCATGGAAGATGTCTCCGGCGCCTGTAGTGTCAACGACAGGAACGTTGTAAGCAGAGATGTGGTATAGCTGCTTCCCGTTCCAGGCCAGCACGCCGTCCTGACCCAGGGTGGCGGCGGCAAGACGACAGCCGTAACGGCGCTGCATCTGCCGCAAAGCCATCTCCAGATCGGTCTCCTTCATCAGCCGGCCAGGGATATCTCTGCTCACGATGAGGTAGTCGACGTTTGCCAGCAGCTGCTCCACTCCCGGATACAGCTCGTCGAGATCGGCGATCACGGGGATGCCCGCGGCCCGGGCCCAGGCGGCCGCTACGGTAGCTGCTTCGGTGTCATATCCGTCGACGTGCAGTGCTCTTGCATTTACGATCCATGCGCGATCGAGATGCGCCGGCTGCAGCACGACGCGCTCATCCCTGCGGCACATGACGGTGCGCTCTCCGCCGCTGTCAACGAGTATCAGCGACTGGGGGCTGGCGCCACCGGGAACCTGGATCAGGTGAGTTTCGACGCCCGCCGCGGTAAAGGCATCGCGATGCAGCGTGGCGGCCGCATCGTCGCCGACGATGCCCACATAGCGTGTGGATAGGCCCCATTGTTGACAAGCCACAACGGCAGTCGCGACTTGCCCGCCCGGCAGTACATGGGCAGAGGTGTATTCGACTTTGGAACCACGTGACGGGAAAGTTGGGAGAGCGATGAGCGTGTCCGTCGCATTCAGGCCAACACCGACAAGGTCAACCCTGGACGGAGGTATCATCCTGCCAGTGTAAATCAGAGGGTCCAAAAGCCCTCGTGGACCTTGCCCGCCTCGTCTTCCAACAAAGGCCCG
Source organism: uncultured Acidobacteriaceae bacterium (assembly GCA_963834445.1). Taxonomy (GTDB): domain Bacteria; phylum Acidobacteriota; class Terriglobia; order Terriglobales; family Acidobacteriaceae; genus PALSA-350. The sequence continues at coordinate 485,225 of CAWIBU010000003.1, forward strand.
ACAACGACGATCGGCTTCTGCCCGCGGGCAAAGACTTCGCGGCAGGGCAGATCGAGGGTAGGGTTCTGCTCATGGCTGCCGGTGTAGCGCAGCAGGCCGGTTTCGGCGAGCGCAAAGACGACGCGGCCTATGCCCGTCCAATAGATGGCGCCGGCACACATCGCGCAAGGTTCGGTGCTGGTGTAGAGGGTGCATTTGGCGAGCGCGGCTTCGTCGAGCAGCTTGCCGGCCTTGCTGCAGGCCAGCCTCTCCGCATGCTGGGTTGGCTCGCCGCCAGGGCGCACGGCGTTGTTGCGCGCGGTGACCACTGTCTCGCCGCGCTCGTTCACGATCAATGAGCCAAAGGGGTGGCAGCCACGATCACGCGCATCGCGCGCTAACTGAATTGCCTGGCGCAAAAAGATCAGATCCTGTTCGGTTACTTGTTCCACGGGTTATGCCTCCGCCTTCGAGGAGAAGAGAACGTTGAGTAGAACCGCGGTTAGGGCGGTTAGAAAAATGCCACTGTTGAGAAACAAGCGGGCTGCTTCGGGCGCATGGGCAAACAGCTGCGGCGATGCAATTGGTAACAGGCCCATGCTCACGGAAACGGCTACGACGATCGCGTTGCTGGTTCCGTGGTAGCGGACGCGGGTCAGCTCTTCAATACCGGCCATCGTCGTCATACCAAACATTACAATCGAGGCGCCACCCAGCACTGGCCGCGGAACCCCGGCGATCACCGCCGCCAGTTTTGGCAGAAAACCAAGCATGACCAGCAGGCCTCCGCCGGCTGCCACGGCAAAGCGGCTCTTGATTTTAGAGAGCGCGAGCAGGCCGGTATTTTGTGAATACACGTTGTAGGGGAAGCTGTTGAAGAAGCCGCCCAGCACGGTTGAGAGGCCATCGGCACGGAAAGCCGCTGTCAAAACCTCGGGGCCGATAGGGCGCCCTGTGATTTCCCCAATCGCCAGACAGTTGCCGGTGGTCTCGGTCATGACGACGAGCATGGAGAGGCTCATCACCAGGGCCGGCACGAGTACAAAGCGCGGTGGCCCAAACAGCAGCGGGTGGGCCAGGGCAAACCACGGCGTCGCCGCTACCTGCTGGAAGCTTGCCTGGCCGAAGACCGCGGCCAGCGCGGTGCCCGCGATCAGGCCCAGCAACACGCTGAGATTGGCGACCATGCCGCGGCCGAAACGCTGGATGGCGACGATCAACACGATGGTCGCCAGCCCTAACCCGAGATGAAGGAAGCTGCCAAAGTCGGTTGCTGCCGGGTCGCCGCCACCCAGCCACGCTGCGGCTACGGGCAGCAGGGAGAGACCAATCACCGTGATCACGGAGCCGATCACGACGGGTGGGAAGAAGCGCAGCATACGGCTGAACCAGGGTCCCACGAGGATGGTGAATACGCCGCAGCTGATCACCGCACCATAGAGGGCCGCGATGCCGTAATGACTGCCGATCAGGATCATGGGCGCCACGCAGATGAAGGAGCAACCCTGAATGAGCGGCAAACGCGCCCCGAACTTCCACCAGCCCAGGGTTTGCAGCAGGGTGGCCAGGCCCGACGTAAAGAGATCGGCGCTGATCAGGGCAATCACCTGCTTCGCAGTGAACCCGAGGGCGCTGCCCAGAATCAGCGGCACCGCGACCGTGCCGGCGTACATCACCAGCACGTGCTGCAAACCAAACAGCAGCAGGCGCGGCAGCCCTTCAACCTGATCGATGGAGTCGGCAGCAGACATTGGACGTTCATCATAAACGTGGAAGGCGGGGAACCCGGCCTTTTGTTGGCCAGTTTTTTGTTGTTTCGGGCAGCGGTCTCGTTTAGTAATTGCCCATGAATATCAATATTGTGAAAAAACTTTGCTTGCTGGTTGCGCTGGCGAGCGCGTCCGCGACCCTGGCGCAGGCCCCGACGGGCAGCCCCGCCAAGCTGGTGGTCAAGAACGCATTCATGCTGACAATGGCGACAGGCCAACGCGAGCCGGTGAAGGGTTACCTGGTGGTGGGTGAAGACGGCCGGCTGTTGACGGTCGCGGCCGGCGATCCACCGGCGGGACTGCAGACGAAGGAGATCCTGGATGCAGGCGGACACTGGATTATTCCCGGATTCATCTCTGCACACAGCCACTTGTGGCAGAGCGCGTTTCGCGGGCTGGGAGCGGATAAGACGCTGATGGGATGGATCGATGCGCTGTATACGCCCGCGGTCAAGTCGAGTCCGGAAGATATGTATTGGTTCACGCTCGATGGGGCACTTGACCATCTGCAACATGGCATCACCGGGGTATACAACTTTAACTACGAGGCGCGAGCCCGGGGCCGCACCAGCCCCAGCGTGACCGCGGATGAGTACGACCAGAAGGGATTTCGGGCGGAGATGGATTCGGGAATCCGCTTCGTCCACAGTATGTCGGTGGGCCGGGCAACCGCATTAGGAGTGCAGCCCAGCTACGGGGCGGCGCAGGCGCGCGTGCCGTTGAAGGCTTTTCTGGACTGGATCGACACGCAACCCAAATCGCCCAACTTTCTATCGGTGATGATCAGCGGCGGCACCGCGTTCAATGACACCTACCAACAGACCCTGATGGAAAAACAACTGGGCGACGAGTTCCACCTGGGCAATGAAACCCATTATCTGGAGCCGCCGGAAACGCAGTACGAGCAGCAAAGCAAGTTTCGCTGGTTCATGGACAGCGGGCTGCTTTCGAAGCAATTGATCTTCGGGCACTTCATCCACAGCGACAGCTTCATCCTGGCAGAGAGCGCGAAGGCGGGCGTGGCCATGAGCTGGAACCCGCTGTCGAATGGCCGTTTGGCCTCGGGAGTGGCGGATATCCCTGCATATCTAAAGGCCGGCATGCGTGTGGGGATGGGCGTCGACGGCGAAGCCAGCGCCGACGTGGCGGACCCGTTTGAAAATATGCGCGCCGGCCTTTATGCGATCCGTGACAAGTATGAGAACGCGACCATCCTGAGCCCGTATGACGTACTGCGGCTGCATACCATGGGCAGCGCGGACGTACTCGGCGTTGCCGACCGGCTGGGCAGCCTGGAGCCGGGGAAATACGCCGACTTTCTGATGATTGATCCGACTCGTTTCCGGACAGTTTTTGATCCTTATGCATCGCTGGTTTTTGTGACGGAGGAGCCGGATCTGGAGCGCGTGTACGTGGGCGGCGATTTGCTGGTGAAGAACGGAGTGTTGCTGAAACAGGACATGGTCAGGGAGCGGGCAGAGGTAAGCAAGCGCGTAGCGGCGTTGCGCTGAGTTCCCGAACCGAAACAGAAAAAACGGTGCACGGCAACCAGACGTGCCACGATGTGCGAGAATCACCCGACGTTGTTTTTATTCATAAACAAAGGGAACGAGGCAATGCGCGATGCCTGAGAAACCGGCTAGTCCGCTTACGTTTGACATTGTTCGTACCGGCAGCACCGTCGTCGTGCGCTGCAACGGCAAGTTGGTCGCGGGGGTGAACGATCTTCTGTATAGCCAGGTCAGCCAGCTGATCCCCGACGCGAAGCGAATTGTGCTGGACCTAACTTACCTTACCCGCGTTGACAGCATGGGTCTGGGCACGCTGGTTCGCTTGTACGTTTCCGCCCGATCGGCGCACTGCGCCCTGGAGTTGGTCAATCTTGGCAAACAGGTGCGTTCCCTGCTGGGGACTACCGGACTGATGTCAGTCTTCGTGGTGATCGGCGAGCACGGAATCAAGTTGTAGTTCCGGTTGACCGGGGAAATAGCCTTGCATCCCACGCGATGGCCCCCGGCGGCCGGCACACTCAGCACTCTCAAGGCAGGACTTCGAGCCTGCCGGAACCATTGGTATGCGAAAACTCTAAAAGTATGCCGGACGAGGGGCCCGAGCGGCAAGCCTCGGCTGTGCGAACATAGACAAGGCCACTCACTGCATCCGCGGTAGGCAATGGGGGCAGTTTTGCCCGAAGAAAGGACAAGCTCCTGGTGGCGGAATCATCCTTTCTCGTCCGTACGTTCCGAGCCTTTCGCCATCGCGATTTCCGGTTGATGTGGATTGGGGCCTGCGTTTCCACAACCGGTACCTTTGTGCAGCAGTTCGCACAAAGCTGGCTGGTCTACGATTTAACCAAGAATCCTTTTTATCTGGGCCTTGACCTTTTTCTTGGACAACTGCCGATCATGCTGTTTTCGCTTTTTGGCGGGGTGTTCGCCGATCGCCTGGACCGCGCCAAGATGCTGCTTTACTCGCAGTACATCCAGATGACCTGCGCGTTCTTTCTGGCCGGCCTGTTCTACACGCACACGGTAAAGGTATGGCACATTTTTGTGCTTTCGTTTCTGGTCGGGTGTGGGCAGTCATTCGGTGGGCCGGCGTATTCCGCGCTGTTGCCGACCCTGGTCGAGGGCAAAGATCTTTCCAATGCGATTGCCATGAACTCGATCCAGTTCAACCTGGCGCGGGTGCTCGGGCCAATGCTTGGGGGGCTTGCGTACACAGCTCTGGGCGCCACCTGGTGCTTTAGCCTGAATGGGATTTCGTACCTGGCGGTGATCGTCTCGCTGTTCATGATCCATGTGAAGTTTGTTCCGCCCACATCGCGAGCCTCTGTTCTGAAAAGTATGAGTGAAGGCATCCACTTTATTCGCCAGCGGGAGGGATTGGCTGCGCTGGTGGTGCTCGCCTTTTGCACGACGCTGCTCGGGTTTTCGCTCACCGGTTTTCTGCCGGTCATTGTGCAGACGATTTTCCATGGGGGGCCGAAGACGTATGAACTGCTGTTGGTATTTTCGGGTGCGGGATCGATTACCGGCGCGTTGATTGTGGCGGCCATGGAGCGGTTGAAAGGGCAAGGCCATGTGGCGTTGTTATCTCTGTTAGTGCTGGGGATGGCGATTGCCGGGTTCGCCCTTTCCCACTGGCTTCCGCTTTCGTGTGTTTTGATCTTCTTTGGTGGCGCGGCGATCATGGGGTCGGCATCGCTGATGCTTTCGCTGGTGCAGATGATTGTGTCTGACCACATGCGCGGCCGGGTGATGAGCGTTTACAACCTGGCGTTCCGTGCCGGGATACCTCTGGGAAGCCTGGCCCTGGGGAAATTGATTCCAATCTTTGGCGTCACGTGGGCGCTCGCCGGTTCTGGCGGCATACTCATCGGGATCTCGCTGTATTTCCTGGTCGCGATGAGGAATATTGCGACCTTTCAGCGGGTCACCGAAACCGGACATTGAGGACAAAAGGGTAGCAGTCGCTATCCCAGTCAAGACCCACGGCACGCCAGGGTGGGCAACGCGTGGCCGGAATGGGCCACCCGTGCATTGTGGTGGGTTGATGCTTTCATCCTTAGGGATGGAAGGTCAGTTTGCCGATACCGGTTAGGGGTGGGGATATCTGCGTGTTTTTTCGAGGGCGCCCATGGGCGCCTGGATTTGGTGTTGAAGACGGCTGACTTTCTCTGCCACGGCTACGGCTATGAAGTAGTTGAGCGACACGCTATCTTTCAAGGCCATTAGATTGGCGCTATCTTTCAGCGAGACGGGAAGACGTAGCGGGAAGGTGGTGCGATATTTTTCGTCGAGGCTCATCTTCTGCACCCAGTTGTTCACGAGGGTTAAATTTTGTACTGCATGCAATGGATTGTCGTCGCAAGTATCTGCAGGTGGGAATGACGCAACAGTGGTAGTGTTGCACGATACGAAACCGCACTCATTACGTATGACCACCTAAGGATTTGCCTGTAGGGCCATTCTCCAGGACCACATCAGGAAGGAAGTTGCGGTGAGATCGATGCCCGGCTCGGTTGTGTTGTAGGATTGCACGTTGTCCTGAAAGAGCGCGGTTTGCGAGGGATCGTAGCTTCCGCTGTTGCCATTGAACTTCTTGAAGGTATCCACCCCGTTGGCGGGGCAAAGGATCATACCCCCGACGACGCCTGAGGTGGTATAGCTGTCTGGTCCTTCGGTAGCCGCACCCCAGAGGATTGGGGTTCCACCAGAAGTGCCGTCGAGGGCCCCCGCCAGGTTGGCTACCTGATGCTGGATGCAGTTGGGAAAGGTGCTTCCATCGCCAACGATGAACGAGGAGCCCCAGGAGTTGGCTCCGAGGATGTTGCCGAGCCAGCGCTGGGCATAGGTGTTGTAGCGGGTGTCTCCTGTGACCGAGAAAGCTTCACTGGCCATGACAGAGAGGCCGGCCCCGTGTGAGGTCGTATCGCCGTTGGCCCAGGGTACGCCGAAGCCCCAGGGATCCGCCCCAGCCTGCGTGATGGCTGCGTTCACCTGGGCCACGAGTTGTTGGCCGATGGCCTTCTGCGAAGTAGCCAACCCTTCTGGATCTCCGGCCGCTTCGAGGGCTTTATAGAGCTCGAAGTGAGCAAGCCCGCTGACATCGTAGAGATTCAGCGTGTCGGTGTAACCGGGCTGATAGATATTCGTGATGTAGTTACCCGCAAACTGCGCCGCCTGTTTTAAGTAGACATTGGGATTGGTGTTGGGCAAGCCGGAAGGTAAGGCTTCGCCTTGCACGGAGTGGAGGGCCAGGTAGAGTTCGGCGGCGCCCAACTCCATGTCGTCTTCCCAAACGGTTTCGGGGTAGCCGTCGAAAGGAGCGATGGTGAGCAAACAGGTCGGGCAGGAGCCTGAGCCGACAGAGGGTGCGGGATCCGCGAAGCTGGTGTCGGCGCGCGCGTAGACCTGTTCCGCAGCGGTAAGACACTGGTTAGCCAGTGTGGGGTTCTGCTTGTGGTTGACCTGATAGCAAACGGCGAAGCCGGCGGCGAGACGGCCGGCAAGATTGGGGCTGATAGCGCCTTGCGGGAATTGGGCAATGTATACAGGACGGTTACAAATATAAAAGGTAGTCAGCGGGTCGCAGGGTTTGGGATCGCCCTGCTGCAGGAAGTTGTCTGCCGCCTGGGGCAGGGTCCAGATGTCGTACTCGGTGATGAGGCAGTAGGGCGTGTTGTAAGTGCCACCGCAATTGCCGGCGGCTGAGGACGGGTTTCCTTCCCCGTAGTAGTTCCAGTCCTGAGTGTTGTCGACCTGGTAGGCAAGAGACTGTGAGGAGTCGCTCCACATCTTCAGCAGCCACTGGATACCGAAGTTGGCTTCGGCGCTGAAGTCCGCAGACTGCGGAGAACCGGGACCGCTGGCGCCGGCATAAGAAACGGCGTTTGGGGGAGCTGGTGGGTTGAGCTGTGCGCCGGGTCCCATCTGGTTGGTAAAGTCGCGGACCCCGATCTCCATCAGTGCGGTGGTGTAACTCACAGTCTCAACATATTTTTCGTAGTCTCCGGCGTCCCACCATCCGCCACTGGCATCGATGTTCGGTTGATTGGCTGGGCTAAGGGGCGTCGCCGGAGGCACATTGTTGATCTCGTCGTTGTCATCGAGCGGCGGCGTGAGATAAACCTTGGCGTTCTTGTCTTTGAGGTGGCCGGGGGCAGTGCGCAGCGCATTGGGGATGTAGTTCTTGCCGTCGCGTTGCGTTTGGTAGAAGAAGAGTGTGTTCACCAGCAACCCAGGGTAAAGAACATCTGGGCGGTCGACAGCGAAGTTGGGAGAACTAGCGTTGACCGGGCCGGTAACGATGATCGAATAAGTGGGGCCGCAAGGAACAACGAAATCGAGTGCGTAGACCTGGTAGGTGAACTTCTTATTGGCCCAGGTGCCCAGGTGTGCTCCGATTTTCCCCGAGTAGGCAGTTTTTCCGTTGGCGCTGACGACCCTAAAGGTGGCGCCCGTTTCGGGGGCAGTGGCCATGAGGTAGGCGCGGGCGGGGGTGTCGCCGGCTTCGTAGCCGACCTGACTCACGCGGACATAGGCAGATTCGGCTTGCGCAATGGCGGCGCTGCAGACAATCGCGCAACTCACAAAAGCGGTTAGGCGAACGAGGTTAAGAGCCGACAGGGCAAGGCGAATGGATCGCATGGTACCTCATCTCCGTCCAGCAGTGACGGCTATTAAATCGTTTGAACAGGAAGACTAAAAGAGAGCGTTGCTGATGTCAATGCGGCTTGGCAACCAGCTAAAAACGTTCGAAAAAGTACAATTTCGGCCCGTGTACGCAGGGCGCGACCCGGATTTCCTGTACGTGGCCCCGAACTCGATTGCGGGTGCGGCTTTCAGTGAGGAAAGCCGCATGAAGCTTGCGCCGCCAACGAGTCTCACTGGCAATCTGGGAAAACATTGGCACCCGTCCAGAGGCAGAGGGATCAGCCGGTTGGATGGCCCGGTAGCCACCGTTTTTACTCCACTCCAAGTACTTTCACGATGACTCGTTTGGGCCGTTGCCCATCAAATTCTGCGTAGAAGAGCCTCTGCCATGTACCAAGATCCAGTCTCGCGTTGGTTACCGGCAGGGTTGTTTCATGGTGCAACAGCAATGCCTTCAAGTGGGCGTCGCCGTTATCTTCGCCGGTTTGGTGATGTTTGTAATCAGGCCGCGCCGGGGCCAGTTGCTCCAACCACTTACCGATGTCTTCAATCAAGCCGCTTTCCAGATCGTTTACGTAGACGGCCGCGGTGATGTGCATCGGCGAGACGAAGCACAGACCATCTTTCACGCCGCTCCGGCGAACGATCTGTTCTACCTGGTCGGTGATGTGGACCATTTCTCTGCGCTTTTTGGTTTCGAAAACCAGATACTCCGTGTGGCTCTTCATGGCAGGACGTCTCCTCGGGTTTTGGATGCTGAATTCTTTTTGTGCGGGCTATAATCATCGGCAAGGGCGCCCGATGAAACGGGAACGATACATACACGCAGCTTTGTATCTTACGTTTCACCTGCTGTTCGTGGTGTCCCTACCGCATTGCCGGTCGTTCCTCTGTTCCGGGCTCGGCAGGACAATTGGCACATTCCTGTTTGCGGCCGTGCTGATGTTCACGATCGTGCGTTCAGCCGACTTGTATCGAACGATCACCTCTTGTCTGCAGGCGTTTCCGCTGTCCTGGATCGCTCCCGTTTTTGACTGCGGATGGGGGAGCATCCCGTCCATCGATGTGTTTGTTGCCAGCGAGCCGACATTATCCCCCGTCGCTCAGCGCCCTCCACCTATCTTCTCTTAGCCCGACTCATCAGATCTCAGGATTGTGCGGCCGCTGAGGCTGCACAGTTGCGCTTGTTATCGAACCGTACCCTGGCGTTCGCTCAGGGGAGAGAGGGTCTATCTGTGAGCAGTTTTCCTGCAGAACCATCCGTTTTCAGTCAGTACCAAACCACACTCGCAAACCTGGAACAGTTAATGTCTGCTTTGCGGCGCCGTCAGGGCGGCGCCTTGATCGCGGTTCTGGCTGGGCTCATCACAGTTGCTGGTTTGCTCTTTTGGACGTGGTACTCAATGCCCACGGTATTTTCGATGATTGCGGTGATAGGGATTCTCTGGGCAATTCGCGGGTTTTTTCGATTACGCGTGCGGGCTCTGCAGATGGCGCATCTCTGCACTTTCTACGAACAGGGCCTGGATCGCCTGCGAGGCACCTGGCAAGGTAAGGGGAACGCCGGGATGGATTTCACGCGCCCTCATCATCTTTTCCAGGACGATCTGGCGATCCTCGGCGATGGTTCTCTCTTTGAACTTCTCTGCACGACGCGATCCCAGGCCGGGGCTGACCGACTCGCGTCTTACTTGCTCGATCCGTCGACGTTACAGGAATCGAAGGCTCGGCAAGAAGCCGTAAGCGAGCTTAAGCAGGCAACGGAGTTACGTGAACAAATAGCCTCGCTTGGTAAGTACCAGTTTCAGAGATGCGATGGAACCTATCTTCGTCAGTGGTTTTGCCTTCCGATGATCGAGGCTGGACGCGGAGTTGCTCTTTTTCTCCTCGGCTCCAGTTCGATCTGTTTCGTTTCGTGCCTGCTTTGCGTGGCTCAGTTCCTCCAATGGGGCATGATCTTGCCGTGGTTGCTGCCTCTTCTGCTGGCGCAGGCGGTTGTCGGGCTCACCTTTATGCGCAAAGTGCGGCCGCACCTCAAATATCTTTTTCCGCTTGCCAATGAACTGGTGGTTTTGCGCCAGGGACTCACGCTCATGCAAGGGCGGCAATTCACTTCCCGAAAGCTGCGCTCACTCGTTGCGAGTGTTGCGAGCCGCAATGCGGCTTTGCAGATCGGCAAGATCGAACGATTAGCGCGGGCAGTCGAACATCGGGGGAAAGACTTCTTCTACGTTCCCTCCTTGCTGCTGGCTGTGGGGACGCAGCTGGCACTCGCGATTGATGATTGGCGAGGAAAGAACCGGGAGGACTTTCTGCGATGGCTTGATGCCTGGGCAGAGTTTGATGCCCTGAATGCGCTGGCGTGCTACGCGTATGAACACCCGGACGATGTATTTCCGGAGCTATTGGATGGCGCGGCTCGATTGGAAGCTATTTCGCTCTGCCATCCTCTTCTTGAAGCAAGCACGTGCTGCGGCAATGACGTCGCCTTGAACAACGATACGAGGTTTTACCTGATCAGTGGTTCCAACATGGCGGGTAAGAGCACCTTTCTGCGGGCGATTGGCGTGAACGCGGTGCTGGCTTCGGCGGGTGCGCCGGTCCGAGCTGAGGGCGCCCGCATGTCGGTATTCAGAGTCTGTGCTTCCCTTTCCCTGGCGGATTCTCTCGCGGAGGGCAAATCCAAATTCCTGGCGGAAGTTGAGCGGTTACGCGAGACGATACAGGCGACGGAAGAAGGCGGGCCCGTGCTGTTTCTGATGGACGAGATTCTGAGTGGTACCAATTCACAGGACCGGAGGATCGCTGCCGGGGCCGTCTTGCAGACGTTAATCCGCGGCGGGGCGGTTGGTGCGTTATCAACGCACGATCTGGCGCTGACGGAGATTGCAGAGTCTCCTCAGCTGAGAGGGGCTAACGTGCATATGCAAAGCGAGGATCCAGATGCGCCATTGGTGTTTGATTACCGGGTGAAGCCCGGAATCCTGCGGCAAACCAATGCTCTGGCCCTCGTGAGAATGATCGGCATCGAAGTTGAACAGTAATAGTAAGATTTCATAGGAATCAAGACTATTTTTCCCTTCGATTAAGGAGCAACCTTGCTGGCAAAAATGCAGCCTCAGACTCTCAATGCAGAAGAGGGACCGGCATATTGGTTTCTGAATAATTTGCTGACCGTTAAGGCCACGACGGAATCGACCGGCGGCGCTTACTCTCTGTGCTATCAAATTTCGCCACCCGGTTCCGCTACTCCTTACCATCTTCACCACTCCGAAGATGAGGCCTTCTATTTGCTCGAGGGCGAATCGACGTTTATCTGCGATGGGAAAAAGACGGTTGCAGGCCCTGGCGATTATTTGTTCCTACCGCGCGGAATTCCTCATGGGATTCGTGTCAGCGGGTCGACGCCGACCAAGATGCTGATCCTGGCCATGCCCGGGAATGGGTTCGTGGGCATGGCGACGGAAATGGGCGAGCCTGCGCGGGAACGCGTGCTGCCTCAGCCAACAGCGCCCGATATGGCGAAACTGGCGAGGCTGTGCGCAAAGTATGAGATCGAGATCCTGGGACCACTGCCGGGTTAGGGGAGCGGCCATCCTTTCACTGCGATGGTCACTGCTTCAAAGGCAGGCCTTCCAGCTCGGTTCCACGGCGCGCGGGGACCGGCGAGAAACAGATTTGTTTGGGGCCTGGAGGAAGGGCTTACCGGAAACTTGGCTTTGGCGGGGAGCAGACGGATTCAAACCAGCGACTGATATATACCTCGGCGTGGGCTTCCCCACAATAATGCCGGGCCCCCGCAGCGTTGGCGATTTCGGTATTCCAGCGGTGCACCGTGAGGTCTGACTCTCCACAACGAATGATGAACCAGTGGATGGGATTGCTGGTCACGATTCCACAGACTTCGCACCTGAATTCCTGTACTGTCGCCATGCGCCTGCTTTCTTATTCGATCACTTTAGTTAGATTATCGTATCGACGCCCATAGTCGGCTTCCGATATGAGTTCGCAAACTGCCAAGCACCCTCCGCTCTCATCCGCGACCCTGCATATTTTGCCGGCGCTCGCGGGGGGAAATTTGCATGGCTCCGGGATCAGCAGCCCTGGCATCGGCGCTGTCCGGCTGTTGCAGAGTGGCATCCTGTGTTGCTTGATGCTCTTTAGTCTCAATCAGCGCCTGAGGCATCCGAACCCGTTCTCGGTTTCGGTCAAATGGGGAAATCATTTGTCCTGCTATACGCTCACGTTGCAAGCGCCCTCGCACGCCGAGGTGGTCCTCAGCTCCTCGCCGTAGCGGTTTTTATCGGTTGCTGCTCTTCGAACAGGTGGGCGACGCGGCCGGTGCTGGTGTGCGCCCAGCGCGTGTTCGAGGCCCAACCGAGCAAGAGAACCAGGGCGCCGCAGCCGGTCATGATCCACCAGATGGGGTGGGTCGCGCGGGTGAAATCAGTTCCCCTGGCGTGGCTTGCCGCGACGACGGTCCCGGCTACCGCTACCCCCAGGGCTGCACCGACCTGGCGGCCAGTGGAGGCGATGGCCGCCGCCACACCGGCTTGGGATAACGGCATGCCGGCGACAGCGTTGTTGGTGATGGCCGGGTTGACCATCCCGAGGCCCAGGCCGAATAACGCGTAGGCCACCAGCAGCAGGGCGAGCGGCGTGCCAAGGCTGAGGCGCGTGAGGATCAACGTGCTCAACAGGAAGCCGGTGCCCGCAGCCAGTAACGAGGGCAACGTACCGTGAGCCGCTACCAAGCGTCCGGAAAGCGGTGCAGAAAAGATCATCATGACAGCCAGAGGCAGAGTGCAAAGACCGGTGTGGAAGGCGGAGTATCCGCGCGCCTGTTGCAGATATAACGCGTTGAGAAAGAGAAAGCCGGCGAACGATGCGAAGGCACATAGGGCCAGCAGAGTCGCACTGCTGAACGGGACGCTGTGAAAGAAGCGCAGGTCTACGAGGGGCTGCTGACGCCTTGGCTCGTAGAACAAAAAGATCGCGAGCGCGACGGCCGCAGTGGCAAACAAACCGAGGATCAACCAGGAAGTCCAACCGGCATGCGGCCCCTCAATCACCGCAGTGGTGAGCGATGCCAGGCAGGCGAACACCAGAAGCTGCCCGACTGGATCAAAGGCCCGGGCTCGTGGCGCTTTCGATTCGGGGACGAATCTGGCGGCTAAGGCCACCGCGGTGAGGCCGATGGGCAGATTGATCCAAAAGATGGAGCGCCAGCCGACGGTCTGGGTGAGCGCGCCGCCAATCAGAGGACCGATTGCCAGCGACACGCCCGCCACTGCGCCCCAAACGCCAACGGCACGGGCTCGGTCTTTCGGGCTGGGAAATGCGTTGGCGATAATGGAGAGGGCTACCGGGTTGAGCATGGATGCGCCCAGGCCCTGCAAGGCGCGGAATGCGATGAGTTGGCCGATGGTATTCGCCAGGCTGCAAAGCAGTGATCCGGCAATGAAGAGCATGAGGCCAATCTGAAAAACGCGGCGGCGGCCGAAGCGGTCTGACATGGAACCGGAGAGCATGAGCAGACTGGCGACAACCAGCGTGTAGGCGTCGAGGATCCATTGCAGCCCGGAGAGCGTGGCGCGGAGATCGCGCTGAATGGCCGGCAGGGCGACGTTGACGATGGTAACGTCCATGCCCACGATCAACAGGCTCATGCAGCATATGCCCAGAATCAAATTGGGATGGGTAGGTTTTTTCGCAGGAGGAGATGGCAAGTTCGCGTTCGGCAATGTGCCTCCAGCATCTAGATGCAGTTCCGGCCGAGGAGATGTATTTAATGGAGTTGTTCACGGCGCCGAGATGAGGTTTGCGTAATGAGTGAACAACTACTGTGAACTCTCCAGCGAAGGCGCTGTTGGCCGCTCTTGCGGAAAAGGCCAGCCAAAGGTGCGGCTTCGGTCTGGCAGAATGGTGCATTCATACATGGCGATTGCTCCGGTATTCGGGTGATACAAATCGGCTTGAGTTATTCGGTCATTTACCATTTGGTCGACGATTTGAAACTCATCTCCGAGTCGCCAGGCTGTTGAGGAGTTTGGCATGAACGATGAGCGAAAGCGTTGGATCGCAGCCTGTGTTCTGCTCGCCTATAGCGCGATCCTGATTAACGTCGTGGTGTTCAAGGCCCTACCCATCATTCACATCGGACATCTTCGATTCAAGTTCAGCGGCACCCATACTGGTCCCGGCAACTTCACGCCGTTCAAGACCATTTTTCCTTTGCTGAGCGGCCAGACGAATCACTTGATTGCGATGGTGAATCTAGTCGGGAACATTGTTCCATTTATCCCAGTGGGCTTTCTCGCTGCCGTCGTCTATGGGAGCATGACCTGGCGAAAGTCGCTCGTTCTCGCAATTGCCGTTGGCCTTGCCATGGAAGGAATGGAAGTGGCGTTCCGCGTAGGCATCTTCGATGTTGACGACATCATATTGAACGCCCTCGGCATCATGATCGGCTACTGGATATTTGCGATGTGCAACCAACGGATACGGCCTCGCTTGAGCTCATCCTAGAACGCTGCCGGGCTTCTCAAATCGTCGGCCAGGAACGTGAAAGTGGTCCGGTCAAAATCGCGCAAAGTGGATATGGACGAACGCACCTCGGCGAAAGATACTGAACCCCCACCACGCAATGGCAAAACAACGCAGCCTAGCAGCAAATTTCGGACTCTACATCTACGGCGGAGCGGCCATCTTTCTCGGCCTCGTCGGCCTGGTCTCGGGCGATTTTGCCACCACCTGGCAGAACGTCGGCCCCCACGTTCCGCTGCGGGTACCGCTCGCCTATCTCACCGCGGTCATTGAGCTGGCGGGGGGAATCGCGCTCCTCTTGCCCCGCACCGCGCGTGCCGGCGCCCTGACCCTGACGATTATCTACTCCGTTTTCACGCTCATCTGGGTGCCGGGGGCCCTTGTGAATCTCGGCAATTACGACCCCATCGGCAATGTCTTTGAGGAGTTTTCTCTGGTCACCGCCGGGCTGGTCCTTTGGGCGATTTTCTCGCGTCCCGGTTCAGCCATTGCGCGCCGCCGGCCCTTCTTCGTGCTCCTCTTCGGTATTTGCCCCATATCCTTCGGCATCGTCCACATCAAGGACATGCCCGGCCTGTTGGCCGTGATTCCGGGCTGGCTGCGGCCGGGCAGGATGTTCTGGGCCTATGCCACCACGCTGGGTTTCTTCGGGGCCTCGGTCGCAATCCTCACCGGCATCCTGGCGCCGCTTGCCGCGCGACTCCTCACTGCGGAGATCGTGATCTTCGAATTATTGATTTGGATTCCGGCTCTCGCCGCGGCGCCACGCAACCACTTCAATTGGTCCGCCAATGCGATCAGCATAGCGATCACCGGCGCGACCTGGGTTATCGCGGACTCCATCAGTGCGGCGCCAAGAACACCGAATCGCTTGCAGAAGTAAGCATCCCGGTCTGAACCTGTTGCTTATTCCTAACGAAGCGCATCCCTCGAGGCTGGGTCTTCGAGCCGGTTTTTCCAAGGCATTCAGGGCTCGTGAGGCAGATCCATCACCGGGTTTTGAGAAAAGAAATTTATGGGGCGAATTTGGAATTCGTGCCACAAGGTCGGCATAACCGGCCAATCTTCTATGCGCACAACATGGTGGAAGCCAAGCGTGTACCAGGCAACGATGTCAGTATTGTCGATGGGGCGGTTAGCCATGGTCCACGCCGGGAGCCCTTCTCCACCCTTGCTATTGGTCACATAGACACCGGCAGCGTATCGTTCATCCGGGTTGTAAGGGGTGATCCATAGTTGATGTTGCGCGAATGCACCAACCTTCAACGATGGATCATCAGGAGAGAGAAAATCAACCGCGGTGGCCTCAGGCATGATTTCGTAGCCTGTTGGATAACCCAGAGGGCCACGTTGCTTATCGTTGATGAAGTGCCACATAGCGGGCTTACGCGGATCGAGGTCAAGGATGCCCTGACTCTCAGTCTTCGCAAGCGAAGATTCAACTCCCCAAATGCTCGTTCGGGTGCGAGCCTGAATCTTTCTCGACACTAAGCGGTCCACCATAAAGCTGTTGGCCTGACCGTCGACGTCCATGTCGAGCCGGAAACAAAGATAGTGGTCGTGGTACACAGCTACCGTGTTGGGAGCAACCAATGTTCCCTGTTGCGGGGTCGGCATGCCGTCGGTCATCGTCTGCTCTGGAGCGACGAGGTCTTTGCTACCCTTCACCTCTACGATCCCAGTGGCGCCTACTCGAACGCGGATCGTGCCATCTTGCTGGAAGATCCAATCCATCATGTAGTCGTAGTTGCCGATGGCCGCAGCGGTGCGGAGAACTAATTCCCTGGCTGGACGACCGGCCAGGATGCTGTTTTCATTGTGGCGCCAGGCCGGGTCACCGGGAGCTCGCTCAAACAAACATGCCTCCTTGAGCCGCAGCAACGGGGTCCCCGTATCGGTGGTGGACAAGCCCGAAATGAATTTTGCATACGCGGGACAATCGTCGGTGTCCATTTCACGCAGTAGGCCGTCGCGGGTAAATTCGCCGGCGTCGAGAAAGGAGCGCGAGTTCCAACCCTCATCGGTGTCCATGTATGGGACGTACATCTCGGAGAACGACCCTTCATACAAGACCGAGCGCCGTTTGTCACCGTCCTGGTAGCTGACCAGGTTCAACACCGGGCCCACGCGCGAATCCAGGCGAAGCCGAAAATGCCAGTTCTGCCAGGTGATTTCACCTGCATCGTTCTTGAAGGAAGGCCCCATGGGCTGCGACACCACGATGGGCTTGGTACCTTCGCGTGGGATCTCGGGGGCTTCTTCAAAGTTGCCGACATACCTGGCCGTTGGGATGATGCCAGTATCAATGACCTGAAGCACTTTCTTGCCCGTGATGTCGACCACTACCCATAGGCCCTCAATATTTCGGCCCCAGGTATGGTACTGACCGTCAGAATCGGTGCAGCCACCATACCCGACGCGCATGTGCTCCTGCTCAGGAAACACTCTCAAGGCCAGAGGACCGGCTCCGCAGTGAATGGTGGTCATGTCGGTCAGGCCGCGCTTCCTGAAGGCCTCCTGCACGCGCGGGTCACTCTTGATCAGGTCGCTGAAGGCATGCAATTCGGTGGTGGTAAAAGGCGCCTGCACTCCAGGGATGACGTTCCATGACTCCAGCTTCCCGGCGGTTAAATCAACGCGGGCCTCGATGGTTTGCCCCTTGTCTTCGAGGATTACATCGGCTTCGCGTTCGATGGGGTCACCGGGCTTCCATGCTAGCACCGTGCTCTTAAGCGGTTCGTGCAGCAGCAGGGTGGAGACGCCTGCGGATTCCTGCTGAAGCCGATCAGCATTCCTGGATGAAGCCGATCACGATTCCTGTCTGATTCCGATCAAGATTCCTGGCGAAAGCGATCAGCATTCCTGCGCGAAGCCGATCAGTGATCGAGGTGTGCAGGAACGGTGATCGGGATGGGCAGGAATCAAGTGTGGAAAGAGGCGTGGCGGCGCTGGACATCAAAATCGCGGGTACCGTGACTCCGAGAGGGGGGACGGTGCCCGGAAAGCGAATGTCCATGCGCAAGACGCGAGAAGTCCTTCGGTTGTATTTCGAGTTGAAGCTGAGGCAACGCCAGATCGCCCGCAGCGCTAACGTCAGCCAGAGCACGGTGCACGAGTACGTGGAGCGTTTCCGTGCGGCGGGATTGAAGCTGGCCGCTGCCGGCTGAAATGTCGGAGTCGGATCTGGAAGAGAAGTTATTTCCAGCCGACTCCGGTGTCTGCCAGGCCGGGCGCCAAGACCCCACCCGATTTCGCCTACATTCATCAGGAACTGCAAGGGCACAAGCACACCACCCTGCAGTTGCTGTGGGAAGAGTACCGGGCCGGGCACGCGGACGGTTATGGGTACAGCCGTTTCTGCCATCACTACCAGCGCTGGAAGCAGGAGCGCGATCTGGTGCTGCGCCAGCACCATCGGCCGGGCGAGAAGTTGTTTGTCGATTGGGCGGGAGCGACTATGCCCCTCTACGATCCAGCAACCGGCCAAGCACGCCCCGCGCAGTTGTTCGTGGCTGTGCTGGGAGCCAGCAACTACACCTATGCCGAGGCTACGCTGGATCAGCAGATGGCCAGTTGGATCGGAGCCCACGTGCGGCGTTCGAGTTTTTCGGCGGCTGCCCGCGAGCTGGTGGTTCCCGATAACACGCGCACCGGCGTGTCGAGGGCTTGCCGCTATGAGCCCGATCTGAATCCGACTTACCAGGAGATGGCCATGCACTACGCCGTCGGCGTGCTGCCCACGCGCCCGCGCAAGCCGCGCGACAAGGCCAAGGTCGAGGTCGGAGTGCAGATCGCCCAGCGCTGGATCGTGGCTGCTCTACGGCATCGCAAGTTCTTTTCTCTCGGCGAGATGAACCGCGCCATCGGCGAGCTGCTGGACAAGCTCAACCAGCGGCCGTTCAAGAAGCGCGAAGGCTCGCGCCGGAGCCTGTTCGAGCAACTGGACCGGCCGGCGCTGCGCCCGCTTCCCGTCGAGCGCTTCGATCTGGCCGAGTGGTCACAAGCCACGGTCAACATCGACTATCACATCCAGTTCGACAAGAGCTTCTACAGCGTGCCCTATCAACTGGCGCGGCAAACGGTGGAGGTGCGGGCCACGCCCGCGACCGTGGAGATCTTCCATCAGGGCAAGCGTGTCGCCTCGCACCTGCGCACGGCTAAACCGTACGCAGCGGTGACCGATAGCGAGCATCGGCCCGCTGCGCACCGCGCGCATCTGGACTGGCCACCATCGCGGCTGGTCCAGTGGGCGGCCACGGTGGGCACGCGGACGCAAGAAGTGGTGGAGAAAATCCTTCAAGCGCAGCCGCATCCGGAGATGGGTTATCGATCATGCCTGGGGATCATCCGCCTGGGGCAGCGCTATCCGGTAGCCCGCGTGGAAGCAGCCGCCGAACGCGCCTTGGTCACAGGCGCGGTCAGCTACAGGAGCATGGACTCGATCCTGCGCCACAACCTTGACCAGCAACCAATCAACCCGCCGTCTGCGCCGCGTTCTGTTCCGGAACACGACAACATCCGCGGTGCGGCGTACTTCGAGTGAGAGGAGACGAGCCTATGTTACATCAACCCACCATCGAAAAACTCCTGGCCATGCATCTGGAACCCATGGTCGAAACCTGGCGCAACTTCGAACAGAACCAAGACGCCGCCCAACTCAGCTTCGAAGAAAAACTCTCCCTCATGGTCGACCGGTTGTGGACCTGGCGCCAGAACCTGGCGCTGGAACGGCGGCTGCGTTACGCCAAGCTGAAAGGCAACGCCTGCGTGGAAGACATCGACTACCGCGCCTCCCGCGGCCTGGATCGCACCCTGATACGCTCGCTGGTCAACGACTCCGGCTGGGTCAGCCGGCACGAGAACATCTTCCTTGTCGGTCCAACCGGGGTAGGCAAGAGCTGGCTGGCCTGCGCCTTGGCTCAGAAGGCCTGTCGCGACGGATATCTCGTGCTCTACACCCGCGCCGCTGCGCTGTTCCGCGATCTGGCCCTGGCACGCGCTGACGGCAGCTTGCGCAATCTGCTGGCCCGGCTCAGCCGTGTCGATGTCCTGGTGGTCGATGACTGGGCCATGGCGCCGATGCAGGAATCCGAGCGGCGCGACTTCTGGGAAATCTGTGAAGAGCGTTATCAAACACGATCGACCATCCTGACTTCACAAGTTCCCGTCGCTCAATGGCACGAGCAGATCGGCGACGCCACCATCGCTGACGGCATCCTCGACCGGCTCGTGCACAATGCTCATCGCATCGAGCTGCGCGGCGAGTCCATGCGCAAGACACGAGCCAAGAAAACAGAAAGCAAAGAGGAAAACGAAACCTGACAACATGGCGTTGCTGGCAACCCAAGCCTCTGCTGCTTCTGTAGGCGCTGGGGTGGGGCAAGGGGCTTCAAACGCCAGCCCCTTGCCCCACACCCCCATCCCCGCTCACAACAAAAGAAAGCCTCGCTACGCTCGGGAAAAACCCTCTCCGCTTGACGATCCCGATCACTTCCCGCGACAATCAATCTCGCCAGCGTCGCTGCGCTCCGACCTTGATCGGAATCGCAGGAATCGTGATCGCCTTCAGCCAGGAATCCTGATCGACATCACAGGAATCCGCAGAGACGCCCGTGTCCGGGGTCATGTGCCCGCTCTTGTGGAGGATGTCATGCACGGCCCACTACTCCGAGCTGGTCAGCCCGTCCAATGGATGCTGCGGCACTGCAGATTGAGCCAGAAGAAGGCCGGGTGCCGCTAAGAGGGCAAGCGAAAAAGCGGTGGTATGCATATGTAAGCGAGATACACTCATGGCCATCCTGGTTTGCTTAATAGGAAGTTGAACAGCGGTGGTGAGATTGTAGTGTGGTGGGAGAATTCCGAGATGCGAATAAGTGCGAAAGAGCAGGTGAGCGGGATGCGTTACGCAGGATGCCGCTCAGCCCGGATCTCTCACCAGGGTCCTGGTGAGAAACCCGGACGCACGCTCTGCGGCGAGATGTTCGTTGTCCTTTACTGCGCAAAGTTTCCCGCAGCCGGCAAAACCGGGCCCTCTTCTGCAGAACGCTTTCGCAAGTCCCGAAAGGGACGACTGGAAATCAGAGCTGTCCTGGTGAGAAATCCCGCTTAGCGGGTGGACCAGCCTGGGCTGATGCGATCCAGAATCCTTCTAAGTGCTGCCAGGTGCAATGCGGATTGCTGGCGGTCGCCTGCGATCTGCTTCGCGGTGAGCAGGGCCACAGTTTCAGGCACATAACGGAACGGCAGGCCGGTGCTCTGCGCCAGTACCTGGACCATGCAGGCACGCTCCAGGTAGTACATGTCGTCGAACGTGTTCGCTACCGAATCCCCACAGATGAGCACACCGTGGTTGGCCATAAAAAGCACGTCAGCATCGACAAGTTTGCTGCAAATTCGATCGCCTTCGTCTGAGTCGAGGGCCAAGCCGCCATATTCGGTGTCATAGGCCACGCGATCGTAGAAGCGTAAAGCGTTTTGGCTTACCCACTCAAGTCTGCAGTCCCGCAAGACGGTTAACGCGGTCGCGTACGGCATGTGGGTGTGCATGATACAAACCGCATTCTTTTTTGCCTGGTGGATGCGCCCGTGGATAAAGAACGCGGTGGGCTCCACGTTGTGCTTGCCTTCTAACGTGTTTCCGGCGCTGTCGACGATGACCAGATCGGAGGGAACAATGTCTTCCCAATGCACACCCTGAGGATTAATCAGGAAAGCCGCGACGCCGTCATAATCTGGCACGGCCAGGCTGAAGTGGTTGCATACCCCTTCATGCAAGCCAAGACGCGCGGCGGATCTTAGAGCGGCAGTCAGGTCGATCCTGGCCTGGTCGAGCGGGGAAGGGGCAGTCATACCCAAAGATGCGTCAGGACCGGAGCGCGTTGCGGTGCCCATTGCGTAAGTTAAGCAAGCATCCACCGACGATGACAAGCAAAATCATGCGGAAAGTTGCATTGTTCGGGCCTCTCGCCTCGATCGGGAGGCGAAGGCCTGCGGTCTATCTTCTTGCCATGCACTCCTACTACTCTTGCCGTTACTCTGCTTTGACTTCATTGTGCAATTCGGGTATGCCCGAGATGCGAACGACGACCTTATCTCCGGGCCGAAGCCAGCGTGGCGGCTTTCTGGCTTCGCCCACGCCTCCGGGAGTTCCGGTTGAGATAATGTCTCCTGGCTCGAGGGTGAAGACACTCGACAGGTGTTCAATGAGGTCAGCAATGCGAAAGACCATCTGCGACGTATTGGAGCTTTGCAGCACTTCTCCATTGATGATCATCTGAATATCTAACGTGTGTGGGTCAGAGATTTCGTCAGCCGTCACCACCGCAGGCCCCATGGGCGCGAAGGTGTCGAAGGTTTTCCCTATCATCCACTGACTGGTGGCCTCTTGAAAGTCCCGAGCGCTGACATCGTTTAGATTGGTGTATCCAAATACATATTCGCGCCAACGATCCTTCGAGATGTAACGCCCCTTCTTCCCAATCACGACTGCAAATTCGGCTTCGTAATCAGGCTGCGTGGAATGCTTCGGCAAAACGATGGCATCCCCAGGTCCAATGATCGCGGTGGTGTATTTAGAAAAAATGGTTGGTACGGTGGGGATCTTCGCGTTGCATTCCAGAGCATGGTCACGGTAGTTCAACCCCACACAGATAATCTTCGGCGGGTTCGGTAAGGGCGCGAGCAAGCGCACTCTCGCCAGCGGAACAGTTGCTTCTGCAGACGGGCTTTCGAGCCATTTTTTTACGCGCTGCAGCGCCTCACTTCCCCCTTGTACGAGCTGCAACAGAGTCGTAAAACCGGCAGCCTTAAGGCCAACTACTTTGTCGTCAAGCAGCACACCTGGTTCGGTTAACCCATTGTGCTCGAAGGTCACAAGCTTCATCTAAACGCCTCGCAAATTGATAGATAAGTCAAAGTAAGGATGGCAAATGCCGCTAATGACAGACAAGCGAAATAGTGCGAAAGCCGCGCCTGCGGGCAAAGCATGGTGCGGCTGGGTTTAGCGAGAAGCATGGAAAGGAACCATCTGGTGTAGTGCGTCGTTAATTAACGCCCTGTCTGTTTCCGAGTCTCAGTCCCGTAGGGACGACTGAACGTAGCTCAGGATGAAATCCTGGGTAAACAAGGACAAGACAGAGCAGTGCCGAAGGGACGGCTGATGATTTCACGAGGATGAAATCCTGGGAGAATCGCTCCTTTAACAATGGCTGAGGGAGGACAGGACGTCGTCCCGCTTCAGCCGTCCCTACGGGAGTGCTCTGTTTGCTTTCCCTACCCAGGATTTCATCCCATAAGCGCTAACTTGTTTTGCTTGCTTTTACGGATGGGTGAGCATAGTTTTCGACTATGGCGCAACCCAACGTAATGGATGAAGACTGGGCGGTGTTGCTTTCGATGATGCCGCGTGGCTGGCAGGAGCTAGCGAAAGAGACGCAAGCGTTGAAGGGTTTGCGTCAGGACAAGGACGAGAGCGTGTGTCTGCGCGTGCTCCTGCTGCATCTGGGCTGCGGTTATTCCTTGCGCGAGACTGCGGTGCGGGCACGGTCGACTGATCTGGCTGACTTGTCGGACGTGGCGATCCTAAAGCGATTGCGCAAGAGCAAAGACTGGCTGCAGGCACTGTGTTTGCGGTTGCTGGAGGAACAGTCGGGGTTGAGCCAGCCGGCGAGCGGTCTTTCTCTGCGTCTGATCGACGCTACGCTGATTCAGGAACCCGGCCCCACAGGAAGCGCATGGCGGATTCACTATAGTCTGCGCTGGCCTCAACTTAGTTGTGACCACTTCAAGTTGACCCCTGTCGAAGGAAAGGGCGGTGGCGAGTCCTTGACGCATTTTCCCGTGCAGCCAGGGGAACATTTGCTAGCTGACCGCGGGTATTCCAATTACGTCAGCATAGAGCATGTGTCGGCTCATGGCGCGGTAGTCACCGTGCGGCTCAACCCGCAGGGGGTTCGTCTGCTGGATGCAGAGCAAACCCTCTTTGCCTTGCGTAAAAAACTGCGTAGCGTCAAGAAAGCCGGCGCTGTGGGCTGCTGGCCCGTGCAGTTGACCGGAGCTGCTGGGCAGAAGCCGATCGGGGGCCGTCTCTGCGTGATACGCAAAACCCGAGCTGGCATCGCCAAAGCGCATGCCAAAGCCATGCACAGCGCGCAGAAAAACAGCAGAAAAGTGCAAACAACGACGCTGCTCTACGCCGAGTACGTGATGGTCTTCACTACGGCGCCAGACTCCTTCGACGCTCAACAGATCCTGGAGATGTACCGTCTGCGCTGGCAGATTGAATTGGTCTTCAAGCGCTTCAAGCAACTGGCTCAACTAGGACATCTTCCCAAGGAAGACGAGGAAAGCTCCAAGGCTTGGCTTTACGGTAAGCTCTTTGTGGCCTTACTCACCGAACGACTGATCCAAAGGGCAGAAACATTTTCCCCCTGGGGATATAACCTGGCGACAACGCCAGAATCAAAGCCACTGGCGAGAGTTTGAGTTCATGCTCCATCAAATCAAGCATGCCGTCGATCCGGGCCTGCCCCTGCTTACTGCACTGAAGACGTGGACTAGTATCTGCAAAGGACTTGCCGAAGCACCGCGCAAACGCTGCCCACGCGGCTTCCCCAGCAAATCGAATGACAATTAAAACAAGTTAGCGCTTATGGGATTTCATCCTCGGCTACTTTCAGTCGTCCCTGCGGGACTAGGGCGCCCGACTGGTTGGCAAACATACTGGACGTTATGAGTGACGCACACCACTACCGGGAAGCGGCGCGGATGGGAATGTATTGAGTCAGGCCTACCTGGTCAACGATCTCTTTGAATTCGGAATGATGGCGGAGTTGGTCAAAGCGTGGATCGTGCATCAGCTTGAAGACTTTCATATTTCGCTCGGTACATGCGCGATTGAGCCAGAAGCCCATCTGCCTGGATTCGCCCAGCGCAGCATGGGTGGCAGCGATGTCATAGGAAGGCATGCATTGGCGATTACCCGAGCTCTTGAGTCCGTGCAGGATCTGCCGTGCGTAGGTCTTGTCGCCTGCGACGGCATAGGCGTGCGCTTTCATGGCCAGCACGCAATTGCTGCCGCCGGTGAGTTTAATGGCGTTTTCAAACTCGCGAACCGCTTCCTTGTAGTCGCCCTTTTGTTCCAACGCCTGGGCCAGGTACATGTGGGCCCAGATGAACTCCGGATCTAACTCGAGCGCGCTCTTGTAGTGCTTGATGGCCTCGTCGAAGCGGTGAGCCATGTGCGAGGTAACACCCGCCCAAACCAGAGTGATCAGGGAGGCAGGATCGATCTCAAGGGCATGCATGATGGCGATATGGGCAGCTCCGTGCTGTCCCCTGGCAGCCAAAAGATTCGCATACCAGTGGTAGCTGAGAGCGTAGCCCGGATTGCATTCAATGGCGCGGCGATATTCCACATCTGCAGCGTGCCAGTCTCGTTCGAAGTGGAATTGAATATCTGCCAGCGAGGCGTGGGCTTCGGCCAGATCAGGATCGAGCTCGATCGCTTTCAGCGCCGCACGGCGCGCTGCCGGCATGGCCTGAGCCGGTGGCACAATCTCGTAGAATGAGAGCAGCGTGAGCGAGTCGGCAAGCCCAGAGTAAGGCAACGCGAAACTGGGATCTTCGCGAACCGCGCTTTCGAAGCACTGCAGGGCTTTGCGCAAGCCTTCCTCATTCCGTTGCTTCCAGAAGTAACGGCCCTTTATATATGCCTCTCGCGCAGCCTGCCGTTCCCTGCGTTTGTTTAAGCCGAGGGAGAATGGCGACGAAATGACCTTAAGCCAGACACACGATACGATCTGGTCTGCCAGATACGCCGGCATCGTCTCGATGTCGCGGCGATGACAGTGGTAGACCTGCGACCAGACGATGGTTCGGTTTTCAAGAGATAACAGCTGGGCCTGCACGCGCAAGCTGCTGCCGTGATCCTGCATAGACCACTTCAGAAGGTAATCGGCTGCGGGCTCGGACGAAACGTCGACGGCAGGTTCTTTACCTTTGCGATTGCGGGCGGCGCGAAGCAGCGCAACCTCCACGCCAAAATGTTTGGGGTTCAGCTGCTCCAAAGCTGTAATGGTTCTGGCTGCAATTGATTGACACAGGGCTTGTTCGACCAAGGTGCGGTTGCGAAGGGGCTCCACGCGAACGATAATGCGGCCATGGCCTGCTTTTGGTTGAGTCGCAGCCCCGGGGCAACCGATTGCCTTATGGGACACCTGCTCATTCCATGCGTCGAGCTCTGAGCGGAAAGCAAAGACACTCCCCAGCTGCCGGTGGAAGTGACGATGAACCGGAAGGCCCTCTCGCTTTTCCCATAGCTGAACCGTTCGAACCTCTCGGCGAAAATAGTTGGCGATTTCCTTCCAGGAATCCAGTCGTCCAGAATACCGGGTGGACGGATGAGGGTTCGCGGATGTCGACACCAACTCTTTGATCATGAGGGTGACCGGGATCTCTATGAACGTTCGTTCTCCAGCTTATGCGGCGGAGAGAAATCAATCGGGTCTAACCGCTATGGGAGGCCTGTATAGAGCTGTTAGCGGAAGATTACACCGCGATGAAACTTTCGTGCAAGGGATTTCGTTGGTCATCCCCAGCGGCGAAGGCAGTAACCAGGTTTCGCACAATTTCGCTTGTTGGGTACCGTAAAACTTGCTTTTCTATATGGGTTTTGCGGCGCTAACGCAGGCATGGCCACCCGCCCAATCCGCATCACGCTGGGCATGTGGCAATGGCTGATTTGAGGTTTGAAGACAAATAAAGAGCCCCATCAACTGACAGATTAGAAAAGGGAAATTTGTGCCCCAGGAACGACGTTCGAATCCGTCATCGCTGCCACCTTCGTTCGCCTACACCTCCGCGCATGAGTTCATGGAAAGAGTGCGTGAAGGGATGCCGCCTCTCATCATTTGCGTAGCTTGCAATGGAGGGATCCAGGGCAAAGAAGCTAATGCGGTTATCCCCGAGACCGCGGATGAGATCGCTGAATCCGTCGGTGCGGCCTATGACGCAGGGGCGGCCATGGTGCATATCCATGCTCGCGATCCAGAAGATCTTACACGCGGCGCCCGCAATGCCGAACCATGGCGCGAGGTTCTGCGCAAAGTTCGTGAACGGTGCCCGGAGATCAT
This sequence comes from uncultured Acidobacteriaceae bacterium, assembly GCA_963834445.1. Classification (GTDB taxonomy): domain Bacteria; phylum Acidobacteriota; class Terriglobia; order Terriglobales; family Acidobacteriaceae; genus PALSA-350. The sequence continues at coordinate 511,808 of CAWIBU010000003.1, forward strand.
TATCAACGCGACCACCGGTGGCGGCCCGAACATGACGATGGAAGAGCGCGCCTCCTCCCTCGAAGCCGGCCCGGAAGTTGCCTCTCTGAATCTGGCTCCCGATATGAGCCGCTTTCGCCTCAAGGAACGGCTGGCGCCGCTGCCCAACCCTCGAGCCGCCATCGAGGTAGATGAATGCATCCCGTTTACCTACGGGTTGATTCACCAGTTCGCTACTCTGATGAAGCTGCACAACGTCAAGCCGGAAATGGAACTTTACCATCCGGGCTGTGTGTGGGGAGTGAGGTACCTGATCGAGAATGACCTGGTACAAAAGCCCTACTGGATCCAGACGGTCATGGGCTATCAAACCGGCAGCTTGCCTACGGTGGACAACGTACTCCACATGTTGAAGGAATTACCCAAAGATTCTCTTTGGCTATGTTCCGCGATTGGGCCGTACCAATTGCCGTTGACTACGCTCGCTACACTCATGGGCGGTCATGTGCGTGTCGGTCTCGAAGACAACGTTTACTACGCGCGCGGACAAAAGGCTTTGAGTAACGCACAACTGGTGCAAAGAACGGTACGCGTGGCCCATGAATTGAACCGGCCAGTCGCAACCAGGGCGGAGGCCCGGGTAATGCTGGGCCTGCGTGAGCAGCCTTCTCAGTATGGTGTGGGTGAAGCCGCGCCCAAGGCCGCTTCGGCTCTTACTCTGGATCGCATATAAAGACCTGGATGGCTCATGGTTAAGCTCGCCCTGGACGGCTTTTCGATGTATTACGAGCGCTACGGTCCCGGACCCCCCATCCTCTTTATTCCGGGCGCGCTGGGCAGCGGAAAAACAGATTTCGAACACCAGCTCGCATGGTTTGGTCAATCTTACGAGGTCATTGCTCCGGATCCCCGCGGCTATGGTCAATCGAGACCGCCGGAACGCGACTATCCATTGGGATTCTACGAGCGAGACGCGACGGATATGCTGGCCCTGATGAGCAAACTGGGCCACGAGAAATTCATCGTATTTGGCTGGAGCGACGGCGCCAACATCGGCATGCTCATGGCCGCGCACGCACCGGAGAGGATTCAGCAACTCGTGGTGTGGGGCGGGAATTCCTTTCTTTCTCGCGAAGAGATAACCGCCTTCCAGGCAATGCGTTCGATCTCATCCTGGTCGCAACGGGAAGCAGCCAAGATGCGGCAGCTCTACGGCGAATCGCTCGATGCCCTATGGGAGCGTTATGTGGTGGGACTGGAAGAACTCTACGCGGCCGGCGGAGAGCTCTACCGGTCTCAGTTGAACCGCATTCAGTGCCCGACGCTGGTCTTGCACGGAGAGCAGGACCCGCTCGTGCCTGCATTCCACCCAAGGATTATTTGCGAAGGCGTTCAACAGTCAGAATTGCAGGTTTTTGCAGAAGGCAAGCACAGGATCCACGCACGATACGCGGCGGAATTCAACCAGCTCACTCGTGCCTTTCTGGCTAAGCATTAGACGGCTGCGCTCCTGCTTAGAGCGACGACGAAATCCGGGTGGAATCGAGCAACCTGTTATAACTTCACACCTAACGGGCACGGAGGCACAGGTTGGGTCCATCGAGCGACAGCGATATTGTTGACCACGGAATCGAATCAGCTGAGAGCGCCGGAGGCAAGCGCCATTTAGAGCGCCGGCTCGGCCTCTTCGATTCGACGATGATTGTTGCCGGTTCGATGATCGGCTCAGGAATCTTCATCGTTGCCGGTGAGATGGCGAGAGAAGTGGGAAGCTCGGGCTGGCTGCTGCTGGCATGGGTCATCGCCGGGGCGCTTACGCTCACTGCCGCGCTCTCATACGGGGAGCTCGCCGCCATGATGCCGCGCGCAGGCGGCCAATATGTCTACCTGCGCGAAGCCTACTCCCCGCTGTGGGGATTTCTCTACGGCTGGACTCTCTTCCTGGTCATCCAAACCGGCACCATCGCTGCTTCGTCGGTCGGGTTCTCCCGCTATCTGGGTGTGCTGTGGCCACATATCTCTGAGAACAACTACATCATCCGGCCGATTCATATTTTGCCCACTTACGCCATTTCTCTTTCCACCGCCCAGGTGGTCGCGCTGGTGGTTATCTCGTTCTTGACCTGGACCAACACCAATGGCCTCAAATATGGAAAAGGGGTGCAAAACGTTTTTTCTACGATGAAGCTGGGCTCACTCCTGGCGGTGATCGCCATCGGGCTACTGATCGGGTGGAAAGCGTCAGTGGTCAAGGCGAATTTTGGAGACGCCTGGACCCCTCGGGGATTCACCTTGATCGGGAATACGCCGTCACCGTTGACGGCCTTCGGCATGCTGGTCGCTCTGTGTACGGCGCAGATAGGATCGTTGTTCGCCGCGGATGCCTGGAACAACATTACGTTCAGCGCCGGGGAGGTCAAGCATCCCAGCCGCAACGTACCCCTCTCCCTGGCGCTTGGAACCTTCATCGTTATCGGCTTATACCTTGCCGCCAATTTCGCTTATATCGTGGTGTTGCCCTTTAGCGCTGTGCAGCAGGCGCCCGCTGACCGTGTGGCGGCGGCCATGATGCAGGCTGTCTTCCCCACGATGGGCGGGGCTTTGATCGCGGTGGCGATTATGATTTCAGCCTTCGGGTGTATGAATTCTTTGATTCTTACCGGCGCCCGCGCTTATTATGCGATGTCTCTCGACGGATTATTTTTCAAGAAGGCCGGCACCCTCAACCGGGCGAATGTTCCGAGCGCGGCCCTGGTGATGCAAGGCGTGTGGTCGGCGGTGCTGGTATTGATCCGCACCTACCATCCGGCGACGGGCACCTACGGCAACCTCTATAGCAACCTTTTGGATTACATTATCTCCGCCGCGCTGATTTTCTACATCCTCACCATTGGCGGCGTGTTTCGCTTGCGCAAGATCCGGCCCCATGCGGAAAGACCGTACCGCGTCGTCGGCTATCCCTTCATTCCTGGGCTTTACATTGTCTGTGCCAGTGTCATCCTGTTGGTTCTGTTCATGTACAAGCCGGCGACAACCTTTCCCGGGGTTTTGATCGTTGTCATTGGAATTCCGGTGTATTTCTTTTTCCGGTATCAAATGCAACGTGAACAGAAAGCTCTGGAAAAGCCGAGATGACCGTTCACCGACGAATGGAATGCAAGCTGCCCTGGTTCCCTCTTGAAGCCGCTATTGCTTCTCGAAGACAACTACTTCTGAGAAGGGCTTTCCATCCTTGTCCGTGCCGGACATATGAAAGGTCTGGGTTTTCCCGTCCCGGGAAAGGATGGCGTAACTCTTAGCCTCGCGGCCGTTGAAATTCCACACCTGCTCATTTCGGTGCGGGTTGACTGCGGTCACCCGCACGGTTACGTTATCACCGCGGCCCACGACTGGCACGGCGGCGCCTTGTTCGGGCTTGTAATGCCAGGTGGTGCTCTTTCCCGAAGAGTTGGTTTCGTCCACGGTAATGGTTCCGTCGGCGGCGACCGTGACCTGGTCGGCTACGGGTGGCTTTCCCGGGAACTTCGACTTTTCCAGATTGAATTTCCAGGTGCCGGCCCAGGCTCCGGCAGGGGTATTCTGGGCGTTCAGGTCAGATAGCATCGCCAACGACAAGACCGGCGTTGCCACAAGTGCTACCGCTAACTTCCTCACGACTGATTTCATCTTGTCTACTCCGTGTATCAGATTTATTGCTTTCCAAAAACAATGACTTCCTCGAACGGCTGTCCGTCTTTGGTGCGCATAACGTGGAAGGTCTGAGTTTTTCCATCCCTGGAGAGCGTTGCATAGCTGGTAGCGGGTTTTCCATTGTAGTCCCAGGTTTGCTCTATCCTGTGCGCATTTACTTTCTTGACCAGCACAGTCACGTTTTCTCCATGACCTTGCACGGCTACGGCCTTGCCTGCCTGTGGCTTATAGGACCAGTCGCGGCTTTTTCCCTCGGCGCTGGTTTCGTGGACGGATACGGTTCCGTCCGGCTGGGTGATGATCTGGTCCGCTTGCGGAAGCGGCCCCGGAAATTTGGATCGAGCGGGATCAAACTTCCAGGTACCAGCCCATGCGCCAGCGGGAATGTCCTCAGCGCCGACACGCATTCCGACGGCAACGAGAAGTAAGAGGAACGTCAGTTTGAACGCGTTGCGATGGATCGCGCGTGAGTTCATGGTGTCTCCTTCAGGAGCTCCAGCTTCTATTGCTTTTCGTAGACAACGACTTCGCTGAAGGGTTTGGCCTTGGTTTCGCCGGGGGCTCGGTACGTTCCCGGCGCGCCGTAAAAGGTTTGCACTTTTCCGTCTCTCGACAAAGTGGAGTGGGTGTGTGTGACCTTTCCCTCGTGATGCCAAATCTGATTGTTGCGGTAGTCGTTGACTTTGACGACCTCTACGGTGGTGTTGTCTCTTCCCTGAATCGGCACTTCTTTCTTAACCTGCGGTTTGTAAGACCAATCGCTCGTCTTTCCATCGGCGCTCACTACATGAACGGCGACCGACCCATCTGCCTGGATGATGACCTGGTCCAACGTTGGCGCGGGTCCGGGAAATTTGGATTTTGTGCTATTCGCTACCCAGGTGCCAGCCCATGCGCCGGCGGGCATATCCTGCGCCACTGCGAACAGAGGGGCTGCGCAGAGCAGCAGGGAGATAGCCATGAAGCGTACTGTCGACGATGCGGATTTCATATTCTTTGTTCCTCGTGAATGGAAGTCTTGACTCAGGGTGCGGCGTGGACCGGATAACGTAGTTTTGCTTTGCTACCTAGAATTTGTTGTAGATCGAGCGCCAGCTTGTCCAGGCCGCTCTGCGGAGACTCCTTCCCGCTCACAATCTCCGCCAGGCGGCGTTCCGCAGCCTCGGTCATTTGTGACGACTCGGGGATGGTCGGCTTTTCTTTGGCGATCGGGACACTTGCCAGAAAGGCTGAGGAATAGGGCTTCGCGTTGACCCTGGAATCCTCATAGACCGATTTTCTGATCGAAGAGCTGCCATCGAGAGTCTGTTGCACCTGGAGGGGATCAGACATAGCCCACTCGATGAAGCGATATGCTTCCTTCGGGTGCTGTGATTGTGTCGGGATCAGGTAAGTTAAACCTTCCATCTGGCTGAATTGTTTCGTGGTGTTCGAGGGAATAAGACTGTAACCCATTTTGCCCGCGACCTTTGAGGTCGAGGGCTCTTCCAGTAGATACGCCTGATCACTCCACAAGAGGCCCATGAAGGCGTGCCCCTCCTGGAGCGCTGACTGCGCCTCATTCCAGCCGTAAGTGAGCGTGTCAGGCGGACTGAAGGCAACCAGTCTCACGTACTGTTCGGTTGCGTCGACATTTTGCGGTGAGTTGACCACGATGTCGCCGTACTCCCAGCCATGTTGCGTGTCGAGAACATCTCCCCCGAAAGAGTAGATAACGTTCAGCCACTCGTACCAAAGCGCCAGGCCCTGTTTGCCGGATATGTAAGTTCCGAAGAAGTGCTGCCTGGGGCGCGTAAAGAACGCGGCCAACTGCGTATACTCCTTCCAATTGGCAGGAACCGCAATTTCACGGTGATACCGTGCTTTGAAATTTCGTTTGTTTTCGGGATCGTCGAAAAGATCCTTGCGATAGCAGAGGTAGGCTGTCAACGCGGTATAGGGATAGCCGTAGATCTTGTCTCCATACCAACTGAGCCCGCGCCACCAATTGGGAAAGAGCTGTTGCGCGGGTTGAAAGCCTGCATCGTGCACCGCCGGATCCGCCAATAAAGAGTTGATGGGTTGAATCTGACCCTTCTGGACGAGCGCGCCCAGCAGTCTGTGGCGCATCACGACCATGTCGTAAGCGGAGTTCCCTGCGCCGGCGCCTCGATCCAGATCCGCCATGATGCTGCGGTCATTGCGGTAAACGACCTCGACGTGAACCCCATTTTTCTGTTCGTAATTCGCAATCATCCCGGTCTTGACCAGACTCTTCAGAAACCATTCATCGCCAGCAATGCGGATGGTTACCGGCTGGGAACTACTGCTGCAGCCACTCTGCAGAAGAGAGAGGAGGAGCACGGCTGCAAGCGAGACCTGGGCGCGTATTCTCTTGCGCAACTGCTTCATTTGGGGAGAGAAGAACCGGCAAACCAGAGGAACTTAACCGGGGTATCGCCGGAATTAATGTTGGAGTGAGTCATGGTGTTGTCTGGCCTGATCATGTAGCCCACTCCCGGAGGTTGAACCCGTAACTGGGTGCCGATGAAGGCGAGACTGGTGCCATCGATGGCGACCCAGATTTCTTCCTGGCCAGGATTGTGCGGGTGAGGCTCGCCCATCTGCATTGGGTTGATGGTGACAGTGATCAGGTCGCCAACGGTTGCCAGGCCATCTGTCCGCGAGAAAAGGTCCCTTACAATATGGGCCCAGTGCCCTGAGGCTCCTGGGAGCGTGTAGGGCGAGGCTTCCATCGGCGTTCTGGGAGGCACGGTGCTCTCATCCGTCACCAGCATATCTTTGCGGGGAGTGAAGCCTTTGGGAACCGGTTCATTGACTACATACATCGTAAGGTCGTTGTTGCCCGTGTTCTTCATTGAGAATTCGAGACCCTCGGGCATGAAGACGGCAATGTCTTTATGCAGCGAGGCTGTTTTTCCGCCGGCGGTAATTTCTCCCGCGCCCCCGTCGATGTAGTAGACCTCTTGTTGGCCTTCGAGTTTCTCAGAGATGGTTACATCGTTCGGCTGCAGACGGCCGTAGGCCACGAAATTGGCCGCTTGCAACACCGCGCCAGGTTGCGGTGGTGTCAGGTTGTTTCCATGGCTCAGGATGTCCCGAAGCACCAGCGAGCCGTGTTCATGGCGCGGCATGGAGTCGTGCCAGTCACCCATGAACCTGTCGATCAGCCTGTCCTGCTGATCGGTACCATCCTCATAGCGAATGGCATTGGGACCGGGGAAGCTGTTGCCACCGCTGGCCGGAGTCTTTACCGGAGGCTTGGCAACAGTCTGGGCATGGCTGGAAAGCAGCGCTACGCAGACAGCCGACAACGCCAGAGACCAGAGACGTTTTCCGGATGGCGAAATCATGGACTCCAAATTCCCCGTTCGCGCGGTGAATCCGGCTGCACCCGCACACCAGCCGGACATTTATTCCAGAAGCCAAACGTTAAGCCTGTTCCCCGGGTGGAACAAGCGAAAAAGTACGAAACGCTCAAACTGCCTAGGGGCGAATAGGAACAAACTGGATGGATACCGGAACATCCAATTTGATCTCATGGCCGGTCTTTTCCAGGCGGCCGGTTGCCGGTTCAATCTTGAACACCATGACGTTATTCGAATATTGGTGAGCCACCAACAGGTAGGCGCCCGTGGGGTCGATGGCGAAGTTGCGCGGCATAATCGCTCCGCTGAGCGACTGCTCGACCAGGGTCAGGGTGCCTTTATCCGGGTTAATGGCAAATACGCCTATGGTATCCGGCCCCCAACCGGTATCGCCCGTATTGCGACGATTCGATTCGTACAAATATTTTCCGTCGGGCGAGATCGCGATCTCCGCGCTGTGGTTGTCGCCCTTGAAGTCGTGTGGAACGGTGCCGTAGCTTCCAATGTTGGTCAACGTCCCCGCTGCGGGATCCCAGGCAAACGCATCCACAATGCCGCTCATTTCGCTTAATTGATAGGCGAATTTCCCTGACGGACTAAAAGCAAAGTGCCGCGGTCCGCCGCCCGGCTTAACCGTCGCAAAGGGCGCGTCGGGGGGAGAGAGCTGGCCCGTCTTGTCATCAAAGTGAAAGATGAAAATCTTATCCAGGCCTAAGTCAGAAACGATCACATAGCGATTGTCTGGTGAGACCAGGATGGAATGGGGGTGTGGCGCGTTCTGAATCGCGGGATTGACGCTATGCCCGATGTCCTGAATGAACGAGGTGAGCTCGCCCAAGGAGCCATCTTCCTTTATTTTGATCACCGAGACGCTGCCGCTGCCGAAGTTGGCCATCAGCACGTACTTCCCGGTCTTGTCCGTCGAAATAAAGCACGTGCTGGTTCCGCCTGTAGGCAAGGTATTCAGTAAACGCAACTTCCCCGTCGCTGAATCTATGGTGTAGGAGCTAACGTAAGAAACGTGATCGAGGGGAGGTCCGACCGAAAGCGGATCTTCGGTCACTGCATAAAGGTAACGATGATCCGGAGAAATCGTAAGGAACGAAGGATTGGTGATTTCCGCAGCCAGCTCCGGGTCGCTGAGAGCGCCTGTCGCCGCATTGAACCGGCTCACATAGATTCCCTTACTGTGGCTCTCACCCACTCCCTGCGTCTTGCTGTGACGCACGAAACGGAATCCGGTATAGGTGCCAAAGTAGACAAAATAATCCTTGTCTTGTGCGGAGGCGGTGCGTCCGAGAAGGATGAGCACGCAAATCAACAGGAAGCAGAGCGAATACCGGGCAGGGCGCACTGGGGTTAGAGCCTCCTTGGCAAACAGGATCAGGTTACATCACGGGTACAAATTGCAAACATACGGGCGTGTCGACCTTGAATTCGCGACCCGTTGTCGCGAGCATTCCGGTCGTCGGATCAACTTTGAATTGAACCACGTTGTTGGTCACCTGATTCAACGCGAATAAATATTGGCCGGTGGGATCAATGCCGAAGCTGCGCGGCATGATTCCGCCGGAAGGAAACTGCTGGATTTCTGACAACGTGTGCTTCCGCGGATCGATGGCGAACAAACTGATTGTGCCGGGAAGGCGGTCGATTTTACTGTGGTCTTTATCATTGAAGCGGCTCAACCGATTCGATGCGTAAAGATACTTTCCATTGCCGCCTATCTGCATCTCTGCGCCCGCATTTCTAAGTCCGGGGTGGGCGATCGAGAGCTCCTGGAGTCTGGTCAGACTCCCTTGCGCGGGGTCCCAGGCGAACGTGATCAAGGTGCTTCCCATCTCGTTGAGCTGATAACCAAAGCGGCCCTTGGGATCGAACAGAAAGCGGCGCGGACCACCGCCGGCTTCGACTACGGCAAACGGAGGATTCAGGGGAGACAGCGCTCCCGTGGTGGCATCGAAATGATAGATAAATACCTTGTCAACTCCGAGATCAGAGACGATGACATAGCGGTTGTCTGGTGAGACCAGGATGGTATGCGGGTGAGGCCCCGATTGGACGGGCAGATCCGGACTGCCATGTCCCAGGTGCTGCACAAACGCAGTCTGCTCGCCGAGCGAGCCATCCTCCTTTACCCTTACAACGGATATGCTGCCGCTGCCGAAATTGGCCAGCAGGACAAACTTGCCTGTCTTATCCATGGAAAGGTAGCAGGTGCTGGTTCCTCCCGTGGGGATGGTATTCAGGAGGCGCAGCTTACCGCTCGTCGTATCAATGGCATACGCGCTGACGTACGACGCGTGATCAAGCGGCGGCCCCATCGAGCGCGGATCTTCCGACACGGCATAGAGAAAGCGATGGTTCGGATGGACAGTGAGAAAAGAAGGATTCGCGATCTCAGCAGCCAGCTCGGGCTCGCTCACTTGACCAGTGGCTGCACGGAAGCGGCTGACGTAGATGCCTTTGCCGTGGCTCTCTCCCACGCCTATGGTGACGCTGTGGCTTACGAATTTGAAGCCAGTATAAGTGCCGAAATACATAAAGAACTCACCCGCCTGGGCCGCAGCCAGGCAATAAGATGAGTTGGCAAGGGCGACGACCAAAAGCAGGCAGAAAGTGCGGATACTACTTCTCAAAAGCTTGATCTCCTACTGCGACCCGGCGAGCGCGCGGGCAAGAAAGATCGCAGAACGGCCTTCTCTCATTTTTTGCCAGCAACGGCGTGAGTCCAGTTGGCCCCTTGAGGGAACCGCGCGAAGTATAAAAACTTCACTGGCGTGTCGCCATCGTTGATATTGGAGTGAATGGTGACTGCATCCGGCCGCAGCATATAAGCCATTCCGGGCTTCTGCACCCGCAACTCCGTACCCAGCAGCACCAGGCTGCTGCCATCGATGGCAGCCCAGACCTCTTCCTGGCCCGGCTTGTGCGGATGTGGCTCGCCCAGGGTTTTGGGATTGATCTCCACCGTGATTACACTTTGTTCGGTAGCCAGCCCGTCCGCCGGGGAGAATAACTCTCTGACGATGTGCGCCCAATGACCGGAAGCGCCGCCGACAATAAAGGGGTCGGCAACAGCGGGCGTCCGTTGCCGCGCGGCGCCCTCATCCTTCACCACCATTCTGGTCTTAGGATGAAACGGAAGGCGGTCGGGGTTTCCAACGATTCCGTTATCGTCGGGCAGCGGCTCATTGATAACGTACATCGTGAGCGGGTCGTCGCCCATCGACCTCATCACAAATTCAAGACCAACCGGCATGAGCACCGCGATACCCTTGTGCAGTTTGGCGGTTTCGCCGGCAGCGGTGACTTCACCCTCACCTCCGAGAATGTAATAGATCTCCTGCTGGCCTGCGAGCTTCGATGGGGTCGTCCAGGCGCCCGGAGCAAGCCTGCCAAAGGCGAAGAAGTTGGTGTAGTGCAGCACAGCACCCTTCTCTGCAGGATCGAAGTTATCGCCTTTGGTAAGAATGTCGCGCAGAATGAGCGAGCCATGCTCCACCCGCGGCATGGATAAATGCCAATCGCCGATGAACATGTCGATGCGCCGGTCCATCGGGTCGGGCGTGCTTTGATACTTGACCAGCCCCGGCCCCGGGTACGAATTGATGCCGTTAATGGCGTTCTGCGTGCCGCTGGTGGGCGGGGTATTCTGTGCAACAGCCAGCGACCCTACCGCGAGGGCTACACCCAGAGTCGTAAGAGCCGCTTTTGCACGCCGCATGTTCACGGTCTCCCTTCCTGTTTTATTTTCTGGCTTCGTGCGGATGATAGCGGGCGAAGTAGAGGAATTTTACTTGCGAATCCTCATTCTGGTTCACGTTTGTGTGCGGGGTGAGGTTGTCGGGAACGTGATAGAAGGCCATACCCGGCGTTTGCTTGCGTAGCGAATTGCTGACAAAGGCCAGGCTGGTTCCGTAGAGAGCGGTCCATACCTCTTCGATGTCGGTGTGCTCTACCACGTGGGGCTTGCCGATCGTAAGCGGATCGAGGGTGACGGTAAGCACGCTCTGCAGAGTGCCCAGCCCATCAGAGGTGTCAAAGAGCGGCTTGACGATATGGCACCACAAACCTGTGGTGCTGCTTACCGGAATCTTGTTTTCGTCTCTGACCAGCATGGCGGTGTTTGGCCGGAAGCCTGGCGGCGTAGGCTCATTGATCACATACATGGCGAGAGGTTGGTCGCCGGTGCTCTTGATGGTGAACTCGAGATTTGCCGGCACCAGGATCGCGATATTCCGATACAGGTCAGCGTTCTGTCTACCCGCGGTCATCGTGCCCTGGCCTGACTCGACGAAGTAGACCTCCTGCTGGCCGTCGAGCCTGGTGGGTTTGGTGGATGCCTGGGGCGCGAGGGTGTCATAGGTATAGGAGTTGATATAGCGCAGGACGGCGCCCTTTTGTGGCGGATTGGCGGCATCGCCACGCGTGAAAATGTCGCGCTCCTCGAGCGATCCACGCACTGTGCGGGGGGTGGCGTTGTGCCAGTCTCCGAAATAAGAATCAATTTTATCCCCGGTTATCTGGCCCCTGGCCACAGGCGCCAGCAGGGCGCACAGGCTCAGGGGTACGACGAACCTGCTTAGCATCAACGCTCTCCCTATTTCTCGATCTTGCGCATTTGCTGATGCTGCTACGTTTCGCCCCGTGCAACAAGCGAAATAGTACGAAATGCCGTTCGGTCGCGCAACCAGCTACTGCCTGGTTTCGTGCGGGCGGTAGCGCGCGAAATACAGAAATTTGGCTTGTGATTCCCTGCTCGGGTTGATGTTGGTATGAGGCGTGAGATTGTCGGGAATGTGCAAATACGCCATTCCCGGACCCTGCTCAAATAATTCATTACCGACCAAGGCGAGGCTGTTGCCGTAAAGCGACGTCCAGACTTCTTCAATATCACTTGTGTCCTCGTTGGGCGCAGGATGGGGCTTGCCGAGGGTGAGCGGATCCAGGGTCACCGTCACCACACTCTCGAGCGTTGCCAGCCCATCGGCGGTGGTAAACAGTGGTTTGGCAATATGGGCCCAAAAACCGTTGCTTGAAGAAATGGGGATGGTGTTTTCATCGCGCACCAGCATGTTCGTATTCGGTCGAAACCGCGCTGGGGTCGGCTCGTTGATGACGTACATGGCCAGCGGCGTATCGCCGGTGCTCTTGAGCGTGAACTCCAGGTTGGCGGGCATCAGAACGGCGACATTGCGGTATAGCTCGGCAGATTGACCGCCCGCGGTCACCGTGCCCCGGCCGGCGGCGACAAAATATATCTCCTGCTGCGCGTCCAGAGTTGTCGGCCTGGTGGATGCGCCCGCCGCCAGGGTGGCGTAGCTGTAGGAGTTGAGGAAGCGGAAAACCGCCCCGGGGTGCGGGGGATTCAGGCCGTCTCCGCGGGTTAAGATATCTCTCTCCTCAAGCGATCCGCGAATGGTGTGCGGCGTGGAGCGGTGCCAATCGCCGAAGTAGAGGCCGATGCGGTCTCCCGTCGTCTGCGCCCGGCTGAGCGGTGAAAGGACGGAGCAGCAAAGGAGAACGATGAGAGCGTCATGTCGCATATCACGTTCATTCTCCGCTGCTTTGCGATCGGCGACAAACCCGTTTCGCACTATTTCGCTTGTGAGCGCGAGGAATAGTTGTTTAGGTAGAAGAGTCAAGAGACTGCCCTATGGCGACGGTCATGCGTAGCACTACCCTGTTGCTTTCCCTGCCTATCGTGGCCCTTTCAGTGGCCGGTTGTCTGCTTTTATCCGACGCCCAGAACACGTCGTTTCACAACTCGCCTGCGTCGGCGGCAGCGACCCCAAATCCTTTGCGTGGTCAGCCAGCCGCGATCGAGGCCGGCAAGACCAGTTATGCCAGCCACTGTGCCGCCTGTCACGGAGTATCTGGGGAAGGGACGGGCAATGTGCCGCCGCTTGCGCACGGTGCTTTGCAGGGTGTGGCTGATGGGGCCGTTTTTTGGTACATCACCAAGGGTGGACCGCAGAACGGAATGCCGTCGTGGGCGGCTTTGCCGGATCAGGAGCGCTGGCAGTTAGTTACTTTCATCAAGTCACTGAGTGCCGGAACGGCCAGTGGAGCCCCAGCAGGCGCCCCCGCACCGGGAGCAAGCGAAATCTCCAATGCGCCGCCACCCAAACCACCCTTCACTGACTATCGCTTTGAGAAGCCGGGGACGATTCGCCACATAACGCTCAAAGATCTTCCCCCGCCTTATGCCTCAAAGTCTGCAGTCGGCGGCCCGACGATCGTTCCCCGCCCGGAAAATGCATGGCCCAAAGCGCCGCCCGGATTCAAGGTCGGCCTGTACGCAACGGGACTTACGAATCCGAGAATTTTGCGCCGGGCGCCCAATGGCGATATGTTCCTGGCCGAGACAACGGCAGGGGACATTAAGATCTTTCGCGGCATGTCGAACGACGGTAAGCCCGAAGAGGTGCACGTATTCGCCACCGGCCTGAACACGCCTTTCGGCATCGCGTTCTACCCCCTGGGACCCGACCCGCAATGGGTCTATGTCGCAAACATGAACTCTGTGGTGCGCTTCAAGTATCACAATGGAGACCTGGCGGCCACCGGCCCGGCGGAGCATCTCGACGATCTGCCCAGCGGGGGACACCACCGCTCGCGAGATATCCAGTTCTCCCCTGACGGCAAGACCATGTTCGTTTCTGTTGGTTCGCAGGAGAACGTGGATGATACGCCCGCGGAGAAGGACCGGGCCGACATTCTGGCGTTCAAGCCTGATGGTACAGACAAGCGCGTATACGCTTCTGGCATTCGTAATCCCGTCGGCATTGCCATCAACCCTAAGACCGGCGAGCTTTGGTGCTCAGTCAATGAGCGCGATGAACTGGGCAACAACCTGGTGCCCGACTACATCACCCATGTGCAGCCGGGTGGCTTTTACGGGTGGCCGTGGTGGTACATGGGCCCGCACCAGGATCCCCGGCTGGCTGGCCAACGAGCGGACCTTGCCAGCAAAGTCATCACCCCCGATGTGATTCTGCAACCGCACAATGCCTCGCTCGAAATGACGTTTTATGACGGAAAGCAATTTCCAGCGCAGTATGCCGGTGATATTTTCGCGGCGGAACATGGCTCCTGGAACAGGTCACCGAGAACAGGCTATGAGTTGATTCGCGTGCCGCTCCATCAAACGGGTCACGCGACCGGCGAGTACGAAGATTTCCTGACTGGCTTCGTGGTGGATGACAAAAGCGTTTGGGGCCGGCCCGTCGGTGTTGCCACGGCAACGGATGGTTCGCTGCTGGTTAGCGACGATGGCTCGGGTTCAATCTGGCGCATTACGTACACCGGGAAGTGAGCAGCCGGTGGAGGGGACAAGAATGAACGGAATAAAGCGAGCGGTCTGCTGGGCCGGATTCACGCTGGCGGCGGTCAACGTGTCGCCGGCGCAGCTTGCCGACAAAAAGGCGCTGACCCTGCAGATAGCCAGGCAGGTGGCGGCGGCCGCCGAACAAGCGGCCACAGCCAACCACAACCACATGTTCGTGATGATTGTGGATGATGGTGGAAACCTGATGTACATGGAGCGGATGGATGACGCGCAGTTGGGCAGCTTCAACGTAGCCCTGGCGAAAGCGCGCAGCGCCGTCTTCTTCAAGAGGCCGACCAAGATGTTTGAGGACGCAGTGATCAAGAATGGTTACACTCCGATTCTCAAACTTCCGGAAGCGATGCCGATCGAGGGGGGCATTCCGCTGATCGTGGATGGCCACATCCTGGGCGCAATCGGGGTGAGCGGCGGTACTCCGCAGGAAGATGGAAAGGCCGCGCAGGCGGGGGCGGATGCATTCCCCGGCATTGTGCAAGGGCACTAAGAACCGTGTTTACGAAGTAGTCACAGCTTATTGATATCTGACTGGCGGCAATGAAAATAAATCCTGATAAGTGCGTGGCCTGTGGGAATTGTACGTATGTGTGCCCCATGGGAGCGATTTACGTAGATCCGGTGATCAAGCGGGCGACTATCGATCGCGACGAGTGCGTGGAATGTTATGCATGCTATAACGGCCTGAGTACCGAACACCTGAACCCTTCTATCGTGCGCAGCATTCGCAAGTTTTTCCAGATGGGGCGGCTGCGATTTGACCCCGAACCAGACGTCTGCCCAACTGCGGCGTTTGAACCGGACCAACTGCAATGGCCGCGAGTGGTGCGCCGGGCGTTCTCAGACCCACGTGCAACCCACGAATCGACCGGCGTGCAAGGCCGCGGCACCGAAGAGGTGAAGACCAACGACGTGACCTACCGGGTACAACAGGGTGAAGTCGGGTTCACCATCGAATTCGGGCGTCCCGGGGTGGGCGTCTGGCTGCGCGACATCCAAAAGATGACCTGGGCATTGGCGCAGGCCGGGGTGGCATTCGAGAAAAAGAATCCGTTCACCCTGCTCATGACAGACGTTGCCACCGGAACCCTGCGCGAAGATGTGCTCAATGAGAAGGTGATGTCGGCCATCGTGGAGATTAAGGTTGGCGTGGAACGAACTGAGGAGATTATTCGGCTCGTTCACAAGGTGGAAAAAGAAGTAGATACGGTTGTATCGCTGGGCGTCGGCACGCGTTGTGACGATCTTGGCGACGAGAAGATCGTAGCCCCTATCCTGGAACGGCTGGGGTACAAGATCGAGCGCGCTAAAACAAACATGGGTCTGGGCAAAATCACCAACCCGGATGCCGCCAACGTTCAGCCAGCAGTGGCGCCAGTGGGGCAAGCCAGATGACCAATACTCTCCATCGTTACGGAAGCGCGGAAAGCTTCGCCGACGACTACATCGTTTTCGCGACCCCCAGCAACGGCAAGAACGAGATCGGCAGCTTGCCTAAGCTAAAAAGGTTTCTGGAGCTGGCTCTTCCCTTCAAGCCGGTCAACATCGGGGACCCGGTCCACGGGGGTTCGTTGCGCCCCGCCAAAGATCTGCATACTTCAGCGAACTGGAAGCGCGATATGACGCCCGATTTTCGCGCGGTGATCGACGGGCTCGACGAACCTGCTTCGGTGGTGGCAATTTTTGATAACCAGGAAGCGGCCAAACAGTTTCTTAAGGTAGCGGCCGAGGCTGATCTCGGTCTCTCGATCAACATGTCGGCGTCTGTGGAAGGTGCGGTGGAGTGTTGCAAGTTTGCCGGGATCACTCGCCACAGTGTTGGCTACTCACTTGGTTTTGAGGGCGCGACCGAGAAGTTGCCGAATACGCAAACCCTCGCCCTTTCCACGATGTGTGGCCACGGGATGATTTCCAGCAGCGTGGCCAAGAAGATGATCGACTGGGTGAAGGAAGGCCGCCGGACGCCGGCAGAAGCGGTCACCTACATGACGCGCTTTTGCTCCTGTGGCGTATTTAACCCGGTCCGTGCGCAGCGCATTCTTGAAGAAGCCCGGAAGAAGATGGAGTAGCTGAGAGTTTCCAGTTCCATGAATGGAGTTTTCTATGCGACGCCTGCCAGTGCTGCTTACGCTGTCTTCCCTGTTGATTCTCTCCGCGTTCATGTGGGGTCGCACTCCCAGGCGAGCGGGTCTATTGCTGGTGGCCGTGAAAGGCGACACCAGCGTGGGAATCGTCGATTCCCAAACCAACCAGAAGATCGCTGAGGTCCAGGAAGATGGGGTGACCGGGCACGAACTCACGGTTTCACCCGATGGGCGAACAGCGTATGTACCAATCTATGGCAACTCGGGCGTGGGTGAGCCGGGTACAGACGGCCACAAGATGGTCGTGATCGATATCGCGTCTCACAAGGTGGTGGGTACCGTCGACTTTGGCAAGGGCGTACGGCCGCACGATCCCGTTTTTGGCCCGAAGAACGGCCTTCTCTACGTAACGACGGAGCTGAACCGCTCGGTCAGCATTATTGACCCGGCCACGTTACACATCATCGGTTCGATTCCGACCAATCAAGACCAGTCGCACATGCTGGTCATCTCGCGCGACGGGCACCGGGGATACACGGCTAACGTTGGTCCTGGCACGGTGTCGGTGCTTGATATGGACGCGCGCAAGACGATCGCGGTGATTCCTGTATCGGGTCAGATCCAGCGAATCTCCATGGCGGTGGATGGCAGCAAAGTGTTCACGTCTGATCAGACGAAGCCCCAATTGGCAGTGATCGATACGGCCACCAACAGGGTCGTGAAGTGGGTGCCGCTGCCCGATCTAGGCTACGGGACCGCGGTCACGCCTGACGGTAAGTGGTTGGTTATTGCAAACCCTTTGATCCACAAGGTCTCGGCATTGAACCTGAGCACGATGAAGGTGGAACACGTGATCGATGTTCCCGTCAGGCCGCAAGCGATTCTGGTGAATCCCAACAACCAGGTCGCCTATGCTTCGTGCGACAAGAGCCGAAAAGTGGCGGTCATCGGCCTATCCGATTGGGCAGTGAAAGACCTTATCGATGTGGGCCCGGGCGCGGACGGCATGGCCTGGGCGAAGGCCGAGTGACCATACCGCTTACTGACCGATGGTGTAGTAGTCGTAGGTGTATTTCCAGCTAAAGTCTTTTCCGGGTGCAATCGACATATGGATAAAGGGCTCCATAGCCAGAATGGATCGAATGGACCAAAGCTCCTCGCTCTCAAGGGGCTGGTCGCCGGTGATTTTCATTCCGGCGCCGACAACCTTATTATCGATTGCGATCTTGTAGTCTTCCGCGGTCTTTCCGAATCCTGCGATGGCGACGCCAAACTGATCGTGCCCCTGCAGTTGTTTCAAGTATGAGATGCTTTTGCCCTGGACGGCGCCGAGTGGTTTGATCGGCTTGACGGAATGAATCTCGAACGGCAGAGTTACCGTGAAGCCGGGTCCGATCGTTTGCTTGTCGAGGACCAGGAAGTTGTGGTCGTAAACACTGCTCTCTATCGGGCGCTTGCCAATGTTCGTGAGGCGATGCTCGATCACCATTTGCGGCTTGTCAGGAACCAGGCGAACGATTTTTTGATAGAGGTAACCATAGCCTGAAGATGGGATCAATGACTTTTTGCGTGAAATCGACCGAGGCCGGCTTTACCTGAACCGACCATTGGCCGTGATCGACAATGTCGTAGAGGCGGAACATGCTGTATTTTGCATTGTCGGGTTTGCGCAGAACGCCTACGCCGATTTTGAGAAAGGTGCCTCCTGGTTGGGCTTCGTTGAAACCAAGGCCTTCGTTGTTGGTAGAGAACTCCTCTGCGGGGCCGGTCACGGCGCTGCAGGGTCCGGCGACTATATCCGTGCCCTGGTAGACGTAGTCGATCACGCCGGGATCGGTTTTTGTGAACCAGGGACCGTAGTAATTGTGACCGGCAAACTTGAGGCTCCCGATAACGCCGGACCAGTCAAAGCGCGTTCCCTGATAGAAGCCGCTGATTGGATCAGGAGGATGAATAGTTGCCTGGATGATGCCGTTGCTGATTTCGACATCGTGGCTTTGAGCCGGACTGACGCAACACAGCGCGATGAGCACGGGCACGTAGCATCGCGATGAACTTCGATGGGTGAGCCGAGTTGCCTGCGGAGGGTGAACATTGAACGGGCCTTCTTCCATGGGCAACAAAAGAGGTCGCCTCTGTGCCTACCGGCATAATATGATCCCGCTACGTATGAGGGAAATCAGATTTTGAAACCTGGAAATCTTTCCGCAGTGCTCGCCGTAATCCTGCTTACCACACCACCGGTCTGGAGCCAGTCAGATTGGCCGATGTACGGTCACGATGAGGCGAGCACCCGATACTCGCCGCTGACACAGGTGAACACCAGCAACGTGCAGAATTTGACGCTCGCGTGGACCTACCATCTGCAGACGGAGGGCCCTCGCCCGCAAAAGATGGGGCCGCCCAGCAGGGGCGGCGGCAGAAGGTTGTCGGAAGCAACGCCAATCATGGTGGACAATGTTTTGTATCTGCCAACTCCATACAGCTCCATCGTCGCGCTCAACCCGGAAACTGGTGAAGAGATATGGGCCTATAAATTCGAAAAAGGGCGGCCTGCGCCGCGTGGTGTTTCGTATTGGCCCGGCGATCAAATCACGCCGGCATCGATTTTGTGCGGCACCACGGACGGACGGCTTGTCTCTCTGAATGCAAAGACGGGAAAACCGACGCCCAGCTTTGGCACAGATGGATATGTGGATCTGAAAGCCGGCGCGGACAATGGTTTCCCCAAGGCTCAATATGACATGAACTCACCGCCGGCCATCTACAAAAACCTGGTGATTACCGGCGCTGCGGTTCAGGAATCACCTGCGAAGGGGGCTTCCGGCGACATTCGGGCGTGGGACCTGCATACCGGCAAGCAGGTGTGGCGGTTCCACTCGGTACCGCAGCCCGGCGAATTGGGCCACGATACCTGGCCCGGCGACAGTTGGAAGAATCGTTCGGGGACCAACGTCTGGGGCTTGATGAGCGTTGACCGCAAGCAGGGGTTGGTGTTCCTTCCCTTTGGTTCCCCGGCTTACGATTTTTACGGCCCCGACAGGAAGGGGAAAAATCTCTTCGGTAATGCAATCGTTGCCCTCCATGCTGACACCGGAAAGCTGGTGTGGTATTTCCAAACAGTTCACCACGACCTGTTTGACTATGACCTGGAATCGGCTCCTGTTCTGATGGACATTCGCAAGGGAGATGCGAAGATTCCTGCGGTTGCCGTTCTGGGGAAGAACGGACTCCTTTTCATTCTCGATCGGCGCGATGGCAAGCCCGTATTCGGCGTCGAGGAAAGGCCAGTCCCCGCGAGCCTGTTGCCCGAGGAAGAGGCGTCGCCCACACAGCCCTTCCCGCGCAAGCCTGAGCCCCTGGGGCGCATGAGTTTCCGCCCCGATGAGATTGCTACTGTTACCCCAGAGCAGAAGCAGTACTGCGAAGCCTTGCTGGCCACAGAAGGGGGCATGGAGAACCGAGGGCCCTATGCTCCTTTTGGCTTGAAGTTGACGATTCAATTCCCGGGTACCATCGGAGCGGCTAACTGGCCTGGAATGTCCTACGATCCGACGCTCGGATATCTGTTCGTCAACACCAACAATCTGGCGGATGTCGGAAAGCTGGTGAAGAATCCCGAGGGGAAAGAGCCTCCCTACGAACGGCATAGTCCGTGGGGCGACTATGCGCGTTTTTGGAACAATGAAAAATTCTGGCCGTGCCAGCAGCCACCCTGGGGACAGCTTTGGGCGATCAATGCCAATACCGGAGACGTGGCATGGAAAATTCCTTTTGGAACTATCCCTGAGCTCGATGCGAAAGGGATCCATGGCACCGGGGCTTTAAACTTTGGCGGCCCTATTGCCACTGCGGGAGGGCTGGTCTTTATTGCTGCGACCAACGATCATCTCTTCCACGCGTTCGATGCTAAGACGGGTAAGCTGCTATGGCAGACCACGTTGGAGTCGGGCTCCTACACGACACCGATGACCTATCAAGGCAGGAATGGAAACCAGTATGTGGTTTTGGTGGCGACGGGCGGGAGCTTTTTCGACACCAGCGCGGGCGATTCGGTATTCGCTTTTGCGTTGCCGGGTGCAGTATCCAGCACCAGACCGAAGCAAGATACAGTCACCCCGACAGAGGCTGCCACCGGCGGCGCAAACACGCAGGCAAGCGCAACGCCGCCTGCGAACTCTGCTGCTATACCGGATGGCGCCGGCAAAGCGATCGTGCAAAAGCAATGTTCGGTATGCCATGCGCTCACGGTAGTCACCACAAAACACGCTTCTCGCAGTGAGTGGGAACAAGTGGTGAACCAGATGGTTTCGCGCGGGGCGGAGCTTACCGACGATGAGATCGATACGGTGATCGCGTATCTCACGAAAAACTACGGGCCCCTGGACCAGATGACAACGCCCAGATGACGACCGCACCTGCTACCGTTCGCTCCACGGATTTTTCATTTCCTTTCACCCAATGATGAATGATCGTCAAAAGCTCGCGGCTAGCCCGGTAAGACCGACGCACGCGCGCCATGTTGTTCTTGCCCTGATCGTAGCGGCTTACGTGATCACCTACATGGACCGCGTGAACATCTCCTCGGCCATGCCGGTTATGCAGCGCAATCTTGGGCTCTCTGCGATTGCAGTAGGTTGGATTTTCAGCTCGTTTCGTTTGGGATACTGCCTCTTCCAAATACCGGGCGGATGGTTTGGCGATAAAGTTGGGCCCCGGCGAGCCCTGGCCTGGATTGTTTGCTGGTGGTCGCTCTTCACTTCGTTGACCGCGCTTTGTTGGAACGCTACGTCGCTCGGTCTTTGCCGATTTCTCTTTGGCGTGGGCGAAGCCGGAGCTTTTCCCATTGCCACGCGTTCCCTCTCCCGCTGGATGCCGCCGGACGAGCGCGGGTTCTCTCAGGGCCTGCCCCACGCCGCATCTCGATTGGGCGCCGCACTTACGCCGCCGCTGGTTGTCATCATCATGATCCATTTTGGCTGGCGTATGCCATTTTTTCTTTTTGGATTACTAGGGCTCGCCTGGGCCTCTACGTGGTATTGGTATTATCGCGATCGGCCAGACACTCATCGCCGCGTGAACGCTGCTGAACTGGCAGTGATTCGTCAACCTCAGAGTTCAACTTCTGGGACATTACGTACCGTACCCTGGCGGACCATCCTGAGAAGCCGCACCGTTTGGATGCTGGCCATGATGTACTTTTGCTACGGCTATAGCATCGATATCTATCTGGACTGGTTTCCGAAATATCTTTACGATGCGCGCGGAGTGAATCTTAAGCAAATGGGCTTTTATGCCAGCCTGCCGTTTATTGCCGGCGCAGCAGGTAATCTTTTGGGAGGCTGGCTCTCAGACTTGTGGGCAGCCCGCACCGGGAATATACGAGCGGCGCGGCGGGTGATAGCGGCGATTGGATTTTCAATTGCAGCGGCGTCGATCCTGCCTGCTACCTTTACCCGCCACACGGTCGCGTCTGTTCTCTTTTCCTGCGTCTCGGTGTTCGGTCTGGAGTTGACGGTCGGCGTGTCGTGGGCGATTCCGCTCGATATTGGCGGCGACTTCGCAGGGTCGATTGCTTCGATTATGAATACCTTTGGCAATCTGGGCGGCGCAATTTCACCAGTTCTCCTTGGCTATCTGCTCGGGTCTTATGGCTGGAATGTACCGTTCGTCGTCTCCTCGATTCTTTGTATTGTGGCTATCTTCTTTTGCTTTGGCATTGATCCTACTCATGGGGTGGTCGCGTCATGACCAACAACACACTGCCCGATCCCACTCCGGTGCTTTCGCTTATCGACGCATTTCGTTCCTCCAAAGTCATGTTCGTTGCCGTCTCTCTCGGGGTGTTCGATTCGCTGCAGCGTGACCCAGGACCCGCGACGAGACTTGCTGCGGAGTTTCAGGCGCAAAGTGAGCCGATGGAGCGACTTCTGGATGCCTGCGTGGGCCTGGGACTTCTCACCAGGCAGGAGCGCATCTATAAGAACGCGCCCGTTGCAAGTACGTACCTTTGCCGCGACACACCAACCACTCTCGCAGGCTACATTCTTTACTCCGACAAGGTTCTTTTTCAACTTTGGAGTCACCTGGAGAATGCTATTCGCCAGGGCGGCCCGCAGTGGGAACAAGCCTTCCATCAGGAGGGCGGCATTTTCGATCATTTCTTCCGCACCGAGGAGGCCACGAAAAGTTTTCTGCAGGGTATGCACGGTCTAGGGGCACTGAGCTCGCCGCTGGTGGTGTCTGCTTTTGATATATCGCGCTTTCAGACTTTCGTCGATCTTGGCGGAGCCACAGGCCATTTGGCGATCGCTGCGTGTGAACGATACCCCGCCTTGCAGGCAATCATCTTTGACCTTCCGCGGGTGATCGATGCGGTGCGGCACCAGGTTTCGATGTCGCCCGTGGCTGCGCGCATCGAGCTTCGAAAGGGTGATTTCTTTTGTTCGGCAGAACTTCCCGAGGCGGATTTGTTTGGTTTGGGAAGGATCCTGCACGACTGGCCGGATAACAAGGTCAGTGCACTCTTGCAAGCGATTCACAGCCACTTACCGTCAGGGGGCGGTATCTTGCTGGCAGAGAAACTGGTGAACGCAGATAAGACTGGCCCCATCGCTGCTCAGCTGCAATCACTGAACATGCTGGTGTGCACGGAGGGGAGAGAGCGGACGCTGGCTGAATTCCAGGCGTTGCTGGAGTCAGCCGGTTTCGTCCGAGTGCGTGGTTCCGTAACGGGCGCTCCTCTTGACGCCGTTTTCGCAGAGAAGCCGTAGGCCGGGATCACCTCCCCAACCGAGTTATCTCTGTGTCTTCCCCCTGCCACTACACTAGATGCGGACCAGCAGTTGGTTTGCGGCGCGCTGGCCTTCGGCGATTGCGGTAACGTGGCCGGGATCGCCCGAGAGATCAGTATTTGCGAAAGCAATGCGTCCAAAGGGAGCGCGGCGCAGGATCTCACGCGGTGCCGGCTTTCCATCCTTGCCGAAGAAGAAGCCCGGCTGAGGACTACAGTAGGCGTGACCCCAGCGATTGAGTACGATGCCGGCCACATCGCGCTTCGCGTCGAAACCCGACGCGGCGAACATTTCTGTCAGTTGCTCACGTACCCGCCGCTCGTAGTCGCGAAAGGAAGTCGAGAGCAGTTGTGCACGGCCCGCCGATTGTTGTTCCGCAAGGGGAAGTCCCGGACGGCAGAAGAGGACCTTGATCGTCATCACAACCGGCGAATCTGGTCCGATCGTTTTAGTATCCGTGCCAAACGTTGGGGTCTTCCGCACTGACCCGTAAATACCAAAGCCGTTGTAGAAGAAGGCGCCGGAAACACCGAGCTTGTAAAGAAAGCGCCAGTTTCGCAGCGCGACGTTTACCAACATGCAGGGCGAGCGGAAGAATTGTGCATAGGCTTCGCGCTGCTCTGAAGGTAAGTCAATCACGATGTGCTTCGTCGTCCAGCTGCCGCCGGCCATGACCACCGTCCGCGCCTTGAGACGATAAACCTTACCGTCGCGAGTATAGGTAATGCGGACAAAGTCGCTATGCTCGGGCAGACCTTCGTGCTCAACACGCACCACAGTAGAGCCGAGGCGAATGCGCGTTTGCTCGCCCAATTTGTCGAGAGAGTCGAAGTTTACCCGGCCGCGACAGACACCCTCAAGGGTGCGCGGCCCCGAGATCGCCGCGGGAATAAGAGTCTTCACCATGTGGCGAGCGAATCCGCCATTGCCTCCGGGAAATGACTGCAGGTCTGCCTCATCGCCGTAGTTCATGGGGTCGCCGCCGAAACCGAAGGCGTAGGCAGAGAGCGCATCCGCACCAATGCCGAAGCCGTCGCCCGGGCCCGGTACCAGAAACTTGCGAATCGTCTCCCGGGAAAGGCCGAACTTCTGGACCATGTAGTCTTCCATGGTGATCGCGTCCAGTTCGTGAGGATGCTCCTGAGTGGCCCCAGCGCCTAACTTCCGATATTTGAGAATCTCATTCCGCATCGACTGCGGCATCGGCGCGCCGGCCAGTTTCTTGCCCCACGGATCGATCAGCCACATACCGGCGCCTGGGCCGAAGTCAGCTCCAAAATAAATGCCGTAGGGTGGGCGAATGTGCTCGAAGCTTCGCCCGATGGGGATTGCTGGCGAATGGCTTTGCCAGGCTTGATATTCGAACTTAGTGGCATCCACACCGATGGAAGTGTAGAAGTCGTCCATCGCACTGCCAGGCCTTGGTGTATCAAAATGGTCGGAGCCCTGCGGCGCAGTCAGCCGCTGACCATCGACGATGAATTCGTTGCGCTTTGCTTCACCACCGAAAATGGGATGGTTTTCAAGCACCAGGCATTTGGCTTGTGGCGCCTTGTGTTGACAATGAAGAGCGGCTGCCAGCCCGCTGAGACCACCGCCTACAATCACCAGATCGAACACTTCGCCTGTGTCTTCAGTCTGATGCGGAGGATCGGCGAAAACATGATCACGGATCTGATGACCCGCGGTCATGACTTCAAAGGTGTTGCCGTGCGATTCGGCGTAATCGC
Source organism: uncultured Acidobacteriaceae bacterium (assembly GCA_963834445.1). Classification (GTDB taxonomy): domain Bacteria; phylum Acidobacteriota; class Terriglobia; order Terriglobales; family Acidobacteriaceae; genus PALSA-350. The sequence continues at coordinate 536,801 of CAWIBU010000003.1, forward strand.
CCACGCCACCGTAACCCGTCCAGTTGTCTTTGCCCATCTGGGCAAGCAGCTGGTGCGGCGTTAGCCCGCTCAGCAAGGCACTGCCCGAGGCGAGCAGGGTCGCATTCATGAAATCACGGCGAGAAATATCGCGATCCATGCCCAGCGCGGAATCGTGGGACTGCTTCTTTGGCTCATCGGTCATGGGATAAGGCACCTCGGATTTTCGATAAGTCAATTATCAACATAATTGTGCTTAGTTCTTTTACTATGATTACTATTCGCGGTGAGTCAGGAAGGAGACCTGGTGTTGCGTCGACGACTCACGATCCTGTGTTCCATACTATTCCTGACGGCCGCTCCAGCGGCCCATTCTCAGTTTGTACACACGCGAGGAACTGAGATCGTGGACGGCTCTGGTAAGCCGCTCCAGATCCGCGGGATCAGTATCGGCAACTGGTTTGTGCTGGAAGGCTATTTTTGGCGCTTTGGTGGAATCAGCCAGGCACAGACAGAAGTTGAGATGGTCTTCACGGATCTTTTGGGGCCAACGCATGCCGAAGAGTTCCTCCACCACTGGCGCCAGAATTTTATGTCGGAGGCGGATGTTCGCCGGATCAAGGACGATGGGTTCAACACCATTCGCATTCCTTTGCATGCCAAGTATTTCAAGACGGACGATGATGAGGGCTTTCGACTGATCGATCAGCTGAATCGATGGTGCCGGCAAGAGCATATTTACGTCATCCTCATGCTTGAGTCTGGCGTTGGCGGATTTACAGGCGAGGCAAGCGATGACGGCCCCGGGTATCCGTGGCTGCTGAAAGATGCGGGCATGCAAAAGTATGTAGACGATGCCTGGCAACGAATCGCCAACCATTACAAAGATGATCCCACTGTTCTGGGCTACGATCTTCTCAATGAGCCGCTGCTTTGGTCGGGATATCTGGACATGGAAGGTCTCATTGAGCCGGAGTACCGCCGTTTGACCGCGGCCATCCGCAAAGTCGACACCCACCACATCCTCATTCTGCAACCACCTCTCGGCCGGTTCACCGCGTTTGGCAAGCCGTTTGACAGCAACACCGTCTACAGCTTCCACAGCTACGGTGCTACGCCGGGGCCTGAGTATCTGCAGCCGTACCTGGACTTTCGTAGCAAATACCAGGTGCCGGTATTCGCCTCGGAGATTTACGCCGAGAGAACGCCGGAGTGGCTGACGGCCCATGTCAACCTGGCTGAGAAAAACAATATCGGCTGGATGATCTGGCCGTACAAGAAGATGGCGGGCGATTCGCCTGGCCCTTACACCTTTGCTTCTCCGGCCGGCTGGGCAAAAATCATCACGTTCGCTCACCAGGCGCGCGATGACCGGGGAGTGAGAGACCGTAACGCGGTGCGCCCACCCCAGAGCGACACGGACGCAATGTTCGCCGAGATACTTGAGAACGAGAAAAATGAGCATCTCACCGTGCACCCCGAGTATCTGCACCTGCCGGGTATTACAGCGCACTGACTTAGGTCTATCGACGCGAAAGGTTTGGAGGAACGAGCATGAGGAAGATGAAAGTACCTTCGGGTGTTTGTGCAACTGCTGCAGCGTTGCTCCTGGCCGGCGCCACTCATGCCCTGGTTGCCCAGGCTCCTACGACGCCGCCTCCGTATACCCCCGGCAAGGCTCCGCACGTTGGGGGCAACAGCTTCGAGGGACCCAGGGACGTGGTTTATTTGCCCAGCCGGCCCCTGGAAGACACGCGCCTCAACATGTACTTTGGGGACTGGCGTAATTCGGAGCCGAACGTGATGTTCGGTTCGTTAGTCGTGCGTGACATTCTCACCCCGGGCGATAACCTGAGCCCGAGTTTTCCAGGCGCCGTGCTCGAGCATGCGAAATTTCTTTCCTATGGCAAAATCGAACCGGGAGCGCGGACTGTTCCCTCAACCCTGAAGGGGATACAGATATTTTTCTATGTCGATCAGGGCGAGGGCGAAGTCTCCGCCGGCGGCAAGACGCAGCCGATTCACAAAGGAAGTGCGCTCCTTATTCCCGAGGGACTGGAATTCACGTTTCACAATACCGGAGAAAGCCAGCTGGCGGCGTACATGGTGGGCGATCCAACCTACCCCGGATTTAAGCCTCTCTCAACCGTAGTGGTCAAAGACGAAGCCAAGCTCCCGCATAGCGCGCCGGCCGATACCTCTCCCTTTACCAATCCGGGCGCGGGTGGCCACTGGGCTCACATTACTCACGGTTTCTTCAACCGAGGCAACGGCCTGGCCACGATTGGCGCCGTCATTACGGTGGAGATTCTTCCCCTGCAGCTCGGCGAGCCGCACCCGCACTTTCCTGGTCATGAGGAGATCTGGTGCGAGGTTGAAGGTAAGAGCGTCGCGTTCGTCGGCTCTCAATTACGCATGCAACATGCGGGGGAAGCCTATATGCTCCGGCCGGATAACCTCACGACGCACTCTAACATCAACTTCGGCGAGCCTGGTGACAAGCCAATCAAGTTCCTGTGGTTCAGCACCAGTACCAAGGTGTCTACGACGCCGCACTAGTGTGGTGCCCGGTTTCACTGGCCGTTGGTAGATACGAGCAGCAACTTCACCTGGCCATTTTCAGAATAGTTAACGTTTGCCGTGGGAGCCAGGTTATCCGGTGGATGCTCGTAGGCTATTCCAGGCGTCTGACGGCGAAGGTACGGGCCGATAAAAGCGATGCTAGTACCCGAAACTTCCATCCACAGATGCTCCGTGTTGGCCATTGTTCCGGTAAATGGGCGGGTGATGGTGAGGTTGTCGAGAGTGACCGTTTCCACGCTGGAGATAGTGGCCAGTCCATCACTCGAAGTGAAGAGCGGCCTCACTAAACGTGACCACTCCTGGTCAGCGGAGCTGATGGGTGTCGCTTTCTCGTCTTTGACCACCAGCTTGCTTTGCGGCTGAAAGCCGCTGGGCATTGGCTCCGTGATGACATAGGCGCCGAGGGGAACGGTTCCCGTGTTCTTAAGGATGAACGGCAAGTTGGCCGGCACCAGGACGGCAACGTTTGCCGCGACGGGGGCAGCATCGCCGGCTGCTGAGATACTGCCCGTCCCGGTGACGAAGTAATACACCCGCTGCTTGCCCGAGAGGGTGGTGGACGGCGAGGATGCGCCGGGAGCCAGGGTGGCGTAGACATACGAATCGACGTAGCGAAGGATGGAGCCTTTGGCCGTGGGCTTAATGGGGTCACCCCTGGTGAAGACGGTGTACTCCGTTACGGGCCCAGTCGTTTGCGGGCTGGAGGCGTGCCAGTCGGCGAAATACATATCGACGTAGGCGTTGCTCCCCACTTGTAGTACCTGCGCGTTCGCCGACGAGCCAAGCGCGGCTGCAAACAGAGCCGCCGCCACTATTTTGCCTGTCATAGATTCTCCTTACCCGCAACTAACGATCGACAACGGCCCGTAACATTTAAGCGCTTCACGCCGTGATGAACAAGCGAAGTTGTGCGAAACGCCTCAAGCAGAAGTGGAACCTTTGTTACCGCTTGTTCACCATGCAGCAAAGGTCGAGGACTTATCTATGCGCGAATCGACATCGCATGATGGAACACATTGTTGGGATCGTACTTCTTCTTTACCTGCTGCAGGAAATCGTAGTTCGATCCGTAGTAAAGCTGAGGCCAGTAAGGGTAGTCGAGCATATCGGCGTCGGGATAGTTGATATAGCATCCCTGGTAATTGTCGCCGGGGAAAGGCACTCCCTGGTGGGATGCATCGACTTCGGGACTCGAGTACAGTTCCTGGTAAAACTCTCGTATCCAGGTAAGATGTCCCTGGTCTTCAGCGGCATTTGCCCAGTAGGTCTGGAATTGCAGCTTCATGACGCTCGAACGCTGGAAAGCAACGGTCTCATCGAGCATCTGTTTGCGATTCATCGCACCCCCATACGAGTCAATCTCGACCACCGAATGCGTAAGGTCGATCCCTGGCATGACGCGTGTCAGGTGCTTGTAAAATATTTCGATCTCGCGTGAGGTATAGTTTTTCTGCATATAAGTTGACTTGTACTTGGCTCGCGTGGATCCGCGGCGGGCGCCGCCGGCAGCAGCCGTGTCGGCCCATAGATCGCGCGTCATCCGATGTGGCCCAAAGCTTTGGGCGGGCGGGTTGTTGACCGGAGTTGCCGGCGACACCGCGGACGGCTTGCAGGCGTCAAAAAGAGCTAGAAATTCATCCAGCACTTTGGTGTCTTTGCATGTGCCGTCGGGATTGCAGAACTGGACTTCAATGCGCACATAGCCTCTGGCCTGGTGATTGGCCTCGATGATGGAGAATAATCCCCAGGTTTCGGGATCCTTGCCGCGGGTGGCAAAATAACGGCCGAAAACGTCGAGGATCCGGGCAAACTTCTCTTCCGTCATCTCCGCCCAGGGAAAAATCATATTCGAAACCATCACCTCCCGCGGCGCAGGAGGCAGCTGATCGAAGAGGTAGTCAACGATCACGCCAAAATTCCCACCGCCGGCCCCGCGGCAGGCGCGCAGTAAATCGGCATCCTGCTTTGCTGTGCATCTACGAAGCACCACTTTTCCCTTTGCGTCCACAGTCAGTATCTCGACCCCGGTCACCCAGTCAGCGGTGGTTCCATATAAGCGGGAGACTAAGCCGTAACCCCCTCCAGTGATATGGCCGCCGGCGCCTACAGAGCCGCACGTACCGCCAGGCAGGGTTACGTTGTAAAGCTTGTAGAGCTCCTGGTACGCCTGGCCCAGCGTCGCGCCCGCACTCACGCGATAGCGCGCACCCTGGGATCCATCGCCTACCTGGTTCATCATGGACATATCGAACAGCGTGCCGTTGGGATTGTTGGCATAGAAGTCTTCGTAGCAATGACCACCGGAACGAATCGTCGGCCGCTGCCCGGCGTCGACCGCGCGCTGCAGCGCCTCCGCAGTGTCCACTGCGTTGAGGCACAGCGCGACACTACCAATCCCATCGGCGGGACTGGCCGGCCAACGTCCGTTCCTGGCCCGCTTGAGGTTGTTGAATCGCGGGTCATTGCGGGTGATTACAATCGCCAAGTTGCTGCCCTCTTCGACATATATGTAAGCTTAAACAAAAGGGGATGCGATTGCTCGCATCCCTTTGTAGGTTTTCTCTTTGAGGGTTGAATTAGAAGATGAACTTGCCGCTGATCTGGCCAACTCGACCTGGAGCGGTGTTGGTGGCTTGACCGAACTGGCCGCTATTGGCGTTGCCGGCGACCGTGTTGAAGTTGGCATGGTTAAAGACGTTGAAAAATTCGACGCGGAAGTTGAGTTGCATTCTTTCGGTTAGCTTGGTGTCTTTGCCTACGCCGGCATCGGTGTTGATCTGGCCCGGCCCGGTGAACAGGAATTGCTTCGCGGTGCCGGTTACGCCGCAAACCTCGTAGCCGCAACTGAGGCCGCTGGCAAAGGCTGTTGGATCGAAGTAGTTATGTGCCGCGGCATGCGGATTGAGCTTCTTGATGGCAGACACCTGGTTGGGGTAGTCCAACCCAATGTTGGTCAGAGCAAAATCGCCACCGCTCTGCAGGTTTATCGGGAAGCCAGTGTTAAAGCGGGTGATGCCCGTGACGTGCCATCCCTCGGAATACCGATGAGGGCCCAGGAAGCGAGCAAAGGGCAGATTCCAGCTGTAGCTGGCCACGAAGTTATGGCGCATATCCCAGGAAGAAAGGCCATAGGCGCGGTTGGGATCGCGTGGATCCCACTTGGCTGCGATGTTATCGAGCGACTTGGCGTAAGTATAGGAGAGCAGGTAAGTGATGTCGCGAGCACGACGTTCCGCTGAGACCTGCAGGGAATTGTAGTTCGAGTTACCCGAATTCTGCAGGTATGTTGCCTGGGCGAAGGCCACCACTGGTCCGCCGCTGGCATTGGTGTAGTTCGGACTGATGGCTTGGTTGCTGATTGCGCCAATAAGGGTGCCGTAGGTGTTTTCGCCATTTGTCTGGTAGACGCCGCCTTCGCCGCCCGGTCCACAACCGGCAAGCGACTGGCAGAGCGACGCACTGCCATAGATCAAGTCTTCGCCGTGCTCAAGATGGCGGCCCTGGGTGGCCACATACGCGACGGTCAACACAGTTGACTTATCGAGTTGGCGCTGGATGGACAGGTTATAGTGTTGGCTCGCTGTCGTCTTGTTGTGGTTGAAGTATCCAGGCACATAAAGGGGCATCAGGTTTCCGAATTGGAAGTTGGGAAACGGTCCGGGCCCTGAGGGGAAGGTAAAGGGAAATTTCTGCCCTTGCGAGACTCCGTTTGCCCGGGTGATGTAGGGACTTGCGAACGTGGTCGGTTGTGGCGACGCCCAGTAGAGGCCCCATGGCGCATCTCCGAGAATGCCAAAGTTGCCGTTGTCTGCGACTCCGAGATAGTAGATTCCCCAGGCCGCGCGGATGCTGGTTTTGCCGGCCTCGCCCCAAATCCCCCCGGACGGGGCATAGGCGATACCGAGCCGGGGAGCGAGATTATTCCAACGGGTAGGGGAAATGGTGCTCGGCACTCCCGGATCACCCGGGACGATGTTGCCGAGCGGAGAATTTGGGAACTTGACCGACTGCTCTCCTGGAACCGGTGTGGTCAGGCGCCCGTAGACATCACTCCACGGCCGCGCAACGTCCCAACGGAGGCCGTAGTTAAAGACCAGACTGGGGCTCGCCTTCCAGGAATCCTGGGCGAACAGCGCACCATAGCGGCTGCGGTTGTCGAGCAACTGGATGGAGCATTGGACGAAAGAACCCGGCGCACCGATGAAGTAGTCGGAAACGTCCGCACCGGTCTCGATGCCGTTGAAATTAAAATAGCCGTTTGGCCCGCAGGTATTGCGAGCATTGAGTTGGTAGTAGCGGAAGTCGCCACCGAAGCTGAGCGAGTGGTTGCCGATGGTTTTGCTGACTGTGTCGCCAACACCATAGTTGGTTTCAGGCTGAAAAAGGTTCAACCAATTGGTGCCGACCGCGAAGCTGTTAAAGAACAGGGTAGGCAAGGAAGACGGATATCCTGGAGGTCCGCTGTTGACCAAGCCGCCGGTCGCGGCATTGGTATTGAAACCATATTTGTCGTACGAGGTAATGGTAGAACTCGACGCCGGCTGGGCGGTGTGAACCGCACTGCGGAAAAACTGAATACGCGCCACGTTGACGGTTGTGGCCCCAATGGTCTTGGTGTTGCTGGCGACGAATAGCTGGTTGCGCGAGGGCTGCGTGATTGGATACCCGGGCAGTGTCTCCACGCCGTTGTCGCTATAGACGGGCTTGATCGCGGTCGCATCGTCGTAGTGATAGTAGAACGACCAGTCACCGGTCTTGTGATTCACGAAGTCAATGCGCTCGGCCATATTGGTGTCGATGATGGATCCGACGTGGCTCGAATCGTCATAGTTGAAGGCGCCCTGGTTGGCGGCGGGAATGACGGGCAAGGTCAACTTGGTGACCGGGTCAATATAGGCGGAAATGTTGTGGGCGGGGACCTGGGCGCCGGTGGGATCGGTGGTAACTGTCGGCGTACCGAGTTGGTTGTACAGGGTTGGGGTGCATGCCGGAGGCTGGCAAACGCCACCTGAACCGTTGATCACGCCGCCTCCGCGGCTTTGCAGGGTTGCGGCCCAGGCGTCTCCCTGCACAGGACTGTTCAGGATGGCATCGGAGAAGATACCGTTGCGCTCGTCTGCACTGAGGACCTGCACGACGCCCGTGCTGACGCCGGCGACCTGACGGGTTTGCTGATAGTCAGTGAAGGTGAAGAGCTTGTCCTTCAAGATGGGGCCGCCGACCACCCCGCCGAACTGGTGACGCTTCAGTTCCGCCTTGGTGGTGTCGAAGTAGTTGATCGCATCCATTTTCTGATTGCGGTAGAACTCAAACAGGGTTCCATGGAAGCTGTTGGTTCCAGACTTAGTCACGGTGTTCATCACGGAACCGGTGAACTTGCCAAACTCCGCGCTGAAGCTGTTGGTGATCAATCGAAACTCGGCCACGGAGTCAGCGTCGGGGATCATACCGGCGCCCATGTTCTTGGTTTCGTTGACCTCTGCCCCGTTTACCAGGAAGGCGTTGGCCCATTCAGGTTGACCGTCGGTGGAGACATTTCCCGACGAGCCATAAAGACCCGACGCGGGCGAGCGATCGTTGTAGTTGCCGTTGGTATTTGCCGGCGCGACGCCCGGCTGAAGCCCCAGCAGATCAAGGTAGGAGCGGCCGTTGAGCGGCATAGACAAAATCTGAGCAGACGTTATGGTGGTGCCCATCGAGGTAGTCGCTGTATCGACCTGCACGGAACTCGCGTCGACCGAGACCGTCTGGCTGACGTTGCCGACTTTGAGAGCGAAATCGAATTTCAGGGCATCATTGACGTTGAGGTTGATATTTTCAATCACCCCATTATCAAAACCGGCCATGGATGCGGTGAGGCGGTAAGTGCCGGGGGGCAAAGCAAGAATGCTGTATGCACCCGAACCATCCGTGGTGGCTGTGCGGGAATAGCCGGTGGAAGTCTGGATGATGGTTAAGGTCGCGTTTGGAAGCACAGCGCCGGAGGCGTCACGGACGTACCCGAGAATAGACCCGGTCACGTCGGCTCGCAGCTGCAGGGTGCCGAGCAGCACCACCAAACACAGGTAAAAGCATCGATAAAGACGAAAGCCCATGGTGATACGCCTCCCCAAAATTGCTGCAATTCTGCTGTTTGTAAGAAAATACCTACTTTTGTTGGGCCTACAAGCGAAATAGTGCGAAACCTGGCGCGCGCCGGCACGAGACGGATGGTTGCATTGCAGCGCGAGATTGCCTGGTGAGCCGGGAAGGGCTTTTTTAGCAGGGGGCATGAGCAGCCCGGCGGTGAGGTGGACGAACGGCCAAGTGGAATTCTACAAATTGGTTCCAAATTCCTGAACAGGGCGGTCAAACATCTTTTTCATTTTCGGGATCTGCTTGAGCCTTTCTGACTCCAGATGCAGTTACGGCTGGGGAGACTTTTTAAATCGACTTTGCCAGAGCGGCGGGACTAGGTTGGGTTTCTGCAGAAGCTCAGTGGGTCAAAGCAAACACTTCCTGAACAGCGCGATACCCCTGGTCGATGGCGATGTTGGTATAGGCGTGGCCATCGGAATCGGAATTTGCAATGGTGATTCTTCCAAATGGCTTTCTGCCGAGGACACATGGACGTTGGTCAGCAGGGCGATTCTGGGGTTCAAAGAGAGAATTGTATTCATAGGCGTAACCGTGTGGCCAACGGTTTACCGTAATGGCCTGGATATCGCGCGCTGCGTCAAACCCGCCACCCGCCAACATGCGACTCAGTTGATCATGAACCTTGCGTTCAAACACCTCATAAGGAGTGGTGAACAGTTCATAACGTCCGGCCTTGAATTGCTGTCTGGCGGTGAGGCCGGGCTTGCATGGGGTGCGCATGAGGTGCAACACACACGGCTCGTCGGGCGAAGATGGAAATTTATAGCTACCCATCGACACGGGAAAATCCAGCGAAGTGGTGGTGAAGTAACTGCCGGGAGCGTAGATATCTCTGACGCCCAGTTTGGCAAAGGCTTTCCAGTTGCGGATCTGGACATTTACGTAGACCAGCGGCTGCTTGACGGCGTACGCCAACGCCTCCTTCTGCGGCTCGGACATTTCAGGACAAAGATAGGGCACGATGCAGTTGTAGCAGGCGAGCACGGTCGCGCTTCCAATGACCTTGTGCAGCTTACCGTTCAGGGAATAAGTCACCTCCACCGTCTGACCCAGATTCCTCACATGGACCGCGGTGCTGTTCAAGCGGATGCGCACGGGTGAAGAGGGGTGATCGAGGCTGGTGTAGTCCATCCTGGCGGTGACAATGTCTTCCATGGTGTTGCCCGGGGCGGAACCTGGCACCAGAGACCGCACCAGCAAACGTGCGATCGACGCATTGCCATCGGGAAAGTGGAAGATGTAAGGCTCCTCTTCCCCTTCCCCTTCCCCTTCTGCTTGCGGGTGGCGGCGTGAGGCGATGGTCATCCCCTTGAAGCCGGGATAGCCCATCTGCCAGCAGGCGATGGCCGATACTGCGTCGATGCCGACACAATAAAGGTCGTGGGGGAGGGTCTGGTATATCCTGACGACGTCGGGGTGGACCCTGGCGTTCTGCAGCAGGAAATCCTTGTAGCTGGTGGTGGCCAGCCGGTCGCGCCTCTCTTCTGGGGTGAGACCAGGCAGGTAGTCGATGGCTTCCATGTGGAGACGAACCAGGTCTTTGCGTGCCTGGGGATCGATCGGCATCTGGGCAACCGATTCGACGGGAACCAACGATTTGGCGTAATCCTCTTGCGTGGAGCCGCGCACCAATTTTTCTTCAGCAAAGGTTTCACGATCAAAAAAGAGGCCGCCCCCGAGTTTCATGGATGCATAGAGCTTCTGATCGAAGTATTGATAGAAGCGCTGCACATCGATGCCCAGTTCTTTGAGCAGGCCGATCGACTCTTTGCTGTAACGCGCCGGGGCCTCGATGGATTGGGTGCCGCCGTAACCGAGCAATAACCGGTTCTCTGCCTGGAATTCGTTTCGCTTGGCGTGGCCGCCAAAATCATCGTGGTTATCGAGGATCAGGATCCTGGCTTTTGCGCCCGCGGTTCTGCGATAGAAGTAGGCCGCGGCCAGGCCACTGATGCCGCCGCCCACAACGATAAGATCATAGTGCTCTCCGGTATCGACCGCGAGCGTTGACGATCCACCGTCGCGCAGAGCGTGCGCAGCCTCAAAGGAACCGGGATGGCTGCCGCGCATGCCGCCGAGTGCGGGCGGATAGTAGCGCGCATCCTGCTGCGTAATTCCCCGGGCGAGAAAGTATTCCTCCGCGGAGGAGTCGGGGCCTGCGCCTGCGCCCTGCGCGAACAAATGCTCGGTGGGCAAGAGCGAGGCGCCGATGGTCAGGGCGACGCCATTGAGAAAATCTCTGCGATGGATGGGGCAACCGCCCCGCCGTTTATCTTGGTCGTCCATAGTCTCGCTGCGCGCTAGCGTAGTGTCTCTGAAGTTCGATGAAGAATCAGACAGATTGAAGAAGGGCCCCAGGGGCTAAAGAGAGTGTGTGAGAGTAAGAGCAAACCGCAGATCTCTCCACTGCGCTGCGCTCCGGTCGAGATGACAAGGTTGTTGCGGTATTTAGAGCCGATTCTCCATGGAAAATCGGCCCGCTAGAACTTCAGCCGTAAAGCCAATTGGAGGATTCTTGGATCGTAGGTTCCCGAGATCTGCCCGAAGGTTCCCGAGGCAAAGGAAGAAGAGGACGGCGGCCGGAACTCGGCGTGATTGGCGATGTTGAAGGCTTCCACGCGGAAGAGAAGCTTGAGGTTCTCGGTCAAGTTGGTTGATTTTTCCATAGCCAGGTCGAGGTTAACCCGGCGCGGCCCATAGAACGAGTTCCTGGTGAAGCTGCCATAGGTGGGCGACGGACAGGCTCCGGGGTCACCCGAACCGGGCAGGGCGGAGCTGCTGAAACAGGAGGGAACATCAAAGTCAGCAGGGTCAAAGTAGTAATTAGCCGTTACCCCATTGAGCGTCTGCACCTTATGCGGATCGAAGGTGTGAATCGATGGGGTTACCTGGTTGGCGCGCACTACCTCACGGTCTCCCGCGCCCGAGGGACCCGGCACATCCTGACTTTGATGCAGACCTGCGAGAGCATCTAAGGGAATACCGGACTGGGCGAAGAAGATTGGATACAAGCTCCAGCCTTCAGTGAGCCGATGGGGCCCATCTGCCCATGCGCGAGCGAAAGGCAATTCCCACCCGCCGCTGATGGTCAGCCGCTGGCGAATATCGAAGTCGGAGTTACCGTAGAGAGCATGGTGATCATAGGAAGCTATCTGGGTGTTGCGGGAGTTGAACCCTGAGCCATTATCCAGATTGTGTGACCAGGTGTATCCCAGGGTGAAGAACATCTTCCCCATCTGGGCTAGGTTCATTTCTCTCTGGGTGAGGCTGGCAATCATGCCGTTGTAGTTGGCATCATTGAGCCCGGCGAAGGTGGTGATGTAGCCAAAGTTGGGCGAGTCGAGGCCCTGGTTCAGAATGCGGGTATTGGTTCCCAGGATGAAGGGATTCTCGTCCAGCCAGGTCAGTAATTTGTGCGATGAGCTGCCCACGTAACCCAGCTCCATCATCATGCCGCTGGACACCTGCTGCTGCAGGTCGAGATTGTATTGATAGATGTACGGTGTCTTGAGGTGGGGATCGACAAAGTTGTTGTTTCCGTTGCCAAACGGTATGAGGCCTTGATCACTGAAATTCAAATCTGAGGGCGGAGGGATCTGAGAAGGAAAAGGATCGGGTGCGCCGGCGGTTCCGTAGGGGTCTGCCAACTGGGTGTTGGCAGCGTTGCCGCTGGGATTGAAATAAAGATCTGCGCTGCCGGCAAAGGGAGGTTCGTCGGTCGCCCAGTCAGACATCCATCCATTCAGCGTATCGAAGAACATGCCGACACCGCCGCGCAGGCTGGTGCGTCCGTTGCCATAGGGATCCCAGGCAAAACCGAAGCGAGGTGCGATGTTTTTGTAGTCAGGGTAGTACCATCCCGAGGGCGCCCCCTTATCTCCGGGAAATACCAGGCCCAGGGGAGCATTGGGATATCGCTGCGACGGCAAACCGGGAACGATGGTGAAGCTGAAGCCACGGGAATCTTTTTCCGGCGAGGTGTATTCGTAGCGCAGCCCCAAGGTCAGCGTCAAACGCGGTGTGGCCTTAAATTCATCCTGTCCGAAGACGGCATATTGCTTTTGGTGCTCATTGCTGGGTGCTCTCGACGACTGGTAATACTCATCCGCTGCGCCGAAGAGGAAATCTGCCAGATCGTTGCCTGAACCAACACCGCCCGGCCCATAGAAGTAGAAGCTACCGTTGGTCTGGTAAGAATAGACGGAATTTTCCTGCATGATGGCAAACCGTCCGCCCATCTTGAAGGTATGCCGGCCTCGGCTCCAGTTGAAAGTGTCGCTGAAGGCATAGGTGTTATCGGCCTTGCGGCTGACGTTGGGGTCGTAGCCAATGGAGAGCCCGCTGTTGAAGTACAGATTCGGCGGCCCGAAAGGATCGTCTGATTGGATATTGACTCCCAGGTCTGTGGGGTTAGGCTGCTTGCTGGCCGGTACGACGGTTTCGTAATAGCGCTGTGCCGTGGCATGAAATTCGTTGAGCTTGGTCGCGGAAATCGTCTTGGTGTAGCCGATGTTCACGAAATTGTCGTAGGTCTTGGAATTCGCGGTGAAACCGTTGACGTTGGCTCCGAAGAACGGATTGAGAACAGGCTCCGAGTTGTCGCCGATGGTGACCGAGATGCGATCGGTCTGGGTGGCATAGAAATCGAATTTTCCGAGATATTGGTTGACGTTGTCAGTCTGGCCGCCCCGAGGAAATACCTGTCCGGTTGCAGAGGTGGGAATCAGGTTGGCCTTGATATAGTTCTGGGCCACCGGGTCGATGGTCGCCGGGTCGATGATGGCTTGCGCGGCTTTGGTGGGATCTGCCTGATAGAAGGGGTTTGCCTGCAGAAAGGCGACGACATTGGGGTCAGGGCCAGAGTTGTTGAATTGGGAGAAGTCGCCGTTCAACTCCGCCGGCGTGTAGGTGGTCACGAATCCCTGGTTAACAGTTTGCGTCTGCCGTTGCCCCTGATAGCCAAAGAAGAAAAAGAAGCGGTCTTTTCCGTGAACCAGACCGGGAATGACGATGGGGCCGCCGATTACGCCGCCGAACTGATTGCGCTTCAACACGGGCCTTGGGTTGCCCTGCAGGTTGTCGAAATAATCGCTGGCATTGAAGGCGTCATTGCGCAGGTAGTCATACACACTGCCATGCAAAGAGTTCGTTCCTGACTTGATGACTTCGGAGATGGTGCCACCGCCGTTGCGGCCATACTCTACGGTGTAATTGTTCTCGAGCAGGCGAAACTCCTCCACCGCCTCGGGATTTGGATTGAAGACAACCTGGTTGCTGGTGACGCGATTGTTAAGACCGCCATCGAGCAAATAGGTGACGGCGTCGCCCCGGCCCCCGGCAATGCTGATGCCGCCGAATCCGTTGGACCCGCCGTTGCTGGTTCCATAGGTGCCAATATCGTCAGCGATGGGAACGACACCGGGGAGCGTGAGCGCGAGATCGAGGGTGTTGCGGCCGTTCAGCGGCAGATTTTGAATGGGTGCGCCGGTCACGGTTCCCCCGATCGTCGGGTTCACCGTTTCCACCTGCGTAGCGGTTGCGTCGGCGATAACGGTTTCGGAGACGGAACCCACCCGCAAATGCAAATCGATGCGCAGAGACTGATTGATATCGAGTGATTGTGCGGGCGTGACCTGTCTGGCGAATCCGCTGTGTTCCGCGGCGACGGTGTAGGCGCCGACCGGCAGCTCCAACACCTGATAAAAGCCTTGTCCGTTGCTGGTGGCTTGTTGCGCGACACCGGTACCGGTATTGACGACCGTGATCTCGGCCCCGGCAATAGCCGCTCCCTGTGTATCTGTGACGGTTCCAATAATGCGGCCTGCCGAGGTCTGCGCGTGAAGGCGGGGGCTAAGACTTATCAGCAGGAAGAACAGGAACAGCAGGGCGCCCCGGCCGGTCACGGACTTGATTCCAGAATTCATTCAGCACTCTCCATGTTTTGATCGAACAAAACGGCGGAAACCGGTGACGTAGAGAATGATTGGGCGACTTGCGATTGGAGAGACTGCCGACAGCCCTTTCGTAGAAAGAGGGTGTCAGCGCCTACGCTGTCATTTGCCAAGATACTGCGAAGAAACAGGGGCTTGCTTATCGCATCGCTGGAGATTTAAGCGCTCAATCCACGCGATTGGCCTGGGAGGGGCCGGTGCCCTTTCTGAAAATCAAGAATGGTACTTACACCCGTGGTATAGAAAACAACCTAAGAAAACCTGACTTATATGTCAAGAAAAATCTTGATCGGCGCAAGCGGGAGTTAAGCAGATTCTCAGCAACGGCTGGTGACCGGTGGCGCGTCGTTACCCAGGGGCGTGCGCAGCTCCAGGGCAGCCGCATGCGCCTGCGCCTGGTGCGCGAAAATTTCCTGGATGGCGCGGCTTCCCTGATCGATCGCCTGGTCGGTGTAGGCTGCGGCCGCGGCATCTGAGTTGGCGATGTGGATGCGGCCAAATGGCTTGCGACCGATCTCACAGGGCGATTGTCCGGCGGGCCAGTCGGGATCCCACAAAGGGTTGTACTCGTAGGCGTAGCCGTGCGGCCAGCGATTCACGGTGATGGCATCGATGTCGCGCGCGGCATCGAAGCCGCCCGGGCCAAGGACACGCTGCAACTGATCGCGAATGTTTCTTTCGAAGGTTTCAAACGACGTACTCAGGAGGTCGTAACGTCCGGCGCGTTGCTGCTGACGCGCGTCCTCTCCGGGATGGCAGGGCGTACGCAGCATGCGCACCAGGATAGGGTCTTCAGGCTTTTTGGGGCATTCATACGAACCAATGCTGACCGGACTGTCGAGGCCGATCGAGCTGTGATACATGCCGGGAGTGGCAATTCGCTGGACCCCCAGTTTCGAGAATGAGGACCAATTGCGAAGGGCGACGACGGTATAGACCAGCGGCACCTTCGATCCGTATTTCAATGCCTCTTTTTGCGGCTCAGGTAACTCTGGGCAGAGATAGGGCGTGACCATGTTCCAGCAAGCCATGACCACGGCTTTGCCGCGTACCGCGGGGAGCTTTCCCTGGGGCGTCGCATAGGTGATCTCCACTTCTTTTGCGGAGGTGGGATCGCCGAGATGGCGAACCCGCACCACGGTGCTGCTGACACGAATTTTGATGGGTGAGCTGCTGCTATCGAGTTGGCTGTAATCGGTAGCGGCGGTGACAATGTCTTCAGCGGTGTGACCGGGGATCGCGGCAGGAATGAGGGAGCGCACCAACATGCGCGCGATGGAAGCGTTGCCATCAGGAAAATGAAAGGTGTACTCCCCTTTCTGCGGGGTTACCGCGCCTAATGCGGTAAAGCTCAAGCGACCGCCGGTGGGCGTTCGATCGAGGCTCATGCCCTGAAAACCAGGAAAGCCGATGGCCCAGCAATCGAGCGCGGGCACGGCGTCTATGCCAACTCCGTACAAGCCGTGAGTGTCGGTTTGATAGTAGGGGATGGTTGCGGGATGAACCTTGACCACCTGCAGCAGGAAGTCTTTGTAGCTCATACGCGTGAGCCGGTCTTTTTTCTCGCTTTGGGAGAGCCCCGGCATATAGTCGACGGCGGCGGTCTGAATTTTTACGATGTCGCTCTGGGCCTCGGGCGAAAGAGGTGTCTTGAGTAGGAATTCGGTCCATACCCCCGCGGAGTCTCCACCGGATCGGCGGCCGCCCGGCCTTCCCACGGCGAGGTGATCGACTCCAAATGTCTCTTTATCGAAAAACACCGCCGACTTTAGTCCGCGATAGACAGAGCGATCGACGCACTTTGCTTCAAGCGCGGGCGGATCGATGCCCAGATCGGAAAGCAGTTGATGCGCAACCGTGCTGTAGGGGAAAGGTGACTCAATCGAGAGCGTGCCGCCGTTGGCGAGGAGCAGGCGGCCACCGGGACGAAACTCATTGCGTTTAGCGTGGCCACCGAAATCATCGTGATTGTCGAGGATGAGGATGCGCGCCCCATTGCCGGCGAGCTGGCGATAAAAATAAGCGGCTGCGAGCCCGCTGATGCCCCCACCCACAACCACCAGGTCGTAAGCTTCGCCGGTCTGCGAGATTTGCCCGGCATGGGTGAAGAAAGCGCCGTCACGTAGGGAATGCGCGACTTCAAAAGAGCCGGGATGGCTTCCGCGCATGCCGGTGAGGGCGGGCGGATCGTAGCCAGGAGCATCCTGCGGCAACCGGGTAGCGGCTTCGGCAGCCCACGATACGCCGGGTAGTACAGAACCGGCGACCGCACCGCCAAGGCCAACCGCTACGCCGTTGAGAAAGTCGCGGCGTGAGATAGGGCAGCGCATGCCCAGATCTTTATCGTGAGCCTGAATGGAGTCATCTTTTTCCATGAGGTCATCCTTTGCAGAGCTTGCATTCAGTGCGTGAGCAGCTCATTGACCGCGCGCAGGGCCTGGTCAATGGCAACATCGGTGTAGGCGGTGGCCCCGGAATCAGTGTTGGCGATGGCGATGCGTCCGAACTGCTGCCGGCCCACGATGTGCGGCTGCTCCCCCTCGGGCCACTCTGGATCGAAGAGGGGGTTGTATTCGTAACCGTAACCGTGCGGCCAGCGATTGACCGTGATGGCTTCGATATCGCGGGCAGGGTCGAAACCACCTTCATGCAGCGTACGCTGCAGTTGGTCGCGCAGGGTGCGCTCATAGGTTTCGAAAGAGGTCCGCTGAATCTCCTGCCTTCCGGCGATCTGCTGCTGCCGCACCGGCAACCCTGGATGGCACGGCGTTCGCGACAGGTGCAGCAGAATGGGCTGCTGGGGACTGGTGGCCGTGGCGTAGGCGCCCATCTTCATGGGCCAATTGAGGCTGGCTCCCAGCCAATAGGCCCCTGGGGCGTTGACGCTATGCACGCCGAGCTTTTGAAAAGACGTCCAGTTGCGAATCGCGACGCTGGTGTAAATCAAAGGCACCTTCACGAGGTAATGCAGCGCTTGCTTCTGTTTGACGGGCAGGTCGGGGCAAAGGTAAGGGATGACCATATTCCAACAGGCAAGAATGCAATGTGCGGCGCGCAGGGCGAAGACCTGGCCGCCGCTTGCATACACGACTTCGACCCCTTGCGGGGCAGACGGGTCGCCCACATTCTGCGCACGCACCACCGTACTGTTGAGCCGGACGCGGACCGGAGAACCGTCGCGATCGAGCTGGTGGTAATCGACCTGCGCGGTGACTACATCTTCCGCATTGATGCCCGGGACTGCCTGGGGGATCAGGTTACGCAGGAGCAAGCGGGCGATGGACGCATTGCCGTCGGGAAAGTGAAAGCGGTACGATCCACCGTTGGCGTACCCTGCGGCGGTATAGCTCATCCGCGGAGCCGCGCCGGGTTCGAGATTGAGACCTTGAAAGCCTGGCAAACCCAGAGCCCAGCAGTCGAGGGCGGGCTCGGCATCGATGCCCACGCCCCATTCGCCGTGTGTGCGCCGCTGATAGAAAGGAATGACGCCGGGATCGACCTTTGCCAGGCTGAGCAGAAAATCTTTGTAGCTGATGCGGGAGAGACGGTCTTTTTTCTGAGCCGAGGTTAAGCCTGGCAGGTAGTCGACGCCCGCCTCCTGAATTCGCGCCACATCGCGCTGCACTGCGGGAGAGAGCGGAGTTCGGGCGAGAAACTCTTGCCATGAAGTAGATGCGTGGCTGTTCTTTGCGGCACTGCGCCGGTGTGACGGCACGCCGACTACAAGCTTATCGACGCCAAACGTTTCCTTATCGAAGAAGATGCCCTCGGAGAGCCCGAGCGATTGATAGATGCTTTGATCGGTGTACTTCTTCTCAAAAGCGGGTGGATCGATGCCGAGCTTTTGGATCAGCGCGGCCGCATCGCGGCTGTAGGGGGTGGGGCTGTCAATCTCAAGGGTTCCGCCATTGAGGAGGGCGAGTCTTCCGCCGAGATGGAATTCGTTTCGCTTGGCGTGGCCACCGACGTCGTCGTGGTTCTCAAGAATGAGAATGCGGGCGGAGTTGCCGAAGCGTTCGCGAAAGAAATGGGCGGCGGCCAGCCCGCTGATTCCACCCCCCACGACGATTAGATCGTAGGTCTCGCGAAGGTCGACCGGTTTTCCGGCTTTTTGCCAAAAGGTGCCATCACGCAGGCTGTGCGCTGTTTCAAAGGAACCGGGATGGCTTCCGCGCATGCCCGTCGATACCGGCGGGTCGTAGCCAGGGCGGTTTTGCGGCTCCGACGGTCCTGCGGCGTCGCCCATGGCAGGAGCCGGGAACATGGAGCCAGCCGCCATCATGGCAGCCCCATTCATGAAATCACGCCGGGTAATTGTCCGGCCCATTCCGAGTTCCCGGTCGCGTGCGCTAAAACTCATCGGCACCGAAACATTCTGCTGCCGGCGTTAAGCGCCTGCAGCGTCGGCCTACGAACTCTACGTTAATTATGCAACGCTACAAAAAGAGGGGTTACGCGTCAAGCAGGAATCGGCCGAGCGGGCCGTTGCATCTGCGCGGTCTGCCAAGCTCAGGCCTGAAATTCTACAAAGCGGCCAAGACCTCTTTACGCGGCGCTCAAACATCTTCCTTCGTTTTCGGAATCTGCCTGAGTTTTTCTGACAGCAAATCCTGCTCCCGCTTAATTTCCGACAGGGCGATGGCGCGCTGAATCTCTTCGCTTGCTTCGGTGAGTCGGCCGAGCTTGATGAGCAGGTCTCCCCGGACGCTGGGCAGCAGGTGGTAGCCGGTTATGGAGGCGGAGTCAGCAAGACAGGGTCTTTGCCCGCACCTCTCAATCAATTGTCTCTATAACTGGGCGTGTTTGCAGGATGCCGGCGGAGCCCCTTTTGTTCTCGTTTTTTGTAAAATTTTATAAAATTCGATGGTTTTGGCCTTTTTTGGAGGTTTAGACGTTCAGCGGCGGCGGCCAAAGCGGTTCTGTTGTTGCAGGTAGAACGGGAGCCTGAGATCTGGAGCAGAATCGGGCACGCGGGCATAAGGCGAAGACGGAGTCGTTTCTGACGGAATAGGCGGGGGGATGGGGATTGACTCGTTGGTGGCGGGGGTGGGGGCCGGGCTCGGGTCCGACGGCGCGTCCGCGGCTGGGCTGGGAGAGAGATCGGGAACGGGTTCTTTGTCTGGGACAAGATCGTGGCTGGGGTTTGGGCTGGGGTGGGGGCCGGTGGCTTGCTCCTGCTGCTCACGCATCCAGGCGGCGGCATACATTTTCGCCGGAGTGGGGGGCTGGGCGGATTCTTTTCCCGAGGAGCCGGCGCGACGGTCGGGGATGAGACCTTCTATAGCGATGATCATGGAGAGTGCCTTGACCTGGCCGGTCACGCTGTTGCGCGTCATTTCGGGACTTAGTCTGACGATTTCCCAGAACCGGGTCAGGACTTGCTCGCGGACGGTGCTGAGCCGGTGCAGTTCCTCGACGGCACGCCGGGAGAGGTCGGTCTCTTGCTCTACGAGTTTTTGGTGCACAGCGGCACGGTGCTCGAGCATGTAAGCGCGGACACGGGGTTTGGCTTTGGTGTAGGCGGCGGTGTCTGGGTTGAGTCCGGCGGCTTCGGCGGCGTGGCGGTCGGTCATGGTTCCCGAGAGGACCAGGTGGGCAAAGGCTATTTCCTGATCGGTGATAGGGTCGCTGACTGGGTTCTTTGGCATGGTGGCTCCTTTTCATGGAAGTTAGAAGTTGCGTGAGACGACGGCAGAACTCTTCCAGAGCGCTCGGAAAAGTACCGGTGGCACAAAAAAATCCCGCCGCTGGCGAGATGTGTGGACTGACGGATTTTGGACGAGGTTCGGGTGTGCCACCGGACAGCGGTAAAACTGTCCTTCGCTCACGTTTAGGTCCGAAACTTCCGGGCAACTGCCGGCATGGCGCCGCCGCATGAGAAGCCTGCTGCCTGCCGATATCTACTATCCAGAGGCTATACCCGCATGGGAATTCTCTACAAGCGCAGGGATGCTTTGTGAGCCGGAGTACGGTTCCGAAGGTCACACTTTCAGGAACTAAAGTGCGGGCGTGAGAATTACCGCAGGGGAAACTTTCGTCTGCCGGCAGGGCGGAAAGGTTGGTGAAAGCTCACGATGGCTCCAAGGCCCCCAGATTTTTGCCCAGAGGCCGGCGCCGCAACACGCAACTATAAAGGTTACGTTACGTTTCGCCCTTGATTGCTCCCTGGATTTGCCCTCGACCCCGGCCGTTCTGGATCGGCCGGGAGTGTACGAGAGTGGTTCGCGTGGCCGATTTAGTCAGACCTGCAGGCCGCCTGAATCGGCCTTTGGCTTCATAGTAAGTCTGGACGTGAGCTGCAGGTATCGACCCGAACGCCACTCCTCCCCGCCAACGCCAAGCCAACCAAACAGCGGCAACTCAGAAATTTTGTCTTTGCGCCCTATTCGAAGTGCGAGCAATGGCTGCTCTCGTGGACAAAAAGAAGACGCAACAACGCTCACAGAACCCAATTCCGCGAATGGAGAGGAATGGTCGATAAGACATTCCTGGTACGATTAAAGTCCCCCGGCCTCAGCTTCCAGCTTGTGCTTGCGACGAGCGTTGAGATGCAAGCCGAGCACCTCGCCTTTGTGAACTCAGAGGGCAAACTTGCTGCCTTGTTTTTGCTGGAGGCCGTAGAAGCCTGGTCCGAGGTGGTGCAAAGCTGAACATCGTGCGGATCAGCATAAGCCGACCGATCGGGGGCGATCGGGGGTAGCGATGGGACGGATTGCTTCCGGGTGAGGTAAACTTCCGGGCGAGCGCCCAAGTTTGGCGCAGGCGGCGTTGGCCGAGCGGCACGAGTTTGCCGCCTGGCTATTGAGACAGCGGCCGGACAGGCCTGATTCGAAATTAACCGCGGTGATTCTGCTGCTTAAGTGGGATGGCTGACGTCAGACCGGGTCATATCCTATTATCTATCGCCCCCAGGCGGAGGTAGATTGAGCGTGCGCGGAAACCCTCGCGTTCTTATTTTTGGGCGTCACTCAACGCTGCTGGAAACCAGAGCGCAGCTCTTACAGCGCGCCGGCTACAAGACATTTGCAGTGCTGGGGCTGGCGGCCGCAGAAGAAGTGCTGGCCCAAGAGCCGTTTGACCTCAGCATCTTGTGCCATACGCTTACGCCGTCTCTGCGTGAGCAAGCACTGGCCAGAGCACGGGAACTGCAACCGGCAATACGCGTTCTGATTCTCTCCACCGATGAGTCAACAACCGCTTGGCCGGAACCGGAGAGCGTATTCCACATCTGCGATGGTCCCCGGGCCCTGATTGCGAAGGTGGATACGGTGCTGGGGCGCCCGATCAGCCCGCTCACCCTGGAGTAAGGGCAGCCAGCACAGCGTTCGCGGTGTGGATCATTTCATCGAGCGATTCGACCGTACAGCATCAAGTGACCCTGGACCTGGGGAAGGACGCCGGGAGGGAGGGCACTGGCTAATATGATGAACTCGACGCCAACCAGCTTCAGCTCACCATTCGATTGCGGCTCATAGCGCTGTGTGGCATTGCGAACAATCTGGGCGAGCTGGTCTTCACTCTCTTCTGCCAGGGCAAAAGAGGTGAGCGCGAGAGAAGCGACCAACAGCATGGTTAGATTCAATAGTCTTTTCATGTTCTGATTCTCCTTCACAAGTAGCGAGGGAAATTGCACGCCGACCGCATTACCAGAATGTCGCCAACGCTTCTCCCAGCTACGCTCCCGCCCTCGGCTGGGTCAGCGGTTCCGACCACGGCGCGATGGGCATCCACTACGTCAATGGCAGTCTGCTGAAGGGAGAGACTCTGTTTAGTGATGGACAGCTCGACCCCACCAGACCGCAAGCCCTGATCTAATTTGAAGTCCTGAGGTAATCTGGTCGAGAATTCGGGCCGGCTGATTGGCAAGGAAGAGATGGCCAAGGCGATTTGGCCGGAAAGCTTTGTAAGCGACGACTCGTTGGTGCAATGCACGGTTGAACTTAGGCGGGCCCTGGGTGATCCCGACCAGCAGATGATCAAAACGATTCCGCGCCGTGGGTATCTGTTCACGGCTGCAGTTCACCCGTCGAGGCTCCCCATCGTCACAGAGGGTAAGAAGTCAGCGCTTTTCTTCCGAAAGCAGTTCACCTCCCGTCCGGAATCTTCCTATCCGACAACCCAACATTCGGGGCAAACAGAGTAATCGCCGAACCCTAACGCGCGGTTACTCTGTCATGAGCTACAGGTTTTGCTGCTGCGAGTGCGTCGCCCGGACGGTAAGTGCCTACACCCTGGTGACCTGCCGGAGGCTTTTCTTCTGCGCTATACTGGCGGTCCCCCCCGCAATCCAGGTTTGGAGCAGCCGGACAATGCGCGCTGATGATCCTAGCTGTAATGTCGTTGTATCTGTTGCTTTTCTCTGCACGCTGTTGCTTATTGCTGGATGTGGAGGTTCCGGTTCAGCCAAACTCAGCGGCAGCCCTGCCCCGGTTACTCCGAGTTTTACCCTGACTGCCAATACGCCCAAGGTGAATCTTGCGGCTGGAGGGTCGCCAGTAACCGTCTCTCTCGCGATCACCGGCGGCGCGGGCTTCGTGGGCACCGTTCAGATTGCTGCCACGGGGGTGCCCGCCGGCGTTACAGTCTCCTCTGTCTCCGTCTCCGGTGCTCCTAACGCAACTGCATCGGTGACTGTCACCGTTACCTCCTCCGTCGCGCCTGGAGCCTATACACTGACGTTCACCGCCACAGATTCTACGCAGCAGACACAAAGCGTAACGGTATCGCTGATGGTCGCGGCTGCCGCGCCGCCGCCGTCGCCCAGCTACTCCATGAGCATCAGTGGGCTGTCTCAATTGGTGCAGGGCGGCACGAGCACGGCTACTTTGACGGCCACCTATAGTGGAGGTTTTGAAAGCCCTATATCGGTAGCGCCGGTGTTCCTTCCCACGGGCGTGTCGATCACCTCAGTGCCCATTGCTTTCACAGCGGGAAACCTTTCTCAGACTGTTACGTTCGCTGCCGCGAGTTCGACGGCCCTGGCCACTTACCCCATCGTCTTTACTGGAACAGGAGGAGACTTGCCGGCGCAGACAGTCTCTTTTTCCTTGGCGGTCGTTGCTCCTCCGCCTCCTCCCTCGGCCTATGTCTACATCACCACTCCGGCGGGCATCAACGCATATGCGTCTCCCGGTCAGGGCGCGCCGTTAACCCTGGTACCTGGCTCTCCTTTCCAGGTGACAGGCACCCTGATTGGAGCTGCGGGTGCGCTGCCGTACTACGTGCCTGGTTCGGCCCAATTTCTCGTCAGCTACGATGCAACCAACATTTATACCTACCCGGTGGGAGCGAACGGAGCCGTCGGGGCACAGGTGTCCACCCTCAACACGCAATCGTATAGCGGCAGCGCCTGCGGAGCGCCGGTCAATGCCGTGACTTCAGGACAAAGTGTTTACGTGGGACTAGCCAGCAAGGCAGCGCCTTCGTGCTATGCCAACCAGACCTTCAGCGTCTCGAGTACTGGGCTGCTGACGTTTCTCGGGAGCACAGAGCTTGCCCATCCGGTTACCATCACTCCGGCTGTATTCTCGGGGTGGTCTTCTAATCAAATTTATGGCTATGGGCTGGAGAGCCCGGTGAGTGGCGCCTGCGAGGACCAGATAGCCGGGTACACCCTGGAGAGTAATAGCACATTAAATTTTGGCAGCAACGTCATAACATCAAGTCCGGTATCCCAGCAAGGATTGACGTATGCCACGAAGGGGCCGATCACGGGCTCACTATCCGGCATGGTGGCAATCGCCATGTATCAGGAAAGCGGGCCATGCGGTACGGCGCAGCCTCCACAGCTAGCCATCTTCAACCTCGACAATGCAGGGAACCTCATTTCTCAACTGCCTGACCCTCCCCCCCTTTACTCCGCAGTTCCTGCACAGAGCTACGAGAACATGCCGGCATTGGCGGGCACTCCCAGTTCGATGGCCTTTGCACTGAACGCCGACGCCACGGTACCTTTGGCGGTTGGGGGTACAGGTGGGTTGCAAGTGTATTCGGAAACGCTTCTGGAAGGGAACACACAAGTTATCCCGGAAGGTCCAGCCATCTTATCGACAAGCCTGCTGTCCACTCCAATTAGCCAGGTGGCCTGGGACCTCAACAACCTGTACGCTTTTAATGGTCAACAGCTTTATGTGTTCTACTCCACTACGGGTTTCCCGGGTGGGGTTCCCAATGTTTTGAGTACAGGGGCTCCGTTTCCTATCAGCGGATCCAAGATGGTGGTGGTGGCGATGTCTCTGCAATAAGGCGGTTCAAAGAGAGTGTTGTTTTCGATTCTTGATGATAACGGCTTTCCGGACAAATACCTGTAAAGTCTGAATTTCGGTAAATTCCCCAGCCGGAGGGTGAAGCACGAGCAAGTTACCGATAATCCCGTTCAGAGGAACTCGACGTCAGTGCCGACAGGCCTACTGTCCGTATAGCCGATTCGGACAGGTGGAAATGGTTCAATCATCAACGAGTGACTCAGCGATTCTGCGTCCACTGACAACCTAAATGGGAGGAGGACTTCACAGGCCACCCAGTCGAGATAACCCTAGAGAATAGCCTCTTGACGCTCGGAGACGGCGAACTGTTAGCGCAAGCCTGCCGCGCTGTCCGGTCGATGACGATTGACTACGATGCCTGCTCGTCTGCCGGCAAGATGCGAAGCAAATGCACTGGATGCCGCTCTGTGGGTGCCAGATACTCCGTGTAATCTCGCGGCTCGAGAAAAGTGGTCATCAAGATTCCCGGGATTCAAGGCGTAACATGGAAAGGAGATCGCCCCAATTCGATGCGCCCCGATCAAGAACAAATCGCGGAGTGGATCGGCCGCCAATCCACCACACTGCGCGACGCGTATGTGGTCGCAGTCCAATTACTTGCGGACACCGCGTTTCCCGGTAGGGCTCAGTTTATATGTCACGCAGGCAGGGACATTTGCACTGGCCTTCAGGATATTCGAGGCATCGCCAAGCGCAAACACGCGAACACCACAGCCGTGTTTCAAGAGGTAGAGCCACAGTGGATCGCTGAGGGGCTCGATGGAATCGAAACTGTCGAAGGTGGGGCTCAGGCAAACGAGGCCACAAGTGCGGCGGCCACCGACGTGACCATTTCTCGACTTTTGTTCAAGCTGCTGCAGCGGCTCATCGAAGAGCATCGTCTTGGTTCGGTCAACCAGGAAGAACAGGCTGCGGAACTATTCGCTTCGATCGCTCCGGAATCAGCAAAAAGACCAGAGCTCGTTCTGCCTATGGCTCGCGAATGGGTTAGCTTACGGCGATGGTTCCATAACTATGCGCATTTCGCAGTACAGCAGAAGACGCCTCCTGAAGAGGAGCTTCAGTCGCAGTTCGCCAGGCTAGAGAGCTATGTCTTGGCAAGTATGCGGACTTTCTACGAAGGAATGGAGGGCTTGGATGAAATCCTGGGCGAAGCCAACTCCTGAACTTGTGACTCGTGCCATCGCCGGAATGCCTCATTCCGAGCAACAGCGCTATTTCTTTGATCGTCTGGAGAACCCTGAATGGATCGAGCCACTGCGCAAGGCGAAGTTCTTTGAGCAGCTACCGACTCCGGTCAAGGAAGAAAAATCCACCGGCTACTATCTCTGGCCGGCGAGCAGATATCTGTCGAGAATGGCGAAGTACAAACCAGAGCTTGTCGCCGATATCATGTCCCGTTTCCCAGAAACTGAGAATCCCTTCGTTATTCAGGACATCCTCGACGCCGCCGCAACCATGCCCCCGGCCTCCGCCGCGAAGCTCGCTGATGCAGTTGCACGCACCCCCTTGAGCAGGGGCCTGATCGGTATGGACCGGGCGGGAGAAATTGCATCGAATCTCGCTCGGGGAGGACAGGCGGAAGCCGCCCTGAAAGTTTTGCGATCCGTTCTCGATGTCGTCCCAGATCCGCGCCCCATCAAAATCGGGCCTTCCGGACGCGAATACGGGAGAGAGGCACGCACCCGTATTCGTGGATTTGATTACGGCAATATCCTTCGCGTCAGTGGTGCCGCGCTAACGTCGTCCTTGGGTCCACGCTACCTCGAACTCCTCTCGAAAAAGCTGATATTCGCTCTATCTCAAGAGCATTACTCCGACAGAAACGCGCGGCGGCCTGTAGAGGATTACTCCTATATCTGGAGACCTCACCTCGAATTTGGAGGCGTACACGAAGAAGCAAAGCAACTCCTGATTACGGGTGTACTGCAATCGGCTGAGTTTATGGCATCGAATGGCGCTTGGGCTGACGCCGCCGCAGTCCTGCAACGATCGTCGTTTGCGATCTTCGAGCGAATTCAGCTGTACCTGCTGGCCAAGTATCCCGATCTCGATTTGGAACTGGCGGCGCAGAAGCTGACGAACGCCGACCTGTTCCATGATTTCGGCCTTCGCCAGGAATTCAATCAACTCGCTCGTGTCGTTTTCCCGATGCTTTCAAGAGAACAGCAAGCGGGGTTCTTCGCACTGATCGATGCCGGGATCGATACGGCTCGTATGGTGGAGCGCGGGTTGACTGCCGATCAGATCGAGCAAGTCCTTCGGCAGTGGAAGCTGGAGCGTTTCGAGCCTGTGCGCGATTATCTTCCTCTTGAGCGGCACCAAGAGGTCGAAGAACTGGAACGGGAGTTCGGGAAAGCGCGTAGGTATGAGAATTCCGTGGTTCGTGGCGGGGCTGTGGCTCCAGGAGGCGAGAGTCCCGTTTCAGGCGAGCAGCTTGGGGCCATGGAGGTCAACGAACTCCTGGACTTCCTGAAATCGTGGGCTCCCGATTCTCACACGCCTTTCGGTCCTACAGAACAAGGACTGGGAAGAGAGCTTGCCTCTGTGATTGGAGGCCATCCCGAGCGTTACTGGGAGCGATTAGAGGATTTCAAGTCCCTCCAGCCAACGTACATCCGCGCCGCGTTGCAGGGCTTTCGGGAAGCGACCAGAAATGGGATCGCTCTGGCGTGGAAGCCGCTGCTCGGTATTGCGGAGTGGATCTGCGAGCAGCCCCTCGGCAAGGTAATGGATGTGGATGAAAACCAGTGGCATCCTGCGGATTCTGATTGGCAGCCTTCGCGCTTCGCAATCGTCGAGATGCTCGAGGAGGGCCTGAAGAAGGACCTGCTGCCATTTCCAGAAAGAGCGAAGGCATGGAAGATTATTGAGATCATTGCTGAGGACGAGTCGGGCTGCCTCGACTATCGCGACCCGTCCTCGCTCGCGAAGGACGTCTGGAGCTACTCGTTGAATACACTCCGGCCAAGGGCCGTTCGAGTCGCATTCAATTACATCGAATGGCTTCACACTCATCTTAAGGCTGAGGGAGCGTCTATCCCTTCGGCGGCGCCTGAGATTGCTCAATTCCTTGACCGCCATCTCGATGTCGATAGAGAGCGATGCCTCGCGGTCCGATTGATCTACGGCGAGAGACTGCCATTCTTGAAGATGGTTGATTCGACCTGGGTTTCAAATGCGATCGCTCGCATTTTCCCAGACGATCCCGCTCTCCAACCGCTAAGGGATGTTGCATGGGGTGCGTATCTGGCTGCGAACCCGGCATACACCGACCTGTTCTTTCTGCTCGAAAATTTCTACCGCGACGCCATCCAAATAAATGACAAGTCCAGACAACAAGGCACGAGTCATCTTATGGATCGCCCTAGCGCCCTTCTGGGTGAACACCTCATCCAGATGTACTGGTGGGACAAAATCGATCTCTCCCAGGGGTCGGTCCTCGTCGACTTCCTGAACCACACCACCAGCGAAGCTCTGCGATCCACCATCATTTATGTCGGCCGCTCTTTGGCGGAAGCTCAGGATGGGGTGGCGGACGATGCTCTCGCTCGCCTTCAACTCCTTTGGGATTACGTCATGGCTTCAGAGAATGCACGGAACTCCGGCGAAGTCTTCGCAAATTTCGGGTGGTGGTTCAACACGCGATATTTCGATGACGGGTGGGCTCTTGACCGATTGAGGCAGAGTTTGCAACTTGCGAACGGCAAGTTTGAACCTGTGCTGGATGCGCTCTCTCGGCTGGCTCGACTTGCTGCCACACATCCAGCGCGTGTGCTCGAATGCACGCGCATGATTGTTTTGGCGGCAGACGAATATGTCGACCTTTGGACAGACGATCTAATGACGATTCTGGAAACGGTATTGCGCGCCGGTGATGCTTCTTTGTCGGCTGCCGCATCGAAGCTGATCAATGAGCTCGGTAGCCGCGGTCATCACTCATACCGACTGCTACTGAAGCCAGAACAGGGTTCACGGGATGGTGGTTAGCCGTTCTGGGCTTGGCTTGAACGTATCTGGTTTGCAAGCTCTGCGACCGTCGCAAACCTTACGTCGTATGTATGAGAGAGCCAGCGACGATTCTCTTCGTCGAATATCGACTTGCCGCCGGCACTCCTGCCCTGATCTTCGGTACAGAAGGTGTCGTTCGAATATGCGACATGCGCTGCCACCGAATCTCCGTCCGCCCATTCGGCAGCAGCGCGAGCAAATTCTTTTTCCTGGAGAAAGCAGGACAGACGAAGATGACCCTAATGCAAGACAAGCATCCGACTTTTCTCTATCGAGTTGTTTTAGGGTCATGTTGGTCTGTCCTGCTTTCTCTCGGCGATGGCGCGTACACGGGCTGCATTGTCGATCTCCCGGGGGAGTGTAATGGCGCCGTGCGCGGTCATGTCGACGATCGCTTTGTGAATGTAGCTTCCGAAGGTGATGTTGGCGCGGGCAATGATGGTGACGGTCGAGTTGCCATCGATCTTCTCGTTGTCGTCGCCGCCGGAGGTGCCGATCGTGACGTTCATGCCGGCCTTGAGCGTCACGGTACTGCCACCATCGATCTTGCCGTCGATGGTGACATTACCGTGCGTCGCCTGGAGATAGACCAGGCTGGTGCCGTCGATCTTGCCTTCGATGTGAATGTTGCCGCCGGTGCTGGTGAGATATACGACGCTGTTTGAGTCGATGTCACCCGAAACAGTAATGTCACCAGGATCGGTTTGGCGCACAACGGCAAAGCTAGTGATAGCTGGTAGATTCAACATGCCCAACACCCCTGACCAGAGCATTATGGACTGTTTTTCCACATCTAGAAACCTTGTGATATAGCGCTGGTCGGATAAATTGCGAGGGCAAAAGACTGTTAACGTTGAACTCGGATCTGTCCATCTCGCAGAACAGTCATCTCGTTATGGGTCTAGACGGAACCGCGCTCCGCCTCTACAGGATTCCCTGAGAGCGCCCCAGTGGACGATTCGTTTGAGGCAATGGCAAGGTGTAGCGTGCATCGCATGCGGTGCAAGTCAGGCATTCAGAGAACGCAGATGGAAGACTGATTCTCGAGTTACTGTCGGATCACCGCCTACCCGGCAGTAACCCTAAAACGGGTGTCCGGGTGGGCGACCGGGCATAACCCATTCCTGGCCCCTGGGGGAAAAGAGGGACAGCCTAACCTGCGTGATTTCTTAGCGTTGAAGAAGGGTAATCGCGCAGATCAGGCCGTCCCCAATTCCCGGGAGTTCTTCCAGCATCCTCTTGCGTAAATGGGTCATAGGAACCTCCTTCCCTGTGACCCAACCTTACCTCAGCCACCACTGCTTGCTGCTCCACTACCGAGGCAGTGTCCGCCGCGCCAGCGGCTTCGTTCAAGCCGGTTATTCGGCAACTTGCCGGGGCACGCTAAATTGGATGCTGCGCGACGGTGGTAGAGTGGTCGACTCTCATTCAGGCGAGGCATAAACGGTCTTTCCATCCACGATGGTCATCTCGCACTTCAGCTTCTTCAAGTCTGCTGAAGGAATGCTGTAGGGGTTGCGGTCCCATACGGCGATGTCGGCACGCTTGCCTGTTTCGAGGGTCCCGATCTGCTTTTCTAGGAAGAGCTGCGGAGCGGCCGAGGCGGTGTAAGAGCGCAGCGCGACGTGGATGTCGACATCTTGCGAAGCGCTGAAGGGGTGCGTTCCGTCGAGAGCCTCGCGCTCGGCCGCGGCCCAGAGGCCGTAGCGCGGGGCGAGCGGCGCGACACCGTAGTCGCTCCCGGAACTCCATTGAATTCCCCGGTCTGAATAGGTCTTGAGCGGAAAGATAAGGGCAAGTCTCTCCGCTCCGAGGGTGGGCAGCCAGCTCTGGCCGAACCACCACAGAAAGACAGGCTGCACCTCCGGATAGCCGGCATCGTATTGCTTTTCGAGCGCGGCCATCACGTTCAGGGCGTGCACCGTGGGGAAATTGGCATGGATGATGGAGTGACGCAGGCCGGGGATGGGCTTTTCTTTTTCCACGATCGCATAGGTATCGACGACCCAGTCGATGGCGCGGTCGCCGATGGCGTGGGTTCCGACCGAGATGCCGGCCCGATGGAAGAGCCGGACCATCTGCCGGTATACCTCCGGGTCCATGTTGGGATAACCGGTATTCCTGGGGTCTATGACGCCGTTCTTGAACCAGGGCTGATAGCTCCACGCCGTGCCGGCGATGGCGGCGCCGTCCATAAAGATCTTTGCCCCGCAGACCGCGAGGCGCCCATGTTGATATTCGCGAGGCGTGGGTGACGCAGCCTTGATCGCAGCGAGCGTCTGCTCGGCGGAGTCAACCGACTCCCCGGCGCGCCACAGCATGCAGACCCGTTCGTTGAGTAGGCCCGCATCGTTCAATGCATGAAGGGCACTCCACTGGGCCGGTGTGGCGGTGTCTTTAAAGGCTGTGACGCCTTCGCGATGGAGGTCGTCGATCTCTTTCAGGATTCCCTGCTTGATCTGCTCCGCCGTGAACGGCGGGATGAGCGCGCGAATTGGAGCCAGCGCACCTTCCTTCAAGACGCCGTTGACATGCCCCGCGGCGTCGCGATCGATGGTGCCATTCGCGGGATTCCTGGTTGCGTTGTTGATCCCCGCCAGCTTGAGTACATAACTGTTCACCGTGGCGTAGTGGCCGCTGGTGTTGGTAAGAAGAACAGGATTATTGGGGGAGACGGCATCGAGGTCAGTGGCGTAGATATAGCGGCGCTCGGCAAGTTTGCCCTCGTCCCATCCGCGCCCGCGCACCCATTCTCCGGGCTTCGCTGCAGCGACACGTGCCTTTACCCGGGCTACGATGTCGGCGACGCTGGTTGCGTCGTTGAGCTTGATAAGGTACAGGTCCTCCGCGCCGGCTTCCGCGTAATGGCTGTGAGTGTCGATCATCCCGGGGGTCGCGGTGCGTCCGTGCAGGTCGACGATGCGGGTTGTCTTTCCTGCCAGCTTCATGATCTGGGTGTCGGTCCCGACGGCAACGATCCCGCCCCCGCGGATGGCGAGTGCCTGGGCGACAGAGTCCTTCGCATCGACAGTCAGGACGGTGCCGTGAACGAGCAACATGTCGGCTTGCTGGGCGCGCAGAGCCGCGCAATTGACAAGAGCTGCGGCGAGCAGGGCAAACGTTCGGATGTAAGGCATTTTGGCGAGTATATAAGGTAATTGAGACCTGAAAGTAATCAGAGAGAGCGTACCGATGAACGCGTTCCTCGTCAGGGATGCTTTTGGATCGACGCCAAAACGCCAGAGCACTCGTTGGCCGCGACGGCCCAAGCTGCCGTCGGCTTCCCGCCACTTGACGGAATGCCGGTTTGAACGGCAACTTGCCGAAAGCATAAATCTCAATGAGCGACTTGGAGAAAGCAGGACAGAGAAAGCAGGACAGACGAAGATGACCCTAATGCAAGACGAGCATCCGACTTTTCTCTATCGAGTTGCTTTTAGGGTCACGTTTGTCTGTCCTGCTTTCTTACAGGCCGTGGAATTGACGCGCTGTGGAAAGCATGGGAAAACGATAAAACCGTTTTCCCACCCTTCCCCCAGCCCTTGGAAATCGCTGCCGCGATTCCCACATTACACACGGCCACGACAACGAGAAAAATATCTCTCAAAACCTATGAAGCCAAACCCGGAACAATGATGCACAATACCACTACCCAGGTGGGCCAAATTAGATGGTCAAAGTGGGCCACGCCGGATGAGCGAACTCACACCAGTTCACGACCTGTGCAGCACCGATTCCGGGATGCCGAAGCAAGAGCTTAGGAGCGCCCTGCGAGCATTCCTCGGATACAGCGGCTCGCTGCGGATTGATCATGAGACGAAAAGATAAATTCTTGGGCTAGGAATTTATTAAATGCGGTTTAGGATAGCTTTGCGCTGAGCGGTCAAACTGGGGGGGTATTTCGTCCCGCATCTCTTGTCGGGGGGTTATTTCGTCTGTCCCGCATCTCTTCCCGCATCTCTTCCGCATCTCTTTGTCCCGCATCTCTTGTCCCGCATCTCTCGGGGGGTTATTTCGTCCCGCATCTCCCCTCTAGTTGCCGTAATCCAACCTCAGGCTTTTCGGAATTTGCACGGGCTTGAACTTCGGTGTGGAGTGGTTCACAGCGCGTGGAATGGCGGCGATAAGGATTGCCTCAAGTTCTGATAATTTTGTGCTGACGTCCTTCGCGTCGTGAAATAGCACGAATGCAGAAAAGTAATCCCAATGAGCATAGTAGCGGTCGGTCACCTTGTTCGAATGATCGTGTAAACGGCCCCACAGCACTGTAGCTTGGCCGACGTAATAGGGCTCTTCACCCTTATAAAGTATGTAGACCCCAGGTTGCTTCAGATCAGGCACCAGAGGCTTTATGATCAGCCGACCCTTACCGTCCTTCTTTTTCATTAGGGTGCGTGGCCACATCCGCAGAAATTTGAAATCTTCCAGGTGAACGTTCGACATGGTGACACGGAGTATACGTCATCCTTTCACGGATCGCGCTATACCGCCCTAGACTAGGGCAGTTTACGTGGTGTAAAAACCAGTCGCAGTGTCCGCGATTCGTCCTAGCCTCTTGGCGCAATGGCTGGCAGGTTTTAGGCAGAGAAAACCCCAGGTTTTCAGGCTCGGGTCTGTTCGGGTTGATGGCACGGGTCTTTAGCCGTTAAAGAATGTGCCGCATCGTGTGCACATGCGCAAACTAGCGTAGCTTTCCGTAGCCCGTTTAAATCTAGCTCGCTCCTGTTGGCGCATCATGATCGACATCCATAAGGAGCATCCAGAAAGAATAGCCAAGATAATTGGGGTCACGGGCTCGGAGCCAAGGTTCAAAAGACACGCCACAAGCAGAGCGACAAATACGAAGCCGAAGAACTTGTACAGGTTATTAGCTTTCGGTGGAGTCGCCTTAGCAGACAACAAAGTTTGTGAAACGCCGCGTGTTCGGCCACTATAGGCCCCGCCACCTGCCTGCCAATGTTGGCCGCTGCGCCCCACTGCGACAAACCCGCCTTTGGTTTTGCTGCCTGTGACAGATAGCCCTTCCGCGTAGAGTAAGCTGGCAGCCTTCCATTCCGTGCCAAAACAGGATGGGCAGGTGTCGGACGTGTTGGGCAGGATGTGCCCTTCTTGTGGCTGGCCCTGCTGGATCTGAACATCTTGGAATGGGCGGCGGCGCAGTTGCCCTTCTGGACCGTTCCAGCCCCCAACGGGTGTTATCGACATTAGTATCCTCCCTTAGGGGAGTTTGCGACTATCATGCTGCCCGCCAGAAGCATACCTAAACTCATGGGAAAAGTCATCATCGAGGGTCGTCCCGGAAAAGGGTCCAATTTCATCAGGGACTGACGTTTGAATCGTAGATATTCCTAGGCAGGTTGGCACAGTATCCGAAAGCTCTTTCCTAACTCCAAGGTATAAAGGATCATGCTGATGACGAGAGTTCTGATATTGGCTGGCAGCCTGTTGATGCTTCAGCCGGTGGCCGAGGGTCAGTTCATCAATAGCCGCGATCTACAGCAAGATTCCGAGAAACTGAGGGTGTGCATGACTCGCGCAAAGGTGACAGAGGTCGGTGAGTTCGAGATCAACCTGAAGTACATCGAAAGGGTTCATCAGTACAATCCCGATGCGACCTTGTCATTTCCAACGACGGCTTGACTGAATGCGGGATGAACGGTGGGACCGGCAGGTACAGTCCGCTATCCACAACCGGAGAGAACTGGGGATGGCATTTCATCAGACCGCAGCAATTCAAGCCGGGGATTGGTACTCCCGAAGGCCAATCTATCGCTATTAAAACCTGCGGAGAGGCAGCGAAAGCAAAGCTCGACCGGCCTAACTTCGACCATTATTCCTTCTTTATGCCACGAGAAATGCCTAGAGTTCTCACTCGCTAGACCCCGCAGCAGGCCGCAAACATGGCCAAGGGGCAGTTGCACATGGTCGCCGACGGCGGTCTTTCTGTAGCGCCGTATGACATCGAAGTACACGGAACCGAATTCTACAAGACCGGGGGGATGGACCTGACGGGAGTTTCGGTTCTGTGCCTCTTCAGTCCGATGATGGAAATAAAAGCTATCAAGACGATGGACGTGAAAGACGCAGCTCTGCCGAAGAGAAAGAGCAAGTAGGCAATTGTGTTCTAAACGCCCGAGAGAGTAAAAATGGGAATCCATCAGGGAGCATGAATGAACATCGCTAGGGTGTGGTAATGAGAAAAAGAATTGCGATTCTCTCAGCATTACTGGCAGCGTCGGTGATTTGCTTGGGACAGCCCTCCCCGAATGCGGCCACCGGAGCTCAACAAGCAGCGCCAGATAAGAGACCTGCTCCGAGCCACGTTGCGGTCGATTCGGTACCCGCCAGGGATGCATATGACTGGGCTGCATACTGCGGGAGCATCGCGCTTGCGGTCGTGGGGTGTGGAGGCGTGGTCGTTGGGATTTGCTCTCTTGTTTTCTTGCGCCGTCAGACGGAGGCAACACGAATCGCAGCTGATGCGGCTCTCGCACAAGCGAATCATATAGCGAATTCTGAGCGGGCGTGGATCGAGGTGCTTCCATACAATTGGTCAATTGAGTTCTACCCGAAGTGGGAGACTGGTGACCCCGTACCGGAGGGGCCGATGGGGACTTGGCCGATTTCACACCGTTTTGCGGCGCAAATCAAGAACCTTGGCAGAACCCCTGCGAAGATCGAAGGCATTGCTGTTCGGTACGTTCGGACTTCACGAAACGTTCGAGATATGGACCCGGAACCGGACTACGGGGAGATTGATACGGAACAATTCTCCCTGCTTCCTAATAGCGAGATGGCCGCAACCGCGATTCTCTCGCCCGGAAGTGGTGTGCTCGCTAAGGCGGAGGTGACGGCCATCCAGGAAGGGAGAGAATTCCTATATGCCTACGGTGTGGTTAAGTACCGGGACGTGTACGAGCGCCCACATGAAACTCGCTTCGGCTATGCTTATCGCACTCCCGATTCGCACTACATCTTGAATGACGGAAAGGTCGAAACAATTAGTTTCGGGAAGGCTGTGTT
This sequence comes from uncultured Acidobacteriaceae bacterium, assembly GCA_963834445.1. Taxonomy (GTDB): domain Bacteria; phylum Acidobacteriota; class Terriglobia; order Terriglobales; family Acidobacteriaceae; genus PALSA-350. The sequence continues at coordinate 572,751 of CAWIBU010000003.1, forward strand.
TCAGCACGCTGGCCCCGCCGCTTATAACGAAGTCACGTAGCAGCAGGGCTCTCGCAAGGGTGCGCTTCAGCCACCCCTTTCAATTTATGCGTCAGACGGAACTGGTACTTTCCGAAAGCCGTTCTTTAAAAGTACCAGTCCCGTCTGACGCATAAATTCTGACGCATAAATTCGACGCATAAATTCGACGCATAAATTCCCAATACACCCTATCGTCTGTTTTGGGGTCGGCTGGTTTATTCTCACTCAATCTTCGCGGACGGAGCTCAGGCTTCGTTCCCGCAAATGGATGTCTGGCCACGCTGCTACTGCGTTGGCAATGCATACGATCGAGGACAGTTCAGAACCACATTTACGAAATCGATTGGGGAAACTCATTCCGCCAGGTCGAGGGAAATCTCCGTTTTCCCTTGACGGGCTAACACGGTGACAGCTTACCTATTGCAGCAAATTTTGACTGGGAGAACGGGTATGCTGTCACTGGATATCTCCCGGTCGCTCGGACGCCATGGTGGCTGTTCCGTTCGTGCCTTCGAAGCCTTTAAATGCCAGTCCCGTCTGCTCACGAATTGTCCTGTGGAGTAGCATGGCTCATGCGAATTGGAGTGACGGTATCGGCGGCGCCTGGGCATTTGAATGCAAAAATGCTTTGACACGCGTTCCACCGAGCCACCCGGAGTCAGGTCGAACCGGCGTGCGCCGGAATATTGATGCCGAAGCTCCAGACCCAGGTGTCTCCGCGCCTGATGTAGAACGACGATGTCCAGACCGGGATAACGGGTTGACCGAAACAGCTTCCATCCACAGTGGCATACAAGGTGAGGATTCCGAAGTCCGGAGTGAACATAGTTGCCCGGGCATCAGCAAGCCGGAAGCTCTTGACGTTGCAGCCTTGCCCGGACCAGGCACTGAGCGTCTCGGCCCGCGTAGCGATGTGCGTGCCGAAGATATCGATGAATTGAACCTGCTGAGGCATCAGCGCGTCGAGCCGCTTCGCATCCCTGTCCTTCCACGCATCCCAAATCGCCTGCTCGCGGCCCAGCATCGCTTCGGTGTTGGCGTCATGGCTGGCCGGCCATCCGGCTGGGCTCATGTCCACAGTTCGCTTGGGCAGGTTCGCGGGGTCAACAATCGCTGACCCGGCGCGGAATACCGCCTTCCAGCGCGTCCCTTCGAGAACGTAGGCCGTCGCTGTCCAGCTCGCGATCGGGAGGCGGTCCTTGCCGCAGGAGCCGTCCACGGTCGTTTTATGCGTGATGACGGCCGCTTGGGGTGTCAGCCGGCTCACCTGCGGATCGGAGATTTGGTAGCTGGCGATTTCGCAATTCGTCCCGCTCCATTCACGTCTGGCGGCCGCTTTGTCAATTCGCCCCGACGAGTCCCAACTGACGAAGTTTTCGGACAGGAAGGTATCCCAGAACTTCGTGTCCTTCGACAGCCGCGCGCGATAGGACTCTTCCTCAAGCCCCATGAGCACTCGTGTAAGGTCCGTTACACCGCTGGGTTCAGTGGCCTGTGCATGGACATGACAAGAGGATGCCGAACCGAAGCCAACCACGAACAGCGCCAAGGTATTCATTCCGAAACGCTTCAGCATACGAGCCTCGCAGACTGGGTATGGTTGTTCCAGGAGGTTACATCGACGCCGACTGCTCACGCAAGACATCGGGCGCCCATGTCGCGATAGAAAGACGGGGATCATCCTATATTGAGGCAATGAGAGATTGCTTTTTCAATTAGCGCCATCAGGCCAATGTACTCATCGAGCTCGGTTTACGCGTTCGCAACTGGATAAATAACGAAAAACGCGCTTCTGATGACTGAAGTCGTCGGGGAAACTTGTCTTCCTTTGGAAAGGAATGCCGATCGTTGTCGACCAGCCCCGCTACTTTCCGGAGGTCGAAAGCGTCTTCACAAGGTCGTACAGAAACTCCTGCCCCTGGTAGAACGCGTCGATCTTCATGCGCTCGTCGCGGCCGTGGAAGCGGATGTCGTTGCGGTCGAAGAAGAAGCCCTGGACGCCGTAGGTGGGGATACCAGCTTGCCGCAGCATGCGGCCATCGGTCGCTCCCGTCACTAGGATCGGCACCACCGGCACGCCGGGAAACTCTCTCTCGCTCGCCGACTTCACGGCCTTCATGACATCGGGCCGAAGCGGCGAGGGCACGCCACCCTCGTTTGAGCGCGTAGACGTGATCTTCACCTCGGAATCCGCCACCTCTGTGTTCAAGGTCTTAAGCACATAGTCGGGCGAGTCCTCCGGCAGTACGCGGCAGTTCACCGTCGCGGTCGCTAGCTGAGGCAACGCATTTGCCGCGTGACCGCCGGCAAGCATCGTCGCCACGCACGTCGTGCGCAGCGTCGAATTCCACGCTGGAGACGCCGCGGCGACACGCTCCATAGCCGCCAGAGAGCCTTTCGCTACCTGCGCTAGGTCGGCAGCGATTGGCCCCGTCTCGATCTTGGCCATTTCGTCAAAGTACGCCGCGGTCACCTGGTCAGTCTTGAGTGGAAAGCCGAACGCAGAGAGACGTACGAGTGCGCCTGCCAGATGGTAGATGGCATTATCCGGTACCGGCATGGAGCTGTGGCCGCCCTTATTCGTCACTGAGAAGGTGTAGCTGATGACATACTTCTCGCTCACCTGCAGGTCGTTGGAGATCTTCTTCCCGTTCTCCTCTTCGCCCCATCCACCCTCGTTGAGCGCGAAGTCAGCGTCAATCAGGTCGCGGTGATTTTGGATAAGCCAGTGCACGCCGTTGTATGGGCCGCCGCCCTCCTCATCAGCAGTGAGCGCTACGATGATGTCGCGGTCGGGTTTGAAACCCTCCCGCTTCATCCGGATCAGGGTTGCGATCCAGACCGCAGCCTGCGCCTTATCGTCACCGGTGCCGCGGCCATAGAAATAACCATCCTTCTCGTTGAGGACGAACGGGTCTATGGTCCAGTCCTCGCGCTTAGCCTCGACCACGTCGGTGTGGGCCAGAAGCAGCAGCGGCCTCTGCGCCCCGGTGCCGTGATAACGCACGACCAGGTTGAACTTCTTCGACAACGCGCCGCCGAGGAAGATGTCCGACTCTGAGAAACCGGCCTCCTTCAGACTCGCAGCAGCAGCTTCAGCGACTGGAGTGGCGGAGCCGGTGGAGTAGCCCGACTGGATTTCGATGAACTGCTTGTAAATGTCATGGGCGAGCTTCATGTCCGCCGGCGGCGGCATGGCCTGGGCACAGGCTACGGAGGGGGCAGCAAGGCAGGCGTTGGCGACAAAGGCGCGAAGCAGAGTCCGTGCGATCATACCATCTCCCTATGGGTTATATATCACGACAGTAGGCTGAAGCACCGGGGAGAACAAGACTGCTGGACGATAAGCGAGTCGGCGATAATGCGTCAAAGGAAGCGAAATTCCGGGAGCTTCGGCCCTATTCCGTCCGCAAGGCCTGCATCGGATCAAGACGCGAAGCGCGCCAGGCGGGAAAGATGCAGGCAAACAAAGCGATTAAAAGGAGAGTGAGGATCACGGCTCCGATCACCGCCGGATCAGCCGGTTCGGTTCCGTAAAGCATCGACCGGATAAGCTGCGTTGCGCCTGCACTGGCTATCAGGCCGAGAATCAGCCCGAGGAACGCCGGTCGCAGCCCGTCAAACAAAATAAGACTCAGGATCTGTTCGCGCTGCGCGCCCAGAGCGACGCGGATGCCGATCTCGGACACGCGCTGTGTGACCAAATAGGAGAGCACTCCGTACAGGCCTACTGCGGCCAGCAGAAGTGACAGGCTGGCGAAGGCCAGAACCAGATTTGCCGCGAAACCCTGGCTGGCTGTAGTTTTGCCGAGAATCTGATCCATGGTCAGCGCGTTGTAGACAGGCAGCTCCGGTTCGAGCGCCGAGATTTGTTGCTGGATCGGTATCGACATGGCCAATGGGTCGATTGAAGTCCAGGCCACGATGGTAGCCTCACTGGTGAGATCGGGAATGCCGGAGAGGATCGGAAAGTACATGGCGGCCTCGACTGGCTTGGTAACGTCGTAGATTGTGTCGCCAACTTCGCCGATGATCTCGTAGATTGGTGCATTGTCATCCCAGTCGACGCGGACGTGTTTGCCAATGGGGTCGTCGCCCGAGAAAAACTGATCTACGAATTGCTTGCTGACAACAACGTAACGGTCGTTGTCGAGGCGCTCGTGTGGCGTGAAGACCCGGCCGCGCAGCAGCGGAATCTGCATGACGCTGAAGTACTGCGGGTCGGCGGTAAGGGCCGTGGCGTCGTACTGCAGGGTGTAACTGGGTGCGGGTTTTTCGAGGATCGTGAAAACTCTGTCGCCTTGGGGCCCTGATCCAGGCGCGATGGAGACGAGCGCGGCGCCGCGAATGCCGGGGAGCCGGCGCACGCGATCGAGAAGCGACTCATGAAAACGCACCACCTTGCCGCGCGTATCGTATTGGATTTCTGGCAGGCCAAACTTCATGGTAATTACGTGATCGATGCGGCAGCCCAGATCGGCCATGCGCAGGTGCAGAAAGCTTTTGAAAAGCAGCCCGGCCGAGACCAGCAGCATGACCGTGAGCGCGATCTCGACTGTGAGCATCGTCTTGCGCAACCGTGCTCGTGAGGCGCTGCCACCGGCAGATCGTGAAGATTCCTTCAGCGCCGAGAGCAGCTCCTTGCCGGTGGAAGAGATCGCCGGTACCAGACCCGCCATCAGGCCCGTTGCGAGTACCAGACCGGCAGCAAAAGTGAGCACCCATCCATCGACGTGGACGGAGTCAACACGAGGCAGATTGCGCCAGTGCGCCGCGAGCCATTGTGTTGAAGCGAGCGACAGCAGCAGGCCGAGTCCGCCGCCGGCCACGCAGATGAGCAGGCTTTCCGTCATCTGCTCGCGAATTAAAGCAAGCCTGCTGCCGCCCAGTGATCCACGGATCGCAACCTCCTTGCGACGCGATGCAGCCCGCGCTACCAGCAGGTTCGAAAGATTGAGGCAGGCGATCAACAACATGCAGCCAACCGCGCACAGCAGCACCAGCAGCTGAGTTCGCACGTTCCTCACCAGGTCGTCGATCATCGGCCTGGACCAGACATCTTCAGCGATGGGCTTGGTAGGATGGGCGAGATAAATCTGGTACTGCACCGCGCTCACCTCGTGCGTCGCCGCTTCTACGCTTATATCCGGCTTCAGCCGCGCTACCACCTCGCTCTGGTGGCCGGCGTGCATGTCGTAGTCACCTTCTGAGAAAGTCTGCGCGTAGGGCATCCAGTATTGGATCCGCGCGTCCGGATAGGTAAACCAGCTGGGTAGTACGCCAACGACAGTAGTCGGGATGGTGTCCAGATGAATCAGTTTGCCGATCATGCAAGGATCTCCGGCAAAGCGGCGCTGAAAGAGGCTCCAGGTAAGCAGGACGACTGGCACGCCTTTCGGCTTATCTTCCGCTTCAGTGAAGAGGCGGCCGAAGGCGGGAGTCACGCCGAGGAGTGGAAAGAGATTGGCCGAGCCGCCTGCGCTCTGAACGACTTCTGGCAGTTCGGAATGCACACCGGAGAGGATGCCTCCGTAGCCGCGCATCGCCGCCATGTCTTCAAAGCCGTGGGTCTGGCTGCGCCAGTCGCGATAGTCGCCTGGCGCAACCGCATTGAATCCATCGCCGCCTTCGTTGTGGCGATAATGCTCACAGAGCATTACCAGTTTGCCGGAATCGCGAAACGGCAGCGGCCGCAACAGCACGGCGCGCACCATGGTGAAGAGCGATGTAGTTGCGCCGATGCCTAACGCCATCAACAGCACGGAGACGATAGCAAACTCGGGCGAACGCAGTAGCGTGCGCGTGCCGTACCTCACGTCGCGGACCAGCCGCTCCAACCAGATCCGGCTCCAGGCGGCGCGCGTCTGCTCGCGAATCAGCGCCGTGTTGCCGAAGGCGCGCCGTGCTGCAGAACGAGCTTCTTCTGCGGACAGCCCACGCTCCCGCTGCTCTTCCTCTTCCAATTCCAGATCGGAAAGAAGCTCCCGCTCAAGGTCGGCATCCCGTTTTGCAGTTCTTTTCCAGATCTGCCACCATCGCATCTCAGCTCTCCTCAGCGACAGGCCACATCACGCGCGCCACAGCTTCCGCCATCTGCTTCCATTGCGACTCTTCGATCACGAGCTGTTTTCTGCCGAGTTCCGTGAGCCGGTAATACTTGAACTCCCGGTTGCGATCCGGAGCCATCTCCCATTTCGAGGTGACCCAGCCTCTCTCCTCAAGGCGATGTAAGGCAGGATAGAGAGAGCCATGCTGCATCTGCAGGAAGTCGTTCGTGGTCCGCTGAATATGTTTGCCAATCTGATGGCCATGTGCCGGCCCATAAAGAAGCGTTCGCAAGACAAGCATGTCCAGCGTTCCCTGTAGCAAATTCGCTCGTTGTTGCGGCTGCTTTTTAGCCATGGAAGACGTTCGACCCTCGATGGGAGACGATGGTAGGTATTCGACTCCCGGTTGTCAATGGCGCAAAGTCGAAAGCCGATCGTCGAGGGGCCTGCCCTCATCTCCTATGCCGCTTTACGACACGGATTTATTTCACTTTCGACTGCTTCCGTGCTTCTGCAGCGCACATGCTGTCCCGGTATCAACCGGTATCAACCTTGATTGAAGAACACGCGGTGTGCTTACTTCTTCGCCTCAATTCACTGGAATCAATTCGGTCCAACTCTGGCGAACGGGGTCAACGAGGCCGTTGGGATCAAAGGTCGAATCGGAATTGAGCACTACGCTCTGACCGTCTGAGCTGATCCAGTTGTGGGTGAACTGATTGGAGGTTTCGATCCTTCTGCCGGTGTTGGGGTCAATGAAATCCTGGCGATTGAGAGAGTCGCGGACCTGCATCTGAGCGGCGTGGTCAATAGCTCCCTGGGTAGCACGATCCTGCGCCATGGCGTTGTCAAAGCTGGATTTTTGCTGAGCCTGGAACTGCTGCCCTCTTTCCATCATGCCGTTGGTCACTTCTTTGAAGTGGTTTTGGATGGCTTTGAACTGCTCATCGTTTTGCTTCTGCCATTCGGCAAACTGCTGGCGCATCCGTTGCTGTATTTCCTGGTCCCACTGGCTATCGATCTCTGGAGGCGGCAATTCTTTGCCGATCAGCGGGTCCAAACGTCCCTGCGGAGCCCGCCGAATCGCTATTCCGGGGGAACTGCAGGTGTGGCGTTGCTGGGCTGCACGATGAAGCATTGAATAAGCGGGCATGTCGATTTCCTGACAACGGACGATTACGAAGAGAATCTCCTCCACGGGTTTGCCCTTCAGTGCGTACTGCAGGCGAACGCGCGCGGCGTCAACGGTCGCCTTCATGCCTTGTGGGGCCTGGGACTGAGCCTGCTGGTTCGCCTTTGCGAGGCCGTCTTTCATCTGGGGCGTAAAGGGGACGAGCGAGATGTTTTTGGCGTCTGGCCGAAGGTTCGGGAGGGCAATGTTCAGCAGATACTCGGAAGCCGAGCTGATCTTAACCGGCTTACACCTGGGGTTGGCCCCACTGGCGCCATCGCTGGTCCATCCCCAACTGGTTCCAGGTAATTTTTCGATGGCTGTGACGTTGTCAGGGGAAAGCGCTGTGAAGGCGAGGCCGTCGGCCGGGACCAAGGTTCCGTGGCAGCCGCCAACGCGCTCAAGCATGCCCGTAAACTTCCATCCCGCAGGGATATGCACGGTGTAGGCAGTCATATTGAGGGCGGGATCGGTAACCGGCCTGGTCACGGTGTGAGACCAGTCAGCAACGTCTGCCGTACCTTCCGCTCGTGCCGCGGCGGAGGCGGTGGCTTTGGACTGGCTGAAACAGCCGGTAAGGACGATCGCTGATAAAAAGGCGATTCTGCTGAGAACAACTGCGTAGCCTGGGACCTGGCTTTCCATGAATGGCTCCTGTGCCGGAGAGTCTCCGGCCTGCGGGGATGAATTTTCGTTGCAACAGGTACGCGACGAAAGCAGGAAAACTGAATCATGGCCGGAACGCTCCGGCGAAAACTGCCACGCAAAGTCTCTGGGCTGCGTTGAAACCTTAGCCCAATGGACCAAGACGTCTGCTGCAAATCAGGTCCTGTGCAGCAGGACTTTTCTGCGCGTGAGTCATTTTCCTGGTAGATGACGCCAACAGAACAGCAGTGCGCTGAGGACAAGTTGACGGGATGCGGCGTGATTTGGGTCGCTGAGCGCAGCTGATTTGCGGCTGCCGAGGAGAAGGAATGTTTGAAATCTGCAAAATCGTGTGGGATCTTGTTGTGCTGCGGGATGCCGCGCGCAAAGGCCAAATGAACTGGCGCATGTGGGTGATCGCGATCAGCTTTGTTCTCTTCCTTTATGGAACGGCGCTGCCGGTTTTGCTGCTTTACGAAAAGGATCCCGGTTACAAGGGTCTCTTCATGGCGACGCTCGCCGTGGACGGACTTGTTTTTGTCTGGTTCATGATCTGGAGCCTGCGTCGTTATCTCCGCCCAACGGCCACGGACAACTCCGTTGGCGAAGGTCGAAACCCGGACTGACACGTTATTGAAAGGATGGCCTCACATGTGGATTCTGTTGGGATTTGCGTTGCAGTTGGTGGTGATCGTTGCGGGCGTGCGCAATGAGCAGCGCGCCGGGTTGTGGAGCTGGTCGAAGTTTGTGTTTGCGCTCGGATTTGGGGGGCTCGAGTGCGCGATTCTCATCGGGCCCGTCAGCATGATGAACCCGGCGACCAAATATTTCATACCCGTTTACGTGGGGTGCTGCGTGCTCGCCGCGCTCAATTTTGTTTGGTTCATCATCGCGGCACGACGCTGGAAACTGCCCGACGGGCGCACCAGCCTGCAAGCATACCGGGACGAAAAGCAGGCTGAGAAAGTACGGGTGGCAGGCCAGACAGAGCAGCCGTGACATTGTTGTTGCGACCGGCGTGTGCTCATCGTAGCCGCGTCTAGAACAAAAAAGTGAGGATGGGATGTCGACTCGATGAGCGAATTCAATGGTCCCTAGATGGCGCGGTGGGAGCGATTTCGCGCCGTGGTTTGCTGCTTGAGATTGTATTGATGAAAGGGGGTTTTGCCCGTAAACTGGCTCTTCTTAGCGCAGGAGGGCTTCGCTGCGGCTGATGGACCCCGGGGAACATGCAGGCGAGGTCACCGTGTTGCTGCGCGACTGGACCGCGGGTAAGCCAGGCGCGCTCGACGAATTATTCGACCTGGTGTATCCGCAGTTGCGGCGCATTGCGGGAGCGCTCTTTCGGGGTGAGCGGCAGGAGAATATTCTTCAGCCGACCGGCGTCGTGAATGAACTGTTTCTGAAGCTGATTCGGCAGCGGAGTCTTCGCTTCGAAGATCGCGAGCACTTCTACAGTCTCTCAGCGCGTTTAATGCGACGGGTGTTGCTGGATCAGGCGCGGCACCAAAGCCGGAAGAAGCGCGACGGCGATCTCAATATTCCGCTGACAGACGAGCTGGCGTGGATTGATTCCAAGCCCATCGAGGCGATTGATCTGGATCGCGTGTTGTCAGAACTGGAAGCGATGGACCCGCGCAAGTGCAGATTGGTGGAACTGCGATTCTTCCTTGGATTTACCGCGGATGAAACTGCGGAATTGCTAAGCCTCTCCAAAGCCACGGTGGACCGTGAGTTGCGCTTTGTGCGGGGATGGTTGCATGAACGGCTCGCTCCCGATGAGGTGTAAGTCAGCTTCTCTTGAAGCACCCTTGCTTAGATTTGCGCCACCTGGAGAGACGCTCGATGACCCGCGACGCAGAGAACTGGGACGTTCTGCAACAGCTGTTTGAACTTGCCGAGGAGACGCCGGAGAAAGATCGGGAGCGGGTGCTCGCCGAGCATTGTCCAGATCCTATTCTGGTGCAGCGAGCCTTGAAGATTCTGCGGCGAGCCAATGACGGTCTAACGCTGGTAGAAGCTCCCGAGCGAAAAACGCCTACTGCGCGATTTGGTCCGTACTCATTGTTGCGGCTGGTAGGCTCGGGTGGTATTGGCTCGGTCTACCTGGCGGAGCGCATCATGGGCGGCGTTCCGCAACGTTCTGCTCTGAAGGTCTTGTCGCCGCATGCGGCTGGCCCGTCATTCGTGGAACGCTTTCATCGCGAACAGCACATCTTATCTTCGCTGGATCATCCCCACATCACGCGCATGCTCGATGCGGGATTGAGCGATGCAGGAGAGCCCTACCTGGTGATGGAGTACGTGGAGGGCGAGCATTTTGACGCATACTGCGCGGCGCACAAGCTCGGCATCCGTGAGCGCCTGCGACTTTTTCTTCAGGTATGCGATGCGGTGGCGTATGCCCATCGCAATCTGATCGTGCATCTGGACCTCAAGCCTTCGAATATATTGGTGACCGCTCAGGGAACGGTAAAGCTGCTTGACTTTGGTACGTCCAAGCTGATGCGGGCCGATAGCCAATTGACGACCACCGTGCTAGCCACGCCAGCGTATGCGAGCCCTGAACAATTGCGCAACGAGCCGGTGACGACGGCGTGCGACGTTTACTCCCTGGGAGCCATTCTTTTCGAATTGCTCTCGGGCCGGCGCACGACGGATTCAGCAGCCGTTGTTTTTGAGCGCGCGCTGAGCGAGCGTGAACCGGAGCCGCTGGCGGACGCAGTGACGGCGCCGGCCGCTGAGGTTCTAGGAATGCCGGAGGGGCGGCTGCGGCAACTGCTGAGCGGCGACCTTTCCACCATCGTCGCCAAGTGCATGCGCGCGCACCCAGCGGAACGCTACGCTTCTGTAGACGCTTTATCCGACGATATCGAGCGCTACCTTACGAATCGCGGGGTGCTGGCTCGCCCGCAAACGGCTATGTATCGCATGAGCAAGTTTGTTAACCGGAACCGGGGCACCGTAATTGCCACCGCCGTGTTTGCGATTGCGCTTCTGACCAGCATGGCTTATGCGGGATGGCGCCAGGAGCAGGCGGTGCTTGCAGGGCAGCGTGCCGTTCGCATGCAAACATTTCTGTACAGTTTGTTCCGGCTTGCGAATTCAAATTTTACCGGCAAACCGGCGGCCACGGTGCCGGAGTTTCTGAAACTGGGGATTCGGCTGTTACCGCAATACATCAAAGACCCTGCTGATTTGCGCCAGGCGCAGATGAGCCTGGCGGAATCGATGTTCGACAATGGAGATCTGGAAGGCGCGCAGGCCGTATTCGAGCAAACCACCGCAAGCGCAAAGACAGCCGACGATTGGCAGTCGGAGGCGGAGTCGGAAGCATTCGCAGGCAATATTGCGTACCAGAAGGGACAAATGGAAAAGGGGGCGGCGCTGACTGCGCATGCATTGGAACTGTCGCGCAGACCGGGCATCTCCGCAGCAGTGAGAGTGCGCAGCGCAATGTATTATGCCGTCAATCGTGAGAACAGTGGCTTTCGTTCGGAGGAAAATCTGAAGATGCTGGAGTATGCGGCAAACGAGGCGCGGGATAAACAGCTGCCACCGCACGAAGCTGCCGATGCGCTTTATAGTCTGGCCAGCGATCTGGAACTGAGAGGATTGATCGACCAGTCTTTACCGCTCTATCAACAGGCGCTGGATATCTACAGCCAGGATCCCTCTGAGTTGTGCGATCAGTCGCAGGTATATGAAGATTTTGCTTACGCGTATCAGATGAAAGACGACCTGAAGAGCGCGCTGCCGTTGTTTCATCGATCGTACGACGGCTACTTAGCTTGTTCAGGACCCGACAGCCGGGGAGCGCTCACGGCGGGCGACTACCTGGCGGGCGCGCTCATCAAACTGGGCAAAGCACCTGATGCGCTCAAACTGCTAGAGCCGGAGCTTTCACGGTGGCGGAGAATTGCCGGCTCGAGCCCGGACCTGGCGGAGGTTCTGTTCTTTCTGACAGAAGCATATGTAGAGACGGGTCGGTTTCCGGAGGCAGAAAAGACAGCGCGCGAGCTGATCGCGGTGCAGGAGGGGAAGATTGCTGCCACGGACCGCCGCATGGGTGCATCTCACATGATGCTGGCGCGGGCCCTGGCCGGGGAAGATCACGTTGGCGAAGCGTTACCGCACGCGGAAATTGCGGACAAAATCCTTGCCAATGGTGCTGTATCCCCTGGGGCAAAAGCCATGACCGCGGAGGCGCATCAGCTTGTGATGGATCTTCGGTCAAAAGCGCAGGAGTAGTTGTTGTTCATGCAGGCCACCGAATCCGGGTCAATTGAACTTCGAAGAGGCCCGGTTGATTGCTTGAAACTTCTGCTCCACTCCCACTTCCCGAGGCCGAATCATCTGGTCAGCCCTTCTTTGATGAAAAACTGGCCGGCACTGTGCCGTACATGTCGCCTGAGCAGTTGCATGGTCAGCGGGTGGACGCCCGTAGCGACATATTCGCGATGCGCGCGGTTCTTTACGAGATGTTGACGGGAAAGAAAGCATTCCCGCGCATGCTTATAGAAAGTGGACGAGCGGTCCTATTCCCTATCTACAAGGGAACGTTTGAACGCGGCAGCGGACTGAAGCCGATCTGCTGGCCAAATACCAGCAGTACTTATCGAGACAACGTCATTTTTTGGTCCAAGGATCTTAGCCGGTCGATCGACTACCTTGAGACACGCCCGGATATCAATTCCAACGCGTTGGCATACGAGGGTGACAGCTGGGGGCAACGATGGGGGGAATCATCCCCGCTGTGGAAACTCGCTTCAAGGCATGAATTCTCATAACCCCAGGACTATACTTACAACATCTTGCCGGAGGTGGATCAAGTCAACTTCGCTCCGCATGTGAAGGCACCTGTTTTAATGCTCAATGGCCGTTTCGATTTCATCTGGCCGCCCAAAATTTCTCAAGAGCCCATGTTCCGTCTGCTGGGAACGCCCGCGGAGCAAAAGCGCCGCGTGGTTTACGACATGGGACACGACGTACCGCGAACGGAGATGATCAAGGAATCGCTTAACTGGCTCGACAAACATCTGGGATCCGTGAGATAGGACAGGGAGTTTCGATACACCCTTCTTCGGTGTAGTGACGGGGCAAACGTGGTGCGTGTGCTGCAGCGTTGTAATCGTCGCGAAGGGCGACAACTGAACCTGTGGATGAGGCCGGCGCTTCCTCAAGGCATCGTGCAGACCATGCTGTTGCATCTCTAAAGAGGAGGAACGACCCATGACAACGGAGACAGGCAAGAAGAGCGATTCTGGCCGGAAGTCGCACGGCGCACGTAAGTGGTCCGCGGCGGTGACTACCGATTCCACCCACCCCGAGGCAGGACTGTTTAACCGGGACGCAAAGACGATTGCGCGCGAGCTGGCGTCGCAACGAGTGTCGCCCAAAGGGCCCTCCTCCGGCATGCGCATGTTGACCTTTTACATCAACCGTGCCGGCAAGAATTTGCCACGCAGGCGGCTCAAGGTACTCGAAAGAGCCAAGGAACTGCTTCATCAACAGATTGTCGCAAGCAAAGGAAATAGCAAGAAGCGAGACGCCGCGTAGTTTGTCGACGAATTTTACGCTTGATTGACTCGGTTTCCGGTTGGAAAGATGAACTCACGGCCGATGAGCCCGATTAGCCGGCTGCTGTGGATCTTCGATGGCAATTACGGCCTCCGCGGTCATCTGATTCCGCGGTGGATTTTTTTGCGTGCGCTCTCGCTCATCTACTTCTCTGCTTTCTATTCGCTGTTCTTTCAGATCAATGGTCTGATCGGTCCGGGTGGTATCTCACCTGCGCAGCAGTACCTGCAAGCTGTGGCCCAACAAATGGGCGCCTCGCGGTACTGGTACGCGCCGACTCTGTTTTGGCTCTCCACCAGCCCGGCCGCGCTCATGACGGTGGTTTGGGCCGGTCTGGCCGCGGCGGTGCTCGCGTTTCTCAATCTGTGGCCACGTTTGAACCTGCTGGTCTGCTTTCTGTGTTTCCTCTCGTTCGTGAGCGCCGCCGGAGTGTTTTCGAGTTATCAGTCAGATGGTATGTTGCTCGAGGCGGGGTTCCTCTCGCTCTTTTTTGCACCCCGCGGGCTGCTGCCGGGTTGGGGAGCAAACGATCCGCCCTCGCGCGCCAGCGAGTTCCTGCTGCGGTGGGAGTGGTTTCGCATTTACTTCGAATCCGGGCTGGTGAAGTTGCTGAGCGGCGATGTAGAGTGGCGCCACTTTACTGCCATGGATGAGTACTACCAGAACGGGCCGCTGCCCACCTGGATTGGCTGGTATCTGCAACATCTGCCGCACCGGTTTCACGCCGCTACCGTTATAGCGACGCTGGGGATGGAACTGGTGCTGGTGCTCCTGATGTTCTTCCCCCGCCGGGTGCGGTTGGTCTGCTTTCTGATCGTAACTCCCTGGGAACTGGGTGTGATTCTCACGGCAAATTACACGTTTCTGAATTACCTGGTTCTTTCGCTTGGCTTTTTGCTGCTCGACGACCAATATCTGGCGCGCCTGGCGCCCGCGCGCTGGCGGCCGCACGATGGGCTGCCCATTGCTTGGGCAGAGAGCCGGCCGCTCTCGATCGCAGCTTCTGATGAGGCTGCGCCGGACGAACCGCGCGGCAAGCGAGCTGGCTTTCGCCTGTTCGCATGGCGGGCACGTCTCGGCTTTTCTGCGCTTATGCTGACCTGGATTTTTTATGCAACTACCGCGGAGATGATTGGCATACCTTTCGGGGAGATTCCGCTCCCCAGCGCGCCTATCGCGGCGCTCGAGCCGTTTCGCATCGCCAACCAGTACGGGCTGTTTGCCGTGATGACCCGGGGACGATACGAAATCGAGTTCCAGGGTTCTGTGGACGGCCACCAATGGACACCGTACCTGTTTCGCTACAAGCCACAGCTGCTGAACGAAGCGCCGCGGATCTATGCGCCCTATCAGCCGCGTTTCGACTGGAACCTGTGGTTCGCTTCGCTGGGAGGGTGGCGGCAAAACACATTTGTTCCCGTCACCGAGGAGCGCCTGCTGACCGGGTCGGCGGCGGTTCTGTCGTTGTTTCGCGACAATCCTTTTCCCCATGGGCCGCCGCGCTACGTGCGGGCCGTGTTGTGGCAGTATTGGTTTACGTCGGCGGAAGAAAAGAAGGCCACCGGCAACTGGTGGAAGCGCCAATATATCGGGCTCTACGCACCAGAGCTCACCAGGGAGAATGGCCATTTCGCGGTGGTCGAGTGGCCGGAGGATCTGGCGCCGCGCGAGTGACCTTATGGACATGCGAGACAGTGCCGCGGTAACCAGCACATAGGATCTCAGCGGTTGTTTCAGGTGTCCGCCAGTCTCAGGAGACCGGCTATTTTCAGTCCAGGGATCGATTTTGGACAGATCAGGATTTTCCCGATACCAAAGCGCGTGCCAGACCCAATACGTTCCTACTCAAGAGCTGGGTTTCGGACAGAGATGTTCGTAGATGGACACCTGTATGAGAGACTTTGACGAAATACCTGAGAACTCTTGATTTTGAAATGGCCCACATTTTGCAAGAATGTTCCGTGTGCGGAAAGGAGTCCAGCGATGATCCACACCTGTAAAGCGGCTTTTCGCCAGTTGCAACGATCAGCCGGTTTTTCATTCACCGTCATTCTGGTCCTTACCATTGGCATTGGGGTAACCACGGCGATGTATAGCGTCTTGTACGCGGTCGTTCTGCAACCTTTGCCATTCCCTCACCCCGACCGGCTCGTTAGCCTCTCGGCCAAGCCCTGGGGCAACTTCTCCTTTCCCACCCTCCAGGATTGGCAACGTCGCACTCACGCCTTCCAATCTATGGCTGCCTATACCGGCTGGTCACCGCGAATTGAGTCCACCGCCGGAGTTGGTCACGCCGAAGCCATACTCGTTTCAAAAAACTTCGTTAGCACCCTGGGAGCCAACCTTGCCCTCGGTCACGATTTCACGCAAACCGGCAATGAAGCCGACTGCCTCGATCAGGCCATCGTGACCGATGCCTACTGGCGCCGCATGGGCGGCGGTAAATCACTCACCGGGCACACCCTCCAGTTGGACCACAGGAGCTACGCGGTCATCGGCGTCCTCGCGCCCATCGAAACCGGTGGCAATCTGGATGGATCTGCAGTTCTCACGCCGCTCAGCTGCGATCAGGGCAAGTCTGCTACAGATCGAGGTGATTCGGCGTTTCAAGGCATCGGGCGTCTGCGGGCCGGCGTCTCGCTTATAGAGGCCGCCGCAGAACTCGCTGCCGCGCAGGGTCAAATTACTCATGACAATCCCAACTTATATCCCGCCGCCTTCACCCCGGTACTGATGCCCTTTGCCGATCACGAAGTCGGTACCGCTGCCCGTTCCGCGCTTTTCGCCACGCTTTCAGCCTGCGGTATGCTTCTGCTGATCTCCTGCGCTAACCTCACCAATCTTCTGCTGGCCCGAAACACCCATCGCCGAGTCGAGTTCGCCATCCGCGCTACCCTCGGGGCCACGCCACGTCAACTGCTGGGAGACCTCTTGGCGGAAAACTGCACACTGACCATCGTCGCCGCGACCCTTGGCATGTTGCTCTCTGCCCTGCTCGTCCGGACCGCGCAGGAAGTCAAGGTAGTGCATCTCGCCCGGCTCGGCCAAGCCAGCCTCAACTTTTCCGCGCTGTCGTTTGCCGCTGCTATCACTCTCCTCGTGTCTATACTGCTCACCATCTTTCCCGCGATGCGCAGTCTACGCCCCGCTCTTCTCACAGATCTGAGCAATGGGTCAGCCCGGTCCTCCGGCTCCAAGGGGCTGCGTCGCGCCGGTCGGCTTCTGGTCGCCTCGCAACTCGCCCTAGCACTCGTTCTGGTCGCAAGCGCTGGGTGGATGGTTTCCTCGGTCTTCATCCTGGTGCATCAACCGCTTGGCTTCGACCCGGACCACCTACTCTTTGCCAGCACCAACCTTCGCGGTCCGTTGCGAGATCCGGAATCCAATCCCGCCCGAACAATCGCAGTGCTTAACAAAACCCTAGCCGATCTTCGCGCGGTTCCAGGTATCGACGAGGCCGCAGCCGCTAACGATAAGCCGCTCGGCGGCCGTGTCAACCAGTACGACTTCTGCAGCGACCTTCACCCTGAAGCCTGCAACCAGCCGCATCTGAAAACACCGGACGTCTTTCAAGTCACCCCCGGGTACTTTCACACCATGAGCCAGCTGCTCTATCGCGGTCGGGACTTCAACGCCGCCGACGATGGCCGCAACCACGTGGCCATCGTAAACCACGCGCTCGCAAACCAGGAATGGCCTGGAGAAAGCCCAATTGGCCACCGCATCTTCACAGGTGATCTCAAAGCTTGGGCCACGGTGGTGGGCGAGGTTGGGGACGTTCACAGCTACTCGCTCGAACGCGCGCCCGTCCCCAATCTCTACCTGCCCGAGGCTGACGACCCAGACGTACACGTGACGGTGATGATGCGGACAGCCGACGATCCCGCAGCTATGGGCGAAACCATTAGACGCCTTTTGCGTAGCAACAGTCAGATCACTACGAACTACATCGAAAGCATGCCCGAGTTGATGGGGCACCAAGTCGCTCTGCGTCGGTTTTCAATGCAGATCGCCCTAGCCTTCGGCGCTCTTGCTCTCGCGCTTGCGGTCTTCGGCACCTATGGCCTGATCGCCTATGAGGTCTCTCTTCGCGAGCGGGAGATTGGCATCCGCCTTGCCCTCGGCTCCACCCGCGCATCCATTGTTACCCTACTTCTGCGTCAGGAATCGCGGTGGATTGCCGGTGGCATCCTCTCTGGGTTATTCACAGCGGCAGCAGTCGGCTTCATTCTTCGGGCGCAGTTCTTTCATACTGGCGCAACCTCAATACCTGTCTTGATTACGTCTTCTTTGTTGCTCGCAGTGCCTGCTCTACTTGCCGTTGCTGTGCTTGGTCGGCACGCCAGCCTGATTGAACCCTCTATTTCCTTACGGCGAGAGTAGGCATGATCATGTCTCTTATCGTGCTGAACCGTCACAGTTGTAGCCGACACGTGAGCGCCGGAGGAGTCATGGGAGTGATGTGGGGAGTGATGGGGACCGCCTGAGCTGCGGGATCTCCTCTAACCTCAATACATATAGATCACGCAGATCCAGGCTGTCCCCCATTCCCCAAATCGTGCCTGGCCAGTCATCACTTCAGGACGTCCAAAAGATATCTCTGTCAAATTGGAATGAAAGGGTCGACTTCAATGAGCCGTCTGGCCTCTGTGTGAACGACGTATGCGTCCGGTAATCACCGTACAGACAACGAGCCGCCTTAGGTGTTCGGTGGTTCGGTGTTCGGGTCGCAGCCGTGTTCCTGCCCTACCAGAAAGAGTCGAAGGCGGGAAAGTGGTAGATGCTGGCAGGGCTCCCGGTTCGGTCATGATTGCGCTGCTGCGTCCGTAACGGGAAACTCTTCCTTCCGCTTGACAACGCGACCGCCAGCGTAAAGTTCCTGTTCATAGCATAAGAACTCTTTATCCTCTGATAGCTGTAACCGCTCGACGATATCAATCTCATGACCTGCGTGCAGAATCAGTCTGTGCGTTACATGCGCACGATCCTCTCGCCAGGAGTAGGCATATTGACCGTACGCTTCTCGCCGCTCCGAACCCAAGCTCCCGGTCCCCCCAACCATGCCAAAACCTCGGATGACACTAGGGTCGCTTCCCGACTGCAATTGCTTGAGTCGTTCTGGTAACTGTTTGTGGAATTCTTCTGAGCGCCGTCTAAACTGTTCGATTCTTGGATTGGGAACGGGTGGGTGTAGAATACTCTCCAGATTCAAGCCGGCCAGGTCGAGCTTTTCGTACGGCAGACGGTCGATGATGGCTTTGAGTTCGTCGCGGGTGGGCATGGGGTGAAGTCCTTGCGGTGGCGATTCCTTTTGCCTAATAAACGGCTTAAGCGTGCGGGATGTATCGCTTTGACGAGTTGGCGCCATGGAAAGTGAGATCTCAGCTAAGGATAAGGGGGTTAATCCGGGGTTAATCCGGTGACAGCATACCTATTCACCTGGGTTAATCCGGTGACGGGTTAATCCGGTGACAGCATACCTATTCACCTGAGTTCGTGATATTTTTTCTGGATGAGTCGGCTCGCCCGCATGGTCGTCCCTGGTCTTCCTCACCACGTGACCCAGCGGGGAAATCGCCGCGAGGCAATCTTCTTCGAGGATGGCGATCAGCAAATTTATTGCGACATGCTTACGGAGCAGTTACGCAAGTCAAGTGTGGAGGTGTGGGCGTACTGCCTTATGCCCAATCACGTTCATCTGATTTTGACGCCGCAGGGGCCGGACGGCATGGTTAATCCGGTGACAGCATATCTATTCACCTGGGTTAATCCGGTGACAGCATACCTATTCACCTGAGTTCGTGATATTTTTTCTGGATGAGTCGGCTCGCCCGCATGGTCGTCCCTGGTCTTCCTCACCACGTGACCCAGCGGGGAAATCGCCGCGAGGCAATCTTCTTCGAGGATGGCGATCAGCAAATTTATTGCGACATGCTTACGGAGCAGTTACGCAAGTCAAGTGTGGAGGTGTGGGCGTACTGCCTTATGCCCAATCACGTTCATCTGATTTTGACGCCGCAGGGGCCGGACGGCATGAGCCGGGCCTTAGGGGAAGCGCATCGCCGGTATACCAACTTCATCAATGCACGTGGCCGATGGAGTGGTCATTTATTTCAGAGCCGGTTTGCTTCGGTGGCCATGGACGAGTCGCACCTGAGGTCCGCGGTATCGTACGTCAGTCTGAACCCGGTACGGGCCCGGCTCGTGTCTCGTGCCGAGGAATGGGCGTGGTCGAGTGTACGAGCCCACCTTGCCGGAGCGGATGACAGTCTGGTATCCGTGAGCCCCGTGCTCCGCCGCTGGCCGACGTTTCGAGATTTGTTATTAGAGGATCATGAAGAAAAGTTCACCTCATTGAGAGAAGCGGAGGGCATCGGGCGACCGCTAGGCACGGCGGAGTTCGTAACCCAACTAGAACATCGGCTTGGCAGACCGATTGCCCGCCGCGCTCCCGGGCGGAAGCCCGCGGCGGCCCCGGCGGGCGAGCAGTTGAATTTACTGCAATAGGTAAGCTGTCACCGTATTAGCCACGAAAGATGGCAAGTTGCTTTATGGCCTTAGCCACCAGGCTCCAACGGCGCTGTTCAGCTTAGATCTCGAGACACTGAAGAGGACGGTCATCAAGGAATTGAGTGACGAGTGGACGCCCGACGATGATCTATTTCCTTCGATTCGATTTACGCTTGCTCCCGACGGCAAGAGTCTCCTCTATGCCATTTCAGATACGCGAGATGATTTGTGGATGTTGCAAGGTTTTCGCCCTCCCGGCTGCCTCGACCGAATGAGATATCTACTGTCGAAATAAAGCCCCACCGAACCCGGTGGAAGCGGCGTCTTTGAAAGTCTTGCGTTTATGGCATTCGCTGCATTGGGGGAGTGATGGGGTGATGGGGGGCAGCCAAGCCCGCCCCAACGCCCCGATCGTCCCTGAAAGATGTCTGTTTTCGACGGTGCGATAGCAAGTTGATAGCTGAGCCAATGCTTCAGTGATCGCGCACTCTGCGGGTCGGTTTGAATGCTTTAATCACCTGGTCTCAAACGCTAGTAACTTTAGGTCACGTACTTTCGTTTCGAAAACACGCACCCACTAAGCCAGCAAGGACCTTAACCTAAGTACAGACGATATCGGCAGGCGCGGCTTCTCCGCGGCAGCGTCATGCCGGCACCAGCTGGTAGTTTCAGCCTAAGTCGGAGCGAAGGATAGCTTGACCGCTATCCGGTGACACACCCGATCCCTGTCCAAAATGCACCAACCCAGCGACTCGCCCCCATCCTGGAAACCAAGGAAGGAGCTCACCATGCCGAAAAACCCGGTCACCGATCCCATCACCAATCAGGAAATAGCCTTTGTCCACCTGATCCTCGCCGGAACCATGAACGACCGTCGCGCCGCCAAAGCCGCCGGTCTCAACCCCGACAGCGCCGCCTACATCAAGGCCAAGCCCCGCGTCCAGGCCTACATGCTCGACCACCGCGCCGCCGTTGAGCGAAAACTGGTCGACCAGGAAGTGGAAGGGCTGCGCAACCTGAGCCTGAGTCGCGACCAGATCCTGGCCCGCCTTTGGGAACTGGCCACGCTCAACCCGGAAGCGACCAGAGGCAGCATTGCCGGCCAGGTCAAGGCCATGTCCTTGATCCTGGCCCTTGAAGGCTTCGGTCCAAATCCGCACCTGGCCGGTCGCCTCGCCCCGTCCCAGATCCAATCCGCCCCCATCCAGCCGCAGCGCGGCCAGCAGCAGCCCGAAGGCACGCAGCTCTGCGATGTCGTCACCGCCGCCGAAGCCCCGGCCACACCCCATCCCGTTGACCCGCAGCCTCCTCTCGCGCCATCGAACCCTGCGCCGTTCCCTCACTTCGAAAGCCGCCCCAGCCCCTTCAATCCCTTCGTCAACTCCCCGAGGCCAAACCCGGTCGCCGCGGAGACTGACTTAATCTACGATGTCAATCTCAATCCAGCGGTGCCCCTCACACTGTCCCTTCCCCCCGAGGAACCGTTTGCACGCCGCCGTTAAAGCCACAAAAGGCCAAATTTTATCGAATTTTATAAAATAACCCGCTCGAGCGGAGACAACCAGAGGTAAGTCAAGGAGCAATCACGGTTAGCAAAAAGTCCGGGGTGATGAGGGGGGCAGGATACTTATCTCCGTTGAGTGATAACAACCGGCACGTCCGAATAGTCGGCTTCCAGGCAAGTGACTCCTAGCTCGACGGTCACCAAAGGCCACGCGCTCAGTGAGATTCCGCGGGTCTTCTCCCGGGCGTCTCTCTTCGCCGCAACGCACTGTAGAACCCTGCAGCCACCAAGCGATTTTGGCCTCTCCGATTCGAGAGGCCAATTCAGTCTAAATTTTTTGTTTTGAGTGGTGCCGGGAGGGGGGGTCGAACCCCCACGAGGTTGCCCTCGGCGGATTTTGAGTCTGTTTTTCGCGAATTTGCAATGATTCGCATTCAGCCGCAAAGTGTCGCATAAGTAATTTGGTATGAAGGTGTTGACGCAGAGACCCTCTTTGCAGTCTGTCGCACCAAGATGCACGAAAGTGGGAAACGAACAGCCATCAAAACGGCCACCGAAAAATGCACTCAGGGCCCATTTGCGACGGGTTGGCAGACGCCGCGTCGCGATCAGTTAATCCAACGCCCTGTGGCTGAAGGAGAGCAGCTGTGCTGCCTCCTCTCGGCTCGCCCGGACTTCGCTTCTGGGTTTATCTCGCCTGTCCCTCGCCCCCACACCTGCTTTCATTTAATTGGGTGTACAATAAATTATGCAGACTGTGATTGAAACCGCCGAGTTTCAAAAACAGGCGAAAGCATTATGGAACGATTCGGAGCGCGAAGCATTCATCGAATGGATTGCCGCCAATCCAGATGCAGGCGACGTTATTCCTGGCGCGGACGGGGCACGCAAGGTGCGCTGGGGCCGTGCGGGAAAAGGCAAGCGCGGCGGAGTGAGGGTGATTTATTTCCACCTTACCGACGACGAGATTGTGTTGCTGGTGATGGTGTATGCCAAGGCTGTACAAGCCAACGTAAAGCCCAAGGACATCAAGCGGAGTTGAAAACATGAAGGCACTCAAGAAGATGGACGTGAACAAAATCGCCCGCGCCATAGAAACCGATGCGGGACATGCGTTGCCGGGTCTGCGTGAGTCTCTGGCGCAAGCCAAGACCGGCGATTTTATGCGGGTTCACACACCGGAACAGATCGTGGCTCGCCGTCGCGGTCGCCCTACCGGAAGCAGGCAGGAAGTCACCAAGGAGGCGGTTAAACTCCGCCTAGATGCCGATGTGATGGCGGCGCTCCGTGCGAGTGGGGATGGCTGGCAAACCCGCATCAACGAGGCTCTGCGGGCATCGCTAGCCCTAAGTGGAAAGATCGGCAAGCAATAGGGTATTGATGGAAAAGGGATTGTTAAGGGCTTGCCCGCTTCGTATCACAATGCCCTTTAAACTCTCAAATAATGGCCCAGCCCCTGAGGTTTGTTGAGGCATTATTTCTTATGACCCGCATCCTCCGTCTGACCCGCATCCTCCTAGTCAAGACGTTAAGCAGGTCATCCATGGTGCCATCCTCAACGGCTGCGAGCGTAAAGACGGCTTAAGGTCTTCACACGTTTCGAACGTCTGTGCGAAAGAGCAGGGCGAGAAGCATTGTGACGAGTCACAGGTTATCATCGACTTTTCCATTCGGCCCCCGGAAAACAGGGCAAGCCGTCAGGCTAAATAAACTCTGGCCAGCTTCGAATCTATGCTATCGTGACGGGGAAATCGGGTGGCTAAAAAATGCTTTCTTGGAGCCGTTGAATATGAAAGTTCTTAAACCTCTCACCGCCGTTGTCTTATCTCTCGTAACTTTCTCAAGTGTTAAGGCACAACATCACAGTACTGACACACTTACGATGTCAAATTACAGGCAACCAGGGGCATTGATTATGGGGCTAGGTGATCAGTTCAACGGCTTTATGATCCAATATCGGGTGTGTGATATTTGGGGTGTCCCGGCGATCTCTGGGACTGTCGATTGGGGAGACCAAGCAGCTCCGACTTCGATATTCTTCGATACATTGAATACGGGCCGGGCTGGAACCATTAAAACTCCACAAAAGGCCGGGACTTTTACTGTCAAGGCGACGATATCCGCAACGTGCGATGACGCTTGGCAGCATAAGCATGCCAACAACGAAGTGTCAGGGACGGCGACAGCGTATGTATATGACAGCATCCCCATTGTAAGTTTTATAGTGACCTGCGGTGGAAGCTCGCCTTGTATGCGGATTCCTGTGATGTCGATCAGCATTCCTGGCTGAAGCCGATCACGATTCCTGCGATTCCGATCAAGGTCGGAGCGCAGCGACGCTGGCGAGATTGATTGTCGCGAGAAGTGATCGGGATCGTCAAGCGGAGAGGGTTTTTCCCGAGCGTAGCGAGGCTTTCTTTTGGGGTGAGCGGGGATGGGGGTGTGGGGCAAGGGGCTGGCGTTTGAAGCCCCTTGCCCCACCCCAGCGCCTTCAGAAGCAGCAGAGGCTTGGGTTGCCGGCAACGCCAGCTTGTCAGGTTTCGTTTTCCTCTTTGCTTTCTGTTTTCTTGACTCGTGTTTTGCGCATGGACTCGCCGCGCAGCTCGATGCGATGAGCATTGTGTACGAGCCGGTCGAGGATGCCGTCAGCGATGGTGGCGTCGCCGATCTGCTGGTGCCATTGCGCGACAGGAACTTGTGAAGTCAGGATGGTCGATCGTGTTTGATAACGCTCTTCACAGATTTCCCAGAAGTCGCGCCGCTCGGATTCCTGCATGGGCGCCATGGCCCAGTCATCCACCACCAGGACATCAACCCGGCTGAGCCGAGCCAGCAGATTGCGCAAGCTGCCGTCAGCGCGTGCCACGGTCAGATCGCGGAACAGCGCAGCGGCGCGGGTGTAGAGTACGAGATATCCGTCGCGACAGGCCTTCTGAGCCAAGGCGCAGGCCAGCCAGCTCTTGCCTACGCCGGTTGGACCGACAAGGAAGATGTTCTCGTGCCGGCTGACCCAGCCGGAGTCGTTGACCAGCGAGCGGACCAGGGCGCGATCCAGTCCGCGGGAGGCGCGGTAGTCGATGTCTTCCACGCAGGCGTTGCCTTTCAGCTTGGCGTAACGCAACCGCCTTTCCAGCGCCAGGTTCTGGCGCCAGGTCCACAACCGGTCGACCATGAGGGAGAGCTTTTCGTCGAAGCTGAGTTGGGCGGCGTCTTCGTTCTGTTCGAAGTTGCGCCAGGTCTCGACCATGGGTTCCAGATGCATGGCCAGGAGTTTTTCGATGGTGGGTTGATGCAACATAGGGCTCGTCTCCTCTCACTCGAAGTACGCCGCACCGCGGATGTTGTCGTGTCCTGGAACAGAACGCGGCGCCGAGGGCGGGTTGATTGGTTGCTGGTCAAGGTGGTGGCGCAGGATCGAGTCCATGCTTTTGTAGCTGACCGCGCCTGTAAGCAGAGCGCGGTCTGCGGCAGCTTCCACGCGAGCTACCGGATAGCGCTGCCCCAGACGGAGGATGCCCAGGCATGATCGATAACCCATCTCCGGATGCGGCTGCGCTTGAAGGATATTCTCCACCACCTCTTGCGTCCGCGTGCCCACCGTGGCTGCCCACTGGATCAGCCGCGATGGTGGCCAGTCCAGATGCGCGCGGTGCGCAGCGGGCCGATGCGCGCTATCGGTCACCGCCGCGTACGGTTTAGCCGTGCGTAGGTGCGAGGCGACACGCTTGCCCTGATGGAAGATCTCCACGGTCGCGGGCGTGGCCCGCACCTCCACCGTTTGCCGTACCAGTTGATAAGGCACGCTGTAGAAGCGCTTGTCGAACTGGATGTGATAGTCGATGTTGACCGTGGCTTGTGACCACTCGGCCAGATCGAAGCGCTCAGCAGGAAGCGGGCGCAGCGCCGGCCGGTCCAGTTGCTCGAATAGGCTCTGGCGCGAGCCTTCGCGCTTCTTGAACGGCCGCTGGTTGAGCTTGTCCAGCAGCTCGGCGATGGCGCGGTTCAGCTCGCCCAGAGAAAAGAACTTGCGATGCCGTAGAGCAGCCACGATCCAGCGCTGGGCGATCTGCACTCCGACCTCGACCTTGGCCTTGTCGCGCGGCTTGCGCGGGCGCGTGGGCAGCACGCCGACGGCGTAGTGCATGGCCATCTCCTGGTAAGTCGGATTCAGATCTGGCTCATAGCGGCAGGCCCTCGACACGCCGGTGCGAGCGTTGTCGGGAACCACCAGCCGCGGGCAGCCGCCGAAAAACTCGAAGGTGCGCACGTGGGCTCCGATCCAGTTAGCCATCTGCTGATCCAGCGTAGCCTCAGCATAGGTGTAGTTGCTGGCTCCCAGCACAGCCACGAACAACTGCGCGGGGCTTGCTTGGCCAGTTACTGGATCGTAGATGGGCATAGTCGCGCCCGCCCAATCCACGAACAACTTCTCGCCCGGCTGATGTTGCTGGCGCAGCACCAGATCGCGCTGTCGCTTCCAGCGCTGGTAGTGATGGCAGAAACGGCTGTACCCATACCCGTCCTCGTGCGCGGCTCGGTACTCTTCCCACAACAACTGCAGAGTGGTGTGCTTGTGCCCTTCCAGTTCCTGATGAATGTAGGCGAAATCGGGTGGGGTCTTGGCGCCCGGCCGGGCGACACCGGGGTCGGCTGGAAATAACTTTTCTTCCAGATCCGATTCCGACATTTCAACCGGCAGCGGCCACTTCAATCCCGCCGCACGGAAACGCTCCACGTACTCGTGCACCGTGCTCTGGCTGACGTTAGCGCTGCGGGCGATCTGCCGTTGCCTCAGCTTCAACTCGAAATACAACCGAAGGACTTCTCGCGTCTTACGCATGGACACTCGCTTTCCGGGCACCGTGCCCTCCTCTCGAAGGTCACGCTACCCGCAATTGGGATGTCCAGCCCCGCCACGCTCTTTCCATACTTGATTCCTGCCCATCCCGATCACCGTTCCTGCCCACCTCGATCACTGATCGGCTTCACGCAGGAATGATGATCGCTTTCGCCAGGAATCTTGATCGGAATCAGACAGGAATCGTGATCGGCTTCAGCCAGGAATGCTGATCGACATCAGCAGGAATCCGCACCTTGTACCTCAATGAGAGGTGGAACTACTGCTTCAGGCGTCGTCACAACGCAAAATGCTTCTCCAAATCTTGGGATAATTGTGAGGACCTCGGCGTCTAGCCCGGGTACAACCGTTCCTTACATCATCGTGACTCCCAATCTAACGAATGTGAGCTTCGACATTCCTACAACCCCTGTCTCCTCGGCAACAACTATGACTGTCTCTGTGAATTCTGGAGGCACTACAATGACGGTTCCTATTCAAGTAACTCAATGAAGCGTCTGATGCCGTTTCACGTTTCTCGGGCCTGCATACTACTCGGGTGTCGTTCGCCAGTCGCGCCAACCGCGCCACCTCAGTGGCGTTGCTCCAACATATGCGACCCACCAGGTTACCCGATAGTTATTTCGTTGTTTCCTCTGTCGCGGATCCCTGAAGCTAAAGCCGCCGCCGACTCCTATCAAGATCTCTAATTTCTTTGGCCGTCTGCTTCGTCGGTGCGATGAACAATTGATACCGCTGCCCTGATTTGCTGACATGCGGGACCTAACGAGGCGGCGAGGTTAGATTGCGATGGATCGTACGATGCCGTGGTGATACCTGCCAAATCACTGGGCATCGTGAGGCTGCCGCGCGGGCGCACTACGAAGGCACGCCTCCTTGTGAGCTTGCCTATGAATAGGCCTAGTTCAAAAACGACATTGTCTCTGGCCACCTGTCTCACTTGACCTCGCGTATGCAATTCATCCACAGGCGTAAAAACAAAAATGCCAAAATCGTATGCCAGGACAGCAGCCTCCAGTGCTTCTAAGGTTGCGGTGCCAAGGCCGAAAACTGTTCCCTGGTTCCATACTTCAACCTCAAAGTCATATTGAAGCAACGATTGAATTTCGTTTGCCACAGAGAGACCTTCGGTTGAGGAGCCAATGAATACTCGGTACCTTTTAGCTTCAGTGCCTTGATCCGGAACTGCTTGCACCAGAGCTCCTGAGGCACTATACAGTTTGTCTAATGCGTCCAGTTGCCGTGCTGACAGTGTTTCAACAGAAAGCAGCGAGCGGCGACAATCGTTGCAGAGTGCGCGCTCCCGCATGCTCTTCAGCAGATCGCGCTTCTCGATCTTGCGATCAAACACGCAAGATCGTGATTCGTCGTGGTTTCTGTGCTCTGGTGCGATAAACCCGAGGGTCTGGTGCGCGATGTAATACAGAATGTACGCGGGCAATCTCTCTCTAGGCAAAACGACATCCGGGACGTTCGCGATGGTCACGACTCCCAGGCCCTCTTCCGATCGGTTAGAGGCAAACAAGTTGCCATATTGTTCCCCGTCCAGATTCGCGTCGATAAAAGCAATTAGAAATGGGTGATAGCCTTTAATAGCAAGGCGCAGTTGTTTCATGCTCGACAGGAACTCCGGTGCGTACACCTCAGTGTAAGAATGCATCCGAAACTGCGCGGCATCAGCTTCTGCTAAACGATCAAAGAAAAATTCCGTCTGCAACGAGTTAGCCAAACTGATTGCCTGCGTCAAAGATGCAGTCGGCACCCGGCCCACATCGACAATTTCCACCGGCATATGGGCCATCAAAGATACCCTCCATGTATTGGCATTAAAGACGGATAACGGCTGTATAGTAGGACTCGCACTGCCGCATTGCTAGCCTAGGCGGCATGCTACATAGGGGCGGTAGCGTGACACGCAATTCGCATGAATGCAGCGGCAACAGCACATCGAGCGAGGATCGCCAACGAAAGCAGACTGGACTGTACCGCGATGTGTGGGAGATTTCGGGAGGCATGGATTTGTTAGCTTCCGACCACGACCTGTGTTTGCAACCATGCCGCTACCTCAATGGGGTGTCTAAGGAGGCACTTGAATTCCTGACAGTTATGCCATTGAGACGCTGTGGCAATCGCGACAGCCGGAGCGAAGGTTCCTTTCCTGGCCAGGGAGCTGGCAAATCTGAGCATTGGTCTCCTTCTCCAAACCTCGCCGACCGCCTGATCAGGTGCGGCCGCAAGAATCTCGGGAAAACTCTTGCCCCGTTTCACCATGTCTCTAATGGTAGCGATCTGAGACGGGGAGGCGATGCTGAGATATTGATCAAGGGAGGCTGGGTTTTTCATGGCTTCGTCAATTTCCGGAATTAGCGCTTCGGAGGCCGTGCAACCATGCATCATTTCCGGATATGACAAACCATTCGTTACGGCGAGCTTAATGGCAGCGCCAGCTCCTTCATTGTGACCGCAATCGGAAGCGGACCAACGCAATGATCCTGCCCAGTTGTCTGAGCCGCGGGCATTGTGGTCGTGGCGCATTTCACAATGGCTCTCTGGGCGACCCGTATCTAGAAGGCGATCAAGTTCCGCGCGCGTAACAGAGTCCAAAATCTCACTGGCCATGGAGGGCCGAGTCACAGCGCACACAGTCATCCAAATCGGAAGGGCGGTAATCAGCGTGCGCCTATTGACTGGCTTTGCCATCTTTTATTTCGATTCCGCCCGCATCGCTCTCTTTGGGCTGGCCAAACGTTTGGGTACTAACTTCTTGAGTTGACGTGCTTTCCTTGCAGCACACTCCGAAAGTCGATAGAAGTACGACTCTCGGAACAAACGGGTGCCTGTCATGTAGGCTCCGCCCACCAGAGCGCTATCCAGCGAAAGAGCAAGCAGAACTAAATAGCTCCAGGTCTGAATCGGAAAATAGGTCCATGGAATCTCCTGAGCCACGCTCTCATACTTCAGCTTGTCGGGCTTTTCCGCCTGTTTCTCAAGATCCCGCAGATTGTCTTGAAGGGACGGAGCAATCGGCTCGAACCCTGACCATCCACCCATGCCTAACATCGCATCTGCGATTTGCAATGAGCGTGATTTGTAAAGAGGCTTACCGTTTACCGGCCGCACTAAACTTAGATAGGACGAGAACAGAACGATTCCGGCTATTGTGGGAGCGAGAAGAACCACTGCGAGAGCGATGTGAATGACCGGTGGATAGTTTTTGCGCCAAATCGGGGTGAGTTCCTCACCCAACTGAGTCGCATCGGCGATACTTGAGTCGGCTTCGGCTGAAATTTGCGCATTTAACAACGTCCTCAGTTGTTCCGCTTCTGCAACGCCGTGGAGCGCATAGGCCTGGAAAATGATGAGGACAGCAGGCCCAATCGCCCATATGAAGGCGACGCTGAGTCCACCTGTAATCCAGGTCGCGGGGAGGGAAACAAAAAGAATTGGTATTCGGCTGGCGACGGCAAGAAGAGCTGAGATAAAAAGACATAACGACAACCTCGTTACGGCTTCTTTTCTTCTGGAGAACAAGACATCTAGTAACTTTTCTTTCATTTTGACCCTTGCGTCACGGAACAACTGATTAAACGCCCGATGGCGCGAAACGTAAATCACGCCGCAGATCATTTCGCGTGCTCGCTAGTGTGAATCTGTTTCGACTTGCTGTCAACCAAGCAATTCCAACGTGCACGCCGCGATGGTCGGCTCTTGCTCCCATGCCGCGTCCGAACATTCGATGGAGTGGCGGGTTCGTCGAGCTAAACTGACGCGAAAGAGGCTGATCTCGTATATGGCCTTGGTGCACTCAGGGCTCTCAAACCTGTCATATAGAACAGGAAATCGTCAGAAGGGCGAGTGAAACCGCAGCGGCGTTCAATGTGATGACGCTGAGCACTGTAAGCCCCGCTCATCGACGTACTGATGTACCCTCCGAGATAATTTCTTATTGGAGCTTGGCGCGGTAATCAGCCTTTTGCAGAGCAGGCAACCGGATTCCGACGTCGCTGAGCGAATTACGCGGAATACATCGACGTTCTCTCCCGTAGTTTTGTCAACTTGGACCTGGCATCCACCTGAACGCCGACTCCCTCTTCGGCCATCCGGCACACGGTGGCAGAGAGCCTCGTCAAGGCAATGCGTACCACGCGCCACGTCCGCTGCCATGGAGCGCAAGATGTCCTTGGGCGACCAACTGGCGGAAGTGTTGCTTCAATGTGTTTCTGCTTGTTCCCGTGAGTCGTACGATGTCGCTGATGGTGACTCTTCCGTGTTCGCGCACGTACTCGATGATGCGCACTGACAGCTCCGGCAACTCCGCGAGGATAACCTTCTCCCGTTCTATTTTCTTGGCCAGGCGTTTCATTTGTAGCTGCAAGGCGCGAAGGAAAAACGTCACCCAGGGCTGCCAGTTTGGTGCATCGGTCCTCACCGTCACCTGGGTCTGGCGAAGGGCTAGATAATAGGCTTCTTTGCTTTGTTCGATCACGCTTTCCAGTGAGCTGTACGGTACGTAGGAATAGCCTGCGCGGAGCAACAGAAGAGACGTCAGGATTCGGCTCAATCGGCCATTGCCGTCCTGAAATGGATGGATTTCGAGCAGCACGACCGTGAAGATCGCGGTGACCAAAAGAGGATGCAATTGTCGCGATGAGTATGCGTCTGAAGTCCAGGCAATGAGTTCAGACATCCGTCGCGGAGTTTCAAAAGGAGACGCTGTTTCGAACACAATTCCGACCTGGTTTCCGGCCTCGTCGAACGCGGCAACGTTGTTCGGTTGGGTCTTGTAATTACCGCGATGGTACGCGTCTTTTTCGCTGTATTGGAGCAAATCGCGATGCAGTTGCTTGACGTGGTTTTCGGTGAGCGTGATCTCTCCCCAGGACTGGAAGATCAGCCCCATCGTTTCGGCGTAACCGGCGACTTCCTGTTCGTCTCGCGTCGCGAAAGATTTGATCTCCAGATTGGAGAGCAGCCGCTCCACTTCGCGGTCGGAGAGTTTGCTGCCTTCAATGCGAGTCGATGAGCCGATGCTTTCGATAGTGGCGACGCGGCGCAACGCGGAAAGCCGCTCCGGAGCCAGGGTGCCAAGGGCCTGCCATGCGCCCTTAAACTCATCAAGTCCGGCGATGAGATTCAGGATTTCGGGGGTGATCTGGAGAGTACCCGTGCGGATCATTACACCCAATAATACACCCAATTACACCCATTTCTGACATCCGAGACCACACCCGATCACGCCCAATTTAAAGGGCTAAGACACGATCCGCTCTGGATGGTCGGTCCGCGCATATTTCCGAAGCTCGGAGACGGGAACGAGAACCCGGCCGCCAATGCGCCGCGTTGGTAGACGTCGTGCCGCGATCAGGTAGTCCAGTGCCCTCTGGCTGATGGAGAGCATCTGTGCCGCCTCCTCTCGGCTCGCCAGGATTTTGCTTTCCACCGCGACGGTAATTCTCGCGGGCGGTTTCTTGTCCTCGCCGTTTGCTGATCTCATGTCCAATGCTCCCGCTAATCAGTCCGCCTCCACGTCTTTACCTGCGCGACGGCCTTAAGAATTTGCTTGCACCTGCGATCAGCTACAGCTTTGACCAGTTTCGAATGAGTGTCCAATACCTCTTATCTATTGCGCTATTCCTAGACGGGCATCACAGTGCCATTGAAAGCAACCATTTGGGGATGCCGCACGCGTTTAAAGTATGGCCGAATCTAAGCGGACGCGGCTTTGGGCTCCAATGGATCCAGACTTGGTGCTTCTGTTTCATGCAGTTGACCATTTTTTGCTTCTCGTTAGCCGCGATGCCTGCATGGTATCGCTCCATTCCCAAAAAGTATTGGACTTGCGCCAGAGATGGCGTTACGTTGTCGCACACGACGCCATTAATCGGGGCATGTTTCCCGTTCGGTGCTGCGCACCGGGTGAACATTGACACTCCACCCCTTCAAGGGAACTGCCCAGATACTTTGGTATCTCGATAGATACCGATGAAAACACAGAACCTTTGCGCAGCCCGGTATCTGCCCAGATACCAAGTAAACACGGGTTGGAGGTCACAATGGGTGAGGTCCAAACGATGCGAGATCGACCCAAGGAGAAGCTGCGCGGGCGTGATCGTCGCTCGCTCAATCTGAGTACGAAACTCACTGCAATCGAGGCAGGGGTCATCGAAGACGCCGCATCGCGGGCCGGCAGGACGCCCAGCGAATGGGCACGCGAAGCATTGCTGAAGGCGGCTCAAGGCGGTAGTTCGGACCCGATTGGTCTCGATATTTTTGCCGAGTGCGTCGGCAGTCAGATGCTGATGATGAATGCATTCGAGCCACTCCTGAAAACGGCTGGAATGGCGACCGAGCATATTAAGGCACTCTTCGATCAGGTTCAGAAGACGAAGCTTATCCAGGCGCAAGAACTTCTCGCAAAGCGCGCGAAGCGCCGAGCCGAAGAGGCCCGGCGAGCAACAGAATGACATTCCCCGGTTAGCGGAGCGTAGCCGAGGCCCGGACGGAGTCAAGGCCGCACCCTGCGCGCCGCCTCGCGGTCAGGGAGCCTTGACACCACCCCTAGTGCCTCGGCAGATCATTCCAATATCCGGGGAATGTCATCAAAATGCAGAAGAGCAAAAACTGTGAGGTGAGCGATGCGCGGCATCTACGAAAATCCGTTCGGAAGCGGCATCTGGTGGATTCATTATTACGCAACTGGAAAGCGACACAGAGAGAAGGTGGGCCGCAAATCAGATGCGATCAAACTGTATCAATCCCGCAAGGCCGATGTCGTTGCCGGAAGGAAGCTTCCAGAGCTGCGCAACAGCAAAGTTGTCACATTGTCGGAACTGATCGATGATGTGCTCGAATTCGTCGCGCATCACAAGGACAATCGGAGTTACAAAAGCAAGGGAGAAATCGTCACGGACGCACTGGGTTCCAGGCCAGCTGCTGACCTCACTCCGCAGGAACTGGAACGGTGGCTTAGAACCCGCTGCAAAACACCAGCCACAGCGAACCGCTATAAGGCCTTTATCTCACTTTGCTACCGCGAAGGTATTCGCAATGGCAAAGTGTCCGTCAATCCCGCACGTTTGGTGCGGCAGAGGAAAGAGGGAACGGGTCGGCTTCGATTCCTAAGTCGCGAGGAATGCGATCGGCTCGACAAAGTGATTGCAGCTCGCTTTCCTGAGCATGTGGCCGAGTTTGTCGTCAGCGTTCATACCGGAATGCGGCTGAGCGAACAGTACTCGTGCCTGTGGTCCCAAGTCGATCTGGAACGGCGGACAATTGAGCTGACAAAAACGAAAAATGGGTCAGCCCGAACGGTGCATCTTAATGCCAACGCTCTAAGGGCGATTGAGTCGCTGAAACTACCTCTACAAAAGGCATCAGATCCAGTCTTCCCACGCGAGGGATCGCAGGGACGATTCGACACCCGATCCTGGTTTCAACCCTGTCTGGAAGAGGCGAAGATTACGAACTACGTCTGGCACTCAAATCGGCACACATTTTGCTCTTGGCTCGCAATGGCCGGAGCATCAATCAAAGAGATCCAGGAACTCGCCGGTCACAAGACGATTACGATGTCGGCACGCTACAGCCATCTTTCTCCGGAACACAGGCTTTCCGTGATCGATCGGATTGCTACGGTAAGTTGAAATCGAGTAGGGGGGAGGCCCGCCGTAGATAGACCCAGCCGTAATCAATTTGACTTCAACGAGTGCATTGGCGACTAGCCGCTCGTTGACTTCGTGGCCGATTCCGCGGGAGCAGGGCAAGCCGCACCGTTAGCACTGAAACAGTGCCATCTGGCTTTAGGTCGAGTGAGCATAAATTTCAGAGTGCGAGGAAAACATCCCGAACTTCAATAACCGGCGTGTTGTTCGTGAATCGATGACGTACCCTTCCGCTCTGTGTACGCTCGCGTAATTCGATGCAATCGGCCTTGTGGTTGTATGCGAGAGCGTATCTGTTCCCGTCCACCTCAAACCACACGATATTTGCCGGTTCTCCAACGTATTGCCGGACCTCCAGCGGCTTCCCGTCTTTTCGCCACAAGACAGCCCCCAAAAGGGCTAGGGCAATTGCCCCCACCGTCTCAGCGTGATGATCGGACCGATTCATCACGCCCTGTAAATACGTTTCAAGGGTCGCTACATCATCCACGGAAATTGGCACTTTCGCTCCTCCCGCGATTCGCTCAAACTATGCCAGACAAGCCCTTCGCCCGCACGATTCGTTCAACTTCCTTTGTGCCGGGTGGGAGAATCTTCGCTCGCTCGGTTGATTCCGTAAATTCAATCCAGCGCTTCTTGTGGAGCGCGCGCACCGTTTTCATGAAGTGCTGCTTATTCTCGTGCTCTGTCCATTCCAGGAGTTCTTGGGCGGAAACATCAGGCACCGACGTTGCAATCAAGAGAAGCAGTTGCTGCGGCAACTTAAGCGTTGGTTGCAACACGCGCTTTACGTTGCCATCAGACCAAATAACCGGAATCCGCATTTCGGCAAGCGAGTCCACTACCTTTTGGGCGTCAGTGGTGGCCAGGTTGTGATACACCCTTACCAACTCGCACATCACCCAATTGCACATCGCAAGCACCGCCGCCGAGTCCATGTGGTTTGGGTCCACATCCCCACCAACGTGGCCAACGCTACGGTTGTTGCGAATTTCGTAAAGAGCAGGGAGCAGACGCGGAATCAGTATCTGAAAGCTGCGGGGAACGTGAGAGTTGCTCTCCAATGCCGCACAGGCAGACTTGAAGTTGCTGGGCTTCGCCGGGGCGGATGCGTAGGTCCCCACCGCGTGACCGGCTAGGATCGTATAGACAATTTCGCTGAAGCGGCCTCCGCTAAGCTCTGAGGGCAACCAGCGGTGCTCGAGGAAATTTTGGACAATGCTTTGGTACTCGGCAATCAGCGGCTTCCTCAGACCCTGAGGAATTGCGGATAACGCGGATGATGCGGTGACCGTCATTTACCCAAGTTAGTCCTTCCGTCGGGAGTGACATAGAACGTTCTGCCGTCCTTTACGCAGAGGCCCTTGCTCACATTTTGGTTTAGACAATTGGCGGGGTTGGTGAGCTTCCCTTGGCTGTGGCTGTTGAGTGCTGTTGAAACCTCTTTAGTGGTGAGACGCTTCTTCTTCTCTGAGTCATGCAACCAAGCGGCGGTTGCGAGGAACTTGCGAACCTGATTCGCTGTCGACCCCGTGGTCTTCAGATAGGCAGCAAGTGTGCCGAATGCTTTTCCGGTCTGCTCTCCCCCGCCACCATTCCCGGTACTGCCGCCATCATTATCGTTCTCTCCGTTCAACTGCGGCGCAACGGCAACCAGTTCGGGGATTTTGGCCAGTACCTTGTCTAGCTGCTTAGAGAGCCAATCACCGCTGCCCTCTCCGCTGAAACTGATAGAACCCACTTTGATTTCAATCTTTGAATCAGCCACGACATCTCCCCGCGGGAGCGCTGTCAAACAAGGCAGTGCTCAAGGTGTGAATTTGAAATGCACCTGAATA
This sequence comes from uncultured Acidobacteriaceae bacterium, assembly GCA_963834445.1. Lineage (GTDB taxonomy): Bacteria > Acidobacteriota > Terriglobia > Terriglobales > Acidobacteriaceae > PALSA-350. The sequence continues at coordinate 608,586 of CAWIBU010000003.1, forward strand.
GTAGCAAAGCGTCTGAAGATCGCCGCGGGGAAAACAACGCAAGAATGGGCATAACAGCTACGCAACCTAGCCGGGGCGGCGCTTAATTAGTCGGCTGGGTTAGGTGGTCCTTTTTTGTCGCCAGTGATTCCGGCGATTCGTGCCATCTAAATTGATTCGTTTCACCGCGCGGTCACTACCCGCAAGTCTGCCAGTGTCCAGCAATCTGTCGCCGATTCTAGAATCTCGCTGGCAGCTCAGGCCAATGCCCTCTTCAAGTTCGCGGAATGACACTGTCGAACCAACAGCCATCAAAACAGCCACCAGCCGACTTTGGCCTCTCCGCTCTGGAGAGGCCAAATGAACCTAAGCTCTTTGTTTACTTGGTGCCGGGAGGGGGGGTCGAACCCCCACGAGGTTGCCCTCGGCGGATTTTGAGTCCGCTGCGTCTGCCAGTTCCGCCATCCCGGCTCGGCACCGTTTCTAGTTTACCCCGTAGGTTGCGGGTTGGGGATGCAGATCTCCTTGATCGATCCACCCAGCCATAATCTGAATTGTGGGGGTTCACGTGTTCGTTAGGGGAGCGCCCGATTTAAGGATCGCCCGCTCGAGCCTTCTTTGGCTTGAATGGGGTGCATCTGAGCGGCTGGTTCGGACGAAGATGCCAAAGTTTGGTTTTAAGGGAAGGGTTTGAGATTCGCCTGGAGGCCAGGCATACCGCAGATCTCTCCACTACGCTACGCTCCGGTCGAGATGACAAAGTTGCGAGGGGAGATGGTTGGAACGTTCAAGCCAGGTCTTGGCTCAATGGGGTGCATCTACGCTACGCTCCGGTCGAGATGACAAAGTATTGAGGGGAATGGTTGGCTATAGCTTTACCTGTGCCCTGGAACGGATCGCTTTATAGGGACACTTGCGTTCGAATTCGGCGAAGTCGACCTTGATCCCCAATCCAGGCGCGTCCGGTAATTGAACGTAGCCAGCCTTCTGAACGGGATACGTTCCTTCCGTCATCTCCACGAATAAGTCGTTGTCGGCGCCCTCACATTCGTGGATCAGGAAGTTGCGGCAGACCGACATGGTCGCCATCGAGGCCATGTGCGCGATCGGACCACTGCATTGATGCGGGGCTACCTCGACTCCGTAGGCCTCGGCCAGGTTGGCAATCTTGCGCAGCTCGGTGACTCCGCCGGCATGCATGACGTCGGGCTGGATGATGGCCGCGCCTTTTGCATCCAGCAGTTGCTTGAACTCGAAACGCGAGAAAAGTCCTTCGCCCGTCGCAATCGGGACGGGACTCCTGGCCGCTACTTCCCCCAGGCCGAGCGGGTTCTCACGCCAGGTCGGCTCCTCCATGAATAACGGACGATAGGGTGCGATGGCGTTGGCAAATTGAATGGCGGAGCGCACGGAAAAGGTCTCGGCACACTCAAGAGCTATATCGGCCTGCGAACCGAAGACGTTGCGGATGGCGGCCAGTTCGGCAACATCTTTGTCGATGCGGGCCAGTTCCCTTTCGGCTTGCGGCAGGGTGTACTTGATGGCCGTCCAACCCTGGGCGCGGGTGTGCTCGGCCAGTTCTGTAACCGTGGCGATGTCGCGTTTGTCGGGCGGGATGGAGGCGTCCCAATGGGTGTAGTAGACGCGCAGCTTGTCGCGGATGGGGCCGCCCAGGAGCGCGTACAGGGGTACCCCGAGGCGCTGGGCCTCAATATCCCACAAGGCCATGTCGATGGCGGAGAGGCCGGTCATCAGGGCGGGGCCGTTGCGCCAGCGGGTGGCCACGTAGTAGACACGGTCCCAGTGGGACTCGGGGCCGGCCGGGTCGAGGCCGACATACTCCGGCTCGAGCCAGCGGAGGACGGCTTCGGCGATATCGGTGCGGCTTTCGAGGGTCGCTTCGCCGAGGCCGGTGATGCCGGCGTCGGTGTGCACTTCGACGAACATGAGGTCGCGCCAGCGGACGGAGACCTTGTGGATGGCAAAGCCGGTGATTTTTATTTTGCCGGGCAAGGCCGAGGCCAACGGCAGCGCGGCAAAGCCCTTGAGGAGCGATCTTCTGTTCACAGTGGGGAATGATATCTCAGGGCGCGAAGAGCTCGAAAAAAGGTTATCTTGGACTGGCTTGCCTTAGGAGGACGATTCCGTGGGACACCTTTATGCCAATATCCTGGAGACAGTCGGCCATACGCCGGTGGTCCGCATCAATAAACTGGCCCCGCCGGGGGTGAATCTTTTTGTCAAGATTGAGGCGTTCAACCCGCTCGGCTCAGTGAAAGATCGGCTGGCGCTGGGCGTGATCGAGGAGGCGGAGAAGTCGGGCCGGCTGAAGCCGGGGCAAACCGTGATCGAAGCGACCAGCGGGAATACAGGCATCGGCCTGGCCATGGTGTGCGCGCAGAAGGGCTATCCGCTGGTGGTGACCATGGCGGATAGCTTCAGCATCGAGCGGCGCAAGTTGATGCGGTTTCTAGGGGCGAAGGTGGTGCTTACGCCAGCGGCCGGCCGGGGTTTGGGCATGGTGGCGAAAGCAATTGAACTGGCCGAAGCACATGGCTGGTTTCTGACGCGACAGTTTGAGAATGAAGCCAATGCCGATATGCACTCGCGCACCACGGCGCAGGAGATATTGGAAGATTTCGCGGGAGAACGGCTGGATTACTGGGTTACCGGGTTCGGGACCGGCGGCACGTTGAAAGGCGTGGCCCGGGTGCTGGCCAAGGAGCGGCCGGAAACAAAGATTGTGGTGTGCGAGCCGGCGGATGCGGCGATGCTGGCCAGCGGGCTTGAACAGGCCCGGAATGCGGACGGTTCCGCCTCGGCCAGCCACCCCGCGTGGCACCCCCACCCGCAACAAGGATGGAGCCCGGACTTTATCGCGAAGCTGGTCGCGGATGCGGTTGATAGCAAGGTTATTAGCCAGCTCTTCAGTATTACGAACGCGGAGGCGATGCGTTGTAGCAAGGAGCTGGCCCGGAAAGAGGGGATTTTTGTCGGGATCAGCTCGGGGGCCACGTTCGCAGGGGCGCTGCAGGTTTGCGCAGAGGCTCCCCAGGGAGCGAATGTGCTGTGCATGTTGCCGGATACAGGGGAACGGTATTTGAGCACTCCGCTGTTTGCGGATATTTCGGTGGATATGACGCCGGAGGAGGTGGAGATTGCCCACTCCACGCCTAGCGGGTGGCTGGGTTAGGTGCGGTGGCCGGGGGATTTGGTGGAGAGGCTGAGGGTGCCCAGCACCGCGTACTGGGGAATTTTCAGCCGTGCCTTGCGGGACTGCATTGGTTTTGGGTGGGTGGACCCAGGATTTCATCCTGGGCTAGCTTCAGCCGTCCCTGACGGGACTGCATGGTTTTGGGTTGGGTAGACTTTTTATCCTGGGCTAACTTTAGCCGTCCCTACGGGACTGTACAGTTTTGGGTTGGGAACAGGGCTGAGGACATGAGTACAGAACGGAGTGTTTTGCGAAGCAGGTTTGAGCTGGAGGAGGACGGCGAGACAGCGTACCTCGAGTTCGAAACGGATAGCGATGGGTGGATTACGCTGCTGCATACCGAAGTGCCCAAAGCACTGCGGGGACGAGGAATCGCCAACCTGTTGGCGCAAACTGGACTGGAATATGCACGCGACCATCAACTGAAAGTGGATGTGGTGTGTCCACTGGTGGCAGGCTATGTTGCCAAGAATCCAGAGTTCAAAAGTCTGGTGGGACGATAGGCTCTCACCAGATGCGGCGGACGCCAAAGGCATCGAGCTTCGCATCTCTGCTGAGGATGGGTATGTCGCTGGCTAGCGCCTGGGCGGCGAGCATGCGGTCGAAAGGATCAGCATGTGGGGCGGCCAGGCGCCCGGCCCGAAGGGCGTGCTCGGCTTCGATGGGCAATACGGTGTAACCCGACTCCCCCATCGCTTGCAGAAATTCTCTTTCAAGTCTCTCTGCTCCAGGAAGCTTGCCGTGACGCACTTTCGTGGCAAGCTCCCACGCGGTTACCGCGGATACGAAGACGACGTTAAGCCGGTCCGCCACGATTTCGATCGCTTGACGGCTCAGTTTTTCAGGGGAAATCTTCGCCCAAATCAAGGTGTGGGTGTCGAGCAGGACCTTCACTCACCCTCACCTTCCCAAAGCCTTAACTCTTCCTCCGGAAGGTCTTCCCAGAAGGCATCTGTCAGCACGAACGTAGGATCTTCCATCCCACCCAGTCGTTTTATGGGGACGGGCTGGATTGCCTCCAGTTTGGCGATCGGTTTCTTGTCGCGGCCAGAGGTGATGATCACCGTCTCCCCCGCCTGAGCCTTCCTGAGGAGCTCGGACAGCCTGGTTTTTGCTTCGAAGATGGTTGCCGTGATCATTTGGCCATTCCCTTGAGTGCTAAGTTATGTTAGCTAAGATGGACAGGGGTGTCAATCGGAGGGGATCACCAGGTATTGCTCCAGTTTTCCGTCGGGCATTTCGTAGGTGGTGACCTTGAGAGAGCGATCAGGAAACGTGGCCTTGAAGACGCGGAAGGTCATGCCGCCGCGGCCTTCGGCAGTGGTTTGCTGGAAGGTGAGAGGCGGCCCCAGCGGTTTGAGGCTGGCGGCAAAGTCTGCGATGGCCTGCTGGCTAAAGTAGCTGTTGCAAAACGGGGTGAAGAGCTTGCGATCGATATGTCCGTCGGCGAGGTTGTTGAAGATGGCCAGGGCGCGCGCTTCCTCCTTTGTGGATGCGGCGGCCGGGGTGTCAAGAATAAGGGGGGCGATGCGGTCGGCAATCTGGCTCGCCGCTTGCGTGGCCATCTCGTTGGTGAGCACGACGATGGCGGCGCGCTCGTTGGGGAAGACCAGGTTCTCGGAGACAAAGCCTGAGACTTCTCCGCTGTGCTCGATGGAGAAGTGGCCGTCACGTTTGCCGAGGAAGACACCCAGGCCGTAGCCGGAGCTCTCTCCGCTCTTGAGCAGGACGGGGGCGAACCACTGGGTGTACGAGGCGGCGGAGAGCAGAGAGCGATCGATCAGGCTGATGTCCCACAGGGCAAGATCGTGGGCGGGCATGGCGAGTTCGCCGGCAGCGAACATCCAGCCGGCGCCTTCCTGCGGCGAAGGCCGCGGGGGGCCGAGGGCGTAGCGTTCGTAGCCGGTGGGGTCGGTGGCGGGCAGCTTGCTGGCGTCGGAGTTGTAGACGTTGACCATGCCCAGGGGGACGAACACCCGCTTCTGAAGCAGGTCGATGAGGGACATGCCGCTGACCTGCTCGACGATGCGGCCGGCGATGACGTAGTTGGTATTGGAATATTGCCATTGCGTGCCGGGGTCGAAGTCGAGTGGCTTCTTTCCCCATACATCGAGAATGTGCTGGGCGGTGGTGGGCACCATCATTGAGGTCATGACGTAGTCTTCGGGCCAGTAATCCTGGTAGCCGGAGGTGTGAGACAAGAGCATGCGCAGGGTTACTTCGTTGGCCCGGGTGAGTTCGGGGAGATACTTCGCGACCGGGTCGTCGAGGGTCAGCTTGCCTTCCTGCGCCAGCAGGAGCACGGCGGCGGCGGTGAATTGCTTGCTGATCGAGCCGATGGAGTATTGCATTTGCGGCGTGGCCTCCATGGCGGGCGAGAGGCGCGCCTGGCCGTAGGCTTGCAGGTAGGCGATATGGCCGTCTTTGACGAGGGCGATGGAGGCGCTGGGAACGCCGCTCGCTTGCAGGATCTGATTGGCCGCGGCATCGACTTTTGCTTTCAGCTCATTGGTGAGCGGCGGCGCGGATTGTGCCTGGAGAGCGGCGGCGGCCAAGGCGAACAGGACAAGAGGGACGAGTCGTTTGCGCATGCTGGTTCTGATTGTAAAGAGGAGTGGTTGCGATTTTTCGACTAGAATGGCTCGGCAATGCTGCAAGGGAGGATTTGTGATGCTTACCCGTAGAGAGTTCACCCGGTTGGCTGTGGCCGGCGCTGCTTCACAAGTAGTTTCGCCGCTGCTGGGGCAGAGCGGCGAGCGCACGATTGGCTATTGCATCATTGGCCTGGGACGTATTTCGATGGGTCACTTTATGCCGGGGGTGGCGGCGAGCAAGAGCTCGCGCATCACGGGCCTGGTGAGTGGGCATCGGGAGAAGGCGCTGGAGCAGGCGAAGAAGTATGGGGTTCCGGAGAGCTCAATCTATACGTACGAAAATATGGATCAGATAAAGAACAACCCGGCGATCGATGCGGTGTATGTGGCGCTGCCGAACAGCATGCATGCCGAGTACACGATTCGCTCGGCCCGCGCGGGGAAGCATGTGCTGTGCGAGAAGCCGATGGCGACGACGGTGGCGGATTCGCAGGCGATGATCAAGGCGTGCAAGGACGCACACAAGAAGCTGATGATTGCGTATCGCTGCCACTATGAACCGACCAACCTGCGCGCGATGCAGTTGATACGGGAAGGCAAGCTGGGGAAGATTCAGGCGATTGAGAGCGCGAACGGGTTTAAAGAGCGAGCCGGGGAATGGCGGCTGGATCGTAAGCTGGCCGGGGGTGGGCCTTTGATGGATATGGGGGTGTATTCCCTGAACGCGTGCCGGTATCTCACTGGGGAGGAACCGGTCGACATCAAAGCTTTTTCAGCGGTGATCGATCATGATGGGCGCTTCGATACGGTGGAGGAAACGGTTTCGTGGACGATGAAGTTTCCTTCTGGAGCGGTGGCTAGTTGTAACACCACGTATGGCGCCAACATGAATGGGTTCTACCGGGTGCACGGTTCGCAGGGGTTCTTGTATGCGGAGCCGGCGTTTCCCTACCAGGGGCTGCACCTTACGGCACAGTACGCGGACCCGGCGGGGGGTAAGCCGATCGTGCTGGATGAGCCGAATCCTAATCTTGATCCTTCGCAGTTTACGGCGCAGGCGGATTATTTTTCCGGGTGCATTGTGGAGGATAAGACGCCGAAGACGGCGGGCGAAGAGGGGCTGCTGGATATGCAGTATATGTCGAAGATTTATCAGTCTTGCGGGTTACCTTCGCTTTAGGAGTGGTGATCTTAGTCAACTGACCTTGGTTACTCCCTATAAGAGGGCGACCAACGGTCGCCCCCCACATCTCGCGAAAAACGAGCGAGATATGGGGCACGGCGGTGGTGGCTGGTTGAGGAAAACCAAGGGCCTGGGGCTTCGGGTTTACAGGGAGCCGCCGGCGATGGAGGGGATGACCAAGACTTCGTCTCCGTCTTTGAAGGCGTAGGCGTCGTTGCCGAGGAAGCGGATGTCTTCTTCGTTTACGTAGAAATTGATGAAGCGGCGGAGCTTGCCGTCTTCGTCGCGGAGATGGGGCTTGAGCGCGGGGAAGCTGGTCTCAATCTCGGTGATGAGCTGGGGTAGATTCTGGGCCGCGGATTGAATTTCGCGGGTGCCGTTGGTGTGCTTCTGAAACGCGTTGGGCAGTAATACTTTAACGGACATAAACTTCCTCCACCGCGTGCGCGGCTTGTTGATCGACCAGTGCCTCAAAATCAGCCAGGCGCGGGCGGATGGCTTGCTGTGGTTCGTACTTGCCTTGGAGCACATCCAGAGTCTTTAAACCGTTGCCGGTGATGGCAACCACCGTGAGATCGTCGGCAGCGATGCGGCCATGTGCATACAGGCGGGCGGTGACCGCGGTGGTCACGCCTCCGGCGGTCTCGGTAAAGACGCCTTCGGTTTCGGCCAGTTCCTGGATTGCGGAGACGATTTCCACGTCGGAAACGTCTTCGGCCCAGCCTCCGCTTCCGAGGATGGTGCGGATGGCGTAGGGTCCGTCGGCGGGGTTGCCGATGGCGAGCGAGCGGGCAATGGTGTTGGGCCGCTGCGGCTCGTGATGCTTCAGGCCGTTCTTGACCGCGTGGGCGATCGGCGAGCAACCGGTGGCCTGGGCTCCGAAGAAGCGGACGGGCTTGGCTGCGACCAGGCCGAGCTCGATCAGCTCGTTGAATGCTTTTTGGATTTTGCAGATGAGCGCGCCGCCGGCCATGGGGCAGACCACGTTGTCGGGCAGGCGCCAGCCGAGCTGCTCGGCAATTTCGTAGCCTACTGTCTTTGAGCCTTCGGCGTAATAGGGGCGCAGATTCACGTTGACGAAGCCCCAGTTGTAACGCTCGGCGATTTGCGAGCAGAGGCGATTGACCTGGTCGTAGTTGCCCTCGATGCGGACGAGGTTGGCGCCGTAGACCTGGGTGTTGAGAATCTTGGCCGGCTCCAGATCGTTGGGCACCAGGATGTAAGTCTTGAGACCGAGGCGGGCGGCGTGGGCGGCGACGGCATTGGCCAGGTTGCCGGTCGAGGAGCAGCCGACGGTGTCGAAGCCGAATATTTTGGCCGCTGCCAAGGCAACGGAGACCACGCGGTCTTTGAAGCTGAGGGTGGGCACACAGACGGCGTCGTTCTTGAGGTAAAGATTGCTGGCGCCGATGCGCTTGGCCAGGCGCGGGGCGGCCATGAGGGGGGTCATGCCTGAGGGGGTGGTGGGCACGTAGCTGTCTGGCACGGGCAGCAGGGCCTGGTAGCGCCACATGCTTTGCGGTCCCCGGGCGATGGCGTCGCGAGTGAACGTCTCTTTGGCGGCAGCCATGTCGTAGGCCACTTCAAGCGAGGAGAAACACTCATCGCAGCTGGAGAGCGGCTTGTTAGGGAAGCGCTTGCCGCAATCCCTACAGCGTAGTTCGTACGAAAATGCCATCATGTCCCTCATAGTGAGAGCGACCGATGCACGGGCACTGCGTGACGCAAACAAAAACTCAGTACAGCATGGAATTAGCGAGATGCGCTTACAGCTATGCACCCCGAATCTCATGTTCCCCGATAGTGCAGGAGAGAGTTGACACCATACTCCTGGATTGCCCAGGCAGGTTGTCGTGGCGTCACAGGGCCCGTCCCTCAGCCACTCTTCATGAAATTCAGGCTCGCTCACAAGGAGCAAACTTGAATACTTTGTTTCTAGCACAGTCGATTGGGGACCGCAAGCGAATCCGGCTAACGTCTGCAGCCAACAAGCCATGCGGGATGTGCATCACATTGGTAACATTAGGATGGAAAGTGATTACCGAGCCTGCGGAGGGTCCGCTGTAACACCGGAAACTCCATGACAGACGCGACTCCACAATCTTCCCGCAACGCGTGGCGCGAGCGCATACAGGCGCTCAAGAATGTGCCGCCGGTGCTGGGTATCCTCTGGCAATCTGGCCCCTCCGTGGTGACGTGGGGCATTATCCTGCGCCTTGTGGTGGCCGCGCTGCCTTCCGGAATCGCCATTGTTGCCGCCTGGATCCTTTATGGCGTGCAGCTGGTTTTCAGCCACAAGGGCTTGCGCCCGCACTTCTGGTGGATGGTTGCCCTGGAAGCGGTGCTGAATGTGACCGCGGGGCTGATTTCGCGGGCCGTGGATTACAGCGACAGCCTGCTGGCCGACCGCTATACCCACTACGTAAGCGTGCGGGTGATGCGGCAGGCGGCAGAGCTGGACTTGACGACGTACGAAGATCCTGTCTTCTACGATCGGTTGGAACGGGCCAGGGTGCAGGCTACGGACCGGCTGGCCATGATTCAGCAAATGGGCCGGTTGCTGCAGCAGACGCTGACGACGCTGATCTGGACCGGGATATTGCTGTGGTACTCCCCTTGGCTGGTATTGCTGCTGGCGCTGGGGGTGTTGCCGACGTTTCTGGGCGAGACGCACTTTGCCTTTCTGGGGTATGCGAAGAATTTTCGCCAGACGCCAGCCAAGCGGCAGATGGATTATTTGCGCCAGGTAGCAGGCAGCCGGGAAGGCGCTAAAGAGCTGAAACTCTTTAACCTGAGCGATTACCTGACCAATCGCTTTACCAAGCTTTCACTGGGCATCTATGAGGAGAATGTCGCGCTCTCGCGCAAGAAGCTGGTAGCGGGGGGACTGCTGGGCGTGATTGCCACGCTGGGTTATTACGGGGCCTACGTTTTTGTGATCTGGCGGGCGGTCACGGGCAGTATCAGTAATATTGGTACTTTTTCCCTGCTCACTAACTCGATCATTCAGGCTTCGAGCAATCTGCAGCAGGTGTTCTCGACGGCGTCGGGGATCGCGGACCAGGCACTCTTTTTGACTGACCTGATTGCATTCTTCGACATGAAGCCGACGGTGCTGGCGAATCCGGATGGCGCGCTGATACCGCGACCGATTCGGCGCGGGTTTGAGTTTCGCAACGTGAGCTTTGCTTACCCGGGCACGACGCGGCGGGTACTGAGTAACTTTAACTTCACGCTGGCGCCGGGCGAGCGCATTGCGCTGATTGGAGAAAACGGCCAGGGCAAGACGACCGTGGTGAAGCTGATTACGCGGCTATACGATCCGACGGAAGGCCAGATTCTGCTCGATGGCAAGGACCTGCGCGAGTACAAGCTGGAGGATTTGCATCACGAAATCGGGGTGATCTTCCAGGACTTTATGCGCTATGAGATGACCGCGCGAGAGAACATCAGCGTGGGCCGGGTGGAAAGCGAGCACTCGCAAGCGGAGATAGAAACAGCGGCGCATAAGAGCCTGGCAGAAAGTGTGATCGCCAAACTGCCGGGGGGGTATGACCAGATGCTGGGCCGGCGATTCGAGAGCGGCGTGGAGCTTTCTGGTGGAGAGTGGCAGCGGGTTGCGCTGGCGCGAGCGTATCTGCGCGATGCCCAGTTGCTGGTGCTCGACGAACCTACGGCCGCGCTGGACGCGCGCAGCGAGCTGGAAGTTTTTGAGCGTTTTGCCGAGCTCACGACGGGAAAGATGGCGCTGCTGATTTCGCATCGCTTTTCGACCGTCCGCATGGCCGACCGAATTGTCGTGCTGGAAGGGGGCAAATTGGTGGAAGAAGGAACCCATCCCCAACTGATGGCGCTGGGCGGCCGTTATGCAGGAATGTTTGAAATGCAGGCGGCGAGCTACCGTTAGCTACCGTTGCTGTAGCTAACGTTGCCGACGAGCCCGAAAGAGAAACCTATGACCGACACCGCAATTAACTCGGGCCAGGCTGCCGGCGCGGACACAACGCCGCCGGAGCCTTTGTTTTCTGCTGAGGCCGTGCGGAGCTACGCCGATAAGGTTGCGCCTGGCTGGCACGTAGCGCATAAACCAGAAGGTCCCAGCAGCTTTGGGCGGCGCATCGATGCCACCGGCGAGTCGCTCGATCAGCTCTATGTCGTGCTCGATGCCCGGCCGCAGCCAACTTACCTGCCGGGAGAGGTGCTGGATCCGCTGCTCGAGCTACGGCAAAATCCGCGGCTGCTGCGCGCCGTGGTGAGCGAAATGTCTTCGGTGCGCAAGCGCCTGGGCCGTTTACCGCGCGTATTGCGCGATCACGAAAACGACGAGCCACGTATTGTCACCGTAGCCGATGCTTATCTGCAGGCCATGGGCTCGGTATATAACGCCGATGCGCTCAAGATTTTCATTGACCAGGTACAGCAGTACGACGCGCTGGAGCTGGATGAACTGTGGGCTCTGGCCTCGGTACTGAAGTTTCTGCTGCTGGAAGAGATCATCATGCAAGCAGATGGGGTGGTCAAAGAGCCGGACTCGCATACGGAGGCTGGCGCCGAACTCTTGAAGGCACGCATGCGCAGCCTGCGCGATGTGGGTTATGCCGATTGGTTCACCCTGATCGAGCCTTTGGTGATCTACGACTCGGTTCTGCAGCAAGACCCGGCCAATGCTTACAAGTTCATGGATTTTGACAGCCGGGAAGCTTATCGCAAACGCGTGGCCAAGATTGCCGGCAACTCCGACTGCTCGGAGCTGGAGGTGGCACAGGCCGCGCTGGCGCTGGCGCTGGAGTCAAGGGAGAAGCATCGGGTAGAAGATCCGCGGTTGCGGACGCGCCGGGCGCACATCGGCTATTACCTGATCGATCACGGCTTCCCCCTGCTCTCTTCGCGGGTCGGCTATCGCCCTCGCTTCATCGATCGTATCCGCCTGGGGTTGTGGAACAACTCCGACGATTTTTATATCGGCGGCATTCAGATCATCACGGTTGTGCTGATCGGCCTGATCATTGCTCCGCTGGTGCCGACCTATCCGATTTTTGGCGGGCTTACGTTGGCCTTTCTGCTGTTGCTGCTGCCGGCTACGCAGGGCGCGGTCGATTTGGTCAACAACACCGTGACTGCGATCTTTAAAGCGTATGCGCTGCCTAAACTCGACTTCTCGAAGGGCGTGCCGCAGCCGTTTACGACGCTGGTGGTGGTGCCCACCCTGCTGATGAAGGAGAAGCAGGTGCGGGAGTTGTTTGACGAGCTGGAGGTGCGCTATCTGGCCAACCAGGATCGCAACATCCACTTTGGCTTGCTCACCGATTTGCCGGACTCGGTAACGCGGCCGCGGCAGAACGATACCGATCCCCTGGTCGATCTGGCGGTTCAGCTTACCGAAGAATTGAACGAGCGCTACGCCAATGCGGGCGCCGGCTCCTTTTTCCTGCTGCATCGCCACCGCATTTTTAATGCTCGGCAAGGGGTGTGGATGGGCTGGGAACGGAAGCGGGGCAAGCTGTTAGATCTGAACAAGCTGTTGAAGGGTCAGTTTGATCCGTTTCCGGTGAAGGCGGGCAATCTGGAAGCGCTGACGCATGCGCAATATGTAATCACGCTTGATTCCGATACGCAGCTTCCGCGGGGGACGGCGCATACCATGATCGGCGCCATGGCTCATCCGTTGAATCGGGCGGTGATCGATCCTGAGCTGCGTATTGTTACCGAGGGATACGGCATTCTGCAACCGCGGGTTGGGGTGAGCGTGCAGTCAGCGTCGCGTTCGCGGCTGGCGGCGATCTACTCTGGGCAAACGGGCTTCGACATTTATACGCGCGCGATCTCAGACGCGTACCAAGACCTGTTTGGCGAGGGTATCTTTACCGGCAAGGGCATTTACGAGATCAATGCGCTGCACGCGGTGCTGGATCGCCGGTTCCCGCGCAATTCCCTGTTGAGCCATGACCTGATTGAGGGATCGTATGCGCGGGTCGGCCTGACGACCGACATTGAAGTGATCGACGATTACCCGTCGCACTACAGCGCGTATACGCGCCGCAAACACCGCTGGCTGCGTGGCGACTGGCAAATTGCTCAGTGGCTGTTTTCTAAAGTGCCGGATGAGTCTGGCCGGTATGTGCGCAACCCCATTGCTACGATTTCGCGCTGGAAGATCTTTGACAATCTGCGCCGGTCGTTGGTGGAGGTGTTTACCTTCGCGCTGCTACTTGCGGGCTGGCTGGGATTGCCGGGTGGCGCACTGTATTGGACGGCGGTAACCCTGTTTTTGATGTTCGTGCCGACGCTGGTACAGTTTGTGTTCAGCGTGGGCCGCGCCTACTTCACCAAGCTGCCGGGCGCGATGCGGGATGCGGTGAGCGGCTTTGGGCAAGGCACGTTTATCAGCCTGCTCAACCTGGTTTACCTGCCGCACCAAACGCTGCTGGCGCTGGACGCGATCATTCGCTCGCTGGTGCGCAGCTTTATTACCGGGCAGCGGCTGCTGGAATGGGAGACGGCCGCGGAGTCGGAAGCAGCGAGCCGGCGCACCCCGGTTGACCGCTATCTTGCGTTGACGCCGCTGGTCGCGCTGGTGGTGGGGGTGCTGGTATTTCTGCGCCGCCCGCAGTCGCTGCTGGTTGCGCTTCCGATTCTTGTTTTGTGGGGCTTTGCCAGCGCCATCACCGCGTGGCTGAACAGTTCTCCGCAACAGACCCGGCCGCAGCTGACGGCGGAAGAGGATACGTTTCTGCGCCAGCTGGCGCTGAAGACGTGGCGCTTCTTCTACCAGTTTGGCGGAGCAGGCCACAACTACCTTATCCCGGATAACGTGGAGGAAGCCGGGTTGTTTGAAGCAGCGCGGGTGTCACCCACCAACTTCGGCTTGTTGCTGAATGCGCGCCAGGCGGCGAGCAAATTTGGCTACCTCACGGTTCCTGAATTCATCACGCTGACGGAGCGCAGCCTCGAGACCTACGACAAGATGGAGAAGTATCGCGGCCATATCTATAACTGGTATGACACGCGGACGCTCGCGCCTATCCGCCCGATGACCATCTCTTCGGTGGATAGCGGCAATCTGGCGGCCTCGTTCTATACCTTGCGCAGCGGCTGCCGCGGCATGTTGCGCGAGCCGGTGCTCGACCCGGGCTTGTTTGCCGGCATTCGCGATCATTGGCAGTTGCTGATCAGCTTGCCCGATGCACCTGCTGGTTTGAAGGCGCTGGCGCCTCCGGCCGCGGGTGCCACAGTTGATGTGTGGATCGCGTGGGTGCTGGCCACCGTGGACGCGCCGGAGTTTGCGGCGGTTGTGCCGGCCGGCAGCGAAGCGGAATGGTGGCTGGGCGAAACCCGCCGGCGCATCCAGGCGGTGAAGGAGCTGGTTCGGGATTACCTGCCATGGCTGCTGCCCAAATTCGCGCCGCTGTTCGCGCTGCCAGCGTTGCAAGGGACGGTCGAGGGTGCGGCAGCGGTCGTTACCGCTGGGGGCGCGGTCTTTGCTACCGATCTCGATGGCCGTCTTGCTCGGGCGGCCAGCAGCCTGGCCAACGGTTCGCCTGAGGCACGGTTGGCGGAAGAGCTGCAGATCGCGTTGTTACCGGCGCGAGAGGGTTTGAAGGAGCTGACCCACGGATTGCAGGAGCTGGCCGGCGAGGCGATGCGTTTTGCGACGGAAATGGACTTTGGTTTCCTGATGGATAAGTCGCGGTTATTGCTGTCGATTGGGTATGAGATTGAGCGGCAGCATTTGCATCAGGCTTGTTATGACCTGCTCTCGAGCGAGGCTCGCATTGCCGCGTTTATTACGGTGGCGAAGGGGGAGGCTCCGCAGCAAAGCTGGTTTAAGCTGGGGCGAACGCACACCATGGCTTATGGGCATGCGGTGCTTATTTCGTGGACGGGGACGATGTTCGAGTACCTGATGCCGTCGATCTGGATGCGCAGCTACCCGGACACGCTGGTTTCGCGCACCTTGAGTGGCGTGGTGGCGATCCAACGGGCTTTTGGCCGGGAGCATGGTATTCCTTGGGGCATCTCGGAGTCGGGCTGGGCGGGGGTTGACGACCATGGCCATTACCACTACCAGGCGTTTGGGATACCGCCGATCGCGCTGAAGTGGGACGCGGTGGCGGGGCCAGTGGTGTCGCCGTACTCCACTTGCCTGGCGCTGGGAATTGACCCGGTTGAGGCCATGCGCAATCTGAAGCGGATGGCGAAATTGGGTTGGGCCGGCGCTTACGGGTTTTATGAGGCGGCGGACTATCAGGAATCGACCAAGACGCCGAAGCTGGTGAGAGAGTGGATGGCGCACCATCAGGGGATGTCGCTGCTGGCAGTGCTGAATTTGCTGTATGACAATATTGTGCAGGATTGGTTCCATGCGAATGCGCATTTAGAGGCGACGCAGTTGTTGCTGCATGAGAAGCCGGTGCACCGGGCAGCGCTTAAGGCGGAGTTTCAAGCGGCTCAGCCGCGTAAAAAGGCCAGCTAGGCGGGGCAGGGCTCCTTCTTTTCAGCGCTAGCTAGCTCCGGCCCCTAAAAAATGAGGGATCGGCAGTCGATTATCCCACTCAAGGCTAGGAGTGTGTCTGAGTAATCGATCCCAGCATGCTGATTTGGGTCATTAGATTTCGGTTCAGGGCTTCCAGTTCGACCGCGAGGCGGCCGAGTCCTGGAGTCGGGGCGCTAGCGCGTGGGGGGGAAGTGAAATCGCCCCTTCCGCCAGCCCTTTCGAATGCCCTTGCGACACCCGTTTTTGCCGGTTTCATGCATAGCACATCCGATGCAGTTTCAAGATGTTGTGTGTGAGGCACACGAAGGCCCATTCGCCCTGTACTTTGATCAGACCTCGGAGCGAGAACCTTCGGAATCGGCGTACTTCCTTGATTTGGCCGAACACCGGCTCCACGATCGCTTTGCGTCTGGCATAGACCGCCTTGCCAGCCTTGGTCTGCAGCTTTCTGCGCATGCGATCGGTGCGCGTGGCCCCGTCGGGCAACGGACCGCGCGGACATTGGGCAGCCGCCTCGGAGTGCTTCTGGCGCTCCGTTGCTATATAGGCGTCTATCTGTTTGTGCGGTTCGGCGGCCGATTCCAGATACTCCAGGTTGCTGTCCGAGCAGTAGCCGGTGTCGGCCAATAACTCGTCTGGTAACTGTCCCGACTGCTCTTCGATCGCCTGCACCATGGGCTGCACCTGCTCTTTGTCGTTGCCCGCCTGGGTCACGAACTGGCCGACAATCAGTTGAAACTCCGGCTCCACTGCGATTTGTGCGTTGTAGGCCTGCACGAATCCCTCGTTGCTCATCATGATCCGCGACTCAGCATCGCTGAAGTTGTACTGGTCTTTGGCTTCCGGCTTGGCCTGCTGCTCCGCTTTGCCTTTCGCCTTGGCTTTCTCCCGCGCCCGCTCTTCGACCGCCCGCGCCGCCTCGCGAATGCGCGCAAGACGCGTCTGCTTCCGCTGCAACTCTTCCGGCAGTTCATCGCCACGCTTGTCCTTGCCGAACAGCGTGTCCTCTTCCGCGTCGGTGGCCTCCGCCTTGGCCATCAGTTGTTCCACCTGCTGGCGAATGGCCTCTTCCTGTTCCTCCATCCTGGCATAGCTCATGGCCTTATGCTTGCTCGCGTTAGCCTTGATCTTGGTCCCGTCCACCGCCACCCGACCGAGTTTCATCGCCCCGGTTTCCAGAACAATCTTCAACACCTCCTCAAAAAAGCTCGACAGCGTTTTCAGATGGATCTTGCGAAAGTCCGAAATGGTGTGGAAGTCCGGCGCATTGCCCGCTGCCAATAGCCGAAACCCCACATCTTCCTGTAACTTCTGCTGTAGCTTGCGCGAACTGTACACGCCCACGCAATAGCCGTACACCAGCAACTTGGTCATCATGAGTGGATCGTACGGAGGCTGTCCCCGCCGCTCCTCGCCATACTCAGCATGCATCGGCGCCAAATCCAACTGGTCCACTACGTCGCTCACAAAGTAGGCCAAGTGTCCCTCCGGCAACCATTCACTCAGACTCGGCGGAAGAAGCAAATCCTGCTCTGGTAAGTAGGGGCGATAACCTTTGGGCATACACCATTATCTCCCAAGTAAACCATTAGTCATGCACTTGGGAGATAATTCTCGGACACACTCCTAGTTCAGCGAGAGGGGCTTGGGCTTATCGTTGTCTTCGGCTTTTCCAAGGACTTGCTGGACGCCGCGGACGAGGGCTTCGGGGTTAAATTCGGCACGGATGATTTCGTCCGGGCAATCGCTCTCAATGGCGACACGATAATTGCAGACAAACGCGACGTGCTGATCAGGGACGATTTTTTTGATTGAGTCGCAAAGTTCCTGCGCGCTTTGCACACGGACATCGGACTCAACGTCGATCAGGATCAGATCGTAGTCCTCATGAGCAACATCATGGACGGTGTGCTGCGAGAAGAGCGTCGACTGCACTTCAAAACCGTGCAAGCGGAGAATTTCGTCGCGCAACCCCTTGATGGTTTCACGGCTGCTGACGTGGAAAATCCGCGGCCTTCCATGACTCCCAGTTGCGCTTGAGTGCATCAGCCGATGCTACCAGCACTCAATTGGTTTGCCTAGTAAATACCGCTTTATTTGACGGCATCCGCTTTATTTTCAGTGTGATGCGGCTGCCCGATAGAGGGAACGAGCATGTCTTGCTTACGGTAGATGAGGGTGGTGGCGTTGAGCGACGCGAGCTCGAAGCCGTGCCCGTGGGTGATGGCGTCCGTAGGGCAGGCTTCTACGCAGTACCCGCAGAAAATGCAGCGGTTGTAGTCGATGTTATAGACCTTTGCGTAACGCTCTGCGCTCGAAATTCTCTGCTCCGCCGTGTTCTCCGCTGCCTCGATGTAGATGCAGTTGGCCGGGCATGCGGCCGCGCACAAAAAGCAGGCAACGCATTTCTCCAGACCGTTTTCATCGCGCTGGAGCACATGGGCGCCGCGGAAGCGATCCTGGAAATGGGCGCCGCGGTTCGGTCCTGGTCCATCAGGATAGTTTTCCACCTCAGTTGGCTGCAGCATCTCGCGAAACGTGATGCTCATTCCTTTGGCGATACCCGCGATGTTGCGCACGATGGACATAGCAGAAGTATACGATGTTCCCGGATTATTCTCAGCCCCAGCGAGCTGAGTTCGAAGCATACCGTCGCTTTCGTGTACTGGATTGCTCAGCATGGCGGGCGGCAGCGTGGAAGACTGGATGCGCGAGTGCCTTAAAGGCCCGCGGCAATACTGCACCCTATGCGCTTTTGAAGTGGCTGGCCTGCGAGAAAAGTGGTCCGGCCGCGCTTTTTCACTGGGGCGCTGCAGACAATCTGCTGCTCGCCGCCGACCTGGCTAGCCGGCCCAATCCAGAGGAAAGAGGAATTCATGGATGAGAAAGAACACGGCCACCACCACGAAATACACGCGCACCGCCCATACTGGAAGCGGGCTCATACGGACTGGCGCTTTTGGGTTGCGGTGTTTTTTATCTTTGCCGCGTTGGGAATTTATGTGGTCACGGATGACCTGGCCTTAGTGCCGCGCAGCCAGCCATCGCTGGATGCAATCCATCAATAACGTCGCAGCATGCAGCATAAAACCTGACGTATGCCGTTCTCAGTGAACGGCCCCTCCTCGAAATAACTGCAACGACTGTGCACAATTGACCATATTACTCACCTCACTTCACGGGATAGTTGTCTTACGTGAGGAATAGATAACTTCGCGAGTGCCTCGCTTGCATGCATATCGCAGGCGCAGTTATTGCGCAGTTCGCACGTGGACACGCGGGAATGCGCGCCCATGAGTTCGTTGGACTGTTTATCGGCTTGCGGTGGACAGGATACAACCATACGGAACAAACCATAAGGAACAAGGGACGGCCAATGCAAAAGCTGATGAGACTGGCGGTTGTGGTCTATCTTTTCCTCGGCTTCGAGCAAGCCTACGCAGTACCCAGTTTTGCACGGCAGACAGGGCTCTCCTGCAACGTGTGCCATAGTAATCCACCGGAGCTAACTGCCTTTGGACGCAACTTTAAACTCAAGGGCTATGTGCTGACGGACATGACCGCCAACGACAAGGTGGGCAACACCAAGAGCCTGTTGCTATCCAAGTACATTCCGCTTTCGGCGATGATCCTGATTTCTAATACCTCTTTCCAGGCCAACCAGCCCGCGTCGCAGAATAACGCGGCAGCCTTTCCGCAGCAATTGAGTATCTTTCTGGCTGGCGGCTACGCGTCTCACTTCGGCGGACTGGCGCAGATCACCTATACCCATTCCGATGACCATTTTGGTATGGACAATACTGACCTGCGCTACGCGAACCAGGGCAAGCTTGGGGGGAAAGACTGGGCCTATGGGATCACGCTGAACAACAATCCCGCGGTTGAAGACCTATGGAACAGCACGCCGGTCTGGGGTTTCCCCTGGATATCAAGCGGCTCCGGAGTGGGCCCGCTTGCGTCGCCTTTGATTCAAGGAGCATTGGGGCAGGACGTCGCGGGTCTGGGCGCCTACAGTATGTGGAACGACCATCTGTACACGGATGTGACGGTCTACCGCTCTGAGCACGCGGGGGCAGCGACTCCGGTGAGCGGAACAGGCCAGCCATACAACATCAGCGGGGTGGCTCCGTATTGGCGAGCTGCATGGCAGCAAACATGGGGCGACAACTACCTGATGTTGGGAACGTATGGAATTTACGCCAATTCGTTTCCCGGAGCGGTGACCGGACCAGAGGACCGGTACGTGGACCCTTCGTTCGATTTCCAATATGAGCGGCCCTTCGGTGCGAACCTGCTGGACGCGCATGGAACCTACATTCATGAAACATCGAACCTGGGCGCGACGTATGCGGCGGGTGGTGCGAGCACCGCGTCTAATCACCTGGATACCTTTAAATTAGACAGCACTTATCATTGGACTAATAAGTACAGCCTGACGGGGGCTCTCTTTTCGACCACGGGCAACACCGACCCTTTGCTTTACGCCGCCGCACCCATTACCGGCAGTAACAACGGTAAACCAACAAGCAGCGGTTATACTGCCCAGTTTGCCTATTGGCCGGTGCAAAACATCGACATCAATTTGAATTACACCGGATATTTAAAGTTCAACGGGGCCACTACCAACTATGACGGCGCCAACCGTGATGCTTCGGATAACAACACGGTCTACATGGCTTTGTGGCTGAATTTCTAGGGTACATCGTACAGCAGGGGCTAAAGCCCGACGTATCCTCAATCACTTACGGTCCGACTAAAGTCGGGCCCTAAAACAGGACGAATTTTCCGTAGCTTGCCAGGAGACAGCGTGGAGCAAGAGAACAAGGTTCCGCAGACTTTCGCGAAGGAAGACGTAATCGTGATCAATAGGCGGTCTTTCTTTGGAGTGCTTCTGGGGATTGGCACGGCAGGTATGGGCGCGTTGCTGGTGATTCCTGTGCTTCGCTACGTTTTGTATCCGCTATACGCGAAATCGGATAAGAGCACATGGTCGCCCCTGGGCAAGATGGACAAGTTTTCCAGTCTGTCACAGCCGCTGCTGACGCCGCTGTCGCTGCAACAACTGGATGGCTGGCGTGAGGTGGACTCCGCGCAGACGGTTTACGTAACGAAGAGCGCGCAGGGCGAACTGCAGGTGCTATCGGCGATCTGCCCCCATATGGGTTGCACCGTGGCGTGGGACCAGAGCCATAACGAGTTTGTGTGCCCCTGTCACGGAGGGCGATTCGCCGCGGATGGGAAATATATTTCCGGGCCGCCGCCGCGGGGCCTGGACATACTTCCGCACAAAGTAGAAGGCGGAAAGCTGATGGCTAAGTTCGAGTATTTCCGAGAGAACGTTCCTAACCAGGAAGTATTGAGCTAGGTAACTGCATGCATGGATCGCTAAAGACCGATGTACCGCCCGAGAAGAAAGTGCCGGCGCGTCTTTTTGGCTGGTTTAACAAACGCACAGGCATCAACAGCCTGATGCACGCGTCGCTGGACGAGCCCATTCCCGGGGGTGCGCGCCTCGCCTATATATTCGGCTCCGGTCTCATCTTCATATTTATTTCCCAGGTAATCACGGGGCTTTGCCTGGCGCTCTACTACGTGCCTTCGGCCGAGTCAGCGCATACGAGCGTGGCCTACATAACCAAGCAGGTCGCAGCGGGACAATTTTTGCGCAGCCTGCATTACTACGGCTCGAGCGCGATGATTATCGTACTGCTGCTGCATTTTCTACAAACATTCATCTATGGTTCGTTCAAGGGTCGCCGGGAGCTGCTGTGGATCTCAGGCGCATTGCTTTCGTTGTTGGTATTGGGTATGGGTTTCACGGGCTATCTGCTGCCGTGGGACCAGAGCGCTTACTTTGCTACGGCGGTAGGCACCAATCTGGTTGGAGAGGTGCCGGTCATCGGGCAGTGGCTCACGGACATGCTGCGGGGCGGTAACACGCTGGGCACGCTAACTCTGTCACGGTTTTATTTTGCTCATGTGTTTCTCATTCCAGCAATGATTTTCCTGTTCATTGGCCTTCATATTGCCTTGTTTCGCAAAGCTGGACCTGCGGGCCCGATTGAGGAAGATCCGATTGAGCCGAAGCTGCCACCGGAGAGTTTTTATCCTCGCCAGGTGATTATGGATATGGCGTTTGCGCTGCTGTTGATGGTGGGGCTTGGAATTCTGGCTTACTTCCATCCCATACAGCTCGGCCCGGTGGCTGATCCGGCGAACACGAAGTTCGTGCCGCGGCCGGAGTGGTACTACCTGCCGATGTTTGAGTGGTTGAAGTTCTGGCCGAGCCGGCTGGAGGTGTTCGCGGTTGTCGTGATTCCCGGGATTCTGGCGTTGGTTTTTTTCCTGGTTCCCTTTTTGGATCGCAGTCTTGAGCGCAGGCCGTGGCGAAGACCGATTCCGTTGCTGGCAGTCACGATTGTTCTGGTCGCCATTATTTTTCTTGGGTTCAGAAGTCACCTCGACGATGTGCGTGATTCCAGTGTTGCGGCGCAACTTGCGTTTCAGGATAAACAGGCGGAAGACTACACGCGGGCGCCCTTCCATGCGCGGCTGGAATCCGCGAGTGGCGCGCCCGTGCCCTCAGGGCCGGTGGATCCCTTAGTAGCGTCGGGAAAGATGATTTTCGAGAGTAAGGGATGTTCCGGATGTCACGGGGACGCTGGAGCAGGGACAGGGATTGCTCCCAGCCTGGTGGCGATTACCAGTAAGTATCCTGCGCCTCAATTTTCGCAGCTGTTGCAACATCCCAACGCGAAGATGGTCGCAGGCCATATGCCGGTGTTTGCTCTGCCTGCCACGGATATGGCGGCACTGTTCAGCTATCTGGGTAGTCTGGGCAGCAATGGTGCAGGCGAGCCTGCACCATCGGCTGGTATCGAGCCAATTGCCGCCGCCGCGACGGTTGCAACCAGCGCCCCCAACGCGGCCGAAGGTGAGAAGGCAACCGCGAACAAAACTGGTGGAGAAAAATCAGCCGCGGCCAGTGCCGGAGAAACGATCTTCCAGGAGCACGGCTGCGCCGGGTGTCACGGAGAGGCTGGTGCGGGAACGGCGCGGGTGCCGGCAATAGCAGGGCTGATTGCTAAACACTCGGATGCACAACTGACAAAGTTGTTACAGAGCCCTGACAGCAAAATGCAGGCCGGCGGCATGCCGCCGCTACAAGCGCCAGCCAAGGAAATAAGCGACGTGGTTGCGTATCTGCGGACGCTCGGGCCAGCGGCGACCGTGCAGCCAGTGCAGGCAGCAACGGAAGCGGCTGCGCCTGGGCAGAGCCAACCCGGCGCCGTGCAAACTTCCGCGACCAAGCCAGAGGTGGCAGCTTCAGCGGCGACGGCCACCGGGTCAGTCGCCGAGAAGGTACCTGCTGCCGAGGTGAACACGCCAAGCTCACAGGGCCGCGCCGTTTTTGTTGCCAATGGATGTGCGGCCTGTCATGGGGTGAACGCACAAGGTACGCACTTCGCACCCTCGTTGATTGGGATCACTAAAAAGTATCCTCCGGCTCAACTTACCGACTTATTGCATCATCCTAAGAAGGAAATGCGCGACGGCGGCATGCCCGCTGTCAAGGTGAACGACACGCAGATGCATGAACTGGTGTCTTATCTTTCGGGTCTGGGGACGGCGGCTGACGCCGTATCCACCGCCAGCAGTCACGGGACTCAGCCTGCTGCCGGCCCACCAGCAGCAGGCGGCGGCAACGTGGCAGGGACGGCGCCTCCCGTTAAACCAGTGCCGCTCAGCGCGGACGCTGTGCGGGGAAGAACGATCTTTCAAAACCACTCTTGTGAGACGTGCCACGGGATCGGTGGTCTTAAGGGGACAGTTGCCGCCCCTGGGTTGGCAGGTACTGCCTCCATTCTTCCACCGTCTACGCTGGAAGACCTGCTGAGACACCATAGCGTGCGGATGCAAAAGGGCGGCATGCCCCTCACGAACATGAATGATCGGGATACCAAAGCGCTGGTTGCTTACATACGCTCGCTGCCGGCTACGGGCGGCGATCAGTAGGGTGGATCCTCGTTCACTCAGTAGAGAGCAGATGCTGAGTAAAAAGACAGGCATCTGGCAGCAGTTATCCCACTCAAGCCAAAACAGGTTTGACCTGGTTTTCCTGTACGCGTACCCATTCGACGGCAGCGTATGCGGTTTTACTGTGGGGAAAGCCGCATGACGGTAGGCGAGTTCACCAAGCTTTACAGGATTGTCAGGCGTGGCAGACTACACTGGTATAGTCCGTCGTTAATAACTTCGATTATGGGTGGGGGCGCAAAGCAGCTCCCTCCACTGCTCTTCGCTTCGGTCCTCATGAACAAAATGGCTGGGGCTGGATTTGCGGGCTCACTTGTGGGGCCTTGGTTTGGGGGAAAGGCGCACCGCAGATCCCTCCGCTACGCTACCGGTCCGGTCGGGATGACAAAGGGGAGAGTGGCGTTTACCCTCAAAAATGGTTAATGGGAAGAACGAAAAGCAGGTCCCTCCACTTCGCTACCGGTCCGGGATGACAAATTCGTTTGAAAGGGTAAGTCCAGACCTTCAGACAGATTTGCCTGCCTGCCGAAGTGTAGATGAGCCTACGGCCCACCCAAGGTAAAGAAAAACGGCTCCTGTTCGGCAATCTTCTTTCCCTGGAAGCGGCCCTCCTCCCCTTGTCATCCCGACCGGAGCGGTAACGCAGTCGAGAAATCTCTGAGTGGATGCTCTTGCCTGGGAATGTTTTGCGCCGTCACCCATAATCGACGTTATCAACGACGCACTACACTAGCTGCGCAGTCTTATCGACAGGCTGACCCAACAGATGGCGCACAATAGTTCGAAGGCGGAGAGGGCTTGGGTTGTGGTGCGGGCGGCTTGGTGAACATGGGTGAGGAATACGATCCCCAAGCAGAGAGAGACCACTCCAGTGAATCCAAGAAGGTACGCGTTGGGCGAGTCTTCTCGCAGCTTGACGGCCAGGGCTTCCTGAAATAGTCCTGCGCCCAGAGCGTGAAGCCCGGCCAGGAAGGCCAGCGATTCGCGCGTCATGATCAACGAGAGACCGATGTAAACGCCGAGCAGCAGAGCGAAGCAGCACTCACACAACATCAGCCACCAGACATGCAGATGGTGCTCGTAGGCAAAAAAAGCGGCAATGCCCAAGAGAAGGCCGTTGCCGAGCACGAACGAGCCGAGGAGAAGACTTATATAAACAAGCGTGACTGGATCGAAGAAGAAGATGCCCAGAAAGATGCTGGTAAAAAACAGGACGATGGCGAAGATGAAGGCCAGGCCGCCACGCACGGCAAAAGCCCACCAGAACATTCTCAGGTCATCGATGGGCCGATTCATAAGACTGCCTCGCGAGCATAGTCGACCAGCTTATGCGAACGCTTGCGGCGGAAGAAGTAGTAGATGAGGACGCTCACCAGCGCGGCATACGCGCACCACAGAGAAGTGAACTCGTACCTCTTCACTAACATGACGACGAGCAGCCCGGCGAAATTGAGCCAACCGAGCACGACGAGCAGACGAAAGCCTGAAAAGAAGAGCGCACCGCAGGTCGCGGTCACATAGAGCATCGCAACCAGAGTCGTGGTCGATATCTGGTTGAAGTAGACGATCCCGTGGCCGCGTGCGGAGACCTGCAGTGGATACGCGATCAGCCCCCATAAGATATACAGCGCGAGCAAGGCGCCCAGGATGGTGAAGGCAAGCATTCTGCGGCGGCGTTTGCGCGTCGGCTCGATGAGAAAGACACTCAGGGGCAGGAGAAACGGGAGCAGGCCCTGGGCATAGAGAACATAGGCAGCCCCGGCATGGTGGGCCACGATGGGGGGCAAATAGCCATCGATCCCCAGCCAGACAAAACCCTCGGTGAACTGGTGCAGGGCAAAGAGGCAGGGCATCGCGGCGAACAAGAGCTCACGGCTGTTTTTCACCTCGGCCAGCGTAGCCACGCCGATGGCACTCAGGACAGCGCCACCCACAAAGTTGGCGCTAGCGGAAAAACACACGATGTCCCCCTCTGGATATACCCGCATCATACGTGAGCGGCTATGGCGGCACGGTGCGTCCGGCGCGTTGGGGTATCATTCTTTGCGGCCTGTACGCGGCCGCGCACCCTCAGGAGCAACATTGATGTTTGCAGAAGGCCATACCCGGAAGAGATTTTTGCTCGCGTTCGGGCTTTTTGTTCTGAGCGCCATTTCTTTCCTCGACCGCACCAATATTTCGATTGCCGGCCTGCAGATCAGCGCCGAATACGGGCTTGGCAATCAACGACTGGGCTGGATCTTCAGCGCGTTCCTGATTGGGTACGCGGGTTTTCAGGTTCCCGCAGGCTGGCTTGCGTCCCGCTTTGGTCCCAGGCTGGTGATTACGCTGGGGGTTGTCTGGTGGGGCGTGGCCACGGCACTGACCACGCTGATCCCTCCCGGTATTTCGCAAGCCGTGTTGCTGCTGATCAGCATTCGTTTCCTGCTGGGAGCCGGCGAAGCGGTGATTTATCCAGCGGCCAACCAGTTCGTCGCGCGCTGGGTGCCGGTGCAGGAGCGCGGCTTTATCAACGGGCTCATTTTCGCCGGAGTGGGCGCGGGTAGCGGGCTCACTCCGCCGCTACTGGCGTGGTTCATTCTGCACCACGGGTGGCGCTCGGCGTTCTGGTTCAGCGCGGTGATCGGTGTGATTGCGGGCGCCCTGTGGTGGTGGTTTGCCCGCGACACGCCGGAAGAGGATCCCAGCGTTTCGCCATCAGAGTTGAAGATCATTCGCGAGGGCATCGCGGAGGATCCGTCCGGCCCCGTGGTTGGCATCTCCTGGAAGGCCATCCTGAGCCGTCGCGATTTGCCGGCGTTGGTTATCAGCTATTTTGGTTTTGGCTATACGGCGTGGATATTCTTCAGCTGGTTTTTTCTGTACATGTCGCAGGTACGTGGTTTCGATCTCAAGTCGAGTGCGCTGTACTCCATGCTTCCCTTCCTCTCGATGACGGTTGGCTGCCTGGGGGGAGGCGCATTAAGCGATCGCCTCACGCGCATTTATGGGCTGCGGGTTGGCCGTTGTGGATTGGCATCGGTTGCGTTTGTTTTCACTGCTGTCTTCCTGGTGCTGGGCTCGCGGGTGCAGAGCCCACAACTGGCGGGGGTGATTCTGGCAGGAGGAGCGGGCGCGCTTTATGTTTCGCAAAGCTCGTTCTGGTCGGTGTCGGCGGATATTGCCGGACGCAATTCTGGTGTTTTCTCAAGCATGGTGAACATGGGGGCACAGGTTGGGGGGGCGGTGACCGCTTCGCTGACGCCCTGGGTCGCCCTGCGCTTTGGCTGGACGACTTCGTTCGGCATTGCCGCGGCGCTCGCCTTGCTGGGCGCGGTGTTGTGGATGACAGTGCATCCGGAAAGACCGCTGAGCGTATGAGAATGCTCGCTGTGGTGTTGTTGATGATGACGGCGGCCGGATTCGCCGCCGAGACGCGCACGCCGACCCAGGATGGGATTGTGTATGGAGTAGCCGACGGTCAGCAGCTGACGATGGACTACTACGCTCCCAAGGGTACGGGACCGCATCCGATCGCGATCATCGTGCATGGCGGTGGGTATCAACGGGGCACGAGCAAGAGCGGCAGTGAGGCCTATTGCGCCGACTTTCTTGCGCCGGCGGGGTATGCGGTTTTTTCTATCAACTACCGTTTGGCTCCGAAGTATCCCTATCCCTACATGGTCTATGACGTGGAACGGGCGATCCGTTTCATTCGCCACAATGCCAGCCGATGGGATGGGGAGCCGAATCGGATTGCACTGATTGGTGGATCGGCGGGCGGGTTCCTCAGCAATATGGTGGGACTTCTGAATCTACCCGGGGAGGCGGGCGCAAGCGATCCCGTGGATCGCGAGAGCGCACGGGTGCAAGCGGTGGTGACGCTGTTTGCACAGAGTAGCTTCGCTACCGTGCCTCTGAATGCGGACGTGCACGCGTTGCTGGATCCGTTGATTAAAGAGAAGGGAGAGGCCGCGGCGCTGAAGGAGGCTTCTCCGATTACTTATGTGTCCAACGGGGACCCGCCGTTTTTGCAGATTCTTGGGGATAAGGATGAGTACATTCCGTTTAGCGAGGCTACGAACCTGGATGCGGCGCTGCGCAAAGTGGGCGTGCAGAGCGAGATTATTCGTATTCCTGGCGGAATGCATGGGACGGGCGGGTGGTACAAGCTGCCGGGAGTTCCGGATTGGGAAGTGCAGATGACGGAGTGGCTGAATAAGACGCTGGGGCACCAGGGACCGGTTGGTGAAGGCGTCCGGAAGCCGGAACCGGTGGTTTCCAAGTAGAAGTTGGGGCGCCCTTAAAAAGGGCGACCAACGGTCGCCCCCCACATCTCCCCGCAAAAAGCGCGGTGAGATATGGGGTACCCAGCTCCGTTCCAGACCCTAAGAAGGTGTCAGGAAGGTTTCGATAAGCCGTTTGGCGCCGAGTGTCAGGGCGTTTGCACCACGTAGAGGGAGTGGTCGCTCAGGAGGTAGAGGGTGCGGTGGTCTTTGCCTCCGAAGATGATGTCGTGGGGGCGCTCGGGGACGGTGATGGACTTGATGAGCTTGCCTGCGGGCGAGTAGACAAAGACCTGGCCGGCGGCGAGATAGACGTTGCCGGCAGCGTCCTGAGCCAGGCTTTCCCCGCCCTGCTCTACGAATTGCGTGATCTTCGATAACGATCCGTCGGGATTCAGGATCCCGCGGTAGGTGCGCTGCTCAGCTTCATTCGTCGCGTAGAACAGTTTGCCTTCTGTTCCTTTGACCAATCCATAGGCTTCGAGCAGCGGCACCCACTTGGTGCCGAAATAGGGTTCGCCCTGAACGATGGGCGCATCGGTCGGAATGAAGAGAGACTTGTCCGGGGAGACGAACTGATAGGTGGGAGGGCTGCTCAGAGCCTTCTCAAACATCTGTTGCAACGAGGTGTACGTGTAAGGCCGGGTTGCCGAGAGCGTTTCGGCAAAGTCGCCGTTGAACCAGTAATCGACCGGCAACGCAGGAGTGAGACCGGGGCGATCCCTGGCGGGCTCGAGCGGCAGTAAGGTTAGTTTCGCTTCCGCATCGGTTGCATCGGGACGCATGGCGTACGCGGTGAGGTCTTTGCCGCCGGACGAGAGGACGATCAGATCTCCTGCTTTGTCGAACACCAGGTTCACCGGATCGAGTGGGGCGTCACTTACGACAACGGCACGCTGCTGCTGCGGCGACCAACGATAGATGCGCTGGAAATGGGCGTCTACGAAATAGAGCTGGCCTGAGGCATCGACGGCAGCGCCCGAGATGTTGTAGAACCCGGTCGCCAAGCGCTGGGCCTGGGTGCTTTGGTTGGGCGGTATCGGTTTGTCATCCGATAGGTTGAGCCAGGCGAATTCACGATCGCGTACCTCGGCGTGGAGCGTCTGATCGACGATCGCATCCTCAAAGGGCACTTTATTCGAGCGGACGGCCTGACGGCAGACACCATTACCATCGCACAGGCCGATCGAACTGTTGGCATCCACGTGGACGTTGCGAAAATGGATGTTGTTGGAAGAGGCCACGCGCACCGCGTACGGAAACGGCTTCTCCATGTGGGTGACACGATAGCCGTGATAATTGGCGATGGTTAGATTGCTGGAGTTGTCAATTTCGAGAGAGGAGGCATTCTGGCTTTCGCCACTTTCTTCTTCCGTCTGCAACGCGTAGAGCTGCCAGTTGGCAACGTGGTTCAGCTTGAATTCAGCGCGCGCATGGTGTTCGCTCGAGATCTCGTAGACAAAGCCAGGGACGGTGGTGTTGGAGATCAGCATGCCTGCCTGGGCGAAGGTATCGGGCGTCCAGATATTAGCGAAGGTGCCACCGCCGCCGTCGATCCAGAGACTGGGGTATTGCGCATCCCAGGGACGATGGGGATTGGGGTCGGCGGAGTGGGTGGCGTTGTAGGGGTTCAAGCGTTTGCCGTCGGGACCATTCGTCCCATGGCCACCGAGAAAGCGAACGTCATCGACGAGTGAGCTTTCTCCGGAGTGCCAAAGCAGCCCGGTGGCGCGGCTGTTGAGACCGCCGGTGAAGATACCGAGCCCGGTGACGATGTTCGACCCGCCGGCAGGCGCGAGCAAGAGCGCCCGGGGCGAACCGGGACCCTGGAATGCGGGCGTGCCATCGGGAAGATCGAATTGCGTGGTGCTGGGATGAAGGCCGATGAGCACGGTGTCTGGGCGCAGCGTAAGCGTGTCGGTCAGTAGATAGCGGCCAGTGGGAAAGTAGAGCGCTGGATGCTCGTCGATGGCTTTTTGGAGAGCGGTCGTGTCGTCGGTGACGCCATCGCCTTTGACGCCGAGGGTTGAGATGTTGACCCAGGTGGCGGCCGCAGGCAACGGTTTGATCGCGGGCGGGGTGACAGGGGGCAGAGCCGCGAGGGGCGCGGCGTCATAACGGGTTTCAAACGCCGCCAGTGCTCCAGGGTAAGCGATGCCCAGGCCATGAGAGTAAACGTTGACCTGATACGTATCAGTTACTTGTTTGAATTCGCGTCCACTCTCGCGCAGCTTCGCGAAAACCGGCACATGGCTGCAGAGTACGTTCTCGAAATTGATCTCGGTCATGCGGCTGGCGTCATTGCTGATGACGACCGCGGGGCCGGTGATGTTTTCAAAGCGGGTGTTTTTGATCCAGAGTTGATCGGAGTAGTGAGGGTCAATCGCCACCGCCGTGGGCACGTTACGAAATTCGTCGTGCACCAGGGTGAGGCCGGTTTCATTTTCGCGAATGGCGGCTTCGCGCTGGCCATCAAAGCTGGAATCGATGAGTGTGAATTGCCAGGCAGGCGACGGCTTGCGCGCCATGATGCCGAACTGGCCGCCATGGAAATGCAGGTCTTCCGCTTCGTTGGCAACCTCATGCAATCCCGCGAACCCCGAACCGATGGAGAAATCGATGTGGCTGAGAAAGGCATGCTGCGCGGCATGGAAGCGAATGGCGACTGCGCCGGCGTTGCCGGGGCCGATCTCAAAGTCGACGTTGCTGATCGCGGAGTAGAAGGTTCCCGGATTGGCATCGGGAACTGCACGGCTGGGGGGCACGACGCCGCGGGGCGTAGGGGGCAGATGGTAGCCGCGGGGCAAGCCGGGGGCACCTTCTGGTCGCGGACGCGCACCGGCAAAAAAGAACATGTAGGCGATGCCGTCCTGGTAGCCGGGTGTGCTTTCGCCGAGCACGAAGACGGGACGCTGCGCGCCGTAACCGATTACACGGACACCAGGCCAGAGGTAAATGGTTCGGCTAATGCGGTAGCGGCCCTGGGGCACAAAGACGATTCCTTCGCCCTTGGAGGCTTGCAATTTGTCGATGGCTGCCTGAATGGCTGCGCTATCGTCCTCTTTGCCGTCGCCGTGAACACGGAATTCTCCTGGCGTAAGATATACGGCGGCCGGATCATCAAGGCGTGTGGGATAAGTTGAGGCGGCGGGCGCGATGCCCGCGAACAAAAGAATCGTTAGTAATAACGGAAGTTTCATTTTGGACCGCCCCAAAGAGTTTATATCTATCGCGCGCAACCTGCTTCTGAATGCGTGGGGGCCCGCCCTGAGAAGGGTCCGATTCAATAAGGCTAATACCATAATGCGGTATGGCGGTTTTCCTTTGACATTCGTGTATCCAGTTATCTATAAAGTAACGCGTCCTGATTACTTGTAAGAACAGGCGTGAAAGATCTGCATAAGTTTCTGGTGCCAGAGACGGCGCGGGTCTGACGCACACGGGTGGCAAACTTTTTGGGAGGCTTTTGGGCCATGAAAAATAAGCAGTCAGCATTTCTCGCAATTTTATTCATCATGCTTTACGGTTTTTGCGCAGTGGGTTTTGCACAGGTGACGACAGGCAGTTTCCAGGGAACCGTTCGCGATGCTTCCGGCGCGGTTGTGCCCGGTGCAACAGTAACCATTACCGATACCGATAAGGGAACAACGTCGGTGAAGCAGACTGATTCCGCTGGAAGTTACAACGCTCCCTTCCTGATTCCAGGTACCTACAACATCTCAGTTGAGATGAAGGGTTTCAAGCGCAGCGTTTCCAAGAGTCTCGTTCTGGATATCGATCAGAAAGCCCAGGTAGATTTTTCGCTGGAGGCTGGCGGGTCGACGGAGACGGTTGAGGTGAGCAGCGCGGCGCCGCTGATTCGACTTGACAGTTCGGAGTTGGGCGAGGTGGTGGGCAAGCGGGAAGTGCAGAACCTGCCGCTGAACGGCCGCAACTTTGCGCAGCTGGTCTATCTTGTGCCGGGCGTCACCAGCGGCCAGGCCGGCGAGAACCTTTCGGGTTCCAGCTCGTTCAATCCGCGCGCGGCATCGGACTTCAACTCCCTGGGCAGCCAGGCGAACACGAACGCGTGGATCGTTGATGGAATCGTCGACAACGAGTACACCTTCAACACAGTTATGGTGCAACCCTCTGTGGAGTCGATCGCGGAGTTCAAAGTGCTGACGGGGTCATACTCGGCGGCTTTTGGTGTGGGCGCGGGAGTGGTTTCAGTATCCACGCGTTCAGGCGCGAATGCCCTGCACGGCGAGGCTTTCATCTACCTGCGCAACAGTGTCGCTGACGCGCGCAACTATTTTGCGCGGGTGGGAAGTTCGGTACAGAAGCCAGCCTACCGCCGCGGTCAGTTTGGTGGCGCAGTGGGCGGAGCGATCATCAAGGACAAACTCTTTTACTTTGCCGACTACTATGGCCAGCGCTCCTTGAAGGGCATCACCAACCTGAACAACGTGCCGACGGCCGCAGAGCGGGTCGGTGACTTCAGCGCCTACACCAACACCAGCGGCGCGCTGATTCCGATTTACGATCCGCTTTCGACAGTGGCCACGACGACCAACGGGAAAACGACCTATAGCCGGACGCAGTTCATGGGTTGCAACGGCAATCAGCCCAACGTCATTTGCCCCACACGCCTTGATCAGGTCGGTGTGAACCTGGCCAGCATTTACCCGCTGCCGACGGGCCCTGGCAGTTTCAATAACTATGTCTCGACCGCCAATCAGATCATCGATGACAACGGCGGCAACGCACGCGTGGATTATCACTTGAGCGATAAGGATTCCATGTTTGGCCGCTTCAGCTATGAGAAGTTTGTGCAAAACGCTCCCAACCCTCTGGTGGGCGGCCAGGGGACGTGCTGCCTGCCGACGCCGGCGACTGCTGCGAAGCAGTTCGATCTGGGCCCTTACGTTGCGGGTATTCAGCTGACCACTTTGATCGCACAGGGTCTATCGCTGAACGAGACGCACGTCTTCAGTCCCACGCTGTTTAATGAATTTCGTACCGGCTATGCACGTACGAATCCGTTCACGACGCAGTCAGATTTTGGTCACAACTCCTCGACTTCTCTGGGCATCCAGGGGCTCAACGTTTCTCAGTACACGACCGGGTTGCCAAACGTGACCGTCGGCAGTTCGTGCGGGAACGAGTTCACCTGCCTTCAGGGAGGCACGGCCTTTCTGCCCGCACATCCCGTCCAAACCGACATTCAGGTGGAAGACACGCTTTCGTGGACAAAGCAGAATCATCAGCTGAAATTTGGATTCCGCTACGTGCGGGTATTGGCCTCGCCCTTTACCAACACAACTACGCGCGGCGGCCTGACGTTCAATGACAACTTCACCAACAGCGGAACATCGAGCGCGGGCGGTTCGGGGCTGGCTGCCATCCTGCTCGGCTTTCCAAATTCCGGTAGCCGCAACTTTCTTTCAGTGCCGTATTACATCACCAATCTGCAATACTCCGGCTTTGCCCAGGATGACTGGAAGGTCTCTTCACGACTGACGCTGAACATCGGCATCCGCTATGACGTGTTCACGCCCGATGTGGAGAAGAACAACAAGCTGGCCAACTTCAACGAAAACACCCTGGTCTTCGATTATGCAGGGGTGAACGGCGTAAGCCGGACGGCCGGCATCCAGACCCGCTACGGCAACGTGGGACCACGGTTCGGCTTTGCCTACGATCTGAACGGCAAGGGCGCGACCGTGATCCGCGGCGGGTTTGGCATTTCCTACTTCCCGGATCCATTCTCGGCTTCGGACGAGCTGGGACAGAACCCCCCGTTCACTATTTCGCAGACCTTCTCGAGCCCTGCGACTTACCCGCTGGCAGCTGCTTTCGCCAACCAATGCTCGGCGACGAACAACACGCCGACCTGCCAGCCGATTATCAGCAATCCGTTTCCGCAAGGCCCGGTTGCTTTGCCGTATTCGTCTCTTACCAGCACGGCGGCGTTGAATGCGGCTCATCCGGCGTTGATCGGGCACTCGGACAAGAATCAGACGCCGAACATGCAGACGTACACCTTCGGTCTGGAACACCAGACGCTGGGTGGCGTAGTTGGTCTGGCGTACGCGGGGAGCCATAGCATCCATTTGACCTATGCCTACAACCCTAACGAGGTGGGTCTGATTCAACCTGGTGGGCCGACCTCGCAGACGCTGCGCCGGCTCATTCAGCCGATTAACAATATTTCGACGTGGGTACAGGAAGACATGATCAACGCGTCGAACTACAACAGCCTGCAGGCCAACTACACCAAGCGTTACAGCCACGGGCTGACGGCGCTGATCAGCTACACCTACAGCAAGTCGCTTGACTACGGTGGCTCAGCGGCATCGGGCGGCGGCTCAGCCGGCAACCCACAGACGGTGACGAACCTCAAGGCGGGCTACGGCGCATCGGGCTTTGACCAGAAGCATCGCCTGGTGAGCAGCGTTACGTACGAGCTTCCGTTCGGCGCCAATAAGCAGTTCCTCAATAGCGGCCTGGGTTCGAAGATTTTCGGCGGCTTCGAGCTTGACGCCATCACGACTTACGCATCAGGCCCCCCGTTCTCGGTGAGCTTGAACAGTGGAGTGAATAGCGGATCGCCGAGTTGGCCGAACCGCATTGGCGGTCGCGGCAAGATCGACCACGGCACGCCGCTGCGTTTCTTCAATGCGACTCTCTGCCCTGCTGGAGAAACGACTTTGCCCAGCGGTGCGGTGTGCGCGTTCCAAACGCCGGCGCCGAATACCTACGGAAACGTTGGGCGTTCGGTGCTGTACGGCCCGACGACCAAAGACTGGGACATCGGGTTGCAGCGGAAGTTCAAGTTGTACGAAGACAAGAGCCTTAACCTGAAGTTGGACGCCTTCAACGCCTTCAACACGCCGAACTTCGCGACGCCGAATGCGGCAATCGGGGCTGCGACAGCCGGCCAGATTACGGGCACGGTCAACGACAACCGGGATATGCAGGCATCGGCAACGTTCTATTTCTAGCCGGCACGGGGACTGCCTGCCAGGCAGTCCCCATTCAACCTCTCCCGGTTCTTCTCTTTTCCTGCTCCTGCTGACTCCGAGGTTTTGCGGTTGCTGCCTGCTATGAGCTTACCCGGTGTTTACCGGGACGCACTTATTTCTATAAATAATGAGGCACAAGGGGGTAAAGGTAACAATGTCAGATTTTCTGAAAGATAAGTTGAATCGCCGTGGTGTTCTCAAGTCATCGATGGCTATGATGGGTGGCGGTCTTCTAAGCCGTTACAGTTTGGAGAAGGCGGCAGCCGAAACAGAGCCTGCTATCAAGAACACGAACCTGAACTCCAGCCCGTCGACGCTGAAGATTACGGATATGCGCTATGCGATTATCGTGAAGCCCGGCCCCAGTCCTTGCCCCATTATTCGCATCGACACCAACCAGGGGGTTTACGGTCTGGGCGAAGTTCGCGACGTGGGCGGGTATCAATACGCAATGGTGCTGAAGAACCGGCTGGTGGGTGAGAACCCGTTGAATGTCGATTTTCTGTTTGAAAAGATTGCGCAATTTGGCGGCATCTCGCGCCAGGCCGGCGGTGTTTGCGCGGTGGAGATGGCGCTTTGGGACATTGTGGGTAAGGTTTACAACTGTCCTGTTTACCAATTACTGGGCGGGCAATGGCGAGACAAAATCCGTATTTATGCCGACACGACCGAGTCGGACGACCCGAAAGAATATGGGCGCCGCGCCAAGGAACGCAAGGAGATGGGCCTTACCTGGATGAAGATGGATCTGGGGATCAACGTGCTTGAGGGAATGCCCGGCATGGTGATGCAGCCCGCGGGTCAGAGCAAATGGGAATTGCGCAATCAACCCCATCCGTTTATGGCGACTGAGGTGACGGATAAGGGCATTGACCGGCTTTGCGAATATGTTTCCGCGGTGCGGGACAATATTGGGTATGACATGCCGTTGTCGATGGATCACCTTGGCCATATTGGCGTAAAGTCAGTGATTCGTCTGGGTCGCGCGTACGAAAAGTACAACCTGGAATGGATGGAAGACGTGATCCCCTGGTTCTACACCGATCTGTTGAAAGAGATCACGGACGCCAGCCCTACGCCGACGATTACCGGGGAGGATATTTACGAGATCGCGGACTTCGAGAAGCTGTGCAGCGTGCATGCGGTGGACAAGATCCATCCCGATCTGGCGACTTCGGGGGGTATTCTGCGCACGCATAAGATCGGCAACATGGCCTTTGCCTATGGCGTGCCGATGGCGATGCACTTTGCCGGGACGCCGGTAAGTTGCATGGCGAACGTGCACTGCGCTGCGGCCACGCGCAACTTTCTCGCGCTGGAAAACCACTCACTCGACGTGCCCTGGTGGCAGGACCTGGTCAATGGGCTGGATAAGCCAATGATCAAGGCGGGGTATATTGAGGTGCCGACCACTCCTGGTTTGGGCGTTACGCTCAATGATGAGGTGTGCAAGCAACATTTGAAGAAGGGTACGGGGTACTTCGAACCGACGCCGATGTGGGATGATGTTCAGTCGATTGACGATGCTACGTTTAGTTAGCCGAGTGGATCAGGGAGGGCGATACCGCCAGGTATCGCCCTTTTCTTTTTGTGGGCTTCCTTTGCGCTCCGAATGAATAAGTTTTGTGCTACAGGAGGGCGACCATCTTTTTTCCCGAAAGGGTTTAGAGCGACCGTTTGCGAGCTCACTCGTAGGGCCTTTGTTTGGGGGTGGGCGCACCGCAGATCCCTCCACTTCGCTACCCCGAATTCCTGTCGAGGTTGGTGGCGCTGGCAAACTTCATGCGGCTTTCCTTAATGAAAGCCGCACACGTGGATCTGTCTGACATGGCGAAACAGGAATTCGGGTACGCTCCGGTCGGGATGACAAATTTGTTTGAGGGACGGGCTTAAAAATTTGTTTGAGGAACGAGCTTAAAAGCAAGCCCTCTCCGCGTTCATCCCATCCTTGACTTGCCGCCAAGCAAGTCGGCTCCTCGGGATGACAAGTCTGGGAGTTGAGCTCCCCCGAAGTGTTGGTGCTTATGAAGTCGGTGGGGGGAGCAGCCGCCCGGTTACATGAAGCGTGGTGTGGGTTGAGCGCTATTCGTCGGTTACACAGCCGAGGGCGGCGCTTTTGACGCAGCGGATGTACTTGGCGAGCGTGCCGCGTTCGGCTTTGTAGGGCGGCATGGCCCATGCCTCGCGTCGCTTCGCCAACTCGGCATCCGACAGGTCGACGGAGAGCTCGTTTGTCTTCGCGTCAATGGTGATTATGTCGCCGGTTTGCACCAGAGCGATGGGGCCGCCCTCCTGGGCTTCGGGGGTTACGTGGCCGACGATGAATCCGTGGGAACCTCCGGAGAAGCGCCCGTCGGTCATCAGAGCTACGTCTTTGCCCAGGCCCGCTCCCATGATCGCCGAAGTGGGGGTCAACATCTCAGGCATGCCGGGACCGCCTTTGGGGCCTTCATAGCGAATCACCAGCACCTGGCCTTTGGCAATCTTGCCTTCTTCAAGAGCCTTCAACATCAGCTCTTCGGAATCAAAAACGTTGGCCGGCCCACGGAACCTGAGCCCTTCCTTACCGGTGATCTTGGCGACCGCGCCCTCAGGCGCCAGATTGCCTTTGAGGATCTGCAGGTGGCTGGTCGCCTTTAAAGGATTGGCAACCGGGCGCACAATCTGCTGGCCGGCACGCAAGCCGGGTAGATCCTTCACATTCTCCTGGAGCGTCTTACCGGTGACGGTGACGCAGTCACCGTGCAGAAGTCCCTCCGCAAGAAGCATTTTCGTGACCGCGGGCAGGCCACCAACGGATTGCAGGTCCTCCATGACATACGAACCACTGGGCTTGAAATCAGCCAACAAGGGAGTCTTGTTGCTAATGGTTTGAAAGTCGTCGATGCTGAGAGGGACGTTCACCGACCGGGCCATGGCAATGAGGTGGAGCACGGCATTGGTGGAACCACCCAGAGCGGCAACCATGACCATTGCGTTTTCAAACGCTTCGCGGGTCATGATGTCACGCGGTTTCAGATCAAGTTGGAGCAGATTGAGGATGGCCGCGCCGGCGCGAAAACACTCCTCGAGCTTTAGCGGATCTTCGGCCGGCGTGGTGGAGCTGTAGGGCAGGCTCATGCCCAGAGTCTCGATTGCCGAGGCCATGGTATTGGCGGTATACATACCGCCGCATGCGCCGGCTCCGGGGCACGAATGGCGCACGATGGACTGACGCTGCTGCTCGGTGATGGTGTGAGCGATGAATTGACCGTAGCTCTGAAAGGCGGAGATGATGTCGAGCTTTTGCCCATCCTGATGGCCGGCGTGGATAGTTCCGCCGTAGACCATGAGGCTGGGCCGGTTGAGACGGCCCATGGCGATGAGGCAGCCGGGCATATTTTTGTCGCAGCCCGGGATGGAAACATTGGCGTCGTACCATTGCGCCGCCATCACGGTCTCGATGGAGTCGGCGATCAGGTCGCGCGATTGCAGCGAGAAGCTCATACCATCGGTGCCCATGGAAATGCCATCGC
The DNA here is from genome assembly GCA_963834445.1 of uncultured Acidobacteriaceae bacterium. Classification (GTDB taxonomy): domain Bacteria; phylum Acidobacteriota; class Terriglobia; order Terriglobales; family Acidobacteriaceae; genus PALSA-350. Next base: position 646,874 of record CAWIBU010000003.1, read on the forward strand.
TTACCCCGATGGTGTTGAAGCGCAGGCCCACCATGCCGGCGGCGACAACGCCTTGCTTCACCTTTTCGGCGAGATCGAGCAGGTGCATGTTGCAAGGATTGCCTTCAAACCAAACGCTGGCGATGCCGACCTGGGGCTTGGCCATATCCGGTTCGCGCAGGCCGGTTGCATAGAGCATCGCCTGGGACGCGCCCTGGGCCTTGGGCTGTGTAATCTGAGAGCTGTACTTGTTCAGCGTCTTGGTCATATCAAACCATTTTATCGTTTGGATAGAATGCGCATCAGAGGCGCCATGTCGAAATCACGCAGAGACTTCCTGACCCATAGCTCACTTAGCCTTTTGGGGATCGCCGTTTCCTCCTGCAGCGATGAGCAGAAGCATGCCGAGCTACCTGCCAGGCCGGCCTCGGGGTCACCTCCCGGGTCAGCTCCCGCGTCACCTCCAGGATCGCCTCCCGCATTTGCGACGGCGGAACCCGTGGGTCCTGGGGTTTCGCCATTGACCTTTGCTGAGGCGGATAAGCTCGTGCAGGTGGAGATGAATGAAGACCAGCTGAAGCAGGCCGTTTCGAGCTGGCGCAGCGCGATGGCGCCGTTGTATGAGCGGCGCACCGGCCCGCGCAAAGTCGCTCTCGAACCAGGACTCGCGCCCTATTCTCACTGCGACGCGATCTTACCGGGGCACGGGGCGGGGCCGGAGCGGGACCGGTTTGTGCGCAGTCGGACGGACCCTGGTCCGCTGCCCAGCAACGACGAGGATATCGCTTTTGCCCCTGTGACCCGGCTGTCGCGCTGGATCGAAACGCGCCAGCTCAGCTCGGAACGGCTTACCAATATTTATCTGCAACGCATTGCGCGCTTCAATAGCACGCTGCTTTGCGTGATCACGCCGACGCGCGAACTGGCGCTGGCGCAGGCCAGGCAGGCGGACAAGGAGATCGCGTCGGGCCGCTACCGGGGGCCGCTGCATGGAATTCCATGGGGCGGAAAGGATCTGCTCGACACCGCCGGCATCCTGACGACCTACGGGGCGGAACCTTTTCGCGATCGGGTTCCCACGGCAGATGCCACGGTGGTGGCACGATTGCACCAGGCGGGCGCGGTGTTGATCGCCAAGCTGAGCATGGGCGCATTGGCGCTCAACGACGTCTGGTTTGGGGGCCAAACCAAGAACCCCTGGCTGCTGGCGGAAGGTTCCTCCGGTTCGAGCGCTGGACCGGGGGCCGCTACAGCCGCAGGGCTGGTGGGCTTCTCGATTGGCAGCGAGACCGGCGGCAGCATCATTGGCCCCAGCATGCGTTGCGGTGTTACCGGGCTGCGGCCGACCTTCGGCCGCGTTCCGCGGACCGGCGCGATGACGCTGTGCTGGTCGCTGGACAAACTGGGTCCCATGACACGCAGCGTCGAGGACGCCATGCTGGTGCTGGCCGCGATTACCGGACCGGATGCAGGCGACATATCGAGTGTGCCCAGCAAGCTGGACTATGACGCTGAGGCAAAAGTGCAGGGGCTGCGAGTCGGCTACTTTCCCCACTGGATGAATGAGACGCCAGCCACCCGCATCGATCGCGAAGCCCTGGAAACGGCGAAGAAACTGGGCATGACGCCGGTTGAAGTGGCGATCCCCAATTGGCCTTACGACTCACTGCAGCTGATCCTGTTTGCGGAAGCGGCGGCAGCGTTTGAAGAGCTGACGCTCTCGCAGGGCGTGGACAAGCTGAAGATGCAGGTGGACGATGCGTGGCCTAACACGTTTCGCCAGGCTCGTTTTCTTTCGGCGGTGGACTTTGTGCAGACGGATCGATTCCGGCGCAAAGTGGCGCTGGAGATGGCGCGTGTGTTCTCCCAGGTGGACATGCTTCTGGTTCCCTCTCTGCGCGATGAAATGCTCACCATCACGAATGCTACTGGGCATCCTTCGCTGACGTTGCGAGCGGGGTTCATCGAGGTCTCCGAAGCGCGCAGCGATTGGGCACCCGATCCGGCACATCCCCCGGCGAAGTTTTCGCCGCCCCGGCGCGTACCCCACGGCGTGACGCTGATTGGCCGGTTGTTTGACGAGGGCAGGTTGGGGAGCGCCGGATTAGCGCTGGAGCGGAGCTTCGGGGTGGTGGACGCGCGGCCGCCGGGATTCTGATGCCGGTTCTCGACTCCATGCGCGTGATCGAACTAACGGAAGCGCTGGCTGGGCCTTATTGCGCCATGATGCTGGGCGACTTTGGCGCGGATGTCATCAAGGTGGAGCGCCGGCAGAGCGGGGACCAGTCACGCAGTTGGGGTCCTCCGTTTGTGGGGAGTGAGTCGGCGTATTTTTTAGCCACTAATCGCAATAAGCGCTCGCTGTCGCTGGACTACGATCAGCCGGCCGGAGCGGCCATTCTGCATCGCTTGCTGGCGACAGCCGACGTGTTTCTGATCAACCAGCGCAATATAGCGTCGCTGACGCGGCGCGGGCTCGACGCGGAGACAATTTGCGCGCGGTATCCGCGGCTGGTTTACTGCGCGATTTCCGGCTATGGACACTCGGGGCCGCGGTCGGGCGCGGCCGGATACGACATTATCGCGCAAGCCCAGGCAGGTATTATGAGCTTTACCGGGGCGCCGGCGGGTGAGCCGGTGCGCTATCCGGTGGCGATTGCGGATATGACGTGTGGTCTCTACTCCGCTTTGGGAATTCTTGCTGCGTTGCTGGCGCGGGAGAAAACGGGAAAGGGCCAGGCGCTGGACATGGCGCTTTTCGATGCGCAACTGACGTTGCTCATCAATGCGGGAAGCAATTATCTGAATGCCGGGGAGTCTCCGCAACGCTGGGGGAACGCGCATCCCAGCATTGTTCCTTACCAGGTGTTTCGTGCGGGGGATGGCCTGCATTTTGTCGCGGCCATCGGTACCGATGCGCTATGGCAGCGGTTTCTGGGGGTCATGGGCGCGGCGGAGACGTTGGGGAGGGATGCGCGGTTTCAAACGAATGCGTTGCGCACCCAGCATCGCGAGGTGTTGATTCCCTTATTGTGCGCGATGTTTGAGAAGGGATTGGCGAGTGAGTGGCTGAGCCGGCTGCTGGCGGCGGATATTCCTGCGTCGGCGATACAGACCGTGGGCGAAGCGGTGAATGACCCGCAGGCGCTGGCGCGCGGACTGATTGTGGCGATCAAACACCCTACGCTGGATATAGTTCGCAGTATAGCCAACCCGGTGCGGCTTTCGGCTACGCCGGTGATGTATCGGCTACCTCCACCGTTGCTGGGGGAGCACAATCGCGAGATTCTGCTGGGGCTTGGTTATTCGAGGGAGCAGGTTGATGAGGCGGCGATTGAGCAGGCTATTTAGTGTAGTGCGTCCACTCATAACGTCCCAGCAATCCTCCCAGGATTTCATCCTGGGCTACTTTCAGTCGTCCCTGCGGGACTGAAGCCTGAAAACATATGGGACGTTATGAACGACAGACTACACTAGTGCGGAATGACGGTAGTTATCCCACTCAAGCCAACAACGGGCTTGACCCGGATTTCCTGTACGCGTATCAATTCGAGGGCAGCGTGTTCGGCTTTCTGTAAGGAAAGGCGCATGAAAGTGGGGGAGTTCACGAAGCTTCACAGGAAATCCGGGGGATGGGCCACCCACGATTTATGGGTGGTTGAGGTTGCGGGAGTAAAGGTGAGGATGCGAGGATGATCGAACTGGTTGATCGCGACGTTTTGCTGGTCATCGATGTGCAGAATGATTTTTGCGATGGCGGAGCTCTTGCCGTGCCCGGTGGCCAGGAAGTTGTGCCGGTGATCAATCGAATCGGTGGTTTGTTTCGCCATTTGATTCTCACCCAGGACTGGCACCCTCGCGACCATCATTCGTTTGCGTCGCAGCATCCCGGATACGCTGCCTTTGACAGCATTGCAACGGCGCACGGCGAGCAGGTGCTGTGGCCCGATCATTGTGTGCAAGGCAGTCTGGGCGCGACGTTCCATGCGCACCTGCATCCGGATAATGCGGAGTTGATTCTGCGTAAAGGTTTTCGCAAGAACATCGACTCCTATTCGGCGTTCCGTGAGAATGATCGCCTGACGCAGACCGGCTTGACCGGCTACCTGCGCGAGCGCGGCCTGGGACGCATTTTTATCGCAGGGCTGGCCTACGATTACTGCGTGCGTTATTCCGCTATCGACAGCATGCGCGCGGGCTTCGAGACGTATGTGGTGGAGGACGCCTGCAAGGCGATTGGCAAGGGAGATTCGGTTACGGCGACGGACTACGATTTCAGTGAGGCGGGCGTGCGGCGCATCCACAGTTCGATGCTGAAAGATCAAGCCGCATGAGCTGGATTTACTTTTGCCTTCGCTGGTACGACGAGGACGCAGGCTAAGAGCATGATGCCCTCCGTCATTATTCTTGCGTTTAACTCGGTTGACACCATTGAGGCGACACTCACCCAGGCGCGGGAGATTTCTGACGACCTGCACGTGGTGGACTCATTCAGCAGCGATGACACGGTTGCCCTATGCCGCCAGCATGGGGCGCAGGTGGTGCAACATGGGTTCGATAGCTATGGCGCGCAGCGGAACTGGGCAATCGACAATCTGGCGCTGCGGTATGGATGGCAACTGCACCTGGACGCGGATGAGCGGCTCACTCCGGAACTGATTACGTCGCTGCGTTCCCTGCCTGAGAGCCCTGCGGACTCGGGCTTTCTGATCGCTCGCCTGGTGCAGTTTCTGGGACGCACGATGCGCCATGGTGGCATGTCGCCCACGTGGCATCTGCGGCTCTTCCGCAGCGGCGCCGGGCGCTGCGAAGAACGCAAGTACGACCAGCACTTCTATCTTTTGCAGGGTTCGACGCGCAAGTTGCATGGCTACATGATTGATGAGATTCGCATGCCACTTGCGGAGTGGACGGCGCGGCATAACCGGTGGGCGGATGCCGAGGTGGTGGAACAGACCGCGGCCGCCGGTGCAGTGCGCATCCAGCCTCGTTTGCTGGGAACCGCCATCGAGCGCAAGCGCTATCTGCGCGGGCTCTACAACGGTGCGCCGCTGTTCGTTCGGCCCTACGCGTTGTTTTTTTACCGCTACGTGCTTCGCCTGGGATTTCTCGACGGCCGGGAAGGGCTTATTTTCTGGACCCTGCAAACGTTTTGGTTCCGGTTTCTGATTGATGCCAAGCTGTTCGAGTACCGCAAGAACAAAAAGATTTAGAATGGGATTCGATCAAAGGGGGGAACTATGCTTCAAGTCTGTGTAGTGATCAGCGGCGCGGTGGTTGCGTTTCTCGCGATGGTGTTATGGGCGAACAGCGGGCGCTTCAAGAGCAACGATCCGACCGACCTGACCTAAGAAGCGGTTACGAGATAACCGGCAATTTGACGGTAAATTCAGTCTTGCCGGGCGCGGAGTCCACTTTGATTTCTCCGCCGAACTTGTCGACCACAATGTGGCGAACAATATCGAGACCTAATCCAGTGCCTTGCCCGGTGGGCTTGGTGGTGAAGAAGGGCTCGAAAATCACCTTCTTATTTTCCTCGGGAATGCCTGCTCCATTATCCGCAATAGCGATGGCAACGGCTTCGCCTTCCATCCAGGTGCGCACCGTCACGGTTCCTTTTTGCGGAGATGCGTCTATCGCGTTGTCAAGCAGGTTGGTCCATACCTGGCTCAAGCCAACGCCACAGGTTGAGAGCGGCGGGATATTGGCAGCAAACATTTTCTCGACCATCAGTTCTTTCTGGCGGAACTTGTGGCCCAGAATTACCAGGGTGCTTTGAATGCTGTCGTGCACATCGAGCTGGTGGCGTTGCGGCTTGTCTTCATAGGCGTATTTCTTGACCGCTTTAACCAGGTCGGTGACGCGGGAAACACTTTCTTCAATGGTCCCCACAAGCTGGACGCTGGAGATGAGCGCTTCCATCCAATTCAACGGGTCCGACAGGGTGTTGCCGGGAAACTCATGCTGGGCGCACTCGAGCGTTTGCGAATCGAAGCCGATACCACAGAGCGTGGGAGCCAGTTTCCAGGCGTTCTCGATGCCATGGTCTTCGAGCCAGGACTCCAACTCGCTTTCGGCGTCGGCCTGGTCCATCGAACTCATGGTGCTGGGCTTGTGCGGTTTTAGTGCCTGCTCCTGCAGAATGCGCAGGCAGTCAGTCTGGCCCTGGGTCATCACTTCTCGACCGCACATGCGCAGGCTGATCTGCTGCAAGCGGCTCAGGTTGTCGCGCATCTGCGAGGCGGCGCTTCTGGCTGCGGCTCCCGGGTTGTTCAACTCGTGCATCAGGCCGGCGGCCATGGTGCCTAACGAAATGAGCTTTTCGCGATGCAGCTCCTGAGACTGAAACACCTGCAGGCGGCGCGCCATGTTGCCCAGAACGCCGATGCGCACCTGGGGGCAGGCGAACATCAGATTCCAGAAAAGATCTTCTCTGAGATAGACAACGATCGATGCTTTGAGGACAGTAATGACCACGTCGATACTGTCTTTACCCATGAGCAGCGGCACTTCCCCAAAGGTCTCCCCCGCAGTGAGGATGCCGATGAGTGCCAGGTCCCCGGCCTCATGGCGCTTTTGGATGCGTAGCTCACCCTTGAGCAAGATCCAGAAGCCGCGATGATTTTGGGCGAGATCGAGAATATTGGCGCCCACCTCTGCGTGGATCAGCTCGACGGGACCCAGGCATTTAAGGTCGTCGAGGGTGACACCGGCAAAGACCGGCACGTTGCCAAACTGCTCGGCCAGGCTGGCTGCCTCGACCTGCTCGACTCTCATATTCTGCTGTTGAACGTCTGTCATGGTTTTTCGTCAAGCCCTAGAAGCTGGCCAGATATTGATGAATAAACTGCACTGAAATCGAGCCCTCACCGACGGCGGAGGCTACCCGCTTGACGGAACCATGGCGCACATCGCCGGCGACAAAAATGCCGGGCACACTGGTCTCGAGGAGATACGGGTCTCTAGGCTGGTTCCAACTCTTACTCATTTTGCCTTCCACCTTCAAATCTCCCCCAGAGAGCAGAAACCCGTTTGCGTCGCGCATGACGGCGTCGGGAAGCCAGTCCGTATTGGGCGCCGCGCCGATAAATATGTACAGACCGCTGGCTGGTACAGTTTCTTCGCCATTTGGTCCGCATAAGCGCAGACAGCTCAGCCGGTTGTCGCCCAGAGCTTCGACTACCTGGCAGCACGCTCTTACCTCTATATTCGATGTGGCTGCAATCTGATCGATTAAATATTTCGACATGCTGTTTTTGAGGGATTCCGCCCTGACCAGCATGGTTACCTTTTTGGCGTACTTGGAGAAATACATAGCGGCCTGGCCGGCCGAGTTTGCGCCCCCGACGATGTAGACATTTTCGTCGGCACAGGATTTGGCTTCGGTCATAGTGGCGCCGTAATAGACGCCAGCCCCGGTGAGGCGCTCGATCCCAGGGGTGGTCAGGTAACGGTAATAAACGCCGGTAGCGATCAGGCAAGCACGGCACGATATTTCACTGCCATCGGCCAACTGGATCATGTTGTAGTTGTTCTCGGTGCGGATTCCAATGGCTTTATGGGTCACGAGCTCGGCTCCGAGGCGGGTCGCCTGGATGAGGGCGCGCTCCGCCAGCAACTGCCCGCTGATGCCTTCGGGAAAGCCAAGGTAGTTCTCAATTCTGGAACTGGAGCCGGCCTGGCCGCCTGGGGTCCCGTTATCGATGACCAATGTGCGCAGCCCTTCCGACGCCCCGTAAACCGCTGCCGCCAGTCCTGCTGGCCCAGCCCCGATGATGACGAGGTCATAAAACTCTTTGGTGGCCTGGGTACGCAAACCGATTTTGTTGGCCAGTTCCATTTGGCCGGGCTGCACCAGATAGGAGCCATCCCCAAAAAGGACCACCGGCAACTTGTGGTCATCCAGCTTGAAACGGGTGAGCAGGTCCGCGCCTTCGGCGCTTTGTTCAGGGTCGAGCCAGACATAGGGCACGCGGTTACGGGAAAGAAAGTCGCGTACCTGGTGATCGCGCAGGGTGTAGCGCGGTCCCAGGACCCGCAAACCTTCGAAGGGAGGCTGGTAGCCCTCCTTCCAGGTCTCGAGCAGATCGTTCAGGACGGGGTAGAGGCGTTCCTCCGGGGGATCCCAGGGCTTGGTGAGGTAGTAGTTGATCTTGGCCGTGTTGATGGCCTGGATGGCGGCCTCGGTATCGGCGTAGGCGGTGAGGAGAGCACGCTTCGCGTCCGGATAGAATTGCATTGCCTTACCCAGAAACTCGACCCCCGACATGCCTGGCATGCGCTGGTCGGAGACAAACAGGGCGACGACGTCTCCCCGCTTTTTCAACTGGTCACAGGTATCGAGTGCGGCCTGGCCGGATGCCGCGCGCTGGATACGATAATTAGCGCCATATTGGCGGCGAAGATCCTGGACAACCATCTCCAGGACACTCACATCATCGTCTACCGCGAGAATGACTGGCTTTGCCATGCTTCTTTAGTGTATTGCCTGCGCGGGGATTGGTCTCGTTCGCACCACTGGTGCTACACCCAAATCCAGTAACCACAGCAACTTGAGGCCGGTCCCCTGCCACTTTCGTGGGGTTTCATTTCCTGCCTGAGACGCTAGGCTTGAAATCACCGGCAGCTCATGCTCTCCGCACCAGTCGCGGAGGAGGAACGTAACAAAGCCGCCGCAAAACAAGACAGTTTAGAACGACGGATGGCCGGTGGTCGATAGCGAGAGTATGCGCCCGGACAACCGGAGAGCCCTAAATCGTCGAAGAAGCATGCATCGCGCAAGTCGCGGGGCAGCAACCAAGAAGATTGCGATGAGAAATATGAGGCACAAGGCAGCACGATGAATAAAATTATTCTGGCTGACAACCAAGCAATCTTTCGCGCTGGCATCGCAAAAGTCCTGGCGAGCGAAGAGGACTTCCGCGTAGCCGCACAATGCGCGGATCTCGAACGTCTACTGCTGTCTGTGGATGCGTACCGGTCGTCTATTGTTCTCTTTGCTTCGGCGTTGCGGCCTGAATATCAGGATCTGATGTCACACGTAAAAGCCGCGGGCAGCCGCGCGGTGGTGATCGCAGAGAATGGAGAGCCGGCGCAGATATTTACGGCTCATGATATCCGTGGGGTGGTTTACCGCAACACGACCGGCCAGGCGCTGGTGGAATGCGTTCATCGGGTGATCAAGGGCTTCTCGTCGATTCAGCGACCGGCAGAGGCGATTGGGTCAGAGGAGGAAGATTCCGTCGGTGCGCGGGTCCGCGACCGGCTGACGCCAAAAGAGATGAAGATTGTGGCCCTGATTGTGCAGGGGTGCAAAAACAAAGAGATTGCCTTGCGTTTGGGGACGACGGAACAGGTGATCAAGAATTATCTGCGTAGTGTGTATGACAAGACCGGTGTTTCCGATCGCCTGGAACTTGCGCTGTTTACCATCCACCATCGGATCCTGGCGGCAGCCGCAGCCGAGGCGGGTAATTCGGTCCAGATGCGCACGGCTTAAGGCAGAAATCGTGGGCCTTAGACGGCTTTAGCCCTCAGCGGCTAAAGCCGTTCCTATTTCGCGGGTGACGTACGGCCTGAAGGCCGTACCCTTCAAGACGGCAGCGGCCACCTCCCTTGCGGGCAAAGAGCTTACCGCTGCTGTGTTACTGTTGCCATAGACCTAGGGAAAATGCCGCAACAGTCGAACCTGTTTTCGTCCAGTCCTCCAAACGGTTCGACCGTGCAAATTCGGCAGCCCGCGCCTCCGCCTCCATCCCGGCTTCCGCTTTGGCTTCGGCGGGTGGAGCTCTATCTTTATGTCATCATCCGCATCTACATCGGCGTCATTGTGCTGGTGCTGCCTTGGTACGCACCGTTGTGGGCGGACAATCAACTGCTCAATTACTTTCCGCGTGTGGGTACTTTCCTGATGTTTGGGGCGGTGCGTGGCATGATCTCGGGCCTCGGGTTGCTTAATCTGTGGATCGCGATCGCCGAGGCAGTCAATTTCCGCGGATCTACTTCCTGAATACATGAAGAAAACCGGCAAACCACCCCTCCTCGATCGCGCTCCCCTTTCGTACCAGAACCCTGCCTTCGTCAATAGCCCCGATGGCCGGTTGGTGCGCATTATCTCGGAGTACTCAGAGCCGCTGGCTCGTTTTCGCCGGGAGCGCATCCAGGACACGATCGTTTTTTTTGGGTCAGCACGTTTTCGTGAACTCGATGACGCGAGCCATGAACTCGAGGTACTGGACAAACCAGGATCCGCTACCGCCGCGCCGAGTGACGAACAACCGGCCACGGAGGAGCAGATCGCGCAGGGAACGGCCTCGGAGCTTCGCCGCCGGCGCGCAGAAGCAGCGGTAGAGATGGCCCGCTATTACGAAGACGCCCGAACGCTGGCCTTTATGGTGTCGAAATGGACGCAGACGCTCAAAGGGCGGAGGCATCGATTTGTCGTGACCTCGGGTGGTGGCCCGGGAATTATGGAGGCCGCCAACCGTGGCGCGTACGAGGCGGGCGGCAAAACCATTGGGCTTAACATTCGTTTGCCTTTTGAACAGGCGCCAAACCCATATATCACGCCTTCATTAAATTTTGAATTTCACTACTTCTTCATGCGCAAGTACTGGTTTGCGTATCTGGCCAAGGCGCTGGTTGTTTTTCCGGGTGGTTTTGGCACGCTGGACGAGATGTTTGAACTACTTACGCTGATTCAAACGGAGAAGCTGGCCAAGAAGATCAGCATCGTGGTTTATGGCTCGGCTTACTGGAAGAGCATTCTTAATCTGGACGTGCTGGTGGAGAAGGGCGCGATTTCCGCTCAGGATCGCGAGCTTTTTCAAATGGCGGATACCCCGGAAGAGGCTTTTGCAATTCTGAAGAATGATCTGACCCGGTTTCATCTGGAACCAGAGGCTGGCCGCCAGGTGCAGCCAAATGTGGAAGAAGAACCCCTGCTGAACCCCGACATTGCCGGCACGCGCTAGTTGAGTCCGTCCATCGAGCCGTTTATTTCGCCACGAATGCGGGTGCCCACAAGGGACGACTAAACCGGCAGCCAGCGCGCCCCTTGCCGGTGACCGTGTTGTCCAGGCTGATTCTTCCCAACTTTACCCGTCAATTCGTCTCCCAGTAACTCGCCATTCATCAGTTGCACTAGATACTGGGCACATGAGAGCGACCACACGGTCAATCGTGTGGCAGCAAGGGCCCAGGGTGCGGTTGCTCCAGCATTGGAGGAAGAGATGGCAGATTCCCGTATCTCGTATCTCTGGAACAACCCTAGCGCCGCCCAGGGCTTCACCTCGGGCGTGTCGCTGCACAGCCATACCAACCGCTCCAAGGAAACGCTGGACTTCATCGCCAAGCTGGCCAACGAGTATCCGTGTTTCCGGGGCATACTCGCGCGCGAAGAGAAGCGCTGCCGGCAAAACCATCGCCTGCAGGTGAACTACGCTGCCAGTTATTGGACGCCGCCCCTGACACCGCGCCTGGCTTTCGATTTGGAGAGTGGCCAGATCGCGGAGTCTCTGCAGTTGCAGCCGCTGGTTTCGATTACCGACCATGACGATATTCAGGCGCCGATGTTGCTGCGCACAGTGGCCAGCGCGCGACATATCCCGGTCTCGGTTGAGTGGACGACGCCCTTCGGCAAGGATCAGGCGTTTCACCTTGGCATTCACAATCTGCCCAGCGCATCTGGCGCGGAGTGGATGCGCCAGTTTGCCGAGTTCACGGCCAGCCCCAGCGATGCGCGATTGACCGAGATGCTCGCTGCGCTGCATGATCTGCCCAACGTGCTGATCGTTTTCAATCATCCGTTGTGGGATCTGTACAAGATCGGCGAGGATTTGCACCAGCAGCGGGTGGAGGAGTTTCTCACCCAGAATGGCCGCTGCCTGCACGCGTTGGAATTGAATGGCCTGCGCAACTGGGAAGAGAATCGGTTGGTGAAGCGGCTCGCGGCGCGCTGGAATAAGTTGTTGATCTCTGGCGGTGACCGGCACGGCCTGGAGCCCAACGCGAACGTCAACCTGACGCAAGCGGCTAGCTTCAACGAATTTGTGGATGAAATTCGCCGCGAACAGCGCAGCCACGTGCTGTTTATGCCGCAATACGCGGAGCCCTGGAAGCACCGCATTATGCGATCTACGGTGGATGCGATTCGGGATTACCCTGATTTCCCCGAAGGATCGCGGCGCTGGGACGAACGGGTGTATCACCCGGACAAGAACGGCGTCGATCGCCCGATCAGCCAACTTTGGCCGGACGGTCAGGCGCCGGCATACATGCGCATGGTGATCCAGTTTGTCAGGATGCTGGGCAGCCATCCCGTCAGCCATGGCCTGCGGTTCGCGTGGAACGAATCGCGTGAGTTGCGCTTCGCACTGGGCGAACGCGAAGCGTTCTAGTTTCGCTTCGTCTGGCGCGGTACACTCTGCCTATGCGCTCGGCGTTGCCCAGGGTGGCGTACTTCCCTGATACGTTTTACGAGATCAACGGGGTGGCCCACACCAGCCGGCACTTTGAAGCGTTTGCACAGCGCAGAGATTTGCCTTTTTTCTGCCTGCATCCGGGAAAGAAAGACAGCGTGCTGCGCGAGCGAGAGCAGGGCGCGCTGACTACACTCGATATTCCGCGGGGTAGTTTTCTCTCTTTTCGTCTGGAAAAAGATCTTACGTTTGATATCGCGTTCCTGCGCCACCGGGGTTTCCTGGAGGAGCGTTTGCGTGCCTTTCAGCCGGACATCATCCATGTGACCGGGCCGAGCGAGCCGGGGATTCTGGGCGCGTGGCTGGCGAAGAGTATGCGGATTCCACTGGTCGCGTCGTGGCATACCAATCTTCATGAGTACGCTGCGCAACGGTCTACGTGGCTGCTGCGAATGCTTCCGCAGAAGCGCGTACCGGCGGCGGAAAAGAAGATTGAAGAGGTGACGCTGCTGGCGTGCGCGCGCTTCTACCGCATGGCAGAGGCGCTGTTCGCGCCGAATATCGACTTGTGCCAGTTGCTGGAGAAGGTCACGGGCCGGCAATGCGCATTGATGCCGCGTGGGGTCGATACGGTTGCGTTCTCTCCCGAATATCGCAGCGGAACAGGGGAAGAGTTCGTGCTTGGGTTTTGTGGCCGGCTCTCGATTGAGAAGAACGTATTTCTGCTGGCGCGCATCCGCACTGAGTTGCTGGCGAACGGGATTACGAACTTTCGTTTTCTCATTGTCGGGCATGGGAAGGAAGAAAGTTGGCTGCGAGAACATCTGCCCAATGCAGAGTTCACTGGTGTGCTGCGCGGCCAGGATCTCGCGCGTGCATACGCCAATATGGACCTGTTTGTGTTTCCCTCACACACGGATACGTTTGGCAATGTGGTGCTGGAGGCGTTGGCTTCTGGAGTGCCTGCGATCGTTACTCCGGATGGCGGCCCACGGTACATCGTGCAAGACGGCGTGACGGGTTGGACTGCTGCGGATGATGAGTTTGCGGCGGCGATTGCGAAGGTGATTGTTAAGCCGGAGTTGCATGCGCGGATGCGGCTGGCAGCGCGGGAGTATGCGCTGTCGGCGTCGTGGGATTCAGTGTTTGAGGGGGTTTACTGTATTTATGACGAGGTGCTTAGCAGGCACGGTGAGTAGTCGAGTTGTGGCTGATTGGATGCGATTGCGGGTTTCGCCAGGCTGCAACGGTGTGTAGGATTTGCGCTCACGCGTAAGGCCTTTGTTTAGGGGAGGGGCGCACTGCAGATCCCTCCGCTGCGCCGCACTTCAGTCGGGATGACAAAGGGGAGGGTAACGTTCGCCCTCAAGAATTGCTAGTGGATGGGCGCAAAGCAGGTCCCTTCGCTGCGCTACGGTCGGGATGACAAATTTGCTTGAGGGACGGGCTTTGAGAAGCAAACGCTCGCCTCTTTCATTCCATCCTTGACTTGCCGCCAGGCAAGTCGGCTGCTCCTAATGAACAAAATGGCTGGGGCTGGATTTGCGAGCTCACTCGTGGGGCCTTGGTTTGAGGGAAAGACGCACAGCAGATCCCTCCACTTCGCTCCCCCGAATTCCTGTCGAAGTTGATGGCGCTGGCGAACTTCATGCGGCTTTCCTTAATGAAAGCCGCACACGTGGATCTGTCTGACATGGCGAAACAGGAATTCGGGTACGCTACGGTCGGGATGACAAATTTGTTTGGGGGACGGGCTTAAAGATTTGCTTGAGGGACGGCTTAAAAGCAAGCGCTCTCCGCGTTCATTCCTCCCTTAACTTGCCGACAGGCCAGTCAGCTCCTCGGGATGACAAGAAGGAGGGCAGCGGTTGCCCTCAGGAACTGATCATAGGGTGGACGGAAAGCAGATTCGTGTTCAGCCGATGTTGGCTACTGCATCGGTCCCACGCCTATGCCTACGGGTAGTCCCTTCTTCGGCGCGCGGCGCCCCAGATCGAGACCGAAATGGGGGTCGGACTTTGTTCCGTCGATTTTGAAGGGGACTTCTGTACCGGCGCCATTTTTTGCGAAGACTTTGTCGAAGGGCATCAGGAGCAAACCCTTCCAGCCACCAACCATTCTCGACACGGTGGCTTGCATATCGGCCGTGCCGGTGAAGTTGAACTTTGCCCCGTCCAGGGTGTAGATGCCGTCGAGCTTGATGTGCGCTCCGGGGATGTCGTAACGCAGGTTCGACAGGTTCAGGCCGGCATCTACAAGAGTGAAGTCGCCGCTCATCTGCGAACGCACGACGAGCGCCTTGGGGGCTCTTGCCTGTTCATTCGCCAGCTCCACTTCGCCCTGGCTGCGCAAGCTCAGCTGATCCACCTTGCTCTGGATTTTTTCGCTGCTGAAGCGAGCATTTACCAGGGCAAAGTTGCCTTGCAGCCGCAAGCGGTGGGCCACATCCTCTGAGCCCGGGGGCAAATCGACCTTGGTGTGCAGGACGACCTGCCCTTCCATCACCGGGGGATCGGTGCGCACCGCCAGGCGCAAAAGGTCTTCTATGCGCGCGTGTTCTGTCGTGACGTCGAGGTAGGTATGGTGTCCTGGTTCGCCTTGCGCGCGGACCACGTATCCTCGCGCGATCACAGAGGAATGAAGAAAGTACGCCTTGACCGGCTCAAGATAAGTGTTGCCATCCGTGCCATCCACGATGGCGTGAAAATCAGTGTGCAACGCCATCTTGTGGCCGCTGACCTTCACTTGAAAGTCGGGGGTGTCGGTCTGGCCATCGACGACGATTTTGTCCAGCGTTCCCTGGTATTGCCCTACCGAGGAGAGGATGCCGCCAATCCCCTTGAAGACGCCCAGATCGGCATCGCGGAAGGAGTAGGCGCCGCCCAGTGCAGTCGCGCCCGGGTGTTCGTTGTTCCACGGGCCAAAGTGACCCCGGCTCTCGATGTGGCCCTGGGGTTTGGGATTGGTTAGAACCGCGGTGAAATCCATTGGCTTGCCGGCGCCGATGGAGCGCAGGTTCAAACTCTGGATAATGAATTTCGTTGGCAGCTTTCCTGGCTTATCCGTGCCCAGGGTCAGCACGGTGTCGGTGCAGTCCAACACGTCGACGACGATGCTCACCGGGTTGCCCCGACTGGGCGTGTGCCCGCGATTGTCATTTTGCCCAGGTTGCGGGTTGCGCTGGCTTTTGGGGGGAAGGTTGATGCGCAATCCCTCCACCTCCACGTGGCCGATGTGCATGGGCGAATGCACCAGGCTGGCATAGCCGGTACGGAAGGCGAAACGACGCACGGCAAACGTCGGGACGCTAGACGCAACGTTGTAGGGGTAGATGGCGAGGTCTTTGCCGGAGACTTCGAATCCCCGTAGGAGAGAAACCTCGAAGGCACCCATTTCTACCCTGCTGTGGAAACGCGCAGAGATGCCCTGGATCAATCGCGCTCGCAGAATTGGCTCCGCCCGGGAGAGAAGGATTTCAAAAGCGGCTACCAGTACAACGACGACGAACAGGGCGCTGATACCGACCCAAAACCATGGCCCGTGTTTACGCCGCCCCATGGGCGAAGATGGCGCTATTGTCACGACCCAACCTTTCTGTCTGCCTAGCCCGATGCCGGGTGCCCCATCCTTTGCGTTTCTTGCAAAGGGTGGGATAGGCAACCGTTGGATCTAGATCCGTTTTCCCACCTTTGCAAAGAACGCAAAGGATGGGCCACCCGGAGATTGGTTGCACATCGTAAGGCGATGCTACAAGCGCACACGCCGGCTCGCAAACCGTCGACAACGGCATGTAACATCGCGGGGTGGCTGTTTTCTCAAGAAAAGCACTGGCACTCGCGCTGTTGTTTCTCGCTGTCGGCTTGACCGGCCACGCGGAGACGATCGAGACCTACATTCACAACGGCTGGGATACCCTCTCCCGGTCAATGACCGAGTGCAAGTCGCTGGTCGACCCGAAGGTGAATGCGCCGCCGCTGCTCTATCTGCCCCTGGGCACACCCACGCCGCCGGAATTACTGCGGCTTCGCTCCCAATGCAACATCCAGATTGCGCACCTGCCTCATCGCATCGTGCACCTGGGCGACGTGAAAGAATCGGAGATTCCTCACCCCGGGTTGCTTTACCTGCCTAACCGTTACGTGGTGCCAGGCGGACGGTTCAACGAGATGTTTGGCTGGGACAGCTACTTCATCATCCTGGGCTTGCTGCGCGACGGCCGGGTGGATCTGGCACGGGGCATGGTGGAGAACTTTTTTTACGAGATTGCGAACTACGGGGCAGTGCTGAACGCGAATCGCACCTACTTTCTGACCCGCTCTCAGCCGCCGCTGCTGAGCTCGATGATTCGCGCGGTTTATGATGCGGAGATTGCCCGCGATCCGTCGCCGGTAAATCGCGCGCGCCAGAAACAGTGGCTGACCCGCGCCTACGCCTACGCCCGCCGCGATCATGATTTCTGGCTGAGGCCAATCCATCGCGCAGGCAACACTGGTCTGGCCCGGTATTTCGATATTGGCGAGGGGCCGGTACCCGATATTGCTGACCACAGCAGCTATTACATCGACGTTATTAACTGGTTGATGACGCATCCCGAGGTTCACACCAGCTACCTGCTTGCGGCTCCGCAGTTTCCGTCGCCGGCGGAGCAGGCGGCGCTGGCAAAAACCAGTTGCGACGCCAGCCAATCGGTGGTGTGTGGGCTCGCCTGGGCACGAGGCTATCGCCTGAGCCGGGATTTTTACAAAGGTGATCGAGCGGTGCGCGAGTCTGGCTTCGATATTTCTTTCCGCTTCGGCCCATTCAGTGGATCTACCCATCACTACGCGGCCGTCGGGTTGAACAGCTTGCTTTACAAGTACGAGATCGATCTGGCGGTTATCGCCAATCTGCTGCACGAGCCAGCGCAGGCGGCGCAATGGCAGCGGCAAGCGGCGGCCCGCAAGCAGGCGATCAACAAGTATTTGTGGAATGCTGAGAAAGGGATGTTCTTCGATTACGACTTCATGGTTGAGAAGCAATCCAGTTACGTGTACGCGACCATTTTCTATCCTCTGTGGACGGGACTGGCGACGGCCGAACAGGCGGCAGCCATCGATCAGCATCTTTCTTTGCTCGACCGGCCCGGTGGGCTGGCCAGCAGTACTTATGTCAGTGGGCTGCAGTGGGATTTGCCCTTTGGCTGGGCTCCCTTGAATTGGTTCGCGTCTGACGGCTTGCTGAAGTATGGCTTTGTGGACGATGCGCGACGAGTGGCTACTGAATTCACTCATACCGTGGCCGCCAGCTTCGAAAAGGAAGGAACCATCCACGAGAAGTACAACGTCGAAACCGGGTCCTCGGATGTTGAGCTGATCGCGGGTTATCAAAATGTTGTTGGGTTCGGCTGGACCAATGCGGTCTATCTTGAGATGGAACATCTGCTGCATACGCCATGACGGACGCTGCGCAGGCTCAACTGGTTGTCGGTATCGGGGAACTGTTGTGGGACCTGCTGCCTTCCGGGCCACGCCTGGGGGGCGCGGTCTCTAATTTTGCGGTCATGGCCGGTCGACTTGGCAGCCACTCTGTTTGTGCCAGCCGCGTGGGCAAGGACGAGCTGGGTCGCCGCGCTCGTGGCGAATTGGCGCAACAGCCCCTGGACGTGTCGAATTTGCAGACCGACCCGACGCATGCGACCAGTACCGTTGCTGTGCGATTGAAGGACGGCCAAGCGGAGTACACCATCGCAGAGGATGTGGCCTGGGACTACCTCGAACTCAGCCCAGAGTGGCTTGAGCTGGCCACGCGCGCCGACGCCGTCTGCTTCGGAACCCTGGCGCAGAGAAACGATGTCTCGCGGCAGACCATTGAGGGATTTCTAGCGGCGACTGCCTCTGCTTGCGTGCGTGTGTTCGATGTGAATTTGCGCGCGCCGTTTTATTCTGCCGACGTGATCGCGCGTTCGCTGCAGATAACAACTCTGCTCAAGATGAATGATAGCGAGATGCCGGAGATACTGCGGGTGCTCGGCCTGGGCGACGATGAAGGCACGACCGCCGAATCGCTCCTGGCAGGTGCGAAAAAGCTGCTGGACCGTTTCCCGGTACGGCTGGTCTGCGTCACGATGGGTGGCAGCGGCAGTTTATTGGTGACTCGGGAGCAGGTGGATCGGCATCCCGGCATCCCGGTCAAAGTGGTCGATACCGTAGGTTCAGGAGACGCCTTTACCGCTGCCCTGACGCACTACTATCTACAGGATGCGCCGCTTGCGGTGGTCAACGAGGCGGGCAACCGTTGGGGCTCATGGGTGGCTTCGCAGCCGGGAGCGATGCCGCCGCTGGATGAGGCCACGCGCGCTGCGATCACGGCTGCCGTGGGAGGCTCACGGTGACCATCAAACACATACTGCCTCCCCCAGAACGCCGCGCGTTTGGGCAATCGAGGCGCAAGCAGGTTCGCCGCCAGGAGCAGAACCGGTGGCGCGCGTCTGACCGACAGACCGATCCCATCGACGCTCTTGCGGTATCGTCGGTGGGGCGGGTGCCGGCCCTGCTGGCGATCAAGTGGGAGCGGATGGCAGCTTCGCCCTTTGGCTTTTTTCGCGGCGCAGTACCGGTGATGGCTGCGGACCTGGCGGTACTGCCGCATACCGGCATCTTTACCCAGCTCTGCGGGGATGCCCATGTTCGTAACCTGGGCGCCTATGCCGCGCCCGATGGACGGTTGGTGTTCGATATCAACGACTTCGATGAGACCATTCGAGGGCCTTTTGAGTGGGACCTGAAGCGGCTTGCGACCAGCATCGTGCTGGCGGGGCGTGAAGCGGGCAGCAAGGGGGCCGCGTGTGCTGCGGCGACCGGGGTCTTGCTGAAGAACTATCGGCGGTCGATGCGTGCGTTCGCGCAGATGCCGGTTCTGGATGTAGCGCGCTTTCAGGTGCATCGGCTGCAACGTATTGCGCCGGTGTCTCAAGTGCTGCGCAAGGCCGAGCGGGCGACCCCGCGGTATAACGTCGAGCGGCTCACCGAGCAGCCCAAGGGCAGCCCGCACCGCATTTTCGTCGACCACAAGCCGCTGCAGTACCGCCTGACGGCCGCGAAAGCGCGCACCATTCTCGATTCGCTCAGCGTGTACCGGGGGACGCTGTTGCCGGAGCGCCAACACTTTTTCGATCAGTATCGCCCGCTCGACGTGGCTTTTCGTGTGGTGGGAACCGGGAGTGTGGGCCTGCGCGATTACGTCATCTACCTGGAGGGCAACGGTAGCGAGGATCCTCTTTTCATGCAGATCAAGGAGGAACCTGGATCTGCGTATGCGCCCTACCTGGGCGAGTTAGGGGCACCTCAACACCAGGGCCGCCGCGTGGTGCAAGGCCAGCGCTCGATGCAGTTTCTATCAGATCTGCTGCTGGGGTGGACCACGATCGATAATCGCCAGTACCTGGTGCGGCAACTGAATGATCACAAGGCGTCGATCGATATGGAAGACCTGAAGGGCGAGGGCTTAATGCAGTACGCCGAAATTTGCGGTGAGCTGTTGGCTCGCGGCCACGCTCGGGCTGGGGACGCGCTTGCGCTCGATGGGTACATTGGGAACTCAGACCGATTTGTGGATGCCATTGGCGCCTTTGCGGTTGATTATGCAGACCAGACGGAGGCGGATTACCAGGTGTTTTTGCGTTCGCGCTTCGCCCGTAAAAAGAAGGCGCCGGGACGAAAGCCTAAGTTGAAGCCAACGACGGTGATCAAGGAGTCGAAACCGAAGGGATGAGCCGTTTCGAAAATGGTGCCGGCAGTGGTTATCCCACTCAAGCCAACTGCAGGCTTGAATGAGCCACCCAACATTTGAGGGTGGGTCAAAGTTGAGGATGGTTGAGATTTTGTGCAAAGTTTGAGGTTGGTCCAAGGTTGAGGGTAGTTGAGGTTTTGTGCAAAGTGCGACAATGAGAGCAGCGCTCCGGCGCTGCTTTTCTTATGCTCCAACTTTCTGCTGCCGGCAAACGGTTCGGCCCCCGTGTCTTGTTCGAGAATGCCGACTGGCTCATTACGCCCGATGAGCGTACCGCCCTTGTTGGCGCGAACGGGACCGGCAAATCGACTTTGCTCAAAGTGCTCGCCGGGCTGGAATCGCTCGACTACGGCAGCCTGCAGAGAACGCGCGGTATGACGATCGGGTATCTCCCCCAGGAAGGTCTCGCCCTGTGCGGCCGCAGTGTTTTTGCCGAGTGCCTCTCGGTTTTTGCCGAGCTGCGCGCTATGGAGAAGGAACTGGAAACGCTCTCCACCCGACTGGCGGAATTCGATCCGGCGACGTCCGAATATGCAGCGGCCGCTGACCGCTTTTCTGATCTCGATTCGCATTTTCGCGCGCACGACGGCTACGCACTCGATGCCCAGGTAGGGGCCGTGCTCGGCGGCCTGGGCTTTAGCAAGCACGATTGGGCGCGGCAAACGGAGGAGTTTTCAGGTGGCTGGCAAATGCGCATTGCCCTGGCTAAGCTGCTGCTGCAAAAGCCCAGCCTGCTGCTGCTGGACGAGCCCACTAATCACCTTGACCTCGAAACGCGCAACTGGCTCGAGGGCTACCTTCACAGCTATCCCAATGGCTACATTCTTATTTCTCACGATCGCTACTTTCTCGACGTGACCGTGGACAAGACCATCGAGATATGGAACAAGGGGCTGCACGTTTACCACGGGAATTACGAAAAGTATCTGGTACAGAAGGAAGAGCGGCGCACGCAGCTGGACGCAGCGTACAAGAACCAGCGCGAGCATATTGAGCATCTCGAAGCTTTTATCAATCGCTTTCGCGCCCAGGCCACCAAAGCCAAGCAGGTGCAGAGCCGCATTAAGGAACTGGACAAGATCGTGCGCATCGAGATTCCGGTCGAGGAGCAGGCGATCCACTTCAGCTTTCCCCAGCCCCAGCCTTCTGGCCGCACGGTGGTGGAGGTGTCTGACCTGGCCAAGAACTACGGTGCGAAGCAGGTGCTGCAGGATGTCAACTTCACCATCGATCGCGGCGACCGCATTGCGCTGGTGGGGGTGAATGGGGCGGGCAAGTCGACGCTGATCCGCATGCTCTCGGGCATGGAGCCGCCTTCGAGCGGCACCTTGCGGCTGGGCCACAATGTCACCGCGGAATACTTTGCCCAGGATCAGTACAAGGTATTGGATGGCCAGGCACGCATGCTGGACAACATCGGCAACACCGCGCCGCGCGTGTCGCAAACTGAGCTGCGCAGCCTGCTCGGCTGCTTTCTCTTCTCCGGGGACGACGTCTTTAAAACATTGGGCGTGCTCTCCGGAGGGGAGCGCAATCGCTACGCCCTGGCCCGCATCCTGGTGAGCCCGGCAAACTTTCTGCTACTGGACGAGCCCACCAATCACCTCGACCTGCGCGCCAAGGATGTTCTGCTCGAGGCCATCGCCAGTTTCAATGGCACCGTCGTCATGGTCTCGCATGACCGCTACTTTATCGATCGCCTGGCCAGCCGCATTTTTGAAGTGGAAAGCGGCCATGTGCATGTGTATCCCGGCAATTATGAGGACTACCTGCATCGCAAGGAGGCGGCGGAGGCCAAGCTTCGCCCTGCGAATAGCGTCGCCGTCGCGGTGGCGGCTCCCGAACCCGCGAAGCCGGCGCCCGAAGAAGCCAGGGTTCGGCGCCTGAACCCCATCAAGCTGCGCCAGATGCAAGAACGCTGCAGCTTTGTGGAAGAGGAAATACCGCGCGTCGAGAGCTCCATTGCCGATGCTGAACAGTCACTGGGTGTGTATGAGAGCGCGGAAGAAACGCAGCGCGTGAGCCAGCTTCTGGAGAATTTACGGGAACAACACGCGTCGCTCACGGCCGAGTGGGAAGAGTTGGTCGTGCTGCTGGAACAGCAGGCGTAGCACAGCGTTACAAACTGGTTCCTGTTGCCATGGAAGTTGCAGGGGAACGAGTGCGCCATGCATTAGAGTAAAGCCAGCATCGATGTCTATTTTGATGACAGGCCCATCTCCCCGCAAAGCTTCCCGGTCCTCAGCGTTTGCTGTGAGCGCCGGTATTTTGCTGAGCCGGCTCGTTGGCCTGTTACGCGAGCGGGTGTTCGCTCACTTCTTTGGCAACTCAGACGCCGCGGACGCCTTCCGCGCGGCGTTCCGAATTCCTAATTTTCTGCAGAATCTTTTTGGCGAGGGCGTGCTCTCGGCCTCGTTCATCCCGGTCTATGCGCGCCTGCGCGCGGAAGAGCGGCACGAAGAAGCTACGAAGCTAGCAGAAGCGATCTTTGCCATCCTCTTTCTGCTCACGTCGCTGCTGACGCTGGTGGGCGTTTTTGCGACACCGTGGTTGATGGATATCATCGCGCCGACGTGGGTTGGCGAGAAGCGACTGCTGACTATTCACCTGGTGCAGATCCTCTTTCCCGGGGCAGCGCTACTCGTCATCTCGGCGTGGTGTCTTGGTATTCTCAATAGCCATCGCAAATTCTTTCTTTCCTACACCGCACCCGTGATCTGGAACGTGGCCATCATCAGCGCCATGTTGTGGAAGGGCGGCCATGTGGGCGAGTCGAGGCTGGCGGTCGTGATCGCAATTGCTTCTGTGATTGGCAGCGGCCTGCAGTTTGCTGTGCAGGTGCCGACGGTGATGGGCTTCCTTAGACCGCTCAATCTGCAGCTAACGTTTCGCTCGGAACATGTGCGCGCGGTTACTCGCAGCTTTTTCCCGGTTTTCTTAAGCCGAGGGGTGGTGCAGATCAGCGCCTATATCGACTCGTTGCTGGCAAGCTTGTTGCCGGCGGGCGCAGTCTCTGCGCTCGCTTACGCGCAGACGCTGAATTCCCTGCCTGTGAGTTTGTTTGGTATGGCGATCTCGGCTGCTGAACTGCCGACTATGTCGAGCGCCCTGGGAACAGCGGAGGAGATCGGCGCGGTCTTGCGGAAGCGTCTGGAGGGCGGTCTCAAAAACATCTCCTTCTTCGTCGTTCCTTCGGCGGTGGCGTTTGTGGCTCTGGGCGACGTGATCGTCGCCACCATTTACCGCGGCGGCAACTTCAAAACCAACGATGTGACGTGGGTTTGGAGTGTGCTTGCGGGATCGGCTGTGGGACTGTTGGCTACCACGTCGGGTCGGCTCTATTCGTCTGCGTTTTACGCGCTGAGGGATACGCGCACACCGCTTAACTTCGCAATCATCCGGGTGGTGTTGACAGTAGTGCTGGGCTATTTTTTTGCTTTGCCTCTGCCAAAGTTGCTGGGCATCGATCGCCGCTGGGGCGTGGCGGGACTGACGCTTTCGGCCGGGCTGGCCGGCTGGGTGGAGTTTGCGCTCCTGCGACGCGCACTGGAGGCGCGCATTGGTGACGTCTTGTACTCGATATCTCGGGTCGCGCGGCTGTGGGTTGGGGCCCTGATCGCGGCTGCCTGCGGCTACGGCGTGAAACGAGTGCTGCCTTTCCACAATGCACCAATGATTGGCCTGTGCGTGCTTTCTACATTTGGGATCGGCTACCTCGTATGCACCCAATTGCTGGGTGTTGAAGCCCCGGCCCGGGTGAGCCGTCTGCTGGGTAGGCGATCGGCCTGATAACAAACACAGTGACTGGAACTGGACTGCGGAAATTGTGATGGATGAAGGGTACGGGCTTCAGCCCGTACATTAATGAAACAAGAATTGATCGGCTTTAGCCGCTGAGGGCCGGGTTTCCGCATGATTCCGCAGCCTTCAGCGCCTAAAGGCGGCTCGTCTTAAGTATTTATGTACGGGCTGAAGCCCGTACCCTTCATAAATCGACAATTTCCGCAGCTGTGCACCCACGAAGGTCTAGCCAATCCCTAGCTTGCGCATGTAGTCGGCGTCGATTTTCAGGCCTTCCATTGGGGGCACGTTGTAGCCCTCTTGCTCGACGAAGCAATGCTTCACCACTCCGGCCCTGGCCGCTTCCTCAAGGATAGGACCGAAATCGATTGTGCCCTGGCCCAGCTCAACAATCGTGGGCTCGTTGGCTATCGAAGACGTGGGCGTGATTCCCTTGAAGTCTTTTACGTGCAGCATGCTGATGCGCTTGGGATATTTCCGCAGATATTCAATCGGGTTCGCACCCCCCACCACCACCCAGCCGCAATCCATCTCCATGGTGACCTTGGCGGGATCGGTGAGGCGCAGCAGCTCGACGTAGGGGACCACGCCCTCGGTCACATGAAACTCCATGGTGTGGTTGTGATACCCGAACTTCAGGTTGGCTTCACTCACCTTTTCGCCGATGATGTTGAACTGCTCGGCATTCCAGCGCCAGTCTTCGAGCGTGAATGCGTTCGACCGCTCATGCGCCGGAATGTTCTTGAGCCGGGAGGGATCTTTGAAGCCCGGATAAGAACAAATAATGTAACTGACACCGACATCTTTACTGAATTGAATCGCCTGGTCGAGCTGCTGATGCAATACGTCTGAGGAATAGTGCGCGCTCACCAGGTGCAAGCCGGCCGCGCTCATAGCCTGCTTGACTTCATCGGCGCTGTGATTGAAGTAGCCGGCCGATTCCACTTCCCGATAGCCCAACGCTCCGATCTTTTTGAGCGTGCCATCGTAGTCGTTGGGCAATTGATCGCGAACCGAGTAGAGCTGAAGGCCTAACGGCACATTGAGCGTCTTTGCCTGCGCTCCGAGAGCCCCACCGCAGAGCATGGCAGCGGAGGCGGTCTTGATGAAGTCTCTTCGTGATTGCTGCAATTGAACCCTCTTTCTAGTCTGGCAAGCCAAACACCAGGATGTTCGAACCCATCGCGGTGACAATATACTGCTTGTGGTCGAACTCGTAAGTCATGGGCGAGTTATGCGGCTCCTGGCTGGTGGGAAAGCTCCAAAGAGGCTTGCCGGTTTTTGCATCCGCCGCGGCAAAGGAACCGTCGTCGGCACCGTACATCACCACGCCGCCGGCGGTGCTGAGCACGCCGCCCCAGCTATCTGCGCTGCCCGTTTGTGGTAGTTCCCAAACGGCCTTGCCGGTCTGGAGGTCAAAGGCACGCAGAAGGCGCTGCCCGGGGTGGGCCGGGTCGCCGCCACTGGTGCCGCCCATAAAGGTACGGCCCTCTTTGTACGGCTGGTCGTTGCGGGTGAAGAAGCCGCACTTGTCGTTGGTCTGTACATAGTAGAGCGAGGTTATTGGATTCCAGGAGGCGGAATACCAGTTGGTTGCGCCGTTCAACCAGGGACAGGTCCTGTTGCCCTCTGGTGTTGGCTCATGGCCAGGAGCGATGATCGGCCGGCCTTCCGGGGTAAGTCCGGTTGCCCAGTCGAGTTGCTTGGTGAGGGGCTTTCCCAGCAGGAACTTGCCGTTGGTGCGATCGAGCACATAGAGGAAACCATTGCGGTTAGCCTGCACCATCAGTTTGCGCGGCTTGCCTGCCCACATGGTGTCGACCAGGGAGGGGGGCGCCATGGCATCGTAGTCGTGCACGTCATGAGGCGTGAACTGGAAGTACCATTTCAGCTTGCCCGTCGCCGGATCGAGCGCGACCACCGAATCGGTGTAGAGATTGTCGCCCAAACGAAAATCTCCAACCATGTCGTTGCCGGGATTACCGACCGGCCAATAGAGGATGTCCAGATCCTTATCGTAGGTTCCCGTCATCCAGGTTGCTCCGCCGGGATGATCAAGGCCAGTACCCTGCCAGGTTTCGGAGCCGGGCTCACCGGGCTTGGGCGTCGTCCAAAAACGCCAGGCCTCTTTGCCGGAGGTCTGATCGTAAGCCGCCAAAAAGCCGCGAACCCCATCATCGCCGCCAGAGATGCCAGAGACCACCAGGTTGCCGGCAATCAACGGGGCGGTGTTGGCGTTGTAACCCTGGTGCCAATCGATCATCTCCGTCTCCCATAAAAGGGCGCCGGTTAACCGGTTGAGGGCAATCATGTGCGCGTTATCGGTCACCATGAACAGGCGATCGCCCTCGACCGCGACGCCGCGGTTCACTCCGAGCGCGGCTAGCCCGGTGATGCCCGGTGTGCGCGCGCGGCGGTAATGCCAGATCAGGTGTCCGCTGCCTGCATCGAGCGCATAGCACTCATTCGCTACCGTCACATACATCACTCCACCAACGACCACCGGGGTCGCCTGGATTTCGCGGATGTTGGGTATGGTAAACAGCCACTTCATCTGGAGCCGGGAAACGTTGGCGTTGGTGATCTGCTTCAGCTCACTGTAGCGGCCGCCGGTCGTCTTTCCGTTATAGCTGGGCCAGTCAGCCTGCGACGTGACCACCCGGTAGTGCGTGGCATCCGTTTTGCGCAGGAGATAGATCTGCTGGTCCTGCCCGAGCAGTTGCATATCGCTGCCCGAGCTGTTCAATGCTGTCCCCTGGAGCACCTTTCCATTCTGCAGCGTGACGGAGACGTGCTCAGTCGATGGACCCCAGAAGGGTTTCAGCGTGCGCAGAAAGCTGATCAGGTTGGCGCGATCCTGGTCAACGACGTCAGGAAAGGCCGGCATGCCCGACCCCGGCAGACCATTGTGCAGCAGCTTGACCAATTCTTCGTCTGTGCGCAGGGGCACGCGGTCGATGATGCCGGGGGCAAACTCACCGCCCATCGCGTTGGTGCCGTGGCACGAGGCACATCGGGTGACGAAGATGTGTTGCCCGGCGGCCTGCGGTGAACCTGGCGGCAGTTTTGGAGGAGGGGGCATTTGCGCCTGAACAAGGGGCCCGGAAGAAAGGGCCAGCAGGCCGATTGAGATTCCCAATTTGACCCTGGAGGTGACTCTAGACAGCGTTCCCGACATGGCTCCATGTTAATCCAGCTCACGCGGCAAAGTGGACCCTTTGCAATCAAAATCAATCCTGGCCGGGGCGGCTTCATCTAATCTGGCGACTGTTAAAGTACTCATGGGCCCGTCCTAACCAGACTCGATATTTGCCGGAGCGTCGCACCCATGGAAAGTAACCAAGCGAGCCTGCGTCCTGATCCCGTTGCGGACAGCTCGCCCGTCGCCCCTAAAAAGCGCCGCCCTTGGCTTGGCATGGTCCTCATCGCGTTGCTGGTACTCGTGGTCGTGCTACTGCTAACCCACAAGCCCAAACCCAAGCCTGATGAGAACGCGCTCGACCAGCCGGAGGTGGTCAACATCAAGGCCGCCACCGCCCGCGAAGGCGATATTGGTATCCACATAGAGGCCCTGGGCACGGTTACGCCGATCTCCACGGTAAGCGTGTACAGCCAGATCACGGGCAAAGTCGTCGCGGTTAACTATCGTGAAGGGCAAATGGTGCGCAAAGGCGAGACCCTGATTCAAATCGACCCCCGGCCCTATGAAGCGCAATTGAAGGAGGCGGAGGGCAGCCTGGAACGCGACCAGGGTTTACTCAAGCAGGCGCAGATCGACCTGGCCCGGTACCAGAAGGCGGTGGCGCTGAACGCGATCGCCCGCCAAACCCTGGAAGACCAGGAGCAGGCGGTCGAGCAATACAAGGGCACGGTGAAGAACGATGAAGGCCAGGTGGACTACCAGCGGGTGCAGCTCAGCTACTGCACACTGGCCGCGCCCGCCTCTGGCCGAGTCGGGTTGCGCCTCGTCGACCCCGGCAACACCATCTTCGCCGGCAGTTCAAATGCGCTTGTTGTGGTTACACAACTGCAGCCGATCACAGTCGTCTTTAATGTTGCGGAGGATAATCTCTCGCAGGTGCGGTCGCAAATCCTGAAGCGAACGGCGCTGCCGGTCGATGCCTTCGACCGCTCGCAATTAGTCAAGATCGCGACCGGGCATCTTTTGACGATCGACAACCAGGTAGATACGACCACAGGCACGATTCGCTTTCGCGCGGAATTCGACAACCACGACCTAACGCTCTATCCCAACCAGTTCGTCAACGCCCGTTTGCTGGTCAACACACTGCATAACGCATTGCTCATCCCCAGCGCGGCCATACAGCGCAATGGTGTGCAGGCATTTGTTTACAAGATAAACAGTGGGGGCACCGCCTCTATCCAGAACATCGTTGAGAAGACCTCCGATGGCAGCATCTCTGCGGTGGAAGGGCTCAACCCGGGCGACACCGTTTCCCTGACCGGTTTCGACAAACTGCAGGATGGCACGAAAGTGTCGATCGAAGCATCTGCGCAAGCTAATGTGACCGGCAATGGCGAGGCCGCAGGCACCCTGGCCGGAAAGCGTGCCGACGGGCCAACACGTTGAATCCGTCGCGCATCTTCGTACTTCGACCGGTCGCAACCGCACTGCTGATGGTCGCGATCCTGGTCATCGGCCTGGCCTCGTACACGACGCTGCCGGTCTCCGCTTTGCCGGAAGCGGATTACCCCACGATCCAGGTGCAGACTTTCTACCCGGGCGCCAGCCCGCAGGTGATGTCGTCGGCCGTAACAGCTCCGCTGGAGCGGCAGTTCGGACAAGTCGCCGGGCTCTCGCAGATGACCTCTACCAGTTCGGATGGCAGTTCCGTCATTGTGCTTCAATTTGCCTTGAACCTGAACATCGATGTCGCCGAGCAGGAAGTACAGGCCGCCATCAATGCGGCACAGGGCTACCTGCCGACTGACCTTCCGGTGCCGCCGGTGTACAGCAAATCGAATCCAGCGGACGCGCCCGTGCTGACGCTTGCCCTCACCTCGACCACGATGCCGCTCTCGCGGGTTGAAGATCTGGTGGACACACGGCTGGCTCCGAAGATCTCGCAGCTCAACGGCGTTGGGCTGGTGACCATCAGCGGCGGCCAGAAGCCCGCTGTCCGCATCCAGGTCAATCCCACGTCGCTGGCTTCGTACGGCATCAATCTTGAAGACGTGCGCAATGCGCTCAGCGCCGAGAGCGTGAACTCGGCCAAGGGCAGCTTTGACGGTCCCGAGCAAAATTTCCAGATCAATGCAAATGATCAGCTGCTCTCGAGCGCAGGTTATCGCGACCTGATCGTTGCCTACAAGAACGGCGCCCCGGTGATGCTGACCGACGTTGCCCGGGTTAGCGACAGCATCGAAAACACCAAGCTTGCGGCATGGATGAACGAGACGCCGGCGGTGATCGTTAACATTCAGCGCCAGCCGGGCGCGAATACGATTGAGGTCGTCAAGGGCATCGAAGATCTGCTGCCAAAGCTGAAGGCCACGTTGCCGGTCTCGATCAAGCTCACGGTGCTCACGGACCGCACCAACACCATTCGCGCTTCGGTTCGCGACGTGGAGTTCGAGCTGATGCTCACCATCGCGCTGGTGGTGATGGTGATCTTTCTTTTTCTGCGCAGCCTTTCCGCAACCATCATTCCCAGTGTCGCGGTGCCGCTCTCGTTGATCGGCACCTTTGCCGTAATGGAGGCGCTGGGATACAGCCTCAACAACCTTACGCTGATGGCTTTTACCATCTCCACCGGCTTCGTGGTGGATGATGCCATCGTGATGATCGAGAACATCTCCCGCTACCTGGAAGAAGGCCTGCCACCCATGGAGGCGGCCCTCAAGGGCGCGCAGCAAATTGGTTTCACCATCATCTCACTCACCATTTCGTTGATCGCGGTGCTGATTCCCCTGCTGTTCATGGGCGACATCGTGGGACGCCTGTTTCGCGAATTTGCCGTCACCCTCAGCGTGACCATATTGATCTCTGCTTTTGTGTCGCTGACGCTTACGCCCATGATGGCTGCGCGCATCCTGCGCCACACCCCGGAGTCGGAACAGACCCGCTTTTACCATTACACCGAAGGACTGTTCAAGCGCGTGATCGCCGCCTACGGACGCAGCCTGCGTTGGGTCTTCCGCTTCGAAATACCGATGCTGTTGCTGGCCGCGGCCATGCTTGTGCTCACGATTGTTCTCTATATAGAGATTCCCAAGGGCTTCTTTCCCACGCAGGACACGGGCATTATCCAGGGTATTTCGCAGGCTCCGGAATCGATCTCCTTCCCCGCGATGTCGCGCAAGCAGCAGCAGCTGGCCCACGAGATTCTGAAAGATCCGGCGGTCGCAAGCCTGTCTTCGTTCATCGGGGCGGACGGCGTGAACACCACACTCAATAGCGGGCGCATCCAGATCAACCTGAAAGACCCCGCGATCCGCGGTCTTACGGCCAGCGAGGTCATTCGCCGGCTGGATCGTAATCTCAGCAAGGTTCCCGGGATTCAGCTTTACATGCAACCGGTGCAGGATCTGACCGTCGACGACCGGGCCAGCCGGACTGAGTATCAATACACGCTCGAAGATCCTGATCCGGCGGAACTGGCCACCTGGACCGGGAAGCTGGTGGGCAGCATGCGCAAGCTGCCGCAGCTGCGTGACGTGGCCACGGATGATCAGCCCAACGGGGTCACCGCGCAGCTGGCCATCGACCGCGCCACGGCGTCGCGGATGAACATCACGGCCGATACCATCGACTCGACGCTGTATGACGCCTTTGGGCAGCGCCAGATCAGCACCATCTATACCCAATCCAACCAATACCATGTGATTCTGGAAGCTGTTCCTGAGTTCCAGAAAGACCCGAAGAAGTTGGACAGCCTGTATGTTCAGGGGGCGGCCAACACCACTAATTCCGGCGCGGCCGCGTCCACTTCAGGGAGAAATACCTCCGCCGCCAGCTCGGTGACCACGCTCACTGCTTCCTCCGCGGCAAACGCCTCGACCACGCAGGGCACGCAACTCTCCTCCGCCTCCAGCAACACGTCGTCACTAGCCGCTCAGAACAATACGGTCAACAACGCCTCGACTACATCCTCGCCCACGGGTTCCAACCTGGCGACGGGGACGCCAACGAACGCGCTCTCGGCGGCGTCCGGCGGTTCCTCGTCAAGCGGCTCAACTTCGACGGGATCGAGCAGTCAAACCTCGGGCCAGGCATCCGGAGGCGGCGGCGCCGCCTCGAGCGCTACGCTGCCAACCCCGGTGCCGCTTTCGGCGTTCACGCATTTCGATATGCAGTCTTCCCCGCTGACCATATCGCACCAGGGACAGTTCCCCGTGGTGACCGTATCTTTCAATGTTGCAGAAGGCTACTCACTGGGGCAGGCGGTCGACTCGGTCGAGCGCTCGCAATCGGATCTTCATATGCCCGCCAGCGTCATCGTCGGCTTTCAGGGAACGGCCGCCGCCTACACCGCCATTGGCGGCAATGAAGCGCTGCTCATTCTTGCCGCCTTGCTGGCCGTCTATATTGTGCTGGGCGTGCTGTACGAGAGCTTCATCCATCCCCTCACCATTCTCTCTACCCTGCCCTCGGCGGGGGTGGGTGCGCTGCTGGCCCTGCGTCTCTTCGGCCAGTCGCTCGACATTATCGCGGTCATTGGCATCATCCTGCTCATCGGTATCGTGAAGAAGAATGGCATCATGATTGTCGACTTCGCGCTGGAGGCCGAGCGTGTGCACGGCAAGAACTCGGTCGAAGCGATTTATGAAGCTTCGCTGCTGCGCTTCCGCCCTATTTTGATGACCACGCTGGCGGCGTTGTTTGCTGGAATTCCGCTGGCGTTCGGTTCCGGGATCGGGTCGGAGTTGCGTCGCCCGCTGGGCATCGCGATGGTGGGCGGCCTGCTGGTTAGCCAGGTGCTCACGCTCTACACCACCCCGATCATTTACATTTTCTTCGATCGCATTGCGACTCGCTTTTCGCGCCGTCCGCACACGACGATTGCCAACGAAGCTTCCGGGGCTACCGGCGCATGAACATTTCTGCTCCGTTTATCCGCCGCCCGGTAGCCACCACGCTGCTAACCCTCGCGATCACGCTGGCGGGGATGCTGGCCTTCTTCAACCTGCCGGTTTCTTCGCTGCCGCAAATTGATTTCGCCACCATCACGGTGGCCACGGCGCTGCCAGGCGCCAGCCCCGAGGTGATGGCCTCTTCCGTCGCCACCCCCCTCGAGCGCCAGTTTGGCCACATCGCGGGGGTTACCCAGATGACCTCGTCCAGCACCCTCGGCGTGTGCTCAGTCACCCTGCAATTCGACCTGACCCGCGACGTGGATGGCGCCGCGCGCGATGTGGAGGCGGCGATCAACGCCGCGCGCACCTACTTGCCCGCGAATCTGCCTGCTAATCCGGTCTACCGAAAAATCAACTCGGCGATTGCTCCCGTCATGGTGCTCGACCTCACCTCCCCGATCCGTGGCAAGGCGGAACTCTACGATACGGCCTCTTCCGTTATTCAACAAAAATTGTCCCAGGTGGAGGGCGTAGGCCAGGTGCAGGTGGTGGGCAGTGCATTGCCCGCCGTCCGCGTCGACGCCAACCCGCAGCAGCTCAACAGCTATGGCCTCGGCCTGCAGGATATCGCCCGCGTCATCAGCCAGCAAAACTCCAACCGCCCCAAGGGTCAGATCGCCGACAACACCACGACGGCCGACATTACCGCCAATGATCAAATCTCCAAGGCAGTCGATTACGCGCCGTTGGTGGTCGGCTCAAATGGCAAAGGCGGCGTGGTGCGGCTGCGCGACGTAGCCAACGTTTACGATGCGCTGCAGACGTTTCGCGCAGCCGGCTTCGTTAATCAAAAGCCTGCGGTCATCCTGCTCGTCTTCCGCCTGCCCGGCGCGAATGTGATCGATACGGTCGATCGCATTAAGGCCACGCTGCCTTCGGTACGCGCCTCTATCCCCGCCGGCGACAACCTGGATACTCTGGTCGACCTCACGACGACCATTCGCGCCTCGGTCAATGATGTGGAGCGAACCCTGGTGATTTCGGTCATCCTGGTGATCGCGGTTGTGTTTGCTTTTCTGCGCAGCCCGCGCGGCACGCTGATCCCGGGGGTTGCCGTGGGTGTCTCGCTGATCGGCACTTTCGGTGTGATGTACCTGGTTGGCTATAGCCTCGACAACCTGTCCCTGATGGCGTTGACGATCTCGACCGGC
Source organism: uncultured Acidobacteriaceae bacterium (assembly GCA_963834445.1). Classification (GTDB taxonomy): domain Bacteria; phylum Acidobacteriota; class Terriglobia; order Terriglobales; family Acidobacteriaceae; genus PALSA-350. The sequence continues at coordinate 680,088 of CAWIBU010000003.1, forward strand.
TTTGTGGTTGACGATGCGATCGTGGTCATGGAAAACATCACCCGCCTGATCGAAGAAGGCATGCCGGTCATGGAGGCTTCCCTGCAGGGCGCACAGGAGGTCGGCTTCACCGTGCTCTCGATGAGCCTTTCGCTGATTGCCGTGTTCGTGCCCATTCTCTTCATGGGGGGAATCGTGGGCCGCATTTTCCATGAATTTGCCTTCGTGCTGACGACCTCGATTGCGGTTTCGATGCTGGTGTCGCTTACGGTCACGCCGATGATGTGCTCGCGCCTGCTCAAGCCGGTAGGGGCGGAAAAACATAATCGTATTTACCGCGCCAGTGAACGCGGCTTCGCCTTGTTGCTAGCCGGCTATCGCCGCACCCTGGTCTGGTCGCTCGAACATCCGGCCCTGATCATCCTGACGCTGGTGGCGATGCTAGCGCTGAATGTGGCGCTGATTGGGCGGGTGGCCAAGGGTTTCTTCCCTTTGCAGGATACGGGGGGCCTTCAGGGCGGCCTCCAGGGCGCGCAGGATGCGTCGTTCGAATCCATGCGCGATTCGGTGCTGGCAGTTGAAAAAGTGATCCAGGCGGATCCCGCGGTCGATAACGTGATTGGCTTTACCGGAGGCCAGGGCGGACCGGGCGGGGGCGCCAGCAACACCGGCTTCACGTTTGTTCACCTGAAGCCGCTCAATGAACGCCACATCAGCGCGGGCGACGTGGTGGATCGCTTGCGGCCAAAATTGCAGGCACTCACCGGCGCCTCTACCTTTCTGCAGGCGTCGCAGGATCTCGGCGTGGGGGGCCGGCAAAGCAATGCCGCCTACCAGTACCAGCTCTCTGCCGACACCGTAGAAGACCTGAGCGCCTGGGGCCCACGGCTTTACGATGAAATGCGCAAGATGCCACAGCTGAAAGACGTGACCACGGACCAGCAAAACCGCGGCCTGCAAATGCTGCTGGATTACGACCGGCCCTCGGCTGCGCGCTATGGCATCACTCCGCAGCTGATTGATAATTCGCTTTATTTCGGCTTCGGCGAGTCGCAGGTATCGACCATCTACACGTCGCTCAACCAGTACTACGTCGTACTGCAGGCAGCGCCGCAGTTTCTACTCAACCCGCGCACCCTCAAGTCAACCTATGTGCATTCGCCTAACGGCGGGGTTGTACCGCTGAATGCCTTCACCCATTCCACGCCCTCTACGTCGCCGTTGGGCGTGAACCACTCTTCCTTCTTCCCCTCGGTGACGGTCTCATTCAATCTCGCGCCCGGCGTTTCGCTGGGGCAGGCGACGCTCTTGATCGACCAGATGCAACGGCGTATCGGTGTGCCCGTGAGCGTGCGCGGAACCTTCGCCGGCACGGCTGAGGCCTTCCAGAAGTCTCTCTCGACGGAGCCGGTGCTTATCCTCACGGCGCTGCTGGCCATCTACATCGTGCTGGGCATGCTGTACGAGAGTCTGATCCACCCGATTACGATTCTGACCACGCTGCCCTCGGCCAGCGTGGGCGCCATCATCGCGCTCATTGTGTTTCACAGCGAACTCGATGTGATCTCGATTATCGGAATTTTTCTGCTGATTGGGATCGTCAAGAAGAACGCCATCATGATGATCGACTTTGCCCTGATCGCGGAACGCGAGCACGGCAAGAGCACACGCGACTCCATCTTCGAAGCCTGCATGCTGCGCTTTCGGCCCATTCTCATGACCACCATGGCAGCCCTATTTGGGGCACTGCCCCTCGCCTTCGGCACGGGTATGGGGTCTGAGCTGCGCCGGCCGCTGGGCGTGGCTATTGCCGGCGGCCTGCTCTTCAGCCAGGTGCTGACGCTCTACACCACGCCCATCATCTATCTGTATTTCGACGGCCTCAGCAACCGCTTCAAGCGCCGCCATCGCTCGGACACTTCCCTCGCCCCCGCCGGCGACTGACGGTCTTGTCCCGAGTTCTGTCCTAACCACAAAGGGTGAGTGGCCCATTTAAGCCCTGCTTTGAGTGGGGTACATCTTGACGGTGGAGATGTACCCCACACAAGCCAACAGAAGGCTTGACCCGGATTTCTTGTATGCGTACCCATTCGACGGCAGCGTGTGCGGCTTTCTGTGAGGAAAGCCGCATGGAGGTAGGCGAGTTCAGAAAGCTCCACAGGCAATCCGGGGGAATGGGCCACCCACCCTTTGTGATTAGGACATAACTCGAGGTATGGGGCACCCGGATTTGTGACCGCCGCATGACAAATGTCAGTCATTCTTTTTGACAAATTGCACTACTGCTCCCTATCCACTGGCCCAGATGATGTCTTCAGTGGGCACACCTGGAGGGATTTATGGCTGCGAGCGTCATGGTTGAGCCTTATCGCGACACAACGGAGTTTGCCGGGCCCGTGATCGCTTCGCTACGCGGGGTCACCAAGAAATTTGGTACACACACCGCGCTCGATGCTTTATCGCTCGAACTACGCCAGGGAGAAGTGGTCGCGCTGCTCGGACCCAATGGGGCCGGCAAAACCACAGCCGTGCGCTTGCTTCTGGGCTTGAGCCACGCGACATCGGGCGAAGTGAGTCTGTTCGGCGGCAGCCCAAGGGACCGGGCCAGCCGCATGCGGCTGGGCGCCATGTTGCAGGTTGGCCGCATGCCAGAGACGCTGCGGGTGCGCGAACATCTGCAAATGTTCAGCTGCTATTATCCCCGGCCCCGGCCACTCGATGAGTTGTTGGCCGTCGCTGGGCTCGAGGGTCTGGAGGAGCGGCTTTTTGGCAAGCTCTCTGGCGGACAAAAACAACGGGTGCTGTTCGCACTCGCGCTCTGCGGCGATCCCGACCTTATCTGTCTCGATGAACCAACCCTGGGCATGGATGTGGAAGCACGGCGGGCCATGTGGGAGCAGGTGCGCTCGCTCGCGGCGCAGGGAAAGACCATTTTGCTCACCACCCATTACCTGGAAGAAGCAGACGCCCTGGCGAGCAGGATTGTTGTTATTCAGAAGGGCAAGGTGATTGCGGAAGGAACGCCGGAGGAACTCAAAGCCGCAGACGGGTCGCGCGCGATCCGGTGCAGAACAACTCTGGTGCCTGCTGTCGTTGCCGCCATCCCCGGAGTCACCAGTGTGGAAGAAGACGGCACTTCGCTGCTGATACGCACCCGTTCCCCCGAGGACGTGTTGCGAACCCTGCTGGCGCGGGACGAAGCACTCAGCGGGCTGGAAGTACGCGCCGCTGCCCTGGAAGACGCTTTTCTTGCTCTGACTAATCTGAACCCCAAGAAATAGGAGCCACCATGGCCACCGCAATCGCTCTCAATCTGCCCGGTAAGCAACCGTCGCTGCCGATTATTTATTACAACGAAGTCCGCTTTGAGTTGCTTAAGTTATCGCGCAATCGCAGTTACCTTTTCTCCATGCTTGGGTTTCCCGTGGTCTTCTATCTTTTGTTCGGAGTGACTAACAAGAGTGACGTTTTCCAGGGCCATACCATTGCGCGCTATCTTCTGGCCGGCTACTCGTGTTTTGGCGCGATGGGCTCGTCGCTTTTTGGCGTTGGCGCCTGGCTGGCGGGTGAGCGCGGCTATGGCTGGCTGGAGATGAAGCGTGCCAGCCCCATGCCGGCGGCGGCCTATCTTCTGGCTAAGCTATGCGTCGCCATCACATTCGCCGTCGGCATTAGCATCTTGCTCATCATGCTGGGAACGGTTCTGGCGGGTGTCCACATCACAGCGCTCGAAGGTCTACGGCTGCTGTTGACGATTGCCTGCGGCGTCTTGCCCTTTGCCAGCCTGGGGCTGGTGATTGGCCTATTGATGCCATCGAATGCGGCTCCGGGGGTGATCAACCTGATCTATCTTCCCATGTCCTTTTGCGGGGGCTTGTGGATGCCGATTGAGGCGCTACCCCACTGGCTGCAGATGGTCGCGCACGGGTTACCCTCCTTCTGGTTCGCCCGCCTCGCGCTGCGCACCCTGGGCTATTACGATGGTTCCACCCTGTTGCCATGGTCATTGTTGGCAGGCTATACGGTAGTATTTTTGCTAGCTGCGGCGTTCATTTTCCGTCGGCAGGAGACACAGGCCTAATCATGCGTAACCCGGGCGTCGTGATCAGCGATTGGCTCAACAGTGATTGCCAGGATCGCCCTTCCCTTAAGGGCTGGCGGCGCTGGGTCGACTATGACCACATGATCTGGTTGGTCTACCTGGTTTTCTGGTTCATTCAGCCTTACCTGGATCACGAGCCGTTACGCAAGTGGCTTTGGTTACTGATCGCGTTCTGTCTTTTCATTCCGCTCTACCTTTTAGCGCACAAGGGACCGCGTAAGTTTCGTTGGGTCTGGGTTCTGGCCATGTTTATCCTGGGCCTGGTTTATGTACCGATCAACCAGGGCGCGTGCGGGGTCTTTATTTATGTAGGAACGGCGATTCCGGAGATCTCAGAATCAACCAACACGGTGATCGCGCTGCTGCTGGTGCAGAGTGCGGCCATCATGGCGGAGTGCTGGTTGCTGAACCTCACTACCTGGGTGTGGACCATTGGCATCGGCTTCGGCGTGCTGTTAGGGATGAACCAGTTACGGATGAAGCAAAAAAGCCGCGGCGACGCCAAGCTGCGCATGGCTCACGAAGAGATTGAACAACTGGCGAAGACCGCCGAGCGCGAGCGTATCGCGCGCGATATGCACGACGTGCTCGGCCACTCACTGTCTTTGATCGTGCTCAAGAGCGAGTTGGCGGGGCGTCTGCTTGCCAGCCAGCCGGCGCGGGCAGCGCTTGAGATCGCCGAGATTGAGACCACCGCGCGACAGGCATTGGCTGAGGTGCGTAAGACGATCACCGGCTACCGCTCCGAGGGATTTGCGTCGGAGTTGAGCCGCGCCGCACAAATACTGGAGACAGCAGGGGTACGTTTGAAGAGGCCAGCTAAACCGCCCTACCTGACACCACGCCATGAGGCAACGCTTTCTCTGGTGCTGCGCGAGGCAGTGACCAACATCGTGCGTCACGCCGGCGCCAGCGAATGCTCGATCGAGGTCTCGATGGTGAAAGACCGCACCCAGTTAGTGATTGCCGATGACGGACGGGGCGACATCCGGCAGGAGGGGAATGGCTTGCGCGGGATGCGCGAGCGCGTGCGGGAACTCGGCGGCAGTTTGTCGCTCGAATCGGATCGCGGGACTCGACTGCTGATCGAGCTTCCCAAATTTACCGGCAGCGCAGAGGCCCTTGAACCGTGAGCAAGCAGATTCGCGTCGTGCTGGCGGAAGATCAGGCAATGGTGCTGGGCGCGCTTGCCGCGCTGCTCGAGATCGAAAAAGACATTGCCGTGGTGGCACGGGCGCGCAATGGGCGGGAAGCGATGACGTTGGTCGCGCGGCACGAGCCCGATGTGCTGGTGACCGATATTGAGATGCCCGAGATGAGCGGTCTGACTCTGGCTTCGGAAGTACATAGCCACCATCCGCGCGTACACATCGTGATTCTTACGACGTTCGCGCGCGCCGGTTATTTGCGGCGCGCCATGGATGCGGGCGCACAGGGATACATGCTCAAGGATCGTCCGGCAGCGGAACTGGCGGAATGTGTGCGCCGTGTCTGCCAAGGGCTGCGTGTGATCGACCCCGAGCTGGCCGCGGAGGCGTGGACGCAGGAGCCCGATCCGCTGAGCGAACGAGAGCGCCAGATTCTTTGGCGAGCCGGCGAGGGCAAGTCTGGCGCCGAGATTGCAGTGGATCTCCATTTGTCTGAAGGCACGGTGCGTAATTATTTGTCCGAAGCGATCAACAAGCTGGGCGCCGCCAACCGCATCGAGGCGGCACGCATGGCGCGCAGCAAAGGCTGGCTGTAAGAGAGCTCCAACCCCGGAGATGCGACAAGATAAAAACTGGACGGGTGCCCCATGTTCGCCCCAGCGTACATGGGCTGAAGACGTCTTTTTCCAATGCTTTTACTCTTCCACTAGCGAAGGGAAGACAAGGGAGGGCTTCGCCCCGTCTTTTTCGGCCCATGTACGCTGGGGCGAACATGGGGCACCCGTCCAGTTTTTATCCAAAGACACGGATCAGCCAGATATTCGTATGCGTTTGTGCAACGAGATTGTTGCGATGACAGTTGTCATCTGATTCTCGTGACAACCTACACTGTTTCATTTTCATAGCGGATGCGATTCTCGTCCCATGAATCGCTGGACTGTTCTACTTCTTTGCATCGCGCTCGGCCTTAGCGGAGAATTACAAGCCCAAGCCTGCGGCTCCAGAACATTGAGCGGCACGGTGCTCGACCCCATGGGAGCCGCGGTCGTTGGAGCCGCCGTACATCTGCAGGCAGCCACAACGGAAGACACAACCACCGGCCCGCATGGCGCGTTTGTGTTGCATTGCGCCGGCAAGGAAGCGTACCAGCTGACGGTGCATGCGGATGGCTTTGCGGATAGCCAGATAAATGGTACGGGATTCGCAGCCATCACGATTCACCTGCGCATCGCCGATGTTCACACTGTTGTTGAGGTAGGCGAGAGCAACGGCGTATCGGTCGACGCCGACCACGGCGCCGGCACGCACACATTGACCGCCGAAGACGTGCAGGGCATGGCGGATGATCCGGACGATTTCAAACGGCAGCTGCAGGTTCTTGCCGCTACCAGCGGCGGTGCTCCAGGACAGGCCATTATCACAGTAGACGGATTTCAGAACAGCAGCGCCCTGCCGCCCAAGTCTTCCATCGCTTCGATTCGCGTCAACCCGGATATGTTTTCGTCAGAGTACGCAAGCCCACCCTACCGCGGCGGGAGAGTGGAAATCTTCACCAAGCCGGGACGCGACTCGCTGCACGGAGCGCTCTTCCTCACCGACAGCGACGCCTCGTTCAATGCGAACGATCCCTTTTCCGTGAGTAGTACACCCGCCAGCAAACGGCGCTATGGATTCGAGCTTGGCGCACCGGTTCGCAAGCAGAAGAGCGATTTCTTTCTCGCACTGGAAAAGCGCGACATCAACGAATTCAACGTCGTGCATGCCGTGGTGCTCGATACCCAGGGAAACGAAACCCCGCTGAGTGAAAGCGTTTCTGCGCCTCAGCGGTTGTGGATCGGCAGCGTGCGCACCGATTGGCAGTTGAACGCCAAGAACATGCTGGCCGCCACCTATGCCGCAAACATAAACAATTCTGACAACGTGGGTAGCGGGGGTCTGGTTCTCGCCGAGGCGGGTTACAGCAGCGCCGTGAGCGAGCAGAACCTGAGGTTGACGAATGTCTTCACGGCCGGCCCTACCCTGCTAAACGAAACGCATATCGGCTTCACCTGGAAGAACACCGACGATGTGCCGCTCTCGACCGCGGCCAGTTTGCAGGTTGCCGGAGCCTTTACCGGCGGGGGCGCCACCTCGGGGCATTTGCAAAATCGCGAGAGGGATCTTGAGGTGGATGACGATGCCTTGTGGAGTCACCATAAGCACTCGATGAAAATTGGAGTCGATTCCCTCGGCATCCTGGTGCACGACGTCGATCCGGACACCTTCAACGGAGCGTTCGTCTTCGGCGGCGGCTTGGCGCCTGCTTTGCAAGGTGGCTCACCGCCCATGGCGATCTCGGGGCTGGAGCAATATCGTCGCACCTCACTCGGGCTGCCCGGCGGCGTGCCCACAACCTACAACGTCACCCAGGGAACCGCGCTGGTGCCCTTTGCGCAATGGCGGGTGGCCATCTATGCACAGGACCAATGGACGCTCAGGCCCACCCTCTCCGTCTCCCTGGGTCTGCGCTATGCTCTGCAGACCTCGCCCTCGAGCTTTGGCAATCTGGTGCCCAGGGTAGGGGTCGCCTGGTCTCCTGACCATAAGCAACAGTGGGTGATTCATATGCGCGGCGGATTATTTTCCGATCCCGTCACGCCGGATATCACAACCGAGGCCTACCGGCTAAACGGCCTGCGCCAAACTCAGACACTGCTCTACTCGCCGTCGTTCACTCAACCCCTTGTGCCCACGCCTGCGACCATCGCGGTGGCAACCACGCGTCAATTTGCCGGCGGCGTGGGGCAGGCATGGTCGTTCCAATCGCAGATTGGTATCGAACATGAGTTCCCGCAACACTGGCATGCGCAGGCGAATATGTTCGACGCCCAGGCGTGGAACACGCTCCGCTCACGCAACATCAACGCGCCGCTGGTGGACGCCAGTACGGCGAATCCCCTGCTGGCTCCACGCCCCATCGCGCCCGGCAAGAATCTGTTTGAATTCGAACAGTCTGGTCATTTGCATGGCCAGGTGGTGTTCCTCGGCCTCGACCAGCATAGCTACAAACGCTTCGGCATCTTTGTCGGTTACTTATACTTCAATCTCAGAACAGATGCTGACACAGCGACCCTGTTTCCCCAGTCAAGCTACTCCGATTATGGGGAGACGGCACGTGCTTCCTGGGAGTCGACCCACCGGCTATTTGCCATCGGCCAGCTGAACCTGCCAGCCAGGCTGTCGTTTACCAGCCAGTTCGACGCTTCTTCTGGAAACCCGTATGACGTGATCACCGGCATGGATAACAACGGAGATGGCATCTTCAACGACCGGCCCTCGCTCTCTTCACAGCAAGGGACCGGCGTCTACCAGACACCGTTCGGGCTGCTCAGCACAACCAGCATCAACGGCACGCTGGGACGCAACGCGGGCACGATGCCCGCACTTGTTCATCTGGACAGCAATCTCAGCCGCACCTTCGAACTACACGCCCACGGATTCGCCGCCGACCGTCATCAGAGCATCACCCTGAACGCCCGCTCTGCGAATCTTCTCAACCACACCAATGTGACCACCGTGGGCAACGTTGTTGGTTCACCCACCTTCACCCAACCGCTCGCCGCGGAAACCGCGCGGCGCGTGGAATTCGGCATTCGCTACACATTTTAAACAGGAGGACTTATGTTCAAGACTCTCAGCGTTTCATTTCTTCTTGGCGCGACGGTCACGATCAGCGCCCAGACCGCGCAGCCGCTGCCCCCACCCATGGCTCCGGAGCAGATTATCTATCGCCATTGGCCCAAACAATTTGTGCAATGGATTGGTACAGAACTGCCCTACACGATGATCGAACTTTATGTGGATCCTGGGACAGCGGCAACGCCCCTCTATGAAGTGGTGCTGACCGAGCGCGCCACAGGCAAACGGGTGCACTACGCAAACCAGCAGCAGATGGTGGATCTGGACAAGCGCTCAGGCGCAGACGCCTACCTGACCCGGATGCAGCTCGATTCACCGGCGAATGCAGGCGCCGCTGCTACCTACCTGTTACGCTTCGTCGACCACGCGGGCCAGCCCGTCACCTGGCAATTTATTCAGGGTTCAGACATGAGCGCGCGCGGAGGTGGGAGCTCACCCGCCGGTGTCGCACCGCCGGTGCTGGTCTACCGCACCCAGTCGGCAGTCGCCGGGGAAGGTACGGCGCTCAAGATCGGTAACACGGTCAGTACCGCCGAAATGTGGACAGAGATCAGCCAGCCGCCCTACTTCATCGCTTTTCACGGCGCCGTCTCTGAGAGCGTGGATATCGCTGTCTTTGCCGGCGCCCCGCAGCAGTGGACGACGGTCAGCGCGCCGAAGGCCCTGGCCATCGGCGCCGAATGGAAGCTCAAGGCGCAAGACGGCCTCGGGAGCACGCTGCAGGTGCAGGCACTGAGTGGCTCGCATGCGTCCATCGTCAGCGCAGACGATCACTTTCCCGGTAGAACCGTCACCCTCGAAGCTGACTACACCAATGGCGCCTGGTCTATCGACAAGATGCACTACTTGGGAGCGGGCGAAGATGCCAACCAGGGGATGACGATTACGTTTTCTCCGGCCACGAATGCCACCGGGGCGCCCGCAAAGTTCGAGATCGTCGCCGGACGTAAAACGCGTATCGCCAGCGGGACTGTACATGGGGATCCGGCGCAGCCACGCGTGGGATGGGAGTTCAAGGATCCGGAGTGGCTACGGGGTAAGACCGCATGGGTGAACAGCGCAGTCGTAAGCCAGAAGGCAGCAGCTACCGAAACTGCCTCTAAATAATCCAGAGGGGCGGTTCAAAGCCGCCCTTCGTCCTTCGAACTCTCAGACGTGCCTTGACCCTGCCAGGCGCCAGCACGCCACTCGGGAGCCTGCACCGGCCATACCAGATCCTTCGATCCGTCCGGCAGGACTGTGGTCAGCACCCAGTTGATGCGAGCCGTAGCATCGTTGATCACAGCCTGCAGCGCAGCATCATTTTGTACCGAAGCGGTGAAGACCACAGCCGTTAACGCATTCCGGATATGGTGGTTCACCTCGGCCGCGATCATCATCCTGCGTTCCAGCATAGTGCGCCTGCGCTTCTCGTACATCATGAGCAGGTACGACAGGACGCAGGCGATGAGAAACGTGTACAAATCGGACGCGAACAGACGCGATGCATGGTGTACCAGGTGATCGACTCCAAAGCCACAACCCGCGATCACGACTCCGACGATCAACGCCAGAAGCATCATTCGGACGTCTACATACTGGGATAGAAGGATTCGCCGCATATGTGCTGTAGATAATGCTACAACCTGGCGCCGGTGTTTGCTTTTCAATCCTGCGATTAAGATGTTGAGTGAAAGGGCGTGGGAAGACATCTTGAAGATTGCCAGCTGGAATGTAAATTCGATTCGTGCCCGGCTTGACCACGTTACAGCGTGGCTTAACCACCACAAGCCAGATGTGCTGCTTTTACAGGAATTAAAGGGGACTGATTTTCCCGCCGACTCCTTCAAAGAGCTGGGTTATGAAAGCGTCGCCGTGACCCAGAAGTCTTACAACGGCGTCGCGATTCTTTCCCGCCACCCGATCGAGACACTGAATACCACGCTAGCCGGCGATGAGGCAGACAGCCATGCGCGCTATCTGGAGGCGACGATTGACGGCCTGCGCATCGTGAATATCTATCTCCCCAACGGCAACCCGGTGGGCACGGATAAATTCGCTTACAAGCTGGCGTGGATGGATCGGCTACAAATCCAAATGGCGGCCTGGCGAGATCAGGGTTTGCCGGTGGTGATTGGTGGCGATTTCAATGTTATTCCCGAAGATATCGATTGCCACAAGCCATCCTCCTGGATAAAAGACGCGCTGTTTCAGCCGGAGTCGCGGGAACGGTACCGCGCGCTGCTCACGCTCGGCTATACCGACGCATTCCGCGCGCTGCATCCGGGTGAGGTCGGCCAATTCACGTTCTGGGATTACTTCCGCCAGGCCTTTGAACATAATCGGGGCATTCGCATCGACCATTTCCTGCTATCCCCCGCCGTAGCCGATCGCCTGCAGAGCTGCGAGATTGATCGCGGGCCGCGCGGGCAGGAAAGACCGTCGGACCATACCCCGATCATGGTGGGGCTGCGCTAGCGATGGACGTTCTGTCGCGGCCCGTGCTGAACGCAGATCACCGCATCCACTATGATGCGGGCCCTTTTCAGTTCGGAGACTTATGGATTCCGCAGAGCACCTCGCCGCTGCCGCTGGTGGTGTTCTTCCATGGAGGATGGTGGAAATCGAAATACGATCTCGGCTACGCAGGCTACCTTTGCGCGGCGCTGAAGAAAGAAGGCATCGCGACCTGGTCGGTTGAGTACCGCAGAGTCGGCGAGACCGGCGGCGGTTGGCCGGCGACCTTCCAGGACGCAGCTGGGGGATTTGATTTCGCCGCGAAGTTAGCGAAGACCTATCCACTGGATATGTCGCGAGTGATCACGATGGGCCACTCGGCTGGCGGCCACCTGGCTTTCTGGGTCGCGGGCAGGCATCACATCGATCCGCATAGCGAGATCTATGAACCACGCCCACAGGTTCCCTTGCGCGGTACGATCGCGCTGGCGGGAGCCGTCGATCTGCGGCTGACGGCGGATCTATCGGGGTACTTTACCTTTGCCCATGACAAGCAGGAAGTTTACAACCTGATGGGTGGGTCACCCCAGGATCTGCCAGATCGGTATAAAGCCGGCAGTCCCGCAGATTTGTTGCCTTTCCACGTGCCGCAGGTTTTGATTCAGGGTACGGCCGACGACCAGATTCCGCCTGATCTGCCCGGGCGGTGGATGGAGGTGTCGCGGCGATCAGGCGACGTGGCGACCGTGAAAATGATTCCGGCGGCTGACCATTTTGATTTGGTCGATCCGGAGAGCCAGGCGTGGGGCACGGTGCGCGACGCGGTGCGCAAAATGGTTTTCTCCTGATCCGCAAGGGCCGTTACCATCACTGTGTGTGCCTCCTTAGGAATTTTCTTCTTGCCCTGCCACTGCTAACGCTCTGCGCCACAGCGCAGACCCTCACCATCACGCACGTAACGGTAATCGACACGGTCACCGGCAAGACCCAGGCGAACACCACGGTGGTGGTGCAGGGGAACCGCATCGTTGACGTGGGCCGCTCCGCACAACAGGATCCGAAGAATGGTCGAGTCGTCGATGCCAGGGGTCAGTACCTTATTCCGGGCCTGTGGGATATGCATACCCACGTCTATTTCGATAGCACTGCGGCAGACGGCACAGATCTCGTGCTCCCACTCTTTCTGGCGAACGGCGTGACCGGAGTGCGGGATATGGGCAGCGCTCTGGATGCTGTTCTGGAAGCCCGCGACCGCATAGCCGCACACCAATTGAGCGGCCCACGCATGGTCGTCTCCGGTCCGATGCTCGATGGCCCCAAATCCACCTACAAAGCAGTGATCCCCATCGCTACGCCGGAGGATGGGCGCCGCGCGGTGGATATGCTGAAGCGCCGAGGCGTTGACTTTGTCAAGGTCCAGTCGGGGGTTCCGCGCGATGCCTATTTCGCCATCGCAGACGAGTCGAAGAAAGTGGGTATACCTTTCGAAGGCCATGTGCCGGACGCGATTCGGGCTGCGGAAGCTGTGTCTGCGGGCCAGGTCACGTTTGAGCACCTGATCGGGATCTTTGAAGCCAGCTCGCCCGACGAAACCAAATATCTCACTGGGACCAAGGGTCCGGGAGTGTTTCTCGCTACCTACGACCCGGTGCGTGAGGCCAACATTATCCAGCTGCTTGCGAAAGATCGGGTGTGGCAGTGCCCCACGCTTTTTTGGGAACGGGGTCAATGGCTCGTGGATGCGATCGACTACAAGCAGGATCCGGATCTGGCGTACGCAGCGCATAGCTGGGTCACGGAGCAATGGCCTAAATCGCGGGCTTCGATCATGAAGTCTCTTGATACGGACCCGCTACCGGTCCGCGAGAAGTTTGTCGTTCATGAGCTCGACATCGTGCGCAAACTGCATACGGCGAATGTGCCTTTTCTAGCCGGCACGGATACACCGGCCGGGGTCGATGTCATTCCGGGGATTAGCCTCCATCTGGAACTACAGCGGTTTGTGGCGGCCGGCTTTACGCCGCTCCAGGCACTGCAGACCGCGACGCTCAACCCGGCAATTTTTTATAACCGGCGCTCGGACTTCGGCACCGTTGAGAGGGGCCGAATCGCGGATCTGGTACTCCTCACCGCGAACCCGTTGGAAGACATTGCCAATACCCGCAAGATTGTTGGGGTCGTCGCCGACGGGCGCTACCTTTCGCGGGAGGATCTTGAGCAGCTGCGGGCCCGGCTCAGGCAGCTTGCCGCCACCAGGTAGGCTTGCGTGGGATGGGGGGTGAGCCTTCGGCTGCGCTACATCAACAGGCGACGCTATTGATGGGTTGAATCGCTTACGAGGCTGGTTAATCTAAATCGTCATGAGCAAATCGCTAGAGGTCTCGGTTCTGGATTTGGTGGGCATGCGGCCGAACGAGTCGGCAGGCAGCGCCATTGCCAGGTCGTTCGACCTGGCACGTCACGTAGAGGATTTGGGATACCGGCGCTACTGGCTGGCCGAACACCATTCAATTGCGGGGCTGGCGTGCTCAGCGACGGCGGTGCTGATTGGGCACGTGGCGGCGGCGACCCGGACCATCCGCGTGGGTAGCGGCGGCGTGATGCTTCCTAACCATGCGCCGCTGGTGGTCGCGGAACAATTTGGCACGCTGGAGGCGCTGTATCCGGGGCGCATCGACCTGGGGCTGGGACGTGCACCCGGCGGCGACTTCGCCACCATGCGCGCATTGCGACGGGATTTGCAGCAGAGCGGGGACGACTTTCCGGCACTGCTGGAAGAGCTACGGACGTACCTGGGACCGGAAAAGCCAGGACAGGCGGTGAGAGCGATTCCCGGGCAAGGAAGCAACGTGCCGATCACCTTGTTGGGCTCGAGCGGATTCAGTGCACAACTGGCGGCCATGCTGGGCCTGCCTTTTGCCTTTGCCGCTCACTTTGCCCCGGAATATTTGCGTATTGCTGCGCAGATGTACCGCGATCGCTTTCAACCCAGCGCGGTACTGCAAAAGCCTCACCTTATGGTGGGGGTGCAGATCATTGCCGCGGAAACCGACGCGGCCGCCAAAAGGCTCTTTACCACCCCACAGCAACGGTTCCTGCAGTTGATACGCAATCGCCCGGTGGTGTTGTTGCCGCCCGTAGACTCGATGGATTCGCTTTGGCAGGATTATGAGCGAGCAGCGGTTGAAAGCAAGTTAGGGGCGGCGATCGTGGGCTCGAATGCGACGGTGAAGGCGAAGATGGAAAAGCTGGTTGAGGAGACGGGCGCCGACGAACTGATCGTCGTGACTGACACGTTCGATCCCGCGGATCGCCTGCAGTCTTATGAGCGTGTTGCCGGTATTGCGCGATCGATCGACGTCAAGTCCCCTGCTCAGGTGAGCGCCTGAATCTAAATAATGGCACCTGGCCGGCAAGGGACGTGTAGCCAACGCTTTCAACTGTGCGTCAGAAAACCCTAGCTTGCTGTAGAGCGGTGTTCGATCGGACCAACACATCGGGCCCAAGCGCCTTACGCGCTGCCTCCAGAGTTTGGGGATTTCTTCCGGTGATCGCGATGCGCGCACCGTCGCTCAAGAACTCGTGGACCGTTCCAAGGCCGATTCCGGTCGTGCCCCCAGTGATAAGAGCACGCTTTCCTTTCAGTCTGTTCATAGCACTTCCTCTTGGACCGCGATGACAACTTTACCGTAGCCACGTTTGTCGCGGACGTTTCCGCTGTATGCGTCTGATGCTTCTGTGAAAGGAACGACCGCGTTGACGAAGGTCTTCAACGTGCCGGCGTCGAGCAGCCTGGCGATTTCCAGCAGTTGTTTCTGATTCGGCTCGACAATGAAGAAGGCATCCTTCACGCGTTGCTCCGCAGCGCCGGGAAGGTCCGAGGCAATCGTGACCAGCCTGCCGCCCGACTTGAGCACGTTCCATGATCTGTCGAGTGTGTCTCCGCCAACGGTGTCAAAGACCACGTCGACCTGCTGCGCACAATCTTCGAAGCGCGACGTCTTGTAATCGATAACCTCGTCCGCGCCGAGTGCGGTGAGCAATTGCAAATTAGCGGCAGAAGCCGTGGCAATCACATGCGCGCCATGGAGGTGCGCAAGCTGGACGGCAAATATACCGACCGCGCCCGCTCCGCCTTGCACCAGCACTCGCTCGCCGGGCTGCAAGTGCGCACGATCGAACAGCCCTTGCCATGCGGTCAGGGCTCCAATCGGCACACTCGCTGCTTCTTCGTGGTTTAGGGTTGCTGGTTTCGGCGCTATGCTTTGCGGCAGGGTGACGCAGTATTCCGCGGTGGCGCCGTCGACAAACCAGTCGCTCATCCCGTAGATTTCGTCGCCGACTGTGAAGCCGATCGCATTTTTTCCCAAGGTGGCCACTACACCGGAAAACTCGTGCCCAGGGACAGCGCCTGTGCGCGGGGTTCCGTCTTTCTGATGAGTGGTCGGATACCAGCTCAGTTCGGTTTGAGTAACGCCCGCGCCGCGGACGCGTACCACCAATTCGCCCTCGCTGGGTTCCGGTCGCGGGAGCTCGGCCGCGACCAGGGCCGGCCCCGGGCTTGCGTGATTCACCTGCATAGCTTTCATCGCGTTTCCTACCAGGAGAGCAGATGATCGCAAACGGGCAAAGGTGTCGCAGATTTTTTCGCGAAGCTGTTTTTTCTCGCTAGCGAACCATGCATCCGCCTGACCAGACTTCCACCGCACCGGCCTGGCTAACGTTACAAAATCCGTTCGAGCCCGGCATATCGGGCGGTCGTGTCTGCCAGGGAACCATGTAGCCGCCGCCGCCGACCAGGTTGGCTTGATTGACCGTTTGGGTTAGATAGCTTGTCATCCCGAGTGGCTGACTTGCCTGTCGGCAAGTCAAGGATGGAATGAACGGACCAAAGCGATTTTGCAGTTTTCTCTGTCCCGACCACAAATCTCCGGGTGCCCCATACCCCGGGACGCCACAAAGGGTGGGGTACGGGGCGTACTGCATAATTGGAAGTAATGACTCTGCTCTGGAAACCGGAGAACTGGTCCCTTCGTCTGGCTGAACTGGAAGCCCGCACGAATGACATTAAAGAAGCGCCTCTGAGGCGCGACGTTCGCTCCCTCGGCATGCTGCTAGGCCAGGTTCTGCGCGAGCAGGCGGGCGAAGAGCTGTTTGCCGAGGTGGAAGAGCTGCGGCAAATCGCCATCCGCCGGCGCGAACTGCAGGCCGCAACGCCAGCCGGAGACGGTAACCAGCCGTTCGCTACGGCCTCGGGTAGCGTTCCCTCGCTCGACCTGGTGCAGAGCTATCGCCTGGCGCGGGCCTTCGCCTTTTATTTTGAACTGATCAATCTGGCGGAGACCAACCACCGCAAGCGCCGGCGTCTCTCCCTGCAGCTTTCCGGCGAGGCGCAACGTGGTTCGCTGCGGGGAACGCTGCGCGCCATGCGGGCCGCGGGCATTTCGGGGGAAGAAGCTTTGGATTGGTTTCGCCGTATCCGCATCATCCCGGTGTTCACGGCGCACCCAACCGAGGTGGCGCGGCGGGTGGTGATGTTCAAACGCCGCCGCATCGCGGATCTGCTTGAGCAACTGGACCGTATCCCGCTCTCTGATGAGCAAATGGAAGGCTTCGAAGAAAGCCTGACGGCCGAAATCACGGCGCTGTGGGAGACGGACGAAGTGAGAACCCGCCGCCCCACAGTCGCGGACGAAGTTAAGATGGGGCTCGACTACTACGACGCTTCCCTCTATGCCACGCTGCCTGGGCTGTACGCAGAGGCCGCGGCTGCCTTTGAGGCGGAGTATGCTATCGATCTCAGCCTGGCTGAGATGCCGGTCCTGATTTCTTTCGGATCGTGGATTGGCGGCGACCGCGATGGCAATCCCTACGTCACGCCGCAGGTCACGCGGGAAGCGATGCAAATGGCGCGCGACCATTTGCTGACCCATTATCAAAATCAACTGCACCTGATTCTCGAGCTGCTCACCAGCTCGACGCAGCAGGCGCCGGTGAGCGGGGCCCTGGAACTCGGGCTGCAGAGATATCTCAACGGACTCAATACGACGGGACAGCAGGCTTTTGGCGAACGCTTCGAACATGAATCGTACCGGCGCTTTCTGAGCTGCATCCGGATGCGCCTGGCGGGTGTTGGCGATGCAGCCGGAAAGGCGGCACTGGCTTTGGACGCCACCCTGGCAGGCCTGCCTGCTTACCGGTCGGCGAAGGAGTTCCTGGGGGATCTGGAAATTGTGCATGCCAGCCTGGTCGCAAATCGCGGCCCACGGCTCGCTCACGCGTTGATTGATCCGCTGATTCTCGAAGTGCGCACCTACGGCCTTCATCTGCAGACGCTCGATATCCGTCAGCATGCGCGCCTGCATGCGGCGGCGCTCGAAGAAGCTTCGGCATGGAAATGCGATCCGGCGCGCGCCGCAACCGTGCCCCCGCCCCTCACCGGCCCCTCGGCCGACGTGATCGAAACCTTCCGAGCCATTGCGGAGTTGAAGGCATCGAGCGCTCCGGAAGCCATTCGCCACTACGTGATCAGTGGAGCTGCGAGCACTGAAGACATTTTGAACGTGGTTTGGCTGGCTCGGCTTGGGGGTGTGCGCGTTGAGGGCACGGCTGACGACCCTGGGCTGATGCCGGTGCCGTTGTTTGAATCGATTGAAGACCTGCGCAACGCGCCGGCCATCTGCCGCGAGTTATGGCAGTCACCCGGCTATCGCGAGTTGCTGGCATCGTGGAACAACAACCAGGAAATCATGCTGGGCTACTCCGACTCCAATAAGGACGGCGGCATGCTAACCAGCACGTGGGAGATCTTCCGCGCGCACCGGGCCCTGCACGAGGTAGCGCAGGAGTGCGGGGTTAACCTACGCCTCTTTCATGGCCGCGGAGGCACGGTTGGCCGCGGCGGCGGCCCGACGCACCGCTCGATCTATGCCCAGCCGGCCGGGGCGTTCACTGGGCAAATTCGCATCACTGAGCAGGGGGAAGTACTGAACTGGAAGTACTCTGACGTGATTCTCGCGGAACGGAATCTTGAACTGATGATCGCAGCGTCGCTCGACGCTTTGGCGCGTCCCAATGCGCGCAATCCCCACGGTCACTTCACGGGCGTGTTGGCGCCAGAATGGGAAGCTGCGTTTGCTGAGCTCTCCAGCGTAGCCTTTGCGTTCTATCGCGAGCACATTTTAGACGACCCGGACATTCCGCAGTATTTTGAAGAGGCCACACCTACGGCTGAATTAGAGCACGCAAAGATTGGCTCAAGGCCATCGCGCCGCGGTGGCCGCCGCAGCCTCGCCGATCTGCGCGCGATCCCCTGGGTCTTTGGCTGGACGCAGAGCCGGCAACTGGTGCCGGCGTGGTTTGCGGTCGGTTACGCGCTCGAAGCTTATTCCCAGAAGCCCGGCGGGGCGGCTATTCTCGCGACCATGGCGCGCGAGTTCCCGTTATTCATTGACCTGATCCGCAATGTAGAGGTTGCGCTCGCCAAATCTGACTTTGGCATCGCCCAGTTATACGCATCGCTGGTGACGGATACCGCGCTTCGCGATCGAGTGTTCACCAAGCTCGAGGCGGAATTTCATCGCGCGCGCAAGAGCATCCTGGAGATTACCGGGCAGTCCGAGTTGCTGGAGAATAACCAGGTATTGGCGCGATCGATCCGGCTGCGCAATCCCTATGTGGATCCGATCAGCCTGATCCAGGTTGACCTTTTGCGACGCAAGCGCGCGGGTGACAATTCCGACGCAATCAACCGCGCCATTTCCGCCACCATTAATGGGATTTCCGCCGGCCTCCGTAATACAGGTTAAGGCGCATACCGAGACCATACTCAAGAAGTGGCGTAAGCCACACACATCTCGGACTGATCGGGAAAAATGTAGGCGGCAAAATCCTGGTCTGACATGGTGAAGGTGCTTTCCCAGATTTTGTGCAGCGGTTGCATGCGTTTGATCACATGCTCGAAATCGGGCCGCAAGTAGACGAGACACACTTCGCGTGGATCCTGTCGCAAAGAGTTCTCCAGGTTCTGCATCACGTGCTCGAACACCGGTCCGACAAAGGGATGCCACATGAAGATCACCAGCGGGCCCGGCGGAAATATAAAGTCGCAAACATCGCCAAGCATACATTCCACATTCTGACACTGTCGCGCGGCGGGTTGATATTTCGCGATGTTGCGCGTGGCGATGGATTGTAGATCCGGGACCAGCTCGACACCCAGCACCCGTTGAAAGGGAAGGTTTGAGGCCAGCAACAGGATGCGGCCCTTTCCTGCCCCGAGGTCAATAAAAGTAAATCGCGCGAAATCGATCTCAAGGCGTGCGAAAGCCTGGCGGAACATTGAAGGCGCGGTCGCGTAAAAGCCGGTGTTGTAAATACTTTTTCTGCGTTTGCTATCGAGCAGTTCTTCGGCAGCAATCAGGCCGCTGGTGTCGGTACCAAATTCGGCGTCAAAGGGATGTACCGGGATGAATTGCTTTAGCGGCGTGGATGCGCGCGTAAGGCGGCCCAATGCCTTCCGCGGCGCTGCGGTAAGCGTCCCCATGACTCCGCGACTGGCTACGGCGCGATGGAGCACAAAACTCACGTGACTTAGTTTCAAGCGATGGCCCAGCTTTCATGAGTGATTGATGAATCGGGCCCGTTCATTCTGTATAGCTTGCCATGCCTTGACGCAGACAAATATTGCGCTTGCTGATAGCAAAGCGAAAGATGATGATTCAAAAATCCAGCATCGCAGGGATTAACGGGCGTCGGGGCTACGCCGCTTAGATCTTTGGGGGCTCGTTTAAAGTAACACGCGGGCTCGCCAAAACGCGCAGCATTTATAGCCCTCCCAGCATGTTTTATGGGCTAGCGAAGCGATTAACAATATTTCGTAAAGGCATACTGCACGCGCAAACCGTTCTACTTATTGCCTAGCATTAATTTGGCAATCGTAGCCAGCTGCATGTTCGACGTGCCCTCGTAAATTTTGCCGATCTTGGCGTCGCGGTAATATTTCTCGACCGGGTAGTCCTTTACAAAGCCGTAGCCGCCGAATACCTCTACTGCTTGACTGGCCACGCGCTCGGCTACCTGGGAAGAAAAGTATTTGCACATCGCGGCTTCCTTGAGAAACGGCAGACCGCTGTCTTTGAGACGGGCGCAGTTATAGACCATCAAGCGGGTGGCTTCAATCTCGGTCGCCAGTTCGGCGAGGCTGAACTGCACCGCTTGAAATTCTCCAATGGCCTTGCCGAACTGCTTGCGCTCGAAGGCGTAACGGGCAGCATGCGACCAGGCTCCCTGGGCCAGGCCAAGCATCTGCGCGCCGATACCAATCCGGCCTTCGTTCAGGGTCTCAATCGCGATCTTGTACCCTTTGCCTGGCTCTCCGAGAATGTTGGCCGCCGGCACCTTGCAGTCTTCGAGGATGATTTCGCAGGTGGAGGAAGCACGAATGCCCAGCTTGTCTTCCTTCTTGCCCACGGAAAAGCCGGGCGTACGCTTGTCGACCAGAAAAGCGGTAATGCCTTTATACCCGAGGGCTGGATCGAGGGTGGCGAAGACGATGAAGAGGGCGGCTTCCCGGGCATTGGTGATCCACAGCTTCTGCCCGTTCAGCAGGTACCAATCGCCGCGCTTCTCCGCGCGCATTTGCAGCGCGAAGGCATCTGAACCAGACCCGGCTTCGCTCAACGCATACGCGCCGACCGTGTCGGCCGCCAGGCGCGGAAGATATTGTTTCTTCTGCTCGGACGTGCCCCAGCGCAACAAGGCGTTGATGCAAAGCGTGTTTTGAACGTCGACCAGAACACCGACGGAAGGATCGACCGCGGACACTTCTTCCACGGCCAGAATGGCTTCGAAAAAGGTTCCCCCAGAGCCACCATACTCAATGGGGATCTCTATGCCCATCAGGCCGAGATTGAATAATTGCGGGATCAGGTTGGAGTGAAAGTGCTGCTGCTCGTCCATGGAACGAACCAGGGGCGCGATATTTTCCTGCGCAAACTGGCGGACGGTGGTGCGGAAGAGCTCTTCGTCTTCAGAAAGCAGAGTGAGCGGAGGGGCGGTTTGCGACGCAACAACGGAATCGGTCACGGGACTAAGCTATCCGTTGCCATGCCTGTGTGTCCAGCCAGCGAGGCGGCGAAAGAGTCTGCTTGAGAACTTTGAAGGGCGCGCCTATAGGGTCTGTGCCGTAGCGCTATCTAGCACTCGTGCTTAGGCGGTTTTTCCACGGGTCCGATCGACCTCGGCTTGAGATTGCGCGGAGAGTCCCGGAAGGACGGCTGATGGTTTCCCGGGATGAGTCCCGGTGGTGCCAAACCTGAAACAAAGGCTGAGGGACACAGGACTATCGTCCTTCCCCTGTCAGCCGTCCCTGCGGGATTCACAGCTCTTGATTCGTCAGAACTGGGTCTGGCACAGACTCTAAAGGGGCAGGTTTGGCTTGGGGACGGAGTGGAGCCGGGGCACACTGCGCGGGCGCCGGGAGTGAAAGTCGTGGCGCCCGGTTGTGCGATGGACGATGGATAGCTTTTCCCGTTCAAGAATCTTGCGGGCCTGTACTCGGGCGTGATTCGACCAGGGGCCGATGGGATCGAGCTTGATGTAGTTGGTCCAGTGGCGCAGGGCCGCTCGCCGATCACCGCTGCGCTCATATGCCAAAGCCACGTTGTAGTGCGCGTCTCCGTATTGTGGCACCAGACGGATGGCGGTGCAGTAGGCGTCGATGGCTTCGGGCAAGCGCTGTAATTCGTCAAGCACATTACCGAGATCGAAGAAGGCGAGCGCGTAATGCGGGTCCGCGATGGTGGCCCGGCGGTAGAGTCGCTCCGCGTCAATGAACTGCCGCTGGTTGTACAGGATCGTCCCCAAATTGATGCAGGCAGGGGCATGATTGCCATTCAGCGCAAGGATGGTGTGGTATTGGTCGACCGCCTCTTGCGTTTTGCCCCGCTCTTCCATTCTTACGGCTTCGAAGAAGAGGCCCTGCACGCGTGCTTCGCGGGCAGCCTGATGGCTGGCAGCCGAACTTACCTGGGCAAGCTGATTCTGATTTGGTGAATCGAAATCAAACAGAAATTGGCGAGCGATGGGCTCCATCATCGCGCCACGGAGGCGAAAGGCCAGCCGCGTTCCATTGCGGACGGCGCCTGCTTCGAGCAGCGGATTCGCCATACCGGAAACCTGGCGCATGGCATGAATCGAAGCGCGAATGTTGGCCACAGAGAGGCGGGTGGCGCGCAGGTCGCGTAGTTTTCGCAACTGCACCAGATCTTGAAATGAGTACGTTTCACTCTGATCGATGAGGCCGGATCTTTCCCAGGAGGCAAGCTGTTTGAGACCAATACGCAAAATGCGGAGTACATCCTGCCGGCTGTATTGGGTAACAGTGATGTGCTCGTCGGAGGCAGTCACCCTCACACCTCAGCTTCTGTGGCGATTATGCGGACGTACGACTTGTGACCGCAAGCGATGGCGAAAAAAAACAGTGGATAAGCGGTACTAAATCCTTTAAGGGAACAACGAAAGGAAATACCTGAAGTATTTTTGGCGAAAAAGAAGTGCGATGGAGCCGACGAGCGGAATTGAACCGCTGACCTGCTGATTACGAATCAGCTGCTCTACCAACTGAGCTACGTCGGCGCGCCTCGGTTGCACGAGCCTTTTCGGATTGTATCTAGGCGTCAGCCACAGGTAAAGACACGCGCCGGGATCGGTCGCCGAGCGGCAGCCAAAAAACGAAAAGGCCACCCGGCAACAGGGCAGCCTTTTCTTCAGGGAGAATAGTTCCAACGGAGGCAAGGCCATCAGAACTTTCTGGCGAAATCTTATGTTTGCCCCCGGAGGGTGTCAAGGCAAAATCAAGACGCCAGCAAACTGTTTATTATTAAATACATACGATCCACAGGGTGGCGCGGCTGGACGATCATTCCCCTCTTGACAAGGGAGCAAAAAGGGTTTTAATCCGGCGCAAACCTAAGTCTGGAAGCGCTCGGCCACCTCTGATTGGTTCGACCTTTCAGTCGAATCTCTTGCGCCAAAGAATAGCCGTATCTGGCTTCAGTCCTCCAGGTTGAGGCGAATGAACTCGTTCCTTTCCTCAAAACTGGACGCGGGCTTGCCACGCATCACGCGATAAAGAGCGCGGCCGCCACCGAGAAACAGTCCGAGCAAGAGTGCAGCGCCGCAGAGTATGCCGGCCAGGGTGATGATGCCGATCAACAGACGCGCAACCTTGGACCCGTCGCTGATGTAACCGTTGGGATTGTTCCACACAACATCGGCCTGGTAGTTCACCTGGTTCAAGAGCTTATGTGCCGTCCCATCGGGAAGCGATCCGCTCACGACAGCGACGATCGGGCCGCTGCGTCGCGTGAGCACGGAGCCAGGTCGGCTCTCCGCCAAGGCTTGCGGCCAGGTAGAGTGCGCATTACCTGCTTTAAGAAAATTGTCGATCTCGCGCAAGCGCGCTGCCGCCAGTTGTGGCGTGGGATACATCAGCAGCGTCAGTTGGCCATCGCCATCCCGCGTCGTGTAGTTGGCCGTGACCGCCTCGGCACTGCTGGCGCCGAAGTCCACCAGCGCCGCAGGCAGTACGCCACCTTCACGCGCGTAAGCCTGGGGCCCAAGCGAGTAGTGGGTCAGTCCCGTGGCCAGATCCTGACGGGGAAGATAGCCGGGCAAAGGAGGAGCGACGTTGGCGGAACCTGCAGGCTGAGGCAGGTCTTTGGCCAGCTCGCGTAGCTCTGAGGCAGACATAGGGCTTACATGATCGAAGGTGCCTTCAAGCAGCGTGGAGCCGGTCCAGAATAAAACGTGACTGCCATCCCAGGCAGCGGTGCGCCCGATCTGTTCCGCGAGGCTACCGGGGCGGCGGTAAAACGTGAACGCGCCATAAGCGCCGCTCGCGTCCTGGAAACGGATAGCACGAATGCTTAGTTTGTTATCGCCATTTGCGTAATGCGCTGTGGCGAATTGCTGAAAGCCATATTCCTTGAGCACCCCGGCGTTGGCGTCATCTGCAGCCTCGGGCACGGCACTGGTCTGTGCGGGCGCGGCTTGGCTCCAGCCCGCAAAATCTGTGGGTAACAACGAAGAAGCGGTATCGATCGGAGCGGCCAGCACCGGCACACACACCAGGAGAAGCAAGGCTGGACGAAAGACGGAAAGAGGCAACGAACTACGCAGGTCGCGAGGCATACCCACCTGTTGAGAGACTAGTGCATTGGTGACATAGGTGTCGAATGGGCCTGGTCTCCGTTTCACCTGGCTAAGGAGTTCGTTTGCGCCAGGCGCACGCCGCTCAGGCCGCCGATGTAGGCGGCCACCCCACGATAGAGCGACTCGGCGATGCGCTGGCGGTAGGCGGGTTGTTGCAACTCGCGCGCGTCGGCGGTATTGGTGAGGAAGGAAATTTCCGCCAGGATCGAGGGCATGTTGGCGCCGATCAGCACGACGAACGGCGCCTTCTTGACGCCGCGATCGCGCAGTCCGGGGTTGCCGTCTTCCAGGTCGTTGTAGAGCGACTTCTGCACATCGGCTGCAAACTCGCGTGACTCGTCGATTTTGTCTTTCAGCGTGATTTTCTTAACCAGGTCTGAGAGCTCGTGAATGGATTCGTTGGAGACCGCGTTTTCGCGCGCGGCCACTTCCAGCGCATCGGGCGAGGTGGTGAAGTTGAGGTAATACGTCTCTACGCCGCGCGCGGAGGGATCCGGGCTGGAGTTGGCATGAATGGAAAGAAAGAGATCGGCCTGCGCCTTGTTGGCGATCGCGGTACGCGTTTCCAGCGGAATGAAGGTGTCATTATCGCGGGTAAAGATTACGTCTGCGCCCAGGCGCTGTTTCAGCAATTTCCCGAGACGCAGGGCGACATCGAGAACCACTTGCTTTTCTTCAATGCCCCCGGGCCCGGTGGTGCCGGAATCATGTCCACCGTGGCCGGCATCGATCACAATGCGACCGATCTTGAGGCCCAGTATGCGCACCAGGGAGCGCTCTCCCGCAGCCGTCGGCTCGGCCTCGTGGGTGGGCAGCACCAGGGCTGCTTCACTGTCGGCGGCCGGGCGTATGGGGCTCGGTTTCTTTTTGCTGCGGCTACTGACCAGCGGCGGCGTAGGGGAAGCGAGGGAACCGTCGTCTGCCTGGGGCGCAGGCACGGTGCCCGCAACGGAGGCCGCAATGGGGCGCGTGGTGGGATGATCTGTGGCCTGAATGCGACCTGGTTGTTGACTGAGGGTTGCGATCTCGTGCGGCGCCGCGTGGGTTGCCTGTTGGGTTGGAGGCGGGGCAGGAGCCGGCGATGCTGGAGCCACGACGGCGAGATTCGTGGTTGGACTCGCGCCCGGCTTAAGGCCGTGGATGTCGATGATCAGGCGCCATGGATTGGGAAGCAGGAAGGCGGAGTAGTCGGCGACCGAACTTACGTCGAGCACAATGCGAGTTACGTTGTTGGAGAATTGTGCGGCCCGGATTCGCTTGAGAAAGCCGTCATCGACGACCTCGACCGATTTGCCGTTCAACGCCGGTTCGAGGCGAGCGCCGTACAGATCAAAATAGATGCGGTCAGGCCCCGGTACCCGGGCCGCCTGGTAAGCCACCTGGCTTTGCAGATCGATAGCAATACGGGTGTAGACGGGGGTGGACCAGTGGCGAATGCCACTCACCAGCGCGATCTTACCGTTGGTTTCTGGTAGGGAAGCCGCCTGCGCCAGAGACGTTGGCTCGATGGGCGGAGGAGTCATCGCCGGAGTTGGATACGATGGCGTCTGGACCTGCTGCGGGACGATAGGCGGCGGCGTCATCGCTGGGGCATGCGACGCAACAGCCGCCGCCTGTACGGCATTGGTTTTGGATCGGTTTACCGGAGAATGATTCGTTTCTTCGGCCAGAATGTCATTGAGCTGGATTCGTGCCTGTTCTGCCAGAGGATTTTCAGGATAGCTGCTGAGAAACTGCTGGAACCGCTCTTTCGCACGATCACGATCGCCCAGATCGTGACGATAGATTTCGCCTTCTGAGAGAAGAGCGGTGAAGCGGTAGGGGCTGGCTGGATATTTCGTGCGCAGGTATTCGTATTGGGCGACGGCGGTGCGCAGCAGGGATTCATCCACTAAGACGCGGCCTTCGTCGGCCAGGAGACCGGCGACAGCGAGCACGCTAGCGTCGGCCTTGGGCGACGCGGGGTCGGTGTGGTAGATGACGCGAAACGCATTCAGCACGCGGTTGTAGTCTGCGCGGGTGCGCGTCTGTGCAGGAATAGCTGCCAGCGCCTCGCGCAAGTGCTCGGCGCGCTCGTACGTTGGCCTTCGCTGGGTTTGGCCCTGTGCAGAAACGGCACAGAGAAGGACCGCGGCACAACCGACGCGCCTCCGCCTAGCCAGCATCACGCGGCTTCGAGAGCAAAACGCACGGAGCAAACGCGCGGCAAGGGCCATAGTTGCCTAAGCGGAGGAAAAACCTTCTCCACGCCAAAGCTAACCCGATTATAGGTGGGCAAGTTGCGAGCGGCAACGCAGGATCGCCCGACAACCTTTCCCCCCGCTGGACGGGTGCATCCAAGTGTGGGCGATGAGACGGTCAACGATTAGCCCAGTAAACCGCGGACAATCTCCGGGGCGCCGGCTAAGGCGGCGTTGAGGGCGGAGGCATCTTTGCCGCCGGCTTCTGCCATGTCCGGGCGCCCGCCACCCGAGCCTCCGACTTTCTGTGCCAAGGGTCCGATGATCTTGCCGGCAGAAAGGCGGCCGGTGAGATCCTTGGTGACCCCAGCGATGAGGGCGACTTTACCGTCCTCTTGCGCGGAACCCAAAATCACCACACCGGAGCCGAGCTTGTTGCGCATGTTATCGACCAGCGTCCTCAATTGGACGCGGTCCAGTGAATCAACGCGCTGGGCAAGAACCTGGATTCCATCCACATCCACGGCCTGGCTGGCAGACGCAGAGACCGACGTCGCAGCCGACTTCATACGTACCTGATCAAGCTCACGGCGTAGCTTCTTGATCTCCTCCTCCTGGGAGGAGAGCTTGCTGCGCAGTGCATCGGCCGGCGACATGTGGTCTCCAGCAGGGCCGGCAAACTGCCCAGCCAGTTGCGCCACCTGCTGCCCGCGACGAAATTCACCCAGAGCACCGAGACCCGTAACCGCCTCCACCCGGCGAACGCCGGAGGATACGCCCCCTTCACTGAGCAGCTTGACGACCCCGATTTCCCCGCTCGAGCCGGTGTGGATGCCACCACAGAGTTCGGTTGAGAAATCACCGATCTTTACAACTCTTACCTTCTCGCCATACTTCTCACCGAACAGCGCCATCGCGTGGTACTCGTTGACGGCTACGTCGATGGGCACATCTTCGAACGTCTCCACTTTGTGATTGGCGAGCACCTGGCGGTTAATCATCTCTTCGATGTCG
This sequence comes from uncultured Acidobacteriaceae bacterium, assembly GCA_963834445.1. Classification (GTDB taxonomy): domain Bacteria; phylum Acidobacteriota; class Terriglobia; order Terriglobales; family Acidobacteriaceae; genus PALSA-350. Next base: position 707,840 of record CAWIBU010000003.1, read on the forward strand.
GCAAGTTCTTCATCGGCCACGCCGGTGAAGTGAGAAAAATCGAAGCGCAGATGTTCAGGATCGACCCGCGAGCCGGCCTGCTTGACGTGCTTGCCCAGCACCTCGCGCAGCGCCGCATGCAGCAAATGGGTGCCGGTATGATTGCGGCGCGTGGCCCAACGAACTTCTGTATCCACCACAGTATCGACATAACTGCCCAGCGCGAGGGGCTGGCGCAGAAATACCTTGTGGGCGCGCACGCCCTGCACCGGCTGCACGCACCCCAGCACATCGCCGACAACGACGTTATGGTCGTCGGAATAGAACCAACCTACATCCCCTACCTGGCCGCCCGAGTCGGCATAGAACGAAGTGTGATCAAGCACAATCTCTACACTATCCCCGGCATTCGCCTGGGGCACGCCCACTCCATCCTTCACGATGGCGAGCACTTCACAATGCTGCGAGGTGAGCGAGCGATAGCCTTCGAACACCGTCTTCGGCAGCGAGCGGAAAGCCGGGCTGGCGCTGGCCTTCGATCCACCCTTCCAGGAAGCACGCGCCCGCACCTGCTCTTCATTGCGAGCGACTTCAAAGCCGGTGAGGTCAAAGTCGATGCCTTGATCGCGCGCCGCGTCGATGATGAAGTCCAGCGGAAGACCGTAGGTCTCGTAAAGGTGGAAGGCCGTTGCTCCGGGCAACATCGGGCTGCTGCCCTGCGCCTCTTTGCGAACCCGCTCGATCGCGGCATCGAGCTGCTTTGACCCCAACGCAAGCGTCCTGCCGAAGCGCTCTTCTTCGGCGCGGATGACCTTGGCAACGCGGGGGGCACTTTCGACCAGCTCCGGGTAGGCAACCAGCATCTCATCGCGCACCGCCTCGACCATGCGATACATGAACGCGTCTTCCTGCCCAAGTTGCCGTCCGTGGCGGATGCCGCGACGCAGAATCTTGCGCAGCACATACCCGCGGCCTTCGTTGGCGGGGAGCACTCCGTCGGAAATGAGAAAGGTCGAGGCACGCGCATGATCGGCAATGATGCGCAGCGAGGCATCCGTGGGGGCGCTGCCATCCTGATAGCGAGTGTGCGTCAGTTCGCTGGCGCGGGCGATCAGCGGGGTAAACAGATCGGTTTCAAAATTGGAGATCTTTCCCTGCAGCACGGCGGCCAGGCGCTCGAGTCCAGCACCGGTGTCGATCGAAGGCCGGGGTAACAGGTGAAGCTCCCCTTGTTGATCGCGATCGAACTGCATGAAGACCAGGTTCCAGATCTCTACGTAGCGCGCGTCATCCTGGCCGAAAGGCTTATCTTCTCCGGTCTCGGAGGCGGCGAGACCCATGTCATAGAAAATTTCTGAGCAGGGCCCACAGGGGCCGGTGTCGCCCATGGCCCAGAAGTTATCTTTCATGCCCAGTTCATGAATGCGCTCGGCGGGAACCCCCTGGCCGCGCCAAAGCTCAAACGCTTCTTCGTCGCGCGGAATACCCTGCTCTCCCTTGAAGATGGTGACGTAAAGCTTGTCTTTGGGAATGGCGAGCCATTCCGGCGAGGTAACTAATTCCCAGGCGAGCGCGATCGCGTCGCGCTTGAAGTAATCGCCAAAGCTGAAGTTGCCCAGCATCTCGAAGAAAGTGTGGTGACGGCGAGTGAAGCCCACATTTTCGAGATCGTTATGCTTGCCGCCGGCGCGGACACATTTTTGTGAGGTGGTCGCGCGGTTGTAGTCACGATGTTCCACACCCAGAAACACGTCTTTGAATTGATTCATGCCCGCATTCGTAAAAAGCAATGTGGGGTCGTTCGCCGGGACAAGCGAGGAGGAGTGCACACGGCGGTGCCCCTTCGAGGCAAAAAAACGCAGGAAGGTTTCCCGTATTTCCGAACCAGAGCGAAACTGCATCTTTTGAGTCTAGCTGGTTTTTACTGGCCTGTGACCGTGACAGGCGTGTTGTTGGCCCGGTAAACGACTTCGCCGTGGTAGAGGGTCATTTCGCACCGCAAGGTGCGCAACTGCTCGGCGGGGATGGTGTAGAGATCCTTATCCCACACCGCGATATCGGCGTCTTTGCCGGGTTCGATCGAGCCCACCTTCGTTTCCAGAAACAACTGCCGCGCTGCCCATGCGGTGTACGAACGAAGCGCGGCATGTACGTCGACCGCCTCCGCCATCCCGAAGGGATGTTTGCCGTAGAGACCCTTCTCCGTTTCGCGTTCGACCGATGCCCAGATGCCGAAGCGCGCCGCCAATGGCGTTACCGAGTAATCGGATCCGCCGGTCCAGACAACTCCGCGGGACTGAAAGGTATGGAGAGGGTTCAGGCGAAGAGAGCGCTCGGGGCCGAAGTTGCCGGCATAGGTATCGCCGATCCACCAGGTGAAGCCTGGCTCCACTTCGGGATAGCCCGCGTCATATTTCTTTTCGAGCGCAGCCATGGTAACGATGGCGTGATCGGTAGGAATATTGGCGTGGATGATGCTGAGGCGCAGACCTGACGCCGGTTTTTCTTTGAGTGCCGCGGCATAGGTATCCACAACCCAGTCGATGGCATGATCGCCAATGGCGTGCGTGCCCACAGGCACCCCGGCCTGTACGAAGAGGTGCACCTGCTGGCGGTAGACTTCGGGATTGGTTAATGGATAGCCATGGTTGCCCGGGTCGATACCGGTGGAGTTCTTGTTCCAGGGCTGATAGAGCCATGCAGTCCGGGCGCCTCCACTTCCATCCATGTATAGCTTGGCTCCGCAGGAGAGGAGATTGCCATCGCCCAGCGAAGCCGGCACGCGGGGTACCGCTTCGATGCGAGCCAGCGCAGCCCGCGCGGATGCAAGCGTGGTGCCGCCATGCCAGAGCACACAGACGTGGATGGACAGCTTCTTCTCTTCCAACAAGTGACGATACGCATCCCAGGTCGGCTGGCCGATATCAGGATCTTTGACCGCAGTCATGCCCTCGCGGTGAAGGGTATCGACCATTCTGAGAATTCCCTTTTGTATCTGCACCGGCGCCGGTGGAGGAATGAGCTGCACCACGGCATCCATGGCGGATTCCTTCAACACACCCGTGGGTTCTCCTTGTGGGTCACGATCAATGGTGCCGGCCGCGGGGTCTTTGCTCTTGGCGGTAATGTGCGCCAGTCGCAGCGCTGCGTGGTTGGCGGCGCCATAGTGTCCCGTGGTGTGAATAAGCCAGACGGGATTGTGGGGTGCGGCCCTATCCAGGTCGGAGGCCATGATATATCGGTGGTCGGCCAACTTGCCTTCATCCCACCCAGCGCCGGTGAGCCACTCGCCGGGCTTCATGTTCGCGGCAGCCGCCTGCACTCTGCGGACCACTTCGGCAATGGTCGCGGCATCGCTGAGGCTTACGGAGTAGAGCTCGTCGACGCCGCCCATGGCGAGGTGAGCGTGGGTGTCGATCAAACCCGGGGTCGCGGTTTTTCCATGCAGGTCGATGACGCGCGTAGTGTTGCCGGCGAGCCGGCGGATGGTTTCGTCGGAGCCCACTGCTACGATTTTCCCCTGCCGGATGGCGACTGCCTGGGCGATGGAATCTTTCGCATCCACGGTGATGATATTGCCATGGACAAGAATCAGGTCGGCCGTTTGTGCGGACGCAGAAAGAACGGACAACAGGCAGGCGGCGGCTGCGATTGTGATTTTCAGCATGAGAGTGTGACCACTCTAACGAATCCTGGGCCACAGCGAAACACTGAATCAGGCGCGACGGAGACGAATCGGCCCTTTCGTTCGCGATGGATCGACAACCTTGCCTTGCTGCGTAAAGACGATCGCCCCCTGGGCCGCGAGACGGCGGGCAGCGGCTCGGGCGCGAGGCATTAGATCTTCCCACCCCACAGGATCAACGAGGCGGGCCGCTTCAGAAGGGCAAATCGTTTTGCCTTGGCCACGACGCGCCAGGAGATCAGTAATCGTGGTTTCGAGGGCGCGATCAAGATCGCCCGGGCGGCCGGCGCGGCATTTATCACTGCAGTAGCAGATGCTCTCCCAATCTCGTTCCCATTTTTTTCTCCACGCGATGGTGCGTCCGCAGATCACGCAGTTTTTCGCTTCGGGATGGATTGGCTTTGTCACGAAAGCTGCTGCTCCACAGTTGGCAGTCCTGCAAGGGGGTTCCAGATCGCTCCCTCCAGAGGATTGGCAGTTGGGCCCAGACTGTTTAGATGCTCCGCGTGCTCCACCATGCCCAGGACGGAGCAAAGTGCATCGAAGGCGTCTTCCGATGCGGTCGCCTTGGCTCGAATCCCGGCAGGTAGAGTTGCGAAACGTGCCTGCTGTAAGTAGGCGGCGCGCGCTTGGCCGCTGCTCTTGACCACAGCGCCGGTGAACAAACGGGGATAGATCTCGAGCACCAACGGCAACTTTGCTTGCTGAAAGGGCCAAATATGGAGGCCCGCCTGGTGCAGCCGCGCGAGAGTCGGCATGCCGCGAATAGAGCCTGTGCCCACCGCGCCGGCGCCCCCTATCTGGAACGGTGATTTTGGTTGGATGGCGCAGTCGATCACTTGCAACGTGCGATCCGTTCGCCGAAAGCCTCGCCACCCCGGCGCGCGATGCCCATCTGGCCTCGGCTGGCCAAGCCTTCCCCAGAAGGGTTCGCGGCTCTCATGAAGCCAGCGCTCGCCTTCATTCGCAGCGAGTTGCCACAGAGCGACTGCATTTTGGCAGCCTTGTTCGAGCAGCCACCACGCGGGAAAGGAAAAGGCGAAGTCCAGGCCCACGACCAGTTCAGGGGCCTTCTCAGCCGCTGCAAGTACAAGGTCGCAAACTTCGTCACGGGTGTAGCCGTTCTCAAGCGTGACCATACCTTCGTGCCAGGAGGCAACGAAGATGTGGCGGCGCTGGCCCGCCTGAGTGGCGTTTCCGGACCAGTCCACCGCTAGAAAATGCCGGGGCCTAATCAGCCGGCTCATCCTCGGGCAGCGCCACATCCAGCTTCCAGCTCTTCAGTAACTTTGAGATCACAGCGAAGGAGAAGCCTGCGCCCACTAACCGGCGAATCAGACGAACCGTCTGCTTGTCGTCGTCAGGCCTGGCAATATGCTTGCGGGCGATATAGCGGCGAGCCAGCTCTTCGTCCGTGACCTGGGCGTAAGCCGTCTCCAGCGTGCTGGCGACCAGCTCGGCATGCACACCCTTGCGGGTCAGCTCCTGTTGCACACGGCGCTTGCCGAAACTCTGGTTTTCCTGACGCAGGCGGGTGTAGTTGGAAGCGAACGCATGGTCATCGAGATAGTGCTGATCGACCAGACGCGCAACCACCGCCGCCATCTTGCTCTCGCCCTCTTCTCCGGGCTCAACCCGGCGGCTCATGAGACGTTTGAGCTCAGCCACGGTGCGCATTTGCCGGGCGAGCGCGCGGACGGCGTACTGGTAGAGCGCACCCTCGTCGAGCGGCTGGGGTGCTTTGCGCGCCTTGAAGGGCATAAGAGCACGACTCCGATCTAAAGGCCTAGCAGCCGTCGATTCGTCGCCTGATCCGTCTCGGCGCCCGCGAAGTCATCGAAGGCATGTTCGGTCACGCGAATAATGTGGTCGCGGATGAACGGCGCACCCTCACGAGCCCCATCCTCCGGATGCTTCAGAGCACATTCCCATTCCATCACCGCCCAGCCGGGGAAGTCATATTGCGCCAGCTTGCTGAAGATGCCGCCAAAGTCCACCTGCCCGTCGCCCAGCGAGCGAAAACGTCCCGGGCGGTCAATCCAGTCCTGATATCCGCCATAGACACCTGACCGGCCGGTGGGATTAAACTCCGCGTCCTTCACATGGAAGGCGCGAATGCGTTCATGGTAGATGTCGAGAAAGGCAAGGTAATCCAGCTGTTGCAGCACGAAGTGGCTGGGGTCGTACAAAATGTTGGCCCGCTTGTGCCCGCCGACGGCCGCCAGGAAACGCTCAAAGGTCACGCCGTCGTGCAGGTCTTCTCCAGGGTGGATTTCAAAGCACAGGTCCACTCCCTGCTCTTCAAACACATCGAGAATCGGTTTCCAGCGGCGGGCCAATTCCGCGAAGGCTTCGTCGATTAACCCTGCCGGCCGCTGAGGCCAGGGGTAGATATACGGCCAGGCAAGCGCTCCCGAAAACGTAGCGTGCGCAGCGAGCTTCAGATTACGGCTGGCTTTGGCTCCCATGATCACTTGCTGCACAGCCCATTCCTGCCGAGCTTTGGGCTTACCTGCCATCTCCGGCGGCGCGAAGCCATCGAACATTAAATCGTAAGCGGGATGGACGGCTACCAGTTGCCCCTGCAGGTGAGTGGAAAGCTCGGTCAACTGCAAGCCCAGACCATGGAGCATGCCCAGTAGCTGATCGCAATAGTTCTGGCTTTCAGAGGCTAGCTTCAGGTCGAAGAGGCGCTTGTCCCAACTCGGTATCTGGATGCCCTTGAAGCCCAGGCCCGCAGCCCACCTGGCAATGTCTTCCAGGGTGTTGAAGGGTTTTTGATCGGCAGCAAACTGGGCCAGAAAGATAGCCGGCCCTTTCACGGTTTTCATTGTTGGCGCTCCTGAATTAGGGTAAGGCCACCCAGCCCTCGCGGGCCCGGCTGCTGGTGACGGCACGCTCGACAAAGGCCATGCTGCGTACGCCTTCGTAAATGCCGGGAACCAGGTCGCTCAGTTTGGCGGCGGGATCGGTAAAGCGGGCACGGATGGCAGTGGCAAAATCGCGATAGATGTTGGCAAAGGCTTCCACCAGACCTTCAGGATGCCCCATCGGCAAACGAAAGTCGGCGCGCGTCGAGGGCGACAGATAATCACCGGCCGCGTGCAGGGTTTGGCTCGGTTGCCCTGTCCAGTTCACATCCAGATGATTGGGGTTTTCCTGCCACCAGTGCAGGCCCCCCTTTTCGCCGTAGAGATGCAGCTGCAGATCGTTGCGATCGCCGGCCGCGATCTGCGAAACAAACAACACGCCCGGCGAGCCGTTGTCCAGCTTGAGCAGCACGTTGCAGTCATCGTCAAGGGTACGGCCAGGGAGCACCGAGGAAAGGTCAGCGCAGATCTGCGCGACGCGGCGTCCGCTCACGTACTCCAGCAGATTGAAAGCATGTACCCCGATATCGCCGATGGCTCCGCCCAATCCAGATTGGGCGGGATCGGCGCGCCAGGCCGCCTGTTTGTGGCCAGTCGTTTCAAGCCCGGTACTCAGCCAGCCCTGCGAGTACTGCACGACGGCCTTGCGGATGTTCCCCAGTGCGCCGCTGCGCGCCATCTGACGAGCCTCGCGCACCAGGGGGTAGCCGGTATAGGTGAACGTCAAGCCGTAGAGCAGGCCGGTGCGCTGGACAACCGCCTCCATGGTCTGCGCCTCGGCCAGCGTTGCGGTGGCCGGCTTGTCGCTCATTACGTGGAAACCGTGCTCGAGAGCTGCCACCGCAATGGGCAGATGCAGGTGGTTAGGGGTAACAATGCAGACGAAATCGATGGCGTCGTTTCGTTTGCTCTCCTGCTCCATCATCTCTTTGAAGTTTGTGTACGCGCGATCGGGGCTGATGCCGTAGGTCACGCCGGCTTGTTTGGATTTCGCTGCATCCTGGCTAAAGGCGCCCGCCGCCAGCTCGATATTGCCATCCAACTCAGCTGCCATGCGGTGGACCGGCCCAATAAAGGAGCCCGCGCCCCCGCCTACCATTCCCATACGAAGACGTCTATTGTGCTGCTCCATCGTCTACCTCAGGTGATTTCTCAGAGCTCTGGTACGGACAACGACCTATGCTACTGCATGGTCAGGTCTGAATGAAACCACGCTGGGCTACGGCGATGTTGCCGCGCGAGGAGTTTTTCACCAGGTACATCATTTCGTCGGCCGCGCCGATGATCTCCTGGATGGTATTGCCGTCTTCCGGATAGGTCGCAATTCCGAAGCTGGCCAGCATGCGCAGTTCCAGACCCTCGGCCAGCAGATAGCGGGTTTCGCGCAGGGCGTGCAAGAGCCGCTGGGTGACATCGAGCGCCGCATCTTTGCCCGTCTGCGGCAGCAGAACGATGAACTCGTCTCCACCGTAGCGAAAGGCTGAATCAATGCCCCGCACATTGTGCTTGATGGTGCGGGCAATCTCGGCTAACAGCCGGCTGCCGGTGAGGTGGCCATGCAGGTCGTTGACACGCTTGAAGTGATCGAGGTCAATAAATATAAGGCTGAAAGGCAGATTGAAACGGCGAGACCGCTCCAGCTCACTCTCGGTGACCGAAAACAAGTGGCGGGAATTAAACAAGCCGGTGCAGTCATCGGTGATGGTGAGTTCCTGAATGCGTTCCACGGCGCGCACGTTCTGAATGGCGATTGCCGCGTAGTCACATAGCACCTGGAGAAAGGCCATGGTTTCGTCGGTCAGCGTCGACGCCCGGTAGTTGAGGAGCTCGATCACCCCCAGGGTGAGCTCGCGACAGCGCAACGGTATGCAGATGGCAGAGCGCACCGGCGCGGGCGAGATGAAACGTGGATCCTTACCCGGTTCAGACACGATCACCGGCTCGCCATGCTGCGCAACCCAGCCGGCGATTCCCTCGCCCATACCCACCCGCAGGTTGCGGTCACCCGATGACTTGCCCGCCGCGACTGCGTAGTAAAGGTTCCGCTGCTGCTCGTCGACGATCAGGAGTGACCACGCTTCGGGCTCGAAGAACTGCTCCATCTGCTGCATGATGGCGCCCAGAATCGAGTCCAGATCAAGGGACGAGGTCAGCGCACGCGCGACATCGTGAAAGACCCTAAGATCTTTCGGCAGGGGAGAACGCTCTGGAAAGGAACCATCGACCATTTCAAGACAGAGCTGAAGCGAACCTGCTTCTAGCCTCCGATATGGACCATGCTACGCGAAGGTTTCAGGAAACCGGGCTCGCCAATATGGTGGCGGGCCTCTTTGGTTTCGACTGTCTTTTGGATGAAGGCTGCCAGATCTTCGTCAGAGCCGCCCCGCGCCAGCACGCCGTAGAGGTCGTGGTCAAAATGGGAGAAGAGGCAGGTGCGGATCTTGCCGTCTGAAGTGAGACGGATGCGGCTGCAGGCGCCGCAAAAAGCCTGGGATACGGGCGCGATGATGCCAATCTCTCCGACTCCGTCATCGAAGGTGTAGCGGCGGGCGGTTTCACCGGGGGTGTTGGCGGCCAGTGGAACCAGTGGGCGCAAGCTGTTGAGCTTGCTGACAACCTCGGGCAGCGGAACCACTACTTCAGGGGTCCACAGACGATCTTCTTCCAGGGGCATGAACTCGATAAAGCGAACGATGACGCCCTCGTCGCGAGAAAAACGAGCGAAAGGCACGACTTGGTCGTCGTTAAACCCGCGGAGAAGGACGCAGTTCACTTTGACGGGACTGAGCCCGGCTTTCTGGGCGGCGCGAACCCCGGCCAGCACCTTCTCGAAACTGCCGGGGATCCGGGTAACGCGAGCAAAGATCGCCGAATCGACGGCGTCCATGCTGACCGTGATCCGGTTGAGGCCAGCGTGTGCAAGGGGAGCTGCCATCTCGGCCAGCAGGTGTCCATTGGTTGTTACGGCCAGATCCAGGCGCTTGCCGTCGCCGGTGCGCAACGCAGATAGTTGCTCAACCAGACCGACGATCCCCTTGCGCAGCAGCGGTTCTCCGCCGGTGAGGCGCACTTTTTCGATACCCAGACTGACAAAGACCCGAATCATCCGCAGATAGTCGTCCATTGCCAACTCGGCGAACTGGGCACCTTCAGAACCGGTGCGGCAGTAGACACATTTGTAGTTGCAGCGATCGGTAATGGAAACGCGAAGATCGGTAATGGCACGCCCGAACTTGTCCCTCATCGCCGAAGGCAACACAGAACTGGCCGAGTTGTGCGCGTCAATCGAAGGCATGAAGAAATTACCTGGTGCTTGGATGCACTGAGGGCGAATTCCTGTAGCGCGATAATCTGCCCTGGAGCCGCTAAATCCTTTCACAATTAGAGCATTTTTGCGGGTTTGCCGTTCCCCCGCCCGGATTCCGTGATCGAAGAAATGCCTTAAACCGTGCCGGGACAGCAACTCCAGACTTCCCAACGCACCATTCCTGCACTATAGTCAGTAAAATAAATGGATACTCCCACAGAAACGAAATCACCAGTTCATAACGGAACAGCAGGGTTTCCTTCTTCTTCCGGCAAGTCTTTCAACGGTTATTTTGCCGCAGAAAAGCGCTGGAATTTCCGGAAAAATGACCTCATCGACGCGCGCGCCCGGCGGCTCTTCGAAACCACAGCTTTTGCCTGTGAGCATGACGCGTATCCATTTCAGATTCCGCTCGAAGGCAGAACCGGCCCCCAGGTACGGGCGGACGGCCACTCCATGCTCATGCTGTCGTCCTATGACTACCTGGGACTGATTGGCGACCCCCGGATCGACGCTGCGGCCATCGAAGCCATCCGAAAGTATGGCACCGGAACCGGCGGCGCACGCCTGCTTACCGGAACCACGGATCAGCACATCCTTATGGAACAAGACATTGCTGCGTACAAGGGCACCGAAGCGGCGATCACGTTCAGTTCCGGATATATGGCGAATGTCGCCGTGCTGGGTGCACTGCTGGGGCCGGCCGATCGCGTGATCATGGATTCGCTTTGCCATCGCAGCCTGACCGACGCTTGCCGGTTTGCCGGTGTGCAGTTGCAGCGGTTCCGTCACAACGATGCGTCGTCTTTGCGTCAGGAGCTGCAGAACGGATCGCCCGCCAATCGTACTTTGGTCATCTCCGACGGCGTTTTTTCGATGGACGGGGATGTTTGCCATCTGCCTGAGATTCTCGAGGTTAAGAAGGAATTCGGCTTCTTCCTGTTGGTTGATGAGTCACATGCCTCCGGCGTGCTGGGCGCTTGCGGCCGAGGCACCGATGAGCATTTTGGCATTGCGACCGAGGAGGTCGATATTTGGACCGGATCGCTGGCGAAGTCCATTCCCTCGACCGGCGGTTTTGCGGCGGTTTCGCAGGAACTCGCGATTTATCTGCAACATGGAGCGTCGCCTTTTATTTTTTCGGCGGCCTTGAGTCCAGCGGCGGTAGCTGCGATTCGTGAGGGTCTGGCCATTCTGCACAGCGAGCCGGAGCGGGTGGCGAAGATCAAGCAGAACGCAGACTTTTTGCGTAGCGGGCTTTGCTCGCTGGGTTATGACACCGGGCTTTCCGAGACTGCCGTCATTCCCGTCATTCTCAACGATGAGACGACCACCGGTCTGTTTGCCCGGCGCCTCCGCGACCACGGCATTCTGGCGACGCCGGTGCTGTTCCCAGCCGTCCCGCAGGATTCTGCAAGGCTGCGGCTCTGCGTGACAGCCGCGCATACGCAGACCGATCTCGAATATGCTTTGGATGTGTTTGAAAAAATGGCCCGCAACTAACGTCTTTAATTGGTTCCACCAACAAATGATCGGGTGCCCATCGTTCGCAATGCATGGGCACCCGGTCTTTTATTGGTAGTGGATGCCTTCAAGACCAGGCGCGGAAAGCCAGCACAGCGTTCAACCCGCCGAAGGCAAAGGATTGCGATAACGCCACCTCGACCTGGGCGACCCGAGCGTGATTAGGGATCACATCCAGCGGACACTCCGGATCCGCCTGGGTGAAGTTTGCAGTCGGGGGCAGCACACCGTTGCGCAGCGCGAGCACCGTTGCTACCGCTTCAATGGCTCCCGCCGCACCCAGCGTGTGGCCATGCATCGACTTAGTCGAGCTGACCGGAAGCGCCGTCGCACGGTTCCCGAAAACCGCATGAATAGCCGCAGCCTCCATCCGGTCGTTGGCCTCGGTCGCGGTGCCGTGGGCGTTGATATAGCCCACCTGCTCGGGAGTCAGCCCACCGTCGCGTAGAGCGGAACGCATGGCCCGGGCCGCGCCCTCAGCGGAAGGCTGAGTGACGTGACACGCATCCGCCGACATACCAAAACCCACAATCTCAGCCAGCGGTTTCGCTCCCCGCGCCAAGGCGAGTTCCAGTGGCTCCAACACCAACATGGCGGCGCCTTCGCCAAGAACCATGCCGGTGCGGTTCGCGGAAAAGGGTCTGCAGGTATCAGGACTGACCACCCGCATCGCCTCCCACGCTTTCAATCCTCCGAGAAAAAGCGGCGCTTCACTGCCACCGGCAATAGCCAGAGGAGCAGCCCCGGATCGCACCATCCACAGTGCATTGCCGATGGCATGAGCGGACGAGGAGCAGGCGGTTGAGAAGGTATAGGCGGGGCCGTGCACGCCGAATTCCATGGAAATATGACTTGCGCCGGCATTGCTCATGCCCAGCGGGATGGTCAGGGGGTGGACGCGATTTCTTCCGTGATGGAAGAGTTCCCAATACCCGATTTCGTCGGTGAATCTGCCGCCCATGCAGGAACCGGTAATGATCGCCGCTCGCTCGCGCAGGTCCTCGGTCCACTCAATGCCCGCGGAGGCTACCGCTTCGCGGGCAGCAATCACAGAAAATTGCGCGAAGCGGTCCATAAAGCTGGCCGTCTTGCGGGAAAAATGGGTCTCCGCCTGGTAATCGAGTACAGCCGCGCCGTTCTTGAAACGGACCTGGCTCATGCCCATTTCGGGAACGGGGCCCACGTTTTCTGGAATCGGCCCGATGCCCGATTGACCATTGGCTAGTGCCTGCCAGAAGGATTGCTGGTCGTGGCCCAGAGCGCTGATAACGCCCATTCCTGTTATGACAACTCGCATCTACACCATTTTCATGAAAGGACTGTTGCTGGATCGAGGGTAACAAACTCCAGCAATATCCCGGTAGCGGCGGAATTGCCCAAATTCCTGTCGAGGTGGGTGGCGCTGGCGGGCTCCATACGGCTTTCCTTAAGAGGACCGCACATCTGGATCTCTCCGGTGTAGCGTAACAGGATTCGGGGCCGGGGCCTACTCCGTGGCAGCCTGGGGGTTTTGTTTGGAATCGACGAGGTAGGTGACGCCGTCGATCATTTCGCGAATGGTTTGGATCTTCTTGGCATCTTCGTCTTTGATTTCGATGTCGAACTCACTCTCGAGATCAAAGAGGATATTGATGCTGTCCATGGAATCGATGCCCAGTTCTTCAAAGGTGCTGTCGGGTTTGACCTTCTCCAGGGGGATTCGCTGAGTGGTAGCGATGACGCGAAGAACTCGTGCTTGGATCGTTTCAGACATAAGGGCCTTCATAGAGAGTGATGCAGGTCCGGGTGATGAACTGTTTCAGTAAAGTTAAACCGGCAGCCAGGTGCTGGCAATAGTTTGTCATTGAAAGCGATTTTTTGAAACTTTTGCCCTTGGGGTTCAATGGGCTTCGGCGACGGCGAGGCGACGCGCCGTCCGCCAGGCGTAATGAAGGGCTGAGATGATGGTCAGCGCCGCGGTCGCGTAGAGGGCGCCGGTACGAAGCATGACCAGCGGCACAGGGGCAAATATCTGGCAGATAAGCACCGCGAGCAGGGCCAGGATTTGAGCGCAGGTGCTTGCTTTGCCCCAGATGCTGGGCCGGAAATCGCGCATGCCGAGGCTGATGTAGAGAAGCGAAGCAACGATGAGGATGCCGAGATCGCGGCTGAAGACCAGCACGGTCACGCGCCGGGGCACGAGTTGCTGGTGCATCAGCACCAGGAACAGGGTGCTGAGCAGCAGCTTGTCGGTAACGGGATCGAGGTACTGGCCGATTTGGGTTTGCTGCTTCAACACCCGGGCGGCCAGGCCATCGAGGCCGTCACTGAGCCCGGCAACAACGAAAAGGATCAGCGCCGTTTGGTAGTGCGACTCAAGCACGGCAATGACGAGGAAGGGGATAAGACACAGCCGCAGGAAAGTAAGCAGGTTGGGCGCTGCGCGTAATTCTTTCAGCAAGGTGTGTTCCGACCTTCGTGGCGGCAGCCCAGAATCTTGATGGTACATGAGCTTTTGGTATGATAGCGAGATGCTTAGCGCAGGCGCGTAGCTCAGTCGGTTAGAGCGCAATTTGTAACGAAATAGGCGCGTAGCTCAGTTGGTTAGAGCGCTACCTTGACACGGTAGAGGTCAGGAGTTCGAGTCTCCTCGTGCCTACCAATCTCGTTATTTCAAGTGCAGCCCGCATCAAGCCCCTGGAGACGGCTGCCGCTAGCTCAGGATGAAATCCCGGGTTGCCATTGGCTGGACAAAAGCAGTTCCGAAGGGACGGCTGCCGGTAGAAGGGCGATAATCCTGTGTTCGCTCAGCTTGTGCTCATTTTTCAGCGACGCTGACTCTCCGATTTCTCCATGTAGCTGTTCAGCACGGCTACCATCCCCGGAGCGCCGAATGGCCCCATGCCGGTGATATGGCCTCCGGGAAGATCCACGACGTCAATCCCACCGTTCACCAGGCCGGACCATCCCATAAGCGGATCAGGACCGAACTGCCAGGCTTCATCATGAAATCGAATCAGTAACGCGGGTCCGGGGTATGGTTTCCCTTCATAGGCACGTTCCGCGAGCAAGAGCGCTTGCTCCATCGTGACCTCACCTGGGGAAGATGAATTCTCCAGTGCGCGGATGCGTCCTTGCAACCAGAGGTGGCGTAGACGCTTGGCGACAAATTGTCTCGGACCCACCGCGACCTCATCCCGCAACTTGAACGCAATCTTGCAGAGTTTGCGGATCACCACCTTTGCATACTTCACCGCCGCCGGTATGCGCGGACCTGTTGCCTGAACGTCCCCATCAATGAGTGCGAGCAGCCCCACGGCAAAGCCCCGAGCTCTGAGTTGACTGGCTATTTCAAACGCCAGGACGCTTCCACTGGAGAACCCGGCGAGATGGATGGGGCCGACGGCTTGCTGCTTCAGGATTTCCTCCATGTATTCGGAGGCGAGGGCGCGCAGGCTGTAGGGCTGAGAACGATGAACCAGATCGACGGGCGGCTGAATACCGTATACCGGCCGATCCGGGGCAAAGTGATGGGCCAGGCTCCGGTAAATGAGGACGTCGCCCAGAAGATGATGGACGAGATAAATGGGGGGCAGCAATCCTTCAGGCTGCATCAGCACCAGGTACTTCGGCCGAGCGTCCTTTGCCTGGCGTGCGAGGCCGGCAAATTGCCGCACCGTGGGCGCCTCCACGAGCAGACTGACCGGAAGCTTGTACCCCAGCGTGTTGTTCATTTCAGCGAACATGCGCATGACCAGCAGGGAATGGCCGCCCGCTTCGAAAAAGTTATGATCTAGGTCGAGCGCAGGCCTGCCCAGCACTCTTCGCCAGCAGCGGAGGACCGCCTGCTCCAGGGTTTGCTCTGCGTTCCCGGGTTCGCTATCAAGGACCCTGGCATTAGCGGGAAGAGCCTTACGATCCACCTTTCCATTCGGCGTCAACGCGAATGATTCCATCACCACGAATGCGGCGGGAATCATGTAGGGCGGCAAGCTGCGCGCAGCGTATGCACGCCAGTCCGCCTCCTCCACACCGCTCTGATTGCGAGGCACGACATAGGCCACAAGGCTTTGATCGCCGTCACCCGCATCGACTACGGTCGCAACGGACTTGCTGATGCCTGGATGACTATCCAGCAGCGCTTCTATTTCTTCCAACTCGATGCGATAACCGCGTAATTTGATCTGGTTATCGGCACGACCGAGCAGATCGATTTCACCATTCGGCAGCATACGGGCAAGATCGCCCGTGCGATAAAGCCGCGCTGCCGGAGCCGCGCTGAACGGGTCCGGAAGGAATTTTTCCGCTGTCAGCTCAGGCCGGTTCAAGTACCCTGCTCCAACCCCGATCCCGCCCAGGAAAAGTTCTCCGATTGCACCGATCGGAAGCCGCCGGCAGTGCTGGTCGAGAACATACGTGGTGTAGTTTGCAAGGGGTGGCCCGACGGTAATCTTCGTGGTGTCTTTATCGATTTGCCGTCCGGTGGCGTACACAGTCGTTTCGGTTGGGCCATACAAATTCCAGAGGCTGGCGCCGCGCTCGAGCAAACGTTGTGCGAGCATCCACGAAAGGGGCTCCCCTACCGTGAGCATTTTCAAACCGGCCTGCCCCTGCCACCCTGCCTCCAACAGAACTTGCCATCCAGCTGGTGTGGCCTGGAGAAACGTCGCGCCACTTTCACGGATTGCGCGCGCCAACGGCTCTCCATTCGCCGCCACTTCGCGCGGAACAACGACCAGATGCGCACCCGTAATCAGCGGAGCAAAGATCTCGAATGTGGAGATATCGAATGATATTGTCGTGGTCGCCAGAAGAACATCAGTGCTTTCAAGCCCTACGTCCTCTGCAACGACGGTCAGCATGTTGGTCAAAGCGCGATGTGTAATTTGCACGCCCTTCGGCTTGCCAGTAGAGCCAGAGGTGTAAAGAACGTAGGCGACGTCGTCCAGGGTGGCAACTCGTGCCGGCAAACCCTCCACGCGGGAACAGATGCTGGAAACCGGCCCATCCTCATCCACGCAAAGTATGTGCGCCGCCAGGAACGAGAATTTTTGCCGGAGATGGGTTTGTGTAACGACGACAAGAGGACGCGCGTCCTGCTGCATAAAATCGATCCGGCTCTGGGGAAATGCGGGGTCGAGTGGGAGATAGGCCGCGCCGGTTTTGAACGTCGCCAGCAGAGCCACGACCATCTCCAGGCAGCGATCCATGCAGATACCAACCAGCGTTCCTGGCTGAAGCCCAAGGTTCTGCAAACGAAGCGCGAACTGCTTCGCTTTGTCGGACAGGGTACGATACGACACGCTTCTGTCGAGAAAGGTGACCGCAGTATCGTCAGGCCTTTCCAGTACGCGCAGTTCAAATAATTCGTCCACGCGAGCATGCGGATAATAACGACGGTTGGCATTCCAGGCGTCAAACTCTTCTATATCGGCCGCGGTAAGAATATCTAACTCTTCGAGCAGTGCGTCGGGGCTGGTAAGTGCAGCTGACAAAACATTCTTATAGCTGGTCAGAAAAAACTGCATAACAGCAGGATCCCAGATCTTTCTATCTAGCTGAATGCAACCGGTAAGACCTTCCGCTGAACTTTGCAACGAGCAGTAAATGCCAGCGGCATTCGCTGAGGGGTGAGTGCCGCCGGAAGCAACGTGAACCCGTTGGAATGAAAACTGCCCGTCGAGTGCAACATTTAGCGAGTCACTGTCATTCGGAACGTCTGCGTGCGACTGCAGTCGTTCCACCATCGCGCGCAGAGAGACACGTCCTTCCAACACGGAGGCGCTGGGCAGCGCGCCGTCTTCGCTGAAAGTTACCGTGGCACTTTTCTGGCCCGTGTATCGGCGCAGAACTTCCTGAAATACAGTGAGTAGAACGAAAGGCTCTTGCAAATGCTCCACTGCCGCCGTTGCGGCCAGTAAGCGATACAGAGAGCAAGGCAAAATAAAGTGGAATTTGTCGCTGTTTTTATCAAACTTTGCTACTAATTCTTCATCTACAACAGCGCCCAAACTTACTTGGGATCGAGCCACTACAGGCCGCATGATGACGCCCCCGGAAATTTACTCCGACTGATAATTTATTTTTTGTTTGTAAGCGGACCCGGAAGAGCAGCGGGGGATGCGCAAGTATAAGCGTGTAACTTTGAAGTTTAAAAGCATTTTATTCTTCTATCGGTCGGCATACCCAGAAACACCAGGCAACCCCTTCGTTATCGCTGTCTCTGATAACACAATATGCGCCGCAGACCCCACGCGTATGCGCCCCGCAATGCAATTGCGTAAGAAGATACTTAGGCGTTTGCTTTGGCAAGCTGCCGTTCACCCGCACTTCCTATAAGTTCATTCACACTGGTTGGGTTCCATCGAACTTACTGGCGTTTTTTTAAGTGCGATTAGACGTACATTCTCAATAACGAGCCTTCCATTAAGCCGCACAAACGACACAGAATGTATCACCAGTGAAGTACGACCGGCAAACGGGCGGCTTCCAGACGTTGCGGTCCTCAACCCGAGCGCGCTCGGGTTCAACCCCCAACGTCGGCTTCCGCGTTTTGCATTATCTGGTCACTCTCACGCGCGGAGAGCGATCGTCGGGCCGACTGATTGCGCATCTGACCGCCCGCTTCCGATGACGGCGAAGACGGTCCCAGAACGCGTTCGCCGACGCGGGCCTTGGGGGTTCAATCGTCGATGCCTCCACGCCCACTTCGTCTGCTAAGGTGGTCAAATTCGGCGCCGGCGATGGCTTTGATCGAGCCCTTCCCCATTGCCACGGCTCCAGCCACCTCTATCGTCGCGACGTCAGGACCACCCGCGTTTGCAGCTTTATTTGCATCAACATCCCGCCCGCGCATTGTTTCCGGTAACTCTCTAGCGGTTACGCCTCGCTCGTTTTCGGCCAAAAAGCCTTGGTCGATGCGACCGGCTGGATTAGAGTCAAGAGAACTGACCGGGCCGGCCAAGTGCTGTCAGGTCAATTAATTCTGTTACCTTGCATACTTTGTGTCACCGACTGTCGTGGCTGGCCGGGAAACCGGCAACGCTACCTGAGTGGTTAACTCCCGGTTTTTGAAAGAACGCTAAAATATAAGGACTGCCTATGCCTGCGGAGACCACAGTCGCGCCAGCCACTCGTGAGACTACTGACTCGCAGCCGGTGCTGGTTGAAAAGGGCAGACACCGCTTTTTGGTCCTCGACGGTGTTCGGGGATTGGCAATTATTGGTGTTCTGCTGACCCATGGCTCGTACCTTATACAAAGCAAGGTGATGGCCCGCCTCTTCGAGGTTGGCTGGACCGGCGTCGATCTTTTCTTCGTGCTATCAGGTTTCCTGATCACCGGCATCCTGATCGATACCAAGCTGGCGGTTAATAAGGGAAAGTCCTTTTACGCTCGCCGCATCTTGCGCATTTTCCCGATCTATTATTTGACGCTGGGCATCGTGCTGATCGCTCGAACCCAGTCTGCATGGGTGGCGAGTGTGGCCGATATGCCGACGCTGCTCGATCGGCTCTCGTATGTCTTCTACTTCAAGAACCTGGCTCCGCTTTGGCATCACGGGCACGCCAGTCAAACGTTGCTGGCCCATTTCTGGAGCCTGGCGGTAGAAGAGCAGTTTTACTTTGTTTGGCCGCTCGTGGTGTGGCACCTGTCGACCAAGGCGGTTTACAGGTTGTGCGGTATCGCTCTCTGTTTCACCTTGGCCTTGCGTTTCTTCGGAGGAATGCATTTCGGCTTTGGGAGCTGGATTGATTTTTTTCCGTTTACGCGAGCGGATGGGCTCTTTGTCGGTTCGGCCCTGGCCGCGATTTTGGCCAGCAACCATCG
This sequence comes from uncultured Acidobacteriaceae bacterium, assembly GCA_963834445.1. Classification (GTDB taxonomy): domain Bacteria; phylum Acidobacteriota; class Terriglobia; order Terriglobales; family Acidobacteriaceae; genus PALSA-350. The sequence continues at coordinate 727,013 of CAWIBU010000003.1, forward strand.
ATTTTCCAGGAGACTGCTGGCCGGGATTGCGCTTCCCTGCTTGATAGGCCTGGGCATTGTTGCCCTTACCGGGTACCACCAGTTCTTCTATGGCGGACCGTACATGTACACCATTGGCTATTCAAGCATTGCGATTCTTTTCGGTGTGCTCATCGCATATTGTCTCGAATTCAACAACGCCGGTCTTTCGCGGATGCTTCAGGTAAAGTGGCTGCGTGGCTTTGGCCGATATAGCTATGGCCTGTACGTCTTTCACCTTCCGATTTACTTCCTGTGCGATCACATCGCCAAGGACATGCTGTCGATCAAGCTTCCGCTGCGCGGCGCCTATTCCTTCCTGTACCTGGGCCTGCTCATTGCGGTTTCGTATTCGATCGCGTGGGTCAGCTTCAACTTTTTCGAGCAGCGGTTTCTCCGCCTGAAACGCCATTTCGCGCCCGAATTTCCTGAGGCAGCGCTAGCCCCGGAGTCGGTCGGCGTAAGCGCGTCGGTCTAACGCATTTCGCGGCTTACCTGACCTTTTCAGTGAAGGTAAGGTCGGCCCTTTTCCGGGGGAAAGAGCCAGCCGAACGCGGAGCATCGGTCGACACTCCTTGCGAAAATGGTTTAGCAATTTTCAACAATCTGTCGAACCGTTCGAGCCCGTCCCTGCATCAAAAATGCGTAACTTTTGGCAAAGGCAGTCTAATAGCCATGGGCAAAGCACCCTTTTTGTGGGCACCGATTCTTGCGTTCGCGTTTTCTACGGTCTACGCACAGAACCCACAACAGCTCATCCAGAAGGTGGTCGACAGCGAACGCGCGGCCGACCAGAACGATCACTCCAATTGGACGTACCTCGAAGAAAGCGATAAGCCGAAAGAGCACGTTCTGCAGTGGGTGGCCGCGACGCAACATGGCAACGTAGAGCGAGTCATGGAAAAAGATGACCAGCAGCTCCCAGAGCCCCGGCAGCGCGATCTGATTCAGAAGTTTCTGCATGACACCCACGCCCAGAATAAGCAGGTCTCCGAAAACAATCACGACAATAAACAGATCGATGATTTGCTGAAGCTTCTTCCTGCGGCGTTTATCTGGACGCAGACCGGAGCGACCGCGACCACCACTTCCCTGCACTTCGAACCCTCGCCTGACTTTCATCCGCCGACACGCGAGGCACGTGTATTCAGCAGTATGACGGGCGATGTGGTGGTCGATAACCAGCAACTCCGCATCTGCAAGATGAAGGGCCGGCTCATCCACGACGTGACCTTCGGCGGAGGGCTTCTGGGAAGGCTAAAGGAACGAAGCTCCTTCGCGCTGGAGCAACAGCAGGTTGGCCCAACCATTTGGGAGCTGACCGCGATCCACGTCCGTCTGGAAGGCAATGCTCTTCTGTTCAAAAGTGTGTCGTTGCAACAGGACGACAAGCGCTCACACTTCCAACCTGAACCGGCAAACATCACACTTGACCAGGCAGCGAGCTCGGTTATGAATGAGCCCGCGTTATTCGCCTGTAGCAGCTCGGTGCAGATGGCTTGTGTCGAGAAATTGACGATCAGCACAGGGATGAAGCCCTAAAAGACCAGCTTGATCGAAATCGCGTTTAACGACTTCGTAGCCAGGCCAAAAGGCCGCCGGTCAAACAGTGATCATTTCTGGGTTCTCGCGAAAAAGAACCCAGGCCTTCGAGATGAGACCTGGACCTCTTCTGTATCGTCATAGCCGACTACTTTTCTACAGCATCCGATTCGAGCTGGGCCGAGTTGTTGGCCGCCGCGTGGGCCTGTTGCAGGCGATAACCAGCCCGCGTGCGCACATGATACTTCTGCAGGTCTTTGCCAACCAGCTTGACGGTGATCGTCCGCCAGCCCTCGCTGGGGTTGGGCTGAGGGTAGTAGCTGAGCGAATAGAGATGCGCCAGATCGTCCTGGATGAACGCGAAGGCTTTCTTCTCGTCGTTCCAGCTGCGGGCAAAATAGGCCTTACCGCCTGTCGCCTTGCTCATACGCTCGAACACCGCCGTCGAGATGGGCTCCAACTGCGCTTCACGGGTGCTGATCATGTAGATGATCGTGCCCGTGGATTGGGCCAGTTCCGCCACATCTTCCGGGGGCACCAGGCTGGCGTTATCCGGGCCATTGGAGAAGACCACAACGACTTTGCGTCCGGTGTAACGAGCAGCGTCCTCAACCGTCAGGAGAAGACAGTTGTAGAGTGCGGCATCGTCCCCGGCAACCGTGCTGCGAACACCGCGCAGCACCTGCGCGCGATCGGAGGTAAGAATTGAGTTGCGCGAAAGATCGCGACTGTAGGAATAAAATGCCACTTTGTTCGCGCTCTGCAGCGAGCGCACAAAGTCTGTGATCGCATCCTGGGCAAAAACAAAGCCGCGATACATGTAGTTACTGGTATCGAACAGAACGAAAACATTCGCTCCGGGAAGCTGCGAGGACATGGACGAGTTGTCTTCGGAAACTCCGCCTGAGTGGCTTTTTGCGACTGGTTCAGCAGCCGCCATCGGCGCGCCTGGCGCAGCGGCGGATTTTGGGCTCGACCCGGTCCGTTTACCGGAAACGGGGGCTGACGTGCTCTGCAACACTTGGCGAGGCGCCTCGTTGCCCTCTTCAAAGGTCGCAATTCGCTCCGGGATCTTGTCTTCGGTTATGGAGAAATTTTCCGGGCCGAGACCGGAGACATAATTCCCTTTGCTATCCGTCACGGCGACGTTTAGCTGCACCAGGTCTACGTTCACGCGGATGTTGGTCGAATTGTCCTGGGCCCCCGTCAGGCGGCCACCCATGAAAAAAAGAGCAACGACGATCGGACTGCAGAGAAGACTTCGCTTTGCCATCGTTTGTCCTGTACTTTGATTTATTTTTGACCACCCGGCCCAGGGGAAACCGGGACATGTTCGAGCGACACACCGCCTCCCGGGCTGGCAGGGGGCGCCTCGGCCACCAGCGGCAATGCGATTTTGCCTTGCCTGAATTGTTCGCCGGTTTCTCTCATGGCGCGCGCGAGCGCCAACCAGTCTTCAATGTCGGTAGCAAAGATATTGGCGACCATGTGACGGGTCAGCTCGGGAACCAGGCGATTCAGAGTGACCGGAGCGTACCCTTTCTCATCCGCGAGCCGCGCCCAATAGAGATTGCTGGAGTCCCAGGTTTCTCCTAGCATGCGGCTGGCGTTGCCGCCGAAGGCGGGAAATGGTTGCAGGTTCAACAGCTCAAGCGAGTAGTTTTGCGCCAGTACCGGATGCGGCGTGCCGAAGTCACGTGAGAGGCGCTGCGCGCTTACCTCGGCCGGAAACTGCCTGCTCAGCGCATCCAATTCCGCACCCGATGTTCCGTAGGACGCTGTCTCCTGAGGGAACTTGCGACGAAACTCCGCAGCCAGGCGGAAGGTATCCGCGGGGGTGACACGAGAAAGGCTCGCCGGCGCATTACCAACCTCAAGCGCCAGCTCCAACTGCCCCAGGCGTTGCGGTGGTATCCGCTCCGAGAGGATCGTGATTACCTTGCTCCGCAAGTCCTGATTGGCAATCGAAGCGGTTACCAGATCATCTCCGAATCTCTGATAGAGGGCTACTGCGTGCAGTTCATTCCGGGTCACGTTCCACCAGCGTGGCAACGTGGCGCTTACCAGCAAGTCAGCTGTCACCTCTTTCCAGATCAGGGCCTGCACATTTTTCGGAGCGATGAAGTCTTCTTCGCTGGCCGCAAGCACATAGGGCAACTCCGCTAACGAGCCAACCAGGTAAGCACCGCCCCCGGCGGGTGATCCCTGGCCGAACAATTCCGGGGCTTGCCAGAGCTGGGTGACGCCCATGATGGTTTCACCCGAGAAGTCGTGGGAGCGCACAAAGAGTGGATTGTTATGCAGCAGCTGAGAGCCCGGCGGCTCGTAGTAGGCGTAGTTCAGACCGACCAGGGCATCCCTGAGAAAGGGGATTAGTTGGCCGCGCGCCTGATCCAGTTGCACCCGCGTACCAGGCACCTTGATAACCTTGCTGATATCGACGTGCACCTGCAATTCAGCGTGCCGGTTGGCATACACGCCAGGCGCCCATTCCGTCTTCTCGCTCTGGGTAAAGATGGGGCGAGGTAGTTCGAATTGGCGTAGTTGGTTAGCCAACGGCAGCAACGTGTCGGGAGCTGGCCCCCCCTGGGCCATGCGAACCAGCCCATCGCCGAGGGTAAACAGAGTGTCCAGCGATACCAGGCGTTGATCTTCAAACACCGCCCGCATCCGGTTAGCCATTTCTTCGCGCATCTGTTGGCCTTCCGGCGATTGCTGCGGAGGGCCGGCCAGCAGGTCAATGAAGTCGCTTTGCGAAAGATTGGCGTTGCCGCTGGCGGCCATCATCAGCGTTGCCAGCGAAGCGTGGCCCGCGTCAAACAAATGGGTGGGGGAATCGACGGTGGCGAAGGGGGCCAGAGCCTGCTGCCAGGACTGGTTCAGATCCGCCCCGCGCAGTTCTCCCTGTCGAGCAAGAATCTGCCACAGCCCCAGGTTCGCCTGGAATACGCCCATGGCATTGCCGCGGAGGCTATGGTTCGAGATACCGTCGATCGCATCCGCCGTCTTGACAAACTGCTTGATCGAACTGTCGTTCAGATCAGGAAATTCTGAAAACACCAGATACCAGTTGCTTAGATCTGAAAAGCGGCTCGCCAATAACAAAACAGTTTCTGGCGAGAGTTGCTTGTCCGGCGCGCGGCCGCTATTCAATTCGTCAAGGGCCAGATACATTTGCAGCGGCCCCCGATCGGTATCGATGCGCGACAGCGCGGCCATCCCCTCTAGCAGCTGTTCAGGATGCTTCCAGGAACGCGCGCGTTTGCTCCATTCACGGGCGATCCTGGATTCTGGTTTATCTGCCAGGATCAGTTTCCAGGTATCCAGATTGCCAGGGATGCTCGGTTCGCCATCCGGCCCGGTGCGCAGGCGAGTGAACAGCGTCAACAGCGCGGGCGCCCGGCGGAACACGGCCCTGGCGGGGTAAGCATTCGGGTCAGCCTCGTGAAACGCCTCGTAGAGACGGCGCAATCGCGGAGCAGCCGTCAGATAGGCTTGCTGGGTCGCGTTTACCCGCGACAGGGTGTCAAAATACACCGCCGGCCAACCGTTGTCGGTATCAACCAGGCGAAGGACAAAATCGCCCGGCGACTTCGGGTTTGCGCCCACCAGCTCTCTCCAGCCCGATTCAGCGGCAGCGCCCCCAGGCACAGCCACCCGGCCGCCGCGAATGCAGATCTGGGTTCCGTAGAAATCAAGTGCCGGGCCGTAGGGCAAAAGCCGCGCCAGGCCGGGCGAGCGTTCCAACGCATTCCTGGTTTCGGCATCCATGTTGGCAAGCGCCCAGTAGAGCCGATCAACGGGCGGCTCGTGCAGCAGGATATCCACCAGGGATTGGGAGTTTCTGGTCTTTGCACTGCTGATACCCCGCCAGGCGTTTTCACTGAACAGCACTGGCACGCTGGAACTGGGGAAAGCGTAGGTAAACGGCGTGCCCTTTTCGAGCGCTTCTTCGAGCGCGGTCAGGGGGAAACCGGAGTCCGTGGTCAGGAAAGCGCGTTCGGCATCCTGGGTCATCAGGGTAGAGCCTTTTTGCCCGCAGGTGGGCCGCGCCTGGTAGCCGAGGATGCTCAACAGGCGCTCCGCCCCGGCGCAGTTGGCAACCTCTATCTTGCCGTTCTGGGCGAGCATCTGCAGTTCCCTGGCTTGGTGAAGGTAGCGATCAACCAGACGCAGGTACTCGGTCGGCGTACCGTTCAGGTAGCCGGTGGCAAAGGCGTTGCGGGCCATTAATGGCAACACATCCTCAGGCGATATCTGCTGGCTGATGCCGGCCATGCGCAGGAACGATCGCAGCGGCCCCGGGATGACGACCGTGTTCTCGGGGTAGGAAAAACGTGCTGCGGCGCGGGTAGACTTTGCTGTGGGGTGGACGGTGCTGCCCGTCTGCGCCCAGACGGGTGTGTGCTGGCAGAGGATGCCGGCGGCGAGAACAACGGACAAACGGATCACAGGCTTCACGGCAGGACGCCTCTTTAAAGCTTCGCGGTGTGGGGCGACCGCGATTCCGAGAAAATTTACCGATGGAAACTGGCCCGCACGAACAAGGGAACGCGAAATGTGTCGTCTGGTTGGGAGTGGACCCTTCTGAAGCGCCCCTGCCGGGGACACCTTTCGTGGACAAAAGATACACCCTACTTTGCCCGCAGCGGTGAATATCTGTTTAAGGCCATCAAAATCACGTGACCCGAATCGGGAGCTGCATTCTTTATGGTGCACTCAAATTCAGCTCGCCCAGAGCGCAATTTGCCCCGGGCCCGCAACGGAAGGTATGGTGGCAGGGGAATTTTCCGGGAGATCCTCATGCGCGTTCTTCGCCTCTTGCTGTACACGGCCTGTAGTCTTGGCCTGCCTTTAACTGCCGCGGGAATGGTGCAATTGCCAAACGTCCTTTCTGATCATGCGGTGCTGCAACGGGAACACCCGGCTCGGATTTGGGGTTGGGGGAATGCCGGAGAAAACGTCACTGTCCGCTTCCATGGGCAAACGGTCACCGCGCAAACCGACCCATTTGGTCATTGGGAAGCGTGGCTTGAACCGGAACCGGCGGGCGGGCCGTATACGCTCACCGTAAGCGGAGAGGAAGGCCCCGCCCTCGAGCGCAAGGATATTCTGGTGGGCGACGTGTGGTTGGCTTCGGGGCAATCGAATATGGAATTCCCCCTGGCCGGCTTCACGGGCGCCATCCCCGCTCCGCTCAAGGATGGAGAAAAAGAGATTGCGGCGGCCAACCACCCCAGGATTCGCCTGCTGGTGCAGAAAAAAGCAACATCCACGGTTCCACTCACCGACGGTTCGGATGGGTGGACGGAATGTACGCCGGAAACGGCGCGCCACTTTTCCGCAGTCGCCTATTTTTTCGGGCGCGAGATTTCTGAGCGGGAAAAAGTTCCTGTCGGGCTGATCGACACCACCTGGGGCGGCACGCCGGCACACTCGTGGATAAGCCCCGAGGCCATGGCGGCCGCCAATCTGACCTCGGTCTTCGCGGATGCCGGAGCCATCGCCAGGGATCAGGGGCGAGCCGATGCGATCAAGGCCAACAACGCGCGGGAAGATGCAGCGCTGCAGGCGGCTGGGAAGCCAGCGGCGACGCACCCGCGGCTGCCGGAAGATCACGGCGGAGCCTGGACGCCAGGAACCCTGTTCAACGCCATGATCGCGCCCTACACCCCCTACACCATCAAGGGTGTCATCTGGTACCAGGGAGAAACCGACAGCGACGCCAAACGAGCGCCTTATTACTATCGCGTTTTTTCGACGCTGATCTCGGACTGGCGACGGCAATGGGGCGAAGGCGACTTCCCATTTTTCTTTGTCCAGATTTCCAGTTTTAACTCGACAGCTCCCGGTTGGCCGGTGGTGCGGGATGCTCAGCGACGCACTCTCGATTTGCGCAACACGGCGATGGCGGTCACGCTCGATGTAGGCACCCCGGGGAACGTGCATCCACCTGACAAACAGACGGTTGGTGATCGCCTTGCTCTGGCCGCGCGGGCCACAGTCTATGGCGAGAAAATCGAATATAGCTCGCCAGAGTTTTTGCAGGCGACTACCGAGCCAAACGCGATGCGGGTATGGTTCACGCATGCAGAGGGGCTGACGGCACGGGGCCAGGCAGTGGGCGGTTTTGAGGTAGCGGGCGACGATCACAACTTTGTGCCGGCCACCGCGAAGATTGAAAAAATAGGAGAGAGCGAGACGGTCCTGGTCTCGGCTGCAAAGATCGCTTTCCCCCGGTATGTGCGCTATGACTGGTCGGGCGTGGTCACGACCTTCCTCTACAACAGCGCGGGTTTACCGGCGGGGACATTTACCTCGGAATAGTGCGTGTCAATGTTTGGTGAATCGGCCGCCGATCCATTGACGGCGGCTATCGTCTGCCATAGATTCACAGCCATATGAACGATCTGGATTTCGACCAACTTTTGAAGGATTACCGGCAAGCGATCGACGGCTGGGTAAACGCTATTCAAGCCGAAGAGGCGCTGGCCAATGACGACCACTCCATGGTTGAGATGGAGAAATGGGATGCGGCTGGCTTTGTTGTCCACGATGCGGAAGCTACGGCCAAGAAGGCTCGCGACCAGTATAAGAACGCACTGCGGAAAAAGAATTACGGGTTTTGATGGGTGCCCGGTGGCAGGGGTCGCCCTGGGGCTTTCTGATAAGAAACGAACTCTGCTCAAGCAACAATAGAATGGGTGGCACAGGTCTCGCTTTTGAGACCTGGGATTTCGTCTTTACGCACCCCCAGGTCTCAAAAGCGACACCTGGGCCACCCACTAAATTTTAAAATCCCGATCGTCTCGTTAACCCGCGGCCCGTCAAGGCGGCTCAGGGATCGAGTCTGGGCGTGCCTATGACCCAGAAGTGTTACGCGGGCTTAACGCGGTCCGGGGCAAAAACGTCCACTCTCCTGGTGTTGCTTTCTGCACGGTCTTCAGCGACCCAGGATTCCTGGGCCTGCAGTAGCGATAGTGCGTGCTCTACCGAGCGGTAGGCTCCGCCCTCAACGTCGCGCCTGGTCAAATCCTCAAGTTCGGTACGAAGCTGAATATCCATACGCTTAGGCTACCTGAGTTTCAACCATCCGCAACCGTGAACCGGGGGTGCGGTACCTGCTTGACAAATGGCGCGATCCAGAATCATATCAATCGACGTGCGCCGCAAGGGAGGCGCGCTCGGCTGCATATTTGCAATGATGGTGGATACATTATGGTAAATAGATTTGCGTTCTGGGGATTGATGCTTTGTACGATTTCGGCACAGGCGGTTGCGCGCGCACACGTTGCGATCCAGAACGAACAGGTGTGGATCTCGTTTGCCTGCGGTAGAGGCTGTCTTTGGGAGTATGGCGCCTCCCCAAGCGGCACTGCTTACCGATTCGCCGCACCCACTTTTTCAATCGATGGCAAAGCGGTGCAGGCGGAGGTTTCCCGGTTCGCTCCCGTGGGCGCTCCCCGTGTTCTCGATAACGGAGTCACCGAATATCTATTCCAGGGCGCACTCACACAAGATTCCGCGCTGCAACTCCGTGTTCAGTTCCAGATCAACCCCGGTACCCCGGTTGTACGATTTCGCTACGAACTCAAGGGCGGCCAACTGCGAACACTCACTACCCCTGCTGGCGCAAACAGACTTGTCTACCTGACTACTTCGCTCCAGCAATTACCGGAGGCGGAGGAGATAAGTTTGTCGAACTTTGTGCAGTTAACACATAGCTATACCCTCGCAGAACAAAAGATCGCAGACCGGTATTTCGCCGACAACGGCGCTGTGATGGGACCGATCCTTGCAGCCAGCGATGGCCACCGCAGCTTTTTGCTTGCCTATGAGCACGGTTCGCAGGCGCCCGACTCATTTTTGCATTATGAGCTCGGCCCCGATCGCAGCGTACGCCTGGCAGCGGTCAAAGGAAATTATCTCTCCGGGCAGCGAATCGACGCTGACCATGGCTATCAAACACTGTGGCTGGAGACCGCAGCCACACAGGGCGGTCTCGATCAACTGGCCTCGGCTTACCGCCGATTTGTGTTGCAGTACATGGCGCAGAATCAGGCCACACGCAAGCCCTACATTTTTTACAACACCTGGAACTTTCAGGAGCGCAACAAGTGGTGGAACGGGCAGCCCTACCTTGCCTCCATGAACGAGGATCGCATCCTCAAAGAGATCGATGTGGCGCACTTGATGGGCGTGGATGTATTTGTGCTGGATACAGGCTGGTACGAAAAGACCGGGGACTGGACGGTGAGCAGCAAACGCTTTCCCGATGGGCTGAAAGCAGTGAAGCAAAAGCTGGACAGCTACGGCATGCATCTCGGCCTATGGTTTGGCCCAACCACGGCGGCCGCATCGAGCAGCGTGGTGCGCGAACACCCTGAGTGGCGCCGGTCGTGGAACGGCAAAGTAGCGGCACCGGAAGAAGTTTGGGAAACCGAGAAGAGCTACAAGATGTGCATGGTCAGCGGATACGCCGATTCGTTTGCGGATGAGCTGATTCGTATTGCCAGAGAAGTGGGCGTTACTTATTTCAAGTGGGACGCGATTGCGCAGTATGGCTGCAACGATGCCCACCACAATCACGGCGATGAAAGCAACACTGCCCAGGAGCGGGCCGATTCGTATGGGTTTCAACTGGTTCAGTACATGAGCCGGGTGGCTGACAAGGTAGCCGCAGCGGTGCCGGGAGCCATCGTCGACTTCGACGTGACCGAGGGTGGGCGGGCGATCGGCCTCGCCTTTTTGGCTTCGGGAAAATATTTCCTGATCAACAATGGCCCTTATTACCAAAACTACGACGTGCCAATCGACCTGGGCAAGACCAACTCAAACCTGTTTTTCCACCAGGGCCCAGCGCGCACCTGGATTGCCCGCTCGCCGTTGACGTTCGATCGCTGGATTCCGTCCACTTTATTTCTCACCCACTACTTCCCTGATGATCCGCAGCAATGGCAAGAGGTGAATGTAGCGTCGCTGATTCTTGGTCAAAACGGAATTTGGGGCGACCTGCTGCAGGTTTCAGACGCAGGCGTCGCCACCATCGGCAGCGCGCTTTCCAGGTACAAACAGGTTCGCGACGATATTACGGAGAGCGATCCGGTGGTGACTGGTATCGTTTCGGCCAGCCCTGAGATTCACGAAAAGATCTCTGCCCGCACGGGCCGGGGTGCGGTGGTGATCTTTGCTACGGAACGTGGCACCTATCGATACATTACCAGCCATCGAGTGGCGGCTCAGCACTGGGTCAGCGACGGCGTCCGCCTGGCGCCAGACGCAGACGGCCGTGCGCAGATCGAAGCGACATTCGATAAACCGGGGGCAAAGATACTTTTCTTCGGCGTCCAATAACCAGCCCTTTTGGAATCAGATCAGGCCGCAAAGCACGCGATGGCAGGCCGCGCACAAAGATTGTAGAAATAGGTATTGGAGGAAATATGGTGAAGCCCCGGCTCATTGCGCGGATCTGCCTTCTGCTTTGTTTGCCTGCGGTCCACATGCGGGCAGCGGATAACCCGGAGTGGACGACGCCGATCGCACCGTTCCAGATCGCGGACAATCTCTATTACGTGGGCAGCAAGGATCTGGCCTCGTACCTGGTGGTGACGCCCAAGGGTGACATCCTGATCAACTCCAACCTGGAGAGCTCACCTCCGCTCATCAAGAAGAGCGTTGAACAACTGGGGTTCCGCTGGAGTGACGTTAAGATCCTGCTCATCAGCCATGCGCACTTTGACCATGATGCCGGCAGCGCGGAGATCAAGCGGCAGACGGGAGCGCAATACATGGTGATGGATAGCGATGTGCCCGTGGTTGAGAGTGGGGGCGCAAAGGACTTCCACTATGCAACGGACCATTACCCTGCCGTAAAGGTGGATCGGGTGTTGCATGATGGCGATGAAGTGCGGCTGGGCGGCGCGGTTCTGGTGGCGCATAAGACGCCGGGCCACACCCGCGGGTGCACCACCTGGACAATGCGCGCCATGATCGGCGGCAAGCCACAGAACGTCGTAATCGTTGGCAGTTGGAACGTGAACCCGGGGTTCCGCCTGGTAGACGAGCCGGGCAAGCCTGCTTCATACCCGGGCATCGCCGCGGATTATGAACATACGTTTGCGACCTTAAAGGGCTTGCCCTGCGATGTGTTCCTGGGCGCGCACGGCCAGTACTTTGACATGCTGGAGAAATTGCAGCGAGCCAGGGCTGGAGCGGGGGAAAGGGTTTGGATTGACCCGGCCGGGTATCGGGAGGCGGTGGCTGAACGGCAAGAGGCATTCGCCGCCGAGCTGAAACGCCAGCAAGGTGGGAAATAAGTCTATGGCAGATGTAGTTGCTCGAGCGTGGCCTCGTCGGCTTCTCCCTGGAAGTACTGGATAAGCGCATCGGCAAAAACCTGATTGCCGGCATGGTAAACCACGGAATCGTGCGCCATCGCACTGGCAAAGAGGGTCATCGAGGAATGGAACTTCAAGCTGTCGGGATAGCCGAAAATATCATCCGGATCATTAGCGGACACGGCGTTGACAAGCTCGGTACAGTCGCGCAGGCGCGCGCCAAGCAGGGGGTGATTGAGGTACGCACACGCTTCCTCAAGGCCGCTGATGGCAAAACGCTGCGCCATTGCACTTGACCCTAGACCATGGATCTGCGGAAAGATGAACCACATCCAGTGAGTTCGCTTTTGCCCTTCCACCAGTTCCGAGAGAACCTGCTCGAAGCAGCCGTTCTGCGCTTCAATAAAGCGGTTCAAGTGAAAAGGATCCATTCCCTCGTCGTCATTCTTCATTGGCTTCCTTTCAGTTGACCACCGGCTTTGCAACGAATGAGATCCCGATCCGGATGGGTGGCCCAGTTGTTGCTCGTCTGTTTTAGTTTCCAGTGGCCTCAAGCGCAGGCGCGTGAGTGTCGCCTGAATACATTACAGTCATAGTAAGGATGGCAATCATCAAAAAAGCGTTGCGCAAGGGTAAGCAGTATCTGAATCCTGTACCCACTTCGGTGGGCAAACCGTCGTCGTTCCTGAAGATTCTATGGCGCTACGTTATCAACCGTGAGGAGACCACACCGAAGCAAAGCCCGGGTCCGTTTCGGACCGATGCTCGAGTGTATGAGACGCAGCCCGCAAGCGGGCTGCGGGTTACCTGGATGGGCCACTCGTCGATGCTGGTCGAGCTGGATGGAGTGCGGGTGCTGATCGATCCGGTGTGGGAACAAAGAACAGCGCCCGTGGAGTGGGCGGGGCCGAAGCGATTCTTTGCGCCTCCCTTACGCCTGGAGGAGCTGCCTGCGATCGATGTCGTGCTTCTTTCGCACGACCACTACGACCATCTTGGAGCACGCACCGTGCGCCGCCTGGCGCAGTTGGCATCGACTGCGGGCGCACAGTGGGTGACGACCCCTGGCGTAGATGACATCCTTCGCAAGCTGGGGGCGCAAAAGGTGTGCGCCCTGGATTGGACGGAGAGTGTGCGCGTGGGTCCGCTCTTGGTGACGGCACTACCAGCTCGCCACTTCTCAGGACGATCCGCCTTCAACCGATTCGAAACGCTGTGGGCTTCGTTTGTTCTCGCCGGACCAGAGCATCGCGTGTACTACGGCGCGGATTCCGGAGAGTGGGCGGGATTCGAGGAGATTGGAAAGACCTATGGGCCGTTCGACCTGACGATGCTGGAGATCGGTGCGTTCGATCCGTTGTGGGCCGATATCCATATGGGACCGGACGGGGCGGCGAGGACCTTTCGCGCCATGGGCGGCGCGGGCCTGTTGATGCCGATTCACTGGGGACTCTTCAATCTAGCTCTGCATGGCTGGCGGCAACCCATCGAGCGGCTGCTCTCTCTCGAAAATCTGAAGATCTGGTCCCCCGAGCCGGGACTCCCGACCGAGGTTGTGCGAGGCAATGAGGTACGGTCGAAATGGTGGCGGTAACCGGGCTTTTGAACGGGGGATGATCGCTGCCCTACTCACATCCACCACCATATGGTTAACTATCAACGCATGCGTGCTCACCCTTTTTGCGTCGCTCTATCGTTCGCTGCATCTCTGCTGGCCATTCCCGTTTCCACCCACGCGCAAACAACCTCTGGCAGGTACAGCACGTGGAAGATGTTTGGCGGCGGCCCGGATAACATTCACTATTCGACCCTCGACCAGATCAATCGCGACAATGTCCATTCCCTGCAGGTTGCGTGGACGTTCGACAGCGGCGACCAGCATCCGAAATCTGAGATGGAATGCAACCCCATCGTGGTGGATGGGGTGTTATATGCGACCACTCCCAATGGAGACGTGGTCGCTCTGGATGCGGCGACCGGCAAGCTCCACTGGCGTTTCGTCGCCAATGAAGGTCTCAAGAATGTCGGCAAAGTGCGCAATCGGGGCGTGACCTACTGGTCCGACGACAAAGACCAGCGCATTTTTGTGGGGGTTCGGCAGTATCTGTTTGCGCTGGATGCACGCACGGGAACGCCGATTTCCACTTTCGGCCAAGCGGGCCACATCGATCTGCGCGAAGGCCTGGGTCGCGAACCTTTGAATTGGGTTACGTTGACCAGCCCCGTCGTGGTGTACAAAGATCTGGTCATCGTGGGCGGCGGCATGAGCGAAACGCTGCCTGCCTCTCCTGGAGATATTCGCGCCTTTGATGCGCATGATGGACGGCAGCGCTGGTCATTTCATACCATCCCCCATCCAGGGGAATTCGGCTATGAAACCTGGCCGAAGACGGCATGGACCTATAGCGGTGCGGCGAACAACTGGCCGGGCATGTCGATCGACTTGCAGCGTGGCATCGTCTACGTGCCCACCGGGTCGGCGGCTTCTGATTTTTACGGCGCAAATCGGGTCGGAGACGATCTTTTCGCCAACTCCCTGATCGCGCTCAATGCCGAGACGGGCAAACGCATTTGGCATTTCCAATTTGTCCACCACGACATATGGGATCGCGATCCACCATCGGCGCCCGCCCTGGTCACCGTAAAGCGCGATGGGCATGATGTGGACGCGGTCGCCCAAACCACCAAGCAGGGTTACGTTTTTCTTTTCGATCGCGTGACCGGCAAGCCGCTGTTCCCGATCGAGAGCCGGAAATATCCTGCCTCTGATCTGGAAGGGGAGATTACGGCGAGCGAGCAGCCGCTACCTTTGCTGCCGGCTCCGTTTGCCCGGCAGAAATTAACCGCGGACATGCTCACGACGCGCACGCCTGAGGCTCACCAGGATGCGCTGGAGCGCTTTAAAAAACTGCGCAGCGATGGGCAGTTCATTCCGGGGAGCACCCAGGAAACCATCATCTTTCCCGGCTACGATGGGGGCGCGGAGTGGGGCGGGGCGGCGTTTGATCCCACGACCGGCTTGCTTTATGTGAACTCAAATGAGATGGCGTGGGTGCTGCGCCTGGTGCCGCAGAAGCCGCGCACGGCGGAGGCCAACGGGCGGGATATTTTTTTGCGTAACTGTTCCACTTGCCATAGGGCCGACATGAAAGGCGCGCCGCCGGAGTTTCCTTCGCTCGTGGGCGTCGCCAATCGCTATGACGAGGGGACGGTGAAGAACCTGATCGCACAAGGAGCGGGCAGAATGCCCGGCTTCGCCGCGCTGGGCCAGGACCAGCTGCAGGCCGTATTTGAATACGTCTATTACGGTAAAGAAATGGTCGTAAAAGACAAGGGCCCGTCGCCGCTCGACGTTAAATACATCAGCGATGGCTACAATAAATTTCTCGATATCGATGGCTATCCGGCGATTCAGCCGCCGTGGGGAACGTTGACCGCGATCGATTTGAATAGCGGCAAAACCGGTTGGAAAATTCCGCTTGGGCAGTACCCTGAGCTGGCCGCCAAGGGGCTCAGCAATACGGGTAGCGAGAACTACGGTGGGCCGGTCGTGACCGCAGGCGGTCTGCTGTTTATTGGCGCCACCAGCTACGACAAGATTTTTCGCGCTTTGGACAAGACCACCGGCAAGGTACTTTGGCAAACCACGCTGCCGGCGGCGGGCAACGCCACGCCTTCTACCTATGAGGTAAATGGCCGGCAATATGTTGTGATTGCGGCTGGCGGCGGCAAGTCCGCGGCTCCCCCAGGCGGCAGCCTGGTGGCCTTCGCGCTGCCGAAGTAGCCTTGGTTCTGCTACTATCCACGGCATGCTGAATCGTAGAACTCTGTTAGGTATGACCGCGGCAACGCTGGCCACCCGTGCCCTCAACGGGCAGGCGCCGGCAGAACCAACTGGGGCGAGCACGCAGTTTTCCATCATGATGTGGACGTTGAAGAAGGAGGGTACGTTCGAGGAGAACCTCGACCGTGTCGCCCTGGCGGGCTACCACCATGTGGAACTCGTTGGTGAGTTCAAGAAGTGGTCTGAGGCGGACTACGTTCGCATCCTGGGACGGATGGAGACGTTGAAGATCTCAGTGGATGCGACGTCGGGGGTGGGCTCCGGATTTGCCGACCCAGCTGGGGGTGACGCGTTTCTCACCGACCTGAAGGCTCTGATTCCCGCAGCCAAGCGGTTGGGTTGCAAGCAGATCATTCTGCTTTCGGGCAAGCGAATCGAGGGTGCGCCGGCGGGGAGCCAGCATACTGCGTCGATCGAGGCTCTGAAACGTGCGGCCGATGTGCTGAGCAGCGCGGGCCTGGTTGCGGTTATCGAACCGATCGACCGCATTGAGAATCCAACGATTTATCTGGATGGGGTGACGGAGGCGTTTGCGATTGCTAACGCGGTTGGCAGCCCGAACGTGAAGGTGCTGTACGACGTCTATCACGAGCAGCGCGAGTTCGGAAACCTGATCGAAAAGTTCGAGAACAATATTGCGCAGGTTGGTTTGATCCATATCGCGGATGTGCCCGGACGCCACGAGCCTGGTACGGGCGAGATCAACTACATGAACATCTACAGAAAGCTTGCGGAGTTGAACTACAAGGGAACGATCGCGATGGAGTTCTATCCCACGACAGACATCGTAGGCACCTTGCGCCACGCGCGCGACCAGGCGCGGTCGATATTCGGGTGAGGCAGGATTTGCGAGCTCACTCGTAGGGCATTGGTTTGGGGGAAGGGCGCACTGCAGATCCCTCGGCTGCGCTCGGGATGACAAAGTGGAGAGTTATGGCTGCCCTCAAGAAATGCTAATGGGATGAGCGAAAAGCAGGTCCCATTAGCATTTCTTGAGGGCGACCGTCACACTCCCTTTTGTCATCCCGAGCGCAGCCGAGGGATCTGCAGTGCGCCCTTCCCCCAAACCAATGCCCTACGAGTGAGCTCGCAAATCCTGCCCCCGCCGTTTGTTCATTGGGGCCGTAGCGTAGTGAACCTGCTGTGCGCCATTACAGTCACTCGGAACTGGACACAATTGGAGCGATCGGCTTATCTACGGTCGCGACAAAACGCGAACCAGCAGGACCGTAAATGGCTCTCGGCTCGGGAAACAGCTTGAGACACAAGGGATAAAGCACAGTCGGCAACAGCAGCGCGATCAGTAGCGAAACATCAAGACCGCCCGCCAGATTTCCCAGCCAGCCTACGAAGTGGCCGGGGATGTTCACCGCCAGCAAGGCAAACACCGAGGACACAATCCAGGCAGACATCCCGGCCAGGTTCCAGCCGTCGCTGAACCAGTAGGGTCCCCCCGTTTGCCCACGATTGAAAACCTGCATGGCCTCCGGAAGATAGAACCCGCGTCGCACCAGGTAGCCGATCATCATGATGACCATCCAGGGCGTGGTGGTCACGATGATCAACGACACGAACGTCGAAATCGAGTCGAAGAGACTGAAGTAAAACCGGCCCACAAAAATCAGCGCGCAGGCCAAAATGCCGATCAGCAAGGTAGCCCGCGGCCGGCTCAGCCGGGGAAAGACACTGGAGAAATCAAGCCCCGTTCCGTACAGCGACGTAGTCCCGGTAGACATGCCGCTCAAGACCGCGAGCAGCAACAGGGGCGCCAGAAAGTAAACCGGCGCAACCGTCAGCAAACCACCCGTATAGTCAGCGCGGGCGAGATAGTCAGGTGCGCGCGTGGCCACCACCGAAGCGGTTACCACGCCAAAGAGAAACGGCAGCAAGGTGAGCCATTGCGCAAGGATGGTGGCGGCCATAAGCCTGGGCTTACTGGTACTGCGCGGCAGGTAGCGCGACCAATCCCCCAGAAATGCGCCAAATGAAATCGGGTTGGCTAACACGATCAGCGCCGAGCTGATGAATAACGGCCAAAATGCACGAGAGCCCCAATGCAACCCTGCTCCTGCATAGTGCGCATCGAATAATCTCCAGAATGCAACCATACCTAAAATAAACAGCCCTGTGCTGGCGACAACCGCAATCTTGTTGACGAACAACATCATGCGGAAACCATAAATACAAACGATCAGCACGCTCAGGGCGAAGACCGCGTAGACAACAGCAACTTCATGATTCGTTCCGCGGATGTGAAAAACCAGCCGTGCCGCACCGACCACCGCATCGCCACTCGACCAGACGCTGATGGCAAAAAAAGCGATGGCCGTGAGCAGGCTGAGAAACGAGCCGACGATGCGGCCAACCACCCCGAAGTGCGCGCTCGAAGAAACCGCGTTGTTGGTCCCGTTGATGGGACCAAAGATCGACATGGGCGCGAGAATCAGCGAGCCGACCACCACCCCGAAAACGGTCGCCGCCGTAGCCTGCCAGAAGGAAAGCCCGAACATGATGGGGAATGCGCCCAGCACGGCCGTGGCCAGCGAGTTCGCGCCGCCCCAACACAAGCGCGTGAAGTCAAAAATCGAGGAGTCGCGATCCTGGTCGGGAATGGACTCTACCCCGTGCTGCTCCACGGTAGTGACCGAGGAATCAGTCACTGATCGCATCCACCTGGATTTCTACCAGCCACTCCGGATCGACCAGCCGACTCACTTCCACCAGCGTTGAGGCGGGAGGCCTCTCGCCGAAGGCTGCCTTGGCAATGGGCTTCTCGTATTTCATGTACTCGTCCATATCGGTGGTGAAGGTATAAATGTGAATCACGTTCGCCCAGGTCAGATTCACGGCAGCGAGCGCACGTGTCGCCATTTCATAAACCACTCTGAGCTGCTGCTGCATATCGCCCTTGCCGAGGTTTTCACATTGCAGCCCAATGGCGACCTGGCCGCCGATGCGATAAAGATAGCGCCCCTGGGCGCGCACAACGTGCGTGTACAAGTTGTCGATCGGCTGGTGCAGCGTATCCGGATTGATCAGGTCGATTTGCATAGGTTCCCGCTTAACAAAAGAGGCACAGCTGCTCGAACAGAAGATTGGCCGCGAGCAGCGAGGTGATGTCAGCACTATCAAACTGCGGCGAGACTTCGACCAGGTCAGAACCAACGAAATCAAGACCACGCAACGCGCGCACCAGGCCCAGAATCTGCACACTGGAAAGGCCACCCACCTGCGGCGTACCGGTTCCCGGGGCAAAGGCGGGATCGACCACATCGATATCCAGGCTGAGATAGGTTTTGATCCCTTGAATGCCTTGAGTTTCTCGCGGATAAGCGGGAGGCCGTGTTCATGGAATTCCTCCGCCGTCACCAGCATGATCTTGTGCTCACGGGCATAGTCCATATCATGGGCATCGTAGAGCTGACCGCGCAGGCCAATCTGCAGAATGTAGGGTTCCGCCAGCAGGCCTTCTTCCATGGCGCGACGAACCGGCGTTCCGTGGGAATACTTCATACCCCAATATTGGTCCCAGGTGTCGGAGTGCGCATCGAGTTGGATGAGACCCACCGGGCCATGACGGCGTGGATAGCCCGCAGAATCGGCAATAGAATCGAGTGGTCGCCGCCCACACACATGGGCACCGTGCCGGCATCGAGAATCGGGCGCGAGACCGGCAGTAATTTTGTGAAACGTATCTTCGATGGAGATAGGGTTTACAGACAGATCCCCATAGTCGGCAACGCGCAACAAATCAAACGGGCTCAGATCAAGCACTGGATGATAGGGCCTGATAATCGCCGACTGCTCGCGAATGCGGCGCGGGCCAAACCGGGGCCCAGGGCGATACGTGGTGCCGCCGTCGTAAGGCACACCAATGAGCGCAACATCCAGACGTTGAGGGTCTGTGATGTTCGGCAGCCGCATGAACGTAGCGATGCCCGCGAAGCGCGGATAATCGAGCGCATCGATGGGTCATGGGATGCGGTTCAGCAAGTTGTTTCAGCTTTTGGCGAGTTTCATACTTACCATTGTTGGCCCATGATTTGAGCAGCATTCGACTCCGGATCCTGTCTTCTGATGCTCGCTATTTCATGCGTACTGCGCCTGGATTCATGGCTTCGGGAGAGGTCAGAATCGGGTGGAGTGGTAGGGATGCGGTGTCAATGATGCTTCCCTCCTTCATCACCAGCGACATCTTGCGTACGTTCTCAATATCTTCCAAAGGGTCGGCATCGAGAACAACCAGATCCGCCATCTTACCGGGTTCTAGTGTTCCGAACTGATCCAGTTTATGATAGGCCGCCGCAATGAACTTGGTGGCCCCCTGCAAAATCGCCATGTTGGTCATGCCGCGTTGTTTCATCGCCCGCATTTCGAGAAACTCGCCTTCGCCCAGGGGGGTGCCGATGAAGCCTCCCGCGGCCGTGATGTCAGGGTCAAGCACGCTGGCGTCTGTCGACACCAGTTGCGGTACGCCTGCCTTGATCATGCGAACCTCATTCTCCAGGTCGTAATTGACGTGTTCGTTGCCGTTGTCGGCGTCGTTGACCCGCGGAACTTGCCATCGCGCACCTGCTCCTTTTGGGCATCGGTGAGCAGTTGCCATTGCGTTCCGCAATAAAATTTCTGGTCGAGCATGCGCTGGATCATGGCATCATAATGCGGGACGGCCCGGTAAAGGCGCAGTGCTGCGCCATGTCGACGCCAGCGTCTAACACCGAGTCCAACCCGGCGACTGAGGTCCTGATGGGTTTGAATGATCTTGCCTGCGGCGTGCACCGCCTCCACCATAGCCCGCTGTTGGTCCGGGGTAAAGCGCAACACGTTGTCTTCTCCAGTTGAGCTATTGATCGGCCTGCCATCGCCGTTGGCGCCATACTTTACGAAGTCGACACCCAGCGCGACATACTTAGTCATCTCGTCACGAACCTGGTCGGGTGTTTTCCAGGAGAGGTCCGGGCCGCCGTTCTTCTCAAACATTGCGTTGATGCGCTTCTGGAATGCAGGGGTGGCGGCTTCCATCGAGGCATCCGTGGTAAACACCGCACGAAAGCCCACAATGTCTCCGGCTATAAACATGCGGCTGCCCGGGATCTCACCGCGATTGATGCGATCGCGCACCCGCATGAAGGGATCCATGGGGCCCATCGAGTCGAAGACCGTGGTAAAGCCGTATTTCAAGTGCGATCTGCGTGCCTCTTCCACCAAACCATCGAAATTGTTCTCGTAGCGGGCCAGAAACTCAATGTGCTCCCAGCCCGGCCAGGAGACAAAGTGGACATTGGCGTCCATCAGGCCGGGAACGATGTATTTGCCGCCAGCTTCACCTCGCTCGCGCCCGCAGGCACTGAGACAGAAGAGCGCGGGCCCACAGCGACAATGCGCTTGCCCTGAATGACGATGACTCCATCGTGGATGGGTGCGCCACCGTTGCCATCGATGATGGTCGCACCGGTAAGAGCCAGGGTCTGGGCTCTGCCTGCCGGCGCAAAGCCAAGACACAAGAGAGTCAAGAGGAAGAGTTTTCTCATAGCCGCATGGGTCATCCTTTTTCTCAAAACTCGTAGCGAAGTGCAAACTGCATCACACGCGGGTTGGTGAGCAGACCCGGTATAGGTGCCAAAGTTCGAAGAGTTTGTCAGCGAGGGCTGATTGGAGTTGACGTCGAAGCGGGTAAAGTTGCCGACGTTGAACACCTCCGCAGCGAAATTGCAGCGAGTGCCCATCGTTCTAAGGCATGGTCCAGCGCTTACTCAACGCAGAATCCCAGCCCAGGAATCCGTCGCCGCGCACGGTGTTGCGGCTCCCTGATTGACCAGGGTAAGTAAATTCATAAGCGTTGAATGCGCGGTCGGATTCTTGAACATGAGCACGCGCCCATTGCTTGCCTTGGTATCCTTGCCCGCCTGGATCGGTGACTATCTGGGTCCCATAGCCGGCGTTGGCGCCGTTGGTGGGTAGATTGATGCCGTTGCTGACGGAGAAGGGCAGCCCGCTGGTAAGCCGGTAGATGCCGGAAAACTGCCAACCGCCGATCACTGCATTCACCCAGCCGGGAGCATCGGCGGCGAAGCGTTTCCCATGGCCAACCGGCAGTTCCGCCACCCAGTTGGCGTTGAACTGGTGAGTCATATCGAAGTCAGAGATGGCATACATCTGGTTGGGCGAAAACGCGTTGATAATATTCGCGGGCACACAGGCCATTGGTCGGGTTAACGCGCGCCGCTGCGGAGGTCAGATCGAGGGACGTGGGAGAAGCTGTAGTTCAGATCGAAGGACACTCCGCGCGCGGGCCGCTTGCGGAAGGTAACTTGCAACGCGTTGTAGTTCGCACCGCCCACAGATTGCCAGCCATTCAGAGAATAGAATTGCGGGATCATAGTAGGTATACGGGCCCAACGAGCTGCAGCCATTGGGGCAAATGAAACCGGGGATATCGAGTGAAATACGGGATGAAGGTTTCGTTGTAGAGATAGATCTGTTCCATCGAGTAGATGGCCTGCAGTCGCCGAGCACGGTCCTGCCGGGCAGGCATTGGTCGGGGCGGATTGCGTGATCGGCTGGAATAGATCTTCCCAGTAAGCCGAAGTCGGCCCGACCGTCGCCGGCGATATCTGCGATCAGCGGCACACCCTGGCGGGCAAGCGTGGAGAGGCGCGACATGGCGGTGAAGTAGTCGACCCCCGATTGCGGATCACCTTAGATTCATGGGCTGGGCAAAGTCGTTGATCGACGCCAGGCGATGGCCGAGGCGCCCGAGGTAAGTGATCTCGAGCGACGAGGTTGACGAGAGCTCGCGGGCGACCGAGAGATTCAGCATGTAAACATACGGCGTCTTGAGTTTTCTGATCCAGGCTGAACCCACCGGAAAATCCACCGGCGGCAAACCCAACGGGAGGCGTCTGCGGAAATCCGCCCGGCGGCGCGGGCAGCATGATCATTCCGTTGTTTACGTTGGGGCATCCGTTGGTCGGGAATTGCGGTCAGGCTGGTCACGCGCGGCGCGCAAGTCACATCCTGCGATCCCAGCGGCGTCTGCAGCGTCGTTGAAAGTCCAAAGGATCCGTACTGCCCAAAGCTGTTGATCAGCTCCGCACCGAAGTGATCGTAGGCCATGGCAAACCCAGACCGGATCGAGGTCTTGGGCGTGGGCGAGTAGGCGATCGAGAGGCGCGGGGCAAGGTTCTTGTAGTTCCAGTTGTAAAACGGCGGCCCGTTGTTTTTCGATCCGCCCAGTACATACTGAATGGTCGGGTCCTGCGTTCGACGGGATGCCCTTCGCCATATTCGCCTCGCGCAGCGCGGCCCACTGCCCTAACGGCATGGTGGAGGAGACCTGCAAACCATTGATCTCGGTCGGGGGCGATTCAAGCTGGTAGCGCAGGCCCAAGTTGATGGTGAGGTTCGACTTTACCCGGAAACGAATCCTGCAGGTAGAAGTCGTATTGCGTCAAGCTATAGTTACGTTTAACCGGCGAACCCTGGGGCTGCACGCTGCCACTCTTGGTGTAGTTGTAGTTGGCGGTCACATCGGTGATGATGCCGAGCGCGTCAAAGGCCGCTTGATCATAAGAATAGGTGAAATTTGGGCTAACCGCCGCAACCCCCGCATGGGCCCCTGGATCAAACGGGCTGCCGGTGCCGGCAAAGCCGCCGGTATCAATATAGGTAGTCGCCAGGCTGGCCTGGCTGAAGGAGTTGTTCTGGCTCACGGTGTTGTCGCGAATATACTCCGCGTTGCCGCCGAACTGGATCGTGTGCGATCCCCGGGTCCACGAGACGCTATCGTTGATGTCGTAGACGGGCAGGGTGACGGAGTTGGAGCGGGTAATGCCGCCGGTAATGTTATTGATGCCCAGAAAGGGCGCCTGGCTATCGCCGCTGTTGCCAATACTGGCGCGGGTCAAGCCGAAGCGAAGGTCATTGACCAGAGTTGGCTTGAGTACCGCGGTGTAACCAATGGCAAAGCCCTTGCTACGATCTTCCTTCACTGTCTCCGCGGGCAGACCAGGCAGATAAGGGGCACTGTTGACGTAGTCGTTCTGCATGCTGCCGCGGGCAAACAGCGTGTGGTTCCCCATGGCGTCAAGCTTGTAATCGAAGCGGGCGATGTACACGTCATAGATGCGCGGGTGCTGAACCGGCAAAGCGGTAGCCGGAGAAATTCAGTCCGTCACCCACCGACAGATCGTTGGGTAGAGGAAAGGTATTAAAGTATTGCTGCATGGCGGCGTTAGGGCCGATGCCGAGCGGGTCCCAACTTTGCAGTGTCTGCGCTGTCGCCACCGGGACGCCGCCGTTGACGTTGTCATACAGTCACCGAGCCGGCGCGAAGGCTTGCTGTGGGCACCGTGGTTACCACGCTGTCCTTCTGCGCATCCCGGCGGCCCTCATAATTGGCGAAGAAGAATAGCTTGTCTTTCTTGATGGGGCCGCCCACGGCGACACCGAAGAGGTTGCGATTGAGTTGCGGAGCCTTGTTGGGTAAGCCGCTATTGACCTGTGACTGCTTGACGAAATAGTCGTTCGCGCTGGTCGCTGTGTTGCGCAGGTACTCATAGAAAGCGCCGTGGAAGGCGTTGCCGCCGCTCCTGGTGAGCAGGGCAACCTGTGCGCCCGATGAATTGCCGTCGGCAGCGGTTGGATTCGACGTGGTCACACGAAATTCTTCCAATGCATCCGGCGTGGTGCGCAGTACCGAAGTAAACGCGTAGCCATTCGCCTGGTCGGTTAGCGTCCACGCCATCGAGAGTCACAATCGTTTGATCGCTGCGCGCGCCGTTCACGGCTCCGCTACGCGTATCCTCGTTGGGATTGATATCCGTCCGGTTGCCCAGATAGCTCACGCCCGGTTGCAGGCTGAGCAGGTCGACTACGTTCCTTGACTCGATCGGCAGTTGCTGGATCTGCTGCGCCTCGAAGGCATTGCCTACGGTCGCATCTTCGGTATTGAGCGTTTGCGCCTGCGCGGTCACCGTAACCGTGTTGACTTGGGCGCCGATGTGCAGGGCAATATCCGCGGTTGCCGGCGTGTTGACCAGCAGTTGCAAATTATCGAGCTGCGCTGCTTCAAACCCTGGGCATTCACGGTGAGCGAGTAGGTTCCTGGCGGTACATTGACGAACTGATAGACGCCGTCCGCAGCCGAATGCGCGGTGCGGCTGAAACTGGTTTGAGGGTTCGCGAGCTCCACCGAGGCGCCCGCAACTACGCTCCCTGACTGCTCGGTAATGGTGCCGCGCACCGAGGAGGCAGATTGCGCAAAGCCACCGTGCTCCAGGTAAACAACGCGATGACCAGAAATAATGCGGAACGCGAACAGTGCGCCATGTCGACACTCTCCCTTAAAGGCGGCGGCTTTCTCGTGTCTAGAGACACCACGAGTAGCTCGCCGAAGTGACAGCGATGTAACTTTCTGGGTTTTGCCACGACGTGGTGGACACTTCAGGGAAATGGAATCTGCGGGTCGAACTTGGTGCGAGTGTACCAACCCGCTTGCGCCATACCATCACAAGCGGTCAACATTCACATTGATCGGGCTCAATGTATTTGCTAGTATCTGCCCACGCCCATGCGCGCTAAAGTCTCCGATCTTGATCTACGTCTCCTGCGCATTTTTCTCGCGGTGGTCGATGCAAAAGGATTGTCCGAAGCACAGGCAACTCTGAACATTGGCCAGCCGACCATCAGCACGCACCTGGCGACGCTGGAAGCCCGCGTGGGCTTCCGCCTGTGCGAACGCGGGCGGAGCGGATTTCATCTCACGCCCAAGGGGAGAAAAGTTTGTTTCTGCGGCGCGCAGTCTGCTGAGCACGGTCACCGACTTTGGGATATCTGTGCGCAATATGGACAAGACGCTGGTCGGCAACCTACGACTTGGGCTCATCGATCATGCGCCGACCCGCTTGCTGCAACAGGTAAGCAGTAGCGTCGCCGCCTTCCGCAAGCGGAGTGAAGCGGTCAGGTTTTCGATTTCCGTGCGCCCGCCGCGGGATCTGGAAGATCAGCTCATCCATGGCGAACTCGACCTGGTCTTCAGCTATTTCTGGCGTCATCTGCCCAGGATGGAATACAGGAACCTTTTCAAAGAACGGCAGATCGCCTGCTGCGGCCACGGGCATCCGCTGTTTACCAAGGCCGGCATGGTGACACCCGATGAGGCAGCCGAACATGAGTGGACGTGGCGCAGCTATCCCTTGCCCAACGCAGTGCTGGTGCGGCCGCATGAGTCCATTACGGCGGTTGCTGATGACATGGAGGCGGTCGCGATTTTGATCATGTCCGGGAGATATTTAGGATATCTTCCAGAAGAGTTTGCCGATCCGTACATTGCCAGGAAGCTGCTTGCGCCCTTGAACCCCAGGCTGTTTACCTACCACGTGAAATTTGAAATGGTGTATCGTCGCCAGGCAGGAAGAGATGATGTGCTGTTGGCATTCTTGCAGGATCTAAAAGAAGCCCATGCGACCCCCACGGCCCGCAGACGAACTTAGAACCTTCCCCCAGCAATAGAACTCCGGGTGCCCCATCCTTTGCGTATTTTGCAAAGGGTGGGATCCACGACTGTTCGTATCCGACTCTGATCGGCAACACAGAAACGAGGGGGACAGCATTGGATCCCACCCTTCGCAAAATGCGCGAAGGATGGGGCACCCCGAGTTTTGTTTGAGGGACAACGTCAGTGGGAATGAGAATGGGAATGGCTGTGCTTGCCTTGCGCCAGTTCACCGGGCTCCGCGAACGTACCTAACCTGCGCCGTTCCGCCAGCTCTACGCGCGCGTTGAGCCACGCCAACACAGCGTCCAGGCCGACACTGTGTTTGAGGTCGGTGAAGAGGAAAGGCTTGTCTCCCCGCATCTTTTTGGAATCGCGGTCCATGACAGCGAGCGAAGCCCCTACCTGCTCCGCAAGATCGATCTTGTTGATCAACAGCAACGACGAACGGGTAACCCCAGGACCACCCTTGCGTGGAATCTTGTCGCCTCCCGCCACATCAATCACGTAAATCCACTCATCCACCAGTTCGGGACTGAACGCCGCGGAAAGATTGTCACCGCCACTTTCCACCAGAACCAGCTCCAGGCCAGGATGCGCTTTCTCCAGATCGTCGATCGCTTCCAGATTCATCGACGCATCTTCCCGTATCGCGGCATGCGGGCAGCCACCCGTCTCCACTCCGCGGATCCGATCTGCCGCGAGCGATCCCTGGCGGACGAGAAACTCAGCGTCTTCCATCGTGTAGATGTCATTGGTCACGACCGCCATGTTGATCTGCGGAGAAAGTGAGCGGCACAGGCAATCGACCAACGCAGTCTTACCAGAGCCAACTGGCCCGGCGATACCAACACGAAATGCTCGAGATTGATTTATCGACAACGCGATTCTCCTTCAGAATAAAAAGTATCGCTGCGCCAGAGGCAGCTCCACCGCGGGCTCACAGGTCAGCAGCTCCCCATCTGCCCGCACCTCATACGTTTCTGGGTCAACCTCGATCTGGGGCGTAGCGCTGTTGTGCACCATGTCGCTTTTTCCAATCGATCGGCACTTCTCCACGGCAACCGCCGGCGTGCGCAGGTTGAGCTTGTTCAGGCTTCCGCTCTGCAACGCCGCTTTGGAAGTAAACAGCAGGCTGGTCGACGAAGGAACGCTGCCAAAGCTACCGAACATACCACGATACAAAACCGGCTGTGGCGTGGGAATGGAAGCATTGGCATCACCCATCACACTCCAGGCGATAAAGCCGCCCTTGATAATCATCTCCGGCTTGGCGCCGAAAAAGGCCGGCTTCCACAAGACCAGATCCGCCAGCTTGCCCGGTTCAATGGATCCAACATGGTTGCTGATGCCATGCGTAATCGCCGGGTTGATGGTGTACTTCGCCAGGTATCGCTTGATGCGCAAATTATCATTGCGGCTTGAGTCTTCGGGCAACGGCCCACGCTGCACTTTCATTTTGTGCGCAGTCTGCCAGGTCCGCATCACCACTTCGCCCACGCGACCCATGGCCTGGCTATCGCTGGAAATCATGCTGAAGACGCCCAGGTCGTGCAGAATATCTTCTGCGGCAATCGTCTCCGGCCGAATGCGGCTCTCGGCGAAGGCAACATCCTCTGGCACCAGGGGGTTGAGGTGGTGGCAGACCATCAGCATGTCGAGATGCTCGGCGATGGTATTCACCGTGTAAGGTCGCGTGGGGTTGGTCGACGACGGCAAAACATTGGGCAGCGACGCGATGCGGATAATGTCTGGCGCATGACCTCCTCCCGCGCCCTCCGTATGGTAGGTGTGGATCGCGCGCCCGCCGATCGCGCGGATCGTATCTTCCACAAAGCCCGCTTCGTTGAGCGTGTCGGTATGGATGGCGACCTGTACATCCCATGCGTCGGCAACGCGCAGGCAGCAATCGATGGCTGCCGGAGTTGTTCCCCAATCCTCATGCAGTTTCAGGCCGCAGGCGCCGGCGCGCACTTGTTCCTCGAGCGGACCCGGTGTTCCTGCATTGCCTTTGCCCATGAATCCGAAGTTCATGGGCCATGCTTCCGCAGCCTGGAACATGCGCGCCAGGTTCCACGCACCGGGTGAGCAGGTGGTCGCGTTGGTCCCGGTCGCGGGCCCAGTACCGCCGCCGAGCATCGTGGTGGTGCCACCGCAGAGTGCTTCGTATATCTGCTGCGGCGCGATAAAGTGGATATGGCTATCGATCGCGCCTGCGGTGACGATCAGGTTCTCGCCCGCAATCACCTCGGTCGAGGCGCCCACTACCAGTTCCGGGTCGACCCCTGCCATCACGTCAGGATTGCCGGCCTTCCCCACCTTGACAATGCGGCCGTCGCGCACCCCGATGTCACCCTTGACGATGCCCCAGTGGTCGATGATGAGCGCGTTGGTAATCACCAGGTCAAGCGCGCCTGGCGAAGCCTCACGCAGGGCACGCGCGCTTTGCCCCATGCCATCGCGAATGGTCTTGCCACCGCCAAACGTAATCTCGTCGCCGTAGACGGTGAAGTCCTTCTCCACCTCGAGCACCAGATCCGTATCCGCCAGGCGAACCCGATCCCGTGTCGTTGGGCCGTACAAGTCCGCGTAAACGCGGCGTGGGATGCTCTGGCTCATGGGTTCTCCTTCAGCTCCCCATCCACGGCGCCGCGGTGGCCCCACACGATGCGCGAACCGGCAAAGGCTACCAGGGAGACGGTCTTCTCGTCCCCGGGCTCAAAACGTGCGGCCATGCCTGACGGGATATCAAGCCGCATTCCATAAGCAGCCGTCCGGTCGAACACCAGCGCCGGGTTCACTTCGTAGAAGTGATAGTGACTGCCTATTTGCACGGGACGGTCGCCCGTGTGCCGCACGACGACGCGGGCCACGGCGCGGCCGGCATTGATCACAATTTCGTCTTCAGCCAGCAGATATTCTCCCGGGTGCATTCCGCTCCTCTATTGAATGGGATCGTGCAGCGTGACCAACTTAGTGCCATCGGGGAAAGTGGCCTCGGCCTGCACTTCATGAATCATGCCGGCCACGCCCTCCATCACTTCGTCCTGGCGCAGGATTCTGCCCCCCAGCGACATGATTTCCGCCACCGATTTACCGTCACGTGCCAGCTCGAGTATCTCCGCAGTGAGAACGGCCACCGCTTCCGGATAGTTCAACTTGAGGCCGCGCTGTTGTCGCCTGCGGGCTACATCAGCGGCTACATGAATTAAAAGCCGTTCCTGTTCGCGTGGAGTCAAGTGCACAACGCTTCTCCTTCAGTATGTTCTGCGGGGCGGCGAGGCGACACCACCGCATAGAGAGTTCTTGGCCGTCGACCAGAAGCAAAAAAGGTCTTCCATGAGGTGCAGGCCCGATTCTGAAAGCCCGCGGACCAGCAGGCCGTCCGCGGTGAGAGCGGTTGCGCCCCAAAGCGTGCTCGCGTGGCTGCGCTGCCCGGCGATCTCACGCAATGTCCGCTCCAGGGTGATCCACGTCGCCGCATCCGCCCCGCTACGGCAGATCATAAACGAAGTGAGATAGCGAAATTTACCAAACCGCGCCGGCGACGCCAGGTTAGCCTGCTGAGGAGCGAGGTGCAAACGGTCGATGTAGATGGGCCGGCCCCGGCTGCAAATGCGGGTGTTGATGCGCAATGAATCGTAGGCAAACGACTCACCACTGGCCACTCTGCCAGGCGCGAGAATCTCCCACCAGAAAAGCGTGGCCCCGGCTTCGAGATGCACGTCGGTACGTTGCTCGAACCTGGCCTCGCGAAAGGGAATGATCGAGTCCGGCAGGTATTCGAGCAGCGCCCCTTCCCCCAGGTGAATTTCGCTGATTTGCATTGCGTCCGCCGCCGAGGCCCGCGGGCGATAGACACGCGTGGCGCCGGTGGTAGTGATTTGCGCGGCTGCCCCCGGGCCGAGCGCAATGCGCAGGTTGAGCCGATCGCCCCCGAAGACGCCCCCCGAAACGTTGTTGAGGTGGACCAGGCTTTCCCCGGCCGGGTTGGGAAATGCTCTCACAACTTTCCATGGGGGATCCTGCTGCGAGCAACGAAGCTGCGTCCGCCCGCCGGCGAGAGAAAAATCAAGCTGTAGCTGGGCCTGCATCATCAGCTGATGAAGAGCCTCGTACCCAAGCCAGGATGGCGGGCGGACGCCAGGTCGAGCAAGGGCTGCGAAAGGCATACCTCATCCACTTGTGTCTGCCGGGCAATGGCCAGGGTTTCAAGTATGAGCGGCTTGAGCTTCCACAGGACCGTGGCTGCGCCCGACTGGCCCAAAGGCAGCAGCCGCTGGCAGGCCGAAACCAATCCCGACAATGACTGATGGAGGTAGGCGGCTGCGACCTCATCTCGATCCGCACCGGTAACACGGCCCACGTGACCAAACACCAGGGGAAGATGGGCATCCCCACCCGCGTACTGCATGGGTAGGGCGAATGCTTCAGCGGCCAGCCCGGCAAGCCGCTTGCCTAAACGAAGGCTCGCTTCGCGGGTTTCACGCGCGGCCTTCATGGCACTCATTTGCTGATTCAGGCTCTGCCACTGCTCGGCTGACGAAGCGTCAAAACCTGCATAAACAAAAACCGCATCCAGCCGGCCCGCTTCCTCGAGGTAACCCGCGAAGAAGCGCAACAGATCGGGAACCTCTAATCCATTCTCAACCACCAGACTTTCGAGTCCGAAGCTGTGGGCGGCAGCGCCCACCGGCAATGTGCTATCGGCGAGATGCAACAACTGCAGGAACTGCAGTGATCTCATGAATGAATCTTCCCTATCGAGTCTCTCCGTCTGAGGACGGCATTGGTGTCTCTGCATCTTAGTGCATGGATTCGAAACTGGGAGCAGACATGGCGGCGAAGAAGAGTGGCAAATCGTACACCAAAACATCGCGTTGTTGGCCGGGGTATGAGCCGGTCCCGGGCAAGAGCGAGCACGAGGAGGGCAGTTGCCGCAAGAAGCCGGCCAGCAAGAACGGCGGCCAACCAGTCTCGCGCGAAACCGCCCGTAAAAAGCCGATTGCCCTTGGAGGTAATCGGGCGGCCAAGCCAAGGCCAAAGCCAAGTCTCGGCTGGCACAGCGACGCCGCAGTTTAGGTTGAGCTAGGCGCGCTTGCTTTTGGTTTTCGTGGCTGGCTTACGAGGCAAAGCGGCCGGCTTTCTCCTGCCGCCTGTTTTGTTCTTTTCCATGCGTAATTTCCAGGCGGTTTGCAGCGCACCCGCCAACACGTCTTCCGTGGCCAGCGCCAGACGGATGTGGGTGCTCCCCATCCGGCCCCAACCGCCGGCCACGGGTAAGAACAAATCCGGCTGATCCTCCAAAAACGCCGCCTGCTGTTCCGGTGAGAGCATCAGGTTCCCATATCCCAGATGCTGCGAAGCCAGCGTTGCGAAGATTCTGCCCCCGACCCGGAAATCGGCGGCTCCCATATGCGAACCTTCTTCCGCGCCTTCCAAGGCCAGTGCGATCCGGCGAAAATCGGCAGCCTTCATTCCTTGCCTCTCAACTGCGTCAACGTACCAGTGTCAGATACAGCGCCATGGCGATCCCTGCCGCGGCGAGCAACAGCCCCAGAGCGACGGCATCCGCTGACACCCGGCCCGCTTTCCACGTTCCTGACCGTAATTCACGCACCAGCTGGAGGTGCCGCACCACCGCTGCAAGAGTGACCACCACCCCTAAGGCCACCAACATAACCCCAGACCACATGGAAAGCCCGGTGGTTCGGGCGGGGAGATGAGAGGCACTGGCGCTTAGCTCACGAAGAAATAGTCCAAAGCGGCTCACGGCAAAGCCGACGCCCATGAGGCCAAGGCCAGTGCGGATCCACGCCAGAAAGGTTCTTTCTGCCGCGAAATATACCCTCGGATCTTGTTCTGCAGCGGAAGCCATGCCCGCATTGTAAACGCAAGTGGCTGCGCTACTTCTGTGCTCGCCCGGCGAGCAAGCGCGTAATGCGGCGCTGCAGTTGCTCAGCATCGAACGGCGCGCGAACCTTCATGTCGTTGTCGAAATAAACGAACACATCGCGGCGCTTTCGTTTCGGGGCGTTGCGATCGCTGGCCCGCATGCCGTCGGTCACTTCTCCACCACCGGCCCAGGTTATGACGCGTCGAGCCCAGATGTCGAGTGACTTTGGGCCATACCCGCTGGCGTACAACTGCTTGCTGCCATGAAGACGACAATAGACAAAGCTTGCCGTCACGTCCATCAGCAAAGGCCACTCCACCGTATCGGCTACTACCAACCCCACCCCGTGGCGTCGCAGGAGCTGAATGAACTCAGCGGTTACGAAGCTCTGGTGACGAATCTCAATGGCGTGCCGCACAGGAGTGGTCTGCGGATCGTCAAACCACGAACCGTTGAGACGCTCATCATGCTTGCGTGCGAGGTCAGCGGCTTGCTGCTGCGTCTTTGGCAGCAGGGCAAAGAATTCCTCTAACCGGTCCCGGTCGAACTCAAAGTTAGGCGGAAATTGCCACAGGATCGGTCCCAGCTTCTCTCCGAACCGGAGCAACCCCTGGGCGAAAAAATTCGCCAGCGCTGCTTCGCAATTTCGCAGACGGAGCATATGGGTAATGAAGCGGGAGCCCTTGACGGAAAAAATAAAGTCTTGTGGAGTCTCATCACGCCACCGCAAAAAACTCTGGGGCCTTTGCAGTGAGTAAAACGATCCATTCACTTCGATCGTGTTGAACTTGCGAGAAGCAAATTCCAATTCACGCCGTTGGGGCAACTTCTGCGGATAGAAGACCCCTCGCCAACCCTTATACCTCCACCCGGAAATCCCAATTCGGATTGCCCCCGAAACCTCCATCGAGTCAGGCAGAGGTCACGCCGCGCGCAGTGGGCTTGCGGTCCTTGCGGTCATGGGCGTTGGCGCGCATTTGCTCATACGTCTTGGCAATCTCTTCAAGCTCCAGATCCGACAGCTTCTCTACATCAATCATTTTATTGCGGGCTTTGTCGACGGCATGAATCAACTCGTTGAGCTTCAAGTGAATGGCGCGAGCGTCTCGATTCTGCGTGTTTTGAATGAGAAACACCATGAGGAACGTCACGATGGTCGTGCCGGTATTAATGACCAGCTGCCAGGTGTCTGAATAGTGAAAAATTGGGCCGGTGAGGCCCCACACAACGATGATTCCAATCGCTGCTACGAAAGACCAGCGAGAACCGAGATACTGGGAGGATTGCGCGGCAAATTTTCCGAACCGGTCTGAATTGGTAAGGACAGTCGCCGAGGCATTGGATTCGGCTCACGTGGCCGCACTTTCGGCGGCGGGTTTGTCGCCCGCTTTCACGACAACTTTGGCAGCTCTCACAAGGTCCTCCGACCACTGTGAATAACTGTAAGGCAAACCCGGCCACATCCAAGCGAATTCGCGGGGTCAACCAGCCCTCTTTTTAGGAACTTTCGCCCCTTTCTTTCGAGCCTCAGAAAGCCCGATCGCGATCGCCTGTTTCTTGCTCTTAACCGTACCGCCCTTGCCACCCGGTCCTGATTTGAGTGTGCCCTTCTTTTCCCGGTGCATTGCACTTTCGACGCTCTTGCCCGCTGCCGCCCCGTACTTTGCCATATCGTCTCCTCACTTTGACCTACGGGGCGGCCCGCCGAGCCACGGGACCGCCCGCCCTTTGCTGCAACCTACGCCGCTGCCTGGTAGTTGACCCGCTCCGCTATCTCGCTGAGCAGCTCATCGGCATGGCCTTCCTCGTCTTCTATGGCTTCCAAAACGGTCACGTCATCGGGCAGACCGAGTATCTCAGCCCAGCGGCGCAACGTTCCGTACACCGCAATCTCGTGGTGCTCAACCTGCTGCGCGGCGCCAATGAGCGCGATGTCTCGAATCGACAGGTC
The DNA here is from genome assembly GCA_963834445.1 of uncultured Acidobacteriaceae bacterium. GTDB lineage: Bacteria > Acidobacteriota > Terriglobia > Terriglobales > Acidobacteriaceae > PALSA-350. The sequence continues at coordinate 761,096 of CAWIBU010000003.1, forward strand.
AGTCACATCTTTGATAGTGTCTGAGGCTTCGGTGGTTAAGCCATTGATTACTTTGCACGTCTCGGTCGTGGCTTCGCCGATATTGCGGCGCAATAGCATTTCAACATTGGTTACATGTCCCTTTGTCTCGAGCAGGTGAGTTTGAAAGGCAGTCACCAAATCCGCATCGGAAGCCTTTGCGATCATCTCGGGAAGGGCCTTGGTTATCTTCTGTTCCATATCCAGCGCCTTCTTGAGGTTGCTGATGTATAAAGTGCGTAGATCCTGAACGTTCGCTGAGAAAATCTTCATGACCATTTACTCCTTTAGCTGGGATGTCTTACCTTGGGCGAACTGCGAATAGTTTTTGCCAGCAAGCGCGTCGATCGCAGAGCGCGGCGTTGCCTTTATAGCTATGATGCGAGCACTAAGGTGGGGTTGCTGTCGGCGTGCCAAACAGGCTGCGGCAAGCCGGCCTCACGACGACTCCGAATCCGCTACCCAATAACAAACATTTGGCAAACGCGACCCTGGTAATTTTGCGCGCATGTTGAGCGATTTGGGGAGGGGATGAGGCGGTTTTCTGCGCCTGCCCACGGCCTCGATCTCGTTGCTGTGGTTGGGTTTCGCGCAACAGAGAGTTTCCTGTACGGTCCCCCCTGCACCGGCTGTAACCCTCGGGGCTATAATCACCATGCGTAGGGGGAGGATGAGATGACCATCTCACAGGAATCCACCGTACTGACGTCCTGGAAAGAGATCGCCAGGTATCTGGGTAAGGGCGTTCGCACTGTACAACGCTGGGAACAGGAGTTCGGCCTTCCCGTCCGGCGCCCGGTCGGTGCGCTACAAAAAAGTGCGGTCCTGCTCCACCGCGAAGACGTGGAAACCTGGCTGGCGACCCGCTTCTCGGCTCGATCCACGGAAATTGTCGAATTGAATCATGAGCGTCGCACGCAACATCAAGCTCGCTCCGCGCTGAGGGAAAGCCTACGCCAGGCCAGCGAATTAAGATTCGCCCACCGGGCGTTGACGCTCCAGATCTCCGAATCCATTCGGCAGCTGACAGAGCGCTGCGACGAGCTCATCACGCAAAGCCAACAATCACCCTGGTGTCCTGCCGTTCCCAACGTGCCGGTCTCCCTGGCGTCGCCCCTGCCGAACGCAACCGACATCGCCTCAGATCACATCGCTTAGTGCATCCTTACTCGTTCTTCTCTCTCTAATCCTGCGAAAATCCAGGCCCCCCGCGCTCCCTCCGGGTTGGAGTATCCTCTCAGACAAGCGCCTACTCTCGGCGCAGACACCAAACTATCTGTCTGAACGCTTTGCGATTGCCACCAAGCATAAGGAGCAATATGCCGGCCAAAAAGCGGCCCCCTGCCAACAAAGAAGCTACGCCACCGGCATCCGTTGCCATCGATTTCTCACAACGTTTTCCGGTCGTCGGCATCGGGGCATCTGCCGGAGGGCTCGAAGCAGCCACCAGCCTGTTCAAAGAACTGGCCCCCAACCTTGGCATCGCTTATGTGCTGGTATTGCATCTGGACCCCGCCCGTGAGAGCGCAGTCACCCAGATATTGGCTCGGGTCACCCACATGCCGGTCTTGCAGGTGGAAGATGGCACACGCATTCAGGTAGACCATGTCTACGTCATCCCTCCGAACTGCGAGATGACAATCGCGGACGGCGTGCTTCACCTGCAGGATCGAGAGGAGCGAAGGTCGGCAAATACGACCATTGATACGTTTCTACGATCGTTAGCGGAAGCACACAGCAGCGATTCCATGGGCATCATCCTTTCCGGGACCGCATCCGATGGAACCCTTGGTCTTGAGGCCATCAAGGGCGAAGCGGGCATCACCTTCGCCCAGGAACCAGCCTCGGCTAAGTACGATGGCATGCCGGCCAGCGCGATCGCGTCCGGCTGTGTCGATTTCGTCCTGACCCCCGCCGGCATTGCCCAGGAAATTACGCGCATCCGCCAGCATCCCTACATTGCTGACCGCTTGCAGCATGAGGAGCAGCAACTTGGCGACGACAGGGATATGGATCAGATCTTTCGCCTGCTGCGACGGTTGACCACGGTCGATTTCTCCGGCTACAAATTGCCCACGATCAGCCGCCGCATCCAGCGCCGTATGGCACTCCACAAAATCGAGAAGCTGGACGACTATGGCGCCTTTCTCCATCACGATCGAGGCGAGGTGGATGCTCTCTACAAGGATCTGCTGATCAGCGTCACCAGCTTCTTCCGCAATCCGGATGCATTCACAGCCCTCAGAGAGCTTGTTTATCCGCCCATCCTCCAGGCCCGCACCTCTAGTTCCGGCCCGATTCGCATCTGGGTTCCAGGCTGTTCGACGGGCGAGGAGACGTACTCACATGCGATGTCGCTGGTCGAATTCCTGGAGGCGGAACGCGCTGACATTCCTATCCAGATCTTCGGCACGGACCTGAGCGAAAGCGCGGTCCAACGAGCCAGGGTAGGCGTGTACAAAGAAAATATTGAGGTAGACGTACCACCAACCCGGTTGCGCCGCTTCTTTTACAAAGCCGACGGCGGCTACCAGATCAAGAAGGCAATTCGTGACATGTGCGTCTTTTCCACGCAAAATGTCTTTAACGATCCGCCCTTTTCGCGCATGGACGTGGTCAGTTGCCGTAACGTCATGATTTACCTGGGACAGGCGCTGCAGAAGAAGGTAATACCGATCTTTCACTACGCGTTGAATCCGGTCGGGTTCCTCATGCTGGGGACTACAGAGGGACTCCTGGGTTCCAGCTCCGAGCTTTTCGAAATGGTCGACAGGAAGCAAAAGATATTTCGCAAGAAACTCGTATCCATACCTGTATCTTTAAGCTTTTCGCTCGGCAAAGCGTCGCGCGAGCCAATCAGCGCGCAAGACGCGGAGCCGTCGAAACCACGCGACTCCGTCAGGATCCCAATGGAGTTGCAGCGGGAGGCAGATCGACTCTTGTTGGCGCGCTACGTGCCGCCCGCGGTGCTCATTAACGAGCACTTGGAGATTCTGCAAACACGGGGTCGCACCGCTTCGTTTCTAGAGCTCCCCTCGGGAAAAGCCAGCCTGAATCTATTGAAAATGGCACGGCCAGGCTTGCTCTTTGAACTGCAACGCGCCATCGAAGAGGCGCGCACGCAAGGATTTGAAGCCATCCGGCGCAACGTGCGGGTAGAGGACGAAAGCACAAACACCATCACCATCCGTGTCGTTCCGTTTAAAGTGCCGTCCCATCCCCAGCATAGCTTCCTGATCATCTTCGAAAATGATCCACCTGGTAGCGATCCGTTGGCCGCAACAAGTCTCACCAAATCAACGGCGCCCCCAGGCGCGATCGCAACCGCCGATACCGACGAACAGTCTTCCCTGGGAAAGCAAACCGCCCAATTGCGCCAGGAACTGGCAGCCAGCCGGGAGTATCTTCAATCCATCATCGAGTCCCAGGAGGGCACGAACGAGGAACTGCAATCGGCCAACGAAGAAATTCAATCGGGTAACGAAGAACTGCAAAGCACGAACGAAGAACTGCAGACCTCGAAAGAGGAACTGGAGTCGGCCAATGAGGAACTGCATACCGTCAACGAAGAAATGCAGCATCGCAACGAACTGCTGACCCACCTCAACAACGACCTCACGAACCTGCTCTACAGCGTCAGCCTGCCCATCGTCATGGTGGGGGCAGATCTCAGCGTTCGCCGCTTCACGCCACAGGCGGCGGTCGTCCTGGGCCTTACAGCGAGCGATATCGGCCGTCCGATGCCGCGCTTGCGGCTGAAGGTCGACATGGGCAAGCTGGAGCAGAATATGCTCGACGTCATTCAGCAGGTAAAGTCTCAGGAATTACGCGTGCAAGACAACGATGGCAAGTGGTTTGTGCTGCGCATCGTGCCCTACCGAACCATGGATAATCGTATCGATGGCGTTGTCCTCAGCGTAATGAGCGAAATTTTGGGTTTCCCCGATAAGTCCGATGGCGGCGCCCCCCAGAGCCCGGCGGGCGCCCGGGCGCGCAAGAAGAAAAACTGAGCCGGGCCAGGTATGAAACGGCGACAGGGAAAAGCCACTCGCTAAGGAAAAGGCTGGCGTAGCGCCAGCCTTCGTCTCCCATCCCTCCCGAGTTCGAAGGGTCAACCTTGTTGTGACGCGAGAAGAGTCCGTCGGTTGCTGCGATTCTCCTTGGCCGACGGCAAACGGAGGAAATCGCGAAAACCCGCGCCCCTTCCCGCATAGCACTCTTATAAAGATGCAGCCCTACCGGCAGCGGTTGGCAGGCTAAACGTCGCCCCGCCGTGGGATATCTCGCCCCCCAAACAAATTTGCCATCCCGAGGCGCTGACTTGCCTGTCGGCAAGTTCAGGATGCAATGAACGCGGAGAGCGCTTGCTTTTAAGCCCGTCCCTCAAACAAAATTTTAAGCCCGTCCCCCAAGCAAATTTGTCATCCCGACCGTAGCGTACCCGAATTCCTGTTTCGCTACGTCAGACAGATCCACGTGTGCGGTCTTCGCTAGGAAGACCGCATGAAGTTTGCCGGCGCCACCAACCTCAACAGGAATTCGGGGGAGCGAAGTGGAGGGATCTGCGGTGCGCCTTTCCCCCAAACCAAAGCCCCACGAGTGAGCTCGCAACTCCGGCCCCAAGCCATTTTGTTCATTAGGACCGAAGCGCAGCGAAGTGGAGGGATGACAAATTTGCTTGGGGGGCAGATAGGAATCGCAGATCGCTAATTTGCACGGTTCTGAAGATAGGTGGCCCCAGGTTCCGGTTCCTGTCCAGCAGTCTTGCTCGCTGGCCCTCATAATAGGAGAGTATGCCCACGGGAACTACGACCACCTCTGAGGAGTGGGACCAGCTTCTCCATCGCAGGCCTCTGTCTCTCGATCGGGAGCAGACAGAGACTTCATTGAACGGCAAACGCATTCTCATTACCGGGGCAGGCGGTTGGATCGGTTCGGCGCTCGCCCGCACGATCACCAGCTTTTCGCCTGCGCATGTTGTATTGCTTGAAGCCTCCGAGCGCAGCCTCTACGAGATTGATAACGCTCTGCAACAGAGCCCCCTTGAGAAAACCTCCATCCTGGGCAGCGTGTCGGATCCCATTCTGCTGGAGGAAATCTTTCATCGCTACCAGCCGCAAATTGTCTATCACGCGGCAGCGTTCAAGCATGTTCCCCTGATGGAGCAGAATCCGTTCGCTGCGGTCGAGAACAATGCGATCGGCACGAATCTGTTGGTCCAGGCCGCCCTGCGCGCCGGGGCCGAGCAATTTATTCTGCTCTCGACCGATAAAGCCGTTGATCCGGTCAACGTCATGGGCGCGTCGAAGCGAATCGCCGAACTCATCCTGCTGGCACGGCGCACGGCGGCCACCGCGATGAAGGCGGTACGCCTGGGCAACGTGCTTGGTTCGGAGGGCAGTGTTGTCCCTCTTTTCCGCAAGCAGATTTTGGCCGGCGGCCCGGTGACCGTCACCCATCCCGACGCTCAGCGGTTTTTTCTCCCCACACAGGATGCGGTGACGTTGCTGCTCGCGGCCTCTGCAGCGGCAACAGCCGAATGCATTCTGGTGCCCGACCTGGGAGCGCCAGTACGCATGGAACTGCTGGCGCGCCATCTGATTGCGCAGGACGCGATCCCCATCGTGTTCACCCAACTACGGCCCGGCGACAAGTTATCCGAGGCCCTGCTCTCTGCTCGCGAGTCTTACGCGGTCCAACGTGATGCAACCACCTTGCGCGGCGTGCTCAGCCCCGCACTCCCCGTGGCCGTACTCGATCTGGCTCTGGAGCAACTGCAGCGCGCGTGCAAAGAACGCTCCCTGAAACGGCTGCTGCCAGCGCTCAAGCTTGCGGTGCCGGAGTATCAGCCGAGCGCGGTTATGCAAAACGGCGCCAGCGTATGAAGCGCACCATCGCCGTCGTCACCACTTCCCGCGCGGACTATAGCCATCTTTATTGGCCCTTGCACGACTTGATGCAGCGCGCAGACATCGACCTCAAATTGATCGTACTGGGCGCGCATCTGGCGCCCCAGTTCGGCGAAACCGTGAAGGAGATCGAGAAAGATGGCTTCCCGATTGCCGCCCGCATCGAGTGCCTGCTCAGTTCCGATACCGATGTAGGCATGGCGAAAACCCTGGGCCTGGCCGTGCTTTCCCTGGCCGACCTGCTGGGGCAGATGCGGCCAGATCTTCTCCTACTGATTGCCGATCGCTACGAGATGCTCGCGCCCGCCGCGGTCGCGCTCACGCTGAGGATTCCCATCGCTCATATCGAAGGGGGTGAGGTCAGCGAGGGCGCGATTGACGATGCCGTGAGAAATGCGCTCACCAAAATGAGCCACATCCATTTCACCTCGACAGAGAACGCGCGCAACCGGGTGATCGCGATGGGGGAAGAGCCGTGGAGAGTGCATTGCGCCGGAGCCCCTTCTCTCGATCATCTTCGCCGCAGCCGTTTGCTTACACTGAACGAGCTTCAGGAGCGGCTGCAAATCGACCTGAGGCCGTCCACAGTCATGGTTGCGTATCATCCGGTGACGATCGCGCGCGATACCACCCGGGAAGTGGAGCCGCTCTTTGCGGCGTTACAGAGAGTAGACGCGCAAATCCTTTTTTGCTATCCCAATGCTGACGCCGGCAGCTACGCTCTGATGGAGCGAACGCGCGCATTCCTTGGTGCCCGCAACGACGCAAAGCTTTTCGTGAATCTCGACGCCGTGACCTACTGGAGCCTGCTTGGCCACGTCTCCGCCCTGATTGGCAACTCCAGCAGTGGCATTATGGAGGCGGCGTCGTTTGCCCTTCCCGTAGTGAATGTCGGCTTCCGGCAGAAAGGCCGGGAGCGGGCTCGCAATGTTCTCGACGCTGCCCCGGAGGCGAACGCGATTCAGGTAAGCATTGCACAAGCTCTGGACCCCGCCTTTCGCCAGTCGCTCGTGGGCATGAGCAATCCCTATGGCGACGGCCATGCGGCGGAGACGATCGTGCAAATACTCACCACGACGCCGCTCTCTGAGGAACTGCTCATCAAGCGAGCCCTGCCCTGATGCGGATACCCTTATCCTCGCCCGACATCACCGAGCCGGAAATCGAAGCCGTGGTCGCGGTGCTGCGCGGCTCCCGGCTCAGCCTGGGGCCAGTCGCGGAACAATTCGAGGCCGCCATGGCAAGCGCCGCGTCGGTCAAGCACGCTGTCGCGGTCAGCTCCGGCACCGCGGGACTGCACCTGTGCATCCGCGCGATGGATATCGGGCCAGGCGACGAAGTGATTGTGCCCTCCTTCACCTTCATCGCAGCAGCTAACGCGATCCGCTACGAGCGCGCGACCCCGGTGTTTGTCGACATCGATCCGGTCACGCTGAACATCGACCCCGGGAAGATCGAAGCAGCGATCACCGCCAAGACACGAGCCATCCTGGTCGTTCACACCTTTGGCGTGCCGGCGGAGATGACGGCCATTCTGGAAATCGCCCACAGGCGTGGGCTGCTCGTGATCGAGGACGCTTGCGAAGCGATCGGAGCCGAGCACCGAGGCCGCAAGGCCGGTTCCATGGGGCACGCCGCTGTCTTCGCCTTTTACCCCAACAAGCAGATCACCACCGGCGAAGGCGGGGTGGTCGTGACGCCGGACGAGGCGCTTGCCAGGCGCATACGAGCTCTCCGCAACCAGGGTAGATACGAAACCGACGACTGGCTGCAACACACTGAGTTGGGTTACAACTACCGAATTTCCGACATCAACTGCGCCCTGGGGCTGGCGCAACTGGCACGACTCGAAGAGATCCTGCACAAGCGCGAAGCCGTCGCGTCCGCCTATCACCGGCGCCTTGGCCAGTATCACGGCCTGATACTTCCGCCGGGCCTGCTTCCGGGTAGTCGCATCAGTTGGTTCGTCTATGTCGTGCGTCTCGCTGCCGTTGATCGCGACGCGGTGATACGTTCCCTGGCCGCCGCCGGTATTGCCTCCGGCCGGTACTTTGCTCCCATTCACTTACAACCCTGCTATGCGGCATGGCGAAACGCGGCCCACTTACCGGTGACCGAAGCGGTAGCTGCGCGGACCCTCGCGCTGCCGTTTTTCAACAACCTCACCATGGCAGAAGTCGATTATGTTTGCCAGTCCCTGGGCCGGTTTCTGTTACCGGGTCAAGAGGATTGAGCCGCTTTGCGACTCCGCTAAATCGAGTTGCAAGAGCCATTTGCAATGCCACCACCATGTTCTATAGTCGAGGGTGGTGTTTTTGCGATTGCCGCCAGTCGCAACCGGAGCAGAATGCGTTTCCCAGCCTTAGCCTCTTCGATCGTTCTCCTCGCCGCCTCGGCCGCCGGGCACGCAAATGTTGCCCAGTCTAAACCGGCAGAAGCCGCCAGGCTCAATAACCTGGGCACGGCCCTGATGAACCAACAGCTGCTGGATAAGGCTGCCGCAAAATTTGCAGATGCCTACCAGCTCGACCCTGCCCTGACCCACGCAGAAGTAAATCGCGGTATCGCCCTGCTCTACCTGCAAAAGATTCCAGAAGCAAAGCAGGCGCTTGAAGCTGCCGCGGCGCAAGATCCGAAGGATCCGCACGTTTGGTACGCGCTGGGTATTTTGTATCGCGTCAACGCAGAGTATCCCGAATCCCTGGAGAGCTTCCGCAAAGCATCCGCGCTTGACCCGGACGACGCTGACACCCATTATTTCCTCGGCTCCGTCTATCTTGAGCTACACCAGCCCGACCAGGCCCTCAGCGAATTCCGGGCAGCTTTACGACTCAATCCGATCCATGCGTCCGCGCAGTTTGGCCTGGCTAAAGCTTTGCAGAGGCTAGGCAAGCGAGAAGAAGCCACCACTGCTTTTCAGCGATTTGAAACCCTGAACCAGGAGAAGATTGGCTTTCCTCTGGCCCACACCTACGGCGACGAGGGCCATTACTCGCTGGTTGAGAACGCGGTCACCCAGAACCCGCTGGTGGGGCCCATGATCCCTGTGACCTTCACGGCGCAAACGATCGACCACCTACCCGCCGCAGCGGCTCAGCCCGGTGACCGCCCTCGCGGCGGAGCCTGCCTGATCACTCCCGTAGGCGAACATCCTTATCTGCTGCTGATGGGCTCGGGGAAGGATGCGATTCAAACCTACCTGCAATCTGACACTGGAAGCTTCGTAGCCGTGCCCAGCGCGCAGACCGGCCTGGTCGCCAGTGGCGCCGGTGTGGCCTGCACGGTCGGTGATTTTGACAACGACGGACTACCCGACGTCGCGGTCGCCATGAGCGATCGCGTGCTGCTCTTTAAAAACCATGGCGGTGGCAAATTCACCGACGTGACAAAGGCCACTGGCGTGGTCCCCGCGAATCATCCCGCCGGCATTACCTTCGTCGATTACGACCATGACGGTGATCTTGACCTTTTCCTTACCGGCGAGCCCTCTGCCGCCGGAACCAGGCCCAATGTCCTCTGGCGCAACAACGGCAACGGCACGTTTACCAATTGGACCGAGCAGGCCGGCCTCGGCGGCGAAGGCACAACCACGGCGGCGACCCTGTCTGATCTCAACAACGATCGTGCGGTCGATTTGCTGGTGACCGGCTCCGGCCATGCGCCGACCTTCTTTGCCAACCCGCGCGAGGGCCTGTTCAAGTCGTCTCCGCTGTTTGCCGAAACCGGGTTGCCCCCGACCGTGGGCGCTGTGGTCCTCGACTTCAATAAAGATGGCTGGATGGATGTGGCCCTCACCCACGCAGGTGCGCCGGGCATTAGTCTCTGGCGTAACGTGCAGGGCAAACGCTTTGAACGGGTCCCGCTGCCGGCAGAGAACGTTACCGCCGCCTGGGGCCTCACCGCTGTCGACCTCGATAACGATGGCTGGCTCGACCTGGTCGCTGCCGTGCAGACCCAGCACGGACCAGAGCTGCGCGCACTGCGCAATATGGGGCCGGCGGGCTTTGCCGATGTGACCGCGAACGTGAAGCTGGACCAGGTGAAATTGGTAGACCCCCGCGCGCTCATCGCCGCCGACGTCAACGGCGACGGGGCTGCCGATTTGATCGTCACCCAGCCAGCGGGTAACCCGCTGCTTTTGACCAACGTTGGCGGCAATCAAAATCACTCCTTGCTGATCGCCATGAAAGGAGTTGCCGACAATAAATCTGGCATCGGCGCCAAGGTGGAGGTATTCGCCGATGGCGTTTGGCAGAAATTTGAGATCACCGGAGCCTCCGGCTATTTGAGCCAGGGAGCACAACAGCTTCTGGCCGGAATCGGCCGCGCCGAGCACGCCGACATGGTGCGCATCCTCTGGCCCACCGGCGTTCCCCAGGATGAGACCGAAGTAAGCACCAAGGGGCCCTTCAAGGTCACGGAACTCGACCGCCGCGGCAGTTCCTGCCCCACCCTGTTTGCATGGAACGGGAAGAAGTACGAATTCGTCTCAGACGTGATCGGCGCCGCTGTCATTGGCCACTGGGTTTCCCCGGTAGCGCGAAACAATGCGGACCCGGATGAATGGATCAAGGTCGAAGGTTCACAGCTCCAGCCGCGGAACGGCTACCTGAGCCTGCGTTTCGGCGAGCCAATGGAAGAGGTCAATTACCTCGATCAGGTTCGCCTGGTTGCGGTCGACCATCCGGCCTCGACCGCCGTCTACCCCAACGAACGCTTTCTGAACGAACCTCCTTTCGCTTCTGGTCAGGCTGTGCTGAGCACACAGGCTCATCCCCTGGCCGGTGCATGGGACGACAAAGGCCGGGATGTAACCCAACTGCTGCGCGCCCGTGACCACCAGTACGTGCACGACTTTACCAATTTGCCCTTTGCCGGCTTCGCCAACCAGCACACGCTAACGCTCGATCTGGGTGAGTGGACTGCCGCCAACCCTCTGCGTTTGTTCCTGCATGGGTTCATCGAATATTTCTCGGCCAGCTCCATGTATGCCGCATGGCAGTCAGATCTCAAGCCAATACCACCGTATGTGGAAGCGCAACTGCCCGACGGCAGCTGGAAGAGAGTGCTCGATGATATGGGCTTCCCTGCCGGGCTGCCGCGCACCATCGTCGTCGATCTCACGGGTAAGTTGCCGCCCGGTACGCGCCGCATCCGCATGGTCACGAACTTGCAAATCTACTGGGATCAAGCGCTGCTCGACAATGGTCCTGATGCGCCCCAGCTCGTGCGTCAGACCGAGCTGCCCCTGGCGTCGGCACAACTCGCTTTTCGTGGTTACCCGCAACAGGTCGACGGCAAGACCCCTGGCGATCTGACTTACAACTACCAGCACATCAGCCAGACCGGCCCCTTTATCCGCTCGCGCGGCAGCTACACCCGCTATGGTGAAGTGGCTCCCTTGCTCAAGTCAGTCGATGAGGCGTTCGTGATCTTTGGCAGCGGCGAAGATATCGATGTGGAGTTCAACACAGCATCGCTGCCAACACTGCCTCACGGCTGGAAGCGTGATTATTTCTTTTATGCCAACGGCTTCGTCAAAGACATGGACTTTTATGAAGGCAGCCCGTTCACGGTTGCTGATATGCCCTTCCACGGTATGAGCACGTATCCTTACCCTGCGAGCGAGCGTTATCCTCTCAACGGCGAGCGGATGAATTACGAGTTGGAGTGGAACGATCGTTTCGACTCCGGCCACGGTTTTCAGCACTTCCGCTTTGACTACCAGCCCCGGGATATGCAGCCGCCGGTGATCAAGCCCGCGCAGTGAATGGCCTTACGGTACTGCCGGCGGTTGAGCTTTTATCCATGCTGAGACGAGGGCAAATCTCTCCGCTCGAATTGGCCGACGAATACATTCAACAAATCGAGCGCCTGAATCCCCGCTTGAACGCACTGGTCGATTTCGACGCGGAGCGCGTGCGCGCACAGGCCCGCGCGTTGCAGGCGTCCAATAGACCGCGCGGCCCGCTGTATGGGCTGCCGATGACGATCAAGTCCTCGATAGCCACGGCCGGATATCGTTGTGAACTCGGCAGCCTGTTGCAGCGCGGCCATATCCCCCAGGAAAACGCACCTGTCGTTGACCGTGCGATCCGTGCCGGCGCGCTCATTTTGGGAACCACGAATTGTCCTGAGTTCCTGATGGCCTACGAAACGGACAACCGGCTGTACGGCCGCACCACCAATCCATGGGATCTGGAGCGAACCGCGGGCGGATCGAGTGGGGGTGAGTCCTCCGCCGTGGCCGCCGGCTTGGCGGGCGCCGGCCTGGGTAGCGATAGTGGAGGCTCGGTGCGCGAGCCTGCTCACTTCACTGGTATCTGCGCACTCAAGCCCACGCCTGGCCGTATCCCGGGGCGCAATCATCTGGCCGCGGGCGACGGCCCCTTTGCCATTCTGGGCGCCATTGGCCCCATGGCGCGCACCGTTCGCGATCTCACGCTGCTGTTCATCACGCTCTCCGGCCAGGATACGCTGGACCCGATCAGTCCGCCCCTCGGCCTGAGAAATGAATCGCTGGAAGATTTGAAACGCGTGCCCATTGGCTTCTTTGAAGAGGATGGCCCGGTCACCCCGGAGACGCGTCAGGCCGTGCGCGACGCGGCACAAAGTTTGCAACACCAGGGTTTTAACGTGCGGCCCTTCCGGCCCCAGGCGCTCGCAGAGGCGCGACAGCTGTGGTGGAAATTTTTTGTCCGCGGAGTCGCGATGCTCCTCGATCCGGTGATTAAGGGCCGGCAATCGGAACTGAGCCCGACGTTCCTCGACTACCTCGCGATCGCGCATCGCGAGCCACCGCTCTCGGGTCATGAACTGCTAACGGCATGGATGGATTTGGATCGTGTACGGCGAAAGCTGTTGGCGGAGATGGAGAGCTTTCCTATTCTTCTTTGCCCGGTATGCGCCATTCCTGCTTTCCGTCACGGCGAACGCCTCTGGACCGTGGAAGGGCAGCCAGTGCATTATCTGGATGCCATGCGCTACACCCAGTGGTTCAACCTGTTGGGAGCTCCCGCTGCGGTGGTCCCGGTAGGTTGGTCGCCGGAAGGCCTGCCGATCGGCGTCCAGATTGCAGGGCGTCCCTTCGAAGACGAACGTGTTCTGGGCATTGCCGCCGCCATCGAAGCCAGCTACGGGTATACGCCACCACCACTGAGCGTTGCCTGAGGTTGGCGCAAAGCAGGTCCCTCCACTTCGCGATCCCTCCGGTCGGGATGACCAATTTGTTTGGGGGCGAGCTCGAAACTGCAGATCGTTTCCCTGGCTCCATTCCTCAACGTGCCCCATGCACGTCTGCCGGCCGGGATGACATTTTTTAGTTAATGCGGAGTTTTAGGAAAGAACCGACTACACCTCAAACAGCCTTATCATTCCGAGTGGCTGACTTGCCTAGCGGCAAGTCAAGGATGGAATGAACGCGAAGAGTGCGTGCTCTTTAGGTCCGTCCCCCAAACAACTTTGTCATCCCGACCGTAGCGAAGCGAAGTGGAGGGACCTGCTGTGCGCCTTCGCTCAAACAAATTTCGACTGAGAACACTACAAGCTTTGATGGTGGCGAACATCCGCACCGCGCACCCAGAAAATCACATCTTCTGCGATATTCGTAGCGTGATCCCCAACCCGCTCCAGGTTCCTGGCGATCATCAGCGCGTGCAGCGCTTGCGGCGTATAGCGCGGCTGTTCCTTGATCAAATTCGAAAGCGCGAAAAACGCGGCATCGTTCAGCTTATCCACGCTGTCATCCATGGTCAGCACCGAGCTGGCCATCTCCGCATCGGCCTCAATAAACCCTTGTAGCGCTTTACGAACCATGGCCGACGCCAGCGAAGCCATGCGGGGAATATCCACTGGCAGGTCGATTACTGGAAAGGCCTGCAAATCGCGCACCCGGTCGCTGATACTGACCGCCTGATCCCCAACCCGCTCCAGGTCGGCATTGATCTTGATCACCGCCAAGATGAAGCGAAGGTCAATCGCCATCGGCTGTTCCATCGCGAGCAAGTCCAGTGCCATCTGGTCAATCTCGCGCTCAAAGCTATTGATAGAGATCTCACTACGCACCACCAAATCACACAGCGAAAGATCGCGCACCCGATAAGCCTCTACCGCGCGCTGAATCGCCTGCTCCGCCATGCCGGCCATCACCAGCAACCGCTCTTTCAGGTCGTCGAGCTTCCGATGAAACCGAATCCGCATCATCCGAACCTGCCTGTAATGTAGTCCTCGGTCCGCTTGTCCGTGGGATTGGTAAAAATCTTGTGCGTTGCGTCGAATTCCACCAATTTGCCATTCAGAAAGAAGCCCGTATTCTCCGCAACCCGCGCGGCCTGCTGCATGTTGTGGGTAACAATTACAATCGTGTACTGCGATTTAAGTTGAAAAATAAGATCTTCAATCTTCGCCGTAGACACCGGATCCAAAGCCGAAGCCGGCTCATCCATCAGCATCACTTCAGGATCCACCGCCAGTGCGCGGGCAATACAAAGCCGCTGCTGCTGACCTCCCGAAAGGCTGGCTCCCGACTTTTTCTTCAAATCATCCTTCACTTCTTCCCACAACGCGGCCTGCTGCAGCGATCGCTCAACTACCTCATCGAGTACTTTACGGTTGCGGAATCCATTCAGCCGAAGCCCCGAGGCAACGTTGTCATAGATCGACATCGTGGGAAACGGATTAGGCCGTTGAAACACCATCCCAATCCTGCGGCGTATCTCGACCGGCGAAGACTGCTCGTAAATATCCACCTGGCCAATGCGCACCGTGCCCGTGACACGGCCAATCGGGTTGGTCTCATGCATTCGGTTCAAGCAGCGGACGAACGTAGACTTGCCGCAACCCGAGGGCCCAATCAGCGCCGTGGCGTGGTTCGCCGGAATCTTCAGGTTGATGTTCTGAAGCGTGTGGTTGCTGCCGTACCACGCATTCAGATCAGACACTTCAATCTGTACGCCCACTAACTTGCCCCTTTCAGAACGCCGCGGCCGGCTACATAACGGACCAACCCAACGGATACGACGATGAGCACGATCAGCACCAGCGCACCGGCCCAGGCCAGACGATGCCATTCGTCATAAGGGGAAATCGCATAGACGAAGATCTGCAAAGGAAGCGCGGCAATCGGCTCGTTCACACTGGTGCTCCAGAACTGATTCCCAAACGCGGTAAAGAGCAGCGGCGCGGTCTCGCCCGCGACCCGGGCGAAGGCCAGCATGCAGCCGGTAATTACCCCCGGCGATGCGGTGCGCAGGGTAATCGAAAGAACAGAGCGCCAGTTCGGCACCCCCAACCCCAGGGCCGCTTCACGAACATTAAGCGGCACCATCAACAACATCTCTTCGGTGGTGCGCGTAATCGTGGGAATCATCATGATGCCCAGCGCCACACCACCCGAGAGCGCCGAAAAATGCTTTTGCGGCACAACGATCAGTGTGTAGACGGCAATGCCCATCACGATCGAAGGCACACCGTTGAGCACGTCGGCCGTGAACCTGACCATATTGGCCAAACGCTTGTTGCGGCCGAACTCGGCTATATAGATGCCGCCGGCAATGCCAATCGGCACACCCATCAGGCTGGCAATGGCCAGCAGTATGCCCGATCCAAGAATGGAATTTGCCATGCCGCCGCCGGGCTCACCGACCGGTTTCGGTATCTGCGTAAAGAACGCCACGTTCAACGAACTGGCGCCCTTATAGATCAGATAGCCGAAGATGGCGATCAGCGGCGCCATTACCAGGATGGTGCTGCCCACTGCAGCAACCGTCGCCAGGTGGTTGGCAAAGACGCGCCAAAGCCGGTTCGAAGTGCGCGCGCGTAGCGGGGGCATAAGGGTGTTTGAAGCCATGCGCTACGTTCCCCTGACCGGCGCGCCGCGAGTCACGGCCCACACCAGTACCCGAGCCAGCGCGTTCACAATGATGGTGACAATAAACAGCGCCAGCCCTATCTCAATCAGAGCGCTGAGGTAAAGCGCGTCCGAGGCCTCGGTAAACTCGTTGGCGATCACGCTGGCCATGCTATAACCCGGCGCCAGCAATGACCGTGCAATCTCTGGCCGGTTGCCGATCACCATGGTGACCGCCATGGTTTCACCCAAGGCGCGCCCCAGTCCAAGAATCACCGCGCCGACGATGCCAATGCGCGCGTTTCGCAGCACCCCCATGCGGATCATCTCCCAGCGCGTCGCCCCCAGGGCCAACACTGCTTCCCGCTGCGAGTAAGGCACCGCCGAAATCACCTCCCGGGTAAGCGAGGAGATGATGGGCAGAATCATGATGGAGAGAATGACCCCCGCCGCGAGCATGCCGATCCCATAATTGGGGCCGGCAAAAATCCCCGACCACCCCAGCGTCTTAATCAGGAATGGATTCACATATTGGCGCAACAAAGGAATCAGGACAAAAACGGCCCAAAGTCCATAGACCACACTAGGAATAGCCGCCAGCAGTTCGGTCACGAAGGCCAAAAAGCCGCGCAGGAATTGCGGGCACATCTCGGTGAGAAAGATGGCGACACCCACGGCCAGAGGCACCGCGATAATCAACGCCAGAACCGAAGAGACGACCGTGCCATAGATAAACGGCAGCGCACCGAAATTGCCATTGACCGGGTCCCAGGCAGACCCGAAGAAAAACGACATGCCAAACTTCTGAATGCTCAGCTTCGAGCCGGAAACCAGCTCAAAAAGTATCAGCAAAACAATGGCAAAAATGCTGAGCGCGCACAGCAACATCAGAGCGCGAAATCCCCGATCGGCGATCGCTGAACTACCCCGGCCCAGAAGAAACGCCCGCACCGGCGAAGGCGACGGATCGGCGCCCGCAGTCCGGCTGCTTTCTCTTGGCTCGTTCACGTCAGCCTGGCCAGCCACTCGCGGCACCTGAGTCTCTGATTTCACCACTCATACCGTAGCGGGTTTTAGTGAATTTCAGGTTAAACCAACGCGTGGGCCGCTGGCGGGAACGTGGTCAGAATACCATCAGGCAAACCGATGTCGGCCTGATGGCAGACATGACCCTACTTCAACGTAGCGATGGTCGCATTAACCTTCTGTGCGACCGAAGCCGGCAGCGGAGCGTAGTAGAGCGCGTTGGCCTCGTTCTCGTGCTGCAGCATCCACTTAAGAAAATCGATGATGACCTTCCCGTTAGTGGCGTCTTTGGGTGGTTGAGGAATCAGCAGCCAGGTAAAGCTGGAGATCGGGTAAGCATTGCCGGGGGCGTTGGTAATCGAAACGCGATAATCGGCAGGCATGTTCTTAACGCTCGCCGCCGCCTCAGTGACCCCTTCGATCGACGCCTTGACCCAGGTTCCGCCTGCAGTCTTTACGTAAGCGACTGGAATCTTATTCTGCAACGCATAAATCAATTCGACATAGCCGATAGCGCCCGGCGACTGGCGAACAAACCCGGCAACGCCTTCGTTACCTTTGGCGCCAATCCCTCTGGGCCAGCTGGGCGCCGCACCCTTGCCGGGGCCGCTTGCCCAGTCTTTGCTGACCTTCGACAGATAATCGGTAAAGATGTAGCTGGTACCGCTACCGTCCGAACGGTGAACCACAAAGATATCCACGGAGGGCAGCTTGACTCCCGGATTATCTTTCGCAATGCGCGCGTCATCCCATTTGGAAATCTTGCCCAGGTAGATATCCGCCAGAACATCCGGACCGATGCGCAGATCGTTGACACCCTCCAGGTTGAAAATCGGTACCACTGCTCCGAGCACAGTCGGGATGTGCTGAATCTTAACCTTGGAGGCCTTCAACTGTTCGTCTGTCATAGGGCCGTCGCTGGCGCCAAAGTCGACAATGCCCGCGGTCACCTGGCGAATGCCCCCGCCGCTGCCGATTGACTGATAGTTGATCTGGACCCCGGGATGAGACGCGCTGTACTCGCTAAACCACTTGGAATAAATAGGATTGGGGAAGGTCGCCCCCGCTCCATTAAGCTTCTGCGCATTTCCCGCGCCCACGGTTGCAGCCATGGCAGCTGCCACGAACCAAACTGACTTTCTCACGTTCCACCTCTAACGAATCTTTCTGTGATTTTCGGCCCCTTCCATGAACGAGACTTTACACAATGATGAATATGGCGAGAAAAACCTCGCCTTGGCGCTCACAAGCTTTTTGTTTTAAATAGTTTGCGCAGTTGCTTGGGTCGCAATCGGCGAAGCAGCGGGAACCGTCACACTGGGCGCGGCCAGGCAGGGCAGGCGAAACAAAAAGGTCGCGCCAAATCCCAGTTCGCTCTCACAGCGAATGTGCCCGCCGTGGGCCTGGACAATGTGCTTGGCGATCGCCAGGCCCAGACCTGTGCCTCCAGACTCGCGCGATCGCGCCTTATCGACCCGGTAGAAGCGCTCAAAGATCCGCGGCAGGTGCTCATACGCGATGCCGGGGCCGAAATCCTGAACATAAAATTCGATCATCGCTTCCTGCTTGCGGGCTCCTACTCTTACCCTGCCGCCGGCCTTGCCATATTTCATCGCGTTCTCCACCAGGTTGCCGAAGACCTGGCTCAACGCGTCGAGATCGGCCATGACCATCTCGTCGATGGTTTCCCCCACCTCGAGGGTCACTGCGGAATCAAGCACCAGCCCAGCCAGCGAACCGACCGCTTCTTCCACCAACCGGGAAGCCTGAATTTTTTGCAGGCGCAGTTTGTAGTCGCCGGATTCCACGCCGGCCAGAGCCAGCAGGTCTTCCGTCAGGCGGTTCATCCGGGATGCGTTCTTAAGGATGATGGCTAGAAATTCGCGGGGCTGTTCACCGAGGCTCCCGTCATCCAACAGCGTCTCCACATACCCGGTGATGCATGTGAGCGGCGTGCGCAGCTCATGCGATACGTTGGCCACAAAATCTCGACGCGTGGTCTCTGACCGCTCGATTTCTGATACGTCGTGCAGCACCGCAACCGCGCCACCGCCCGGCATCGGAGCCGCATTTACCTCAAACACCTTACCCGGCGAAACCGAAATGGCGCGCCGCCGACTGGCCTTGCGCTGGGTAAAGGCCGCCGCCACCGCCGAAAGGACCTCAGGGTCACGTATGGAATTAACCAGCGCGCGGCCTTCCTGCACCGGGCTGAGCGCGATCCGCTGCATCACGGCATTGCACCAACTCACCTGCCCCTGCGGATCGATGGCGATGACCGCTTCCTGCATGCTATCGAGCAGCGCGGTCAACTCGCTGCGGTTGCTCTCCAGCGCCGAGAAAGTCTGTTCCAGGCGGCTGGCAGTGACGTCCAGCGCATGAGCGACAGCGGAGAACTCATCCAGGTTGCCCTCTTCCACGCGCGCTGACAAATCACCAGCCGCGATCTGGCGCGCGAACACCACAATGCGCGACAAACGCCGGGCAAACCGCTGCGCCAGCAAGGCTGCCAGCAGCGTCGCGACCGCGAGCGACAGGAGCGAGGCCAGCACGATACCGCGCAGCAACACGTGCTCTGAGGCAGGCATGCCGGGCATGCGCAGCGACCGCTCCATTACCTGGCGAAGCGTGAAATCGAGTACGGCCATCCCCAGAAAGAGGACCACCACAAACGCCAGAAAAAGCTTGGTAAAGAGCCTGCCCGTGACGCGGCTATCCTCTGTCATAGGTCACTCACTGCACCCGGATATCTCAGGAAGCGGACTTGCGTACTTCCTCGGCAGGCCGCGGAACCTCGAAACGGTAGCCCGCGCCACGAACGGTCTTGAGAAAACGGGGACTTTCGGGGTCGGTCTCGATTTTCTCACGGATACGGCGTACATAGACGTCTACCGACCGTGGGGTTACGAAGCGGGCATCACCCCAAACCGCGTCGAGCAGGTGATCGCGACTGAAGACGCGGCCAGGATGCCGCGCCAGGTAGTCGAGCAACCGGAACTCGGTCGCAGTGGTGGTCGTCAATTCTCCGCGGACTTTCAACTGCATCGCGCTGGCGTCGATCACCACTTCTTCGAAGCTGATAACGGCAGGAGCCGTCGGCCGCTCGAAGCGCCGCAGTACGGCCTTCACCCGGGCGACCAGTTCGCGGGTGGCGAAGGGCTTGGTAATGTAGTCGTCGGCACCCAGTTCGAGGCCCAGTACGCGGTCGTTTTCACCCGCCCGCGCGGTCAGAAAGATGATCGGGATCGTGCTCAAAGCTGGGTTGCTCCGCAGGCGGCGGCAAACGTCCAGCCCGTCCCCCCCGGGAACCATGATGTCCAGCAAAAACAGCACCGGCGCCTGGCGCTCGGCATCCGGAATCAGGTTCGCCGGCGTACTGTATACACGCACGTTGAAACCGGCGGCCTCCAGATGGTGCTGTACCAGGCGGGAAATATCGGGATCATCTTCAAGAACACATACGCTTTGACTCAACTGGGTCTCTCCCTCAGTTCCACTCCAGTTACGGCCACTTAAGTGGCAGGTTTAGCCGGCACTGCGCGGATGCGTTTAGCGTAACCTAAACGCACAGATCGAATGCAAAACTACGGTGAATCTTGTCTTTTTGCCAAAAACCGGGCAATGCGCTTCACCGAGTTCCAAACATGGCACTCACCCGCAGCGTTGTGGCGGCTGTAAAGTAGAGCTTTGCTTCGCGGGACAACCGCGATCGAGGACATCGCCTTGTCGCGTCCAGTCATACTGTGCATCGACGATGAAGACCTCGGCCTTGAGATCCGGAAGATGGTTCTGGAGCGCGAGGGCTTTTCCGTGTTGACGGCGCACGATGGCCAGTCTGGCCTTTCCATGTTTGACACCGAGCGTATAGACGCCGTGGTCGTCGATTTCGCCATGCCAGGCATGGACGGCGGCCAGGTAGCAGCCAGCCTGCGGCAAAAAGATCCCAACATCCCGATCCTGATGCTCTCCGCCTATGTGGCTCTGCCTGAAGAGGTTATGCGCGTGATAAGCATCTCAGCGACCAAAGGGGACGGGGCCTTCACCCTGGTCGAAAAGCTGAAAGAACTTTTGCAGGCGAATGCTCCTGATGGACGAGGCGAATCCCGGTGAACCTTCATCAGTTCCGGCAAATCCTGATAATAACCGTACTGCTTCCCCTGGTACTTTTGTTACTTCTCGCCATTGTGCTGGCTTGGCAATTCCAGCGCACCCTGCGGGAGCAGCGCCGCATCGATCATACTGATCGCATCACCGCCCAGCTCAACGAAATGGAGCGGCTGGTGGTCGATCAGGAGACCGGTTTGCGGGGATACCAGCTTACCCACGACCCCACCACCCTCGAGCCCTACCAAAATGCAGAGGGAATGCTGCATGGCTCGCTCGACCGTTTGCTGTACCTGGTGATGGATGATCCCGATCAACTGCGCCGGCTGCGCCAGGTGCGCGACAGCCACGAGTTGTGGATGGGGTTTGCCGGCAAGGCGCTGGACAATTTGCGCGCGGGCAAAATCTTCGGAGACACCGGGCTCGATCTCAACGGGGGGCAGCTCATGGCCGCCTTACGTACCCAGATCGCGGCCATGACCCAGATCGAGGTCAGGCGACGCGACGAAGAGGTGCAGTCCACCAATTCACAGGTTCGTACCCTGATGGCTCTTCTGGTCTTGTCCTCGATTGGGACGGGCATTGTGCTTGGCATCTACACCCAGAGAAATATGAGGAAAGTGTCCGCCGCCTTTCGCAGCTCGCTCGAAGAAGCGCATCAGCGCGCCAATGAGCTGGTGGAAAGCCGGCAATGGCTGCAAACAACCCTCGAATCGGTGGGCGACGCCCTGATCGCCTGCGACCGCAACCACCGCGTTGAACTGATGAACCCTGTGGCCCAAAGGCTGACAGGCTGGACCCTGGAAGAAGCCAAAGGGAAGAGCCTCGAAACCATCTTCTGCACCGTTCACGAGGAGACGCGGGAGCCGATCAGCAATCCCGGCGAGCCGAAAGAACCCCACGATCCCACCGCCAAAAACCATGCGCTGCTGCTCGCCAAAGACGGAACCGAATATCTCATCGACCAAAGCGCCGCCCCCATCCGCGATGTCGATGGCGAAGTAGCCGGCGTGGTGCTGGTCTTCCGCGACATCACCGATTCACGGCGCAGAGAAGCAGCCCTGATGGCCCACGAGAAGCTGGCGGTCGCAGGCCGCCTTTCTGCCAGCATTGCCCATGAGATCCACAACCCTCTCGATTCCGTTGCCAATCTGCACTACCTGATGGCCAACGAGACCGATCCCGCCCTGCAGCAGAAGTACCTGGCCATGGCCCAGCAGGAGCTGAACCGTACCCTGCAGATCAGCCGCGCCATGCTGGGCCTCTATCGCGAGCCCAAAGCGCCGGTCAAGGTGGACCTGCGCGAATTGCTGGAGAGTGTTCTGCTGCTGCTTGACCGGCAATTGAAAGACAAGTCGGTTGCCGTGGGGCGGATGCTGGCTGACGGCGCTCCCATCCAAGGCTTCCCGGGCGAACTGCGCCAGGTGTTCACCAACCTGGTGACCAATGCGGCCGAAGCTTCCGGGCGTGGAGGACGGGTGCAGATTATGCTCGAGCCGGTCGCCGATACGAGGCTCGGCGCCACGGTAACCATCACGGACAGCGGCCCCGGGGTCGCGGAAGCCAACCAGGCAAAGCTGTTCAAACCCTTCTTCACCACAAAGGGAGAACTCGGCACCGGGCTTGGACTCTGGGTCAGCAAAGGCATCGTCGAGAAGCACGGGGGAAAGATTGAGCTCACCAACAGCACCGATCCGATATTCCCTGGCGCCGCGGTGCGTGTCTATCTGCCGGCAATGGGACCCGCTGCCACGATGGGGCCTGCTGCGGCAATGGCGGCCGCCGGCAATTTCCGCGCGCAGTCTCTTTCCTAAGACTCAGCTCGGAGGGGCGTAGAGCGCCTGCTTTTCAAGCCCGTCCCTCAAAAAAATTTGTCATCCCGACCGTAGCGAAGCGAAGTGGAGGGACCTGCTTTGCGCCTGCACCTCAATCGAAATTTTCCGAGTTTCCCTCTCAGATAGAGGCGACGGGCAGCAGCGTCAGATCGTCGACCAACCCGACTTCCTTCTGTACGAAGGGCTCCGCATAACGCACCCCGCCTAACAAGCCAAAATGCCTCGCCAGTGAAAAAGTGCGTTCCCTGATCTCGTCGTGGGGAACAAAAAGCGTCCCGCCGGAGGGCTGGTCGGCGTATTGCGACCGATAGGCAAGCAACGCCCGGAATCGCTCTTCCACAAACGGCGTGATATCGACCACAAAACTCGGCCGTACATCCGCATAAAGGCTAGCGTAGATGATCTTGAAAGGCCGGAAGGGCGGCTCCCCGGTTTCAACCTTGGCCAGTCCAGACAGAAAACAAGCCTCGTAGCCAAGTATTCCGGAGTTGTAATGGTCCGGATGCCGGCCCTGCCAATAAGGCAGAATCACCACCCGCGGCCGCAGCAGGCGCAACTTGCGCACAATCTTGATGCGATTCTCCCAGGTGTTCTCTACCCTGCCGTCCGGAATATCCAGCGCCTGGCGCCACGCGACGCACAAAATGCCGGCTGCCTCTTCTGCTTCCTGCGCCCGCTCTTCCGCGGAACCGCGGGTCCCGGCTTCTCCCTGGGTGAGGTCGAGAATAGCCGTCCGCAGCTTCAACGCATGCATGCGTAGCAGGGTTCCACCGCAAGTCTGTTCCACGTCGTCGCGGTGGGCGGCGATCGCCAGCACATCAACCGGGTCAACGTCGCTCATGCGGCATCCGGGTCAATAGGTGGTGTTGTCGTCATCACTCGGTGCGTCCATGTAGGCCACATCGGAAGCCGTACCTAACACCGTCACCTGGGAATTGTCGAGCGACGAACCATCGACGGTGCTATAGATGTACACCTGTCCACCCTCTGCCGTGTACACCTTATGCAGGGTTGTCACGGCCGCGATCCCGGTAGCATCCCCCTTGTAGGAATCAATCATGGTTACCGAGTTGGTCGAGGTGTTGAACATGGTGAGACAACCAAGGTCGGTGCCGTTGCCCTGGTTCAGGTGATAGCGCTCCCCCTGGGTACAAAGCGTTGAGCCGACCCAGAGCGTGTTGTCGTCGCCGAACAGCATCTTCAGATGTGTGCCATCGCTGATGGAATACGAGCCCGTAACCTTCTTCGCGCTGGTATCCAGAATCGACAAAAAGCCGGCAAAGTATTGGTCGGGTTGCAGCTGCTGCCCGGCCAGGTAGAGCAGACTGCCGTTGACAATCGCGTCCGTCGCTCCGCCAGGGACAGGGATGGTCGCCGTGACCGCGGTCGGAGCACCTGGAGGCACCGGCGCACCACTCTGGATGATGATGCCGGCAACTGGCAGAAAGCTCACGCTCGCCTGCGTACCGCCGCACTCGGGTCCACAGTTCAATACATAGGCAGTGGTGCCATCAGGCGAAAAGATCGCCTTGGTCGGCCGGTCAAAAGTGCCAGGCACGGGCAGTACACAATAAACAGGCAGGTTCTGCGGTTCGCAATCCACCGCATTCGCAGGCGTCTTTTGGTTCGCCTGCAATTTATAAATGCTGTAAATCGAGTTGCTGTCCTGCACAAAAAGCAGTGCCGCCGAACCACTCGGGTTGATGGATACCCGATAAACGTTGGGCAAATTCAAGGAGTAGCTGCTACCGAGGGAACGGTCCTGCACCGTGACCGTATGCGCTGTCTGGTTGGCGGCAAACACATATCGCTGGTCGCGCGAGACAAAGACGCTTGAGGACGCGCCGGGCAAAGTGATGGTGGTGGTTTGCTTCTCGGTCCCGTAGTTCAACAACGCGAAGCTTCCGTCGCCAACCCCGTAGACCGCACCTGCTTGCTCTTCCGGCATGTTCTGGATCGTCTGCGGATCACCACCCGAGTACCCCGCCAAGCTGAAGGCAGGAATCTTGTCATTGAAGCTATGGCGGATGTCGTAATGGGCATCGACGATCTGCAGCGTGCCCTTGGTCAGAGGGCCGGGATTTTGCACCGCAATCAGTACACGGTTCAATATCCCGCTGGGGGGCAACGCCCGGCCGCCAAAGTAATAGCTCTTGCCGCATCCGGCCAGAAGTATCGAAACAAAGCAAGCTAGCGCTGAAAAGGCACACAAGGACCGGAGACTTCTTTTCTTCAACTAAGACCTCACCAGAATCACCACGCGGCGGACATGCGGGAAAGGCCAAGTATAACAAAGCGGCGGCTGGCGCTCGCACCGCGGGTGGCTTAGCATAGTTAGACTTACCCCATGAAGAATCGGCTCACGGAGATCTTCGGAACGCGCAACGTGCTATGTGATGGGGCCATGGGTACCAGCCTTTACGCGCGGGGCATCTTCATCAACCGTTGCTTCGACGAACTAAATCTCTCTCAGCCGGACCTGGTACGCACTGTCCACGACGAATATCTGCAGGCCGGCGCGGAAATCATCGAGACCAATACCTTTGGGGCTAATGCCCTGCGTTTGCAACGCTATGGACTCGCCGATCGGGTGGCCGACATCAATCGCGCCGGGGCCCAGATCGCGCGCAAAGCCGCGGCCGACAAGCAAGGCGGAAAGATCTGGGTTGCGGGGTCGATCGGCCCCCTGGGCGCCCGTCTCGAGCCGCTGGGGAAGATCGGCCTGGAGGAAGCCCGGTCCGCCTTTGCCGAGCAGATTCGCGCGCTCGCCGAGGGTGGCGTCGATTTGTTGTTAATCGAAACCGTCATGGCCTTGAACGAGGCGGAGCAGGCCATCCTCGCCGCCAAAGACACTGCTCCGGACTTGCCCCTGCTGGTCATGGTGACGGTCGATGAGGATGCCAACTGCCTGGACGGTGCATCTGCTGAAACCGCCGCTACCAGGCTGACCCAGTGGGGTGCTGATGCGGTTGGCTGCAACTGCAGCGTAGGCCCGGCAACCGTGCTCACCGCGATCGAATGCATGGCCGCCGCCACCGATCTGCCCTTGATCGCCATGCCCAATGCCGGTATGCCGCGCAACGTGGACGGCCGGAACATCTACCTCTCCTCGCCCGAATACATGGCCAGCTTTGCCCGCAAGCTGATCAAAGCCGGGGTGCAGTTTATCGGCGGCTGCTGCGGCACCACGCCCAGCCATATCCGGGCGATGAAGTCCTCGCTGCGTGCCATGGGCTCGCAGGAGGTCGCGCATACCCATGTCAAGCAGGCTCCGGTTGCCTCAGAGATTGAGCCCGCACCGATGGCCCAGCGCTCCCGCCTGGGCGGCCTGATTGCCGCAGGCACCTTCGTCACCATGGTGGAGATGGTTCCCCCCAAGGGCATCACCTGCGAAAAGGAGCTCGAGGGTGCGCGGATGCTGCTGAAACATGGTGTCCACATCATCAATGTGCCCGACCTGTCGCGCGCCGCGCCGCGCATGAGCGCACAGAGCCTGTGTATCCAGATTCAGCAGACCGGCATGGAATCGCTGTTGCACTACACCTGCCGCGACCGCAACCTGCTGAGCATCCAGTCCGATTTGCTGGGGGCCTCTTCGATCGGCTTGAAGAATATTCTTTGCCTGACCGGCGATCCGCCCAAACTGGGTAATTATCCCGATGCCACCGCCGTGTTCGACGTGGATGCCATCGGTTTGGTGAACATCGTGCGCCGTTTGAACCACGGGCTGGATCTGGGCAGCAACCCGGTTGGCGTATCGAGTGGTCTGACGATCGGTGTGGCCGCGAATCCAGGCCTACCGGATATGGACAATGAGATTCGCCGTTTTGCCTACAAGGTGGAGGCCGGCGCCGAGTACGCCATTACCCAGCCTGTCTTCGACCTCAAGCTGCTGGAAGCTTTCCTCAGACGCATTGAAGAATTCCGTATCCCGGTCATTGCCGGCATCTGGCCGCTGACCAGCCTGCGCAATGCGGAGTTCATGAAGAACGATCTGCGCGTCTCCATGCCCGACGACATCATGTTGCGCATGCAGAAGGCGGACACCCCCGATCGAGCGCGCGCGGAGGGGATTCTTATTGCGCGCGAAATGCTGACCGCAGCGCGGCCAATGGTGCAGGGCGTGCAGGTCAGCGCTCCGTTCGGGCGTTATCCTGGTGCGGTAGAGATCCTGGAAGTTGTGCTTTAGAGAGGGGGGCCGGCGTTGGCTACGTTCGAAGAATCGCTGAAACAGCTGGAAGGCATTGTTGGCCAGTTGGAGCGCGGAGATTTGCCGCTTGAAGACTCGATCAAGATGTTTGAAGAAGGCATGCGCCTCTCGGCGCAATGCAAACAAGAGCTGGACAACGCCGAGAGCAAGGTACAAATCCTGCTCAAGCAACGCGACGGCTCCATGAAGGCCGAACCTTTTCCGCTTAAGTAGCCTGGAAAGAACTGCTTAAAAACAGATCTTTTCAAGGCACAAGCTTTTGACTGCATCTACCTCCATGCGCATCAGCCCAACCTGTTCTCAACAAACGTCACCAGATCATCTCCGACCAGATCCGGCGGCGTAACCAGGAAGCGCGGCTTGCCTTCCAACGATCGCAGCGACACCTGGTTCCACTGCGGAACCAACTCCTGCCCTGAGGCACGCAAGAGCACCGCATCAGCACGATCCAGAAATAACCGTGCAGAATCTTTGAAATCCGCCGTGCCATGATCGAGAACCGTGAGGTAAAGGTCGGGTCGCAAGAACTGCAGCAGGCTGTTGGACTCAAAAATCATGTTCTCGGCCGCCGCAATTTCCTGCCGGATCCGAGGCATGGCATCCGCGAGAGAGCCAATCCGCGTGCGCACCCAAAGCGAGCGCTTCGCCCCAGCAGCCAGAAAGCGAGCACTGTCGGTCCCAGTGTTGGGATCGCGCTCCGCGCTGATAGCAATCGTGTGCTCGTCCGTCTGGCAGTCGCACGGCTCGCCATTGGCGCTGCAGAACCCATGCCCGAACTGGGTAATCTTGCATGCTGTCCAGTTGCGCTCGGGCATGCGGGCAATCAAAGCAGCCACCACCGACGTCTTGCCGACGCTGCGTGAGTGCCCACCCACCACCACAATAGCCATCTACTCTTGCCTCTTGCGGGCGAGCCGGGTCAAGACCGCCAGTTCCTTCAAATACTCACGTACCGGCTTAGCCGGCGTTCCCCAAAACACAATTCCAGGTCCCAGCAGTTTCTTCTTGGGCAGAACGCCCCCTTGCCCGCCAAGGATGACCCCCGGGCCGATCATCGCGTGATCACCCATCCCCACCTGTCCACCGAGAATCGCCCCATCGCCGACCGCGCTCGAACCCGAGATGCCGGTCTGTGCGGCAATCACCACATCCCGCCCGATGCTGACGTTATGACCGATGTGAATCAGGTTGTCGAGCTTCGTCCCCCGGCCAATGCGGGTCTCTTCTAAAGCACCGCGGTCGATGGTGGTGTTAGCCCCTACTTCGACGTCGTCCTCAATCACCAACCGGCCCTGCTGGGGAAACTGGGTGTACGCCCCGGTCACCTGATCCCGGACATAGCCGAAGCCATCTGCCCCCAGCACCGCGCCAGCGTGGATCACCACGCGGTCGCCCAGCGTTGTTCCCGGGTAAATCACGACTCGGGGATAAATGCGGCAGTGGCTGCCAATGCGCACGCCGGCGCCGATCGCAGCGCCGCTGCCGATGCTGGTGGCTTCGCCAATGGTGGCCCCTTCGTCAATACAGGCATAGGCGCCAATCGAGACGGTGCCGGCCAGGTGCACCCCGTTCGCGATCACAGCGCTCGGGTGGATCGACAGAGCAGGTGGCTCGCTGCGCAGCAAAAATGCAGCGCGAGCGAAGGCCAGGCGCGGTTGGCGCACGCGCAAGACAGCCTTGCCGCCGCCGGCGCCGGCTACCTGGGGGGAAACAAGAACCGCCCCGGCAGAAGAAGCCAGTGCCGCCGCGAAGGATGCCTCGTCTTCGGCAAAAACCAGGCACCCCGGGCCAGCCCCCGAAATGCCGGACACCCCGGTGATGGCCAAATCCGCTGAGCCTCCATCAACCGCCGCGCCGAGCCGTTCTGCCAGTTGACTCAGAGTGATCGCCAATCGCTCGCTCCTGTACCTAAGTGTAGATGGGCGGTTCACCCGGCGGTCGCGTCTTCCACCGGCGATGCACCCAGAGCCACTGATCGGGATAGCAGCGAATGTAGTCCTCGATCACCCGGGTGAACAGTGCAGTGTTGGCCAGGGCGTCCACCTCCACGTCGTTGCCGGCACAAAGTGTGAGCGGCGCCCCAAAACGCAGGACATACTGCCGCGTCGACTCTTCCCAGAGTAGGAACCCGGGCAGCACCTGAGCCCCGGTCTTCGAGGCCACGCGCGCCAGCCCAGACGCGGTGCATGCCAAGTGACCAAAAAAATCGACGAACGCCCCCTGTGGCGGGGTCATGTTGGTATCCATCAAAATTCCCACGGTCTCGCCCCGGCGCATCGCTGCCAGCAGACCGCGCGCGAAGTCGTCTTTGTGCAGCACCTGGTTGCCATGCAGGCAACGAATCCGGTTAACCAGCTGATCCACCAGCGGATTATCCAGGCGGCGAATGACAATGCTCATGGGATAGCCCATCAGCGAGTGATAGAAGCTGGATAATTCCCACGCGCCCAGATGGCCGGTCAGGATCAAAACTCCTTTGCCCAGATCGCGCGCCGCCAGGTAGTGCTCCAACCCGTCATAACGAATGAAGCGTTTCGTTGACTCGGGCCTATAACCCGGCATCTGGCAGAACTCGGCCAGCAGCCAGCCCAGATTGCGATAAAGCTTGCCCAAAATCTGTTCCCGCTCGATGGCCGTCTTCTCGGGAAACGCGAGTATAAGGTTGCGATGGCCGGCGCGCCGCAGGCGTGGAGTGAGCACCCAGGCGGCCCGCCCTACCAGGGCGCCCAGGGCACGGGCAATGCCCCGTGGCGGCAGGCCAAGGAGCTTGACCGCCGTCCAAACCAGTAAGAATTCCAGTCGTCTGCGCAAGTCTCCTTAGTCTAAATCGTTCAAAAGAAACTGCCCGGCAAGCATCGCCGGGCAGCTGGTAAAGATGTCGAGCAGGGAGAAAGTCTATTTGCGAACGTCGGAGAAATACTTCGCCACCGTGCGTACAAAGGGGCGTGCGTCCATGGGGGTCCCTACTTCACCCTTCAGGATTTGTGCGCTGGGATGCGCCACCCCGTAGAACGTGCGGGTCGCGTCGTTATTCTCGTCCACCACGGCTCCGGTAAGATCCACCCCGGCAAACAGCCCTTTGGCGCGCGAATAGGTAAGCAACTCGGCGTTGAGCTTCCAATCCGTGGCCGCCTGAGAGTCACGGCCGACCGGGCCCGCGGCTGCCGAAGCATCGCCACCGATCTTGAACTTGCTCTTCAACAGGTCTTGAAAGCCCTTATCGTTCACGGCTACCAGCACCAGGTCTGTGGCCTGACCGCCGATTTGAAAGCCAAAACTCCCGCCCGCAATCTTAATAAATGCAGGAGCGCTCCAGCCATGACCGGTGCGGCACGTGACTACACCCTGACCGTACTCCGCACCCACCAGGAAGGCGCCCTTCTTCACGCTGGGAATCACACCCACGCAGGTGGCCTGAGACATGATCTGGTTCGGGATCGCCTTGTCCGGCGTCGCCATGATGGCGTCGAGAACGTCCTTGGCGCTACTGATGCGCGCATCAATGGTTGCTTTATCGTCTGCTGCATAGGCAGATAACGTGGTGAGGGAAATGCCAACAACGCAAACTACCGCAAAGAACTGTTTCATGATCTGCCAAATCTCCAGGGTGGGGACATTCGTCCGCACAATACTATCCCTAGCATAGCAACGGAAGGTGTGTGTAAGGGGCCTCAGGCGGGAATGGGCAAAAGCGCGACGACCAAAAAAAGGGGGCTGGTGATTGCAGAGTTCGCCATCAGAAGCCCCGTCCCCAGATCTGCGTTGTTTCTAAAGTAACTCTCTGTCAAGATCGGTAACCACACAACGTCACTAAGGTACCGTGGCCTAAAGTACCCCTTCCGCGTTATTCCCGCTTGGGCGTGACTATAGCGTTTGTAACTGCGTAGATGGAGAGGGCAATGCGATTCTCGACCCCCACCTTGCGCATCAACTTCGCCACGTGCGCCTTCACCGTTCGCTCTTCAATGCCCAGATTTCTGGCAATCTCACGGTTCGACCGGGCGGCAACCAGCAGTTTCAGCACCTCGGTCTCGCGGGCAGTGAACGGGGTAGGCGCCGGGGGGGTCGAGCGCGAAGTCCTGGTCGCCCGATCCACGAAGATCGACAAAACCCGGCGCGGCGCCCAGATCGAGCCCTGGCTCACAATCTCGATTGCCTGCTCGACCTGCTGCGGCGTAGCGCTGGCCTCGAGGTAGGCCTTGGCCCCGGCAGTGACGGCCTGCAGAATCATCTCGTCATCCGCCTCCGGGCCCATCACCACCAGGCGCACATCGGGCCGCAAGCCATGGATGGTGGCGACCAGGGGCAAGGGAAGGATGTCGCCGTGCAGGCCGACCACGGCGAGCTTGAACTCCTGGTCCGCCAGGAACTGCGCCAGCTCAAAAACGACAAACTCGATGCGGGGATGGTTCTCAAACAGCGTGACGAAGCCTTGCACACGGATGGGCTCCGTTTCGAGCAAGGCCACTCGCAACCGGGCAGGGGGTTTCGCTGGCTCCGGCATCAGAGTTTGGGAAGTACGATGCCCTGTTGCCCTTGATATTTACCCTTGCGGTCCGCATAGCTGGTCTCGCAGGGCTGTTCGCCTCGGAAAAACAGAATCTGGCAAAGTCCTTCATTGGCGTAAATCCGCGCCGGCAAGGGGGTAGTGTTGGAGATCTCCAGGGTAACGAACCCTTCCCACTCCGGCTCGAACGGAGTGACGTTCACGATGATGCCGCAGCGGGCATAGGTCGATTTACCAACGCAGATGGTGAGCACGTCCCGGGGAATCTTGAAATATTCAACCGAGCGGGCGAGTGCGAAGGAGTTGGGCGGGATGAGGACGGAAGCGGCAGTGACTGTGACGAAAGACCGCTCATCAAAATTCTTGGGGTCGATGACGGCACTGTTGACGTTGGTAAAAATCTTGAACTCATCGGAAACGCGCAAATCGTAGCCGTAGGAGGAGAGGCCATAGGAGATGACACCATCCTTCACCTGCTTCTCACTAAAAGGGGCAATCATCCCTTTCAGAGCCTGCTCGCGAATCCACCGGTCGGACTGAATTGACATGCAACTCCTTAACGAAAACCAGGCTTCGCGCTGACAAAATGCTGGGCTGGAACCTGCATCTTACGGCAGGCAGAGTCCCTTGACAATCCTTGCATGTGGCTTAAACGCTGGACCCTGAAGGAAACTCGCTATACGATGGGGACGAGACCGGCCATCGTTGCTGGGGGTGAAGGGCATTGATAAAACAAGACATCATCCATCAAGTCATTGCGAAAACCGGACTGCCCCGCAACAAAGCGGAAGCGGCGGTCGACACGGTATTTGAGAGCCTGAAGAAAGCACTCGCTGCCGGCGACCGTATTGAGTTGCGCGGCTTTGGGGTCTTCAATGTGCGCCCGCGCAAAACCGGCATCGGTCGCAATCCGCGGACCGGGGCCGAAGTCACCATCACTCCAGGCAAGGCTGTTCGTTTCAAGCCGGGCAAGGAACTGCATCTGCTGGATTCATAGCCCTGCGCTTGACCGAACTCTCTGTAGACCAACCGCATTTCCCCCCACGGGCACAGAACTCCATTGCATGGCTGCCTCTGTGCTTGCTGGTTGTGAGCATTTTCACGACCGCGAGTACCGGCGCCCTGTTGATGCAGAATTTTCGCCTGGGCTTACCGCCGCTGGTCAATGAAAGCGACCTGTTCCCGTTGCACTGGATCTGGCAGCATCCGTCCACGCTGGCCAGCGGCTGGTCTTTCTCGCTGGCGCTTCTGGCCATTCTGCTAACCCACGAGGCCGGGCACTATTTCTTTTGCCGCCGCCACGGTATTAATGCCTCGTGGCCCTACGTGCTGCCCGCTCCCACGCTCAGCGGAACCGCAGGGGCGGTGATTCGGATCCGTTCCCGCATTCCATCGCGCCGGGCTCTGATCGAGGTGGGCATCGCCGGGCCGATTGCCGGGTACATTGTGGCCCTCGGGACTTCAATCCTGGGGTTGCTGCTCTCCCGTCCTTCCGATGCCGGATCCGCCGCAGCGCTGGTGCAATTTCGCCAACCCCTGACGATCACCTTGCTGGATCGGCTGCTCGCGGCCTGGGTACCCGGGGTACCGGCGATGACCAACCTGCTACCGCATCCGATCCTGGTAGCCAGTTGGGTCGGGCTGTTCGTGACCTCGCTCAATTTGATCCCGGCGGGTCAGCTGGATGGCGGACATATCCTCTACGCGATTTCTCCGCGATGGCATCGCCGTATGACCATCGTTGTGCCCATTGTGCTGCTGGTGATGGGTATCACGCTTTGGACGGGCTGGTTGCTATGGGGAGTGATCCTTCTGCTGCCTGCCATGCGCCATCCCCACGTCGGCTATTTTCCGTTAATGCCCTACAACCACCGCTGGCTCTGCCTGCTGGCCCTGGGCATTCTGCTGCTGACCTTCCTGCCGGCTCCGTTTGTGGGCACCAGCGCGATTGATTTGTTCCGCTAGAGTGGGAAGAGAAAAAGCAGGTCCCTCCTTTTCCCTTACATCAAATTCACAGCGTCGACGTCGACGATGAGATTGCGCCGGGGGATGCCTAGCGCCTCGGCCTGCGCCAAGCCGGCGCGCAGCATCCGGGCAAGCACCTGCCGGTTTTGTGCTTTCAGCAAAAGATGAAAACGATAGATCCGCTTGATGCGCACAATCGGCGCGCTCGCCGGCCCCAACACGCGCACCTGCTCGCTCGGCATGCTGGCGAAACACTTTCCCAGACTGGTTGCCCAACCCGCCGCCTCCTCCAGCAACTGGCTCTGGATGATGATATTGGTCAACACCGCATGGGGCGGATAATGCATCCACTTGCGGTATTGCATCTCTTTCTTCACAAACGACCGGAAGTCATGCTGTGCGGCACACTGAATGGCGTAATGCTCCGGGTAATAACTCTGGACCAGGACATTTCCTGGCAAATCGCCGCGCCCCGCTCTGCCGGAAACCTGGGTCAACAACTGGAACACACGCTCCGCCGCGCGGAAGTCCGGCAATCCGAGTGCATGATCCGCGCCCACCACCCCCACAAACGTGACCCCATGAATGTCGTGCCCCTTGGCAATCATCTGCGTGCCCACCAGCAAGTTGATATGCCCGCTATGCAGCCGTCCCAACAGATGCTCCATGTCGAATCGATTGCGAATGGTGTCGCGATCCATGCGCCCGATGCGCGCTTCGGGAAACAGTTCCTGCAGACGCTCTTCTCCCTGCTGTGAACCTGCGCCCAGGTAGAACAGGTGTTCGCTCTCGCACTTGGGGCAACGCCTGGGAACGGTGCGCACGTATCCGCAATAGTGACACTTGAGCCGCTGGCCCGCCGGGCTCACGACCGCCGCTTTGGGGTCCCCGGGAATAATCGGCTTATGGTGGGTGAGCGCGATGGCACAGTTCTCGCACTGCAGCTTCTCCCCACAAGCCCGGCAAAGCACGGCAAAGGAATACCCGCGGCGATTGAGCAAAATAATCGCCTGCTCTCCACGATCCATAGCGGCCTTGGCTCGCTCTAACAGCACTCGGGAAAAAATGCTCTCCTGCCCCGTCTCCTGAAATTCCAGCCGCATGTCCACCAGGTCGACCACCGGCAACGGACGATGGTTGACCCGCTCCGTCATCTCGATCAGGGAATACTTCCCTGTCTCCGCATTGCGCCACGACTCAAGCGATGGAGTGGCCGAGCCCATCACCACCGTGGCCCGGCTGATCTTGGCTCGCATCACCGCGACATCGCGTGCGTGGTAGCGCGGAATCTCTTCCTGCTTGTAAGACGAATCGTGCTCCTCATCGACAATGATGAGCCCCAGATTCTCGACCGGCGCGAACACGGCGGAGCGGGTTCCGACAACAATGCGCGCTTCTCCTCGCCGGATGCGATACCACTGCTCAGCGCGTTCATCGGGCGTGAGCGCGGAGTGCAACAACGCCACGCTCGGGCCAAAGGCGGAATGCAACTGGGCCGCTATCGCGGGCGTGAGACCGATCTCAGGCACCAGCAAAATCGCCGACCGGCCGGCCAGCCGCGCACGCTGCATCGCCGCCAGGTACACCGCTGTTTTGCCTGAGCCGGTCACGCCGTGCAACAGGCAGGCGCCAAAACCGTCGCCATCGAGCGTGGCCACGATATGGCCCAGAGCGGCTAGCTGCGCCTCGTTGAGCGCGTGCTGCACGGTCGGCGTTCCACCAGCGGCCAGATGAAACGCCGCCGGCCTGTCTTCCAGCGTGACCAGGCCACGCTTTACCAGGGTTTGTAGAGTGGTTGCAGGCAAATCCGGCCGGCGCAACCCAGCCACTGGCAGGCTGCCGCCCGCCCCTGCGAGCTCGGCCAGAATCGCAAGCTGGTTGTCATTAAGTTTGGGAGGCCGCGCGTCTGCAACCAGCACGGCGAAGCGCACCAGGCGGCGCGCATCCCGAGGCGCAGCTTCGGTTTCGCGCTGTAACCACTTCTTGCGCAGCATGCTGGTGAGCAGCTCCGCTGTGGCGCCGGTGGCGCGGCGCAGAGCTCCGCTCTTCGCGGATTGTCCATCAGCCAGATAGTTCAACACCGTGTATTCAAGATTCTGCTCGTCGGGGGTGCGCCGTGAGCGGCGCGAGGAACCCTGCTGGGCGCCGTCAAACAGGATCGCCTGCCCGGCTTCGCTGATGCGATAGCTGGTCGATCGCCGCACTTCCGCCATGAGGGGAAGCATGCTGCGCAGCACTTCGCCCAGCGGGGCCAGGTAGTACTGGGCGATCCAGGCTGCCAGCTCCATGAGCTCAGCGTTGAGGATCGGCTCCTGATCCAGCACCGCTTCCACCAGTCGCGCCTCGACCGGCGGCGCCTCATCATGCAGCCGGGTGACCACCCCAATCAGCTTTTCATTGCGGAAGGGCACCACGACGCGGCCCCCCACGGGTGGCTTGTCCTCATCGTTGAGCTTGTAGGTAAAGGCCCGGTCAAGCGGTACCGGCAGCACCACATCACAGTAGATGAACATCCGCATTTTCACCTCTGGTGTATCCACGGCAACCGCTCCCTACGCGGCTTTTCCCCAGGAAAAGACGCAATGCGTCGAACCCGACTGTGTAGCGTAGAAGTGAAAATGCGTTAGCGGCTTGGGATCGATAATCCCAGCTCTGCCATGGCCAGCTTAAGGTCTTGCCACGCCTCTTTTTTCTGCCGCGGATCGCGCAACAGAAACGCCGGGTGATAAGTAACGATAAGCTTGGCGCCACGGCACTCGTGGACCCGCCCGCGCAGGCCGCTCAACGAGGACTTAACCCCCAGCAGGTAGGTCGCAGCGGTGGATCCCAGAGCCACCACGACCTCGGGCCGCACGACATCCATCTGCTGGAACAGGAAAGGAGTACAGGTGTTGGCCTCCTCAGGCTCCGGCACCCGGTTCTGCGGCGGACGGCACTTGACGATGTTGGCGATGTAGACCTGTTCGCGCTTCAGTCCGGTCGCGGCGATCATGTTGTTGAGCAGTTGGCCGGCGCGGCCGACGAAGGGGATTCCCTGTGCGTCCTCATCGGCTCCCGGGCCCTCGCCGACAAACATGAGGCGCGCATTAGGATCACCGTCGCCAAAAACAATCTTGTTGCGGCCCGCGCTGAGTGAGCAGCGGGTGCAATCGCCAATTTCATACCGGATGGCACGCAGTGCTTCGACCCGGCTTTCCGGAGCAACAAACGAGCCGATGCCCGGCTGCGAAGGGATGGGCTTACGTGGAGGAATGACAGGCTCCTGTTCAATGCGCGCGATGGGCTCGAGGGCGATGGGGTGGTCACGCCGGTAGAAATCGAAGATGCCCAGATCGCGCAGGTATTGTATGTGTGCGGTGATGGCTTGTTGCGTTTGCGGATCGAGCGGCATGCTGTCTTCTAGGTTACATGCCGGAGGCGCGAAGCAGGTCGAATGCCTGCGCCTCTCCTGTTCCAACCGTTGGAACCACCCCCAAACTCCGGGTGCCCCACCCTTTGCAAAGAACGCAAAGGATGGGGCACCCGGAGTTTGGTGGTATAGGAGGAAGCCTAATCCTGCAGCTTAGAGTTGCTCGAGACCAACCCCGTTTCGGCGACCAGCGAGACCGGCCTCCGCAAGGCAATCACTTCATCCAGGATCCGGCTGGCCAGCTCATGCTTGGTCATGGCCGGCAATTCAATCGCCGTCTTCGGTGTCAGGAAAGTAGCCGCGTTGTTATCCGAATCAAATCCCAGGCCAGGACGCGACACGTCGTTCAACACAATCGCATCCGCCCCCTTACGCAACAACTTATCCCGGCCATGCTCCAACAGATTCTCCGTCTCGGCCGCGAACCCGATTACCAGCGTGCCCGGCCGTTTCGACGCCACGACCTCGCGTAGGATATCCGCAGTCGGCTCAAACTCAATCGTGATCGGCCCCGTCCGCTTCATCTTCTGTTCCGCGAGCACCCGAGGACGGTAATCGGCGACCGCTGCCGCTTTGATCACAATCGTGGCCTCATCTAACCGGCTCAGCACGGCGCGCCGCATATCCTCCGCACTGACCACGGAAACAAACTCGCAATTGGCTGGGGGAAGCAGAGCCGACGGTCCGCTGACCAGTACCACGCGCGCCCCCCGGCGCTGGGCCTCCTCAGCCACCGCATAACCCATCTTCCCACTCGACCGGTTCCCCAGAAACCGCACCGGGTCAATCGCTTCGCGCGTCCCCGCAGCCGTGACCAGAACTGTCTCCCCCGCCAGATCGTTCCGCCTATGCAGCTGGCCCAGCACCGCCTCAACGATGACTTCCGGCTCCGCTAACCGGCCACTACCCGTCATGCCACACGCCAGCAGACCACTGTCAGGGGGCACAATCCTGACCCCGCGTCCCTCAAGAATCTCCAGGTTGGCGCGCGTAGCGGGATGCTCCCACATGTTCACGTTCATCGCCGGCGCCACAATCACCGGGGCGCGCGTCGCGAGAAACAGGGTGGTTAGAAAATCATCCGCCAGGCCATGGGCAAATTTCGCCAACACGTTCGCCGTCGCGGGCGCGACTACCAGCGCCTCTGTCGACTGCGCCTCATGAATGTGCTCAATGGATGATTCCAGATCGCCCGTGTCCCCGGCGGAGGTCGGCCATAAGCCGGCAATGACTTTATGACCAGTGAGTCCAGCGAAAGTAAGGGGGGAGATGAACTTCTGGGCCGCCTCCGTCATCACGACGTGGACATCCAGCGCTTGGCGTTGCAAGGCTCGTACCAACTCTGCCGCTTTGTAAGCGGCAATGCCTCCAGAGACCCCAACCGTGACCTTCATAGCGATGATTGTACGCTGGGAAGGCCCCACAAACAGGAGTTCAGGAGGCTGTCTCCTGCGGAAAATCGGGGTCTGAGACCACTTCCTCAACCGCCGGAGCGGCCGCCTTTACCTTGCCCGCGGCAATCTCTTCCTGGGCGACCCGGCAGGCCTTGTTGGAACGGGATTCAATCAATGGTTGAGAGCCGTTTTGCAGCTGCCGGGCGCGCCGGGCTGCCATGACCACATAGCGAAAATTGCTGTCTAGTCCACCCTCGGGTGTCATCTTGCCTCCAGTCAAAACTGCCGCCGTCCGTCAGGCGTGCGTGGCGTGCATATCCAACAGACCAAAGGAAGACAGCACCGGCTCTAAACGCCCGGTGATGTTGGCCTGCCGGCATTGATCGGCGAGTTGCCTCATGCGGGCAATCTCAGGATCTGGTGGCGCTCCTTGGCGCTTTGCCCTTTCGCTGATGACGATTGCCTTCAGCGACTCGACCGCGTAGTCCAGTTTATCGTTTATCAGGATATAGTCGTATTTCTCGTACGCCTGGATCTCACCACGTGCCTTGGCTAAGCGCCGGGCAATCTCCTGCTCATCCAGGCTGCCTTCGGCGATGCTGCGGTTCCGCAGCCGCATCTGCAGCTCATCCGGGTTGGGCGGAAGCACAAAGATGCTGACCGCATCCGGTAATTTTTCCCGCACCTGGGACGCCCCCTGCACGTCAATATCCAGCAGCAGATCCTTGCCTGCTGCTTCCGCATCGGTCAGCGACTGGCAAGCGGTACCGTAGTAGTTGCCGAAGACGGAGGCCCACTCCAGAAACTCATCCCGGTCAACCATTTCTTCGAACTTTGCGCGCGAGGTGTAGTTATATTCGCGGCCCGGCTGTTCCGAACCGCGCGGGGCACGGGTGGTGTAGGAGACCGAAAAATCGATATCCGTCACCAATGAACGCAGCTGGTTTACCAACGTCGATTTACCAGAACCGGAGGGCGCCGAGATGATGAACAGAATGCCTGCCAAGGTGCTTCCTATGATACCGTGGGGCGCTGCGTCTGCAGTCCCGCACAAGTGTTATTCAAGATTCTGAACCTGTTCGCGCGCTTTTTCGATCTCCGATTTCAATCCCAGGCCCAAATCAGTAATGCGCTGACCATTGCCGCTAACCCCACCGGTCTTCGACAAGAGGGTGTTGGCCTCGCGGTTCATCTCCTGCAGCAGAAAATCGAGCTTCTTTCCCATCTCACCGCCAGACTGCAGCAAGGAATGGAAATGCTGAATGTGGGTGCGCAGGCGGGTGACTTCCTCTTCCACGTCGCTGCGCTCCGCCAGCATGGCTGCTTCCTGCAGCACGCGGTCGCGGTCGATCGCGCCCACGCCGTTCATCAAACCGGCCAGACGCTGGCTAATGCGTTCAAAATAAGCCTTTTGCACGTCCTGCCGCAGATGCGCGACCTGGGCCACGGCAACATCCAGGCGATCCATAGTAGCGCCCAGATCCCGCGCCAGGGCCGCACCTTCCTGGCCGCGCATGCGGTTCAAAGCCTCGACCAGCCCACTGATATGCGCGGCCACGTCCTCGTCGAGCGCTTTCATTTCCTCTTCCGTAAACCGCGTCTCCCCGGTTAATACACCGGGCAGGCGGAAGATGGCATTCAGATCGGGCTGTTGCTCGAGCTCGCTCTCGGCGGCGGCCGTACGAAAAGCAGCCAGATAGCCCTGCAGCAGGTCGCGGTCAAAGTGGGCGGTGGGACGCAGCCCATGCTCGACCGAGAGGGTAACTTCCAGGTGACCGCGGAGCACCTTTTCTTTCAGCAGCCTGCGTAAACGCATCTCCAGCGGCTCGGTGCCCGCCGGCATGCGCATATGCAGATCGAGAAACCGGTGGTTCACGCTCTTGAGCGAAAGATTCCAGGAGAGAAGATCGCTGACGCGGCCACTGATGCGGGCGAAGCCGGTCATGGAATACACAGGTGCACTCAAACTTTCACCTCGCCGGTCAAGGCCGGTTGGAGACTGGTATTGCCGGGAAAATCGGCCGGATCCATAAACTGCAACTGGTAAAGCCGCTGGTAGGTAGGGGAAATGCGGAGCAGTTCTTCGTGCGGGCCAATGGCGGTGATGCAGCCATCTTCGATCACCGCGATGCGTGAGGCGCGGCGCACCGTCGACAGACGATGAGCGATGACAAAGACCGTGCGCCCGGCAATGAGGTTAGAAAGCGCGATCTGCACCAGCGACTCGCTCTCTGAGTCGAGCGCTGATGTAGCTTCATCGAGAATGAGAATCGGCGCGTTCTTGAGCAAGGCGCGGGCAATCGCGATGCGCTGGCGTTCCCCACCCGAGAGCCGGAAGCCCTTTTCGCCGATCACCGTATCGTATTTTTCCGGCAGCCGCTCGATGAAGTCGTGCGCCAGGGCCGCTTGCGCGGAAGCCATGACACGGCTCATGGAAATCCCCGCCTCCCCGTAGGCGATGTTGTTGCGCACCGTATCATTGAAGAGAATCGTCTCCTGAGTGACGTTGCCGATCTGGCGGCGCAGAGAGGCCAGGCTCACGTCGCGCAGGTCATGCCCATCGATGCGGATCGAACCCGCGGTCACGTCAAAGAAACGCGGAATCAGATTCACTAACGTCGACTTGCCGGCGCCACTCGGGCCTACCAGCGCCACCACTTCGCCGCGAGGAACAATCAGATTGATGTCGCGCAATACCTGCCGCTCGCCTTCTTCGTTGCGGTAGTCGAAGCAGACGCCCTCCATCCGGATCTCCTGGCGAAACTCCTTCAGCGGGTGGGCGCCGACTTTCTCGCGCACCTCGTCCTGGGTATCCATGAAGCGAAAGATCTCCGACGAAGCGCCCAGTGCCTGTTGGAAGTTGTTGTAGAAGAGAGCAAATTTGCGCACCGGCTCGTAGAGCTTGAACACCGCAATGATGAAGGCAAAGAAGGTTCCCGCAGTGAGGGCGTGGCTGCGAATGCTGTTGCGCCCGACCCAGAGCAGCAACGCGATGGCGATGGCGCCAATCGCGTCCATGAGCGGCGAACTGATCGCCTGGGCGCGCACCGAACGCAGGTTGGCGTCGAAGAGCCGGCGCGCCGCCTGCTTGAAACGCGTCATCTCCCAAAGCTCCATGTTGAACGCTTTGACGATGCGGTTGCCGGTAATGGTCTCGTGCAGAATGTTCTGGATCTCGGCCAGCTTGTCCTGTCCCCGGCGCGTGGTCTGGCGCACCTGGCGGCCGATCCTGCGCGCCGACATCAGCACCACGGGAACAAACAACAGCAGCACCCAGGCTAGTTTGCCGCCCAGGGCGACCACCACGCAGGCGGTGAAGATCAGGGTGAAGAACTGTTGCAGCAGCTCCGCCAGCACCGACGACATGGCGAACTGTACGCGCTCGATATCGTTGATCAGCGTGGAAACAATGGTGCCGGTCGCATTCTGCTGAAAGAAAGAAACGGAGCGGCGCAGGATCGCGTCGTAGAGATCATCGCGCAGGTCAGTGATCATGCCGAAGCCGGCGTAGTTCACCAGGTAGGTGCCGCAGTAGTCGCAGACACCCTTCAGTAAAGTAGACGCAACCAGCGCGAAGGCGACTATGTCCCATGAATTGTGGAAGTGGGAAGGAACGAATTGTTGCAAGCTGATGCCGGTGAAGCGCGGCCCGAAGAGAGAGATCGTGCGATCGGGCGCGTTGGGGTTGAGCACGCGATCGAAGATGGGGCCGACCAGCAAAAGCCGGAACGCATCCAGAAGCCCCACCCCGGCCATCAGGATGACGGACGACAACGCCTGCAGCCAGTACGGCCGGACATAACCCACCAGGCGCAGCACCTTCTTCAAGCGGAAACCCCAGAGCTGCGGCGCTGCCATCGCATCCAGCTATTGTAGTCGCTGGGCCGAGCGATCTGTCCTGACCACAAAGCCAGGATTCTCTCCCGAGAGAATCCTGAATTTGTGAGTGGGGCAGACCAAGATCCAAGTTTGTGCTCAGTAGGCAGTTTCGGCCCTGTGGCTAGTGGGGCATGTCGCGGTGGACGGCTTTTACCCGGTAGCCTTCCTTGGCCAGCCTCTTGCGTACTTCTTCGGCA
Organism: uncultured Acidobacteriaceae bacterium; assembly: GCA_963834445.1. Classification (GTDB taxonomy): domain Bacteria; phylum Acidobacteriota; class Terriglobia; order Terriglobales; family Acidobacteriaceae; genus PALSA-350. Next base: position 803,396 of record CAWIBU010000003.1, read on the forward strand.
ATCATCACCGAACGATGCTGGCCGCCGGTGCAGCCAAAGGCCACGGTCAGGTAGCTCTTGCCCTCTTCGATGTAATGCGGCAGCAGGAAAAGCAGCAGTTCGGTGATCCGATCCAGAAACTCGGCGGTCTGGGGAAATTCGCGGATGTATTTCGCCACCTTGGGATGGCGGCCGGTCAGATCGCGGAACTCCGGCACGAAATGAGGATTGGGCAGGAAGCGCACATCGAAGACCAGATCCGCTTCCAGCGGCACACCATTCTTGTAGCCAAAACTGATGGACGACACGAGCAGGTTCTTGTCCGTGTCGCCGCGTTCAAACTTCTGCAGGATGTAGGCCCGCAGCTCATGCACGTTGTAACTCGAAGTATCGACACTGATGTCCGCCAGGTTGCGGATGGGATCCAACAACTTTCTCTCCGCGTGAATAGCACGCACCACGGTCTCCGTGCGGCCTAGAGGGTGGGGACGACGGGTCTCGGAAAATCGCCGCAGCAACGATGGGTCGGAGGCGTCAAGAAACACCACAGTGGTCGAAAGTACTTTCCTGACCTGGCGCAGGATGGCAGGAAAACGATCAAGCTGTTGGCCCTCGCGCACGTCCACCACCATGGCGGCCCGATTGATCTCCGCCGATTGGCGAACCAGGTCAGCGAAGGCAGGGATCAGCTCCAGCGGCATGTTGTCGACCGCGTAGAAACCCAAATCCTCAAAGGCTTTCAGCGCGGAGGCCTTCCCGGACCCGGAAAGTCCAGTCAGAATGACGAGCTCAGAAGCGACCGCCGGCACCACTGCAGGCGTCGTCTTGCTGTCTTTTTGTTTGGCCGGAGCGCGTCTGCGGGGCATGGGCCCATCGTAGCATTCGCAGCAAGTCTAAATCTGCCAGCAGCCACTTTCGAGCAGAGCTTGCGCCTTTTCCTGCGACACGGGAGGAGAGAATAAATGACCCTGTCCCAAATCGCATCCGTATTTGAGCAACGAGTCCAACTGCTCCCGGCGCTCGATGCCCTCAGCCAACATGCGCACCTCGAGCATGCGACCGAGATCAAAGATGGTCTGCAAAATCGCCGCCTGTTTACCCGGAATCGGCAGGTAAGCGATCAATCGGCGATCAACCTTCACCAGGTCAATGGGGAGACGGACGAAGTGATTCATCGAAGCCAGACCGGCGCCAAAGTTGTCCAGGGCCGCGCTGATTTTGAGATCTGCCATGCCCTGGAAAACCGCAACCGCACCCTCCGGATCATGGTTCACCGCGGCCTCAGACACCTCCAGGCGCAATTGACCGGGCGTAACCTTCCACTTTGCCAGTAATCCGGCGACATCCCGCAACAGGCCGGGATCCCTGAATTGGCGCGAAGACAAATTCACATCGATGCTGGGCTTCGCCCCAGGAACAACCTGCGCCCAATGGCTGAGCTGCCGGCAAACCTCTTCCAGCACAAAAAGCCCGATGGGCACAATGAGACCGGTCGCCTCCGCGGTGGGCAGAAATTCCTGCAACGGAACAAACTCACCGCCGGGGCGCCGCCAACGCAACAGGGCCTCAAACCCCTCGATTTCTCCGCTGGCCAGCTGATAAATCGGTTGATACCAGATCTCGAACTCTTTGTTCTCGAGGGCACTCTTGAGGTCCTGCTCCTTCTTCATCTGCGCCGCCACATGCACATGCATGGAACCGTCAAACACTTCGTGGCGGGCATGCCCATTGGACTTTGCCTGGTACATGGCATAGTCCGCGTCGCGCAGAATCTGTTCGGAACTGGTGTGGTCTAACGTGCCGAAGGCAATCCCGATGCTGGCGGAGATAAACACTTCGTGCCCGTTCACCTCGACCGGCAGGCAGATGTCGTGCTGCGCGCGTTCGGCAATCCGGGTCACATCAGAAATGTTGGTGACGTCTTCGATAAGGACGGCAAACTCATCGCCCCCAAAACGCGCCACAGTATCTTCCGGCCGGAAACAGGCGCGCAGCCGCGAAGCCATGCGCACCAGCAAGTCGTCGCCCGAGGCATGGCCAAGGTTGTCGTTGACCGACTTGAAACGGTCGAGATCGAGAAACATCACGGCAAAATTAAGCTGCGAGTGCCGCTGCTGCCGAGCCATAGTGAGCTGCAGGCGATCGAGAAACAAAGCGCGATTCGCCAGACCGGTCAACGGATCGTGCATGGCATCATGTTGCAGACGGGCGTCTGTCTGCTTCTTCTCGCGGATATCGCGATAGCTGACAAAGTTGCCCACTTCCACGCCGGAGATATTGATCGGAGCCACCAGGATGGAAACATCGATCAATTTCCCCGACTTGTGCAGACGCACCGTCTCCATCGACGCCCTGCCATGCAACTGCATCGTGTGCTCCAGCATGTCGAACTCATGACGGCGCGTCTCTGGAATAAGAATGTCGTAGGTGTTCTGCCCCAGCGCCTCATCCTCACTGAAGCCGAAGAGAGACTCAAACTCGCGATTGATATGCAGAATCTTTGAGCCGCGCGTGATCATGATGGCTTCTGGAGCAGCGTTTAATAAATGCTCCAGGAAGTGGGCGGGCGCGCCCTCAGTCGAACCTCGATCTGCCGGGTTGCGCGGGACTGGGAGCGCCGCCTTTTCTGTTGCCCGCTGCGATTGCAGGGCGACGATCAGCAACTCCGGTTCCGGCTCCACCCGCAACATGCGGAAGCTTCCGCGGACGGGCACGGCAGGGTCGAGCGGCGTACGCATCTGGCAATTGAAGTCAGAAGAGTATGCGATCCCGCCCGAGCCAAACACGTTGGCGGTCGCGCGCGGCGCCGCCCCCGGATACGCATAGGCAAACCCGGGAAACTGCCCCTGAAACAGGTCGTCCACCGCCAGCACCGCACCCTCTTCCAGGTGGAGGATCTCGCGAGCGATTCGATTGGCATAGACCACACTCTTACCGCGCTGCACAAAGACGTAGCAGGGCAAGGCTTCGAGGAGTGACCGTTGCTGGGCCGTTAATACGGCGACATCAGCTTCTGAATTCATATTGGGTTTGGCCGCAGCGGCCCTGGCCACCACTGGGTTGAGTATCAAGGCCGCTTTCCAGGCAAAGTATCCCCTGAAAGAAGTACCATCCAACTCCGAGGTCGCAGTTACTTAGGTCCCCTAACAGGTGAAACATCCGGAGCGAACGCGGGTTGCTGATTTGGCGTGAGTTGGCCTGGCGTGCTTTCGCGAACGTCGCCGCCTGGAGCGATATGCCCCAGGACGGCCATGGCAGCAGACAAAACAGAAACAGCGCGCTGACACACGCTCCGCTTTTGCAACCGCCACAGAGACAACATGGGCAGAAGCACGAACAGGTAGTATCAGGGCGCTTCGATCAATTCCATCTTGCCATCGCGCTTGCGATGCAAAATCTTCACATTACCTTCGTTATCTCGAAAAACAAAAACATCGCGATCGCGAAACTCCGCCTCTTTCACCGCCTCTTCCAGGGTCATCGGCCGCAGCGCGACAGAATCCTGCGAACGAACCACGTGGGGCTCGGAGATGGCGACGCGCTTGGGAAACGAATGTACGGTGACCGGTATGGCCGGCTGGGCATGGCCCTTGCCATTCGCGGCGCCGTTGCCATTCACCGCTTTCGCAGACTTGCTCTCGGCTGCTGCGCCGCGTCCACTGCGCGCGACCGCCGTCTCCTCGACCTGTTTTTCCGGCTTCGGCTTACGCTTCTGCGAGCGCAGCTTGTCCTGGTGCCGCGTTGCCTGGGTTTCGGTCTTGACCAGGGCCTCGCGCAGCGCAGTCTCCATGCTGGCGTCAGACTCGCACAAACCAACCAGGGTGCAGGCCCGGGTTTTGACCGTGACCTCGGCAATCTGGCGGTACTTTTCTGCAGTGAGCACCACGTGGGCGCTGGTGATCTTCCCTAGAATCCTGGCGATGCGATCAACGCCTTCTTCCGCTAACGTGCGCAGTGGCTTGGTAACGATTACCTGCCTGCCCGTGCATTCAACCGGCATGCTGAAGCTCCTCGCGAATTCCCGATTCTAACTCAATCGCGCACTCGGCGCTGATGAGTGCTGGGTATGCGCAAATCTTCGCGATATTTGGCCACGGTGCGGCGGGTCACATCGATGCCCTGGGAGGACAGCATGCTGGCAATCAAATCGTCGGTCAAAGGTTTACGGGGATCCTCTTCGTCGATCAGTTTCTTCACTTTACGCTTCAGCAGCATCAGCGGCGTGCTGCTCCCCTCCGGGCCATGCACGCCCTCAGAGAAGAAGAAGCGGAGCTCAAACACGCCCTGAGAAGTGTGCACATACTTGCTCGAAACGGCCCGGCTGACGGTCGAAGGATGCACGCCGATTTCTTCCGCAACATCTTTGATCATCATGGGCTTAAGCGCGTCCACGCCGCGCTCGAGAAAGTCGCCCTGGCGGCGCACAATGGCCTCGCATGTTCTGAGGATGGTGTTTTTGCGCTGCTCGATATTGCGCATCAGTTGCAGCGCTGAGCGGTAACGCTCTTTGACATATTCCTTCACATCGCGCTCGGTGCCTTCCTGCGACAGCAGCTTGCGATAGCCATGGTTGAGGCGAAGGGTGGGCAGATCTTCTTCATTCATGACCACGACAAACTCCGCGCCGCGCTTAACGAAGGCTACGTCGGGCTCGATCAGCCGGGCATCGGAGCGATTGAAACGCTGTCCGGGACGAGGATCGAGACTGCGAATGAAGTCGATGGCGAGTTGGATGCCATCCGCCTGTACGCCCAGGGCCCGGGACATCTCGCGCAGGTCACGCTTCTGCAACAACAACAAATGCTGGTCGACGATACGCGCCGAGAGCGCGAACACCTGCAATTTGTCTTCGTGGGTAGCAAAGGGATGGGCGCCGTCGGCTTCTCCGCCGTTACCGTTTTCGGCCACGGGCGATGCGGCGCGCCGGCGGAGTGAGAGTTGAAACTCACGCCGCTGTGCCTCAATCTGGACCAGCAGACACTCGCGCAGGCTGCGCGTAGCGACGCCCACAGGATCCAGATTCTGCACCAGATGCATGGCCTCGGCCAACAGCGCCGCAATCGATTCGCTGCCCAATCCACGGGCCACGTCCATTCCGTTTCTGGACAAGAGATGGTGGGCGCTGGGGTCGATTTTTTGCTCCTGCACCAGAGCCGCCAGCGGGCCGTCCGCAGGATCGTACTCACGCACGAACCCGGTCAGCAGCTCATCGTCCTCGGCCAGCAGGTACCCGTCTTCATCCAGGTTGCCGACAATGTATTCGGCGGCCGCGCGCAGGTCATTGCTCAGGTTGAGAGAACCCAACTGCCAGAAGAGGTGATCGGTGAGGGTGCTAGGCTGCGACAGAAAATTTTCGAACGATGGCTTGTCGGTTTGCTCAAAACCATTGGGCGTGCGGAAACCGGGGTCGAGATAATCCTGAAAGTAGGATCCAAAGTCAATTTCGTCAAAGGGGTCGCGCTTATCGCGTTCCGCCTGGGCGGCTATTTCTTCCACACTGCGTTCCCGCTCCGCATCGCGCAGGGCGACGTCATCGATGAGCGGCACACTCTCTTCCAGCTCTTCGAGCACCGGATTCTCGACAATCTCGGTGTTGATCAGCTCTTTGAGCTCCAGCTTGTTCAGCGCCAGGACGCTGACCATCTGCATCAGGCCAGGCGTCAGTATCTGACGCTGTGCGACCTTCAGGCTGAGCTTCGGTTGTAACAGAGCCATGGCGTCTCACCGCTCCAAGGTGGTAACCGCCTTAGTTTACCTTCTCTGGGCCGGCCACGTGGATCTAAGTGCATGCTAAACCGTGCCGGTTACTTTGGTTATTCTTCGTGGACATATCGGGCGTCTTGTGGGAAAGCCGATGACGGCGGTGAACCTGAGCCTGTCGGCAACAACACTTCATGGGAGCGCAAACCCCAGATTTGTCATCCCGAGCGGCTGACTTGCCTGCGGCAAGTTAAGGATGGAATGAACGCGGAGAGCGTTTGCTTTTCAAACCCGTCCCTCAAGCAAATTTGTTCATTGGGAGGAGCTGACTGGCCTGTCGGCAAGTTAAGGGAGGAATGAACGCGGAGAGCGCTTGCTTTTAAGCCGTCCCTCAAGCAAATCTTTAAGCCCGTCCCCCAAACAAATTTGTCATCCCGAGTGGCTGACTGGCCTGTCGGCAAGTTAAGCATGGAATGAACGCGGTGAGCGCTCGCTTTTAAACCCGTCCCCCCAAACAAATTTGTCATCCCGACCGAAGCGTAGCGAAGTGGAGGGATCTGCGGTGCGCCTTTACCCCAAACCAGGGCCCTCCAAGTGAGCTCGCGAATCCTGCCCCGCAAATTTGTTCATTGGGAGGAGCCGACTTGCCGACAAGCGAGTCGGCTCCGCAAAAGGATAGGAAAGTCTTAGGGAGCGCAGTGAGCTAGTTGAGAGAGAAGCCCTCACCGAGATACACCCGGCGTACTTCAGGATCTTTGCCCAGCTGGTCAGGGGTTCCCGTGCGGAAGATGCGGCCTTCGTTGATGATGTACGCGCGATCGGTCACCGAGAGCGTTTCGCGCACATTGTGATCGGTGATCAGCACACCGATGCCGCTCGCCTTGAGATCAAAGATGATCTCCTGCAAATCCAGTACCGCGATAGGATCGATGCCGGAAAAGGGCTCGTCAAGCAAAATGAAGGAGGGCTGAATGCAGAGGCAGCGGGCAATCTCGACCCTGCGCCGCTCACCCCCCGAAAGGGCGTAGCCACGCGTCTTGCGGATGTGACCAAGATTCAATTGATCGAGCAACTTTTCCGTCCGGGCGCGACGCACCTCGAGCGAAATCGACTGCACTTCCAGCACTGCGAGAATGTTCTCTTCGACGGTCAGCTTGCGAAAAACAGACGGCTCCTGGGGCAGGTAGCTGATGCCATACTGACGCGCTCGAAGGTACATGGGGACCCGCGTGATATCCACATCATCGACGAATACCTGGCCCGTATCGGGAACGATAAGACCGACAATCATGTAGAAGCTGGTGGTTTTGCCGGCTCCGTTGGGACCCAACAGCCCGACAACTTCGCCCTGACAGACCTCAAGGTTCACGCCGCGAACGACCTGACGGCCCTTATACGACTTGCCGATTTCGTCTGTACTGAGTTTTTGCATTCACTTCGTTACGTGGGTCTGGGTTACTGCTTTGGATGCACCACCGCTTACGATGACGCTATCATCGCGATCATTGAAAATCAACGCACTCCCGGTTACCGTTCCGCGCACCTGGTCGCTGAGGCGCGGAGGCACAGCGTTGGTTCCCGTCAGCACAAATTTGCCGTCCTCTGCGGTGTAGGTAAGCTCCTCCCCGGTACCCTTGCGCCCCGGCTGTTCCAGTTGCACCGCACCGCGCGCCACGATCTTCGAGACTTGGCTGCTCTGCTCCTTCTTGGCCGCTCCCGTTGCCGTGCTGAAATAGATATCCATGAAGCTCGCATGCAAGGTGCCCGATGATGTCTGCGCGACCACCGCGCCGCTAAACACCGCCTTGTGATCGTTCTCCGCATACAACAGGGTCCGGCTCTGCAAGCGGACCACCGAGGACGGACCCGGGCGTGCGGCCGCGGTGGGGTGAGGACCGCTGGCGGCATTGGCCGGCCCACTGGTAAACACCGCGTTCACCTCGGCCGCGTCGCCGCTGGTTCCGTGCGCAGCGAGCGTGTTGCGCTGCCGGGAAAGCTCAATCACCGGTGCGGCAATCGAGTTGCTTCCCTGCCACAACCTCGCCTGTTCCTTTGTTGTGCCGTAGAAGATGGTCATCCCGGTCGCGTGATCGAGATGCGCGTGGTCGGCAACCACATGGACTGGACCCGTGCCAGCGAACGCAGTGGCCGGCTGCCCACTCGCCTGGCGATATGTCGCCTTGACTCCTCCGGAAGCGGTGGCGTTACCGGTCACGCGCTCGACTTCCACGGACGCAGCGGTCAATTCTCCATTTGGATCCCGAATGCGCGGATTCCCTGTCAGCTGCACCATCTGGCTGGAAGCGTCATACGCAGCTCGATCGGCGGTCGCGGTGGTCACACTGGGCGACGCGCCGCCTGGTTTGGCTGCACTATCCGCTGGTGCTTGCTGGGTTAAGGTCACGTTTCCCAGTTGCACCGCCGATTGCAACTGCGCTGCCGGATGCGGCGTTGGGGGCTCTTGTTTGCCCTTCTGCCCGTCCGATTTCGCCGCCGGAGGTGGGGCGAAGGTGAGCAGCAGATTGTCGCCCGTGCTGCTCTGTTTTACCCCGCTGGGGCTCACTTCGATCAGGCTGGTGTGGCCGGTGCCACGGAGGCTGGAGAGAATCTCCCCATCCACTAACGTGGCGAATAGTTGATCCCCCTGTACGGTGGTGTCCTGAGGCGGTGTTTTGGCATAGATCGTGTGGACGTTTAACCGGGCACCCCCCACCGCCAGGATATGCTCGGCCTCCGGTTGCCGGTCCGGTCCGGAAGCAAAGTCGATATCTACCTTCGTGGCTTGCACTTGACGGGAGGTTGCTTCAGGCTGGTTGTTCTTTCCCTTGGCGGCTCCGGCACTGGCGGGCGGCAACTTCTCTTCGTCCACCAGGGAGACAGCATCCCGCAGCTGGGCGTGCCTGATGGTGGACTGAGGGCCAAACGATATCGTTCCGGACGAGGCGGACCCATGCAGCAGGCGAGCCGCATTGTTGGCCACATAAAGCAGGCCGCCATCCATGATTGCCTGCTGTGGCTCACTCTTCGGACCCAGGTCAATATGCACTTTGCGGGTGTTGATCTGCCGCCCGTCACTGCCGCGCAGAATCACGTTTCCCTGCGCTTCCACCTGATACGCCGATCCATCGGAGCCGAAAGACACCGTTGCCTGGTCAGAGGAGCTGTGATTGTCGCCGTAGTCGCTCACATCCTGCAGCAGATAAAGCAGGCGGCTGTCGCGGTCGAACTGTGCGTGATGGGCACGAATATTCAACGGGCTGCCTCCGACGCTTGAGTTGAACGCGACGTCCGCAGTCAGGATCATGATGCCCGTCTGCGAGTCAAAGCTGGCGCCAGTGGCGCTGCCGGCGGCCTCGGCCAGACGGAACTCAATTTTTTCCGGGGTGCTGGCGAGCCCGGTCTTCTTGTTGAACACCAGGCCAGAAGTCTTTACGTGCACCGTATTCTTGCTTTCCCCATCCTCCGTCGACGGTTTGCCGCCTTTCTGGCCCTGACCAGAGCCGGATTCGGCGGAGCCTTGAAAATCAATCTGAACTTCCCCCATGGCTCGGGCAACCCCATTGACCGGATCCCAGTCGAACTCGCTGCCATAGATGCGGTTAGTGGCTGCGCCCTGGGCGCTGTAGAGGGTGATGCTTACGTCGTGCAGTTCGAGATGCCCGGCCCCCTTAAACTGCACCGCACGCGAAGCATGCAAGGTGTATATCGTGTGCCCGCCCCGCGATTCAGAATAGGTAAATCCTTTGGTGCTCTGCTGGATGGTATTGCCTAAACCGTCGGGAACGTCGCGGCCCAGACGGCGCCCCTGCCACCGCCCGTATACCAGGAAAGCCACAATGGCAACCACAAGACCCCCTGCGCCTACCAGGATCCAGGTCCGCAAACGAGCTGGCGTCAGTGCCATGCTCCTCATCTTCTCACCCCCGTTTGCCCGGTTCCGGCAGCCCGCAAGAAAGCTTAAAATGATGAGATGGCTGACCGGTTATACCTGAGTCTGTGGTTCCCCAATTTCCGTCTCCCCGCCCTGGCGCCAGCGATCGTCTCCATCATTAGGCAATTCGGCGGCCCGGAGCGGGCGGCGCGGGTGCACGCAGCCGCCGCCTACCCCATCTCCTGGAACGAAGCGCCGGTTTACCAGCGAATTTATGAAGAAGACGAGGTGCAAGCATCGTCACCGGAACAGGCCGTCGCCGAGGCGACCGAGATACTGCATGAAGACTTCGCCTATGAGTTCGAATTGAAGTGGGATTTGTGGGTAGCCGAAGCTGTAGGAGGACTCGACCCCACCTGGAAGCAGGAGCCAGTCATCGTGCGGGTCGCCGGTTTCGGACCGGAATTCGATGAGGGCGCGTATGAGCAGAACGGCCAGGTGCGGGTCGATTTCGGCGTGGATACACCATTTTTACTGGAAGACGTCGAGCTCGACCTGGTAGGCGCGGAGCACATCAAGCGCAACGTGCAGAAGCTGGTGGAAGTGACCAACGCCATTCAGGAGAGATGCGGCATCAGCAGCCGCCTGCTATGGTCCGATTCGGGGGAGAACCTCGCTCAGAAGCTGATCGCCCGGCTGCAACGCGTGAACTAGCCTGGCAGCCTGCGGAAAACTAAAACAACGATTGGTGGCCCATTCAAGCTTTGCTTGAGTGGGGTACACGTGGACGGCGCAAATGTAGCCCACTCAAGCCAAAAGAAAAGAAGGCTTGAATGGGCCAATCACCAATTGTTTTGGTGACGATTGTGGCACCACTAAAGTCGTGCCCTGTTACTGGGTGTGGAGAACATGACCGTGGCGCACATCGGCTCCGCTCACCCAGAAAATAACATCTTCCGCCATGTTGGTGGCGTGATCGGCGATGCGCTCCAGGCTGCGCGAAATGAACAGCAGGTTGATGGCAGACTGCGCCGCGCTTGAATCCTTCGCAATACACTCCAGCAATACACTCTTGGCCCTGCGATTCATCTCGTCGACAGCATCATCCATCGAAAGCACACTGCTGGCCAGCTGGATATCACGATCGGTGAGTGCTTGCAGGGCCTTGCGCACCATGGCCATCGAGAGCTCGGCCATGCGAGGAATGTCGACGGGAAAGTCACACGGCTGGCTGCCGGCCAGCTCTTCGGCCAGTAAGGCAATCGTCATCGACTGATCGCCGACCCGCTCCAGATCGGAATTGATTTTGATAGCCGCCAGAACGAAGCGCAGATCTACGGCCATGGGCTGCTCCATCGCAAGCAGATCAAGCGCCATCTGATCGATCTCGCGTTCCGAGCGATTGATGATGGCTTCATTGATACGCACTTTGTTGCACGCCGAAAGTTCACCGCGGCAATGTGCGTCGAGGGCAAAGGTGAGCGTCTGTTCAGCGACACCCGCCATCTGCAGCAGGCGTTCACGCAGACTCTCGAGTTTCTGATGGAAAGAGATTCGGGTCACTGGTCAGCCCTCCTCAATGAAGTCTCCTGCTTGCCGGGCACAGCTATCCCCTCGCAGGGATGATTCAGTTGCAAAACGAGGCAAGGAAAGGAGGTTCCGGATCTAAAATGCAGCGTTCAAGATGCAATCAAGGTACTATCCGTTGACATAATATACATGCTTTAACATTCTATTAACATATCTGTTTGGGCATATCGGCCGAAAATTGCACGCAAGTTGTAGACGGTTGCGATCCTAACAAAGGGCTTCGGCCATCTTGACCGGCACCTTGTTCTGATCATCAAATCGGCTTTCGTGGCGAAACAGAATGACGCTGCTTTAGGAAACAATTTCGGAAAAGTCTGCGATGCGGGAAAAATCCCGTAACACTGAAGCGATCAGGGCCAGGCGGTTCTGACGCAGGTGGGGTTCCGGCGCCATAACCATCACCTGGTCGAAGAAGCCGTCGATCGCAGGGCGAAGGGTGGCGATCCCTTCCAGCGCAGCCTTATATTGCTCGCGGCCTCGCAGCGTTTCCACCTGGGGCGCGACGCGTCTGATCTCTGCGTATAGATGCTTTTCGGCAGTCTCGGTGAGATCAGCGACGGCGATGGAATCTGCGTAGATATCCTGCTTCTCCGCGGCCTGGCGGAGAATGTTCTTGATCCTTTTGAACGCCGTGGAAACGGCAACCATATCGTCGGATCCGCGCACCTCGGTCAGCGCCTGGGCGCGCGCGGTAGCATCCGGCACGGTGCTGAGACCGGTCGAGAGCACAGCGTTCACCACGTCATAAGCGTAGCCGCGCACTTCGCGAAGATAAAAGTCGAGGCGTTCCTTGAGAAACACGGTGACGGCCTCGCCGCCTTTCGCCATGGCCTCGACCTCTGCAAGGGTCAGGGGCAAGCCTGATTCAGCGAGAATTTTGATGACTCCGTTGGCGGCACGGCGCAACGCAAAGGGGTCTTTGGAACCACTCGGGATCAGGCCGATGGCAAACATCTCCGCGATGGTAGCCATGCGATCAGCGAGACCAAGGATCTGGCCCTCTACCGTTGCCGGGATCGCGTCTTCCACGCTGGCCGGCAGATACTGGGCGTAAATGGCCTGCGCGACGGCTTCGCCTAGTCCCTGAGCCCTCGCGTAAAGCCCCCCGACGATGCCTTGCAGTTCGGTAAATTCCTTGACCAGCTCGGTGGTGAGATCCGTCTTGGCCAGCAGCACCGCCTGGTCGAGCGCCGTCTGGTCAAGCGCAATGCCTTTTGCGCTGATCGCGGCCGACAATGCTTTGGCCATGAGCAAGTTGCTCTCGGTCTTGCGGAAATAGCTGCCCAGATCCCGTTGGAAGGTGACCGTCTTCAGCTTTTCAAGTCTGAGTTGCAGCGGGACCTTCTGATCGTAGTTCCAGAAGAAGCGGGCATCGTTGAACCGGGCGCGCAGCACACGCGCGTTGCCGTGGCGGATGATGCCCATGCCTTGGGCATCCACTTCGGTGTTCAGCACGGCCAGAAAATGGGGCGCCAGCGCGTGCTGCTTATCTTCGACGGCAAAGTACTTCTGGTGATCGCGCATCACGGTTACCAGCACCTCTTCCGGCAGGGTGAGGTATTCGGGCTGGAAGTCGCCCAGGACCACACTGGGCCACTCAGTCAAATGGGTTACCTGCTCCACCAGGGCTTCATCTTCCCGCCAGCGCGCAGCCGGCAGCGTGCGGGCGGCTGCATCGAGCGCTTTGCGAATGAGCTGGCGCCGCACGGCGACGTCGGCTACAACGAAGGCCGCGTGAAGCGACGTGAGATAGTCAGAGGGCCGCGCGACCGGGAATGGCTGGTCGCCGTAAAGGACGCGGTGGCCGTAGCTGACGTTGGCCGCGCGTATTCCCGCAAACTCAACCGGAACTACGCTGGCGTCTAACAAACAAAGCAGCCAGCGCAGCGGGCGGACAAAGCGCTCGGGCTTATTGAGCCGCCAGTACATGGTCTTGGGCCAGGCGATGGCGCCAATTTCCTTCGGCAATTCGTCACTCAGGACTTTTTCCGTGCTCTGCCCTGGCCGTTGCACAATGGCTACGGCGTATTCACCCTTGGGCGTGATGATTTTTTCCAGCGCCGAAACGGCAACGCCCGCCTTCCTGGCAAAGGCCTGTGCAGCTGGTCCGGGCTCGCCGTTTGGGAAGGCCGCCTTCCACGAAGGGCCAGTCAACTGTTCCTGCATGTCCAGTTGCCCGGCCAGTACGCCTTGCACCCGCACCGCCAACCGCCGCGGGGTGGAATAGCTGGTCACCACGGCGCCCGCGTCCAACAAACGCGCCCGGGCGAGCAGACTTTCCACGCGGCGTGCCAATTCAGCCTCGGCAGCAGCAATCATGCGTGCCGGTATTTCTTCCAAGCCTATTTCCAATAAAAACTCAGCCATGCGATGCATCTTTCGTCGCGATCATCCGCGCGTAGGCCCTGGCGATGCCAACGGCGAGAACCCGAATGCGGGCGATGATGCCAACGCGTTCGGTGACGGAGATGGCCCCGCGCGCGTCCAGCAAATTAAACAGGTGCGAGCACTTGAGGCAAAGGTCGTAGGCAGCCAGGACAGGAAAGCGGCGCTGCTCGGTCAGGCTCAGGTCCTCGGGCAACTGCGCCGCGCGGTTCAGCAGTGCCTGGCACTCTGCCTCGTAGAGCCGCAGATGTTCCCATAATTTCTCGACGTCGGCATCCTCGAAGTTGTAGACGGAGAACTGAACCTCCTCCAGGTGGCGTACCTCGCCATAGGTCACGGGGGCGGGTGTGCGGGCCCAAACCACGTCGTAGATAGAGTCAACGTCCTGTAGAAATGCAGCGATGCGTTCCAACCCGTACGTGATCTCCGCCGAGATGGGGTCGAGATCGATCCCGCCGCACTGCTGGAAGTAGGTGAACTGGGTGATCTCAAGACCATCGAGCATGACCTGCCAGCCGATGCCCCAGGCGCCCAGTGTGGGCGACTCCCAGTTGTCCTCCTCGAATTTCAGATCGTGTTGGCGCAGATCGACGCCGATCGCGGCCAGGGATTCCAGGTAGATTTCCTGCACATTGACCGGCGGCGGTTTGAGCACCACCTGGAACTGGGTGTGCTTGAAGAGCCGATTGGGGTTCTCCCCATAGCGCCCATCCGCGGGTCGCCGTGAGGGCTGGGCGTAGGCAACGGAAAACGGCCGCGGATCGAGCACGCGCAGAAAGGTCTCGGGCGACATGGTCCCGGCCCCTACTTCCACGTCATACGGCTGCTGCAGCACGCATCCGCGCTCGGCCCAGAATGTCTGCAGACGGAAGAGGAGTTCCTGGAAGGTAAGTGCGCTGGTTACTTGCAAAGCCACGGTGCGATTCTAAATCAAAGCCCGGCGGCTCACCGCTCGCTCCGGGTGAGCTAAACTGGTGCCCCCATTCATTCAAGGAGGAGATAGCCATGCAAAGCCGTATCGTCGGCACCACCCTGCCGGTTCTTGAGTTCATCCTGGAACCAAACGAGACCGTAATCTCAGAAGCTGGAGAGCTCTCGTGGATGAGCAGCTCCATCCAGATGCAAACCCATACCCAGTTTGGCGGGGGCGGAGGCTTTCTGGGTGCCTTGAAGCGGGTCGCGGGCGGGGGAAGCCTGTTCATGACCGAGTACAGCGCCATGGGCGGACGTGGCGAGATTGCTTTTGCGACCCGGGTTCCCGGGCATATCCAGCCGGTGCAGGTTGGCCCAGGTATGGAATATATGATTCACCGTCATGGCTTTCTTTGCGCCACCTCGCAGGTGCAGATTGGTGTGGGCTTCCAGCAATCATTGGGTGCAGGGGTCTTTGGGGGCGACGGTTTTCTGTTGCAGAAGGTCAGCGGCCAGGGCGCGTGCTGGATCGAGTTGTCGGGTGAGTTGATTGTCAAGGATCTGCAACCGGGCGAAACATTGCGTGTCCATCCGGGCCACGTGGGGGCTTTCCAGTCGAGCGTGTCCTTCCAGATCACCCGGGTTCCCGGCATTAAGAATATGATTTTTGGCGGCGATGGCATTTTTCTGGCTGCGTTGACCGGCCCCGGGCGGGTCTTCCTGCAAACGCTGCCGATTGCTAAATTGGCTCATCAGCTGCAGCAGTATCTGCCGTCGGCCACGCGGGAGCGGACCGAGGGTGGCGTGGTTGGCGGCATCGTCGGCTCCTTGCTGAACGGATAGAAAACCCACCCCCTGGAAAGAGGTGGAAACCATGCCCCCTTACCACCGAACTCCGGGTGCCCCATCCTTTGCGTTCTTTGCAAAAGGGTGGGATCAAAGGCGGTCGTGGATCCCACCCTTCGCTAAGAACGCGAAGGATGGGGCACCCGGAGTTTGGTGGTAAGGGGCGTCGTTTCAACTTTTTGTTCTGAGGCGTCGGGCAAAAGTCTCAGGAGCCGGCTAAGCGCGAGAGCGCGACCACGGTTCTTAGTTTTCGCTCCAGGTGGCGCTCCAGACTCTGAATGGCAAAGCGCCTGAGATCGGCGCCCCGGCTCCTTGGCCACGCTTCACTGGCAAATACAGAAACGGGCGAGCGAAAAATCCGGATGGCCAGACCCTGCGAGTCGGGCGTCAGCGCCGCCCCGTGCGAACCGTTCTGTCCCAGCTGGCGATGCTCGGTGCAAACCAGTCCATCAGAAAAAAAATGAAAATAAGCCGGCTGGCCGGCGAGCGAAACGCCGCAAAACAAACAGCGGCTTAAATCCGGGAGCCAGCCCATCAACCGCGTCGTCCACAGGGAAAAATAAGTAATCGGCATCCAGATGTGGTCGACGCGCGTCTGCTCCAGCACCGCCAGCAGCAAACGAAACACGGTGTCGTGCGGATCGTGATCGGGCAGCGTTTGCTCGAGCACTTCCGCGAAAAAAGCCAGTGCTGCCGCCCGCGCATAGTCCACCGGCTCAGCCAAAGGCGAATGCAGAATTTCAAAAGAGTCGAGCCGCACCAGTTCCTGGGCTGGCTTTTCAGCGTAGTGAGCGCGGACGTGAGTCATGGGCTCGAGCGCGCCGCCGAAACGCCGACGCGACCTGGCCGCTGACTTGGCTACGCCTTTGATCTTTCCGTAATCCCGGGTGAACAGAGAAACGATCTGATCGGCTTCATGAATGGGCCATGTGCGCAGCACGACCGCTTCTGCCTGATGAGCAATCATGGCTGGGACTGCCACCCGGCAGGCGTGGGGAAACTCTCCCTAGCGACCGAAATGAGCGGAGTTTTTGTCAGCAAACCCTGCCCACTTTTCCGGCAGATCGTCTCCCGCAAAAATGGCTGACACCGGGCAAACCGGAACGCACGCGCCGCAATCGATACACTCCACCGGATCGATGAAGAGTTGCTCGCTTTCGCCGTACTTCGATTCATCCTTTTTGGGATGAATGCAATCTACCGGGCAGGCATCGACGCAAGCCGTGTCTTTGGTGCCGATGCAGGGTTCTGCGATCACATAAGTCATAAGTACCGATCTCCGAAGGGCGAATGAATCAAGCCAAATTGTAGCAGCAGGATGGGAGAGCGCAAGCTGGCCTTTACGAGCGCGCCAAACGTCGCGCAGCGAACTCAGCGGCGGTGGGTACCGGCTCAATTCCGCGCCCGGCAAACATGTCGTCGAAGAAGCCCAAAATCTCATCGGTCACCAAACCGTTGGTGGCCAGGACCTCTTTGCTATCGAGCAGGAATGGCGTGCCATCGAAGCGCAGCATGGCGCCCCCGGCTTCCAGCACCAGCAACGCGCCGGCTGCCGTATCCCACGGGTTGAGATTAAATTCCCAAAAACCCTCTACCCGGCCCGCTGCGGTGTAGGCGAGATCGAGTGCCGCCGCACCGGCCCGGCGCACGCCATGGGAGCGCAACGTCAACTGCTGGTAGAAGTGAATATTTGGATTGGCATGGCGCTTATGGCTGGGAAAACCGGTGGAGAGCAAACTCTCCTGTAAGAGCTTGATCGGCGAAACATGCAGCCGCCTGGCCGGCCCGGAATCTTTCTGCTGCCAGGCGCCTTTCCCCTTCTCCGCAGCGAACAGTTCCCCGTGGATCGGGTTGTAGACAATGCCCGCCACCAGTTCACCATCCTGCTCCGGCTTCAGCCCGGGAGGCCGATGTTCGAGGCCCAGCGAAATACAGAAGAAGGGAAACCCGTGGGCAAAATTGGTGGTGCCATCCAGCGGATCCACATACCAGCGATAAGCGCGCTCCAGCCCCGAGCGAGTGCCCTCTTCGCCATAAATACCGTGTTCGGGAAACTGCGCATTCAGCCGGCTCACGATCAGCTTTTCTGAGGCCCGATCGGCTTCGGTCACCAGATCGACATCGCCCTTGTATTCCGCAGTCACGCCACGATCGAAATAGCCCCGCAGCAGTTCGCCGGCCTCCAATGCTATGCGTGCCGCGCCTGCGGCAAAACCAAGATCAAGCGACGCCGGAAATTCGTTCACAAAGCACCCACATCACGGCGGCCGCGCTCGCTAATGGTGCGGATTTGATGCTTGTAGATAAACAGATTGGGCCGCCCTTCCCGCGTGAGCCGGATCATGGTGTCGTCAAAATACTCGATCCACCCGGAAACACTCTCGCCGTCGCGCAGTTTAACCGTCACTCTTACCTGCTTATCGCTCAAGAATCGCAGGTAAAGCGTCTCCTGGCCTGTTTCACCAAGAGGCGGCTCCTTCTTACCCCGGCGGGATGGATTTTGCGTCGCCATACTGTCAATGATAACTGCACACAGAGATGCGGGAATCGGCCTGGATGGATGCACTCAAAAATCGACGTGCGCCCTTACCCCGGGTACCACCACGGGACCCCGGTCGCGATTGTAGCCCGGATTATTGACGTAGGATAGCTGGACCGCCATGTACAGGCCGCTGACGACATGGGCCGTGTAGTAGGTTTCGCTGACCACCTCGTGGCCGTAGTTCAAACGGCCATCACCGAGGATAAAGCCCAGGCCGCCCAGGGCCAGATACTGCCGATGCTGCCCGCTCAGACCGCCCATTTCAAAAGCGGAACCAATGCGATCCTCTTTTCTGCCCCATGCGTCGCCTGAGAGGTCGGCGCCGAAGGCCAGCGTGCTGTTCATCTCTGTGTATGCAAACGACTCTTTGTGTCCCTCATTCCATCCCGCGCGCAAAAATGCGCGGAAGTTCGCCGGTAGCTCCTGTTCGACGTTGAGTCCAAAACCCTGCTTCAACGAGCCTTGGTGACGATACAGCGTGATATCGGGCGTCTTATCGACATGGTTCAGATATCCGTCGATCGCCTGACTGTAATCGCCCATGTTGGCGTGGTTCAGATAAGCGAGGGGGCGGATATGCGTCTCCAGCCCTTGAAACCATTGTGGTTTCCATTCCAGTTCGAGGTTTTCTGCGCGAGCACGGCGCAGGTTCGCTTCCAGATTGACGCCGTTAGCCACCGTCGGCATGAGAGCTTCACCAAAACGCACCTCGAACTTGGGTCCGGAATAGCTGAGGATCGCGGCAATGGTATAACCGCGCGTGTTGGCGGCGTAATCGTACGCTCCATTATTATCGATGGCCCAATTGGTGAACTGCAGGTGGCTGTCACTGCCCACAGCGTTGGTATCGAAGAAATCGATCATCCCCATTTTGCCCATCACGAATTCGATCCGCTGCCTGGGAATTGATTTCTGCAGATAGAAGGGATTGGGCTGTTCCTCGATGCGCTCCGCGCTCAAAGGGAAGGTCTGGTGGATAAAGTAACGTGCGGCGTACACATCCTGGCCGAGGGATGGATTGCGTACTACATCGAGGTTGGTAAACGCGGCAATCCCCAGTGCTTCGCTCAGCCCCTTGCCGCCCGCTTCCTCCGCATTGAAGATGAACTCTGTCCAGCGGGCCAGCTTGATGCCTGTGTAGAGGGTCAGAACACGGGAAAGCGCGGTCATTTCCACCCTGCTCTGGAAGCTGTTAGCGCCAGCGTAGGGGGAGTGGAAGGGTCCGTGTGCCTGAAAGATGAAGTTGGCCTGACCTGAGATCCAGATGCGATCGGCGATGAGGTGGTGGGAGAAGACGGCAGGATTCTCCTGGTCGTCCGATTGGTCCGCCTCTCGTTGGTTGATCTGGGGCAACGCCCCCCGGTCAGCCGGTCCGGGCTTGGCGGCCTGCGCCTGGGGAGTGTCGGGTACATCGTCCACGGCCGCAAACGCAGGCAGGCAAAGCAGCGCGGCACAGAGAAAGGGCCAAAGACGCATCAAGACTCCAGCGAGGAATTTAGGACCTCGATAGAGGTTAATTGACAGGAACGTAACAAATGTCACCAGAGTTTGAATTTCTTCCCCTTCCCTCTGCCTCAACCACAGGTGAAGGGGACACGGTTTACCTACGGCAATGGCGAAGGGTAATAGCCGGGCCGATTGCGGACCAGATAACCATCTTCCGCGGCGGTGCTGCGCAGTTTGACGGAAATGCTACGAAACCCGGAACCCACCCGGTTCGCGGGATAGTAGCCGAGCAAATACTGCGTCCGCAGTTCTTCAGAGAGCTGAGCAAACGTCTTGTCGAGCGACGAAGCATCGGCATAGTAGTATTTGCCCCCAGTCTGCTGGGCGAGCGTGATCAGGGCGTGCTCTCCGGCCAGATCTCTGCCGGCACTGGCAGCAATGGGCACATCGATGATGGGATAAACCATCACCTCGCCTCGCTGCGCCTGCTCCAGCGCCTGCTCATACGTCGTGCCTTTAACCGTATTTCCCCCATCGGAAACGATCACCAATACCTTGCGGCCAAAGCGCGGAGCAAGCACTTGTGAGGCGAGAAAGATGCCACTGTAAAGCGCGGTCGCCGCGCCCCGCGCCATGCCATTCAACCCGCGGTCGACCCGGCCCGGATTGTTGGTAAAGAAAACGACCTCG
The DNA here is from genome assembly GCA_963834445.1 of uncultured Acidobacteriaceae bacterium. Lineage (GTDB taxonomy): Bacteria > Acidobacteriota > Terriglobia > Terriglobales > Acidobacteriaceae > PALSA-350. The sequence continues at coordinate 823,357 of CAWIBU010000003.1, forward strand.
CGTACATTGTCAGAAAACTCCATCAGATCGAGATGGTCGACCGGACGTAATAGGGAGTGCACAAAATGCCGCGCTGCATCCTGCTCCAGGCCGAAATCTTTGTGCACGCTGCCACTGGTATCCATCGCAAGCACGATTTCCAGGGGCAGCTCCGATTGCCGCTCGAACACTGCGATCTTTTGCGGGTGTTCATCCTCGAAAAGGGCAAAGTCTTCGCGCGTCAAGCCGGCTATTGGGGCCCCCTGGCTATCGGTAACGTTGACGAACACATTAACCAGCCGGACATTGACGCTGATGGTGGGCGCGCCCGTCTGCGCGAAAGCGGTAACAGACAGCGCGCAGCAAAGAGCAACGCAAAGCATTTTCATGAGCTGCCCACCAGGTCATCGGGGAAAGGTTCGCCGTCGGCCCACACGGCCCCATCTTCGAAGTGCTCCTTTTTCCAGATGGGCACTGTTTTCTTGAGCGTGTCAATCAGCCAGCGGCACGCTTCGAACGCCTGGGCACGATGCGCGGAAGAGACCGCAATCAGCACGCTGGTTTCGCCCACCTCGAGCCGCCCCAGGCGATGCACCAGCGCTACCTGGCGTACGCCATGTTGGGCGATGGCCTCAGCTGCGAGCCCCTGCATCAGGCGCAACGCCATGTCTTCATAGGCCTCGTACACCAGGCAGAGGGTGCGGCGCCCTCTGGTGTTATTACGCACAATGCCGTCGAAGACGACGACTGCGCCGTCTTCCCCCTGCTTCACTGCGTCCGCCAGCGCCGCGGAATCAATGCGCTCCCTGACCAGGGCGACCGCGGTGGGTGAACCGCCACTGACCGGTGGCAGCAGCGCGACCTCATCCCCGTTGTGCAAAAGACAACTACGCGCCGCATAGCACTGGTTGACCGCGATCGCCAGCGCAGGCCACAGCTTCGGCTGCTGGGGCGCAAGCGCACGGTAATGCCCGAGCACCGCGTCCACGGTGGCGCCGTCGGGCAGTTCGAGCGTCTGGCTCGCGCCGGCAAACATCTCCTTCAGCACTCCGAAAAACAGGACCGTCACGCGCATGGGCACAGCATATCCGAAGAAAGGGTAGACACGAGGTTAGACGCGCTTCAGACCAGAACCGGTATGTTGGCCACACCAGCGGTGCCAAAGACCCGACGATAGCGGGCAATTTCTGAGCGTAACCCGCTTGCTTTGGAGTAGTTATCCGACAGTTTTACCGCCGGCCGGCCGTCTGCCTCAACCATCTTGCAGATCAGGCTCGCGGGGTGAAATCCATGGTTCCCGCTGGGATGGCAGCCGCGAAAATCGTTGGTCAGCAGCGTGCCCCAGCCGGCGCTGAAGCGAATCCTGCGCCCGGGCGTCCACTTCGCCGGATCCTTGAGGTCGGCGGCGCTGCGAAAGTCTTTGGGCGTGAGACCCGGCGCCATGGTTCCCATGAAATAGGCATGCAGGCCAAGGATGTCCTCCACGTCCATGGCGTCGGAGGCAATGATCAGCTTCTTCTTTGGATCGCGGCCTCGCTTTTCCAGCCAGGCGATGTATTCGTCGCCCGCGATGTACGGATCCTTGCTATCGATGCGCTGCCCGGTCCAGTCCGCCGTCCAGTCCGGCGCGTCCGCCAGGAACTGGGTCGTGCCGTAGGTGTCGGGCAGCATGATGCGGATGTCCTGGCCGTAGGTGCTTTGCCACAGCTCGAGAATGCGGTACTGCGAGCCTTTCAACTCCGCGTCGTTGGTGGCCATGGCAGCGAGCGCCATCGGCAGCTCGTGGGCATTGGTGCCGACCGCTTCGAGGTTGTGCTTGTAGGCCAGGTAGGTGTTCGAGGTACCGGAGAATTCCTCGGAAAGTGCGGTGTTCATGGCCATGACAACATATTCCTGCCATAGAAAGCTGTGTCGCCGCCGGGTGCCAAAGTCAGCGACTCGAAGCTCAGGAAGGCCGGTGAGGCGCTCGATCTTACCCCACAGCTTGGCCTTCGCCTGCGCGTAGAGAATATCCAGCTCGAATTCGCTCATGCCCTTGAAGGCGGCGCGGGATTTCAACTCGTTGATGATGGAGAGCCCGTAGATCTCCCACATCGTCGCCTCGGTCCAAAGGCCGTTGAACTCCAGCAGGAATTCCCCGTCTCTGACGGTCAGCCGATAGCTCGAGAGGCGGAAGCCATGGGCCAGCCAGTCGATGAAATCTGGCTCGAAGATACCGCGGCGGCCGAAGAACGTGTTGCCGGCCAGCCAGATCAGTTCTGATTTGAGAAAGCGCAGGCTGCGCACGTGTTCCAGCTGTTGCAGCACTTCTTCGCGCGCGATCACGTCGGCGAGACGCAGGGAAGACGAACGATTGCTCACCGAAAACGAGACCTGGGTCGTAGGAAAGTGCTTCCAGATGAACTGCAGCATGAGCAGCTTGTAGAAATCAGTATCCAGCAGGGACCGCACCACCGGGTCCAAGTCCCAATTGTGGTTATGCGCCCGCTCGGCAAAGTCAATAATCATCGATATCCTTGAAAATTGGGCGTGACAAAGCTTCCTGAGATTTGCTGTAAGACTGTCCCCAGAAAGATTCTAGTGCAAAGAGAAAGGCCCGCTGGTTGGCGGGCCTTTCTCTTGCGGAACGAACTACTTAAACCGCGGCGTGCTCAATAATCGCTTCCCGTACAACTTCGTCCTTTTTTTCTTCGCTGTCGGAGTGAGGCAGCGCGATGGCCAGCACGTCTTCGATGCGGCTGGCGTAGTGGATGCGCACACCGTCGATCTGATCTGCGGTGAGATCTTCTTCGACACTCATGCGATTCTCCGCGGGTAGAATCACATCCTGAACGCCAGCTCGCTTGGCGGCCAGAAACTTTTCCTTGATCCCGCCTACTGGCAAAACATTGCCGCTGAGCGTGATCTCACCGGTCATCGCGGTGAGCGGGTGAACTGGCTTGTCGGTCAGCAGTGAAACCAGGGTGGTTGCCATGGTCACACCGGCCGACGGACCGTCCTTCGGGATCCCACCAGCAGGTACGTGAATGTGGATGTCCATATCCTTGGTGAAGTCCTCCTCCAGTCCCAAAGACGTGGCATTCGAACGCACCCAGGTAAGCGCAGCCTGCATCGATTCCTGCATGACTTCGCCAATCTGCCCTGTCATCTTGAACCCACCTTTACCCTTCATCCGGTTGGCTTCAATGAACAATACATCGCCACCCGCCGGCGTCCAGGCCAGGCCCACCGCCACTCCAGCGCGCTTGGTCCGCTCGGCCAGTTCCGTGTCGACGCGCACCTTGATGCCACCCAGAAATTCCTGGATCACCGCTTTGTCGACGACCAGTGTGCCCGTCTTGCCTTCGGCGATGCGCCGCGCCTGCTTACGGCAAACCGTGCTGATCAACTGCTCCAGTTTGCGGACACCCGCCTCTCGTGTGTAGTGGCGCACGATGTAGCGAACCCCCTCTTCAGGAAACTCGATCTCGGGCGCACCGCCTTCTTTGGGTTCGATACCGTTCTCCTTGATCTGCCGCGGGATGAGGTAACGGAAGGCAATGTGCGTCTTCTCTTCCTCGGTATAGCCCGACAGGTCGATGATCTCCATGCGGTCGCGTAAGGGCTCCGGAATCGGATCGAGCATGTTCGCGGTGCAGATAAAAAGCACCTTGGACAGATCGAAGGGGACGTCCAGGTAGTTATCACGAAACGTATTGTTCTGCTCCGGATCCAGAGTTTCCAACAGCGCTGATGCCGGATCGCCACGGAAGTCGCGGCCCAGCTTGTCGATTTCGTCGAGCATGAAGACGGGATCGTTGGTTTCCGCGCGACGCAGCGCTTGCATGATCTGGCCAGGCAGCGCGCCGATATACGTCCGCCGATGGCCACGAATCTCGGCCTCGTCGTGCATGCCGCCGAGCGAGATGCGTTGGAATTTCCGGCCCAGCGCCCGCGCGATGCTGCGGCCAAGCGAGGTTTTGCCCACCCCTGGAGGTCCGACAAAGCAAAGAATCGGTCCCTTCATGTCTGGCTTCAGGCGGCGCACGCTCAGGTAATCGAGGATGCGATCCTTGACCCGCTTCAGATCGTAGTGATCCAGGTCGAGAATCTCCTTGGCCTTGGCAATGTCCACTTCACCGCCCGTGGATTTGGCCCAGGGCAGAACCGCCAGCCACTCCACGTAGTTGCGCGTGAGCGAGTAGTCGGCCGCCATCGGCGACATCCGGGACAAGCGGTTGAGCTCCTTGACGGCTTCCTTCTTCACATCCTCCGGCATGCCGGCAGCTTCGATCTTCTGGCGCAGCTCTTCGATGTCTTTCTGCCCCTCATCGAGTTCGCCAATCTCTTTCTGGATGGCCTTGAGCTGCTCCCGCAGGTAGTAATCGCGCTGCGATTGCTGCACCTGGTCCTGCACTTCGGTCTGGATCTTGTTGCGCAGCTGCTGGACTTCCGCTTCCTTGGCCAGATGTTTGTTGATGCGCTCCATGCGCAGCATGACATCGGGCGTTTCCAACAGTTCCTGCTTATCGGTAGTAGCCAGAAACGGCAGTGAGGAAGCAATGAAGTCAACCAGCCGGCCCGGATCTTCGATATTGAGCGCGATGGTCTGCAGCTCGTCCGACAGGGTCGGTGAAGTGGTCACAATCTGCTGGAACTGGGCGATTACATTGCGCTGCAGCGCCTCCAACTCGGCGCTCTTGCCCGGGTCGACTTCCGGCAGATGGTCGACGGCAGCCGTCATGAACGGCTCCAGCTGAGAGAATTCGCCCAGCTTGACCCGCTCCGTGCCTTCGGTGAACACAAAAAGGCTCTGGTTCGGCATTTTGACGACTTTGTGCACCGTCGCCAGGGTGCCGACAGAATACAGGTCGCTGGGCTGGGGGCTGTCCATACGCTCGTCGCGCTGCGCGACCACCACGATGGTCTTGTGCTCCCCCAGGGACTGAATCAGTTGAATCGAGCTCTCCCGGCCGACCGTAAGTGGCAGTACAGCATGGGGGAACAGCACCGTGCTCCGAACCGGCAGAATGGGGAGAACCCTTCCTTGCGAGCTACCCGATTCACGTCGGCTGGGGTCGGTTGGATTGATGATGCTTAGAAAATCGCTAGCCATGAGTATCCTTCTATCAGATTATCGACTATAAGATGCTGCAGATCTCGCAAAGTCGCAAAAGACCCTCCCCATCCTCTATTCTCTCCATCGCCAGAGAATCGTCGCTCACCCATCGAGGGGATAACCCTATCAGGCAAGCGGCCGTGCGGCGGTGTAATGGCCCAATTCTTTCACCAGGAGGCACTGCCGCCGGAGTTCCTGCAAGGCGGCCTTGGTCGCGGCCGGATCAGAGGACTGGTAATCGACGTAAAACACGTATTCCCAGGGCTGGCCGTGCACGGGGCGGGACTCCACCTTACACAAATTAGTGTGGTGTTCGGCGAATACCTGCAGGGCCGACACCAGCGTTCCGGGACGATTGGCCACAGTAAACGCGATGCTGACCTTGTTTGGGTGAGGAAGTGGCTGCACCTTTGCGCTACGCCGAATCAGAAAAAAGCGCGTGAAGTTGGCAGGATTGTCTTCAATCCCCGAAGCCAGAACCTGTCCCCCATAGGCAAGTGCCGCCTGCTCGCTGGCGATGGCTCCAATTTCTTTATCCCCCTGTGTAGTTACATGTTTGACGCTACCCGCGGTGTCGTAGAAAGCAGTGGGCGTCATGCTGGGATGCTGACTAAAGTATCGACGGCATTGGGCCAGGGCGACAGGGTGGGATAGCACCTGGCGTAGGCCCTCGATCGTGCTGCCGGGCACACCGATCAGATTGTGGCGGATACGCAGCAGGGATTCACGCTCGATCAGCACGTCTGATTGCATAAGAAGGTCGAAATGCTCCACGACCGACCCAGCGAGAGAATTTTCGATGGGGATAACTGCTGCGCAGACCTGATCCCGTTCGACCAGATCGAACACTTCGGCGGATACCGCGCAGGGAATAATGGTTGCCTGCGGTTCAAGGGCGAGGGCGGCCTGGTGGCTGAAAGATCCGAGCTCTCCCTGGATGGCGATCCGCATCTTTGCCCCGAAGACTTAATTTTGATGATACGGCAACCTACCCTGGTGCAAATGCACCAAAGTACAGCGTAGCAAGACTTTATATTGAGGAGAAACACAATGCTTTGGACAATTTTCCTGGTGCTGCTTGTTCTTTGGCTGGTTGGCTTTGTCGGTTTCCACGTAGTTGCCTGGTACATCCACATCCTGCTGATCATTGCGCTGGTGGTATTGGTCATTCAGTTGATCGGCGGTAGGCGCGCGATCTGAAGGGGCAACTTTTTTGGTCCCGGCAGGTATGCCGGGACACCCCGTCAGGCATCTTAGTTTGTAGTGCGCCTGGATTACGACAGGCGAAGGAGACAATATGAACAAAGATCAAGTAGCTGGCAAAGTCGAGCATGCAGCGGGCCACGTGAAACAGGCGGTTGGCGAAGCGGTGGGAAATCAAAAGCTGGCCAATCAAGGTGTAGCCGATCAGGTAAAGGGCGCCGCGAAGGAAACTTGGGGCAACGCCAAAGACGCTGCTAACGTGACTGCTGATCGTCACCAGCGCGAAGCCGAGCACAACGCCAACGAAGCGCGCTCCGGGGTTGCGGCCAAGATCGATCAGTTGCACGACAAGGTCAACGAAAAGATCGACGCTCACAAAACCAACGAGCGGCTAAACGATCGCACCGCATAGTCTCCAGATGCACGAAAACGCACCCCGGCAACCCCGGGGTGCGTTTTTCATGGATGCAATACCAGCGCCGCCGCAACACAGAAGAAGAACACCATCGAAATGACCCCGTTCAGGGTAAAGAACGCAGCATTCAGACGGCGCATATCCTGCGGAGAAACAATCAGGTGTTCATATAGCAGCAGCAGGCCGACAGCGGCCACGCCGACCCAGGCGAAGGCATTCAACGCAAACAATCTGAGCAGCCAGCAGAGCAGACCGAGCATAACCAGGTGCATCGCGCGCGCGATCCAGAAGGCAGATTCGATTCCCCACGTCTGGGGGATGCTGTTTAGACCCGCCTGCTGGTCATGCTCCATATCCTGGCAGGCGTAGAGCACGTCAAACCCACCGACCCAAAACAGGACCGCGACGGTAAGCACAAGGATGCGCGGATCCAGACTTCCGCGCACCGCAATCCAGGCCGCAGACGGAGCAATCCCCAGAGCGAGCCCAAGCACCAGGTGAGACCAGCGGGTAAATCGCTTGGTATACGAGTACGACAGGATCACCACCAGTGCCAGGGGAGAGAGCAGAAGCGTCTCCCGATTCAACTGCGCCGAGGCCACAACAAATGCACCTGCCATTAGCGCGGTAAATCCGGCCACGAAGCTCCGGCTCAATAAACCGGCGGGAATAGCGCGCTTAGCCGTGCGCGGGTTGGCCGCATCAAGGCCGGCATCGGCCCATCGATTGAAGGCCATGGCTGCCGAGCGAGCAGTCACCATACAAATCACAATCCAAAAGACTTTGCGCCACGGCGGCCATCCACCAGCGGCCAGCATCGCGCCCGAAAGTGCGAAGGGAAGCGCGAAAATGGAGTGCTCCCACTTGATCATTTCGAGCGTGGTGCGCACGTCGCGCAAAAGAGCCATAGAGCCAGTGTACTGACAACCAAAGATCGGGGTGGAGAGGAAGAACAGGTCTCTCCGCTTCGCTGCCCTCTGTCTTAACCAAACAGGGTGGTTAAGACAGAGAGCAACGAAGTGAGGGACCAGCCGTTTGCGATTGGGGCAAAGGCGAAAGCAAACAGAATGACCCACCAGGAAGGTGGGCCATTCTGCCAGAAACGAAAGACTACTTCTCGTTGGAGGGATTAGCTACTTGCAGATTATTGGTCACCTTGAAGATGCCGGGGACGCTATTGGCCCGGATACCAGCAACATTTTTATCTGCCTGGCTGTTCACTACGCCATCCAACGTGACATTGCCGTTAACGACCGTGATGCGAATCGGCTGTGCCGGATCAATCGCGTACTTGTTCAAACTGGGATAGCCATAGACAGCTCGATATACCTCCATCCGCGACCGCATGTCCATGGGCGAAAGCGGATCGACCTGGATATTATCGATTACATCCTGCACCCGGGGAAAGTTGCTGGCCAACGACACTGCAGAATCGGCAGCAACTGGCCCGAGGGCATGGCCACTTAGAGTCACGACACCATCCTGTACGTTCACGCTGATGGCGTTGAACGCATTACCATACCCCACGCGGTCGTACTGCAACTTTTTCACGATCTGCTGTTGCAGTTGCTGGTCTGAGATCTCACCCGCGCCGGCGATCTTGAGATTGTTGCGGACCGCCACCACATTCTTGGTGCGGTGCACCTTCTTGTCGACCTCCTCCTTGTTGGCGAAGGTGTTGATGGTGCCTTCCAGATCGACGATTCCATTCTTGACCGATATTGTGACACCCTTATATTTCTTTAAGGAGTTCTGCAGCTCTGCCTGAATGTTGTTATCGGTTTGCGCGCTCTGTCCCAGGGCAAACGATGCCTGAGGAATCAAGACCTGAGAACCCAGACCCAGAACAGCAGCTAGCGCCAAAGTAATGCTACGTGATGCTTTCTTCATTTCTTTCTCCTGCGTCTGTTAGACGCCTTACGGCTTTGCAAGTAAGCCCACTCGTAAGAACACACACTCTGGCCCTGGGTTGCACTAATGTGTTTACTACGATGGAAAGACGGCGTCAACGGAAGCGTTTATGAACTTTTAGCACCAGGCTGAAGACCCCCGCCTCGTCGCGTACAGCCAACACCGATATGCTGGAGGTGACGTCCACCTGGGCCTGAATCAGCTGCTGCGCGGTCGCATTTACGTTGGTTGCGTAAGTCACCTGGATATTGCGTGAAATGTTCTGCTGAACGGTAATGCGTGCGCTCGAACTACCCACACTGCCCACGTACGTGGGATCGATCTTAACGCTACCCCCGCCAAACAGCTTTTGCACCCGGCTGCCCACCGCGGCATTGAGTGCCCCGCCGAGCAGGGCATTCGTGGTTGAATCTGCGCCAACCGATTGCTCCTGTTGGGAATAGAGCGCCTGCTCCTCCTGGGTTCGGCCGAGGGCCAGCAGGGAAATTACGTCAGCCTGGGGTAGAGGCGGCTCCGAACGGAAGGTCGGCGTAAGCTGGCTGGCGTTGCCATGCAGGCCGATCGTGACATCGTATTCTTCCACCCGGGTGGTGGCGTCGATGTCGATGATCGGCTCGATCAGGACCGGGTTGGTGAAGAAGATCTGGCCGTGCTGCAAACGATAGGTCGTGCCCGCAAAGTTGGCGGTGCCGTTGGTAATATTGATGCGGCCAAGGATGGCCGGCTGGGCGACGGTTCCGCGAATGCGCAGGTCGACGCTACCGGCCAGCTGCGCATAGGAATTTTGAAAGTCCAGCTGCGGCGCCGAAAAGACGTGCACATCCAGGCGCACGTGGCTCGAAGGCGCGTTCGGGTCAGGCGGCACGGTAGCCGAAGGGCCGGTGGCAAAGCTGGCAAAGTCCACATTAGGACCGATAATGAAGCGGGTAATTTGCAGGTTGCCGCTCAGCAGCATGTTGTTCTGCGACCCCTGCAGGTGCAGGGTAGTGTCGGCCGTGACACTGATCCCGGAATAGCGGACCCGGATATCTTTTCCGCTGGCGGTAAAGTCTCCATAAATCCCTTGCTGGTAGGCGAGAAAGCCGCCGAACTTGAGCTGACCACCCCCGGTGGTGCCCACCAGATCCTGCACCTCAAGGCGGTTCTGGTCGAAGATCAGGTTTCCGTTCAACTTACTGATGCCATTGGGCAGGTCGTTGAGCGCCAGGGCGACGTTGGTGAGGTGCATCTTGCCGGAGAACAATGGCTGGGTCAGTGTCCCATTGGCTTCGACGTTGAAGTCCACGTGCCCGGAAGAAGTGATGTCGGGATCGAAGGTTTGCGCCAGTTTCATGTTGACGGCGCCATTCCCCTTCATGGCCAGCGCCTGGTTACCCGTCAGGGCCGCCGTTCCGGTGACCGCAAGATTGGTGTCCGGCCCGGTAATGTGTGCCCGGGTCAGGCGAAGAATGCCATCATGCATCGACGCGAGGAAGGGACCCTCCGCCTGCAGCGCGATGCCCTGCAGATTGGCGGAGAACTGATTGATCTCGGCGTCACCGCTGAACTGTTTCGGCTCGCGCAGCGGCCCGGCAACATTGATGGTTCCCCCAATCGAAGAATTGCCGGTAACGTTCTCCACATGAAACGCGCGCAGAAAGGGAGCGATGTTCAAGTTGGTCAACACCAGGCTGGCCTGGGTGTCGAAGTTGCCATGCAGTGCTGTCTGCCCCTTCACCTGTAGCTGGACGGACGCCTGGCTGCTCTGTGCGGTGAAGAATGCATTGCTTCCCAGGGTGTGCACCACCATTTCCAGGGAGCCGGCGGGCTGGCCCCCCAGCACCAGGTTGCGCAGATGAATCCCTGCCAGCACAGAAGGGGTATCCAGCGTCCCTGAGGCATGGGCGTCGAACTTCACCCCACCCGCCACCGATAATCTGGCATCTTTGGGCTGGGGAAAATGCGCGAGCTCAAAATTGCTACCGTCCAGATTGCCCAGGAAGGCTTGCGTTTTCAGGTTGTAGGTCCCGTTGCCAATGACTGTGCCGCCATCCTGCAGCAGCGTCAGTTTGGTCAGGTTGATGTTCTGCCCGGCGAAGGTCAGGTTGGCAGTCAGGCTATGGTAGGGCTGGCCTGCGAGGGTGCCCCCCTGCACGGCTAGAGTGCTGCCTCCGTTCAGGTCGCCGAGTGTTCCGCCGGCATGGGCCTGAAAGTTGAGATTGCCGGTCACGGGGAAATCCTGGCCGGCAATGGCCAGCAGGTCGCTCACCGCGGCGTTCTGTATCTGCGCTGTCGCCGTGAGAGCGGCTTCGTCATCGAAGGCGACGCGGCGCTTGCTGATGCGATGCGCCTGCAATTGACCGGAAGCATGTATCACTGTTTTGCCCCGGCTCAGCACGGCCTGCTGGACATCGATCAAGCGGGAAGAGTAGCTGCCGGTTGCATCCAGCTCATCCCAGGAAATGTTGGTGGTGAGCGGGGGCTGACCGGCTTTGACGGGAAACGCGAAATTGGTGGAGAACCGGTTCGCCGTCAGGTGCCCTTTGAACGCAGGATCTACCAGGGAGCCCAACCCCTCGCCATCGAAGGTTGCATCCCCGTGGAGCTGCACGGGCAGGCCGCCGATGCCTTTCTTGCCGCCAATGCCCAGATCAAGCGTCTTGAGCACGCGGTCAAACTCGCCCAGGTTGTGATTGACCAGATGAATCGTAAGGTTTGAAGCCTCGGTGAGCGGATATACGCCGAGCAAGCCGCTGACATTGAGCGTGGTCGCCGGGGAGTGTGCCTCCAGCTGATTGATCTGGACCCGGCCTCCGCGCTGAAAGTATTTCGCGTCGACCGTGCCGCTGATCGGCAACTCTCCCGGAGCGGTCTTATCGGGTGTCGTCATCACCAGCTTGGCGGCGATGGTCAGGTCGCTGGCGTCGCCCGTCCAATCGACGTTGACCGGCCCTTCGCCCACGGTGTCGAAACCCAAATCCTGATATCCGCGTTCCACAACGCTGTATAGAACCGTGCTCAAGAGAACCCCACGCACCCGGGCACGAATGTTCATCACCGGAGTGCGCGCTTGCCAGCTGGTTAAGCGGATCGAGGCATTCACGACGCCACCCTGGCGGGGACGGCCTACGAAATCAGGCAATGTGATCGCGTCGGGTGTTACGTGCAACCGCGTGGTCGCGTTCAATCCGTCAATCAGAACGTAGGGAATGGAATACGTAACACCAGTCAGCCTGGCGTTGCCGTCCACCACAAATTGACTGGCGCCGCTTCCCTGGCCGGTCAGACCCAGAACTGCGTTGCCACGTTTGAAACCATCCACTGCGCCTAATGCAGACACTTCCGCGAGGTCGACGATGCCATCGGCGGACCCTTTCCACTGCGGGTTGGCGAAGTGACTCACTGTACCCGCGAGCTGGAGTCTGGTCTTACCGGTCACAAAGTGGAGCGTCTTCAGTGCGACGGCATCGCTGGCTGCCTCCAGACTTAAATCCAGTTTGCTATGAATCGCGGTAGTGTTGCCCTTTTGCGCCGTGATATCCGCGCACGCCAGTTCACCCAGATAATGACCCGTGGCCGGCGCATAGGTGATCACCACGCCTACATCGTTGGCCGCAAGCCGAAATGGCATGGCGCGCTGATTCACCAGGACTATGCCGTCGCGCACCTCGATCCGCCCGGCCTGGAGATCGAAGATCGTTCGGGCCGACGCATCGTCGCTCTTGTCCTTCGCCTTCGGTACCGGCTGGTTGGTGTGGCCATCGGGGTAAATGATGAGATGGATGGTTGGCCGGTCTACTTCGAGATAGACCAGGCCCAGCCTGGCCTGCACGAAGGAAAGAATCCTGACCCGCGCATACAGGCGATCAAGATGGGCATAGGGCACTTCTCCCGGGCCCTCCAGCCCATGGATGGTAAGCCCCTCCGCCTCGACGGAAAGGTGGCGCGCGTTCCAGTGCAGCGACTGCAACTCCACCCGGCCTCCGGTGGCATCTTCCAGAACGCTGATCACCTTTTGCCGCACAACGTTGGCGAAGTGCGCGCTCGAGGCATAGAACAGCAACCCCGCAACGACCAGAACCAGCAGCAGCGCAAACAGGCCGGTGACCCTCCAGATATAGCCCCAGGCGCTGCGGCGGCTCATGACTGCGCTCCTTCGTCGTCGCCCGAACCCGTAGTGCCGACCTGCCCGTACGCAGGATCGAGAATGCTGACACTGCCTTCGCTCTTGAGGCTCTGCAACCAATCGAGCAAGAGGGAACTGACTCGCTGTTGCAGCAGGATCTCCCCCACCCGGCCGGACACGGCCTCGAGCGCCGGTGGCTTCATCTTGCCATTGAATCTGGGAAGCAGGGTCGTCTTGTAATAGTCCGCAATTTCCGCCGGGCTAATGCGGACGCCGGCGCCAAACCGCGACTGGATGAATGACAGGATCATCAGGCGTTCGCGCCAACGAGCCTCAACCTCTTTTTCGGTTAACCCCCTGGCGCGCAGAAAGGCGTGCCACCCCGCGTCGGTTACGCACTGATATTGTGCGCAATCGGGAATCAAACCGCGTAACTGGGTGAGGCTGCGCTGCAGCTCTTCGGGGGTAGGTGCAGCAACGGCCTGCGATGTCTCCATCTGCTGCAGGATGAGGGCGCGATCAATCAAGCGCTGCAAAGCTTTCTGCGGCGTATTGGAAGCCTCGTTGACACTCAATGGCTGCAACACCGAATAGGCCATCTCCTCGTCCACATCACTCTGCAAAATTACGCTGCCGTTGATGACCGCCACTACGTGATCCAGAACCACCGGTTTGCCCTGCCCCCAGGCGCTGCCGGAAAACAGAAGAACCAAGATCGCGGATGACAACCTCAACCAAAAACGAATGTCAGGTGGCCCATTCAAGCCTGCCGTTGGCTCGCGTGGGATAACTGCCGCCAGTTCCATGGCTTTCGGCTGGGCGCAGCGAAGAGGACGGACCTGCTGTTCGCTCTCCCCGCAGCCAACCTCTCGTCCCAACCCTGCCATCATCATCAAAAACTCTGCCCAATGCTGAAGAAAAAATTGAAATGCCCCGCCTGCCCAACATGGGGATCCGGGGTCGTCGACGCCGTGGTGTAGTCATAAAACACGGGGTAGATGGGAGGGTTCAGGTTATAGCTGAAATCGGCCCGCAACGGCCCAATCGGTGTGTGATAACGCAGGCCCAGCCCCAACGCATGCGAGAAGTCATTAAAGTCGCAGGTATCCGGTGTGTTGTAGGTGGTGTAAGCCACGGAAACGTTCCGGCAGGTGTAACTATGAGGCTGCTTGGTGCGCAGAAAACTTGGCCAGATCTGCGACGACTTCTCGAAAGCATTGCCCGCGTCGTAGAAGAGGACAAAGCTAAGATCGGTGCCCACCCAACGCAGCGGCGGCGGCGGCGTGCGGATTTCCAGGGTGTTGACAAACACCCCGGCGCCCCCCACCGGGTAGCCGGTCTGGGGATCGCGTGGCCCGGCGGAATTGATGGGGAAGCCGCGATGCGACGTAGCGCCGCCGGCATACAACCGTTCCGGCAACGGGATCAACTGCTCTTCCCCGTCGCCAAAAGAGCGCTCCTGCCCGTAGCGGGTCTGGCGCGCAAACACCCAGTGATCGCGGCCAAAGTCGTAATACGTCGCATTGCTTAGATCGATGCGATCGAAATTAGACTGCGAGCCAAACTTCCCATCGGCGAGAAATATTTCGCCCGTGGTGAAGCTGCCATGATGGGCATCGAGCGCGACATCCCGCGTATCGCGAATATAAGTCAATCCCGGCCCACCCACACGCACCGGCTGGGCCAACAACGGAATTTGCGAGAGGCTGACCTGCAGTGTATTCGAATTCACCGAAACCCGTCGGTACGAAAAGGAGTAGATCAATGTAGTCGGCTTGGTCAAACGCTGCGAAACGCGCACCGCCGCCGAAAGAATGGCCGCCCGATAGGTCGTGATGACCGCACTGTTGTTATAGCCACCCGAGAGCGTGAAGTTGAAGGCCGGCTTATGTAAGAAATGGGGATCCTGGTAACTGAGCTGCGCCACCTGCTCCAGGGTTCCGTAATTGGTGCGCAGGGTAACCGATTGGTCAGTGCCCCGCAAATTGGTACGGCTCACATTGAACAGAATGCGGGGGCTTGCTCCGGTATGACCATTCGGATTGCACTTGTAACTATTCGAGATGCCTAACAGGAGCTGTTCCGCCGGGGATAGACAGCCCTCGGTAGGCGCGCCTGTTTGCACCTCAAAACCAAAGCCGTAGCTCACATCCCACCGCCTGGCTTCCGTCAGATTGAGCAAGACGTTTTTGTAGCTTTCGTCGCCATTCGGATTCTGGATGGCAGTATCGACTTCGTTGAATAAGGCCAGATCGTAGAGTCTGCGCTGCATCTGCAACAAGGCGGTTTGATCAAGCGGATCGCCCGGGTGCAGGGTCACTCGCTCCTGTACCACCGAAGGTTTGGTAAGCGCCACCCCGGAGACAATGACCTTGCGCACAAAAAATTGTTTGCCGGGAACCACCTTCATGGTGAAATCCACTTCGTCCGGATGACCGGGTTCCGCTTGCTGAAACAGGCTGACCTGAGCATTGTCATAGCCCTTGCTCAGGTAGTAGGTCTGCACCAGGTTACGGTCCTCGTTGATGTTGACCGGGGAATAGGGCTGCCCCACCTTGGCGTTCAGATAAGGGCGAATATCGTTGAGCTGCTCGGCCGTGGCTCCATCGATGTCGTACTTGCCGATGCGGTGCTGGGTCCCCTCATTGATTACATAAGCGATTTTGAAGTGAGAGACCTTACGCGACTTTCCAGCCAGCGTATCGCTATCGATAAACTTCGTGGTCACGGTAACGTTGCTGTAACCATTGCTCTGGTAGAGCGCCTTGATGCTGGCAACATCCTGCGCAATGAGCTGTTGGCTAAAGGCGCCGTCGCGGTCCAGGATGCTGGCGGGGCGCACGCTGAGCCGCTCGGTAATTAACGGGGTGCTGAAATACTTGTTGCCAACGATGGTCACTTCGTCGACTACGTGCCTCTTGCCCAGTTCCACCGTGTAGAGCGCAGTCACGTGCTGCGCGTCGGTGTGTACGGGCTGGTGCGAAATTTTGACATCGAAGTAGCCCCGGCTCTCGAAATAGTTGCGCAGATTCTGCGCGCCTTCGTTGAGCAGATCCTGATCCACGGTTCCCTCTTCGTAGACGGGAACCAGTTTCTCAATTTGGCTTTGGCTTATTTTGGCCCCTTCCACTTTCACCAGGACCAACGGTCCCTGGTGCGCCAAAAAGGTATAGTTCAGCCGATTGGAGGGAGGCACATATTCTTTCGAGGTGAGGCTAACCGTCGCCGAGAGCCGATTTCTTTTGGCATAGCGTTTGCGCAGCCTGCTCAATGCGCGGCTGACCGTATTGCGGTTGACCTTGGAATTTTGTTTGAGCTTACCCTGCTTGCGGAATTCCGCTTCGGTCAGGCCACTGTCGCCGGTCAAGTTGACCGCACCCACCCGGGCCACCTTGCCGGGAAAAACCTCGAAGTTGAGATCGACCAGGGAGTTCTCTCGATCGATGACGGTGGTTCGGGCGATTTGTCCCCGGTAGAAGCCATTGTTTTCCAGGGTTGCGATGACGGCCGGTTCAGCCCCGTCGGCCTTGCTTTCGGAGAAGGTTGTACCCGCCTGGAGTTGGGTGGCGCTCTGCAACACAGAAGCGAGGCGATCGTCATTCACACCGTTGACGTTAATCCGGCCGATAAAGAGGCGCGGCTTGCCGGAGAAAACGATGGAAACGTCGTGGCCGGCGCGCACGCCGACCACTTCAATGGTTTGGTAGAGACCGGTGGCGTACAGGCTGCGCAGGCTATCGCGAATTTTGCCTGGGTCCAGAGGCACACCGGCCTGCTGCGCCAGCCGGCTGGGAAGCGGAGCGAGCAGGGCAGCGCTTACTCCTTCGAACGATATGCTCACCACCTGCAGGCCAGCCCAATCGGCCAGTGAGCCCTGGCGGACATCCGGTGGCGTGGGAACAGCCGCCTGCCCGCGGCAGACTGGAGAAAAAGCTGCCACCAAACTCAGCAAAAGCGAACCGTACAGCACGCGACGGGCGGATGGATGCAATAGCGTCAAAACCGACAAAGATCCTCTCCGATAAGCACACGCGCAGCAGCAGCTCTCTCCACGTAAGTCTCTATACTAAGACGTGGCCAGCCATCTGGATGTTACGGGAGCGCGTGTGGAACCCGCAGTAGAACTGACCGACGCCCGTTACTCTCGCCAGGTGCTCTATCCCGGAATTGGCGAGCAGGGCCAACAGCGATTGGCCCAAAGCCACGTGGCGGTGGTGGGCTGCGGCGCGACCGGGGCAGCCGCCGCAGCCCTGCTGGCACGGGCTGGCGTGGGTACCTTGACCCTGGTCGATCGCGATTTTGTGGAAGAGAGCAATCTGCAGCGGCAACTCCTGTTCGATGAGGCCGATGCCCGCGACGCGTTGCCAAAGGCGGAAGCTGCGCGGCGCAAGATTGCCCAATTTAACAGCCAGACCAGGGTGCTGGCGCATGTGGCCGACCTGGTCCCCTCCAATATTCACGCGCTCCTGGATGGGGCCGCCATCCTGCTCGACGCCACCGACAATTTCGAGACGCGCTACCTGATCAATGACTACTCTGTGGAGCAGGGCCGGCCGTGGATCTATGCGGCGGCGGTTGGGGCATACGCCGCCACCATGAACATTCTGCCCGGGGAAACCGCTTGCCTGGCCTGCCTCTTTCCCAAACCGCCCATGGGCACGGTGGACACCTGCGACACGGCCGGCATCCTAAATACCGCGGTCAATTTCGCCGCGTCGGTGGAAGTGACCGAGGCGATGAAGTTTCTCGTGGGCGCGCAAGACAAAATGCGCCGCACCCTGCTGGGACGCGATCTGTGGACCAATGATCAGGCAGAAATCAGCGCCGCTGCGCCGCGGGAGCACTGCACGGTTTGCCAGCAACAAGACTTTACCCACCTGCGGGGCGAAGACCGTCCCCAAATCACGCTGTGCGGCCGTAACTCGGTGCAGATCCATGAGCACCATCGCCCGGTCGACTTTGCCGACCTGCAGCGCCGCCTGCAGCCACATGGCAAAGTCACCTTCAACCGTCTGCTGCTCCGTTTCGAGCGTGGGAGCCACACCCTCACCCTCTTCGCCGACGGCCGAGCACTGGTGCACGGGACCACGGACGTTGCCCTGGCGCGCAGCCTGTACGCGCGCTTTATCGGCAGTTAGCCTGGAAAAACTCACTCAAACCTGCAACTGGTGGGTGGCCCAGGTCTCGCATGGATACGCGGACGGACGCCTGCATGGGCCCACCCGCCAGTTGGTTGCAGGTTGAGGATCCTCTTCGCAAAGCAACTTCTACCCCGGATTCTGCTTCCCAGAGCAAGGCCCCAAGTTTTCAACGAGTGATTTCATGCTGAAAGCGAACATCCGTCTGCAAGCCGCTGGCAACGGCGGTGGAACTTCTCTTCTAGAGGTAGCAATGTCTATACCCAGCAAGGACTTGGCGACGACCCCCGGCCCAACGGCGCCGGCCAAGGCGCCCAACCAGCATCTGCGCCGCAATCCCCCGATCGCCGGGGAAGCGGAAGCTATTCAGAAAGCCCAGGCGGGCGACGCCGCATCCTTTGAAATGCTCTACGCGCTGCACAAGCGACGGGTCTACTCGCTTTGCCTGCGCATGCTCGGCAATGTGGCCGAGGCCGAGGACCTGACCCAGGAAGCTTTTTTGCAGCTCTACCGGAAGATTGCTACGTTTCGTGGAGATTCGGCGTTTTCGACCTGGCTGCATCGGCTGGCCGTCAACGTCGTCCTGATGCACCTGCGCAAGAAGGGCCTACCCCAGGTTTCGCTCGAAGAGACGCTCGAGCCCTCGCAGGAAGATGGGCCGCGCAAAGATATCGGCGCCCGCGATCTTACCCTTTCCGGCTCAGTGGATCGTGTCACACTGGAGCGGGCGATTGAAAATCTGCCCCCCGGGTATCGGCTCGTATTCGTGTTGCATGATGTCGAAGGTTACGAACACAACGAAATCGCGGTCATGCTGGAGTGTTCCATCGGCAACAGCAAATCACAACTTCACAAGGCACGCATGAAGCTTCGCGACCTTCTGAAGTCGGGCCAACGGAAAGAGGCTCTTCTATGAACGACGTCCGGAAAGCAGCGAACGGGACGACCGATGATTGCGCCCTTTTTCAGGACCAGCTGCCCAGCTTGTTCGAGACGGGCGGCGATCTGACCGCGCAGCCACACCTGAAAACCTGCGAGAACTGCAGCTCCCTGGTGCGCGATTTGGAGTACATCGCGCAACAAGCCAAACTGCTTCTGCCTATCCACGATCCCAGCCCGGCAGTGTGGGACAACATCCAGTCTGCCCTCAAGAAGGAGCCCTCGCGGGTGAAATAAAGCGCGCCCCATCTATAATCCGCACTTGGTATGGGCGAACAAACGCAGGCACCTTCGAGGTTGATCCTGACCGGGTTCATGGGGGCAGGCAAATCCACGGTGGGGGCCATTTTGGCGCGCGACCTGGGATGGCAGTTTCTTGACCTGGACGACGTCATCGAAGCCACCAGCCAGCTCACGGTTCCGCAAATTTTTCGCGACCACGGCGAAGCGAATTTTCGCGAGCGCGAGCGCCGGGCGATTGAGCAACTGAGCAACGCCAACCGGCTCGTGCTGGCGCTGGGCGGGGGTGCGATCGAAAGCGAACCGACCCGCACCCTTTTGCTGCAAACACCGGGAAATTGCCTGGTCTATCTGGAAGCACCGCTGCCCGAATTGTTGTCTCGCTGCACGGTCGAAGGCAAAGACCGCCCCTTGCTGGCGTCCGCGGAACCTTTGCAGGATCGGCTCCAACGACGGCTGCCCTACTACCGAACGGCGCACATTACGGTAATCACCACCGGCCTCACGCCACAGGCAGTAGCCGATCGCGTGCGTCAGCGTTTAGCCGATCGAAAGGAAAACGGTCCCGAACCATGGTAAGTCCGGAAGAGGCAGCGGAAGGTATCACCCCCGGGCAAGCGTCACGCACGCGCTCGGTGCGGGGCAACATCGTGTTTGCTTTTGCCATTGCGCTGGTGTTGGCGCTCGCTTACCTGATGCGCGAGATCCTGTTGCTGCTGTATGTAAGCGCGCTCTTTGCTGTGGTCCTGACACCCTTGATCCGTTACATCACCCAGTTCCAGATCCGTAAGTGGCGCCCAGGCCGCGGGCTGGCCATCTTTTTTTTATTGTTGAGCGTGGGGGCCGCCGCCACCCTGTTTTTCGCGTTCGCTATGCCGCCCGTTCTGCGCGATATTCAATCATTGGTCGCCGAGCTGCCGACACGCGGGCCGCAACTGCTCGAGCGGATACACCACGTGCCTTTCATTTCTCACGTCAATCTAGCCGGCTTAAACGCCAAAATACAGGGGTTCGTCTCCAACTTTGCGGAGTATCTCTTCCTCTCCATCAGTAGCTGGGCGAGCAAGCTGGCCGATGTGGGCGCCGTGATCTTTCTTACCGTCTATTTCATGCTGGAAGGCGAGGAGGCATACCACTGGGTGCTCTCCTTCTTCCCTCATCCGATGAGGGAGCGGCTCGACCGGACGCTTTTGCGCGCCGACGCACGCATGGGTAAATGGCTGCTGGGACAGGGCAGCCTGATGCTGATCCTCGGCCTTTGCAGCCTGATCGTCTTCGTCATGCTCAAAGTCCGTTATGCGTATGCGCTAGCGGTGCTCATGGGCGTGTTGAATATCATTCCCATCGTTGGCGCCATGGTGTCGATGGCCCTGGTATTGCTTGCGGCCGCCACCGATTCCTGGGAAAAAGTAGTGGGCGTAGCCGTGTTTTATGCCATCTACGCGCAGGTGGAAACATCCTACCTGACCCCCAGAATCATGAAGAGCAGCGTGGACCTTTCTGCGCTGGGGGTGCTGATTGCCCTGCTGATGGGCTCGAAGTTAGCCGGCGTAGTGGGCGCCATGATCGCGGTGCCGACCGCAGTGCTGGTCTCGGTGCTGATCCAGGAATACCTGATCAAAGAAAACGAGACCGAACTTCCCGTGGCGAAAGCTCCCTAGCCGCTCGCCGCTGGTGTGCCACGCGCAGAGTGACACACTATCCCAGAGGTTCCCGCGCTCGTGTGGATGGCGCCAAAGGCCTCGGCTCGCAATACCCTGCCGGCTTGTTATCATTGAGAACAGCCCGCCAGCGATGCTAACCACTCAGCTCAATCCCGCCTCACCGATCAGATCCGCTACCGGTCTGGCCGGTTCTGGGATCGATCCGGTTCCCATGCTGGCTGCACGCCATTCCCGCATCGCCGACTACCAGGAACTGTTCAAGGTGCGCGTAACCGCGATGGTGGTGGTAACGGCGTGGGCCGGTTTCTACCTCGGTTCCATGCGCTCCGGCATCACCAGCATCCACTGGGGCCTGCTGGAATCGCTGCTGGGTATCTTCCTGGTCTCTTGCGGCGCCAGCGTCATGAACCAGGTCATCGAGCGCAGGGTCGACGCGAAAATGGTGCGTACCGCGCAACGCCCGTTGGCCGCCGGCCGCTTCAGCCTGCTGCACGGCATGGCCCTCGGCATGGCCTGTTTCGTGCTGGGCGCGCTGGTGCTGGCGTGGTTCACCAACCCGATCACAGTGATGCTGACCCTGCTGACCGGCTTTGTCTACGTCGCGGTCTACACCCCGCTGAAGCGCTACACCACCCTGGCCACCTTTATCGGCGCGTTTCCCGGCGCGATGCCACCCCTGTTGGGATGGACCGCCGCCCGCGGCATCATTGAATGGCCCGCCGTCTCCCTGTTCGCCATCCTGTTCGTGTGGCAATTTCCTCACTTCATGGCCATCGCCTGGCTATACCGCGAAGATTACGCCAGGGCCGGCATCCGCATGCTGCCGGTGGTGCAGCCCGACGGCTGGTCCACCGCCTGCGAAGCGCTGATCTATGCCGTGCTCATGATTCCGGTGAGCATGGTTCCGTATTATCTGCACCTTACTGGAGAGGTATACCTGGTCGCCGCCACCCTGTTGGGTCTCGTTTACCTCGCCTACACGATACGGTTTGCCCGCATCACCCGGGCGCTTACCACCGCGGAGTCGCGAGGTTATGCCCGCGACCTGCTGCGCGCCAGCGTCATCTACCTGCCGCTGCTGCTGGCGGTGATGATGCTGAACGCAAGCGGAAGGAGATAACCATGGCTACGCTGAGCGAACATCCTGCTGCCAACGTCCCGTCCGGCAGCGTTGCCGAGCGACTGCCTATCCAGCTTGACCACGTCTCCCACAATTACGGCGATCGCCTGGCGCTCGACAACCTGAGCTTCGCCGTACAACCTGCGGAGATCTTCGGCCTGCTGGGCCCGAACGGCAGCGGCAAGACAACCCTGTTTCGCATTCTCTCCACCCTGATGGTGCCTAGCGGCGGTAGCGCGCGCATTATGGGCTTTGACGTATCCCGCGAACCGAATCGGGCGCGCCAACAGACCGGAATTGTGTTTCAGGCAAGAAGTCTGGACCTGAAGTTAACTGTCGCGGAAAATCTCAAACACCAGGGCCATCTCTACGGCCTGCGCGGCGACGCGCTCAAGACCCGCAGCGCAGAAGTGCTGCAGCGGGTGGGGCTGAGCGATCGCGCCAAAGAATACGTCGAAACTCTTTCCGGCGGCATGCAACGCCGGGTCGAGTTGGCCAAAGGCCTCATCCACTCGCCCGCAGTCCTGCTGCTGGACGAGCCCTCTACCGGCCTCGATCCCGGTGCACGCCGCGATATGTGGCAGTACCTGCGTACGCTGCGTGACCAGGAAGGGGTCTCCATCCTGGTGACCACCCACCTGATGGAAGAAGCAGAACATTGCGACCGGCTGGCCATTCTGAACCAGGGCCGCCTGATGGCCCTGGGTTCTCCCTTGCAGTTGAAATCGGCAATCGGCGGCGACGTGGTGCTGTTTGAGACTGCCGGCGCTGAAGCGGCGCGTTCGCTGGCTGAACGCATGGGCGCACGCTTCGCGGTGCAGCCCAGCGTGCTGGGCAGCACGGTCCGCCTGGAGCGCCCCGATGGTCATCGCTTTGTGACCAGCGTCATCGAAGCATTTCCTGGCGAAATCGACGGAATCTCGGTAGCTCGCCCCAGCCTGGAAGACGTGTTCATTCAGCGCACTGGCCATCGCTTCTGGGCGGATGCCCAGGAGAAGGAGGCATCATGGCAACCCTGACCGCCACCGCGCTGCGCACCAGTAACGCCGCATCACCCGGCATCTGGCTTCCCGCCTACACCCTGTGGCAGCGTGAGCTGGTCCGCTTTTATCGGCAGAAGGCGCGCGTGGTCGGCGTGATTGCCTCCCCGCTCATCTTCTGGGTCGTTCTCGGCGCCGGCTTCGCGCATAGCTTCAAGACCGGCGAGGGCAGCGGTAGCTCGGCCCACTATCTGGGCTATTTTTTCCCCGGATCGGTCGCCATGATCGTGCTGTTTACCGCGATCTTCAGCATGATGTCGCTGATTCAGGATCGCAATGAAGGCTTCCTGCTCTCGGTGCTGGCTGCCCCGGTGAGCCGGTCATCGATTGTGCTGGGCAAGGTACTCGGCGGCGCCACGCTGGCCGCGGTGCAGGGCATCATTTTCCTGGTGTTTGGCCCGCTGGTGGGCGTGCACATGACGCCTTCGGCGATCGGGCTAAGTGTTCTGGCCATCGTGATGATCAGCTTTGAACTCACCGCGCTGGGGTTCGCCATTGCCTGGCCGATGGATTCGACCCAGGCCTTTCACGCCATCGTGAACCTGGTGCTGATCCCCTTGTGGCTGCTTTCAGGCGCACTCTTCCCGTTGAGCGGGGCTGCCGGATGGATGCGCTTCTGCATGATGCTTAACCCGCTGACCTACGGCGTAGAAGCGCTGCGTGGCAGCTTGTTTCCTGACGGCCCCACGGTTTTTTCCTTGCCGGTCAACCTGGCGGTGACCGCCGGCTTCTGTCTGCTGACCTTTGTCGCGGCCTGGGCCATCGTGAACCGGCGCACCAACCGTCCGTCAGCCTGAAGAGAGGACACAAACATGTTAGTGGCGGAAACCAACCAGCGCCCTTCCGTTGCGCTCCCCATCGCTCTGATCGTCGCCGTGAGTGCGGCAGCCGTTTGCTTTCTGCTGTGGCTGCTCTACCTCCACCATCCGCTCGACGCCTCGGTGGCACGCTTTCGCTTTTTGCCCTTGCTCAATGCGGTGCTTAACGGACTGTGCACGGTTGCCCTGCTGACCGGGTTTTACTTCATCCGCAGCCGCAATATCCCGGCCCATCGGGTCGCGATGATGATCGCGTTTGTCTTCTCTTCCCTGTTTCTGGTCAGCTACATCACCAATCATGCCCTGCATGGAGAAACCCATTTCCCCGGCGTGGGCACGGTGAGAACGTTTTATCTCTCGCTGCTGATCAGTCACGTGCTGCTTTCGATTGTGGCCTTGCCCATGGTGCTGACCACTTTCTTCTTCTCGCTCAGCGGACGGTTCCGTGAGCATCGCAGGATTGCACGTTTTACCCTGCCCATCTGGCTCTACGTTTCCGTTACCGGCGTGGTGGTGTATGCCATGCTGGCCGCGTGGCGATAGCGCGATGGCCACGACCGTGCGAGATCCGATTGTGATGCGGCCGCCCGCAGCCCGCAGACCCATACCGGACGACGGCACGGCGCAACTGCTGCGTGCCGGCCTGTGGATTTTGCTCGTCGGCGCCCTGGCCGCGCTGTTCACCGCAACCCTGGGCGGCGGCATCGGTGAGCACGGCCCGCACACCAATTCCGGCTGGCTGGCACTGATTCTGGCCATGATGAGCCTGCCGTTCGGAACCATGCTGACTGCGCTCGGCGCCGCGAAGTGGCTGCGCAACCGCCGCCTGGCCCGGCGCGATCATTAAATCTACAAAATAACTCGGCAGAATAATTCTGCTATTCTTCTGCCTTACTTAACAGTGAAGGAACACCATGCCAAAGAGCGTCAATAAAGTCATCCTCCTGGGCAACGTCGGCAAAGACCCTGAAGTCAAGCTATTGCCCAGCGGTTTGCCCGTCGCCAACCTCACCCTGGCTACCTCAGACCGTTTTAAAGACAAAGCCGGTGAGTGGCAGGATCGCACCGAGTGGCACAACCTGACTGCCTACCAGCGGGTCGCAGAAATCATTCGCGATTACGTCAAGAAGGGCAACAAGTTGTATGTCGAGGGGCGCATCCAGACCCGCTCCTGGGACGACCAGGCTTCCGGACAAAAAAAGTACCGCACAGAAATCATCGTCAACGATGTGGTCCTGTTGTCAGGCCGAGGTGAGGGAGAAACGGGTGGCGGCGGTCCGCGCTCGAATACCAGCTCCTTCGATCAGCGAGCGCCCGTTCAGCACGAAGAGTTTGCCGGCACGGAAATCACTGACGACGACATTCCGTTCTAACGAAAAATTGCTGAGTGCCAGCCCTTGGCGAAGAGGTCGGCACTCAGATTATCGATTGCACCTGACCAGAAGGTCTCGCCAGGTATCAGTCCTGGAGCGGATCTTTGAGCGTGATTGCCCGCAGCTTCTTTACGTCAAGAACGTCTTGTTCCCTTCCACTTGCGAGGTTGTTTTGAATCAGGTCGTCTTTGGATATAACGACTGTCCGAATCTCTTCGTCGACAAGTGCTTCGATTCGATTCTCCCAGGCTTGACCAAACGCATAGCCTCCCACGATCAGGTACTTAACGCCGTGATCGTTGAAGGCGCGTAATAGCTCTTTCAGATCCTTCGGCAACACTGACCGGACCTCCCTTGAAGGTGGCAGCGAAGGCATGGGCCGCTTCACTTACATCCCAGACAGCGGAGAGCCGATCTCCGATGGGCAGACTCTGCCAGTAGCGATACGTTTCCGCTTGCCGCCGTTCAGTATCCGTAACCCTGCGAATTGTTTTGTCTGTGCTCATAAATGCAAGCTCACACGTTGGGGTGATGCCTCAGGCTGGCAGCGCTGCGGTTTAGAACAATTGGCTCTGTACTTGTCGTCCCGCTTAGTATAGTGCTCGAGAAATAGTCTCTATCTCTCTATTTTGCCAGCATTGCATTTAGAATCATTGGCTTGCATCCGGGCAGGAAGGGGTGCCACTCTCGCAAATTCATGCCCTGTCGCCTTGGCCGGTTGGTTGGGGCTCACCGGCAGCTGTATACGCTTCCTGTAAGCGAAAACACTGATCAGGTGAGCGGCGGGCCCAGATTGAGCAGGCGGCGAATGGCGGCGATGTCCGGTCGGATGGTACCCGGTCCAAGAGCTCCTTCGCTGCGGCGCTCCCAGTCCAGAAGCAAGCCTTCCACCACTTCCCTGCCGTCAGGATCTTCGACCGCGGCAAGCGGAGTGAGCCCACCCAGAGCCGGGATTTTCTGGTGAATCCAACCTGCCATATGCTTTTGTATTTCTGCTTCAGCCTGCCGCATTACTTCAGGATCAAGCGAAAGATCATCGGGCGCCACAGCGGAACCACTCGCCTTGCCGCGCCGCTTTGCTCTCTTCAGCATTTCGTCCTGGGTCACCTTCGTCGTTTTCTTGTGCACCGCCAGAATGCCAAGACGCTTCTCGATTTCCTGCCGAATCCTGGCCGCCCGCTTCTCGGAATTCACTTCCACGACCAACGATCGTCCGGAGATGATCATGTGGGCGAGGATGGTGCTCTCCCAATCCTTTTGCGTCCGGTTCCCCTTCTTGATCCAGGGCACCTCCACGCTGTGCAGAGTGCCGTCCTGATCGAACTCCGCGCTTTGCAGCAGGTCTTCCCTGGAAGTCCCCTTGGCCAGCGGCGCCAATGCCTCGAAAGCCACGTGTGCGGAGCCTACGCGGAAGTGCAGAGTGTGCAGCAGAATCGGGTCACCGTCGGTGTTCGTCAGGCGCGGCGGCGTCCGCACAGCGTCCCTGATGCTCAGATAGGCGCCGCGAATGCGCTCCCGATGCCGGATCAGGTCCTCCGCGCCGATTTCCCGGTTCTCCTTCGCGATCCTGGTGCGCAACCACGCGCGCAGGTTGACAATCTGCCCTTTGTGGCCGGGAGAAATAGGAAGCGGCGCCAGCCTGCCCAGGGTCACCACTTCAGGAAGCCGGCACAACTGTCCATAGGCCAGATCGCCCACCCGCAGGATCTGCGACGCGGTGCGCTCAACCACCTGCGTCTCTCCCCCCGCCAGGGCGTCGCGAAGCACCATGCTTTCCCCGGGATGGCAGCCAACCACCTCGTAAAAACTGACCGGCTGCGTGGTGGCCTGTTGCAGAATCATCAGCTCCAGTTCCGATAAGCGCCCACTAGCCTCCACCAGGTAGTTCCGGGCGACCAGTCCCGCCCCTAAAATGCTACGGCGCCGGCCGGAAGGCCGCGGCCCGGGATCCCAATCGAACAGGAAATAGGGCATAAAGATCTGGCCTTCGGCCACATCTTTGTCAAGCGGGATGGGATCGTCGTCCTGATTGAAATCCAGCCACGCCTCGTGAATATCCTCGGCGAAACGGCGCCGGGCAAACTGCATCAGCCCCTGCGTGAGGCGGCCCGAAGCGTCGCGCTGCCGACTCCAGGGACTGTCACTGGAGGGGCGTGCGACTGGCAGGCAGCAATGCTTGTATTTCTTGCCGCTGCCGCACGGGCAGGGCTCGTTGCGACCCGTTTTCTGGCGCGGAAGAAGCGAAATGGGCAACTTTTAGCGCCTCACCGATTGCTTTTGCGGAACGGCGAGCACGATGCCATTTTCTTCGCACCAATCGGTCATGATTTCTCCGAATGCCTGGCGGCGAAACTCGTTCCAGGGCTCCCATAAATCCAGGGAAGCAATCTGATTCTTGAATCGACGAAAGGCCCCGCGGCCGTGGATCGCATCCAAAAGCCGTCTCCGTTGGTCATCCCGCTCTACCTCATGGCAGAAACGCTCCATGATGCTCCATTCATGCATATCGAATTGACTGGGGAGCGCGAGATACCGCTCGGAGCTTTCGATCTGAACCGCAAGTTCCACCAGTTCCTTTTGCCAATCCGGGAGCGACTCGATTTCTTCCGGTTCCGACTCGGCGTACGAAAGGCACTCCTCCGGGATCAAATGCGTTTCTCCTGTCTCGCGATCGAGATAGGCAAATAGGGTGTCAGCCTGTTCTTCCAGGGCATCGATCAGGGTGTCGAGCGAGACTGCGGTCGCCATGGAGAGCAATACCTCCTGGTAGCAGCTTAGGCTACTGCAGAAATTACAAGCCGGGCCTGCGACTCTGTCAACCTTCTTTTCGCCGGCGCTGATGGATAGACAGTTCGCGGCAACGCCGGGAGCGGGGCTTACGGATAGAGCCGGGTACGCAGCCATTGCCCCGGGCCCCGAGTGTAAAGGAACCGGTCGTGCAACCGGTCCGGCCCATCGTTCCAGAACTCGATCCGCTCGGCATGCAAGCAATAGCCAACCCAGTAGGGCGGCCGCGGCACTTCACCCGGATGCTGCGCGGCAAAATCGTGGACTTGTTGTTCCAGCTGCTCACGGCTGGCCAGCGGCCGGCTCTGCTGTGACACCGCTGCGCCAATCTGGCTTCTGCGCGACCGGCTGTGAAAGTAGGCGTCCACCGCAGCAGCCGGTAGCTCGGTGATGCTGCCCTCGATCCGGACCTGCCGGCGCAGCGTCTTCCAGTGAAAACACATCGCTGCCCGGGGATTCTGCGCGAGCTGTGTTCCCTTTGCACTCTCCGCGTTGGTAAAGAAGCAGAAGCCGCGCTCGTCCACGCGCTTCATCAGCACCATGCGCACGCTGGGAAAGCCGTCCACCGTGGCGGTCGCCAGGGCCACCGCGTTGGGATCGTTCACTTCGCTTTGCTCAGCTTCCTGGAACCACTGCTGGAACAGATCAAGTGGGTCAGCAACCTCCAGATCATTCATCCTTAAATGGTAGTCGCGGTTTCTGACGAGGCATCGTCTTTACGCAAAACAGCACGTTCCCTTTCCGCCCTGTCAATACCATCCGCGATAATGAGATTCCCATGTTGATTTTCGAAGAAGAAGACGTGCGCGCCCTGCTTTCGTACGAAGAACTGATCCCGGTAATGCGGCGAGCGCTGATGGATTTCTCCGGCCACCGGGTGCAACAGCCGGTACGCGCGATCATCCCCGTGCCCACGCATGGAGGCTGGTTCGGGATCATGCCCGCGGTGTACGGCACGGTGATGGGGGCCAAGATGGTGACCTTCTATCCCGCCAATGCAGAGCTGGGGAAACACACCCACATGGCAATGATTCAGCTCTTTGGCGCCGAAACGGGAGAGCCGTTAGCAACGATCGACGGCAGGCTCATCACAGAGATGCGCACGGCAGCGGTCTCGGCGGTGGCGATCGATCACCTTGCTTCCCCACAAGCCAAGGTGCTTGGCATTCTGGGCAGTGGCGTGCAGGCGCGGGCCCATGTGCGGGCGCTGGCGGGGATTCGTCGCTTTGAGGAAGTTCGCGTCTGGAGCCGGTCGCCGGCGCACGCGGCTCAATTCGCCAGTGAGATCGGCGCCCGGGTCACCGGCGCGGAACAAGCGGCTTCCGGGGCAGATGTCGTGCTGGCGCTCACCAGCTCACCGGCGCCGATCCTGCAAGGGAAATGGCTGAAACAGGATGCTATGGTGTGCGCCATCGGGGCCGCCACACCCGACCGCCGTGAACTGGATGAGGAAGCGATGCGCGGCACCGTGATCGTTGAGTCACGCGAGGCCGCGATGCGCGAAGCGGGAGACATTGTTTTGGCGAACGCGCAGGTGGCCGCGGAGATTGGTGAGCTGCTCAACGGGGCAGCCCTGGAACGGGGCGATCGGCCGATCGTCTTCAAGTCCGTCGGCATTGCCGTCGAGGACATCGCTGCCGCAAAACTGGTTTACGACAAGAGGAGTTTGCTGCATGTTTAAGCACGCCATCGTGCGCGTGCCGGGACCTGACTTCGCCCAGGGCCTCACCACCGTCGACCTGGGCGCTCCGAACTATCAGGAAGCGCTGCGGCAGCATGGCAGCTATTGCGAAGCCCTGCAGGCCTGTGGACTGACCGTCACCGTGCTGGATACAGATCCCGATCACCCGGATGCGACGTTTGTGGAAGACACGGCGGTTCTGACCGAACGCGGCGCCATTCTGACCAGACCAGGCGCAAAAAGCCGCGCAGGAGAAGTAGCTTCGATAGCCGCAGCGCTACGAACCTTCTTTTCCAACATGCCATCGATTGAACCTCCCGGCACTGTGGACGGAGGGGACATCTGTGAAGCGAAGAATCATTTCTTCCTCGGCTTATCGCATCGCACCAATGAAGAGGGAGCCCGTCAGCTGGCTGGCCATCTGGGAAAGCAAGGCTACCCGTCCTCCGTGATCGATGTGCGCCCAATCAGCGGCATTCTCCACCTGAAGAGTGGCATTTCCTACATTGGCGATGACACCCTGGTGCTGATAGCGCAGCTGGCGGATGATCCACTCTTTCAGGGCTACGCGCGAATTCAAGTCGCAGCCGAAGAAAGCTACGCAGCCAACTGTGTTCGAGTCAACGACCGTGTGCTGGCGCCGGCCGGCTATCCGCTGCTCACCGCTGAGCTTAAGTCGCGAGGCTTCCAACCACTGGAGTTAAAGATGTCGGAATTTCAAAAAATGGACGGGGGGCTAAGCTGCCTCTCCCTGCGGTTTTGACCAGCTGCAATTTCCAAACTATGTGCTGATCACAACTGTGGAGAGAACCGCAGATCTCTCCACTACGCTACGCTCCGGTCGAGATGACAAATCTCTTAACCCACCGCATTTGTCATCTCAATCGACCGGCGACTCTTTTTTCCAGTTGAAATGGCGGCCGATGATCCCCTTAATAATCAAATGGTCCGTGCCCGCGGTGGGACCGACGCCTACCCCGACGTTGATCTCCCATTTCGGCGATACGTTCAGATCAGTCACCGCAAAAATCTGCTGCTGCTGTTCATGCAACGAATCGAACGCGCCCAGCCTGCCGTAGTCGGCATAGTATTCGATACCGCCACTGACCTGTCGGGAAAAGTCGTAACTAACCTTGGCAGCAGGGGCAAAACCCAGGCCCTGCTTAACATCCGGACCATGCCAGGTACGTTCGAGCGCAGGGTTCAACGCCAGGTACCAGCGCCCCATATACTTGTCGACGATCGGCCGTATCTCCCAGGTCCAGGTATCCGGCGAATAGACAGCGCGCTGATAACCAACCTCTGTCGATAAGCTGACCCCTACCGGCCAATGCCACGAATCCGGCACCCGCACGCGCGGGCGGATGTGGTCTCCAACCCACTGCACACCGTGGCCATTCTGCTCGCTGGTAAAAATGTAAAAGCCCACCTCGGACCAGCTGGTCAGTCCCTGCGTGATCTCAATTGTCTCGTGCTCCTGGTGGTTGGTGGGATACACCCCATCGATCACGTGCTTCTGTCCTTCTGGGGTGTAGTTGGAGTGCAGCTCCAGCATGGTAGTCTTTGCTTCCACCGTCCCCGCCCCATAGACCTGAATCTCGTAGTTGCCCTGAGCGCAAGCCGGTAGCGCACTCGACAGAAGCGCCAGCACTGCCAACAGCGAACAGCGTGAAAAAAGTTTACGCATAGCGAATAAGCATCATGAAGCCTGTATCCATATGGTTCTGCTGATGGCAGTGAAACAGCGTGGACCCGGGATCGTCGGCGGTGAACTCGACAGCCATCTGGGTTTTGGCGGGAACCAGCACCGTGTCTTTGAAAATGCCGTGAATATCTGGATGGTCGGGCAATGCGCGCAGCTCGAAGGTGTGGCGATGGAGGTGAACCGGGTGATCATTCGTGCTGTGGTTTTGGAACAACAGGCGATAGCGCCGGCCGGCGGTCAGCACCGGCTTCTCTGTGTCGGGATAGGATTTGCCGTTGATCGTCCAGCGATCCATAGCTCCATGGCCGGCAAATTTCGAGGCAAAGACGAGGGGAATGGTCACCGCATCTGGCTGCGACGGGGCCGCCCCGGGGGCGGCAAAGCGAACATAGTCCCAAAGGAGTTCGTTGGGTTGCTCCCACCGCGGCTCGCCGCTGCTGCCGGCATACTCGACCACGATTCCCATGCCCGCCGCCATCACGTGCTTGCGGACATCGCCCAGGACCCAGACGCCGGGATGGTTCATCTCGACCAGCGCGCTGACGCGCTCGGCCGGCGCCAGCCGAAGCATGGGCACGAGTTGCGGCTGGGCCACCGGGTTGCCATCGAGCGCGATGACTTTGAACTGATGCCCGGCAAGAGCAAGCCAATGCACTTCGGTCGGACTGGAATTTAGTATTTGCAAAAGAACCTGGGCGCCAGGCTTGACCCGCAGGGGCTCGCCGAAGCCCAGGACGCGGCCATTGATGGTGGAGACGTCGTAGGACGGATCCATAGAACCGTCGGCGTTGGCGAGCAGGTCGCTGGCCCAATCATGCAAGGCGAGGAATATCTCCTGGTCATAGCGCGCAGGGTTGTCGTGCGCTTCGACCAGCAGAAATCCGTGCTGGCCGGTGTACTGTCCTTTGTGGAGGTCATTACCGGCAAACGTATGCGTGTGATACCAACGAAAGCCAGCGGGACGCGGGGTGAAGGTGTAGCGTGCCCGTCCGCCGGCAGCGATGGGCGGCGTCCCTTCTTCGATCGCGCCATCCACTGCCGAGGGCAGGAACAGGCCGTGCCAATGAACCACCTCGTTGTTAGCCGTGTGATTCGTCACATCGATGGTTACCGGGCGGCCCTCCCTGAGCCGAAGTAATGGCCCCGGGACTTGCCCGTTGTACGCAATCGTCTTGATCGTCCGCCGCGCAGCAACCTCAAGCGCATAAGGTGCAATGTCGATGGTGTAGTCAGCGGGAGAGGATGTTTGCGCAGGGGACGGCAGCGCCGCGGAAGCGACGGTCATGCCAGTTAGCTTGAGCAATGCGCGGCGAGTGAGCAAAATTTATCTTAACAAATTAAGAGCTGCCCGATTCGTGCTGCTGAAGATGACCGTAGCCGGCGGCAAAGACTTGCCTGGCTGCATCCCAAAAGAATGGCCTTGAACG
The DNA here is from genome assembly GCA_963834445.1 of uncultured Acidobacteriaceae bacterium. Classification (GTDB taxonomy): domain Bacteria; phylum Acidobacteriota; class Terriglobia; order Terriglobales; family Acidobacteriaceae; genus PALSA-350. Next base: position 856,000 of record CAWIBU010000003.1, read on the forward strand.
GCAAACAAAGGTTTTCCGAAAGCACATGGGGCGCTGGGCTTTGCGCTGTGGCGTTGTTGGGCATCGGGCTGACGGCACGGGCGGCCCAGCCGTTGCAGGGGCTGCATAGCGAGGCGATTCTCGACCACCTGAACGTGGTCATTGACTGGTATCGGCACGCCATGACCCGGGTGCCAACGGTGGGCCTGCCCAGCGACTCCATGTACCAGTTCAATGCGCAAAGCATGGCCAGCGAGGTCGCGCACCTGGCGTTTCAATCAGCCGAGGCGGAGGTGCCGTTGCTGCCCACCACCGCACCGGCCGATTCAGGCGGCGGTGGTCAAGCCCTCACCCGCCCAGGGCTGGCCAATCTACAGAGCGATGTGGATGCGCGCATTACCTTGCTCAAAGCGCAAATCAGCGCCCTGAACCAGCAAATACCCGGCGCACGCAGAGCCAAACTGCAAGACCTGACTGCGCAAAGAGAGCGCGCCCAGGGAGAGCTGGAACTGCGTAATGCAATGCATGACGCCCTCGCCCAGATGAACACGTTCCTCAGCGGCAACGGCGAGAGCGGCACCGGTGGTCTCGCCGGCAGCATCAACGAACTGCGGCGGTCTGTTCCGGAGCTCTCCAGCGGAGGCACGGGCAAGACCCTGGTCAAACCAGGAATGGCAGCAATGCCGGCCGCGACCGGCCTGATTGGCGAGGTGGTCGCTCTGTACGAGCAGCTGCAGGGCATGCACCAGATCAGCCTGTTGATCGAGGAAACGGGACGCGTACAGCAAACCGCGGAAAAACTCCGCTCCCCGCTGCAAGCCACTTTGCGCGCCACCATTCAGCAAGGCGAGCAGCTGGCTGCCCAAACCGGGACAGCCAAGGCGGATCGTCAGCAGTTCGACGCGCTCGCCGCCCGCTTCAAGCAAATCGCCGGGGCCTCGCTGCCCTTGAGCCAGGAGATCATTCTGCTTGATCAGAGCAACGCCAACCTGATCGAGTGGCGCCAATCCGTGGTCCACGAATCGAACCACATTCTGCGCTCGATCATGCTGCGCGTGGTCGGCATTGCGCTGGCCATCGGCGTCATCCTGCTGCTCTCCGAAATATGGCGCAGAATCACCTTCCGCTACGTCACGGATGTGCGCCGCCGCCGGCAATTTCTGTTGCTTCGCCGCATCGTGATGGGCTTCTGCATGGGCATCGTACTTATCCTGGGGTTCGTCAGCGAGTTCAGCTCGCTGGCCACCTTTGCCGGCTTCATCACCGCCGGCCTGGCAGTCGGCCTGCAGACCATCCTTCTCTCCGTCGCCGCTTACTTCTTTCTTGTCGGCAGATGGGGCATCCGGGTGGGTGACCGTATCAGCGTGGCCGGGGTCACGGGGGAAGTGGTCGACGTGGGCCTGGTCCGGCTTTACCTGATGGAACTGGCGGGCACGGGGGTAGATCTCTATCCCACCGGCCGAATCGTGGTCTTCTCCAACTCCGTTCTTTTTCAGGCCACTACGCCGTTGTTCAAGCAGCTCCCAGGGTCGGAGTACACCTGGCACGAAGTAGCCGTGGCGTTAAATCCAGAGGGCAAATTCGGCTTGGTGGAAGCACAGCTGCTCGCTGCCGTGCAGGCCATTCAATCGCCATACGGCGCCGAACTGCAGCGCCAACTGGGAACGATGGAACGGCATATCGACATTCCGATGAGGGCTCCGGAGCCGCACGGGCAGCTGCAGTACAGCGATACCGGCCTGGAATATGTGGTGCGCTACCCGGTGGGGCTGCACCAGATTGCCGAGGCCGACGAGAAGCTCACGCGCAAACTGCTGGAACTGCTGCAGCAGCAACCGGATTTACGCGCCAGCATCGCGGGGTTTCCAAGAATCCGAGCCGCCGTTAAGGGCTGACGTTTCGTGAATGAAAGCCGCGGGCTGCAGAGGGTGCGTGAAGGAGGGCTCCCCACAAATCTCTGTCCTAACCCAAAAGGGCGGGTGGCCCATGCCTTAGGGAGCCGGTAAGGCATTCAGCAAGGTGACCGCCTCCTGCACACTCATGTCCGCGGCAACCGGCTTGAAATCTGACCGGACTTCGCGCTGATCTTTGCTGATGTCTTTGAAAAACACGATGCGCCCGGAGATGTGGACGTCAATCAGGCTGGTCTTCCAGCGCGCGTCGCCGGCCTGCGAGCGGCCAATCTGGAAGGTGCCGCCTTTTTCGATGCGGCCCAGCAGGCCAAAACCAAAATCGATATCGCTCTCGAGGTGGCCATCAATCTTCACCAGCCTCTTGAGCCGCGGCTGAATCAGGATCTCTCCCGCGAGCGCGTGGAAAATACGCGCCTCGTAGGTCGACGGAGTGTAGGCCGGGTTGGGGTGGAACGACAGCCGCAGGTTACCTTCCAGCTCGCCGTTATAGGCATAAATGAACGCGTCCGGCATGGCTGCGATGAGCCGCTGGGTGCGTGCCTCCTCCGCCTGGTGATCCTGATTCATGCGCGCCTGCTCCGAGGGACTGCGGACCAGATTATTAAGACGATCGGTTTCCTTCTTCCGGCCGGCCGGGTCAAGCGGCTGCCCCTGGCGCGCCAGCACCCGGTACACCGGCCCGGAGCGGGTCTCAATCTCCTGCTCGACCATGGTCTGCGCGGCCACCCGTTTTTCAACCCGGTATTGCCACAGGCTCACCTGACGCCGTTCCTGCAGCTCGTTATAGACCACATCCTTAACCAGGTCGTGCGCAGACTCAGCAGGCCCCTGCGCGCGGAGGGTCGATACGGCACACAATAGCAAAGCCCCGGCGACGGGGAAAACCGATTTCATCATGTGCCTTGTTACACTCAACTCATGCTAGACGAGACAACATTCCGCCGCCACTGCGATGCGGCGATGGAGGCCCTTAAAAAGAGTCTCATCGAGGCCGAAGAAGACGGTGGCTTTGAAGTGGAAGAACAGAACGGCGTACTAAATATTCTGTTTGAAGAGCCGCCCGGCAAGTTCGTGATCACCCCCAACACACCGCCGCGGCAGGTTTGGATCTCCGCTCTTTCCACCAGCTTCAAGCTCGACTGGTCAGATGCGGAACAGAATTTTGTTCTGCCCAAAACCGGCGAAACCCTGCCCGCGGTCGTCGACCGGGTCATTCACCAACATCTGGGGTCCCGGCCAATCACCCTGCAGTAAAGTGGGCCGATGCGCAAAACCCTCTCGGTCGCCATCATCACGCGTAATGAAGAAGCCAACCTTGCGCGCACGCTCGGGAGCGTCGCCTGGGCGGATGAGATGGTGGTGGTCGATTGCGGCTCCGACGATCGCACCGAAGAGATCGCGCGCAGCTTTCGCGCCCGCTTCTTCCTCGAAGCGTGGCAGGGATTCGCCGCGCAGAAAAACTCCGCCCTCGAGAAATGCAGCAGCGACTGGATCCTCTCGCTCGATGCGGACGAGTCGTTGAGCGACGAACTTGCCAAAGAGATTTGGGAACTGCTGGAGAACGATCCTCCGCGCGACGGATATGCGCTCCCCCGGCGTAACCTTTTTCTTGGGCGCTGGATGCGCTTTGGCGGCTTTTACCCCGACCTCAAGCTTAGGCTCTTTCGCCGCGGCGCCGCCGAATTCGAAGCCCGGCCGGTGCATGAAACCCTTCACTTTGTAGGTGAGGCCGGCCGCCTGAAGGGCGACCTGATTCACGACGCCTATCCCACCCTGGCAGCCTACATCGACCATATGGATCGCTATAGCACGCTGGGCGCGAACCACGCGGTTAGCGAGGGCCGGCGGATCCGCCCACTGCCTGCTTTCCTGGTGAACGTGTTGCTGAACCCTCTGTTCACGTTCTTCTACAACTACTTATTGCGGCTGGGCTTTCTCGACGGACGTGAAGGTTTGTTACTGCATCTCTATCACTCGGTCTACGTGAGCTGGAAATACGCCAAGGCCTGGGAGCAATCGCGGACCTAGCCCACGAATCCCAAAAAGCTCAGCCACTCTCGGGCGACCCACGGCAGGAAATTCAACCTGGTGCGCGCACACGGCTCGCACCAGGGCTGGGAACGCCGCCTGAACGCACTCCGCGAGATCCCGGGGGCAAGGCTGATGTTACCTGCGGGCACGGAACGCGGTGACTCAAGTCCGGAGGGCGCGCACAAAAGAGTCATCGCGGCATAACTCTCTCTTCCGATTGCACAGCATCTCATGTTTAGCTAAGTCATGACTCCCATGCACAACGACGAAGCCCCTCTTTATTCACTGCAGATGCGGTTGGTTAAGGGTCTGCCCGGAGTTGAACTGATCGCTTTGCCCGAGGGACCGGGCGAGCCAAAACGCGCCCACTTTGAACACTGGGAGCCGCTGTCTCACCGCCTGAGCACAGTCGCCAGCAGCACGCCCTTTCACCTCAAGGTGATCTACCGGACGCTGCATGCCGGATTGACCGCGTCGCTGATCGATCGGGCCACGGGCGCCCGGCAGTTTTTTTCCCTCCATCAGTTAGAGGCCCTGGGCCTGGCCAGCTAGGGCAGCAACACCACCCTGGGCTCTCAGCCGAGTGGATCGCGGGCATTTTTTTGCCTGGTACAGACCAAAAAACGAGCCCTGCGGGGCCATTCCACAAAGAATGCCGTTCCTAACGGCTCCCGCCAGACCAAACCATTAATAAAAATGCGTTAATAGAGGGGTGCACATTTGTCTGCGGCCAAAAGCTACTTTACGCCGCGTCCGAGACAGATTATGGTGGCACAATTACGTTTCGGTGGCCTCACAGGAAAGAGCGAATGCCAGACAAGCAGCCGAGAGTGCTGGAATACGAGGCGGCCGGTGCGTCCGATCAGGGGCGAACCCGCAAATCCAATGAAGATGCCTATGGGCTGAACCTCAATAACGCCGAGGGCGCCTGCAACTTCGTGGTTTGCGATGGCATGGGCGGCGCGGCTGCCGGAGAAGTTGCCAGCCAATTGGCCGTCGAGGCCATGCTCCACGCCATGAGCCCCGCGCTGGTAACGCGCGCAAGCTTTCAACAGGCAGTCGACGCAGCCAACGAAAGCGTTCACCGGAGCGCGGCGCAAAACCCTTCCCGCGCCGGCATGGGCACCACGCTGGTCGCCATGGCGACCCGCGGCAGCCATGCTTGGGTGGCCCATGTCGGCGACAGCCGCTGCTACCGCATGCGTGACGGCAAGCTGGAGCGGCTCACGCTCGACCACTCGCTGGTGGATGAGCAAGTGCGGTTAGGCCAGCTGACCCCGGCCCAGGCGGAGACCTCGCCCATGCGCAATGTGATCACCCGGGCGGTCGGCACGCAGGATGAGGTAGATGCCGACATGATCGAGTTCGTTGTTGAGCCCGGGGACCTGTACCTGCTGGCATCCGATGGCCTGATGCGCGAAATCGACGACGTCAGGATTGCCGGCATCCTGCACCATGCCGGAGACCTGCAGCAAGCCTGCGCCCAGCTAATCGCTGCAGCCAACCAGGCCGGGGGCCACGACAACATTACCTGCGTCCTCGCCAGGGCGCGCTAATGCCCGCCATCCAACAGGTAGGCGTCGTGGGCGCCGGCACCATGGGCAACGGCATCGCCCACGTGTTTGCCCGCAGCGGTTTTTCCGTTTTGCTGTGCGAGGTCGAAAGGCGCTTTCTCGACCGCGGGCTGGCAACGATCCGCAAGAACCTCGAGCGGGAATCGGCCAAAGGCAAACTGACGGCCGACGAAGTGGAAGCCGCGCTCTCGTCGATCCGTGGCACCCTGAACGGGCACGAGATGGCGGAATGTGACTTCGTGATCGAGGCCGCGCCCGAGCGCTTCGCCGTCAAACAAGAGCTGTTCATGGAACTGGACGCGGTGCTCAGGCCGGAAGTCGTACTGGCTTCGAACACCTCGTCTATTTCAATTACCAAGCTGGCGGCAGAGACGCAAAGGCCGGGCAACGTGATCGGGATGCACTTCTTCAATCCGGTCCCGGTGATGAAGCTGGTGGAAGTGGTTCGCGGGCTGGAAACGACGGACCAAACCTTCGCCCAGGTCCAGGCTCTGGCTGAAGCGCTGGGCAAGACGCCGGTGGAGGTCAACGATGCGCCCGGCTTTGTCTCCAACCGGGTGCTGATGCCCCTGCTCAACGAGGCCATGTATGCCGTGATGGAAGGCGTGGCCACAGCCACCGCGGTCGACCAGGTTTTCCAACTGGGCATGGCCCACCCCATGGGACCGCTGGCTCTGGCTGACTTTATTGGCCTGGATGTTTGTCTCGACATCATGCGGGTGATGGTCGATGGCCTCGGAGACCCGAAATACCGGCCTTGCCCATTGCTGATTCGCATGGTGGATGCGGGCTGGCTGGGCCGGAAATCGGGCCGCGGCTTCTACCAATACTGAACCGAGGAGTGCCGCCGTCGGCACTCCTGTCGCACGCTCCCCATTTATCAACCGCCGCTCGGGTTATTCTTTTCCCATGATGCGCATGACAGTGCTGGCCTCAGGGTCCAAGGGGAACAGCACGCTGGTGTCCAGCCGTCATACCCGCATCCTGGTGGATGCAGGCCTTTCCTGCCGCGAGTTGCTCAAGCGCATGCAGATGGCGCAGGAAGATCCGGCCGCGATTGACGCTCTGCTGATTACCCACGAACATCAGGACCACGTTCAGGGACTGGCCGTGCTGGCCCGCAAGCTGGGCGTGCCGGTCTACTTCACCCAGGCCACCCATCGCGCGTGGATGCGCTGGATGATGCCGCACAAGCGGATGACCTACTCCGCCTGGCTGGCCCAGCGGCAGCAGGCGCTGGCGCAAGGGGCAGGTCCCGAGCCGGCCTCAGTGCCCGCCAATGAGCCCGAAGCGAAGCCGGACGAGGGGATAGCAGAAGATCCCTGCCGTCTGCCCGGGGTTGCCTATTTTGCCGCCGGCAATGGGTTCTCGATTGGCGACATTGCGATTACCCCCTTTACCATTCCGCACGACGCCGCCGACCCGGTTGGTTTTGTCTTTGAGGCGGAGGGCGTCCGCATGGCGATTGCCACCGACCTCGGCTACATGCCGCCGAATGTCAAGATGGCGCTCCGCAATTGTGACGTTCTTATGCTCGAAAGTAACCACGATCTGGAGATGTTGCGCGACGGTCCCTATCCCTGGTCGGTCAAGCAGCGGGTCATGTCCCGCGTGGGCCACTTATCGAATGAGGCTGCCTCGGAGTTTCTGGAAAAGAATTACGATGGTCGTGCGTCTTATGTGGTTCTCGCGCATCTATCAGAGAGTAACAACCTGCCTGCTCTGGCACGGGTTACAGCGGAACGGGCCCTGCGCGACCGGATGAGCCTGTTGGCGAATAAGCTGATTCTCGCAGAACAGAATGCGCCGCTGCAGCCTATTTGCTTATAATGGGGTAGGTTCACTGTCCGGGCTTCTGTTGGGCCGGAATGTTACTATGGTGTACGCGGCTAACTATAACAATGCAAACAAAAGCATGCACAGATCGAGTGGTAGGCGACATACTTTCCAGCTGGAGGTATGACATTTCCGGGATTACCCCGGAAATGCGCCGAGATTACGAACAGCATCTTGTGGAATGTGCGCATTGCTGTTCCCGGCAGCGTCTGCATCGCACCATTGATGTCGTGCTGATCGGTTTAAGCACCGTGTCGATCGCGGCCTTTTTACTCGGCCTGGCGGTCATTCACCGGATACAGCCTTTGCAACATCTGGCGCTGCTGGACCTACACTTGTGGCAAATGCCGATCGTGCTGAGTCTGCAAGCGGCGGCAATTGCCGGCCTGCTGATTTCGCTGATGACGTGGGTGTTGGTGGCGGTAGCTACGCCGGCCCCGGTCTACCTTGCCGAAGTAGCCCTGGCGCAGGCGCGGGTGCTGCAGGATCGCATCCCCGAAGAACTGCGCGAGCGCCTGATGCGCAACGTAGCTTAACGGCGTTCTTAAGGATCGCAAAAGCCCCTTGGCAACAGGGGGCTTTTGCTTTTCTGCTGTGGCCGGGATTGGCTTCCACATTTGCAGTCGAATCAGTCCCGCAGGGACGGCTGAAGCTAGCCCAGGATGAAATCCAAGGATGAAATCCTGGGTAAACAAGGCAAAACGGATCAGTCCCGCAGGGACGGCTGAAGATTTGCCAGGACGCTCAGTCTTGGGTGCCCTCAACCTCACTCTAAGATCACGCAGCACCCAGGATTCCACCCTGGGGCGTTTTCAGCCGTCCACTTTGGGACTGCCCAGTCTTGGTTGGATACCCAGGACTTTGTCCGGGGCTAGCTTCAGCCGTCCCTGCGGGACTGACAAGTCCGCTTCAATGCACTTTGACCGCGCCGGTCAGCTCCGCGACCCGCGCCACCCCGTGATGCGCACACCACCGCTCTAGCGACTCGGCAATACGCTGCACTGCCCGCGGGTCCGCGTAGCTGGCGGTGCCGATCTGCACCGCAGTGGCCCCTGCCAGCAGGAACTCCACCGCATCTTCAGCCGTCGTAATCCCACCCAGGCCGCAGATGGGAATAGAAACCACCTGGGCCGCCTCGTACACCATACGCACCGCAATTGGCTTGATTGCCGGCCCGGAGAGGCCGCCGGTATTGTTGGCTATCCGCGGCCGCCGCGTCTCCACGTCAATCGACAAGGACAGAAACGTGTTCACCAGAGAAAGCGCGTCGGCGCCCGCATTCTCTGCGCATTTGGCCATTTGCGCGATCGAAGTCACATTGGGAGAGAGCTTTACGATCAACGGCCGGCGTGAAACCGCCTTGGCACGGGTGACCAGCTGGTCGAGAATCCCGGTATCGGTGCCAAAGACCATGCCCCCATGCTGGGTATTGGGGCAGGATGCGTTCAGCTCATACGCGGCAATGCCTGGGGCGCCGTTCAGGGCCTCGATCACGGCCACATAATCGCGAATTTCGTTGCCGAAAACATTGGCAATGCAGGCGGTCCCGGAATGGGGCCGCAAACCGGGCAGCTTCTTCTCGATAAACGCGTTTACCCCAATGTTCTGCAAGCCAATGGCATTGATCATGCCCCCCTGGGTCTCGATCAACCGGGGCGCCTGGTTGCCCGCCATGGGCTCGACCGACAGCCCTTTAGTAACAAACCCACCAATCCGATTCAGCGAGACAACATCTTCAAATTCAACACCATAGCCGAAGGTCCCGCTGGCAGCGATGATGGGATTGCGCAGCAAAAGACCGGCGAAGCGAACACTCATATCGGGCTTCACGGGGTCGGAGCGTCCTCCTGGCGATGCGAGCCCCTCGGCGCATGGGCGGCCGGCGCCACGGGCGGGATACGCAGCGCCTGGGTCAGCACCGTGCCCACGGAAGCGGAGGGCTGATTGACTCCCAGCAGCGACGCCAGGGTGGCGGCCAGGTCTACCGGTTGCACCCGCCCGTGATAGATACCGGGGGTAAACGGCGCGCCAAAGAATCCCAGCGGAACGTGGCGGTCGTAGGACCAGGGGCTGAAGTGGGTGGTGCCGGATTTCAGCGCCTGCATCTGGTAGGCGGCGGGAATCACCATCACATACCAGCCCCCATTCGGGCTGTAGCTATGCGCGAGCAGCCTTCCCCATTGCGTAGGAGGGAGCTGGCCGGAGGCCAGGTCGAGGCGGGTGTAGGTCTCGACCACCACCGGAATCGCGGGCTGGCGGAAGACCGGCGGCGGGGGTGTGGGTGGCGGTGGGGGCACCTTGACCACGGCTGCAGCACCGGAGCGGCCTCTGGCATGTTGCCGGCCGCTCGAGGCCGCATGCGCTGCCGGCGGCGGAGCCGGCGGGGGCGCTTCGACTGGCTCAGGAGCAGGCGCAGGGGGCGGGGGGATCAGCGGTGTGGGCGTGAGGTCAGCGACGGCTGCGGGAATCGCCTGCTGCACCGCCTGCTCCGCCTCCTGCTCGTTGATGCCTGCCACCTCAAACGAAGGACGATTCAGCGCCAGGTAGGGTAAATCCTGCTCCGGCAGCAGGTAGGCCACCTTCTCTCCCGGAGAAAACTTGGCATTCATGGCCTCATTCACGTCGGCAGTGAACTTGTGCAGATCGATGGTAGCCGCGGGCATGCCCAGCGCCAGGGCCGTGGCTGGAACGGGAGCGACTCCATGGTCGGCGGAGAGGGCGATATACATATTCGCCAGCCCACCGGGAACGTTCTTGTCCAGCCAGGAGAAGAAGCTATCCAGCTGCCGGTCGAGGTTGTCGACCATCTGCCGCGACTGGGGTGAGTCCGGACCGGTGGCGTGCCCCACAATGTCATTGGCCGACAGGCTGAGAGTCAGCAAATCGGTGGCTGGATGGGTTCCCAGCTGTTCGCCGGTAATCAGCGCGCGCGCGAAATCGAGCTCGTAGGCATTCGCTGCCGGCGTCGATCCTACGCCATCATAGAAATCCTTGGTGCCGGGAACGCCCGCCTCCTGCATCGCCTGGGTGGCACGATCCCCGGTGTTGAACGCCGTCACCCAGTCGGGGAGCGCGTCCATGTAATAGCTGGAGGTGATGAAGGCGCCGGAAGCATGATCGATCCAGTAAGCGCCATTGGCCGCATAACCAGCGGGCAGGATCGCGGCCCGATCTTTGAGCGAGATGCCGAACACCCTGGCCTGACCCAGGGTAGCGAGCCGCAGCTCATCGCCGACCGTGGAAGCGCGCAGATTCAGCGGCGACGCTCCCGGCGACTTGTCAGGATGGATCTGGCCTACGATGCGATAGCGATCATCCTCTACTGAAGAGACCGGCCGCGTCTTGTTGCGGCTCAGGTCCCACCACTCGTTCGAGGAGATGCCGTGACCATCGGTATAGGACCCGGTGCCGATCGTGGCATGGCCCGGCGCCGTCTTGGTATTGGCATAGTCGTAGTAGCAATCTTCAAAGTACGCGCCCGAATCGAGGAAGAGGCGAAAGCCCCGGCCTTTAAAGTCCGCGCGATACCGGTCAAGGTAGTCGGCACGAAACTGATCCACCACCAGAATAATGACCAGCTTAGGGTGGGCATCGTAGGCACTGGCTTGCGCCAGCGGCGTCCAGGGGAAAACGAGAAGAGCTACGAGCAATCGGCAGACACTACGCTTGGGGGTAGACATGGTGACTCCGACTAGTATCGCAAAGAAGTCCCCTGAGGCTCTCCTTAATCCATCCACAAGCTTGAGTGGGTTCGTCGAACTCCTGTACGACAGCCGTTATCCCACTCTACGCAAAGGGCCGCGTAGAATGGGCCACCCAACTTTTGTTGCGGTTCCTGAAGCTCCCCCTATACTTTCCCTTATGCCGCATCGTCTTTCCCTGGTTCTGGCCGCCTTTTTTTTGACTGCCCTTCCTCTCACCGCACAGATCACCGTAGCCTTTCCTGCCGGCGCATCGCGTAAACCGCTCGACGGCCGCGTCCTGCTGTTGTTGTCGAACGACCCCTCAGCCGAACCACGCATGCAGATTGATGACACGCCACGCTCGCAGCTGATCTTTGGCGTCACCGTCGATGGCCTCGCTCCCGGGCAACCCGTGACCATCAACGGCGCGGCTGCCGGCTATCCCATCCGCTCGCTCGATAACGTGCCCCCCGGCGATTACTACGTGCAGGCCGTGCTGAACATTTACCAGACCTTCCACCGGTCCAACGGCACCACGGTCAAACTGGCGCCCGACCGGGGCGAAGGCCAGCACTGGAACCTGGCCCCCGGCAACCTCTACTCCAGACCAGCCAAAGTACACATCGACAGCCACACCAAACTGAATGTGCTGCTTACCGAGACCATTCCGCCTATACCGCCCATACCGGACACGAAATACATTCGCCACATCCGTATTCAAAGCCAATTGCTGACAAAATTCTGGGGCGCCCCGATGTACCTCTCGGCCGTTGTCCTGGTGCCCGAAGGCTTCGACGAACACCCCAACGCGCACTTCCCCATCGCCATCTTTCACGATCATTTCGTCGACGGCATGGACGACTTCCGCACCACCCCACCCGATGAGGACCTTAAGCCCGACTACTCCCAGCGCTTTCACCTGGCAGGCTACAACCGCATCCAGCAAGCCGAGGCCTACAACGAGTACAAGCAATGGATCAGCCCCGGCTTCCCTCGCCTGCTGGTGGTCAAGATCCAGCATGCCAACCCGTTCTATGACGATTCCTACGCGGTCAACTCCGCCAACCTTGGACCCTACGGTGATGCGATCGAGACCGAGCTGCTGCCGGCGATCGAAAAGCAATTTCGCGGATTGAGCGATGGCTGGGCGCACTTTGTTTATGGCGGCTCAACCGGTGGCTGGGAATCGCTCGCCGTGCAGATGTTTTACCCAAAGGATTACAACGGAGCCTTCGTGGCCTGCCCTGACCCGGTCGACTTCCACGCCTTTATGACCGCCGACCTTTACCAGCAGCCCAACCTCTTCTACCTGCAGGGTGCGCAAAAGCAGGTGGAGCAGCCGGCGATGCGGAACTACCTTGGCCAGACGCTGATCTCCATGCGCGACAACGTCGCCTACGAGGCGGCCCTGGGCGACCACGGGCGCTCAGGGGAGCAGTTCGACATCTGGCAGGCCGTTTACGGGCCGGTTGGCCCGGACGGCTACCCGGCACAGATCTTCGATAAGCAAACCGGCGTCATCGATCACCAGGTCGCCGCTTACTGGCACGATCACTACGACCTGAACGCCATCCTGCAGCGCGATTGGGACAAGCTGGGGCCCGACCTGCAGGGCAAGCTGCACATTTACGTCGGCTCCGCCGACACCTACTTCCTCAACGACGCGGTCTACCTGCTGCAGGATTTTCTCGACCAGACCGGCACGCCCGGTCACGGCGTCCCGTATGAAGGAGAAGTCAAGTACGGCGATCGCGCCGAGCACTGCTGGAACGGAGACCCTAAACTGCCCAACGCCCTGTCTCGCCTGCACTACAACACCATGTATTTGCCCAAGATCATGGAGCGCATCCAGAAGACCGCGCCGCCCAATGCGAATATGAGCTGGAAATACTGAATCCAGTAAACTAATGCCTTATGCTCGATTTGAATTTTGTGCGGGCCAACCAGGAGCTGGTGGAAGAGAAGCTACGCTCCCGCGGCCTGGACCCGGCCACCCTGCTGGGCGATTTTCGCGAACTGGATAAGGATCGCCGTGCCCGCATCACCCAGGCGGAAAGCCTGCAGGCGCAGCGCAACAAGATAAGCCAGGAGGTCGCGCGCAGCCGCAAGGCGGGGGAAGACGCCACTGCGCTGATCGAAGAAACCAGGCAGCTGAAGCAGCAGACCGAAGAGCTGGAGCGCAGCGCGGCCGCGGCCGAAGAAGCCATGCGCGACCTGCTGATCGCCATCCCCAACCTGCCGCAGGAGAGCGTGCCGGTAGGCAAAAGCGAAGCGGAGAACGTCGAAGTAGCGCGCTGGGGGCAGCCGCCGGTTTTTGATTTTGCCCCTAAGCCACACTGGGAACTGGGGGAGAACCTGGGCATTCTCGACTTCGCCCGCGCCGCCAAAATCTCAGGAGCACGGTTCGCCGTCTACTGGGGCCAGGGCGCGCGGCTGGAACGGGCCCTCGCCAGCTTCATGCTGGACATGCATACCAGGGAGCACGGCTACCTGGAAGTGCAGCCGCCCGCGTTGGTCAACCAGGACTCGTTGTTTGGCACCGGCCAGCTGCCCAAATTTGCGGCCGACCTCTTCAAGTGCCAGGACACCGACCTTTACCTGATACCCACGGCGGAAGTGCCGGTGACCAACCTTTATCGCGATGAAGTGTTGGAGGAAGCGCAGTTGCCGGTGAGCCTGGTGGCGTTCACGTCATGCTTCCGGTCCGAGGCCGGCTCGTATGGCAAGGATGTGCGCGGGCTGATCCGCCAACACCAGTTTCAAAAGGTAGAGCTGGTCAAGTTCACCCGCCCAGACGATTCCAATGCCGACCACGAACGGTTGACCAGCCACGCTGAGGCGATCCTGCAGCGGCTGGAGCTGCCCTATCGCAAGGTTTTGCTCTGCACCGGAGACATGGGCGCCGCCTCTGCGAAGACTTACGACCTGGAAGTCTGGCTTCCGGGGCAGGGGCTCTACCGGGAGATCTCTTCCTGCTCCAACTTTGAGGCTTACCAGGCCCGGCGGGCGAATATTCGCTACAAGCCACAGGGCAAGAACAAGACGGAGCTGGTGCACACGCTGAACGGGAGCGGTCTGGCGATCGGGCGTACCTGGCTGGCTATCCTCGAGAACTATCAGCAGGCAGACGGCACGGTTCGGGTGCCCGCGGCGCTGCAACCGTATATGGGCGGCGAAGAAGTGATTCGGCAAAGGTAGAATGACAAGCGACCATGCAGCGCATTTTGAAGAGCTACTTGTTCTGGACCTATCCCCGCGGCAGTTTCCACTACGACGTCATGGTGACCCTTATCCTGGTCTTCCTTTTCGTCTCGCCGCGCCTGATCAACTACCGCGACCGGCCGCAGGAAACGCTCACCTCGACCCGGGACATTCTGGTGCGCGCGACCGGACCGAATGCCTGGACCTACCAGATTGGCGCCGACCAGTTGGCCGACACTACCAGCGACGCCAAGCTGCAAACTGAACTGCTGCAACGCATTCAGGCCATCTCCGGCAATGTGCAGATCGACCGCTACCGGGAGGAAAAGGATGCCAGCGGCCAGGTGACCCAGTACCTGGTATGGGCCCACCGCCAGGATAAAGAAACCCGGGAAGCCGGAACGCCGTCCAACAGCCGGTAAGGGAGATTCATGGTCGCCGGCAAGTTTCCGCGAAGTGTCAAAGTGGTGCGCACTAAGCGCACTAAGTCCCCGGCAGGGCTGGTCACGACCCGCAGGAAGCTGGTGCTGTTTTGCCTGAGCCTGCTGGTCGCGTTGCCGGTCTACGCGCAAACAGATGATTTAAAAAGAGTTATCTCCCAGCTCAACACTGCCGCCGCGAAGTTTGTCAGCGCGCAGGCAAATTTCTCCTGGGACGAGTTCACGGCGGTCGTGCAGCAGGACGAGATTCAGACCGGCACCATCTACTTCGAACGCAAGAAGGGCGCCACCCGGATGGCCGCCTACCTCAAGCAACAGAATGGGAAAGATGCCGCCAAGACCATCACTTACGACGGCGGTGAGGTGCAATACTACGTACCCGCCATCAAGCAGCTGACCATTTTGCGGGCGGGAGCCAACCGCAGCCAATGGGAGAGCTTCCTGACGCTTGGCTTCGGCGGCAGTGGCACCGATCTCGAAAAGAACTGGAAGGTTACGGTCCAGGGTTCTGAGACCATGGGCGGTGTCTCCGTGGTGAAGTTGGACCTGGTGCCTTTGGATCCAAAGGTGCTGGACCTGTTCACCCATGCGACCATCTGGGTCGATCCCACGCGGGGTGTGAGCTACAAACAGGTTTTCTACCAGCCATCCGGGGATACGCGTACGGCACTTTATAAAGACATCCAATACAACACGCCTGTGGCCGGCGAGGTATTTGAGATCAAGCCCGCGCCCGGAACCACCCGCCAGGTAAAGTAGTGAGCGCGACCGCTGCCAGAACGATCACCACGGGAAAGCACTCCAGCGTATAGCGCGGCTCGGGTGCTTCGAGCGTGACCAGTAAAAGACTGCGGAGCGCGACAAAAGCTAACATAGGCCCGGCCATCCGCGGCCAGCACAGAACACCAGCAAGCGCCGCCAACAGGTAGAACAGGTTCAATCCGCCATAAAAAAGAGCCACTCGCGTCTCCGCGGGATGGGCTGCGTATTGCCACCAGCGGAGAGAGATGTTCAGCATCTCAACCCGTGGCCGAAACCACATATCCGCGAGGCGCAGCAGGGGCAGGGTGATGTAGTAGCGAAACGGATGAGCCCGCGCCCGCTCCCGGGCGAGCTGGGCGAAACGGGCGTCCAGTTCTGGCGTCAGCGTGGTGGTGGCGTTGTAGCCGTGCAGCAGGCGCTGCGTCTCTGCGTATTGTTCCCCGCTGTCAAAGGCGCGCGTGGGCAGCAGCGCAGGATCGATACGGTCACTGTTACCGTTCCAATAGATCTCGCTGGTCGAGGTAAAATCCGCCACAAAACTTCTGATCCATTGCACGAAACCGGGAGCGGCAAACTCTCCAGGATCGTTAGCATAGCGCGGCGCTAGTGGCTGAAAGACTTGAAAAGTACGCTGGTTGCGGATGGTCCAGGCAACGAACGGAAGCAGGGAAAGCAAGGCGGCGACCACAGCAAGGCGCAGGGACTGACGGCGATAGACAACCAGCGCCACCCACAGCACGACGGCCAGCAGGGCGCCATCCGGCCGCAGCAGCGCCGCGTAGCTCCAGGAAAAAATAAGGAGTGCGACCCGGAGTGGGCGTGGCTGCTCGACCACCGCGAGCAGCGCGCGAAACCCTAACGCGACGCAGAAGATGGAGAGTGTTTCCGTAAGCGGTGCGGCGACATAGCTCGCCGTAAAAGGGCAAAGCGCAGCCAGCACCAAGGCCACCTGGCCGGCGCGGGGTCCGCATATCCTGGCGGCGAGGCCGGCTATGAGCACGCACGATACAAGATCGATCGCTGCCTGCAGATAAAGTACGGAATGATAATTTGCCGCCCCAAACACGACAAAGCACAACGCCAGAAAAGCCGGGTAGCCGGGCAGGCGCACGAGGGTGGGCTCAATCGTAGTGGCACCCGATGCATGGCCAACGGAGTGACCATACACGCCATGGGTGAGCCAGTTGGTAGCAATATCGCCGTAAACCAGCGAGTCACCCTGAACTTGCGGATACGCGTGTATGAACCACAAGCGCAGCGCAGCACCGGCGGCGAGCACGAGCAGGGTGAACGCAGTTGATCGTGAGCGCATGCAACCAGCATCATACAAGCCGCTTGCGGGCTTGACCTCTTCAAGCGGGAGCGTAAGCTCTTTCAACCAGACAGAGGCATGCTTGGGTTTGCTGAATTCGGTTTTGAATCGGGGTCCGACTCCAGCCCCTCGGCCCTGCCCTACAATTTTCGCTTATTCAAAACCGGGCGTATGCTACTGCAGCAAGAGCAAAGGCATCCGTTAAACGTTCTATTTGGTTTTGTATCGGGGCACGACCTTACAGGCCACAAGAAACTCGGTTTTGCATCAAGGCACCATTTACAGGGCCGCAAGAAACTCGGTTTTGCCTCAAGGCACCATTTACAGGGCCGCAAGAAACTCGGTTTTGCCTCAAGGCACCATTACAGGGCCGCAAGAAACTCGGTTTTGCCTCAAGGCACCATTACAGGGCCGCAAGAAACTCGGTTTTGCCTCAAGGCACCATTTACAGGGCCGCAAGAAACTCGGTTTTGCCTCAAGGCACCATTACAGGGCCGCAAGAAACTCGGTTTTGCCTCAAGGCACCATTTACAGGGCCGCAAGAAACTCGGTTTTGCCTCAAGGCACCATTACAGGGCCGCAAGAAACTCGGTTTTGCCTCAAGGCACCATTACAGGGCCGCAAGAAACTCGGTTTTGCCTCAAGGCACGTTTACAGGCTGCAGGAAACTCGGTTTTGCATCGGGCACCATTACAGACCACAAGAAACTCTGTTTTGCATCAGGACACGTTTTACAGGCCGCAGGAAACTCCGTCTTGTATCAGGGCACGACTTTAGTCGGGCCGTAAATGATTGAAAGAGAATTGGGCTTTAGCCCCTGCCATGGCGCATCCGGCACGCAATGCTCGTCCCGAGGCAATTCTAAGCAGTGACCGAGTCTTTTTTGTCACGACGAAAACCAGCATGGCACGGCGATTGTTGCAAACCGAACGGAATGCAATGCTTCTCATCGACGTGCTGCGATCGAATGTGGCGACGGGTAAATTTCAGCTGCATGACTTCGTGATCATGCCCGATCATGTGCATCTTCTCATGACCCTTCCAGGCAACATGACCATCGAAAAAGCCATGCAGCTTATCAAAGGCGGATTTTCCTATCGGCTCAAAAAGGAATTCGGATTTCAAGGAGAGGTCTGGCAACGCGGCTTTTCGGAGGTGCGGATCAATGATGGGCAAAGCTTCCTGCAGCATCGCGAATATATCGTGCAGAATCCGGTCAAGGCGGGACTGGTCGATACTGCCGACCAGTACCCCTATAGCTACACTTACCTGGTAAAGAAAAGGCAAAGAGCAAAAAGCCCAGATATCGATTGAGACCCAACGGGCGTTTAAAAGCGCTGCGAAAAACTCTGTCTGGGAGAAAAGATGTGCCGCAGGGGCTAAAGCCCGACATATTATCAATCATTGACGGCCCGACTGAAGTCGTGCCCTGATACAGAACCAAACACAGAACGGCTCGAGTGAAGTCGTGCCCTGATACAGAACCAAACACAGAACGGCTCGAGTGAAGTCGTGCCCTGGTTCAAAGCCAAACACAGAACGGCCCGAGTGAGGTCGTGCCCTGATTCAAAACCAAACGCAGAACGGCCCGAGTGAGGTCGTGCCCTGGTTCAAAACCAAACACAGAACGGCCCGAGTGAGGTCGTGCCCTGATACAGAACCAAACACAGAACGGCTCGAGTGAAGTCGTGCCCTGATACAAAAGCAAATACAGAACGGCCAGACTGAGGTCGTGCCCTGATACAAAGCCAAACACAGAACGGCCCGAGTGAGGTCGTACCCTGGTTCAAAGCCAAACACAGAACGGCCCGAGTGAGGTCGTGCCCTGGTTCAAAGCCAAACACAGAACGGCCCGAGTGAGGTCGTGCCCTGGTTCAAAGCCAAACACAGAACGGCCCGAGTGAGGTCGTGCCCTGGTTCAAAGCCAAACACAGAACGGCCCGAGTGAGGTCGTGCCCTGGTTCAAAGCCAAACACAGAACGGCCCGAGTGAGGTCGTGCCCTGGTTCAAAGCCAAACACAGAACGGCCCGAGTGAGGTCGTGCCCTGGTTCAAAGCCAAACACAGAACGGCCCGAGTGAGGTCGTACCCTGGTTCAAAGCCAAACACAGAACGGCCCGAGTGAGGTCGTACCCTGGTTCAAAGCCAAACACAGAACGGCCCGAGTGAGGTCGTGCCCTGGTTCAAAGCCAAACGCAGAACGGCCCGAGTGAGGTCGTGCCCTGATACAAAACAGAGTTTTTCGGCAGCCTGTAAAATCATGTCCTGATACAAAACCAAGACCGCGGTCAATACTCATGGAAGAATCACGCGGTTTGATCATTCGTCCCTGCGAACGTCTGGATGAGTTCGACGCCTGCATTCAACTGCAGGTTAAGACCTGGGGCGAAGAAGATCGAGATCTCATCACGCGCAGCGGCTTCCTCATCGCTCACTCGACCGGAGGACAGGTGCTCGGTGCGTGGCAAGCTACGCCCACTGGCGAACAATTGGTAGGAGCTGCTCTCGCCTATATCTCAGTCAGCAACGCAGAAATCTCTCTCTATTCTCATCTGCTGGCCGTCGATGCTTCCTGCCGCAACCTGGGCATCGGCCGCGCACTCAAACTGGCGCAACGCGACGATGCCTTGCGCCGGGGCATCCAGCGCATCGAGTGGACCTTCGATCCACTCGAGATCAAAAACTCCTTCCTCAACATAAGCCGCCTTGGCGCCGTGGTCAGACGATATAAGCCGAACTACTACGGAGAGTCCACTTCTCCTCTGCATGGGGGCTTACCTACCGACCGGCTGATTGCGGAATGGTGGCTTGCCTCCGATCGCGTCGTCCGCGCTTTGCGCGGAGAAGCGCTTGCCGTGCAACCTGAAGAGACCATCCATGTGCCTTTGCTGATCTCCACCTGGAAGGCAGATGTGACTACGCGCTCGCGTGCGCTCGATGCCCAGACGGCTATCAGGGAGCGCTTTCAAAGCGCCTTTCAGCGCGGGCTCGCGGTGATCGGCTTTGCGACCGATGCCGACGGGAATGGCGTCTTTCAACTTGGCCCTGTTTGAGTGAGGACAACTGGCTTCGCCCGCTTAACGAAGATGAGATTGGGCCGGATCATATCGGTGGAAACAGCAAACCCTGCGATATGGCCCGACGGATCGCGGTTGAAGTGGATGAGGTAAGTATCTTCACTTAAATCTCCGGAAAAGGCATCCGCGAAAACCGGACGAAGTGCCTGGTCCGGGTAAAGATACTGCGTGCGCCAAAGCGTGCCCTTGCGCAAAACAAGCGTCCACTTGGCGTGCAGGTCTTCACTCCAGTAATCCCCTTCATACTCTGCGAGCTTTTGATCGCCAGGCATGGGAGAAACTTTAACTAAAGTGAAGTGCTCTCCTTCATCCTGCCGCTCCTGCACCTGGGCTGGTTGCATATGGCCGCTCTCGTCAAACTCGAACCTGGTGCCGGAATCGGCATCCCTGAATTTGCCCGGGCCATCGGAACCAAGCGGGAACAGATCGCCCTGGTCTTCACGATACAGGCGGCCGTGCTCGGCCACAAAATGGCGAAACAGGCCATCATGACTGTTCCAATAGGTTCCCTGGTAGTCCGCGGCCTTGCATTCTGTGCAGTCGCCGGCTGCCTGCGGCGCTTTCCCAGGGGCGGTGAACGCGTCGCGCAAAACAATGTCGGCGAGCGATTGATTCAGGTTGGTCGGGAACACCTCGCCGATGGTGTTGCACAGGGTAATGAACGAGGTCTTCAACTCCGGGAAGCGGGTTAACCCTGCCCGGTAACCAACCCACTCACCGGCATGCTGCACGCGCAGCCCTCCGCGATAGTGGTCGACCACCAGCCCTTTGGCATAGAGGTTGTAAGTGCCGTTGTTCAGCCTGCCTGGTTCCTGCATCTGCCGGATCACCTCCATACCCCCTACTTTGCCGGTATAGAAATTGTCATCCCACTTCTGCAGGTCTTCGACGGTGGTCATGACCGAGCCGTCGCCAAGCTCCTCGAAGTTAGACATATCGATGGCATAGACACCTTTTCCCACGGGCTTGTAGCCGGTCGCCCGATGATGCACGATCATGGTGTGATCATCGTGAAAGTGAGTGCTGGCCATACCCAGAGGATCGAAAATGCGCTGCCTGGCAAATGCCCGCAGAGACTCGCCCGTGACCCGCTTCACGATCAACGATGCGAAAAAGTAGTTGGTATCGCTGTAGAGAAACTCATCGCCGGGGCGAAAGTTAAGCTTGCTTTGCCAGGTCATCAGATCAAGCGCGTCCTGATCGTTGGTGAGATCGATCTCCGGCACCCCGGCCAGATCGAAAAGATCGGTGTAGTTGCGCAGGCCGCTGGTATGGTTGAGCAGGTTGCGAATACGGATGACGGAGCCATAGTCGGGAATCTCCGGCAGGTACTTCCGAATATCGTCATCCAGTGAGATGCGGCCGTCCTTAACCAGCAGCAGGATACTGAAGGCGGTGAACTGCTTCGACACCGAACCGATATCGAACACAGTATCCGGCATGTTCGGCAGCCCCCACTCAAGGTTGGCCATGCCGTATGCTTTTTGATAAAGCACTTTTCCGTTCTGAATCACATTGACCGCGCATCCCGGTGTACTGGGCGAGACATACTTGCCGAAGACGGCATCGATCTGGTTTCCGGACGAGCTTTCATGAGCAGCAGCAGCCTGGCTTAATGCGCGCTGATCCTTCATCAAGCAAAGTGCAACCACAAAGCAACCCACGAGGCGAGCATATTTCATCAATGTCTCCGTAGTAGAGGGTGAGCGCAGGAATGAATCTATGCTTTCATAAATTACGAGACGCAGGGCCAACGAAACAACAGCGCGCCCGGCTCCGGGAGACCGCTTGAAAATTGATGGCATTGTGTTGCGCGAACTATCCATGCGCCTGAAGCATCCGTTTACCACCAGCACGGAAATGACCTGGGACCGCAGGATCCTGCTGGTGGAAGCGTTTGCCGAAGGCATCACCGGCTGGGGGGAGATCACCACCGAAGAGGGCCCCTTCTACAATTCGGAATTTACCGACAGCTCCTGGGCGGTGGTTGGTGATTTCGTGGCGCCCGCCATTCTCGGCAAGAGCATCGAGCATGCCTCCGGGATTGCTACTTTGCTGCAGCGTATTCGCGGCCATGAGATGGCGCGCGGCGGCGTGGAATGTGCCTTTTGGGATCTCGAAGCCAGGTTGCAGAACATCTCGCTTGCGCAACTGATCGGGGGCACCCGAACCCAGATTGATTGCGGCGTTTCCATCGGCATTCACCAAGATCTCTCTGCGCTGCTCGCCCAGGTCGCACAGGAACTGGCGGCGGGGTATCAGCGCATCAAGCTCAAGATCAAGCCGGGGGCAGATCTGGAGCAGATCGAAGCGGTGCGGCGGCAGTTCGGGGCGATCCGCCTGATGGTTGACGCCAACTCCGCTTACTCGCTGCCCGATGCCGGGCATCTCAAGAAGTTTGACGCCTTTGAGCTCATGATGATCGAACAGCCTCTTGCCTGGGATGACATCTATGAGCATTCTCTTTTGCAGAAACAGCTGGCCACGGCCATTTGTCTCGACGAATGTATTCATAACGTGCATCACGCAGAAGCCGCGTTGGCGCTGGGCGCCTGTCGCATCATCAACATCAAGCTCGGCCGGGTTGCTGGATTTACCGGCGCCAGGCAGGTACACGATCTTTGCCATCTCCACGCAGTACCGGTCTGGTGCGGGGGCATGCTCGAGTCAGGCATCGGGCGCGCGCACAACATCGCTCTCTCCGCTCTGCCCGGCTTCAGTCTGCCGGGAGACGTGTCGGCCAGCGAGCGCTACTGGGAGCAGGACATTATCGATCCTGCCGTTACGGTGAGTGCCCAGGGAACCATTGCCGTTCCCACTGCCCCGGGCCTTGGCTATAACATTCGCCATGACCTGATCGATCGGTTCACGGTAAGAAAACAAACCTGGATGGCCTAGCGTGTTGTCTCTCGCGCGACCACCGATCTCCGGGTGCGCCATCCTTTGCAAAAAGCGCAAAGGATGGCGCACCCGGAGATTGGTGGTGAGTGGCAGAGCAAGAGGGATAAACAATTTTCTGTGTGACGGCTAAAATTTCACATCTTTGCCTTTCCCAGTGCCAACGAAATATTCTCCAGCCCCTGCCACAGCTTCGCTTGCGGCTCCCACCCGAACCCCAGCCGGAAGTGACGAGCACTCTGTTCAAACCAATGTCCCGGCCCCACGCAGGTCGAGTATTCCTCCATGAGCATGCGATAAAAATTCCGCATGTGGACGTTCGCATCCGCTCGCACTCTGGGAAAGCAGACCACCCCGCCGCTCGGCGCAACCCATTCCAGGTCCTCCTGCTTCTTCATCCACTCGGCAACCATGGCAAAATTTATTTCATTCTGCGCGCGAATTTTTGACAGCAGAGCCGCGCGATTGCGTAATGCCTGCAGCGCAATCTCTTCGTCAACTACCGATCCGCAAAGCACGATCTGTTCTTTCGCGGCCAGGAATCTCCTTTGCAGGTTCTCGTCCTGGCTCACGATCCATCCAATTCGAATGCCGGGAAGCCCATAAGCTTTGGAGACCGAAGACACCGAAATGGCCCGTGCGCTGAGCGAAGCCGCGAGCGGCGGAGCCGCCCCACGGTGCAGATCGCGGTAGGTCTCATCGACCAGGAGGTAGCAATTGTGCTGCTCCGCAAGCGCGATTAGTGCGCGCAGTTCACTTTCGCTGGTTACCACCCCAGTCGGATTATGCGGATAAGTAATGCTGATCAGCCTGGTTCCCGGCGTGATGCGCGCAGCCATCTCCTCCTGGTCAAGCCGGTACCCATTTTCGAAGCGCAGATCGAGAATGTGCATCCCGCTCCGCAGTGTGCGCGGCACCTCAAGGTTGGTTGCATAGTTGGGCCGCACCACCAGCAGCTCCGTACTGGCATCGAGGAGCGCGGTGTTGACGATGAACAGGGCTGCGGCTGCTCCGGGAGCAATGAGCACATCTTCCGCGGCCACCCGGTAATCGCCGGCAATCAACGCGCGCAGTGCGGGATTGCCGCGATGGCTGGCGTAGCCGAGCAACAGGTCCCCTAACGCTACCCCGAGGTCCGCCAGGCGCATATCGGTCACTGAGCTCTCGGCAAGGTTGTATTGAATCGTCGCGTAGCCCAGTTCTTCGGGCGACTCTACTTCGATCGGCATCCGTTGGTAATCCATCGTCGCTCTCCTCGCAAAAACGCTCTTCGGGTGGGCAAGGCGCAGTCTTGTCCAAATCAGTCGCTTGGCAAGGTTTGATCATCGCCGCCCGGGTGTTTTGTATCAAGGCACGACTTGAAAAGCTGCGGAGAACCTGCCTCGGAAGGGCACGAGGCAGCGGTCCCAAACACCTCTTTCGCAAGGGGCGACTGCCTCGCTGCGGCGAGCTTACATCTAAATCCCTTAGAATCAGCGTGGATGAATTCGAGTGGTTTTCATCACTTTAGGTGAGCCGCAGGCCTCAGGGCGACACGGCTGAACCCGTGCCCTTCCGAAGAAGGTTTTCTGCAGCTCTCCAAGAGGTGCCCCGATACAAATCAGGGGGGTCCGCCACCTGTGATCCCGCTACCCCGATCCTGCAGCCTGGACAAGGAGGGTTGGCGGTTTTTCGAGTTTTGTAAGGTTCGATAGGATTTGACCTTTTGGGGCTTGGCGGGCCGGCCAAACTCTTCGGCGACAACCTCTTAAACATGGTTCCTGTAAGCTTTCATAGGATGAATCGCCAGATCTTTTTCGACCCGCAAAGGAAGCGCTGGAAGCGCCTCCGCCGCATTCTTGACGCGGTAGCGGTGTTCTCCACCATTATCCTGGTGCTGTTTTTCCTCAACGTGGTCAAAACGCAGCATCTTCCCGAGCTGCTGCTGCCTACACCCAAGCGCAACTACCGCGCTATCCAGCAACAGGTTACGGCTATCAAGAATGGCTATCCCAAGCCTGCCCGGCGCAAGACCAGCCGCAAGCCTTCAGAAATTCCCTTCAATTCGGGCGAAGGTCTGCGCGCCGGGTACTACGTCGATGACGACCCGGGCAGCTACGCCTCGTTGAAGAACCATATTCACCAGATCGACATACTTTTTCCTGAGTGGCTTTACGCAACCTCAGCCGATGGCACGCTGCAAGGCGCCTTCACCGCGGAAGCGCCCGTGCGCACGTTCGATGTCGTGGACGCACACGGCGTCCACGGGGTCGATCCGCTGAATAAGGTGCATGACCTGATCGCAGCCAACCATGAGGATACGGAAATCTATCCCCAGGTGAAGAACTACAACGTGATCACCCAGGACTGGGATCAGAACGTGGTGACGATGTTGAAGGATCCCAACGCGCGGGCCAACCTGGAGCACCAACTATTAACCTTCCTGGCCGCTTACCCGGCGTACCACGGCATCAGCCTCGACCTGGAGAATTTGCCCGACGATGCCCTGCCCGGGTATCACGCCCTTATCGGTGAGCTTTACAGCCAGATGCACCCCAAAAATCTGCGCCTCTTCGTCAATGAGGGCGTGGGCGCAGACGACAGCGAGTTCGCCCTGCTGGCCCAGCAAACGGACGGCATCCTGCTCATGAACTATGACCAGCATGAGGAGACCAGCGGGCCCGGGCCCATTGCCGCCCAGGACTGGTTTGAAAACAACCTGCGGCGCGTGCTCAAGGCGGTTCCCAAGGAAAAAGTGATCTGCGCCATCGGCAACTATGGCTACAACTGGACCATGTCGCTGCCCACCAAAAAGCACGGCGTGCCCAAGGTGTTGAACACGGAAGACGTCTCGGTGCAGGACGGCTGGCAGGTGGCGTCCGATGCGAATGCTGACCTGCGCCTGGCCGGCGACGAGCTGAACCCGCATTTCACCTACGACGACGAAGACAACCATGTGCGCCACGAAGTGTGGATGCTGGACGCGGTCACGGCCCTGAATGAGCTGCGCGCTGCACGGCAAATGGGGCTGCAGACCTTCGCCCTGTGGCGCCTGGGCAAAGAAGATCCTTCGCTCTGGTCGATCTGGGACCACCCTAACAACCCGGCTGCGCCGCAGTCGCTCAAACAGGTCCCCCCCGGCGACGATGTGGTCACCGACGGCGAAGGCGACATCCTGCACATTAACGGGGAGCCGCATAAGGGCTCACGCACCATCGACATGGACTCCTACAACTGGACCGTGACCGATGAGCACATGCTGACCTATCCCTCGCCGTACTCCATTGAGTTCTACGGTTACAAACCAAACACGGTCGCCCTCAGCTTCGACGACGGCCCCGACCCAGTGTGGACGCCAAAGGTGCTGGACATTCTCAAGCAGAAGAAGGTGAAGGCCACCTTTCTCATGATTGGAGAAGAGGCCCAGGACAATGTGAGCCTGATGAAGCGGGTGCTGGCCGAGGGCCACGAAATCGGCAACCACACCTGGAGCCACCCCGACATCAGCGAGATCTCGACCGGCCAACTGCAGCTGCAACTCAACCTCACCGAGCGGTTGTTCAGCAGCAAGCTGGGGGTCAAGCCACTGTTCTTCCGGCCGCCCTACTCGATCGATCAGGAGCCGGAAACCAACGACCAGGCGGCGCCCGCCCTCATGATCCAGAAATTGGGTTACACCATCATCGGCAACAAGATCGATACCGGCGACTGGGATGAGCGCCAGCGCAAGACCCCGCAGGGCATTCTCGACGATGTGCTGGGACAGTTGCAGCTGATGAAGACCAAGCCGCAGTTCCGCGGCAGCATCATCCTGATGCACGATGGCGGCGGCAACCGCAGCGTGACCGTGGCTACCCTGCCGGTCCTGATTGATGGGTTGCGCGCGCACGGCTACACCTTCGAGCAGGTATCTGATCTGATGGGCAAGACACGAGCGGAAGTCATGCCCGCCCTGAACAGAAAAGAACAATGGCAGGCCAGGGTCGACTCAGTGGCTTTCTTTGCCTGGGCCTTTTTTAACCACTTCGTGGTGTCGCTCTTTTTCCTGGGTGACATCCTGATGAGCGCCCGTCTCATCCTGGTCGGTATTTTTGCCCTGATCGACCGGCTGCGGAAACGCCACATTCCTGAGGTTGCGGGCGGCTTCCTGCCCCGCGTCGCCGTACTGATCCCGGCCTTCAACGAAGAAAAAGTGATCGTGCGCACCATTCGCTCGGTGCTTAACTCTGACTATCCCCACCTGCGCATCATCGTGATCGACGATGGTTCCAGCGATCGCACGTCAGAAGTGGCGCGGGAAGCTTACACGGAGGAGATCAAGGCAGGCATGGTCACGGTTTTGCGCACGGCGAACGGGGGCAAGGCGGAAGCGCTCAACTTTGCCGTTGCCGAGCTGGAGGAAGAGTTCTATGTGGGCATCGACGCCGATACCGTGATCGCGGCCGATGCGGTGTCGAAGCTGGTGTGCCACTTTGCCGACCCACGCATTGGCGCGGTTGCCGGCAACGCCAAGGTGGGCAATCGCGTCAATCTCTGGACCCGCTGGCAGGCGCTCGAATACATAACCAGCCAGAACTTTGAGCGCCGGGCCCTGGATTTGTTCAACATCGTCACCGTGGTGCCGGGCGCGATCGGGGCCTGGCGCACAGACGCGGTGCGCCACGGTGGCGGCTACCCCGTGAATACCGTCGCCGAAGATGCCGACCTGACCATGAACCTGCTGGAGCAGGGGTATAAGGTCATTTATGAAGATCGTGCCCTGGCTTTCACCGAAGCCCCGGCCACCGCGCGCGGCCTCATGCGGCAGCGCTTCCGGTGGTCCTTTGGTACTCTGCAGGCGATTTACAAGCATCAGCGCGCCTTCCTGAAAAACCGGGCGATGGGATTGTTTGCGTTGCCGAATATCCTGGTCTTCCAGATTTTGTTGCCGCTGGTTTCACCCTTTATCGACCTGATGTTTGTCGCGGGCGTGGTGCACTATCTGCTCGACCGTCACTTCCATCCGGAGGCGGCGAATGCTGCGAACTTTGAGAAGTTGCTGACTTTCTTCCTGGCGTTTCTCATCATCGACTTCATTACATCGGCCCTGGCGTTTAGCCTGGAGCGCAAGCATGCTGCTAACAAGGGCGATGGCTGGCTGCTGTTCCACATCTGGCTGCAGCGCTTTGCGTATCGCCAGTTGTTTTCGCTGGTGCTGTTCAAGACGGTGAAGCGGGCGATCGACGGACGGCCCTTCAATTGGGACAAGCTGGAACGTACCGCGAAGCTGTCGGCACAAACGGAGCGGCTCACCGCTTCGCGGTAAGTGGTGGCGCGACAAATCGCTCGCAATCGCATCCAATTACCTGGTTGCCCCCCGCTTCCGCACTTTTTAAGGGGGACTTAGTGCGCTTAGTGCGCGCTTTTTGCCAAATTAGCTGGGGGGTAAAATCTAGTTCTTATGCCAACCGCACAGATCAGCACCGTCATTCAGCCAATCGCGCCGCAGGGCTTGTTCCGCAACGAACCCTTTGTCGACTTTCGCAACGCTGAAAACATACACGCCATGCAGGCAGCGCTGACCCACGTGGGCGACCTGCTGGGCCACGAGTATGAGCTCATCATCGGCGGGCAGCGTTCCCGTACTGCGGAAAAAATCGAGTCATTGAACCCGGCTAAGCCCGCCCAGGTGGTCGGCGTGCATCAGGAAGCTGGGCTCGAACATGCCGAGCGCGCGATGAAGGCAGCGCTTGAGGCGTTCGCGACCTGGCAGTTTGTCGCGGTGGAAGAACGTGCGGCGCTGTTGCTGCAAACAGCGGAATTGATCCGCAAGCGCAAATTTGAGTTCTGCGCCTGGCTGACCTACGAGGTCGGCAAGAACTGGGTTGAGGCGGACGCTGACGTCGCTGAGACCATCGACTTCCTCGAGTTCTACGCCCGGGAAGCCTTGCGCCTGGCCGGCGCTACCACGCCCATCCAGTTGCCGGGCGAGCGTAATCAGCTGCTGTATCTTCCGATGGGTGTGTGCGCGGTGATTCCGCCGTGGAATTTTCCGTTTGCCATCATGGCTGGGATGACGGCCGCCGCCATCGTGACCGGCAATACCGTGATCCTGAAACCCTCCAGCGAGGCGCCTACGATTGCCGCGCGTTTTCTCGATGTGCTCGAAGAGGCTGGGATGCCGCCCGGCGTGGTCAATTTCTGCACCGGCACTGGTGGGCTTTTCGGCAATGCGCTGGTGGAACATCCAAAGACGCGCCTGATTGCGTTTACCGGCTCGAAGAAGGTTGGCCTCGAGATAAATGCCCGCGCGGCGCAAACCCCGCCCGGACAAATCTGGATCAAGCGCACCATTCTCGAAATGGGCGGCAAGGATTCGATCATCGTGAGCACAGATTGCGATCTGGATGCGGCCGTTGACGGTGTCGTCGCAGCGGCCTTTGGTTTTAGCGGGCAGAAGTGTTCCGCCTGTTCGCGCGCCATCGTCGAAGACGCGGTCTACGATGTTTTTCTGGAGCGCGTGCAGGAGCGCGTACAGGCTTTGCGGGTCGGTGATCCGGCCGGGAACGCCAACATGGGACCGGTGGTCAACCGCGCAGCCATGGACAAGATTCTCGCTTACATCGAGATCGGTAAGGGGGAAGGGCGGCTTCTGGCAGGCGGCAATGCAGTTACTACCCCGGAGGGCGGGTACTATCTGGAGCCGACCGTAATTGCGGATGTGGCGCCGACGGCGCGCATCGCACAGGAGGAGATATTTGGACCGGTGCTGGCCGTGCTCCGCGCCCGTGACTTCGACCACGCGCTGGAGATTGCTAATAACACAGAGTACGGGCTGACCGGCGCGTTGTATTCGAGCTCACGCGAGAAGCTGGAGCATGCGCGAAGGAGGTTCCACGTGGGTAATCTCTACCTGAACCGCAAGTGCACCGGAGCCATGGTGGGGGCGCATCCCTTCGGCGGCTTCAACATGTCCGGAACCGACTCCAAGGCCGGCGGCCCTGACTATCTCTTGCTCTTCACGCAGGCCAAGTCGATCGCCGAAAAGCTGTAGACGACGGCTTTGGTGAAGAGTCCGAGGAGCACCCTAGTTTCCGGAGCCGTTGTTGCGCTTGGGGCGGCGATTGGCTTGCAGAATCTTCTTCCGTAAGCGCAGCGACTTGGGCGTAACTTCGACCAGTTCATCCTCAGCGATGAACTCAATTGCCTGCTCCAGGTTCATCGGTTTGAAGGGCACCAGGCGAATGGCATCGTCGGCGCTCGAAGCACGCATGTTGGTGAGCTTCTTCTCGCGCACCACATTCACGTCCAGGTCGTTGTCGCGCGAGTGCTCGCCAACGACCATGCCCTCGTATACTTCCACACCGGCAGTCAGGAACAACACACCACGATCCTGCAGGCCGTTGAGGGCATAGGCCGTCGTCGCCCCATTGCGGTCGGAGATCAGCGCGCCACTGGGCCGCTGCGGAATCTCTCCCTGGTACGGCATGTAACCGTCAAAGAGCGCATTCATCACAATGGTGCCGCGGGTCTCGGTGAGCAGCTCGCTGCGCAAGCCAATCAGGCCGCGGCTGGGAACACGGAACTCCAGACGCACGCGTCCGTAACCGTGGTTGTGCATCTTCAGCATTTCCCCACGTCTCGGCCCCAGGCGCTCAATCACCGTGCCAACAAACGCATCGGGAACGTCGATGGTGAGGTGCTCGACCGGCTCCATCACCTTGCCGTCCACCGTCTTGGTAACAATCTCAGGCCGCCCCACCATCAGCTCAAAGCCTTCGCGGCGCATCATCTCGATCAGGATCGCCAGCTGCAGTTCTCCACGGCCGAGCACCTTGAAGCTGTCAGGACTGCCCGTTTCCTCCACGCGAATGGAGACGTTGGTGAGCAGCTCCTTATCCAGCCGCTCGCGCAGATTCCGCGAGGTGACAAACTGCCCTTCCCGGCCCGCCATGGGCGAGTTGTTCACCGAGAACTGCATGGCGATGGTCGGCTCGTCGATCACAATCAGCGGCAGCGGCGAGGGGTTTTCAAGGCCGGTGATGGTCTCGCCGATGGTGATGCCGGCGACACCCGCAATGGCGACGATGTCGCCCACCTGCGTCACCTCCGTGTCGGTGCGCTTCAATCCATTGAAGGTGAAAAGCTTGGTGATCTTGGTCTTAAACAAGGACCCGTCGCGGCGGGAGATGTTCACTTCTTCCCCGTTCTTCAGGGTGCCGTTGAACACGCGCGCGATTGCCAGACGGCCCAGGTAGTCGGAGTAGTCAAGGTTGGTGACCAGGATCTGCAGCGGGCCATCGGGGTCGCCCTTGGCCGGCGGAATGGTCGACAAGATGGCCTCAAACAGCGGTTGCAGGTTCTCTCCGGGCTGGTCGAGCGAGGTGCTGGCGGTGCCCACCTTGGCGTTGGTATAGAGAACGGGAAAGTCCAGCTGGTCTTCGGCCGCATCGAGATCGATGAACAGGTCGTAGACCTCGTCGAGCACTTCTTTGGCGCGGGCGTCGGGACGATCGATCTTGTTGATGACCAGGATGGGCAGCAGCTTGGCTTCCAAGGCCTTGGAGAGCACATAGCGGGTTTGCGGCAGCGGGCCCTCAGAAGCATCCACCAGGAGCATGACGCCGTCGACCATCTTGAGCGCGCGCTCGACCTCGCCACCGAAGTCGGCGTGGCCCGGGGTATCGACAATGTTGATCTTGGTGTCATGGAACTGGATGGCGGTGTTCTTGGCCAGAATGGTGATGCCGCGCTCTTTCTCGAGTTCGTTCGAGTCCATCACGCGTTCGGTCAGCGCTTCATTGGCGCGGAAAGTACCGGCCTGGCGCAGCATTGCGTCCACGAGGGTGGTCTTGCCATGGTCGACGTGGGCGATGATGGCGATATTGCGAATGGGCGTGCTCACAGGCGGAGAATTCCTATTCTTCCGGGTCGCGGAAAGAGGTTGGTTGAAATTGGCTAGCCTTGCGTTGACAAGCTGGCTGGAACAAACAGGCAGGACAACCGGGCAATGCCCTCTACCAGTCTACCAGCAGGCCCCTCCTATACCCGGTTACTGAGGCGCCGGCCCCCTGACCACCTGGACGAAGTCATCCAGCCGCACCTGCCGGGCAAACGCCGCCTTGACCTGATCGGCGGTCAGCTCGTAGTACTTTTTTGCCGCCAGAATCGGTTCATCGAGCGGCAGGCCGATCACCGCCCGGCGCAGCAGCCCCTGGGCCACGGCCTCTTCGCTCGACTCGCCCAGAGGAATCGCCCGCAGGAGCAGCGCCTTGGCCAGATGCAGCTCATCGGGGGTTACATCTTCTGTGCGCATCTGCGCCAGGTCACGCTGAATCAGCGCCCTGGCCTTCGAGACCTTATCCGGATCGCAGCCATAGGTCACCGCGTAGCTGGCGCGCGTCTTCGACGCCTGCATGCTGACGTCTACGTTGTAGACGTACCCCGCCACCTGGCGGAGATCGTGGTAAAGCCGGGTGGCGTAGAACCCGCCCCCGAGCACGTGATTGCCCAACTGCAGCGGGTAATAGTCCGGATCGAACCGGTTCAGGGCCAGCTGCTGGGCCAGGGTGACGGAATCCTGCACCGCCTGCGGGTCAGGGACGTTGGCGGCGGATGCTTTGTTCACCGGGATCGCGGGTAAAGTGGTGTTGGGCTTGGGGCCATCGGCTTTCCAGCCGCCAAACCATTTGCTGACGACTGCTTTCGCTTCGTCGGGCGATACATCGCCGATGACGACGATGGTGGTGAGGTCGGGACGCATGGTGGCGGCATGATATTGCTTCACATCGGCCAGCGTGATGGGGGCCAGCGTGGCCGGTGTTACCTCACGCAGGGTTGGATCGCCGGCGGGGAGCAATCTCAGGTCAAGGGCGCGCGAAGTGCGATAGCCGGGGCTCTTCAAATTGCCGGCCACAAACTGGGACGTCTGATCCTTGACCACAGTGAACGCTTCTGCGGGCAGCGCGGGGTGTAGTTCGTTATCAGCCAGCAACTCCACGCCGCGGGAGAAGTGTTCCTTCAACACCTGCACAGAAAAGTCAAAGCCGGCGCTCTCGTTGGCGGCTATGTCGTCCAGCGCCTTTTGAAAAGCCAACCGGTCAAGCGTCTGGGTACCGTAGGAATAGAGCCCGTCGAGGATGTCGGAAACCCCCTCCTGCCCCTTCGGTGTCTGCAGATCGGCGTTGTTCTCGACTGCGCCCACGACAGTCACGGTCGGGCTGGTGGGATCAGACTTGACGATCAGGCGCAGGCCATTGGGCAGCGTGGTGTCGGAGGCGACGATGTAATCCGTGGGCACTTTGAGCTGGGAGAGGGAGGCCGCCGCCCAAGGGGGCAGCACCACCGGCTTGGTGGGCGCGGAGGTCATCTTCTCCCCACCCCCAAATCCCTTGGAGGCGACTGCCTCGCCGGAGGGCGAAGGCTTCAGCGTCGCGGTGATGGAGTTGGCGCTGACCAGGTATTGTTTCGCCACCCGGTTCACATCGGCCAGGGTCACTCCCTTGATGGCCTGGATATCGTCGTCGGGCGAGTTGCGGCCTTCTGCGGTAAGCGCTTCGGACCATACGGACGCCAGCCCTGGGATGGAGTTGCGCTGAAATTCGGCGGAGGCGATCTCGCTGCGCTTGGCGGCGTCGAACAGGTCTTGCGGCAGCCCCTTCTGGGCATAGTTCTCGATGATCTGCCGCATCTCGGCAATTGGGCCGGTGGAGTCGGCGCCGGCAGGCAGAGCGATCTCGCCATAACCTACGCTGGCCTTGGGATAGGTCTCGGCAATGCCGAAGCCGGCATAGAGGGCTTTCCCCGCTGGCACCAGTGCGTACAGGTCACCGCGTTGGCTGCCCAGAACATCGCCAAGAATCTGTGCGGCGGCATAATCCTTCGAGTCGGTGCCCGGCATGCGGTAGGCAATAAAGCCGATCACGTAGGGCAGGTTGCTATCGAGGGTAAAGGTCTCCGGCTTGACCGGGGAAAGATTGACGGCAGGGTGCTCTGGGATTGGGTGGTTGGCTATGTCGCCGTACAACTGCTTGATTTTGGCCATGGTGGCGGCCGGTTCCACATCGCCTACGACTACGAGGATGGCGTTGCCCGGGGTGTACCACTTGGCATAAAAATCATGCAGCGCAGCGCCGGTAGTGGCGTCAAACGAGGCCCTGGTGCCCAGCGGGTCATGCGCGTAGGGGGTGCCGGCAAACATGTCGGCGTTCAGGCGATCGATGAATTTGTAAGTAGGGTTGGAGAGATCGCGCGACACTTCCTGCTCGATGGCGCCGCGTTCGTGGGCCCACTCGGCTTCAGAGTCGTCCACGCCGCGCAGGCAGGACGCCTGGGCTTGCAGGGCCACGTCGAGGTCGGCGGCCGGCACGGTGGTGAAGTATTGGGTAATGTTTTGCTGGGTATCGGCGTTGTCGCGGCCGCCCAACTGGGCATAGATGGCGGCTGTCTGATCGGCCGTCATGCCGGTGCAGCCACGAAAGGCCATGTGCTCTTCCGCGTGCGCCGAGCCGGGGAAGCCGGGCGGGGTCTCGTCGCCGCCGACCTTGAAATTCAGCTCAACCGTGACTACGGGAGCGAGCGCGTTGCGCACGATTACCACCTGCAGGCCGTTGGACAGGGTGGCGCGGGTCACAGAACTGGGGTCCGCAGCGTAAGCAGTCATGGTGGAAGCGGCAAATAAGACGAGCAGGGCTTTTAACTTCACGTTCGGTTTCTCCGATGGCACGTGATTTAGACGCGCACCTTTAAGTTTGGCACGGCGGAGGCGCTCTGTCCCACTCACAAGACTCCGGGTGCCCCATATCTCGCTCGTTTTTCGCGAGATGTGGGATTCCACGGGTCTTTCTCCTGGACCGTATTTCCCAAGAGGAAGTTAGAGGGGTGGCGCCGTGGTATCCCGCATCTCGCGAAAAACGAGCGAGATATGGGCACCCGGAGATTCATGAGTGGGAAAGGGTGAATCACCACAGAGCCTTGTGGGTGGGACAGGGTGAATCACTCCAGCGGCATGACGTCTACGCCGACCTTCAGGCTGTGTTTGGCGCCGCCCAGCAGAACTCCGCGGATGGGGCTGACATCGCTGTAATCCCTGCCCCAGGCCAGGGTGATGTGGCCGTCGGTAGGCAGGCAGTTGTTGGTGGGGTCGAAGTCAACCCAGCCAAAGCCCGCGCACCAGGCGGAACACCAGGCATGGGAGGCGTCTGCCCCTACCAGGCGCGGGCGACCGGGCGGAGGTAGCGTGCGCAGATAGCCGCTGACATAACGGGCCGGCAGCCCGAGCGAGCGCATGCAGGCGATTTGCAGATGAGAAAAATCCTGGCAGACGCCGCGGCGCTTTTCAAAGAAGGTCTCGACGGGCGTCGTCACTTCGGTCGCCTTGGCGTCAAAGCGAAAATCCTGGTGGATGCGTGCCGTCAGGTCAAGCACCGCCTCGAGCAAAGGACGCCGCGCAGGAAACGACGCGCGGGCGTAATCCGCCAGCGGAGGCTTGGCCGACACCCGCAAAGAATCAAAGACGAACTGGTAGGCCTCCAGTCCTTCCGGAGAATGGTCGCCGGCCACCGAGTCACGCACCGATTCCCAGGCGGGCGAGTCGGACAAAACGGGGTGGGGCAAGGCATGCACTTCCAATTCGCTCATGGCCTCCACGCTCATCCGGCTGTGCGCCTCGGGCAGGGTAAACGAGGTGACGGTGTTGCCAAAGAAGTCAGTATGGCTGGTGGCGTGAAAGGGCGGAACCGGCCAAACCGTTAACTCGCTGCTGCGGCATCGCTGGCCGCGCAGATCGCGGGGGGTCAGGCGGACGGCGTGATGAGAAACCGAGACCGGTTCCAGGTAGTCATAAATGGTCTGGTGCCGCACCCGGTAAATCACGTGGCGCGCTCCATTTCCACGTGGCTGAAGTAGGTGTCGGCAATCGCCTGCGAAAACGCGGGCAGGGCCGCTCCCAGATCTTCCAGCAGGCCATCCAGGCGGGCGCGGTTGCTGCCCAGACGCGCCTCGCACAACAATTCGACATCCGCGTCCAGCAGCCGGGCGGCGGCCGCCTCCATCTGCCGCTGCTGCAAAACCGGCCAGCCGGTGCCGGAAGGCATGCTTGAAAGCGCCCCGCAGTGCACCGCCAGATCTTTGAGCTGGAAGGCGAGCGAGCGCGGATTGGCTTCGTCATTCATCAGCAGATCGACCACGGGCGCGGCCTGCAAAACCGTGAAATAGCGCGAGCGGTAGGTGATCGAACTATCAGCCACCTCAAGCAGCATCTCGAGCGAAGGCCAGTTCTCAGGGTCGATGGGCACGACGATCGCGCGCAGCAATTCCAGCAACTGGAACGAACGCTCAATCCGCCGGCCAATGTTGAGAAAATGCCAGCCCGGGCCACGGGTGATGTTGCCGGCTTCAATGCCGCGCAACGCGGCCAGCGTCAGGATACAGCTGTTCAACACCGCCAGGGCGTCGGCGGCAGAAACGTAGCCCCAGGCGACGCGGTCGGAGGCGCGCGCCAGGCTGCCCAGCTGGCTCACCACGCGCAACATATCGCTTGAAAGCCGATCGCGCACCTGGGCAACGGCCCGGGTGGCCCGGCTAAGATTGGCGTTGAGGCTGTCGCTGCGCTGCTCTTCAAAGATGAGCGACAGTATCTCCTTCTCCAGGTCTCCCTGCTGGTCGAGATGCCCCTGCGGATCGTCCTTGGCCAGGCGGGAGTAGGGCGACTCCAGACACTCATAGAGCTTCATCATGGACCGCCAGCCGGCGGTCTCAGGCGCCCAGGATTCACCGGTCATGCGCACCAGGAGGCAGCGCAGCACGCGCGCCAGGTGCTCACAGCGCTCCGCATAGCGGCCTAACCAGAAGAGATGCTCGGCGGCGCGGCTGGGGAGATCGGTGCTGACGCCGCGGTGCAACTCCACCGGTAAATCGCGGGGACGGCGCAGGGTAAACGTGTCGACGGGCTGGCCAGAAAGAACCCAGGTGTCTTTGCTGCCGCCACCATGCTGCATGGAAACGACAGGCGTGTCGGCGGAAGGCGAAACGCGGGTCAATCCACCGGGCATCACAATCCAGCGGTCGCCCACGGCCGCCATGTAGACCCGCAAAACGACCCGGCGCGGCAGCAAGCCCTGCTCAGACCATACCGGGACGCTGGAGAGATTGAGCAGCTCCTGGCCGACAAAGTCGTTGGGCCGGCTTTCCAGTTGCGCCAGTAACCGCGCATATTCGTTGGGCGCTAGCCGGCCGCCGAAGACCGGCTCCATGCCTTTGGCGGGATAAGCCGGCTTGATGATCAGGAAGTCGAGGTTCTTGCGGACGTAGTTCAGGGCGGCAGGCTGGCCACACCACCAGGTTGCGACCGAAGGCAAGGCCAGGCGCTCGCCCAGCAGCTTGCGGCTTAGGCCGGGAAGAAAGGGAATGAAGGCGGAGGTCTCGAGCAAACCGCTACCCAGGGCGTTAGCCACCGCTACGTTGCCGGCGCGGACCGCCTCCACCAAGCCGGGAACGCCGAGGTAAGAATCGGAGCGCAACTCGAGGGGATCGGCAAAGCCATCATCCATGCGCCGCAGAATCACATCCACCGGGCGCAGGCCTTCGAGGGATTTGAGAAAGACGCGATTCTCGCGCACCGTGAGATCGCCCCCCTGCACCAGGGTGAAGCCAAGATAGCGGGCCAGGTAGGAGTGCTCGAAGTAGGTCTCGTTCAGGGGCCCGGGGGTGAGCAGCACCACCCGCGGTTGGCTGCGCCCGGAAGGAGAGAGGCGCAGCAAGCTCTCGCGGAAGGCGCGGAAAAACCCTGCCAGCCGGTGCACCTGCGCCTCGCGAAAGAGGTCGGGGAACGTTTCCGCCATGACGATGCGGTTTTCGAGAGCGTAGCCGGCGCCGGAGGGGGCTTGGGTGCGGTCAGAGATGACCCACCATTGCCCATCGGGGGAGCGCGCCAGATCGACGGCCAGCAGGTGCAGATAGGTGGAGTGGGGGACGGGAACGGCATGGCAGGCGCGCCAGAAAGCCGGGTTGCCGTAGACCAGGGCGGCAGGGAGATCGCCGTTGAGCAGCAGCTTTTGTGGGCCGTACAGGTCGGCGAGGATGGTATTGAGCAGGCGGGCGCGCTGGATCAAACCGGCTTCCAGGTAGCTCCATTCCGCGGCGGGGATGAGCAGCGGAATGGCATCCAGGCTCCAGGGCCGATCGGTTCCCAGCGGGTCGCCGTAGACGTTGTAGCTAACCCCATTTTCCCGGATGCGTTGCCGGGCAATCTGCCAGCGGTGGGCGAGTTCCTTACCGCCGAGCGATGACAGCGAGGCCATGTAGCGGTCCCAGTGGGAGCGCATGACACCAGGTTCCGCGCACATTTCGTCGTATACGCCAGGAGCCTGGCGATAGTCGGCGGTCAGAAGCGGATCGTCCAGGATCTCTGCCATTTGCCTCAGCGGCACCACAACAACAAGTGAATTTTCCGCAGCCTATGAAGTCCGCATTCGGAATCGCCGGAAAGCTGCCTACGGTTTCCGGCGTAGATCCAGGGTCAGCGGAAATTCAGCATTGCGCTCTTCCTTCGGAACTGAGATCGGCCCCGGGGTATGACCCAGGCTGCTGAACCGGGCCAGACGCCGGCTTTCGGCTTCATAGGCGTTGACCGGGAACTGCTCGTTGGCGCGCCCGCCAGGATGCACCACATGATACGTGCAACCACCGATAGCATGGCCTGACCAGGTATCGACAATGTCAAACACCAGCGGGCTGTGCACAGGAATGTCAGGATGCAGACAGGAGGCCGGCTGCCAGGCGCGATAACGAATGCCGGCAACAAACTCACCTGCTTCGCCGGCTGGGTGCAGCGGCACGGGCCGGCCGTTGCACAGCACCACGTAGCGGGGAGCGATCATGCCGGTCACCTTGACTTGTAACCGCTCGACCGAAGAGTCCACGCTGCGCGCAGTGCCGCCGCTCGAGGCTTCTTCTCCCAGCACGTTCCAGGGCTCCAGCGCGTGCCGCAGTTCCAGTTGAATGCCGCGCACGGTGACCGAACCGATCAGCGGAAAGCGAAATTCAAAGTGGGCCGCGAACCACTCACTGCGGAAGCCATAACCCGCACGGGTCAGGTCAGCCACGACATCCTCCCAGTCAAGCTGCACGAAGTGGGGCAACATGAAGCGGTCGTGCAGGCTGGTTCCCCAGGCTACCAATTTCTGCCGGTAAGGCTTGCGCCAGAAGTGCGCGATCAGCGCACGCACCATTAACTGCTGGGTGAGGCTCATGCGGGCGTGCGGCGGCATTTCAAAGGCGCGCAGCTCGAGCAGGCCCAGGCGGGTTCCTGCCCCCTCAGGTGGATCGAGCTTATCGATACAGAATTCGGCGCGGTGGGTGCTGCCCGTGACGTCGGTGAGCAAATGACGGAAGAGGCGATCCGCCAGACGGGAAGAGACCGGAGTCGAACCTCGCTCAGGAATCTGGTCAAAAGCGATTTCCAACTCGTACAGCGAATCAACCCGCCCCTCATCCACCCGGGGATGCTGGCTGGTGGGTCCAATGAACAAGCCGGAAAGCAGATAGGAAAGCGCGGGATGGTTGTTCCAGTAATTGACCATGCTGCGCAGCAGGTCGGGCCGGCGCAGAAAGGGGCTGTCGTCCGCGGTTGGGCCGCCGATCACCAGGTGGTTGCCGCCCCCGGTGCCCGTGGTCTGGCCGTCGATCAGGAATTTCTCGGTGCCGAGCCGGGTCTCACGCGCCAGGTCATAGACCGCGGTTATGTTGTTCACCATCGCGTCCCAGCTGGCAGCGGGCTGGATGTTGACCTCGATCACGCCGGGGTCGGGCGTGACCTTGAACACCTCGATACGGGCGTCGTTGGGCGGCGTATAGCCTTCAAACACCACCGGCATGGAGAGATGGGCAGCGGTGTCTTCAATCGCGGCCACCAGGTCGAGATAGTCCGCGAGGTAGTCGACCGGCGGCATAAAGATAAAGAGTTTGCCCTGGCGGGCCTGCACGCAGAGCGCGGGCCGGGTCAGCGTAACCGGTTGCTGGTTGTCTTTGGGCTTGGCCTTGTCGGACGCGGGCAGTGGGTCATCCGCCGCAGGTGGCATGGAGAACAAGGTAAGGTGACGGGCCGGCCGCGGCGGCAATTTGTCCCGGGTACGGAAAGGGTCGGTGTCGAAGGCGTAGGTTACGTCTTCCGGAGTGGTCCAGGGCAGCGATTCCAGCGGCAGACGATAGCCCAT
Source organism: uncultured Acidobacteriaceae bacterium (assembly GCA_963834445.1). Taxonomy (GTDB): domain Bacteria; phylum Acidobacteriota; class Terriglobia; order Terriglobales; family Acidobacteriaceae; genus PALSA-350. The sequence goes on from CAWIBU010000003.1 coordinate 895,876, forward strand.
CGGTGAATCGCCGGGGCTGAGGAAGAGGCGCTTGCTCAGCGCGAACCAGGGCTGGCTGGTCCATCGCGGCGTGCCCGACCGGGTCGGGACGCGGCGCAGCGGCAGCACGAAGCCGATTGGCTGCTCTGCGCCCTGCTCGAAAATGTGCGCCAGCTTGGCCCGTTCTGAAGCATCTTTGAGCCTGGGATCGAGCGGGTCGGCCACTTCGGGTAGCCGCCGTTCTTTCCATAGCTGGAAGAAGATGTCTTCGTAGGCAGTGATGGTGAAAGCGGAGCTCACCTGCAGCCGGCGGGTGAGGGCTTCGAGGAATTTTCGGGCCTCCGCTGCACCATAACCGTAGTCTTTGCTGTCTTCGGCAAAGAGGCTTTGGTTCTCCCAAATGGGAACGCCATCCTTGCGCCAGTAGCAGCCCAGCGCCCAGCGCGGCAGCTCTTCCCCGGGGTACCATTTGCCCTGCCCGATATGGAGCAGCGCGCCCACGGAGAAGTGGTCGCGCATGCGGTAGAGCAGCTCGACTGCGAGCTTACGCTTGGCCGGGCTCATGGCGGTGGTTGACCATTCGCTGCCGTTGCGGTCGTCGAGCGAGATGAAGGTTGGTTCGCCGCCCATGGTGAGGCGTACATCGCCCACCTGCAGGTCCACATCCACCTGGTGGCCAAGGGCTTCGATCTGTGCCCATTGTTCTTCGGAGTAGGGCCTGGTGACGCGCGGGGATTCGTAAATCCGCTGCACGGTCATGGAGTAGCTGAAATCGGTCTGGCAGAATTCGAGCGGGCCGGAGATGGGGGCGGCGCTGCCCACGTCGGGCGTGCAGGCGAGCGGAATATGGCCTTCGCCGGCAAGAAGGCCGGAGGTGGGATCGAAACCGACCCAGCCGGCGCCGGGGAGATAGACCTCGGTCCAGGCGTGGAGATCGGTGAAATCCATGGACGCGCCGGCTGGACCTTCGAGAGGTTTCACGTCGGCGGTCAGTTGGATCAGGTAGCCGGAAACGAAGCGGGCGGCCAACCCCAGGTTGCGCAGGATCTGCACCAGCAGCCAGGCGGAGTCGCGGCACGAACCGGTGCCCAGGGCCAGCGTGTCCTCACAACTCTGCACCCCTTGCTCCAGGCGGATGACATAGCTGATCTCGCGCTGGACGCGTTGATTGAGGCTGACTAGAAAATCCAGCGAGCGGGTTGGGTTTCGCGGTACCGCAGCCAGAAACGCGGACAGTCTGGGACCGGGCACTTCGGCTTCCAGATAGGGCCGCAGTTCGCGGGCGAGAGACGTCTCATAAGGAAATGGAATCTGCTCCGCGTAGGGCTCGAGAAAGAAGTCGAAGGGATTGAAGATTGCCATTTCGGCAACCAGATCGACTTCCACCAGAAACTCCGACGTGCGTTCCGGGAACACCAGCCGGGCGAGGTAGTTCGCCTGGGGATCCTGTTGCCAGTTGATGAAGTGCTTGGCGGGGAGCACCTTCAGCGAGTAGGAAAGGATCGGGGTGCGGCAATGAGGAGCAGGACGCAGACGAATGGTTTGCGGCCCGAGCATCACTGGACGGTCGTAGCGGTAGTGCGTCTTGTGATTCAGCGCAATGTGAATTGCCATAGGTCGGAGTTCTTATAGCTTACATGCCGTGTGGTGGGGCGCTCCGGTTCCCGGCGCCGGTATGATATTTGCATGTCTCCGACTACACCCGAGATTCTTGAACGCGCGCGCAGGATCAAGCTGTTCCTCATGGACGTCGACGGTACCATCACCGATGGCAGCGTCAACCTGATCTCCTTACCGGAGGGTGGGAAGGTGGCGGAGATGAAGGCTTTTAACTCGCAAGACGGCATGGGTTTGAAACTGGCGAACACGATGGGGATTCGCACCGGCTTCATTACGGGAAGAAAATCGCCTGCGGTTTCGCAACGCGCCCAGGAGTTGAATGTGGAGTTTGTCTATCTCGGTCAGGCAACCAAGATGGCCGCGTTTGAAGAGTGCCTGCAGAAGGCGGGCGTGCGGGAAGAGGAAGTAGCCTACATGGGCGACGACCTGCCAGACATGCCGGTGGCGCAGCGAGTTGGCCTGGCGGTCGCGGTAGCGAACGCCGCTCCCGAGTTAAAAGAGATCAGCCATTACGTGACCAACAGCCGGGGTGGCGAGGGCTCGGCTCGCGAGGTAGTAGAGCTTATTTTGAAAGCCCAGGGGCGATGGGCAGAGGCCATTCCGAAAGCTTTGGCCTAGCGTGAGTGTACCGGAACATCCGTTACACTTTGGACCGGACACCTGCGTTACAAGTCCCTCGCAGCTATCCAAAACTGATCTCATCACATCTGGAAACATTTGTAACGTTCCGGTTGTTTTAATTCGGGCTACATTCAAAATCTCGTAACCTGGGTGCGGGATATACTTCTGGTCGACAAGAGTCGATGGTTTTCACACGACGATGCGACATCGAGAGCAGCTTTCGGTTGAAGCATTTTTGTTGGGCGTGTTGTTGTCGTTGCCTGGGACAGCGCAGACCTCATCTCCGCGAGTCGGGCCGGGAATATGGCCGTCTCCAGACGCCGCGTCTGCTTCCAACCAGCTACTCCCCGCAGATTCTTCTGTATTTCAAGAGATGGATCTGCTGCGTAGGTATGGCTTTGCGGTAGCGCGCAAGGCCACTGTCTCGCTCCGCATTACTAATAAAAGCGGAGTAACGCCTGGTGATCTTCGCGGGTCGGAGTTTAAGTTGATCGTGAATGGCGTTCCCCGAATGGCACATCTGCATTCGCCCGGTTCGACTGACACCGCAGTTCCGCCGCTCGTTTTGCTCGTATTCCCTCCAAATCAGCCGCAGATCCATAGCGTCGGGCTGTCTCAGGCCAAGAAATACTTTGGAGCGCAGTCATCGGAGCTTTTGCCGTGGAGAGTCGGAATATTTGATTCGAATGGAAAGCTGACGCCGTTTACCAATGGACGATCGCAGCTCCTCGCCAATCTCGACACTGTCGGCCACACCCGGGAACCCTTTCAGTTTAGGAATGATTCGTTGTTGTCCCCACATGCAGCGTGGAGCGGGAGTTGGTCCGATAAGGTCAACGAAGCCATTGGCGTGATGCAGACCTATGAGGGCCCGAAGGTCATTCTCGCGATGAACCCTATGGCTCAGACGTTCTATAACACTGGGCATCTCGCCGACGATGGCCCTGCAAGCGTTGAGTATGCCGCCCGGCACATCGGGGCCCACGTATACATCGCCAATGTAGGCGGGCCGGACACGTTCATTCCTGGTGGCGACGCCGACCACCATTCCGACGCGTTCGACTCGATTGACCAGAACCAACCAGCCTTTGGAAGCATGGGCTACGACCCCTATCTGGAGATTGATCCGCAAACTGCGGCGCTAAACTCCTTTGCCTATCGAACGTCGCAAATGATGCAGACGGCGACCAACACACTAGGCGGCTTTTCAAACTCCTTCAAAGATCTTGCCGCGAAGATCGATCATGATCTCGTGGGGAACTACTCCCTGGACTTCGATCTGACGCCTGAAGACCAGGACCGTGGATCGCCCTCGGTTGCGGTCCTCGTTTCTCGCCCTGCTCTAAAGGTGAAGATTCTGGACGTAGTGCCCATCGGCAGCTCGCCTGCCCCTGATGGCGAAATGACCCCGCAGCAATTGGCCATGCTGACGCAAAAGGTTGCCGCAAAACCCGTGCCTTCCACGGATTTCCGAATCTTTCAGCACGTCGACTATTTTCCCCTCCACGACGGACTTACCCCAGAGCTTCCAATGAGCGCCAGCATTGAGTGGATTGGCCAGGATCATCCACCGTCACTGCTTTCTTTCGTGGAATCCATCTCCAATGAAAATCTCTCCACCAATCTGATACAACGCAGCGTTCGAGCCCAGTGGAACCGACGAAGCTTCTCCTGGGAGCGAGACGGCCTGCTTCGTCCCGGGCACTACCTCTGGCGTGTCATTGTCCATGACGACTCCGGAAAAATACTTGCCTCGGCTCAGCAAAGCATCGCCGTAGACTATCCACGTCCGGCCGCGCTCAGAGAAAGCAGCCTGGTCCTTGGCGAGTCATGCCGTGAGCAAAACCAGCCGCCGGTCGGATTGCAAAAGCGCCCCCCACCCGGTACTGAGCAGCGCCAGCGGACGAAGTTGCAGATCGATCCAATGCGGGCGGTCGATTGCAGAGTTAACCCGGAGTCCACGGGAAGATTTGCCTCGACTGATCAGCTTCACGCTTTTGTACGGATCTACCCAGAGGAAAAATTCGCCCACCATAAACCGGAAAGCTGGACGGCTAGATTCAGCCTCAGATCCCAAGCTGGAAACATTGAAGAGGAACAGGAGATGCCGTTCGTGATCGACTCGGGCTCGGGCTACGTGGCCTCTATAGAACTGCCCCTCGATGGGCCACGCATTGACTCCGGCCCTCACACGCTCGACGTGGTAATGCATGGTCCAGGCATCCGCGGCGATCTGAAGCAGGTTCGGTCGATCTTGATTCAGGCACAAGCACCTAAGGCTCCCGAACGGGGACAATTCACCTTTCGCAACAAGACCGTCCATTTCGATCGCTATGATGCTGGCGACCACACGCCCATTGTGATTCTTCTTCATGGGGCCAGTGGGCCGGATATGCCTTTTTATCGAGAGCAGGCACAATTTTTCGAAGAGCATGGATTTACTGTGCTCCTTTTGCACTACTTGGAAGCGTCGGAAAGTTCGACTGCGACCGATGATAGCTACGACGCCCGGGTTGGCGCGGTGGGAGAACTGATTGGGATTTGCGAGTCCTCCCCCGATTCAAAAGGCCGGCGAATCGCGTTGCTGGGGTACTCTCAGGGCGCCGAAGTGGCTTTAGCTGCGGGATCGCAACTCGCTCCGGTCGCGGCTATCGCCGAGTGGTACGGTGGGCTTCCGGACAAGTATTTCTACAATTTCAAGGGGATGCCACCTCTCCTGATTCTTCATGGGGAAAATGACAGGAACATTCCTGTCATCAACGCGACGCAGCTCGTACAACTTTGCGCAATGAAGAAGCTGGTATGCGAAAACCATATCTATCCATCAGAAGGTCACGGCTTTTCACTCCCGACCATCTCAGATGCGGACCAACGGACTATAGAGTTTTTTGAGAAAACTCTCCGGTAGAGTAACCAGTTCTGGTAGCTACCTGTATGACAGCAGAGTTCATACACTTCCCTGAAGCCAACTAGCCATCGGGTCGTAAGTGACCCGGACTCGTGAACAGGAGTCTTTATCAAGAAAGAAGGTTGAAATAGCGCGACCGGTTGAGACCGCCCACAATATCGGCTACATCACACGAGCGGCCGCGGTCCGACATTAAGAGAGAGTTGCACAGGTTCGAGGCAAAACCTGCAAAGGCCGAAAGCGAAGGAATTCAGCTTCGAACTCCCCAAACTCTACATCACGGAAGAAGACCTTATAGAAGTCCTCGGCAACAAGTTCGAAGCCCAGATTTTCAAAGCGCAACACTTGGCTGACGAACACTCTGCCCTTGTGCCAGCTGATGTCTCCACTGTTATTGACTTTCCGAATTACACACCCTTAGGGTAGGCATAATCAGCCACAATGCGCGGTAGCATTACTGCACTGGGTTGATACAGGCTGGCAGGTGTTTTGTTGTTTAGAGCTTCGTGAGGACGCTCATGGTTGAATACCTGCCGGAAGCTGTCGAATTTCGCGTTGGGGTAAGACAGTTAAACAACTCTACGGGTAATGGTGTCTTAATTTTGCTATAGCGTGGTTCGCTTGCTGAGCGCACACATGCGGCCTTGATGCTTCTGGCTGCACGGTTACGTTATAATTTATACATGCAGGTTCCGCCGGCCAAAGACCAGATGAGACGCCCGTGGAGGGTGGCCCTCGTTCTTTGCTGTGCCCTGTTGCTGCTATTCGGCGCGACGGTTCAGGTTGCGCACTTCCATTCCTCTGCAGACGTATCTCACGCAGGTTGCGCTCTCTGCGCAACGGCTCATGTAGTTATCTCGCCCACAGCGCCAGTAGCGGTGCCGCTCACGGCGAGACAGACGGCGACGCCCGTCCTCGAACTGCAACCTTCCTCCGCCCGCACTTTCCTGCCGTATTCGCTGTATAACCGACCCCCGCCCGTTGCTGTTGCTTTCTCCTAAAGCAATTTCAACCGACAACTCATTCACACGGCTCAGGGGGTCAGTGTATGTGCTCGTTTCCAAGACGATTCGTCGTCCTTTTTTTCCCATTCCTCTTGTTATCAGTCGCTAGCAGTCTTCATGCCCAGTCAGCTGCCGGCACCATTACCGGCATCGTGACGGATGCTTCGGGCGCGGTCGTACCCGATGCCATCGTGAGCATTGAAAACCCGGTGAGCGGGCTGGCGCGATCCACGAAGACTGACGCCGCGGGACATTATCAGTTCAATAACCTGCCGCTCAATCCCTATCACCTCACCGTGAACGCAGTTGGCTTTGCCGCATTCACCGCCGACGTATCCGTGCGCTCGTCTGTGCCGGTCACGCCGGCGATTGCCCTGCAGATTGGGGGGGCTTCGACGACGGTCGAGGTGAGCGGCGGCGACCTGGTGGAGAACGACTCATCGCTGCATACGGACCTGGACCGCAACATGATCGAGAAGTTGCCGCTCGAAAGCTCATCTTCTTCGGTGAGCTCGCTGGTGACGCTCTCCTCCCCTGGTGTTGCTGCGGATTCGAACGGCCTCTTCCACGGACTGGGCGATCACGCTTCCAATTCTTTTTCTGTGGATGGCCAGCCGATCACCGACCAGCAAAGCAAGGTTTTCTCAAACCAGATCCCTTCGAACTCGATTCAGTCGATTGAGGTCATCGCCGGCGCGCCCCCGGCTGAGTACGGTGGCAAAACGAGCCTCGTCATCCAGGTAACCACTCGATCTGGCCAGGGACTGACCAAGCCGACCGGCAGTATCACCTCTTCCTACGGATCCTTCGGATCCGCGACGGGCGGGATAGACATTGGCTATGGCTCTGACAAGTGGGGAAACTTTTTCGAGCTCGATGGGCTGAATACCGGTCGGTTTCTCGACCCGCCGGAGTTCAAGGTTTTCCACGATAAAGGGAATGAGCAAAACACCTTTGATCGCGTGGACTACCAATTTACGCCCGTCGACGCGCTGCACATGAATCTGAACTACAGCCGGTCATGGTTCCAGACGCCGAATAACTACGACAACCTGAATGTGCACGATCAGTTTGGCAACAACGTTGGCAATACCGACCAGCACTCGAAGATCGAGACGTTTGATATCGCGCCGACCTACACGCGCATCCTCGGAACTTCGTCGGTATTTAACTTTGGCCCGTTTATTCGCAAGGACAGCTATCAGTATTTTCCCAGCGAGAATCCGCTGGCCGACCTGGGACCGCCCAACCTGCAGAACCAAACCATCGGCCAGTACCGCACGCTGACCAATGCGGGGGTGCATTCCGATCTGTCGTACAGCAAAGGGCGCCAGGTAATCAAAGCCGGCGTGCTGTACTCGAATACTTTCCTCAGAGAACATGACAGCCTGGGCATCGTAGCGCCCAAATTCAACGCGCCTTGCCTGAACCTGATCGGCCAGCCTCTGGATGGGTTTACCGATCCCTCGCAATGCGCGGTGGCGGACTATCTGCCGAATACAGCCTTTAACCCGGTGTTGTTGCCCTACGACCTCACCCGCGGCGGCACGAATTACAACTACTTTGGCCATGCGGATATCAAGGAACTGGCGCTGTATATCGAAGACCAGATCAAGGCGGGCGCCTGGCTCTTCAACCTGGGCATCCGCGGCGACCTATACAACGGCCTATCGAGAGCGCAGCAGGCGGAGCCCCGCTTAGGCGTGTCTTACAACTTCAAGCCGACCAGCACCGTGCTGCGCGTCTCCTACGCGCGCACCCTGGAGTCGCCCTTCAACGAAAACCTGGTGCTCTCAAGCCAGGGGTGCTCGAATGAGGTATTGTCACCGCTGCTGCAGTGCTCACCCGGCGTTGCGGGCACGCTGCAACCTGGCTTTCGCAATGAATTCCATGCCGGGTTGCAGCAGGCGTTCGGCAAAAACCTGGTCTTCAGCGGGGACTACATCTGGAAGTACACCCACAATGCTTTCGATTTCAGCGTGCTGGGCAACACGCCGATCACCTTCCCCATCGATTGGCACAATTCGAAGATTCCGGGTTTTGCGCTGCGCGTCGATGTGCCCAACTATCATCACGTGACCGCATTCGTGGTGATGTCTTCGGTGGCTGCGCGCTTCTTCCCGCCCCAGAGTGCGGGTGCGGGCGCGACGGTTGGCCAGCCCGGGCTACCGTTCCGTATCGATCACGACGAGCGGTTTAACCAGACCTCGCATGTGCAGTATCAACTGCCGACGCGCTGGAGCCCGTGGATTGCTTTCAACTGGCGCTACGACAGCGGCCTGGTGGCCGGGTCGGCGCCTTGCTATAACCCGCTCTCGAACGACCCCAACAGTGCCTGCGCCGATACATCGACTACCCTCAACGGTCAGCCGGCGGTCGATCTCAGTGGGCTCACGGCTGACCAGGAGTTCGAGGCAGGGCTGACGTGCGGCGGGATTCATGCGACCCCCACCACTCCGCTGCCGACACCTTGCCTGGCATCGGAGTACGGCTCCACCTTGCTCAGGATTCCAGCGCCCGGCACGGGCAACAATGACAGCAACCCCTCGCGCATTCAACAGCGGAATCTGTTCGATGCTTCGATTGGGCAGGACAATTTGTTCAAAGGGGATCGCTATAAGTGGAGCCTGCAGTTCACGGCTGTGAACCTGGCGAATAAGACTGCTCTGTATAACTTTCTCTCTACCTTCAGCGGGACGCACTACGTGACCCCGCGGTCGCTGACGGCGGAGCTGGGGTTCCACTTCTAGCGCATTTTCGCCAAGACCAGGCATCCGAAGGTCCAGCAATTCGGATCTTCGAATGCCTGGGCTGAGCTTCGCTCCCATTCTGCTGTTTCCCTAAAATCTGGCTCCGTATATTGTGATGGCATGGGTGCGTGCTGGCGTCCGCGGGTTGGCGTGCCCGCCGCCTGAACGAATTGAGAGAGGAACGACACGATGGCTTTGAAAGATGTTTCCTTGCAAGGGGCTGGGAGTGCGGTCAGTCATCCGCTGGATCCACTGTCGGCAGCCGAGATAACAGAAGTGACCCGGGTGCTGCAGAACCACTTTCAGTGGGGCGCGGACTTGCGCGTCGAAACCATCGATGTTGAAGAGCCTGCGAAGGATGTCGTGCGCCACTACACACCTGAAGCTGCGCCGGCCCGGGTCGTGCGCTTTCATGTATACCGGCGCGGGGTGATGGGGGTGTGGGAGGGGTTGGTCGACCTGGGCAGCGCCGCGGTGGTGGAGAAGAAATTGATCGAGAATGCGCGGCCGATGCTGGCCGTGCAGGAGATTCTGCTGATCGAGGAGACGGTCAAGGCAGATGCTCGTTTTCAGGAGGCGCTGCGGCGGCGGGGCCTGCTGGCGGAGCTCGAGAATATCTGCGTCGATCCCTGGACGGTGGGTGACTTTCACGTGCCCATTGAGCAGGGGCGCAGGGTGTTGAATTGTTTCATCTGGATGCGGATGTTTCCGCTCGACAATTATTACGCGCACCCGGTTGAAGGGCTGCACGCGTTGATCGATGTGAGCACGCTCGAGGTACTGGAAGTGACGGATCACTTCGAGGCCAGTGGCGATTACATTCCCGTTCCGCGGACGCCGTTGAATTATGATGCGGAACTTTTGCACGATTTCCGTAAGCCGTCTTCGCGTCTCGACGTGGTGCAGCCGGATGGCGCCGGCTTCGTAGTCACAGGCAACCAGGTGGTGTGGGAGAACTGGGATTTTCGGGTTGGGTTCAACGGACGCGAAGGGCTGGTGCTTTACACGATTGGCTATACACAGAACCAGAAACGACGGCCAATTGTGTATCGGGCGTCGATTGCGGAGATGGTCGTTCCTTATGGCACGCCGGAGCGCAGTCACTATCGCAAGAATGTTTTTGACAGCGGTGAGCTTGGGTTTGGGCGCATGGCGAATTCCCTGACGCTGGGTTGCGATTGCCTGGGAGTCATCCATTATTTCGATGCCGTGGTGCCCGATGTTTTCGGGACGCCGCGCACGATTGAACGCTGCATTTGCCTGCATGAGGAAGATGCCGGGATGTCGTGGAAGCATTTTGATTTGCGTACGGATCGGACCGAGGTGCGGCGGGCTCGGAAGCTGGTGATCTCTTCTATTTCAACGATTGGGAATTATGAGTATGCGTCTTATTGGTATCTGCATCAGGATGGGCGGGTTGAGTATGAGATGAAGGCGACGGGGATTATCAACACCGCGGCTTGCCATCCGGGGCAGCCTGGGAAGTTCGGGACCGAGGTGGCGCCGGGGATCGTCGGTCATATCCATCAGCATGTTTTTTCTGCGCGGTTGGATATGGAGGTGGATGGACCGAATAACACAGTTACGGAGTGCGATACGATCGCGTTGCCCTTAGGGCCTGAGAACCCTTATGGCAATGCCTTCTACGTGCAGGAGACGGCGCTCACCACGGAAGCACAGGCGCAGCGGGATTTTGATTTTTCCAGGATGCGGTATTGGCGGATTACCAACCCGAATACCAGCAACTGGGTGGGCAAGCCGACGGCTTACAAGCTGGAAGCAAAGTCCGCGGTGCAGCCTTATACCCATCCAGATAGCCCGTCGGGCAAGCGGGGACGGTTCCAACAGCACCAGGTGTGGGTGACGCCTTACGAGCCGAGTGAGCGGTATCCGGCTGGAGAGTTTGTGAACCAGTCGACCGGAGATGACGGTTTGCCGGCGTGGACCAGGAAGAATCGGCCGATCGAGAATGCGGATGTGGTGCTCTGGCATAGTTTTGGCGTGCATCATTTGCCCCGGCCGGAGGATCACCCGGTGCAGTCTTGCGTGATGTGCGGGTTTACGCTGGCGCCGTCGGGGTTCTTTGATCAGAATCCGGTGATTGATTTGCCACCGATCAAGAACGCGGCGAGTTGCTGCGCTCATTCGGGGAGTTAGTTCCGCGCGTGGGCATTTGTGGGGAAGATTTGCGAGCTCACTCGGAGGGCCTTCGTTTGGGGTAAAGGCGCACTGCAGATCCTTCCACTTCGCTACGCTACGGTCCCGATGAACAATTGGCTGGGGCCAGATTTGCGAGCTCACTCGTGGGGCCTTGGTTTGGGGGAAGGGCGCACCGCAGATCCCTCCACTTCGCTACGCTACGGTCGGGATGACAAATTTGCTTGAGGGACGGGTGACGAATTTGTTTGGGGGACTGTCTTAAAAAGCAAGCGCTCTCGGCGCTCATTCCTCTCTTGACTTGCCGACAGGCAAGTCGGCTGCGCTCGGGATGACAAAGGGGAGGGCAACCATAACCCTCCCCTTTGTCATCCCGAGCAACGTCGAGGGATCTGCTGTGCGCCTTAACTCCAAACGAAGGCCCTCCGAGTGAGCTCGCGAAGCCCACGTCTACCGGCTGCCTAGTACTTCTTCGGCGCGCAGCGCCAGCCCGCGGGCGACGGAAATGAATTCGTTGCCGGTACGGATACGGTCTTCTCCAAAGCGGTCTTTGAAGATGCGGCGTACGGCCGGCACCAGCGAGGTGCCGCCCGTCAGGAATACGCGATCTACCTGGTGGCGGCTGATTCCAGACGTCTGCAACAGACCATCGACACACTCCTCAATCGTGCGTAGTTCGTCGGCGATCCAACCCTCAAAGGATGCTCGCGTCACCGCGATGTTGATGTCCATGCTGCCGTCACGAAATTGAAAGAGCGCCGTCTCGGCATGAGACAACTCGAACTTCAAGCGCTGCACGGCCTGGTGAAGGTGATACCCCAGGTCTTCATCAATCAAGGTAATCAACGCTTCGATCTTCTCCGGCTCCAGGGCGCGCAGACGAGCGCTTTTTAGAATCTCAACCACATTGGCCGTGCGTAGAAAAGACAGGTAATGCCAGCGCTCAAGGTTGGCATAGATCCAGGCAGGCACAGCCGGCAGAACCTTGTTCAGCGAGCGCGCGAACGACTCCGCCCCTAAGGCAGGGGACACCAGTTTGCGCACAATCCTGGCATCAAAGGCGTCGCCGGCGAGACCTACTCCGCTGTTGCCCAGCAGATCTTGCGCGGTGCGACCACGCTTGCGCACTCCTGGGCCAACGTGCAACAGCGAGAAATCACTTGTGCCTCCACCAAAGTCGCCAATCAGAATGAGCTCATCGTGATCGAGGGTCGACTCGTAAGCGTAGGCCGCCGCGACCGGCTCCATTTCAAAATCAATCCGGGCAAAGCCTGCGGCGGTGAACGCCTGCCGCAAGCGGCCCAGGGCGAAGGCCTCATCCTCTTCTGTTTCCGCGCCGACGAAGCGCACTGGCCGGCCCACCATGGCATAGTCGATGGGGGTTTGGAATTGCCGTTCGGCCTGACGGCGCAGATCGGCGAGCATGCGGGAGATCAGATCTTCGAGGGTGCAATGGCGGCCAAACACCGCGGTCCCGGTAAGCGAGCGATCGGACAAGTAAGATTTGAGCGACTGAATCAGCCGCCCCTTGTTCTCGGCTGCGAGGTAGTGCTCGATTGCTGAGGGACCGGTCCAGGTGTGGGTTTGCAGGCGCGCGCCATGTTTTATCTGCTGCAGGTAGAGCACGGAGCGAAAGGAAAAAGTTTCCCCGGCCAGCGTGGGGAAGGCGACGAGTTCGACCTGGGAGTTGCCCAGCGCCCGGCCAACCGTGCTGTTCGTGGTACCGAAGTCGATGCCGATGGTAGGAGTCTGAACATGCGGTTGCTGCATTCTCTCTATTATTCAGCATGCGGCACTGTTATGCGTTGGCCGCTGACTGGGAACCACCTTCGCTATGAGCATGCAATAAGCAACCTTGTCGGTGGCAAACCGCCGGTTTGCCCAGCACCAAGTGGCAATGCGACAATGAGAGCATGCAAAGATTATGTGAAACGACGGTAAACCTGCTGGTTGCCGGTGTCGTACTCCTGGGGAGTGCCGCAGCCCAGCAAACGCCGGCATCGACCACGGGAGCGACGCCCGCCAAGCCGCATGTGAGCAGTACGACGTCAACCGCGGCCCGGCGCAAGAGCGCGGTAGCGGCCAAGCCGAAACCCATGGTGCTGGTGACGGAAAAAGATAAGCAAAGCTACGCCATCGGTCTCAACATAGGCAAGAGCCTGCATCGGGATGGAGTGGATGTCGAGCCCAAGGTTTTTCTGCAAGGCTTGCAGGATGCCCTGGCGAACGGCAAGGTCTTGTTAACCGATGACGAGATGAAGACGGTCATGACCGACCTGCAGAAAGACCTGCAACAAAAACAGGCAGAGAAGAGGCAGGCCTTGATCGAGAGCAACAAGAAGGAGGGCGCCGCTTTTCTAGCGGCGAACGCCACCAAGCCGGGGGTGGTGACACTGCCCAGTGGTCTGCAATACAAGGTGCTGGTCGCGGGCACGGGGCCCAAGCCTTCGGCTACCGACTCCGTGGTGTGCAATTACCGCGGGTCGCTGCTCGACAACACGGAATTCGACAGTTCCTACAAACGTGGCCAACCGGCGACTTTCCCAGTTAGTGGAGTGATCAAGGGATGGACCGAGGCTCTGCAACTGATGCCTGTGGGATCGAAGTGGCAACTGTTTATCCCGTCGGACCTCGCTTATGGCGAGCGCGGTCAGGGACCGATCGGCCCCAACGCAACGCTCGTTTTTGAGGTTGAGCTGCTCTCGATCAAGCCTCCCGTTGCCTCTGCGGCTCCGGCCCCTGCGGCTTCTGCGCCCGCGGCAAATCCCGCGACGCCGGCAACCCCTCCCAATCCGTAGTTTTCCAGTTTCCTCCTGGCGCATACACTAGGTTTTTGCCAGGAGGAAACCCATGCGGAGAGAAAACCTCACCGTCGCTTTGCTGTTCATCATCGCCGTCGCCCTGGTTGCGATCGCGGTGCGGCCGATTTTTTCGCCCCGCGCGGCGGAGGCGCAATCCAACGCGATTTATCCGTTCTACATCGAGCCCGGATCGGAATTGCTGCGAGCGCCGGACGGCAGCCAGCAGGTGTATGGCAAGGTAGTGGTCGATATGCGCACGGGGAAAATCTGGGGATTTCCCACGCTTGCGCCGCAATCCTACCCGGCGAACCAATTGCAGAACAAGGCGCCGACGTCGCGGCCGTTCGAGCTGGGCAGGTTCGCCTTTGAAGACATCGGGAAGTAGCCGCCTCAGAGAGCCGGCAGCTTCATGCCCAGCAGCAAGACTGCATCCACGTACATGCCCTGCCAGCGCACGCCAAAGTGAAGATGCGGCCCGGTGACGCGGCCGGTAGCCCCGCTGAGGCCGAGGCGCTGCCCTTTGTGAACCCGCTCTCCGACGGTCACTTCCATTTTGGATAAGTGCATGTACTCGGTGGAGAAGTTCTGCCCGTGATCGATGACCACCAGGTTGCCCTCGTAGAACATACCCTGGGCGATGATCACGACACCGTCATTGGCGGCCAGCACAGGCGTTCCCGAAGGCGCGTGGAAATCGGTCCCACGATGGATGCTGGCAAGCTCTCCGTTGAACATGCGGCGCGTTCCGAAGGAGTCCGTTGGCGAAAAGGGCACTGGGGAACGAAAGCTGCCTTTCCATAAGGGCTCGCTGGCCTGGTGAGCGAAGGCCGCATCCTTGATGACTCTATCGGCAGCGATCAACTTCAGGGTGGCGGCATCGGGCGCCACGTATTTCTGCTCGACCCGCAGAGTGGTCGTCTTATAGTGCGCGGGCAGCACGGTCACCTGCCGGCTGGCATGCTGGTCGCGGCCGCTGTCTCCGGAGGCGGTCAGATCAAGCGCATAAGTTCCCGGCGCCTGCTGCACGTCGACACCGGCCAGCGCATACCAGGTGTTGCCGTCCGGAGACTTGGTGAAGGTGATCGGGTGGTTGAGCCAGGTACCCCGCAATGCGGCGGCGGGCTTGTCCAATTCGATCTTGAACAGCACCGGAGAGCCGCTCTCGAGGCGGACCGGTGACCAGCTGATCCCCCGGAAGCCTGGCGTGCTCTGAGCGTTGGCTAGAGGGAGGCCCGGGAAGAGCGAGAACAGCAGGACGAGCGCACTAAGAATCTTCATCACCTTTTCAGGATAGAACCTCGTTGCCACTCCACGGCAGTACCTTAACGCATTACAACTATCGTTGTATCTTTTACGGCCAAAAGAAAATTTCGCAACTTTCACTGGCCTGTTAGGGTCTAGTCGTTCGGTTGCGGGCGCCGCAACTCGAATCGGAAAGTCACGAAAACTCCCCTAACCCGGAAAGAAGGTACGAAATCGTGCGCACAAAGATGATCGTTGTTGCCATGTTTCTAGCGCTTGCGGGTAGCTTAGCAATAAGCCCCCAAGCAGCTTCGGCCCAGCAAGTCCCAGGGCCCCATCCCGCTTATCTGCATGCACTCTCTGACCTGCGTTTAGCCCGCGCCTATCTTGACCAGATTGCGTGGCCTCCCGTTCAGCATGACGAAGAACATGCCATTCGGGAGATTGATGCCGCTATTGGCGAGATCAAGATGGCCTCGATCGACGACGGCAAGAACCTCGCAGATCATCCACCGATCGATGTAAACATGCGTCCTGACGGCCGTTTTCGCAAGGCTCTGGAACTACTGGACAAGGCCCACAACGACACCGCGCGCGCCGAAGATGTACCCCAGGCGAGAGGTATGCGCGATCGCGCTGTGCGCCACATCGACGAGGCCCACGGCACGGTGGATAATGCCATCCGCCGAGTGCGTTGGGAACAATGGCGCGGCATGTAAGTAGCTCAATTGCAGCCTGAAGCAAAGGACGGGTAGCGCATCGTTGATAAAGATGCACTACCCGTTTTCTTTTGCCTACCTGACCGGCTTGTAGGTGCTGTTAATGAAGGCAGCGACCTTTTCATGAAGCTGCTTGAGCGAGTCTTCGTGGGCGTAAACCATGTGGCCGGACTGGTACCAGGAGTACTCGACATTTGGTCTTAGATTTGCGGGGATGGGCAGATGGTACATCTCGTACCGGGCAGCGAAGAACGGCGTAGCGAGATCGAAGTAGCCACCGTTGAGCATGACCTTGAGGCGTGGGTTGATCTTCATCGCCGTGGCGAGATCAGGCAGCACGTTAACTCCAGACGCTTCCTCGGGGGCGCCCGGGGCTTTGTGCTTCATCTCCCAGGCGTTGTCGATGGCATCCGTTTCCGGCAGGTAAGTGAGGCCTTCTCCGAATTTGAGTTGGCGGCGAACGTAATCGTTGAAGGCGCTGATGTAGGCCGATGAGATGGCCGCGGCCTGGGGATCGTAGGCAGCCTCCTGCGCCAGCGGGTCAATGGTTGGGCCGGAGAAACGGCTGTCGAGCCTGCCGGTCGTCAGGTCTTCACTGCCCTGCAGGTTGTGATTGAATTCGCCGACGTTGACGCGCAAGTCGGCTTTAAGAATGTAGGCGACCGGCAGGCCGGTGTACTGGTGCAGCTTCTCCGCGATTGCCTGGCGTGTAGCCTCAGGCAATTGCGAGCCCTGGGCCAGGGCGGAAGCATAGTCCGTAAGAGCGAATTGCTCTACTTCAGCGAGGAACGGTTCGAGCGCCGCGGGCTGCGTGGGCAAGCGCTTGTGATAGTAAGCAGTGGCTGCAAAGGTGGGGAGCGCCAGTTCATAAGGAACTTCGATGCCGGGATTGAATTGCGGAGCGTCGGCCGAGTCATCGAAGTTCAGGATTTGCGAAAGCAGAATGACTCCGTTGAGATCGATGTGGCTCTCGGTCTCGAGAATACCGGCGAGCGCCGCCGAGCGCGTCGTGCCGTAGCTCTCTCCGAATAAGTATTTGGGTGAGTTCCAACGCTGATAGTTGGAGAGAAAACGCGCGATGAAGCGGGCAAAGGCGTGGGCATCGGGATCGACTCCCCAGAACGCCTTCTCCTTCTCCTTGCCGAACAGGCGGCCGAAGCCGGTGCCGGGGGCGTCGATGAAGACCAGGTCGCTCGCGTCGAGCAGGCTGTAGGCATTGTCGACCAATTGATAGGGCGCAGGGCTGGTGTGCTGGTCGTCGGCGGTGACGACGCGGCGCGGGCCAAAGGCGCCCATATGCAACCACATGGTGGAACTACCGGGACCACCGTTGTAGATGAAAGTGATGGGCCGGGTGTCGGACGGGACGTCTTTCTTGAAATACGCGACGTAGAACATGCGTGCAGTGGGTGGGGCGTCAGGATTGTCTTTAAGCGGCGGCGTGCTCATGCCCATGGCGGCGTCGGCCTCATTGGTGGCGGCCACCAGGATGGTTCCGGCGACTGCCTGGTAGTTGATGGCGTGGCCGGCAACGGTGACGGTTCCCTGGGTGGTAGAGTCTTTGGGGATGATCAGGTTTGCTTCGTCTTTTTCCTCGCTTTTGCTGGTATCTTTTGCGTCTTTGGTGGATTCCTGGGCCGCGATAGGCCGGAAAGATACTGCGAACAGAAGAAGACAAAAGCCGGCAAGCGTGGGGAGGGAGCGGGATCTCAACAAGGTGTTTTCCTTTGGAGCAATGTTGTTTTGAGTTTAGCTGCCGCCCCAAAAAAAGTTGCGGGAAACTCGATTTTCCACCTGGGGTCTATGTGGAGCGAGCGGCAAGAGGTGAACAAGCAGCCGCCAGGAAGAATAGGAGAATCCCATGAAATTGATCACGACTTTTCTCGCGTCCGCCCTGTTGATCGCGCCTGCGGCACTGCTTGCGCAGACAGTAACACCCACCCCTGGCGCCCATGATTACAACATTGGCCAGCGTAAGGTCGACCAGCAGGAACGCATTGCTAACGGCGTCAAGAGCGGGCAGCTGACCGCGGGCGAGACCGGGCGCCTGGAACACCAGGAAGCCGGCATCAACCGGGAGGAACGCGGCATGCGCGCGCAGGATAACGGGCACCTGACGGCCCGGGATCGCACCACCCTCCACGCCCAGCAGAACCAGGAATCCCGTCGCATTTATCGCGACAAGCACAACGCGCGCGTTCGCTAAGAGCAGAGGTGGCCGTTCCGCCAGGAACGGCCACTTGTTGGCCGGTACAAGCTCCTATTAAGGGCTAAAGAGCCTGCGGAAACACCCTGTGGTGTGAAAACGCTACGGGCTTCACAGGCTGCGGAAAAACTCTGCTCCTGAAGGGTACGGGCTTCAGCCCGTACGCAATCACCGCGAAAATAACCCGGCTTCAGCCGTTGAGGGCCGCATTGCTGACTGGATACGCTGCCCTCAGGGCCTAAAGGCCATTCACTTTGCTTGTTATATGTACGGGCTGAAGCCCGTACCCTTCAGCACCGCAGTGCTTTCCAGCAGTAAACCCCGTACCCTCAGCCTTTCAGATGACAGGCCACGGCCTTTGGCGTAAACTCAATCGCACTGCTCCCGGACCAGGCATCGGTCACCCGCAGTTTTCATTGCGTCCAACTCTTGCACGGGCCCCCCGTTGGTTGCGACCCGTTTGTTGCAGTCATTGCGCATCGCTTGTGGCATCTTAGAAAAGGACGCTATGCCCTCAACCCAAGATCCTCGACTGAACGTTCTGCCCAGCACACCGCTATCGACTTCACCCCTCCCGGCACCGACACCCACTCCAGAATCCACGTTTCCCAATACAGCGAGCGACGCTTCCCTGCCGCCTCTGGGATCGAACGTGAAGGTTTTGATGGTGTGGCCAAGTTTCCCGCCTTCGTTCTGGGGATTCGAGGGTGTGTTGGAGATGATTCCCGAGCGAGCCATGACGCCGCCCCTGGGACTGATCACGGTGGCCGCGCTCTGTCCGGCGACGTGGCAGATCCGGCTGATCGATCATGCATTCGAGGAGTTACGCGATCAGGATCTGCAGTGGGCTGACCTGGTGATGGTGAGCGCCATGCATGCGCAGCGTGCCGATGCTCTGGCGACCCTGGCCCGGGCGCGCGCGATGGGTCGGCGGACCTTTGTCGGGGGACCGTGGGCGAGCACCGATCCTGAGGCGGTTTTGGCGGTGGCCGATCACGTGATGGTCGGCGAGGCGGAAGAGGCCTTTCCCGGCATCGCGGCCGCGCTCGAAAACGGAACCGCGCATGCGTTGTATCGCATTATCGATAAGCCCGACATGACGCGCAGCCCGGTGCCTCGGTTTGACCTGCTGCAGCGTGAAAAATACACGTCGATGCCGATTCAGTTCTCTCGCGGCTGCCCCTTCCAGTGCGAATTCTGCGACATCATCACGATCTACGGCCGCCGGCCGCGGGCCAAGACGCCCACGCAGGTGATCCGCGAGCTCGATGTGTTGCGCGGTCTCGGGTGGCGCAACGAGGTATTTATCGTCGATGACAATTTCATCGGCAACCACGCGCAGGCATTACAGCTCACGCATGAGCTGATCGAATGGCAGAAGGTACATCGCCAGCCGTTCTCGTTCTATACCGAGGCATCGATCGACCTGGCGTCGCGCCCGGAGCTGATGAATGCGATGGTCGCGGCAAACTTCATGTACGTGTTTATCGGCATCGAGACGCCGTCTGCCGAAGCACTGAAGGAGTCACGCAAGTTTCAAAACCTGCGCAAGAACAATGTCGAGCAGGTGCGCATTATCCAGGAAGCCGGTCTGTGGGTGCTGGCTGGATTTATCGTTGGGTTCGACTCGGACGACGAGACCATTTTCGCTCGGCAGCTGGAGTTTATCGATCAGACGGCGATTGCCTGGGCAATGGCCGGCATCCTGATGGCGCCGCCGACGACCGCCTTGTTCGATCGCATGAAGCGGGAAGGGCGCTTGATTGAGGACAGCCCCTCCACCTCAAACTTCGGCCTGCCTAATTTCCGCACCGTTCTCCCCCTGCCCATTTTGCTGCGTGGTCTTTGCACGCTGTTGGAGGGTTTGTACCAGCCGGATGCCTTCTTTGAGCGCGCTTATAACTCACTGAAGGTCTGGCAGCCCAAGGCAACGCAAAAACCTCCCTACCTGGGGATGAAGTACAACCTGCAGGTGCTCTTCTCTTCCGTGTGGCGGCAGGGAATTACCTCCAACTATCGTCGCGCTTACTGGAAGTTTCTCTTCAGGATGGTGTCGTCCTGCTGGCGCTCGCAGACCAAACTCTGGCTGGGTTTCACAGTGCTGCTCTCGGCTCACCACTTCGTGTTGTATTCGAAGGTAGTGATCAAGCACCTGCAGGAAGAGACGGAGCTGGTGGAGCTGGCTGCTCGCCGTGCTGTGCAAAGCACGACCGAAGACTATGTCGGGGTAGAAGCGGTCAGCTAGTGGAGTGCGTCGCTAATAGAGTGAGTATATGGCCGAGGGCGCAAAGCAGGTCCCTCACTACGCTTCGCTCTGTCGAGAAACATTCCCAGGAAAGAGCATCCACACAGAGATCCCTCCACTGCGCTACCGCTCCGGTCGGGATGACAAGGGGGAGGGGAGCGCTTCCAGGAGAAGATTGCGGAGCAGGAGCAGTTTTTCATCACCTTGGGTGGGCCGCAGGCCCATGAACACTTCGGTCGGGATGACAAATTTGTTTGGAGGAGGTAAGTCTTGACCTCTAAACAAATTTGTCATCCCGACCGAAGCGAAGCGTAGTGGAGGGACCTGCTTTGCGCCCTCGGCCATATACTCGACTCTATTAACGACGCACTCCACTTAGCACCGTGGTCGCTCGCCCCACATTCCCCTCCTAAACCAAGTCCACCGCGATCACTTCATGCACGCCGATCAAAGGCACTTCCAGGTGGATAGCGGATTGATCCTGATGGTAGTGGGCCGGGACGCCTGCCACCAATAAATGCACCCGCGCGACCTTTCGGCCAGACGGGATGAGAAGGCTCACCTTCTGATTCGCGAGCGGGATGATCTCGCGCACCGGGCCCTTCATCATCATGGGATTGGTGAGATTGACCAGGTGTACCGTCATTGTTCTCTTTTGGCCCCACACGGAGATATCCAGAATTCCCTTGCCTTCTACTTTCACCGGGGCAGGCTCGTTGGTGGCCCACAGAACTGCGTTGCGCAGTAGCTTGGCGTGATCGACGTCGAGCACCTCCCAAAAGGTGCGGTCGATATCGCCGGGAAAATAGACAACGCGGCCCTGACCCATCTGGCGCACAAGTACGCCCGGCTGCCTGATCGTTGACGGTCGCGTAAAGACCTCTTCCATTGGTAAATCAGGGTAAGACGGCACCAATAACAGTGGCGAGCCGGAATTGGCGTTCAGCGGCGTCACAGTCACGCAGTGGGTGCCATTGATAATCCGAGTTGCATCGGCAAAGCCATCCAACAGCGGGTGCGGCCCGGCCAGTGACAGATACGAATTCAGCATGGGCCCCTTATCGCGCGCGACGAACGAGGCGCCAAAGAGCGAGGCCAGGCCGAAGTCAGCCCGGGGGACGCCCCACTCGTCGTAGAGCGATGTCTCGTAGGTGGCGACTACGCTGCCTCCCTGTTGCACGAAGGCTCGAATCTGCTCGCACTGTTGCGTGGAAAGAGCCGCGATGTTGGGCAAAATGAGTGTTTTGAAGCGGTCGATGTGCTCAGGGTCGAGCAAATGGTCGTGCACCATTTCAAAGGGAATCCTGGCTTCGACCAGCGCCTGGTAGAAGCCCAGCGCGGGATCTTCCACTTTGGCGCGCGCGTCCGGGCCGCCATAATACGAAGCGGTCTGCTGGGAATAGACCATGGCGACACGTGCGAACGATTTCTCATTGCGCAGGTAGTCCTGGTTGGCGTAGTGCCATTGATAGATCTCCTCGACCACTGGTAACCATCGCCGGTCGATCGGCTTGGCGTTAAACTTCACGAACCAGGGACGAAGGTCCTGAGCGATGCCATCCGCTACCCAAAGCCTGATCTCATCGCCGTTCTGCACCGAATCTTTCCAGCGGTACTTTTCTTCCAGGCCCACGCTGAAGATGCCGGCAATGGCTTTTTGTCCCAGGGTGGCGCGATATTCCTTGCCGTTTTTTCCGTTGGCCCAGGGAGCCATGAGCCCGCTGCGCGCCTGACGGTCGGCAAAGAGTGTGGGAGCCAACTCGCCAATGGTCTTCATATCGAGGTCGCTGAGTGCGCCCCCGCCGGCGTTGGCCAGGTAGCTCGCGTTGGGATTGATGGCTTGAATCTTTTCATTCCAGAGCCGCCACAGTTCAAAGAGCCGCTGCTGATGCCAGACGATGTATTGCCGCCGCGCCGGATCCCGCGGGTCGAGCGTGCGCGGCAGGCTGAGGCCAGAGAAGGCGCGAAAATTCTGCTGGCAATGCTCGCAGTAGCACATGCCAGACCCAGCCCAGCGGTTGGTAAAGATGCCGTCGGGGGTGTACTTGGTCATGATCTCCTGATGCACGCGGGTCATGAAATCGAAGTTGTAGGGGCCGAGTGCGCAGGTGATCCAGAAGTCGGGGTCGGAGGGATGGCGCCGCTTGTTGCCCTGGGCATCGACGGCGATCCAATCGGGGTGGGCGTCGTAAACATCCTGGCGCGCTGCGTGGGCATCGGTGCGGGCCACCACGTTCATGCCCAGCTTGCGGCACCCCTGCATGATGTCTCCGAAGGCATCCATGTTGCCCAGCCACTTGCTGCGGTAGTGCAGAGGGATCTCTGTTGGATAGAAGGCGACGCTGCCTCCGGCGCTCAGGCAGGCGGCGTCAGCGTGGATCCGCTGGAAATAGTCGAGCCAAAAGGCGAGGTCGTAATTGCCCGGATCATCTTCGACGAAGGCCAGCTGCGCCCAGCGCATGGGACGGTCGTACCAGCCTGGATTTCCAATCGTGGAGGGCGCTGCTTGCAGCGCTTCGGGTATGGCAAAAAATTGGGCGGCGGTTACACCCGCCGCCTGCTTGAGGAAAGTCCTTCTGGTATTGGGCATTTGCGACTCCAGAAAACGCGCACCGAACTTGAGTCCCGCGGGGACGGCTGAAACTAGCCCAGGACGCAGTCCTGGGCTAGCACGGAAAAACGGGAGCAGTCCCGCAGGGACGGAGTGGGAAAGGACGCTAGTCCTGTGTACACTCAGCTGTTCTACAGGATCCAATCATCCCAGGATTTCATCCTGGGAATTTTCAGTCGTCTCTGCGGGACTGCATCCTTCGCATAACCGTTACCCAGGACTGCGTCCTGGGCTACCTTCAACCGTCCCTACGGGACTCAAGCTCAGTGCGGCGGGGCCGCCCATACCCACGTAGACTTCGACAGCCGCTGAAAGCCCAGGAATTCCAAGTCTGATGGCGCACGGCTGCGCTTTTCCGGCGATTGCTATTGTTTGACTGCTTTCGCCTTCACTTCGCATCCGGCAAGTTCTTCAAGTACACGGATCGACCCACAGATATCCTGCTCGCCATAGCCTTTGGCCATGGCGGCCTGGTAAAGCTGTTGGGTGAGGCCGGTCATCATCAACGGCACGCCAAGTTCGGAACCGAGGTCGACAGCAAGGCCGATATCTTTCTCCAGCCATTTGACGGAAAAGTTGGTGGTGAAGTCACGCTTGAAGACCATCGGAGCTTTGATGGCGACCACCCCTGAACGGGCCGCGCTGTTGTTCAGGATGTCGAGCATCAGCTCAGGATCAACGCCCGCCTTGGTGCTCAGCACCAGGCCCTCGTTAAATGCCTGCAGCAGATTGCCGAGGATCAGGTTCTGCGTGAGCTTGGCGCGCAGGCCCATTCCCGCTTTGCCACAGTAGTAAAGGCTTTTACCCATGGCCTCAAAGAATGGTTTGACGTGGGCAAACACCTCCGGCTTGCCGCCGATCATGAAGGTGAGCGTTCCACCTTCTGCGCCGGCCTTGGAACCGGTGCAGGGCGCATCGAGAAATTCGATGCCGAGCGCCGCCAGGTCCTCTCCGATGCGAACGCTCTCCGACGGAGAGACCGTGCTGCAGTCGGCGATCACGTAGCCTTTTTTTGCCCCTTTGGCCAGACCCTTTTCACCCAGAATCACTTCGCGCGACATGGCCGTATCGCCGACGCAAAGAAAAGCACACTCACTGTTCTGCGCGACCTCGGCCGGGGTGCTGCAGAATAATGCGCCGGCGGAATCGGCCAGCTCCTTCGCCTTCTTCTGGTTGTGCGACCAGACGGCCACGGTGTGGCCGCCCGTCACGAGGTGGCGGGCCATGGGGCCGCCCATGATGCCGAGCCCTAAAAATCCTAACTTTGCCACGAGTGTGTCTCCTCATCGATTTTGCTAATGAACATGAAAAATATAGGCGTACAGCATCACTTCAAGGCCAATCGCAGTCGCCATCACGATGCTGTGACGCAGAGTAAAGCGAAAGAGTTTCGCCTGATCAGCGACGGTCATCGCGGTGGCCGCCGCGGCGACGGCAATGTTTTGCACGCTGATCATCTTGCCCACGACGCCGCCCGCGGAGTTGGCGGCGGCCATGAGTGTGGGCTCAAAGCCCAGATGGCCGGCGGTCACTACCTGCAGGTTGCCGAAGAGCGCGTTTGCCGACGTATCGGAGCCAGTGAGAAAGACCCCGAGCCAGCCGAGCAAGGGGCTGAAGAAGGGAAAGAGCATGCCGGATGCCGCGAAGGCAAGCCCGAGTGTGGCGGTCGCGCCGCAATAGTTCATCACAAAAGCCATGGCGAGCACGGAGGTGACGGTCACGGTGGGCAGAAAGAGCTGGCGGCATACCGAGAGCAAGAGCCGGCCGAACGCTACCGGAGACATGCGCAACAAGAGCGCCGAAAGCAACGTGGCAAACATGCAGGCCGTACCCGCGGCGGAGAGAAAATTGAGCTGATAGATGGCTTTGTAGAGGGTGGGCCTGGCCACGACCGGCGACGTCATCTGCACGTGATTGTGGAGCAGCGGCCAGCCGAAGCTGAGGGTGGCCGAGTTGAGCACTGCCTGGAAAGGCTTAAAACCCCACAGCAGCACCAGGATCACCAGCAGGCCATAGGGCATCCAGGCGTTGAAGGCTTCTCCGCGCGAGTGTTTGCGATCACCGGCACCAGGGACAAGGGATGCGAATTTCTTCTCTCCACGGGCTGCTCCCTGGGGTAGCACGGGCTCCAGTTCCCTGTCCCACAGGGTGGCCGGGCGCCAGAAGCGCAACAACAGCAGCAGTGCGCCGAGCGCGCACAGCGAGCTCATGATATCGGTGAGTTGAGGGCCGACGAAGTTTGACATCAGAAACTGTACGGAAGCGAAGACGCCACCGACAACCACCACCGCCGGCCATACTTCCAACATGCCACGCCACCCCACCATGATGCAGATGAGATAGGCGGGAACGAGCATGGAGAGCGGCGCGCAGAGACGGCCGACCATGCCGCTCAGCTTGTCGAGGGGCAGGCCGGTAATGCCGGCGAGCGTAACCACGGGAATGCCGATGGAACCGAAGGCAACGGGAGCGGTATTGGCTACCAGGCAGAGCGCCGCTGCGTAAAAAGGAGAAAAGCCGAGGCCGACCAGCATGGCCGCAGCCACCGCAACCGGCGTGCCGAAGCCTGCTGCCCCTTCGACGAACGCGCCGAAGGCAAAGGCGATGAGCAGGGCCTGCAGGCGCGCGTCGCTGGTCAGATTGCCCATCGACGCCTTGATGATTTCGAATTTGCCCGTTTCTACCGTGACGCGATAGAGGGTGATCGCCCAGAATACGATCCAGGAGATAGGAAAGAGCCCGAACCCGGCGCCATACGCCGCCGAGGTAAAGGTGAGTGCGGGGGGAAATTTATAAGCGAACAGCGCGAGCACCAGGGCAACGGCCAGGGCGCAGAGGGAGGCGAACCATGCCGGCTTGCGCCGGACGCCGAGCAGAAAGAGGAGAGTCAAAATCGGTAAAGAGGCGACCACCGCCGAGAAGGCGAGGCCACGCCCGAAGAGGGTGTAGCTCTGGGACCAAACTGGGCTCATCGGTTCCTTAGATTGCGCAGTCCGAATTTTACGACGGCCGTCCCTGTGAGTCTATTCTGCCCAACCCAAAGCTGCGAGCGGTGGAATAGGATGGTAGGAAGATGCTCTCTGCCGCGATTCTCGCCGAGTTACGTGACGCTGTGGGGGCCGAAGGGCTTATCTGCGAACGTAATCAGTTGCAGACCTATGAGTGTGACGGGCTGGCAGTCTTGCGTAGCCTGCCGGCGGCGGTGGTGCTGCCTCGCTCCACGGCACAACTGCAAGCGGCGGTCGGCGTCTGCGCCCGGCACCATATCCCATTTGTCGGCCGCGGTGCGGGCACCGGCCTCTCCGGCGGGGCGCTGCCCGATGACCGGGGGATCGTGATCAGCTTTGCCCGCATGACGCGGATCCTCGCAACCGATATTGTCAACCAGCGGATCACGGTGGAAGCCGGCGTGATCAATGCCCACGTGACCCAGCGGGTGAGTCCAGCCGGGTATTTTTACGCGCCAGACCCATCGTCGCAGACGGTGTGCACGATTGGAGGCAATGTCGCGGAAAACTCCGGCGGCGCGCATTGCCTGAAGTATGGGTTTACCACCACCCACGTGCTCGAGCTTGAAGTGGTTTTGCCTACGGGAGAACTGGTCCACCTGGGAGCGCCGACACTCGATGCTCCGGGTTACGATCTGGCCGGTGTGTTTGTCGGGTCTGAAGGAACGCTGGGGGTGGCCAGCTCGATGACGTTGCGTATTGTGCGCCGGCCGGAGACGGTTCAGGTGCTGTTGGCGGCGTTCGACTCAATCTCCGCCGCGGGACAGACGGTCTCGGATATTATTGCCGCTTCGATTTTGCCGGCGGCGATGGAGATTATGGATCGCCTTTCCATCCAGGCAGCCGAGGCCGCGGTGCACCCGCACTACCCTGAATGCGACGCGCTGCTGCTGGTGGAAGTGGATGGCCCCGCGGCGGAAGTTGGTCTGCACATGCAACAGATTCGTGAGCTATGTAAAGCGAACGGCGCCTGGGAAGATCGGCTGGCCCAGAGCGAGCAGGAGCGCATGCTGGTATGGAAGGGCCGCAAGGCAGCCTTCGCCGCAGCTGGCCGGCTTTCTCCCGATTACATCGTGCAGGATGGAGTGATTCCACGCACCAAGCTGCCGATTGTGCTGCAACAGATTTCGGAGATGGCAGCGGCGACCGGGCTGCGGGTTTCGAACGTATTCCACGCGGGCGACGGCAACCTGCACCCGCTGGTATTGTATGACCGCTCGATCGCCGGCCAGGAGGAAGTTGCCATCGACCTCTCGATGCGCATACTGCATCTGTGCGTGGACCATGGCGGTTCCATTACCGGCGAACATGGGGTGGGCCGGGAAAAGCAGCAGGCGATGGGGTATATGTATTCCGAGCCCGATCTGGACACGATGCAGCGGGTGCGCTGCAGCTTCGACCCGGAGAATATTGCCAACCCGGACAAGCTGTTCCCACGGCCTCGGCTGTGCGGCGAGAAGACGGGGAAGTATACGCCCCATCCTCTGGAAACCGCGGGCGTCGCTGAGTTCTTTTAATCTGTCTCTGAGATTGTTTCTTATTCATGACCAGCACTTCCGTCAATGCGCAAGCGGCCCTGGCTGAGATTACCGGCCCCGAATACCTGCGGAGCCAGGGGAATGCTATTGCCGTGGCTCCGGGCAATCACGAAGAGATCGCGGCGATTCTTCGCTTTGCCAATGCCCAGGGTTGCGCGGTTGTTCCCTGGGGCGGCGGCACCAAGCAGGGTTGGGGCAACGCCGTAGCCCCCGCGATTGTTCTCGAGATGCATCGGTTAAATAAGGTCCGCGAACATACCTGGCAGGATATGACCTGTACCGTCGAAGCGGGATGCACCTGGTCTCAGATGCAGTCGGCACTGGCGCAACATAGGCAGTTTGTGGCGCTGGATGCGCTTTGGCCGGAGCGGGCTACGGTTGGGGGAATTGTAGCCACCAATGATTCGGGGGCGCTGCGGCTGCGCTATGGGGGGCTGCGCGATTTAATCATTGGGATGACGATCGTGCTGGCTGACGGGACCGTTGCCCGGACGGGCGGCAAGGTGGTGAAGAATGTCGCGGGTTATGACCTGCACAAACTAATGATCGGCGCGTTTGGGACGCTGGGCGTCGTCACTTCGGTGAACTTCCGCTTGCATTCCATTCCGCAATGCAGGCGGACGTTTACTGTAACCGCGCCGGCAGCGGAGCCATTGGGCAGGCTGATGCTCAAGCTGCTCCACGGGCAGCTGAGCACGGTGGCGATCCAGCTACGTGGTGCGGCCGAGGGCTTCGCGCTTGATATCGAGATTGCTTCTCTGGCGGAAGTTCTGGTCACGCAGGCTGCGGTTCTGGAGGAACTGGCACGCAGCGAAGGGCTGACTGTGCGCGACGTTACAGAGGATGTTTGGCTTGCCCGGCAGCAAGAGTTCGCACAGGATTTGACTTGCAAGGGAACCATGCTTCCTTCGGCGGTGGCGGGGTTCGCGGAACGTGTTCGTGGGCTGGGTGGACGTTCGGTAACGCAAGCGACCGGGATTATGATCGCGGGCTTTCCGGCTGTGGCTGCCGGGGAGCTACCTCAATTGCGACGGGAGCTGGAAGAGGCGAGTGGTTCGCTGATGGTGTTGCGGCAGCCAGTTGGAGGGGGACTGTCATGCTGGGGTGCTCCGCCGGACAGCCTTATCTTGATGCGCGAGATCAAGCAGCGCTTTGATGCTGAAGGCGTGCTGAATCCCGGGCGCTTTTTGGGTGGGATTTAAGCAGTTTTGTTAGGGAGAAGGGCGCACAGCAGGTCCCTCCACTACGCTACGCTTCGGTCGGGATGACAAATTTGTTTGGGGTCATAAGTAGGTAGTCCGAAAAAATTTGTCATCCCGACCGGAGCGTAGCGTAGTGGAGGGATCTGTGGTGCGCCTCTCACCGTAACGACTCCCCATAAGCCCGTGTAGTCTACTTGAGAAGCCATGGCGCAACTCACCCAGCTGCAACCCGCGAAGCCTTCTAACTTCGACGCTCACAAGCCTCCAGAAACGGCGCTGATCGAGGACTGCGTGCATTGTGGTTTCTGCCTGCCCGCTTGCCCGACGTACGTGCTTTGGGGGGAGGAGATGGATTCGCCCCGCGGCCGCATCTACATGATGAAGAAGTCAGCCCAGGGCGACGCTCCGCTCGACCAGCGCTTTGGCCTGCATATGGATAACTGCCTGGGCTGCATGGCGTGCATGACCGCTTGCCCCTCTGGCGTGCAGTACAACAAACTGATCGAAGACACGCGCGCCCAGGTGGAACGGAATATTCCGCGCTCGACCAGCGACAGCCTGTTTCGCAAAATGCTCTTCGCAACTTTCCCTTACGTGAAGCGGCTGCGGCTGCTGGCAGGCCCGCTGCTGGTTTATCAACGGTCCGGCCTGCAAAAATTGGTGCGCGCGAGCGGCCTGTTGCGACTGCTACCGCAACGCCTGGCGCAGATGGAAGCCTTATTGCCCCGCGTGCCCACAGGATTTCTAAGCGGACTACCCGCGCAGGTGACGCCGGTTTCCGAACCCCGGCGGCGCGTGGGCATGCTCGCGGGCTGCGTACAGCAGGTCTTCTTTCAGCACGTTAACGAAGCCACCGCACGCGTGCTGGCCGCGGAAGGCTGCGAGGTGATCATTCCCCAGGCACAGCAATGCTGCGGAGCGCTGATGCTGCACTCGGGTCTGGACGAGCAGGCCGCCGCGCTCGCGCGGCAGATGATCGCCGCCTTCGAAGCTGCCAATGTGGACACGATCGTGATCAATGCCGCAGGGTGCGGCTCAACCATGAAGGATTACGGCCACCTGCTGCGAGACGACCCTGCGTGGGCCGCACGGGCCGCTGCCTTCAGTGCCAGGTGCAAAGACATTGCCGAGATTCTGTGCGAGCTGCCGCCGCGCGCGCCGCGCCATCCTCTGCCCATGCGGGTGGCCTACCACGATGCTTGCCACCTGCGTCACGCGCAGGGCATCCACGCGGAACCGCGGCAACTGTTGGCTGGGATCCCAGCGCTGGAGGTGGCGGAGATCGAAGAGGCATCGCTGTGCTGCGGTTCAGCCGGGGTTTATAACCTGCTTCACCCCGAGCCCGCCAATCAACTGGGCGACCGCAAAGTGGAGAATTTGCTGGCCACCAAAGCTGAGGCGGTTATCTCGGCGAACCCCGGCTGCCTGCTGCAGTTGATGAGCTCGCTGCGCCGCCGCGGGCTTCGCGACATGCCGGCCTTCCACATGGTTGAACTGCTGGACGCGTCTATCCGCAACGTTCCTCTTGCGGGCGTAAAATAACGGCTGCGGAGATACTCATGACGGACTCAACGGTAACGATGCCCAAGGTGACGATTCAAGGAACCCAGGGAGCAGCAGAGGCGGAGATTCTCACCCCGCAGGCGCTTGAATTCCTGGGCGCGCTGGCGAGCAAATTCGAACCGGAGCGGCAGCGTTTGCTGGCCGCACGTGTGGCCAGAGGAGAAGCCCTGCGCGCGGGCAAGCTCTACGATTTTCTGCCGGAAACGGCGTCGGTGCGCGAGAGCGAGTGGCGGGTAGCGCCCATTCCGGTTGACCTCGAGGACCGTCGCGTCGAGATCACGGGCCCGGTCGATCGCAAGATGGTGATCAACGCGCTGAACTCCGGCGCGAATGTGTTTATGTCTGACTTTGAAGACTCGACCTCACCCACCTGGCGCAACGTGATCGATGGCCAGGTGAATCTGCGCGACGCCGTGCGCCGTGAGATCGGGTTCAGCAGCCCGGAAGGCAAGCAATACAAGCTGAATGAGAAAACCGCCGTCCTCTTTGTGCGCCCGCGCGGATGGCACCTGCCAGAGAAGCATGTGCTGGTGCAGGGGCAGCCGATTTCCGGCTCGCTGTTCGACTTCGGTTTGTACTTCTTTCACAATGCAGCGGCGCTCAGGGCACGCGGTACCGGGCCTTACTTTTATCTGCCCAAGATGGAGAGCCATCGCGAAGCGCGCTTGTGGAACAGCGTCTTCAACTTTGCCCAGGACACGCTCGGCATCCCGCGTGGCACCATTCGCGCCACGGTACTGATCGAGACCTTGCCGGCGGCGTTTGAGATGGATGAGATTCTGTTTGAGCTGAAAGACCATTCCGCTGGATTGAACTGCGGACGATGGGACTACATCTTCAGCTTCATCAAGAAGTTCAGCTACCGCGAAGACCTGGCGCTGCCCGACCGCTCCACCATCACCATGGATCGGCATTTTCTCAAGTCGTATGTTGCCCTACTGATCGAGACCTGCCATCGGCGGGGTATCCACGCGATGGGCGGTATGGCAGCACAGATCCCGATCAAGCGGGATGCGGCGGCCAATGACGCAGCCATGGAACGGGTGCGGCAAGACAAGCTGCGCGAAGTAAAAGCAGGACATGACGGAACCTGGGTGGCGCATCCCGGGCTGGTGCCTGTGGCCAAGGCTGTGTTCGACGAGCACATGCCCACGCCGAACCAGATCGCGCGGCGCAATCCGGACACTCATATCGTGGCTGCGGATTTGCTGGCCGTGCCTGAGGGCGATATCACGCGCAGGGGGCTGGAGATGAACATCGATATCGGTTTGCGCTACCTGGCGGCGTGGCTCGACGGCATGGGGTGCGTGCCCATCTACGACCTGATGGAAGATGCAGCCACCGCGGAGATTTCGCGCGCGCAGTTATGGCAGTGGGCCCACCATAATGGCCGCATGACCGACGGAGTTACGTTGGATGTGCCCATCGTGCTGGCCACGATACCGACTGTGCTCGAGCGCATCCAGGCGGAATTGGGCGATGAACGGTTTGCCGCCAGCAAATTCACCGCGGCGGCCAGGATGTTTGAGCAGATGATTGAAGCGAAACAGCTGCCGGAATTTTTAACGTCGGTGGCTTACGACTCGATCAACTAATGCTGGACGCGTTCCGCATTTTCGCGCATTACAATCGTGTTGCCAATGAGCGGCTCTACGAGGCGTGTAGCCGGCTCGATCCGGTCGAGTACCGGCGGCAGCGCGCGGGGTCCTTCGGTAGCATCCACGCTTTGTTGAATCACGTGTTGCTGGGCGATCGCATCTGGATGTCCAGGTTTGCTGGTGGCGGCGGTACAACGCCGCCGTTGAATTCCATCCTGTTCGACGAGTTTGCGGAGCTGCGCGCTGCGCGCGTTGCGCAGGATGCTTCGATTGAGGCTTTCTTCACAACGGCTGATGAAGCGTTGCTCACCAAGCGGCTTTCCTACACCAATAGCCTGGGCAAGGCTTGTGTGGATGCTGCACCGGCAGCTGTTTTGCATTTCTTCAACCACCAGACGCATCACCGTGGCCAGGTGCATGTAATGCTCAGCCAGACGGATGTCAAACCGCCTTCGCTGGATATGCATCGCATTCTCAACCCCTAGCCCCCGTTTCGCTAGCACCCACATCCCACGGCCGGAAGTACCATCAAACTCCGGGAGTTTGATGGTACTTCCGGCGAGCACAGGTTAGATAGAGATTCTCTGAAATCTACTCTGCGCGCAGGGCTTCGGTGGGATTCAAGGAGGCAGCTTTTCGCGCCGGAAGATAGCTGGCCAGCAGCGCAGCCGCTGCTAATACGCAGACCACGGATAGCAACGTGGCCATATCCCATGGGCTTACCGCGAACAGCATGCTGCGGATGAGGCTGACCGCGGCCAGCGAGCAGATGAGGCCGCCCGCTACGCCCAGGACCGCGAGCCAGCAGGCTTCTTTCAAGATGAGCTGATAGACCGCGGCGCGCTGCGCTCCCAGTGCCATTCGTACTCCGATCTCGCGCGTGCGCTGGCCTACTGAATAAGAGATGACTCCGTAAAGACCTACCGTGCCCAGCAATAATGCCAGCGAAGCAAATGCCGCAACTAACCACGCGGCGGAACGATGGAGGTACGCAGCCTCGCCGTTGTTGATCCGGTCAGACATGGTTTCCTCGCCATCTGCGATGAGGCTGGAGTCTATCTGACGAACCGTGCGGACCATGGAAGGGAGGATCGTTGCTTCTGGCTGCGACGTGCGCAGGGTTACATAGAAATCATTGGTCGGATGATATTGATTCAGCGCCCGATAAACGGATAAAGTCGGCTTCGCATCCAGCGGACCATCCTTGAGATCATCCACGATCCCGATGATCTGGACGGGATGTTCCTTGTCCCATTCGCCGACGAGGGTCTTTCCCAGAGGATCTTCGCCGGGAAAAATCTGCGCGGCCATGGTCCGGTTGATCAAGGCCACGCGTGGCCTGGAGAGGTCATCTCCCTCCACGAAGTAGCGGCCCCTCAGCAGCCGCGCTCGCAGCGTTTCGAAGTAACCGACGCTGACCGAATTCCCGATCCCCTCGTCGCCTTCCCCCAGGTACGACCTGCCGACCACGCGAAAATGCTCGAACCAATTCTTATACCCTTCTCCGCTCGCCAGTGCAGGCTCCTGCGAATCGCCTGCCGAGACGACCCCCGGCAGAGCCACCATGCCCCCTCTAACCTTTCGTTCGATGGCAATCGCATGCGCTGGCGAGTCATCGGCAGCCTGATCCATAACACGTAACACAGCCAGGTGTTCGGGTACGATGCCGAAGTCTTCATGGAGCAAACGATAGAAACTCTTTGCCAGCAGGCCCGCGCTGATCAGCAGCACCACCGTAATCGCCAATTCGACCACGACCAGACTCGCCCCTGCGCGACGCCAGGCGCGGCCGGCCGCGGTGCGCCCGCCTTCCATCAACCCCTCTTGCAAATCAGAGAGAAAGAGGTGCAAAACCGGGCCAGCAGAAAAGAGAATCCCACCGGCGATCGAAACACCTACCGCAAAAAGAAACAGATGCCAATTGAAGTGGAGCCCTTCCAGGTAGGGCATGTTATCCAATAGATTCCGCGGTATTAGTCCGCCCAGGCTACTGATCGAACAAGCCGCCAGTAACAGCCCCAGGATGCATCCAGAATCGGCCAACAAAAAGCCCTCCACGGCAAACTGGCGAACCAACCGGGCCCGCGACGCACCCAGCGCACTGCGCACGGCAATCTCACGCCTTCGACCCTCCGCTCTTACCAGCAGCAAACTGGAAACATCCACGAACCCGATCAGAGACAGAAGTCCGGAGCCGCAGAGGAGCGCCAGCAGGGTTGGACGAATGTCGCCGAGAATCGAATTCGCAAGCGACAGGACATTGACGGTTCGATCGCGGTTGAAATGCGGATACGCGAGCGCGATCTGCTGTGCGATCGGCACCAGGTCCGCATAGGCAGCTGCCAGCGAAACTCCCGGCTTCAGCCGCGCGACACCGTAGTAGGGGTGACCGAGACGGGGGTCCCAATCGCTGGGCCAGTTGAGGGTTACCCAAAACCCGGCGTTCGCGACCGGCGCAAAATGAAAGTCACGCGGCAAGACACCCACGACCACGTAAGGATCACCATCCAACCGAACCTTTTCCCCCAGGACAAGCTTGTTGGCGGCAAACCGTTTCCGCCAGGTTTCGTAGCTGAGGATCACGGTTCGTTGTGGGCCTGGTCGATCTTCTCCAGCAACAAAATCACGACCTAGAAAAGGGATCACCCCGAGTGTACGAAAAAATCCGTCGCTGACCACGGCGGCCGGCACTTCTTCTGTATTCGAACCTGTCTTAAGTGCGAATGGTTGGGGCCGGTACGCATCGAGCGAACTAAATACCCGATTCAACCGTTTCCAATCGAGGTAGTCGCCGTACGAGATATGGTAGCGGTCACCAATCGGAAGGCGTTCAAAAAGCGCGACCAGCCGCGATGGGTCGCGATACGGTAACGGTTTGACCAGCGCGGCGTCGACAAAGGCGAAGATCGCGGTGCTGGCGCCGATGCCGAGCGCGAAAACCAGGATGGCCGTGCAGGCTAAGCCCGGGCTCTTGCGCAGCTGGCGCAGGGCGAAGCGAAGATCCTGCAGGAGGGTGCCCATGCCATCAGCTTCCCACGCCGCACCCTATTTTGCGTCCATGGAATTGTTGGCGCGATCATCATCTGGTAACACGTGGTCAGGATCGACTTTTACCGACGCGACCGGCTTGTCGCCTGACCAGACAAGCTCGCCCTTCGACTCCCACGCCTCGACCGGCACACGGAAGCGGGTCGTCGTGCCGTCGCTATAGCGCACCTCTACGGTTGCCGGCAGCACCAATTGGCCTTTGTTCACCAGCGTCACCTGGTCGCCATCGATCCTGGTCACGGCGAGATCGAAGCGCCAGTTCTGCATGTACCAGCCGCGCCAGAACCAACCCAGATCTTCCCCACCCTCGCTGCTCATCTCGCGGAAGAAGTCGGAGGGAGAAGGATGTTTGAAGGCCCAATCGCTGATGTATTTGCGGAACGCCCAGTCGAAACGCTGCTTACCCAGGATCTGCTCGCGCAGCAGCACCATGCCGTAGGCGCCCTTGAAGTAGCTCACTGGATGGGTGATGGGCCAGGTGTAAGCATCCGCCGGCATCAACAGCACGGGAGCGGCCGGATCGTCGAGGACTTTCAGGATGGTGTCGGGTGGCTCGCCGCCGGCGGAATACTCAGAGTCTCGCTTGGGTCCGTAGACACCTCCCTGGAATTGGGCTGACTCATCAATGTCGATGAAGGTGTTGAACCCCTCATCCATGAAGGCGTTGCGGCGCTCGTTGGAGCCGACGATCATGGGAAACCAGGTGTGGCCAATCTCGTGCGCAGAAATCCAGAAAAGGGTTTTGCCCTTGTCGTCGATGCCGTCGAAGATGATGCCTGGATACTCCATGCCGGTGGAGAAGCCGGCCACGTTGATGGCCGCGGGATATGGGTACGGATACCAGTCTTTCGAGAAGCGCTCGACTGCGTCTTTCACATATTCCGTCGAACGGCCCCAGGCTCCGTCGCCTGCGCTCTCCGGAGGGTAGACACTTTCCGCCAGGCTTTTCTTTCCATCCGGCAGGTTGATGCGCGCCGCATCCCACATGAAGACGGAGCTCGCGCTCCACACCACGTCGCGGGTGTGGTCCATGCGAAAGTGCCAGGTCAACGTGCCGATCGCCTTTGGCCGGCTGGCCGGATCGGACACTTCGGCCGCGCTGCGGATCATTACCGTCTTGTCGCTGTTGCTTGCCGCTGCCAGACGTTCGATCTGTGTCCTGGTCAGCACTTCTTTTGGATTGACTAACTCTCCCGACCCGGCCACGATCATCTCGCTGGGCACGGTCACGTAATAGTCAAAGTGACCGTATTCGAGGTAGAACTCGCTGCCGATGTACGGCAGCGTGTCCCAGCCGCGCAGATCGTCATAAACGCACATGCGCGGATACCATTGCGCGATGTCGTAGATGTCTCCCTGCTTCGAGGCTCCCCAGGAGGTACGGCCGCCCCAGACGCCTGGGATCTGGTAGTGATACCGGATGTGGATTTTGAGCACGCTTCCCTTGGGGGCCATGGGCTGGGGCAGACGGATCTGCATGCGCGTATCTTCTACCAGGTAGTCGGCCTTTGCCGATTCCCTGCCGTGCTCGATCTCGACCGAATCGAGCACGAACCCTTCGCTGGTGCGGTTGTTGGGATTATCTTCGCCATCGGGCACCGGGGTTTTGCGCCGCGGACCTCCATTGATGATGTGCCCGCGCGCATCTTTGCGATAGATGTTCTGCTCCAGGTGGATCCACAGGCTGGTCAGTGCATCGGGACTGTTGTTGGTATAGGTGATGATCTCGTCGTTCTGCAGCGCCTTGGCCGTGGTGTCCAGGGTGGCGTGCATTTCATAGTCGGCTTCGTTCTGCCAATACGCGGGCCCCGGCGCGCCGTTGCTCGAGCGATAGGCGTTTACCGCATCGGGAAGGGTTAGCGGAGCGAAGGTGAGCCTCGGATCGTACGGGGTTTGCGACCACGCCAGGCTCCCCACGGACAAAACCGCTACAGCCATCAGCAGACGTTCAAAGGGCATCGATCGAAAGCTCCTGCGCAAGAATAGTGGTGCGGCAATTCTCTCAGGATACTTGAGCCGGCGATCCTACCAATAAGAACTCCGGGCTAGCGCCGGCTCAACGGACTGCGGATGAACTCTGTTCGCGAAGGGTACGGGCCTCAGCCTGTAGATGAAGAATGAACAATTGATCGGCTTTAGCCGCCGAGGGCCTCTTCTCCACAGATTACGCTGACCGCAGGGCCTTTAGAGCGTGTGTGGGCAAACCGAGGTTTTCGCAGCCTTTAAAGTTGTGCCCTGATACAAGGCCCACAGTTGTGATTAAGACAGGCGTGCCTACCAGCTGAATCCACCCGATGGCGGCGGCCAGGCGCCGCCAATCTGGCGCAGCAGAACGATCCTGCCGAAGTGATAGGCGTTGTGCGCGGCGAGACTTTCCAGCTGCTCGCGGACCGACATGATGCGGATCGGCTGGCCCGGCCGAGAAGGGCAGCGAATGGGCCGCTCCAGCCGGGTCTCGTCACCGGCGAGGGCGGCCGCCTGCCGATTGCCGCGAAGGAAACGTTGACACAGCTGATTCCAGGGTTCGCCGTCAGTATCGTCCTGTGTGGGAAAACCCGCTGAGGCGTGCTCGGGAAATGGCGTCTCGATACCGTTGACCCAATCCAAAGTGATCTGTTGCCAAAAGGTTATGTGCCACAGTTCCTGATAAATCGTGTGCGGTGCACCTTCGATCGCGCGATGCGCGAGCGCGCTCGCAAGACCCTCGAGAATGTGGGCCGGGGGCACTGCAGCGCTGTCACCCATGAGGGCCTGTTGCAATTCGTTCACGCTCGCTCCTGTTCGTTTGGCGACTGACCTTCATACGATGCAAAAGCTGGTTCGGCTCTGGCTTGACCACCATGTATACTCCCCCCATTCCCCCAAGGGCCAGATTGGACACCCCCGGTTCATTTCAAAATTTCAAAGGAGTCGTCTATGGCTTTACGCCGTTGTCCCCAGCTTGTGCCGTCTTTCGGGCTGCTGACGATCCTGGCCCTCGGTGGTTTCTCGGGCACTGCCCTTGCCGCCAACCGTGCCGGATCCTCCAGCGCTGCTCCCCGTATCGTGGAAGCAGTCGATGAGACGAAGTTAGTTCAACTCGCCGGCCACATCCACCCGCTCGCTTCTGCCCAATTCGATAAAGGACCGGTTGCCGATAGCTTACCGATGGAGCACATGTATCTGCAACTGAAGCGCAGTCCAGAACAGGAAGCGGCGCTGGCGCGTTCGATCGCGGAACGGCAGGATGCGAAATCCAGCAGCTATCACCAATGGATGACGGCCGAGGAAATGGGGGAGAAGTATGGCCCAGCTGAGCAGGACGTCGAAACGGTGACGCAGTGGCTCACCGCGCACGGCATGCAAGTGAATGCGGTCTCAAAGAACGGACTGACAATCGATGTATCGGGCACGGCAGGCCAGGTGCGCGATACCTTTCATACCGAGATCCATCAATACGCTGTAAATGGCAAGCAGCATGTGGCGAATGCCAGCGATCCGATGGTGCCGGCAGCCGTTGCGCCGGTGGTCATGGGTTTCGTTTCCTTGCATAACTTCATGCCCAGGCCCGCCTTGGCAAAACGCAAAAGCGGCTTCACTTTTGATTGCAATGGGTGCCCGCCAGGGTTCGACGGCGTGCCCCAGTTCGATGAAGCGCCGGCCGATCTGGCCACCATCTACAACGTGACCCCGCTCTATAAAGCAAAGAAACCAATCACGGGCAAGGGACAAACCGTGGTGGTTCTGGAAGACACGGATATCAATTCCGCGGACGTGGAAACGTTTCGCAAATCCTTCGGTCTATCTGCCTATTCCGGCACCTTCAAACAGGTTCATCCGGGGACTGGCTGTGCCGATCCAGGGATCAACGGCGCGGAAGGAGAAGCTGCGCTGGATGCCGAGTGGGCCGGCGGCGTAGCTCCCGACGCGACGGTGCTGCTCGCCTCGTGTGCGGATACGCTGACGAACTTCGGTGCGTTCATCGCTGCCCAGAATCTGCTGGACAGCCCCAAACCACCGCCGATCATGAGCCTGAGTTACCTGGAGTGCGAAGCCAGCAACGGGCCCAGTAGCAACGCTTACGTGAATGGGCTGTGGGAACAGGCGGCAGCTGAAGGCGTTTCCGTGTTTGTCGCGGCCGGCGACGGATCGGCAGCAGGTTGCGACAACTTCAACACGGCTACCTACGCAGTGGGCGGCATTGCAGCCAACGGTCTGGCTTCCACTCCCTATGATGTTGCCACCGGCGGTACCGATTTCATCGATACCTTCCTCAACAACAACAGCACTTACTGGAGCGCAACCAACACGCCGAGCGGCGAGTCGGCCAAATCGTACGTGCCCGAGATGCCATGGAACGACAGCTGTGGCAGCAGCGTCCTCGCCTACTACTACGGGTATAAGGACATACTTTCGTTCTGCAACTCGACCGATGGCGGGTTTTTCCTGAATATCGTGGGAGGTAGCGGAGCTCCCAGCTTCGTCTACCCCAAACCAAGTTGGCAAAAAGGGATTGTCGGTATGCCGAACGATGGCGCACGCGACCTGCCGGATATCTCCCTGTTCGCCTCCAACGCTTTCTGGCAGCACGCGATCCTGTTCTGCATGTCTGACACAAACCAGGGCGGAGCCCCTTGCGACTACACCAACGGAACCGACACGTTGTTCAACAGCGCCGGCGGCACTTCTTTCACCGCTCCGCAATTCGCCAGTATCCAGGCTTTAATCAATCAGAAAGCGGGCGGCCCCCAGGGCAACCCCGATCCGATTTATTACGAGCTGGCAAAGCTGGAATTTGGATCGCCTTCGAACCCTGACAAGCACCATCTGGGGCAATGCAATTCCTCCCTGGGTAATAAGATTGCCTCTTCGTGTATTTTCCATGACGTAACGGTCGGCGATAACGCCGTTCCCTGCTACGGCAATGTCAACTGTTTTGGCTCGACCGCAAACGGTTACGGGATACTGTCCACATCGGATACGAAAGAACTCGAAGCCTATCCGACAACCACAGGCTGGGACTTTGCCACGGGACTGGGCAGTCTGAACGTTACCAACCTGGTGAACTACTGGCCCTAGACCATTGGTGCGCACCCTTGCTGCAGATTCGGGCGTTCGGACGAAATTGCCGAACGCCCGAAACCTTTTTCATGCTCTTAGCGCCCCTCATCCTCTTGTGCAACGATTCGCAACCGTCAACAACTCGCTTCTTCGCCTGGCGATGAACATCACCTCCAGCAGCGGCTGAGACTGCGTGATCTGGTCCTGGCACAAGTCCTCTGCGTGGTCGGCAGCTCCTGGGTCGGCGTGGCTGCAGGGCTAGGCCGGGCGCAGGCGATTACATGGGTCGCCGCCATGATCCTCTTTTATGTCCCCATGGCGGCTTCCGTCATTCACCTGAACCGTGTGTGGCCGCTGGAAGGCGGTCTCTACGTATGGGCGCACAAGGCGTATGGCGATCTGGGAGGCTTTCTCACTGCCTGGAACCTGTGGGTCTATGGTTTTTCGATTGCTGCCGCCATCCTCTACGCGATCCCCACGGAACTCGCTTACCTTATCGGTCCTTCAGCAGCCGGTCTTCCCGAGAATCGGCCGGCGTCGCTGGCGATCACAACACTCGTAATCGTAATCATCATGGTCGCGGCGCTGCGCGGGTTGGAGATCGGCAAATGGATTCATAATGCCGGCGGCGTCGCCATAATGATTGTTTATGGCGGCCTCATTCTGCTTCCGGTCTGGGCGTTGTGGCGACGTGTGCCAATTCATTGGCCCGCGTTGGTGGTTCAACTTCCGCCGCCCGACCTGCGCTCTCTTGCGCTCTTCGGCCAGATGCTCTTTGGCGCACTCTGCGGCCTGGAGTACATCGCCATCCTGGCCGGCGAAAGCAAGCAGGCTGCGCGCAGCATCGGCCAGTCGGTTTGGATCTCGTCGCCGGTGATTTGCGCCATGTTCATTCTGGGCACCAGCTCGGTATTGGCCTTTAGTAAGCGTGGCCATATCGACCTTATCGCCCCCATTCCACAGACGGTGCGGTTGGCCCTGGGCAGCACCGGCGTGGGCAGCGCGCTCGCCGCAACCGCGATTTTGCTGCTGCAGATGCGTTTGCTGGCAGCGGCGAGCTACCTGTTCACCGGAGTTACTCGCCTGCCCATGGCGGTCGGATGGGACCGGCTGGTGCCGGAATGGTTTACCCGGCTCCATCCACGCTGGCGGACCCCGGCAAACTCCATCGTATCGACGGCGGTCCTGATGTTTCTGATGTTGGTGTTTTGCAACGTCGGCGTGCATGCACAGGAGGCTTACCAACTGCTCTCCAATGCCAGCCTCGCCCATTACGAGTTGGCCTATCTCGCGATGTTTGCTATCCCGCTCGCGGGGGCGTTCACTCTTCGCCGCACCATGCCCTGGTGGCTGAAAGCAACATCGGTCGTTGGTTTTTGCGCTACGCTTTTTAGTCTATTGATCTCAGCGTATCCATTCGTCGACGTCGTAAACCCGCGCACCTATGCGGTAAAGATTATTGGCACTACGGCAGTCAGCAACCTGGCTGGTGTTACTTTCTATAAATTGCGCTCCCGCTCCAGAACTTCCGGGAGCGGGCGATCTTAGGCAATGTGATATCTTCGACGAACTTACAAAGAGGATCCGTATGATCAGGCTGGTTGGGGAAAAGATGCGCGTTTCGCAGCCGTTTATCTGGTGCAGCGTGGCCTTGCTGCTTTGCGCAACCGCATGTCAACAGCAGCTGCCCGATACGCGGGCTGCGGACGAACAGGCGATCAGAAACCTGGACGCCCAATGGGCGAAGACGGCCGCAACGCGTGACCTGGACGCCACCGTTGCGTATTACAGTGATGACGCCGTGTTGCTCCCGCCAAATGAACCGATTGCCGCGGGCAAGCAGGCGATTCGCGCAACATGGTCTTCGCTTCTCAGCCCAAACACGTTATCGATTTCATGGCAGCCAACGAGAGTAGACGTCTCCAAGTCCGGGGATCTGGCTTACCTGGTGGGTACTTACTCCATGGCCGTTAAAGATGCCAAGGGCAAAACGGTACCGGACCGCGGCAAGATTATCGAGGTATTCAGAAAGCAGTCAGATGGTTCGTGGAAAACAGTGGCTGACATGTTTAGCTCTGACCTGCCGGCGCCGGCGGCCTGAGTACCCGAGGACCTAACCAGTGGAGTGCGTCGTTCATAGAGTCCAGTATGTTTGCCAACCTCACTGGACGTTATGAGTGACGCGCTCCCCTAGCAGGCAGGAGTGTCGAGCTCAGCGATGCGACGAAGAAGATAGCGTAGTTCGACGGCGTTCGTGGCGAGCACCTGGGCCCGTTGATAACTCGCGAGCGCCTCCTGGCTGCGCCCCATGCGACGCAGCAGGTCGGCGCGAGCCGCGTGGTAAAGATGATAGCTATCCAGCTCACCGGAGGAACCGAGTTCGTCGATCATTGCCAGGCCGCGTTCGAGCGATTCGCTCATGGCAACGGCAACCGCATAGTTGAGCGCGATGATGGGTGAGTTTTGGGTTGCGTTGAGCAGAGCGTATAGCGCGGCAATCTGTTTCCAATCGGTCGCTTCGGCCGTCCTGGCTTCTGCGTGAATGGCGGCAATCGCAGCTTGTAGTTGATACGGGCCGACGTTGCGGCGCCCCAGTGCTCGCTCCACCAGGCCGATCCCTTCGGCGATCTGATCCTGGCGCCAGAGAGACCGATCCTGTTCTTCGAGCAGCACTAACTGTCCGTCATCACTGGAACGGGCGTCGCGCCGCGAATCCTGCAGCAGCATGAGCGCCAGCAAGGCCATGCTCTCGGGGTTGTCGGGCAGGAGCTCGTTGAGCGTGCGCGCGAGGCGAATCGCTTCCGCACACAGTTCGCGGCGAACCAGGCTGTCTCCTGAGCTGGCCGAGTAACCTTCGTTGAAGATGAGGTAAAGAACCGCCTGCACGGAGGCAAGGCGTTTGGGCAGCACGGCGGCGTCAGGCACTTGATAGGGAATGCGCGCTTGTTGGATCTTGCGTTGCGCCCGCACCAGGCGCTGGGCGAGGGTCGACTCGGGTAACAGAAAAGCACGAGCTATCTCAGGGGTGGTCAGTCCGCCGAGCGTGCGTAGCGTGAGCGCGATTTGCGCCGGCATGTTGATGGCCGGGTGACAGCAGGTGAAGATGAGGCTGAGACGGTCATCTGCAAAAGGCCGGCTCATCTCCTCATCCGTCTCGTTGCTGCGTGAGGCGTACTCATAGGTCAACTGGTCTTCGTGGTTGCGACGTGTCTGTTCGCGGCGCGCGTAGTCAATGAGCTTGCGGCGCGCGGTGGCGGTGATCCAGGCCGCGGGATTGTCAGGGATGCCGGTCGCGCGCCAGCTGACTACGGCCGCGGCGAAGGCATCCTGCATGGCTTCTTCCGCGAGGTCGAAGGAATGCGAGACGCGAATCAGGCCGGCGACAATGCGGCCTGATTCGCTGCGGAAAACTGCTTCGATCGTGGCGTCATCCATTCACTGATACTTGCGCAGGAAACTCACGGATGGGGCGGACCTCGATGCAGCCGGCCCCACCCGCGCACCCGGTGGGAATTCTGGCCGCCCATGCGAGTGCTTCATCCAGGTCCTGGCACTCGAGAATGTAGTAGCCGGCGAGTTGCTCTTTGGTTTCGGCGAACGGGCCGTCGGTGATCAC
This sequence comes from uncultured Acidobacteriaceae bacterium, assembly GCA_963834445.1. Classification (GTDB taxonomy): domain Bacteria; phylum Acidobacteriota; class Terriglobia; order Terriglobales; family Acidobacteriaceae; genus PALSA-350. The sequence continues at coordinate 939,352 of CAWIBU010000003.1, forward strand.
GGTCCTTGCGTTTTGCATACGGACCGTGGTCGCGGTCGCGCTCGGTTCCAGTGGGTCGGCCGCGCGGAGAATGCCGCGGTGGCGTGCTTCTTCCATCAGGGCGCTGTGAGCGGCGGCAACCGCTCGCCGATCTTCGCTCGTGTAGCCGGGCTGGGCGTCATCGTCTTCGTGCGAGTAAATCAACATCATGTAGCGCATGGCGGTCTCTCAGTGGGATGTTGGAAAATCAGGATCTGCCTTGACTTCGCGGATCTGCTGGATGTGCCGTTCGGTATGCGCGGCGGTGGCTAATAGCCATTGGTAGCCATCCCAGGGACCGAACAGAGGGTGGGGCCAGACGCGACCCCGGAGTAGCGGCGCGTCCAGCAATTGCATGGTTTGCGCACGGTTAGCGAGGAAACACTGCAGCGCTTCCACGCCCGTCCAACAGCCCGCAGGGTAGACGGGCGCTGGCGCTTTCACCTTAGTCGTGCGTTTGGGAACTTCGTTGACGATCAGCTCATCCATTTCAGATCGGTTAACCGCGGACGATGCTGCAGGAGCGTTACCCATATTTGCAATGATGACATGGACACGGCCCTCGATAAGGGCAATGTGCTCCAGGTGTTCAGCGATCGACCAGGTATCGCTGGCGGGCGTGAAGTTCCACTGGGCGATGGAGAGTTCAGCGACCAATGCGATGATCGCGTCACGGGTGGCGGAGAGATGTCGGGAAACTTCGCCCATCTGCTCCGCCGTTAGCTCGAGTTCAAGGGTCGTTGTACTGCTCATGTTTTTCGTTATCCGAAGATCATGATGGGCCGCACTTCGAGGGAACCATAGCGGGCCGCGGGGATGCCCGCGGCGATTGCGGCGGCTTCTTCAATAGTTGGTGCTTCCAGCAGATAGTAGCCGCCGAGCTGTTCTTTTGTTTCCGCGAAGGGGCCGTCGGTGGTCACGGTTTTGCCGTCGCGGATGCGGATCGTTTTGGCGGTAGCGGTGGGCTGCAGGGCGTGGCCGCCCTTGATGGCAGCGGCGTTCTTCTTGCCGAAGGCGCCGTACTCAGCAAACTCGGCTTCGGGGTATCCGTTGGCAAAGCGGGACTCGGCTTCGTAGATCAGGACTAGATATTGCATTTTCATTTCCTCCTGCTGGTACGACGTTCGGGTTCCGCGGAATCGACAGTTGGGGAATAAAACTAAAAAATAATCCGAGGGCTTCGGCCGTCATGTTCGCCCCATGTGCGCTAAGGCGAACATAGGGCACCGGTCCAACTCTCCCGTTGGGCTCCTTGCCCTCACGCGAACCTGCGGGTGCCCCATCCTTTGCGTTCTTGGCAAAAGGTGGGATCCACGAATGTCGGACTGACCGCCTTTGATCCCACCCTTTGCCAAGAACGCAAAGGATGGCGCACCCGCAGATTCGCGTGACGGCAGGAGATAAGCGACTCTATGAGTGGCGGACTACACTAGGTGGCCTGGAGTCTTTGCATCAGGGCCTGCAAGTCCATTTGGTTCCAGCCCTCCATGATCTTGTTGTCTTTGACAATCACGAAGGTGGAGCCGGCGAGAGTTTCCTTCTTTCCCGTGCCGGGAAAACCGAGATGGTCGCCGGTGTGGGTCATGTTGACTTTCCAGCGAACAGCTACGTGATCACCCTCGGCGACGATTTGCTCCACCTCTACGTGCAGGTCGGGAAAGGCTCCGCAAAAATTCCTCTGGATGGCCTTGAATGCCTCTGGGCCTACGAGCACGGAGTTCGCTTCGGGAAAGCCGTGCGACTTGCCTTCGGGGCTGAACATTTGGTCGATCGCCGCTTCGCTTTGCTGGTTCCAGACCTGGTCAAACCAGCGCTGCAACAGAAGTTTATTCGCCTCAGACATAGATACCCTCCGGTGTGCGGAGAAGCTTAAAGCTTGTTGCAGACGAAAGCCAGCGTTTCATAGGGGAACGTTACCTGAGCCTGACCCGCTAGCTCCGGCGTTTGGGCGATGATTTCCCTAAGCTGTGCAGCCACCTGCTGCTGCTTGCCTGGCGGAAGAGCTGCGATAAAGCTTACCGAAAGGATGCGGTCGACGATTACCTGCTCGGCCGGCCCGGTGTGCCAGTTTTTGAAGCGGCGCTCGTGCAGGGGAGTGAAGCCCTCCGCAGGAAAGACGGCGCGCCACTTCTTGCTGTGGAATCGGGGCGTATCGCCCTCAAACGGCTGCATGATCCCGGTCAAGGCCGCCACCCACGGCACGGTATCGTCGCGTACGTTCCAGATCAATCCGAAGGCGCCGCCTGGCGTGAGCACGCGGCGAATTTCGTTAAGGGCTTCCCGGGTGGCAAACCAGTGGAACGACTGCGCGCAAACCACCGCGTCTACCGACGCGGCGGCAAGAGGTATGTTTTCAGCCGAGCCTGACTTTGCTTCCACCCCTGGATACTGGCGCTTGAGCTGTTCGAGCATCGCCGGAACGGGCTCGACCGCAATCATCCTCGCTCCGGTGGCCAGCAGGCGGGGAGAGAACTTGCCCGTGCCGGCGCCCAGATCGAGCGCCGTCTTACCCGCCATCAGACCCAGATCATGCGCGAGCCATTGCTCTATTTCAGGCGGATATTCCGGACGGCCGGCCACGTAATTGGCCGCCCCTGCGGCAAAGCCTTCGGCTGCTGCGTGATGAATGTTTGCCATGGGCTCATTGAGCAGTATAGAAGCTGTACTTTGCCTTGTAAGGAATGTGCTCCTCGCCGCTGGTGCAAGCCCCGCTACCCGCGGCGCCCCCCTGCGTTTCTGTCCGCCGGATGTAGGTGACCTTCGCGAGCTTGCCGGCGCCGCTCCCGGGGACCGCCTGCACCAGCAGCCACGGGACGGAGGACGGATCCGGCGCGGGTTGACTGGCAATGGCTTTGCCCTTGACCTCACTGCCATCCTGTAGTCGCCAGGTGGGTCCGGCAAAGTGGGTGCCGATCACGTGACCCTGCTGATCGAGCAGCTTGGCGTCGGGAGCCTTGAGCAGCCAATGTCCATCCGAGCAGGTATAGATCTGCGAACCTTCGCCGGCGGCTTCGAACAGCAGCTGGGTTCCGGCGGGCGGCGCCACCGAAGAGGGTGTTGGTTTCGACTGCAGCAACAGGATCGAGTAAGCGATCAGGGCGACGGCAAACAATCTTTGCAGCATCTTGACTACCTCTTATTCACGTCTAACTATTCGACGCGTAACGCTCGCATGGGATCGGTAGAGGCCGCGCGCCGCGCCGGAATCAACCCGGCAATGCAGGCTGACAAAGCGAGCGCCAACACGGCCCCGGCCATCACCCACACGTCTTCTCCGGATACGTTGTAGAGTTGCGATTTTACGAAGCGCACGCAAAGCAGGGCGGTGGGTATGCCGATCGCCAGCCCCATCCCCGCCTGCAGCAGCGCGCTGCGCAGGATCATCCGGACGACCCCGCCCCGAGCCGCGCCCAGGGCCATGCGAATCCCGATCTCCGGCGTCCGCTGCGCCACCATATAAGAGGTGACGCCATAGAGTCCGACCGACGCCAACACCAGCGCCAGCAAGCCAAACAAAAGCGTGAGCTGCGTGATCATCCGCTCGGCGTTGAAATTTCCGTCTATCTGATGAGCAAACGTCTGGTAGTGATCCACCGTCAGATTGGGGTCAACACTGGCCAGTGCTTGCCTCACGCGGCTCTCTAAGCCTGGGGTGATGACCTTCATCTGCAGAACCAGGGTTTCGGCATACAACGACGCGTCCAGCTCCTTGGGCGGATAGGTGTGCGACTGCTGTAGCATCGGGAGGAAGAACATGGGCTTCACCGCATCGCGGGGATTCTCGTATTTGGTGTCCTCGACGACCCCGACGATCTTGAAGTCGCCTGAGGATTTCGCCCCGAGATAGCCGAAGTGTTGCCCGATCGGGTCTTCGCCCTTCCTGAAGAGCGTCTTCACGAGCGCCTGATTAACGACGGCAACGCCTTCTGACGTTGGTGTATCGGCTGGGGTGAAGGTGCGGCCGCGCACGACGTGCTGCCCAACAGCCTCGAAGTAGTCAGGACTGGCGCGGTCAAAGACAGCGGTCACATTCTTGCCCGGCTCAAGCGCGGGCTGACCCTGGACGTATACGTAAAAATTCCAGATGTTGCCTTCGAGCGGCGAATAGAGCGTCAAGCCGACCCGCTCCACGTCGGGCATGCCGTGGAACCTGTCTTCGATTTGCCGATAGAGGGCCTGTAATTGCTCCGGCTTATAACCTGCCTTTAACGGGTTGACGCTGACGATCACTCGATTCCTGGTTTCCAGGCCGAAGTCCTGATGCTCGAGTTTGTTCAGGCTTTTGCCCAACAGTCCGGCGCCGACCAGCAAGACCAGAGATAACGACGCTTGCAACACGACCAGCGACCTTTGCAGCAACCCGGAACCATCGCGAGTCGATCTGTTTACACCCCGCATGGCATTGGCTGGTTGAGCGCGCGAGGCGATCCAGGCGGGCGCGGCGCCGAAGATAAGCCCGGTAAGCAGCGACAGGCCGAAGGTAAAGGCCAGCACCGGCCAGGAGGGCGCCGCATGAATGACCATGGTGGGCGAATCAGAGAACATCAACGCCAGCAGCGACCGCGTGCCCGCATAGGCCAGTGCCAGGCCGGCGAGGCCACCGAGCACCGCGAGCACCAGGCTCTCGATCAGCATTTGCCGCACGATCCGTTGCCGGGCCGCGCCCAGGGCCATGCGAATCGAGATCTCAGCGCGGCGAGCGAGCCCACGCACCAGCATCAGGTTGGCCAGGTTGGCGCAGGCGATCAGAAGCACCAACCCCGAGAGTCCCATCAGGAGATATAGGCTGCTGGCGGCCTGGTGCTGCATGCTTGCGATCCCCGCCCCGCCGGGGGTAAGCACAATGTGGGCTTTCGCCAGGTGCTCTCTGCCGTGCGCCGTCTGGTAGTCCGGAAGCTGGGCTAACGATTGGCGCAGCAGGCCGGTCACCTTGGCCTGAAGAGGGCCCAGCGCTATACCCGGCTTGACGCGCCCGATCAGGTAGATCCAGGCTTGTTCCGGTTTATTGCGGACGGCGTAGAAGCCGAGCGTCGGCTCCTGCGAGAGAGGAAGAAAGAAGTCCGTTGGGCGATCGATGCGATCGCCAAAAAACGCTCGCGGGGCAACACCGACGATGGTCACCGGATGGGTGTTCATCACCAGGCTGCTGCCGATCACCGAAGGGTCACCGGCGTAGTCCCTTTGCCAGGCCTGGTAGCTGATGACGGCGACCGGCGGCGACCCTTCTTTATCGTCAGACGGGAGGAGGGTGCGTCCTGATAAAGGATGTATGCCAAACGTCTGAAAGTAGTTGCCGGAAACAAACTCGCCCAGCGAGGCTACGGGAGGTGTATCGCCGCCCGTGCGCCGAACAGAGAGATCCGCTCTGCCGGCCTGCATGGCCGCCAGCTCGGCGAACTCCGGGGTGTGGTCGCGCAGGTACTTGTAGCCTTCGTAGGAGAAGTTGGTGTAGTCACTCTCGAACGAGGCCAGGGTGAGATTGCAGCAGTCTTCTTTGTCGCCCAGGCGCACCAGCGAGTTGGGATCGACAACCGGCAGATTTTGCAGGAGCACCGCGTGTACCAGGGTGAAAATCGCGGTGTTCGCCCCGATGCCCAGGGCAAGGGTCAGCACCGCCGTCAGGGTGAACCCCGGGGTCTTGCGCAATTGCCGCAGTGAGTAGCGCACGTCCTGCATCAGGTTCGCGATCATGCATATCTCCCTCGTGGAGAGAGAGTGCACGTACCGGGCCAAAGATCGGCGTGACAATCGTTCGCGTTTGTTCAACTTACAGACGGTGTGGACAGAGAACTGTCCGCAAGCTGTATTCGCTGTCCATCACCGGACAGTGGCGAGGCTACTGGTTTGGGGGCGGGGTGGGCACCGGTTGACTGAGATAGTAGGCGATATCTTTGGCGGCCTTGGTCTCAACTCCGGGCGATTGCAAAAAGCCGAGATCGCGGAACCAGTCGATGAAGCGGAATTGCCAGGTGCCGAAGGGGATGCCGTTGCGGTCGGTGAGGCCACCGGTCATGTGGCTGCCGTCGCGCAACAGGTCGCCGGGGTGGCGGCCGTTGGCGTAAATATGCATCTCGATATTGGGCACGCGGATCGCCAGCATGGCGGCAAAGTATTCATCGGCCCAGATGGCGTGGATCTGGTCATCGGAGCCGGCCGAGGCAATAAAAGCCGGAGGCACGTTGCGCGGGATGGGCGGGGCGACGCGATTGTGAGCGAAGGGTGTGGGGCCGGGGTAGATGAGGCCGACAAAGTCCGGGCGTGCGGAGATGCCGCTGAGAGGATCACCGGGTGTGCTGTTCTGCTTTTCGAAGTCGTTGTAAAGCACGGCCGCGGCGGAGGCTAGTTCCGCTCCGGCCGAGAAGCCCATGATGCCAATCTTGTTGGGATCGATATTCCATTCATGCGCGTGGGCCCTCACCAGGCGGATGGCCTGCTGGGCGTCGTAGACCTCGTCGGTGCGGGGGTCGTAGCCGTCGCGGCGCAGGCGGCTGCGCAGAATGATGGTGTTGACGCCGTAGTTGAAGAAGAAGGGAACGAAGTCCGCGCCCTCAGAGCCGACGTTGAGGGTTCTGTGGCCTCCGCCCGGCACCAGGATGACGGCGGCGCCGGTATTGTTGCCGTGCTCCACGGTGTGCACTTCGATGGACGGGTTGTGGATGTTGACGATGCTGCTGATGCGGCCGGGAACGGCCGTGCTCATGTTGTACTGCTCGGCCTCGTGGATGCGGTCTGCTTTGAGGAAGGGCGAGCCCGGAGGGTAGAGAGGGAGGACGACGCCGCCGGGCAGGATGGGCTTGGGCGCATAGGGCTCGGTTTGCGCTCCGGCGATCGCCAGGCCGAGAAACAGCAGGGGAAATGCCGTGATGATTTTCCGCATGGTCATGGGTTAGTTGTTCGAGTCCGGCAATACGTGGATGGTGTGCAGCCAGATCTCCGCGGTTTGCGGCCAGGTGGTAATGGGCAGCGCGGTACGGCGCAGGCCGTAGCCATGTCCGCCTTCAGCGTAGACATGCAGCTCCGCCGGGACTTTGGCGTTTTTGAGCGCCATGAAGTACACAATCGCATTCTCTACATGGACGGGGTCGTTTTCCGCCTGCACCAGGAAGGTGGGCGGGGTTTGGGCGGTGGGATGAATGTCGGGATTGGGTGCGAAGTTCTGCTCGGCGATGGCCAGGTAGCCCGGATAAATGATGAGCGCAAAGTCAGGGCGGCAGCTCAGTTTATCCGCTGCATCGATTGGATCGTAGAGACGTTGGTCGTAGTGGGTGCTCAGGGCCGCGGCGAGGTGGGCTCCCGCGGAAAAGCCCAGGACGCCAACCCGGTGGGAATCGATATGCCACTCTTCGGCGTGGGCGCGCACCATGCCGAGGGCGCGCTGCGCATCCTCGAGCGGGGCGGACGATTTGGGGTACGGACCGGTGACGGGCACGCGGTACTTGACCAGGATGCAGGAGATGCCGGCGGAGTTCAGCCAGTCACAGACCTCGGTCCCCTCGAGGTCGATGGCCAGGATGCGGTAGCCGCCGCCGGGAAAGACCACTACCGCCGCTCCGGTGTTTTTGCCTTTCGGGGTGTAGAGGGTGAGGGTGGGCGTGGATACGTTGCCGATGCGAATGACCGGTTTGCCGCCGGGTGTGCCGTCTTTGGCGGTGGTCATATCGCCTTCAGGGCCTGGGACAGGCTGCGGGTCGGGTACCACATTTGGCCATAGCGGCATGGTCAGATGATCGGGACTCGGGGGCCAAGCCGGGGATTGCGCGAACACAGTTGTGGAGGTGGCAACCAGGGCGGCGAAAATCAGCAGACACTTGGACATAGAGGACCCTTTTCGAATCGCAGCCATGATCGCAGCCGCAGGGGTCGGGATGCAAGCTGGGCGCGGTCCTGCAATGGCGGCATCTTGCTAATAGCCCGCTCAAGCACACCAAACCCTGCCCCCTGGACGGGTCTGGTACGGCTTGAGCGGTTTCTCACAAACCCTGTTAAGTTGCTTTTGGGGAGAGTGAAGGAGGAGCGGGACTCCTCTTTACTTTTGCTAAAATGTAAAGGAGAGGGGTTTTTGCCCATGGAAGCTACACTCAGCAGCAAAGGACAAGCCACCATCCCCAAGGCCGTACGGGAACGTTTGCACCTGAAGGCGGGGGACCGGTTTAAGTTCTTCTTTCACCCGGATGGGGTGATCATTCTTCCGAAAATTCCGACCTCACGGCTGAAAGGGATCATTCCGAAATCGGCCATGCCGGCATCCCGCGACGAGATCGAGGCTGCCATTGAAGCAGGCGCCACGCAGAGATTCAGGCGGAAGAAGTGATAGGACTCGATACCAATGTCCTGTTGCGGTATTTGACACAAGACGATCCGGTGCAGTCTCCCCGCGCGACCGAACTTATTTCCCACCGGCTCACCGAGGAGGAACCGGGGTTCGTCAGCCTGGTCACAATCCTGGAGGTGGTCTGGGTTCTCAAGAGCCTTTACAAACATTCCCGGCGGCAAATCGCAAACAGCATTGAGATGATCCTGGCTGCAGACACACTCGATGTTCAAAATGAGCAACAGGTCTATCACGCCGTGGTAGCTCTCCGGAATGGAACCGGAACCTTTGAAGACGCACTGATCGGCTCACTGGGAATTTGGAGGGGATGCTCGGCGACTCTCACCTTCGACGAAAAGGCCGGCGAGAGACTGCACGGTTTCGCATTGGCCTGATCATTCGTGAGCAGAATTGCACCGAATGGATGGCATCGCACTATGCGCCCCACGCACCAGGCCCTACGTGCCGATTTCTCGCATACCTTCTCGGCATCGGTCTTGAATTCAATTTTCGAGGGGCGGTTAGGTCTTTAGCAAATCCTCGATGCGGATGGGAAGTTCGCGCACGCGGACTCCGGTTGCGTGATAGACGGCGGAGGCGATGGCGGCGGCAATGCCGGCCAGGCCGATTTCGCCTACGCCTCGCGCACCCAAAGGATTAATGACTGTGTCCGGGTAGTCAAGGAAGGTCACGTCGATTGCCGGCGAGTCGGCGTTGGTGGCGACAATGTAGTCGGCCAGGTTGTTGTTGATGGGGACCCCGAAGCGTGGATCGTACATGGTCTCTTCAAAAAGAGCCATGCCTACACCCATGACCACCGCACCCTCAATCTGGTTGCGGGCAGGCTTGGGGTTGAGGATGTGACCGGCGTCAATCACCGTGACCACGCGAGAGACACGGAGACGGGCGGTTTCCGGTTCCCAGGTAACTTCCGCGAACTGGGCTCCGAACGAATGCTTGGAATGCTTGCTGTTGGGATCGCCCAGAGTGCCTTCCGATTTTCCCTGGCCAGAGGCGCCGCGGATGTTGGCCGCGGTCAGGATCTGCTCGTAGGGCACGCCGTTGCCTGGCGACTGGTCTTTTAGATGGATGCGGCCGTTGGTGAAGGCCATCTCTTCAGGCTTCTTGCCGGAAAGTGCCGGATCTTTGCCCTGGCTGGCAGCCAAAAAGAGCAACTGTTGTGCCTTCTCGATGGCGTCAAGCACGGCCGGGATGACGGAGGCGGTGGCCCAGGAGCCGCCGGAAATGGGCCCGGGCGGGAGCGCCGTATCCCCCAGCACCACTTCGATCTTGTGGTGGGGAATGCCGGTTTTTTGAGAAACGATCTGCGAAAGCACCGTGTAGGTGCCGGTGCCAATGTCCTGGGTGGCGCAGGAAACACGGGCGGTGCCGTCGTCATGCAGGTCAACCGAAGCAGAGGTGCCCATACGCTCCGCAATCCAGGAGCAGCCGGCGACTCCCCAACCCAGGGTCAGGCCGTCTTTCTTCATCGACCCCACTTGCGGCGTGCGTTTGGCCCATCCAAACTTTTCTGCCCCGACGTTTAAACACTCGACAAAATGGCGCGAGGAGAAGGGCAGGTTCTTGCCTTCATCGATCTGCGGCTCATTCAACAGGCGCAGCTTGACCGGATCCATCTTGAGCGCGATGGCGAGTTCATCCATCGCAGACTCGAGGGCGAAGAGGCCGGGCACGGCGCCAGGGCCGCGCATGGAGGTTGGGGTACCGACGTTGCGGCGGACGATGCCTGAGGTAGCGCGCAGGTTGGGTGTGCTGTAGCTGTAGCTCGTCGCCTCACTGCAGCCCTCGGAGTAGTCGTCGAGGATGGAGGTGTGGTTGAGCGAGTCGTGCATCAACGACACCAGTTTGCCCTCTGCAGTAGCGCCGAGGCGGATGCGCTGCTGGGTTCGCGGGCGATGGCCCACGCTCTGGAACATCATGTCGCGGGTGACCACCAGCTTGACCGGGCGGTTGAGATTGCGCGCAGCCGAGGCGGCGATGAGGCAATGCGTCCAGGGCCAGAGCTTGCCGCCAAAGCCGGAACCGAGAAAGCGGGAGATGACGCGCACATTTTCGGGCGGCACGCCCAGCATCTGGGCGGCCACGTCGCGATGGTTCACGACCGCTTGCGAGGTCTCGTAGAGGGTGAAGTTTTGCCCATCCCAGGAGGCAACGCTGGCGTGCAACTCGATCGGATTATGGGTCTCGGTGGGCGTGACGTAGGTTTGGTCGATCTTGACGGGCGCGGACTGAAACGCCTCGTCAGGATTGCCACGATGACTGTCTACCGTAGGCTTATCGCCGGTTTCGAGATGCTTACGTACGTCCGGCTTTTCTGCGTTGTAGGTCACCTTGACCGCGTTGGCGGCGGCAACCGCCTGTTCGTAGGTAGTGGCTACCACGGCAGCGACGTATTGGCCGTAATAACGGATGATGTCGTCATCGAACGGCGGTCGCTTCTCGTCGAGATAAGCGGACAAGCCGTCCGAAGGGGCGGTGCGGAAAAGCTTGCCGATGTTCTTGCGTTGATAAATTGCTTTCACACCAGGCATGGACTGGGCGCTGGTGGTGTCGATGGAAGCGATGGCGCCCTTGGCGATGGTGGCGCACACAGGCACGGCGTACAGCATGCCCGGCAGGTTGTGGTCGGAGGTGTACATGGCGACGCCGCTGACTTTGAGCGGTCCGTCGACACGGGGCAACCCTGCGTCGGTTCTGGGAGGAAGGTTAAGGATGGGCGCCATGGGTCTGTCTCCTGTGCTGGCTTTACGCCGGTTGGGTTGCGAGCGTAAGCGCGTGGGTGATGCAGCGCCTGGCCAGTTCGACCTTGAAGCCGTTTTGGCTTTGCGGTTGGGCGCCGTGGAGCGCCGCCTCGGCCGCGTGACGAAAGGTCTTCTCGTCAGCGGTTTGCCCATGCAGAGCCTTCTCCGCTTCGAGCGATCGCCAGGGTTTGGTCCCTACCCCTCCCAGGGCAACACGGACAAAGGTCAGTTTGCCGCCGCTCACCTCGGCCACGACGGCCGCTGAAGAGAGGGCAAACTCGTAGGAGGCGCGGTCCCGTAGTTTCAGATAAACCTGCTTGCTCTTGGTTTTCGGTGCAGGGAGCGTGACGGCGGTGATGAGGTCGCCCGGCACGAGTACGTTTTCGCGATCGGGCGTGCTGCCGGGGACGAGGAAGAAGTCTGCGATGGGCACGGTGCGCTCGCCCTTCGCACCCTGGATATGGATGGTGGCTTCGAGAGCGGTGAGGGCGACATTCATGTCAGAGGGGTTGGTCGCGATGCAGTCTTTGCTCGTGCCCAGGATGGCGAGGGTGCGGTTGTCGCCCTCGATGGCGGAGCATCCAGAACCGGGCGTGCGCTTGTTGCAGGCCATGGCATCGTTGCGGAAATACATGCAGCGGGTACGTTGCAGCAGGTTGCCGCCGGTGGTGGCCATGTTGCGCAACTGAGCCGAGGCGCCCGCCAGCAGGGCCTGCGAGAGGACGGAGTAGCCGCTCAGCACCGCGGGGTCATGGGCCAGGTCGGAGTTGCGCACCAGGGCGCCGATCTGCAGGCGGCCGTCCGCCAGCTTTTCAATCTTGTTCAGGGGCAGACGGTTGATGTCGATGAGCTGGCTGGGACGCTCGACGTTCAGCTTCATGAGATCGAGCAAAGTCGTGCCGCCGGCGATGAAGCGCACCGGCTGCGTGGCGGTGGAGGAGGCGGCCGATTGAATGGCCTGCGCCACGTCCTCAGGCCGGGTGTATTTAAACGCTTCCATGCGGCAACGCTCCTATGCCTGTTGGCGGACTTCCTGAATGGCCGCGACGATGTTGGGATAGGCTCCGCAGCGGCAGATATTGCCGCTCATGAGTTCCTTGACATCGGCGTCGGCGGGGCCGCATTTCTCTTTAAGGAGAGCGACGGCGGACATGATCTGGCCGGAAGTACAGTAGCCGCATTGATAGCCGTCGTGCTTCACGAAGGAGGCCTGCATCGGGTGCAGATTGCCGGGCTGCCCCAGCCCTTCGATGGTGGTGATTTCCTCGCCGTCGTGCATGGCAGCCAGGGTTAGACAAGAGTTGATACGGCGGCCGTCGATGTGCACGGTGCAGGCTCCGCATTGGCCGTGGTCACAGCCCTTTTTGGTGCCGGTGAGGCTGATGGACTCGCGCAGGCAATCGAGAAGCGTGGTCCGGGGATCGAGCGAGAGCTCAAGTTGCTTGCCGTTGACACGCAGGCTGACCGGGATTGCGCCTTCGGTTGTTTCTGCCGCAGGACCCGCGACCATCGCCGGGCTGAGGTGTTGCGTCTGGGCGGCGGCTACCATGGGCACCGCCGTTGCGGCCACGCCGGCCGCACCAAGCGACGAGAGGAAAGAGCGACGGGTGACGCGGCTTTCTGAGGATATTGGCTCATTGGTCATGCGGGTCTCCGCGTTTATGATACCGTTCTCGGGCCGGACTTGCTTTATTTGATGGAGGCGATCGTTCATGAGCTCTAAAACGCATGGCAGTTCTCTCGATGTCGTTATGGTTCGCGGTGAGCACGACGGTCTCGTTGGCAGCAGACAAGAAGCCCGAGAAGACAGCCGGCTCGCCCCAGCCCGGTTGGAATGACGCCCAGATGCAACAGCCCACGACCGAGTCGATCGACCTGAACATGTACAACGCGATTCGCGAAGAAGGCCTGGAACATTCGCATGTGATGGATTATGCCGGCGGCCTGACCGACGGAATCGGCCCCCGACTGACCGGGTCGCCGAACATGGCGAAAGCCAACGCGTGGACGCGGGACCAGTTGACGAGCATGGGGTGCGTGAACGCGCACCTGGAGGATTGGGGCGAGTTTGGGATGGGTTGGCAGCAGCTGAATACCTGGGTTCGCATGACGGAACCGGATACTGCTGTTTTTGTGGCCCAGGCTACGCCGTGGTCGCCTTCGAGCAACGGGCCGATTACGGCGCAGGCCGTCTCCGTCGTGATCAACGAGGAGAGTGACCTCGCCAAATACAAGGGGAAGCTCGCCGGCAAGATCGTATTGCTGGGCGCCATGCGCGAGGTGCCGGTTCCGGATAAACCGTTCTTTGTGCGCTATACCGACAAGGAATTGCGCGAGCTGGCGTCGCTAAAGGTGGGCAGCGGCGATGCAGCGTATCAGGCACGCGTTGACCGCTATGTGAAGCGGTTGAAGTTGAGCAGCATGATTCTTCCCTTTCTCTCGGCGGAGAAGGTCGCGGGGGTGGTCGTGCCCAGCCGTGATGGCGAGGATGGCGGCGGCACCGGCATTATTTTTGATGACAACGGCGCGGCTTTGGGCAGCACCCCTTATCACCGGGATACGGCGATGCCGTTTCCGGTGGTGGTTGCCCAGATTGAGAGCTACGGACGGGCGTATCGGCTGCTGGCCAACCATGTTCCGGTTTCGATTGAGATGGAGGTTGATGCGAAGTTCAGCGGCGACCACGAACATGGGTTCGACACCATTGCTGAGATTCCCGGGACCGATCCGCAACTGAAAGATGAGGTGGTGATGGTGGGCGGTCACCTGGACAGCTGGATCGCGGGTACGGGGGCTACGGATAACGGCGCTGGATCGGTTGTGGCATTGGAGGTGATGCGCATTCTGAATGCGCTGAAGGTCAAGCCGCGGCGCACGATCCGCATTGCCCTCTGGTCTGGCGAAGAACAAGGCTTGTTTGGCAGCAAGGGCTATGTTGGACTGCACTTTGGCAGCTTTCCACTCTCCACCGCTCCGGACCAGATGGCAATGCCGGAGTTTTTAAGGAAGGCGGCGGGGCCACTCTTGCTGAAGCCCGAACAGAAAATGATCTCCGCTTATTTCAATGTCGATAACGGAACGGGGCGAATTCGCGGCATTTACACCCAGGGCAATGCGGCCGTGGATGGTATTTTTGCGCAGTGGATGGCGCCGCTCAAGGACCTGGATGTCACGACTATCAGCAACCGCAACACCGGCGGCACGGATCACCTGTCGTTTGACGCGGTGGGGATTCCCGGGTTCCAGTTCATTCAGGATCCGATGGACTATGAGACGCGCACGCATCACTCCGATATGGATACGTTTGAGCGGCTGCAGGCCGCGGACCTGAAGCAGATCGCGGTGGTGGAAGCGATTTTTGTTTATAACGCGGCCATGCGGGAGCAGATGATTCCGCGCAAGCCTTTGCCTCATCCGGAACTGCTTGACGAACGCACGAAGCCATTGCCGGGAATTTATCCCACGGCGGTTGCGCCGCAGGGCAAATGAGGCAGTGCGTGGGAAGCAGATGTACCCCACTCAAGCCAACGACAGGCTTGACCCTGATTTCCTGTACGCGTACCCATTCGACGGCAGCGTGTGCGGATTTCTGTAAGGAAAGCCGCATAAAGGTTGGCGAGTTCACCAAGCTTCACAGGAAATCCGGGGGAATGGGCCACCCATCATTAGTTAATGAACGAGAAGGAGGCCGGTACTGATGCCGGTCCCCAAACAAATTTGTCAGGTAAGGAACGCGGAAAGCGCCTCGCTCTTTAGGTCCCTTCCTCAAACAAATTTGTCAGGTAAGGAACGTGGAAAGCGCTTGTTCTTTAGGTCCGGCCCTCAAACAAATTTGTCATCCCGACCGAAGCGTAGCGCAGTGGAGGGACCTGCTTTCCCTTCATCCTATTAACCATTCTTGAGGGTAATCGCCCCGCTCCCCTTTGTCATCCCGACCGGAGCGTAGCGTAGCGGAGGGATCTGCTGTGCGCCTTCACCCCAAACGAAGGCCCCACGAGTGAGCGCAAATCCCTACTGACTGGGCCAGTTGTAGGTGGCGATGAGCTTGCCTTCGTTGCTGATGAGCAGGAGAGCGGCGCGGCCGTTTTCGAGTTGGCCGGAAAAGCTTTTGCCGCTGCGCAGATCGCGGAAGGAAACCGCCTTCTGGTTCGATTCAGACGTCAACACATAAAGAGTGGCCTCGGGCAGACGGGTGGGACAGATGAGTATGCCTGCATCCGTAACCGTCGTGGTGTAGGTGGGTGCAATGTTGGCCGCCTTCATCGCGTAGCGATAGATGTCTCCTACTGCCTTTAGATTCTCGTTGAGTTCAACGGGCAGAGTTGCGAAGAGGATCTTTCCTTTTCCCACAGAGACCTCTTTCCAATCCTGGCCGTCAGGCAGTTGCGCACGGCTCAATGTCGTTGTCTTGCTCCCGGCAAACGTTAACTCCTCTTCGCCGCCGGGCCACTGAAATAGATGGCTGCGCAAGGTCAGCGGTGCGTCCGCATAGGCAAGTCCTATTTGATTTTGCCTGCCGGTGGGATGAAAGTGGGCGTCGCCCGCGAATGGCCCGGTCAGCAGTAGGACCGCTCCGTCTTTCACTCTCGCTAGAATCGCCTGCCAGGCGTCTTCCGTGAGCGCGAACGCTGAGGGCAATAGGATCAGTTTGGGCGAAGCGAGCGCGGCGATCTGATATTCGCCTACTGCATACGCTTCGCCGCGAGCGTAGTAGTACAGCGCGCGCACGGCATTCTGCTGCGCCTCAATCGCCAGGCCATTCGAGGTGGAGAGCTGGAACGACTGGGGCAGAATGATGGCGGTCTCCGGCTTGAGGAAGTTGGTCGCATACGGAGCTGCACTTTGCGCAAACTGCCCCAGGCGCTGCATCATGGGCTCCCAGAGTTTCGCCGAGCCATCGCTGCGCTGCATGCCAAAGTCGACTTCGCGCGCCCAGTCCCACTGCATCGCGCCCGAGCTGCCGGCCGCGAAACCCAGTGCCCACTTCCGCTCGGTGAGGGGAAGCCCGGTGAGCTCGTCGTAGCGCCAGGCGCCGTCCGCCGCCCAGACGGGTTGATAGCCGGTTTCGCCAGTGATGTTCGGCATACCTGGGAGCTTGGCGGCCAGCGAATCCCACAAGAGCGCGTCGTCTTGCCAGTAGGTGTGATTGGTGGTGAAAGATACCCCCGCCAAGCCGTAAAACTGATTGAGCACGCGGTTGGTGATGCCGCCCTCATCCTGCCCCACATCGATGAGTTGGTGGCTGCCGATCTCGCGGATGACCGCGACCATGGATTGGACCCAACGGCTGAACATAGCCTGCGCGAAGAGGTTGTAATCGAGGGCGCGCACTTGCTGCGGATTGCCATGACGGGCGTAGGTCAGGTCGGCCGCGGCGGGCAAGGGAATGCTGTCAAAGCCGCCGAGTTGCTCGGGGGTCTGCGCCCATGCTTCGGCGAGAGCGCTGAGATTTTTGTACCGATCCTGTAGCCAGGCGCGCCAGGCGGCCAGTTCGGCTGCGTCTCCGTTGGGGATGTTTCCTTTGAAAATGAGGGTGGGGTTGGAGAAGCTTGGCTCGTTGATCAGGTCCCAACAGAGCCAGGGGACGTCGGCAAAGGTTTTGGCCACTCCGCGGACGTAGGCTTGCTGGGCGTGCAAGGCATCGCCATCGACGTATGGGTTTTTCTGCGGCGGAGCAGCCGGCGAGAAGGCAAAGAAGGTGAAGTTGACGGCGATGCCGTGGTGTTGCGCGCAGAGGAGAAAGGCCTCGAGGTTGCGCAGGAAGCGCTGGTTTGGTTCACCGGTCGCACCATCGATGAATTTGGCATTGCCCATCCATACACCGGTGCGCACGAACGTGACCCCGTGGGCGGCCATCTCGGTAAAGTCTTTCTCCCACACCGAGGCATTGCGCGGGCCAGAAAAATCCCAGCCATTTTCTTCGGTCGTGAAGTAATTGGTGCCAACGGGCAAGAAGGGCTTTCCATCAAGCGTGAGGAAATCGCCGCGGACGCCGAGGGCGTGGCCTCTTTCCAGGCCTCCGCGCTCCGCGACCCAAAAGCCATTTTCGTAAAACGCACGAAATTGGTTTTGCTGACGAAAGGTAGCGCGGACCTTATAGAAGCCGGCGAGCAGGGGTTGGTGAAAGGCGGCCGGGAGATCGCCAACTCCGTTTTTCGTAACAGATATTGTGCCCTGCGCAATAACTTTATTCGCGGACAGTAGTTCTACCTGCACTTCGCCCGATTCAGGCGCTGGTTGCAGGTGGAGGGTGATCTGCGGCGATTCGTTTGGCCGGATCACCGAGAAAAGCATTTCGATCGAAAGACGCTCCGAACCGTGGCCGGCATATTCTGCAGACTGCCGAATGAGCGCGACGCCGTCGCGGCTGCCCCAGTAACCGGGGACAGGTTGAAAGTCGAGGCAGACGATGCGGCTGCCGCCGGCATCCGCAGCACGGTCAATCACGAGGACGGGCGCTGCTACTCGCAGGCCGGTGCCATCGACCATGTAGCCGAGGCCGTTGAGATGGCCCTCGACTGCGAAGAATCTCTCCGCTCGCACCTGCGGTGTGGTGGCAAATTGGTAGCCTGACCTCCAGGCGAAGACAGCATCCTGCGTGACGGGGACCTGGTAAGTGTGGAGCAGACCCAGCGCACGCGCGTACGTGTCCTGCGGACGGCTCTCGACAAAGGTTGTGCCCGTCTGGGTTACGGGGACGCGCAAGGGCTGGCCTCCGAGTATGAGCAGATTTCCTCCGTGCTGTAGATACGCTTCAATTGCCTGCCAGCCGCCGGTGGGCACTGCGGAGCCATAAGGAAGCACCAGCAGCTTCGCGCTCGCCAGCGATGCGGGCGATTGCAATGCTTCCAGGTCAAGAAAGGTGGGGTGTAGATCGGTGAGCGCCGTGGCCAGGGTCGCGCGGTCCAGAGGCTGGCTGGCGACGGCGGGGAAACCGGGCTGCCAGAAGACGACTACCTGGGCCACAAGAGGAGAGGAGACGAACGAGAGAAAGGCGAGGAGGCGAAGGAATGCGGGCATAAGCGCTCCGAGGGTGGCCGGTTCTGGTGGGGATGTTGGTTCATGGCTGCATCCGCGCTCGAATTGTACATCCGAGAGGCGCGCCGGCTGCGCTTTGGCCGGGTGAGAGCAAAAGGTGATTAAATACGTGCGTGAACCTGGAAGGTTCCGAAAGGCTTTCGCCATGTCTTCTATTTCGCGTCGCAGAATGTTACAAAGCACCCTTGCAGGCACGGCACTGGCCTCAGGTGCAGCCATGACCGGCTCTCCCCTCGCCTGGGCCCAGGACAAACCCGCAGTCGCCGGCAACGCCCCGACACCCAGGAAGGGGAACATTAAGCAGTCGGTCAGCCGCTGGTGCTACCCGAAGATGACGCTGGATGAATTGTGCGCTTACAGCGCCCAGATCGGGTTGAAGGGAATCGACCTTCTGCAACCGGCGGACTTTGAAGTGCCGAAGAAGTATGGCCTGCTTTGCACAATGGGTTACGTGGATGCCGGAACCATTCCCGATGCGCTCAACGTGGTTGCCAACCATGACAAGATTGAGGAGGGGCTGCGGAAAAATGTCCCTTTGGCAGCGAAAGCGGGCGTGCCCAATGTCATTACCTTTTCCGGAAATCGGCGCGGCATGTCGGATGAAGAGGGCGCGAAGAACGTAATCCTCGGATTGAACCGGGTGAAGAAAATTGCAGAAGACAACAATGTGGTGCTTTGCCTGGAACTACTGAACAGCAAGGTGAACCACAAGGACTACATGGCTGACCACACCGCCTGGGGCGTCGCGGTGATGAAGGAAGTAAATTCTTCGCATGTGAAATTGCTGTACGACATCTATCACATGCAGATCATGGAAGGCGATTTGATCGCTACCATCCAGGCGAACATTCAATGGCTGGGCCACTTTCACACCGGTGGTGTGCCGGGGCGCCACGAGTTGAATAACACGCAGGAGGTGCAGTGGGATGGCGTCATGCGTGGCATTGTGGCGAGTGGCTATCAGGGATATGTCGCGCATGAGTTTGTGCCTACGGGTGATCCTCGCGCTTCCCTGCTGCAGGCGGTCGACCTGTGCGATGTGTAAATCAGGTTGCGCTATCATCGATGAATACTCAGGATGCATTTTCAGGAGGAAGCCGTGCGTAAGTTAGCTCTTGTCTTTACCCTGTGCGTCGCCGCGGTCTGCATGGCGACACCCGTTCGCAGCGTTTACAACTTTACCTTGAAGTCGATCGACGGCCAGCCCGTCAGCTTGCGGAGTTACCAGGGGAAAGTTCTGCTGCTGGTCAACGTTGCCAGCAAATGCGGCTACACGCCGCAGTACGCCGGCCTCGAAGCGCTCTATAAGAAGTACAAGGATCGCGGCCTGGTGATTGTCGGCATTCCGGCGAACAACTTTGCCAGCCAGGAACCAGGTACGAACGCGGAGATCAAGACGTTTTGCCGGAACAAGTATGACGTGACCTTTCCGATGATGGCGAAGGTGTCGGTGCTGGGCGCGGACAAGACGCCGCTGTATGCCTTTTTGACGGACAAGTCGATGAACCCGCAAATTGGCGGCGACATCAAGTGGAATTTCACCAAGTTTTTATTTGACCGCAATGGCAAGCCAGTGGAACGGTTTGAACCGGCAGTCACGCCGGACTCGCCCGAGGTTACCGCGGCTGTGGAGGCCGCTCTGGGGAAGTAGCGATCAGGGGAGTACGTATGGGCGCCCTACGCGGCACCCGTTCTTTTCTTACCTCCTGGTTGGAGGATTCAAGCTCCGTGGCACGTTCGCGCCAGAAGGCATCAATTTGCCGGCGTACCAAGGCTGGGTGGAACTTTGCGGCTTGCATACGCCCTTTCCTCGATGACTCGAGCCATCGTGCTGAGTCTTGACACAACGCAAAAATCGAAGCGGCGATCGACTCTTCATCAAGCGGGTCGAAATATTGGCCGGCTTCCCCTCCAACCTCTGAGAGGGAACTGCTTTGCGAGGCGAGGACCGGGGTTCCTGAAGCCATGCCCTCGAGCACCGGGATGCCAAAGCCCTCAATGAGCGAGGGGACCAGCACTGCTGTGGCGCGGCGGTAGAGTTGCTGAAGATCAGCGGCCGTCACAAAGGGCTCGAAGCGTACTCTTCCCTGCAGACCCAGCGCCTCCACGATTTGCCGGAAGGGCCCTCCCGCATAGGAAAGCCCTACGATGCGCAAGTCTAAGGCACGCGTCCCGGATTTCTGGACGTAGCGCGCATAGGCCCTCAAGGCACGCGCTGTGTTCTTGTGCTGCGGGGTTGCGGTTACCAGCAGGAGGTAGTTCTCGCGTGGCCGCAGGGTGGCCGCAAGGTCGCCCACGAACCAGGACTCCGGGATGGTGCAGGGGATCACTGAGACCCGGGCCAGGGGAAACTGCTCTAGGATTGCCTTCCGCGAAAACTCCGACACGGTGAGCACATGGCTTGAACGCGCGACCGCAGGGCGAATCAGTTGCCGCTTGTAGAAATTCTCGATCTGCTTGCGGGTAGTGGCGGCCTTGAAGGGATGCATGAGGATCAGGTCGTGGAGTACGAGAATGAGCTGGGTGCCGCGCGGTAACCATAGCGGCGCCGTATTGTAGGGAGCGAGAAAGATGTCCGGCCTGAACGACTGCAGCAGACGGGGCAGAGACGCCTGCTGCCACAACAGGTAGCGCCGGGTTCCCGATTGAATCACGCCTTCGGTCACGTTCCGGCTGGCCGAGGGAGGCGCATAACCCTGGAAAGCGGCCCATTTGCTATCGACAAGGTTACGTAACTGCACGCCCTTGCCCGTTCCCCCATCGCCGGAGACAAAAGCCTGGGCATCATAGGCTACGCGCATGGACAGCCCTTTCTCTTACCCGCATCCACTCCATCTTGAGACCCACACAGGCCAGCAGGAACATCATCGAGGCGAGATGTTTGGGTTCGAAGAGGAAGCTTTCATCGAGGTTGTAGAGGAGCGTGAGAATCACAATGGCGAAATACCATTCCACCGCGCGCAGCTGGTTTTGATCACGTGAGCGCAACAGGCAGACGATGGCATCGCGAAAGGCGAAGCCGAAGATCAGCAGCACAATAGAAAGGCCGGCAAAACCGAGCTCAAGCGTGACGTCGAGAAACCCGCTCTGGGCTTGTGCCAGCATCCACGAGACGGCAAGAATCACGCGATAGGATTCTCCTTCAAGGCCCAGCCAGAATGCCTGGTAGCCGTAACCGAGCAGCGGCCGCCTGGCGATGGACTCGATGACCGCCGACCATATGCCGGTACGTCCGGTCAGGGTTAGATCTTTGCCCAACAGACTGAACAGAGCGTCTGGCCAGATTGCGATGACCGCAGCTACGCCGGTAAGGGACACAAGCAGCACCAGGCAGGCAACGAAGTAGTCTTTCTTGCGCAAGCCATGCACGGCTTTCACGACCACAAAATAGACCACGTAAACCGCCGTGAGCAGGTAAGCAGTCGCGGCTCGCGAGAAGGCAATGGCGGTGAAGCAAAACAGAATTTGGGAAACGCGAACGGTTTGCAGGAACCGGGTGCGCGGGCGATACGATACCGCTGCGGTGAGAAAAAACAGCGCCAGGTTACCAAGAGAGTTTTTGGCGCTGAAAATGCCTTTCCAGGCAGTCGAGTGGCCGCCCAGCTGATCGAGGCCATATTGCGGCAGGGCGAGCGCAAACACGATGCTGGCCATGATGGTCCCGGTACCCAGGATGAGCAACAGTTCGAGCACCTGGTCGGGCGTATAGCGCGCCATGATGTAGTACATCAGCAGAACGCCGCTGAACAGCAGGGCGCCTGAGCTGATGGTGCGGCTGGGCATTTGCGAGAACGGGCACAGGAGCAACGCGAGCAAAGGAATACCGGTCATCAATTTCATCCGCATGCTGAGCTGACCAACCGATTGCCGGCGCTGCACAACGAAGATCATGCAGACCACAAAGACCAAGAGCTTGCTGGCACGCTCGAAGAGAGCGCTGCCGGCAGAGCTGGTGGCGACCGCGCGGGTGGCGGTTGGATCGTTCACGAACGGGGACACGCCGTTGAGCGCGAAATAGAGCAGCAGCAGCAGCAGCCCCCAGGTCGAAACCCGGGACCACAGATTGGTGGAGACAGCGGCGGAAGGCATCAATGGATATAAATTGCCGAGGAAGCGACGGAGGCCAGAATTCCCTGACCATTGATACCAATGTTGCGCATGAAGCTAAAGGGGATGTAGACCACATCGTCGGGCAGCAGGGCAACGTCGGGTTGCTTGCCTTTTTGCATGGCGCCCACCGCCAGGCTGATCTCTTGTACGCCGGTGGGGGTCTCGCGCACCAGCTTCGATTTGCCCACGGCCGCCGTGTGATTTGCATAGCCTGCCAGGGCGATGGCTTGCAGTACCGTCATTTTTGAGTTGTTGGTGTTGATGAGGTAGCCGCCTGGCTTCGACACATCGCCCAGCACGTAGACCATGGCAGCTTTGGGCACGATGACTGTATCCCCGGGATAGACCATCGGGTCATCGGTAAAGGCTATGGAAGAGGTGTTGGAAAAGTAGTAGTCGACCTTTTGCTTGCCCGGCCCAAAGCGCTGGATCGTGATGTGGCGATCGGCCATATCGGTCAGGCCGCCGGCCAGCGCCAGCACCTCGACCACCTTGCGCTGGGTATCAATCTCGTAGGTCCCCGGCTTCTGTACCTGGCCCATCACCGACGCGTTTTGGGTTGCGTAGGCTTCGACGCGCACCGATACCTGGGGATGCACCATTACGCCCGCGGCCACGAGCCGATGCTCGATCAGGGCAGCCGCTTGCTCCGGGGTGAGGCCCGTCACGGGAACGTTGCCGAGGAAGCTGAACGGGATGTTGCCTGCATCGGTTACCCGGGCATGTTGCTCCATCTCCGGCGTGTCGTAGACCAGCAGATGCAGCAGGTCTCCAGGGCCGATCAGCAGGGTTTCACTTTGCGCCGGGGAGCGCGGTGGGCAGGCGAGGCACACGGTGGTCAAGAGCAGCATCCGCAGAATAGGTAACCGCGACAGATTTTTCATTTTAGGCTTTCACATACTCGCTTTTGGGTTGTGGGTAGGAGGCAAATTCTTTTCTGGACTCTTTTGCCGAGTGGCCTGGGCGCGGCCAGTCTTTGACGCCATTGACCACGATGTTGATCTTGCGATCCGTGGTCGCCTGTACTTCTTCGAGCATGCGGTAGCTCTTTTCGAGCGCCGGCAACGGCGTCTTGCCATGCCGGGCCAGGAGCAGGACCGAGTTGACCATGGTGCTGAGGACAACCGAGTCAGTGAACTGCAGTATGGGCGCCGCGTCGAGCAGCACAAGATCGTATTCCGATTCCCAGACCTTGACCAGGTTGGCCATACTCTGCGAGGCCAGCAGTTCTGCAGGGTAGGGCGGCAATTGGCCGGCGGGTATGAGGAACAGGCCGGGAACCTCGATCACCGGGATGGTTGCGGCGGCGCCGTGATCGCGCGTGAGCCCGGCCAGGACGGTGCTGAGCCCGGCCCGCGGATTGACCTCGAGATTGCGATGCAGGGAAGGATGGCGCAGATTGGCGTCGACCAACAAGACCCGTTTCCCTTGCTGGGCGAAGAGGATGGCCAGGTTCCAGCTAAGAAAGCTTTTGCCTTCGCCGGCCAGGGGACTGGTGACCAGGACCGAGCGGGGAGGCGCGCCGCTGCGCGACAACATGAGGGAAGTCCTGAGGGAGCGTAGCGACTCCACAAAGAGTGAGTTGGGACGCTCTAACGCGGGCAGGGGTGACTTCTCTATCCATGCGCCCCCGCCGGCGAGCGCGGGCAGATCTCTTTGGAAGGGCAGAACGCAGAGCGGAGTTGGCCCCAGTTCGCGGGATATTTCGCGCAGATCGTGGATGTTGGTATCGGTGACGTCGCGCAGTAAGGCGACCACCACGCCGAACACCAGGCCAAGCATAATGGAGCCCAGAAGATAGAGAAGGATCACGGGCTTGGCGGGGGTGTCGCTGGCCTTGGCCCAATCGACAACGGAGATATTGGTCGAGTGCAGGCCGGCCAATAAGCCCGACTCTTTGAGATGACGCGTCATATCGTCATAGAGGGTTCGCGTCTGATCGGCTTCCTGACGGGCCATCTGGTATTCGATGGTCTTGTTGTTGAGCGCCGACGCCTCACTTTTGTCAGCGTTGAAATCGTTGCGCGTCTTTTGTTCAGCCTGCTCGGCCACCATAAAGTCGTTGTGCGCCCGCCCGGCAACCCGCGCAACCTCGTCGCGAATGGCGCTGCGCACACCCTCCAGGTTGCCGCGCACCTCGGCGATTTTGGGATACGCGGGGCCGAACTTCGCGGAGAGCTCCTGCAGCTGCCCCAGCAAGGTTGCCTCTTGCAAACGAAGGTTCTGAATGAGACTGAGCGAGGTGCTGACACCGGCCGAGGAGCCGCCCTGCAACGAGCTGCCGGCCAGCCCGGAGATCAACTCGGCATTGCCGGTCTTGACCACATCGTTGATGGCTCCTTTGAGGATGCGGTTGGACTGCGCCTGCGCTTCGGCCTGGGTCGCCATCTGCAGTTTTTCGAGCGTCGGACTATAGACCTGGTCTCTGCCTTCGCGATCCACTTCGCCCAGGGCGAAGACCCCGGACTGCTGTTGCAGCCTGACGACCTTTGCCTGCAATGCCTGAGTCTGGGTGCGCAGGTCGCTCAACTGCGTGCTCAACCACGAGGATGCCTGCATGGTCGCGTCGTAGCGCGAGCGAAAACCCTTCTCGATGAGACCTTGCAGGAGATGGTTGACCACGGCGGCGGCGAGCTGGGGATCGGGACTTAGAAACTCCACATCAATGAGGCGTGTACCGGCGACGGGTTTTACGCTTAGCTTGCGGTGAAAGATTTTGAGCACGCGCATCCGCCGATGCGGAGAATTCTCGAGCGACGCGCCCTTCGGATCAGCGGTGCTTTTGGGCGCGAAGAGGCCCAGTACCCAGCCGAGTGGCGTCCATTTCTGGCGGTAGTCATCGGTTTGCTCAAGATGGAGATCTTCGATGACCTGCAGCGCGAGCGAATCCGACTGCAGAATTTTGGCCTGGGTCTGGATAATCATATTCATTTCGAGCGAATCGGAGGGCGCATCCGCGCTATCGGTCTGGATACCCAGAGAACTGGGCGCGTCCTTTTGCAGTTCGATTTCGCCCACGGAACGGTAACGCCGGGTGGTTAGCAGGAGCGCGATCATGCCGAGCAGAAAAAAAACGGCCAGGCTGATGTAGATAATCCTGCGGCGACGCGCAAGCATCATGGCCACTTCGCGAAGCGTGATCTCTGGCGAAGGAGCGCTTGCGGTGATGACAGCATGCGAGGGTTGGAAAACTAGCTTATCCAAGACAATAAACCTCCACTGGGTAATGCTGCGTGCGCGCAGAATGCTGCGTGCGCGCAGACCGGCCCACGAACATTGGCCGCTGGTGTTCCATGGCCGGAGATGACCGAACGGGTCATCAAACCGGCCGACTCAGTACGGTGGCAAAACGGTCCTTCCAGCGCAGGAAAGGAGATTCGACCCAGCGATACGACGCCAGGGCAAGAACGACAGTTACGCCCAGACCCAAGACCTTGGTAGCCAGCAGCCGCCATCCCCAGACGGGGTGAAAGAGGTGCAGCACGATCAGGATGCCGGTGAGGTGCAGCAGGTATAAGCCATAGCTGATCTTGCCCAGGCGCACGATCCAGGAGGCGCAAAGCAACGAGCTGTGGCAATGCAGGCAGGCGAGCAGAATCGCGCCGGCGGCAAGTGAGACCATGAGCCGCCCCAGGACCATTCGCATATCGACGGGCCCGGGTTGTTCGTTGAGCCAGGCGGAGGCGACGACCCACCCGGTCAGGCCACCGGCCAGCAGCAGCAAACGCATGGTCCCCGTCAATTCGGGCAAACGATCTGCGAACAGCGCCAGTAGAATGCCCAGCGCCAGCGGATCGCAGCGGGTGTTGCTGCCGTAATAAATGAAGCCCCCACTCAGGCCAGACAACATAAAGCCGATACGGCTTACCGTGGCCAGGAGGAAGATGGCGATTGCCGCTATTATCATGCCGCGGCGCCGGAGCAGCTTCATGAGCACCGGCCATAGCAGGTAAAATTGTTCTTCGATCGAGACCGTCCACAAGGGCGAGCAGACAGATTCTGGCCGGCCAAAGACGGCGTGCACCCAGTTGCCCACAAACAACAGGTAGCCGGCAACGTAATACCAGGCGAGGTGTTGGCTGGCCATGGTTTGCGAGAGCACCACCCCTATGGCGACCACGAGCAAGTAGAGCGGCCAGATGCGCAGCACGCGCCTGAGATAGAACCGGTGCAGAGAAATACCGCCTGTTTCTTCGAGTTCCTTGAGCAGGAGAGAAGTAATGAGGTAGGCGCTGAGGGCAAAGAACAGGTCGACGCCGGCCGCGCCTGACTTGGCGATCGCTCCCCACAGCCAGGGCATGGGCAGATGAAATCTGCGATAGAGATCCGGTTCGAAAGGCAAGGTGTGACAGACAAAGACCCCGAGAAACGCGTAAAACCGTAAGCCATCGAGTTCCGGCTGATAGAAACGGCGATGCGCCGTTGTCTGCGAGACATGGGGTAGCACCTGTGTCCATTGCGCCATCTCGCGTGCTCCTCAATTCCTCGTGCGGTCAGTGAGACGACTTCCCGGGTCAGCCAGCAGTTGCTCGAACACCTGCTCGAGCAACTCGGTCTGGTGGGCCAGATTGAAGTTGGCCAGCACATTTTTTCTGCCGGCGAGGCTATAGCGCTGCCATAAGTTTTCGTCCTGCGTCAGCAGCAGAATCGCCTGCGCCAGCGCGCCGGAATCGCGCTCGGCGACCAACAAACCC
Organism: uncultured Acidobacteriaceae bacterium; assembly: GCA_963834445.1. GTDB lineage: Bacteria > Acidobacteriota > Terriglobia > Terriglobales > Acidobacteriaceae > PALSA-350. Next base: position 966,285 of record CAWIBU010000003.1, read on the forward strand.
GTTTCTCCGTGCTTCACGGCTTCGGGGATGCCACCGCTGAGTGTGCTGACCACCGGCAGCCCCATCGCCTGGGCTTCGATGAAGACAATGCCGAAACCCTCGGCATCGCCTGAGGCTGCGACCACGCTGGGCCCACAGAAGACGGTGGCCTGCGCCATCCAGGCGCGCACCACCGGCGCCGGCTGGGTGCCGAGGAAGCTGCAGCGCAGGCCGCGCGCCGCCGCCGCCGCCTCATATTGCGCACGCAGGGGGCCATCGCCAATCACCACCAGCTGCACCGAAGGAGTATGCCGCTGCACCTCGGCCATGGCCTCGATCAGGCTGCCGCAACCTTTCTTCTCCACCAGCCGGCCGACAAACAAAACAAGCTTCTGCCGTTCGCGAACCGAGGGCGGCTGAAAGCGATCCACATCGACGCCTATGGAATGAACGATGGTGCGCTCCGTGGGATAGCCCAGGGCAAGGCCACGCTTGCGCACAAAGGCGGAGCAGGACAGGAACAACGCGCCTTTTTTCTGCAGGGCGGTCCGCCCCTGAAGATATTCGCGACCCAGCCGCGTGGCGCTCATCACTTCATCGCTGGTGGTCACGTCATATCCGTGCAGGGCGGTGACCAGCGGCACGCCCAGCTGTTCGGCCAGCTGCATGGCGGCATAGCCATCGGGGGCAAAGTGGGCGTAGACCAGGCGTGGGGCTCGCGCCCGCAGCCGGGCAATCTGTTTCCGGGTAGGGCCCACATAGCGAAAGCGAAGCTCCTGCAGCTTTCCGCGCAGACCGCCGTTGTCGACCGTCCAGCTCTCGGCTGCCGGCAACTCGATGCCGGCCATTCTGCGCCAGCCCACAAAGAATGGCGAGAACCGGCGCATCGCCGCGGCCTGGGCCACGATGAACGTCTCCGACGGGGGTAGGAGTTGAATGCGAAAGATCACCACCGTGCCTTGGCTCATGACGCGCGGGCCTCAGGTTTCCGGTTGCCGGCGATCACGTCGCGATAGAGTTGCTCGTACTGGGGCACGACCTGCTTCCAGGAGAAGCGCCTGGTTGCCGTCCGCGCCGCCTCGCCCATCGCAGTGAGTTTCCCGGGCGCCAGCAACAGCACACGTTCGATGCCGGCGGCCAGTGCGCCGGCATTCTGCTCGACCAGCAAACCGCTCACCCCATCGTCGATGACATCGGGATGGACGCCCACAGCGGTGACCACCACCGCCGTGGCCGCGCTCATGGCTTCGATGGTTGATAGACCAAAGCCTTCGTAAGCAGAGGCGGAGACAAACAGGTGCGCCCGCTCAAGCATCTGGTATAACTCTCGCTCGCTGACGGCGCCGTGGAAGCGCACCCGGCCGCTCAACCCAAGCTCGGCGACGCGGCGTTCGAGCGCGGCGCGCAGCCCGGCGAAATCGGCGCCAATCCATTCCAGCCGCAGGTGGGGGTAACGATGCCGCAGCAGGGCCATCGCCTCCAATACCTGATCGACGCGCTTGTTCTCTGCCAGGCGCGCGATGCCTACCATCAGGCCGGGCTCTGCTTTTTTCTCCAGACTCCAGAAGCGATCGATATTGGCGCCGTTCTCGATGGTACGGATGCGCCCGGCGGGCACGATGCTCGAGAACACTTCGCGGTCGTGCTGGCTGACGCAAACCACGGCGCCTACCCCACCCAGCGAGCAGCGGGTCACGCTCTTGAAATAAATCTCTTTGAAGGCGCGCGCCCGCTTGGTATGGAAGAACCCGCCGTGCGTGCTGACCACCAGCGGGATGCGATGCAGCAGGCGCAGCAGGCTCAGATAATCGACAAAGAAATCGATGGCATGGATATGCACCAGGTCGTAGCCGCGGATCGCGTGCAGCGCGGCCAGCGCTACCGGATAGCGGCGCGGACCCCAGTGCCGCATGCGGCACACCGAGAGCCCGGCTTCGACGGACCGCGCCGGCGCCTTGAGCCCGGTTGAAAATTGCAGGCGAAGGGTGGCCACCTGCACCGTGTGCCCGTTGCTTTGCAACGCCGCGCTGAGTCCTTCGACAACGCTTTCCATACCGCCCTGCGCGGGCAGAAACTGCCGCGTGAGCTGCAGAATTCTCATAGCGATGGCACCAACGAATGAAGAGCGGGGCGAAGCGCTATCCAGTCCCGCAAACGGCGGCGGCGGCGACGCGGCAGCAGCCAGATGGCAAGAAAGATGGCACAGTCACGGAGAGTGACCTTGCCATAGCGCATGGTTTCAAACAGCAGCAGAGGGAAGGCGCGCCATTCCCCTTGATCGGCGGCCTCAGCAGCAATCTGGTAGAGGGCAAAGCCGCACAGAGCGCGCGGCGTGAACAGGTGGCGATCGCGGCGCAGCCAGGCCAGCGAGTAACGCCAGTTGGCCTTGTTGCTGACCGTGGGCCGCTCCTCTTCTATGTTGTGAATCGCCAGCACCTGGTCGGCGAATACCACCGCGACGCCGGGAAGCAGCGCCACGCGCAGCACCCACTCCGTATCCTGGTGTTTCAACTGGCCGCTTTTGAACGGCTGCGCCTGCATGACCGAGCGGCGGACGAAGAAGGTCGAGGTCTGGATGTATCCTTCGCCGCGGGTCAGGGAACGCCGCGCCAACAGATATTCGCCAATCTGCTCATTATCGGCCGGCAGGCGCCGGGGCCACACATAGTCTTTGCCAGGGGTACGCGCGATCATCCGGCAGGTCCCGATGACCACGGGCGCGGTCGAGAGCAGCACCGCATCCAGCTGCGCCTGGAGTTTACCGGGCAACCACTCGTCGTCGTCATCGAGAAAGGCGATCCATTCCCCGCAGGCTGCATCGACGCCCCGGTTGCGGGCGTCGGACCCACCCACACTGGCCGCCAGCGCAACCACGCGCAGGCGAGGGTCCTGCTGCAGCAATGGCTCCAGCGCCTGCAGGGTCAAGGGATCGTCACCGTCGATGACCACCACGACTTCGATCGCGCGCAAAGTTTGCGCGAGGGCGCTCTGCACCGCCCGGCATAAGAGCTGGGGGCGGCCGCGGGTGGGAATAACAGTAGAAACAAGAACCATGATTCAGCTCCTTACACCGCACAGCGTGCCCGGCGACTTAGCCGCGATGAACGGTTGATTGAAATGTTTGAGCGATGGCATAATAGGCAGCTTTTGGCCGGCAGTCCGCGTCGAACGGTAGTGGCCTTACGGGCAAACCATCGCGGCGCGGGCGGTAGCCGGAAATCCAGCTGAAGGAATCCGCCAGCCCCCAGGTGAGGATCCCGCGTACCGCCGGCTGACGCAGAGTGGGGGTAAGGAATTTGCGATACAGCTCGGCCACGGCGCGATCGCGCCCCCTGGCCTCGGCGGGCAGCGTCTCATCCTGCACGTCGAGCTCGGTGATGAAGATCTTCATGCCCCGCCGCGCCAGCTCGGAGAGGAAGACCTCATACTCGGCATCCCCCAACACCGCTGCCTGCTCTGCGCGCAGGTGCGATTCGAGGCCAATTCCGTGGATGGGGACGCCGCGAGCCAGCATCCCATCGAGCTGGGTCAGCAGGCTGGTCCGCTTGGCTCGGCCAAAGCCGTTGGAAAGCTCGAGATAAGTCTCATTCCACACCAGCAAAGCCCGGGGATCGGCAGCGGCGGCGGTGCGGAACGCAAGATCGAGATAATCGACCCCGCAGCTACGCAGCCAGGGGCTATCACGCAGACCATCCGGGCGATTGCTGCCCGGGTCGAGCACCTCGTTCACCACGTCCCAGGAATACAATTTTCCCGCGAAATGGCCAGCTACCTTTTGAATGTGCTCGACCATCACGGGGCGTCCCTTTCCAGGGATTAGCTGGGCATCAATCCATGCCGGCAGTGCCTGGTGCCAGACCAGGGTGTGGCCTCTTACAAGAAGATGGTTGGCGGCACAGAACGCGACAAACCGGTCCGCGTTGCCAAAGTCGTACACGCCCGGCTGGCTGCTCAAGGAACTCCATTTCATGTGCAGCTCCGGAGTGGCGATGCCGCACTGCCACACAAACAGTTGCTGATAAGCGGCTGACTGTTCAAAATACTTCAAGGCCAGGCAAGACCCGAACATGAGCCCTTTAGCGGCTGCCAGTTGCCCGAGCGAGGCGCTCGGGGCCTGAGCGGTCGCTCGGGGCCCCCACTGCGCTACACCCAATGCGCTCAGCGCGCTGATGAAATCTCTGCGTTTGATACGGGTTGCTCCTTGGTTTAAGGGAAAGGTTCAATTCATTTCCTGGGCGCTGGTTCTCAGCTTCGCTCCATACAGGTGGCGGGGATAGTCCAGCAGGAGCAGCAGCAGAATGTACCAGGGCTCAAGAAAATAGCGGCTAAAGAGCCGGACCGGGTCGTGCGCCATGCGGAACGCCCATTCCAGGCCCACGCGTCCCGACCAGCGGGGCGGCGTGTGTACCTCGCCGGCTATGTAATCGAGCGCGGCGCCGGTGGAGGACAGGATGACGTGCGCCTTGAGCCGCGAACAATTTTCCTGGGTCCAATACTCCTGCCGCGGCATGCCCATGCCTACCATCAACAAATCAGGTTGGTAGGCGTTGATACGCTCGACCAGGGCCTCGTTCTCGGCGCTTCCATAACTTGCGTCAAAAAATCCCCCGCTCACTTCTATTTGCAGGGTGGGGTACAGGGTGCGCAGGTGCGCAACCCCTTTTTCCGCGGCCCGCTTGGACGACCCCACGTGAAAGACGCGCCAGCCCCGATTGGCGGCGAGCTCCATCAGCGGGTAGCTCCAATCCGCCAGCGTCACCCGGTGCCAGCGCTGCAGCTGAAATCCATAAAGCCGGCCCAGCGCGATCAGGGGCATGCCGTCGATATGGGTCCAGCGAGCACGCGCGTAAAATTCGCGAACCCGGGCGTGACGGTGGAACAAATAGACGCTGTGCAGGTTATGGTTGGCGATAATCCAGTTCTGCTGTTCCCGGATTCCCTGCTCTACCAGCTCGTTCATTTCGGACATCGACTTGGGCTGCAGTGTCAAGCCGAGAAACGAAACTGTTTCCGTTATATTTCCGAGGATCGGAGATGCAATGCTCATGCGGGGGATTCTCCTGGTTGAGTTGCGGAGATTCAACGGTTGCCTCTAACAACAAGAGCATCGAAGCTAACTCAGCGAATGGTTCACGCACTGATAACGCGATTGGGTTATTACGTCGGTTCCTTGCTCTAGGCAAAAGGTGACAGACTGGTAGACCTAAAGCAAGCCTGCTTTTCACAGGTACGTTCACTTACCAAGAACACGGTTCTAACTTGGGAATGCGACTGTTCCATTTCAGATCAGCTGAGTGAGCATGGCTATTGCCCTGGTCACCCTTGTTCTGCTACCCATACAGTTACGGATATAAATTGTCTTAGTTGAAGAGTGACTTGGGCCGGGCAGGTTTGTTGCAACTCCAGTTGCGGAGGTAAGGTTTTGCCCAGCCATTTTGGGTCACAGGGAAACAGGAAAAGACCTGCCTCAGGGGCTTACTGCGACGGGGCAGTCCTCGTTGCTGGTCGTGCTGGCCAGCCCGAACTCTTCAGCAACCCAGGGCTTGTGCACACGCTTAGCCCGGTGCCGGGAGAGCGCTGTGGGGAAGCATCCGACTAAACCTCCTGCCCTATTCAGACAACGCGTGTTCTCTACCAGGCCGACGCGCCTTCTTACAGCGAGCGGCCTCATTCGGCGTGCTGTCCTTAGTCTCCGGCTGCGGCTACACGGCGCCGCAGCCGTACGTGCCTCCCCCGTCTAATCCGCCCCCCGGGCCCTCCCCGCTGTTAACCCAGGACACGCTGCGCGTGAGCACGGTCTCCGTGGGGTCGATTCCGGCGCGGTTCATGGGCTTGAGTTACGAGAAGCTGGCCATGAGTTATTCCTATTTCCACGCCTCGAACCATCATCTGATTGCGCTCTTCCGGCGCCTCGGAGCGGGTGTTTTGCGCATTGGCGGCGGCTCCGTTGATCACGTGCTGTGGACACCGGGTGCGACGGGCACGCACGCCCAGGTATGCGCCGCCAATATCATGGGGCTGGCCGGCTTTCTGCAGGCGACCGGTTGGCTCTGCCTGTACGGGGTCAACCTGGCGACCTCCACCCCGGCGTTGGCTGCCGAGGAGGTGGGCTATGTCGCTGCGGCCCTGGGTGCGAATCTATTGGGAATCGAGCTCGGCAACGAACCGGACGAATATGGAGTACCCGGTAACTACTTCGCGGGCAACTGGACGTTACAGAACTTTCTCGATCGCTGGCATTCCTTTCACACCGCCATCGTCAACGCGGCGCCTGGTGTGCCCATCACGGGGCCTGCCGCGGGCGGCGGAAACCATATCTCCACCTGGACCTTGCCCTTTGCGCAGTCGATGACGGCGGGCGAACTCACGCTGCTGACCCAGCACTATTATCGCGCCAGCGGGTACGACCCGGCCTCTACCACAGCCTTCCTCATCAGTCCCGACGCACCGCTGACCGCTGACCTGGCAACCCTGCACGCCGGGGCGCTCAAGCTTGCCCTTCCTTATCGATTAAGCGAATGCAACTCCTTCTACCACGGGGGCGCTCCCGGGGTGAGCGACAGCTATGCGTCGGCTCTATGGGTCATTGACTTTCTCTTTGCCGCAGCTCTGGGAGGCGCGGCGGGAGTAAACATGCATGGAGGCGGCAACGGCCCTGGCTATACCCCCATTGCCGACGATTCAGGGGGGGTGATTGAAACGCGGCCTGAGTATTACGGATTGCTGCTGTTTGCGATGATGGGGCCGGGCGTGTTGCTGCAGACACAACTGGCGGTTGGCAGGTCAACGCCACGGCCTATGCGGTGAGGTCGGCAAGTGGCGGCCTGAACGTGATGATCGTCAACAAAGATTTAGTGCAGAGTTTGACCATCACCATTGAAACCAGTCAGCCCATCCATACCGCGACCCTGCAAACCTTGACGGGGTCTAACCTGGCGGCCACCACGGGAGTCATGATTCAGGGCGCCACGGTGAACCTGGACGGCAGCTTCGCGCCGCTGAACCCCGCGACGCTGACGCCCGCGGGAAGCAAGACGACCTGCTATGTTGCGGCCTTGAGCGCCGGGTTGGTCAGCATTACCTGACGAAGATCTCGGGCTAGAGAGCGGGTGTGAGAGCCAGCATGGTAAAAGCTTCCCCCTTGCCACTAAGGCGGGTGGAAGTTTTTACCATGCTGCCTCACACACACTAGAGGCCGTTCATGAAGAAGAAGAGGGTGTGCAGCAGAATCGCAAAGTCGAGAAAGATGCCCCGGTTCTCGATGTAGTACAGGTCATACTCAATGGCTTCATGGATGACGAACCTGCGGTCGCTGCTCAGTTGCCAAAAGCCGGTCAGGCCCTGGGGGACAGAGAGCCTGCGGCGTTCTAACGGTGTGTAGGTTTCTGTTACATACGGCATCTCGGGGCGGGGCCCGACCAAAGACATTTGCCCCAGGAGAACATTGAGCAACTGGGGCAGCTCATCGAGACTTGTCTTGCGCAGCAACCTGCCCGCCGGCGTGATGCGCGCATCTCTCGAGCTTTCGGGCGAGCGGCTGTACTGTGGGGTGTCGACATACATGCTGCGGAACTTAAGCATGACAAAGGGTTTGCCGGCTTGACCGGTGCGGTACTGGCGAAAGAAGACGGGACCTTTCGACGTTAGCCTGACCATGAGGACGGCTGCCAGCCACATGGGGAGGGTGAGCAGGATGAGCAAGGCGGAGACAACGATATCGAACACCCGCTTGAAGGCATTGTAGGCAGACGGGTGGTCGCCGTCGGCGTCAAAAGAGGTAACCAGGAGACCGTCGATCATCTGCACCGAGGCACAGCGTTCGGCAAAGTTGGGATGGCCTGCCCCGACCAGCGAAATTCTGACGCCGGAGGCGGCGGCCAGTGCGAGCAGCTCATTCATGCGTAGTTGGGTCAGGGTGGCGGCGACAAAAATTTCCTGAATGTCGAGCGACCGGAGAAGAGATTCGGAGAGCGGTTCCGCAATGACCGGCGCGTGATGCTTGAGCGTGTAATCGTGACTGTAGATGACGCGCCGGTGATCGGAGCCGCCTTCATCGAGAAAGCCGACGGGGATCTGCCCCAGCCGCGGGGAGTGCAGCAGGTAGGAGTAGAGGCGCCGGGTTTCCCGATTGGTGCCGCAGAGCAGCACCCGGCGCTGGTGGGCGAACAGGGACCGCCAATCGCGAATGAGTCTCCCGGCTGAATACCGTTGCATGATGAGCAGGAGGGTTGACAGAACCCAGCAATAGGCCAGGAGCAGGCGCGGCATCTCTGCCTTGGTGAAGTAATTGCAGACAGCGAGCAGAGTCAGGCCGCAGACCGACACCTTTAGTATGCGCGCGGTATCGGCGACCTGGAGCAGGGTGGCTCGCTGCGTGTAGAGATGATGGGCCTGGGCGAGGATCACGAAGGCCGGCCCATACTTGAAGGAAAGCTGCGCTCCGAGCAGCCGGGCGGCTTGCGCATCGAGGGGCCTATGCAGTTCGTAGAGCAGAATGCCGGCGATACAGGCTATGGCGACCGAGCAGAAATCGAGCAGAGCGGGGATGGCTATCCCAATCGCTCCGCGCAAAAGGATCAGTGGTTGATTCAGTGTCGAAGAGAAACGGAACCCCATTTGTTCGGGAGACCGCAGAGGAGCTTCAGTCGCCATCAAGTACCGCCTGTGCGTTGTTTGAAGTGCGAGGAACGGTGTTCGCATCCGAGTCAGCAGCTTCTATGCGTCTGGTGTGCGACGCTTCGAGGCGCTACTCAAAGAACAGCAGGGTTGTTGTTTATTGTTGCCTAAGGCAAACGGTGACAGAGGGCACGGTGGAAATCAACTCTAGTTTGAACGAATCAAGGGAGGACGGGCCGGTAGGTTCCGATTTGGGGAGGGGTTGTTCCGATAAGATACATTTTACTTAAAACGTGCAGTCATTGTATCGATTACCGGCGTGTTCAGGATAAGGTCTACCCAGTGGGAGAGCTGTTTCTTCGGCCTGGCTGCACGGTGCGGGGCGGGAATTGCGAGCTCACTTGCTGGGCGTTCGTTTGAGGTGAAGGCGCACCGCAGATCCCTCCACTTCGCTTCGCTGCGGTCGGGATGACAAATTTATTGGGGGGGGCCGAACAGCAGGTCGCTCCACTACGCTTCGCTACGGCCGGGATGACAAATTTATTTGGGGGGGGCGAACAGCAGGTCGCTCCACTTTGCTTCGATCCAACGGCACGTCCGGACAGACGCGATGACAACTTTGCTAAGGGCCAGTCCTGATAAACAAGCTCCCTTGTGTTTCACTCTTCCCCACCCGGCCAGTCGCTCTCGGGGCAGGCACGGTAACAAAGCGAACAGCAGGAAAGGTTTCATGCGCCACTTGCTGCGAGGGCAGTTGGCTCGAAATGCCAGCTGGATGTTTATGGGCCAGGGCGTCAGCTTTGGGGTGCAGGGTGTTTACTTTATCCTGCTCGCCCGATTGCTTGGCGCCAGCCAATATGGAATTTATGTGGGCGCCGCGGCGGCTGTCTCGCTGCTGAGCCAATACAGCACGCTGGGCTCAGGGCTGGTGTTGTTGCGCCAGGTGAGCCGGCGCAACAGCGACTTCGCGGAGTATTGGGGCAATTTGCTGATCACCACGCTGGGCGCAGGGCTGGTCGTAATCGTGGCGCTGGCCTGGGTGGGCAAATGGATGGTGGGCCCGGCGAGCGCGTCGATTATTGTTCTGGTGGCGATCAGCGACTGCACGGGGGCGCGCCTCGCCGAGGGGGGCGGCCAGGCCTTTCAGGCTTTTGAACAGCTCAAACTCACGGCGGCGCTCACCTCTATCACCAATGTCGCGCGTCTGTTTATCGCCGCCGGCATGGTGGTGGTTCTGCACCACGCCAGCGTGCGGCAATGGGCGATCGCTTCCCTTTCCGTCTCTTGCCTCTCGGCCGCGATGGCCCTGGTTCTGGTGACCGCCCGTCTGGGCTGGCCCAGGTTCAACTTCCGCCTGCTGCGCGCACGAGCGCTGGAAGGGGTGGGCTTTTCGGTCGCCGCGAGCACAACCTCTATCTATAACGATATCGATAAGGCCATGCTCAGTCGTTACGGGATGCTGGCGGCGAATGGGATCTACAGCATGGCGTATCGGGTGATCGACATCAGCTGCACGCCCATCCGGGCGCTTCATTCGGCTGCGTTCCCGCGTTTTTGCCAAATGGGAACGACAGGCGCTCGCAGCTCGATCGCCTTTACCCGCAGGTTGCTGGGCAAGACTTTGCCCTTCGGCCTGCTGGCTGCTGCGGTCATGTTTGTGACCGCGCCGATCATTCCTTATATAGTCGGGCGCAGTTTTGCCGGTAGTGTTTCTGCGCTGCAATGGTTGTGCCTGCTGCCGGTGTTTCGCAGCCTCCACCTGGGCGCCGGAGACACGCTTACCGGCGCCGGCTACCAGCGGTACCGCACGGGCGCCCAACTGAGCGCGGCCGGACTGAACTTTGGGCTCAACCTGTGGTTGATTCCCGCCTACTCCTGGCATGGGGCGGCATGGGCCAGCCTGGCTACCGACGGCAGCCTGGCGGCCGCCAACTGGATCCTTCTCGGGCTGCTGATTCGGCGTGAAAACCGCTCCTTTGTTGGCCAGCCGGTCAGCGCTCTCTAAATATTCCGGATCAGTATGATAAGGAGGAGTTTCGTGGATGCCTTGAGGAAAGGTTGCATTGATGCGCACTGGTTTGTTAACCGCGACAGTTCTATTTCTCACCCTGGGCGCCCACGGGCAAAGCGTGCAGCAGAGAGCGGCGACGAAGACGCTGGCGCGGAAGGCGCAAAGCGATTGCGAAGCCCAAACCGCGCGGGTCGGCAGAACGCTCACGGCGGTAGTCAAAGAGACCCGGGTGTACGCTGTTTTCTATTCCCCGAAATATACCAAGTGCCTGGCGGCGGTTTACCTGCCGATCAGTAAGGATCTTACGGCGGCCAGCCTGATTAATCTGGATAGCACCCCGGGAACGCCGCACATGGTTTGGGAGAATTTGTTCTCAAAACCAATCGATGCCATCTCTGAACTCGATCGGCAGATCGATAAATACAGCAAATGAAGACCGTATCTCTCACCGTCAAAGCCGGCTGCCTGTTGGCGTTGCTGCTTGGCATCGGGTGGAATATACGGTTCGGGATTGCGGACTTTGTGGCCCGGCGGAATGAGCCGGACAGCACTCGTTGGGCCATGCGTCTGATGCCTCGAAATGGCGCGTATGCTGCGCAATTGGCCGACGAAATTTATGCGGTTAACCCGAAGTCTGCCAGGTCGCTGCTGCAACAGGCAGTGAAATTGAACCGCTATGACGCTTCCAGTTGGATCCAGCTGGGTCTGCTTTGCGAGGCGGCCAACGATCTTCCCGCGGCCGAAGCGGCGCTGGGGCAGGCGGCGAAGGTGGACTCGACCTTTCTTCCGGGCTGGTCTCTGGCAAATTTCTATTATCGCCATAACAATATTGCCCAATTTTGGTTTTGGGCACAAAGGGCGGCGCAGATGGCTCCGGACGACGCGACCCCCTTGTTCCGCCTGGCCTGGTATGCGAGCCCGAACGCGGAGGAGATCGAGCACCGCCTGCAGCTCAGAAGGCCGGAAATCGAAGGCCAGCTGGTCGGCTTTTTTGAGGCGCAGGGCGATCCCCAGGCGGTGACTGTGGCGGCGACGCATCTGCTGGCTGCCGGCGACCCGCAGAGTACGGAAACCCTGCTGGGGACGGCCGACTGGTTGATCGCACAGAAGCGTCCGGATCTGGCTTTAGCCATGTGGAATGGGTTGGCAGCGAACCATCAGATTGCCTATGGTCAGGCTGCTGCCGGCTCGGTGACGAACGGTGGGTTCGAGAAATCTCCTATATCCCGAGGCTTTGACTGGCGCCTGGCGACGGTCGCGGGGGTGAGTTCCTTTCTGAATGCGAACCCGAACGCACTGGGGTTTGAATTTTCAGGGGAGGAGCCGGATACTTTTCAGATCATGGACCAGACGGTTCCCGTGCGGGCCGGGAAAGACTATGCTCTGGTTGTCGATTATGCGACGGTTGGGTTTCCGCCGGGCAGTGGGCTGGTTTGGCAAGTGACGGACCTTCGCTCAGACGCAGCCCTGGGCCGCACGGCCAGCCTGGCGGCAGAGCAAGGGGGAAGAGCAGTCGCTTGTTTCGCTGTCCCGGAGGGAGCTACGTTCGTCGATCTATCGCTGCGGTATCAGCGGCAGCCGGGCACGGTGCGGGTGGAGGGCAAGCTTACGCTCGAGGGCGTACGCCTCTCGCCTGCGACAGAGGAGAATTGCCCGGGCAAGAAAATCTCCGGATCCGGGGCTGATTCCCCGGCATTCTGAGACTACACTCAAGGGGGTTGGAGGGGCCGTCTCTCTGTTCCGCATTTGTCATGACACACTCCATCGTTGCTGCCATTCAATCGAGGTCCCGGAAAGCAAAACGGTCCGTTTTACGGATGAGTTTGGGCTGCGTCCTGCTGGCCGGGGTGGCCTGTGCGCAGCAGGCACAGCGGGGTGGGTCGCCGGTCTCGAATGGTGATTATGTCTACACCAATTTGCCCACGCAGCCGGTCGGGCCAGACGACCTGCTGGCCCTCTCGGTCTACGATTCGCCGGAATTGACGCGCACGGTCCGCGTGGACGCGGATGGCAATATCCGCTTACCGATGCTGAAGGACGCGATCCAGGTGCGCGGCATGGTGCCGTCGCAGCTGGAGGCTACGATCGCCCGGTCGTTGACCAAGGGCAAAGTGCTGGTTGATCCCATCGTGACGGTCACGATTGTGGAATATCAGAGCCGCCCAGTGAACGTGGTGGGGGCGGTCAAGAATCCGTTGGTGTTTCAGGCGACGCGGCCTATACCCCTGCTGGATGCGCTGGCGCGGGCTGGCGGCATGCGAGAAGATGCCGGCTCAGATATTGTGGTCAGCAAAGAAGTGATGCGCGCGGGCACGCTGACGAGGGTTACGCAGAGCATCCCGGTCAGGAAATTGATCGATGATGCAGATCCTGCGCTCAACGTGATGCTGCATGGTGGCGAAGAGGTGCTGGTTCCCGAGGCGCAAAAGATCTATGTGGTCGGTAATGTTAAAAGGCCGGGCGCGTACCCGATACGGAATGACGAAGAGACTACGGTTCTGCAGTTGCTGGCGCTCTCGGAAGGGCTGAGCCCCTTCCCCGCCAAGGTGGCTTACGTGTATCGGCGGTCGCCCGAGGGCGCGAAGACCGAAGTGCCGGTTGCCCTGGCGAAGATCATGAAGCGCAAATCACCCGACGTCCCCCTGCGGGCTAACGACATACTATACATTCCGGATGCGAAAGGGCAGCGCCTGACGGCGGAGACCCTGGACCGGCTGGCGGGTATTGGCGGCTCGACCGCGGCTAACTACGCTATCTGGCACTGAGATCGGCAATATGCGCAAAGAAGAAATCGCGATCCCGGAAGAAAGCGCAAATGGTTTCGATCGCAGACCGGTCGCGCCCCGTGTCGTGCTGCCCGCCTTCGAGAAGGAAGGGGTGCACAACGGGCCCTCGCTCTCACAATATTTGTGGGTGGTGAAGCGGCATCGCTGGAAGCTGCTTGGGTTTGTGGTGTTCTCGGTACTGGCTACCGTGATTGTTTCGAAGCGGTTGACGCCGCTGTATGAATCGACGGCGGTAATTGATATCGATCGCCAAACGCCGGCGGCGGTACTGGGAGCGGAGAGTACGACCGCTGTGAACTCCGCCGATGTGGAGAACTATCTCACCACGCAGGAGCAAATCGTGCAATCGGACGCTGTCTTGCGGCCGGTGGTAGAGAAATTTCATCTCATGACGCCGGCTTTTAAGAAGCTGGCCAAGGATAAGATCCTCTCGGCGCGGCTCAAGGACGCGCCCATTGAACTGCCTGCTCTGAAGATCACACGCCCCCTGCATACGTTCCTGCTGCTGATCAGTTACCGCTCGCCCGATCCGCAGCTTTCAGCGGATGTCGTCAACGAGATCGCCAAAAGCTATATCCATCACACCTATGACATCCGCTACCAGGCAGCATCGCAGATGACGGGCTATATGGAGAAGCAGCTGGAGGAGCTGAAGGCGCAGAGGGAGCGCTCGGCAAGCGCGCTGGCGAACCTGGAGCGCGACCTGGATGTCATCAACCCGGAAGAAAAGACCGATGTTTTTTCGGCGCGGTTGCTGCATCTGGATAACGACCTTACGGCGGCGGAGGTGGATCGGGCCGGAAAGGAAGCTGCGTACAACGCGGTGAAGAGCGGTTCCCTGCCGGCGGCGGAAGCGTCTGATCAAGGGGAGCAGTTGCGCGCCCTGGAGGCGAGGCTAAACGAGGCCACGGAAAAGTTGGCAGAGGTGCAGACGCAGTTCGGCTCGTCTCACCCGATCTACAAGAAGGCGGCCAGCCAGGTAACGGAGTTGCAGCGGCAGACCGATGTACTGCAGCGGCGCATTGTCGAGCGGGTAGGCATCGATTATCAGCAGGCCGTGAATCGGGAGAGTTTGCTGCGCCGGGATATGACCCAGGCCAAGGCGCAATTCGATCAGATGAACGCGCGGTCTTTTGAGTACAAGGCGCTCAAGCAAGAGGCGGATACGGACAAGGCTCTGTATGAGGAGCTGATCCGCAAGATTCGCGAGGCGGGGATCAACGCCAGTTTCGAGAGCAGTTCCATCCGCTTGGCAGATGTGGCTCGTCCGGCGCTGTATCCCTCTTTCCCCAAGACGATGCTCAATGCTTTGCTGGCGTTGATGGGTTCGACGATTATCGGCTTGAGCCTTATTTTCCTGATGGATGCGTTGGATACGACGGTTCTTGATAGCGAGCACCTGCAGCGGGAGTTGCATGTGCCGATGCTGCCTTCGCTGCCGGTGGGTAAATTTACGGTTGGCACGTTGCCCATGCAGGAACTGCTGGCCGATCCGGATGCGCGGTTTAATGGAGTCGCCAAGGAAACGCTGGCGACGCCGAACGCCGCGTTCGATGAGGCGATTCGCACGCTGCGCAGTTCGATTTTGCTTTCCGGAGGTCTCGAGCACCACCCGCGCAGTATCCTCGTGACCTCGGCATCGCCTGCGGAAGGCAAGTCGACGATCGCGCTTTATCTCGCGGCCGCGCACAGCCAGCAGCAGCGGAGAACGCTGTTGATTGATGGCGATATGCGGCGGCCGGTGATCAAGCTGGGGGTTTCGAATGACCGGGGACTTTCTGATGTGGTCAACGGCACCATGCACTGGCGCGAAGCGGTGCAGACACCGTATGCCTATCCCGATCTGGATGTGTTGTCGGCCGGCCCTGCGTCGCGGCGGGTGGCGGACCGCATCGGGATTGTGCTGCGGTCGATTCTCGATGAGGCGGAGCGTGAGTATGACCTGGTGGTGATTGATTCTCCTCCGCTGTTGGGTTTTGCGGAGCCGTTGGAGATAGCGGCGCTCGCGGACAGCGTGATTATCGTTGCCCGCGCGGGGCGAACGAACCGGAGCGCGGTGGCGAGCGTGGTGGAACAGTTGAAACGGGTGCGCGCCAATATTATCGGCATTGTTTTAAATGGGGTCCGCGCAGACATGAGCTCGCAGTACTACTACTACAGCCCTCGTTACTACAGTCACTACACGACTCGCGACAGCTAGTGCAGTGCGTCACGGGTAGGGCCGTTTCTCGAACGAGGGTTGAGCGAGCCGCAGAGTCCCGCAGGGACGGACTGAAGGTAGACCAGGACGTCAGTCCTGGTAACCGGAACCCAAGGACCCAGTCCCGTCAGCAATAGTCACCCCAGGACTGGGGTCCTGGTCTACTTTCAGTCCGTCCCTGCGGGACTCCGCGGTTCGCTTAAAACCTGGTGGGAGATACGCCTATCTGTGTCACGCACTACACTGGAGTTTCAACTCCTCCGGAAAGTCTTCATGTCTAAGCGTGATGTTGTTTACGTTTGTGTCTGGTCGGGAGACGTCAAACCGGCGCTCGATAGAGCGGCTAGCCGCTACCCGGGATCCGAGATCAGAGAATTCGCTCATTGGAAGCTTCGGGTAAGCAGGTTCACCGAGAGAATTCGGCTTCTGCGCGGGCTTCAGGGGCGAGCATTTATCTTTTGCTTCCAGTCCCTCGATCAGTTCAGGCACAGACCAATTGTCGAGTATTTCCACCTTCTGCACAGGTGCCAGGAAACGGTGTTATGCGATGCGACTGCGCGCTGGGAGTCGATTCGCGCTGTAGATGTCGTCCGGTCGACTCCGCGGGTTTTGCTTCGTGTGCTCCTGGACGAGAAAACACTGGTGTTTTGGTGGTGTTATGTTCGCATGCTTCTCGTGGGCTTAAAGCCGGTTGAAACCAGCGCAGTGGGCAACCGCCTGGAGATGGTATACCTGATTCCGAGCCTCGCAAGCATGGGATCCAGTGGCGGTGCGATCAGCCACATTCGCGGCTTTCTGTCCGCCCTGAAGGATACAGGGAAAACGTGCCGCGTCTTCGCCGCCAAACCGTTGGCTCAGACTGCTTTCGAAAATGAGCTTATCGATGTGCCCAACGAGCCTTACTTCTTTTGGGAAGCGGCCGCACTTTCTTTTAACTTCGCATTCGCGAGCGGCGTGCAGGCGCGTCTCGCGGAGGCCTCGCCAAGGTATTTGTATCAACGGCATTGCCGTTTTTCAGTTGCCGGCGCGCTCCTCTCAAGGCGGTTGAGCGTTCCTTTGATTCTGGAATATAACGGTTCGGAAGTCTGGATTGCCGATCACTGGGATCCTACCTTCTTCCGCAGGCTGGTGAGGTTATGCGAAGAGGTGACGCTGAGGAGCGCGGCAAGGATCATTGTGGTCTCCGAAGCGCTCAGGGCTGAACTCTTGTTGCGAGGTTTTCAGGAGCATCGCATTCGGGTAAACCCAAACGGAGTGGATCCGCAGTATTTCTATCCCGGGCGGGGCAGAGTTTCCGGACGCAGAGAGCTTGCAGTCAAGCCAGACGAAGTTTTGGTTGGTTTCGTAGGTTCATTTAGCCTTTGGCATGGGATAGAGGTACTGCAGCAGGCAATCATTAGGTTGCTGAGCAAGGGCGAACCGTGCCAGTTACGTTTTATTTTGATGGGGGACGGCTTACTCCATGGAGACATTCGTTCTGCTCTCGCTTTATATGAAGCTACGGGCCAAGTAATTTTTACCGGCGCGATTTCCAGCAATGACGTCGCTAAGTATCTGGATGCTGCGGACATTCTCGTTTCGCCACATATTCCAACACCGGACGGCAGCAGATTTTTTGGTTCCCCAACAAAACTCTTCGAATATATGGCGGCGGGCAAAGCCATCGTTGCAAGCCGCCTGGAGCAATTGGCCGAAGTACTGGAGCACGACCGAACGGCATGGTTGACGACTCCGGGTAATCCAGAAGAACTAGCCAACGCGGTTCTGATCCTGGCCCTGGATCCAATCAAGCGCCAGGCATTGGGAGCTGCCGCGCGGCGGGAAGCGATCGAGCATCACAGTTGGGCTCGGAATGTGGCCTGGGCCTTGAACGAGACTGCCCTGGCGCGGGGCGATTCGATAGCTGACGAGGAAGAGTTGGGTCAGCAAGCCGGCAGCTCTGCGCGGTTACCTTGAAACTGCGCAGACTTCGGCAAGAGCCTTTATCGATCGTGATCGCAGAAGCAGGATGGCGTGTCTTCCGAACTTTTCGAAAAACTGTCTTTCGACTGAGTCCTGGGTGTTTCGCTTGCCCAGTCCATTTTCGTCCGATCGGCTACTACCAGTTGGCGGCGCCGCTCCTCGCTGACGAGGCGGTTGTGAAGTTTGCTGACGCGGTTGTTGGGGGAGAGTATCCGCTGATAGGTTATGGCAGTCCCCAACTCGGGCTGTCACCTGATTGGCAGCGTGACTGGGTTTCCGGAAAAAGTTGGCCGTTGGAGAACTCCGCAAAACTAGAGATCGTTCGCCACGACGGATCGGATGTTAAAGCGCCGTGGGAACTTTCGCGTCTGCAGTGGAGTCCCGTAGTGGCAAGAGCGTTTGCGCTGACCGGGGAACAAAAGTATCGTGACGCGCTCAAGTCTTTGCTGACGAACTGGATCGTGTGCAATCCGGTCGGCAAGGGCGTGAACTGGACGATCGCGATGGAAGTAGCACTGCGAGCGATCAGCCTTTGTCTCACGATAGATCTATTATGGCCTTTCACCGATGAAGAGAAACCTTGGTTGGATCTGTTAACAAAATCTCTTTCGCAGCATTTTTGTTTCATTCGGATCCATAACGAATTCTCGTTCCTGGTGCGCAGCAATCATTACCTGAGCAACCTGGTTGGGTTGACGACGTTGTCCGCCTATCTTCAGGGCCGTGGCATGGGCCGGCGATTGCGAAAATATGCGCATGCCGTGCAGCGGGAGATTTTGCTGCAGACCTACCCGGATGGCGGCGATTGCGAAGCGTCTACGGGTTATCACGTTCTGGTGGCGCAGCTTGGTCTGCACTCGATGCTGGTGCAGAGGCTAAGCAAATGTTCGATCGGGGCGAACTTTACCGATCGCCTGCGCTCGATGTTCGCCTGGATTGCCTGCCTCGCCGATGACGACGGAACGCTGCCGTTGCTCGGGGATTGCGATAACGGACGGGTCGAGCTGCTGGGTGATGATCTTACGCAGGCGATGCTGCCTGCCGGCCAGGCGTGTTCCCTCCGCGTGGGATCGCTGCGCGGGCCGGCATCGAGCGAGGAGAAACGGGAGCGGCCGCCAGTCTCGATCATGCCAGACTCTGGAATTGCCGTGCTGCGCGCAGGGCAAGCGTCGGTTGTTTTTTGCGCAATGCCGAACGGGCTCCGCGGTAGAGGCAGTCACACTCATTGCGACAAGTTATCCGTTGTTTTTCGACTGGGCGGTGATGAAGTTTTCAGCGATAGCGGCAGCCGAGGGTACACCCGCTGGGCGGAGCAAAGGAATTTTGACCGCTCGACCAGGGCGCACAATACTCTTATGGTGGATGGGGCGGATCAGAATACGATTCCGAGCGACCCAGGATGGCTTTTTCGATGCGGCAACGAAGCCCTTGTTTCTGCTATCGAGAGGGCGGAGGGCGAAAGTGCCGCGCGCGCGTCGCATACGGGCTATGCGAGACTTGGGGTCGGTCACCAGCGGACGGTGCGACTGACCGAAAACGCATTCCTGGTGCTCGACGAGATCAGCGGCGCGGAGAAGCACGTGTTGGAATTGCGGTACATTTTGGGCCCCGCATGGCGTGTTTCTTCTGAGGCGCCGGCTGTTGGCAGAGTGGGTTGCGTAATTGAAGGGCCGCGGCGGCTATTGCTGGCGTGCGAGGCGGAGAGTCCGCTCACGCTTAGCATTCTGCCCACGCAGATCTCGCGGGCTTATGGCGAAGAGATGCCGGCGAGTTGTATCCACATAAAGACGACAATGTGCCTGCCGGCCAAGCTGCAAACCAGGGTGCAATGGGATTGATAGCATGAGCGACCAGCAACTCGAAGGCGAAAGCATCGTCTGTTTTGCGGGCGAGGATTGGTGGTACCACCACCCTCACTCCAAGAATCATCTGCTCAAGCGCTATGCGCAGCGGAATACGGTGCTCTTCGTGAATTCCATCACCATGGGGCTGCCCTCGCGAAAGAACCCTGATTTCTTTCTGAAAATCCGGCGGAAGTTCAAGAGCTACCTGCGTTGGTTGCGTAAGGTTCCTGAGGGCCTGTGGGTGATGACGCCGGTCAACCTGCCATTTTACGGATCGCGCGTGGGGCGCTGGATCAACCGCGTTTTGCTGGTTGGGCAGTTACGCCTGGCCATGATGCTGCTCAATATATCGCGCCCTATTCTCTGGGTGGCGATCCCCACTGCGGCAGAAATGGCAGGCCGCCTGGGGGAGAAGCTGCTGCTCTACCAGGTTTCGGACAAGTACGATGCCAATGAAGACAGTGCGCTGTCCGCGCAGGTAATTAGCACCTATGACGGCCAGTTGAAAGATGCGGCCGATGTGGTGTTGTACTCAGGACGCAAATTGTTTGCGGAAGCGACCGAGCCGCATCGCTTCTTTCTGGAGCAGGCAGTCGATTTTGCGCATTTCTCCAATTTGCAGGTGGAGTCCGCTGCGGAGATGGAAGGTATTCCGCGTCCGATTCTGGGTTACTTCGGCGCGATGGATTATGTAATGGACACGGAGCTCATGGCGGAAGTGGCGCGGCTGCGCCCCAATTGGCATTGGGTGCTGCTTGGTCTCAAGTCAAACCTGGTGCAGGTCAGTGGTCCGAACATCCACTTTCTGGGCTCGAAACCCTATCGCGACTTGCCGGGTTATATTCGAAACTTCGACGTGTGCGTGTTGCCCTGGCGGCAGAGCAATACGTTCACCAGCTACGGCAGCGCGATCAAGGTGCGTGAATATCTGGCCACGGGTAAGGCGGTGGTGATGGCGCCGCTGTACGAATATCTCGAGACAGCTGGGCTGCGATTTTACGGCGGCGCCCAACAGTTCATTGAGCAGGTGGAGGCGGCGCTGGCAGAAGATACGCCGGCGCTGGCGGCGCAGCGCCAAGCGGTGGTGAAAGACGGAACCTGGGATGAGCGGGCGCGCCAGCTGGCAATGCTGATCAACTCTCTGTTGCGCGGGCAACGGTATGCGCATTCATCGGGCGAACTTCATCCCCTCATGGAGGGCCGTTAACCATGCTGGCATTGCTTGAAGACATGAAGTCAGGACAGGTTGCCGCCTACGATTTGCCCGCTCCCGAACTGAAGGATGGCGGTATTCTGGTGCGCACAGCTTTTTCTGCGATCAGCTCAGGCACCGAGAAGACGGCCATGGAAACAGGTCGCAAGTCCATGCTGGGGAAAGCGCTGGCTCGTCCTGACCTGGTGCGGCAGGTACTGGTCTATGCTCAATCGAATGGTATCCGCGCAGCCCGCCAGAAAGTGCAGGCACGCCTCGATACGCTTTCTGCGTTGGGCTATTCCTGTTCCGGCCTGGTGATCGCGGCAGGCGTCGGCGTAAACGGGTTTCAGCCGGGCGACCGCGTGGCTTGCGCCGGCGTCGGCTATGCCAGCCACAGTGAGATTAACTATGTACCGGCAAATCTCGCCGTACGTATCCCAGACAATGTGGACCTGCAGGCTGCCGCTCTGACCACCATCGGTGCGATTGCCGTGCAGGGCGTGCGCCAGGCCAACGTCACCTTTGGCGAGACGGTAGCGGTGATCGGTGTAGGCCTGGTGGGCGTGTTGACCATTCAGATTTTGCGCGCCGCCGGCTGTCGTGTGGTGGCGATCGACCTTTCCCGTGAACGCGCGGCGAACGCCCTATCGCTGGGCGCGCACCTCGGGCTCTGCACCAGCGATGCAGGATTGGAGAGTTCAATTGCGAGCTTCTCCCGCTATGGCGTCGATGCGGCGCTGATCACGGCCGCGACCAGGTCGGCCGACCCCCTGGAGCTGGCGGCAAAGCTGTTACGGGACCGGGGCCGCATCTGCGTTGTCGGCGATGTCGGCATGGGCGTATCGCGCGCGCATATGTATCGCAAAGAAATCACCCTGACCATGTCTCGCTCCTATGGCCCGGGCCGTTACGATCCTGGTTATGAAGAAGGCGGGCACGATTATCCCATCGGTTTCGTTCGCTGGACAGAGCAGCGGAATATGGAGGCCTTCCTCGATCTCTTATCCTCCGGTGCGCTGCAAGTAGAACAGCTGCTAGCCCAGCGTTTTGCAGTCGAAGCGGGTGAGCAGGCCTATGCTGCGGTTGAAGCGGGCGCCTACACAGGCATCATCGATTATCACGCGACGGCGGACGGACAGCCTCTCGCCAAGTCCGTGTTGCTGGAGCGCGCGGTGCAGCCGAGGCCGAAGGACAAACTGCGCGTGGGGTGCATCGGCGCGGGTGGCTTTGCCCGTGGGGTCATCCTGCCTTACCTGCGCTCATCGGCCGGGCTGGTGATGCAATCTGTTGCCAGCAGCACGGGTGCGGCCGCTGTATCGGCGCGCACTGGCTTTGGTTTCGCGGTCGCTGAATCTCCGTTTGAGTTGCTCGCCAACCCTAACTTGGACGCGGTCTTCATCCTTACCCGGCACAACAGCCATGCAGGCTTTGTGGTGAGTGCGCTGGGACGTGGCAAAGCGGTCTTTGTCGAGAAGCCGTTGGCGGTGAATCGAGAACAACTGGAAGCGGTGCGCACCGCGTACGCACAGGCGTTGTCGGAAGGCCGATCCCCTTTCTTGATGGTGGGGTTCAATCGGCGGTTCGCGCCGCTGACGGAAAAGCTGAAGCAATTCTTCGCTGGCCGCACGGAGCCAATGCTGGTGCATGTCCGCTGTAACGCGGGGTTCCTTCCCAAAAGCAGTTGGATTCATGACGCGGAAAATGGCGGCCGAATCGTCGGAGAGCTGTGTCATTTTGTCGATTGGGCGCGCGCTATTGTGGGTTGTCCTATGCGTACCGTGACGGCCGCGGCTCTGGCGGATAGCGGGCGCTACTGCGGCGACAACGTCACCGTGACTATCGGGTTCGAAGATGGCTCGGTCGCGAATTTGCTATATCTTGCCAACGGAGATCGTGCCGTGGCGAAAGAATATATCGAGGTATTCTGCGGGGGTGGCGTCGCGCGACTGGATGACTTCAAGGCGTTATCCCTCTCGCGTGAGGGTAAAAGCGAAACCATCAGGAGTGGCCAGGATAAGGGTCACCGGCAAGAGATAGCGCTGACCGTTGAGGCCATGAGGCAGGGCAAAGATTCGCCTATCTCATTTGAGGAGCTGGCAGAAGTGACAGAGGCAACTTTTGCAGTCGAGGAAGCAATCAGGACACAGAGGACGGTGTCGTTTCCCGGGATTTAAGCGAGGCTTATCACCGGACTCTGTATCGGAACATGCAGAATCCGCAAACTCATTGTCGCGTGTCCCACATCTGCCGTCAGAATGAAGCGCGAGATAACGGGCGGTCACTCAGTCCGCGCGGAGAGATTCAGGATCATGAATTCGGCTAAGCAGCGCTTTCGAACCGCGAGCGACGAGCAGACTGCAGCGAGTCCGCTGTACCGGGTGCTTGTCTTGCTTTCGTTGGTGCCGCTCTGCATCGTGCTCCCGATGGCCCCGGTTAAGGTTGGCATAGCCGCTATTGCGGGGTGGATCTTACTCGTCTGGGTTGCGATTGCCTTCGCGCGCGGCCTCCTCCATTATGCGGTTCTTCTGTGGGTGGCAGTATACCCCTACTGCTATTACCTCCTGTCATTTCCGGCGGAGCGCCCAATTTTTACCGTTGATCGGGCGTTCATTTTGCTTTTGACCGTGGAGATGCTGATCTTCTCCCGGCAATCGCTTGCTGTTGCTCCGCTGACGCGCGACGTACGCGTGAGTGGATACTGTTGGGCTCTTTATCTGATGGTTTGTTTTTTTACGCTTACGGCGCACGCGCCACCCGACCCATTGGCATTTTATCGTCTGCTGGTCGAGGGAATGCTGATGCCGGCTCTGCTGGGCCTGTATGCGGTGCGCTACTTTCCGCTCCTCAAGGATCTTCAGAAGCTGCACTTCGCTGTGTGTGTTCTGGGAATCGGGCTTTGCATTACGGGTTTGATTGAGCTGTTAACAAACATTGATCTGTTCCCCTGGAACGGCTCAGAGCCGATGTTTACTGACACCCACCTTCGTCGCGCAGATGGACCCTTCGAGCAACAGATCGTTTTATCGTTAGTGGCGATACTGGCGTTTTTCTTCATTCTTTATTTGCGCCGTGTTCTGCCGGAGAGACTGCCACCTTGGCGGGAGTTCGTCCATAAAGCAGGGTGCGTGGCTGCACTTGGCGCTGCGTTGCTTCCCCTAAACCGGGGTCTTATCTTTTCGCTCGTACCGATCGCCATTATCGATTCCTGTTCAAAGCACCGCCTACTTTCGAGGCGGGTATGGACGGCCTTTTTTGCGACGGTCATCCTTGTCACGGTCGCGGCAAGGCTCGTCGACCCGCGCCTCTACGAGGATAGGGTCTCCCGTCCAGATAACGTCTATCAGCGGCTTGCGCAGCACAGAGAAACCTTGCGTGTGGTGCGGGAGTATCCGCTCCTCGGAGTGGGTTTTGGGCTGTACCATGACGTTGCCACCCGGAATCCGCGATACATGGCTACCTGGAAAGGCATCGAGTCGATGAACTATCCCCACAATGCCATGATGACTGTTCTTTCGGAGGAGGGGCTCGTAGGCCTCGCCCTTTACTTGGCCGCACAATTGTTTTTTATTCGAGCGATGTGGAAGATCCGAAGAGTCTATCCGCCGGGTTGGCTGGCTTTCATCTATTGCACACTTGTTTACATCCTGACCGGTTTAGACTACGCAACCGTCTACTTTGCCGACATCAATTTGTTTTATATCTTCATTCTCGGCGTACTCTACCAGTTACAAATCAGAATGACTCAGGAACCACGATCGATGCCTCTGAGATTCGCCGGCGAACTGGTGCTGTGATCTGCTATCTTCGCGAGCATGGTTGCGCAGTAATACCATTTATCAGTTGGGAGACGGGCACCCGCTTTCCATAAAGGATCGGATTGAAGAGCAGTTAAGAGCGAGTAGTTTTCAACGCAAACATCCACCCGGCAACGAGCGACAAAGGAAGATAATCGGCGAGCGCCGCATTGATGAGGATGAAGACATCAAATCTGCCAACGAGATGGCATACTAAGGGGCCCGAGGCTACAGACGTACCTCGGGCTTCCACCAACTGCAAATCATTTCTTGCAAACATCTTGCGCAAATCCGAGACGGTAAACCGCTGCACATGCGGACTTTCGTCTTCCGAGCCCCCCAGGATTTCACTGTAACAATTGCCCTTCAACTTTGACCATAGCCACCCAACCAGCCTATCGATGCGGAGCGCGCGAAAGGCTCGCCGATCCAGTTCAAATTCTCCATAACCGTTTGGAACCGTCAAAATCAGGACTCCGGGTTTATCTAGATAGGTTTTCGCCGCAGCAAGGAGAACTTCGGGCGCATCGAGATGTTCCAGAACTTCCGAGAGGATGACGCAATCAAACCGGCTTAGCGCGAAGTCGCCTACGACTCCATGAAGAAACTCAACAGCGGACGTTAACTCTCGACCACGCTCGATCGACGCTTGGTGCGGGTCAATCGCCGTCACTCTATAGCCAACATTTGCCAGTGGAATTGCGAGTTGCGATCCGTTGCCGCACCCTATATCCAGCACACTTAATTCATGACGGGGGCGCCCGGGAAACTCCCGCCGGATGCTGCCGTCAACGAAACGAAGGCGCTTGCCATATCCCCACAGATTTTCCGGTAGGTACGGTGCTTGGACGTCTGTCTCCGACATAGGGTCTTCCCAGGACAGAATATCAACCCTTTTTCTGTGCTAATGCTCCACACCGGCGCGCACAGTGGTTTATCCCTTGAGGCCCGGCGGCCCAATTTCGTTGCGAAGCCTCCCTTTGAGGCTTAAACTAAAGCGCGTCGAAGCGACGTTGCCCCGAGGAACGAATGCCTGTCAAGCTGAAGTCGGCGATCTCTATGTTCACCTGCGGTTGCCTCGTTTGCGCGGCCGCGTCGCCCGCGAACATCGGATTCGTCGTGACCAGTGGCCAGGCAAAGGTTGCTGGGGCAGTCGTGCACGGCAACTCGACGCTCTTTCAGGGAGATTTGATACAGACCGGCGATGCCACATCGGACCTCATACTTTCCGGCGGTTCCAATTTGCTCCTCCATCGTGACTCCGCCGTCAGCGTCTACCGCGCATATGCTGTTCTACAAAACGGGGTTGCCACTCAGCGGGGTAGCAATGGATACGCGCTGGTAGCTGACGGCCTGAAGATATCTTCCGTTTCCCCTCAGGGTTCAGTGGTGGTGGCGCTCAAAGATAGAAGCCATCTGGAGGTGGCGGCGCAGGACGCGCCCGCCGAGGTTCGCAATGGTGCCGGTATTCTCGTCGCTCGCCTCGAGGCGGGCAAGGCTTTACGGCTCGCGATACAAGCCTCGCAACAAGAGGTTCCCCAGCAAAACTCCGCCTCTCCTGCTCTGCCACAAAGTCCGACCTCGCCAGCCCCGGCACAGGCTGCGCCACCTGCAGGAACTCAACTGACTCTGCACGGCATTGTGCGCAAGGATCATGCCGGACGCTATGGCCACTACCTCCTGACGGATTTGGCAACAAAGGTCACCTATGAGTTACAAGGCTCTGGTCTTGACGATCTCGTGGGAGGTTCGGTCGAGGTGACCGGCAGCATTTTTGATACGCCGGCCGCTGAGGGTGCTTCGAGGGTGCTTTCCGTTTCAGACATTCACCAGATGCCGCTAAGCGAAATAACCGGAGGGACTACAGCCGCCGCCCCGGCGACCGCTGCGCCCACGCCCTCGGGCGATGCGGTTCCGAAGCAGAGTGCTGGGCCAGAGGTGGCTGCTACTCCAGAAGCGAAGGCGCCCGCCGAGGCAACTAGCGAGCCGCCCGCTCCTCCGCCACTGCCGGTCCACAGCGATACGACGAAGATTATTGTCATCGTGGCCCTGGCTGCGGCAGGCGGCGTCGGCGTTGCCCTCGGCTTAGCTGGCGGCAAGTCTTCGACGGTTAGCCCTCAATAAATTCCTGTCCCAACCATAAACTTCCAGGCGCCCCAGGTCTGTGGCGCTATCAACCGAGAACAAAGACTAGTCGGCGCTTTTTGCAACTGCTGCCATCGCAAGCATCAGGATTGGCCATGCGCCGACTGCTGGACGCGAAAACGGGTAGTCGAAGGCCGCGTGGATGAGAACGGCGAGTACGCCGATTCCCCAGATCGACCGTATTGCTGGACGGACGGCCCACACGGCGAGCGAAAGCATAGCGAGGCCGACCGGCAATCCGCCTTCTGCGGCCCACTGTAACCAGTCAGAGTGGGCCTGGTTCACGATGGATCCAGGATCAAACGTTGCAAAAGCCGGGTAGACGGCGGGCCAACAACCCAAGCCCCATCCCCGCAGGGGATGGACAGCGATCATTTGCAGCGTGGACATCGCGAACTGAAAACGGCCCACCGTCAAGGCATCCGAATAAAATCTCTCCGACACCGTTTCAAATCCTACGATAGATGTCAGAACGGCTGTTACCCCCAGCAGAGCTAGCGCCAAAAAGTTGATCCGGCGGCGAGACTTTGGTTTTCGCAGGTGCGATAACCCCAACACCGTGATGACTTCTGCGCAGGCGATAATAAGCCCTCCACGCGAGGCGCTAACCACCACTGCCGCAAGAAACACTGCAGAAACCCCGAGGAAGATAGAGGCCTCTCCGATTTCACTGAGGGCGAGGAAGAGTGCAATGGGAAGAATCGTCTCAATGAACGCTGCAAAATGTGTGTGATAGACAATCGGCCCCATTACGAAGTCGTGATATCCGCTCGGAAAGAGCCCGTAGACTTTGCCCGGGGATAGATACGCCTGGAGAATGGCTTCTACCGACACTACGAATCCGAACCACACAATCACTGTGCGCAGCCGTCTCGCCAAGCTTGCCTCTTGCAGCAAGCAAACGCCAAGGTAATAGACCGCCGCCCAGGTCATCCATTGTAAAGTCGCGCGTTGGGTTGCGAAGCGATCGATGGTCCACCCCGTGGTCAGCTGCAGGCATCCCCAGAGCGCGACGAAGCTCAACACAAGGAACGGAAAGTATGTCCCCGACGGAGGCATCCCTCTTCTTGCGACCAAGATTCCAGAAAGCACGAATACGATAATTTCGAAACCCGCAACAGGCCAGTATGCCGGGAGCCAAAGCGTTAGCGTAGCCAGCAATAGATTAACCAGCAGTACAAGCGCGAGCGACGTGTTGGTTGTGGCGGGTTGGTCGGCGCCGACAGGCTTTTCTGGTTTTAACATGGAGACAAAACGCTTATTGTCCTACCGAGTGGCTGACTTGCCTGGCGGCAAGTTAAGCATGAAATGAACGGAGCGAAGCGAAGCGATCTACGATCTTTTCTGTCCCTACCACCAAATTCCGGGTGCCCCATACCCCCGGAATTTCGCGGCCGGGACAGAGAAGAGTTCGTTGGCGAGCTTCCAATTCTTTGCCACCCCATCTTGTTCATTAAGAGGGCTTTTGGCACTTGACAACGAGAAACCAGCCCACAAATTTCGCCAGGGTCTCGAACGGTGCGCACTGATATTTCTCGAGTGAGATATCGGGCCCGAACAATTGCCGAAGCCGCCGGCCGGTATAGAGTTCTATATGAACGGGCGCCTTGCTGTTTTCGATGTGTCGCTTCCATCTCCGCCCATACCTTAAGACGCCCCATAGCGTGACCGCTGACCAGTAAGCATAGACATGAACATTGATCCGGCCTCCTGGGCGAAGCACACGAAACATTTCGCGTATTGCTTGCTCGGGCTCACTGGAGTGGTGCAGAACCCCGTGCGAGTAAATGTAGTCAAAAGTTTCGTCTTCAAAGGGAAGATGGCGCATGTCGGCATGATGGATGACAGCGCGATCGCCCAGTCGCTCACGAGCCAGCTCCACATGCTTTTCCGTTATATCCACGCCGGTAGCAAGGGCGCCATGCTTTGCAAATTGCAGTAGATCGGCGCCGGTGCCGCAACCAACCTCGAGTATCCTTTCTCCCGCATGTCTGCGAAATTCTGCGGCATCGTAGAGCCAGGGATAGATGGAGTAGCGCTCCTCTTCGGTCAAGAAAAGTGGCGTCTCGTTCCAATGATCCTGGGCGAGTTGTGCAGCGTCAGGCATTGCATACTCCATGCGTCGACAGGAAGCGAGGCTCCCTATGAGGCTAACCCAGGCGATAGTGAAAGACTATCGAGTCGCCGCCAGAGATTCAGGTTGATTGGCAACGTGGGCATTCTTACCCTCGATGAACTCCCTCCACCAGAGAGCGAAGTTCAGCAGGAACCACACATGCCTTCCTTGGCCTGAGTTGACCAGTCTCATCACCTCAGATCGATCGAGGAAGTCCGTCTGGTCACAAAAGTCGGCAAGCGCATGCCGCGCGAATTCTCCAGATTGCCCAAGGAACCATTGCTGAATGGGCACGCCAAAGCCCTGCTTGGGGCGATCGATAATGTCATCGGGAATGGTGCCCCGCACGGCCCGCTTCAAAATGTGCTTTGATTCATGGCCGCGGGTGATGATCTGTTCGGGAATGCTCATGGCTAACTCAACAAATTTGTGGTCGAGAAAGGGAACCCGGGTCTCCACGCTCGCTCCCATCCCCATCTTGTCGAGCCGCATGAGCAGCAGCTCGGGCAGGCGCAGGTTCAGGTCGACATAGGTCATCCACTTGACGGGAGTCTTTTCCCAGGATTTTTGCAGGAACTGCTTATGGATGGGGCGTATCGCCTCCCATGAGGTCAATCCGCGGAACTGGCGGCGGAGGCGCGGCGAAAGCACGTCCATCTTGGCGCGTTGGGTAAAGGCGTCGACGCCACCCCAGAACACAGGCACACCCTCGTGCGCGCGCCTGAGGAACTCGTACGCGAGGCCCTGAGATTTGCCGAGTGCACCCAGCGCAGTGAGGCCAAGCTTCTTCATCTCGCCGGGAATCGGATAGCTATTCCAGCGAATCAGGTTGAGGATTTGCTTCCAGTGCCGATAGCCCCAAAAGAGTTCATCCGACCCTTCGCCTGCCTGGGCAACCACAATGCCGTGATCCCGTGCCAGCCGGGAAAGAAAATAGACAGGCATGCAGACCGGATCGCCTATCGGCTCATCCTGCAGATGGATCATGCGCGGCAAAAAGTCGAGAAAGTCCTGCTGCATCAGCACCCGTTCATGGTGGATCGACCCAATGCTCCGCGCAAAATGGCTGGCTTGCGGTAATTCACTTTCGCAGCCGCGATAGTTCTGGTCATAGCCCACGGAAAAGGTATTCACCTTCTCCGTAGAGCACTCCGAAAAGAGCGCCGCGTTGGTGCTCGAATCGATTCCGCCGGAAAGAAAAACGCCCACGGGCACATCGCTCACCCCGCGCAAAGCTACGCTGGTGCGCAGTTCCGCGAGCAGACGCTCGGCAATCTCAGCTTCGCTAACGCCGGTCAACGGCGTGGTGTGTTCCAGTACATTCCAGTACTGCTCTTCATGGCGCAGTCCCTCCGCGGTAATGGTCAGGAACGAGCCAGCGGGCAATTTGTGAATGCCTGCGAAGAGTGTGTCCGGCGCCGGCGTCGTCAAAAAAGAGAGATAGTGAAAGAGTGCTTCTTCATTGACCGCGCGCGCCTGATCCGGATCCTGCAGGAGCGCCTTGATCTCGGAGGCGAACGTGATCCGCCCGTGATGCATACTGTAATAGAGCGGCTTGATCCCGACACGGTCGCGAATCAGCCATAGCCGGCGCTCCCTCGCGTCCCAGAGGGCAATGGCAAACATGCCGCGCAATTTCTGCAGGCAGGCGATGCCCCATTTTTCAAAAGCACGCAAGATGACTTCTGTATCCGAGTGGTCTGTTTTCCAGCGGAGCTGCCCGTGCGCTTCCAGCTCCCGCCGAATCTCCGCATGGTTATAAATCTCCCCGTTGAAAACGATCTGGAGGGAGCCGTCGTCATTCCCCATCGGCTGCGCAGCTGCCGGGGAAAGGTCGATGATGGCGAGGCGGCGATGGCCCAGACCTACGCGGCGGTCTGGTGCGATCCATAGGCCGGCGCCGTCAGGCCCGCGATGGGCCATGCTATCCCGCATCCGGGAGAGATATTCCGTCGTCACCTGGAAGTTACTGTTTTTGAATGCCAGTACGCCGCAGATTCCACACATCAGTCGATACCAAGTGAGGCTATTAGAACAGATCAAAATCACAGTGTCGGGGCAATCGCAGGTTTCATGGGTGCTATATCCTTTTACGAAGGAATGGCCATGCCCAACCACCGCCTGAGAATCATGAGCGTCGTCGGCGCCCGGCCGAACATGATGAAGATCGCCCCGCTCATGGCAGAGTTGCGGCGGCACACAGACATTGAGCCCGTGCTGGTACATACCGGCCAGCACTACGACTACTCCATGTCGCAGGTTTTCTTCGATCAGCTCAACATGCCGCACCCTGACTACAACCTCGAGGCCGGGTCAGGTACCCACTTCGGCCAAACAGCAGAAATCATGCGGGCGTTCGGAGACCTGGTGCAACAGGACCGCCCAGACATGGTGGTAGTGGCAGGGGACGTGAACTCCACCCTCGCATGCGCGCTGGTGGCAGCCAAGGAAAGAATCCCGGTGGCCCACGTCGAAGCAGGCTTGCGCAGCTTTGACCGCGGCATGCCTGAGGAGATTAACCGCGTGCTGACCGACGCGCTGGCAGACCTGCTTTTCACCACTGAAGAAAGCGCCAACTGGAACCTTGCCCACGAGGGCGTCGCGCCCGACAAGGTCTTCTTCGTTGGCAATTTGATGATCGACTCCCTGGTGCGCGCCCTGGAAAACGCGCCCCAGCCGCTGCTGCGCGCCGAACTGGGGTTGAACGCACGACCTTATGCCGTGCTCACCCTGCATCGCCCTTCAAACGTGGATAACCCCGAGCAGCTGCGGCGCACGTTCGACGCACTGGCCCAGCTTGCCAAGCATATTCCCATCGTTTTTCCGGCACACCCGAGGACGGCCCAGCATATTGCGACAGCCGGCCTCACTACGGTCAGAACCTGGAAGGGTGGCCCGGTCCCCGTAACCGGGCTGTGGATGATGCCTCCGGCTTCTTACCTGGATTTTCTTGGCCTGGTGCAGCGTGCCGTCCTGGTCATTACCGATTCAGGCGGCGTGCAGGAGGAGACGACCTATCTTGGGGTGCCTTGCCTGACCTATCGCGACACCACCGAACGGCCGGTCACCGTTTCCATGGGGACCAACCGGCTGGTTGGATGCGACCCTCAGGCGCTGCTGGCGAGTGCTCTCGATCTGCTTGGGACCGAACGGCGCGGCAAGCCGCCTGCGTTGCCACCCCCACTCTGGGACGGACAAACCGCACCTAGGATTGTGCAAATCCTCAAGGATACTCTGCAGCCGAACCTGGCCGTCGCTACGGAGCGCGTTCCTGTCCCCTGATTCCGTGTCCGTGTCGTCCAGCCTGCCGGGCACGATTGAAGCACTACGGGGGTGGATCGAGACCCGGCAGTTCGCAGGATACGAGCCGTTTGATCTGCTCAACTCCCCTTATTTACGCGGACGCTGGTCGCGCAGTGGTCTGCCTGCCATTCTGCTGATGCAATTCGGCAAACGTTTCGCCGGCCCGCGCTGGCGGCAGTGGCTGAAGGTGCCACCGAGTCGCAATCCCAAGGCTTTGGGGCTTTGTCTTTCTGCTTATTGCGATCTGGCGCAAGCAGGCCATGATTTATCGGCGCAGGCTACCTGGCTCAAACAAGAGCTGATACGGCTTCGCTCGCCGCATGAGCCTGACTATTGCTGGGGCTACGACTGGGATTATGTTTCGCTGCGCGGTTCGCGGCTGCCGGCTTATTCTGCCAACTGCATCGCGACGTACTTTTGTGCGACCGCCATGATGCGGATGAGCGAAGTTTTCGCAGACGGCGAGGCTCGGGAGATCGCAGAATCGGCGGCCCGGTTTCTGGCGGTGCGGCTCAATCGCTCATTCGAGTCTGCTGACGCGGTGTGCTTCAGCTACACGCCCAACGACAAAACGCTGATTTACAACAGTAGCGCCCTGGCGGCCGTGTTATTGGCGCGGGCCGGCAGCTTGCGGGGAAACGCTGAATACCTTGAACTGGCGCGCAAGGCCATGGTTTTCCTCGAACGCGCCCAGCTGCCCACCGGCGCTTGGTACTACGGGGGGCTCCGCAGGCAACGCTGGATTGATAGCTTTCATACTTCCTATAACGTCTGCGCGCTGCTCGATTATCAGCAGATCACGGGGGATCGAAGTTTCGAACGGGCCATGCTTCTGGGCCATCGCTACTACCAAAGCACTTTTTTCACCGAAGAGGGCGCGCCCCGGTACTTCGACAATCGAACCTTCCCCTTCGATATCCACTGCTGTTCGCAGGCGATATTGCACTTTACCGCCTTTGCGTCGATCGATGCGGCGACCCTCGACCGGGCCTCAAAAACGTTCCGCTGGACGATGAGCAATATGTCTGCGCCCGACGGGTCTTTTTACTACCAGCGGCACCGCCTCTGGACGAACCGCACCCCTTATGTGCGCTGGGGGCAGGCATGGATGCTGCGAGCGCTTGCCCGGCTACAGAACTGCAAGCCATGATGAGATTTGCTGGGCGGGTTGGATTATGATGCTCGCGGGAAGCAAAATGCGCATCTGGATCGACCTGGATAACTCGCCACACGCACACTTCTTCCCGCCCATCATCAGAAGGCTGGAAGAGGCCGGCTACAGCGTGATGCTCACCGCCCGGCGCTTCGGCCAGGTGGAAGAGATTGCTCAATCCCACGGCCTGCATCCCGTAGTCATTGGGCGCCATCGTACCCCCCACTTCTTTCTGACCCGGGCCATGGCCACGATCGTGCGCGCCGTCCGGCTTGCCTTGTTCGCGCGCAACAGCCGCCCCGCCATCGCGGTTAACCACGGCTCCCGCGCCCAGGTGATCGCTGCCTGGCTGCTGCGTATGCCGGTCATGACCATTTACGACTACGAGTTCGTCTATTCCGAGCTGTTTTCAAGAATGGCGACGAAGCTACTCTTGCCAGAGACGATCCCTACCCTCACCCTGCAGCGCCAGCACGTCAACATCAAGAAGGTGATTCGCTACCCGGGTTTCAAGGAAAACGTCTATTTGAGCGGCTGGCACAATTCTCCCGGCGTGATGGAGGAACTGCACCTCGATCCCAATCGGCTGATCATCACGGTACGTCCACCTGCGACCTGGGCTCACTATCAGGATCCTCTTTCTGAGGTGCTTTTTCGCGCCCTGGTTGAGCGCCTGCGCGACGACCAGGATGCCCAGGTAATCGTGCTGCCCCGGACCCACGAACAAGGGGAGCAGTTGAAGCGTTTCTACGGAATGCGCTGCGCGCCCTTTCACGTCTCTGACAAGTCAGTGGACGCGCTCAGCTTAATGGCGCACTCCGACGCGGTATTGAGCGGGGGCGGCACCATGGCGCGCGAAGCCGCCATTATTGGCATCCCCGCCTACAGCCTGTTTGCCGGCAAGCCCGGGGCGGTGGATGCTGCCCTTGAGCGCGACGGCAAGCTGACCATTCTGCGACGAATCGAAGACGTACGCGACCTGCGCTTTGAGAAGAACGCGCGCACTTTTCGTTCCACGACCGCGGACGCGCGGACGGGTGAGGTCATCCTGCAGCACATAATTGCCCTGGGAAGCTGAGCGCACGATAAACTCTGCATAATTGAGGCTGCCCCAGCATTTGAGAATGAGGAAAGCTATCGTGAGGCGATTTATCGGGTTTGCATTTCTGGCAACGAGTCTTTCGCTCGTGGCCCAAGACCAGAACTCCGCATGGCAACCGGATCTTACCCGCCTGCAGACCTATACCGCCCACCGCTCCTCAAGCTCCGACCCAACCGGCGCCAATGCGGATGCGCGTCGAGTTGAGCCCGGCGCAACCCTCACCGTGCTCGACACCGATGGGCCCGGCAAAATTTCGCACCTCTGGTTTACCATCGCAAGCGATGAGCCCTACCACCTGAAACGTATCGTGCTGCGCATCTATTGGGATGGCGAGACCACGCCAAGTGTGGAAACGCCGATTGGCGATTTTTTCGGCCTGGGTCTGGGAGACTACTATTCGTGGCAGTCTGAGTTGCTTTCCGTCGGCAGCGATATGAGCCTGAACTCGTTTTTTCCCATGCCCTATCAGCGCCATGCCCGCGTGACGGTTACGAACGAAGGCAAGCAGCCGGTCGGCAGCCTCTACTACAACATTGATTACCAAACGGACTCACATCCGTTGCCGGCCGGCACTCTCTATTTCCATGCGCAGTACCGCCAGGCGCAGCCAAACCATGGCTGGACCGACAACTGGACCACCAACGGAGACCCCTTGGTGGATGACAAGCGAAACCTGAACGGCCAGGACAATTATGTCTGGATGCAGGCCAAGGGGAGTGGACAGTTTGTCGGCGTAGTCATGTCGGTTTTGCAAAACCAGGATGGCTGGTGGGGCGAAGGCGATGACATGTTTTTTGTGGATGATGACGCGACCCCTGCAATCAACGGCACCGGTTCGGAAGACTACTTTCTGGGCGCATGGGATTTCGGCGGCAAACCCTTTTCGTATCAGCTTTACGGGGCACCGGTCGTGGGCCCCGAGCTAGCCGGCAGCCGGTCAAGTGTCTATCGCTTCCATCTCGACGCTCCCATTCCTTTCAAGCGATCGTTCAAGGCCACGATCGAGCACGGGAGCGCCAATCACCGTTCCGACAATTTCTACTCCGTCGCCTATTGGTATCAGTCGGAGCCGCACGCTCCTTTTCCTGCGTTGCCGCCGGTCGACCAACGGCTGCCCACCGTGCAACAGGTAGGGGGCCCGGGTAACGCCGCCGCGGTCGCCAGGCCTACACCGACACCCGCCGCGGCGCCGCCGGCTCCGCGGTAGTTTGTTAGCACTGAAGTTGCTGGCCGGTGAGTTGTCGATCCTGCGCCTGCCTCCCGATGCCGCGACTCCTGCGTGGCTCAGTTTTTCGTCTGGCCCACTGGTATCTGTCACTCACACTGTGCATGAGCTTTCGATTGTCTGCCCAACGGCTGTGGTACCTCCAGGCCTGGCGTGCGAATCAGGATGGACAGCCTTTCAGGTCGCGGACAAGCTCGAGTTCTCAGCCACGGGCATTCTCGCCGGCATACTCAACCCGCTGGCTGAAGCAGGCATCAGTATCTTTGCCATCTCCACCTTTGATACGGATTACATCCTGGTGCGCACCGCTATGCTGGCGCTGGCCACTGGGGCGCTGGGGAAGCATTGTGCCTTCATTCCATGATTTTCCGGCTGGTTGACAGGGTTTCTTAGTCGAGATCTCTGGGTACTCAAGTCAACTGGTGGGCGCCCGTTCAATTGGCTACCGGCAGTTGATTCCGGGCACCCGGTGTGCGTGGTTAGGACGCAGGTTTTGCACCGCTGCGTTTGATTTTGGGCGCAGCCGTGGACTCGCGGACGATCAGGTTGGTTGGAATCTTGTAGTTGCGTTTGGGGTCAGCGCCGTCTTCCACGTGCGCGCGCAGCGCCGTAACGGCCGCCCGTCCCAGTTCGAAGCACGACATCTGGATCGTCGTCAGCGGCGGAATGGTTACCTGCGCGATCTGAATATCATCGAAGCCAATCACCGAGAGGTCATCGGGCACTTTGAGCCCCGCACGGAAAAGCTTGTGCAGCACGCCAATGGCGGTCATGTCGTTGGAGCACATCACGGCCGTCGGTCCGCGCTTTAGTTGCAGCAGCGCATCCATCGCTTCGATGCCGCCCTCCATGGTGTGATCGCCCTCGACGATCCAATCCGGGTCGGCCACCAGGCCGCACTCCTCGACTGATTTTGTGAACGCCGACAGGCGCGACTGCGCTGAGTGCAGCCGCCCAGGCCCGCTGATAAAGGCAATATTACGATGCCCCAGCCCAACCAGGTGCTCCACTCCCTGCTGGATGCCATGGCGATAGTCCACTTTCAGCAGGCTGATGCCCGGCCTCTCAGGCCCCACGTCCACAAAAACCAGCGGCACCTTGCGTTCCGCCAATTGCTCCAGCAGCGGCTTTTCCACGCCAAACGTCATCACTGCTACGCCTTCTGCCCGTCGCTCCAGCATGCGCCGAATGCACAGCGACATGCGCCGGGGATCATAGTTGGTCGAGCTGATCAGAATCTCGTATCCGTGCTCGACGGCGACATCTTCGAATCCCTGGATGAGTTCGGGAAAAAAGGGATTAGTAATCTCTGAAACAATCAGCCCCAGCAGCCGGCTGCGCCCCGACACCAGCGCCCGCGCCTGGGTATTGGGAAAGTAATCGAGCTTCTCGATTGCTTCCCACACCTGCTTGGCCATCTGCGGATTCACGGTCGTTACCCGATTAATGGTCCGCGAGACCGTGGCGATCGACACGTTGGCTAACCGCGCCACCGCGCGTATGTCCATCTTGCCAGGCTCCTTCGCGTTTGCACGCCTGGCTTTCTTTGCGGCTTGTTTCACCATCATCTTTGCGGTCGCCCAATACGTTTAGAGCATACCCCAGCCATCAAAGGGCTGGCCCGGTTGCAGCCAAAGGTATCATTTACGGTAGGAGAACCCCGGTGACGGCGAAGCACACCTTCCAGCGTTTCGATCTCAATCAAGTCGCCCGCTCGTTTCCAGAAACAGCGGAGACACTGCTACTGGATACTTACCTGACGAATGAAGACTCCGCCAGCTCCCGGGTGTTCCGCGTTTACCGCGAGACGCCGCCGCACTATCACCGAGGCTCCGACGAATATCTTTATGTTCTCTCGGGAAGAGGCACGTTCTGGATGGGCGACACTGCGAACGGAGCGGAGTTTAGTCCCGGCGACTTACTCTTCTTCAAACGCACGGTGGTGCATGCACTGCCAAAAATCATCGAGGGGCCTGTCGTCTTTCTGGCTATCGACACGCCGCGCCGTGACCCCAAAGACATCATCTTTGTGAACCCCGAAGACGGCACGCCCGAGAGTTTCATCCGCGGGTATTAACTTCGCTCTGCCCGCGCAAACCCTTTCAGGCTTCGCGGAAACCGCTTTTTTGACTTCCCGGTTAAAAAATAGTTGCAAACCGCGACTTCTTCCTACATCCTTATGGAACTTTACAAAGTATCATTTACTGGTGTGATCACCAGGGCGCCCGAACCGCGAATCGGGCAGGTAGCTGAGAGATTGCTTTCCAGAACATTCCGGGGCGTTGACGCTAGAAGCAACCACGCAGGCTCCGACAAACAGTGCCGGGAGCCTGTAAACTTCTGGCGAAAGAGTGGCGTTCATGAAGATATCCCGTATAGCGTGGTGGGCCGCAAGCTTGTTGCTGGCAAACCTGGCGGTCGCGCAGGTACCTGCGAACAAGCATCTGCTGGTTCTCGGCGAAGAAAAGGGCTATCGCCACGAGTCGGTGTCGCATGCAATGGCCACCATTGAGCATCTTGGCCAGCAGACCGGCTTATGGGATACAACGATCCGCACCGACACCGAAGTACTGACCAAGAAGAAACTCGAATTCAACGCCAAGAATCTCAATGACTTCGACGCCATCCTGATGTTTACCGGAGGGGACCTGGAGATGGACGCACAGCAGAAGGCGGACTTCCTATCCTTTGTGCACGACGACGGCAAGGGGTTGGTCGGCGTTCATAGCGCGGCGATCACCTGGGTTAAGTGGCCCGCGTTTGTCGATATGCTGGGCGGAGATTTTGATGAGCATCCCTGGAAGACATTCAATGCGCCGATCATTGTGGAAGACCCGGCTTTCCCTGGCATGCAGCAATGGCCGCATGAGTTCACCCTGATGGACGAGATTTACCAGATGAAAGATTTCTCGCGCGACAAGGTGCGCGTGCTGATGCGCCTTGACCCCTGCAAGCTCGATCTGGCCAACCCCAGGGTGCATCGCGCCGATCATGATTTTGCGGTTACCTGGGCGAAGTCTTATGGCAAGGGCCGCGTCTATTACTCGACCCTGGGCCACCCGGGCGAAAATTGGGATGATCCGCGACTGCAGAAGATGTATACCGAGGCGATCAAGTGGGCGATGGGATTGGAATCTGCCGACATCACTCCACAGCCTGCGCCTGCCACCACCTGCAAGTAAAACGTTTGGAGGTATGAACCATGTGGAAGTTTTTTGTTGTCTTATTGATGGCCCTGGGTGTTGCGTCCGCGGAAGAGCATCCGATTCTCGCGCTTGGTTCCCCGGCGCCTGACTTCTCTTTGCCCGGGGTAGATGGCCAGACCCACAAGCTGAGCGACTACGCCGCCAGCCCCGTTCTCGTCGTCGTGTTCACCTGCAACCATTGCCCGATCGCCCAGATGTATGAGCGCCGCATCCAACAGCTGGCTAATGACTACACCAGCAAGGGTGTCGCGGTGGTTGCGATTCAACCCAACGATCCGCAGGCCATACGCATCGATGAACTGGATTCGTCTGACATCAGCGATAGTTTGCCGGAGATGAAAATCAGGGTGCAGTACAAGCATCTGACCTACCCGTATCTGTATGACGGCGAGACCCAGCAGGTGACGCGCGCCTATGGCCCGCAAGCGACTCCCCACGTCTTCATCTTCGATCAGCAGCGACACCTGCGTTATGAAGGCCGCATGGATAACAGCTATCGCACAGAGTTGGTGAAGACCCAGGATGCCCGCAACGCAATCGACGCGTTGCTTGCCCACAAAGAAGTGGCGGTAAAGCATACCGGCGTCTTTGGCTGCTCAACCAAGTGGAAGGAGAAGGCGGCGGGACGTGAGGCGGCGCTGGAGAAGATCAATGCGCAGCCCGTGAGTGTCGCAATGATCTCAAAGGCTGAGCTCACCAAGCTGCGCACAAACCCGACCCACCAGATGATGCTGATTGACTTCTGGGCGACCTGGTGTGGCTCTTGCATCGTGGAGTTTTCTGATCTGCAGGACACCCTGCGCATGTATGGGGACCGTGACTTTTCGCTGGTGACGGTCTCAGCCAACATGCCGGACGAACAGCCCAGCGTATTGCGTCTTCTGCAGAAGAAGCACGCGACCAGCAAGAACTACCTCTTCGATTCACAAGATACGTCTGCCCTACAAACCGCGTTTGACCCGAGGTGGGACTCCGCTGTGCCCTACACCGTACTGTTATCAGGCGACGGGAAGGTTCTCTACAAGCAGCTCGGGTCAGCAGACATGCTCGAGCTGAAGCGGATTATCCTGGCGAACTTACCCTCGGACTACATAGGCTTCAATCGATACTGGAAGACCAACTAGGGTAAGGTCCCCCTCCGTCCTAACCACAAAGGGAGGGTGGCCCATTCAAGCCTTCCGTTGGCTTGAGTGGGGTAAGGTGTCCCCGGTTGTGCAACTGCGAATCCCACACTAGCCCATTCGGCAGTGTCAGTATTCTCAAACAGGAAGGGTAGAGTTTCGAATTAAACCGAAAGCACGCGCGAAACCGCCGTCTCAATCGCAAGATGGATGGCCCCGTTCACTTGCGCATCAGGGCCGAGCGTGCTCCTCAGCAACTGTGGCTGTACGCGTTTGTCTCTCTGCGCCAAAATCTCCTGGGTTAGTTCCCACAACGCCGGGTGCATACCCACACTGCCGCCCAACACAAACAAGGGACAGTTCAGCACGACCGCGAGATTATAAATCGCATAAGCCAGCGTAACCGCTGTCTTGCCCAGAACCGTCCGTGCCAATGCATCGCCAGCAACCGCATGATCGAATATCTGGGTCGCAACCAGGTCTCTGGGAAGAGGGGTCAGCTCTTCACGCCAAATCGTCTGCCACTGCGCCTTAATGCCCTCGCCGCCAATAATGCTTTCCAGAGCGCCCGGCTCTCCGGTCTCTACCGGCTTCACCGAAGTCCCGGGAACAAGCAAATATCCGATCTCCCCTGCGGACCAATTCATTCCATGAAAAAGTCGCCCATTGAGCACAATCCCGGCGCCAATTCCGGTACCTACCGCAAGAAACACAAAGTCTCGTATGCCCTGAGCCGCGCCGATCCTGCTTTCCGCGAAGGCGGCCGTATTCACATCGTTCTCAACCGCCGCCGGTACGCCAAGCCTGGCTTCTAACAACGCGCGCAAGGGGACGTCGCGCCAGCCCATCAGGTAAGACGTCGCAATCACGATACCCTCGTCCACATTGGTGACGCCGGGCGCGCCCGCAGCAATTGCTCGTAGCGAGGCGTGCGGCAACCGATTTTGCTTGAGCAGCTCTTGCACGCCTTCGTGAATCAAGCCAACCACGACCTCCGGGTCACGAATACCGGCAGTGGAGACCTTCCACTTCGCCAGAATCGTGCCATCCATATCGGCAAGCGCGAGTCGCAGGCTGGTGCCGCCAATATCGGCGCCCACCACATAGCCCAGCTCAGAGGGTCTTTCCGGCAACATCGATTCAGTAACCCCTTGTACGGATGAATACACTACCAGCCTGCCTCTGCTGCGCTACGGCGCGACCGCGGGTTGTCGCGCGCTAATGCTTTCCAACTCCCGCCCCTTGGTCTCTGGAATCACAAAGCGCACAAAGACAAGTGTCAGGATGCAAAATGCTCCGCAGATTGCGAAGGTAACAGAAGTGCCTACCGCTTTAATCACAGAGAGAAAGGTGAGCGAGACGAGAAAATTAGAAGTTCCAAAACTCAGAGTTGCGGCCGCCACACCGCGGCCGCGCAGCCGCAGAGGAAACACTTCAGACACCAGAATCCACGCGATGGGCCCGATACTGAAGGCGTAGCACGTGATGTAAAACATGAGGCAGGCGGTGGCAACGATCCCCATCGACGCTCCCAGTGCGGCCTGCTTGTAGAAGCAAAGCGCGAGCACGAGCAGCGCGGTCGTCATACCGCCAAGGCCCGCGTAGAGCAGTGGCTTGCGCCCCAGGCGGTCCACCAGCACCAGGGCGATTACGGTGGCGAGCACATTGGTTACGGCCACCAGAAGCGTTGCAAAAATGGCGCTCTTATCGGAACTGATCCCGGCCAGGGTAAATATCTGCGGCCCGTAATAGACCACGGCGTTGATACCGGTGGCGGGCGTAAGCAACATGAAGCCAACCGCAATGAACAGCGATCCGCGGACGGCCGGGCTCCAAAGCGCGCTCCAGCGCCGCTCCATTTTGGTCATCAGGCTGACGCGAATATCTTCCAGGAGCAATCGCGCGCCCGCCTGGTCTGTATACGAACTCAGCACCGCTTCGGCTTCAGCCGCCCTGTTTTGCGCGAATAACCAACGGGGACTTTCCGGAACCGTGAGCACCATAAAGAGAAAAATCACAGCCGGAATCAAGCCGAAGGCAAACATCAGGCGCCAACCCTGTGAACCGGCAAACCAGTAGCCCACCAGGTCGGCAATGGCTATGCCTGCAGTAAGGGCAAACTGATAAAGACCGATGAGCATGCCGCGCGATTTGGGCGGCGCAAGCTCCGATACGTATACCGGCGCTGTTACCGAGGTAAACCCGACCGCGATGCCGAGCAAAGCGCGGGCTATGAAGAGCACGATTACATTGGGAGATAGCGGCGCAAGGATCGAACCGAGGATGAAAAGAATGGCTCCCCAAATCAGCGTTTTGCGCCTGCCCACGTGGTCGGCAATGGTACCCCCCACCAGCGCGCCGATCATGACGCCGATCAGCACTGCGATGACCAGCACCTCCTGCATCATGGTCGTCAGATGGAAGGAATCGCGCACATAAATCAAAGCTGCGGCGATGACGCCCATGTCAAAACCATAGAGAATGCCACCCAATCCGGCGATGGAGGAGACTCTCCGGATGAAGGCCTGGTTCACATAGGGTTGAGGGGCGGCTGGGTCGTTCAAGTACGTTTCACCTAGCCGAATGATAACCTCTATCTGCGAGACTTTGGCATTCATTTGCGAGTCTTTTTAACGAATCGTTTCTAACAAAGTGGAGACGTTATGACGACGGAAAGCAAGCAGGAAACGCCCCGCTGGATCGCCGGCATCGAACCTGCCAAAGAGGTTCTTGGCTACACCGGGACCCAGGTACTGGAGATGGAGTGCAGGCAACAGCCAGAGAGGTTACGAGAGCTACTCGCGGCCTACGCAAACGATTCCGCCATCCTGAGTGAGCTGCAAAAATTCCGCGCGCTGGCGTCGAAAAGCGGGCCGGTGATGTTTATCGGTATGGGCGCTTCCTATTGCTCTTCCTTCGGCGGATCGGTCCTCTTGCAAACCCACGGTCGCCCATCATTTACTGTCGATGCCGGCGAGTGGCTAAACTACGCCTCCTCGGTGTGGGATGACGCAGCCGTCTCTATCCTGCTCACCACTTCCGGCGAGAGCGCCGAGCTTGTGGAGTTCTTCAAACAGGCCGGCGATCGAGCCCTTGGTCTGATTTGTAACAATCCCGCGAGTGCTTGCTGGCAACTCGCAAGAAATAAGCTCCCGATCCTGGCCGGACCGGAATACGGCAACGCCACCAAGTCCTACACCAACGCCATGGCGGCCTCCATTATTCTCGCCTCTGAGATGGTGGGGCTTTCATGGAAGCAGGAGGCAGACCATGCAGCCGCCGTTTTTTCTGCGCATCTGGATCCCATTTTTGCTATGCGTGGTGAGCTGGAGCACTTTTGCCGGGGAGCCGCCAACATTGAAGTCGTTGGCCGCGGCGCAGCCTACGGTGGCGCCTTCATGAGCGCACTTTGCATCCGCGAAATGAGCGGCAATCGCGCAGCACCGCATACGGGCGCCGGCTTCAAGCACGGCCCCAACCTGGATATCGATGCATCGCACGTCGC
This sequence comes from uncultured Acidobacteriaceae bacterium, assembly GCA_963834445.1. Classification (GTDB taxonomy): domain Bacteria; phylum Acidobacteriota; class Terriglobia; order Terriglobales; family Acidobacteriaceae; genus PALSA-350. Next base: position 1,009,548 of record CAWIBU010000003.1, read on the forward strand.
GATCATCTTTGCCCTGGGCCGGGTCGCTCACCTGGGCATCAAGCTGGCCCACGAGTGCAACCGTCGCGGAGGCAAAGTCGTGCTCGTCTCCAGCGAAGAACACGCCGCCAGCGAAAAACTGTTTCCTGTCAGAATCGATGCGGTTGCAGAACCATGGGAGGGCATTACCTCTCTACTGGTTCCGCAGGCCCTTACCCTGGCGATGGTCGAACGGACGGGCTGCCGCCTGCCGCCGCGCTTCCAATACGGAGTAATGGAACAGTAGGACGTACAGACTACTTCCTGACCGCGATCCAGATGGCCCCAGCTAAGGCTCGTGGGGCAACGTAAGCGTGGGGTTTTGATCGAAAAAATTGACCGGCCGAATCAGGAAGTCATGCCACAGCGTGGGCATGATCGGCCAGTCTTCCAGCCGAACCACATGGTGGAAACCGAGCGTATACCAGCCGACTATATCCGTGTTCTCGATCGAACGGTTGGCCTTGGTCCACTCCGGCAGTCCACGCAGCCCATCGTTGTTGGTGACGTACGTCCCGGCGGCATAGCGTTCCTCCGGGTCGTAGGGCGTGACCCACATCTGATGCCCAGAGAACGCGCCGACACGCTGTGCCGGGTCTTCGAGCGAAATGCTTGAGACCGCGGTGGCGCCGGGCATGATCTCCCATCCGGTGGGATATCCACGAGCGTCGTGCTGCGTGGGATTGATGAAATGCCACATCGCCGGATGGCGCAAGTCGATGTCAAGAATCGCGTCCTTCTCGGTATGCGCAATCGACGATTGTGCCGCCCAGATGATCTTCCGCGAACTGCCGGAAAGCGGCTCCTGCACCAGACGATCCACCATGAAGCTGTTGTTGGGGCCATCGACATCGAGATCCAGCCGGTAAGAGAAATAGTGATCGTGATTGACCGCCACTAGATTCGCGGCAACCAGGGTGCCGTTTTCGAGCTTTCCTGGCCCGTCGCTCATTGTGGGCGCTACTATTTGCTCTTTCACCCCCTTGGTCTCGACGATGCCGGTCGCGCCCACCGCTACCCGGATGGTGCCATCCTGCTGAAATATCCAATCGAGCATGTAGTCATAGTTCCCCGCGACCGCGGCCGTGCGCAGCACAAGTTCACGGCTGGGCCGGCCGCTGATCACATTCCCTTCCAGGTGCCTCCACGCCGGGCTATCGGTCGCGTGTTCAAAAAGGCAGGCGAGTTGCGGCTTTAACACCGGGGCGCCGGCATCCGAAGGCACGAGACCGGTAAAGTATTGCGCATGGGCCGGGCAATCGTCGGGGCCTACCGGCTTGATCAAACCGCCGAGAAGAAACTCGCCGGCATCTACGAAAGCGCGCGAGTTCCAGCCCTCATCGGGATCCATGTAAGGCACATACATCTCAGAGAGCGAGCCCTCATACATGACGGAACGTAGCTTGTTCCCATCCTGGTAGCTCACTTGATTGATCACGGCGCCAACTCGCGGATCCAACCGGAAACGAAAGTGCCAGTTTTGCCATACCACCTCACCCTTGTCGATGATATAGCCCGGGCCGAGAGGCTGGGTCACCAGCAACGGCTTCGTACCCGCGCGCGGCGTAGCATCCGCCTCCTCGTAATCGATATTTCCCTGCGGCGCAGGCACGGGTTCGTTGTCGACCACCTTGAGCACTTTCTCGCTGGTAAGGTCGGCAAGGATATAAACCCCTTCAATCGCCCGGCCCCACGGATGATAGACACCGTGCGAATCGGTGCATGCGCCAAAGCCAACCCGGCTGCTCGTCTGTTCAGGAAAAATCATCCATGTAATAGGAATCGGCTCGCAGCGCACGCCTGATAGATCCGTAACCCCGTGGCGCTTGAGCGCGGCAATAACCCGCGGGTCCTTCTTGACAACGTCATTCATGGTGTCAAGCTCCGTCTCGGTAATGGGTGCCTGAACCCCGGGAACCTGGTTATAGAACTCGAGTTTGCGAGCTACGATGTCAACGCGGGCCTCAATCGTCTTGCCCCCGTCTTCGAGAATTACATCGGCTTCGCGCGGGATTGGATCGCCCTCTTTCCAGGCGAGCACCTTATCTTTCGATGGTTCGTGCAACAGCAGGCTGGAGAAAAGCGTCTTGTCCGTCAAGCGGCCACTCTGTTGCAACACGTCATGGACTGTCCAATACTCATCGGTGGTAAGAGCGTCCAACGGATGATAGGGCACTCTGCTTTGGGCACCGGCGGAACCGGCAAGACACAGCAACAGGATCACGCCAAAGAAACCAGACTTCATGCTCGTCATGAGTTGTGAGACCCTCCCGGAAATTGCCTGTTGCAGTTAGCGTGCCCATCCTAACACACTTCATAATCTTTCATTACAATGATCGGCATCTGTCTGAGGATACAAGCCGTCAGGAGATGGTATAAAAAGGAATTGCGTTGCGTGCACCGGGATGCGATTCGCCTGCCGGATGAAACGTCCCGTTCACCAAAGATTTTCTCCCAGACATTCAAGTCGGTTTTCATTGAAGAACGAACTCATCCCGGTCGGCCGGCCCTCACTTCTCCGTCATACCAACGCGCTTCGCGTGCTGAAGCTTCTGCGCGAGACCGGTTCCTGTTCAAAAGCGGACCTGGTTCGTGCCTCTGGCCTCAGCGCGCCGACCATCACCAACGTAGTTGGCGACCTGTTGGCGGCGGACCTGATCAAACCTCTGGGCGAGGGCGAATCCAACGGCGGCCGCCCCCCGGACATGATTTCCTTCAAGGCGGAGCGCGGCTGCGTGGTCGCCGTGAAGATTACCGCAGATAGTGTTTCCTTCCTGATGGTGGACCTGAACGGCAAGCAGCTCGACACGCAGGAAATACCGCTCGCCGGACGCAAAACAACGCCGGACGCTATTTGTCTCTTGATTGGTGAGGAAGTGCGGCGGCTGCTGCGCAAGCACAAGAAGAAGCGGGAACAGATGCTGGTGTTGGTGGTAAGCGTGCCGGCCATTACCAATGTGGATGAAGGCATAGTGCTTTCGATCAGCACTCTTGAAAACTGGCGTTCTGTGCCGCTACGCGCCAAGCTGCAGAAGATCGTTGACTGCCTGGTGATCATTGAAAACGACACCAATCTCGCCGCCCTGGGTGAGCGGTTTCGCGGCGCCGCGCAGGCAGAAGAATCGTTCATCCTGATTCACATCGGGCCCAATGTAGGCGCAGGGATTGTGCTTGGCGGCCAGATCTATCACGGGTCCCAATGGTCGGCGGGCGAAATCGCTTATCTGCGTCTGCCGAATACTTCGCGCAAGCGACCAACCCTTCACGAGTTCGGCGAGCTCGAAACCGTGCTCACCAGCTCGGGCATTCTCGAGAGTTGGCAAGAAGCGAGAAAAAAATCAGCGACCGACGACAGCCAGGAAAAGATTGACGCTCGGGGAGTTCTGGATTTGGCGCAAGCCGGGGACGTGCGTGCTGAAAAAATTGTTCAGCACCGGGCCGGCATCGTGGCCGACATCATCGTGAACTTGTCTCTCATCTTAAACCCCGGCCTGATTTTGCTCGAAGGCGAAATCGGCAGCCATCCAGTGCTCATCGGCAGTGTGCAAAAGCAACTGCAGGAGAGCGAGTTTGCGGTCACCAAGATTGGCGCCGGTCAACTTGGCAGCACCTCTGTGTTGTGGGGAGCGATTGCCATTGCACTGGAAAAAATTCCCTCGGTCTTGCTGCCCCAGCCAACGAACTAGCTCGCAAAGCAAACGCGATATACGTGCTGCCGGAATGTGCCTTCGGATCCTTGCCTCCGCCACTCGCGATAACCACGTATTGCTTGCCGTCGACCATGTAGGTTGCCGGGGTGGCGACGCCGGCAAAGGGCAAGACCGTCTCCCAAAGCAGCTTGCCGGTCATGCTGTCGAACGCTCTGAATTTTTTGTCGTAGACCGTCGCGCCGATAAATAAGAGATTGCCTGCAGTCACGATCGGGCCGCCATAATTTTCTGACCCGGTGCCGGTTACGCCCTTCGCCGCAAGCTCCGGATATTCACCCAGCGGGATCTTCCAAAGGTAACGGCCGCTGTTCAGGTCAATCGCATTCAGGGTGCCCCACGGCGGCGTGATTGCCGGGTACCCCTCGGCATCCACGAAGTCGCGGGAGCCGGTGACTTCATACTTCATGCTGGCGCCATCGGCCCCACTCGAGTAAATCGCTCCCTTATCGGGATCGGAAGAATTTGTTTCCACCTGACCCGACAGAAACTGGATCAGGGCCTGTAGATGCGCGTCACGCAGATTTGGAAACGACGGCATGCGTCCTCCACCCTGGGTAATCCTGACGGCAATCTGCTCCGGCGACAACCGCTTGCCCACGTCAAGTAGCGAGGGATAGGTGGGCGGAGAACCGGAGCGGTCCTTACCGTGGCAAATGCTGCATTGGTTGTGGTAAATCCGCTCCCCCGTGCTCCCGGTCGGCTTGTTCTCTGTCAGGCCGAGCACACACGCCTCCTCATTTGCGTTGACGAAGATCACGCCGCGGGTGCGATCCACGGCCGGTCCGCCCCATTCCGCACCACCGAGAAAACAGGGAAAGACCACCGTCTCCTGATGAAGACCGATCGGAAAAAACTGACCGCCGCTTTGGAATGTCGCAAATTCCTTCACTGCGGCCGCGTGCGCTTCCGGCGTACGCGTAGTCAGCAAATCCTGCGTCAGCATCTGTCGTGTGAACGGCGCCGGCACGGTAGGCGAAGGCTGCGTGGGAGAGAGAACTTCTCCTGGCACCTCACTGGGCGGGTAAGGCCGTTCTTCAATCGGAAACAGCGGCTTACCGTTGGTCCGATCAAATAGATAAAGCACACCCTGCTTGGTGGTTTGCGCTACCGCGTCCACGCAACTGCCATTGTGCCTCACAGAAAGCAAAGCAGGCGGCGACGGAAAATCACGGTCCCAAATGTCATGATGGACACCTTGAAAATGCCACAGACGCTTCCCCGTTCTGGCATCCAGCGCCAGCAGCGTATCGGCAAACAGATCGTTGCCCACGCGATCCGCTCCATAAAAATCAAAGACCGCGGAGCCCGTAGGTACGTAGACAATGCCGCGTTGTTCATCAAGCGCCATGCCCGCCCAGTTGTTCGCGGCGCCGGCGCTTTTCCATGCCTCGGCAGGCCAGGTGGAATAACCAAACTCGCCCGGATGAGGAATGGTATGGAACGTCCAGCGAAGCGCGCCCGTGCGTAGGTCAAACGCGCGAATGTCCCCAGGCGGCGCAGGGTACGTCTCTGGATTGCGACCGCCGACAATGATCACATCCTGATAAACAATGCCGGGGCTGGTCAGGTCGACGGACTGCGCAAGGTAGTCGCCCCGCAGCCCCTTGCGCAGATCGATTCTTCCCTGTTCACCGAAGGAAAGAATGGCTTTGCCGGTCTGCGCGTCGAGTGCATAGAGATAATGCGTCACGCCGGCCAGCACACGGCCGTGCCAATAGGCCAGGCCGCGCGCCGGCTGCGTACTGCGCACTCCAGAGTCAAAGGTCCACAGCAGCCTGCCGGTCGCGGCGTCGAGCGCGATTACCTTTTGCGAAGCGGTATACGCAAAGAGCGTTCGCCCTACAATGATCGGGCTGGTTTCTAACCCGCCCTCGTCAGCCGCGTCAAACTTCCACGCCTCTTTGAGCCGCTGCACATTGGTTCGATTGATTTGCGCAAGAGAAGAGTAATGGTCGCCCTCGGCCTGTCCGCCATACACGGGCCAATCCAGGCGGGGTGGTGAAGGCGGGTTATTGCAGACCTGGGCGAAGCCGCCAAGCACTAAGCCAAAGAGCGCCGTCAACAATAAGCCGCCGTTCATTCATCTCCGTGCTGCGAACCAGGAGCAACTCGAAATGTCACTTCTTACCCAACAACCACTCAGTCGCATTCTTAATCAGCGTGTTCTGCACTGGGCTGGTGAAGATTTTGTCACCATGCCCCATATTCATATAGACCATTCTGTACTGGGTGTTCGTCCACACAACCGGAATATCCCCATACGTCAACAAACCCTTGATACCCAGGGGATAATTGGACGGATCCAGCGTCAGCAACACATGAATATGGCTGTCGTCCCGGGGACTGGGCTTCCAGCGATACCATTCGTTGGTAGGCGAAACAAACGTGTCCGGCAGGTTTCGTGTGACCGGGCTGCCGCGGTCATCGACCACCAGTTTCGCCGGCAACGGAGGCCAACTGTTCGCGTCAAAAACGCCTCCCCCGAGAAAGGTCAAAAACCACGGCCACTTTGTGGTCTTGTCGTTATACGCGGCTACATGAAAGCCAAGCCACGCGCCCCCGTTGGTCATGTAACGCTCAAATGCCTCCCGCTCCGCCGGGCTATGCGCAAACGTGTTGAGCCAGATGACCAGCTGGTACTGCTGCAGATTCTTATCGCTCAGGTCTTCCAGATTGGTGGTTGCTTCGAGCGTAAAGTCATCTTTCTGCGCCAGGCCGGCGTAGAAACGCAGAGCGTCGAGCGCGAAGAGGACATGATCGTTTTCTACATTCAGCGAATAGAAAATCAGCACCTTCGGCCGCTGCGCTTGAGCGCCGCCCATGGACCACGCCATCCCCAGGCATAACGCCAGAGCCGTGAGCGAGCGCTTCACTGGCTCGCACCCCAGAAAATCGCATTTTTGAAAAGCTGGGTAAAGTTCTTGTCCTGCAACAACTCGGCGTGGTGCCCCATGAAGATGTACACGTTACGCGCCTTGAAGCGCGGGTTGGTCCACACCACCGGGTGGTCGCCCATGGTAATCATGCTCCTGGGTTGGTAGGTCGATTCATCGACGGTCGCCAGCACATGAACGTTGGACCGGTTCGACCGGCTCCACGTGTACCATTCTTCGTTCTGGATAGAGAAGGAAGACGGCAGCCCTTTCATCAATGGATGGCTGGGATCATCCACCTTCACCGTCGCGGTCGCCTGCTGTGCGATGTAGCTGGTGTAGCGGATGTCTCCCATGAAGTGGGACCACCACGGCCACATAGGATACCCATCGAAGTCGCCCAGCAACATGGCGTGGTGAAACCCGATCCAGCCGCCCGTGCCGCGCGTGATGTAGCGCTGGAAAGCTTTCTTGGCCACAGGCGTCCAGCGGTAAGGCGGATAGTTCAGCTGGATAAATAAGCGGTACTTGGCCAGAAACGCGTCGTTGATTGGATCGGTATTTGTGATGTAGTCGACTGCAAAATCATTCTCAGCCGCCAGTTGATTCAGCCATATTTTGGCTGCCGCGACAAAAGCGCTGTGATCCCCAGGGCCAGGCTCTGCGATGGCCACCACACGAAACCTGACCGGATGGCCAGTTGTATCCGCGGCATGCGCCGCGAGCGACGCGAAACCAACCAGCAACAAGCCAAGCAGCTTGCAAATAAAACTTCGTCGACTCATCGGATCACCGTAACGTTGTTGCTACTGTAGTTGCTGACATACACCAAGTGCCTGGACTCATCGATCGCGAAGGCGTAAGGAATCGTGCCCACCTCGACTTTTCTGGAAATAATATTCGTCCTGCCGTCGATCACGCTCACCGTGCCTGCGCGCTGGTTGGCAACATAGATCTGACCGGTCTGGTCGTCGACGGCAATTGCCTGCGGATGCGTCCCTAAATCGACGGTCTTCGCGACCGCGCCACTGGCGCCATCGATCACCGCCATCGTGTCGTTGCCGTAGCTCAGAACGTAGGCCTTGTTCTGAGCAGGATTTACCTCAACCGCAAACGGAATTGCGCCCACGCTCACCGTGGTCGTGGCATTAGTAGCACCCTGAATAATGGTCACGCTGGCGCTATCCTCATTCACCGCATAGATCTTGTCCGCTTTGGGGTCGACGGCAATCGCCCAGCAATGCTTTCCCGTACCCACCGTGGCCGTAGTCCCGGTCGCTCCATCAATCACGGTGACGCTCTCGCTTCCGTAGTTCACCGTGTACACCTTGTTGGTTACTGGATTGAGGGCGATGCCGCGTGGACCTTGCCCCACCTGGATCGTAGAGGTCGCGTTGGTCGCGCCATCAATCACGGTGACGCTGTGATCGAAATTGTTGGCCGCGTAAATCTTGTTCGTCGCTGTATTGATTACCAACGCCTGGGGATAGCTGCCCGTGTGGACCGTTGCTCTGAGTACATTCGTGGCTCCGTCGATGACCGAGACCGAATCCGCGCCAGAGTTTGTCACATACGCGAGGTTTGTCACCGGGTTGACGGCAACGGCTTCCGGGCGATCCTCCACGTTGAGCGTGGTCACTGCATGCGTTGCCTCATCAAGGATGCTTACGGAGTTATCGCCGTGGTTCACCACGTAGATCTTGTTGGTTGTGGGGTTTACGGCGACGGCAATCGGCGTCTTGCCGACGGCAAATGTTTGCGCCAGAGACGTGAGCGGCAGAAGGATGTTGGCGACTAGCATCACCACAGTGCGAAGGTTTGGCAGGATCATTCTTGCAGCCGGTATTTGTTACTGCGTGCGCTGGGCGGTTTCGTTTTTCGCCATTGGTAGCAGTTCTTTTGAGGGCGTATCCGCAGGAAACGCCACATTAAAAAAGCAAACCATCATCTCATCGAAACTCTGCTGCCCCCAGGTGATGGTTTTCGTGGGATCAGGATTTTCTGGATTGTTCCTGGAGTTGTCGTAGTGCGCCGTGCACTCGATGCGCGTGCCTGCGGGCAGCACAATGGGTTTCGCCAGGTTGTACCAGAGCTGCCAGTGCCAGTTGTAGTGGGGTACGTTCAAAATGGTGCGCGTCTCGCCGTTGGGAAACACCAGCCGATACGACATATCCTTACCCCGCATATGCATATGCGGGTGCATGCCCAGTAGAATCACTTCACGGCGCATGGTGAAGGAGGCGTCGACCTGATAATCAGGATCGCCGGGCGGAATCCGGAATTTTTCATTGCCGGTTGACAACGTCATGACCCGTTCGGTTGGGGGGGCCTTGGCCAGTACTAAACCGATGTTCGCCTGATCCGTCGTGGCCTTTCCTTCAGGCATGTAATGCACTTCGAGCACAATGTCTGATCCGGCGGGAATGAGCTTCGCCTGCCCAGGCTCAAACATGTCGGGCGGCTGCCCCGGAGCATAGCCCACGAGCCAGTCGCTGGGCACGTCATCTTTGGCGGCCTGCTCGTCTTTTTTGGCAGGCGGGGCAACAAAGAATGTTTCCTTTGGCTGATCTTTGAAATAGTTCGAACCCGGCTTACGAACATATGCAACGATGTGGTGCACCACGGAACGATCCGTCGGCGCGGCCTCCACATCCTGAACCCAGGTGTCCTGGGTAAAGCCCGTCGGCAGAATCACGTACTGATAATCCATGATGCCGGTTGCCGGGACGGGAAAAGGCCGCGGCAGCTGGAATACCTTGTCTGGACTGGGAATCGTCCATCCCTTAACGAAGGCAACCGGCGCCGGCATATCTTTGGCATCGCCCTTTAGCGCACCCGCATCCACCCAGGCGGCGATGGTATCGATCTGCGCCTGCGTCAGCGACCGGTTATTCTCAAACTTCTCGGTCTTGCCGTCCTCAAACCAGGGAGGCATGGCTCGCGTCACCACCATCCGCTTCATCGCCGTCGCCCATGGCCGCGTATCTTCGTAGGTCAGCATCGAAAACGGCGCGCCCTCCCCAGGGCGATGACAACTCTGGCAGTGCTGCTGCAATATGGGCGCTACATCTTTGGCAAACGTCACGTGGGAAGAGTGAGTCACCGGAATGGCCGCAGCCGCGTCAGGAGCACTCGTCATACCGGCCATCTGCGCCAACACGCAGGCGGCGGCAGAAAGTTGCAATGCGAGGATCGCGCAGGTTCGCGTCATAATTGGCGTCGCCGTTTGATTAATTAATAATGATTCATTAGTATGTCGCCATCCAGTATGAACCGGGTGCAATCTGTCAGGCAATCTTTTTTATTAACATGTTTTCGAGGGTGGATGGAATGAAGCTTCTCAGCTATTTTGCTCTGTGTTGTACGCTGACAGCCACCGTTCATGCGGAAATGCCCAACTGCTACAAGACCGTCAACAGCGTCACCTGGCTGGTGCAGAACATCGACGTCGTGAAGCCCGGATGGATTTCGCTTGGGCTCAGCGACGTTCATGAATACCCGGATGTCGTGTTGACCGGGCAAGATCATGGCAAGCCAGTCAAGATGTGGGCCTGGGAGCTCACTGGGCACCTTGGCAACCTGACAGTCGACATGATTCAACCAGCCGAGGGACAGTTGAACGCCTGGAACGATTTTCTTGGCAAACATGGCGATGGCATCTTCTCGATTGTGCACGAGGTTGGTTCGCTGGCGGAGATGACGAAGGAGATCAAGCGCATGCGTTCGCTGGGTGTAGGCGTGCTGCAGCAGTTGAGTCTCGATCGCGACGGCAAGCGGGTGACCTATACCTACTTCGATACGGAACCGCAGGGTAAGTTCGTGCTGGGTCTGGTTTACTGGCCCGGCGGCGCTCCTGCGGCTGGGCCGCCTGGCAAGGTGGATCATCTCGCACCGGTGGTCCGCGAATCGGCGGCGGTCTCGGCTTACTGGCAGAAGCTAGGTTTCCCAGCGTTCCGCATGGAGAAGGCGACACCCAGGCAGGATTCGACCTACCGGGGCAAGCCGCTCTGGTTTGCGTTTGAGGTGGGCTACCAGAATTACGATCAATTCAGTTACGAATGGATCATTCCGCCGGCAACGCCGCAGACGATCTACACCGATTTTCTAAAGGCGCACACCGAGGGTATTCAACACCTGGGCATGCCGGTGGAAGATCTGCAGAAAGCCGTGGCCGACTACGAAAAACTCGGTTACCACGTATGGCAAACCGGAGCCTGGGGAGAGGTCGGCAAGAAGGACTCCGGCCAATACGACTACATGGATACCAACTCAATCGGAGGCGTCGCCGTCGAGTTGATTCACGCTTATAAGTAGACACAAACCGCAGATCTCTCCACTGCGCTACGCTCCGGTCGAGATGACAAATTTATTGGACATTAAGCGATTACCCAAGAAAATTTGTCATCTCGACCGGAGCGTAGCGCAGTGGAGAGATCTGCGGTTTTCTTCCCCCCGTCAGACCGGCTCCCAAATCAACTTGGCGTTGGTGAGCTCGCGGGCACCGAGCGCACCCAACTCCCGGCCAACGCCCGATCCCTTCACTCCGCCGAACGGAGCCCGCGGATCCGACCGGACGAAGTCGTTAATAAAAATCGCCCCCGCCTCAATCTGCGCCGCTACCACGTTTGCCCGCGCCGCATCCTGACTCCACACCGCAGCGCCCAAACCAAACTCCGTGTCGTTGGCCAGGCGCACGGCCTCTTCCTCGGTCTTAAAGGTAAATACCAGCGCCACCGGTCCAAAAAACTCCTCACGCGCGACCGGCGCATCATGCGGCACATCGATCAACACCGTAGGCGCATAGAAATAGCCAGGCCCCTCCAGCGCCTTGCCGCCGGTAAGCACCCGCCCGCCCGCGGCAATCGCGTCAGCAACCTGCCGTTCCGTCGTCGCGCGCAAGTCTTCGCGGGCCTGGGGACCCAATTTGGTATCAGGCAAGAGCGGGTCGCCCACCTTCAGCGCGGCCGCCTGGGCAACAAACGCCTCAACAAAAACATCTGCGATCGGCTCCGCCACCAGAAAGCGCTTCGCCGCAATACAACTCTGTGCGTTGTTGGAGTAGCGCGACGTCACCCCCAGCTGTACCGCCTTCGCGATATCCGCATCCGCCAGCACAATAAAAGGATCGGAACCTCCCAGCTCCAGAACCACCTTCTTGCCGTACAGCCCCGCCTGCTGCGCGACCGCCCTGCCTGCAGCAACGCTACCCGTAACCGTCACTGCGCGAATGCGAGCATCCGCAATGATCCCCGGCACCACGCCGCGCTGCACCGAGAGATTTACATACAGCCCGTCTGGCCCCCCGGCATCGCGAACCAGCGCCTCCAGGGCAGCCGCGGATCCCTGCACCGTTTCCGCGTGCTTCACCACCACTGTGTTGCCAACGAGCGCAGCCGGAATGAAAAACCGCAAGACCTGCCAGAAGGGAAGATTCCACGGCATGATTGCCAGGATTGGCCCAAGCGACTCATACACCACGCGGCCCGGCGTTCCCGGAATGGGCTCAGGCTGGATATAGGCCGCACCCTCCTCCGCAAAATGACGCGCGCCAAACGCAGCCTTCTTCACCTCGCCTTTAGCCTCGGCAAGCGGCTTGCCCATCTCGAGCGTGATCAGCCGCGCATACTCATCAACCCGCTTTTCCAGAAGTTCTGCGAGCCGAACCAGAAACGCCGTCCGCTCCGCCAGAGGAGTACGCGACCAACGCTTCCACCCACCCCAGGCACTCTGCAGGCGCAGCTCGACTTCTGGCTGAGTGTGCTCCGGGTACGTGCCCAGCAGCTCACCAGTCGTAGGATTTCTCGATGCGAAGGCCATAGGCACTCTCTCAAACACCAGTTAACGCCGGTACATCGACCCAGCGCCGCTCAGCCCAGCTCTGCAGGCCAAGCTCAGCTAACTGCACACCCTTGGCCCCTTCCAGCAGGTCAAATTGCCAGGGCTTGTTCTCGACCACATGCCGGATAAAGTCTTCCCACTGCAGCTTGAATCCGTTTTCGAAGACCTGGGTATCGGGCACTTCTTCCCACTGCTCATTAAACTGCATCGTTTGCGGCACGTCCGGGTTCCACACTGGCCGCGGCGTGTTGACGCGATGCTGGGTATAGCACTTCGTCAATCCCGCAACCGCGGAGCCATGGGTTCCATCCACCTGGAAGGTCACCAGGTCATCCCGCTTCACACGCACCGCCCACGAGGAATTGATATGCGCGATCACGCCGCCTGCCAGCTGAAACGTCGCGTACGCCGAGTCGTCTGCGTCCGCCTTGTACCTCGCTCCACTCTCATCCACCCGCTCCGTGATGTGGGTTGCGCCGATGCAGCTCACTGCCTGCACCGCGCCGAATAAATTATCGAGCACGTAGCGCCAATGGGGCAGCATATCCAGAATGATGCCGCCGCCGTCGGCTTTGCGATAGTTCCACGAGGGCCGCTGTGTCGGTTGCAAATCGCCTTCAAAGACCCAATAACCAAACTCCCCCCGCACCGAAAGCATACGGCCGAAGAACCCTGCGTCTTTGAGCATGCGCAGCTTGCGCAGCCCTGGCAGGTACAGCTTGTCTTGCACCACCCCGCTTTTCACCCCCCTGGCGCGCGCCAGGCTGACCAGCGAAAGCGCTTCGGCCAGCGTTTCCGAGAGCGGCTTCTCGCAGTAGACATGCTTCCCCGCCTGGATAGCGCGGGTCAGGATCGGAACGCGCATCTGGGTTGACCCGGCGTCAAAGAAGATCGTGTCTTCCGGATTGGCCAAGGCCGTTTCGATATCCTTCGCCACCCGCTGGATGCCATGGCGCTGCGCCAACGCCGATACCTTCTCCAGATTGCGGCCAACGAGAATCGGATCGGGCATGACATGGTCCCCATTGGCGAGCGTCACCCCGCCCTGGTCCCGGATGGCGACAATCGAACGGACCAGGTGCTGGTTATAACCCATCCGCCCGGTAATGCCATGCATGATGATGCCAATGCGCCGACTAGACACGATTTGTTTTCCCTGTATAGTTTCTAATGTTTGTTGTAGAAGTCGCGACCTTGAGTGGACCATACCGCCGCTTGGCCTGTCAAACCAGCTGCCACTGGCCATACTAACGGAACGCGTGGAGGATGTTTTGCCGAAGAGATGGTTGCCGCATGTGGTTGTTTGTTCGCTTCTGCTGGTGTGCACCTCGAACGCCCTGGCTGGCAACGAAATACCCAAAGCTGCATGGACACGCCCCATCGGCCTCCCCCTCAAGAACCCGGGCGTCGTGAAAGATCCCACAGGCATCGACGACGGGTACTGGCAGGGCGCACCGGTGGGCGGCATGGGCGCCGGGACCTTCTCACGCTCCTATCGCGGAGATTTCTCCCGCTGGCACATCAAAGCCGGCGTTCATAAGTACGAGACTGTCTATCCCAACGAATTCTCCATGTTCCAACAATCGGAGGGCGACGCCACGGGCACGGCGCGCGTGCTCATGACCGATCACCCCAGGAACGGTGAGTTGAGCAGTTGGGCTTGGGACTACCCTGTGGGCGCCGGAGACTACTCCGCCTTGTACCCAAAGTCCTGGTACGACTACAAGTGGAACAAGTTTCCCGCGCATGTGGTGCTGGAACAGTTTTCCCCCGTGCTGCCAGATAACTACCGCGAATCCAGCTACCCGGTCGCGGTGTATCGCTGGCATGCGGAGAATCCCACCGACCATGCGGTCACCGTATCGGTGATGCTCTCCTGGGCAAACATGGCGGGATGGTTTCGCACCTTCACCCATGACTTCAAGGGCACACCGAATCAAGGGAACTACGATCGCTTCGTCAGTGAACCGGCAGGCGCCGCCGGTATTATGAAAGGCGTCGTGTTCGACCGCGGGCGCGATGACAACGTCGCGCTCAATGAGTGGGACGGTCAGTTTGCCATTGCAGCCCTTGAATCCCCCGGCGTGGAAGTCACCTACCAAACCACCTTCCTCGCGCAGGGAGACGGCAAGGCTGTCTGGGCCCCCTTCGCCAAAGATGGGCGGCTCGCAAACAGTGATACCTCCTGGGTGAGCGACAGCGAAAAGCTGGCGGGCGCGATTGCCGTCCGCTTCACCCTGCAACCGGGAGAGACCAGGATCATCCCCATGGTCATCTCGTGGGATCTGCCAGTCGTGCAATTTGGCCAGGGCCGGAAATGGAACCGGCGTTACACCGACTTTTACGGAACAACGGGGACCAATGCCTGGAAGATCGCCCGCGATGGCCTGCTGAACGCCGCACCCTGGAGTGACGCGATCGACCAGTGGCAGGCGCCCTATGTCAACGATGAAAGCAAGCCGCTGTGGTATCGGGGGATGCTCTTTAACGAACTGTACACGCTCGCGGACGGAGGCACCTTCTGGGGCAGGCGCTTGGGCTCAGACAAAAAGCTTGCTCCATCTTTTGCCTTGCTCGAGTGTTTTGATTACGCCTACTACGCAACGTTAGATGTCCGCTTTTATGCGTCACTCCCCTTGCTGAAATTCTGGCCGGAGATCGATAAGCGAGTCCTGCGTGAGTTCGCGGACACGGTCCCGCAGGAGTGGCCGGAGAAAGGCCTCTGGGTTTGGAAGACAGAGCAGACGGGCGAGCCTGTTCTACACAAACGCAAGAAGAAGGGAGCTGTCCCCCACGATCTGGGCGTGCCCGAAGGCGATCCCTTCATCGCCGTGAATCAACCTGGCTGGCAAGACACCAACGACTGGAAAGACCTCAACTCAAAGTTTGTGCTGATGATCTACCGTGACTACGTGTTCACGGGCCGCAAAGACACTGCGTTCCTCCGCGCAACCTGGCCGGCCGTCAAAGACGCCATCACGTATCTACGGCAGTTCGACCATGGGGGTGGTGTGCCGGAAAACAGCGGCTATCCCGACCAGACCTACGATTCCTGGGTAGTGCGAGGAGTAAGCGCCTACTCCGGTGGCCTGTGGCTCGCGGCTCTGCGCGCAGGAGAAGAAACGGCCCGCATCCTGGGCGATAACGTCACTCGGGACGAGTATCACCAACTGTTCCAGAAGGCGCAGCACACCTACATCAGCAAACTCTGGAACGGCGAGTATTTCCGCTACGACACCGAAAGCGAAAACCAGAACGCCATCCAGGCTGATCAGCTCGCCGGGCAGTGGTATGCCAACATGCTCGGACTGGGCGACTTATATCCGCACGACATGCAGCTGTCGGCGGCAAAGAAGATCTTCGACGTCAACGTGATGAAGTTTGCCGGCGGGCAGATGGGCGCCGCCAACGGGATGGCCTCCGACGGATCAGTGATTGATAACGTGCAAGCCAAAGAGGTCTGGGCCGGAACAACGCTAAGCTTCGCAGCTCTCCTGTTGAGCGAAGGAAACAAGGATGAGGGCTACAAGACAGCGTGGGGGCTCTACCACGTCATTTACGAAAGCAAAGGTTACTGGTTCCGAACCCCCGAAGCCTGGGACATCACCGGCAACTTCCGTGCTGGCATGTACATGCGCCCCGCCGGCATCTGGGCCATGGAAATGACCCAACCACCGAAACAATGAGGGAGGCGCAGCTCACTTCTGCTGAGGTAGGTCGACCCGAGTGAAGGTTGGTTCGCCCAGATTCGCCACATACAGAGTGCTGCTTCCCGCATCGACTGCGATCGCATACGGATGAGGCCCCGCGGGCACCGTCGCCATTACTTTGTTGTTTGCGCCATCAATGACGCTCACGCTATCGCCATGCGTATTCGCTACGTAAACCAGGTTCGTCCTGGGATCAACCGCGACCGCCTGGGGATGGCTCCCCACCCTTACGGTCGCAACCACTTTGCTTATCCCGCCATCGATCACGGTTACGCTGTCATTAAAGCAATTGGCAACGTACACCATGCGCGTTTTTGCATTCACTGCGACCGCACAAGGGAATCGCCCGGTGGTCATCGGCGTGATCTTATCCGATTGCGTATCCATGGCCACAACATCGCCGTTGCTGATGCGTGTCACGTACAATTTTTTGGCCGCCTCGTCCAGCGCCATACCCCACAGGTGCATCGCCCCGGCGGGCTTCTGACTCATGGAGTCATCACCCTGCAGGACCGTCAAGTGACTCGACTCGTAGCCGAGCAAGTACACCTTGTTGCCTGTGGAATCGACAGCGATCGCGTCTGCCGATCCGGTTTTCACCGTTCTGGTTGCATTGGTTGCGCCGTCAATGATCGTCAGCAGGTCACTAAAGGTGTTGGACACGTAGACCTTGTTGTCAGCTACATTGGCTGCGAGAACGTACGGCCGCTGGCCCACATTCACCGTCGCCAGAATCGCGTCGCTCTTGCCATCCAGCACGCTCACTGTGCCGCTGCCGGTATTGGCAACGTACACCCGGTTGGTCACAGGATTGACGGCAATCGCCAGGGGATCGTCTCCCACGCGCACGCTCCGGGCGGAGTGAGTACCCACAGCAAAAACCGCGACCGCATGACGGCCGGGGTCCACGGCATACACCTTATTGGCCGCTGGATTGAACACAATCGCACGCGCGCTGATAAGCGCAGTGGAGGGCGGCCCAGCGCTTTGCGCCGCAGCCCCCAAAGAACAGATCAGGATCGCCGCGTAAATACCTCTCGGGCTGCGCATCGCTAATGACATAATCGCAACGATACTATGCGGCTGCCTCAAGCAATCCTGTGTTTCCTCATTGCCTGCGCATCGGTTACGCTCTCAGCGCAGCAAACCTCATTCCATGTACTTGCGC
Source organism: uncultured Acidobacteriaceae bacterium (assembly GCA_963834445.1). GTDB lineage: Bacteria > Acidobacteriota > Terriglobia > Terriglobales > Acidobacteriaceae > PALSA-350. The sequence continues at coordinate 1,026,865 of CAWIBU010000003.1, forward strand.
TGTACTCGACCCAGGTTGAGCCCGACCATGTAACCTTTGCCCGCCAGGCCCTCGGGTTCTACAAGGCTCTCGCCACCAGGGACAACTTCGAACTGGAGCCCTCTGTGAATTGGGACGACCTGAATCCAACCACTCTGGCCAAATATCAGGTTGTCGTGTGGCTCAACGATTCCCCGCACAGCGAAGCCCAGCGATCGGCTTTTCAACAATACATGGAGCACGGCGGCGCCTGGCTGGGCTTCCATGTCTCCGCTTATAACGATCAGGATACGCATTGGCCCTGGTTTGTAAACTTCCTCGGCGGCGGCGTGTTCTATGGAAACAACTGGCCACCGCTTCCCGCCAAACTCACCCTCGACCACGCGACAAGTGCGATCACCAAACGCCTGCCCGCAAGTTATGTAGCGCCCGCAAATGAGTGGTATATCTGGAAACCTGACCCCCGCGCCAACAAAGACGTCACAGTACTGCTGACCCTCGATCCGTCTAATTATCCCCTGGGCCTGAAAGACATGATCACGGGGGGAGATCTCCCCGTTGTCTGGACCAACACAAAGTACAAAATGATCTACATGAATATGGGCCACGGCAACACCTTTGCGAGCCCAGAACAGAACTTCCTTTTTGAGGACGCCCTGCTGTGGCTGGGAAAGCATTAGTGTTAAGCCAGCCAGGGGCCGTCGCCTTCGCTGGCGCGGTAATGGTGCATTGTTCGCCGTGCGCCGCTGCTCGAGTCTTCGCTGGCGCGCCCCTGAGACGTCCGGTTCAGGCAGAGTGCGGGACTCGAGCCGCCTGCAACGTTTCAACGTATTTCTGCAACGGCAGCAGCCGTTAGTCATAAACTAGAGCAATGACCGTATTAACCAACAGCCTCTTCTCCCGGCGCCGATTCTTTCGTTGGACCAGCACGCTCGCCGCCGGCCTCGGGGTCGCGCCCCTCATGCCCTCCGCGAGCGCGGCGAATGCCGTTGAGGGCGAAGACTATTACGCAAAGCTGGGCGTACCGACCATCATCAATGCTGCCGGTACCTATACCACGCTCACCGCGGCCTGCATGCCACCGGTGGTACTGGCTGCGGTACAGAAAGCCGCGCTCCACCCCGTGCGCCTGCATGATCTGCAAACAAAATCGGGCGAGTACATCGCCGGGCGGCTCAAGTGCGAAGGCGCGGTGGTGACTTCGGGCGCCGCCGGTGCGATTACCCTGGCCGCTGCCGCCTGCCTGCAATACGCAAACAGCATGTCGGCCATGGCTATGCCGCAGGCGATCGATGGCCTGAAGAACCAGGTCATCGTGCAGAAGGCTCACCGCTACGGTTACGATCACGCTCTATTTCTCTGCGGCGCGCGCATCACCGAGGTGGTCACGCTCGATGAATATAAGCAAGCGTGCGCCGCAGGCAACGCCATCATGACCAACTTTTTCAATGCGGCCGAAGAGGAAGACGGCATCGCCGGCACCGCCCAGATTGGCCGTGAGGAGTGGCTGCGCGTGGCGCACGAGCACAACATTCCCTGCCACCTGGATGCAGCCGCGGATATGCCCCCCATTTCCAATCTATGGAAGTACACCGGCATGGGCTTTGACCTGGTCGCCTTCTCCGGAGGCAAGGGCATGCGCGGGCCGCAGAACGCCGGCCTGCTGCTGGGCAAGAAGCATCTCACGGATCTCGCGCAGCAGAACAATAATCCCAATGAAGGCGTGGGCCGCGGCATGAAGGTGGCCAAGGAACAGATCGTCGGCATGGTGGCGGCCGTCGATTGGGTTCTCTCGCATACGGAGGAGTCGATGCAGGGCGACTATCAAAAGCGCGCCGACGTGATCGCGGCGGCAGTGAAAGGTATCCCCTCTGTCAAGACGGAAACCGTAGTTCCCAAGATAGCCAACCATGTGCCGCATTTACTGATACGTTTTGACCCCTCGGTGCGCGGCATTACCACCCAAGAGATCCTGACGGTGCTGAGCGAGGGAAAGCCCTCGATCGAGCTCAACCCCAACAGCGGCCAACCACCCAACCAGGGCATTCCCTCAGACGCAAACACCTTGGTTGTTGGCATCTGGATGCTGCAGCCGGGCGAAGATGTGATCGTCGGCCGCCGCATTCGTGAAGCGCTCACCCGCAAAGCTTAATCCACTCAGCAAAGAGGAACTATTTTGAAAAAGACACTGGTGACAAGGCGAGATCTCCTTAAGCAAACCGGCATGTTATCCGCTGTGGCCGCGGCTCCCCGGTCGCTCTCCGCGGCGACCTTGACGGAGGTGACGCATCCGGTCAATACCGGCACGGCTGACGACAATCTTTACACGCGCATCGGCGTTCGGCCGATCATGAACGCCCGGGGCACCTACACCATCATCTCCGGCTCGCAATCTCTGCCTGAAGTAAAGCAGGCGATGTTTGAGGCCTCGCATTATTACGTGCAGATGGATGAGTTGATGGCCGCGGTCGGGGCGGAGATCGCGACGCACATGGGCGGCCCCAGCGCCATCGTCACCACTGGCTGCGAAGCCGCCATTGCCATGGCCACGGTTGCGTGTATCTGCGGCACCGACCCTGAGCGCGCCCAGGCGATGCCTTACATCAAAGCGCGCAACCAGGTCATTATCCCCAAGTACTCGCGCAATCCGTATGACTTCGGCATCCGCATGTCAGGCCCTGAGATCGTCGAGATTGAGACCGACGAAGATCTGCGCTCGAAGATCAATGAACACACCGCCATGATCTACGTTCTTTCCGGGCCGCGGGCCTTCGAGGAGCCGCTCTCGATCAAGACGGTATGCGCCATCGCGAAGGAAAAGAACATTCCCGTTTTTGTCGATGCGGCCGCGGAGGAACCCATCGTTCCTAATATCCATTTTGCCGCGGGCGCTACGTTCGTTGCCTATTCGGGGGGTAAATGCATGCGCGGCCCGCAGGCAGCCGGCGTGCTGCTTGGTCCCAAGGATCTGTGCGCAGCAGCCTTCTGGAACGCAGCACCTCACCATAACTGGGGACGTGCGCTCAAGGTGGGGAAGGAAGAAGCCATGGGCATGCTGGCTGCAGTGCGGCAATGGTACAAGCGCGACCACGAGGCCGAGCAGAAAGAGTGGCTGGCCTGGGACAACTACATTGCCGATGCCGTAAAGGACATTCCTTCGGTCACGACGCACATCACCATGCCCGATGCGGATCTCTCGAACCGTGCCCCTACGCTCGAGATTCGCTGGGACGCTACCAAGGTGGGCATCACGGGCACAGAATTAGTGGACAAATTAGACAAGGGCAGCCCGCGCATCCTGGTGGAAGGCGGTGAGGGGCGCCGTCCCGACAAGATGGCCTCTTCGCTCGGCATCATGCCTTACATGATGCAGCCGGGCGATTACAAGGTGGTTGCCGAGACCGTATCCAAATACATGCGCAATCCGGGGCACTACGAAAATCCACCTGTTTACACGGGCGCCACGGCGCACTTAGCCGGCACGTGGAATGTGACCATCCAATATGTGCGCGGTGTGGGTGAGCAGCGGTTCACGCTGAAGCAGGAAGGCGATAAAGTCTCCGGCGAACAGAAGGGCGAGATCTTCAACGCCGCTCTGGAAGGTAAGGTCACCGCGGACCATGTAGTCCTGACCAGCGTCATGCCCGCCAACGGCTACCAGATCGACTACACCTTCACCGGCGTTGTCACCGGGGATCGATTGGCCGGCAATGTAAAGCTGGGCGAGTACGGGCCGGCGACCTTCACTGCGGTCAAAGCCTAAGACCCGCATGGGTGCCGATACCGCGGGGTGTCGGCGCCCGATGATTGCAGTCGTGTCCCGAGCCGGTTTGTTAAGAGCGTCGAGGCATCGAAGTGCGCCTCAGGGGCTAAAGAGCATCTGTGAGCGGGAAGACCGCAGATCTCTCCACTGCGCTGCGCTCCGGTCGAGATGACAAAGTTGTGGCGGTATTAGAGCTGATTTTTCATGGAAAAGGGACCGACACATAGCCACAACTTTGTCATCTCGACCGGAGCGCAGCGCAGTGGAGAGATCTGCGGTCATCCCGTGGCGTGCCGGGGATGAGAGTTCCCGGCCATCCCAAGGTTCTGCCTTTTCGCTCTGACGAGGGCTGAGTTCTTTCGTCATCTCGTTTGCGGGGAGATTTTCGCGATAAAACTGCGCACTAAGCGCACTAAGCCCCCCCTTCCGGATACGGCGACTGAGCGATTTCGGGCGATGGCTGCTGCTCGGCCAGCGTCCAAATGGTGGTGGAGCGCCCTGCGGTTGCATGGATGTGGCCCGCGATCGCGCCCAGGGAAACGAGTTGGCCGAGGGCCTCTGCGATGCGGTCGCTGTCGACGTGGCCGTGAAAGATCGCCCTGATTTGTTTGCGGGATAGGCCGTCTGGCGCTGCCTCGATGGCTTCGTGGATACGGTCGGCAATGGAGTTACCGGTTGACAGGCCGAAGAGACGGCCAGCGCTTTCGTAGCAGTAGCCCCATACCTCGAAGGCGGCCTCGAGATGAGGCACCTGGATGATTTCGCTGCGATCTAGGGCGGCGAAGAGGGCACTGAGGCGGAGGACCTGGGCCTCGCCACGGCTGGTGGCCGCCCCGCGAAGGCCGGGACTTTGGTAGCTGAGATGGGAATAGCATTGCGCCCATAACTTGTCGGCGGCGGCATCGCGGCAGAAGAGTCTTTCGGGCCGTTCGGTGGCCCACTCGACGGCGCGGCGGAGGTCGGCGACGGCAGCAGAGAGTTCCTGAGCAGGCGGCCTGCCTGGATTGGACAGGCAGTTAGTGCGCTCGACCCAGGTCCAGAGACAGCGGTTGGCAAAGCCGTTGTGAGCCTCGTTGCGGTGGAGGGAGTAGGTGAGCTCGTCGCGGCTGATGTGGGCGATGAGACTGACGTGGGCATCGGTGGCGCGGAGGTGCTGACGCATATCGAGGGTGGGGAGATGGCCGCTGTCCCACGCGCTGCGGAGCAGTGGCCCGAGGTGACCGCTGCCGGTTTTGAAGGAGCGGAGGATGCCGGCAAACTCCTCGGAGAGCACGAGGAGGCGGCGGTCGGTGGGCGGCTGTTGATCGCGCAGCGCCTGGACGAGGCCGAGGGCGGTGAGGCGGGCGTTGTTGACGCGGGTGGAGAGCCAGGAGGGATCGACCTCGGCGAAGAGGTTGGCGATGAGGTTCCAGCTGGTGCCTTTTCGGGCCTTGCTGGAGTCGCCTACGAGGACGACGAAGAGATTGAGGCCATGGCGGGTGGATTCGACCATGCAGTGGGGTCCGCGGCCGATGGCGTTGCCGAAGGCGGCAAGCAACTGGAGCAGGAGGGCGGCGGGATGAGCTTCGGAGTGGGGGGCGAGAAGATTGACGATGCGGCCGGCGAGGCCATAGAGAGCGTCCTGACCCAGCTCTTGTTTGTAGGGCGGTGGTGGGGGCGGGGTAGGTTTGACGACTGGCTCGGGCGGGGGGGAAGGATGGAGCTGCGTGCGCACGCCGAGCAGTTCTGACAGGCGTTGTTCGACTGCGGCCAGGGTTGACCCGTGGGGGCGGGCGACTACTTCGTCTGCGGTAATTGTGTTCACACTTATAGGATCCATCCTGTGGAATAAAATCGAAGCGATAAATTGGGGCGGGAATCGATGGTCACACGAGCGTGGTTACCCGAGAGGGTAAGGTGCGGAGTTAGAGGTTACCCGGCCTACTTACCTACGGTCTTTGATGGTTACGTTTTTTGTTCTTGCGACAGACTTGATGAGGCTGGACGAGATTCGATGCGGTGTCGCCGGCTGAGGGTCATAACTGCAACCCAGGGGAGCCCGCGGTTACGAGGTAGTTGCCGGCGATGTGGGATGGATGCCCTGTCCGTTCACCCCAGATACTCCGGTAATTACTCGGAGGGACAATCCGGTATAAACCGGCATTGTTCCGGGTATGCCCCGGGCGTCTGCAGGACGCTTTCGATTTAATGAACGAGAACGTTGCGGCTCCAGCCACTCTCAACCGCCAAGGAGATACCATAAGCGTTCTTCCGGGTCCTTGACCGCGTCGAGGATGCGGATCGGATGGGGTCAGTTCCGTCAGGTCACTAACTTGGCAACCTTTACCGCGGTCAAAGCATAAGACTGCGCTACGCCTACTACGTGACACGCGGAACAGTTATCGAGGTTGCCGGATCGACCGCTAAGTGCCCCACCGCATTGCGCCATGCCTTGTAGCCGGCCCGGTTCAGCACGAAAAGGGCTCGGTCAACGAATCCATCGCGGTCTAGCTGCGCACTGATGGCTACGCGGGCTGATGTCCATTCGGCGGTGGGAAGCTGGCTCGGCGGTGCGGCGAGGTATCCATCGGACTGGCGGACCCAAATTTTGTTCTCCGCAAGTAGGCCGTCCAACCGGGTATCGAAATCGCGGCGAAAGGCGGGGTCAGACCGTATTAATCCCACCAGTTTGGCCAATGCCCAAACCTCTTTCTCGCCTTCGTGAATGCAGTACCAGGGATTCACAGTTAATGGCCGAAGGTTATCGATGCTGAATGCGAACTCCTTGGGTATTAGCCTACCGTTGTCATTTTGGTAGACCGAATAGCGGGCTTCCATCGTCTTTGCGATGTCTCCGCCGCACAAAAACAGGCCACCGGGGCGAAGCGTTCGCAGCGCCCATGATTCGGCTTCGCTTCGGAATTCCGCATCAAAATAAATCAACACATTAAAACAACGCACGATATCCGCACAAGGAAGCTCAGCGCCCAGACCGGCTTGCACCAGTTTCAGGTTGGGCTGTTCGTAGCCTCGCATTGGGTTGCGAATCATCTTCGCTCCGTCCTGTTCAACGGTGATGCATCCGCCATCGTTTACCGGCGGCAGCTTCGTAATAAGGGATCGAAATAGCTTCTCGAAGCGTCGCAACGTGACTGTTGGGTCTTTATAGAGCGCGGTCATGACTGCGAAATTGCTAGTGGCGGTATGGAAAAAGCGAACCTCGCCCCTGCCATTCATGCAGGCGTAATTCCCCGAGGCATCGTGAACGACATACGGATCCATCTGCGGGTCGGCGCCTGTCACTTGCCACTCCGGGAAAGCGCGGGAAGACTCCAAGGCTGTTAGCGGCGGGAAGCCGCATCCCATTTCCAGCAAGCTAGTTCCCGGTCCCAATTTCACCCAGGGATTGGCCGCCATGTATGCGTCGATCAATTGATGACGATCCTCGAAGGTCCATGGTGGGATGAGTCCACCCCAAGCCCCTGGCAACAAACCGGGAATCAAGACTGCGAGTGCCCATGCCAACGATGGAGGAATATCCTTGGGATCCAGGCGAGACAGCGCCATCAGGCGAAAGACGCGCTCTACGAACTCGCGAACCTCGGCGCGCTCGCCTTCAATTTTCTTCAAGGTAGCCAAATTAGTCGGCGAGGGTCGCGCACCAAATGCTTGATCGCAGAGTTCCTCAATCGTATTCCATACGAGCTTTTGGCTTGTCATGTTTGTCATTTCGTTTGCGCAGGTTGGACGCTACCGGGCTTAGCCGATCCAATTTAGCGAGATTGGGAACTCTTTAAGGATGCCGTAATGGCGACACCAGTGACGCAGGGAAGGGCCAGCGACAACAGCCCGAATTGAAAACTACCCGTGGTATCCCTCATCCACCCCATCCAGGCGGGTCCGGCAAAACCACCGAGAATGCCCATCGTGGTGACAACCGCAATACCAGCTGCAGCAGACTTGCCCTTGAGGAAACTGCCAGGTATGGCGTAGATAATACCCTGGGTTGCGTTCAGGCCGGTGATCGCGACGGCTAACGCTGAGACCAGCCACCAGGAATCCTTCGTACTACCGCTTACCAGGAACGCCGCAGCCGTGACCAGCAGGGGAACCACAATGTGCCACCGGCGCTCCCGGGTGTGATCCGAATGCGTCGCATTGAGCGTCAGGCTGAGAACGCCGAACAATCCATTGATTGACGTGAGTACGCCGATCATGGCGATGGAAAGGCCGGTCGCACTCTGCAAGATGGCCGGCGCAGTCAGCGTATACGCAAAGATGCAGGTAAGCACGCAAAAGGAGAGCAGCCCGAGCAGCCAGATACGCTTATCCCGTAAAGAGCCCCAGGTATCTTCGAGATGGGTGTCGGTTCGGATATCCGCAGCGAGTCTTGCTTTCAGCCAGGCTCGCTCACTCGACGAAAGCCATCGGGCTTGGTCGGGAGTATCCGGCAATTGGAGAAGAAAGAGGACACTTAAAAGGACCGCGGGAAACCCCTCCAATAGAAAAAGCCATTGCCAGCCGCGAAGCCCGAGCCGGCCTTGCAAGCTCATCAAAGGGCCGGCAAGCAGACCGTTGGCGATCGCCACCAGGGGTGAGGCGCAATAGAATCGGCTGATGGCTCGTGATCGGAGATTATCCGGGAACCACTGCAACAAGTAAAACAGGATGCCTGGGAAGAAACCCGCCTCCGCTACTCCCAGTGCGAAGCGCATGCCATAGAACTGTGGTGGGGTCTTCACGAACATCATGCCCATGGCCAGCAGTCCCCAGGTGAGCATGATTCGCGCAATCCATCGACGCGCGCCGAATCGGTATAACATCAGGTTCGAGGGGATCTCGAATAGGGCGTAGCCTACGGAGAAGAGACCGGCGCCGAAGCCGTAAATCGACGCACTGAAGTGCAGATCCCGATTCATCTGTAGGGCGGCCAGTCCAATGTTGCCCCGATCCAGGATGGCTGCCCCATAACCCAAAGTAAAGAGGGGCAAGAGCCGCCAGGCGATCTTTTTCAGTGTGGATTGGCCGAGGTCGGATTCGGACGGCAGATCGGCAACGGCGGAGGATATATCTCGAACGGCGCCCATCTTGTCTCGATTCCGGCAAACTTCAGATGCTCATGGAATTTTGCACCAAAGATATGTCGCGTGAGGCTATACAACAGCATGTGTCACGTGCGGTTCGCGCTGCATCCCCTAAATGGGTGAAGAGAGTCAATTAATTTCATCCTGTTTTTCCATCTACGTGATAACCTCCGCGAATCCGGGGAATACTCTCGAGATTTGATTCTCCGCTTGGGGGGTCGCTGTGGTTAGCACATTAAACGACGTATTGACTCTGCTTTACGCGGCTCCTACGTCGCCGGCAGTCTGGCCACGTGCCTTGGCGGGTGTTACCAACTTACTGGGCCTGAGCGCGAGCGCGATCGTTCACACCGACCTCACGTGTAGAGCTAACGGCCTATACAGCTCCCACGGGGTGGACCCTGACGTGGAACGTCTTTACGGAATGGGATATGGGAACCGGGACGTATACCGCCCACGTTTTTTGAGGATGCAAGGGAGGCGAAAAGGCGATCTCCTCATGGGTGACGAGTTGTGCACGGTCAGTGAGATGAAGAACACGGCTTTTTACGAGGATATTCTACTGAAGGCTGACATTAGACTGTGGTGCGCGGTTGCAACGCAGTTCGGCGACGGGATCATCGAAAATATTAGCTTTTATCACAGATGGAAAGATGAAGCCCCTGGCGCCAATTCTCTTAAATTGGCACGAGTGATCACGCCGCACCTGAACAATGCTCTTCGTATACGGGCAAGATTGGTTCATCTGGAGGATTTGGCAAGTGACTTGTATGCAGCGCTAGACCAGGCAGATACCGGGATCGTTTTATTTGATGAGCGAGGATGCTGCGCTTTCATTAACCGCGCCGCAAAGCGGCTTTTGGACCAGCAGGACGGATTGCTCTTTTCTAAAAGCCGGCTCGTTGCGATTCATCCCCTGGAAGGTTCAGTTCTTGAAGAATTGGTCCACAGGGCGATCGCGGGGGTTCGGGGAAAGAAAGATATAGGGGCTGGAACCATTCGCATCACGCGCGAACGTGGCAGGCCCCTTCACATACGGATTGCTCCATTTCCGAGAGAGCACTCGCCAGGTGCCCCCAGATTCGCGGCAATCGCGCTTATCGGCGATCCAGATAGAGCAAAGAGACTTCCGGTAGAGACCATTCGGTTGGTTTACGGGTTGACTTCTGCCGAAGCAAGACTTGCATTGTTGTTACTGGAGGGCAAGAGCGTTTCAGAAGCAGCCGACAAGATTTGTGTCACAAAAGATACTGTACGTTCCCAACTGAAGTCCATATTTCTCAAGACCGGTACTCGACGGCAGGGAGAGTTGATCGGGCTCCTGACATCGCTACCCACATGATTCCCATGTCTCCGGCTCAACCTATTCTCTCCGTCGTGGCCTCCGGAGCTAGTGGCCTTCGGATCGTATACGACGAGCATTATTCAGATGCGGGGTGATGGCTCGGGCTGACTTAAGGTGGTCGGGTGCACTACAGATCCTGTCTTCGACCTCTATAGGTTTTACCAGCTGAGAGCTAATGGAGAAACACCTGAGCGAACGGGATGCTCCTAGATAACGATTTGCCAATTCGCCGAATGAGCTGCAATAGATATACTGTCAGCGCTGGGGCGGAGCCAGCAGGGCGCTATTTTTGTACGTCAACATCCCGTCTGTCCTTCGTCCGCCTCGTCAATGTCCCCTCGTCCGTGTCCACTTTCAATATCGTTGGCCCTCGCGTAGACTGTCCGTGCTAATCCTCACAAGGCTTCGTTCTGCCTCTGCGCGCGGTGTTTTTCGGCCTAAATTTATCCGAACTCCTTTGCCCTCTTGCACGACAAGGAGTAGTTCAATGCCAGGACGCACCAAGGAATCAACAGAGACGCGCACTTTGGCGATCGTCGCCTTCTCAGCGACGGCGGGCGTGTTCATCGAGTATTACGATTTTTTTATCTATGGATACGCAGCGGCAAGTGCGTTTCCTACTATCTTTTTTCCCAAGTTGCCGCCCACCCAGGCACTCCTGTTTTCTTACCTGGCTTTCGGTGCGGGGTTCCCGGCACGCTTGTTAGGGGCCTTTCTATTTGGCCACTTCGGCGATCGCACCGGACGTAAGTTCTCGTTTCTGCTCAACCTTGTGATCGTCGGAGCCACCACTTGTTTAACCGGGCTCTTGCCCGGCTACGCGAAGTTAGGAATTGCCGCACCCATCCTTCTTGTATTACTGCGAATTGTGCAAGGAGTTGGGCTCGGGGGTGAGTTTGGAGGCGCTTCTTCCTTGCTTGGCGAATTTGCTGCGCGGCGAAACCGAAGGGCGTTTTGGATGTCGCTAGCGAACCTGGGTGTTCCTTTAGGCGCGATGAGCGCAAGCGCTATCATGCTGGTCATGAGCAAAACCTTCACGACAAGCGGCTGGCGAGTGGCAATGCTGCTCTCTGTCGTGATCGTGATTCCGGCTCTGCTGACGCGCTATAAGCTTACGGACAGTCCCCTGTTCGAGCAGCTCAAAAAAGCTGATAAGCTCGCTGCGCTTCCGTCTTTAGGCGTTCTAAAACACCACCTTAGCACAGTGATTCTTGTGGCTCTGGTGGTTGCTTTCCTGTCGATGGACGGATTTGTGGCAGGAACCTATTTCGTGTCCTTCATGCGTTTTGCGGGTATTCCATTGGCCACTATTGCCACTATCTTGATTTTCGGTAAGGCCGGAAGTCTTCTAGGCGTACTTGCCAGCGGTCCCATTGCTGACTTCTGCAAACGAAGAGTCATCGCGTACATCGCTATAGGGCTGACAACGCTGCTCTCTTATCCTCTTGCGTTGGCGGTTTTGAGCAGGCGTATTGGGCTGGTGACCCTGTTGGAGATTCTTGTTAATTTCTTCGGAGTAGGGATACTGCTTGGGCTCGCGCCGATCTTGGCCTGTGAGAGCTTCCCTACTAAGTTCCGATATTCTGGAACCGGTATCTCGTACAGCTTGGCCGGCATCATGGGTGGTATGGTCGCTCCATCTCTGTTGGCGGGATTTATCGGCCACGATGTGTTTCAGAAGTGGTATTACGTCCCAATCGCATACGGCATTTACTGTGGCGTTGCCATGCTCGCACTGCGACGTATCCGGGAAACCCGCGATCTCAGGTTTGAGGACCTCGATCAGCCCCAGCCAGCCTTGCGGACAGTGCGAGCATGATCCGCACACGATGTAACGATGAGGTTATTTTGTTTACAGCATATCCATTTCGTCTCGCGCTTATCGTCGGAAAGTAGAAATCGATACTTTTCGAGAGGCGGTTTGCCAGCTTCCACAAGACGGATTATCTCCTGCTGCTCCTGCACGGTGAGTTTAGCCATCGATTAAATTGCCTCTTTGGACACGAAACACAGTCCAAAATTTGGCCATTGCCGATTTTGAATCAGTCGGCCTCGCTTCTATGGGCCACTCGCTCTGCTACGGTTGGCGGCAAAAACTATGTCTGTCACCATCTCGGTTGATTTTAGAACGTAAGCGTACGAGACTCGCCACTTGAGGAGGTAGTGATAGTGTTTCAAGTGTCCACTTATTTTTAGTGGACACTTGTTGGATGTACTTCATGCTGCATTTGAAGGATCGTTCTGAAGTGAGGGAGCTAGATTCCAGGGTAGCAACTGCTGGATCTCATTGATGGGGTGCTCGGGGAGCTTCTCCAGCACAGTACGGAGGTAGAGCGCTGGGTCAGCTTCATTGAGTTTTGCCGTGCCGATCAGGCTGTACAGGGCCGCGGCGCGTTGTCCTCCGAAATCAGATCCCATGGGGGGGGGTGATTCGGCGACACGATACGTGTTGTTAGTGGTGAAGGCGGGAGCCGCTCGTTGTTACCGCTGCCCAAACAGCTGACATCGCCACAATGAATGTCCCGCTAGCGTTGTCCTGTGTAGGAAGAATGGCTACGCAGTGCCTCCGATGGAATGGGCATGCTCCACTGCGCTGAGGAAGGCCGAGGAGAGTAGGACAGACGAAAATGACCCTAAAGAATGCGCTTCCTTGGCATTTACTCTCGCGCTTTTTCCTTTAGGGTCATGTTCGTCTGTCCTGAGTTTCTATAAGCGTTCTTCCGGGTCCTTGACCGCGTCGAGGATGCGGAATCGGATGGGGTCAGTTCCGTCAGGTCACTAACTTAAATTCAAGGGTTTATGGGACGGGGTTCATCGGCCTTGAACGCAGCAGCAGGCGGAGTACAATCGAGACCATGGACGCCCCAATCTGGAAAGCTTGTCGGCTTGTAAGCGTTGACCCCGAAGTAAGACATGGAGAGCCCGTGTTCGCCGGAACACGTATGCCTGTCGAGGGCGCGATTGAGAGTGTGCTGGCTTATCAGGAACTGAATGGCCTGTCGGAAGATCTGGCTATCGAACAAACCGTCAGGGACCATCCCGCCATTCCCGGTGCGGATGCGCTCCGCATGGTTCTGGCGTTCGACGCTGCCCACGAACACCTGCTTATCCCTTGAAGATCGCGCTCGACGAAGGTGTGCCCGAAGGACTTATCGAACATCTGCCTGGTCACGATGTTCAGAGTGTTCGCCAGTTAGGGTTGAAGAGCGCAAAGAACGGGCAATTGCTTGCCTTCCTCGAGCGCGCCCAGTTCGATGCCTTCGTTACAAATGACAAGAAGATGGAAGCAGAGGGCCAGCTGAGTCGCCGGCCTTTTGCGATCCTGATCCTTTCGGCCACAAACTGGAATGTGATAAAGCCCCACGTCAGCAAGATTGCGGATGCATTGGAAGAAACGATGCCGGGAGAGGTCGTACGGGAATTTATGCGTCAGACGGGACTGGTACTTTTCGAAAGCTGTTTCCTAAAAGTACCAGTCCCGTCTGACGCATAAATTCGATGAACTCCCAGTCCGTCCCCTGGCCGGAGGCCAACCAACAATACGTGCAATCCATGTGTGAACGTGTTGACCGTCCCCGGGTTTCCCCGAGCTGAAGACCTGCGGGGAAATTTGGGTGATTATTCCGTCTGGTCACTCATTTGGTCACTCATTTGGTCTTGGTCACTCATTTGGTCCGTCAATTTTAGGTCGTGGACTCTGTTCTGATTTCCGCGAGCAGGTCGGGGTGGCGCTCCAGCACCTTGAGCAGCTTCACCAGTGCCAGTGGCGGTTTGGTTTTCCCGTTCTCGTAACGAGAAAAGGTGTTGACGCCACCCCCGAAGATCTCACCGGCTTCGCGCTGATCGAGCGCAAGTTTCTTGCGCACGTTGGTGATGAATTCGGGGTCGACAATCGATGCGTTGACCTGCTTATTGAACTCCAGCATCAGAGCACTGGTACGCACCGACTCCGCCGCATCGAGAATAGCCTCGCCGCAGGCCGGACAGAAATCGCCGGTCACTGCCGGAAGGAGCGTGTTCTCGCCTTTGTAGGTGTAAGCAATGTCGCGCGTGTCGTGGACCAATTCCACCTGGGCACAAATCGAACATTTCATCTCATAACTCCTTGAACGACACAATGAGGACGTCGTCGATGACGGTTAGCTTCAGGTAGACCTCGCCCGCTTTGGTGTTAGGGCGATAGACGCAATGCGGGGCAGCCAGCCGACGAGCTGCATGCCAGCGACTACCTGGTCTACGCATACTTGCAGAGGCGGCGGAGGCGACATTGGCATCGATGGAAGCCTGCCACTCCCCAAGTCGCGTAAATGCCATGAACCTGCACGAGAACTGCTTGACGACACCTGTCAATCTCTTCATGGCAACCCCTACCAGGTGGAGCGCCCGGCGATTCGTCGATCTCCGACCGCGGATCTGTCTGACGCAGCGAAACAGGAATTCGGGTACGCTTCGGTCGGGATGACAAATTTGTTTGGGGGACGGCCCTAAAGAGCAAGCGCTTGAGGGACGGGCTGAACAGGCTGCGGAAAAACCCAGGCCCAGGCAGGAAAGACGTACCTCAGGGGCTAAAGCCCAAGGCATTTTCAACCATTTACGGCCCGACTAAAAGTCGTGCCCTGATACAAAACGGGGTTTCTTCCGCGGCCTGTGAAGGCCGCCCGGCCGAGATAGTCTGACAAGGAATGCGGCTGGATTCGCTCTCGCAGGGGCTGATGCTCGCTGCGGCGAGGAAGCCCCACATTCTTTCGGACTTGAACGGACCGCCTCAAGTCGTGCCCTGATACACAAAACCAAGACACGCGATAAACGACTCCATACGTAACGCACTCAGCTAGATGCGCTTTGCATTCTTCGCAATGTATTCGTCCAGCGAATGATCCGGGCCGATGTAGTGAAACTCCTCCGCATACTGCAGCGCGTACTTCGCGCCGATGGCGTGGTCGCGGCTGACAAACGCAGCCTGAATGAACTCGCTGTTGGTTGCGGCCGGAGTTCCGCTTAAGGCGGAGACCCGCAAACCTTTCTCCGCCAAACTATCGTTGAGGTCCTTCACCATGTGCACGATCATGGTCTCGCACGATTCAATCGCGGCGATCTTACGGGGAAGAAACTTCTCGATGTCCACCACTCGGTTGACCTGCTGCGGTCCGCGCGCGAAGTAATACTTTTCTGAGACCGCGTGCGGCTGCAGCCCCGCGTCGAACTGCTCGGGAAAATCAAGCAGGCCGCTCGACATCCAGCAAGCTGCCTCGACGGCCTGCGCCGTCACGTAGTGGTCTGGATTCTCTTCGTAATGACCCCACGGATCGTAACTAAACACCGTGTCCACCTTGAGCAGGCGAAACAGAAAGATCAGGCGTCCGCGCAGTTCGGTTTTCGATACATCGTCGAGGCGATGATTGCGATAGCCCAGGTCGTAGGACTTCTTCAGGCCCAGAGTCTTCACCAGCCGTGCCGTATCCCGCTCGTTGGCCAGCACGGTTTCCCCGAGCGTGAGATGGTACGAATCTTTCTCGTCGTTGCTGGTGCGAATGAAGTAGCCGGTGTAGCCCTCGCTGAGTAGTTTGGCCAGTGTGCCACCTGCAAAAATTGGGCCGTCATCTAAATGAGGAGCGATCAGCGCCAGCACCTTACCGCGGTGAGGCTGATCTACGGTGGGGCGCTCAATGACCACCGGCTCAGCTGGTAAGTTCAGTGCCTGCGCGCGGCCGCCGCCCGCCAAAGCTGCTGTTGCGACTTGAAGAAATTGCCGACGCTGCACAAAGCCTCCTTCGGTGCGATTTTGGCCCGATCAACAGCGGCCCGCCGAACCACATTGTTACAGCAAAGCTGCGCCCGGCTGACGGAAAGAACACTTGACACGTGTAATATCTACAACGACATGGCGATTCAGGACAAGATTTTTGGTAAACCGCTGGCGACCAGCGAAGAGCGCGCCGAACAAATTGGAGTAGCCGGTGGAATCCCCATTTTCGGACTGGATGCTCTAACCAGTGCGGCGTACGGGCCGGAGGCCGCACTCGCGCTTTTGATTCCGCTGGGGGCGCTCGGCACGCAGTACCTTTTGCCGATCATCACCGCCATTCTGACTCTGTTGGTGATCGTCTATTTCAGCTATCGGCAAACCATTGCAGCCTATCCGAATGGCGGCGGGAGCTACACGGTCGCCACTGAGAACCTGGGCGAACGTGCAGGGCTGCTGGCCGCAGCGGCGCTGATGATCGATTATATTCTCACGGCGGCCGTAGGCATCTCGGCCGGAGTCACGGCGCTGACGTCGGCATTGCCAAAGTTCCAGCCGCACACGCTGTCCTTGTGTCTGTTCATCCTCGCGATTTTGGCGGTGGTGAACCTGCGCGGCGTGAAAGACACCGGCACCGCATTCATCGTGCCGACCTTTCTCTTTATCGGCACGCTACTGACACTGATCGCGGTCGGGGTGTACAAGACGTTGGCCGCCGGCGGCCATCCCCAGCCGGTGACGACACTGCCACCCGCGCTGCCGCAGACGGTGCAGTTCCTGGGCTTGTGGATGCTGATGAAGGCGTTCTCCAGCGGTTGCGCCGCCATGACAGGCGTCGAAGCCGTTTCCAATGGAGTGATGGCCTTTCGCGAGCCGCGCGCCAAGAACGCCCAGTACGCGCTCACCGTCATCATCGCCATCTTGATCGTGCTGCTGTATGGAACCGCCTGGCTCACCAAGCACTACCAGATCATGGCCATGGATCCGGACGCCACCGGCTATCAAAGTCTGCTTAGCCTGCTGGTGACCGCTGTTTTCGGCCGCGGATGGTTCTACTTTGTGACCATGGGGAGCGTCTTGCTGGCGCTGGCGCTGAGCGCCAACACCGCGTTTGCCGATTTTCCGCGCCTGACGCGCGCGATCGCCCTACACGACTACCTGCCCCACGTTTTCGTGCTGCGCGGCCGGCGTCTGCTCTTCTCCCACGGAATCTACGCGCTCACCGGCCTGACCGCAGTCATCCTGATTCTGTTCAAGGGAGTTACGGACCGGTTGATTCCGTTGTACGCAATCGGAGCTTTTCTGGCCTTCACGCTCTCACAAGCGGGTATGGTCGTGCACTGGAAGAAGCAGGAAGGAGACCACAAGGGACGCGCCTGGCACATGCTGGTCAATGGCACGGGGGCGGTGGCCACAGGGCTCACGACGATTGTGGTCTTAGCCTCGAAGTTCCGCGCGGGCGCATGGGTTACGGCTTTGTTAGTTCCGACGCTGATTGTGTTGATGTATTCGGTGAAAAAGCACTATACCCGCGTAAGGGGTGAGGTGCAGGACATGGACCGCCTCAACCTGGCCAATCTGGAGTCACCCCTGGTGGTGATTCCTATGGCGGGCTGGAACCGGATATCAGAAAAGGCGTTGCGGTTCGGCCTGCTGCTCTCCAAGGAAATCAAGGTGGTGCACGTTCACTCAGAGGATGAGGCCCACGGCATCGACGAGGATTGGAACGACAAAATACTTGCGCCCATTCGCGAGCAAGGCTTCACCGATCCTGAGCTGGTGACGATTCCCTCGACTTTTCGCTTCATCATCTCCCCGCTGATGGACTACATTCTGCATCTCGAAGCGGAAAACCCGGGCCGCAAAGTCGCGGTGCTGCTGCCGGAGTTGGTGGTGCGGCACTGGTGGGAAAACCTGCTGCACAATCAGCGCGTGCAGTTGCTGAAGATCCTGTTGCTGGTGAAGGGTAACCAGCGCATCGTGGTGGTCAACATCCCCTGGTACCTGTAGGGTTGTATCCGGCTCATATAGCCTGTAGAGATTGGCTGAGGGCACACAGGACTACGTCCTTTCCCCTTCAGCCGTCCCTCCGGGACTATTTAGTCGCGGAGTCAGTTGGACGAGAGTGGACCGCGCTCGAGCAGGATGTAGTGACGCCCGCGCGCAAGAGTCAGGGCGCCACCTCTGTCATCTTCGCTTGAGGATTCTTCGCCGTGTACACTCAAGCATCGCCTCATGTATGCATGCAGCGCCTGCTTAAGTGGGCGTGACTCCATAAGTTTTGGAACGGTAAATGATCGCTGCCGGAACTGTCTTTGGGCCCTATCGAGTCATCGAACAGATCGGCGCCGGCGGCATGGGCGATGTTTACCGTGCACTGGATACGCGGCTCGAGCGGGAAGTTGCGCTCAAGCTCATCTCTGACAGCTTTCTTGCGGCGGAGCAAGGCGCCGGTAGCCCCGCTCCGGGCACACCGCACTCGCGGGTTCACCTTTCCCACGAACGGTTCTTGCGCGAGGCGCGTGCCGCCGCCACCCTGAACCACCCCAATATCTGCGCCATTCACGATGTTGGCGAGCAGGATGGGCAACCCTACCTGGTGATGGAGTTGCTGCGTGGCGAGACACTCAAGCAATATCTGACCCGCCACACCCTATCGGCTGCTGAACTACTGGCTCTGGGCCAGCAGGCAACGAGCGCGCTGGCTGCCGCGCATGCCAAGGGCATCGTGCACCGCGACATCAAGCCGGCCAACCTCTTCATTGTCGAGAGCGGCCGCGACCGCAAGCAGCTTAAGATTCTCGATTTTGGCCTGGCCAAGAAGCAGGGCCTGGAAGCTTCGCCAGATTCCCGCTACTTTAATGCGGGTACCGAAACTGCCGCCGCCACCGGGACCATGGATCTGACCACCCCCGGCTCAACGGTCGGCACCGCGGCCTACATGTCGCCGGAGCAGGCCAAGGGCGACCCGCTCGATGCCCGCACCGATCTCTTCAGCCTGGGCAGCGTGCTGTTCGAGATGGCGACCCGCCAGGCTCCGTTTGGCGGCCGCAGCACGGCCGAGGTATTTGCCGCGCTGCTGATGAAAGAACCGCCCTCGGTCACCAGCCTCAATCCGGCCATGCCCGCCGCGCTCGATCCTATTGTCGCGAAGCTGCTGGCCAAGGACCGCGATCAGCGTTACGGCAGCGCAGAGGAGCTGCTCGCCGACCTCGAAGGCGTGGCCGCAGCGGCCGCGCAATCGTCAGGGCCCGTGCGCCCCTCGGCTATCCCGGTAGCGCCACCTTCGACCGCACCCGGTGAAGACCGGCGCCCGCGGACCCGCATGCTGGCCATCGGCATCCTGATCCTGTTGGCGGGTGCGGCCGGGGTTTATCGCTTTCGCCATCACGCGGGCACGAACACCGAGCCCGCGGGCCCAACCTCGGCTGCGCTTCCGGAAGCGCAGCCGGTAAAGCCTGCGGCGGCGAAGGATGGCATCATCGTCGCCGACTTCATCAATAAGACGGGCGACCCAGTGTTTGACACCACGCTCGACCAGGCACTGCGCGTGCAACTGGGCCAGTCTCCGGTGCTCGACATCATCAGTCAGCAGCATCTGCGCCAGAGTCTGCAATACCTTGGCCGCAAGCAGGATGAGACCATCACCCCGCAGATCGCCCGCGAGATCGGTGAGCGGGAAGGGGTGAAGGCTATCCTTACCGGAACCATCGCGCCGCTGGGCAAGGCCTATGTTGTGACCCTGGACGCGCAGAACACTGCAAGCGGCGACGATATCGCCAGCGAAGAAGCGACCGCGCCCGACAAGGAGCACGTGCTCGACGCGCTCAACAAGGTCGCGACGGGCATGCGCGGGAAGCTGGGAGAGAGCCTGGCCAGCATTCAGCGACTGAATGCGCCATTCGGCCAGGCGACCACACCGTCGCTCGAAGCCTTTCGCGCCTATGCCCTGGGTGACGCGGCTCATCAAAGGGGCAACGACATTCCGGAAGCAGAGGATCACTACAAGCGGGCACTGGAACTGGACCCGCGGCTGGCCATGGCATGGGCCCGCCGCGGAGTACTCCGCTTGAACACGGGCGCGGTGAGCGAGGCGAGCGATTACTTTACCCGCGCCTATCAGCTCAGCGGCAATGTGAGCGAACGCGAAAAGCTCTACATCGCCGGCCACTATTACTCCACCGTCGTGGGCGATTTGAATAAGAGCATTGAGACGCTCCAGGTGGCTACGCAGGAGTACCCGCTGCAGGTCGATAACTTCATCAACCTTGGCTCCTTTTACCTGCAGAATGGCGATATTGAGAAGAGTGACGCTACCAATCGCAAGGCCCTGGCGCTGCAGCCGGATGAGGCCTATGCCCTGGAGAACGCTATTACCGCTGCGAGCATCCTCGATGAAGCAGACGAAGCGAGGATGCATATCGCGGAAGCGCAGCGTATTGGCTTGAACGGGACGTCTCTGAAGGCGGTAGAAGGCCAGTTTTACGCCAGCCAGTCGGACTGGAACAGCGTGCAGAAATTGGTTGCGGATACCGCCGGATGTCCCGACCAGTACTCCATGACCGCCACTGTGGCCAATATGCTGCCACAGCTCGGCCAGATTCAGCTGGCACGGACCACTTTTCTGCGCGGGGCCGATCAGGCAGCGAGCGTTAAGACGCAGGACGCAGAGGCCAGCTTTCTTATCGGCGCCGCCAGCGCCGGTTGGATGGTCGATCGCTGCTTCGACCCCGACCAGGCGGTTAAAGACGCTCTGAAATTGGACAAAGGTAAGGTCACGCTGGTGATTGCAGCGAATGCGCTGGCTGCCTGCAACCAGGCCAAGCACGCCAACGAGATGCTGTCTGCCCTGGAGAAGCATTACCCACAAGACACGCTGGTGCAGGAGCTGACCGTCCCCCTCGCACGAGGCTGGCTGGCGCTCAAGGCGGGGGATGCGCAGCGAGCCATCCTATTGCTGGAACGGGCGCACGCCCACGATGATGCTTCCTTTGCACCCTACGTGCGCGGTCTGGCGTACCTGCAGCTGAAAGACCCTCGCAATGCGATCGCGTCCTTCCGCAATGCCACGCGTCTCAAGGGCCTCGCGTATTACGTTAGTAGCCCCTACGCCTTGTCTTATCTTGGGATGGGCCGCGCCTACGCGATGGCCGGCGACAAAGCAGAGGCGAAGAAGGCGTACGACGTGTTCTTCAACGAGTGGAAGAATGCGGACGCCGATTTGCCTGTGATTGCGGAAGCGAAAAAGGAATACGCGCAGCTCTAATACAGCTCGGCCAGCGCCGATTGGGATTCAGGCAGCACTTGCCCGCCATCGATCACAATCGTTTGCCCAGTAATGTAGCCGGCTTCGTCGCTGGCTAAGAAGAGCGCCGCGTAGGCCACATCTTCGACTGAGCCGAGCCTGCGCGCGGGAATGGCTGAGGTCATTTGCGCGATGTATTCCGGGCCTAACCCCACCAAGCCCTCGGTAAGAATGTTGCCGGGAAGCACGGCGTTGATGGTGATGCGATGCGGTGCGAGCTCAATCGCGGCGGTGCGGATGAAACCGAGCTGCCCGGCTTTGCTGGCGGCGTAATGGCTCCAGCCTGCGTTGCCGGTGATCGGACCGGTGATCGAAGACGTGACCACAATGCGCCCTTTGCCCCGCGCTTTCAACGCCGGCAGGCAAGCCTGCACGGAAAGGAAGGTGCCCTTCAGGTTCACGTCCATGACCTGGTCCCATTCTGCCTCGGTTAGATCGAAGAGGGTTGCGGATGGATAAATGCCGGCATTGCAACAGAGAATGTCGATGCCGCCGTGCCGTTCGATCGCGGTCTGCGCTATGCGGGCATTGTCTTCGGGTTTGGAAACATCCGCGGCCACGGCGGTAACGCTGGCGCCGTCCGCACGCATTTGTGCGGCCGTGGCTTCCGCCTGGGCAAGGTCTCTCGATGCGATGAGCACGCGTGCCCCTTTGCTGGCGAAGAGACGCGCAATGCCCTTGCCAATGCCCTTACTCGCCCCAGTCACGATCACTGAGCGCCCTGCAATCGATGTCAACATGATCTAACTCTATCGCGCCCAGCAACCAAGTTAAAAGACTGCGAGCTCACTTGGAGGGCCTTGGTTTGGGGGAAAGGCGCACAGCAGATCCCTCGGCTTCGCTCCCAATGAACAAAATGGATGGGGCTGGATTTGTGAGCTCACTCGTAGGGCCTTGGTTTGAGGGAAAGGCGCACAGCAGATCCCTCCACTTCGCTCCCCCGAATTCCTGTCGAGGCTGGTGGCGCTGGCAAACTTCATGCGGCTTTCCTTAATGAAAGCCGCACACGCGGATCTGTCTGACGTAGCGAAACAGGAATTCGGGTACGCTACGGTCGGGATGACAAATTTGTTGGGGGGAGGGAATAAAAAAACAAGCGCTCAGCTCGTTCATTCCTCTCTTAACGTGCCGCCAGGCAAATCGGCTTCTCGGGATGACAAGTTTGCTTGGGGATGACAGGCGGGATGACAGGTTTGCTTGGGGCCGACAGGCGGGATGACAAATTTGTCAGGGGACGGACAGGCGGATGACAAGTTTGTCAGGGGCGACAGGCGGGATGACAAGTTTGTTCAGGGGGAACAGACTTAGAGAGCAACTGAAGGCTCACAGTTCCGGTCATGCACGCAAATAGGGCCTCAGGTAGGTATCCAGGTGCTGGCGGATTTGGCCGGGCGTCATGGATTGACCGTGGCGGGCCACGGCACCGGGCGCCGGCGGAGCCACTCGCGTCGTGGTGCCGGGGCGAAAGACGCCCCGCGCGATCAGGACGTCCACATCGTTCTGCGCGAACATGGAGCTGGCCGCCTCGACGCGGCCAAACTGATCAAAGGCGTCTCGTAGCTTGCCGGCGTGAAACGAGTCATAAGCGGAAGCATAAAGATCGGCAAGACTCACAAACGGGCAGTGGCCAACGAAGCCCCGCTCCATCTCGGTGATCATGGTGGCTACTCCCTTGCCCGAAAAGCAGTTGAGCTGGTTGTTGGTGCGCTTGCGAATTTCCGTCACCCGCTCCAGCGGCTCACCTGCTTCATCCTTCACGTAACGAAAGGTCGGGATGCTGTGGAACATCTCGACGATCAGATCGACGCTGAAGTCGCCTCCCGTCTGCGCGAACAAGGGCAGCGACGTCATCTTGCCAACACGCTGATAGTAGGTGAGTAGTTCGGGGGCAGCGGTCACGCCCGGCGGGGGGATGCAGATAATGGCGTCCGCACCCAGCTTCTCGGCTTGTTGCGCATAGCGCTCGGTCTCATGGAGATCTGCGGTGCGGCTCTGCACACCGATGACAATCGCTGTCTGGCCGCCGTGCGCTGCGGAGAGGATGGCTTCCGCGCCACGTAGTCTTTCGTCTTCGGTCAGCGTCGTCCAGCCACTGGCGATCTGTGGCCAGGCGAGGCCGTGCACGCCACCCCGCCTGCAGAACTGGACCTGGGCGGCCAGCCCGTCGTAATCGAGTTGATTGCTCGCGTTCACCGGCGTGAAGGCGATGGGGAACACACCCGCCAGGCGCTTCTTGCCCACCTGCGCGTTGACAAAAGGGGGAATTGCCAATGCGGCCGCACCTAGCGAAAGGGCGCCGAGAAATTGCCGACGATCGAAAGCGGAACCACTAGGAATCATTACGCTCCTGTTCCCATTCCGGGTATTCCCTGTCTAGCTGATCTTCGAGGTGTTTGCGCTCTTCCTGCTGCCTGCGCTTCTCACGTTCTTCGCGCTCTTCGCGTCCGTCACTCATGTGCTTTCCCCGGTGTTCATTTGAAGAAGATCAGCCTGGCTTTGGCATCGACAACGGCGGCATCGATGCCGGATACAGATTTTAGATCAGCCAGGTCAGCAAACTTCTGCGTCGGCCGCCGTGCAACGATTGCTTCTGCCACAGTCTTCGGCACGCCTAAAACAATCTCCAGTTCATCCGCATCGGCTGCGTTGACATTGATGGTGGTCATGGTGCGATGAAGATAGTCCATCACGTCATCAAACTGCTCGTCTGTGCCGCTGGCGCCTTGATCGACCATCTTCTGTACGGTGTCGTGCCACTCCTCGAAACCCATGGGCGTGTCCATCACGATTTGCAGGGTGTGGCAATGGGCACACACTGCGTTCAACGATTTGGTTTCACGCGCCAGGTCAGGGGCGGGAGACGTAGATGCGGCGAACACCGTTACCTCGAACAACAGGCCCACGCAGATCGACAAAAGTGTTTTCACAGGAAGACCTGCTTCGGTAGCTACTGCGTCGTTACGCCCGTCAAGGTAATGGGAGCGCTACCCGGCATCGGCGTTACGTGCGGACCGACCCCCAGATCCTCGGCTGTCTTGTAGTCGCCGAAGCCGTTGGCAAACTGATTCGAGACGCGCTGCGCATGACCGTTGTCGAAGGTGAGATCCAGCAGCTTCTCGCTGTACATGGTGTGACCGTACTCATCCTTCATCTGGCCGACGATCTTATGGGTCGCAACCTCGATGATGTCGCCGGAGGAAGCATAGGCATACTTGCCATCGAGTCCAAAGGTGATCCAATACGTACCTGCTGGTGTGTCGATGGTGTCGATCTCTTTCGGGTCGGCGGTATTGGAGAAAATATGGATTTTCTTGAAGATGCCGTCGGCTAACCAGATCTCTTTTTCGTCTGGAGTCAACGCGATGCCGTGGCTGGGGCAGCCGTGAGGAATGTGCGGCCGGGGCGATGTGTTCCATTTCGACTTCCAGTCCACACTGGTCACTTCCACCGTCTTGATCACCTTGCCGGCCGCCACATCCGCTATCAGGAAGCCGAGGAAGTTATTGTTGTTGGCATAGACCCTGGTTGCGTCCTTGTTCAGCACAAAGACGCGCACATTGTCGGGAAAGGGGATGGTCTTGATGACCTTGCGGGAGGCTACGTCAGAAATGGTCATCACCTTATTGTTGGGCGACATGAAGGCGGTCTTGCCGTCTGCGCTCAGATTCAGGTTGTGGGAGTTTGGGCTTTCCGGGGCTTCGAGCTTGCCGATCAGTTTGCCGGTGAGGGCGTCGACTTCGTACCAGTAGTCCTGCAGGTCGCCGCCCACGACTACGATTTTTCCATCTGGAGTAACCTGCGGGCGCTCGCAGCATTTGCCATCGAGTGTTACCGACCAGACCATCTTATCGGTGCCCATATCGATGGCGGCCAAGCGGCCGCGGGCCGCGACATAGAGCAAATTGGTGACCGGGCTGGCGGCGACACCGGAGACCTGCTCGGGGCTCATGCTGGCAGCATAGTCCCAGGTTGGGATCCGTTTCACGAAGCGGTAGTTATCGTTTACATCAAGCACCACGATGCCCACGCCGTTCAACCAGCCGGCGCGCTCGAGCGAACCAGGGAGCGCGACATAGAGCAGGTGCCTTCCGCGGGGGCGAAAGCTGTCATTCACTTTGGCGGGCGCCTGGGCGAGGGCGGCCAGCGCGCAGCCCAGAATCACGGCGGACATCGGTTGGAAGAGTGGCTTGAGGTTAATTTTCGGGCCTCCCGATAAGACGAGTGCGCGCGACCAGTTTTGTCGGCGATCCATCTTAGGATACTTTGCAAAGAGTATCCACCCTGGGGGAGAAGGTAAAAGCATCAGCCGTCCCTGCGGGACTGAAGTCTTCCGTGTTATCGTACCCAGCGCTGACGTGCTGGGCTAATTTCAGCCAGTGTTGTCCAAATTAGCGATCTACGATCCCTATCTCGACCCCCCAACAAATTTGTCATCCCGACCGAAGCGCAGCGAAGTGGAGGGACCTGCTGTGCGCCTACACCCGAACCAAGAGCGGAGCCGTGCGCAGAGCCTTTCCGAATGCCTTGTTGGGAGCTTGGCTCAACGGTGAGTACTTCGCTTGGGGTGTAGGCGCACAGCAGGTCCCTCCACTTCGCTGCGCTTCGGTCGGGATGACAAATTTGTTTGGGGGGCCGAGATAGGAATCGCAAATTGCTAATTTGGACGGCTATGGGCCCAGGCTGGGGCCAGGCTTAAGCCTTTAACAGCGTGGTCACGTAGGCGGGGGTCAGTGGAATGCGGCGTGGCCAGACGCCGGTGGCATCGAAGAATGCAGCCGTGATTGCGGGCGTACAGATGGCGTTCGCCCCCTCTGAGCCACTGCCGAATCCTTGATCGTCACGGGAAAGCTGGACGGTTTTGATTTCTGGCATCTCGGTCATGGTCAGGATCTTGTAGCGGTTCCAATCGGTGCTGGTCACTTTGCCTTTGTCGAAGGTCAGCTCTTCCTTCAAGGCTTCGCTTATACCCATCACCACTCCGCTCTTCATGCAGCGGTTCAGTTGACGAGGGTTGATGATCTTGCCGCACTCAAGACCGAAGGTGAAATGAGTGACGGTGACTGTACCTTTATCCGGGATGACGGCAACTTCCGCGATCCCTACCCAGTAGGAGTTTTCGCGGACCATGACCGCGACACCGCGGCCGGTCACTTCGGTTGCGCCGGTGCGGGCAGCGGCGGGATGAGGAGAGGGCCGCGGCACCCATCCGGCGGCCTTTGCCGTAGCCTGAAGAAGGTCGATGAGACGCTGGTCGGTTGTGTGCAGCAAACGAAACTCTATCGGATCTTTGCCCGCGGAGGAAGCGGCTTCATTGATCAGCGATTCGAGGGCAAAGTTCTGCTGTCGCTGGCCGGGCGTGCGCATGATGTTGCCGCGAAGCCCAACCGTAGTCGCGTCGGCGCCCAGGTTGGGCATTCCGTAGACTTCCTCACGATGAACGGGAATCTTGTCATAGGGGGACTCGGTGGCGATCCAATATCCGGGCCTGGGTTGAACGCAGGGCATGCCCGCAAGCACCGCACCGAGGAGGCGGGCATCGTTGGCCTGGGGAGAGTAGAAGGCAGTTTGTATGGCGGTTAAACGGCCGTTGGCGTCGACGCCTGCTTTCAGATCTTCGACCCAGCCCGGTGATAGCGTGGACCATGCCAGGTCCTCCTGTAAGGTCCATTGCACGCGGACTGGCTTGCCGGTCAACTGGGAAAGGATCACGGCGTCGCCTTCAGCACCATCGCCGCCAAAGGTCGTGCGGCCGAATTGGCCGGCGTGGTCGAGCCAGCGGACCACGACCCCTTCGACTGGTACGCTGAGGGTGTGGGCTATCTGCGCACGCAAGCCTTGCGAGTTTGCGGAATGGGTCCACACCGTGACCGTGCGGTCACTTCTTACATCGGCAACCGCGACAAAGGGGCCAATGGGCGCGTGCTTGATGCACGGCTGCTCATAGGTTACGGCTAGGGTTTTGGCGGCTTGCGCGAAGGCTATGTTGGCTTTGGCTGCATCTCCCTTTTGTTCGGAGGGCGCGGCCCACTTGAACGCACGTAGTGTGCTGGTGAGCTGATCGCTTGCCGGCAAGCCTGACCATTCTGTCCAACGGGTGCCGGCAGCGACGGGGCGTAGCGCGCAGACCGCTTCCCATTCGTTGGGCGAGAGCACGGCGACGAGGTTATTTTTGCAGACCACTTGCGCGGTCGGGAATCGGGTTTTATCGAGCACGCCAACCGCGATCAACTTTGCCCCCACGGTGGGTGGGCGCACCATGCGGGCGTGCAACATTGCCGGCAAGCTTACGTCGCAGGTCCATTGCGTTTTGCCGGTGACCTTAGCGGGAGTGCCGGGCATGGGATGAGAGGTGCCGACGACTTTGTACTGGCTCATTGGCTTGAGCGGTGGATCGCCGAGCACGACAAAACCATCGAGCCCTACGACGTCGCCCGAGGACGCATCCACGCTGGCTGATTTACCGGAGATGGGGATTTTTAGATCGAGCTGTTGCTCGCGCACGAGCTCGCCGTAGCTGATGCGCTTGCCGCCGCCGGAAATAATGCCGTCGTCTATCGTGAGGGTGGAAATGGGGAGATGGAGTTGCTGCGCGGCCAGCCCCAACAGCGCCTGGCAGGCATAAGCGCTCACTTTGCGGAGATTGGCGGCGCCGGAGAGAAAGCCGGCGGAATAGCCGCCGTCCGGGGTTTTATCAGTATCGCCCATGAGAAGGGTGATGGACCCTGGGGCAACGTTCAATTCTTCAGCGACCACCTGGGCGTAGAAGGCGCTCATGCCGGTTCCGATTTCGGTGCGGCCAGTGCGCACCAGGATGGTGTTGTCGTGGCGGATTTCGAGCCATGCCGTGAGCAGGAGACCAGCGGGAGGAGCAGCCGCAGGGGCGGCGTTGGCAGAGGGTTTTTTCCAGATGAACGAGACCATCAGGGCGCCGCCGAGTTTGACGAAGCCGCGACGGGTCACGGCGGGCATGGACGTGTGGGCAGCGGAACCTTCAGCATCGACGATCATGAAAATTTCCTGTCAGGCTCTCATTGCCTGGGCTGCGCGGTCGACGGCATCGATGATGGCCGCATAGGTGCCGCAGCGGCAAAGATGGGGCGACGGTGGCTTGTTGGTATAGGCTTCTTTGATTTGCGTGAGGGTGGGATTTTTATTCTTGTTCAACAGATCAACGGCGGCGATCATCATGCCGCTCTGGCAGTAACCACACTGCGGCACTTGTTCGTCGATCCAGGCTTGCTGGACAGGGTGGAGCGTGGCCGCGTCGGCCGGGTGCAAACCTTTTTCGGCGGCCCAGAGTGCGGGGAGCCCTTCAATGGTGATCACCTGCCTGCCGGCGACGGAAGATAGCGGTGTTATGCAGGAGCGGGCTTCTTCTCCATCGAGCAGAACAGCGCAGGCGCCGCATTGCGCGAGGCCACATCCCATTCGGGGACCCGATAGTTTCAGCTCGTTGCGGAGCACATATAACAAGGGCGTGTCGGGCGCGGCGGATACCGCGTGGCTTTCGCCGTTGACGAAGAGGGCTAGCTGGCCGGGCAAGGATTGCCTCTTTTCTCACGCGGCCTTCGGTAGGCCGTGAACACCAGGTACCAGGCGGGCCAACTGAGAGCCCAATTAGGAATCCACGCGCCGGGCCGGTTCCAGGTTGGCAGGGTGAGGAGGGTGATGGCGATTGCCAACGCGAGCGCCGCGCCCAGCCTAATGTGCGCGATGCGCAAGCCGCGCATGACACCCCAGACGGCGGGCACGAGGAAGAGCAGCAAGGAGAAACGCGATAGCGATTCGATGCGAAACCTGGCCAGACAGAAGACGCAGGGCGCGCAGGCGAGCGCCGCACTTATTTTGATGGTGCGCCGGGACAAGGAGCCCATGACGTAACCGCCGGTCCACGACCATGCAATCAGGAGCAGAAGGTTACAAAGCAGCAACAGAAAGCCGGGACCCAAGCGCAGGCCGCTCGAATTAAATATCGTCGCATCGATCAGCCGCTGATACGTTTGGCTGACGGTGAGCGAGAAGCCCATGAGCAGGAGGCTGCAGGGCAATGCCAGGCCGAAGGAGGCGAGCCATGGCCGCCAGTCTTTCCACAAGGCCAGGCGGCGCCGGACGACCAGGCCGGCTATTTCGAGGAGTCCGTTCCACTTGTTCTCGCCGGTCTCCTGCAAGTCTCCCAGCACGGCCTCGCATTCGTCGTGCTCGAGCAGCCGGGCGGTTCTCTCGGCGCAACGCCAGCAGATGTTGGTCACGAGAGGCCTCCTCGTTTATCTAATGCCCAGGCAGCGCCGCGGCTGACGCGGACAACTGCCTCGTAGAAGGCTTTGGCTGCGCGCACACCTTCCGGCGTAACCTGCACCATGCGCTTCGAGCGGCCGCCTCGCTCGGGCGTGGCGTCGCTCATCCAGGTCTTGAGCAGTCCTTTTGTTTCGAGGCGGTCGATGGTGGTGTAAAGCGCGCCCAGGGAGCACTTGCGCCCGGTGGTGCGCGCGATCTCGACGCGGATGGCGGCGCCGTAGGCCTTGTCGGCCAGAGCGGCGGCGGTGGTAATCAACATGTATTCGAATTCACCGAGCATATTAGAACTACATTGTGCTTGTAATAGCTGAAAGTGTCAAGGAGAGCGCTCTCAAGCATCCTTGATGACGAAATTTCAGAAGCGGGTTGACGTTGCCAAGCAAACGCATCGGCGGTAGTCTTCCGGGATGCGACCCCTTCGGTACTCCATCAATGTGACATTGGACGGGTGCTGCGATCATCGTGAAATGATCCCGGACGAAGACTTACATCGTAACGCGGCGGAGAATCTTGTTCGAGCCGATGCTCTCATGTTTGGCCGGGTGACTTACGAAATGATGGAGGCGGCGTGGCGGCCGCCGGCGGCGGGAACGAGGCATGCTTGGATGGAACCGTTCGCCCGAACCATCGACGCGGCCAGGAAGTACGTGGTGTCGAGCACCCTGGACCGGGTGGATTGGAACGCGGAACTGGTGCGCGGGGATTTAGGTACGGCGGTTGAGGCGCTCAAGCGGGAGCCCGGTAAGGGACTGCTTGTGGGCGGGGTAAAGCTCCCGCTGGCGCTGACGGAGCTGGGATTGATCGATGAGTACGAGATCGTGGTGCACCCCAGATTTGCGGGCCACGGGCCGACGTTGTTCGCGGGGCTAGCGAAGCGGATCGACTTGAGACTGGTGAGCCGGGTGGAGTTTGGCTCGGGGGCGGTGGCGATGCGGTATGAGCTGAGAAAGTAGCGATCGGACAGCTTTTAACAACTGTTTCCGCCGGAGCGCGATTTGCGTCCGACGTCGATGTATCGCCAAGAGACGATCGGAGGTTCATGGGACACTCTTGTGCGCGAGACTAACTTGAGGAAGTCTCCTTCAAACCACTTGCCTTCCGCGTCACGCACCTGGACGGGCAAATTTACCCTGGGATAGGTTCCGCGGTCGTCGACGTTGAAGGCGTGCCATGCATTGGGGGAATCCATCGAGATGAGTACGCTTTTTGCGAGGTCTGCACTACGGAGAAAATCTACCACCGGGAAGAGATCTCGACAAAGGTTACGAACGTTGATGCACTCCTGGTGTCTTGCCAAGCAACGCCAATGCTGATAGCAGGCTGGTGGGGTCGTAAGGAACGGGGCGGGATTTGCTCGTGGGGCTTGGTTTGGGGAAAGGCGCACCGCAGATCCCTCCACTTCGCTACCCCCGAATTCCTGTCGAGGCTGGTGGCGCTGGCAAACTTCATGCGGCTTAATGAAAGCCGCACACGTGGATCTGTCTGACGTAGCGAAACAGGAATTCGGGTCCGCTACGGTCGGGATGACAAATTTGTTTGGGGGACGGGATGGCGAATTTGTTTGGAGGGGTCGGGATGACAAATTTGTTTGGGGGGTAACGGCCGCCCTTAAGAATTGCTGATGAGATGGCGGCAGAGCGGATGCTGGTTAAGGATCGATGATGGTGTGGTCCCAGACTGGGTTGCCCTGCTGGCGGTAGTGGCCAAGGTGGGTCCAGTCTTCGCGGGTGAGACCATTCAGGTCCCAGACTACCCTTCCATCGCGAATCGTGAGCTGGCAGATGAGCTTTTGCTTGCCTTCCATGCGGGCGCCGTAGGTGTCGACAAAACCGAAATGACCTTGTTCGAGAGACAGGACGGCTACGTCCGCGCCGGAACCTATGGAGAGATTACCGAGCTCGTCGTGTTTGATCTCATGCGCTGGATTTGCGGTTGACATGCGAATGACGTCGGCAAGTGGCACGCCCAGGTTGAGAAACTTCGACATCACGTTCAGCATGTCTTTCATGCCGGCATTCATGCTGTCGGTATGCAGGTCGGTCGAGATCGAATCCGGCACAAAGCCTTGCCGCACAGCGGGTGCGGCCTGGCGGAAGAGAAAGCTGCCACCGCCGTGGCCAACGTCAAAGATGACCCCGCGTTTTCTTGCAGCGAACAAGTAGGGCTCGACCTTGCCATTTGTATCCAGCATGGGTACATCATCGAGATACATGTGGGTGGAGATGTCACCGGGGCGCAATTTGCTGGTGACCAGTTCCTGGTAAGGCCGCTGGGGCCGGAAGGTTCCGAAGTCGACCATCACCGGGATGTTGGCGAGCGTGCCCGCCTGCACCGCATGCTCGACCGGGGTCCATTCCGGGCCGTCGTAGTGAGCGGTCTTGATGCCTACGATCACCTGCGGATATTTGAGCGCCTGTTTGGCAGCCGCTTGCGCATCCATGTCAGCGAGGTTTTGCTCGTAGCCGCCAGCCCGCATACCGTTGCCAACAATATTGAGAAAGGCGAGGATGCGGGTGATAGAACGGTCAATGACCCGATCTTTAAAGTCGGGGAAGTTTCTCCAGCCCGAACTGCCCGCATCGACAGCAGTTGTCACGCCCGTGCGCAGGGTGAACCCATCGGGATACACACTGTGGTCGCCGGCATAGGCGTGGCGCTCACCCGTGCCCGCGTAAACGTGAACGTGAATGTCGACCAGGCCAGGAGTTACATAGAGGCCGGAGACATCGACCACCTTCACGCCCGGGCCGGGCGGGATGTGCTCGGCCAATGCGGCGATCTTGTGATCTTTGATGGCCACATCGCGGATGGCATCAATCCCGTTTCTGGGGTCGATGACGTGCCCCCCTCGCAGCACCAGGTCATAGGTCTGTTGACCAAGGAGCAGGGAGGGAGGCGAAAGAACAAGTAACAGCAAGAGGCACAGCCAACGTGCGGGCCCCCTACGAAGTGATTGCACGATGAGGTGTCCTCTTTATCGCACGCGCGTTAGAACACTATCTTGCCCGCAAGCTGGATCGCGCGCGAGCTGGTGCCGGTTCTTACCGAGTTGACGGTGCCAAAATCACCCCAGGTGGTGGGGTCACTCGGCGACCAACCACCCTGCATATCGGAGTTGGGGTTGGCTAGAGCGGGATGGTTGAAGAGGTTGCCGACCTCGGCGCGGAATTGGAACCTGAGCCGCTCCCAGATGCCGAAGTCTTTGAAGATGGACGCATTCACAAGAGCCAGCCCCGGACCGTAGAGCGGATTGCGTTTCTCGTTGCCGTACGTGAACTGTGCTGGATAGGTAAAGGCAGAGCCGTCAATGCAGGAGGCGCTGGGATTGTTGATGTAGAACTTGGTGTTGCAGGTGGCCGACGGAATATGCACCCAGTTGGGCCGCTGCACATTTCCGTTGGGCTGGCTCACGTTGGCCTGATCGTTATCCAGGTAGATGTTATACGGCGATCCGCTTTGCAGGGTAACGATGGTATTGACCTGCCAGCCGCCCAACGCTGTCTTCTCGAGAAAACCGGAACCATCGAACTTGGGCAGATCGTAGGTGGCCACACCGACAAAGCGATTGCGCGTATCCCAGTTGGAGCTGGCGTAATCAAGGTTGATGTTGTATTGATCCATCGTGGTGCCGCCGTTGTTGGAGTTATCGGAGATATCGAGATCGTGGGACCAGGTGTAACTGAGCTGGCCCGACAGTCCGTGCGCCGCGCGCTGGCGAAGGATGGCGGTGAAGCCGTTGTAGTGCGAGTACTCGTCGTTCTGGATGGTGCGGATTCTGCCGAAGAGCTGGTTGGGACGGCGGCCGTTGATGTCTCCTTGCGGTCCGCCGGGTTGGGGAGAGTTGTTATAGAAGTCGCGATCGAGATGGATGGCGTGCGACCCGAGGTACTGCAGCTCAGCGCCAGCGCCGTTCCACAACTCCTGTCCCCAGGAGAGGTTCCATTGATAGAGCTCCTGGGTGGGCAAGTGAGGGCCCATGGTGACGGCATTGACATAGGTACCGGGAATACCCGCCATGGGAGAACCTGCGCCGGCGCCCGGCGTGGGGTTGGTGAACGTTACCAGACTGCCTGCCTGGCCGTTGTAGGCAACGGACGCAGAGAGGGGATAGTTCTGCGTGGTGAGGGTATAGGTGTTGAGCTGGTTGGCGTTCCAATAGATGCCAAAGCCGCCGCGGATGACGGTGGTATTGGTTGCGCGATAGGCAAGGCCGAGGCGGGGCGCCCAATCGTTGTGGGTGGGAGCGATGAACTTGAATCCCGGTGTCGGCTTGAAGGTTGCTGGCGTGGTCGCGGTGGTGGCCGGGATCAGTGCCGTATCGGTGGCGTTCAAAATGCGGGTGTAGCCGTTGAGACTATAGGGCACGGTGGGCAGTTCGTAACGGATGCCATAGTTCAACGTTAGCTTTTGCATGACCTGCCAGTTGTCGAGGACGAAGAAGCCGTCACGCCATTCGCCGATCGAACCCTTAGTGGGGAAGACCGGGGTAGTGGACGATTGTGCCAGACCCAGGACGAAGTCGGCCGCGCCATAGCCAGTACTGGTGTAGCCGGTATCTGCGCTGCCTGGGGTTCCATTGAAGTTAAAGACACCGCGGGCATCGTTGGCGGCTTCGCGGCCGATGGTCAGCTTGCGCAGCTCAGCGCCGGCCATGATGTTGTGGCGGCCGTGCGTCCAGCTCAATTCATCGTAACCATCGATGGTGCGGTCGTCCTGGTACCAGTTGGCGCCCGTGTTTCCCAGGGTTGGGCTTCCGCCTAACACGTCAATATACATCGATGGAATGCCGGGGTTGCCGTACAGGGTATCGGAGTTGAAGCCCGGGATGCCGAGGGCGGTGCCAGCACCTTTTGGCCCGTAGACGGCAAAGTAATCAAGGTTGTTGGAGATGACAGTGTTTAAGCCGATGCGGAAATCGTTGACCAGGTTGGGGGTGAGGATGCGGGTGTAACCCAGCGCATAGTTGCGGGTGTTGGTCGGTCCGTAGGAGCCGTTGGTGGGAATGTTCGCGCCGCCGACCACATTGATGTCTTGCCAGTGATAGCGGAAGAAGAGGCGATTTTTGTCGCCGACGTTTTCATCGACGCGATCGAGGGTCTGGGTGATGGCCAGGTTGTTCGGGTAACTGTTTTGCAGATTGTTTTGCACGCCGCTCAGATTGGGTGGAGGCAGATAGGCTTCCAGCTTCTGGGCGATCAGGCCATCGGGCGTGTTCAATTGGGACGAGGGAATCATGTTGTTTGGATAGGGCTGGCCGGTGGACGGGTCGGTGATCGTTACGCCGACGGCGGAGAAGTCGCCCGCCCGCTCGGCCGCAGTGAGGGTGGAAGCAATGCCGGTAGACTGCGAGATCTGGTTCAGCTTTTCATACGAGGCAAAGAAGAAGGTTTTGTTGCGGCCGTTGTAGAGTTTGGGGAAATAAACGGGACCACCCAGATCGAATCCGTATTGGTTGTAGTGCTGAATCAGTTTTGGACTGCCGGGTGCGTCGAAGAACTGATGCGCATTGAGCGCTGTGTTCTGGATGTAGTCGTAGACAGCGCCATGCAGATCGTTGGTGCCGGATTTGCTGACCAGATTGACGTGTAACCCGAGGTAGGAACCGTATTGCGCGGGGTAGTTTCCGCTTTGCATCTGGACTTCAGAAATCATGTCGGAGCTGGGGCGCGCGGGCGCCAGCGTGATGAGGTTATTCATGATGGACACGCCGTCGAGGGTCATGCTGCTCTGGATCTCGCGCTGCCCGGCGCCGATGAAGTCTTCGCCCGGGGGCACGCCGTTGTAACCAGAGGATGGTCCGATGGTGACGTTGGATGCGGTCGCCGCGATCTCGAGGGCGTTGTGCCCGATAAGCGGCAGATCCTGCACGGCCTTGGTATCGAAGGTTTCGCCGAGGGTTGCGTCATCGGTGGGGATCGGCGGCGTGGACGCAGAGACGGTTACAGAATCGGCCTCGGCGCCTACCTTAAGCGTGAAGTCGGTACGGATGGCCTGATCGATAGGCACGATGGTGCCCGTCTTGGTGAGCTTGGTGAAGCCGGCCTGGTCCACGGTAATGTCGTAGGTGCCGGGCGCGATGAATTTGATGGAGTAGTAGCCCTGGTCGTTGGTGGTGCCGGGATAAGCGACCTTGGTCGATTGCTCCACCGCTGTTACTTTAGCGCCCACGACGACGCTGCCGGACGAGTCGAGCACGGTTCCCACAAGGGAGGTATTATTGGCGACCTGCGCGTGGGTCAAGGCTGCTGGTAGGAGGGCGATACAGAGGAGGAACAGACGTTTCATGCTTGAGCTCCCTTCAGATTGGGGAAACTTATGTTGTGTGCAGCGCTTGCGCGCTGCGAATGTATCAACGGAACTGGCCCACCGGAGGACTTGGAAAACAAGGATTAGTAAGTATCGCACGGACGACGGTGCTGTCATTAGGCTGTTGCCATGGTTAGGTATAGGACAAATGTCCTAGATGGGGAGGGTTTCGACGGATTTAGCTCCACCAGGGCTAAAGCCCCAATTTTATTTACCGGGGCGTTGGAGCGGGTTGAAACCCGCTCCCCCCGGACTGAAGTCCGGGGCTACACCATTGAGGGTTACACGATGGATTGGGCACGGAACAACCCGGTTTGCGAGCTCACTTGTAGGGGCTTTGTTTGGGGTGAAGGCGCACCGCAGATCCCTCGGCTACGCTCGGGATGACAAAGGGGAGGGATGCGGTTGCCCTCAAGAATTGCTCGTGGGATGGGCGACAAGCAGGTCCCTCCACTTCGCTACCGCTCCGGTCGGGATGACAAATTTGTTTGGGGGACGGTAGAAGCCGCAAACCTGCGAGCTTACTTGTAGGGGTTTTGTTTGGGATGAAGGCGCACCGCAGGTCCCTCCGCTACGCTACGCTTCGGTCGGGATGACAAAGGAGAGGGTTGTGATGGCCTTCAAGAATTGATAGTGGGATGGGCGGATAGCAGGTCCGTCATGCGTAGCACGAGGGACAGCTATTCCCAGTGGACTAGGCCGCGTTGGATGGCGTAGATGGCGGCTTGGGTGCGGTCGCGGACACCCATCTTGTCAAGGACGCTGCTTACATGGATGCGGACGGTTTTCTCGGCAATGCGCAACTGGTTGGCGATGTCACGGTTGCTCTGGCCACGGGTGATGTAGGTAAGGACCTCGTGCTCGCGAGGAGTCAGCTCTACCAGCGAGGTTCGCTCCGCCAAGCGGTCGCGCGCGATTGGGGGCAAATAGCGCATGCCTCGATGCGCGGCGACGATGGCCTCTACCAATTCTTCTCCACTGGTGTTCTTGGTGAGATAAGCCATGGCGCCGTTGCGAATGGCGCGATAAATGTCTTCGCTACCATCATAGTTGCTGAGCACGACAATCTTGGCCGCCTTTGAGAGCTTGCGGATCGCTGCGATGGCATCGAAACCATTCACTCCCGGCAAGCGGAGATCCATCACGGTGACATCTGGACTGGTCTGCTGGTAAAGCTCGATGCCGCTGGCGCCTTCGCTGGCTTCACCCACGATCACGATATCGCTGCGCCCGCTCAGGACAGAACGCAAGGCCATGCGCGCGAGAAAGTGGTCTTCTATCAGAATTACCCGGATCGCCATGGGCATCATCCTCCCTGCACTTGCATTAGAAAAGGCACTTGGACAAGGATCTCGGTGCCATGGCCAGCCGATGTCTCCACCCGGAGGCTGCCACCCATTTTGCGGGCACGTTCCTCCATGACGGGAATGCCAAAATGGCCGTGGATGGCCGCGAGTGTGTCAGACGCGCGAAAGCCTCTGCCATCGTCTTTCACCGATAGACTCAACCAGTCCGCATGATATTGCAGATGGACCGAGATGATATTGGGCAGCGCGTGGCGCAAGGCATTGGTCACCGCCTCCTGCCCAATGCAAACAAGATGATGAACGCAGCCAGGAGCCAGCGCCACTTCATGGCCTTCGACCTGGAGCTGCATGTCGACCCCTTCTTTCGCGCTCAAAGGGGTCAAGGCATTGGACAAGGCGCTAGAAAGCGGGCCGGTGGCTTCTTCGTTCTCGCGCAGGTCCCAGAGAATACGGCGGGCTTCTGTTTGACAATGGCGCACCATGTTTCTGGCCAGCTCACAGGCTTTGGCGGCAGGGCTGGTCTCGCTACCCAGCAGCCGCGCGGTCGTTTCCATTTGCCAGGAGATGGCGGCGAAGCCGGCCATCAAGGTGTCATGCCACTCACGCGCGATGCGATTACGCTCTTCAAGCACGACCCCCAGTTCGCCTTTGGCACGCGTTAGGCGCCAGCGGAAAAGGCGAATGGCAGCCGCCGCCGCCAGCACGCACAACAATGCATAGAACCACCATGCCTGATAGAAGTAGGGCTGTTGATGAACAGCGATGCTGACGATCTGGTCGTTCCATGCGGAGCCGGCGTTGCGCGCGTCCACCAGAAACCGGTAGTGACCGGGAGGAAGCTTGCGATAATGAGCTCCCCTGTATTGGGTCACTGTCCAGTCACGGTCATAGCCATCGAGCTTGTAGCGAAACTCCATTTGCGCGGGATTGGCCAGGTTCTGCGAATTGAACTGAAACACAATGTCTTCCAGTCCGGGTGCGAGCTCTAATTTGCTGCTTGCCTGCACGCTGGTATCGTCCAACAAAGCTCCTGTCAGCCGGGCCGGTGGAGCGGGCGGCAAACCTTTGCCGGCAGGGTCGCTGTGGGCCAGGCCCCGGGCGGTGGCGAACCACAGGGTGCCATCCTTCATCCGCGTCGCGGAGGGCTGGGCCACACCAACGCACTCGGTGCTGGGCATGCCGTCGGCCTTGCCCAAGCGGACGTAATCCAAGGTCTTGCGTTTTTGATCGGCAAGCTCTTCCAGTTCGCGGCGCTGGACGCGGACAATGCCGCGTGAGGTGCCCATCCACAAGGATCCCTTGCCGTCATCGAGCACGGAGAAGATGGTGTTGTCTGCGATGCCGTCGGGCGTGGAAAGATGAAAAGCACGGTCGCCTTTAAGGCGGTCAAGGCCGCCTCCCTTGGTGCCAACCCACACGTTGCGGCCCTGGTCGATGGAGATGGACAGTACATAAGGGTGGGAGATTCCGTCGACCTTGCGGACACCGTCGCCAAGCACCCGATAGAGCCCTGCCGAGGTGCCCACGAGAATGGCTCCATCGTCATTCTGTGCCAGGCAGGTGATCAGTTTGTCTTTCAGCAGGAGGATGCCTTTGTTTTTTGCGGGGATGCCGTCGGCGAAATGCAGCAGGCCGGTGTAGGTACCCACCCATAAGCCACCGTGGCTGTCACTTAGCAGAGCACTTTCGGCATCGGTCAGCGTTTCGTGCCCGAGCAGGAAGTGGCGAAACCTGGTTCCGTCGTAACGAAACAGTCCGTTGAACCAGGTACCGATCCAGACATTGCCGGCGGCATCTTCTGCGAGCGTACGAATGGACGCGGAGTCTCCGGGCAGAGGCTCGCGCTGAACCCTACCCTGGCGGAGCCGAAATAGTCCTTTGCCCCAGGTCCCAATCCATAAATCTCCCCTATGGTCCGTGAGGATAGCGGCGGATTGCACTTCACGCATGGCCCGGGGTTCCTTGCGGAGAGGAAGCAGGGTCGCGATGCGCCAGCGCGCGAGGCCACCGGTGGAGAGCCCGACCCATAGGTTGCTCTCATCGTCTTCGTAAAGTGAGCGGACGCTGTTATCGGCCAGCCCGTCGCTGGTGGACCAGCAGGAGAAGCTCGAGCCGGTGACCCGGCATAGACCGTCGTTGTAGGTGCCAACCCACATGTTGCCCTGGGAGTCGCCGACCAGCGCGGTGACCTCTTTACGGAAGCCGGGCACCACTTGCTGCGTATACTCCTCACCGGCCTTGCCGGATGCTTTTGCGGCGGGCGTCATGCGGATAAGGCCATCACGCAGGCCGACCCAAAGTACGCCGCGGCGATCGTAGTAGATGCCTACCGCATCACCGGTCATGATGTGGTGCGTTTGGTGGTGTTGGAGGAGATGCTTGTGCTCGCCTCTGGCGGAGAGATGGAAGAGTCCGTTGGAAGTGAGGATGAAGATGCCACCGTGGCCGTCTTCGGCGAACGGAGTGGTGATGTCGCCAGAGACCGGGCCCAGCTTATCGAGGAGCTCGACGGTTTGGGTTGCGCCGTGAACGGTGATGCGCTCGATGCCATCGTGCGTGGCCGCCCAGATGGTGCCGGCGGCATCTTCGAAAAAGCCGCGAATGCGCTCGCCGTAAAAGCCTGCCTTCTCGCTGACGTTGATGGCGGCGCCCGCGGTTTGGCGGATGATTCCGCGATCGTCTGTGCCAATCCAGAGATCGCCGCTGCGGCTTACCAGTAGGGAGTTGACGGCTTCGCTGGCGGCCGGATCGTTGGCATCGACGCGGATGGGGCTAAAGCGGAGGCCATCGAAGGAGGCTACGCCGCCGTAGGTTGCGATGAGCAGGCGGCCGCCGGGGACCTGGGTGATGGCACGCAACTCACTTTGCGGCAAACCGTCTTCCACTTGCCACTCCTGCTTTTGGTATTGGGAGAGGTCAACGGTCGCGCAGAGGACGGGCAGAGCTGTGCTCAGGGCCAGCAGAAGGAAGAGGGCGTTTCGCCTTCTGCTGGGTGCGCAATCGTGCCTGGGCGGCCGTGGGTTGGGCGAAGGAATAGGGAAACCCTCTGAACAACTGAAAGATTACGAACGATAAATTACCCCATCACAGGCGTGACTGTATTGCAACTTATTTTTGACGAGCGCGGCTTTCGCAGCGGTCTCAGGATGGCGCATTGCAGATGCCGTACACGAGGCGGATGGCTCGAGGTTACTTGTGCGTGCTGCTTTCGAGCCATCAAACATCATCGCTCCTCTGCCGATAGGTTGCCCAAGACACTTAAACGTACGGTACGCAATGGGCGCAACTTTTTATGGCAGAGAAGCGATGGCCGCTGGCCTTAACCGGCGTACTGGCGTTGGCGACAAGCGTCGCCGCGCAGAACACCCCCCCAACCTTTGGGGGGATGACGACGGTCGCCAGCAGTTCCGCGCCGGTCGTCGTTACGTTGACGGCTCAGAGCAGCGGTACCCTCACCTCGCTGGCAGCACTCACGGGGGGTTCGCCGAACCTGGACTTTGCGGTGACATCCGTTACCTGCGTTATCAACATGACTCTCAACCCGGGTGATCAATGCACAGTCAGCGTGGTGTTTTCTCCTCAGTATCCGGGCGTACGGCAAGGGGCTGTTGTAGCAACTGCGGGTGGCCAATTGCTGGCCGGCGCGCCGCTGAGCGGAATCGGACAAGGAAGTCTGCCAGTGTTGGCGCCGGGCACGATCCATACGGTGGCCGGCGACGGGGATTGGATTTATCTGCGCGACGGCATTGCTGCGATTGATGCCCCTATCTTCCTGCCCACCGGACTGGCCGTGGATGGGGCAGGAGATTTGTTTCTTTGCGATTCGAGTAATAATCGGGTGCGCCGGGTGGACGCCACCTCGGGCAATATCACCACGGTTGCCGGCAACGGCAGCCCGGGAGGCGCGGGGGACGGCGGCCTGGCGACGGCTGCGGAACTGAGCAACCCGTCGGGCCTGGCGATCGACGGTGGGGGCAATCTTTTTATTGCGGACACGGGCAACAATGTAGTTCGCCGGGTCGACGCGATCTCAGGACTCATCACTACGTATGCCGGCCAGATGGGCACGATGGGCTACGCGGGCGACGGAAGCGCAGCCGCCAGTGCCCTGCTGACCGCGCCCCGCGGACTTGCGCTGATGCCGGGCGGCGATCTCTTAATCACTGACAGTGGCAACCATGCGATTCGCGAGGTCAACCTTACCTCGAAACAGATACAAACGATCGCCGGAACCGGGGCGGCCGGTTACAACGGGGATGGCATCAACGCCACACTGGCTCAACTGAATGACCCCTACGGGGTGGCAGTGCGTTCCGATGGCGCGATCGCCATCGCGGACCTGGAAAATCAGCGGGTTCGCCTCATCAATACCAGCGGCGTCATTGCAACGGCATTGGGAACCGGCCAACGCAATGCCGGAACCCCCAGCCAGGAACAGCTGGATGGACCGGCGGACGTAGCCTTCGACCCTGCCGGCGATCTGTTTGTCGCCGACGCGGGCAACAACCGCGTGCGTGTTGTGGCGGCGACCGGGGGCACGATTCAGACGCTCGCCGGCACTGCCAGCGAGCAGTTTGCAGGGGACGGCGGCCCGGCGAACCTGGCCAGCCTCTACGGTCCCTATGCGTTGGCCTTCGATGCGCATGGCAACCTGTGGCTTTCGGATACGTTTCACAATCGGGTGCGCGAGATTACCGGCTCGTTGCTGAGTCTTACCTACGCCACCATCAAGGTTGGCAATGTTTCTCCGCCGGTGGTCGAGAGCCTGGCGAACGAGGGCAACGCAAATCTTATCTTGAGCACGCCGGTGCTTACGCAGGCTGCGCTAGATTCCGGGACCACCACCTGCAGCCCAACCGCGATGGCGCCGACGACCTCGTGCAACATGGGGATAGAGTTTGCCCCGACGATGGTTGGCGCAAACATCACCGGCTCGATCAGCTGGCCCTCGAACGCACCCAACGTTACGCCGCTGGATAGCTTGACGGGCACGGTGCTGAGTGTTGATGTGACCTCGACTGCTCTCTCCGCGAGCAAGAATCCGGGGGTGGTGGGGCAGGCAATCACGCTCACGGCGACGGTTACCAGCGCCAATGGCAGCCGCGTCGGAACGATCACCTTCTCGGAAGGCAGCAGCACCTGGTGTGCTGCGGTCACGCTCAGCGGTGGGGGAACGGCAAACTGCGTGATCCCAGGCCTTGCCCTTGGCTCGCACATCTTCAACGCCAGCTACTCGGGCGATGCGAACGACGCGCCCAGCGCGTCGCCGGCCTACACCGAGCTGATCAAGCAGCAGCCGGCGTTAGTGCTGAGCGTTGCGCCCAGTCCGGCCGTAGTCAGCAGCAGTGTCACGCTCACCTTGACGGCCGTGGACCAGAGCGGCACCCCAACCGGTTCCATTGTGTTTTATGACGGCGCTGTAGCCGTCGGGACTGTGGCTCTTAACGGCGCCGGGAATGCGCAATGGAGTACACAGGCATTTGGCGTGGGCAACCATAGTCTCTCGGCGCATTACGCAGGCGACAGTGCCAACATCAACGGCAGTTCAAACACGGTCAACGAAACAATCAACGAAGCGACTACCGCAACGGCGCTGGCTTTGAGTGCCAGTAATGCCAGCGTGGGCACCGCGCTTATGTTTACAGCGACGGTGACGAATAACGGTGGGCCGGCGCTCACCGGTTCCGTCACCTTCAAAGATGGAATTACGGTCCTGAGTGCGCAGCCGCTCTCTGCCGGCAGCAGCACCATCACCGTAAGCACGCTTGGGCCCGGCAGCCACAGCATCACCGCGGTTTATAGCGGGGATAGCGATAATGGCGCCAGTACCTCGGCTCTGATGACGGAGACAATCGCACAGATTGCGACCGTGACCACGCTAGGCAGCGATGCCAGTGTGCTCAACGCCGGGGCGACGCTGCATCTCACCACCAGCGTGTCGCTCGCGCCGGGAGCCGTTGCCGATGGCGCGCTCACCGGGAACGTAACATTCAAGGACGGATCGAGCGTGCTCGGGGTCGTGAGTATCAACCCCGGCGGGCAAGCCACCCTGCCAGTCAGCGCTCTCTCGGTCGGCTCGCATTCGTTGACGGCGAGCTTTGCCGGCAACACGAACTACGCGGCCAGCAACTCCTCGGCGGTCGGCCTTACGGTACAACAAACGGTCACGCAGATCACGTTGAGCTCCACCTCGTCGACTACCCTGGCGGGCAAACCGGCCGGCTTCAGCGTGACGGTGACCAGCGCTACCGGGATACCCAGTGGGCCGGTGAGCTTGCGTGACGGCGCGACCGTGATTGGCACGGCTACCCTGAGTTTGACTGGGAGCGCGGTGTTCTCGACCAGCTCGCTCAGCCACGGCACGCACTCGATCACAGCGGCTTACGGCGGCGATGGCAACTACCTCGCATCGATTTCTGCGATTGCGCAGCAAACCGTGCAGTTGGCTCAACCCACGGTGACACTCAGCGGACCGGCTGGCGCGGTCGACGCCGGCACACGTGCTGCGTTTACGGCAGCTCTCACTACACCCGGCGTAACCCCCACCGGCACGCTCACCTTACTGGATGGCAGCTCGGCAATTGCCAC
Source organism: uncultured Acidobacteriaceae bacterium (assembly GCA_963834445.1). Lineage (GTDB taxonomy): Bacteria > Acidobacteriota > Terriglobia > Terriglobales > Acidobacteriaceae > PALSA-350. The sequence continues at coordinate 1,070,559 of CAWIBU010000003.1, forward strand.
AGCCACCATATCCGGGGATGGCAGCTTTGTCTTGGCTACAGCGGCGCTGAGCATCGGCAACCACACGGTGACGGCGAGCTATAGCGGAGATGCAAACAACAGTGCCGCCGTTTCGCAGGCGGCCACCGTGATGATACGCCCGGCAAGTTCCACGACCAGCCTGATCACCAGCGTCAATCCCATTATCCAGGGCAATGCGCTGACCTTGACGGCAACGATCATCAGCGATAGCCCGAACGCCGGTGGACTGGTTAGCTTCCTCGATGGCACGACGCTTCTGGGAACAATCGCTCTCGGGGCCGGTGGGACCGCAAGCCTTGTAGCAGGAGACCTTGTTGCGGGGACGCATGCGCTGACGGCGGTGTATAGCGGTGACACCAACCATGCTGGTTCCACCTCGGGCTCAACCAGTGAGCTGGTGCTCGAAAGCGCTTCGGCCACGCTCAGCTCCAGCAACAATCCGGCGGCCAGCGGCCAGAACGTCACCTTCACGGTCCAGCTCGGCGGGGCAGGCAAGGCCTTTCCCACAGGTGTGGCAACCCTGCGCGATAACGGTGTGCTGCTGGCTGCTTTCCCGCTGAACAACACGGCCTCGGGCAGCTTTAGCACCCGTGCGCTCATGGTCGGTTCGCATACCATCACCTTGAGCTATGCCGGCGACCAAAACTTTGCTGCGGCAGCCTCTCAACTCGTGCAAACGGTGGTTGATGCAAACACCCAGACGACGCTCGCTGCCCCTGCCGACCCGTCTACTTACGCGCAACCGGTCAGCCTTGTCGCTACGGTGACCAGCAATGGGGGCGTTGCCACGGGAGTTGTGAACTTTACGGATGGCGGAGCAAACGTCGGGGCCGCCCAGCTAGATGCCTCGGGCGCGGCGGCGCTTACGCTCTCCACCCTCGCTCCCGGCTCGCATAGCGTGGTCGCGCAGTATGCGGGCGACGGTAAGGCCGCGCCCTCCGCATCAACTACGGTTACGTTTGCCGTCAAGCAGACTACGGCGTTGGCGGTGAGCTCAAACAGCAGCCCGGGATTCACCCTGAGCCCAATCAGCTTTACCGCCGCCGTCACCAACGCCGGGGCAGCGCCGGTCACGGGCACGATCAATTTCACCGCAGGAGGCAATGCTATCGGCACGGCACCACTTGACGGTACCGGCCGGTCGACGCTGACTCTGCCCGCGATGAGCAACGGCAGCTATGCCATTGCTGCCAACTATGCGGGCGATGGCGCAAACCTCCCAAGCGCCTCGGCGGTATTCAACGAAACGATCCAGCTACGGCCCTCGTCGACCACAGTTACCGGTTCGACAACAGACCCGGCTAATTTGCAGCAGATCACCTTGATCGCGGTGGTCGCAGGACAGGGCAGCGCGACGCCCGGCGGTACCGTGACCTTTACCAGCGGCAGCACAGCGCTGGGGCAAGCGTTACTTGGGCCGACTGGGGTCGCGATCATCACGACGATCTTCACGCAGCCGAACCAGCAGGTCACCGCCAGCTACGCCGGCGACATTAACTATGCGGCCTCGCAATCTACGGGACCGATCACGATAACAGGAGTAGCATCGCCGCCGCAGTTCACGCTGTCGGTCAGTGCGCCGTCGATAATCCTAATTACGCGCCAGCACACGACCATCAACGTGCTGATCGCATCGGTGAAAGGCTTCACCGACACGATTGCCCTGGGCTGCACGGGGCTGCCCAAATCAGCTACCTGCACGTTTACTCCGTCGCAAGTTGCACTATCGGCGAATGGCGCGCCCACCGTTTCCCTCACTGTGGATACCGGCGATCCTCTGGGCGCCGGTCCCAACACGACGGCCTCGCTGCTTCACAGTCATGGCACTTTCCTGTGCTGCTTGCCTTTTGGTCTATTGGCGGGACTATTGCGGCGCAGAGCCGCACTTCGCAATCTCAGCGCGTTCATTCTGTGCGCGGCGGCGCTTGCGCTGACGATCAGCGCTTCCGGCTGCAGCGGTTTGAGCATCGGTTCCACCGCGCCTGGTACTTACACCTTCAAGGTTGTGGGCACGGCTGCTGCTTCGGGTCTTACGCAGACGCAGACCATAACTTTGGTGGTGACGCAGTGAGAATGCCGGCCAGGGTACTGATTGTGGCAACGGCACTCTGGGCTGGAACGCCGTCTTCGCCAGCACAGGTGGTTCCCTCGGCAGTGGGACCGGGTTCGTATGTGGCGGTAGGCGGGGCGGTGTCTGGCTTTCAGGCGGTATATGGGCAACGCTATCTGGTTGGCGGTTTGATCTATGCGGATGTGCATCCGCAGTGGCGCGTTGGTTTCGAAGGGGAAGCACGTTTTCTGCGCTACCACACGTCGGAAGACGTCAACGAAACGGACTACCTCGGCGGTGTCCGCGTCCTGGTTCTCCGTTTCCATGGGCTCGAGCCCTATACCAAGTTCCTGGTGGGCATGGGCAAGATCAAGTTGCCCTTCGGCGATGGGCATGGTTCCTTCTTAGCCTATGCACCAGGCGCGGGTCTCGATTTCGCTCTCAGCCAGAATGTCACTCTGCGGGCAATCGATTTTGAATATCAGCACTGGCCGCAATTCCCCTACGGATCCTTTAGCCCGTATGGAATCAGCTGCGGCATCAGGGTGCGCGTAACGCCGCTGGCGCGCATTCCCCAGAGCGTGCGCAAGCGGCGCGTGCATAGTCCATCTCTGGATGCAGGTTCACAGTAACGCCCCCGATTGGCAGGAAGAAGCGCAGGTTGTCCCCTAACGGAACACATGCCTCTGTCGCTTTGATTGGGGATCTGTGGCGGAGGGAGAGGGATTCGAACCCCCGTTACCTGTTAAGGTAAAGCGGTTTTCAAGACCGCCTGTTTCAACCGCTCACACATCCCTCCGCGCGAGCAACCATTTACATCATACGACGGTGGCCGTAACTCCTCGTTCGGAAAAAATACCCCTTAAGGCAAATGAAGAAAGAGCGGTTTCCCTGCTGTGAACGGGTAAACTGCGATGTCGCGTGGGGAGCCAACCGCCAGGCGGGATGCTATTCGCAGCGGAGCGACTCGACGGGTTCGACGCGCATCGCGGAATATGCGGGGATCAAGGTCGCGATCAACGCGACCAGGGCCAGCAACAGGATGACCGCCGTATAGATCGCAGGATCATGCGGGCCCACGTTATACAGCAGCCGCTTGATGAGTTGGGCGGTGGCCAGCGAAGCTGCCAGGCCAAGGCCCGCACCGATCAGGATCAGGCGTGCCCCTTGCCAGGCGATGAGGCGCAGAATGTCTAGCCGCGTGGCGCCGACGGCCATGCGGATACCAATCTCCTGGGTGCTCTGCGAGGCTATGTACGCGATGACTCCGTAGAGGCCGATCACTGCCATCAGCAGACCGCAAAGGGCGAAGAAGCCGACGAGTGCGGTTTCAAAGCGGGGGCGGTCGGCGAGTTTGCTGACGCTGTCTTTGAGGGTTTCGATCTCAACCGGAGCGGTGGGGTCGAGCTGCGCGATTTGTGCGCGCACCAGGGGAGCGACGACCGAAGGTGGAAGGGCGGTCTCGATGAGGAGTACGGCGTGCCGGTTCCATAACTCGGGATGGTTGGCTCGCAGGGTGTAGTACTCGGGATCGTCCTGGCCGGTGAGACCGGTGTTCTTTACGTTTGCGGCGACGCCAACGATGGTCATGGTTGGACCCATGACCTCGTAGGGAAGATAGGATGTGATCTGCAGATGCTGTCCCACCGGGTCTGCCTGAGGGAAGAGGCGACCGGCCAACGTCTTGCTGAGCACAATGCGTTCGCCGGTTTCGGTTCGATCTTCCTCAGTAAAGGTGCGGCCTTGCAGAATGGGGATCTTCAGGATACGAAAGTATCCCGGGGTAACGGAACGGACAACCACAGTTCCGCCCACGCCCGGTGGAGTGCGGGGCTTACCGGGAATTGCGATGTCGGCGTAACGTATGCCGCCAGAGCCGTTGTCCCCGGGGGGAAGCGAATTACTGGTTGCCACGGATGCGATGCCAGGCAAATGGCGCAACGATTCCTCCGCTCGTAGATAGAAATCCATAAAGGCCTGGCCAGTTGGGTATCGATCCTCAGCTAACGAAACCTGCGTGGTCAGGACGTCGCCCGTCTGCATGCCGAGGCTTTGCCGCTGCAGATGCCAGAAGCTTTTGAGCAGCAGGCTTGCGCCACACAGGAGCACGATGCTGATGCCGATCTGTGTTGCTACGAGTGCTCTCCGCAATCGCACACGTGCGCCGCGGCTCGTTTGCCGCGCAACGAGAGCAATCGGCCGCGGCATTTCGAGCGCTGGTATGGTTCCAAAGAGCGCAGAACATAGCAGCAAAACAAGAACTGTAAAAACGATGATTCTCAGGTCGAGGCGTGCCTGAGCAAGGAATGGAATGCCGGTTGGTGCGATGGCCACAAACGTTCTCAGTAACACCTCCGCCAACACGCACCCGGCGATTGCCCCTGCCACAGAAAGCAGGAACGCCTCGGTGAGCGTCTGGCGAATGAGTCGCCCACGGCTGGCACCCAGCGCGGACCGCACGGCCAACTCTCGCTCGCGTGCTGCGCCGCGTGCGGAAAATAAACTGCCCACGTTGGCACAGGCAATCAGCAGTACGGCGAACGCTGCCCCCAGCAACACCCATGCGACTCCATACGCCTCGTGCATCTGACGATCACGGATCGATCGCACCTGTAGGTGGAACTCGTGGCGAAACTCTGCCGGAATCCATTGCTGCGTATGCTCGAAGAGTGGTTCCATGGCGGCCTTTGCTTGCTGCACCGTGACGCCGGGCTTCAAGCGGGCAAAGGCAAACATGGGATAGCCAATGCCGTCATTCACGGTGTGCTGTGCCTTCACGTCGACGGCCGCGGGGAACACGATATCAGCTGCCTGCAGCCGGGGCATCTCAAAGTATCGAGGTAGCACGCCGATGATGCGGACAGGGCGCCCGTCGATCGCGATTATCTTATTCAATACGCCACGATCACGGTTGTAGCGGCGCACAAACAGGCCGTAGGAGATGAGCACTACTTTGGGAACGTTCGGCTGATCTTCCTCCGGGAGGAAGTTGCGCCCCAGCACGGGAGCAATGCCGAGCGTGGGCAGAAAATTTTCGGCGACGAATGCCCGATGCAAATGCATCGGAGTTGCCTCGGTTAAATTGCAGTCGTCCACGCCCATTTCGAAGGTGAGGGACGCAAAAGGGAGCTGGTTCCGCTGCCACTCGTAGAAGAAGCCGCCGAGTGTGAATTCCTGTTGTTGCAGGGGTTGCACAAGGCCGACCGAGACCAGCCGATCGTCGTGCGCATACGGCAGGGCGCGGAACAGAATGCGGTCGACTACGCTGAAGACCGCGGTGATGGCGCCAATGCCCAGCGCCAGGGTGGCGATTACGGTGAGCGTAAACGCGAGGTTGCGGCGAAAGCCGCGCAGCGCATAGCGTGCATCTTGCGTGACCGTGCCTATCCACCAACCGGGCTGCTCTTCATGGCATTGCTCCCGGGTAGCCTCAACGCCGCCGAACTGGACGAGTGCTTCCCGATGGGCTTCTTCTGGGGCCATGCCTGCAGCGATGTTGGCGGCGGTCGCGTGCTCGAGATGAAACTGGAGTTCTTCGTTCAGCTCGGCCGGCTTGCGGCGGAAGAAGAGAAAACGCGCCCGGGTGATGAATTCTTTGATCATGAGGATTGCCTCAACACCAGGCCTATGGCCGTGGAGAGCCTATCCCACGTTGCCAGCTCCGCCTTTAATTGCTTTCTCCCGGTGGCGGTGAGCGAGTAGTACTTGGCGCGTCGATTATTGTCGGACGTGCCCCAATCGGACTGAATCCAGCCCTTGTATTCAAGGCGATGGAGCGCGGGGTAGAGCGACCCCTGGCCAATCTGCAACACTTCCTGCGAGACCTGCTGGATGCGTTGCACCACTCCCCAACCGTGCATGGGCTCGAGCGCGAGTGTCTTCAGGATCAGTAGATCGAGCGTTCCCTGCAGGAGGTCAGTCGATGGCGGCATGCTTCCCTTGACGTTCGACAACAGGATGAATCCTGCTCTTGTCGATTGTCAAGGGGGCAAACACTAATTTCCGATTTGGACCGGACCGAGCGTCTTTAGCTGCTGCGCGGGTACACCGGTGACGGGGTCAAAGGGCGCCTTTTCTGTTTTCGACGGCAGCAGCAAATAGGCTTGGCCGCTGTGTACAGGCAGGTTCAGGAGAGAGGCGGCAGACTGCATCAGGATCTTTCCGCGGGCATCTTTCACCTCGACCGGCTGCCCTGGCCATGGATTGCGGATGTGCAAGGTCGAGTTTGATCCGGCTTCAAAGACAACCGTGGTGGGCACGCCCGCCTTTACCTGGACATCGACCCGGGTGCGATCACGCACCCAGACGCTGCCTGCGCCATCCCACTCCGCCGGTATGGCAGGCGCGATGCGGATGAGGCCGTCGTAGTCTTGCACGAGAGCTTCTGCGAGCGCCAGGGCGACGATGCCTTGCTGCTCAACGTAAAACTCTCCTGCGGGACCGCCCCAGTTGGCGAAGCCGTTGAGGTAGGTTTGGTACCGCCTGGTCAGCGCGATCAACGTGGATCTCACTTCTTCACCGAGGCCCAGTCGCGCGGCCTGCACCGGATCAAAGCTCCAGTCCTGATGGACCGGATAAGGGCGATGGGTGTAGGTTTGCCGGGCCAGAGTCAGCATGGGTGAATTGTCGCCGATCAGGTTGTAGGGCCACACCGGCTCGAGGCCGACGTTCTCTTCATTGTGTTCCACGGCAGCGAAATCATAGGACGCTGCAATCACGGGCGGCGTGGTTTGGGATTGAGGCAGCGCTGGGATGCGGGTTGCTTCTGCTGTGAGCTGCTGCACCAGCTGGCTGTCAGTGTGCAGCAAATTCGTCGCCTGGATCACGGCGGGGAAGAAAGCCATGCGCGCGGAAAGATCGGTTGTCGGGTCGGTGGTGTCCCACTGTTGTTCATGCGCGTTCGAGGGGTGTGTATGCAGTTTTCCATCGGCGCCGGGTGTTTCGTACGCCAACAAAAATCGTGCGCTGGCGGCCATGACCGGGTAGTTGGCTGCGAGAAATGCGCGGTCGCCGGTGGCGAGATATTGCCGCCAGATCCAAAGCGATACTTCTGCTCCGGTGGAGAGCGTGCGGGCGTTGTAATACGGGGGTGAGCCAGCATCGCAATTGAGGCCGATGGTGGCTGGTTTCGATGCGTTCCAATCGGGCTCGTACTCGACGCCGGCTCCATTGAAGCGCATGGTCTCTGGTATACAGATGCCGGGGCGGCCTGCCATGTGCTTCGTTGTCCAGACCTGAATGTTGGCAAGGTTGTCGCGGTAGAGACGGAAGTAGGGCGCGTTGAGTTCGGGCAAGCCGGCAGCGATATTGGCGGCGACCTGCATGCGCAGGTTCCAGTGCCAGAAGGCGGCTGGGTCCCAGCGATGCAGATCCTGCACGGCGGAGAAGAGATCGGCGATGCCAGCCTGCGACCCTGGTAAGCGGCCGCCGCTTTCGGCTGCCGCGGTGTAGAGATAGAGGTTGCGCAGGTTTTCAAGGTACTCACCGGCACCATCGGCGGAGATTAGCTTGATGAGGCCTGCACGCTGCCAGAAGGAATGCCACCAAGCGGCGTGTTGGTTAGGTTCTGTGTTATTCAATGCGGATTTGGCGGCCGCCAGCTGGGTTGCTTCGCCATTGTAGTGAGGGCAGGCGACCACGACCTGAAAATGGCCATCGGCAGCGGGCATGAAGTGTATGGAGACGGCGCGGACACCGGTTACGGTGGCGGATACATTGCGACCGGTCGCGGTGACGGCGGCGAGCGCTCCGAATTTTTCGCCCGAGGCTCCCGGGCCATAGGTGTCGACCCAGGATTGTGCGAGTGTGCCAACATTCCCGGCAGCGGTGGCGTCGGGTTGACGCGGCTCCCAAAGGTGCAGTGCGGCGGTCTGCTGCACGTTCGGATCGGCGCCAGTCACGTCGACCACAAGGGTATCGGTGGATGCCTGCACATACGCGGTAAGGATCATTCCGCCACCGTGCTCGACGAGTGATCCGTTATAGAGATCGAGACGAGCGCTGAAATCCTTCGCGGACGTGAGCGCGGCGAGGCCGGGGATGACCAGTTGACCGGGCGAGTCGCGATGGGGCAGGGTATCTACGCGATTGAGTTGCGCGGTGAAGCCTTCGGCGGCCCAGACGGCGACGCCCAGGCGGCCGTTGCCCATCGGCATGGCTTCAGCCGGCAATGGATTTGGCCTGGCCAGGACGATGTCAGAGCGGCTTACCAGGCCTGCGGCGTCGACTACGAAGTGCCCGGCCTGCCATGCCGTCGTGGGAGCGAGCTGCGCGGCGGCACGGTGCGGTGGTGGGCACACTAGAGCGAGAAGGACGAGGGGGTAGGGGAAACGCATGCTCCCGGTTTACCACTTTTTGCGCTTGGCCCGCTCTTCAAAAGTCCCAGACGCCCAAGTAGAAGTTGAAACCAGGCCCATACTGTGAGTCTGAATCTCTCTGAAAAGTTTCCTTGGCTTTGGGATGGGCTAAAGACTTGTGTGAGAACGGGAAGTGCAAACCGCAGATCTCTCCACTGCGCTGCGCTCCGGTCGAGATGACAAAGTCGTGGCAGTATTAGAGCTGATTTTCCATGGAAAAGGGGCCGATAGCTAGCCACGACTTTGTCATCTCGACCGGAGCGCAGCGCAGTGGAGAGATCTGCGTTTGCACTTCCCGTTCTCACACAAGCTCTTTAACCCCTGGGGCCGATCTCCGATGCATCGACTTTTTTATCACTCAGCTTCCCAGGAAATCCGGGGGAAAGGGCAACCCGGCCGAGCGTGCTATGGATGTAGACATGCTACATCCCGTTGGTGTACCGTTTCCGCAAGATGCGGTTTGCCCAACGAATTCGCGGACAGCTGCTCCTTAGCCTCTCGCTGGCACTGAGTGCCACCCCTTCCCTGGCTCAGGATGCTGCGCTTTCTCCTTCGGAAGCATACAAAGCTGCTCTTGCACCATTCAATGCGGCTAAGGCTCAGCCAGACGATCTGACGGATGCTGACCGGTTTGCCCTGGAAGATGGTATGGCCCTGGCATCGCGCGACTGTCTGGCAATCTCAGCGAATCGATCCGGGTTCGCCAGCAACGGCAAGGAATTGATTGCGCTCGGCGAACTCTGCATATTCGGGCAGCAGTATGAGGCAGCTCGCACGACCCTGGTTACCTATCTCGGCCTTCCGCAACCAGCTGAAAGAAAATTGGCTCTGGTGTTGCTGGTTCGCGCGTTCCTCGGGTTGAATCAGCCTCGCTCGGCGGAGCCGCAAGTGCGTTCGCTGCTGCAGGACTATACCTACGATGCCCAGACCCACTTCGCCATCGATCAGGTGATCGATGCTCTCGAAGGGGGCAACCGGTTCGATAACGATCTGGCGCTGGGGCTCTGCGCCACGCAGAACGCGGCTACGCTGCCTCTGCTTGAAAGCGGAAAGCCCCTGACAGGGAAGGAGTTCAGTGCCTCCGCCAGCGTGCTCTTCACGGACGCGGTACGCTGCGCAGCCGTGGATGCGCAGTTGGGTACTGCTCCCGCACACGACAACATGCATCGTCTGGCATTGATAGCGGCGCAGACAGATTGGGTAGGCACAGCAGACCTGGCGCCGATGCAAGCGACCCTGGCACGGCAACAAATGATCGGAACACGCGTTCCCATGACGTTGCTGCGCGGAAGCGCATTGAGCAGCCACACACTCGTTCCCCATGCGATTCCGTTGAGGCGCGGTACTGTCGTGATGATGCCCTTCACGCTCTGGTCTCCCAGCGCACTCAACACGGCACTGTCTTTGGCCAAGTCCAAACCGGGCCAGCACATCTATGCAATCACCAGCTGGAGCGCGAATACCGGGCAGGGCGACGCGCCGTCGAACGAGATACTTGCGGCCTTGCGTGTTTGGCAGCAGGGTCTGCCGCCGCAAATCTCAATGATCCTTGTGCCCGACTCTGCGCTGCGCGCGTTTCACGCCGATACATATCCGGCGGGCATCGGGATCCGCGATGGCATCGTGCGGTTTAATAGTGCGCTTTCCAGCCGGGGCGCGGCGCGGCTGCTTGTTCAATCATTGACGGATGCTGCAGGAGGTTCCCGTTGAATCTGCGATGGCTGCGCTTGGGTGCGAAGCGGTCTGAGTTGGCGGATGAAATCGAGGCTCATCTAAGGATGGCCGCTGCAGATAAAGAAGCGGACGGCATGCATACAGAAGAAGCGCAACGACAGGCGCAACGAGAGTTTGGAAACCTGGCATTGACGAGAACGGTGCAACCGGAAATCGTGGCGTGCATTCCCCAACTGCCGATGATCGGTAGCGATGACGGCACGGCGGCGGTCATGGAGGGAATCTCGATGGACCTCGCGCTGCGGACTTCAAGCCCTCTCTCCTCGGTCATTGCTGAACTGCGAGCGGCGATGGCGCAGGCAGACTTGGAATTGACGAATGCCGATGTGACGACCATGGATCAGATCGTAGAAGACTCTTACGGCGACCAGCGGGTCACAGCGCACCTGCTGGAGGTATTTGGCGGTGTCGCTCTGCTGCTGTCGATCGCAGGCATTTACGGATTGCTTTCTTACAACGTGTCGCAGCGGACGCGCGAATTAGGAGTGCGGCTGGCGCTGGGCGCTCCGCGTTCGGGCGTGCTGTGGTTGGTGCTGCGGCAGACGATCGCGCTGGTGGTGGCGGGGGTCGCCCTTGGGGTCGGGCTCGCGCTCGCTTCCGGTCGGCTGGTGCAAAGCCTGCTGTTCGGCGTCCGCACGACCGACGCATGGACGCTGGCGATCGTGGCTGGAATGCTGCTGGTGAGTGCCCTGGCGGCGGCATGGTCGCCGGCGCGGCGGGCGGCCACTGTCAATCCGGTCGAAGCTTTGCGCGCCGAATAAGTGTGCCGCGGCCACCATTCCTAGTGTAGTCCGTCGCTCCACACTAGCTCTTTTATGGCACGGTATGCCAGAGGAGAAAACGTCGTGGTATGCCACATCTCGCGGAGAACGAGCGAGATTGCCGGAGCATGGTGGTCGTGGCAGGTCGCGAGGCAGGATCACCAATTGGCGTTTAACATGGGAGTAGGCAGGTTGTTCTATTCCGATGACAGCAGCTCGCACCTTCCAGCGCAGATCATTCGAACGCACGCTTGCAAGCGCCAAGCAAACGATGTTGTTGAGCGAGATCGTTAGCCTCGCCATCGATAGCTTCCGGACCAATAAAGTACGGGTCATGCTGACCTCGCTGGGCATGGTAATTGGGTCCGCTTCCCTCATTCTGGTGGTCACGGTGGGGCTTACGGGCAAACTGTACATCCTGCGCCTGATCGAGGCCATTGGCAGCAACATGGTGGCAGTGGAGTACTCGGGCGGGGGCCCTGGATCGAATACGCAGCACGACTTCCGCAACGATTACCTGACACGCGACGACGAAACAGCGGTGCTGGAGCGAGTACCGTCGGTGGCCTATTCCTCGCCAATGCTGCAGATGCATGATCGCATCAGCTTTGGCAATGGCGTCTCGAAAGACATCCTGGTACTTGGCGTATCGCCCCAGTACAGGCCCGTGCGCAACCTTATCCTGATTAGCGGCCGTTTCTTCGATGAGGAAGACGATGCCAGCCATGCCAAGGTTGCCGTGGTGACCGAGCCCTTTGCCCGGCAGAAATTTGGCACGGCGGCAGCGGTGAATCAAACCTTTGAAATCAAGGGCATTCCGTTCACCGTGATCGGTACTTTTAAAGAGGCGGTGGATACGCTCGGTCAAACTGAAGTTGCCGATCAAACGATCCTTATTCCCTACTCCGTGGCACGCTACTTCACTGGTACCGATGCGATCAAGAAGATTTTCTTTTCGATTCGGGACTCGGGGGACGTGGAGCAGTCGACCAAACAGATTATGCAGGTCATTCGATCGCGGCACTTGCCGAGCTCGGTCTACGAACCACAAACGCTGACCGAGTTGCTCAATACGGCATCGCTGATCGCGAATATATTGACCCTGGTACTGCTCCTGGTTTCCTCGGTAACGCTCGCGGTGGGGGGGATCGGTATCATGAATATCATGCTGGCAAACGTGCGCTCGCGGATCCGGGAGATTGGCATTCGCAAAGCACTCGGAGCGACGTACCGGGAAATCAAGCTACAGTTTCTGATCGAAGCCGTTTTTATTTCGTTAAGCGGCGGAGTGGTGGGAACGATTCTGGGCATGGCTGTTCCCTACTCGGTTCGGCTTTTTACGTCTTATCGCATTCCGATCTCCGGACTGTCAGCAATCATTGCCCTGGCCGCGGCTACGCTGGTGGGGGTGGTGTTTGGGACGCTGCCGGCGACACGCGCGGCCCAGCTGGATCCGGTTGAGTCGCTCAAATATGAGTAGCGGGCGCCTACGACGATTTGCGCTCCTCTTGCTTGGCATGGCATTGCCTGCAATGGCTGTATCTGTGCCTTTGCGCACTGGCTGGAAGCTGCAGTCGGAGTGCGTGGTGAAGTCCGGAGGAAAAGAAATCTCTTCGCCGCGGTATGCGCCCAGCGGATGGATCGATGCGGTCGTCCCAGGCACAGTGTTGGGATCACAAGTGGCGGATGGTATTTTTCCCGACCCCTTCTTCGGAATGAACCTGCGAAAAATTCCCGGTACGGATTATCCTCTCGGAAAGATTTTCGGCTATTTTCCGATGAGCGCAAAAAGCCCTTACCGGTGCTCATGGTGGTATCGCACTGAATTCGCTTCTCCCAGCGCGCCGGGAAGAACTACGTGGCTGCATTTCGACGGTATTAATTACCGGGCCAATATCTGGCTGAACGGGAAGCAGATCGCGGGCAGCGACGAGGTTGCGGGCGCCTTTCGTTCTTATGATTTCGACGCTTCTCCGTACCTTTCCCACGGACAAAAAAATGTATTGGCAGTGGAAGTATTCGCGCAAACGGAGAAAGACCTGGGGATCGATTTTCTTGATTGGAATCCGGCCCCTGCCGACAAGAGCCTTGGACTGTGGCGCGGGGTTTCCGTAACGACCAGCGGACCGGTTACGCTCCGAAACCCTGCGGTGTCCACACATTTCCCGCAGGATGATCTGCGTGAGGCGGACCTGGGCCTTGTGGCCGATGTGGCCAACCATACCGACCATGCGTTAGTGGCCACGGTGACCGCCTGGGTGGGTGCGACCGAGGTGCATCAACAAGTGACGCTGGCGGCGAAGCAGGCGAAGGTGGTGGCGTTCCGTGCGGCAGATTTTGCTGCGCTGCGGATCAAGAATCCTTCAGTCTGGTGGCCTTATCAGTATGGTGAGCCGCATCTGGAACCGTTGCGGATGGAGGTGACTGCGGGTGGGGTCACCTCCGATGCCACTCGTCTTCGGTTTGGCATAAGAGAGATACAGGCCTCACGCAACGAGCAGGGATTTATGCAGTTTCGTGTCAACCATCGCAACATTTTAATTCGCGGTGCAGGATGGGATCCAGATTTGTTTTATCGCGAGCCTCATGAGCGGCTGCGACAGGAACTCGCGTATGTAAAGCATATGCACCTGAACACGGTGCGGCTGGAAGGTAAGCTGGGCAGCGAGGAAATGTTCGATCTGGCGGACGAGATGGGGATTCTCATGATGCCGGGTTGGCAGTGCTGCGACTTTTGGCAGGCTTGGGCCAAGTGGACCCCCAGGGACCATGCCATTGCGCACGAATCACTCTATAGCCAGATCAGCCGGCTGCGCGGGCATCCCAGCGTGTTCGTGTGGGTGAACGGCAGCGATGAAATCCCGGTGCCGCCGGTGGAGAAAGACTTCCTAGGGGTATTGAAGGAGCGCGATTGGTCGAACCCGATTCTGAATAGTGCGGCTGACCGGACATCGATAGTCACTGGGCCCAGTGGAGTGAAGATGACGGGACCCTACGATTATGTTCCCCCGGAATATTGGTATCTGGATAAAGATAAGTACGGCGGCGCGTGGGGGCTTAACACAGAGACGGGACCGGGGGCGGCAGTGCCGTCGGTCGAGAGTGTACGGCGCACGCTGCCGCGCACGAGCTGGTGGCCGATCGATGAGCAGTGGAACTATCACGCTGCGTTGGGCAAGTTTGCGACGTACAACCGGTTGAATGGTGCGATGGCGGCTACTTATGGACCGGCGGCCAGTCTCGCAAACTACACGCTGAAAGCGCAGCTCATGGCTTACGACGGTGAGCGCGCGATGTTCGAAGCGTACGGGGCTAACAAGTACCGCTCGACCGGTGTGATTCAGTGGATGCTCAACGATGCCTGGCCTTCTTTTTTCTGGCATTTGTATGACTACTACCTGATTCCGGGTGGCGGATACTTCGGGACGCGGAAGGCGAATGAGCCGCTGCATGTTCAGTACCGGTATGACGATCGCAGGATTGTGGTGGTGAACTCCACGCTTGCGGCTTTCGCAGGTTTGCGCGCCAGCGCGCGGGTGGTCGATCTGGCGGGAAAGGAACTGTTCGCTCAGCAATCGAGTCTGGATGTTAGCAGCGATGGCGTTGCTGCGGGGTTTGTTGTTCCTGCGCAGAGGGCTACGACGTTTCTTGCGCTTAAGCTTCGCGATGGGGAGGGGAAACTTGTCAGCGAGAACTTTTACTGGATTCCCGCGGAGTTGGCCGTGCTTGATTGGGACAAGACCACTTATGTGAATACTCCTGCTGTCAGGTATGCGAACATGCGGGATCTGGGTACGTTGCCTCGGGTATCAGTGCAGGTGAGTGCGCGGCCTGGGCGAGAGCGCGGTGAGGCCGTGGTTGATTTGAAGAATGGTGGGAAGTCGGTCGCGTTTTTCATGCATTTGCGCGTGGTCAAGGCAGGGACAGAAGACGAGATCGTTCCGGTTTTTTGGGAGGATAATTTTGTTTCGCTCATGCCTGGGGAATCGCGGGCGGTAGTAGTCGGTGGGCTGGACGCTAAGGTTGATACGGAATTGAAGGTCGATGGTTGGAATGTAGAGGCACGGCGGGTTCCGGTTGCGCAGGGGATTGCGCTGCGTTGAACACTGGCGCCCAGCGTATTGAAGGCCGGCGAAGTAGATGCTGGTCACTCAAACAAATTACTAACGCACAAACGGCAGGATTCGCGAGCTCACTTGCGGGGCCTTCGTTTGGGGTAAAGGCGCACAGCAGATCCCTCCGCCTCGGTCGGGATGACAAAGGAAAGGGGGTCGCTTTGGTCGGCAGCAACTGCTGATCGAGGGGTCGCAGATCCCTCCACTTCGCTACGCTTTGGTCCCACGGCAAGCCGGGGGCAGGCGGGATGACAAAGTTGTTTGAGAGCCCGGATGCAGACTCAGTTTGCCTAACACCAGGCGGTTAGGAAACGGCCGGCGGTGCCTCGGAGTCTTAGTTGGTCAGTGCGTCCGTTGAAGTAACGGGCATTAATTTCGTCGCGGCCTAGATCTTCGAGAGAGCGGAGGTTTGCTAGCTCGACGGCGATTTCAGTGGGCGTGAAAAAGAGGCGGAAGGGTTCACCGGCTTTTTCGACACGGGCAGCCAACGAGTCGTGTGCCAGTCGCTCCAGCAATGGCAGCGCGGAACGCGGTTGGCCGTAGTCCAACGTGATGCCAGAACCCGCGGGCTGGGAGGCGACGAAGGCGATGGTGGCTCGGAAAGCTTCCAGTGTCAAATAGGGAACAACGCCCAGCCAGGCGAAGAAGGTAGGCGCATGGCTGTTGAATCCAGCTGCGCGCAGCTGATCAGCGAGCGACTGCCGTTCGAAATCGACTGGCGTGAAACTGAGGTTAGGGGGAATCGCAATGGCGCTCCGCTGTAACAGCTCACGCTTCCATTGTTGCGTTGCGGGATGATCGACCTCGAAGACATGCAGACGTGGATAGGGATTTCTATAGGCGAACGTGTCGAGGCCGGCGCCGAGCACAACGTATTGCTCAACACCGCTCTCGACGGCGCGCCTCAGGTTGTCTTCGGCATATCGGCTGCGCGCCACCAGGAAGGCTCGCAGCGCAATCGAGAAGGGACGATCCTGGCGTAAAGGGGTGCGCCGTAACTGCTCAGCGTAGGTCGCCCCCAATATCGCAACCGCCAGAGGATCGGCAAATACGATCGGCGCATCGTGAAGTTGATGAGCCGCCCGGCGCAAGGCTACGCTGACAGCGGTTCGCGATGGGACGGCATGTTCCATGGGCGTCTTACTACCTGACCGTCACCTTGGCCGGAACAACATTCCAGCCTCTCAGGGTCAGGGTCGCGGGGACTGCCGGCCCGGCTTCGGGATACGTGACTTCTACGGTTCGCTTCTCTCCCGGCAGAAGCGAAATGTAGTTGTCAGAGAAGTAGGCGGGCAGGATTCTCTCTCCGTCGTCCGAGCGCAGGAGAGTCAGCTTGGCCGCCAGAGCCACGGAGGCCCCCGTATTTTCCAAGTCCACCTGAACGTGCGCCTCCCCGCCCGCATTCGCGGTAGCGACCGCCGTCGCGGTCACCGTTACCTGCGGCAGTGTGTTCATCGAACGATAGGTTTCGCTGTCGGCCGCATACCAGTAGAAATTCTGCGAGAGCAGCATACCCTGGGCGTCTTTCAGTTCCATTTCCACAAACACCGCCTCCTTCGCGCTGGCAACGCCAATGTCGACCAGGGATGCGGTGGTAACCGACTCGGCTGGAGCCGTGACGGTCTCGTGATGGTCAAAGACAGTCGTGCCGTCGCCGCGCACAGCATGTACCTGCAACATTGCGCCGGCTATCGGCTTGCCAGTGTTGTTTACAATGGCGGCGTGCAGATCAGGCAGATTCATCTGCACATGCACCGGCTCGGCTGCCTTCCTCACAGCGTAGAAAGAGGCCTGGGTGTCGTAGTCCGAGCTAAAAATTTGCCACATGGTGCTCGGCCACGCCGGCTGCGTCATCCATAACAGCCTTCCGCTGTTGGGCGCCCACAGGTGCGCGTTAAACCCCTCGAAGAGGGCGCGATGATCGACGTAGTTCAACATCTGAGCCTTGCGTTCGAAATCGGCAAGACTGGTTGGCTCGCCAAACTCTGTGGCAAGCTCCTGCATGAACGGAGCAACGTCTCCATTCCCACTCTGGTGCCAATCGTGGTAGGCCCAGGCGTCGCTGACCGGCCACTGATCGGCTGGCGCAATACTGTGCTCAAAGGATTCGAGCGTCGACATCGACGGCGTGCCTACCTCGACCGAGAAGCCACGGTCAAGGGTGGTGAAGAATTTCGAGGGCGGCTTGTAGCTGTACGGCCCACTGTTCTGCAGGTTTACCTGGTTGGAACTGGCGGAGTAGTAACGCGTGCCGTCCACCTCTCTGGCCAGCTTCTCCAATCCCTGATTGATGATGGGCGAGGGAACACCTTCGTTGCGCCCGCACCATACCGCGATCGAAGGATGGTTGCGAAAGCGGAGCATCGTCTCCTTCGCATTCGCCAGAAAGAGCGCTGGATCTTCCGGCTCGAGATTGTAGTTCTCGGTCGAGTCCCAGAAGTCGTTCCAGACCAACAGGCCGTACTCGTCAGCGAGATCATAAAAGACCTCTTCAGTATCCTGGCCCATCCAATTGCGAATCATATTGAGATGGGCGTCGCGGTGCAGCCGGAAGAAGGGTTCGAGATGTGGGCGGGAGACACGCTTGCGGTAGTCGTCCATGCCCCAGTTGCCGCCCTTGCAGGCGATGCGCACGCCGTTGACGCGAATGACAAGATAGGGCGCAGTCCTGAGATCGGTCAACGGCCGTAGGGAGCGAGAGCTCTCGGCGCCAGGGTAAAGAGACGCCACCCAACCCAATGATGTCTGGCGCAAGGCATCGTGCGACTGGTTCACTACTTTCTCGCCCCTGGTGATCGCGGGTGAGAACTCGACACGCCGCAGATTTCCCTGGGCATCCAGCAGGGAAAGCTCGTAGCTGATCTCGCGCATGCCAAAGCGTAGCTGCTTCTCAGATTGCGTTTTGCCTCCGGTGGTAAACCAGACTTTCATGGTGTGCAGATTGGGCTCGCCGTAGCCGTTCGGCCACCAGAGCTTGGGCTGCTTTACCTTTAACTGGGCGTAGTCAGCAGGCGCGAGGCGCACCTCAGTCTGTTCTCCGCTCACTGCAACTTGTTTGGTTACGTTTACGTCATCGAAGGAGACATGCACCTCACCGCGCACGGGAGACTTCGACCGCATGCTCAACGGCACAGCGATTTCCACGTCGGCTTCGCTGCCGTCGTGTTGGGGCAGCGTGGTGATTACCTGCACATCGCCGACGCGCACGGAACCGGAAGCAGTGAGCGTTACATCCTGCCAGATGCCCGAGTTGCGATCGCGCACGCCGGGAATCCAATCCCATCCTTCGGTTGCGGCGAAGGTCGGGCCATCAAGGGCCATGATGCCGCCGTTGTCTCCAGGGCCGCCTTTGATGGACTGCTCCTGAGGAATGCCGGGGTGCGGCGGTGGCGAGATACGCACGGCCAGTACGTTCGTGCCGCGGGTCTTCACCAGCGCAGTTACGTCGAAGACGCCGCGGGTGAAGGCGCCTTTGATATCACCCAGATGTTCGCCGTTGAGCCACACCGAGGCCGAGTAGTTGATGCCCTCGAAGGTGAGGGTCAGATTTCGCCGGTCTTTCAAAGCCGGCGCGGGAAACTCCCTGCGATACCAGTAGTCCTGCTTGTTCAACGATTCGGGAATGGCGAGATTGTTCAGGCCGTAGTCGGGGTCGGGATAGATGCCCCGCGCGACCATGGTCGTTAATACGGTTCCGGGCACGATGGCCTGCATCCACGCGCCGGCATCGTAGGAAGCGCTGGAAATCTGCTGCGCGCTGGCGTTCACTTTGGGCGCAGCCTCCAGCTTCCAGCCGCCGCGCAGTATCCACTGATCCGCTTCACCAGCGGTTAACGCATCGGTCGCGGGTAGCAGGGGTTGGGCCACGGGCGCCTGCAAAGGGGCATTACTGTGGGGTAGGGTTGCTGGATCCTGCGGCGCGCGCAAGCCTGCCTGGCCGCGGGTTTGCACCGGCCACCTGGCTGAGCCGTCTTCGAACTGCGCCAGGCTAAAGTCGGGCGGCATACGTTGCATCTGCTGCACCTCGCTGCCTGCGAGTGCGCGACGCATGAGCGTGAGGCCCGAGAGCTTACCGCCAAAGTGCACGGTGCCTGCGATTGACGAAGCGGTGGGAGCGAGGCTTAGTAAGGGGGCCAGGGCGGCGTTGGGAATGTTGGCGTGTCCGACCTCAACGCCGTCGGCGTAAAGGTGTGCTTCTTCGTCAGAAAATGTTGCGGCCAGCAGATGCCAGGCGCCGGGCGTGAGCGTCACGGTAGACTGCACCACGGCTTCGCGTCCCGAGTAAAGCGCGAGCTTGCCATCATGGGTGCCCAAAGCGCGCGAGCCGGCGAAGTTAGGATTGCCGACCACCGCGATGACCGTATTGCCCACCATCGGCGTGGCTACCTGGACCCAACTGTAAATAGACCACTGCGCCCCGGGATCGAGCAGCACGTCGCCGGCTACCAGTGGCTTGGATAACCCGTCGCCTTGCGGCAGAAAGATTGCGTTGTAAGGCCCGTAGGCGACGGAGCCCGAGGGCGCCTGGGCCAAACCCGTCTTGCTCAACAACACGAACAAGGCGAACGCGAGCATACATAAGCTGTTGCGTGACATGCGATGTCTCTTTTCTAACTTGCCGGAGACCCCATCGAGAACAGCTGCGCATTCGCAATGGGCGTTAAGGGAAGATTGGGCGCCTGCCACTCGACGGCGAATGCGCTGTCACCGGATGTCTGGGTCATGGAGACGCGCAGATGGTGCAGCCCCGCGCGCAGACCGACGCTTCCGCTGGCCATCTGTACAGCGTTGCCGACCGAACCACAGACCTGCGGCCAGACAGCGGGACTTTCAGCGATCGTCTGGCCATCAATCTCCAGGCGACCTGCATCCCGGCCCAGCAGGTCGAATACGTATCCGCCGTCGACCGGAGCGCGCACGTATCCGTCAAACACGTAACCGTAATTGCTGGTGTGCTGCCTGATCTCGGTTGAGAGCGTGTCGGCCGTTCCTTCTCCTGCCGGCTGCAGCTTCTGGAAGTCGGGCAGACCTTTCCACTCGCCCTGATAGAACTGGTATTGCACACCTGGCCTTAGCCCTCCGCCGGCGTCAGTAGCGGGGTTCAGCGAAGCTCTGACCACCACGGGGCGGGTAAACCAATCGATATTGCCCTTGCCGTCTTCCACCCGCAACAACACGCGGAACCTTCCTGAACCATCACGGAGGGTTCCCTCCGTATCGGGCATGGCGTGGCGTACGATTTTTCCCTTGGCTTGGGTGCCGTCGCCAAAGAGCCAAAGATACTTGAGCTTGCCGCCGCTGCCCGCAAGCGATGCCGAAGCATCGAAGACGATGGGTTGCGCAACGGTTGGGTCCGCGGGATCGAACCTGAAGTCTGCCTGCGCAGCATCAGCAGAGATCGCATAGGTGACGTTCTTCGTTTCGGGCAATTGCTGTAAGGGTAAATCCCGATCGCGCAGCACGGGCTTGCCGGCGACTTTCACATTCTCCAAATGAACCCCGTCCACGCTGCCTTTGAGAGTGGAGGGAACCATCTGTGGCGATTCGAGCGCCCAGACGTCGTGGAAACTAATGTCGTGAATGCGCGGGTTCGGTTGGCGCAGCTGCACGAGGGAATACCAGTCTTCGAGGCGAATGTTGTCGAACCGATAATGACTCTGGTCGCCGTGGCCGCCGGGGTCGGCCCAGATTTCCATCAAGGCAAAGGGGACGCCGCAGCCGCCGGCCCCCATGTGAATTACATCGACATCATGCATTGAAAAGTTGGTGCTATTGAAGGTTTTGCGCGGCCAGTTGGCGCGCACGATATTGGAGATGCTGGTCGAAAGAACGCTGTTCTCAATTTCGATATTGCTTACGTCGTGGCCTGGCTTGATGAGCAGTTCCGGATCGTAACCGTCCCAATTTCCGTACATGGCGAATATGTCATCCGAGGCGCGGAAAAAGCTGTTGCGCACCACGGTGTCGCCACCGCCCAGCCAATCCATTCCATCCTGGTTGGCATTGCCCTCACAACCGCCGATCACCTTCACATTGTCAAACTCGATGAAGCGTGAGTCCTTCATCTGGATCATCCACGAGCGGCTGCGGGTTACCAGCGTGAGGCCATCGATCCGGATGTGATGGGCGTTATCCATAACCAGCACATGCCAGTTGGGCTTGTGCATCCATCCAGTATCGTGCTGTGGGTTTTGCGGTCCGTCGTAGACCACGGTGCCACGCCCGAAGATGTGAACATTATCGACCTGCCAGATATTGATGCTGCCGAAGACGACGGCTCCGGAGGCGAGGTAAATGTTATCGCCGCTGTGGGCGTCGATATTTTCGTGATACACACCCGGGCCGAAGTAGCGCAGGCTGCTCGACGCTTTGGCCGGCGGATGTTTCTCCGGTGTGTCAGCGAAGACAAAGAGCATTTCCGCGCCACCCAGATGATCGCCGGGCCGGGCGATGGACAAATGGGCGGGATGGTCGAGGTTGAAACTGATGTCTCGGCCGGAGCGCGTGGGCCGGATATTCTCTCGCCAGGGTTGTACCTCAACCCCACGGGCCCAGTAGTCATCGGTGGGTGCGGTGATGGTGATGTTTACGCGGTGCTTTTTCGGCAGGTCGAGGCCGAGGTAGTAGTAGTTGGTGGCAGCATGGGCAAAGGCGGCATCCTTGCCATCTACTTTGACGGTGAAGCGCTGCGTGCGAAGCTCTTCCGGGACCGGGACGACCGTGGCCGCCCGGGCCACGGCCACGCAGAATAATGCGACGGTAAGCCATGCAAGCGTGGTCTTGTGCTTCAGTTTTCCCTCCAGCACCCGGAGACGATTCTAGCAGCGGCAAAAACAACGAGCCTGCTCCGCAGGGAGCAGGCTCGTTCGCATCACATCCATTTGCCGGTTGGGGCTAGACCTGGCGAACGCGTCCGCGTGTGACCAGACGCAGTAAGAGGGTTAATAGCACGGCCCCAATGACGGCAACGATGATCGTATAAATCAGGCCGCCAGAACCCGCATAGCCGAGGTGCGTCATGAGGAAGCCACCTGCCAATGCTCCCAGGATGCCGATAACAATATCCATGAGCGGGCCATAACCTCCGCCGCTCATGATCTTGCCTGTGAGCCAACCCGCAATAAGACCTACGATCACCCACCAAATCAATCCAAACATAGTTTCCTTCCTTTATGCTGCTACTGGAATGTCATTACCCGGGGCAAGAACAAGGGCCGCTCAAAACAGCCCTATGCTAGCCCAATGAGAGGCATTCTGCACAGAGTAAGTTGTAAGGGTCACTAGTTATTTCTCGACACCACTCCGTCTATCTCAGAAAGCGCCGCAAACTATGCCGACCAAGTATTTAATCCTCGCTCTCCTTTGCCTGGGAATCACCCAGGTCGAGGCGGAGGTTCGACTCACCTCCGTGATCACCGACCATGCGGTTCTGCAGCGCGACGTGCCCATTCATGTTTGGGGCGAGGCTGCAGCGCGGGAGAAGATCACGATTGCTTTTCATGCGCAGTCGCTCACCACCACCGCAGACCGGCTGGGACTGTGGGAGGCTTGGCTCATGCCCGAACCGGCGGGCGGCCCTTTCACGCTCACGGTGCGCGGCAGCAATGAACTGACGCGCTCTGACCTGCTGGTCGGGGATGTGTGGTTTGCGTCCGGGCAATCGAACATGGAGATGCCGCTGGGCGGCTTCGGCCAGCAGGCCCACGTGACCAACGCCGCAGAGGAGATCGCCCAAGCGGACTTTCCGCAGATGCGCCTGCTGCGTATGGAGCACGCATCGTCTGATTCGCCGCTCACCGGAATCACCGCTGGATGGCAAGCTTGTACACCAGAGACCGCTAAGGACTTTTCCGCGGTCGCTTACTTCTTTGCCCGGGAGATCAGCCGCCGCGAGCACGTGCCCATCGGGGTGATTGATTCCACGTGGGGAGGCACGCCGATCGATTCCTGGATCAGTCTCGACGCGCTTTCCGCCGACGCCGCGCTGGTGCCTGCCCTGGCCAGCCGGGCCCACTTCGCCGACATGCAGACCCACCTGGCGCTGATCGAGTCGGCCGAGAAATCTGAAGATGCAGCCGCCGAGGCCCAGCACCAGCCCAAACCGCCGCACCCCTGGCATCCTGACCCCGTCTCCTGGATCCCTGCCGGCCTCTACAACGGCATGATTGCGCCTTTTACGCCGTATAGCATCAAAGGCTTCCTCTGGTACCAGGGGGAGACGGATAGCGCCCCGGATCGTGTCCGCTTGTATGCCAGGCTGCTACCCACGCTGATTGCCGATTGGCGGCGGCAGTGGGGGCAGGGCAACTTGCCCTTCCTGTTCGTGCAAATCTCGAGCTTCGTCTCGCCGCAGGAGAATTGGGGGCAGATTCGAGATAGCCAGCGGCGCACCCTGGACGTGGCCAATACGGCGATGGCGGTGACCCTCGATGTGGGTCAGCGGGATAACGTTCATCCCCCGGATAAGCAAACCGTGGGTGCACGGCTGGCGCTTGGCGCCCGTGCCTTGGTTTACGGGGAATCTGCGCTGGTGTTCAGTGGCCCGCTTTACCGGCAGACCACGCGCCAAGGGGCATCGCTGCGGGTGTGGTTCGACCATGCCGAGGGTTTGCACAGCAAAGCCGGCGCGGTGTTGGGGTTTGAGGTCGCCGGTGCGGATGGCCGGTTCGTACCAGCGAGCGCCACGGTGCAGGGCACCTCGGCGGTGGTCTCATCCCCTGAGGTGAGTGAGCCGGTGCGGGTCCGGTATGCCTGGCAGAACTATACAGACGCCGATTTGTACAACGGCAGCGAGCTACCCGCTTCTACTTTCGCGGCAGAGGCGCCGTAAGAGGCTGCCTGAGAATTGGCCTTTTCCTGATTTTTCCCGAGCCACTAAGGCGGGTGCCCCATATCTCACCGCGCTTTTTGCGGCGAGATATGGGAAATCTAACAACCCTCGATCGGTAACGGGCTCAGCGCCTGGCTCCGCCCCCACCCGAGGCCGCCGCGCCATGTGAGCCGCCTCCTGAGGCGCCGCTCTGCATGCCGCTCGAGTAAGACCGGCCCGAAGAACTGCTCCCGGAAGCACTGCTCATCGACGAACGACTCGCGGAAGACATGGCTGCGGAATTGCCACCATAATTGCCCGGCCTTGCCTCACCCTGCGACCCAGCCCGCTGGCCGCCGGCCCAATAGACATTCGTGCTCGCCACTCCGTGTTCGGCTGTCTTACCCGAGAAGCTATTAAGTTTACCCAGGGTGCCGCGAGGCACGCCCAATCCGGCAGAATTGTTGCGGAAGACAAACGTGTCATGCGCCCCGAGACCCGAGGCGGGCAGTGCCTTCATGTTGACTGGCACAATGGTCGCCTGGGCAGTGACTGGCGCGTGGGCCGGGGGACGAGGGCGCAAGGGTGACCCGGGGGACGAGGTAAACGAATTATTGGCCAGGCCCATCCAGGCCCCACCCGGTCGCCAGCCCCAGCCAACGCCCTGACAATAGTCCCAGCTGCCGTAGTGAAACGGTGTCCAACCCCAGGGATAGGGAGAGACCCATGAGTATCCTGCGCTGGGGTAATAGGCCCAGGCCCCGCTGCCGTAAGGATCCCAGCTAGCGCTGGTAAAGTAGGGCCGCCACATCGAGCCGCCGCATCCAGAGGCGTTGATGAAGCTCCCATAGTAGTTCATGTCGTTGATGCCGTAGGCATAGGGCGAGTTCCCAAAGGAGGTCGCGTTGGCGTAGTTCTTGTGGTACTGGGTGGCGTCGTGATCCCAGGCGTCCAGCGGCTCTTCGGTCACGCTCTTGGCGATGACCGGCTGGCTTTCAGCCGCCAGGTTGAATGTCATGGTCTTGTTCTTGCCAACAGGTGCACTGCCAGGCGGTTGGTCTACCAATGCTTCCCCATGCAACACGGCCACGTTTGCCTGATCCGGCGTTAATTGGAGGCGGATGTGAGTGTCGGGCGGGAGGTTGAGCTTTTCTTTGCCAAAGGTCACGGCGAACTCGTTGCCTTTGGTGTTCATGAGGCTCACGTACACCGTGCCCTGGAGCACATTGATCGACGAGGCCTTGGCTCCGGAAGGCAACAGCTCGAGGCGGGGAAACTCAACCAGGGAGTTTTGCCCCACGCGCACGGTGCTGTTGTCTTCGAACTCGATCTCGGCCACCCCATCGCCGGTCTTCAGCTTGACTCCCTCCGTTATGGGCAGGTTGGTCATTGGCGTTTCAAACCCTCTCCCGGTATTGCGATCGAGCTGCACCACGCCCTTAACCTCGCTGAGGCGAACGATGCGTACCTTGGAGTTGCCCGAGGGCGTTTGGGCCGGGGTGGTTTGAGCACCTGCGTCGTCGTTAACAGAGGGAGTTGCAGCGCCGACGGCTTCCTGAGCGCGGGAAGATAGTCCAACGAACAACAGTGCCACTAACGCCGATGTGCTGACTACAGAAGTGACTTGCATGTCCGCCTCCAAATTTAATTTTCCTGCAGGGGACTTGTTTCTCTTGACAGCAGAGTTCAGAAAAGAACGAGCCATTTCCCGACTGGCTCCCTGCGGCGCCCACTAGTGCAACGGATGGTAGCACCTTGGATTAAGGAAGGCGAGAAGGTTGTTTCACGCCACCAATAACGACCAGCGAAAGCAATTTAAGCTGTTGCCGAAAGTGAAGTTGGTTGGATTTGCGTCTTCTTACGGAGGGTGGCAGCTGAGAACAGGGTGATGAGGAGGCCGACGGGAAAAGGTTCTATGAAGGTGTAAGGGGCGTTGACGAAGGGGTTCTCGTCGAGCTGCTGGGTATGGCGGATGGAGGCGACTTTGGGCTGGAGGGCAAGGGGGTGGCGGGCGTGGATTGAACCTTCTGGATTTGGTGCGCGAAGTAGGTATCCATGAAGCCGTGGAGGAAATTGAAGTAGACAATCTCCCAGATGACGACGTAGGAGACGCAGGGGATGAGAGTGATGCAGGCCAATGGTAAAGGCACGGCCGAAGGTAATGGCGACGTTAGCGAGGGCTAATCTCGGTCATAGCTGTTTAAATCAGCTTTTTAGGGCCACGGTGGGATTGATTCATGGGAAAAGCAGCGCGATCCGGCATTTGCGGAATCAGGTTTGGTTAGCAAAGCGACGCAGTGTTTGGTTTTGTATCAGGGCACGAATTTCGTCGGGCGGTTCAGGCCGGAAAAATGTAGGGCTTGAACCCCTGCAAGGGCCAAAATCAGCTGATTCCTTTGGCCCTGCGGAGTCAATCCGCCCGTCAGGCGCAGACCGCCGAGGCATTTGAGGAAAGTATCAGCCATTCCGGATCGCTGGCTACGTGTTTCAAGCGGACGATCTCTTTGCCGACCAGCAAGTCGAAATCGCCTAGCTGAATGGGCTGGCCAGCCTCCGCAGCAATCGAGTGAACAATCGCTTTCGGCCTCAGGAAGGAGCCGCTGGGATCGCTGGTTGCTACCATCTGCTGGCTGATTTTGAACCTGACATCGATTGCGGGTGCCCACTTGCCGGAAGGCACTAACGTTCCTTTTCCGTAGCCCTGTTCCATGGTGTTCTCTCCCCCTTAGAGATACGTAAGCTATAGGCGTTTTGGCTGGCTTGCGTCATCCCCCGAAAGGGGAATCAGGAGACTCGCTGCCGGGCCGGCGTCACGGGCAACCGGAGCGCGGGACGGGGAGGACGAGCGGCCGGCTGCGTCGCCCCTCGGAACGGATTCAGGCCAGCGCGCCAAGCGATGATGAGGAAGGCGACCAGCGTGTAGAACTGAACCAGGACAGCGGACCAGGCAATCCCCACTGCCCTCAACCCGGGCGCGAGCACTACCGCGGCCACAATGCCGACAACGCCAGCGGTAAAGTTTACGAGGTTGAATTGGTTATCCAGCTGGTTCGGCAAGAGCAGCTGGAAAGTGAGCACGGTGGTCAGCGCAATCAAGGGCATCCAGAGGGCAAAAACGCGCAACACCGGTACCGAGTCTTTAAAGTCAGGACCCAGGACAAAATGCACGAGTAAGGGCGCCGCGACGAAGATAGCCAGGCCGAAGACTGCGCCGAGGCCGCCGAGGAAAAGCATGCTGAGGCGTACGGTCTTCATGGCGTGGCCGGGATTGTCCTGCGCCTGTTTTGTTAATTTCGGGTAAAGGGCCTGATTGACCGGCCACAGACCCTGTTGAAAGACCCGCGTGATGCGCTCTGCGCCCGCATACTCACCGAGCACGGCGACCGGGGCGACGGCACCCAGGACGAGGCGATTGACCGAACCGGAAAGGCCCTGGACCATGCGGAACAGAAACATGGAACTGCCGAGCCGCAAGGCGTCGGTGATCGACGCAGGGGTAGGCCAGCGAAAACCTACTTCGCGATAAGCAAGCACTACGGTGATGCCATGCGCGACCACACATCCAACGCACTGAGCAGCCATCACTTTCCATCCGTCAGCGGGTTTGTGGACGAGGATGAAGATGCTTAACGTGGCCAGTACTTTGCCGGCGATCTCAAGCGCACTGGCCAGGCGCATACGTTCCAGACCCTGAAAGAACCACAACATATTGATGCCCTGGCAGACGCCCCAGATGGTGCTGGACCAAAACAGCGCGTCAGAGGGCGCGACATGATGGGTAAAACGGCGGGAGAAGAGTGCGCCCGCAATACAGGCGACGGCCAGCAGAGACTTGGCTCCGAGTACGCCGGAGACCAGGGCGGAGAGCCGGCCGGGATCGTAGCGGTGGCGCGAAGTCTCACGCGACGCGGAGATATCGAAGCCATATTCGACAACGCTGGCGATCACCACACCAATGGCCTGGGCGAACACAACGACCCCCCAGCCGGATGGACCGAGGACATGCGCCAGATAGGGAAAGGTAAGGAGAGGCAGAGCGTACGTGCATGCCTGCACGCCGTAGAGGGCAATGACATTGTTAACGAAGCCGTCGCGCAGCCACGTTCTCGGGTGGATCCTACCCAGTAAAGCAGGTTGCCTAGCATTCATGGCCATTCCTCGCAAGCTCACGGCGACGCCGGGGATTTTTAATTGGGCCGATCGAACAGAAGTGCAGCACGAAGCGCGATGCAGACCAAGCATGCCGGGGGAGGTGAGTGGTCAGACGAACCTGGTGCACTGGAACGCGTCGATATCCGTACTATCGGCGGGAGGCCCGGGTAACCTTAATTTTTTGCGGTGTTGGAGACGGGGCGAACGAGAACCGGCAGCGCGCCGGTGTGAGGCATGGCCAGAGTGACGGGTTGCGGATTGCGGGCCTCCGCCTCGGCAAGCTTTTCCCGCAGACGAAGCTTCATTTCCTGGTTTGCAGCCGCGAAGAGCGCCGGTGCCAGAGGCCTGGAGCGATTCCTCGAACTATTTCGAGAGCGGCGGCGGCGAACCGCTGCCGGCGTAGCCGGGGCGAAGGGATTTAAGCCAGCGCGCGCCAACACGACTGTGAACGCGACCAACATATATGTCTGGGCCGCAACCGCGGACCAGGCGATGCCGATAGCCCTGAACCGGGGCGCCAGCAAGACCGCAGCGACAATGCCAACCAGACCGGCGGTGAAGTTCACAAAGTTGAATTGATTGTCCAGGTGATTCGGTAACAAAAGCTGGAAGATCATCACGGTGGTCAGCGCGATCAACGGGATCCACAAGGCAAAGACGCGTAACACGGGAATGGAATCCTGAAAGGCCGGGCCAAGCACAAAATGCACCAGCATTGGGGCACCGAGAAAGATCGCGAGGCCGAAGGCCAAGCCCAGGCTGCCCAGCGCCAGCAGACTGAGGCGAACCGTTTTCATGGCGCGACGGGGATTGCTCTGTGTTTGTTGCGTAAGCCGGGGATAGAGCGCCTGATTGATGGGCCACAACCCTTGTTGAAAGACGCGGGTGATGCGTTCCGCGCCGGCGTACTCACCCAGAGCGGCGACCGGCGCGACCGCACCCAGCACTAACCGGTTGACGGAGCCGGAAAGGCTTTGCACCGCGCGAAAGAGAAACATCGAGCCGCCCAGGCGCAACGCGCTCCACACCGAAGCGGGGGTGGGCCAGCGAAAGCCAACTTCACGGTAAGCCAAGATCACGGTCACGCCGTGGGCCACGACGCAGCCGACGCACTGGGCCGCCATGACTTTCCATCCATCCTCCGGCTTATGCACCAGCACGAAGATACTGAGCGTAGCCAGTACCTTGCCCCCGATTTCGAGAGCGCTGGCCAGTCGCATGCGCTCCAGGCCCTGAAAGAACCAGAGCATATTGATGCCCTGGCAAACACCCCAGATCGTACTAGCCCAAAACAGCGCCAGGGAGGGGGCAACGTGGTGGGTAAACCGGCGGGAAAACATGGCCGCAGCAATACAAGCAATGGCTAACAGAGACTTCGCCCCCAGGACACCTGAGATCAGGGCCGAGAGCCGCTGGGGATCATCACGGTGGCGCGAGGTCTCGCGCGACGCCGAGATATCGAAGCCGTACTCGACGACGCTGGCGATCAGGTCGCCAATCGCCTGGGCGAATACGACGACTCCCCAACCGGAAGGCCCCAGGACACGAGCCAGATAGGGAAAGGTCAGGAGGGGCAAGGCATAGGTGCAGGCCTGCACACCGTACAGCGCGATTACGTTGTGGATGAAGCTACGGCGGCGCTGCTGGGAATCTGCGCTGCGTGGGCCACGAACAGGGGAACGCCGCAATAGTCTGAGCGCCATTCCTCGCATGATGGGTATATCGTCTCCGGGGGACCGCTCTATAGGTAGCTATAGACGGTTTGCCGCGGAGACGTTATCCCCACAAAGAGGAATTACGAATATGCATCTGTGCCGCTTACCAATGGGCCTGCAAATGTGTGCCTTTAGGGCGCTTTTGTGGGGCCGGCGAGGAACTTGTCGACGTTGCTTTTATCGACCAGGGAGACGCCGGTGTCGACGAAGGCGGGGATAGGGGACGAGGCGTCTGAGGCGTAGTCTCGCGCCAGCGGGTGCAGCGGGTAGTGGTGCAGGTCATCCAGCGCTTTGAGGCCGAGCAGCGCCATGGTGTAGGGCTTCTGTGAGATGGTGGCCTGGATGGTGCCTTCCTTGACCAAAGCAAGCGTTGCCTGATCGACATCCATTGCCATGAGCATGGTGCCTTCGGGTTTGGAGCGTTTGAAGGCTTCGGCAACATCTTTGCCGGCAGAGGCCTCGAGGCAGATGAAGGCGTTGATTTTGGACGCGCCGGTGCGTTCCAGATATTCGCGCGCTTTATCCATGGCGGTGCCAGACTCGCCTTTCATGTCAAAGACCTCGACGATCTTGATGCCGGGATAGTTGGCAAACACGTCTTTATAGCCTTTGAGCCGCTCTTCGAGATTGGACTGGCCGGGCATGGTGAAGAAGACGGCGTTGCCTTTGCCATTCAAAGCAGCCGCCACGCTTTGGCCGCCCAACCGCCCGGCCTCCAGATTGTTGGTGCCGATGAAGTAGAGGCGCTGGCTGTCGGGGGCGTCCGAATCGATGGTGATGACGGGGATGCCGGCGGCGATGGCCTTATCTATTTCTGGAGTCATCAATTTTGGATCGGCCACGGATACCAGGATGCCGGCGGGTTTTTTGGCGACTGCGGCGCGGAACTCATCCACCTCGACGGAAGGATTGAATGTGTCGGGCCCGCGCATCTCTTCGGTGACGCCATATTGTGCGGCAGCCCGGGTAAAACCCTCGTGAGCCGACTGCCAATAGGTGAGATTGATGTTGGTGGCGATGAGGAAGTACTGTTCCGATTTCTGGTGACGGTCGCAACCGCTGACGAGCGAGGAAAGAGTGATGGCGAGGGTCGCCAGGAGAATCCGCTTATCGGGAAATTTCATTATCAGCCTCCAGATCACGACGGACCGGGAGAGGCTCGTAAAAGCGTGCGTCCCGGTGAGGCGCCGAATTCTACTCCTCAGAGTTCAGCAATGAAAAGAGGTATTCCTGCGACGTGCGGGCGGTTTGCGATGGATTGCCAAGGGTGAGTGTTTTGATCGTTGCCTTCTTTTTGCGGGACTCAAGCCCGCTCGTCCCTAACATCATTTAGGGCACGAAGACGATCCGGCGGCCATCTGCCGGGCGCAACCAGGCTTCGGCAACGCCGGCCAGAGGTACGGGATCGATGTCGATGGCGAAGCGCACATCTGCCGTGGCGGCGAACATGGCGTGCAACGATTGCAGAATCTCGGTGGAGGAGAGGCTGCCCAGGCCGCTGCCGAGCAGCTCCACACCCGAACTGCGCAGCAGTTGGGCGGGCAGGGTGATGGTATTTCCACCGATCGAACCGATCTGCACAAAGCGGATGCGTGGCTCGCCGTCAGCCGATCCGTGGCCCGCCGCTGCCTGCAGAATAGTTTCCGCAGAAGGTCCCCACAGATAGTCCAAAACCACCTGCACGCCGGCTTGGAGGACCGCCCGGAAGTTTTGCAGCAATTGGTCTTGCGGCTGGCTGAGAGAGATGGTCGCGGTGGCGCCCAGAGCGGCGAGCTCTGCCAGTGTGGTGTCGTGGCGGCCGGTGGCGATGATCTTCGACGCGCCCAGATATTTCGCTACCTGAATGGCCTGCTTGCCCGCTATGCCGGTGGCGCCGTTGATGAGGACGGCTTCGCCCTGTTGCAGTTTTGCCCGGCCGAGCAACGAGCCCCAGGTGGCGAGCCCGGGATTTCCCAATGCGGCCGCGACGTCGTCGTCGATCTCTGCGGGTAGCGGAATGGTCATCGCTTGGGGCACCACCGTGTATTCCGCCATAGAACCGAAGGGTGCGCGGGGGGAGAGGAAGTACACGCGTGCGCCTTCAGGCGAGACGCCGACACCATCGTTGCCGGGCGTGAAGGGAAATTGCGCGCGGCTGCTGTAGTGTGATCCGTTGGCCTGACTACGCACCAGGTTGCTGAGCGCGGCGGCTCGTACTTTGAGCAGAACTTCGCCTGGGTTGGGTACTGGAGGTGCGGTCTCACCATAGTGAGGTGGCGCGCTGAAGCTATCGACCAGGGCTGCGTGCATAGGAATCCTCTCTGCTTGAATAAGACTACATAACCGCATGCGTGGTCGCCTCAGCAGGCACTTACGTTAAACGTGCCTGCGAATTTAAAACAAGGATATGAGCACCGCTCGCACAATGCCCGGAGGCTGGGTCGACCGCAAGACTGTTCCCCGCGGCCCGAATGGGCGCGGTCTGTGCCGATGGTGCTCTCTTGAAGTGCCGGCGCGGCGCTTCACGTTTTGCTCTGATTTTTGCGTGCACGAGTGGAAGCTGCGGTCGCAGCCCGGGTACTTGCGCGAACAAATATTGAAGCGCGATCGAGGAGTGTGCGCCCACTGCGGCTTAAACGCGCTGCGGGAACAAATCAGGCTCAAACGGGCTCGGGGCGCAGCGCGGGCGGCCCTGATGCAACATTGGGGGTTTAACGCGCGGGTGCGTAAAAGTCTGTGGGATGCGGATCATATTCTGCCGGTAGCCGAGGGCGGTGGGGAGTGCGACCTGGATAATATCCGCACGCTCTGTCTGCTTTGCCACAGCACGGTCACGGCACAGCTTCGGGAGCGCATTCGCCGGGCGAAGGTTGCGGCGATGCTCGCCGCGGAGTCACAGCAGATCGTGAGCAGTGGACGCCGGCGATCTGGCGATGCAGCTGGATAGTCTTTACCGCAGTGGAAGTGGATATTGTGTTGATCAGGGCAACGCGATGTCGGCATCACTTTACTCATCGACCGCAGGCATCGTTTTTCGCGGACTATCCTTCTAGTAAGGCAGTACACGAGAACGAATGCACCGGGAAGGAATCACGAAAATGGCGAAATACGCGTTGTATGTTTCATTGAAAGCAAAACCAGGCAAGGCGGCAGAGGTGGAAGCATTTCTCAAGCAAGGCGCCGAGATGTCGAGGGCTGAAGCAGGAACAGTGACCTGGTATGGCATCAAGGAAGATGATGGTGCTTATGCAGTGTTCGATACCTTCGACGATGAGGCCGGCCGAGAGGCTCATTTGAATGGCGCCATCGCGAAGGCGCTGATGGCGAAGGCAGATGAACTTTTCTCAAACCCACTGCAGATCCACAAAATTCAAATTATCGCTGACAAGTAAGAGCAGTACCGGCCGGCAAAGTTCCTGGTAGAGATTCGGGGTGCCCACCCTTCGCAGAACACGCGAAAGATGGGCGCCCCGGCGGTTTGTTGGCCTAAAGGTCAGGAATTGATGAATGCCAGCAGGTCGGGATTGAGTTGATCGGGATGAATAATCGGCATGCCATGGGGAAAGCCTGGGTACACCTTCAACTGCGCATTCTTCACGATTTTTGAAGATAGTGCCCCGGCGTCCAGGTAAGGCACGATCTGGTCGTCGTCCCCGTGCATGACGAGGGTGGGGACATCGATTTTTTTGAGGTCTTCGGTGAAGTCTGTTTCTGAGAAGGCCTTAACGCAGTCGTACTCCCCTTTGAGCCCACCCTGCATGCCCTGATACCAGAAGTTCTCGCGCACACCCTCGGAGATTTTCGCGCCCGGGCGGTTGTAACCAAAGAAGGGAATGCTCAGATCCTTGTAGAACTGTGAGCGATCGTTCAACACGCCGGCGCGGATACCGTCGAAGACGTCGATGGGCAGGCCGCCAGGATTCTTCTCTGATTTGAGCATGACCGGTGGTACGGCGCTGATGAGGACGGCTTTGGCGACACGCTTCGAGCCGTGGCGGCCGAGGTAGCGAGCGACCTCGCCCCCACCGGTCGAGTGACCCACCATGACGGCGTTTTTCAGGTCGAGGGTGTCGAACAGAGTCGCCAG
Source organism: uncultured Acidobacteriaceae bacterium (assembly GCA_963834445.1). Classification (GTDB taxonomy): domain Bacteria; phylum Acidobacteriota; class Terriglobia; order Terriglobales; family Acidobacteriaceae; genus PALSA-350. Next base: position 1,104,338 of record CAWIBU010000003.1, read on the forward strand.
ATCGTCCGCGTAGGTATCCATCTCGTTGCCATCCCAGCTTTGCCCGGAGCGGCCATGACCACGGCGATCGTGGGCGATCACGCGGAAGCCGTGTTGCCCGAGGAAGAACATCTGCGCATCCCAGGCGTCGGCGTTGAGGGGCCAGCCATGGGAGAAGACAATGGGCTGTCCTTTCCCCATATCCTTGTAGAAAATTGTGGTGCCGTCCTTGACAGTGATTGTGCTCATGGCGCTCTCCTTATTACCCTCGGCAGCGCACAAACGAGCGCGCTGCTCATAAGAATATTGAGAATATAGCAGGTGCGAAACGCGGCCGATTGATTGGAATTGCTATGGATTTGCGGGAAGGATCATCTGTTTTAGCAAAGTGGCCAGATGTTATCCAAGAACGACCTTATCGGCGCCATGCAGGTTGGCGTCGGGAGGTTGTGCGGATGTTTCGCCTGCGTAGGCGTAGCGGAAGCGCGACTTCCATTTGAGAAACGGGTTTTCCAGCAGGTGGAAACTGATATACGCGATAGCGGTAAAGAGCGCCAACATGGCCAGCGCGTAGACCATTTGCCCCACAACCAACGGGCGGAAATGGCGCAGGAACCATGCCATGCGGCGGGTGCAGATGGGCAGCAGTAAAGCGTGCCAGACATAAAGCCCGTAGCTGTAGCGGCCAAAGAAGCGCAGCACAGAAAGCCTGCCCACCTGATTTGCCACCGTGCCAGGTATTAATGCGAGAGCGAGCACACAGGCATAGAGCACGGCGAAGAGCGAGTAGCCCCACGACGTCATGGCGGTTGAAGTGAAGGCGAGGGTGTGTGCCCGGATCAACAGGATGGCCAGAATGAGGCAGCACACGGCGATGATGGAGTAGAGCCGGGTCCGGGTGCGCCAGGCATGGGGCCCAGGCTCGCGTAGGGTAAGCGCGAGCAAAGCGCCGATCAGGAGCGAGTCCATTCTGGAGGGCAGCTCGGTGTAGAGAATCTGGGTAGAGACCGCAAGATGGGTGAGCACGAGCCGGAACACCAGGGCGCTGAGCATGCCGCCCAGACAAATCTGCATCAAAGTTCGTCTTCTGACGATGAAGTAGACCACCAGGGGCCATACGGAATAGAACTGCTCTTCAAGAGCAAGCGACCAGAAGTGGTAACAATTGAAATAAGTAGTGAAGTCGGGGACGCCATTCTTGATGGGAAGCATCAGGTTGGCCCCGTAGATGTAGAACGGAATCGCCTTCCAGCTGATGGGGGTATGGAGCACCGCGCCGACGGAGAGCACAATCGCGACGGCGACGAAATAGAGGGGAAAGAGACGCAGGGCGCGGCGCGCGTAGAACACCCGGAAAAAGTTGGTTGATTTTCGCGTGTCGTAGAGGATGCCGGTAATGAGGAACCCGGAAAGAACGAAGAACAGGTCGACGCCCGTCCAGCCCAGGTTGGCGATCCAGGAAAAAGGATTGCGGTCATTGTTGGGCAGGTAGTGGTAGAAGAAGACGAGCAGAATCGCGATGCCGCGGAGGCCGTCCAGGCTATCGATGTGTCTGTCTGACGTCCGTTCCATGCGGGGCCCTTTTTGGCGTCATCGTACGCCAACCTCCGGGTATTATACCGACGCCGTTCAGCGCACAAGCCGGTCGAAAGGGTGTCGTTGGAGATGCGAGACGCTGTGCGCGATGCGACTTCAGAGGCATTTGCAAACGGACGGAAGTGGGCGTTGCGGTGCTTAGGGAGCTTCGAAAAATCCCTTGCGCGCCTGCACGCTCAGCTTCTTATCTTTGGCTTTCAGCTCCAGCTTGTGATAGCTGTTCGCTTGTGTGCCGGCTGGCGGTTTGTAACCCAGTTCGTATTGCAGGCGCAGATCCTGGCCGATCTGCGCGTAGATCTCGCGCAGGCTCATGGTGCGGGAAACCGTGAAGACGCGGCCGCCGGTGCTCTCGGAAAGCTTCTGTAAGGCACTGAGGCCGAGATTGCCCCCCAGGGGATGGCCAGCACCCGCGCTGTTGAGATCGTCATACATGCTGTAAAGGATGGAGTAGACCTGCACGTCTGCACGCTGCGCTTGCTCGATGGCTTCGGCGAGCGACTTGCGGCTTCCGTTGTCGCCGCCATCACTGAGAATCACCATGGCTTTACGTCCGGTTTCGCCGGCCAGTACGTTTTTAGCCACGACATAGACAGCATCGTTAAGAAGGGTTCCGCCTGCGGCAGGCGCGCGCGGATTGAGATGCGTTAACGCCAGATGGAGGGCGTTGGCGGAGTTGGTCATGCCTTTCAGTTGCAGGACAGTGCTATCGAACTCCACCAACATCGCACGGTCAGCTTTACCGCCCAGCATGGTTTCAAAGAAGACATCGCTGGCGATTGATTCATCGCCGATGAAGGTTTGCTGACTTGCGCTGGTGTCGACCATGAGGGCGAGGCTGAGCGGGAGGTCGGAACCCCGGGAGCAAAAGCTGATCGGCTGTTCCTTGCCATCCTGCTTGAGCACGAAGTCGTCTTTGGTGAGCCCTTCCTTCGCTTCACCATCTTTGCTTTTCACGACTGCGGAAATGGCGACCAGGCGGGTGACCATTTTGATGGTGGTCACTGGTTGGGTTTGATCCGGTTCTCGCGGGGGGGTGGGCGCAGGGGTCTGTGCCCAAGCTGGTGCGGCGAGCAGCAGTAGGGATAAAGCGCGCATAGCTCTGATCACTGGCCGCCTCCCTCGAAGAAAACATCATTCTACTCGCCGGTGCTCAGCTTTTGCGACGAGGTGCGGCGGCCGGCGACAGCAGCCATATAGGACTGGCAGAGCAGGACGAGTTGTTCTCGCAAACGCCGCACCATGACTGCGGAGGCGCCCGCTTCTAACACGGAGCGAGTGGCGCCCGCCATGGCCGACAGCATCATTTGTACGGCGAAGTCTTCCTGCGGAAAATGCGCGTCTGGGGCTGTGCGCAAGGTGGCTTTCAACGCCTTCCGCGACCGTTCGCCCATTTGCTTCACCAGGGTGGCTCCGCCCAGTTCTGCCGCGATGCGGTAGAGCGCGATTGAAATATCGGTACGCTCCATCTTGGCATCGACAAAGCGCTCGACCACGGCTTGCACCATTTCGGCCAGGGGTTTGCCTTGAGCTTGGTCACATGCCTGCTCGAGACCAACGAAGACTCTCTCGAGATGGTTCTCGAGCACGGCGAACAGCAGCGATTGCTTATTGGGGTAGTACTGATACAACGTTCCCACCGACACCCCGGCGCGTTCGGCTACGCGGGTCGTGGTCAGACGATCTGCCCCATGGCTGAGCAGAATCTGAATGGTGGCTTCAAAGAGGGCGTCGACGGTTATGGTCGATCGTGCCTGCACCGGCGTTTTTCTTGGCTCCAGCGCGGTGTGAGCGTTATGCGGCATCGGCACATTCCAAACCTGAAGATTGATTCATATACTTGAGTTAAGGAGCATGGTACTGGATAAGGCAACAATTTGCTTCAACGCGCCTGGCGATGCAGTTGATAGCTTGCCCAGGCAGCGAGCGTGCAGACGTCGCGGATCTCACCGGTGCGCAGTTTCTGTTCGAAAGCGGAGATAGGAAGGCGGATGATTTCCATATCGGATTCTTCGGGGTCGCGCCTGGTTGGGCCCTGGGTCAGGCCTTCCGCGATGAAGACGTGCTGCCGCTGGCGGGCGAAGCCGTAGGCGATCCACATCCAGGGGAGTGCGGTCATGCGGGCGGCGAGCAGGCCGGTTTCTTCGCGCAATTCACCACGGGCGAGGGCTTCGGGGTCGACGTTGTCAGCCTCCCAGCCTCCCTGCGGCAGTTCGAGGGCTCGCTCGCCGATGGGGTAACGGTACTGCTCGACCAGCCAGATATGATCGCCGTCGATGGGCAGGATGATGGCACAGTCCTGTTTTTCGACGACTCCGTAGATGCCGTGGGCTCCGTTGTCGCGCTCGATGGAGTCTTCGCGCAGACGCATCCAGTGGTTTTGATAGACCTCGCGGGTGGAGAGAGTGCGGATGCTCATGCCCTAGGATGGCATGGAGGGACGGTCAACGGAACGACCAGTATTCCCAAACAGGAGGGTGGCCCAGGTCTCGCGTTTGAGACCTGGGATTTCTACCTCACGCGCCCCCAGGTCTCAAACGCGAGACCTGGGCCACCCTTCAATGTTTGCTTGATCGATGACTGCTTGATCAAGGTTCGTTTCTTCTCAGACGCAAGGCCGGCCGAGTTGCTGCAGGCGCGCGATGGTTTCCGGGGATGGGGCGGACCGGCAGAGGGCTTCGTGAGCTTCGGCTGCATGGCTCTCTTCGTTTGCGATGAGATCGAGGAGATACTCGGTGGCTTCCTGCTGGCGAGTGAGGGCGATGGCGGAGAGCACGGCTGCGCGGAACCATGGGTCGCGTGCTCTGGTGAAGGCGGTGCGCAGGTGTTGGAAGGCTGCAAGGGTATGAGTCTGGGCGATGGCCAGGGCCGCTTCCGCGGCGGGATCGTCTTCTGGCGACAGGAATTGCGCGACCCAGGGGATGGCAACGGCGCCCTCGAGTGCGAGGACACCGGAGTAGCAGGCGCCGAGTAGCTCTGAGCCGTCGGAAGCCAACTCAGCGCGGAGGCGCAGCAACAGCGCTGCCGAGTCAGTGCCGACCTGCTCGATGGCGCGGGCGGCGTTGACGCGAACAGAGAGTTCCTTGTCGGCGAGGAGCTGCGTGAGATGGATGAGCACGCGATGGCTGTTGACGTCGCGGCACTGGACGAGGGCGAGGGCGCAAATGCCGCGGAGCGTGCCGGCGGTGTCAACGGATCCGCCCCAGACAGGTTCCATCTGGGTATGACGCATGCCGCTGAGGAAGATTTCCGGCTCCTGACACTCGAAGGCGGCGAGTGTCCTGGCGAGAGCGTTCTTTGCCCAACACTGCGGATCGGACTTAGCGGAATTTTCGAGAAAGCGGGGGAAGGCGGCAACCAGATGCGGCGTCAGTGATGTCAAGCCATGGTGAAGGGTGACGGCCGCGGCCTTGGCAACGAGGAAATTGTTGCGCAGGTTGAGGGCTTTGGCCAGGTTCGGCTCGGCAGTGGCAGGCGATGCGTCACGCAACGCTTCTAAAGCGGCGAGCTCTGCATCAAAGTTACGCTTTGCGGGCATCGGGCTGGGATAAAGGCGTGAATTGCATCAGAGAAAAGCGTACCTTGTTGGGGTAAAAAGTTATAGCTCGAGACGGTAGTCGAAGCCGTCACGTTATTGGCAGAGGGAGACCCACCCTTGTTTGCGCATGATTCGGCATCTGCGCTGGCGTTGACATCGACCCTGACGGAAAAACACGCCGAGGGAGCACTCTACGACTGGTCTTATCGGGTACCAGGATCCTCAGAATGCACGCAGGCATGGATGATTGCGCCGGAGCGGCCTGGCTCGTTTCCTTTTGTTGTTTTCCTGCACGGCGGAGGCCAAAATCGCGGAGCTTTTCTCAATGAGTCGCTGCGCCTGGCTGTCGACGGCGTCGCTTCCCTATTGGTTGACCTACCGCAAGCGCGGGCATTCCCTGATTTTCTGCTGCCCGAGAAGGACCAGGCTCTGATCGAGCAGACCGTTCTCTCGGTAACCCATGGCATCGATTGCCTGGCCATTCGCTCGGACATTGACATGAGGCGCGGAGCTATCATCGGGTTCAGTTTTGGAGCGTGGATCGGCAGTGTTGTCGCCGCGACGGACGCACGCATTCGGGGAGCGGTTCTGACTTCCGCAGTTCCCCGCATGAGCGAATTCTGGCGCGCGAGTGCGCATCCGGATGTAATTCGTATCCGCGACAGATTTGCGTCCAGCGTTATGGAGCGGTATGTAAGTCTTCTGAAGTCTTCCGACGCGATCGAGCACCTGCGGCTCTGTTCCCAGGTATCGCTGTTCTTTCAATTCGGTAGCGAAGATGAGTTGATGTCGCCAGAGTCAGTGAACGAGTTTCTGCCTTATGGCGGTGGAGACAATCAGCTGAAGATTTATGAATCGGCGTCGCACTACCAGATGTTTTTCAATGCGGATGCTCGCAAGGATCGAATGTCGTGGATACACGATCAATTTGAGGTGAGGGATCGCCGGCGAGGGTGAGCTGGGGATGGTGCAGATCGTGCGCTCGGGTTCCTTCGAGAACAGGGCTCTCACGCACCCCTAACGGAATGCCTTCCAGCGCTGGGTGCCTGGCGGGCCGAAAATTTGCAGAAATAGATTGAATGGTCGGGGCGGAGGGATTCGAACCCCCGACCCTCTGCTCCCAAAGCAGATGCGCTACCAGGCTACGCTACGCCCCGATCCCACGATTGTATCAACCCACGCCGTCAGGCGTGGTGACCGAGCCAGTCAAGGAACCATAGCAGGAGCACAATCGGAGCCAGAAAGATGACGGCGAGGATCACGGCGATCAGCGAAAGAAAAAGCCAGTCTCCCCAGGTCTGCCGCCGGGTTTGCTCGAGATGGCGGACAATCAAAGCGTAGTTGCGGCGGTTCGCTTTCCAGGCGATGTCAAAGGCGTCCCCCAACAAGGGAATGGTGCCCAATAACACCTCGATACCAATGTTGACGACCATTCTGGCCAGCGTGACGTAGGGCACACCGCGTACCCAGGCAGCAACGACGAGGATCGTCGACGCAAGACCGCCGAGGATGTCGCCCACGCCGGGCACCAGGCCGATGATGCCGTCGAGGCCGAAACGGATGGAGGTGCCCGGCACACGAAACCATTCATCAAGGATGTGGGCGAGGAAATCGAGGTTTTCGTCAGCAAACAAGCCGCTCGCCTTTTGAAAACGTGACGCGGACCCCGGCTTGCGGGGAGGCAGAATCTCGGGCTGGCTATTGCTGGGCATAGGTAACATGCTGCATCGAGAGGGCTTGGCAGCGGGCCCAATGGACGGGCCGGGCAGGAACCCAAATGCTACAATCTAAGTCTATATGGCGGCTATAGTTCAGTGGCAGAACGCCGGTCTGTGGCACCGGATGTCGTGGGTTCGACCCCCACTAGCCGCCCCACTTGCCACTCCCTGTCGGTAAGACGCAGACGTGACAAGCACTTCCACTTCGTCCCCTTTTTGGATTGGCTGCTCGGGCTGGGCTTACCCGACGTGGAAGCCTGAGTTCTATCCGGCTAAGACCTCACCGAAGAAAATGCTGGAGTACTTTGCGACGCAGCTAAGCTCCGTCGAAGTGAACTACACGTTCCGCATGTTGCCCTCCGCAGCCATGATCGACGGCTGGCTAGCGCAAACAGGTGCTGATTTTCGCTTCTCATTCAAAGCGCCGCAGCGCATTACCCATATCAAGCGATTGAAAGAATGCAGCGAAGCGGTCGCGACGTTTTATGCAGCGTTGCAACCGGTCGTCCGCGCTGGACGCATGGGCGTCGTGCTCTTTCAGTTGCCGCCGAATTTCAAAGGGGACGGAGCGAGGCTTGCGGAGTTTTTGAAGGAAGCCGCCCCTGAGAACACGGGCACGCTGCGGATCGCTTTTGAATTCCGCCATGCCTCCTGGTTTACCGAGGAGACGTTCGCCCTGCTGCGACGACATCATGCCGCGCTGTGCGTGGCGGAGAGCGATGAACTGCAGACACCAGACGTGAGCACCGCTCCGTTCTGCTGCTACCGGCTGCGCAAGAGCGACTACGGGCCGGCTGAGCTGGCGCAGATTGAAGAGCAGCTATTGGAGAAGGGGGCGCGAGGCGAGGTTTTTGCTTACATGAAGCACGAGGATTCGCCCAAAGGCGCGCTGCAGGCGGCGGCCCTGCTGACAAGGCTGCGGGCGCGGTGAGCGACGTCTTCCTTCCCCGGCGTTTTTTGCGCAACGGTCACCTGCAAACACTGGCCGGCAATTTTTGGCCGCGACGCTCCGTGCTGCCCGAGGCGCAGAGCCATGTGATCGAAGTCGAGGCGGCGGAAAGCGGGCCGCCGGCGCGCGCGGCAAGCCATGTGCTCTGCCATTGCCATTGGCAGCCCGACGCCGGTCAGCGCTTGACGGTGCTGCTGGTGCATGGTCTGGAAGGGTCTTCGCAATCGCAATACGTGTTGGGGAACGCGGCGCGCGCCTGGGCTGCGGGATGCAATGTGATCCGCATGAACATGCGTAATTGTGGAGGCACCGAGACTCTGTCGCCGACACTGTATCATTCTGGACTTTCCGGCGATGTCGGGAGGGTGATGGAGACGCTGGCTGGGGAGAAGGACCTAAAAGCATTTGCGCTGGTGGGCTACTCCATGGGCGGCAACCTGGTACTGAAGCTGGTGGGCGAATTGGGCGACCGTGTGCCGGGATACGTGAAGGCGGTGGTGGGGGTTTCGCCAGCAATGGACCTGGCCGCTTCCGCCGATGCACTGCACAACCCGCCTAACCGGGTCTATGAATGGAAATTTCTGCGCGGCTTGCGGCGACGCTTTCGGCGCAAGGCGGAGCTCTTCCCCGCAATTTACTCGACCGCTGGCCTGGAGAGCATCGCGACGCTGCGCCAGTTCGATGACCGGATCACGGCGCGGTATTCCGGCTTTGCGGGCGCGGACGATTACTATGCGCGGGCAGCGAGCTCGCGGGTGGCCTCACAGATCGCGGTGCCCACGCTGATTCTGCATGCGCTCGACGACCCCTTTGTGCGGATGTTGCCGCCGACGCGGGCCGCACTGCTCGAGAATCCGCGGGTGCGGCTGATTGAGACAGCACACGGTGGCCACTGCGCGTTTCTGGCGCCCGCGGTCGCGTACGACGGCTACTGGGCGGAGAAGACGCTGTTGGGCTTCTTGCTGTCGGTCACCGCGTCCTGATGGAAGCCGACTGGTCGGTCGCGGTTACGGTGGACGACCCCAGGATCGTTGTGCCGTGGGCCGCATCTGTGGACGACTCGCGGAACTGCCGGTTCATCGATCTGCGGTCGAAGCCCGATTTAATCGACGCGATTGAAGAGGCGCAGAGCGGGCCGCTGCGGTCTGCGTTGCTGAGGCTGAACGATGGCGCCTCTCCTCTTTGGACAGCCAAGTGCGATGCCTGGACCACCAGTGTGGAGCCCTTCGATCCGTATGAGATGGACGCGGAGCCGGAGGAAACGGCGTTCGGCGCTGGCAGTTACATCGACCTGTTACCGCACGATAGCGGGGTGCGCGCAAGCTTCGTGCAACAGGAACGATGGATGCGCACGGTAACGGAGCGGCTACGCGCCCTCCCGGCCAGGGCGGTACGCGCGGAACTGGTGCTGCGTGCCGCGGAGGTAAAGGGTGCGGCCGGCTTTGGCGTGACCTGGTTTGTCGAGGGATGTGGCGGGACGGCGCAGAGTGCGAGGGAACGCTGGGGTAACGCGCTCGTCGTCTCCCTGGCCGTGCTGCTCGAAACGCCCTTCGATGCAGGCCCCGGGGACGATACGCTGGCGGCGACGGGCGAGTAGCCCAATCGTCTCTAAGCGCGATGTGTTGGGGACGGTTAGATGCGTCCAGCGATGGCATCCGCAGCGCGCATGGCCAGGCACATAATGGTCAAAGTGGGATTGACACTTCCCGAGCAGGGAAAAACAGAAGCGCTTGCGACACTTAGATTTTGCAACCGATGAACTCTCAAATGGGGATCGACCACAGAATTCAAAGGGGTCGTTCCCATGCGGGTTGAGCCCGCAGGATGGGCAAGATCAACAGCCAAATCCACCAGCCTAACCTCCGGATTCAGGACCTCAGGATTCCACTCCAGATCGCAAACGCTGGATAAGTGGGCCTTCCAATAGCGATCGATTTTTCCTATCATCACTCTGAAAAGATCTTCGTCCGTATTCATTTTCTTCCACTCAAGTTTCAGCCTGGGCAGGTGAAGGGCGTCTTCCTGATCTGAAAGGCAAATGCGGTTGCACCATTGGGGTAGCTGCTCAATCCGGATCATCAGGTACAGATTCGCATTAGAAGGCCAATATTTTTGCTTACGCACCCATTTCCATTGGGCTGTCTTGAACAGCGATGGCGAGTCTTGCAGGATGGCCCGCATATCCTGATAGCTAAAGGCCAAATGGCCGCCTCTGGCGCCTTGCGCGACCTGTTTAAGTTTTGTCAAAGCAGCGGAATCGGGAAGGTCGGCTGCGACATCAAAGTAGGCGCTGGCAACGCCATCTTTTCTTTGAACTTCCGGACGCAACTCAAAATGCAAATGCCGCTGCGAGGTTGACGTAAGGCGGTCATTGAGGGTTTGATTGGTCAGTGTATTGTCCCTGGGGCGAAGGGTTGCTGCATTCAACCCCAGATGATCGTTGAAATATCGACCAAGCGCGTCGCAATCGCGCGAGATAGAATGGTTTGATTGCCGGTCGGCCAACAAAAGCAAACGAGTCGACTCCAGAGTTCCGGCAGCAATGAGATATTCGTTTGCCATTACCCGCAAGGTTTTTCCAGCAAGATTGATGCAGTTCAGGGACGTAACCTTCTTACCATCCAGGTCGAAACAAAAATGGGAAGCAGTTGCCCCGAGCCAGATTTCAAGGTTTGCGGAGTGGTTGATTTCGTTGCGAAAGACATGGGCCAGGTTATGATTTTTAAGCGTTGGTCTTTTGGGCCATCTAAGGCAAAAATCGATATCGTGCCTCGGAAGGAACGCCTGGGGATCGACTTGTTCCGTAATATCTCCCTCGTAAGGCTCACTCCCCACTCCCATGAAAGCCTCGGTCTGCTGCCGGTACTGGTCTAATTCGGCAGTATCGAAGGGCCACCCCTCCTGGTCGAGCCAGGAGCGGGGCAGAGTATCCTGAGCGCTCAGGGGAAGGAGTTTTCCGGCCCAGAGCAGCGATGTCCCCCCCAAACCTCTGGCTCTGCCAGCCAGGGAGCCCTCGTAGTGGTCGCCCGCATTGTCGACTTGATTGAGAGCGATTGAAGAAGGGTCGAACGCTTTAAGACCGCTTTCCACGATGACAATACTCAATTGCTTGTTCCGGGCCAGGCGCGTGCCTGCAATCAGCCCTGCGATGCCGGCGCCGACAATACAAACCGACGCAGACAACTCCGTCTTCAGAGAGGCGGCTTGATCCAGCACGCGTAATGCCATGCCCTTAATTCCCTGCGGACCATGCGATTATCTCTTCGAGGTGGGCGACATGTCTTGTTTGGACAATCACAGAGCCCTTGCGGCGTCGAGCTAAAGCTAATTCCAGCAGGTGTCGGACCGATTCTTTTTCTACGCGAGGGCGCCTATCTGCCAAGGATGCCGAAAACAGACTGTGAGTAATGTCGGGGACAAAACGATCTTCGGACCAGCTTGCTTCCGCGCTTTGAATGACATCGAGATATCTGTAACGGTCTGCAACGACGGATTCTATGTAGGCGCCGGAAACCCCGATAAATCTTATGTCGCCTTTTTGCTTGCTTCGTTCGAGTTCCTCCCAGAGATCATCAGGGACGCTTGAGTCCAGGAGCGGCTCATGCAAACAATAGATGTCGATATAGTCCGTCTTGAGGGCTCGCAAGGACGCCTGAAGACTTTTCTGCAAGGTGCCACGCGTGTAGGAGCGTTTGGGATAGGTAAGCAGGCCGAGCTTGCTCAATAATGATCGCGCTTTTCGCAAGGGCGGCGCCAAGGCGCCCAGCGAACCAATGAGCGGCGTCGGAATCAAGCCGAATTTTGTGGTGATTGTGACCCTGTCTCTGATTCCTTGAAGAGCACTGCCCAGAGCGACCTCGGACAATCCGTCACTGTAGAACCGTGCCGTATCGAAGTGAGTAATTCCCAGATCGAGGGCCCGATGAATCAGGGCTTTACGATCTGCAGGGGCTAACTGATGCATGTTAGCCAGTCCCAATCCAACGCGCGATACTTCCAGGGATGACCTTGGTAGTGTGGTTTTGCCCGCGAGTTGTTTGCCGGTCAACGAGATATCTTCTTTCTGCGAGTATCTGAGCGCGTTATATTGCCTTGTTGCCATCTGAATGAGACCTCCCGTTTCGACGTTATGACAAGATACTAAACAGTTCGCAGCCGTGAGCATGCATTCATACCAACTCGTGCTGCACTCGCATCGGTTGACCATGCCACTCTCGACGCTTACGGAAAAAAACGTAGGTGCCGGCAGACAGACGCAGAAGACCACCAGTCAACAAATACGCTATGGTCACTCCTATGGCCCCGTAGTGCTTGCCGCCCCAGGTCACTGAGATCACCGAGGCAACTGCAATCCAGACCCAAAACCACACAAAGGGTTCCTCCTTATGAGCCCGCAGGTAGTATGCCTGGCAGGCAACGAAGTGACTCATCAGCACGGTAACCAGCAGCAGGGCGAAGGTGGGCAAGCCTACGACGCGGCTCGCCACCCTCGGCAGCTCTACCGTCGCGACAGCAAGCCCTAGTAACACGGCGGCTTCCGCGGCAACCAGCAACATCGCTGACTGCCATGTGACCCGCGCAAATTCCTCGTCCAGTTCCGCGATTCGGTTGGTCGCCACGAGAGCACCAAAACGCGGGGCCTTGGTGCAGACCCAGGATTGTGAAAGCGCCGCCAGCGACGCACAGATGTTGAGCGACATACCCATACGTCCGGCGACAACGGGTCCTGTGTAAGCAAAGAGGACGGGGTTAAAGAACTGGAAAATGAAGTAGGAACTCGCCCAGGTAATCGCGACCCGCCACTGAAAAGGCCAAATCTCCTTTCGCCAGCTGACGCCCAGATTCCCGATTCGATGACGCAATAGCCCGATCAGCAGCTTGCCGTGCACCTTTAACACAAAGTACAGAGCGACGACAGCTTGGCCACAAATCATCATCGCCGGCGCAAACAGGCCATGATGTAGCAGCAGGCACGCCCAGCCCAACAAGCTGCCCAGCAGCGCCTGCGGTATGCGCAAACCCGCGACTTCGGTTACCCAGCCGCTGCCTTCGAGAAAGCAAACCACCGGGTCAACCATAAAGGCTACAGCCGCCATGATCGCATCCAGACACCACGGCATCAGCCAGTGCACCGGCACGCCGGGCTTGGGATGCGAGGTAAAGAAGTACACTCCTATCAACAAAAGCCCTGCCCCCATCACGGCGCCGGCCCTCGTGTACCACCGCACAGTCTGCTGGAGAATGGAAGCTAGTCGCGTATGCGCGACGGAGTCTCCCGCGACACCCTCGGCATCGAACTGCGTCAAGCGTGCACGCTCATGGGCCGCCATTTGTTGGAGCACAAAGGAAAAGCCCAACTCAAAGACAACCTGAATCGCAACCAGGCTGGAAAAAGTGTAGAAATAGCCCTGCTCGGCCGGGGTGAGAAATCGCGAGATAAGAATGATGTTGCAAACCCCGGCCAACATAGACCAGCTTCTGGCGAGGAGAGCGAAAATGATGGCCCGATCTAATCCTATCCAGTGTCTGATGCTTTTCATCTCACCTTGACTCCCGATTGGGTAAAAGGTGGACGATGCCGGTTGCTCCACCTAAGGGACGGGAACCGCATTGAGATGTCCATAGAAGCCGGCATGAAAAGGGTAACGAGAATCCATGCCAAGCATCGAGGAGCCTCAACCGCATGTCACTCGTTCTCAGTGATGAGAAGTTCATCGCTTTGAACGCGTAGGCTCCCTAGTAAATGTCTGCTCGTCCAGATAGACCCCTGCATAACCATGAGTTTTGCGCTCATCTCCGAGATGAATAAGCGATTTTGCTGGACTAGTGTGAACCTTAGAATCTGGGCGACTGGGATTTCTCTCATCGCCAGATTGCAGCTTACAGAGCGCTTGACAAAACTCTATGGGCAGACCTTGCTGAGAGATAGTGTCTAGTTTGATTCGATAGAAGGGAGTGGATGTGGGAAAATCGTCATCAATCTCATTTTAACGTCCGGTCATGCGAGACGACTGCGCAGTGCTATTAGCTCCCCGGCCACGAGCTTACATCGAGCACCTCAAGCGTAGGATGTCCTGTCCGCAGAGAGCAAGAAGCAGGGGCCTTGCGAAAGATCAATGCCGGCTTTGGTGTGACCTGGTTGGTTAAGGGATGTAGCGGGAGGGCGCAGAGTGCCAGCGAGCGCTGGGAGAACGCGCTCGGTGTCGCCTTAGCCGTGCTGCTCGACACGCCCTTCGACACGTCCTTCGATGTAGCGGGCCGGTGACGATACAATGGCGGAAACGGGCGAGTAGCTCAATTGGATAGAGCACCGGCCTTCTAAGCCGGGGGTTGTGGGTTCAAGCCCCGCCTCGCCCACCACTTTCGGGTCTAGAGATGTCCAGTGACTGGCCGGTTGAGTCGCCGAGCTCAAATAGCACTCCTGGCTTCTCCCGAGGCTTCGCTGGAGCCGAGAAACGACTCTGTTCGTGAACCCGATAGGCCACAAGCACCTGATATGAAAAACGCCCGAACGCGGAAAGGACGGTCGCATTGATCCACTCCGGCCGGCACTTTCTGCAAATTCCCGGTCCCACGAATGTTCCCGACCGGATCCTGCGAGCGATGGACCTTCCGGTCATCGACCACCGCAGCCGGCAGTTCGCGAAGCTGGGCTCGGAAGTGCTCGAAGGATTGCGGGCGGTCTTCCAAACCCGCGGCCACGTTGTCATCTATCCAGCTTCCGGCACCGGGGCTTGGGAAGCCGCCATCGTTAATACGTTGTCACCAGGCGACCGCGTGCTGCTCTTCGAGACCGGACACTTCTCCCAGCTTTGGCGGCGGATGGCGGAGAGATTCGGGCTGGAGGTGGAGTATGTGCCGGGCGACTGGCGAACGGGCGCATCGGCTCAAGAAGCGTCAGCCCGGCTGGAAGCCGACCAGGGGCATCGCTTAAAAGCGGTGATGGCCGTTCACAACGAGACCTCGACCGGGGTGACCAGTTCCATTGCCGCAATTCGCCGCGCCATGGATGAGGCTCGTCACCCCGCACTGCTGTTGGTGGACACAGTATCTTCGCTGGGTTCGATTGATTATCGCCATGATGAATGGCGGGTCGACGTCACGGTGGCGGGTTCGCAGAAGGGCCTGATGCTGCCTCCTGGACTGAGCTTCAATGCCATCTCGGAAAAGGCACTCGCGGCCAGCAAGGAGGCCAGGCTGCCGCGCTCCTACTGGGACTGGCAGGAAATGATAGGTCCCAATCGGTCGGGCTTCTTTCCCTTCACCCCAGCGACCACTCTTCTCTATGGCTTGCGCGAGGCGTTGGTCATGCTTCAGGAGGAAGGGCTGCAAAATGTATTTCGTCGCCACGATCGCCACGCCGAAGCGACCCGCACAGCGGTGCGAGCCTGGGGCCTGGAGATCGTTTGCCAGGATCCCCAGGAGTACTCGAGCGCCCTGACCGCAGTGTTTATGCCCCCGGGCCACGACGCAGACCGGCTGCGAGAGATCATCCTGGAACATTTCGATATGTCTCTGGGCGCGGGCCTTTCACAGCTTGCCGGAAAAGTCTTTCGCATCGGCCATCTCGGCAGCTTCAACGACCTGATGCTGGCGGGGACGCTGAGCGGCGTCGAGATGGGCCTGCGGCTGGCCGGCGTGCCTCATCACGCGGGAGGGATTACCGCGGCCCTGCAATCTCTCGCTCCCCCTCTCCAGGACCCAGCTCGAATCTAACCATGCAGCCACTCGCTCCCATTCCGCCGAGCTCTCACGCGCAACCCATCGACTCGTTTGCGCAGGCAACCGAACTTGAAAGCGAGTTGAAGCGGGCGGTGAGAGGCGAAGTACGCTTCGATCGCGGCAGCCGCGCGATGTACTCGACCGATGGCTCCAATTACCGCCAAATTCCCATCGGACTGGTGGTTCCCCGCGACGCGGACGACGTTTGCGCAGCGGTGGCGGCCTGCAAAAAATTCGGTGCGCCGGTGCTGGCGCGCGGAGCGGGCACAAGCCTGGCAGGGCAATGCTGCAATGTCGCCGTGGTTCTGGATTTCAGTAAATATATGAACCGGATTCTGGAATTCGATGCCAAGCAGAGATTCGCCAGGGTGGAACCCGGAGTTGTTTTAGACACGCTGCGGAACCGGGCCGAGATCGACCAGCTGACGTTTGCGCCCGACCCCTCGACCCACAATCGCTGCACCATCGGCGGGATGATTGGCAACAATTCCTGTGGCACACACTCGCTGCTCGGCGGCAAAACGGCGGACAACGTCGAGGAGCTGAGCATCCTGCTCTACGACGGAACCCGCATGACGGTGGGCCCAACAACGGAAACAGAAGCTGATCGGATCATCCAGGCAGGAGGGCGCCGGGGCGAAATTTATGCGGCGCTGCGTTCGCTTCGCAACCGGTATGGGGACCTTGTCCGGGCGCGATTTCCGCGCATTCCCCGGCGCGTGTCGGGATACAACCTGGACGAACTGCTGCCGGAGCAGGGTTTCAACCTAGCCCGCGCGCTGGTGGGCACGGAAGGCACGTGCGCCCTGGTGCTCGATGCCAAGCTGAAGCTGATTCCAAGTCCTCAGCACCGGGCGCTGGTCGGCATCGGCTACAAGGATGCGTTCCTGGCGGCGGATCACGTTCCTGAGATCCTTAGATTCAATCCGATCGGATTCGAGGGTTTCGAGGGGAGCATCGTCGACGGCCTGCGCAGCAAGGGAGCGGCTAAGCTCGAACTGCTTCCCCAGGGCCGCGGCATCGTGCTGGTTGAATTCGGCTCCGACGACCCGGGCTATGCGCGCAATTTGGCGCAGCAACTGATTGAATTCTTGAAACGCATGCCCGATGCGCCGGACACCCGCCTTTACACGTCTGCCGAGGCCCGGCATGTCTGGCATCTGCGCGAATCCGGACCGCGCGCGGCAGCCTTTGCGCCCGGAGCAAAACCGCAGTGGGAGGGCTGGGACGACGCCGCCGTTGCCCCGGAAAAACTGGGCGGCTACCTGCGCGATATTCGCAAGCTGATGGACGAATATGGCTACGAAGGCGCTTTCTATGGCCACTTCGGGCATGGCTGCATCCACATGCGCGTGAGCTTTGATCTTGAAAGCGAAGCCGGCATTCGCAAGTATGGCGAGTTTGTTGAGCAGGCCGCCGACTTGGTCGTGAGCTACGGGGGATCGCTTTCGGGAGAACACGGCGATGGCCAGTCCCGCGGTGCGCTGCTGGCCAAGATGTTCGGGCCGGAGCTGGTCAACGCCTTTCGTGAATTTAAAGCGGTTTGGGATCCCGGGAACCGACTCAATCCCCATAAGGTGGTGGATGCTTACTTACCAACGGAGAACCTGCGCTTAGGCGCGGACTACAAGCCCCTGCAGCCGGAGACGCACTTCAAGTTCCTCAGCGATGGCGGCTCATTCGCCAAGGCCGCGGCGCGATGCATAGGGGTGGGCGCCTGCCGCAAGCTGGAAAGCGGCACAATGTGTCCCAGCTACATGGCGACGCTCGAGGAAGAACACAGTACCCGTGGGCGCGCGCACATGCTCTTCGAGATGCTGCAGGGCGAGGTGCTGGACGAGGGCTGGCGGAATGAGGAGGTCAAGCGATCGCTCGACCTTTGCCTCTCGTGCAAGGCCTGCAAATCAGAATGCCCGGCAAACGTGGATCTTGCGACTTATAAGGCCGAGTTTCTATCGCACTATTACGAGAGCCGGCGCCGCCCGCTGCACGCCTATGCTTTCGGCACGATCGATCGCTGGGCGGAGATTGCGTCTATCGCGCCTCGCCTCGCCAACTTTGCCGGCAATGCGGCGGGTATCAAGAGAGTTTTGCGAAAAGCATTGAACCTCGCCCCGCAACGAGAGCTACCGCGGCTCGCACCGCTCAGTTTTCAGCGCTGGGCGCGACACAACGGCATCCCCAGTTGCTCGGGACGGCCTTCGCCGGCGCGCGGTCCGGAGCTGATTCTTTGGGTGGATACATTTAATAATTACTACCGTCCCGAAACCAGCAGAGCGGCGCTCGAAGTGCTCACCCAGGCGGGTTTCAGCGTGAGCGTTCCCCAGGAGCATCTTTGTTGCGGACGGCCGCTGTACGACTGGGGAATGCTGGACAAGGCGAAGCGCTACCTGCAACGGATTCTCCATCTTCTGGGACCGCAAATCGACGCGGGGGTGCCCCTTGTTATTCTGGAGCCGAGCTGCGCTTCCGTCTTCCGTGATGAATTGGCAAATTTATTTCCCGGTGAGCCGCGCGCAGATCGCCTGCGCCGCCAGGCATTTCTGCTGAGCGAGTTTCTCGAGCACCATGCACCTGGTTACAAACCGCCGCAGCTGGCGGGGAAAGCGCTGCTGCACGGCCATTGCCATCATAAGGCCATCATGAAGATGAGCGATGAAGAGTCGCTTCTGCGCAAGATCGGCTTGGAGCTGCAAACACTCGATTCCGGCTGCTGCGGAATGGCCGGCCCATTCGGTTTCGAGAAGGATAAATTTTTGCTGTCGCAGGCAATCGGCGAGAGAGTGCTGCTGCCCGCGGTGCGGGAAGCGTCGCCAGAAACGCTGATCGTCAGCGATGGATTCAGTTGCCGCGAGCAGATTTTCCAAGCCACTGGGCGCCACGCAATTCACCTCGCCGAGGTTATGCAACTCGCACTGTGACGTAGCGGGCTCGCGACTCCGGCGATGCGATTTCAGGCTGGAGGCAGGGTCGTTGTTTGCAACCGCATCCGATGCAGCAGGCTTTGGAAAGCAGGCTCAGAGCGCAAGCTGTCAAACTGCGGCTCTATGTTGAGGAAGATCATGTTGTTAGACCGGTCGTCATACCCCTTGTTAAGCCAGGCGATGGCTTGCCCATGATCACCCAGGCCGGCATACAAAAGCGCTAAATAAAATGGCGAGACATACTGATGCGCAGACTCCGCCTTGAGCTGATCGAGCAATTTCAAGGCTTCGGCGCGGTTGTTGGCAGCTGCATAAGCATGGCCTAAAGCAGCTACAACCGGCGGGCTATCGGGTGAGATTAAGGCTGCCTTTTGTAATTCAGCAATGGCCTGGGTGTAGAGCCCTTTCTGCTGGTAAGACTGCGCCAACACAATGTGGGCAAGCAGATAGGCGGGATCCATTTCCAGGGTGTCGTCAAGTTGGGCGATGGCCTGGTCATATTCGCGGGCCATGTAGAGACGCCACCCCAGGCTGAAGTTCATACTGAGCGAGAGCGGATCGAGCGAGCGAGCACGATTCATCTCCGCCAGGCTCTCCGCAGTTCGTCCCATGGCCATGAGATACAACGAGTAGCGCTGGTGGGCGGTGGCGTAGCTGGGGTTGAGTTCGATGGCGCGGCGAAAGCCGGTCTCGGCAGCTGTCCAATTCCAGTTGTAGTTGAACTGCACGGTGGCGAGCGCGGTCTGGGTTTCAGCCAGCATGGGATCGAGGCTTACGGCTTTGATAGCGGCCGCTTCAGCTTTTGGGGCAACCTCGCTGGTGGGCACGGTGCCCACAATGGCGGCGCCGAGAATGCCATAACAGTCAGCCAGACCGGCATACGCGAGCGCAAATTTAGGATCCAGTTCCGTAGCCGCCTGAAAATAAGCGATTGCTTTATGGAGGCCGTCGCTGGAGCGCTTGCCCCAGTAATAGCGGCCTTTCAGGTAGTCTTCGAAAGCGGTTGAGTTAACCAGTCCGGGGCCAGTTAGATTTTGCTTGTCCTGGGGAGTGAGCTGGATGCGGATTTGGCTTACGATGGCCGACGCTACCTGATTCTGCAAGGTAAGGATGTCGCCCAACGGAGCCTCATAGGTGTCGGCCCAGAGATGCCGGTCGGTGGAGACTTGAACGAGTTCGGCGGTGATTCTGACCCGGTCTCCGGAGCGGAGGACGGTACCCTCGACGACTGCATCCACATTTAATTCGCGGGCAATTTTCTCCAGCGATTCGTGGGTGCCCTTGTATTCCATCGCGGTGGTGTGAGAAATGACACGGAGCGAACTGATTCTGGCCAGGCTGGCGATGAGTTCGTCGGTCATGCCGTCGGCGAAGTAGTCCTGTTCAGGGTTGCCGGAGAGGTTCTCCATGGGCAACACGGCAATGGACGTGAGGTGGCTGGCGGGATGGGAGGCGAAGCCCAGCTTACCGGTGATCCGGAGAAACAAGACAACGGCAGAGATCGCTACGGCGGCCACGACTACCCCAAGAGACCAGGCTATGATCCGCGAAGGGCGCCACAGATGCCTGAAGGTCGTGGTGCGAAGGCCGGCGACGGGCGGGGCGGCCGGCGACAAAGCGGCATCCTGTGCCAATCCAGAGCGGACCGGGTGGGGTTCTAAGGACGGTACCTGGGAAGGGTCTTTCTCAACCTCATGGACGGGAGCGATAAACCGGTAGCCTTTGCGGGGAACCGTCTGGATCATGAGCGGGTTGTCGGAGGAATCTCCGAGCACCTCACGAAGCCGCATCATCGCGGTATTGAGACTGTGGTCGAAGTCGACGAAGGTGTCCGGCTTCCAGAGACGCTGGCGCAATTCCTCGCGCGTGACCAAAACCCCAGGATGCTCGAGTAAGACCTTGAGCAGGTTCAACTGCTGGTCCTGCAGCTTCAGCCGGAGGCCGTTTCTGCGCAGTTCGCTGGCATCGAGATCGACCTCAAAGAGACCGAAGCGCACCACCCTGGCGTTTGCTTCTGTTGGAGGCGAAGCCATTTCGAAGGAACCTGCAATTCAAAGAACGGTTACAGAACGTGCCGAATTATAGGGACCGGAATAGGGTATGTCAACGAAGGCGGCATTCGAGCGCGCGTGATGCACGTTTAGAACTTATTCAATCTAATCAACTTATCGTGTTACCTCGAAATGCGTATCTGCTGATGCCCGAGCTATTGCTGAATTCTTCGGGGGACGCCTAGGATGCGGCTGCTCAGGTAATCACCGGCAAGGTCAATGCTGATTCTGAGCGTTTGCGAGGAGAGCCATGAGTTTTGCATCAGGACGTACGTCGAAGCCGATTGCAGCCGTTGCCGTGCTCATCATGTTGTGGAGTGTTTTCGTCAGCTTATCCGCCGTAGCCCAGGTTGCCGGCGCTACGCTGTCGGGCACGGTCACCGATGCAACCGGGGGGGCCATTCCCGACGCCACCGTAGCCATCCGCAACACCGCCACCGGCGTGGTTCGCAGCGTCACCTCGAACAGCGCAGGCTTTTACTCCGCACCTAACCTGATACCTGGTCCCTACCAGATCAAGACCACGGCCACCGGCTTCTCCGCGCAGGTGCAGGAGAACATTACGCTGACGGTCGGGGCCGAGATCACGTTCAACCCGATGCTGGCCGTGGGGAAAGTGACCGAGACCGTGGTGGTCACTATTGTCCCGCCTTCGGTACAGACGTCTTCTTCGACGATCAGCTCGACGGTAGACGGCACGACCGTTCGCGAACTGCCGCTGAATGGCCGCGACTGGACGTCGCTGGCCACGCTGGAGCCGGGCGTGGTTAGCGTGCCCAATCAGGCAACCACCGGGTTCTCGGCGAACAAAGGCAACCGGGGGTTTGGCAACCAGTTATCCGATGGCGGCCACCGTCCCAATGAAAACACGTACCGGGTGAACGGCATGGTGATCAATGACTACACCAATGCCGCGCCCGGCGGGGCAACGGGCGTGAACCTTGGTGTCGACGCGATCGACCAATTCTCCGTGCTCACGAGCAACTACACGGCGGAATACGGGCGGACGTCGGGGGCGGTGATCAACGCCATCACCAAGTCGGGTACGAACCAGGTGCACGGCACCGCGTATTTCTTTGACCGCGACAGCATTTTCGATGCGCGCAATTATTTTGACGGGCCAACGATCCCACCGTTTCGGCGGATCCAGTTTGGGGGGGCGGCCGGCGCACCCATTGTGAAGGACAAGACGTTCATTTTTGCCGACTATGAAGGAATTCGGCAAAGCCAGCCAGTATCCACGACGATCCACGTGCCTGACGCCGCAACGCGCGCGCTGGCGGTGGCCGCCATTCAGCCCTACCTGGCTCTTTGGCCGGTGGCTCCGGCAGGCTCGCCCGACGCCCAGGGGATCCAGACTGTTAACACGACCCTACCCACCAAGGCCCAGGAGAACTACGTCATTACCCGGCTGGACCAGAAATTCACCGCCGCCGACGCACTGGACGCAACCTACTTTTTCGATTCTGGGCCGCAGACGCAGGGGGACCCACTGGGCAACGTTGTGCATCAGGTCCTATCCCGGCGCCAGTTAGGTTCTCTTGAAGAGACGCACGTCTTCAGTCCGGCGATCGTGAATACCATTCGTGGGGGCGTTGGGCACATCACCGGCCTTATCAACTCGCCGGTCTCAGGCGATGCCGTGGCGACGGACGCTAAGCTCGCCATCGCTCCGGGCGCCGCTGCGCCGCCGCAATTGCCCGTCTCGGGCCTGACAACGGCTTACGGGCTCAACGGCTTCAATAAGTTCAACCATGGGTGGACCTCGATTCAGGTGAACGACGACGCCTTTATCACCAAAGGCGGACATGCCATGAAGGCCGGATTTGCTTTCGAGCGCATGCGCTACAACGTGCTTGAATTGCTGAGCCCGAATGGCCGCATGAACAACTACTCGCTGGCGGATTTTCTTAACAACGCGCCCCACCAGCTCAACGCGGTGGCGCCGGGCGGGTCGCATGAAGTGGGCCTGCGCGAGACGTTGTTTGCCGGTTATTTCCAGGACGACTTCTCGGTGAGCAAGCGCCTGGTACTTAACCTGGGCCTGCGCTACGAGGCCACCACGCGGCCTACAGACGCCAATTCCGTACCCGGCTACACGGTGAACGGCTACACGGTGGCGACGGCTGGATTCCAGCAAATCACGACGCTGCAGAACTGCCAGGCGAGCGCCACGGCCTGCGGCCCGGTGGGTACGCAGAGCCCCATTGCCGCCAACCCCACCACCAAGGACTTCGAGCCGCGCCTGGGGGTGGCTTGGGACGTTTTTGGCAGCGGAAGAACAGCCTTCCGCGCCTCCGCCGGCATGTTCGATGTACTGCCGCTGCCTTACGAATTCGGCCTGAACACTGCCGCGACTGCCCCTTTCCAGATCATTGGCGCGGACAAACTGGCTACGCTGGGTACCGGGGGTACAGACCCCAACATCAGTTTCAACCAGCAGAAAATCCGTAATCGTTACATTCAACAAAACCCGAAGCGCGCCGCTGTCTATAACTGGAACGCCAGCGTACAGCAGGACCTGGGGCACGGCTTTACGGTTTTGGCCGCCTACGTCGGCTCGCGCTCGCTGCATCTCTCCTCCGCTGCCGATGACATCAATCTGATCCAGCCCACCACGGTGGCCGGCGCGGGCCTGGTATTTCCCTGTGACCCCACCGGAGGAAACTGCTCGTCGAATACGAGTGGCACCCGCCTCGACAGCAATTGGGGTGGCGGCGCTGGGATTCGTCCGGTGATTTTCGACGGCACTGCTTCCTACGAAGGCATGCAGTCGCAAATCAAAAAGACCATGGCGCATGGCGTGCAGGGTCAGTTCTCTTATACATACAGTCACTGTAACGATCGGGGCTCCGCTCCGGTAACCGGGGATACTTTCCTGAATTCGATTGCTGTGCCTTTGTTGTTAGAGAAGACTTATCGTGAGGGGCCTTGCGACTTCGACCTGCATAGTGTCGCCACCGGCAACATCATCTGGGATATACCCGCGCCGAAGTTCGACAGCTCTGTGGCGAATTTTGCCATCCATGGCTGGGAGCTCGGCGGCATCCTGACCGCGGAGAGCGGCTCTCCGTTCACGGTTACCGTTGGCGGTGGCAATGATCCGCTGGGGACTGGGTTCAACGGAGACTTCTCCATGGACTTTGCCAATCGGCTGCCCAATTGCAATCCCATTCATGGCGGCCTGAACTACCTCAACACAAACTGCTTCACGCCGCCCACGGCGCCCACATCGCTTGCGGCGGCCACGGCGGCCAATCCTTTCGGTTGCGCGCCGGGCTCGTTCAGCAACTACTCAGGCCCGGCGGCTCCTTCTGGCCAGCAGTTCTGTTCGAACGTACTCGGCAACTCCGGGCGCAACCGCTTCTACGGTCCGAACCTTACCGAATTGGATATGTCACTTTTCAAGAACACCAAGGTGCCTGCCATTTCGGAGTCGTTCAATGTGCAGTTTCGAGCAGAATTCTTCAACATCCTCAACCACACCAACTTTCTCTCGCCCGGCTTCCTCAACACCGGAGGGCAGAACAATTCCGTCTACGACTTTGACGGCAGCACGCTGCCCACTGCGTTGAACCAAACCTCCACGTCTTCGCGGCAGATTCAGCTGGGGATGAAGTTCATTTTTTAACAAACCCCACGAGTACGGAAGCGCGACTGCAGACGCCACGGTAGCGGTGACCTCTGCGTAGAGATTTTACTGATGGGGCTTGGGAAGAAAGAGATCAGCCCTCAAGAACGGCGCATTGGGAGCATTCACGATGGCGGATCTGATGCAGGCAGCTCAGGACGAGCGATTACAACCGGGAGGCAGTACCCCCGGATGGCAGTTCGCGGTAGCTTCGAGCATCCTGGGATGGGTGCTCGATGCTTTCGATTTTTTTGTTGTTGTTTTTTTGTTTGATGTACTGGCGGCGAATTTTCACGTTGCGAAAATTGCGATTGTCTGGACGATTTCAATTACGCTGGCCATGCGGCCACTAGGTGCTTTGCTCTTCGGCGCTCTGGCAGACCGGTACGGGCGCAGAAAACCGTTGATGGTATGTGTTATTTACTTCTCTGCGGTCACGGTGCTGAGCGGCTTCGCCCCTAACTATCTTTTCTTTGTTGTGATGCGCGCACTCTATGGCATAGGCATGGGCGGTTACTGGGGCATTGGCGCATCGTTTGCCATGGAGAACGCGCCGCGCAAGCAACGCGGGGTTCTTTCCGGCATGATGCAGGGTGGTTATCCGTTCGGATATTTGCTGGCGGCGGTCGGCATGCTGACGATCATGCCGCAATTCGGGTGGCGCGCCATGTTTGTCGTGGGCTCGCTGGTGGCGGTCACCATCGTATTACTCACCTATTGGTCCCCCGAGTCTGAAGCCTGGAAACATCACCGCATGGGGTCGATCGTAGAGATTTTCAAGACCCTGTTCCAGCATTTGAAGATTTTTTCATATCTTCTTCTGGTGATGGTGGTTATGTCTTGCCTCTCGCACGGGACACAGGATCTCTACCCTGACTTTTTAAAGTCGCTGCCGAGCATCCGGAGCGCGCACATTCTGGGAATGCAACCGCTCTACGGCATTCCAATTATCTACAACATAGGCGCGATCGTAGGAGCCGTCTTCTTCGGACATATCTCGGAAAAGATTGGACGGCGCTACGCTATTATGGCGGCGCTGCTTCTGTCATTGCTGGCGATACCAGCATGGGCGTTTGGCGGCTCGGTATTGATTCTGGTAATCGGCTCCTACGTGATGCAGACCGGGGTGCAGGGAGCATTTGGCGTGATTCCTGCGCATTTGAATGAGCTTTCACCCGATGCGGTACGCAGTTTGTTCCCCGGGTTCGTGTATCAGCTGGGCGTACTGATCGCATCGCCTGCAGTTTCGATTGAGTATCTATTGCGCAATCACTTTGGCTATCCCTGGGCCCTAACTCTGTTCGAGGCCGTGGTGATTATTTCGCTTCTCTTCATTTTCGGTTTTGGCCCGGAGAAGAGGGGACGGAACTTTCTTCGCCGCGCGGCATAGGAGGGAGATAAGGAAGAGGCTCTGCAGCGAGGCCCGCGGCTGAACAGCCGTAGCGGAGCGTCTGAGACCGTCACCGTCAGTGTCACCACGACCGAACCGTGCTTCGCTCTGTCGGGATGAACAAAATGGCTGGGGCCGGATTTGCGAGCTCACTCGTGGGGCCTTGGTTTGGGGGAAAGGCGCACCGCAGATCCCTCCACTTCGCTACCCCCGAATTCCTGTCGAGGTTGGTGGCGCTGGCGAACATCATGCGGCTTTCCTTAATGAAAGCCGCACACGCGGATCTGTCTGACGTAGCGAAACAGGAATTCGGGTACGCTACGGTCGGGATGACAAATTTGTTTGGGAGACGGGCTTAAAGATTTGCTTGAGGGACGGCTTAAAAGCAAACGCTCTCCCCGTTCATTCTTGCCTTAACTTGCCACCAGGCAAGTCGGCTGCTCGGGATGACAAATTCGCTTAAAGGACGGGCTTGGAAAGCTGACGCTCTCAGTGTTCATTCCGTCCTTGACTTGCCGCCAGGCAAGTCAGCCACTCGGTATGACAAATCCGGAAGTAGTGTTTCCCTGAACCGTTGTTCGCGATCCTGTGTCGCGAAGAACCGCTTCCAGTGCACGCTTTCATCTGGCAACGATCGCACCCGCCACGGCTCGTTCGCTCGGACACGGAAAGCGTTGTGGAGTGGAACATGACGCAATATGGCGCTTCAGTTCGGTTACTTGAAGATACCTGTGGCGCAAATTTATACAGTTCGAAAGTACCCGCCGTATCTTGCCGAAGAACAGAGCAACTGCTATTCCAAGGAAACTGGATGACTGAGACCAGGATTTTGCTTGTCGATGATGACGAGGTAGTCCGTAACATTCTCCGAACTGTACTTGAGCACGAAGGATTCGAGATAACGGTTGCGGACAGCGTTACGGAAGCTTTGAAACTTATTAGCACGGAACATTTCGATGTGTTATTGAGTGATCTACATATGCCAGGAGCAGGCGATGGCCTCACGGTCGTGAGCGCGATGCGTCACGTGAATCCGAATTGCGTGGCCCTGCTGTTGACCGGGTTTCCGGAGATGGATGTTGCTGCTCAGGCCATTTTGGGGCAGGTAGATGAGATTTTATTGAAGCAGACAGACCTTAGGGAGCTGGTCGCATCGATCAAGCGCAGGCTGGCGAATGCAACTGCCCTTGCGCGTCCCAAGATTGAAAGTGTGGCGACGATTCTTGATCGCGCAGCCCAAAGTTGCATCGAGCAGTGGCTTCAGGTGGTTCAGCTGGATGGCCTGCTTTCGATCGTGCGCTTAACGCCGGAACAACGGTGTGGTCATCTGCCGCAGCTGTTCCGTGATCTGGTCGCTCGTCTGATGGCGGGTCTTCCTCTTGGGGTTGCGGGACCGCTATCAACGGCGGCGTCGGACCATGGGCTGTTACGACGCAGGCAAGGCTATTCTGCCTCTATGATGGTTGAAGAGTCACGCATTCTGCAGGTCTGCATTTTCGATACTCTGCAAAAGAATCTGGCGTCGATCGACTTTAGCGTGTTGCTGATTCAGGTGATGATCATCGCGGATGAGGTGGACTCACAGCTCAGGCAGGCAATGGAACGCTATATGTTTGAATCGCGTTTGGTCCTTGCCTAGACATCGCGCTCCCCTGTAATGCACTGGGCAACGCAGGTTGTAAGTCTGCGCGGTTGTTACGTAAATGGGCACGATGAGCGATTGCTTTACTGTTCTGCACCACGGGTTGCCCCGACGAATGGCAGGAACATGGTAAAGACGGTTCCGCTGTGACCCGGCTTCTGGCTGCTGCGAACGTGCAGCGCGCCCTCGTGGCGCTTCACAATTTCCTCGCTCACCCACAAACCCAGTCCGGTACCGATTGCTCCCTTGGTGGTATAGAAAGGCTCGAAGACGCGTGCCAGAACGGATCGAGACATGCCGATTCCGGTGTCGGCAACGGTGAGTACCAGGCCGTGGCGCCCTGTCGACCAATCTGTGCCTGCGCGGCTGCGCAGCAGGATCCGGCCGCCCCTGGGCTGAACCGCGTCAATGGCGTTGTTTACCAGGTTGCTGAGCACCTGGCGAATCTCACCTTCGAAACAACGAACCGGTTGATGCGCCCGGTAACGCTCCTCGATATGGACACGGGCATTGACGATGCGGCCCTGATACATCAGCACGACACTGTTCATCAGCTCCTGGGAGGTGACAGCCATGGGATTCGTGGCCTGCTTATGAAAGCGCAGGGTCTGGCTCGTGATCGCCGAAACGCGACGCAATTCGCGCTGGGCCATGTGAACGTAATTTTTTGCTTCGGCGAAGTTTTCCGTGACCCCGGCCAGGTAAAGCAGATTGGTGACCGACTCGAGGGGGTTGTTGATCTCGTGGGCGATCGAGGAAGCGAGGCGCCCGACGACCGCCAGTTTCTCGCTTTCCACGAGTGCCTGCTCAGCTTTTTTCTGCTGCGTCACTTCGAGCGATGCCGCCGTAATCGCCTGCACGGCGCCATCCGCGGCAAGCACGGGAAAATAACTTACGGTCCAATAACGGTGTTCCCCAGGCCGCGTGACCAACTCACCTTCGAGAGGGAAATTGACGACCGGAGTGCCCGTCAGCACTTGCTCGAACAGTTCTTTTAATCCCTCGATGGGTGCCATTTCAGTCAGCGTTCGTCCAACCACCTCTTCCGGGGTGAGGCCGAAGAACTCTGCCTGCCGATCATTTAGCCGCAGATAGCGGAAATCTTTCGCGTCGAAGAGAGCCAATCCGATAGGCGCGGTGCGGTAAAGACTTTCAATTTCTGTTCGTTGGCGTTCCGCCTGCTCACCCTTCTGCTGCAACTCGATGAGCAGCGCCTTTTCCTGCGTGATATCGCGCGAATAGGTGACGATGCCGTCGCGGGTTGGATAGACTTCCACGCGCAGCCACAAGTTCAGCGGAGATGGATAATAGGCGTCGAAGGCGCCGGCAATTTGCTCGTTCATTGCCGGGTAATAGTGTTCGACAAAGGGTGAACCCTCATAAGCGGCGTCGGGGAAAGCCTCCCATAGGTTCCTGCCAATCAGTTCACGATCAGCGGCGTAGATCTCTTTGGCTTTGGGATTGAGGTAGGTCATTACCCAATTGCGATCGACACTCACGATGGCGTCGTTAGTAGCCCCGAGCACCTGGCTCAGTTGTTCGGTGATGGTCTCCTTTTCGCGTTCGGCCTCGCGCCTCTCCTCAATGTTGCGAAAGACGAGAACGATGCCGGTGAGTTGGCCGGCATCGTCGAGGATAGGGGCTCCACTGTCGTCAATGGAGGTAGGCCGACCATTCTTCGCCAGGAGAATCGTGTGGTTTGCCAGCCCGACAACCCTTCCCGTTGCCTTCACCTTGTCGGCTGGACTTTCGGCCGGCTGGTGGGTTCGCTCATTCACGATGTGAAATACGTCGGCCAGCGGTCTGCCCAGAGCTTCCCGGCTGCCCCAGCCGGTCAGCTGCTCGGCGACGGGGTTCATTTCCGTAACGCGCGTGTCTGCATCTGTCACGATGACGGCATCGCCGATGCTTTGCAAAATGCGCGACGCCCGCGCTTCACTCTCCCGCAATTGGCGTACCGCGTTGACTTCTCCGGTTACGTCCTGCAACGGCCCAAAGAGACCGGCAATCTTCCCATCCTCATGAATGGGATTGAAGGAGTAGTTGAGGTAAAAGTCCTGTACGCCGGCCTCAGTTTCGAGGGGAACGACCAGTTTCTCGTAATAGCAGGTCTCGCCGGTGGTGACAGCAGCCTCGAGCAACGGCCCCACTACATGCCAGGCTTCGCGATAAACGTCTCGGGCTGATTTTCCCAGGGCGGCCGGATGCCGCTTTCCAGGAATGGGCCGATAGGCGTCGTTGTAGATCAGTATGAAATCGGGCCCCCACATGGTTCGCGCCGGGGCGGGCGAACATAGGGTGAGGTTTACGATCGTGATCAGTTCCTTTGACCAGCTCTCAATGGGACCGAGCGAGGTGGAGGCCCAATCGTGCGCACGAACACGGTCTGCCATTTCTCCCGTGCCCAGGATGCGACTCGATTTTTGGGCGGGAAATGGGGAGCTTCCGGGCCGGCTTGCATGCATGTAATCAGAATCTCCTGTGGGCCGGGCGGCTGGCAAATGGATGCACCGCAGCCAAGGGAAGATGCCTGAAAGAGCAAGAAGGCTGGCTCGTCACGGAGTTTTTTCGGGAGCCGATCGCAGCCTCGCGAACTGGGAGAGAGCCTGTGACTTCAGGTTTGCGATTTTGGAAGGCTCTTTATTTTTCAGCATCGCTTTGTTCCGAAACTATTAAGTTACAGGCTCTCCCAATGAATGAACGGCGGGGGCAGGATTTGCGAGCTCACTCGTGGGGCTTTGGTTTGGGGGAGGGGCGCACTGCAGATCCCGCTACCCTCCCGATGAACAAAATGACTGGGGTCGAGATCCGCGAGCTCACTTGCAGGGCCTTCGTTTGAGGTAAGGGCGCACTGCAGATCCCTCCACTACGCTTCGCTCGGTCGGGATGACAAAGGGGAGGGTCGTGGCTGCCCTCAAGGATTGCTAGTGGGATGGACAGAAAGCAGGTCCCTCCACTTCGGACGGGATGACAAATTTGCCTGTGGGTCGGGCTTAAAAAGCAAGCGGATATCTTGTTGACGAGTGGATTGCTCGCTGCCAATTTCCGTGAGCTTACACGAACGGCAAGCGCGCGCCACACCACGCGACTCCCCGCGTATTCGCCATTCAAATCCTTCCCCCCGAAAGAAATGATGAACGAGTACGTGGAGAATCGCCGTGAGCAGGATGGATTGAAAAGCCTGACGACGTGGTCTGGATTTCAACTCCATCTAACGAACAGTGGCATAGTGACAGTGATGGGCCTGGCGTTACAGGGTTTGTTTGCTTTTTCAGGAACCTTTGCACGCGGGATTGAAAGGGATGGGCGGGGCAGCAGGCCTGAGCCGGACGCCGTCGGAGCGAGGGCGCCCGGCCGCTGGAGGTTGCGATTATTTTTTGGCGTCGGTGCGGCCGATGCGAAACATCTCGCTCACGGTGGCAACAAAGTGACGAGCCGAAGCAGGCGTGTGAACTGCTCCACTCAGGATGGTCTTGTAGGGAATATCTTTCCCGTAATATTCCGCCGTGTCTTTTGAGTTTTGGTGAACCTCATCGCCGTTCAAATCGACGCCGGCGAAGAGTCCTTTGCTGCGGGAATAGGTGAGAAACTCGGCGTTCGCCAATTCGGTAGTGGAGGCTTGCGAATCCCGGCCGACGGGGCCCGCCGAGGCGGAGATATCGCCGCCTAGCTTTACTTTGTCTTTCAGCAAATCATCCAGGCTTCGGGCGTTGACGCCGACGAGAACGAGGTCGGTGGCCTGGCCCCCAGCCTGAAATCCAAAGCTGGCTCCGGTCAGCTGCACAAAGACGGGCGCACTCCAACTTCTACCCGTGCGGCAGGTCGCGACACCCTGACCGTACTCTGCGCCGACCAGGAAGGCGCCCTTTTTAAAGCTGGGCACAACCACGACGCAATGCGCCTTAGCGGCAATGTCAAAGGGAATGCCTTTATCTGGAGTGGCCATAAGCTCGTGCAGAACATCGTGCGCGGCCTCTATGCGGGCATCCAATTTGGGTGTATCAGCACCTTGGGCGGCGGCGGCACACGCAAGTGCGGCACCGACCAACGAAGCAGCCATAAAACGTTTCATTCGAGTTCTCAACTTTCACCCAGAGGCCTTTTCTTCTCCCCAGCCTCTATTGGTTAGTTGGATGCAACTTTCGCCTGGATGCAGAGTCGATTTTTAGATTTCCGCTAGAGTGGTTGTTTAAATCTGCACAGGGTGGCCGGGGAACCAAAATGGTTCCCGGGTGGCAATGAACTCGATTGGCACCTCGGGCACGAAGGACCGCAACCAGTCCGCGCAATACAGCATACCCGCCTGCTCTGAGACCACATGGCCAAGCAGAATGAGTGCCTTCTGATTGCCGGCCGTGATGCTGTCGCAGGCGTACTCCACCAGTTCCCACTCCCGCGTCTCGCCGGCGATGAACACGTCGACATCGGGCCGGGCGAAAAGGGATATGCCCGGCATCCGGCTGACGAAACCCCAACTCGCAAGTACTCGCTTGACCGGCATGTGCGGGTTGCCGACCACACGTATCGTTCGCGCTTTCAGCCGGGATTGCAGGTTGCGGCAGAAGTGTTCCAGCGGCTCGCCCGAGAAGGTAAATCGTTTGGGATTGTCTGGATCGACATTTTTCTCCCAACCAAGTTGCTGCATCATTCCGGTAGCGATGCCGTCTGGTTTGCGGCCGTGCCAATGATCGTGAAAATGAAAGATGGCCATGTCGTGCTTACGGATAAATTCCATTTTGTATTTGAGTGTCGGGTTGTCCTTGATGTCTTCGGTGTGGTCCTGATGCAGGTAGAAGGGCGTCTCGTGGGTAACGATCATGTTTTTGCCCGCAATTGCCGATCGTTCGAGCACATCGAGCGTGGCCATCATGGTGGTGGCAATGCCGTGCACCGGCGTACTTCCATCCCCGGCAACGATTTGGTCGACGGTCTGCCCGCGCCAGGGAATGCCGACATGGTTGCGAATGCGTTCAACCAGCTCGCCTGCTGTCAACGGCGCAGGCGTGTCTGCTTTTGCCAGCAAGGTACTGAGTGCGGCGCCCCCGGTGAGGACAAAACTACGACGGGAAAAATCGCTCATGGGTTTTGACGACCTCCACTTAGAATCAGGTATGGAACGACAACATACTTACATAGTGACCGTTACCTGGACGGGGAATACGGGAAACGGTACGACTGGATATCGCAGCTACGAACGTTCTCACGAAATTTCTACGCCCGGGAAATCTACGATCCACGGCTCCTCGGATCCTGCTTTTCGCGGCGACGCCGGGCGCTGGAGTCCGGAAGAGCTTCTGGTTGCGTCTCTGTCTGCCTGCCACAAGCTATGGTACTTGCACCTGTGCGCTGATGCCGGGGTGGTCGTCGAGACCTACGTGGATGAAGCGGTCGGGGTGATGGAAGAGTCGAACAAAGAGTCAAACGGGGGCGGTCAGTTCGTGCGGGTGACGCTCAAACCGGATGTCGGCGTGGCGCCAGGCAGCGATTGCGCGATGGCACTCTCTTTGCACGCTGCCGCACACGCCAAATGTTACATCGCTCGCTCGGTCAATTTTCCCGTGTTGTGCCAACCAAGCGTGAAGCAGGGCGGTTTACTGGTTCAGGAGTAAGAGGGCGGCGAGCGACGCGGCCTTGTGATCGCTGGTCCACGGTGGACCGATGAAACCTCCGAGATTTACGATGTTTTGCTGGACGCGGCTCGCCACCTTGCCAAATGCCTTCTTTGCGTTGTGCTCGAGATCGCACTCACGCATCGCCAGAACAGAAATCTGCAAATCTTCGCAGGCGTGGCACACGGATTGACGAAAGAATTCACCTTCTGCTGTATGAATCAGTGGGTGCGCCGCCAGTATTTTCTCGAGTGGCGGCAATGGACGCCCAGAAGCCAACAAGACTGCGGAACCCGCGATGCGATAGTGGCGCTCGGCCAATTCTCGAATGACCTCGCTGAGAACGACCGCAGCCAGGCGGGTTGAGGACGCAAAGCAGGTAGCGAGGTATTTCTCCGATTCCGGCAGTGCCAGGCGTGCTGCGTGGTGGTAGGGCTGGGTGGTACCCGGGGTTGCGGAATCCACAACGACCATGCGCCGCCGGTGCAAAAGTTCGATCGACGACGGGTCACCGGCAACAGCCACGAGCACGCCCCAACCGGAATGCATTCGGATACCAAGGGCTGCTCGCATCATCTCGGATCCCCTACTTAAGCGTGGCTCGCGGAGAACGCTTCATCAAGGCTGATAGTTTGTCGTGGGGAAGAGCTTCAATGGTATGTCCGTCCACGCCGGTCATGGTCTTCGCACCGACCATGGCGTTGACGATCGCTTCCTCGGTGGCTTCGACTGTCGCCTGGAAGATCGGACTGATGCGTTCATTCGAAACAGTGAGCACGCTGTTAGGGCCGGGCTCTTTGTTGGCGCCTCGATTGGCGGTAGAGAAGGCGATGAAAATGTCGCCAGAGGAATTTCCGGAGGTGGAGCCGGTGCGCGCCAATCCCATCGTCGCGCGGCGGGCGAGGCGCTTTAATTGAGTTGGCAACAGGGGAGCATCGGTCGCGACCACGATGATGATGGATCCGACGTCACCGCGCACCTCGGGTTCGAGCGCGGCCAGCGCGGGTGCGGCGGGAATGAGCTTTCCAACCGGTACGCCGGCGATGGTGAGTTGAGGCCGCCTCCCGCAATTGCACTGCACCAGGACGCCGACGGTGTAACCTCCGGCTTCGGCGGGGAGCACGCGGGACGCGGTGCCGTCTCCACCTTTGAAGCCGTAGCAAACCATGCCGGTTCCGCCGCCAACATTGCCCTCGGGCACGGGTCCTGCTTGCGCCGTGTTGAGAGCTGAAAAGACATCCGCCTGGTGCACATGGAAACCGTTGATGTCGTTCAGATAACCGTCCCAGGTTTCAGCGACAACGGGCAGGGACCATGGCTGCAGGGCGATGCGCCCGGTTTGGACCGACCAGGCGATGATGGCGTCGCGCACCAGACCAACGGAGTGGGTGTTGGTGATGGCGACCGGGCCTTCGAGAAAACCGGATTCTTCAACCCATGTGGTGCCGGTCATTTCACCATTTCCGTTTTGTGAAAACCAGCCGGCGTAGACCGGTTCCGCATCAGCGCGGCCACGAGGAAAGAGGACGGTGACCCCGGTGCGTACGGGGCCCTGGCCCACGATGAGTTTGCCCTCCCCGTGGATCAGCGTGGTGTCGCCTACTTCTACTCCCTTGACATCGGTAATTGCATTGAGAGGGCCAGGGTTGCCGTCGAAGGGTACTCCCAGGGCGCGAGCGCGGGTCGGGGTTTGAGCAAGTCCTGCGGTGCAAGCCATGAGCAGCGGGAGAACGAGGCTGACTTTCATGCGCGCAAGTCTAGCAGATGTGTTTTGTGCACCGGCTCCGCAATCAACCTGCGGAGGACAGGCTAGTGTAGTGCACTAGGTTATTTTCATGGCTTCAGGGTCCCAGTGGACGACCGTGCCCTTTTCGTAGCTCAGGTTGCTCAGCAGGGCTGCTCCGGCTGCACGGAAACCGAATACGGCGTCTTCTACGACCGGCTGACGCGACCGTACCGAGGCGAAGAAGTTCCTGAAGTGGTCATAGCTGTCGCTATATCCCGCGGCCGCCACATATTTCTCGTAGCGCAGCTGCGGGGCTCCCATGGGGTGGGTGCGGGGATATTTTGCCCTGTACTCTTCGCGGATCTGCTTTTGCATGGCATCGGTGAAGGTGGCAATGCTTAAGCCAGGCTCCGTCTCCAGAGGCACCCGGCTGACGATCACGCTTTCACCAGCAATTTCCATGGTGCCTTCAGAACCGGTAAAGATGAGGCCTTCGTTTTCTTCGCCGCCATTGACGAAGTTCACCCGCAGGCTCAGGTTGAAGCCTTGCGGGTAGTCAAACAGACCGAGCATTACATCGGGTACGTCCCGGCCGTCCTTCCAAAAGCGCAGGCCGCCCGTCGCCATGGCGCGCGTAGGCCCGTGGGCTCCGGTAATGAAGTGGGTTCCGCTAAAGAGATGGACGAACAGATCGCCGGCCACGCCGCTTCCGTAGGCTTTCCATTTCCGCCACTGGAAAAAATGTTCGCTGTTGAAGGGAATTTTGGGGGCAGTGCCCAGAAAGCGTGGCCAGTCGCAGGTTTCAGTGGAAGCATCCAGCGGGACCGTGTAATCCCAGGCCCCCTGCGCGGAGTTGCGATCCCAGCGCGCGGTCACCATATTGAGCTTGCCAATGGCGCCGGCGGCGAGCAGCTCTTTTGCCTTGGCATAAACAACTGAGCTCACGCGCTGGCTGCCGACCTGGATAATACGATCGGTCGCGCGCGCGGTCTCGATCATCTGTGGGCCGTCGGCGTACAGATGAATCATCGGTTTCTCGCAATAGACGTCCTTGCCGGCCTTCATGGCGTCCACGGCGACCTGTTTGTGCCAGTGGTCCGGCGTGCCAATGATCACCGCGTCGACATCTTTGCGGGCCAGTACCTGGGCGTAATCACGGGTGGTAAAAATATCGTCGCCCCAGAGCTCTTTGCTGTGCGCGAGACGGCCGTCGTAACAGTCTGCCACGGCAACCAGTTTCACCCCAGGAACCTGCAAGGCGACCTTGGTATCACCCTGACCCTGGCCGCCGGCGCCGATCAAGGCAATTTGGATTTGGTCGTTGGCTGCTATGGGCTTGGCGGGTTCAGATTGCGCCTCGGCCAGCAAATGAGTTTTGGCGCCGAGCAAAGTTTCCACCGTTGCTGCAGCACCTGCCGCTTTCAGGAAGTTTCTACGATTCAACTCGTGCACCATCGCCCTCACAGCTCAAGAAATATCCGCCGTATGTAACGATACAACCTGCAGGCTTTGAACGGTGTGTCGAGAAGGTGGAAGAGCCGTGGCTACATCACGAATGCGAGGTTTTCCAGCTCTTCCTGCATGCAATCGAGCTTGCAGCCCATTTCTTCCAGGCGCGCGATCGCGTTGCGGGCGTGCTCTGCGCTAACACCGTAACCGCGGCCAGTGAGGAAGCCGCTGAGCACCTCGGCTGCCTGCCACGAATCGATTCCGGACTGCAGCAGCTCGTTGCGCAGGTTCAGCAGCTCTCGTGCGGAAAATTTCTCGATCTTGGCGTTTGCAGACATTTGCTTTTCCTCTCTCATCTCTTGCAGCTCTAAGACCCAGGCACGATTCATAAATTGCCTCGCAGGTTGAGGCGGAAACAAACCACATTCGTGTCTTGCTATTTCTGTTAACCCGCAACGGCACGATTTCGTTGCGCGCGGATAATATGCAGATTTGATGCTGGAATACACTGCCGGATGTATCGGATACGAAAATGATTTCAGCGAGGTACGACTTACTTTGGCGACATCACCATGCCGGATAAGGCGTCGCTTCCGGGAAAGCGTACCCGAAACGGACAGCCCCAACCTGTGGCTGCCTAACGAATAGACTCGTTTCGTAACAAAGTTTTGAGCAGCCGGCGCTCGTAACCGAGATTAGGTCGCGTGCATGAACTTGTCGTCTACGGCAGATTAAGTTTGCGGTGGCTCGGCGGTGGCTCGCTGCTCGAGCATCACCGGGATGCCATCCTGCACCGGGTAGTAGCGACCGCAACCGGTGCAATGCAGCCACGCATGCGGAGCATTCGCAGGCCCCGCAACGACAGGGTGATGACATACCGGGCAAACCAGCATATTGAGCAGAGTTTCGGACAGAACCGGGACGGCCATGAATTCATAGTAGACGCAAACATTTAACATCAAACGCATGGCTAGAATTTTGGATGGCACCGCAATCGCCGCCGCCATCAAGGCGGAAGTGCAAGCGGACGTGCTGCGGTTGGCAGCGCAAGGCATACGACCGGGGCTGGCGGCGGTGCTGGTCGGGCATGTTCCCGCTTCAGAAATCTATGTGCGCAGCAAGGTAAAGACCTGCGAGGCGCTCGGGCTTTTCAGTGAACTGATTACGCCGCCGGATACGGTCACAACCGAAGAGATGCTGGCGTTGATTGCGCAGCTGAATGCCCGTGATGATGTGGATGGCATCCTGGTCCAATTGCCGTTGCCGCCGCAGGTAAATGCCAAGCTGCTACTGGAAGCGGTAAGCCCTGAGAAGGATGTGGATGGGTTTCATCCGGTGAATGTGGGCCGGTTGCAGACCGGGCAGCCGGCGCTCGCGCCCTGCACTGCGGCGGGGATTATCGAGATTCTCAAGCGAAGCCATTTGCAAATTGCGGGACAGAA
Source organism: uncultured Acidobacteriaceae bacterium (assembly GCA_963834445.1). Taxonomy (GTDB): domain Bacteria; phylum Acidobacteriota; class Terriglobia; order Terriglobales; family Acidobacteriaceae; genus PALSA-350. The sequence continues at coordinate 1,141,701 of CAWIBU010000003.1, forward strand.
TGCGGTGGTGGTGGGACGCAGTGACATCGTGGGCAAGCCCACGGCGATCCTGTTGCTGGCGGAGAACGCGACGGTGACCATCTGCCACTCCAGAACGCGCGATCTGGCCTCGTTTACTCAGCGGGCAGACATCCTGGTAGTGGCGATCGGCAGACCGGCATTTATTACTCCGGACATGGTGAAGTCGGGCGCCACCATTCTGGATGCGGGCATTAACCGGGTGACAGATCGGGCGGAATTCGATCGCTATTTTGCCGGAGATACTCGCCGCGAAGAGCTGTTTCTCAAGCGGGGCAGTACGGTGGTCGGTGATGTATTACCGCAGACCTTTGCACTGGCCGGCGCGTATACGCCGGTGCCGGGCGGCATCGGGCCACTCACCATCGCCATGCTGATGGCGAATACTGTACGCGCGGCGAAGATGCGCCGCGGGTTACCGGTTTAACGTGCTACGCGTTGGACTCACGGGCGGTTTGGGCAGCGGCAAGAGCACGGTCGCCGGTATGTTCGAAGCCCTGGGCGCGGCAGTCATCAGCGCCGATCAGCTGGGCAGACAGTTGATGCAGCCTGGGGAGGCGGTTTATACGGCGATCGTGCAGACGTTTGGTTCTTGCGTGGTGCAACGTGATGGGACGCTCGATCGCGAAGCGCTGGCGGAGTTGGCGTTTCAGCACAACCGCGCAGACACACTGAACCAAATCGTGCACCCTGCGGTGGTGGCTGCGGAGGAGCAATGGATGCGCGCCGTGTTTGCTGTTGATCCGGCGCGGGTGGGAATTGTGGAGTCGGCGTTGGTGTTTGAAGTGGAACAGTGGGGAACAGCCCCTGGGTGGATGGAGCGATTCGACAAGCTGATCCTGGTCACGGTGCCGGATGAGATCAAGGTTGCCCGGTTTGTAGCGCGGATGATGGGTAACGATGCTGAGCAGGAAGGCCGGCGGGCGGCGCTGGTCCGCGATGCGCGGGCACGGATTGCGGCACAGATCAAGGATTCTGAGAAGGCTCCGCGTTGCGACTATGTGATCGATAACACGCGTTCGCTTAAAGAGACACGTGCCGTGGTGGAGCAGATTTATCGCGAGCTGGTGTTAGCATCCGCTGGATAGACGTCGACATGGACGTTTGATCCCTCAACCCACCCTTTGCAAGGGAAAATAAGGGCTGGAAGGCGGGAAATGGTCTAATAGTGTTTAGCTTGCTATGAAGACTCGCTCGTTGATTCTGATCTTGTTGCTGGTCGGCGGTTTTGTCTATCTCACGTCGTATAGCAACTTCAAGGGAACCAGTGGCCTGCCACTGGCGAAACTGTGGCGTCATTCTCCGCTCGATTTGACGGTGGCGGACGCCCAGCCGGCGTACACCGCGGGTGAGTTGACCAACATTGCGGTTTACAAGCGCGCATTGCCTTCGGTGGTGAACGTAACTTCCTCCGCCCTCTCCTTCGACTTTTTTTATGGAGTGGTGCCGCAGCAAGGGCAGGGTTCCGGTTTCATCCTCACCAAGGACGGGCGCATTCTCACCAACTATCACGTGGTGCAAAATGCGCAGCAGGTCGAGGTCACGCTCAGCGACAAACACAAATACAAAGCGCAGATTGTCCTGCAGGACAAGGCGCACGACATGGCTTTGCTGCAGATCAATGCCAGCAATCTCACGCCGGCTGTGCTTTCAGAATCGCGTGACCTGCAGGTAGGCCAGAATGTCTACGCCATCGGCAATCCTTTTGGACTGAATGGCACCATGACCACGGGCATCATCAGCTCCATTCGCTCGGTGGGCGAGCCGCAGGGCGCGACGATCGAGAATGCGGTGCAGACCGATGCTGCGATTAATCCCGGCAACTCCGGTGGGCCGCTGCTGAATTCGCGCGGCGAGGTCATTGGTATGAATACCCTCATCGCTACAGGGGGCGCGGAGCAGAGCTCGGGTATCGGTTTTGCGATCCCCGTGGACACGATCAAGGCGGTGCTTGTCTGACTTCAGCAAGTATGGGCGGGTGCGTCGGCCGTCGCTGGGCATCGCATCGTTAGCCATCGGCCCCGATCTTGCGGAGCAGATCGGGCTGCCCGCGGATTATGGTGTGCTGGTGCAAAAAGTGATTCCCGGCGGTGCGGCCGAGCACGCTGGACTAAAGGGTGGCACCCAGCAAGCTTTGCTGGGCAATACGCCTATTTATTTGGGCGGCGACCTGATCGTGGCCATCGATGACGACAGGGTGACCAACCCTCAGGATATTTCCGAGATCATGGATCGGCACCAGGCCGGCGATACGGTCACGGTGACCTTTTTCCGCGGAACTCGGCGCATGACAGCCAAACTCTTGCTGGGTGAGGCACGTTCAACTTCGGTCTGAAGCAACGGAGGAAACCCGCCGAACTCGGGGCGCCCATACCCCCGACTTTCCTGTGAAGAACTAAGAAAACCGCAGATCTCTCCACTCCGCTGCGCTCCGGTCGAGATGACAAAATTGCTAACCCACCGATTTGTCATCTCGACCGGAGCGCAGCGGAGTGGAGAGATCTGCGGTTTTCACTTGACTAGCGCGGCAGGTAGCGACGGCCTACTACAGAAAAATTGCCAGAGAGCACGCGCGCGATGGCTTCTCGATAGGCCACATGCTCCTGCTCAAGAATGCGCGCGGATAGCGTATGCTCATCATCTTCCGCAAGCACCGGGACCGCCTTTTGCAGCACGATGACGCCGTGGTCCAGTTCTTCATCGACAAAATGCACCGTGCAGCCGGTCACGGCGACGCCATACTCCAGGGCCTGCTTCTGCGCGTCCAGGCCGGGGAACGCGGGCAGCAGCGAGGGGTGGATGTTGAGGATGCGCTGCGGAAAAGCGCGCACAAACCCCGGGGAGAGCAGTCGCATGTAGCCGGCGAGACAGACAAGCTCTACCCGGTGGGCCTGCAGACTGGCAATGATCTCGGCATCGTGTTCGACGCGTTTACGTCCCCGCGGCTCGATGACCTGAGTGGCGAATCCGGCCTGCTGGGCGGCCGTTATACCGGGCGCATCGGCGCGATTGGAGAGAACGACGGCGATCTCAGCATGGGGCAGGTGGCCCTGCGCGATGGCGGCGGCAATAGCTAAAAAATTGGACCCGCGGCCCGAGAGCAGGATTCCCAGGCGGTGCCGCTGGCTCACGCGTACAGGACCTTACGGTCGCCCTTAACGGTGCGGCCGATGACGTAGAACTTCTCTCCAGCTCGGTCGAGCATCGACTTGGCGCGCCTGAATTTGTCTGCCGGCACCACCACAATCAGACCGATGCCCATGTTGAAGGTGCGCAGCATTTCCTCCTGCTCCACACTTCCCAGTTGCTGCATGTGGGTGAAGATGGGCGGAGGCGTCCATGAGCCGGTCTCCACCACCGCGGCAATTGTCTTGGGGAAAATGCGGGGCAGGTTTTCCGTGATACCGCCGCCGGTAATGTGGGCCATACCCACCACCAGATCGGCCGCGGTTAGCTTTTTGATAACCGCCAGGTAGCTGCGGTGCACTTTCATCAGCGCGGCGCCGGCTTTGTCTTTCAGCTCGTTCACGTACTGGTTGGGGGCATAGCCGGCGTCTTCAAAAAGCAGTTTGCGGGCCAGGGAGTATCCGTTGGTATGCAGGCCCGTCGAGGGGAAGCCGATCAGCACATCCCCGGCCTGGATCTTGCTGCCGGTGATCAATTTCTCTTTGTCTACGGCGCCGACGATGAAGCCGGCCAGGTCGTACTCTCCGTCGGAGTAGAAGCCGGGCATCTGCGCTGTTTCGCCGCCGATCAAGGCGCAGCCGTTGGCGCGGCAGGCTTCGGCCACTCCGCTCACTACGGTTGAGGCGACTTCGCCATCGAGTTCGCCGATGGCGAGATAGTCGAGAAAAAAGAGCGGGGTCGCGCCTTGCACTGCAATGTCGTTTACGCAATGGTTGACCAGATCGGCGCCCACGGTATGGTGCATCCCTAAGGCAAAGGCCACCTTCAGCTTGGTGCCTACGCCATCGGCGCTGGAGACCAGGACCGGGTTCGCGTACTTGGCCGTGTCCAGCTTGAACAGGCCGCCGAAGCCGCCGATCTCGCTCAGCACCTGCTTGTTGAAGGTTTTTTGCGCGAGGTACTTGATGCGCTGTTTGGTGCGGTCCCCCTGCGAAATGTCTACGCCGGCTGAGGCGTAGGTTACAGGCGGTTTGTTGGCTTTTCGCGTCGATTCTGGCAAGGCCGTTCCAACTTCGTGTGGGGTACAGGCCGCGCAGGCGGGCATGTTTGGATTGGGTGAAAGCGCATCCCCAGGGAACTGTCAGTTTAGCATCGCGGGCGGACAGCAGAGCAGACTTGCGTGATTTCGGTTCCCGGATGCGTCCCCTATACTGGGGGCTTATGAGCAGAGAAATGAGTCGTTCCCAAGAGCTGCAGCGGCGCGCCGAGCGGTACCTGCCGGGCGGCGTTAATTCGCCCGTACGTGCATTTCGTGCGGTGGGTGGAGACCCGCCGTTTCTGGCGCGTGCCCAGGGCGCGCACTTGTGGGACGCGGATGGCAATCGCTATTTGGACTACTTCGGTTCGTGGGGGCCGATGATCCTGGGCCATGCGCATCCGTTGGTGGTGGAGGCGATACAGCGGGCGGCCGAGCGAGGCGCGAGTTTTGGGGCGTCAACTGCGCCCGAAGCGAATCTGGCGGAGCTGGTCATTGCGGCCGTGCCCTCGATTGAGAAATTGCGTTTTGTAAGCTCCGGCACGGAGGCGACGATGTCTGCGATCCGGGTCGCGCGGGCCTTCACCGGGCGCAAATATGTGATCAAGTTCGAGGGTTGTTATCACGGGCATTCGGATGGCTTGCTGGTGAAGGCAGGGTCGGGGCTGGCCACGTTCGGGCTGCCTGGGTCGGCTGGGGTGCCGGAAGAGATTGCCCACTGGACACTGGCGTTGCCCTTTAACGATTTGCCGGCATTGCAGGCGGCGTTCGCCCAGCATCCGGATGAGATAGCCTGCGTGATCGTGGAGCCGGTGGTGGGCAATATGGGTTGCGTAGCGCCGGCGACTGGGTATCTGCAAGGCTTGCGGCGGATGACCCAGGAAGCCGGAAGCCTGCTGATTTTCGACGAGGTGATGACCGGATTCCGGCTGGCATTGGGCGGGGCACAACAGCTGTTTGGAATTGACCCTGACCTGACCTGCCTGGGGAAGATTATCGGTGGGGGCGTGCCTTGCGCGGCGTTTGGCGGCAAGGCAAAGATGATGGATTTGCTGGCGCCGCTGGGCCCGGTCTATCAGGCGGGCACGTTGAGTGGAAATCCGCTGGCGATGGCTGCCGGGGTGGCTACTTTGCAGTACCTGGCTGAGCATCAGGAGGAAGTGTATGAGGGGCTGGAGAAACACACGGCGGCGGTGGCGGCGGGCATTGCCGGGGCAGCGCGTGAGGCCGGCGTTGCGGTGGTGACGAACCGGGTGGGTTCGATGGTCACCTGGTTTTTTACCGGGAGCCCGGTTACTGACTTCACCACCGCGGCAGCGTCGGATATGGAAGCTTTTGGGCGGTTTCACCGGGCCATGCTCGACCAGGGAGTTTGGCTGCCACCTTCGCAATTTGAGGCGGCGTTTTTGAGTGCGGCGCACACGGATGCGGACATTGCCTTCACGGTTGAGGCCGCTCGCAAGGCGTTCGCCGCCATGCATGCTACCCGCGTTTAGGATGGCGGATTGAGAAGGGTACAAGCTTCACAGGGGGCGTGAGAATAATGCCTTGTGAAAGCTTTCCCCTGCCACGAAGGGAAGCTTTTACAAGGGCAGGGCCCTAGCCCCAGGCGTCTACGGTGACCAGGCGGTAGGCGCCGGCCCAGGCGGCCAGAAGAGATTGCGTCGCCGCCAGGGTTACGGAGCGATCGGTTCCGAAGGCTCGGTGGCCACCGTCGTGCAGCAGCACGTTGCTGCTTCTGCCTCGGCGCTGGTTGCGTTGCACGCCGGTTTGTACCCTCTCCGCCAGGACCTGGGCATCGATTGCGTCCCAGTCGTGGGCGGTTATGTTCCACATCACAGGCGTCAGGCCAAATTCTGCCAGGGTGCGCAAAACATCCGGCCGGCGCGCTCCGAAAGGCGGCCGGAAATATCTCACGGTTTCGCCGGTCGCGTCTTCAATGATGGCGCTGCACGTGACCAGCTCTTCGCGGACACGCGCGGGCCGCGTCCACAGCAACGACGGATGGGTCACCGTGTGGTTCCCCAGCAGGTGCCCGGCCTGGTGAATTGCGCGCGCAATATCAGGACGCCGGCGCACGTAGTCTCCCATCAGGAAGAAGGTCGCCCGCACCTGATGATGAGCCAGCAAATCGAGCAATTGCTGGGTGTAGGGATCGTTCGGGCCATCGTCAAAGGTGAGCGCGCATTCATCGATCGCAGAGCCGGCGATCAGGGTCCGCCCAAATATCTGCGAGGTGGGCCACTGCGCGGCATAGGCGTAGCCCGCGGCGGCCAGGCCAGTCATGACACCGGCAGAAACAAGCCTGTTGAGCGTGCTCATAGACTCCCAATGTAAGCTATCCGCACATATGTCAGATATTTTTGAGGCGCCCCGATTGATCGCTATCGAGGGACCACTGCGCGTTGGCAAGTCGACCCTGGCCCGGATTCTGGCGGAAACGCTGCAGGCACGCCGCATCGTAGAGCCGGAGGATAATCCCTTCCTCGATCGTTTTTATCAGGAATTAAGCGGCATGGCTCTGGCTACCCAGATGTGGTTCCTGGTGGAGCGGTACCAACAAATGCGCCAGGCCGCGAAAGATCTGGCGGAAGCCTCGTCGCCGATCGTGGCCGACTACCTCTTCGAAAAGGATAAGCTCTTTGCTTACATCAACCTGAGCGATGCTGAGCTGGAGCTCTACAACCGCTATTACCAGCTTTTTCGGGGTGAAGTGCCGGTCCCCGACCTGGTGATCTACTTGCAGGCGTCTCCCGAGGTGCTGAAACAACGGCTCAAACGCAAAGGCCTGAGCCAGGAACAGGCCATCAGCGACGAATATATCGAGCAGGTGGCCAAGGCCTATGAGCACTTTTTCTTCCATTACACGGCCAGCGACCTGTTGGTGGTGGATACATCGGAGATCGACTTTGTGAACCGGCCCGAGGACCTGGCTTTGCTGCTAAAACGGCTGTCGGAGCCGATCAGAGGCAAACAGTATTTCCTGCCTCCGCCGACTTTGCCGGGAGCGTAGGCAACGGCGTATACTCTGCTGCGGGCAGCATCCCGAACGGGAGCTGCACTGGAGTTCACCATGAGTCTGACGCGTTTCCGCACAGCGGATCCTTCTGCGCCCGCTTCCCGGGCCACCCGAGTTACCATCCAGTCGCTTCAAGAAAAGAAAGCCCAAGGCAGCCCAATCGTTGCCCTGACGGCCTACGACTATGCCACGGCGCGCCTGGTGGACGAGGCCGGGGTCGACGTCATCCTGGTGGGCGATTCCCTGGCCATGGTGGTCATGGGCTATGACAATACCCTGCCTGTCACCATGGAGGAGATGCTGCTGCATACCCGCGCGGTGCGGCGGGCGGTGAAGCAGGCCATGGTGATCGCCGATATGCCGTTTGGCTCCTACCAGGTGAGCGCAGCGGAGGGGGTGGCGAACGCTACCCGTTTTTTCAAGGAAGCGGGCGCTCAGGCGGTGAAGATTGAGGGCGGGGCCAGCCGCCTGGAACTGGTGAAGCGGCTCACTGATGCGGAGATTCCAGTGGTGGCTCATCTGGGCCTTACGCCGCAATCTGTACATCGCATGAGCGGCTACCGGGTGCAGGGTAAGTCGGTCAGCGCCATTCATCACCTGGTGAAAGACGCGCTCGCTCTGGAAGCGGCGGGAGCCTTTGCGGTGGTGCTCGAGGGTATTCCTACGGAAGTAGCGCAGCGCATCACCGCCGCGTTGCACATCCCGACTATCGGCATCGGCGCTGGAGCCCACTGCGATGGGCAGATTCTGGTGCTACACGATCTGATTAACCTCTCCTTCTCGCCAGCGGCGAAGTTCGTCCGCCGGTATGGCGATGCGGCGGCCTTGATCACCGACGCCGTGCACCGCTACCGCGAAGACGTGGTCGGACATCAGTTCCCCGGCGAACAGGAAAGCTACCACCTGGGCAAGGACGCTCTGACGGCGCTGCTCGTGGAAGAAGGCAAGGTCAGGCGCAAGGCGTAGCGGATGTTGGTGCTCAGAACCATTGCTGAAACCAGAGCTGCGTGCGCGCGTATCCGTTCTGCGGGAAAGACATTAGCGCTCGTTCCGACCATGGGCGCTCTGCACGCAGGTCATCTGTCGCTGGTAAAGGCCGCGCAGGCCAGTTGCGATGCGGTGGCGGTTTCCATCTTTGTCAATCCAACCCAGTTTGGCCCTCAGGAAGACTTCGCCGCCTATCCCCGGACCTTCGATTCAGATTGCCGGATTCTGGAAGAGGCGGGGGTCGACCTGGTGTTTGCTCCGCCGGTTAGGGAAATGTATCCCGAGGGCGCCAGCACTTTTGTTGAGGTGGCCGGGCTGAGTGATCGGCTGGATGGTGTGTCGCGACCGGGACATTTCCGCGGGGTGGCGACGGTGGTGGCTAAGTTGTTCCACATCTTCAGCCCCGAGCGCGCGTTTTTCGGGCAAAAGGACGCGGCCCAAGTTGCCGTTTTGCGGAAAATGGTGCGGGATTTGCAGTTCCCGGTTTGGCTGGAGGTTGTTCCCACGGTGCGCGAACCGGATGGGCTGGCGATGAGCTCGCGCAACCGGAATTTGAGTGAGGAAGAGCGGCGCCAGGCGCTGGTTCTGTGGCAAGCGCTGCTCAGGATCCAGCAGGATTTTCTGGGAGGTGAGCACGGGGCAGCGAAGTTGCTGGATAGTGCTTTGCTAATCCTCAAACCGGCTGTTGAGGTGGACTATTTCCATATCGTCGATGCCGACACGCTGGAAGATTTACCCGAGGCTCGGCCGGGTGCGTTGGTCGCCGTAGCGGCACGGGTGGGGGCGACAAGGCTCATCGACAATTTGCTGCTCTGAGCCGGCTTATGCTCCCCCTCTGTGAAGAGCTAAGAAAACCGCAGATCTCTCCACTACGCTACGCCGAATTCCTGTCGAGGCTGGTGGCGCTGGCCAACTTCATGCGGCTTTCCTTAATGAAAGCCGCACACGTAGATCTGTCTGACATAGCGAAACAGGAATTCGGGTACGCTACGGTCGAGATGACAATTTTGTTAACCCACCGATTTGTCATCTCGACCGTAGCGTAGCGTAGTGGAGAGATCTGCGGTTTCTAGCTCACTGCTTGCGGCCAGAGACATAGGGATTGCCCGCTACCAGGTAGCGGGCGGGATGGTCCGCCGCTTTGGTGATGCCGATGCGGGGCGTGACCAGTATTTCTCCGGGCACGAAGCCGTCGTCCTGAATCTGCAGATCCGATCGGCGATCGGTATAATCGGCGCCGTTGTCGCGCGCTCGGGTCACGCCGAATGCCTTGCATAGGCGGCCAGGACCAGAGGTGGCGTTCTTGGCCATTGATTCCAGACCGCGAACCGGCTCCAGGGCACGGAATAAGACGCCGGCTCCCAACCCCTCGGGTTCGCAGGAGACATTCAGGCAGTAGTGCATGCCGTAGATGAAGTAGACGTACGCATGCCCCGGCGGCCCAAACAGAACCGCGTTTCTAGCCGTTTTCCCCGCAAACGAGTGGGCCGCGGGATCTGATTCCCCGAAATAGGCTTCCACCTCCACAATGCGGCCAGCCAGACCCTCCTTTGGCCGCACCAGCAGCTTGCCCAATAGACCGCGGGCGACCAGGTCAGGAGGATCACGGTAGAAGTCGCGGGGAACGACCCTAGGCATGGGCTGCTTTGACCGCGGCGAGAACCTCCTCGGCGTGGCCTTCTGGCTTGACCTTGGGAAAAATCTTCAGCAGCTTGCGGTCAGGGCCAATCAGGAATGTGGTGCGCTCAATCCCAATCACTTTTTTCCCGTACATATTCTTTTCTTTTAGAACGTCAAACTGTTTGCAGACCACTTCGTCTACATCTGCGAGGAGCGTGTAAGGCAGGTCGTATTTTTCTTTGAATTTTTTCTGCGCTTTGGGCGTGTCGCGCGAGATCCCCAAAACGACAGCGCCGGCCTGCTGTATCTTTTTGAAGACATCACGAAAGCCGCACGCTTCGATGGTGCAGCCTGGCGTGTCGGCCCTGGGATAGAAGAAAAGCACCACCGGTTTGCCGGCATAGTCCTTCAAATGTACGGTTTCGTCTTCTTCTGTCTGGAGCGTGAAGTCAGCAACTTTGTCGTTTACTTCCATGAAAAAAATCCTTTCTGCTCAACGAGATTATTCCATGACGATGCGGGCGGCGTACTGCCTGGCGGCGTGGGCCGCGCTGGCCATTCCTGCGGGGGCACAATATCCGGGGCATATTGAGAACGCCAAGAAAACGGCGCCTCCGGTGCGCTCGATCGCCGTGCTGGAGTGGACAGGCGACAAGGGGAAACCCACCGCCAGCCGCATCATCCCGATCTCTGTGTTCGACGGCGAAGAGTACCAGCCGGGTGGGCTCTACCTGGCCAAACCGGAGCCGTTGGCGCTCGAACCAGGCACGGAGTACGTGCTGCAGGATGCGGGCATTGCCAAGGGGCTTTTTGACGTAGGCAGCGCGCAGGATGTGCAGGGCTATTGGTTTGGCTACGGCCGGTGGAAGCCGATGACGACCGCACCCAAACGGGTCAAGGCGAAGCAAGGCACCCACATGCCGCAGGTGGTGAACGACGGGGGCAGCGGGCGGCCGACCTTTAAGCGCAGAGCCGGCGGGGGCAGCGACGACAGCTCCCCGGCGGGTGGGTCGACGTCTGCACCGGCAAGTGCCCCACCCTCTGCCGGCGACCCGGATCGGCCCACCCTGCGACGGCGCGTAGACACGCCGGCCACTTCTGCCTCGAGCGCGAGCGGCGCAGACTATGCGGCGCCTGAAACCCCGATTGGGGGGGCGGACCCGGACCGGCCGCATATTGCCTACGGTCAGCAGACCCCGACGGATTCTGAGCCCCCCCAGCTGGTCGGGCTGCCCTCTGGCCTGCAGCAGATGATTGCGGTTTCGGATGCCACCGATCGGGAAACACACCCATTCGCGTATTTATGGGCTGACCCGGCGGATGCCAAAAAAATGCAGGAAGCGATGGAGCTGGAGGCGGCCAAGGCCATCGCGGCCGCGGGGCAGCCGGTCAAGCCTGCGGTGAAAGCGCATCCCCATGCAGCAACCCGAACCGTCGCACGGCGTAAGGCGGCGGCGGCGGCAGCCCCGAAGCCGGTGTTTACCAATGAGAAGTTCAAGGCGTATGAGCTGACCTACAGTGGTGGGGCAACGCTGGTTTTCTCGGGCGAGATGGCGGATCACGCGGGCAAGGTCAAGTACGTCACCCTGATTGCCCAGCCCGACTTCAGCGGCGTGCCCAAGGTGCTGTTCAAGTCGGTGACCGACGATGACCACCTGGATCAAACGCCGAGAATGAAGCTAATCGACGCGGTGGATGCGCGCGCTAATAATCGCGGAGACCTGATTTTCGAGTTGCGCAGCAGGCATGATCGGGAGTTCGTCATCTACCGCATTTCGGGTGGGCTGGCGGAGCAGGTGTTCACAACTGGCTCGCTGCCGAATGCAAACTCGCAAAGCTGAGGAAGCCTGAACGGGATTGGGGACGAGAGTTGCGAAACTCTGTCCTAACCACGAAGCTCCGGGTGCCCCATATCTCGCTCGTTTTTCGCGAGATGTGGGATACTGCAGCGCCACCCCCTTACCCTTATCTTGACCACTATGGTCCAGGAGAGATCATCGTGGTATCCCACATCTCGCAAAAAAACGAGCGAGATATGGGGCACCCGGGGCTTTGTGGTTAGGACAGAGTCTCGACTTCGTGATAAGAACAGACTCGGTCTTTGTTGGCGCGCAGTCTTTAGGGTGTGGGCAGTTTGCTGGTATCCCAGCCGCCACCCAGAGCTTTGATGAGTTGGACACTCGCGGCAAATTCGCGGGTGGTGATGTCGGCTGCGGTGCGCTCATTTGCCAGTTGCGTCGTCTGCGCGGTAATCACCTCAAGATAGGTGGTCACGCCGCCCTTGTAGCGATTAGTTGATAGAGAGAGCGAGCGGCGAGCGGACGCGACCGCCCGCTGCTGGGCTACCGCTTCGCTATCCAGAATGCTTAGGCCGGAGAGATTATCCTCCACCTCCTGAAAGGCCTGGAGTACGGTCTGCCGGTAGTTGGCCACGGTCGCCTCGTAACCATGGCGCGCCTCCTCGGTCACCGCGTGACGACGGCCGGCATCGAAGAGCAACTCCACCGCCGAGCCACCCAATGACCAGAGCGAACTCGGGCCCTGGATTAAGGTGCCGGGGTTTTTACTCTCAAAGCCGCCGGTGCCGGTCAGGTTGACGGTTGGATAATAGGCGGCGATCGCAATGCCGATTTGTGCATTAGCCGCGTCCGCCCGCCGTTCCGCAGCGGCCACGTCAGGGCGGCGCTCCAGCAATTGCGATGGAACGCCTACCGGTACTTGTGGCAGTTGCAAATCGAGGGGCGCGGGCGGCAAAGAGAAACTCGATGCCGGCACACCCGTCAGGGTCGCGATCGCGTGTTCGTATTGAGCGCGCGCGACGCCGACATCAATTGCCTGGGCACGCGTTTGGTCGAGCTGGGTTTGGGCCAACGCCACGTCAGAATCTGTCGCTACCCCGCCCTTAAACCTGGTTTGCGTGAGCGACAAGTATTCTTCAAATTGCTGCACGGTTGTATCGAGCAGTCGTTGTTGCGTATCCAGGCCGCGCAGCTCGAAGTAATCGGTCGCCAACTCGGAACGCAGGCTTAGATCGGCATTCGCCAGATCTGCAGCCGAGGCCTGCGCGGTGGCCCGCTGCGATTCCACAGCGCGGCGGATGCTTCCCCATAGATCCGGCTCCCAGGCAACCTGCCCCTGGAGAAGAAAATCGTTGTAGGTACTTGCGCTGCTGGGAACATGCAACGGGCGGTTGCCCGATTGGCGTTCGCGCGCGCCCGACGGAGCTACAGTCACGGTAGGGAAATACTGGGAACGGTAGACCTGGATGGCCGCCCGCGCTTGCATGTACTGTTCGTAGGCTGCCTTCAACGTCTGGTTGGAAATAGCGACCTGCTGCTCCAGCTTGTCCAGTTGCGGGTCCTGATAAATTTCCCACCAATTTGCCCGCAACGCGCTGTCGTTCGGCGTTGCCTGCTTCCATCCACCGCCTTGTGGGTTGGGGGGAGGCACGGAACGCTCTTTGAATGCCGGAGCCGTAGGCGCCGTGGGCCGATGGTAGTTGGGGCCGACCGTGCAACCAGTAAGCAGCAGCAGGGCCGCGGGGAGAGCGAACCTCAGCCTCATTCTGCGGTGCCCTCGGCCGGCTTCTTATCCTGCACTACGTGCACCAGCTCCTTATCTACCAGGGAATCGGGAGGGTCCCGGATTACCTGAGCGTTAGCGTCGAGGCCATGAATGACCTGCACGGTGGATCCATCATCCTGACCAAGAACGACCGACACCAGCCTCGCCTCATCCCCGTCGGGACCTTTGACCACCGTGCCCACCTGCAAACCCTGGTTGCGGAAGATGAGCGCCGAGACTGGGATGATTAAAGGCGCGACCCCGTCATGAACATTCATATGGACCTCGGCATAGGCCCCCGGCAGGAGCTTGCCATCCCTGTTGTCGACATCGATCTCGACCAGCAGCGTGCGCGAGCTGGGATCAATGGCTTTCGCCGTGCGCACCAACCTGCCGGTGAAGGACTGCCCTGGAAATTCAGAGAGTGTCAGCCCGGCCTCGGTGCCTACCGTGGCGACCTGGGAGTAAATCTGAGGGACGTTGACGTACACACGCAGCACGTTGATGGCAGAGATGCGAAACAGCTGTGTGCCTGCCCCGGCATTGATCAGCTGGCCTACATCGACATTGCGGGCCGTAATCACTCCGCTGAAAGGCGCATAAATCCTTTCGAAGGACTGCATCTGCTCCAGGCGTTGCACATTAGCCTGCGCCGACTTCACTGCCGAGCTGGTAGAGGCCGCCTGACTGGTAAACGTATCTGTATCCTGCTTGGAAACTGCGTTTTGCGTAAGCAGGCCCTGGTAGCGGCCGGCGTTGGTTTTTGCCAGGCCCGCGGTGGCTTCAGCGGTGCTCAAATCAGCACGCGCCTGCAGCAGTTGCTTGTCTACTTCAGGCGAACTGATGACCGCCAGCAACTGTCCCTGGCGAACGTGGCTGCCAATATCGAAATACCACTTGCTCAAATATCCGTCAGTTCGCGCGTACAGTGACGCATCGCTATAGGCGTAGATGTTGCCGGGCAGGATAATCTCCTGGCCAGTCTTGCCCGCTGTCGGCACATTCGTAATCACGTCAGGAGCGGCCAACCGGTTGGTCTCATCGGCCAGCGCCGTCCGTGCACGCACACGGGGAATGATTCCAGCGACGACCACCACCGCCGCCAGCACCAGAAGAATGACGATCAAGAGAACGGCGACGCGACCCGAGAGGGGTGGAGTGTCGGGCAACGCGCCGTGACCCGCATTTGCCGGTTGCGGCCGCTCGTCTCTTCTTTCCTGATTCATCTTTACCTTTTCTCCGATATCACTGTCTAGTCTTCGAGATCGACCGAGCCCGCGGCCACAACGCCCTGCTGACTGCGACGACCCAGCCAGCCATGGATCACGCTGAAGAATGTGGGCACGAAAAACAAGGTGGCCGCGGTCGCGAACAGTAACCCACCGATCACCGCCCGGCCCAGCGGAGCATTTTGTTCCCCACCGTCGCCCAGACCCAGCGCCATGGGGACCATCCCGATGATCATCGCCAGAGCCGTCATCAACACCGGGCGAAAGCGCGTGTAGCCTGCGCTCAGCGCGGCGGCATGCGCGTCGCCCACATTCTCTTCCATCTGCTCGCGAGCGAAACTAATCACAAGAATGGAATTCGCCGTGGCCACGCCCATCGTCATGATGGAACCAGTCAAGGCAGGCACGCTGATATGGGTTCCGGTAATGAACAACATCCAGACGATGCCGCACAACGCGGCAGGCAGCGCCGCAATAATCATAAAAGGATCCAGCCAGGACTGAAAGTTCACCACGATGAGCAGGTAAACCAGCAGGATGGAAAACGCCAGGCCGCTGGTTAACCCGATGAAGGAAGAGTTCATGGTCTCAACCTGGCCGCGAAGCACCACTTGCGACCCGCGGGGTAGCTCTTTGCGATGTTGCGCGATGATCTGGATGATCCTGGTCGACACGCTGCGCAGGTCGCTATTAACCACATTGCCATAAATATCGAGCACAGGGGCAATGTTGTAGTGACTCACCGTCGCGGGCTGGGCCCCGCGGACAATGGTGGCTACGTTACCCAGAATCTGGATGGGTTTATCTCCCGCAGCCGTAGACGGGGCGGCGCCAGTCGTCACCGGCGTCAGGCTGGCCGCCCCTACGTTGAGAAAGGGACTGGGGGCTGGTGGTCGCGGCGGCGCTGCTCGCGGTCAGCGGAATCCTTTCCAGATCAGCCAGAGACTGTAACTCATATTGCGGTGATTGCGCCGCAATATTGTAACTGACACCATTTCTTGGATCGAGCCAGTAAGTAGGGCTGGTCTGATAACTGCCGCTGGTCGAGACCAGCAAGCTTCCGGCGACGTCGCGCTGCGTCAACCCGATGTCCTGGGCCTGGGAGCGGTTCACATCAACCAGCAGGCGGGGATTGTTGAAAGGCTGCTGAATGTGGAGATCCGCCGTGCCGGGCACGTAGCTAATATCCTTCAGCAGGTTGTCAATAAACACGCGATCCCCCTGCAGGTCGCGGCCAATGACCTGAATATCGATGGGAGCCGGCAGGCCGAAATTGAGAATTTGGGTCACCATATCCACGGGCAATGTATAAAAGGTGACGCCCGGAAAATCAGTGCCCAGCTTGGCGCGAAGATCCTGCACGTAGAGATCGGTGGGATGGTGTTTTTCGGACAAAGCAACGGTGATATCCGCGTCCGCGGTGCCGACGACGCCGGTGCTGCTGTAGGAAAGATTCAGGCCGGAGTACGGTATGCCGATGTTGTCAATGATGCTGACAACTTCACTTTTCGGAATTTCCCGGCGGATGGCATTGTCAATTCGATCGCACAACAACGCCGTGTCTTCGATACGCGTACCGGTGGGCGCGCGCACGTGCAGTTTGAATTGGCCGGCGTCGACGGTGGGGAAAAAGTCCTGTCCCAGCCAGGGATATAGCAGGGCAAACGAACCGAGGGTAAACACAAAAAACAGGATGAGAAAGACGGTGCTGTTGGCAATGCATAGTTGCAGCACGCGGAAATAGAAGACCCGCAGCTGCTCGAACCTGCGCTCGAACTCCAACTGGGCGCGCACCAGGGGGTTGCGGCTCTTCTTCTGTTGTTGCTGGCTGGCCGGGTCGTGCTCCTGCAGGAGATACTTCGCCATGGTGGGAACCACGGTGCGGGAAAGGAAATACGAAGCCAGCATGGCAAAGATGACGGCTTCGGCCAGAGGGACAAAGAGATACTTGGCCACACCGCCCATGAAAAACATGGGCACGAACACAATGCAAATCGATAACGTAGAGACAAACGCAGGAATCGCAATTTGTGCGGCGCCGTCCAGGATCGCCTGCTCCACCTCTTTGCCTTCCTCGAGATTGCGATTGATGTTCTCAATCTCGACGGTGGCATCATCGACTAATATGCCGACTGCCAGCGCCAGGCCGCCGAGGGTCATGATGTTGATGGTTTCTCCCAAGGCTCCCAACATGACGAGGGAAACCAGGATCGATAGCGGTATGGAAACAGCGATGATGAGGGTACTGCGCCAGCTGCCCAGGAAAACCAGGATCATGATGGCAGTGAGGCAGCCGGCGATGATGCCCTCGCGCACCACGCCATTAATCGCTCCGCGCACGAAAATCGATTGATCCGACAGCGGGGTGATGCGTAACTGAGGCGGCAGTTGCTGGGCGATCACCGGCAGCATAGCCCGGATCCGCTTGATGACGTCGAGCGTCGAAACATCCCCATTTTTCAGAACGCTCATCAGGCTGGCACGCTGGCCGTCTACCCGCACGATGTTGGTTTGGGGCGGGAAACCGTCGCGCACATGGGCCACGTCGTGGATGTAAACGATGGCTCCATTGACGCTTCTGATGGGAAGATTGTTCAGCCCTTCAATCGTGGTTGGGGCGCTATTGGTGGCCAGCTGATACTCGAACGATCCCATCTTCATCGTGCCCGAAGGCAAGATCAAATTCTGAACACCGATGGCGTTGACCACGTCATTGGGAGAAAGCCCGCGAGCCTGCAGCGCCTGGAGGTTTAGATCCACCTGCACCTGCCGCTGCTTGCCACCATAGGGATAGGGACTTTCCGCGCCCTCGATGGTGGCGAATTGGGTGCGGATGAAGTTGAGTCCGTAGTCGTTCAGTTGCTGTTCGGAGAGGCCCTGCCCGGAGAGACCAAGCTGCAAAATAGGTACGCTGGACGCGGTATAGGTGATGATCAACGGCGGCGTTGTGCCCGCCGGCAGCTGGCGCAACTGGGTTTGCGATACGGCGGTGATTTGCGCGATGGCGGTAGCCAGGGTGACCTTAGGCTGGAAATAGACCTTCACCACGCCCACGCCGTCCAGTGACTGCGACTCGATGTGGTCGATGTTGTCGACCGTAGTCGTCAGCGTGCGTTCGGTGAGGGTGATGATGCGGTTGGCCATATCCACGGCCGAGAGACCCTGGTATTGCCAAACAATACTGACCACAGGAATGTTGATGTTGGGGAAGATGTCGACCGGGGTGTTCAGGATGGAGAGCGGCCCGATGATCAACAATAAAAGCGCAAAAACGGCGAAAGTGTAAGGCCGCCGTAACGCGAGACGAACAATCCACATTTGCTAGCTCACTCCTGGGGATGTTCTCTCCGGAAGTGAAAATGACTCGGGAGAGGGTGGATATCCGGCAAAGACGAGCCTGGCCAAGCTCGAATGGTTTGACTGCGAAAAAGTGAGATTGATGTTGCCGGGCCCAGGCTGTCCGAGGTTCGCCGTGCCCTCTACGGGGATTGCGTTCAGAGCAAACTCAGCGCCATGCCCAAATTATACGTTTTGCGCCATCCAACCGGGAGGCGTGCCAGGTTCCGATGGTCTATGGACGATGCCGGCATCAATCCAGACCCATTTTCGATGTAAGCCACGGCAATTTGGTGCAAAAGCAAGGCCAGACAGGTTCAGCCTGTCCGGCCTTGTTTTACCCGACTGCAACCGGGTGAGTGGCCTATTTCGCCATGGCGGATTCAAGTGCAGCGATGGAAACGCTGGCGCGTTTGTCCGGGTAGTAGGCGTTTGAGATATATTCCTGCAGCATGCGATGGGTATTGAAGAATGACCCATTGAGCGCGATGGTGGAACGCATGATGGTGCGCCATTGCTCAGGATTGCCGTAATAGAGGGGAAGAATGGTCGAATCCAGCCGGTCGTACAGGCTGGCAACTTCGTGCTCCTGGGTATCGCTGTCAGGAATAGCCCAACCCGTGACCCCTTCGATACAGCCTTCCACCCACCAGCCATCGAGAACGCTCAGGCTGGGCACGCCGTTGAGAGCCGCCTTCATGCCGCTGGTTCCGGAGGCCTCGAACGGACGGCGCGGGGTGTTGAGCCAGAGGTCGACCCCAGAAGTGAGCATGGCGCCCAGCTTCCACTCATAGTTTTCCAGGTAGACAATCTTGAGCATGTCTGACGTGAGCCGGTCGGCCACTTCAAATATCTGCCGGATGAGCTTCTGGCCCGGTTCGTCGTGCGGGTGCGCCTTGCCACTGAAAATAATCTGCAAGCCACGAAACTTCTCCGCCAGGCTTACCAGCCGGTCAGGATCTGACAACAGCAAGTCGGCTCGTTTGTACGTGGCTACGCGGCGGGCAAAGCCAATGGTGAAGACATTGCTGCGCAGCGTAATCCCGGTGCGTTGGGCCACGGTCTCGATAAGCGTGCGCTTGGACTGGGCGTGGGCCTGCTCGATCTCACGGAGAGGGATGTCGATGACGTAGCGAAACTGAAAGTTGTCTTTGCGCCAGCGCGGAATGCTGCGATCAAAGATCTCCTGAAACGGCGGCGCGGTCCAGGTGGCGGCGTGCACCCCGTTGGTGATGGCATCAATGGCGTAAGCGGGAAACATCTCGCGCGACACAGTGCCGTGCTGCATGGCAACGCCGTTTACAAAGCGCGACGACGCGAGCGCGATATAAGTCATGTTGAGCATGCCGTCGTGGACGCCACCCATCCGCTCCAGCAGGTTGGCCACTTCGGGCCCGAGAATGCGGTAGGTTTGCTCGAGCGAAAAGCGATCATGCCCCGCGGGAACCGGGGTGTGGGTGGTGAAGACACAACGGTTGCGCACGGCCTGTCTGTCGTGCTCTTCAATCGCCCGGCCGAGCTGGCCATCCAGTTGCCGCTCCATCAGACCGACGGTGAGCAGCGCGGCATGGCCTTCATTCATGTGGTAGACGTTCACGTCGTAATTCAACGCCTCGAGCATGCGCACGCCACCCATGCCCAGAACCGCTTCCTGGCGCAGGCGGTAGTCGGTATCACCGCCATAAAGATGGTTGGTGAGTTCGCGATCGCGCGCTTCATTTTGGGGTAGATCGGTGTCGAGCAGGTAGATAGGGATGGTGTGTCCGGTCACGCCCTCAAGATCGTAGCGCCAGGCGCGAATCATCACCGGACGGCTCTCGATCATCACTTCGACGACCGCGTTTTCCAGAGCCAGCAACTGCTCGATCGGCCACGGCTGATCGACCGCGCTCTGCACCCCCTGGGCGTTCAGGTGTTGCTCAAAATAACCTTTGCGGTGGAGCAACGTAACCGCACATAGTCCGAGGCCGAGGTCGGCCGCGGAACGCATGGTATCGCCGGCGAGGACACCCAGGCCGCCACTGTAGGTAGGCATTTCAGGATCAATGGCGATTTCCATCGAAAAGTAAGCAACGATGCCGCCTTGCTCTGACAGTCCCATGGAAGAAAAATCGCGCTGCTGGTTCGAAAAATGCATCCTGCTGATCTCCCTGATTCCCGAATTTCCTGCTGCGCGGCCTTTGTTGCACCGGCGCAAACTCTGGTTCGCTCGCGGTCCCTGCCAATTTTCAACCCTGGCTTTTGTTCCCTTATTCTAACCATCGACCGGGCGGCTTCCATCAGCAATCGAACTGACACTTCTGTCACGGGTTCTAGTGCTTCCGTGGGAGCACGTTTCCCACATTTTTCTGTTCAGGCGATCAATATTAGCGTGCACTCGCTACCGCGTTGCTCAATCTGTGCCAAATTGCATCAAGCCAATCCAGATGCTCCGGCTTCATCAACACCGAGCGTAGGCAGGTGATGGTGGCGTGTTGCTGCTGGTCGGGCCAGGCGCCGGGAGAGAAAAACTTTGTGGGCAGTTGCGCCAGTGCGAGGTGCAGATCCTGTTTGGCGGCGGCATCGAACACCGCCTGCGCGAATTTTGACGAGTCAACCGCGCTCTGCGCGCGCACCGCCCACACCACGATGTCGAGCTCAGGCGCGAAGGGCGCGATCCACTGCGGATCGGCGCAGAGCTTGCGGTGCAGCGCCAGGGCGGCCTCACGGCTTTTCTCCAGGCCACGGGCAAATTCTCCGTGCTTTTCAAGGGGAAGCAGCTGTTGCGTTGCCCATAACGCGACCGCGGAGGCTCCGGCCCGCGAGCACTCCAGGCTTATTTCGCCGAGGTGAAGATCGGTGGATGTGAAATAGGTGTAAGGGGAATCGTGTTTGTAGAAGCGGCCGACGTTTGGGTCGCGAAAGAGAATGCAGCCACAGCCATAGGGTTGCAAGCCGTGTTTGTGGGGATCGACCACGATGGAATCGGCTTGCCCGATACAGGCGAAGGCGCGCATCGCATCCTCACCGAGGTTTGCGGCCAGCGCGAAGTATCCGCCATAGGCTGCGTCGACGTGGATGCGAAATCGATACGCGACCTGCAGCGCCAGCACCTTCTCCAGCGGATCGACCGAGCCCACGGCGGTGGTCCCCAGGGTCACCACCACGGCGCCAACGTCTCCCCGCTGAAGGGCGGCTTCGAGTGCTGCCATATCCATGCGGCCCTGACGGTCACTGGCGATGCTCGTGTAAGGGATGCCCAGAACTGCGCTGATTCTGCTGTGGGTATAGTGCGCCTGTTCAGAAGCGACGATACGTTGGCCGGGGGCGAGTTGTCCGGCGATCCATAGCGCCTCCAGGTTGGCGAAGGTGCCCCCGCTGGTGAGGTGGCCCAGGTAGTCTGACCAACCAAACATGCGGGCGATTGCGCGCACCGCTTCCACTTCCATGCGCGAGCTGGCGCGGCCACCGTCGAGCGCATGGTTGTTGGGGTTGACGCTCATGGCGAGCGCGTAGGCAGCGCGTGCCAGGGGGTGCGGGGGCTTGAGCATCTGCCCGGCGTAGAGAGGATGAAAGTAGGGGTAGTTATCCGCCATGCGCTCGGCCACCTGGCTCATGACAGTGGCCATCGCTTCGTTCGCGTCGCGTTGCGCTGCCTGAGGCAGATGGCGAAAGGATGCTTCGAGTTGGGGCAGAGCGCCGGCTAGAAGCTGCAGAGCAATATCTTCAGACATGGCTCAGGCAGTTTACCGCCGCGTGCGTCTTCCTCTGTGTCATTTCCGGCCCATGGAATCTCGGTTGCCCCATATCCCCGGGGTGCACGAAATTCCATGGGCCGGACAGAGTTTGGATTGCTGTGGTCAGCGGACCTTGGATGGGGCGTAGTTTCAGCGATTCGACCGGAGCGCTTCGAGCGCGTCGCAAGCGGCCTTCACTCCATCCTCGCGGCGCAACTGCTCCCCAATCCTGGCTGCTCGCTGGCGGACGGAATCTTTCTCCAGCAGCACGTTGATCTGACGGGCGGCCGTCTCCGCCGTATAGTTTTTCCGGCGAATCACACGGGCCACGCGCAGACGGCGCACCCGCCGCGCATTGTCGGGCTGATCGTGGCTGTAGGGCATCACCAGCATGGGCTTGCCAGAGGCCAATGCCTGTGCAGTCGTGCCCACGCCCCCCTGATGCACAATGACCGAGCCGCGGGGAAAAACCCTGGAGTAGGGTGCATAGTTTGCCACACACACGTTGGGTGAAATATCCCGGGGAACATTGCGCGGATCGCTGCCCACCAGCAACAACGCGCGCTGACCAGTCTGTTCCGCGGCCAGGGCGCTTTGCTGATAGAAGTCGCCGGCATCGAGCACGGCGGCCGATCCCAAAGTAAACACCAGCGGAGTCGGCCCCTGCTGCAGAAAGTTCTCGACCTCAGGGGACAAGGCTTGCTGGCCGGCATCCCCGTCATAAAAGACAAAACCGGTGACCTTGGTCGCTGCCGGCCAGTCAGGCTGCGGCTCGCCCAGCAAAGGGGAAAACATGGCTAGCACCAGATAAGGGGAATGCTTGGCCTCAAAGATGGGGTCAGGCCCTCTCCCCAGGCCCAGCTCAGCACGCAGTTGATAGATGGGCTCGGGCCAGCTGCGGGTAACCCATCGCGCGAAGCGGGCAATCACCCGCCCCATACCGGGTAACGCTGGTTGCAAGCGAGCCAACATGGGATAAGGCGGCAGCACGGGCGCATCATAACGGGAAAAAAAAGACAACGGCGCAAGCACGTATGAGGCCCACGGAATCCCCGTGACTTCAGCCACGATGGGCGCCTGGTAGATCAGCTCTCCAGCCAACAACAGGTCGGCGCCCCCTTTGGCCTCCACCACCGCGAGCAGCTCGCGATAGCTCTGGCGAATCGCAGGAAACAGAATCTCGCGCAAAGTTCGCTCCGTTCCCTTGCGGATATCCATCAACATCGCCACCAGCTGGTTGTCTTCTGGATTGAGTATCGGGCCGACCGGGGCAAACTCCAGACCGAGCCCAACGATCTTCGATCGAAACAGTTCAGGGACCGCCAGGACCGGCACATGGCCGCGCCGCCGCAATTCGAGCGCCAGGGCGATCAGGGGATGGATATCGCCAAGCGTGCCGAAGCTGGAGAGAACAATGCGCATGCGCTCATGCAGTGTAACCGCGGCCCATGCAGCAGAAGCTTAAAACGAGCTCTCAAAAACGCGGAACCGCCGCTCCAGCTCGAACTGTTGCCGCGCCTTGTCGCTTGCCGCCAGCAGCGACGCACACTCCCCCGAAGCCTGTTCATGGCCTAACTGCATGCGGCAGGCAGCGCGGACGTGAGCATAGCTCTCCCAGGGTCCTGGCTGCTGCCACAGACTTTCACCGGCAAGAAAGCTGTGCTCGAGCCCGGTGCGCACCATCTGCTTGAAGTCGCTATAGGTAAGCGGGTAGGTCGTCGCCGCGCGGACATACTCATGGGTAAGGTTGATGCGGGAGACGCCTTCGTCATCGGTAGAGAGGGCGACCGGCACGTGGTACAGGCGGTACATGGGCAAAGGGTGGTCGGCGCCCTTGATGTTGAGAATCACGTCGTTGCTGGTGAGATTGATCTCGACCATTACGCGTTTGGTGGCCAGCTCCTTCAGCAAGTCGTAGGGATGATCCTCGTACATCACATCTACGCCGTGGCCAATGCGTTCCGCGTGCGCCTCTTCGACCGCAGAGCGGATGTGAAAGCGCACACCATCCGGCGGCACCATGCCGGGCGCCAATTCTCCTGCGTGCAGGGTAATGCGAACCTTGGGATAGAGCGCGTGGAGGGCCGCGACCATCCGCATTTGCTGCTGGTAATTTGCCATGGCGACGCGCCCATCTTCCGGCTGCACCATATTGATGCCGACCACCAGCGGATCTGTGGACGCCAGTTCGAAGCCACAAACCAACTGCACAAAAACCGCCTGGGGAGGCAGAGCACGCAGCACCTGGTAGAGGAAGCGGACCTCAACCTTGCAGGCGGCCGTTGCTGCCTTGGTGCCGCAATGCTCCAGGCCACGGCGGCGGCGCTCACCCTCATCGAACTCCGCGCGCTGTGCGGGCAGGTATTTCCGCAGCCCGGCGTCGAGCAACTGCTGCTGCAGGTGGGTAAAGTCGGCATGGGCGTCGATCGGCCCCAGGTTTTCTGCCAGGACGGCCACGGCCGGCCGGAAGTTGGGGGTATTCATGATTTCGAGGTACTGCTCATTCTGCAGTGCGGCTCGACTGGCCAACTCATCGACCCAGTCGCCTACATGCTTCGGATCCTCAACCGCCAGGAAGTGATCAAAGGAAGCAAAGAAATGATCGTGCCCGGAAATGCCGGTCGTGGGGACGAAGGTGCGCATGGAAAAGGTGTCAATCAGCTGGTCATAAAGGTGCTGGTTGGTCAGGGCGTTAGCGGTGGGTTCCCCTTCTTCCCCGCAAACCGGCTGGGGCGGCAGACTACGCGTCATATTCCGCGTCATGGCCTCCGTCTTGTACAGACTGAGGGTTTTGGAGTTGACGCAAAGGTTGTCGTCCACGGCCTGGCGGATGAAGCTTTCGGCATAGACTGCGCCCGCGAGGTGGGTGTGCAGGTCGGCGCCCTTGGGCATGTCATGCAGCAAGGCGTAAAGAGCGAGCGGCCCTAGCTCGCGGGCGTGTTCAAAGGCACGCGCCGCGCGGGCTTCGCCGTTAGCGGCAACGGCTTGCGGCTGCCCAAGGATGGCCGGTGCGAGCGAGACGAGCAGCGCACCCGCCGCAACAGGGGCCCAGCGTAGGAAGGCAAGACGATTGGACATAGGGGAGCGCTTAGTGTACGACAGAGTGCTCCGCCTGGATCGATTTGCCAGAAGAAGCGATTTGCACCCAGGAAGTTTGCGTGCGGCGATGTGATTGCTATACTGACGCTTGTTGCTAATGCGCAGTTGCTGACCTGTCCGGGCCTCCGCCTGACGTTGCAGACTCAGAAACAACCGAAGCGGAAGCAGCGTCCTTGGATTGCCAAGGCCAGATAGCTCAGTGGTAGAGCGCGGCCCTGAAAAGGCCGGCGTCGGCGGTTCGATCCCGTCTCTGGCCACCACCTTCATCCTTGGCCGTGCGTACCAATCAATTTGTGGCCTATTCTTAGCAAACCATTTTTTTTCAAAAAATGGGCGCTGACCCGTAATCCATTGCCCATCTGATTCATCCATTGTGATCTGAGAAAGTCTTCGCATCCGGACCGACGCTGCCGGGTAGCGCTTCTTCGACCCTGAAGAGATCCTTAAATGTCAACAAGTAGAAGCCGCACAGGTAAAGGGATAATCGTCTTGGGAATGCACCGCAGCGGCACATCCCTGGCTGCGGAAATGGCCCATCGCTGGGGCGCAGAGGTTGATACAAGCCTCTTCATCGAGACGAACGATGGAAATCCGCAGGGGTATTGGGAGCATCGGCACCTGGTGGAGCTAAACGACAAACTACTCACCACGGTGCGCTCTTCGTGGAAAGTGCCTCCGACCGAGGAAGGGCAGAGGCATCTTGCCAGACTCGCAAAGGGCGGCTCCTTTCGTCGTCGCGCCCATAGGCTCTTGTCAACCATGAATCCAAATCAGACCGTCTGGCTTTGGAAGGATCCCAGGTTGCGCATTCTTTTACCTTTCTGGAAAGAGATCTGGGGCAGCGTTGTGTATCTTGTTGCCATTCGAGACCCCATGGCCATCTCCTCCTCTTTGTGTGCTCGTAGAGATTTCTCCATGCCAGCGGCATGGCTGCTTTGGCAAAGATATATGTCTACCCTCATCTCCGATGATGATGTGTCCAGCAAAGCCTTCTTCTTCTCGTATGAGGAGCTCTTGCGTGACAGCCAGAAGGTCAGTGATCGCATCTGCCGCTTCCTGGACAAGCACACAGGAATGGACGATCGCAATAGAGAGCAGCGCCTGGCACGCATGTTACCAAGCGTTAAGCCAGAATTAGATCGAAATAAAGCGGTTCCCTCCTTTTCTGAAAACAGAGATCGAATTGAAGCCCAACGCGAGCTATATCGCGCACTGATGCTCCAATCGCATGGAGTTAAGGGGCAGTCGATCAATACGTTCCCCATGCCTGCGGGATGGCGAGAGGTGCTCATCGAGAATGCGATCGCCGGCGACGCTGGAGAGACATTCAACCGTCTAAGGAGGCTATTGCGACCTGCAAAATGGGAAGTGGCGGCCCGTTTGCAGCAAATTGCCAGTCGTTAAACTTCGAGCCACGCAGCAGCGCATCATGGATGTCGGCGGACGAATATAAAGAATCCTCAACCATGGAAGCTTTCATTCCCGTGTACGTGGGATGGCGATTCTTTTCGCTCCTTCCTGACGCATTCCCGCCGCCAAGAGACGCAGGGGAAGTTTTGTTTGGTAGGAACAAAAAAAAGCCCTTTCCCCGGTTACAGGGAAAGGGCTGTTAGCAGGAGGAAGTGTTTCAGTCGTCCAGATCCTCACCCTTGGGCGCGGGCTTGGTAAATTCGCTCGGAGGGCGAACCGTCTTCTCGCCGGGATAGGGCCGCGTAAAGTTGGTCGACATGTACCAGTTCAGATGGTTGACCGTCTCGGGATCTTCGGCATCGGGCTTGGTTAGTTTACCGGCGAAGATCTGCTTCTTCTTCTGTAGCCACGCTACCTGCAGGGCCTTGGCCGCAGGGCTCATGGCCTTGTTGGCTGCGGTGGTCGTGGTGACACCCATGTCCAAGGGGACCTGGTTGGGCACGTGCGACCACGGTTTGAAGTTGTCCGCAGGTGGGGTGCCTTCGACGAAAGCAGTCCTCATAGGAGAAGCAATCAGGTCAAACTGATTCATGGGTGGCAGACCGAGGATTTGTTCAATCGTCCGCGTCATGTTGACCTGGGTGTAGTACGTGTGGTCGGTGGGTCCGTTTTGCACAACGTAGGGGCTGACAATGTAGCCCGGGCTGCGGTGACCGTCGACGTGGTCGACACCGTTTTGCGCGTCGTCCTCTTCGATGAAGATCGCCGACGAGGACCAAACACTGCTGTGACTGATCGAGTCGATGATACGGCCCACGGCCAGGTCGTTATCGGCCTGTTCAGCGTCCACAGTCGGCGGACCGCCGGTGTGATCGCACATGACCCAAAGAATGCTCAGCGTTGGCACCGTACCGGCCTTGACGTCATTCTGGAAGTCCTGATTCCAAATATCGACGCGGAACTGGTCGGGAATGCCCAGGTCAAACTGCGGAAAGTTAGTGATGAGGTGATTGGATACGGCTGGGAGAGAAGACTGTGCCTGAACCGTGTTCTGGTAGTACAGAGTTTTCTCGGCCCCGGCCTCGAAGTTCTTGGAGTCGGTGTAAAACTGGCTCCAGGTAGGCTCTTTGGTCGACCCGTTCGGCTGCTTGAACGTGTCGTTTTCTACGTATTCACCGTAGATCTTCAGCGACAAACCGGCTGCAGACGCTTCTGAGAACAGAAAGCCTTTGTTCTGGTAGGCGAGTGCATCGCCGGCGTTGCCCCCTGGATAGCTGCGGGTCCATTCTGGTGACTGGATGTCGTCAGCGTAGGGTGCGAGGCCTTCGGTGATCCACTGGTGACCGTCCGCAGATTGGCGGCTGGGGTCGTAGAAATTGTCGAACAGCGGGAAGCGCTTCACCAATTCATGGACGTTGGGGGTGTCTTTGCCGCCGAACACCGCCAACGAGCTGTCGCCGTTGCCGGCACCCACGTCACCGAGGATCTGATCATAGGTGCGGTTTTCACGAATGATCATGAAGACGTGCTTGATGAGTGAGGGATCGCCGATCTTATCCGGGATTGCCTTCGCCCTTGTATCCTGGGTGCCACCGGCGGCCGACTTGATGTTCTCCGTCAGGTCCCAGTGGTTGTTCTCAAAGACCTGCGCCGTCATCGTCGTCAGGGTTTCACTGCTGGGCACAGGGATGATGCTGACCGTGCCATTGTCCTGGTGCGTGTTGTAGTCGGTGACGCCGTGGTCGGTCTCGAAGGAATAAAGCGTACCGACGCCCTTGTCATTGGCAACGATGAGTTTGGTTTCAGCCTTGTTCAGCACCACTGAGCTCGGCGCATATGCTACTGGAATCATGCCCACGACAGCATTCTTGGCGCCGGCATTCAGGTTGACTACCGCGATCGCGTTGGCATTGTAAAGCGCGACGTAGGCGATGCCTGTTTTGGCATCGACAGCGATGGAGTTTGGCGCTGCGCCATAGGCCGCCTGGTTTTGGCCGGGCACTTTGATCGGCAGCCCCAGGTCGATGGTCCGCTTCACTTCGTTGGTGGTGGTGTCGACGACCGAGATGGTGTCGCTGTAGGTATTGGCGACTAACAGGTAACCACCGAAGAACGCCATGCCGGTTGGGTGCAACCCGGTTGAGATGGTGGCTTTTACTTTCATCGATGCCAGGTCAACCACAGAAACAGTACCGGTGGTTGCAGCGCCGACCACTGGGTCAGCGACGATTTCAGTGCCGGCGGAGTTGATCTGGAAGTCCGCTTGGGTAGCCGCCCGCCCACCCTCGTTGCTGACGTAAGCGGTATCTCCGTCGCTGTCGATCACGATGCTGTGCGGCGCGTTGCCTACGCGGATCTGCGTGCCCAACGTCGGCTTCGACGCGCTGAGGTCGACCTTGGCGAGGGTGTCGTTCTGGTTGAGAAGGACGTAGGCGCTCTTGCCATCCTTGGACAATGCAATGCCGCCCGGGTACGAAGTGGAGGCGGTATAAAACGAGCCGCAAGGGTTGGCGTAGGCAGCCGGCGGGCTGTTGGGAAAGCACTTGATGAAGGAACTGTTCGGCGGCACGCTTACCTGAGCGTCGTCGGTCAGCAAACCTTCTTTGGTCACATTGGCGATGGTGACATTGCTGCTGTTCTGGCTGAAGACCAGGTGCTTGCCATCTGCGGAATAGGCGATGCCGCTGTAGCTGCCGCGCGAATCCGATCCGAAGGTGATGTAATTCTGCAGAACCTCGCCGGTGCGAGTATCGAAAACTTCGACAGCCTGGGTTGCGCCCAGCGTGAGGACGGCGGCAGTGTGGGTGGCGGCGATGGGGTTCACGGCAACCGCCTTGGCGCGGACGCGGATGCCAAGGTCGACTTGTTTGCCCGCCGGGGTGATGATCTGACCGCTGCTCACGACAAAAGAGCCGTTGGGCTGTGCGCCGGTGGAGTAGGTCGGGTAAGGCACGGACTGAGCGAACGCGGGCAGGCTCAGCCCCGTCGCCAGCAGACCGGCGAGCGGACGAAGACGGTTGATTCTCGAACGATTTCGAGTCGCTTTTGGATACGTTTTTTTGGACATCGACTGATCTCCCAGGAGGGTTAGCACGCGCTTTGAAATGCCGGCCGGCGGTATGAAGACGTGACTGTCTTTTTTCCAGCCGCGGGCTAGGGACACAGGACAAGCAGACAGGTACAGCTGGCTGCCGGGGATACGGATGGACGGAGGCGCGGAGTATTGGTGTAGAGAACCGCAAACGGCCAGGGCTTAAACGCGGTCAGCGCTCCCTCCACTTGGAAGCGAGTATGGCAGCGGCTTTCTGACGGGCTGGTGACTAGCGGATTACATTTTTGTCATGTGGGCTGGGGACCCCCTGCGGGACTTGTTCTCTTTAAGACCGGGATCCCAATCAAATTTGTCATCCCGACCGGAGCGAAGCGCAGTGGAGGGACCTGCTGTTAACCCTCACCGTTGCAATTACTCAGGACAGCCGCTTTTGGTCGAGGGAACAGCAGGTCCCTCCACTGCGCTTCGCTCCGGTCGGGATGACAAATTTGATTGGGATCCCGGTCTTAAAGAGAACAAGGTCCCGCAGGGGGGACCTTGAATAAACGACTCTATGCGTGGCGGACTACACTAGCCCGGAGCCAGTTGCGAACTGGCGTCGACGAGCGCGCGCAAGGGTCCCAGCCAGGGTTCGTAGCGTTTCCAGCGCGCGACCGATTTGCGGTAGATCGGCTGCCGGGCTTGCCACCTGCTGGGGGTCCTCACGGCGCGCGGATTTGATTCGGGCTGCAGGCACCCGGCGTGCCAGGCCAGGCCGCAAGCGGCGATGATCCGCCGGATCAATGGTTCGGGGTCGCGGGTCAGCTCCTCGTAATCCACCTCGAGGAAGCGATCCGGCGGCAACACGCCCCGCCAATGGTCCATGAGGCGCTGGTAGTTGCGGAAATACATGACCAGTTCGTCGCCACCGGTGGGAAAGACGAGGCCCGGGTGGAAATGAGTTTGATGGATCGAAAGCGCGGTATCGACTGCAGAGCGGCGGCAATGGATGATGAGGGCACGCGGGAAAGTTACGTGGATCAGCCCGGCCCAGAGAAAGTTAAAGGGCATTTTGTCGGTCACCCTGGCCGCTTTAGGCGCGATCGCGCGCAGCAAGCCGAGATAGTCTGCAGCCGCACTGGCGAAGAACGGCGGGGCGATCCCGGCCTCGCCGGAGCGGTACCATGTTGCCCCTCTCTGGTTCCAGAAATGTAACTCGTCGCCGGCCCCGACTTCGGGATGGTTGGAGATGATTTGCTCGACGAGAGTCGTACCCGACCGCGGCATGCCCAGGATCAGCACCGGGGTTGCGTCGGGGTTGCCGAGCCGCGAAGTTCGGGCGATCCATTCAGGTGTGCAGCGGGCGGTGAGTTGATCGATCTCGGTGGCAAAGGCAACAGCGTCGAAAGACAAGGAGAGCCGGCGCACGGCGTCTGCGGCGTCGAAGTGCTGCATGGCCAGGTCGTATTCGCCAAGATCGTCCGCCGCTTTGCCGAGAGCGAGGTGAAGCCGCACTCGCTGAGCCGCTTCCAACCCGGGTGTGGCAAGCGCGGATTCCATCCGTTGCCGCAGGCCATCGTCATCGCTGGTGACGGGGCGGCAACGAACCAGGTCGTAGTAGCACCCCGCCAGCAGCGGAGCGATGGCAATGGCTCGTTCGAAGGATGCGCGGGCCTCGTCGAAACGGCCAAACTCAGAGAGCAGGTTGCCCAGCAGATCATGCGCCATGGCGTTCCTCGGATCGAGGGCCACTGTCCGCCGCAGCACCAGTTCAGCTTCCTGATTGCGGTCCTCTGTAAGAAGCGCCCGAGCCTTACCCAGGCGGCCATAGCTGGTGTTGCCGCCCGTCAGCGCCGCCCGTCGGAAGCAGCCAATCGCCTCATCACGATGGCCCAGCGTGTAGACCAGGGCGCCGGCATGGAACCACGCCTCGGTCAGGGATGGACGGAACTGTGTGGCGCGGTCATAAGCGACGATCGCCGCGCCGGTGTTGCCCAACTTCTCCAAAGCGATTCCCATCCGAAAGTAGGCGTCGGCGTAGCGCGGGTTGGCAGCGACGGCGCGCTCGAAGGCCGCGACGGCATCGTGAAGCCGGCCGACCTCGAGGCAGGCGAGGCCGAGGTCATGCTGGATGGTGGCATTAAACGGCTCCAGCAATGCTGCCCGATGCAACGGTACGATGGCATCGGCAGGCCTGCCCGCCCTGAGCAACTGAGTGGCTGACATAAGCAGCGACGGGACCTGCTGCGGCGCGGCTGGACTTGGAGACTCGGGCATAGCGCGAACCTCGTGAGGCGGATGGAAGGTGGCGAGTCGGAATCGCCAGAGCATGTTACCCAACCATCATGTACCAGGCATTACAATTTCAAGTCATGCTGGCGTGTGCAGAGGTATGGAGAGCGTGACCCGGGTACCCTGCCCCAGTTTGCTTTGGATCTCAACACTTCCGCCATGCAGGAGAGCAATGCTTTTCACGATGGCCAGCCCCAGGCCGGTACCACCTGAATTCTGAGAGCGGGACGAGTCGACCCGGAAGAAGCGATCAAAGACCCGGGGCAATGCTTCGACTGGAATGCCTGCGCCCGTATCGCAGACCTCGATGCGGATGGCGGAAGGATCGGCCATGGTTTGCAGCACGATGGCGCCGCCCGGGGGCGTGTGTGCTAACGCGTTCGAGACGAGATTGCCTACAGCTCTCTGCAGAAGTGTCCGGTCCAGTTCGGCAATGACCGGGGCACCGGCAGGCGGCGTGGTCAACGAGATTGCTCCTTCGGCAGCGGAGGCCTCATAGTACTCGCGCACGCCGCTCAGCAGCTCACCCACATCCACCCGCTCGCGGTGCAAACGAGACAAGGGGCTTTCGGCACGCCCCAGGAAAAGCAGGTCGCCGATGAGGTCCGAGAGCCGAACTGCTTCTTCCAGATTGGACTCGATGACATCGCGGTATTCACTGGCAATACGGGGACGGCGCAGCACGACCTCTGCTTCGCCGCGAATGTTGTTGACGGGGGTACGCAGATCGTGGGCGATGTCTGCTGAGAATCGGGAGATGCGCTCGAACG
Source organism: uncultured Acidobacteriaceae bacterium (assembly GCA_963834445.1). GTDB lineage: Bacteria > Acidobacteriota > Terriglobia > Terriglobales > Acidobacteriaceae > PALSA-350. The sequence continues at coordinate 1,173,954 of CAWIBU010000003.1, forward strand.
ACTCCTCCAGCCGGTCCAGCATTTGGTTGAAAGTACTGGCCAGCGATGCCAGCTCAGAAGGATAGCCGTCCGAATGAATGCGCTCGCGAAGATTTGTGGACGTAATGAGCCGCGCCGTGGTCGCCATTTCTTCCACCGGCCGAATACCATGCTGTGCGATCTGGTACCCGACCAGGGGAAAGACGACAAAGCTCGCCAGCAATATGGCCCAGAACCAACGCCGGTAGCGCGCCAACAGCGTCTCTTTTTGCGAGACATCGATGGCAATCTGCACCGTGTCCATCTGCGCTGGCGCTGATCCGACGCTTAACGTAACGCTGGCCACGCGAAAGGCTTTGCCTTTTTTACCCGTCATCCGGGTCGTGTGATTGAGGCGCGCCCTGGTTTGACGGTCCAGCTGCGTGAGGTCTAGTTGCTCCGCCATACCTGGCGTGATCAGCTGCACCTGGTTGCGCGCATTCAACAGCCGCACATAGAACTGTTCATAGCGGCGCGCGGCTGGCTCGAGCTCCACTTCTTCCTGCAATGCATCCTGGTCGCCGGGCCGTTCCTGCAGCATGGTGCCGAGCACATGCACTTTGTCGGCCAAAAAGAGATCGGTGCTCTTTTCCAATTCGCCTACCAACACGAGATAAAGACTAACGATGGCTAGAAAAACCAGACACAAGCCGGCAAGCGCGTAGCCGGCTGTTAAGCGGAAGGCCAGGGTGGTCCATAAACGCGAAACGGACGCCGGGCTATTGATCGGCTTCCAGAACATACCCGGCGCCGCGAACGGTATGAATCAGCTTGAGGGGAAATGGATCGTCGACCTTGCTGCGCAGCCTGCGAACGTTAACGTCGACCACGTTGGTGTCGCTGTCGAAGTTCATATCCCACACCGCCTCGGCAATGAGGGTTCGTGACAGCACCTCGCCGCCTCGCCGGGCGAGCAGGCTCAAAAGCAAAAATTCTTTCGAGGTCAAGTCCAGACGATGACCAGCGCGCGTTGCCCGCTGGCGCAGCAGGTCGATCTCCAGATCAGCCAACTGGAGCGTCTCCTGTGCGCGTGGCGGGCCGCGGCGAAGTAGCGATCGTACCCGCGCGAGCAACTCCGAAAAGGCGAACGGCTTCACCAGGTAATCGTCTGCACCCAATTCAAAGCCCCGCACGCGCTCATGAACGGCATCGCGGGCCGTCAACAGGAGCACCAGGGTGCTTCGGCCCTGCTGGCGCAAACGGGAGAGAACCTGCCATCCGTCAAGCCCTGGCAGCATGACGTCGAGTACGACAAGGTCAAAACTTGACTCCTCCGCCAGATGCAAACCCTCCGATCCGTCGTTTGCAACACTGACGACAAACCCAGCCTCACCGAGCCCTTTCTTCAAAAAGTTGGCCGTTTTTACTTCATCTTCAATGACAAGCACTCTCATGCGTAGCCCCAGATGGAAATATTAGGAGGTTGGGAAAGCGGGTTCGGATTACGGGCAACCGGCCACAACGTGTCGTTCACTCTCAATCCTTCACGATCAACCTGGCGCTGCGAGTCGTATGCAAGGAAACGGAAACCGTGAACGTAAGCATTCGCGTTTGGTCTGCGTTGGCCGATGAACTGAACTGCGGCGTTCATTGTCAATGAGCGAAGCACAAGCTTGCCAGGGTTGTGGGTCGAGTTTCTGCCGCCCAGACCCTATGCTTAGCTTCTAAGGTTACGCGCCCTGTGCCGTCTGGTTAACATCTGGTGAACGCTGCGTCCGGGTATCATCGTATGAGGAAGAAACGTCGTTTATTTGATAAAACGAAATGGCTGCGGCGTCTCATGCGTGGCTCCGATCAAACATAATCGCGCAATCCGTAAAGCGGATGCTTAGCAGCCAGAATCAATACACAGTAATATGCCCTTGTCACTGTGTCGTTTTAATTTGAAAGGCTCGCCCGCTCAGCGCGATCGTTGACCCAACCGCTTAAAATCTGAATCGTGCGGAGAATTGCAGCGCACGTGGAGTGCCATTGGGGCTAATCTCCTGCAGTGACCCAAAACCACTTGGGCCGGAGTTTGGGATCAGGTAGCAGGTCTGATTCAGCGTTGCTCCGTCGCCGCAATCATCGTTACCAGGATTTCCGACGGGATTGTACTGGATCTGGTTGACGCCGTTTCCATTTTGCACATAGAAATTGGCGTGATTGAAGAGGTTGAAAGCTTGCGCCTGCAGTTGTAGCGAGCCATGTTCCCGCACCGGGAAACTGCGCGCCATTCCGACATCAATCCTTTCAAGCCACGGACCGTAAAAGGAATTGAGACCGATGCCCGGTGTGGGACCGGCCTGGTTGATGCCTGCCGCGCTATTGGATGTGCTCTCGTTGAACGCGGTGTCGTTTAGGTTGTTGCCGTTCGCAGAGGGACCGAGCAAACCCGCATACGGCCGGCCCGAGGCAAAGGCCATGACCGTGCTCAGCTTCCAGTTCGAGAGCAGCGCGCGAGCAGTCGACGAGTCAATGAACTTTTCGGCTCGGGGCTCATAGACCGCGGCAATGCTAAGGTTGTGGCGCTGATCCTGCAGGGAAGGTGCATGGGTATTGCTGAAATCAAACTGATTATTGAAGTCCATGCCATCGTGCATGATGCTCTTTGCCCAGGTGTAGGAAAGCTGGTAGGTCAGACCCTGCGACAACCGATGTTTCAACTGTACAAAAAGAGAGTTGTACTGGTTTTGGGCGGGGCTGATCAGCTCGTTGATCTGGCCTAAATTCGGGTTGAGCGCGCCTTCGGTCAGCAATCCATTGTCCATGTTTGGTAACGTGATCTGCGGTCCGCTACACGGCGCAGTGGCAGTATTGGGCGGGCAGGTGATATAGGTCGTCGTGCCCTGAAGCGGGTTTAGGTTTGCATCATATGCACTGCCCGAGATGATGTGGATGCCATGGTTCCATATGGTGCCGACGCTGAAGGTCGTGTTCTCTGATAATTCCTGTTCGATTTGCAGGCTCCCCTGCAAGATGTACGGTGTCTTGAACTGGGGGGAGACGAGAGAAATGTCAGATGCGGCAAAGAGAGGTGAATTACTGGGCAGAATGCTGGTAAAGGTGGGCAGTTGCTGGTTCGCCGGGAGCGCGGAATTGAAGCTCAGGCCCACAGAAGCCTCCTGCGAGGGCAGCCCATTTGACACCACGGAATTGCGATAATTCAACCCGTTGAAGTTGGTGTAAAACTGTCCGAAGCCACCGCGAACGACGGTCTTTGGTCTGGGTCCCCAGGCGAATCCCACACGGGGAGAAACACGAGCATACTGGTTGGGAAACTGTCCGGTAAGAGGGAAGGCGGGGTTTTCAGCAGGCTGAGGATAGACCTGAAAGTCTTCGCGCACTCCGCCTTCCAGAGTCAGGTTGCGCAAGATTCGATAGGAATCCTGTGCATAGAAGCCGTAGTAGGGCACTGCGAAAGCAAAGGTGGGGTTGCCGGAAGATTGGCTGAAGAGACTGTACTGACCAAGAGCAAAGCTTTCCAGATTAGAGAACTGATAACTGCCAAGGAATGACCCGGCTTGCGCGCTTTCGTTTGGGTCTGCGCCACCGAAGTTGTTGTCTGCATCCCAGGCGCGATTGAAGTCGAAGCCGATCTGGAGGGTGTGCTTGCCGATGGTGTAATCGATACGATCGGATGCGGAATATTGCCGCTCAAATACGCGGCCCAGCGAAAAGGGTGCATTGCCAAGTATGAACGTGGCCGGCGTTTGCAGAACGATCGTCGGCGCGCCCGTCGCTTCGCCAGTCGGCGTCGCTATCTGGTTGTCGTCGGATGTGCCGGCATGGAATTCATTCAGCAGGTTCGGGGAAAATGTATGGGTCCACCCCAGGCTGGCTTGAAAATCATTAACCTTGGCATTAGCCAGTGTTTGTGTGCCATAAATGGCTACCGGACTGACCGTGATGACTCCCCCGGGCGAATGGAAGCGATTGACATTCAGACTGAGAAAGAAGCTGTCACGCGACGTTGCCTGATAATCAAACCGCGGCGTAACCACCAGGTCATTTTTTTGCCGTGGCTTGATGCCGAGATTCGTGCTCAAGGCATTCACAGCATTCGCCACTTGCTGCAAGTAGAGCGGGTTCGTCGGGTCCGGTGCATTCACACCGCTGGGCACAGGGTAGGAGGAATCAGGGACTGGTAACGCGCTTCCATCCGGTATGCCGAAATTGCTGGACAAGAAGCCTGGCTGCGATGGATCCATGGACGGATTGATGATCGAGATAGGATCATTCTCGCGTTGCTGCTCATAGTCGACAAAGAACCAGAGGCGGTCCCTTCTAATGGGTCCACCGGCGTCCGCGCCGAATTGCTGCAACGAGTCCTGCTGTTTTGGGTAGCCTGCGGCATTGGAGACCGAGTTGTTGGCCTCGAAGACAGAGTTGCGGTTGAAGTAAAACAAGCTGCCGTGAACGCTATTGCCTCCCGAGCGGGTTACCGCATTGATGAAGGACGAACCTCCGCCATAGATCGCCGAGTAAGGACTGACGGCGACCTGAAACTCCTGGACGGAGTTTTCTCCGTAAAGATAGGGAATACGATAGCGCCCGAGGACATCGTCGAAGTAGTTGCTGGTCGCATTCGTGCCGTCTACTGTGAACGCATTCCATCCGTTGCCATTGGCATAGCCGGTATCTTCGCCACCTTGCTGGCCGTCAATACTGACCAGACCTGTGTCACCATCCGGGCTGGTATTCGGGCTAAGCAGCGTGAAGTCGGTGTAACGGCGTCCATTGAGCGGCAGTTCATCCAGGAAGGAGCGGTCCGTCACATAGCTGGCAGAGGATTCATCCGGCCTCAGAATGGACGCAGTGCTGGTTACGGATACAGTGTCCTGATTGCCTCCCACTTGCAGCTCGATATCCTGCGAGGCAGTGCTGCCCACCTGGACCTGCAACCTCGTCTGGCTCTCGCGAAATCCTGAGGCTTCTGCAGTTAATGTATACGCACCAGGCAAGAGGACTGGAAACCGGTAGATGCCAGCGTGATTCGTATGCGCTGATTTGTCTATACCGGTCTCGAGATTGTGGGCGACGACGGTTGCCCCAGGAACCACCGCCGCCGCTCGGTCGGTGACCAAACCGCTTATGGAGCCAGTCAAGACAACGTTTTGCGCGAAGAGGTCAGCGCCTCCGAGGATGAACAGAACGGGGATCGGCAGCAGGCAGGCGAAGCGCACGCCCATTGCATTCGCGCGGGCTGTTAATGGATACATTATTTCGGCCTCTTAGGAATATTGGTCACAAGGAGTTTGTCGCGAGCTATACAGTCTGCGACGGCTGGCTGAGTTCCTGCACGATTCGCGAATGGCCTGTGCTTAGGCTTCGCAGCAAAAATCCGAGATGACAAAACGTGAACAAGACGATGACAACCCCGTAATGCGAATCCAAGCGTGGGCGCAGAACATTGAACCTGCATGAATGCAGGGTGACGCGTCAGTAAATCACAAGTTGATTTTGATCAGGAGAAACTTCGCGCTTTTACGCAGACTGGGGCTGAGCCTGCTTCGCCGGTGGCATAAGGGTTCACCGCGTTGTTCGAAGGCGATGAATCCTGCACGCTCGGTTTTTCTTAGCCACGCCAACTACTATGTTTCGACAGGGCTTCTTCCTTGCCTTTTCAGCTCGGGGTCAGCGGGTTGTCTCAGCCTTCGCGAGCACAATCGCGCTCTCAGGGGCGGCACCCTCAAAATACTTCACCATGCGCTGCGGCTCGGCCGCTTCATAAGGAGCGAGATTGTGTGCCCAACGATACCCAATCGGCTGATACCAGAGCTCTGCTACGATCGTAAGCTTGCCGGAGGCGCTCCCGGTAGGCACGACGTACCGCACCAAACTTCCGCGATCCGTGAACCCTGGATCATTAGCCGCGTCTCCCACAACCTTGATGTCCGCCTCCGCGCTGGCCTTATCAAAACCCGCGGGAAGCAGCCGATTGTCCTTTGCATACCGCGCTGCGCTCAGGATTCCGGTGGTCACCCGCCCTTGAGCGTCGGCAAGTATGGGTTCGAAGATCTCCACCTCATCCGGCTCCGTAATCTCGCGGTAATGCGGCTCAAACTTCAGCGGATCTTCATCGTTCGCGTTGCCCACAATCGAACCGTCGCTACGCAGCTTTCCCGACTCAAACACCACGTTCCCGTTCGCATCCGTCACCCTTAAATGTAGCCACGCCCGCCGCGATGGAAACGCGGTGGGTAGCTTATGGCCTGAAAGATTTTCGGCCAGGACTGCAATCGCTACCTTTCCCGGCATCGATTCCACACTCTGGATCGTCACCCGGGCCGCCTGCGTCTGCAGAAACTCTTTCGTTCTCGCGCTCTGAGCCTTCAGCTCCTCCGGCAAAGCGGCCACTGCAAGGTCGTCGCGATGATCCTGCAACATCCCCTCGATGAGAAAGTTCCCCCCCACGAACACGTGTCTCCTAGCCCCCTCGCGCATCGGGCCGTAGAGTGCTGTGACCGGAGTTTGCTCCTTCACCTCTGGCATGTGGCATTGCTGGCACGTCTGTTTCTTCACGTAGTCGCTGTGCTGCCACTCCTGGTAAGGCATCTGCTCCGGAAACCGCGGCAACTTCCTCCCATCCGCCACAATTGGGTCGGTGTACAGGGTGTGGCAGCTTCCACACAAAGCCGCGTCCCGTATATGGTCGCTGTGCACCGGCAGATACCCCGCAGTCGAGGAGTGCATTAACGTCTGATGACCGTGGTCAGGATCATATGGCCCATACTCCGGCCGTTCATCCTCACGCACTGCCTTCGACACCACCACGTTGCCGTTGAACGTAGCATCCGTGCCCAGCCCCTCTTTCTCAATCTGGTGGCAAACCGAGCAGGTTACGCCATCTTGCGCAAGGCGCTGCGACTGCCCGGTCTTGCCAGTGAGTTTGCGAAAGGGAAAGTGAGAGAAAACGTGGGTATCCCGCCCGGCGTCTCGGTCCGCCAGGCGAATACCCGCCATATGACAGAACGAGCAATCATTTTCAATGTGCTGCTTGGCCTCCGGATGGTCGATCGTCTCCCGTCTTATGCTCCCTTGCCAGTAAGGATCACGAGACGAGTTCGCCATCAGGCTCGCTCTCCAATCAAATCCGATCGAGTAGTCTTCACCCGTGCTGGTCTTCATCCCGACGTGACACGCGAGGCACCGATCGGACGAGCGAAACGCCGTGGCGACGCCCTTTTCATAGGCTATGCGTGGTCTCTCCTGGGTGGGTGTTTCCTGATCGGCGGCAACCTGGGAGGCAACCGACGGCGTTGCCGGTGCGGTTGCTTGCTGCGGAACCGCAACCAATGCGCCTGCGGCGGCGAGACCAATCATCATTAACCCGCTCACCAGTGTCCTCATCGCCAACCTTCCCAAAAATGTCCTTCCGCCCAATCCCACAAGACGTAAAACACAACCTGCGGCGCCCGCCCGCTCACATCCGTAATGGGCTTGCGATAACCCACGGCAGCACGGATGTGCTGACGCCGGCTCACGGTGACCTGCATCTCCGGCAATATGTCCCAATCCGTGCTGGCGCCGGTCATGTAATCTCGCTTCGCAAGAAACTCCATCATGGGTGAATACAGCCGGCCAAGGCCGTGATCGGGAGCGAGCGAACCGCCAAATGCCGAACGGAAGAACAGGCTACGCGGCGCAACGTGCGTATCCGCCGGCAAGTCGGCTCCCAATTGAAGCTGCGCAAAGGTTCTGTTCGTGATCAACTGGTCGTACGCCGCAAACGGCTCGAACTGCGTTACCCCTGCTCCAAAGCCGCGCTTGCTGTCGCCAGTCGGAAGAAGGATGCCCCCTTGCACGCTCAAAATTGAGCCGGCAGGCTCACTTGAAAACAGATCGCGCTTCATGCCTACCGTGATGTCGCCAACTCCGCTCGTCCAATTGCCGTTCAGGCTTGCGTAATTGACGGGAACGTCCACTTCCAGCTGATTCTTGCCGGCAAATGTCTGCTCGTGAATTACATCGGTGGTCCACGAAGCATCGCCGCTCACGTTCGCCGCGGTTGAAATGACCAGTTCATCTTCAGGAAATGCCTTCTCCGTAACCAGGGCTCGCGGCAGATTCAGAACCCCCAGTGGATAGTGATGGTCGTTGTGACAGAAGGTGCGCAGGTACGCAATCACATCATCGATCTGATCGTTGCTTAACAGGTCCCCAAAAGCGGGCATGATCTGGGAAAAGCCCAGCCCTCTGCCCCCATGCAGGATGACAGCCTTATAGGCCGAATCAGGCTCCGGCGTCGTCTGATCGCAGCGCGTCATATCCGGCCATGTATCCGGACGGACAAACACCGTGGAGGTCTCCGGCGCACCCTTGCCATCCGCCCCGTGGCAGGCAATGCAGCCGTGGTTCCATACCGCCTTACCGTTTTCAAGATTGGGATGTTTCGGTGAGACGATCATGCGTTGGCCCGGAGCATCGGCCACGATCCCCACGACAAGGAGCACAGCGCACAACGCCGCCAGGGCGAGGGCTAGCCCCGCGATCTGCTTACTTCCTCTGGGCACGATTTGCGTCTCCTGTAGCCTGCATACAACGATTCTGAGCCCGTTGCTCGCTTCTAGTGGGAAGCTACCGCGGAGGCGAGCCGCTCAATACCCCTGTCTGATGCGAAAACGGCTCCAGCGATTGCCTGATCGTTAAGCATCGAGGATCATCTCGTCACACATGCACGCGTAAGATTTTCGTCAAACAGGACGCCTTCTCTGGAGCGCCAAGTTCGCAAAGCAATTCTGTGTTTTGGTTTTGTATCAAGGCACGACTTTAGTCGGGCCGTTCAGGTCGGAAAAAATGTAGGGCTTCAGCCCCTGCGAGGGCCAATCCAGCTGGATTGCTTGTCGGAGAAATATCTCGCGTCCGGGGCGGCCCTCTGCCCGACAAATCAGTACGGCACGACCCTCATGGAAAACACAAGAGAACGCATCTCATCCTCCAAGGCGAGAAAACGCAGGGGCCAAACAGGTTGCGGAAAAACTCTGCTCCTGAAGGGTACGGGCTTCAGCCCGTACGTAATCACCGCAAAAATAAACCGGCTTCAGCCGCTGAGGACCGGGTTTCCGCATGATTCCGCTGCCCTCAGCGCCTAAAGGCGATCTTGGGTATTTACGTACGGGCTGAAGCCCGTACCCTTCATGAACCGAGTTTTTCCGCACCCTGTAAAGCCCGGATTTTTGTTCGACCGATATGGCCCGACTAAAGTCGGCCCTATACAAAACAATTGCGCCGTGACCGCCCGAGAAAAGCTAATTTGGACAGCAATGACTTTCAGTCGTCCCCGCGGGACTGAGGCTTGAAACATATAGGACGTTATGAACGATGCGCTTCACTAGAAGGCTGGATAGGGTTCTACCAGCCTCACGTTTGTTGCTGTAGATCGCTATCATGGGCCAGCGCGGCTTCGTCGTGAGGGGGGTTGCCCGCTTCCCGTCGCAGCGTCCTCTTCAAGACTGCTCCCAGACCAGTCTTTATCTCCGCATACTCAGTCACGGAAAGAGTTCCTGCCAGCTTCTCCGTCTCGATCGCGAAAAGCTCCTCTTTCAGCAGATTGAGCAGAACACCGTTCCCATGGGCCTGGGTTTGCGCTGCCGTGCCCTTTGCAACACGGCCTACCGTCACCGGCACAGATGTCTCCCCAAACGCGGGGTCAGCCGGCAGAGCGGCGACTGCCCGAACCATAAGCCCGTCCTTACGCATCAGAATGGGCGCCAGAATGGCGAGAACCACCGTGAGCCCGCCCAGGATCCACCACTTGTACGGCGTAATCGGATCGGGAGAATCAATGGGGACGCCCAAGCCGCCACCGGGCCTGTTGCCACCCGAGGTCCCGGCTTCCGCATCACCCATTCCGGCTGACTGCCCCAGGCCTGAGCTCTGCGCCTCGCGCGGCATCTGTCCCTCGCCTGAGATGGCGAAGCCTATCGGCTGAGCCGGATGAATCCCTTTGGCCACAAATGTCTGGACCCTCGGATCTTCCTGCCGGGACAGAAAGCTCGAACCCGAAGCGGCTTTAAAGGTAATGCCCTTCGCCGCGTAGACTACCAGGTTATCCGCGGGCATTTGCAAATGAGGAGCAAACGTATATTTCCCGCTGTAAGCAAGGTGATATTGCACCTCAAACAGTGTTTCCTTCTCACCCTGATCCGGCTGAATGGGTATGTTAAAGGTGTAGTGGCCTTTCTGTTGCAGGGGTACGAGCCGGGTGTTGGTCGCCAGGCCACCGGGGCGTGTGGCTGAGGCTGTATCCAACTCCGCCTCCGGTGGCAGCACGATCTCGAATGTCTTATCGCTGAACTGTGCTTTTGGAGGCAGGCTGGTATTGCGCACAAGATATCTTTCCTGCACCCGCAAGGTACCGCCTCCGGCTTCCAGCAACAGCATGTCGGCGTCGATCGAGACCCCTTCCACCCTGGGAGCGACGTCGTAGACGGTGACATTTCCCGGCGCATCGCCCTGAGGCGCGGCAATAAAGTAGGAGCCGCCTTGATGAGTGACTCGAATGAGATACGCACCCATGCCCGGCGCCTTCAAGGAATACTCTCCCGCGCTATTTGTGGTGGTGGCCGCTGCCTCCTGCATGCCCGCCTGCACATCCACCAGTACCACGTTGTCGTTGGCCGAAGGTTGATTGGTTGTCTTGTTGGTGACGATGCCCGTAATCGATGCCGCGTGAACGAGTGCGCCGCTGATCACAAACGAGAGCAGTGTACAAACGGATATCTGTGCCGGTCTTGCTAACATCAGTATCTCCAGTCACTTCATGGTGAGTTGTTCGGTTGCACTGGTGGCGCCAAAGGCAACACCTGCTGCTTTCAAAAAGTCAGATGGTGGAGTGCCCCCGGCGAATATCCACACAAAGTCGTTCGATAACTCGCGTACCTCCTTGCCCATTTCAAGCGAGACGCTGCCCACCCGGAATTCAGCCGGCACCGAATTGAAGAGCACTTCAATTTTGCCCGCTGCCATCTGCTCGGCCATGCGCTTTGCATTGCGATCCTTGAGCCTGCTGAACTCCTCGCGGCGATAGGACAGGGTGACCTTGTTGCCGGCCTGATGGGCGAGACCCATGGCTGCCTCCACCGCACTATCGCCGCCACCCACGATGAGGATGTTTCTGTCGGTATAGTGATCGGCTTCGATCAATCGGTAGAGGACATGGGGAAGTTCTTCGCCTTTCACGCCCAGCTTGCGCGGAGTGCCGGCCCTTCCCAGAGCCAGCACGACGGTGCGCGCACGATATTCGGCGCGCTGGGTGCATACCCTGAAGAGTCCATCGACCCCCTTTTGGATGCTGTCCACGCCTTCTCCGCTATGGATGTTCAGGTCTGTCCGCTGCATGATTTTCTCCCAAAAACGCAGCAGTTCTTCCTTCGAAATTGCAGTTTTGCTAAACCGCCCATACAAAGGAAACTCCACCGGGCTCGTCATCACCAGCTTCTGGCGCGGATATTTTGAGACCGTGCCGCCCACGCTTTCGCGTTCGAGCGTAAGCGCTCGCAGGCCATGCTGCGCGGCTCTCAAGGAAGCACTGATGCCGGCAGGGCCCGCGCCCACCACAATGGTGTCCCACACCTCGCCGTTCCCCTCAACCTTGGGAAAGCCCGCCATTCGCCCAGCGATCACATCCATACAGTCGCGGCCTTGATTCACTGCATTCTTGATCAACGCCAGGCCGCCCAGCTCACCTGCGATAAACAGGTTCGCGACACTGGTCTCGTGGTCCTCACTGATCACCGGCACGTCCGCACCCGCACTGGGCTTGGCCATCACCATGGTGATCGCGCCCACCGGACACTCCTCCGCGCATAGTCCGTGCCCGATGCATTTATGGCCGTTCACGATGGCGGCCTTGCCATCGATCAGCGCCAGCACGTCACCTTCAGGGCACACCGATACACAGGCCCCGCAGCCAATACAGGAGTCAATGGCGACTTTCGGATGCTGGGCGCTGGGCCCATCGGAGAAAAGAGGCCCTCTGTCCGCCTGGGCGCGAGCAGCGGACTCTTTGCGTTTGTGCCCGCTCCAGTAGCGAATCATGAAGAAACCCAGAACGGTACCCGCGATTAACCAGGTCAGGAGTGTTTCCATTTCAACGGCCCCCCACGTTCATAAACCCCAGGCCCATCACAACAGCAATGTGGATGATAGCCAGCACCGCGAAGGCATAGCTGAACGGGCGGTGAATCACATGCCACAAGTGAAACACTCGCTGTGTCTGATCGAGAAACACGACCCGTTTTGAGAGCGATGCCTTCTGTCGCACCAGCCGGACAATCTCCTCGATCTCTGTGTCTCCAGTCGAAAACAATCCACCCGCTGATCGAATTTTGGCGCCAAAGCCAGCCGGCGCCCGGCGCAAGCCCGCCACCCGGAAAGGCATGCCCACATCCAGCAGGATCATCTCGCCCACGGCGCGCAAGGCTCCGATCCGGCGAATGTGCTCACCGGTTGGAACGCTCAGGGCGCGCCGCAACTGTTCCGCGGAATAGATCGACTGGTGAAGCAGGGCCGCCGAAACTTCCTCTTCAATGCTCCGCAGGTCAATCAACGACAGCTCGGCGGCGTTCAGCGACCTGGGAATCTGCGAATACAGGTAGCGTCCAATAATCCCGCTGAGGGCGACGGCCAACATGATCCAGAAGGCAATACCGGCGATTCCCTGAAACTTGAACGAGGCGTGGAATGCAATGATGATGGGCGCGGTTACGCCGGCGATCACATGAAAGTCCATCCAGTGCCGTGCCGTCCCAAATCGTCCCAGCCAGGGAATGACCTTGCGCAGCGCATATAAGAAGATGATGAAGAATAGGAACGTGCCCAGAATGCCTAGCTTTAAGCCGATTGTCCCGCTTGGCCGCAGCATGGCATATTTTTCGGAGTAAGGGCGCTGCTCAAGCGGAAGCAGATAATAGCTCCCACCATAAATGGCGATGGAGGCCACCAGCAGAAAGGCGGCGGCCGCCGCGAGCGCCACTCGAATGCGATGACCAAGTTCCGACTTTTTCCGCGGCCGGGCAACGGAGGAAATTACTTGATTGCTTTGCAGTAGCGACATGCTAGAAATTCTCCTTTGGGGTCACGTCATCAGGGCCAGTAGCGGCGCCGCGCACTTTTACACTCGGATCTTCTTCCGTATAGGTGGTAAAGGTTTTGTACTGCTCGAACACGTGAGTATTGCGCCAGTGCTGCCGCGCGGTGGTCACCTCCACCACAGCTAGCGCTGGCAAGGTCATCGGTTTTGCACTCCCTTTCAGATTGACTGCCTGGTATCGCACCTGGATCTGGAGGGAGCGCAGCCCCACATCGCTCATGTCGCGGAGCAGGCCGGCCTCTACCTTCATCACATCCCCTGAACTCTCGTCGAGCCAAAGTGTCCCCTGCAGCTCCAGCGGATACTCCCGGCCGCGGACGGCAAGCGCCGCCGGCGTGCGGCGACCCTGGATTTGGGTAAAGTGAACGGGCGTCATCGACTTGCCGTCCACCGTTTCCGCAGGCCCGGGCTTGAGTTCGAAACTGTCTCGGTAGTAGGGATGCAGTACCAGCAGAACACTCGAGACGCCATTCGTGACCAGCATCGGCATAGACAAAACTTTGTGCGGGGTGTTGGGTGACTCGATGCGAGACTCATTCAACTGAAAGCCTTCGCCATTACCACCCATCATGATGAGATAGTCGAATTGGGCGCGTTCTGTAGCCTCCACTTTGCCATTACCAGTCAGCTTCTCTTGCGTGACCGTTTCGAGACAGTGCAGATCGGCAAGCTTTGCCAGATATAACCCGATCTGCCGTTGTGCCAGATCGAGGAGGCTGGATGCAGGGGCCGCTGCCTGGCCACTGGCCATGACACCGCAAGCGCTCCAGAAGGCCGCCAGCAACAGCAAGGTCTTGAGCTGATGTGTGAAAGCTGGTTTTTGTGAGAGCTTTCCCCTGCCACTAAGGCCGGTCGTCATGATTCGCCCTCCGCGTGGAAGCCCGATTGTCGAATCGGCAGCCCAGGGTTGTCGTCCACTGGTTGTAATTCAGGGATCCGCCCCGCTGCATGGTGATCATGCTTTCCAGAAACAGCCTGGCGCCAAGATTGAGATTGACAATCATGTTCACAAAGTCAGAAGAACTACTGGCCGCCAGGGAAGAGGTATACGCATAACGTCCGCCTTGTAAGTTCAGCTGCACGTTGTTCAGCATGTCTCTTGACAGCGTTACGGTGTTGTAGGTACCCGACGCGAACGCGCTATTGAACTTCGAATAACGCGCATCGGCGGTCAGCCCGGTCTTCCAGATACCGGCCATCGTCGCCCCAAACATCTCGTTCAAAGAGTGTTTCGGATCATTGGAATCGCTACTGTTGCCCACACTGAAGTAGCCGGTGACATGACGAGGTAGCTCGATGCGAGCGCCTCCGTTAATTCCCTGATAGAGATACTTGTCCAGCAGCCCGGTACCGACCAGCTGTGGATCGTAACTCGGCACGTCGCGGAAGTAGGTGTCGGTCAGGTCGAGGGTTACCCGCGGATGAACCTGCAGGCGCAAGGAAACCAGGCTTTGTCCCAGCCCGGTAGCGATGGCGGCGCTGCCGGAGTTTGCCGTAGGCCGGTCGATCTGCATGGACTGATACAGCGACCAGCCACGCCTGAACGAGAAGTTATTTTCTGTGAATACGAATGGGCGGTTGATGGTCCATTTGTAGAGCTCGACTCCGTAGCCGGTAGTCGTGGAATAGCGGAATCGTTCGAAGCTTCCCCCGTGAACATTGAAGAACAATCCCCCGATGCGCCTTTGCGGGTTGTAGTCCCACGCGGTGGGGTCGGGGGTTGATCCAGCAAAGAGGCCCACCACGCCCCGCGTAACCAACTCTCTGCCCACAAAAACGCCGTCGATCGTCTCCAGGCTGCTCGCCCAGGGTAGGTAAAAGCGACCCACGCCGCCGGTCCAATGGGAGTCGGGATTAAGGTAGGTCAAGCTCATTAGATAGGTTCGATTGAGGGTATCTTGCAGCGTCGTCTGAGCAGCCTGGGAATTGGTTCGCAGGCTCCCGCGCCAGTAGCCATTCATATTCCAGTGTGTTCCGAGGATGCGCGTGAAATCGCCTCGAAAAACCATGCCATAGGCATTCGAAGTCAGCCCATTCGCGCCCAGTTGGCGGATGGTGCTGACATCGAATCCGATTCTTCCGCGGTACTGATTGACTTCCGGAAGCGGGGGTCGGGGAATCTTCTCGCGCACCTCCTCGTCGAGCGGATCCCCCTCGCTGAAGCTGATCACAATCGGATACTGGCGCGTGTTGCCCAACGTGTTCTTTTCGACCAGTTTCTCTATTTCCTCGTTGGGCAGAGAGACAACATCGCCCAGAATCAATTCGCGTGTCGCTATCTCAACCTCGCATACCGCGGAGACTGAGGCCACGGAGACAACCGTCAAGCGGGCGACGATGCCCGGCTCGAGGGACTTTTCCGCTCCGGAGGCCGCCGGTTTTGTGGTGTCCTGTTTCACTACGAGCTTGGTGCCGGGGGCCAGCCCGGCGTTGCGGCCGCCATCGATGTACACGTTCGATTCGCTGACGTAGCGAACATGAAAACTCGATCGCACCGGCGCCGCGGACGCGTGCACCGGTACAGCCGGCGCCTGGTCCACCTGACCGGCGCGGCACGGGGACACAGGAAACACGGCCAGCAGCAACGACCCGACGGCTATCTCGCTCATCTTCATCAGTTCCTGTGGCACGCATAGCAGTTCACGCTGTTGTACACATAACCCGAGACTCCGTTGTGCTTGGGGTTCGTCGCGGCGGCGCTGTGGCACGTGGTACAGGTGAACACCGAGTAATCGGAAGAGTTGGTATGGCAGGTGGTGCAAACGCCGTTGGCGTTGCCATGGTTAAGGTTGAAAAATGTGTGGTAGCTGGCGGGCAGGGTTGCCGGAAGCCATGCAGCCGTTGTGTGGCAGGTGGTGCAAGTTGTGGGCCAGCCGGCCGTAACGTGGTTAGGGTTCGTCGTGGCCGAGAAGTCCGCCTTATGGCACGCATAGCAGTCGGTGGGTGTGCCGGCAAAAACGTTGTTGATATGGCATTGGTTGCACCCGACCGTTTGGTGCGCCCCGGTCAGGGGAAAGGGCGTGTTGTTGTGGTTAAAGGTGGCGCCGGTCCATGCTGTGGTCGTGTGGCATGTATTGCAGGTGGTGGGGAACCCAGCCGCTATGTGGTTGGGATTGGTGGTTCCTGTCCAGTCACTTTGGTGGCAGCCGTAGCAGCTGGTGGGCAAGGTGGTGTAGTTGTTGTTGGTGTGACAGGCAGAGCAGGCGAGGCTGGTGTGCGCCCCCGTCAGAGGGAATGCCGTGTTGTTGTGGTTGAACGAGGATGGAATCCAGCCGCTCGTGGTGTGACAGATGGAGCAGTCTGTGGGGAACCCGGACGCCACATGGCTGGGACTCGTCGTGCCCGCGAAGTCAGGCTGGTGACAGGCATAGCAGGCCGTTGGGGTGGACGTGTAGTTGTTGTTGGTGTGGCACTGTATGCAGGTGAGTGTCGCGTGCACGCCCGTCAAAGGATAATTTGCATAGGTCGCATGGTTGAACGTCACCGATGTCCAATTAACCGTGGTGTGGCAGGTATCGCAACTGGTCGGGAAGCCCGCGGCTATGTGGGTAGGGTTGTTGGTCCCGGTAAAATCCGCCTGATGGCAACCGTAACAGGTGGTTGGCAGCGTGGTGTAGTTGTTGTTGGTGTGGCACTGCACGCAGGCCAGGGTGGCATGCGCACCCGTTAACGGGAATACGGACGCATGATTGAACGTAGACGTGGTCCAGGTCGCGGTGCTGTGGCATAAGGTGCAATCGGTCGGGAAGCCCGCGGGCAGGTGAGCAGGGCTGTTCGTTCCCTTGAAATCCGTCTGATGGCAGCCGTAGCAGGCAGTGGGCAAGGTTGTGTAATTGTTGTTCACATGGCACTGCGCGCAGGCCACCGTCGTATGTGCGCCAGTCAACGGAAACGAGGTGTTGTTGTGGTTGAACGTGGCGCTGGTCCACGATGAAGTGTTGTGACAGGTGGTGCAGGTGGTCGGAAAGCCAGACGCGGCGTGCGGCGGATTGGTCGTCCCTTTCCAATCCGTAGTGTGGCAAGAGTAGCAATCGGTTGGTAGGGTTGTGTAGTTATTGTTTACGTGGCATTGCACACAAGCAACCGTGGTGTGGGCGCCGGTAAGCGGGAACGCAGTGTTGTTATGGTTGAACGTGGATGGATTCCAACCGCTCGTCGTGTGGCAACCAGAGCAATCTGTTGGAAACCCGGCCGCAATGTGGTTTGGATTGGTCGTCCCGGTGAAATCTGCCTTGTGGCAGGCGTAGCAATCCGTAGGCGTGGAGGTGTAGTTGTTGTTCGTGTGGCATTGCGCACACGCTACGGTTGCGTGCATGCCGGTCAGTGGGTAGTGCGCATAGAGAGTGTGATCGAATTGGGCGTTCAGCCAGCTGGTCGTCGAGTGGCAAGTAGAGCAGTCGTGGGGCAAGCCGATTTGCACATGCGGCGGATTGTTGGTGTTGACGAAGTCTTTCGTGTGGCATGCATAGCAGGCCGCCGGCGTTCCCTTGAAGATGTTGTTGAGGTGACAGGCTGTGCACGGCAGCGTGGTGTGTGCGCCGGTCAGCGCGTACCCGGTCATCTTCAGGTGATCGAATTTTGCATTGAACCAGCTATCCATCGTGTGGCAGCTCTCGCATGTGGTCGGGAAGCCTGCCGAGACGTGATCCAACACCGGGGTAAGAAAGTCCTTCTGATGGCAGGAGTAGCACGCCGTCGACAAACCCGTGAACTGTCCAACAGCTGCGTTCTTGTGGCAGTCATCGCATTGCAGCATGGCGTGCGCCCCTACCAGCGGAAAGCGGTTTTGATGATCGCGGACCTGTTTGAGCGAAACCTGCCAGCCCTTTACCGAATGGCAGCTTTCGCAGTTGGCGCCGAATTGGCGACGATGAATATCCGCGTGACAGTCGGCGCAACCCTTGCTCACGTTCTTGAAGATCAAGCTGGTATGACATTCCGTGCATCCCACCTTTTCATGCATGCCGCGCAGCGGATAACCCGTTTGATCGTGATTGAACTCCGTTTTCGACCGGATAGGCTTCCAGCTGGTGTAGGTATGACAGTTCTGGCATGGCGTTGCGATCGGCCCATGCGGGTTCGTGACTTTGGCCTGCGGGCCCCCCACGTTTGGCCGCGGGTTCGCGCCCGGCTGCTGCAAAGCCATACCCGTCAGTATGGGCATCAGGCCAGCGGCAATCGTACTTAGCCAGCGCAGACGCGCCATCGTTCACCCCGAAGCCCAAAAACAGCGCAACCAGTCGCAGGAATCCTCGCCGGCGAGTCGGCATAGCGCGCCAAGCACTCGCATTACGAGCGCAAGGACTCTCACGACGGGAAGAAGCAACGGCAGATCCAGGGTTACAGGAGACTCATGTGCGCGCTTACAAGCAATGAGCTGGCTTCAGATTGGCGCGGCCAAGGTCTAGCAGGCCTGTTTGTTTCGGCGCGGGGTGATTAGCATAAGGCAATCAAAACAATCGCGACTTGCTGATCGTCGAGGCCGGAACAACTTTGGGCACTGAATGCAGAGAAGGGTACCGCAGGCTTCTAACCGCTTCAATACCCAATTCCGGTTACTTAAGGTGTATAAGTCGACACCAGCGATGCTCAATACCCTGCGTTTTTCGCCTTGGGAATCTCTGCTCCATGGCAATCAGCGCAGCCCGACGGCGTCGGCTTATAGAACAAAACCAGCTTTCCTTCTACCGGCTTCCTGAGGGTGTGGCAATCGGAACACGCCACATTTTCGTGGCCCCCGCGCAGCGGAAATGAGGCCTTGTCATGATCGAAAAGTGACGGTTTCCATTTGCTGGCGTTATGACAGGAAGCGCAGTCATTGCCTCTGACTCCGAACTGCGCGGCATGCGGATTTTGGTGACAATCTCCGCATTTGGAAGGGGCATTCGCGAATTGCACATGGATCAATGTAAGTTCCATGTTGGGTGGCCGGTGGCAATCGGCACAAGCTACTGCGCGATGGCTTCCAAGTAAGGGAAAATGCGTTTGCGCATGATCGAACTTAGACAGATCCTGCCAATCCCGGGTAGAGTGACATATCTCGCATCCAGCCGGTTTTCCGGCTGTATTATGCACGGCCATGCGCGTAGCGAATTGACCTTTGTGAATATCTTCGTGACAGGTCGTGCAGGCGAGCTGACTGAAGTGGTAGAGCGTTACCTTTGTACTCCCCGCCGGCTTGTGGCACTCATTGCAAGCCACTGCTTCGTGTCCGCCGGTGAGGGGAAATGGGGAACGCTGGTGCCTGGCCAGGGTAAAGTTTGAGACTTTGAATGTGGCGCCGGCGTGGCATTGCTCACATCGATTCTGCCACGGAGCCTCAGCAAACTGGCCCTGATGTTCATCTTTGTGGCAGTCGACGCAAAGCGCGTACTTTAGTTTGTATTGAGTCGCCTTGCCCGCCGGCACGTGGCAGTCTGCACACTTTACCGGAGCGTGAGGAAAGACCAGCGGGAAGCCAGTCCTGGCGTGCTCCACCGCTGTGAAAGTCGAGGGGCTCCAGCCCTGAACGGTGTGACAGCTCTCACACTTGCCGCCGTCCGCACGCTTCAAGAACTGACCGCCGTGAGGGTCCGGCTTGTGGCAAGCTGCACATGTGTCGTGGACGATCGGTGCTTTGAAATCGCCACTCAGGTGGCAGGTGATGCAGGCGACATCGCTATGCTTGCCCAGTAAAGGAAACGCCGTTTTGGCGTGGTCGAAGGTCGCGGTAAAGCTGGACTTTTTCCAGGTCGAGGTCGTGTGGCAGGAATCACAGCCTTGCTTGAACTCGCCCTTGTGGGGATCGCGATGACAATCTGAACAATTGGCAAAGGGAAGACCTGCATAGCGTATTTGGCCATCCAACCCGGCGGTGTGGCAGCTTTGGCACAGCACATACCGGTGTTCGCCAGTCAATGGATAGCGCGTCCTGCCATGATCGAAATTCTGCCGGTCGATGCTCGCGGCCTTCCAGTCTACGGTCGTATGGCAGCGCGCGCACTCGCTCCCCAGGCGGCCTTGATGCTTGTCTTCATGGCAGGTTAAGCAATTTGCCGATAACCCGAGCCAGGTTCGATTTAAGTCCTTGCTTCCGAGAAGGGAACGGGCCTGGGATGAGATATGTTGCGCAGTGTGACAAGTGCGGCAACCGACACCGACGTGTTTGCCCTCCAGCGCATAGCCCGTTTTCAAATGATCGAATCCCTTAGCCGTGGGGGTCCAATGCACCATCTGGAAATCGACGCCGTTGTGATCGGAGTGGCACTTAACACAGGCCGCTCCGGGCTGGCCTGACTGCGGGAATGTCGAGTGAAGTCCGCGATTCTGTCTTACCTCTGCGGCGATCTCGCGATGGCAATCGAGGCAGCGAAACGTAGGAACCTTCGTGGCTACGCTATGACACTTGACGCAATTTGTATCTCCATTGAGGCTTTGGTGGGCACGGGCGAGTGGTCCGGGAGATATCTGCGCATGTGCGCGCAACGTTAAGCAGCAGGCAAGTACCAGCAAAAGATACGGTACGGATCCGGCAGTACACCGAGCATGACTACGATTCCAGACAGATGCGGCGACCTTCATCCGGGTATCGTTCATCGAACGGGTCCTTGCAAGCTTGCTACGAGGATGCAGTTCTTCCTGGGAAGATTAACATTGCTCATGCCGTTGCGTGACCAGAGGTAACATGCAAATGAGACCCAAGGTCACTAGCTTGTCAGTCCTCTCGCTATCGACCGCGAAGGAACAGCCCGGCAGAGATGCAGAAGCGCACATTAGGAAACAGCAATCTTGAAGTATCGACTCTTGGCCTGGGATGCATATGAGCATGAGCTGCTCTTATGGCGTCGTTCAGGACGAACAGGAAGGATCACTCTCATTCGCAAAGCAGTGGAACGGCGCGGCGACCCAAGTCCCAGTCCAGGAGGATAGTTATCCGGAACGTCTGGAGAAGTTGACTGGCCGTTAGTAGTGCGTACCCATCGTCCTGCCCCCGCTGTCGTAACCACAAAGGGTGGGTGGCCCATTCAAGCCGTTCTTTGGTGCTCTTTGGCTTGAGTGGGGTACATCTACGCCCCCTGGATATACCAGCTTGAATGGGCACCCACCCTTTGTGGTTACGACAGCGGGGGCAGGATAATGAGCGGTCACTCCACGAGAGTATTTTCGTAATAGGCAAGAGCGCTTTCACCAATCTGCAAGGCGCCGTTCAGGAGAAGCAACGATGGAAATAAAACGCATTGGCTCACAGCCATCGGGCAAGGGCCCCGCGGACTGGTTCACCGGTACAGTCCGCATCGATCAACCGTTTCAAGCCACCGATCCGGCCCGGGCCGGGGGAGCCACGGTTACGTTTGAGCCGGGTGCTCGCACCGCCTGGCATACGCATCCGCTCGGCCAGACCCTCATCGTTACCGCCGGCTGCGGCTGGGCACAGCGCGCAGGCGGCCCCGTTGAGGAGATTCACCCCGGCGATGTGATCTGGTTCGCGCCCGCCGAAAAGCACTGGCACGGCGCCACGCCAACCACCGCCATGACACACGTCGCGATCTCTGAAAAGCTCGATGGAAGGACCGTCGATTGGCTGGAGCAGGTGAGCGACGATCAATACCGGCCGCGCGCTTAGGGCATACCGTCACCGCTACCGTTTCGCAGCCGATGCTACTTGACCGGAATATCTGGCGGCAGCGAGCGGTTACGGTTCTTTAGCCACTCGAGTGTGATGTCCTGGCTGGGCTTCTTCGGCGCCATTTCATCCAAATCGGGCATGAATATCTCGAGGCCCGCTTGCGCCGTCATGCGCGTGTAACCGTTGACCAACTGGGCCTGGTAGTTCACCAGGTCCAGGTCGAACCAGGGGTCCTGGGAGGCGTCGATCATGGTCAGGTCTACGTCGTGCATGGTGAGCTTGCCGAAGTCGAGCGAACCGCCCCTCAACCGCAGAAAGTTGTGCCATTGGGCCAGCTTCGCCTCGTCGTTCGGCGCGTTGCCGTAAATCACTTCAATGTCTGGCGTCGCCACGCGCACGGTGGTGAGTTGCCCGCGAATGTGCGGCGGCGGTAGCAGCTTCTGCGTGTCAAAGATGATGTCGTTATCCGCTATCTGAACCCCGGGGACATTGGTCGCGTGAACCAGGTCGGCTAGCTGGACGTGAAAGCCGCCGAGCAGGCCTTTTAACGGGATTTTCAGCACATCGAGCTTGGTGACGTGGAAGCGTACCAGGCCATCAGACGTAGGGGAAAGCGTGCCCACCAATTCGATGGGCAGGGGAATGATCTTGTGCACAGTTCCGTGCAGTTTCAGCTGGTCGCCGTCGGGTTGAATCGAGATGTTCTTGAGCGGCGCTCCGGGCGGCGAGCTGGTGTTCAGGTAGTTGCTGATGTCGCCGATATTGGCATGGATCACCCCTTTTTGAATCGCCAGCACAAAGGATTCAGAATCATCGAAGGAAGGATTGATCTGCGGGTGTGTGCGCAGCATCTCACCGCGAATCCAGCGGATATAGATACGAAAATTGGGGCCTTTGCGCAGCCTAAGGTTGTGCGCGTAGATGGTTGTAGGGAGGCGGTCGCTGGCAGACACGGCGCTCGATGCCACGGCCGGCGCGGTAGAAGCCCCCACGGGGGCTGAGGCGCGGGACCGGGCGCCGGACCAGGGATGCCACAGCATCAAGCCCAGAACAAAGATCGCGCAGGTGACGGTAACGCTGAGTAAGACAGGGCGGAGGGACAACACATGCCCATTCTAATGCCTGGCAAAGATTGCGCTGGCGAAGCTGGCTGCATCCAACCAATTTATGTCCACGGTAAATAAAATCGAGAGCCCCAGTTCGTTACGCACCTATCGCACGCCATGGAAAGGTCAACTCGTTCTGGTTTGCCGAAAATGCCAAAAGAAACTGAGGCACAGCGGCAAGAAGAAGGGCTTGGCCAAGCTTGGCAAGCAATTAAAGCAGCAGCAGCAGTTTCACGTCATCGAGGTCTCTTGCCTCAAGCTGTGCCCCAAGGATGCCGTGACCATCTGCACGCAGCAGCAACTGCGGCGCAACGAATGCTCGCTCGTCCGCACCAGGGCCGATGTCGACGCGCTTATCCGTCAGCAGTGACGCCCTGGTTCTTTTTTCGCCGCGAGCGAATGAGTGCGAGAAACGAGTCGACTGCGGGATTGCTGTGCTGCACCGACCAGGCGATCACCAGGTCAACGGAAGCGCCGCTATCGGTCAGAGGAATAAATACGAGCGCTTCACTGCCCAGCGAACGCGAGCCCTGGGGCAGGATAGCAACACCCTCACCCGCTTCGACCAGCGTGATGACGCCCGAGCCAACGGTAGCCGTCGCGCCAATGCGTGGCGTGATGCCCGCCTGCGCGCAAAGGGTGATCACCTTATCGAAGACGACGGGCGAATGCCGGCGATCGTTGAGCACAAAGGTATCGTCCGCCAACTCAGTAATTTTTATGCTTCGCTTCCGGGCCAGGCGGTGGGTCACCGGCACAACCGCATAGAGCGGTTCTGTTTGCAAATGCTCCGAGCGTAATAAGGCGGCGTGGGCTGGCTGAACAGGCCGGGTGAAGCCTAGGTCGAGCGTGCCTGCCAGCAACTCGCGATGCTGGATCGCGGGCGCGGACTCGACCAGAGACACCTGAATGTCTGCGAAACGGCGCCTGAATTCCTTGATTATCCGAGGAAAAAAGCTGCCGGTGCCACCAACGAAGAACCCGATCGTCAGCGTGCCGATTTCTCCCTGCTGCGATTTGCGTACGTTGTTCATCGCACGATCGGCCAGCGCGATGACGGAACGAGCGTCCTCTAAAAATTGTTCCCCGGGCACAGTGAGCCGTATCTGGCGGTGCTGCCGATCGATCAGCGCTACGCCCAGCTCAGTTTCGAGATCGGCGATCTGCTCGCTGATTGCCGATTGCGAAACGTTCAAGGCAAGCGCGGCCCGGCCGAAACCATGGTTTTCTGCTACCGAGATGAAGTAGCGCAGATGCCTTAATTCCACCTTCACATTTTAGCCGCAAGACTATTCATCGTTTTTTCCGATGGTGAGCAACGGAATAAAGTGCGAATCGCAGGGGGCGGCCTATGAGTCAATAAACGCAGTGGTTTTTCCGATGATTTGCTGCAGTAAGGGAAAGAAAGGTCTCTGCGAACATGTGGATCGTTAAACTGGCGCTGGATCGCCCTTATACCTTCATCATTCTGGCCCTGCTCATCCTGCTCATGGCCCCGGTGGTGATTCTGCGCACGCCCACTGACATCTTTCCCAATATCAACATTCCCGTGGTAGCGATTGCGTGGCAGTATACGGGCCTGAACCCGGAAGAGATGGAAGGCCGGCTCACGACGCCTTACGAAAAGGCGCTCACCACGCTGGTTGACAATATCGAGCACACTGAATCGACCTCTTATAACGGCGTATCGGTCGTTAAAGTCTTTTTGCAGCCGGGCGCGAGTCTCGATACGGCCAACGCACAGGTGACAGCTGCTTCCCAGTACCTGCTGCGCCAGCTGCCGCCCGGCGTGCTCCCGCCGGAAATCATCAATTTCAGCGCGTCCAGCGTTCCGATTTTGCAATTGGGTGTCTCTGGCAAAGGTCTGGATGAGCAACAGCTTGCCGATTTGAGCATGAACGCGCTGCGGCCGCAGCTGGTGACGGTGCCCGGCGCCGTCGTCCCCTACCCCTATGGCGGCAAGCAGCCCCAGATTACGGTCAGCATGGATCAGGCCAGGATGCAGTCAAAGGGCATCTCCCCCGGCGATGTATTGAATGCCATGAATGCGCAAAACGTGGTCATGCCTTCCGGCACCGCAAAGATCGGCAGCAACGAGTACGACGTGCGCACCAACGCTGCTCCGCGTACGCTCGATGAGCTCAGCATGTTGCCTATCAAACAAGTGAACGGGGCTATCGTCTACCTGCGCGATGTGGCGACCGTCAGTAACGGTTCCGCCTTCCAGACGAATATTGTGCGGCAGGATGGCCACCGCGGCGTGCTGGTCACGGTGTTGAAGGCCGGCAGTGCATCGACGCTCAGCGTGGTCGAGGGCATTCGGCATCTGCTGCCCCGCGTCGCCCAGACGATGCCGCCAGAGTTGAAGGTTACCCCTCTCGGCGATCAGAGCGTATTTGTGCGTGCCGCTGTTTCCGGTGTGATCCGCGAAGCGATCATCGCTGCCGCACTGACCGGTCTGATGATCCTGCTCTTTCTGGGTAGCTGGCGTTCCACGCTGATCATCGCGGTTTCCATTCCGCTTTCGATTCTGTCTTCGGTGATCGTGCTGAGCCTGTTGGGCGAGACCATCAATACCATGACGCTTGGCGGCCTGGCTTTGGCGGTGGGAATCCTGGTCGATGACGCCACCGTCACCATCGAGAACATTGAACGCTTTCTGGAAAATGGCTACCCCTTGCGCGAAGCGATCCTCGATGGCGCCGCGCAGATCGCTGTCCCCGCCCTGGTCTCTACACTCTGCATTTGCATCGTCTTTCTGCCGATGTTCTTTCTCCAGGGCGTTGCCCGCTACCTGTTTGCGCCGCTGGCCGAAGCGGTCATGTTTGCCATGATCGCTTCGTATATCCTTTCGCGCACGCTGGTGCCCACCCTCGCCATGTACCTGCTGCGCGCCAAGATTCATGGGCCGACAGGGAATCCCCTGATCCGCTTCCAGCGTGGCTTCGAAAATGCCTTCGAGCGCGTACGTTCGGCTTACCAGGTTTTGCTGATGCGGTTGGTTTTTGCCCGCAAAGCGTTCGTCCCTGCTTTTCTGCTGGCTTGTGTGGGCGCCTTTCTGCTGATTCCTTTTCTTGGACAGGACTTTTTCCCCAGCACCGATTCTGGACAGTTCATTCTGCACGTACGCGGCAAAACCGGCCTCCGTATCGAGGAGACGGCGCGACTGGCCGATCAGGTCGAGAGCTCGATCAGGCAGACCATCCCAGCCACAGAAGTGAATAACATCCTCGACAATCTGGGCATGCCCTACAGCCCGATGAACACAATGCATAGCACCTCAGGCATCATCGGCGCAGCGGATGGCGACGTAATGGTCACGTTGAATGAAGACCACCACCCCACCGCCGACTACATTCACGAGTTGCGCAGGAAGTTACCGGTCGAGTTTCCAGGTACCCAGTTTTACTTTCTGCCGGCCGACATCACGACCCAGATCCTGAACTTTGGCTTGCCCGCTCCGATCGATATCCAATTACAGAGCAACGATGTGAAGGACAGCACCGAACAGGCTACGGTCATGCTGCGGCAGTTGAAACAGGTGCCGGGACTGGTCGATCTGCGGATACAGCAACCGATGGATTACCCGACGCTCGATGTGAAGCTGGATCGCACCAAGGCGGCGCAGGGCGGCTACACCACCCGCGATGTGGCGCAAAGCATGTTGAACAGCTTGAGCAGCAGCTTCCAAATCACCCCGATGTTCTTTCTCAATTACCAGAACGGCGTCGATTACAACCTGGTGGCGCAGACACCGCAATACCGCATGAATACACTGCAGGATATTCAGAATATCCCGGTGAACTCTTCGCTGACCGCGGCGCGCGCGACCCCTGAGGTGCTCAGCGACCTGACATCCATCCAGCGTGGACGCGAAATGGCAGTTGTGTCGCATTACAACATCCGCCGCGTGGTCGACATTTATGGAGCAGTGCAGGGACGCGACCTGGGGGCAGTCGCGAAGGATGTCGAAGCGATCGTGCATCAACACGAGAAGCAGCTCCCGCGCGGCATGTTCGTCTCCGTCCGCGGCCAGGTGCAGACGATGCGTAGCTCGTATGTTGCCTTGCTGGGCGGCCTGCTCTTTGCCATCGTGCTGGTCTACATGTTGATCGTGGTGAACTTTCAATCGTGGCTCGATCCTTTCATCATCATCACCGCCCTTCCGGCGGCCCTGGGCGGCATCGTGATCTTTCTTTTCCTTACCCGCACCACCCTGAGCGTGCCGGCGTTGATGGGGGCAATTATGTGCATGGGCGTCGCCACCGCCAATAGCATTCTGGTGGTTTCGTTTGCCAAGATACGCTACGCCGAACATCGGGATGCGGTACTGGCCGCGATTGAAGCGGGCGCTACCCGCTTTCGACCGGTGTGCATGACGGCTATCGCCATGATCATCGGCATGGTACCGATGGCGCTTGGCCTGGGCGACGGCGGAGAGCAGAATGCTCCGCTGGGCCGGGCGGTGATCGGCGGGTTACTTTGTGCGACGGTGGCTACTCTGGTGTTCGTGCCCTCTGTGTTCGCCATGCTGCATGGATTGAGACGTTCGCAGGGCGAGCGAGCAGGGACGCTCGATGGAAAGCACGCGCAGCACGCATAGAACGGGATTGGGATGCGAGGAGGACGGACGATGAACGGAATTGAGACACAACACCAGGGCGAGACGGATACGCAGGAAAGCACGGAAGCTGTCCACGGCGAACGCGGCGCTGCTCCCATTGTCCTCGACCCAGACCGAAAGTTGGGCCGAGGGCCGATTCTGGGTTTGATCGCAGCCGGGTTGTTGCTGGGCGTGGCAATTCTGTTCGGCATTCACGCGCGGCTCCAGGCCGAAGAGCAACTCGCTACCGTGACACACGAGGACGCGGTCATGGCTGTGTCCGTAACCGCCGCCAGCCCTGGAGCCGCTGCGCTCGAGATCACATTGCCGGCCAATACGCAGGCGTTCATCGATACGCCGATTTATGCGCGCACCAGCGGCTACCTGCGCCACTGGTACGCCGATATCGGCGCCCACGTGCGCCGGGGCCAGGTTTTGGCAGAGATCGAGACGCCCGAACTGGACCAGCAGGTGCAACAGGCACAGTCCGACTTATTGACGGCGCAAGCCAACCAGAACATCGCGCAGATCACGGAAGAGCGCTGGAAAAAGCTGCTGGCCAAAAATGCTGTTTCAAAACAGGAGGCGGATCAGGCCCTGAGCGATCTCAGCGCGAAGACTTCCACCCTGGCATCGGCGCAGGCGAATGTTCGACGCTTGCAGCAGATGCAGGATTTTGAGAAGGTCTATGCCCCCTTCGACGGTGTCATTACGGCGCGCAATATCGATGTCGGCTCGCTGATCCAGGCAGGCGACAGCGGATCTTTGAAGGCAGAACTGTTCCACCTGGCCGCGACGGAGAAGCTGCGGCTCTTTGTGCCCGTGCCTGAAGTCTACGCCGGCAACGTCCACAATGGCGATCGGGTCGCAGTCACGTCTGATGCAACGCCCAATGAGAAGTTCTATGGCACCATCGTTCGTGATTCTGATGCCATCGACATCTCCAGCCGCACCCTGAATGTGGAAGTAGATGTGAACAACGCCGACCATAAGCTTCGCCCCGGACAGTACGCCTTTGTTCATCTTCCCATTCCGCCGTCGAACGCATCGATGACACTGCCTTCCAACGTGTTGCTGTTTCGCGCAGAAGGGCTGCAGGTCGGTGTTGTTCGCGACCAACGCGTCGCACTGGTACCGGTGAAGATAGGGCATGACTATGGCGCCAAGGTGGAAATCATTGCCGGGCTCTCGCCCCGCGACCAGGTGATCCTCAATCCGTCGGACGGGCTGGCGCAGGGCCAGCGCGTGCGCGTCGAACCAGGGCAAGGCCATGAGTAATGCACGCCGGGGGACAAAAATTGCGGCGGCTTCAGTAATGCTTCTGGTGCTTTCCGGATGCATGGTGGGGCCAACCTATAAGACGCCGCCCGCGATCCTTGCGCCGGCTTTTAAGGAGGCGCCTCCTGTATCTTTCACCGCGCAGGATGGATGGAAGCCAGGCCAGCCGGGCGATACCCAGTTAAAGGGTGACTGGTGGACCATGTTCGACGACCAGCAACTCAATGCATTGGAGGCGCAGGTCGATGGTGCGAACCAATCGATCAAATCGGCTGAGGCAAACTTCCGCGCTGCGCGCGCCCAGATCGGCGTGGCCAGGTCCTATGAAGCGCCAACGATCGGGGTCGGCCCGAGTGTAGGCGCTGTGCGCAATTCTGCCAACCAACCTTACTTTTCTCACTCCCTGGCCAACAATGGCCTTGGCAGTTTTAGTCTGCCTCTCGACTTGAATTATGAAGTTGACTTGTGGGGCCGCATCCGGCGCGGTGTCACTTCGGCGCGCGAACAAGCGCAGGCCAGTGATTCCGATCTGGAAAACGTTCGCCTTAGCCTGCACGCGGAATTGGCGCTGGACTACTTTGGTTTGCGGACGGACGATGCGCAGACCAGCTTGCTCGACGACACGGTGAAGGCGTATGAGAGCGCCCTTCAGTTGACCAAAGACCGTTTCGAGGGCGGCGTTTCGCCCCAGTCGGATGTGACCGAAGCGCAGACGCAGCTTGACCAGGCACGGGTGCAAAGGACAGATCTCGAAGTCGAGCGGGCGCAATATGAGCATGCCATCGCCGTGCTGATTGGTAAGCCGCCGGCAGCGCTGACCCTTGCGCCGCAGGGCAACAACCCACAAGCACCGGCGTTGCCCAATATACCTGGTATGGTTCCGGCCGCCTTGCTGCAGCGGCGGCCTGACATTGCCGGCTACGAACGCAGAATGGCCTCGGCAAACGAACAGATCGGCATTGCCCAGGCTGCCTTCTATCCGACGCTTTCGATCAGTGCGAGTGGAGGGTTTGCAGGAACGTCGGCGTTGAACTGGTTTACCTGGCCGAGCAGGTTTTGGGCGGTCGGGCCATCGTTAAATGAGACCCTCTTTGACGGAGGCCGGCGCAAGTCTGCGAAAAGGATGACGGTCGCGCAGTATGACGCAACGGTCGCAGATTATCGCCAGACGGTGCTGACCGCTTTCCAGCAGGTGGAAGACAATCTCGCCGCCTTGCGCGTGCTGGAGCACGAAGCCCAGCAGCAACAGCAGGCCACGGCCTCCGCCAAACAATCTCTCGATTTGTTCCAGACGCGCTATGAGGGCGGGGTCGACACCTATTTACAGGTGGTCACCTGGCAGACGGCGGCACTGAATAACGAGCGCAATGATCTCGATATTCTTCAGCGGCGTTTGGATGCGAGCGTGTTGCTGATCAAGGCGCTCGGCGGGGGTTGGGACACGTCGAAGCTGCCCACCTCGTAGATACTAGGCTGGGCGGGTACCCCAGGTTTGACAACTTCTTCCTAACAGCAGACCACGGGTGCCCATATCCCCGGTTTTCTGTCCTAACCTCAAAGGGTGGGTGGTTAGGACAGAAGGACGGAGTCACTCGCCGGTGTCCGTTGTCAACACTCGATTACGTTCAGCGCCAACCCGGCCAGGGAAGTCTCTTTGTAGCGGGCCTGCATGTCGAGGCCAGTCTGGTACATGGTTTTGATGACCTGGTCGAGCGAGACCTTGTGGCCCTCTGATTCATTCATGGCCATGCGGCTCGCGTTCACGGCCTTGATCGCGCCCACTGCGTTGCGCTCAATGCAAGGCACCTGAACCAGACCTCCGATGGGGTCGCAGGTCATGCCGAGATGATGCTCCATCCCGATCTCGGCCGCGTGTTCGGTGCGCTCGTTGATCTCTGCCGGCGAAAGAGAGGTCTCCCCGGGAGCGTTGATCGCTGACACCAACCCCGCGGCGGCCATGGAACAGGCAACCCCCACTTCCCCCTGGCACCCGACCTCCGCGCCAGAGATAGAAGCGTTCTCCTTGTAGAGAATGCCGATCGCGGCCGCAGTGAGGAAATAGCGCAGAATGCCTTCTTCGTTCGCTCCGTCGACAAATTCCAGATAATACTGCGCGACCGCGGGCACAACACCAGCGGCCCCATTGGTCGGAGCGGTCACCACCCGCCCACCGGCAGCGTTCTCTTCGTTGACGGCCATGGCATATACCGTAATCCAATCGAGCGGGGAGAGTGGATCCTTCGATCCCCGGGCGCGCAAACGGGCAGCGAGCTTCGCCGCGCGGCGCCTGACCTTGAGCCCCCCGGGAAGAATGCCCTCCGTTTCCATCCCGCGTTGCGTGCAGCCGCGCATCACTTGCCAGATATGCAGAATGCGGCGGCGCACCTCTTCCTCGTGGCCACTCCCCGCCAGCGCACACTCGTTGGCAAACATCAGCTGCGCGATGGTGATGTTGTTGGCTGCCGCCCGCTCCAGCAGTTCCTCGGCACTGTGAAAGGGATAGGGAACAGCTATTTTTTTCTGAGTGGACATCTGGCCGGAGAGCTCTTCTTCCGAGACGATGAACCCACCGCCGATAGAAAAGAAGATCCGCTCCAACAGTAAATTTCCATCGCCTGCGAATGCGGAAAAGCGCATGCCGTTGGGGTGCCAGACAACGCCGGCCACGGGATACATCTGATTGCGGTGAAAAATAAGGTGCTGCGCTTCCACGAAGCCAATGGTGCGATGACCCGGCAATTCCAGCGTTCCGGCTGCGCGAATCGTCGCGAGCCTCTCGTCAATCTCTGCCGGGTCAATCCCTTCTGGCGTCTGTCCGGTAAGTCCGAGGAGAATGGCGCGGTCGGTACCGTGGCCAAGACCGGTGAGCGCCAGCGAACCATACAGATCAACCTGGATCGACGCGGTCTGAGACGTCAGCCCGGCCGCCTCCAGTTCCCTGGCAAAACGAAGCGCGGCCCGCATCGGCCCCATAGTGTGCGAGCTCGACGGCCCAATGCCCACCTTGAACAGTTCGAAAAGACTATGCTTCACGGCGTTCCTGCCCTTCTGCGCTATAAGCTGAATGCTCACAGTTTGCGGGAGGAGATCGACACCGCCTGCACTATGATTGCAGAAAAGCTATGGCCCTTACCCGCGATTTTAATGCAACGATTCGCGCGCGTGTCGCTCGAGACCCCAGGTTTCGCAAAGCGCTTTTGCGCGAAGAGATCGAGGGCATTCGCTTCCACCTGAAGGCAGGCCCAGTATAGTGGCCTTTCTCTGGTTGCACCGCGCGTGGCCGTTAGCCTTGGCTCCGATCTTGCTTGCCCTTACGGCGTCGGCCCAGGAAAAATCATCCACCATCACACTCGACGTCGATGCCACCACGATCTCGCGAAAGATGCTGTCCGCACATGAGTCTTTCCCGGTCGCTTCGCTATCGGCCCACACCATCGATCTCGTATATCCCGAATGGATTCCCGGAAACCACGCCCCCACTGGCCCGATTGCCGATCTCGTAAGCCTGCACTTTAGCGCGGACGGTAAACTTCTTGCCTGGATGCGTGATCCCGTTGACATGTACCGCTTTCATATTCCCGTGCCTGCTGGAACGACCCGTCTGATCGCAGACTTCAGCCTGGTGGGCGCCTACGTTGCGGGCAATGATTTCGCGCCCGGCAACACTTCTACGCCTGTACAGGGCGATGTGAATTGGGATCAGATCGTTCTTTATCCAGCGGACACAGGCGCCGATAATGTAACCATCGCTGCCTCGATCAAGCTTCCCAATGGGTGGTCGTATGCCACCGCGCTGCCGCATCCCTCCCAGCAAGGCGGCACGCTTCACTTCGATCCCGTTTCGCTCACCACGCTGGTTGATTCCCCCCTGATGTGCGGGTCGATCATGCGGGAGTTTGACATCACGCCCAAAGGCGTTGCCCAGCGTCATTTCATCGACCTCTTTGAGAAATCGCCAGAGGGTCTGAACGTGACCCCGGAGCGCATCGCCGCGTTCACGCACCTGGTTTCGGAAGAGGGTGCGTTGTTCCATTCGCGGCACTACACGAGCTACCGCTTTCTGGTCGAGGCGCAAAGCGAGTCGAGCGATGGACTGGAGCATCACCAGTCGAGCGATGAGCAGATTCCAGAGCTAGGCATGGTGAGCGTCTCGTTCGCGGCCGAAGCGGGCAATCTGCTGGCCCACGAGATGATTCACTCGTGGAATGGAAAGTTCCGGCGGCCGGTGGGTCTGGCAACACCCGATTACCAAAAACCGATGGTGGGCGATCTACTGTGGGTTTATGAGGGCCTGACCAGCTACTGGGCAGAGATTCTGGCGGGGCGAGCCGGCCTGGAAACGGCGTCCGAGGTGAAAGACCGGCTGGCGCTCAACCAGGCGGAGATGGATACGCGGACAGGCCGCGCGTGGCGTAGCTTGCAGGATGTTTCGCGGTCTGCGCAAATGCTTTACTCCGCATCCTCGCAGTGGACAATCCTTCGCCGTTCCACGGACTATTACCGCGAAGGCCCGCTTCTCTGGTTGCAGGTCGATAGCATGCTTCGGGAAAAAAGCCACGGAACGCGCAGCCTCGATACCTTTGCCGCCGCTTTTTTTGGTCCGCCGGATGGCGAAATCGCCGTCAAGCCGTATACCTATGAGGACCTGACCTCGGCCTTGAATCAGGTCGTGCGGTTCGATTGGAACAGCTTGCTCAAAAACGATCTGCAGGCCACTCGCCCCACTGCCGTCTCACCCGGCTTAGAAGCGGCCGGCTGGACCGTGGTCTATACGGATGAGCCTAACCAGGCGGCGGTCGATGAAGAAATCGTCTCTCAGCAGGCGGATCTATCCACGTCCCTTGGTCTGGTTGTCGATCGGGAGGGCACCCTCGTCGATATCGTTCCCGACTCCGCTGCCGGGCGGGCCGGGCTGGCTCCCGCATCTAAGTTGATGGGCGTCAACCGTCGTGTCTACTCAGCCGACTTATTGCGTCAGGCGATTGTGCAGGCGGAAAGCACGACGCAACCGATCGAATTGCTTACTTTGACGGATGGCTACTATGCAGAGTTTCAGGTTGATTATCACGCTGGTCTGCGCTCGCCGCATCTCACCCGAATCCCGGGCAAGCCAGACCTGCTAACAACGATCCTGCAGCCGCGGAGAACGGAATAGCAACTTTCCTCAGTAAGTAATACTCTCCGCCATAGTGCTAGAATTCGTGAGGTTTCTTCCGCAGACGGGATTGGGGAAAAAGGGGTTATGGTCGACTCACCACGCGGTTCGAGGGCGTCAAAGCGCAAAACCCCAACCATTTACGATGTCGCGCGCGAAGCGCGGGTTTCCGTCTTCACCGTGTCCGCAGTCATCAACAATAAAAGCCATGTGGGCGCCCCGCTCAAGAAGCGTGTGGATGCCGCCATCCTAAAGCTCAATTACCGCCCTAATTCGCTCGCTCAAAGCCTGGCCAACGAACGGACCCGCACGCTGGGCGTGATTGTCCCGGACATCTCAAATCCATTTTTCCCCATGCTGGTACGGGGCGCCGAAGATACCGCGCAAAAGCGCGGCTACAGCATACTACTCTGTAACAGCGACGGACTATTGGAGAAGGAAGAGCTGTACCTGGATTTGCTGGTGGCCAAACGCGTGGATGGCATCCTGCTGACAAAGGCGCCAGGCGAACTGAGTTCGCAGACAGTCAGCCTGATGTCCAGCATGAATGTGCCCACAGTACTGATGATGCGCACCTACGCCGGTTTGACGGGCGATTCGGTCATTACCGATGACTTGCAGGGCAGCTTCGAAGCCGTATCGCACCTGGCCCGCATAGGACATAAAAACATCGCCATGGTGGGTGGTCCGCTCAACGTCAGCAATGGACGCATGCGCTTACAGGGCTTCAAAAAGGCACTCAAGGCCAGCGGCCTGCGCTTCGACCCAAAGCTGGTGTACGAGGGGGACTACCGCATCGACTCTGGTCATCGGGCCGGTTTATCGCTGCTACCGCATCGGCCAGACGCTGTCTTTGTGGCAAATTTCCTGATGACGGTTGGGTTTCTGCAGGCGGCCCAGGAGATGGGAATGCGGTGTCCCGAGGACTTTGGGCTGGTCACGCTCGATGATTATCCCTGGCTTCGCTTGTTCGATCCCCCACTCACGGCGATGGAACTGCCGAAATATGAGGTTGGCCGTCTGGCAACAGAGTTGCTGATTGACCGGATCGAGGGAAAGAGCACGCCGGCGGTGATTCATAAAATAGCCCCGCACCTCTGCGTGCGAGAGTCGTGCGGCTTTGGCATGAAAAATGGTTCGACCAGCGTGCATGCTGCCTCCGGACTTCCGGCCCTGGTGAATAAGAGCCGCCGCCGCGCGCGCTGATCGCGTCTGTTGAAGGTCCGAGAAAAACAAGAATCTCCCTGGGTGGATGGTTGATTTTTTCGCTCCTGGCAACACCGCCGGAAACCATTGCGGTTACGTTCGGCCAGCAGTGAGCTCGACTGCCGGGTTTCCGCCCAGGTTACCGTACCAGCGGCAGACGCGGATCGGTTTCCTTCCAGGTAGAACGCAGCCAGGCATGTTCTGGATCCTCTGTCACCGTCATGGAACGTGACGTGCCCGCCAGGAAGTTGAGGTAGTATACGTCGTATCCGGGGCCGGCAACCACCGGGTGGTATCCATCCCTGACCAGCACCGTATCGCCGTCGCGTACTTTTACCAGCACATCCTGCGACGCATCGGAGCGATAGAGGTTTTGCACGGCAAACCCACGCCCCTCACGCATCCGGTAGTAGTAAATCTCGTCCAGGTCAACTTCGACCGGCGGCTGATCGACCTCGTGCTTGTGGGGCGGATAGCTCGACCAGTTGCCGCCCGGCGTATAAACCTCAAAGACCACGAGCTTGTCCGCAGGAAAAGAGGAAGGGATCACTTCGACAATTTGACGCGAAGCGTTTTCGCCCCCACGCAGGCCGGTCACCACGTCTGTTGGTGCCACCAGGCGCGGTTCATTTTTTGCTGTCGAGGGCACGCAGCACTCGGCAACTTCACAAACCGTTTCCGCTTTGAACGTGACCCTGTGATCGATCGAGAGGTACAACGCATAGGGAAGACCATCGAAAACGTTGGCGCGCGCGCCAATGGATCGTTCGCCTGCTCCCCAGTCGGCAACGCACCGGCCGCCCAGCAGTACCAGAACCATTTCCTCCTGGCCCGTGCGACGCTCCATCACCTGCCCTGGCAGCAGACGGGTCACGGCAAAGCTCATCCACTCCCAGCCCACGTCTTCGCGGGTAAATCTGACCAGTTCTCCCGCCTGCTCCGAAGGCAGATTCCGTGCGCGCACCACGCTATCCTGTCGCATTTTCTGCTCCTGCAACCCGGGGCACACCTAACCGCTTAGGGAATCATATAAGGAGCTTTCCTTTCCCGCCACGGCTGGGGGAACTTTCTTTCGTGCTACGTCGAATGGCTCTGGCGGGGGCCGGTTTTTTTCGCCGCGCTCCTCATAAGGGTTTAGGAATTCCGCAAACGCGGGAAATATAGTTTAGATTGAAACTCTCGACCTCTCACTCATGCCCACTGCAAAACCCGTCACGGCCGTGCTGCCCAAGAAGTTCGGCTTGCTCAATGCAATCTCGATCAACATGTCCAACATGGTGGGCACGGGGCCGTTCATCACCGTCCCCGCGATTCTGGCCACCATGGGGGGACCGCAGGCATTGGTTTGTTGGTTTCTGGGCGCGGTGATCGCCATTGCCGATGGCCTGGTGTTTGCCGAGTTGGGCACCACTTATCCGAGTTCGGGTGGATCGTACAACTATCTCCGCGAATGCTTTGGGCGCGAAGGTCTGGGCCGCCTCATGGCGTGGCTCTTCGTGTGGCAATTCCTGTTCAGCGGCACACTCGAGATTGCCACCAGCACGGTCGGCATGGCGCTCTATACCGGCTTCATGTTCAAAGGCCTGGTCGCCCATCCCTGGGCACTGCGTTTTCTGGCCGCCAGTTTTTCCGTGGCCGCCACCATCCTGCTCTATCGCAAGATCCGCGATATCGCCCGCATCATGCTGGTGCTCTGGAGCGGGTTGCTGCTGACCAGTCTCTGGGTGGTTGCCGAAGGCATGATGCATTTGAATACGAAGTTGCTGTTTGACTTCCCGCCGGGCGCCTTCCACCTGAACATCGCGTTCCTGCTGGGGTTGGGCAACGGCACCATGCTGGTGATGTTCAACTTTCTCGGCTACTACAACATCTGCCACCTGGGCGATGAAGTAAAGAACCCCGAACGCGTGATTCCCCAGGCAATCCTGGGATCGATTGTCCTGGTTTTGGTGCTGGATCTAGCCATTTCCGTCGCCTTCACGGGCGTGTTGCCGTGGCGGGAGATGATCCAGCCCGGGACCGTGATCTACGACGCGGTGGGCTCCGTCTTCATGCAGCGTGTGGCCGGCTACTGGGCGGGGCAGGGTGTGACCATCATGGTCCTGCTGACGGCCTTTGCTTCCACCTACTCGCTCATGCTGGGGTATTCGCGCATTCCCTACGCGGCCGCGCTCGATGGCACATTTTTCCGCTATTTCTCGAAGACCCACCCTACCAAAGATTTTCCGCACCGGTCGTTGCTGCTGGTCGGCGTTCTGTCGGCGATCGCCAGCTTGTTTGACCTGGTGCAGATCATCACGGCCCTGGTGCTGGCCCGTGTTCTGCTGATGTTTGTCGCCCAGATTATTGGCCTGCTCTTGTTGAGGAAACGACACCCGGAGGTGCCGCGGCCTTTTCGCATGTGGCTCTATCCTCTGCCTGCGCTGTTCGCAATGGCTTGCTGGCTCTACATCTTTCTGGTGCAGGCGTTGGAGCCACAGGGCTGGCAATACATGCTTTACGTGGTAGCCGTGATCGTGAGCGGGGGTGGTCTTTTCCTGATCCTGGCCCGGCGGCAGCATTATTGGCCTTTTTCTCTACCCAAAAGCGAAGCAGCGGGCCAATAAGTTGAATTGGGTACACGGGTCGTCACCCGGTGCATCCACTTGATACCCCTTCCAGGTACACGCTCGCCCTTAAGGTCGTATTTTCTGCGGCATCTGCGCGTGACAATATCGTCTCCAATATGCGAGTCAACATTCGAGCCCGTTCACCCCACCAGCAAGCCAGCGACTTCCGCACGCTACCCTTGGCCGTCACCATCGAGAACTCCCGCGGCATCAAGGCGAACTACCAGCACGCGACCACCGCAGCGGAATTGCTGCACTTGTTGGACAAGCGGACCGATCTGAATGCCGCCGTTCTTGACCGGTTCCGGGAAGAACTCAAGTTCACCCATACCGCGAAACTCAGCGACATCGAGATGAGTGATGAGGTTCTCGAAGCAATTGGCTTTTTCGTGTAGCGGCACACCCATCCAGTAACCAGCACCACCTGTGCGATTGCTGTAGCTGCCAAGGTTCTTAGACGTCTCGCCGCCAACGGGTCAATGCCCTGGCGGCGAGAGTCATTCGGGCGGCATCCTGCTTGCTATATCCTTTCCGGAGCAGGGGAAAAAATGACCACCACCATTTCCGCTCGGCACCTCTTGCGCGGCAACAAGCTCGTCGATTATCCGCTCATCACCCTGAACGACGGACACATCACTTCCATCCAGGCCAGCGAAGCTTCTGCGCGCGCCGACTCGTCTTTTCCCGAGGCGATGGTGGTGCCTGCGTTTGTTAATATTCACGTCCATGGGGCTTCAGGGTTCGATGTGATGGAAGGCACGCCGCACGCGCTGCATCGCGTGGGAGCATCTCTTGCCAGGAACGGGACTGGGGCCTATTACCCCACCACCGTCACCTCATCGACGGAGGAAACCCTGCGCGCGCTGGACATGATTGCGAGCGTGATCGAGACCGAAACTCCAGCCGATAACGCGGTGCCGCTGGGCATCCATCTGGAAGGGCCGTTTCTCTCCGAAGCCAAGCGGGGCGTACACCCGGCGGCCAAACTAATCGCACCTTCAATTGCCCTGTTCGACCGCTTTCGGGAGGCGGCGCGCGGGCACATCCGCATCATGACGATCGCACCCGAACTACCCGGCGCGCTCGAGTTGATTGAGTATGCCGGCCCACTGGGGGTCGTCTGCAGCCTGGGGCACAGCAATGCCACCCTGGCCGAAGGCGAAGCGGGCTTCCGCGCCGGGGCACGCAGCGCCACCCACACCTTCAACGCCATGCGCAGCCTCGACCATCGCGATCCGGGGATCGCCGCGTACGTTCTGGATAACGACGATCTGTATGCCGAACTTATCTGCGATGGTATTCATGTCGATCCTGCCATGGTGCGCTTGTTCTTCAAGGCCAAGGGAAGCGAGCGATCCATCCTGATAACTGACGGCATGGCGGCCACCGGGATGCCCGACGGCCGCTACAAGCTGGGGGATCTGGATGTCGAGGTGGCGCATGGGCGCTGCACCTCTGCCGGGTCGCCTGGCGTGCTCGCCGGCAGTGTGCTGACCATGGATCAGGCAGTGCGTAACTTCTCTACTTTTACCGGCGCCAGTCTTGCCCTCAGCGCGCAACTAGCCGCTCGCAATCCCGCCGCGCTCATGGGCCTTGGCCAGCAATGGGGTTCGCTCGACGAGGGACGTGAGGCCAACTTCGTAGTGCTGTCGGCGAGGGGCGAAACCCTGCAGTGTTTCCGCGCCGGACGCCCGCTTCTGGGCTGACTGACCCAGGGGCACCCATGGTCCTTCTACCCAAGAAGAATTTCCTGTCGCGGTTTATGAAGCCGAATGAGGCTTATCCCACCCCAGCGCGTCGGCCATCTGGCTGGCCAAACGCAGTGGATCGAAGGGTTTGAGTAAGATAGCGGCCACGGGCAGGTGGGCCAGCGAGCCACTGTTTACAGCCTGCACCTTCGCGGTTAATAAAACGATCGGAATGTGGCTGGTAGCGCGGGTTGACCTGAGTTTGGCCAACATGGCCGGGCCATCCATCGCCGGCATCATCACATCGAGCAGAATGGCATCTGGCTGATGCTGTGTAGCACTTTCAATGGCCTGCGCGCCGCAATAGGCCTCAACCACGTCCCAGCCAGCCATCAGGTGCAGGCTTTCGGCCGCAGCCTGACGCGTTGCATCATCGTCGTCCACAACCAGAATGCGCCGTTTCACAGTCACTCTCCGGGTACGTGGGGTTACTGTCACGGTAGCCCAAGCGGAGCAAAATAGAGCTTCCACTTTCAGGCAATTACCATGGCAGGGTTTCCCAGACCCGGAGCCGCTGTTGCGACGGACTTTACCTACATCTTCAACGGCTTAACGCCCCCGTCATCGTCTTCTTCTTCATCTTCGTCTTCATCGTCATCGTCGTCTTCATCGTCGTCTTCGTCGTCCTCGTCATAGTCTTCGTCGAGATCGTCTTCATCTTCCTCGTCGTCGAGGTCCTCAATATCTTCGTCGTCCTCGTCCTTATCTTCTTCCTCATCCAGATCGTCGAGGGACTTGAGGCATTGCAATGCCTCAAGAGTTGCGATGAAGTTGGCATAGCCTTCGGTGGGGGGGGTGGGTACAAGGGACATTTCTCTCTCCTATGCCTTTCAATGTACATGGCGCATGGCCGTGACGGTTTGTTTGCAGAGTTGGATGCTACCGAATCTACCTGGGGTATGTGGTAATTTTCTTAACAGCCCGGACATTCGGGTGAACGCGTGAAACGGCGCGAGTGCACTCCCGAAAGGTACCTCATGGGCGACCCAATTCCAGCCACAGCTTTGCTGCTGATTGATGAAACCCGGCAGGAAGAGATCAACGTCGCGCATACCCCGTTCACCATTGGGCGGTTGCAGGACCGCGACCTGGTGTTGGCGCACGCGTTCATCTCGCGAGACCACGCCGCCATTGTTTATGAGAAGGGCCAATTTCACGTGGTGGACTCGGGCAGCCGCCACGGCACGTTTCTGAACGGACAGCCCGTGGCAGGGCGGCAAGCCCTGAAGCCCGGTGATGAGATTCGTCTGGGTTCGCTGAACGGCCCTTCGCTTCGCTTTGGCCCGGCAAGAGAGAGCACCTCGACGATCCATAAGCTTTTGGACGAGCTGCACGCGATTTCAGCACCCACCTCGGATCTGGAGAAGCTGAGCTGGTTCCTGGCCGCGGCGCAGCGGCTGAATACCCTGGGCGCAGTCAACGAGATTCTGGCCACGCTGGTAGAGGCGACGCTCGAGCTGACCCAAGTGGAACGCGGTTACGTGTTTCTGCGCGATGACAAAGGCAAGTTGACCCTGGCGGCGGGACGAAGCCTCAAGGGCGATCGCCTGGAAGATGACTCAACCATCTCGCACAGCGCGATCGCGCAAGCCTGTAAGGCCTCGAAGTTTATTGTGACCGATACTTTGTCGGCTGAGGCCAATTCGCGGACAGAAAGCATGGTGCAGCAGAGTATTCGCATGGTGTACTGCATACCGCTGCGCAAGCGTTCGGCCGGTGCCGAAGCCCACGAGAAAGATATCCTCGGCGTGCTGTACCTGGACAGCCGGCTGCAAGCGGGAAAGCTGAGCCAGGTGGACAATGACCTTCTGGAGACGATCGCGACGGAAGCGGCCGCGCTGGTAGAGAATGCTTTCCTCGCCCAGTCAGAGGAGGCTTCGCGCCGTTATCGCGAAGAGCTGAATATCGCGGCCGCTATCCAGCAAGGGCTGATGGAGTTTGCCATCCCCAACCTGCCCTACGCGCGGGTGCACGCGCGCAGCGTTGCCTGCAAAGAGGTGGGGGGCGACTTTTACGACGTGATTGCCACTCCCGACGGGCTTTACATTGTGATCGCTGACATCTCGGGCAAAGGGGTTTCAGCGGCCATTCTTGCTTCTACCCTGCAAGGGCTGCTCTATGGGTTATTGCTTGCCGGTCAACCGCTGGCGGAAATTGCCGACGTCGCGAACCGGTACATCTGCGCGAAGAACGTTCAGAAATACGCCACCATGATTCTGGTCAAGCTGGGCCCGGACGGCACCTTCGAATACGTGAACTGCGGCCACGTACAGCCCATGCTGGCCAACAGCAGCGGCGTGCGGCGATTAGAGAACGCCAACATGGTGGTCGGTTTGATCGAGGAGGCAACCTTCGCCTCCCAGCGGCTGCAGCTGGTGGCGGGCGATCGCATTGTGCTGGCTACGGATGGAGTCACCGAGGCGGAGAGTCTGGAGGGGGAGTTCTTTGGCGAAGAGAGGCTGGAGGAGGCGCTGGCCGGCGCCACGATTGAGGGTGTGCTGAGCAAAGTGGAGAGGTTCATGAACGGGGCCCCGCCGAACGACGACTTTACGATGCTGGAAGTGCTCTATAGCGCTTGAGCGCTCGCTCGGCCGCCCAGTAACCGCACATGCCATGAACGCCGCCGCCGGGTGGCGTGGAAGACGAGCAAAGATATACTCCCGGAATCGGGGTCGTGTATTGCCGCCAGGTCGGCCGCAGAAATAACTGCAGGCCAGAAAAAGCGCCGCCGTTGATGTCTCCACCGACCAGATTTTCGTTCCACGCCTGCATCGCGGCCGTGCCGGAAGCGGCTCGCGCCAGGATGCACTCACGAAACCCGGGGGCGAAGCGTTCGACCTGTGACTCAATCGCTTCGAGGGCGGAGCCAGCCCACCCGTTGGGCACGTGGCAGTAGGCCCAGGCGACATGCTTGCCCGCAGGCGCACGAGTGGGATCGAACAGGGTTGGCTGCGAGAGCAGGACAAAGGGACGGCCGGTCATGCCCGGGGCCTGTTCCCACGCCGCAATTTCATCGAAGCTGCCCCCCAGGTGGACGGTGCCCGCGCGCAGACATTCGCTGGCGCGCCAGGGAATGGGCTGGCTAAGAGCCCAGTCCATTTTGAAAACGCCGGGGCCGTAGCGGTAGCGCTGCATTTGCCGACGGAAAGTTCGCGGCATCGCTCCCAGGGCCAGGAACTGCCTTGGGGTGACGTCGAGAAGAGTCAGATCGGGATGGCCTAAGGAACGCAACGAGGTCACCCGCGCGCCGGTGATGACCGTACCCCCGGCTTGCTCGAGGCAGCGGACCAGTGCATCCGCGATGGACTGCGCTCCGCCTTGCGGGATCGGCCAGCCGACCGCGTGGGCGGCCACGCCTAATACCAGTCCAAAGGCGGCGGAGACGGGCGACTCGAGGGGCAAGAAGGAATGTGCGGCCAGGCCGGCGAAGAGTGCCTGGGCGCGGATTCCCTGGAAGTGGCTTTCGGCCAGGGCTCTGGCCGAGTGCAAGCCCAGCAAGCCGAAGCGGGCCATGGCGAAGGGGCGGCGGGGCCAGCCGATCGGCTTCAGCAGATCGTGGCGCAGGCCGTCCCAATCGGCCAGCAGCGGCTTATAGAGCCGGCGATAGGCGGCGGCATCATTTCCCAACTGGCTGGCGGTGTCGTTGATATCCCGTTCGAGCATGACCGCGGTTCCGTCGTCCAGGGGGTGGGCCAGTTCCGCAGGAGGGGCGATCCAGTGCAAGCCATGCTGGGCCAGAGGCAAGGTGGAAAAGAAAGGCGAGGCAACGGCAAGCGGATGCACTGCGGATCCTAAATCGTGGACGAACCCGGGCAGGGTGAGCGCTGCGGACCGGGTGGCCCCCCCGGCGACGGCGGCCGCTTCCCGCACCTCCACGGCGAAACCGGCATTGGCCAGAACAATGGCTGCGGCCAGGCCGTTCGGTCCTGCTCCGACGATGGTGGCGGTGGGAGGCACAGATTAACCCAGTGATAGCACATGAATCGAGAAACCAATCAGCAGACAGGCGAATCTGATGTGATATGGCAACGGTACAGGCAGAGACTACGGAGACTTTTTCGCTGGGTGGAGACGTTACGGTCAACCGGCTGGGTTATGGCGCGATGCGGATCACCGGCGCGGGCATCTGGGGCGAACCCAAGGATCATGGCGAAGCGTTGAAGGTGTTGCAGCGAGCGCTGGAGCTGGGCGTCAACTTCATTGACACGGCGGATTCGTATGGGCCGGAGGTCAGTGAGAATCTGATCGCGGAAGCGCTGTATCCCTACAAGAAGGGACTGGTGATTGCGACCAAGGGCGGCTTCGCGCGGTCCGGTCCGAATCGTTGGGAGATGGTCGGGCGGCCGGAATATCTGCGCCAGTGCGTGGAGATGAGCTTGCGCCGGTTGAAGCTGGAGCGGATCGATCTGTATCAACTGCACCGGATTGATCCCAAGGTCCCGGTGGAAGAGAGCCTGGGCGCTCTAAAGGAGCTGCAGGCAGCGGGCAAGATTCGTCACATTGGGCTGTCAGAAGTT
This sequence comes from uncultured Acidobacteriaceae bacterium, assembly GCA_963834445.1. Classification (GTDB taxonomy): domain Bacteria; phylum Acidobacteriota; class Terriglobia; order Terriglobales; family Acidobacteriaceae; genus PALSA-350. The sequence goes on from CAWIBU010000003.1 coordinate 1,217,874, forward strand.
TCGACGGCAGAGATTGAGCGGGCCAACAAGACGGTGAAGATTGTCAGTGTACAGAACCAGTACAACCTGAGCGATCGCCGGCACGAAAAGGTCCTTCAGTACTGCGAACAGAATCAGTTGGCGTTTATTCCGTATTTCCCCGTGGCGGCGGGCAAGTTGGCGCAGGCGGGCGGGTTTCTTGAAGCCACGGCGAAGAGTCACGGGGTGACGATTGCGCAGCTATCGTTGGCTTGGCTGCTGCATCACTCTGCGGTTACGATTCCTATTCCAGGAACGTCTTCGGTAAAGCATTTGGAGGAGAACATTGCAGCGGCAAAGGTGCAGTTGACACCCGACGAGTGGAAGGCGATTGAGAGCGCTGCCGAAAAGGCTAAGGGGTAAGTTCTCCTATCTTTGTCCCTCTGTCCTAACCGCAAAGGGTGGGTGGCCCACCCTTTGCGGTTAGGACAGAGGGGTAGCGGATGATGCTACGCGGAGAAGGGTTTGGGTGATGCGGATGGCGGCCCGGATTGATCCGGTCAGGGAGCCGGCTACCTTGCTTTCGCCTGCGGCGCGCTTGCGGTAGCTCACTGGTATTTCGCGTATGCGCAGACCACACTGCGCCGCCCGCATCTGCATTTCCAGATTCCAGCCGTAGGTTTCTTCCCGCATCTTTAAGCGCGCCAGGCCTTCCCGGGTGATGGCCCGGAAGGGACCCATGTCGGTGTAGTTCACGCGGTAGAGCAGCCGCATCAGTATGCCGGCGAGCCAGCCGGCAAAGATCTGCGAAGGCAGCATGCTTCCTGGTTCACGCGTACCACGCAGGCGGGAGCCGATGACGAAATCACAGTCACCGGCGACGATCGGTTCCAGCAATTGATACATTTCCGCAGGCACGTCGCTGCCGTCACCGTCCATGAAGACGAGGATGTCAGACTCCGCGGCGGCGGCTCCGGCGGCGCAAGCGCGTCCGTAGCCACGCTGCGGCTGGATTACGACCCTGGCTCCAGCGGCTTTTGCCTCAGCCGCGGTCGCATCGGTGCTGCCGTTGTCTACCACGATGCATTCGTGGATCAGATCCCAGGGCATTTCGTGGACCACCGCTGCGATGTTCTCCGCTTCGTTCAGTGCGGGGATTACGACAGAAACCAAATCAGAGGCTCCAGCGCAATCCGCAGTTGGCGCAGGCCGGCGGCGGTTGCGGGCTGAGCAACGCGCGGCGAAAGTCCTGATACTTTTCGCCGTTCCAGATCTCGCGCATGGTTTGCTGCGTGGCATTGCCCAAAGTGAAGCTGTCATACCCGCGCATGGAGAAGGGCGCGATGCAGCATGGCAGAGCCTGCCCGTTGGCGGTGATGTACATGAGGCTCCAGGGACGGCGGCAGAGCGACCAGGGGCTGTCGTCTTTCTGTTTCTTGATGCTGACCTGGGGCTCCGTGGCGCCGGAGGCGCTGAAGAGCACGCCCAGCTCCTGGGCGACGGCTTCGGCACGCTGCAGCGTCTCTTCTTCCTGCTGGCTGGTGTGTTCAAACAATGCCTGGTCCGGTGTCGCCAGTCCCTGGCCTTCGGGCAGATACACCATGCGCTGCAGATAGACCTCCATCACACCCAGGCGATGGGCGAGGCGAATGAAGGCTTCCAATTGGGCCAGCGTTTCCCGCAATCCAGTGAGCCAGAGGGAAACCCGTGGCAATTGGGTGTTTTGGACACGCTGCATCTCGACAAAATTGCCCACGTTGGTCACGATGCGGTCGAACATGTCTTTGCCGCGCACCATCTGGAAGACGGAGGATTCCGCCGCATCGAGCGAGATGCGCAGCTCGTCCAGCCCGGCGTCGATAAGCGCCTGTCCGTTGGCTTTGGTTAACAAGGTGCCGTTGGTGTTGAAGAGAACATAAACGCCCCGGTCTTTCAGGTAGCGGATCATGCGCGGCAGATCTTTCACCAGCATCGGCTCACCGATGCCGTGGAGCACGACCCGGGCAATCTTCGGGTATTGATCAATGATGCTGGTGAAGAGCTCCCACGACATATCCATCTCAGGCTCGAGCGTTTCAAACGTGCGCGGGCAGGTGGTGCAGAGCAGATTGCAGCGGTTGGTTGTCTCCAGGTAAAGGCACACTGGATCGGCTTCCATGATGACCGAGAGCTGGTCTTCGGGCTTCTCGAAGTAATGGCGCATCTTCTGCAGTTCGTCGGTCGCGGGCTGCGGTAGTACAGAAAGTCTTTCGCTCATGAGTTCCTCGCAGAGATGGGATAACGACGGACGCCGATGCACCACAGCGCCAGCAGCGCGGTGGTGGCATACAACCATTGAAACATGTAGTACATGGCTGGCCCAGGATTAGCAAGCGACGTGGTGTAGAGATAGAAGCAGGCGGTGATGAAATAGAGCATGGGGACGTAGGGGATGAGGCATAAAAAGGGCAACAGCCACAGGTAGTACCAGGGGTAGTGGGAGGAGAACAGGAGCATGAGCACGGTCGCGAGGAGAAAGCCGTAGCGCATGGCCGCCATGGAGCCGGCTTCGTTCTTCAAGAAGGCCAGCAGCGCTAACCCCAGCAACACCAGGGCGGCAAACGCATAGAACACCCAGGTTGGGATGGCCTGCCAATGGAGGCTGTTGCGAACCAGGGTGAGCAGAAAGTAGCGGCTGCCGGATTCCAGGCCTTCCTCCTTGGCATATTCGGGCAAGAAGCCAAGCACGTGCAGGCCTACGCTGGCGTAGCAGGCGTATCCGGCTGCGATCAAGCCAAAGGTGGCCAGCGGCATCTTCCAGTTGCGCCATTCGCTGCGCCGGTAGAGGGCGGGAAATAAGGCGATGGGGTAGAGCTTGATCAGGGTGGCGGCGGCCAGGGCGACGCCGGTGGCGCCGGGCTTATGGCGCACATAGAACCACAGGGCAAGCGCGATCAAGGGCAGCGCGGCGCCGTCCACATGACCGCTGCTGGCAACCTCCCAGAGAAGCAGCGGGTGCCAGGCGTAAATCAACACCTGTTCGCGTCGCAGGCCCAGCGCGGCCAGCAGCTTAACGAGAATCCAGATGGTCAGCGCTTCCAGGCCGACCATGCTCAGCTTCATCCACCGTACCGTCCCGCCGATGCGGGTAATCAGCAGGAAAAGCATCTGCGCCCCGGGCGGATAAATGGTGTGCGCGTAGGTACGGCGATTGATGTTGGGATAGATATCGAGGTCGCGCAGGAACGCCAGATGAGGATCGGCGGGGATGTAGCGGTAGGGATTGATGTGGGCCGCCTGCACCCATCCATCCCAGACGTAACGGAAGATATCGGTCGAAAGAAACGGCGGAGAGAAGATGCAGATCAGGCGGCAACCAAGAGCCGTGGCCACGATGATGGCGAAGGTCCAGCGGTTGACCGGCCGGTTGAGCACCACCCAGACCGCCACCAGATAGAGAAGCGCCTGGTACATGGCGACCAGGCCAAACCCGATGACGAAGTGATGGATTTCCGCCACGCCCTGGTGGCAGAGGCCCAGCAGCAAGGCCCCCAGTAAAAGCAGCGCGCTGTTGGTGACGAAGGGCCGGTCTACCATTGCGTGCTCGCGAGATAAGCACGCGTGTGCCGGGCATCGTAACCAGCGCCTGGGGGCGCGAGCAGTTCCTGGCGCAGACGTGCCAGGGTAGCCGCATCATCGACGTCGTACCAGGTGGAGAGATGTTCGACGGGGAGGTTGATTTCCTGGGCTCGGTCGATGGTCTGGCGCAGCACACGCTCCGTACTCCAGTCGATTCGTGCGAAGAGGTGGGGATGGATTTGCTTGACGCCGATCAGGTAGTAGCCGCCGTCGTCGGAGCCCCCCAGGACGACGCGGTCGCCTGGTTGGGCCAATCTTGCCACCGCGTCGCAGAGAGCCGCCTGGGGCATGGTGGGGCTGTCGGAATCGATCAGGCACACACTGCCAAAGCCGGCCGCGAAGAGATCTTCGCAGGCATGGAGCAGACGTTCGCCGAAACCGTCGCCGCGTTGGGCCAGCAGCTCAAAATGGCCGGGCAGCAGACCTTCAAACATGGCCTCGTCCCCGACGGGTGTGTACACCACCAGCCCGGCGCTGTTGCCGGCTCGCGTTACCTGGTCAATGTTTTCCGTGGTGTCGCGCAGGAAGCAGACGTTGAGCGCAGAGGCTTGCTCAGGGGTTAATGGCGGAGAAAGCCGGGTTTTCACTTTGCCGGGGCGCGGCGCCTTGGACATTACGGCCAGCGCGCAGCAGCCTTGGGCGACACCTGCTGATTCTCCAGGTTGAAGAATTTTGTAGGGCAAAGACTCAGCAGCTCCGGTCGCACACGGCGTACTGGTAACCGTTGTCTTGCCACAGACTGACGCTCCCCCAGGGTTGCGAGGCGATCAGGGAACGGAAGTCGGTGTGGTTCAGCACCGCGGCATGACCCGGTTCATGGAACCGCGTGCTCCAATCGCCCATCATGCGGGCGAAGAGCCACATGCAGGTGAGGGGCACCATGGCGCGCAAGGCCGACGTCGGCTCCGCGATGAAGACCCGGCCGCCGGGGCGCAGCGCGGAGAATATTTCCCGCAGCGCCTGGGGCCGATCGCCCACTACCATCAGGAACCGGGAAGCGATGATCGCATCGACGGGTTCCACGGTTTGCGAGAGAGCCAGCACATTGGCTTTGACGAAATTGCAGTTCTTCAAATGGCGAACGTCGGCCCGGTCTTTCGCGCGCGAGAGCAAGCGCTCGGAGAGATCGACGCCGGTGATCTGAATGTCAGGGAAGCGTTGGGCGAGACTGCAGGCGTAGAAGCCGGGACCACAAGCAATCTCAAGCAGGCGGGTTTCGGGGCCGGGCCGGGCGCCGGGCCAAAGAGCATGGGAGATCGCTGCGGTGTGATCGCGGAACAGGTGCTCACGACAGAATGCGTAGAGCCATGAACATCGTTCAAACAGGCTCTCAGAGTCCCCGCGGAGGGGGCCTGGGAATTTGGGGGCAGGAAAGTTGGCTCCCGCGTTTTCAATCGCCATCGTTTGGGTCCGGCTCCCTGGAGCTACACTTATCCACTCGCATCATACCGCGAGCCTTATTATGGCTCTGATGAAAAGCGGTCACACGCTTTTCATCTTATAGAACTCATTTTGCCCGAAAGCGATTGGCACGCTCAAACTCGTCGCGCAGTTCGGGTGTTTTGAGATTTTCGCGGAGATGCGCGAGCCGCTGCTCCAAGGCCAGGAGCGCGGTTTGGATTGCTTCTTCGTTGGTATGGGCGACGTCTCGCCACATGGAATAGGGGCTGGCGCCGAGACGTGTCATCTCGCGCAGGGCACGGCCGCCGATGGCGCGCAGGTCGGCAGCGTCGCCGAAGCGATCTTCCAGCATTGCGCTTAGCGCGGTCGATAGGAACTGGGGTAAGTGGCTGACCCAGGCACAGATCTCGTCATGCCTGGCTGCCTGGATATCCATGGTGCGGCAGCCAAAGCGCTCGACCCAGTCGCGCCATTCGGGTGCGAGCGGGTGGCTGGGGAATTCGGTGAAGAGCCATACGGCGTTGGCGAAGAGGGTTGCATCGGCATGCGCGGCGCCATTCACTTCCTTGCCGGCCATGGGATGGCCGGGGAGAAAGCCGGCCTGGCCTCGTCCTCCGAACAGTGGCTGCGCGCGTTGCGCGATGGCGACTTTTACGCTGCCTACGTCGGTGACCAGTTGATGCGGCTGGAGGAGAGGTGCGAGCTTCTCCAGCCAGTCCTGGATGGTGAAGACGGGCCCGCTTAAGAGAACGAGGTCGCTGTTGCGGGCGGCGGTGATGGGATCAGCGGCCGCTACATCGATGGCGCCGCGGTCGAGGGCGATCTGGGTTTGGGCGGGGTGGCGGTCCCAGCCGATGATTTCGCCGGGGAACCGGGCAGCGCGGAGCGCCAGGCCGGTAGAGGCCCCGATGAGGCCAGTACCCACGATCGTGATGCGTTGGATGGTCATTGGAGGTTGTTGCCGGGATGGGGTACCGCAGATCTCTCCACTACGCTACCCCGGATTTCCTGTCGAGGTTGGTGGCATTGACGAGTGCATGCTGCTTTCCTGATGGAAAGCAGCATACGTGGGCAAGGTGAGTGTGCGAAGCAGGAAATCCGGCTACGCTGCGGTCGAGATGACAATTTTGTTGCATAACAAAATTTTGTCATCTCGACCGGAGTTTTCATGGGCCTGCGGCCCACCCAAGGAGATGAAAAACGGCTTCTGTTCAGCCAATCTTCTCTCCCTGGAAGCGCCACCTTCCCCCCTTGTCATCCCGACCGGAGCGCAGCGTAGTGGAGGGATCTCTGTGTGGATGCTCTTTCTTGGGAATGTTTTTCGAGAGAGCGTAGCGGAGTGGAGAGATCTGCGGTTTTCCTATCTATCCTCTGGTGACTGGGATCTCGGCCCTCACGGTTCGGCCTACCACCGGGGCGAGCACGCGTAGTTTGTCCATAAGCTTCTCGAATTGTTCCGGGAATAACGATTGCGCTCCGTCGGACAAGGCCTTGTCCGGGTTGGGATGCACCTCCATTAACAACCCGTCACAGCCGGCGGCGACCGCGGCCAGAGCCATAGGCCCGACTTTGTCGCGCAGCCCGACACCGTGCGATGGGTCGGCCATCATGGGCAGGTGCGAGAGCTTTTTGATCACCGGGATGGCGGAGATGTCCATGGTGTTGCGGGTGTAGGTCTCGAAGGTGCGGATGCCGCGCTCACACAGCATGACGTCGTAGTTGCCACCCGAGAGGATGTACTCGGCCGAAAGCAGCAACTCCTCGATGGTGGCCGCAATGCCCCGCTTCAGAAGAACCGGCTTGCGCACCAATCCCAGCTCGCGCAGCAGATTAAAGTTCTGCATGTTGCGGGCACCTACCTGGAAGACATCCACGTAGGGGAACATGAGCTCGATCTGCGAGATCTCCATCACTTCGCTGATGATCAACAGGCCGGTCTTGTCACCCACTTCCCGCAGCAGCTTGAGGCCTTCGAGGCCCATGCCCTGGAACGAATAGGGCGAGCTGCGCGGCTTAAAGGCTCCGCCACGAAGGAAGGAGGCGCCGGCCGCTTTTACCTGCTCGGCGACGGTAAAGATCTGCTCCCGCGATTCGACCGAGCAAGGGCCGGCCATGACCACGATTTCGTCGCCACCCACGGTGACCCCGTTGGGAAAACGGACGATGGTGCCTTCGGGTCTCCAACCGCGGCCCGCGAGTTTGTAAGGCGAGGAGATGCGTACCACCTCGGCCACGCCGGAAAGCAGTTGGAAGTCTTTGTGGTCAAAGTGCGACGGCGTGCCGACGCCGGCCAAAACGGTCTGGATGGCGCCTGTGGTGCGGTGGACGTTGAAACCTACCATCACCAGTCGTTCGATGACCCCCTGGATGTCTTCTTCGGTCGCAGTTTCCTGCATGGCAACAATCATGATTACTTTCCTGTCTCCCCTGTCTTGCCTGGCCCGTTGGTGGACGCCAGTTCATCCTTTTGCAGCGCGCGCATCACGTCGATGATGCGTTCGTAAATGTGGGTCAGTTCGATATCCGGGAGGGGACCCTTGTTGGCGGCACGAACATTCTCAAAAATCACCTTTTCGCGGTTGGGTTCATAGACCGGTAGCGAGGTGGAACGCTTCAGTTTGCCAATCGCTTGCGCGGCACTAGCCCGCGCGCTGATCAGCGCTACGATCTCACGATCTAATTCGTCGATTTTTTGTCGCCAGTCAGCGATATCCATGGACTTCCCTTGTTCTGACTTTTCGCCTCATTGAAATGATACGGTACGTGGTGCAAAAGCAGTGGATCGGGCTTCGCCCGGTCTTTTTCGGCCCATGTACCCCGAGGGAACATGGGGTACCCGTCCAGTTCCCTAAAAGGCCGCAGAAAACCCCTGTTCCTGAAGGGTACGGGCTTCAGCCCGTACATGAACAAGCAAAGTAAGTGGCCTTTAGGCCCTGAGGCAGCGAATTCAGGCGGCAAAGCGGCCCTCAGCGGCTAAAGCCGATTGCTTTTTACTCCATTATGTACGGGCTGAAGCCCGTACCCTTCAGGAACTGAGTTCGCACGCAGTCTCTTCAGCCTGTACCGTTCATCACCAGAATTTTTCCGCAGCCTGCTCGACCTTTTTTTATGCCTCGACGGGTTGGGGCTGCCTTAGTCCTTTCAGGAAGGCTGAGACGGTGGCCGGAGCGGTGCCCGGGGGGGCCTTCTCAATCAGGGAAACGATGGTGGTGCCGATGACGGCCGCATCTGCGAATTCACCGACCGCGGCTACGTGCTCGGCGGTCGAGATGCCAAAGCCCACGGCGATTGGCAGCTGGGTGAAGTGGCGGAGGCGCTCTACCAGGCGGCTTGTATCAGAAGCCAGGTTCTGCTGGTTCCCGGTAATGCCTACACGGGAAATGGCGTAAATGAATCCTTCGCAGACGGCGGTGATCATTTTCAAGCGATGATCGGTGCTGGTGGGCGCGGCCAGGAAGATCGGCTTGAGGCCGTTGTGGTGCATCTCCTCGAGGTACTCGCCCGCCTCTTCGACGATCATGTCGGTGACCAGCACGCCGTCGACGCCGGCCGTTGCCGCGTCGGCGCAAAAGCGGTGCAGCCCCAGACGCAGAATGGGATTGAAGTAGGAAAAGATGATCAGGCCGGCGAAGGGCCGCAGGGCACGCAGTTCCGCTGCCAGGGCGAGCACGTCCTGGAGCGTGGTGCCGCGGACCAGAGAGCGTTCGCTGGCGCGCTGGATCACAGGACCATCGGCCACCGGATCGCTGAACGGCACCCCCAGCTCGAGAACATCCGCACCGGCGTCGATGGCGGCGAGGGCAACGTCGCGGCTGGTCGCGAGGTCAGGATCGCCCACGGTGAGGTAGATGACCAGGCCTGGCTTGATCCCGGGCTTGCTGTTGAATTGAATCGGCATTCGCTTACGCTTCCAGGTGCAGCTCGCGGGCCATGATCCCCATGTCTTTGTCGCCGCGGCCGGAAAGATTGACTACCAGTATGTCATCCGGGGCCAGCTTTGGGGCCAAACGAATGCATTCGGCGACGGCATGGGCGCTCTCGAGCGCGGGGACGATGCCCTCGGTCCGCGCCAGGCGCACCGCAGCTTGTAGAGCTTCTTCATCGGACGCGGACACGTATTCAGCCCGGCCTGAGTCGTGCAGGGCGGCGTGCTCAGGACCGACCGAAGCGTAGTCCAGGCCGGCAGAGACGGAGTGGGTGAGAGAAACCTGGCCAGCGTCATCCTGCAATACGTAGGAGTAGGTACCCTGCAAAACGCCGGGGGTTCCGCCATGGAAGCGGGCAGCGTGGCTACCCAGCGCCTGGCCCCGGCCCCCTGCCTCGACCCCGATCAGGCGTACATTTGGCTCTTCAATAAAGTCATAGAACGCCCCGATGGCGTTCGATCCGCCGCCTACGCAGGCCAGGATGGCAGTCGGCAGCTTCGATTCCTTCTCCAGAATTTGCTGCTTCATCTCTTGCCCAATGACCCGGTGGAAGTCGCGGACCATGGTCGGATAAGGATGCGCGCCGAGGACGCTGCCCAGCAGGTAGTGGGTGGTGCGGACGTTGGTGACCCAGTCGCGCATGGCTTCGTTGATGGCGTCTTTCAGGGTGCGGGAGCCGGAACTGACGCCGCGGACCTCCGCCCCGAGCAGGCGCATGCGGTAGACGTTGAGGGACTGGCGCTCCATGTCCTCTTCGCCCATGTAGACGACACATTCCATGCCGAAGAGGGCGCAGACGGTGGCCGTGGCTACGCCGTGCTGGCCGGCTCCGGTTTCGGCGATGACGCGATGCTTGCCCATGCGGCGGGCGAGCAGGCCCTGGCCGAGGCAGTTGTTGATCTTGTGGGCGCCGGTGTGCAGCAGGTCTTCGCGCTTGAGGTAAATTTTGGCCCCGCCCAGTTGCCCGGTAAGCCGCGAGGCCAAGTAGAGGGGGGTGGGACGTCCGGCGTAGTCGCCAAGCAGCAAGTTGAGCTCGGCGTGGAAGACAGGGTCCGCCTGAGCTTCCGCGTAGGCGTGCTCGAGTTCTTCGAGAGCGGCCATTAGGGTTTCCGGGACATACCGGCCGCCGTAGGCGCCGAAGCGGCCGGCGATGGTACTGGTTGCTGTGCTCACGAGGTTCCCCTTTTTTCAAAGACTGTTTCTGCCGCTGCCTGCTGGGCAGAGCGAATAAAGGCCAGCACCCGCGCGGGATCTTTTCTGCCGGGCGCGCTTTCGACGCCGCTCACCACGTCGACCCCCCAAGGCTGCAGCGTCTCAATCGCCTGCTTCACGTTCTCAGGAGCCAGGCCACCGGCTACGATCAGCCGCAGATGCGGGGCTACGCGGAGCAGGGTCTTCGCCTTGCTCCAGTTGAAGGTGGTGCCGGTGCCTCCAATGGCGCGGGGGGTCGAGGAATCCACCAGCACGGCGTCGTTGGGGCTCAGAGTGGTCAGCTGGTGCTCAAAGTCCTGTTCGTTGAAGCGCAGTACCGGGAGGACGGCCAGCCGCCCGGGAAAGTGTTGCCGCAGACGCGCGGGCAGACGGGGGTCAGCGGTGCGATGGAGCTGCACCCCGGTTAAGCCGCAGGCAAGGACAGTCGACACGATCTCGTCGAATCCTGCGTCCACGAACACTCCGTACTTCTCGACCTGGATGGGCAGATTTTGCGTAATGCGCTGGACCTGGCCGGCGTTGACCTGCCTGGGACTCGGGGCAAAGATAAAACCCACCGCGTCCGCACCGGAGTCGGCGGCAAATTGGGCGTCTTCAAGGCTGGTGTTGCCACAGATTTTAATCCACATGCTCTCACCGGCGACCGGAGGTTACGGGAGAAGCGAGCAGGTTTTCGAGCGCCAGCCCAGGGTCGGGCTGACGCATCAGCGATTCCCCGACGAGGAAGGCGTGAAAGCCGGCGGAGCGGAGGCGGTTTAGATCGTCCGCCGTGTTGATGCCGCTTTCGCTGACATGGACAGAGTGGGCCGGGAGGCGGGGGGCGAGTTCGAGCGAGACTTCGAGGTGGGTTGCGAAGGTCCTGAGGTCTCGATTGTTTACGCCGATTGCGTCGCAGTCCAGGTCGAGGACGCGGTCTAGCTCTTCGCTGGTGTGTACTTCACAGAGCACGTCCAGTTGCAGGGCGTGGGCCTGGGCGGTGAGCTGGCGGAGTTCGGGATCGGTGAGGGCGGCGGCGATGAGCAGAATGGCGTCGGCGCAGTGGGCGCGTGCTTCCAGGATTTGGAAGGAGTCGACGATGAAGTCTTTGCGCAGACAAGGGAGATTGCAGGATTGAGACGCAAGTTCGAGGTTGCGTAGGCTGCCCTGGAAAAAAGGCTGGTCTGTGAGGACGGAAAGCGCAGCGGCGCCTGCTCGCGCCATCCCTGAAGCCAGGGTGGGTACGTTGAAGTCAGTGCGGATCAATCCTTTGGAGGGCGAGGCTTTTTTCAGCTCGGCGATGATCGCGGGGGCGTTGGCCGCCTTCTGGCGCAGCGCGCGGGCGAAGCCCCTGGGCTGGTGGGCGGCGGCGGCCTGCTCGAGCAAAGGGAGAGAGGAAGAGGCCTTCCGCTGGTCTAAGTCGCGCCTGGTGGTGGCCAGGATTCTGGTGAGTTGGCTTTCCATTCTCAGCTCTAGTATATGCCGCAAGGATGAGGCGGTTTTGGGTGAGGATGCGGCAGGATTTGCGAGCTCACTTGGAGGGCCTTGGTTTGAGGGGAAGGGCGCACCGCAGATCCCTCCACTTCGCTCCCCCGAATTCCTGTCGAGGCTGGTGGCGCTGGCAAACTTCATGCGGCTTTCCTTAATGAAAGCCGCACACGCGGATCTGTCTGACGTAGCGAAACAGGAATTCGGGTACGCTCCGGTCGGGATGACAAAGGGTAGAGGGGCGGTTGACCTCAAGAATGGTTGATCGGATGAACGAAAAGCAGGTCCCTCCACTGCGCTACGCTCCGGTCGGGATGACAAATTTGTTTGAGGGACGGGCTTGAAGATTTGTTTGGGGGACGGGCTTGAAGATTTGTTTGGAGGACGGGCTTGAAGATTTGTTTGGAGGACGGGCTTGAAGATTTGTTTGGAGGACGGGCTTGAAGATTTGTTTGAGGGACGGGCTTGAAGATTTGTTTGGGGGACGGGCTTGAAGATTTGTTTGGAGGACGGACCTTTAAAAGGACGTGCTCTGACGTTCAGCAGCGGTTGTGGCCGGGGGCGAATGCGGTGGGCAGTAGACTGGTTGGGTATGGATCATTTTCCTCCCCCCTGGGTTGAGTCGGCGGAAGCGGCAGGTTGGTGGCAGCGGGTGCGCACGGCGCCGCAGTCGCTGCTGATGCTCGACTACGATGGGACGCTTGCGCCCTTTCAAGAGGATCGATTCAAAGCGGTCGCGTACCCGGGGGTCGAGGAGCGGCTGGCAGTGTTGTCTGGGCTGGCCCGGGTACACCTGGTTCTGGTGACCGGGCGCCCGGCTCGCGAACTGCGCTCGCTGCTGCCAGCCACGACGATCGCCGATATCTGGGGTAGCCACGGACGGGAACAGTTGAAGGCCGATGGGGGATATAGACTTTTCGCCCTGGATTCCGTGCAGCAAGCCACTCTGCAACACGTGGCGCGGGAGATGGCCTCGCTGGGATTCCCGGAAACACTGGAGCTGAAACCCTCTTCCCTTGCGGTGCATTGGCGCAGTTGCGAGCCTGCCGTACAAGAGGAGATCCGCGCCCGGATTCAGTCGGTGTACGACAATCTGGACGAACCCGGCAGGTTGCACCTGCTGCCATTTGATGGCGGCCTCGAGCTGCGTTCGAGCGACCGTACCAAGGGGACAGCGGTACGACAGATTCTCGGGCAAGAACCGACCGGGCTGCCGGTCGCCTACCTGGGGGACGATCTCACCGATGAAGACGCCTTTGCCGCAGTCGGTAGACGGGACCTCTCGATCCTGGTGCGTAGCGAAGTGCGCCGGTCGGCGGCCCGGTTCTGGCTGCGCCCACCCACCGATGTGCTTGCTTTCCTCGACCAGTGGATCGCTGCGTCGCAAAGCCAAGCGTCGCCGGTGACTACCTCGGTCGAGGCCTGCTGATGCCTGCGCCGAAACTGGTGCTGGTCTCCAATCGCATTCCCATTACGTTCACAACCGAGGATGGCGAGTTAAAGGGCCATCCCAGTAGCGGCGGGCTGGTGAGCGCACTGGAGCCGCTGCTCAAGGCCCATGGCGGTATTTGGGTCGGCTCGGGCGGGACCGATGACACGCCTGCGATCCGCAAGATACTGGCACAGGCAAGCGGCGACAATCCCTACCAGTACTCCCCTCTGTTTCTGACCGAGGAGGAGCAGACTAACTTCTACGAAGGATTCTCGAACGAGATTGTGTGGCCGCTGTTCCATGACCTGCAATCGCGGTGCAACTTCGATCCCAATTACTGGGAGTTTTACGAACGGGTCAACCAGAAATTTGCCGATGCTGTCGAGAAGTCATCGACCGCTCGCGACCTGATCTGGATCCACGATTACCAGTTGATGCAAGTGGCGAAGACGCTGCGTAGCCGGCGCCCGCAGGCACGGCTGGCGTTTTTTCTGCACATTCCGTTTCCCTCACCCGATATTTTTGCCAAGCTGCCGTGGCGCCAGCAAATTCTTCAGGACCTGCTAGCGCATGACCTGATCGGTGTGCAAACAGGACGAGACCAGAAGAACCTGATTGCGTGCCTGCGCTGCTTTGTGCCCGCAGTCAAGATTTCCGGCCGCGGAGAAAGCCGCTACGTGGTGAGCCAGCACGGGCGGACACACATTGAGGCTTTCCCCATTAGCATCGACTTCCAGTCCTTCGCTGAGCAGTCCGCGTCGGCGCCGGTGCTGGAGCGGGCACAGCAGATCAAGAGCCAGACGAATGACATCCAGATAGCCGTGGGGGTCGATCGCCTGGATTACACCAAGGGCATTCCCGAGCGGATCAAGGCGTTTGGGTATTTTCTGCGGAATTATCCGGAGTTCCACCGCAAAGTTGAGCTGATCCAGATTGTGGTGCCCAGCCGCGAAGGGATCCCCCGCTATGACCAACTGAAGCGCGAGGTGGAGCGCCTGGTGACCCATGTGAATGGCGAATTCAGCGTTCCGGGTTGGGTGCCCATCAACTACATCTACCGGGCGGTACCGCGGGACGAGTTGATCGCCATCTACCGGGCGGCCGATGTGGCGCTTGTGACCTCGCTGAAGGACGGCATGAACCTGGTGGCGAAGGAGTATTGCGCGACCCGGACGGAGTCGAATGGAGTATTGGTATTGAGCGAGTTTGCCGGGGCTGCCCCGGAATTGCGGGTGGGAGCGATCCTGGTGAATCCGTATGACGAGGTGGGGGTGGCGGCGGCGTTGCGGCAGGCCTTAGTGATGAAGCCGGAGGAGCGGAGGCGGCGGATGGTGCGGCTGCGGCATCAGATTCGCCAAGCCGATATCCACACCTGGCGGGAACGCTTTTTTGCAGCATTGGAAAAAACGGCGGCTGCCGAGAGCTGATGCAATTTGGCAAAAAGCGCGCACTAAGCGCACTAAGGTCCCCTCGGAGCGGCTGAGATCGGGCCAAAACGGATGAAAAAGTGCGAACTAAGCGAATTAAGCCCCTTATGCAGGCGCCTATTGATTAGGAATGCATGATTGGTGCCGAAGAAGGGACTCGAACCCCCACACCCTTGCGAGTACATGGACCTGAACCATGCGCGTCTGCCAATTCCGCCACTCCGGCACTATCGTATCCAGCGCGAATGGCTGGATAGGCAGCAATCCCTAGTGTACAAAAGCCCGGCGTGATGTCAAACGCGGCAGGCCGGGAGTAAGATTAACGGCTGACCGGCACCTGCACGGCAATGGCTTCCAGTTGCGCAAGGTGATTCAGATCGTGACCGGCGATGGTTTCGATGAGCTCGCGGAAGTTCATCAATCCCCTCTCCGGATGGGTGATTTTTTTGTCCATGGCCTGCGGCGGCAACGAACGCAACAACATCAGGTTCCATTGGCGGACGCAGGAGAAGGTCATCATGGCGGCCTGGGCATCGTAGCCGGCATAGGTGCGCGCCCAAAGGTCCTGATCGAAGGTCTGAATCACATGATGATCCTCAGCCAGAGCCTGGCGGATGCGGTAGCTGAAAACCAGTTCGCAGTCAGCGAGATGGCAGAGGATCTCGAGCGGACTCCATTTGCCGGGCGCCGGCGACTCCTCGATACGCACCTGACCGAGCGCAACCGAGAGTTGTTCCAGATGCCTGGCGGTGGTGGCTACTACTTTGAGGGGGTCGCGACTGCCTAGCTGTCGTGCATATGGATTCATGCCATTACAATAACGTTTCTGGGCGGATGTTCTCAACCTGTGGGAATGTGGTTACTTAGGCTAAAAACGCTGGCTTGCTGCGATGTTGGTGCAACCGGCTTGGTGTGGGAGCCGTCCCAGGAGAAAGCTTTGTGAATGCGGGGCCTTGCGGGGTTCCTGCTGAGGACTCAATGACGCCCAATACACCTTCGATTCCCGCGGAACAGTCCAAAGAGATCCGCCGTCTTGCCCACGATCTGAGCAACGCGCTGGAGATTATCGTGCAGGCTAATTATCTGCTGGGCTCGATGACCCAGGATGAGGCTGCAAAACAGTGGGTGCAACTGCTGGATAGTGGGGTCGCACAGGCTGCGGGAATCAACCGGAACCTGCGGGAGTATATTGTCGCGCATAGCTGAGTGCTGGCGATCAAGATCCGTGGATCCCACCCTTCGCAAAAAAGCGGCGAAGGATGGGGCACCCGGAGATTGGTGATGGGGCCTACAGAGGGCTAGACCAGCTTGGCGTCGAGGATTATCTCGGTGTTGTTCTTGAAGAGCCTTGAGATAGGACAGCCGTTCTTGGCTTCCTGCGCTGCCTTGTCAAAGGCGGCTTTGTCCGCACCCGGCACCTTGGCGGTGGTGGTCAAAAGGATTTTGGTGATGGTAAAGCCAGCATCTGTCTTCTCAAAGGTCACGGTTGCCTTGGTCTCAAGCGACTCGGGGGGAAGATTGGCCGTGGTGAGCTGGTTGCTGAGCGCCATGGTGAAACAGCCGGCGTGCGCCGCGGCGATCAGTTCTTCGGGGTTGGTGCCGATTCCGTCGGCGAAGCGGGTGGTAAACGAGTACTGACTGTCTTTCAATACACCGCTCTGGGTAGAGATTGTGCCTTTGCCCTCTTTCAGGGTGCCATGCCACACTGCGCTTGCTACACGATCCATACGAACTCCTCTGCAAAAACAAATTGGGAACACTTCTATTGTATTGATGCCGGGCGACTGGGCGCCGGTCAGGGGATGGAGTCATGCCTGGCCATGGGTAAGGACACGATGCGGGCCTGTTGGGTCTGGATGGCGGCGTCGTGCAGCACCAGTTGGCCTTCGAGCAGGTAATAGCCTTGCTGGTCGCGGCTGCGGGCGCTGCCACGCACGATGGTTCCGGTAAAGGAGAACCAGACGCCGTGGATCTGGTGGGTGGTGAAGGCCAGGCCCTGGCCGGATAAGCGGCTGGTGGCGAAGAAGAAAGTCAACGGAGTGCCCTGGTCACTCTCCCGGTCGCCAAGCCGGGTGATGAAACCGCTGAGGCGGTCGGGCTGCAGGTCCACTTCGACGATTTCGCCGGAGCCGAGGGTGTATTCGCCGGACGCTTCCAAGGGAAGGATGGTGCGGCCGGTGGAGCGGGTTGCGATGTCGACTTCGTCGTCAACCTGGCTGTAGGAACGACGGTGCAGTACCGGCGTCTGCGCGCATAAGGTGGGCGCCAGAGCCAGGATCGTCGGGAAGAGTTTCAGTCGCCACATTGGGTCATGCTCTTTTTGCGGGCCGCCTCAAACTCGTCTCCCGGGTTCCAGGTCACAGGGGGAGAGGACAAGGCCTGCCACCCTAGTAAGAACCCGAACTGGGCCAATCTGGCGTCGGCGCGGAAGTCCATATTTTCGCGATATTCGTCCGTCGGGCGATGATAGCGCTGATCATCGTACTCGTCTTTCTGCTGCTTACCCCACTCGGCCGTGTGCCCGGCAAAAAGCGTGCCTTCATCGATCGAGAACGCGGGGACGCCGACGCGGGCCAGGCTGAAGTGGTCGGAACGATAGTACAACCCAGCCATGGGTTGGCGCTCGGGCTGAATTTTGAGATCAAACGCAGCCGCAGTCTTCTCGACCACGGGATTGAAACTGAGACGGTCCGCGCCCCTGACCTCGACCGAGGTGGGCAGGCCAATGGGGAGTAACTCGTCGAAGTTGAGGTCGAGGGAGAAGTTGCAAATGGGCACGGGCGGATGCATGCCGAGGTATTCCGAGCCAAGCAGGCCCTGCTCTTCCGCGGTGACGGAGGCGAAGTACACGGTTCTTGGAGGCGGAACTTTGGCGGTTGCATAAGCCCGCAGCAGCTCGAGGAGAATGGCGGAGCCGGTTCCGTTGTCGACCGCTCCATTGAAGATTTTATCGCCGGGCGCAGCGGGATCGATGCCGAGGTGATCGTAGTGGGCAGTGTACAGGACGTTGCGACCGGGGCTGGGATCGGCTCCGCGCACCATGGCGATTACATTTGCGGAATCATACTCCCTGACCCGGCTAACGATGTGGGCCTGGAGGCGAACGGGCAGCTGGACTGCGTGGAAGCCACGCTGGCCGGCGGCTGCGATCATTTGATCGCAGTCCATGCCGGCGGCGGCGAAGAGTTTTTGGGCGACGCCGATTTGTATCCAGCTGGCGGCACGCAGGGTGGACAAGGGATCGCCGCGCAGATAAGAGACTTCGGTCGCTTCAGAGTTGACCAGCACGTCGAAGCCGTAGCTGGCCAGATCGGTGCGGTGGATGATGAGGACGCCCAGGGCCCCCTTGCGCGCGGCTTCTTCAAACTTGTAGGTCCAGCGGCCGTAGTAGGTGAGGGCTTTGCCTTTGAAGAAAGATTCGTCGGTGGAAGGCGGTTCGTTGACGATGACGAGCAGGATTTTGCCTTTGACGTCGACGCCCTGGTAGTCGTTCCAGTGGTATTCGGGGGCGTCGATGCCGTAGCCGACGAAGACGATGGGGGCATCGAGGTCGGTGGTGGTGGCGCCGGTCTGGTCTTTGGTGAGGAAGTCTACCGCGTATTTGAGGGGGATGGGATCGCCCTTGGCGGGCACGAAGGTGAAGCGGGTCTGGTCGACGTCGGTGTGCACGGCGCGGAAGGGGACGTTTTGGAACCAGGCTCCGTTGTCGCCAGCAGGGAGGGCGCCGGCCAGGGCGAACTGGGTGGCCATGTATTCGGCGGCCAGCTGGCCACCGCGGGTGCCAGGACCACGGCCTTCGAGCAAATCGCTGGCGAGGAAGCGGACGTGGGCGCGAATCTTTTCCGGGTCGATGGAGGCGGCTGCCTCACGCGCGGCTGCGGGCACTCCGGCGATGGCGGGGACTGCAGGCATTGCTGGTTTCTGGGCGGATAGGGAAAGGGCCGTGAGCAGGAACACCGGGCAAAGGAATTTCTTCATCTCACCTCGCGGGCAGGCATTAAATGCACTCGTTGCAGTACTTTACGGGCCAGGCCGGTTAAGGGCAGGGTGGCCAGATCTGAGCTTCTTGCCCACTTGCGAGGATATCTTTTGGCGGCCCAGCGATGCTCGGCTTCTGCTTGAGAGAGGTTCAGGACGTGGACGCGGTAGTTGGTTACGGTGATGGCATGGCGCAGCGTGATTTCTGCTTTGTCGGTGGTCTGCAAGGCTACTTCCGGTAGTTCCCACATGCCGGGCATGAGCGAGGCGGAGGCGGGACGCTGCTGCAGCAGGACCTGGGTGGCTCCGGCTTTCTGGCGGCGCAGGAGGGCGTAGGCGATCTGCTGGTTGCGCATCTTTTTTGGCGGGGCCGCTGCGTGCTCACCCCGGGTGGCGCAGAAGTTGTGGAGCGGGCACTGGAGGCATAAGGGGCGTTGCGGGAGGCAGAGGGTGGCTCCCAGCTCCATCATCGATTGATTGAAGTCTCCGGGACGGTGGGGATCGAGGAGGCTGTTGGCGCGTTGGCGGAACCAGTTTTTTTGCGCCGCGGGAGAGGTGGGTTGGACCTCTTGAAAGAGGCGTAAGAGGACGCGCTCTACGTTGCCGTCTACTACGGCTACGGGTTCGCCGAAGGCGATGCTGGCGATGGCCGCGGAGGTGTAGTCGCCAATGCCCGGCAGGGTGCGTAGTTCCTCGGCGGTTTTTGGCAGATGAGCGTTATGGGCCTGCACGATTGTTTGCGCGGCTTGGTGCATTTGCCTGGCCCGGCGGTAATAGCCTAAGCCACTCCAGGCGGCTAGTACGTCGGGCTCTTTCGCCCGCGCTAATGCCTTCACGGTGGGGAAGAGTTTCAGGAAGCGGGCGTAGTAGTCGAGGACGGCGGTGACCCTGGTTTGCTGCAGCATGATCTCGGAGATCCAGATGCTGTAGGGGTCGTTGGTTCTGCGCCACGGCAGGTCTCGGGCGTTGGAGTCGTACCAGGACAACAGGGATTGTTGAAGGTGCGGGGAGGGCATGGGACGGGCTCCTAAGCAGGCCCATGTACGCTGGGGCGTCTGGGGGATCGGTTGCGCGCGTCCTTTAGCCACTTCTGTTTTTGGGTGACGAGTCTCGGCATGTTTCTAAGTGGTTGGGGTCTCGGTGTGGAGGATCAGGATCCAGCCCTGGTTGGTTTGCTGCCATAGGCTTACGGCGTGTACGGTTTGGTTGGAGGGAGCAAGCTGCAGGGTGTAGGTCAGGGTCATGTCGGGGCCGTTTGGCTTGACGACCACATCGGTTATCGTGAAGTCAGTCAGGTTCAGGGATTGAAAATAGGGCAGGACCTGATCTTTGGTCAGAAGCTTGCCGTTTTCGCTGTAGACGACATTCGCTGCCAGAAAGCCGGGAACCTGGACCCAGTTTTTTGCCTTAACCGCCGACCAAAGAAGACGCTCGTACTGCTCCGCGCCGGTCGCGCTTTTAAGAGTCGGTGGGTTCTTGACCCCGAAGAGGGTGCAGCCGGTCAGAGCGGCCACCAGCAGACTTGAAATCCAGAGCTTGCGCATCGCTTCCCCATTGGAGCACAAAAAAGGCTGCCATTTCTGGCAGCCTTTTTTTCTACGGGTGAAAGTGCTTAGTCGCCCATGACTGGCTCTTCGCTCTTGGCCGGAACTACCTTGGGCGCGGGCGCGATCAATGTATCGAGCGGGATAAAGCCTTCCATCGGCTTCTCACCCAGAACATGCTCGCGATACAGCCGCGCCATCTTGGCGCTTTCGGCATCCGCCTTGATTTTCGCGTCGCGTGCTTTCAATTTCTCTTCGCGCGAATTTTTGGCAATGCCCAGTTTGTCGAGCGTGTCATTAGCGGAGGCCATCACGTGCTCGTTGTTCAACAGGAGCGTGTGCTGTGCGTCGCCCATGCCGACCTTCTTGCCGCCGGCAAAGATTTCGTGGCGGCCGTGCTCCTCATACCACTTGGTGAGGGTGGAGGTCATGTGCATCTTCTCGATGATGTTGCGCCAGCCGACGCCGGTGTTGTAAGCGCAGAAGGAGATTTCGCCTTCCTGGGTGGCGTAAGGGATGATGCACTGCTCGGTGCGACGGAAGTCGTAGTTGAACAGATCCTGGAACCACATGCCGGCGATGAAGAGGAAGTTCCAACGATCGGCACGACGCTGTTGAATGTCGGCCATGGTTCTGTTGGCCTTCACCGAACCGTAGTTGCGCTTGGTGGAGCCGGAGAACTTGTCGAACTTCTTCAGCAGATCCATGATGCGCATGTGGGTCGGCGCTTTTACTGGGTTGTAATTACGGAGCAGCGCCAGGGTGATGCCGAGCAGGGAAAGCGACTTGCCGCGGGCTGCGTCGTTGAGCTTGGCAATGTCCTTGGCCAGGCGGTCCGCATTCAGGAATGCGGTGACGGGCACGGCTTCCTTGGTTTCTTTGTCGATCATGACCGCCATGCCGATGCCGCAGTTGGGGTGGCATCCGCAGGAGATCTGACCCCACTCGCGGTCGGGTCCGTGGACCAGATCGGCAAAGTCAGAGAAGGTGCTCATGAAGCTGATGGGGAACCAGTCGCGGGTGGGCTCGCCCAGGCCGGTCTGGTTTTTTACATCGTGCGCCATGTGGCTCAGCGTGTAACGCTGGGCGATGCGGCGCTCGTCGCTGACGGCTTCGTCGCGGCCAGTGAAAGACACGGGCTGGAAGCTGAGGAAGTTGATGGTCTTGGGATTGTCGAGCGCGAACTGGATGATGTGACCAATCTGCTCGTTGTTGATGCCGTTGATGATGGTGGTGACGGGCACGATGTCCACGCCGGCTTCATGCAGGTTGTGAATGGCCTGCAGCTTTACGTCGAACAGGTTGCCGACCTTGCGGTGGGAGTTGGCGGCGTTGCCGATGCCGTCGAACTGCAGGTAAGCGTAGCGGAGGCCAGCCTCGGCGGCGGCGCGGCAGAGCTCTTTGCTCTTGGCGAATTCAATGCCGTTGGTGGCGGCCTGAACCGACTCGTAACCGACCTTGCGGGCATAGGCGACCGCGTCAAGGAAGTAGGGCGACAGGGTGGGCTCGCCACCGGAGAACTGGACCGACATCTGACGGCGCGGCTTGATGCTGACCGCGTTGTCGAGCATGGTCTTGATCTCGTCCCAGGTGAGTTCATGGACGAAGCCGACCTGGTTGGCGTCCATGAAGCAGGGGTCGCACATCATGTTGCAACGATTGGTGAGATCGATGGTCAGCACCGAGCCGCGGCCGTGGGTCACGGTCGAGGTGCCGTGGTTGTGCAGCTTCTCATCGTTATGAGCCTGGATGTCGCGACCGGGGAAAACCTCTTCCAGATGCTTGAAGAAGGCGGGGTCGATGGACATCACGTCTTCAAAGTGGCCGTGCGTGGGGCAATCTTTGACCATGAGGATCTTGCCGTCGCGCTCGATGATCTGGGCCTTGATCTCGCCGACCTTTTCGTTGAGCAGGATCTCGTGGGGTAGCTTGCCATCGATGATCTGCTGGCGAATCTCGGGGACGCACTTGGGGCAGAGGGAATCCGTCGTCCGGGGCCAACCGAGGGGCGGCTTTTCCTTCTGATAGGACTTCAACAGCGGCTTATCGGACCACTTTGGCGTGAAGGAAGCGTTAGGGCTGATTCGGTTGACACGTTCAAACACGAACCATGCGCCTTGCGCCGCGATCGTTACCGCTCTCTCTGCATATTTGACGGCTTTCGACATAAGAGTCTCCTGATTCTTGATTCAATCTTTGCAATGCTGTGCACTACCGGCACGAGATAGCCTTGCCCAACTTAGAGTACGGGGTTCCCTGCGCAGACTGAAATGAGTCGCGCTGAACTGCGTGAAACCGGAGGCGGACGGCAAATGGTTGATTTGAACGGCTTCGCCGGATAGCACCACGGTAACTAACCGGATGCCTGGCTTGCCACTATTGGGGGGTCGAGAACCGCTGAGGGCACACAGGACTCCGTCCTTCCCACTTCAGCCGTCCCTGACGGGACTGGTCGGGTTTGGGGGTCCTACCCAGGATTTCATCCTGGGCTAGTTTCAGCCGTCCCTGACGGGACTTTTTTCGTTGCTATTGGGGAGGGGCGCCTTCCGCGATGGCGAGCGCGGCTATGAGGAATGGGTTGGCTTAGCCATTATTGGGGCGGGGCGCCTTCCGCGATGGCGGGCGCGGCTATGAGGAATGGGTTGGCTTAGCCATTATTGGGGCGGGGCGCCTTCCGCGATGGCTACGCGGTTGATGAGCCTTTGCACGATGACTACCTGGAAGTTGACGCGCCGCGCCAGATCGGGAACGAACTCAGTGATTGCGTTGCCGATGGGATCGGTGGCCAGCGAGGTGGAAATGCGGGCGATGCTGGCGCCAAAGCTGTGATTGCGGCCGGGAACGTAGAGGTTGCCGAGAGCGTTGGTGGCGATGGTGCCGAAGACGGTGGCGTAGTTGAACATGGGGGTGCCGTCATCACTTTGGGCAATGACGACTTCGTCGATCACATGCAGAATGCGCCTGCGGACGGAGAGATTGGGCATGCGGTGGTAGTGCGGGTCCTGATGAGCCAGGGAGGGGATAAGGAAGGTTCCGAAAAATTCGCCGGTCATGTCCTGAGAGAGCGATACGCCGGCATTTTTGGCGAAACCGTGGAAGCCCGGGCCGTAGTGGCTGTTGGCATTGCTGGCAACGCTGATCGCCGAGACGGCGGTGATGGTGAGCAGATTGAAAGGGTCGCTGACATTCCTGGCCGCCAGAATGAACTTCTGTTTGGGGGTGAGAGGCAGCGGGGTGGCGGAGTCAAGAAAGCGGGCGAACATGGGCACCGTGGGGTCGCAGCTCATCATGGTCTCAGCTGGACTTGAGGAATCGGGCAGGCATTGCGAGGGTTTGCCGAAGATATTGGGGCGGCTGGCCGGGGGCACAGGCATCATTCCGGGAGCGGGCGGGCTAACCGGGGGAAAGCCGGGACGGCTGTTGCTCCTGTGCCCCTGGCCAAGAACGCCCTCGACCGACCGGCTGCTGGGGGCGGCCGGCACGGGCTGGGGCGCCTCGGGCAGGGTGTCTGGCGGTGTCTGCTGCTGTTGGCCACAGAGAGGCTGGCGCCCCAGACAAAGGGCCGCTAGCAGGAGAGCTCCGCCAAGGACGCGTTTGGTCATTTCTCTCAGTTCCTACGATAGCTGAGAGCGCGAACGGCAGCCTGGGGTTACTCGATGCGGAGTTTTTGCATGATGGGGAATTTGCGAATGATATTGGGAAGAAATTCCACGACCAGGTTGCCCCCGGCGTCGGTGGCGATCGAGGTCACAAAGGTGAGCCCGACGTTTTTACCGGTAACGCTGGGTTCAGGATAGTAGGTGGTGATGAGGGCAGCTGCGACCGCGCGACCGGTAATCCCGGAATAATTGAACTGGTCGGAGCCATCATCTCCGCGGCGAATGATGGCCTGCCGGGCGGAGAGAAGGCCGCGATGCAGGATACTGCCGTGGGCAATCCGGTAGTAGCGTGGGTCCTGATGGAAAGCGGCGGCAAAGACTCCATTGGAGAGGACGCGGACACTGGTGGTACGCAGCATGGCGGCCCCGAACTTCTCTCCGAAGGCGCCGGCATCGTGACCGTACTTGGGGTCGGTGTTGAAAAGCTGCTCATAGCTGGCAGAGTAGAGCGCAGGCAACAAAGTAATGGGCCGAGCCACCAAGGTGAGGGAAAAAATGAGTTTCTCGGTCGCGGTGAAAGGCTGGGCCGTCTGGCCAGGCTCAATGCTCTCGGCATATCTGCGTGCCGGCGGGAGGGGAGGAACGAGCATCTGTTGCGGCGCCGTATCTGGCGACGCCACCGGAGGTTGGGGCTGGGGTGCATCCACGAGCACTGCTTCAGCGACGATTGCGGGGGACGCAGCGATCGCCTGCGCCCGCGCAACGCCGCACCAGGACAACGCTAACGAGATGAAAACAAGGCGATACAGTGGCACGGAATGGCGCAAGGCAGCCCTTTCGTCTTTTCGATTCATCGTAGTTCCAGTCTATGCGACAAGAGGGTTCGGGCACTTCGGGATTTGCGTGCGGTAGTCTACGTGCAAGGTGAGATGCAGGGGTGAAGGACAATGGACCAACGAGGCAGTCGTTTTGAAGACTTTGGTAAGCGAGTGGACGCACAGTTCAACCAGGCAATGCCGCGGGTGGAGGAAGAACTCAAAAAGTTGATTGCCCACCTGAATGACCAGGTGGTGCCGCAACTGCGTCAAGGATCGTCGCAGGCGCTGCGGGCGGCTGCGGAACAGCTGCGGAAATTAGCTGAGCAATTTGACGATGGTACCGGCAGCGGAGCGCGCTAGCGTGCCGCGCCGATCACGGCGGCTGATTTTGATCAGCTGCGTATTGTTGGGGTGCGCGGGATGCCGGCATAAAGCTCCGCGGGTGGCGGTTGCGCCGCCTCCTCCGCTGCAGGCTGCTCCTGCGCCTGCGGGGCCTGCTTCAGCTTCAGCTGCTGTGCCCATTGCGTCTGAGCCGACGACGCCGGCGGCTACGGTGGCGGACAGCCGGGCAGATGCGGACTTTGTCAGCACGCACGCGGCGATTTATAGCGAGGAAGGTCTGGCTAGCTGGTATGGACCTCCTTACGACAAGAGGCGGGGCGCCAATGGCGAAATTTTCGATAAGGATGCGCTGACGGCCGCCCACCGCACACTGCCGATGAATTCGTTGATCAAGGTGACGAATCTGGCTACCGGGCAGTCTGCCATTGTGCGGGTTACGGATCGCGGTCCGTTTGTGCATGACCGGATGCTCGATCTTTCGCTGGGGTCCGCGAAGGCGATCGGGGTGTGGCGGCCAGGCGTGGCGCGGGTGCGGATTGAAGTATTTTCTGCTCCGTTCCGGTTGGACGTTGGTGGGCGTTGGTGCGTGCAGATCGGCGCTTTCAAGAGTGAGAAAGAGGCGTATAAGCTGCGCGATCAGCTGACGCGGAAGTATCACACGGCGAATGTGATCGAGTTTACGGGGCCCACGGGGCACTGGGTGCGGATTCGTCCGCAGGCCGATGATAAGAGGCGCGCGGTGGAGATTGCTGGTGGGCTGGAGCCGAAGGAAGGCGAGGCTTATTTGGTTCGCTTGGATTGATGGTGGAAGGTGGGGGAACAGCGGGGCCCTCCACTTGATTTGCGAGCTCGCTCGTGGGGCTTTTGTTTGAGGGAGGGGCGCACCGCAGATCGCTCGGCTATGCTTACGCTCCACTCTAATGAACAAAATGGCTGGGCCTGGATTTGCGAGCTCACTCGTGTGGCCTTGGTTTGGGGGAAAGGCGCACCGCAGATCCCTCCACTTCGCTCCCCCGAATTCCTGTCGAAGTTGATGGCGCTGGCGAACTTCATGCGGCTTTCCTTAATGAAAGCCGCACACGTGGATCTGTCTGACATGGCGAAACAGGAATTCGGGTACGCTACGGTCGGGATGACAATTTTGTTTGGGGGACACGATGACAATTTTGTTTGGGGGACACGATGACAAATTTGCTTGCGGGACACGATGACAATTTTGTTTGGGGGACACGATGACAAATTTGCGTGCGGGACACGATGACAAATTTGCTTGCGGGACACGATGACAAATTTGTTTGGGGGACACGATGACAAATTTGCTTGCGGGACACGATGACAAATTTGTTTGGGGGACACGATGACAAATTTGCTGAAGGGACACGATGACAAATTTGCTTGAGGGGCGAGGCCAAAAGGCAGATCGCTTCGCTCGTTCATTCCATCCTTGACTTGCCGACGGGCAAGCCGGCTGCTCCCACGGCACGCCGGGGCAGGCGGGATGACAGACTTGTGCAAGTAGTGAGTCGCGGGGAAGATATTTGTGATGCTTATGCTAAGCACACACCTGGCGTGGCCTACCGAGCTGCAGTACACGCTGCCTGCTGGTGAGTTGGCGCGCGCACGGTCGCTCTATTACTGGCGCACAGGGCTCGATTTTGGGGGGACGGTTTGGAGCGTCGTTGTCCTGGTCGCTGTGCTGGGTTGGCGATGGGCCGCGCGGTTGGGGGCGTGGGCAAATTCGGTTACGTACAAGCCGTGGCTGCAGGGGTTTTGCTTTGCTCCGCTGTTTCTTCTGTTGCTTTCGTTGTTACATTTACCACTCGCCCTCCTCGGCCACCACATTTCGCTCAGCTATGGTCAGTCGATCCAGGGCTGGGGGAGTTGGTTTCTGGATTGGGGCAAAGCAGTGTTGCTGGACCTGGTCACGGGAACGGTGGTTCTGTCGGTGGTCTTCGGGCTCATTCGAGGTTCGCGGCGATGGTGGCTGTGGCTGTGGATTTTGTCGCTGCCGATGCAAGTCCTGTTCGTCTTCGTGCTTCCCCTGGTCGTCGATCCGATGTTCAATCATTTTGAGCCGCTGGCGCAGAGTCACCCTGAGCTGGTGCAGCAACTGGAACGAGTGGTTGCCAAGACAAGCATGAAGATTCCGCCTTCGCGCATGTTCCTGATGAAGGCGAGCGAGAAATACACATCCTCGAATGCATACGTTACAGGATTTGGTTCGTCGCGGCGCGTTGTGGTGTGGGACACGACCATCAAGAGCTCGCCGCAGGATGAAGTTCTGCTGGTGTTCGGGCATGAGCTCGGCCACTATGTGCTGCATCACATCGAACGAGGACTGGCCATCGGAGCGGTGCTGTCGTTGTTTTTTTTGTGGATCGGCTCGCACCTGGTGCGCTGGCTGATCGCCCGGTATGGAGCACGATGGCAGATCGCATCGCTTGAAGACTGGGCGGCCGCAGGTGTGCTATTGCTGGGACTGGCAGTGCTCTCATTCTTGGCCGAGCCGATCGCCAACGGCATCAGCCGGGCGCAGGAACACCAGGCCGACGTGTTTGGACAGGAAGTGGTTCATGGCATCGTAAGCGACCCGCAAAAAGTGAACGCCGAGTCGTTCCAGCGGTTGGGGGAGCAGTCGCTCGAATATCCGTACCCTTCGCCGCTGGTTGTTTTCTGGACCTATACGCATCCGCCGATCGCAGAGCGCGAGGCGTTCGCCGTACACTATGACCCGTGGCGGCCTGGCGGGCGGCCGCGGTACTTCAGCAAGTAGGTGGTGCACGTGGCCTGTTTATTTTGCAAAATCATTGCCGGCGAGATTGTTTCGAAGAAGGTGTTTGAGGATGAACTGACGTACGCGTTCAGAGACATCAATCCTCAGGCGCCTACGCACATCCTGGTTGTTCCGCGGAAACATATTGGATCGCTGGCGGAAGCCGGGGGGGAAGACCAGGGGTTGCTGGGATATCTGCACTTGACGGCAGGCCGCATTGCTCAGAGCGAGGGGCTGACGAACGGTTTCCGCACCGTGATCAATACCGGGGAGGATGGCGGCCAGACGGTCGACCACCTGCACGTGCATCTACTGGGCGGACGGCCCATGGGGTGGCCTCCGGGATAGAAGGGTTACTCCGCCCGCAAGGCCTGCATTGGTTCGGTGGCGGCGGCGCGTCTGGCCGGCCACCAGGCGGCAAACAATCCGGTCAAGAGCAGAAGCCCACACATCGCTGCCAGTGCGAACGGGCTACGCGGGGCGATGCCGAAGACCAGGCGCTGCAGGAGATGGGCTGCGGCGAGGGACGCGATCACGCCGATAGCGAGTCCGATAAAAATCAATTCCTGTTCAACCGGTAGGGCCCGACAGGAAACTAGGCTTCGGCGGCTTCCAGTTCGGCCTCGAGGCCGTGACGGCGGAGCAGATTGGGCAGGTTTTGCGAGAAGGCTGAACGTGGCATCACCATATCGCAGCCGGCTTCCATGGCCTTCGCCTTGAGATCACCCTGCAAATGAGAGAGAAAGCCGATCACGGAAGTGCCGCGCTTCATCTTGCTCTTGAGGCGTGGAATCAGGGTCAGGGGCTTGGCGCCGACATTATTCAGATCAAAGACGATCAGTGAAGGACGGCTTCCCTCGGGGACATCGGCCAGGCGGGACACGATATCCTTGTCAGCTTTGACGAAGGCTACCTTGACCCCGAGCTTGCGCGCCGCTTCCTGGATCTTGGCCAGAAAGAACAGATCTTCAATGAAGCAATAGATGCGGGTGGGCGCGTCTTCACGAACCGGAGCGGCTACTGTTTCTTTGGGCGAGAGATCGACGTAGTGCCCGTTTTGGCCGTTACCCCGGAATTCGATCATGGAATGCGGAGCGTCGGCGGTGTTGCCATTCACCACGCGATAGCTGTGGTCCATGGGGCCGACGAACACCTGCTGGCGGCGCTGCTTGCCTTTGCGCCGTCCACCGTTGGCGCCATTGGAGCCGTTGGCCCCGCCGGCGCCATTGTTCATGGCACCGTGGGCGCTGCCGTTGCTGCCATTGCCATTTCTGGGGGCAAAGCGGCCCTGGCCGGAAGACTTGGATTTGGCGGCCTTTTTGGGTTGATGGTTGGGAGTGGAACCTGCGCCATTCCCAGGCTCGGCGTTGGCTTGGCCTTTTGCCTGGTTGTTGGAGTATCCCTTACGTCTGCGGCGCCGGCGACGATGCCCTTGCCCTTCACTCTGCCCTGCAGGCTGAGCCTGATTTGATGGCTGAGCCAGTGGTTGGTTTTGCTCTGTTGTCATGCATGCACATCCCGGTGCGTTGGCAGTTCCTGCAGCTTATTCAGGTGCGACCCCTCCCGGACAGGGAGAGGCAGAGATCGGCTGCAAATCATGTTTCCACTTGGTTGGTGGCCAGCGACCACGTCCCGCGCATTCAAAAGGAAAGTTTCCAAAGATACGGTTTGGGGTGGAACCTAGGTTCGATCTCTCAAACAAACTACTGGTGTTGGTCTGTACCGCTATTGTTAGGCCCCAGCGACGAACATCACTCTTTGGGCCAGCAGACGCGAACGCGGCAGAAAAACCCTATTGACTCTCGAGAATTGCGGCGAGCCTGACTCACGTATGAGATCTGGCTTCAGCCGCTCGATAGGCAAAACCGATAATACACAGATAGTCCGCCCAAGAGCAAGTGCTAACGGACGGGAAAGTTCCAGAAGTCAGAATGAGACGGTTACGGTTGGGGGATGCTGGGTACAAAAACGAGAAAACCACCTTGCGGTGGCATTCTCAATGGCCAGTCACTGGCCTCCCAAAAAGTGTCCCGTCAGAGCAGGTCTGCGGGATGGATCAAGCTCCGGTTGCGGCTGGTTCCGGTAGAACCTGGCTCTGCTTGCCGGATCTAAGGCGCTGGACTCGCGATTTCTCTGCGAGCGCTGTGCGTCCCTGGCTGCAGTACCTTGTTGCAGTTGGGATGCCGTTTGGGATGTCGTTTTTAATCAGTTAGTTACGGGATGGGTGGGATTGAGGAATTCCGATTTTTGGAAGGGCAGGATGGGGAATACTTCAGGTTTTCATAGAAATTGGGCTGGGCCGGGCTTGCGAGCTCACTTGTGGGGCCTTGGTTTGGGGGAAAGGCGCACCGCAGATCCCTCCGCTTCGCTCCTAATGAACAAAATGGCTGGGGCTGGATTTGTGAGCTCACTCGTGGGGCCTTGGTTTGAGGGAAAGGCGCACAGCAGATCCCTCCACTTCGCTCCCCCGAATTCCTGTCGAGGTTGGTGGCGCTGGCAAACTTCATGCGGCTTTCCTTAATGAAAGCCGCACACGTGGATCTCTCTGACATGGCGAAACAGGAATTCGGGTACGCTACGGTCGGGATGACAAATTTGTTTGGGGGACGGGCTTAAAGATTTGCTTGAGGGACGGCTTAAAAGCAAGCGCTCTCCCCGTTCATTCCTCCCTTAACTTGCCGCCAGGCAAGTCGGCTCCTCGGGATGACAAATTTGTTTGGGGGACACGATGACAAATTTGTTTGAGGGACGGGGTTAAAAGCAAACGCTCTCCTGGTTCATTCCTCCCTTGACTCGGCGCCAGGCAAGTCGGCCCCTCGGGATGACAAATTTGCTTGAGGGACGGGGCGCACTGCAATTGCGGATCAGTGTTGGCAGTTGGGGCAATAGTGGGTACCGCGGCCGGCGAGGAGGATGCGGCGGATCGGCGTGGCACAGACCAGGCAGGGTTGGCCGGTGCGGAGGTATACGCGGTGCTCCAGTTGGAAAAAGCCCTTGACGCCGGCTGCATCGACGTAATCCGAAACGGAAGAGCCGCCGAGCGAGATTGCTTCCGAGAGAACGGTTTGCAAGCTGGTGTGCAGACGGTCGAGCTCGGTTCGTTGGAGACGACCAGCCATGCGGCGGGGCCGAATACCGGCTCGAAAAAGACTCTCGTCGGCATAGATGTTGCCCACGCCATGCAACAGTTTTTGGTTGAGCAGAGCTGCCTTGATGGGCGTGCGGCGATGACGAAAGAGGGCGGCAAAGTCGTCGGACGTAATGGTCAGCGGCTCGCGGCCAGTGCCGGCAAAGGGCTTCGGCACAGATTTCTTCGTGGAGATGCCGTGGAGTTCCATGCGCCCGAAGCGTCTTGGGTCTACAAAACGAAGTTCGCGGCCGGAAGCCAGGTGCAGGATGCCATGGGTGTGGGCGGGGATCGGCGTCTCAGGATCGGCGACCAGCAGACGGCCGGTCATGCCCAGGTGGACGATCCATTGCAAGGGAGTCTCCGCCAGATCGAAGACAATATGCTTACCGACCCGGTAGACGCGCTCGATGCGGCGGCCAGCGAGCTCGGTTGCCATGATCGGCGCGGGCGTCTTGAAGGGCTCGGGCTTGCCGCTGAACCAGGTATTCTCGATGCGGTCGCCGCGGATGCGTTCATCGACTCCGCGGGCGATGGTTTCGACTTCGGGTAGTTCGGGCATGACTTGGTTCTTATTGTCGCAGAGCGCATCAAGGACGACCGGCTGGGACGACCGGCTGGGGAAGCTTGGCCGGCGCCGTTCCCCGTTATATGATCTGGAGTTGGACAGGGCTGCGCCGTGCGCGCAAGGCTTGCCGGCAACTTACCACCCATTCCCCTATTCAGGTTTGTTGATGTTTTTCGAGTGGCCATACCCGGCAGGGAAGAGTGCGGACCTCTTGATTGGAGTGCATGCGAGCTAAGACGGCAGTAGTGGTGGGCGCCCAATGGGGCGATGAGGGCAAGGGAAAGATCGTCGACGTTCTTTCCGACCGGTTTGCGGTGGTGGCGAGATATGCAGGTGGCCATAATGCCGGGCATACGGTGATCATCCGGGGGCAGAAGTTCGTTCTGCAACTGGTGCCTTGCGGGGTGCTGCGGCCGGACTGCCGGGCGGTCATCGGCAATGGCGTGGTGCTCGATCCGCTGGCCTTTTTGAAGGAGATCGGCAAGCTTCGTGACCTGGGCGTCAACGTGGATGAGCAGCTTTTTGTCTCTAACCGGGCGCAGGTGATTCTGCCCTACCACCGGATGATCGAGCTGGCATCGGAGAATGCACCCGGACGGCAGAAGATCGGGACCACCAGCCGGGGCATCGGTCCCGCGTACGAAGACAAGATGCATCGCAGCGGCCTGCGGGTGATTGACCTGCTGAATCGCAGCTTGCTGAAGACGCATATCGAAAACGCCTGCAATGAGAAGAACGCGATCGCTCACGCGCTGTTTGGCACCGACCCGCTGGACCCGATCAAGATGTACGACGAATATGCGGAGGCCGCGGAGCGCATCCGGCCGTTTGTGACGGATACAGCGGCGCTGCTGAACAGCGCCATTCGCGAGGGGCAAAGCGTGATGTTTGAGGGCGCCCAGGGCACGATGCTGGACATCGATCATGGCACTTACCCGTTTGTTACCTCGTCCTCGGCAACCGCCGGCGGTGCGGTGATCGGCACCGGGGTGGGCCCAACTGCGATCGGGACCGTGGTGGGGGTGACCAAAGCGTATGTCACGCGGGTGGGCGAAGGTCCGTTTCCCACCGAGATCGAGGGCGAGACCAGCGATGTGCTGCGTGCCCGGGGGCAGGAATACGGCGCGGTTACCGGCCGGCCCCGCCGCTGCGGATGGCTGGACCTCCCGTTGCTGCGCTACTCGAGCGAGATCAATGGCACGGAGTGGCTGGTGGTGACCAAGCTGGATGTGCTCGATACTTTCGCCGAGATTCCAATTTGTACCGGCTATCGCATCGACGGAAAGAGCTGCGATACCATACCGGCGGATGTGAGTGGGTTCGAGGCGATTGAACCGATTTACACCAAGCTGGAGGGCTGGCAGTCATCGACCGAAGGCATCACGACGTTTGATCAGCTGCCGCAGGCGGCACAGAAGTACCTTCGTTTCCTGGAAGCTGAGTCAGGGGCACGCATTGGCATGGTATCGACGGGACCCGACCGGGAGCAGACCATGATTCTGCCGGGGTTCTCTGAGGCGCTGGACTGGATGCATTCGCGATGAACATAAAGAAGATAGATTAGAGGCACAATGGTCAGCTTCCTGGTACGTATGCGTTTCGCCCCAGAGGACCGTGAGAACGTGGGCGATATTCTGCGCCAACTGGCGGTCGCGTCCCGCGAGGAGCCGGGGTGTGTGAGCTATGTTCCCCACACGGTCGAGGACGACCCGAACGTGGTCGTGATCTACGAGCAGTATCGTGACCGGGCGGCGGCCGAGTTTCACCGGACGACCCCGCACTTCAAGAAGTTTGCCGTGGGCGGGTTGTATCAGCTGATGCGCGAGCGGCAAATGGAAAATTTGACGGCGGTGATTTAGGGGTGGTCCGGCGGGGGCGACGGCGGCACTGCATGTCAGTCGACAGGGTGGGATGCTTTCTCCTCCAGAGGTTTGCCGTCCAGGTCCCGGGGCATTGCGTTCAACCGCGAAAACTGTCACTCTGAAGTTTCCATTTTGACTGGTTATTCGGACGCGGACTACCATCCGGTACGCTTATGTACGCTCTCTCCGAGCATCGTTGGCTGTTTCCCACGGTCGGCAGACTGTCCCTCTTACTTATTTTGTTTTCCGGGTTGGCTACCCCGGCACACGCGGGTTTTCCTCACCACGATAGCGCCCACAAAGAGATCGAGGCGCTGGAGCTGGACTGGCGTCAGGCGCAGCTGAATAATAGTGTGACCGAGGTCGATCGCTTGCTGGCGGACGATTATCTCGGGATCAGCGCGAATGGCACGCTGGAAACCAAGGCGGATGAGCTGAGCCGACGGCGGAGCGGGACGCTGCATATTAGCCAGCTCGACTTGAGCGACATCAAGGTTCGGATTTATGGGGATACGGCGGTGGTCACCTCCCGGGCCGAGCTGGTGGGGAAGAACGGCGATCGCGATATTAGTGGGCGGTATCGGTATACCCGGGTTTATAGCAATCGCGAGGGACAGTGGCGGATTGTGAGTTTTGAAGCCAGCCGGATTTCTGAGGAGAAACATTAGGGTTGGGGGGCACTACTGCGCTGCCAGGAAGAAACGGCTGGGCTGGATTTGCGAGCTCACTCGTGGGGCCTTGGTTTGGGGGAAAGGCGCACCGCAGATCCCTCCGCTTCGCTACGCTCCGGTCGGGATGACAAATTTGTTTGGGGGGACGGGTTTAAAAGCAAGCGCTCTCCGCGTTCATTCCTCCCTTAACTTGCCGACAGGCCAGTCAGCCACTCCGGATGACAAAGGGGAGGGTTACGGTCGCCCTCAGACTTGTAATGGGATGGAGACAAAGCAGGTCGCTCCACTGCGCTGCGCTCCGGTCGGGATGACAAGTTTGTTTGGGGGCTGAGTGAAAAGCAGGTCAACGGTCGCCCCCACATCTCGCAAAAAACGAGCTGAATCTGCCCACTCGTCATTGTGTGGATTCAGAGCAGAAAGGCAACGGTTGCGGATTTAAGGCAGAAGTGTGGCAGAGCTTGCGGCCAGAAGGGCGTCGGCGATGGCGGCGGCTTCCCGAGCCGGACGGACGTTGTGGACCCTCACCAGGTGCGCTCCGGCCAGGATTGCAGCGGTTGCGGCAGCCAGCGAGGCGGTTTCGCGGCGGTCAACCGGGGCGTCGATTCCGTTGAAAAGGGGAGCGAGGGTTCTGCCCAGGAAGCCTTTGCGGGAAACGCCCGCTAACAGGGGCCGTCCCAGGTCGCTCAAGTCTTCCAGTCGCGCCAGGAGCTGGTAGTTCTGTTCGAATGCCTTGCCAAATCCGAAGCCTGGATCCAGAACGATATGATCTCGTTCCACGCCCGCCTGCATGGCCTGGTCCAGACGATCACCTAATTCGACTTTGACCTGGCCTGGTTTCATCGCGGGCAGGGCGTGCCAGTCTTGTGGACGGCCGCGGGTGTGCATCAGGACCACACCGCAGTTGGCCTGGGCACAGGTGGCGGCCATGGCGCTGTCCCATTGAAACCCGCTTACATCATTCACGATTTGTGCTCCGGCCCGCAGGGCTGCCGCAGCCGTCGCGGCCTTATAGGTGTCGATGGAGAGAATCGATTCTGGCCGGTGCCTTAATATGCCCTGCAATACCGGAAGGACCCGGTCGATCTCCTGCTGAGTCTCTACCGCAGCGTGTTTTCCTGGCCGGGTGGACTCGCCGCCGATATCGACGATGTCAGCTCCGCCGTCGAACATCGCCAGAGCGGCCTCGATGGCCTGGGCAGGCGCGAGAAAGGCGCCCCCGTCGGAAAAAGAGTCGGGCGTCACGTTGAGAATCCCCATCACCCGGGTCGCTCGACCCAGAGCGAGGGATTGCGTTCGCAGCTTCCAGTCGTAGCGGGTGCGTGGCGCGAAGGGCATCGCTTTGATTCTAGTTGCGGTACACTCCGCGCAGAGACATGCTCAGCCTGATCCTGCTTGGCGCCGTGCTTTCTGCCTCGGCCAAACATCATGCAGCCCATAAACTACCGCTGCCGGTAGCGGTCGGCCGCATTCTTGCCGATCCTGGGGTAAGCCAGGCGCATTGGGGCATTTCGGTGGTTGCCCTGAGTGGCAATCTGATTTACTCGCTCAATGCGAACCAATACTTCAACCCGGCGTCGAATGCCAAGCTGCTGACCACGGCGGCAGCCTACGCCCTGCTGCCGAGCGGGCTCACGTTCACGACCCAGGTCGCCAGCAGTGCAGCGGTTGGCCGTGGGGGTGAGATCCGGGGCAACCTCACGATCTTGGGGGTGGGCGACGCCAACATGTCGGCGCGCACGATGCCGTTTGGGATCAAGACGGAACGCACGGGCTCGCCGTTGGCCGCGCTCGAGGATATGGCGGACCAGATCGTGCAGCGCGGCGTGCACTCGGTGGCCGGCGATATTGTGGGCGACGATACCTGGTTTGTTTACGAGCGCTACGGCAGCGGGTGGAGCTGGGACGATCTGCAGTGGGGCTACGGGGCGCCGGTCTCAGCCCTGAGCGTGAACGACAATGAGGTCTACCTGAATGCGGTGCCGGCGGCCCAGGTGGGAGAGACGGCGGGGGCTTCGTGGCTGCCGTCGACCGCTTACTATACCCTCGACAATTCGCTGGTGACCAGTCCGGCGGGCGACCCGGGCAGGCCGGGCGTTGAGCGGGCGCCAGGTGGGTTGACGGTAAGGATTTTCGGCCGAACCCCCATTGGTCAAGCAGGCCTGCATACGGCGCTGGCGATCGAAGATCCGGCTGAATATGCGGCCAGGTCGCTACGGGCAATGTTGTTGGCACGGGGTGTCCAGGTGAGCGGGGTGGCCCGGGCGCAGCATCGCCTGTCCAGCGACAGCAGTGATTTTCTCTCCGGGCAGGCGCAGCCGCTGGCGCTTCATCCGGTTTTGGCTGAGACCGTGCAGGCTCCGCTTGCGGGGCAGACGCTGCTGGCTACGCATGTGTCGCCGCCATTGGGCGATGATCTGGTGGTGACCAACAAAGTGAGCCAGAATTTGCACGCGGAGATCACATTGCGGACACTGGGGAAACTGGAAAGCTCGGATGGATCGTTGCTGGAAGGGACGCGGGTGGTGCGCCAGTTTCTTATTTCCGCCGGGGTTGCTCCGGGAGATTTTGTGTTGTACGACGGCTGCGGGCTTTCTCTACAGGACCTGGTGACGCCACGGGCGTTCACGACCCTTCTCACCTATGCGGCCCGGCAGAGCTGGGGCGAAGCTTTTCGCAGTTCTTTGCCGGTGGGCGGCGTGGATGGCTCTCTTTCCGCCCGTTTCAAACAGCCGTTGCTCAACGGCAAAGTATTTGCCAAGACGGGCACGCTGGGGGAAGCACGCGCTTTGAGCGGGTACGTGGTGACGGCCAGCGGCCAGACAGTTGCTTTCTCCATTCTGTGCACCGACCACAATCCATCAGCGCCGGCAGATCGAACGGCGATGGATAAGATCGTGGCCGCCATCGCGGGGTCGAATTGAAGAACAAACTGCTGGTTTTGGCTGCCGGCCTGGTGACCGCAGTGGGATGCCACCAGCTGGCGCCGCCGAAGCCGATGGCCGAGCTCACGCCGCACGAGGCTGCCGGGCAGAGCGTCTTTGTGAGCCGATGTTCGGCATGCCACTATGCGAACACAGAGAAAGGCCTGAATGGGCCCGGACTGGAGGGCTTGTTTCGCAAGCCTTACCTGCCGAGCGGGGCGGCGGCGAAAGACGCCCGGGTCACGGCGGTAATTTTGCACGGGAGGGGCATGATGCCGGCTTTGGGCAATACACTGACGCAGCAGGAGTTCGATGATTTAATGGCGTACCTGCACACCCTATGACCGAGACCTCCGCCAAGTTGCCGCTGCCGGGAATGGCCGCGATCTCGCTATGGATGCTGGGGCTGGCGCTGCTGGGGGTGGCCGGAGTGCTGACCGGCCACTATCCACCGGGCGGGGCTCGGGTGGGCATCCTGATCTTATGCAGCGTGTTTGCCGTGGCAGGGCTGGGTTTGATGCGGCTACGCCGTTGGGGATGGGCGCTGAGCCTGGGCGCAGCGTTTCTTTCGATGTGCTTCGGGTGCTACAGCTTGTTCCGCTTTCACCAGGTGCAGTGGGTGGTGATGGCGGTGATCAACCTGGTCTTTTTTCTTTACCTGGTGCGACCCGAGGTGGTGGAGCGGCTTCGCTAGGAGGGCAGCGAACCGCTACAATTGCACCAGCGTGATTGACCTTGTCCAGATCGACCCCAGCCCGCGACGGCCAGCGCCCAAGCCGGCATGGCTGAAGGCCCGGGCGCCGGTGGGCGAGAATTACCACGACCTGAAGAGCCTGGCCCGGTCGCTCAATTTGCATACCGTGTGCGAGAGTGCCCACTGCCCGAACATCGGTGAGTGCTGGAACCAGCGGACGGCGACTTTCATGATGCTGGGCAATGCCTGCACGCGGCGATGCGGTTTTTGCGCGGTGCCGAAAGGGCGGCCCGATCCGATCGACTTCGATGAGCCGCGGCGAGTAGCCGAAGCAGTCGCCCTGCTCGACCTGAAGCACGCGGTGATCACCAGCGTGAACCGCGACGATGATATTCTCGGCGGCGCGCGCGCCTTCGCCATGGTGATCGAGGAGATTCGGCGGCAGGCTCCGGGTTGCCAGGTGGAAGTGCTGATTCCTGACTTTCAGGGTAAGGAAGAGGCCATCCGCATGGTGGTCGAGGCCAGGCCTGAAATGCTGAACCACAACACCGAGTCGGTGCCGCGGTTGTATCGCGTGGTGCGCTCGGGCGCCCGCTACGAGCGGACCCTGCGCTTGCTCGAGTATGCCAAGGTGGTTGACCCGGGCATGACGACCAAGTCAGGCGTGATGGTGGGGCTGGGGGAAGAGATGGACGAGCTGCTGCAGGTGTTCCGCGACCTGGCGGCGGTGGGGACGGATGTGTTGACGATTGGGCAGTATCTGCGGCCTTCGAAAGACCACTTGCCGATGGCGCGGTATTACACCCCGGAGGAGTTCGTTTCCATGCGCCAGGCGGCCTTGCGGATGGGATTTCGCCACGTGGAGTCGGGGCCGCTGGTGCGCTCTTCTTACCATGCGCGGGAGCAGGCACAGTCCACCGGGGTAACGCTTCTTACTTGAACTTTTTGATCGATTGGGGAAGATGACGATGGCAGTCTCGGTAATGGGCAGTATTCCGGCGCTCAAAGAAATCCAACTACAACTGAAGACGCGGATGGAAAAAGCGGTTGACGATTTTCGCGCCAACCTGGCTTCGACGCGTACCGGACGGGCTTCGGTGCATATGCTGGACCAGGTTAAGGTTCCCTATTACGGCAGCGATATGCCTCTGAATCAGGTGGCGCAGGTGACGGCTCCGGATGCCAACCTGATCCTGATCCAGCCGTGGGATCCCAGTATTTTGGGCGATATCGAGAAGGCTCTGCGTGCGTCTGACCTGGGGTTTAATCCGCAGAATGATGGGAAGATTGTGCGCATTCCCATCCCGGCGATGACCGAGGAACGACGCAAGGAAGTGGTGAAACACCTCAACAAGACGCTCGAAGACCATCGCACCGCGGTGCGGAATATTCGCCGCGATGGCAATGAGCTGATCAAGAAGGCGGCTAAGGACAAGAAGATCTCCGAGGATGAGGAGAAACGGTCGCTCGAGGAGATCCAGAAGCTGACCGATGATGAGATCCGGCGCATGGAAGAGATGTGCCGTAATAAGGAACGCGACGTTCTTTCGATTTAGTTGGTTCGGTTGGTGTGATCAAGGATGATCTTCCAGCCTTGCGGAGTTTTCTTGAAGAGCAGGGAGAAGATGCCGTCGGCGTTGCCTCCTCCTGCTTTGTCTCGGTCTAGATGGAAGTTTCCAGTGGCTACTGCGTAGTTTGCATCCAGGGTGCGGATCGCCAGGTGGGTGAAGGTTAGCTTGCCCATCTCGGCCGGGTTTTTGTATTTGGTCTGGTAGCGGTGAAGAATCGTCTGGTAGCCATACTGGACGGTGTCGCCTACGAAGGTTGTGGTGGACGCGTCTTCATAGCCTTGCATAAAGGCTGCTACGTCGCCTCGGTTTCAGTCCTGCGTTTGCTGGTCCAGCAGGTGGTGGATGGCGGTGTCCGCGGTTTGGGCTGGTGCAGTGGACACCAGGGTCAGGGCAAGGACGAGTAAAAGTGCTTTTGTCATGGATCGACGATAGCGCAGAAAGAAACCGCAGATCTCTCCGCTGTCGGTCGAGATGACAAGTTTGTTTGAGGGGCGGGGATGGCACGGGTAGGGTAACGCTCGCCCTCAACAATTGCTGATGGGAGGGGCACACAGCAGGTCCCCTCCATTTGTTTGAGTGACGGGGTTGAAAGACCCAGCGCTCTCTTCGTTTACTCCATCCATAGCTTGCCGCAGGCAATCGCTGCAGTCGTTTGGACCGAAAACGCTTGCCGACAGGCGCAGGTAGCTACAATGGGGAATGTCTTCGGCCAGAGTGGTTCATAGCGTGTGTTCGCACGATTGTCCGGACTCTTGTGCGGTTCTGGTGACGATCGATGCGGCGGGGAAGGCGACTCGGGTGCAGGGCGACCCTTCGCATCCAGTGACGAACGGGTTTCTTTGCGGAAAGGTTGCCAAGTATCTGGATCGGGTTTATTCGCCGGATCGGGTGCTCTACCCTATGCGGCGCAAAGCCGGGGCGGCCAAAGGACAGGAAGAGGCTTTCGAACGGATCAGCTGGGACCAGGCGCTGGACCTGATTGCGGAACGGCTAAGCGCGATCAGCGCAGAGCACGGACCGGAATCGATTCTGCCGTACTCGTATGCCGGGACGATTGGGGTGCTCGGCTATGGCTCCATGGATCGGCGCTTCTTTCATCGGCTGGGAGCCTCGCGGCTGGATCGAACGATCTGCGCAACGGCGGGGGGCGATGCCCTGGTTTCAGTCTACGGAAAGAAGCTGGGCACCGATCCGGAAGACTTCCGCCATGCCCGCTACATCATCGCCTGGGCGGCGAATATCCACGGCAACAATGTGCACCTGTGGCCTTTTGTCGAAGAGGCTCGCCGGAAGGGCGCCAAGCTGGTGGTGATCGACCCCTATCGCACCCGTACAGCCCGGGTGGCCGATTGGCATATCCCGATCCAGCCGGGGACGGATACGGCTCTGGCCCTTGGCCTGATGCGCGTGATCATCGCCGAAGGCCTCTACGACCGGGAGTATGTTGCGGCCCACACGGTCGGCTTTGCGGAGCTGTGTGCCCACGTTCAGCCGTATACGGCGGAGCATGTGGCGGGTTTGACGGGCATCGCTGCCGAGGACATCGTGCGCCTGGCGCGGGAATACGCCACTACCGCGCCGGCGGTCATCCGGTTGAATTATGGGATCCAGCGTTCGCAGAATGGCGGGGCGGCGGCGCGCGCAGTGTGTATGCTGCCGGCGCTGATCGGCTCCTGGAGGTTGCAGGGTGGGGGGCTGCAGCTCTCGACCAGCGGGGCGTTTGCGTTCAATTCCCCGGCCCTGGAGCGGCCCGACCTGATGATGGCCAGCCCGCTGCAGCGGACGGCGCGCCTGGTCAACATGTCACGGCTGGGGCACGCCCTCACCGAGCTCGACGATCCGCCGGTGAAGGCGCTGTTCGTCTACAACTCGAACCCGGCGGCCATTGCTCCGAACCAGAACGCCGTGGTGCGCGGCATGATGCGCAGCGATCTGTTCACGGTGGTGCACGAGCAGTTTATGACCGATACCACCGATTACGCCGATGTGGTGCTGCCCGCGACCACCTTCCTGGAGCACAAAGACTTTCAGGGGGCGTACGGCCACTACTTTTTGCAGATCTCAGAGCAGGCGATTGCTCCGCTGGGTGAGGCCAGGTCGAATGTCTGGCTGTTTAGCCAGTTGGCGCAGCGGATGGGGTTCCCGGAAGCGTGCTTTCTCGACGGCGTGGATGACCTGATCGAGCAGGCGTTGATAGGGCGGGACACGACGCTGGCAGAGCTTGAGGAGAAGAAGCGGATTCGGGTGGCGCCCGGGGGCTCACTGCCGTTTGCCACGCCCAGCAGCAAGGTCGAGTTTTATTCGAGCGCGTTGGCGGCGCAGGGGCTCGATCCGCTGCCCACGTTTCGTGCTCCGGACGAATCGCGCGGGGGCATCGATGCCCGTACCTTTCCGCTGGAGTTTTTGCCGCGCAAGGCGGACAACTACATGAACTCGACATTTGCCAATCTGCCGGGGCACCAGAAGATGGAGTCGCGCGGTGTGGTGGCAATGCATGCCAACGATGCCGGCGCACGACAGATAGGCGACGCGGACTGGGTTGAGGTGTACAACGGCCGCGGCAAGCTGCGCCTGCGTGCCCGTCTCGACGGCAGTGTGCCGCCCGGCGTGGTGGCGGCAAGCCTGAACTGGAGCAAGCTGTCGGTGGGGGGAAACAACGTGAACGCACTCACGTCGGAGAGGCTCACGGATCTGGGCCGGGGCGCTACTTTCTATTCGACGCTGGTGGAAGTCCGAAAGCTGAGCCCGGAAGAAGCGCAAAACCACTTCCCTCCGATAGACTAAGAGCACCTGCTTAAACGTGAGATTGCCAATGCCGTTTCCAGCGGGCTTCCAGTGCGCGGGCTGTGGAGAGTGGAATGAGATCGTGGTGGACGAGTCTGCGGGTGGGAGGCAGCATTACGTGGAAGATTGCCAGGTCTGCTGCAAGCCGAACGTGCTCTCTGTATCGTGGGATTCCTCGGTGGGCGAATACTTCGCTTCTGCGGAGTTGGAAAGCTGAGGATGTTGCTCTGTTTACTGGGCCTCCGGGGTGGTTAGCGGCGTGAGAAACGAACCCTCGGAGTTGGGGAGTACCCCTTCCGTCACATATAATCGCCTTTTCCTCAAGCAGGATCTGATTTTCAGCAGTGAGGGTGTGCCTATTCTTCGCGTCATGTCAGGGAGCCTTCGCTCCCGGTTTCATCGGAACCAGCCTGCACTGCCGTTTTTTCTTCGGGTGTGCAGGGTTTTGGCCCTGTTTTTATTTTGCGGTTCCAGTCTGATTGCCTGGGCTCAGCAGGACGTTGCCCCGTCCAACGTCATTCAAAACATACGTGTGATCGGCAATCGGCGCATTCCCAGGGAAACGATTCTGGCGCGATTGTTTACCCACCCGGGCGATACCTACGATCCGGCGACCATTGAGCGGGATTTCAACTCGCTGTGGAACACGGGATACTTCGAAAACCTA
The DNA here is from genome assembly GCA_963834445.1 of uncultured Acidobacteriaceae bacterium. GTDB lineage: Bacteria > Acidobacteriota > Terriglobia > Terriglobales > Acidobacteriaceae > PALSA-350. Next base: position 1,260,231 of record CAWIBU010000003.1, read on the forward strand.
CAGATCGCGCGCGAAGACACGCCCAAGGGCGTGATTCTCGACATCATTGTCAAAGAAAAGCCGACGATTCGCGAGATCAACTACAAGGGCCTGAACTCGGTTTCCACCTCGGACGTTCTGGACCGCTTCAAGAAAGAACATGTAACGGGCTTCTCGGTGGAAGCTCCCTATGATCCGACCAAGCTAGCGCGGGCGATCGACGTGATTCGGGCGCTGCTGGCCGAGCACGGGCACCAGTTTGCGACGGTGAAGCCGGACATCAAGACGATTCCGCCGTCGTCGGTTACGGTCAACTTCATCATCAAAGAAGGCCCCACGGTTAAGGTGGGGAATATTACATTCACCGGGAACCGGGCGGTGCCTTCGCGCGACCTGCGGGCGGCGATGAGAAACCTGAGGCCGGTCGGTATACCCCATTCGATCATCCTGGAGAATCTATTCGCGCGCACCTACGATGCGAGCAAGCTGGAGGAAGATACGGAGCGGGTTCGACGGGCCTTGCAGGACAAGGGTTATTTTCGCGCCGGGGTCAACGATCCCATTACGCATATACGCAACGAAGGGGGTCTCTCGTTCTTCACCTTCCGGCCGCGCACGGGTAAGCGGATCGACATTCGCATTCCGGTCGACGAAGGGGAGCGCTATCGCCTGGGCGGCGTGACCTTTACCGGCAACACGCACGTGCAGAATGTGAAGGCGCTGCGAGCGCAGTTCCCCACCAAAGACGGCGAATACTTTAACGCCACGGCTGTGGGCAAGGGGCTGGACAATCTGCGCAAGGCCTATGGCTCGCTAGGCTACATCAACTTTACCGCCGTGCCCACGCCGCGCATCGATGACGCCAAGCACCTGGTGTACCTGGACATCGACATCGATGAGGGTAAGCCGTTTACGGTGTCGCGCATCGAGTTCCAAGGGAACACCATCACGCGAGACCGGGTTATCCGGCGCGAGCTGTTGCTCGAAGAAGGCCAGGTTTACAACAGCAACCTATGGGAATCGAGTTTGCTTCGCCTGAACCAGTTGGATTACTTCGATCCGCTCAAGGTGGAACAGGATTCCGACATCCATCCGGACCCGGACACGGGCACGGTTTCGCTGCTGCTGAAGGTGCACGAGAAGGGCAAGAATTCGATTGGATTGAACGGCGGCGTGAGTGGTCTTTCGGGCACGTTCCTGGGTCTCAACTATCAGACGAATAACTTTCTCGGGTTAGGCGAGACGTTAAGTCTGCAGGGCAATATCGGCAACCAGGCACGTAACGTGGTGTTTGCGTTTAACGAGCCCTACCTGCACAACCGTCCGATCAGTGTGGGCTTCCAGGTATTTTCCCGGAAATCCGATTTTAACTCAGCGCGCAACTATGCCTCGGTGAGCGGTCAGTCGAGCAACCTGACGGCGGCACAGCAGTCACTAACGCAGAACTACAACCAGTCTTCGACCGGGCTAAATTTCTCGGTCAGCTACCCGATACGGCGCAGCTTCAAGCGCGTGGGACTGACGTATAGCTGGGATAAGTCGACGATTCAGACGTTCAGCCAGGCGTCGGCCAACCTGTTTCAGACGCTGGCTTTCCGCAGTGGCCAGATCCAAGGCCCCAATGCGCTGGAAGGCATTTATACCAGCTCGGTTTCGTTGAGCTATTCGTACAACAAGGTTGGTCCGTCGGTCTTCAAGCCGCGTTTTGGATCGGATGTGTCGGCCGCGCTGATCGTGGCGGGCCTGTTCGGCAACGTTCGCTATTTCACGCCGGTGATTCAGGTGAAGCATTACATGGCGATGAAAGGCCTCCGCCCGAACCCGGAAGGGCGTAACGTGCTGGCGTTGCGTACACAGATGTCGTACATCCAGGGTTTCAGCGGGGATGTGGCTCCGCCGTTTTCGCGGTTCTATTCAGGCGGGGACAACGAATTGCGCGGTTTTGATATCCGGGCGGCAACGCCTTATGGGTTTATTCCGGTGCGGCAAAGCATTACACTTACCAACCCGGACGGTACGCCGGTTCCGATCGATCCCAGCAACTACACGTTGGGGAACATTCCGATTCCTATCCCCATTTACCGGCCGGTCGCCGTGGGTGGTGATGTGAAGTTCACTTCGAACATCGAATATCGGATTCCGCTGGGCGGACCGGTGCAGTTTGCGATTTTCGATGACTTCGATCTCACTTCGGTGGTTCGCCATTCCCAATTGCGGCAGAGCGTCGAGGGCGCCGATCAACTCAATTCACCGTTGTACGGCTGCACGGCCTATTTCAACGGATCCTGCCAGGGTGGCCAGTCGATCCAGTTCATTAACCAGATCCGGCCGATTGCCGGGACAAATGTGGTGCCGCGTAATTCTGTCGGCGGAGAGATATCGGCGTTCCTGCCGATCGTGAATGCACCCTTCCGGATCTACTACGCGTACAACACAAATCGCCTGCTTGAGAATGTACAAGGACAAAGCCTGATTACGCGGAGCATGTTCCCGGCGGGCGGAGCTGGGGACTACACCTACCAGAATGCGATTTCGGCGTATGACTCGCTGTTGCATTTCCGCGAGCCGCGGAAGACGTTCCGGTTGAGTGTGAGCACCACGTTTTAAGGGAGTGTGGGTGGGGGTTGCGCGTCACTCGAATGGCCTTGGTTTGGGGTGGAGGCGCACAGATCCCACGGCTGCGCTCTTCTTGAACAAAATGGCGGGAGCAGGATCTGCGAGCTCACTCGTAGGGCCTTGGTTTGGGGTAACGGCGCACAGCAGGTCCCTCCACTTCGCTACGCTTCGGTCGGGATGACAAATTTGTTTGGGGGACACGATGACAAATTTGCTTGAGGGGCGAGGCCAAAAGGCAGATCGCTTCGCTCGTTCATTCCATCCTTGACTTGCCGACAGGCAAGTCGGCTCCTCCCAATGAACAAAATGGCTGGGGCTGGATTTGTGAGCTCACTCGTAGGGCCTTGGTTTGGGGGAGAGGCGCACCGCAGATCCCTCCACTGCGCTACGCTCCGGTCGGGATGACAAATTTGTTTGGGGGACGGGCTTAAAGATTTGCTCGAGGGATGGGCTTAAAGATTTGTTTGAGGGATGGGCTTAAAAGCAAACGCTCTCCGCGTTCATTCCATCCTTGACTTGCCGCAGGCAAGTCAGCCACTCGGGATGACAAAGTTGTTTGAGGGCTCGGGAAGCTAGGGCGACCCGCCGCGCGGGGGGGTTGCGTTGACGCTCCTTCGGCGCACACCTATAATCACTGCTGGCCCGGTAATGTCTCGGTCCGTGTCTCTTCTGCGTATTTGCTGCTGAAGGAATGAGACCCGCAAGCGAAGGCCCGCTATCCGCTGAAAGACGCGGGCGATCTGGATTAAAAGATCTAAAGGAGTTTTGTATTCCGATGAAGCGTTCGTTCACACTCGTATGTCTGCTCGCGTCCGCAACCGGCGTGGGTACTCTCGCCTCGACCGGCAGTGCATTCGCTCAAGTTCCCTCCGCACCCAGCCCCGCCGGAACGATGGCTCCCGCCTCTGCTCCCGTCGTACCCATCGAGGCCAAGATAGCGATCATCTCGTTCCAACAGGCAGTCGCCGCAACCAATGAGGGGCAACGCAACTTTGCCCAGCTGCGGGTTAAGTTTGAGCCTAAGCAGACACAACTGAAAACGCAAAGCGACGAGATCGATTCCCTGAAGAAGCAGTTGCAGGATGCCGGCACCACGCTGAGCGAGCAGGAACGCGATAGCCGTCTGCGCACGATCGACGAAAAGACGAAGTCTCTGCAGCGGTCAGCGGAAGATGCGCAAAATGAAGCGCAGAGCGCGATGGGTGACATGTACCAGCAACTGGCACAGAAGGTCTATGCCGTGCTCGACGCATACGTTACCCAAAATAAATTCACGCTCGTGCTGGACACCAGCAACCAGCAGACTTCGCCCGTGCTGTGGTTCACACCGGCGACCGACATCAGCAAGGCAGTCGTCGATGCATATAATGCCAAGTCTGGCGTTCCACCGCCAACAGCCGGCGCCCCCGCAGCCACGCCACGGCCCAGCACCACGCCGCGCAGCACACGGCCCAGTACCACGAAGCCACCACAGTAGTCTTCGCAGACCCCTGCCCCGGCAAGCATTGCTTGCCGGGGCATAAACACGTTTCACTTTTGCCCTGTATAGGCAGATTTGCCTGGGGTGGGCGCCCTCTTAAGAACAGCCGGATGCATTCCGTTCTTTTGTACACACCAAACGTAAAAATGCCATAGCAAAGACTGCTGAGTTTACAGCTTCACAAGGCTGTGGAAAAATTTGTGGAAAGCTGAGCAGCGATTTTTGAGGGCGCTGCTTTGCCTGCCTGCAGGGGCCGTGTGGGATCCTGCTTCTCCTGCTCTAAGCTACTATTTATCAACTATTTGCAGCCGGAATGGGCTGGTGTGCGGAGATTTGCGTGGGCCGCGGTCAGGTGCGGGGAGAAATTGCGGCTTTCCACAAATGGGATTATGCCAGCTGACTGAAGTGGCGGCTATTTGCTAGAATCCTCGCCCACCTTCAAGACAGCCAAAAACGCCTCTTGCGGTATGTCGACTTTGCCGACGCGCTTCATGCGCTTCTTCCCTTCCTTCTGTTTTTCCAGCAGTTTGCGCTTGCGGCTGATGTCTCCTCCGTAGCATTTGGCGAGCACGTTTTTACGCAGAGCAGCGACGGTTTCCCGGGATACGATTTTGGCGCCGATGGCTGCCTGAATGGCCACCTCGAACATCTGACGAGGAATGAGCTCGCGCATTTTCGAGACCAGGGCGCGACCGCGCTCGTAAGCAAATTCCTTATGCACGATGATCGAAAGTGCGTCGACGGGTTCGCCGGAGATGAGAATATCCAGCTTGACCATAGGTGACTCCCACATGCCGGCCAGCTGGTAGTCGAGCGAAGCGTAGCCCCGCGAGACGGATTTGAGACGGTCGTAAAAGTCGAGGACGATTTCGTTGAGCGGCAACTCGTAGGTGAGCATGACGCGGGTTGGGGTGACATACTCGAAATTTTTCTGACGGCCGCGTTTTTCCTCGACCAGCTTGAGAATGCCGCCTACGTACTCTTCGCTGGTGAGGATGGTGGCGTTGATCACCGGTTCCTCGATCTTCTCGATATCGGTTGGGTCGGGCCAGCGGGAGGGATTCTCCACTTCAACGACGGCGCCGCTGGTAAGGGTTATTTTGTAACGCACACCGGGCGCGGTGGTGATGAGGTCGAGGTTGAACTCGCGCTCCAGGCGTTCCTGAATGATCTCCATGTGAAGCAGCCCGAGGAAACCACAACGGAAGCCGAAGCCCAGGGCGACGGAGCTTTCCGGCTCGAAGAAAAAGGACGAGTCATTGAGGCGCAGCTTTTCGAGCGCATCGCGGAGTAACGTGTGCTCATGCGAGTCGACCGTGTAAAGGCCGGCAAACACCATGGATTGAATGTCTTTGAAGCCCGGGAGTGCGGCGGCCGCGGGGCGCGTATCTTCGGTGATGGTGTCGCCAATTTTGGTGTCGGCGACGTTTTTGATGGTCGCGGAAAAAAAACCTACTTCGCCCGCCGACAATTGTGGAATTTCCAGGGGCTTCGGTGTGAGTACACCGACGGACTCCACATCGAAGACGCGGCCGTTAGACATGAGCCGGATGCGCGCACCTTTGCGCAGAATGCCGTTGATCACGCGAGCCAACACGATGACGCCGCGATAGGGATCGAACCAACAATCGAAGATCAGGGCCTGAAGTGGTGCTTCGGCGTCTCCTGTAGGCGGCGGCAAGCGGCGGACGACAGCTTCCAATACTTCAGGAACGCCGAGGCCCGTTTTGGCACTAACGGGAAGAGCATCCGTGGCGTCGATACCGACGGTGGACTCGATCATCTCCTGGGTGCGCACGACGTCGGCGCTGGGGAGATCGATTTTGTTGATGACGGGAATCATATCGAGGCCGTTGTTGATGGCCAGGTAGGCATTGGCCAGGGTTTGGGCCTCGACTCCCTGGGAGGCGTCGACCACCAGCAAAGCGCCTTCACAACAGGCCAGGGAGCGCGAGACTTCGTAGGAAAAATCGACGTGGCCGGGCGTATCGAGCAGGTTGAGCTGGTACATTTCGCCATCTTGCGCGAGGTAGTTCATGCGCACCGCGTGGGCCTTGATGGTGATGCCCCGCTCACGCTCAAGATCCATGGCATCGAGCACCTGGTGCTGCATCTCACGCGCGGTGAGCGAGCCGGTGAGCTCGAGCAGGCGATCGGAGAGCGTGGATTTGCCGTGATCGATGTGAGCAATGATTGCGAAATTGCGGATGTGCTTGCTATCCATGAAGGGGTGCCGACGGCGGGTGACAACTCAGTTGATTGGCGAGAGTCTAACCCGATCTTATCATTCACGTTGGGGCAGTCAGGGCAATACAATCAAGCATGGCATGCGGAACCAGGCTTCGCTGCCATTCCTCCCGTTTTTGCCAAGGTGGGATACACGGCTCGATATTTGTAGATCCCACCCTTTGCAAAGTACGTAAAGGACCCGGAGTTTTGTTGGGCGGACACGGTGATAGGAAATACTGGTTGAGACTTCTCCACAGCTCGCGTGCTCCGAGAGTCGCCCTTCTGGTGCTTGCCGCGACCCCACTGCTACTGTCGGGGTGTGTGCCGGAAAATCCGCGCAGCCCGGGACCGGCAAAATCTCCGCAGGCGACGGCTCCGACGCTCAAGCCGGCCAGCCCCTCTGCAACGTCGGCCGCCCATGTGGTAACACCTGTTGCCGCACCCGCCAGCCCCCAGGTGCAGGCGCTGATCGACGCAGTCGAGGTGGCGTATCAGAGTGGGTTGACCAACTACCATGCGGGCAAGTTGCAGACGGCGAAGGCGGAGTTCGATCGCGCGGTCGACATGATGCTGACCAGCAGTTTCGATTTGCGCAGCGAGCCGCAGTTGCGGGATGAGTTCGACCACGTTCTCGATGCCGTCAATACGCTGGAGCTGGAAGCACTGAAGCAGGGAAACGGCTTCGCCCCCAAGCTTGAACCTGCGCCGGTCGATATCGCCAACGATGTCACGTTTCCGGTAGACCCGACGGTGAAGGCGCAGGCAATCGCGGAACTGAAGACGACGGTGTCTGACTTGCCGCTGGTGATCAACGACCCGGTCGCCGGTTACATCAGCTATTTTTCTTCGAAGGGGCGGGGAACACTGATGCATTCGCTGGAGCGGGCTGGCCGGTATCATGCCATGATTGCGCGGGTGCTCGCCGAGGAGAAAGTGCCGCAGGATCTTATTTACCAGGCGGTCGCCGAATCCGGCTTTCAGCCGCAGGCCGTGAATGGTCACTCGGGCGCCGGGGGCATGTGGCAATTTATGCCCTACGGAACCTACGGCCTGAACCGCAATGCCTGGTATGACGAGCGCTTCGACCCGGAGAAATCGACGCACGCGTACGCGCGCTACATGAAGACGCTGTATGACCAGTTGGGTGATTGGTATCTGGCGATGGCCGCGTATGACTGGGGACCGGGAAACGTGCAGAAGGCGGTGCAGCGCACGGGGTACGCGGATTTCTGGGAGCTGTATCGGCGCAACGCACTGCCGCAGGAAACAAAGAATTATGTGCCCATCATCATTGCTGCGGCGCTCATGGCGAAAAATCCGGAACAGTATGGACTGCAGTCGCTGACGCCTGACCCACCGTTGCTGGTTGACACGGTCACGACCGACTACAGCGTCGATCTTCGCCTGGTATCGGATTTGGTGGGAGCCCCGGTGCAGGAGATCGCCGATCTGAACCCCAGTCTGCTGCGGATGAGCACTCCCTCGGATGCACCCTTCGATCTGCATCTGCCGGCGGGCAGCAAGGAACTCTTCGAAAAGCGTATTGCGGAGATTCCCGCGGACAAGCGCAATCAATGGCGGTTTCACAAAGTAGTTTCCGGCGAGACGCTGCAAACGATTGCGCGCGACTACCATGTGACGGCGGCTGAGATTGTGTTTGTGAACCAGTTGGAAGCGGGCGATGATTTGTCTTCCACGGATTCGCTCATCATTCCTGTGCCAGCGGTGGCTTCGAGCAAATCGCGGCTGACGCTGTACAAGGTGGAGCATGGGGACACGCTGGTGACGGTGGCCGATCGCTTCAATGTGACGGTGCAGCAACTCCGTCGCTGGAACCATTTGGGCGCGGCACGCCTGGAGCCGGGACGCCGTTTGTACGTGGCTGAGCCCGCACGGGTGACGCGTGCAAGCCGGTCTGGAAGCGGGAAGCACAAGGGTGGCAAGGCGACGAAGCGGGCGAATGCGGGCACGAATAAAGCAACCAAATCGGTTGCGTCGACGCGGTAAATGCGACCGCGAAATGGATTGCGATGGCGGTGTGTTGGGCGGCCGTTGGAAAAGAAACTTAATTCACACTTGCGTTCATTGGCAACCCGTTGCATGCTGTTGCTATAATCCGCGCCGCGGGCAAGTATGATAGATGAAGGTTCTCTGCGATCCGAATCCGTAGCAACCGAAGCCTTGGAGGCATAAGCATGCAGGACGAATTCAAGCTGTACGCACACGCTGATAGTGAGTTTGAAGCCGAGGCGGACGAATACTCGGATGAAGTAGAGACCGGCTTTGATGACGATGAAGAGGAAGAGGAAGTGAGTGTTTCGTCCTCTGTTCCCGTGGTCCCGGTGATGACGCCACCGGTCAGCGCGCCGCCCGTGCCGGCTGCTCCGGCGAAAAAGGCGGTCGCCAAGAAAGCCCCTACAAAAGCTGCAGCCAAGAAGGCTGCAGCGAAAAAGATGCCGGTCAAGAAGGCTGCAGCGAAAGCTCCAGCCAAGAAGGCCGCTACGAAATCTGCCGCTAAGAAGAGCAGCAAAGGCGCGAAAAGCGGCAGTAAGGCTGCGAAAGCGGTCGGCAACAAGAAGAGCGCCAGCAGCAAAAAATCTACCATCAAACGAGGTATTCCTTTGGCAGTTAAGAAAGCAGCAGCGAAGAAGTCGGCAGCGAAGAAGGCTCCGGCAAAGAAGGCAGCTAAGAAGTCGCCAGCCAAGAAGGCGGCTAAGAAGGCTCCAGCGAAGAAGGCAACGAAAAAGGCAACGAAAAAGAAGTAGCTTTTTCACAACAACAGGCAAGCAAAAGAGCCCGGCTCAGAGCCGGGCGTTTTTGCGTCTGGAGGTTTATAAAGGTTTCAGTGGCTGGCGTTGGACAGGGGTTACAGGCACTTGACTGCGCTGTGGCCCTAATGATCAAAATGGCGTGGGAAGGATTTGCGAGCTCAGTCGTGGGGCCTTGGTTTGAGGGAAGGGCGCACTGCAGATCGGCTTTGCTTACAGAAAGCCGCACACGCGGTACTGTCATGTGTAGCGTGGCAGGAATCCGGGTGCGCTCGGAGCGACAAAGGGTAGGGTTACGGTTGTCCTCATGAATTGATAATGGGATGAACGAAAAGCAGGTCCCTCCACTTCGCTCCCCAGAATTCCTGTCGAGGTTGATGGCGCTGGCGAACTTCATGCGGCTTTCCTTAATGAAAGCCGCACACGTGGATCTGTCTGACATGGCGAAACAGGAATTCGGGTACGCTTCGGTCGGGATGACAAATTTGTTTGGGGGACGGGCTTAAAGATTTGCTTGGGGGACGGCTTAAAAGCAAGCGCTCTCCGCGTTCATTCCTCCCTTAACTTGCCACCAGGCCAGTCAGCTCCTCCCAATGAACAACCTCCGGATGAGATATAGGGACGAGCTGGAAGCCGAGGGCCAAGGCTTGTTTGTGCAAGCGATGTTGGTGGCGGATGGCTTGCTTTTGTTCTTCTTGGGCGAAGACACTTTCATCGTAAGCAGTGCGGGTGCTAATCAGGTGATACACGATGCGGGCTAGTTTGTGGGCCGCAGCGGTGATGGCTTGCGGAGCGCCCAGACGAGCCCGCATGCGGCGGTAATATGCGCCCAGGTAAGACTTACTCTTATGCAGCGCCTGTGCGGCCAGTCGCAGGGCCGCGGCGGCACGGTTGTTGGACTTGCGGGTTTTTGAAGAGAGAACTTTGCCGCCGCTCTTCTTGCTCCCGGGACATAATGTCAGCCAACTGGTAAAGGCCGCAACATTGGGGAAACGTCTCAGATCGGTCCCAATCTCGGTCACCAGCGTGTGCACCGTCAGTGCACTCAGACCGGGAACGCTCAGTAAGTCGGTGCCCAGCACACGATACAGTTCCTTGCCCATGTCGAAGTGGAACTGATTCTTACGCCGTTTGTCTCGTTGCCGCTCCAGCGAGGCCGGCGGCTGGCCCCCATTGGGTCCGTCGGGTAATTGGCCCATGCCCTGCTCTAACTCACGGTCGCAGGCTTCCAGCATCTTCTGGTATTGCCGGTAGGCCTCCAGCGACTGACGTAGCGTAAACAGATGCTCGGAGCGATAGTTACCTACCAGCGACTTGATCACCGTTTCACGATCCGCATGGATGCGCCCATCTGCCAGATTGGCCAACTGCTCCCCCTTCCGCTCGCCAGCCAGAATGGCATCTAAAATTGCCAGTCCACTCTTGCCCGTCAGGTCGCTCAGAACGTGATGGATTTGAAGGTTCATCTGGGTCAGCGCTTTCTGCATATGCTGCACATGGACTGCCGCCATCTCCACCAAGTTGGCACGATGACGACTGAGCGCCCGCAGAGCACAGATCGCATTCTCGGGACGGAATGAGGCACGCAGCAATCCCACCGAATGCAAATACTGCAACCACTGGCAATCCTGGACGTCGGACTTTCGTCCAGGTACATGCTTTACATGACGGGCATTGACCAGACACACCTGTATTCCAGCATCCTCCAGCACCTCGTAGACGGGAATCCAGTACACCCCAGTCGCTTCCATCGCCACCGTGACGATGCCGCACTGCTGCAACCACTTCGCCACGGCTCGCAGGTCCTCCGTGAAGGTCGAAAAACAACGTACCGGCTCTGGGTCCCGATCAGCCGGCACGGCTACGTAAATCTCCGTCGCCCCCACATCGATCCCCGCCGCATTGGGCTCGATGCACTCTAAACTCAAGCTCCCCCCACGCCTCTTTTCCTTCCCCATCCTTCCCTCCTCAGACTGGGCTCAAAGGCCAGGCGGCCGATATCTGTAATCTCCCAAACGGGATCGCTGGCCTACTTACGCACAACGTCACCAATTTCTCTACCACGCAGCCTGGAACCACACTCGGGATCGGGCTCTTACGCTCCAATCGGGCGACGGCCTACTTCCTTTGTCTCAGTCCTCTCCAGACTAAAACCTCTGCCCTCGCCGTGTTCATTCCATCCTTGACTTGCCGACAGGCAAGTCAGCCACTCGGGATGACAAATCTGTTTGGGGGACACGATGACAAATTTGCTTGAGGGGCAAGGCCAAAAGGCAGATCGCTTCGCTCGTTCATTCCATCCTTGACTTGCCGCCAGGCCAGTCAGCTCCTCGGGATGACAAATTTGCTTGAGGGGCAAGGCCAAAAGGCAGATCGCTTCGCTCGTTCATTCCATCCTTGACTTGCCGCCAGGCAAGTCGGCTCCTCGGGATGACAAATTTGTTTGCGGGACCACGGGATGACAAATTTGTTTGAGGGACGGGCGCACCGCAGGTCCCTCCACGGCGCTTCGGTCCGGGATGGCAAATTTGTTTGCGCGCAAGGAAGAGCGGGATCGGGGATCGAAGGGAAAACAGGTCGGGATGACAGGTTTTTTGTCATCCCGATCGTAGTGCCAGAAGCCGGCTATTTCTTTTCGAAGCCGTTGAGCGCGGCCAACACCTGGGCACTGTGCTCGGTGGGTTTTACGCCGGTCCAGACCTGGACGATTTTGCCCTGCGGATCAATCAGGAAGGTGTTGCGCTTGGCAATCTTGACCCCCATGTAGTCAGCCATCGATCCGTACTGCGCCACTACTTTCTTGTCCTGATCGCTGAGAAGTTTGAAGCTCAAGCCCTCCTTCGCACAGAACTCTTTGTGGCTCCCCGTGGAGTCGACGCTTACCCCCACGACGACGGCGTCGAGTGCCTGATACTTCGACATGTCCTGCTGGAAGTTGTGGGCTTCAATGGTGCAGCCAGTGGTCATGTCTTTGGGGTAGAAATAGAGGACGACCCACTTGCCGCGAAAGCTGTCGAGACTGATGTTGGAGCCGTCCTGCGACGGCAAAGTAAAGTCGGGGGCGGTCTGACCGGCTTGCGGCATGGCCGTATCGTCAGCCCATCCACGGATGGTGAAGGCGGCGCCGGCAATCAGCACTACGAGGATGGCGATGGCTGCTACTCTCATGTTTTTCACGGGAATCTCCGCCACAATTAGAGCGCCTTTTGCGTTCCGCTGTCCACAATGATTGCGATGCCGGCAGCGTCGGCTAGCTGCTTGACCGTAGCCAGATCAAAAATGAGGGTGCGTCCAGCTTCGATCGAAAGACAGGTCGCTCCCGCCTGGCTCATGGTCTGGATGGTGTGCGGGCCAATGACCGGCACATCGAAACGCATGTCCTGGGCCGGCTTGGCCACCTTGACCACAGTCAAGCGGCGTTCGAGCGTCGATGCCTCGCCATCGGCCTCGAGCGAGCGCAGGATGGCGCCGGCGCGGGCAATGGTGGCATCGGTACCCTCCATCGCTTCCACAGCCACACAGGCCTGCCCGGCCACGACGACCGTCTGGCCAATGTCATAGCCAGCGAGGGCGCGGGCGACCGCACGTCCGTAGGTCAGGTCCTGCTGTTCTTGTTCCGTGGGGGCGCGCGCGGTTAACACGCCGGGTTGGGCCAGCAAGGGCTCAAGATAGGCGGTGGAGGCGATGAGCTCGATGCCTTCGTCGCTGAGCACTTTGGCCACCGCGCCGAGCAGCATATCGGTATTGCGCGTGCGTAGATTCAAGAGCAGCTTGGCCAGACGCCAGTCAGGGCGAATGCTGGAGAAGATCTGCTTGTGCTTGACCTGGCCGGCCATCACGGCCCGGGTGACGCCTTGCTGGTGAAAGGTCTCGATCAGGCGCGACAGCTCACCGAGCGAGAGCCAGTAGACGCGGATGCCGGGGTCGGCGGCGGCTCGCGCATCCATTTCCGGCTCGGCTTCTTCTTTGATGGCGGCGACCACGACTTCAGTGCCGTGGGCGCGCGCGGCGTCGATCAGCAGGAACGGGAAGCGCCCATTGCCGGCGATGAGGCCCAGCCGGTCGATGTGCTCTGGTTGCACGCGCCGCCCCTACTTGATGATGCCGCGCTGAGAGCGCTCGATGAACGCGACCAGGTAGGCTACGCAGGCTTCGAGCTGGCCCTCGCCGCGGAGCCGCTCGAGCGCTTGCGAGGTGTTGAGTTTGGCCGCCAGCAAGACGCGGTAAGCACGCTGCAGGGCGCGCAACTGCTGCTCGGAGAAGCCGGAGCGCTGCAATCCGATGCGGTTGAGGCTGTAGGCATGGATGTCGCGTTTGGCTGAGGTGAGGGAGAAGGGCAGAACGTCCTGGGTGATGGTGGTGCCGCCGCCCACGTAGGCATGCTGGCCGATGCAACAGAATTGATGGACGGGGCAGAGCGCGCCCACGCTGGCGTGATCTTCGACGGTGACGTGGCCGGCCAGGGTGGCGCCGTTGGCCAGGATGCAGTGGCTGCCGATGGTGCTGTCGTGACCGATGTGGGTGTAGGCCATGATGAGACAGTGGCTGCCCACACGCGTGGTGCCGCCGCCGCCTTTGGTGCCGCGGGAGATGGTTACGTATTCACGGATGACGTTGTCATCGCGGATTTCGAGGGCGGTCGGTTCGCCACGGTATTTGAGGTCTTGCGGGGCGACGCCCAGGCAGGCAAAGGAGTAGATGCGATTACGCGCGCCGAGGCTGGTTTTGCCGTCGAGCACCACATGCGAGACCAGCTCGCAGTCTTCCCCCAGCGAGACCTCGGGACCGATGGTGCAATAAGGGCCAACGTGACAGGACTGAGGGATACAGGCCGAGGACGCCACGATGGCCGTGGGGTGAATGCTCACTCTTGATTCACCGGCTCCAGATCCGGAGCGACGACGGCGGCATCGGGGGCATCTGGGGGCGGGGGCGCGGCTTCACTGACATTCACGATTTTGCCCGGCCGCGGGACTACCTGGCACATGATGACGGCTTCGCACACCAGCTTGCGCTCTACGTAGACTTTGCCCTCGAGGCGGGCGGCGCGCGGCTTCCAGTTGAGCACGTCGACCTCGATGCGGAGCTGATCGCCGGGCACGACCGGACGGCGGAAGCGGGCGCGATCGATGCCGGAGAACACCATCAGCTTGGTCTCGTGCTCGGGAATCTCGGGCAGCAGCAGGACGCCGCCGGCTTGGGCAATGGCTTCGACCATGAGCACGCCGGGCATAATGGCGTAGTCAGGGAAATGGCCCTGAAAGAAATGCTCATTGATGGTGACGTTCTTGATCGCCACGATGCGCTTTCTGGGGCTGACCTCGAGCACGCGATCAATGAGAAGAAAGGGGTAGCGGTGGGGCAGGATCGACATGATCTGGCGAATGTCGAGCACGCGCGCTGCTTCCGGCTTAGGGGTCTCGTCTGCCATGGTTGCAGGCTAAATTATAGGCCATGCAGAGGTTACTTTTTAATTTTGGCGGCGGCCTGGTCGGGATTGAAGGTGTCTGGCGGCAGAGGAATGTTGTAGGCAGCACGGCTGAGGAAGCGCTGGTTGATCATGTCGCCATTGTGATAGCGGGTAATGGCGTAGGCTGTGGGAATGCCTTCGACCAGGTGGTAATCGTCATATTCTTCGGCGTCGGTGTTCTTGTCTTTGTAGAGCGGGTCGCGCCATTGCCAGGTGCGCTGTAAAGGCAGGTGGGTTTCGGCGTCGGTCTGGATAACGATGCTGTCGTTGTTGGCGTCGATGAGGGTGGTCTTCTCGGCGAGATGGCGCTCGACCAGGCTTTGGCCACCGTAGATGAGGACGGTTTTGGGGTCGTTGAGCCAGACGCGCATGGCGACCTGGATGGAGTGGTCGCGCCGGCGGACAAGGTCCTGCACCTGATCTTTGGGGAGTTCGCGTTTGCCTTTATAAGTGATCTCCCAGGCTTGATCGCCATCGATCATTTCCACGACGTTGCGCTTCTTGCCCAGCTCGATGCGAGTCTGGTCGGGATATTTTTGAATCTCGTAGAACTCTGAGGTCATGCCGGTGGGCTTGCCCTGATAAAAGCCCGAGGTACGGCCCTGTTGCATAGTGTTGGTCAGGGTAAGCCACCTTGAACCGCCGAGGGCGGCGACCATGGCGTCCAGGGTGGCGCGCGCCTTTTTCTGGTTGGCCACGGCGTCTGCATCCTGGGAGCGGGCGGGGTGGAGCGGGGCGGCGACAAACAGGATGAGCAGCAGGCGGGCGAGTGGTCTATACGGCTTGGCTTTCATGCGGCGGGTTTCTCCTGCTGGGTTAATTGTACGTAGCCGACAATCGTCTTCCCACCCTTTTGCAAGAGCGCAAAGGATGGGGCACCCGGAGTTTTTGTTCAGACAGAAACCTGGGCCATTCTGTTAGACGCGGGCTTTGCGTTCTTTTTTTCGTTGCTGCAATTGCTTCTTTTGCGCTGCAGGCGGCAGGGCCAGTACCTCTCTGGTTTTTTTGGGCAGCCGGGCAAAGATCAGGCCGTGGGCCAGGGTGAGATGGGCTTCGAGTTCGCTGGCGCGGAAAGCGCCCCAATGGCGGATCGCCACCCAATAGGCGCGGGCCAGGTAGGGTGCGGGGATCACGCCTTCCGTTTCCAGCAGCTCGGCATAGTGCTCGGGCCCGGCGTGAAAGGAGAGCATGGCCTTCTGGTCATCGTCGAGGTTGAGTAGAGCAAACATCTTGCCGCCAATAGCCTTGTCGCCGACCCAAAAGACCAGGTTGGCGCCCCATTGCATGGTCTCGACGACATGAGGCAACTTCAACAAATGTTCACGTACACGTTCTGCATCCATCGCTCGCCCTCAAGGATTCGGCACGGCCCGCAGGGCCGCGCAAAGGCGGTCCATCTCGGCTTCGGTGTTGTAGTAGTGCACGGAGGCGCGGACCAGTTCTTCGAGATGGCGCTGCTCCATGTCGATGCGGGTGGAGGAACGCTCGATGGTTCGTACGGCAATGCCGTGGGACTGTAGCCAGTGCATGACCGCCGCGGCCGGATGCGGCTCATAGGTGAAGGTCACAATGCCGCCGCGGACACGGCCCTGATCCTGCACGATTATGCCTTCGACCTCTGCCAGCTTCTCGCGCAAGAGCGCGGCCAGACTCTGCACCCGGCTTTCAATCTTTTCGAGGCCCAGGGCCATGGCGTATTCGATGGCTACCCCCAGACCCAGGCGGGTGGCCGCCGAGGACTCCCAGGACTCGAATTTCCTGGCGTCGCGGCGCGTTTCAAATGAGCCCTGGGTGACCCAGGTGGCGGCACGCAGGTCGAGCTGGGGCGGCTCCATTTGTGTTAGCATCTCGCGGCGGACATAGAGAAAGCCTGTACCGCGGGGGCCACGCAGGTATTTGCGTCCAGTCGCAGAGAGCATATCGCAGCCCAGAACATTGACGTCGAGATCGATCTGCCCGGTGGACTGGCAGGCATCGAGAAGAAAGGGAATGTCTGCCTGACGAGCCAGTGCGCCCACGCGCGCCGCCGGCTGCACCAGCCCGCCATTGGTGGGCACGTGGGTGAGGGCGATCAACTTGACGCGGTCGTCGAGCAGCTTCTCGAGGGCGTGGAGGTCTACCTCTCCGGACGGATCACTCTGGACCACGCAGATCTCGGCCCCGGTACGCCGCGCGACCTGCAGGAAGGCGATGTAGTTGCTGGCGTACTCGTTGGCCGCGGTCACGATGCGGTCGCCGGGGGCGAAGCGCAGCGAGTAGAAGGCCATATCCCAGGCGCGAGTGGCATTCTCGAGCAGGGCAATCTCCTGCGGAGCGCATTGGAGCAGGCGGGCCACGGTGCCATACAGGGCTTCGAGCTCATCCGCGACGCGGTCGGCTGCTTCGTAGCCGCCTATCCGCTCCTCAAGCTGGAGGTGCTCGATGACGCGGGCTACGACTGGCCGGGGTTGCAGGCTGGCGCCGGCATTGTTGAAGAAGACTGAGTGCGCGCAGCCGACCGTGTCGGCGCGCAGTTGCTCGAGGTCCCAAGGCATGGCTGTCTCCCCCTCATCATTTTGCACGAGACGCCAACCTTTATACTGCTGAGACATGGTTAACCAATTTCCGCCGGTCGATGAACAGCTTGCCTACCTGCAGAAGGGTGCGGCGGAGATCATCCGGCTCTCCGACCTGCGGGAGCGATTGGAGTCCTCTCTAAAAACAGGCCAGCCGCTGCGCGTGAAGGCTGGTTTTGACCCGACTGCACCCGATTTACACCTGGGGCACACGGTGCTGATGCGGAAGTTGAAGCATTTCCAGGATCTGGGGCACCAAGTCATTTTTATGATCGGCGACTTCACCTCATTGATCGGTGACCCTACTGGGCGCTCAAAGACGCGCAAGCCGCTGACCAGCGAAGAGATCACGGAAAATGCGAAGACCTATACGGAACAGGTTTTCAAAATCCTCGACCGGGAAAAGACCGAGGTCCGCTTCAACTCGGAATGGCTTTCGACCCTCGGTTTCGAAGGGATTATTCGTCTGGCCGCGAAATTCACTGTTTCGCAGATGCTGGAGCGCGAGGAATTCAATCGCCGGTTCGATAACGAACAGCCAATCTCGTTGCACGAGATGCTTTACCCGCTGGCGCAGGGGTACGACTCTGTCGCCTTGCGGGCGGATGTGGAACTGGGCGGGACGGACCAGAGATTCAATCTGCTGATCGGGCGGGAATTGCAACGGCACTATGAGCAGCCGTCGCAGATTGTGCTGATGACCCCGATTATTGAGGGGTTGGATGGGGTGCAGAAGATGTCAAAGTCGCTGGGGAACGCGATTGGCATCCATGAACCGGCCTCTGAGATGTACGGCAAGCTGATGTCTATTTCCGATGAGCTGATGTGGAAGTACTGGGTTTATCTGACCGACCTGCGGCAAAGCGAGATTGAGAAGATGCAGGTGGAGGTCGCCAGCGGTGTGCTGCACCCGATGGAGGTGAAGAAGTCGCTGGCACGGACCATTGTTGCCGGCTTCCATACGGCGGATGCGGCGCGCAAGGCGGATGAGGATTGGGCCATGCAGTTCCAGCAGCGGAACGTGGAGGCTACGGCGGAAGAGGTGACGGTGGACCTGCGACAGGTGGCGGTGGCCGCATCGCTGGAGCCGGACGGGGACGATGCCAGCGGTGCGGTTGACATTCACGTGGCCAAGTTGCTGGTTGCGCTGGGCCTGAAGAGTTCGCGCACAGAAGCGGAAAGGCAGGTAACGGCTGGGGTCAACATCGACGGGGTTACGTCTTCACATAAAGTGATCCATGTGGCGAAGCGGCCAGCGCGGATCGCGGTGCGGGTTGGTAAGCGGGCGAAGATTGCGGTGATTTGAGAGCCTTTCCCAAGAGGATGCGCGAAGTCGAACCAGTTGTAAAAAACGGTAGCCGCACACGCACCAACGACCTTTCCATTGATCAAGCGGAAAGATCAGTTGCGTTGCCGGCACAACTGGTGGTCGTTTTCCTGGTGACCTTCTGTCTCTTGTTTGGTGGAATGTCGCTGCGCCCAGGTTTGTACGATGAAGGAATTGTACTAACGGGGGCGATGCGGGTTGCCGCGGGACAAATTCCTCACCGCGACTTTTACTTTATCTATGGCCCTGCAGAGATTTACCTCCTTGCGGGTCTTTTCAAACTTTTTGGCAGCTCTCTTCTGGTCGAGCGGCTTTTCGACTTGTCCATCAAAGCGATGGTTGTGACGTCTGTCTATTCCACCCTTTCGCTCTACTGCCGCAGATCACTCGTGGTTTTTATTTCCATTCTTGCCGGGATGTGGATCTTCAGCCTGAATGAATTTGGCCTGGCAATCACCCCGGTATCGCTGCTCAACATAGTTAGCTCGGCCGTGCTGCTTCCAGTCTTTGCCGGGCGCGTATCGACCAGGCGGATGCTGACCGCAGGTGCTATTTCAGGGGCGACCTTACTATTCAGATACGACACAGGCACGGCGCTTCTGGGGGTTCACGCGTGCGCTATTTTAATAGCCATCTGCCTCCGCTATAAAGGCGCCGCAACCAGGCTGCGCAACTTCGCGTCTGCTTTCTGGCCCTACCTGGCTGGCTTTGGCCTGGTGACGGTGCCCCCGGCGCTCTACTACTTATCGGTTGCACCGATTTTTCCCTTGTTCCACGATGTTGTTCTTTTTCCCAGCAAGTACTACCACAGCGGCCGCAACCTTCCATTCCCGCGGGTGTATCTGATCGGATTGGAAAACCTGGAGCTTTACCTTCCGGTCGTGGTTATGAGCGTCTCGCTCTGCATTCTGGCGTTTCCCAATTTCTCCGCAAGGCGAAATGGCCCGTCGACTACTCAAGACAACCCGCCGGAACGACAGTGGCGCGGCTTTTTGGTCACGTTTGGACTTATTCTTGCGGCCATGTACCTCAAGGGTCTGGTACGGGTCGGCCTGGTCCAGATGTACCTTGCCATTATTCCGTCGCTACTTGTGATTGCTGTGCTCTATGAACACCGGTCGGCTTTTTCTCGGCCTTTGGGAATTTGTATCAGCTGTTTCTTGTGGATCTCTCTGGTATCTGCCACGTGGGCGAGCCTGCACGAAATAAAACTTCAATACAAAGAACATTCTTCGCTCGCACAACGGATTTTATCGGTAACTCGAAACCGCTCACCGGAGATACAAACAACGTGGTGCAAGGGCAAAAATCCGCTCACCAAGGGCTTGTGTTTCCTGCCGGAAGACGACCGGATTCGTGCGATCGAATTCGTCGGCAGCCACACGCGACCAGGTCAATCACTTTATTCGGGGCAGGGGCACCATGACAGGATCTTTGCGAATGACAACCTTATCTATTTTGCGACCCAGCGTATGCCGGCGACGCATTGGTCCCATTTCGATCCTGACTTACAGAACCGTTACGATATTCAGACTCAAATGGTGCATGAACTGAAAGCGAATGCGCCGCCTTATATTGTGCTCGATTCGGAGTTTGACTCATTGCGCGAACCGAACGACAGCGCAAACAGCAGTGGCGCCTTGTTACTGGACAACTACATCCACGATAGGTATGAACTTATCGAAACGTTCGGGATAATGTCCATCTGGAAGGAACGTAGCCCATAAGCGGCGGGGTTGGATCTCAGGGCAGGACATAGCCCAGAAGTTGCTGGGCCGTTTGGCCGTCGCATTTTGGATCGGTACTGACAAAATGATCATGGCCAGTGCTGCAGCGATAGAGTGCGACCAGGCTGAGACCCGTGACCGGTTGAGAATAGGCGAAACCTTCAACGCCCAGGATGCGAGCACCTTCGCAGGCGTCATCGAGTGAGACGAAATAATCCATCGCGCCGCTCTTGCAGCCATAGAAGGGAGTAGTCGCGCCCTGTTGTGGGCTTTCGTAAAGATGACCCAACGTTGACTGTAGAGAAAATCCGCCGTTGGGATCGACCCATCCGGTTGTGACCTCGTGCGTGGTTTGATTGAAGAATTGATTGAGAGCCGTTATCGGATGGCCAGGCGTCCAGGTGAAGGAAGATAGATTCCAGAACTGGGGATCCGCTGAAGCACCGGCGTTAGCGGGAAGCGCATTCCACGGGGGGGAGGATCCGATATAGAAGTGAACATCTGTATTGCCGGGCCTGCGATTAAATTGCCGTATAGGTCGCGCACGAACCCGGGGAGAAAATTTGATTCATAGCCATTCCTGCTGGTGTCGACCGTTGTGAGCAATTCCCAATTGGTAGCTCCAGTAAGGAGTGATGCATCGCGAATCCGAAATAACTCAATGCCGTAGGACCCCCGTTCCAGAACGCCCCCGGTCGTTGCAGGATCGCGAGGTGTCGTATTAAAGCCGGCATACCAGTAGCCGGTCGCGGGTTCATAAGCCATGTCACCCCAGCTTAGACTGTTGGGATCGAGACCATTGATGGACAGCGTCCCCTGAATGACGAAATGCACTCCATCACTGGAAATTGCCGCTACGTGGTGGACACCATAGCTATAGTCCTCATAAAAGATCCGAATCCCGGCACGCTGATCGCTGTTGTAGGCGACTGGCTGGCCCACACCGTAACCGTCTTGCGTTTCGGGCGAGAGGATGGGGTGAGGATATTTCTTCCAGGAAATACCATCGTGAGAAAAAGCAACGCCGATATAGTTGTTGCTGCCTGGAGAGGAACCGAGCCCCACATAGTACATGGCATAGGTGTAGCTCTCGCCGTTGCTGAGCGGATTGACGAAGGAGCCCTCCACTACTTTTGGGTTGCAGGTGTAAACAGAATCCCAAGCACCGGGAGTCTCGCCCAGAACCGCAAAGGGCCCTTGGTGGACATGAGTCGTGAGGTCAATCGACTCATACTGTATGGTGTCGGACCACTGCGCCGTATGGTTGGGATTGTAGGCCCCTCCACACCACCAGACCTGCTGTATATTCCCGGACTGTATGACTGACGGAGAGTAATCATAGGTTTCGTCTCTGCCCGCAAGAGAGCCGGGAGGCAGATGAGCAAAGTGGGTGCCACACCCGGCGACGCTGAGTGCGAGGCCCGCGGCAAGCAGGGTTCGCGACCACTTGCGCTGATGAACAACTCCATCCAGCAAAGTCTTGAGCAAACTTTTCCGAGCTGCCGTGCGCTTCACCGACAGTCGCCCCCTGCACACTGGTTTTCCGATGGTGAAATGATATACGCCTCGGCTACTTGGGCAGCAGCAGATCGGCCGCCATGCTCCTTACTCCAGACCCGCAAGCGAAGTAGCTCGGGTAGTCTTTGAATATGGCGCTCAATCGGCGAAGCCGACCCTGTGGCAGGGCACAGCGTAAACGGGCGAAATGCAGATGACCCTGGTAGCAAGCTAACAAAGCCTGCCCTTGTTGGCTCAAAGGCTGTTGAGATAATGAACTGCACATCGCTTGCAGCGAGCCTATGTGGCGGGAAAGCACGCTCCAGTGCTGCTTATGGCGTTCTCGAACACCAAGCCTGGGACCGAGACCTATCTCTTGCGCTGCGTGCTTGCGGTAGCCAATGAGGGGCGACTCGATCGGTTTCACATCCGCTACTGCGGCGACGATCGCCGCGATCCATTCATCATGCAGCCATCCGGACCCGATGGGTAGGAAATTCTGGCGAAGCCGGCTGCGGAACATGACCGTGGCTCCAGTCACAAAGCGATTTTTGACCAGAACGGTGTAGTCTCCGGAAAGCAGGCGTTGTTTCCGTTTGCCGGCAAAGCCAAAGTTTGCCCATAGCGTGATTCCGAGCGGCTGATCCTGATCGTCGATGACGTCTGCGTCGGAGAAGATCAGGCCCACTTCCGGATACTTTGCAAACTCTTGCTCGGAGAGTGCCAGACGGTGGGGATACCAAATGTCATCCTGATCGGAGAGCGCAATCAGGTCGCCGTTGCAGCGCTGGATGGTGCGTTCGAAATTGGCCGCAACGCCGAGGTTCCGCTCGTTCAGCTCGATTCTGACCGGGAATGATGAGGTTGCCGCAAAGCTGCGAAGGATCTCGAGGGTGTTGTCGCTGGAGCGGTCGTCGGAAACAACGAGTTCGTCCGGCAGCCTGGTCTGCTGCTGTATGCTGGCCAGCTGGCGGGAAAGAAATCGCTGACCGTTATATGTGCACAGCGCGACAGAAATTCGATTTTCCCGGGAACGTGACATGCGTCCACCAGTTTACATTTCTTGCGCGCCTCACCCGGCCGCAAAAACCTCCATTAACGGGTGTTTCGGGCCGAATCCGCGCTCTCCGCCGCCGGCCCTTCTGCTGATAACCTGATGGAGATGGATTTCTTTCCTTATCTTTCGGCGCCGTCCGATACCCCCGGCGTTTTCATGCAAACGAGGCCCGAGACCTGTATGCTTCCATGCTGAAGAACGCAGGAGCGACTACTTATCGGCTTTTCCGCGAAGGAGGAGTCAAAAAGGTCTACAGCTACGTGCGCTATCGATGGCAAATCCTCACGAAGGCCCACAAGAGCCATGTCCGTCTCGACGGATCCAGATTCAGCCTCAAGGGAATCACTGACAAGTCGACGATTATTGAACTGGTTACGCACAACTATGAAGCGCCTGAGCGGCATGCGATCGCGCGCTATTTGCGACGGGGCTTACCCGTGGTTGAATTGGGCGGTTCTATGGGAGTGGTGGCGTGCGTGACCAACAAGCTGCTGCAGAACCGGAAGGCGCACCTGGTGGTTGAGGCTAATCCCCTGGCGATTCCGCATCTGGAGTTGAATAGGGCGCTGAACTGCTGCGAGTTTGAAATAGTGAATCGGGCCATCGCCTACGGCTCCAAGACGGTAACTTTCCGTCCGTCCTCCAGCCTTTGTGGAAATTCGATAACGGCGGACGGGGATCTGGCGCCGGTGACGGTCGAAACCGCGCAACTGGGTGAACTGGTGCGCGATCGTGGATTCAGCCGCTTTAATCTGGTCTGTGATATCGAGGGGTTGGAATACGATCTGGTGTGTCAGGAGTTGGAGGTTCTGAAGAACGCTGACACCATCATCATGGAGACGCATGCGCGTTTTATCGGGGAGCAGAAGTACAGCCTGATGATGAGCAAGCTGGCGCAACTCGGCTTCAAGACCCTTGAGGAGACTGGCTTCGTGATCGTTCTGCGGCGATAGTTTTCCGGTCAGAGCATATCGCCTGGCGAGAGAGGCCAATGTCGCATAAGCGAAAAGTACTACAAGGAACTGCTTCTAACCTCACGCGAGTGCTGCTCTCGATGCTGGTTTCGCTGGTGCTGCCACCTTTTCTGGTCCATCGCATGCCGCCCCCCGAGTACAGCGCATGGGTCTTGATCCTGCAATTGAGCGCGTATGTGAGTCTGTTGGATTTCGGCCTGCAGACGGCTATCGGAAAATTTGTGGCTGAATTTGATGCGAACGGCGACCGCGAGGCCAGCCACCATCTGGTGAGCACATCGTTCACGATTCTCGCGCTCGCTGCGACGCTTGCATGCGCGGCGTTAGCGGTGATGGTGTGGAGCGTGCCCAAGCTTTTCCACCAGATGCCGCAGGCCCTGGTGCCGGAGGTACGCATCGCCTTATCGGCGGTGGGACTATCGACGGCCGTGGCATTGCCGTTCAGCGCCTTTTTGTCTACGTTCACCGGCTTGCAGCTCTATGTTTTCCCTACGATTGTGGCCACCGTGAGCAGGGTTGGATCAGCCGTCGTACTCATCGCTCTTCTGCTTATGCACGGGAGCCTGGTGCAATTGGCACTGGTGATGGCCGGGTTCAATCTGGCGGCGGCGGCATCCCAGTTTTTAGGCTGGCGAAGGTTGGTGAAGGGACGCGTGGATTTCTCCTTCTTTTTCCTGCACCGTCGATCGGCGGTGAAACTTGCGAAATACGGGAGCGTTTTATCCATCTGGACGCTGGCCATGTTCTTCGTCAGTGGTTTGGATCTGGTGATCGTTGGCCATTACCACTACGGAGATACGGGCTTTTATGCGGTCGCCAATAACGCCGCGAATTTTATGCTGGCGCTGGTTTCGAGCGTGTTTGGTCCGTTGATTCCCGCAATATCTTCCATGCAATCGAATAGCACGCCAAATCGCATCGGAGAGCTTTGTATCAGGACAACCCGCTACTGTACTTTGCTCCTTTGTCTGCTCGGACTTCCCCTGCTCTTCGGCGGCTATCCGCTGCTGAGCTTATGGGTTGGCCAGCGGTATGCTGTCAGGAGTGCGCTCTATCTGGAAGTACTGGTGCTGGGAAACGCGGTTCGTCAGCTTGCTTTTCCTTACGTCCTGGTTGTGGTGGCCACGGGGAAACAACATCTGGCAACCATTGCTGCGATTGCTGAGGCGACCGTCAATCTTGCCCTGAGCATCTGGCTGGTGCAGAAAATTGGCGCGGTGGGCGTTGCGGTGGGGACACTGGCCGGCGCATTCGTGAGCGTTGGGGTTCACTTGTCAGTCAGCGTTCCTCTGACGCAAAGCGCCATCCGTATGAAACGGTCGGTCTTACTGTTGCAGGGGTTGCTGCGCCCACTTCTGATGACCACGCCGTCTCTACTTCTTTACCCATTTTGGAGAAGGCTGCAGATGCTTCCGGCTCAGCCGGCCGTTCTAGCAGTGTGGGTCGTGCTCACGCTCGCGATTGCGTGGTGGGTTGCGTTGCGTGCCGAGGACCGGTATCAGCTCGAGGCTTTCCTGCTGGGGCTGATATACTCGCGCAAGGAGCCCGTCTAGCTGACGATTGTCTGCCCCGGCAGCCCCGCTGAAATGCCGACACGCCCAGCTAGTCCTTCACCTCCATCGATCCTGTCAGTCATCGTGCTGTATAACTGCGGGCTTGCGCAAAGTCAATCTCTCTCTTCCCTGTTGCAGATCCTGAGCGATCATCCAGAGTCCGCAAAGCATTTTTCCCTGGTCCTTTATGACAATTCGCCACAACCACAGAGTCATGCAATAGCTGCTGGGTTCCCTATCCGGTACCTCCATGATCCTTGCAATGGGGGGTTGGCGCCGGCCTACAATTTTGCATTGTCCTGCGCGGAGTCAGAGGGGCGCGAATGGCTGCTTTTGCTCGACCAGGACACTTCGCTGACGAGCGAATTTATTCTTGAATTGGTGGAGTCTGCCCAGGCGTTGCTTGCCCAGCGTGAAGTTGCGGCCATCGTTCCCAAATTGCGCGTGAACGGCAGGATTGATTCCCCGGCCTCGGACTTTTTTGGATTGATGCGACGTCAGTTCTCCCGTCCGGAACAAGCCATGGGGGAGGAAGTTGTCGGTATTCATCAACAACCTTTGTGCGCTTATAATTCCGGTTCGACACTGCGGGTCACGGTGCTGCGAGCAATCGGCGGATTTCCTGCGGAGTTCTGGTTGGACTTCCTCGACCATGCCATTTTCCACGCGCTCTTCGCCGGGGGCTATCGTGTGTACGTGATGCGGGCGACGATGAGCCACGATTCTTCATTCTCCGACCTCGACAAGCTGCCGTTCTGGCGCCTGCGCAACATCCTGCTGGCGCGCACACTCTATGTGAAACGAAACGGAACTTTTCTCGACCGGCTGCTTTATCGCATTTGGCTGGTGCGCAACAGCCGGAACCTTCGTGAGGCATGTAAGGATCCGCGGGTTTGGAAAGAGACGGCGCTGCAGGCGCTGCTCATGAGAACGCCGGGGAAGCGAGACCTTCCGCCGCCATTCGCTCCGCCGGCACGGCAAAAATAAGCGTTTGTTAACTTGAATTTCCTTCTCTGCACTCCTAAGCTGTGCCCCATGTTTAACCTCATTGGATCGCGTCCTATTCAGTTGCTTGTCTTCGTTACGCTGCTCGAAGCGTCCTGTTGCCTGGCCGCGACCAAGGTTCACACTGTGTTCGTTGGCGCCGGGAAGATGGTTGCTTACTCCGTGAAAGGCGACCCGGCCGGTGCTCTGGCTACAGAGAAGCAGTTGCGTGTTCGGCCTCTACTGGTGGACGACAAAGTAAAGGAGTGGACCACGGGGGAATCTCACCCGATCACCGACCGCACCTTCGTGGTGCGCCGGGCGCTGCGTTTGAATGATTCACTCCCCGGCGAAAAGACAGAGCATTGGGTGTGGCAGCGTGGACCCTGGTTGATGGTCGATCGCGTGAAAGGCAGCGTCACTGCGCTGCACCTTCCGGATTACGACCCGGCAATTTCGAATGTTATCTGGTTCCGGGACTATGCTGCCTACTGCGGCCTCACCGCCAGTGGAAAGCAGTTGTATGCCGTGGTTGCGCAGATCACAGCGCGCAAGCCGGTAGTGGCCAAAAAGCTCGCGGCATGGAACCCGGGGGAGAACCAGCCACCTGCCTGCGCAGCCGCCCAGTGGCAGCGAGAGCCACTGCGCGTCACCTTCCAACAGTCGGGCGCGACGGCGGTCAGTTACGACCTGGTTGGGCTCTCCGCAGTACTGGTCGAAGACGGGGACGGCAACGAGGAGCCGGCGGCGACCTCTGCCGCGAATTAGGGCAGGAGGTGAGATGGGGCGCCCGCTCCCTTTGTGGAAGGGACGGATTTTAGAGAAGATGGTGTATGCCTACACTCGATGATCTTCTGGAAGAAGCTAAGGTTGCGCATGGACACCTCTGCGCGGGTCAGGTTTTGGGGGTTCGTTTGGCCATGCTGGGATGCGCCCGCCTGGGCATTGAGCAACCGAGGGGCCGGGATCGCAAACGACTGGTCACCTTTGTCGAAATCGACCGTTGTGCTACGGATGCCATTGGCGTGGTGACCGGATGCCGGCTGGGCAAGCGGGCACTGAAGTTTCGCGACTGGGGCAAGATGGCGGCAACATTCGTTGACCTGGAGACAGGCCGGGCCATCCGCATTGCTGCGCGGGAGTCTTCGAAGGCGCTGGCCCGGGCGCTTCACCCGGAAATTGAAAACAAGAATCTGCAGCAGATGGCTGCTTACCGCGAGATGAGCAACGATGACCTTTTTGATGAGCAGTGGGTGCAGGTGACGCTCGACGCTAAGGAATTTCCTGGATTTAAGGGGGAACGGGTGGCCTGCGATCAATGCGGAGAAGGCATCAACTACGACCGGTTCCTGGTACGCGATGGGCAAACACTCTGCCTCTCCTGCGCGGCTCCGGAAGAGCGGTACTATCAACCGCTCCCGACGGGAGCAAAGGACGCCGGTTTGTCAGGAGCTATTGGATCTATCTGTGAATGTCTCTGAGGCGCTGGCACTGGAATTTTGTGGAGAGGCTGAGAGCACCCAGCACTGCGTGCTGGGAAATTCTCAGCCGTCCCTGACGGGACTGGACAGGTTTGGGTCGGGCGTTCCCAGGATTTCATCCTGGGCTATTTTCAGCCGTCCCAGTCCAAATTAGCGATCTGCGATTCTATTTCGCCCCCCACACAAATTTGTCATCCCGACCGAAGCGTACCCGAATTCCTGTTTCGCTACGTCAGACAGATCCGCGTGTGCGGCTTTCATTAAGGAAAGCCGCATGAAGTTCGCCAGCGCCGCCAACCTCGACAGGAATTCGGGGGAGCGAAGTGGAGGGACCTTTGCGCCTACACCTCAAACGAAGGACCCGCCGGCGAGCAAAGCTCTCAACATGGCATTCGAAAAGGCTCTCCGAACTCACGGCTGGGGCCTTGGTTTGGGGCGTAGGCGCACAGCAGATCCCTCCGCTTCGCTGCGCTTCGGTGCTAATGAACAAAATGGCTGGGGCTGGATTTGCGAGCTCACTCGTGAGGCCTTGGTTTGGGGGAAAGGCGCACCGCAGATCCCTCCGCTTCGCTACCCCGAATTCCTGTCGAAGTTGATGGCGCTGGCGAACTTCATGCGGCTTTCCTTAATGAAAGCCGCACACGTGGATCTGTCTGACATGGCGAAACAGGGATTCGGGTACGCTACGGTCGGGATGACAAATTTGTTAGGGGACAGGCCAGTCAGCGCCTCAATGAACAAAATGGCTGGGGCCGGATTTGCGAGCTCACTCGTGGGGCCTTGGTTTGGGGGAGAGGCGCACCGCAGATCCCTCCACTGCGCTACGCTCTCTCGAAAAACATTCCCAAGAAAGAGCATCCACACAGAGATCCCTCCACTACGCTGCGCTCCGGTCGGGATGACAAGGGGGGAAGGTGGCGCTTCCAGGGAGAGAAGATTGGCTGAACAGAAGCCGTTTTTCATCTCCTTGGGTGGGCCGCAGGCCCATGAAAACTCCGGTCGGGATGACAAATTTGTTTGGGGGACGGGCTTAAAGATTTGCTTGAGGGACGGGCTTCAAGCAAGCGCTCTCCGCGTTCATTCCTCTCTTAACTTGCCGACAGGCAAGTCAGCCACTCGGGATGACAAATTTGTTTGGGGGGAGCGAGATGGAATCGCGATCGCTAATTTGGACAAGACTGACCTGCAGTCGTCCCTGACGGGACTGGGCAGGCTTGGGTCGGGCGTTCCCAGGATTTCATCCTGGGATATTTTCAGCCAGACCTGTCCAAATTAGCTTTGGGCCGGTCTGAGCTTCAACTGGCGTAATCGCGGACCGGTCACGGATTCGGGAACCTGCTTTCGTTTGCTCCAGTTCCCCACCAATCTTTTCAACAAGCTACCTGGTCCAAACGGCTTCGGCTTTGCTAATTTGGACAGCTCTGATTTTCGGCCGTCCCTGACGGGACGGGCCAGGATTGATCGCACCGCATGAGCTGCGGCGAGTTCGCCAAAAATCCCGCGCTCATGCTTGCTGGAGCGAACTTTCGATGGCTAACGCGGCACGGAGGACGGTCGCCTCATCGAAATGCTTGCCCAGAATCTGGGCGCCTATGGGCAGCCCCTGGGAGGAGTGCCCGCAGGGCACCGATAGGCCGCAGATACCGGCAAGACTGGCCGTCACAGTGTAGATGTCGGCGAGATACATGGCGAGCGGATCATCAGTTTTCTCACCCAGCTTGAAAGCCGGGGTTGGCGCAACCGGCGTCACCAGGACATCGACCTGCTCGAATGCAGCGAGAAAGTCGCGCGTTAGCAGGGTGCGCACCTGCTGAGCCTTCTTGTAGTAAGCGTCGTAGTAGCCGGCGCTGAGAGCGTAGGTTCCGAGCAGGATACGGCGCTTGACCTCAGCTCCGAAACCGATCTCGCGCGACTGACGATACATCCCGGTCAAGGTATGAGCTTCCTTCGCACGAAAACCGTAGCGCACCCCGTCAAACCGAGCCAGGTTAGCACTGGCCTCAGCAGTAGCTATGAGGTAGTAGGTGGGCACCGCATATCGGGTGTGGGGCAGCGATACCGGCTTGATGTGGCACCCGGCGGCACGCAGGCGCTCAATCGCTGACTCCACCGCAGAGCGCACCTCGGGATCGAGACCTTCGCCAAAGTATTCAGCCGGAATGCCCACGCGCAATCCCTTCACCGGTTGCTTCAGCGCCTGCACGTAATCGGGCACAGGCGTCGTAGCGGAGGTGGCATCCAGCGGATCGTGACCGGCAATCACTCCCAGGAGGACGGCGGCATCCGTGACGGAACGGGTGATCGGGCCGACACGGTCTAACGAAGAGGCAAAGGCGATCAAACCGTAGCGGGAGACACGTCCATACGTCGGCAGCACACCGACCACCCCGCAAAACGATGCGGGCTGGCGAATGGAGCCGCCCGTGTCGGTGCCGAGTGTCGCGACCGCCATGCCTGCGGCTACCGCTGCGGCAGACCCACCGCTTGAGCCACCAGGGACCCGGTCCAAGGCCACCGGGTTACGGACGGGCCCGTAGCCGGAGTTTTCATTCGAGGATCCCATGGCGAATTCGTCACAGTTCAGCTTCCCTACCAGGACCGCGCCGGCGGCGTCGAGGCGCTTGACGACGGTGGCATCGTAGGGCGGTCGATAGCCTTCGAGGATTCGTGAGCCTGCGGTCGCCGGAGAGCCCTTCATCACCAGCACATCTTTTACGCCGATGGGAACCCCGGCCAGTGGGGGCAATGGGCCACCCTGGGCCGCAAGTTGATCGATCGCCGCGGCGGCACGAAGCGCACGCTCGGGGCTGGTCACCAGATAGGCGTTGATGACCGGATTCTGGGCTGCAATCTCCTCAAAACAAAGCTCCGCCAACTGCGTGGCGGTAGGCTCTCGATGACGCACCGCGGTCTGAACTTCAGAGATACAAGTCTGCTTCCAATTCATACTTCCATTATCATTCAGAGCAGTTCGAAGCGGATCAACGAACGACCGGAGGCAAGGCTGCTTGGACCGGAAGCTGGAACTACCTGGCCCCCGCGATGGCCTGACTACCGGTTGGCAGTTTGCGGTCTACGCCCTGGTGACACTGGCCCTGTTCAGTCGCGGCCCCGGCTTTCTGACGCATGCGCAGTTCTATGCGGAAGATGGAGCGATCTGGTTTGCCCAAGCCTATAACGGAGGGTGGCTACACTCCCTCACGGTGCCGCAGGCGGGATACCTCAACACCATTCCGCGCCTGGCCGCCGGCCTCGCGCTGCTGGCGCCATTTCGGTGGGCGCCGCTCGTCATGGCGACCACGGGACTCCTCATCCAAGGGCTTCCGGTGCCGATTTTGCTTTCGCCGCGATCACGCAACTGGGGTGGGTTGCGGTTCCGCCTACTCCTTTGTGCTCTTTACATCGCCCTCCCCAATACCCGGGAGATCCACGTCGTGGCGACCAACGCCCAGTGGCATCTGGCTTTGGCGGCATTGCTGTTGGCTTTTGCCAGTGCTCCACGAACCTGGCGTGGATACGTGGTGGATGTGGTGGTGCAGCTGACGGCCGCCCTCAGTGGACCTTTTTGCATCGTCCTGGCGCCGCTGGTCCTGATTTTCTGGTGGGTGCGACGCCAGCCCTGGAGTCTCGCGATGGGCGCCCTGGTCACGATGGGGGCGGCCACGCAGGTTGCGGTGCTACTCAACAGCACCCACCGGGTACAGGGCACTCTGGGTGCGACACCGGCGAAGTTCGTACGCATGCTGGGAGGCGATATCGTTGCATGCGCCCTGCTTGGCAGCCACGCATTTGCCGACCGTTCGCCCATGCTGTTGATTATGGCGGCTGCCCTGATCGGCCTTGGTGTGTGCCTTTATTGCCTACGCTTTGCCAACCTCGAATGGAGGCTGTTTCTGGTCTACTGTGCGGCGTTGTATGCTGCTTCGCTGCGCAGCCCCCTGGTCGTGCCAGCCAAGCCCGCCTGGGATCTGCTGGTCAACGATTACTCTGGCCGGTACTGGTTTTTCCCGATGCTTGGATTTGTTTTGAGCGCTGCGTGGTGCGCGCTTCATGGGCACGATCGTCTCTTCAAGATCGCCGGAACCTGCGTTCTGATCAGTATGCCGATTGGCGTTATTCATGACTGGAAGTACAGACCCTACCCGGACGCCCACTTCGCCGTATCCGTACAGCGCATGCTTCACGCCATGCCGGGGGACCGCATCAGCATGCCGATCGCGCCCGATGGGTGGAGTATGGAGCTGGTGAAGAAGGGACGTTAGTTAGGTGTGAATTGAGATGTATTCAGAATTCAGCCTGGGCTACTTAACGCCATCTCTTAGGGGAAAGGACGAGCTTCGTCAGCGCTCGATGACTTTAGGCACTTTGAAGAAAATGCCATCCGTATCGGGAGAGCAAGCCAGGACGGCAGCACGATCCAGGGAGGGAGCTACTTCATCCGAGCGCAAATGCAAACCCGTAGCTTCCAGCGCCTGGAGCATGGGGGGCACGGAGGCGGTGTCGAGCTCGTTCAGCTCGGCGAAGTAGTCAAGAACCGAATTAAGGTCACGCAGCATGCCGGCCTTCTCGTCACTCGTTAATTCGAGGTTTGCGAGTTCAGCCACACGCTCAACGTCCTGCACGGATACGGTCATTGCTCTTAAGCGGATTTAGAAAAATCAACTGCCCAGGAGTTGGCGCGGCTGGAAACGCAGCAAAAAGCGGTCTCATAGAGGAGCGAGAAATCGCTTGCCAAGGTAGCCTCCCGCATATAATCCCAATCGATCTTCGCCTTCAGCGGCTTGATCATGCGGCAGTAATAAGACTCGAGCTCTTCATCGGGAATGTCCTGCAGCATCTCTTCTTCGCAGCGAAATGCCAGGGTAGCGGCACCCGTGAGGCCGGGCCGGAAAGGCATATGCATGACTTCCAGATGGGGCAACTTGGGCCGAGGGCCAACCAGGCTCATCTCGCCCCGCAGTACGTTTACGAGCTGAGGAAGCTCGTCCAGCTTGTACTTGCGTAGGAAGCCACCAAACCTAGTCACCCTGGGGTCGCCGCGCTTAGTCAGACAGGGACCATCCTGCTGGGCGTCGAGCGCCATGGTTCTGAACTTGAAAACGGTAAACAGCTCCCCGTTGCGGCCGACACGCTTCTGACGAAAGATAACGGGGCCGGGAGACTTGTAGCGGACCAGGATGGCTGCGAGCAAGAGCAAGGGCCAGAACAGCATGAGAGCCACTGCGGCAAAAGTAAAGTCCAGGCAACGCTTCACCACCGAGACACTCCATGCGCTCGGCGGAGCGTAATAGGCGGTTGGGTCCTGAGGTATCGCGCAAAAGGGAGGAAACAAGGTCGTCGAATGATTGCTGACCTCAGAGACGACGTCGTTCCAAAGCAAAGCCGCACTGGGCTGCGGGGGAGCAAAGCTTGTGTCCATGCGTTTTTCAAGACCTGTTCTAAAATTTAATAGCGACTGCGAAAGTCTTGTTCAGGGTCTTATTGATCAGGTTTCGCTAGATCGACGCCTTTACAGCCCGGCGCAGTTTGTTTTGTCACCCATCTGCTTTTTCGACTGTAAAGAAGAACAACTTAAGACTAATGACAAATATTGCTAAATTTCCTCTCGGACAAGTACGCGATTTGGGATAAGCGCTCCCCTCACACGTATACGGATGAACCCGTCCCCAAAAAGGATGTTGCGCTCGGGGAAACTTTGGCAGTTTCCTCTTCAAACCAAAATAACAGCATTTACTTTGTTAGGGTATCCCACTCCTGATATCTGTCAAGGTTCGTGTCCGGCTCCCGGAAAAGCTCCGGAAGAGCCATTTTTGGAGATTTTATCGTCGAAAACAGCGGGTTACGAATGTGTTTTGATGGGAAACGGAGGACTTGACGAATTTTGGAGAACAAAGTTCAATCGGCCCCGGTGCGCAAATCCTTCTGGTGCAGAGCCGTTTTGTCGATCGCATTCAAGCGAGGGGCACCGGGACCTTTGATGACCCGCTTGTCCTTGCTCACATAAAATTCAGCGATCTTGAGGGAGCAGCGGAGAGCGACGGCGGCCCTGACTACCCACTTCAAGAGCCGGCTCTTCCCGAAATAGTCGTAATGCTCATTGAAGTCCACCATAGCCCGATGCTGCTCGACTATCTTTTTGCGCGGCATCTGGTTGATGCTTTGGCTGCCGTAATGAATTACCTCAGCGACGGGTGTGTAATAAATCTTGCAACCCTGCCGTTTGAGCATCAGGTTGTATGCCAAATCGACCTGGAAGTGGGGCAGCCGTTCGTCGAGCATGCCGTACGTCTCCCAGGTTTCCCGCCTGAGTACGTAAGCAGTCGTGCCGAGGCTTTCTACCTGCTGTTCGCGCGAATAATCGACCGTGCAGGCATAGTATTTCCGTGAGACTTGGCCATGGGGAAAGAGCTTATGCCAATTGAGACCCTGCAGGATCATGGTCCCGAGGCCGGCAAAACTACGCACGCACGACTGGGTTGTGCCATCAGGATTGAGCAACCGTGGGCCGCAGGCCGCAGCCTCTGGATGAGCGTCCATAAAATAGACCAGGGCCTCGAAACCGTTGCTTACCAGCTTGGTATCGCTGTTTAACAAGCAGGCATATCTGGCCCGCGACATCCGCATTCCCAAATTGTTGTTTTTGGCGTAAAGCAGGGCAACTTTGTTGCGCACCAGGATGACTTCGGGAAAGACGGACTCGACCATCTGAGCACTTCCATCAGATGACCCGTCATCGATGCAGATCACTTCGAACCGGATGCCTTGGGTGTACTGGTAAATGGAAGCTAAACACTGTTGCAAGAGTACTTTGGTATTGTAGTTGGGAATGATGATGGTCAGGTCCAGCAATGGATTCATCAAGCTTAGAAACCTCAGACATTTCTATTCCGATCACGGACTGCTGGTGAAAGAGTCACCGGCACATTCACCTTACTGATCGCAGGCAAGAGCGAACCGAACCGAGACTCTATTATCTCCTAAGTAAACCCATCCGCGAACCCGGGTCCAATCCGGCTTGCAGACCAAAAACCGACGGCTCGGCCTTGCGAGTGAGATGCGCGATCTGCATTGGGTATGGCACCCTCGGCAGCCTGGTCAGGCCTTCATCAACCTGCGTTCAATCAGCTCCTGATTGGCACCATCCAATCTGTCTTCCAACAGGGGCTGCGTCTTCACCCAATCCGCAAAACGGGCAAGACCCTCCTCCAGGGTCACGCTGGGTGCAAAACCCAGGGCGTGCCTGACTGCGGAAATGTCGGCATAATTGTGGCGGATGTCTCCTAAGCGATATTGCCCAGACACCACCAATGCACTGGCGGAGCCGGCAAACTGTCGCTTCAGGCTGCGTGCGATCGTATCAACGCTGACTGGGATCCCCGACCCAACATTCAAAGTCAACCCGTCGCCGTCGTGGGTCGTCATGCCGAGAGCCACAGCCTCGGTGACATCGGATACGTGTACGAAATCACGACTTTCCTGGCCATCTTCGAACAAAACAACCTCTTTTCCGTGCCGGATTCGATTGGAGAAGATCGACAATATGCCGGTGTAAGGGTTGTTGAGGGACTGGCCCTCGCCATAAACATTCTGGAAGCGAAAGGCCAACCAGGGAATGCCCAGTGCGTTGGCAGCGATGCGGACCAGATCTTCCTGGGCAAGCTTAGTGGCGGCGTAGATCGAGGCGGGGTTGGTCTTAGCAGACTCGGGGGTGGGTACGGGATGAATGGGGCCAGAACACGTGGGGCAAAGCGGTTCCCACTGAGCGGCCTGCAAACTGGCGGAGCCACGCATAGGAGGGTAGACCAAGCCGCAGAGCCCACAATGATAGCTGCCTTCCCCATAAACGGAACGGGAAGAGGCCAGGACCAACTTTTTGACTGCATGGAGGTCGTTGGCCAGAACGTCGAGCATCAAGGCGGTGCCCAGGACATTCGTGCTGGCGTAGTCGCCGATCCGGTACATGGACTGGCCGGTACCCGTTTCAGCCGCCAGATGAACCACTGAAGCGACGCCACGCAGGGCGGTCACCCAATCCAAACGATTACAGACGTCCCCGTGCATTACCTCTACGTCGCGTTCGTCGAGCACACTGCTGAGTTTGGGACTCGGAGCCGCACCGTGGATCTGCGGGCTAAGATTGTCCAACAGGCGAACGGTTAGGCCACGCCCGAGAAGTGTTCGGGCGAGCGCCAAGCCAATGAACCCCAGCCCCCCGGTAATCAGGACCTTTTCAGCCATTCTTTGATCTTAACCTGTGTTAAATCAACGACGCTGTATCTATTCGGTTAGATTCAGATTGGTCGTGCGGCCGAGTCATTTTCTCCACGCTCATGTGAGTTCGGGATAGTGCGTTTCAGCTCGGCAACAAGGTTCGATATACCTGCAGGGTGCGCGACGCCGTTTTGCTCCAGTCATAGAGTCTCACCTGCTGCTCTCCCAACTGACGATGTTTTGCCAAACCCTGGGCGTTCTGGAGCGTTGACACCAGGGCGCGCGCGAGTTCATCGGCATCAGCGTTGTCAAAGTAAAAAGCTGCTTCGCCGCAAACCTCGGGTAGCGACGATGACCGGTGTACCAGAACCGGGCAGCCGAGACTCATCGCTTCGAGTGGGGGGAAGCCGAACCCTTCGTAAAGGCTCGGGTAGACAAAAAGGGCGGCATTGCAGTAGGCAGAGGCCAGTGAGGCTTCGCTTGCCTTTGGGATCAGGGTGATCCGGCTGGAAAGACCAAGCGCGCTGATTCTGGCCTGTTCAGCTGCAGAGAACGCCCCACCACCAATGACCATCAGACGAAAGTCACCTGCCAGGCCACTACGCAAGAACGCTTCGAGCAACAGTGGGAAGTTTTTGTATTCCGAGCGCGAGCCGACATAGAGAAGGTAAGGAGAGCCCGAGTAGCCGGCCGCCTCCGCCCGGGTCGAGCCAAGGTCCAACGGCGAGAAACCGTGATGCACTACATGTGTCTTGTCTTCGTCAACATCATAGAAGTGATGCAGATCCTGCCGACTCGATTGAGAAACGCAAATGATGGCATCGGCCTGGGCGAACAATTTGCGTTTTCTCTGCATAATGAACGAAGCATTGTGAAATAGTTGCGGGTACCTCTCGTGGGTGCAGTCATGATGAGTGACGACGAGACGACGGCGACGTACTAAAGGAAGGGCTCGGTAAAGCATGACATGATAGATGTCAAATTGGCCCAGAGGCTGCACCCTGATGGACGATGCCATTTCGTTGATGGCATAGCGGAGGTAGCCGGGCCTAAGGCCAGTCTTGGTGCCCAGGATCCTGGTCTGAGCATTGCGCAAATCCTGGAAGGGCATCACGGATGCATTCAGGCCCATCAGCAGAGCCGATTGCACGTCAGGCGACGCCTGCAGGTTGCGAAGCAACTCATATTGATAGCGCGAGACGCCACCGGCGTCCTGCAACGAGAATGCCTGATGATCATAAAAAATGCGCATTTAAACTTGAGCCGCTGAGGCTTTCCTGTCTCCGTATCGAATACGGTTTTCCCGGCCCGGTGAAGCGAACCAGAACACTGAGTCGTTGCCGCGGCTCACGGGCGGGGGATCAGAGGACAACTCGCCCATCTGACATGACGGGGAGATCTCGCTTCACCAATTGCTGACGCCAACTCCTCAGCCTTGCCGCTCTCCGATGAAAGAGTCTTTGCAGGAAATACTCCCAGGCAAGCCCCGCAAATGCCTTATTGTCATAGCGACGATACTGGCGAAATGTCCGGGCAAAGAGCCTGAAGAGCTGAGCAGTTCGCTCCAGAGGCGAAGAATATAGATCGACGAACGCACCCTCTGCCGCGAGAAAGTTCTGGTAGCGCTCAAAGGTCATTTCCTTGTCATAGTCCATTCCAGACAAGGAGTGTTGTAAGACCAGGTCAGAAGCGACATAGATGTGTCTACCCTTGGCATACATCGCCTGGAACGCATAGACATCTGAGAGATCGAGCCAAAATTCCTCGCTGTACCCGCCAATTTCCTTAAGG
Organism: uncultured Acidobacteriaceae bacterium; assembly: GCA_963834445.1. Lineage (GTDB taxonomy): Bacteria > Acidobacteriota > Terriglobia > Terriglobales > Acidobacteriaceae > PALSA-350. Next base: position 1,297,930 of record CAWIBU010000003.1, read on the forward strand.
GCCGTGACGCGCACCAACGCAGAACTGTTTATGGCGAAGGCCTTATTGCTGCAAACGCCATGTTGGGTGAGCGGTATTTGCTGGTTTCGGTTGAAGCTGAGCAGCAGCCGCGGTGAGACGAGTTGTGCATGCGAATAAATAAACGGAACTACGCTTCCGACCTCTGGGGAATCGAGCAGACGATAACTGTATTCAAGCATCCTGGGAAGGAATTCCGTGGATACCGCAGTGTCCTGGTCCAGCAGCAATAGCCAGGGAGCACCTTGTGCGTCGGCAAATTCTATCGCTTTGTTGTAGGCGCCCGAGGTCCCCACATTCCGGCCTGCATGCAGGTAGTCACAAGGGAAAGCAAAAGTCGGGAGGTCGATCGCTTTTGGACTATTGTCCCAGATGACCACCCGGATGGGCCGGAGCAATTCCGGGTTTTCGGCGAAGATTGCTGTGAGACTTTTGATGGTCTCACTCCGTTCGGGTTTTCGTTTGTATAGCACAACCACGGCAACGATTTGCGTATTCATGTTCGGTTTCAGTGACCGGCAGCAATTGCACAGCACGGCGGGGGCTGGTGGTATTAGCCCCCGCCTACCCCGCTAGTAAGATCAGCCTAATAGGCGAGAAGCGCCTATGCAAGGATCGGACAGCACGGGTAAAGCCGTTTTTCTGGATAGGAAGGGTGGCCCACGTCTCGCTTTTGATAGCTGGGGGACGCTTCGCTGTTGCTGATCGGTGCTGGTTTCTTGTCAGAAAGCCGCACACGCTGCTGGGGCAAGCCTTCGGTTGGCTTGAACGAGGTAAAGTGTCGCCGGTTGCGCGACTGCGAACACTCAAGCCAACGGGAGGCTTGAATGGGCCACCCACCTTTTGGGTTAAGACAGAGAAGGCAGGATAAAGGCGTTTATCCCTATCGCGGTGAACATCCTATAATAGAGGAGCCGTGATGAAGTTTGCCCTTCCCATTCCGTCTGCACGGCTCCCCAAAGTACCGTCCTTCCAGATTGCAACCGCGCCCACGAAGGTTCGAATTCCCTTCCTCTCGCTTCTTTTGCAGTCTCGCTCGCTAAAGAAATGGCTTTTCATGTGGTTCTTTTGTCTTTATCTAGTATTTTGCTGTGCCTGCTACTTCGCCTTCGAGCAACCCCGCCTGGACCGTCAATCCTATTTCCGGTTTGGTGCGGACTCGCCCACCTACTGGGAGGCCGTAAATTACCGAAGCGAACACGCCGATTCCGACACCCAGCTGGTTGGTTTCGGGACCAATCTTTTTGGCCCCGTGGCCATTGGGACGGTGCTGAAGAACGGATTTTGGGTTGGCGTCTTTAATATTTCGCTTTTCTTTATCGCCATCGAGATCGCCGCCTCAATTCCTGGAGTGGACAGGTACCGTTTGCTTTTGCTTCTCATGCTCTGCTCGGAAACGGCCCCTGCTCTGGTAACACTGAACAAGGAGATCCTGGTCCTGTTTTCCGTACTGCTGCTGGCGAAGTACGTTTATTCAGAGCGACGCTCCGGCTTGCTGTTGGGGGCGGTCATCCTAGCCTCTGTGCTCACCCGATGGGAGCAAGTTGCAATTATCCTGGTCTTTCTCTTCCTGCAGAGAAAGGGTTCCGTTTTCCAGCGCAATCCCCGGTTCGCGGTGGCCAGTGTGATTGCCGCGCTCACGGTAGTCTACTCGCTGATCGCCATGCTTCCCGGTTCTGGTCTCGCAGGGTTTATGCAATATACGAGAGGGGCGAATACGATTGCGAAACTCAATACCGTTCAAGCGCATTTTGGCTTTCCGCTGGTTCTGGCACCCAAAATCATCATGGATCTATCAGGAGAGCTGATAACGCCGCGGGCTTACTTCGCCAAGTTGCCTACCGAACTTTACGACATACACTCCTGGCTCATCATCCCTCTTCTTTCCCTAGCGCTGATACCGCTTCTGGTCATTTGCTACCGACAAGGTAAGCTAAACCCCGCGCGACCCATCGCACTCCTAATCATCATTTACCTGCTCGTCGTGGCGATCACGCCATTTGTCCAGCCGCGCTACAACTATTTTGTTTACGTCCTACTCTGCCTGGAATTGTCCAAAAAAGAAGACCAGGATGGTCAGCCACAAACAGTTGAGCTCAATCCAAGAGTGGCTTAGCTGACGGTGGATAGGTGTTGTTGTGCGCTCTTCAGAAAGTCAGCGGCCTGTTCTGGCGCAAGGAATAGGAAGTTGTTGATATACCTTCCGGCTTTACCGTTTTGTCTTACCTGATCCCGGTGAGGGTCAAAGCGGGCAATCGGTTGCAGTTGTTTTCCATCGAGATAGAATCCCGAATAGCCGATGTCCTGGAGCAGAGCTGATACCCGCACGAGAGCCCCTGCTGCATGGCGTTCCTCGATTTCGATCATCAGATTCGGTTGCTCGCGCCTTAACGTCTTCAGGCCGCCATGCAGAACAGCCTCCTCATGGCCTTCCACATCGATCTTGATAAAGCCCACATTTGTCAAATGAAAGCTGTCAAGAGTTTTCATGGGCGCCACCACGGTTTCGACGACGCGGCCACTCTCCAGGGCAGCGGAATTAGACTCTGCAATGGTGGCGGACATATATCCACCTGCGGGATATCTTAGCTCGCCCTCGCCCTCGTGGTCAGAAAGAATCACGCCATGGATTTCCATTTTGTTCGCGTAATTTTTCCGTAAACGCGCAAGCATCTGGGGAAGGGGTTCGAAGGCTACCACGCTTTTGGCCAGGGGCAAGAGATGGTACGCAAAGAAACCCTCATTCGCTCCGACGTCGAGGGCAACGGCGTCTCGGCGGCAGAGGAAGGGAAGAAGCGGCAATTCCGGCTCGACTTTGACCCATTGTTGAAACCGCCGCGTGTACATCGTACGGGGAAAAAGGTTCTCAGCGACCAGCTTCAACTGAGGCCTTAGCATTCTGAAAGCTCGTTTCATCGGTGGTATTAGAGCTTTCCTTTCGGGGGCATCCGGATTGGGTATGGTCGCGGCGGCCGCTCAGTCGCAAGAGAGTTCACAGGTGCACGGCGTCACAAGACGACCAGAACTCAGATAGCAGACATGCCGCTGCCGCTAACTGGAGCGAAACCGCAGAGCCCGGCGAAATTGCCCAAGCCTTTGGGCACTAACGTCGTCGGCCGCAATGCGCCCGTAAACGTATGACCCAATCACGCGCGTGCACCCGAAGAAAAAGCCGAGGATCCCCCCCACCAAGACCCACAACGCCCGGTATGGACCAGATTTTCTGTCCGGCACAAGTGCCGGATCTAACATTTGAATCAGAGGAGATGCTTTCGCTTCATCCAATCTGGCAGCTTCAAACTGACGCGCGATGAGATCGAAAATGAGGGTGTGGTATTGCACTTCCCTCTGCTTGCGCAGGTAAGCCAGTTGCGCTTCAGGGAGAGTCCTGCTGGAGAGCGATATATCGCCCGGAGTGTGTCCTTTTTGCAGGCTTTCCAATCCGTGCAGCTGTTCCCTGAGACCTTGCAATTCACTGTTTAAACGAATCACGTCGGGGTTTTGATCGGTGGATGAGGTACGCATGGCATCCAGCTGTACTTCGCGAGCGATGATCTGCGACTGCAACTGGGCAACCTGTGAAATGACGATGCCCGTCTGCCCGGTGGGGGACACGGCACCGGTTTTCTGCTCTGTCTCTTCTAAAGCGATCTCAGCGTCGGTCAATCGATTTTTTTCGATCTCCATCTGGCTGGCAAAGAAATTTCTCCTCACGGCCGCTTCGCCGATCACCAGGCGGCTGTTCAAGGCATGCAGCTCATCGACATAGGTATTGGCGATCAGGGCAGCTCGCTTCGGATCCTCGTCTTTGACGGTAATGCTGATCAGGCCGCCTTTTTCGCTCAGGAACTTGGAAGCACCGGCTAGCTTGATCCGGGCCATGCTGAGTTTTGGGGTGTGATAGACATTCTGCAGATCCAGGCGCTTGATAATCGCATCGGCCATGGTGACGCTCTGCAGGATTCCCAGGTAAAGATCGTTGGGATCTTTCACCGCGCCGCCACCCAAACCGGTGATCGTGGCCAGGCTACCTAGCTGGCTGATCATGCCCGCGCTCGACTGACCCTGCTGTGGCGGCATGATCAGCGCTTTTGCGGTGAAGGTTGGTTTCATTAAAAGCACCAGCACCAAAGCCACAAAACAGCCGATGATCGTCGCCAAAATGATGGTCAACTTGCGCTCTGCGATGACCAGCAACAGATCGAGGAGGTCGAACTCGATCCTGGTCGGCGAGACGGCCTCGAGCGGTGCATATCCCCTGGTGGGCGGCATTACGGCCATAAGTTACCTGGCATGGACGGTCGTTTCCACGCGTTTCTCTTGCTTATGTTAACGCAGCACTGCGATCGCTGCTGCACCGAAAGCCAGTTGAGAGAAGATCTGCGTGTAGTTGACAAAGTTTCTCAGGCCGGATGGTCTGGGCACTTTTTCGGGTACTACGACGGTATCGCCCGCATTCAGCCGTACGGCGGCGAAGTTATTGCCGAAAACGCCCTTTTGTGACTGGCGGCTGATGACCGAGCCATCGGCACGAATGATGAAGGAATCTTGCCTGTCGGCACTTTTGGTCGGGCCACCCGCCAACCGCAGGTAACTGCCCACTGCCTGAGCGTCGCGGAACAAGAAGGAATTCTGATCGTAAACGGCGCCCACCACATTCACCGTGCTGGGCTTGGAGGGAACGACAAAGCGATCGCCATCCTCCAGTTGTATATTGGGCAGGCTGTCGATTCCCGACGCGTTCTGTGAAATATCGAGCACGACGCGACCGGTGGCGCGTATGGTGCGGAACTGAGCCACCAAACTTCTCGAGGCGGCCGTCGCCGACGGGTCGGTGGCGCCGAGGCTGGCGGAAGCTGCGACCGTAGAGCGGTCTATCTCCAGCTCGAGGTTCTGCAAATAGTCATTCAATCGCAATTGCTGCAGGATGCGTGTTGATTCGCGGGTAAAGTTGGATCCGAAGAGGTAGGCGGCGGGAGTAAAGCCCCCCGCACGGGCAACCAATTGCGGTAAAGTTTCGCCCGGAAGTACGCTGTAGATGCCTGCTTGCTTGAACTCTCCCTCCAGTCGGACGAACTTGGTGCGCTGGGCCTGGGGAACCTTGATATCCGCCTGGGAAAAGATGGTAACGACGTCGCCAGGTTGGAGGGCTAGATTCTGGCTGGCGTCATGCTCGAGGACCAATTGCCCGGGATTGAAAGGAACGAGGGACGTGGTGAGAGTTTGCGGGTTCATGCGCTCGATGACCGCGTAGGACCAGTCGATTTCCGGCACGGGCAGTGCGACGTTAATTGCCGGGCGTGGTAGATTACCGGCTGAGGCCAGGGTTTCATCGGCCAGAGACCTGCTACCCGTACCGTTACAAGGTTGGCCGTTTCCGGAGTTGTTGGTCCCGTTAGAGCCGCTGGATCCGGGGGCCTGACCGGGCTGGTTTTGTTGAGCAGTACCAGTTCCGGGGACGCAACTGGGGTCGGTGTTTTCGCCTCGCGACTGGGCGGAGTTCTGGCTATTGTTCGCAGCAGAGTTCTGGCCTGAAGCGTTCCAGGTATTGCTTGGCTGCCCCGAGGCGCCGTTCAGGGAGTTGGGCATGTTGCTATAAATCGGCACGCCATTGCTGTCGTATTGCGCGGCCCCGGTCTGATAGCCGTTCACATCCCTGGGGTAGTAATCGGGATTGTTGGTATATTCCGGCTTAAATTCCGGACCAGGCACGCCGAGCTGATTCCTGCGTTCCCAGTAATCGCGTGTGATGAGCGATTGGCTATCGGGGATGATCTCGCTTAATTTCATGCCAGGGCGCCAGGAGAAGCGACCGGCCTCGGCAACGTTTCCTCGCAAGGTAACGGTGTTCTGAAATTGCGGAGAGATGGGGAGCACGCGCAGAAGATCGCCCTGCTGCAGGGGCGTCGCCAGCCCAGCACCCTGCAACGAAATGTCGAGAACGCTGCGACTCTGGTGCGCGTCGAGACGCTCGAGCGATGCCCGGCTTAAGGAGGCCGTGGAAGAAAGTCCCCCCGCGAAGTGAAGAGCCTGGTCCACGGTGGTGTCCCCTTTGAGCTCGTAGATCGCCGGGATGCGGACGTCGCCGGCAATCGCCACCTGGGCGCCCACGGGAGGGATATAGATGACGTCGCCGGGAAGCAGTTGGGCGTCCTTGGACATGTCACCCAGGATCAAAAGATCGTACAGATCGAAGTGGGTAATCGTCTGTCCACTGCGGCGTAGCTCGATATTGCGAAGAGAGCCCTGCACGGACGGTCCACCCGTGGCAAACAGCGCGGTAACCAGCGTGCTGAGAGAACTTAAAGTGTAGGTACCGGGGCGGCGGGCCTGACCAACGACGAAGACCTGAATAGAACGAAGTTGGCCCATTTCTACATTAAGATCGAAGCTTTTGTAGATGTGGCTGAGCGCATCGTGCAAATGCTGCTTGACCTGGGCGTAGGGCAAGCCGGCAACGTGGACCTCGCCGACCTGGGGGAGATAGATGGCGCCGGAACGATCGACGGTGAGCTGGGCATTGAAATTGACCTGACCCCAGATGCGCACTACCAGTTGATCGCCCGGACCGAGGACGTAGTCAGGGGTGACATTCACCTCACGCAACGGCGCAAAGGTGGAGGGCACCTGGCGGAAAAGGCTGTCTCCGTAAATAGGAAGCAGTGCGCCCAAAGAGCTGCGAACCAGCAACTGAAAATCAGTTGGAGCGGAAGGAGCCCGTGTCGCCAGCAGCCTGGACTCTTCCAGGGCTTCGAGCTGGGATTGGGGACCGTTCAGGCCACCCTGGTCGATGATGTTCTGGACCCTGCCGTTCATGCCCGAGGACTGCAGTCCCGGATACTGGCCGCCGAGCTGACCAGCTGACAGGCCGGTTCCCCCCCCCGCATTGCTTGTACCGCCCAACTGACCAAGGCCCTGACTTGGGGTCGAGTCCTCACTGACGCAGCTACCATCGACGGAGGAAATGACACCGGATGCACAGTCGAACGTATCGGAACCCGCGGACTGAGCTTGAGCAACTGGCCGTTCGAGCTGCGCAACACCTGCCATGAGCAGAACTGCCAAGAAAAGACCTGAACGCTTACCCATAATTTGTGCAAGCAGAAAATTGCGCGGCGCGCGGCCGGTGCTTTCTGCCAAGTTTTACTCCTTTACCATCGCCGCAGCCCCGGTCCAACCCGGGAACTTTGTCCTGTTCTTAGTTTAGGGCCTTCCTATCGATGTGCAAATCTTTTCCCTGGAAACAGCCGGCAAGGAATCTCGAAACGGAATCGCCTGCTGCGGTATTGGTCGAGCGATTGTCGACCAAAGCCGGGCCAATGGCGGCTGAATCTAAATGGTAAGGTGGATCGTATACGGGATCGCTCCGGCGCGCGCGTGCGGCGGCCTGGGTAGAGAAATTCTGGGGCCAATTGCGGCGATTCAGGAGGCGTGAGTGAACGTGCGTGTGGGTACACGGCTGATTGCATTCCTGGTTACAGCGAGTCTCTCCCCGCACACCCTCAAGGCGCAGCAAGCACCTTCGCGGCAAACACCCGTGCTCGCGACCAGCGCGGCGGGCAGGGATATTGGAGACCGCATCAACCATGCCCTGAAGGATTGCGCTCTGCAATGCACGGTCTATATCCCGGCCGGGAAATACTCGTTTGCCACGACCATCGAGCTAGAGTTGAATCCCTTTGGCAAATACAAGCTGAGTGGTGATCCTGGCGCTGTGCTTACCTATACCGGCCACGGAGACGCCATCACCACAACCATTGGAATCCAACCCGGGGCCTCGCAGCTGATCATCGAAGGTTTTCAACTCGCCGCGCTGGGAGGGAAGTCAGGTGTTGCCGCCGGGATCCACCTCATGCCGACCAATCGGATTACCGTCCGCAACATGGTCATCACTGGATTTTCCGATGGGATTCTGGTCGAGGGGACAAACAGCTCGAACATTTATGACAACCTGATCTCCAGCAACAAGAACGGTATCCGTCTCATTCCGACCGTTTGCAGTACAAGTCGTCCGATTCATTGTGGAACGTCGGTAGAAGGTTATCCCTATGCAGCCAATGCCATCCATGTTACGGGTAATCAGATTACCAACAATTCGCAATGGGCCATTTTTGAGGATACGGTTTTAGTAGGCCACGGCCTCACCGAGGCGCTGAACAATCTTTACATGGGTAACAACCTGGAAGGAAATGCAGGAGCTATTTATCTGACCCGGTCGCGCGGCACGGTAATTTCCGCAAACTACTTTGAGGGATCTGGCCGCGAGGTGGTGCTTGGCATGCCCAACGGTGGAAGCGGCTACCGGGCTTACGGTCCAGTAGTGCGCGATAACTACTTCACGACGACGATGTACACCCCGTACAACATCGAGATTCAGGATGCCGATAGCGCATTGATTGAAGGCAACAGCGAGCTCGTCGCCACGATCGGTCCCAAGAATTGCTTTGTCAACGTGATAAGTTCCACGCGCGCCTGGATTTCGAAGAACGCGATCTATCAGAAAAATGCTTACTGCTTCAACGGGGTTCCAGGGATTCCTCCATCCGGCGATGGCTTCTTCTTCGACCAGCGATAAAGTGCGGCGAGGTGGGGTTTTTCTTGAGGTAAGGTCGCAGTGCAGATCCCTACGCTATCCCCGGACTCCTGTCGAGTTTTATACGTTGACGAGCTTCCTGCGTAGCGTGGCAGAAATCCTGGGTACGGTTGGGATGACAAATTTGTTTGCGGGACAGGCTTAAAAAGCGAGCGCACTCTCCGCGTTCATTCCATCCTCCGCAGGGCCTCGGACAGAGTACCCGCGAGCATACCAGACAGGTGCGAATTACCTAGAACTGAAAATAGATGAAGTCGCGATGACCGAAGAACCCAAAGAAGACTGTACTGTACACGCAAGCGTTATAAGCGAGCGCCCGGAAGGCGGGCGAACGCCAGGCCCTGGGCGCTTGTGATGGATGCGCAATCCACCACTCCACGACAAACATCGCGATGGTAAATAAGAGCAGAAAAGGCGCCGTCGCGCGCGTAAACCCGCCGGCCATCAGCAGCCAGGGGTCGAAATGCAAGGAGAGCAGGTGGCGCGCGACATACCAGGCGTCCGCCAGCTTATTGGCGCGAAAGAAGATCCAGGCAAAAGTCACGGCACTGAAAGTCAGCAGCATCCTGGCCCCGTTCACCAGTTTGGGCAGCCGCTCAAGGCGCAGCGCACGTGATACGCGCGCCGCATAAGGACCGATTATCTGGGACGCGATCAGGAACAGCCCGTGCAGCAAACCCCAAATGACGAAAGTCCAGTTTGCCCCATGCCATAAGCCGCTAAGGGCGAAAGTAATCATCAGATTGAAGTAGTAGCGAGGCAATTTAACGCGATTGCCGCCCAGGGGGATGTAAACGTAATCACGAAACCAAGTGGAAAGGGAGATGTGCCAGCGGTGCCAAAATTCTCCTACCGAACGGCTGAAGTACGGCTGCGTGAAGTTTATGCGCAGATCGTAACCCATCATGCGCGCCAGCCCGAGGGCCATGTCGGTATAGCCGGAAAAATCGCAGTAGATCTGCAAAGAAAACAGCGTCGTGGCGAGTAAGAAGGCAACCCCGCTGTAATGGGTTGGGGTGTCGTAGACAAGTTTCACGAAATCGGCGACGTTATCCGCGATCACAATCTTTTTAAAGAGCCCCCACGCGGCCTGGACCAGACCCGATTGGACTCGGGCGAGGTTGATCTTCGGTTCGTTATGAAACTGGGGCAGGAGCTCGGAAGGTCGTTCGATGGGCCCGGCCACCATCTGGGGAAAGAACGCCACATAAAGTGCATACTGGAGCAGATTTTTTTCGGCAGGCACTTTGCGCCGATAGACCTCGATGGTGTAACTCATCGCCTGAAAAGTGTGAAAGGAAAGCCCAACCGGCAAAATGATTGCCAGCAACGGAGGATCATACTTCAGCCCGAACAAATGGGCTCCGCCGCTCGCGGATTGGGTCAGAAAATTGAAGTACTTGAAGAAAACCAGGAGGCCGATATTGCAGAAGAGACTGAGACAAAGATAGAACCGCCGCCGACCCTGGCGCTCTGCCTTCTCGATTTGCAGGCCGGCAATGTAATCGAGTAAGGTGATGCCCCAGATCACCCAAATGTACCGGGTGCTCCAGCACATGTAGAAGTAGTAGCTGGCGATGAGAAGGATGACCCTTCTCACCGTACCCCGAGTCGCCAGGACAAGCACCCACACTACGATGAAGAAAATAAGAAATTGAAAGCTATTGAAGAGCATGCCGCTGTCCTGAACTCAGTGTGCCTTCAAGCAGGTGAAAGAGCGCCTCGGTGTACACCTGGGCCCCCGCGGCGTTGAGATGGGTCTGATCCGAGAAAAGCCGGTTTGGATACAGATAATAATCCGGACCCAGCAATTTGCAGGAGGAAGTTCGTTCAAGAAATGCCGCAAATTGTTGGTTGTAATCGGGGGAGCGCCGGCTTCGCCAATGCGCAAGTAGTAGGGCACATAGTAACAATCCATGTGATATTGCGTTATCAAATGGTTCAGCTCAGTGAGCGCCGCACTTGGGGGAATCGGCCCGCGAGCGGGAATGGCGTTCGGCTGATCTGATTGCAGATGGAAAGTCTCCGGGAGCCGGCCTCCGGGAAAATTATTTTGCTCCGCGATCAGATAATGGCCGCGCTGGATAATTGCTTCTTTCTCGTGCTTTTGCGCCTCCCGGTAGTAGGCCGCAATGCCGCCGTGGCTGGGAGCGTGCAACAGGAAGCTGGTGAAATCTCTGGCTAACTCCCGGAAGGGGAAGAGCTGCGTGATGACGAGATGATCATCCGGTATAAAGCGAAAAATGCTACGCCTGGGCGGGTCTGGTCGCCATGGGAGAGTCAGCAGCAGTATGTTCGGAGCTTGTCCTCGCTCGCACATTGCCTTGAGCGGTGGCAGGACCAGGTCGCTGCCGGGAAAGCCGGAATTGAAGGAAGAAACTTTGAGGTTGTGGTCTGCAGCCTGCTCGTCGAAAAGCGACGGCACAAAGCCGGCAAGGATCTTACTGTTGCCGAAAATTAGTACGCGGAGCACATCGTGGTCCGCCGGGAAAATTGGCCCGTTGGATTCCCATTTTAATTTGGCGGCGAAGACCAGGTCGGCGCCATTCTTCACATAGGGAAAACGCCGGTACAAAGAAAGAAAGCCTACCCAAAGCACAATGAAGAGTGAGAGCGTCCAGACCAGACACGACGGCCAACGTGTCTGGGTCATCGGTTCCGGCTTAGCGGCCGGGGAAAGAGAATTCCGGATTTCGACTTCCAATATCCCCCCTGACTATGATTTGGTCCAAGCCGGCAACTACCAGGGCGATCGTGTCTAGCACCTTACGATTTTTTCTGAGACCAGGCCGCGGGTGGCGTTCCTGGAATCAACTACCAGCTGCGAATCCTCTACGATGCGGGCGTAGTTGTAGGAAGTGTGGTCGGTGACGATGAGAAGGCAATCGTAACCGCCAAGGTCATCGAGCGGCTGCGATTGCATATTCAGATTGTACTTTCGGCCCCTGCCTACCGTGGGAAAGAAGGGGTCGTTGTAGCTGACCACGGAGCCGGCCTGTTGCAGCATTTCAATAATCGAGAGCGCAGGGGATTCGCGCAGATCGTCGACGTCCCGTTTGTAGGCCAGCCCCAGCACCAGGATGCTCGCACCCTTAAGTGGCTTGCCGCGCTGATTCAGTGCCGACGAGACGGCCGCCACAACGTGGTATGGCATGGCTTCATTCACTTCCCCGGCAAGCTCGATGAAGCGGGTGCTGAAGTCGAATTCCTTGGCTTTCCAGCTGAGGTAAAAAGGATCGATCGGGATGCAGTGGCCGCCCAGGCCGGGGCCGGGATAGAAAGGCTGAAAGCCAAATGGCTTGGTCGCGGCCGCGCCAATGACCTCCCATATATCAATGCCCATGCGCAGGCAGAGCAGCTTTAGCTCGTTGACCAGCGCGATGTTCACGCAACGATAAATGTTCTCCAGCAGCTTGGTCATCTCCGCGGCGGCCGGCGTGGAAACGCGGACCACACGGTGAAAAGCAGTGTTGTAAATAGCCGCGGCGGCCTCGGCCGCGAAATGCCCTAATCCGCCGACTACTTTGGGAATGTCACGCCGGTCAATGCTGGTGTTGCCGGGATCTTCGCGCTCAGGGGAATAGGCGACCAGCACGCCATCGGCGACGATGGCTTCGCGAATCACCTTCACTCTGCCGGAGCGTTCGATCGCGGGTGCAATCAACTCTTCAGTCGTACCCGGGTAGGTCGTACTCTCCAACACAACCAGTTGACCGGGACGCAGATGGTGGACAATCGAGTCCATCGTGGCCGTGATGTAACTCATGTCGGGCGTGTGGTGATCGCTGAGAGGCGTGGGTACGCAAATCAGAATCGCATCGACCTCTCCTATCTCAGAAAAATAGGAGGTGGCACGGAACCCCTTCGCCTGGGCACTCTTGATCTGTTGCGGGTCAATACGGTGAATGTAGGATTCGCCCGCGTTGAGCTTGTCCACCTTGGAGCGATCAATATCAAATCCGGTGACGGGAAAGCCTTCCTGGCTGAAGAGCAGGACCAGGGGAAGCCCCACATAGCCAAGGCCGATAATGCCTATGCGCAGTTCGCGCCTCTCGACCAGCGACAACCACTGTGTCAGATACTGCTGGTCGACCAAAATGTTTCTCCTGCGCGGGCGTGCGACGCCTGTCTGCGATTGTGCATTATCTTGAGGCTACCGGCAGCTTCAGCGTCTCGCGATACCACTCGACAGTTCGCTGCAAACCCTCTTTCACGCCCACCAGGGGACGATAACCAAATGCTTCGGCGGCTGCGGAGATGTCCGCCTGCGAGTTGACGATGTCGCCCGTCCGCGATGGACCATACAATGGCGGCATCTCGAAACCAATCATCTGCGCCAGCAGACGGTAAATTTCTTTTAATGTGTGTTGGCCACCGCAAGCCGCATTAAAGACCTTGCCGGCTACTTTCTCTGCCGGCGCCGTACAGGCCAGTAGATTTGCTGAGACGATGTTGTCGATATAGGTAAAATCGCGGCCTTGTTCGCCTGTGCCGTAAATGGTCGGCCGGGTACCCTCGAGCATCTGCTGGATGAATTTTGCCAACACGCCGCTGTAGGGTGAATCGGCGCCCTGGCGCGGCCCGAAAACGTTGAAGTAGCGCAGGCTCACCGTCTCCAGCCCATAGACCTGCCAATAACTGCTCATGTAGTACTCACCAGTAAGTTTCTGCACGGCGTATGGCGAAATCGGCATGGGGCGCATCGATTCCTTGCTGGGCAGCACCGGCTGGTCGCCGTAAGCAGAGGAAGACCCGGCGTAGATGATTCGCTTGACCCCGGCCGCCCGCGCACCCTCGAGCACGTGAAAGGTTCCATCCACGTTGCAGCGGTGACTGGGCTCGGGATTTTTTACCGAAAGAGGCACGGAGGGCAATGCCCCGATGTGCAGGATGTAATCAATGCCTTCACACACAGTGCGCATGGCCGGGGCATCGCGGAGGTCTGCTTCTCTGAAATCAATCTGGCCGTGAAGACCATCCAGGTTGGCTGCCTTGCCGGTCAGGAAGTTATCCACCCCACGGACCTGTTCCCCGCGCTCAACCAGGGCCCGGGCCAGCGAGGACCCGATAAAGCCCGCGATTCCAGTGATCAGATATTTTGCCATGCGGTTCGTTCCCCAAGGCGGTTCCTACGCCTACAAGTATCGCAGTGCAGCGATTGCGGACGGCATACACTCGGGGGAAATAGACCGTCGGACACCAGCTTTGAAAATAGCACACCGGCGAAGCCGGATACTATTTCTCATCCCAAAAGGGAGTTTGCGTAAAATTCGCTGACATTTTCTGTATGTATTTCCTGGAATTAAATTTTTTACCCGTGGACGCTCCAGACATGTAACGAATGGTCCCGAAGATCGGACGGTCAAACCAGGGACGGTCGAACTTGCCCACAATCGACCAGGCAATTCCGGCATATCCATTGGGGTCGCGGCCGTCTAGAAAGTAGCGGTCATTGAGCGTGACGCAGGTCTCAAATGCCTTTGCCGGATCGGGAGACCACTCGAGAATCTTCTTGGCCCAGTACATGCGCATGTAGTTGTGCATCCACCCAAACTTGACCATCTGGTTCTGGGCGGCATTCCAGAGCTCGTCGTGCGTATCCGAACGTTCCAGTTGCTCGATGGTATAAATACGATCTCGCCGGTCACGCGCATGTTCCATCAGGGTCTTATGGGCCCAGGGCTCAGCGCAGTCAAAACTGTCATAGTTTTCAGTAAATTTGACGAAGTTCACCGCCAGCTCCCGCCAGCCGATTAACTCGCTGATATAGGAATCGCGCGCCGCCTGGGGTACTTTGCCTTGTTTGAAGGCTTTCTCAACCGCCAGGGCAATAGTGATGGGGCTGATATGGCCGAAGTGCAAATAGGGCGACATGCGGCTGGTGCCATCCACCTCGGGATGATTGCGGGTCTGGTCGTAAGCACCCAACTCCTTATTTACGAAGTCGTGCAGGCGCTTAAGCGCGGCGTGGGTTCCGCCGGTAAAACTCTCGACCGGCTGGACGGTGCGATCAAGTGACTTCCAACCCTGGGTCACGTCTTCGCGTACGGGAAACGATTCCAATCCATGCGGCTGTTTCCATGGGCGGTGCGGTTGCAAAACGGGCTGGTGGACGAGATATTTTGGCAGCTCGGCGTAGAGCTTTGGTTTGAAGATGTGCAGGGCGTACATGCGTTTCTGAAACAGGCCGGAAGGCACGACCACATCCGCATCGACAGTCCAGTACGGAATGCGCAGCCGGCCGGCCAGGACCCTGCGCCATCGCTCCGGCTCACGGCAGGGATTCTCATCGCCGATGACCATGGCCGCTCCCACTTCTGTCAACAGCGCTTCGAGCGAATTTTTTGGCGGACGGCGCACGACGAAGCCAATCTGCCGTTGTTGCAGATCTTCTTCGATGTCGGCCAGGCCTTGATTCAGAAACGCATAGTGGCGCCAGTTGGCGTGGGGGAAATTGGAGATAGCCGAAAAATAGGCGACGACGGGCAGATCGAGGGCATTGGCGACTTCCACCGCAACGTCGAGCGCAGGGTTGTCGAGCGCTCGTTCGGCTCTTTGCATCCAGTAGACGACGCATTTGGCATCGGGCGCGAGACTGCCAGCGCGGCGGACTAAGACCCTGGGGTTTTCGGCGATCTTGCGCAGCGGCTCGGGAACATCGGTGAGGTCTGTTGTTGCGGGGGTCATCGGAAGGTTTAGATGCTGGCTTTAAGGGTTGGGGTCATGAAACCGCAGATCGCTGCGCTCTGAGCGAGCTGACAAATTTCGCTCCGGTCGATGGCGTGGTCCGTCGCCCTACCAGAGACCCCAGGAGCGACTGATGTAATCGCTGAGCGTCATCGTGATCAATACCAGGAAAGTGAAAAAGCCGGCGCCCACGGTCAGCATCA
Organism: uncultured Acidobacteriaceae bacterium; assembly: GCA_963834445.1. Taxonomy (GTDB): domain Bacteria; phylum Acidobacteriota; class Terriglobia; order Terriglobales; family Acidobacteriaceae; genus PALSA-350. The sequence goes on from CAWIBU010000003.1 coordinate 1,313,431, forward strand.
TCACCTTCGAGCTATAGCGGATGTGCATGAAAAACAGGATGACCAACACAGCCTTCAGACAGGCGATGGCCAGCGCGACGATGGGGCTGAATACGCCCATATTGATAAACGCTGCACCGGTCGTGGTGGCGGTGAGCACCAGCAAAGCCCCGAGGATGAGCAGGTAGGTCTTGGGTCCAACAACGTGATGTTCGTGCGCAACGGGTGTCGACATGACGACTCTCCTTACCTGCTATTTCAGAGGATGGCGGCTAATGAGATACAACAGCGGGAATAAAAAGATCCAAACAATATCGACGAAGTGCCAGTACAGGCCAAAATTGTCGATGGTCGAGGTATGCCCGTTGACGTACGCACCGTGATAGGCCTGATAGAGCAGGACGAACAAGATACTGATCCCAATAATCATGTGCAGGGCGTGCATGCCTGTCATGGCGAAGTAGAGGAAAAAGAAGAGCTGCGCGTGCTGCGCCATATCGGGCGCCAGGGGAACATCGCGCTTATCCGTTGGATGGACAAAGTCCTCGACGCTGAAACTGGCTCCGGGGATGTGATGCTCAACATACTTTTCGTGATACTCGACGCTCTTGATGCCGAGAAAGGCCAAACCCAACACGATGGTCAGGCTCAGCGAAATCATCAGGCCTTTGCGGTTGCGAATTTCGGCGGAGTAGACGCCCATGGCCATGGTGAAGCTGGAGAGGATCAGGACCGCTGTATTGGTGGTGCCTAACCCAATGCCGAGCGTATTGCTGCTGGCCACAAAGGCGTCGTAATACCAGTTGCGGTACAGCAGGTAGGCCATGAAAAGGCCACCAAAGAACATAATTTCGGTGAGCAGGAAAAGCCACATGCCGAAGCTGGCGGTCTCCCGCTGCTGGTCCACCGTGACGAAATGGTGGCGCAGGTAAGCGGGATGCTCCTCATGCACTTCGTCGTGCCCGGTCGCGATTGCTTGGCTATCCAACAGTCGTTACCTCGTGTACGGTCTTGTTCGCCAACCAGTCATAGTCGTAAGCCTCGTGATCCATGATTGGTATTTCTACAAAGTTTTCGGTCAGAGGTGGGGACTGAATCTGCCACTCTAAACCCGTCGCCTGCCAGGGATTACTGCCCGCGATCTTACCGTATTTGAGCGACCAGGGCATATACAGCATGGGCAGCAGGTAGCCGATGCCAAGAACAGTTGCGCCCGCCGTAGAGAGGACGTTCAGGACCTGGAACTCCGGTGGGTAGGCGTGATAACGGCGTGGCATACCCAGGTAGCCGAGGATGAATTGCGGGAAAAAAGTGAGAATGAACCCCACAAAAGTGATCACCGCGCTCAGCTTCGACATGGATTCGGGATACATTCTGCCCGTCATTTTTGGCCACCAGAAGTGGACACCCGACAGGTAAGCCATCAACATGCCGCCGACCATGACGAAATGGAAGTGGGCGACGATGAAGTAGGTCTCGGTCAAATGAATGTCCATGCCCATGGAACCAAGGAACACGCCGGTCAGACCGCCGATGGTGAAAAGGCCCATAAAACCGAAGGCGTAGAGCATGGGCGTTTCAAAGGTGATCGAGCCCTTGTAGAGCGTCGCCGACCAGTTGAAGATCTTGATGGCGGAAGGCACTGCGACCAGCATGGTCAGCAGTGAGAAAACAAGGGCTGAGTAGTTGGACACGCCCATGATGAACATGTGGTGAGCCCAGACGAAGAAGCCGAAGACGGCAATCGCGACCGACGAGAAGGCCACCGCGGTATAGCCGAAGACCCGTTTGCGCGAGAAAGTACTGATGACCTCAGAGATGACACCCATGCCGGGCAGAATCATGATGTACACGGCGGGATGCGAATAGAACCAGAAGAGATGCTGAAACAGCAGCGGATCGCCGCCCTTGGTGGGATCGAAGACGCCGATGCCGACAGTGCGCTCGAGGATGACCAGCACCAGGGTGATGGCCAGGACAGGCGTACCCAGAACCATCAGGATCGAGGCTGCATAATGCGACCAGCAAAACAGCGGCAGGCGAAACCAGGTCATGCCTGGCGCGCGCATGCGATGGATGGTCACGATAAAGTTGAGGCCGGTGAAGATGGAGCTGAAGCCGACGATGAAGACCCCGATCGCGGCCGTAATCACATGCGTGTTGAGGTAGTGGGTGCTGAGCGGCGTAGTGAATGTCCAACCGGTGTCGACGCCGCCGTTGAGCAGCGCGAAGACCAGAAAGGAGGCGCCGGCAATGTACAGATACCAGCTCAACAAGTTGATCTTGGGAAAGGCCAGATCCTTAGCCCCGACCATGATAGGGATCAGGAAATTTCCTATGGTTGCCGGGACTGATGGCACCAGGAAGAGGAAGATCATGATCACGCCGTGCATGGTGAAGAGCTTGTTGTAGGTATCGGACGCGACCAGATCAGGGAGCGGGGTTAGCAGCTCCAGACGGATGAGGCCGGCAAAGGCGCCGCCAATGAAGAAGAAGAAGGTAATCGAGATGAGGTACAGCATCGCGATCCGCTTATGGTCGCCGGTCAACAGCCAACTCTTGATGCCATACTCGGCCTTGAGATAGTTCAACTTCGGTAGTTGTGCGTCCTGCTGATTGGGAAGCGTAACGATGGTGCTCATTGGTTCACCGTCCCGGCGACACTGGGTGTCGCCTTGCCCGACTTGCCGGGTCCACCATGGCCTGCACCCAGCGTCTCCTGAGTGCGGTAGTTCATTGCGGGCGAGCTCGAGCCAGAACTGGACGCGCCGGCTTGCCCTGGTGAGAGTTGCGACGCAGTCAGCGTTTGCTGAATGCGGTAGTTTGAATTGAGATTCTTGATGTACTCCACCAGGTCAATCAGACCTTCTTCGCTAACCTGCCCTTGATAGGTAGGCATGATTGGCGCGTAACCCGAGGTCACGCGGGTAGAGGGGTTAAGAATCGACTCGCGAAGAAAAGCGTCGTTGGCAGTTACGTACGATCCGTCTGCTAACTGCAGGCGGGAGCCGTAGACCTGGGCCAAATTCGGGCCGCGTGCGCTGGCCTGACCGGAGTGGCAGGAATTGCATCCGAGACTGGCGAACAGACGCTCTCCGTTCTGTGCCAGCGAAGCTCCGCTGGTGCTGCCCGAAGCCCAGGCCTGATAATCGTCGGGCGTCATGGCGACGATATCGCCAATCATGGCCGAGTGATCCGTACCGCAGTACTGGGTGCAGAACAAGTGATACGTTCCGGTGGCCGTGGCTTCAAACCAAACCGTCGAATAGCGGCCAGGGATCACTTCCCGCTTGATACGAAAGGCGGGGATGGAGAAGCTGTGAAACACATCCTGCGAGATCATGGTCAACTGGACGGGCCGGTTGATGGGAATATGCAGGGAATCGATTTCGTGCTGGCCGCCCGGGTGTTCTGCTTTCCACATCCACTGCTTGCCCACGATGTAAATGTTCATCGCATTGGTGGGCGGGTTGTAAATACGGAAATAGAGCAGCGCGCCCCAGACGAAGCAGATCATGAACAGGGCCAAGGGAATGATGGTCCACGTGGCCTCGAGCAGAGTCGAACCTTCGATCTGCGTGGCGACCGGACTCTTCTCCTGGCGGTACATGATGGAGAAACCAAAGACCAGGATGGCCACCGCGATCAGGCCAACGGCCGAGATCACGATCAGGAAGAAATAGAAAAGGTCCATGGAGGGCGAAATGGCCGAGGCCTCGGGGGGAAAGAGGGCAGAGTTCGTCAGCCACCTTACGAGAAACTGCCATAGCACTGGACTTATATGCATCGTTACCCTTTAGAACAAAATCAGACTTACTGTGTGGCGTCTGGCTATCGTTATGTAGGCTTTTTCTTGAGAAAAGAGCCTGTTGAGATATTGTGGCTTCATCCTACATCCACTCTTATTTCGTTATACCCGTTCGCGTTGGCCGCGCTTGCAGCTCCGCTGCTTGTTTGAAATCCCGGCGGAAACTCACCACCATAAAGCCACCCAATCCTAGAAAAGTAAGCAGGCACCCCAGCTGTACGACCCGTGCGATGACCAGGCTGTGCCGGTTCAACATGGGGTCGTAGCGATAGCAGTAGGTCAGGATATTGTCGACCGGGGTGCCAATCGTGTTGTGCGACGCCTCGACCAGCCCCAGGCGTAAATCTTTTGGCGAATACTCAACCCCAAGGTAGTACTGTGCCATCTTGCCCTCGGGCGTAACCACCTCGATCGAGCTGGCGTGGGCGAAGAGCGGCGGTTTGCCCGGGGGCTGGGGCATGCGCACATAGCCGAATCCAACTGCCTGCGCGAGAGCCTTGATGGCGGGTTGGTCGCCGGTCAGGAAATGCCAGCCATTGGCCGTTTTCATGTAGCCATAACGCTTCACGTACATCGCTTTTTTGGCAGCCGCGATAGCCGGGGTCTCGGCTGGGTCGATGCTTACGATGACCACCTGAAAGTCTTTACCCGGCTTGAGGTTAACCATCTCGAGCGCACCCACCAGGCCGTTCAAATCTTCTGCGCAGAGGATTTTGCACTGGTAGTAGACCAGCGACAGGATGACTGGCTTTTTACCGAAATAGTCGCCCAATTTGACTGGCTTGCCGGTTTCGTCGCGAAACGGGGTGTCAAGGGGCAACTGCTGGCCTAATCGCTGATCGATTTTGACTGTATTCAGGATATCGGGCAGATGGTCTTGCGCCGGGTCGCCCATGGTTTTTTCGCCGTACGGAGTCACCTGGGCCAGCAGGGGAGCGGATGCCGCCAGCACCAGGGTAGTCGTCAGCGCAAAGCGCGCGAGCTTACCTCTGGCATTCGTGCGGTCTGTGCTTTTCATCGGCATGCCTGTTCTCAATTGCCCTTAAACCTCTACCCTTATGGTATCGCTGACCTAAGGCTGTCGGCGAACCCAGGTCATACCACGTTTACCCTGTTCAACAGATCACGGCACTGCTTTCAGCGAACCCGGCGAAAACGAATGCCGGAAGCCTATCGGCCGGCGCCAAGAGCTGCCTGTTCACCCGGCTTCTCGCCCCGCATCCGCTCTTGCTCCAGCGTGTCTCTATATTGCTGCTCATAGCCTGTCCGGGCGAAGCCATCGGTGAGGGGTACAGTTACCACCGGCGCTTTATCGCCCGCCATCAGCGGTTCGGTCTGCTCCGCGGGCGCTACCGGCAAGCCCCCCTTGGCAATCAACTCCATTGCGCGCGCGATGGGTATACGCACCTTGCCGCTCGAACGATCGACCCAGGAGTAGTAATCCAACAGCAAGTCTTCCCGGGCATGCATTTCTGCGATTTCCTCGTTGCCGTCATCTGTCTGCAGACGAGGAGTCGGGAAACGCTGGACCATCCGATTGAGCTGCTGTTGCTCCATGACGGCATTCGAGGTCAGATCCTCTCGCTTGCCCGTGGGCTGCGCGCCAATTTGATTCCATTTGTTGGGCGCACCGTCGGTTTTGATGAGCGCGGTGTTGATGACCTTGCCCATGCCGAAGCAGAAGATGAAGAAAACACCGACGAACGCCCCCAGCGCGGCGAGAAACACCACAACGCCGGAAACATTAACGTCTGTAGTCTCGTAGCCGGGTGAATCAACCCCGGGCCCGTGGGGGTCGCTGGGACCGTGTACGGGAGAATCATGCGTGGGCATGCTCAGCCTCCAATATCTCTACCAGGTGAGGATCGTTGGTCTGGATCAGCGGCCGTTTCGCCAGTTCGCCGAAATAGAACCACATCCAGATGCAGATCACGACTACCGGCACGGTCATGTATTCCAAAATGCCGAAGCTGAAATGCAGGTTGCGGCGGGCGTCGGCGAAGTTCGGTTCAATGAGCCAGAAGAGATCCCAGCAGCGGGCAAAGATCATGATCTTGCAGACCAGAATCAGGCGCTCCTTGTTGCGCTTTAGATCGCGCGAAAGCAGGAGCGTAAAGGGAACAAACCAGTGAAACACGAAATCCAGCGAGGCAATCACACCCCAGCCGCCGCGGATGCGATCGAGATACCAGGGAATCTCCTCGGGCAGGTTGCCTGACCAGATAATGAGGAACTGCGAGAAGGCGAGGTAGATATTGAGCATCACGAAGGCAAACGCCAGCTTGCCCAGATCGTGCTGTTCCGTCTTGCGCAATATCGTCTTCATCGGCTCCGCCTGCGACAGCCGAAGCACGGTGATGATGGAGAGGGCAAGCACCGCGTAACCTTGACCAACCAGGAACATGAGCCCGTAGATGGATGAGTACCAGGTCGGGTCAAGCGACATGACCCAGTCAATCGCGCAAACGCTCATGGTGATCGAGTAAACGAGCACGCCAAAGCCGCTCAGATTCTCCAGCCGGACTTGCCAGAAGCGAACGTTGGGATGGGTGTCGGCATCGCGCTGCAACCCCCACTTGTTGAGCAGGAACATGAACACCAGCCAGATGGCAAAGCAGACCGCCGACTGGATCCAGACGCTGGGGACACTCAGCATAGGGTGCTTGTAGGCGATCGCGTGCGCCTGCTCATGGGTGATCAGGTGTTGGTGATACGCCGTCATCGCGTCACTGTACTTTGCCCAGAGGTAGAGCTTCTTCATGAAGATGCCAATAGGGAGGAACAGAACGATGATCAGGGGGAGGCAGCGCGACATCGCTTCCAGGGGACGACGCAACAGCAGGCCCCACTTGCCGCCGCTGAGGTACTGCACCATCAGTAGCGCGAGACCCCCCACGGTGAAGCTCCAAGCGAGGACGAAACCGAGCAGGTAGGAGCGCAGCAGGTGGTCGATTCCGTCGTGATCGACGGTCGCGGCCAGGATCGCCAGCACGATCGACAAAACGGCAAATATGGCTCCGACAACGATCGCCCGGCGCCGCCAGGCATTGAGCAGCAGCGGAGCGTTCAGCTCGGAGGGTAGCGAATTTGCGTGATGTTCGTGAGCCATTGTCTTTTCCTAACCTATTTCGCGCTCTTGGTCGGCGTTGCCTTGCCTTTGCTCGATGCACCAGCCGGCTGGTTGGCTGCCAGGACCGGGCTGTCACCCGTTGCCGGCGCCATGCCCGGGTAGCCCTGGCTGGCGTCAGCTGGTTCGGCGGAAACGGCGGTGGGGGGCAGCACCCATGGCTGCGCAAAGGCGTCGGGATACCCTTCTCGCTCCGCGATATCTTTCAGGTTTTGTACCTGAACTCCGGAGGGAACGGCGGACTCACTTGCGTTCTGGCTGTATTGCAGTGCCCGGATATAGGCGGCTACCGCCCAGCGGTCAGTAGGCGTGAGTTGGGCCGAGTAGTCGGGCATGGCCCCGTAACCGTTGGTCATCACGTAAAAGTAGTGGCCGAGCGGTTGGGCCAGGATGCGCGCGGAATGAAAATTGCCGGCAGCTTTGTAGCCGCGTTGGACGATCATGCCCGCGCCGTTGCCCACCCGCGAGTGGCAGGGTGTGCAATAAATATTGAAGCGCTCCTGACCGCGCGCCAGCATTTCCATCGAGACCGGCATGGGGAGCATGTCTGGCTCCTTACCGTCGACCAAGCCGGTGTAAAAAAAGCCATCTTCGTCCAGTTGTCCGCGGGCGACCGTGTGCTCGGCCTGGGGACGGACGGAACGGCCATCGGCAAAGAACGTGGTGCTGCGCTGGGGAACAAACTTTGGCTGGTTATGCATGTCTTGGCGGCAACCGGCAGACAGGCAGGCAAGCGCGGCCATGCCGATAGACAGCAGCCGCGGGGCAGTACGGGTTCGGGATGCCGGATTAATACTCCACCTCCACCACCGAAACCGGCTCGAATCCTTCGAGATAGGCTCGTGATTCCAATACTTCAAACTTAGGATCGTTCGCCTCCAGACAAAGAAAAAATTTGTCCGTAGTGGCTCCATTGCGAAAATTCGGAGCGTTGAACAGGGGGTGATACAGGGTTGGCAATCCGCACATGGCCAACATGCCGAAGGCGGCGGAGAGGCCGGCCCAGAGAATGGTCCATTCGTAGGCCGGAATGATGAAGGCCGGCCAGGAAAAGAGCGGGCGCCCGGCAACATTCAACGGGTAGGCCAGGACGGACACCCAGGTCTCCATCAGGAACATGGCAGCCAGGCCCATGAGTCCGCCAACCAGGCATATCAGCGGGACATAGTTGCGATGGAAACCAATCGCTTCCGCTGCCTCTTCGACGGGGTAAGGGGTGTAACAATCCATGCGCCGCCACCCGGAGTCATAGGCGGCCTTGGCGGCATATACGAGTTCGCTGGGGGTATCAAACTCCGCCAGCAGTCCGTAGATTCCTTCGCGTATTGGCATTAGTCACCCGCCTCCAGCGCTTCCGGTTTCGATGTCACCTTGGCCTGGGGCAGCATCATGCGAATCTCAGACATGGGAATCATGGGAAGGAAGCGCACGAACAAGAAGAAGAGCGCTGTAAACAGGCCCAGCGTGCCGAGGAACGTGGCGTAGTCCCACCGCGTTGCTCGATAGGTTCCCCACGACGACGGAAGAAAGTCGCGGTAAAGGCTGGTAACTACGATCACAAAACGCTCAAACCACATACCGGTATTGATGATGAGCGACATGATGAACATCTTGCCCGGGCTCAGACGCACGCTGCGCAACCACAACAACTGAGGAAGGGCGATATTGCACGTGATCAGAACCCAGTAGGACCAGCCCATCGGACCAAAGATGCGGTTCCACATCATGAAGTATTCCCAATGGCTGGCCGAGTACCAGGCCATGAAGACTTCCATCGAGTAGCCGTACGCGACAATCAACCCGGTGGCCAACATGACCTTGCCCATGTTGTCGATATGGCGGATCGTGATCAGGCCTTCGAGGTGATAGAACTTGCGGATCGGCACGGCCAGGGTGATCACCATGGCGAAGCCGGAGTAGATGGCGCCAGCCACAAAGTAGGGCGGGAAAATGGTGGTGTGCCAGCCCGGCAGCACGGCCACCGCGAAATCGAAGCTGATGACGGTGTGCACCGAGAGCACCAGAGGAGTGGCCAGTCCCGCGAGCAGCAAAGAGGCTGTCTCATAGCGCATCCAATGCCTCACCGATCCGCGCCAACCCAGGGACAGGATGCCGTAGACATACTGACCAAATTTGGACTTCGCCTTATCGCGCATGGTCCCGAAATCGGGAACCAGGCCTACGTACCAGAAAACCACGGAGATGGTGGCGTAGGTCGAGACTGCGAACACGTCCCACAGGAGCGGGGAACGGAATTGCGGCCATACGTTCATTGAGTTGGGGTAGGGAAACAACCAGTACCCCAGCCATGGCCGGCCCACGTGGATGAGCGGGAACATACCGGCGCAGATGACGGCGAAAATCGTCATCGCCTCGGCGAAGCGGTTAATTGAATTGCGCCACTGCTGCTTGAAGAGCAAAAGAATGGCCGAGATCAGCGTGCCGGCGTGGCCGATACCGATCCACCATACGAAGTTGATGATGGCGAAGCCCCAGCCCACGGGGATGTCGAGGCCCCAGATGCCGACGCCCTTGAGTACCAGCCAGGTCACCGCCGTCATGAGCAACATCACGATGGAGCTGCCCACCATAAAGCCGAAGAACCAACCCATGGGTGTATGGGGGGTGAGCACGATGCGCGAAATAACATCCGTCACCGATTTGAAGGTATATCCGGGCGCAATGACCCGGAATTCGCCTGTCTTCGGATCCAGCTGCGGATCGCTTATGGGTAACTCTGGTTTGGTCGCCATGCTGCGCTAACCTTTCAGCTCTTGGCGGGCGCGTGCTCTGTTCGCGCCTCGGCCAGTTCCGGGTTGGGGTTGAATACCTCCGCAATATAGGAGGTGCGGGGGCGGGTGTTCAGATCCGCGAGCACTCCATAATTGCGCTGCTGCGCCTTAAGCTTTGCCACCTTGCTGGAACGGTCGTTGATGTTGCCGAAGGTAATGGCGCCGGTGGGGCAAGCCTGCTGGCAGGCGGTCACGATTTCACCGTCGCGAATGTCGCGATTGTCTTTGTCGGCCGCGATCTTGGCCGCGGCTATGCGCTGGGAGCAATAGCTGCACTTCTCCATCACTCCGCGGCTGCGTACGGTGACATCAGGGTTGCGCCCCAGCTTGAGGCTCTCGGTCTCGTAGTCAGAGTAGAGCAGGAAGTTGAACCGGCGCACCTTGTAGGGGCAGTTATTGGAGCAGTAGCGAGTGCCCACGCAGCGGTTGTAAATCATGATGTTGAGGCCTTCGGGCGAGTGGACGGTGGCGCCTACCGGGCAAACCTGCTCGCAGGGCGCGTTCTCGCAATGCTGGCAGGTCATCGGCTGAAAGTGCGCTTTGGGCGTATCCAGATCGCCTTCAAAGTAGGTATCGATGCGCAGCCACTGCATGATGCGGCCGGTCATCACATTGTGCCGGCCAACGACAGCAATATTGTTTTCCGCGTAGCAGCTTACGATGCAGGCATTACACCCGACACAGGAATTCATGTCGATCGCCATGCCCCAGGCATTCTTGTCGTAACGCCAGTTGGAGAACAAGCTATCGTCTGGCTTGGGATCTTCAGCAACCTCTTCCTCTTCATGCGCGAAGTTGGGATGCTGCTTGAACTCGTCGAGCGTGGCATAACGAATGATGCCGCGGGTCAAAGCCTCATTGCCTTCCAGAGAATGCGTCCCCGAGCCATCGCCGCCCGCCGTGAGCGACCGGTGGTCGGTGTAGTGGCTTTTGGTCACGGCGAACTCGTAGGTTTGACCGGTTTTCTTGATGCTGGCGCCTGGGGCAAAAAGCAGGCTGCCAGAAGTCCTGATCGCGTAGGCGTTGAAGCCGATACCGCCGGCGACCCGGCCGCCATTGCGGCGTCCATAGCCCAGGGAGACCGTAATGCAACCCTCAGCATGGCCGGGAACCGCCATCACCGGCGCGTTCACGGTGTTGCCGTTCAACTGGATAGCCACCACATCCTGCTCGGCCAGGCCCAACTTGGCCAGCGTGCGATAGCCCATCAGGGCAGCGTTATCCCAGGAAATGTTGGTCACCGGCTTGGGAATTTCCTGTAGCCAGCCCACGTTTGCGTAACGGCCGTCGTAGATCTGGGGGTCGGCACGGAAAATAATCTCGACCGTTCCATCAGCCTCGTTGACCGCGGGAACTGAGAGGTCGCCGGTTTTCGCGGAAACGGTCTTGGCCGGGAAAGCCGAACCACCCACCATGCCATCGTGGAGAATCTTGCGCCACGCATGTTCCGCGTCGCCCGCCCCCAGGTTCCCCTGCCAGGTCTTGCGCACCGCGTTGTAGGGAGAAGTATCGGGATCGTCGAGCATGGACTGGATGACGTCGTGCGCCGACTTTCCGCCGTAGAGCGGATCGATCATGGGCTGCACCACGGAAGCCGTGCCGTCATAGGCCCGGGCGTCGGACCAGCTCTCCAGATAATGAGCACTGTTGATGTGCCACTCGGTCACGACCCCGGTCTCGTTGAGATGAGAACCGAGATGGGCCGTCATTTTGACCTTGTTAAGCGCTTCTTCAAATTGCAGATCTACGGGAGCGGTGTAGACCGGGTTGGCGTTCAAAATCAGCAGCCAGTCAACCTTGCCGGCGCGCATGTCGTTGACCAGGGTGACGATGTCTTGCCCCTGAATCGACGGCATCGGGTTGACGGTCTCGGTATAAACCACCGTCTTGCCCACGTTGCCCAACGCCTGGTTGATGGCGATCGCGGCCAGATGCACGGCGACCGATTGCTGCTCGCCAGGGATGACGACGCACTTACCGGCGCTCGCTTTCAGGTCGGCAACCACGGCGGAAAGAAATGTTGCCGCGGCGGCAGAAGGCGGCTGCGAGGTTGCGCCACCCGCGCCGACGGCGGCCGCCAGGGCGGCGGCAAAGGTAGCCACCTCACTGGCCTTGAGCGCCAGGCGATGCTCGGCCTTGAAGCCGGTAGAGCTGGGTGTACTTTCGACCGCGTAGAGCCGGTTCATTTCTGTGCCCGGCGTCAGCTTGCGCCGGCTGGCATAGTCGGCTGCCAGACGCAGGAAGCCAGGGTGGGTGATTCCAGAAAGGAAGTCGGCGTCGAGCGAGACGATGACGTCGGCACCCTGCAAGCGATACTGCGCGTCGTAGTAGTCGCCAAATGCGGCCTTTGAGGCCGCGTAGGCAGAATCGCGATTGACCGGATCCCACTGCATCCACTTGGCGTTCGGGTAAGCCTGCTGCGCGGCCTTCCATTGCGCCGCCAGGGTGGGCGAGGTAACGGTGTCGCTGAGGATGTAGAGGCCAGCGCCCCCAGAGGCTTTCTTGTCCGCCAGCATGGCGCGAAAGACGGCTAAAAATGCAGCAAACTCTCGCACTTCCCCACGGCAGAGCACGCGCTGGGAACGATCGGGATCGTAGAGATCGAGGATGGAACCCTGGGAGAGCGGGTCGGACGAACCCTGGTTCATGGGGTGGTCCGGATTGCCGTCCACCTTGATCGGCCGGTAGGCATCGCTCTTGACCAGCAACGGCACCGCTCCGGTGGGAAAGGGGAAAGCAGTCGCGAAATACATGGGACGACCCAGTACCAGGTCTTCCGGTTCTTTGACGTACGGATAAATTAGCTCATCAGGCTGCTTGGTGCAGCCGGAAAGCCCCGCCAGCGCCAGGGAGGCGCTCATGACCTTGAGGAAGCCGCGCCGGGAAACCGGGTCGATCCATTCTGCAGCCTGGGCGGGAAACTCTCGCTGTACCGCTTCACGGAAGGCAGGAGTATCGGCCAATTCATCTACACTGCGCCAATACTTCTTGCCCGTCTGGCCGGCAATCCTGGCCCGCGCTTCTTCGAGACTCATCGCCGGACGGGTGGCCTGGTTATTCTCATTTGCCATGTTTGCTTCGGGTTTCTTTTCGCTCATCGGTGGCACGTCTCACAACTGCTCAATTCCTGTGGGGTGCGGATGTGGTACTGCTTCACCAGATACTTGCCCAGCGAATCCTGGTCGGTGAGCTTCACGTATTGAATCGATGCGGGCAGAGTCATGGCCGGGGCATCGCTGGCCACTTGCCCATGCAGGCCATCGGGCAGCATATCGAGCGAGGCTACCTGCGCGCCTGCCTGGCTGGGGTCGATCGTGGTGCAGCTTACGGTTTGCGCGGTCGGCACACCGTCCTTCATACCCGAAGTTCCGCACCACACTGGTTTTTGAGTGGTGGGCCCTTCCCACGCCATGTTGTAGATCTCGCTGGTTGGGCGAATATTTTTGCCCGGATCACGATGGCAGTTCAGGCACCAGGACATCTGCAGCGTGTTCTGCTGATACATCAGCGGCATCAGGTCCACGCGTCCGTGACAGGAGGAGCAGCCAATGCCCTTATTCACGTGGATTTCGTGGTTGAAATAGACGAAGTCGGGCAGATCGTGGATCTTTACCCAGGGAATGGACTCTCCCGTAGCCCAGCTTGTGCGTACCGGTTGCAGCAGGGCGGCGTTGGTCCAGATCTGGGCATGGCAATTCATGCAGGTCTTGGTGGGTGGAATACCGGCGTAGCTCGACTTCTCCACCGAGGTGTGACAGTACTGGCACTGAAGCCCCAGGCCCATCACGTGATGCTTATGGCTGAACGGCACCGGCTGTTCGGCGCGTTGCCCCTGCTTGGTGACCCAGGGGGAGCCCTGCAACTGGTCCAGGGTGACACCCAGGGCTATGACGATCAACCCTGTCAGGACCAGGCTCGCGCGGGCAAGCGCGTTGGAACTCCGGTCGAAAATCTGCGCCATTGGATGAGTCCCTACTTCCTCAGATTGCGTGTTCTTAAGAAGGTTCTTTTACGACTCTGGTGTGTGACCTGATTAAAGACATTGGCCACGGGAGTGGTTCCCCGTAACGTGGTCGGAAAGTTGAATATAGCAGCAAACCGCGGGGGGTAGGCAACCCCTCGGCGCGCCCAAAGAGAATTTATGACCGCAACGAAACTGCCTATCGGGAAAATAAGCCCGGCGCAACGCAGGGATTGGGGCTGTTTGCTTCTGCGGTACATAATGCGGGCGTACGCTCGGGCACCTAAAAGAAGATTTGCAAATTGAAGTGCAAACCAGACCATTTCGGAAATGGACGGGCTGAAGGTAGGCGAAGCCCTGCCACTCTGAAGTTTCGTTTTGGGGCTGACCCGGAAGTTAAGATGTTTTCATGGATGCTGGTTTGCGCCCGGTTCGCTATGACACGGCTTTGGCGATCGAGCAGTTGACCACTGCTGATGCGAAGCTGGGTGCGCTGATGGCCCGCATTGGCCCCTTTGGGCTCAAGGTGAAAAGTACGCACTCCCCGTACGAGGCGTTGTTGGAAGCAATTTTGTTCCAGCAGCTGCATGCCAATGCCGCCAGGGCAATTTTGGGGCGCCTGCTGGCGGGCTTTGGCGATATCCATCCCCAGCCTGAACAACTGCTGGCCGCCCCGGAAGAGATGCTGCGCGCGGCTGGCCTCTCGCGGTCTAAGCTTCTCTCCCTGCGCGATCTCGCGGCCAGGACCCTGGATGGCACAGTCCCTACCCTGGCCGTGATTCGCCGGTTGCCCGACGCGGAGATCATCGAACGGCTGAGCCAGGTGCGCGGTATCGGCACCTGGACGGCTGAGATGTTGCTTATGTTTCGCCTCGGCCGGCCAGACGTGTTTCCGGCAACGGACTACGGAATCCGTAAAGGATACTTGCTGACCTTCGGCAAGGCGAAGACGCCCATCACTGCGGATATGCTGCCCAAGCCGGACGTGATGGAACGGCGGGCCGCGCGCTGGAAGCCCTGGCGATCGGTGGCGAGTTGGTACCTGTGGCGGGCCTGCGACTGACGTAGGATCGACGGCGCGGGAAATCCGGCTATCATGACTGCATGTCAGATCAGTCGACTCCGGCGGAACGCTATATCTGCGTTCACGGACATTTTTATCAGCCGCCGCGAGAAAATCCATGGCTTGAAACCGTAGAGACCGAAGACTCGGCCTCCCCGTATCACGACTGGAACGAACGGATCACTGCCGAATGCTACGCGCCCAACGGCGCCTCGCGCATCATGAACGGCGATAACCAGATCATCCGGATCATGAACAACTATTCGCGCATCAGCTTCAACTTCGGCCCCACGCTGCTTTCGTGGCTGGAAGAGAATGCGCCCCGGACCTATCGCATGATCCGCGATGCCGACCGCCAGAGCATGCTGCGCTATGACGGCCATGGCTCGGCGCTGTCCCAGGTTTACAACCACATCATCATGCCGCTGGCTAACACCCGGGACCGGATCACGCAGATTCGCTGGGGCATTGCCGACTTTCAGCATCGCTTCGGCCGCAAACCCGAAGGCATGTGGCTCTCGGAAACCGCGGTCGATAACGAAACCCTGGATCTGCTGGCGCAAAATGGCATATTGTTTACGATTCTCGCGCCCCACCAGTGCGCGCGGGTGCGTGAGCGTAGTGAGACCGCGGCCCAACCCATGCTTGATCAGCTGGACGTCGCCGGCGCTCGCTGGACGGAAACGCCCGATGCGTCCGTTCACCCCAACCATCCTTACCTGGTGCAACTGAAAGACGGACGCAGCATCACCGTCTTTTTCTACAACGGACCTGTCTCGCGCGCGATCGCCTTTGAAGGCGTTCTGAATAATGGCGAGACATTTGCGTGGCGGCTGGCTCGTGGCGTGGATCCGAGCATGCCGGAGCCGCAGGTGGTGCATGTGGCCACCGATGGCGAAAGCTATGGGCATCACCATCGCCATGGCGAGATGGCTCTCTCCTACGCGCTGCGTTTCATTGAAGACAAGAAGCTGGCGAAGCTGACGAATTACGGTCAGTTTCTGGCCAAGTTTCCGCCCACGTGGGAGGCGGAAATTGTCGAGGATACTTCGTGGAGCTGTGCCCACGGCGTGGAGCGCTGGCGCTCGGACTGCGGTTGCAATGGGGGACGCCAGGGGTGGAACCAGCGATGGCGTGCCCCGCTGCGTGCCGCGCTCGACTGGCTCCGGGACACGGTTACACCGCTGACCGAAAACCTGGCACGCGATCTGCTTAAAGATGTCTGGGTGGCCCGCGATGCTTATATCGCGGTGATCCTGGCCGGTGGAACCAGCACAGCGGAAAAGGCGATCGACCAGTTCTTCGCGACCCATGCGCAGCGCAAGCTCTCGGCCGAGGAGCGGCAGCTGATTCTTAAGCTGATGGAGATGCAGCGTCACACGCAGCTGATGTACACCAGTTGCGGCTGGTTCTTCGATGACATTTCCGGCATCGAGACGGTGCAGATCATGGCGTACGCGGCGCGCGCGCTGCGGTTGGCCGCCGACATCTTCAATCTGAATTGCGCTTTGCTGGAATGGCAATTTGTGGAGCGGCTGCGTCAGGCCAAGTGCAACAGCCCGCAATGGAAAGACGGGGGCGATATTTACCGGCGCCTGGTGAAACCGATGGAGGTCAACCTGGAGCAGGTGGCGGCACACTATGCCATCTCCTCTGTCTTTGGCAACTATCCCGACGAGACGGTTCTTTTCTGCTACACCGTCCGCCGTCTCGATTACGAGAGTGTGACCTCAGGACGGGCGCGGCTGGCCATTGGCCGTTGCCGCATCACCTCAAACCTGACGGAAGAGACGGAAGAGATTTCCTTCGCTGCGCTTCATTTCGGCGACCATAATGTAACTGCTGCGGTCGAGCCGTCGACGCCGCAGGATCTCTCCGCCTTCGACGACCTGAAACAGAAATGCAGCGCCGCCGTAACCCAGGCGAATCTGCCGGAAGTCGTCCGCCTGATCGATAGTTTCTTTGGCGGTAGCCCTTATTCCCTGGCATCGCTCTTCAAAGACGACCAGCGCCGCATCCTGCGCTTTATTTTGAACGCGACGCTGAGCGAGGTGGAAGATAGCCTGGTGAAGATTTACGAAGAACATGCGTCGCTGCTGCACTTTCTCAACGCATCCGGGCTGCCCAAGCCGCCGGCACTCACCATGGCCGCAGGATTTGCCATCAATGCCGGTCTGCGGCGCGCCCTGGAAGAGGAGCCCATCAACCTGGCACGGGTGCGCTCGTTGATTTCGCTGGCCAAGTCGGACGGTGTGGTGCTCGAGAGCCACGCGCTACGCTATCTGAGCGACCAACACATGAAGCGCGCCATGGTCCACCTGAACGACAAGCCACTCGAAACAGACAGCCTGGAACACGCGCTCACGTTGGCGCGCACGCTGCGCGAGCTTCCCTTCGAATTGAACCTTTGGCAGGCACAAAATATCTGGTATGACACGCTGACCAAGTCCAACCGGTTTTTGCTTGGAGTGGATGTTTCGGCCGCAGAAGCGTGGCGGACGAACTATCTCGAGCTGGGCCGGCAACTGTCGATCGCGGTTGAGCAGTTGGTAGTGGAGGAGGGCTCACTGCCTGAACCCGCAGCCATGGCGTTAAAGTAGAGTCGTTTATCCACTGCCACGAAATGCGGGTGCCCTCCGTCCTGACCACCAAGGGTGGGTGAGTTCGGAGGACACTGCGCTAGCTTCTCCAGCGTAGCGTGACGGGCCCCTCCATCGGGTGCTGCATGGGGCGGCCGGTTTCTTCTGACTCGAGCCGTGCCTTCTTCAGGGCGAAGTACCACTTGGCGGGCCGATCTGCATCATCAATCAACATCAGACCTGGATTGAACCTGAGCCCTTCAGCCTGCTGCACCATGGTGACCTGATCCTGACGCACAAAGCGCTCGCCAAAAAATTTTGCAATTGCGGTCACGAAGGGTACGCCGTGGAAAACGTTCCATGACGCGCACACATCGATGCGGGAGTTCCCGGGAGTGGTAGGCGTTACTGTGGTCAGGCTGGCGAACCACTTGTTCCCACAACGCAGGGTTTCGTAGCGCCGGTTAGGGAGTACGAAGTCAATGGTAGTCACAATCGGCTCACCGTAGACGCCCAGCAATTTGTACGGCGCGCTGTTAGCCGAGGGGGTATGCGCCGCCATGCGAAAGCCTTGTGCGATGGGCTCGAAATGTTTTTCTTTCTCATGGATGCTGTGCCGGGATCGCCACCACCATGCCTGATGCACGAACGGTCCGTGGGCCGGGTCCATCAGCCCGATGATGCCGTGATCCACATTGCAGGGCAGTTCGGCAGTGAGGTGCGCGCTGCGATGCTTGCCACCGAATTTGGGAACTTCCGGCACCGGTGACAACGCATCGCGCGCCTCCATGCGA
Source organism: uncultured Acidobacteriaceae bacterium (assembly GCA_963834445.1). Classification (GTDB taxonomy): domain Bacteria; phylum Acidobacteriota; class Terriglobia; order Terriglobales; family Acidobacteriaceae; genus PALSA-350. Next base: position 1,331,534 of record CAWIBU010000003.1, read on the forward strand.
ACCCGTCCGCTACCCGGCTTGGGGATGTAGACCCAGGCATAACCATCTCGCTCCTGACAAGGAAAAGCGTTGGCGTAGATGCGGCGCGGATAGGAGTCCTGGCTGGTCAACGAAGGGATTTCCATGCACTGGCCCGATTCCGGCTCGAAGACCCATCCGTGATATTTGCAGGTGACTGCGCTGCCATCGAACCATCCGCAGGAGAGCGGAATACCGCGATGAGGGCAACTGTCGCGCATGGCGAAGATACTGCCATCGTCCTTACGGCCAAGCACCAGCGGAATACCCAGGAGTATGGCAGTGGACATCTTGCGCCCGCGTAGCAGGTGGCTGCGCATGGCCGGGTACCAGTCGTTGTAAAGGAGGGACGTATCCGGGCCCAGCAAATCGCTCGCCGGGACCAGCGCCGGTCCTCTTCCCGCTGCTGCATCAGGTGCCATAAACCTGTTGTTACTATAGCGCCACAGGAGTTCTTCGACCGGACCCCACTTCAACCAGACTCCGGAGCTTTACTTTAAGACTTACGGTCCGGGAACAAAATCGTTTTGTCATACTGGATTGATGTAGGAGCCCGCCATCGCAGCAAATATCATGCGCCGTTCGAGGAAGAAAATCCTCACGCTGGCTGCCCTCTGGTTCCTGCTCTACGCGAGCTTCACGCTGTTTCGACCACCGCTCCTGGATGACGCCGACTCGGTGCATGCCGAGGTTGCGCGGGAAATGGTTGCGCGGCATGACTGGATTACCCTCCACGCCAATGGCATCCGCTACATGGAAAAAGCTCCCCTCATGTACTGGAGCATGGCGACCAGTTTCACTCTGTTTGGGCCGCAGGACTGGGCCGCGCGCCTGCCCCTGGCTTTCTCCGCGCTCGGCTTGTTTCTCGTTGTCTTTGCCGCCGGCCCACGTTTCTTCAATTCGGACATGGCCGGCTTCTACGCAGCCCTGATCCTGCTGACTTCGTTTGGCATTTTCATTTACACCCGTATCCTCATTCCCGATGTGATGGTTTGTCTGTGGCTCAGCCTGTCGATCCTGCTGTTTTGGATATCGCTGGGACAGGAAAAACCGTCGCGCGCGACGGCGTGGGGATTTGCCACAGCGTGCGCGCTGAATGTGCTCACCAAGGGACTGATCGGCATCGTCTTCCCGCTTGGCATCGTCGTCGTTTTCTTGTTTCTCAATCGAAATTTGAGTCATCTGCGGCGCTGGTACCCGTTCTCAAGTCTTCTTATCTTTCTGGTCATCGCTGTGCCCTGGCATATCGCAGCAGGTATGGCGAATCCCTCACAGGGCCACCCGGCCGGCGTCATGCCGGCCCCGGGAAACGTGCATGGGTTCTTCTGGTTCTATTTCGTCAACGAGCACATTCTCCGCTATCTGAACCGGCGGGTTCCACGAGACTACGACACGGTGCCTCTGGTGCTCTTCTGGGGATTGTTGGTGGTGTGGTTGATGCCGTGGATTGCTTTCATTTTCCAGGCGATCGATCCGATTCGCATGCGGTCGTCGCTGCGCCGGGTGCAGCTTCCCCGCCACGATCAGGCGTGGAACCTGCTCGGCATCTGGGCCGCCTTTGTGATGCTCTTCTTCAGCTTCTCGACGCGCCAGGAATACTATGCGCTGCCCGCGTTGCCTCCCATCGCATTGATGATCGGCGGCTGGCTGGCGCGGGAGGAGAAAAATTCTGCGCGCTCTCCGGGCCGCATCGCCGGACGCCGCATCGCCATCGTGCTTTTCCTACTGGGTACAACCGGCTCCATGGTGGCGGCGTATCTTACGCTACGCGCCCATGCGCCTGCGGCCGGTGTGGACATCTCCACGCTGCTCACGCAGAACCCAGGAGATTACGCATTGTCGCTGGGCCACTTTCTGGATTTGAGCACGCGCGCCATGGGCGCCTTCCGTTTACCGCTGGCGCTCACTTCGCTGGCGCTGCTGCTGGGAACAGGCGCCAACCTTATTCTGCGCTCCATCAACATGATGCGCATAGGCAACTACGCGCTCGTCACCATGATGGTTGTCTTTCTGATCGCGGCGCACATGGCGCTGGTGACGTTCTCACCGGTGCTCTCCTCGAAGGCCCTGGCCGATGCTATTCGTCCGCGGCTGCAAACGGGCGACGTAGTGGAAATCAATGGAGAATACGAAGCGGGCTCGACGCTGGGCTTCTACCTGCGCCGCCAGGTTCGCATTCTGAATGGACGGTCGTCTAACCTTTGGTACGGCTCTTTTTTTAACGATGCGCCGCAGATTTTCGATGACAACGCATCGTTTCGTCGATTGTGGAGTGGGCCGCAACGCGTCTTTCTTTGGACAGAGTTGGATAAGGTACCCGCATTGCCCGGTCCAACTTACGCCATTGCTCAAAGCGGCGGTAAGGAAATTCTCAGCAATCAACGCTAAATGAAGTCTGCTGATGCGATGGTTAGAACTCTGTCCTGACTACGAAACTCCGGGTGCCCCATATCTCGCTCGTTTTTCGCGAGATGTGGGATTCCACAGCGCCAAGCCTCTAGATTTTTCTGCTATGCAAAGTCCAGGGAGAGAGTCATGGTATCCCACATCTCGCGAAAGACGAGCGAGATATGGGGCACCCGGTGATTCGTAGTCAGGACAGAGTTGGAGACCGCTAGACGGCGGTGAGGCGGCTCATCTTGCCGTCTTTGAGAGAGAAGTGCTGGCCGCGCCAGGCCACCGTGTTGCCTGCGAAGCTCCAGATCCAGATACCCAGCGCGACCACATCGCGCGGAGCCAGGAGCCATAGGTCGCGCAACACCTGGCGATCTCCCAACACGCCGACGCCCACGGCCAGGGCAAGCGCAACCCGCGCCAACAAGGTGATGCTAAGCAGCGCGATACTGCTCAGGCTGGCGCCGGATGCAATCAGATTGAACAGCGCCCAGGGCAACCCGTAGGTGAAAACCATCCCCGTGTAGCCCAGCTTTCGCGAAAAACGCGTGCTGCGGCCCCAGCGAATCTGGTGGGCCAGAAATTGACCGAAGCGATACTCAGGCAAAAATGTCTCCACCACCTCGCCGCTCAGAACGACCTCAAACCCGCTCCGCGATACGCGCGCGCCCAACTCGTAATCGTCCGCCAGGTAATCGACCAGCGGCTCCAGTCCGCCGATCGCGTCCAGCGCCTCGCGAGAGACCGCCAGGGTGGAACCGAGACCGAAGCGAATACCATCCTCGATTTGCCGCGCGGTCAGCACCCCGGCGATGAAGTCCGTGGCAATTCCCAGCGCCTCCATGCGTGAGCCGATCGTGTGGTGTGCCTTACCCCGATAAAGCGCTGTCACCAAACCGACTCGGCCACCGCGGTGCTTGGGCAGGTGGAAACAGCCCATAATGCGCCGCAGATATTGCGGGGAAACCTTAATGTCACTGTCATTGATGAGAATGTGGTCGTATTGCGCGCTGCCCAGCATCTGCACCAGGTTGCTTACCTTGCCGTTCGTACCCAGCGACTCAGGGCACAACACCAGTTGGATGGTTCGCGCGGGAAACTCCGTTTTGAGCCTTTCGATCGCTGCTACCGCCGGATCTGCCATGCTGCTGACCCCAAACAGGATCTCGTAAGGCCCCTGATAGTGCTGCACACAGTGGCTGGCGAAGCTGGCATACATTTCCGGATCAAGCCCCTTGACCGGCTTGAGGATACTGACGCCGGGCTGAAAGTCCGGCAAGGGCCGGCGTAGCTGGTGCTGAAAGGCGCGCGCACTCCAGAGCGCCAGCAGGTAGTAACCCAGGCCGGCAAGGCTGAGGATGGTGGTGACGGTAGCAACAGCGATCGGCAGCATGATTTATTCGTAACGCAGCGCGACGATAGGGTCGAGCGAGGCAGCCTTCCATGCCGGATAGATGCCGAACAATAAACCGATGCCACACGATACGACGAAGGCTGTAGCTGACCAGGCGAAAGACATCTCGGCCGGCAATACTGAACCTAAAATCAGCTTGAGCAATAGCGTCAGCAGGCCACCGACCAGGATGCCAATCACGCCGCCCAGAGCACACAGCGTAACCGCCTCGAGCGTGAACTGAAACATGATGTTTTTGCGGGTGGCGCCCAGCGCCTTGCGCACGCCAATCTCCCGCGTTCGCTCGGTGACGCTCACCAGCATAATGTTCATCACCCCGACCCCACCTACCATCAAGCCCACACTGGCCACCCCCACGAGAAAGATGAAGAGGCCGCCGGTGAGCTGGTTCCAAAGCACCAGCAGGGCGTCGGAGCTAAAGATTGCGAAATTGTCCGGTTGGTCGGTGTGCACTTTACGCCGGCGGCGCAGCAATTCGCGGATCTCGTCCTCGACAGCGATCTTGTTCTTGACGTCGTCGTACTTGACGCTGATCCAGTGATCAAGCACCTCGGGGTGAATTTTATGAAAGGTCAGCACGGGAAAATGCGCGGAGTTATCCTCCGGGTTTTTGCCTCCGCCAAAAATCTGCTTCTGGGGCGCAAAGACACCCACCACGGTAAACACATCGCCATCGATCTGGACTTCCTTACCGGGGGCGGGGTCGTTGCCGAAAAGCTCCTGCGCGGTGTCGGAGCCAAGCACGACTACATTCGCGCCTCGCTGTGCCTCCTGCGCGGTGAAATAACGTCCCTGCGAGAGATCGAGATCGTAGACCTCCGGCTCCTCTTCGGACTCACCCTGCAGGGTGGTGTTCTGAACCTTATGGCGGCCGTATTTCACCGAGAAACTACCCTGTGATCCGCTGGGCGAGCGGTATTGCTGCGAAGCGTCGACGGCAACGACGTGGGGCAGCACCTTCATCGCCTCGCCATCGTCATAGGTCAATTGCCTTCTGGCAAGCATCTCTGCCGTAGGCCGCGAACCAAACACCGGAAAACGAAAGACCCAATACACATTCGATCCCAGAGACTTGATCAGGCCGTTGACGTTGCCTGTCAGCCCGCTGATGACCGATGAGATCAGGATGACGGTGGTGACGCCGATCATGATGCCGAGCATGGTCAGCCCCGAGCGCAGCTTGTTGGTGCGCAGCGTGTCCATCGCCATCCGGATTGCTTCATTTGCATCAGTCAGTCGCATGGCTACCTACAGTTCCGACCGCAAGGCCACGATGGGATCGAGCATCGAGGCCTTGCGGGCTGGATAGACACCGAAAAATATGCCGACTCCCGTGGCCACCAATAAACCCAAAGCCACCGACCATAGCTCGATCTCGGAGGGAAAGCCAATGATCAATGTGATGGCTTTGGCGAAGATGACCCCGGCCAGGACGCCGATCAGGCCACCGACCAGCGACATGGTGGCCGACTCAATCAGAAATTGCAGCAGGACATCGTTGCGCCGCGCGCCCAACGCCTTGCGCACCCCAATCTCCCGCGTCCGCTCGGTCACGCTGACCAGCATGATGTTCATGATAACGATGCCACCGACGACCAGCGAAATGCCGGCGAGGGAAACGAATACCGCGGAAAAGCTGGAGCTGATGCTCTGCCAGATGCCAACGAAGGTGCTGTTGGTGTCGACGGTGAAGCTATCCTCCGCTCCCGGCCGGTCATGACGATGGGAGCGCAAAATCGTCCGCATCTCACCCACTGCCAGCTCCAGCGGATCACCCACGCCGTTAGCCCGCGCGTAGATGGTCAGGCTGCGGTTTGATCCATAGGTGGCGAGAAATGTCGTCAAGGGTACCGCAACCCAGTCGTCCTGGCTCTGCCCCAGGGTCTTGCCTTTGCGCTCGCCGACGCCGATCACCGTGTACTGCGTGCCGTCAACCCGGATCTCTTTGCCAATGGGATCGATGGACCCCATCTGGTTGTCGACAATATCAGGGCCGATGATGGCGACCTTGCTGTTGTGCTCCTCATCCGACGGGACAAATCCGCGGCCGCGATCGATGTTGACGTTGTAAATGGGGGGCATGGTCCAGGTCCATCCCCGGATGCTCGTGTCGGTGCTGGAGTGGCTGTTGTAGACCACCTTGCCGGTGGTGCTCGCCATGGCTCCGGTGCTGGCGCAGTCCTTACACTTGGCCGCCACTTCGCGGTAGTCGTCGATCTTGAGATCCTTGCGCTTTTCGTACTTATTGAACTCGGCATCGCTGAAGACGACGGAGGGCTGTTTGGAGGCGGTAAAGACATCTGCGCCGTATCCATAGACCTTGGTGGCAACAAATTTGTTCGCGCCGTTGACCAGCGTAATCACCATGATGACCGCGGCCACGCCGATCATCACGCCCATGAGGGTGAGAATCGAGCGCAGTTTATTGGCCCATAGGGACTGGAGCGCGATTTTTACCGCTTCGGTGAATTCCATGGCTGGTTAAACAGTAGTACGAGTGTAGACGGTTTCCCGGTTCCAGCCGTCTGCGGGGCAAAAGCGGAGGCCCCGCCGCTCGCTAAGAGCTGCGGGGCCGCGTTTGCAAGTGGCCTGTAAGCCGAATTCTGTCGAGGACGATCATTCCTCTAGGCGACGCATTGCTGCGCCGCTCAAGCGACCTACCCGGAGGTTTCCCACCCGCCGCGGCGAACCGTGACGGTAACCCTGGTGGGCGCGCCGGGCCGGCACGCATCCGCAGCCCAGGTCTGGCCAGCGGATTCCCTCCCTATTTGGTCTTGCTCCGTGTGGGGTTTACCCTGCCACCGCCTTTACAGACGGCGCGGTGCGCTCTTACCGCACCTTTTCACCCTTACCCCGGGCGATGAAGCCCGTGGCGGTATCTTCTCTGTGGCACTGGCCGTCTTTGAGCCTTGACGCTCAAATCCCGGACGTTATCCGGCACACTGCCCTGCGGAGTTCGGACTTTCCTCTCCTGAAGCACCTGAGCGCTCCAGCAGCGACCGCCCAGCTCACCTGCAAGTCCATGCTAGTCCATCTTGGGGGATTTGTGTCGAAGCGGTTCACTTCAATCCCGGGGCGGTTCGGGAAGTGTCCTCAAATCGTTTGCGGATTGCTGCTTGCGGCCAGAGCTGCGGCCTTGGATTCTTGCAGAAGGAGAATTTTCATGACGAATCGGCACCTGGGAACCCACGGACCCGCAGTGTTTCCTATCGGTTTGGGCTGTATGGGCATGTCGGGGATGTACGGCGCGACCGACGAAGAGGAATGTGTGGCCACCATTCAGTCGGCGGTAGACCAAGGGGTCAATTTGATTGACACCGGTGACTTCTACGGCATGGGCGACAACGAGATGCTGATCCGCCGCGCGCTGGCCGGGCGGCGTGACAAGGTGCTGCTTTCGGTAAAGTTCGGGGCGCTTCGCAGCCCGGATGGCAATTGGACCGGCTACGACTGCCGGCCGGCGGCGGTGAAGAATTTCTGTGCCTATTCGCTCAAGCGGCTGGGCACGGACCACATCGATATTTACCGGCCGGCACGCCTGGATCCAGCGGTTCCGATCGAGGACACCATCGCGGCCATCGCTGGGCTGATCAAAGCCGGCTACGTGCGCTATATCGGTCTGTCAGAGGTTGGTGTGGAAACGATTCGCCGCGCCCAGGCCGTGCATCCGATTGTGGATCTGCAGATGGAGTACGCCCTGGTCACCCGCAATCTGGAGAAGGACATCTTGCCCGCGCTGCGCGAACTGGGGATCGGCGTAACAGCCTATGGCGTGCTCTCGCGCGGCCTGCTGAGCGGGTCGCAGCCGCGATCCAAGGCGGATATACGGTCCTATCTGCCGCGCTTCACAGGTGAGAACTTCCAGCGCAACCGCAACCTGGTGGATGCCCTGGCGTCGATTGCACTGCAGAAGGGAATCACGCCGGTGCAGCTTGCGCTGGCCTGGGTGTTGGCGCGGGGCAACGACCTTGTTCCCATCCCGGGAGCCCGCACCCGCAAACAACTCGAAGAGGCCATGGGCGCCATGGCCGTGCAACTGAGCTCAGAAGAGCTAAGCCGCATTGAAGCTGTGCTCAGTGAGCATCAGGTAGCGGGCACCCGCTACGACGCCAGGCAGATGAGATTGCTGGATAGCGAGCGACCGATCGCCATGGTTAGCGGAGCCTAAGTAGCTTTCGGAGAGAACAGCACATGCACGATTGCCCGGAGCTTGGTGGTACGTCCGACGAACACTGCTCAAGCAGCAGTCGATGGGGCTCAGCTACTGCTTTGCAGCGGTGATGGTGAGGGTCAGTTGGGGCTGGGTGGGCGGTGTCGTTGTCTGCGAGCCGGTCGATGACTCCGCCTCTATTAAAACGGTGTAGGTACCAAGAAGGCTTCCCGTGTTGTACGGCGGCCCGTGATTCAGGTAGTTGTAGCGCTGGGCACACGAGGACATTCCCAGAACCCCGGCCAGCGTAACCAGACCGAGCGCGAGGTGGCGCAGACCCTTGCGTTTGCAGGCGCCCAGACCGGCCAAACCGAATAACGCGGGGAAAACGAAAACATAGCGAGGCAATCCATCCTGGCCGCCGATACTTGCGATAGGCAAAGGCGATGGAGCAAGCGTCTGGATCTGCATGATGCTGGTTGCCGGCGTGCACGTGCTGCCCGTGCAAGTTGCCTGCACGCTTACCGGTGTAAAGGAGCAGGTGGTGTTGATCGGCAGCCCCGCGCACGAGAGACTGACATAGCCGTTGAAGCCATTGTTGGGCGTCACCGTCACGACGCTGTTGGCATAACCGCCCGCCACGATCGACAGGGTTGTCGGCGCGGCAGCCACCGTGAACCCGGCTACCGTCGTCGATACCTCTGCGTGGACCCCTTGCGGCTGGGAGGCCGAGGTTACAAAGCCGGCCCCGCCGTGATAAACGGCGACCACCTGGTGGTCGCCGGTGGGGAGAATGTCAGTCTGTAAAGACGCGTTCCCTTCTCCATCGAGCACCGCCGATCCAAGATCCATGGCCCCAGACCGGAAGTTCACTACACCCGCCGGGGAAGCGGCTCCCGCAGACGCGGCAACATGGGCCGACAAGGTCACCCGGGTTCGTGGCCCGGCATTACTGGCCGAAACCGCCAGCGTAGTCTGGGTTACCGCGGTATTTTCTGCTGCCTGGGCTTTCGCGAAGCCAATCCCCGCCACCATGCTCAGAAATACAATGCACCATCCGGCGGCGCGCATCCCTTTTACTATGTTCGACACTCTGTCCAGGCTCAACCGCACATTCATCCTTTGAATCTCTGCTCTCTTAACTCTTGTTCAGGGATCACCCGTGTCACAACGACACACCCTGCCATGCTGTTGACTTAATGACCCATTGTATCCGGGGATTGCCCATCGTGTTGCGCTTTTGCCCGGAGGACGAGGCGCTCCGCCTGCGCACACAGCGCTGGATCGTCGCCAAAACCCTGCAGCCAGCAAACTTCGGGTTCCCGCCGGAACCAGGTAAGTTGCCGTTTGGCGTAGTTGCGGTGTCCCTGGCTGGCGGCGGCAATGGCCTGCTCCAGCGTGAGCGCGCCATCAAGGTACTGCCCCGCCTGGCGATAGCCGAGCGCGGCCAACGCGGGGGAGCGGCCGTAGCGCCCAAGCAACTCCCGCGTCTCTTCGATCAAGCCCTCAGCGAACATGGCCCGGGCGCGGGCGTTGATGCGCTCATAGAGTAGCGGGCGCAGAGGATCGAGGCCGATGCGCAGCACACGAAAGCCGGTAAGCGCCTGGCGGCCGCCTTTCCAGGCTTCTGACATAGGCCGGGACGCCGCCAGCGTGACCTCGATCGCGCGCACTACCTTGGCCACATCGTTGGCATGAATACGCTCGGCGGAAGCCGGGTCCAGCCGCTTGAGGATGCGATGCAACCCGGCAGGGCCCCGGGTTTCAGCTTTGCGCAGCAAACGGTCGCGTAAGGCGGCCGACCGCTGCGGGCCAGGAAACAACCCCAGCAAGAGGGCGCGTAAATAGAGGCCGGTGCCTCCGGTGACGATCGGCAATCGACCGCGGCCGGCGATGGCGGCGATCGCAGAGCGGGCATCGCGGGAGTAGTCCCCTGCGGTGTAGACCGTGTCCGGGGCGACAACGTCGAGCAAGTGATGCGGGATGAGCGCGCGTTGTGCAGTTGAAGGCTTGGCCGATCCGATCTCCAGGCCTTGATAGACCGCCACCGAGTCGCAACTGACGATCTCACCCGCGAAACGCCGGCCGAGGGCGACGGAAAGAGCGGTCTTGCCACTACCGGTGGGGCCGAGAAGGACGACCAGCAGCGGTTCTGCTATCTCTACCACACGCGCCACCAACCAGGCGGAAACACATCGCGGAACGAAGCACGGCTGAGACCCGCGATCAAAAGAATGAGCGCTACCAACAGCAAGCCGTAGATTTGCCGTTTGCGGAACGCAGGATCAACTGCCACGGGAGAGCTCTCTCGATCAGCGGGATTTATCCGGATCTATGTTGTAAAAGAAGCCGAAGCGCAGCTCCAGGAAAGGCCCTTTGAATTCCTTGGGCAGCCGCGGGTAAGGCGATGCGCCGACAATGCCGCCCCAGGCGGCTCGATCCAGGGAAACGTCACCAGAGGGGAATTCGAGGATCATTTCCTTGACGCTGCCGTCGGGATAGATCTTGAAGCGCACGCCGACGCGGCCCTGTTTGTCGAGCGGCGGGCGGGCGGACTCGGGAATGATGGGATACCAGCTGCGCTTGGTAGCGTCGATCACCCGGCGCATGTATGGACCAAAGTCAACTCCCATGGTGTCGCTAAGGATGTCAGGACCCACCTGCATGGCCTGATGCTGGGAGGGAGCATTCTGTCCGTAGTCCCCCGAGGGCGCCCCGGCATTCTGGGCGGCCTCGCGTTCCGCCTGGCGGATGGCATCGCCGGCAGTCTGTTGCCCGGTGTTGAAGGTGGGTTTGCTGGGCGCGCTGGGAACCGGTTTGGGCTCATTGAGCAAAGCCTGCTGGGTTGGTTGAGGCGGCGGTGGGGGCGTGCGGGCCTGCTCCTGCTGCGGTGGTTGCGGCGCCGGCGGCTGGGCCTGGGGAGCAGCTTGCTGCGGGGCCGGTTGTGGGGCCACGGGTTGGGGCGGTCCGGCTCGCTTCATGGCCTCCAGCTGCTGTAAGGTCTTGCGATCGAGCGTGGGATGGGCTGATTGCGCGATGCGGTTCTTGTCAGAAAGCGGGACCTGCGTTTTCGGCCTGACCGGATGTTGCGCATCGGGCGGCAGATCGAGGAAGGTCATATCCTCTTTTTTATGGGTGTCGGCCGGGTTGACCACATGGACGCGATGGCTGCGTGGCCCGTAAAGAAGGAACCAGAACAGGATCAGGTGGGCAATGACAGAAATCCAGATGCCTTCCCGTCGCCGGGCGAGAGAACGCTCGTCCTCAAGCCTGTCAATCAGGTGAAGGAGTTCATCAGGTTCCAGCTCCTCGTAGCGCGCGCGCTTACGCCGGGAGAACGGCTCCGGCGGTCGTCCGGGAGGGCTGGTTGGTACTTCGGTTGAGGGCATCGGCCAGCAGTGAATGGGGGCATTCCAGGCCGGCAGCAACCGCCGGCTGGACTACGCACATCCTAAGATTCTCTCATCCTTTCGCAGAGCACTGAAAGCGGACATTTATCCAGAACCCTTACAATCGTTGCAACGCAGTCATGCAGTTAACGTGTGACGCTGCGCGCGACAAAAGGTGACCACACTCTGCTTATGATGCTTGCCGCTGTGATTACCGTGAGCGACTCCTGCTTTCGCGGGCAGCGGGTGGATATTTCCGGTCCGGTGGTCTCTGACTTGTTGCAAGCACATGCTTTCCGGGTGGTCAGTCACCTGGTGGTACCGGACGAGCAAGCGGAGATTGAAGACGCACTGCGGCAGCAATGCGAGGTGGCCAACCTGGTGGTGACCACCGGCGGTACGGGATTGGCGGCGCGGGACGTGACACCCGAGGCGACCAGGGCTGTCTGCGACCGAATTCTGGATGGATTCGCGGAACTGATGCGTGCTGAGGGCAGAAAGCAGACGCAGTACGCCCCGTTAAGCCGCTCTGTTTCAGGCAGCCGCGGGCAAACGCTCATAGTGAATCTACCCGGCAGCCCGCGCGGCGCCAAAGGCTCCCTGGAAGCGGTTATCCCTCTCATTCCTCATGCGTTGTCTCTCCTGCAGGGAACTGTTACGCAGCATGAGGAAACGGACGTGGCCGAGCCAAAGTCTTGAAGAAAATTCTTCATCTTTTCGTTAAATATAAGGTTTGGCTGCTGGCGGTTCTAAAGCCGCTGGGCGTCTGGGGAGTGGGCTGCATCGCCCTGCTTGATGCTGCGGCCGTGCCGGTGCCGATGGACCTGATTTTCGCCGGGTACGTCTGGGCCGATAAGAAGCATTTCTACCTGTACGTCCTGGTCGCGGCGGCAGGGTCCGCCCTGGGTGGGCTGGTTCCATTCCTTCTGGGGCGAGCGGGGGGCGAGATATTTCTCATGAAGCGGATCGACCGCGCCCGCTACGAGCAATTACGGGATCGCTTTGAGCGGCAGGAATTTCTGGCGTTGATGATCCCTTCGATCCTGCCTCCACCCACTCCCTGGAAGTTATTTGTATTTGCCGCCGGGGTTTTCGAGATGAAGGTCAGCAACTTCCTGCTGGCGGTGTTTGTAGGCCGGGCCATTCGCGATATGACCACCGCGATTCTGGTGATTGAGTATGGGCCAGAGATTGTGAGCATCGCGGGCCGATTGGCGACCCAGCATCGCGTGGCCCTGATATGCGGAACGGTAGTGGTACTCGGCCTGCTGGGCTACTGGGCCTGGCGGACGATACGGAAGCGCATGGGAAAGTCGTAACCGCGAATTCAAGCTCTGTCCTAACCACAAATCACCGGGTGATTTGTGGTTGGGAGAAGGTTTGGATCCGCGGTCAGGACAAAGTTGGGTCTCTCTCTGGCCTGTGATTGGATTGTCGTTATTTTTGGACTTTGCCGTTCATTACCATGGCGTCAATAGTTCCAGCCGGGGTGAGGTAGACCCAGGCGTTCAGGGTTGCGCCTCCCTGCTTTCCTTGCGAAAGAACGTTGTACCCGTAGCGCAGATCTCTGAACTCGACCGCCGTGTCCATGGGCTCGGGGGCGAGATCGTCGGACGCCACCGTCTCCGCTCGACCCCGATCGATGACCAGCGGGAACCTTGCCCAGTCGAGATACACCCGCCCCAACCAGGAAATGCTGGCAGCCGCGGTCGCTGGAGTGACCGGCGGCTTAAAGACAACGTCGTCCTGGTCATTAGTGTCCACGGTTTCAGCCCGCGTGTTCACTGCGCCCGTCTGGTAGTAATCCACAGTCTCAACCACGGCAAACCAGTGGAAGGGGTTCACGGGATAAGGCTCGGCGGCGGCCCGCAACGCCGGGAGATTGCCGAATTGCACGTTGCCGATCAAGTGCAGAGCGCGATGATGCTCGACCGCGCGCACCCCAAGATCGATTCCCACGATGAACATAGCGGCGATGGCCCAGCCGCGGCCGGGGAATAAAGGTTTGCGCGCCCCCATCTCACGGTCTGCCAGACCGAAGATCGCCGGAATCACCAGGCCCAGGAATAAAGCAGCCAGGATCACGGGCTCGATGATGAACGCGATATCCAGCGCGTACCAACGCGGGTTGAAAGGGAAAAAGGGCCGAACGCCGTAGTTGTTGGTCCAATCGAGAAAGATATGGCTCAACACCGCCAGCCATGATAAGGCCCACAACAAAATCCACCGAGGCGGCACGGCCTGCGGCTTGCGCCGGCTGCGATGCCACACCCATACGACAGCCGTGACGGCAAGGGCGACGAAGGGCGCGCCCAGGAAAGTGTGGGTAATCCCACGGTGATGCTGAAAGCCGGCCACCGGCCCGCGCAAACCCCAAAGAACATCCAGGTCGGGTGCTTCCGCCGCCAGCGTCATGGCCAGGGTCGCGTAAGCCGTCCTGCGGTTAAAACCGGAGCGTCCGAGGCATGCGCCAGTAAGGAAATGGGTGACCGGGTCCATAGGAGAGGGCTCAGTTTCTATAATGCACGCTATGTCTGAAACACGATCCAGCAGGGAAGACGGCAAACGAATCGATGAGCTGCGCACATTGCTCCGCCACCATGAGTATCAATATCACGTACTGGATTCGCCGGAGATCACAGACGCCGATTACGACCTGCTGATGCGGGAGTTGCGCACGCTCGAGGGCCGCCATCCTGAGCTGGTGACACCGGACTCGCCCAGCCAGCGCGTCGGCGGCAAACCCAAAGAAGGCTTCGCCAAGGTGGAGCATTCGCGTCCCATGCTGTCGCTCGATAACGTGAACAGCGAACAGGAGCTGAGCGATTGGGAACGGCGGGTGCGGGCCGGGGTGGGCAGCGCTGAAGTGAGTTTCGTGTGCGAGTTGAAGATGGATGGCGTATCGCTGGCCCTGCAATATGAGCCTGGCCCGGCCGGGACGGCGCTGCTGCAGAGCGCTTTGACCCGAGGAGACGGCGTCACCGGCGAAGACGTTACCAGCAATGTGCGCACCATACGGTCGGTGCCGCTTTCGGTTTCAAAAGAGCGGCTGGATCGCGCCCAACTGCCGCAAAGTTTTGAAGTCCGCGGGGAAGTGATTCTGCCCGACGAAGCCTTTTTGAAAATGAACCAGGAACGGGTCGAGCAGGGAATGGCGCCCGCAGCCAACGCACGCAACGCCGCCGCCGGCACCATTCGCACCCTGGAACCCAACATCGTGGCCCAACGGCAATTGGCCTTTTACGCGTATTTCGCGCTGGAAAAGGGAGAGAGCGCGTTCCCCGAGCAGTGGACTGCGCTCGAAGCCCTGAGCAGCGCAGGCTTTCGCGTCAACCGCCACCGCAAACCGTTGCAGACGCTGGAAGAACTGCTGGCGTTTGTCGCCTGGGCGGAAGGGCAGCGCCAGTCATTGGGCTACGAGATCGATGGGGTGGTGATCAAGGTGAACCAGACAGCCTTGCAGCGCAGGCTCGGCTATACCGGGCGCGCGCCTCGCTGGGCCGTGGCCTACAAGTTCACGGCTCGCTCGGGCATTACGCAGGTCGAAGACATTGGCGTGCAGGTGGGGCGCACCGGCAAGCTGACGCCGGTGGCCCATCTGCAACCGGTGTTGATCGGTGGCACCACGGTAAGCCGCGCAACGCTGCACAACGCGGACGAGATCGAGCGGCTGGGGCTCAAGATTGGCGACTTCGTGACCGTCGAGCGGGGTGGGGACGTGATCCCAAAGGTGGTCGCGGTGGTCGACGATGCGCAGCATCCACGCGGAACCAGAACCTTCGTTTTTCCCGCGACCTGCCCGGTATGCGGCAGCGACGTAGTGCGTGACGAGGGCGAAGCCGATTATCGCTGCGTGAATGCGGACTGCCCCGCGCGCATCAAGGAAAGCGTGCTGCATTTTGCTTCGCGGAAGGTCATGAACATCGAGGGACTGGGAGATGCGTTGGTTGCGCAACTGCTGGAGCGGCAGATGCTGCCGAGCGTTGCCGGCATTTATTCGCTGGACGAAGAGCAGCTGCTGCAACTGGAGCGAATCGGGAAAAAGTCTGCGCAGTCTTTGCTGATCGAAATTGAAAATTCGAAGAAATTACCGCTGAACCGGGTGCTGTTTGCGTTGGGCATTCGCTTTGTGGGCGAACGCACAGCCCAGTTGCTTGCCGAGTCGTTCGGGTCAATGGATGCGCTGATGGCCGCGACCGTCGAGGAGCTGGAGGCGGTGGATGAAGTGGGCCCGCGTGTAGCCCAGGCCATTCAGGAATTTTTTGCGGAGGAAAAAAATCGCGAACTGGTGGAAAAGCTGCGCCAGGCAGGTTTAACCTTCACCGCCGAAAAAAAGCGAAAGACGTCGCAGCTGGAAGGCCTGACTTTTGTGCTGACGGGCACGATGCCAGAGCTGACCCGCGAGGACGCGAAAGCGAGGATTGAAGCAGCCGGCGGACGTGTTTCCGGTTCGGTCAGCAAGAAGACCAGCTACCTGGTTGCCGGAGAAGACGCCGGATCGAAGCTCGATAAGGCGCGAGAGCTCAAAGTGCCGGTGATTGAACAGGCGCAACTGCTGGAAATGCTGGGCTAGGGCAACGGCAGTGGATTTGACTGCATCCTAGCGCGCGGAAGGCTAAGAAGATGGCAAAACGATTGACTGTTCCGCTGACCACGGCCATGCTTGCTTGCACGATTCTGGGTTCAAGCGGCGTCGCGTTCGCCCAGGGACGCCACGACGACCATAATCGCTTCTACGACGGCGCCGACCGCGGCGTACGGGGCGGGGACTACGGGAGGGACCATCGCCATTATCGTGACGACCACTACCAGGATAACCGTGGCGGAATTGGCCCCGGTAAGGGCGCACTCATCGGGGGCGCCGCGGGCGCGGTGCTTGGCGCTGTTTTCGGCGGCGGCGTCAAAGGTTCGCTCATCACTGGTGCAGCCGGGGCCGGTATCGGGGCGGTTATCGGGGAATCGGCACAGAATAATCGCGACCGTGACAACTACTATCGCCACTAGACTTCAAAGGATCGTTATGAAGAACAGATACGCTGTTGCTCTCTGGGTCGCTACTCTGTTGCCCTGCGTTGCCCTACCGGCGAGCGGCCAGCAGACGCCGTCTTCTTCTGCGCCCGCTCCCACCTGGACCATCGATCAGGCGGTGACCTGTTCAGTCCACGACGCCTGGGTTTTGGGGGGAAGAACGGAGCCAGGATTTTTCGAGATCGTTAAAGCGCTGGCGGAGCTCTCCGCACAAAAGCGCGATCTTACTCTGCCGGACAATGCGACGGTGGGGCGGCAGTTTGGCGAGTACATCAAGACCCAGGCAAAAGCGGATCACGATCAGTTGTTGTATGCGGTCGTCGATCGGGCGGTGCGTAAGTTTGGAACGAAAGCAGTTGCCGGGAAAAGCTGAGCGGGACCCGCGCCTCCGGGATCGACCAGCAACTCTCCGGGTGCGAAAGGTTGGTACCTGGACCTTTGAGCATGAGAAACGTTTGAATAGGGGCGGCATCGGACCCTTTACAAAAGCGCAAAGGATGGGGCACCCGGCTGTTGGATAGGGGACGAACGCTGAGAAAACCGCAGATCTCTCCACTCCGCTGCGCTCCGGTCGAGATGACAAATCTGTTAGCCCGCCGACTTGCCATCTCGACCGGAGCGTACCCGAATTCCTGTTTCGCTAAGTCAGACAGATCCACGTGCGGCTTTCATTAAGGAAAGCCGCATGAAGCTTGCCAGCGCCACCAGCCTCGACAGGAATTCCGGGGAGCGTAGTGGAGAGATCTGCGGTGCTCCTAATTCTTGGGGGCGAAGTAGCCCTTCTTGGCACGCACGAGGTAGTGCGGATCGAGCGCTACCAGATAAATGGAGCGGAACGATCCATCGAGCTTGAAGTCGGCAGGGCGGTATGCCAGCTGATACTGGCTGCGCAACTCTTCCTCGATGTCGTGGAAACTGCCGGACATGTCTTCAATGCGCTTGGGGAAGAAAGCCACGCCTCCGGTAGCTTCCGCCATTTTCTTCAGAACATCATCGCCGCGGTCGCGGCTGGGGCTGACGTTGGTGCTGATGGCGTAGATGATCGATCCGGCTCTCTGGCACATCTTGATCGCGTCATCGGGATAGGCGCGGCTCTGATTGTCGTCTCCGTCGGAAATCACGATGAGCGCCTTGCGCACGGCGCCCTGCTGGTTCGGTAACTGCAGCAGCTGATCCCTGCAGGCGGTGTAAACGGCATCGAAGAGCGCAGTACCGCCCCCGGGCCGCAGTTTGGTGATGCCGGCCTCGAGCAAATCCTGATCGTTGGTGAACTTCTGGGTGACGTACGGTGTGACGTCAAAACCCATGACGAAGGCGAGATCAGACTGCGGCCGGACTACCTGCTGCAGAAACTGAATCGCCGCGCTCTGCTCAAACTGAAAGCGTTGCCGGATCGACGTACTGGCGTCGATCATGATGCCCACCCGCAAGGGCAGGTTGGTCTGCTGGGTGAAATTGAAAACCTGGGCAGGGGCTTTCTGGTTGTCGAGCAGGGCAAAGTCCCGCTGCTGCAGGTTCTGGATAAACCGGCCATGCTTGTCGGTGACGGTGAAGATCAGGTTCACTTCGTTGACGTTGGTGCGAATGGTGAACTGGCCGTCGTCCTGCGCTTTCGCGGCCTGTCCATTCGCCGCAGCTTGCGGCACAGCAGTCTGTTTGCCGGGGACAGGGACCTCTACCCCGGTTTGGGCGGACGGAGCTGCGTTCTGATCGGCGGGAGCCGGGGCGCTGCTACTCGTAGGTTTTTGCTGCGCCTGTGCGGCGGTGACCAATAGCAGCAAACCCAGCAGCGCGGACGAGCAACCACGAAGACGGAGAGCCTGCCGCTTCACAAGAGAAATCGTTGAGATCATAGGAACCATTCTGATTTTAGTGCATGCCGGCCGTTCCCAGCTTGGCCATGAACTCTCTCAGGTCGGCGGGGAGGTTGGAGACAAGGGTTAGACGCTCCCCAGAGCCGGGGTGAGCGAACTCGAGCTCCGCCGCATGCAGAAAGTTGCGGGGCAAGACCAGCCGGGGCGCGGGGCCAGTGGCTACGATCGCAGTGGCGGCGCCATAGAGGGTGTCGCCGACTACCGGGTGCCCGAGCGAAGCCATATGGACGCGGATCTGGTGGGTGCGCCCGGTCTCGATGCGCACGGAAATCAGCGTGAAGGGACCGTAAGGGCCCTTGATACGGCGCAAAACCTCCCAGTGTGAAACAGCGGACCGGCCGCCTTCGCGGCGGGTGGTCATGCGGGTTCGGCGCACCGCGTCGCGGCTGATGGGTGCGTTCACCGTGCCCCGCTCCTGGGGAAGATCGCCCTGCACCAGCGCGAGGTACAACTTTCGTACCTGGCGGCGAGAGAACATTGAGGCCAGCCGGGAGTGCGCCAGGTCATTTTTGGCAACCACGATGAGCCCGCTGGTCTGCTTGTCGAGCCGGTGCACGATGCCGGGACGCAGCGGGCCGCCGGAGGAGGAAAGCTCGCCCATATGGTGCAGCAGAGCGTTCACCAGGGTGCCGCGATTGCGGGCATCCTCGGTCGCGCCGGCGCCGGCATGAACCATCATGCCGGCGGGTTTATTGATCACCGCAAGATCGGCATCCTCATAAACGACTTCGAGCGGGATCGCTTCGGCTATCGCGCGTAAGGGCGGCACCTGGGCTTCGCCGAGGATGGAGATGCTCTCGCCACCCCGCACCTTGCGCGATGCTTTGGCCGGCTTGCCCGCGATCAGCACGCTGCCTTGCTCTAAGAGCAACTGCACGCGCGAGCGGCTGACGTCACCCAGCGCGCCGGCAAGGAACAGATCGAGCCTCTGACCGGTTGCCTCTTCGGGGACCTCTATCTGGCGCAACTGCGGCTGGTTAGGCACGCTGCGTTACCGGGCGATGCAGCCACAGAATGCCGCCCGCGAGCACCATGGCAGCGGCGATCAACTGGGTGACCGGGAGCAGGCTCGACCCGAGCAGGGCGTTATCCCCGCGCAGGAAGGTAAGCAGGAAACTGGAGAGGCCGCCCAGAAAGAGCCACGCCCCCAGGATTTCTCCATCGTAATGCGCGCGATGCAGCAGCCACAGCAGGATGAAAAAGAGGACGAACTGGACCAGGCTCGCGTAGATCTGGGTGGGGTGCAGGGGCACGCCCAGTGGTGTGCCCGGCCCGGCCGCGGGGCTGCGGAAAATCACCGCCCAGGGCAGGCGCGTCGGCGTTCCGTAGTCACAACCGGCTTCCAGGCAGCCGATGGAAATGACGGAACTGCCCAACGCCAGACTGGGTGCAAAGGCATCCGCAGTCCGGCGCAGAGGGAGGCCGAGACGCCAGGCGTAGGCGACGCTGACTGCGACCGCAATCGCGATGCCGCTGTAGCTTGGCCAGGGAGAGGGCCAACGCAAGAAGAGCAAGAGCAGTTTGCTCCCCACCAGGGCAATCACAATGGCCACGAGGGCAACACTCCAGATTTTGTCAGTGTCGAGCGAAAGCAGGCGGGCGGTGCGCACCGACACCAGCAGGGCGAGGATCGTGCCCAGGGCAAGCAGAAATCCATAAGTCGGCAGGACGAGTCGGCCGAACTGGAAGAGTTGCGGGTGCACGTAAAAAACTAAGCGAAACCGACCCACTGGGCCGTGAAGCAGTGCGCTGGTGAACCCGTCCTGAGACGTTTGGGACTCCCCGCAGCTCTTTAGGCATTCCGGACTGGCGGACACTGCACACGGAGCCGATTTTTCGAGTCGAATCCCGGTTCAATGAATATTGGTTCAACCAGCGTTAACTGACAATACCTGCTTTGCAGGCCGGTCTCTGAATGGATGCTAACGTCAGCGAAGCTGGTTGGCAAGTGACGAGAGAGGGGTGGCGCTGCTGTTGGCCGCGACAGCAGTCTCATCATTGAAGCGGTGATCGTCATCCAGCACAGAATCAAGCAAGCCGGAGAGGCTGTTGGCACGGGTACGGAGGATGGTCTGGGTCTCGCTCATGGTGCCTCTGAGCAGGCGGGCATGCTCTTGCAGGCGCAGTAATTCATCGGCAATGTTGAGGGCGGCGAGCACAGCCACGCGCAGCGAATCGACGGTACTGCCGTTGGCGGAGACGGCCCGCATCTTGGAGTCGACGAGGTTGGCCAGCTTCTCGATGTATACCGGGTCGTGAGCACGCAGGTGATACGTCTGGTCGTAGATATCTACGGTGACTGAGGTGGTGGAGCGCCGCACTTCAAGATTGTCTGCCATATTTCACCGATTAACGCACTTTCGCAATGACCGCAAACTTTATAGCGAAGGCCCACCGAACGTGCAGCTTTCGGTTTACACCTATGGCGAAACCGCTCTAGTCACCCAGTTCGTCAATATGCTTGAGCAAGCGTTCGATGCGCACGCGCACCGCTTCGCGCTCACTTTGCAAGCCGGTGAGTCTCTCTTCCAATTGTGCGATCTGGGCGGACTGCGCTTCGACACGACCGGCAAGCTGCTCTTCCAGCCTGGCAATGTGAGCGGCTTGTTCCTCGACACGCTGCGCGCTGCGCGCCGCATGCTCTTCGACAGAGTGGCGCAGTTCCCGCTCACCCTTGAGCAGTTCAATGGTGCGGAGTACGCGTTCTTCAAGCGCCTGAAAATCGTCTGCTGTCATTATCATCTCGGGAGGGTGTTCTGCGATTGCGGACAATGGATGCCTCCTGACACCAAAGCGGGATTGCGTACTGGGAAAAGTATAGCGCGCATAGTACGCGGAAGAATCCGGCGATTCAGAAGAAACACGCGCGCGCGTTATCTAAAAATGTTCACAGTCAGAGAGTGCCGCCCGTTGCAATTGTCAGGGGACGCGGGAAAATCGTCAGGCTCTTTGTTTTCCGCCCAGCGCATCCAGTGCGCTGATCACTGCCTGTGAATAACTCTGCAGTTCCTCTTCGCGGAGTGTCCGGTCCAGCGCCTGGAAGGTGATGCGAATGAGCATGGAATAAGAACTCTTCTGCGCCGGATCGCGAAAGATTTCTCGCGGCGCGAAGCGCGTCAGCTCGGCAATATGCAGGTTGCCCAGCGCATCGGCGATCGACTGCCAGCGCACTGCATCGCTGAAGATGAACGAAAAGTCGCGATGGACCGGCTGGAAGCGCGATAGCTCAGGCGCTATCGGCTGACGCAACGGCAACTGGTAAAGACGATCGAGATATATCTCGCCCACGTAAACGCTTTGCCGGAGCTTGCGTTGTTGCACCTCTGCGGGGTGAAGTTGACCGAACCAGGCAATGGTCAAGCCGTCGGCCACGGCGCGCGCGCAACGCCCGGGATGCAGCCAAGCGGGAATGATTCCTGCATCCGCGGCAAAGGTATCGAAGTAAAAAGAACGGGGCGCGAACTTTTCCAGGATTTCTTCGACCGCACCTTTTAGGTCATAGAAGTCGATTGCGTGCCCGGGCAGTTCGGGGCCGCTCCACACCTGGCCCGACGCCCCGAGTGAAAGGGCGGGACGCTCTTCGACGCGTTCGGGGCTGCCGCTGAACACGGCGCCACTCTCGAACAGTTGCACATCGCTGACGTTGCGGTTGAGGTTGTGGGCGAGCATGGTCAGCATGCCGGGCAGCAACGAAGGACGCAACATACCGGCTTCTTCGTTCAGCGGATTCCCCATGGCCACGGCAAGACCGGGCAGCGGCGCAAAGGTAACCGCATCGGTAGCAGAACAAAAGGTGCTGGATAAGGCTTCGTTCCAGCCCAGCGCGAGCAGCGTGCGGCGAACGGCCGATTCTTTGCCTACGTGAGGCAGTTCTCTGACGATACCGGAAAAATCAGGCAGCGTATTGGCGAAGCGGTTGTAGCCGTAGACGCGGGCGATTTCTTCGATCAAATCGATTTCCCGCTCCAGGTCGAGGCGCCAGCTGGGCAGCGTAACCAGATAATCGCCGGGTGCGATTATCTGCAATCCACAGCCCAGGGCCTGTAGCACAGACTCGGTGGTTTCCTGCTCGACACCCCGGCCGTCTTCGGTTGCACCCAGCATGCGTTGCACTTCGCCATGGCGGAGTGAGATGGCGGGGCGCCGCGCGGTGCGGGCGGCGGCTGCTTCCACCACTACGTCGACCATCTCTCCTTCCACATAGCCGCCGGCAGCGAGAATAAGCTGGCAAACCAGAGCCGAGGCAACCGGCGGCGCCTGGAAGTCGGCGCCACGCTCGAAGCGATGGGAGGCATCGGTGTGCAGCCCGTGGCGCTTGCTGCTACGGCGGATCGAGGCCGGATCGAACCAGGCTGCTTCCACCAGGATATTTTTTGTTTCGGCGGTGATCATCGTATCCCAGCCACCCATCACGCCGGCCAGCGCGAGAGCCTTTTCTTCGTCGGCTACGACCAAGTCTTCCTGGTCAAGCACGCGCTCGATGCCATCCAGCGTTCTGAGTTTTTCGCCGCTACGCGCGCGCCGCAGGATGATGCCGCCTTCGAGCTTGTCGCGATCGAAGGCGTGGGTGGGATGGCCCATCGCCAGGGTGACGAAATTGGTCGCGTCCACGGCGTTCGAGATGAGCTTTTGCTGCAGCAGGCCGAAGCGCTGGGCCACGATGCCGGTCGATGGCTGGATGCTTACCTGGCTGAGCGCACGGGCGGTGAAGCGGCCGCACAGATCCGGAGCTTCGATTGAAACCTTAACTGGAACGGTGACTGTTCGGGGCGCCGGCAGCGTGGCCTCGAGCGGCGCCAGCGTAAGGCCGGCGATGGCGGCTGCTTCGCGAGCAATGCCGTAGTGGTTCATGGCATCGACGCGATTGGTGGTTATGTCCATCTCGAAGAGGGAACCGTTCCCGGGCCCAAGGTCGTAGATGCCTTCGACGGCAATGCCGCGCAGGGTCAACGCTTCGGCAAGATCGCGATCGCCCAGCGTCAGGCCGGGCACGTAGGAACGAATCCACTGAGAGAGAATATTCACTTACTTGAATTGCTCCAGAAAGCGCATATCGCCGGAATAGAGCTGGCCGATTTCTCCGATGCCGTACTTCATCATGGCGATGCGTTCGACGCCCATGCCAAAAGCAAAGCCGCTGATTTTGCTGCTGTCGTAGGCCGGCTGATGGCGGGCGGCGAAGGCAAACACCGCCGGGTCTACCATGCCGCAGCCGAGCAACTCGATCCAGCCGGACTGTTTGCACTTGCGGCAGCCGCGGCCGCCACAGAAGATGCAGCTGATCTGCACGTCGGCCGAGGGCTCGGTGAAGGGAAAGAATGAAGGGAAAAACCGGGTCTTCACATTGGCGCCGAAGAACGCCTTCATGGCGTAATCGAGGGTGCCCTTGAGGTCGGAGAAGGTGATGTTGGTGTCAACGCACAGCCCCTCAACCTGGTGAAAGATGGGCGAGTGGGTGGCATCTGCGGCGTCGTTGCGGTGCACCTTGCCGGGAATGACAATACGCAACGGCGGCGGTTGCTGTTCCATGGTGTGGATCTGCACCGGGGAGGTATGGGTACGCATCAGCAGCCGGTCACGCAGCGGCTTGCGCTCCTGCTTTTCGATCACCAGGGTATCCTGCGTGTCACGCGCGGGATGGCCCGGGGGAAAGTTCAGCGCTTCGAAATTGTAGTAGTCGGTCTCAACCTCCGGGCCCAGGCCAACGGAGTAGCCCATCGCCGCAAACACGCTGACAATCTCGTTCATGGTGCGGATCAACGGATGCTCGGCGCCGAGCGCGCGGCGCGTGCCGGGCAGGGTAATGTCGATGGCGGCGTCGGAGGGCGGGGCAGTTGCCGCCGTTTGCGCTGGATCGCAGCGGGGTTCGATCGCCGCCTTGAGGGTGTTGAACCGCATGCCAGCTTCCCGGCGCGCTTCGGGGGGCGCCCCTTTGAGCACCTCGCCCACGCGGGTCAGCAGCCCTTGCTTGCGGCCGATCCAGCGAATGCGTAACTGCTCGATTGCGTTTGCCGACGTGGCCGCGGCCGCATCGTGATCGAACTGCGCCAGCACCGTGCTGAAGAAGCTGTCGAGCGAGGCGGGCGAGTAGTCTTTTAGTTCCGGGATCTCAATAGGCATGGAGGCGGTACAACCCATGAAGCACGAGACATGAAGCACGACAGCCCGATCGCTTGCGACCGGGCTGCTGGAAACCAGAGAACAGTCAGGTACTAAGCAGCGGTCTTCTTGCTGAGTACGCTTTTGGCCTTGTCGGCGAGCGCGGTAAACCCGGCGGCGTCGTGGATGGCGAGCTCAGCCAGAACCTTGCGGTCGAGCTCGATACCGGCCACCTTGAGCCCGTGGATGAGCTGGGAGTAGCTGATGCCGTTCAACTTGGCAGCTGCGCCAATGCGGACGATCCAGAGCGAGCGGAATTGCCGCTTTTTCTGTTTACGGCCAATGTAGGCGAATTTGAGTCCGCGCTCGACAGCTAGCACCACAGGGTAAGCAAGCCAAGCTCGAAGCCCGCGATTTTTTGTAAAGTTCGATAAAATTCGATCCTTTTGGCCCTTTTTGAAAGATTAGTAGCGTTGGACCTAGGGTTTCTCTCTTCTTAACGAGAAAACGGCTGTGGGGTCCAGAGGGGGAGGAAACAGGGTATCGGAGAGATAGGCGAAGTCGTATCGGTTTAACTCGTTGGAGCTAGAGGAGGGGCTGGGGGCGGCAGGGGTGTGGGAAATGGCCGGCACGTCTTGGTTTGGGACGGGATAGGGCTTGGTCGAAAGCCGGCGGCTTCGGCCTGCTGCTTTTTAGGGAGCGGGGCAGATGGCTTTCCGTTACGGTCCGGGATGAGGCCTTCGATGGCCACGATCATGGCTAGAGCCTTGGTCTGGCCGGTGATGCTGTTTCGGGTTATTTCGGGAGAAAGGTTGGCGATTTCCCAGAGGCGGGCCAAGACTTGCTCGCGGCTTATGCTTTGGCGGCGCAATTCGTCGGCTTCTTGTTGCAAAAGCCGCGCCTCCACGGCGGCACGGTGTTCGAGCATGTAGGCGCGGACACGGGGTTTGGATTTGATGTAGGCGGCCGTGTTGGGATCAAGGCCCGCGGCTTCGGCGGCCTGGCGGTCGGTCATGGCGCCTGAGAGGACCAGGCGGGCAAAGAGCATTTCCTGATCGGTGATGAGGTCGGTGGCTTGATTTTTTGGCATGGTGGCTCCGTTTCCGGGGGAGGATACGGGTAGAGGTTTCTGCAAGCTCTCGTTCAACCACAATCCCACGAGAAAAAAACCTGCACAATGGGTCTTGAAAATAAACATGAGGAAGAAGGACCCGTTAACTAAAAGGTAATGGTCAGGTTGTAAACATAAAAACGTCCCGCCTCGGTGGCGGGATGGTTGGTTGGCTGACCTTCTTTGGGCGCCCTCCGTTCAGAGGGGTCAAGCGACGATTGCTCGGTCGCTCCAGAGAATGGACGAACTCCTCCGCCCCAAGCGGCCGGCCCGTGTACGTGCATCAGCGGATCTCCGCAATCTCTGATTCTGTGGCTGCTGAGGCAAAGTAAGCTTGCCAATCATCAGCCGTCCACTGACTCCGCCAAGGCTCTTCGGCGATGAAGTCATCGCCGGAGATTGCACCGGTTTGCTTTCCCCGCTTAGGACAGGAGGCAGTGCGCGCCCCGCGCAGCAAGCGCTTTGTCAAATGTGATCAAAACGCCCTCGGCTTGCTGGGCAAACGCGAGAAGCCATGCATCGGCCCAGAGTTTGGGAGATGCGGTTCGTCCCGCGGCTTTCTCCGGAACCGCTTCTCCACCTCCGGGGGTTCCGAGACAAAGGTTACACGGTCGTCTTCGTAAAAGCGGTCGTACACACGCCAGGCCGCGGAGATCGTAAGCGGCTTGTCGTCCATCACGGCAGCGGTCGTCATCAGGCGCAGGAAACCGAGCTGCGTCAGACGGGCGAAGCCGATCTTCCCGGCTTCCTGTTCCCACCAGCGCCTTGCCATGGCTGCGTGGACGTGCTCGGGTGTGGCCAGCGCCAGCCACACATTGATATCAGGGAAGCTCAATGAGCTCATAAGCCTGTTCGTTGGTGATACGGATACGCCGGCCAGCAGGGCGGATCAGCGGCGGTTCCAGACTGAGCCGCTGGCTGGGCCGAGTCGATCTGGCTTCTTCCACGGCGCGCTCGATACCCGCAAGAATGAGCTTTCGCGCAGAGCAACCCTTTCGAGCAGCGGCCTCGTGGATCCGGCGGTGAAGCTCACAGGGCAAGTCAATCGAGGTACGGACAGAATCGGGCTTCATACCCTGAGATTATGAGCAAGCGACTTAAATAAGTCAATCACCTTGTCAACGCCGTATTCCGACACACTCTCAGGAGTGTGTCGGAGTAATCGTCAGGAAGTTCCCCAAAAAGGTTGGGAGGGAGCGGTGAGATAGCCCCAGCGAGGACCCGGCGAACATCGTGCGGATTCCTGCTGAAGCCGATCAGCATTCCTGGCTGAAGTCGATCACGATTCCTGTCTGATTCCGATCAGGATTCCTGGCGAAAGCGATCATCATTCCTGCGTGAAGCCGATCAGTGATCGAGGTGGGCAGGAACGTTGATCGGGATGGGCAGGAATCAAGTATGGAAAGAGCGTGGCGGGGCTGGACATCAAAATCGCGGGTAGTGTGACCTCCGAGAGGAGGGCACGGTGCCCGGAGAGCGAGTGTCCATGCGTAAGACGCGAGAAGTCCTTCGGTTGTATTTCGAGTTGAAGCTGAGGCAACGTCAGATCGCCCGCAGCGCTAACGTCAGCCAGAGCACGGTGCACGAGTACGTGGAGCGTTTCCGTGCGGCGGGATTGAAGTGGCCGCTGCCGGCCGAAATGTCGGAATCGGATCTGGAAGAAAAGTTATTTCCAGCCGAGCCCGGTGTCGCCCGGCCGGGCGCCAAGACCCCACCCGATTTCGCCTACATTCATCAGGAACTGGAAGGGCACAAGCACACCACTCTGCAGTTGCTGTGGGAAGAGTACCGAGCCGCGCACGAGGACGGGTATGGGTACAGCCGTTTCTGCCATCACTACCAACACTGGAAGCGACAGCGCGATCTGGTGCTGCGCCAGCAACATCAGCCGGGCGAGAAGTTGTTCGTGGATTGGGCGGGCGCGACTATGCCCATCTACGATCCAGTAACTGGCCAAGCAAGCCCCGCGCAGTTGTTCGTGGCTGTGCTGGGAGCCAGCAACTACACCTATGCCGAGGCTACGCTGGATCAGCAGATGGCCAACTGGAGCCGAGCGGGGACAAGCCGAGCGGGGACAGACGAAGTAACCCCCACCGGTCCGCGTGGGCTCTGCATGAGAAGCATGAACCTCTCCCAGCACGATTGGCTACTGTCCACCAAAAGAGAATGTCTGCTGCTTGTTCTCTTTCTCGGATCTCATCTGCGGACCGCGTTTTTGCGGAACCAGGCGGCGCTTGGTTACCTTTTCCAACGACTGGGTAAACTCCATTGAGCCCAAGGGGCGACCGCTGAATGTACTGCGTCGTAGGGCAGACAGTTCCTCCTCATCTACACCTGCTTCCAAATATGCGCGCCACGTGTCGGATGACCATCGCTCACGCCACGGATTCATCGCCAGCCACGAATCCGGCGCACTCCCTTGACAGTGAGTCGTCGCGCTCGACCACTTCCAATCATCTGCTCTGGCCACCATGCGAGCACGTACCGGGTTCAATTCTGTGTAACGCAATGCTCGCCACAGATGAGATTCATCCAGAGGGCAGGAGTAATAACGGCCTTGCCAAACGTGTCCACTCGAGTGATGGACCGCGTTCCAATAGGACGCAAAACGGCCATGGGTCTCTTTCAGCGTTCTGGCCAAACCATCCGGCTTCGCCGGCACCGCGACAAGGTGGATATGATTCGACATCAGACAATAGCCTATCAACGCTACGTTATACAGTTCCGAACTCCTCTGCAGCATCTCAAGATAGACACTTCGGTCCTGTTCCTCCTCCAGGATAAAGCGGCCGGCATTGCCGCGCTGCGTGATGTGGTGCGGAATTTCGGCGCCGACTACACGAGCAAGACGTGCCACGAATACACTCCCTCGACACACCCACGAAAAGGTTGCGCCACAGAAACCGCCCCGCGCGGGCGAGAGAACCAGCATGCACCAGCTCAGCTTAAGTTTTCATTGCGGGGAAATTAAGCAGGCTTCATGAAAAGCAACTACAAGAGGGGTCAATCGACTTTCAACCAACAGGTTCTGAGTGGTTACTTCGTCTGTCCCCGCTCGGGCTCCCGCTCGGGCTACTTCGTCTGTCCCCGCTCGGGCTAAGGTTCCTAGGCAGTTACCTTTTAGGGGTGGAGTGTCAGCGTTAACCCCATGCGCAGCATGGCGCTCTTCTGCTCCGGTCGCCACGGCTCCCGCAAGGAGGCCACAGACGCAAGCAAGACCGCCCCCAGCGGATGCGGACGGAGCTATGCCCGGCTCAGCAACCTATCACAGAGCTTGATCCCGCCCCAGACGATGATGAAGTCCACGAAGGCGAACGCCCCGAGTGCTGTACCTCGGTAAGCATGGTTGGACCACGGCACATAGAAGATGAACGGTATCTGGATTGCAACTGAAACCACTACAGCAACCCAGTACCAACTATGCTCTCGCAGTTTCCATGTAGCTCTCAAGGCGATCAGCAGGGTTCCTATCGATTCACAAGTGCCCAGCCCCAACTCTGGTTTATCGAAGAAGAGAAAAACCCCGAACGTCGGCAACATACACAAGATAAGCAGCAGAGCAAACTTTCCTTCTGGCGTAAGTTGGGCTTTTACATGCTCATCGGCACTCATTCTTGAACTCCAGTCAAGCACCCTGAGTATGCTTTGTAGGTTTGATAGCCGTCATAAGCAAGTGCGCCAGCGCTCACGAAGGCTCCGACTACTGGGATCGACTTCCCGAACGCTTCAACGGCATCTTCGCCGAGGGCTTCGGCTGTCTTTGCGGTAAGGGCTACCTGTCCTCCGAGTATGCCTGCCACGATTCCCGGCCCGCTCTTATAGGCGATGCCTACGCCAGTCGATGCCGCAGTAAGTCCGAGCTGCGCGCCAAAGGCAAAGGTCGCTGCTCTTGCAGACCCGGTAACAAGGCCACCGCCCGGCAGGAATCCAGCTCCTACACCTGCAACGTCAAGTGCAAGCGAGACTCCATTTCCGTCACTCTTGAGAGCTTGTCCTAGACATTGACCTTTAGTCGGCCCGGTATTTGGGGCGGCGGTTCCGGTTGCAGTACCCGAGGATCCACCGCCGCCGGAAGGTTCGGGACCCGAAGTCTGGGAGCCGCAGCCCCAGATCATCCAGCAGGGCAAGGGAATGCAGCCTTGGGTTCCCGAAGATACGCAGCCAGGGGGATTGTTAGTGGTGGTTATACAGTACAGCGGCAGACCGTCACTACCGGTTCCGCAAGCAACGGGCTGCGTGGTGTCAAGCCCGCTTGGGTCAACCAGGCTGCTCGGATTGTTCAATGCATAAGAGTAGCGGTTAAAGCTCTGTGGGTTGGTGAAGTCATAGCTTCCCAAATAGGGGTCAGGGCTCTGCCACCGGCCGAGGTTGGTCGAGAATTGGCGAAACTGGGCGTGCTCGCTGCTGTCTTCGAGATCGCGCTCCATCCCGGCAAAGTCGTGCTGATCGCCGTTGTCCCCGCTCGGCGTGTGGTCGTCAGCCCAGGGCAGCGACGAGATGGAGAGCGCCACGGCGCCGTTATAGGTGGTGCGGACCCGTTCCGTGCCCAGCCAATTCTGATGCTCGAATTGAGTCTGGCCCCCGAGGCGGACGGAGATGGGACCCCAGTCTGAGTAGGCGTTCGACTCGTCAAAGGCGTGTGTGGCCGCGTACCAGGTCGAGACACGCCGGCCCATGGTGTCAAAGACAAACTCGTACGTGCCCCGGGTGGGTGCAATCCGCACCCGCTGATTCAAACTGTCATAGTAATAGCTCGCCGTCGCCCCGCCATCCACCGCGATCAGGTTGCCGTCGGCATCGTAGGAATAAGTGTGGAAGGTGTCGTTGGAGACATTGCCGAGCACATCGTTGGTAAAGCCCGATGAGTTGATAATGTTGTTGCTCTGATTAAAGGTGATGCTGAGCGCGGGGCCGCCCTGGGGAGCATTCTGCGCCCACCGGTTGCCATAACGGTCGTAGGTGTAGGTGAAGTTTTGCACCGTGCCCTGGGTGACGGTTCGCGCCGTCAAACGACTGAACTCATCGTAACCGAAAGTGTTGCACACAGTCAGCACGGTATCGCAGGTTCCCGTCACATGACTGCCTACCCACCCGGCCGTGTATCCGTAAACCTGCTGCGTGCCCCCCGTGCAACCGGGCTGCGAGGAGCCGGCGCAGACATAGCCGCCGCTGCTCCGGCCCAGGCTGTCGTACGTGTTTACCGCAGTCAGGCCGTTGCCCAGATTGTAGGTTGACGGCCCAAATGGCCCGTTCTGCACCGAGCCCGGGACAATGATGTTGGCCGGGTCGGTGGCATCGGAAAAGGAGTCGGTCAGCCCCGTAATCTCGCCGGCGATGGAGCGGCTGTAGGTATAGGTGTCCCCGGCCCCGTCACCTTCGCTGGCGAAAGGTCGCCGTACCGAAGCCGACTGGCGCGGACCCGAGGTCCAACGCTCCCACGTAGCTGGATAGCAACGATGGCTGTAACGACAGCGCCGGCAGGAACCAGAGGGCCGGCCGCCAACAGTTGGCGGGATCGATTGCGTGCGCGACACCGTCTTGACCCGACCAGGTGCAGGCCAGATTACTGTCTTGGCCCGATTGCGTCTCGGTGCGGGTTCCAGAAGACGACAGCGAGAGCTGGACTTGCGAGGCGCCGGTGGTCGCGGCGGAAAGAGTAGCGGAGCCGGTGTCGTTCAGGCTGCCCACGTGCCAACTTGCATTGCCGGTCAGTTGGACCTGGTGGACCACCTTCCCAGCGGAGAAGGCGGTGGAAAGTTGGGTGAGCAAGGTGGCTGCGCTCGCGCCAGTTGACCCCGTTGCTGTGGATCCAGGGGCGGCGGCCAGCAGACAGGCAGGCGCAGCCAGAAGGTAACAACACGCTAAAAGCTTGCTCTTCCTCACAGCACCCACCGCCCGCTGCCCGTGAACCAGGAAGGCTCACTCGCGAGTGAAATGGAAAGTAATCGTGACAGTTATGTTTGTGCCAGGGTACGAAGGTGGGATAACCGGAAACCGTGGCGGTTACCGGCTAGAAAGTGAACAGCAAGTTGCCCCACTGTTGTGCAGATCTGTTGAAGACGCGAATGGTGGTCGATGGTGCTGCCTGACAGTGACTTGGTATGCGGATCATGTTGTGATCGAAAGGGAAAGGCAGATTCATCCACGGCGGCGCACGCCTCATGAGCAAATGGCTTGGGCGGGATTTGCGAGCTCACTCGTGGGGCCTTGGTTTGAGGGAAAGACGCACAGCAGATCCCTCGGCGTTGCTCCTAATGAACAAAATGGCTTGAGGGACGGGTTTGAAAAGCAAACGCTCTCCGCGTTCATTCCATCCTTAACTTGCCGCAGGCAAGTCAGCCGCTCCCAATGAACAAAATGGCTGGGCTGGATTTGCGAGCTCACTCGTGGGGCCTTGGTTTGAGGGAAAGGCGCACAGCAGATCCCTCCACTTCGCTCCCCCGAATTCCTGTCGAGGCTGGTGGCGCTGGCAAACTTCATGCGGCTTTCTTAATGAAAGCCGCACACGCGGATCTGTCTGACGTAGCGAAACAGGAATTCGGGTACGCTACGGTCGGGATGACAAATTTGTTTGGGGGGACAGGTTAAAGATTTGCTTGAGGAACGGCTTAAAAGCAAGCGCTCTCCGCGTTCATTCCTCCCTTAACTTGCCGACAGGCCAGTCGGCTCCTCGGGATGACAAAGGGGAGGATGGTGGCTTTTCCTCAAGATTTGCTAGTGGGATCGGCGCACTGCAGCTCCCTCCACGTCGCTCCCCCGAATTTCTGTCGAGGATGGTGGCGCTGGCAGACTTCATGCGGCTTTCCTTAATGAAAGCCGCACCCGTGGATCTGTCTGACGTAGCGAAACAGGAACTCGGGTACGCTGCGGTCGGGATGACAAGGTTGTTTGAGGGACGGGCTCAAAAATTTGCTTGAGGGACGGGTTTAAAAAGCAAGCGCTCTCCGGGCTCTTCCTTTCTTAACTTGCCGGAGGCAAGTCAGCTCCTCGGGATGACAACGGGGAGGGTTACGGTTGCCCTCAAAAATTGCCAAGGGGATGGCTGAAAAGCAGGTCCCTCCACTTCGCTACCCCGAATTCCTGTCGAAGTTGATGGCGCTGGCGAACTTCATGCGGCTTTCCTTAATGAAAGCCGCACACGTGGATCTGTCTGACATGGCGAAACAGGAATTCGGGTACGCTCTCTCGAAAAACATTCCCAAGAAAGAGCATCCACACAGAGATCCCTCCACTACGCTGCGCTCCGGTCGGGATGACAAGGGGGGAAGGTGGCGCTTCCAGGGAGAGAAGATTGGCTGAACAGAAGCCGTTTTTCATCTCCTTGGGTGGGCCGCAGGCCCATGAAAACTCCGGTCGGGATGACAAATTTGTTTGGGAGACGGACTTAAAGATTTGCTTGAGGGACGGCTTAAACGCAAGCGCTCTGCTCCGACAGGAGAACCGATTGATTTGAATGCTCGAAGAACGGAAATCGCGTGGCCAGAAAGAACCGGCCGGCGAAGGATTTGGGAGGGCGCCGCGCGCCTCATCCCAGTCACGGGTATTGGTGACCGGGAGCGAGATGAGGGGCTGGTTTTCGGATGAGAGAGCCGCTTTTTTGCCCCGCCTACGATTGGGCGGACTGGGGTTGTTGGCCGACTAAACCGGGAGCCGGAGGCTTGGGGGCGGCAGGCTTCTTGGGTGGTTCTGCCTTCTTGCCCGGGGCGAGAATCGCGTGCAGGGTGGTGCCTTCCATGCGCGGCATGAACTCGACAATGCCGGCGTCGCCCATATCCATGATCAGGCGGTTGATGATGGCGTAGCCGAGCTCACGATGGGCCATCTGACGGCCCTTGAAACGCAGCGAGGCCTTGACCTTGTCACCTTCACCCAGAAAGCGAACCGCCTGGTTCTTCTTGGTCTGGTAATCATGCTCATCCACGGTCACAGAAAACTTGACTTCCTTGACCACGATGACTTTTTGCTTCTTGCGCGCCGCACGGTCGCTCTTGTCCTTCTCGTAAAGGAACTTGCCGTAATCCTGAATGCGGCAGACAGGGGGCTGAGCGGTTGGCGAAACCTCTACCAGGTCCAGGCCACGCTCGCGGGCTATTTTCAAAGCTTCGAAGGGAGGCAGAATTCCGAGCTGTTCCCCGTTTTCGTCGATGACGCGGATTTCCCGCGCGCGAATTCTGTCGTTAATGCGGATAAAAGACTTGGCCGAACGCTTATCGATGGTTTCCTCCGGAAACGAGAGACGGAAGGCCCCTCAAATAAAGCATAGCATTCCAAGACACCGAACCGGAAGAACCTTCCGTCAGGGCAGCACACGTCCAGTCAAGCCGGTGTCCGTAAGTCCTGTAACCAGCGCGCGGACACTCTGGTTGGCCGCAAATTTCCCCCGCAGCCGCACCTCCAGAAAATTGTCGGTCAGCGCCGGAGTGGCCATCGGCTGCCCGGAATGCAGGGTAACCGCCGGCAATACGCGGCCCACAAATCCCTGGCGAAAGCTACGATTCTTACCGGCAATGAGTTCCCGCAGGCGTGCCATGCGCTCGGCGACGACACCCTGGGGCACGGGATGTTCCGTGGCAAGCTGCCAGGCCCTGGTTCCCGGACGAGGGGAAAACGGAAACAGATGCAGGTAGGTGAGGGGCTGAGCAGCAATGAAGGCGAAACTCTCCGCAAACAAAGCATCGCTCTCCCCCGGGAAGCCCACCATGACATCGGCGCCGATGGCCGCGTCTGGCAGGCGCTCGCGAATCAGACGCAATTTCTCGGCATAGTGCCAGGGCCGATAGCGACGGTGCATGGCACGCAGGATAGCGTCGGATCCGGATTGCAAGGGCAGATGGGCGTGGCGTGCCAGGCGGCCTTCTGCGTCCCCAAACAGGGCCAGCAACCGGGGCGTCCAGTCCATCGGTTCGATTGAGCTCAGCCGCAGCCTGGGCAAAGTGGTTCGCTGCAGGATGGCGCTCACCAGCTCTTCGAGGGTGCTGGACGGCGTCAAATCTCTGCCCCAGCGGCCGAGGTTGATGCCGGAGAGCACAAGTTCGGTGCCACCCCCGGCGGCAAACGCCTGCACCTCGCGCAGGCAGGCCTCGAGAGGCAGGGAACGGCTGTGGCCGCGGGTGGCGGGGATGATACAGAAGGAGCAGCGGTTTCCGCAGCCATCCTGCACCTTGAGGTTGGGCCGCGTCTGCCCGCCGGCGGCGCTTTCTGGGCGCCAGCCACCTGCGGGCATGGCGAGCTCGGAGTGGGCAAACGTGTCGTCTACATACACTGCGGGGGACTGCAGCGCCGCCAGCGGCACAAACGCTGCCGCCTGCTGCGCCATCTCCGGAACGAACGCCTTGTGGCTATTGCCTATGACTGCGTGGACACCCGCCAGGGCAGCAACCTCAGCCGGCGCGCGCTGCGCATAACAGCCGGTCACCACGATGCGCGCGTGGGGATTTTGCCGGTGCACACGGCGTAGAAAAGCGCGCGCGGTTTTATCGGCCTGGGCGGTGACGCTGCAGGTATTGGCCACGATCACATCGGCTTGTTCCGGGCTGCAGGCGGGCGTCAAGCCGCGGTGGCGCAACTCGGCGCTGATGATTTCGCCGTCGGCGCGGCTGGCACGGCAGCCAAAGTTCTCAACGTGGTATTCTGCCACGTTGTCAGTCTAGAGCAAGCACCTGGCTGGCGTACCCGGAGTTTTTCCCCATGAAACGTCGTATTCTTCTCGTCGATGACGAACTCGCAATCCTGCTTACCCTCAAGGCTGTGTTGGAAATGAACGACTTCGAGGTGGAAACGGCGGCTTCTGCGCGCGAGGCCCGGACGAAACTGAAGGCAAGCACCTTCCACATGGTCATTACGGACATGCGCATGGAGAACGAATTTGCCGGGCTAGAGGTAGTTCGGGCGGCCAAGCAGGCACACTATCAGCCGGCGGTCGCGATGCTGACGGCTTTCCCTGTCGCAGGCTCCGAGTGGCGCGACGAAGGCATGGACGAGATGCTGGTAAAGCCCATGAACATCATGAACCTCTTGCGCCAGATCGAAGCCCTGCTCGTGACGCATGAAGACAAGAAGCAAAAGGCGCTGGCGCCCAAAGCCAGCCCGTCCGCGCGCACGCCGGCGAAGACGGCTGGACGAAGCGCGACCCGCAAGCCGGCAGCAGCCAACTGAGCACACAAAAAGGCAAAACGGATGCAAGGCGCTCTTAGCGGGAACGCCTTGCCTTGTCTGTGACGGTAGCTCGTCTAAGAAGCGGCGCTGACGGCTACGGAAGCTGGAAGCGGGGGCCGTCGCTGCTG
Source organism: uncultured Acidobacteriaceae bacterium (assembly GCA_963834445.1). Taxonomy (GTDB): domain Bacteria; phylum Acidobacteriota; class Terriglobia; order Terriglobales; family Acidobacteriaceae; genus PALSA-350. Next base: position 1,367,294 of record CAWIBU010000003.1, read on the forward strand.
GAAGCATGACCGGCAAAGCACCGGGCGACCCTGGGTGGGCTTAAAGGGAACGGTGGTTTCGGTGGCACACTCCGAACAAACTGTCCGGGTTTCTGTGCGCACGCCGTTGCCGGTTCCCGCCACACGCTTGATTTTGCACTGTTTGCACCGCTTTGGATCGTTCTTGAATTGCTTATCGTGAAAGAACAGTTGTTCGCCGGCGGTAAAGACAAAGTCATTACCACAATCAGAACATTTCAGTATCTTGTCGATGAAATCCATTACGCGTCCCCCCGAGCATGCCTTGGAATTTTTCAGTATTCCGTCGACGAATCGCTGGATTGGCATCGTGTCACCAAGCAGCTTGATTCATCTGTTTCGACAAATTTCCTCACATTCGCCAGATCGGGAATGAGAGGGGAAATGATGCGGTACAAACCTCGTTTCACAAATTCATGAAGAGTGCGGGATTGCCGGCTTACCGAATACTAAAAACGCGGTAAGCCGGCGATTGCAGGGTTAGTCCTGCTCTTTTCTAGCTTTCTTACGATTCCGCTTGCGCGCCAGCGCTTCTTTTACACGACGGCGCTCGCCGGGCTTCAGGTAAAAGGAGTGTCGTTTCACTTCCTTAATGATGTCTTCCTGCTGAACCTTACGCTTAAACCGGCGCAATGCATTTTCAAGCGGCTCGCCTTCTTGCACGCGAACCTCTGCCAAATGAACCACACCTCCAAACATCCCAATTGGGTTCTATAAGCTTACGTTACCTTTGAGGTGTGGAGTCAAGCTTAATCATCCGTTTACATTGCATTTTTCCTGAGCTACCAGGAGGGGTTTCACATGGTACGGTCCTACCTCGGTCATAGCCCAGTCATCCCCGCGTCCTGCTACGTCGATGTTTCCGCGCAGATTTTGGGCGAGGTGGCGCTGGGCGAACACAGCAGCGTGTGGATGAATGCCGTCCTGCGCGGCGATGTGCATTCCATTCGCTTGGGCGCGAACAGCAATGTGCAGGATTGCGCTGTTTTGCACGGAATGCGGTACAAATATGCGGTCGAAGTGGGCGATTGGGTCACTATCGGCCATAATGCGACGGTTCACGGGTGCGTGATTGAAGATGCGTGCCTGATCGGGATGGGCGCGACCATTCTGAATAATGCGCGCATCGGCGAAGGCTCGATCATTGCCGCCGGCGCGGTTGTTCCGGAGAACACGGTTGTGCCGGCGAATACGCTCTGGGCCGGTGTGCCGGCCAAAGAGCGGCGTCCGCTGGGCGCGCAGGATCGCGAGGCGATTCTGCAGTATGCGCGCAATTACGTGGATTACACGGCGACTTATCTTAGAGAAAGCCAAACTTGGCCTGGATGAGCTGGATGGGGCGCCCCGCGAAGTGTCAAAGTGGTGCGTGGTTAGCGTGCTAATTCCCTCGTGGAGGGATCGAGGGCTGATCGAGAACTCAGTCTTCTGAAGGGTACGGGCTGCACAGCCTGAGGAAAAACTCTGTGCCGGGCGGGAAAAACGTACCGCAGGGGCTAAAGCCCTACGTATTTTCAATTATTTATGGCCCGACTAAAGTCGTGCCCTGATACAAAACAGGGTTTATTCCCCCAGCCTAAGCTAATGGCTTGTTCTACGTACGGGCTACGCGCTGCGGGGCGGGGACAGACTAGAGAGGCGTGAGTCTGTATTCTTGTAAGTAGTTGGATACTTCGGCACGTATGAGCATTTTGCACGCGATTCGAGGCACCCGGGACCTGCTGCCACCGGAAACTGAACTCTGGAATCACATCGAGGCCTCGGTACGGCGCATTTTTGAGCGCTATTCCTTCGGTGAAATTCGTACGCCCATTTTCGAGGACACACAGCTGTTCTCTCGCGGCGTGGGGGAGGAAACGGACATCGTTTCCAAAGAGATGTATACCTTCACACCGGCAGCCGACCCTCCCCGGCAAGGGAGAACCCCGACGGAACCGCAGTCGCTGACCCTGCGCCCGGAGAATACCGCGGGCGTGGTCCGGGCTTATATCGAGCACAAGCTGGGCGAAACCGGCCAGCTGCAAAAGCTTTACTACATCGGGCCGCAGTTCCGCCGCGAACGGCCGCAAAAGGGCCGGTATCGCCAGTTTTACCAAATCGGCGCCGAGGTGATCGGTCCGCCCAGCGCGGGGAGCGAGTCCCCGCTACGCGATGCGGAAGTGCTGGAGATGCTCGCCACGCTGCTCAATGAGCTGGGGATTACGGGTTGGAAGCTGCTGCTGAATTCGGTTGGCTCGGCCACCGATCGGCCGCGCTATATTGCGACTCTGCGGGCGGCGCTGGAGCCGGTTGTTCCCAGCATGTGCGCGGATTGCCAGCGCCGGGCGGTGACGAACCCCCTGCGGGTGCTCGATTGCAAGCACCCGGAAGACCAGCCCATCATCGCTACCCTGCCGCGCATCTGGGACTCGCTCGACGAAGGCTCGAAAGAACATTTTGCTTCTGTTTGCTCAGCGCTCGACGCATGCGGGGTGCCCTATGAGCACGACCATCGCCTGGTGCGCGGCCTCGATTACTACACCCGGACCACGTTCGAATTCGTGCAGGTGGATGCGGCGCTCGGGGCCCAGAACGCGCTGCTGGGCGGCGGCCGCTACGACGGCTTGTCAGAGGCGATCGGCGGCCCCAAGGCGCCCGGCATTGGCTTTGCCATGGGTGAGGACAGGCTGGTGCTGGCGCTCGAAGCCCAGAGCAGCCCCTCTGCGCGTTTGGCCGCCGGCTACATTGCGCCGCTGGGCGAGCGCATGAACGCCGCGGCGCTGGTGCTGGCCAAGGAACTGCGCTCAAACGGTTTACAGATCGAGCTGGGGGACGGCTCGTTTCGCTTGAAGAAATCGTTCGAGGCGGCCAACAAACTAGCGCGCGCCATCGTGATTCTGGGCGAAGATGAACTCACCTCCGGTATCTTGACGGTGAAGCACTTTGCCACCGGGGACCAGTTCAAGGTCCCGCGCGGGCAACTCAGCGATAAGCTCGCCGCGCTCCCTCCCACTTCAACTTCAGATTAGGACAATCCGCATTGCTCGACTTTTTAGGCACACTAAAGCGCTCTCAAACTTGTGGGGAGCTACGCGCGCAGCAGGCCGGTAGTGAGGTCACCCTGATGGGGTGGGTGAACCGGCGGCGCGATCACGGCAACCTGATCTTTCTCGATCTGCGCGACCGCACGGGCATTACACAGATCGTGCTGGACAAGGATCTGACCCCCGAAGGCCACGCGAAAGCCGAACATGTTCGGCCGGAATATGTGGTGGCGGTGGTGGGCAAAGTTCGTCTGCGCAGCAAAGAGGTCATCAACCCCAAGATGGCGACGGGCGAAATCGAGGTCGCGGCGGAACAGCTGCTGGTGTTGAACGACTCCAAGGTGGCGCCGTTTTCGCCGGCGGAGGACGCGATCGCGAACGAGGAGTTGCGCCTGAAGTATCGCTATATCGATCTGCGGCGGCAACAGATGCAGCAGAATTTTGAGCTCCGCCACAAGATCACGCGGGCGGTGCGGGAGAGTTTGTCGAGTCAGGGTTTTCTGGAAATTGAGACCCCGTTCATGACCCGTTCGACGCCGGAAGGCGCGCGCGATTACCTGGTCCCCAGCCGGGTGCATGGCGGGCAGTTTTATGCGCTGCCGCAATCGCCGCAGTTGTTTAAACAGATCCTCATGATCTCGGGGTTCGACCGCTATTTTCAGATTGCCCGCTGCTTCCGGGATGAGGATCTGCGCGCCGACCGGCAGCCGGAGTTTACCCAGATCGATCTGGAGATGTCGTTCGTGCGCCAGGAAGATGTGTTCCAGGTGGTGGAGACGTTTCTGCGCGAGGCCTTCGCCGCGGTGGGGGTTGGGCTGCCCACGCCGTTCCCGCGAATCACCTACGACGAATCGATGCGCCGTTATGGGATCGATAAGCCGGACCTGCGCATGCCCGGGTTGACGGATGTCCGTTGTGCATTCAGCGAGGAAGAATTACAGGCGCTGGCCATCGATGCGACGCTGCCCATGGTGGTGGTGTGCATTCCGCGTGTGGGCGAACTGTCGCGCAAGGAACGCGACAACAACCGGCCTTTTTTCGATAACAGCAAGGGCGCGAAACTGATCGATGACTGGAAGCGGCTGGAGAAGAGCTTTCCCGAAGCAGTGGCCAAAATGCGCGCACTGGCGCCGGCGAAGATTGAAGGCGAAGCCGAAGATTTGCTGTTGCTGGTCGCCGGGGACGCAACCACCCATGTGCAGGCGAGCGACACCAAAGCGCACGGGCACCTTTCAGAGCGCGAGATCGCGGTTTATTCGGCGGCCGGCAATTTGCGGGTGGAGTTGGCGCGGCGTTACGCGGACCGGCATGGCGCTTCCACGCTTACCGATGAGGTGGTGGCTTCGCCGGAGCGACTGTTGGGAAAACAGATTGCAGGCGACGTCGCGTTCCGGCCCATCTGGGTTACGGACTTCCCTATGTTCGAGTTTGATAAAGAGTCGCAGCGCTGGCTGCCGGCACACCACCCGTTTACTTCGCCCCATGAGGAAGACATGGAGAGGCTGGTTTCTGATCCTGCGTCGGTGCGGGCCCGCTACTACGATCTGGCGATGAACGGGCTGGAGTTGGGATCGGGTTCGATTCGTATCCACCGGCAGGATGTGCAGCAGGAGATTTTTCGCGCGCTGGGCATGAGCGAAGAAGAGGCGCGGTCGCGTTTTGGGTTCTTCCTCGAAGCGCTTACCTATGGCACGCCACCGCACGGTGGCATCGCGTTGGGGTTGGACCGAATCGCTATGATTTTGGCCGGGGCACAGAGCCTGCGCGAAGTGATTGCGTTTCCGAAGACGGCCAGGGCTATCGACCTGATGGTCGATGCACCCACGCCGGTCAGCGTGCAGCAGCTCAAGGAATTGCATATCAGGACGACGGGCTAGTACAGAGGAGAGGAAAAGCAGGTCCCTCCACTTCGCTACCCCCGAATTCCTGTCGAGGTTGGTGGCGCTGGCGAACTTCATGCGGCTTTCCTTAATGAAAGCCGCACACGCGGATCTATCTGACGTAGCGAAACAGGAATTCGGGTACGCTACGGTCGGGATGACAAATTTGTTTGGGGGGACGGGTTTAAAAGCAAGCGCTCACCGCGTTCATTCCATCCTTAACTTGCCGACTGGCGAGTCGGCTCCTCCCAATGAACAAAATGGCTGGGGCCGGATTTGCGAGCTCACTTGGAGGGCCTTGGTTTGGGGGAAAGGCGCACCGCAGATCCCTCCACTACGCTACCCCCGAATTCCTGTCGAGGTTGGTGGCGCTGGCGAACTTCATGCGGCTTTCCTTAATGAAAGCCGCACACGCGGATCTGTCTGACGTAGCGAAACAGGAATTCGGGTACGCTACGGTCGGGATGACAAATTTGTTTGGGGGGACGGGTTTAAAAGCAAGCGCTCACCGCGTTCATTCCATGCTTAACTTGCCGACAGGCAAGTCAGCCACTCGGGATGACAAATTTGTTTGAGGGACGGGTTCAAAAAAGCAAGAGCCCTCCGCGTTCATTCCATCCTTAACTTGCCGCCAGGCAAGGCGGCTCCTCCCAATGAACAAACTGGCGGGGCTGGATTCGCGAGCTCACTTGGAGGGCACTGGTTTGGGGTAAAGGCGCACCGCAGATCCCTCCACTTCGCTACGCTTCGGTCGGGATGACAAATTTGTTTGGGGGGACGGGTTTAAAAGCGAGCGCTCACCGCGTTCATTCCATGCTTAACTTGCCGACTGGCGAGTCAGCCGCTCGGGATGACAAATTTGTTTGAGGGACGGGCCTAAAAAGCAAGCGCACTCCGCGCTTCCGGTTAAATGCTGACGGATCCCCGGAACTCTCAGTTCATCCACTTGCGGTCGTTGGGGTCACGCTTTTCGTCGGGGTCGATGTAACGGCCGTCGTTATCAAAGCGGACGTCGCGATTCTGCTTGCGCATGTAGACCTCGAACTTGCGCGCAACCCGACGCCGCTTCCAGCGATAGTAGTTATTACGCAAGCTGAACAACCCCTCGCTAACGGCCATGCTCATTCCCCGCCGCGGAGCGCGGCGGGCGAAAATAAATCCCAGCAGCGCGCCGCTGAGGATCGTCAGGTAAGCCAGCGGAGGCCCACCCGACAGCAGCAGCGCAACCTCGATCAACATGTACACAATGACCAGATACCTGGCCTTGATAGCTATCGGGAGGGGAAACATGTACATCTCCAGATCCCCGAAAAGCACGGCGAAGGCGGCGAGCAAGCCGAACAAGGCAGCATCGGCGCTGCTAGTGGTCGAGAACGGACTGGAGTGAAACACATGGGTGAAACTGAGCGCGCTGCCAATCACCGCCCCGCCAATGGCGCACAGGAAATAAACTTCCAGCAACCAGCGACTTCCCTTGGACGTTTCCAGGTAAGACCCGATGAACCACAAGGTAAGCATGTTGAAGGCAACGTGGAGGACGCCCGCGTTGAGAAAGCAGTAGGTCACCAGCTGCCATAGCCATGCACGGCCGACCAACAGGACCGGCGTGAGCGAAAAGTAGCCGACTACGGCCGCCGCGGAGCGCGGCGCCGCAAAGTCCAGGATCAGCAGCAAAAAAAACACGGCGACATTGATCAGCACCAGCCGGCGGGTGACGCCTCGAAAGCTCGGGAAGGAAATTGCGGAGAATCCGCTGCGGGGAAAGCGTGCCATGACTTCTTTACTAAGAGTAACGCGTTTCAAAAAGCCAGCCCCGATTCTTTTTCATTCTGGGTGCCGGTTCGCGGTACGATTTGAAGTCTCGGTGGATGCTGCTTGACCTTCGGGATGTTCTTCAGGAAACTAGCCAAGCTGCCCCCTTGGTTGCGGCCACATGAACAAAACTTAACGCTCCGTGAAAGGAGAGCAATATGGCAGTTTGTCAGGAATGCGAGAGCGTTCTCGATTTCGATCCCGACGAAGTTGAAGAAGGTGACATCGTGGTCTGTGATGAGTGCGGCACCGAGTTTGAAGTTGTCGCCACCGAGCCACTCGAACTCTCCCAGGTGGACGAGGATGGTTACGAGGATGACGACCAGGCACTGGCCGATGAGGAAGAAGAATGAGATCTGGGTTCTGTCGTAGAGCGATCGCCGGCCCGTGGTTGATGGCGTGGCTTTTGCTGGTAGTAGCAGGCGCAGCCAGCTCCGCCCGGTGTATCGGGCAAGCAGTGCGTGTGGTGCAGGGCGTGGTGCGCAACCAAAGTGAGCAGCCACAGGCCAATGCTGTGGTCTACCTGCAGGACGAGAAGAACCAGGAAGTGAGGACGTATATCACGGAGGCGGATGGACGCTACCGCTTCGGGGAACTCGGTTCAGACGTGGATTATCAACTTTGGGCAGAGTTCAAAGGACACAAGTCGAAGACCAGGTCCATTAGCTCGTTCGACAGCAAGAAGCAATTCCTTTTCGATTTGAAAATAGACACGGCAAAATAAAAATGGGACGCTGCGACAGCCAGCGCCCCATGGATTCCTTGTTCTGCTTTTACTCGTGTTCCAGCCGCTTCCAGTTGACCAGATCGCCTAACGTCGTGGTTGAACTCGACACCGGCTGCTTGTAAGCTTCCACATCTGCCCGGCTGGCTTCTTCCCCTACCGCACGCAAGCTGAGACCGACCTTTTTCTCATCCTGATTCATCTTGATGATTTTGAAGTCGTGCTCCTGGCCAGCTTCGAGTTTGATGGGCGAACCCGTCAAATCGGCAGCTTCGGATACGTGGCACAGGCCCTCGACGCCTTCAGCAATCTCAATGAAGGCTCCGAATTGCGCCGTGCGCAGCACCTTGCCCTTGACCACGTCACCGACGCGATGCTGGGCAAAGAAGGTCTCCCACACATCCGGCTGCAGTTGCTTAATGCCGAGCGACAAGCGGCGATTTTCGGCTTCGACTCCAAGGACGACTGCGCGCACTTTCTCGCCCTTCTTGAGAATCTCAGAAGGATGCTTCACACGCTTGGTCCAGCTCAGGTTGCTCACGTGGACCAGACCGTCGATGCCGTCTTCAATTTCGATGAAGGCGCCGAAGTCAGTCAGATTACGAACCCGGCCTTCCACGATCGTGCCGGCGGGATAACGCTCAGAGAGGTGCTCCCAGGGATTCTCGAGCAGTTGCTTCATGCCCAGCGAAATACGACGGTCGTTGGGGTTAACGCTCAGGACCACAGTCTCAACTTCATCCCCTGGCTTGACCAGCTTGGAGGGATGCTTCATCCGTTTGGACCAGGTCATCTCGGACACATGCACCAGGCCCTCGATGCCCTGCTCCAGCTCGACGAACGAGCCGTAGTCGGTCACGCTGAGCACCCGGCCGCGCACCCGGGCGCCAATGGGATAGCGCTCCACCGCGTCGAGCCACGGATCAGGCGTGAGCTGCTTGAAGCCCAGCGAGACGCGCTGTTTTTCACGGTCGAACTTGAGCACCTTGACCTGGATCTCATCAGCGACGTTGACCAGATCGCGGGGATGGGTGAGCCGCCCCCAGGACATATCGGTAATGTGCAGCAGTCCGTCAATGCCGCCGAGGTCGACAAACGCGCCGTAGTCGGTCAGGTTCTTCACTGTCCCGGTCAGGATCGCGCCTTCTTCCAGATGTTCGAGCGTTTGGCCGCGCTTGCTGGTCTGCTCCTCTTCAAGCAGTTCCTTGCGCGAGACGACCACGTTGCCGCGCTTCTTATTCAACTTGATGACACGCACTTCAATCTGCTGGCCGATGTAGCCATCCAGATTGCGCACGGGGCGAATCTCGAGCTGGGAGCCGGGGAGAAAGGCCTTGATGCCGATATCGACGGTGAGACCGCCCTTGACCCGTCCCAGGACCGTGCCGATCACAGGAGTTTTGTCATTGGCAGCGCGCTCGATGGCGTCCCAGACCCGGTGACGCTGCGCCTTGTCGTAGCTGAGGAGGAAGCCGCCTTCGGCCTCTTCGCGCTCCACGACCACCTCGACGGAGTCGCCCGCCTTCAGCTTGGGTTGGCCTTCCGCGTCCAGGACCTGTTCCAGCGGAATCAGCCCTTCGGACTTGAGGCCTACATCGACCACCACATGCTTATCCGTCAGCTTAATGACGGTGCCGGTGACGACGTTATCGTCATAGGCCTGGGCGGCAGCTTCCGCGGCTTGTTCCCGATCAAACGATTCCAGTGCGGCAGCGAAATCTTCCATGCCGGTCAGTTCGTTGTCTTCCGCAGCGGAATGGTTGGCTACGGGTCGGGGATCGACGGCCGGGTGCGGCACGCTGGGGCTAACAGCCTGCGGGTGGTTGTTGGGTTCATCGGACGGGCTGAAAGGCTCCGCCGGTACGTCTAGCGTTGGGGTTTCCAATTCGGTGTTCAGGTGTGCGCTCTCGGTTCGTTCAGGATTTAGGACGTCTGCCATGAATGCCAGCTCCGGATTCTCGATCGGTAACTCCCGATCCGTCCACCACTACAGGTCTTCGTTGGAGCACGTCGTCCCGGTCTTTATGACTTTGGCCGGGGCTCTTCGTGATCCATTCCCGCAGATTGCTTCGACGGACGATTTGCAGGCTTAGTCCGTGAAGTAGGGCACCGTAGAGCTTTCTCTCCGCCAGCAAACGTTCGGGAGGGAGATGGCCAGTGGAGCCGTACAGATTGGCTGGGCACTGAAATCTCCGGTAGGAGCATCCGGGAGGGGGTTAAAGCAAGAGCGGCGATGGACGTCTACGCCGAATCCTCTACGTAGACCCTTCATAACAACTATAGCAATCGCCGGGAAAGCATGTCAACGCAGTGTTGGGGTATTCATGGCGGCGAAATGTGGTGAAAACGCTTATTTTTATCGATTTGTAACCGTGTGATGCGGCCAAGCACCGCTGGTTATACTTTAACCGCATGGACTACTTGTGGACGCCCTGGCGTTACGCCTACCTGGTTGACGCCGATCCTGACGGGCGTAAAGGCGTGCCCGCGGGCTTGGCCGCGTGGCCCGGTGACTGTCACTGCGTCTTTTGTAACCTGATTGCGGCCAGCAAGTATGCGGTGGAGCATGGGAGCACGGCGATGGATGCGGATCGGGCGGCCAACATCGTGTTGCGGGCGAAGCATTGCTACGTCGTGCTCAACGCGTTTCCCTATTCCTCGGGTCATGTGCTGATTGTGCCCTATGCCCACCAGGACACGCTGGCCGGACTGGACCAGGCAGCGGCCTTGGAAATGATGATCCTGGCTCAGCGCACAGAGGCCGTGCTGCGCGCTGTCTATACTCCCCACGGAATCAACCTGGGCGTGAACCTGGGAAAGGCGGCTGGGGCCGGCGTGGAAGGCCACCTGCACATGCATGCCCTGCCCCGCTGGCTGGGCGATTCCAATTTCATGACCGTGATTGCGGAAACGCGCGTGCTGCCGGAGACGCTAGAGACTACCTGGAGAAGGCTACGGGAGGCTTTCGCGCAGGGGTAAGGAGAACAGTCTCCAATGCGCTACGCACCGGTCTTAGGGACAAAGTGGCGGGGGTAGGATTTGCGAGCTCACTCGTAGGGCCTTGGTTTGGGGGAAAGGCGCACCGCAGATCCCTCCACTTCGCTCCCCCGAATTCCTGTCGAGGTTGATGGCGCTGCCGAACTTCATGCGGCTTTCCTTAATGAAAGCCGCACACGTGGATCTGTCTGACATGGCGAAACAGGAATTCGGGTACGCTACGGTCGGGATGACAAATTTGTTTGGGGGACGGGCTTAAAGATTTGCTTGAGGGACGGCTTAAAAGCAAGCGCTCTCCGCGTTCATTCCTCCCTTAACTTGCCGACAGGCCGGTCAGCTCCTCGGGATGACAAAGGAGAGAGTAGCGCTTTGGTTGGCAGCGGCTGCTGGTAGCGGGAACAGCAGGTCTCTCCACTGCGCTGCGCTGCGGTCGAGATGACAACTTTATTTGTTAGGGCGAGGGAAAAGCAGGTCCCTGCGCTACGCTACGTTCCCACGGCACGCCGGGGGGCGCGATGACAAATTTGCTTCAAGGGCGGGCCTAAAAGGCCAACGCTCTGCCAGCTAAGGCAGGTTTGGGGAATCTACCAGCTCGGGCGGCTCGGGCTCGGCGAGTTCCAGAGATTCCTGCTGCGCCAGCTCGACCAAGCCCTGGGGAATTTGCTTGGTCGGCTTGATGCCAAGGGCCTTCAGCATCTCCGCCTGGCGGATCACGTTGCCCTTTCCGCTGTGCAATTTTGACATGGCATCGGCGTAACTGCGCTGGGCGGTTTCGAGCTTGTTGCCGACCTCGGTGAAGTCAGCGACGAAACTCGCCAGCTTGTTGTAAAGATCCGCCCCCTTGCGGGCAATCTCTTCCACGTTCTGCTTCTGCTTCTCCTGCCCCCAGAGAGAGGCCACGGTGCGCAGGACAAATAACAGGGTGCTGGGGCTAACCAGCAATACATTGCGCTGCCAGGCCTGCTCCCATAGCCGCTCATCGCGCGCAATGGCCAACATGAATGCCGGCTCGATGGGAAGAAACATGATCACGAAATCAAGGGAATTAAGGCCGTACAGGGTCTGATAGTTCTTCTCCGCCAGACTGCGGATATGGGCCCGCACCGAGCTGCTGTGATTATCCGCAGCCAGGGCGCGGGCCGCGTCGTTCTCCGCGATGCTGTGGGCTTCGTAGTGGATCAAAGACACCTTGGAATCAATGATCAGGTGGCGCCCCCCTGGCAAATGAATGACTACGTCTGGCTGGGCCCGCTTGCCGGCCTCGTTGGCATAATTTTCCTGGGTATCGTACTCGTGCCCGGCGCGCAGGCCGGCGGCCTCGAGAATGCGTTCCAGGATCAGCTCTCCCCAGGCGCCCTGGGCCTTGCTGGACCCGCGCAGAGCGCTGGCCAGGTTGTTGGCCTGCTCGGTAAACCTGGTGTTGGAATCGAAGAGCTTATCGATTTGCGCGGCGAGATGCGCGCCGCCGCGCACCTGCTCCATGCGCGCGGCTTCAATCTTGTTCTGAAAGTCTTCGAGCCTGGTCCTGAGAGGTTCGAGCACCTGACCAAGGCCGGCCTGGTTCTGCTCCGCAAAGCGCTTCGATTTTTCTTCAAGAACCTCGCTGGCGAGGGACTTGAACGTCTCGGGAAGGCTAACCCGCATCTGCTCCACGGCTCGTTCGGTCGCGGCGTGGCGCTCTTCCAGGCGGGCAATGGTTGCTTTGTCAGCCGCGTTCTGGCCGCGCTCCCGGTCGAGCTCGGTGCGCAGAGCGGCCGCCTGTTCAGCTAGCAATTTTGCTGATTTTTCGAAATTTGCCCGCTCCGCCGCGGTGCGGCTGCGCTCAAAATACGTGGCCACCCCGACGCCGGCGAGAAAGGCGCCAAGCGCCGCAAACATGAGTGTGAACATTGCCATCTCTCTTTTTGACTTTACGCGTCATCTCACCAAACTGGGGATGGGGTGCCGCGCTTTACACCACTTGGAGCGCTCAGTAGACTAAAAACTTTGGGGCCGAGAACTGCGCGGGTTGCAGGTCCAGCCGTTTTTCCTGTTGCTGTCGCCTGCCCGGCAGGCGGCGTCTGGAGGAAAACCGGAACGACTGCCACACCGCCTTCCCGGACCGTTCGCCCAACCATGCGGCATTTATGCCCGCTAACGAGTTGTTTTACAGACAGGAGAACGGCATGGCAGCAGCAGTCGAAGAAAAGGTAAAGCAGATTATCGTCGAGCAACTTCAGGTCGATGAGGCCGAAGTAACTCCCAGCGCATCGTTTCAGGAGGATCTGGGTGCAGATTCGCTCGACGTAGTCGAACTGGTGATGCAGTTTGAAGAAGCCTTCGACCTGGAAATTCCGGACGAAGACGCGGAAAAGATCAAAACCGTAAAAGACGCTACCGAATACATCGAGAAGAACGCGAAAGGCAGTAAGTGATTTGTGGCAAGACGGGTCGTCGTTACAGGCATCGGGCTGTTATGCGGAGTAGGTAATACCGCGCCCGAAGTCTGGGATAACCTGCTGGCGGGCAAGAGCGGAATGGCTCCCATCACGAGCTTCGATACGACGGGGTTTCCCGTAACGTTCGCGGCTGAGGTGAAGAACTTCAATCCACTGAATTTTATGGATAAGAAGGAAGCGCGCAAGATGGGGCGCTTCATCCATTTCGCGCTTGCCGCTGCGCAGGAAGCGATGACGCACTCTGGGCTCAAGATCGACCCTACGAATGCAGAGCGAGTGGGCGTACATATTGGTTCGGGGATTGGCGGTTTTGACGTCATCGAGCGGGAACACAGCGCCATGCTGAAGGGTGGCCCGCGAAAAATTTCTCCGTTTTTTATTCCCGGCACCATCGTAAACCTGGCCGCGGGCCAGGTTAGTATCCGCTACGGAGCGCTGGGACCGAACGAGGCTACATCGACAGCCTGCACCACCAGTGCTCATTCGGTGGGCGATGCCTTTCGCACGATCGAGCGCGACGATGCGGATGTGATGATCGCGGGTGGTGCGGAAGCCGCGATTACCCCCATGGGGGTAGGCGGTTTTGCCGCCATGCGTGCCCTCTCAACGCGCAACGATGACCCGGAACATGCCTGCCGGCCCTTCGATCGAGACCGGGATGGTTTCGTGGTCGGTGAAGGCGCGGGCATTCTGGTGCTGGAGGAGTTGGAACATGCGCGCGCCCGCGAAGCCAAAATCCTGGCCGAGATTATCGGATACGGAATGAGCGCGGACGCGTTTCATATCACGAGTATGGCTCCGCACGGAGAAGGCTGCCTGCGCGCGATGAAAAATGCGCTGCGCAGCGCCAAGCTCGAACCGGGCGAGGTCGATTATGTGAACGCCCATGCCACGTCTACGCCACTGGGGGATGCGCTCGAAACCGCCGCCATCAAATCTCTTTTCGGCGAGCATGCAGCGAGCGGCGAGTTGTTGGTAAGTTCCACCAAGTCGATGACCGGGCACCTGCTGGGTGGCGCGGGCGGTCTGGAGGCAGGCATCACGATCATGGCGCTGCAACGCCAGATTGTTCCGCCGACGACAAACCTTGACGATCCGGATCCCGCCTGCGACCTGAATTACATTGCCAACCGGCCCCAGGCCGCCCGGGTCGATGTGGCGCTCTCCAACTCGTTCGGGTTCGGGGGCACCAACGGAGCGCTCATTTTTCGCCGTTGGAACGAATAATCGCTACCACTTTAGTGGCAATACGGGATGAATGTCTTGGTTCGTGAGCGGTTTATAGGCAGGCATCGTGGAGCAATCGTGGGATCATATGGCTAGAAAGTGAGGCCGATTGAAGCGAGTTGCTACAGGATTGGTTTGTCTTTTTTGCGCGACAGCTTCTTTCGCCGCCTGCAGCGGCACGATTCCTGTCGCTGACGAACGTAAGGACTCGCAGGTAGTCATCATCGGCACGGTGATGTCGTCCCGCCAGGTGCCGCAAGCCTGGGACAGCCTGGACGGCGTCGACTACGTGGTGCATATCGACCAGAAGGTCAAAGGCAAGCAGACCGGCGAGATTACCGTCTTCAGCGAACACAGCGATGACGGCTTTGCGCTGCAGCCGGGCAAGCAGTATCTGCTCTTCCTCACCAATAACTACCAGCACTGGGTCGTGAACAAATGCGGCAACTCGGGCCCGCTGGATGATGAACGAGCTGTCATCAAGCAGATGATCCACTCCGCCGGCAACGACTAAGATCCGCTGCACACCCGTCCCACGCCCGTGACTCGTCGTGCCGTCCGAGGAGCCGTGTCCCCGCGATGCAGATGTGGACATCTTTTATGGAGACGGCACCCAGGGGCCTTTGACGGTAAGCATTGAGTACTGATTTCCCGCGGGATCGAAGAGAATAGGAATGACCATGCGAAAACCTCTGCTCGCGCTGGCCGTTTCTGCCTTTGGCATCGGCACATCAGAATTCATCATCATGGGGTTGCTGCCGGATCTCGCGCACAGCTTCCAGGTGAGCATTCCGAAGACGGGGATCCTGGTTTCGGGTTATGCGCTCAGCGTAACGCTGGGCTCTCCGCTGGTGGCGCTGGCGCTGTCGCGGATGGATCGCAAGCGTGCCCTGGTTATTTTGATGGGGATGTTCGTGGGCGGCAATGCGCTGTGCGCGTTGGCGCCTACGTTTCTGCTATTGCTCGGGGCGCGGATACTCACTGCGCTTTGCCATGGAGCGTTTTTTGGTATCGGCAGCATCGTGGCTTCTCACCTGGTGCCACGGTCGGAGCGGGCCCAGGCAATTGCGCTCATGTTCGCCGGTCTGACCCTGGCCAATGTGCTCGGCGTGCCTGCAGGCACAGCGTTGGGCCAGGCGTTTGGCTGGCGGTTCGCTTTTTGGGCACTGGTTCCCATTGGCTTGATCGCGGGGCTTGGCCTGCTTCTCATGGTGCCTGCGCAACCGCCGGAGAAGGTGCACCTGAAGCATGAGTTCCATGCGGTGATTCGTCCGCAGGTGCAATTGGTGCTCGCGCTCAGCACGCTTTCCTCGGTTTCTCTGTTTTGCGTTTTCACCTATATCGCACCGATTTTGGAACAGGTGACGCACCTCTCGCCGATCGCGGTCACCCGTGTGCTGGTGATTTTTGGGGTGGGGATTACGCTGGGCAATCTGCTGGGGGGCCGGCTCGCGGACTGGAAGCCGATGGCGGTGATTATCGGCGGGATCATGTTGTTGATCCTGATTTTTCTTTCCATGCCTTTGCTGGAGCCCAGGGTGATACCGGCGGTGGTGATGATATTTGTGTGGGGCTGTGTTCACTTTGCAGCCGGGGCTCCGCTGCAGGCGCGGATTGTCGACCAGGCACGGGGCGCGCCCAATCTGGCATCTACGCTGAACCAGGGTGCGTTCAACCTGGGAAACGCGATCGGCGCGAGCCTGGGCGGCATCATGCTGACCGAGGGGATCGGCTACCGGTATCTTTCGCTGGGGAGCGCGGCGGTGGCGAGCGTTGCGTTGCTGGTGGCGCTGGTCGCATGGCGGGTGGAGCAGCAGGAGAACGGATCGGCGGAGAAGAATGAGATGGTTTCGGTTTAGGGATGGCTACCCTTTGTGGCTAAACAAGTCGGATTCCGTCCTGGGGGATCTTCAGCCGTCCCTGCGGGACTGAATCCCTTCGCGTTACCCTACCCAGCACTGACGTGCTGGGCTACTTTCAGCCGTCCCTGCGGGACTCAAGCTCGCTGCGGGTAGACACTCAATCTCAGTGCGGCGAGATTGTGGTCCCCGCTTATGAGAGTTTGTGGCATGGCTGAGTGGTCACGCAGGAGCTTAAAGCCCGTAGCTTACAAAAGCCATGTGGCTCCTACCAAAGGGCTGGGTTGGATCGCGGGGCGTGAGAGAAATAAGCGATCGAAGCGCAAAAGGAGTCTCAGGCGCACCAGAAGCGACAACTTACGTTCGGCCGTCAGGCCCATAGAATCAGAAGGGCATGAAGAAGAAACTGCGGGTTGGCGTGTTGTTTGGCGGCCGTAGCGGCGAGCATGAAGTGTCTCTGCTCTCCGCCGCTTCCGTCCTCAAGGCTATCGATCGTAAGGTTTACGAGGTGGTGCCGATCGGCATTACCAAACAGGGCCGCTGGGTCGTCTCCAGAGACGCCGAGCAGTTGTTGGCAGGGAATTACCCCGATAGCAGCTCGTTGCGTGCCGGGGATCCACAACAGACAGCGCCGGCTGCCGTGCTGGCTAAAGGCGAGGGCGTGATCGTGCCCCCCATGCCGGGCGGCGGCCTCGTTCCTTTCGAGCAGGAAGCTGCGTCCATCTCCCCCGCTCATGCCGTTCTGCAACTGGACGTGGTCTTTCCTGTGTTGCATGGGACCTTTGGCGAGGATGGCACCATGCAGGGACTTTTCGAGCTCGCTGGGTTGGCGTATGTCGGGTCGGGCGTTCTGGGATCGGCCACGGGCATGGATAAGGAAGTCATGAAGCGGCTGTTCAAAGCTGCGGGGCTGCCTATCACCGAACACGTTACGTTTCTGCGCCGGGAGTGGCAACAAAGCCCTAAAAAGGTGATTGCCCAGCTCGAGGGTGCGCTGAAATATCCGTTCTTTGCCAAGCCGGCAAACCTCGGCTCGTCGGTCGGAATCAGCAAGGTTCATGATCGCAAAGAGCTGGCGCCAGCGATCGATCTGGCGGCCAGTTTCGATCGCAAGATCGTGGTGGAACAAGCGGTAGGCAGCCGCGGCAACCGGACGAAAATGGGCAAGGCACGCGAGCTCGAGGTTGCCGTGCTGGGCAATGATGAGCCTATCGCCTCCGTCGTGGGCGAGATCGTTCCCTTCAAGGAGTTCTACGACTACGAGGACAAATATCTCAGCGAAGGCTCGAAGCCGATCATCCCCGCCAAGCTAACCAGGAAGCAAAGCGCGGAGGTGCAGGCAATGGCGCTGGCCGCCTTTCGTGCCTGTGACTGCGCCGGCTTGGCACGGGTTGATTTTCTCCTGGAGGCGGGGGCTTCGGGTCGGCTCTACCTGAATGAGATCAACACCATGCCCGGGTTTACTTCGATCAGTATGTATCCCAAGCTGTGGGAGGCTTCCGGGGTGAAGTATCGCGATCTGATTTCGCGACTGATCACGCTGGCGCTGGAGCGCAAAGCTGAGCAGGAGCAGATTTCGTACTCCCGTTAGCGGGTAAGCCCGGTAGGCTCAGCGCTGACATCCGCTGCCTTGCTTGAGTGGGCCACCGACCAAGTTGTTTTGGGGGCGGTTGTGGCACGGCTGAACAGGCTGCGGAAAAACTCGGTTCGTGAAGGGTACGGGCTTCAGCCCGTACGTAAATACCCAAGATGAGTCGCCTTTAGGCGCTGAGGGCTGCGGAATGATCCGGAAACCATGCCCTCAGCGGCTAAAGCCGACATTTTTGGTTCATTATGTACGGGCTGAAGCCCGTACCCTTCACGAACCGAATTTTTCGGCAGCCTCTAAAGCCGTCTCTTGCGAAGGAATTCTATTGGCACCGGTAACCCGTGCCCTTCCGAAGTAGTTTTCCGCAGCCTGCTAATGGGGCAGACTCTTATAGCGGATCCGTTCCTGTCGCCGATAGCTCATTGATCGGAGTAAACTTTTCGGGAGACGCGAGGACCACACCTATGACCCTGCTCGATGCACCCACTTATGATCCTGCCAAGGCAGAGACGCGCAAGAGGATTCTGATCGGGAGCCTGGTCGCTTTTCTGGTGCTCGCCGTTTGCGTCTGGTTTTTCTGGAACTGGCCGCAGGAACACCGTGTCAATCAGTTCTTCGCAGCCATCGAAGCCAAAGATCTGCCCAAGGCGTTCGGCATCTGGAACCATGATCCGGATTGGCAGCAGCATACGCAACAGTATGCTTCCTACTCCTATGGCCGCTTTGAGACGGACTGGGGCCACTCCAGCGACTGGGGCGATATCAAGACACACAAGATCGTGATGTCCAAAACGGTGGGATCCGGTGTGGTGGTAGGGGTGGATGTGAACGGACAGAAGACGCCGGTCTTCCTCTGGGTAGAACGCAAGGCCAAGACGATTGGCTTCTCACCGGTTCAGCTTTCTACCGAATAAGCGCCAGCACCTTTTCCAGGCTCGCGGAGTCTTCAACCTGTGAGCACTTCTGGCTGCGGTCAATCTGCCGCATCAGCCCGCTGAGAACCTTGCCCGGTCCCACCTCGATAAAGTTGGTCACCCCTCGGGCAATGAGCAACTGCATGGACTCGGTCCATCGGACTGCGCCAGTAACCTGTCGGACGAGGGCGTCACGCAAGGCTGGGCCGGCTTCAACCAGGGCAGCGTCCACATTGACGACAACGGGTAGCTTCGCCGGGGAAAAAGAAATGGCCGCCAGGATTGGGCTGAGCGCGTCCTGAGCCGGCTGCATAAGGCTGCAATGGAAGGGCGCGGAGACCTGCAACATGACAGCCCGCTTGACGCCCTGCTCCCGTGCGAGCGCGACCGCCGCTTCGACAGCGGCCGTTGCCCCGGAGATCACTGTTTGTTCGGGCGCGTTCAGGTTGGCGGGTTCGACGGGGGCTCCGGTGTGCCTGGCGGCCTCCAGGCACACGGCTGCTACTTGCTCCGGAGGCATTCCCAGGATGGCGGCCATGGCCCCCTCACCTGGTGGTACGGCCTGCTGCATGAGTTGTCCCCGGCGGCTGACGGTACGAGCGCCGTCGGCAAAGTCGATCGCGCCGGCGGCGACGTTGGCGGAATACTCCCCCAGGGAGTGTCCGGCAAGGTAGTCGGCAGTGGCTCCGGCGGCGGCGAGGACGCGCAGGGCTGCCACAGACACGGTAAAGATGGCCGGTTGGGTGAACTCGGTCAGCCGTAGCTGCTCTTCAGGACCGTTGAAGCAGAGCTCCGCCAGGTTGTAGCCCAAGGCGTCATTGGCTTCTTCAAACGTCTGGCGGGCAATGGGGAAGGCATCGGCGAGGTCGCGGCCCATACCAACACTTTGGGATCCTTGACCGGGAAAGAGGAAGGCTGTCTTGCTCATGTCGTCTGGTTTTTAGTGAAGCGGTTGGATAGGTATGCTCAGATCTGGTTCTGACGTAGCATCGGGCACTGGGCGGCGGCAGGTAAACTCGCGTTCCAGTCCCTGGTTGATGCCGGCCTGGGCGAACTCAGCAGTCACCCGTATCCCGTTAAAGATGGCCCGGTCATTTGACGAACCGTGATTCACGATGCACACGCCGCGGATGCCGAGCAGGGGTGCGCCACCGTACTCGGAATAATCCAGTCGCTTTTTGAAGTCGTTGAATGCCTTGCGCGAAAGCAAAGCGCCGACTTGTGCCGTCACCGTCGAGGTAAGCGATTGACGCAGCAGATCGCGCACCAGCTTGGCCAGCCCCTCGCTCGTTTTGAGCGCGACATTGCCAACAAAACCATCACAGACCACGACGTCGGCGTTACCGTTGTAAATATCGCGGCCTTCCACGTTACCGATGAAATTAATCGAGAGCTGCTTGAGCAGGGGAAAGGCTTCGCGGGTGAGATCGTTGCCCTTGCCTTCTTCTTCCCCGATCGAGAGCAGACCGACGCGAGGCCGGGGAATCTTGAGCACACTACGCGCATACATTTCGCCCATGACGGCGAACTGTTCCAGGTTGTGCGGCTTGCAATCGACATTGGCGCCGACATCAAGCAGGACACAGGGCGAGCCGGTTGAGGTGGGCAGCATCTTGGCCAGGGAAGGACGGTCGACCCCGGGGAGCGCGCCGAGGACCATCTTGGCGAGGGCCATCGCGGCCCCGGTATTGCCCGCGGTGAGGAAACCAGCGACCTTGTTTTCTTTGACCAGGCGCAGGCCGACGCGCATGCTGCTATGCGGCTTTTTGATCGCCTTGGTTGCCTTTTCTTCCATCGTTATCCATTCCGCTGCGGGAACAATCACGATTGGGAGTTGCTCGCCGCCGGTGGCTTCGAGCAAAGCGGCGCGCAGAAGGTCTTCGGGTCCAACCAGGTGGACCCGCACCGGGAGCTGGCGGCAAGCCTGGATTGCGCCCCTGATCTCTGGCTCTGGAGCTTTGTCCGAGCCCATCGCATCGAGCGCAATATCCGTTAGGCTGGTCACCGACCGGGCTAAGCTTCCTTGGCTTCGAGTACTTCGCGACCCTTGTATGTGCCGCATTTGGGGCAAGCCCTGTGGGGTAATTTGCGTTCGTGGCAGTTAGGACATTCCGAGGTGACGATCGGGGTTAGCGCGTCGTGGGAACGGCGGATGGCAGTGCGACGCTTGGAGTGGCGCCGCTTTGGATTCGGCATTGCAGATTCCTTTCAGGCGTGGTCGCGGTTTGCCTCGGTTGGGGCAAGGTGCGATCGCTTGCAACTTTACGTTTTCAGCCTGCTGCGGAGATCGGCCAGCGCTGTCCAACGCGCGTCCACGTGGCTGGCATCGCAAGCGCACGTTTCTGTATTTCGATTGCTTCCACAGCGAGGACAAAGTCCTTTGCAGTCTTGCCGGCAGAGCGCTCTTGGCGGCAGGGACAGCAACACCTGCTCGCGCAACACATCCTCGACCGCAAGACGGCCACCTTCATAGTACCCGATTTCGGTATCTGAGGTCGAGATGGAGTGCTCTGCGCCTTCCGCATCGACCCCGGACGGGCGGAACAGCAGATCGAACTTCTCCTCGAGCCGCTGGGCCACAGGATCGAGGCAGCGGGCGCAGGGCATCTCGAAGTTACCCTGGAAGCCGGCGCGGAGACGTATGTCGTGGATCAGCTCGTGGGCGCCGCGATTCTCGGTGATGAGATCGGCGCGGCCGCTCACCGGCATGGCGTCGAGCTGGCGAATGCCGGAACCGTAGTCAATGGCGCCGGGCGGGACGGTCTCACTAAACTCGAGAGGTTCCCGCTCCAATTCGAGCACTGTTATCACTAAAGCCATGGGTTTCTCAAAATCGATAATAAATGCTGAGCGTTGGCTCGTAGGTGCTACGCAGGGTGTGGGTGTTGAGTGATTCCTGGTGAAAATCGGGGGTCTTGTATTTTAAGCCGCGCAACTGCCCGCGCACCCCGAAGTGATTGAATATAGGGTAGTTGAGACCGAGGCTGTAGACGAAATCGGGCAGCGCCTGAGTGGGTAATTTGGTGGGCGCCGAGATGGTCGAGGTGAGCGATCCTGAAATCGGAGAAAAGACGATCACGCCCCCGCCAATGGTGAAAAAGGCCTGCACGCCGTAATAGCTGGGCGACTGCAGCAGGTACGCGAGGTTGAAGTCGGTTACGTTGTTCTCGAGCTTGACCTGGCCCTTGTTATAGGCTTCGTAGAACTTGGTGAAGCCCACATTGGCTTCATACCCCAACCAGGGCCGAAACGGCTGGCGGAAACTGACCAGACCACCGCCCGAGGAGGTCGTGTCTTCGCGGAGGAAGTTGCCGTTGGACGCGTTGGTGATCTGGTAGAACCCGCCGACGCCGACGTCAAACTTTTCGTGCACCTCGGGGGCCGCGGGAATAGCCTGTGTGTCCTGCGCGTAGCTTGCGCACGGAAACAGGAAGATCGCCAACAGGAAAGCGCCAAGGAAGTATGGATACTGCCGGCTCGACGGCCCTGATGCGGCAGGTCGAGGAAGGGTCAAACACTTTTTCAAACGGACACTCTGCATGGTTAAGTCTTATCCCACTATATATCGTTCCATGGGCTCAGCCTGCGGGCAGGCGCCGCCAATCGTTTCCGGCGAAAAGGCGGATGCCGGCGACGCCGGTGGCGCCGGCGGCCAGACATTCGGGTGCGTTGGCTGCGGTGACGCCTCCGAGCGCGAAGACGGGGATGGTTGGTGCGGTTAGGCAGGCCTGGTGAAGGGCTTCCAGGCCCTGGGGTGCGGCGGTGGCCTTCTCGAAGATGGGGGAGAAGAGGACCAGGTCTGCTTGTTCTTTGACGGCGAGTTCGACTTCGTCGAGAGTGTGGCAGGGGAGGCTGATGAGCGCGTTGGGGAAAACGGCGCGCACCGCATCGGCCGCGCCGGGTGTGGGTTCGCCGGCCAGGTGAACTCCGTCGGCTCCGGCCTCGCGCGCCAGGAGCGCCGACGCAGGGGTGGCGATGTTGATGAGGAATTTGGTGCGGGTGTGGTTAGTCTTAGCGGCTATCTGGCGGGCCCGGGTTTGCAGTTGGGACAGAGCAAGATCCTTCTCACGTAGTTGGATGAAGTGCACGCCGGCGACTGTCCATTGCTGGACGAGATCGAGGAGTTGAGGGCGATACGCCGGATCGGTGATGGCATAGCACTGCATGTAGTGGAGTCTACGGGTGATCTGGCCTGACCATCAAACTCCGGGTTGGGAACCGCAGATCTCTCCACTACGCTCCCCCGAATTCCTGTCGAGGTCGGTGGCGCTGGCGAACTTCATGCGGCTTTCTTTAATGAAAGCCGCACATGCGGACCTGTCTGGCGCAGCATAGCAGGAATTCGGGTACGCTCTCTCGAGATGACAAATTTTTCGCTGCGCTCCGACTGGAAAAGCCAGTCTTGTTACGCAACAAATTTGTCATCTCGACCGTAGCGCAGTGGAGAGATCTGCGGTTCCCAACCCGACCTTAGACCTCAATCGGGGGGGATGGGGCACCCGGAGTTTGATGGTCAGGCCAGCGTAGAGGGGCCCGAGTCTGGGTTGGAGAGGGTAGAGCGTCATACCGTTTTAGTTTGCGTGTTGCTCGCTGCGCTCACAGACATGGGAAAATTTAACCTCTTCGCCTGATTCTTCCGGTACCCTTCGTACAAGGCATGATTACCTACGATCTCCTCATCATTGGTTCCGGCCCTGCGGGGCAACGCGCCGCCATCTACGCCAATAAGCTGGGCAAACGGGCTGCGGTTGTTGAGCGCAATCGCAATGTCGGTGGGGTTTCAGTTAACACCGGCACCATTCCCAGCAAGACCATGCGCGAGGCGGTGCTGCATCTCTCCGGGTATAACTACGTCGATCTATGGGATGAACTACCGGGTGAAGGAAAAGATCACGATGGCGGACCTTGCCTTCCGGGTGCAGCACGTGATCAAGACCGAGATCGATGTGACCGAGGCGCAGCTTTCGCGCAACAACATCGAGATGCTGGTGGGCGTGGCCAGCTTCGAAGACTGCACCCACGTGCAGGTGACCAACGAAGGCGGTACCCAGGTGTACGAGGCGAAGAACATGATGATCGCGACCGGGACCAAACCGGCCGACTCGCCCGAGGTGCCGATCAACGGCCGCACGATCGTCAACAGCGACCTGGTGCTGGACCTGCCGACGCTGCCGAAGACGACTGATTGTGGTGGGCGGCGGCGTGATCGGCGTGGAGTACACCTGCATGTTCGCGGCGCTGGGCGTGCGGGTGACGCTGATCGAGCGGCGGCCGCGGCTGCTGGAGTTTGCCGACCAGGAGATCGTGGAGGCGCTGAGCTACCACCTGCGGGATAGCCGCGTGACCATGCGGCTGAACGAAGAGGTGGAGAGCGTGGAGGAGATGCCGGACGGTAGCGTGGTCGCCAATCTCGAGAGCAAGAAGAGAATTTCCGGAGGCGCTTTGCTGTATGCGGTGGGCCGGCAGGGCAATGTGGACGAGCTGAACCTGGGGCGGGTGGGCATCGAGGCGGACGCGCGCGGACGTATCCCGGTGGACAAGGACTTCCGCACCAAGACTCCGGGAATTTTTGCGGTGGGCGATGTGATCGGGTTTCCCGGCCTGGCGTCGGTGTCCATGGAGCAGGGCCGGATTGCGGTGGCGCGCGCGTTTGGCGATGAGAACCTGGTGTCGAACCCGAGCTTCTATCCCTACGGGATTTACACGATTCCGGAGATAGCTTTCATCGGGAAGACCGAGGAGCAGCTGACCGAAGAGGATGTTCCGTACGAGGTGGGTGTGGCGTACTACCGCGAGATTGCGCGAGGCCAGATCCGAGGCGATACGACGGGACGGCTGAAGATTATCTTCCATCGCGAGACACGGCATTTGCTGGGCGTGCATATTATCGGCGAGGGCGCGAGCGAGCTGCTGCACATTGGGCAGGCGGTGATGGCGCTTGGCGGCAAGCTGGACTACTTCGTCGAAACGGTATTCAACTACCCCACCCTCGCCGAGTGTTATAAAGTTGCGGCGTTCAACGGCATCAACCGGCTAGCCCGGGCTGCGGACTAAGGAGGCGTCATGGACAAGACCATTGGTGTTGTCGTGTCCTCGAGGATTGTCGCGGGGCTCATGGAAGATCATAAGCTGGTTGGGGAGCTGCGCAGTTATCCGGAGAATCCGGATGACCACGAGGCCCTGCTGGAACATCCGTTCGAAAGCCTTTGCCATTTGATTTGCGACCAGGTGATGGCACTGCATGCGGAAGGCGAGATCGATGCGATCGGGGTGGCGATTCCGGGGATTATTCGCAACGGGATTGTGGAGGATTCCCCGAATCTTGCCCAGCTCAAGGGTCAGCATATTGCCGATTCACTGGGTGCGATTTTTCGCGCGAAAGGGATTGTTGCGCCGCTGAAGACGATGAATGACGCGGATGCGGTGGCTGCCGGGCTGGCGGTCACGAAAGGACGTACGGATCGGCTGGTGCGGGTTTGGACGCTGGGGAATGGGATCGGGTTCGGGCGCTACCCGTACAGCGAAGGGGTTTGGGAGGGCGGCCACATGGTGGTGACGCTTGACCACAAGGAAACGTACTGCGGGTGCGGTGGGCGCGGACATCTGGAAGGAATCATGGGGTACCGTGCGATGCGCCTGCGATTCCTCGATATGGAACCGGAGGAGGTTTTTGCCGCCGCCAAGGAAGGCGACGCCCGCTGCATGGACTTTGTGCGGCTTTGGCACCGCGGGTTGGGCGCGGCTACGGCGACTTCGATCCACCTGGGCGGCCCGGGCAGGTTTTACTTTACCGGGATTAATGTGCGGTTTCTCGATCTGGCGCTGCTGAAGGAGTACTTGTGGCAGATGGTGAAGATGAGCCCGCTGCAGAGCTATGCATTAGAGGTTGTGCCTGAGAACAGCGAGGTTGCCGTGATCGGAGCGGCGGCTTCGGCGCTGTTGGCTCCTGCTTAGGAGCTGGCTCGGGCAGGGTTTGCGAGCTCACTCGTAGGGCCTTGGTTTGGGGGAAAGGCGCACCGCAGATCCCTCCGCTACGCTCCCCCGAATTCCTGTCGAGGTTGGTGGCGCTGGCGAACTTCATGCGGCTTTCCTTAATGAAAGCCGCACACGCGGATCTGTCTGACTTAGCGAAACAGGAATTCGGGTTCGCTCCGGTCGGGATGACAAATCTAGGGGCGGCGCTTCGGACAGCATTCGCTAGTGGACTCGTGAAAAAGCAGGTCCCTCCGCTGCGCTTCGCTCCGGTCGGGATGACAGATTTGTTTGGGGGACGGAAGTAAAGAGCAAGCGCTCTCCGCGTTCATTCCTCTCTTAACTTGCCGACAGACGAAATCAACCGCTAGGAGTAGCTGCGCTGGTAGATGCGGGAGAGGCGGTCGTGCCAGGCCAGGCGATCTGGGTCGAAGCAGGCCCAGAGGAAACCCAGGCCCAGCGGCGCCGCGGACAAGGGAATAAAGAAGACGCGGCGGCACATTGCCTTGCGGGTGGGGTTTTCATCGTCAAACGTGCAGAGCGCAATCTTGGCGTAACGCATGCCCGGCGTGCCCTCAGCAAATTTGAAAAACAAATATTGATAGAGCAGCCAGAACCCTGCGAGGGCCAAACCCGCCGCGAGCAACGCAGGCTTCCCCGTGGGCGGATGCGCCGTGCAGGCGACAAACACAAGAATGAATACGGCAAAGGCCGCAACGATCAGCGCCAGATCAAAGATGGCGGCCATCAACCGGTCTTCCAGAGACGCGGTCTTGAGGGGGATCTGTTCCGGCCGCGTATCGGCTGCACGCGCCACCACAGGATCGATATCGAGACGGATGGGAGACCAATCGGCGGCGGTTGGCCCGATACTGACTGTCTGCGAGATGCTCTCTGGAGCTACTTCGAAAATTCTTAGTTGCGACTGGTCGTGTTCGGTTTCCTCAAGCGATTCCCGCAAGGGCCCTTCGGCAAGACGCGGGCGCATTTTACGAGCCGCGATCAACTCCCGCGGAAACTCGATGAGGTTGACTGCTAATGGCTCGACCGCGGCGGACGTTGGTTCGTCGGCAAATACGATGGGAATTTCCGTGACTGGCTCGTCATCGACCTGCGGCGCCACTTCGGCAAGAGGCACGATGGGAGCTTGATCGAGTACAGGAGACGGCGCGGCCTGCTTGCGCGCACGCGTCTCAGCAGCGATTACCTCGCTGTACGACGGAGCATTTGCGTAGCGCTGCGCGACCTTGGCAGCCAGCTTCGAGGCGCGCGATTCGACCTTGCGCTCCACATCTTCCAGGCCGGGGAGGGCCACCTGCTCGGCGATCACCTGGGAGCGGCGTGAACGGTTCGCAGCCAGGCGCTCGTTCAATTCTTTCTTCCATGCCGGCACCGCCACTGTGTCTGAATGGGAGAAATTTTCTCCGACATTGCGTGAAGGCAGACTCAATTCTGATCTCCTCTGGTACGAAGTGTGAAGTTGCAACTACACGTTGGCGTGTAGGGCCCGTCTAAGCGACAGGGGAGGGGAGGAAGCAGAAATGGCCAGAGCGGCGTGACCATCACGAGGCTCGGGCGCGAGCCATTTGTTATCCTGAAGTCGCCCCTGGTAATGACAGTCCGCACCTTTTTGTTTATCACAGCGTTAATGCTGTGTCATCCCAAGCTTTGGTCGCAGACGTTGACCAAGCAGTTTCCCTCGGCAGTGCAGAGCGCGGATGCGCCTGCTCCCTCTGCAGAGCCTCTTCCCAGTGCGCCGGATTATCCCATCGCGGAAGTCGTGGTCGCACCCCCTGCGGGCATTCCTGTGAGCATCCAAGCGAACCAGCAGGAGAAGCACGGCAGCATCTACACACTGACCGGCGCGGTCAGGATCGACTACAAGGACTATGTGCTCACGGCAGATAAAGTTTCCTACAACCAGGAAACCAGTGATGCTGAGGCTGATGGCCATGTGCAATTACAAGGTGGGCGGGATAATGAACTCATCCTCGCGGATCACGGCAAACTCAATTTCGATCTGGAGACGGGCCGCTTCGACAATGTAAGCGGGAGTATCGGGCGGCAGCCTTCCGCAAGCAAATCTTCCGAAGGCAAGCGCAAGACGGTTTATACCACCGCGAATCCCTTTCTCTTTAGCGGCCGCTGGCTCATTAAGGAGGGCCCGGAGCGCTACCAGATAATCCGGGGCACGATGACTTCATGCCTTCTGCCTGACCCGCACTGGCAGATCCACTCTGCGCAGATCCGGGTGAACTACGGTGAGGCACGGGCAAAGAACAGTTTTTTTAGTCTGCTGGGTGTCCCGATTCTTTACCTGCCCTACGTCACCCACCCGGTGGACACCGCAAGCCGGTCGAGCGGCTTGCTGATTCCGACCCCCAGCAACTCCTCCACCAAGGGCCTGATTATCGGCGACTCGATTTACTGGGTCATCAATCGCAGCATGGACTCTACGTTCGGCGCCCAATTTTTCTCCAAGCGGGGTTGGTCGCCCAATGGCGAGTTCCGCTATCGCGGGCGTGGAGAAGATTTTGCGACTGCGCACTTTGTGGCTCTCTTCGACCGGGGGTTGGCTCCCACCTATATCAACCAGGGTGGCCAGGACATCCTTCTCAACGGCCGCCGCGACTTTGATCTGGACGAGCGCACCCGGGCCATCGCTACGGGTGAATACCTTAGCTCGTATGTGTATCGTGTGGCGTTTGCCGAATCATTTGCGTTGGCCGTTGCTTCCCAGGTGACCTCCTCGGCCTTTGTTACGCACAATGACCGAGGACTTTCTGAGAGCATTCGTTTCGACCGGTATCAGAACTTCGAAGGATTGACGCAGGAAGGAAATACCTACGTGACGCCGCAGATTCGCATTCTGCATGTGCCGAGCCTCGATTTCGATACGGTCGATCAGCGACTGTACGGTACGCCGCTGGAGTGGAGTGCGGGTGGTTCGGCTGCGGGATTGAGCCGCAGTGAGCCGGGCTTCAAGACCGGGGTGGTCGGGCGCGTCGATCTGTACCCTCACCTTTCGTTGCCGCTGCATCTGGATGGCTGGACTTTCCGTCCGGAGGTAGGCGCCCGGGAAACTTTCTATAACCAGAGCCAGATCCCCAGTAGCACCACACCGCTGTTGAGCGACGCCAATGTGAATCGTTCTGACCTGGAGGCCAGTTTCGAATTGAGGCCGCCGGCGCTGATGCGGGACTTCAAGGCGCCGGCGTTGGAGCGATTATTCGGCAGTGACCTGCGCCACACGATTGAGCCCGCGGTGGTGTATCGCTACGTTGCGGGCGTGAATAACTTCTCCTCGATTCCCCGCTTTGACCCCGCCGATATTGAAAGCGATACCAACGAATTGGAATACTCCGTGACCCAGCGGCTCTTTTTCAAGCATGCGCACCCTAAGGCCTGCAGCAGCGGCGCTGTGCCTGCTGCCGTAAATGGGATCATCCATTTGCCCGCGAACTACAGAGAATGCGGCGGCGATACCAGCGATTGGATCACCTGGAAGCTGGCCGCAAAATACTTCTTCGACCCAAATTTCGGGGGAGCCGTGTCTGCGTTCCGTCGCAACGTGCTGACCTCGACGCTCGACCTCACCGGAGTGGCTTTTTTGAATGGGCCGCGCAACTACTCCCCGTTGATTTCGCGCTTGCAGGTTCGCACCAGCGACCACGTCGATTTCGAATGGGATGCCGACTACGATTTCAAGACAAAACGGCTGGACGCCGACAATTTTTTCGCTAACTACCATCGCGAAGCCTTCTTTGGGAGCGTTGCCTATTCCACTCTGCAAGCGCTGAATCCCACTTTTTCGTCCACGCTCGGCAGCCAGGTAACGAAATACAACCTGCTGCGTCTACTTTTCGGTTTTGGCAACCCAGCGGCACGCGGATTCAGCGCCGATGTAAACGCCGGCTATGACTTCGTGCAAAATGCGCTGCAGTATGGCGGGATCGAGACGACGTACAACTGGGACTGCTGCGGCTTGAGTGTCGAATACCGCCGCCTGGCTCTGGGCTCAGCGCGTAACGAAAACGAATGCTGCAGCGTTAGCTTCACCCTGGCCGGCGTAGGATCCGCAGGCAGTCAATACTTTAAGCGTGCAGAGCGGATCTTTTGATCTCGCCCCTCTCCGGAGGGGCGACACCGTAATGGGAGAAATGCTCTAATGGTGGGATGGTATGGAAAGGTGGTTGTCTTGTTTGTGCGCCGTACCCTGATGTGGTGCCTGCTGGTTTCACTCTCCGCGGGCTGCAAGGCTCAAAGCGCCCCCAGCGCCGCTGCGAATAACGCTTCTCCCGTCCCCATGTCTCAACTGAACCGGAGAATTGAAGTGCTGGTTCGCTCGCAGTTTGAGGTGCCCCCAAACGTCGATGTCACCATCGGTGCTACCAGCAAGAGTGAGTTTCCCGGGTTTGAAAATCTGCCCATCACTTTCTCCAGCAATGGCAAGCAGACAGTGGTGCAATTTCTGCTGTCGAGCGATGGCAACACGGTGGCGCGGCTGGAGAGATTTGATATCAGCCATAGCGCGGCGGACATGATTTCGACGGCGAACCGGCCGATGCGGGGAGCGGCCGACGCCAAGGTCACAATCGTTAATTTTGACGACCTGGAATGTCCATACTGCGCACGGATGCACGAGCAACTGTTCCCGGCGACGGAGGACCGCTACCGCGGGCTGGTGAAGTTTTTTTATAAGGATTACCCCCTGGTGGAGATTCATCCCTGGGCTATGCATGCGGCGGTTGACGCCAACTGCCTTGCGGAACAGAGCGGCGACGCATATTGGCGATTCGTGGACTACATGCATACCCATGGCGACGAGGTCAAAGCGGCGGGGCACGATATACATGAGGCCACCAAGACGCTGGATAAGATCGCCCATGATGAGGGTGAGCGGGCGAAGGTGGATGTGACGAAGCTCGACGCCTGCGTGGCCAAACAGGATGAGGCCCCGGTACGTGCTTCGATGAAGGTGGGAGACAGCCTGGGGGTGAATGGCACGCCGACGTTGTTTATTAACGGCGAGCGCATTTCGGGCGCGTTGCCGCAAGCAGAGCTTTGGACGGCGATCGACCGGGCACTGCGAGAGGCCGGAGTGCAGCCGCCTGCCCAGGTGGCGGAAGCAGCCAAGAAGCCGGCAACACCACCGCAGCCCCCCAGATAGATACAGGCAGGGGTTGGGAAAGTATGATCAAACCATTAGGCCACGTTCGCGCAAGCAGCTTGGGCAAGGGCCGGTCTGGTCGACCGGTAATGACCGGTCTATTTGAGCAGTCAGGGCCGGTTCAATTTGACCGGTAATGGCCGGTCTATTTGACCGGTCAGGGGCCGGTTCGGTTTAACCGGTAAGGGCGATGGCGCCCGCGAGGAGAAGGACCGTTGGAGATATTTTTAGCACGTAGCGCCGTGGCTCGCGCCTCGCTCGGCGTGGTTTTGATGAGTAGCGTTTTTGTGACCGGGTGCAGGCACACCTATGGGCCGGACGTGGTCGCTACCGTGAATGGGCAGCCGATCCAGCGTGTGGTAGTGGAAAGGTTCTACCGCGACAACATCGGCAACAACAAAGAGCAGCCTACGAAGGAGCAGGCTGAGGCTACGCGACTGCAGATTCTTCGTCAATTGATCGACGAGGAGATTGTGCAGCAGGCAGCCAAGAAGATGAACCTGGTAGCGAGCGATGAAGAGGTCGACGCGAAGCTGGCTGAATACAAGGCGCCCTACACCCAGGAGGAGTTTGACAAACGCTTGCAGGCGGCGAGTATGTCGCTCGACGACTTGCGGCTGCAGATTCGGCGTAACCTCACCCAAGACAAATTGATCAATAAGGAAGTGACTTCGCGGATCAATATCACGGATGCGGATATTTCCAATTTCTACAACGCGAATAAGGCGCAGTTCAATTTCATTGAGCCCAAGTACAACATCGCCGAGATTGTGGTCACGTCGCAGCCCACGAAGATGCAGCAGGGAGCTAATTTGCAGAACAGCAAGGCGGGCAGCGACACGGAAGCACGCCGCAAGATCGAAATGATTCACAACCGGCTGGAGAGCGGAGAGGATTTCGCTACCCTGGCGATGAATCTCTCGGAGAATCCAAGTGACGCCAACAACGGCGGCAACATGGGCTTTGTGCCGGAATCGAGCTTACGTAGTGATCCAACCGTGTTCGCGGCGATCGCGAAGACCCAGCCGGGGCATATTACGGAAGTTGTTCCGCTGATTCCGCCGGGGGCTAAGGCGCCTGCCGGGTATGGGATTTATAAGCTGATCGAAAAAGAACCGGCCGGCCAGCGAGAGTTGAATGACCCGCGGGTGCAACAGGATATCCGACAGCAGTTGCGCGATAGCCGGTCGCAGCTGCTGCGCGCTGCGTACTACGAGATGATGCGCGATCAGGCGCATGTCGAGAACCATCTGGCGGAGGAGATCTTCAAGAACGGCGCGCAGTGAGGGTCGGCGTGGGGAGGATTTGCGAGCTCACTCGTAAGGCCTTGGTTTAGGGTAAAGGCGCACCGCAGATCCCTCCACTTCGGTCGGGATGACAAATTTGTTTGGGGGCCGAACTTCAGCCCGTACATAACACTAACAAGACCCATTGGCCTGGCTCGCCGCAGCCATTTTCTGTAGCATCCCGTATGGACTCAAGAAGGTGTGTGAGAACTGGCATTGTAAAAGCCTTCCCTTGCCACGAAGGCGGGTGCCCCATATCTCACCCGTGGTGAGTGGAGCGGAGACGTAAAGAAGCCCCTGGTTTTGGCCAGGGGCTTCTTCTTTCCGTCGCGTCTACTTGCCGCTGGTGTTGTCCATCGTAATGCCGCCGGGAGTCTGCTGGTTCTTCTTCTCCTCGTTTGCCTTACGGGTCGCCATGGTTTTGTCGCGCCATTGGTCGAACATGGCCAGATCAGCCTTGTGGCCGGCTTCGTCACCGCAATCCAGATCTGCCTTGCGCCGGTAGAGCAAGCTCAGGTATGACATGGCATCATCGTACCCAGGACGCAGATCGATGGCCTGCTGTAGCTCCTTGATGCCCTCATCGACCAGCGGTGCATTCACGGCTGCCAGTTTCTGGCAGGCAGCCTTGTCTTTGATCATGTCACCGTTGTCCTGCATGCCCAGGCTGTTGCGAGTCTGGATCGCATTCCTGTAGGCGACGCGCCAATCGATGACGCCAATCGTATAGTGGGCAACCGGGTCCTTGGGATCAGCGATCGTGACCTTGCGCTGCCAGGTCTTGGCTTCTTCGGTCTTACCGGTGTTCAGGTAAACCGCGCCAATGCCCTTCAGCGCGTTGAGATCGTTTGGGTCCTTGGCCAGCACCTGCTGATAGGCATTCACCGCGAGCTGCGCATTCTTATTATTCTCAGGCGTGTTGGCGTCTGGAACTACCTGCTGCGCGTAGGCCGTAGCAAGATACAAAGGTGCGTTTTCCAAGGTTGGATCAAGGCGTTCGGCGTTTTGGAAGTGGTCGATCGCTTCTTCAAACTTGGCATTCTTGTATGCCTGAACACCCTTGATCAATTGATCGCGAGCCTGCAGCTTGCTGCACCCGGTAACTATGGTCAGCAGCGACAGGGTGGCGACCGCCAGCACCGGAATATATGCGCTTCGCTTCATTCTGGTTCTAATCTCCTTATGATGCCAGGTTCCGCCTGATCGTCTACAAGCTTACGCGGGCCTGCTACTCGGTAGGGAAAAACTTCCGCGCAGTGATTGTAATTGGTTTCAGGCTACTGGCAAGTATTGCTCAAAAAAACCAGATCCGCGGCTCTGCATGAGCAGCCGCGGACCTTTTTGCAAAGCGCGCTTGATCGTGTCTTGGTTGTTGTTGCGGTTCATGTAGCAGGATCAGGCAACCTTTCCTTCAAAACCAACGTGGCCCGACCTGCAGGAGCACAGCAACAATTCTACTGCCCAGCTTCTACCTTGGGTGTAATGAGGCCGATGTGATCGACGCCCGCCTCATGACCGATATCCAGAACGTCTGCCACGACAGAGAAGTCGAGGGCAGGATCGCCCTTGACGAACATCACCTTCTCGGCGCGGGTGGCAAAAATCCCTTCCAACTTATTCAATAGGTCCCCGTGGGAAATGTCCAGCTCATTGATTTTGTAGCCTGGGACCCCACCCCCCGGGCGATGGGTGATCTGCACCACGATGGTGCGGTCGTTGTCCTGCTGCTTTTGCGGGTTTTTCGGCGGCTGCGGCACCAGGGCCTCAAGCCCTTTCGGCGTAACCGGCGTGATGACCATGAACACGATCAACAACACCAGCAAGACGTCGATCATGGGCGTTACGTTGATGCTCGAATTGAGTCCGCCTCCACCACCTGTATCGAATGCCATTTTCGTCCCTCGTTTTCTGAATGTCTAAGTGCTACTGACCAGCTGGTGGAGTAGCGGGTGGCGGTGTGGTGGTGTCTGTGCGGCGATCCGTCAACAGCCCCACCTGATCGACGCCGGCGGTCCGCACATCGTCGATCGCATCCATGACCGTGCCGTATTGGGCCCGGGCATCCGCGCGCATAAAGATTTGCTTGTCGGTCTTGTTGGTCAGCAGGTCGGCCACCTTGGCGCCGAGATCGGCCATGGAAACCTGGTTCTGGCCAAGGTAGATCTTGTTATCGCGGGTCACGGCCACGACGACCGAATCTTCTTTGTCGACATCGGGCATGGCCGTCGGGTCGGTCACCTTGGCCAACTCAACGTTCACCTTGTTTTGTAGCATGGGGGTGATGACCATGAAAACGATGAGCAGCACCAACATCACGTCCACCATGGGCGTGACGTTAATGTTGGAATTAACCTTGGCGCCTTCGTTTCTGACTACGATTGCCATTGTCTTTGCTCCGTGGGTCGAGCCGCGTTCAAAAAACGCTTTGGGCTCCCCACCTTCAGGACGACTTTCTATGAGTCTTGAAACCACCGGGCTTGAAACGGATTGTGTCCGTTTCAAGCCGGTGCAGGATTCCCGCTGTGGAGTGGTGACGCCGCGTGCTTAGCGGCGGTGGCTCTGCTTGATGAAGTAATCGATCAGTTCGCTGGACGAGTTGTCCATCTCAACGTCGAAGGCTTCGACCTTGCCGGTGAAGTAGTTGAAGGTCATCACGGCAGGGATGGCGACCAGCAGCCCGAAAGCGGTGGTGACCAGGGCTTCAGAAATACCGCCGGCGACTGCGCCGATACCGGAAGTCTTCTGGGTGGCGATCTGCTGGAAGGCGTTCAAGATACCGACGACCGTTCCGAACAGTCCGATAAAGGGTGCTGTCGAACCGATGGTGGCGAGACCACCCAGACCCCTCTTCAGCTTGGCGTGAACGATGGCCTCGGAGCGCTCGAGTGCGCGCTTGCTGGACTCGATTTGTTCGTCGGTAATGGCGCCGCCACCACCGTAGTTACGGAACTCCTGCAAGCCGGCGGTGACCACCTCGGCCAGATGCGACTTCTTGTTGCGATCTGCAACCTTGACTGCTTCGTCCAACTTGCCTTCTTTGAGGGCGCCGGCAACGCGGGGAGCAAATTCACGCGATTGCTTACGTGCCGCACTGAAATAGAGGGCGCGATCGATGATTACGGCCAGCGACCAGATGGACATAATGAAGAGGACGCCGACGACGGCCTTGGCGGCGGGTCCCATGTTGTGCCAGAGCTCCATCGGGGAGAAGCCGACGGAGGGTGCTGCATCCTGGAAGAAGAACACGCCGAGAGCTGCCTGATGGGCTGCAAGTTGGGAGAGTTGAGCGAGAATCACTGAATCTTTCCTCCTACGAATTTACTTCGTTATAGCTCTGAAACAACCAGATGCTAGCACCGGGCAACTTCGGTCAGGAATGACCCGAAGTGGCCACAAGGGGTGTGCCGGCTACCACCTTGGTGAAAGTGGCGCCGGCACGCGGGGTTTAGCCACCGAGATTGAAGACGACGTTGACAGTTGTCTCAACTTCGACAGGATCGCCATTCAGAAGGTAGGGCTTGTAGCGCCAGGAGCGGACGGCATCCAGGGCTGCCTGCTGCAGCATAGGAGGACCACTAATGACCCTGAGGTTCTGGATCGAGCCCGACTTTGAAATCGTGGCCTGCAAAACGACCGTGCCCTGAATGCGGGCCGCTTTCGCAATCGCAGGATATTGCGGGGTCACCTTGTCGAGTAGATTACCGGCCATGACACCGGAGGAGATGCTCAGCTTCTTGGGAGGGGCCGCTTTGACGATAGCCGGACCGGATCCGATACCGCCGAGGATGCCGCCCATGACGCCGCCAGCGGTGCCGCCGCCCATGCCTTCCATTCCGGATACACCGGCCATGGAGGGCGGAGCTGCCGACTCCTTAATCTGCTTGATTTCTTTCGGGATCTTGCTGGGCGCCTGCAATTGGTTTTCGATCATTTCGGACTTGATCTTGACCTGAACAGGGGCTTGGGGTGGTGGCGGGGGAGGTGGTGGCGGGGGTGGTGGTGGAGCAACCAGCAGCGTGGCCATCATCTGCGTGGGTAGCGCCTCAGGGTGCAGGAGCGGCCAAATAATCAGTGCGGCCAGGATCAAGGCATTGAGACTAAACGTAAGGATTGTCCAATACTTGCTCTTGGTTTTTAGCTTGCCACCTGACTCCATTAATGAATCTTCAAACATCGCCTTACCTCGGATATTCGAACTTGTACCTTCTTAGACACCGGCGACTTTCATTTTGATCCCGAAGTGGGATTGGCACGCTGTGGAAGCTGTGCAAGCTGTGGAAAACCTCTGGGCAGCAGGAAAAGAGGTGCCTCGGGAGCTTGTGCGTGTGCGAGAACTCAGTTCCTGAAGGGTACGGGCTTCACAGGCTACGGAAAAACTCGGTTCGTGAAGGGTACGGGCTTCAGCCCGTGCGTAAATACCCAAGATGAGTCGCCTTTAGGCGCTGAGGGCTGCGGAATCATGCGGAAACCCGGCCCTCAGGGCCTAAAGGCCAACAGTGTTTGTTAGTTCATGTACGGGCTGAAGCCCGTACCCTCCAGGAACTGGGTTCGCACACACCCTCTAGGCGCCCAAGCTGAAGATTTGTTTTGCTGCGGCACGTTGCTGAATCAGGGTTTGGAGCGTTTGGCGGCAGGGAGGATGGCTTTCTTGCCCCGCTTGGCTCTCCACTCCTGGTAGGCGACCAGCATCGGGGCGGCTACGGCAATCGACGAATAGGTGCCGATCAGGATGCCGATGACCAGGGCGAAGGAAAAGCCATGCAGGACTTCGCCTCCGAACAAATAGAGCGAGAGAACAGTCAGGAAAGTGAGCCCCGAGGTGAGCACGGTTCGGCTCAGCGTCTGGTTGATGCTTCGATTGACGACCGTGGTCAGGGTCTCGCGGCGAGAGAGACGTAGATTCTCGCGTATTCGATCAAAGACCACGATGGTGTCGTTCATGGAATAGCCGATCAGCGTCAGGATGGCGGCGATGACGGTCAGCGTAATTTCCTGGTCGGTGAGGCTGAAGGCGCCCACGGTGATCAGGGTGTCATGGAAAACAGCCACCACGGCGGCTACGCCGTAAATCAACTCGAAGCGGAACCACAGATAGACCAGCATCCCGAGCAAGGAGTACAGCGTCGCCAACAAGGCCTGGCGGCGTAACAACGCACCCACCTGGGGACCGATGATCTCCGCACCAAAAACGTGGAAGCCGGAGAGATAGGCGCCCTGCTTCAGTTGG
Source organism: uncultured Acidobacteriaceae bacterium (assembly GCA_963834445.1). Lineage (GTDB taxonomy): Bacteria > Acidobacteriota > Terriglobia > Terriglobales > Acidobacteriaceae > PALSA-350. The sequence goes on from CAWIBU010000003.1 coordinate 1,404,426, forward strand.
TTCACGACCGCCGGGTCGGCTGCTCCCTTCAACTGGTCGATGCTGGTGAACATGCCGTTGAGGTCGTGATCACGGTGGTCCAGTATGGCGCTGGCCTGCTGTCCATAATGCTGGGCTGCGTCGGGGCCCGATAAGTGCTCGGGATCGCTCTGCTGCAGATACTGGGCGAGCGCCCCTTTGCTGGAGTTATCAAGGTCTAACTTGCCCTGGTTAGCGGCGCCGTCGGGCGCGTAGTTGGTGTTGAGGGCCTGCACGATGGTCTGCCGGCCGGCATCGAGGGCGGCATCCTGCGTTTCTTTCTGGGCCAGGGAAATGATGACTTCTTGCTTCGAGGCGCCGTAGGTCTGAATGCGCGCATCGTGGATGCCGGCGCGGTCGATCGCCTGGCGAATCTTGTCGATATTGGGCGGTTGATCGAACTGGACGTACACCAGGGTGCCGCCACGAAAGTCAACGCCCAGCTTGATGTGGTGCCAGAAGAGAATAGACAGCACGCCCGATACGCTGAAGACCAGCGAGAAGGCGAGGAAATACCACTTTTTCCCCAGCCAATCAATGTTAGTACCGCGAAACAGTTCCACTTGAAAACTCCATTTTTACTGGTAAGCGAACGCCGGCGCTATCCGATCGAAAGTGCTTCTCCACGCTGCTTGCGCCTGAGAATCGAATCGAAAATGTGGCGCGATACAAAGACCGCAGTGAACAGGTTGGCGAACAGGCCAAAACTCAGGGTGACGGCGAAACCTTTGACCGGGCCGGTTCCGAAGAGAAACAGGATGAGGGCCGAGACAATGGTGGTGACGTGGGTATCGACGATGGTCACCCAGGCATGGGCGAAGCCCTGATCGACGGCCGCGGCCGGAGACTTGCCGGCACGCAGCTCTTCACGAATGCGCTCGAAGATCAGCACGTTGGAATCGACGCCCATACCGATGGTCAGAATCACGCCGGCAATGCCTGGCAGGGTCAGCACGGCGTTAAAGTAGCCCATAAAACCAAGCAGGATGACCAGGTTCAGCATCAGGGCAAGATCTGCATTGATGCCTGCGCCGTGGTAGTAGATCAGCATGAAGATCATGACGGCGAGCATGCCGACGATCGACGCCAGCACGCCCTTGCGGATGGAATCCGCGCCCAGCGACGGGCCTACGACGCTTTCCTGCAGGTAATGGATGGAGGCGGGCAGGGCGCCGGTGCGCAGCATGAGAGAAAGGTTTTGCGCTTTTTCTTTGCCCAGGCCGGTGATGCGGCCCTGGTCGCGGATGGCCTGCTGAATGTTGGCCGCTTCCTGCACCCGGTTCTCCAGCACTACGGCCAGCTGCTTGCCGATATTGGTGCTGGTGAACTGGTAGAAGCGGTCCCCGGCGTTGCGGGTGAGGATAAAAGTCGCGTCAGGCCGGCCGTTTTCGTCGACCGACGGCTGGGCGTCGCGGAAGTCATCGCCGGCAACGACGGGGATCCTCTGGAGAACGTAGTACTGCCCCATCAAGTCGGGCTCGGTGCCCCCGTAAGCCATGACCAGGTCTTCCGGCGGAACCGTTCCCCCCACGCTCTGCACGGCAGCTTCCTCCGTAGCAAAGGGGCCGCCGACCACCAGGTGAATCTCCAGGCGGGCGGTTGACTGAATGATGTCGCGGACGCGGCTCAAGTCGTCGACGCCGGGCAGCTCTACCAGGATCTGGTTGGTGCCGAGGTTGTACTCCTGAATGGTGGGCTCGGTGACGCCCAGGTTATTGATGCGGGTCCCGATGGTGTCGATGGCCTGCTGCAGCGCGTGCTGCTCGATCGACTGCACCTCAGTCTGCTTCATGGTGAGGGTCCAGGAATTGTTGGGGCCGGAGCTCACCGTGTACTGCGCGCCGTAGCGGGAATCGAGCAGGCTGCGCACGTCGCCGACCCGGTCAGCCGGCGTGCCCAGAATTTGAATAGTTTCCGGCTGCTTGGGGTCGGGTTTCACCACTGACTTGGCCGGGAAGCCGCCCTGCTGCAGGTCGGCCTGAATGCGACCGACGGCGTTGTCGGTCTCCGCGCTTACGGCTTCCCCCACCATTACCTGCAGCACCAGGTGGATGCCACCCTTGAGGTCGAGGCCGAGGTGGATGCGGTTGGTCATCGCCGTCTTCCAGGCAGACAGACCTATCCCCTTCGGGATGCCGAAGATACCATAGACGAACACGAGAAGAACGGCAACAATCAGTAGTGTTTTACGCATGGGAGTAATACGGTTATTTCGCTTCCTCTTGGTTTGTCGTCACGGAAGCGATGGCGCTCTTGATGACCTCGATCTTGATGCCGTCGGGTGGCACGCGCAGCTGAATGGCGTCGTCTTTAATCGAGAGCACGGTTCCGCGCATGCCGCCGGTGGTGGTGATCTTGTCGCCGGGCTTCAGATTTCCCAGCATCTCCTGCCATAGCTTTTGCTTTTTCTGGTTGGGACGCACCAGCATCAGGTAAAAGACGGCAATGATCAGGAGGAACGGGAGAAACGTCACCAGGCCGGGCGGAATGACGGGGGCCAACAACAAGGGAGTAAAAGTCAACGTACCATCCTCTAACTATTTCTATTCCAGCCTTCTACTACAGCCTATCTGCCCGGGTTTGTCCACTGGACCGGCCGCTGCATGATCCTGAATCCTGCATGGGAAAGGCCGCGTGGACGCACGCTGGGGAGAGACGTTACTCCACCCGGTAGGGTCGCGACCGCACGCGGGCCAGGAGAGCGGGAAGAGTATCCGTCGCAATAGCATTTCGTACGGATCGCATCGTGTCAAGGTAGAAGGCCAGATTATGCAGCGTGTTCAGGACCCCGGCGAGCGGTTCCTCGGCGGCCATGAGGTGACGCAGATAGGCGCGGCTGTAGCGCCTGCACACCATGCAACCGCACTCGGGATCGGGTGGGGCCGGATCCTCGGCAAAGCGCCGGTTCTTGATGTTGAGGCGGCCTCCGGAGGTGAACAACAGTCCGTGGCGGGCGGCTCGGGTGGGTATGGTGCAGTCCATCATGTCGACCCCCATGGAGGCGTACTCGACAATTTCTTCGGGATAGCCGACGCCCATGACGTAGCGGGGTTTGTCCATTGGGAGCAGCGGGAGGGTGGCGGCGATGATCTCCAGGGTTGAGGCGCGGGGTTCGCCTACGCTCAGCCCGCCAATGGCGTAGCCGGGGAAATCCATAGCGACCAGTTGCTCGGCGCATTCGCGGCGCAGATCCGGGTACATGCCGCCCTGCACGATGCCGAAGAGGGATTGGGTTCCGTCGGCGTGCTGGTGGAAGTGCTGGTGGCTGCGCCGGGCCCAGCGGAGGGTCAGATCCAGGGATTGTTTGGCGCGGGCGCGGTCGGCTGGGTATTCGGTGCATTCATCGAAGGCCATGATGATGTCGGCGCCCAGCGCCAGTTGCACATCCATGGAGTGCTCGGGCGAGAAGAAATGGGAGGAACCGTCCAGGTGGGAGCGGAACTTGACGCCTTCTTCGCTGATCTTGCGTAACTGGTTGAGGCTGAAGACCTGGAAGCCGCCGGAGTCGGTGAGCATGGGCCGCGGCCAGGCGATGAAGTGATGCAGACCACCCATCCGGCGTATGAGCTCGTGGCCGGGCCGCAGGTACAGGTGGTAGGTGTTGCCGAGGATGATCTGGGCATCCAGCTCTTCAAGCAGGTGCTGGGGGATGGCCTTGACGGTCCCGGCGGTGCCAACGGGCATGAAGGCGGGGGTTTGGACCAGGCCGTGAGGCAGGGTCATGGTGGCCCGCCTCGCCTGCCCGCTGGCGGCTTCTATCTGGAAAGCGAGAGACACTCAGATGATTCTACGTTGTGCGTTGTTTCGGTCCCGACCATCAACCTCTAGGTGACTTCGGTCCCAACCACCAACCTCCGGGTGCCCCATATCTCGCTCGTTTTTCGCGAGATATGGGATACCGCTGCTGTAACCCGATAACTTTGTCTTGACATTCACTGTTCAGGAAGGAAAGCAGCGGTATCCCACATCTCGCGAAAAACGAGCGAGATATGGGGCACCCGGAGGTTGGTGGTTAGGACCGAAGTCAGCGGGAGGTTTGCTATCGAAGCGGCTGAAAAGGCCGGACAGCGGATACTCGGTTCTCGCCTTCGTCTGGGAGTTGGGCCAGCAGCTCGGCTATGGTTTGGTTTTGTTGCGGGGGTTTCAGCTCAGGAGCTATCTCGGCCAGGGGCGCCAGGACGAAGCGGCGTTGAGTCAGGGCGGGGTGGGGCAACGAGAGCTCTTCCCCACTGACGATTTGATTTTCCATCAGCAGCAAGTCCAGATCGAGGATCCTTGGCCCTTTGGGGATACCGTGCGTGCGATCGCGGCCCAGCTGCCGTTCGATGGCTAGCAAGGCATGCAGGAGGGGCAAGGGTTCTAATCGCGTCTCCAGGGCGACGACGGCATTCAGGAAGGTGGCCTGATCGCGCAAACCTACGGGTTCGGTTTCGTAGAGTGAGGAGCGCGCCAATACCTGGCCCAGTCGGCCCAGGCGCTCGACCGCGGCGTTTAGCGTCTGCTGACGGTTGCCCAGGTTGGAGCCGAGCGCGATGTAGGCGATGGGCATGGAATTTAGTCCCAGAATACAGGCGCGGTAGGATGCCCTTATGCGCATCGCCTTCTTCGGAGGCACTTTCGATCCACCCCATTCCGGCCATATCGCGATTGCCCGGGCGGCCATCGCGCGCTTGTCGCTCGACCAGGTGCTGGTCGCGCCCGTCGCTACCCAACCGCTCAAAGGCGGTGGGAGCCACTCCAGCTTTGCCGATCGTCTGGCCATGGTCCGGCTGGCGGTGGCGGGCGAGCCGGGGCTGATCGCGAGCGACGTGGACGCGCCTTTGCCTGATGGCCAGCCGAACTATACCTTTGACACGCTGCAGCGGTTGCGGCGCCAGTTACAGCCCACCGATGAGCTCTTTTTCCTTCTCGGCGCCGATTCGTTCCTGACTTTGAAGAAATGGCATCAATGCGCCGCGCTGCTGCTTTTTTGCGATTTCATAGTGGCCGGCCGGCCCGGGTTTTCGCTGGAACAGATCAACGCGGCCCTGCCCCGGGGTGTGCGCAACACGGGCGAACAGCGTGAGGCCGCGTTCACCCGATTTACCCTCGCAGGCCCAGGCGGTCAGAGCTCAGGACTCTTTCTGTTGCCCGACCTGGACCAGGATATTTCCGCTACGGAGATCCGCGCTGCCCTGGCAGCCGGCGCGGAGCCACAAACAGTGCTGGCACCTGCAGTTGCCGAGTACATTCGCTCCCACGGCCTCTATCGGCCGGAGCGGGATACCATAGAGAAGGAGAGCTAACCCAACCGAATGGCAACGAAAGAGACACGCCGCATGGTTCTGGCCGCAGCGGAGGCCTGTGAAGACAAAAAAGCCGAGGATACGCGCATTCTCGAACTCGACCCGGTGGACGCCGGCTTCACTGATTTTTTCCTGATCACCAGTGGATCTAACGAACGGCAGACGCAAGCGATTGCCGACGAAATTGAAATACGTTTGAAAAAAGACTTTCAAACCTACCCCAATTCCGTGGAGGGGCGACGGCGCGGCGAATGGGTTTTGCTGGATTACGTGGATTTCGTTGTCCACATTTTTCTCACCGAGAAGCGAGCCTACTACGACATCGAGCGGCTCAGGAAGTCTGCGCGCACGGTTGACCTCGAGCAGTTGAAGGCGATGCTGGTGGAAAAAACAGCGGTAGCGCGCAGCAAGCCGGTCAAGAAGGCTGTGCCTAAAAAGGCTGTCGCCAAAAAAGCCGTCTCTCTAAAAGCGGCCACCAGGAAGGCAGCCGTTAAGAAGAGAACAACTAAAAAAGTCTAGAGCAGGGTACGGATGACTCTGTGCCGGCAGAAAAGACGAGCTGCAGAGGCTTTAGAGGTGTGTGAGAACGGAGCAAACCGCAGATCTCTCCACTGCGCTGCGCTCCGGTCGAGATGACAAGGTTTGGCGGTATTAGAGCCGATTTTTCATGGCAAAAGGGGCGATAGATAGCACAACTTTGTCATCTCGACCGGAGCGCAGCGCAGTGGAGAGATCTGCGGTTTGCTCCGTTCTCACACACCTCTAAAGCCGGGTCCGATAGAAGGCGTTTTCAGATGCGCATGGGCATGATCACGTAGCGATACTTGAAATCGTCGGCGGGGTCTTCCGGCCGCACCTGCCCGGCAGACTGCGCGTCTTTGAATTCCAGGCGCACTTCGCCGCTGGAACCAACAGCGCGCAGGAAGTCGATGAGATAGGTGGAATTGAAGCCGACCACAATGGGATCGAAGCTGTAGGGAGTTTCGATCGTGTCTTCTGACTCGCCGGACTCTGTCGAGGAAGAAGAGATCTTCATCTCGTTCTGCTCCAGGCGAATCTTGATGGCGCCGGAGCGCTCATCCGCAAATTGCGCGACGCGCTGAATCGAACCCATCAATTCTTCGCTGCGGACGACCACGAATTTGTTGTTGTCGCGCGGCAACACGGCTTCGTAGTTGGGGAATTGGCCGGTGAGCTTGCGCGTGGTCAGCACGCGGCGGCCAAGACGGAAGAACAACGTGTGCTCATCGTCAAAGAAGTCGAGTGAATCTTCGTCGGTGTCGGAAAGCAGCGATTGCAACTCAGCCAATGCCTTGCGCGGGATCAGGGTCTTCTTTTCGCCACTGATGTTCTGTAAGGTTTCGCCGGTTTTCTCAATATGCGCCAGTCGGTGACCGTCGGTCGCCACCATGGATAAGGACTCAGCCTTCAAAATGAGCAAGGCGCCGTTGAGGGTGTAGCGCGATTCTTCATTTGAGATCGCGAAAATAGTTTTGGAGATCATTCCCTTGATGGAGGCAGTCGCTATTTGCGTGAGGCCGGTCTCGGGGAACTCCGGCACCTGGGGAAAATTAGCGCGCGCCATGCCCACCATCTTGGTGTTGGAGCGGCCAGAACGAATCTGCACCCAGTGGTTTTCCATCAGCTTGATGGAAATATCTCCGTCGGGCAGCAGCTTGACGTAGTCAAAGAGTTTGCGCGCGGGGATGGTGCAGGCCCCAGGTTTTTTAACCTTCGCAGAACATGAAGTACGAATGCTTTGGTCCAGGTCAGTGGCGGTGATCGTGAGTCGATCACCCTCACCCTCGCCCTGCACTGCCTCGAGGAGGAAGTTGGAGAGGATGGGAATCGTCGTCTTGCGCTCGACGACGCTCTGCGTGGCACTCAGTTCACGCAGCAGGTCTTGACGGCTGACGGTTATTTCCATCGTGGCTGCTCCCTGTGCGACCGGTCTCTCCTGCTCAACGCCCGCGCTAGGCATGTTTGGTTTGCCCCCCTGTCGGTTTGACTCACTCTACACCACGGCGAACCCGCATGAGAATCCCGTCGATTTTGTTTCTGTGGATTCCCGGGACCGAGGGCTTGCGTTGCGACGTTGTTGTGAACCTTGGCCCGGTAAAAAATCTCTACTACTGAAAAGAAGCCTAAATCATTCCTTCGTTGTTAGTAGTAGTAACCGTTGCCGCCGGAAAAGTGGAAAGAGCGGCATAAACCGCGCGCATGGCGTGGATGAAGGCGGTACGCGTTTTAGAAAACCGGGCGCCGGCAAAATGAAAAGAAGGAAGAGCGGTGAATTACGCCGAGTTGGGTCACAGCTTCCCCACGGTCTCCACAAGCGACGTCCGAAAGGCTGTGGAAAGCAGCATGGTTGCGTGTAAAGCGCGGCCTCATGCAGGACTGAAGCGGACTTGCGCTGACCTACCTTTACACAGCGCACTGTGGATGGTGCATAACGGACGACTCGCGCTTGCTTGGATCTTGCTTCGCTTAGGGAGCTTTTTCCCAGAGCTCCTGATGACGATCGTCGGAGTAGAGAAGCCCGGTGACGTGGCCGTCGGGACCTTTCTGGAAGGTGAGCCGGGTGCTGCTGCCGCTGGGATAGAAAAAACGGTTAGCGAGTTCCGGTAGCAATTCGGTTTGGTCACCGGTGCGATTGCGGGACATCAGCCGGGAGCCCTGACGAAAGATCGTGACCTGGGTTACGCCGGCATCGACGTATTCCCCCTGATAAGCGTCGTAAACGCTGGGGTCGACGTGGATCGGCGGAGGATGTATGGGGACGATGCGTTTCTCGGCGTAGGGTTTGGTGGCGGGGATATCGGAAAGACGATGGGCTAAAAACCACTGCGGTAACTGGGGATCGCTGTAAGCCCGATCCCAGGCGTTGTGATGATAGTTGGCGTACTCCCAGAAGCGGACGTTGCCGCCGGCGGCGGCGATGGCGGCGTACATGATCTGCGCTTGCGCTGGGGAAACGACGGGGTCGTCCGCGCCGTGAAAGATCCAGACCGGGGTGCGGCCAATGGCTTTCACGTATTCGGGGACGAGCTCCGGCTGGTGCCAGCGGCCGGGCGCATAAGACCAATAAATGCCTCCGCAGACAGGGGCGATGGCGGCGAAGCGTCCGGGATAGTCCTTGGCGATTTCCCAGACGCCGTAGCCGCCGAGCGACATACCGGTGAGGTACAGACGCTGGGGGTCGCCGTGGAATTCTTTTACCTCGGCATTCAACGCGGCCATGGCCATCGCCATGATGTCGGAGTCGGTCCAGTGGTGATGGCTGTAGGGGACTTGCGGCATGACGACGACGAAGGGCCAACGCTCATAGTGGGAACGCAGCGCGTTGGGCAGGCCTACCTGGGTCTCGTCCAGTCCGTCGGAGCCGCGCTCCCCGGAACCATGCAGGAAGAGGATGACGGGCCATTTCTGCTTTGGCGACCAGTCCATTGGAAGATAGACGACGTAGTGGTAGGTGGTTCCATTGAGGGTGATGGTGCGATTGAGAAAGCCTGTGTCTTGCTGGCGAGCGTAGGCGGGTGGGCTCGCCAACGGGATCGCGGCGAGGAGCACTGCTGTGAGCCAATGGGTAGCAAACGAAGCCACACGGCGCGGCGACCCGAAATAAGGCATAGACACTTTGAGCATACCGGGAGGGAGCGAAGGAAGGAAAGGCCGGTGGGCGCGCGTTTCAGCGCGGCGCAATTGAGTCCCGCAGGGACGGCTGAAAGTAGCCCATGCCCACCCAGGACTGCGTCCTGGGCTAGCTTCAGTCGTCCCTACCGGGACTGTTCTTAGCAGTTCCATGCCCACCCAGGACTGCGTCCTGGGCTAGCCTCAGTCGTCCCTGCGGGACTTGAGCCTGCTGCGGCAAGACGACGGTACCGCTTAAGGAGTTTTGGCCACACTACTTAACCGTTGAGGGTTTCCAGTAGCTTGTTGATGGTGCGGTTGAGATCTTTGTCGGCGCGGCGCTGCTCATCGATCTTGGCGATGGAATGCATGACGGTGGTGTGGTGCTTGCCGCCGAATTGCCGCCCAATCTCGGGGAGTGAGGCCTCGGTCATCTGCTTGGCCAGATACATGGCGATCTGGCGGGGAACGACCACGGCGCGTGAATTATTTTTCTGCTTCAACTCCGCCACCCGCATCCCGAATTGTTCGGAGACGGTGCGCTGAATGGCTTCGATGGTAATTTTGCGCACCTGGGTATCGATGAACTGCTTGAGGCAGAGCTGGGTGGTTGCCAGGGTGAGTTCCGCTCCATTGAGGCGGCACCAAGCCAGCAGGCGCACCATGGCGCCCTCAAGCTCGCGCACGTTGGTGCGGACATTGGAGGCGATGAACAGCGCGATGTCGGTTGGCAGCAGAACATGCTCGCTCTCCGCCTTCTTCTGCAGAATCGCGACTTTGGTCTCGAGATCAGGCGGCTGAATGTCTGCGATCAAGCCCCATTCAAAACGGCTGCGCAGGCGATCTTCAATCTCCGGCAGCTCTTTCGGCGGCCGATCGGAGGCGATGACGATCTGCTTCATGCTCTCGTGAAGCGCGTTGAAGGTGTGGAAGAACTCTTCTTGAGTGCGCTCTTTTTGCGCCAGAAATTGAATGTCGTCAATGAGCAGCAAATCGACGCAGCGGAACTTGTCGCGAAAGCTGGTCATTTTGTCGTAGCGCAACGAGTTGATCATCTCATTGGTGAACTTCTCGCTGGAGACGTAGCAGACCGAGCATTGCGGCTGGCGTTTCTTCACCTCATGACCGATGGCGTGCATCAGGTGGGTTTTGCCCATGCCGACACCACCGTAAATGAACAGTGGGTTGTAGGCTTTCGACGGACGTTCTGCAACCGCTTCTGAGGCAGCGCGGGCAAACTGGTTGCCATTGCCAATTACGAAGGCCTCAAAGGTATATCGGGGATTGAGCTGGGCGGCGGTGGTCCAGTCGAACTTGGCTTGCTGGGGAGGCGCGATCGGGGCGCTGCGGCTCCCCATGCGCTGTTGGGCTCCCGCTGAGTGTGAAGGGACGGGAGCGAAGCCGCCGTCCTCACGTACGCGTACGGGGGCCGGCTCCTGCTGGGGGATGACAAAAGAGACGTCATCGAATTCCAGATGGCAGTTATCGATGGCCTCTTGAATGAGGTCGCCATAGCGATCGCCGATGTGCTGAAACTCGGGCGAGGGTACGCTGACAAAAAGCATCCTGCCCGTGACATGGCTGAAGCGCGTGGGTTTTAGCCACGTGTCGAAGGATTGCCGGTTAACTTTCTTTTCTAGAGCACCCAGTATCCGTGCCCAGGGATTGGGTACGGCGGGGGCGGTGGCGACAAAAGACATGCGCTTCCTTCGTTCAACGCCGACTGCCTGATACTTTCTGCAAAGGCAAAGGAGCGAACTCGTTCCGGTGTGAACCGTACGTGCGAAGATCGCGCCTGTGCTTTGGAACTACTCTGGGGGAAAAAAGCCCCTTCGCGAAAGTATCCAGATCGAAAGATCAGGTAGTGTGGACGTGCAGAAAATCAATCTTGATCGGAGCCGATACTAGCACAGTTACAAGGCGGTGCAACTGCTGATTTCCCGGCAAAATTTCTTTCTTCCCGGAGTTGCACCATGGGTTGTGAAAGGTCGTGCTTCCAGAGGCAAAAGTAGCCTAGGGCTTTGCTCTTTTGGCTTATTCCGTTATACTTAAGACTTGCCTTCAGGCAGAGATTTTTAACTGAGATCAGGAGCGCAGTGTTATGCCCAAGCGCACATTCCAACCGAACCGCCGCCACCGCGCGAAGACGCACGGATTTTTGACGCGGATGAAGACGAAAGCCGGCGCTGCCGTCCTTTCCCGCCGCCGTGCCAAGGGCCGTAAGCGCGTTGCTGTCAGCGCCGGCTACCGCGACTAGTTCCCCCAACCCAATCTTGACTTTGGAATTTCCGGTTGAGATTACTTTCACCCAGCGACGCTCGCTTACGGAAACACGCGGATTATCAGCGTGTGTATCAGGGAAGCCGCAAACACTTTTCGTCATCGATGACCTACTTCTTCGCGGAGCGGCCGTCCAGCGTCCGTGTAGGTCCGCGCATTGGCCTTACGGCCGGGCGCGTTCTGGGTAAAGCGGTTGATCGCAATCGCATCAAACGCCGCATGCGCGAAGCTGTGCGCCTGAACCTGGCATCGCTTACGCGCAATGTTGATGTGGTGCTGCACCCCCGCCGCACGGTGCTGACGGTGGAGTTTGCCGGGTTGCAAAACGAGGTTTCCAAGATCTTCGCCACCGTGGAAAAAGCCGGAAAGAAGAATGGCCCCGGCGGGGCATCGCATGGCTGAAATCTATCGCCGTTGGCTTTCGCCGCTACTACACTCGATCAGCGGATTTTCAGGGGCATGCCGTTTTCAGCCTACTTGCTCGGAGTATGCCGTGATGGCCGTTGCCCAGCGTGGGGTGTTTCATGGATCCGCGCTGGCGCTCTGGCGCCTGCTGCGCTGCAATCCGTTCGGCCGGGGCGGCTTTGACCCGGTTCCCGGTACCTACATCCCCGCCGTGGGCCAACCCCCATCCCCGCCGCACAGATGACCCCCGCCATTTACCATAAGACTGTGGCCGGCACCGTAGTGCGTGCCAAATGCCGCAAGATCGTTCGATCGACAGGAATTACCTTTGGCCGAAATACGCAATCCTAATCAGCCGGGTGGCGGTGGGCAAGACTCGCGCACGCTGCTCATTTTCTCCGTCGTCTTTGTCTTGATTTTTCTCGGGCTGCAATACTTCGGGCCAAAGAAAAAGGCGCAACCGGAGACCCCGGCCAAGGTAGCGGCCACTTCCCCTGCCGCTCCTATGGCGGCGATGCCCCCTGCGGTCACGGCCGCGGGGAGCGCGGATTCGGCCAAAGTGGCTGCGGTGGTGGCGGCTGCGGAAACGACAACGGTGGTCGAGAACGAGCTCTACCGGATTACGTTTTCCAATCGCGGCGGCCAGGCTACGTCATGGATCCTGAAGAAATATAAGGATGACGCGGGGAAGCCGCTCGACCTGGTGAATTCCAAGGCGGTGGCCAAGGTTGGGTATCCACTCTCACTCTGGACGTATGACACCGGCATGCGCAACCAGCTGGCCCAGGCGCTGTATGTGCCATCGGCTACCGGTGCCCTGAATGCTCCGGCGGCCCTCACGTTTACCTATTCCAATGGCGGCCTCGAGGTGAAGAAAACGTTCACCTTCGATTCGACCTACGTGATGCATGTGGAGGTCACCGCAACCGACCATGGCGGACCAGTCACGGCCCTGGTGGCGTGGCCTGGCGGATTTGGCGACCAGGATACGTTGCCGGACTATGCGCAGGCGCAGTTCGACACCATGCAGGGCGGCAAAGACGACCGCCAGGCGGCGAAGAAGATTTCCGGTGGCGGTACGATCCCCGGGCCGTTTGAGTGGGCGGGCGTGAGCGACATGTCGTTCGCAGCGATTTTTCTGCCCGACGCACCGGCCCAGACCTTGTTAGTGGGTCTGCATGATTCGATTGCAGTGCCGCGCCACGGCAAGACGGACCAGACCGACTCCGCGTCGGTGCTGGGGGCCGCGATGGGCTCGACCTCGGGGCACACCAGCATGCGTCTCTTTGCTGGCCCCAAGGTGCTCGAAGTGCTGGCTTCTGTGCGGGCCATCAGCCCGAGCGGTACCCCCACCGGGCCTAATCTGGAGGCGGTGGTGAACTACGGTTACGCCGGCATTATTGCGAAACCGCTGTTTTTGGCGCTGCGCTGGGTCCATGAGCACGTGGTTTCGAATTGGGGCTGGGCCATCCTGGTGCTCACCCTGGTGATCAACCTGGCGATGCTGCCGACACGCATCCAGATGATGAAGTCGGCGCTGAAAATGCAGCGCATTCAGCCGGAAATGAATGCGATCAAAGAGAAGTTCAAGAAGTACAAGGCCACCGACCCCCGGCGCGCGGATATGAACAAAGAGATGTTCGATCTGCAGAAGCGCGAGGGCGTGAATATGTTTGGCGGTTGTCTGCCCATGCTGGTGCAGTGGCCGTTGTTGTTCGCGTTTTATCGCATGCTGCTGAATACCATTGAGTTGCGGCAGGCGCCGTGGCTATGGCTGCATAATCTGGCCGCTCCTGATCCCCTGCACATCCTGCCGGTGTTTTTTATTGTGACCATGTTTTTGGTACAGTACCTGACGCCGTCGCCGGGGATGGATCCGGCGCAGCAGAAGATGATGGCATTCACCATGCCCGTCTTCTTCGGTTTCATGACCTGGAATTTGAGCTCGGGCCTGGCGCTTTATTGGGCTTTTGGGAACGTCATTAACGTGATCCAGCAGGCGGTCATGAATCGCACCGGTATGGGCAAGCAGATGCGTGAGATTGCCGCCAAGCGAGCGAATAAGCGCCGCGGCGGCGGCGGTGGCGGCAGCCAGATGGTGCGGCGCTAGCCGAGAACGGTTGGAACTACCACCAAGCTCCGGGTGCCCCATCCTTTGCGTTCTTGGCAAAGGGTAGGATCAGAGGCGGTCAGTCTGATATTTGTGGATCCCACCCTTTGCAAAGAACGCAAAGGATGGGGCACCCGGAGGTCTGTCCGAGGTCGGAACTGCGCCTTTCCAGATTCTCAAAAGCGGGACGCAAGGCTGACTTTCCTGGGCGCGAGGTGCGATACTAACCCGATGCCGATTGTCGACCACGCGGCTGCAGCTCAGAAGATTGCAGCGTTCCTCAAGACTCTTACCACGACCGGCGGCCTGCGATTGAAGTACCGGATCACCGCAGGTGCTGGCGCCCATGATCCTGACGGCCTGGAAGCGCGGGAAATTTACGTAGAGATGTCCGGGCCGGATGCGGTGCTGCTGACCCAGCGTGGCGGGGAATTGCTGCGCGCGCTCGAACATATCGCAGCCAAGATCGTGCGCCTGGAACCGGAAGAGCACGACACCATTTCCTTCGATGCCAACGCATTCAAGGCGCTGCGCGCGCGGGAGTTGAAGTTGTCTGCGGAGACGGCAGCGGAGCGGGTTCGCAGCACCTCTCGGCCCTACAACTTCAACCCCATGAGCTCCCGCGAGCGCCGTATGCTGCACCTCGCCTTTCGCGACTACGACGATCTGGAAACGGAAAGCAGCGGTGAGGGTCTGCGCCGCTTTGTTGTGGTCTATCCCAAAGGTGCGGAGCGTCCCCCGGCCCGGGCCCCTGAGTTGGGCAGATCGGGGCCTAGGCCTCCGCGGCGCAATTAACGCATTTTCGCAATTACTGTGAACTTGCGAGCGAAGGCTATGTTGGCCTTTTCTTGAAGAAAAGGCCAGCCGAATGTGTAGCTTCGGTCTACACCTATTGCGAAAATGCTCTAGCCTGGCACCAAGATCGTAAAGGCTCCATGCAGCCCGATCCCCACATCGTCTATCAGAACGAAACCATCGTCGCCATTGCCACCCCGCCGGGTCGCGGAGGGATTGGGATCGTGCGGCTTTCAGGACCTGAGTCGACTCGTATCGCAGAGCCCATGCTGCGCTTACGCAATCCACTGGTTCATGCACAGGCCCGCTTTGCCGATCTGCTTGATCTCGAAACCCACGAGAAGCTGGACGAGGCGGTAATCACGTTTTTTGCCGCGCCCCACTCCTATACGGGGGAAGATGTGGTGGAAATGGCCGCTCACGGTTCACCGGTCATCCTGGAGACCCTGGTGCGTCAGGCGCTGCAGGCGGGTGCGCGCCTGGCGGCGCCGGGCGAATTTACGCAGCGGGCTTTTTTGAGCGGCCGCATCGATTTGACGCAAGCGGAAGCGGTGCACGATCTGATCGAAGCGCAGACGCTCTACCAGGCGCGGGTCGCTGCGCAGCAACTGCATGGTGCGCTTTCGCGCCGCATCAAGCCCATCAAAGAGAGCCTGGTTGCGTTGATCGCCACGCTCGAAGCAGGCATCGATTTTGCGGAAGACGATATAGACGTGCTGCCGGGCGCGGAGATTCTCGCCAGGATCGAGGAGATCCGTCACTTGCTGCAACCGGTAGCCGACAGCTTCGCGCGCGGACGCATTGTGCATGAGGGGTTGATGCTGGCGATTGTGGGCCGGCCCAATGCGGGAAAGTCTTCGCTGTTCAATCGCATTGTGCAGCGGGAACGGGCGATCGTGACGGCATCCCCGGGAACCACGCGTGATCTGGTGACGGAGCGGGTTTCGCTGGGTGGCATTCCGGTGGAGCTGGTCGACACGGCGGGCATGCGCGAGGCAAGTGATGAGGCGGAGCAGATCGGTATTCGCAAATCGCGCGAGGCGTTGGCGGAAGCGGACATGGTGCTCATGGTGCTCGATGCGACGGCAGTGCCGGAGCAGGAAGAGCTGGAGCTTCTGGCGACGCTGGCGCAACGCAGGGCGTTGGTAGTCGTGAACAAGAGCGACCTGGCGCATCCGTCAGCCGCGATGGAGGCAGCCCTGGGCGGTCTCGGCTTGGCGGTGGTACACACTTCGGCGCTCAGCGGAGAGGGCGTCGATCAACTGAAGCAGAAGATGCTTGCACTGACGGGCGAACAGACGGTGGAAACGGAAAACGGCATGCTGACCAGCCTGCGTCAATATGACGCTGTCACTGCGACGTTGGCAGGACTGACGGCAGCAAGCGCAGCCGCCGGACACAATATTCCCCATGAAATGGTGCTGCTGGATCTTTACGGAGCGCTTCGCCATCTCGACTCGCTCACGGGAGAAACGACCAGCGATGACATTTTGCATTTGATCTTTTCTACTTTTTGTATCGGGAAGTAAATTCTGGGGGATGAGGCGCACCGCCGAGCTCAGATTTTTGCCACCTGGGAGGGTACCGCTGCCGCGTTGCCCAGGTACCTTTTGTAAGCCGTGATCCAGTTGGTGGCAATGGCTTGTTGCGCCGTGGGAAGGTCCAGCTTGCCGTCGCAGACGAGTTGATGCAGACGTTCTTCCAGGTCGTCTTTGACATGGGCATTCCATGCGGAACGGTTGGAGGGCTCGGGCCACAGATTATGAATGTCTTCCGTGCCACCTAGTCCCGGCGTGATCAGATAGTCGATCTCGTAATCCTCAGGACGGGGATTGACGATTCCGTATTCCTTGAAGACCTCTTGACGCAACCCGTTGGGGACATCGCGGACCACTTCCTCGTGCGGCATGGAGCACACATCGCCTATGCTGACGGGATGGGTTGCGCCGGGGGTCAAGTTGGGGTTTGGAACGGCCGCAGTTGCCAATTGCTGCAATTGCGCGTGCTGCAGGAGGAGCTTGCCTCCGAGCACGGTAAGCAGCACCGCCATGCCGAGATAGACCAGCGCGCGGTGAGGAGCAGGCAACTGCAGTAATGAGGCAGCCCCAGACCGCCGGGCCGCTGCCTCGCTCAACCGCGCCTTCAGAAGCGCGCGGGAACCATCGGGCGATGGTGGTTGTGCGCTCGCGGTTCCCTGACGGAGGGAGGCGAAATCCGCGATGGTACTTTCAACTGCTCGCAGCCGTGAGCGGCATGCCGAGCATGCTGCCAGGTGGCTCTGCGCCACCTTCACGCGTCGGCGTGACAATTCTCCATCGAGAACGAGCAGTATCTCCTGATCCGTTAAGTGGAATAGTTGAACCATGACATCATCCTTGGTCTGCACGGCCCATCCGTGCAAGGGAGCGCGTGAGCGCGATCGATACAGCCCCGAGTGACATCCCCAGCGTCGCGGCTATTTCACGGTAACGAAGGCCTTCTGCGCGCAGGCTGAGGCAGCAGCGGTCCTGCTCCGGCAAGACGCGCAACACGGCTTGCATGCGTGCGAGACGCTGGCTGTTCAGCACCTGCTCTTCTGGATTGGGCATCGCGTCCAGGGGCTCCTCGGCATGCAAAAGCGCCTGTGCCTTGTTGTTGGCCATTTTCTGTTTCAAGGCGAGATTGTGGGCCACACGAAAGATCCAGCCGCGCAGGTTTCGCCGCGATTTCCCTTGCTGCAAGTGCCGGAAAAGCGCGAGGAACACTTCCTGGATAATCTCCTCTCCGTCGTGGACGGTAAGACCTAAGGAACCGACGTAGCGGAGCAGGGGGTTACGGAATTGCTCAAACAGATGAATGACTTCGCGTTCGATCTCAGAGGGTTTGGCGGAGGGCCGCGAAGCAGCAATGCCGGAGAAACCCAGTTCCGTGAGCGAATCTGTCTGCGGAATACCCATTGGCACTAACTATATATTCCCCCGGGTTCTCTTCTGTTCAGAGGAAATTGCAAAAAAAGACTGAACAGAAACGGTGGAGGAGGAATATTCATATGACGAGGGAGGGCCTTTTTGCTTCGAAGATTGACCGCGTTGTGTTGCTTGTGTGCTCTGCCCCTGTTTTGCCAGAGCAACCGTGGCGAATTGCGTATAAGGGTAACGGATCCGACCGGTCATGGGGTGAAAACCGCGGTTCACCTTCTCAGCGAGGCGAATCAGTACCGGACGACTCTGCAGACGGACGATCAGGGGAACCTGGATGTACAGCGTTTACCCTTTGGAATTTATCAGGTGCAGATCGATCAAGCCGGCTTTGCTGTGGTCTCCGAACCGGTGGTTGTACGCTCCTCTTTGCCTACCGAACACGACGTTCTCTTGAAGCTCCACGACGTAAACGAGTTAGTCACAGTGAATGCCAGCAGCACATTGATCGATCCTGAACAGGCTGGATCGGTGAGCCAGATTGGCCTCGATCAGATTCAACATCGCCTCAGTTCGTTGCCGGGGCGCTCCATCCAGGATCTGGTCAACTCACAGCCCGGTTGGCTCTATGAAGGCAACGCGGTCCTGCATCCCCGCGGGTCAGAGTATCAAACGCAATTTGTGGTGGACGGGATTCCGCTCACCGACAATCGTTCGCCGAGCTTTGGGCCGGAGATTGAAGCCGATGACGTTCAGTCGATCAGTATTTACACCGCGGGTATCCCTGCCGAGTACGGCCGAAAGATGGGAGGCGTGGTGGAGCTGAACACGCTGCAGGATACGGATCCGGGTTTGCATGGCCGGGTGGTGCTGTCCGGCGGTAGCTTTGACACCGCCGGCGCCTTTGCACAGGCGCAATATATTTGGGGAAAGAATACGTTGGGTGGCAGCGCGAGCGGTAGCAGGACCGACCATTACCTGAACCCGGTAGTTCCGCAAAATTTTTCCAACACCGGCACGCTGGGTGATTTTTCTGCGCATTTTCAGCGCGATCTGACCGCGAACGACCGGCTCAGCATGAGCGTTCGCCATGAGCTCTCACGTTACGACCTGCCCAATGAGCAACTGCAACAGGCCGCGGGACAACGGCAAACGGCGGACAACATTGAGACGATGGGGATCGCGTCTTACGAGCATATTTTCTCGTCACACACGCTAGCCGATTTTCGAGGCATGGTCCGCGACAACAGCAACGATTTCACCTCAAATGCGTTATCGACGCCGATCGCGGTGTTCCAGAACAACCGGTTTCGCAATGGGTACTTTAAAGGAAGCCTGACTGTCAGCCGGGGACGGCAGGAAATTAAATCAGGGGTTGAATCGGATAACACTTTTCTGCACGAACATCTGAGCTACCTGATTACTGACCCGACGCAATTTGATCCCAATACGCCGGGAACGTTTAGCTTCGCGGCGACTCGTCCCGATCTGGAGCAAGCGGTGTTTGTGCAGGATCTGATCCGGCTGGGAAACTGGACCATCAATGCCGGGTTGCGCTGGGACCACTATCAGCTGGTAGTCAATAAGCAAGCGGTGCAACCACGTTTTTCTGTGGCGCGTTATTTTCCTTCTGCGGACCTGGTGATGCATTTTTCCTATGACCGGGTTTTTCAGACGCCCTCTTTCGAAAACATATTGCTTTCCAGTTCCACTGTGGTGGAGTCTCTTTCGCCGTCGAGTTTTCTGCGACTGCCGGTGCAGCCTTCCGAAGGCGACTACTACGAAGGCGGTTTGAGCAAAGCATTTTTTGGCAACGTAAAGTTTGACGCGAACTACTATCGGCGTTTCGTGAATAACTTTGCCGATGACAATCAGATTGACAATACGACCATCAGCTTTCCGATCGCGTTTCGTAAGGCGATCGTTTATGGTGCGGAAGGAAAAATCGAAGTTCCCGATTGGCATAAATTTTCCGGGTTCGTGAGCTATTCCTACATGGTTGGCAACGCCTGGTTTCCGGTGACCGGCGGGCTTTTCCTGGGAGGAAGCGCGGGCGATGCGAAAACGCAGCTCAGCGGGCATTTTCCAGCTTCTCAGGACCAACGCAACACGGTTCGCGGGCGGGTTCGCTATCAGATCCGGCCGCGGCTCTGGGTCGCGGCCGGAATGCAATACGATAGTGGCTTGCCGTTTGCCTTCAACGGCGACCCCTCTATGGTGCTCGCGCAGTATGGGCAGCAAGTACTGGATCGCATCAACTTTACGCGGGGCCGCATCGAACCCGTATTTCAGGTAAACACTTCTGCGGGTGCGGATCTTTACCGGTCGGATCATTGGAAGGCGCGCTTGCAGATTGACGGGCAAAATCTCAATGACGTGCTGGATGTTATGGATTTTGGGGGCCTTTTCTCCGGGAACGCTATCGGCCCGCCACGCAGCTTCGCTATGCGGATGATCGTCACCTTCTAACGTCGCTATGAATGCAGCACGACGTTAGAAGATGACTTCAGGAGAGACCGCGTGCCGTTTCAATGGGTTACGCAAGGGCGACAGGGCAGACGCAAACCCTTGTTGTGTCAGGCTGTACAACCAGTGAGTGGGGGGTTAACTGCTCCAGGCAACCGCCATAAGTTGTACGAAGATTTACTTGCTTAAGTTATTTCCTGGTGTCTAGAATGGCGACGCGCTCAGCATGACTGCGCGTAGAAAGCATGTCTTCCCGGTCGAAGACGCTGCCATGATCGACTCGTTTTTACGTTTTTGTTTGCTCCTGCCAGGTTTGCTCGCTGTAACCGTCGTTGGTTGTGGTTATAGCGGTGCAATTCCGAATTCGGAATTAACCACTGTTTCCTCGACGAGCAAGGTGCAACATATCGTCGTTATCTTTCAGGAGAATGTCTCCTTCGATCATTACTTTGGCACGTATCCGAACGCGCTCAACCTGGCTGGTGAGGTTCCGTTTAACGCACTCCCCGGGACGCCGGCCGTCGACGGTCTTTCGCAGAGCCTTCTGCTGAATAACCCCAACGCCACCAACAAACGCAACGGGGCGGGGGCGACCAATCCGTTTCGCTTGTCACCCTTCAGCGCTGCAACCTCAGACCAGGATCACAGCTACCGGTCAGAACAGTTGGCCTTCCATGCGGGCGCCATGGACCTGTTTCCGTTGTCGGTGGGCGCCGCCGATACTCGTAAGCTGGGGAGCGGCGTCGCAGCGACAACCGGACTGACGATGGCCTACTACGATGGCAACACGGTCGGCGCAATATGGAATTATGCGCAGCATTATGCGATGAGCGATCGCTTCTTCGGCACTACGTTCGGGCCATCGATGCTGGGCGCCATTAATCTTATCTCCGGCCAGACCAATGGCGTGGTGAACGATGGGAATGCACAAGGGAGCATGGTGCCGGATGGAAGCGGCGGGTACACGTTGATTGCGAATGCAGCGCCGGTTTCAGATATGTGCTCCGCCACCAGCGGCCCACTGATTCATATGACGGGAAAAAACATCGGGGACTTGCTGAGCGCGGCCGGCGTCACCTGGGGATTTTTCTATGAGGGTTTTGACACCACAGTGGCAAATAGCAATGGCAGCACAGGTTGCCGCCGAAGCAACAAGTCGGATGTCACCGGGCAGACGCCCGTCGACTATCTGCCAGGTCTTAATCCTTTCCAGTTTTACGCCTCAACGGCGAACCCCTTGCACGCGCGGCCAACGTCGGTGCAAATGATCGGCCGCGCCAACGACGGCGAGGCCAATCATCAGTATGACATGCACGATTTTTTGGATGCCATCAAGAACGGTAATTTTCCCTCGCTCAGCTTTCTAAAATCCGCAGCCTATCGCGACGGCCATGCGGGATACTCAGACCCTCTTGATGAGCAAGCGTTCCTGACAACCACAATCAACACCATCGAGCAGTCGCCAGAGTGGAGCAGCACCGTGATCATCATCGCTTACGATGATTCAGATGGCTGGTACGACCATGCGATCGATGTGGTGAACGGCAGTACGAGCATGCGGGATGCTTTTTCCGGCCGGGGCAAATGCGGCGATGGGACGATGGCGCTGCCCGGAGTGGAAAGCGCAACATTGCATGCGCAGGGGCGATGTGGATATGGGCCCCGTCTGCCCTTATTGGTGATCTCGCCCTGGGCCCGGCCTAATTACGTTTCACACACTGTGACGGACCAAAGTTCCATCCTGCGGTTTATCGAAGACACCTTTCTCAAGCAGGAACGTCTCGGGCAGGGCTCCTATGACTCGATCGCCGGATCGATTGGCGACATGCTTGACTTGAGTACGGCTGCGCCGCAGAACGGCGGCCCGCTGCTGCTGGATGCCGCCACCGGCCAAGCCATGAGACGTTGAGTGAATCGGCGCGACCTCTTAAAGCGAGCGGCAATTTCTACCCTGGCTCTGCACGCGCAGATTCCCAGCTTTTCGATGAACCAGGCGCGCGCAATGAACGCGCTGCAGCTTGAACCATTTGTCGATGCCCTGCTTCTTCCCCAGTCACTGCCCAGCGAGGGTCTGAGGGTGCTGCCCGACAGCGCTTCGCAAAAGGCTCCGATTTTCAGCGTTACCATGCGCGAGATTTACGTGAAGATGCATCGTGATCTTGCGCCGACGCGCTTGTGGAGTTACGGGCCCGACGCCATCGGACCCTTGCTGCAGGGGCGCGCGCACGAAGACCTGCTGGTGGAGTGGCGCAACCAGCTGCCGGCGCGACATTTTCTCCCGATCGATTACAGCCTCCACGGGTCGGGCCGCGAACTGCCGGAGTCGCGCACGGTGGTTCATCTGCACGGCGGCCGCACACCGGCGGCGGACGATGGCTACCCCACCCAGTGGTATTCCACCGGTGCCTCCCGCGTCTGCCACTACCCCAACCGGCAGGACGCCGCCATGCTCTGGTATCACGACCATGCCATGGGCACGAGCCGGTTGAATCTCTATGCGGGCATGATGGGGTTGTATCTGCTGCGCGATGCACACGAAGAGAGTCTCAACCTTCCGTCGGGGGAATACGAGTTGCCCCTGATCCTGTACGACCGGATCTTCGATCACGACGGACAGCTGTTCTATCCCGTCTCTCCGAACCCGGAACACCCGTGGGTGGAGGAAGTCGCCGGTGACGCGATGGTGGTGAATGGCAGGGTGCAACCTTTCCACGAGGTGGCGCCACGGCGCTATCGTCTACGAATTCTGAATGCGGCGAATGGGCGCTTTTTCCGCCTGGGTCTTTCCAATGGCGCCGCCTTTCTGCAGATTGGGGCCGATCAGGGCCTGCTGCCGGCGCCGGTCAAGTCGGCCAATCTGCTGCTGGCCCCTGGAGAGAGAGCCGACGTGATCGTGGACTTCGCACCGATGCGAGGGGACCGCGTGGTGTTAACCAATGGCGCGTTTCGCCTGATGCAGTTTCGCGTGAGCTCCGCCGCCATCGAGGACAAAAGTCATGTACCCGATGTCCTGCGGCCGGTTGCCCGCCTAAGCGCAAGCGCCGCAGTCCGCAACCGCCAGCTGACGTTGAACGAGTTCAAGGACCCGGCCGGCAATGCCATGGTGATGTTGCTGAACCGCACGCCGTGGCACATGCCGGTAACGGAGCGGGCGCAGCTAGGCTCCACGGAGATTTGGTCGCTGATCAATTTGACCGAGGATACGCATCCCATCCATTTGCATCACGTGCGCTTTCAGGTGGTCGATCGCCGGTCCTTTGATCGCGAGGTGTATCTGCTACAAAATGCTACGCTACGGTTTACCAGCGGCGCGCTCGCGCCGAACGCGAATGAGGGCGGATGGAAAGATGTGGTGCAATGCCCGCCGAACATGGTGACGCGGATTCATATTTCCTTCGCCGGCTATCCCGGCCGGTATCTGTGGCACTGCCATGTGCAGGAGCATGAAGCGAATGACATGATGCGACCCTATGAAATCCTAGAGTAAACACGAAGCTATAATTGAGTAGAGATTGAGAGTCCTCACTCTACATTCCGCTCTGCTAGCCGGGGTCGCGATCGGTTGCGCCGCAGCCCTGAGTGTAGGCTGCCGAACCCCCGCCCATGAAAGGCCCATTGGGACGGTCGTCGAGATCAAGGCGCCACTGGGGCTGCCGCCGGTTCCTATCCCAGCAGACAACCCTCCTACGGTAGAAACGATTGCGCTGGGCCGCAAGCTTTTCTACGACAATCGGCTATCCAGGGACAACACGATATCGTGTGCGTCGTGTCATCATCCAGACCTCGATTTCACAGATGGCCTGCGGGTTGCGACAGGAGTGGGTGGAATGCATGGCAGGCGCAACGCACCCACTTTATTGAATGCGGCGTATTCTCCCCTGCAATTTTGGGACGGGCGCGCCCCCAGTCTCGAAGCCCAGTCAGCCGATCCAATCGCCGACCCGTTGGAGATGAACCAGACGCACGACGTGTCGGTGGGGAAGATTCGAAGGGATCCTGCTTACCAGGCCGAGTTTGCGCGAGCGTTTGGGCCGGGCGCGATCACTTTGCCCCTGATTGAGAAGTCGCTGGCGAGTTTCGAACGCACGCTGTTGAGCGGCAACTCCGCCTTTGACCGGTACGAGTATGGCGGCAACAAACAAGCACTCAGCCCGGCAGCCATCCGCGGTTTAGCGATCTTTACCGACCCGAAGCGGGGCAATTGCGCCGTCTGCCATACGATCCACCCGACCTACGCACTGTTTACCGATGGAAAGTTCCACAACACGGGGGCCGGGGTGAACGGCGCAGGCGATTTGACTGATCCTGGACGCATGGGGCAAACGAAGATCGCGGCAGATACGGGCGAGTTCAAAACGCCGACCCTGCGCAATGTAGCGCTTACTGCACCGTACATGCACGATGGCAGCCTGAAGACACTAAAGGATGTAGTCGATTTTTATGCCGGCGGCGGCAACTCGAACCCGTATCTCGACAAAGAGATCAAAGGACTGGCCTTGTCGGCAAAGGACCGCGCGGATCTGGTTGCCTTCCTTGACTCGTTGACCGGCGAGATGCCGAAAAATGTGGGACCCCCTGGGAAAGAATAGGAAAATCCAAAGATGACTACCATTCGCCTTTTCGCTTTCTGCTGCGCGGCCATGCTGGTTGCTGGTTGCTCGGGCAAGGCGCCGGAGCCAGGCACCGTGAACACAAAGCCGGCTCCTGTGTACTTCAAGGTGGACCCCGCCACCGCGGGTATGGTGAGTGGAACCATTCACTTCAAGGGCAAGCGGCCGGCGCCCAAAGTGATTGACATGAGCGAGGAGCCGGCCTGCGTGGCAGCGCGTCTTCACAACGGGAGTGGTAAGGCTTACGACGAATCGCTGGTCGTGAGCAAGAGCGGCGGACTGGCGAACGCTTTTGTTTATGTAAAGAGCGGCCTTGAAGGAAAGACCTTCGCCGTGCCTGCGACCCCGGTCACCATCGATCAAAGCGGCTGCTGGTTTCGTCCGCGGGTGCTGGGCATACAAACAGGGCAGATATTGCAGGTGGTCAACTCAGATCCGGTCACGCACAACATTCACCCCATGGCTGAAGTCAACCGGGAATGGAACCATAGCCAGGGAGCGGGCGATCCCCCGATCGAACGCAAATTCACCAAGCCGGAAATCATGATCAGGGTGAAATGTAACATTCATAGTTGGATGCACGCATTTATCGGAGTCCTGGATCATCCTTATTTTGCAGTTTCGCGTGACGATGGTACGTTCGCCATCAGGAACTTGCCGCCGGGCACCTATACCATTGCCGTGTGGCAAGAGAAGCTGGGCACGCAAGAGCAGCAGGTAACCGTTGCTCCAGATGGCAACGCCACGGTCAACTTTACGTTCAAGGAAGAGTAAATCATGCGCACCTTTGGATATGTTCTGTTTGTAGCTGGTCTTAGCGCGTTTTCAACGGGCTGCAAAACCGCGAAAGCGCCAGAGCAGGCTGCGCAGGTGGCGCCGGCGGAAACGTCGGAGCCGCGAATCTATGTGACGAATGAAGTTTCAGGCGATCTGAGCGTCATCGACTCCGGCAACTATAACGTGCTTGGGACGGTTGCTTTGGGTAAGCGTCCCCGAGGTATACATGCCAGCCCCGACCACAAGACTATTTATGTAGCGGTAAGCGGTACGCCGATCGCCGGGCCTGATGTGGATGAGAGCACGCTGCCTCCGCCCGACAAGAGCGCGGATGGTATCGCCGTGTTCGATGTGGCGCAGAATAAGGTTCTCCGCATCATTCATGGTGGTTCCGATCCGGAAAACTTCGATATCAGCAAGGATGGCAAGCAACTCTATATTTCGAACGAAGATGTTTCGGCTGTGAGTATCGTCGATACTGGTTCGGGTACCGTGGTCAAGTCATTTCAGATGGGTGCGCAGCCCGAGGGCGTGCAGGTAACACCGAACGGCAAGCAGGTCTGGGTTACCTCAGAAGAAACGGGAACGATTTCTGTGCTTGACCCGGTTGCGGGCAAGATTATCAAGACGTTTAAGGTCGGACATCGTCCGCGCAATGTTGCGTTCACGGCGGATGGTTCGCGGGCTTACGTCAACGCGGAAAACGACGCCACGGTGGTGCTGGTGGATGCCCGGAAATACAGGATCCTGAAGACGATTTCGCTGGGCCAGCCGGGCCTGATCAAGCCGATGGATGTGTTGCTCTCTGCGGATGGCGCGAAACTTTACGTCAGCACTGGGCGCGGCAAACAGGTGGTTACCATCGACACGGCCACGAATGCGGTGGTTGGATCAGTTGAGGTCGGGAGGCGGCCATGGGGCATTGCACTGTCGCTCGACGGGAAGAAGCTGTACACGGCGAATGGACCTTCAAACGACGTTTCTGTGGTGGATCTGGCTACTAATACGGTGATCAAGAAGGTCAAGGCAGGCAAGGGCCCCTGGGGGTTGGTGGTTCTACCCCGCTGAATGGGTTGCCGGCCAGCTAACGATTGCGGAGGAAGGTAATCACCAGGTGGGGCTGGCCACCTGGATGTTCCAGACCGGGCCTTCGGTGTAGAGAGCACCCTCTACCCGAACGATGGCCGGCACCATGCTGTGAGTAATCCAAACGTGTGTGTCCGGGGGCTGCTTCCCAATCATCGGGGCCACGATTCCAGCTATCCCGCCGAGGTTTACTTTTACGTCGTACTTTATCGCTTTATAGGGGCGGCCTCCGATCTTGAACTGGTCCTCCCCCGCTCGTGTAATCGCGAACTTCACCATGCGCGGCTTGAGGCCCGGGGCGAGAAAAGGGACTTCGATCTGAGGACTATTGGGCGGCAGGTTCTGGATCAGCGCAAACAGCATGCCGTTGGCAAGGCCGGGGGGCAGATCCATGTGCTCGGTCGTGCCCACCGGCTTGCCGATTGAGAGGGAGCGCACGCTCACCTGCTGGGCGCGCACGTCGATGGTGATGTCGCATGGGTTGGGGAATGACTTTCCTGACTGAATAAGCCGATCGCTGATAAGACGAAAGGTGTGGCGCTGGGAATAGACCGTGGTTTCGTCATCGACCGAGCCGTCGCGAAAATGAAAGACCAGGTGAAGCTTGACGCGATCGCGGGAAGGAACCTGGGTTATTTCTCCGTTGGCGAGGATCTCGCCTTTCAGGTTATGGAGCAGGAGATAGCCGTGCTCGGCGCCTGCCCTGTATTTCACCGTCAGGTCCTGGCCGCGCAGGCAGCAAGGCAGAGCGAGCAGCGTAAGCGCGATCAGAATAGCTTGACGGCAGAGGTAGACCGAACGCGAAGCTCTAATCAAGAATGGTCCTCCATTCGAGTCTAATTTAGTGCTTCACTAACAGAATTTTTATCCTGCCTGTTCCGCGACGAACGTGGGTGCTTCATACCCCCGACACCCACATTCATGGCGGAACAAGGCAGGCACGCATGGCGATTGACTGTGTTTTGGCGGGCGTGATAGGTTTTCGCGGTCGAATGAAATCGCCGTTGCATAATGTGAAGCAAAAAAGTTGCTGGCCCGCATCGCGCGGGGCGGCGGTTTTTGCGGCCGCTCTTTGCTTGGTTTGCGGCTTGATGGGGATCGCCCGAAGCCAGGAGCCGGCAGCCGAGACAATTCCACTGAGCGGCCCCAGCTTCGTGCCGGATGGTGGCTTCCACGGCTCGACACTCGCTGGATGGCACATCCTTGGCCAGGCGGATTGGCGCGCGGACCAGGGCGAAATTGTGGGCAAGGGCACTGGCTCTGGCGGCGCCGGCTGGCTGGTGCTCGATCGCTCTTTTCATGACACCGGCCTCTACACGTCGTTCGAATGTGTTGGGCCCTGCGATACCGGTGTTTTACTTCGGCTCCATCCGACGGCCGAAGGCATGCAGGGGACGTATCTGGCCATCCGGGATGGAGACCTCAAGGCGTATAACCTCACGCTCGATAACAGCGTCGGCAAGCGATTCTGGTCGCATCTGGACGACTACTTCGACGCAGATGCTTATGGGCCTGCTGTTCTCTACTGGTATAAGACGGTCCGCAACCCCAAGGCTCCCGGAGGAGCGGAACTGATACCGCACTTGATACATAACCGCTCCGGCGCCGGATCGGATGTGCTGGCCGTCGATCTGAATGGCGATGGCAAGATGGACGTGGTTACGTCGACCCGGAGCGGAACGTACATCTTCTGGGGAACCGGCAAAACGCAGGCTAAGCAAAGCGCGAAATGAAACTAAGCTGGCGCCAGGCTATCTCCGTCGCTACCGTGGTTGTTGCCTGTATTCCCCATCCGCCGGTACATGCCGCGACCGCAAACAGCAAAGTGTACACCACCTGGAGTGATTACGAGGGCAGCGCCGACTCTGCGCAATATTCTGCCCTGACCCAAATCAACAAGTCGAACGTGGCCCAACTGGAACAAGTGTGGTTTTACCCCGGCGGCAACAACGGTTTCCGCTACGGCTTCAACCCGCTGGTGGTCGACGGCGTGATGTACGTAGTGGGCAAAGACAACGCCACGGTAGCCCTCGACGCTGTGACGGGCAAAGAGATTTGGGTGCACGACAACGGGGCGCCGAGAAACATCACCAATCGTGGCTTCAATTACTGGGAGAGCAAAGATCGCAAAGATCGCCGGCTTTTCTACGCGACCAACAATAGCCTGCACGCGCTTGACGCACGCACGGGCAAGCTGGTGGCATCGTTCGGTGACCAGGGCAGCGTCGATCTGCGCGACGGGTTGGGGCGCGACCCGAAAACGATGCGATCAATCCAATCGGGTGGTCCCGGACGCGTCTTTGAGAATCTTCTCATTCTGGGTTCGTCCACAGGGGAGGAGTATGGATCCCCGCCGGGTGACCTTCGCGCTTATGACGTGGTCACGGGCAAGATGGTGTGGATTTTCCACACGGTTCCTCACCCGGGAGAATTGGGTTACGAGACCTGGCCGAAAGACGCGTGGAAATACATTGGAGGCACAAATGACTGGGGAGGGATGACGATCGACGAGAAACGTGGGATCGCCTACTTTCCGCTGGGGTCTCCGACGTATGACTTTTACGGCGCCGATCGCACCGGCGCAGGGCTTTTTGGCGACTGCCTGTTGGCGCTCGATGCGCGCACGGGGAAATACCTTTGGCACTTCCAGGCGGTTCATCATGATCTGTGGGATTACGACCTCACCACTGCGCCTAAGCTTTTAACCGTAAAACACGATGGCAAGATGGTCGACATCGTTGCGGTGGCTGGGAAGAATGGTTTCCTTTATGTCTTCGACCGGGTTACGGGCAAGCCTCTTTGGCCGATCGAGGAGCGTCCCGTTCCCCAGTCGGATATGCCCGGGGAACACTCGTGGCCAACGCAGCCATTTCCTACCGCTCCTCCGCCGTTCGCGCAGCAGTCATTTACCCCCGAGGATGTTGATCCCTATGTGAGCGATGCGGCGGAGCGCGCCCGGATCAGGCAGCAACTGCAGAACGCTCGTCAAGAAGGCATCTTCACCCCGCCTGGTTTGAAAGACACGGTCGAAGCGCCAGGCAACAACGGAGGCGCCAACTGGGGTGGTGGGGCGGTTGACCCGCCGAACGGCATTTTGTACATCCAGACAAAAAACGCGCCCTCCATGCTGAAGCTGGAACCCAATCCGCCCAGACGCCAGATGACCGGCACGCCCGAGACCGAGGGTCGCATTCTCTACATACAGAATTGCCAGGCATGCCATATGGCGGAGCTGGCGGGCCAGCCTCCGTCTATTCCTTCGCTGGTCGATGTGGTCTCGCGCACCAGCGCGGACCACGTGCGGAGCACCATCCAGAACGGGGCTTCCCCCATGCCGGCCTTCACTCGCCTTTCAGAAAAAGAGATCGATGCGCTGGTCGCGTTTCTTGCTAATCCATCGAAGGCGCATGTGCCCCCCGACATACTGGCCTATCTTTCCGCGCCGCGGCCACCGCTTCCCCCGCCGCCCCCGGGAGCGCCGCCTGTCCGTTATTGGACGGGTTACGGTTACATGAACTCGAGCGAAGGTCTGCCCGCCAACAAACCACCCTGGTCGACGTTGACTGCCTATGATTTGAATAAGGGAACGATCAAATGGCAGATCCCATTGGGAACAGTGACGGAACTTGCTGCGCGGGGGATTAAGGACACTGGAAGCTTCTGGCCACGTGGCGGGGTGGTGGTGACGGCCGGCGGCCTGATTTTTTCCGGCACAATTTCGGACGCAACGATGCGTGCCTACGATAAAGATACGGGCGCTGTGCTTTGGGAAAAGGTCATGCCTGCCGGACCTGAGGGTATCCCCGCCGTCTTCGAGGTGAACGGCCGGGAATACCTGGCGTTCAGCGCCAGGCCCAGCCTCAAGCACATCGGTGCTGCAGGCGAGCGAACCACGATCGAAGCCTCACCGAACACAATACAAACCCAGGGGTTCTACGTATTCGCGCTGCCGAAGGCAGGCGCATCCAAACTTTAAACCACCAGGAGGCAGTATGAGGCTACACAGGACGCGGAAAGCTCAGTTGATGAAGGGTACGGGCTTCAGCCCGTACATGATGAAAAGAAAAATGATCGGCCGCTGAGGGCCGCTTTGCCGCCTGAATTCGCTGCCTCAGGGCCTAAAGGCGACTCATCTTGGGTATTTATGTACGAACTAAAGTCCGTACCCTTCATAAACAGAGTTTTTCCGCATCCTGTACAGCCATTTCTTGACTAGCCCATATTCAGCTGGTAGGCTACCTCGACTATTACGCAATAGCTATCGCTTACTGTGCAAACCGAGATCATGTGGATTACGCAAGCTTTGGACTGCAGGACAAAATAGCCGTTGTTACGGGCGCCTCTCAGGGGATTGGCCGGGCTGTTGCCGTTGGCTTGGCGCAAGCAGGCGCGCACCTGGTGCTGGCGAAATATCCGGACAGCCGGCAGGACGCGATAAGAGCCGTTCAGGCCGAGATTGAGGCGCTGGGACGTAAGGCCATCATCGTGCAAACAGATGTCGCGGATGTGGCCCAGGTTCGCGCGTTGATGGATAAGAGCAAAGAAACATTTGGCCGCATCGATATCCTGATCAACAACGCCGGTTGGACAGGAACGACGCCAGCTCTGGACGTGACGGAAGAAGAATATGACCGCACCATGGCGGCCACTTTGAAGAGCGTCTTCTTTGCCTCGCAAGCGGCAGCGCGCGTGATGATTCCGCAAGGCGGGGGGAAGATCATCAACATCGGATCCAACTTTGGAGAGATTGCCTTCAAGTCACGTTCTGTTTATGCAGCGGCCAAAGCGGGTGTACACCACCTCTCCCGCGCACTCTCTCTGGAATGGGCCAGAGAGGGCGTCCTGGTGAACGTTGTCGCGCCTTGCATTACGGAAACGGAGTCGCGCAAGAACATTCTGGAACGCCCCGGTTACAAGGAATGGGCCACGAAGGAAATGATTCCACGCGGACGCTGGAATCAACCGGAGGACCTGGTGGGCGCGGTGTTATTTCTCTCCAGCAGCCTTTCGGATATGGTCGTGGGCCACGTGCTGATGGTGGATGGTGGCTGGACGATTCATTAGACCAATGGGGACCAGATGAAGCTGCGCAACAAAGTAGCGCTCATTACGGGAGCCAGCCAGGGCATCGGCCGAGGCGTGGCCGAAATATTCGCGGAGGAGGGTGCGGATGTCGCCATCAACCATCTGCGATCGCCCGATACGGCGGCCGGCGTTGCCGACTGGGTCAGAAGCAAGGGCAGGCGTGCGCTGGTGGTTGAAGCGGACGTTAGCCAGCGCGAACAGGTAGAGGCCATGTTCGCCCGGGTCGAGCAGGAACTTGGGCAGGTGGATGTACTGGTGAATAACGCGGGCATCGAAACCATCGTGCCTTTTCTGGATTTGACCGATCAGCAGTGGAGCGATGTAGTTGACGTTAATCTGCGCGGGGAATGGATTTGCGCGCAGGTTTTTTGCCGCCGGGCGGTGGCTGCCGGTCGGCCTGGTTCGATCATTAATATTGGGTCCATTCAGGCGGGCAAGGTATTGCCAGGCCGCACCCACTACGCGCCCGCCAAGTTGGCAATCGAGGCCCTCACGCGCAATGTGTCCGCCGAGATGGGCGCTTTGGGAATACGGGTCAACTGCATTCATCCCGGGCTGATTGAGACGCCGATGATCGAGTGGGTTCTGAAGCACCCGGATCCCAGCGTGCTGGCGGGCGTGATCGCGCAAATCTCGCTGGGACGGGCGGGGCAGCCTCACGAGATTGGCACGGTAGCTGCGTTCTTTGCTTCCGACGAAGCAAAGTACGTGACGGGTCAGTCGTTGTTTGTGGACGGGGGTTGGGTCGGGAAATAGCAAGACGCAACAGCCGGGCCCTCACTGGCCTTTGCGTCTTCTCCCTTGACCCAAATTGCCGGCAAGGAGCTAAAAAACTACTGCACTTTCAAGTAGGCGATCAGATCGGCGAGTTGTGCTTCCGTCAGAATGCCGGCGAAAGCGGGCATGGGC
Source organism: uncultured Acidobacteriaceae bacterium (assembly GCA_963834445.1). Classification (GTDB taxonomy): domain Bacteria; phylum Acidobacteriota; class Terriglobia; order Terriglobales; family Acidobacteriaceae; genus PALSA-350. The sequence continues at coordinate 1,436,779 of CAWIBU010000003.1, forward strand.
GCGGCGCCCTTCTTGATGAACGCCTCCGCTTCTGCCGGCGTCAGCGCAGGGTGAACGAGCGGCTTGCTGCTAAACATGCCGTGCAGGTTTGGCGGACCAAACGGGGTGGCATCATCTGGCTGCTTGTTGTGACAGCTCACGCAATTTTGCTGGAAGATCACCGCACCGCGTTTGGCTTTGGCGTTCATGACCGGCGGCTTAGCTGTGTCGGCAAAGCCAATCAAATTGGCGGCAATGAGCGTACCGGCAGTTACTAGAACACCAACCCCCAACCGAACCCGTTGGGATAAGAGCATCTTCATTTTTCTATTGCCTCCGGTATGTTTTGACCCGCCGGGCCGCGCTGGGGTTGCTGCATCCCGCCAAAGAAAATGATAAACCATCCACGCGAGCGCTTTCCCGCGCCGCCACGTACCGTTACTTGCACATTATGCAATCTCTCTGGACAATCATGGCGCACAAACAGTAGTCTCTTGAGCGATGTTGAGCCGCCGCAAATTGATCGAGTTGGCAGCCCTGGGTGCGGCAAATGTCGCGTTGCCGGGTTCGTTGCTGGGAAAGAAGCAAACGATCCACATCGGCCATACCGGCATTACCTGGCCGAACGATGTACCCCAGGCCATTACCGACATTGGCAATCTGGGCTTCTACGGCTTTGAGACTTTCGGAGATGTTCTGACGAAATGGGAGTCGCAAGGCGGCCTGGCATCGATGCTTGCGCAGCATCACCTGCCGCTCATCTCCGGTTATTGCACCCTGAACCTGACCGACGCTGGCAAGCGTAAAGAGGAAATGGAGAAGGCGGTTGCCTGGGCGACGCTGATCAAGAAGTACAACGGACGCATCTTTGTGCTTGGCCCAAACCAGGTCAACCGCGCCAGCTACGACTTTGCGGCCAACAAAGCGAACATCGTGAGCACGTTGAATGAAGCTGGCAAGACGGTCAGTGCTCAGGGTCTAACCGTGGTGTTGCATCAACACACCGGCACCTGTGTCGAATCGCGCGACGAAACCTACGCGGTGTTAGATGCCGTGGATACAAATTATGTAAAATTCGGCCCGGACATCGGGCAACTGACCAAGGGAGGCGCCGATGCCGTACAGGTGGTGAAGGACTACCTGCCAATCATCGAACACATGCACTTGAAGGACTACAACGGAGTGGACCCCCACCTCCTTGGCTATTGCCCTCTGGGGCAAGGTAAGGTGAATATTCCCGCCATTCTGGGCATCATGGAGGGGCGAAAAATTCATGGTATGGTTATGGGTGAACTCGACAACGACCCCAAGAACCAGTCGCCTACGGCCCCGTTGGTGTTGGTTAAGACGAGCAAGGTTTACCTTGAAAGCCTGGGAATAGCGTTTCGAGCCTGAGCGCCTATGCCCGAGGAAAAAGTTCGTCAAATTCCCTTCATACAAAGCCTGGACCGAGGTCTTACGATCTTGCAGGCAGTGGCACTTTCCAAGCAACCGGTCTCGCTCGGCGAACTGACTGAGCTACTGGGAATTGATCGCAGCAGCGCCTTTCGGCTGGCGAACACGCTTAGACGGCGCGGTTTTCTGGCGTGTCCGGCGGGCAGAAAAGACTATATCCTCGGTTCTTCCATGTGGCGCCTCTCGCACCGCTATGACTGGGGCAACATGTTGATCAGGATTGCCAATAAGCAACTGAAACTGCTCGCGACCCAGATCAACGAAACCGCCCACCTGGCTATTCGCGAAGGTAAGTATGCGCTGTTCATCGACCATGCAGCGGCGAGCAACGTGATCGCGGTGGCGGGCCAGGTCGGCGAGTTGGTGCCGCTCTACTGCACCGCGCATGGTAAGGCGTTATTGGCGGATGCGGATGAGCGCGAGCTACGTGCGCTCTTCGGCTCCGGGCAATTGCGCCGCTACACCAAAAACACGATGACCTCGATTCAGGAGCTGGGCAAGGACTGCGTCCTGATCAAGAAGCGGGGCTACGCGACCGACGAAGCCGAATACACAGAGGACTTGCGTTGTGTCGCGGCAGCCATCCGCGTGGACAACGATCTCATTGTCGGTTCGATCGGCGTGTCTGCGCCGCTCGCCCGTTTTTCCAAGGAGCGCTATCGCGTTGCGTCGCAGCAGGTTTGCAAAGTTGCGCAGGCGATCGGTCTTTTGCTCAGCAATGCCGACCAGAGTGCCGACGCGGAGTCGGATAGGTCTGATGGGGAGTTGGCCTAGCTTTGCCGCGTAACCCGGTTCTGGATTTCGTGCTCGATCCCGCGGCGATTCGCTACGTGGGCTCCGATCTGCAACGCCCGGAGTGTATTTTGGCGGAGCCCGACGGCACCCTCTGGTCTGCCGATGCGCGCGGCGGTGTCGTGCGGATGACTCCCGATGGAAAACAACAAATCATTACGCAGAAGCGGTCAGGCCATTTTCAAACGGTGACCAGCGAAGCCAGCCGTTATCTCGAGGGCACGCTGCCCAACGGTTTGGCGTTGGCGCGTAATGGAGATATTTTGATTTCGAATTTCGGCACCGATTGCCTCGAGCGCATGACCCGGGAGGGAGAGACAACGGTGCTTGCCGACAGTATCGATGGCGAGCCCATTGGCAAAGTGAACTTTGTTTTGCGCGACTCGCAGGATCGCATTTGGATCACCGTCTCCACGCGCACCAAGAACTGGATGCATGCACTGCGCACGGATCTCGCCGACGGCTACATCGCACGATACAGCGATGGAAAATTCCGCATTGTCGCCGATGGGTTTCACTTTACCAATGAAATTCGCATGGATGCGCGCGAAGAATTTATGTATGTCGTGGAGACGACCGGCGGCTGCGTTAGCCGATTGCGCGTTGGCAAAGACGGTAGCCTGAGCGACCGCGAAGTCTTCGGACCGTCGAGTTTGGGCAAGGGCGCGTGGCCCGACGGCATCGCCTTCGATAGTCTGGGAAATCTGTGGGGCACGATGGTGTACTCCGACAAGCTTTTTGTGCTGACGCCGCAAGGCGACCTTCGCCTGCTACTCGACGAGGGTGATGCGCAGAAGGTTGATGCGCTGGAAAAAGCCTTTTTTGAAAATAAGGTGAACGAGCAAGTGCTGTTTGCCACCGGTCAGGGGATTGCCCCTTGGATGGCGAGTGTCACCTTCGGCGGCCCTGATCTGCAGACCGTCTACATTGGCTCGCTCAAGGGCAAGCAAATCCCCTATTTCCGCGCGCCCGCTCCGGGCTTGCCGATGGTGCACTGGCACGAGGTTTGAACCGCAGATCTCTCCACTCCGCTACGCTCCGGTCGAGATGACAATTCCTTTAACCCACGGATTTTGTCATCTCGACCGGAGGAATCATGGGCCTTTGGCCCACCCAAGGTGATGAAAAAGGTGGAGAGCGTTAGGCTATCGATAGCGTGGAACGGTAAAGGCAACCTACGCTCTGGATGAGTTGAGGCCGTACCGGAGAATGGTCTGGGATGTGCGTTTTGAACCTATGAGTGTGCGCCGTCCGACCTAGTGGAAGGGCAGTAGCACGTGAGAGTGCGTAATCCAATCAGCCGCGCATCCTACCCTTCCTCGCCCATTAGGAGGGAGCGATGTCACACAGGGTAGCAGGGATCGATGTTCATAAGAAAGTATTGATGGTGGTGGTCATTGACAGCCGGGATGCAGACTGGGGGGTGAAGCGTAAGCGATTTGGCACTGTAAGCAGTGAATTGCGCTTGTTGTCTGCATGGCTGCGCGAGCAGGGAGTGGAAGAAGCGGTAATGGAGTCCACAGCGCAGTACTGGAAGCCGGTCTGGTATGAACTGGAGAGTTCCATGCGGCTTCACTTGGCGCAGGCCTTTTCCAATCGCGCGCCCAAAGGGCGCAAGCATGATTTTCGCGATGCCGAGCGCTTGGTGCGACGTTTGCTGGCCGAGGAGTTGAGCCTAAGCTTGGTCCCGACCGGAGAGCAGCGCAGTTGGCGCACCATGACGCGGATGAAGACGCAGCTAACCGAGGACCAGTCGCGGCTGCAGGCGCAGGTGGAGTGTCTGCTGGAAGAGATGGGTATTAAATTATCCAGTGTGATCAGCGATCTGCTAGGGGTCAGCGGACTGCGCATCTTAACCGCCCTGGCCGCAGGGCAGATGGACGCCCGTAAGCTGGCCAGCTTGCGGGATGAGCGTTTGCGTGCCAGCGAAGAGACGCTGGTGGATGCGCTTAGCGGCCGTGTTCATCCTTACCAGCAAAAGTTGCTGGATCTTTATCTGAAGCGCTACGAGTTGATCCAGCAACAGATCGAACAGCTCCAGGGCATGCTCGGCCAAGCCATGGAACAGCATCAGCAAGCGGTGAAGCGGCTGGCGGAAGCTCCCGGTTTCGGGGTGAACTCTGCCCAGCAGGTGATCGCCGAAGTTGGCGTTCAGGCCAGCACGTTTGCTTCGGCTGCTCATCTGGCATCCTGGGCGGGAACCTGCCCCGGCAAAGAGGAAAGTGCGGAGAAGAACCATAGCAGCCGTTGCGCCAAAGGCAATCGCTATTTCCGCCGCATCCTCAACCAGGCCGCACAGGCCGCGGTCAAAAAGCAGGGTAGCCATTTCCAGATTGTATTCCGCAGGTTTTTGCCCAAGCTCGGATATAAGGCCGCCATTTGGGCGGTCGCCCACAAACTCTGCAGGCTGGTCTGGAAAATCCTGCACGATCAGGTTGACTACATCGAACAGGGCAGCGAACCCAATCCAAAGGCAAAACAGCAACGGGCCCGCGCCCTGCTTCGCCGCCTAAAAAAGCTCGGCTACGAAGTCACCGTCCAAGGCCTCAACCCGGCTCAGGCAGAATCATGATCCGCCACCAAGAGACTGCATCGCATGGTTTTTCGAGAGAGCGTAGCGGAGTGGAGAGATCTGCGGTTTAACCTTCTCAGGAAATCCGGGGGGAAAGTTTTCACCATACTAATCGGCGTGGACGACCCCATGCTCAATGAGCCAGTCGACGGATTCGCGTAGCGCTTCGAGCGAGCTGTACCGAGGCTCGTAGCCCAGCAGCTTGCGCGCTTTGGCGATGCTGCAATTAGGCGAATGCGCAATGTGATCCCAGGTGACGGCGGCATCCTTAGGCGTAACCCCCTGCTGCCACTCTTCCCACGGTAGAAACTGCAGTTGGGCCGTGCGCCCAAACCAGGCCGCGGCACGTTCAGCGTAACCGCGCAGCGTCAGCGCGGCCGCTGAGACCACGTGGAAATTCTCGCCCAGTACGCCACTGCGTCCGTTGCTTTTGTGCTCCATGGCTTTTTGAAAACACTGGGCCACGTCGTCTGCGTGCACATGGTGTAGTGTTTCCATCCCGATGTTAGGGAGCTGCACCGGTTTCCCCTGTAGCAGCCTGGAGAAAACTTCGGGATTGAAGTTGCCGGCCGGGTTAACGGGAGCCCAACCGGGCCCGACCAGATGACCGGGATGCAGGATCGTTACCGGCAGGCCTGAGTTGCGTGCCTCGTTCAAAAGGTAATCCTCGATGGCGACCTTTCGTATTCCATAGTCACCAAACGCTCTCCTCGGTTCATCTTCTGTGGTGGGCACCTCCACACTCGGTCCGTGTACCCAGATCGTGCCGCAGTGCAGAAGGTGGGTGCCCGTACCACGCAGTGCTGCGACCAACTGCTGCGCACTGTGCAGCTGATAGCAAGTGAGGTCGATCACTGCCTCTGCGTTGAGCTGGGCAACGCGTTCCCCAAAACGCCCAGCCTGCTCTTCTGCCCCGCGGTCCATCTCTACCCGTTTGATGGATTGCCAGGCAGCATGCGTGCGATAAGGTTCTTTCAAGCCCCGGCTGACGCAGAGAACCGTGTGGCCAGCATCGGCCAGCCTAGGTGTGAGAAAGCTGCCGATGTGACCGGTGCCACCGATGATTGCTACGCGCACTTTTTCTCCCTCCACCGGGATACACTGGTCGCACAAATTTCTTCAGGCAGACGGCCAATGCTGGATTCCGCACAGAATATTTTCATCGTCATTATTTCATTGGCATGCTCCCTGTTTTTTATGGCGGGCGTGAACTATTACTGGCCTGCGGAAAAGCGGCGGGCGCACAACGATCTGATCGGTTGGCAGCTTTCCGTTCTGGGCACCACCTATGCCGTCATCATCGGCTTCATGCTGTACACGGTCTGGATCAGCTTCGGGGCGGCTGATCTGAACGCAGATGCGGAGGCCAATTCACTGGTGAGCGTTTACCGGCTTGCTTCAGGCTTGTCACCGCAGCAGGGTGAGCGCCTCAAATCCCTGGCACGGGCTTATGGCGATGCGGTGGTGGAGCACGAATGGGGAGAGATGGGGATGAACATCATGCCTGTCGAAACCCGCGAGATTATGCGCCAGATGTGGCAGACGTTAATGGCCTCGAAGTCCGCTGTGCCGACGGAGATCACTGCGGAAGACCACGCCTTATATGAACTGAGTGCGCTGGCAGGTTATCGCCGCGTTCGCCTGGTGCAGAGTGCCGAACGTCTGCCCGGCGTTCTGTGGTTTGTGCTTCTGGTGGGGGGCGTGGTCACGATTGCATCCACCTGCATGTTCGGCGCCGTGAACGGCGCGTTGCATGTTATCCAGGTCAGTGCGTTTGCGTTGCTGATTTCGCTGGTGCTGGTGGCGATCGCCGATATCAATCGCCCTTACCAGGGGTCCGTTCACGTGAGCGACTATGCCTTTCGCCGCGCCCAGATGGATATGAAAGACCAATAGTTGTTGCTGGCGAGTGCAACCAGAGGCGGAGTCAGGCGAAATGCTCAGGCCGGCTTCAGCGGCCTGCGGCCAATGTCTTTGCGGTAATACATTCCTTCAAACTGGATTAAAGCCAGCGCCTCATAAACCAGCGCGAGTGATTGTTCCAGGCTGGGCGCGGCCGCTGTCACCCCGAGCACTCTTCCGCCTTCGGTGACGTAATGACCGTCTACCAGGCCGGTGCCCGAATGAAAAATCTCCACGCCTGGTACCTGGGCTGCCTGGTCCAGCCCTTCGATCCTGCGCCCGGCCACGAAACTACCCGGGTAACCCGCCGAAGCCGCAATGACACACGCGGAAGCACCCGGTTTCCAGCGCAACTCAGCGTCGCTCAGGCGGCCCTCGACGCAGGCTTCGAGGGTGGCCACCAGGTCACTGTCCAGCCGGGCCAGAACGGCCTGGGTCTCCGGATCGCCAAAGCGTGCATTGAATTCCAGCACCATCGGCCCCCGGGCCGTCATCATCAAGCCGCAATACAGCACCCCGACAAACGGGGAGTCTTCCGCAGACATACCCGTCACGGCGGGGAGCGCGATGTGGTTCATGATCCAGTCACGCATCTGGTCGTCTACCATGCCATCGCTCGAGTAGGCGCCCATGCCTCCCGTGTTGGGCCCTTTGTCGCCCTCGCCGATCCGCTTGTGGTCCTGTGCCGGCGCCAGCGGGACTACATGCTTGCCGTCGGTCAGGGTCATAAACGAGATCTCTTCGCCGGTTAAAAACTCCTCAATCACAATGGGACCCTTGATACCACCTGACAACTTGCCCGCCATCAGGCTGGAGATTGCTTCGGTGGCTTCGCGCCGCGTTTCGCAAATCAAGACACCTTTGCCCGACGCCAGGCCATCCGCTTTGATCACCACGGGCAGGTGGAAGAGGTCGATCGACTCCAGGGCTTGCTGCTCGCTGGTGGCGACGGCGTAAGCGGCAGTTGGGATCTGGTGCCGCTGCATAAAGCGCTTGGCAAAGGCTTTGCTGCTCTCCAACTGGGCTGCCTTTTGCGTCGGGCCAAAGACCGGGATGCTGCGCCGCTGCAGCTCATCCACCAACCCCAGGGACAAAGGCAGTTCCGGCCCAACCACCACCAGGTCGGGGCTTTCAGCGGCGACGACCCGCAACAGGTCATCGACATCCCTCTGGCTCGCAGGAATACAGCGCGCCAACTGGGCGATTCCGGCATTGCCTGGTGCGCAAACCACCTCAGATACCCGCCGGGAAGCGGCAATGGACCTCACCAAAGCGTGTTCCCTGCCTCCCCCGCCAATTACCAGCACTTTCATCGGTGCAGCCAACCCCCTCGTTCATGAACTCTGGCAAGACTAACGCAGTGGCGTAAAGCGCGCGCAGCCGTTAACTATGGTTAATGATTTTATGGAAATGCACGCTATACTGACGGGGTCAGCAGCTGAGCCCGAGGATCGCGTCATGTCTTCTTTATCTCCACCCTCGTTTCCGGCCACCCCTCCGCCCCCAACTTCGGGCCAGGGGCCGCTGCTTTCCAAGGTAAAAGCCAGCCAGGCATTTTATTGGTTTGGGCCGGCCTTTGTAGCCAGCATCGCCTATATCGATCCCGGAAACTTCGGCACTAACCTGATTGCCGGAACCGGGTTTGGCTACAAGCTTCTTTGGGTGCTGCTGTGGTCGAATCTGATGGCCATTCTCATTCAATATCTCTCCGCCAAGCTGGGTATCGCGACCGGAGCCACGCTGCCGCAGAACTGCCGCGAGCACTTCTCGCGGCGCACGGCCATTGTTCTCTGGGTGGCCGCGGAGTTGTCAGCACTGGCCACCGACCTGGCTGAGTTTCTCGGCGCCGCGCTGGGCTTCTATTTGTTGTGCGGCGGGTATTTTTTGCATCGCGGGTTGGCTCAAACCACGGTGATGTTTCTGGCCGCGATTGTCTCCGCGGTCTGCGTTTTCGCCATCCTGGCGCTTGAACTTCGCGGCTTTCGCAGCCTGGAAATCGGCATCATGGTGTTTGTTCTGGTTATCGGGCTCTGTTACCTGGTGGAGATTTTTCTGGTTCATCCCGACTGGCGTCAGATCGCGTATCACACCGCGGTTCCGTGGTTGGATCGTCGCAGCATTTATGCCGCCGTCAGCATGCTGGGGGCGACGGTGATGCCGCACGTGGTCTACCTGCATTCCGGCCTGGTGCAGCCGCGGCTTGTTTCCGACGATCGCCTGGCGCGATCGTCCGGCGACCGGCTGCGCTCACGCTTGCGCCATCTCCGCCTCGAAGCTCTGGATGTATTCGCGGCCATGAATGGCGCGTGGTTGGTTAACTCCGCCATGGTGATTGTGGCCGCGGCAGCCTTTGCCGGCACGGGCCGCGCCGACATGTCGATTGAAGAGGCGCATCGCACGCTGGGGCCGTTGCTGGGGCCGGCTTCGGCCACGATTTTCGCGATTGCTCTTTTGGCGTCTGGTCTTTCGTCATCGACCGTTGGCACTTTGGCCGGGCAGATGATCCTTGAGGGGTTCCTGAAGGTGCGTTTCAGCATCTTTTTGCGGCGGCTGTTGACGCTGCTTCCGGCAATGATCGTGATTGGCCTGGGGCTCAATCCGCTGCGGATCCTGGTGCTTTCGCAGGTGGTTCTCAGCTTTACCCTGCCCTTCGCGCTGGTGCCGCTGCTCATTCTTTGCGGCCGGCGGCAGTTGATGGGTGTGTTTACCAATGGCAAGGTAACCAATTTTTTGGGCTGGCTTACAGTGGCGTTGATTCTGGCTTTGAACGTGGTACTTTTGGGGCTAAGCGTAAGTACCTAAACAGAACACCTTAAAAACTGGACGGGATTTCTCCTTACCAGAGAGGTCCGGGTGCCCCATATCTGGCTCGTTTTTTCGCGAGATGTGGGATTCCACGGCCCCAACCCTATGACTTCCGTTTGCCACTCGCAGTTCAGGAAAGGATTTCGTGGAATCCCACATCTCGCGAAAAACGAGCGAGATATGGGGCACCCGGAGCTTTGTGGTCAGGGAAAAAGCTCGTCCTCTGGGGTCGGCAAATCGAGTGAGCAACTTTGAGGAAAAGCGCATGAAGTCTGCGAGCGCCATCGGGCCCCACAGGAATATCCGGACGAACGCGACATCCTGTTTTTAAGGAGTGTTGTTTTGATACGCACTTATTCCGCGGGCAGTCACAGTCAGGGTGAAAGGGTTTAGAATTAAGAGCGGAATATGAGCGCCCGCAGCAGACTTCGCGATTTCCTGCACAAGCGTTTCCGTCACGGCAAGCCTGACCGCGGACGGAACTACTCTTCCTAACTTATCTTCGCCAGATCCTGGCAACCATGTTTCGTAACAGGCACGCGCGCCTGCGCAATTTTGCGCAGAGTTGGCGCTGGATATCAGAGAGGAATAAGCAATGAACAGCTTCGGCAGCAAAGCCACCCTGAAGGTCGGTAACAAAAGCTACGAAATTTTCCGCATTAAGGCACTCGAGGCTAAAGGCCTCTCCCTGCAAAAGCTTCCCTATAGCCTGCGCGTGCTGCTGGAAAACCTGCTGCGCCAGGAAGACGGCAAGAGCGTCACCGCCAACGACATTGAATTTCTGGCGAATTGGAAAGCAAGTGCCGAGCCCGCGCGCGAGATCGCCTTCATGCCCGCGCGCGTGCTGATGCAGGACTTTACCGGAGTACCCGCCGTGGTCGATCTGGCGGCCATGCGAGATGCCATGAAAACCCTGGGCGGCGATCCGGAAAAGATCAATCCGCTGCAGCCGGCGGAGTTGGTGATCGACCACTCGGTGCAGGTCGACGAGTTCGGTACATCGAATGCGTATTCCATCAATGCCGCGCTTGAATTTCAGCGCAACCGTGAACGCTACGCCTTCTTGAAATGGGGCCAGACCGCGTTCCGCAACTTCTCGACCGTTCCTCCGGGCATGGGGATCTGCCACCAGGTCAACCTGGAATATCTTGCTCGCGTCGTCTTTACCACTGAAGCAGAGGGGGGCGTCATCCGCGCCTACCCCGACACGCTGGTGGGCACCGACTCGCACACCACCATGATCAACGGCCTTGGGGTACTGGGCTGGGGCGTGGGCGGTATTGAGGCCGAGGCGGCCATGCTGGGTCAGCCGGTTTCGATGCTGGTGCCCCAGGTGGTCGGGTTCAAATTGACCGGCAAGCTGCGCGAGGGCGCGACGGCCACCGACCTGGTGCTGACCGTGACCGAGATGCTGCGCAAGCTGGGCGTGGTGGGCAAGTTTGTTGAGTTTTATGGCTCGGGTGTCAGCGAACTGAGCCTGGCGGACCGGGCCACCATCGGCAACATGGCGCCGGAGTATGGCGCGACCTGCGGTATTTTCCCCATCGATGCGGAGACTCTGCGCTACATGCAGCTAACCGGGCGCAGCGCGGAGCAGATCAAGCTGGTGGAAGCCTATGCCAAGGAACAGGGATGGTTCCACACGCCCGATTCCCCCGAAGCCGAATATACCCAGACCACGCAACTGGATCTGGCCACGGTTGAACCCAGCGTGGCCGGCCCTCGCCGTCCCCAGGATCGTGTCTTGCTGTCGCAGGCCGGCGCCAGCTTTCAGCAGCAGTTGCCCGGCTTGCTGGGGCCGGGTGGCGCGGACCGCAAGGAACGGCAAACCATGCGCTGGGAAGGCGAGGGCGGTCACACCTGGCCCAACGGCAGCGAGAAATCCACCCCCGAAGAGGGGCCGCCAACCACCGTCAAGCAGCGCTTCGGCGTAGAGGTCGATCCCTATCTGAAAGATGGATCGATCGTGATTGCGGCCATCACCAGTTGCACCAACACTTCGAATCCATCGGTCATGATCGCCGCCGGATTGCTGGCGAAGAAGGCGGTGCAGAAGGGCCTGAAGGTGCCGCCATGGGTCAAGACGTCGCTCGCACCCGGCTCCCGCGTGGTGACGGACTATTACCAGAAGGCCGGCCTGCTCGACTCGCTCGACAAGCTTCGCTTCCAGGTGGTGGGTTACGGATGCACCACCTGCATTGGCAACTCCGGACCGTTGCCGACGGATGTTTCCAAGTCCATTGACGATCATGGGCTGGTGGCCGTTTCGGTGTTGAGCGGCAATCGAAACTTTGAAGGGCGCATCAATTCGGAAGTGCGGGCGAACTACCTGATGTCGCCTCCACTGGTGGTGGCTTACGCGCTGGTGGGCAACATTGGCCATGATTTTGCGACCGAGCCGATGGGCAAGGATAGCGCCGGCGCGCCGGTCTATTTGAAAGACATCTGGCCGACCCAGGAAGAGGTCAACAGTACGATTGCTTCCGCTATTGATTCGGAGATCTTTACCAAGGAATATGCAACGGTTACGGATGGCGATAAGAATTGGCAGAACCTAAAGTTTCCCACTGGGGATACGTATCAGTGGGAGAAGGATTCAACCTACATCCGCAAGGCTCCTTATTTTGACGGGATGCCGGCCAAGCCTGCGCCGGTGCAGGAGATAAAAGGTGCGCGCGTGCTGGCGGTTCTGGGAGACAGCGTCACCACCGATCACATTTCTCCGGCCGGCTCGATCAAGTTGAACGGGCCCGCGGGAAAGTACCTGGTCGACCACGGCGTAAAACCTTCAGACTTCAATTCGTATGGATCACGGCGGGGCAACCACGAAGTGATGGTGCGTGGCACGTTCGCCAATGTTCGCCTGCGCAATAAGCTTGCTCCGGGAACGGAGGGCGGCGTGACCCGCCTGCTGCCTGAGGGCGAAGGCATGAGCATCTTCGACGCTTCGGTGAAGTATGCCGAGCGCGGGGTTCCGCTAGTGATTCTTGCGGGCAAGGAATATGGCTCCGGCTCCTCACGCGATTGGGCGGCGAAAGGTCCGCGCCTGCTGGGTGTCCGTGCCGTCATTGCGCAGAGCTACGAGCGCATCCATCGCTCCAACCTGGTGGGCATGGGCATTCTGCCGTTGCAGTTTGAGAACGGTCAAAGTGCGGAGTCGCTGGGGCTGAGCGGCGAAGAAATCTTTGATCTCGAAGGCATTCGCCAGATGCTGGAACAGAAGTTTGCCCAGGGGAGAACGCTGACGGTGAAGACCACCGATACCGCGGGGGCGAGCAAACACTTCACCGCGACGGTGCGCATAGATACACCGCAGGAAATTCTCTACTACGAGAACGGCGGCATTCTGCAGTATGTGCTTCGGCAACTGGCCGCGAGCTAAATACGCGCGGCAGGCTTCTTCACAGGCTGCGGAGCTGTTCGTGAAGGGTACGGGCTTCAGCCCGTACATAAGCAAACAAAGTAAGTGGCCTTTAGGCCCTGAGGGCAGCGTATTCAGTTGGAATGCTGCCCTCAGCGGCTGAAGCCGGTTCATTCTTGCGGTGACTACGTACGGGCTGAAGCCCGTACCCTTTAGGAGCCGCGTTTTGTGGCAGCTTTCCGCAGCCGCTATTTGCCTTGGTATTCATACCACTTCAAGGAATTCGGCTGCTTGCCGTCAATGCAGACGATATCGTTCCTGCGGTGGTTACCTTTGATGTCAGCCGCTACGCAGCTGTTGGGCGACATGTCGTTGTCCATGAGCATCCTTTGCCAGCTCTGGCCGGTCGCGTCGGTCGCCTCGTAAAAAAAGAGATTGGCCCGGCTGCCGTTGCCCCCGGCAACGATCTCCGGGATGCCGTCACCCTCCACATCGACCAGGGTCAACGTATGCCCGTTGACGAGGCTGCTGTCTATCACGTGGCGCTGATAGCTACCCTGCGCATCCTGCGTGTACACCACGACCATGTTGCCGTGAAAGGGTTCGATGGTGACGAAGAATTGTTTGCCCCCGATTTTCCCAGCGGCTATTTCGCCCGCACCGCCCTTTGGCCATTCGGCTGGACTACCCGCGGTGATCTGCAAACGGCGCCACTTGCCATCCTTACCCAGGCTGTTCACGAAAACTCCGCTGTAGCCGGCGGTGAGCGCATCCTGACGCCCGGTGCCATACCAGTCGAAGGCAAACAGTCCGTGGACCACGCCCTTGTTTTCTTCGGTGATGACTTCGCGCTTCCAGGCTCCGGGACGGAACATCAGCAGTGGGTTCGGCAGGTGATCGGGATCGGGAAATCCCGGCGATTTGGGGTTGAGAATTGGGGCCACAACCAGGACCTTTTTTCCGTTGCCGTCGACATCGATGAAGCGTAGACGATGCACGCCCGGCTGCTGATCGATCTCCTTCAAAGTCCACGGCTTTTTAGGATCGCCGTTGGCGTGCAGAATGGCAATGTTGCCGGTGCTCTTTGCCGGGATCGCACTGAATCCGTAGCCCAGGGCCATCTCCGGGATTCCATCACCGTGAAGATCGGTCACATCGAGGTTGACCATGTGGGGAACGGAAACGATGAGATGCGGTGTCCAGGAGGGATTCTCATACCACAGCAAAGAGTCTGCGCTCAGGCCCAACCCGATGAGATCGATCTTGCCATCGTGGTTCATGTCAGCCGCCACGACCTGATAACCGCCCTGGATGCCGGTGGTGACGGTATGTGCGATGAACGGAGCGGTAACCGGCGGGGGCGTCGCCGCTGCTGCTGCTTGCAATCCGAGACCGATCAAGAGAAGCAAGTGCAGCATCGATCTCCTCAATGCTCAAAGATCAACATAACGTAAGCGAAAAAAAGCAGCAGGTGCACGGCTCCCAGCAGCACGTTGGTTCGGTTGCTGGTGAAGGTGAGTGCACAGACGGCCAGGGTGAGCACCAGCAGCAGCGAATCTGCCGGGTCAAGCCCGAGGACGATTGTCTGGCCGGTCACCAGGCCGATGGTGAGAACCGCTGGGATGGTGAGCCCGATGGAGGCCAGAACAGAGCCCAGCAGGATATTGATCGAGCGCTGCAGGTCATTGGCCAAGGCAGCGCGCGTCGCGCTGAGCGACTCGGGTGACAGAATCAACGCGGCTACCAGGAAGCCGCCCAACGCCAGCGGCGCGTGCAGGACCTCAATTCCATGATCGATGGGAAGGGCAATCTTCTTTGCCAGCACGACGAGGGGCAGCAGATACAAGATCAGAAGAGACGCATGATAGGGAATGGAATTGGTGGTGTGATGAACGGCATGATCTGCGTCTGCCTCGCCCGGAGCAGTGCGCACCGGTTTGAGAAAGTAATCGCGGTGCCTCGAGTTCTGGATGATCAGGAAGATGGCATAGATCACGATCGACATGATTGCCAGGAAGATGGATTGAAACGTCGACAGCGTAGGGCCCACGGAGGCACGGGTAAAGTTGGGCAGGATCAGACCGAGTACAGTCAAGGTGACAATCAAGGATAGAAACGAGTTTGCGCCTTGCAGGTTGTATTGCTGCTCGTGATGGCGGATGCCGCCCAGCAGCAAGGAGAGCCCGACCATGCCGTTGAGCACGATCATCACAATACCGAACATGGTGTCGCGCGCCAACGCGGGCTTGCCGTCGCCGGTGAGCATGACCGCAGAGATCATCATGACCTCGATGCCGATGACCGAGAGCGTCAACACCAGCGTGCCTAACGGTTCGCCGAGCCGGACGGCGACGCCCTCCGCATGGTGGACCACGGCAAAGGCCGAGCCCATGATGATGGCGAAGAGCCAAATCAGCATCAAGGTAAACCACCACGGATTGGACAGGTCGGCGAGCCAGCTCTTGCCAAACAACAGAAACAAGGCTGTGGTGGCGAAGGCCGCTATCAGGAGCCATTCCTGGCGAAGGTTGGCCAGGTAGTTGGACTTCGAGGCGGTTGCTGTTGAACTCATGCGAGTAGTGGTATCAGAAAATGGCGGCGCGCACATGGAAAACGATGGTGCTCAGGTCACTCTTCGGGTGCAGAGGCGCAGGGATATGGGCCGCGCTATTCCACCATCACGCGCGGCACGCGGGCGCTGATCGCGCACAGCACCTCCCACGGAATGGTGTCGAGAAGATCGGCGAGGTCCCATGCGGTGACGGAAAGGCTGCCCTGACTTCCCAGCAACACCACCTCATCGCCAATCGCAGCCGTAGGGATGTCAGTCACGTCGACCATCGTCTGGTCCATGGAGACGCGCCCGGCAATGGGGGCCTTCTTCCCATGAAGCAAAACGTGACCGCGATTCGACAGTAACCGGTTGAGCCCATCGGCGTACCCGACCGGCAGCAGAGCGAGGCGCGTTTCTCGCGTCGCTCGAAAGGTACCGCCGTAGCCGGCCTGCTCGCCGGCTTGGAGCGTGCGCAGCGAGGTCACCTGTGTCTTCCAGGCGAGCACTGGAGCGAGCGCCGGCCCGGTGGCCTCCCAGGAGACGCCATCCCGGGAAAAGCGGTCGAGGTAGCCATATAGCCCCAGCCCGGGCCGCAACATGAGCCGCGCTCCCGCGTGCCGCGCTATCACGATCAACTCCAGCCGGTCGGGGCCGGCGACCAGGCTTGATGAATTTCCGGCATGCACCCATTGCGGCCGCAGGCCGCTTTCCAGGACTATCGCGAGCGCAGCGTCCAGGCTTGCTAACTGCGGGTTGGGATGCGCCGTGAACATTGTTTCCGGGGCGCTGAAGTGGGTCATCACCCCCTCCAGCCGCAGGCAGGAGCGGGCGTGAAAACGCAGCAACAGGGCAGCGACTTCTGACATGCAGACACCCTGCCGCGCCATGCCGGTGTCGATTTCAAGGTGCACGGCGATGCTTTGGGGTGGCAGGCCGCGGGCGGAAGCGGCGGCTTCTAGCAGGTCGAGATGCCATGGCTCCCAAACGACGGGCGTCAGCTTCTGGTCGATGACCAGATCGGCCTCGCCGGGAAAAATTCCTGACATCAACAGGATGCGCGGCTGGGGACAAACGGCACGGACGGCGGCGCCCTCCTCGGCCCCGGTCACGCCCAACCACTCTGCTCCCGCGCCCGCCAGCAGGGGCGCGCAAGCCAGCGCGTCATGGCCGTATGCATTGGCCTTGACCACTGCCAGCAAATCCGCCTCGGGGCCGGCCGCCAAGCGCAGTTTCTCATAGTTAGCCAGCAGGTGGTGGCCATTGACTTCCGCCCACAGGGGCCGGGTAAACATGGGGTGCTTAGTATTCGCCGGGAGCCTCACCAAAGGCCATATTCTCAAAGCGGGTGCAGTCGGCGCGGTAGGCAAGGTGCACCGATCCGGTGGGACCGTTGCGCTGCTTGGCGATGATGATCTCCGCCTTGTTCTTCGAGTCGGGATCTTCCTCCCCGTTCTCATCTTTGTTGTAGTAGCTGTCGCGGTGGATAAAGGCCACTACGTCGGCATCCTGCTCGATCGAACCCGACTCACGCAGGTCGGACAGCATCGGCTTTTTATCGCCGCCGCGGGTCTCAGAAGCACGGCTCAGCTGGGACAAGGCCACGACCGGCACCCGCAATTCCTTGGCCAGGGCCTTCAGCCCGCGGGAGATAGCAGAAACCTCCTGGTTGCGATTTTCATACCGTTTTGCTCCCACCCCCATCGATGCCGCGGTCATCAGCTGCAGATAGTCCACCACGATCAGGTCAAGGCCACCCTGCTGCCGCTGCAGCCGGCGAGCTTTGGCGCGCATTTCAGAAA
This sequence comes from uncultured Acidobacteriaceae bacterium, assembly GCA_963834445.1. Classification (GTDB taxonomy): domain Bacteria; phylum Acidobacteriota; class Terriglobia; order Terriglobales; family Acidobacteriaceae; genus PALSA-350. The sequence goes on from CAWIBU010000003.1 coordinate 1,453,998, forward strand.
GCGCGATGGCCGGCGTGTCATCGATGAAAATTTTCGCTTCGGCCAGTCGCTCCAGCGCCTCCATCAATTTGCCGCGGTCCGCCTTGGGAATGAATCCCGTTTGAATCTTCTGCATGGAGACCAGGGCCTGGGAGGCCAGCATGCGTCGCAGCAGCGACTCTTTCGACATTTCGAGCGAGAACACGGCCACTACCTTGCCATCGCGCACGGCCGCGTTCTCGGCAATATTGATGGCCCAGGCGGTCTTACCCATGCTGGGGCGGGCGGCGATGATGACCAGGTCAGACTTCTGCAGCCCGCTGGTCATCTTGTCGAACTGGGTGTAATGGGTGGCCAGCCCGGTCACTTCTTTTTGCTGGGCGTACAGGTTATCGATGGTGCCGAAGGAATCTTTAATGATTTCCGCGATGCCGGCAAAGCCGCGGGTGATGCCGCGTTCTGAAACCTCAAGCAAGCCCGATTCCGCGGAATCGAGGGTCACCAGTGCTTCTTCGCTCTGGTCCGCCGCCCGCGTGATCGCGGTGCTGCAAATGCTGATCAGCTGCCGCGAGAGCGACTTATCCTTCACGATCCGGACGTACTCTTCGATGCTGGGCCGGCGTGGCAAACCCTCGGTGAGGGAGGCGAGGTAGGCGACGCCGCCCACCGCCTCGACTTCTTTGCGTTTAGCCAGCTCCTCGGCCAGGGTCACGATATCGACGGCGCGGTGGGCGTCGATCAACTCGGACATGCGGCTGTAGATACGGCGATGCGAGTCGAGCGAGAAGTCCTCGGCGCGCAGCTTGGCCGCGGCCTCGTCATAGGAGGGGTTGTCGAGCAGGATCGCACCCAGAATCGAACGCTCGGCCTCTACGCTGGCGGGCATTCCGCGGTCCATCGAAACTTCAGAAAGGCTGGCCATGGGTAAACTCCAAGCCCAGTTTAGGACAGAGCTCAACCGTGCAAATGTTGATAAGCCGTCCCATCGCAGGATCGAGTCGGGGTGGAATCCGAATGAGCAATCCAGACGGTATGATGAGGCTAGTATGAGCTTGAAAAAACTCGCGTTGGTCCTGGCCTGCCTGTCTTCTCTGGAACTGAGCGCAACGGCGCAACAAGCGGCGAAAGCGGGTACCGTGCCCCCCGCTTTTCACGAGATGCAGCAGGTAGAAGACCGCTGGGACGACGCCGTCACCAAGCGCGACCAATATGGCCTCGAACTGGTTCTGGCGCCCCAGTTCATTGGCATTTCTGCCGCAGGAGATGTGACCACGCGCAATCAGCAGATTGCGCAGCTCTTCGTCAAGACGGCTGTGCCCGACTCGCTCGAACAGAAGGTGGTCAGCGTTCGTTTTGTAGGGGATGTTGCGATCGTGAACGGCACTTACATCATGAGCTGGAAGAGCGAGAAGGCGCCCCTGCTGGAAAAGGGCATTTTCTCCCATGTCTTTGAGCATGTCCGCAACACCTGGCTCTGCCTGAACTCGCAGCGTACGGTGGTGGCGGAAGTGACCAGGGGCGCGGCAAAAACGCAGCCCCGGGCAAGGCATAGCGATGCCGAGTTGCCGATGCATGTGCCCCTGATCTACAAGGGGCCCAGCAGCACCCAACCCGCTCCGCCGCCTGGCAGCACCCCGTCGCCCCAGTAAACCGGCGCCCATCAGCAGCCAGGAGGCTGGCTCGTGTAGTGCGTTGCGCGTAGAGTCGCTCCTCACGTCTAGCTAGCCCCCAACGCGAAACTCTGGGGCCCCATCCTTCGCGCTCTTGGCGAAGGGTGGGATCCACGAATCCCGGACTGACCGCCTTTGATCCCACCCTTTGCCAAGAACGCAAAGGATGGGGCACCCGGAACCTGGTGGTGCGTCCAACCTAGGGCAAGAGGCGATAAACGACTTTATGAGAGAGACGCTGCATTCGCGCGCGGATTTTGCGCAGCATCAAAGGCCTTGAACTTCTGTTGCTCGCCGTCGTAGGATTGGGCCTCGTGATATCGGTCCCCCTGTAAAATTTCGCGTTGTTCTTAAAATTGGAGTGCACATGAAAACACTGATCCGCTCGATGCTGGCCGTTAGCGCGCTGGCTGTAACCACCATGATCGCTTCGCAAGTAGGTGTGGCACAGGCCCCAGCAGGAGCCCCGGCGGGTTCTACCGGACTTTGCAACGATGGCAGCTACTGGACCGGTGCGACCAAAAGCGGGGCCTGCCGAGGCCACAAGGGCGTCAAAACCTGGTTTGGTGGTTCTGCGCCAGCGGCCACCCACGCCGCGGCGCCGGCCGCTGCCCCCGCAGCAGCGACTCCGGCAGCAGCAGCTGCTGCACCTGCTCCGGCCGCTGCACCAGCGCCGATGGCGAAGGCCAAGACCACGGCATCCGCCGGCACCAAGACGCCGGCTCCTGGCGGTGGTCCCGGAATGGTCTGGGTGAATACCTCGACCAAGGTTTACCACTGCTACGGAACCAAGTATTACGGCACAACCAAGGCCGGCGCCTATATGTCTGAGGCTGATGCCAAGGCCAAAGGCGCGCACGCGGATGCGGGCAAGCCCTGCAGCTAAACTGGGATTACATGCAGCAAAAAGGGCAGCTTTTCCAACCGGAAAGCTGCCCTTCTTATTGGTGCGCCCGGCAGGGCGCACTCACTTGGGGGTGCAAGTCCCCTACACACCCGGCAAGGGGAAGTGTTAGCTGAACGGCAAGGGTGTCCATCGCGAGGTGGAATCTGGAGGAAGCTGTAGGCAAAGCGCTGGCCTGACGCACAGCGAGCGGATAGAGGCGGCACGGTTGGGTGAGCAGGCCAATATCTGCGAAGCCCGGTACTTGCACGGAACGCCGTGACGTAAATCCGACAGGCATAAGCGTGAAGGTGGGTGCGTAATACCCGGGGAGGTCTGGTGGTTTGCCCTTGGGCTACCGGCGTCGCAAGGCGCTGGGATGAATCGCCAGAAGTCAGCAGCGGCCGTAGTGTGCGCTGAGCAGCGCATTGTTCAGGAGGGTTGAAGTCCCTCTGGCGCTCAGATGAGGGGCGCCATATCCAAAAGCGGGAGTAACGACTCGCTGGCCGCAGAGTGAAGTTGGAACTGCGGAGGGCAGGGTGTCCATCGCGAGGTGGAATCCGAAGGGCATGAGGAGAAGTACCGGGCCGTAATCGATGGGGGCTGCCCCGCCGATGAACCGGTCGGCCAAAGGTGGGACAAGGTCGAGCCTGCACTATGGAGGCGAAGGCGTTCTCATTCACCCACCGCACCAAGGTGTTTGCGGACGGCACGGTACGGAAGAACAGTGCGTGACCTCAGGAGGACTGACAGTGTCTCCGGGTGGCACCGGAGTAAGCGGACCTATAAGCGAGAGCGAAATGGCGAGCGATGCGCTGTCAGTAGTCGGACGGCTGAGAAGTACCAGAAGCATGGTGAAAGCCATGTGACCGGGCAACCGGCGACAGAAATGGGTCGGGGAAGGCAGCCGACGAAGATGGCTGGGAAGAAAGAGAAGACCAGTGAGTAAGGGCGTGGAGGAGGATCAGTTCCATGAGTGAAAAACCCGTACATCCGCGTCCGAGGAGACTGGTGGACTGGATCAACCCGGCAGGAGCAAAGAAGGTCCATTCATTAATCGACAAGGTATACACGCGGAAGAACCTGGAGATGGCTTGGAAGAGAGTGAAAGCCAACCGAGGCAGCGGAGGAGTCGATGGACAAACTCTGGAGGTTTTCGCTGAGCAACTGGACAAGAATTTGGACCGGTTACAAAGCGAACTGAAGGAAGGGGTCTATCAACCGCAACCTGTGAGGCAGGTGCAAATCCCAAAGATGGGCAAACCGGGAGAGTTTCGCGGGCTCGGCATTCCAACGATCTATGATCGGGTGTGCCAGCAAGCGCTGCTCAATCGGATGCAGCCGATCTTCGAGCCGGTATTCGATGAAGCCAACTACGGATACCGGCAAGGGCGATCGACGAAGGATGCCTTGCGCAAAGTCTGGAAGCAGATCGACAGCGGCAGCGAGTGGATCGTGGATGCGGACCTGAAGGACTTCTTTGGGTCGGTGGATCATGAGAAGCTCCTGACCCTTGTAGCCCAGCAGATAGCTGATGGCCGTGTTCTGCGCCTCATTGAGGCGATGCTCAAGGCAGGCAGCTATGGAAAAGGGCGACTCTTTCCAACAGAGCGCGGGACTCCTCAAGGCGGGGTAGCTTCACCCTTGCTTAGCAACATCCTCCTGACGCCGTTTGATCGGGAGATGCGGCACAAGGGATATCAGCTGACGAGGTACGCGGACGATTGGGTAATCACCTGTAAGTCCGCGGCAGAGGCGCGAGCAGCAATCGACGCTGCTGGCCGCATCCTGAAGCAACTGGGCGTGGAACTGCATCCGCAAAAGACGCGGGTCGTTCATGTTCAGTACGGCTTCGAGTTCCTCGGCTACAAGATCAAGCGTGGGAAGAGACTTTTTCTTCCTGCGACTAAGATCCGCAGCCGGGCACGTTCGGGCGGGCTCTATGCCTACCCGCGCGAGAAATCGATCCGGCGTTTCAAAGATGAGGTGCGGCAGCGCACGAAGCGGCGTGTGCCTCTGGCGACCGAGCAGTTGATCGAAGCGCTGAACCCGCTCTTGAGAGGTTGGGGCGAGTACTACAAACGTGCCCACGTCCGAAAGCTCTTCAACCAACTCGACCGATGGATCGTGCGACGCATCTGGTCGCATCGATTCAAGCGCTGGCGTAACTGTGGTTGGAAACAACTGCCGACCGCTACGCTCTTCGGTGAGTATGGGCTGGTGAATCTGGTCGGGTTAATACCTTCCTTGCGTCCTCGACTCGTTGAGTCTTCGTGAAAGCCGTGTGCGGGAAAACTGCATGCACGGTTTGGGCGGCGGACGGTGGCCAGCATCGAAACCTGATGCGCCACCTCCGACCCGACAGTTCCGCGCGAGCGGGATGAAGGGCCAAACGTGAAGTACGGGAGTAGGAGAGCAGACCTCGATGCGGGACGAAGAAGCAGAAGCGCACGCAAGTGCGGCCAGGTCGGAGGCGGATGGGCGGAACCTGTCCGGGGCCGGTCCTGGTGCCGAGTTGCGCACGGCGGCTGTTGGATTGCCGAAACCGGAGGCACTGCGGCCGATGGAAGCCGTGGTGGAACGCAGCAACCTGCTCGGTGCCTACGAGCGCGTGGTGCAGAACGAAGGAGCGCCGGGAGTCGATGGACTGCCAGTTTCGGAGTTCAAGCCATGGCTTCAGCGGCACTGGGTGCGGGTACGACAGGACCTGTTGACGGGCGTCTATCAACCGGAGTCAGTGCGCAAAGTGGAGATACCCAAGCCGCAAGGCGGGGTTCGCACGCTGGGCATTCCGACGGTTCTGGACCGCTTGATTCAACAGGCGCTCAATCAGGTTTTGCAACCGTTGTTCGATCCGGGGTTTTCCGCATCGAGCTACGGCTTTCGCCCCGGACGCAACGCGCATCAAGCCGTGCAAGCGGCCCAAGGCTACGTTGCGGCAGGAAAGCGGTGGGTCGTCGATCTCGATTTGGAGAAGTTCTTCGACCGTGTGAATCACGACGTGCTTATGGCACGTGTGGCGCGCAAGGTGGCGGACGAACGGGTTCTGAAGCTGATCCGTTGCTATCTGGAGGCGGGACTGATGGAAGGCGGGATAACGAGTATGCGCACGGAAGGCACACCGCAAGGCGGCCCGCTGTCTCCCCTGCTGTCGAATATCCTGCTGGACGATCTGGACCGATTTCTTGAAGAGCGCGGGTTGAGCTTCTGCCGCTATGCGGACGACTGCAACATCTACGTCGGCAGCAAGCGGGCAGGGGAGCGGGTGATGCAATCGGTCACGGCGTTTCTGGAGCAGAGACTGAAGTTGCAAGTCAACGCATCGAAGAGCGCGGTGGCTCGCCCGTGGGAGCGGAAGTTCCTTGGCTACAGCATGACGTGGCACAAGAAACCGAAGCTGAAGATCGCAGAAGCAAGTCGCAAGCGTCTGGCGGAGAAAATCCGGGAGACGTTGCGGAAGGCTCGTGGGCAAAGCCTGCAACGGGCTATCGAACGGCTCAACCCGCTACTGCGAGGTTGGGTTGCGTACTTCCGGCTCACCGAAGTGAAAGGTGTGCTGGAGGACCTTGATGGCTGGATCAGGCGCAAACTGCGGACCGTTCTGTGGCGGCAGTGGAAGCGCGTCTATGCGCGGGCAAGGAATCTGATGCGGGCGGGGATAGACGAGGTGCGGGCGTGGCGCTCTGCCACCAACGGGCGAGGCCCTTGGTGGAACGGCGGCGCTTCGCATATGAACGCCGCCTATCCGAAGTCCTGGTTCGACCGTATGGGGTTGGTTTCGTTGCTGGAAACTCGGCAACGCTTTACTTCTGCTTCATGAACCGCCGGATGCCGAACGGCACGTCCTGTGGTGTGGGAGGACGGCGGGAGTGATCCCGCCTCCTACCCGATTTTGCGGACCAGGTTACTCAAAACCAGCAGCAATCGTCGTAATCTGGCTGAAGGGAATGAAGAAGGCAAGCCCTGCGGTTGAGGGCCTCTTCTGTAGTCTCCCAACCAGGTTGTCGACTGCTTCCTGACTCTCGATCCAAATGCCTGCCTCTTCCACGGCCAGCAGCTTCACACTCTCCAGCTTCTCGTTGTCGATAAAGCGTGGCCCCATCACGATGACTCGATGACCGATCAAGCTGCGCAGTTCAATTTCCATGTGTACCTAGACGCTCACCTGCACGACGGGGTTGCAACTCAAACGGGCTTCGCAGGGGGATGGACAATGAGCGGCAAGGCAATCGAAGCCACCATGATGACAGCGATTACGTGGAAGCCGCTGCGATAGGTTCCGCTGGCTTGCCGTAGATGGGCGATGAGCAACGGACCAAAAGCGCTGGCGCAGCCCCACGCCGTGAGCATCAACCCATAAATAGGCCCGACATTCTTCGAGCCGAAGTAGTCCGCAGTAAACGCGGGCATGGTTCCGAAACCGCCGCCGTAGCACATGAGAATGACAAACGACACAGCCGCAAGCACAGTTGCCGAAGCCAGGCTGGGTAACATCCAGAAGAGGACAACCTGCACCAGGAACATCACCACGAAGGTGTAGCGGCGAGTGATGGAGTCAGATACCCAGGCCCAGAAGACACGGCCGACCGCGTTGCCAATGCTGGCGATGCCGACCATGCCGGCCGCGACAATCACGCTGACCTTCACAATCTCCTGAAAGACAGGTGATTCCTGTGAGATAAGCGAGATGCCGGCCGAGGTATTCAAAAAGAGAAGCAGCCACAGCGCCCACCACTGCCAGGTCTTAAGCGCGGCAGCGAGCGTGTAGTCTTTGGTGGAACGCTGGGCCGTTTCCGCGGCCGTAGGTGTCCAGCCCTCGGGCCGCCATCCTTCCGGCGGGTTCAGCATAAACCAACCCGTGACCACGGTGACGACCAGATAACCGATGCCGAGATAGGCAAACGTGTGCAACACTCCCACATTTTGTATCAGCCGCGTCGCCAGCGGTGCGACGATCAACGCGCCGGCGCCAAAGCCACCCACGGCAACACCGGTGATGAATCCCCTGCGGTCAGGGAACCACTTCACCAGCACCGCAACCGGCACGATGTAGGCAAAGCCCAGGCCGATACCCCCGATCAGGCCATAGCTGAGGTAGAGCCACCACAACTTGCCGGCGGAGAAGCTAGCCAGAAATGTGCCCAGCCCGTAGAGCAAGCCACCGGTCAGCGCAACCACGCGCGGCCCCGAGCGATTGAGCCACAGGCCGCCCACAAACGCGGCGAGGCCGAGCACGAATATGCAGATGGTGAAGGTGAGCGTAACCTGTGAGATCGTCCAGTGAAATTGCTTAGCCAGGGGAACGCGGAAGACGCTCCACGCATAAACAGAACCCAGGGCCATTTGCAAAAAGATACCGGCCAGGGCGATGCCCCAGCGTTTCGAGCTTTCCATTGAGAGACTCCCGCGAGCAGACGCTCGCGCAGCGGGACCTATCCTACGCCCTGAGATATGCGGGAAGCTGTATGAAACCAGACTGAAATTCGATTGTGCGCACAAAATCAGCAAGGAGCAGGTGCAGGGCGACTACAGGATTTTCTTGCCGAAGGCGGAGCAAATCAATTCGACAGCCAGTTCCGCGGTCCGATTGTGCTCGTCGATCACCGGGTTGACCTCGACTGTCTCAAAGCTCAGCAGTCGTCCGTGGTCGGCCAGGATCTCCATCGCCAGGTGCGCCTCGCGATAGGTGGCGCCGCCCCGGACAGGCGTACCTACGCCCGGCGCGTCGACTGGGTCGATCCAATCCATATCCAGCGAGACGTGGTAGCCGGCGGTTCCGCGCCCGGCAGTGCGCAGCGCTTCTTCCATCACGGTGCGCATGCCGCGTTCGTCGATGTCGCGCATGGTGTAGACCTCGGAGATACCGGCGCGGCGGATGTTTTCCTTCTCCGTGCGGTCAATGTCGCGCACCCCGATCAACACCGTGTTCTCCGCTGCGACCTTAGGCTGCCAGCCGAAGATATTCGCGAGCGCTGCGGGGCCCAGGCCAAGCAGCGCGGCCAGCGGCATACCGTGGACGTTGCCGCTGGGCGAGGTCTCGGGCGTGTTGATGTCGGAATGGGCATCGATCCACAGCAGCCCAACCTTCTGCTGGCGGCGCCGGTAGAACTCGGCCAACCCGGAGACCGAGCCTGCAGCGACGGAATGATCCCCGCCGAGAATGACCGGGGTGATGCCTTCTTCGAGCGTCTGCAGCACCATCTCCGCGATGCGTTCGCAGGTCTCGCTGATCTCTTTGATGTATTTTGCGTGCGGCTCCCCGGCATTGCGGGTCTCGGCCAGCGCCACCGCGACATTGCCCCCATCGCTGACTACATGGCCCAGTGCCTCGAGCCGGGCCTCGAGTCCGGCCACGCGAACAGCAGAGGGACCCATGTCCACGCCGCGGCGCGACTGACCCAGATCGAGAGGGGCGCCGAGGATACGGATCTGCCGGGGCGGAAGCGACTGCACCCCACCGTGCCCACCGTGCAAAAGCCCTTCCGCTCGCTGCTTATCGGTCATGCTCGACTCTTTCGTCACGGTTACGGATAAATTCGATTCAGCGTGCGGGCGAAGGGAATGGTTTCGCGCACATGTTCCAGCCCGCATATCCAGGCCACCACCCGCTCGATGCCCATGCCAAACCCAGCGTGAGGAACCGAGCCGTAGCGGCGCAGGTCAAGATACCAGGAAAAGGCTTCGAGCGGCAGGTTGTGATCTTCAATGCGTTTCTTCAACAGATCGTAGGAAGCCACACGCTGCGACCCGCCGATCACCTCGCCATAACCCTCCGGCGCCAACACATCGACACATAACGCGAGGTTTGGGTTCTCCGGATCGGGCTCCATGTAGAAGGCTTTCACGGCGGCTGGATAGCGGTGCACCATCACCGGGCGATCGAATTGCGAGGAGAGGTAGGTCTCGTCGGGTGAACCAAAGTCGTTGCCGTAAACAAACTTCTGTTCGATCAGACCCTGGGCAAATGCTTCGTCGAGCATGCTGACGGCCTGGTCGTAGCTGATGCGCGGAAAGGGGGGCTTCACAGCCTCGAGTTTGGCGGTATCGCGCGCGATTACCTTCAGGTCGAGCGCGCGCTTGCTGAGCACGCGCTCGACCAGAAAGCTCATGAACTGTTCCGCCAGCGCCATGAGATCGTCGAGACCGGCGTAAGCCATTTCTGGTTCGACCATCCAGAACTCGGTCAGATGGCGGCGCGTCTTTGACTTCTCGGCGCGAAACGTAGGCCCGAAGGAGTAGACCTTGCCCAGCGCCATGGCCGTGCTTTCGATATAAAGCTGGCCGCTCTGGGTGAGGTAGGCCTGGTCGCCGAAGTACTCGACCGGAAACAGGGTGCTGGTTCCTTCGCAGGCTGCCGGGGTGAGAATGGGCGGGTCGGTCAACACGAAGCCGTTATCGTCGAGATAATCGCGCGCCGCCTTGATAATCTCGGCGCGGATGCGCAGGATCGCCGACTGCCGCGGGGTGCGAATCCACAAGTGCCGGTGCTCCATCAGGAACTCGACGCCGTGCTCTTTGAGCGAGATGGGGAAAGGCTCTTCCTCGCTCACGCGCTGCACCACCTCGACGTGATCGACGTCGAGCTCATAGCCACCAGGGGCGCGCGCATCTGCGCGCACGCGGCCGGTCACGATCACGCTCGACTCCTGGGTCAGGCTGCGCACGCGTTCAAAGACTTCGGGGGTCACGGCAGCTTTGGGCACAATGCCCTGTACGGTCCCGGTGCCGTCGCGGAAGATGGGGAACAATAGCTTGCCGCTGGCGCGCAGGTTATACAGCCATCCCCGCAGCATCACCTGTTTGCCTTCGTGCTGGTTCAGGGAGGCAATGGTGGCTATGGGCAACTGTTCGTCTTTATTTTCTTCGGGCATGTCGGATCTCGGGTGGATGGCTACAGTTCGAGTTTCCTGAAGGTCTCGGCCGCCCGGCTGGCGACTTGCTCGGGTGGCTCCTCGGGCTGGTAATGGATCTCCAGAACGGCGGCAGCGAGCTGAGGTGCGCTGCGCAGCTCCTGCATCGCCTCCGGCCAGGCGATGGTTCCGTCTCCGGGCCAAAGATGTTCGTCCTTTTGTCCATGGTTATCGTGGATGTGCGTGGTTCGGATGAGCGGGCTCAATTCAGCGACGGCGGCCGCAATGCCACCACCCAGGTGGGCATGACCGGTGTCGAGGCACACGCCAACGTCTTTGAAGTGGCCGACGCGCACGATCTCCACCAGGTTAGCCGACTCGGTCACCTCGTTCTGGATGTTTTCGAGCAGCAGCTTCACCCCCAGCGGCCGGGCAAAAGCCTGCAGATGCTCGATGGCCGTCATGGCGTGCTCCAGGGTGCGTGGGCTCCACAGGTCTTCGCGCTCCCCCAGGTGCAGAACCAGGTAGCGCAGCGGCAGCTCTTCAGCGGACTCGATGGCACGCTTCACTTCGTCCATGGCGTCGATGCGGCGTGACTTCTCGGGATGCACCACGTTCACGGAAGGAGAGCCGCCGCGGCCCATCTCCGCATCCGCAAACAGCGGCATGTGGAGGGAAAAGGGCTCTAATGGGTTGGCCGCGAACCACCCGGCAATTTCCTTCACATGCGGTTTGCTGGTGTAGTCGAAGTGCTGGCGGGCGGCAAAGATTTCAACGCCTTGCGCGCCTCCCTTGGCCAATGTCTCCAGCAACCCCGGGTGCAGCCGCTGACGCAGAAATACATGGGTAGAAATAATTCTCAGCATTGCTCTTCTATCTTCTCACCGCGCGCAGGTCGCGGGTGAGGACTGCGGGATATACGCATCAGGAGAAATACGGTAGGGAGGCGGTTAACTCAATACTGCGAGGATTGGTCGTTCACAATCGAGAGCGAGCCGATTTCATCTTTTAGGGAGTAATAGGGAACCGTGCGCCACTGCAGCAGGCAGTCGAGCACCGCCTCGGAGTCATAGGCAATGTCGGCAATGACCAGTTGTTTGCCGCCGATCCCATGGATAACAACCCCGCGATCGCAGCGAATGCGGTATTCCCGCACATGCTTCAGTTCCTGCCAGCGGATGCGGCTGGAGGCGGAGCCGCCTTCCAGCATTCCCTGACCGTCGAGGATGATCGCTTCCGGCCAGTCGGCCAGCACCAGGGGCACCAGAAAGAAGCCGAAAGCAAAGCCCAACCACGCTATCCAGTTAGAGGTTCCCGTGGCCAGTAGCTGCGACCCACCAAAAGCAACCGCGCCCACACCACCAGAAAGGGCCAAATAGTAAAGCAGAAGACACGTAGGTTTAACTGGAAAGAGCCAGCCGTCTACCGTGGCCTTCGGCTTCAAGCCGAAGGTGGGAGCAATGAGAATCAGCAGGCCAACCACGCCGGCGACAAGCATGCCGATTTCAATCAGTCTTTCGGGGAAGGGCTGCATCGACAAAGAGTGTCGTCTGCGGGAGTAACACTTGGCAATAGTCAATTTATCAAAGCGGCCACAAAAAGTACCGTATCTGCGAAGATGCCTCCCGGACTTAGGCCGCTTGTCATAACCACAGGTCATACTTACGGGTTTCTCGTGACCAAAAAGGCGGGTGGATAAACAGGCTTTGAGTGTGGCCCATTCAAGCTTTGTCCGGGTGCCCGATACACATAAGAGAACCGCAGATCTCTCCACTACGCTACGCTCCGGTCGAGATGACAACTCTCTGAACCACCACTTTTGTCTCTCGACCGGAGCGTAGCGTAGTGGAGAGATCTGCGGTTCTCCTGCGTGTATGGGCCACACTCACCTGCCTTTGTGGTTAGGAGAAAGGTTTAGCCGGACTAGAATTGGTTAAATGCCGACCAGCGTTCGCTCGCATACCAAGATCAACTTAGGCCTGGCTATTGGGCCCCTGCGTTCAGATCGGTTCCATCAACTGACTACCGTGTACCAGACCCTGGAACTGCACGAATGGGTAACCGTGGAAGCGCGGACTGCCGCCGCGACCCGCATCACGCTGAGCAGCACCCATCCGCGGGTGCCCACAGATGCCGGCAACACCGCGTGGCGCATCGTCGAGCGCTGCCTGGCGGCGCTCGAAATGCAGGCCGAGGTTCACATCCACATTGATAAGCAACTTCCGGTTCAGGGTGGCATTGGCGCCGGCTCGGCCAACGCCATCGCCGCGCTTCTGGGGCTGGAATGCGAGCTCGACCGTCGCCTTCCGCCGGCCGATCGCCTGCGTATAGCAGAGGAAACCGGCTCCGATGTGCCGCTCTTTTTGCTGGGCGGCGCCGTGGCAGGGGTAGGGCGTGGCGAACAGGTCTTCCCCCTGCCCGACATGACCTCGGTGCCATGTGTTTTGGCGCTGCCGGCGATTGGGGTCTCCACGCCGCAGGCCTATCGGGATTGGGATGCGTTGACCCCGCCCGCGCCGTCGGCTACAATCAAAAGGTTGAGTCGGTCGATCGCTGCTGCATTTGGCGAACCGCACTCCTCCGGTGTCTTCTCTTTGAGAGAAGACCGAGCCGAGGACCCGCTTCTCGCGCTTGTCCGAACCGGGATCGAAAACGACTTCGAGCAGGTCGTCTTTCCTCAGCATCCCTTTCTCGGTCAAATCAAGCGCATTCTTGCGAGCGGCCCCAGCACGGAGGATGCAGCTCTCTATGCAGGCCTTTCCGGGTCTGGGTCAGCCCTGTTTGGGTTGTACCGCACCCCCGGCGCGGCAAGAGCGGCTCTCGAGCGGCTGGAGCGGCATGGTGTAGCAGGATTGGTCACCAGAACGTTGCCTCGTAGCGATTACTGGCGCACTATGATGGTGGCGGACGTGGTGTAGTACCGAACACGCGTCGCAGCCGCACCCAGTTGGGCGATCGACTAATGGTAGGTCAAGTGCCTTTGGAGCACTTTGTCTAGGTTCGACTCCTAGTCGCCCAGCCACATTAAAGCGACCGGTCCACTGTCATGGCAAAACACGCCGTGGCTCAACAATCAGGCGGAACAACCAAAGCAAACCAGCTTGGGAGGTTCGTGTGAAGAGTGATCTGACTGTGATGACGGAGCCCGCCTCGCAACAAGAGGTAGGGAGCGCGATCCAGGAAGCGGTATCAGCCGGCACAGCTAAGGCCAAACCTGAGCGCAAGCGCGCCGGCCGGCTGAGCGAAGATAAGCGGTTCAAGATCTTCGCTGGTTCGGCCAACCGTAAATTGGCCGAGGGGATTTGTACCCATGTCGGTGTGCAGCTGGGCGAGAGCAAGCTGCAGCGTTTCGCCGATGGAGAGATTTACTTTCAGTTGCTCGAGAACGTCCGCGGTGTGGATGTGTTTATCGTGCAGCCGACATGTTTTCCGGTGGATCAGCACCTGGTTGAGTTGCTGATCATGATCGACGCGCTGAAGCGCGCTTCAGCCGGACGAATCACGGTCGTGGTGCCGTATTACGGATATGCCCGGCAGGACCGCAAAGACCGGCCGCGGGTGGCGATTTCGTCGAAGCTGGTGGCGGATCTGCTGACCACCGCCGGCGCCAACCGAGCCTTGTTTATGGATCTGCATGCGGCGCAGATTCAGGGGTTCTTTAATATCCCGGTGGATCATATGTTCGCCAGTCCGGTGATGGTGAGCTACTTCCGGGAACTGAATTTGCCCGCTCTCACGGTGGTTTCGCCGGATGCGGGCGGTGTGGAGCGGGCGCGGTTTTTCGCGACCAAGATGCAGGCTCCGTTAGCCATTGTCGACAAACGGCGGACGGACCTGAACGTAACCGAAGTGATGAACGTAATCGGCGATGTGCAGGGAAGAACCTGCCTCATCATCGACGACATCATCGACACAGCGGGCACGCTGGTGAAGACCGCACAGGCGCTGCTGGATGCTGGGGCAGTCAAGGTTTATGCAGCGGCTTCGCACCCCGTGCTGTCAGGGCCGGCGATCGAGCGCATCACCAACTCGCGCCTGGAAGAAGTCATTGTCACCGACTCTATCCCGCTGCGCGAAGATGCGCAGAAGCTGGAGCGGCAGGGAAGAATCAAAGTGCTTTCGGTTGCCGGCCTGTTAGGGGCCACGATCGAAAGTATTCACATGGAGACCAGCGTCAGCTCCTTATTTAGTTAGTTTGGTTTGGTTAAGTTTTGGCGAGAAATGCAGGAGAAAAGTAATGGCTGAGCAGGAAGTAGTGGCAGCAAAGCCCCGCGAGGGCAAGTTCAACAAGAATGCCGCCCGCCGGGTACGCGTGGCCGGGATGATTCCGGGCGTTCTCTACGGCGCCAAAGAAGCGTCGATTGCGGTCGAGCTCGATCCCAAGCAGATCACCCGCATCCTTCATTCGGAGTCTGGGCACAATACGATTTTCGATCTGGAGATCAACGGCGGCACCGGCAAGACCAAGGCCATGATCGTCGATTGGCAGTACGAACCGATCAAGGGCAAGCTGATGCACATCGATCTGAAGCGCATTGCCATGGATAAGGCGATGCGGGTCAAGGTGCCGGTGCTGCTCGAGGGCACGCCGGTTGGAGTCAAGACGCAGGGCGGCATTCTGGACCAGGTGTTGCGCGAAGTGGAAGTCGAGTGCTTGCCGGGCGACATCCCCAGCCACATTGACTTGAACATCACCAGCCTGGGATTAGGTGGTTCTGTGCGTGTGGCCGATTTGCCGCACGGCGGCAAGCTGAAGTTTATTACCGATGAGTCGGCGACCATTGCTCACGTCATCGCGATCAAGGAAGAAGCGGCGCCGGCAGCGGATGCAGTGGCTGCGGCTGGTCCGGCGGAGCCCGAGGTTGCCAAGAAGGGCAAGACGGACGCTCCGGATGCGGCTCCCGAGAAGGGCGCGAAGAAGTAATGGCCGGTTTTACCCGTTAACGTGGCTGCCGGTGCAAGTGCGGTGGACGCGGAAAGAAGGGGTCCGGCCCTGGTAGTCGGCTTGGGGAATCCAGGCATCGAGTATCAGTTCACGCCGCACAACGTGGGCTTTCTGGCTATCGACCGGTTGGCGGAACAGGGTGGCGTGGCGGTTACCAATCGCCGCTGCCGCGCGTTGACGGCTACCACCCGCATCGCCGGTAGAGAAGTGGTGCTGGCCAAGCCGGAAACGTTTATGAACCTGAGTGGCATCTCGGTTCAGGCGTTGGTGCAAGAGTTCGATGCCAATGCGCAGCGAGATCTCATTGTGATTTACGACGAGATCGCGCTTTCGCTGGGTTCGATCCGCATTCGCGAGCGGGGCAGTTCCGGCGGCCATAACGGGGTCAAGTCGGTCTCGGGTGCGGTGGGCAGTGAAGAGTGGTTGCGGATTCGCATCGGGGTCGCTCCTGCCGGCGAGGAAGCGGCCGAGAGGGCCAGACGGGGGCGCAGGGATTATGTGCTCACGCCCTTCCGCAAGGCGCAACTTGCGGTCCTCGATGAGGTTTTGGATCAGACTGCGCGGGCAGTTGAGATGTTGCTGGCCAAGGGGGCCGGTCCCGCAATGAACGAATTCAATCGCCGCGAAACCGGCGACGAGTAGTTAAGAATTGGAGAGCAGCTATGCAACGCACTTACGAAATCATGTTTATCGTCCGTCCTGACATTCTGGACGAAGATCTCGACAAGCTGATCGCCGGCCTGGAAGGCAACATCACCCAGGGTGGCGGCAGCATCAAGTCGCTCGAGAAGCTCGGCCGCCGCAAACTGGCCTATATGGTCAAGAAGTTCAACGACGGCAATTACGTTCTGCTGACGATCAACGCCGATGGCTCCCTGGTGGGCGAGATCGAGCGCCGGTTACGGGTCTCGGAGCCGGTCATCAAGTTCATCTCCGTCCGCATGGATGAAGAAGAGAAGCGAGTGGCCAAGATCAAGGCTATCCGCGCCACCCGCAAGAAGCTGAGCGCCCAGCCGCCGGCGGCCGCTCCTGCCCCCGCTGAGCCAGTCGCCGCCCCAGCGGCAGAAGCAGCCAGCGCTTAACGGAATTAACCGGGTCCATGGGACCCAAGAAGGAATAGGAAATTATGGCTGACGAAACCAGCACACCCAGCGCACCCAGCACGTCCCGGCCCGAGGGTTCCGGGTCCCACTCTTCCGGCCCTGGCGGACGCCCACCTGGCGGACGCCCCAGCGGCCCCGGCGGCGGTGGACGGAAGTTCTTTCGCCGCAAGAAGGTTTGCAAGTTCTGTGTGGAGAAGATTGACTCGATCCACTACCGCGATGTGCGCCTGCTGCAGCAGTTTGTTGCCGAGCGGGGCAAGATTGTGCCTCGCCGCCTGACTGGCGTGTGCACCACTCATCAGCGCGGCCTGGCGCGCGCCATCAAGCAGGCCCGCAACATTGCTTTGCTGCCTTTCGCAGCTCGCTACTAGGAGACTGGTCATGGAAGTAATTCTGAAAGAAGACGTTAACAAGCTCGGCCAGCGCGGCGATGTGGTCAAGGTAGCTGAAGGCTACGGGCGGAATTTTCTGTTGCCGCAGAAGCTCGCTATGGAAGCGACGGCTGCTAACAAAGTGGTGATTGAGCAGATGAAGCAATCGGCTGTGCGCCGGTCTGCCAAAGAGAAATCTGAAGCTGAATTGCTGGTCACGCAGCTCAACAACGTTGAGCTGGTGTTCGAGCGTAAGGTGGGCGAGAACGATCATTTGTTCGGGTCGGTGACTTCGGCCGAGATCGCGCACCAACTGGAGCAGAAGGGTTTCACCATCGACCGCCGCAAGCTGCAGCTGGAAGAGCCGCTGCGGCAGCTGGGCGAGTTCCACGTGCCGGTGAAGCTGCATCGCGAAGTGACCGCTCACGTCAAGGTCACGGTCAAGGCAGAAGAAGCTTAAGGAAACTGCACACGCGAAGGGTGGTCTGGACCACCAAAAGCGAGACTAGTCCTGAAGGGTACGGGCTTCAGCTCGTACATAATGAAAAAGAAATTGATCGGCTTTAGCCGGTTTATTTTGCTGTGATTACGTACGGGCTGAAGCCCGTACACTTCAGGAGCAGAGTTCCCCCCATTCCCCGCGAAGTGTCAAAGTGGTGCGTGATAAGCGTGGTAAGTCGAAGTTAGCGGCCCCAGCTGAGCCGCATAGCCAATTGATCGGGCAGACCGGCGCGCATGATGCGCATCTGCGCCAGGCGGAAGTCATAGGGCACGCGGCGGAATTCGACGACCATCTTCTCGTCGTCGTACACCGCGAAGGCGGCACGGCGATCATGGTCCCTGGGCTGGCCTACGGAACCGGGATTGATCAGGTACCGCGCACCCGGAATCAGCACCAACTCCGATACATCCGCTTCCTCATCCTTGCAGTAGACCGGGTCCAACTTAAACCAGTCCTCACCGTTGGTGGCAAAGCCGCCCTGCAGATGGGTATGGCCGAAGAAGTTGATGCGGGTCTCGGCCTGCTTCAGCGGCAGCAGCGCGTCGCGCACCGAGAGCAGGTACTCATCCTCGTCGAGATAAGACCCGTGCATACAGCTTACGGTGGGACCATCGGGCGTCACCGGCCCGCGAACCATGTGTTGTAGCCAGTCAACGTGCTCCTCGGTCAGCACCTGCCGCGTCCAGCGGGCGGCGCAGCTGGCCACCGGGTTAAAGTCCTCGAGCGACAACTGGCCGCTGCAGGCGCGGTCGTGATTCCCGCGGACGAAGGTCTTGCCCAGGCTGCGCACGCGCTCGATAACTTCGTTGGGCGCCGCTCCGTAACCGACGACATCGCCCAGATTCCACACCAGATCGTGCGCAGGCGCAGCTTCGAGCACCGCTTCAAGGGCGTCAATATTGGCGTGGATATCGGAGATGAGTAAGGCGCGCATGATGCGTAAGCGGAACCTGACGGCGCGTTTTCGGGGTAATTTGCACCCCAAGAATTGCCGCAAACGCCCAGAATATCAGATTGATGGGATGCAGCGGACCCAATGACCTGGTGCCTGCTCGACCAGCATTCCTGCGGCGGACTCAGGCGCCGCCGCGAGCATCGCCAGGGGCTGATCACGGTCGGTCGTGAGGGTGGGGACCGCGCCCAGCAGGCTTCGGGTGTAGTCATGCCGCGGATCGAGGAAAACCTGGTCTCGCGTGCCGGTCTCGAGCAGCACCCCACGGCGCATCACCGCTACCCGGTCGGCCACTTGCGCGACCACCGCTAAATCATGGGATATGAAAAGCATGCCCAGGCCGTTGCGCTGTTGCAGCGATTTGAGCAGGAGCAGGATCTGGGCCTGCACGGTGACGTCGAGGGCGGTGGTGGGCTCATCGGCGATCAGCAGCAGGGGATGGTTCACCAGCGCCATGGCGATGAGCAGGCGTTGCCGCTGGCCTCCGGAAAACTGGTGAGGGTAATCGCGCAAGCGTTGCTCGGGCTCGGCAATTGCCACCGCGATCATGGCCTCGATCACGGCGGCGCGCACTTGCCGACGGTCGAGCTTCGGTTGGTGGGTTTCGATGGCTTCGGCGATTTGCCGCCCGACGGGCATGACGGGGTTGAGAGCCGTCATCGGCTCCTGAAAAATCATGGCGATCTTGCGCCCGCGATAGTGGCGCATCTCCTCCGGCTTGAGCATCAGCAGGTCTTTGCCCTCGAAGCGGATGGCGCCTTCGATGCGGCCTGCGCCGTCGAGCAGCCGCAGGATGGAAAGCGAAGTCAGCGACTTACCGGAACCCGACTCGCCCACCAGGCCCAGCACTTCGCCCTGCCCGACGGAGAAAGTCAGATCGCGGACCACCGTCTGGTCACGAAAAGAGATAGAGAGATTGTTTACTTCGAGCAGGGGAGCCACGGGCCAAGATTACAACAATCGAGTGGAACCGCAGATCTCTCCACTACGCTCCCCCTAATTCCTGTTGAAGTTGATGGCGTTGGCAAGCTTCATGCGGCTTTCCTTAATGAAAGCCGCACACGTGGATCCGTCTGACGTAGCGAAACAGGAGTTCGGGTACGCTCCGGTCGAGATGACAAGTTTGTTTGTAAGAGAGGATTGCAACCGGAGCGTAGCGCAGTGGAGAGATCTGCGGTTCCACTCCTGTCAGAAAAGCGGGGTTTGCTTGCGCGGCAACGGAATCCCGAAATGCTCATAGGCGAGCCGGGTCGCGACTCGCCCTCGGGGGGTGCGATCGAGGAAGCCGATCTGGATCAGAAATGGCTCGTAGACCTCTTCCAGGGCATCCTCTTCTTCGGCCAGGGTGGCGGCCAGGGTATTGAGTCCTACCGGGCCACCCTCGTACTTCTCAATGATGGTCAACAGCAGGCGTCGATCGAGATCATCGAAGCCGTGGGCATCCACCCCATGCAGCTTCAGGGCGGCCTCGGCGGTTGCCCGGTCGATGCTGCCGGTGCCACGGACCTGGGCATAATCGCGCACCCGGCGCAGCAGCCGGTTCGCGATGCGGGGTGTCCCGCGCGAGCGCATGGCTATCTCCGCGGCGCCGTCGTGGTCCACCGGCACCTTTAACACTTCCGCGGAACGTTCCACAATGTAGCGCAGCTCGTCTTCGGTGTAGAACTCCAGCCGCAGCAGGATGCCGAAGCGCGAGCGCAAAGGCGACGACAGCAAACCCGGGCGGGTGGTCGCCGCTATGAAGGTGAATGGCTTGATTTCCATCACGTGGGTGCGGGCCGCCGGTCCCTGCCCGATGATGATGTCCAGCTGGTAGTCCTCAAGCGCGGTGTAAAGCTTTTCTTCGAGCACTGGCTGCAGGCGGTGGATCTCATCCAGAAAAAGCACCTGGCGTTCGCGAAGGTTGGTCAGGATCGCGGTCAAATCGCCCTGGATTTGGAGCGCCGGCCCGGAGGTCTGCTGGAAACCGACGTTCATTTCATTGGCGATGATGGTGGCCAGGGTCGTCTTGCCTAAGCCGGGCGGCCCGAACAGCAACACGTGTTCCAGAGCCTCGCCGCGTGACTTGGCGGCGGTAACAGCGATCGCCAGCTGTTCCTTGGCCTTCTCCTGGCCGATGAACTCACGCAGCCATTTGGGCCGCAGCTTCAGTTCAAATGAATCGTCATCTTCTCCGCGGTCGGCGGAGACCAGCCGATCAGACATATCGCTTCTACCCACAGACATTGGCAACAGAGTAGCAGCAAGTGAAGCGAAAGGCGTGCCCCCACGCTGGACTCGCTAGAATCAAAGCATCTATGGTTCTAGCAGGGGTTCTAGCAGGGTTTCCAACCGGGCAAAGATTTCGTCGCATTGCGCGCGCGTCCGGGATCGTGCTGGCAACGGCGATCGCCTGTACCTTGATGCTTTATTTTTCCATCCCCATGAGCGATACCCAGCAGCGCCAATTCGATGTGATCCTGGTGCTGGGAAATCCTGCAAAGGATGATGGCTCGATCGCGCCCGTGGGCAAGTCGCGCATGCTCGAAGCGATTCGCCAGTACCGCGCCGGCGTGGCGCCGCGACTGCTCATGAGCGGGGGCGCGGTGCTGAACCAGTTCGTCGAGGCGCAGGTGATGCGGCAGTTTGCCCTGTCGCAGGGCGTACCCGCTTCCGCGCTCTTCGCGGAAGGCGAATCGCGCAACACCATTCAAAACGCCTACTACTCCTACAAAATCATGCAGGCGCACGACTGGAGGTCGGCGCTGGTCGTCAGCTCACCCAGCCACCTGCGCCGCGCCAGCCTGATCTTTAGCCACTATCCTCTGGCATGGGCCATGCAGGCTGCGCCCTGGCCTCCCGGTTTTCCTCTGTGGAAGCTGATCTGGTCGTGGAGCAGCGAAGCCGGCTACACCAGCTACGGACGCCTTTTCGGCTTCCCAAACGCGCACCAGTATCTGCCCCCTCTCACGCTGCCCCACCCTTAGAGAAATCGCCATTCATGCCTGAGGCCTCCAGCTTTCAATTCAAGCGTCCGCAACAACTCGCAGCCCTGCTGTTACTGCTGTTGCTGGCGCAGTGCCTCTGGGTCTTTCACCGGCAAACGCTGACGTCGCGGGATTATGATTTCGCTCGTTGCGGGCGCGAGATGTGGGAAAAGCCAAATCCCCTGGCGGGATACTTCACTACCTGCGGCAACATACACGACGGCACGCTGGCCTATCGAGTCGCCGGGCTGCCCCTGACCCTGCAGCGCGTGCTCGCCGGCCAGAGCAATGACACCTCCACCTGGGAGATGCGCCACGAACTGCGCTACGTGCTGGTGCTGTTGCACGGCGGCTTCGTGCTCACCGGGATCTGCCTTGGGGGCGCTCTTTGGTGGGTCACGCGGCGGCTTTTTGGCAACCCGGGCGGCTTTATCGCGCTGGCGTTTTATTGCTTTTGTCCGCAGGTGATCCACGCCTGTACGTATCCCAACAATGAGATCCTCACGGCCTTTGGCCTGTTCGCCTCGCTCTACACCGCCATGGGGGTAGCCCACGCGATGCAGGGCCCACCGCGTAAATGGCGCTCGCGGATCGTTTTGCTCACGTTGACCCTGGCGTTTATCGCGACCTCGCACGTCGCCGCATTCCTGCTCGCACTGCTTCTGTCGCTTGTCTTCATGGCCTACCTGGCGGTGGGACGCCGTGCCTACATCGCGCCCATTATGATGGCGGCAACCATCGGCGCCTTGCTGCTGGTGTTCGCTTCGTATGACTTTAGCCCCGACGCCTTCACCTACTTTTTTCGCAGCGGCGCGGGGCGCATCTGGTTTTCTCTGGCGCCCGCCCAGCACTGGCTGCTGAGCCTGCCTAATGCCGCGGTCGCGCTGACCGCCGTGGTCGCGCTGGTGCTTTACCTGCCAACGCGCCGCTCGCGTTATTTCGGGAATACCGTGCCCCTGTTGCTGGCGTTGCTTTTCTTCACCCTGGTGACGCCGGGTATTTCAAGCGAGCCTACGCTTTGGGCACTGCCGTTTCTGTTTACCTTCATCGCCGGCGTGTTTGCCGATTTTCTGGAAACCAGGTATCGGCGCGTTTTTGTGGGGGTGGCCGGCGCGCTACTCGTTCTCGAGGTCGCGTTGAGCCTTTTTTCGCTGCCCTGAGGCGCCGTTTTCCAGAGCTTCCGGGGGGCCTGATCTACGGTTCCCAAATTATTCAAAAAAAAAGACTTAGAGTTGCCTCCCCGCCTTGCTGGACGGCCCTTAAAGACGTATCATTTGAATTAGCCCTACGACGCAGATTTTGCGCATATTCGCAAACGTTTTCCTCGCCGCTCATCCCCGTCCAAGGCGCACCCTCTTATGGCAGACGATCAGAATCCTCTCCTTCCGCTAGGTCCCAACGGCAGCGACGGCAACCCGCCAGACGGGCCCGGAACGCGCCTCATCCCCATCAACATTGAAGAGGAGATGAAGCGCTCTTATCTCGACTACTCCATGTCGGTCATCATCGGGCGAGCGCTGCCCGATATTCGCGACGGCTTCAAGCCAGTGCATCGCAGGATTCTTTACACGCTGCATGGCATGGGCCTGGAACACAACAAGAAGTACGCCAAGTGCGCCAAGGTGGTTGGTCAGGCCATGGGTGTATATCACCCCCATGGCGACTCAGCTATCTACGACACCATGGTGCGACTCGCGCAGCCCTTCAGCATGCGCTACCCCATGATCGATGGTCAGGGAAACTTCGGCTCGGTCGATGGCGACCCGCCGGCGGCCATGCGTTACACCGAGTGCCGCATGACGCGTATCGCCGGGCAGATGCTGGCGGATATCGATCAGGACACGGTTGACTTTGTTCCCAACTACGACGAGAGCACGATGGAACCGACGGTGCTGCCGACGCGCTTTCCTAACCTGATCGTGAATGGCTCGAACGGCATCGCGGTCGGGATGGCGACCAACATTCCGCCGCATAACCTCACCGAGGTGATCAGCGCCACTATTGAGCTGGTCAAGAATCCCCAGGCTGGCCTGGCTGAAGTGTTGAAGCATGTGCAGGGCCCTGACTTCCCTACCGGCGGTTTCATCTACGGCCGGGGCGGCATTGCGCAGGCTTACACGACCGGTCGCGGGCGCTTTTTGATGCGCGCCAAGGCGGCTATCGAGCAGCTCAAGAACAACCGCCAGGCGATCATCGTTACCGAGATTCCTTACCAGGTTAATAAGTCGAAGCTGATTGAGCGCATTGCTGAACTGGTGAATGAAAAAGTAATCACCGACATTGCAGAAGACGACTTTCGCGATGAGAGCGACCGCGATGGCATGCGGATTGTGATCGGCCTGAAGCGGGGCGCCGAAGCGCAGATTGTTTTGAACCAGCTCTACAAGCACACCCAGATGCAGGAAAGCTTCTCGATGATTTTTCTCGCGGTGGTCAATGGCCAACCGCGCGAGCTTGCCCTGCACGATGCGATTCGCCACTTTATCAGCCATCGCGTGGATGTGGTTCGCCGCCGCACCTCTTTTCTGCTCAAGAAGGCGCGCGAACGGGAACACATTCTCGAAGGCTACAAGATCGCGCTGGACAATATCGACCAGGTGATCCGCATCATTCGTGGTTCGGGATCGCGCGCGGAAGCACGGGAAAACCTGCGCCGTTTCTCGCTTTCGAAGGATATTGTCTTCAAGCTCGACACCGGCATCGTGACCGGGCCCGAGCGTGAGCCCGGCCTGAGCTATCGCCAGATCGACGCCATCCTCGAATTGCAGCTGTATCGCCTAACCCAGCTTTCGACGGACGAAATCATCAAGGAACTGGTCGATGTGCGCGAGCGCATTGCGGAGTACGAAGCCATTCTGGCTTCGGAACCGAAACTGCGCGCGCTCATTGTCAAAGAGCTGGAAGCGGTGCGTAAGGAGTTCGGGGACGAACGGCGTACCCAGATTCTCGACGAGACCGCAGAATTGCAGCTGGAAGATCTGATCGCGGACGAACAGGTCGCCATCACTGTTTCTCATACGGGTTATCTCAAGCGGACGCCCATCTCTATCTACCGTCAGCAGCGCCGCGGGGGTACTGGGCGGTTGGGGATGAAGACGCGGGAAGAAGATTTCGTCTCGCAGCTCATCGTTGATTCCACGCATGCGTACCTACTTTGCTTCACCAACACTGGCCGCGTGTACTGGCTCAAGGTTTACGAGATACCCGATATCGGCGCTGCCGGCAAAGGCAAGTCGATGGCTAGTTTGCTCAATCTGCAGCCGGGCGAGAATGTGCGCACCATTCTGCCGGTGCGCAATCTGGAAGAGGATGGCAAGTTCATCTTTTTTGCGACCCGTAAGGGCACCGTCAAGAAGACGCCGCTCAAGGACTTTTCGAATGTGATGGCGCGCGGCATTATCGCCATCGGCATCGACGACGATGACGAATTGATTGGCGCCTGCAGCACCGACGGCAATCAGATCATCTTCCTGGCGACGCACGCGGGCATGGCCATTCGTTTTGGCGAGAACGATGTGCGTTCGATGGGACGGCCCGCTTATGGCGTCCGCGGCATCGACCTCATGAAGTCCGATTACCTGGTGGGCCTGGCCGCCACGCCCCTGGAGCGGAAGAAGAATGGGACTGGCGAGCAATCGCCTTCGTTGATTCTTTCGATCACCGAGCAGGGCTACGGCAAACGCACAGACGTTGATGAATATCGGCTGCAGACGCGCGGCGGCCGAGGGGTGATCAACGTGAAGACGACTGCCCGCAATGGCAAAGTGAGCGCGATCCTGCTGGTCGACGAAACCTCGGAGCTGATGGTGATCAGTCAGTACGGCAAGATCATCCGGATTGACACCAAGACGATTCGCGCCGCCGGCCGGTCGACACAGGGTGTTCGTTTGCTGAATCTTGAGGACGAAGACAAGGTGGCGGCGGCGGTGGTCATTCCGCCGGAAGAAGCCAAAATCGAACCGGAGAACGGGACGTTGCTGCAATAGGTTGCAGTGGTGCGGCGTAGCGGCACGGCTTGAGCCGTGCCGCACTGTGCTTAGCGTGTAAAGTGCCGTTAGGGACGGTTGAAAGTCGGTCTTGTCCAGATTAGCGCTCGGGGCCGCTCTGGCGTCGCACTTATGGATAACAAGCAATTCATCGAAGTGCAGTCATGCCGACCTTCAAGCTAATTTGTCATCCCGTCCCTCAAGCAAATTTGTGATCCCGACCGTAGCGCAGCGTAGCGGAGGGATCTGCGGTGCCCCCCTTACCTCAAACGAATGCCGTTCAAGTGAACTGGCAAACCTTGGCCAGCGGATTGTCGCCACATGCGATCGCGAACCACAGATAGCTTCAGCCCGAGAACAAGACGTTTGGGCTCCGGTTCGCGAACTCACTTGTGGGTTTTTGTTAGCTGTTGTGGCGCACCGCAGATCCCTCCGCTGCGCTGCGCTCCGGTTCGGGATGACAAATCAGTTTGGGGGGAAACGGGAAAGAGAAAGGGGTACCGCTGGCGCGGTACCCCCTCTTCAAGGCAGATGAGCAGTACTACAAGTTAGAAGCCTCTGGCAGCTGTCTGCTTGGGCAGCTTGGTGCTGGCCGTGGTCGGCGCTGACTCATCAAGCGCGTGCGAATTGCCACAGTTGTCGACCTGGATGCGGCCGTACTGGGGCTGCAGATACAGTACGTACTGCTGACCCACATACATCGCGAAGAAGCGCGGGCTGTTCTCGCTGAACACCGTCACTTCGGTGTTGGGGCGAAGTTTGCCGTGGATCTTGGAGTCGACGCGGACCGTGTAGTTAACGCCGTCCAGGAAATCCCAGGCCTCCGGTACTGGTTGTGCCGCCGTCACCGTACCCACGATTACAGAGGAGGCCATCTGCATTTCTTTGTGGGCGCTGACACGGGTTGTTTTGCACTGGGAGAAACCATTGGCGGCACTCAGGCAGAGAATCAAGGCGATGGCAAAATTTTTCATAAACCCTCCTCGGGGTCGAATAGCGAAATTTGGGTTACGACTTAAGTTGTATGACTGCTGCTTAAGTTGTACGACTACTGCTTAAGTGGTAGATTGCCGGACCGGACGGGGGATGGCAATTGTATTGTTCTCAGACACCCTTACTTCGGAGGAAGCTATCTGACGCGAAGGTAATAGGAGCACTGTGGCCTATTGATAACCCCCCTGTTTGCCACGTTTGCCAGAGGGTCGTGCGTACCTGCCAGGCGTTGGAAGGCCCATAAACGCTGGCGATGAAGGGGTAAGAGCGAGGCGAAGCACTTAGGTGTACACGAAGGTACTGGTGAAATGGGGGCGGCCCGCGTCGCGAGGCCGCCGCTCAGTCACAACTACAGTGGCAAATGGCGAAGAATACGAAATCTGGCGGCATGCGTGGTTTGTTTTCGGACTTGCCGTGCGGGGATTACTCGGTTCTGAGTGCTTGCATGGGCTCGAGACTGGCGGCGATGCGCGCCGGCAAAAGTGCGGCGAGAAAGGCGGCCGTGCACAGCACCAGAAGCGTGCTCGACAAGATCAGGGGATCATAAGGCTTGACCCCAAATAGCTGGCTCGCCATCGCGCGGCCGCCCAGGATGGCTATCGGGATGCCGATGGCTAAGCCGATACCTACCTGCAGGAAAGCGCCGCGGAGGACCAGGCGCACCACGTTCATGCGATCGGCGCCGAGAGCCATGCGGATGCCAATCTCGCTGGTTCGGCGCTCTACCGAATAGGCAGTCACCCCGTAGAGTCCGATCGAGGCAAGGGCCAGCGCCAGGATGCCGAAGAAGGAAGTTAATTTGGCAATCATGGCTTGCTGGGTAAAGTTTGCCTTGACCTGATCGGCGAAGCTTCCGTAATTGATGATGGCGAGATCGGGGTTCACCTGGACAATGGCGCGACGCACCTGCATTTCAAGCCCGGGTAGATTGCCCGCGGTTTCAATTTCGATCGCATTTAGATATTGCGAGCGGTCCTGGAACTGCTCATAGCGTGGCTCGCCGCTGTGTACCCGTTGCCCTTGCGCGAGAAAGTACATCGGGCGCATGGGCTCGGAAGGCCCCCAATAATGCGTGTCTTCGGTGACGCCTACGATTTCAAAATATCCCGGGTGCTTTACATCGTCGCTGAAGTGCTTGCCGAGGGCGTGGCCGTCTTTGAAGTATTTCTTCTCGAAGAATTTGTTGACGACCGCTATGTTGCGTGTGGTGGCTGTGTCGTGTTCGTCGTTGGCGCGGCCTTCGACGATTCTTGTTCCGATGGTCTCGAAGTAATGGGGGCTGGCACGCAACCAGGAGGCACCGTGGTCGCGGGTACCGGCGGCGGGCGGCGGCTCACCTTCGATGTAGACGCCCTCGCCCCAGTTATCGCCCTCCATGGGACTGTAGACGGAGAAGCTTACTTGTTTGACGCCCGGGATCGCGGTCAGATTGCTGCGCAACTGATCGTACAGCGCTTCAAGTTGCGCCGGCTTGTAGCCGGCCATCTGCGGGTCGATGTGCAGGATCGAACGATGGTCGGTGACGAAGCCGAAGTCCTGGTGCTGCATATTGCTCAAACTCCTGGTCAACAGTCCAGCGGCGCATAGCAGGACCAGGGAGAGTGCTGCCTGCATCACGACAAGAGATTTCTGCCCCAAACCACCATGATTGGCCGTGGAACGGTTGGCGCCACGCAGTGCGTCGACGGGGTTTGCTTTCGAAGTCAGCCAGGCCGGGCCAACGCCAAAGAGGATGCCGGTCAGCAGAGAGACCGCGAAGGCAAACGCGAGTACCGGCAGCGAAGGCGACGCTGGGATAGGGACCGGGTCTTTCTGAAAGGCCAGAAACAGGATGACCCGGGTGCCGGCGAACGCGACCGCGATGCCGGCGATGCCGCCCATCACCGCGAGCACGATGCTCTCGGTGAGCGTTTGCCGCACCATGGTCATGCGCGGCGCACCCAGGGCAGTGCGTACCGCTGTCAGCTGCTGGCGAGCGGTGGCGCGCACCAGCATGAGATTGGCAAGATTGGCGCAGGCGATGAGCAACACGAAGCCCGAGACCCACATCAGCAGGTGCAGGCCGTCTTTGTATTGATCGCGCATCATCTGCACGCCGTTGCCGCCGTGGGAGAAGTGGAGGGTCTGCCTGGCGATTAGTGGCTTATCGCGCTCATCGACCTTGCTCAAGGGGCTCAGGAGGAATTGTCGCAGTAGCAATTGCATCTGCGCTTCCATGGTTTGCGTGTTGGCGCCGGGGGTGATGCGGCCGATCAGATCCAGCCAATCGAGAGAAGTCTCTTCCAGCAGGGTGCCGGTTGGAGCCAGCAAAGGTTCATCGTTGAGGGGAATAAAGAAAGACGGAGGCGTGCTTTGCACGCGGTCACCGAAAAATCCTGGTGGCGTGATCCCGATCACGGTGAAGGGCTGCCCGTTGACGACAAAGCCCGAGCCGATCACCGACCGATCCGCACCAAACTTTTCCTGCCACGTTCTGAAGCTCATCATGGCGACGGCGGGCGCGCCTTTTTTGTCGTCAGCCGGGGTGATGGTGCGTCCGAAATAAGGAGAGATGCCAAAGGTCGCGAAGTAATTGCCGGAGACGTATTCGCTGTTGTAGGGTTGCGATGCCTTATTGCTGCCGACGCGGCGAACACCGATCATGGTGCCGCCGGCTTGAAAGGCAGCGAGCTCGGCAAAGCCCCTGGTCTGGTCGCGAAATTGTTTGTATTGCTCGTAGGAGAAGAGACTCCAGTTATCCTGCATGCCGCCATTAACGCAGCAGTTCTCTTCGTTGCCGACGCGATACAAATCTTCCGGGTTCACGACCGGCAGCGACTTGAGCAGTACGGCATAGACGAGCGTGAAAATCGCTGTGGTGGCCCCGATGCCCAGCGCCAGCGTGATGATGGCGGTCGCGGTGAATCCTGGCGCCTTGGCGAATTGGCGCAATGCGTAACGGATATCTGTGACAATCTGCATCCAGCTCTCCTGCAGAGCTTGTGTAACGCGTCACGGATAAAGCCGTTAACCCTGCCTTGTTTCATCCCACTCAAGCCAACACAAGGCTTGAATGGGCCACCCACCCTTTGTGATTAGGACAAAGTGGGCAGGACAAACGGCTTTATGAGTGACGCACTACACCAGATACGGATTGTCTCGGCGACTGGTTCCGGAAATTATTCGGGGCCGGCGCGCCGGCGGCGCCCGCTCATCAGGTATACCGCGGCCCGCAGTTCGAGCAGCGGGTCATCGGAGGGCTCAATGCCATCCACGCGCGGGATGGGGTCAAAAATGGTTTGCTTTTGCTCATGGGCCTCGTCGATTACCGGCGCTGTGAAGGCGAAGCGGCCTACCTCAAGCAGCTTTCGGTCATCGGGCCAGTGAACGGTGACATCATCCACCGTGTCGCCGGCCTCGGCCAACTGGACGATCAGGCGGAATTTGATAATCTCGCGGACCATGCGCTCCTCCAGTTCCTCGAAGAGGTAGTTTGGTCCTTTGGCGGCCGCTGTGGCCGCGTCCAGCGGGTCATTTCCTTCTTCTGGAAGGATCCGATAGCGGCCGTAGCGGCTCATGCCAGCCTTGTTGATGAAGCGCATGGCGTTCAGACCATAGTAGCTTTCACGCGCGAAACTGGAGGGCGCCGGCTTCGGCAGTTGTACAAAGGCAAGTGCCGATGGGTGGGCGCCGAGGTATTTTTCCAGGGGCGAGCCGGAAAAATGCGCCATGTCGGTGCTGGCGAGGGCGGTCAGGAACTCGAGAAAATCCTGCCCGGTTCTTACCGGAAAAGCGTTGGCCGAATGGCTGATGATGTCGGTGTGCACGCGGTCGGCAAGATGGAAGCGAATGGCGCAGCCGCGCGGGTCAGCGTTCGGATCATTGTCCGGGATCAGGGGGATACCGGTGGAGTTAGAGAAGCGCACCGAGACCGGGGTCGTGGGCCGGTTGAAGTGGGGTGCTTTGCTGAGGGTGGCTGCTTCTGGTGATGGAGTGAAGGTTCCATCGAGCATTATGCCTTTCGCGTGGGCCGGTCGAAAGCCCGGGTGCAGCCCGAAGATAGCGTCGAACTTTTGCAGCAGTTCCTGACTAAGGGCGAGTAACTTTTCGTCTGTTGGCAGCGGCATGGGATGACTCCTTACTTTGGTCGTTGCTTCGATTAACGATACGCGAGGTTGGTTACAAGTGATGTTGCCCGGCGAGTTCTGATAAGGGAGCGCGTGGTTTCGTGCGTGGGTTGCACTCGTAATTTCTACACAAGGCTACTTAGAATTTACCTATTGTTTCAAAATATGCCTTGAGGCCAGTGGAGATAATTTGTACGCCGATGCAGAGTAGGATGAACGAGGAGAGGCGCATCACCATTGATGTGCCTGATCGGCCAAGCAATTGCTCAGCTTTGCGGGCGTAGAGATAGCAAACGTAGATGATGAGACAGATCAGAGTGATGCCACTGATGGCAGCGATTAGTACCCTGGGGGAAAAGAGAGAAGACTCATGCAGCTCGGGTGGCAAATGGGCTCCGAGGGTAATGGCAACCGAGATAGAGCCCGGGCCCACGGTGATGGGCAAGGTAAAGGGATAGAATGCGTTTTCGAGGATCTGATCATCCGCGGTCGCTTCCGTTTTTGCTCGTCCGGTGTCCTGGTTCAGGAGAGACCATCCGGTTGCGGCCACAACCAGGCCGCCGCCGATTTGTACTGCGTAGATTGCGATGCCGAAGAAGGTAAGTACGTGTACGCCCCATAGCAGAGAACAAAGTAGTAGAAAGAAACTATAGATCGCGATTTTTTGTGAGAGCAGGCGTTGGGTACTGGACGCGACCGGCCCGACCATATTGACAAAGATCGCGGCACTGCCCAACGGGTTGACGATGGGAAAGAGGGTGGCCACGACCAGAACCGTGGCCTCAATCACCGCAGTTACTTCCTGACGGATGTCGATCACTGTTGGGGATTCTCCGGGCAGACTGGTTGCCTCAAAATATTACTCCCCTTTTTGCTTTGGGCCCGGGTATTCGAAGCGGGTGCCGGGGCGGACGGATTGAGCAACGCGGCGCCGTTTGGGTGGCTGCCATTGCTAGAATTGAGTGAGATGACGGTTCCTGCGACGAGTGAAATGCTGAGCAAGTACGAGCCTGTGATCGGGCTTGAGGTCCACGTACAGCTGTTGACCAACACCAAGGCTTTTTGCGGTTGCGCGAATCGCTTTGGCGGTGAGCCGAATACTCACATTTGTCCGTCATGTCTGGGGCTGCCTGGCGCGCTGCCGGTGTTGAACAAACGCGCGGTGGAGTTCGCCGTGCTGGCGGCGACGGCGATTAACTGCGAAGTTCGTGAGCACTCGGTATTCGCGCGCAAGAACTACTTTTACCCCGATCTGCCCAAGGGCTACCAGATCTCGCAGTTCGACAAGCCGCTGGCGGAACACGGGTGGATCGATGTGCCGGCGCTTGATGGTTCTGGGCAGAATGTGACCAAGCGCATCGGGATTACGCGACTGCATATGGAGGAAGACGCGGGCAAGAGCATGCACGACGGATTCCCCGAGTCTGCGTCCAAGACCTATGTGGATCTCAACCGGTGCGGGACGCCGCTGATTGAGATTGTGAGCGAGCCCGACCTGCGTACGCCCGATGAGGCTTATGAGTACCTGACCCGGCTCAAAGAGATTCTGCTCTATACCGGGGTGAGCGACTGCAACATGGAGGAGGGGTCGCTGCGCTGCGACGCTAATGTGAGCGTGCGGCCACGTGGGCAGGAGAAGTTTGGCACCAAGGCTGAAGTCAAGAATGTGAACAGCTTCCGCTTTATCCGCTCGGCGTTGGAGTATGAGATCGAGCGCCAGGTGGAGCTGATTGAGAGCGGGGGTCGAGTAGCTCAGGAGACCCGGCTTTGGAATGCCGGCGAGGGCCGCACTTACTCCATGCGGTCAAAGGAGCAGGCGCACGACTACCGGTATTTTCCGGAGCCGGATTTGCCGCCGCTCTTGGTTTCGGGAGAATGGAAGGCGATGCTGGTGGAACGCATGCCGGAGCTGCCGGAGGCGCGCCGTAAGCGCATGATCGCCGAGTACGATTTGACCGTGCAGGATGCGCAGACGCTGACGGCGACGCGCGAATTTGCGGATCAGTTTGAGACGGCGGCGCGGCAGTCACGTAGCCCGCGGCGGGTTGCCAACCTGATCCAAAGCGAGTTGATGGGGCGGCTGAAGGCCAAGGGGTTGGATCTGGAGCAGTCCCCGATTTCGTTGCAGGGCCTGGTGCAGGCTGCGGACCTGGCAGAGACGGGCGAGCTTTCAAGCAAGCAGCTCAAGGGACTGTTTGACACTGCTTTTGAGAAGGGCGAAGACTTCGGCGTGGTGTATGAGCGCGAGAAGCCGAAGCAGATCAGTGATCCTGCGGCCCTGGAAAAGTTGATACAGGAAGTGATGGCGGCTAACCCCAAACAGCTGGAGCAGTATCGGGCGGGCAAGAAGACGGTGGCTGCGTTTTTCGTGGGGCAGGTGATGCGCTTGTCCAAGGGACAGGCTAACCCGGCGCTGCTGAATGAACTGGTGACCCGGCAGCTGGACGCTTAAACGAGGTTGTAACCCCTCTGGCTGGTTGTGCGTCCAATGGGGTGGTGAGCCTGTGTTCGAATCAGACCTTGTTCAAGATGCCTCGCAGCAAAAGGTGACGCGGCGCGCATTTCTGGTCAGCGGGGGAGTGGCGGTGGCTGCGGTCGCTGCCTGGTCTTTGCGGCCTACGCCTCCGGTCCCCAGCTCGTTGCCGGCCGGCCCCATTCCTGACGTCGAGATTGCCGAGTTTTCTGCGGCCGGCGTGGCTACGGGGACGGTTCGTGTGCCCAAGATCATCAAGAGCGAGGCGGCCTGGCGGCGCCAGCTTTCTGCCAATGCTTTTGATATCGCACGCCGAGCGGATACGGAGATGGCGTACACGGGTTCCTCCTGGAACCTGCATCAGCGTGGAATTTATCGTTGCGTGTGCTGCGATACGGCGTTGTTTTCTTCCGACACGAAGTTTGATTCCGGGACGGGCTGGCCCAGCTTCTGGCAGCCGATTGCCCGGGAAAATATTGTGGAGATGGAAGATAACAGCTTTGGGGAGCGGACCGCGGTGGCGTGTAAGCGTTGTGATGCTCACCTGGGGCATGTGTTTAACGACGGACCGCCGCCGACGGGTTTGCGCTACTGCATGAACTCAGCAGCGATGGTGTTTCGGGGTTTGGTTGGTTTGTAGGGGCTTGGGTTGTGTTCGGGGGTATGGGCGCACCGCATATCCCTCGGCTTCGCTGCTAATAAACAAAATGGCTGGGGCCGGATTTGCGAGCTCACTCGTAGGGGCCTTTGCTTGGAGGATAGGCGCACCGCAGATCCCTCGGCGTTGCTCCTAATGAACAAAATGGCTGGGGCCGGATTTGTGAGCTCACTTGGAGGGCCTTGGTTTGGGGGAAAGGCGCACCGCAGATCCCTCCACTTCGCTACCCCGAATTCCTGTCGAGGTTGGTGGCGCTGGCAAACTTCATGCGGCTTTCCTTAATGAAAGCCGCACACGTGGATCTGTCTGACATGGCGAAACAGGAATTCGGGTCCGCTACGGTCGGGATGACAAATTTGTTTGGGGGACGGGCTTAAAGATTTGCTTGAGGGACGGCTTAAAAGCAAGCGCTCTCCGCGTTCATTCCTCCCTTAACTTGCCACCAGGCCAGTCAGCTCCTCGGGATGACAAGGGGGAGGGTGACGGTCGCCCTCAAGAATTGCTATTAGATGGAGGGACCTGCTGTTCTACCGAATTTGCAACGAAGCTACTGAACGATCAGTGTTCCCGTTGAGTTGTGGGTCACCGTGACGCCACCTTGCGTTGTGGTTGCCGTGATGGTGAAGCTGGAGGTTCCAGCCGGCGTTCCGGGGATGGTTTGCTTCGATCCGCCTCCGCAGGCGATTGGCCCAAAAGCAAGAGCACAGAAGATTGGAAGCAGCAGGAAGAAGCGCTTTGCAGTCTTGCGATTACTTTTTGCCAGGCCGCACAGCGAAAGACAGCCGAGCAGCATGCAGGCATAGGTCATTCCTTCAGGCCTTCTGTTTAGCGCCGTGGTGCTGGCCGTGGTGCTGATCGTTACCGTCTCAGTTGCTGTTGTGGCGCCTACCGTTAGCGCAGGCGCCGTACAGGTCGAGAGGGTGGGCAAACCGGAGCAGGTAAACGTCACACTTCCGGTGAAGCCCGCCTGGGGAGTCACGGTGAGCGGGTAACTCGCCGTGGAACCAGCCGTGACGGTCTGGGATGCAGTCGTCAGCGCCAGTTGAAAGTCCGTAACCGATTGGGAGAACGAAGCCGAAGTTGCCGGCGCGTAATTGGTATCCCCGGAATAACTCAACGTGAGCGTGTGCACACCGACACTCAAGTTAGACACATCGAACGTAGCGGCAGCAGAGGTATCCAGGGTTTGTTGCCCGATCTGCGTGCCGCCATCCAGCAGTGAGACCGTGCCGGTTGCAGTTGGGGTTCCGCCGGTGATCGCCGCCTTAAACGTCAGGGCCGTTCCCACCAGGACGCTGCCGCCGGAACCGGTGAGGCTTACCGTGGGAGTGGTGAGGCTCTTTACTGATAGAAGGAGCGATATGGTCTTAGCGGTTGCATTGGATACGGCGATGTCCGGCAGGCCGTCACCATTAAAATCGGCCGTGGCCACGGCGTATGAATCAGCTGTAAGTTGATAGGTGTACGGCGTATTAAGGGTGGGAGGAAATGCTCCCGTACCATCATTGAGCGAAAGCGAGAGCAGACCCGTGGTGCCGTCCAAGACAACAGCATCCGGGCTACCATCCTGGTTTAAATCCGCCGCAATTATCAGCACCTGGTCCGGTCCTGGCGCGTTCGGGTTATAGTTCTCCGCATAAATCGGGACTAATTGGCTATCTGCGATCTGGAAAGTGCCATCCCCGTTTCCGAGGATTCCAGCGGCGGCGCCGTTCCCCGAAACTAACAAGTCAAGTTTGCCATCGTGATTGAGGTCAGCTACGTCAATGGATTGCGGATTCTGAAACAGAGCGGGTTGAGAAGCGACGGAAGCACCCAGGGAACCGCTCCCGTCGCCGGGAAAGAAGACAATTGCGCCAAGGGAAGTTCCAGGATCTCCGAGGTTGGTGGCGATACCGTCGATCTTTTTGTCTCCATTAAAGTCGCCGGCGGAAATGCCGAAATACGCGCCTCCTGGAAAAGAACCCTGCGGAATCGTTCCTTGCGAGAAGGTTCCGTCACCCTTACCCAGGAACAGGTAGGGCATCCCATTTCCACCGAGGAATAGATCCGGGTGACCGTCGCCGTTGAAGTCAGCGACTTTGCCACTTAAGAAGCCAAAGGAACCTGGAATTGGGGGCTGAACGGCAAAGGTTCCGTCGCCATTCCCCAATAGCACAATGACGTCCTGGTTACCGGAGAGAGTAGCGACGGCGAGATCAGCCTTACCGTCACCATTGAAATCGCCGGATACGATCGCGGCCAAAGTGTTGCTGATCGAGAGCGTTGTCACCACGGGAGCTGTGAAGCTTCTCCCCCCCTGGTTTAGATAGATTGAAATGGCTGTGCCCGTGGAATCCGGCACCGCGAGGTCAGGTTTCCCATCGCCGTTGAAGTCTCCAACTGCAAAACGCAACGGAGAGATTGTGCCGGTCGAGAGGGTCACTATCGGCTGGTACTTGATTGGAGCGGCGTTGGATGACAGACACACGGGGATGAACAGAGCGACGAGGCAGAGAAATCGTTTCAAGCCACACTCCCAGACAAGGTAATCGTTATTGCCGCAGTTAATGTGGCACGATTGTATTGCCTGGGAGCGAGGGTGTCGCTAGTCACGTTAGTTGTAGAGCAGATTCTCTCTACGGTTACATATTCATCTTCTTGAAGCGGGAGCCGGGAATGGCGCACACCAGCAGCATGATCAAAGACCAGAACCAGGGGACGTAAACGACGTCGCGTCGCTGATCGACTGCGTTTAATATGCCTTTGGCCACCTGTTCGGGCGAGGCAAAGAGCGCGTTCTTCGGTACGTGGGCGGTCATCGGCGTGGCCACAAAGCCGGGCTTGATGGTCAACACCTGTACCCCGTCGCGATCGATGCGGTTGCGCAGGCCGTCGAGAAAGATGTTGAGCGCGCCCTTGGAAGCGCCATAGACATAGTTACTCTTGCGGCCGCGGTCTCCTGCTACCGACGAGATCACCGCCAGGGTGCCCCCACGCTGCGCCTGGAAGGAGTTTCCCAGCCAGGTGAGCAAAGACACCGTTGAGATGAAATTGGTGTGCAGAATGGCGGCTGCGGTCTCGAAATCCGCTTCGGCGGCTTGCTGGTCGCCCAGCACGCCGTGCGCGATCAGGGCGAGATCGATCTTGCCCAGCCGCTGCTGTGCGATACCCAGCATCTCAGAGTGGCCGGTGGTGTCATCCAGATCCATAACCCAGGTATCCACTGCTTGCGCGCCACGAGCCAATAGATCCTGGGCGACCGCGGTGAGCCGGTTGCTGTTGCGGCCTACCAGCATGAAGCGCCGATTGGGCGCGGCTAACTGGCGCATGGTGGCGATGGCGATGCTCGAGGTAGCGCCTAAGACCAGCACCGTTGTGGGGAAACCAGGCTCACGCTTAGTCAAGGCCAGCAACCCGCTGCCAGAAGCTGGAGCTGAACGAGGGATCAATGTACGCTGCAAAATGCTGCCATTGCGGATAAAACTGCTGGAAATGAGCAGCGCTCATGCACGCATCCTTGGCCGGATACATGCGGCCACCGACCTCGGCAGTGATGTCGGCTAGTCTGTCGAGCAAGTCGAAGCTCACTTCTTTACGGATAGGGAAATCGAGAGCCAGGGTGATGCCCGGCATGGGGAAAGACATCATGCCCGGAGACTCGATGTCGCCAAAGACCTTGATGACGGCCAGGAACGAGGCCAGCCCCGAGGCGGTGATGGCTTTGAGCACCTGGATCATGCCCATAGGATCGCTCTCCCACGGCAAGACACATTGGAACTGGAGCAGGCCGTCCGTGCCGTAGAGCCGGTTCCACTGCAGGATTCGGTCCAGAGGGTAGAAGAATGGCTCGTAGTCAATCAACGCGGTGTGCTCTTTGCTCAGTTGCTTGTGGTAGTAAAGTGTGTTGAAGGCGCCTACGGACGAACGGTTCAGTGCGAAGGCGGGCATATCGAAAGGAAGCACCAGGTTCGCTTTGGCCAGAGGGGTCAGGGGGCCAGGGTTCTCGTCGTGCTCCCCCTGCATGAAAATGCCACGGGCAAAGTTACGGCCCTGGGCGACGCAATCGATCCAGGCTACGGAGTATTCCTGGGTGCTGGCGCGCGAAAGCGCCACGAACTCTTCCAGGCCCACGAACTTGGTGGAGTGACAACGGATACGCCGGGAAACGATCGGCCGCATTTGTATCTCGGCCCAGGTGATGAGGCCGGTCAAGCCCATACCGCCGATCGTGGCGCAGTACCACTCGACATTTTGGGTTGGACTGCAGACCAACTGGGTGCCGTCGGACCGGACTAATTCGAAGCAGGGTACGTGGAGGCCGAAGGTTCCGGCAACGTGGTGGTTTTTGCCGTGGATGTCGTTGGCAATGGCGCCACCCACGGTTACGTATTTTGTGCCCGGGCTCACGGGCAGGAACCAGCCGCGGGGTACAGCAAAGTCGAGGATTTCCGCCAGGGTGACGCCGGCCTCGCAGCGAAGCAGGCCGGTCTCGGTGTCGAACGAGATCATGCGGTTAAGGTTCGGCGTTTGCAGCAGGGTTCCATTTTGCAGCAGGCAAACGTCGCCGTAACTGCGTCCCATGCCCACCGCCAGCATTTTTGCGACCGGCGGTGTGGCGGGGGGGAAGTCCTCTTTCCAGAAAAGAGGATGGAGTTCTGAGGGGAGGCTGGGATAGCGCCCCCAGGATTCGAACGGTGGCCGGTCCTGGCGAGGAGACATAAAGGTCAATAATCTTTCTTGGGCAGAGTCACAGTGGAATTTCTAGGGTCGCGGAAAACAATACCTCTTAAGCCGCACGCAAAAAAAATAATTTCCTCAGCTAAAAGAGCACTCTAAAGCGCAGACCAGGCGATGAGCAAGACCCCCAGACCGAGCAGCAGGCTCATGCGGTCGGTCAGCGCGAACACGACCGGATCTTCATGCAGCTCGCCCCGCGAGGCCAGCAGCCAAACGCGGCTCACCCAGAGAATGAGCAGCGGCGTCACCAGCCACATGCGGCCCGGGTGGTGATAGAGCGCGGCGACGTCGTGGCCGTTGATGTAGAGCGCGAAGATCACGATCGAGGCATAGGCGCTCGAAGTGCCGAAACTACGCAGCTGCTCGATGTCACTCACCAGATATCCGCGAGCGCTGGTAGGGTTC
The DNA here is from genome assembly GCA_963834445.1 of uncultured Acidobacteriaceae bacterium. GTDB lineage: Bacteria > Acidobacteriota > Terriglobia > Terriglobales > Acidobacteriaceae > PALSA-350. The sequence continues at coordinate 1,492,559 of CAWIBU010000003.1, forward strand.
ACGCCGCGCTCATGCAGGTTCTCGAGCTCGCTGAAGCGCTTGACCATGGCCAGGCTGAGAAAAAAGAAAATGGAGAAAGCCGCAAGCCAGGGTGAGATGAAGGTGTAGGTGGCGGCGGCGCCGGCCACCATGCGTACGGTGTAGAGCCCGGACAGGATGATGACGTCGACCAGGACGATGCGCTTCAGCACGGCGGAATACAGCACAGTCGTTACCAGGTAGAGCAGCAGGAAAAGCAGGAACCGGCGTGGCAGATAGAACGCCATGACCAGGGAGACGGTTGCCAGCAGCAGAGAGATGGCGACCCCGGCGGCGACTGAAAGATCTCCCGCGGCAAAGGCGCGATTGCGCTTGCTAAGGTGAATCCGGTCGGTCTCCAGATCGAGCAGGTCATTGAAAATGTAGGTTGCCGAAGCGATGAAGCAGAAGCAGAAGAAGGCAGCGGTGGCTGCCAATAAGGCCGCGAGATGCACAGAATGGGCGAGGAACAAAGGCAGGAAGACGAGCAGGTTCTTGGCCCACTGATGGACGCGCAGAGCTTTTGTCAAAGCCTTAAGCAGGCTCGAGCGGTCGACGAACTGCTGGCTGATCGTCACCCTGCGGCTCTTCAAGGCGCTGCTTAAGCGCAAATCAGGATTCGCCAGCATCGCTCTCCCGGCCCCCTGGAGCAGCGGCAGATCGGGCATGGCGTTGCCGATGTAGTCGAAGCCATCGCCGGCAAACCGTTGCTGCAAATGCTGCAGCTTGTTGGCGCCGGTGAGGTTGACGGTTCCATCGCTGGCCATCACTTCGGTAAAAATACCCAGGTGATCGGCAACTCTGCCAGCCAGCACCCGGTCTGCTCCGGTGGCCAGGTACAGTTTGCGGCCGGCGGCATGCTCATCTTGCAGGTAGCCCAACAGGGGGCGGTTGTAGGGCAGGTGGGCAACATCGAGCGTGACCATGGAGGTCACTTGTGACTTGAAATGAGCTTTGCCTTTGAGGGCCCACACCGGAGTCTGGAAAAGAGCGGCGGGGTGGCGTCGGGCGAGAACCATGAGCGAATCAAAAAAAGTGTCCGACTTGACCAGGGTTCCATCCAGATCAACGCAGAGCGGACGCTCGGTGTGCAGCGCGGTCGGGGAAGCCATAACCTTAAGATCGGTCATGCAGAGCATTTCTCCTGTTGTTTTGTCGATTTCAAGAGGAGATCGGACCGGGTGATCCAAATCTATCAACAAGATACGAAAGTAACAGGGATGACCCAACGACCTGTTCCCGTTGCTTTTGAGGATACCAGAGCGCTATTTTCGGGGCATTGTGCGATGCATGAAAATCGCGAAGTTTTCTTCGCCCCGGTCGAACCTTTCCCCGCCCGCCACCGTCATATTAGAAGCCGGGGGGAAAAACCGGCGGAAAAACCCGCTTTGAGCGTGTCTCATTCAAGCTTGCTTGAGTGGGACACATCTTAAGGGTGTAGATGTACCCCACTCAAGCCAAAGAGCGGCTTGAATGGGCCACCCATCAGTTGTTTGGTGGCGGTTATGGCACTACTAAAGTCTTGCCCTGATACGAAGCAAAGTTTTTTTCGCAGCCTCTAAAGGAACAATGAAGACAATGAGTTGCAGGGCCCGCAAAATCAGCGTTTTTCGCCATCGCTCGATTGCCATTTCGACTGCCATGATGGTTGGAGTTTCATTGGCCGTGCTGGGCGCAGTTCGGTCCCTGGCCGCGCAGGAGACCTCGACGGCCCGTGCGATTGTCACCGTAAGCTCCAAATCTTCGGAAGGCGTGGTCACGGTGCCGCGACAGAGCGTGAGCGTCTTCGAGAATCGGAAGCTGCAGGAACTGACTGGCTGGAATGCGCTGCGCGGCGAGCGCGCTGGACTGCAACTGGTAGTGTTGCTGGACGATTCTTCCCGGGGAAACCTGGGGCTGCAATTGAACGACATCAAAACGTTTCTCATGGCGTTGCCTCCGACCACCCAGGTGGCGATCGGCTACATGCGCAACGGAGCGCCGAACCTGGCACAAAACTTCACCAGTGATCACGCGCAGGCGGCGCAGTCGCTTCGCCTGCCCCAGGGCATCGTGGGCGTAAACGGAAGCCCTTATTTCTGCATTTCAGATCTGGTGAAGCACTGGCCCGGTGGCGATAGCAATGTGCGCCGCGAAGTGATCATGGTGACCGATGGCCTTGACCGCTATTCCGGGGGACGCTTCGATCCCGAGAACCCTTATGTGCAGGCAGCGACCAGCGACGCGCAAAAGGCCGGCGTGCTTATCTACTCCATTTATTACCGGGGAACCGGGCGATTGGACCGGAGCGCAATGGCGACCGATGGCGGACAAAACTACCTGACGCAGATTTCGGACGCGACCGGGGGCCAGGTTTACCTGGAAGGTTTCGGCAACCCGGTTTCTTTTGCCCCGTTTCTTTCCGATATTCAGCACAAGCTGCAGAATCAATATGAATTGACCTTTACCTCGTCGGCGAAGGCGGGATTGCAGTCGATTCGGGTGAAAACGACTCAGCCCAACACCAGCGTGAAGGCTCCGGCGCGGGTCCTGGTGGGCGGCGTGAGCGCTGGCCAGTAGAGAAGCCGCAGGGCCGGGGCTTCGGCAACGCGAAAAATTTGATAGTGGTTCCAGTAGCGAGGCGAACGATGCCAGAAGTGTCAGCGCAGGATGCAGCAAGAAGACTACCCACCACGATGGCGCGCATGCTGCTCTGCGGAGCAATGCTGGCGCCGTTGACTTTCCTGCCGTTGGGCGGTGTGGCTCAGGATGCCGCGGCTACCGCGGCGAAGCCTGTGACCTTTCTGGGTACGGTTCAGGCGATGAGCGGCAGCACTGTGACGGTGAAGAGCGACGCCGGCGCCACCATGTTGGTGACGGTTGAGGACAATGCTCGTTTGTTGCGGATTGAGCCTGGCCAGAAGACCTTGGCAGGCGCCAGCCCCTTTAGCTTGGTGGACCTGCAGGCCGGCGACCGGGTGATGGCCCGCGGTGCGGCAGGCGCGGACGGCAGTACGCTGGCGGCTACGATGCTGGTTGCCATCAAGGGCGCTGACATTGCGCAAAAGCAGGCCCGGGAGCGGGAAGACTGGCAGAAGAACGGCACCGGTGGGTTGGTGAAGTCGGTCGATGCGGCAGCGGGCACGGTGACCATTTCCATTGGAGCTTTGGGTAGCCGTACGGAGACAATCCATGCCTCGCCGACTACGATCATTCGTCACTATGCTCCGGGGTCGGTCAAATTCGATCAGGCAGTCAAGGGCACGCTTGCGGAGATAAAGCCAGGCGACCAGCTGCGCGCGCGGGGAACCAAGAGTGCGGATGGCACGACGCTCGAGGCAGAAGAGATTGTGAGCGGAAGCTTCCGCAATCTGGCAGGTCCGGTGGAGGCGGTAAACGCGGCGGCTTCGACGATCACCATCAATGACACGGCAACCAGGAAGCCGATGGTGATTTCGATCACCCCGGACAGTGAATTGAAGAAGCTTGACCCTGCCGTGGCGCAGCGCCTAGCAGCGCGGCTGGGTGGGGGCAAGCGGCCGGAAGGTGCTGCTGGTTCTCCTGCTGGTCCGGCTCCATCGACTGGTTCTGGCAATGGGCCGGCGGCCGGCCCTGCACCGCGCAACGGCGCCGGTCCTGATTTGCAACAGATACTGGCTCGTTCCCCCTCGCTTACGTTGAAGGATTTGCAAAAGGGCAACATGGTCATCGTGGTGGCGACAGAGGGTCAGACCGCAGGCACGGCTACGGCAATCACGGTAGTTGCCGGCGTTGAGCCCATGCTGCAGGCTTCCACGAACGCGGGTCAGGCCTTCTCCTCCTCCTGGAATCTGGGCGGCGGTGGTGGTGAGGGCGGCGGCGGAGAAGGACAGCAATAACGCCACCCGGTTAGTTAGTCTCAGAACTCGTTCCCACTGAACACATTGAGGAGATCTTTTGAAGCGATTGCATGCTCTCTGCCTGATGACTGTGTTGACCTGTGGAGGCCTATTGTCTCCGCCGCATGCCAAAGCGCAAACGCCGGCGGTGAAGGCGCTGGGGTCGCTGCGCGGCCAGGTGGCCGACCCGAGTGGCGCGGTCATTCCGGGGGCTTCCCTGACGGCGACCTCCGCTGCCGGGGTAACCCACACGGGCACTTCCGATCCGACCGGGCAATATGTGATTTCGGGTCTCCCGGCCGGCCAGTACACGGTGACGGCACAAGCGCCGGGCTTCTCAGCCTTCACGTCTCCGCCCATCGGGATTGCGGCGGGGCAGGCGCAGCGCCTGAACGTTTCGCTTTCGATTGAGGTGGCGCAACAACAGGTGCAGGTGTCTGGGGATACGCCGGGTGTGAGCGTGGATCCGGACAGCAATGTGAGCGCGGTGGTGCTCACGGGCAAGGATCTGGATGCGCTCTCGGACGACCCGGATGAGTTGTCGAACGAACTGACTGCCCTGGCTGGTCCGTCGGCTGGTCCTAGTGGCGGGCAGATTTACATCGACGGATTTACCGGCGGCCAGCTGCCACCCAAGTCTGCGATTCGCGCCATCATCATCAACCAGAATCCATTCTCGGCGCAGTACGATACGCCGGGTTACGGGCGGGTGGAGATATTGACTAAGCCGGGGACCGACAAGCTGCACGGGCAGATCTTTTTGAATGCCAGCGCGTCGGCTTTTAATACGGCGAACCCGTTTGCACAGAATCAGCCGCCTTATCACACGCTGCAATACGACGGTAATGTGAGCGGGGCGTTGGGGAAGAGGGCTTCGTTTTTCTTCAGCTTTGACCGGCGCGACATTCAGGACAACAGCATTGTCACCGCCAATGTTCCGTACGTGCCCAATCCGGCGACCTGTGGCCCGGAAAATGACACTGTGCTCAACGTCGGCACGTTCTGCAGCCTGGCGGTGCCTTATCCGCAAACGCGGATGAATATCAGCCCACGCATCGACTACCAGTTGACGCCCAGCCAGACATTAACGGCCCGCTATAGCTACTACCAGGACACCAGGACCAACAGCGGTGTGGGGGGTTTTGTGCTGCCGAGCCAGGGGTACAACACCAGTGAGGTGGAGAACAGGATTCAGCTAAGCGATAGCCAGGTGTACGGAACGAAGCTGGTGAACAATACGCGTTTTCAATATGTTCGCGATCAGAGCAACCAGACGCCGCAGCTGGTGGCGCCGGCGATCGATGTGCTGCAGAATTTTCAGGGTGGCGGCAGTCCGCAGGGCACCAGCCGCGATACCGAGACGCGTTATGAGTTTCAAAACTATGCTTCCCTGTCGCTGAGCAAGCACTACCTGCGTTTTGGCGGGCGGTTGCGCTACATTCATGACACGAATTATTCGAATGCGAACTTCGAGGGTACTTCTACTTACTCCGATTTGAATGGCTATGCGGCGAACAAGCCGAGCCAGTTCTCCATTACTACGGGTGCACCGACGCAGAGCGCCAGCGTGCTCGATCTGGGGGTTTATGCGGAGGACGATTGGAAGGCGCGACCCAACTTCACGGTCAGTTACGGGCTAAGATTCGAGACGCAAAACCAGATCAGTAACAAGGCAGATTTTGCGCCGCGGGTTGCACTTTCGTATGGCCTTGGACGCAGCGGCAAACAGCCCAGGACGGTGTTACGCGCGGGCTACGGAATTTTCTACAACCGGTTCACCTCTGACCTGCTGCTCAACGCAAATCGCTACAACCTGGACCAGCTGGGCCAGGTCCAGACTATCCAGTCCAACCCCAACGGGACCCCTCCCGATAGCGGTACAGAAGAGTCTGCCGGGTTACCGACTTTTTATCGCACGCAGCCTGGTTTGCATGCGCCCTCGACCACAGAGGCCGGGACCGGGATTGAGCACCAGGTGAACAAGAGCGTAAGTGTGTCGGCGACGTATCTGTATTCCCGCGGCATCCATCAGCTGCTGTCACGGAATATCGACGCGCCGCTGCCCGATGGCAGCCGGCCGGCCCTTGATTTATGCCCCACCAAGCCGATCGGCGCCGCGCCGGGCACGCCCTGCAATATTTATGAATACGATTCGCTGGCAGTGTTCAAGGAGAACCAGATCTTCCTGAATTTGAATGTTCGTTATGGCCAGAAGCTTACCTTTACCGGTTTCTACATCTACAGCAAGGCGAACAGCGATACCGGCGGTCCTGGCTACCATCCGTCGAATCAATACAACATCATGCAGGATTACGGGCGGCAATTCTTCGACGTGCGCAACCGCGTTTTCGCGTTTGCCAATTACACGGCGCCGTATGGTTTCCGGATCAGTCCTTTTCTTTCCGCTTCTTCGGGCGCGCCGTTCAATGTGCAGCTGAACCAGGATGTGAATGGCGATTCCTTCTTCAACGACCGGCCGGTGTTTGCCGACTCTGCTTCGAATCCGGCAAATGTGGCTACGACGAAGTACGGCACGTTCGATGTCAGCACGGCTCCGCCGGCAGGCTCGCATATTATTCCCATCAACTACGGGAACGGGCCAGTGCAGTTCGCGATGAATATGCGGTTGGCCAAGAGCTTTGGTGTGGGCCCGCGGGTGGAAGAGGGCAAGGGTGCGCGGATGGATGGGGGCGGTGGTCCGGGCGGTGGTGGCCGCGGGGGCCGGGGGATGCCGGGCATGGGGCTGGGCGGGAATGGGCCCAACAATGGAGGGCAGAACAATCGCGTGGATCGGCGGTACAGCATTACGCTGAGTGCGTTTGCCCACAATATTTTTAACGTGGTGAATTTGGCGCCGCCCAACGGGACGTTGGGTGGACCGCCTAACGGGACTACGAATTCTCCTTTTTTCGGAAAGTCGACGCAGCTGGCGAGCGGATTTTTCTCGCACGGCTCGGCGGTGCGGGACTTCAACTTCCAGGCGTTGTTTAATTTTTAGTGCTAATCGGTGGGTGGCCCTCCTGTGGTTTTAAGAGGGGTTGTCGGGGGATAGCATGAGCAGAGTTTGATCGCTCATTTCTATTTCGGCGGAGGAGGTGCCCAGAACCTCTCCATCTGCCTGGACCATGAGCGCCGGCTTGTAGTCGCGATGAGGTATCGGACTGCAAACCACACGCAGGACGTCCTGATACGTGGCGGCGGCGTCTTTCCGTGGCGCTTGCTCGCGTGCTCCGCCTGCGCGGAAGAGGGCCTCAAAGGCAGCGCGGGCTAAGCGGTAGCGGGAAGAGCCGGCCACCGTGGCCAGCCGCAGGAAGGGCAACGTCAAGCCGCCGCCGGTTCGCCAACGGTTCAGCTCCGCTACGCGCACGGCGAGCGCCTCGCATACTTGTTCGCGGACGATAGACCCGCTGGTGGTGGTGATTTCGACGGCAAAGGTCTGCACTGGATGATTGAGTAACAACCTGCCGCCGGCGGCGAAGTAGGCGGCGCGACCGGTTACATCTTTGCCGGAACGCCTGGCTTCGAACATCAGGGCGGCATGCATGCCCATCCCTGCGGACATGGCGAACAGCCAGCTTTGCCGGCCGTCCGGAAGGCGACAGGTGATTTTGCCTAACGGGATGCGCATAGGGTGGCTGCGGAGAAGCCAACGCGCAGCAGCCACTGGGTCGTTGGGTATGCTCAGGTTTTGCGCCAGCACATTGCCGGTACCGAAGGGAACGATGCCGAGCGGAATGCTCGAGCCCGCCATTCCCTGGATGACGTCAAAGATAGTGCCATCGCCACCGCAGACGACAAATGCATCGTAGCCTGCGGTTAACGCCTGGCTGGCCTGCATGCCGGCCGCCCGGTTTGCGCCAGTTTCCATGAGGTCGACGGCAGCGCCTGCTTCGCGGAAGGCGCTTGCGACGCGAGCAATATCCCTGCGCCGGGCTGCGGTTCGTTGAAGTACCGGGTTTACGAAGAGCAGTACCTTTCTCATGCTCTAGAGTTGTGCCGGCTTCTCCCAGTCGGAGAATACGAACTCTTCCAGGGGTTTGCGCTGGCGGGGAGCGACTTCCTGCTTGAGCAGGTGTTCCGGCAAGGTCGCCGGATCGCCGAAGTAGCCGATGGCGGTGACGGCGCCAATGTCGTAATCGGATGGAATGGCGAACGATGCCCTGAGCTGCTCGGGGTCAAAGCCCGCCATGGGGTGGGTGTGCAAACCGTCCGCGGTGGCCTGCAGGGCTAGGTTGGCGGTGGCGGCCCCGGTGTCGTGCAGGTTGTGCCGATTGGGAGTGCCCTTGCCGGTAAAGGTCTTCTTGGCGACTGACAGCACTAGCACGGGCGCGCTCTTTGCCCAGGACTGGTTGAATTCCACCAGCGCGTTAAAGATTTTCTGGTAGGTCTCGTCGCCTCGCCTGCCCACGAGAAACCGCCACGGTTGCTCATTCGAGGAAGATGCGGACCAGCGGGCGGCTTCAAATATTGTCTTGAGCGCGGCCGTGGAGACTTCTTTGTCAGAGAAGGCGCGGGGACTCCAGCGGCGACGAATCACGTCATGAACGCCGGCTACATCGGGGGCATGCTTCAACTTCTCTGTGGCTTCTGGCGGAGTCGCGGGCACGGGTTGCTCCTGAGTGGATCGACTGATGGTGATGGGATGCGAAGCGGGACGAGGTGCAACGAAAAATGCCTGCTCCCTCTCAGGAGCAGGCATTTTTGTTTTATTCGCGGACGCCTTCGACGAAGGCTTTGAGTTTGCGGGAGCGTGAAGGATGGCGCAGCTTGCGCAGCGCCTTGGCTTCGATCTGCCGGATACGTTCACGGGTTACCTGGAAGCTCTGGCCCACTTCTTCCAGGGTATGCTCGGAACCATCTTCGAGGCCGAAGCGCATCTTGATCACGCGCTCTTCACGCGGAGTCAGGGTACGCAGCACCTGCGAGGTGTACTCCTTGAGGTTGACGCTGATCACTGCTTCAGAAGGCGATACGGCCTGGCGATCTTCAATGAAGTCGCCCAGGTGCGAATCTTCTTCCTCACCAATCGGGGTTTCGAGCGAGATCGGCTCCTGTGCGATCTTGAGCACTTTGCGAACCTTGGCCACCGGGATGTCCATGCGGCGGGCGATCTCTTCCGACGTAGGTTCGCGACCGAGCTCCTGCACCAACTGGCGCGAGGTGCGAATCAGCTTGTTGATGGTCTCGATCATGTGCACCGGGATGCGGATTGTTCGGGCCTGATCCGCAATGGCGCGGGTAATGGCCTGGCGAATCCACCAGGTGGCATAGGTCGAGAACTTGTAGCCACGACGGTACTCGAACTTATCGACCGCCTTCATCAAGCCGATGTTGCCTTCCTGGATCAGATCGAGGAATTGCAGACCGCGGTTGGTGTACTTCTTGGCGATGGAGACGACGAGTCGCAGGTTAGCCTCGATCAGCTCGCGCTTGGCCTGCTCGGCATCCATGTCGCCCTGGATCATCTCGCGCTGCGTACGCTTGAGTTCAGCGAGGGGTACGCCGGACTCTAACTCCAGCTTTTCCAGGTCGGTTTTGCAGTTTTTTTGCTGCCGCCGGTACTCTTTGCGTAGTTCTTCGCTTTTGGACTGGTCATGCTTGGTTTCGAGGGACTTGACCTGCCGCTCGAGCATGCGCATGGCGTCGACGGTCTTATTGACCTTGTCCAGCAGCCGCTTGCGTTCTGCGTTGGTGTACTTCAGTTCACGAACGATGCGCGAGACTTCGACCCGTTCGCGGTTCATCATCCAGCGGGTTTTGCGATGTTCCTTGGCTTTCGCCTTGGGGTTGAGCGTCTCCAGCTTTTCAAAGAGCAGGGAGGCTTTCTTCTGGTGCTTGAGCAGGGTGTCGACCCGGCCGATGGTCAGGCGAATGCGCGTCTGCAGGATCTCTTCGGTGATCTCTTCTTCGTCGAAGATCACGACTTCTTTGATATTGCGCACGCCGCGCTTGAGGTCTTCGCCCAGGGCAACGATTTCGCGAATGACAATCGGTGAGCGGGAGATGGCCTTGAGGACGCGCAATTGCCCACGCTCGATGCGCTTGGCGATTTCGACTTCGCCTTCGCGGGTGAGCAGGGGAACGGTTCCCATTTCGCGCAGGTACATGCGCACGGGATCATTGGTTTTTTCGAGTGTGCCCGGTGTGAGGTCGAGTTCAACGTCCTCGCCCTCTTCGCCCTCGCTCTCGAACTTGTCGCCGGCAAACTTAGGGCCGCCTTCGAGCACGTCAATGCCCTGGGTCCCAATGGTCGTCAGCAGATCGTCGAGATCATCCGGTGAATGCAGATCTCCGGGAATGAGATCGTTGACCTCGTTATAGGTCAAATAACCTTTTTCCTTACCTGCATCAATCAGTTTCTGAATGTCGTCTTCGTACTTGTCTTCAATAGCCAAGCAAATCCTGTCCCGTACATAATTTTTCGGATCGGTCCGTGCTCAGAAAGGACAGGGTGCTATGCGAGCCGCTAAGGGCATATTCCGGACGGTTGTAGAACCGTTGGGGCAAGTAGACGCACGTCCTTCAAAGAGTTATAGAATATCATGGTTCGGAGTGGGCGCGCCTGCGCTGCTCCTAAAACGACACTCCCAGGCTTTCTCCGAATGGGCTCACTGCAAGGCGAGCCAAAGCCATGTTTGTTAGATGGAAAATTCCTGATTTGGTTTCGTTGTCTGCGGGGTGGCGGTTGGAATGCGTTTGCACTCCCAGCGGCGCGTTTTGTGGAGTTTTCAGCCGTCCCTGGCGGGACTGGTTGTTTCGGCTTGTGGGGGACCCAGGATTTCATCCTGGGCTAGGTTCAGTCGTCCCTGGCGGGACTGGACGGCTTGGGTTGGCGTTCCCTGTGCTGCGGCGGAATTTGTGGCTGAAAAAGTGCTGACTAAGCTGACTAAGTCCCCAAATTGAGCTCTTTTAGGCATCTGCCTTGCGCAGTTCCTGGTCGACGCGCAGTTTTTCGGCCACAAAGACGGCTAATTGGGCCAGATCGCCTCGGCGCTCGGCCTCGGCGATGTCGGCTCGCACGCGGCGCTGTAAGGCTTCCAGACGGCGGTATTTCAAGGAATGCAGGGCCGCTTCGACGTGCTCCAACTCGACTTCGCTCGATTCACGAAGCAACGCCTGGGCCAGCAGGGCACGCTGGATGGGATCAGGGACGGCAGCCAGGGGTTCCAGGGCTCCCCGGTTGCAGAGGAGAGCCAGCATTGGGGTTACGCCCAGGCCCTCAAAGGACTGGGGCTGGTTTTGGATGGCCTCGGCAACACGGAGGAAGACGCGGCTGCTGGACGCACAGGCGGCCGCGCGTAATAGCACTCTTTCCGCCTCTTTCAGCGTGTCGATGGTGGCTGGGTTGACCTGGTCCCGGCGTTTGCGCGCCGCCTGCTTGAGCTCCTCGCGCACCAGCGCCGAGTCAATGCCCAACTTCTGCGCGGCGTCGGAAGCGAATTCGTCGCGCACAATCTGGTTGGGCATGCGCCGGATATGGGGTAAGAGGTAGTTAAGGGCTTTGCTTTTACCTTCGGCGGTTCTGGGTGGGAATAGCTGCATGGCCCGGTCGATCAGGTATTCGGAATGGCGCTTGGCGCCCTTCACGGCGGCCACATAGGCCTCGATGCCGCGCTCGCGAATGAAGCGGTCAGGGTCGAGGCCGCCCTCGAGCGTCACCACGTAGACCATGAAGTCCTCTTCGGTGAGCAGGGCAATCGACTTCTCCGCGGCATTGGCGCCCGCTGTGTCAGGATCGAAATTGACGAACAGACGCTTGGTGTACCGGCTGAGCAGGCGGACCTGCATCTCGGTAAAGGCCGTTCCGCTGGTGGCCAGTACATTCTGGAAGCCGGCCAGGTAGGCGGTGATGCAGTCCATCTGACCTTCCACCAGCAGGGCAAAGTCCTGTTGGCGGATGGCTTGCTTCGCCTTATCGAGATTGAACAGGACCTGGCCTTTGGAATAGAGCGGGGTTTCGGGCGAGTTCATGTATTTCGGTCCGGATTTTTCGTCGCTATCGAGCGCCCGCGCGGTAAAGGCGATGACGCGTCCCGCCTCATTGTGGATGGGGAAGGTGATCCGCTTGCGAAAGCGGGCATAGAGCGGGCCGCTGGAACCATCCTGCTGCTCTTTTGAGGAGAGCAGGCCGGACAAGCGCAGGATGTCAGGGGGCGCGGTACTTTGCAGGCGATCGCGCAGGGCGTTGAAGGAATCGGGAGCGTAGCCGATGCGGAATTTAGCAATGGCGTCGGGCGTCAGTCCGCGACCGGATAGGTATTCACGCGCCCGGGCCCCCTCTGGCGAGCGCAACTGCTCTTCAAACCAGGTTGTCGCTAACTCATGCAGATCGAGGAGTTTGCCGCGCTGGCGGCTCTCCTGCGCTTCTTCGGGCGAGGAGAATTCGCGCTTGGGCAGGGGGATGCCGCACTTCTGGGCAAGAAGCTTGACCGCTTCCGGGAAGTTAATGTTTTCGATTTTCTGGACGAAGGTGAACACGTCGCCCGATTCATTGCAGCCGAAGCAATGGAAGAACTGGTGCGCTGCGTGCACCGAAAAAGACGGGGATTTTTCCTTGTGAAAGGGGCAAAGCCCAACGAAGTTGGCGCCGCCCGATTTTTTGAGCGTGATGTATTCGCCGATGATGCGGACGATGTCGGCCTCTTGCTTGACGAGTTGGGCGAAGTCGGAGGACACGGGGTGACTCCATTGTCGTACACGGAAGGCGGATCAGAATAGATCTGGAATACTGGAAAACGCGATGCGCGTGGGCGCCGCAGCACCCGCCAGCAACATGCTGGCAAAGCACAGGGTGTTGGTTCCGTACTTGTAGTTCACCTGGTCCATGGTGGTTGAAAGGCGGGTGCGCTTGCCCTCTTCTTCGAGGCCAGAAAACAAGCTGAGGGTGTGCAGGTGGTCGGGCACCAGGTTGCCCAGGGTAACGCCCACGAAGAAGGGTTTCTTTTGCTCGCGGGTGGCGGGGCTTTGGCTCCACAGGTGTTGCAGCCCTTCGAGCAGGGTCTGGTTGTCCTGACACTCCAGCAACGGCGCGCTCTGTACCCAGGGCTGCTGGTGGATGCCGGAAGAGTGTTTGGACGATGCGGCGGCGCTGCTCACGGCGAAGCGGATGGTTAGGGTCATGTGGGAGGCCCAGAGGTGGGCTTTGCGCAGGCGCATGGCGGCTTTATGGAGCAGCTTGTTGGCGACCGCGTAGGCGCCTTCGGGTGAGCGCAGTTCCGGGGGCAGCACGTGGGAGTGGCCGATTGACTTGGCGTGCTCCAGCTCGGAGTCGCCGAAATCTTCTCCGCGCAGCCAGTGCCACAGTTTTTCGCCGCCGACTCCGCCCCAGACTGCGTGCAGCTGCTCGCGCTTGAGAGCCAGTAACTGGGGCATGGTTTGGATACCACCCTGTTGCAGACGTTTTTCCATGCGCGCGCCTACCCCGGGCAGGTCTCGTGGCGTGAGCGCAGACAGGGCATCGTAGAGCACGTCGGGTGTCAGGGCCACCAGGCCGTCGGGTTTTTCCATATCGGAGGCGACCTTGGCGAGATAGCGATTGGTGGCAAGGCCGACGGAGCAGCGCAGGGTGGCTCCCGCTCTGCGGCGCACGGCGGCTTTGACCTCGCGCGCCAACTCGAGCGCGGCCAGCAAGGGCTGCTCCCTGCCCAGGAGCCGGCAGGCCATCTCGTCGATCGACATCACGGAAGTAACCGGGAGACAGGATTCGACGGCTTCGACGACACGATGGTGGTAGTCGACGTAGAGCTCGTGGCGGGCTTCGATCAGCACGATGCCGGGGCACAGCCGTTTGGCTTCGCCGACCTGGGTTCCGGTGCGCACGCCGTAGTGTTTGGCCTCGTAACTGGCGGCGATGCAGCAGGTTGTGTCGGCTAAGAGAGGGACGACTGCGATGGGGCGATCGCGCAGCTCTGGCCGCAGCTCCTGCTCTACCGAAGCGAAGTAGGAGTTGAGGTCGAGGAAGAGCCATTGCAGGCGGGGATCCCCCGTTCGGAACGTGTTGGATCGGGTGTCGGTCACATCATGCAATTTTGCCGGTATCGGATTTTCGAGAGCGATGCTAAGCTTTGTGCCATCGGAAGATTCGGGAATGTGGACGCGTTCAGACCCGAAATGGAAGCCACTTCAGAAAATATTTTGCATCCTGGAAAACCATCCCCCGGGTTTCGGGTTTCATACAAGTGTGGAGCAGTCACATGCATCTAGTTCATTTTCACACCTTCGCACGCTGGTTTTTTCAGTTTGAGTCGTACGGCCCGGCTATTTTAGTCACGGTCGGCGCGGCGCTGCTTATGGCCTGCGGTATTGGCGCGGCCTGCTCGCCGTGTGAGGAAAAGGACGAAGTGTTTCACCGCCAGGTGTTTTAACGGGCTTTTGGCGCTCGGTTCTCGGCTACTGTCGCCCACCAGGATTTGACAGCAGCTCGACTGCGCTTACACTGCGGTCGGGATGACAAACAGCGGGCGCAGATTTGCGAGCTCACTTAGAGGGCCTTGGTTTGGGGTAAAGGCGCACAGCAGGTCCCTCCACTACGCTGCGCTCCGGTCGGGATGACAAATTTGTTAGGGGGACGGGCTTAAAAAGCAAGCGCTCTCCTCGTTTATCTCTCTCTTAACTTGCTGCAGGCAAGTCGCCTCCTCCGGTTTGCTTGAGGGGGGCTTAGAAACCACCCACGTTTTGTGGCGGGTTTAGTTTTTATTGTGGTGAGTGAGATTTTCATCTGCTTAAGCCCAAAAAGGTTGGTTTGCCTCGGTCGTTCCATTGCACGTAGCCCATTGGATTGTGATGATCGTGGGTGAAGAGGACCAGCCACTTCTCAGGAATGGCTCGGCTCAGAAAGCGCTTGCGCTGCTCGATACAGGTGAGTGGGTCGAGGTCATAACCCATCACCCAGGTCACGTCGAGATGGGCGCTGGTGGGGATCAGGTCAGAGATGTAGCAGGCTCGCTCTCCGGCGGAATCGAGCAGCACGGCCATCATTTGCGCAGTATGGCCGGGAAAGACCTCGACGCTGACGCCGGGCACGATTTCGAGCAGGCCGCCCTCCGGCGGATCAATCAGCGTCATCTGCCCGGTGGCAAGGAGCGGATCGTAATTGTCACTGATGTAGCTGACAGCGTCACGCTCCAACTGCAGGTGGCCGTGTTCGACTTCTCCGCGATGAGCAAAGTATTGGGCATTGGGGAAGGTAGGCACGATGCGGCCATCCGGTTTCCTGGTCGTATTCCAGCCGCAGTGATCGAAGTGCAGGTGGGTGTTGATGACGATGTCCACTGCGCCAGGGTCGATGCCCGCTGCTGCGAAACTTGCAGGCAACAACTGGCGGGCATCGAAGATGCCTCGTTGTTTTTCTGAAAGCTTGTTGCCAATGCCGGTTTCAATCACGATGGTGTGCTTGCCGGTGCGCACCACGATGGTGTTGGTTCCGAGCACAATCTGGTTGCGCTCGTTGGCCGGCATACGTTTCTCCCACAAAGGCTTGGGCACCACCCCAAACATCGCTCCGCCATCCAGCAGGTAGGGACCATCGGTCAGGATAGTTAGTTCGAACTCGCCCACCTGGGCGCGGCCACGTATCAGATCGTCTGTCATTTTGTCAGGGCCGCTCCGGACTGAGATAGGTCTGAAAGTGATTCAGGATACGGGTATATAAGTGGGTGGTCGCTTCGTCGCCGTCGATGCCATGGGTTTTGCGCGGATAAAGCTGAAGATCATAGGGCAGATCGTAGTCGATCAATTTTTGAATGAACTGGATGGTGTTCTCGAAGTGCACGTTATCGTCTCCTGTGCCCTGGACGAGGAGGAGCCGGCCCTTGAGGTTGGCGGCGCTGTTGATCACGGAGTCGTCGCGGTACACGTCGGCATTGGCGTCCGGCAGCCCGAGATAGCGCTCGGTGTAGACGGAGTCGTAGTTCTGCCAATCGGTGACGGGCGCGACCGAGACCCCGGCGCGAAAACGGTCGTTGTGCGTCATGGCATAGAGGGTGAAGGTGCCGCCCCAACTCCAGCCCCACCAGCCGAGCCGTTTCGAGTCGAGCTGGGGATAAGCGCGCAAGGTTTGGTCGAGGGCCGCGATCTGGTCGCCCAGTTGTACTGGCCCAAAGTCGTGATAGGCAGCCTGGGCAAAAGCGCGGCCTCGGCCTGCCATGCCGCGATTGTCCACGCGCAGCACGGCGAAGCCGTTCTGGACGAGCAGCTGATCGAAGAGGCGATCGCGCGGCTCCCACTTGCCATAGACGGTCTGGGCGTGCGGACCGCCATACGGATTCAGAATGAGGGGCACACTGGCGGCCGCGGTTTTACCCGGAGGCATGACGAGCTGGCCGTAGAGAGTGGTGGCGCCGTCGGCAGCCTTGAGCGTAAGCGGCAGCGGCGGCGTGAACCCTACATCGAGCGGCGGCGCCTTCCAAATTGTCTTGCACTCCGTCTGATGGCGGCACATCGCGACGACAGGCGGGGTTGCTGATGAGGAAATGGTATCGGCGAAGAAGTTGGTGTTGGGGGAAAAGATTGGTTCATGCCATTCGCCCGATTGGCTGACCTGATGTTTGCCGGTTCCGTCGAGACCAACCACCCAAATCTGTTGTTGGCGAGGATCGCCTTCATTGGAAAGGTAATAGACGGTGTGCGCCAACTGGTTGACGGCCACGATGCTTGCTACTTCCCAGTCGCCTGCGGTTAGTTGCTTGACCAGGTGCGCGGGGGCGGCTAACGGATTCCCCATATCGAAGCTGTAGAGGTAGATGTGGTTGTGTCCGTCGCGCCAGCCGGTTAGCAGCAGATTTGAGGCGGCAAAGGTCAAGTCGTACGACTCATCGAGAAACTTGTCGTCGCTCACGGTCAAGGTTGGTTTGGACGCGCCGGTGGCGACATCGACAAAATACAGAGTCCTCTTTTTGTGATCGCGGTTAAGAGTTTCGACCCACAGGGTTCCGGCGTTGAGCCAACCGAAGCGGGGTATGTAGTCGGCGCCATTTTCGAGGGGCAGTTCGATCCACCTGGTGCGTCCGCCGCCGGCGTTCACCACCCCGATGCGCACGCCGGGGTTTGGATCGCCGGCTTGCGGGTAGTGCTGGCGTTCGACGGTGGCGTGGGTGGGGATCCAGTCTTCGATGGGGTATTCGGGCACGGAGCTCTCGTTGCTCTGCAGGTAGGCCAACCGGCGCGAGTCTGGTGACCAGAAGTAGTTGCTGCGCACATCAAGCTCTTCTTCATAGACCCAGTCCACCTCGCCGTCGAGCAAGTTATCGGTTTGCGAATCGGTTAACCGATAGGCGCCTTTGGGTTCTTTCAGATTGTTTACGAACAGATTGTGCTCGCGTATGTATGAGAGGTATGACCCGTCCGGAGAGAACTTGGGATCATCTCCACTGCCCGTGCCTGTGTTCGCGATCTCGAGACCAGTCTGGGTCCCGAGGTCGAAGAACCAGAGCTGGCCGTTGGAGTCGAACAGCAAGTGTTTCGAATCGGGTACCCAGAGGTAGCTGGCCTGTTTATAGCGGGTGCGGTTGTTGAGGTCATGTTCCGAGGTGACGGATCCAGTGAGGGCCTTCATCTTGTCGCGGTTGATGAGCACCTGCGCGGTTCCGGTGCCGCCTTCGACGGCGATGAAGTCGCCGTCGTCGTTGATGTAACTGAGGCGGGTGCCATCGGGGCTCCAGGCGATGGTCTGGGGTGGCTGGGTGGCCTGGATCTGACGATAGATCTGATCGACGGTGAGTGGTTTGGGCGAAGCCGGCTCCGCTGCCGACGCGCTAAGGCCAGAGGCGCAGGCAAGCGCCAGGGAGAAGGAAATCAGTTTCAAGCGTATGGCTCCAACTGGAGCCTGCAGTGTATCGCAGCTGGACAGGGCAGTTAGCACGGGTTATTGATGGCACGGTAGGAAATGCCGGTGGCGTCTGCAACGTGCTAGACTTCAGACCACGCATGGATGTTCAACTGGAGTTACTGATCCGTCTGCAGGTGGTTGATATCAAGATGACCCAACTGCTGGAAACGATTGCTGCCCTGCCCCGGGAGCTGCGATCGATCGAGGAAAAACTTCAGCAGCTCAAACTGGCTGTGGAACAAGCCGACAAGGCTGTGCCTGCGGAAGAAGCAAAGCGCCGACGGCTGGAAAGCGATCGCAAAGATCAGCAGCAAAAGCTCAGCAAGTACCGCGAACAAGCAAGCAGCGTAAAGACCAACGAACAATTCCATGCCTTGCAACATGAGACGGGCTTCGTGGAAGCGGAGATTGCCCGCATCGAGGATGAGGAATTGGCGAGCATGGTGAAGAGCGAGGCGCTTGAGAGCCAACGGTTCGAAGCGCGTAAGGCTCTGGGAGAGCAGTCGAAGATACTGGATGCGGAAAAGGAACGCACGCGGGTCGCTTCGCTGGGATATGACGAGGAGCTGGCGGTTCTGAAGAAGGAACGAGCGACGCTGCGTAAGGGCGTCAACGAAGCGTTACTGGCGCAATATGACCGGATCGCTTCTTCCTCCCGCAAGACCGCACTGGCACGAGCCGCCGGGCAACGCTGCCTTTCTTGCCAAATGGCTCTGCGGCCGCAGTTCTGGAACCAGGTAAGAGAAGGAACTCTGCTGAATTGCGAGAGCTGCGGGCGCTTGCTCTATTTTGATCCCGGTCAGCTGACGGCGACTCCCGGGCCTTCTTCCTCCGCGGGACGATAACATGTCCAACTGATGTACCACCCGGAACTTGGTGGTGTGTCCAACTGTAGGAATCACGCGCTCATCATGTTGTGGCCGGTGAAGTTACCATCAAGGGATGAAACGAATTGCTGTCGACATGGATGAGGTGCTGGCAGACGCCCTGAGCGAGCACCTGGTCCGTTACAATCGCGACCACGGGGAAACAATCACAAAGAGCCAACTGGATGGAAAGTGGCTTTGGGATATTGTCTCGGCGGACCGGCACGAACGTCTGGAAGGCTATCTGCGCAGCGAGGATTTTTTCGAAGACTTACCAGTGCTGGAGCACAGCCAGGAAGTATTGGCAAAACTCATCGAGCACTATGAGATTTTCATTGCCACGGCGGCCATGGAATTTCCCAATTCCTTCGGCCCCAAGTATCGCTGGCTGCGGCGCCACTTCCCGTTTATTCCGCCGGCGAACTTCGTCTTTTGCGGGGATAAGAGCATTCTGCTCGCCGACTACCTGATCGACGATTCGTACCGCCATTTTGAGCGGTTCAAGGGCAAAGGCATCCTCTTCTCTGCCCCGCATAACGCGGCGGTTACGGGGTTCCACCGCGTTGCCAGTTGGCGAGAGATTGAGGAATTTTTTCTACCCGTGGGCAGAGCCTAAGACTCTGCCTGCAGATTGTCTTTGGAACGCATTGGCCCGGGCAGCGGGTTTTGTGGCGGGCGCACGGAGCTGGTGTTCACCGGCGTCGTTTTGCCAACCATGGCGCCGCCCAGCGGGCGCAGGTTCATGGCCGGCTGCGGTGACTGCAGCTGGTGCATGGTTACGATAATGGCGTGGGCTGCCACCTTGCCGGCGCAGCGGTAGCCATGCGGGGTACTGGCATCGAAGTAGACGCCATCGCCCGGGGTGAGCACGTGCACCTTGTCGGCGTGGCGGATTTCCAACTCGCCCTCAAGGATGTAGAGAAATTCGTAGCCAGGATGGACATGGGGGCGAATCTCAATATTTTTTTTCAAGGGCACGAATTCGGCGAAGTACGGATCGAGCTGCCGGTCCGGGACCATGTATCCCAGGCTTTCAAAGTAGTAGGTGGGATCGTCCACGCCGGTTTGCGGCAGACGGACGCGCTCCTTCTTGCGGTGGATGCGGAAGAGCGTGTGGGGCTCGGTCTCAAAAAAGTAGGAAAGATCTTTGCTGAAGACCATGGCCACGCGCGCCAGATTACGCAGGGTGGGTACAACCCGGCCCGTCTCTAGTTGAGACAGGAAGCTGGCGGACAAGCCCGTGTGGCGGCCGAGTTCGACCAGGCCCATCGACTTTTTGAGACGGAGCCGCTTGATGCGTTCGCCGATGCGCTTTTCGGCAATGAAGGATTCTGCGCTCTCGGGGTCGATCTGAGAATTGGTCGCTATCTCTTTGGTCTCCACATGCGGCTCCTGAAATTCCATAGTTTGTTCAGCTGTATTGATGAGACGAGAGGCTAAAATGTTGCTCACGATAAAACAGTTTTCTTTCTCATGAACATTATCTCAAAATTACCGTGGGAAAACCAGCACCCTAGAGGCGAGCAGGCCGGATGAACGCAGCGCGGATTCTGTTAACTGGATCATCGGGACTTATCGGCACATCGTTAGTACGTTCTCTTGGACGTAAACGGATTCCAATCATTTGCCTGCAACGGCGTTCTTTGCGTGGAAATAGCGAAATTTCTTCTGCGCAGGACGTTTGGGACCCGTATGCAACGCCGCCGATGAGCCATCCAGCAGAATTGGCGGGGATCACGGCTGCGGTTCATCTCTCGGGGGCGAATGTTTCCGGGCGGCGATGGTCTTCGTCTTACAAGCGTTTAATTCTTGAGAGCCGGGTGCAGCCCACCCATGCGCTCGCGGTGCTGCTGGCCGGGCTGCAGCCTAAGCCGGCAGTGCTGGTGTGCGCTTCGGCGATTGGGATTTATGGGAGCCGGGGAGACGAACTGCTCACCGAGGACTCATTGCCGGGGAATGGGTTTCTGCCCGAGGTGTGCCTCGCCTGGGAGAAGGCAACCGAACCCGCCCGGGACGCGGGAATTCGGGTGGTGCATTTGCGTTTCGGCGTGGTGTTGTCGCCGCACGGGGGCGCCCTGGCCAAGATGCTGCCGATTTTTCGCGCGGGGCTGGGTGGTCAATTAGGCGACGGGCGGCAGTGGATGAGTTGGGTTACTTTGGAAGATGCGACCCGGGCTATTGAATTTGCGGTGGACATACAGACGCTTGCGGGCGCCGTGAATGTGGTTACGCCCCGCCCGGCGACGAATGCGGAATTTACGCGGGCGCTGGGCGGGGTACTGCACCGCCCGGCCTTCTGCAAGGTTCCTGCTTTTGCGCTGCGTGTGGCCTTTGGCGAGATGGCGGAGGCCACGGTGCTCGGGAGCCAGCGGGTGATGCCGGCTCGTCTGACAAGCGCGGGCTTCCAGTTTGAATCTCCTGAGATCCAAACCGGGCTGCAAGCGGTTCTCGCCGAATCGTAACTACGCTGCGCCAGAGAATGATTTAGGTTGAGAGAGCATGCATGGCAAGATCCCGCTGTTGGCGGCACTCCTGTTGGGGAGCACGGTTGCGAGCACGATGCTGGGTTGTGGCTCACCGGCCGCTCCGCAACCCCCAAGCCTTAACCTGCCAGTCCCGGTAGTGAATCTTTCGGCGGTGCGCCGGGGCAACTCGGTCCACCTGGCATGGACCATGCCCACCCGCACCACAGACCGGGTAACGCTGGTGCATCCCATTGCTGTTGAGGTGTGCCGTGCGCTGCAGAGTGGCGCGTGTGCCAGGGTTGGCAGCCTGCTTTTGGCTCCAGGGGGTGCGGGGACCTACAGCGACGAGTTGCCGGCGGATCTTACTCAGGGCGCGGATCGGTTGTTGCGCTATGAGATTGCATTGCGCAACCATGCGGGCAAATCGGCGGGGCCGTCGAATGCCGCGTACAGCGCGGCTGGGGCGAGCCCGCCGGCGCTTACAGGACTATCCGGCCAGGTGCGCGCGAACGGGGTCGAGCTGAGCTGGCAGCCGGCACCTGAAGTTGGGAAATCGGTCGAGTTTCGCATCGAGCGCCTGCAATTAAGCGTCGCATCGGTGGAACCGGGTCCCCGGTCTCCGCTTGCGCCGGCGCCGCCAGCGGCCGCACAAACGCTTGTGGTTCACGCTGTGAACGGGAGCGACCCGGGCCACGCGATCGATGCGTCTGCCTTATTCCATCAGAGCTACCGGTATGTTGTGGAACGAGTGGCGACGTTGACGCTGGGCGGTCAGACGGTGGAAGTGCAGGGTTTGCCGAGCGTGCCGATTACGGTGGCGACCATCGACACCTTTCCCCCAGCGGTTCCCCAGGGTTTGGTAGCAGTTGCCGACGGGGGCAGCGGCACCATCGATCTCTCCTGGACACCCAACACAGAGACCGACCTGGCGGCGTACCATCTGTACCGGCGGGATACGCAGGGAGGGTTGCCGGCGCAACGCATTGCTTCCTTGCCCGTAGAGACTTCTTTCCGGGATACGGGGGTACAACCGGGACACACCTACGCCTATTCCCTCTCAGCCATCGACCAAAGCGGCAACGAGAGTCAGCGTTCGCCGGAGGTCGAGGAGACTTTACCTGCCCAGACAAAGGAGCCTGTCAGCCCATGAAATACTGCCGCCTGCAAACCAAGAACGGAGCGCAATATGCCGAGGTCGTCGAGCGCGATGGCCGGCTTTGGGTGGAGCGCCTGATTCCCCCTTTTGAGGAAGGGCCTGCCAGCGATTTATACGACGGAGCGTTTGTGCCGCTGCTGCTTGAGGAAGCTACTCTGCTGGCGCCGGTGGCGCCTTCGAAGATCGTCTGCGTCGGGCGTAATTATCGCGAGCACGCAGCTGAGTTGGGCAATGAGGTTCCTGCGGAACCGCTGCTGTTTCTCAAGGCCCCTTCCGCGATCATTGCGCCGGGTGAGGCCATTCAAATCCCTTCGCTGTCGAAGCGGGTTGATTTTGAGGGGGAAATCGCGATCGTGATCGGCGACCGGTGCAGCAAGATCGGTGCGGATGAGAATCCCGCCGACTATATTCGGGGCTATACGGTGGCCAATGACGTGACCGCCAGAGATCTGCAGAAGAAGGACGGGCAATGGTCGCGGGCCAAAGGCTTCGATACCTTTTGCCCGGTGGGGCCGTTTGTGACCGACGAAGTAGAGCCAGCTTTGGGTGTGGGCATTACGACGCATCTGAACGGGGAGCTGCGTCAGGATGGCAACACGCGCGATCTGATTTTTTCGATTGATTACTTGTTGCGCTATATTACGGCGGCTATGACGCTGTTTCCCGGGGACTTGATCCTTACCGGGACGCCGGCGGGTGTGGCTGCGATGCAGCCGGGTGACCGAGTCACAGTGACGGTGGAAGGGATTGGCAAACTGACGAATCCTGTTCTGGGATGAAACCAATCTCGATTTTAAGAATCTCAACAGTGGCAAGCTTTACACTTGAAGGTGTAGGCAAGGAGATCACATGGCCAAGACACTGCTCGAACAGCTTCGCGAAATGACGGTGGTCGTCGCGGATTCCGGGGATATCCAGTCCATTGAGCAATTCAAACCCCAGGACACTACGACCAATCCCTCCCTTCTCACCACAGCCGCCGAAATGCCGCAGTATCAGCCCATTGTGGATGATGTGCTGCTCGAGGCCAAGAAACAGTTGGGTCCGCAGGCTAAGGACAGCGACGTTGCGAATCTTGCTTTTCGTCACCTGGCAGTGGCTTTCGGCAAGAAGATTCTGGCGATTGTTCCGGGGCGGGTTTCGACCGAAGTCGATGCCCGGCTGTCGTACGATACGGACGCGACCATGAAGCAGGCGCGCGAGATTATTGAGCAGTACGATCAAGCGGGGATCTCGCGGGAACGGGTGCTCATCAAGATTGCATCCACCTGGCCGGGTATCAAGGCTGCCGAACAGCTGGAGAAGGAAGGGATTCATTGCAACCTGACGTTGCTCTTTGGCATGCATCAGGCGGTTGCCTGCGCGGAAGCGAAGGTGACGTTGATCTCACCGTTTGTGGGTCGCATTCTTGACTGGTACAAGAAGGACACGGGCAAGGACTACGAGGGCGCCGAGGATCCGGGTGTGCAGTCGGTGACCAAGATTTATAACTACTTCAAGAAGTTTGGGTACAAGACGGTGGTGATGGGCGCAAGCTTCCGCAATATTGGGGAGATACGCGAGTTGGCGGGATGCGACCTGCTTACGATTGCTCCCAAGCTGCTGGAAGAGCTGAAGTCGACGGAAGGTGATCTGCCGCGCAAGCTCGATCCGAAGCATGCGCAGAGTCTGGAGATCGCGAAGATTCCGATGGACGAAGCGATCTTCGAGAGGATGCATGCGGAAGATCGCATGGCCCACGATAAGTTGAAGGAAGGCATTGAAGGATTTAGTGCGGCACTCGAGAAGCTGGAGAAGTTGCTGGCTGACCGGCTGACGAAGATGGGTGCAGGTAAACAGGAAGCAGTCGCTGCCCGGTAACTGCTGTGCAGTGCGATGCGGCTGGCGATATTTCGCCAGCCGCATTTTTGTGTTTCGACTTTTTTCATTGGTCTCGACTGGGTAGCTTCGAATGAACAAAATGGCTGGGGCCGGATTTGCGAGCTCACTTGGAGGGCCTTGGTTTGGGGGAAAGGCGCACCGCAGATCCCTCCGCTTCGCTCCCCCGAATTCCTGTCGAAGTTGATGGCGCTGGCGAACTTCATGCGGCTTTCCTTAATGAAAGCCGCACACGTGGATCTGTCTGACATGGCGAAACAGGAATTCGGGTACGCTACGGTCCTAATGAACAAAATGGCTGGGGCCGGTTTTGCGAGCTCACTTGGAGGGCCTTGGTTTGGGGGAAAGGCGCACCGCAGATCCCTCCACTTCGCTACGCTCTCTCGAAAAACATTCCCAAGAAAGAGCATCCACACAGAGATCCCTCCACTACGCTGCGCTCCGGTCGGGATGACAAGGGGGGAAGGTGGCGCTTCCAGGGAGAGAAGATTGGCTGAACAGAAGCCGTTTTTCATCTCCTTGGGTGGGCCGCAGGCCCATGAAAACTCCGGTCGGGATGACAAATTTGTCTGGGGGGACGGGTTTAAAAGCAAGCGCTCACCGCGTTCATTCCATGCTTAACTTGCCGACTGGCGAGTCAGCCGCTCGGGATGACAAATTTGTTTGAGGGACAGGGTGACAAACTTTGTTTGGGGGACGGACTTAAAGATTTGCTTGAGGGACGGCTTAAAAGCAAGCGCTCTCCCCGTTCATTCCTCCCTTAACTTGCCGACAGGCAAGTCAGCCATTCGGGATGACAAATTTGCTTGAGGGACGGATTTAGGAAGCGAGCGCGCTCGTTCATTCCATCCTTAACTTGCCCCGGGGCAAGTCAGCCAGGGGATGACAAGTCGTCGTTGCTGATGAAGGCTCAGATTTGTGGTGTGGCAAGTCGATCTAACACCTATGGGTGTTGTTCGCGGAGGTTCTTATTCGCAGTTGCTTGCGGGGAGTGCCAAGAATTTTCTGTAACGTCCCATTCATCTGTTTGTAATCTGCAACCTATGGCTTAGTCTTCGGGTCATAGATAGCGATTGATGGGTAGCAATGGACGCGGCTTCGGAGCACGCTCCGGGGCCTGGCAAGGAACAACCTCAACCTTCCCTGGAGGTGGACTTTGATCCCGCTAGCGCAATCCTTACGCCAACTCTTCCACGAAGTAGTCTCCGAGTGCTACGACTCACATCTGGGTTTACGCGATCCGGAGATTTCCAGTTATGTTGCCGACCTGCTGACGGAATTCTGCCGCGCTGAGAATATCTATCGTATCCGCGATGCTGCGGGAAACCCGGTGCGCGAAGTGGGCGAAATGCTGCTCGCTGCCGATCCCGTCCATGGCACCGCTTCGTCCTTTGGCGAGGAACGAGAACGGCGAAAACATATAGGCGACTACACGCTGTTCTTTACCGGGATGTATCCGGAGTCGATGCACCGCTGGGGGGAACGGAAGCGGGAAAGCTTTTTCGAGATGGTGCAGGCGGGCAAAGAGAGCTACTACATCGTTTCTAAATTTGACTTGTGCGAGTACAAGGCGGAGGCGCCATTTTTTGGGCGCATGTCTGGTTCCTTTGAGGCCTGCATTTATGGGCTGAACCTGGTGCGGGGCGAACTCGATCGACGCAAGGCAATTCCACCTCCGCAAATCATGTGATCTCCGCGTTGGCTGGTGTACCATGGCGCGAACATCAGAATAAGGAGAGAGAACGATGATGCTGAAGAGAAGTTTTTTTGGGCTTTCGCAAAAAGGTATGACGGTGGTGCTGGCGTTGGGTCTTCTGGGCGGCGCCGCGGGTGCGCAGTTGGCGGCCAAGCCATTTTCTGCTCATGCCATGATGGCTCCTGCCCCGGCAGCAGCCCTGGTCGACATCAATACGGCCAGCAAAGCCGATCTGAGTGCGCTGCCGGGAATCGGCGACGTCTATTCGCAAAAGATCATCGACGGCAGGCCCTATAAGACCAAGACGGACCTGGTTACCAAGAAGGTGATTCCTTCAGCGACCTACGCGAAGATCCGGGGATTGATCATCGCTACCCAACCCAAGAAGTAGCCTCGTTTTGCAAACAGAAAAAGGGAAGCGCGGAGTTCTCCGCGCTTCCCTTTTTTGCTAGACAGCGAGGGGGAGCGAGTCCTTTACCCGGAAGCGCTGCATGTTGATGCGCAAAGCCCGCTCGATCTTGCGCAGATCGCCCTTTTCTTCGGGCGAGGCAAAGGTGGAAGCGACCCCGCTGCGCGATGCGCGGCCGGTGCGGCCGACGCGGTGCACAAAGTCTTCTGCAACCTTGGGCATATCGTAGTTCACGACATGGGCGACGTGGTCGACATCGAGACCGCGGGCGGCGACATCAGTGGCAACCAGGACGCGGTGACCGCCCTGAGCAAAGCTGCGTAATGCGGCGTTGCGCTGGGACTGGCTACGATCGCCATGGATGCTGGTTGCTTTCCAACCGGCATGGGACAGTTTTTTGGCGACGCGTTCGGCGCCATGCTTGGTGCGGACGAAGACCAGAAAACTGCCATCTTCTGAGCGGAGCAGGTGCTCGAGTAAGGGCAGCTTGCGATCGGCGCTGACTTCGAACGTTTGCAGTTTGACGTTTTCTGCCGGCTTGAGCACGGAACCGATTTCGATGCGGACCGGGTTCTTAAGGTAGTCGCCCGCCACTTCGCGCACCGCACCTTCGAGGGTGGCGGAGTAGCAAAGGGTCTGGTGGACGGCGGGGATGGAAGAGACGATGCGGCGGATGGCTGGTTTGAAGCCCATGTCGAGCATGCGATCGACTTCGTCGAGCACCAGGATTTCGACCTGGTTGAGCTTGACCAGCTTGCGGCCGATGAAATCTTCCAGACGACCCGGGGTGGCGACGATCAAGCGCGCGCCGCGCCGGATGCTGTCGAGCTGCGGACCCTCGGCCATGCCACCGACGACCAGCGCGGTGGGCAGGCCAGCCAGTTGCAGGCAAGCCTGTTGAACCTGCATGGCGAGTTCGCGGGTGGGCAGCAGGATGAGCGCGTTGGCCACCTTGACCTGCGACTTCTGCAACTGCTCGATGATGGGGATGAGGAAGCTGAGGGTTTTGCCGGTGCCGGTCTGGGCCGTGGCGAGAACATCGCGGCCTTCGAGGGCGGGGGGAATCGCGCCCACCTGGACCGGGGTAAGAGTTACAAAATTGTGTTTGGCGAGCCGCTGCTTGAGGGCTGCTGAAATAGGTAATGCCGAGAATTCGTTCAAGATTTTAATCCCTTTGCTGCCAGTGTCTTACGACCTGGAGTGCCATGGTTCATCTCCGCACGGCTTCGCCCGTCCGGCGATAAGTTAGATAGCCTGATTAGCGCGCGGCGCCCGACACGAAGATCTCCGTCGGCTTGCGGCCTTGAGGCTGCTGAAATGAGTCTGGCTTTGTTGACTGCTAACGCAGTATTCGGTTTGTCGCGCTGTAGAGGGGCTGTGGCTTTTTCGCCAGGCATTGCCCGTACACCGCACCATGCCAGGGAAGCGCGTGCTTCCTAACCGTCACCGCGAATTCCGGGGTGACTACGCTGAAGGGCTTGGGCGGTATCCGACCGGCTTACCAATCGCCACGGCGAAAAGTGAAGAGGTCTAGTGCAGCCAGCTTAAAACGCACGATAGGCTGGCAACCAAACAATTTAGCGCAGATTAAGAATAACATACGTCACGCGCAACGTGGTTTTTTGTTCACATGCAGGAGTTGTCAGGCGCTTAACAGGCTGCGGAAAACCCTGTTTGAGAAGGGTACGGGCTTCAGCCCGTACATCATGAAACAAGAATGGATCGGCTTCAGCCGCTGAGGGCCGGTTTTCCGCATGATCCGCAGCCCTCAGCGCCTAAAGGCGACTCGTCCTGGTTATTTATGTACGGGCTGATGCTCGCTGCGGCGAGGTAGCCCGTACCATTCACTCTTTTGTCAGTGCATAAGAGCGGGTTTAGCGCTGGAGGGGCATGATGGCGTTTTTGTTTTCCGGACTTTGGGGATCGATGCGGAAGTCCCAGACGGAGAGGTTCACTTCGCCGGGGCCGAGTACTTCCATCAAGGCGTAGTCACCAATGGTCAGGGGCTGCTTTGGGGTTAGTTTGAGCCAGCGGTTTCCGGGCAGGACCTGGGCGGTGGTCGGGATCACGTCTTCGGTCTGCGTTACCTTTCCTCCGGCTGCGATTTTGACGTCGCTCACGACGCGGGTATCGCGCTTGAAATATCCGGTTACCCGGACGATAGCGTATTGACTGCCGGCCGCGCTTACGGCATTCGTGTCTTTTGCTGAGCCCAGACCATGGGTGTCTACCGTGACCGCAGAGGCAACGGCCGAAGGCTCAGCGGGTAGGGTGAGGCTTACGTAGAGGACGGGTTCGTTGATGTGCAAACGGATTTTGGATTCATAGCCGGGGATCTGGATATTCTGTTGGACGGCCCCCATCGGGTTGAGCGCAGAGCGGAGCACGTTGTGTCCAGTCCGGCGATCTACGTTGGCGGTGTTCTGCGTCAAGACTACGAGTTCGGGGATATCGTGAAAGGTATCGAGCGCCCAAATTCCATCCTGGTCGGGGAGACGCAGGCCAGGCAAAACCTCGGGGGTGCGGGCCCGCTCCTGCTGTTCTTCTTTGTCGATCTCGGCGGCTTCCGGGTTGGCGGGCGAGATGGGGGCCTGCTGCGTGGCTGCGGGCGGCTTGGCGCCGGGGACATGGTCTTTCGCATACTGCTCGGTCGCCGCCCAATCCACGAGTGTCGCGGGCAGTTCTTCCCACTGGCCGCGCTCGGAGCTGAAATAACGGACCCGGTCGCCCACGCGCTGATATTTGGTGACTACCTGGTAGGACCCGTCTTTGAGAATCAGACGCTGATTTGGAGCCTGGGCGAAGCCCGGAAGCGTGGCGGCCAGGCTGGATACAAACAGCACGAAAATAAGGATGAGGCGAGACGGCGACATAAGCGTGAGACTACTTTAGAGCAGTTTCGCAATCATTGTGGCCTGACGAAGATCGCGAGGTGTGGTTTTCCTTGGGCGAAAACCACGATAAGGCCTGACGCTTCGGTCGACATCCATTGCGAAACAGCTAGACGAATTCTGCGGGCCGACGTTGGTAGCGCATTTCTATCTTCCCTTCGTTTTCACTTCCTGCGATACTTGAATGTGCCCACCCGGTGCGACCATTCCATCCACAATAAAAAGGTGAAGAAGCAATGTCTGCAAAGTACATCTTTGTGACGGGCGGAGTCGTGTCCAGCCTGGGCAAGGGCCTGGCTGCGGCTTCCATCGGCTGCCTGCTCGAGAGCCGCGGCTTACGCGTCAACCTGATGAAGTTCGACCCTTACCTTAACGTCGATCCGGGAACGCTTTCGCCGTTTCAGCATGGCGAAGTTTTTGTGACCGACGATGGCGCCGAAACCGATTTGGATCTGGGGCATTATGAGCGCTTCACCCACGCGCGATTAAGCCGCGACAACAACCTGACGACGGGACGGATCTACGAACAGATCATCACCAAGGAGCGCCGGGGCGACTACCTGGGCAAGACGGTGCAAGTGATTCCCCATGTGACCAACGAGATCAAGAACGCCATGCGCAAGGTGGCTACCGATGCCGATGTGACGATTGTTGAGATTGGCGGAACGGTGGGCGACATTGAGTCTCTGCCTTTTCTGGAAGCGATTCGCCAGATGCGGCAGGAGTATGGCCGGGAAAACACGGTGTTCGTGCACGTCACGCTGGTGCCGTGGATTGGCGCGGCGCAGGAGTTGAAGACCAAGCCGACGCAGCACTCGGTGAAAGAGCTGCTCTCGATCGGAATCCAGCCGGACATTTTGTTATGCCGTACGGACCGCTTTCTGCCCCACGAGATCAAAAGCAAGATTGCGCTGTTTTGCAACCTCGAAGAGCGCGCCGTGATTGCCGCCAAAGATGTGGTATCGATCTATGAGGTGCCGCTGACGTTTGCGCAGGAAGGCGTGGACAAGCTGGCGTTGAAGTATCTGCATATTGAAGCGAAGGAACCGGACCTGACGCGCTGGAAGCAGTTGGTGGAACGCTGCTACAACCCGCGGGATGAGGTCTCGATCGGCATCGTGGGTAAGTATGTTGAATACGAAGACAGTTACAAATCACTGAAGGAAGCGCTGGTGCATGGCGCGCTGGCCTACGATCTAAAGCTGCGGGTCACCTGGATTGAGGCGGAGGGTCTGGAGAGCAAGCATGCCGGCGACCGGCAGTACGAAGAGCAGCTGGCGGGTTTTGATGGGATCCTGGTGCCGGGCGGCTTCGGCAAGCGGGGCATTGAAGGGATGCTGAATGCGATTCGCTATGCGCGCGAGCACGCTGTTCCCTACTTCGGCATTTGCCTGGGCATGCAGACGGCCTGCATTGAGTTTGCCCGCAATGTTTGCGGCCTGGCGGGCGCGAGCTCGAGCGAGTTTGATCCGGCGACCCCGCATCGGGTGATCTTTAAACTGCGGGAGCTTACGGGCGTGGAAGAAATGGGCGGCACCATGCGGCTGGGTGCGTGGCCGTGCGTATTGGCAGAGGATTCGATCGCGGCGCAATCGTACGAGGCGACGCAGATCAGTGAGCGGCACCGTCATCGTTACGAGTTCAACCGTGAGTACGAGGCCCTGTTGACCGGCGCCGGTTTGCGGATCACCGGGACGACCCCGGATTCGACCTACGTGGAGATTGTTGAGATTCCTGGTCACCCGTTTTTTCTGGGCTGCCAGTTCCATCCCGAGTTCAAGTCCAAGCCGCTGGAGCCGCATCCGCTGTTCCGCTCGTTTATTGCCGCTTCTTACCAGAACCGGATGCGGCCGCAAGCATTGCCGGAGTCAGGATTGCAATCTCTGCAGCAAGGTGATCGCGCTGCCCAGACACGACCATGAGCGACTTTGAAGTTGGCACGGTAAGGGTGGGGGCGGGCTCGCTCTTTCTGATCGCGGGCCCCTGCGTGATCGAGAGCGAGGCGCACGCGCGATTCATGGCCGATGCGATTCAGCGCATCACCAGCGATTTGGGTGTTCCTTATATTTTCAAAGCGTCTTACGACAAGGCCAATCGCACGTCGGCCTCAGGGTTTCGCGGTCCGGGCCTGGAGGAGGGGACACGCATTCTGCGCCTGGTTGCGGAGACGACCGGGCTGGCGGTGCTCACGGATGTACACCAGGCGGCAGACTGTGCGCGGGTGGCCGAGGCGGTGGATGTGTTGCAGATTCCAGCATTTCTTTGCCGGCAAACCGACCTGCTGTTAGCGGCTGCGAAGACCGGGCGCGCGGTCAATATCAAGAAGGGTCAGTTTGTGGCGCCGTGGGATATGCGCTACGCGGTGGAGAAGGTGACGGGCGGGGGGAATCCGCGGGTCTTCCTCACCGAGCGCGGTTTTAGTTTTGGCTACAACAACCTGGTGGTCGATATGCGTTCGCTGGCCATCATGCGGACGATGGCTCCGGTGGTGTTTGATGGAACCCACTCGGTGCAGACGCCCTCGTCGGCAGGGGGTCAATCGGGTGGGCAGCCGGAGTTTATCCCTGTGTTAGCGCGGGCGGCGGTGGCGGCGGGGGTGGATGGTATATTCCTCGAAGTGCATGACAACCCGGCGCATGCGAAGTCGGACGGAGCGAACGCGCTGAACCTGAAAAATCTGAAGCCGTTATTGGAGAGGCTGCTTGCGATCGAGGCCGCAGGCGAGGCGAAAGCTGTTTAGCGAATTCTTTTAGCCGATGGCACAATATGGCCGATAAGTTACTTAAGAAATGAGCCTACACTTACTTCACTTCTGCCCTGGGATCTCTGTAGCAAAAAAAGGGCCCCTCGGGTGAGGGGCCAATCTGCCTTGGTTCTCTCGTTGTGTGAGAGCTTTTATGCGGCTTTTATTGTTTTAGGGCTGCGACGCAGGACCCCGGGGGGAGGGCTGCGGGTTAGACTGCGTCGCGCCTATTGGTGAACTGCCATCGGTAGATGGGGAGTTCAAAGCCGCAAGACTGTTGTGCATCAGCGTTACGTGTACGACCGTACCGCTGGTGCCCGATTCCGTGGTTTCCTCGCGGGGGGCATTGCCCATCGCAAGGCGATAAATTCTGTAGACCGGCACATGGTGGTCGACTACCAGGTAGCGCACCACTGCGTCCGCCATGTCCTGAGACTTCTGAATGCCAGCCTGGCCGCGGGCGTGGGAGTAACCCTGCACTTCCACGATGTAGCCCTTTTGGCCTTGCAACTGCGTGGCAACCTGATCAAGTGCTTCTTTCGCCTTGGCATTCAACGTGACCTGCGAAGAGCGGAAGTGTAATTCGGTGTCGGTAATCTGCTGATACTGGTCAAGATTATTGACAGTGGTATTTAACTGAGAAGTCTGCGTGGTGGCTTGCTGCGCCATCTGCTGCGCCTGACCCGCCTGCGTGGATGCTTGCAACGCCTGCTGATTGGCTTGGTCGGCGGTCGTCTGCGCCTGATGGATCCCGGCCTGGGCGCGACTATCTACATCCTTAATATCGTTGGCGTTCTTGGCTGTCAGCTGGTCCAGCTCGTTAAGTCTGTCCTTGACGGGTGCGACCTGCCGATTTACCCACTTCTTGCGAGCCAAGGGGTTCATTTTGCCCCAGAAGCCCTCGTTCGATTTGGTCGGTAGTGGCTGACCGGTGGCGTACGTGGTGGAGTCGCTGGCGCTGGGGGAAGTACTCGCGGGGCTGGCGCTGGTCTGCGGAGCGCCACTCGCCGCCGGGGTATTCTGCGCCATTGCTGGCATTCCGATGCTGGCAGCCAACAAAATCGCTGCGATCGATCCCGGGGTTGCTGTACTTTTGTTCACGTCGGTCCCTTTTAACCCTTTGCCGAAGCCAGGAAGAATATGGCGCACACCACACTCTTCCTTCTTGCCTGACACTAGAGCAACTGACTGGCCAAAATGAGTTTTTGCGGTGAAGTTATTTCCATCTTATTGATTAATGGAGGGTTAATGTGCTCGTGCAGATCTTCCAGAGGGACAGGGAGATGCCTTGACGGCGGTGGAAAACGTGCACTTTTATCCAGTCGGTACGCAAAAAATGCTCGGCAGGGGTACCGCTCGTTAGTACCTAGGTACCTTAGAGTCTGTGGTTTAACGCCTATTTGGCGTGTACGCTGATGACCCGGATCTCGGGGTACTGGAGGTTCCATTCGGCCGGAACGGTATCGAAGATCAGGCGGAAATCGCGGGTCTGGCCAGGGGCGATAGGGGCCGCCGAGACGGGTTCAAGGTCGACATACGGTTGCCGGGTGCGGATGAAGCTGAGGGGCAGAGCCAATCGTTGGGCAAACTGGCCGACGTCGCTATGAAATCCGACCTGCACGGTGATGGCGGAGAGCGTCTGATTGCCGTTATTCGTGATCTGACCGTCGACGTAGGTGACCTTGGCGCCGGAGAAGCTGGTTGCCTCGCTCATCTGCAGACCGGAGATGAGAAGGTTGGCGGCGTAGGGGTCAGCGGGCGCCATGCCGGTACCAGCGGATTCTGACTGCGGAGTAGCGTGGCCGCCTAAAAGAATCAGGGTCGCAATGGCGACGATGACAACGACCGCGGCGATGATCCACGGGAGCCAGGAAGTGGTTTCGCGGGTTTGGTGCGAAGCCAGAAATCCTGGTTCCTGGTCTTGATTCTCTTTGTCCTTTTGAGCCGTCATCACGGAGATTGTACCCCCGTTAACCGCGGCCCGGGCCACTCTCACCCGAAGCGGGCCTTCTTGACGGTCTGGCGAAAGTCGTTCCCCCGCATCTCGACTTCCACGCACATTTCCGCAAGGCGGGAGCGCATGCGCTCGGTGATGCGATCACCCAGCGTCTCTTCGCGAATGGTACGGTCGGCGTTGCGTGCCAAGGCGGCCGGCGCATTGCGATAGTTGGTGGTGATGAGGGTGGTGCGTTTGTCGTTGTAACGGGTGTTGAGAATGAGGGCTACGGTATCCCAGACCCAGTCGGTGGGTTTCTGCGCACCTAACTCGTCGAGAATGAGCACTTCTGCCTCAAACACCGGGGCGAGGATCTGGAGTTCTGTGGTGGCGACGAGGGGATTGTAGGACTCCTGGATGCGCTTGAGGAGTTCGCGGTAATCGCAGAAAAGCCCGCGGACGCCCTTTTCGAGAATCAGCGCCTGAACGATGCCGACAGCGAGGTGGGTTTTGCCGACGCCCACATCGCCTGTGAGCAGGAGGCCGCGGCCTTCAGTGGTGACGGGGTAGCCGTTGACGAAGTTGCGGGCCATGAGGTGGGCGGCGGCTAAGGATTGGTCTGCGTGGCCGAAGCCGGGCTCGAAGGTGTCGAGAGTGCAGTGCTCGTAACGTTTGGGAATGGCGGCTTTTTTAAGCAGCCGCGCGGCCTGCTGGCGAGTTCGGCAGGGACAGGGTTCGGCGTAGCGCTCTCCGTTGGGTTGAACAATCAAACGCAGGCCGGAGTCTTCACAGATAGGACAGATTTCAGTCATGGAGTTTCAATCATGGAATTTTCAATCACGGGGCTATGCTCAAATTACTCCAAGCAGCGGGGTGACGGCGGCGGTGCTCCTGTGGAAAGAAAGCGTCAAATGGCTTAAAATGAAATTTCGAGCCTCGGGTTTGCAGGCTTGCAGGAAAGGTTTTAGCGATGCCAAAAGAAGGAATACATCCAAACTACAAGGAAATACGGGTTCAGTGCGCATGCGGCTCGGCTTTCGAGACGCGGTCGACGCACAAGGGCGATATCCATGTGGAAATTTGTTCGGCGTGCCACCCGTTTTTCACCGGTAAGCAGAAGCTGGTCGATACCGCGGGGCGTGTGGAGCGCTTCCGCCGCAAGTACGCCAAGTCCGATACGGGCAAGGCCGAAGGCGCCAAGGCTGCTGCTGCGTCGAAATAGCGGAGTGGGTGGTTGGCAAAGGCCTCCGCGCGCGGAGGCCTTTGTTGCGTAGAGAAGGCGT
Source organism: uncultured Acidobacteriaceae bacterium (assembly GCA_963834445.1). Taxonomy (GTDB): domain Bacteria; phylum Acidobacteriota; class Terriglobia; order Terriglobales; family Acidobacteriaceae; genus PALSA-350. Next base: position 1,527,582 of record CAWIBU010000003.1, read on the forward strand.
CTCATGAAGAAGGTGTCCATGAAAAAGAACTGGGACAACCCGCGTGAGAACAGCATGCCGGCTTCGGCCCGAGTACCAGCGTCGGTGGTGATTGGCGGGGTGATGGTGGCTCCGGCGACGGTGCTGGCGCCGATGGCGGGCGTGACCGACACGGTGTTTCGCCGCTTCATTCGCAATGCCAGTGTTTTCACAGGGGAGGCCGGGGGCGGGTCGGTCGAGACGCCGATCAGCAACCAGCAGTCTGGCTGTGGGCTGATCATGACCGAGTTCACCTCGGCCGATGGGTTGTCGCGCATGCGCGAATCGAAGCGCAAGCGTTATCTGTCGTACGACGAGGATGAGCACCCGATTTCGGCGCAGCTGTTCGGTTCCGATCCGGTTACGCTGGCCGAGGCGGCGCGGATTGTCGAAGACACGGGCTTTGACATGGTTGACCTGAACCTGGGCTGCCCGGCGAAGCGGGTGGTGAGTTGCAACGGTGGTAGTGGCTTATTGCGCGATCTGCCTCATATTGCCACTATCTTTGAGCGAGTTCGTGGGGCGGTTCGGATTCCCTTCACGGTGAAGTTCCGCATGGGCTGGAGCGACGAGCATATCGTTTGCGTGGAGTTGGCTCGCCTTGCCCAGGAGAGTGGGTTGAACGCGGTGGCGCTGCATGCGCGCACGCGGGAGCAGGGGTACGCCGGCCAGGCGCGTTGGGAATATATTGCGGCGGTGAAAGACGCGGTGCGGATACCGGTCATCGGCAACGGGGACATCCGGTCGCCTGAGGATGCATGCACCATGATTGCGGAAACGGGATGCGATGCGGTGATGATTGGCCGGGCGGCGCCGGCGAATCCATGGATCTTTCGGCAGATTGCGCAGTACACGGCGTTTGGCAGCTACGATCAGCCGACCGCCATGGACCGGTACCGCATGATCCGCGATTACTTTCTGATGCTGATCGAGGAGACGGATGAGAAGGCGGCCATCAGCGGGCGGATGAAGCAGTTCGCTTCGTGGTTTACGCATGGGGTGCCGGGGGGAGCTATTTTGCGCAAGAGCATTTACGAGGCTAAGAGCAGCGAAGCGGTACTGGCGGCGGTGGACGCGTTTTTTGTTGCGAAGGCTGCGGATGAGGCAGAGCAGTTGCTGGTAGCCGGCGCATAAGGGGTTGCGAAAAAACGCTTGAAGCGTTAAGCCCGAACGCAATTCAGCAAAAAACGTTCAGGCGTCCCTACGGGACTGAACCCTTTGCGTTGTCGTACCCAGCACTGACGTGCTGGGCTAGCTTCAGCCAGTCTTGTCCAAATTAGTTTTCAGGCAGTTCGGTTCTACACCTCCGAGCAACAATACTTTATGGAAGCGCAACTCCCCCGGTTTGTCATCCCTCGGCTGCGCTCCCAATGAACAAAATTGGATGGGCTGGATTTGCGAGCTCACTCGTGGGGCCTTGGTTTGAGGGAAAGGCGCACCGCAGATCCCTCCACTTCGCTCCCCCGAATTCCTGTCGAAGTTGATGGCGCTGGCGAACTTCATGCGGCTTTCCTTAATGAAAGCCGCACACGTGGATCTGTCTGACATGGCGAAACAGGAATTCGGGTACGCTACGGTCGGGATGACAAATTTGTTTGGGGGACGGGCTTAAAGATTTGCTTGAGGGACGGCTTAAAAGCAAGCGCTCTCCGCGTTCATTCCTCCCTTAACTAGCCGACAGGCCAGTCAGCTCCTCGGGATGACAAATTTGCTTGAGGGACGGGTTTGAAAAGCAAACGCTCTCCGCGTTCATTCCATCCTTAACTTGCCGCAGGCAAGTCAGCCGCTCGGGATGACAAATCGGGGAGTTGCGCTTCCAGGGAGTGTTGTTGCTCAGAAATACAGAACGGTTGGTGCTTCGAAGTGACTTAGCAACCTGTTTTCGATTGTTCTGGCTCCTCTCAAATTGTTTCAACAGATTATGTCGCTCAAACAACCTGGTTTTCGCTAATTTGGACAGCTGTGAGCGGCAGCCGTCCCTACGGGACTAAACTCTTTGCGTTGTCGTACCCAGCACTGACGTGCTGGGCTAGCTTCAGCCGTCCCTACGGGACTCACGCGCCCTACCGTTCTGTTCATAAATGGCTCAGGTGGCGCCTGCGCTTTGCTTGCGGTAGAGGACCTTTCGTTCGCTTCGCCAGGCTTCGTTCAGGGCTATCAGCTTCCACGGGATGAGCGGGGATAGGTGCGCAAGGACGGTGTCCATGGAAGGATGCACGCGGAGGGCGGGCACGACGTAGTACAACAGCGGCGGTTGCGATTGTAAGGGGATGCCGGGAAAATAGCCGTGATGCTCCAACTCGCGCTGCTGGTGCAGCCAGTGGACACGAATCCAGTAGTCGAGTCCCTGCAGGGGGAAATGCAGATCCTCATCCGCCTTCAATTCCAGAATGGCCAGTCGTCCAGTGCGGGTAACCGTTAAGAGATCGAGCATGGCACGGTCGGCGGCCGCGAAGGCGGGTACCTGCTGGTAGATGACGCGGCCGGTGAGGCTGTCATCCAGTTGGGTAAGATCGCCGGCCAGCGCGGATTGTAGCCAGGCTTCGGGTTGCAGACGAAAGAGCGGGTTGCGTGTACTCCCTTCCGGATGACGGCTCTGGAACAGTCTCTGCATCAGATCGGAAAAAAGAGGCTCGGTTTCTTCGGTCAAGGGTGTTTCGTTGGCGCCCGCACCAAAGGTCAGGTTGCTCTGGCGAGCGAAGGAGTCGGCGACAAAGCCCTGGCGGATGCGGGCGAATTCCAGACCAAACAGAGAAAAGGTGACCTCATGCGCATGGCGCGCGGCCACGGTGACGCGGCTTTGCATGGCGTGCGGTAACAATCGCAGTATCTGTTCGATGCCTTGGTGAGCACGCTCGATGGCAGCCTGCGGGTTAAAGGCGTGCACCAGACGCATTTTGAGGTTGCCCTGATCGGCGGTATCGATGGCCAGTAGCTCTTCGCTGAGGTGGCCTACTTCGTAAAGTTCCCATTGCGCCAGCTCGCGGTTGAGCCAGGCCATGCGCGCCCGCGTGGTGCTGCTGCAGCCGGCGGGCAACAAGAGTTTGAGTCCCTGGCAGACACGGGTGTCGCCGCAATGCTTGCGGCAATAGTCGAGCCACAGAATGCCCAGGGTGAGTACGCCATCGATGATAGCCGGGCTCTCCTCCGCATTGACGCCAATCAGCGCCCAGCACTGTTGCCCGCGGACGAGAAGACCGCGCGCATAGGCAGGCCCGAAGCTGTGCTCCAGATCCATGGCCGAACGCAGGCTCTCGATTTTGAATTCGTTGAAGTGACGGGTGAGCAGCCGTTGCAACAGATCGAGATACCGGGTCCTGGCAAGGGCGCGCGTTCCCGGTGTTCGCTGGTCGCGGTCTCTGATGACTTCGAGCGATTGCGGGCGTTTGGAGCCGAGGCGGCGCACGCGGATACGCAGCGTCTCTTTGCGCGCCTGGAGACCCACGATGGTGCGCACCAGGTTGCGCTCTTCAGACCATAGATGCAGGACGCAGCGGCTATGCTCGGCGGAGATGGAGTAGTGCGCGGCCGCCATCTCAAAGAGAACGCGGCCATCTTCGAGAACGGCCGCGCGGGGATGGTTGGCGAAGAATTCTTCGAGCGAACGTGCCAGTTCCATGGGTGAGATTTGAGGCTGCGCGCCGGTTTCCAAGGGAACGGCTACCAGCCCATGCGCGCAGACAACCGGGTGATGTGGGCGGTGTGATGGCGTCCATGCCAGTCATAAAGGATGGCCGCCTGGGCGATGGATTGGCGGCCGTTCTCAGGATGGGTGTATCCCCGCTGCCACTGCTGCTCATCGAGCGAGCGAAGGAGCGGCACCCAGCGGGCGTGCAGTGCCTGTAGCAAATCGAGGGAGACGGTAACCGGGGCAGTGCGGGCATCTTCGAGTTCTGCCCAGCGTGCTTCCTGATAGGCGACGATCATTGGCCAGTCTTCGGTGAGGGCGAGGCGGACCCGGACATAGGCATTCATGTGGCTGTCGGCGACATGGTGGATGAGTTGGCGCACGGTCCATCCGCCGGGACGGTAGGGGGTTTCAAGCTGGTTTTCAGAGAAGCCAGAGACGGCCGCGCGCAAGGACTGGGGGAGAAGGCTGATGCCTGCGATGGCGGCGGAGCATTGTTGCGGAGTAAACGAATCGGCACGCGCCGGGCCGCCGATCGGGTAACGCAAGGCAGGTTCTGCAGCTTCAGAGGACATGGCACATCTTAGAGCAAAATCAATCCGCCGGGGCGATGGCGTAGTAGCCTTTGCGGGATTGCACCTTGAGGCCGTCGCCCTTCACGTCGATTTCTATTTTGCGATAGGAGCCATCCAGTTTGGCGTTGGTTGGGGTATAACTGGCAACGTATTGGGTGCGGAGCTCTTCCTCAATCTGCGCGAACGCGCCTTCCATTTTCTTGCCGTTGTTGCCAACATCGATGACGCGGCCGCCGGTCTCTTCCGCCATTTTCCTCATGGCGGCGTCACCGGTGTAGCCCATGGTGTAGACGCCGCGGCCATAGAAGCCGCGATCTGCGACCAGCAGGACATAGACGATGGTGTTGGCCTTCTGCGCGGCTTCGATCGCATCCTGCAGCTTCTCGGTGCTGCCCTGATCTTCGCCATCGGAGAGGATGATGATGGCTTTGCGGCCAGTTTCCTGTTGCAGCTTTTCATGGGTGGCCAGGTAGACGGCGTCGTAGAGCACCGTCCCCTTAGGCGGTCCTGAGGGCATTCCCCCCATGCCGCCGGTGCCCACGTTGATTTGCGCCTTGTCCATGGCGCGGGCCAAGGCGCGGGCGTTGGCGGTGTAGTCGGAGAGAAGCTCGGTATTTACATCGAAGGAGATGAGAAAAGCTTCATCTTTCGAGTGCAGCACGTGGCTCAGGAAAGCGGCGCCGGCTTCCTGTTCCAAGGGAAGAACATTTTGCTGGCTGCCGCTGGTGTCGAGCAGGATACCCAGGGTGAGGGGCTGGTCATTCTCGGCGGCGAAGTTCTTGATCTTCTGCGGCGTTTTGTCTTCGAGAATGTTGAAGTCGTCTTTGGTGAGGTGAGGAATCAGCATGCCGTGCTTGTCGTGGACGGTGAAGTAGAGGCTTACCAGGTTGACGTTGACTTTGAGGGTTTCGAGGGGTTGGGATTGGTCGTCCCCGTTAGGATCGCCGGCTGGACCCTGGGGCGGCGCATCAGGCGAAGGAGCAACCTGCGCGGCGAGGTACGGCGTGGCCGCGCACAGGAAAGCAACGCTGAGCAAGGCGGAGAACGAGAAGGCGACCCAGCGCCCACGCGGAAGCGGATATTTCATGGAAGTTAGACGGAGCAACATGGCGGAACGATACCTCTGGGTTGAAAGCGGGGCGTACAACGCCGAAAGTGCGTCTGGTAATCTTATGACCAGTGACTACCTGACGTATCTATTTCTTATAGTAAGTCACGACGAGTCCTGGGGGATCTTCTGGTGAGGCAGCGTGTCTTGGCAATGGTGTTGTTGATGCCGTGTGTGCTTGCGGGCCAACAGCAAAGAACGCAGGATCAAAGCGTGCCGGATGCACCGACACCGCAACAGCCCGACAGTCTGGGCAACCTCACTTCTGGCGTAACACCTGGTATCGGGGCAAACGAGCCCAAAGATGCGGGCACCAATAGTTCGCAGGTGCCGACGGACGGGACGCCGCCGCCGCCGTCTGGACAGGATGCGGTGCAGCAGGCGCCGCCCGAGATTCCGGGTCCGGGCCAATATCAGAAGGACATAACGACTTTTTCCACGCGGGTGGATGCGGTCACCGTGCCGGTGACGGTGCTGGACAAAAAGCATCAGCAGGTCGCCGGGCTTACGTGGCGCGACTTTCAGGTGTTCGAAAACAATGTGCGCCAGCAGATACGGTTTTTCAGCACCGACGCAGTTCCGCTTTCCGTCGCCCTGGTGATCGATCAAAGCCTGCCTCGCGACACGATGAAGAAGGTGAACGACAGCCTGGCTGCGCTTCAGGGGGGATTCACTTCGTCCGACGAGGTGGCGGTGTTTACCTACGCCGACGGCGTGAACAACCCGACAGACTTTACGGCGGCGCTGGGCGCGCGTTTGCCCGCGGTTCTGGAGCGGTCGAAGAAACCGGGTGACTACCTGGGGGTGCCCGTCAATAGCGGGCCGTTCTACGGTGGACCCCGGCTTAATGGGCAGTCGGTGGATCCTAACCTGGACGCACAGCGGGGCAATTCCGGGGTGGGCGTGATTCCCAAGGAGATTCATACACTCAACGACGCCATTCTGGCTGCGGGCAAGTCGCTTTCAACCCGGCCCAAGGGAAGCCGTCGCATTATCTATGTGCTGAGCGATGGCAAGGAGTCGCGCAGCAAGGCTTCTTACCGCGAGGTGGTGCGTTATCTCAATACCAACCAGATTGCGGTTTACGGCACGCTAGTGGGGGATTCCGCCACCTGGGGTTTAGGCTACCTGGACAGGATCAAGCTGCCGCTGTTGCCGCTCTCACCGGATAACATTCTGCCCCGGTATACGGATGCCACCGGCGGGCACCTGTACTCTGAGTTCTCGGAGAATGGTATCCAGCGTAGCTTTGCTGAACTGGCAGCGCTGGCCCGTACCCAATACACGATTGGCTACAACAGCAAAGCGCCCATTCTGGATGGGAGATATCGCGTGCTTGACGTGCGCGTGCTGCGACCCAATCTGGACGTTTACGCCAAGAGAGGGTATTGGCCTACCGCCACCAACCTTTCGCGATGATCGTGGGCGCAAGCTGGCACCTGGGCTTGAACGTTGTCAGCCTGGGGCTGGCGGCGTCGTTCTTCTGGGGCGCGAGCGATTTTCTGGGCGGCCTGGCGACTCGTAAAGCCCCTGTGGTGGGGGTGGTTGCAGTAGCCCATAGCCTCAGCCTTTTACTGCTGCTGTTGATTGCCTTCGGCACCCATTCGCCACTTCCCCCTGAACGTTTCGCGTTGTTAGGCCTCGCTGCCGGAGGTTTCGGCGGGATCGCGCTTATGTTGTACTACCAGGCATTGTCGATGGGGGAGATGGGACTCACGACAGCGCTGACTGGCCTGCTCACGGCTATGGTGCCGGTTGTGTTTTCGTTTTTTACGGAGGGTTCGCCGCGCAGCAGCCAGATTGCCGGGTTTGTGTTGGCGGCAGGGGCGATTGGGCTCATTGCTCACGCTCCGGGGAAAAGCAAGGAGGTGGCATTCGCTATCCCACTCAAGCCAACAACGGGCTTGAATGGGCCACCCAACCCTGGTGGTTGGTTGAGGCTTTCGTCACACGGCCAGCGGCCGGTTGCACTTGGTTTGGCGACACTCTCGGGGCTTGGCTTTGGGGTGTTTCTGGTGGTTTTGAAGGTTGGCAGTGCCCATGGGGTGCTGTGGCAGCTGATCTTTTCGCGTATGGCCAGCGTGACCCTGACCGTCTTGATTCTGATTTGGGCCAAGATTCGGGCGGGCCAGCGCAAAGAAGCAACGGCGCTGGACAAGCGATCGTCGCCTTACTTATTTCTTTGGGTTGCCGGGGGTGCAGGCGTGCTTGAGGCGACGGGAAGCCTGCTATATATGGGTGCTGCGCGTGAGGGTCGCCTGGATGTGGCGGCGGTGCTGGCTTCCCTCTACCCGGTGGCCACGATTGTGCTGGCGGCCTGGTTCCTGAAAGAGAGAACGACCCCCAGCCAAGCCCTGGGAATGGGTTTGGCGCTGGGGGCCGTGGTGCTGGTTTCGATGTAGAGAGTTCCTACTTCACTTCGGTCGTAATTTCCGACTTGGGTGGGGGAGCGTCTTGTTTGACGGGGTCGGGCGTGCCTTTGATAGCGTCCTTGAAGCCGCGCATACCTTCGCCGAGGCCTTTGCCCAAGTCAGGCAGCTTCTTGGGTCCGAAGATCAAAAGTGCGACCACTAAAACAACGATGAGATGAGTAGGTGTAAGTAGTTCGCCCATAAAATTCTCCTGCCTTACCGTTTGAGAAAACTGGTTCACCCGGCAGGCCCCGGGTCCAGCCCGGTCATACCTTATTGTCGCACACCAGGCACCGCTAAGGTCGCCTCTGCCGCGCCCACCTATAGTACGCCTTCAGCAATGTCTTTGGATGGAAAGGCAAGCCGCAGTTCAGTTCACTGGCGGCCGCAGGCCCAGGCGATCGGAGACCAGTTTGTAGAACGCCGAGAGATCTTCTGAGGCGCCCAGGGTGAGACGGCGGTAGACCTTGATGAGGGGGTAGAGGCGCGAGCCCTGGATCAGGAGCGTGGGGACCGGAGAAACGCCTCCGCCGGGGCCGGGATACTGGGAAAGCTCCCATTCGCCGCCGAACCGGCGCAGAATGACTTCGCCGAAGTAGCTGCCCCACAAGCGGGTCTGGAACTCCAGGTCTTCTGCGGCTTGGCCGTCGAGGATCTTCTCCAGCAGGGCGACGGAGGACTCGCTGAGGTCGAGACGCTGGCGGTGGTTCTGCCAGGCGACGCGCACCGCCTCTTCTGCGTAGGCGCTCATCATGGCGGCGAGCGATGCGAAGTTACTTTCAGCCAGGGTCGCTTTATGCATTTTCACTTCCCCGCTGCACAGGAAGATTGAGCGATGTGCGTCTTTTCTTGAGGAAAGGCCGCGCCAGCTTCGGCCTCTTCCCATACCCCAGAAGCGGAAATGCTTTCATAGACATCGCCTAAGCCTATCGCATCTGACAGGAAGCGAAGTGCAATGTATCTTAGGGATTAGACGGTTGCGGAGGGTTGGTTGAAGGTATTTGGTGTTGCTGCACTTTTTAGCACGAGTTTGTTGAGTATGGGTTTGATGCTGGGCAGCATCGCGGAGGCGCAGGTGATTCCCCCGGCGCAGACGATTCCAGAAGCACCCTCCCTGCAGAACGAGAGCCTGAAGCCGCTGGACTATCGTAATAAGTACGACATCTATGGCGGTTTTGCCTCGTCTCACTTCAACGCCGGTCCTGCCTTGATCCCGGGCGCCAACCTGGGTGGTTTCGACGTGCAGGGGACAATGTGGCTGAAGGCGCGTTACGGCGTTACGGCCAATATTCGCGGGTACTACGGCACCACGGGGGTCGTTCCCAACCCTTACAACATTCGCGGCCCATTTGTTTACGAGCATCTATTCATGGGAGGACCGTCGATCCGCGGGCCCAAGAACGAGCATGCTGCGTTGACGTTTCATGCGCTGGTGGGCGGGTCTTACGGAATTTTTGACTCGGCGATCGATCAGGGGCTGACGGGACCAAACCTGGGGCTGTTCAACAATGGATTTGCCCTTGCTACCGCGCTGGGCGGGTCGCTCGACCTGAATCGTTCGCCAAAGCTCTCGTTGCGGCTTTCGCCGGACTACCTGTTGACGCGTTTTGGTGGGGTATCGCAGAACGAGTTTGCGATTTCGGTGGGCGTTCTCTACCGCTTTAACAGGATGCGCAGGTAGGTTTCGGTTACCGCGGACTTAGATTGGTCAGTCCCACATCTGTTTTGGCGTACGAGGTGCTGAATCAGGGTTTGCCGTGGGGCAGCCACTTTGGTTTCCAGTTGGTTTGCGCGAGCCAGCGGATCGGTTGAACCATCGAGCTGATCGCTTGCTCCATGTGGGCAAAGTCGATTCGCTCGAGTTCGTCGCTTGGCTGATGGTAATCGGCATGCAGGCCAAAGCTGGAGACGGTTTGGGCGATGATGCCGCGACGGGCAAGGCTGTAATTGTCAGAGCGCTGGAAAAAATTTTCTTTCGGGTGTGGATCCGCAACCAGTGCGGCACCGTGACGCGCAAGCTCCGGCCCCAGGTCGCTGCGGTTGAAACCCGTTAGCCATAAGCCATCTTTCGGCAGGGAAGGGTCACGGCGGCCGATCATTTCAAACTCCAGATTGGCCACCATATGGTCCAACGGGACTGGCGGATGATCGAGAAAGTATCGATTGCCAAAGCCCCCGAGTTCTTCTGAACCAAAGAGCACAAAGAGCACGGTGCGCGCCGGCCGGGGGCCCTGGGAGAAGACGCGCGCCAATTCAATGACCGCGGTGGCGCCGGAGGCGTCGTCGTCAGCTCCGTTGTAGATGCGGTCTCCCTTCTTCACGGGGCCGACCCCGAGATGATCGAGGTGTGCGGTCAACAGGATCGCGTCTTTGCCGGCGACCGGATCGGCACCGCGCAAAATGCCGACCACGTTCCACGTCTCGGTTCGTTGCGCCTGGGCGAAGCCTGCCAGGCGTCTGGCGACCGAGGGTGGCAACGGCGAGGGCAAAGGAGCCTTTTGCAGAAAGGTGCCGTGATCGCCGCCTGGCTCCAATCCGAATGCTGCGAAGAGCGAGGCAGCATACAGAGCAGCGAGATGCTCATCGCGGGTGCCGCTCCCCCGCCCCTGCAACTGGTCAGAAGCGAGGAAGCTCATGTCACCGCGAATGCAAGGCAGGCAAAGACTAGTTTGGCCGTGGCAGGCGGCCACGCTCATCAGCAACACGCAAAGAACGACCCGGGGTAAGGAGCGCATCAGGAAAGTATAATTGGGTGTTTCGAAGTCAAATGAGCGGATGCAGGCACCGGATCGTCTGGTGCTTTGAGAATCCCCCAACGAACGACAGATGACTGCCAAGGGATATTGCATGCGCCGATTACAGGGTCTGTTTTGTTTGTTGCTGTTGGGTCTGACTGGTTGCGATTTTTTTGTTCCTCAAACGAACAGTGGTGGTGGCACGAATACCGGCGATTATCTTTATGTCGGCAATGGCGCCAATACGTATCTTGCCGGTTTTAGCGTAAGCAGCACAGGAACTCTTTCGGTGCTGACCAACTCGCCCTACAACAACGGGGTCGCTGCGCAATCGGTGACGGTGACGCCCGCGAATACCTTTCTGTATGCCGGAACGACCAACGGCATCTACGCCTACGCCATCAACAGCGATGGATCGATCACGATTCAAAACAGCGGCACTGCGGTTGCGCAGGACATTGTCGCCACCTCGATGCAGGTGGATAGCACAGGAAACTACCTTCTTGCCGCGGGGGTGGGAACGTCGATTGGGGCGCAGGCGGTCGCGATTTATCAAATCAACACCACGACGGGGCTTTTGACGGCGCTCACAGGTTCTCCTTTGGCTCTCTACACGGGTAACGGCAAGACCGCGACGGTGGTTGCCCCCACCGGGATGCTCATCACGCCCAATAATTCCTACGTTTACGTCTCGCTCAGTACGCTGGGGGTGCAGGTGTTGACACTGGGTTCCGGGGGAGCGCTCAGCACGGGGAATGCGGTGACGATTCTGGCTCCGTTGAGCACGTCGACCAGCCCTTCGGATGCGGGACTGGCGAGCGATCCGTTGTCGGCATTTTTGTTCGTAGCCGAGATCAACAGCGGCCTGCGCGTCTTTAGCATTGGCACGGCCGGCGCTCTGAATGAAGTGACCGGGTCGCCTTATGCCGTAGGCACAGGACCAACCGCGGTTCTGCTGGATACGACAGGCAGTTATGTTTACGTGGCGAACAAGGGAAGCAACAATATCAGTGGCTTTTTGCTTACCGCGGCTTCAGGGAAGCTGACGGCGATTGCGGGCTCGCCCTTCAGTTCAGGCGGCCAGTTGCCGCTCGCGATGGTGAACGACAACCAAAAGAAGTATGTGGCTGTGATCAATTCCGGCAATAATGGCTCCGGCGGCAACAGCGACCTGCAGGTTTTCAAGTTTGACGCGACGACGGACGGCAAACTGGATCCGGTGGCGACCGCAACCACCGGTACGGACCCTACCAAGCCCGGGGCGATCGCCGCTTCACATTAAGGGTGTTGTGGAGAATGATCTGATTTTTGTTTCGATCGCGGCCTATCGCGATCCCCAGCTCATTCCCACGATTGAAGACTGCCTCAGGAAGGCTGACGCTCCGGCGCGCTTGCGGTTTGGGATCTGCTGGCAGCATGGTTCGGAAGAAACGCCGCTTCCCTATCGGGACGATGATCGCTTCCGCATTCTGGATGTTCCCTGGCGAGACAGCCAGGGGGCCTGCTGGGCGCGTGCAGAAGTGATGAAGTTGTGGCGTGGCGAAGCGTGGTTCCTGCAGGTCGATTCGCATTGCCGCTTTGCCGGCGGTTGGGACGCCAGGCTGGTGGCGATGGCGCAACAAACCGGCAGCCCCAAGCCCATCCTGAGCACCTATGCCACGCCTTTTGAGCCAGGAGCGCAGGAGGTGCTGCAGGGGGCGCCCTTGCAGATGGCGTTGCAGGGGTTCACGGCAGAGGGTATCCCGCACATGCGGCCGCTGGCGATACGCGACTGGCAAGCGCTCGATCGTCCGTTGCGGGCGCGGTTTCTCTCGGCGGGTTTTTTATTTGCGCCGGGTGGATTTGTTCGCGAGGTGCCGTACGATCCTGAGCTTTACTTTTTAGGCGAAGAAGCAGCCATGTCGTTGCGCGCGTTTACCCATGGTTATGACTTGTTTCACCCCTGCGAGACCATTGTGTGGCACGACTATGTGCGTCGCGATGCGGTGAAGCATTGGGATGATCACACCGAAGCCAGTCAGACTGCGGCGGCGTGGGGTGAGCGTGACCTGCGCAGCAAAGCGAAGATCGGGAAGTTGCTTGCAGGGCAAGAGGTGGGCGCGTTTGGGCTGGGGAGTGTTCGCAGCAGGGAGGACTTTGAGGAGTATGCGGGACTCTCTTTTCGATTGCGCCGGGCGCAGGACTACACGTCGCGATCGGAAGAGCCGCCGAATCCGAAGTTGGGGGAGAACTGGGCGGAGGAGATTTACTCGTGGCTCATCCGCATCCGGTTAAAGCGTGACGACTTTCCCGTGAATGGATGGGATGATTTTTCATTTTGGTACATCGGTGTGCTGGATGAATTCGGGAATGAGATTTACCGGCGCGATCTGTCGACGGCGGAGATCGCTGCGCTGCCGCTCAAGCTAGCGGAATTTGTGCTGGTGTGTGAGCTGCAATCGGGAAGCATTCCGGCTGCGTGGATCGTGTGGCCGGTAAGTCGTTCGCTGGGATGGTTGAGGAAGATCGAAGGCAAATTTGCCGACGATGACTACACGATTATTTTGGAAGAGGATGAAGGGTGAGATTGCAGGTTGGGAGCGAGCGAGCCACTCACACAAAACAAAAAACGTCCCGGCATGGCCGGGACGTTTTTTGTTTGCAGGGCCGCTTCTAGCTGAAGAGTCCGTTAAGACCGTTGGGAAAGAAGACGCCCGTGTACTTGGCGCCGGCTGCGGGAATGTTGGCGCTGCCGGTGACGATTTTGAGGACCTGGGTTGTGCTGCGGCTATAGGTCTTGGAATAGTTGGGTGAGCCTGTCTGGGCATCGACAATCGTCGCCGCCAGACCGGTTGTGGTGCCGCTGGGCTGCGTGGACGTGGTCTGGAAGCCCACACCGATGTCGTCAGTGGTGGTGCTGCCGTCGAGCGCCATACGCGTCGCTGAAACCTTCTGCGTATAGCCCTGAAGTCCAGCTTTGCCATCCGGGTCGGCGATGAAGATCGACGTGCGGACCAGGCCGGCATGGTAGGCTTCGACGCCCAGAATGCCTGCTGCTGCGGCCAGATAAGCGGGGGTGGTGATCAGAGGAGCGGCCCCGCTGTATGCAGTTACGCCCACATCTTCGAAGATGTACGCACCGACGAGGAAGTCGAGGTCGTTGGCGAAAGGATCGAAGGTGCTGGCGATGCCTGCCGCGCCGGCGAGAGTGTTGAAGCTGTTGTAGAGGTCGATGTTGGGCATCGCGACCGCCGCACTGGTCAACGCACCGCGCAGGAACGTTACGTGGTTGCGCTCTTCCTGGGCGGTTTCGGTGGCATAAGCCTGGATGGCGGGCAAGGTCCAGGGAACGAGACAGGCGGAAGGGCCGCCAGTTTTCGTAACCACGGTTCCGCCACCGGTCGTCGCGGTACCGGCGCCGATGCCAATGCCTACCTGGTCGATGGTCTTGCCGGCAGTCGCCAGCGTATAAAACTGCGACTCCAGATATTCCAGGTTTAGAGCGAAGTTGAGAATGTCCGCGTCAGTGTAAGCAGGAGCGGCCTGCCCTTCTGCTAGTTTTACGCCTGCGAAGGCAAGACCGGCCAGAGCGGCGCCACCAAGGGCGAGCATCTTCCGGCGACTATTAACGATTACTTCATCGAGGTGCTGCGTTTCAAGAGTTGCCATGATTCTCCATCCTTAGCTGGTGGTTACGCTGATGTTGCCGTTCATTCCATTGGGGAAGAAACCGCCTCCCTTGACGCCTGCGCCGGGAGCCGCAGCATAGACGATATGCAGAACCTGATCGGTGGTGCGGGCAAAAGCGATCGAGTTCGTGGTATCGGCAGCGACGATGGTGCTTGCCGGCGTGTATGCGGTGGGAACAAACGGAACCGCATAAGGTGGAAGAGGTGTCAGCGTAGTTTCATTGCCGCCACCGAGGGTTGCGCGCAAGGCACTGATTTGCTGTGCGTAGGTGACGTAGGTATTGTTGGGCGTCACCAGACTGGAGGTCGTGGTGGCGGTGGCGATGGAGTCTGCGATCAACAGGGTACGGATCTCGGCAGCATGGTAGGCTTCGACGGCCAGGATGGATGCCGCAGCCGCGAGGTAGGTTTTACCCGTCGCCGTAGTGCTGAGCAGGCCAGCCGCGCCGTGGTAGGCGGTTACGCCGACATCTTCAAATACGAAGGCGCCGACGAGAAAAGCCTCATAGCTGGCGAATGGATTGAAAGCGGGACCGATGCCGGCGGCCGAGGCAGCCGCGTTGAAACTGTTCATCAGGTCGATTTGCGGCCGGGGCACGGCGGCGCTGCCCAGGGCGGAGCGGAGAAAGCGCACGTGGTCCAGCTCATTCTGTGCAATCTCGTAGATATATGCCTGCTGGGCGGCGTTCAAGCCGGGGACCAGGGTGGTTGCGGGAACGATGACCTCAGTGTTTGCACTGCCCGTATCTGCGCCGGTGAGGCCGCTGCCGGTCGCAGCGCGGAGGTAGAACTCAGCTTCCAGATACTCGAGGTTGAGCGCGAAATTCAGATAGTCACTGTCGCCCAGAACAACGGTAGGAGTGGGTGTCGGGGTGGGTGTAGGCGTGGGAGACGGCGTCGCGGTGCCACCACCGCATCCAGCGACTACGGCGACCGCAGCAGCTGCTCCTGAACGGGTCATGAAGCTTCGACGAGTGAGAGCTTTATCAATAAGCTCTGTCAATTTTTTTTCCATAACGAACCTCTCCTGCTTGAAAGATCAAGCGATACCAGTGACGGCGACCTGCATTACTCGCTGCCTTGAGGAACGCACTGAGGTCATGCATTGGATTGCGCCCGGGTTGAAAATTCGTGGAATGTCTGAAATGAGCACAAAGAAAGTTGCGGTTGGTGGGATGCCGGTTGGCTGCATGGTGTTGTAGATCTGCACAGCGGAAGCACAGAAATCGGCTTTCGATTTTTTGATAATGACCAAGGAGCGGCCCAGGCAGTCCTGTTGAGGATGAGCGGAACTGGCTTCAGTCGATGGACGCGATGTCGATCAAGTCACCAGTTGAAGAACGAGGGCAGGGAACGAGTGGATTTGTAGCAGTGCGAGGAAAACCTTGGTAATACCTCTTTAGCGTCATTCATCGGCGGGATGATTGTGCTCTTTATGCGGAAACTTATTCATTTACTACGTGGCTTTCGTTAGGAAAGGGGTACGCGCAGGTGCATCGTCCGGGGAAATCCGTTCTAATGCAGAGAGGGAGACCCTAGCCGGGATATGTCTGCTGCCTTGTTGTTCTTTCGCCGCACTGGCGTACATTGGTTGTTTAGCTGCGCGCTTTGCCTCTTTGTGCTCACCGCGCTGAGCGGTTGCACCCGTTTGCGCGAGCATGCCAAGCCTGAAATGGTCTATGTGGTTGCCAAGCAGACCTATTTACGGGATCGGGTGGCTGCGGTATCGAACCGCGTTGCCCTGGTAAGCAATGGGCAGCCGCTGGAGGTAGTTGAGCGCGGGCGTCGTTTTCTGCGGACTAAAACGAGCAAGGGAGAAGTGGGCTGGATCGAGGACCACATGGTGATCGATCAGGCCACCTATGACCAGTTTGCGGAGTTGCAGCAGCAGCATGCACATGATCCGGTAGTAGCGACTGGGGTTTTGCGCGACGACCTATATCTGCACGTTAAACCGGGCCGGGAAACGGATCGGTTTTATTTGCTGCCCGAGAATCAAAAGCTTCAGTTGTTGATACGGGCTTCTGTGCCCAAGCCGGCAGCTCCCCAAGGGCTGCTGACTTTGCCTCATCCTGCGTCGGCGGCGAAGGGGAAAAAGGCGGCCGCTCTCGCGCCGGGGGAACCGGCGGTGCCGATGGAAGACTGGTGGTTGGTGCGCGATAGTCGTGGCCAGGTGGGCTGGTTGCTGGCACGCCGGCTGGATGTGGATGTTCCGGATGAGATCGGCGGATATTCCGAGGGGCAGAAGATTGTGGGCGCCTATGTGCTTACGAAGGTTTATGACCCGGAGTCGAGCTTGCCGGATAAGCTGGTGCCCGAGTATGTCTCGGTGACGAACGCGTTTAAAGATGGTTTGCCGTACGACTTCGATCAGGTGCGGGTATTCACCTGGAACGTCAAGAAGCATCGTTACGAGACGGCATATCGGCAGCGCAGCATTGAAGGGTATTTACCGGTCACGATCAGCGAGAGCAAGAACGCCCAAGGGCAGTCGATTCCGGAATTCACGATCACGGTGGCCACCAGTGATGCAGTCACGGTAGATCCCGTGACCGGCGCGGCGCGGCCGGCGCAGACCGAGAATCTGAGTTATCAGTTGGAATCTGGTATGGTGAAGCGCGTCACGGCGCCTGCTTCTACGCCTGTATCGGCCGGCAAGGCGAAGCCGGCGGTTGCCGCCGGGCACCATCATCGCGGCAAGGGCAAGAAGGCGAGCGGCGGCTAGGTATGTGCGTCACTCATAAAGCTGTTTATCCTGTCTGTTCTCCCCCACAAAAGGTTGGGGCAGGATTTGCGAGCTCATTGGTAAGGCCTTGGTTTGGGGGAAAGGCGCACAGCAGGTCCCTCCACTTCGCTACGCTTTGGTCGGGATGACAAATTTGTTTGGGTGACGGACCTAAAGAGCGCCCACTCTTTGTGGTCAGGGCAGAGCAGGAGCGTCGGCCTCAGGTAAGGAAGTCGGCTATGCCGGCGACGACCAGCTCTTGCTCCTGAAAGGTGAGTTGGGGGAAGATCGGCAAGGCCAAGACCTCGGCTGCGGCGCGCTCGCTTTCAGGGAAAGCCCCCACTTCATAGCCGAGACTGCTTAAGGCTGGCTGCTGATGGAGTGCCAGGGGGTAGTAAACTTCGGATTCAATTCCGCGCTCGCGGAGAAAAACCTTCAGATCATCGCGCCGGCGAACCCGGACCACATATTGGTGAAAGACGTGGGTGGCTTTGGGCTGGATGCGGGGAAGGACCACGCCTTTTTGCGGGTAAGGCCCAGGCTCAGCCAAACCGGCTCGGGCAAAGAGGGCGCCGTAGTTCTGGGCGAGGTCTCGGCGCCGGGCGTTCCACTCATCTACAAAGCGAAGCTTGACCAGCAAAATAGCAGCCTGCAAGGTGTCCATACGGCTGTTCCAGCCGATTTCTTCGTGCAGGTAGCGCCTGCGCATGCCATGCATGCGGAGCAGGCTGACCCGCTCGGCGATGGTCTGGGAGGCGGTCGTGACCATGCCGGCATCCCCGCTCGCGCTCAGGTTCTTGGTGGGGTAAAAGCTGAAGGCGGCGGCGTCGCCTAAGGAGCCGGCGTGGCGCCCATCCCAGGTGGCTCCGAAGGCCTGGGCGGCGTCTTCGATCAGGAGAATCCCATGTTCCTGTTGCAAGCGGGCAAAGGGATCCCAATCAGCAGTTTGACCGTAGAGGTGAACCGGCATGATCGCCCGCAGCGATGGCGTGGACGCCATGCAGGCCTGGGCGGCAGCGGGATCGAGATTGAACGTTTCCGGGTCGATATCCGCCAGCAGGGGCTTCGCGCCCGCCCGCAAAATGGCACTCACGCTGGCGAAGAAGCTGAAGGCGGTGGTGATGACAGCATCACCCGGCCCAATACCCGCGCCGGCCAGCGCCAGCCACAAAGCATCGGTGCCTGAGGAACAGCCAATCGCATGGGCCACGGCGCACTTCGCCGCGGCGGCGCGTTCAAAGTCCGCGACCTGAGGGCCCATGATGAATTTTTGCGAAGAAAATACGGCTTCGACGGCCTGCAGCAGGAGGGGCGCGATGGCCCGGTATTCCCGAGAGAGGTCCAGGCTTGGCACCCGAACTGCCGTTTCTATCCTGTCTCCCACCTCGGTAATGGTAGCACCGGCTTAAATGGCTGGTCCGCCAGCTCAGGGAAATGCATCCTAACTATGGTTTGAGGTCTGGTTGCACGGCTGCAACCAGGGAAGGCGTGTAAACTTTTACAAGCAGCACTTGAGCGCATTCCGGCTCAGCCCAACTTTGCACGCGCGGCAAGAGCTTGAGCATTTTTCCTTAACGCAATTCGACCATCGTAGAAATGGGAGATCGGCACATGGACAATAAGCCGGCACAGAACATTCAGGACACGTTTCTCAACACGGTCCGCAAAGACAAAACTCCGATCACGATATACCTGGTCAGCGGAGTTAAACTCACAGGCAAAATACGTTCTTTCGACAAATATTCTGTGTTGCTTGAGAACAACAGCCAGGAGCAGTTGATTTTCAAACATGCCATCTCGACGGTGGTAAGCACGCGGTCGGTGCTGCATAGCGATCATCGTCCGAGCACTGGCGTCGGTCATCCGCCTGCGAGTGCTACGGGCCCCGGCGGTTTGTCTGGCCGGCCCGATAGTGCAGTGGCAGAAGGCTAGCCAGCCTTTCTGGTAGGACGTAGTTCATTGATCTGGGTCTGCTAAAAAGCGCAATTAGTGGTGGAGGCCGAGAGCTCGCGCCGGATTCGCCTGCGTCTCACGGCCCTGGGTGTTGCTGCGTTTTGCCGCGTTGACGCGCGAAGCCGCTCAGAGAGTGGTTCACTTTCGTTGGATTTCGACGTAAGAATTTTAGCTAGTTAAGCACGCAGATGCCGGATCGCGTGTCCGTGAGGGCGCGATCATTAGTCTGGACATGCACTCGATCTGGTGAAGATAGGGACGGGCCGGGGGGGTGGGAGCGGAGCGACTTCCCACGAGACCGGCCCGTCTGACCCTGGTGTGGGTCTAGGAAGTATTTCAAGTATACTCTTCCCTGGAAGACGCAACCAAAGGTATTCGCAAAGTCACTCCCCGTCCCGCCCCTTGTAGCGACCGAAGGAACAGGCGAAAGTCCGGCCGAGGCCGAAAGGTTTGACAGCGAAATTTCGCCTCTGTTAAAAACAAAGGTCCCGGCTGGCGCTTACAGCTCTCCGCTCACCATCTACCCATATACTGAATAATTGGCATGGACGAGACCCTACACCAACTCGGCGGACTACTGCTCGGCTCAGTGCCGACCATTTTCCTGTTTCTTTTGTTCATTCTGGTTTACCGGGTCCTGGTTTACGGGCCACTGACGCGGGTTTTGGCGGAGCGGCGGGCCCGTACGGAAGGGGCCATTGAGCAGGCCAACGACGCGACCGCCGCGGCAGCCGCCAAGACCCAGGAGTATGAAGCGCAGCTGCGGGCGGCGCGGGCGAAAATTTTTCAGGCACGGCAGCAGCAGCAACAACAGTGGAATCGCGAACGGGATGCTGCCGTCGCTGAGGCCCATGAAACCGCCCAGCGGCAGGTGGAAGAGGCAAAATCGGCCATGCAGGTGCAAACGAACGCCGCCCGCCGCACCATTGAAGACTCGATCGACGAGCTCGCCGGTGACATTCTGCGAGCGATTCTTCCCAAAGGCAATGCGACCGCAGGGAGAGTCAGTTGACTTTTTCCCGTTTCTTTCGTTTCTTGTTGATTTTGTTATGCTTAGCGGCCGGTTTGCCGAGCGGCTCGGGGGTGGCTCGTGCCGCCCAGACCGGCGCTGCGGCCAACGGCAGCGCCAAGGCGGCGCCGCAACAAAGTGCCGCCGCCGACGAAGAAGAGCCGAGCGACGATGTTTATCGTCATTCCGCATCGGTACGCATGATGGGAAGTTGGTTGCATCTCGATCAGGAGGCAGCGGCACGGCTGTTCGAATATCTGAATTTCGCGGTGCTTGCGGGGGCGGTTCTTTTCGGGCTGCTGAAGATTTTGCCGAAGACGTTCCGGGAAAACAAGGTGAACATTCAGCATCGTCTGCTGGATGCGCGGACCGCTACCCAGCAGGCCAACGAGCGGCTGTCAGCGATTGAGCAGAGACTGGCGCGTCTGGACCAGGAGATCCTGGCGATCAGCAAGCAGGCGGAGAAGGACAGTATTGAGGATGAAGCCCGCATCAAGAGTTCCATTGAGGCGGAGCGGCGGCGGATTGTGGACGCGACGACCAAAGACATTTCTGCCGCGGCCAGTGCCGCACAGCGGGATTTGAAGCGGTTTGCCGCGGGGTTGGCGGTTGATCGGGCGGGGCAGAAGATGAGCGTCACGGCAGACGACGACCGCGCTCTGCTGCAGGAGTTCAGCCAGGGCCTGAGCCGGCAAGCGCATGGCGGAGGAAAGAACTGATGGCCGTTTTCGCCGCTCGTTATGCGCGGGCCTTTGCCGATGTGGTATTCGACGCAAAATTGAACCAGGACGAGGTCGAACAACAACTCGATGACTTCGCGGCGACTCTGGCCGGCAGCAAGGATTTGAAGGAACTGCTGCTGAATCCTTCTATCCCCGTGCGTAAGCGGGTATCGATTCTGGACGCAGTGAATGCACGCGTGGGCTGTGGGCCGAAGGTAAGAAACTTTCTGGCGGTTTTGATCAGCCATGAGCGGCTGGCCGCACTGGGCGAAATTATGCAGGAGTATCGGTTGGAGATGAACAAACGTTCCTCCATCTCGGATGCCGAGGTGGTGACGGCTCGACCGCTCGAAGAGCAGGAGCGGGCGCAGCTGGAAGGGAAAGTCGCGGAGCTGGCTGGGAATCGGGTCAACGCAACCTTCCGCGAGGACAAGTCGTTGATCGGCGGAGTGATTGTGCGCATCGGCAGCACCATCTACGACGGCTCGGTGCGGGGCCGGCTGCAGCGCTTGAAAGAGCGGCTGGTATCCAGCTAAGTAAATTCAAGAAATCAAATCTTCACGGAAGAACGTATGGCGCAAATTAAAGCAGACGAGATCACGCAGCTCCTCAAGGAGCAGATTCAAAACTACGATGCAGAGATCAGCGTCGATGAGGTCGGGACCATCATTTCGCTGGGCGATGGTATCGCCCGCATCCACGGGCTGGACAAGGCTATGGCGGGCGAGATGTTGAAGTTTCCCCATGGCGTAGAAGGCCTGGCGATGAACCTCGACGAGGATCAGGTTGGCTGCGTCATTCTGGGCGATTACACGATTCTGCGTGAAGGCGATGAGGTGAAGCGCAGCGGCGAGATCATGAGCGTGCCGGTTGGCAACGGCTTGATTGGCCGCGTGGTCAACGCGCTGGGTCAGCCGATCGATAACCGTGGTCCGATTGAGGGCACGGAGCTGCTGCCCATCGAGCGCATCGCTCCGGGCGTGGTCGATCGCGCGGGCGTCAAGGAACCTATGTCGACCGGCCTGAAGGCGATCGACAGCATGATCCCGATTGGCCGAGGCCAGCGCGAACTGATCATCGGTGACCGGCAAACGGGCAAGACCGCGGTCGCGCTCGACACCATCATCAACAGCGCCAAGAACAACCTGATTTGCATTTACTGCGCCATTGGGCAGAAGCGCTCTTCAGTCGCGCAGGTGGTGCAAACGCTGACGGAATACGGAGCGATGGATTACACCATTGTGGTTTCGGCATCCGCTTCGGAGCCTGCCCCGATGCAGTACCTGGCCCCCTACGCCGCCACGAGTATGGGCGAGTTTTTCCGCGACAGCGGCCGCCACGCGCTGATTATTTATGACGATCTCTCCAAGCACGCGACCGCGTATCGTGAGATTTCGCTGTTGCTGCGCCGCCCCCCGGGCCGTGAAGCGTATCCCGGCGATGTGTTTTATCTGCACTCGCGCTTGCTCGAGCGCTCGGCCAAGATGAGCCCTGAGAAGGGCGGCGGTTCGCTGACCGCGTTGCCGATCATTGAGACCCAGGCGGGCGACGTGTCTGCTTACATCCCGACGAACGTGATCTCGATCACCGACGGACAGATCTATCTGGAGACAGACCTGTTCAACTCGGGCGTGCGGCCGGCCGTGAACGTGGGGCTCTCGGTGAGCCGCGTCGGCGGCAGTGCGCAGATCAAGGCCATGCGCCAAGTGGCGGGAACTTTGAAGCTTGACCTGGCGCAGTACCGGGAGCTGGCCGCTTTTGCGCAGTTCGGCAGCGATCTGGATAAGGTCACGCAGAACCAGCTCAACCGCGGCCAGCGGTTGACCGAGATTTTGAAACAGCCGCAGTTTTCTCCACTGTCAACGGAGAAGCAGATTGTGGTTATCTACGCGGGCACGAATGGTTTTCTTGATGATCTCAAGGTAGAAGAGATCCACGCGTTTGAGATGGGCCTTTATCCTTACCTGGACTCGGCACAGTCCGGGTTGCTGAGTGACATCGTGAGCAAGAAGGCTTTGGACGATGACCTGAAGGGCCGCATCAAAGCTGCTTTGGACGAGTACAAGGCGAATTTCTTTGCCGAGCATCGGGACGCAAAGCTGAAGGAATCGTCAGTGAAGCCGCTCTCTGAAGAAGAGAAGAAGAAGTCGGACGAAAAGAAGACTGCGTAACTAAAACATGGCCAATGTTCTCGATTTACGGCGGCGCATTCGCAGTGTAAAAAGCACGCGCCAGATCACCAAAGCAATGAAGATGATTGCTGCAGCCAAGCTGCGCCGCGCGCAGGAGCGAGCCGTGTCGGCGCGCCCTTACGCGAACATGCTGGCCAGCGTGATCGGTTCGTTGATACGGCATATCGAGCTATACGATCCGCAGACGGGTGAGGTGCGTCACCCTCTGTTGCTGGAGCGTGAAGAGAAGCGGATCTTGCTGATCGTGGTATCAGGCGATAAGGGATTTGCCGGCGCGTTCA
This sequence comes from uncultured Acidobacteriaceae bacterium, assembly GCA_963834445.1. Lineage (GTDB taxonomy): Bacteria > Acidobacteriota > Terriglobia > Terriglobales > Acidobacteriaceae > PALSA-350. The sequence continues at coordinate 1,550,607 of CAWIBU010000003.1, forward strand.
ACGGCAATATCACCAAGGCCGCGTTCCGATTTATTGGCGACAGCGCGGAGAGCGAGATTGACATCGCCGCGATTGGCCGCAAGGGCCGGGATCTTTTTCGCCGGCGTTACGGCATGGCCACCTTCGTCGAAGAACAGTTACAGCCGAACGATCCTGAGCAGGAGAAGCGCATGCCGGGTGAGGTCAGCCTGGCGCCTGACAGGAAACGCCGCGGAGACCGCAAAGAGCGCATTGAGGTAGCGGGGGATTACCCGGGGATGTTGGACAAGCCCAGCTTCGATCGGGTTGCGGAGTTGGCGCACGAGGTTGTCCATCGCTACGTGGAGCAGGAGATCGACGCGGTCTATGTGGTGTACAACGAGTTCAAATCAGTGATCGCACAACGGGTGGTGGTGGAGCGGATTCTGCCTATCCTCAAAGTGGGTGAGCGGTCGGTTGAGCAGGCGCAGGAGATGACCCGGGAAGAGCGGGAGCAGGCGGCAATGGCCGCGGCTTCAGCAGGGGTCAGTATCAAAGAGGCGGATACGGCTGAGGCGGATCGTGAAGCCAAGACCTTTGGCACCGCGGAAGTGGACTACATCTACGAACAGTCCCCGCGCAGCCTGCTCGATGGGTTGCTGCGGCAGTACGTGAACACCCAGATTTATCACGCGGTCATCGAGTCGACGGCTGCTGAGCAGGCCGCGCGTATGACGGCCATGGATGCGGCCACAAGTAATGCATCCGAGATGATCGATTCGCTTACGCTCACCATGAACCGGGTACGTCAGGCGGCGATTACGAAAGAGATTATTGAGATTGTCAGCGGAGCGGCAGCGCTTTAGGAAAGAAGATATGGCAGAGAACATAGGCAAAGTTGTACAGATATCCGGTCCCGCGGTCGATGTGCAGTTTGAAGAAGCGACGATGCCGTCGATTTATCAGGCGCTGCGTGTGACGAGCGAAGGCTTTGACGTTCCGCACCCGATCAACGTGATTCTGGAAGTGGAGCAGCATATCGGCGAAGGGCGTGTCCGCTGCGTGGCGATGGAATCGACCGAGGGCATGGTTCGCGGTATGAAGTGCATTGACACGGGTTCCCAGATCACGGTTCCAGTGGGGGTGGCGACTCTGGGGCGCATTCTCAACGTGATTGGCGAGCCAGTCGATGAGCTGGGCCCGGTGAATGCCAAAGAGAGATGGCCCATCCACCGTGCCGCACCTTCGTTTGAAGAGCAGGCAACGGGCGAAGAGATGTTCGAGACCGGGGTCAAGGTCATCGACCTGATTCAGCCTTTTTTGAAGGGCGGCAAGATTGGCCTGTTCGGCGGAGCCGGCGTAGGCAAGACGGTCATCATTCAGGAACTGATCAACAATGTTGCCAGCAAGCATGGCGGGGTTTCGGTATTTGCCGGCGTGGGCGAACGTACCCGTGAGGGAACGGATCTCTGGAATGAGTTTGAGGAGTCTGGCGTTATTAACTCCAAGGACCGCGAGAAGTCGAAAGCGGCGCTGGTGTATGGCCAGATGACGGAGCCGCCGGGGGCGCGTCTGCGGGTTGCGCTGACCGCTCTTACCATTGCTGAATATTTCCGCGACGAACAGGGCGGCGATACGCTTTTGTTCATCGATAACATTTTCCGCTTTACGCAGGCGGGTTCCGAGGTTTCCACTTTGCTTGGCCGTATGCCTTCGGCGGTCGGCTACCAGCCGAACCTGGCGACGGAGATGGGTGAATTGCAGGAGCGGATCACTTCGACCAAGAAGGGGTCGGTCACCTCGGTACAGGCAATCTACGTGCCTGCGGATGACTTGACGGATCCGGCGCCGGCGACGACCTTTGCTCACCTGGATGCGACTACGGTGCTCTCGCGTGCGCTGACGGAAATCGGTATTTATCCTGCGGTTGATCCGCTTGCTTCGACGTCGCGGATTTTGTCGCCGCGGGTGGTCGGTGAGGAGCATTACGCAGTGGCGCAGGGCGTCAAGCGGCTGCTGCAGCGGTTCAAGGATTTGCAGGACATCATTGCCATTCTGGGCATCGATGAGCTTTCTGAAGAAGACAAGCTCACTGTCAATCGCGCTCGCAAAGTACAACGGTTTCTTTCTCAGCCGTTTCACGTCGCCGAGGTGTTTACCGGCGCGCCTGGCAAGTACGTCAAGGTGGAAGATACGGTTCGTAGTTTCAAGGAAATCATTGAAGGCAAACATGACAATATTCCGGAGCAGGCTTTTTACATGAAAGGCACGATCGAGGAAGTACTCGAAGCGGCCAAGGGCATGCAGGAAAAGTAACCATGGCAGATACGGGTAGTCAATTGCATGTCCGGCTGGTGACGCCGGATCGGATATTAGTGGACGAGAGCGTCGATGCGGTCGAGCTGCCGTCGAAGTCCGGCTACATTGAAGTGCTGTACGGGCATGCGCCGTTGTTGTCTGAGTTGGGTGTGGGTGAAGTGAAGCTGCATGGCGGTAGCGGCGGCGATCAGAATTATTTTGTTGTCTGGGGTTTTGTTGAGGTTTTGCCGGATCGCGTGACGATCCTGGCGCAGAACGCAATTAAGCCGGAAGAGATCGATACCGGGGCAGCGCAGCGCGAACTCGAAACCGGGGAAAAAATGTGGAATGAAGCCGGTGAGGACGCTGAGAAGTATCAAGAAGCCAACGAAGTGATTCACGAAGCCCAGGTGAAGCTGGCCAGCGGGCATAAGTAAGTCCTGGCGGCATCTTTTCCGCGATCAGGTGGAGCAGATTCTCTGCGCTTCCCTCCGTCTTAACCACACCCTCCCGCTAGTGGACAAGATCGCGCGGGCAGGATTTGCGAGCTCACTTGCAGGGCATATGTTTGAGGTAAGGGCGCACTGCAGATCCCTCCGCTACGCTTCGCTTCGGTCGGGATGACAAAGGGGCTGGGGCTGGATTTGCGAGCTCACTCGTGGGGCCTTGGTTTGGGGGAAAGGCGCACAGCAGATCCCTCCGCTTCGCTACCCCCGAATTCCTGTCGAGGTTGGTGGCGCTGGCGAACATCATGCGGCTTTCCTTAATGAAAGCCGCACACGCGGATCTATCTGACGTAGCGAAACAGGAATTCGGGTACGCTACGGTCGGGATGACAAATTTGTTTGGGGGACACGATGACAAATTTGCTTGAGGGGCGAGGCCAAAAGGCAGATCGCTTCGCGCGTTATGCCACCCTTGACTTGCCGCCGGGCAGGTCAGCCACTCTGTCCTAACCACAGAGAGTGGTAACGTATTGGAGGCTTTTACTCTTTCTTCCTGGAGCCCTTGGCCAAGCTTCGCCCTAATACTTCCATCACGCCTACGGCGGCGGCTAGTCCACGACGCGAATCTGCCGAGGATGCACGCTTGCCTATGGCAAAGAGGGATGGCGGTTCAGCGCCAGGAGCCTGAGCCACGGCCTGCGGTACTCCCTCGACCACTGCGTGCAGTATCTCGGGATTGATGCTGCCGAGTACTTTGCCCAGCATAATCAGATTGCGCAGCGCATTCACCGATTCTGGCGCAGTTAACATCGAAACGACGTGTTCCACCAGTACGTCACCTGCGCCCAGCGCGCCGCGGAGCACATCGAGTGTGCCGGTGTCGTGCAGTCGCTGCAACAGATCATACGCAGAGAGCACCGCATCCGCGTGCTCGATCGGGGCATCCTGAATGCGCCGCAGTAACTGCTCGCGGGGATCAGCCTGGGTTATTGTTTTGAGCGGGACCGGCATCGCCATGATCGACTCCTCTACTTTCTGGTCGTTTCAATCTGCACAAGATTATTACCGGGCATGCGGTATCCCGGTTTGTTCCACTTCCGCTCGACTTCGACACCCCGCTGGGGCGTTGGGTGCGGGTCGTGGCGGAAATTTGAGGGCATGAGCGGACTCGGCCCCTGATAGGGAAGCACATTCATTTGCACCGCGGTTTCTTTGTAAGCCGGCGTGTGCGTAGCGCGATCCACGTTGCTGCTGGTGAGGATATTGACCGGACCTTCCTGGGAATTCAGCGGCAGATACACTTGCTTGCCCTCTACGCGTTCGGTGACCAATATCTTGGCGCGGAGATCGCCGTGGCGCGATTTAACCTCCACCCAGTGGCCAGAGTGGATGCCTCTCTCCTTTGCCAGCTCGGGTGAAACCTCGAGCCAGCGCTCCGGATTTTCTTCCCTGATGCCGGGTACACGGTAGGTCATGTTGCCTTCGTGGAAATGTTCGAGCATGCGGCCATTATTCAAATGCAGATCGAATTGCTGATCGCTGGTTTCACAGGGTTCAATCCATTCCAGCGGATAGAGCCTGGCCTTGCCGTCAGGAAAGTGAAATCCCTTGGTGTAGAGCAGTGGTTCATCCGTGCCGTCGATGGCCACCGGCCATTGCAGTGTTTTGTAGCCGGCAAGCCGGTCATAGGTGACCCCGGCAAACATGGGCGCAAGCGATGCCGCTTCGTGCATGATGTCAGCGGGATGGCTGTAATGCCAATCCGCTCCCAGACCGCGCGCGACATCCTGGATGATTCTCCAGTCCGGGTGGCTCTCACCCATCGGGGGCAGAGCTTCATACAGGCGCTGGATGCGCCGTTCGGTATTGGTAAACGTACCGTCCTTCTCGAGGCTGGGACTGGCGGGAAAAATGACATCAGCGAAACGGCAAGTCTCGCTGAAGAAGATGTCCTGCAGGACGAAAAACTCCAGCTTCGAAAAAGCCTCACCGACTTCATGTGCGTTGGCGTCGGCGCTGTACATGTCTTCTCCCACGATGTACATGGCCTTGAGTTTGCCATCCAAAACGGATTGCACCATCTCGTGATTGTCGAGGCCCTTGGTGGTTGGCAGCTTGACGTTCCAGCCGCTTTCATAGCGAGCGAAGGCCTCCTTATCGTCGATCTTTTCATAGCCCGGGAAATATGCCGGCATCGCGCCAAAGTCGCTGGCGCCCTGTACATTGTTGTGGCCGCGCAGCGGATAGCAGCCGGTACCAGGCCGCATGTAATTGCCGGTAACCAGCATCAGGTTCGAGAGTGCGGTTGAGGTATCTGAGCCGCCGCAGTGTTGCGTGACCCCCATGGCCCACAAGGAGCAGACGCTCTCGGCGGATGCGATTTCATGGGCCACGGTCTTGAGGGTTTCGAGCGGAACGCCAGACACCTCGGCGGCAAATTCCATCGTGAAGGGGGCGAGACTGGTTCGATATTCCTCGAGGCCGTTGACCCATTGCTTTAAGAACTCCTGTTTGGCCAGGCCTTGATCGAGGATGTAGCGGGTAATCGCCGAGAGCCACACCATATCGGTGCTGGGATTGGGGCGGAAGAATATGTCGGCGCGTTGGGCCATCTCATGACGACGCAGATCAGCCACGATTACTTTTTGTCCATGAAGTTTTTGCGCGCGTTTGACGCGCGTCGACAGCACGGGATGGCTCTCGCAGGTATTGCTGCCGACGATCAGAACCAGCGAGGCCTGCGCAATATCGCTGATGGAGCCGGAGTCGCCGCCGTAACCGACGGTGCGGAAAAGACCCTGGGTAGCGGGCGACTGGCAGTAGCGGGAGCAGTTATCGATGTTGTTGGTGCCGACTACGGCGCGGGCCAGCTTCTGCATCAGGTAGGCTTCTTCATTGCTGCATTTCGAGGACGCGACCAACCCAATGGCATCCGGACCGTGGGCCGCTTTGATTTCCTTGAGGCGGCTGACCACCAGCCCGAGAGCTTCTTCCCAACTGGCTTCGCGGAACCCGTCTCCCTCGCGGATCAGTGGCACCTTGAGACGTTCCGGACTGTTTACATAGTCCCAGCCGAACTTGCCTTTAACGCAGGTGGAGATGTTATTGGCGGCTCCTTCAGAAGGTTCAACTTTGAGGATGTGACGATCTTTGGTCCAGATGTCGAAGCTGCAGCCTACGCCGCAGTAGGTGCACACCGTCTTACTCCGCTTCACGCGCGCATCGCGCATGGCTGCTTCGGTCTGCGAGACGCGCATGATGGGCGGATAGCCAATCTCAGGCTCAATGGCTTTGACCAGGTCGATCATCTTGTTCAAGGCATCTTTGGGGAGAGCGGTGAAGTAGCCCGCATGGCCGAGCATGGATTTTTCCATCAGTGCATTGCAGGGGCAGACGGTGACGCAGTGACCACAGGAGACGCAACTGGAGCCGGCGATCTGCTCGCCGCCATCCCACAGCACGCGTGGATGCTCCGACTCCCAATTGATGGAGAGGGTCTCATTGACCTGCACGTTCTGGCAGGCCTCGACGCAGCGCCCACAGAGAATGCATTGGTCGGGATCGTAACGGTAGAAAGGATTGCTGAAATCAGCGGCGTACGGCTTGGGCAGATAGGGACGGTTCTGATGCTCGATGTTCATTAAGGCAGTGGTGTTATGTACGGTGCAGTTTTCGTTGTTGTTATCACAGACCGTGCAGTAGAGCAGATGATTACCGAGGATCACGTCCATGGCTTCCAGTTGTGCGTTGCGGACCGCAGCGGATTCCGTGACCGCTCGCAGGCCAGCGTGGACCGGGGTGGAACAGGCGCGCGTCATCTTGCCGTCGACCTCGACCATGCAGGTGTCGCAGGTCTGGATTGGTCCCAGCCGGGGATGGTAGCAGATATGCGGAAGACCCTTCTCGCGAGTGATGGCGTCGACCAGCCATTCCCCTTCGTAGGCTTTGATCGTGGCTCCATCGACGGAGATTTCTACAGGAAGGCGAGCGCTGGTGGTGTCCATGTCTTTCCTCGGATAGCGGTTTTACTGATTGAGATGCGGCCCGGTGCATAATCGATTTCAGGCATTATGAAACGCCGACTCACAAGGAGTTGCAATGGAATACGTTAACCTCGGTTCGACCGGCCTGAAAGTTTCACGAATCTGTTTGGGCACCATGACGTACGGCTCGAAAAAGTGGCGCGAGTGGGTGCTTGAGGAGGCGGAGGCCCGGCCCTTCTATCGTCGCGCCATTGAGGCCGGCATCAATTTCTTCGATACAGCGGATGTCTACTCGTTGGGAGTGAGCGAGGAGATCACCGGGCGAGCGCTGAAGGAGTACGGTCCTTCGCGCGACAAGCTCGTAATTGCCACCAAAGTGTTTAACGCCATGGGCGATGATCCGAATCAGCAGGGGCTTTCGCGCAAGCACATCATGCATGCGATCGATGACAGCCTGCGCCGGCTACAGACCGACTATGTCGATCTGTATCAGATTCACCGCTTCGATCCGCACACGCCGATTGAAGAGACCATGGAGGCCCTGGACCAGGTGGTGCGCTCCGGCAAAGCGCTTTACATCGGGGCCTCGTCCATGTTTGCCTGGCAGTTCCTTAAGATGTTGCAGACATCTGACTTGATGGGGTTTACGCGGTTTGTCAGTATGCAGAATCACTACAACCTGGTTTATCGGGAAGAAGAGCGCGAAATGATCCCGCTATGTCTGGAGGAGGGGGTGGGGCTGATTCCGTGGAGTCCGCTGGCACGCGGATTTCTGGCCGGCAACCGGAATAGCGAAAGCCATGGGGAAACGATTCGCGCCAAGACTGATGATTTTGCGCAGAAGCTTTATTATCGTCCCTCGGATTTTACCGTGGTGGACCGGCTGACCGAGATCGCGAAACAGCGGGGAGTGCAGAATGCGCAGGTGGCGTTGGCCTGGATTTTGGGGAAGCCGGGCGTGAGTTCACCGATTATCGGCGCCAGCAAGATGGCACACCTGGATCAGGCGCTGGATGCGCTAAAGATTCAGCTGGATGACGGCGAGGTGAAAGCGCTCGAGGAGCCGTATGAGCCACACCCGGTTTTGGGGTTCTGATGTTCGCGTAGCAGGGATTTGCGAGTTCACTTGGAGGGCCTTGGTTTGGGGGAAAGGCGCACTGCAGATCCCTCCTCCCCCGGATTCCTGTCGAGGTCCGTGGCGTTGGCGGGCTCCCTGCGGCTTTCCTTAGTGAAAGCCGCACACGCGGCCGCGTCATGGGCAGCGTAACAGGAATCCGGGTCCGGTCGGGATGACAAAGGGGAGGGTAACGGTCGCCCTCAAGAATTGCTAATGGGATGGCTGAGAAGCAGGTCCCTCCACTACGCTACGCTCCGGTCCTAATGAACAAAATGGCTGGGCCTGGATTTGCGAGCTCACTCGTGGGGCCTTGGTTTGGGGGAAAGGCGCACAGCAGATCCCTCCGCTTCGCTACCCCCGAATTCCTGTCGAGGTTGGTGGCGCTGGCGAACTTCATGCGGCTTTCCTTAATGAAAGCCGCACACGTGGATCTGTCCGACATGGCGAAACAGGAATTCGGCTACGCTACGGTCGGGATGACAAATTTGTTTGGGGGACACGATGGCAAATTTGCTTGAGGGGACGGGTTTAAAAGCAAGCGCTCACCGCGTTCATTCCAGGCTTAACTTGCCGACAGGCAAGTCAGCCACTCGGGATGACAAATTTTCTAGGGGTCAGAATTATGGTCCGACAAATTTGTCATCCCCGACCGGAGCGTACCCGAATTCCTGTTTCGCTACGTCAGACAGATCCGCGTATGCGGCTTTCCGCATGAAGTTTGCCAGGGCCACCAACCTCCACAGGAATTTCGGGAGCGTAGTGGAGGGACCTGCTGTGCGCCTCTATCCGCAGCTAAGCCTCGAGCATTTGCAGATCGACGGGCGCAGCTTGCATGCATTCCATTTGCGCAATTCTGGATAGGGCGGCCTTTAGCGCGGAAATGGGGCAGGGCTCGACCGTGACCACAAAAGGCAGCCGGTCCTTGGGGAAACCCGGCTTCTGCAACAGCGCGTTGATGTTGATGTTGTGGCGGGCAAGATCGCCGGCTATCTCGGCTACGATGCCGGGCCGGTCATCCACGATAAAGCGGATGTAGTGAGGTACGGTCAGATCGCTGTCGACACGTGCCCGGGTACTGGTGATGGTCACCGGGCAACCACCGTGGGCAATCGCGAGCACGTCAGAGATGACGGCAACCGCGGTCGGGTTCCCCCCCGCCCCGTGGCCGGAAAAGACAGTTTCTCCCCCGTACTGCCCGCCCGAGATCACCATGTTCTCTGTGCCCCTTGACCACGACAATGGAGAACTGCGCGAAACCAGCATCGGCCCGACGGTCGCCAGCAATTCCTGATCTCTAACCTCGGCGCGGGCAATCTGGCGAATCGTACAGTTGAGGTCCTTCGCATAGGCGAAGTCAATGGCAGCGACATCGCGGATGGTGCGGCAAGCAACTTCTTCCGGAAGCACTTCCATGCGTAGACCGATGCGCGAGAGGATGACCAGCTTAGCGCGGGCGTCAAAGCCGTCGACATCTTCGGTCGGGTTCGCCTCGGCGTACCCGCGCTCCTGTGCCTCGCGCAAGGTCTCCTCAAAGTCAGCCCCATCTTCCATGTTGCTGAGAATGAAGTTGCAGGTGCCGTTCAAAATACCACGCAGGCGGTGGATACGGTCCCCGGCGAGCCCCTGCTGCACCGCGGGGATGACCGGAACGCCACCCGCGACAGCCGCACCGTACAGCAACTGGCAGCCGTGGCGGCGCGCCAGTTCTTCGAGCGCCGGGCCGTGCTCGGCAATCATCTTCTTGTTGGCGGTCACGACCGACTTGCCCGCAGCTAACGCTTGGCGAACCCAGTCGCCGGCGGGTTTGAGGCCGCCGGCCAACTCCACCACGATGTCAGGATTCGATGCCAGGACCTGGTCAAAGCTCTCTGTCCAGAGCACGGAAGATGGAACCCAGGAGACGCGTTTGCGGTCGATGCCGCGATTAAAGAGGCAGCTGAGCACCACACCCTCTGGTGGGTGCTCACAGAGAATGCGGGCAACCGAATTGCCCACGGTACCAAAGCCTAAGATGGCAACCTTTTTTTCTGCGTTCACGAACCCATTCTCTCAGGATTTCCCCGTGACAGCGAACCTGGGTGGGTGGTCAGAAAGAGGGTTAAAAATGGCGGAACTGCTCCTCCGGCATGGGCTCACTCGCAGGACGGACGGCTTCCCGTTCGAGCGAACGGCTCACCAGGTCACGTGAACCCAGACCTACCGCCAGCGCCAATGCCAGCACGATGCCGCCGAAAAGAATGCCAAAAGCTAAATCCACAATGGCCGCGCCAATCGACAGGTGATCGAGAACCATGGCCGCCGTTAGCACCAGCACCAACCACTTGATACCCAGACTCAACAAGCGGGCATAATGCAAGTTCATATTGACGGCGCCGATGAGCACGCTGCGGGAAAGAAAACGCGCGATCACGTTGCCCAGGAGAAGCAGCACGACCGCACCCACGACATTGGGAATGTAGCCGAGGAGTTTCGCGGTCAGCAGATTATCCGAGGATGCGCCAAAGGCCTCCAAGCCGACGAGAAACCCAACCAGCACCACACACCAGAACACGATGCGGGTGATCAGAATGGTGGGGGTGTAGGTGGGCGACCACTCCGCGATCGCGTTGGCTCCGCTCACCATCCGTTCGTCAATGCGAATCGCCGTCAATAAGGAACGAACCACCCAGGCCAGCAGCCAGGCGATCGCAGCAAAGAACAATACAGCCACGATTAACGCCAGAATACCGGGAAGCAGCGTGGCGATGCGGCTGATGACCCGGGCCATCGATTCGTGCAGTGACTGTGATACTTGCGTCCACATAATCTGTTCCTCCTGGGCCCGTTAAGGGTTGAAGCGGTCTGGCCAACGCCACCGCGATAAAAGGTAGGGCTTGCCTTCTTCATAGGCGCGCGCCAGTTTCTCAACCCTCTGCTCTGCTTCTGCCGGGCTGGCGCCGCCCACTTCCAATGCATACGAGGCCACCCACCCCAGATACAGCGGCGTGAGCGCCCCTAGCAAGTGGGTGCGGCTGAGGGTGCGCAGACGGTAGGCCAAGGCGAAGTCATCAATGATCCGCACCCAGAGCTCGTCAGGCATATGGAACTTCTCCACCGGCAGACGCGCGAGCCGCTTCAACTCCAATAGCGTGACCGGGGGCAATACCAGAGACCACACTTCCTGCAAATTGCGGAAGCCAAGCTGAAAGGTCTCGAGCATGGGTCTGGTATCGGCAGGCGCTCCGTCGGCCGGGGGAGCGGCCGCAACGCCCGAGCTCGCCACCACCTGGGAACCGCGCACGCGCTGCCACAGCGGAGCATTGGTCGTCATCTCTGCAAACAAGGGCCCAACGGTTTGGGCCAACACCGTGCTGAGATCGACTCCTTCGGCGGCGGTTACGTGCCGCGTGTCGACATTCACCTGGCATATTCCGCAGTCACGAATGGCCGCCTCGGTCGCTGGCCAAAACAAGGTCTGTCCCTGGGCGGTACTGCGCTGCAAGGCCACCTCCATGTCGGGAATCATCTTGGCCGACATGCAGAAGTCCGGCGCTAACGGAAAGCGGACGCGCCGGCCATACAGCGCACGGGTGAGAGGGGCAAGAATGCTTGAGTTGAGCAGACCGTCAAACTTCCCCAGCGCATAGAGCGGCATAGCGAGATCGCAACGCTTCTCGAAAACCGCAGCCAGCATGGGGGTAAGAAAATCTGTTTGCAGGGCAGCCAAGTCGGCGCCGATCACGGCGACAGCACTGACCCCGAGCTCACGCGCCATCCCGAAGAGCGCCTGATAGGTGCCGGCATTGGGTAGCCAGGGAATGATGGAGGGGGTTGCCGAGGGCAACGCATAAGGCAGAAAGCGGAAGGCGCTGCCCGGGGCCGCCTGATCGAGTTCAATCTCGGCCTCGGGCGGCGCCTCCACCCCGCTCATACCCGGAAACGCAACCACACTGCGCAGCGCAGAGAAGGAAGCGCCAGCCCCGGTGCGACCGGCTGCTCCCAGGCTGAGCATGGCCTGGGTCGCTGCACTCCGCAGCTGGGCGGCGTCTACCGGCACGGCGACTGCAATGAGCAGATCGGCCGCCCCTACCTCTTGTATCCCTGCTTTCGTTTCCTCTGAAAGCTCCAGCTTTGCCATGCGTGTACCTTAATTCCCCAGATCGGATCTTCCCTGCTAGTGTAGTGCGTCGCTCATAGAGCTGTTTATTCGCCGTCCTAACCACAAAGGGCGGGTGGCCCATTTAAGCCTGCCGTTGGCTTGAGTGGGATTCGCAGTCGCACAACCGGGGGCACTTTACCCCACTCAAGCCAACAGCTGCTTGAATGGGCCACCCACCTTTTGTGGTTAGGACAGATTCGAGCACCCGCATTCCACTAGAGCGGTAAATCCAGAATGCCGGTCAGCGGAATGACTACCCAGCTGGGCCGATTATTCAATTCGTAGGTCAACTCATACAGCGCCTTATCGATGACATATGCCTCCAGCAATTGCTGGAAGAGCACCGGTTCCGAAGGAATGATGGAGACGCCTTTGGCGTATTCGCAATAGGTACGGAGAAACGCCGACCATACCGATTGCTCCCACAAACGCGTCCATGGTTCCAGGCGGTGAAAGTCTTCCGGACGGCGTGACGAATACTTCATCAGGGCCGAGAACGCTGCGTAGCTAAAGGAGCGCAACATGCCGGCGACGTCTTTGAGAGGAGATTGTTTGGTCCTGCGCTCGGCGAGCGATCGCGCCGGTTCGCCCTCGAAGTCCAAAATAATGAAGTCCCCTTTGGATCGTAGTACCTGTCCCAGATGATAGTCCCCGTGGATGCGCGTGCGCAGCGCGTGGATTTCATGGGCAGACAGCTGGCGGAAGCGATCGAGCACCAGGCTCCTGCGGCTGAGCACCAGGCCAGCCCTTTCCAACACGCCATCGGGCAAGCGAGCCACGTTTTCTTTCAGCGCATCGAAGGCGCTGCCGGCATGCAGAATCAGTTCTTCCCGCAGCCGGTCAATGTCCCGCGAGCTGAGCGGTTCAGGCATGAAGGCCGGGTCATGGGTGGGTGACGCCAGGGCCAGATGCATCTCTGCGGTGCGTCTGCCGAGGAGCGCAGCCGCGTCGAGATAGGTGCCGACATGCTCGCGTGCGAACGGCGATTCCCCCATCTCACTCAGCTGCAGCAGGCTTGGCTGCATGTCGGGCAACCCACCTTGCGCAAAGGTCTGTGCGGCGCTGGCCTCGTAATAGCGGTCCAACTCATCCAGTGTCCATTGCCAGCCATCGCCCTCGTTGCTGACCAGACCTTGCAGCATGGCTAACGTGGAAGGCTCCTGCCCTTTGCGGGTGTACTGGATGGAGCCACCGAACGGCGCGATGTGGGTGAAATGGGTCGACTCGGTAATGTAGCGTCCAATTTCTGTATCGGGGTTGGGGCCGGGTTGCTGGCGCCGGAATAACTTCATGATCAGCTTGTCGCCGAAAATAACGGAGGTGTTGCTCTGCTCGGCCGAGCCGCGCCGTGGTGCCGCCGGTTCTTCACTGGCGCCCTTTAATTGAGCCAGCGTACTGCTGGGTAGGCCGAGGATTGTGCCTTCCCGTGACGAAAGTTCGGCGCCCTCAGCGATCAGTGCCAGCAAGGCTTCGCTGGCTGTGTCGTTAAAGACGGCTTCGTGCAACACGCCGTCCCCGGCGCTCGAAGTGATGCGTGCCAAGAATGCGTTCGGTGACTCTGCGCGCAAGGTATCGGCGTCTTTGCCAAAGAGTAGCCCGAGAGTCACCAGGTAAGTATCAGATGGGCCTTCTGCATACTGGATCTCAACCAGCGCGAGGGCGCTGACGCCCTGGTTGAAGACCGCCCAGTCTTCAATCTTCGTAGCGGTGATGGGGCGAGATTTTCCGCCAAACCATCGTTGGCGCGGGATGTAACCCTGCAGGATCGATTCTTCGAGTTCGCGGCGGCCGTTGCCTTCGAGGATGCTCATCCAGTCGCTGAATCCGTTGATCTGCAATTCTGGTTCACCCGCCTCCGCGAGGCTCGGTATGGGCTCGGGCGAGGGCTGGAGCTCCAACCACAGGAAGCCATACGGTCCCAACGTGAGCGGGTAGGCGGTGGTTTTAATTTTGGGGAACTCGACATAGCCCAGCATCTCGACTGGCACCAGGCCTGCATACTGGGCCAGATCCAGTTCGACCGGTTGGGCGAAACGAGAGAGGTTGGCCACGCAGAGTACCCGCTCGTTCTGGTATTCGCGGATGTAGGCGAGGATCTTGCGGTTGGCGGGATTGAGGAAGCTGAGGGTGCCGCGGCCAAAAACCTGGAAGAGCTTGCGCAGGGCGATCATGTTGCGCATCCAGCTCAGGAGCGAAGACGGATCGCTTTGCTGGGCCTCCACATTGATGGCTTCGTAGCCCCAGACGGGATCCATCACGACCGGGCTATAAAGCTTGGCGGGGACGGCTCGGGAAAAGCCGGCGTTGCGATCGCCATTCCACTGCATGGGTGTGCGCACACCGTTGCGGTCGCCGAGATAGATGTTATCGCCCATGCCAATCTCGTCGCCGTAATAGACGATCGGGGTTCCAGGAAAGGAGAAGAGCAGGCTGTTGAGCAGCTCGATGCGGCGCCGGTTGTTATCGACAAGCGGTGCCAGGCGGCGGCGAATACCGACGTTGATCCGCATCCGTGGATCAGCGCTGTAGGCGAGATACATGTAGTCGCGCTCTTCGTCGCTCACCATCTCCAGCGTCAGCTCGTCATGATTGCGCAGAAACAGGCCCCACTGGCAATTGTGGGGAATCGCTGGTGTTTGCGCCATGATGTCGGTGATGGGCAGACGATCTTCCTGGCGCAGCGCCATGTACATTCTGGGCATGAGCGGGAAGTGAAAAGCCATGTGGCATTCGTCACCGTCACCGTAGTAAATGCGCACGTCATCGGGCCATTGGTTGGCTTCGGCCAAAATTGTTCTGGAGGCGTAGCTTTTATCGATTTCGGCGCGAATGCGTTTCATCACCGCATGGGTTTCCGGTAGATTCTCGCAGTTGGTTCCTTCGCGCTCGACCAGGTAGGGGATGGCATCCACGCGCAGCCCATCCACACCCATATCAAGCCAATAATGCATGATCCTCACTACTTCTTCGATCACGGCTGGGTTGTCGTAGTTCAGATCGGGTTGATGGGAAAAAAAGCGATGCCAGTAGTACTGTCCGGCCTCCGCATCCCACGTCCAATTCGACTTCTCGGTGTCGGTGAAGATGATGCGGGCGTCGAGATATTTCTGATCGGTATCACTCCACACATAAAAGTCACGCTCGGGGGAACCCTTTGGGGCGAGACGAGCGCGCTGAAACCAGGGATGTTGATCCGATGTGTGATTGATGACTAACTCGATCATCACCTGCAGGCCGCGGGCATGCGCCTGAATGAGGACTTCGCGGAAGTCCTCCATCGTGCCGTAGTTCGGGTGCACGCTTTCGTAGTCGGAGATGTCGTAGCCGTCGTCGCGCAGGGGAGACGGGAAGAATGGCAACAACCACAGGCACGTGACGCCAAGGTCTTGCACATAGTCAAGCTTGCTGAGTAGTCCCTGGAAGTCGCCGATGCCATCGTTGTTGCTGTCCATGAATGCCTTGACATGCAACTCGTAGATGATCGCGTCCTTATACCAGAGTGGGTCCGCCGCGCTTCCCGCTTGCTTCAATCATGCCTCCCCGGGGCCACCCGGTTATTTCGTCACCAACACAGTTATGTTTTTGGTGCTGTCGCGGCTGTTGGCAGCACGCGGAAGACGTGCGCCGGTGCTTCTGCCGGACGCAGGGCAACGTAGTTTCGCGACCCCTGCCAGCGATAAGAGCGATCCGCCAACAGATCGTAAACCTCAAATGTATCGTCAGCAGCCAGTCCCAGCACGGCTAAATCGAGGGCAACCCAACCCGTCTGTACCAAGAAAGGATCGAGATTGACTACCACCAGGACGACGTTGCTGTGATCGACCGTGCTTTTGGAATAGCAGATGAGTGAAGGATTGTCGGTGGGGTGGAAGTGCAGTCGCTCATTGCTCTGCAGGGCTGGGTTTTGCCGGCGAATCCCGTTTACCGTGGTGATGAGCGGTTTCAGGCTGGCCGGATCCTGCAGATTCCAGCGCTTGATCTCGTATTTCTCTGAGTTGAGGTACTCTTCGCTGCCCGGTTTGGTGGGGGTGTTGTCTCCCAGTTCGAACGCTGGCCCGTACATGCCGTAGCTGGCTACGAGGGTAGCGGCCAGCACCAGCTGGCTGCGAAAGGCGGGGAGACCTCCAGTCTGCAAGCCTGCGGGCAGAATGTCGGGTGTGTTGGGCCAGAAGTTGGGGCGAAAATATTCCCGAACCGGGGTGGTGGTGAGCTCGGTGAGGTATTCCGTGAGTTCCTGCTTGGTGACCCGCCAGGTGAAATAGGTGTAGGACTGGGAAAAACCGACCTTCGCCAACTGCTCCATGACGCGTGGCCGGGTGAAAGCCTCGGCGAGGAACAGTACATCGGGATTCTGCGCCTTGAGCTCGGGGATCACCCACTGCCAGAAGGGAAACGCCTTGGTGTGGGGATTGTCCACGCGGAAGATGCGCACGCCTTTATCCATCCAGAAGACGAAGACACCCTTGAGGGCATCCCACAACCCCTGCCAGTTGGACGATTCGAAGTCGAGGGGATAGATGTCCTGATACTTCTTGGGCGGGTTCTCCGCATATTGGATCGAGCCGTCGGGTCGTTTCTTGAAAAATTCCGGGTGCTCGGTAACCCAGGGGTGGTCTGGCGCGCATTGGAAGGCGATGTCGAGGGCGACCTCCATTTGCAGTTCGCGGGCACGTTCTACCAGGGCGGTGAAGTCGGCAATGGTGCCCAAAGCGGGATGGATGGCGTCATGGCCGCCTTCAGCTCCGCCAATCGCCCAGGGACTGCCTTCATCCCCAGGAGCGGCTTCGACGGCATTGTTCTTCCCCTTGCGGAAGCTTTTGCCGATGGGGGAAACGGGAGGAAGGTAGAGAACGTCAAACCCCATTTCTGCCACGTAGTCGAGCCGGTTGGCAACGTCGCGCAGGGTGCCGTGTTGCCCAGGCGTGGATGACCAGGATCTCGGGAAAAGCTCGTACCAGGTGGAAAAGCGGGCCCGTTCGCGATCGACGATCACTTCCAGCTCGCGGTCATACCAGGTTTCGAGCCTGGTGTCTGGATAGCGCTGGACGGTGGCGGCGAGGTCTTCTCGCTCAGCGAGGGCAACGGTTTCACTTTCAGGGCCGCCGCTGGTGAGTGCCTTAGCCCAGCTCGCCAATCTGGAGGCATCTTTCTTGTTAGCCCGCAGTTGCACTTGTTCCAGAAGGGCGGCGCCGGTGGCAAACGGGAGGGTAAGGTCTTGTTTGGCCTCCAGTCGTCTCTTGAGGTCACTGGTCCAGGTGTCGAAATGGTCGACCTCGCCCACGATGGTGTAGCGGTAGCGGCCTTGTGTCTTCACGGTAAATGTTCCGCGCCAGCGGTCATTGCCCAGGGATACCATTTCGACGGTCTGCCAACGGCGATCGCCTTCCTGCTTCCAGAGCAGGCGTGCGCGCACGTGGTCATGGCCGTCACCGAAGACGTCGGCCTCGATGGTGACCAGATCGTTGACAATGCGCTTGATGGGAAAGCGCCCACAGCTGATCTGCGGCTCTACATTTTCGATCACGACGCGGCTGCGTCCCTCGTTCGGCTTCGCCATTGCTCCCCTCATACTTCCCATTGTAGGCAGATGCAGTTTTCGCTGGTCGCGTTCTGCCGTGTCAAGGCAGAATGCTGTTCTGGCCTGCTCCTTCTATAGTCGAGAAATGAAATTTGCCATACGCCCCCGCGCCGCGCACCTGCTGCTGGCAATTGACCTGGTGGGGACAGCCCTGTTCGCGGCCGAAGGCGCGTCGACCGCCGCCCAGGCCCGGCTCGACCTGTTAGGAATCATGGTGCTGGCGTTTGTCACAGCGCTCGGAGGCGGGATCGTTCGCGATCTTCTCATTGGGGATATACCGCCCAGCGCCATTCGGAATTGGAATTACGCCGCTGTGGCGCTTGCCACCGGAGCTGCCGTGTTCCTGCTGCGCGCCTACAGCCTGGGGATGAACCACTGGTTGTTGATTACTCTGGATGCGGCGGGATTAAGCTTTTTCGCCATTGCTGGAGCGACGAAGGCATTGGAGTTCAAGTTGCATCCGCTGCTGGCCACAATGATGGGTGGAATCACCGGGGTGGGTGGGGGGACGATTCGCGATCTGTTGATCGGCCGAGTACCCAAAGTACTGCGCTCCGACGTATATGCCGCGGCCGCCCTTTTTGGCGCCGCCATTACGATTCTTTGCCTAAAGCTTAAGGTGAACGCCGTGGTGGCCAGCATTCTGGGGATCGTAGCCTGCTTTGCGCTCCGCATGTTGGCTGTCTACAACCACTGGAACTTGCCTGGGGCCGCCGCCTAAGGGCTCCCTCGTGCCATGCAATGCAAATTTTTACCCCATTCTTTCGCTAGTCGATGGAAAATGGACGGATGCGCCTTATCACCTATCGTCGCGATGCCACGACTGCTCCGGCTCTGCTCAAGGACGGCCACGTTTTTCCTCTTGCTACTCTCGGATATCCGGACACGCTGGCTTTTATCGCCGCTGGACCCAAGCGATGGGCCGGGGTCAATCTTCAGCTGGAAGAGACCGGGCTAAACCTGCTGGCGCCCTTGTCTTCAGTCACGCTGGAAGCACCCCTGACCCGGCCTTCCAAGATTCTCTGTATTGGCCTCAATTACAAAGATCATGCTACGGAATCGAAAATGGAGCCGCCCAAATTCCCTACTGTTTTCACCAAGTATCCCCTGACGCTGATCGGGAATGGGCAGCCGATTCTGCTGCCGCGGGCCACCCAGCAACCGGATTATGAGGCTGAATTGGCCGTAGTGATCGGGCAGGGCGGCCGCAATATAGCCGAGGCTGACTGGGAAGATCACGTTTTCGGTTACACCATCCTGAACGATGTGAGCGCCCGCGACGTGCAGTTGGCGACCTCGCAGTGGACGCTGGGCAAAAACTTCCCCACCTTCGGCCCTATGGGACCGTGGATCGTTTCCAAGGATGAGATACCCGACCCCCACGCCTTGGATATTTCGCTAGCGATTAATGGGGAAACGCTGCAAAAGTCGAATACTCGCGAGCTCATCTTTAAATTGCCCCGCTTGATCGCATACATCTCAACCATGATGCCCTTGGTGCCAGGTGACGTTATCAGTACCGGGACCCCGGCCGGAGTAGGCATGGGCCGCACCCCGCAGCGATGGCTTAAGCCGGGCGATGATGTGGTGGTTGAGATTGCGGGTATTGGCAGCTTACGCAGCCCGGTCCTGGCTGAGCCTTAGGGGGAGCGGCCGCCTCTGGATTATTCGCCCTGCCGGTGCTAGCATCACGCCACCGGCAGGTCCGGCATCCGCTTCTTCGAGAGACACTCGCCATGGTCAGGGTGATCACCATCGAACGGGAGTACGGCAGCCAGGGCGCCGAATTTGCCCATCGCCTGGCTGACAGACTGCACTGGAAACTCATCGATCGTTGCCTGATCGACGAAATTGCCCACAAGGCGGGTGTTCCGCAAAGCATGGCAGAACAGTGCGACGAGCGCCTGGATCCCTGGTACTACCGGATGGGCAAGTCATTCTGGCACGGCAGTGTCGACCGTCTGCCTGCGCCCCCCAAAGATCAGGTATTCGACAGCGAGCGCATGGTGGAGTTCGTGCGCAATTACCTCAAGCAGTGCGTGGCGAACGGCAACTGCGTCATTGTCGGCCGCGGCGCGGCCTGCGCGCTGGCATCGGTGCCGGGCGTCTTCAATATTTTTGTCTACGCGTCGATGACGCGAAAAATCCGTTGGTTTGAAGAGCGCTTTCCTGAGCAGGCCGGGCGTGCCAGGGCAGAACTTGAGGCCACGGACAGCCGGCGGGAAGCCTATATTCGCCGTTACTATGATCGCGACTGGACCGACCGGCGTATGTACCACATGATGATCAACTCATGCATGGGGTGCGACGCGATGATTGAGGCGGTGCTGGATGGGGCCGGGATGGCCGCAGTTCGCGAACAAATGACAAGCCGCTAAAGTAGAGCGCGTCGTTCATAGAGCCGCTTATCTGCCCCACCCACCCTTTGTGGTTAGGAAAGAGGGGGCAGCTTTAGGAGACAGTCGAGTCTGAATCTCACTCTCGCTTACGTTGCCCAACGGACCCGGAGTGATCTGTTCGGCGAAGCTACGAATTTCTATTTGGAACGCATCGCCCCCTATGCGGGGATCGAAGCGGTTGCTTTTCGCGATGAGGAAGCGCTCTTCGCCTTTGTGGCGAGGCAACGGGCGCGAACGACCGCCTGGCTGGTGCTGCTGGAGTCTGGCGGAGAAGCGCTCTCGTCGGAAGGACTGGCGAAATGGCTCGGCGCCCGCCGGGATGCGGGGCAACAGTTGATTGTTTTCGCCATCGGACCTGCTAGCGGCTGGTCCCCGGGGGCGGCCCAGCGGGCGCAGACAAGACTGTCCTTAGGGCCGATGACGTTACCGCACGAGCTCGCACGCGTGGTCATGGTCGAACAAATCTACCGGGCATTTACAATATTGGCTGGCCACCCTTACCACACCGGCCATTAGGCAAAAACGTGGTCCGGTGAATTATCGGTTATGTGGGCCATTCTTAAGCGGAATGGTCGTGCATGGTCTGGTTTCCCGGTCTGCAACGCCGAGCTCCTGTTGGCTTTCGGCCCGGAATAAAGGGTGTCCGCGAAGCTTCTCTCACGGGAAAACTGCACAGAATTTGAAGCAGTAAGGTCGGAGTAGCTGTAAAAATTGCTCCAGAGTTGGGCACCACTGAGCGTTCGTGGCGAAAGGGAATAGATGTCCTGGTTTAAACGGCAGGAAAATGAGATTGAAGCGAATACCGCGGAGAAGACCGTGCGCACCGAGGGACTGTGGCAAAAATGTGAGGGCTGTTCTCAGTATGTGTTCAAAGCGGAATTCGAGGCTAACCTGCAGGTCTGCCCGAAGTGTGGACACCATCTCCGCCTGGACGCCAAGACCCGCATCGCCAGCCTGCTAGAGCCGGGGTACGAATTGGTTGACCTGGAGCTCGTTTCTACCGATCCACTGGAGTTTGTCGACGTCAAGCCGTACAAAGATCGCTTGCAGAAAGCACGGCGGGAGACAGGCCTCAACGATGCGGCAGTGAATGCCATCGGCAAACTGGGCGATCACGATGTGGTGCTGAGCGTGATGGAGTTCGCCTTCATCGGCGGCAGCATGGGTTGCGTGGTGGGGGAAACGATTGCCCGCGCGATTGACCGGGCGTTGGCGGCGAAGCAGCCACTTGTCATCGTAGCCGCCTCGGGCGGGGCGCGCATGATGGAGGGAGTCGCCAGCCTGATGCAGTTGGCTAAAGTTTCCGCCGGACTGGCCCAACTGGATGATGCAGGCCTGCCTTACATCTCGGTGCTTACCAACCCAACCACGGGTGGGGTCACGGCGAGTTTTGGCATGTTAGGGGATTTAAACATCGCGGAACCGGGCGCCCTGATCGGTTTCGCCGGCCCGCGGGTGATCGAACAAACCATTCGCCAGAAGCTACCGGAGGGTTTCCAACGGTCAGAGTTCCTTTTGGAGCACGGGATGTTAGACGCGATCGTTCCCCGCCGCGACTTGAAGGCCTATTTGATACGCGCCCTCGATTTCATGATGCCGTGCAAGCAAGCCAGTGCCTGAGCTCGCGTCAGATTTCCAGCAAGACCGTGAAACTCGACCTGCGCGGCTGCTCCGCAAATTGCGGGCGTGAATTCCCACTAGAATAAGACTATGTCCTACGCCTCGGCTCTTGACCGCCTGCACGCACTCGGTCAGGAACTTTACACTGCGCCCGGTACGCCCCGCCGGAAATTCGAGCTGGCCCATATGCGCACCCTGATGGCGGCGCTGGGGAGTGCGGAGCGTAGATTCACTTCCATCCTGGTCGCCGGCACCAACGGCAAGGGTTCAACCTCGTCTACGTTAGCGAGCATTCTCGCCGCTGCCGGGTACCGTACCGGGCTTTACACGTCACCTCATTTGAGCCGGGTGAATGAGCGCATCCAGGTGGACGGGATCATGGTGAGCGACGACGATTTGGCATCGCTCTTCTTCCATGTTGAGGAGGTCGCGTCGACCCTGGTGCGTGATGGCCGTCTGCCCGCGGCGCCAAGCTTTTTCGAAACCGTCACCGCCATGGCCTTCCTCCATTTTGCTGCCCGGGAAGTGCACACAGCGGTCGTCGAGGTGGGAATGGGCGGACGATTGGATGCGACCAATATCGTGGAACCGGTGGTCTCGGTGATTACCGACATCTCGCTCGACCACACCGAGTGGCTGGGCTCAACCGTCGCGCTGATCGCGCGCGAAAAGGCGGGGATTCTACGCAGTGAAGGCGTGATGGTGACGCTGCCGCAGCATCCCGAAGCCAACCAGGCCCTGGGTGAAATCGCCGTCTCGCTGGACGTGCGGGGAGTGAATGCGGCCAGCTACATCCCGGTGCATAATCACCCCGAACAATACACACGCAATCGTTACCCGCTTTCCGTGATGGAAGAGCTGATCGAGATCGACTCCCCCCTGGCGGGCGCCCATCAGCAGCGCAACCTGGCGCTGGCAATTGCCACCGCCGTGGAGCTAAGAAACAATCACAGTTACAATATCACGCCCATTGATATCCAGGCCGGTGTTCGTGATACCGTTTGGCCGGCGCGCCTCGAACATATCGCCGGCCATGGCGGCCGCGCCGATGTGGTGCTCGACGTGGGCCACAACCCGGCGGGAGCCTGGGCGCTGCGCGCCGCTGTTTCGCACTTGGACCAGGGGCAACCGCTGACGCTGGTCTTCGGCTGTCTCAAGGACAAACCAATCGCAGAGATGGGACAGATCCTTTTTCCCTTGTTTCGCAACGTGGTGTTGACGCCGGTTGATTCCCCACGCAGTGCGACCGTAGAAGACATGCTGGTGGCAGCACGCAGTACGGGGAGCGCGGTTGAGGCCGCAAACGACGCTGTTAGTGCGGTGGAGCGGGCATTGCACATCACGCCCGCCGGAGGCCTTGTGGTGGTGACAGGTTCGGTCTATCTGGTGGGACAGGTGCGGCCCATGCTGGTAGCCACGCGCCCAGCTCCGGCGGAGCCCCTGCAGGTATGAGCGTGTCGCCGGGTGTTGTGCATCATCCCCCTCTTTCGCTCATGAGGCGGGTCACTTCCAACACGATACGGAGTCCGCTTTTTTTTCTATTTACCGCGCTCTTTGGTTGCGTGTCGCTCGCTTCCTCCTTTGCCGAAGAGGACGGACGCCTACAGCACAGCATCGCCCGGAAGTGGGCGCGTACCTGTTTATGGATCGCGGGCGCGGACGTTACTGTTATCGGACGTGAACACTTGCTGCCGCTGGCCATTTACACGTCGAACCACACCTCATTCATGGATACTCCGCTGGTTTTTAGCAGCCTGCCGTTTCAGTTTCGGATTTTGGCTAAGCAAAGTTTGTGGAAGTGGCCGTTTATCGGCTGGCATTTGCAAAGATCCGGCCAGATTCCGGTGGATGAGGAAAGTGGCAACGGCTCGATCGCCGGTTTGAATCGTGCTATTCGTGTTCTGAAAGACGGTATGCCCCTATTCATTTTTCCTGAAGGTGGCCGCACCCAAGATGGCACGGTCCAGCCGTTCATGAAGGGGCCCGCCTACATCGCGATTCGGGCGCGCGTACCATTGGTGCCGATTGCGCTGATTGGGACTTACGAGCTGTTACCGATCCATACCCATCACTTTCGACCGCGACCGGTCAAGCTGGTGATTGGTGAACCGATCGACCCATCTGGATACACCATTCGCCAGGCAGACGAACTGACAGACAAGCTGCGAGCTGAGATCGTGCGACTCTACGCATGCCATGCCTGCTCTGGTGACCTTACGTTAAACATGCTTAGTTTTGACAACATGCCGGAAGTTGCCGGAGAGGAATAATGACTTCAACCGCACCACGCATCGCGATCCCTGAGCCTACGTCGACCGATGAAGCCTACAACCAGCGCAGCTTACCGCAATATTTTCGCGCGGTGGAGGCGGCGGGTGGAATCCCTGTTGCAATCGCTCTGCATGCATCGCCGGCGGCCCAGAAAGATTTGTTGGCATCTTGTTCGGCCATCCTGCTGCCGGGCAGCCCGGCTGATGTGAACCCGGAGCGATATGGCCAGGAGCCAATGAAAGAATGCGGAGCCAAGGACGAAGCGCGTGAGGCGGCGGACAATCTACTGCTGGAGAACGCATTTGCCGATGCGAAGCCGATCCTGGGAATATGCTACGGCCTGCAATCCCTGAACGTGTGGCGGCATGGATCACTCATCCAGCACCTGCCTCACCCCGCTTCTTCCGCGGGAGCCGTGAACCACGAACCAGGGCGAACCGTTCTGGACGCACATCGGGTGCGGGTGGCGCCGGGGTCCCGTCTTTCTCGACTCATTCCAGAGGGAGAAGCCCTGGTTAACTCAAGTCATCATCAGGCGATCGAGCGGCCCGGTGAGCATTTGACGGTGGCGGCGACCAGCCCGGCCGACGGCGTGATCGAGGCGCTCGAAGGCACGGCCCCTCAGCAATTCGTGGTAGCGGTGCAATGGCATCCTGAGCGGAGCTATGAACAAAGTGCGAATTCGCGTGCGCTCTTCGCCGCGTTTATCGAGGCTGCCCGCGGTTGGAAGCCCGAGATGGATGCTGTTGCCCCGTGAGCCTGGCGCAAATACGAGAAGCTTTCGCACGCGCCGGCATTGCAGAGTTGCCTGAGAAGGCCTACGAGCAGCTCTTTCTTTACCTTGAGTTGTTGACGCGTTGGAACGCCCGGCTTAGCTTGACTTCGGTACGCGAATCGGAAGAGATGATTCAGCGACATCTTGTCGAGTGCGCCTATGCGGCACAGCATTTGCCAAGGGATATAGAGACTCTGTTGGACTACGGGTCGGGTGCTGGATTGCCAGGGATCGTTATTGCAATAGCCCGTCCGGAAATTCGGGTGACGCTGGCCGAGGCGCACGGGAGAAAGGCCTCGTTTTTACGGGAAGCCGTGCGCAGTTCAGAAATTATCGCGGACGTTTACGACCGCCGCGTCGAGCAGTTACCACCGGAACGGCTCTTTCAAGCAGTTTCGCTGCGTGCCGTGGAAAAAATGGAGTCTGCAATTCCTGTAGCGATTCGTCACACGGAGAAGTATTTAGTCCTCTTTACGACGGAGGGATCAGCCAAAGGCTTTTGGCAGTTACTGGACGAGTTGGAATGGATCGATCCGATTTCTCTCCCCAATTCCACTCAAAGGATACTTTCTGTGGGAAGGCGGCGAGTTCCACGACAAGATGTGGGTGCAGCCCAGGAATAGGGGTGGGGATGTTCCACGTGGAACATCCGTCTTTTGTTGCACAACGGTCCTACGGTGTTCCACGTGGAACATCTCGGATTTCCACCACTGCCCCTGTGCCGCATCGTCTTCGTAAACGCCGCTTCATGCGGCCGTATCTCGTTCCAAACGAACACTTTCCACGCGAAGCCACGCGCAGTCGCCGGGGCGTTCTCCACAATTCATGCCCACTTCTGCACATGGCCCAACCTTGCCCTCAGCGCCATCCCTCGATACTCTTCCATTACGCATGGGTAAAGTAATCGCGGTCGTGAACCAGAAGGGCGGGGTTGGCAAAACCACTACCGCCATCAATCTCTCCGCCGCCCTTGCCCTTGAGGGCTTAACCTGCCTTCTGGTGGACTGTGACCCCCAGGCAAATTCCTCCGGCGGATTCGGCATAACCCGGGACGAGAATCGCAATTCAACTTACGACATTCTGATGGGCAACGCCACCGTTGCAGAAACCACGCTGAATACCGAGATCGACGGCTTGAAGGTTGTGCCGGGCAGCAACCACCTCATCGGCGCCACGGTGGAACTGATCCAGGCCGAGCGCCGAGAGTACAAGCTTCGCGAGGCCCTGGAGCCTGTCCGAAATCAATACAACTTCATTATTCTCGATTGCCCGCCCGCCCTCGATTTGCTGACCTTGAATGCCCTCGTGGCCGCCGATCGCCTGTTGGTGCCAATGCAGGCAGAATACTTCGCGCTCGAAGGAATCTCTGAGCTATTGACCACTCTCGGCCGCATCCAGGCCGCGTTCAACCCCACCCTCGACATTGAGGGTGTGATCCTTACTATGTACGACGAGCGCACCAATCTGGCACAACAAGTTACCGAAAATCTGCGCAAATTCTTCGGGGCCAAGCTTCTGAAAACGGCCATCCCGCGCAACATTCGCCTGGCAGAGGCACCCAGTTATGGCAAACCGGTTGCGCTCTATGATCCGAAATCTCGTGGCGCTGAAAGCTATCGTGAACTTGCTGAAGAAATTCTTGCTCGCAATAACATCGAAAGCCCCAAAGCACTGGAGCGTAAAGCAGCCACCAAGACACAAGCGCGACAGGAGACCAAGGTACGTTTCTGGCCTTATGCCTGACCTCTCAGCCAAGTCGTTCGCAGGGGTCGCCTATGATTTCGCAGTTCAACCTCCGAGGCTTTAAGAAGACTCATGACACCTTCTCTTGAAATCCCAAAACGCCGCGCTCTCGGTAAAGGTCTCGAATCCCTGCTACCTTCGCGGTCTGGTTTTACCCCAGCGCCTGCCCCCCCCACTGCAGCCCCTGTTCCTGACGAAGGCAAGCCGAGAGAGATACCAGTTGAACTTGTGGACCGAAATCCCTTCCAGACACGAGCCACTGTGGATGAAGACGCGCTCAAGGAATTAGCTGCGTCGATTTCGGCAACCGGCGTCTTGCAGCCTGTACTGGTGCGGCCACTGGCCAACAATCGCTTTCAACTCATCGCTGGTGAGCGCCGCTGGCTCGCCTCCAAGTTGGCGGGTAAACCAACCGTGCCCGCAATCATCCGCCATGCCTCAGACGAGCAAGCGATGGAAATGACCATCGTCGAAAACTTGCAGCGCGCCGACCTGAACCCCATGGAGCAGGCACGTGCCTATGATCGACTGAGCCATGATTTCAAAATGACCCAGGAACAGATGGCCCAGCGGACCGGTAAAGACAGAGCATCCGTTGCCAACTTCCTTCGCCTTCTGCGGCTTCCACTAGAGGTACAGCACAAAGTGGAAACGGGAAACCTCAGCTTCGGTCACGCCCGCACGCTACTAGCCCTGGAGTCGCCTGAAGCTATTTTGAAGGCCGCCCAGAAGGTGAGCGCGCTCTCCATGTCGGTTCGCCAAACGGAAAGTTATGTTCAGGGATTATTGAATCCTGAGAAAAAACCGAAGGGCGAAGAAAAAGAGAAAATTCCTGTTGACCCCAATGTCCGCGAGGCGCGCGACCTGCTGCAACGTGCTTTGGGCCTGAAGGTCTTGATTGAAGACAAGAACGGCCGCGGCCGCGTCATCATTGAATATGCACGCCTGGAAGACTTCGATGCCCTACTTGAGACCATAGTCGGGAACAAATAGGCCGTCTGGATCCCTGGTGCGCGTCCCCGACGACATGTGGGCCCTGTTTTCTATATGGAACTTCTATTGTTACGTTATCAATGGACGCACAAGCGAAATCTTCTGTGATGAAAGCCTCTGTCCTCGCCTTTCGCTTGCGCGTCATCATTTTCCTGTTGCTTTACCTAATTGGTTTTTTAGCGCCGTGGGAGCGCAGGTTGACCGGCGGCGGCACACTCTGGCTCGCCGCATCTGCCTTGCTGGCGCGCACCGGCTGGATCGGGCTGGCAGGGGCCACGCTCCTGATAACCATCGCCGCCCTTACCTGTTTACTGCTCGGCACGATTCTGCGGGTGTGGGGCACCGCGTTCCTCGGCTCCAGCGTCATGCAAAGTGTAGCCATGCAGGGTGCGCACGTCGTGGCCGCGGGCCCGTACGGTTATGTCCGCAATCCGCTCTACCTGGGCGCGTGGCTGCTCGCGCTGGGTACCTCTGTCCTGATGCCGCCCAGTGGAGCGCTCTTCTTTTTGCCGACCGTTAGCCTGTTGGTTCTTTTTCTCATCTTCACGGAAGAACGTTTTCTTACGGCAAAGCATGCTGAGCTTTACCAGCAATACTGCCGGCGTGTTCCCCGCTTGCTGCCCCGTCCAGGCGCCGCCAATGCTGGGGCTGCCATGCAACCGCACTGGCTTCAGGCTGTTTTGGCGGAGACCTATCCCATTGCTTTTACGCTCTGCTTCGGGGTCTTCGCCTGGCGCTACAATGCCCACATCCTGATTCGGTGCCTGCTGATCTGCTACGGCGTCTCCCTGGTGACGCGCGCGCTGGCGAAAGAGCAACCCGCCAACGCATGACCGCGCGCGAGACAAGAGCGAACACTGCGACCGATTTGTAGGGCAAGACCTGCAAACTCACTTGGGTGGCCTTTGTTTGGGAGAAAGGCGCACTGCAGGTCCCTCCGCTACGGTCGGGATGACAAATTTGTTTGGGGTATGGGCTTGAAGATTTGTTTGAGGTATGTGCTGAAAGCAAGCGCTCTCCGCGTTCATTGCTCTCTTAACTTGCCGCAGGCAAGTGGGGCCCCAGAAATGAAAAATTTGTTTGGGGGACCGGACTCAAAGAGCAAGTGCTCTGCTCCGCCTGGGCGGCGATTTTTTGATTGTGGAATGTTGATTGTTACATTTGCGGTGCCCGTGGGGAGCCGGGTAGAGAGGGCGCGGCTCTCGCCTGCCCTCCTCGCGTGCGTCGTGCTTTACATCCTGATGCCTGAAGCGACAAGAATCCGCCAGGCCGCGATCATCGCTTAAGGACGGTCGCAGCCGCGCGGCAGCCTGCTACTTCCGGGGCGGTGCGATGGTGTCTTTGGCAGCCTTGGCTACGCGGAACTTGACCACGGTCTTGGCCTTGATCTTGATCGTTTCGCCAGTCTGGGGATTGCGGCCCATGCGGGCCTTGCGCTCCGCCTTTACCAACCGTCCAAGCCCGGGGATAACGAATACGCCGTTCTTCTTCGTTTCCTTTACGGCCGTCTCCGCGAGTAGATCGAGAAATGCTGCCGACTGCTTGTTGGTCAACTCAAGCTTCTCTGCCATGGTCCGAACGAGTGCTGTTTTGGTCATGCCTGTTGCCATAGTGTTTTCCTTCTTTCTTCTGTTGTTGAATTGGCCCACGGTCGCGTTGTGTTCGCGGCTGTGAGAAACCTTGTCGTGCCTACTGCGTTGGTGGGTGCCTTGGGAAGCTTGCGCAACGTACACCGACCTTCAGGAAACCCAGTGTTTATGCGGGTAAAAACGAACCCACCGCCGTTTACGATGGGGCTTTGCTTGATCTTTGTCAATCGAAAAACCCATATTTGTTCCGTTTTCGGCGTGTTTTTCCTTGAATTCCCTTAATTTACTGGGTTTTCGCTCTATTTTGGCCATCTTTCGATGGATAACAGCGGCGGTATCTAGAAGCCAAACAAGGGCCGTCGCTTTTTCTGCAGTTGCGCCAGCAAAGGCGTGTTGAGCGCGTCTACCAGCGGCGCCGCGAGCCGGAACCTTCGGATCACTTCGCGTGCAAAATCCTGCTGCAATGCGGTCTCTGGCGGGAGATTCGTCCCCAGGCCCCATTGCCGGCAAAGCAAAAGATCCATCGCCGGATGCTCTTTGGGGAAACCTTTGGGCGCCCGCGTCAACGGCAAGCTGGAGAACGAATCCATCACGCGCCGCAGCTTGCGGCCGGTCAAAAGCTGTCGTACCTCGGCGTGGTGTGCCAGCAAATATTGCCGGATCGCGAACAACTGCTCCCGCTCTGGCATGTACACACCTGCCGCAATGTGCACTTCGTCCGGGGACAGGTGCAGGTAGTAGCCGCCCCCGGAAGTCTTTTCCAGACCTTCTCGTGACCACCATGCGGCGACGTTACTCTTGTAAGGACGCTTGTCAGAAGAGAAGCGAATATCGCGATAGATGCGCATCATGCACTTTTGCGGTGGCCGCACGTGGGCCGGCGCAAAGTCTTCCATCGCAGCGTTTACCCTTTCAATCAGCGCCAGCATCGGCAGCTTCAACTCCCGCTCAAACTCCGGCTTACGGGGATCGAACCACTCCCGCCGGTTGTTTCGTCGCAGGCTGCGCAAAAATTTCAACCCGGCTTCTCGGAAGCGGGGCGCGTCGGGGGCGGGGGCATATTGAGCAGTCATGGGTAAACGCGGGCGAACCTAGGCATGGGATGCGGCTACAGCAGTTTTACTGTAGGTACGCAGGGAAGCAAACCATCTTGACACCGCTGTTCGTCGGCGTACAGGGCGGGTAACCTCGAAGCACATACTACAAAATCTCCATTTGCAGTACAAAAGTAATGGACGCAAATCAGCACATCGCATCGTCTTTCCGTTCGCGTGCAATAGACTTTTCTTGCCTCCCTCAATCTGACAAGGCTGTCCGGCTGCCTACCTACATGAGACAACTTGCCTTTCTCTTCATTTTTCTCTCCGGGACGACCCTGTGCGCGCATGCGCGTGGGCATGAGCTGGAATTCGATCAGGCTCGCCAGGTGGCCCTCATCGTTGCCCAATACGACAACATCACAGTCGATGATCGCACCATTGTGATGAACTCGATGGACACCCGGAATGCCGCCGGTTTCATTCCCGGCTACTATAGTTTTTCGATTATCCGTGAGAGCGACTCGGCAGCGCGTGCGGATGAAACCATTCGTATGTATGTGGTTTCCAAGAAGACGGCCGATACCTGGGAGTTGAATCTCTGCACCCACTACTCGTTTCCTGAACTGCAAAAATTGCAGCACTCCATCATGCAGGAGACGGGTGCTGCTACTGACACCGACGTTGATATGCCCAAGGCGATTGGCTGCGCCAACCAGGCGCAGATGAAGCAATCCCCGGAGAAGCAATCCCCGGAATAAAAATCGTTGGCCACAAAAGAAGATGCCCACACCTCCCTGGCATGGGCATCTTCTCCGCGGCATCACGTAAGTGAGCCGCAAACTGGGGGAAACGGCCCTGAGGGCCTGTTGCCGATTTTGGTAATACGTAAACCTACATTTCGGTTTGCATGTGGCGTGCCAAACTTAGTCCCGCCGCCGGCCCTGTAAATTCAGCAGGTTAACTATTTTTCAACATTTCTGTATCCGCGTGCTTGGCTCAAACTACGCGATATTGCGCAAAATCTACATACGCGTCATAGCCGTCAAACCGGGTTAATTTCGCATTCCAGCCAGCGCAGCGCGAAAGAGTGCCTCAAAATTGTCTGCCACCGTCTTATCTCTGGCGATCGCCGCGGCAATCGCCTTTTGCGCCAAGGGGCGTTGGTAGCCCAGATTGACCAGAGCGGAAAGAACATCCTCGGTGGAAGGGCCTGTCGCCACCGGTTGCGGCGCAGCGGCCATATCTTCCAGCTTGTCTTTAAGGTCAACCACCAGCCGCTCAGCGAGGCGTTTACCAATGCCGGGGATTTGCGAAAGAGTGGCATGGTCCTGGCCGCGGATCGCGCCCACTAACCGCTCCGTGCTTAAACCGCTCTGGATGGTCACCGCCAATTTCGGGCCTACGCCGCTCACCGTGATCAAACGCTCGAAGACGCGCTTCTCCTCGCGGTTAAGAAAGCCGTAGAGCGCGAGCATATCTTCGCGCACATGGGTATGGATGAACAACGCGACCTCAGTTCCCTCGGACGGGAGGGCGCTGAAGGTGGGGACGCTGATCACCACGTCATAGCCGACGCCACCTGCTTCAATGATCGCCTGTTGTGGATGCTTCGCCAGCAACCGCCCGCGGAGATGCGCAATCATGCCGGCGTCCTAAAACTTGTGGCGATAAGAAATCTGAAAGTCGTAGCCGGCGTTGGGAGGGAAAAGGGCAGCCACATGGCGCAGCCGCTCGGCCAGTGCCGGCGCCGCCAGCAGCGGATATTCCCGCTCCCGCAGATCGGTGTAGTTGAAGTCAAGGGTCAGCGAGAGCATGTAGATCGCCAGGGCGTCAGAGAAGGCAGACTCAAAAAAGCTGCTTTTCGCTTTCTCATCCACACGCCCTTTTTCTACCGGGCGGATGGCGGCGGGTGCTTCGACACGCGAAAACGTTCTTTCCGCCATGCGCGCGCCGGGGCCTTCATTGCGGCCACGGTCAAGGGCCCGGCGCCGGCTTTCGTAGCTATCCTGGCTGGTCTCGCCGCGTACTTCAGCCAGTGCCTGCGACCACACCAGATCGCAGAAACTTTGCGGCACGCCCGCTGCTTCCACAAAGTGGTGGCCGACGTTGATAAAGAATTCGAAAGCCAGGGCAAAGCGATCTTGCATGAGCCGGGTGGAGATGAAGATGCAATCGGATCCGGCAAACTGCACATTGCGGTGGCACATCGCGCGATCGCCCAAGTCGATGGTATAGCCGGGCGCCACCATCGTTTCCTCGGTTTCGCCGATGGTCAGCGGCACAAAGTAATACGCGTGGCGGGTGAGCGCTGCAGCGACAGCGTTGGGCACTGCCTGCACGATCGGCTCCAGCTCCTGAGCCGTGATGTGGGTGTCGGCAAAGATTGCGTAGGACAGGCGGTTTTCGGACTGACGCATCGGCGTCTGCTCGGCCACTTGCGATGCGGTTAGCAACTCCATTTGGGCGACTTCAGCCATAACCTAGTATTCTAGCTGAGTGGAAGGGTGTGTACCGTCCCCATTTCCGAGGTCAGCATGAATGCGCAGCAGCAGAACCTGCATCCGGGGCGCTCCCCGCAGGCTGGAGGAACGTTTTTCGGTATCCCATTAGGCGACCTCGGCTTTTTGACCAGCGTCCTGATGTCGTTCACCCTGGGCTTCCTGGGGTTCTTTCTGTTCACCTTTCTGGGCATCGTCGGCATCGCCATTTACAACAGCATGGGCCACCAGCTGGACTACGCTTACGGCTATAAGTACTTCGCTTTCCCGGTCGGATGCGTCGTGCTGCTCATCAGTCTCATTTTCTTCGCCACGCTGTGGCTGCGCCGCAAGTTTTCCGGAGGCTAAGAAAGCCGTTCTCATGGCGCTCATTGCGATTGACCTGCAACAACCTCAGCCGCTTGACTGGTGCCGGCAGCTCGAAGCCGGCGAAATTCTGTACTTTCCCCAGTCGCCCATCCCTCTGCGGCCTGAGGACCTGTCATTCCTGCTCGGCCAGCAACAAACCGGCAGCACGTTACACAAGAACATTGCCTACAAGCCGAACCTTGATACCGTAAGCGGCCTCGATGCCGGCAAAACCGGCGCTGCCGAGCTGCAACAGCTTACGGCGATCATGCGCCAGTATTCGCAGGCTGTATCCAGTTTCCTCACCGGCTTTTTGTCGCCCTACCAGGGGCGTTGGCAACTGGACTACGCCAGCTTTCGGCCGCAGGAAGAGGAGGGCCGCGACTTGCCGCTGCGCCGCCGCAACGACCTGCTGCATACCGATGCCTTCCCTACGCGGCCTACGCGGGGTGCGCGCATTCTGCGCTTCTTTAACAACATTCATCCCGCGCGCACCCGAGACTGGGTGGTCAGCGACCCGTTTGGCGTGCTCGCGGCCAGGTATGCTCCGCAACAAATCTCGCTGCCTGCATCGGGAAACCCGGCTGGCCGTGCTCTGCGTTCGCTCGCCAACGTGGCAGGTCTGGGCTATGCGATTCCCAGCCTCAAACGGTCGCCGTATGACGACTTCATGATGCGCTTTCACAACTTCCTCAAAGAGAACGCGCAATTTCAGGCAGACTGCCGCAAGGAATATCTACAGTTCCCCTCCGGCTCCAGCTGGATGGTCTATACCGACATGGTGCCTCACGCGGTGCTGTCTGGCCAGTACGCGCTGGAGCAGACCTTCCTGGTCGATCACGCAGCCATGGTCTCTCCCGAGAGCTCGCCGCTCTCCGTGCTCGAAGCCATGACTCACACTGCGCTGGTCTAGCTGTCCGCCATACTCAACGAAAATCCTGTTTATATCGGAGCGGGAGGCGAGAGGCGAGGCGGCGGCTAAGCGGGATTCAGGCGCCAAATGGCAAAATTCAGCAATGCGGCGAAGGCCACCCACGCGAGGTAAGGCAGCATGAGCCAAGCGGCCGTCCTGTTAACCCGCAGGAACAGAAGTGTAACCGCCAAAATGGCCAGCCACAGAACGACAATCTCCAGCAAAGCCCCGGCGAGTTGATGCTGACGGAAAAATATCCAGCTCCAGGCAAAGTTCAGAAACAATTGCAGCCAGAAAATACGCAGCGCGGCCGTTCTCAGGGCGCTCTTCCCGGGCGTCTTCCACACCAGCCAGACGGCAATGGCCATGAGCGCGTAGAGCAACGTCCAGACCGGACCGAAAATCGCGTTGGGCGGGTTGAACAAAGGTTTGTTCAGCGCAGCGTACCAATGAGGAATGGCCGCCAGACTGAAGGTTGAGGAGATCCCGGCCACCAGAAAGCAAGCCGCCAGAAAGGCGACCAGCACGATCGCGGAGTGTGCTCTGGTGGCCGGCGACCGACGGTTCGCTTCGATCGGCATACCCTGGATTCTCCTTATGAACCTCGCTGGCCCTCGACGAATGAGGGTACCGGCCCATATCCTTAAGATCTAACGATTAGCAGGAAAATGACGACCGCAGACTCGATCAAGATTCATCTCCCCGACGGCTCCATCAAAGAATTCCCCGCCGGCTCCACGGCCCACGACGTTGCCATGAGTATCTCACCGCGTCTGGCCGCCGCCGCCGTAGTTGCGCGCGTGAGGCCGATGGCTATTCCCGCGAACGCCGGAGAAGCGCCCGGCACAGCCGAGGAAGCTGCGCCCGAAGCGAGCATGTACGTTGCTGCGGACGCAGGGGCCGAGCGCCTGGTCGATCTCAGCGCGCCACTCTATGAAGATCTGGAGTTGCAGCTACTCACCGAAAAAGACGCCGAAGCGCTGAAGGTGGTGCGCCATTCTGCCGCGCATGTGATGGCCACCGCGGTGCTGGAACTGTATCCCGAGACCAAGCTGGGCCACGGCCCAGCCACAGACGCCGGCTTCTTTTACGATTTCTACCGGCCCACGCCGTTTACGCCGGAGGATCTAAAGGCCATCGAAGGCAAGATGGCTGAGGTGGTGGCGCGCAACGAACCTTTTGTGCGGGAGTGGGAGCCGCGCGAGCAGAGCCTGGCTCGTTTCAAGGCCAGCGATGACTTCATGAAAGCCCACTTTGTCGAACGCTTCACCAAGCCCGGTGAAGAGATTTCGTTCTATCGCAACGGCCCCTTTGAAGATTTTTGCCGTGGTCCGCACGTGCCGGCAACGGGCAGGGTCAAGGCCTTCAAGGTGATGAGTATTGCCGGAGCCTACTGGCTGGGGGATGAAAATAATCCCCAACTGCAGCGCATTTACGGCACTGCTTTTTTTTCCGGTAAGGAACTGGACCAGCATTTCGCGCGGCTCGAAGAGGCGCAGCGCCGCGATCATCGTGTGCTGGGCAAGCAGCTGGATCTGTTCTCTATCCAGGAACTGGCCGGCCCCGGCCTGATCTTCTGGCATCCCAAGGGCGCCATGATTCGCAGGATCATGGAAGACTGGATGCGCGACGAATGTCTCCGCCGCGGTTACGAGCTCGTTTACACTCCGCATGTGGCGCGCGTGAACCTTTGGCAGACCAGTGGTCACGAAGGTTTTTACTCGCAGAACATGTTCACCCCGATGGAACTGGATGACGCAAATTATCGGATGAAACCGATGAATTGCCCGTTCCATATTCTCATCTACAAGAATTCACCCAAGAGCTATCGCGATCTGCCGGTACGGTACGCCGAGTTGGGCAACGTCTACCGTTACGAGCGTTCCGGCACCATGCACGGATTGCTGCGCGTCCGTGGCTTTACCCAGGATGACGCCCATATTTTCTGTGCCCCGAACCAGATCGAAGATGAGATCGTGGCTTGCATCGAGTTTGCCCAGGTGGTGCTGAAAACCTTTGGCTTCACGGAATTCAAGGTGGAACTTTCCACCTGGGACCCGAAGGACCGCAAGAGCTACACCGGTTCTGACGAGAACTGGGCCCTGGCGATCCATTCGCTCGAGAGCGCATTGGGACGGAAGTCGATTCCCTACAGGACGATTCGCGGCGAGGCGGCCTTCTACGGTCCCAAGATCGACATCAAGTTGGTCGATGTGTTGGGCCGCCTGTGGCAGCTATCGACAGTGCAGTTCGATTTCAACATGCCCGCGCGGTTTGAGATGGAGTATGTGGGCGAAGATGGTGAGCGCCACCAGCCGGTCATGGTGCATCGCGCGCTCTATGGCTCGGTTGAGCGCTTCTTCGGTGTGCTGATCGAGCACTACGCCGGCGCGTTTCCCCTTTGGCTGGCTCCTGTGCAGGCCGGCATAATCCCCATCAGCGAACGCCACCAGGTGTACGCGGATAAGATACAAGCAACGTTGCAGAACGCTGGTTTGCGCGTGGAAGTGGATCACCGCAACGAGAAGATGGGTGCGAAGATTCGCGACTACACGCTACAGAAGCTGCCGTATCTGTTGATCGTTGGCGACAAGGAAGCGGAAACGGGCGCTGTGAGCCTGCGTGTCCGCGGCCAGGGCGATCAGGGGAGCATGCCGTTGGATGAATTTGTGGCGCGGGCGCGCGCGCTGGTCGAGAGTAAGTCGACTAGCCTGTAGCAAGCCACTGCGGCGATTACTTTATCCGTTGCCGGACTTTATTCGGACGGTGGCGAGTAAATTCCGAGCTTCTCGGATTCCTTCAGGATGAGGGGCGCCTTCGCATCCAGCTCGTCGAACCGTTCCCCTTGATTTGGATAAGGCAGCACCGGACCAACTCCGGATGCCTGGTAGGACCGCATCCCCGCGATGACCCTTTGATTGCGGCTGCTGAGGAATCTCCAGCCCCATAAATCCATCGACATGGAGAAAGCCACGGAGGCGGCGATGGCAAGCGCGAGGATCCGGCGGGAGGTGAGCTTTTCGGCAATAGCGAACCACAACAGCACAAGCAAACCGACGGAATAGATTTTGTAGCGCGAATCGAGGCTGTGGGCAATGCCCAGGTCGTTGCGCAATCCGGAAACTCCTACGGAAGTGAGCGCTAAAAATAAAACACAGTATCCGATGGCTTGGTTTCTCAGGAAGTATCGGCGGTAGACCACCAAGCCAATGCAGATGAGGAATCCAAGGCAAAGGCTCATCAGCACAACAACACGATGCGGGATACCCGGGAACGGCAAAGCGGCAGCATTACCGACAAAAGCCAGCGCGTAGAGAGGGTGCGGGTGCAGCACGGTTTCCAGCACCGAGTGATGCGCTCTGCTTTGCGATGCCATCAGATTGTAGCGATAGGCGTAGGCCGCAACACACGCGGCCCCGATAAAAAGCCATCCTAACAGCTGGGAGAACCGCTTTCGCAGAATGACGGCCCCGAGCGGGATAAGGATCATGCCATTGCCGGAGGCAGCGATTGCCAAGACCATAAATGTCGTCCCTTGCCAGATCCTTCCATTGATCAGCAGCCAGATCGACGCAAATGCGAACACGATAACCGGTATGTTCTGGAGGCCTGGCATTGCCCAATTGAGGGTCTCAGCATAGCCAAGCTGGAACAGGAGCCAGGAGGCCGGGAGGAATAGCTGCAGGCGCGAGCTAAGATCCCTTTCGGGCAAGAACATCTTCCAAAGTACCAGTGCCAGAAAAAACACAGAGGCGTTGCCGGCCGCGCAGAGAATCCGCAAATCTACATGACCAACCAGAGAAAGCTGAATCAGCGCGACAGCACGGCCAAAGAAAAGCTTGTATTCGTTGAACTGCGCGGCAAAGAACCACGAGGTTTTCCCAAAAATACCGTGGGTTGATCGCATCTGGTTAAGGAAGGCCAGGAGCGCTTCGTAGTCGTCTTCCAGCGGAACGTTGACGGTGCGGCTAAAGAGGATTGAGTAAAACAGTACAGCCGGCAGCGCAATGAACAGACGTAATCGAGTCACGGGAGTTCCATACCTTTGCTGATCTAGTCTCCGCACGCTCTTGGAGCAGGACCGCTGCCGCGCAGCGCAGTTTTGGTCGTGTCGATGGCAACGCCGGATCTCTACGTGGGCCGCAGTTCCTTGGTAACCGCGCGACTTCTCGACTTGGGCTGAAAGGCCATGAAATACCATTTCAGGTAATGGGGCAGCCACTTCCATAGCTTGAAGCGGGAAGTACCCGCCGTTCGGTCGCGCCAGGTCGATGGTGTTTCGGTAATCGTGTAGCCGGCAAGAAAAGCCTTGACCGTGATTTCCAGGCTCAACTCAAAGCCACCCTTGCTTTCGATGCGAATGTTTTCGAGCATGGCGCGATCATAGATCTTGAAGGCGTTGGTCGCGTCGTGGGTCGGTATGCCACGGAACCAGCACAAAGAAAGCCCTGAAAGCCGGGAGAGCATCTGCTTGAACCAGGGACCCCCAATGAGCCGGCCGCCCTTCATATAGCGGCTGCCAACCACGATGTGGCTGCCAGCGCGGTAGAGTTCAAGCATTCTGCGCACCTGGCCCAGATCATCCGACAGATCGGCCATCACCACCAGAACAGGCCCGATAGGCGCAGCATCAAAGCCGGTTCGAATCGCCCCGACCACGCCGCGGCCATAGGTGTTCTTGACCAGACTCAAGCGAGTTTCGCCCTGGGCGATAATCTGCTGCGCCACGGGAAGCGTATCGTCCCCATCAAAGTCATAGGCGACTAACGCCGTGAAAGGAAAGTCGAGATGCTGAGTCATCTCTGACCAGAGGGCGGGAAAATTGGCTCCCTCGTTGTACACCGGGATGACGATCGTGAGCGGCCTGTCCATTGCATCTCCTGTGGCAATCGGTGCGGGTACAACTTCGATCACATTTGACCTATTTCCACCTGCTCCGCGATCCATGGAATGACCTCGTCCAGGATTTTCGAGAGCGGGGTCGTCGCTTCAAACCCGAGCAGTTCGCGCGCTTTGGTGACGTCGGGCGCTCTCTCCTGCACATCGTACTCGTAAGCAGGGTCACTGACATAGCGGAATGGCTTGCCGCTGCCGTAGATTTTTTTCCAGATCACCTCGGCCAGTTCGAGCACGGTCGTCCGTACTGGGGTGGAAAGATTGAAATCCTGATTCAGCGCCGCCGGGTGCTCGATGCAGACCCGGATGCCCCGGGCCAGATCGCCGCCGTAGGTGTAATGCCGCACCTGCTTGCCGTCGCCCAGGATATGCAGCGGATCCTGGCCCTTGACCAGTTTTTGCACCAGGTCGGGAACCACGTGAGACATGGCCAGGCGCACGTTGC
Source organism: uncultured Acidobacteriaceae bacterium (assembly GCA_963834445.1). GTDB lineage: Bacteria > Acidobacteriota > Terriglobia > Terriglobales > Acidobacteriaceae > PALSA-350. Next base: position 1,589,655 of record CAWIBU010000003.1, read on the forward strand.
CGCTCATGATGTCGCGGTCAGACAAGGCGCGCTTTTCCCCGATGCCGACGCAATTAAAGGGGCGCACGGTCGTGTAGGGAAGCTTGTACTGCTCGAAGGCGCCTTGCACAAAATACTCAACCGCGAGCTTTTGAAAGCCATAGGTCGAGCGAGGCGGAGGGCTGCGCCGTTCTGCGCCTTCCGGGGTGGGGTATTCGGTCGTGCTCTCAAAAACCATGCTCGAAGAGAGCACTACGATTTTCTTGAGCTTGCGCTCTTTGTGGGCCCAGATGGCGGCGTCGAACGAGGAGGCGATGATGCGCTCGTTTTCAGCGAGCAGGTCGTAGGCGAACTCGTGGAAATAGGAGATGCCGCCGATCATTGCCGCGGCCGCAACAAAGTGATCGCAGTCGGCCAGCAGTTCCTTCATGAGAGGAACGTCTTTCGCGTTTCCCTCAACCAGCTTGTAGCGGGGATGGGAATCGTAGGATTTCTGCAGCCGCCCATATTTGCTGAAGTTGTCGAGCCCGACTACGTCGTAGCCGTTGTCCAGCAGCTCCTGAATCAGGTAGCCACAGATAAAGCCGGAAGCGCCAGTGACCAGTACTTTCACGATGCGGAGAGCCTCTCTACTGCAATTTGGTGCTGATTTGGCCAGAAGCCCCAAACATCCACGACTACCTTGTCTTCAGCGAAACGAAGATCCCGGTAAGCCGCGTGCGGGGCTCCCAAGATGATGACGTCTGCCCGCTGCAAGGCATCCTCGAGCGGGACCAGTTTTGGGTCGACAACGTAGGGATCGGTGCAAAGCACTTCTTTGGCTTCGACCATCAACAATTTTCGGACCTTATAGGAAAGGCTCTCACGTTTGTCGTCCGATTCGGATTTGAAGGCCATGCCCAGTACGGCGACAACCTTGTCGCGCAGGTGTTTCTGCTGTCGCAGCTGGTTCACGATGAAGTTGGGCAAGCCCTCGTTCACCAGCATGGCCGAATGGCCCAGGAAGAAATTGTTTCCAGAGAAGGCTGAGAGCTGCAACGTGTCTTTGAGCAGGCAGGGGCCGGCGGCGAAACCCGCCTTGGCAAAACTCTTCATGCGCGGGTAGCGATGGGTCACCGCTCCGTAGATGCGCTGGAAGTCGAGACCATAGGTCTCGGCGAGCACGTAGAACTGGTTGGAAATAGCGAAATTCATGTAGCGCCAGCTGTTGGTGAAGAGCTTGGCCAGCTCGGCTTCCAGCGGATCGAGCTCGATCAGGTCGTCGTTGATGATCGAGAACAGCGCACGCACCCGGGCCAGCGATTCAGGGTCGAAGGCGGAGATGATCTGGGGAAGAGCGCGAATCTCTTCCATCGCTTTGCCCTCGGCAATTCTTTCTGGACAGAAAGACAGGTGAATCTTGCGGCCAGAGGCTTGCAGCCGCTCGTGGACCAGTTTCGTGACCCCAGGGTAGACGGTGCTGCGCAACACCAGGAGGGCGTTCTCGGGCATGCGCGCAATCACTTCGTCGATGCTCTGGTAGAGGTCCGTGACCGTTGGATTGAGGTGCTCATCGACGGGAGTACCCAGGACAGCGATTGCGGAATCGGCGTCACGCAGGCAGGAGGGATCGGAGGTGGCGGATAACTTCTTGCCGACAACCCGGCCTAATTGCTCGAGAGCATTGGTTTCCATGAAGGGCATTTCGCCCGCATTCACGGTGTCAATCTTGGCCTGGTCGCGATCGAGCAGAACCACGTCGAGGCCGCAATTGGCAAAAACAATTCCCAGGGGAAGACCCACGTGGCCGCAGCCGCCGATAATGACGAGCTTCTTCGGTTTCTGCATGAACTCCTGATTGCCTTATGTGAACAAGGGCTATTGCTCAAATTGTAAACTGCGAGCGACGGTTCGCACGCCCCGACCGTTCCTCTTCAGGCAACATTGACTCGAAACGGCTCAAGCGAAGACTATTCCTGCGGTAGCTTGTCGTACTCAGACAGGATGCCGACAGAATCGGCTTGAGCTGACTTAAGCCCATAGCCGGCCTTCGCAATGGCCTGTACTGCATCTATGTGCGTGGCACTTCCACTCTCATAGACGAGGAATCGCTCGTGCTTGGCAAGGAATGGGCCGAATGTCGTTGTCTTCAAATTGATACGTGCTTCCTTGGCTAATTTCTCGTACCCCAGAAGGAACAAATCGTTGGCCGGAGCCGCGAAGGAAAGATGGGACTCGATCTGTGGCGGAGCATACCTGAACAAGTATAGGTATTCGAACGGGGAAAGAACCAAAACGTCCAACCCTCCGGTGTCGCTTGAAAGGGCGCTATACCGCCTCATGGGGTCGGATGGTGTCGTAATCAACGCCAAGCCACTACTCGGTTCCGTCAGCATGATCCGCTGCTTCATGCCGAGATAGATGGTCGCGCCCAAGTCCGCAACCATTAGCAGGAGCATGCATCCGGCCAATACTGCTGCAGGCCTAAATCCGACCCTGCGGCTCGTACTGGCAAAGCCCAGAAATATGGCATAGCCGGCGATACTTGAGAGAAAATATCGTTCGATGAAGGGGCCATGGCTGATCTTGGATCCGAGCAAGCCGATCAGGGGGATGCACGCGAACCCCGCAGCTAGCAAAGGTTCCCGGCCGGGAATAAGTAACGCTATTCTGGCATCCTGGACACTCCGCATGCTTTCCACAGCCGATAACGCTACCGTGAGTAACAGGATGATTATGGCTGGCCCGATCGCATTCTCGAGGAAGCGTTGAAATAAGTCGTGCGCTCCAGGACGAAACGTTGAAGGAACGGACGCTCGATACATACGGAACAAAGGAAGATAGACTGTCGCAGTGACGGACAGGAGGGCCACAAGCATGACCCCAACGATGTCCCAGTTCGGTCGGCGCTTCCGAATGAGGTTGTAGAGCTCAACCAGTCCAAAAGGAAGCAGCAGATAGACGGCATAGACGTGAGTGAGCAGAGCGCCTACGAGACAAAATCCGAAGCCCGCGAGCCACAAATATCTTGCTCGGCCCTCTGCATGCCTTTGCCAGCAAAGGAGAGCTAACCCGCACCATCCTAAGACGATTCCATGGGCTCTGGCCTCGTAAGCGTAGTACTGGGCCAACGTGAAAAACGGAAAAACGCCTGCGATGAACCCGGCGAGCGCGCCGGCCCGCCTGGCTACGAACAGAAACAGGCAAACCCCGAAGACCCAGCAACCGATCATCGCGGGCAACCGGGTCGCAATCAAACCCTCACCAAAGAGACGCTGCGCGCTTCGCGTCAGCAGGTAGAAAAGTGGAGGATTGAAATCTGCGCCGTGTGCAACCGCCGTCCAGGTACTCGAGAAATTGGGCAAACGACAGAGGTAGACGGTGAATAGTTCGTCAAACCAAAAACACTTCTGACTCGCCTTTAGAAAAACATCAGCGAAGTAGAGCGCTGAGACCAGCGCTATGCCGGCAATGCTGCTCGCGCTCAATCGATAAGAGCTATAGGAGTTCTTGTCCTCGACTGCCGTCATCGTGTTTCGAGTATAAGGGCCATCAAAGGCAAATCATCATGTGCGGGACCCAAGGTCAATACCTCATCCCTCAAGTAGACTGCTTGCAATGAAGTTGGATTTTATTCCCCGTGCCTGTCCTCTCTGCGGTGGCGAAGACGCTCGTGTCCTGGTGGAGGCCACACTGGACGAGGGCAGACTCACCGCATCGGCCTTTGCCTCCCGCAAACTTCCCGAATACATGCACTCCAGGATGGTCGAGTGCAGCGGGTGCGGAATGTTGTACGCCAATCCAGTGCTGAAGCCGGAGACCCTCGCGGACGCCTACAAGGACGCATCGTTCGACAGCGGCGCTGAGTCCCGATTGGCCGCAGTCACCTACCGCACACTGCTCGAACCTCACCTGCGTTTTCTGCCCAGCCGAACGAGTGCCCTCGATATTGGGGCCGGAGATGGCGCATTTGTTGAGGAACTGTTGGCGCTTGGGTTCACCAGCATCGTCGGCGTGGAGCCTTCCACGGCTCCCATTGAGGCGGCCAAGCCGTCTGTTCGCGGCTACCTTAGGTGCGGCATCTTCGCCGCCGACCAATTCGCGCCCGGTAGCCTCGACCTCGTCACCTGCTTCCAGGTGATCGAGCATGTCTGGGATCCAGTGAAGATAACCAGCGATGCAATGGCTTTGTTGAAACCGGGCGGCCTGTTCTTCATCGTCGCGCACGACCGGCGAGCGTTGTCTGCCCGCATCATGGGTACAAAGTCGCCCATCTTTGATATCGAGCACCTCCAGCTCTTCGATCAGCGAACCGGTGTTACGCTGCTGCGCAACGCGGGCTTCGAATCGATCAAGGTGAATTCCGTGCAGAACAAATATCCTGTCGATTATTGGCTGAAGTTGTTTCCACTCCCGAAGACGCTCAAGTCTGCGGCGCGCGGATTGGCCCGAGCCACGAGGATCGGCAACGTGCTGCTCTCTCTCCCGGCGGGCAACTTAGCCGTGGCCGGGCAGAAGCCGGCTATCGCGGGTTGAGTCCGTCCTCCGTCTCACCGTTGCGCATGGCAAACACCGTATAGCCCAGACAATCATCCCCGCCCCGTCCCCGCAGGGAAAGGTTTGCGATCGCAGCCAATAAGACAAACAACGGCAGAAAGAGCAGGCCCACCAGGCGCAGCAGCAAACGCGAGATTGAGGATCCGCTTTGCGGCATCAGGAACAGCAGCAAAACAGTCATGACCTTGTAGCAAGCGACGGTATAAGCGTTGCCGCGTGCGTATACGCGGACGCTGTGAAAACCCGTTGTGGTCAGCAAATGATTGAGGCTGGAGGGCGTGAAGCGCCAATAGTCATAAGGGATAAAGTGCCACCGGGCGGCAAAGGGAATGGTCAGGAGCAGCGTTCCATCCGGCGCGAGAGAACGGGCAGCCTCGCCCAGAAAACGTCGTGTCTCGAGCACGTGTTCCAGCGTCTCGGTGCATAGGACCACATTGACGGAGGAGTCCGCGACCGGCCACACGTCCCCGGAGAAGTAGGTAGTATTCGGCATCTCATAGCCAAAATGCGCTTTGGCCTCGTCGGTGTCGATGCCCAGGTAGGTAGCCTGCGGATTGATCAGCGGTCGAAACGGTTGTGCTCCGCAGCCAACGTCAAGCACTGTACCTTGCAGCGACGGAAGTACCGCGCTCAGGTCGCGCCACCCCGAGCCCGCCTGAATATCGAAAAATCGCCGCACGCTTGCCAGAAACAGGGAGAGCTTGCTCGTGGATGCAGTAAAGAGCTGTGGCCGCCAGCTCTCCGACGTAGCCTGCACCAGGTTGCTGCGTTGTCTGAACGCGGTCGATGATTGCTCCGGGAACAACCCTGCACGACTACTTTTCATCAACTCTCTTCCGCCGCCAACCGCACTTCTCCGTCGCGAACGATGCTGCGGCGAATGAAATGTGGCCGCTGCTTAACCTCTTCGAAGATCTTTGCAATGTATTCTCCGGCCACGCTGATAGCCAGCACGTTCAACGAACCAAAAAAAACGACCAGAATGATAAGGGTGGAGAAGCCCTTTGGCGCTAAGCCGGGAAAGAGAAGCTTGGCCAAGAGCTGCCCCAGGATCATGAGCAAAGAGATCACACATAAGAGGATGGCCGAGCTACTCATAATGTCCAACGGGACATAGCTGAAGGAGAGAATTCCCTTCTTGGCCCAACCCAGGTTCTTTAGGAGACTGTTTGTTGTGCGCCCAAACATCCGTTCCGGCCGTACATAATCGACGCCCACCTGGCGGAATCCAGCGTAGGCACGAACTCCCCGCAGAAAGAGATCGCGTTCCGGAAAACGCAGCATCGCTTCCATGACTCTCCGGTCGACCAGTGAGAAGTCCCCCGCGTCTCGCGGAATCTTGATATACGAAAAAGTGTCAAAGACGCGGTAGAAAAGCTTGTAAGCAACCTGCATGAGGACCGAAGCTTCACGTTTGACTCGGCGGCCATACACCACATCGAAGCCCTCGCGCCATCTGGACACAAATTGCTCGATCAACTCCGGCGGATCCTGTAAATCGCCGTCCATCAAGACGCAGGAATTTTTGGTCGCGATTTCCATGCCGCTACGAAAAGCCGCCTGCGAGCCAAAATTCCGCGAGTGCGAAATGCCCAGCACCCTACGGTCATTGCGCGAGATGGACCGGATGACTTCTTCGGAATCATCGGGGCTGCAGTCGTTGACGAAGATGATCTCATGATCCACGTTGAGCCTAGTAAAGGTCTTTTTCAAGCGCTCGTACATGATCGGAATTGCCTGCCCGTCTTTGTAGCAAGCGATGATCGCCGACACACTGTGTTTGGTATCGAGTCCAAAGCGTTTTGAGGATTGCTGATACGCAACCTTGTCCGGCAGCGATCGATACCAGTCAGCAGTGCGCTGCAGACCCTCCGCCAGCTCGACCTGCGGCGCCCATCCAATCCGCTCGCGGACCTTGGTGATGTCAGAAAACCAATCGGTCAGATCCCACTCGCGGTTAGGCATACTGAACACCGGAGCCTGATGGATGTCGAAGAGCCGCTGCGAGACGTCCACGATGTCGCCGATCGTTGTCTTGCGCCCGGTGCCGATATTGAACGATTCGCCGTAGTCAGCTTCCTTCAGGTTCAGTCCGACCTCGACGAAAGCCTGCGCCACGTCATCGACATAGATAAAGTCTCGCGAAATACGAGGGTCAACCAGTTCCGGATAGCCACCTGACGCCCCAAAGTGAACGATATTGGGGATCAGCCGGGAAGAGTCTTCGAGTGGCCCATAGGCTGAATACAAGCGAAGGTTGGCGCACGGTAACCCTTTCTTTTTGCCGAAGTAGTGGATCAGGCTGGCCGCGGCGACCTTGGAGACGGAATAGTGGCTGTTTGGAGCAGAGGGTTCGTTCTCCAGGGGTCCGGACGAATTATCACCATATTCTGAAGAGCTGCCGGCGTGCACATAGCAGGAAAGGCTTCGCGGATCGAGCCGGCCAAGCAACCTGGAAATCAGATTGAAGTTGGTGCGGTAAATCAGTTCACGGTCGGTCTCGAAAGAGTAAGCGCCATAGGCAATGCAGTCGAAAATGGTTCGTGGCTTAACCTCCGCGAGCATTGCATCCAGGTTGGAGTCAATCAGCAGGTCGGTTACCAGTACATGGTCGCGTGGCAGACCCTCAAGGCGCCAGGCCGGGAGACGGGTCGCTGTGCCATAAACGTCTTCGCGTTGCTCCAGCAACATGCGCAGAAGATTGGCGCCGATGAAGCCGCTCGCCCCCAGCACAAGAATCGGCCCCTGGAGTTGGCGGATGTGGGCAGAGGGAATCGCGTGCGGTTGCGGTGGATCGCCACTCACTAAACTCATTGGACAGAGACCGCAGCCACGATAGAGGCCGCATCCAGGCCGCATTCGGCCCGGTGGAATTTCTGCGACCCGTACAAGCCTGAAACGTAACCCAACGCGTGTTTGTGCGTGAAGGTATCGAGAGGCACACCAGCAGCTGCCAGGTAATGGGCCAGCATCTGGCCGAAGCCGCCATGCAAGGTGTGTTCTTCTACCACGCATAGGCGGCGAGTGCGATGCACACTCTCCATGAAGGCGGCCGGAACCCCTGTAATGGGTAGCTCTGTCACCAGCCAGACTTCTGGGCGAACCGCCTCCTCTAATTCTTGCAGTGCGGTCAGCATGCCACCGACCAACGGTCCCACCCCCGCCAACACGGAGCCGTTGCCGCCAAGAAGCTTGCGCCACGGGGCATACGCTGGAACCGGCCAACCTTTCGGTTCCTCTGACAGCCCCAGCCGCAGGTAAACCGGCCCGCTGCACGCCATCAACGCTGGGATCATCGCGCTTACGTCCGCATCAAACGCGGGGACAAAGGCCCGCATGTGGGGCAGGGTCAGCAGGCAGCCATAGTCTTCTAAAGCATGATGGGAGCTGCCCATCACGCCATATCCGTAGCCACCGCCGTTGCCGACCAGGATCACAGGAAGGTCGTGGAAGCATACGTCATTGCGAATTTGCTCGAAGGGGCGGGCGTACAGAAAGGGCGCGATGCTGTAGGTCCAGGGCCGCAGCCCGCTGCGCGCGAGACCTGCAGCGACCGAGACCATGTTCTGCTCAGCCACGCCGGCATTGATAAAACGGGGGCCCAGCGCACTTTGCAGCGGCTCCAGGGCTTTGAAGCCCAGATCCCCGGTAAGAAAAACGAATTCCGGCGTGGCAGCCTGCTGCACTAGACCGTTGCAGAAAGCTTGCCGCATGCTGCCACCTCCCGCACCGCCTGGTGGTACTGCTCCTCACTCATCGGAAGGTAATGCCACGCCATCTGATTCTCCATGAACGACACGCCACAACCTTTCTTGGTATTGGCTACGATCGCCAGCGGGCCCGCGGTGCACCCGGCCGCAGAGCAAATGTCATCCACACTGTGACCGTTAATTTCAACGGTCTTCACGCCAAAGGCGCGAAATTTGTCGGCCAGCGAGTCAAGGTCAGCTACCTGCCTGGTCGAGCCAAAGCCCTGCATCCCATTCAAGTCGACAAGGAACGTGAGGTTATCGAGTTTTTGGTGGGCCATGAAGATGAGTGCTTCCCAGCAGGAGCCCTCATTCCACTCGCCGTCTGATGTCAGGCAAAACACTCTGCCCTTTTCGCCGCGCAGTTTCTTGCCCAGCGCCAAGCCAGCCGCGAGACTAAGGCCGTGACCCAGGCTACCGGTAGCGAAGATGATCTCTGGAATACCACGTAGTGGCGGATGGCCGCTCAGTCGTGTGGCCTCGCCATGGAATTGACGCAGATCTTCGTCACTCAGAATTCCCATGGTCCACAGCGTCACATACAACGCACCCGCCGAATGGCCCTTTGACAGCACAAACCTGTCGTTTGAGCCGAGGCAGAAGTGATAAAGGCTGATGAGAATATCGAGCGCGCTGAGGTTTCCACCGATGTGCCCAACCTTACTCTGGTAGTGCATCTCGAGTAAGCGCAGCTTGGCTCGTTGGATCAAATCTGCGGCATCTACCCGCGCGATGACACTGGGGAATCTGCCATCCATCGGTTCCGAGTTTACACGACGGGCTGGCGGTTGCCACGCGCAAGAAGAGGCACGTGCTCAGAGGATCAACGCATCTCCTCGTCCCTCGTAACCAACCCGCGACCCGTGGTCGCGTTCGGTTAAAAATAACTAGGGGATGGGTCCTTTCCGGTATCATTTGCCTGCAGGCCGACTGAGTTATGGCACAACCAAAAGAATTGCTTGAGAGAAACATAGAAGCGTTCAATGCCGACGTTGAGGGGCTCGGCGGCTACGTTTATACCGCGATCAATCGATGGTCGAGCCAATATGCATCGGGCCGGCAAGCGGATGGTGTAATCAACATGCTCAAAAAGCACTTTCCGCGGGCAATCCGAATTGTTGATATCGGATGCGGAGACGGTGCATTCACGATCCAGCTAGCCAAGCAATTTGGGCCCTCCGCGGTACGCGGAATTGAACCTGCACCCAATGCGGTGGAAGCCGCCCGTCGCCAAATTCCTGAAGAGCTCGCCGACAAAGTCTCTTTTGAAGTTGGGAATATGTATGACTTCTTGAGCGACGGAGAGGAGGTCGCGGTGGCCCGCGGAGTAATGCACCACCTGGATCGGCCCGAGCTTGCTATCGCGCACCTAGCGAAGCAGTTCAAAGCCGTAGTTATTCTCGAGCCGAATGGATACAACCCGGTCATGAAACTGATCGAGAAAACTTCCTCATATCATCAGCAGCATGACGAAAAATCCTATTGGCCCGGCACCCTTAATCGGTGGTTCCGAGCGCAGGGGATGTCGGTTGTTGAGCAAGACTATTTCTTGCTGGTGCCATATTTTTGTCCGACCCCTATTGCTAAGGTTTTGAGTCGAGTTGAGCCGGCCTTCGAGTCCTTACCGCTCGTTCGACAGATATGCTGCGGGACTAACTTAGTTCTTTATCGGTCGTAGGCATCTCTCCAGTGGGTGCTTGTCGTCGAGCCGCTTTAGCGTCTCTCCCCCACGGTTCGTGGCCTGAACTCCAACACTCTGACACCGTCGAAGTCGCCTAACGGACGGACATCGTAACCTCCCGCCGCCCGGCGGGAAAGCCAATCGAGCGTGTCGTACGATTGCGCAAAAGCCATTGCCAAAAAGCGTTCATGGCGCAGCTCTTCCTGATGCAGGAATGCCGAACCGGCGCGAACCGTCTCGCCATTGAGCGCACGCGGTAAAGGCGTAACCGGGACGGTCAATTTGTAATAGCTCAGCGGTGGCAAGATGCCGCTGGCTTCAATCGCCGCACCGGCAGGCATCGTCATGTGGTCGGCCTCGGGGATGTCGCTGCAAATCACCACCGGCGCCTGGTCCCGCGAAGCGTTCTGCTCGACGAAGTCCAGGGCGTATTTCCAGGAGTACTGGTGCTGCCTTAAAAAAGGGGTGGTCCAGTAGATGTAACCAGTCGCCGCGACCACGGCAACGCAGACCAGCAAGCGCAGTGCACGCGAATCAATCCAACTGGCGAGCAGACCCCAGCACAGCGCGATCCCAGGAATCGAAACCAGCCGGTAGCGTGGCACAAAGACGTGAATCGAGGTGCCCACACTTAACGCGTATAAGGTCAAGATCGGAACCAGCGCCAGCGACAGGCAAAGCAAAATAGGCCAGCCGTCACGACGGCTCGGCAAATGAACCCGATGCAGCGCGGCGCCCAGTAACACGGCGAACACCAGGATGGCGGCGAGCCCTTTGTGGGTGAGGGTGGAGCCTAGTTCGAGCAGGCTCGGAGCCTCAGAGAAAACATGCATGCCGCTGGTTTGCACCATGTATTGCAAGCGTGGAATGACTGGCAAGCAAGCGACCGCAAACACAGCCAGGGCAATACTCAACTGCCGCCACAACGTCTTGCGGTTACCCATTTTGAGCACCACAAAGCAAACCACAAACGCCGGCAGAATAACCGCGAACAGTAATTGGAACTGAACGATGCAGGCCGCCGAAAAGCCAAAGAGAGCGGCAAGCCAGCTTGAGTCGTTGCGCCTTAGAAGGACCAGGGCGAGAATGGCGGAGTTGAGCGCCAGGGCAGCAAACGCATAGGGCCGAATATCAATGGCCGCAAAAATGATAATCGGATGGACGCAATAGACGATCGTCGTGAGCAGGGCCACCTGCCGCCCAAACAGCTCGCGTGCGGCTCGATAAAGCAGATAGACCGCACCCAGCATGGGCAAAAGAGAAGAAACTCTGAGCGCGATTTCCCCTGTGCCGACGGCCCGGGTCCACAGCCAAAGCAGGCAGGAATAGGTGGGGGAGTCAGGCCAGACCTGGCGAGCGATGATCCCGGCAAGGCCGCCGCGGATCAGGTAGATCGAGACCGTCTCGTCCAGCCAGAGGGGTGCGCGAATGTTGAGAAGCCAGATGACCAGAGACGCCATCAACAGCAAGGCGTACATAGCGTACAACAGGCCGTCGGGAACCAACGGCGCCCGGCGCTCCCGCGTCGCGTCGCTCTGCATGTCGGCAACAGTGTTGGTGGCTTCCAAGGCGGTGCTCCTGGCGGGTGGACTGCTGCGGACGCGGCCGACGGGTTAGCCGAGACTGCCGGTGGCCGGCCGCGCGTGGGATGCCGAGTCGCCGCTCAGCAATCTCTCGTAAGGTACATCCGCAAGGAACGAGGGATTTGCCAGGCCCCACCGTTTCAAACGCAAAGCCATCGCCGTGCCCAGAACGCCGAATCCGTAGGTTACGCTGCGCTGAAAGTTGATGGAGGAAGCCTCTTCAAAATACTTGGTTGGGCAAGAGACCTCGCCGATGCGAAAGCCGAAATAGCTGGCCTGCACGATCATCTGATTGTCGAAAACGAAATCGTCAGAGCAACTCAGCAGCGGTAGGCGCTCAAGCAGCGCGCGGCTCCAGGCACGATAGCCGGTGTGGTACTCCGACATCTTCTCCCAGATCAGGATGTTCTCGATGAACGTAAGCCCGCGGTTGGCAATGTACTTATAAAGAGGCATACCCCCCTTGAGCGCCCCCCGGCCGAGAATACGTGAGGCCAGCACACCGTCATATTCGCCGTAAGCGATCATGGAAGCCATCGCGGAAACCAACTTCGGCGTGTATTGGTAGTCAGGGTGCAGCATCACGACAATGTCAGCACCGCGCGCGAGCGCGGCCCGGTAGCAAGTCTTCTGGTTCCCACCGTACCCGGTGTTGTGGTCGTGCCGAATCGTGATCAGGCCCATCTCTCGGGCAAGATCGGAGGTGTTGTCGCTGCTCGCGTCATCGGTGAGGATGACCTCGTCGACAATTTCGCGGGGAATCTCATCGACCGTACGACGCAAAGTCCGGGCCGCGTTATACGCTGGCAAAACCACGACGACCTTTTTCTCATTCAGCATCTGTTCGCATCCGGCGCAGCGTCCCTTTGATTATAAGGACATGCTTCCCGTAAATGCTGCTGGCAATTAGGTCGATGTGTTCATCTTGCAACTGAGCGAGTCAGCGCCTGGCGTCGACCTTGACCGGGCTGAACTCCAGGACCTGGATTCCGTCGTATATACCCAGCTCGCGCATTTCATACGATCGGTCGGCGTTGTCAGCGATCCAGTCGAGTGTTTCGTACGAGGCCATGAAGCCGAGGACGAGAAAGCGCTGGTGCCGCTGTGCTGCCTGTTGCAGAAATTGCAATGCGATTTGCTTTGCCTGATCATTCAGGCCGCGGGGCAGCGCCACCACCGGCACGCTGAGCGGGTAATAGCTGAGCGGTGCGAAGAGCGCGCTGTCTTTCACCGCGGCGCCCACGGGCATTGGCATGTAGTCAGACTCCGGCAGATCGCTGCAAATCAGCACGGGAGCGTTGTCCGTAGACGCATTCGTTTGGGCAAGCTGCAATGCAGCTTTCCAGCTGTAATCGTGAAAATGGGAAAGCGGCGAGCTGAAAGAGCGGTAGCCGATCACCGCCACGATGGCGACGCAAAACAGTATGCGCAGCGTCCGCGAGCGCACGCGGCTCAATGCGAATGCCCAGCAGAGCGCGGAGCCGGCAACGGCCACGATGCGGTAGCGAAACACAAAGACGTGGACCGATGTGTGTACGCTTACCTCGAAAAGGGTAAAAATCGGGACGAGCGCCAGGGAAGCGCACAACAGGAGGGTCCAGCCATTCGGACGCGTGCGCAGATCCAGCCGCCGCAGTACGGCGGCAACCAAAATGGTAACTACCAGCACATACACCATGCGCCTTTGCGCGAGCGCTTGGATCAAATACGGCAACCTGGGGATATCAGAAAACACATGGATCCCACTGGTGTGGAAGAGGTATCGCATCCCTGGGATCACCGGCACGAACGCTACGGCGAAGGCAACCAAACCAATGCCTCGCTGCCGCCAACGGGTCTTTCGGTCGCCGTCGTTGAGCGCGAAAAAACAAACGGCCAGAGGAGGCAAAATGACCACAAAGAGAAATTGGAAGTAAACAATGCACGCCGCCGAGAAGCCGAACAGGGCAGCCAGCCAGGACGAGTTGCTATGCCGTAAGCGAACCAGCAGGAAGATAGACGCGTTGATCGCCAGGGCGGCGAAGGCGTAGGGACGAACGTCAATCGAAGCGAAAAGGATGCTGGGGTGCAGGCAGAAGATGACCGTGGCAATGAACGCGACATCCCGGTCGAATAGCTCTCGGGCGCTTCTGTACAGGAGGTAGGCTGCCCCCAGCATGGCGAGGATCGAAAGCAGTCGGAGCGTGATCTCTCCCGTACCCACGGCGCGGGTCCAAAGCCAAAGAATGTAAGGGTAGGCTGGAACGCCGGGCCAACCTTGGCGAGACAGTATCTCCAAAAACCTTCCCTTGATGATAAAAAATGAGACGGTCTCGTCCAGCCACAGCGGTGAGCGAATCGGAAGGAACCAGATGGAGATGGAAACACCAAGCGCTAGCGCGTAGATGACGTAAAGCATGCCGTCCCGAACAGAACCAGAGTTCTTCGGCTGGGCCGGAGCGTTCGTGTCTGCTTCCGTTTGAATTTCGGACGACCTTTCTGAAGCGTTCAAAATAAGTGCCCCTGGCGGTTAGGTTATCCATGTGCGAAGGCAAGACCCGTTATCAAGTATGTTCGGTACTCTCGCGTGAGAATTTCTAGCGCTGCGCAAGCCGCTGTACCTTCAACCGCGATCGAACCCGCTGCACGATCCGCGAATCCCTAAGATACCGGTGCCATCCCGAAGGACCCAGGGCGAACAGCTGGAGCAAGACCGGCAACGCTTTCACTGACTCCCCGCGCGAGGCGGCGGACAGGGCTGAGTTGACAGCGATTGAGGCCAGGCCCACCCGTTCTACGGCAGCCCGCGTCTTCCCGGTAACTGGCCAAAGCTCCAGGTGGCGGAACAGTACGGTCGCCAGCTGTTGCTCCCATTCATTGGGCAGAAGCGTACGTGCCGCTGTCTGTGACGCGGGATGGACGCGGAAGGCGGCCAGCGTTTCAGAGATAAAGCGCACCGGGCCGAGCGCTGCCAGGCGCAGCCAAAGATCCCAATCCGTCGAAAACCAAAGTGCCTCATCCATTCCGCCGGACTGAATCACTGCGCTCCTACAGAAAACGGGCGATGGGATGGCAAGGAAATTCTGAACCAATAGGCGCTCGATGAAAAGACCTGGCGGGATCGTGCCGTCTTCCCATGGACAGGTCCACGGCCCTAGCTCTTCTCCGCTGGGGCCAACGTATTGCGCATTGTGAACGATGAGCGCACCGGTGGCCGTCGCCATCTCAGGCCAAATGCTGGCCAGGCGTCCCGCAAGCCAAAGATCGTCCTGGTGCAGGAAGCAGGCCCATTCGCCGACGGCGGCGCGTAACCCGATGTTGGTGGCGGCGACCCAGTTGCCGATTCTCCCGGGCATGATCAGGCGAATGGGAAGCCGCTCAGCAAAGCCGCGCACAATAGCAAGCGTCTGATCGGTGGAGCCGTCGTCGACAACTATCAACTCGATCTCTTCAAGGTGCTCCTGGCGCAGTACACTCTCTAACGCCGCGGCGATGTACTGCTCGCCGTTATACGTAGGGATCACCACCGAAAGCAAGGCCTTCAAACGTCTATCTCTTGACCGCGACGGCAAAGGCTTCGGTGCCCTTCGCTCGCCAGGTCCGCACGATCATTGCGGGGAAGGATAAGACAGATATCAGGCCGAGCGAGAATAGTCCTTCTATCCGCCGCAGGGGATGGATGGAGTGCCTGGCGTAGTTGCTGACGCTCGCGTAAGAACACCATGCCGTCTCCCACAGCGGGGTCTTGAACAGGGTCAGCTTCATGCCGGCCTTTTCACACAAGTCCGCCAGCAGTTCCTTACCGAAAAAACTGAGGTGCCGGGGTAAATCAAGCAACGCCCAGAACTCCTGAAACTCTTTGCCCTGCTCGATGCCGTAGCGGGTTGGTATCTGGATAAGCAGAACCCCACCCGGCTTAAGGTAGGCAGAAGCGGTCATCAGCGCCTCGAGCGGGTTCCGCAGATGTTCGAGCACACTCCACATGACCACGACATCGAAGGTACCAGCTTGCCAAAGGCCCGGCTTTAAGTCACCGGCACGCACATCAAACCCCAACTCGTTGCGCAGCGCATCTGCCAACCCCGCGCTGTATTCGACCGCCGCGACCTCCCAGCCCGCGCGATTCACTGCGTAGAGAAAATCTCCGCCCCCGCAGCCGACTTCCAATAAACGGGTGCCTTCGCCGTAACGCTTCAGGCGGCGCGCACGACGCCAAGTCGTCAGCTGGCGCAGTATCTTCCATACGGGCCAGCCCGCATGTTTCCAGGCCGGTTGATAGGGTGCGTACTCGGCGGAGTAGCCTTTGCTGAGCTGCTCAGCGGTGGGCAGCGGGTTCTGCATGACCTGACCACACGACAGGCATTCGTCCAGGGTGAACGTGGTCGCATTGTCGGGTTGGTACAAATCGCGTCCGCGGCGAACAAATCTCCATTGCTCTTCGCCACAAACCGTGCACCGGCTGGCGAGTGATTTTTCGGCGAGGTTTGGCTGTGTCACCATCACTGTTCTTCCTGTAATAGGTTGACCGGACCGCGCGCCGTTATCAACCTGGTCAGGCCGAGCACCGCGATCGCGCTGGCCGCAACGACAAAGCAGGACGAGGCGACCAGGAATCGATTCGCTAAAGCCCACTGTGCCCCGACGTTCAAGGGTGTTCCAAACATATGCAACGTAGCCGCATAGCTCAATTCGTTCACGCCCAACCCGCCCGGGGTCGCGACGATGACGCAGGCAATGATGACAAATGGCATGGCGGCCGCCAGGTGCCACAAGGGAATGTTGACGCCGATCGCCTGCGCAGCCTGGCCGGCCATCAGCACCTGAATCGCAAATCGTCCTGCGGAAAACATCATCAGTTGTCGAGCAAGACGAGCGTCCAATAGACCGGACTGTTGCAGGCCGGCGAGACTGCGCAGGATGCGATTTGGATTGGCCACCGTTCTGGAGGCGAGTGAATCGGCACGGTCTCGAATAAGCCGGATGACGGGGCCAATCGCAGCCCAGGATAAGGCAGTCGCGGCAATCGCGCAAACTGTCCACATGATTCCTCCGCCACGCAACATGAGGGTCACACCGGACGCGATGGCCAGGAACCCAACGATCAGCACATCAAACGACTGCTCGAAAAGCGTGCCGCCCGTGCCGCGCTTGAAAGCCTTTCCATGAAAATAGGTTCCCACGGTGCGCGCGGCCGACATACTGAGCTGCACCGGCAGTATTTGACCGAGGGCGACGCCGGTGCTGGTGAGGGCATACGACATCGTTCTCGACGGCGCCGAATCAGAAGGGCCCCGCAGGCTGGCATCTACCGTGCGCCATTTCAAGCTGGAGAGGTATACATGCAACCCAGTCAGCAAGACCAACTTGGTGAAAGCGATCCCGCTCACACTCCGCAGTTGCTGAAGCGTTACCCGGAAGTCGAGCTTGCTTACCCTGATCAGCACATAAATCAGCAAAACAGTCAGGGCAGCAGACCCAAGCCACAGCAACCAGCGACGCACGTTCATTGCCGGCGCCTGAGCCCGAGGATGCTCAGGAAGAAACTGCTGAAGGTGATCTGCACGCCCATCGTCAGCGCGAAAACAGAAGGCATCACAATGCGCAGCGTGTGTTCGGTATCCAGTGCACCGAAACTCTCACGCGCCCAACCGGAAACAGCGAAGATCGATCCCGCCAGGCCCAGCAGCGTCAGCAAGCCACCCAGCATGAGACCTGTCTCCAGTGTTACCCAGCGAAAGACTCTCTTGAGGCGTGGATCCTCGGGTAGCAATCCTTCTGTGATGGCAAAAACCTTGGTGAAAGTCGCGAACGCAATCAGCTGAAAACCCAGCAAGACCGCAACGAACGCATACAACAGCGTGTGTACGTCAAAGCCGATGCCGTGGAACACGCGTCTGCCAGGGAGCAATAGCACGCATCCAAGCAGTCCTGCGATCATAAGCAGAATTCCCGGATACAGAAACAGCCAGCGCGGGCTGTACATCAGAAGAAAACGCAGATGCCGCCAGCCATCGCGCCAGGTCCTCAGGTGCGGAGGCCGGTTGCGCCCATCGGGATTCAGCGTGGTCGGCACCTCGCTGACCATCATCCGCAGCAGGCTGGCTTTCACGACCATTTCGCTGGCGAACTCCATGCCGGTCGAACGAATGTCCATTCGCTGGAAGCTGTCTTTGCGGATCGCGCGCATGCCGCAATGAAAATCTCCACACGGCGAGCCGAAAAACAATCGGCCGATGGCGGTAAGAACAGGATTGCCGAGATAGCGATGTAGAAAGGGCATCGCCTGGCGCGATATACCACCGCGGAAGCGATTGCCCATCACCAAATCTGAGCCCGCGCGCAGTTGTTCCACGAAGCGCGGGGCATGGCTGAAGTCGTAACTGTCGTCAGAGTCTGCCATCAGCACGTACTCTCCGCGGGACGCAAGTATGCCGCCCTTGAGTGCGTTGCCGTAGCCCTTTTGTTGAATGTTTACTACCCGGGCACCCTCGGCCTGCGCAAGCAGTACGGAGTCGTCGGTCGAACCGTTGTCGGCCACGATGACCTCGCCGGCGATACCTGCTTCGCGCAGGGAAGCGATCGCCTTGCGCACACAAACAGCCACCGTCTCCTGCTCATTCAGGCAGGGCATCACGATCGATAGCTCGACCAGTTGGCCGCCAGGTGCGGAGACATCCCGGTTGATACCCATCGTCGAGCTTCCGCTGAACTCCCCGAGCGTGGTCTGCCGGATCGACATCATTGGCATAAGACTATCAGCGGCGTACGCGAAGGTTCGACGTTTGTTGTGGCATGGTTTGGTTCCCCCGGTGGGCGGAACCGCACACGCTATTGAGGTCCTGGGTCTCCCATGTAACGATTCCCTCAGGATGAAGCCAGGTTCCAGAAATATCCCATCGCTCGATGGCCTGAGAGCGATCTCCGTCTGCATGGTGGTTGCCGCGCATATGAACGGGGTCCTGGCGCACGCGATCCCCTTCGTGCCGTTCTGGTTGTACCTATCCTGGGGAGCCCTCGGAGTGCAAACCTTCTTCGTCATCAGTGGCTTCCTGATCACGCATCTTTTGCTGAAAGAATTAAACGCCACGGGGACCGTCAGCTTGCGGCGCTTCTACTTCCGCAGGGCGCTGCGCATCTTTCCGCCCCTCTATGTCTACCTGGCCGTTGGCCTGGCGCTCACCTTCGCGGGAGTCTTCCCCGGCACACTGAAGGCCTTCGCCGCCGCGGCTACGTATACCTCGAACTACCTCGCCGGCGGCAGTCCGCTGCTTGAACACACGTGGTCGCTCAGCCTGGAAGAACAGTTCTACCTTTTGTGGCCGGCGGCCCTCGTCCTGCTGGGCGCACGCAAAAGCATCAGGCTGGCCGTCTGCGTAATTCTGCTCTCCCCGTTCTCACGCATCGCCACCTACTTCCTGTGGTTCGATCATCGCTCGCTGCTGAATGGAATGTTGCATACGGGCCTCGACAGCATCATGTTCGGCTGTCTCCTGGCACTGCTTTGGCGCGACCCGCGCTTCAATCAGTGGGTCCAGCCCCTGGTGAACGGCCGGGTGGCCACCCTCGCCGCTGGGTTCGTTCTCGTGCTCAGCCCCTTGCTGGGGGCGCGTTTCGGTGGCTCCTACACCCTGGTCGCTGGGTTCACGCTCAACGCTCTCTGTCTATCCCAAATTTTGCTCTATGTCGTGCGCGTGCCCAACTCGCTCGCGGGCAAGCTGCTCAACACGCGCGTACTGCGCCACCTGGGCGTCATCTCTTACGGGCTCTACTTGTGGCAACATTTGTTCACTCGTCCCAACTCCGTTCGCTTTGTTCCCTGGAACCTGCTCGCGATCCTTCTTTGCGCCGAACTTTCCCATTGGCTGGTCGAGCAACCATCCTTCTGGTTGCGGGATCAATTGGAAAGGGCCATTCGGTGGAATCGGCCGATCGCAGTCGAAAACAGTTCAGGGATAAGGCCGGTTGAACATGCATGAGGATGAGGTCACCAGGTTGGAGCGTCGCAGCGCCAAGGCGCTGATCGGCACTATCGTAATCGTCGCTTGCCTGGCATCCATCTTTTACGTCTACTCCCGTCCCGGGAGAAACGGTTACGGCGTCGAACACGATTTCGTCACCGTCATCATCGGCGCGCACTGTCTGGTGGATCGTTGCGACCCTTATGACGCGCCCACGCTGGAGCGGGAATTCCCCACCAGGATGGGCGGCTATGTCCCCTCCCCACACTTCAAGCCGGAATGGCCTGTCTATCCGCCCAGCACCTTGCTTCTTCTTTTTCCGCTTTCGCTCCTGCCCTGGCCGGTGCTGTCTGTCGTGTGGATGCTGCTTTGCTTCGGATTTGTATCTACCGCCTTCGTTGTGCTGTTCTTGTACTGCAAGGGGTACCGCGACCTGCTCTCGCTGGTCCCCTTTATCATCCTGCTTGCTGACGGTTCGATCGGGTGGGCCGTGGAGCTCGGGCAACCAGTCCTGATCGCCGCTTCCGCATTGACGCTTGCCCTGGTCGCCATCGAGTCAGGCGCCATGCCGGTCGCCGGGGCGCTGCTGCTGGCGATCAGTTTGTTTCTCAAGCCTCAGGGTGCGTATCTTTGCGCTGCTTATTTCCTGCTCAAGGCGCGCACGCGCATTCCCGCCTTGGCGGCCTGGTTGCTCACAGCGGTTGCGGGCGTCGCCGGCACGTTGCTCTTCTACGCCCGGCTATCTTCGTTCTCGTATCTCGGGCATCTCGCCACCAATCTCAAAATCGCCGTGCAGCCGGGCGGAGACGCTGACTTTTCCCTTCTCAATCAAGCCAACTCGGCGAGCTTTCTCAATCTGCAGGCGTTCCTGGCGCGCTTTATTCAGAATCCGCACATCTGTAACAACGTCACGTATGTCGTCTTCTTTGGGATCGCGGGTTTGCTCGCCTTCGTCTGCTGGCGAAAGAAAAACCTCATTACCCGCCCGTACACGATCCTCGCGCTGCTGGTGATGCTCGAGCTGCTGGTCAGCTACCATCGCCTCTATGATCACGCGCTGATGCTGGCGGCGATCCCCGGCCTATACGAGATCAAGGACCGAGGCCGGTCGTCGTACCTCTACTTTGTCGGCGCCTTGTTCGTTTACCACTTCAGCCAGTTTCATGGTCTGACGTTCCATGGCCTGGGACCATTCCCCTCGGGGCCGCCCGTGGAGCTTTTCATCGCCGCAGTCTGCCTGCAGAGCCTTTGGAAGAATCGGTTGGCAAATGCAAAGCCTGCGCTGCGAGAGGCTACTCCACAGTAGCCACTGTAGCGCGTCCCTCATACTTCCCCCTGTCCGAACCACAAAGGGTGAGAGCGGAGCAAACCGCAGATCTCTCCACTGCGCTGCGCTCCGGTCGAGATGACAAAGTTGTGGCTACGTATCGGCACCTTTTCCATCGAAAATTAGCTCTAATGTTGCAACAACCTTGTCATCTCGACCGGAGCGCAGCGCAGTGGAGAGATCTGCGGTTTGCTCCGCTCTCACCCTTTGTGGTTCGGACGCATTTACGCTACAGAGTTTGTGGCGGCGACCGGTTTGATTGGGTCGAAGGGCCGTTGCCGGCGGTCACGCATGCGCATAAAGGGCCGCTCCACCAGGTAGTAGGAAGCAGCAGCCATGACCAGGGTGAGCAGGAAGGCGTTGTAGCCAAGGTGCCGCATGTCGAGCAGCTTGACGATCTTGCCCGCCAGGGGATGGTAGAGATAAAGCGCGTACGAAAGATGAGCGGTCAGTCGCACGGGGGCGCTGCCGCAAATGGTCCACGACTTAGCTCCCCAATACATAGCCTGCAAAAGCATGACGGCGATGATGACTGGTTCCAGCGACCAAGCCAGCAGGCTGACCGCCGGATTGCCCGGGGGGAACATCACCAACAACGCCAAGGCCAAGGGGGGCAGCAGGCTGAACCATTGCTGCCGCAGAACGCCGCAGCAGAGCAACCGGGTGCTGTCATTCTCGACGAGAATGGCCACCAGGCAACCGATCAGCAGCGTATCGGCCCGCATATCGAACGTGTGGTAGACATAACTTGCGCTGACAAAGGAACTAAGGGACAAAATCGCGCGATAGGTCCATTGCCCAAGAATCAAAGCAGAAACTGCCCGAATCAGGGTAGGCCGTTTCAACAGGAAGATGAGAACCAGCGGCCATACCAGGTAAAACTTCTCCTCGACGGCCAGCGACCAGCTGATCCACAAGTGCATGTAGGGCTGCACGCTCTCGGGGGCAAAGGCTCGGCCGTAGTCCATGAGATAGAAGAAGGAGAGAGCCGCGTGCTTGGCCACGAACTGATGCGCGAGCAGGTCCACGATCGTGGTCAGGATCCAGCAGCAATAGAAGGTAGGGAAAATGCGGTAGGCGCGGCGGCGGTAGAAATTGGTGAGCGAGATACTGCCGGTCTTGCGATATTCCTTCAGCAACATCGCAGTAATCAGGAAGCCGCTCAGCACAAAAAAGATCATGACGCCGAGCGATCCCGTTTTCCGGTGGCCGCCCAGAAGATGGTCGGCCACTAGAAAATGGTCGATGAGAACCAGCACGACCGCCAGGGCGCGCAAAGCATCCAGTCCACTGATAACCTTGGTGGCCAGGATCTTGCCCAGCTCGGAGTTAATTGTCTGCAGACGCGCTTGTGCCTGGCCGGGATCACCGCCGGTGCTGCTACCAGGAGCCCAAATTTTGCTGAGCCGCGGTAAGCGACCCGCCTGGAACTTCGAATAAGCCAAGTGGCACGGTCACTCTTTCGTCAGTACATTTGATTGTCTGCTGGCGGCTGATCCAGCGGCCATCCCCTATTTGGAAGCCGAACCAGATCTGTCACTGTCACAAGGCTACGATATCGGCGCCAGGCAGACCAGGTACCAGTCGTAACCGGTGCACGCGTATCTGGCAGCAATGAGCTCCCCGGTTAAAGGCGCCAATCCCTGTGCTACGTCCGTCGGAGTGCCGATGAAGACGATCACCCCGGTCGATGCCAGCAGCGCCGTACGGGTCGCAGGCGGAAGCGCCGGCAAATCGACGTTGCCGTTGATCAACCGCTCTGCTTCCTCAGCAGAACTCATGTGATCGATCAAAAGATTTCCGCCGGGCGCCGGCATCAGCGGGGTAATCTTCTGGTCCATGAACGGGCTATTGAGCATGACGTCGTTGGCGCGCAAAAAGGGAAGCGCTCCACTCCAGAGATAGGGATTGAATCCGAGTTCATGTTGCACACGCACGGCCTTGAGCATCGCGGGGTCGAGAATTGCGAGGCCGCCGAGATGCTGGGGCAGCGGTTGATTCTCGAGGGCAGCGAGTTGCCGCGCGACCGGTCGAAAGAAAATCTCGGCCGGCAGCAGCGTCAGCACCGTCAGGGCAATGGCAAACAAAGGAACGATGCGCTCCCATGGCCGCGCTGCCGCACAGCCGCTCGCGGCCGCGATCGCGCCCAGCCAGGGAAAGATCATCAGCCGCTGGGCGAAGAAGTCAGAGCCATTCATGGCGCCGGGAAGAATTGGGATAGACAGCAAAATCGCCACCGCCAACAGCAGCATGCTGTCGCTCGACCGCATCTGGCGTGCTCGCCAACGCGCCAGAAATCCCACGGTCGCCAGCGCAAGGCAGCCGAGCAGCAAGGCATAAAGCCCGAGGCGATATCCGTTGATGGCCAGGTTGCGGGCCCGCGTATCAAAAGGGGAGACGCCGAACAACGCCAGGCTGCTGACCAGCGCGTCCCTGTGCAGGCCAAACCCGTGCAGGTTTGATGCCGAGCGCGACCGATCCACGCTGGCCAGCGGATACAGAAAGCTGAGACTGGCGATCGCCAAGCCGGTGAAGAGCCAGCGGTGTTCTCGCAGCGAGACACGGCTTTGGAACAAACGAATCCCCAGGTCCAATGCGCAGAAAACGATCAGTAATAGAAGCGGTATGGGGTGCGTCAACGCCAGCAGAAAGCTGATCAAAGCAAACGGTAACCACAGACGGGTTTGGCCGGCTGCCGCCCGCACCCAAAGCCCGACGGCCAGGAAAAACAGCCCGACGGCGAGCGAATAATTCAGAAACCCCATCACCAGCGACCAGTGCAGAACTAACGGGATCATGCAGAGCGAAAGCAGATCGCCGCTCGGGCCCAGAGATCGAGCACAGTAGCGGAAGCCGTAGGCGGTGCACAGGAAAATGCCGCAGATGAGCAGCTTCTCGGCAAGATCGTACGACACAAGCCGGGTGAGGCCGAGCAAGACCGCATAGTGCGTCGCATAGGGAGGAAAGGGATGCCGAATCGCGTAGGCGCCATAATCATGCGCGCCCGCGAGCAGCGATGCGATCGCGTGCACGTAATACTTGTGCATGGGGCCGTCCTGGGTGGGGAACAGTGGCAGCGAAAGCGCCCACCCACAAAACAACAACACCAGGCCAGCAAAGAGAAGAGAAGTATACTTCGAGCGTGTTGTGGTCATCGCTTTGAGGACGCTCCCGGCTGCTGACAGTCTTTCATGAGTGCATGCCGGTTTTTAGGCAACCGGCAGCGGCGCCGTAGCCCTGCGCTTCAAGGTGAGCGCGGGGCGCTCCACGAAGTGCCAGCTCAACCAGCCCAAGGCAAAACAAATCACTGTGGAAACCAGGAAAGTGATCCAGGGAGAGCCTCTGTGGAACCAGATCCACAGAGCCTCGACCGGCCATCCGTAGAGATAGATGCCATAGGAGATGTCTGGAAGCCGGCTCATGCCCGATAGCCAGGGTAGCTGCATCTGTCCCAGGTAAAACATCAAGTACGCGCCGCATAGCACCAGGGCAAACTCGGCCCGCGAAGGTATGAAGATAAAGAACGCGATCAGCAGGGCGAGCGCGATCCACGCGAACAGCCGCCGGAAAACGATGCGCTGGCGAAACAAGTAGAAACAAACGCCGATCAGGTAAACCGCGGTTAAACGAAACGCAATGCCGGGTGCGCCTACCAGGGCTACGACGTGCCTGGGCCAGAGCATTGCTGCAAAAGGAGCCGCGTCGAACAGCGACGACAGCAGCAGAGCGGTCGCGAGCAGCATGATGATGGGCCGGCGCAGCAACCCGCTCACTCCCAGCAGCGCCACCAGCAGGTAGCACCGAAACTCGTAACCAATGGTGTACATCGCGCCATTGACCGTCGCATAGGCCTGGCCGGGAAAGACGGGTGGCGTCGCCGGGGAGCTGAGTAGAACGACGCTGTTTACGAAATGAATGTCGAGGCCTCTGAAAAAGTGAGCGACGCCCGGCGCCAGCAATCCCACGGCAAGGGTGCTGAGGGCGACGGCCACCATGTATCCGGGAAGAATACGCAGCACCCGTTTGCGCAGGAAGTTAATGAACTCAGGATCGCCGAGCCAGCTTTGTACGATCAAATAGCCGCTCAATAGGAAGAACCCGTCAACGCCCAACGTGCCAAAAGTGAATGGCGCGCCGGTGAGGCGATGGAGCAGCTCACGCGAGGTGTTGCCGTCGGTGATTTCCGGCGCGTGCGAGAGCAATACCAGCGTTGCGAAGAGAATGCGCAACAAGTCGAACTGGTGGTTTCGCATGCGCAAAGATCAGCCTACACCCGAAGATCCACCACCGTGGCTCCGGCTCCGCCTTCGCTGGGACTCGCCTCCGTCACCAGCGCCACGTGCGGATGCCGCTCCATCATGGCTCGCAGTGCCTTGCGTAAAACGCCCATACCCATCCCGTGCACAATCCGGATGCGCGGCAGACCGGCCAGGAAGGCACGGTCCAGATATTGCTCCACTTCTCCGGTGGCCTCATCGACGGTGCGTCCGATCACGTTCAGCTCGGCGCGAACCGTATCTTCCGGATGAGCGATCGACACGGTCACGCCGCGGCTTCGCGCGGCTTCGAGCGGACTGGCTGCCCGAATCTCGCGGCCGGTCAGGATCTCGGCGATGTTGTCGCGCGCAACCCGCATCTTCATGGGCCCAATCGCTACCTCAAACAGATTGCCCTCAACCTGCCGCTGCACCACCCCGGTCTTGCCCAGAGACTTCAACTTGACCGTGTCGCCGACCGAAATATTCCGAATCACGTGTGGCTGGGCATGGCTGTCTCCGCGATCGGCGCCGCTGTGCTGGGCCACCACGACGGAGTTGAATTGCTCGCTGAATTCCCGGCGCAGGCGCGCTATGCGGCGCTCCGCTTCTTTTGAGAGCTTTTGCTGCGCGGCCCGATCGTCAATCACCCGCACCGTTTCGCGGATCTGGTAGGTGAAGTCTTTTAGCAATGACTGCAGTTGCGTTTCCAGATCTTTTACCTTGCTACGCCACTCTTTGAGGCCCTCGCTCTCCAGGCGGTTCTTTTCCCGTGCCACCTCCTGTTCCCGGCGTCGCAACTCCTCCCGCTCCCGCGCCACGCTGTCGAGCTGGCTGTGCAGCTCGTCGAGGAAATGGCCGATGTCTCGCGTCTGCGTATCCTGTTGCGCGCGGGCATTTTCGACGATGGTTGGATTCAGGCCCAGCCGCTGCGCAATGTTGATGCCGGCGGAAGCGCCAGGAACACCCAGCCGCAACGCGAAGGTCGGCGCCAGGGTCTGCTCGTCAAAACCGACCGAAGCATTGAGCACGCCGGGTCTCCTGGCGGCGTAGACCTTGAGCGAGGTGTGATGGGTAGAGATCAGGCACCAGGCACGGCGATCGAGAAAATAGCCGGCGATGGCCACCGCCAGCGCTGCTCCCTCTTCCGGATCCGTGGCTGACCCTAGTTCATCGAGCAAAACCAGGGATGAGGGGTCTGCCAGGGCGGCAATCCGTTTGAGATTGACGATGTGTGCCGAGAAGGTCGACAGATTTTGTTCGATCGACTGGGCGTCGCCAATGTCGGCCAGAAACGCGCTGCACAGCGGAAAAACTGCTCCTGCGGCGGGGACCGGTATGCCCGCCTGGGCCATCATGCTCAGCAGCCCCGCAGTCTTGAGCGCGACCGTCTTGCCGCCGGTATTAGGGCCGCTGATGATCAGCTGCCGCTCGGTGTTGGTCAACGCCAGGGTCAGCGGCACGATCGCCGCTTGCCGCGCGCGCAGGCGCTTTTCCAGCAAGGGATGGCGTGCCTGCGTCAGGTCAAGCACCGGTGTAGCCGGATCCGCGAAGCGCGGTCGGATGCAATCAAACTCGGCGGCGAATCGTCCCCGCGCCTGCAGCCCGTCGAGCTGGGCCAGGGTGGCGGCGCCCTGGGCGATGGCCTGTGATTGCTGCCCAATCTCCCGGGTCATGGCGAGAAAAATCCGCCGCGTCTCGGCCTGCTCTTCATCGATCAGCCGCACCAGCTCGTTGTTCTGCTCGATGGTCTCAAGGGGTTCCAGGTAGACCGTCTGGCCGCTTGAGCTGGCGCCATGCACGACCCCGGGAATGCGCCGCTTATGCTCCGCCTTTACCGGGATAACGAATCGTTCCCCGCGAATCGTGATCAGGTCATCCTGCGTGCTGCCGCCTTCTGACAAACGGCGCAATGAGCTGCGCAGGCTTTCTTCAATCACCCGCTGCTGGCGCTCGATCTCTCTGCGGATGCGGCGCAGTTCGGGGGAGGCATCGTCGCTGAGCGAGCCATCTGGGTTCAGGCGGGACCGCAGGGATCGTGCCAGCGCCCCCAGTTGTGCCCCCTCAGGCAACTGGCTCAGCGCAGTTAAGCCTGCAAGCCGCGCGGCCAACGCTTCGGGGGGACTCTCGATCATTGCCTGCCAGGTGGTGATGTTATCCACCAGAAAGAGCAGGTCGCGTATCTCCTCGGGCTCGAGCAGGGCGCCCGCGATGCGCGCCTTCTCGGCCAGCTTCGTCGGATCGAACAATCCACCCAATGCGGGCGCGGCCCCGTGCCCCAGCAGTAGCCGCATCTCCTCCACCAGGTCATGCTGCTGTTCAATCCAGGCAGGGTCCTGCGACGGCTGCATGCTGAGCATCCACACGCGGGCCACAGTCGAGTGGGCGTAGCTCGCTACCAGCTCCAGTAGGCGGCCCCACTCGAGCGCCTCCCCACTGATTTCCTCCACGATCGACGGTACGGGCTCGAGAAGACTCACCCACCTATGCTAGAGCAACCACCACGGCCACGCCTTAGAATCAAAGAATGGAATTCCCTGTAACCCGTCTCCGGCGTTTGCGGCGTACCGAGGCGATGCGCTCGCTGGTCCGCGAAGTTCATCTCCATCCCGGCGCGTTGATCTACCCACTCTTTATTTGCCCCGGCCAGGGGATACGGCGCGAAATCAGCTCCATGCCCGGGGTTTACAACCTCTCGATCGATGAAGCCATGAAAGAGGTTGAGGAGGCGACCCGGCTTGGCCTGGGCGGCCTGCTGCTCTTCGGACTTCCCGCCCTCAAGGATGAAGAAGCGAGCGGCGCCTGGGCGGCGGACGGTATTGTCCAACAGGCCCTGCGTGCGTTTAAGCCCGCTGCCAAAAAGCTGCTGTTGATCGCCGACGTGTGCCTCTGCGAGTACACCTCGCATGGGCATTGCGGCATCGTGCACAAGAGCGGTGATGACTATGAGGTTGAGAACGACTCCAGCCTTGAATTGATCGCGCGCACAGCGGTTTCATTGGCGGAAGCCGGGGCGGATATCGTGGCCCCATCGGACATGATGGACGGCCGCGTAGGCATTATCCGCGAACATCTCGACGATGCCGGCCTGGAGCAGGTGCCGATTCTCTCCTATGCTGCCAAGTTTTCTTCTGCGTTCTATGGCCCGTTTCGCGAAGCAGCCGATTCGGCACCGCAGTTCGGCGACCGCAGAACGTATCAGATGGATGGGGCGAACCTGCGCGAGGCGATGCGCGAAATCGATCAGGATATTGCCGAAGGCGCAGACATGATTTTGATGAAGCCGGCCATGCCCTATCTGGATGTGATTCGCGCAGCGCGCGAGCGGCTCGATGTGCCGATGGGCGCGTATCAGGTCTCCGGGGAATACGCGATGCTGCAGGCTGCCTTCGCCAGGGGCTGGCTGGAAAAGGAGCGAGCGATGATGGAGTCGCTTATCTCCATTCGCCGTGCCGGTGCCGACTTCACTGTTACGTACTTTGCTAAAGAGGCGGCGCGGCTGCTGGGTTAGAAATGCCGCGTGGTGCTTCCTACCGAGGGTCGGTTCGAAACCGAGAGCTAGATCGGCGCCAACGCGGTTACTGCGGCCTCCAACCTTTTGGTAAAGGCTTGTGGTTCTTCCCCGGGCGACATGGTCAACGGAGTTCCCACGCGAACCTTGACCGCGCCACGATGGTGGCCGCGCCCCAGGCCCTCCACGTATATCGGGTGCACCGGCACTTCAGATTCCTGTGCCAGCAGGCCGATGCCTGGTTCGAAGGGCTGCAGTTGGCCGCTGACCGAACGGCGGCCTTCAGGAAACACCAGCACGTGCTGCCCCTGGTCCAGCGCTTCCCCGGCGTGGACGAAGCTCTGTCGCAGACCAGCGCCGCGGGGCAGCGGAAACACATTGAAGAGCGCGCTCACCAGCCAATAGGCGACGGGCGCGAGAGCGCCCAAAATGCGATGGCGCTGCGCCTTTCCTTGACGCCAGCCGGTTAGCAGCTCCCCTGACATCGCTACCGCAACATGCTCACGGTCTGTGCTGCTCAGCGCGTACAAAATTACCGGCACATCAAAAGCCGTCAGATGGTTGGCAACCAGCAGGGATGGCCGGGCCAGCAGCGTAGGTGGCGCCACGCGCGGAGCTAGAACCAGCCAAACCAGGGGGCGCATGATGGCTTCCAGAAAGACATTCCTTACCAGCTGGACCAAGCCCCACCGCGGCCAGCGTGGAAACACCGCCGCTTGCCTCTGGAGAGGAAGCGAACGCACCGGCGCGGCAACGTCAACCGTGGTTGCCGAACCCGTGGAGGGCGCTGATCGAACCGCAACCGGAGCAGATTGCTGCAGCAGGCCGCGCAGATCACCGACCGTCCGGACCAGTTCCCAGACGGAATCCTCAAGTTCCACCCCAAAGCGTGTCTCCAGGCTCGACTGTAGTTGCACCATCGCCAGGCTATCCAGGTGCAGGTCTTCGGTCAGGCGGTCGGTTGCCGTCACGTCCTGCCTGGTTGTCCCCAGTTGACGCAGTATCTCGAGCAAAGGGTCAGAGGGATCTTCCACCGCTTTCCCTCCCACTGCCAGCGATTGCTGTGCCCAGCTTTGCACACTGCGACGCAATACCTTGCCGGTCGAGGTGCGGGGAAACTCCAGTTGTGGCCAGCGCAGCCAGTAGCGCAGCTGCTGAAAAGGGGCAAGCTCGCGATTGGCGTTATCGACCGCCTGCCCTAAGCGGTCGTCGGCAAGATCTGCGCCCGCGATCAGCACCGCAGCCGGAGTAGGGCCGGCCGCTGAATCGTAAGCAACGACCAACCCGTCGAGCACACCCGGCTGTTTGCGTAGCACTGCCTCCAGATCCTGGGGATGGATATTCAATCCGGCCGACGTAACGATCACGTCGCTTTTGCGCCCGGCAAATACCAGGTCGCCGGCCGCATTGCGAGAGGCCAGATCGCCCGTCGCCAGCCACTCGTCTCCGCGCGGTTGCAGATGCCCTTGACGCCAAACCTGGGCGGCGATGGAAGCGCCGCGCACCAGGATCTCGCCGTCTTCGCCGATCTTGACCTCTCGTCCAGCGAGCGGTTTGCCGATAGTGCCCCGGGCAATTCTGAACGGGTGATTCAAGGTGACCAGCGCCGTCGTCTCCGTCATCCCGTAGCCCTGGATCAGGGCGAAGCCAGCCGTGGTCCAGAACTTCTCCAGGTCTGCGGGCAGAGCCGCTCCCCCCGACACGAACGCCCAAAACTTGAACCCCAGTCGCCGATGCACGGCCCGGAAGCGCCACCATCGCCGCACAATTGACTCCCCCTGCGCCGCAGCCACGCTGGCCGACAGTGCCGGAAACTCAGCCACGAGCCACGAACGCAGCAGGTCGAGCACCCGGGGAACCGCCGCCAGCACTGAGATACGCTCCTGCTTCATCAATCTGGCCAGCCTGGGCGCCTGCAGCCGATCTTCAAAATGGACTTCAGCGACCAGCAACGACGGAACCCAAAGACCCATAAACTGCCCGAAGACGTGGCTCAGTGGCAGCGTGTGCAGAATGCGCAAGGGATGCACGAAGCGCTCGTAACGCAGGTACTTGCCAATCTCTTTTTCCAGCGGATCGAGAGACGCGAGCACGTTGCCATGCGTGTGCACGATGCCCTTGGGGTCTGCCGTCGTGCCTGAAGTGAAAACGATTTGCAGCGGCGTATCGCGCGACAATCCCGGTACAGGCGAATAATTCGGCGTGGGCAGAGAGGTCGCGAACCCAGCCAGGCCCAGCGTCGGGATAGGCGGATCGGGCTGCAGCTCTAGCAGCAGCGCCAGGTCGCCCACCAGCAGCCGGGGCTGCACCTCCGAGACGACCCGTTGGGCCAACTCCAGGCTCCCCGCTGCGTCCAACGGAACTGCAACGATTCCGCGCAAAATGCATCCAAAGAAAGCCGCTACCCATTCGACGCAGTTGTTGCCCCAGAGCAAAACTCGGTCTCCGGGCTGCAGGCCGAGCTGGTCATAGGCATGGGCGCAGCGGGCGCTCAGCTCAGCCAGTCCTGCGTAGGTGGAAGAAAACCGCCGATTGCCGCGATGGGTAACCACCGCGATTTGCTCGCCGTTCGAGCGGAAGTCGGCGACGAGCGTAGCCAGGTGCGGTCGCACGCATCCAGTGTGGCACATCCGGCCAAACGAACGATCGTCAACCCGTAACCGTTGAGTCGCGTAAAATCAAAGTTTCGCGTCCTAACCTGCCGGCGGCCAGCTTTTCGCCGGCCAACAGATCCACCCTGGGGAGCTTGCTGTGGCAGAAACAATCTACGACATCGTTATCGTTGGCGGCGGTCCGGGAGGCTATACCACCGCCATCCGCGCCGGCCAGTATGGCCTGAAAGTCGCCCTGGTCGAGCGGGAAAAGAAACTGGGCGGTACCTGCCTGCACTGGGGCTGCATTCCCACCAAGTCCCTGCTTTTTGACGCCGAGGTCTATGACCACCTGAAGAACGCCACGGAACATGGCATCGAGGGCGTGGGCAAGGTCACCATTAACTGGAAGACCATTCTCGACCGCAAAAATGGGATCATCACCAAGCACGTCAAGGGTTTGGACTTCCTGATGCGCAAGAACAAGGTGACCGTGGTGGAGGGCTACGGACGGTTGACCGGCCCGGCCAAAGATGGTGTCCACTCCATTGCGGTTGAATCCACCAACGGCGAGAAAACGACAGTTCAGGGCAAAAATGTAATCATCGCCACCGGCTCGGACGCCCGCATGTTGCCGGGTGTTGAGTCCGACGCCAAAAGCATCCTCACAAATATGGAGATCCTTGCTCTCCCGCAGATACCCAAATCCATGATTGTCATAGGTGCCGGGGCCGTCGGGGTAGAGTTTGGTTCCATCTTTAAGAGCTTTGGCAGCGAGATCACCATCGTTGAATACCTGCCGCGCATGGTTCCCAACGAAGATGAGGATGTCAGCAAAGAACTGTCCCGGGTCTTCCGCAAACGAGGCATCGATACCCACATCGGCGCCAAGGTGGACAAGGTAGAAAAGACCAAGGGCGGCGTAAAGGTGACCTTTACCGCCGCAGATGGCAAGCAGATTGTAAAGGAAGCGGAAACCGTGCTGGTCGCCGTCGGCCGCGCACCGCGCACCGCCAACATCGGTCTTGAAGCTACCCAGGTCGAAGTCGAGCGCGGCTTCATCAAGACCGATGAGTGGATGCAAACCAAAGAGCCCGGGGTCTACGCCATCGGCGACGTGGTCGCGGGTTTGCCCCAGTTGGCCCACGTAGCGGCAATGTCGGGGCTGGTGGTGGCGGCGAAGCTGGCCGGCAAACGAGCCAAACCGGTGCGCCGCGACCGCATTCCCGCCTGCACTTACTGCGAGCCGCAGATCGGCAGCGTCGGCTTGACCGAAGCCCAGGCCAAAGCGGCAGGCCATGATGTCAAGGTAGGCAAGTTCCCGTTCTCGGCTAACTCCAAGGCTTCGATCGTTGGCTCCCACGAAGGTTTCGTGAAGGTGGTCGCAGATGCCAAGTACGGAGAGCTGCTGGGCGTACACATCATTGGGCCCCAAGCCACGGAGATGATTGCCGAAGCGGTGGTGGCGCTCGAGCTCGAGGCTACCATCGAGGAATTGATGTTCACCATCCACGCCCACCCCACCCTGGCTGAGGCCATGCTCGATGGTTTTGGCAGCGTCGAAAATATGGCCATCAACGTTTAACCCGGTCCTTATTGAATGACGGTTGTGTCTCGCGCCACGCTCGTTCGTCTCGTCAATCTCGGCCGCGTTGACTACGCCACCGCGCTGGCCCTGCAACAGCAGGTCTGCGCGTTACGCCAGCAGGAGCGCATCGGCGATGTGCTGCTGCTGGTGGAGCATCCCCCCGTGATCACCCTGGGCCGCAATGCCCATCGCGAGCACGTAGTGGCCAGTAACCAGCTCATGGAGCGTCGCGGCATTTCGCTCTTCGAAACCAATCGCGGGGGAGATGTGACTTACCACGGCCCGGGGCAGCTGGTGGGCTATCCCATTCTCAATTTGCGCGCATTCACGCCGCCCCTGGGCATCGTCGACTACCTACGCAAACTTGAGGAAGTGCTGATTCGCGCTTGTGGGGACTACGGCGTGCTGACCCAGTGCATCGCGGGCCGCGCCGGGGTGTGGACGATCGCCGGCGGCGCTGTCGCCGAGAAGAAAATCGCCGCGCTGGGTGTTCACGTCGCCCGCGGGGTCACCACCCACGGCTTTGCCCTGAACGTGACCACCGATCTCCATGATTTTGAGCTGATTGTGCCTTGTGGCATCAGCGACCGCGGTGTCACCAGTATGGAGGCCGAGGTCGATCTGGAGTCCGCCCCCACCCTCGATCAGATGGCCAACGCGATCGTTCGCCACTTTGGCCGGGTGTTTGGGCGGCAGATGGTTTGGGTGGAGACGCTCGACGATCTTTTGCCCGGCGCGCCGCCGGCCAGCCCCAACCCAGCAACGATCGGATTGCTCTAATATACTGAGTTCCAATGCGAAAGGGAGTCCATGCCGACTGATGTGATCATGCCCCAGATGGGCGAGTCGATTTTTGAAGGAACCATCACCAAGTGGCTCAAGAAGCCGGGTGATGCGGTGCAACAGGATGAGCCACTGTTCGAGATCTCGACCGACAAGGTCGATGCCGAGATTCCTTCACCGGCGGCCGGCGTGCTCTCCGAGATCAAGATTGCTGAAGGAAACACGGTCCAGATCAACACGGTGGTCGGGGTAATCTCCGATGCTTCCGGGCAGGCTGCTCCACCGGCTGCGCCTAAAAAGGACGATGCGCCGGTGCCCGCAGCCCCAGCGGCCCCGGCAGCGCCAGCTCCAGCCCCGGCCGCCGCTCAGGCTGCGGCGCCGGCCTCGATGACGGACGTGATCATGCCCCAGATGGGCGAGTCGATTTTTGAAGGAACCATCACCAAGTGGCTCAAGAAGCCGGGCGATACGGTGCAACAGGACGAGCCGCTGTTTGAGATCTCGACCGACAAGGTCGATGCCGAGATTCCTTCCCCGGCAGCCGGTATTCTGACTGAAATCAAAGTCGAGGCCGGTGCCACGGTCCAGATTAATACCGTCGTTGCGTTGATCAGTGGCGGCGGAAGCGCAGCCCCCTCAGCAGCACCCAGTGCCGCTCCCGCGCCGGCAGCCGCTGTTGCCGCTCCGGCTGATAGCGAGGCCGACATCGAAACCACGGATGCCGAGACCGGGGAACGGGTACGGTCGTCGCCCTTGGTACGCAAGATCGCCAAGGACAACAACATCGACCTGCGTAAGGTTGCGGGCACAGGCTCTGCCGGCCGCATTACCAAGGAAGACATTCTCGGCTACGTCGCCAAGGGTGGTCCGACGACAGCCGCCGCAGCCAAGCCCTCGGCGCCAACTACACCTGCGCCCGTGGCAGTACCTGCAGCTCCCGCGCCAGCCAAACCGGCAGCCTCGGCGCCTGTACCCGTTGTGACAGCTGGCGACGAGCTCGTTCCGCTGACGCGCATGCGGGGCATCATTGCCCAGCGCATGGTTGACTCCAAGCGAACCAGCGCTCACGTGCACACGGTCTTCAAGGTAGACCTTACCCGCATCGTGCGCATTCGGGAGAAGGAGAAATCCAAGTACGAGCAGCGTAACGGCGTCAAGCTGACATACATGCCCTTTCTCACCCGAGCGGTGATCGCTACCCTGCGCAAGATGCCCATTGTGAATGCTTCGATGGAAGGCGACGCCATCCGTTACCACAAGAACATCAACATAGGAATTGCCGTGGCGCTGGATTGGGGTTTGATCGTGCCCGTCATCCGTCAGGCGGAGGAAAAGAGCTTTTTAGGCATTGCGCGCGCTATCGTCGATCTGGCGGAACGTGCCCGGGCCAAGAAGCTCAAGCCCGAAGAAGTTGCTTCTGGCACCTTCACCATTACGAATCCCGGTATCTTCGGTGAGCAGTTCGGGACGCCGGTCATCAATCAGCCGGAATCGGCCATCATGGGCGTCGGCGGCTTGTTCAAGGAGCCTACCGTGATCACCGATGAGAGCGGTTCCGATTCGATCGCGATCCGCAGTATCATTCGTTTGACCCTGG
This sequence comes from uncultured Acidobacteriaceae bacterium, assembly GCA_963834445.1. Classification (GTDB taxonomy): domain Bacteria; phylum Acidobacteriota; class Terriglobia; order Terriglobales; family Acidobacteriaceae; genus PALSA-350. Next base: position 1,624,773 of record CAWIBU010000003.1, read on the forward strand.
GCTTTGACCATCGCATCATCGACGGAGCCGATGCAGGCAGGTTCATGGCGGAAGTGAAGAAATACCTGGAAAACTGGAGCGAAGACATCGGCTAACGCATTTTTTGCTTATACGATGATCCGGTGAGATAAGTTACTTGCGGCCATTCTCCGGCGGAATGGCCGCTTAGGGTCCCCTTGCTGGTCTACACCCTTAGCAAAAATGCTCCCGGGAAAAGCTGCGGCGATGGTTCGCAGAAGACCCACTCCTGTTCTGCCGTCACGGCGGAACAGGAGTGAAAAACGACTTTAGAAGTGATGCACTATTACTAGCGCCGGACCATAAAGTCTGCCCGGCAACCCCGATCGACCCAGATCCCACGACGGTCCCAACCCCAGGTTTGCCCCTGGACGCAAGGCGAACCACTTCGCTGATTGGTGAGCTGCACGTTGCGGCCCGTATCCACCGGACAGTAATTGCGCTTGCCGTTGTTGGACGAACAAGTAATCCTCACGCTGCCATAGCCCGGCCCCGGACCAGGTCGATTTCCCGGGCCGCCGTTCCCCAGGTAAAAGTCTGCCCGGCAGCCGCGATCCACCCAAATGCCACGTCGGTCGTAGCCCCAGGTCTGGCCCTGGACGCAGGGCGAACCGCTACGTTGGTTAGTCATCTGCACGCCGCGACTGGTATCGACCCGGCACAAATGGCGTCTTCCGTCGTCGGAGGCACAGGTCACCTGCCGCCCATTTTGCGCCGTGATCCCGCTTTGCGCCCATGCGCTCGATGCTCCGCAATACAAGCTTTGAATGCCCAGCAGCAGAACAATCCATATCAGTCTCTTCATTGCTGTCTCTCCTCAGAATGGCGTGTGGCTTGAAATTGATTCACGCGCCGAATAGTGGTTCGAGCGATGATATAGCCGACAAGTTCTGTGCAGGTAAATCAAATCAGAAAAATTGCGATTCCTTTGCGGACGGCTTGGGTGGTAATTCCAACCGTGGGAAATCGCGCGCCAGCATGTGCTGTTTCTTGTCAGGCAGCCGCACACGCCGGATCTGAATGGAGCCACGCACGGAGATTTGGTATCTCGAGACAAATGAGCGATGTAGTGTGGCACCCCGAGTTCAAGCAGGTCAGAACCCTTTACACCACTGCGCGATCCAGCGGGATAAAGATCTCTGCAGGAACGATGCTATGGGAGACGGTTGCACTAGCTGAACTCCAATTGGTCCCCGATCTCTATCTGGCAATTGCGGATTTGCCCCGCTGGCAGTTCAAGAATGCAATGAGTCTTGAGCTGGATGCTGGTGACGCGAAACGGGGCCAATCGATGCCAAAGCTTCAGCACCCGTAGATCCTTGCTGAGCGCGACCGCGTCGATTGCAAACAGCATGCCAAAGGTGTGGATACCGGATGAAGGCTTAATGAGAAGCCCGCATCCGGCATCCAGCCGCCTCTTGCCCACCAAACCTATCAAGCGAGTAAGAGAGCTGTCGGCTAGGTTTATCCGTGTGCCGACCGTGGTGGCCCTGGTTATATTTCTGAGGTGCATGATGTTCCTCATCGGCCAGCGCAAAGGTCTATCACGTTCAATCAGCGATTATATTTTCGCGTGCTTTCTGCGGTAGATCACGAACGCGAGTACGGCCACCGCCAAAACGCCTGCGATGACTCGAATGAGTGTTGTTGTATCCATGAATGGGTCCTCCTTTCTCCCGATCTCAACTAACTTCAGAACTCTTAGAGCAACCAGCTAAGTTGCTCCCGTCGGATCGTTTGGCAGACTACTTGAACGACTGCATGTTCTTGGCAATGTTCAGTACCGCAGGGGCAAGCAACACAATAAAAATGCAAGGGAAGATAAACAAAACAAGGGGAAAGAGTATTTTTATTTTCGTCTTCGCGGCCATCTCTTCCGCCCTTTGCCGTCTTTTCTGACGGATCTCGTCGCCAAACCTGCTTAACGCTCTGACGATTGGGGTGCCGAACCGGTCAGCTTGCGTCAACATGCTTACAAACAGCGCGAACTCTGGAATTTGCGTGCGATCGGCAGCGCTTTTCCATGCCTCCAGCCTGGGTTTACCGGCAAGCTGCTCCAGATTCACCTGCATGAATTCGTGGTGGAGGTCTGGGTGGCTAATGATCATCTCCTGGCCAACCCGCAACATCGCTTGATCCAACCCGAGCCCAGCCTCCACGCAAATAACCAACAGATCGAGTGCGTCCGGAAGGCTTCTCCTGATTCTTTCCCTCCGCTTTTTGATCTTGACCTTCAACCACATATCGGGAACCAGATAAAGAACGGTGCCCAGGCACAATGCCCAGAAGATGGTGTTGGTGTGAATCAGGCTGCCGCAGACAAGGCCCATCAGGGGGCCAAGGATGCGGCTGGCAAAGTATGCATTCATGCCTCGACTACTTCTGATCCCCGCACTTAACAGCTGCTGTTTGACCTTTTCGTCCTCTGCCAGCCCGAACCGCACTCGTAAGTTTCTTGCCAGGGAGAGGATGCTCTCTTGTATGCGCTCTTTACTGCCAACTCTTCGCTCGTCGGGACGATTGCTTTGCACCATTTCCAGGATCCGTCTGGCGGCCGGTGAGGGCCTCAGCAAGACCGGGGCCAGCAGCAACGCCAGAACCAGGAAAACCGTGAGTGTCAGCGCAATGTTAAAAATTGGACCCATACCCTGCTAGACCTCGATTCCATTGACGATGCGACGAATGATCAAACTGCCCACCGCCAGCATGGCGAGGCTGACGTAGATAAGCTTGCGCCCGAATGGATCGTGGAAGAGGATGCTGGAATAACCTGGATTGACCAGGTTGAGCAGAATCATCATCACGACCGGGAGCGCGCTCAGAATCCATCCGGTGAGTCTTCCCTGGGCTGTCTGGGTTTGAATCTCGCCCTGGATCCGCAGCCGTTCCCGAATGACAAAGACCGTGCGATCCAGAATCTCCGCCAAATTGCCCCCGGTATCTTTCTGCACCAGGATCGCGGTCACCAGGACGCGCAGGTCGGGCGAGGGTACGCGATCCAGTAGTTGCAGCAGTGCATCGCGCATGGGCAACCCAAGATTCAGCTGCTTGAAAATCTCCTTGAATTCAGAGGCTGCTGGTTCCTGTGCATTCTCGGCCAGCATTTCCATCGCGCCCACTACGGAATGGCCAGCGCGTAGAGCGCGGGCCAGCATGTCAATGGATTCCGCCAGCGCCGCGTTGAAGGCGTTGATTCGTCGCGAACGTTTGAAGGAAAGAATAGCGTACGGCAGCAGGCTCAGTGCAGCGCCGGCAGCCAGGTCGATCAGGAGCATAGACGCAAAAAACCACATGATGCAATATCCGGCAAGGAATAGGCTCGCACTGCTCACGATGAGCGTACCGACAGAGGTCGAGCTGTTTGCCTGCAGGATGCGCACCTGCAGCCGCTGCACGAAAGGAAAAGGTTGCAGCCGTTCTTCAAGCCAGCCAAACCTCACTTTTCTTGTGGCCCTGAACAACTGCGAAGTCTGAGGAATCGCGCCATCCTCTTTCCTCGTGGGCGCGTAAATGGACGCCATCCGCTGCGCTACGATCTGCTCCTCTGGGGATCGGCGAGTCATCACCAAGACCACCGCAAACGTGGCCAACAGAATCGAGAGAAAGCCGATGATTAGCATAGCCATCGTGGTAGCTCCTACACTTCCACCGAGTAGTCGAGCAAACCTACCGGCAGCGGAATTCCCGCAGCTTTCAATTTGTCGCCGAATTTGGGCACAATGCCGGTGGAGCGAAAGCGGCCCTTCACCTTGCCGTTGAGTCCGAGACCCTCTTTCTCGAAGAGGAAGATATCCTGCATGCTGATTACGTCGCTAAACGCCCCGGTAAGTTCGGTGATGTGGGTGACTCGGCGCGAGCCATCGCTCATGCGGGCGATCTGCACGATCAAATGAACGGCGGAGGCAATCTGCGCGCGAATCGCCTTCTCCGGCAGGCTCACGCTGCCCATCATGGCCATCGTCTCCATGCGGGCCACGGCGTCGCGCGGCGTGTTGGCGTGGATGGTAGTCAGCGAGCCGTCGTGGCCCGTATTCATTGCCTGCAACATGTCCAGGCACTCTTCGCCGCGGACCTCGCCCAGCACGATGCGGTCGGGACGCATACGCAGCGCATTGATCACCAGTTCCCTCTGCTTCACCGCGCCCTTGCCTTCCACGTTGGGTGGCCGGCACTCCAGCCGCACGACATGCGCGTGCTTCACTTGTAACTCCGCCGAGTCTTCAATGGTGATGATGCGTTCGCGCTCATCCACAAAACCAGAAAGCACGTTCAGCAAAGTAGTCTTGCCGGCGCCAGTGCCCCCCGAGACAATGATGTTGAGCCGGGCCTGGACGGCGCCCTTCAGGATATCGAGCATAGGTTCGGTGAGCGCCTTGTTCCGCAGCAGGTCATCCGCCATCAACGGTTTGGAACCAAATTTGCGGATGGACAGAATCGGACCGTCAACGGCCAGGGGGGGAATGATCGCATTGACCCGCGAACCGTCTTTGAGCCGGGCGTCCACCATGGGGGAGGACTCGTCCACCCGCCTGCCCACGGCGGATACAATCTTGTCGATCACGTGCATCAGGTGCCGGTTGTCCTGAAAGACCACTGTGGTCTTCTCGAGCACGCCGCGGCGTTCCACGTAAACCGCGTCAAAGGTGTTGACCAGAATGTCGTTGACCGTGGCGTCCTGCAAGAGGGGTTCCAGCGGACCCAGGCCGAAGACTTCGTCGAGCACCTCCCGCGCCAGGCGCTCCCGCTCAACCGCCGATAGGGGAACACCCTGTTCCCCTATTAATCCATGAATCACACCGAGAAGCTCCTGCTGAGAAGAAGGGTTCTCGTGCATCAGGGCGATCTTCTCCAGGTCCAAACGCTTGATCAGCTCCAGGTGGACTGCAGCCTTGATCTCCTGCTGCATCTTGAGCGCCACCGGTCGCGCGCTGCGCACGATGGCGGGCACGATCCGGCTGTTCCCATTAGTGCTCAAGTCATTCATAGAGAAATCCTCGGCAATCCAGTAACGGTTGCATTAGCCCCACAGGGAAAATCGCTTCTTCGGCGGTTCCAGAGCGGCGGGGCCAGTGCCCCCGCACAACGCTGCTGCCCACTTCGTTATCTGCTGGGAAAAATCTGACTTGCCGCTCGCCGCCACGGGTTCACCGATATTGATGGATTGCACCAGCTGGCTATAGTTATTGGCGATCTTGAACGCGATCGGTAGATGGATAGCCTTTTCAACCTGCTCGATCGTGACCGCCTCGTGGGACGAGTACCGGTTGATCACCACTTGCAACTTATGCGTCGCCTGATCGTTCTGAATGAGGCCGTCCACATAGCGGGAAAGGTCGCGGATGGCTCCGATCTCCGGGGTAGCAATCAGGTATATCCAGGTGGAAAGGGCGATGACCGCAAGGTTGATGTCGTCGAAGGTTGCCTCGCAATCCAGCAGAACGAAGTCGTATTGCGTGCTCAGGAACTCGAGAGTACGCTCGACGGAATCCGTATCAGTCTTCCACACGCCGCCGTACACATCAGGAGAAGACAGAACATCGAGGCCGCTGGCGTGGGTGGCAATAAATCCGCGGAGTAAATCCTGGTCGAGCCGGCTGACATTCTGAACCAGATCCTGAAAATGATGATGGCTGCCGTCCATGCCGAGGTAGAGGGCTACATGACCCAACTGGGCGTGATTATCGATGAGCAACACTTTTTTGCCGAAGCCCCGGACCAGGAAAATGGCCAGGTGCACAGCTAGCGTGGTCGTACCGACGCCACCCTTTGCGCCGAAGAAGGAGAGAATTTTCCCGGAATTCGGCGTGTGGCCAATAGCGGTCGACCAGCGATTCTCAAGCCGGCCAAGCGTATCCGCAAAGTCGTCAGCGACGAACGGTTTGGCAATAAATTCACTGTACCCCGCGCGCATGGCGCCCAGCAGCAGATCCGGATCGGCCGTGGAAGAGAGAGCCAGAATCGCTATCTTGTGGTAAAAACTCTGGCGTAAATACTCGGCGGTCTGAAGCGCGCCCTCGGGATCCTGATCGAAGTCGACCACGGCGATGCATGCCTGGGCTTCGATTGCTCGCTGGGTGAGGGCCGGTAGACTTGTGGTCGAGAAGTAGTTCTCGTAATCCACGGGGATCACCGTCCACGATAGAGTGGCAGCGGACTGGCGGATCTGCTCGACCGTCGCATGGTCGATATGCACTGTCAGCAGCGCGACCTCGAGTGCATTCGGATTCTGTTCCTGCTTGATCACCGCGGGCCGCCTGTCCCGGGTTTGGCTTGCGAAGCCGGGCTCCCCTCGACTGTCTTCTTGTCGAATTGTGCCGGGTCGAGCCAGGGCACAGGGAATTTCGGGAAAGCGGGCGATGCCGCGTCGTTGAGCGGAGTGACGATGGTGGGCGTCACCACCACCATCAGTTCCACGATCGAGTGGTTGATGCTTTTTGACCCGAACAACTTACCCAGAATCGGCACGTCCCCGATCCCAGGCATCTTGTTGAAAATGTCGGTGGTGCGATGATCCAGCAGCCCGGAGATGGCGAAACTCTGTCCATCGCGCAACTCCACCTGGGTCTCAGCTCTCCGCGTGGAGATGGCGGGAATCGTGTAGCCGGAGATGGTGACCGCATTGGTGTAATCGAGCGCGCTCACTTCTGGCGCTACCTTCAACTGAATCGTCCCATCGGCATTCACCACCGGCGTGAAATCCAGCTTCACTCCATAGGGACGGAATTGAATAGTGATCGACGTAAGCCCGCCTGAGGAGCCCTGAACCACAGGGAAGGGAAACTCGCCGCCGGAAAGGAAGGACGATTTTTGTCCGCTCAGCGTCGTAATCGTTGGCTCGGCCAATATTTGCGCGATCTGTCGGTTCTGAAGATCCTGGATGGTCAATCCGATATTCAGACCAAAATTGTAGAGGAACAGGTTCAGAGGGTTGCTGGTCAGCAGTGTTGCGGGCGTCGTGCCGGCCGGCGGGGTATAGGTTTGCGTCGAGGGAAACTGGCCAGTCGTGGCGTTGCCTGTATTCTTGCCCTGGCTGAACAGGTTAATCCCAAATTGATCGAGCTTCGAGCGGTCAATCTCGATAATCTGGACCTTCAGCTTTACTTGCGGAACATGCGGCTCTCGCACCACCACAGAATTGACTACGCTCTTGGCATACAAACCAGCCAGCTTCAAGGCGGCCCCGGCGTCCGCGTCACTCAACGCTATGCCGGAGAGAGCAACCCGATCTTGCTCTGCCTCCACGGTGATGTTGTCATACGGCAGCGCCGCGTGGATTTCGCTCTGCAGACTTGCGACATCCAGGTCGGCAAAAAGCAGATAGCTTGTCGACTGGCCCGCTTCGTCCCACAGAATCAAGGTGCTGACGCCAGGCGCCTTCGCCGTGACCACGATCTGATGGGGGCTCGACGTGAACGAATCGGCCACCAGCGGATTACTCACATACACTCGCTTCAAACGGCTGAGAGTTCGAATGAAAATCGATCGACCCACCACCACGTGCAGTGACCGGCTCGCAGACTCAGTCGAGCTGTTGAGCGCAGTGGTTGTGTCCGGTAGTGTGGCGAGTTGCATAGCGATCACTGGAGGCGCCGCCGGAACGGCGGCTGCCGGCATGGTGGCCGCCGTCTGTGCCCGGCTGACGCCGTAAAGCGCAGCCCAAATGAGGACGCGATATGTACTTCGAAAAAAACCATTCATGAGTACCAACGTCCATGTATCAGTTAAATCCGTTTACCACTTGCTTATCGCCGAGGATCGTTTCCACTTGATAGGGCTTGGAGCGCTGTATCTTGCGGCCCGCCGGCACGGCTCCCCCGTTCGGAGATAGAACAGAAAGGGCGGCGAGCTGGTCAAGTCCTACTGGCGGCGTCAGTGCCTGCTCCTTGTCCGCTCCATTTCTCAGCACAAAATAGATCACGCCCAGGCTGGTCGCGAGCACCACCTTTTCCGCGTCCTCCGGCTTCAACAGCAAGGTAACCACGTTGACGCTGATAGGTTTGCCATCCGGTTCGGGTCGAGTTTGCTGCCCCGCAGCCAACACCACAACATCCTGCAATACCGTTAGCGTCTGCGGCTCCGGCGCACTTGCCGAGTGGTAGGTCATCAGCACGTCGACATGGGTACCGGGCAAGAGGAAACCCGCGACCCCTACAATCTCGTCGGAACGCACGGAGATCGCTCGCATGCCTGAGGGGATGTCTGCCGTCAGGCCTGCACTGGAACCGGCCGCCGCCAGTTGGCGCTCCAGAATTGGTTCGCCCTTGGACAGCGGATAAAGCACAATCCTGCCTTCGGCCTCATCCATCCTGCTGAAGCCTCCTTCCAGAGGTGACGTCACCGGCCATTCAATCAATTCAAGACTCCCTGGCTTCAGACGTTCACCTGCCTCGAGCGTCTTGCTCGCGGCGACGTAGAGGTGTCTTTGCGGCGCACTGACCCGAGCTCCCTTACTAACCCGGCGGCTCAGCCAAAATGTAAACAGGCCGGAAATGGCGAGCGCGATTACCAGGGCCGTAAGCAGCCGCTTTGCATTCATACTTCACCTCTGTATAAACAACAGACCAAGGTTAAGCGCGGTGCCTGCTGCGATCGCCAGGGCGTACGGTAAACGCAGTGTTTGCTCATTGCCGATATTGAACTCGGCATGGGGCACCAGGCCCACCGTCCCGTGATGAACTGCCAGCGTGCACATGTTCATGAGCGTCTCTTTGAGCCGGCGACGATAAAGCGCGAGGCCGACCGCCATCACACCTCCTGCGAACGAGGTCATTACCAGCAGTGGCCCAATCCGCGAGAGCCCCGCGTAGCAGCCCACCGCCGTGATGAGCTTCACGTCCCCCCCACCCATGCCACCGGCGAGATAAAAGAGCAGAAAGATGAAACCGCACGAGAGTCCGGCAGCGGCTGCCGCGCCTAACTGCCGCCATCCCCCAAGCGTGAAATGCAACCCCAGGGCGAAAACCATAGCCGGCAGCGTAAAGGCGTTTGGTATGCGGCGAATGGTCACGTCATATACGGCGCCCACAACCGCGCAAAGCAATGAGCAAGCCGCATACGCCAACTCGGTATTCAGTTTCTCCACGCGACACTTTCAGGTCAGCAAACGTAGCTTGGATCCGCATTGCTGCAAGGCCTGACTGAGCCGAAATGCGAAGGTTACCGTGAGCGTTAGACGGCGCTGGTCAATCGAGTACCAATGCCGGCTAGGGCAGTCCCCAGCGCCGTAGCGAGAGTCCTCATCGTCGCCGTGGCCCCTAGACCGACCAGCGCGGCGACCAGTGCATATTCGATAAGATCCTGGCCCGACTCGTCCAGCCACAGGTCTAAACATCGCTGTGTAAAACGTTCCATGAGTTTTCTTCTGGGAATCGCTAATCCTGTCGCCTCGTGGGCGGCTCAAAGCCGCCCACGGGCGAGCTAGACAGCGCTGTTCAATTTGCTCCCGACACTGCTGAATGCGGTGCTGATGCTCCCCGCGAGAGCGGTCATTGCGGCCGTGGCGCCGAGGGCAATCAATGCAGCGACGAGCGCATACTCGATCAGATCCTGCCCCGACTCATCTCGCATGACATTAGTAAAAATGCGTCTCAGGTTGTTCATTAGTTCTCCTTCACGATTACAGATACAAACTCGCTGTCTACTAGGCATCGTCTAGGTAACCCAGGACGATGTCAATACACATCCTTGGGCCAGTCCAGAAAGAGATACTTACATTGGTCACGAGAATGTCTGAATGCGACAGGCTGCGGGAGATGAGCGATAAAGCGGCGCAGAGTAAGTGAGTAAGCCTGCTCATGAATGCACATCCGCCAGTCGAGATATTAATGGTTGAGCAGTTACTGCCGATAAAGAGGTGTGTCGTGTAGGTGTACGGCAGACCGCGATGCGGATTGCGGATAGCCGGTATTGTTAGTTACCCTTCCGGCCTGGTGGAAAAGGAGCCCGATGAAGAGCGGAATTTGCTTTCGTCCGTGCAGGCCCCGGTTTACCCGGGCAAGTGCTCCGCGGCTTTTATTGCGGGGAGAAGAAGGTCAGAGCTTGATCGAGCTCGCGCTCATCATCCCGATCTTTACCATTCTGGTCTGCTACGCCGTGGATTTCGGGTTTTTCTTCCTGGTGACCACATCGCTGAACTCAGCCGCACGCAATGCAATAGAGTATGCAATTCAGGGCACGTCGTCGCCTGCCCAGAGTGCCCCGCCAGGCGCCGCAGTAGTATCCAGTCTTGCGATTGCCAGCATCGGACTCTCCACCGCCTCAACCTCTACCGTCTCTGTGCGCATTTGTTCCAGTTCCGTGGGGGTAAACACGTCGAATAACACCGCCCAGTGTCTAACCACGAGTAGCGGGTCGGGCGCGGTCAGCGGCACACCCGATATAGACCCTGAGTCTCCCAGCTTCCAACTCAACCGGGTAGATGTGGTCTACACCGTCACCCCACCGGTTCCCATTCCCGTATCCATACTCCCTACCCTGAAGTTCCATCGCATGGTCGAGATGAGGGCCATGCAATGACTCTTGGGAATGGGCATACTTGTTTCAGGGGTAATGGGCCGGCACACCAGGATGGACAGGCCACACTAGAAATGCTGGTCACGCTCATGGTGAGCTTTTCCCTCGCCTTCTGGTTGTTTGAACTCTGTATGTTCGCCTACACCTGCAGCGTACTGAACAGTGCAGCCCAGCAAGGCGTGCGTTACGCGATCATGCATGGCACCGACAGCGCCAATTGCAGCGGCCCTGATACAGGCTGCGCAAATGGGACACCTTACTCGAATGTGCAGGCAGTGGTGACCGCTGCTGCGTCCGCATCCCTGCACGACCTGTCAGCCATGACAGTTACCGTGGCTTACCTCAACAGCACAGCGGCGTTGGGCAATCCGGTCCAGGTCAAGGTCGAGTACACCTATGTTCCCTATCTCAACCTTCCCGGCCTGCAGAATGCCGTGACCCTCACCTCCCAGGGAAACATCCTTTACTAGAGTGCAAGGAGATACCATGACCAACAAAGGCCGCTATGGCCTTGAGGCAGGCGAGCTTGACCACCAGGCTGGCCAAGCGTCGGTGTTCCTGCTGATGATTTTGGCCACATTTCTGCTGGCTTCCGTGGGCTTCGCCGTGGACCTCTCTAACATGTGGTTTCATCGTCAGGCCGCGCAATCCGCCGCTGATGCCGCGTGTGTCGCGGGGGCGATGGACATGCTCTACCTGCAAAACGGCACCATCACCAGCAGCCCGGGCTTTACCGTCGGCACAACTGGCGACTGCAACGCATCGTCGGCTGCTGCGCTGTGCCGGTATGCGCAATTCAACGGTTACACGGCGACCACGTCTGCCGCCGGATGGAGTACCAACACACCCGCAGGCGCGATCGCGGTGAGTTGGACCTTTCCCGTCACGGTGAACGGCGTGACCGCAGCCTCTGGAATTACGCATCCATTTCTCAATGTGGTCGTGCAGGAGAAACCGGCTACCTGGTTTATGGGAATGGTCGGCGTGAAATCGTTGACCGTGGGAGCGTCTTGTACCTGCGGGCTCCCACCCGGAGTCGGGGGAGCGCCGCTCGTCATTCTGAACCCCACCCTAGGTGGAGCGCTCACTCTCTCAGGGGGGGCTCATATCGTGATCACGGGAGGGCCGCAGACCAGCATCCAAGTGAACTCCTCCGCCAATGGCTCGCCTTCCTCGAATGCTTCGAGCAATGCCGTCTACTGCAATGGCGGCAACGGCTTTCCCATCGATACCAGTGCGGCTGGTCCATCGGGAACGGGTGGAGATCTGGCGATTGTGGGAGGGCCAACTACGAACCAGTTTTGCGGCGGAAGTTATATCTTGAACAATACGACGAAGGCCCACTGGAAGAGCCCGGTAGCGGCCGTTCCGGACCCCTACGCCAGCGTTCCAGCTCCCACGCAGCCGGCGGCCAAGGTGGCGGAGGCGGTAACTCCAGTAGCTACCACCGCTCAGGGTTATAGTCCTAACAAAGACGCCACCTACGGCTACATATATGGCACCTGGGTGGCCAGCGGAACAGACAGTTGCCCGAATACTGCGGCTCAACAACACTATCTGACCTATAGCGGTAGCTATCCTTACAACGGCGGCAATATCTACGGTAACTGCCTGGAATTCACCCCCGGGTACTATCCTAACGGCATCGATACAACCAGTCTCGCAGGCTACGCGAACGATGTCGTTCTATTTATGCCGGGAGTTTACTACCTGAATGGAAACTTGAACGTGGGTTCCGCCACGACCCTTCGCAATGCGTGGGTCGGAACCCAGCCGGCTACGCCAGGTCTTATGTTCTATTTCCTGAGCGGAGGCCCCCTGTTCGCCGGCGGCTCGGGGGCAGCCAGCAGCTCAATCACTTCGGTCCCGTCCTATTACATGAATTGTTCCAGCATGGTGACTCCCGTCGGAACGCCTGCCTCCCTTACCGGCAATGTGTTGATATCCCAGTGCGGCGCGGGAGGAACCTATATCGGTGCGCCCAGCACCGACACCTACTCGACCACCGGCAAGCGCGGACTTCTTTTCTTTTCAGGGCACTCGAATACCTATAACAACACATTGATTGGCGCCGGCGCTACGCTCAATTTCAGCGGCGCATTCTATTTCCATAACAGCAGCTATTCAGACCTTGTGCAGTTGAATGGCGCGGGTGGCTCAACAACCTATGCAATTGGAACCATCGTGGTTGACCAGTTGACGCTGAGTGGAAGCGGAACGATCAACATGAACTTGCCTGCAGCGGCGGCCTCAGGGGGCGGTCCGGAAGTCAGCCTGTTTCAGTAGCGCGCCGGGCAACGCCACAAGCCAGCGGTTGCGGCATGGGATACGGCTGCAAAATTTTTTCCGCTGCACCGGCATTCCGGTGGGCCGTCCGGTCCGGTGGCGGCATAAATCCCTCTTCCGGCGGAACCAGCAACCACACCTGCCGATCTTTGAATGCGCACAGTAGGGGTACGTTCGACTCTCCGGGTTCCGTGTCCCGCGCCCAGACCGCATGCTGTGTTGCGATATCGTAACCGTTGTTGATCCAGTCGTTCTCCCAGAGATGATCGGGGCCGTAGCGCACGATGACCAGCTGTTTGCCGGGCTTTGCTTCGATCAGGTGGTGAATATCCTGCCATCCAGGAGTCTGGCCATCCAGGTTCATCCAGGTACCCCAGGTAGGAAAACCTTGCGTAGGAACCACGATAAGCCGCACCGCCATCATGATGACTATCGACGCCAGGGTGCCGCGCATTAATTTGAGCCATAGTGCGTTCCTGCGGCCGACCACCCGCATCCAGCGCAAACCATTCAACAAGATGAGATACAAAATGCCCGCGCACACGGCGAAGTAGTGTGCCTGCAGCCACGTCTCCCAGATAAAGCCGGACCCTGCAAGCACGAGCACATATACCAGCATCCGGGATTTTCTGGCGCGCCATGTCGGTACCAGCCCCGTCAAGGGAAGCGTCAATGCCGGGAAAATGAAGAAGAGCCACTGATAGACTCCCTTGGCTGCCACCTCCGCCAAAAAATCACCTTTCGTTTTCAAGTTCGTATAAGAGAACATATCCACGTCGCGGTTGTAGATGAGTTGCTCGGGGAACTGGTAATGCACGGAATAGTTCGGTTTGCCAAACAGAAACGGAGGGGCCATGCCCCACCGCTCCCAGTGTGCTACCCATGGGAACGTGAGCCGTCCGGTAACGCGGTAGCAATAGTAGCCGGTAAGAACAGCTCCCCCGAGGAGAACGACCAGTCCGGGAATGAGGATGCGGAAAGCCGCTCGCTTCTTAAACAGTATCCACAAGGTATAAGAGCAGATGGGCAAAGCAAGCAGGGCGCCTTCCAGGGGACGTGAGTTTGCCAGCAGAATGAGTGCGAGCGCCAGCAACACTCCATAGCGTGGCCTCGGCCCACGGGCAAGCCTGGCAGCGGCGCCCAGCAGCAGGCAGCCGCCCAGCATGGCGACCGAGCCTCCCCAGTACCCGTTACCAAAGTAGCTGAACCAACTCATACGGACAATCGCCAGTAAGCCGCCGAGTAAGGCCCACTCCGCGGGGAGATAGGCCTGTAGCATCCAGCACAGGCTGGCCGCCGCCAGCCCCATGCTCAACAGCACGCCAGCCCGCGGAGTCCCAAAAAAGCGCTCGCCGAACGCCATAAACAGGGGCGCCGCTGCTCCATACTTCGACATATAGGTGGGCTGCATCAAAACATGAAACGCCTCGAAGTGATGCCACTGTGGTGGAGTTGGATTGGTCCACCGCCCATGGGCAAATGTCTGGCTGGCCAAAAGGTAACTGAATTCATCCTGCACCCTGGGAGGGGGAAAGGGCTCGATCGGCAGCAATGCCAGGCGGCCGAAGAACGACAGCAGGAAGACAGCCACGCAGGCTCGGCCTCGCTGTTGTGCGAACCAGCGGAACTTCCGATGGGGAAAGAACGCAAGCAACCTTACCGGCAGCAGGACGAAGAGAAACAACACCAACACCGTTACCAGCGTCTCGACATCGAGAAATGTCAGTCGATGCGTCTCCAGGTGAAAGAATCTTATGTAGTTGGTCACGGGCAGCGCGTGCGGGTTCACCGGCACGGCGAGGCCCCGCCAAGCTGCCCACAGGTCTTTTCACGGGAGAAGAGGATCGCCAACCCGTCATCGTAGACGGCACGCCAATCCCCGCTTTCTCGTAACAGGCTCGACAAGGGCGAATCCACCGGCAAGAGCGCCCACTGCACATGGTAATGATCGAGCGGTTCCCGCCACCGCCGGGATCCCGACAACGCCTCTCCGTACTCCTTGACGAAAGCGTCACCATAAAAATCGTGGCGGTCGTCGAAGTAAACTCTCATCCCTGGATAGAGGCTGTAAATGAGATATGCGCCCCAGGTGTCAGCGCTGAAAAGATGATCGTGGATACCTTTTTCCGCAATAAATTGAGCGGCCTTTACGGGAAAGACCTTTTCATCGAAATGGGCGGCGAGTACCTGTCGTGAAAGCACGCGTCCGCCGTTCAACACCAGCGCCACCGATGCGGCCATCACCGCGGCCGCCAGCACATGCCCATGCAGTTGGACTTCCAGGCGCGTCATGCTGTCAGATATGCCTCGCCCGGCGTCGAGCAGGGAACGTAACCATCGCAGGTGCGATGAGGAAGCGGATCGCGCTGAGACAGCCAGCGTCATCGGGGGTCCCAGAGCCAGACCCATCATGATTGCCGAAATGGGTATGTTCCGGGCTGCATAAAGCCCCGCATGCAGAGAAAACAACAGCAGCAGAAAGCCGGTTGGGGTGAGCCGACCGCGCCCACGAACAGCTGCTACAATCGCCAGCGGAATGTATAACTCAAAGTATTCGTAAACAAAAACATGGAAATTCGGTGACCTGAATTCGTCGATGTTGTTCATCAGAAAGCTATTGGACAGGTATTCATATACGTGAACCGGTAGCCGGTAGCCGTAAGGGGTAAGCAGCGTGGCCAGGAGGCAAACGGAAAAGACAATGACCAGTTGGGTTATCTTTGCGCGGTCGCCGTCGCGCGGGGTGGTGAGAGCGCTCCAGATGGACCCGGTGGCGAAGACTCCCAATAGCCCCAGGCCCAAAACGAATCCGGCGTGAAGATTTGCCCAGAGCAACATCAGCGGCGGAAGCCAGAACAGCGCCCAGCGCGCACCCTCTTCAAAGCGGTATAGATTCTCAACCCAGAGCAGCGTCAACAGCCAACTCAGAACGTGTGGCCGGGCAAGCATATGAACCTGGGCGGCTGCTGCCGCCAATAGCGTTAGAAACGCGGCCACCGCCAGGTTTCCGCTCCTGCGCAGAATGAATCGAAACAGCAGTGCGAAGGTCAGGCTGATGACGGCAGCGGTAAAGAGTACGACTCCATTCAAACCCGAGACGTGATGGATCGCCGCGATGATAACGTCGTACAGCCACTCCCATGCGTACCAGGGCTCCCACTGCCTGGTGTATGAAAAGGGATCGGTCCGTGGGATCGTATGGGTGGCCAGTATTTGTTCGCCGTTTCGTATGTGCCATCCCGTATCGGCATCGCCGAGCAAGCCGGCGCTCATCGGGCTGAATGCAAGGATGCCTAACAGGACAAGGAAAAACACATCGGCAAACGACGTCAGCGCCCAGCGTAGCCAGACGGCCGGAGCCCTCTCCAAATGGGCAGTCATCCTTCCGTCGCGCCGTCTCGAGAATCCGTGAGTGCATACGCGGCCAGAATGGTGAGCAGCGGATCCACCACCAGGCGATAGCGGAACTCCGCGTGGGTGATGTAGTAGGGCAAAGGAAAGACGAGCAGCGGCAACAGGAACAAGGCCGCCAGGCGGAGGCGATCTCTTTTCAGCAAACGCCCGATCCCCAACCATCCCAGCGAGGTCGTCAATACTGCATGCAACACAAATATCGGCGAGCCGATAGAATTGCCGCTGCCCGCCCAAAAGCGCACAAAGCGCACCGCGCTGAGGCGCAGAAACACACCCGGATGGGTGCGCATGTAGGCCATTGCAAGCGCCGACTTATCCCGCATATAAGCGACCTCACCTTTGCCGACGTACTGCTCGTATTCCCACTTGTTAAAGAGCGGGAATTGGGATTCATCCAGGTAGCCGGTTGCCCCGGCGCGGTTGCCCACCCATAGTTCGAAGCCAACCGTGCTGCGCAGCGGAATGAACGCATGCAGCAGGTGCGCATTCCGGATGGGCCACGGCGCGAATACCAGCAGGAAAACCAGCAAGCCCGGCAGAGGCGCATAGCGAAGCGGCTTCCGCGTTTGCCAGGCCGCCCATGCCAGCAGCGACAGCAAAGACGGCAGGAGAGCCGGATTCACCAGCCCAGCCAAGCCGCAGTATGCGCCCATGAATGCCGCTAGAAGCCCACCAGGTCTTTGTTCGCAACGCAGCGCCAAAGCGATCATCCCCACCAGCAGTAGCGTGGACAGGCATGTCTCCCAAAAGATCGTCGGCATCCAGATGAGCGGCACGGACACGGCCCAGAAAGTCCCCGCCAGATTGGCTGCGCGCCTATCGAAGCACCGTTCGGCGACGTGCATGATCAACCCCACGGTCGCCAGGCTGAACAGAAGTTGCATGACCATCACCGCGATGGCCGCCTTAAAGGTGAGGCAGCCAAAGATGCGGAAGATGAGTGCGATCAGTGCCGGGATAGCCCGGAGCGAGAAGAGCCGTCGGTCCGGTCGATCCGCCAAAGGGCGAGCTAAGTCCGTTCCCCGCAACTAAGGATTGAGCCAGCGTCCCCAACTCAAGCCCGTGGGAGAAAAACCAGTCGCGGGGAAAGCGCGCGAGCACCAACCATAAGACGAATAGCCGTGTAACCAGGGCCAGGGCAAGAATAGACCGCGTATACGAGCGCACGTTACTTCACGGTATGAAACGAATAACCAACGCCGAGCGAAAATACGGGGAAGTAAGATGCGTAACTGAGGTTGTGATTATTGCGCGCGATGAACGCGGCGAGGTTCTGCTGGAACCCGGCATCCTGATCAATCTGCTCACATCCGATTGCCGGCGGCTGCGTAGGGTCGCACGCGCTGCCCGTGAAGCTGACTTTCAACCCGGGTTGACCCACGTAGTAGAAACCCGCTTCTACTGGAAAGCTGAGGTGATGGCTGGAGCGAGGAATCACATTGCCAAAACCAACGGTTAGACCGGGCGAGGTTTTACGGAAATCGATCGAGCCGCTGCCGTGCAGGGGGTCGGCGAGACTACTGATGTAGTCTTGTCCATTCAGCGTGATGTCATTGCCCGGCGGAATGGCCGCGGTCGCCTGCACGCGGTTGTTGTTGGCAAACTCCACCATGGGGCTGGGTCGAAAGCCTTGCCATGGAAACCAGTCTAACGACGCATGTCCGGCGCGCATACGAAGGTTAAGAGCGATGTTCGCGCCCTGGTCCTGCGTGGTGGTGGCATAGGAGAAGAAATCGGCGCCGGCGCGGACATTAAATTTCCGCGATAGCGGAGTGGCGACATCGAACCCGATTCCACCCACGCCTGCATGCGCGTCAAGGCCAATCCGGGAAAACGGACGAAACGCTGCGGGATAGGCGGGACCCGAGGTGGCAAAGTTTTGCCCCACCGCACAAGCGCCTGCGAACAGCACCGCCCAAACGCAACTCCATTGCAGCATCCGTTTCCTGATCAGGGGCTTTCCTCTTTGAGCGGGCGGTAAAAACGTTGTGCACATTCCGCTCTGCTGGTTATCGGCAGTTCTCGCTGGTTGCACGAACTGGTAGCTCGCCTGAGGCCTGGCAATACCCACAACTTTTCCCCGATTTGTGCGTCTTAGCCTGCAGGAGTATGAAGGCGCCCATGTTCCGACCCCCCGCTCAGCTCGTTCTGCTCGCGCTTGTACTTGCGGCGCCGCTGGCCTTATTGGGCCAGCCTGCTCCCAGTCAGCCGCCGTCTACCAACTTCATCCCTCAGGGGTTTGAGGTTCTGGGCCAGCGCGCCGCTTTCCACACCGACTTCACGTTTGATCGCACCATGCTGCAAGCCGCCGGGTACTTCATCGGCGATGCGGACCAGAACACGCGCAACGCCATTGCCAAGCTGAACAGCATCTCCGTCCACAGCTACCACTTCGCCACCCCTGGGCTTTACGATCCAGGCTCGCTGGACCTGATCCGCAGGCAATACGAGGCTGCCGGTTGGAAGCACCTGGTCGCCGCGCATGGCAAAGGGGACCCCTTCAACCAGGGCCAGACTGACCTTTGGGTCAACGTCTCGCACATGGATGTGACCGGGATGATGGTGCTCGTTTCGGCGCCCAAAGATTTAAACTTGATCGCACTGAATGGAGACATCAGCACCCTCGATCTGCTCCATCTCCGCGGCCATTTCGGGATTCCGCGTTTCTCCGGTGATCAATTTGTGCCTGGCCCTGCACCGCGCGGGCGCCAGCCTTATGTGGCCCCTCCGCCTCAGCAGGCCATGCCCGATCAGGCGCAAGATCCTGGTCCCGCGCAGTACCCTGGTGGCGGCGCTGGAGTTGGCGTGGGTGTAGGCGAACCGGAAGTGGAAGCGGCGCCTCCGCCGCCGACGCCGCCAGGCCTGTAACGCTTCAACCAACCGGAAAACTCCGGGTGGCTCGTGGGACGTACTGAACAATCTGCAGAAAGTTAGTTGAACCGACTTTTTTGAGCAAGCTTTGCCCCGCCTTCGTCTTACCCGCGGGCGGCCTGGGCCTTGCGCTCGCCCACTTCCAGGTGCACATGCAGCAACGAAAGCGCCGCCGGCGTCACCCCGGGGATCCGGCTGGCTTGCCCTAACGTTTGCGGCCGCACCCGGGTCAGCGTCTCCTGCATCTCCCGCGACAAGCCGCTGATCCCCGCGTACTCAAAACTCGCCGGAATCACCCGCTGCTCCGCCTTCTTCAGCTTCTCAATCGCCTTACGCTGTTGATCCAGGTACCCGGCGAACTTGATCTCCGTCTCCACTGACTTGAGCTCATTGCGCACCCTGGCCGTGACCGCCCCGCCAAAGAAGGCCAGGGGAGAATTCGCATCCCAGGCGGGCCGCAACAGGGGCAGCAGCGTTTCCAGGCTTACCTCGGGGCGCTTGAGCAGCTGGGCGTAGGTTTGTGGAGAAACATCACCCAGCTCGGGCAGCAAACTCCCCAGCGCGGCAAGGTCCACTTTCCGTGTGGCCAACAGCTTCTCGAGCGCCACGGCGCGCGCCTGCTTCTCCTCATAATCCCGCCACGCACTGCTCGTAATCAGCCCCAGCCGATATCCATAAGGCGTCAAACGCCGATCCGCATTATCAATCCGCAAATGCAGCCGGAACTCAGCCCGCGAGGTAAACATGCGATACGGCTCGTTGGTCCCCTTGCTGATCAGGTCGTCAATCAAAATTCCGGTATACGCCTCGGTGCGGTCGAGCGTGAAAGCAGGCTCCCCGCGCACCAGCAATGCGGCATTGATGCCCGCCATCAAGCCCTGGCACGCCGCCTCTTCATAGCCAGAGGTGCCGTTGATCTGGCCCGCCAAATACAGCCGGGCAATCTGCTTCACCGACAGGCTGCGATCCAGTTCTGTGGGATCGATGGCATCGTATTCGATGGCATAACCAGGCCGCAGCATCTCCGCCTGTTCCAGCCCCGGAATCGAGCGCACCACCTCATATTGCACCTCCATCGGCAGCGAGGTAGACATCCCGTTGACATAGATCTCATTAGTATCCAGGCCCTCCGGCTCAAGGAAGAACTGATGCTGCTCCTTATCCGGAAAACGCACCACCTTGTCTTCGATCGACGGGCAATAGCGCGGTCCGATGCCCGTAATCTGCCCGGAATACATAGGCGACCGGTTCACATTCTCGCGAATAATGCGCAACGTTTCCGGCGTGGTGTAGGCGATATGGCAGGAGATCTGTTTCTGCGGCAGCTCCACCGTGCGGAAGCTGAACGGGGTAGGGTCGACATCGCCGGGCTGCTCCGTGAACCGGCTCCAGTCAATGCTGCGGCCATCGAGGCGCGGCGGCGTGCCCGTCTTGAGCCGGCAGCCCCGCAGGCCCAGCCTCTTCAGAGCCTCCCCCAGCAGCACGCTGGGCGGTTCCCCACTGCGGCCAGCCGGATAGCACTCTTCCCCGCAATGAATGAGCCCGTTCAGAAAAGTGCCGGTGGTGATCACGACCGCCCCCGCCAGCACCGTGCGGCCGTCACGCAGGCGCAGGCCGCGCAGGGTCTTTGCTCCGCCCTCCGGCTGGTCGATGATCAGATCGACTACCTCTGCCTGCTTGATGTGCAGATTCGGCTGCGCCTCAAGCATCTGGCGCATCTTAACTCGATATTGGCGCTTATCGCACTGCGCGCGCGGAGACCAGACCGCCGGACCACGGGAGGTGTTCAGCAGGCGAAACTGGATGCCCACTGCGTCCGCGACTTCGCCCATGATCCCGCCCAGCGCATCCACTTCGCGCACCAGGTGGCCCTTGGCGATGCCGCCGATCGCGGGGTTGCACGACATTTGCGCGATCAGGTCAAGGTTGAAGCTGAACAGCGCCGTGCGCAGGCCCATGCGGGCCGAGGCCATCGCGGCTTCGCAGCCGGCATGCCCCGCACCCACAACTACAACGTCGTACTGTTCCGTAAAAGCCATAACGCTTCTATTCTAGAGCTTTGGCATTTGGCACGATTGATTCACTGAGGTAAAGCAGGGAGATGACATGGTAGAAACGAAAATTGCACTACTAGGGCTGGGACTGATGGGAACCGGTATGGCAGGCCGGCTGCTCGATGCCGGGTATTCACTGAGCGTTTGGAATCGCTCCCCAGACAAGGCAGACGGGCTGGCCGCCCGGGGCGCCAGCGTGGCCCAAACCCCCCGCGCGGCGGCCACAGGCGCCTCCGTGGTCATCAGCATGCTCGCCGACGTCCCCGTGTGCCGCGATATCTGGCTGGGCCGGGGCGAGGCCTTGCTGGGCTGCGCCCCCGGAACCGTGCTGGTCGAATCCAGCACCGTCACCGTGGAGTGGATTCACGAACTCAACCAGAAAGCTCACGAGCATGGCTGTACGCTGGTGGATGCCCCGGTCACGGGCAGCAAAGTGCAGGCCGCCTCCGGCCAATTGCTCTTCCTGGCCGGCGGTTCCGACGCGGCCTTGGGCAAAGTTAACCCAATACTCCGTGCCATGGGCCGCGACGTGGTCCACGTGGGCCCGGTGGGTAGCGGGGCACGTCTTAAGCTCATCAACAACTTTCTCTCCGCCTCGCAGATCGCCGGTCTGGCTGAAGCCATGTCCCTGATCGAGCGCAGTGGGCTGGATCGGGACAAGGCGCTCCAGGTACTCACCGAAGGCGCGCCCGGCAGCCCCCTGGTCAAGCTGATCAGCGGACGGATGGTTGCGAAACAATACGAACCGCACTTCCTGCTTCGGCTCATGGCCAAAGATCTACGCTACGCGGTGGCTGAGGCCGATCTACAGGCCCTCGATTTGGATATGGGCAGGGCAGCGCTGCGCGTGTTTGAGCATGCCATCGCCGCCGGCCAGGGAGAAGACGACATGTCGGCCGTGGTCGAGCAGTTCCGCAGCGAGGCCGTCAAGCTACAGTGAAAAATTTGCTGAGCCAGGCCTACGGCCGTTGGATGTATCGGTGGGAGACCGCCCTGACCACCCGTGACACCAATCGCATCGTGCGTCCGGTGGAATGGGGGTTCGAGTGGCTGGAGGAATTCGCGCAAACGCACGGATGCCGTATCGACCATGGCGGTGGCGAGCAGGCGATGCTGCAGTTGAACGAATTCATCCTGCAGCATCGCGCCGAATTTTTTGCCTACCAGGTTCCCCAGGACTTCGTGCTCGAGGACCGGCACCCCCAGTTATTTCCCACCAATGTGCGCCCTGAGACCCTGCAGCGCGATGCCCGCCTGCGCCAGCAAGCCGCCGACGGCACCATGGCCACGGCCCAGTTTCTGCGCTTCACCTCGCCGGTGCGTACACCCTACCCGGAGAACGATCGCGTCAACGCCCGCTGGTTTCCCGCCAAGCCGGAGAAAATGGCCGGCAAGCCGAAGCAGGCCATCATCGTTATGCCGCAGTGGAATGCCGACGCCTTCAGCCACAACGCACTCTGCTCCATCTTCAACCGCTTCGGCGTGTCGGCCCTGCGTCTGAGCAAGCCGTACCACGACATCCGCCGCCCGGCCGAACTGGAACGCGCCGATTACGCAGTCAGCGCCAATGTAGGCCGTACCATCTCCTCCTGCCGGCAGGCAGTCATCGATATTCGCTGCTGCATCGACTGGCTGCAGCAGCAGGGTTACGAACAATTTGGCATCCTCGGCACCAGTCTCGGCTCCGCCTACGCCTTTCTCGCAGGAGCGCTCGACAGCCGGGTGCGCATCGGCGCTTTCAACCACGCGTCCATGTCCTTTGGCGACGTGGTGTGGACTGGCCAAAGCACCCGCCACATCCGCGCGGCTTTTGAGGCTATCTCCATGACCCAGCAGCGTTTGCGCGATGTCTGGGCGGCAGTGAGTCCAGCTGCCTACATGGATGAGTTTGCCGCTAACCCAAAAAAGATCCTGCTTGTCCACGCCACCTACGATTTGACCTTCCTCGAGGAGTATTCGCTCCAGGTGATCGAGAACTTCCGCCGCCGCGGCGTCGATTTTGTGTCCAAGGTCTTGCCCTGCGGCCACTACACCACGGGCGAGACCCCCTACAAGTTTATGGATGGCTGGTACCTGGGTTCCTTTGTGTACTCGGCGTTCAAGCAGTTGGTCTAAAATTGCAATATGTCCGACCGCATGCGCCGTCCGCTCGCCGAGGCTGATCCAGAGATCGCCGCAGCCATCGACCACGAAAATCTCCGCCAGCACGAGGGCCTGGAGATGATCGCGTCTGAAAACTTTGTCAGCCAGGCAGTGCTGGAGGCGGTCGGCTCCATATTCACCAACAAATATGCCGAGGGTTATCCCGGTAAGCGTTATTACGGCGGCTGTGAGTTTGCCGACGTCGTAGAAAATCTGGCGCGTGACCGGGCGAAACAACTCTTTGGCGCTGAGCACGCCAACGTGCAGCCCCACTCAGGTTCGCAAGCGAACGCCGCGGCCTACATGGCCGTCATCAACCCCGGCGACACCATCCTGGGGCTTGATCTGGCGCATGGCGGTCATCTGACCCACGGTCACAAGCTCAGTTTTTCCGGCAAGCTTTATCGCACCGCCTTCTACGGCGTCGAAAAGGAAACAGAGCGTATCGACTACGACAAGCTGGAGGCCATTGCCGAGCGTGAGCAGCCGAAGCTGATCATCGGCGGAGGCAGTGCTTACCCGCGGATCATCGACTTCTCCCGCATGCGGCAGATTGCTGACAAGGTAGGCGCCTTGCTGCTGATCGACATGGCCCACTTCGCCGGCCTGGTGGCGGGCGGCGTCCATCCATCGCCTGTGCCCCACGCGCACCTGGTCACCACCACGACTCATAAAACGCTGCGTGGTCCGCGCTCCGGCTTGATCCTGTGCCAGCAGCAATTTGCCACCGCGGTGGATCGCAGTGTCTTTCCTGGCCAGCAGGGCGGTCCGCTGGTGCACGTGATGGCTGCGAAAGCGGTGGCCTTCCGTGAAGCGCTCGATCCCAGCTTCAAGCAATACGCGCAGCAGGTCATTCTCAACGCGCAATCGTTGGCCGAGACCCTGATAGGCGAAGGCTTCCGTGTCATCTCCGGTGGCACGGACACGCATGTGATGCTGGTCGACGTCTTCTCCAAGGGCATTCTCGGCAGTGAAGCAGAATTCGCCCTGCATGAAGCCGGCATTACCGTGAACAAGAACTCCATCCCCTTCGACGTCAACCCGCCCATGAAGCCCAGCGGCATCCGCATCGGCAGCCCAGCGCTGACCACGCGCGGCATGCGCGAAACAGAAATGCGCACTATCGGCAAGTGGATCGCCCAGGCCCTCGATCAGCGCAACGACCCACAAACCCTGCGCCGTATCAAGGGCCAGGTACTGGAGCTGGTAGAGCGCTTCCCGCTCTATAGCTGGTTAAGAGCGCCGGAGCCAGTCTCAGCCCAGTGAGCTCATCTGCACCAAGCGGAACTCACATCTCAAAAAAGTTGCCGGAAGGTGAACACTTTTGCCTTATGACGATGTACCGCAGCATTAGGGCTTATAGTAAGGCGACAGTTAATTTCAGGAGCATCTGACATGACACCGACTTTGACCTCCGCTGTGGTTACCGCCCTGATCAAGCACATGGAGGGCCAGACCCAATATCGGGTATTAGATTTGCTCCGGATTATGGGCGACGAGGGCTACAGCGACTCTGATATTAAGGGCGCAATCGCCCTGCTGTTGCACGAACATCGGATGGAGCTCACCCCCGATCGGCAGTTGCGGAGCACCGCTGTCGCTGCCTAGCAAATGTGGATCTCTGATTCATTCTTCAGGAATCAACGGCGGCACGAACAGCAAGCAAAACTTACTGGAGACGATCGCACGCCGTCCCAGAGGGATCGTGATCGTCTCTTATACTCATCCGCTCTCAGAAGGTTGGCCGAAGTCACGCAAGTCGTTTCAGCTGACAGCGGCTACGTCTTTCATAATCGGCTGACCCACTCTCTGCAGGTTGCCCAGGTCGGTCGTCGACTCTGCCGAAAAGCTCCTCAAGCAAATTCCTGAAATTACCCGGGACCTGGGCTTTGACGGCCTGGATCCGGACGTCGTCGAGGCCGCATGTCTGGCTCATGACCTCGGCCATCCCCCCTTTGGCCACATCGCTGAAAAAGAACTGAATAAGCTGACCGAGGCGCATGGCGGATTCGAGGGAAATGCACAAAGCTTCCGGATTCTGACGAGGCTAGCCTTTCGTTCGGCGGATTACCGGGGGCTGGATCTGACGCGCGCAACTCTGGCTGCCGTTTTGAAGTACCCATGGCTCAGAGGGAAAAATCCCCAAAATCCAAATAAGTTTGGCGCGTATGAATCAGAGACAAATGACTTCGAGTTCGCGCGAGAACGCTACACCAACAGCCACGTGCAAACGATAGAAGCATCTCTTATGGATTGGGCGGACAACATAACAGTACTCGATCCACGATCTGGAGGATTTCTATCGGGCGGGAAGAATGCCGTTGCATTTGCTTGGCGGTCGAGACCCGAGCGAGCGCCAGCATTTTTCCGCCGACGTCTTTGAGCGACGTTGGGCATCTAATCCTGAAGTGGGCAAAACGACGGCGCGACTTAGAAAGAGGCCTTTACCGACACGCTTGTCTCGACGTTCCCGGCGATGCGGGCCTACAGCGGCTCCGAAGCGCAAAGGGTTGGCCTTCGCAATTTCCACAGGCACCTTGATAGGGCGCTATATCAATGGTGTGGATCTCCTTCAGGATGGCGGTCGACTGCAGACCCAAATCAGGCCCGAGTACAAGGATGAGGTGTTTATGCTGAAAGAGCTAACCTGGTCCTATGTGATTGAAGCTCCGTCGCTGGCCACTCAACAGTGGGGACTCAAACAGAAGATCCGTCGAATATTTGAGGTTTATACCGAGGCTGCGGCTTCCTCCAAGGAATGGAAAATCTTCCCCGTCTACTATCAGGAACGCTTGAACGAAGCGGGAGGAGACACCGGTGAGCTCGTTCGTGTGTGTGTCGATCTGATTGCAAGCATGACCGAGAACCAGGTCCACAAGATTTTCGGGCGACTGACCGGCTCATCCAGCGGCACCAGTTTGGACGATCCTCTGCAGTAGTTATTGCTACGTCACGGACCTTTCTCCCTCGGGAGGGGTGGCTAGCTCAAGCCCGTTGTCTTAATTGCTGTGGCGATCCAAGGGAGATATTGCAATCGGCAGGCCAGCTATCCGACCTGCTGTTCTCCCCTCAGCCGCCCTATTTCGGTCCCCTGCCTTTTGCTTCGATGCTGCGGCGCGTCACCAGCGAGGAGAGAACCAACGAAGTTGTGGTCGCAACATAGGGAGTGAGCCGATCGATGGTTTTCTCCAGCTCCTCCACCGATCCGGCAATTACTTTCATGATAAATGAATTTGAGCCGGTCACGCGGTGGCACTCGAGTATCTCAGGAATGCTCCTGGCCAACTTGTTCATGCGTGGCAAAAAGTCTCCCACTACATCAACCGCGATAAAGGCAACGATGGGATAACCCATCGCAGAGAGCTTTACCTCCGCGTGATAGCCCGCGATGACACCAAGGTCTTCCAGGCGGCGCACTCGATCCATAACCGCCGGCGTCGAAAGTCCGACCCGCTTCCCAAGTTCCGTGAATGGAATTCTTCCATTCTCCTGCAGCTCCACCAGGATCTTTCTTCCGATCAGGTCCAGATGCTTACCGATGTCTTCCATCATGTCTCTCCATGCAGGTGTTTTGAAACGTTGATTACGCGTTCATCCATTAACTCAAAGGCATATTAAGCGAGAATCGGGCAATACCACGAAATATAAGGAAAGATATTAGAATTTCCTTAATCTCGTTCTTCTCTGCCTGAGCAACCTGCGGCATAGTTACACCAGTAGGGTCACTCACACAGGAGTCGCGCCGCGAATGATGGAACCGTATCGCGTACGGATGGTCGAACCCATTCGCCAAACTACGCGAGCACAGCGAGGGATGCTGCTGATGAATGCCGATCTCAATCTGTACCAGATCGACGCCGATTCCGTGAGCGTCGATCTGTTGACAGATAGCGGGACCGGCGCGGTGAGCGGCAATCAAATGGCTGCCATGATGCGTGGCGATGAATCCTACGCAGGCAGCGCAAGCTATCGTCACTTCGCGTCCGTCATTCGCGAGGTATTTGGCTTCGAAGAAATCATTCCGACGCATCAGGGTAGAGCTGCAGAGCGGCTGTTGATCGAGTGCCTGGCCGGTCCCGGCTCGGTCGTTCCTTCCAACACGCACTTCGAGACCACGCGTGCCAATTGCCTCGACTTCGGAGTGGAACCATGGGATCTGCCGACCCATAGCTTTTGGAATTTCGAAGAGCCCTGTGACTTCAAGGGCAACATCGACTGTCGGGAACTCGAAAATCTATTGAGCAGTCCCGAGGGGGCCCGCGTTCCGCTGGTCCTGCTCACCGTCACCAATAACCTCTGCGGAGACCAACCGGTCTCGATGGCAAACATCCGCCAGACGCGTGAGATCGCTGCACGCTACAACAAGCCGCTCTATCTGGACGCGTGCCGTTTCGCGCAGAATGCATGGTTCATTCAGGCTGGGGAGCCTGGCTACCAGGAACGATCGATCAGGAGTATCGTGCGCGAGATGTTTTCCTACGCAGACGGTTGCTTCTTATCCGCCAAGAAAGACGCGCTTGCGCAGATAGGCGGATTTCTGGCAACTCGTTCGCCGGAACTTGCTTCCGCGGCCAGAGAGCGATTGGTGTTGAGGGAAGGTTTCATTACTTATGGCGGGATGACGGGACGCGATATGGAGATGATCGCCGTTGGCTTGATGGAAGGCCTTGACGACGACTACCTGCGCTATCGCATGCAGACCACGCAGCATCTCTTCGACGGCCTGCGGCAGCGATCGATACCGGTGCTGTGCCCCGCGGGAGGCCACGCCGTTTACGTGGACGCAACCCGCTTGCTGGCACATCTTGGCCCGGACGAAAACCCCGGGCAAGCCCTGGCCGTCGAACTCTATGAGGAGAGTGGTATCCGT
Organism: uncultured Acidobacteriaceae bacterium; assembly: GCA_963834445.1. GTDB lineage: Bacteria > Acidobacteriota > Terriglobia > Terriglobales > Acidobacteriaceae > PALSA-350. The sequence goes on from CAWIBU010000003.1 coordinate 1,652,940, forward strand.
TCCACGCGCATCGTGTTAACTCCATCGCGCGGACCGGCCCGCTTTCGGCATATGGAGTTACTGCGTCTCGCGATTCCCAGCCGCGTGTACTCTGCGCGTCATCTCGATTTTGTTGTGGACTCCCTGGTATCGATCGCCAATCGCGCGGCGTCGGTATGTGGAGTGCATCTTGTCTCCGCACCTCGTCTCCTGGGCGGATTCTTAGCAAAGTACAAGCGGGCTCCTGTTGCCGAAGTATTTGCCGGGCAACAAAGACAAGAAGCGTAGTAACGATCCAGCTCTCGGGCCACTCGGTCGCCAAATTCAATAAGGGCCTTCATTCGCAATTTTTCGTTCTTAGTCCTTCCCCGCTTCGACGCGATCGTTTTCGCGCCCGCGGGCGAGGCACAAACCTACTCATCTAAGGGAGGAAACGATGGTGCATATCCAGTTCTCGAAACTGCCGCTCTATCTTGGCGTTGCCGTTGCATTGTTATTTTGCTCCGGCATGCCGACATCTCTCCGTGCGCAGGTCGCCGGGGGCACGATCCAGGGAGTCATTTCCGATCCTTCTGGCGCTGCGGTCCCAGGGGCGCAAGCATCCGTCACCGAAATCGCCACCGGCATCGTCCACTCGGTGACGACCAATTCCGCGGGCTTCTACACCGTTCCTGATCTTCACCCCTCGCTCTACTCGCTGGTCGTAACCGCATCCGGCTTCTCGCGTGCGGTCGCGAACAATCTGATCCTCACCGTCGGGGCAAACCTTACGGCGAACCTCACTCTCAAAGTGGGAGGCACGACCGAAGAGGTAAACGTCGGCGCAGCGGCTGCTGAGATTGACCTCACCACCTCCTCCATTAGCGAAGTAGTCGACAGCCTTACCATGCGGCAGCTTCCTTTGAATGGTCGCGACTGGTCGCAGCTGATTACCCTGCAGCCGGGCGCAAACGCAGTGCGTAATCAGTCGACCATCGGCAGTGCCGGTACCTCAGATGTAAACCGTGTGCTCCGCGGCTTCGGCAACCAGATGAGTATCTCGGGAACGCGGCCGCAACAGAATAATTACCGCCTCGACGGAGTCAGTTTCAATGACTACACCAACGGAGCGCCGGGTGGCGTGCTGGGCACCATCACCGGCGTGGATGCAGTACAGGAGTTTTCTGTCATCACGACCAACTACTCCGCGGAGTACGGCAAGACCTCGGGTGGTGTGATCAATGCGATCACCCGGTCGGGTAGCAATACCTTCCATGGCAGCGCGTATGAGTTCATCCGTAATAGCGCCCTCGACGCAAGAAACTACTTCGACGGCCCCACAATCGCGCCTTTCCGCCGTAACCAGTTTGGCGCATCCGTTGGCGGACCAATCATTCACGACAAGACCTTCTTCTTCTTCAATTACGAAGGCCTCAGGCAGGCGCTGGGCGTCTCACAGGTGGATCGGGTTCCCTCGGCTGCCGCGCGCATCGGGCAACTTTCCACCGGTAATATCACCGTGGATCCTGCCGTCAATCCCTTTCTCCAGTTCTGGCCGCTGCCCAATGCCGGTTTAGATCCCTCAGGCGACGTTGGTAACTATCGGGTGGCGACCAACCAGATCGGCAACGAGAATTTTTACACCGGCAAGATCGATCACCACTTCTCTGACAAGGATGCGTTGTCAGGTACATTTCTTTACGACACCACCGACCTCACGGAACCGGATTCGTTAAACAACCTGCATTTCGTCAATCAGGATGCGCGCACCTTCGCCAGCATCGAAGAGACGCATACCTTCAGCCCTGCCCTCCTCAACACGCTGCGATTCGGATTTAGCCGCAATCACGCCATTTCAAATACCGCGGATCCCATCAATCCTCTGGCCGGCGATAATGCCCTGGGCTCGGTGCCCGGCCGCCCCGCACCATTTCTGATCATCCCGACGTGGAGCAACTTCTATGGCGGCGTGGGCGGTTTTCCAAACTTCGTTATTGGCTGGAATTCTTTCCAGTTCTATGACGATGCCTTTCTTACTCACGGCAACCACACTTACAAATTTGGGTTTGCGGTGGAACGCATGCAGTCGAATAACTTCATGCGCTTCACCGAAAACGGACGCTTTGTCTACGCCAGCGTGCAGGATTTCCTGACCAACAATCCTCTCGTCTATGGGGTTCAGTTGCCCAGTGGAGAGAGCGAGCGTGGCATCCGCCAGTCTCTCTTCGGCGGCTACGCGCAAGATGACTGGCGGATCCTGCATAACCTGACCCTGAACTACGGTCTACGCTATGAGATGGTCACCGTACCGACGGAAGTGCACGGGCGGCTGGCGACTCTTCGTAACATGACGGACGCTCAAATTCACATCGGCAATCCCTATTTCAACAACCCGACCCTTAAGGATTTTTCCCCCCGTGTCGGCTTCTCCTGGGATCCCTATGGAAACGGCAAGACCGCGGTCCGCGCCGGCTTCGGTCTCTACGATGTCTTACCTCTGCCTTACCTTTATCTGATCAGCTCCGCAGGTTCGGCGCCCTTCACCGTTGCGCCCACTCTGGTCCATCCCGGCGCGGGAACCTTTCCCACCGGAGCTTATAACCTGGCAGTCGCCGCCGTTGCCTCGGGTCCACTCGTCAGCGAACGAGTCTCTTATTTCGACCCCCACCCGCCCCGCAGCTTTACCTACAACTGGAACCTGACCGTGCAACAGGAGCTCTCGAAGAACGCGGTCCTTACCATGGCCTATGTAGGGTCGCGCGGCGTGCACCTGCCCTACCACACCGACGATGCCAATATCGTGCTGCCCACAAGCACGCCTGCGGGCTACATCTGGCCTTCGGGAGATAACTATCAGAGCGGCACGGTGCTGAATCCCAACGTTGGCGACATCAACCGTACCGCGTATGACGCTGATTCCTACTACCACAGTCTCCAGGTTGGGTTTGAGCAACGCTTGACGCACGGGCTGCAAATGCGCGGATCCTATACTTGGCAGCGCAGCATTGATACCGGGTCTTCGTCCATCGCCGGCGACCAATTTGCCAATTCCCCCTCGAGTCTCCCGCTGTGGTTCGATCCCAGAACCAGGCGTGGCCTCTCCGACTTCAACCTGAGCCAGGACGGAGTCATCAGCATCCTCTATGACACTCCCGAGATGAAGCAGGGACCGGCGGCCCTCCGCTGGTCGGCGAACGGCTGGCAGGCTGGAACCATCTATCAAGCAGCCAGCGGCGCGCCTTTCTCCGTTCTGATCGCCGGCGACCCGTTAGGCATGAACAGCACGGATCCATGGGATTATCCAGACCGTGTCAAGAATCCAGGGTGTAACTCGCTGGTGAATCCTGGCCAGCCAAACAATTACATCAAATTGCAATGCTTCTCTGCGCCGGTGCAGACGGTTCAGACTTCGAATGGGCCGCAGCAGCAGATCATCCGGCTAGGAAACGGAGGCCGCAATGAACTCTCCGGTCCTGGCCTCTCAAACCTCGACTTCTCTCTCGTGAAAAACTCCAAGCTCCCGGGCGTCGAAAGTGGCAGCGTGCAGTTTCGCGCCGAGTTCTTCAACATTCTCAACAAGAGCAACTTCGCCTCACCGCTCGACAACAATACGATCTTCAATCAGGACGGCTCGCCGGCTGACGGCGCAGGCGTTGTTGACCAAACCCAGACCACCTCGCGACAAATACAATTCGGCCTGAAGATTCTATTTTGATGCAAACGATGCTTCGACTAAGGAGAACTGCGATATGTCTATAAAAGTGCGTAAGTGTGTCCTATGGCTCATGGCCTGGAGCGTGTGCCTGGGCGTGGTAACCAACCTGCAGGCTCGTGCGCAGGCAACCATCGGGGCGGGCGACGGTAAGAACACCGTGTCCGTCGATTTCTATAAGGTGCCACCAGGCAAGCAGGATGAGTGGCTGGCGTTGTACAAAAAATACCACTTTCCCATCATGCAATATCAGAAGGCACACGGATACGTCATAAGCGAGACGGTTTACACCAGGGCGGTTCATCAACTGAGCCCATCCTGGGATTTCGCGATCATGATCGTCGCTCCGCCTGCAGAGAAACGGCCCAAGGCTGAGTACTCACGGAGCCAACTCATTCGCAAACTGTTCCCTGACATCGACGAATATGTAAAAGGCGAGAAAGCCCGTTGGTCCCTTACCGTCGATCATTGGGATGAGAGCTGGACCGAGGTCGATATCGATAACCACCCTTCGCTCTACGAGCCTTACTAGTTCATGCGTCAACCCATAGAGCCGTTTATTCAAGGTCCCCCCTCCGTGCCACCCACCTTTTGTGGTTAGGACCGAGGGGGGACTTCGCGATCCTCGGGCATAGAACAAGACCTGGAGCCTTTGTCGTTTCCCAAACCTAATTGCGGCGCACGAGAACTGCGCCGCAGTTGAATAGGAATTTCCATGAATCTTTGTCTCCGCTATTTGCTTGCACTCTGCTTTTGCAGTGGATCCTTCGCCCTCGCGCAGCAGCCCCCGTTAGTTCTGGTACAGACGATTGAAATGCCTGAGGTACCTGCTGGTCCGTACAGTGACCACATGGCGGTCGACGTTCCGGGGCAACGGCTCTTCACCACGCCGCAGGCCAATAAGGCGGTCGACGTGCTAAACCTCAAAGACGGCAAAGTGCTGCACACCATTACCGGCTTCGGTAACCCTCATGCAATTCTTTACCGCGCGGATAAAAACCGCCTCTTCGTTACCGACGGCGGCGTTGGTTCATTACGGATCTTCGATGCCACTACCTATGGTGAGCTGAAATCCATCAAGCTCGAGCTCGATGCCGATGGTATCGGCTATGACGAGCAAAGCGGCGACCTTTATGTCAGTAACGGAGGGGATGCTGCGGGCAAGGAATACACTTTCGTTTCCATCATCGACACCACGCGTGAAGAGAAAGTCGCCGACATCCGGGTCGACTCCCCAGGCCTCGAAGCAATGGTGATCGATCATGCCGCCAACCGGATCTATATCAATCTTCCTGAAAGCAGCAGCATCGCCGTCATTGATATGCAAAAGCGGTCGGTCATTGCCACGTGGCCGCTTACCCGGGCCAAAAAGAACATGGCTTTCGCGCTCGATCCAGAGCACCATCTGCTCTATGTCGGCTGCCGAGATACTGACGTGCGTGGAAGCATCGTGGTCGTCGATACAACCACCGGCAAGGAGTTGGATCGCCTGCCGATCGGAGGCTGGGTCGATTCGATGTTCTACGATCCTCAAAGGCGCAGGATCTACGCCTCTGCCGGAGTAGGTGAGGTGTTCACCTACGAGCGCCAGATGGACGGAAGCTACCGGGCTCTGGAACCTGTCGATACGGCGGTGATGGCGAAGACGGCGCTCTACTCCCCCGCGCTCGATCGTCTCTTCGTGAGCGTACCCCATCTCGGCAGCACAACTGCGAAGATATTGGTTTTCAAACCGCAGTAATCTCATCCACCGGCCGCGGAAGACCTGATCGCAATCAGCTTCGGCAGCACATCGCCTAACTCGATGGCCGGGCCAGCCGGCTTGCCGAAAGCCAGATAGACTTTTCGGTAAAGCCGGTAAAGCTCCTCATACACTTTCACCGCTCCCGCCTCGGGCTGGTACGTCTTATAGTCGAGACACATTTTCTCCTGGGCTTCTTCGATCGATTGAAAGGCCCCAGCCGCCAGCAGCGCGAAGATGCCCGAACCGAGGCTCGTGGGTATTCCATTCGGCACCAAAACCGGCTTGCCCAGAACATTGGCGTAAACCTGGTTGAGCACAGCGTTGTTTTGTGGAACGCCGCCCCCGTTGATGACGCGCTCCACCGGCACTCCGTATTCGGCCAGGCGCTCCAGAATGATGCGGGTGTGAAATGCCGTTCCTTCAATGGCTGCGAATAGCTCATCCTGTGCGGTGTTCACAAGATTCCAGCCCAACGTGATGCCCCCCAGCTCCGGATTCACCAGGATCGTGCGGTCCCCGTTGTCCCAGCTCAGTCGCAGCAAGCCCGTTTGCCCAGGTTTATAGCTTTCGAGCCCCACGCTCAGCTCTGCGACCTTGACCCCAACGCGCCGCGCAATCGCTTCAAAGATGTCGCCCGTGGCCGACAAGCCCGCCTCAATCCCGGTATAGCCAGGATGCACGCTCCCCGGTACCACGCCACACACGCCGGGTATGAGCTTCGCTGCCTGTTGCATGGCAATGATGCACGTCGACGTGCCGACGACGTTCACCACGTCGCCTTCCTTACATCCCGCGCCGATCGCATCCCAATGCGCATCGAAGGCGCCCACCGGGATCGGAATGCCCGCGCGCAGGCCCATCTTCTCTGCCCACTCCGGAGCAAGATGCCCGGCCAGTGTCTCTGAGGTGTGATACTCCCCGGCAAGCTTCTCGCGGATACCATCAAACAGCGGATCGACACTCGAGAGAAACTCCTGTGACGGCAGGCCATCCCACTTCGCGTTCCACATCCACTTATGGCCCATGGCACAGATGCTGCGCTTTACCAGCCTGGGGTCAGTAATCCCGCAGAGCGTAGCTGCGACCATATCGCAGTGCTCAAAAGCGCTCGCCAACCGCTCCCGCTTCTCTGGGTTATGACGCAGCCAGTGCAGCAGCTTGGCAAAGCCCCACTCGTGCGAGTAGACGCCCCCACACCACTCAATTGCTTCCAGGTGTTCGCTGTGCGCTCGCTCCGTAATCTGCTGCGCTTCGCGCTTGGCGCGATGGTCGCACCACAGGTAGTACTCGTCCAGCGGCTGCAGCGCCGCGTCCACCGGAACCACGCTCGATCCCGTGGTATCGAGCGCGATTGCTTCCACCGACTCGCCCGCCACGCCAGCCTTGACCAGCACCGCACGCATCGCGCTCACCAGCGCATCCATCTGATCCTGATGCGATTGCGTGGCGAAATCCGGATCTTCCCGCTTACGGTGCAGCGGATAATTGGCTGACGCAGTAGCCAGTCCACCTTTCACCGAGCCGGAGCGGCTACTGTCGAAAAGCGTCACCCGCACACTGAGCGTGCCGAAATCAACCCCCGCGACGATCGCCATCGCTAGGCCTGCTCGACATCGTGGTTATACATGCTCCACCCCAGATAGCGGGTAGCCGCTTCCTGCACAGCACTGCCAACCTGTGAGAAATTGGCCGCGACATGATGCTCAAAGCCCTGCTCGCAAATATGCCGTAGCAATTTCTGTAACCGTGGAATTTTCACCACGCCCGCGCCCCCAAATGTCTCCAGCGGATCATTGGTAAACTCGCCCTGGCCAACGTATCCGCGAATCTTCCCATGAAAGTCATCGGTAGAGAACCGCACGTAAGTCATCGCCCCGGCCTTCACTCGGCCCACGCAGGTGCCAAACGTATTCTCCTTACCCACCGTGCCTGCAATGATCGCCTGAAAATCCATGATGACGTCGTTAAAGAAATGCTTGGGCAAGTTCGAGCAGTGGAAGCAAACACATTTATCCGGATCAGTCCCGTAATTGTTGTTCCAATCCAGCAGGGCGCTCGGGGTCTCGGAAGCGAGCGCCAGCGCATGCATGCTGATGGTGCCGCAGATATCCACCTCGCACGCACTGGGAAACAAATTCTCGCTCATCATGCTCATCACCGTGCAGGGCACCACGCCGAAGTATTCTTCAAGTGATGTCCAGCATTGGATGGCGCTCACGGTGCAATACGTCTGTTGCATCCACTGCTCAATCACCACGCCCAGCTTGCTCATCTTGATCAAAGCGGCAACCGGAATGCTATTGGTCGAAACATACTTCTGGATTGCCGCCAGTTTCAGCTGAACAGAATCGTCGTTGTCTTTGAGCCGTTCAATCCGCCCCAGCACTTCCGATAGATCCAGCGTATCGACTGAAATCCCGCTACGTTCCAAAAGCTTCTCGCTGTAGCGAACCGTATTGAACGCCGCCGGCCGGGCGCCAATCGCGCCCACGCGAAGATTGGTAAATCCGCGCACCACCCGGCAGATCGAAGAAAACCACGCCAGGTCTTTGCGGAAAGCATCGGAATCCGGCTGCACCGTATGCTGTGCCGTCAACGAATAAGGAATTCCGTACTGCATCATGTTGTTGCAGGCCGACATCTTCCCGCAAAAACTATCGCGTCGGTGAGAGATCTTCATGTCCGCCGCCCGGTCGGGGGTCGCCTGTACCAGCACTGGAACCTTCAAAGTAGACAGCCGCAGGGCGTCAACAATCCCACGCTCCTCCCCAAAATTAGGAAGGGTAACGATCACACCATCAATTTCATCGCGATGCTTGCGGAACAGGTCACCGCACAGCCGTGCCTCCGTCGGCGTCTCCACCGCGCCGAACTTTGATTCGTCCGTCCCCAGCGCGATGGTGCGAATACCATCCGCAGCTAACACCCTAAGAATCTCTTCGCGGCCCGTCTTAGCCAGGTGATCGGGAAAAAAACCACGGTTCCCGACAATCACTCCAAACGTCATTTGTTTTGCCATTCCCTATTTCCTTTTCTTTTTCGTTGCAGGTCGGGGACGAAAGCCGATTACATATCCGAGGCCGGCAATCGTAAGCAGGGCGCCCCACCAGATCGGCGCGTGAAGATTGCTCAGCACCGGGGGATTCGGGAGAGGATGTCCCAGTTCCCACAAACCGGTCGATAAAATGACTACGCCATACGCCAGCAGCAGCACGCCGGCGAACCACCAAATGGAGAAGGACTCTTTCATTGCCGGCTCCTTACCAGAAAATGATGTTGAGAATGATGAAGGCGACCGTCACCATCCCCGCCCAGATAATCGGCTTTTGGTACCAATGATCATCGTGTTCTTTGGGCAGCGCGGAAGCCCCATAAACCAGCCCCTCCAACTCCGCCACCGGCCGCGCCTTGGTCATGTAGCTAACTACCACGGTGACCAATACGCAAGCCAGCCATGCCCACATCGCGCGATAGACGTTCTCCGCCATGTCTTTGGCATCGGGAGACATGGCAACGTAACGCAGCGCAGACGGATCATGCTGCACCCAGAGCCATAAGCCGATCGAAGTCCCTGTACCCGCCAGCAGCCCCCAGAAACCCGCTTCCTTGGTTGCGCGCTTCCACAGCATGCCCAGAATCACCGTCCCGAACAGCGGCGCGATGAAAAAGCTGAACAGCTGCTGTACGTAGTCCATGATGCTGGCCGCGTGCTGCACCAGGTACGCAGTGCCCACCGAGATCAGCACCCCGATCAGGGTGCTCCAGCGGCCCATGGCGACATAGTGCTTGTCGGTAGCCTTCTTGTTGAGAAAGGCCCCGTATATGTCATAGGTCCAAACGGTCGAGAAGGCGCTTACGTTACCTGCCATGCCAGACATGAAGCCGGCAATCAAAGCCGTCACGCCCAACCCCAGCAGGCCCGGCCCGCAATAGCGCACCAGCATCAGGGGTAGAACTTCGTTGAAGCTATGCTGGCCCGTCCTGACCGCTACATCCTGCGCTACCAGGTGATACGGCAATACCGAAAGCGCCAGCAGGCCGGGCAGAATCACGATAAAGGGCACGGCCATCTTGAACGCCGCGCCGATCACCGGAGCCATGCGTGCCGAACGAATGCTGTCTGCTGAAAGCACGCGCTGCACTACCAGGAAATCCGTCGTCCAATAACCAAAGCTCACCACAAATCCCAAACCAAACACGATCCCGAACCAGTTCACGCCCATCGGATTGGTATTGAAGTGGCCCAGCGTCGACCACAGGTGCACATAGTCGGAGCGGCCCAGGTTGGTCGCGATCTGTTGCCGCAGGTTGCTCCAGCCGCCCACCTCGATGAGGCCCAGAATCGGCACCAGAAGGGCCCCCACCCAGATCAAAATGAATTGGAGAATCTCGTTGTAAATTGCCGACTTCAGCCCGCCCAGCGCGACATACACGGCCACCGTGACGGACGATACCCAGATGCTGAAGTTCAGGTCCCAGCCCAGCACCACTTTCATCACGATGGCCATCGAATACATATTGATCCCGCTCATGAGAATGGTCATGAACGCGAAGCTGACCGCGGAGAGAGCCCGTGCCCCGTCACCGTAACGAAGCTTCAGATATCCGGGTACCGAGTGGGTCTTCGAAATGTAATAAAAGGGCATCATCACGATGCCCAGGAAGAGCATCGCCGGGATGGCGCCGATCCAGTACCAATGCATCGCCAGAATGCCGTACTGGTAGGTCGAACCGGCCCAGCCCATCAGTTCCAGCGAACCCAGGTTGGCGGAGACGAAGCTCAGGCCGGCGATCCACGCGGTCATTTCGCGCCCCGCCATGAAAAACTCTTCGCTGGTGTTCGAGGAGCCGCGCAAGTAAAAACCGATGAACATCACGATCACGAAGTAAATCGCGATCACCAGCACATCGATCCAGTTCAGCCGCGCGAGCTGGGTTGAAACCAAAGCCATTGCCAGGTTGGTCACCATAGGTCAGCGTGCCTTTCGTTGGGGTGCATCATTTCTCCTGTCCATAGGTGGCGTTGGCGCCGTGCTTGCGAAAATAATGTCGATCCAGCAGCGCCTGCGATACGCCGGCGCAGTTATGCCGCAAAGTCGAGGTGTAATAGGCCATGCGGGCTACGGTTTCCAGCACCGCGGCATGGTGAGCAGCATCCATCGGCGTCTTTCCCCAGCAGAAAGGCGCATGGCCGGCCACCAGCACCGCCGGAATCGCATGCGGATCGAGCCCCGCGAAGCGCCGCTTAATCGCCACCCCGGTGTTGCGAACATAGTCTCCACCAATCTCCTCCGCGGTCAGCTCCTCGGTCACGGGCACCGGGCCATAAAAATAATCCGCATGGGTGGTTCCGTACGCCGGAATCTCAAGCCCGGCCTGGGCCCATGCGGTGGCATACTCGGAATGGGTGTGAACCACCCCGCCGATGCCGGGAAACTCTTTATAAAGAAGAAGATGCGTGGCCAGATCAGAGGATGGCCGCAGTTGCCCGTCGACCACTTTTCCTTCCATATCGGTAACCACCATATCGGCTGCGGTCAGGGCGCCGTAATCCACACCGCTGGGCTTGATGACCACCAGGCCCAGCTGGCGGTCGATACCGCTGGCATTCCCAAAAGTGAAAAGGACCAATCCCTGGCGAACCAATTCCAGGTTGGCCTCGAGCACTTCTTGTTTAAGCTCTTTGGCATTGGGCATGAGCGACCTTGAGACAAAATATCAGACGACGCCTGCAAACGTTTTCCCGCGCTCCTGACCTTAGAGATTCAAGCACTTCCCGTCAAGCGCAACCGCGCGAGCTAAATGGAGCGTTGCTCGATCTTCGACTCTTGCAGGTGGGTGGCCCAGGTCTCGCTTTTGAGACCTGGGATTTCTGCATGCCGCGCCCCAAGTCTCAAAAGCGAGACCTGGGCCACCCACCTGATTTGCTTGCGTAAGGGTTAAACTGGTCAGTTCGCAGCAGTGCCCCAAATAGCCCGAACCGCCTTCCCGAAGGCGCCATATTCCTTGATCCCATTCGAGCAGAGTTCAATCACCACCCAGCGTTCGTCCAGAATCTTGGTCTTGGAATGGTAAGCAGCCTGCCACCGGTCAAACTCGGCTCCGGCAGGGTACCGGAGATAACGCCAGATTTCCGCATCTGCCGTATCCCCATAAGCGCTGGCCACCAGCACCGGCTCTTGGTCAGGCTTGCCGTGCTCGACCGCGTGGGCCCTCATCGCTCCGCCACGGATCATGCGTGTGATCTCCAACTCGGCTTCTCTGAGCGAACGCGCGGTCACATTTGCCTGAACGTCTTGTCCAACGTATGCGCGGCAAAAATAAGCCTGTTCCATCAGTCAACCAAGGTACGCCATCCCAGCTGTCCGTGGATAGGCGGGAAAGAAACATGGAGGTTACGTTTGGACAAGGCCACAACCCAAACTGGCAAGTTTACTGCTGTTGCTGTTGCATTTGTTGCAAGTGTAATAACTGCGCTGGAGGAACCGGGGGCTCTTGCGCGCGCTCCACCAGAATAGACCAATCTTCAGGAACTGGCATATCGCGATCCATCGGTGGCAAATCGACATACTTCGACACTTTCACGGCTACGTAGAGCTGGCTATCTTTGCTGCCGCGGTAGGTGCCGCGCGTCGGCGGTACATCCGCATAATCCCTGCCTAGGGCGGTGCGTATGTATCGGTTCTGCACCAGCAGATTGTTGGTCGGGTCGAATCCCACCCAACCCACCTGGGGCAAAAAGGCCTCCACCCAGGCGTGCGTGGAGTCGGAAGTGGTGCGGTCGACGTTGTCCTCTCCGTGATAGAGATAGCCGCTCACGTAGCGGCAGGGGATGCCCACATGCCGCACCAGAGCAATCATGGTGTGGGCAAAGTCCTGGCATACGCCCTTTCTGGTTGCCAGCGCTTCGTCGATAGGAGAGTTCACGTGCGTGCTGCGCGGCGTGTAGTCGAACCAGTGGTAGAGCGAGGCATTCAACTGCCGCAGCAGCACCAGGGGATCGTCGCGCCGGCGCACGTCCAGCAGTTTCGCCAAATCGAGCAGCGCCGGCGACGGCTTGGCAAACTCGCTGGGCAGCAGCATCTCTGAGAAATCGCCCAGGGTAATCAGCGAGTCCAGTTCGCCCCACGCACCCGGCCGCAGTGTCTGCGGAATCTCGGGCATGGGCTGTTGTTCTACCAGAGCTTCCGCCACCATCACCAACTGCGAGTGTTCTCCGGGAATATCAAAGTGATGCACGTTATTTCCCAGGTGATCGCGATAAGAGAAGACGCGGCAACGCGGGCTCACCGACAGGGAGAACGAGAGGCAGCGTTGGTTGTTGTCGCTGCGCGGGTGCATCCGTGCCTCCATCAGGCTCTCGCTCACCAGGTCCGCATAATGAAACTTCGTCAAATGCCGTATCTGATAAAAATCCATCGCTCACCCAACTAAATCTCTCAGCCCGTCCGAACAACTGGAGGGATCTGCTTTCCACTCAACCAGCAACCAATCTCAACCGAAGCACCCCCGTTAGCTTTGTCATCCCGGCCGAAGTGGAGTGATCTGCGGTACCCCTCGGCCAAGAAGCAAACGCCCTTACATAGCCAACGCCGCTTCCACCGAATACTGAATATAAAACCGGTAAATCAAATCATGCGTTTGCCGGCACTGCTGCAGAATGTTATGCAGATACGCGCCGGCATCCTGGGCCAGAATGTCTGAAACCTCCACAAAGCAAAGCGACGCCTGCAGCTTCCCCGAAACGCGCGAAAGGTCATCTACGGGCTGCCTCCCGCTCGACTGCCGCACCGCCACCAGCGCCTGGCGCAGGGAATCAATCGAATACCGCAGCGAGTGGGGGAACTGCGGGTTCAGCAACAGGAATTCCAGAATCCACTCCGCCGTCAGGTCTGCGGTATAAACCTTGCAGTACGCCTCGAAGGCCGTGCAACAGCGCAAAAGCCCAACCCACTCCTGGTAGTGGCGGCCTTCCGCTCCTAGATCTGGTTCACCCAGAAGCTCCGGCTGATACAAGTCAAGCAGATTGGCGATAGCCGACGCACGTTCCAGGTAACGCCCCAATTGGATAAACTGCCACTCCTCTCCATGGCTCATGGTGGTATCCGTCACACCTTGAAACAGATGGAGCCCATCAATCACCGCGGGAAGAAAATCGGCCAGCCGGGTATTCAAGCCAAACTCCGAGTGTGGTTGAATCACCCAGTGGTACATGCGGTTCAGTTGCTGCCACTGCTCGGAGCTGATCTCATCACGTACCTGGCGCGCATTCTCCCGCGCTTCGATCAGGCACGAAGTGACCGAAGCAGGGATATCGGCGTCGAACGTCAGCGAGTGAACCAACTGGTAGTAGTCGTTCTCCCAGCGAACCCCTTGTGGATTGCCTAGAGCCGCCAGCACCCGCTTCCATCGGCCCTCGGCGCTGGTGCTGGACTTGTCCAGCATCAACCCCATGTTCACATCCAGCATCCGCACCGTATGCTCGGCGCGCTCCAGATAGCGGCTCATCCAATAAAGACTGTCTGCCACGCGAGATAGCATGTGTCCTCTAGTCGTTCAAAACCCAGGTGTCCTTACTGCCCCCGCCCTGAGACGAGTTCACTACCAGCGAGCCCCTGCGCAACGCAACCCGGGTCAGGCCGCCGGGAACAATGCGCACCTTATCGCCATACAAAATGTATGGTCGCAGGTCCACGTGCCTCGGTTCGATCCCATTCTCCGTTAAACAGCCGGCGCGTGAAAAATCGAGCGTTGGCTGGGCAATATAGTTGCGCGGGTTGGCCTCGATCGCCCGCTTGAACTCCTCGCGCTGTTCCGCAGTGCTGTGCGGCCCGATCAACATGCCGTAGCCGCCAGACTCGCCCACCGCCTTCACCACCAGCTTGTCGAGATTCTCGCAACAGTACTTGCGCTGTTTGGGGTCGGTCATGAGGTAGGTCTCGACGTTATTTAGAATCGGTTCCTCGCCCAGGTAGTAGCGAATGATCGCCGGCACGTAGGCGTACACGGCTTTGTCATCGGCGATGCCGGTGCCGAACGCATTCGCCAGCGTCACATTGCCGGCGCGGTAAGCGTTGAATAAACCAGCCACCCCAAGAATCGAGTCAGACCGAAATGCCAGCGGATCGATGAAGTCGTCGTCCACCCTGCGATAGATCACATCCACTCGCTTCAAGCCGGCCGTGGTGCGCATGTACACCACGTTGTCGTGGATCACCAGGTCGCGCCCTTCGACCAATTCGATACCCATCTGCCTGGCCAGATACGTGTGCTCAAAGTAGGCGGAGTTGTACACCCCCGGCGTCAGCAACACAATCGAAGGATCGTGTCGCCCCTCCGGAGCCAGCGACCGCAGCGTGCTCAAAAGCAACTGCGTGTAATGCTCAATCGGCTGTACCCCGTAATCTCGGAACAAAGCAGGAAATGTGCGCTTCATCACCCGGCGGCTGGTCAGCATGTACGAAACTCCGCTGGGCACGCGCAAATTATCTTCGAGCACCACGAATTCGCCGTTACTCAGACGCAGAAGATCGGTGCCCGTGACGGTGATGTATACATTGCGCGGCACCTGCAGGCCGCGCATTTCTCTGCGGAACTGGCGGCAGCTATAAACAATCTCCCGCGGCACGTGCCCGTCATTGAGAATCTTGCCTTCGTTGTAAACATCGTGCAGAAAGAGATTGAGCGCGGTGATGCGCTGGGTAAGGCCTTTTTCAATGTGCCGCCACTCCGCACCGGTGATCACCCGTGGTAGCAAGTCATAAGGAAAAATACGTTCCGTCCCCTCACCACTGCCATACACATTGAAGGTGATGCCCTGGGTAAGAAAAGACAGGTCAACCGAGCGTTTGCGGCGCGCGATTTCCTCTTGCGGAAGGTTCAAAAATGTCTCCAGCACGCCCGCATAATGGGGCCTCACGACCCCGTCTTGAGAAAACATCTCATCGTACGTATTGTCGAGGACGTAGTCCTTCAGGAGCGGATTGGCAAACGTGCTGGGTCGAGCTAATTCCATTAAGCCTCTCTACTTCTTGTAGCTGGACAGGGCGTCCGTAGGGACCTCGTCGCTGATGACATCGAAGTTGGTGAGGCCGGCGATTCCAAACGAAGTCGTGATGGCCACGTCTGAAGCGTCTCGCCCCACCGCCATCAAAACCCGGCCGATCCGGGGATGGTTATGTCGTGCGTCCACCGTCCACCAGCGGTTGGCCAGGTAGACCTCAAACCAGGCACTGAAGTCCATCGGCGTATAGGTCGGAGGGATACCGATGTCCCCCAGGTATCCGGTCACGTAACGTGCTGGAATGTTGACCGCGCGGCAAAAGGTAACTGCCAGGTGCTGAAAGTCGCGGCAGACGCCCACCCGCTCGGTGAACACATCGAGCGCCGTCTTAGTGGAACGGGCGTGTTGATAGCCAAACGACACTTTGCTGTAAACCCAATTGCAGATGGCCTGCACCCGGTTCCACCCTGGGGCTACGTTGCCAAACAACTCAACCGCGATGTTCGACAGCCGATCGACCTCGCAATAGCGGCTGTTGAGCAGGTAGATGAGGGTCTCGTTGGGCAACTCCGAAACCGGATGCTCCATCGCGTCCAGTGGGGTCGGGTCTTCCATGCCGGAGTCTTCGATCAGCGTAGAACCCGTCAGCCGGATGTGTCCGGCGGGTGCCACAAATCGCGAGCATCGATTGCCGAAGGTATCGATATAGCTGGAAATAGGCACGGCCGGGTCCAGCTTCAGCTCGTCGGGCTCCAGCAAATCTGGTACTCGTGAGGGATGCACGTGCAGCATCGCGACGATGGTAACCGGGGCGGGAACGTTAAATCCGATGTCATAACCTAAGCGAATAAGCATTGCGTACCTCGATCTAGCCCTGAAGAGTCAAGTGCCCAGGGTTGCCCCCAGGCAAGTCGACAGGAACGACAAGGTCCTTGCCGCAAAAATTATGATGCTGAAAAACTAACAGACAACGCGGATCGGGTCACACCTCTTTCTATCGTTATACCCCAGAAAGCGTTCGCCCTGTCTCCCAGGCCGGGTGCAACGCCGGCAAAAATACTCTAGATTGGAATTGGAGACTGAGAATGACTTATTGTCTGGGCATTATGACCAGTGAGGGTTTAGTGATGGCGTCCGATTCGCGAACCAACGCCGGCTACGACCAAGTCAATGTGTGCCAAAAAATGCATACGTTTCTGCAACCGGGAGAACGTGCCTTTGTCATCCTGGTGAGCGGAAATCTCTCTCTGACGCAATCCGTCATTACCCTCCTGCGCGACGAGTTTGAAGCCGGAGACGGCCTGGCCAAAGCCGACACCATGTATTCTGCTGCTCGCGCGGTCGGGGAAATGGTGCGCCGCGTCTCTGAACTCGATCGCGCCGCGCTCGAAAAAGACGACTTCAAGTTCAATATCCACCTTCTGCTGGGTGGCCAGGTCAAGGGCGAAAAACCCAATCTTTTCCTGATCTATCCCCAGGGCAATCCGCTCAGCGCGACTGAGGATTCGCCCTATCTGCAAATCGGTGAAGTCAAGTATGGCCGGCCCATCCTCGATCGCGGCATCGAGTTCGGCTCCACCAGCCTGGAGGTTGCGGGTACCTACGCATTGCTTTCGCTCGACGCCGCCATGCGTTCCAACGTGACCGTCGGCCCGCCTCTGGAACTCCTGCTCTACGAGAACGACAAGCTGGACTTCGATCGTTACCGCCGCTTCAAGGCTGACGATCCGGAGCTGGAACAAATGCATGCGCGATGGGAATTAGAATTGCGCCGTGCCGTAGAAGAACTGCCCAGTGTTCCCATTGACGGCCGTCCGCCAGCGCCTCGTTAACGACTTCCTATATGTTTTCAAGTCAGTCGTCCCTGCGGGACTGTGGCACCCGACAGGTTGGCAAACGGAAGTTATGAGCGACGCACTCCATTAGCCAGCTATTTCCCGTCGTCGAAATGAAAAAAAAGATTGTTAATCGACTCGGCCAGCGTCGGATGCGCAAACACTCCATCCCGTAGAACGGGGTATTTCAAGTGCCCCATCATCGCCAGCTGGAACACCGTCATCACCTCGCCGCCCTCAATCCCCAACACCGTAGCACCCAGAATCTCTTCTGTTTCGGCATCGACCACAGCCTTCATCAGGCCGCGCGTCTCGTCTACCTCGAGGGCGCGCGCCACGGAAGTCATCGGCATCCGCGCAACCCGGATCTTGCGCCCGCTCTTTCTTGCCTCGCTCTCCGTCATGCCAATTCGGCCCAGTTGCGGGTCCATGAAAACGGTGTAGGGAACCATCCGGTCGCGTATCGAGCGGTCGCCTCCTTCAAGCAGGTTGGCGCGCAAGATCCGATAATCGTCATACGCGATGTGGGTGAACTGGGGTCCACCTTTGACATCGCCAATCGCGTAAACACCCTGTGCCGTGGTCTCCAGCCGGTCGTTCGCCTTGATAAAGCCCTTCTCGTCCACGGCAACGCCACCTGCTGCCGGGTTCAGAGCCTTTGTATTAGGCACCCGGCCGGCGCCCAGCAGCAGTTCCGAGCCTTCCACTGCCGGCACTGGGCCGCCCGGTGCCAGTTGCAATCGAATCACGCCGTTACTCCGCGTCACCTTCTCTGTGTGCGCGTTGAGCAAGACCTCAATCCCGTCCTGGCGTAGGATCTTCAGCACTTCCGCCGCAACGTCCGCGTCTTCTCCGGTCAGCAGCTGCGGTCCTGACTGAACGATCGTCACCTGGCTGCCGAAGCGGCGAAACATCTGGCTGAACTCGATGCCGATGTAGCCGCCACCGAGAACCAGAAGGTGCTCGGGCACGCGGTCCAGCTCCATGATGCTGTCGTTATCGAGATGGGGAACAGTATCGATCCCCGCAATGTTTGGCGTGGCGCTGTGCGTGCCCGTATCGATAAAAATTTGCGGCGCTGTCAGCCGCCGCTCTCCTCCGCCGTTGAGTGCTACGCGAATCTCCCGTAGGCCGGTAAAGGACGCCTCGCCGCGGATGAGCTCCACCTTCGCCGTCGCCAGTCGTTTTTCTCTGCTTTCGCGAAAGCTTCTGACGATAGCGCGCTTTCGCTCCCGAACGCGCCCCAGGTCAATGGCAAGGCTGCCGGTCTCGACGCCATAATCGGCAGCGCGCCGCGCCAGGTAGGCGACGCGTGCGCTGGCCACCATGGTCTTGGTGGGCGTGCAGCCACGATTGATGCACGTACCCCCCACATCCTGGCGCTCCACCAGCGCCGTCTTCTTGCCCGCTGAGGCATACGCCTCGACCAGGGGATTACCACCTTGGCCGGAGCCAATGACGATGGCGTCGAAGTTTTCTGTCTGCTCACTCATATCCCACCTTGGATGCCGGCAGATGCGCGATGAGACCGGGATTTACCAGCGAGAGACGATCAGAAACCCTCCGCCGACGGCTACCAGATCTTCCAGGAGGGCAATCAGGAAGTCAGGAACCTTTGCCCCGCGACTCAGCAAGCGGCGGTAGTTATAACCGGCGAAGGCGCCCGCCACGCCCCCAATGCCACCCAGAATCGCCCCCATGACCGGCGACATCGTGGAAGCAAGGCACAAAGCCGCACCGCACAGGGCGCCGAAAACGACACGGGCGCCCAGCGGTCCAGCCTGAGTCCGGCCAGGGATAAAAGGGAGTTTGTCGGCGATCAGCTCGCCGAGGGCGAGCAGGGAAAAGATAACCAGGGAAATCTTGTTAGCGAAGAAAGCGAGCAGCCCACCGTCGAGATGCAGCCAGCCGAGGTGGGCTCCCCAGGCAATCACGGCCGGAGCCGTCATCGAGCGCAGGCCGCAAACGCAGCCAATCAAAAATGCATAGAACAGAACCAGTCCGGTAGCCATTGAATCACCATGGCGGTCGCCGAGCAAGTTGTCAATGCCCGAGCGCAGCCTGCGTTTCGGGCATCAAGGTAAGTTCGTTCTGCAAGCGGAAGCTGACTACCGATTCTGCTGGGATGGAAAGGTCCCGGTTACCCGTAAAGGCCGCGCCCAGGGCGCCAGCGCCGCCGCCGGCCAGGCCACCGACCAGCAGGCCGACACCACCGGTGGCCACTCCACCAATCAACATCCCCATGCCGGCGCCGCCGCCAATGAAGGCCGCACTGCGCCGCCCTTTACCTTTCTTGCTGCGTGACAGGTCAGAAGTATCGATGCGATATTGTGTTCCGTTCACGTCCAGGCGGGTCAAGGTCAGCGCCATCAACGACCGGCCCTTGAAGACGCCGCGATGATGGGCCACCAGAACTTCTCCTGTGACCTCGGAACCGGCAGGCACGGCCACGGTATTGCCTGCGACGATCGGGTCCGCCAGGGTCCCGGTAAACCGGTCGCCCGACTGCACATGTTTCACGTCGATGGTCTCGTTTAAACGAACCTGTAGCCGGGTTCCCCGCGGAAGTGTTAACCCGGGTTCAGGTGCGGGAGCGGGCGGAGGTGCGGGAGGTGCAATCTGTGCCGGCGCTTTAGCGGCGGCGATGGCAGTTGTCTTGCTGCTGCAGCCGCCAAGCGATAGCAGAATCGTGCACGCGGCGATCACTCGCCAGAAAGGGGGGGAAGTGGCATGCATGGGGCCAAGTTACTCCGAACCCGAGCTTCCCGATGCAGTACTTTAGTTGCAGAGGACTGAGTCATTGGCAAAACTTCGGCTTCCGCTCGCCATTTTCGCGTTAGCCCTGATCCCACTGGCCGCACCGCTGGTGGCAAGGACTCACCCGCTGGCTGCTCTCCTCATCCGTGACTTCTTCTCCCGCCTCTGCCATCAGGACCCCACCTGCAGTTTCCTGCTGGAAGGCTCCCCCGTCGCGGTCTGCGTGCGCTGCCTCGGCATTTACTTTGGCGTCGCCCTGGCCACCCTGCGGTGGTTAGAAAGGCCCATCGCCGCTCGCCTCTTTTCTATCGCCATCCTACTGAATCTAATAGACGTAGCCACGGGGACGCTGCACTGGCACGGCAACCTGCCGCTCCCGCGCTTCTTGTTAGGATTGTTCCTGGGCCTGGCATCCGGCGGGGTCCTGTTTTCATCAACCGGCCAAAATAACCTCCACCCAATCAAAACCACTTAAAAACTGGACGAGTGCCCCATGTTCGCACTAGCGTACTCCGGATTTCCTGTCGAGCACGCTGGCGTTGGCGAACTTCATGCGGCTTTCCTTAATGAAAGCCGTACTCGCGGATGTCGGTGGCGCCCCGTGCAGGAAATCCGGATAAATGGGCCGAAAACGATGGGGCGAAGCCCCTCCATTGCACTTGAAAACCTTCCAGCAGAAAGAGATCGTTCTCAATCCGTCCGGTAAACAATCCGTCCTTCACTAATCGTCATCCGCACCCGGCCCAGCATCGGCCACCCATCAAACGGAGTATTGTGCGACTTCGACTTCGAAGCGGCCGACCGAAACACCCACTCCGCCGCCGGATCAAAAATCACCACATCCGCAAAGGCCCCCACCACCAGGCTCCCGCGACCTTTCAAGTTGAGCAAATTTGCCGGCTGCGTGCTCAACAGCGTAATCAGGCGGCTGAGCGAAACCTTATGCTTCCGATGCAGCAAATCCAGCGTCAACCCCAGCGCTGATTCCAACCCGGTAATCCCATTCGGCGCCCGCTCGAACTCCTGTTCCTTCTCATGCGCCGCATGGGGAGCGTGATCCGTCGCAATGCAATCAATCGAGCCGTCCAACAGCCCTTCCAGCATGGCCTTGCGGTCCGACTCTGCGCGCAAGGGCGGATTCATCTTGGCATTTGTGTCGTACTCACCCACCGCGTTCTCGGTCAGCACAAAATGATGGGGCGCCACCTCGCACGTCACGTGCAGGCCATTGCGGCGCGCGCGCCGAACCGCGTCCAGCGCCGTAGCCGTGGACAAATGCGCCACATGCAGATGAGCCCGAGCCCCCTTCAACTCGCCCAGCAGACGAATATCCCGCTCCACCAAACCGGCTTCAGCCGCCACCGGCATGCCCCGCAAGCCCAGTCGAAAAGCCAGTGCCCCGGCATTCATCGAGCAACCACCCGTCATGCGCGTATCTTCGGCATGTTGAATCACCGGCAGGCCGGCGCGGCCCGCCGCCACCAGCGCCTGGTGCATGATCGCCTCGCCCAGAATCGGCTTGCCGTCGTCGCTGACCCCAACTGCCCCTGCTGCCTTCAGCGACCCGTACTCGGTGAGCGCCTCGCCCATGCTGCCCCGGGTTGCCGCCGCAATGGGAAACACCCGCGCACTCGGGTTGCGTTCCCCACTCTGCATCCACCGCGTGGTCTCAACTGAATCATTCACCGGAATCGTATTCGGCATGGCACACACGGTGGTAAACCCGCCCGCTGCCGCTGCCGCCGTTCCCGTGGCGATCGTCTCCTTGTAGCCCTGCCCCGGTTCTCGCAAATGAACGTGGATATCGACCAGCCCTGGCGAAACCACCAAACCCTGGGCTTCCACAATCTCCGCATGAGCTTGCTTGGCGGCAGCATTCAACTTCCCGGCTGGCTCCATCGCCGCCACTCGGCCGTCCTTCAGCAACACGTCGCGGTTCGCGTCCACCCCGCCAGACGGATCGACCACCCGTCCGCCACGAATCAACAGCGCGCTCAAGCGGTGCCTCGCTTCTTCGGCTTTGCAACAGGCTTCCCCGCCGGCTGAGGCGCGAGTGCCCGATGAATCAATGCCATGCGGATAGCCACCCCGTTGCACACCTGCGCCTCAATGACCGATTGCGGCCCATCGGCCACCTCGCTCGTGATCTCAAGCCCGCGAATCATGGGCCCCGGGTGCATCACAATGGCTTTCGGCCCGCTGCCCTGCAGCCGTTCGCCATTCAATTGGTATCTGGCCGTGTATTCTCCGAGATCGATGTGCACGCCCGTTAACCGCTCCTTCTGGATGCGCAGCATCATTACCACCTCGGACTGCTTCAGGGCCCGGTCAAAGTCTCTCTCGATGGTGATGCCCGGCCCAAGTTCCTGGGCCAGCTCCGGCAGCAGCGCCGGCGGTCCGCAGAGGATCACGCGAGCTCCCAGCCGGGGAAGCAACAGCGCGTTCGAGCGCGCCACGCGGGAGTGTAGGATATCGCCGGCAATCGTAACCGTGATCGACTCCAACAGCTTCTCGCCCGGCCCATCCTCACGCCGTCCCAGCTTAGCCAGCATCGTCCGAACATCGAGTAATGCCTGCGACGGATGCTCATGCATCCCATCGCCCGCATTCAATACCGGCAACCCGGTAGCGTGGGCCAAAAGGTAGGGCGCTCCCGAGGAAAGATGCCGCAGAATAATGCATTCCGCCCCCAGCGCGCGCAGCGTGATGCCCGTATCTTTGAGCGATTCGCCCTTTTCAATGGAAGAAGATTGCGAACTGATCAGGGCCGTGTCCGCCCCTAAACCCTTGGCCGCCAACTCAAACGAAGTCCGGGTCCGGGTACTGGATTCGTAGAACAGCAGCGCGACCCGCCGCCGCGCCAGACGGAGCGCGCGCTTCAGGGGGTCCTCGCCTTCGAGCTGCGTTGCCAGACGCAAAATGGCGGAAACGTCCTCAACTGCCAGCGAGGTGACGGAGAGCAGCGATCCTCTGTTAACAAGCGAGGCGCGAGGTAGCTCCGGGATGGCGGTGGTTGGGGTCATGGGTGAGTGCTGCAGCGAAGGGTGGGCTAATCCGTGCGTTCGACGAGGATCACTTTTTCCTCGCCGTCGATTTCCTGCAGCTTGACCTCTACGATCTCGCGGACGGTCGTTTGTACGTGCCGGCCCACAAAGCTGGCTTCGATTGGCAACTCGCGATGACCCCGGTCGATCAGCACCAGCAGTTGTACCCGCCGCGGGCGGCCGTGGTCAAACAGCGCGTCCAGTGCCGCGCGAATCGTTCTGCCCGTATACAGCACATCATCGATCAGGATGATGTCGCGTCCAGCAATGTCGAAACCGATGGCCCCGGGAACCACTACGGGCCGAACATCGCGCGTCGTCAGATCGTCGCGATAGAAATTGATATCCAGCACCCCGGTATCCACCGGAGATTTCTCGATGCCGCTGATCAGGTGACCCAGGCGTTCGGCGAGGGGAACGCCGCGGCGCTTAATGCCCACCAGGCCCAGCTTCGCGCCCCCGTTATTTTTCTCCACGATCTGGTGCGCCAGCCGAATCAGCGTGCGCTCAATTTCCGATGCCGACATCAGCCGGGTCTTTTCCCGCAGAGCTGGTATCGCTTTTACGTTTGCTTCGCTCATAATCGCTCTGGCCGGATGATACGAGGGTTACAACAATTTTGCCATTCCAGCCACTGAAAGGCTGGCCCCGGCGCTTTAAGCCAGCGAAAATCCCGAAGGGAAGCCTCTCGAGTCTGAGATGTTTTAAGGTGATTATCGTCTTGGCAGTCGTTTATCCCGGTTGTTCCGCCACATTCAACGACTCATATGAGAAACCATTAGCCGTTGTCCAGTGTCGGCTTCCGCGTAGCCAGCAACCGCACACCGAGTGCCCCGCCGATGGCCGAGAAGAGGATAATGCCCACCGAGGTCGTCGCCGCATTCATCAGCGTGTAAGCCGCTCGCCCATCCGGCGACATCAGAAAGTGGACATAGGTGCGCCACTGCGCCTGGGCATCCGGGTTGGTTTGCACCAACGCCGTCGATTGCTGAATCACCGCGTCATAAAACTGGTCGATAGCCACGCCCTGGTGCAACACATAGCGAGCAAACACCCGCCAGACCGCGGTCGCAATCAGGGAACTATAAGCGGCAATCAGCCCGGCCACCGCGCCAATGCGAACCCCGGACCGTGTTTCCAACAGAAACGAGGGGGCCCGCCGGTGATACACAACAATGGAAAGGACCGCCCCGCCCACCACCCAGAGGCAGCATCCCCAGGACAGAACCGAAACCGAGCTCAGAAGACCCGCCGGCACGGCGACCAGCAGCGCGGCAACGATCGCATCTTTCCAGGAAATTCCCTGCGAGCGCGCCACAGTCCCCGGCAACCGCCCACTCGTATACTCGCTTCCGGCTTCATCCTGCTGGGCAAACTTGAGTTGCGGGGAACCGCAATCGGGGCAGAACAGCTCGGATGCGCTTAGCGTCGCGCCACATCGATGGCAGAGCAAATTCATCCTTCTTGAAGCTATCTCAGGGGCGACCGGAGCGCAATCGAAGGCTCACTTTGAATTTCCTATCTGCCAGGAAAGACATTTACGAATCTCGACTCAGTTAGTACCGTGTTCGTCGTCGTTGAATCCATGGGGCAGTTCCAAAGCGATCAGGCTGAACTCAGTCGGCGAGCCACTTCCCCTTTTCAGCGAGACAATATGCTGGTGGTGCTCCGAACCAGCCTTCAACTCCAGGTCGTTGGATCCGACGCTGCCCGCCTCAGCGGACGACTCATGCCCGGTATGGTCACAAGTGAGTCCTTCTCGGGTTCTAACGGGTGATCCCACCGCATGGCCGTCGGCGCACTCAATCACGCCGCCGTATTCGCCCAACGCTTTACGATAAAAAGCGAGCACCTGATCCCGGCTGTCCGCGGATGTGTAGTGGGCCACTCTTACCCGCAATTTGAACGAACCAAACCCCATATCGACCTTGGCGGATTTATTTCCATCGCCACCCATATCCGCCACCGATCCAGGGTATACGGGCAGTCCCACATCCGCGGCCGAAGCCTGGTCCTTATTCACGGCGATGTTGCCAAACGGGGTAGCAATCTTCACGTTCTTGCTCTCGCCATCGCCCGACTTGTCCACCTGTACGTTGCAGCCGGCGGCGCAAGCCAGCACTACGGTGACCAAAGAGAGTTCCAACGCGGCTTTTTTCAGAATCGCATCTCTCATGTGCCATTCTCCCTTTAAGCTGTACGCGGACCAGCCGTTGCATGTTCCGCAAAAATGAGCTGAAGCCTGAAGCTGCGACTTACCCGTGAGCGGTGCATCCAACAGACTCGGGCAAGGCCACCCAACTTTCGATTGAGGTTTTTCGTGTCCCACCATCCGTCGCACCTGTTCTCTCCCATCCAGTTAGCCGGCGTCACATTTCCCAACCGTGTATTCGTCTCTCCCATGTGCCAGTACTCCAGCGAAGACGGCTTCAGCAATGACTGGCATTTAGTCCACCTGGGAAGCCGCGCCGTAGGTGGGGCCGGATTGGTGTTTACCGAAGCCGCCGCCGTGCTTGCGGAGGGCCGTATCACGCCGCAAGACCTGGGCTTTTGGAAAGATGAACACATCCCGGGCCTGAAACGGATCGTCGAGTTCCTCCACGGCCAGGGGGTTCGCGCCGGGGTCCAGCTCGCCCATGCCGGACGCAAAGCAAGTATGGCGCGTCCCTGGGCCGCCGACCAGCGCTTTCTCACGCCGGCCGAGGGAGGGTGGCAAAATGTCATGGCGCCGAGCCCCATTCCTTTTGCCGGCAACTACGGAACGCCGGTTGAACTCGACCTGGCCGGCATACGCACCATCACGCAAGCCTTCACCCAGGCAGTGGGCCGTGCTCTGGAAGCGGGCTTCGATCTGGTAGAACTGCACGCTGCGCACGGCTATCTGCTCCATGAGTTTCTCTCTCCCCTCAGCAACCAGCGCACCGACCAATATGGGGGATCGTTCGAGAACCGCATTCGCCTGGTGATCGAAGTCGTGGATGCCATGCGCGCGGCTCTGCCCGCCGAGTTGCCGCTGCTGGTAAGAATCTCCGCCACCGACTGGGCCGAGGGCGGATGGGATATCGATCAGTCCGTGGCTCTATCCAAAGTGCTCAAGGCCCATAAAGTTGATTTGGTCGACGTCTCCTCCGGGGGCATGACGCCGAACGCCGTGATGCCATTGGGCCCGGGTTACCAGACTCCCTTTGCGGAACGCATTCGTCGCGAAGCGCAAGTGCCCACCGGCGCTGTTGGCATGATCACGGCAGCCGCCCAGGCCGAGCACATCCTGCGCACCGGGCAGGCGGATGTTGTGCTCCTCGCACGTGAGTTGCTTCGCGATCCTTATTGGCCGCTGAACGCTGCGCATGAATTAGGAGACGTCGCCAGTTGGCCGGCGCAGTACTTACGCGCAGCGCCACCGGCCAGCGCTGAGCGTGAACCGATCGTGACGTCTTCCATCGCTGAAACAGCCATGCTTTAAACGCACGTTGTTTCGGTTCGTGCGAGGGAGTTATCTGACTAGGTATTACCAACGAGAAATCCACTGTTGCTTTGCAGAAAACCTCCAGCATCACAGGAAAGCTGGCCTATACTTTTTAGCTAAGGCGGGTATATCTCATTCTGCCGCCTGAAGAACAGTATGGCTAATCACCTGTCTCAGCAACGCGCCCCGCAAAAGACAGAAATTCCCGACAAGCTTTACTTTCGCATCGGCGAAGTCGCACGGTTGTGTTCGGTCGCGCCTTACGTGTTGCGCTTTTGGGAAACTGAATTTACCCAGCTCAAGCCGAACAAAAGCGGCACTGGCCAGCGGCTGTATCGCCGGCGCGATGTCGAGATGGCGCTCCGCGTAAAGCGGTTGTTGTACGACGAGGGCTACACCATCGCCGGCGCCCGCCAGGCCATCCAGGCAGAGAGCCGCAGCAAGCGGGGTGGCCAGCCCGAACTCCCCTTGCCCCAGCAACAACAGACCGCGCAGCGCGCGGAAGCGCGTCTGCATAAAGTGCGCAAGGAATTACGAGAGATACTGGGCTTACTTTCCACGCCGGTGCCGCAAGCGCAGTTGCAGATCAAAGAACGACCTCTGGCCAAGGCAATTGGTAAACCTGGCCTCGGCAAACCCGGCCTTTTCGAACTATAAAGTTGGTGTGGCTACGCCTGCGCTTCAGCACCCTGCAGAAGCCCCTCTGCCACAATGCTGCCGTGGGTCATGAACCGTTCCATGGCCTGCATCGCGCATCCCTGTCCGCACAAATGATAGAACTCTGAGTTCCCGCTCTCCGCCTTGTTCCACGGCATGATGGTAAAACGCTGCCGGGGCTGGCCCTCTTCGAAGCAGGGAACTTCGCCCAGCATCAGCATCCACCAGTGATTAGACTCAATCTTCTTTCTTCCGCAAATGTCGCACGTAAACGAGACATCCCAAACCATGGTTCACCTCATCTGCAATAGACTGAACAGCCATGACCGCAACGGGCTGCGGTGCAAAATCACCCCTGGCAGACGAGACTGGACCGCCCGGCAATCGTGCTGGACAATTTTTCCTAACGTTGAGATCAGCAACCAACGGATCTCGCCCGGTGTTAGTGCGAGTCAAAATGCGTTAGAGTACGGGTAACCACAGGGCCGGAACGATTATAAAGCGGTTTCCCGGCCTCTGTATGCCCAAAGATCGTGGCTAGGAACCGCTCAAGCCTCTTTTCGTGGAAGCCGGTGATTTCAGTGATCTGTCCCGAATGTTCTTCCGCCAGTTTTCGCCTGTCGCGCTTTCGCATGAAAGATCTGGAGCGCATTCTCTTACTCCAGTACCCGGTGCGCTGCCGCCACTGCCACTGCCGCTTATATGCCGGGCTACCCCTCGCCTTGGTCCTGCTGCAGGCCAGCCGCATTCGGCGCGAACGCCGCAAGCAGCAGGCCGCTCGCTAAGCGGCCCACGCATGGGCGGTAGCGAGCGCAATGCGAGTTTAATCCATGTGATGACTGGGCGGGGTCCCTGACGAAATCAGGGCAAACACGGTAAGTGATTGATTTTGATGGTCGGGACGGGCAGATTTGAACTGCCGACCCCTCGCACCCCAAGCGAGTGCTCTACCAGGCTGAGCCACGTCCCGACGGGAAAATTACTTACTGAGTGTACACGAGCCGCTCAATGAGAGGGGGGAACGAACTCCTTAGGGAGCGCCGATCCCTCACCAAAAAAGAACTCCTGCATTTGCTCCACCAGGAACTCCTGCGCTTCGCGCGTCCAGGGCTGCAAACGATACTCATTCAGCAGCATCTTCTGCCGCTCGACCCATTCTCCCCAGGCCTTCTTCGACACGTGATCGTAAATCCTCTGCCCAAACTCACTGTCGAATGGAGTCTCATCCAGACCTTCCATCTCTTCCTTATACTTCGCACAAACAACCATGTGTGCCATCAGACCTCTCCGCGCAACCTTTTCATTGTAATTCCAAGCAGTACCCCCGGAAGCCACAAAGGGTGGGTGGCCCATTCAAGCCTTCTCTTGGCTTGAGTGGGATAACGAATCCAGGATCCATGTTTGTTTCTCCCGCTCAAGCCATCAGAAGGCTTGAATGGGCCACCACCCTCTGTGGCTTCCCGGGGCAAGGCGCCGGCGCGTGGGAGTAGCGAGGCACCGGCTAACCACGCTTCCTGGCCGCACGTTTGTTTTTGCCTTTTTGCTTACCCTTGCGCAGCGCCTTGCTCTTGGGAGGAATATAAGGATGGGGTTTCCCTTTCGCTTTGCCCTTGGCGGGTCGGCTGAGACGGACCGGCGCAATTTCCTCGAGGATTGAGAATTGCAATCGCCGTTGCACCGCATCCACCCGATCAAGCACCACCCGCACCCGGTCGCCCATCGAATAGCGCCGTCCCGAGTGCTCTCCCATAATCTGCCGCGTGTTCTCACGGAAGGTGTAGTGGTCGCCCTGCAGGCTCATGATCGGCACCAGCCCCTCGATAAAAAGGCTGTCCAGCTCAACAAAGCAGCCATACTTGGTCACGCTCAAAATCATCGCGTCGAAGTCATCGCCCAGCCGGCTCTGCATGAACTTGACCTTCTTCCACTCCATCAGTTCACGTTCCGCATCATCGGCGCGACGCTCCGACTGGCTCGATTCGTAGGCGATCCCAGCCAGCTCAACCTCACTGATCGGGCTATCGGGAGGATGGTCCTCGGCCAGCCGCGCGCTCTTACCCTTACTCGGGGAGATCTCCTTTGCCAGCACGCCCATCCCGCTCGTGCCCGCCGCCAGCACCGCTTTGCTGATGCGATGAACGATCAGGTCAGGGTAGCGCCGGATGGGCGAAGTGAAATGCGTATAGCATGGCGCCGCCAGGGCAAAGTGGCCCTCATTCTTTTCGCTATATCGCGCTTGGCGCAGGGAACGCAGCATCAGATGGGCAAGTATCCTCTCCTCCGGCTTGCCCGCTATCTTGAGCGCCAGTTGCTGGTACATGCGTGGGGTCACCGCAATATCTTCCGCCACCTCGTGCATGCGGGGAGGATGACCCTTACCCGATCCACCAGCTCTGTGCTCACGGCGATCCGATTTCATGGTCATGCGCTTCACCGGTAACGGCCCCAGGCCAAGGGAGTAGCCGAAACCGGCCGCCACGCTCTCGAACTCCACCACCCGGCGCGGTTCGGGCTTCTCATGAATCCGATACAACGATGGTATTTCCAGGTTCTGCAACCACGAGGCCACACACTCGTTGGCAGACAGCATAAACTCTTCGATCAGTCGGTTGGCCCAGCTACGCTCCGAGCGAACGATGCTCTGCATCGCGCCTTGCTCATCAAATTCGATCACTGGTTCCGGCAAATCAAAGTCAATCGAGCCGCGCCGCTGGCGCTTCTTGTTCAGTAACCGTGCCAGTTCGTGCATCCTCTCGAATTCCTTGACCAGCGGAGCGAATTCTTCCCGTGTCTTCTGATCGCCGTCGAGAATCGCATGCACCTGCGTGTACGTCATGCGTGAGGCCGAGCGGATAACCCCCTGTGTTACCTCGTAACTGCGAATCTCTCCATCCGGATCGATCATCATGATGCACGAAAGCACCAGCCGGTCTTCCGCCGGCCGCAAACTGCAGAGGTCGCTCGACAGTTCCTGCGGCAACATGGGCACAGCGCGATCAGGAAAGTAAACCGAGGTTCCGCGCAGCCGCGCCTCCAGATCGAGGGCTGAGCCCGGCGTTACATACTGGGTCACATCCGCAATGTGTACTTGTAGCTCCCACGTGCCGCCGCCGTGCTGGCGCACAAACACCGCGTCGTCGAAGTCCTTTGCCGTCTCCCCGTCGATGGTGACGATCGGCAAATCACGAAAATCGCGGCGCCGGTTCGCTTCCTCGACATCCAGGTGAGCCGCGGTCCGCGCTTCTTCCAGCACGTTGTCAGGGAACACATGGGGCAGATGGTGTTTGCGAATCACGATTTCAACGTCGACCCCGAAATCGCCTTCCCGTCCCAGCACCTCGATCACCCGGCCCCGCGCGGGGCGCGAGGGCGTTGGCCAATCAGTGACCTCCACATCGACCACCATCCCCTCCAGGCTGGCGCCGGGCTCGATTCCTGCTCCCGCGCCCTCCTGCCTTTCGCCGAGCACGCGGTGCGGTGTTTTCTCCCCGCCTGTCCGCGCCTTCTCCATGCCAAAGGGAATGAGGATGGTCTGCGTGATTCGCTCATCCATGGGCGTCACGCTGTTCCCCTGCGCGTGCTCATGGAGCGCATAATGAAAGATGCCAACGACTGTGGGGTTGCGGCGGCTGAGAACCCTGGCGATCCGCCCGCTGTGCCGGCCATCGGGCCGGGGGGGCGCCAACTCCACCAGCACCTGGTCGCCCTGCATGGCGCCATTCATCTCGTTGGGAGGAATAAAGATGTCGTCATCGCCGCTCGCCTGGCGGGTCTCGGGCCGCACAAAACCGAAGCCGTCGCGATGTACGTCCAAGCGCCCAGCGACCAGATTGCTGCGCGAGGCCGCCTGGGGCAGGGCCCAATGATCCCGGTCAGACTTGATGAGTTCACCCCGGGCGGTCAGCCGATCAAGCTGCTCCACCAGCATGCGCCGCTCCCGGCCTCCGCCCAGACCCAGCTCGCGGACCAGCTGCTTGTACCCGGCACGTTGCCCGGCCGAACGTTCGATGCGATGCAGCAGTTCTCGGTCATTCATACGAGGTACTCAAGTGCCGTGTCATTGTTGATACTAATGGGTCAGTCTCCCCGGATCCTTGAAAGTTTCGGAATGGGGGATTTCAATTTTGCGGCTAGCGTGGTTAAGATGCAGATAAGAGCAAGGATTGCGCGGCTTGCACGGCGTTAGCCAAGCAGGCAAATGAGAAAGAAACCAACAGCTCCGCCTGATTTGCCCTTAAATGCGGGAGTGATTGCCCGCAGGGTTGTTTCGGGGGCCTGTATCCAAGAAGTAAACGAAAGGAAGTACAACAGAGATGTGGAAACCGAACCAGCCGGGAAGTCCCTCGATGTCCCCTAGCACGGAGCCAACGCGTCCGTCCGTACCCGCGGCCGCAAGCCACGAATCAACCTCCACGCGCACTTCCAGCACATCCCCCGCGTCGCCGGCAGCTGCCGATCAGGCCACGATTGGCAAGAGCCTGGTGGTCAAGGGTGAAGTGACTGGTTCCGAGTCGTTATACATCGACGGCAAGGTCGAAGGCGCCATCAACTTGCCGGGCAACCGGGTTACGGTTGGCCGCAACGGTCAGGTCTCTGCGAATATCTCCGCCCGCGAAGTTGTCGTTCTGGGCAAGGTGCGCGGCAACATCAATGCCAGCGATCGCGTTGACATCCGCAGTGAAGGTTCCTTGACGGGTGATGTGATTGCGCAGCGCATCAGCATTGAAGATGGCGCCTTCTTCAAGGGCGGCATTGACATCCGCAAGCCAGGCCAAGGCAAAGACGTGCCCGCAGCCACCATTGCCAACGCCGAAAAAGCCGTAGCCGTACAGGCGTAGCAGCGATTGACACCACGAGCAGCGCCGGTCGAACACCGGCGCTGCTCGCGGTGTGCCCCATTGTCAGCCCCGATCAATCTTCAGTCAGCCACAGCCCTCGATCTCCCCTCCCGCCTTCAACAAATCTGAACGAAGCGAAGCGTTTTGCAGTTTGGCCGGGACAAGAAAAGTTTGTTGGCGAGCTCCCAGATCCCCCCAACCCTATTTGTCATTCCGAGCGCAGCCGAGGAATCTGCGGTGCGCCTCTCCCGTTCCGCAACAATCGACCCGCGTAAGTAAACCGCTCCGGATGTCAGCCCGCTCCTGCGCACCCGCCTCCGGTTAGAATCAAACGAGGCATGATCCTCCCCTTCGTCCGCGAAATACTCGCGGACCTGGAACACTGTGAGCCGTTTGAGCGCGTACGAAGGCACCTCGCCCTCGGTACGGGGCGCAAACGTGTCTCTGGACTCACCGCCACCGCCCGCGCCCTCTATCTCCCGCTCTTCGCCCGCGCCGCGCAGACCCCCGTGATCGTCATTGTCGCCGACAATAAAGCCGCCGACACGCTGCAACTCACCCTCCGTGCCGCCTGCGAACTGGCAGGAGGAATCGAACCCGAGCGCATCCTCAAGCTTCCGGCTCACGACGTCCTTCCCTTTGAAAACATGTCGCCTCACCCCGACGTGCAGGAGCAGCGCGCCTCCGTTCTCTGGAAGATCGCCACCGGCGCCGCCTCCGTCGTTATCGTCCCTGTCGAAGCCGCCTGCATGCGCGTCTTCCCTACGGCCTACTATGCCAAGCTTGGCCGCGTCCTGCGCCGCGGAGAAGAAATCGACATAGAGGAACTGACCGCGCACCTGGCCAGCGTCGGCTACAGCCCTATGGACATCGTCGAGATGCCCGGCCAATTCACCCGCCGCGGCGGTATCTTTGACGTCTACTCCCCCGAAGCCGACCGGGCCGTCCGCATGGAGCTCTTCGGCGACGAAATCGAATCCATCCGCAAATTCGAGCCTGACTCGCAGCGATCCTCCACCGCCGTCGACGAAACCGCACTTCTACCCCTTACCGAAACCCCCATTTCCGAAGATCTCCTGGCCGCCGTTCACCAGCGCCTCAGTGGCAGCCGTCTCGATGCCGGAGACGACCCTGAACTCCTGAGCCGCGCCTTGGTCGCCGGGGGTGTCTCCGTCTTCCCCGGATGGGAATTTTTCTGCCCCGTAGCGGGCGCCGACCGAACCCTCTTCGACCTCTTCCCCAAGCTGCATGTCTTCCAGGAAGAGCCGGCCATGATCCGCAATCAGGCCGATCGCTGGTGGAACAAAGTCGAGCAGCGCCACGAACGCAGCGGCATCGGCCAATTGGTCACGCCCGCCGACATCTACCTTTCGCCTGAGGAGCTGCAAGCCAAAGTCAACGCTCTGCCCGGCCTCGAAATGGATCAGCTCGGCGCCGTCGATATTCTGGAAGCCGACGTGAACCCGATGGACGAGATCCCTTTCTCCTCCCGTCCCACCCTGCGTTTCCACGGGTCGATCCCCGCCTTCCTACAGCAGATCAAATCCATGTCAGAGCAGCAAACCCGCATGCTCCTGGTCGCGCCCAACCATGGCGAGGTGGAGCGGCTGGCTGCCCTCTTGCGGGAATATCATCAGCCCTACCGCCTGGGTAGCCGCGCCCAGGCCCCGGGCGCCGAGCAGGCATACGACGAGTCCAGCCACCTGGCCGGCGATTTCCGCACTCCCGTGCTCGTCCAGAGCGCGATCTCGAGCGGCGTCAGCCTGCCCGATTGCAACCTGGTGCTCTTCGGCGCCAACGACTTCTCTGACGAAGCCGACGTCCAGGCACGGCCCGTCGTCCGCAAAGCAAAGTCCAAAACCGCGGCCTTCATCTCCGACTTCCGCGACCTCACCGTAGGCGACTACGTCGTCCACATCGAGCACGGCATATCCCGGTACATGGGTCTGCGCGAAATCGAGCAGGATGGGATCAAAGTCGAGTTCATGGTGCTCGAGTTTGCTGAGGCCGCGCGCCTCTACGTCCCGCTCACCCGTCTCGACCTCATCCAGAAATACCGTTCCACCGACGCCGGCCCAGCCCCGGTGTTGAACCGCCTGGGCAGCCAGCAGTGGGCCAAAACCAAGGCCCGCGTCCACAAGGCCATGCAAGACATGGCCGACGAGCTGCTTAAGCTCTACGCGCAGCGCAAGGCCGCCGAAGGCCATGCCTTCCCGCCCGATAACGATTTCCAGCGCGAGTTCGAAGATTCCTTCGACTACAACGAGACCGAGGACCAGATCTCGGCCATCGCCGACATCAAGCGCGACATGGAGTCGCCCCTGCCCATGGATCGCCTGCTGGTTGGCGACGTAGGCTACGGCAAGACGGAAGTGGCCATGCGCGCCGCCTTCAAAGCTGTACAGGATGGCCGCCAGGTCGCCGTGCTCACGCCCACCACCGTGCTCAGCTTCCAGCACTTCGAGACCTTCAAAGACCGCTTCAAAAAATTCCCCATCATCATCGAAATGATCTCCCGCTTCCGCAGCCCCAAGGAGCAGAAGCTGATCCTCGAGCGCGTCGAAGCCGGCAAAGTCGATATCCTTATCGGTACCCACCGACTGCTGTCGAAAGACCTCCTCTTCCACAATCTGGGCTTGCTCGTAGTCGATGAAGAGCAGCGCTTCGGCGTGCGCCACAAAGAACGCCTCAAGCAGATGCGCCGGGAAATCGATGTACTGGCCATGTCGGCCACGCCCATCCCGCGCACCCTGCACATGTCTCTGGTTGGCCTGCGCGACATGAGCGTCATTGAAACGCCGCCCAAAGACCGCATGGCCATTCAAACCGTGGTGGCCCGGTTTGACGAGAAGCTGATTCGCTCCGCGTTAGAGCTTGAACTGGAGCGCGGCGGCCAGGTTTACTTCGTCCACAACCGGGTAGAAACCATTTACGAGATCAGCGCCAAGATTCGCGACCTCGTGCCCCAGGCACGCGTAACCGTTGGTCACGGCCAGATGAGCGAAGGCGAGCTGGAGCGCGTGATGCTGGCCTTCATGCACGGCGAGTACGACGTGTTGGTGGCCACCACGATCATCGAAAACGGCTTGGATATTCCGTTAGCCAATACCATTCTGATCAGCCGTGCCGATCGCCACGGCCTGTCCGAGCTCTATCAATTGCGGGGAAGGGTCGGCCGCTCCAACCGCCGTGCCTATGCGTATCTGCTCATCCCCCCCGAACACGAGCTGACAGAAATCGCCCGCCGCCGGCTGGCCGCGCTGAAGGAATTTTCCGATCTCGGCGCCGGCTTCAAAATCGCCGCGCTCGATCTGGAACTGCGCGGCGCCGGCAACATGCTGGGTGGTGAGCAAAGCGGCCACATTGAAGCCGTCGGCTTTGAAATGTACACCAGCATGCTCGAGCACGCCGTCAATGAATTGAAGGGCGCGGCCCAGCCGCAGCGTGCCACCACCCAGCTCAACCTCGGCATCAGCCTGCGTATCGATGAGGCGTACATAGAAGAGGAAAATCAGCGTCTGCGCATCTACAAAAAAATCGCCGGAGCGCAGGATGACGGCAACCTCAGCGAGATACGAGCCGAACTCGAAGACCGTTATGGCGAGCTGCCCGCCAGCGTACGTAACTTGATGGATGCGGCCAGCCTGCGTTTATTGTGCGAGCGCACCGGCGTGGCCCAGGTCGATCGCAAGCGCGACCAGATCCACATCCGCTTCACCGGCCAGGCCAACATCGATCCCGGCCGCCTGATGAAGCTGGTAGCGCAGAACGCAAAAAAAGGCGCCCAATTCACCCCGCAAGGAGTGCTCCGCTTCCCACTCACGGCAACCGAACCACAAGACGTATTGGTCGAAATCTGGGCGCTGTTAGAAGAGCTAACAGCAACCGCAACAGAACCAGTCCCGCAAACCCGCTAGTGTAGGGAAAGCGAGTCAAACAACAAACAAGATGAACCTGGCTCTGCAAAGCCGTAAACCACCAACACGGTCGGACGGGAGCAAACCGAACAGAATAAACACCGTCCTGAAAGTCAATAGAGCAACAAAAGGGGGTGCCCCATATCCCCGAATTTCCTGTGAAGCCTGGTTGGAACCGGGGAACTTTATGCGGCTTTCCTTAATGAAAGCCGCACACGCGAACGCTGGATAGGGTAGCGTACAGGAAATCGGGTATCTCGATTTTGAGATGTGGGACGCGCAAAGGTCGGCCCCTAAGATTCGGAGAAGCCACTCACTTGCGTTTAGCAACCACACTCGTATGCACCATTGCCACCATCGCCGTTGCCGGTTGCTCCCACAAAACGCCGCCGGCCCTGTCGGCCAACGCCGCACTCAGCCAACTTGCCGATCAATACTTCGACCAGGTCTACTTCCCGGATTCCCCAACCAGCGCAACAACGTTAGGCCTGCATCAATACGACTCTCAGTTGGAAGACTATTCCCGCGCCCAGGTGGATCGTGAGACCGCAGACCTGCAACGCTTCGAAGCTAAATTCACCGCCATCCCATCCGCCCAGCTCGATCTAACCAGCCAGGGCGACCTTGCCCTGCTGCTGGGCAACATCCGCAGCTCCTTGCTTTCGCTGAACACCATTCGCGCCTGGGAGAAAGATCCGGACGTCTATTCCAGCGGCATTTCGAACGCTGCCTTCGTCCTGATGGAGCGCACCTTCGCCTCGCCCGACGACCGTTTGCGCTCCCTCGTCGCCCGCGAAAAGCAAATGCCCGCAGCCCTGCAGGCTGCCCATGAAAATCTCAAGAATCCGCCCCGTGTCTACACCGAGATCGCGCTCGAGCAACTCCCCGGCATCATCTCGTTCTTCCAGGCAGACGTCCCCAAAGCCTTTGAGCAGGCTCATGACCAGCAACTAAAGACCGCCTTCTCGCAATCGAATGCGGCCGTGATCGCAGCCCTGCAGGCTTATCAAACCTGGCTCGAGCAGGATGTTCTGCCTCGTTCGCATGGCGACTTCCGCTATGGCGCGGATACCTACTCTAAGCTTCTGTCCTACGACGAGATGGTCGATACGCCACTGCCTCGGTTGCTGGCGATCGGCTACGCCGATTTACACAAAAATCAGACCGACTTCAACCGCATCGCCAAAGAAATAGATCCCAGCAAGAAGCCACGCGAAATCCTCGCCGAACTGGGCCACGATCATCCCCCACCTGACCAACTGTTACAGACCTTTCGCGACACATTTCAGGGGTTGATCCAGTTCATCCAGGCCAGGCACATCGTCGGCATTCCTTCGCAGGTTCGCCCGGCGGTGATTGAGTCGCCGCCCTTTATGCGTGCGACCACGACCGCATCCATGGACACCCCGGGACCCTTTGAAAAAAACGCAACCGAAGCTTATCTCAACGTCACCCTGCCCGGGCCCCACGACACGCGTACCCAAATTGAAGAACGCATGGAGGAATTCAACCGGGGCACCATTATCAGCACCGCGATTCACGAGGCCTATCCGGGACATTACGTGCAATTTCTCTGGGCGCCGCAAGCCCCCAGCCGGGTTCGTAAAATTCTGGGTGCTTCCAGCAATGACGAAGGCTGGGCTCATTATTGTGAGCAAATGATGCTTGACCAGGGCTACGGCCAGCCGGGAACCGGCGCGCGTGACGCCCGGGACGCCAAAATGATTCACCTGGGACAACTGCAGGACGCACTTTTACGCGATGCCCGGTTCGTTGTCGGCATCCAAATGCATACCGGCCAGATGACCTTCGATCAGGCGGTAAAATTTTTCGTAGACGAAGGCTATCAAACGCACGAAGGAGGGCTGGTTGAGACAAAACGCGGCACTTCCGATGCAACCTATCTTTATTACACCTTGGGCAAGCTCGAAATCATGAAATTACGCGCTGATCTTAAACAAAAAGAGGGTCCGCAATTCTCGCTGCAGAAATTTCACGATGATTTTCTCAAGCAGGGGTTTCCGCCGATAAAGATAGTACGTCGCGCCCTTCTGGGCGATGACTCGCCTACACTCTAGACAGTCCAGGGAAAAAGATATGAAAAACAAAGTACGCAAAGCAGTCTTTCCGGCAGCCGGTCTTGGCACCCGCTTTTTGCCGGCGACCAAAGCCCTGCCCAAGGAGATGTTGGCCCTGGTCGACAAGCCACTCATCCAATACGGCGTGGAGGAGGCCATCGCAGCGGGCTGCGAGCAGATCATCATCGTCACTGGGCGCAACAAGGCCGAGATCGAAGATCACTTCGACATCAGCTTTGAACTGGAGCAGCTACTTGAGAAGCGGGGCAAGACCGAGCTGCTCGCCATGACCCGCCAGATCTCGCACATGGCGCGCATTGCGTACGTGCGTCAAAAAGAAGCGATGGGCCTGGGCCACGCCGTGTTGATGGCCCGCGACCTGGTGGGCGACGAACCCTTCGCGGTCATTTTGCCCGACGACATCATCGAGGCCAAGGTCCCTTGTCTGCAGCAGATGATCGATGTCTTCGAGCAGACCCAATCCTCCATCCTGGCGACCCAGGTTGTGGATGACGATGCCGTGTCTTCCTACGGCGTCCTTGACTGCACCCCGGTCGCCGGCAGCCCGCGCGTCTTCGACGTGAAGGGTTTGGTCGAGAAGCCAAAGCCAGAAGATGCGCCTTCGCGCAACGCCATCATCGGGCGTTACATCCTGACCCCAAGAATCTTCGACGTGCTCGAGAAGACTCCCCTTGGCGCCGGTGGAGAATTGCAACTAACCGACGGCATCCGAGGCCTCTTGCAGCACGAAAAAGTCTACGGCTACAGTTTCGACGGCTTACGCTTCGATGCCGGTGACAAACTAGGCATGCTCAAGGCAACCGTAGAATTTGGCCTCAACCACAACGAGCTGGGCCCAGCCTTCAGAGAATTCCTGAAAACCCTATCGTTCTAAAACATAAGCTGGTCCCTCCCACCAGGCAGGGCCGGCAAATTTCGTTGTGCACCAGGCGTATCTTGGCAAGCTCCACCGATTTCAAAATAAACTTGTCATCCCAAGGAGCTGACTTGCCTGTCGGAACTTAAGGGCAGGAACGAAGGCGGAGAGCGCTTGCTTTTAAGCCCGCCCCTCAAACAAATTTGTCATCCCGACCGAAGCGTACCCGAATTCCTGTTTCGCTACGTCAGACAGATCCACGTGTGCGGTCTTCGTTAAGGAAGACCGCATGAAGTTTGCCAGCGCCACAAACCTCGACAGGAATTCGGGGGAGCGAAGTGGAGGGATCCGCGGTGCGCCCACACCTCAAACGAAGGCCCTACGAGTGAACTCGCGAACCCGGCCCAAGCGCCGTATCCCGGCCAGAAGAACTGAGTGGAGCGACCCCCTTTGAGCGCTTACCCGCAAACCCGCAAATCCGATCAGGTCGACGATTACCACGGCACCCCTGTCGCCGATCCCTACCGCTGGCTCGAAGACGACAACTCCGCTGAAACCCAAGCCTGGGTGGAAGCGCAAAACCAGGTCACCTTCGACTACCTAAACCAGATCCCCTGCCGCCCCCAACTCAAGCAGCGCCTGCAGGAGCTTTACAACTACCCCAAGTACGGCCTGCCCACGCGAACCGGCGAATCCTACCTTTGGTCAAAGAACGACGGCCTGCAAAACCAAAGCGTCCTTTACGTCCAGCAAGGCATCGCAGGAATCCCACGTGTCCTCATCGACCCCAATCAGCTCTCACCTGACGGCACCATACGCTTAATGTCCGGCGAAGCATCGCAGGATGGCCGCTACTTCGCCTACTACCTTTCCAGCGGCGGCTCAGACTGGCAAGAGGCCCACGTCCTGGAAATACAAACCGGCCACGTCCTCGCGGATCACCTCAAGTGGCTTAAGGTAAGCGCCCTCGCGTGGTTTGGAGACGGCTTCTTCTACAGCCGCTACGACGCGCCCGAAGACGGCCACGATCTTTCCGCGCGCAATGAAGGCCACAAGGTCTACTACCATCGCCTGGGCGCGCAGCAATCGGACGACGAACTCATCTACCAGGACCCAGCCCACCCACAGCGCTTCCACACCCTGCAAACCACGGAAGACGAACGCTTCGCCATCCTCACCATCTCCGAGCGCGGCCAGGGGAAAGACGGCAACGCCCTCTTCTTCCTCGACCTCTCCCAGGGCGAACGTGTATTCCGGCCGATCGTTGCGGAAGTCACTAACAACCGCTTCCACGTAATTGATAATATTGGAAGCGACTTCCTGATCATGACCAACCAGGATGCGCCCAACGGCCGTGTCCTGCTTTACGAAACGGATCAAACCGCCTGGAAAGAGGCCATTCCCGAGACCAGCGACACACTCAGCGCTGTTTCCACGCAAGGCGGAAAGCTCTTTGTAACCTACACCCGCGACGTCACCTCGCACCCCTACGTCTTTTCGCTCGACGGCAAGATGGAAAATGCGATCGACCTTCCGGGCCCGGGGGCAGCAGGCGGCTTCGGCGGCCACCGTGAT
Organism: uncultured Acidobacteriaceae bacterium; assembly: GCA_963834445.1. GTDB lineage: Bacteria > Acidobacteriota > Terriglobia > Terriglobales > Acidobacteriaceae > PALSA-350. The sequence continues at coordinate 1,693,401 of CAWIBU010000003.1, forward strand.
GACACCCACGCCTTCTACGCCTACTCATCGTTCAACTATCCCAGCACCATTTTTCGCTATGACCTCGCCACCAGAACGTCCGCCGTCTTCCGCGCCTCCGCCATCAAAGCCTTCCAGGCAGAAGACTACGAAACCGTGCAGGTCTTTTTCACCAGCAAAGACGGCACCCGGGTGCCCATGTTTCTGGTGCACAAGAAGGGCCTGAAGCTCGACGGCTCAAACCCAACTCTCCTCTACGCCTATGGCGGGTTCAACGTCACCCTATACCCTGAATTCAATCCCCTGCGTCTCGCCCTCCTGGAGCAGGGCTTCGTGTATGCCTCAGCCAACATCCGTGGGGGTGGCGAATACGGCGAAAGCTGGCACCAGGCGGGGATGAAGCTTACCAAGCAAAACGTCTTCGACAACTTTATCGCTGCCGCGGAATGGTTGATCGCCAACCAATACACTTCCTCGAAAAAACTAGCCATCACCGGCGGCTCCAACGGTGGCCTCCTGGTTGGCGCAGTGATGAACCAGCGCCCCGATCTGTTCGCGGCCGCCGTACCTCAGGTGGGCGTCCTGGACATGCTTCGCTTTCAAAAATTCACCATCGGATGGAACTGGATTGCCGACTACGGCTGTAGCGACAACCCTGAAGAGTTCGACGCGCTCTATCGCTACTCGCCCCTGCACAACATCCACCCCGGCGTTCGCTATCCCGCCACCCTCATCACCACTGCGGACCACGATGATCGCGTCGTCCCTGCACATTCCTTCAAATACGCCGCCACCTTGCAGGCGCAAGCGAGCCCTGCCAACCCGGTTTTGATCCGTATCGATACAAAATCCGGCCACGGGGCCAGCAACACCAGCAAAGCGCTCGACGCAGCCGCCGACATTTACTCTTTCCTGCTTTACAACCTCGGAGTGACCCCCCGCATACCCCGGCAATAAATTTCCGCCTTTTAACCCCCACCCACTTCTTTCTCCGCTTCGCCGCGTCTATTAATAGAAGTGCACAAACTTTCGTTCCGGCGGAATTGGCATCTCCCGCCCCGCCAGGCGAATCCAATGGGCACTGGGGTCAGGCAACAACTATGGGCAAGAGCGCGGTTCTCCTCAAAATGCAGTCATTGGGTACGCTGGTGGGGGAGTCTGCTTTCCGGCCCATGACCGGAGAATCCAGGCATCCGGTCCTGGTTGCTCCCGCTGAGCTGGGCATCACCTTTGTTGGCCACTCCTCCTTCCTGATCCAGATCGGCGGCCGCAAGCTGCTTATTGACCCCGTGTTCGCGGAGCGGTTGATCGCCTTGCGCCGCCTGCGTCGTCCCGGCGTCAAAATCAAAGATCTGCCCGCCATCGACATGGTATTGCTTTCCCACGCCCACATGGATCACCTCAATCGTCCATCCCTGCGCAGGATCGTCGCCCACAACCTCAAAGCCTATGGCCGCGCCCCAATCGCTGTCGTGCCCTGGGGAGTGGATGATCTGGTCGACAACCTCGGCTTCTCCCGCGTGGTGACGCTCGAGTGGTGGCAAACCAAGTCCATCGCTGGATTGGACGTGACCATGACGCCCTGCAAGCACTGGGGTGCGCGTCTCTTCAAAGACACGCATCGCGGCTTCGGCGGCTACGTTCTCCAGGGAGACGGCCACACCCTCTACCATTCCGGCGACACCGCCTACTTCGATGGCTTTGCCAAGATCGGAAAGCGTCTTAAGCCGCAGGTTGCGTTGTTGCCCATCGGGGCCTACCGGCCAGACAGCTATCGCGGTGTGCACACCTGCCCCGAGGAGGCGTTACAGGCCTTTCTCGACCTGGGCGCGCAACAAATGATTCCCATGCACTATGGAACCTTTCGCCTTTCTCAGGAGCCGATGGAAGAACCGGTCGAGCGCCTGATGGCGGCGGCCCAGAAGGCTGGCGTTGCCAAGTCGGTATGCGTCTTGCCCGAAGGGGAGACCGAAGTCATTGCCGCCACCCCCGTGCCCTCTTTCTCCCGGCGCGCCGCCAAGGCCTAGACGCCAAAGCCTAGATGAGCCCACTTGCCTGGCGGCAAGTTAAGGCAGGAATGATTGAGGCAAAGCGTTTCCGGTTTTCTCCGTCCCAGCAACCAAACAACTGACGGGTGGCCCATTCAAGCTTTGCTTGAGTGGGGTACATCTACACCCTCAAGATGTCCGTCCCTCACACAAATTTGTCATCCCGAGTGGCTGACTTGCCTGTCGGCAAGTCAAGGATGGAATGAACGCGGAGAGCGTTTGCTTTTCAAACCCGTCCCTCAAGCAAATTTGTTCATTGGGAGGAGCCGACTTGCCTGGCGGCAAGTTAAGGATGGAATGAACGAGCGAAGCGATCTGCCTTTTGGCCTCGCCCCTCAAGCAAATTTGTCATCGTGTCCCCCAAACAAATTTGTCATCCCGACCGTAGCGTACCCGAATTCCTGTTTCGCTATGTCAGACAGATCCACGTGTGCGGTCTTCGTTAAGGAAGACCGCATGAAGTTTGCCAGCGCCACCAACCTCGACAGGAATTCGGGGGAGCGAAGTGGAGGGATCTGCGGTGCGCCTTTCCCCCAAACCAAGGCCCTCCAAGTGAGCTCGCAAATCCGGCCCCAGCCATTTTGTTCATTAGGAGGAGCGTAGCGAAGTGGAGGGACCTGCTGTGCGCCTTTATCCCAAACGAAGGCCCTCCCGCCGTTTGTTCAGCAGGCGTGGTGCGTGAGCCCCCCTAGTACACCGTAGCCGGACGGAGTTTCGCCCAGACCCCGCGCAGAGCCCTGACCACCCATCGCATCATCAACAGCGTCGCCAGCAGCAGTGCCAGCACGATACTGGCTGAGGCCCAGGGGTGTTGGGTAGCCAGCCAGGTAATGCCCACGGCGGCCACATCTTCAGAGCTGCTGAGGGCGATATTCGAGACCGGTTCCGGACTCGGCGTAACCAACGCCCGCGCCGCAGTTTTCGAGCCATGGGCGGCGAGCGCAATGGCGGCTCCCATGGCGGTAGCCAGCAGTTGCATCCCCGGGGTCAGCTGGGTGGTAGCGCGGTACGCCAGCAGCGCCGCAATCGGTATCCGGATAAAGGTGTGCAGGCCATTCCAAAGCAGATCGAGACCAGGAATTTTATCGGCCACAAATTCCACGGCGAACAGCGTGCCGCTCACCGCGATAATCCACCAATTGGCCAGTCCTTCGAGTCCCGGTGGCAGCATCACCCAATGCGCATGCGCCAGCAAGCCCAGCGTCAGCACAGTTGCGTACACGTTAAGCCCGGCAGCAAAGCTAGCGGCGATCACCAGGGCCGCAATCGTACTCGGTGTAAAAGCCATCGTGCAGCGAATTCTAGACCTTCCGCTGCCTTTCCTCCACCACGCTGCGCAAAAACTCACTTTGAGGGTGGCCCATTCAAGCTTTGCTTGAGTGGGGTACATCTAGGCGGTGAAAATGTACCCCACTCTAGCCCCAAAAAGGGCCTTGAATGGGCCACCCACTCACGCCCCCACTTCGCCCACCTGGGAACGCGTGCGCATCCGCGCCACCAACTTCTGCGGCCACCGTGGATCCATGCAAGGCCGTTCAATCAACCGGAAGTAAACCGCCCCCACCACAATCGAAGCCGGCGCCACCACCAACAGCGATACGCCAAGCCAGGCGACGAAAGGCAAATGAAAACGCACCAGCAAAATCTGCAAACCCACAATAGTCGTCCGATGCGTCAGGTAAATGCTGTAACACATGCCCCCAACCGTGCTGACCAGGGGGTAGCGAAGAACCCTGGGGACCAACCACCCCTTGAACGCGCCCACAAACAAAATCGGCAACAGCAGCGGACCGAGGAATCGAAAAAAATGTGGCTGCAGCCAAAACATCCAAACCCACAACGGGATGGACACAACATCCCACCACCAGGACTTGGGAATCCTTTCCCAACCATCCACATAAAAATCGGCCACCAGCAGGCCAACCAGAAAAAACTGAATCGATGCCAGAATGGAAAGCGTAAAAGCGCCCACATTTTGCGGGCCATGCCATCCCGGCAGGAACGCGCGCTGCAAAGGGGTAGCCATCGCGATCGCCGCCATCAGCACACCCCGCCGCAGCCATGCGCTGCGCACCCGGTAAATCAGCGCAAGCAAGGGAGCCAGACAATAAAACTGCGCCTCGATCTCGAGCGTCCAGCTCACTGCCTCAATCGTGCTCGCCACCCCGAAGGTAATGTTATGCACATAAAAGAGACTGGCAGCCAAATGGACCAGCAGGTACTGCGTCGCCCGGGCGCTCACCACCCACAACAAAATAGCCCGCAACAACAGCGCGACGATATACGGCGGCTCCAGCCGGGTAATGCGGCGCAGAAAGTACTGGCGCAGCCGCACCACCCGGCCTCCCTGTATAAACTGCCGGGCAAAGGGCAACGCCAGAATAAAACCGCTGATGGCAAAAAATACTTCGACGCCGTACCCGCCGTGGCTCATCAGCCGCAGAAAACCGCCCAGGCTCGCCGTAGCAATCGCGGCATTGCCCGTGGCCCCCTGGCCTGACCCCAGCGCCACAAAATTCAGCAACGCGCCCGAGCAGTGCAGCAGGATCACCGCAACAATCGCGATACAGCGCAAGCCGTCGACCTCGGGAATATAGGCGCCGCTGCTGGTGATCCGCTGAAATGACAACAACGTTATTCTGGGCAAGCTTGCTTTCCTCGGACCCCGGCCCCGCAGGGCAGGCGAACATCAGCGTTCACTAGGCAGTCGCTCTCCCCGCCGCTATGATACCTTTGCGCCCAGCAGAAAGAGCTTTATCGCTTGAAGTCGACAAAACCGATCCTGCACCTGCTGGTGCTTGCCAGTGCAGCCGTCTTCTTCTTAGCCGCCGGGGCCGCCCGCGCCTTTCGCGCCTCCAATGATTTCGTCCCGGTTTACACCGGCGCACGCTGTCTCCTCCATGGCTGCAACCCCTACGACACCGCCCAACTGGAGCAGCAGTTCTTCGAAGCCGGCGGTCATCCCAGCGAGCTGCCTTCCTGGGAGATTGATGTACCCGTCTATCCCCCGTCCACCTTCCTCGCCCTATCGCCGTTAGCCTTGTTGTCCTTTCCGCTGGCTCGTCTGGTCTGGTTCCTGCTCAACGGATCTTTATTTGTTGTCGCCACCGGGCTGATCGTAGACTTGTGCCCCCGGCCGCAAACCTGGCTGGCCACCATCCTGGCATCCGCCTTTCTGCTCACCAGCGGAATTCTGCTGGTGCTCGCGCAGCCCGCGCTGTTCGCGATTTCGCTGCTGGCGATCGCCTGCTGCTTGTTTCTGCGTGGCCGCTGGCTGCCCCTCGCCGCCCTCGCCGCTATGCTCAGCCTCGCGGTGAAACCCCAGATCGGCATCCTGATCCTGGTCTATTTCCTCGTGCAGCGCATCCACTGGCGCTATGCCGCGCTGGCCCTGGTGGGCTCCCTTGCCTTTCTGCTCTCCGCCGGTTTTATCCTGCAACACCATCCCCGCAGTGCGGATTGGCTAACCACGCTCCGCGGCAACCTCACTGCGACCCTCAGTCCCGGCGGCAGCGCTGATCCCCGGCCCGCCAATCAGCAAGCCATCGGCGACATCAATCTCCAGGCCCTAACCAGCATCTTCTTCCCCCAAGCCAAACAATTTAATGCCGCAGCCTACGTGGTCTTCCTGGCCCTTTTCGCATTAGGCATCACCGCTACCGTGCGCACCACACCCAACCGTGAAATCCATTTGCTCGCCCTGGCCGCCCTGGCGATCCTTACGCTCACCCCCGTCTATCACCGCTTCTACGACAGCCGTCTGCTCCTGCTGACCATCCCCGCGGCGGTCCTCCTTTTTCAGCAGCGCCGCATACTGGGTGCGGTCGTCAGCGCGCTCACCGTGCTGGCGATCGTTTCCGTCCAATTCCGCGTGCAGGCTTATTATCTGCAACAGGGAACGTTGCAAACCATCCTGCAAAATAAATTCCTGCTCATCGCTTGCTTGCGGCAACAGAACGTCGAGCTCTTGATTCTCTTCTGTCTTTATCTGGCTGCGCTCTTTGCCCACCGGCGTGCCGCCCCGGAACCCCAGTCAGTAACCCACCTGCATCGCTAACCCAGGGCAATCGGACAGGTCCATGCGCGCAACCGAAACAACTGGATCGCAGAGTGGGATCAGCTTACGCTGGCAGGCGGCCGTTTTTCTCTTGACCCTGATCGTGCTCTTCAGCCGGCTGCCGGGCGCGTTGTTCCATCCCCAGTTCTTCGCCGAGGACGGCTGGGTCTGGTACCAGCAAGCCTATAACCTGCATTGGCTGCGATCGCTGGCCGTTCCTCAGGCGGGCTATATGCAGACCCTGCCCAGGCTCGGTGCTGGGCTGGCGCTGTTATTCCCCATGCAATGGGCTCCTTTGGTCATGAACCTGGCGGGCGCCACCATTCAGGCATTGCCCGTCACGGCGCTCTTGTCTCGCCGCTGCGCGCCCTGGGGGCCGCTCTCGACCCGAGCGTTGATGGCAGTGCTCTACCTGGCCATTCCCGACGCGCCCGAGATCCACATCGTGCTGACCAACGCCATGTGGCACCTGGCTGTGCTGCAGGCGCTGCTCGCCTTTGCTCTCCCGCCGGAAAGCTGGCGCGGCCGCATCAGCGACAGCCTGCTGTTCGCCATCGGCGGCATCAGCGGACCCTTCTGCATTCTCCTGCTGCCTCCGGTGGTCGCGTACTGGTGGATTCGCCGCCAGCGCTGGACGCTGGTGGTGCTCGCCTGGATGCTTCTTGGCGTCGTGATCCAGGTGTTCTCTATCCTGCACGCGGTGAGAGCGCCCGGCGCGCCCCTGGGCGTGACGCCGCTTCGCTTCTTGCGCATCCTCGCCGGCAGCATCTTCATCGACAGCATGATCGGCAGCGGTGGTCCCTCTTTGCCCCTCCCATTGCTCCTGTTGGCCGCCATCGCCGGGCTGGCGATCATGGTCTGGGCCTGGCAAAGCGCGCCCCTGGCGCTGCGCGCCTACATTGCCTTCGCGGTCTTCGCACTCGCCGCCTCGCTGCGCGACCCGCTTCTCTTACCCGGTACGGTGCCGCGGTGGGAAGTGCTGGCCAGCGCCCCCGGCATCCGCTACTGGTTCCTGCCCTCGCTGATGTTTCTTTGGTCCGCCGCCTGGTGCGCGCTGGGTTCGAAAACCAGGCTCATCCGCTACGCAGGGTGGTCTGTCGTCCTGCTGGTGACCATCGGCGTGGCCCGCAAGTGGGTCTACCCGGCCTGGCCGCAAAGTCACTTCCGCGCCGACGTCGCCCGCTTCCAGACCCTGCCGCCCGGGCAACCCATGACCTTCTCCGTCTACGACCCCGGCGGCCGCACCATGGAACTGGTCAAGCGCTGAGCCAAGGCGGGCGCCGGCCCCGGCGCTTGGTCTCATGGCTGGCGAAGACTACACTAACCAGAGAGCCATGTTTATCGATGAAGCAAGAATTCGCGTGAAGGCAGGGGACGGCGGCAATGGCTGCGTCGCCTTCCGGCGGGAGAAATTTGTCCCCCGCGGCGGTCCCTCCGGCGGAGACGGCGGTCGCGGCGGCGATGTCATCATGGAGTCAAGCCAGCGCCACAACACCCTGGTTCATTTCCGCTTCAACCCCGAACACAAGGCCCAGCGCGGCCGCCACGGGGAGGGCTCCAACTGCAGCGGCAAAGAGGGCGAGGACGCGATTCTGCAGGTACCGGTCGGCACTGTTCTCTATGACGACGACACCGGCGCCCTGATCCACGATTTCTCCCATCCCGACGAGCGCATCATCGCCGCCAAGGGTGGTCGCGGTGGCCGGGGGAACCAGCACTTCGCCACCGCCGTGCATCAGGCTCCGCGCGAGTCGGAGGCGGGCAGAGAAGGCGAAGCGCGCAATTATCGCCTGGAACTCAAGCTGCTCGCCGATGTTGGCCTGGTGGGCTATCCCAACGCGGGTAAGTCCACGCTCATCTCCAGGATCTCCGCCGCCAAGCCCAAAATAGCCGACTATCCCTTCACCACGCTTGAGCCCAACCTGGGCGTAGTTTCGGTAGGAGAGCCGCCGCATGAAGACAGCTACGTCGTCGCCGATATCCCCGGTCTGATCGAGGGCGCCCATCTGGGGGCTGGTCTGGGTGTGCAGTTTCTTCGCCACATCGAGCGCACCCGGGTGCTGGTGCATCTGGTCGATGTTTCGGATGCCAGCGGGCGGCCCGACCCGGTCGAAGATTTTCGCGTCATCATGGCCGAGCTGAAGAGCTTCGGCCACGGCCTCGACCAGAAGCCCATGGTGGTGGTGGCCTCAAAGGTCGACGTCGCCAACCCGGAAAAGCTCAAGAAGCTCCGCGCCCTGGCCAAGCGGAGAAAGTTACCCTTCTTCGCCATCTCCGCAGTGAGTGGTACCGGCATAGCGGAGTTGAAATATGCTCTGGGCGAGCGGGTGAGGGAATCGCGGGCGGCCGAAGTCGCGCCGGTCTCAGCGCCCACCATCCTCGCCGAATACTAGCGCCAGTCGCCCTCCACGAACCGCCAAGCCCCACTCATTTTTGTTCGGAACGGAGGAGGAAACTTTCCCGGTAGGGAAAGCCAGCTAAGCGGTGGCTAAACGGGTTGCGGGCACGGCAACCATGCCGCGTCGCGGGGCAGGGTAGTGCACCAGCTCCCATGCTGAACGATCGCGCAGCAGGCGAGAAACCAGCGCCGTGTGCATGGCATGGCCGGCACGCTGCGCGACCACGCGGCCGAGGATGCGATGCCCGGCCAGCGCCAGGTCGCCGATCAGATCGAGCACTTTGTGGCGCACAAACTCGTCGTCAAAACGAAGCGGGCCGTTCTGCACCGCTCCTCCGCACAAAATAATAGCGTTCTCCTCCGACGCGCCCCGGATCAGCCCCATATCGCGCAGCATTTTTTCGTCTTCCCGGAAACCGAACGTGCGCGCTGCGGCGATTTGCGCGCCGTAGGCGCCCGCCGCCAGGTCGACGGTGAACGCCTGCCGCCCGATGGGATCGGGAAAATGGATATCGTAGGTAATGCTGTAGCCTTCTCCGGGATAGACTGCGATGAATTTGCCGTTCTCACGCACTTCCACACTTTTCAAAATGCGCAGGTACTGCCGGCGACGGCGTTGACTCCTGATACCTACCTGGGCGAAAGCTTCCACATAGGGCAGGGCACTGCCATCGAGGATGGGCAACTCCAGGTTGTCCAGCTCAATGACGACGTTATCGATGCCCATCCCGATCAGCGCCGAAAGCAGATGCTCGGTGGTCGAGATCAGCACGCCCTGGCGCATGATACTGGTCGCGTAACTCACCTTGGCGACGTTGCGGCCGGTGGCTGGAATTTCGTAGTTGTCCAGATCGGTGCGCCGGAACACCACCCCCGAACCGGCTGGGGCAGGCAACAATCGCATGTTCACAGGAGCCCCGCTGTGGAGACCGACTCCAGAGAACTCGATCACCGACGCAATGGTCTTTTCCAGATGCGCTAATTCCACGAATGAAGATTCCTGGTCTGCAAGTAGTCGCAGAATCATAGACTACATAGGTGGAAAAAAGTTGCACTGTGTCAAAAGCACCACAAACTGATCGTGAGACACTCTATCCCACGCCAGGGCAAGCAAAAGCAGAAGGGGACGAAAAAAGATGGAAACCTGCCAGGAACTGATCCGCGCTGTCGCGAAACGGCGTCCGCAGATGATGGAAATGCTGGCTGCCCTGGTGGGGATTGAGTCCCCCACTGAGGACCCGGCGGCGGTCAACCACTGTGTGCAGCTGACCGAGGGCTGGATCAAGGCTATTGGCGGCAGCAGCCGGCGCAGCAAAAAAACCACGGTGGGCGATGTGTTGGTAGGCCGCTTTGGCCCGGCTCGCGCCGGCAAGCCGCTGATGCTGCTGGGGCATCTGGATACGGTATGGCCGTTGGGCACGCTCCAAAAGATGCCCTACCGGGTCCGTGCCGGGAGAGTCTGGGGCCCGGGCGTGCTGGATATGAAAGCCGGCGTGGTCATGGCGCTGACCGCATTGCGGGTGCTGGCTGAGACCGCCCGGTTGACCCGCCCGGTGATCCTGCTGCTCAACAGCGATGAGGAAACCGGCAGCGACCATTCTCGCGCGCTGACCGAAACGCTGGCCAGGCAATGTGCCGCCGTCTATGTCCTGGAGCCGGCCCAGGGGCTGGCTGGCGCCTACAAGACGGCGCGCAAGGGCGTAGCCAACTATGAGTTGCGCGTGCGCGGGGTAGCGGCCCATAGCGGCGTGGATTTTGCCCATGGGCACAGCGCGATTCTGGAGCTGGGGCGACAAATCGAGCGTGCCAGTGCCTTCACCGACCTGGGCCGGGGTATCACGGTGAACGCGGGGGTAATTGGCGGTGGCACCCGGTCCAACGTGGTGGCTGCCGAGGCGTGGGCCGAATTTGACGTCCGCGTGGCCAGGGCAGCAGATGCGCCCCGCGTCGACCGGCGCTTCCGGGCGTTGCGGCCGGTCGATCGCAAGTGCACGCTGGAGGTGACCGGCGGCTTGAATCGGCCGCCCATGGAGCGAACTACGGGCACGGTCTCCCTTTTTCGCCGGGCACAGACTGCGGCTGCAGAATTGGGCTTCGCTTTGCAGGAGGCCTCAACCGGAGGTGGTTCGGACGGCAATTTTACCTCGGCCCTGGGCATTCCCACGCTCGACGGCATGGGTGCGGTCGGCGAAGGAGCCCATGCCGACCACGAATCGATCCTGCTGGAAGCGCTGGTCCCCCGAACCGCACTGCTGGCAGCCATGCTCGGCGGCCTTTGAAGCAGCGAGTATGGCTTGCGCACTCCAAGCATGGAAATAACGCGAATTGCGCTTTCCTCTAAGCCCGCCGTCCCTCAAACAAATTTGTCATCCCGAGCGGCTGACTTGCCTGCGGCAAGTTAAAGGATGGAATGAACGCGGAGAGCGTTTGCTTTTAAACCCGTCCCCCCAAACAAATTTGTCATCCCGACCGTAGCGTAGCGAAGTGGAGGGATCTGCGGTGCGCCTTTCCCCCAAACCAAGGCCCTCCAAGTGAGCTCGCAAATCCTGCCCAGCCATTTTGTTCATTGGGAGCCGACTTGCCTGTCGGCAAGTTAAGGGAGGTTGTTCATCCCGACCGTAGCGTAGCGAAGTGGAGGGACCTGCTGTGCGCCTTTCCCCCAAACCAAGGCCCCACAAGTGAGCTCGCAAATCCTGCCCCCGCCATTTTGGCCACCAGTCTCTGGGTGCCCCATCCTTCGCGCTCTTGGCGAAGGGTGGTATCCACAACTGTCAGACTGACCGCTTTTATCCCATCCTTTGCCAAGAGCGCAAAGGATGGGGCACCCGCGCTTGTTTTTTTATTCCGTCCCCCCAACAAATTTGTCATCCCGCAGCGTAGCGAAGTGGAGGGATCTGCGGTGTGCCTTTACCCCAAACTGAGGCGCAGGACTGAGCCGCACCCAAACTCCTGCTTCTCCATGGCGATGGCGGACTAAGCTCCTCGTGAAACCCGCTGTTGCGCGCCCGCCAGCAGGTTCGTCACCAGGGCCAGCGGCAGTCCAACCACATTGAAATAGCAGCCGCTGATGCGCGGGATCCAACGGGCGGCATACCCCTGGATGGCGTAGCCGCCCGCCTTATCCATGGGCTCTCCGCCGGCAACATACCGCGCGACTTCCTCAGCCGAAAGGGTCTGCATGGTGACGTGGGTCAGCTCGGCGGCTACTTCCACGGCATCCGATCCCCACACCACCGCTACGCCCGTCACCACGCAGTGGGTGCGGCCAGACAACAGCTGCAGCATGCGCGCGGCATCCGCGGCATCGGCGGGCTTGCCCATCACTTCGCCGTCGCACACCACCACCGTATCGGCCCCCAGAACCATACAAGGTTCCAGGGAGGAGCGCCGGCTGAACACGGCTTCGGCCTTCTCCCGGGCGAGCCTGGTGGCAAAACGGATGGCGTCCTCCGCCGGCCGGCGCGCCTCCGGCACTGACGACTCCTGGACCTCAAATTGATAGCCCGCCTGGGTCAGCAGCTCGCGGCGGCGCGGGGAAGCGGAAGCAAGAATCAACTTCATACCAGATCGGTACCCGCGCGCAGACCTTTGCGGTCATACACCGCCCAGGCCATACGCGGTGTGTTGTGCGTGATCCCGAAGCGGCCATCCGGGCCCAGCAAAATGATGCCGCCATGCCCCTGCAACCGTGCGTAGAGATAAGCGATGGCGTCCTGGGAAGCCTGTTCCGGCCCCACCAGCGGCACCCGGTCGACCGCCCACTTGCCCAGCACCAGCTTCATGATGGGTTCTCCCCATCCGGTGAGCGAAGCAGCGGCGCTGCGGTTATCCGCGTACACGCCGCAACCGATCAGAGACGAGTCCCCGACCCGCCCGGGCGCCTTGTTCAGCGTGCCCCCGGTGGAGGTGGCAGCAGCCAGCTTGCCTTCGGCGTCGAGCGCCACCGCACCGACCGTGTCGTGGGATCCGTTGTGGGATGAGTTGTGCGATGGGTCGTGGGATGTCTCATGAGACGCGTCATGGGATGCGTCCTGCGCGCCGGCAAAGGTTGCATCCGGGATCCCCGCCCGCTCCCGCGCTTGCGCCGCCGCGAGGCGCTCGCGTTCCCGTTCCAGCACCAGCTCGCCATTGTCAATCAGGGCCATGCCATGCTGCTGGGCGAATTCTTCTGCACCGGTGGCGACGAAGTAGACGTGCGGGCTGCGCTCGAGCACCAGCCGCGCCGCCTGAATCGGATTCCTGAGCCGCTCCACGCAGGCCACACCGCCCGCCCGCAAAGTGGACCCGTCCATCAGCAGCGCATCCAGCTGCACCCGCCCATCCCGGGTAAGAAAGCTGCCCCGCCCGGCGTCGAAAGCTTCATCGTCTTCGAGCACGGTAACGGCCGCTTCGACCGCATCGAGCGCCGAGCCGCCCTGCGTCAGCAGCGCATAGCCGGCTGCGGCCGCGCGCTTCACGCCCAGGGTATGCGCCGCCAGTTGGTCGCGGGGAATGTCCCATGCGCCCCCGTGGACCAGCAGGACGGGATGAGTGCCGCCCGTGCTCATCGGGCGCGCGGAGCAGGCTGCAGATCGGGTGCGCTGGCGCGCGCCCCGCCGGTCGCGGCCTTGGCCGGCGAAGTCTTGGTGCGTTGGTAGGTATAGCTGATGCGATGGATCACGGTCATGGTAGAAAACACCGCCAGAACCCACAGCACCGGCGCCATCACGCCCCAGCGGTTGAACAGCGCTCCCAGGATAAGCAGCACCACCCGCTCCGGCCGCTCCATGAAGCCCACCTTGCACGACCCGATCAGCGCCTCAGCCCGCGCGCGCGTATACCTCACCATCAGCGACGTGACCATCACAAACGCGGCCAGAACCACATAGAAGAAGCGGTTGCCGCGCGCGTAAAACACCAGCAGCCCGAAAAACAGCACAACATCCGATAGCGGTCGATCACCGAATCGAAAAAAGCGCCGAACATCGTGACCTGGTTGGTCTGCCGCGCCACCCGGCCGTCCACCATGTCGAAGATGCCGGCGCCGATGATCACCAGCCCGGCATAGACAAACATGCGCACGTAGTTATGCTCGTTGGCAAGGCCAAACAGAATGGCCGCGCCGATGTTGATCAGCAGTCCCAGAAAGGTGAGCACATTCGGCGAGATGCGGGTCAGCGCCAAGCCATCCACAATGCTCTGCAGAATCACACCGCTGCCTCTGCCGAAGGCGTTCGTCCAGCTCCAGGTTTGGGTGGTCTTGGCGCCGCTCATGGCGCCTCGTCGTGAATCGTCGTCAGCTTGAGAATCTCCAGCTCGCGCTTCCCATTCGGGGTCACGATATTGGCGATGTCGCCGACCTGTTTGCCGACCAGCCCGCGGCCGATGGGCGACGTGGTCGAGATCAGGCCCTGGTTCACATCCGATTCTTCGCTGGTCACGAGCTTGTAGGTGATCTCTTCGTTCTTGGTGGAGTCGAAGACCACGATCGTTGAGCCAAAGGCAATGCGATCCTTGGGAATGTTCGACAGGTTCACCAACGACAGTTCGGCCATGCGCTTCTTGAGCTGGCCCAGGCGCGCGTTGACGAACACCTGGCGCTGCTTGGCCATGTGATACTCCGCGTTCTCGCTCAGATCGCCCAACGACGCAGCCTTCTTGATCTCGATGGGCAGCTCGTGGGTCAGCTCGTGTTCGAGCAAACGGATTTGTTCTTCCAGCTTTTTCTTTATGTGTTCAGGCATTTCGTAAGGATCCGGGAAAGCGGTGCCAGGGGGCCCGATGCAACCTTGAACGACTACGCAAAACACGATTATACGACGGAGTGTGGCCACGGACGGTGTTCCTGCCTGATCGCCGGAGCGGCCGGCGGCATCCAGAGGACGAGCACACAATAGGAATCGCATCATAAAATCCAGGTGGAGAATCCAATCCAACAAGGTCCCCCATTGGTGCGACGTTTTTTCCTGATTTTGCTGCTCCTGGTGCTGCTCGCGATCCCCTTCGCCTACGTCGCCTTTGTTCGTCCTGCCGGCCCGGCCACGGAGACCTTTGTCGAGGTGGTTCCGGGAATGGGCACGCGGGCCATTGGCGCCACCCTAACCGCGCAGGGAATCATCCGCAGTCCCTACGCCTTCGATCTCTGGCATTTGCTGCGCGGGGGTACTTTGAAGGCCGGAGAATATCGCTTCGCCCAGCCGGCGCCCCTGCCCGATGTCTATAACCGCCTGGTACGCGGCGATGTATATACCCGCACGGTAACCATCCCCGAGGGCTTCAATCTCTTCGACATTGCCCAGGCGGTCGAGGACGCCCAACTGGGCACCAAAGAGGCGATTCTGGCCGCCGCCACCCAGGACGTGCGCTTGATCGCCGACCTCGATCCCCAGGCTAAAAACCTCGAGGGATATTTGTTCCCCGACACCTACCGCTTTCAGCGGCATCAGCCGCCCGCTCAGATATTAGGGGCGATGGTGAGACGCTTTCGCCAGAATAGTGCGTCTATTGGCTTGCAAAGCGATTACCACCGCATCGTCACCCTGGCCTCGCTGGTGGAGAAAGAAACCCCGGCGGCTCAGGACCGACCCCTGGTAGCGAGCGTGCTCATGAACCGCCTGGCGAGAAACATGCCCCTGATGACGGACCCCACCGTAATCTACGCGGCACTCCTTGAGAAGCGCTATCGCGGAACCATTTATCAGTCCGACTTGAAGCGGGACTCGGCCTACAACACCTATCTGCACACTGGCCTGCCGCCAGGCCCGATCTGCAGCCCGGGAACCGCCTCGCTAGAGGCTGCGATGTCGCCCGCCAACAGTCAGTTCTTGTATTTTGTAGCCGATGCCGGGGCCGCCGGCCACTCGCGATTCGCGGCCACGCTTGCCGAGCATGAGCGCAATGTGACCGCCTATCGCCAGGGTCTGAAAGCCGCACAAGGTGCCCATTGAACCTAAGTAGCTTCTGTAAGCCACACAAACGAAAGTACATAGCGCCGTTCGTCGGGCCGCGGCGGGGCGCTTGCTCTATACTCGCAGTTCCTGAGTGCAACTGATGCAGAGAAACGGGCTTAAGCTTTTGGCGCTGTTGTTACCGGTTTTAACCGGATGCCTCAGCCACACCCGCAAGCTGCAGCAGCCGATTCTCGCCGGTCCGGTGCTCGATGCGGGCGTTCTCGATCTGGTCAAAGGCATCAACGACCGTTATGACAAGATTCAATCCCTGACCGCGACCATGGACTTTACCGTCTCGGTAGGCGGCGCCCACCAGGGCAAGCAGACCGACTACACGTCCTTCCGCGGCTTCATGCTTTTCCGCAAACCGCAGAGTTTGCGGGTGCTGATCAAGGTGCCCGTATTTCTGGCCACCGCGGTCGATCTGGCCAGTGACGGCAACACCTTCAAGCTCCTGATCCCGTCAAAGAACCGGGTGGTCGAGGGAGAAAACACGGTCACCAGCCGGTCGGCATCGCCGCTCGAAAATCTTCGCCCCAATGTCTTTGTCGATTCGATCGTGATTCAAAACATCACCCCGCAGGAGATTGTCTCCGTGATCCACGAAAGCTCCACCACGATGGATCCCAGGACCAAGCGGCTGGTTGAGCTGCCGCAATATGATCTGACTGTGCTCAGCGGGTCACCTCCGGTTTCGACCAACGACATCGCGAAAGTGGCCAAACCACTGCGCGTCATTCGATTTAGCCGCGTTAACCTCCTGCCCGTGGAGCAGGACATCTACAACCCGGCCGGCGATCTGGAGACCCAGGTGCTCTACGGGCCCTACAAAGATTTCGACGGAAACCAATTTCCTTCCACCATCGATATCAGCCGTCCTCTCGATGGCTATCGCATTCGCATGTCGGTCGAAAAGGTCGTCATCAACCCGGTCAATCCGCCGCTTACCGACCGCACCTTTGAGCTGACGATTCCCCCCGGCACCAAGGTCCAGAAACTACCCAAATAGACCGCTCGTGGAGTACTGGTTAACGTGTAGTGCGTCATTAATAACGTCTGGAATTTTTTCCAGCGTCCCGCAGGGACGACTGAAAATAGCCCAGGATGGCAATCCTGGGTAAACCAGGACAAAACAGTGCAGTCCCGAAGGGACGGCTGATGATTTCCCCAGGATGAAATCCGGGATTGCTCAGTCAACGATGGCTGAGGGAAGACAGGACTTCGTCCTTCCCACGTCAGCCAGTCCCTGCTGGACTGGGGCGCCCGACAGTTAGCAAAAATACTGGGCTGAGGACCGACGCACTACGCTAAAGCAGCCCGGCGCGCGCCGCATGGGTTTGGATCGCCTGGTTAATCCCGAGCGCGAGCGCGAGCGCATCGCGCGCTTCCTGCGGCTTGACCCGGGGCGGCCTTCGGGTTTCGACCGACTCCAGAAATGACTGCATCTCCAGTAGCAGCGGTTCTCCCCCCTGGACTGCCGGTTTACGGGGAACCAGAGAAGCCGACGGAGCCGCGCTTCCCGGGCTCGACTTAGCCAGGTCGATGACCAGCAAATCCTGCCGCGCATAGTCGATCGAGAGATACTGGTGGGGCTGGAAAAAACGTAGCTTGCGCACCGTCTCCGTGCTCACCCGGCTGGCCGTGAAATTGGCCACGCAGCCAGACTCGAATTCCAGACGAACGTTCGCAATGTCGACCTTGGGCGACAGAATCCGCAAGCCAACCGCATGCAGCTGGCGCACCGGCGAACGCGCAAAGCTGAGCACAATGTCCAGGTCGTGGATCATCAGGTCCAGCACCACGTCGACATCCAGCGCCCGGCGATGGAAGACGCTAAGGCGATGGGCTTCAAAAAACATCGGCCCATTCACCATCGGCTCCGCAGCCAGCACAGCTGGATTAAAACGCTCCAGCAAGCCCACTTGCAGGATGCGACCGCCGGCCGCGGCTTGCTCCACCAGCGCGTCCGCTTCGGCCAGGGTCACGGCAATGGGCTTTTCCAGCAGGACATCCAGCCCCTGGGCCAACGCCTGCGAGGCGACGGAAAAATGCTCCGTCGTGGGCACGCAGATGGAGACTGCGTCCAACCGAAGCGTGCCCGCCCGGCAGGCCGCGAGGCACGCTTCCGGTGACGCGAAGACTGCGAGGCCCTCCTGCTGGCGCAACGTTTCCGCGATGGCCGGATTGGTGTCGGCCACCGCTACCAGCTTCACGTCCCAGCCCGATTGCTCCAGCTGGCGATAAATGCGGAGGTGGTTACGGCCGAAGGCCCCTGCGCCAAAAACGGCTACATGCAAGGCCACGCCTGGATCACTTTCCCTGGACGGCGACGAGGCATTTTGAGTAGAGGGTAATTAACTGGTTGACCTGATCTTCGGGCTTGGAGCTGGTCGCCGCGACGAAACCCGCGGCCGGTGTCGTGCCCCTTCCCAAACCTGCCGACGCAGCGACAAACTTCAGTAAATCCAATGCGATATCTTCATTGCGGCGCGAGCCATTCGGGGTCGTTACTGCCTGTTCCATGTGCTTCCTCCGTGGCGATGCTACCAGAAGCGGCGACGCCCTGCCGGGGGCGCACGGCTAGTCCCACTGGTAGGCATAACCAAAGGGCTTTAAGCTGGACTGGCAACCCAGGTGGCTTCCCGTGGCAGTGATCGCGATTCAGCAAATACGGCGCATGCGCGGCGGAGCCCAGAGCCACCTCATGCTGGCCTCGGATAACCACCTCTACGTGGTGAAATTCCGCAACAATCCGCAACACGTCCGGGTGCTGGCCAATGAGCTGCTGGCCACCCGGCTGGCAGCCGCGGTCGGGCTGCCGGTTCCCGCCTCCGACGTGATCGAGGTGAGTGACTGGCTCATTCAGAACACGCCCGACCTGAACATGCAGATGCGCGGGGGTGAGCAGCGCTGCCTGCCCGGTCTCCACTTCGCCTCGCGCTGGGTGGGCGGGTTGATGCCCGGCCAGGTGGTGGATTATCTGCCTGAGGCGCAGCTGCTCGAAGTGCGCAACCTGGCCGAATTCGCCGGCATTCTGGCGCTCGACAAGTGGACCTGCAACATCAACGGCCGCCAAGCTGTGTTCCAGAAAACCCAGCGCGAGCGCCGATACCGGGCCACCTTTATCGACCAGGGATATTGCTTTCATGCCGGCGACTGGAAGTTGATCGATGCCAGCCTGGCCGGCGTGTTTGCCGAAAACACCGTCTATCGTGGCGTCACCGGTTGGCCCAGCTTTGAGCCGTGGCTGAGCCGCATCGAAAAGCTCGAACCGGAGGTGGCATGGGCGATCGCGGAGATCATTCCGCCGGAATGGTATGGCGGCGACCTGAGCGCGCTGGAAGACCTGATCGAGCGGCTGCTGGCGCGCCGCCCGCGGGTGCGCGAACTGATCGCCTCGTTCAGGGAATCCCTCCGCCGCCCCTTTCCCAATTGGGGTGCCGAGGAAAAACAGAACTTGCGCACCGGGTTCCCCAACGCCGGGATTGTTGCATGATAATGACCAGGCGGTTGATCTGATGGTCCTACGCAAGCAATGCGAGTTTCAACTCATCCGCTATGTGCCGGACCCGGTGAAGAACGAGTTCGTGAATATCGGCGTGCTGTTGCGTGCTTCAGACGGCGGCCAGCCGCTGCTGCGCTTCACCCGCGACTGGGGTCGCGTGCGCTGTCTCGATCCCGACGCCGACACCGAGATGCTCGAAGCGCTCGAGATCGAGGTTGGCCATCGCCTGCTGTCCCAGCCGGCCGACCATCCCCGGCCCATCATGACCCTGCTCGAGGGCATGCTTTCCAACCAGGTACAGATCACCGACGCCAAGGGATATGAGCCGGAGACGTTTTTGACCGGCCTCGAAGACCTGATGCGTCTCTACGTTGACCCGCCACGGCGGGAACGAAGCCAGCGCCGGGGCGGCCGAACCGCTTTGCTGGCGGCGATGCGGAAGCACTTTGAGGAAGCGGGCGTATGGACGCTGATGCGCAAGCAGATCGCCGCCTCCGATTACACCAGGCCAGGGGACCCGCTGCGCATCGATTGCGGCTATCGCAATGGGAAGGTGAAGATGTTCCAGGCCGTCTCGCTCGAGGTGAGCGTCGACGATGCGAAGTTGCTTGCGTTTGCAGTGGGGAGCCTCGCCGCCGGAGTCAAGAGGCGCGAGAATAAGGATTTGTTGCTGACCGCGATTATCGAGCCGATTGGTTGGCCCGAGGGCGACAACTTGCCGGATGACGAGCGCTCGGCGCTGTACGATTATGCGCGCGACACCATGAAGGAGCATGGTATTCGCGTGATGGCGACTTCGGAGTTGCCGCTGCTGGCCAGGACCGCGCGCGAAGAGCTGCATGCTTGAGCGCCCACGCACAAGCGGGGCCAGGATGAAATAAGATGAAATAATCGGCAGCATGAACGCCTCTCCTATCGTTGGCGTGGTCATGGGCAGCAAGAGTGACTACGACGTGCTGCAGCCGTGCCTTGATCTGTTGCGCGAGTTTGCCATACCCCATGAAGCGCGCATTGTCTCCGCCCACCGCACCCCCGACTGGCTCTTTCAATACGCCGAGCAGGCGGAGCCGCGTGGACTCAAAATCATCATCGCCGCCGCCGGCGGAGCTGCCCACCTGCCCGGCATGATCGCTGCCAAGACAATTCTTCCTGTCCTGGCTGTGCCTATCCCGTCCACCTGCCTGCAGGGCATCGATTCGCTGCTTTCCATCGTGCAAATGCCGAAAGGTATTCCCGTGGCAACCCTGGCGATCGGCAAACCGGGAGCCGCGAATGCGGCTTTGTTGGCGGTCGCGATCCTGTCTGGCCAGGATGCTGCGCTGGGCAACCGGCTGCGCGCCTGGCGTCTGGCCCGCACCCAGGAGGTTTTAGACGCGGAGCTGCCCACTTGAGCGCGATCGTGCAGGGCTCGACGATCGGCATCCTGGGTGGCGGTCAACTGGGCCGCATGACTGCCATGGCCGCGCGCTCGCTCGGCTACCGGGTGCAGGTCATGGATCCTGATCCGTCCTGCCCGGCGCGATTTGTGGTCGATGCCTGCTTCGTGGGCAACTGGGACGATGACCGCGCCGCCGCCGATCTGGCCCGAGGCAGCGACGTGGTCACTCTTGAGATCGAGCAGATTTCCATCGCCTCGCTCGAAGCGGCGGAGCGGCATGCGCCCGTGCGCCCCGGCAAAGACATCCTGGCCATGGTGCAGGACCGCATCCGGCAAAAAAACTGGCTGCGCGATCAGGGCTATCCAGTGGGGCCGTACCGGGCTGTCTATGCCGAGGAGGATCTACGGCAAGCGGCCGCGGTCCTGGGCGATCGCATTTACCTGAAGCACGCTCGCGGCGGCTATGACGGCAAGGGCCAGGTCAGAATCGAAGCTGATTCCCAGTTGGGAGACGCCTGGCGCGCGCTGGGCGGGCAGCCCTGCGTGGCTGAGCAGGCCTTCGCTTTGCAGTCGGAGATCTCCGTCATGGTCGCGCGCAATCCCAGCGGCGAGGTGCTCGCCTATCCGGCCGCGACCAATCATCATGAGCAACAGATACTGGTTTGGAGCGTGCTGCCTTCGTCCCTGCCTCCCTCGCTCGAAAAGCAGGCGCAGGAAATTGCCACCACCATGGCTGTTCAGCTAAAGCTGGAGGGCCTGTTGGCAGTGGAGATGTTCGTTACCCGGGAGGGCAGCCTGTATGTCAACGAACTGGCGCCGCGTCCCCACAATAGCTATCACGCCAGTCAACGCTGCTGCGTCACCAGCCAGTTCGAGCAGGCGGTCCGCGCGGTCTGTGATTTGCCCCTGGGAGATGTACGCATCATGCGCCCGGCTGCGATCGCCAACTTGCTGGGTGACCTCTGGCTCCAGGATGGCCGCCAAAAGGAGCCGCACTTCGCCCGGGCGCTGGCCGTGCCCGAGGTTAGTCTGCATCTGTATGAAAAACACACCGCCCGCGCGGGCAGAAAGATGGGCCACCTCTCAGCCACGGCCGATACCGCTAAGGACGCCGTAGCCCGGGTCATGGAAGCCAGAAGCCGCCTCTAGGAGGCCCACGGACAAAACTCTGTCGATGAAGGGCAGGGCTGCCTCGCCGCAGCGAGCGTTAGCCCGTACCCTTCAGGAGCAGAGTTTTTCCGCAGCCTGTTTAGCCTCCGAGGGTTGCTAGGTGCTTGCAACCTCAAAGAATGTAGCGCGACAAATCCTGGTCCTTGACGATCGAGGCGACCATCGCGCGCACGTATTCCGGATCGATCAGCACCACCCGCTCCCGGCCGTCCGGCGTCTCCATATCGTTGACCGGCAGCGGTACCGTGGCGCCGTTCTCCATGGCCGCGGCGGCAACTTCCACCGGTGAACTATCCGCGGCAGGTCCCTTCATGATGTCCGGTGCCATGAAGCTGATCTCGTCCAGCACTCGCTCCATGATGGTGTGCAGCCGCCGCGCCCCGATATTCTCCGTCGTCTCGTTCACCCGGAACGCAAACCGAGCAATCTCTTCCAGAGACTCCTTGGTAAAGCGGAGCTTCAACCCCTCGGTCTCGAGCAGCGCCGTGTATTGCTTGGTCAGCGATGACTTCGGCTCGGTAAGAATCCTGACAAAGTCCTCCACCGTCAGCGACTGCAACTCCACCCGAATAGGAAAACGCCCCTGCAACTCGGGAATCAAATCGCTCGGCTTGGAAACGTGAAACGCCCCGGCCGCGATAAACAGGATGTGGTCCGTCCGCACCATGCCGTACCGGGTATTGACCGTGGTTCCTTCCACGATGGGCAGAATGTCCCGCTGCACGCCTTCGCGCGATACATCCGGACCGTGACCACCCTCCCGTCCAGCAATCTTGTCGATCTCATCCAGGAAGATGATGCCCGAGTTCTCCACTCGCTCCACTGCCAGCCGGGTTACCTGGTCCATGTCGACCAGCCGCGTCTCCTCTTCCTGCACCAGGTATTCGAAGGCTTCTCCAACCTTCATCTTGCGTTTCTTGGTGCGCTGGCCAAACAGGTTAGGCAGCACGTCCTTGAGATTGATATCCATCTCTTCAACGCCCTGGTTGGAGATGATTTCAAACGATGGAGTACTGCGCTCCCGCACATCGATCTCGACCGTGCGGTCATCCAGCTTGCTCTCCCGGAACTGTTGCCGCAGCTTCTCCCGCGTCCGGTTGTGGCTCTCCTGGCTGGCAGGCGGAAAACTGGTCCCGTCAATCACCACCGGGCCCGGGGCCGCGGGTGTCGTGCTGGTGGCTGCAGGGGACGGGGGCAGCAGCAGGTCCAGTAACCGTTCCTCGGCGTTCAGCTCCGCCCGGTCTTCCACCTCTTCCAGCTTCTCTTCGCGCACCATGTCGACCGCGATTTCAACCAGGTCGCGGATCATGGATTCCACGTCTCGCCCCACGTAGCCGACTTCGGTGAACTTGGAAGCCTCCACCTTCATGAAGGGCGAATTGGTCAGCTTGGCCAGGCGGCGCGCAATCTCAGTCTTGCCCACGCCCGTTGGACCAATCATGATGATGTTCTTGGGCATGATTTCTTCGGCAATATCGGGCGGCAATTTCTGCCGCCGCATCCGGTTTCGCAGCGCGATCGCGACCGCCCGCTTGGCCGCTCGCTGGCCAACCACATGCTTGTCCAGCTCCGCAACAATCTCGCGCGGCGTCAAATCTTCCAGTGACAGCTCTAGTTCTTCTGCGGTGCCGGGTAAAAAAATAGCCATATCCACTTCTCCTTCTGCGGCGCCCGTCCTATGTCGTGCAGGGTACGAGCTCTGCAGCCTGGGGAAAACCCGTTTTGTATCAGTGCACGACTTCAGTCGGGCCACAACCGCCCCCAAGCAACTGGTGGGTGGCCCATTCAAGCCGCTTTTTTGGCTTGGGTGGGACATCTACGCTGCCTGGCGGCCCCGCTCAAGCAAAGCCGAGCGTATTGGGGCCATCGTGCCGTCCTGCCTAGCCGTGCAATTCTTCAACCGTGATCTGGTCGTTGGTATAAATGCAGATCTGGCCCGCGATCCGCAGTGACTTCTCGGCAATCGCCCGTGCCGGCAACTCCGTGTTCTCAACCAGCGCCCGCGCCGCGGCCAGGGCAAAACTGCCTCCGCTGCCGATGGCCGCGATGCCCTCATCGGGCTCAATCACGTCCCCCGAGCCGCTGATCAGGAAAGTCTGCTGCAGGTCGGCCACCACCAGCAGGGCCTCCAGATTGCGCAGCATCTTATCCGTGCGCCAGTCCTTGGCCAGCTCTACCGCCGAGCGACCCAGGTTGCCGGCATATTGTTCCAGCTTGCCCTCGAAACGGCTAAAGAGAGAGAACGCGTCGGCCGTCGAGCCGGCGAAGCCTGCCAGAATCTTGTCCTGATAGAGTCGCCGAATCTTGCGCGCTGAATGTTTGATGACGCTGTCCCCAAGTGTGACCTGGCCATCGGCCGCCATCACTACACTTGCGTTTCTGCGCACGCACAGAACAGTGGTCGAGCGGATGCGCCGGGCTTGACCTTCAGATCGGGAATTTACAGGGGAGGCGGGGCTCGAAGCGGCGGCCACCGTCGAGTGTTTCACTCGAGACGAACGATTGGACATCTCTTGGAGTATAGCGCAGGGCTGCTGTTGCCGAATGCGGTCCAGCCTCCTCTCCGTAACCTGCCAGTTCTCATCGCCCTGCGCTATCCTGCACCTGTATCCCTATTTTGACCGGGAGCCCGATGAATAGTTTTACTTTGCGTGACTCCCAGCTCGTTGGCACCCTGGCCGCGCTCGGAGTCTGTTTGGGGGGCGCGGCCGTCTATGCGCTGCTGCGGCGCACGCCCAGCCCCGACGAACTGGAACGCAAACGCAGGGACTCGCTGGTGCAGCAGGGACGCATCATCGACGCCACCGTCATCGATATTTCCGACCTCAACGCCGAAGAAAGCGGCCGCCCCAACGGGATGCAGCTCATCCTCTATAAGTACGAAGCTGCCGGAGTCGTCTACGAGTGTTCTCAGGATGTGACCATGCTGCGCCACCTGGTCAACATCTACGACTGCCGGCTCGGTTTTCCCGCTTCGGTACGTTATGACCCGCACAATCCCGGTAACTCGCTGATCGTTGCCGAGAGTTGGAGCGGGTTGCGCGATACCGCCCAGTCCGTGCCTCTGCACGGCCGTGCCAGCGCCCCCGCCCCTTCGCTGCGCTAGCGATACAATAGGGGTATGCATGTGCATGGTGGGGGCTCGGAGAAGACCAAGCGTATTCTGCGCATCTCCCTGCTGGCCACGCTCGCCTACGTCGCCCTTACTTTCTTTGCCGGGGTCCGTGCCCACTCCCTGGCGCTGATTTCTGAAGCTGGCCACAACGTCTCCGACTTTCTTGCCCTCTTGCTATCGTTTGTCGCCGTCTACTTTCAAACCCGGCCGGCTACCGACCAAAAAACCTTTGGCTATCAGCGCGCCGGCGTCCTCGCGGCCTTTCTCAACGCGCTCACCCTGGTGCTCATCGCCATCTGGATTGCCATCGCCGCCATCCACCGCCTGAGCGCACCGGTCGAGGTGCAACCCCGCTTGATGATGATCGTCGCCGCGGCCGGCGTCCTGATGAATGGTGTGATCGCGGCCCTGCTTTGGACCACCGCCCGTGACGTCAACATCCGCAGCACCTTCATCCACATGTTGGGCGACACGCTCTCCACCGCGGCCGTGATTGTTGGTGGCGCCGCCATTTTGTTCACCGGGCACAACTGGATTGATCCCGTGCTCTCCCTCCTGATTGCTGCGCTGATCCTATGGAGCTCGCTCTCGATCGTGCGTGAAACGCTGAACATCCTGCTCGAGGGAACGCCCCGCGGTTGCTCCCTGGCGGAGATACGCGTCTCGTTGCAGCAAATCAATGGCGTCGAGGATGTGCATGACCTGCACGTATGGAGTCTCGGCTCACAGACCCACGCCTGTGCCACCCACGTCATCATCGCGGATATTCCGCCCTCAGAGAGCGCTCGTATTCTGGAGCAGGTCAACCAGGTCCTACGCCAGAAGTTCCGCATCTACCACTCCACCATCCAATTCGAGTGTGTCGACTGCGAAGTCGCCCACGGCTGCGCCCCGCCCGTCGAGCAGGCCGCCCACAACCACCACGGCCATGACCACTCTCACGCGCACTCCCACTAAACCTCGCTGGTCCAGTTCACAGTCTGCAGCGTATCCGATACGTACGCAAACGCCTTGTCGTTGGTGACCAGGATCGCTCCAACGGCAATGGCGTGAGCTGCGATCAGCATATCGAGGTTCCCCAGCGGCTTGCCCGTCGCCTCCTGTTTCGCGCGCAAAGCGCCGTACGTCAATGCCTCCTGCCGTCCCCAGGAAAGAATTTGAATTCTGGTAAAGAATGCTTCGGCTGCCGATCGCAGGGCCGTCGCTTTCGGACTTTTAGCTAACCCGTACTGCAGTTCCGCCTCCGTGATTGCCGAGATACACGCGATCTCTCCCAGGTTGAGATTGGACAGTCTTGTCCGTGGGGCTGGAGATCTGCCTTTGAGGATGTAGCTCACAGTATTGGTGTCGATCATGTACAGCTGGCTCACAAGTTGTCCCGCTTCTGTGGGTCGCCCTGGGCTCGATCAGCCATGAAGTCGTCGGGAAATCCTGCCTGGTCGAGAACGGCAAAGACCTCCTCCCATCCTCCCGGAGCCTCAGACAAAATGAGATCTCCATTCTGCGGGTCGCGCCGGATGTAGACCTCATCCGTTGTCAGGCGGTACTCCGCCGGGATCCTGACTGCCTGGCTTCGACCGCTCATAAAGACTTTGGCTTTCGATGTTTGTGCCATCTTGTGCCTCCGCATATATATCATGGTATATATCATAGGGAAAAACAAGGCTTAAGGCGTCGGGCTACCCTCTTCCGCCGCTCCTACCCCCTTATCCGGCTGCGACTCATAAATCTCCGCCACCCGGTCCAAAGTGTCGATCTCGCTCACCGGCTTATCCTCGCGAATGCGCAAAATTCGCGGGAACCGCAGAGCAAAACCGCTATCATGCCGGTCCGAGCGCATCACGTTGTTAAAAGCTACTTCGAGCACCATCAACGGCTCCACCGAGCGGATGCCGCCAAAGTCTTCCAGCGTGTGCTCCAGAAAGAACCGCGTTAACCGGGCAATCTCCTCATCCGTCACCCCGGAATAGGCCTTGCCCACATTGCGCAGCACCTCCCCATCGCGCACGGCAAACGTGTAGTCACTCAGCCAGCCCGCCCTCTTACCGTGGCCGTACTCGGCAGCCGTCACCACCACATCGAGCGTCGCCAGCTCGCGCTTCAGCTTGAGCCACGCCAGACCGCGCTTCCCCGGCTGGTAAAGGCTCTGCCTGGCCTTCAGCATCACCCCTTCATTCCCCCGCGCCCGCGCGTCCACGTAGGCCTGCTCCAGTTGTTCAACGCTTTCCAGCTGGACTGCGGGCGCCAGCCTCAGCCGCACCATGCCCTCTGTCTCGGGCTCAAACAGCAGCACCGCTTGGGGACCCTTTGCCTGCCCCACTCTGGTCTGTGGCTGTTCCCGTTCCACCACCGCCTCCAACATCCTGCGCCGCTCCCGCAACGGTTTGTCCATGTGGGTCTCGCCGCCCGCGTACAGCAAATCGAACGCCATAAAAAGCACCGGCGTGGCCGCCCGCATCTCGCCCGTCACTCGCTTCCGCCCCAGCCGTCCTTGCAGCGCTGAAAAAGGCAGCGCCCGCTCCCCGCTCCAGGCCAGAATCTCCCCATCCAGCACCAGCGGTTCGTCCACGCCGGCAAACGCTTCGACGATCTCGGGAAAGCTGGCCGTCATATCCTCGCGCGAACGGGAGAAGATCGCCACCCGTCCGGGGTGCTCGGGCGAACCACAATGAATCTGCGCCCGCACGCCATCGTACTTGTCCTCCAACTGCGTCTCCGTCACCCCGGTCGCAAATCGCTGCAGCGCCTCCTCCACCGTCGCCACCGGGCTCGCCAGCATAAAACCAAGGGGATGAAACAGCCGCATCCGCGCCTCAGCTAGCCGGCCGTTGGCCGCTAAGGCCAGCACCTCCGGGAGATCGCCGTTCAACATCCTGGCCTGGCGAACCGCGCCCGCGGGGGCGTCATACGCCGCCGCAATAGCCTCCTCCACCAGGCTCACCTGGATGCCGGTGCGCATATCGCCCAGCATGATCTTGATCAGGTACCTGGCTTCAAGCGGCGTCGCTCTTTCGAGCAAGCCCAGTGTTAGTTGTTGTTTGGCGGCCGGCTTACCGGCGCCGGCAATCGCCGCGAACGCCCGAGCGACATCGCTCAGCAGCAAGCTCGGTTCGACGCTGCGCCCTTGCAGCAGCTCCTGGGCGGCGCCTCCCAGATCGCCGTGGCGCAGGTAGGCGGCATGCATTGCCGCCTGGCTCGCCCCAGAGAGTTGAGCCAGCACCCGGCTCAGCAGCGCACCCCCCACCTGCAGGGCACGGCCATCCGTCTCCGCAAACGGCGTCCCAGCAAAATACAACGCCCCGAGCCCGGCCTCGGGAAGGGAAAGGGGGCGCAGGTATTCGGCCATGAGCGCGCGCTTGGCCAGCTTGCTGCCCGTCTCCGCCAGACGCTGGCACACCTCTACGAATTGCGCGAACGCAGCAGCCAAGTTAGCCAGACCTGATAAAATAGACGCGATGGTTCACCGCGTCGCCAATACGGCCCCTCAACAGCACGCGCTTTCCTAGCGGCGCCCGCCGCCAGTGTGTCACGCAGATGTTCGCCTCGAAATACAAAGGTTGACCCCGCCCCTGGGCGCGGAGAGGAATCCTCCCCATGTTGGACCGTTTAGAACAAATCGACAACCGCTACGAAGAGCTGGGCCGCCAGCTGGCCGACCCGCTCCTGGTCAAGGATCAGGAAAAATACCATAAGACCGCCAAAGCCCATCGCGACCTGGAAGCGACCGTAAGCAAGTACCGCGAGCTCAAGCAGGCCAACCAGGGCATCGCCGACGCCAAAAGCATGTTGAACGAGACGGACCCTGAGCTGGCTGCCATGGCCCAGGAGGAGTTGACCCGTCTCGAATCCGTCGCCGCCAAACTGGACGAAGAGATCAAGTTCATGCTCTTGCCCAAAGACCCCAACGATGAGAAAAACGTGGTGCTTGAGATCCGTGCCGGCACCGGCGGCGACGAAGCCTCGCTGTTCGTGGCCGAGATCTTCCGCATGTACTCCCGCTTCGCCGAACAGCATCGCTGGAAGGTGGAGATCCTTTCCCAATCCGAATCCGGCATTGGTGGATTGAAGGAAGTAATCGCCATCATCGAAGGCAAGCGCGTCTACTCGCAGATGAAATACGAAAGTGGCGTGCATCGCGTGCAGCGTGTCCCCGCTACGGAAACCCAGGGCCGCGTCCACACCTCCGCCATTACCGTGGCTGTTCTGCCCGAGGCCGAAGAGGTCGACGTTAAAATCGAAGCCAAGGATATTCGCATCGATACCTTCTGTTCATCCGGGCCCGGTGGCCAGTCGGTCAACACCACCTATTCCGCAGTGCGCATCACCCACCTGCCCACCAGCACGGTGGTCAGTTGCCAGGACGAGAAATCGCAAATCAAAAATCGCGAGAAGGCCATGCGCGTCCTCCGCGCCCGCCTCTATGAAGTGGAAATGGATAAGCAGCAGGAAGCCTTGGCCAAAGAGCGCAAGCAACAGGTAGGCAGCGGCGATCGCAGCGAAAAAATTCGCACCTACAACTTTCCTCAGAACCGGCTTACCGACCACCGCATCGGTCTCACCAACCACCAGCTTGCCGAGGTGATGGAAGGCCGTCTGCAGCCAACCATCGATGCGCTCACCGCCCACTACCAGGCTGAGCGTCTCAAGGCTGAAACAGCCACGGTGGCGTAACCTGCCGGCCACCGCCGGCCAGGCTCTGCAGGCGGCGCGCGAGCGGCTGGCCGTCTCTTCCCCGCATCCGCGGCGCGACGCCGAGCTGCTACTCGGGCACGTCCTGCAATGCGACGCTGCCGCTTTGCTCACTCATCCTGAGCGGCTGCTCTCTGCCGCTGAGTCAGCGCAATTTGAAAACTTCATCGCCCGGCGAGCCGCTTGCGAACCGGTCCAATACATCCTCGGCGTGCAGGAGTTTTTTGGCCTGCCCTTTGCCGTGACCCCAGACGTCCTTATCCCCCGGCCCGAGACCGAACACCTGGTGGAAGCGGTCTTGCAGCGAGTCAATCCCCAGGCAGACCTGCAAATTCTGGACGTGGGTACGGGCTCAGGCGCGATCGCCGTTGCCCTGGCCCATGCCTTGCCGCAAGCGCACCTGACCGCTGTTGATCTCTCGCCTGCCGCCCTTGTGGTCGCGCGCCGCAATGCCGAGCGGCATGGCGTTGTCGAGCGCGTGACGTTGTTGCCATCCGATCTACTGGCGGCTCTCGACCGCGCGCAGTTTGACTTCGTGGTGTCGAACCCTCCGTACATTGCCGAGAAAGAAGTATTGGAACCGCAAGTCGCTCAATGGGAGCCCCGCTCCGCGCTTTACGCCGGGGTGACCGGTCTCGAAATCTATGAACGCCTGATTCCCCAGGCGCGCGACGCACTCAAGCCCAACGGCTGGCTGTTGCTTGAGATCGGCCACGGCCAAAGCCCGGCGATTCGAGAACTGCTCAGGAACTGGAGCGATGTGAATTTTCTCAACGACCTGCAGGGCATCCCCCGAGTAGCGGTGGCCCGACGGTAGAGTTGATAATGGAAAGTACGAGGAACTTATGGCCACCATCACCGAGCTGCCAAAAATTTCGCTGACCTTTCAACAAAAACTCGAGCGCCTGGCCCAGGTTGCCGTGAATGCGGGCCTGGGACTTGCACGCGGCCAGGAACTGGTCATGACCGCGTCCCTCGATGCCTTGCCGCTGGCCCGGCTGATTACCGAGCAGGCCTACAAGGCCGGCGCCTCGCTGGTGACCACTCTGTTTACCGATGACCAATCGACCCTGATGCGTTACCGCAACGGAGACGATGCCGGCTTCGATAAGGCGGCGGGATGGCTCTATGAGGGAATGGCCGCGGCCTTTCGCAGCGGCGCAGCGCGGCTGGCGATTGCTGGCGGCGATCCATCACTGCTCTCGAAAGAAGATCCGGAAAAGGTTGGCCGCGCCAACCGCGCCGTATCAAAAGCCTATCGTCCCGCGATTGAACTCATCACCCGGCATGACATTAACTGGACCATCGTTGCCTGTGCCACGCCCGCGTGGGCTGCGACCATGTTTCCTGATCTGGATACCGATCAGGCCATGACCATATTGTGGAATGCAATTTTTGCCGCCTCCCGCGTCGACGCCGACGATCCCGTCGCCCGCTGGAAACAACATGACGCCGAGCTCCATCGCCGCGCCGCCATCCTCAATGAAAAGCGGTACGCTACGCTCCGCTTCCGTGGCCCCGGAACCGATCTCCGCGTCGGCCTGGCGGACGATCACCTGTGGATGGGCGGGGGCACCCAGGCCGGCACCGGTGCTTATTGCATTCCCAACATGCCCACCGAAGAAGTCTTCACTACGCCGCACAAGGATCGCGTTGAGGGCACTGTCACCAGCACCAAGCCGCTCTCCCACCAGGGCACTCTGATTGAGAAGATTGCCGTTCGCTTTGAGGGGGGCCGCGTCGTGGAGGCAAAGGCATCCCGAGGACAGGCGGTGCTGGAGCGAATGATTGACACGGACGAAGGCGCGCGCCGCCTGGGAGAGGTGGCGTTAGTGCCCAACTCCTCCCCGATAGCCAGCAGTGGCCTGCTCTTTTTCAGCACTCTGTTCGATGAAAACGCGGCCAGCCACATTGCCCTCGGTCAGGCGTACAGCACCTGCGTGAAGAATGGTGACTCGCTCAGTCCCGAGCAGCTCGCCGCCAAAGGCGCCAACGACAGCCTGATCCACGTCGACTGGATGATCGGCTCCGGCGAAATCGACCTGGACGGCATCACCGCAACCGGCGCCATAGAGCCGCTGATGCGCAAAGGCGAGTGGGCGTAGAAAGAAAAAGCAGGTCCACTGCGCTGCGCTCCGGTCGGGATGACAAATCTGTTGGAAGAGTGAGCGCAAGAACTCTACATCTCAAACAAATTTTTCATCCCGAGCGGCTAACTTGCCTGGTGGCAAGTCAAGGATGGAATGAACGTGGAGAGCGCTTGTTCTTTAAGCCCGTCCCCCAAACAAATTTGTCATCCCGACCGTAGCGTACCCGAATTCCTGTTTCGCTACATAAGACAGATCCACGTGTGCGGTCTTCGTTAAGGAAGACCGCATGAAGTTTGCCAGCGCCACCAACCTCGACAGGAATTCGGGGGAGCGAAGTGGAGGGATCTGCGGTGCGCCTCTCCCCCAAACCAAGGCCCCACGAGTGAGCTCGCAAAGCCCGCTGTTTGTTCATCGGGAGCGACCTCAAGCCTCAACCGTTCTGCCGGCCACTTCAAACAGCAGCCGGCTCTTCAGTGGATCAGCATCGATGCGCACATGATCGCCATGCAGTACCTCACCGTCCAGAATCTTGATCGCCAAAGGATCCTGGATCAGCCGCTGAATCGCGCGCTTCAACGGACGAGCACCATATTGCCGATCGTATCCTGTCAGCAACAACTGATGCCTTGCGCCCGCAGTCAACTCCAGCGTGATCTTGCGCGGCTCCAGCAGCTTGCGCAGATCCGCCAATCGCAGATCGACAATGTGCTCCAGTTGCGCCTCGCCCAGCGGACGGAAAATAACCACATCGTCCACACGGTTGAGAAACTCCGGACGAAAGCTCTGCCGCAACAACTGCATCACCTGTTCCCGTGCCGCTTCGAACGCGGTTTCGCTTTCCAGATTCTCCGACTGCAGCAAATGCGCTCCCAGGTTCGAGGTCATGATCAACACCGTGTTCTTGAAGTCGACCGTGCGGCCCTTCGAGTCGGTCAGCCGCCCATCGTCCAGCACCTGCAACAGAATGTTGAACACATCCGGATGCGCCTTCTCGATCTCGTCAAAAAGAATCACGCAATAAGGCCGCCGCCGCACTGCTTCCGTGAGTTGGCCACCTTCATCGTGGCCAATATATCCGGGAGGCGCGCCGATCAACCGCGAGACCGCATGCTTCTCCATGTACTCCGACATATCGATGCGCACCATCGCCTGCTCGTCATCGAAGAGAAACTCCGCCAGAGCGCGCGCAGTCTCCGTCTTGCCCACCCCTGTCGGGCCCAGAAAGAGAAACGAACCAATCGGCCGCTTGGGGTCGCTTAACCCGGCCCGCGAGCGGCGAATCGCGTTGGCAACCGTCTCCAACGCTTCCTCCTGTCCTACCACGCGTTCCCGCAGCCGTCCCTCCATCTCGACCAGCTTGCGCACTTCGCCTTCGAGCATCTTGTCCACCGGGATGCCGGTCCACTTGCTGACGATCTTGGCGATATCTTCCTCGTCGACCTCCTCTTTCAGCATGCGTCCACCCACACCCGCGCCATCCTGCTTGGCGTTCAACACTTTCAACTCAGCTTCAAGCGCAGGCAGTTCGCCGTACTGAATCGCTGCAGAGCGCTCCAGATTACCCCGCCTGGTCTGCTCTTCCATCTCAAAGCGCAGCGCCTCGATCTTCTTCTTCAGGTCGGTCAGGCGTGTGATCGCTTCCCGTTCCGTCTGCCAGCGCGCGCGCAAGCCGGTCGCCGTTTCTTTCAGCGCCGCCAGTTCGCGCACCACTGCTTCCAACCGCTCTTTTGAGTTTCGATCGCTCTCCCGCTTCAAGGCCGTGCGTTCGATTTCCAGGTGGATCATCTGCCGCTCGATCTGGTCGATCTCCATCGGCACCGAACCGATCTGGATGGCCAGCGAAGCCGCCGCCTCATCCACCAGGTCGATCGCCTTATCGGGCAGAAAGCGATCCGATATGTAACGGTGAGAGAGCGTTGCCGCGGCCACGATAGCAGAGTCCTTGATGCGCACATTGTGGTGCGCTTCATACCGTTCCTTGAGCCCGCGCAAAATCGCAATCGTGTCTTCTACATTAGGCTCGCCGACGTACACAATCTGGAACCGGCGTTCCAGCGCCGCATCTTTCTCAATGTATTTGCGGTATTCGTTCAGCGTGGTCGCGCCAATCGCCCGCAGCTCCCCGCGCGCCAGCGGCGGCTTGAGCATGTTGGAGGCATCGATCGCACCTTCGGCCGCGCCGGCCCCCACCAGCGTGTGCAGTTCATCAATAAACAAAATGATCTGACCGTTGGACTCTTCAATATCCTTGAGCACTGCTTTCAGGCGGTCTTCGAATTCACCGCGATACTTGGCTCCGGCCAGCATGGAACCGAGGTCAAGCGAGATCACCCGCTTGTCGCGTAGCAATTCCGGCACATCGCCGGAAATGATGCGCCGCGCCAGGCCTTCGACAATCGCCGTCTTGCCCACACCCGGCTCGCCAATCAGCACCGGATTGTTCTTGGTTCTGCGCGACAACACCTGGATGACGCGGCGAATCTCTTCATCCCGGCCAATGACCGGATCCAGCTTTCCTCGCCGGGCCAGCTCGGTTAGGTCTTTGGCGTAGCGATCGAGCGCCTGATACTTACCTTCAGGGCTCTGGTCGGTCACTCTCTGGTTGCCGCGGACCGACGTCAATCCCTGCAGAATGGCCTCGCGAGTCGCACCCAGGGACGCAAGCAGCATCTGCGCCGGATCTTTCTTGATCTGCGTCAACGCCAACAGCAAATGCTCGGTCGACACGTATTCGTCTTTAAAATCTGCCGCCTCTTTCGCGGCGTCGTTCAATACCTTCTGCATGGCCGAAGACAGGCCCGGCTCTGCGGTCGCGCCGCTCACCTTGGGGAGCCCGGCAATGGCCTGGCGGGCGCTCGCGAACAACTGCTCGGTCGGAATACCGACCTTCTGCAGCAGGGGAATGATGATGCCTTCCTTGTCTTCCACAAGGGCCATCAACAAATGCATCGGCATCACTTCCGGCTGGCCATTCTCATTGGCCACTGAGCTGGCCTTCTGAATCGCCTCTTGTGATTTCAATGTGAACTTATCCCAGCGTATAGCCATATTCATTTCTTCCTGACTGCCGTTCACCCCGGCGGGCGGCCGGGGTGAACGGAAAATATGCGAATCTTAGGCCGTTTTTGCGGTTTCCGGCGAAGCGGCCTGATGGTTGTTCAGTTGTTTGGCGGATCCCACGCTCACCTTGATCTGCTTGGGCTTGGTCTCCGGCCGCTTCTGCAGTTCGATACGCAGCACGCCGGCGTCATAGTCAGCCTTGATACTCTCCGGATCAATGGTGTTAGGAACGGTGAAGCCGCGATAGAAGCTACCGTAGCGCCGTTCCACACGATGGAAGTTCTCTTCCTTGCCCTCACTCTCGAAACTACGCTCTCCGCGCACCGAGAGGGTCGTGTTTTCCATGCGAACGTCCAGATCTTCCTGGCGGATACCGGGAATTTCCAGCTTGAGCACCAGCTTGTGCTCGTCCTCATAAATATCAACCGGCGGCACGAAGCTGGCCGCCGTTACCTGCTCGTTTTCTCCGTTGTTGCGGGAGAAATCCTGAAACAGGCTATTCATCCGGTTCTGCAAGGCTACGACGTCGCGATAGGTTTCCCAGCGAGTAATGGTCATGATCTGTCTCCTTCAATGAATGCGGCTGAGAGATCAGCCTGCACCTCTTTGATGACCATCGTAGCATA
Organism: uncultured Acidobacteriaceae bacterium; assembly: GCA_963834445.1. GTDB lineage: Bacteria > Acidobacteriota > Terriglobia > Terriglobales > Acidobacteriaceae > PALSA-350. The sequence continues at coordinate 1,728,445 of CAWIBU010000003.1, forward strand.
AAGGAGTCATACAATATGAGTGCATTTCCCTCACATATTTACGTGGCCGGCAGCTCAGGTGTTGCCTGCAGCAGGGCTTGCGTGTAAGCCACCCGGGGAAATTGGCAAATCTGCTCGCACGTGCCCGCCTCCACAACCTTTCCCATCCGCATAACTACAATGTTTGTAGATAGATAGCGAACCAGGGGCATAGAGTGCGAAATGAATAGGTAGGTCAGGTGGAAGGTTTGCTGGAGATGGCGCAACAGGTTCATGATCTGGGCGCCCACGCTGACGTCGAGGGCGGATACGGGCTCGTCGAGAAGCAATAGTTCGGGTCGCAGGGCGAGCGCCCGGGCGATATTGATCCGCTGCCGTTGGCCCCCCGAGAACTCATGGGGATAGCGGGGCAAGGCAGACTCGTCCAGGCCGACTTCGGCGAGCAGTTCGCGCGCGTTCTCGGTGGGGCGGTCGGCGTCCCTGCGGTGAATGCGGAAAGGCTCAGCGATGATTTGGGCGACGGTCATGCGCGGGTTCAGGGCTGCGAAGGGGTCCTGAAAGACCGGCTGCATCCGTCGGCGCAGAGTGCGCAGGTCTGTACTGGAAGCACTGGCTACCGGCCGGCCGTCAAAAACAACGGAACCGGAAGAGGGGGGGATCAGGCCCAGAATCATGCGTGCGACCGTGCTCTTGCCGGAGCCGGATTCCCCGACAAGTCCTAGGGTCTCACCGCGGGCGATCGAGAAAGAAACCCGATCCACGACGCACTTCTGCTCAACCGTGCCGCGCCAGCCCGATCGCCGGGCGTAGTTCTTTGTCAGCTCATTAACTTCAAGGAGGGCCATTCTCGGATAGTAGACCAACCACACTCGGTCGGTGGCCTATTCAAGCAAAGTCTGAGTGCGCCACCCGTCAGCAAAGATTCAAAATGAACCAGCAGAGCTCTTACTGTTAAGCCCGCCCGAACAGACCTGTCATCCGAGGAGCCGACTTGCCTGGCGGCAAGTTAAGGGAGGAATGAAAGGGGAGAGCGCTTGCTTTCAAACCCGTCCCCCAAACAAGTCTTTAAGCCCGTCCCCCAAACAAATTTGTCATCTCGTCCCCCAAACAAATTTGTCATCCCGTCCCCCAAACAAATTTGTCATCCCGTCCCCCAAACAAATTTGTCATCCCGTCCCCCAAACAAAATTTGTCATCCCGACCGGAGCGTAGCGCAGTGGAGGGATCTGCGGTGCGCCTTTCCCTAAACCAAGTCCCCACGAGTGAACTCACAAATCCGGCTCCAGCCATTTTGTTCATTGGTAGCGAAGTGGAGGGATCTGCGGTGTGCCTTTACCCCAAACCAAGGCCCTAAGGGTGAACTCGCAAATCCTGCCCAGCCATTCCGTTCATTAGCAGCGTAGAGAGCCCTGCGTTGCCCCAGCCCGTCGCAAACCGCTAGATATCCAGGTTCTTCACGTCCAGCGCATTGTCTTCAATGAACTTCCGCCGCTCCGCCACGTCCTCGCCCATGAGCGTGCTGAAGATATGCTCGGTCTCGACCAGATCGTCCAGCTTGACCGAAAGCAGTGTGCGCCGATCGGGATCCATGGTCGTTTCCCACAGCTGCGCAGAGGTCATCTCACCCAACCCCTTATAGCGCTGCACGTCGTATTCGCGGCGGCCTGATTCAATCACATGCTCAAACACTTCGCGGGCATTCTGTTTAGTAACCGGGTCCGGAATTGCCTTCTTAGCCTTCTTGGGCTTGGCAACGACCTCAACCGGCGCCGCCGCTTCGGCCTCAGGCTCGTCCGCCTCAGCCGATTTAGCGTACTCAATGACGTACGGTCCAACCAGCTCTTCACGAATCAACGCGTACTTGGACATCATCTGCCGGTATTCCGGGGACGACGCCAGCGTCCAGTCGACCCGGCGCACTGCGCCCTGGCTGTCGGTAAAGCTCACCGACCAGGTGCGGTGTTCTTCTTCGTACTGCGGCGCGGCGACGGACCTGAATTCAGAACCCTTAGCCATCTTCTGCAACTCAGCATGCAACCGGGTAAGTTTCGCCGGCACCACCCCGTCGCCCTCAAAGTCAGCCCGCTTCATCAACTCAAACCGGGGCAGCAGTTCGGTGACAGCCGTATTGCGCATGTGCTTGTTGGCCTTCTCGAACACGCTCAGGTAGTCGTTGAGCTGGCTCATAAACTTGGTCAGCGCGCCACCCTCAAGCCGCTTGCCCGCCGATCCATAGCGCAAACTCATGCCATCGGCTGCGCGCTTGATCATCACCTTGACGAACTCCCGATCGTCCTTGATGTACTGCTCAAACTTGCCCTTCTTGATCCGGTAGAGCGGTGGTTGGGCAATGTACACATTACCCCGGCGGATCAGTTCCACCATGTGGCGGAAGAAAAAGGTCAGCAGCAACGTACGGATGTGGGAACCGTCCACATCGGCGTCGGTCATCAGGATGATCTTGCCGTAACGCAGCTTGGAGGCATCGAAGTCGTCCTTGCCGATGCCGCAGCCCAGCGCAGTAATCATGGCTCGAATTTCTTCATGCCCCAGCATCTTGTCGTAGCGGGCCTTCTCCACGTTGAGAATCTTGCCCTTCAACGGCAGCACCGCCTGGAATTTCCGGTCCCGTCCCTGCTTCGCGGTCCCACCGGCCGATTCGCCCTCGACCAGATACAATTCGCAGCGATCCGGGTTCCGCTCACTGCAATCCGCCAGCTTGCCGGGCAGGCCGCCACCGTCGAGCGCTCCCTTGCGGCGGGTCAGGTCGCGTGCTTTCCGGGCCGCTTCGCGCGCCCGTGCAGCCTCGATCGCCTTGTTGATAATCCGTTTCGCAATCGGCGGATTCTGCTCGAAAAACATGCCCAGCCGCTCGTTAACGAACGCCTGCACCGTCCCCGCGATATCGGAGTTGAGCTTGCCCTTGGTCTGCCCTTCAAACTGTGGCTGAGGCAGCTTTACGCTGACCACCGCCACCAACCCCTCGCGCACATCGTCGCCGGAAAGATTCTCCTTCACGTCTTTGAACAGGCCCATCTGCTGGCCCGCGGTGTTGATGGTGCGGGTCAGCGCGGTGCGAAAGCCGGAGAGGTGGGTGCCCCCGTCAACGGTGTTGATGTTGTTGGCAAAGCTGAACACGGCCTCGGAGTAGCTGTCGTTGTACTGCAGGGCGATGTCCAGTTCGATCCCATCGCGAGAGGATTCCATCACAATCGGCTTGTCATGCAGAACTTGCTTGCCCCGATTCAGGTGCTTGATGAACTCAGCGATGCCGCCGGCGTATTTGAAATCGGAACGCTTCGCTTCCCCGGTCTTGGGATCGGTGGTGCGCTCGTCAATCAGCACAATCTCCAGACCCTTGTTGAGGAAAGCGAGCTGCCGCAGCCTCTGGGCGAGGGTGTCAAAGTTGTATTCGCTGACGGTGAAGATGCTGCGGTCCGGTAAAAAGCGGATCTTGGTGCCACGCTTCTTCGTGGTGCCCGTCTGCTTAAGCTTGGTCGTTGGAGCTCCCTTGGCGTAGGTCTGTTCGTAGGTGTGCTGGTCCTTCCACACCTCGACGTCCAGCTCCTCGCTGAGCGCATTCACGCACGACACGCCCACGCCGTGCAGGCCGCCCGAGACCTTGTAGGTCGAGGCATCGAACTTGCCGCCGGCATGCAGCTTGGTCAGCACTACCTGCAGTGCGGGCATCCGCTCGCCGCCGGGAACTTCCATCTCATCTACTGGGATGCCGCGGCCGTCATCGGTCACGGTGATGGAGTTGTCGATGTGGATGGTGACATCGACCCGCGTGGCATAACCGGCCAGCGCCTCGTCCACCGAGTTGTCAACCACTTCGTAAACCAGGTGGTGCAACCCCTGCTCCCCGGTTGAACCGATGTACATCGCGGGGCGGAGGCGCACCGCCTCCAAACCTTCCAGAACTTTAATGTTGTCCCCGGTATAGGTCCGGTCCGGCAAATTCTCAGGGATGGCTGCGGGGGGAAGAGCGGCGGAAACAGCGACTTGTTTGGTGGACATGCAACTCCGAACGGCAAAGCTCTATGAGCGGCTCTCGGCCGAGGCGGCCGATTGGAAATAACATCTTGAAAGTGCACGGTTTGACTGCACTTTGACTGCTTAAAGTTTACCACGTTTTGGGGCCGGATTCGGGGTCAGGCAAGGGCCGGAAAAGGGGTGCAAAACCGGTCCCAAACTGGTCCTGGGAATGAGCGGCCGCACCAAGCCAACCACCCAAAGGTGGCGGTACCTCAGTGACCGATTTACATCTTTCGACCCGTGTGTTGGTAACCTCAATTTGGGGTACTCTTGTCCTGTAACTGAGGGTACTGCGGTAATGGCAGGAGTAGATAGCCTCTAATATGCCTTTATTTAGCTGGGTTTGCAGCTCGGCGAACTATACTCGCGATTGTCCCGTTCTTCTATATCGACTGAAAAAAAATTCCCCGGAGGTAACTCAAGTTATGAAACTCACCGTCCATGCTTCGATCTTCTCGATCATTTTTGCCGGCTTCATCGCCAGCGCGTTAACCACAAAGACAACATCGCCCATCAGCGGAAGCCACAGCCTGGTCGTCTCCCACGCTATGCCCGTGCCGAATTGCCCTCCCAGTACTGGTTGCCCACTCAAACCGGAATAATGGGTACCGGGAGGTATCCCGGAAGTACCCAAACTATGCATGCCTAGCACAAAAGTGCTAGGCTACAGGGTTTTCTAAGGGTTGAGCAGCACCCCGATTCGAGCTATTCTCAAGACTCGGAAGGGGTGTTGTGATGACGAGCGTAGCCCTCACCATCTTGTATGCAGCAGAGCCAATCCTCATGGTGGTTGCCATGATTGCTCTGCTCAGGTCCCGGGAACAACGGCGCTTCCCAGCGCTGTTCGCTTATGTTGCTCTCCGGCTCGGCTCTTCCGTGATCCTCCACTTCCTGTTGCAGCTGCCCCGGTTGATCACGATCGATGCCAAAACCGCCTATGCCTGGTACTTCTATACCTATTGGCTGAGCTACATCGCGGGCGCCGTGGTCGTCTTCATGGTCATCCAGGAGATGTTCCAGTTCTCCATGGATCCATTCCCCGGCTTGAAATGGCTGGGCACCATATCCTTCCGCTGGGTGGCCTGCATCTCGTTCGTCGCGGCCTCCGCGGCTCTCCTAACCCCCGGTGGCAAGGGTGACAAGTTTTTGCTCGCGATCGTGGCCCAGGCGATGCGTTGCGAAAGCATCTTCATCCTCAGCCTTTTACTCTTTCTGTTGCTTGCTGCAGGCAAGCTGGGTCTGTCCTATAGCAGCCGGGTCTTCGGTATCAGCTTCGGCTTTGGCATCATGGCGGCGAGCGATTTGGCTGTCTCTGCAGCCTTTATGCATTTTGGTCACACCATTGTCAGCTCGACGATCAGCGTCGTCACCACCAGCGCGAGCCTGTTGACGCTAACGGTCTGGTCAACCTATTTCCTGCGCAGGGAGCCTGCTCGCCGAACGGCCGTTCTCAGCCCGTCCTCTCCGCTGGCGCGTTGGAACGAAGTCGCGAGCGCACTCGGTCAGACGGCCATCAGGGTTCCCGCTCCGGCTTCCGTCCCGGCGAGCAACTTCTTCCTGCAGGACGTCGAGAAGGTGGTTGACCGCATTCTGATCAAGAACTCCCTCAACATCGCCAGCTAGCTGGTTCAGCGTCACAAAGTAAAAGGCCATAACGGATCGCCCGTTATGGCCTTTTACTTTGTAAAGTGCCAAGCAGCTTTACTTGGCTTCGATCGCTTCCACGGTCACGAAACGGCCACTGCGACCGCGATCGACGAAGTTCACCTTGCCGGCTACCTCCGCGTACAGAGTGTCATCTTTACCCCGGCCAACGTTCAAACCGGGCTTCAGCGGGGTACCACGCTGGCGCACAATAATGGAACCACCGGTGACTACCTGCCCGGCGAAGATCTTGACGCCCAGTCGCTGCGCGTTCGAGTCGCGACCATTTTTCGAACTGCCTAAACCCTTTTTATGTGCCATTGCCTGTCCTTCAAATCAGATTTTGTTTGCTAGGCGCTAGCCTTGCCTTCGCTGCTGTAGCTGTGCCCATTGACCTCGATGCGATTGATGCGAATCTCGGTAAAAGACTGGCGATGCCCCTGCAGCTTCTTGTACTGCTTTTTGCGCTTGAAGTGGAAGACCAGGATCTTGTCGCCGCGTCCTTCGCTGACCACCGTGCCAAACACCTTGGCGTCAGTCGGGCTGACGATCGGGGACGTTCCGTCAGAGAAGGCGAGAACGTCATTAAATTCCACTGTATTATCCGTGTCCGCCGGGGCCTTTTCGATCTTGACCACTTCGCCCGGGGAAACACAATACTGCTTACCACCTGTGCGGATCACCGCGTACATAAAACCTCCAGACACCGAAGCGCGCCGGTATCATCAAAATTAGGCTGGGCAGGTACTGGATTGCTGAAGGTGCTCAAACCTGCAGCAGGTGAGCAGACCACACCAAACGACCGCGGGCAAACGCGGGCTTACATCCCAAGCTTTCCAAGTTTACGTTTTGCGCCGCTTTTGGTCAATGGCTGGCGGGATTCGGCGGATTGAAAAAGATAAACCCCGAGCATCACCAGCAGCGGTTCGAGCGGGTGGCGGAAGCGCGCGTGCGCCGCAACTCCATAGTAGACCAGGGGAATGAGCAGGAACGCGGCCGCGAACAGCCCCGCGGCGGGGACCCTGCGATGCAACGCCAGGGCCAGGCCCATCAGTCCACAAACGCTGGCGAACACGAAATTCAAACTGCGTGCGTATTCAACCCAGGCGGCTACGTTTTCGGGATGAGGAACGCCCCCCCAGAAGAAGAAAACCCGGCGCAGGGTATTGCGAACAAAGCGGCCCGGGTCGCCGGCGATCACAGCCATGGCCCGCTGGCCGCGCATTTTCGCATAAGCGATCTCGCCCATCGCGGTGTACAGGCGCAACTGATCCGGCGCCTGGATTGGATGGTCGTATTCCATCAACAGACCGGTGGCGCCGGGTCCGTTCCCCAGGTAAAGTTCAGCGCCAAAGTTACCCCGCGTGGGCACGAATTGATGGAAGGCGATCCAGTTTCTGGCGATCCAGGGTGTGAAACAAGCGATAAACACGACACTGGCCATCAGCGCACCCCGCAGGTTACGCTTCCACCGCGGCGCCATGGCCCACAGACCGCAAACCGGTAAAAAAATCAGCAGCCCGGCGTTGCTCAGGCCGGCCAGGCCCCAGAGCAAGCCAAAGACGGCCCACTGGCCAGGCTTCGCCCCCGGCCGGTCCTCCTCGGAACGCAGGCGCAGGGCTACCACCAGCACCCACGAAAACAAGAAAGTGGTGAGGGAGGTATCCCAGATCCAGCGGACGGCGTACTGCATGGCGGCGGGATAAAGCGCCCAGATCCAGGCGGACCAGCGAGCTACGTCGCGGTTGAAGCAGCGGGCGGCGATCTCCCAGGTAGTAAGGGCGGTGAGCGCAGAGAAAAGACTGTTGAGGACGAGAATGACCCAGGCGGATAGCGGGGTGAAGACGCCGCAGAGCTTGAAAACCCCGGCGAGCAGAAGGGGAAACAGGGGCCCGACCCAGGCGGTGGGGCCGGTGTGCCCGCGAAAGGGGTCGGCGAAGCCGTAGCCGGTCGCCAGGGCCCGCGCGACGCGGCCCATCTCTTCGCCAAACAGCATGTGGTCGTCGTACGGCTTGATGCGGTAGGTATGAGCCAGGGTGAGGTAGAGAACACGCACCGCAAAGGCTACCCAGAAGATGGCCCATGGAGCATGGAAAGAACCTCGCGATCGGTTGACTGGCTGATCGGGCATCGCTCCGATCCTATCGCGTTGACCGTTATATAGGGGCGGCCCCTCATTTGTTGCTGATGCAGAGGGCAAATAGCTCACCCAGGTTGTCGTTGGCGCGGAGTGCAGTTATACTGAGGGTTCGCAGTTGAGTGCGTGTTCCTGCCGCATGTTTCCGCGAAAAGCTCAAGAAATTGGAGTTTTGTCATGGCACAGATTTGCAAACTATGCGGCAAAGGTCCGCAGTTCGGTAACAAGATCTCGCACGCCCACAACGTATCCAAGCGCCGCTGGAATGTTAATCTGCGTCCCGTGAAGGCCGAGGTCCCGGGTGGCCACAAACGTATTCGTGTCTGCACCCGGTGCATCAAGGCGGGCAAGGTCGTCAAGGGCTAGCCCTTACTCTTTCGTCCCCGTCCCTTTAGGCTCGAAACCAAGCGACAGTGAATTGATACAGTAACGCAGGCCGCCAGGCCCCGGACCATCTGGGAAAACATGCCCCAGGTGGGCGCCGCAGCGTGCGCAGTCAACCTCTGTCCGGGTCATCCCGTAGCTCTTATCCTCGTGCAGCTCCACTGCCGCGGCGTTGGCCGGGACGGAAAAGCTGGGCCAGCCGGTTCCCGACTCAAACTTGGTGTCAGAGCTGAAGAGGGGACTGCCGCAGGCTCCGCAGCGATAGATGCCGTCTGCGTGATTCCGGTAGAGGGCTCCAGAGAATGCCGGCTCCGTCCCTTTTTGACGCATGACGTAGTACTGTTCCGGGGTTAGTTCAGACCGCCACTCGGCTTCGGTCTTCTTGATCTTGTCCAGTTTCTCCACTTGTTCTTTTTCCATCGTCATTGCTCCTGGGTGATTCGATGCGGCGTATCGGTTGAGGACGCGCAGCCTATCTTTGCGCAATCACTTCGATTTCTACCAACACATCTTTGGGAAGCCTCGCCACCTCCACCGTCGAGCGCGCGGGGGCGACCACTCCGTCGGGCGCCAGGTAGCGGGTGTAAATCTCGTTCATCTCGACAAAGTCGGCCATGTTTTTGAGGAAGACGGTAGTTTTGACGACCTGTTCGAGGCCGGTCCCGGCTCCTGCCAATATGGCTTTCAGGTTCTCGAGAACGCGGGTGGTTTGTTCCCGAATGCCGCCCGGTACCAGTTGCCCGGTGGATGGGTCGAGGGGAATCTGGCCGGAGGTATAGATGAGATCTCCGCTTTGTATTGCCTGCGAGTAGGGGCCGATGGCCGCGGGGGCGCTTTTTGTGGACACTGCCGATTTACCACGAATGCTCATGGGTTCATTTTGGCACGGTGATGCAAATTCACGCACTCCACTAAACCTTATGCGCGCGCTGTACTTCTCTGACCCCGGGGATGCGCCGCAGGCCGCTCACTACGCGCGTGAGGTGGCGCATGTCTTCGGCTTCGAGAACGAACTCGACCACCGCCTCTGAGTCTCCGGTCGACTTGGAATCGACGCCTCGGATATTCGTCCCATCGTCGCTGATAACCGCCGTCATTTCCTTGAGCATGCCGGCGCGGTCATCGCAATAAACCGTAAGCTTTACCGGATAGGTCATCTTCCGCCCGGCATTCTCTTCCACCAACCGCGCCCACTCCACGTTGATTCTGCGGTCGCTTTCGTAAAGCAGATTTTGCACATTGGGACAGCTGCGCGCATGCACCGCGACACCTTTGCCCCGGGTCACGTAGCCGACAATCTCTTCGCCGCGGATGGGATTGCAACATCGCGCCCGGTACACCAGCAAATCGTCCTGGCCCTCCACCTGTAGCGAATCGGATCCATGCATATGGACCCGCCTCACCGCTTCCGACATCGCGCCGGTTTCCTTGCCCGGCTCCGTTTCTGTACCCGTCTGCGCAGTCACCCCGGGGGACAGCTTGTTCAACACCTGGCGGGAAGAATACTTGCCGAAACCAATCGCCGCCATCAGGTCGCTCGTCGTCGCCAGCCCACATTCGCTGGCGGCCCGCGCGTAGTCCGTATCGGTCAGCTTGCTCAAAGACACTTTGTACTTACGCGCCTCGCGGTCCAACAGCTTCTTGCCGATTTCGACCGCACGTTCGCGCTGATGTTCGTTGAGCCAGTGCTTGATCTTGTTGCGCGCCCGCGAGCTCTTGGCGAAGGTGAGCCAGTCGCGGCTCGGGGTGTGGCCGTTCTGGGTCACCACTTCGACAATGTCGCCGTTGTGCAGCTTGGTGCGCAGCTGCGCCATCCGGCCATTCACCTTCGCCCCCACACAGGTGTTACCCACCTCGGTGTGAATGGTGTAGGCAAAGTCGATCGGCGTCGCATCTTTGGGCAACACCACGACCTTGCCCTTGGGAGTAAAGGTGTAAACCTCTTCCGGGTATAAATCGATTTTGAGCGTGGATAAAAACTCATTGGGATCGGTCATCTCCCGCTGCCACTCGACCAGCTGTCTCACCCACGCCAGGCGCTGCTCATCGCGGGCGTTGGTAGGCGAGCCGGCAGCCTTATACTTCCAGTGCGCGGCGATCCCCTCTTCGGCGACGCGGTGCATCTCTTCGGTGCGAATCTGAACCTCGAATTGATGGCCGCCCTCGCCCATGACCGTAGTGTGCAGTGATTGATACAGATTGGGCCGGGGCATGGCGATAAAGTCCTTGATACGGCCCGGCACCGGTCGCCAGATCGAGTGAATCAACCCAAAGGCCGCGTAACAATCCTGCACCGTGCCGGTGATCACACGCACAGCCAGCAGATCGTAGACCTGGTCGACATTCACCTTCTGCTTCTGCAGCTTTTGATAAATGCTGTAGAGCCGCTTGATGCGCCATTCCACCCGCGCTTTGATATTGTTTTCCCGCAGCCGTTCGTTCAGCAGCGACTCGACCGAGCTCAGAAACTGTTCATCTTCTTCACGCGCCGCATCCACCGCGGTCTTCACTTGGTCATAGCCAAAGGGATCGACATAGCGGAAGGCCAGATCTTCCAACTCGCCGCGCACCTTGCCCATGCCCAGGCGGTGGGCGAGCGGAGCATAAATATCCAGGGTTTCGCGCGCGATCGATTCCTGGCGTTCCGGCGACAGGTGCTGCAGGGTGCGCATGTTATGCAGCCGGTCTGCCATCTTGATCAAAACCACGCGCACATCGCTGACCATGGCGAGCAACATCTTGCGTACGTTTTCGGCCTGGCGGTCTTCGCGGTTGGCAAACTGGATTTTGTCGATCTTGGTGACGCCTTCGACAATGTGCGCCACCTGCTCGCCAAATTGTTCGCTGATGTCTTCGGTGGTGACCGGGGTGTCTTCGACGGCATCGTGCAGCAGCCCGGCCGCGATCGCGGTCGAGTCCAGCTTCATCTCTGCGAGCACCTGGGCGACTTCCAGCGGATGCAGCACGTACGGTTCGCCGGAAGCCCGAAGTTGCCCACTGTGGTGCTGCACACAGAACTCCCACGCTCGGCGAATGATGCCGGTGTCGTCGCTGGGCCGATTTTTGCCAATCGTCGCCAGCAGTCCGGCAAACTTTTCCGTCAGTATGCCTGGTTCCGCCGGGGGTTCCTGTGGCGTAGAGCGCACGGTCGCCATACCTGATTATAGGCTGCGGGCTAATGGCTTGCTACTCGCTCGTTGCACCGGTCGCTGTGCGAAGATAACTCGTGCCTGCTAAATCTACTTCTTCGGCAACCTCGCGCAGGGATGGGCCGGTAGCCATGGTCTCTCGCCGAGCAGCCGATCGACTCCGCGCCGGCCACGTCTGGGTGTACCGGTCCGACATCGAGCATCTGGTCGAAACCGGGCCGGGTCTGCTGCCGGTCGCCGACTATCGCGGCTTCCCCCTGGGCACGGCGCTGTGGAGTCCCACCTCGCAAATCGCGCTGCGCATGGTAAGCGCCGATCCGGCGCTTACCCCTTCCGGCTGGCTGGCGCTGCTTGAGCAGCGCTTGCGCCACTCCATCCAACTGCGCGCAGACATGATGGAAGAGGGAACCGACGCCTGCCGCCTGGTCTTTAGCGAAGCCGATGAACTGCCTGGTCTCATTGTGGATCGCTACGGAGAGCTGGTCCTCTTCGAGATCCTCGCCCGGGCACTCGATGAGGAAGCAGTTCGCGGTGTCATCGTCCGGGTGCTCCAGGAGGAGCTGGCGCCGGCCACGATCGTGGAGCGATCCGACGCCCGCATCCGCGAGCTCGAAGGGTTGAGCCAGCCAGCGGAGGAGGCCCTTTACTCCGCTGACCCGATTCCCCATCTGGCGACCATTTTTCACCTGAATGGGCTGGCCTTTCACTACGACGCCACTGCCGGCCAGAAGACGGGCGCCTTTCTCGATCAGCGGCTGAACTACGCCGCCGCCGCCCGGTATGCTCGCGGCGAAGCATTGGACGTTTGCACCTACCAGGGAGGGTTTGCGCTGCACCTGGCTCAGAATTGTTCTCAGGTCACGGGTATTGACGCCTCGCGGGCAGCGCTCGAGGTGGCGGAAGAGAACCTTGCCGTCAACCGTCACCGTATCCAGGCTTCGGTCGAGTGGATTGAGGCCAACGCGTTCGATCTTCTGCGCGAATGGAGCACCGCGGGCAACAACTACGACACCGTGGTGCTCGATCCGCCCGCCTTTGCCAAGTCCAAAAGGGCTGTCGAAGGCGCTCTGCGCGGCTACAAAGAACTGAATTTGCGCGCGCTAAAAATGTTGCGTCCGGGGGGCACGCTGGTGACCTGCTCCTGCTCGCACCATGTTTCCTGGGATGAGTTTCACGGGGTGGTGGCGGCGGCCGCGGGCGACGCCCAACGCCGCCTCCGGCTGGTGGAGCGGCGGGGCGCCGCTCCCGATCATCCAGTAGTACTAAACATCCCAGAAACTGAATACTTGAAGTGCCTGATTCTGCAGGTCGACTGAACCTTGTTTATGTCCCTTACTCCGCCACGAATAGGGGTGCCCGTAGTAGAACCGCAGATCTCTCCACTCCGCTACGCTCCGGTCGAGATGACAAATCTTCTAACCCACCAAATTTGTCATCTCGACCGGAGCGTAGCGGAGTGGAGAGATCTGCGGTTCTACTACGGGCACCCCTATTCGTGGCGGAGTAAGCAAGAAAGACTCAATGAGTGACCCACCACACCAGGAATCAACCCATTTTGCCCAGAAGAGGGGGGCTTAGTGCGCTTAGTGCGCTTAGTGCGCAAAATTATCGCGAAAATCCGCCCAACCCTCCATATCCCCTAACCTTCCAGAGCCGCCTAACCCAGGCTCTAAAATAAAACTCCATGTCCTTCGATCCTCAACATTCCTGGCTGGTGATCGCTTCCTTTCTCGCCGGCGCCCTCAATGCCATGGCAGGAGGAGGTTCATTCCTATCCTTTCCCGCGCTGCTTGGGGTCGGTGTCCCGCCAATCCAGGCCAACGCCACCAACACGGTTGCGCTCTGGCCGGGTCAATTCACGTCCATCGCTGCCTATTGGCAGGATCTCAAAGCCAACCTGCGCCTGGTGCTCCCGGTGTGTTCCGCAGCGCTCCTGGGTGGGGTGGTGGGAGCCATCGTCCTGCTGCACACCGGGCAGGCTACTTTTCTCGCCCTGGTGCCGTGGCTCCTGCTGTTAGCCGCCGGACTGTTTGCCGCCAGCGGTCCGGTTTCGCGGCGGCTGCAGCGCACCCGCGTGAGCGCGGCGGGCGTTAAACCCAGCCTGCTGCCGCTCTGGTTCGGGGTGGTGCTGGTGTGCTTTTACATCGGCTACTTCGGCGCCGGAGCAGGCTTTTTGCTGATGTCGGTGCTGGCCGTGTTCGGCATACAGAACATCAACCAGGTCAATGCGTTGAAGGTCATCGCCACCACTACGGCCAACGGCGTTGCCGTGCTGACCTTCATCGTGGAGAAGCAGATTCTCTGGAAGTACTGCCTGCTGATGATGATCGCAGCCGCCCTGGGCGGCTACCTGGGAGCCCGTTATTCCCGCCGCATGAACCCAAAATTCATGCGCGCCTTGGTGGTCGCGATCGGTTTAGGCATGGCGGCATACTTTTTCTGGAAACAGTATGCTTGAGCAGGGATCGCGATGAGCCACGAAGGCATTCGTTTCATCAGTGAAGAAGAGGCCAAACGCCTGGCGCAGGAGACGGCGCGCGATCTGCCGCGTGAGGCCATGGAACCGGCCCGCGTGCGCGTGCAAAAGACCACGGGCACGGGCATGGAAATTGACTGGAAAGACGGCCACCAGAGCCACTGGACGTTTAGCTGGTTGCGCGATGCCTGCCCCTGCGCGACCTGCCATGAAGAGCGCGGCGCGACCGGCCGCAAGCCGGGCGAACCGAAACCGCAACCGGGAGGGCTGCTGCAGATGTACAAAGCGCCGGCGCGCCCAGAGTCAGCCTCTCCCGTAGGCCGGTATGCGATCAGCTTCCGCTGGAACGACGGCCATCAGAGCGGGATCTATTCCTGGGACTACCTGCGCCGCAGTTGCCAATGTGCGCAGTGCCGCCCCCCTGAATCGTCTCCAGACTGATAGAACCGCTACTTACCGGCACCGCGACGAGCAGGGGTACCCTGCCCCTTGGTGTCAGCCAATGCCTGGTCGATGATCTGGTAGAGCTTCTGCCGGTCGACCACCTCAACGAACGGCACGCCAGTCGTCTTATTGGTGACCACCCAAATCGTCGGTGTGTGCTCGATCCCCACCCTCTTACCCAGATCGAGATCCGCCTGCACTTCTGCGGCCAGCTTTTTCTGCGGGTCCACCACAAACGGCAGCGCCAGACCATGTTCCTGGGCAAACTTGTCGGCAAAATTATGAATAGCTGCTGAGGCCGCGGTGGTCGGGCCGGCCGGAGTCTCCGGAGACGTTTCTCCCGCCGCATCGATCAACATCTGGTTGGCAAACACAGCATCGCGAAAATCATCGCCAATCTTCTTGGATTTGGTATCGAACCAGCGCGCATACACGGCGGCATCGAAGCTCCAGGCGTGGAAAGGCAAGGGAAAATCATGGCGCACCCAGGGAATGTGGTACTGCGCCACAGCGTCCTTCAGCAAAGGATTGGCGCGGGCACAATCGGGGCACTCCATATCTTCGAACTCCACGATGGCCACCCGTGCGCCGGGTGGTGGCTTGAGCGCGGTGGCGTCATGCACGGGCGTCGTCTGTGCACCGGCAACAGTGCTGAGGAGCAGGGTCGCCGCCAGCCGTAACCCAAGGGAAAGTCGATAAGATTGCATCTTCCTGCGCATGGTTCCTTTGCCCTTCAATCTTCAGAACCTATTGTAAAGGGTGGCCGCCCGGATGCGATATGATGCAGGCTTCCGGTGGCGGATGGGACGCGCGACCCTGAACATCGTTCTCAGTGTGGCCGGCGCTGGCGTAGTTGGCTTCGTCATTCTTGTGGTGCTGGAAGCCACATTACCCGGCAACGCACTTTTTCGTTTTCAGGTGAGCTCCACCGCCGCGATGGGCATTTTTGCCGGAGTGGCTATTGTGATCTACGTCCGGCTGGCGCACAGCCGCTACACGCGAAGGAAGTAACATGACAAATCGCACCGAGTGGCTGACCTTTGGCCTGTTCGTCATCGCCGTTTTGGCAGCACTTGCCTTTCTGCTCCGCCACGGAGGAGTTCACGGCCAGTCAGCCGCCTTGGCGATCGCCCTGTTGGTCATCCTCCTCTTGCGCATCGGTTTCTTTGCCTGGAACCTGCGCCGGCAGCGCGAGGATATCGTAGGCAAATAGACCCCCGAACTCTGTGCTACACTCGGTTCCCGCAAACGAAGCAGGCCGCTCGCGTGCGCAGAAATAAGGCCTGCGCCGATTGGTGCTTGCCCATGAATCGTTCGTTAAAGGTCTATCAAGGCCAGGACATTCGCAACGTCGCCCTGGTGGGTCATGCACACTGCGGCAAGACCACCCTGATCTCCGCGCTTCTGCAGGCGGCCAAAATGACCGACCGGCTGGGCCGGGTCGATGACGGCAGCGCCGTAACCGCCTACGATGAAGAAGAAGTAGCCCGCCGCACCACCATGCAGAATGCGCTGGCCTTCGCCGAGTGGCACAACGTAAAAATCAACTTCGTCGATACCCCCGGATTCCCCATGTTCGTGCACGAGGCCCGCGCCGCGCTGCTGCCGGTGGAAGCGGCCCTGCTGGTCGTGAATGCCGCTTGTGGGGTCGAGGCCATGACCCGGCGGGTGTGGAAGTTTGGCGAGGAATTCAACCTGCCGCGGATGATCGTGGTCAACCAGATGGATCATCCCCGGGCCGATAGTGAACGCACCTTGAACGCCTTGCGGGAAACCTTCGGCCGCCAGGTAGTGCCCGTGCAGTTGCCCATCCTCGAAGGCCACGGACAATATGCAAACTTCCGCGGCATCGTCGACCTGCTGACCATGGAAGCCTTCGTGTACGAGCCGGACGGTACCGGACGGGGAAGGCTCTCTGAGATCCCGGTCCGCCTGCGCGAAGAAGCCAGCCTGGCCCACCAGGCTCTGGTCGAGCTGGTAGCCGAGGGCAAGGACGAGTTGATGGAAGAGTACTTCCGCGAAGGAACCATCCCGGCCGAGCATCTGACGGTCGCGCTCCACGAAGCCATCCGCGAAGACCGTATTTTTCCCGTGCTCTTTTCGAGCGGCCTGAGAAATGTCGGCAGCGATCACCTGCTCGATTTTCTTCAGGTGTACGCGCCGGCGCCCGTGGAACGCGTACCGGTGGCTGCCCGGGGTACCGTCGAGTCCGCCGGCGTCCGCCCCGATTCTCTGGCCGAGATGGTGTTACGTCGGGTGGATGATCACGAGCCCTTGTCGCTCTACGTCTTCAAGACCATGTCCGATCCCTTCGCCGGAAGGATCTCGTTTTTCAAAGTTTTTTCCGGGGTAGCGAAATGCGATGCCCTGGTCTCCAATTACACCCACCGCAGCGATGAGCGGCTGGCCCATCTGACGGTGATGCAGGGGCGTACGGCGTCTCCGCTGGCCGAACTCCATGCCGGGGATATTGGCGCCGTGGCCAAGCTGCGCGAGACCTTTACCGGCGACACCCTGGGCGATCCGGGGCACGAGATTTACTTCGATCCGGTGACCATGCCCGAACCGGCCGTCACCTATGCCATTGAGCCCAAGACGCGCGCCGATGAAGAAAAGCTGGCCCCCGCCGTGCACAAGCTGATGGAAGAGGATTTAATGGTTCGCTTTTATCGCGATGACGCGACCCACGAGTTTCTATTGGCCGGTTCAGGGCAGCCGCATATCGAGTCCATCGTCCACCGATTGCACCGTCGTTACCACACCGACGTGACCCTCAAGGCGCCCAAGGTGCCTTACCGGGAAACGATACGTGCCGCCGCCAGCGGTCAGGGGCGGCACAAGAAGCAGAGTGGCGGCCATGGCCAGTTCGGTGACTGCTGGATTCGACTGGAGCCGCTGCCGCTCGACGGTGGTTTCGACTTCGTCAACGAGATCACGGGCGGTGCGATTCCGCGCACCTTTATTCCGGCGGTAGAGAAGGGTATTCAGGAGGCAGCGGCGCACGGCTGGCTGGCAGGCTTTCCCCTGGTCGATTTTCGTGCCGTGCTCTACGACGGCAGCTTTCATGATGTTGACTCTAACGAACTGTCGTTCCGTCTGGCCGGCCGTCTGGCCTTTCGCAACTGCATGGAGCAGTCGAAACCCGTTCTGCTGGAGCCGTTGATGCGGGTCGAGATTGAGGCGCCCGAAGCATTCACCGGCGCGCTCACGGGCGATCTGACCGGCCGCCGAGGCCGGGTGCTGAGTCTCGGCAGCGGCCGGGGCACCACTGTCATCCGGGCAGAAGTCCCTATGGCTGAAATGCTCACCTATGGCGCCACCCTGACCGCCCTGACCCAGGGGCTGGGTAGCTTCCATATGGAGATGGCGCGCTACGAGGTGGTTCCCCCCGCCGTAGCCAAGAAAGTCATCGCCTCCGCCCACAAGCACGCCCAGGTCGACGACTAGCATTGTGAAGGTCTTCCCCTGCCGTAGTGGCAGGGGACAGCCTCTGTCCGCTGAGCCTTTTTCTCCTAAAAACGATCGTGCTGCACCCGGTTAAGATAGGGGAAGCGCCTCATCCGCGCACCGGCGCAACGATTTAGGCAACCTGAAGGCTCCGATTCGATCTAAAGGATTGCAGGGAAAGGAAGCGACCTTCCATAATGACGATTTTCGCCCGGCGCGTGATAGCAGCGAGTGCCTTCGGTTTGCTATCCGCCGCCATGTTGCCTGCGCAGACCGCCAATCAAACCTCTGCGTCGAGTCCCTATTACG
Organism: uncultured Acidobacteriaceae bacterium; assembly: GCA_963834445.1. GTDB lineage: Bacteria > Acidobacteriota > Terriglobia > Terriglobales > Acidobacteriaceae > PALSA-350. The sequence continues at coordinate 1,746,452 of CAWIBU010000003.1, forward strand.
GCAGCGTCACCACAGTGAAGCCAACCGACGGGGTCAAACCTTTGACCCTCGACGAGGCCATCGCGATGGGTATCGAGCACAACCTGGCGTTGATCGAGGCCCGGCAGCAGGAGAAAGTAGCCCAGGCGCAGACGCTTCAGAGCCTGCAGTCACTGCTACCTACCGTGACGGCGCAGGCCGATACCGGTGCGCACCAGATCAATCTCGCCGCCCTGGGTTTCTCCGGCAGCGTGCTCAAGAAGATTGCGCCACTCTTCCCGGACGTTAATTTTTCATCCTTCTCCGAGGTCGTGAAGGTAAATGTCACCGACGCGATGGTGAGCTACTCCCAGACGCTGTTTAGTTTGCCCACCATCGACCGTTATCGGGCGGCGAAAGAGAATGTTCAAGCGGCGTATTACAGCAGGCAGTCCGCGCGCGGGCTGGTGGTGCTCACCGTCGGCAATGCTTACCTGCAAGCCATCGCTCTCGGGTCTCAGGTGGATAACGCCCGGGCCCTGCTGCAGGCCGACCAGTTGTTGCTCGATCAGACGGTCGCCCAACATCAGGCAGGTACGGTAGCCAACCTGGATGAACTGCGCGCCCGAGTGCAATTCCAGACCCAGCAGCAGGCTGTGATTGCGGCCGAAGTAAATTTCCGCAAAGCCAAAATTGCGCTTAACCGCGACATCGGCCTGCCCGCCGAGCAGGAAATTCAACTTACCGATACCACTCCCTACGCCGATCTGGCCACCATGAGCATCGACGAAGCGAAACAAATGGCCTATCGCAGCCGCCAGGACTATCAGGGCTTGCAGGCTCAGATACGCGCAGCCCAACTGCAGCGCAAAGCGGCAAAGTGGGAGCGCCTGCCCACCCTCGACTTCGAAGGCAACTATGGGGTAACCGGCGTGACCGGCGGTCTTTACCACGGAACGTTTATTGCCCAGGGCTCTCTAAAGCTGCCCATCTTTGCCGAGGCCAGGTTCCGCGGCGACAGCGGCGTGGCCACCGCTAACCTCACCAATCTCATGCAGCAGCTGGTGGCTTTGAAGGACCAAATCGACCAGCAGCTGCGCGATAGCATTCTCGACGTGCAGTCGGCCACGGAGCTGGTGCGCGTATCGCAAAGCAATGTAGAACTGGCGCGCAAGGAACTCGAACAGACCACCGATCGCTTTCAGGCCGGAGTCGACGATAACCTGCCGGTGGTGCAGGCTCAGGCCACCCTGGCCAATGCCGAGACCAACCTGGTGAGCACCACCAGCCAGCACAACCAGGCCAAGTTGGGGCTGGCGCGCAACCTGGGCATCGTCGACACCCAATACGCAACATTCCTCCACGGCAATTAGGGGTCGTTCCGAAGGGCTCAGGTTTCGAGCAGGGATACCGCGCCCGTGCGGATGTCGAAATGCCCCGCTGTAATCTTTAGCTTGCCTTCCTCCACCAGGGCGGTCAGCAGCGGAGAAGCCTGCCGCAACCGCTCCGTCTGAATGCGCGCATTGGCCCGTATCGTCGCGTCCAAATCAGGACCCGCCTCGGCGACAGCGGGCGCGATGTAGGGGAACAATTTGCCGATCGTGCCCGGAACCGCCGTCCCCTGAATCGTCGCGGTAACCGCGCCGCATCGGCTATGGCCCATCACCAGGATCGTATTCGTCCCCAACACGGCGGCCGCATATTCCAAACTGGCCACAATCTCCTCGGTGACGATGTTCCCGGCCACGCGGGCAACAAAAAGCTGCCCGATGGTCTGGTCAAACACGGTCTCCACCGGCACCCGCGAATCGGAGCACGACAAAACCGCTGCGAACGGCTCCTGCTTCTCCAGCGTGTGTTGCAGCATGGCCAGGTCGCGGCGGTAAGCCGAGGTGCGGCCGCTGGTGAACCGCCGGTTACCCGCCAGCAGCTCGGCCAGCGCTTCGTCAGGATTCAGGCGCCTCTCGGCACTGTTCATGTCTTCAGCGGGCCCAGGTTCACTTGAAGTGGGAGAGAACATGCCTGCATCCTATCGCATTTTGCCGGTTGCGCTATCCTTTAGCTCTGGCCTATGGCCCCTCCCAAAACAGGTACGGCAGCATTCACCTACCGCGACTTTCGCCGATATCAGTTGGCCCGGGTCATGGTCATTATGGGCGCGGAAGCACAAGCCGTCGCCGTGGCCTGGCAGGTTTATGAGATTACCCATCGGGCGATCGATTTGGGATACACCGGCCTGATTCTCTTTTTGCCCGGCCTCCTGTTTCTGCTGCCGGCCGGGCATGTCGCGGATCGCTACGACCGCCGCATCGTGATCCTGGTCTGCTATTCCCTGCAGATTCTCTGCACCCTCACACTTCTGGTCTTCGCGTGGCGAGGGCTCCACCACATAGCGCCTATTTTCGCCGTGCTCTTCCTCATCGGCTGCGGGCGCGCCTTCAGCGGCCCGGCCAGCTCCGCGCTTCTGCCCCATCTGGTTGCCCCGGAACACTTCGTCAACGCGATAACCTGGGGGGCAACCGTCTTCCAGATCGCCAACATTGCTGGTCCGGCGGTTGGCGGCCTGCTTTACACGTTGCCGTTGCCAGGCCGGCTCTATGGCGCCCCTATCGTGTTTCTGTTTACCCTGGTCACCGGGATTGGTTTCCTGGCGCTGATCAGCTCTCTGCATGTGCGTCCGGGGCGGATGGAGCATCGCGCCATTTCGACCGAGGTCATCCTGGCCGGCTTTCGCTATGTCTGGAAATCCAAACTGTTGCTGGGTTCCATTTCGCTCGATCTCTTTGTGGTCCTGTTGGGGGGCGCAACCGCGCTGCTGCCTATCTTTGCCCATGATCTGCTGCGTACCGGACCCCAGGGGTTGGGTGCCCTTCGTTCTGCCCCGGCGATGGGCGCGCTGGCGGTTTCGATCTGGATGACTTTCCGGCCCATTCTGTGGCGTCCCGGCGTGCTTATGTTCAGCGGTGTTGCCGTTTACGGGGCGGCGACGATTGCCTTTGGGCTATCCAGAAGCTTGCCGCTTTCGCTCGCCGCGCTCATGGTGGTGGGCGCGTCGGATATGGTCAGTGTCGTGATCCGGTCCTCGATGCTGCAACTGGCAACGCCGGGTTCGATGCGCGGCCGTGTGAGCGCTGTCAACTCTCTCTTTGTGGGCGCCTCGAACGAGTTGGGAGAGTTTGAAAGCGGCGTCACTGCGCAGTGGTGGGGGGCCGTGCGGGCTGTGGTGGCGGGGGGCGTCGGCGCCCTGGCCATTACCGGGCTTTGGAGTTTGCTCTTCCCCGCGCTTCGAGGCATCGATCATCTGTCGCAGGAATCTCTGCTCCAGCTCGAAGAAGAACAGCACCAGTCAGGGTAGCGGTTCGGCCCAAGTTTCAGTTGACAGGAACTTTGCCGAACTGCACAATTCTCTAGGCTTTCGAAGTTACTCCGCCCACGACACAATCTCCCCCTTGGGTCCCAGGAATCGTTCTCGAGCTTTGCGGATCACTTACCGCGAGGCGCTTTTGTCTGCGTACCGTCTGGCCCGTGTGCCTTATACGAAGGGGTTGCCAAAATGAAATCTTCCGTACTCTTGCAAAGCCTTGCGGCTGTCTGCTTCGCCGCTACTGCCTCGATCGTTTCCGCCCAGACGACCAATGCGATCCAGCTCTTCCCTGCCGCGGATGTCCGGACCTCGACCCAAGGGACCGGGTACGGCACCAGCGAGAATATCTTCAATACCACCATCCTGAACCTGAACTGCACTCTACCCATCCAGGCGAAAATTTCATCCTCGCCAGACGGTACCGGCAATGTGCTGGTCGATAACTTTATTACCTTCAACACCGCGCAGAACAGCCCGGTTGATATCTGCCTCAATGGCACTGTCGAAGACGGGAACCAGCAAAATTGCTTTACCACAGGCTATTCGTCGAAGGCCACTGGCGGCGGGCTCAATGGCCAGGATCCCGATCTCTACGTAACCACCGGTGGCGTACCGCCTATTGATGTCAGCAGTCTTCTCGCAGCGGGTCCGATACAGGCCACGATTGGGCTGGTAGATACGGGCGGCTACCTCACCAGTTCTACGCTGTACCTGGTGACCAGCTGCACCTCCCAAGGCGTGGCGGGTCCCGGCCAGGTAACCGGCAACCCGATCTCGCAAAGCAATCCGACCGGCGCCCAATTGACGCAGAATTTCTCTTTCAATTCCAGCCCCAATCAGCAGGTCCAATTCGCGTACGATTTGTCTCAGTCCCATCAGAACGGCAATCTCTCCATTACCGACGGCACGGTGCCTTCGACCGGAGATACGCCGCTCGATCCTCTGACCTTCTCCTCCACTTACCTGCACAACACCTCATTTGCCACGGCCAGTTGCCTGCTCCACACGGGCGAACTGTACAACGGCCAACCGGCTTGCAAGCTCTTTACCCTTACCTGCCAGGTCGGCACCAATGCCAATCAGAGCGGCGTGCTATGCCCGGTGTCGCAACAGAGCGACGAGATCTTCCAGGAAGTTTTCGATGGCCCCAGCTTCAGCCTCCCCGATATCCCGGTGCCGAATGGCCCGACGTTTCATCAGGGGATTGGTTTCCTGGAGACGACCGACAATTGGAATGGAGGACCTTGCGTTTTCGATTCCTCGTCGACCCTGGCCAATACGGATTGCCCGCAAAATATCCTCACCAATTTCTCCGGGCCCGGGCTTTATAAGAGCGGAGGTACCGGTCAGAGCCCCAACTCCTCGTTCATCACCGTTGCCCCTGTGCCTGAAGACCTCACGACTGTGAGTGTGAACGGCCAGCCCCCGGCACCGGGATACTGGATTAACACCCCCTCCGCCACCGTTAACTTTGTTGTGACACCACCTGTTGTTCCCGGCCAAAACACGTTTGTGGCCTCGCCGATTCAAAGCCTCACCTACGGCACTTCGACGGCCCCGAGTGTGCCCCAACCCGGTTCGCCTGTTGCCGGCGACATCCCCTTGACGAATCCGGTAGCCTGCCCGGCCCCCGGGTCCGCCAACCCATCTGCCACGGTCTTCACGCCGCCGGTGCAAAGCATCAGCCTTGCCGATGGACAATACCTGCTCCACTACCTGGCGCAGGATTGTGCCGGAACGCAGGAATTGAAGTTCACGCAGACCAATGGCGTCTGGGCCACTTCTTTCTACACGGTTCCCATCAACGTGGACACGGTCAAGCCGGTCATTTCTTCCGGTCCCGTCCTGTCCCCCGCGCCCTCCAGCGGTGGCACGTATTATGTCGGGCAGAAGGTCACCGCCGCGTACGAGTGCACGGATGATCGTTCCGGCATTGTGCAATGCGGCGCCTTCAATTACACCACCGGCACTTTGGATACCGGCAGTCTTAGTAGCGCTGTCGACACGTCCAAAACCGGTCCGGGAACGTTCACTGTGAACGCGGTCGATGCGGCGGGCAACAAGACGACGGCGTCGGTCAATTATCAGGTGGTCCCGGCAGTTCCGGTCAATCTATTCCTGCTGAAATTAGCCGCGCCGCGGGTGAAGCAAAACGCGCAGCTGACCTATGCCATCACGGCGGTCAATCTTGCCAAACAATCGGCCTCTTCCGTCACGATCACGGACCCTCTGCCCGCAGGCGTCACTTTCGTGAAGGCCCAGGCGCAGCAACTCATCTGCAGCAAGGGAACATGCACCAACGACGCCAGCTGCACGTTTGCCAACAACACCGTGAGCTGCACCACGCCTTCGCTGTCGGTTTTAACCCCAGTCCTGGTGGAGGTCGTTGTCCGGGTGCAGGCCATTGCCGGAACCAAAATAAAGAACACCGCGACCGTGACCAGTGCCAACCCGGACGTTGCGCCGAGCAATACCGTATCAAGTGCAACCACGGTCGTCTATTGACGAAGAAGAGATAAGAGCAGGTCCCTCCACTTCGCTATGGTCGGGATGACAAATTTGATTGAAGGACGGGCTTAGAATGCTCTTGCTTTTGCGCCCGCTCTCAAACAAATTTGTCCTCCCGCCCCCCAAACAAATTTGCCATCCCGACCCTCAAACAAATTTGTCATCCCGACCCTCAAACAAATTTGTCATCCCGACCGGAGCGTAGCGAAGTGGAGGGACCTGCTTTCCGTCCATCCCACTAGCAATTGTTGAGGACAACCGTAACCCTCCCCTTTGTCATCCCGACCGTAGCGTAGCGCAGCGGAGGGATCTGCGGTGCGCCTTTCTCCCAAACAAAGGCCCTACGAGTGAGCTCGCAAATCCGGCCCACAACCATTTTGTTCATTAAGCCGGAGCAGTAGCGAAGAACATGCTTCTCGCCCTCGCAGTAGAATCCTACTTCTGCAAGCGATTCGCTTCGTCGTACATGGTCTTGAAGTCCGCGCAGCGCAGGACGTTATCCGCGCCGGGATCAGCCCGCATCTCGTCCAGCAGTTGCGTGGCTTCGCGATATTCTTCCCCTGCGCGCTCCACGCTGCCCGTAAGCCGCGCCGACGTTCCCATCAGATAGTAAATTCTTGCCAGTGCAAAACGCATCCCAGCGCGCTGCGCCGTAATCAACTGCTGGTCAAGAATTTGATTGGCCCGCGCATAATCTTTTACGCCAATCGCGGCCTGTGCGGTCTCCAGCTTGATTTGCAGTGCCAGGTCAGCTGTGACCGCGCCTTGTGCGTTCAGCAGCGGTTGCAATTGCCGCAGCGCGTCTGGATACTGGCCCATGACGACAGCGAGTTTTGCAAAGTTCAACTTCGATCGCAGGTTGACTTCATTCTCTTTGGTCCGCGACGCCAGTTGCACCGCCGACCTAAAGAATTGCTCGGCATCTTTCAACTCTCCACGATAAAGAGCAAGATCGCCGCGCGTGTTCATCGTCGCCGCCCGCAAAGCATCGTTCTTCAAGGCCGATTGAATGGTCTCTGCCTCTGTGACCGCTGTGGTCGCTCCGTCAAAGTCTCCTACGCGGCCAAGCGCCTGCGCCAGGTCATCCTGGGATTCGGCCATGGTCAGCCCGTTTTCCCCTTGTGCGCGGAAATTCTTCACCGCGTCCTGCAGTGATCTCACCGCCGCGCCAAAACGGCCTTGATGGCCGAGCACGATTCCGATCTGGTGGGAGATCACCGCGGTGCGGCCTCCGTCCCCGGCAGTGCGGCTGAGATCGAGTGCCCGCATCAACGCGGTCATCGCCTGGTCGTACTGACCAGTCGCCGTATACGCTTCACTCAAACTCTCCAGGGTGTCAGCGGTATCGCCGGGAACCCCCAGCTTTTCCCGCAACTGCAGCGCCTGCTGCGAGTAAGTAAAGGCGTTGCTGGTGTCTCCCATCGCCAGGTAAACACCAGCAATATTGTCCAGACACTGCGCTTCGTAGCTCTCGTCGTTCGCCTCGCGCTGAATCTGCAAAGCTTCTTTGTAAACATCGAGCGCCTGATCGAATTTCCCCAGATCCTGGTAAACGGTGCCCATGTTGGTGAGCGTGTTGGCCATCTCGTCCTTCATGCCGATCGCCCGCAAGAGCACCAGCGCCTTGTTATAGCTGACCAGCGCCTCATCCGTCTTTCCACTCGTTCTCTGCAGCGCGCCCATCTCATTCAGGGCCGCGGCCACCCCTCGCTTCTGGCCAATCCTTTCGTTGATCGCAATGGACTGCTGGTAATTGCGCAAGGCCTCTTCGGGTTTGTTGAGCAAGCGGTAGGAGATTCCGGTGGAGAGGAGTATCAACGCCTGTTGCTCATCGTTGTCTGCCTGGATGGCGAGACTGGATCCCCGCGTCAGCGCCTCCAGTGCCGCCTGCGGATTGCCGACCAGGTTGTCGATCACCCCGACACCCCAAAGCGCACGAATGTTTTTGGGATCGGCCTGCAGAATACCGTTAAACGCCGCCCGCGCCTTATCGTATTCACCATTCTGCAGGTACAAAATACCTAACTCGTATTCCACATCGACATCGCCCGGTGAGCTTCTGGAGAGGTTTTCGTAGGCTTCGATGGCCTTCTTGTTGTCTTTCATGATCCGCGCGTTGCTCGCACTGATCAGATACTTTTCAACCAGCGGCAGGTTCTGGTTATGCGCCAGATCGGCGGCGCGAATGGAGGATTGCTGGGCATCGCTCTGGAAGCCCAATTCCGACTGCGCATCCGCCAGGCTTGAGAACGCCAACGCGAACTCTGGATCCGCCGTGGTCGCCGCCTGCAGGTGCTGCAATGCCTCGACATACTTGCCCGCCCGCATCAGCCCCGCGCCCTCATCGTAGTCACGCAACGCTTCTACGGATTTAGAGTTCGGCTTGAACGACTGCGCTTTCAACTCATCGACTACATTGGCGGAAAGCAGGAGGTTCTTGCGCACCGAGTCAGCCAGAATGTCGATCGCCGCAGGCAGGTCTTTCACCGCGGACTGTGCCGTGATGGGGACTGTCTGGTCGTGTACCAGATCACGGATCGTCGCATTGAGCACGATCTGGTCGCCGTTCAGCGCGTACTGCCCGGAAACCACAACATTGGCGTTGCTGAACTGCGCGACGCGCTTGAGCGTATCCGAATCGACGATGCTCTCCGGGCCCACGCGCAGATCAGAAAGCACCTGCCGCACCCGATCCGTCGGTACCTCATGCACGTGCGCTGACTGACCAATATCCGTGCTGAGCACATTGGCCACGGTCGAGCCAATCCAGTCGTCCTTGGCGTTGCCGGACGCATTGCGAAAAGGCAGGATAGCCAATGACCGGGCGGCCACAGCCGCTGCTTCTTGCCGCGGCGCGCTCCTGGTATGCAAGCCAAAATAGGCCAACACGCACAGCAACAGCAGCGTGAACCCACCGGCAGCCGTCAGCCACCATGTCTTCCTGGCCAATAACCTGCCGCTGGTGGGCGGCAGCAGCGCCGGCATGACCCCGCTCTTGCCCGTCCCCAGCCATAGTTCAAGGTCAGCCAGCAACTCGGCGGCAGTCTGGTAGCGCAGAGTGACATCTCGCTCCAGGCATCGGCTGACAATCTGGCTAAGCGGTATCGGAATGCTGGGATCCAAATCGGAAACAGGAACAACCCGCTCCTGGGTCCGCTTGATCAAGCTGGCCAGTGCGCTATCGGCGCGGAAGGGCGTAGCCCCCGTCAGCAACTCATAAAAAATCAAGCCTACGGAAAAAAGGTCGGAGCGCTGATCGAGGCTCTGAGCCAGGGCTTGCTCGGGCGACATGTACTCCATCGTGCCCACCATGGCGCCGGTCTGCGTCATGCCATCGCCTTCAAGCGTTCTGGCCAGACCGAAGTCCATCACCAGGATGCGGCCGCTCTTATCCAGCATGATGTTCTGCGGTTTCAGGTCGCGATGGATCACGCCGACGCCGTGCGCCGCTTCCAGCGCCCGGCAGACCTGTTCGATGAATGCGACTGCTTCCCGGGGCGGTAGCTTGCTGCGATTCTGGATGACCGAACGCAGGTCTTCGCCCTCGACGTACTCCATGGTGATGAACTTCAGGCCATCGGCTTCTCCGAGGTCGTAAATGCGGACGACATTCCTGTGGGTAACCTGGGTTGCAAGCAGCAGTTCCTGTTTGAAACGATCAAGAATCGCGCGGTTCCCGGAGAGTTCCCGGCGAATGACCTTGAGGGCGACCATGCGGCCCAGCTCGATATCCTTGGCCTTATAAACGGCGCCCATTCCGCCTTCGCCCAACAGGCTCAGCACCTCATAGCGTTGCGCCAGGACGTGGCCTTCGCTCAGGACTGCTTCGCCCGTCTCGGTGTAGTACCCGGACATGGCGCGGGAAAAGCTGGTGCCCGCCGGAGCGATGACCGTAGGGCTGTCGCTGTCTACCGCATTCGGCGGCACGCCGAAAATAGTATCCGCATCACTCGCAACCTTTCGGGGAGTGCGGACACCACCATCGCCGGGTTGGGATGAGTCAGGAATACCCGCAGTATAAGCTTTGCCCGGTCAGGGGGGTGGATTCTCTGCGGCAAGAGAAAATGCCGGCCCCCGCGCGCAGTTCGCGAGGTGGCGCCGTACAGGCCTGAGAGGCAGGCGCGCCTCATCGCCAGAAGGGCAATGACCAGCCTTTGCGTGAACCTTAAATTCCGGTGCCGTAGTCTGCTGCGGGAACGCTATCTCCGGCATGCGAGAAAAAATCATACGGCGTGCGGTGATTGAACTTATACCGCGCCCGTAACTCGCGACCGACGTAGAGACCCACAGCAGCAATACCAACAGCAACAGAAGTCCAGCCAACAATAGCCATTGCAGAGCCTTCTTCCTGGGAGGCAGAGGCTTCCGCGTAACCGCCGGAGCCTTGAGCCTGGTGAAAGTCGTTACTATCCGTGTACATCATGCCGAAATAATAGCTCAGGTTCATGACAATCTCGTAGTTACGGTAGGAGACACCAAAGGGCTATTTCACCTGCTCAATCTGATGCAGCAAAGCTACCTTGCGAGCCGCCGGCAGGAAGCTGGCTTCGATGGAATTGGCCGCCAGTTCCCGCAGGTGCTCTTCGGTAAAGCCAAATGCTTCATGCGCAAGGCGATACTCGTCCTGCAGGTCGCTTAAGAACATGGCCGGGTCATCCGAATTGAGGGTCACCATAAGGCCGGCATCGAAATAGCGCCGCACCGGGTGTTCCTCTAAAGAGGGACAGCAGCCGGTACGTAAGTTGGACGTCACACACACCTCGAGGGGAATCTGGCGCTCCGCCAAAACGTCCATTAAATCCGGATCCAGCTGGGCTGACAGGGCGTGACCGATCCGCTCCGCGCCAATATTGAGCGCGGCCCAGATACTTTCCGGCCCCATGGTTTCGCCGGCATGCGCGGTCAGGCGCAGCCCCGCGTCGGCAGCTTCTTTGAACAAATCACGAAAGGGCTCCGCGCCCGCGCGGCGCTCATCGCCGCCGATCCCGATGCCTACGATGCTGGGTGACTCGCGGCGCAATTCCGCGGCCTTGCGAAACACCCGGGCAGCCTCTTCCGGGCCAAAATGCCGGACGGCGTCAAAGATCCAGTAGAGCGTGATGCCGAACTGCCGTTCGGCGCGCACCCGCGCCGCTTCCATCCCGTGAAACAGGGATTCAAACTCAATCCGCCGCCAATAGTAAACAACCCCCACCGACACGTAGGCCTCGGCATGCACCACACCCTGCGCCGCCAATCGTTCGAGCATGCGAAAGGTGATCAGTTCATAGTCAGCCGCGGTCCGCAAACGCTCGCTGACCGCTTTGAATGCCAGCAGGAAGCCGGTGAAATCGGTGTAGCGATAGAGCGACCGGGCCTCGGCCAGGGTGAGGCGGTCGTCGTCGTGGCGCTGGCTCAACTCGACCAGAGTTTCCGGAGAGACGGTGCCCTCCAGGTGCAGATGCAGTTCCGCTTTAGGCAGCGAGCGTAGCCAGGTTGCCGGCAACCGGCGGGTAGTAGCTAGGGCATTCATGAATAAGTGGAAAATTCGCTGTGCTTGCGGCTATAGAGAACGTAAATGGTGAGCCCGATAATCAGCCATCCAAAAAACCGCAGCCACGTGATGACGGGCAGACCTGACATCAGCAGCACACAGAAGAAGATGCTCAAAATGGGAACGACGATTCCACCCGGAGCCCGGAAGCCGCGGCGCCGGTCCGGTTCCCGATAGCGCAAAATCAGCACGCCGATCGATACCAGCACGAACGCGAACAGAGTTCCGATATTCGCTAAATCGGCCAGAGTGCCAATATCCAACAGCCCGCTGGGGATGGCCACCACAAAGCCGGCCACCCAGGTAGCCACTGCCGGCGTGCGATAGCGCTTATGCACCTTGCCGAACCAGGGAGGAAAGAGCCGGTCGCGGGACATGGCGAACCACACCCGCGCCTGGCCCAGCTGGAAGACGAGGATGGACGAGATCATGCCCAGCATCGCGCCGCACAGCACGATCAGGCGAACCCATTGCAGCGTCTCGGAGCCCGTGTCATGGCTCAGCTTCTTGAGCGTGTTGACCACCGGCGCGGCATCGTCTACCAGGGTCTGCCAGGGAATCAGCCCGGTGAGGACCACCGCAACCCCGATGTAGAGCAGGGTGCAAACAACCAGTGTGGCCAGAATGCCGAAGGGCACATCGCGTTGCGGGCGGTGGCACTCTTCGGCAGCCGTCGACACCGAATCGAAGCCGATGTAGGTAAAGAAAATAATGCTGCCGCCCGTCAAAACGCCCGACCAGCCATTGGGGGCAAAGGGATGCCAGTGCGCGGGATGAATGAAGCGCGCGCCCACGATCACAAAGACCAGGATGGCGGTGATCTTAAGCAGCACCATCACGTTGTTGGCGCTGGCCGATTCACGGATACCCCGTACCAGCACCACCGTCAGAATGAGCACGATCAGAAAGGCGGGAAAGTTAAAGCCCAGGTGCCACCCCGGCTGGTAAATCACCCGGTTCTGCATATCGGTGAGGCCAGAGGGCAGAAAGGCGGGCGAGATCCACTGTGCGCTGGGGTGCACGCCGAACCAGTCCATAAAATCAACGATGTGGGCCGCAAAGCCGACGCAAACGGCCATGTTGCTGACCGCATATTCCAGGATCAGGTCCCAGCCGATGATCCAGGCGACCAGCTCGCCCATGGTGGCGTAGGTGTAGGTATAAGCGCTGCCGGCGATGGGGATCATCGACGCCAGTTCCGCGTAGCACAGACCGGTAAACGCGCAGACGATCGCCACCAGCACAATAGAAAATGCGAGGGCGGGGCCAGCCCCGGGGCGGCCTGCCAGGGCATGGTGGTTGACCAGGAAATCGAGCAGCGGCGTATTCAGGATCGAGGAGGTATCGAATTTCTCGCCGGCGATCGCGGTTCCGACCACGGTGAAAATCCCCGAGCCAACCACGGCGCCGATACCGAGTGCGGTCAGCGACCACGGGCCGAGGGTCTTCTTCAGGGAATGCTCGGGGAGCTCCGAGTCGCTGATCAGCTTATCGATCGATTTGGTAGCGAACAGTTGCTTCCGCAGCGTCTCGGCTCCTGAAGGGCAGAATTCCTGTAGCAATGCAGGCCCGAAAACGCGAACGTTACTGGAAGCGAGATGGTCCCAAAGGGACGGCTGAACAGGCTGCGAAAAAAATCACTGCATGAAGGGCACGGGCTTCAGCCCGTGCATAAACAAGCAAAGAACATTGGCCTTTAGGCCCCGAGGGCACCTTATTCAGGTGGAAAAGCAGCCCTCAGCATCTAAAGCCGATTACGTTTGCTTCATCATGTACGGGCTGAAGCCCGTACCCTTCAAACTGTGGCCTAACGCTTGCTCTGACCTCGACTCGCCTTCTTGGTCTTCTTCTTGTTGGAACCGCGGGGTAAGGTACGCGCGGCCTTGGGTGCTGCCTTCTTGCGCGACGTGCGCTTGATCTTTTTCCGTTCCAACTTATCTTCAATGCTCTTGGTATTCGCCATTATTTTCCTTGTCTAAACCTTCTCCAGCTGCGCAAATTTCTCCACCAGCTTTTTCACGCCGAATTCTGCAAATTGTACCGTAATCTTCGCATCATCACCGTCGCCCTCGCGGCGGAACACGACGCCCTCACCGTATTTAGGATGGCGCACCCGCTGTCCACTGCGAAATCCGGTCGCTCCACCCGCCGCGGGAATCTCGAGCTTGGGCCTCGCGCCCGTCACCTTGCGCGACGAAAAGAACTGCGCAATGTTGTCCAGCGAACCGGTTTGCGCCGGCCGACTGCCTGTCGAAGTTGAACCGGTGCGGGCAACCGCGCGCGGACGCTGGTCCTCATCTTCGTAGCTGTAATGTCCTGGTGAAGACCACTCATCGCGAGTACCCCGCCCGTAACCCGGCCGAGAGGCGTAGGCGCCGCTCGTGGGACGCTGGCCGCGGGTGAGATCCTCGAGCAGGTGCGGCGGAATCTCCTCCAGGAAACGCGACGGAATACTCGATTCCGGCATATCGTTCCCGTAGCGGCGGCGATAGCGAGCCCGCGTCAACACCAGGGCATCCATGGCCCGCGTCATGCCCACGTAGCAAAGCCTGCGCTCTTCTTCCAGTTCATTGGGCTGATTGAGCGTGCGCGAATGAGGAAACAGACCTTCCTCCATCCCTGCCAACAGCACCAGGGGGAATTCCAGGCCCTTGGCCGCGTGCAGGCTCATCAGCGTTACCCGGCTTTCCGGATTGTAACGATCGGTGTCGCTGACCAGCGCCGCGTGGTCAAGAAACTCTGACAGGGTTTCGCCGCGCTGCTGTGCATCCTGGGCGGCGTTGGCGAGTTCCTTCAGGTTTTCTATGCGAGACACGGCTTCCGGCGTCCCTTCGTCCTCAAGCGAACGAATATACCCCGAACGATCGATCAGAAAGCGAATCAACTCCGGCAGCGTCGCCGCGTCTCCCGGCTTGCGGAATCCATCCGTCTCCTGCAAGGGGGGTCGAGTTTCCGCCAGCTCCAGCGGTGAGAACTCCACCGCGTCCTGCTCCGGCTCCAGATCGCCAAAGTCGAAGCTGAGATCTTCCCATTCAGCGGGCTCATCGAGCACCGCGTCTTCCGCGATCAGCTCCGAAACGGGCGCCACGTCCTGCGTAAGTTTCTCCGCAAACCCCGGTTCGAGCAGGGCGCGCGCATCCTGGATCATCTGGCGAAACGTCTGCAGCGCCATGCACGCTCGCGTCGACAACAGTTGATCTTTGAGCGCGCGCCCGATCGCCTGCCAGGTGCTCATGCCCGTCTCCAGGCTCAGCCGCTCCAGAATCTCCATGGTCGTCTTGCCAATTCCGCGCGGCGGCGTATTGATCACCCGCGCCAAGGCAATCGAATCGTCGGGATTCTGCACCAGCTTCAAATAGCTCAGCAGATCTTTAATTTCTGACCGGTCATAGAACGAGAAGCCGCCCACCATGGTGTAAGCAATCCCGTAGCGGCGCAGTGCTTCTTCGACCAGCCGGCTTTGGGAGTTGGTGCGGTAGAGCACGGCCGCGCGCGGCAGATCCTGCTCTTCGCCGGCACGGCGCATGTACTTCTGAATGTAGTCAGCCACAAACAGCGCTTCGTTCTCACCATCCGGCGCTTCGTAGTAGCCGATCTTGGCGCCGCCCTCGCGCGACGTCCAAAGATTCTTGCCTTTGCGCTGCAGATTGCGCGCCACCACCGCGGAAGCGCCTTCGAGGATCACCTGCGTGGAACGATAGTTCTGTTCCAGGCGAATGGTGCGCGCTGTGGGAAAGTCCTTCTCAAACTCCAGGATGTTGCGGATATCCGCGCCCCGCCAGGAGTAAATGCTCTGGTCCTCATCGCCCACCACGCAGACGTTCTGCTCCGGGCCGGCGAGCAGTTTCATCAGCTCGTACTGCGGCCGGTTGGTGTCCTGATACTCATCAATCAGCAGGTAGCGAAAGCGGCGGTTATAGCGCTCCTTCACCTCGCCGGAGGAGCGCAGCACACGCACCGCTTCGAGCAGCAGGTCATCGAAGTCGAGCGCATTCGCCTTGCGCAGTTCCTTACGGTAAATCTCGTAGATGTGCGCGATCCGTTCCTGCACCGGATCGGCAGACTGCAGATAGATCTCCTGCGGATCGAGCATATGGTTCTTGGCCCAGGAGATTCGCGCGAGCACCGTCCGCGGCGTCAGCTGCTTGGTATCGAGGCCCATGCGGCGCATGGCCTGCTTGACGATCGCCTGCTGGTCGGCTTCGTCGTAAATCACAAAGTTGCGGGTAAGCCCTTCGTTGCCGATACGCAGCACTTCGATATCGCGCCGCAGCAGGCGCACGCAGAACGAGTGGAACGTCGCCAGCAGCGGCTTAGCCAGCGAGCGATGCTCGAGCAGCTTGTCGACCCGCTCCGCCATCTCCGCCGAAGCCTTATTGGTAAAGGTGACCGCCAGAATGGAGTCGGGTGCAACATTGCGCACCTGAATGAGATACGCGATGCGGTACGTAATGACGCGCGTCTTGCCCGAGCCCGCCCCAGCCAGAATCAGCAGCGGGCCATCCACGGCTTCCACGGCGGCACGTTGCTGCGGGTTTAATTTTTCAAGCAGATGTTGCAAGGTCTGGTCTCGGGGGTGTGTGCTGGTGGATGGATGAGGTGGACGCTCTCAGTGTATCGTCCGGCGGCCTGTTCATAAATGTGTTGCAATTCGGATATGCAGAGTTTGCGGAGAAGAGTCTGCGTTTTTTGCGGGTCGAGCGCCGGGGTGCTGCCGGTCTATCGCGCCGAAGCCGTCGCTTTAGGCAGGCTGCTGGGCGAGGCAGGTCTGGGCCTGGTATACGGCGGCGCCCAGGTGGGTCTCATGGGCGCGCTGGCCGACGAGGCGCTGGCCAACGGAAGCGAGGTCATCGGCGTCATCCCGCAGATGCTGGCCGGGGTCGAGGTAGCTCATCAAAACCTGACCCGTCTGATCCTGGTAGAGACCATGCACGAGCGCAAAGCGCTCATGGCCCAGGAATCGGATGCCTTCGTAGCCCTGCCGGGCGGTTTCGGAACCCTGGATGAATTTTTTGAAATCCTCACCTGGGCGCAGCTGGGTCTGCACATCAAACCCTGCCTCCTGGTCAACACCGGCGGCTACTTCGACCACCTTCTGCGTTTCCTCGACCGGGCGGTCGAACAAGGCTTTCTCAAACCCCAGAACCAGGCCTACATACATGTCGTACAGACTGCAGCGGAAGCCCTGGCGAACCTGCATACTCTATGGCGCACTTCGCCCCGGCCCGCTCCCTAAGCGTTGGTCAGGTAAAGTGTCAGGTCTGGATTTTTACCAGCTGACCCGGCGTGGTTTGCCTGGTTTGCGGCGAGCGCCAGTGGTCGATGTAGGAGATCTGGTGCACGCAGGAGACGGTGCAGTGCGGGGCACAGCTCTTCTCCGTCAGGTACTCACGCGCGACATCCGCCTTGGTGTATTGCGCCAGCGGCACGCCGGGATAGCCGCGCTGCTGCGAGCAGTAGTGCACCAATCCCTCTTCGCACACGTAGAGAAAGCGCGAGCCGGCACGGCAGCGCCAGTCGTTGGGCTGTGCATTCGCGATCGCTTCCTGAAATTTGTTGAAGCGCGAGTAGTTCTTCTTGGCCATGCCGGCCATCTCGTAATAGACCCGCCGCTCTTCATCCTGTAATGCCTTTAGCTGGCCTTCTCCATCGTGAATAATGCCGATGGTCGAAGTGAACCCCAGTTCCAGGGCGCGCTTGCCAATCACCAGCGCATCCTGAGGATTTTTAATGCCGCCACCCACCACCGAGTTGATGTTGACGTGGAACTCGGCATGCTCGGCCAGGAACTCGAGCTTCTTGTCCAGAACCTTCAGGCTCTTCTTCGAGATCTCATCCGGCTGCACGTTGTCGATCGAGATCTGCATGTGGTCGAGACCAGCCCGGTTGAGCTGTTCGATGCGGTCGGGCATCAGCAGGTATCCGTTGGTGATCATGCCGGCTACCTTGCGGTGATGCCGGATGCGTGCGATGACGGCGTCCAGGTCAGGATGGGTGAGCGGCTCGCCGCCCGAGATAGTGATGACGCTGGTGCCGAGTGTTGCCAGGTGGTCGATGCGGCGAAGCATCTCGTCCACTGGCACCGGCTTCGAAACCTTATCGTACTCGTTGCAGTACGCGCAGGAGAGATTGCAGAAGCGCATGGGCACGATCTGGGCCATGACCACATGCTTGGTGGACTTCAAAGCTCCGCCGACCACGCCCAACTCCCGCCATTTGCGGGTCACCGCAATGGCCCGGCCGCGCAATGTGTGCCTTCTTTGCATCTCTAACCATTGAATCACAGCCCAACCAGCGGCGCGAGTAACTGCAAAGGAATGGTCAGGATCGCGGGCTGAGTGGTTTCCAGCGCCCCCAGGCGGCTGTTCTGGGGCCGGAAGATAAGCGACCTTAGAGGCTGCGGAAAACTCACCTTGAGAAGGGTACGGGCTTCACAGGTTGCGGAAAAACTCTGCTCCTGAAGGGTACGGGCTTCAGCCCGTACGTAATCACCGCAAAAATAACCCGGCTTCAGCCGCTGAGGGCCGGGTTTCCGCACGATTCCGCAGCCCTCAGCGTCTAAAGGCGACTCATCTTCGGCATTTATGTACGGGCTGAAGCCCGTACCCTTCATCGCCAGAGTTTTTCCGCAGCCTGCTCAGCCCTTTTTCGGCTTTCCAGCGCTCATGGTCAGGGTCTGCTCCTGCTTATTCCGCATGACCGTCACCTGCACGAACTGGCCGCGGTGTTTGTGTAAAGCTTTGAGCCAATCATTGCGGGTCTTCATCGGCTCCGACTCGACCTTGACGATCACATCGCCGGCCTTCATGCCGGCTCGCGCCGCGGGGCTCTGGTCATCCACGCTTTCGACCAGTAGGCCAGTGCCGCTGCGCACACCAAAATAGTCCGCTAATTGCGTGCGCACCGGGTTTACATCGGCACCGACGTACAGCCCTTTGGGGATCACGGTGCCGAGAAAGGCCGGACCAACGGGCTTGGTACTGCCAATAAAGCTCTCGCCGCCCCTGCTGTGCTCGGGCTTGGCGGGCTCCGGAATGCTGAAATGCTGGGACCACGCTTGCTGCTCCAGAATCACACGGTCACATAGCTGGACGGTGATGGTGATCGGGTTGCCGTTGCGACTTACCAGTAGAGTGACGGTGCGGCCCGAAGGCATTTCATGCAGCCGGCGACGCAGCTGGTCGACGTTATCAACGGGCTGGCCATCCAGCTGAAGGATCACGTCGTGCACCCGCAGGCCCGACTTTCCGGCAGGGGCGTCATGATCCACCATGGTGATTTCAGCGCCGTGGGCGTCTTTCAAGCGAAGCGAACTCACGTGGTCCGCGTCGATCTCCCCTAAATCGACCCCCAGGTAGCCTTGCGCGCTGTAGAACAGGAAATCCGGGGCAAGATCTGACGGCAAATTCAAAGCGCTCCCCGCCCCCCAACCCAGCGGAGTGGTGAGCAAGACCACGGCCAGTGAACCCAAAATCGGACAACACTTCATTGCACATCTCCCGGGGACACTCAACACGTTACTGGATCTGAGGGAATTGGCCCAGAACTTCGCGCGATACGAGGCGGATGTGAGGATTGTCATCCTCTGAGGCCACGGTATGCAACACCTCGCGCACGCTACTGTCGGCCTCGACCGGCCCCAGCAGCTCGATTGCTCGGGAGCGCACGGTAGCGTCCGGGTCGCCCATCAGGGCTTCCAGTATTCCGTCGCGGACTCGCATGTCTTCCGCCACATATGGCTTCAGACCATTCAAGGCGTTGAGCCGCACGTGCGTATTCTTGTCGTAGCGCAAGGCCACCAGCAAAGCGTTGCGGACTGGGCCATCGGCGCACTGGTGCCCAGCCTGGCATTCATCCGCGAGCAGGCTTAAGGAATTCTGTGCCACTCCAGGGTTCAGGTCGCTCTGGGCTCCGACCAACAGCAGCTGCCGGATTTGCGGGTCATCGAGCGACCCCTGAGCCGTTTCCGGGACCAGGCGGTTGAAGTGTACTTCTACATTTTCGGTATTTGGCTCGCGCACGATGCTGCTGACATTGGCGATTCGGCCCGGTCCCGCGACCGCGGCAGGCAGTTCGGTAACCGGTTTGTGGGTGCGCAGAGCAGATTGATAGCCTGCCCATCCGCCCGCGCCAAGACCGAAGACCAGCAACGCGGAGGCGGCGACGGGGGCCCGGCCGAGCACGCTCAAGCCCATCGCTATCGATTGCTGGATGCGCATCAACCAGCTGCTTCTGGGCATGCTGTCCAGTGCTTCGTCCAGACGCAACCGCGCCTGGGCCAGCAGATTCGGAGACGGTTCCTGCACCGGCGCAAACGACATCGCCTGCTGCAGAGCCTGCACCGCTGCAAACTCTTCCTGACATCCCTTACAGACTGCTAAATGGCCTTCCAGCAAATGACATTGATCGTCCGGAAGCTCTCCATAGGCGTAGAGAGCTATCTTTTGTTGTGCCAGTTCGCATTCCATACCAAACCTCGCCTCACCGCAAAGTCGCCAAATTTGTTCTTAGTTTTCTAGTCGCCCGGAAGAGCGTGTTCTTGGCGGTCTCTTCCGTGGTGTTCAACATTTCACCGATCGTTCTTAGTCGCAGGCCCTGGTAGTGCTTCAATTCAAAAACCATGCGTTCGCGCGGGGTCAGATGACTGAGCGCTTCCTGGATGCGTTCTCCCAACAATTTGCGCTCCAACTCGCGCTCGGGATTGGCCATCGAGCGCTCGTCGGAAACATTGCTCAACAGGTCCATCTCTCCGCCGCTGGAGTCGATTACCACCGATTGCTCTTCACGGCGAGATTTGCGCCGCCGCAGATGGTCGAGACACAAGTTGGTCACAATGCGGTAGATCCAGGTGTAGAACGAGCATTCAAAGCGGAAGTTCGCCAGGTAACGATAGGCCTTGAGAAAGGCTTCCTGATGGATATCCTGGGCGTCCTGTTCGGAGCCGGTCAAGCGCAGCGCCAGCCGTAAGACGGGCTGGTCGTATTGCCGCACCAGGGCTTCGAAGGCCGTTCGCGAGCCTTTTTGTGCCTCGCGGATAAGCTCAGTTTCGGTGGCGCGACCCCATGCTTCGCTTGCCATGCCTGAGGAGGATTGTATCGTTCGCTGCGGAGTCCACGGGGGGCTCCCAGCCTTGACAGGCCTTTGCGAGGTAAAGCGAAGCGCGTCTGCCGGCATTCGTCGCTCCAGTACGTCCGTAACCGCTGTTGCCTAGACGAAGCGGCCGTTGATTAGTAAGCAGCCAACATCCGATAAACTCGGGCGATGGGTTCCTTATTTACTAATGCGGGCGAGAGTATTGTCGCCTATTGTGACGGCGGCTCCAGGGGTAACCCGGGCCCGGCCGGATTTGGCGTTTTTATACAGGATGCGACCGGCGGGGTTTTGGCGGAATTGAGTCAATATCTGGGCAAACGTACGAATAATTTTGCTGAATATTCGGCGCTGCTGGCGGCGCTGGAATTTGCTATTGCCAAGGGGCACCGCAGCTTGCGGGTGGTGTCTGACTCCGAGCTGATGGTGAAGCAGATCAAGGGGCAGTACCGGGTAAACAGCCCCGAGCTGCGGCCACTCTATGACGAGGCGAAGCGCAGGATTGTCCAGCTGGAGCATTTTCAGATCCAGCATGTCTTGCGGGATAAGAACCGCCATGCCGACCGGCTGGCCAACGTCGCGATGGATCGCGGCATGGGCAGGGCGGAAGCGCCGGCGGCGGATCCAATACCACCCCGGGTGACGCCTCCGGCGGCGCCGCCAAAGGCGGTAATGCTGCGCGGCCTGGTCAAGGGCGGAGTCGTCCACGTGCTGGGAGGCCAACTGCCCGACGGCACCTACGTGAAGGTAATCCCCGAGTGAGGAACCGCAGATCTCTCCACTTCGCTGGCGCTCCGGTCGAGATGACAAATTTTCTTGGGTAATCGCTTAATGTGCAATAAATTTGTCATCTCGACCGGAGCGTACCTGGATTCCTGTTTCGCTACGTCAGACAGATCCACGTGTGCGGCTTTCATTAAGGAAAGCCGCATGAAGCGCGCCAAAGCCACAAACCTTAACAGGAATTCAGGGCAGCGGAGTGGAGAGATCTGCGGTTACCCTACCCGGCCAACGCGGCCTTCACCAGGTCGCTGACGACCCGGCCGTCGGCCCTTAGACCCGTGGCCTGGATGCGGGCCTGGGCTGCTTTCATGACCGTCCCCATGTCCTTCGGCCCTAGTTGCGCGCCTTGCGCCCGCAACTCCGCAACGGTCGCGGTCACCAACGCCCGCAGCTCCTCTTCCCCGGCCGCTTGCGGCATGTACTCTTCGATCACCTTTATTTCTGCTGCTTCTTTTTGAGCCAGCTCGGGCCGGTTTCCCTTAGTGAATTGCTCGATAGAGTCCTTCCGCTGCTTGATCAACGTGGTTAAAATCTGCCCCGCCTGCACATCGGTGACCGGAGAGCGCTGCTCTATCTCCTTATTTTTCAATGCGGTCACCACCATCCGTAAGGTGGACAATCGCTCCACCGCCCGCTGCTTCATCGCGCCAACCATATCCTGATGGATCTTCTCAGCCAGGCTCATGACTCTCCCGTAGTAGCAAAACTTCATTATAGAAACCTTTGTCCCCGGCGACTTTATTACAATGGACCTAAGGACAAACCATGATCCGCAAGACCAGGCTATTTACTCCAGGACCTACCCCGCTTCTTCCTGCTGCCCAGTTCGCGATGGCGGCTGCCGATATACATCACCGCACCCCCGAATTTCGCGCGCTCTACCTGAAGGTGCTGCGCGATCTGAAGACCTTCGTTGGAACCAAAAACGATGTCATCCTGCTGGCCTCCTCGGGCACCGGAGCGATGGAAGCTTCGGTCTCGAACCTAACCTCGCCCGGAGACCGCGTGCTGGTGCTCTCCGCCGGTAAATTCGGCGAGCGCTGGGTAAGCCTGGCCAAGGCCTTTGGTTGCGACGTCGACGTCGTCAGCGCGCCCTACGGCCAGACCTTCGACCTCGATGAAGTGCGCAAGGCGCTCAAAATCGAAACCCGCGCCGTCTTCATGCAGGCCACCGAGACCTCCACCGGCGTGCGCCATTGCGTGCCCGGGGTCGCGGAAGTTCTCAAGCAGAGCGGCAAGGATGCCATGCTGGTGGTCGACGCCATTACCGGGCTCGGCACCACCCACATCGACATGGACGGCTGGGGAGTCGACGTCCTCATTGGCGGATCGCAGAAGGCGGTCATGATCCCGCCCGGCCTTTCCTACCTCGCGGTCAGCGACCGTGCCTGGGAACAAATGGAGATCTCGCTCAATCCCCGCTACTACTTCGATCTCCGCAAAGAGCGAAAGAATGCAGCCAAGGGCGAATCCGCCTACACCCCCGCCGTGTCGTTGATCGCCGCGCTGGGCGCAGCGCTCGACTATATCGCGGGTCAAGCCGATGGCGATCTGGCCCAGGGCCGCGCCAAGCTGGTTGAGAACGCGGAAACCTGCGCGGCCATGACCCGCGCTGCGGTCAAGGCGTTGGGGATGACGCTTTTTGCGCCAGAAGCTCCGGCCGCTGCCGTGACCGCGGTCCTGCCCCCGGCAGGTCTCGATTCCGGCGCGATCGTCAAGGAGTTGAAGAGCCGCTTTGCCGCCGTAATCACCAATGGGCAAGGGGAGATGAAAGGCCAGATCTTCCGCATTGCCCACCTGGGATTCTTCGATTACATGGACACCATTGCCCTGGTCGGCGCCCTGGAGCAGGTTGCGCATGCTCTCAAACTGCCAGGTTTCACGTTCGGTGCGGCCCTGGTGGCCGCGCAGAACGTCTTTGCGACTCGGCCCGCGGATGAGGCAGCCAAGCGGGAGTGTGCCTGCGGCCGGCCGGTGGGACACTGTGCCATGGCGACTGTCTCGGCACGCTAGCGGCCCTTCCAACAAACACCAGACAATGCGCTCAAACCGTCACCACGCGATCCATCGCGTGGTGACCATAAAGCTTTAGGAGTGCGATGAAGATCGTATTGGCAGAGAAAGTGTCGCCCGCCACGCTGGCAGTGTTGCAAAGCGAGGCTGGTTGGAAAATCGTGACCCACGATGAAATAAAGAGCGGGCTGGCCGCTGAGTTGGCGGATGCCGACGGGCTCGTCGTTCGTTCCGCGGTGCAAGTCGACGACACCCTGTTGGAGTCGGCTCCCAAGCTGCGCGTGATCGGGCGTGCGGGCGTGGGGGTCGACAACATCGACGCCGATGCCGCCACCCGCCGGGGCATCGTGGTGATGAACACGCCGGGCGCGAATGCCATTGCGGTCGCCGAGCTGACGATCGCGCTGATGCTGGCCATGGGTCGCCAGTTGCCGCGTGCCAACGCACTGCTGCACGCCGGCAAGTGGGAAAAGAAATCGCTGCAGGGAACGGAATTGCGGGGCAAGCAACTGGGCATCCTTGGCCTCGGTCGCGTAGGACTTGAAGTGGCGCGAAGGGCCAAAGCATTCGGCATGGAACTGCTGGGCCACGATCCTTTTGTCGCGCCCGCCGTGGCGCGCGAAAACGGCGTTCGCCTCTGCACCGTGGAGGAGTTGTTCCGCGAGGCCGATTATCTGACGCTGCACGTGGGCCTCACTCCGCAGACTGCTGGCATCATCAACGCCCGGACCTTGGCTACGATGAAGAAGACCATCCGCATCGTCAACTGCGCTCGCGGCGAGCTGATCGACGATGCCGCCCTGGTGGAAGCCATCCGCGGCGGGCAAGTGGCCGGTGCCGCCCTCGACGTCTTCAGCCAGGAGCCGTTGAAAGATTCCCCCTACTTTGGCATGGATAACGTGATCCTCACGCCGCATATTGCCGGCTCTACCGGTGAAGCGCAGGAAGCCGTTGGCGTGCAGATTGCCATGCAGGTGAAGGAATATCTCAAGTTTGGCGTGGTGCAGAACGCGGTCAACCTGCCCTCGATGACATTTGATGAGTATCAGGAGCTTTCGCCGTACATTCTGATGGCCGAGCGTCTGGGCGCGTTTCTGTCGCCGCTGGCTGGGGGAAATCTGGAGAGCATCCATATTTCCTACAGTGGCCGCCTGGCCCAGGGTAAGACCGAGCTGGTGCGCAACGCAGCCATTCAAGGGGTGCTGGCTCACTCGGAGGTCGTGAATCGTATCAATGCGCTATCCGTGGCGGGCGAGCGTGGCATCCGCGTACACGAAGAGAAGAAGGAAGAGGGCTCGGGCGGCGCCGGCACGGTGCTCAAGCTGACCCTGCACACCGCGACCGGCGACAGCACCGCGAGTGCAACCGTCTTGCATGGCAGTTCGCCTCGGCTCCTGGCCTGCGATGGCATCGATATTGAAGCTCCCTTGCATGGCACGCTGCTGTTCATCCGCAATCTGGACGTGCCCGGCGTAATTGGCCGTATCGGTACGATTCTGGGCGAGCATAAAATGAATATTGCGAACTTTGCGTTGGGACGGAGTTTTCGCACCGCTCAACACAAGGCACTCGCGGTGGTCCAGATCGACGGCAAGGTGACGCCTTCGGTTTTGGCCGCGCTGCAGGCCACGGAAGCAATCACTGAGGTTCGCCTCATTGAGCTGGCTCCGACCGAGTGAAGAATCTGTACTGTTGAAGGAGTGCGCGGATGCCGCTGTACGAATACAAGTGTAAAAAGTGCGGACACCGGTTTGAACTGATCCAGAGCTTCTCTGCCGAAGACCCCAAAGAATGTCCGGTATGTCACGGCGAAGTGGAGCGGCTGATTTCAACGCCCGCGCGCGCGCATTTCAAGGGATCTGGTTTCTATTCCACCGACTACGGGCCGAAGACCACGGCAAGCAATAGCTCTGAAGGGAGCGCTCCCGCAAAAACGGAGACCACACCTGCGGCCGCGCCCGCCGCAGCCACTTCAACTCCCGCCGCCAAATCAGATTCCTAAGGCTTCCACGATTTATATAAGGAATAGGAGAACCGCAGATCTCTCCACTCCGCTCCCCCGAATTCCTGTCGAGGTCGGTGGCGCTGGCGAACTTCATGCGGCTTTCCTTAATGAAAGCCGCACACGCGGACTTGTCTGGCCTAGCAGGAATTCGGGTACGCTCCGGTCGAGATGACAAATCTTTTGAGCCACCAAATTTGTCATCTCGACCGGAGCGCAGCGGAGTGGAGAGATCTGCGGTTCTCCTAATTATTAGCGGGCAGCCGTGGCCGGCAGAATCTCTGCTACATCCACCCACTGCGTGGGATAGTCGCCGGTATAGCAGGCGGTGCAATAGTGATTGCCGTCGCCCTCGTCGCACGCCTTCTCCAGCCCTTCCAGGGAAAGATAAGCAAGCGAGTCCGCTTCGATGTACTGGCGAATCTCTTCCACCGAAGAATTGGCAGCGATCAGCTCGCTCTTATTCGGTGTGTCCACCCCGTAATAGCAGGGCGAGATAGTAGGCGGGCAGCTGATGCGCAAATGAACTTCCTTTGCCCCAGCGGCGCGAACCATGCGCACGATCTTGCGGCTCGTGGTCCCGCGAATAATGGAGTCGTCAATCAAAATAATGCGCTTACCTTCGAGCAGATTGCGCACCGGGTTGAGCTTGAGCTTGACGCCAAAATCGCGCACCCGCTGCTCCGGCTCGATGAACGTACGGCCCACATAATGGTTGCGGATAAGCCCGAAGTTGAACGGAATGCCACTCTCCGCCGCGTATCCAAGCGCCGCCGTCACGCCCGAGTCTGGAACCGGCACCACCAGGTCAGCCGCAACTCCCGACTCGCGCGCCAGGCAGCGGCCCATCTGTTCCCGGCTGGCCTGCACCCAGCGGCCAAAAATCCGGCTGTCGGGCCGGGCAAAATAAACATGCTCGAAAATGCAGCTTGCGGGGCGCACGCCACTCGCATATTGCACCGAGGTGACACCATCGCGCGTGACCATCACCACCTCGCCCGGACGCACGTCGCGCTCGTACTTGGCGCGCAGCAGATCAAACGCACAGGTCTCTGAGGCGAAGACCACGGTGTCAGGTCCATCGGGGTTAGTGATGCGGCCCATCGACAGGGGGCGGAAGCCATACGGGTCACGGGCAGCGAAGATGCGGTCCCGGGTCATCATCACGATCGAGAAGGCTCCGGAAACCTGGCGCAGGGAGTCGCCAATGGCCTCAATCAGTGTTTTGGCATTGGAGTGCGCGATCAACTGCACAATGATTTCGGAGTCGCTGGTGGTCTGGAAGTAGGCGCCATCCCGTTCCAGCCGGGTGCGCAAGGTGCCCAGGTTCACCAGGTTCCCGTTATGTGCAATGGCGATCAGGCCGCGGGTTGAGTCGACCCGGATAGGCTGCGCATTCAGCAGCGCCGAGTCGCCGGTGGTGGAATAGCGGGTGTGGCCGATGGCCAACTCACCGGGCAATTTGGACAGTACGTCGTCGGTAAAGATGTCAGCCACCAGGCCCATGCCCTTGATGTTGTACAGGTTGGTGTAGTCGGCCGTGGCAATACCCGCGGACTCCTGCCCGCGATGCTGTAACGCGTAGAGTGCAAGGTAAGCTTGTCGCGCGGCGTCGGCATGGCCATGCACCGCGACCACGCCGCATTCTTCGCGCAACTTATCGAAAGGAATTGAGCTGGATTCCTGGTCTTCGATTGTGCTACTCCCCATGTCGCTAGTTACCCACCGGCACGTCGTTGCGCAGCAGCGCTGCCAGCGCTCCTGACCAGACATTACGCAGGCCCGAGACTCTCTCCCGAATCAGCACCCGGCTGTCGACGGCAAGCTCAAAAGTATCAGCCACGGTTTCTCCCAGCGTCGCCACCATCAAACCCTGGTGCTGGGCAACCAGCTTTTCGATCTGCGCGACTGCATGCGGTGCGCAGGTGAGCACGCACTGGCTCGCCGTTTCCCCGAACAGATCCCATTCTGCCGGCAGGTCGGGCGCCTTGGAGAGGTTCGCACAGATGCCGACCTGATGGCGAAAGCATCCTTCGGCCAACGCAACCGCGATGCCGCCGTCAGAAATATCGCGGGCTGAATGGATCAGACCGTGCTTCGCCAGGTCAGCTAACAACCGGTGAAGGTTGGCCTCGACCGCCAGATTAAGGCTGGGCGGCGTGCCCCACAGGGAAGAGAGAACCTTCCTGGCGTACTCGGAGGAGCCGAATTCCTGCATACGCTCTTCGAGCGGAGGCACCGATGCCGGGGCGATCAACAGGACTGCATCCCCGGCGCGCTGGAAATCGGACCCTACGGCATGGCCGATCTCTTCCAGAATGCCCACGATCCCGATCACCGGGGTAGGGTAGATGCCCTGTCCGCGCGTCTCGTTATAGAGCGAGACATTCCCGCCGGTAACGGGTGTGCCCAGGGCCAGGCATGCCTCAGCGATACCGTCGATGGCCTGCGAGAGCTGGGCCATGATCTCCGGCTTTTCCGGGTTGCCGAAATTTAGACAGTTAGTGGCAGCTACGGGGGTTGCTCCGCTGCAGGCGACTTTGCGCGCCGCCTCGGCGACGGCCAGCGACGCACCCAGCCTGGGGTTGAGATAGCACCAGCGCTCGTTGCCATCGAGCGCCATCGCCAGTCCTCGGCGGGTGCCCTTGATGCGCATCACGCCGGCCTCGCCGCCCGGCCCCTGCACGGTGTTGGTTTGCACCATCGAGTCGTATTGCTCGTGAATCCAGTTCTTGGAGCAGATATTCGCGGAGGCGAGCAAGGCGCGCAGTTCATCCGTGTAGTTGGGGGCGCCGGTGTGCGGCTCCTCGAAAAAAGTAAGCCGTTCGAGCACTTCGGCCGGGGGCATGAGAGCGACCGGCGCTTTCCACTCCCCCACCGGCCGGTAGTACAGGGGCGCGTCGTCGGTGAGTGCCTGGTTGGGAATATCCGCGACCAGAACGCCGTGATGCCGGATGCGCAGGCGGGGTTCCGCGATCACTTCGCCCACGATGTTTGCGTCCAGTCCCCACTTCTCGAAGATCTGGATCACCTCGTCTTCGCGATCCTTGTCGGCCACCAGCAGCATGCGCTCCTGGCTCTCGCTCAACATGATCTCGTAGGCTGACATGCCGGTTTCTCGCTGGGGCACGTGGTCGAGCTCTACATCCAGCCCGACACCGCCGCGCGCGCCCATTTCGCAAGTGGAACAGGTGAGTCCGGCGGCGCCCATATCCTGGATGCCCACCACCGCGCCCGTGCGCATGGCTTCGATGCAGGCTTCGAGCAGCAGCTTCTCCATGAAGGGGTCGCCGACCTGCACATTGGGCCGTTTCTGCTCCGAGCTTTCCTTGAATTCTTCGCTGGCCATGGTGGCGCCGTGGATGCCGTCGCGGCCCGTCTTTGCCCCCACATAGATCACGGGGTTGCCGATACCAGAGGCCTTGGCATAGAAAATTTCGTCCCGCCGGACCAGACCGAGGGCAAAGGCGTTGGTCAGATTATTACCGGAGTAGCAAGGGGCAAACCGTGTTTCGCCGCCCAGATTGGGCACTCCGAAGCAATTGCCGTAGGCAGCAATGCCGCTGACCACGCCTTCGAGCAGGGAGTGGTTCTTATGCACCACCGCCGTCCCCGCCGCATCGCCGCCCATCTCGTCTTCGCTGATGGGCCCGAAGCGCAGGGAGTCCATGACGGCGAGCGGCCGGGCGCCCATGGTGAAGATATCGCGCAGGATGCCGCCTACGCCGGTCGCCGCGCCCTGAAATGGCTCGATGAACGAGGGGTGATTGTGCGACTCGATCTTGAATGCGCAGGCCCAGCCGTCGCCCACGTCGATGATGCCGGCGTTTTCACCGGGCCCCTGGACGACCAGCTTGCTGTGGGTGGGCAGCCGCTTGAGGTGGACGCGCGAGGATTTATAAGAGCAGTGCTCGCTCCACATAACGCTGAAGATGCCCAGTTCCGTCAGCCCGGGGGTACGCCCCAGGGCGGTCACGATCCGTTGATACTCCTCGGGTGTGATGCTGTGCTGAGCCAGAAGTTCCGGCGTCAAAGAGAGGGATTCCAGGTCCAGGGAGAGAGACTCAGGTTTCATGCGGGTGACTTCATTGTCGCATGTTGCGGGAGTGTGAAGAGGGAGAAACCGCGGTGGCCTTCGTACACACCCATTCTCCCTCGCCAGAGGCCGATCCGGCTACATCAGCGCAATGCTTTGCTCTACCAGATGTTTGGTATCGGCCACAGGCATAGCGTCGCCTGCCTCTGACTCCATGGAGTAGAACCCCTTATAGTGCGCCTGCCGGGCGATGGTAAAGAGTTCAGGCAGAGACACGGCGCGCCATTTCCCCTGGAACATCTCGCCACCTTTTACGTGCGCGATGTTGATGGCGTGGGCAAACATGGAGCGCACCGCGCGGCGGTTGAATTCCTCATCGCCGCCGAGGATCGAGTTGCCAAAATCCGGCAGCCCCCCAAACCACGGGCTGTTGACCTTATTGAGGATCCTGGTGATGTGCCCCTCATTGGCGTAGACCGGGTCATCGTTTTCGAGGTTCACCACAATGCCCTGCGAAGACGCGTAGTCGATGACCGGACGCAGTGCGTTTGCAGGTCCCTCAACATCCGTAACCCCGCCGCATTTGGGCACGGAGATGCGAATACTCGGCGAGCCGAGCAGGACGGCAATGTCGACCCATTTGCGATAGGTCGCATAGCCCTGCTTGCGAACGGCCGCATCCGGACTGCAGAGGTCCGCATGTGCATCGACGGGAATGTTTACCGTGTGCACGCCGGCGGCGTCGAACGCCGCGCGCAGCTTGAGTACCTCGGCGCGCTCCGTCGAAGGGAAATGGGAGTGCAGCGGCTCAATGCCGTAGACGTTGAACTCGCTGCGAATGTAGCGAGCGAATGCGGGCAGGTCCATACCCGGCAGGGTCGCCACGCGATCATCATTGTCGGGCGCGAGGATGGCCGCGCGAAACGCATAGCTGGCGATCGCGATGCGATGCCGCGGATCGGTGGGGAACCTGATATGAGGCTTCGTATCCGGCTGCCCGACGGCGGTGTGTGCGCATGCCAGCAGGCCGGTGCCCAGAAAGGTTCGACGGTCGATCGGGTTCAAAGGGGGATTGCCTCCGCAGTGCTGGAACCGTCACTCTAACACGGTGCACAGACCGGAAAACCACGACTGGTGGGTGTAGAGCAAACCGCAGATCTCTCCACTGCGCTGCGCTCCGGTCGAGATGACAAAGTTGTGGCTAGCTATCGGCCCCTTCTCCATGAAAATCAGCTCTAATACTGCCACAACTTTGTCATCTCGACCGGAGCGCAGCGCAGTGGAGAGATCTGCGGTTTGCTCTACACCCACCAGTCGTTTTTTCACAGCCTGTTCAACCCCTCTCACCACGCCACAGATCGGCTACGGCACGCACATGTTCCGGCGCGGTGCGGCAACACCCTCCGATCCACAGAGCGCCGGCGGCACGCCATTCTCTGGCCAACTCGCCAAATTGCTGAAGCTGACCGTCGCCCTGCCAGCAGCCATGCAGCGCATCCCACCGTTCCCCGGAGTTGGGATACACGATAATCGGCTTGGCGGTCGCCGCGGTCAGCTCCGCAATAAGGCTGCTGATCAACTCAGGACGGGTGCAATTGATGCCGATCCCAATAACCTGCGGTTGCTTATCAAGCAGTGCGGCGCACGCCTGCACGCTCTCTCCATGGGAATTGTGCGTTCCATCCCGGCAGGTAAAGCTGAAGTACGCAGGCAAATCCGGATACGGCTGCAGCGCGTTCAGGATGGCCCGCGCCTCATTAAGCGAAGGGATACTTTCGAACGCCAGGAAATCAGCATTCGTTTGGGCAAGCACGGCAATGCGGCGGCGGTGAAACTGGACCAGGTCTTCAAAGCTGCATGAATAGTTGCCGTGATATTCCGCGCCGTTATGCAGCATTGCGCCGTAAGGGCCGAGCGAAGCAGCGATCCAGATCGGGCGCACCGAACTGCGCTGGTATTCAAGGCGCACCCTTTCCGCCAGGGTGACGGAAGCACGCAACGCCCGGTCAGCGGCAGCGGCGGCCTGCTCAAGGGGCAAGCCGATCTTTTCGAATCCCTCGGCGGAAACCTGGTAGCTGGCTGTCAGCAGGCAATCCGCACCCGCCTCAAGGTAGTCGCGATGGACCGCCGCGATGGCTTCGGGCGAGCTCTCCAGCACGTGGGCTGACCAGAGCGGGCCGTCAAGGTTAAAGCCTTTGCGTTCAAGCTCGGTCGCCATACCTCCGTCGAGGACATGCAGGCCGTTCAGGTCGAGTTGTTGGAGGGGCTTCATCACAGAAAAGTCTGCGTGTCATGCGCAGTCTACGCCAACCTGTGGCGCCAGCCGGGTGCAGCTCCATCTGTTACACTTTGTGTAGTTCACGGGCGCTCCCAGAGGTACCTGCCAGGCACCTTTTGGCTCGTGAGCATCCTTCCAATAGCAAAGTTCGGGGAGTGGCTCAGCCTGGTAGAGCACCTGGTTCGGGACCAGGGGGTCGGAGGTTCGAATCCTCTCTCCCCGACCATTTTACAAGCGGCACGACATGGGATGACCTCTGGCGCAAACCAACTGAGAACGGGAATGACTTACGGAGCGCGACTCAGGCGATAAAGCGGCTTTGCATTTGCACCGCGCCCAGGCGGCCGATCGCATGGAAATCAAGCAACTCGATATCGGGACTTAGATAGCCGTCGCGGGGACACTCTTCTCTGAACAGATCGGTGCTCAAATACTTTTTGTTATCGTCGCAGAAAATTGTCACAACGACTGAGTCTTGTGGAAGCCGGTCCTGTGCCATAACCGCCGCCAGAAAATTACAGCCGGAAGAGATGCCAACACCGAGTCCAAGGGTGGCAGCTAACTTCTGCGCCATAAGAATCGAATCTCCATCAGACACCGACAGAATTTCGTCCAGCGATGCAAGGTCGAGAATCTGGGGGATGAACTCATCAGAAATGCCCTGAATTCTGTGCGTGCCAACCTTATAGCCGGTCGAAAGTGTCGGTGATTCTGCGGGCTCGACCGGGAAAACTCTTGTCTGGGGTGAATGTCTGCGCAGGCATTGCGAGATTCCCATCACCGTACCGCCTGTACCCACGCCGGCAACAAAGGCTGCTGGAGACAGCCCTTGTAGCCTGAGTTGTTCGAGTATTTCCGGCCCTGTCGTAAGCGCATGTGCCTCGCAGTTCCATTGGTTAACAAATTGCTGTGGTAAATAGACATCTTTCCTGGGCGCTGCTTCATCCTGAGTCATCCGGATGCTTCCAAGAAAGCCGCCTTCCTCGCGGCTAACGCGGATTACCTTGGCGCCGTAGCTCTCGATGAGCTTTACGCGTTCGAGGCTCATCCAATCGGGCATATAGATCATGACCGGATGTCCCATGGCTCTGCCGATGGCTGCAAGGGCAATGCCCGTGTTCCCACTCGTAGCTTCCATAATGGTGTCGCCCGGGCGGAGGCACCCGGCTCGATGAGCCTGCATCAGGATATGAAGAGCCATTCTGTCTTTAATTGAGCCAGTCAGGTTCAGGTGTTCGGCCTTCGCGTAAATCGTGCGAACGGACTTCCGGTAGCAATAGGTGATCTCCAGCAGAGGTGTGTTGCCGATCAATTCAACGAGCGATTGAGTCGTACGTGCAATATCTTGCGAAGTCGCCGGGCTCATGACTCTTTGGACCTCGTCTAAGACTAAGGACGGGCCGACCCCACAGGAATAGTGAACAGATGGTCTTGTCGGGAAAATATCTTACGATCTTAGATGAAAATTGATTATTGCTTTACATCTTAAGGGGTGATCCAGCTAAGGCTTGCGGCAGCCAAAGCCGGCCAGAGAGAAACGGCCCTAGACCTTTGCCGCTACAGCGGAAGATCAGCCACTCTAGGCATAAAAATGTATGAAAAGAGTGAAGCAGGCGAGGGTGATCGTGCCGGGGCGGCTTGGCTGGTTGCCGCGGCGTATCGAGAACGAGAGGTTGGGGCGCAGGGCTCCAGGCCTGCTTACCTGGCGCTTTCCGGCTGGTCCGCTCCGGTTTCAAACCCGATCGGCCCTGTGACAGAGAAAAGCTACTGGACCGGGCGCATATGTAAGTAGGCCCAGGGGCTGTAGAGGGCAGTGACCAGAGCAACCAGATAGGTCGGGATATGGATTGCAGTGGCCAAACCGGTCAGTGCCACCAGCGGCAACCACGGGACAGTAGACCTCAGAGCACTGCTTTTCGAGCGTCGCCCTAAGCGCTCAAGGAGGAACAGAGATATCACGAAAGCCAGAGTCCCGACACAGGCTGAAGCCATATGGGCGCGCCATCCTGGCAATTGACGCAGGTCCGGTGCGCCAGAATCCTTGATGTTGTCGTAGATGATCTCGCCGCAATAAAGAGCTGCGGCCCCACAAAGTGTCGCAATCGCCACTGCTACGGGTGTAGAGTCCTGATTTTTTTGCTTGTGCCGCTTAGCTTTTTTCATGCCTTTTCTTCGTGAAGCGACTCACAACCTCACCCGGTGACGGTAAGAACAGGGCATTGCGAGTCAACGATAAGACGAAAGGCTCCGGACGTTCTTGTCTCCATCCCCAAATGAGAGGTTTTTCGGATTCCCAGGACGAGAAGGTCAATCGATCGTTCTTGTATGTGTTTTAGGATCTGCTTATGTGCATCACCGACGGCGACGAAGGTTCTTGGATCGCAGAACTCCTTCGCTTCCCCGGGAATGACAGCGTCAAGAACGCTATAGAAGCGCTTTGTTATCTCGCCCAATCTGTCTGGATGATCGACCACCCCGCGTTCAATCACGTTGAGTACATCGATCTCGGCTCCCAACGACTCCGCCAACGAGACCGCTAATGTTGCCGCCTTCGCCGCTGCCGCTGTCAAATCTGTGGCGTAAAGAATGTGACGAAATAGAGGACACCCGGCACTTAGCGGTCGTACCTGGGGCCCAACAGTCAGAGCCGGCCACCGCGTGGACCGAAGGACCCTTTCGGCTACTGAGCCGATGAGCTCTCGCTCAACCCAGCCACCCCCGTGCGTTCCCAAAACCACCAGAGAGGGCGCGTACTCATCCGCAAGGCGTGGTAAGGCGTCCTTCGGGTCTCCGTCCAACAGAACCGGGATCGCCTCAATTGAGTTAGACGCCAAAGTCGAAGCCTTTTGCGAGAGAAGAAGCTGTAAGTCTTGTCGCTGTTGGCTCACCAGGAAACTATCCATTTCTGCTTCCATGGCTGCTTGCGAAAGGGTGAATGCGTGGGCTACCAGTAATTTCGACGAGAAGTACTTTGCCATAGCAGCCGAGTAAAGCCCCGCGTTTTGCGAACAGACGGAAAAATCCGTGGCATAAATAACCGCATTCAAGTCAAATTCTGGTCTCTCATCTGTGAGTGGCATCGCTCTTATCTCCCCCTGCGGCCTCTATGCGGAAATTGACTGTATCGGGCGACTAGCTAGGTGTCTCTGAAGTTCATTGAAAAGTTCTTTGGCTTTGTATCAAGGCCCAACTTTAGTCGGGCCGCAAATGCTTGATAATAGGATCGGCTCTATAGGCTGCGGAAAAACTCGGTTCGTGAAGGGTACGGGCTTCAGCCCGTACGTAAATAGCCAAGATGAGTCGCCTTTAGGCGCTGAGGGCTGCGGAATCACGCGGAAACCCGACCCGCGGCGGCTAAAGCCGATCCATCTTTGTTTCATTATGTACGGGCTGAAGCCCGTACCCTTCAGAAACAGAGTTTTCCCGCAGCCTGTTTTAGCCCCTGAGCCCGTTCTTCGATGCGTTGGATTTTCATCGAACTTCAGAGACACCACACGATCCGCAAGGCTCTCAGCTTGCAGCTTTCCATTCATGGCGTTGTACCAGTCTGATAATTGAGCGTCGCGAGGGTAAGGCGATATTGGTATTGCGCGTTCGTATTACTGATGGCAGCGTCCGTCTGTTGGAATTCCGCTTGGCTTAACTCAACGATCGAGCTGAGCCCGAGACGATAACGCGTTTGCGCCAGCGCTAATGCCAAGTTGGCCTGTTGCAGAAGTTCGGCTGTGACGCTCAGGCGTTGAAATGCCGTATTCGCGGCCAACCACGAAGTACGAACATCGCGGACAATCTGGTCGCGCAGTTCACGGCTCTGCTCCGAGGCCGCCTGTGCACGAATTGCGGCCTCCTTCGCCTCCGCCGAGAATAGAAATCCATTGAAGATCGGTACATTCATGTTGATGCCAATGCCTCCCCACCAGTTCGAGGTGTAGTACTGGTCGGGACGGATGGGCACGCTGCCGACGGTGCCGGCAACGCTGATGCTTGGCAATTGCTGATCGTGCTGCGCACGGCTGAACCTGACCGCCGCCTGCTGGTCATAATTCAACGCCTGCAGGTCAGGCCGCTGCTGCAACGCAAGTTGAATGAGCTGGTCGGCATCTGGCGGTGGCGCCTGCGCCGCTGCGCTGTTGTCTGCCAGTTCATAAATCACCTGTCGATCAAGTCCCAGGACTGCATCCAAAGCCGCCATCGTTGAATCTGCATTGTTCTGGGCATCGAGTTGCAATAACTTTCCCTGCGACAAATTGACATTCGCGAAGCTCAAATCAAGGGTCGACTTAAGATTGTTTCGCGTCATTTGATTCACTTGCGTCTGCGTGGTCTGCCTGGTATCTACGTTTTGCTGTGCAACCTTGAGCAACGCTTGGGCCTCCAGCGCGTTATAGAACGCCTGGTCCGTCGCAATCACAATATCTTCCGTGGTGGCCAGCGCGCTTGCATTACGCGCTTTTTCCGCTAGCTTTGACGACGCCACAAGATTCGTGGTCCTCCCAAAATCCGTGATCAGCTGGGTAAAATTACCCCCCGCCCCTGCGTGCTCGAAAAGGCGCGAGGCGGTGAGCGAACCAGAGGAGATGCGACTCGCATTATTTGCGTCCATCGCAGTGACACTCCCATTGACGGTGGGCAATTTCGCCGCTCTTGTTTCCCGGACGACCTGATGCTGTGCAAGGACCAGCAGCCGGCCAATGGTCACCCTGGGATTATTCCTGACTGCCATCTGTTCCGCCTCCGCACGCGTGAGATGCGGATGCTGCCCCCCGCTTAGCTCAGTCATTGCCGCCGGGGAGGATTGGCCTGCGGCAACTGGCGGGGTCCCTTGCTGCACGCTTGCTAGAGACACCAAGGGGCGCAAAGGCGCGTCCGGCAGTACAGGTTGCGCACGTGTGGTCTGCGCCGACACAGACGCGAGTCCGGCGATCGCAAGCGAGACAACGCATGCGCATGCAAGAGTGCGGGTTTTCGCTCGTTTCGTCATTTCTTCTACACCTCTCCCGCAACCGCAGTCATCTGTTCATGTCTGCCATGCACCAGTAGATACACGGCAGGGACAAGGAAAACCGTAACCACGACGGATACGGCCAGTCCTCCGATAATGGCTCGTGCAAGCGGCGCGTATTGTTCGCTGCCCGCCTCCAGCCCAAGTGCCATCGGCATCATGCCGAGCAGCGTAGCCAGGGATGTCATCAGGATCGGACGCAAACGAATCTTGCACGATTGGACAACCGCTTCCAACACCGGCTTGCCCTGCTCATGCAGCAGGCCCGCAAACTCGACAATCAAAATGCTGTTCGAGACCACGATACCGGTCATCATAATGACCCCCATCAACGACATAATATTCAGCGTGCTCCCGGTGGTGAGCAGAATCAGCACCACTCCGGCCAAGCCAGGCGGGATCGCCATGAGAATGATGAATGGATCGACAAATGATGTGAACTGCGCCATCAGGATCAGATAGACCAGCGCAATCGACAACAGCAGGCCGATGGCGAATCTCGTGAAAGACTGATTCATGTTGACCACCGCACCGCGAACCGTAATGCGGATGTTCTTGGGCTTATTAATGTTCTTGATAACTTGATTCACATCGCGGCTGACGCCAACCAGTGTCTCCGTCGACGGCATGACATACACATCGATGATGCGGCGAATCTGGTAGTGATCCACCTCGGTCGGAGTATTGATCTCCTTAATGTTGGCAACTGATTCCAGTGGCGTATAGTTCGTCACGTTGCTGGCGCGCAGCGGAATCTGCTTGAAGTCTTCCATGCTCATGGACCCAATCTTCTTGTCGAAGTACTGAACTGTGAGCATGTAGTTGTTGCCGGTGTTGGGGTCGATCCAGTAGCTGGGCGCGATCATGCCATTCGACGTCATCGCTGTGATCACATTGTCGACGACTTCCCTCGGCGACACGTTGATAAGGCTGGCACGTTCCCGGTCGATGTTGAGTTGCAGGCCGGGATACTTTAGATCCTGCGGAATGAGAACGTCACTGACATTCTTTAGCCCCTTCACTTTCATTGCTAGCTGGCGCGCGATGGCAAAGGACTGATTGAGATCATTGCCGCTGACCTGAATGTCGATAGGCGCCGGCAGACCCTGGTTAATGACCGAGTCAACCAGGCCGCCAGCCTGAAAATAGGTAGTCAGCTCCGGCATATCCGCTGCCAGCTTGCGGCGAACCCGTTCCATGTACGCGTAACTCCCGACCTTGTGGTCTTCCTTTAGGCTGACCTGGACAAACGCCGTATCCATGGCGGAGTTACTTGTATAGATCGCAGAAAGATCGGGGGTGATGCCGATATTCGACACGATCATGCCCAAATCCCTGGCCGGGACCACTTCGCGTATCTCCTTTTCCACCTCCGCGATGTACTGATTGCTCAACTCAATACGCGAGCCGCTCGGGCTCTTGATATTGATCACGAATTGGCCCGGGTCGGTCCGCGGGAAATACGATCGCCCTAGGAATGGAAAAAGCCCAATCAGAATGACGGCCACCCCACCCAGGATGAGCAGCGCGGATAGCCCCGGCCGCTTCAACGTGCGCGTCACCTGGACCTCGTAGTAGTCCAGCATCCGGTGGAAGTAGTCGTTGAACCTTAGCTCGAATCGCTTGAAGAACGAAGTGGGTTTAGATCCTTCATGCACTTCTTCGTGCGCGATGCGAATGAACTTGGAGCAATAGAGCGGTACAACGGTCATGGCAAAAATATAGGAAGCAAAAATGGAGAGCACCACGCCAAGAGCCAGGTCGGTAAAAATGTATTTGCTGACCCCAGCGAAGAAAGTTACGGGAAAAAATACGATCGATGTGGTCGAGGTGGCGGCGAGCACCGCTAGAGAGACTTCCATGCCGCCTTTTTCCGCGGCGACGCCCGGTGCTGCACCCATCTCCATATAGCGGAAGATGTTCTCCAGCACCACCACGGAGTCGTCGATGAGGCGGGAAAACGCCAGCGCAAGACCGCCCAGCAGCATGGTATTAATCGATCCCCCGGTTGCGTTCATGATCACCAGACACATCAGCGCCGAGAGCGGGATCGATAAGAGAACGGCGAAGGTCGCGCGCGGGCTCCCCAGGAACACGAGGATCATGATGCCCGTCAGCACCAGGCCAATACTGGCTTCCTTGATCAGGTTTTTGATCGCCGATTTCACAAAGATCGATTGGTCAAAAACGACAGCCGTCTTGAGTTGCGAGGGGATATCAACCAGACGCTTGATGGCCGTCTTCATTCCATCCACGATGGTGATTGTGTTGCTGTCGCCGCCCTGCTTCAAGACCGGAATATAGACAGATTGCTGCCCATCGATGCGGACGATGTTTGTCTGAATGGTCCCGGAATCCTCCGCCTTGCCGATGTCTCCCACCAGCACGGACGCATTGCCGATTGATTTCAACGGCAGGTCGTTGATGGCCTCGGGAGTCGGCACCTGACTGTTGGCATAGATGTTGTAGTCCTTCGTGCCAATGCGCACATCGCCTGCCGGCAGGATGAGGTTGGAGCTGTCCACGGCGTGAACCACATCCATCAAACTCATGTCATGGGCTTCGAGCTTAAGCGGGTCCACATAGACCATGATCTGGCGGTAGCGTCCGCCAAAGGGCTGAGGCACCGATGCTCCCGGCACGTTTGAAATCTGGTTGCGCACCTGAAACTGCGCCAGATCCTTCAAATCTGTCTCGTTGAGCCCCTTACCTTTCAAGGTCACCAGACATACAGGCTGGCTCGACGCATCCATGCCCAGCACCACCGGAGGCAGCGTTCCCGGCGGCAAGCGTCGCAGGTCGGCCATTGCCAGATTGGCAATGTTACTCAGCGCCGCATTCGGATCGGTCCCCGCCTTGAAGTAAATTTTGATCAAACTCACCCCGGTCAAAGAACGCGATTCGGTGTGATCGATGTTGCTGCCTAAGGTAAAGAAACGCTCGAAGGTATCGGTGATGTCCGCTTCAATCTGGGCTGGCGGCATCCCCGAATAGAAGGTCGCAACCACTACCACTGGCATGTCGATTTTGGGAAACAGATCGACCGGCATGCCGGCAATACTGGTGACCCCGATGATCAGCACCACCAGGCATGCCATGATAATGAAATACGGATACTTCAGCGCGAACTTAGGCAAGGCTCTCCTCCCGAGATGGCTTAGCCAAGTCCACGTTTTGTCGTCCGGCAAACACCATGGCAACTTGCTGCGCGGGATTCATTGCGGAAACCTTCAATCTCTCGCGATAACTGAATGGCGGTATCATCGGGCTGCTTCACTCCCGGGGACTAAGGTGTTTCTCTCGCGCCTGCTGTGGATGATCAGATACACGGCAGGAACCAGAAAGACGGTGGCGACCACGGAGACGGCCAGCCCACCGATAATGGCTCGCGCCAACGGCGCATACTGTTCGCTTCCTGCTTCAACTCCAAGCGCCATCGGAATCATTCCCAGCAGCGTGGCCAGGGACGTCATAAGAATCGGGCGGAGACGGATCTTGCAGGACTGCACCACGGCTTCAGCGAGAGGCAATCCTTCTGCGTGAAGATGCCCGGCAAACTCTACGATGAGAATGCTGTTGGAGACCACGATGCCAGTCATCATGATCACTCCCATCAGTGACATGATGTTGAGCGTACTGTTCGTGATCAGCAGGATGAGCAGGACACCAGACAAGCCGGGGGGTATCGCCATCAGGATGATGAAGGGATCGACGAAAGAGGCAAACTGTGCCATCAGGATCAGATAGACAAGCGCAATCGACAACACCAACCCAATCCCGAATCTTCTGAATGACTCATTCATGCTTACCACTGTGCCCCGAATGGTGATGCGAACGTTCTTCGGCCGGTTGATCCCGGCCAGCAATCTGGTGATGTCGCCGTTTACTCCCTGCAATGCCTCTGTGGAGGGCATAACGTACACATCGATGACCCGCCGGATCTGGTAGTGGTCCACTTCCGTCGGTGTATTGATTTCTTTGATCGCGGCAACGGACTGCAAGGGCGTGTACTCGGTACCCGCGCTGGCGCGAAGCGGAATCTGCCGGAAATCTTCCATACTCATGTGGGCGAGTTTCTCGTTGAAGTACTGCACCGTGAGCATGTAGTTGTTGCCCGTGTTGGGATCAATCCAGTAGCTGGGGGCAATCATTCCATTCGACGTGAGAGCCGTGATGACATTGTCTACAACCTGTTTCGGCGACAAACCGATCAGGCTCGCTCGTTCCCGGTCGATGTTGAGTTCCAGACCGGGGTAACGCAGATCCTGAGGAATCAACACATCGCTTACGTTCTTCAGCTTCCTTGCTCGCACCGCGATCTGGCGGGCGAGGGTGAAGGATTGTTCCATGTCATTGCCGCTGACCTGGATATCGATTGGCGCCGGAAGCCCCTGGTTGATGACCGAGTCCACAAGGCCGCCGGTCTGAAAGTATGTTGTCAGCTCCGGCATGTCCCGGCCCAGTCGGGAGCGGAGCCGCTCCATATACTCGTAGCTCCCGGTCTTGTGGCCCTCCTTAAGGCTCACCTGTACAAAGGCGGTATCCATGGAGGAGTTGCTGGTATAGATCGCGGAAAGATCGGGTGTAATGCCGATGTTAGACACAATCATGTCCAGATCTTTTGCCGCAACGGTGTGGCGAATCTCCTGCTCGACCCTGGCGATGTATTGGTTGCTCAACTCAATTCGTGTTCCGCTCGGGCATTTGATATTGATGACAAACTGGCCAGGATCCGTACGCGGGAAATACGACCTGCCCAGGAGTGGAAACAGCGCAAAGCTGAGCAGCACAATTCCGAGAATGCCGAGCGCGGTCGCAACCGGACGCAGGATAGATCGATTGACCACCATGACATACCGATCGAGCATCCTCTGAAACCAGCTATTGAAGCCATAAACCACACGTTTGAAAATGGATCGTGGGCGTTGACTGTCCGCGGCAATATGGAGCACGTCCGAGGACTTGATGAAGCGAGCGCAGTACAACGGCACCACCGTCATGGCCACCACATAGGAAGCAAAAAGCGAAAAGACAACCGTCAGAGCAAGCGCGGTGAAGAGATACCGGCTAACTCCGTAAAGCAGCGCAACCGGGAAAAAGACAATGGCCGTGGTAAAGGTTGCCGCAAGAACAGCCAACTGCACTTCTTTCCCGCCTATTTCTGCCGCTGCCTCGGGCGATGCGCCGAGCTCAAGATGGCGGAAGATGTTTTCCAGCACCACCACGGAGTTATCGATTAGACGAGAGAAGGCAAGAGCCAGGCCGGCGAGAACCATCGTATTGATGGAGCCGCCGCCTATCCTGATACAGATGAATGCTGCCAGGGCCGAGAGAGGAATGGAAAGCAGAACGGCGAACGTAGCACGAATGCTGCCCAGGAAAAGCAGAATCATCAGCGCGGTAAGCACCAGGCCGATGCCACCCTCGTTCCCCAGGTTCCAGATAGCCGACTTTACGAAAAGGGACTGGTCGAAGACGACGGCTGTCTTCAGTGAAGACGGGATATCGACCAGTGTCTTAATTGCGGCTTTCATCCCGTCTACAATGGTGATGGTGTTGCTGTCACCACCCTGCTTCAAAACCGGAATGTAAACCGACTGTTGCCCATCGATGCGGACAATGTTGGTCTGGATCGTCCCCGAATCCTCCGCCCTGCCGATATCGCCCACCAGAACCGAAGCGTTACCTACGGATTTCAACGGCAGACGATTGAGTGCTGCGACGTTCGGTACCTGGCTGTTGGCATAGATGTTGTAGTCCTTGGTGCCAATGCGCACGTCGCCGGCGGGCAAAATCAGGTTCGAGTCGTTGACTGCGTCGACCACATCCATCAGGCTCATGTTGTGGGCTTCGAGTTTGAGCGGA
The DNA here is from genome assembly GCA_963834445.1 of uncultured Acidobacteriaceae bacterium. Classification (GTDB taxonomy): domain Bacteria; phylum Acidobacteriota; class Terriglobia; order Terriglobales; family Acidobacteriaceae; genus PALSA-350. The sequence continues at coordinate 1,788,884 of CAWIBU010000003.1, forward strand.
TCAACGTAGACCATGATCTGGCGGTAGCGTCCGCCAAAGGGCTGGGGAACCGATGCTCCGGGCACATTTGCGATTTGGTTGCGGACCTGAAACTGCGCCAGATCCTTGAGATTGGTTTCGTTGAGGCCCTGGCCCTTCAAGGTAACCAGGCATACGGGTTGGCTGGATGCGTCCATCCCGAGCACGACTGGAGGCAACGTCCCCGGCGGCAACCGCCGTAGATCGGCCATGGCCAGATTGGCAATGTTACTCAATGCCGCATTGGGGTTCGTTCCTGGTTTGAAGTAAATCTTGATCAGACTTACCCCGGTTAAGGAGCGAGATTCCGTATGGTCGATATTGCTGCCCAGGGTAAAGAAGCGTTCAAAGGTGTCGGTGATATCAGCTTCGATCTGGGCCGGAGGCATTCCAGAATAAAAGGTCGCAACCACTACCACCGGAATGTCGATTTTTGGGAACAGATCGACTGGCATCCCGGCGATATTGGTGACGCCGACAACCAGAATCACCAAACACGCCATGATGATGAAGTACGGGTAAGTCAATGCGAACTTAGGCATTACTGTTGGTCGCCTTCAGACTGCTCAGTATTCGTGTCATGAGTCGGCAGATGTTCGAGGACCGGCTTTACAGTCTCGCCTACCTGGTACTTCGACTGTCCCCCCGCGATCACCCGCTCTCCCTCGTTCAATCCATTTGTGACTTCAACCAGCATCGAGCCCCGTAGGCCCACCGTCACATTGCGCGTCTGCACATGGTTCTCGGCATCCACCACCAGCACGGATGCTTGATTACCGTTCATCAAGACCGCCTGGGCTGGAATCGTGAGCACATGATCGCGCCGCTCTAATTCAAGTGTCGTGTTGGCATACATGCCTGGAGTGAGCGACAAATTCTTGTTTTCGACATCGATCTCGGTCTCCATGGTGCGCGTTGCCAGGCTCACATCTCGCGTAAAGCGGACGATTTTGCCTACAAAGGAGCGGTGGACCGCGTCCACCCGCACTTGCACCTCGGCTCCTATGTGAATGTCCTGCACCGCGTCTTCGGGGACTGGTAATCGCAGGCGCAACAGATCACTCTGCGAAAGTTTCACCACCGGCATAGATTGTGTGTCGGAGGACGTCCCTGCTTGAATCAAAGCTCCCGTATCCGCATAGCGCCAGATGATTACGCCGTTGAGAGGCGCAGTGACCCTGGTGTAGTCCGCGAGGGCACTGACGCGCTCATTATCAGCGCCTGCGACTGCGAAGTTTTGCTTCGCCGCGGAGAGCGCCGACTTGGCAGCATCCACTTGCGCCTCGGCTGCCAGGTCCTTCGATTGAGCATCGTCCAGTTCTTGTTCCGCGATCAACCCGGGCTGGGCGGCGGATGCCTGTTTCAATCTTCCGTAATCCGCATGCAGGGCATTGTGTTCAGACTGAGCACGAGTTACTTCATTTTCTGCGCGCGTGATCTCATCTTTACGGCTCGCGGCTTCCGCAACCGTACCCTTCAACTGCGCGCTCAGTTCGGGCACCTCCAGCACCGCGAGGATCTGGCCCTGGTGCACCCTGTCTCCGATGTCTACGTAGATATGCCGAATGTAACCCGATACTTTGGCGTGAACGTCGACCACCTGGTAGGGCTGAAACTGCCCGGCGAGGTTCAGCGTGTGGACAATACTTCCCCATTTCACGGCGGCCACGGTCGCCGACGGAACCTCGGCGGCATTCGCTTCTGCATTCTTGTCGTTGGCGTTGCAAGCAACGATGGCAGTAAGGGCAGGCAGCATCAAGCCTGCCGTGAGCATCAAGGAGAGTTGCTTTCGCATGTCTCGAACGCACCTATTCATGAATTTATGGTCGGCGACGCCAGCATGGCGGAACAGTTCCCCGGCGGAGAACACGCCATACAGTAGTCGGCATGGTAGAACTGAAATCGATCGCCATCGCTGAGCCGGACGTTGGGCATGAACGAAATTTTCGCGGCCAGTGACTAACGCTGGTCGTGGAAATCGAGTCGCGATCTTTGTGGAAAGGCTCTACTGCAGGACAGGAGGGGGACGGAGAAAAATAGCCTGAAGGCAAGGGGGCAAGGGCGGCCGTGAACGTTCCAAACTACCGGTCCGAACGTAACGCGCGGCGGCCTGGAACAATCCTGCCGCTATCGTCACAATCATCAAAGCCGGGAACATGGGGAAAGCCGGTAATGCAGCGGGGCGCACACTCACAGACTGTCCCGTCGCGGGGCGTTCTTTCTGCGAGAGCAGCTTGGCTTCAGGCAGCTGATGCGAGATCGCATCCTTCCCTTTATAGAGAGAAAGTTTATACTGCAGCCCCCACCCAAACACCGCCGCACACAGCATCAAGAGGCCCAGCGCGAGCAGAAAAGCAGGACGACCATTTCGCAGCGAATTATGCAAATTCGGCAAAGCCGATTCTCCTACTGCATGCGCTCTGACGTCCCGGTAAAAAGGCGGAACGGACACAAATCACTATAGCAGATGCTGTCCGCAGTCCAGGGGTTGGATCTGGAGTGAAAGGTCTTAAAAGCATCCTATTGCAGGCCATCGGTTTAAATCGGCCAGCAGCAACCCCGCCGCCACCATGCACTCTGCCCAGCGGGTGACCGCGGAGCGGCGGCGAAGCGCCGCTCCGGACAATAAGCGCCACGATCAGAATACATAGCTGATCGTGCCGTAGATCATGCGTGGAGCCCCGGGATAGGCGTTAATGTACCCACTGGGAGGTGTTGTTCCTGCCGGAACCAGCGACGCAAAATAACCGCCGCTGGAAATGTACTCCCATTCGTTGTACGACGAATTAGCGACATTCAGCGCATCGAGCTTCAGGTTGAAGGATTGTTTTTCGAACGTGAAGGGGGCACTAACCGCAAGGTTCGCCGTCGTGTAAGACGGCATGGTCTGCGTCGTCGGAGCGCCGGTGTTGTTCGACCAGAGGTGCTGCGAGCCCGTACTCTCCAGCCAGAAGCGCGGCTCGATGAACACGTGGTTGTTGTGCTGGACTCCGTAATAAATCCCAGTGTTCAGGGTGTAATTAGGGACATAAGACACGGGGAGATTGTTATAGGAAGTACAAGAGAGTCCCTGCGCGGCGCACTCCGCAAGGCTCGGGCCGCCCAGAATATAGGTCGAAAAGTTCGCAGATTCTCCCGCGAAATTCAGGAAGAAATGAATATTGTTGCGGGGATCGGCGTCGAAAAACCAGTTTACGCCGTGATAAGTGGAGTTACCGCCGCCGGAGACTTCCAGGCCGGCTGCGGTCTCGAAGTCGATCTCCTGATTTGTGTAATTGAGATGGTAGTAATTTACCCCCGTAATGAAATTCCCGAGCACTGGTGCGTTCACGAAATGAACCTTAACCCCGCCCTGACTGTAGGCGCCTTTCGCCAGCGTGTAATAGGCCGGATCAACGCTCTGGAACATTCCGCCGCCGCCGCCAAGCGCGGGTGAGCGGTAGGTTTCCTCATAGCCGCCGTATATCGTGAGCCACGAATATGGCATCACCGCGGCGTCGATCGAGGGTTCGATGGCGGAGCGGCTCTCATGCGCTGCGCACAGCGACCCCTGGTCTTTGGTGGTGCTGCCGTCGGGGGCAACCGTGGGCGGCCCAAAAAGGTTGCTATAAGGATCGGAATTCACGGGATTCAACGCGCAGTGGGTGGAATAGACCACTCCCGGGGCAAAGGTAAAGTCCCGCTGTGCCTGATCGCTGTAACTGGTCGAGAAGCCAACCACGCGCACTCCGGGAGTGATATGAATTTGCGGGATAGGATGAATGTCGTCCTGGACATAAAACGCCACATCGTCCTGCTGGAAGTAGCCCGAGCGGAACTTTCCGCCCGCCCCGATCACTGCGCCTGAGCCGCTTCCTCCATAAGCGGGATTATAAAAATTGTTATGCGAGTTATAGACCTCATGAAGCAGGTAGCCGCCGAAATTGATGGTGTTGAACGGCAGCACCTGAGACATCCCGACTTCATCGCCAAAGATGTTGCTGTGCGGGTTGTTCCACTCATCGACCTGAGCGCCCTGGCTCAGAGCATCGGCGTTGCGCCGGTGAAAACGGCGAATATGCGTGTACCAGGTCGAATTCTCGAGCGTGGTCCTGGTACCCAGGGAAAGCCTTTCACGCCCGTAGCCCAGAAACATTTCGTTCGTGTCGTACTTGTTATAGGCATCGTACGGCAGCACGCTATAGTATCCGCTCGTCGGCTGGCTGAAATGTGTGCCGCTGTTAGGCTCCACGAGTCCCACGTCCGTGGTCGGAATCACGGTGGGCCGATAGCCGCCGGCCTTGGCGTAGAAAAGACCAAAGGCGAAGCTTCCAGCCGAGGTCGTCTTGACCGTCTTACTCAACACCGATCCATTCTGGCTGTGGTTGCCGAAGCCGTCAGGACCTTGCCGGAAATCGTCACCCCGTCCCAGCCCGCCGCCGAGCACGGTGGACCACCCGCGGAACATACCCGTATTGCCCACGAATGCGAAGTTTTGCTGACCGTAGGGCCCCTGGGTGAGATCGACGCTGGCGTGGGCTTCCTGGGTCGGCTGTACAGGCGTAAACTCTATTTGCCCTCCGATGTTGCTGTACCACCGATCCAACGGCGCGCCCGGCCCATAGGTAACCGCCAAATTCTGCATGACCAGGTTCTGCGGCATGGTCGCCGATTGCCATAAACCGGTTGCCGGGTCGACGACCGGAATACCATCAAAAGTGATCCCCAGCGAACCCGGCGCCGTGAAACTCGTCGCCTCCCCCGCCCAACCCTGCTGGATTCCATTGAGAATCACCGTATACTTCGTTCCGCCGGTCGCTCCATAACCGATCACGTTCGCTCCCGGGGTGGATTGAATCATCTGCGCCCCGCCGGCCACCGGTCCCCCCGCATCCAACTGCTTCCGGTCGAGCACCCGAACCGTTCCCGGCGTCACCATGACGTCGTCGCGCGAGGGCACGGGCTTGGCCTCGGGGTTAACTGTGCCGCGAACGACTACGCTTTCCGACAACGAGGCCACGCTGAGCTTGGCGTCGATGGTAGTTGAGGCCTGTGTCTTGGGTGAGACCCGCTGGGTGAATGACTCGAATCCAGACTTTTCGATCGTGAGGATCTGTGGATCGGCGGGCACATCTTTGAAAACAAACTGGCCGTCCGCGCTTGTCGTCGTGTGAATCACCTGGTCTGTTGTTAGATCCCTTAAAGAAACCGCCGCGTTAGGAATACTAGCTCCGCTCGAGTCTGCCACCTTCCCCTGTACCTGCGTGCTTGCAGCAAACGATACACAACAACCGAACAGCGCCGCGCAGACGCCGGCCATCCAATAGCGCATCATATTAAGACTCCTTTTCATTATTTTTTCGTGATCGATCGAAGAGAGGCGAGAAACCAACGGCCTTATGAGACGCGCAACCACGAAAAGGCAGATTTCTTCCCGAAGGAATTGCTGCCTTTCTAAGTGGAGCCTCTTAGTCGCGAAAACGCTTTTAGAGCAGCATGAGAAAAGGAGGAGGTCGAAAGAAGAAAAACGCGAGAGCGGGAACGTACAGACTCATTGCAATGGCAGCCAAAGCAAAAGGGACTGTGTAATGGACTGCTGCAGGTTTTTGCCGCGTCAGATCGTAGGAAAATTTTGATCTGGAATTGGAACGTCCGCCCGTCGGGGGGCGGCGCACCTGCGAGGTCGTGACACTTTTTGGGCGTTCTTTCTCCGACAATAACTTGGCGATCGATGTCGCAGAGGTAGTAACTGAATTTGCGTCATACAGAGATAGCTTGTATTGAAGCCCCCACCAAAAGACGGCACACCCAAGCAGGATCAAACCAATGCTCGAAGGATATGGATAGCGCCGATTGTTAGTCGTGGGCAACATGTCTGGAGAGAAGAAACCGTACAAGATTTTCTCACTCAGAGTCTCGGCTAAGGACCAAAGCAGTTTAAGATTCGATTAATTCTCTGCACTTAGGTAGCAGATACTGCGGACAGTCATACGGAGGGGCTGCGAGCCTGATCCGCAGCGATTGATAAAAAAACTGCATTGCGGCCACCCGTCCTGCGGCCATCGCTCACGGCTGCTCCGGCCACAAGTGCCTCGGATACCTACGCATGAGTTCGCGGCGTACCTGGGGATACAGCCGGTCCCAGAAGCCCGCTAGGTCGGTCGTTGTCTGTACGGCCCGCTGATTCGGCGCCAGCAGGTGTACCACCACCGCGGTTTTTTCCCGCCCAATGCGCGGAGTCTCCCGCATACCGAAAAAATCCTGCAGACGCGATGCGATCCATGGCGGCTTGCCGGCCTCGTAGTGAACCCTGGTTTCCCGCCCCTTCGCCAGGCGGATGCGCGTCGGAGCAAGCTCATTCAGTTGGCGCGCACCGATCTTCTGTTCCAGCAGCTGGATGAAGTTCGCCGCGGCATTTTTCAGTTCACCGAAACTGCGCAGGCCAAGGCACACGTCCTCGAGCGTCTGGCTTACATCCGGCGCCTCGAAACCCGCAAACTCCACGCGCACCAGGAATTCATCGAGCGCGTCTTTGTCGACGAAACGATCGATGCCCGCTTCCAGCGCCTTCCGCGCCAGCAGTTGGGCCGCGGCTTCCGCATTGGGCATCGCTCCGCGCGACTCCTGAATCACCAGCTCGTCATAGAGCAACGCACTCACCGCCTCCACGCGCTCGCCTAGGCGGTTCCACTCCACGCCCGACTGATCGCGCACCCGATCGGGAAATAACTCGATCAACCATTCCGGTTCGATGCGGGCCGTCATACGTATCAACGGCAGAGGCTTATCTTTACGGTCTTCGGCGTCGACGGCCACCATGAATTCATACCCGGGCGCCTCCCCCGCAATTTCCGCGGATGCCCCCGCTGACAACAGCACCTGGTTGCCTGCCCGCCGCCGCGCCACCCGGTCGGGAAAGCCTGCCAGAACCGACATCAGCAAAGCATCGTCATCGTGGCTTTTCTGCCGCGGCGGCCGCGCAATCCTGCGCAGTTGTTCTATTTGTTGGCGGGTGCGGTATTCCTGTTCCCCATCCATCGCCGCGAGCAAATCACTCTTATCGAAGCGAGCGCCAGATCCGAGCAGCGCCGCCGCGATGCAGCCGTCCTCGCCAACACCACGTTCCATGGCTGCGATAAGAATGCGCGACAGGCGAGGATGCAGAGGATAGCGCGCCATGGCCTCCGTGGCGCCCAGCCGGTCAAGCAATGACTCGGCTCTGTCCACGGCAACTGCAGGCGGAGCGTCCAGCCACTCCATGTCGTGGATGCCCATGGCGCGCAGAGCGAGGCAAAGCTGGGAGAGATCGCTGCGCGTGATTTCCGGCTCGTCGTGCTCGGGGCGGCGCAGGTAGTCCTCGATCGTGTACAGGCGCAGCACCCGGCCCGGCCCGGTGCGCCCTGCCCTGCCGGCCCGCTGTTTCGCCGAAGCCTTGCTCACCCGGCCCAGATTAAGCGTCGGCAATCCGGTCCACTGGGAATAGGTCGCGATGCGCGCCAGCCCGCTATCGATGACCGCGGTCACCCCCTCCACGGTCACGGAGCTTTCCGCGACGTTGGTAGCCAGGATTACTTTTCGTTGCGAAGCAGGCGCGATCGCGCGGTCCTGTTCCGCGAGCGGCAGATCGCCATGCAGTGGCAGCACCAGTAACCCCGCCCGCCGTGCGACTGCCTGGGTCTCGCGCAAGCCACGCCGTATTTCCGCAGCACCCGGCAGAAAGGCCAGAACATCTCCCGACGGTTGTTCGGCAATCAGCAGTTCCAGTGCATCCGTGAGCTGCGCCTCAAGTGTCTTGGGCGAATGGGGCAAATGCTGGATAGCAAGTTCAAACTGTCTTCCCTCGGAGCGCAGAACCGGGCAATCATCGAGGTACCGCGCCACGTGGCCGATATCGAGTGTCGCTGACATCACCACGATGCGGAGAGCGGGTCGCACCCGCTGCAGGCGCTTCAAGAGAGCCAGCGCGAAATCGCTGTCGAGATGGCGCTCATGGAACTCGTCCAGCACCACAGCATCCACGCCCTTAAGCCCAGGATCGGAGAGCAGTCGCCGCGTCAACACCCCCTCGGTGACGAAGCGCAAGCGGGTGCGCGCGCTGATCGCTTCCTCGAAGCGAACCTGGTAGCCCACCGTCTCGCCTATCGTTTCCCCGGCCTCATAGGCCACGCGACGCGCTGCCAATCTCGCCGCGATGCGCCGTGGTTCCAGTACCACCACTTCGCCGGCCACGATCTCGAGCAGGGCCGGAGGCACGCGGGTCGTTTTGCCCGCGCCCGGGGGCGCCTCGATGACAAGATTAGGACAGCGCTTGAGCGACTCGAGAATCTCCGGCAGAATCGCATCTACCGGCAGCGTGGGCTTGAGTTTCACCAATTTTCATCCAAACACGGGGTAGTGCGCGCGTCAACGAGAGCGGCGCACACTAAGCTTGCGACACATACCGTAGAGTGACTAAACTCCTCGGCATGACGTTTCCTATGCCGCACGCTCTCAAACTGGCCGCCCTTGCTGTGCTTCTTTCTTTCGCAACTGCCCCCATCCACGCGCAGGAATGGGCCAAGGCCCGCCTCGATGCATCGCCCCGCCATCATGAATATGTTCCGCTGAAGCATGGCGACCGCACCCTTCAGGCCTTCGTGGTCTACCCGGAAGTCAAAACCAAGGCGCCGGTCATTATTCTGATCCACGAGATCTTCGGCCTCAGTGACTGGGCTAAGGAGATGGCCGATGAGCTGGCTGCCCAGGGCTACATCGTGATTGCCCCCGACCTGCTTTCCGGCTTCGGACCCAATGGGGGTGGCTCCAGTGCGTTTCCCGACCAGGATGCGCGGGTGAAGGCAGTATCCGCGCTCGATCCAGGCGGTGTGACTGCCGACCTAGACGCCGCCGCGGATTATGGCAAGGCCCTCCCCGCGGCGAACGGCAAACTCGCCGTAGTAGGCTTTTGCTGGGGTGGAGGCAAATCGTTCGCCTTTGCCACCCAGCGTAAGGATCTTTCCGCGGCCTTCGTCTTTTATGGTCCTGGCCCAGCGGATGTGTCTACCATCACCGCGCCGGTCTATGGCTTCTACGCCGGCAACGACGCGCGCATTGGCGCCACGATCCCCGCTACCACCGCCGCGATGAAAGCCGCCGGCAAGAAATACGAGCCGGTGATCTACGATGGCGCCGGTCACGGGTTCATGCGCGCCGGGGAAGACCCCACCAACACCGTGCCCGGGAACAAGACAGCACGTGAAGAAGGTTTTGCGCGGCTCTTGAAGCTGCTCAAAGCAATGTAAGGAGAAAAAGTGGCCAAGGTTATCTCCGTCGAGGCGCGTACCGTTCATATTCCGTTGCGGCAGGCGACAGCGTTTGCGCGCCGGCAGGTAACGGCGCGTGACTACAGCCTGGTCAGGATCCGCACCGAGGACGGGGTAGAAGGCATTGGCCACTGCTATGCCGGGCATTCGGGTGGCAACGTCGTGACCACCGCGGTGCGTGAGATGTTGGCCCCCATGCTCATCGGCGTTGACCCCACCGCGACCGAATTGCATTGGAAGAATATGTATCAGGAGGTGTTGCTGCATGGCCGCGCCGGCTCCGTGATGCGGGCCCTCAGTATTCTCGACACCGCCTTGTGGGATCGCAACGCCAGGGCGGCCAACCTGCCGCTTTACAAGTATCTTGGCGCCGCCTTTGAGAAGACCGTTCCGGCTTATGCCAGCGGGGGGTACTACCTCGAAGGCAAGACCCCCGAAATGCTGGGTGAGGAGATGGCCAGCTACGTAGCGCTGGGTCTCGATGCCGTCAAGATGAAGGTGGGCCGCGGTGACTTGCGCTCTGAGGAGACAAGAATTGTCGCTGCGCGCAAGGCGATCGGGCCCGATGTACTGCTGATGCTCGATGCCAACAACGCCTGGTCCGATGTGCCGACCGCCCTGCGCTACCTCGAACGCTTCGCGCCCTATGATCCCTATTGGATTGAAGAGCCGTTCAGCCCTGACCAAATCGACAACCACGCGAAGCTGGCCGCGGCGACTCATATTCCTGTGGCCACCGGTGAGATCGAAGCCGGTCGCTGGCGCTTCAAAGAATTGCTGGACAAGCAGGCCGCGTCGATCCTGCAAGCGGATGCGGCGGTTTGCGGGGGCATTACGGAGTTCCGGCGCATTGCCGCCCTGGCCGATTGCTACGGTGTGACCATGTGTCCTCATTGGTTTCACGACTTGCACGTTCACCTGGTGGCCGCCTCGCCCAACGGCCAATTCGTCGAGTATTTCCCCGACGGCAAAGTATTCAATTTCTGCGAAATCATCGACCGTCAATTGCAAGTCCGCGACGGTGGCTTGGCGTTGCCAACCGAGCCGGGTCTCGGCTATCTCTTCGACGAGCAGGCGATCGCGCATTTTCAGTCGGATGCATGGAAATAGAGGCGCGCACCGCGCTCCCGCCAACCTCGAGACAGGACGGATGACAGTGGCACTTGACCAGGAAACGATTGCAACCCTTACCGGCATTGCCACGGCAACGCTTACCACGGTGCTGCTAAAAAAAGGCCTCCGTAACGTCTGGCTCCGCGGAACCAAGCCGTTGCGGCCCGGCCAGAAGCGCGTGGTCGGCCCTGCATTTACGCTGCGTTTTGTTCCCGCACGCGAAGACCTGGCCACACCCGCATCATGGGGTTCTCCCATCTCTACCCGCGCTGCCATCGAAGCCATGCCGCCCGGCTGCGTCGCCGTTGTCGATGCCATGGGCATCACCGATGCTGGTATTTTCGGCGATATTCTGTGCATGCGGATGAAGGTGCGTGGGGTTGCCGCCCTCGTCACCGACGGCGTGGTGCGCGACCTCGCCGGGGTGCTCGATACTGGCTTGCCGGTTTGGTGCATGGGCGCTGCCGCACCGCCATCCGTCGCCGGTCTTACCTTTGTCAACTGGCAGGAGCCGATTGGTTGCGGCGGTGTCGCCATATTTCCTGAGGATGTCATCGTGGTCGATGAGGATGGCGCCGTCGTGATTCCGCGTGCGCTGCTCGACGATGTTGTGGAAGCGGCGGTGGAGCAGGAGAAGATGGAAGCCTGGATTATCGGTGAAGTGAAATCGGGTAAGGCGCTCCCCGGACTCTACCCGCCCAACCAGGAAACGAAGGCACGCTATGAAGCATTCCGGCGCTTACCAGGAAAAATCTCATAGAGCCGCTTATCTAGTCCTGTTCCGCTGCCGGACCGCAAACAACTTTGGGTGGCCCATTCAAGCCTTCGGTTGGCTTGAGTGGGAGAAACAAATCTCGATTCTCTTCATCTCTATAAAAATTAGTTACAGTTACATAAAGACGTGAAGGGACAGTCAGGATAATTACAACAGATTATTCTGCCCGCGATACCAGGAACGGTCTAACCGTGGTTCGCCCTCTTTTTCTCGTCGGCCGTGCCGCTTTTGCGGCCCTCCATACCAGGTGAGGTTTCGAGAGCATGGACGCAACCTCCCCGGTAGCTTCGTCGGGCAACGGCGCCTGCAGGTGCCAACTGCGTCCATCGCAGGATTTCGCCCAGTGAATTGTATTGTTATGCTCGTCCCACCATATGAGATAAAGCTCCGACGCCGTCGCCGCCAGCGCAGGCGAAGAACCTGTGCTGATATCAGGAATCGGTACGCCCGCAGACCACTCTGACCCGTTGAATGAGGAGATAAAGATGCGCGTATCCTCGTTCTCTCCCTTCCGGGCCATCCACAGTTTGTTCTCGAAGCGAACAATGGCCCTTGATCCCGCGGCTTCTTCTTGACCATCCATCATCGACCGAGCCTCACTTTCCGGCTGATTGAAAAACACACCCTGCCAGGATGGTGAACGGGCAAGGCAATCGTTACAAAAGCCAGGGAGACACGTATCGGTTGTAACGTTTGGCTGGCTCCGGCCACTACCCAGCAAGCGGGGCAGATATGCGGGGACGTCGAGTCACACATGAAGAGGCGGTCAGGTTTTCCTCCCAGGAGGGAAGGTCGGTAAGCGACCCACACAAGCTTGCGAACCTTGGCGGCGATGACGCAGGTCACCTGACCAGGCGGTTTCTTTGGCCAACCCTGGCCGAACGCGTTATAGGGTTTATGGAAAGATATAACGAGTCCCTCGATGGATAGCCGTCCTGTGCGTGCCCAAAGTAATGGAGGCAGGCGTCCAGGGAGCCCTGGACGTCACAAGGGCGTTGGGCTGGCAAGATCGCGCCACGACCGAAGAGCGCTCCCGGCCGGTTCACCGGGCGGTGTAAACTTGAACGCGCTCTCTCTAGCCGTGGAGGAACCGGGGTTGGAATTCTTTGCGTTCGACGCGGCCTACGTCGAGAAGCTTCGCTCGGGCGACGCGTACATCGAAGGCCATTTCGTGAACTACTTCAGCAAACTGATTCAGCTGAAGCTGCGTTCGCGTTTGAACTCGAGAGAAGCCATCGAAGATGTGCGCCAGGAAACCTTCACGCGCGTGTTAGTTCTGTTGCGCGGGGAAGGTGGCTTGCGCCAGCCCGACCGGCTGGGACCCTTTGTCAATTCGGTTTGCAACCATGTGCTGTTGGAGCATTACCGCTCCAGAAAAAGAGTGGAAGCGGCCATCGATGAAGAAACCGAGGCCACCGTTGCCGGCCATGAGCCTAGCGCCCTCACCCTTCTGGAGATGAAAGATACCGAGCGCGTGGTACGGCAGATACTGAACGAGTTAACCGATCGTGACCGTCGCCTGTTGCAGTCGGTGCTGCTCGAAGAGCGCGATAAAGACGAGGTATGCGCCGAACTGGGCATCAGCCGCGAATACCTGAGAGTGCTGCTGCATCGCGCCAAGCAGTCGTTCAAGTCGTTTTATATTAGCCGTTTGGATAAGAATTGAGTGCTTAGCCGAAATGGTCATGAGGCCTTGATTTATATGGATCATCAACAGGCTACGGAGTCCGCGGCCGTCGAGAAGTATCTTCTGGACGAACTCACGCCAGAAATGCGTGACGCGTTTGAGGAACACTTCTTCGATTGCCATCAGTGCGCCACCGACCTTCGCGCGACCGCCGGTTTTATGGATGCGGCCAAGCGAGAATTCCAGGTGAACCCGCTCCCCAAACCCCTGGCGGCCAAAGCCAAGCCGCGCGCAGCGTTCTTCCGCCCCGCGCTCGCCTGGTCGGCGCTGGCCGCGTCGCTCCTGCTGATTGCCTACCAAAATGTGGTCGTGTATCCGCACTTCAGAAGTGAGATTGCGGAGTTGAGGGCGCCAGAAATTCTGCCGTCGGTCTCGCTCGTTGGGGATAATAGCCGTGGCGGGCAAATGCCCACGGTCACCGTCGGCGCCGGACGGCCCTTTCTGTTGCTGCTTGATCTACCCACGCAAGACCGCTTTTCAAGCTATACGTGCCTGCTGTATTCTCCCTCCGGTTTGCTTTTGTCGCAGATTGAGGTTTCTGCGCAGATGGCTAAAGACACTGTTTCCATTCGCATTCCGGCCGCCGACAGGCTGCCAGGCGACTACACTCTGGTCGTGCGGGGAAACAATGGGCGTACCGCTGCAACTCCTGTCGATCTAGGGCGCTATCGGTTCACGGTAAACAGTCGCAACTAAATTTCCCCAGAACGAGGTGCACCATGCGCTCCAGCGTCAAAAAGGTCTTTTACTACCACGCAGATGCAAACTCGCTAGGCGGGTTCATCACCCATCCGTTTCAGAAGATAGTTCCTTCCCAGGCGTCCGTTGCGCTGCCTGCCGTCGGCGGGTTCGCCACCACGCGGACGGGAGCCTTCAATTTCGAAGAAATCGTCTCCTGCCGCGCGGCGTATACCCGCGTTTCAGGCGGACAAGCCGCCCAGGATGCCCCTTTCACGACATCGGTCACTTCGGTCGTCGAAGGATTGAATATTCTGGAGCTGATTACAGCGGAGCGGATCGTTGCCCAGATTTCCGTCGACCATCCGCTGGATGGTGGACTTCCCCAGATCTCCTTCACCGGTTCGCATTTCGAGGGTCTTAAGATCGGTGGTTGCGCTGCCTCGCTCACGCTGAATGCAAAGCTTCAGGAGTGTGGCCGTGCGGCAGGCGTTTCTCCGACGCCAATCGCATGGCCGCTTTTTCAGGAGACTGGCGCCCAGCAAGCTGCCAAACTGATCAAGAGCGTTGCAGAGGCGGAGGTCGGGGATGAGGGTCGATGGCTGATCGAGCGATACGGTTGGATGGCTTCCGGTCGCGAGCAAAAGGCCTGTGGACCCGTTCTCTGTTCGCTGGTGGATGGCGTAGCTCCCGGAATCCCCGGCAGATCGTATGCCCACGTCCTGGAAGTACCAGAGTTCGGCCGGTTGTTCTTCGCAGAGATTGTGGCCTTTCCCGCGTCGGTGCAGCTCTCGATGATTCGGGCCGAATTGGGTTGTGGGACGGGAGGCTCGATGCACGCGGCCGGTGCCATGATCAACGGCTCCTCTTATCCGCCATAGGCTTGGTGACGGCTCTCTTGGCAGCGTGGCCGATCACTGGTTGCCGCTCTCGGCCGATGGTCGATCCGGCAACCGTCTATGGAGATATCCGCAGCGACTTTCGCCACGGCAATCTTGATATCGCGAAGCAAAAGGCAGAGAAGGCCCGCCAGGACTTCCCAGCGAGCAGCGCGGATTGGGCCATGAAGTTCCGTCTTCTCGAAGCTGAAATCCTCACCGACCAGGGTCATCGGCGGGAGGTGATCGCGCTCCTCAACAGCCCCGGCGTTTCCTATCCCATCGTTGGTGATAGCGCGATCAAGAGGAACCTGCTCGGCGCATGGGCTCACGCCAGACTCGGCCAGGGGCCGCAAGCGGATGCGGAACTGCAAGAGGCGATACGCCTATCGGCCTCGGGCAAGTCCGAGTTGAACGGCGAGGTACTACGGACACAGGCTGTCATTGCGCTCTATCGAAACCATCTGACTGAGGCTGCGAACCTGTCCAGAGCTAGTCTGCAGGTCGCCCGCGCACAGCGAGACTCGTTTCTCGAGGCCAGCGATCTTTTGAACCTCGGTCTTGTGGCCCTCAAGCTGGAGCACTACGACGAAGCCGTGGCCCAGTTCAAGGAAGCCGCTGATTCAGCCAGATCGATTCAGGCGCGGATGTTGCTCCAAGTTGCCTTGGGAAATATGGGCGTAGCCTATTCCGGTTTGGGTGATTACGAAAAGGCTCTCTCCAACTTTCAGCTGGCCGAACAAGCAGCAAGGCAGATTGGGGCCGTCAGCACGTTGAGCGACTGGTTGTGGAGTGCCGGGTTGGCCGACTACAAGCTGGGCAACCTGGAAGCAGCAACCAGCTGCTATCAGGAAGCGCTGAAGGAAGCGCTGGCCATCCACTCTCTCGGAGAAATAGCGGACATTCATACGCAGCTGGCGTTCCTGCTCTACCAGGAGGGACAATTCGACTCCGCAAAGACGCACAGTGACCAGGCAATTCAAGCGGCTCGCCTCTCAGGAGACGAGGGCGGCGAGTTGGAGCCGTTGTTTTTGCAGGCATTGCTCGCCGCGCGACAGCCAGATGGACCAGACGCCGTACGCATGTTGATGCAGGTCTACGGAAAATCCACCGGAACTCACTCACTGCGGTGGGAAATCGAAAATGCTCTCGCCAATCTATATGCCGGCAAACAACGGTCCAGGCAAGCAGATTTTTGGTACCGCAAATCCATCCACACCTTTGAAGATCAGCGCGCAGCCGTCAGGGCAGAAGAGCTCAGGCTACCTTTCTTTGCCAACGGCGATGCGCTCTATCGCGACTACGCCGGCTTTCTGATCGCATCGCAAAAACAGGAACAAGCGTTGCAGCTGCTCGATATTGGCCGGGCCAAAACATTGGCAGAGGGTCTGGGGCTTCCTGATGCCCAGTCCGAACAGTCGGTCGATATCCAGGCGGTGGCCCGCAAGCTGCAGGGCTCCATCTTGTTTTACGCGTTGGGTCCGGAAAAATCGTGGCTCTGGGCCGTCACGTCTCATCGCACGCGGCTGTTCGCGCTACCCGGGCAATCGCAAATTGAAAGCCAGCTGCGGGCTTATCAGAAATCCATACTCAAATCCAGCGATCCGCTGAAAGATGCCAACCAAACGGCAAAGGCTCTTTACGAAACCCTGGTGGGTCCAGTCGCAGCCATGATCCCCAGCGGATCGAAGGTCTTTATCATTCCCGATGGAATATTGAATGGCTTGAATTTCGAGACCCTGCTCGCACCGGGAACGGAGAATCCGCATTACTGGATTGAAGACGTAATCATCAGCAATGCAAACTCGATTCGCCTGCTGGCGCACCTCGACGAACAGCCAGCGGCCGACTATGCAAAGAAGCTGCTGTTGATCGGCAATCCCACCGTCGCGGGCACTGGTTACGACACCCTCGTCAATGCGTTTGCTGAGATCAGGAGCATCGAAAAGCATTTTCCGGCGGATAGTCGAACAGTCGTCACCCAGTCCGGCGCGACACCCGCTGCGTATACAGCCAACAAGCCCGATCAGTTTCAGTACATCCACTTTGTGGCACACGGAACAGCGAGCCGAGTGGATCCACTCGATTCCGCGGTCGTGCTTTCGCCCCCGCCCGAGCATGCGGAGAACTACAAGCTATACGCGCGCGACATCATGCGCTGCCCGCTGCAGGCCAGGCTAGTCACCATCTCAGCTTGCTACGGGTCGGGGCTGCGCGCCTACGCGGGCGAGGGATTGGTGGGGTTGTCCTGGGCTTTCTTACGCGCCGGTGCGCACAACGTCATCGGTGCCCTGTGGGAAGTGAACGATGCCTCGACACCGCTGCTGATGGACCGGCTCTACGGCGAGTTGGAAGCGGGCAGTACTCCGGATGTGGCCCTGCGCGCGGCGAAGTTGTCGCTGATTCATTCCCCGGCGGTGTATCGCAAACCCCTCTACTGGGCGGCTTTTCAACTCTACGCAGGTTCCTAAGCCTGATCCAGAGAACTGCAGGGACCTATTTTTCGTTCATCCTCTTAACCATTCTTGAGGGCAATCGCCCCTCCCCCTTTGTCATCCCGACCGAAGCGCAGCGCAGTGGAGGGATCTGCTGTGCGCCTTTACCCCAAACCAAGGCCCTACGGGTGAGCTCGCAAATCCTGGCCGCTCTATTTGTGCATTAAGAGAGCCTGCGACCTTTTGTGTGCATGAAACAGCACATGATGAGCGCGCGATTTCCCACGGTTGGACGCACCCCCAGGGTTCCGGCTCCAAAATAAATTCCTCATGCCCTGATACGAACTGACCGCTCACGTCACTACCGTTCTGAGATGAACACCCTGGCAAAATCAAAGCCCGAAGCATCCGCCGATCAGGTTCAGCGATTCGAGCGGAAACTCCGTGAAGTCAAACAGGCTGTCGCCAAACTCCCCGGCGATGCGTACCACGCCGAGCTCTTGCACACGGTCCGCCGCGCCGGCTGGACCACCCTCGCCGAAGGAATCTTCTTCGAAGCCATGATCGAGTCGATGCTGGCCCACACCCGCGACCTGACGCAGCTTCACCAACGGCTCAAAGCCGCCTTCGAGGCAGTGCAGGGGGAATAGTAATATCATCGCGGGATGAAGGAAGGTCTACGCAAAGGGCTCACCAGTTATGGAGACGCAGGCTTCTCCCTCTTCCTGCGCAAAGCCTTCATCAAGGCAGCCGGCTATTCCGAAGATGCGCTTGATCGCCCAATCGTCGGCGTTACCAATACCTTCAGCGACTACAACCCGTGCCACGGCAACGCGCCCGACCTGATCGAGAGCGTCAAGCGCGGGGTCATGCTAGCCGGCGGTCTGCCCATGGTGTTCCCCACCATTTCTATTGGCGAAAGCTTTGCCCACCCAACCTCGATGTTCCTGCGCAACCTGATGGCGATGGATACGGAAGAAATGATCCGTGCCCAGCCCATGGACGCAGTGGTACTGATCGGCGGTTGCGACAAGACGCTTCCCGCGCAGGCCATGGGCGCGGCAAGCGTTGACTTGCCCGCCATCCTCGTGCCCACCGGGCCGATGGTCGTCGGCCACCACAACGGCGAAGTGCTCGGCGCCTGCACCGATTGCCGCCGGCTGTGGGCGCAGCACCGTGCCGGCGCCATCGACCTCGTCGAAATCGAACGCATCAGCGGCCGCCTCGCGCCTTCCGTCGGCACCTGCATGGTGATGGGGACGGCCAGCACCATAGCCTGCCTTCTCGAAGCCCTGGGCCTGGCTCTCCCCATGAGCGCCACGGCGCCAGCGACTCACGCTGACCGGCGCAGAATCGCCGAGGCCAGCGGCAAGCGGGCGACTGAGCTCGCGATGACCGGCGGCCCGAAGCCAGGGGAACTGATCACCGACGCCTCCGTCCGCAACGCAATGATTGTGTTGCAGGCCATCGGCGGCTCTACCAATGGTCTGATCCACCTGACCGCGATTGCCGGCCGCGCCGGTATCAAAATCGATCTCGAAGCCTTCGACCGCTTGGGCAGGGAAGTTCCGGTGCTCCTCGATCTAAAGCCTTCAGGCGCGCATTACATGGAACACTTCCATCACGCCGGCGGCCTGCCTGCGCTGATGCGCGAGTTAGCGGCGCTGCTCGATCTTGCCGTGCCCACCATCTCCGGTGAGACCCTCGGCGACTCGATTGCCAGGGCCGAAGTCGTGCCCGGGCAGAATGTGATTCGCAGCCTCGCCGCACCTCTTAAGAACGAAGGCGCAATGGCCGTGCTGCATGGCAACCTGGCGCCGCACAGTGCCGTCATCAAGCAGTCCGCGGCTTCTCCCCACCTGATGCGCCACACCGGGCGGGCGGTGGTCTTCGATTCCGTCGAAGACATGACCACGCGCATCGACCTGCCCGAGCTTGATGTGCATCCCGAAGACATCCTGGTGCTGCGCAATGCGGGCCCGAAAGGTGCTCCCGGTATGCCCGAGGCGGGCTATCTGCCCATCCCGATGAAGCTGGCGCGCCAGGGCGTGAAAGACATGGTCCGCATTTCAGATGCGCGCATGAGCGGTACGGCATTCGGCACCATTGTGTTGCATATCACGCCAGAGTCGGCCATAGGCGGCCCGCTCGCCATCGTGCAAAACGGCGATCAAATTCTGCTCGATGTGGAGGCCCGCCGCATCGAATTGCTGATCGACGAGGAGCAATTGCAAAGCCGCCTTACCGCGTGGAAGAAATTGCCCCCGCAACGCGAACCAGCAACTCGCGGCTACGCACGGCTCTTCGAAGAGTGTGTACTACAAGCGGACCAGGGCTGCGACTTTGATTTTCTTGTGCCGCGGGGCTGAGTCCGCATCTGGCACGCTTGTTCCATTCCGGTACGACTTGCCGGCCGCTCGCACAAAGCGCGACGAGCCCATAGTATCGCCGCCTCGCCGGGCGTATAGCTCATCCAGAGGGTTCTCTGGATTCATGTCGGATCGCAGCGCAAAGCAGTCAACTTACCTGCCAACCTTGGATGGCTGGCGAGCGCTTTCGATCGCGCTCGTGATCTTGCACCATTCGCAGGTGCATGTGAGCGTCCCCGTGCTGGGGCCGCTGCTGCAATGGTTAAGCGACATCGGCGAGCTGGGCGTTGAGATATTTTTCGCCATCAGCGGCCTGCTGATCTGCTCCCGTCTGCTCGACGAGGAGTCAAGGAACACCCGCATCGACGTTAAGGCCTTTTACATCCGGCGCTTCTTTCGTATTCTCCCGGCAGCGTTCTTCTATCTACTGGTGATAGCCATCCTCGCAGGTTTTCATGTGATCCCGCTGTCGCCGCTGGATTGGTTTGGGGCGCTCTTCTTCTTCCGCAACTACGCCATGCTGTCGGCCTATCTGCAACATAGTCCACTGGCTCTGCATTGGTACACCGGGCACTTCTGGTCGCTCTCGATGGAGGAGCATTTTTATCTCGTGCTTCCGGCGGTGCTGGTCTGCTTCAGGAGGCTGCGCTTCCGCGTTTTAGGCGGCATGGCCATCTGCATTGCGCTCTGGCGATCGTTTCTGGCGCACGTTATGCATAACGGGTATCAGTTTACTTTTCGCACCGACACCCATGTGGATGCGCTGCTGATTCCGGCGATGATCGCCATCGCCCTCTATCCGGTTCTGCGTAACCCGGCGGCCAGCCGCTATCTGCCCGCGTGGTCTTTTCCGATATTCCTTGCGGTGGAGGTAGGTCTTCTGCTCACCAAAATCCCGCTCTTCTTCACCTTGCAGGCCATCGTGCTTCCGTTGCTGATTCTTTCCACCGTGCTGCATCCAAAAACGATCCCGGGAAGCATTTTGGAATGGAAAGCGCTGCGCTGGATCGGTTGGATCTCATACAGCTTGTATCTTTGGCAGCAGCTCTTCTTTGGTGTCAATTTTGTGGGCAGTCCACCGGCGCTTGCGGTCTTGCGCCAGCCGCCCATCAGTTTCCTCGCTCTTCTGGGGTGCGCTATGTTCAGCTACTACGTGGTTGAAAAACCATGCATACGCTGGGGCCATCACCTTGCATCCCCTGCGATTGTCCGTGATCCCTGCGACCAGTCGTCTCCGCAACTCGGCCGCCCTCTGGATGTAGCTTGAAGGGGTGAAGGTGTAGCTCGTTACCACGAATGGGCGCAATCAACACCGCTTTGTAGTATTTCGGCCGACCTCGGCGCGATGCATGATGAAGCTGTGAAACAAACCAACCCCAACTTCGATGCACTGCTGGTGTTCCTGGCTAACTGGGAAGCGATTGAACGGTCCGCGCTGGGCCGCATCGTAACCGCCGGCCAACTGGCAGATATACAAGAACTGGAACGTCTTTTTGCCCTGCCCTCAGAACCCGCTCGCAACAAGCGAAAGTGATATTGCTACGATCGGCCACGCTGCTTTTCTTCGCCTCGCGTAAAGTTCCGAGATGTCGCTCAACGCTCTGAATCCTCAACCTATATTAGAGTGTACGTCACAAATAGGACCGTTTCTCCAACGAGGCTTGAGCGAGCCGCAGAGTCCCGTAGGGACGTACTGAAAGTAGCCCAGCACGCCAGTGCTGGGTAAACCGGAACCCAAGGACCCAGTCCCGACAGGGACGGCTGAAATGCCTTGACGCTGTGCTCAGCCGTCCCTGGCGGGACTGTTCAGCTGACTGTAGTCAACCCAGGACTGGCGTCCTGGGCTATCTTCAGTCCGTCCCTTCGGGACTCTGCGGTTCGCTCGGGCGTGACTGGATAAGTGCCTATCTGTGTGACCGCACAACACTAGTGGCGCCCCAAAAAATCAGCCAGCCCCGCATCCAGCGGCCGCGGACGACCCGCCTCCGCCGCCTCATCGATGCGCAAAAAAGCGCGCTGCATATACCGCACCACCAGCCACCGCAGCGGTTCCATTTCCCAGTTGGGCGAGCGTCGTTGCGCTAGCGGCAGCGTCTCCAGGCCAGTCTTCCGCTCGCCAATGAGCCCCGCGAGCAGCCGCCCCGCCAGGTTGCTGGTGGAGACTCCTTGCCCGGTGTAGCCCATGATCGAACCCGTCCGTGACCCTGCGTCAAAGCGAACCGCGGGCATCCAATCGCGCGGCATGGCCACCGGGCCGCCCCACGCGTGGGTGAAGCGAATGCCTTCGAGCTGAGGAAACCATTCCAACAACGAGCGCTGAATCATCTTCACCGTTGCTTCGTGAACATCCTGCCCGTCCGTAATTTTCGAGCCGAAAACATAAGGCGCACCACGGCTGCCGAAGAGGATGCGGCCGTCCGCGGTCTTCGTCAGATACACAACTGTGTTGCGCGTGGAAGCGACACTCTCCCCACTTTGCCATCCAACCTCAGACCATTGCGCCGGCGTGAGCGGCTCGGTCAGCGAGATCAAAGAATAGGCCGGCAGCAGGGAACGGTGCAGCCGAGGGAAGCGTGTCATGTAGACTTCCCCGGCCAACACGATAGCCCGTTTGGCGCGCACCTCTCCCCCAGGTGTGAGCAGGCTGCCGGGCTTGAACTCCGTCACCGGCGTCTGCTCATAGAGAACGCCGCCGCGCGCCTCGACCGCCCGCGCCAGACCACGCACCAGGCGCGCAGGATGGATGCTGGCCCCGTCGGGAGAGTAGAGCGCACCGTGGATATTGGTTACACGAATACGTTCGCTGGCCTCCTCAGCACTTAGTAGCCGGTGACGATCGCCCAGCCCCAGCCGTTGGTAAATCGCGAGCGAAGAGCGCAGGCCCGGCAGTTGATGAGCGCCGCGCGCCAGGGTGAGGGCCCCGCCCCTATGAAACTGCGCGTCAATTTTTTCCTCTTCACAGACGCGGCCCACTTCCTCAACCGCGCCCCGCATCGCCACCAGCAAATCATGAGCAGCCGTGGCGCCGTAGCGTTTCTCCAGCATGCCCGCGGTCACGGGAAACTTGGCCGAACACCAGCCTCCATTGCGCCCCGAAGCGCCAAAACCGGCAATCTCTTTTTCCACCACGGCCACGCGCAGCGATGGGTCCTGCCGCAGCAGATAATAAGCCGTCCACAGGCCGCTGTAGCCGGCGCCGAGGATGGCCACGTCCACATCCGTTGAACGCGTGAGCGACGCTCGTGGCGTCAACGGCTCGCCTGCGTCCTCGAGCCAGAAACTGTAGTGGGCGTAATCGCGCATCACCCTGCCAAAAGGAACCCAGCCAGCAAAGCACAAACAATGCCCAGCCCCTCACGCGCCGAAATCTTTTCCTGCAGAAACAGAATGCTCAACACGATGGTGACGACCGGGTAAAGCGACGACATAGCGATCACCGTCGAAACCTTACCTTTTTCGACCGCAGCAAAGAAGAACAGAAAACCAATGAAGTTGACGAACCCCGCAGCAAAAGACCAGCTAAACCCTTGCGGAGACCAGTCGATGTGGAAGCGTTCCAGCGAAAGCACCACCAGGCCAACGGCCATCACGCCGGCCACCTGGAAGAGCAATGTCTGCCGCGGGCGCGTGTAGGTGGATGCCAGCTTACTGAAGAATCCCCACACACCCCACGCCAGCAGCGTCACCAGCGCAGACAACATCCACGGTTTCATCAGTGGCTCATGCTCCAGACGTAAGCTGCGAGAGCCTTCACCTGGTCGTCTGTGAGTTGAGCTCCACCCATGGCCGGCATGGCATTGCGGTATTCTTTCGGCTGCGCCACGCCTTCCTGGATCGTCTTAGCGATGCCGGGATAGCTGCCGTCGCTCCACAACCACTTCTTGTCGGTCAGATTGGGGCCCAGCGGGCCGCCTGTCCCGCTGGCGCCGTGGCAACCCGCGCACGAGGCGCCGCCCACCTCACCGTGATAGATACGATTACCCAGCGCCACCATCTCGGGCGTGGCTCCTGGGGGAACCGGCGCACCTGCGCCAGCACTGGTTCCCTCGGGCGCTGCGGTCGTTACGATCTCACCGGCGGGCGCAGTGTTACTCGGGCAAGGCGTGAAACTCGTCGATCGGCCTTCCGCACTAAAGCTGCTGGTATAGACGATCTTATAGATCCTTCCCGTAGTGTCGTCCGATACATAAAGAGACCCATCGGGTCCGGTCGCCACGCCACTCGGGCGGTGCGCGGCCTTCTCCGGGGTCTCAACCGCGCCGGCAAACCCGTCGGCAAAAATTTCGCACCGGCCGCCCTTAGCCAGCGATTGAAACACCACGTTGTACCCGCTCTGCGCAAAGGGCGCGCGATTCCATGAACCGTGGAACGCAATGAACACGCCCTCGCGGTAGCGTGCGGGAAATTGCTTTTGATCGTAAAACACCATCCCGTTCGGTCCCCAGTGCGCAGGGAATGCCGCCACCGGCCCGGTTTTGCTCGCGCAAGCCCCGACTGTCTTGCCGCCGTCTCCTCCATACTCCGGGGCAAGCACCAGCTTTTTCTGCGCTGGATCGTAATAGCATTCCGGCCAGCCATAATCGCCGCCCTGCTTCAACAGCACCACTTCTTCCGACGGCAGGGTGGCTTCCTCTTCCAGCTTGTACAGCTCGGGCCAGTTCGAATGCAGCTGATCGCGGCCATGCTGGGTCAGATACACGCGATGGCCTTCTTCGTCGATGCCGAACCCCTCTCCGTTGCGGATGCCGGTCGCGTACCGGTCCGCCGGAGAAAATACCTGGTTTATTTTTTTGCCGTCAAACTTCCAGATACCGCCGCGGGTTTCCAGTTCCGTGCAGGGAACGGCGCCAGGAGAGTGCAGCGTCCTGTTCTTCAGCTGGCACGCGTTGGTTGCGGTCCCCACGTCGACATAAATAAATCCATCCGAGCTGATGTAGAACGGATGCATGGGATGATCGCCACCCAGAGGCAATCCCGAGACCACCGTAAGCGCTGGCCCTGTGGGCACAATCGAGCCTGGCGTCAGGGCATAGCGCACGATACGGTCGTTGCTCTCCGCGTAGATCGAGCCGTTGTAAAGAGCGATGCCGGTGCCGCCGGCTCCGCCACTCTGCACGCTTTCGCCAAAGCGTTGCGTGACATCTGCCTTACCTGTGCCTGCCTTGTCCTGCAGGGCCACCAGAAACCCACCCGCGGGTGGCGTTTCGCCGGGCGGGTAATCGTCGCCGCTCCATGTATTCACGTAGACAACGCCGTTTGGCGCCACCACCAGGTGACGGGCGTGCCCGATACCATCCGCGAATACCGTCGCGCAAAATCCGGGCGGCAACTTCAAGCCGCTATCGTCTTTAGGGCATGTTTTGTTTTGCGCAGTCGCGGACAAGCTAAACAAAACCACAGGTAGCAGGGTTCTCAAAACGGAAATTCGCATGGCCACTTCCTTAGTAGCTAGATTCTAGCGCCCATACTGCATAGAAAGAGTAATTAGCCCTCGTCAGGGAATTGAAAAATCTGTCGCTCGCTTGTGATTGCGTACTTTGCGAGAAGACCGGGCTACACTAGTCTTCTTTGAACGATACGCTTGCCGATAGGAGAGTGCACGAATGCACCTTGCTTCCGTGTGGATGGCACAGGCCATGTTGTTCTTCGCGCCGGTACTTCAGCAAACCCCGGTGCCGAAGCCCGCAGTGCCCGTGATCGTGCAGCCCTTGCCATTCAGCCATAAGACGCACATGGGCCTTCGCCTCTCCTGCACCTTCTGCCACACTAACCCGGACCCAGGCAATCTGATGACGATCCCTGCGGCGGGAACCTGCATGGGCTGTCACGCGCGCGTGGCTGCCGATAAACCCTCGATTCAACAGTTGGCAAAGTTCGCGCAAACGAAAGAGCCGATTCCCTGGAAACCCGTCTATTCAGTGCCCGGCTTCGTTTACTGGAGCCATCGCACCCATCTTGAGGGGGGCGTCCCCTGTGCGCAGTGCCATGGGGATGTGGCGCAGATGGAAGTGATCATGGTGGTCAAAAACGTAACCACCATGGCAGGCTGTGTCGCGTGCCATCGCCAGCAAGAAGCGCCCACGGGTTGTGAAACCTGCCATCAAAGCCAGAGTTCGTTCCTCTCCCGGCCAGACGCCCACCATCGCTTTTCAGGACAGTAAAACCATGGCGAAGAGAATTGGCAATGACGGTGGAATCCAGTTCCGTATCTCGGAAGTTTCATCGTTGCTGAACGTCAGTGCCTCCACCTTACGGCAATGGGAGAATGCCGGCCTCACCTCGCCTGCGCGCACTGCGGGTGGCTATCGCACGTACTCCTCCCAGCAGATAGAGCGCTTGAAACAAATCCATCGTCTCCGCTTCAAAGACGGTTTGAATATCGACGCCATCCGCCAGTTTCTGGGCAGCCCCGCACAGCCGTCTGCAAGCAAGGGCATTGGGAAGCAAAAAGAAATCCCGATTGGACGCAGGCTGCGTCAACTCAGACGGAGCCGCAAGCTCACGCTTGCCCAGGCCGCATTGGCGACTGAAGTTTCCGCGGGCTTTCTCAGCTGTCTCGAGAGGGGCCAGGTGCATGCATCGATTTCGACTCTGCAAAAGCTGGCGGTCTTTTACAACACCACCGTGCTTGCCTTTTTCGGTAGCTCTACCAAGCCGGGCAAATTGGTTCGTCCAGCCGAGCGCAAGACGCTTTCAAATGAACCAGGGGTCTCGATTGAATTGCTGGCGCTTGGCGATACCGCAATGGAGCCGCATCTTTTTCGCCTGGCCCCGGGAACGTCGAGTGGCGAATCCTACCATCACGATGGAGAGGAATTCATCTTTGTCATTCGCGGCTCCTGCGAGATATGGCTCGATGAGGTGGAGTACTACCGGCTGCGGGCCGGCGATTGCCTCTATTTTTCCAGCTCACAGACCCATCGTTGGAGCAACCCCTACACCCAGGAAGCGCTTCTTCTCTGGGTAAACACGCCGCCCACCTTCTAAGAGCTGTCGTTTATCTAGTCTTGAGCGAGCCGCGGAGTCCCGGAGGGACGGACTGAAAGTCAGTCTTGTAAAATTAGGTCTTGAGGCAGTTCGGTTCTGCATCTCCGAGCAGCAACACTCCTTGGAAGCGCAACTCCTCGGGATGACAAATCGGGGAGTTGCGCTTCCAAGGAGTGTTGTTGCTCGGAAATACAGAACGGCTGATGCTTCGTACTGGCGTAGCAACCTGTTTTCGAATCGCTCTGGCTCCTCTCGAATCTTTTCAACAGATTACGTCGCTCAAACAAGCTCGTTTTCGCGGTGCGCTCAGGCATCACTGGATAATCGCCTATCTGTGTGACGCCCTCCACTAGATACCGTGCCGCCAGACCGGCTTACCACCTACCATCGTGAGCAGCACCTCGGTGCGTCCAACCTTATCCGCCGGTATCTTCGATAAGTCATTCGAAAGTACGATCAGATCAGCCAACTTCCCCGGCTCCAGCGTGCCCAGCCTCTTATCCCTGAACTCCGCGTAGGCGCTGTTGCGGGTATATCCATCCAAAACTTGTTCCAGGGTGAAGGCCTGATCTGGGTGAAAGGTTGCGTGCGGGCCGTAATCGCCTTGCTGGGTCAACGCAACCTGCATCGTGGGGAATGGATTGATCGGGGTAACCGGCCAATCGCTGCCCAGCGCGACGATGGAATGCGCCGCTTCGATTGCCTGCCATCGCAGACCCTCGCTATCCGCCAGCTTTTTTCCCACATTGTCTTCCCACGGCGTCCCCGGGCTCGGACAACACCAGGGCTGAATACTCGCAATTACCTTCAGCTTTGCGAAGCGGGGAACATCCTGCGGGTTGATCGTCTCAATATGTTCGACGCGCCAACGCCGGTCCCGCGGGCCATCCATCTTCTCCACGTATTCGTACGCGTCGAGCACAGTGCGCACCGCGCCATCGCCAATGGAGTGCGTCATCACCTGAAAGCCGCGCTTGTCCAGTTCCAGAAAGTACTTCCTGAATTCTTCCGGTGTGTACAGCGTCGACCCGCTATCACCCGGTTTGTTCGCATAGGGCTGCAACATTGCCGCGGTGTGGGTCTCGATCACGCCGTCGGAGAAGAACTTGATGACCCCGGCCCGCACCCAATCATCGTTGAAGCGTTTGCGTGCTTCTTCAAAGGCCTGCAACTCCACAGGCGAAAGCGTGTGCTTCACCCCCACATCCCGGGCAAAGGCGGTGGTCATGCGCACCGTCAACTCGCCCCGCTGATGCAGTTCCTGATACAACTCCAACTCGGGTATATCGCCCGTGGCGTTGACCACACCGGTGATGCCGTGACGATTCGCTTCCGCCATGCCCACCTTGATGAACCCGATCTTCTGCTCGTGGCTGAACGGCAGCCGGTCCAGAACCAGACTCTTGGCGCCTTCTTCCAGCACGCCCGTGGGCTCGCCGTCTTTGTCATGCACAATGATCCCGTGAACCGCGCCGCCGTCCGCGCCCGGGTTAGGCGTGGCCTTGGTAATCCCCGCAACTGCTAGCGCCTTTGAGTTCACCCACAAACTATGGCCATCGCCCGACATGATGGCGATCGGGCGATCGGGAAAGTACTGATCCAGCATTTCCTTGGTGGGCAAACCCGTCGGCGGGAAGAAGCCGTATTCCCAACCCGCCCCATAAACAAACGCATCTTTGGGATGGGCTGCGGCATACGCCCGCAGCATTTGCTTTACCTGGTCGACCGTGTGCGCGTCGTAAATTTGCAATCCTGCGAGCCCCGCCGAGGCCCAGACAAAGTGCGTATGGTCATCGATGATGCCCGGCATCACCATGCGCCCTTGCAGATCGATCACTTGCGTGGCCTTGCCCTGCAAGCGCTTCAGGTGTGCGGTGGTGCCGACCGCTGCGATCTGGTCGCCACGAACAGCAATCGCTTCCACCCATCGCTGGTCCGGGTTGGCGGTGTAGATGTGGCCGTTGATCAGCAGGGTATCCGCCGGTTGGGCAAGGCATGGATAGCCAATCGCAGCGATCAGCAAGGTCAGGGCTGGGAATGTGCGTTTTAGATTCATCATTTTAGAACGAGTACCGTAGCGAGAATTGCTGAACCCGTGGCGCGCTCAGCGTGCGGCTATACACGCCCATGCTGCCGTCGGTCGACAACACGTCGAGCGAGTTGTTCGGGTTGGTGTCGAAGCGAACCGAATTGGTCGAGTTGAACACATCCCAGGCAAAACGCACCTGATTCTCTTTCCACAGATGCCATGTCTTCGCCAACGAAGTATCGACGCCAAAGAACCCATCGCCGCGGAAGTTATTGCGATTACCCGCTTCCCCCGCGTACGGCAAGCGCCAGGGATATCCCGTAGCGGCACCATTCTGCAACCCGGCAGGATCGGCAAAAACGACCGGCGCACCATTGGCATTCCGGTGCTTGTGAATCTTGATCGGTCCCGTCTGCACCATGTTGCTGCGAAAATCCCAGTTGGTCGTCCAACCCACACCATCCTGAATACTGAACGGAAGGCCGCTCGACCAGCGCGCCAAACCGGAAAACTGCCACCCGCCAATCACGGCATCGACCAGCCGCCCGGAAGACGAAGCGAAATGCTGTCCCCGGCCAACGGGAACAAGATAAGTCCAGTTGCTTGAGATCAGGTGGCGCACGTCAAAATCTGAAGGTCCATAATTCTTCTGCGGATTCCACGGATCGATGATCTCGCTGAAGGTAGTAAAGTTGCCCGCGGAGTTGGTGCGTTCCGCATCTGAACCCATGTCCAATGACTTCGAGTAGGTATAGCTGAAGTCCATCTGCAGCCCGTGGCTGATCGCATGGCGCAGCATGAACTGGCCTGCGTTGTAATTGCTCGTGCCATCGCTCGCCCACGCATACAGAGAAGAGTACTGGTAAGGCCAGAAGCGTTGCGTCTGGGTTCCGCAAGGGTTTGCCAGACCGGGGACGAAGCAGATCACGTCCAACAGGAAGGGAACCACGACCTCATTGCCACGCTGGCTCTGGAAAATATAAGAGTAGATGTTCTGCGTAGCGCTGGCTCCGTTCTGCGCCGCGCCGGGAAACATGTCTTCCCAATACGCGATCGGGTTGACGGTGGTTGCCCCCGCGTCCACCTGCTTGTCGAGCAGCGTGGCGGCTCCGTAATAATCCATACCTGACCCCTTATCGACCAGATCGAGCGGAGCCGCCAGATCGATCTGCTGTAACAGATGGCGTCCCAGCCGCCCGACGTAGACCGCTTCCAAGATGAAGCCCTTGGGCAGCTCTCGCTGGAAGGAGAGATCCATGGCGATCGAATAGGGAGACTTGAGGTGGTCGTCAATACCGTACGCAATGGCAAACCCCGACCCATTTACATCCGACGACGGGGTCACAGGATAGGTGAGTTGAGAAGGCGGGGGAGTCACCACGTTGGGAATTGAATTGAGCCCGGTGTAGCGCGGCGCATCTCCTACGGTGTAAACATTCTGCGGGCTTGAAACCGAACTGGTGAGGCCAAACGCCCCATACTGGCTGAACGAATCGACGATACCCTCGCCGTAGTGGTCGTAGTACATCCCGAATCCGGCGCGGATCGAGCTCTTACCCGCTGATCCAAAGAGCTTACCCGGCCAACTGCTGGAGCCGCTGGGAGAAAACGCGACCGCGAATCGAGGCGCAAACGCTCCTTTATCCATGGGCCAATACGGCTTGCCGCCGCGCGACTGACCCGAAGGGGCAAACGAAAAGTTGGGTTGCACGCTGTTGCCCAGTGCCGCCTGTTGCGCGCGCGTCTCAAACCATTGATGTATGTCGATGTTGGGTTGCACCTGTTGCCCATTCACTTCGTAAGGCGTCTGCAACAAGGTGTAGCGTAGACCAAATGTCAGCGTCAGGTTGGGCTTGGCCCGCCATGAATCCTGTACGTACCATTCTGCTTCGTTCGCCTTGTAATGGCGGCCAACCATCGCCCCCGTGGCCAACGAAGACGCGGTGGCGCCGTTGCCGGAAACAACGTAATTGTAGTTGTTGGTGACGTAGCTGATCAGCCCGGCCAGATCCATCACGGTGTTGTTGTAGGAATTGGTAAACGAATCGCTGACCAGGGGATAGCCGTATCCGGAGGGGTCAAGGTCGACGGTTCTGCTCGGTGTGCTGGCATTCGCAATCGCGGCAGGATTCATCAAGCCGATCCCCATCGAAGCGTTGTTGTAGGAGGTGGCATTCGATTGCGAGTTGTTGTGGACCAGGCGATAATTGCCGCCGAACTGAATCGTGTGGTTCCCCTTGATGATCGTGAAGTCATCGACAAAATTATGCACCGGCACGTTCTGAATCGTCGTCCGCGTCTGCGCTACCGGCGAGCTCAACGCCGAGAAGCTGACAAACGACGCGTCGCCCACGCCCAGCGTGGATAACCCTTCCCAGACATAGCCGTAGCGAAAATTATTGATGAGGTTATTGCTCAGCGTCCACACATGCCCCGCCGCAATACCCTTGGAGTTGTTCACAATCTGAGTGCTGGCCGGCTGGCCGGGAAACTGGGGAACACCGAGCGACCGGTCGCCCAGAAGATTGCCCCTGATAAACAGCCGCTGGCGATCGCTGGGCGTGTAGTCAAGCTTGGCAATGTAGGTGTTCAGCGTCGCCGGATCGGTCGCGGAGAAGGTATACGAAGCGGTGTTCAGCCCATCGCCCGTGCTGAACCCGTTGGCCGACGGATACTGATTCAACACGCTGAGCACATTCGGATCAACGCCCGGCCCCCACGGGCAGGTTCCGTTCGGCCCGCAGTTGGGGTCCATGCCCGCCAACTGCGCCGGCGACAGCGACATGTTCGTGCCTGCCGCGGTCACGTATTGCGTAATGCCCTGCCGCATCGTAGCCGTAGGCACGGTCATCGTTTCCTGTTGATTTTCCTGCGTCCGCTGACCTTCGTAATTGGTAAAGAAGAACAACTTGTTCTGTTTGAACGGTCCGCCGAACGCTGCGCCATACGTATTCCGGTTCAGCGTCCCCGGCTTGTTGGGGTCGCCTGCCGCCACTTGCGCCTGCTTGTTGAACCAATCGTTGGCCGCAAAGTACGTATTGCGGAAATACTCGTACAGGCTGCCATGGAAAGCATTGGTCCCGCTCTTGGTAACGATGTTTACCTGCGCGCCTGAAGAGCGGCCGCTGTCGGCATTGGAGCTGGTCGTGGTCACGCGAAATTCTTCTACCGAGTCGAGCGTCGAGCGCAGGATCCCGGTAAAGGCGTAACCCTTGGTCTGATCGTTGTTGTCCACACCATCCAGCGTCACATTGCTCTGATCCGAGCGAGCGCCCGCCACCGCCCCGCTGCGGCTGTCCTGGTCCTGGTTCACCTGCCGCCCCAGGTAGACAACGCCCGGCTGCAGGCTCAACAGGTCAGGCACATTGCGGCCTTCGCTGGGCAGCGCTTCGATGGTTGCGTTGTTCAGCGCATTGCCCAGCGTTGCGTCGGTCGTATTGAGCGTCTCTGCGGCAGCGTTCACCTCGACGATGTTCTGCTGTGCGCTTACCGATAAGACGAAATCGATGGTCGCCGGTTGACTCACCAGCAACTCAGCGTTCTTCGCCTGGTTTGAGAAGCCCGCGGCCGCTACAGAAATCGAGTACTTGCCGGGCGCGATTTGCGGAAAGGTATATTCGCCATTCGCCGACGTTTTGCGCGTCGCGTGAAAGCCGGTCGTCGCCTCAGACAGCGAGACATCCGCATTACCCACCACCGCTCCTGACGAATCGGTGACCGTACCACGGATCGAGGTGACGGCGATTTGCGCATGCATG
Organism: uncultured Acidobacteriaceae bacterium; assembly: GCA_963834445.1. Lineage (GTDB taxonomy): Bacteria > Acidobacteriota > Terriglobia > Terriglobales > Acidobacteriaceae > PALSA-350. The sequence goes on from CAWIBU010000003.1 coordinate 1,820,892, forward strand.
GCGACGCTACCGGCGAATAGCGTCACGAGGGGTAGCAGCTTGACGAGACACTTCATGGGAGCCCCTTCAACGGAACGGAGTTATCCTGCAAGTGAAAATGCTCTAAGGGCTGAGCCTGAAGCAGCGACGGGGCTGCCGTGTGCGTCAATGGAACCTGGGATACTTGCAACTGCGGATAAACTGCTGCTACTGCGCCGGCTGTGCTGCGGCGAATCACATATAAGCGCTTTTCCTCAGGTTGATGAGGCGGAGCGCGTGTTGTTGATCAGCGAATGATCGAACACTAACGTACTTCGATTTCCATGTCTACTATTTTTTTGTAACCCTGTTTTGATGTGTGTAGACTGATTTTGCAATCGCTCCACGCGGCACTCCGAAAACCACATCCAGCAATGCAGCGTGGCAGCTTACCTGCCGGGGCCCCCTGTTATCCCATGCGTCGTCACAATGAGGAGAACCAGATGACCGAGGTCAGAGACCCGCACAGTGAATTTTCTGACCACAGCCTGGGGATGGACCGCAAGATCGACCGGCGGGATTTTCTCTACGGTGCCGGTGCGCTCGCGGGATCGCTGCTCGCTCCCGCGGCGTCGGGTCTCGCTCTTCCCCAGGAGGCCGCTGCAGCCGCGCCCATCGCAGCGCAGAATCCTTACCCGCCTTTGCGGACCGGCATGCGCGGCGATCACCCGGGTTCCTTCGAGGCCGCGCACGAGATGCGCGACCGGCGCGCCTGGGATCTCTCCGCAGCGCTCAAGACCGATGACGCGTATGACCTGATCGTCGTGGGCGGAGGCATCAGCGGATTATCCGCCGCCCATTTCTTTCTGAAGAATGTCGGTCCGAAAGCGCGCGTGCTCATTCTCGATAATCACGACGATTTTGGCGGGCACGCCAAGCGCAACGAGTTTGTCTACAACGGGCGCACCCTGGCCATCAACGGCGGCACCCTGAACATCGAGTCTCCCCAGCGTTACAACGCGCCCTCGCTGCAGATTCTCAAAGACATCGGCATCGATCTCGATCGCTACACGGCCGAGAACGCCGGCAACCGAAAACTTTATTCCTCCCTGGGACTCAAGCCTTCTTATTTTTTCGATAAGGAAACCTGGGAGAAAGACAAGTTGGTGGTCGGCGGGTTGGATTACGAAGAGGGCGTAGGCCGTACCTTTTCACCCCACTTCCTGGCCCAGACTCCGCTCTCTGCAACTGCGCAGAAAGATATGCTGCGCCTCTTCGACCCGCATCAGCCGGACTACCTGCCCGGCCTTTCCTCAGCGGATAAGAAGCTGCGGCTGGCCAGGATGAGTTACAACCACTACCTGCTGCAGGTTGCCAAGGTCGACAAGCAGGTGATCTGGTTTTTTCAGAACGTGCCCGCGGGCGTATTCGCCATTGGCACGGATGCGACCCCCGCGCTGTTTTGTTGGGAGATGGGCTTGCCTGGGTTTCAGGGTTTGAAACTGGCGCCTACACCAGATGGCGTGCTCGCCGATTTACCCGGTGGTCAACATGGCCGGCAAAAAGAATCGGGAACCGCTGTGCACTTTCCAGACGGCAACGCGACCATCGCGCGCCTCCTCGTACGCGCGCTTATCCCCGACGCGGTACCCGGCAAAACCATGGACGATGTAGGCACCGCGCGCGTGAACTATGCCTATCTCGACCGGCCTGGACAGAAGGCCCGCATCCGCCTCAGCAGCACGGTGGTGAACGTGCAGCAGGAAGGGGAGCCGGCCAATCCTACCGCCGTGGTCGTGAGCTACGTCAGCGCCGGCAAGACCTACCAGGTAAGGGGAGCGGCCGCGGTGATGGCCTGCTGGAACATGTTTATTCCCTACCTGGTGCCTACTCTTCCCGACTCGCAAAAGAAGGCGCTCGCCTATAACGTGAAGGCGCCGCTGGTGTATACCAGCGTGGCGTTGAGGAACTGGAAAGCCTTTCAAAAGCTCGGCGTCCGCTCCATCACCACGCCGACCATGTATCACACCAGCGTTGCCCTTACGGAAGCCGCATCGCTCGGCGACCTGCGCCATGCACAAACCCCCGAAGAGCCAATCGTGCTGCACCTGGTGCGCACGCCCTGCTCGCCGGGTCTGCCGCGCAAAGACCAGTATCGTGCCGGGCGCTACGACCTGCTCAGCACCAGCATCGAAACCTTCGAGCGCAAGATCCGCGATCAGTTAGCCCGCACCCTGGGCGGCGGTGGCTTCGATCCCGCTGAAGATATTGTCGGCATCACCGTGAATCGCTGGCCCCATGGTTATTCCTATACGTACAGCAGTCTCTATGATCCGCTGGAATGGGTCTACACCTCCTCGCCCGATCGGCCGTGTGTGATTGCCCGCCAGCCCTTCGGCCTGATCTCTATCGCCAACGCCGATGCGGCTGCGAGCCCGCACACCGACGCGGCCATCCTGGAGGCCTATCGTGCGGTCACCGAAGTGATCGATCGCCGCTCCATGCCCCTGCTCGCCTGATACCCGAGGAGATTTATCTATGGATGACCAGCATCGCAAGCTAGGGATGGATCGCCCCATCACCCGCCGCGATTTCATGAACGGCGCCGCCATCGCTGTTGCCGGCGCGGCCCTGCATAGCAGTCCACTGCTGGGGCAAACCGCATCTACTCCTCCGGCGCTTACGGCGGAGAGCTATCCGCCGCTGCGATCGGGCCTGCGCGGCAACTATCCGGTATCCATCACGGAATTCGACAACATCCGCTCCGGCAAATACGACAAGTTTCCCGTCGCCGATGCTGACATTCAGGAGTCCTACGACCTGGTGATCGTCGGCGGCGGTATCTCCGGCCTTTCTGCCGCGCACTTTTATCGCAAGGCGCTCGGCGATGATCAGCGCATCCTGATTCTCGATAATCAGGATGACATCGGCGGTCACGCCAAGCGAAACCAGTTTGAGTACGGGGGCAAAACCTTTCTCGGCTATGGCGGCACCATGGCCATCGCCACCCCTTATCCGTACAGTTACGGCGCCAAAGCATTGCTTGAGGAACTCGGTATCGAGGTCATGCGCTATCCCGAGTTCATCAATCACGAGCTCGATAGCAAATACAATCTCCGCTCCGCGATGTTCTTTGACAAGGAGCACTTCGGGGAAGACCGCACCGTCGCGGGTCTGGGCCGCACCCCGTGGAAAGATTTCTTTGCCCAGGCCCCGCTCTCGGCCGCCGCGCAGCGTGACCTGGTCAGGCTGCACGGAAAAAATCCCGACTACATGGCCGGCATGCCGGTCGAAGAAAAGAAAGCCAAGCTCGCGCGCATAAGCTATCAGGACTACCTACTCCACATCGCCAAAATGGATCCCGGGGCGCTGCCGGTGTTTCTGGGGGATGGCGAACGCAATAACAAGCGTGTCGATACTCTGCCGGCACTGGAGGCAGCGCAGCACGGTTCTATCGGTTTCAATGGCCTTGGGCTCAAGCTGGAAGAGACTTTTAATGAAGGTTCATTCTTCTTCCACTTTCCTGACGGCAACGCATCGGTCGCGCGGTTATTGGTATCGCGCCTCGTCCCGGCGGCGCTCCCTGGCCAGCAATCCATGAACACGATTGTCGGGGCGAAGCTGCTCTACGATCAGTTGGATGTCGTGGATTCGCCCATGCGCATCCGCTTGAACTCCCCTGTGGTGCGGGTCGAGCACCAGGGTCCACCCGACAAGGCCACCTGGGTGCGCATCGCGTACAAGCAAAATGGAGTGGTTCGTGCCGTTCGCGCGCGCAACTGTATCCTTGCCTGTTACAACAGAATGATTCCTTACCTGATGCCTGAAATACCTGCGAGTCAGAAAGAAGCGCTGGCCTATCCGGTCAAGGTGCCGATGGTCTACACCAACGTCTTACTAAAACGTTGGACTGCTTTTCAAAAGGCGGGGATCTCCCGGTTCAGTGCTCCGGGCATGTATTACCCCTACGTGCAGCTTGATCCGGGCACCACGGTTGGCGGCTACTCGGGCGTGTCGACTCCAGAGGAACCGATTCTGGTCCACATGATGGCCAATCCCAATAAGCCTGGTTTGCCGCGCAAGGAACAAAATCGCATCGGCCAGCAGGAGTTGCTCACGTCCAGTTTCCAGAAGTTCGAACTGGAGGTGAGGCAGCAACTTGCCCGCATGATGGCGGGTACCGGCTTTGATCCGGCTGAAGACATCGCAGCCATCACGGTCAACCGTTGGCCTTACGGCTATGCCTACACCTACGATTCGCTGGCCGACCCGGATGTGCCTCTGGAGCAGCGCCCGCATATTCTCGGCAGGCGCCGTTACCACCTGGTATCGATCGCCAACTCTGACGCCGGCGCCGCCGCCTTCACCAACCAGGCCATGGATGAAGCCAACCGGGCGGTAGAAGAACTGTTGGTACGACAAGGACTAACCTAGCCCTTCGGCTGTGTGCGGCCTGCTGGGAAAAAGCCCTGGCATCCTCTTCAGGCGGAAAAGGGCGACCCCAGCCATGGCTGGTGGGTTCTTGATTTTTGTAAAATTCGATAAAATTCGATCGTTTTTGCCATTTTGGGAGCTTTTACCCTTGGTACGGAATTCTTCAATTGTCTTACCTGGCTAAACAGGTTGCGGAAAAACTCGGTTCGTGAAGGGTACGGGCTTCAGCCCGTACGTAAATACCCAAGATGAGCCGCCTTTAGGCGCTGAGGGCTGCGGTAGCAGGCGGAAACCCGGCCCCCGGCGGCTAAAGCCGATCCTTTTTTGTTTCATTATGTACGGCCTGAAGCCCGTACCCTTCACAATCCGAGTTTTTCCGCAGCCTGTGAAGCCCGTATCCTTCAGGATCAGCGTTTTCCGGAGCCTGTAAGGCCAGTCAGGTTTGGCCGAGGTTATCTTCAGACGCCAACAGCTTAGCGGATTAGGCCGGGTTCTTGTTTTTGTAAAATTCGATAAAATTCGATCGTTTTTGGCGTTTTGGAGCATTAGCAGCAGGTTGAGGAGTTCAGCGGCGCCGGCCAAAGCGGTTCAGTTGCTGTATGTGGAACGGGAGCCTGAGGTCTGGAGCCGCATCGGGCACGCGGGCATAGGGCGACGACGGAGTCGCTTCCGACGGGATAACCGGAGGGACGGGGATTGACCCGTTGCAATCGTGGCTGGGGCCCGAAGGCGCGTCTGCGGCCGGGCTGGGAGAGAGAGCGGGCTCTTTGTCCGGGACAGGATCTGGGCTGGGCTGTGGGGCGGTGGTTTCCCCCTGTTGCTCGTGCAGCCAGGCGGCTCTATACATTTTCGCAGGGGTGGGTGGCGGAGCGGATTGATTGTCCGAAGAGTTAGCACGACGGTCCGGGATGAGGCCTTCTATGGAGATGATCATGGAGAGGGCCTTGACCTGACTGGTAAGGCTGTTGCGCGTCCGTTCGGGGCTCATGTCGGCGATTTCCCAAAGGCGGGTCAGGGCTCGCTCGCGGCTGATATTGATTCGGCGCAGCCCCTCGGTTTCTTCCTCGACAAGTTTTTGGCGCACGGCCGCACGGTTCTCGACCATGTAAGCGCGGACGCGGGGTTTGGCTTTGGTGTAGGCGGCGGTGTCGGGGTTGAGGCCGGCGGCTTCGGCGGCCTGGCGGTCGGTCATGGTTCCCGAGAGGACCAGGTGGGCAAAGGCTATTTCCTGGTCGGTGATAGCGTCGGTGACTTCGTTCTTCGGCATGGGTGACTCCTTTTGGTGGAAGTTGAGAGGTTGCGTGAGGTTACGGACAGTGCTTTTCCTGAGCGCTCGAAAAAGAGCACTGGTGGCAATAAAAAATCTCGCCGCGGCGAGATGTGTGGACTGACGGATTTTGGACAGGGATCGGGTGTGTCACAGGACAGCGGTAAGACTGTCCCTCGCTCACGTTTAGGTCCGAAACTTCCGGGCAACTGCCGGCATGGCGGTGCCGCGTGAGAAGCCGCCGCCTGCCGATATCGTCTAATTAGAGGGTATACCCGCTCCAGGATAGCGATAAGCACCGGGACGATTTTTAAGCCGGAGTACGGTTCCGAAGGTCACTTTTTCGGGAACTAAAGTATCTGCGTGCGCATTACCCGGGAGGAAACCGGGCGCGGCCAGCAGGGCGGAAAGATGAGTGAACCATCGGTGACGAAGACTCAAAGGCCCATCTGGTTCTCCAATTTCATGTGCGGGCTAAAAGCGCTGAGATACGGTCCCGAACGAAGGGCCTGCAACACGCAACTACAAAGGTTACGTGCCGTGTGGGATGGACCCACTTCCGCGCACGACTTCAGTAGCCTGGATGAAATAACCCCCGAAGCCCAGCGGCCCCTCGAAACCCGCCAGCTCGTTAAAGGCATGCCGGAGTTTCAGGGGTTACTTCGTCTGTCACGAATTCTCCACTTCGTCTGGAGTGGAATTCTCCTGTTTCTAACCATGAAGTCCTGGCCGACTTCGGCCTGACTGCGGAGGATTTCGAGCGCATGGGACGGACCCCGCTCGACGCCGAACCGCATTCTCCCGGTCGGTGAGCATGGGGCGGAAGAAGATCGCCTGGCGGGACCAAGCCAAGGCCCAGCTACGCGCCATCGACCAGCCTACCGCCCTACGCCTTCAGCACGCCCTGGCCCGCTTCGCCGCCACCGGCGAGGGCGACGCGAAGCGCCTTCAAGACAGTCGCAGGGCAGCCGACCCTCTGAGGTCTGCCTGAGGTCACATGTCATCAAGAGCGGCCGGCATTTTGGGGGTCATTTCGACTGCCACGAATCCTTAAGCCTGTCCCTTAAACCTGAGCAACTCGGCGTAAACTGGGATGCAAGGGAGACATGCAATGACGCTTACGCTGCATTTGAAACCCGAATTGGAAGCAGGTCTCATGGCCCAGGCCCAGGCAAACGGCTTGGATCTAGAGCATTATGTGCTTGCGCTTGTTGAACGGGCGCTCCCATCCGGTTTTCTGCAGTCCGATACAGAGAGCGGGGCCCGCGCAGAAGCAGTGCGCCGCATGCGGGAGTTCGGAGAGAAATATCAGTTATCCCTTGGAGAACCCGTCACGCGCGCCCAACTTCATGAAGGCCATCGCTTCTGATGGCGGAGTTCGTGCTTGATGCCTCCGTCGCCATCTCGTGGTGTTTCCCAGGCGATCTAAGTGAGGACACTCCTTACAGTCGACGCATTCTGAATGAGTTGCTCGTGCGAGACGCCGTGGTACCTGCAATTTGGGCTTTCGAGATTGCAAACAACATCTTTGTTTCGCATCGTAAGCGCCGGATCACCGAGCAGCAGATTGCTGAGTACCTGGACCTGTTAAAAGCGCTCTCCATTCGCGTCGAGTCTCAGACGCTCTGGAAGGATGTGGATCTGCAGTCGGTAGCCAGACGGTGGGACATTGCTGCCTACGATGCAGCCTATCTAGATCTGGCGCTTCGTAAGGAAATTCCGCTGGCCACATCGGACGAGCCCTTGAAGCGTATTGCGATGCGAGCGGGTGTCACGATACTTGGTTGAGGAGCAATAATCGGCGAAGTATTGGTGTAACGGCTACTTTCTGTCTTCGCCAGACGTCACCATATTTCGTTTGAGTAACCGTCAAACGTTTTTGCCGGCTTGGAAACGAGGTAAACATCCCGTCACCATATTTCGGCGCTTCCGTACCGGGCTTCGCGCTCGAACGAGATCGGTGACAGGCCCGCCAGACCCGCCGGTGCGAAAGTTGGGGAGTTATTTCGTCTGTCGCGCATTTCTTGCTGGTTCGGGAGGTGGCTGAGCTCATGGAGGAAGGGGAGTCATCCAGGAACGAGAAGAAGCCCGGCAATTAAATTCTCGACCACGGATCCACTGCCTGTCGCTGTAGCCAACGGTACCCGCCGTATAGAAGCGAGTTGTCGGCGATGTGGGGATAGATGTCCTGCCCCCATCCCCCCAGACGGGGTAACCACCGTTTGGCGCATTAGGGGTTATTTCGTCTGTCCCTTTAATGCCCCATCCCCCCAGACGGGGTAACCACCGTTTGTCGCATTAGGGGTTATTTCGTCTGTCCCTTTAATGCCCTTATTTCGTCTGTCCCTTTAATGCCCTTTAATGCCTGTCCCTTTAATGCCTGGCGTGGAAAGCCATGCGTCCAGAAGCGCCTACATGAGGTCAGAGAAGTCTGAACCTTCGCCGCGCTTTTAGTCGGTCAAGGGCACTGTCTATTGAGTCCTGTTTCAATAGGACCTGCTTCGGACGCTATCCGGCGCGTCACCGTTTTCCGCAGCGGATCGGTTGGTTTGCGACCGTTGCCTATAATTAGCCATGTCTTTGCGGAGCGCAGCTAAGTTTCTTATCCCGATTGGCGTGACCATCATCGGGTGGTTTGCCGCTCCCATTATCAAGGCCAAGACGGACGGTACCACACTCAACGGGCTGCCGGGAATGCTCAGCTTTTGGAAGCACGTAATTACGGCGCCGCTGCCTGTTTGGGGAGTTTTCTTGCTGACTCTTGCTGCCGCCGGCATTGCGGTGTTTGCGCTGAAGAAACGCAAAAGGAAAGCAAATCTAAGTATTATCGTTCTGCCACACATGGAGCCAAGGTGGGGCATTGGAGCGATGCGCACAACACCGTTCATGAGCATACATTTCCAGGTGCGATTTACGACCACTGAAGAGCACTCGCTTGAGATCGTGAAGTGCTATCTAAAGGGAACCACTCCGGTGATGTTGTTTACGCAGGTCATCGTGTCTGGCAGGTATGATGAGCCGACCATGGTCCACTTTGCAGTGCGGCCAATTCTGGCGAAACCTGGGGAGAAATTTACGGCACGGGTGATTTTTGTTGACCAATATAAAAGCAAGCATCTGACGGAGAAACTGACGTTCTCAGATAACCCGCTCCCTCCGGAAAGTTTTGGGTTCGGACGGTCGACGGCAGTGAATTGTCTAATTTGCCGAAAGGAAATCGCGCTCGAAGATATTCATCCATCAGCGTCTTTCCCGGCGCACCGGCAATGCGTTAAGTAATCTACCTTGCTCTGGCCTCCCTCGGCCTTGTATCCACGGACATGGATAGTTCCCTCGCGCTTGCGGGCCTCTGGGCCTCTGCGAGATCGTAGTTCATTTGCATTCGCAGCCAAGTCTTAGGAGCGCTGCCGGAGGCCTTCGTTAACCAGATCTGCATCCACCTTCGTGGCTCACTCCCACCGTTTGATCGGAACGAGCTCAGGAAGAATCTCGACGCCGTGTCCTGCGCCGCGAAGCTTGTCTGCGACGGCCTGGACGTGCATATCCCCAAGCAGGACGAGTATGTTCCCCTGTGCTTTCTCAGCGGTAAAGATGCACTCTGCGAAATGGTTTTCGCGCACCTTATCAGCCGGAATTCGTGCCTCGATGGTGAACTCCATCTTATCGTCCGGCCGGCCCGGGCGATTGAGCAGTGCCTCGTATATCCCTGCAGCTCTTCGCTCTGCCTCGGACATGTTGATGTTCTGCCATGGCACTTTTGGATCACGCTGGCCTGCAAGCTTCGCGGCTATCGATTCTTTTCTCGGCGACGACTCCTCAAAAATCTCAGCAACTCGCCCCCCAGCAAACTGTTCTTCGAGAATTGCCCGAAGACAACTCTTCGACGCGCGAAGGGTTTGCGAATCCGTCTCGGCTTCCAGCAGTTGAAGGGAGTGGTCGATCGAGATGATGATTACATTCATAGGTTCTGGCTAGATATCGTTCCTGCGGCTCAGGTTTACCATCCGCGCACCCTCGTCGAGAATATACTTTTCGACGAGGCTGCGGAGAACGATTGGATTTCCCTCGCTGCGCACAAAACGGGACCGCGGAGCGGCGTTGGCATGTACCTGCCTGCATCGATCGAGAACGCAAATCCAGGCAAATTGACGATTCAGAGCAATCCGACCGGGCGGTTTCCCGGTAACTTCCTGGCCGATCCCTGCCACCACATTCGGGCCGCCCACCAGCCTGGGCGCGCTGATCGGCTTTCGGCGTGCTGTGGAGAATCCAACGGCCGTTTCTACCGGGGCATGAGCGATTCGCGAACGATCCCGCCGGACGGCAGCCGGTTTGGGAGATGGGAGAAGGCAGGATCGGCGGCCGGACGCAGCATGGCAATTTACCCAGAACGAGACTTTACAAGCGCTTCCCCTTGTGCGATGTCAGGGAGCACCTGAGTGGCGATTCTGGATCGAGGACGGCTCCCCCACTACAATAGCCCTTGGTGAAAGATGAGCGTTAGAGCCTTTCAAGGTTCTCAGTTCAGGCGAGACCGACTCCCTGCGAGAGCAGGCGAGGTTATCCGATGGTGGGAAAGTCGTCGTCTCTTCTTTAATTCCGTCGTCGGTTGTACAGGTGTGATCACTTGCGCCTTATTGATTGTCTGCGCATTTGTTGCAGAGTCAACTGTCGGCGAACCCATCGGCATGCCGGACGGCCCGTTACTCGGGATCTTCGGCATCGTTTTCTACGGGATTCTCGCCAATGTCTTTTACACCGCCGGATGGCTTTCCGAGCTGCTCATGAGAGCAGCCACAACGACTGAAAAAGCGTCCGCCTTTGGCGTGAGGGCATTCCGCACAGGAGTGTACTTCTCGATCTTGCTCACACTCTGCCCTGCCGTGGTCTGCTGGATCGCCTTTGCGGTTGCTCTCTTAAAGGGACAGAAGCACGGGCCACCAGGCGAGTAGTGGCAGCGAAGTTACCGAAATCGAGACTTGCAGCCTATCGAAGGCTCTTTCCGTGACCGCGCCACGAACAGCAAGTTGACGCGTAAAGTCAGGACCCGGACAGGTTATCCTTTGGTTCGAGTACGAAACGTGACCTCAAATGCCGGTTGGGAGGAACTATCGACGGGAATGATCGAGAGAGGCACAGTCCCGCTCAATGGTTTGGAGTTCAACTACCTGGCCGGGGGCCCAACCGCTGGCAAACCAGTAATTCTGCTGCACGGATTCCCCCAGTTTGCTGATGTTTGGACTCCGCTTCTCGATAAACTTGGTGCTCTCGGATTCCGAGCTGTGGCACTGGAGCAAAGAGGGTACTCGCCCAACGCAAGGCCAGTAGAAGTTGAGGAATACGCACTCCCTAAGCTGAACGCTGATGTGCTTGCACTCGTGGACCATCTGGCGTGGCCTCAATTCCATCTTATTGGTCATGACTGGGGGGGATTTCTTGCCTGGGCACTGGCAGCAAAGCATCCAGGTCGCGTCCAGTCTTTGACCGTTCTTTCGACTCCGCACGTGAATGCTTTTTTGGAAGCGGTCGCATGCGACCCGGACCAGAAAGCCCGATCACAGTACATCCAGTGGTTCAAAATGCCGGGTAACGTCGCGGAGGCGGTATTTCTCAAGGACGATGGCTCGCGCTTGCGCGGGGTCTACCAAGGCAAGGTTCCCGATGAGCAGGTCTCAAGAAATCTACAACGTCTTCTCGAGCCGGGGGCCCTTACCGCTACTCTCAATTGGTATCGCGCTCTCGACTTGGACACTCGTATCGGCCTTGTCTGCGTTCCTACGCTATACGTATGGGGAGACGAGGACATGGCTTTGGGACGTGCAGCGGCAGAAGCAACAGAACGATACGTAAGCGGCCCCTACCGCTTTGAAGCGCTCCCTGGTTATTCGCATTGGCTACTGGATGAGGCTCGGGAACAGCTGAGCAATCTTATTGTGAACCACCTCGCCGGTTCACAGTCCCAACCCGCGTAACCTGATGCAATGGCCTTGTAAACGTTAGGACTCTATCGGAATCTAGGACAGACGAAGATGACCCTAACGCAGCCTGTTTAGCCCCTGCGCGAGGGACCGTGACCATGGTAGGTGGGATATGAAAATCATCGCGGGATTGGGGGACGGGGATTGGGAACGTTGGGGGACGTTCACCACGTTTCCCTAATCATGGCGGTTGCTATCCGCGCCTACGCTGCGCGCGTTCAAATGCAATGGCTAGCGAAAACCTGCGATTACCCTCAAAATGGTTAATGGGAGGAACGAAAAGCAGGTCCCTCCACTGCGCTACCGCTCCGGTCGGGATGACAAATTTGCTTGAGGGTAGGGCTTAGAAAGCAAGCGCTCTCCGCTTTCATTCCATCCTTGATTTACCGCAGGCAAGTCACCTGCTCCCGATGAACCCCCGAAAAGCCCGCGGTGATGTGGGCAGATAATTGCGCTCGATGTGGGCCCAAGGGGAAAAGGGGTGAGTTCGCTCATCCGGCGTGGCCCACTTTGACCATCTAATTTGGCCCACCTGGGTAGTGGTATTGTGCATCATTGTTCCGGGTTTGGCTTCATAGGTTTTGAGAGATATTTTTCTCGTTGTCGTGGCCGTGTGTAATGTGGGAATCGCGGCAGCGATTTCCAAGGGCTGGGGGAAGGGTGGGAAAACGGTTTTATCGTTTTCCCATGCTTTCCACAGCGCGTCAATTCCACGGCCTGTAGCTGTGCGTTTAAAGCTTGCCCCTCAATGCTTTTTGCTCCTTTCAAACGTGCGCCGGAAGCGGAAGGATTCGGTTCCGGTTTCGATGATGTGGGCTCGATCCGTGATCCGGTCCAAGACTGCTTTACAGAGTCGTGGATTGGGAAACACAGTTGTCCATTCCGAGAAGGGTAAGTTGGTGGTGACGAGGATGGCCGCCCGCTCAGCCCGCTCCGAGATCACCTGAAAGAGGAACTCCGCGCCGATGTCTGCCAGAGGTACGTATCCGACTTCGTCCAGCGCGATCAGCTCGTACTTCTGCCAACGCATCATCAGCTTGCGCACCTGGTTGTTCTGCTTGGCTTCCACCAATTCGTTGACCAGAGCCGCCGCCGTCGTGAAGCGGACGCGCCGCTTCTGTCGGCAAGCGGCCAGGCACAGGCCGATGGCCAGGTGGGTCTTTCCCGTGCCGCACTCCCCGATCAATACAATCGGTTCCTTGCGTTCGATATAGCCGCCTTCGGCCAACTCGCGAATGCGTGCCGCCGGGATCTGCTGAGCTTGCGCGAAATCAAACTCTTCCAGCGTCTTCAAGCGCGGCAGGTGGGCATCGCGAATGCGGTTGTCGATGGCGTGCCGGTCGCGCTCTTCGCACTCGATGGACAGCAGCGCTTCCAGATAGCGGGTGTGGCTGTGGTTCTCCTTCACCGCCTGCTCGGCCAGCGATTGAAAGTTGGCGCCCACGGTAGGCAGTCGAGTCGCTTTGCAGTACTGCCGAATGGTGGCATGTTCCAGTGCTTGGGTCTGGTTCTTCACTGGATGCCCCCCGTCGTGTTGGCCAGCAACAGGTCGTATTCATCCATCACCGGATGGGGCGTTCAAACGGAAGTAGTTCTTCAGCCAGGGCGACAGCGTATTGACGGCGTTGTTCCGGGTCGGGCATACGCAGCAGATGCAGTACCGCGGCTGCATCGCTAATCCCCAGCCGCAATGCCTCTTCCACGGCAGCGATCAGCTTGTCCCATCCGTCGATGGAACCGGCACGAATCAGCGAGATCATCTCGCGGGTCCCGTTGCCCTTGCCATGACGTTGCTCAAGTTCTCGCCAGATCTGGTCCAGGCAAGCCGGCCAGCGGCCAGCCTCACGCCACTGCTGCAAGGGCGTGGAACCGGCCATGGCTCCCGGCTTCTTCTCCAGCACATCGAGATAGTGCTCCAGATCGAGGATCTGATGACCTCGCCCGTAGCAACGGGGGTGCCGCGCAGCCACCTTGCTGTCATGCACGACTCTACGCTTAATGGGGCAACCATCGCGGTTACGCGTAGCCCTGGCCAGAGCGGGGCCGAGTACCAGTTGGTCTTCACCTTGACCCGGCCTTTGCTGTCCACCAGAAGCGGATACAGCAACTCGTCAATCGGAAATCCTTCTTCGGCCAGCGGCGACAGATGCTCGCGTTCCCGTTCGCTGGCCTGACCGATGGTCATGCCGCGGCCAACAATGGTGCGGCTTCGGTTCTCCAGACAGGCATCGAGGATATGTTGGTTCAACGCGTCCAACATGCTGGCTTCCGGCACCGGCACCAGCCAGTTGCGCCGGAACCAGCCCAACTCTCCTTCTACGCCACCTTTTTCGTGGCCGCTGGCCGGGTTGCAGTACTCGCTTTGGTAGCCCCAGTGCGAGCGGAACGCGATGATCCGATCCGTCTCCACCCGCTGATATCCACGCAGAATCTTCTTCACCACCGAGGTCATGTTGTCGTAGCGCAGGGTCTTGAATACGCCGCCAAAATAGGCAAACGCATGTTCGTGAGCTTCCAGCAGCGCTTGCTGCGTGGCGTGCGGATAGGCGCGGTGGAAGGCATCGCCCGAGCCCATGCTGCGCATGGCGAAAAACTGCAGCTTGCGCGCTTCGCCGCCCAGCATGGCCACGGCTTCGAACCAATCCACCTGCGCTTCCTGCCCCAGCTCGTAGCTCTGCGGCACGAACACTTCCCGCCCGCTGAGTCCCAACTCCCGCTTCCGCTCCCGCACATAGCGCCGCACGGTCGCTTCCCCGACCGGGTGCTCCGGATGCTCCTTGCGCAGCCGCATCCAGATCCGATGAGCCGTATGCCGCTGTTTGCGCGGAGCCTGAAGGTCACAGGCCAGCATCCGCTCGATCAGAGCCATGACCGGACCCAGTCTGGGCGCTTCGCGTACCACCGCTTTGCGCGCGGGAGGAATAGCGCTCCCGATCGCCTGACGCACCATCCGACGGTGCACACCGTGCTTCTTCGATAGACCTTGAATCGTCTCCCCGGCCGCGTATCCCCGCCGGATCACCTCAAATAGTTCCACCTTTTGCCTCCTGTCCATCCCCGAATCCTTACATCCGGGCTTGTACAGGTGGGCCAATTCAGATGAGCGAAGTGGGCCAATTCAGATGAGCGAACTCAAGGGGTCTCAGGAATCCACTGGGGGCGTTCAATCCTTTACGGACACCCGGCCAAGTGAGTAACACTTTTGGGAGACATCTGGGTTTGCAATATACGCTTGAAAGGATATACTGCGGGAAGTATACTGGGAATGGAATGGACGGTACTGATTAGTGATGAATTCGAGCCTGAATACCTCGCGCTGCCAAGGGACGTGCAGGATGAGGTCCTGGCGATGACCAGACTTCTTCAGCACTCCGGCCCCCATCTGGGCAGGCCACATGTGGATACGCTCAAGGATTCGAAGCACGCCAATATGAGGAAATGCGGTTTGATGCCTCAGACGGCGTCTGGCGTGTGGCTTTCGCTTTCGATTCCAAGCGCCGGGCGATCCTGCTCGTGGCGGGGGACAAGTCGGGGGGAAGCCAGAAGCGATTTTACCGCGGGCTGATCCGGAAGGCTGATCAACGGTTCGATGCGCATCTGGAGCGCATGAAGACGAAAAGGAAATGACTCATGGCGAAGAACGTCAACGACATCATCAAGAGCCTCCCGGCGAGCCGTCGGCGGAAGATTGAGAAACGCGCAACCGCGCTGATCGCCGAAGAGATGACCTTGCAGGAACTGCGCCGGGCTCGCACCATGACGCAGGTGCAAATGGCGAAAAATCTGGGCGTGGCGCAGAAACAGATTTCCGAGGTCGAGAAGCGGACCGACATGCATATATCGACGCTCAGGCGGTCGATTGAAGCCCTGGGGGGCACGTTGTCGCTTGTGGCCGAGTTTCCCGACCGGAAACCCGTGCTCCTTACAGGCATCTCGGCATTAGACGTTTAGCGCAAGACCGATCGCCTTTTCTAACTTGATCTGGAATCCTGATCGTTTCGTCCCTGTGGATCCGCACATGAAAACCAGTGACTACAACCGGCCAAACTTCTTTACTGCTTCCTGGATAGACTTTGTGTTTTCAATGAACGCGTACATGCTGTGCTCTTTAAAGTCCAGTTGCTGTGAC
Organism: uncultured Acidobacteriaceae bacterium; assembly: GCA_963834445.1. Taxonomy (GTDB): domain Bacteria; phylum Acidobacteriota; class Terriglobia; order Terriglobales; family Acidobacteriaceae; genus PALSA-350. Next base: position 1,836,658 of record CAWIBU010000003.1, read on the forward strand.
AATACCAATACCTTGGGAGCGATCGCCCGCGGCACCACCACCACTCCGTCGCTATCTGCAGTCACGATATCGCCGGCATCGACCTTGACGCCATCGCACACAACCGGTACGCCCGTGCCCGCTACGCGATAGTGCCCGGCCGAGGTCGAGGGAACAATACCGCTGGCATAAACCGGAAATCCGATCTTCCGCAGGTAAGCTACGTCACGCACGCCTCCATCAATCACCGCGCCGGCAAAGTCGCGCGCAGACATGGCCGTACCCATCAGGCCGCCCATCCCGGCAATGTCTGCTCCATCCTGCACCGTCATCACATAGACCGAATCCTTAGCGCCCTGATCGATAGCCGACAGCATGCCGGTGAGCGCATTGGGATCATGATTTTCATCCTTGATCAGCTTGACCGTGACCGCATAACCGGCAAACTTGGTGGTGAAAATCGGCTGCATGTGGTGCGTCATGTACTGGCGCTGCCCGGTGAGCTGCTCAATCGCGTCCGATACGGAAGACACTTCTACGTGACGGTATCCAGACAGCATGGCCGCAGGATCGTTCGCGTACACTGCGGGATCGGGAAAAGTCTGCGCCCGCACCAGCAGGGCAACCAGCAGGCAGGGAGCAACCAGAGATGCCGCCAAAAACATTTTTGTCCGAGTCAATTTCACAAGTCTCTCCTCTTTCGTTTCTACCAGTCCAGAATCGCGCCGTCGGCCGCGCGCGCAACCGATGTAGCAAATGTTTCCTGCTGGAACGGATGTTTCGCCGCCTCCGCCTCGTTCACTTCAATCCCCAGCCCGGGAGCTTCGGTCCTGGTCCAGTAGCCGTTCTCCATGGTCAATCCATGTTGCACCACATCCCAACGCCAGGGCACATCCGTGAGCATATCTTCCTGGATAAGAAAATTCGGGGTTGAGAGCGCGAAGTGCAGTGCGGCCGCATTGGCGATTGGTCCCAGCGGATTATGGGGCGCCACGCCCATGTAGTAAGTCTCCGCCGCCGCCGCGATCTTCTTGGCTTCGGCAAGGCCGCCGCAGTGGCACAGATCCGGCTGGATCACATGGCACGCCTGTTGCTCAAACAATTCGCGAAACTGGAAACGTGAGACCAGGCGTTCGCCGGTGGCGATGGGCACGCGCACCGCCTCGCGCACCTGGCGCAGCGCGGGAACATTCTCCGGCGGCACCGGCTCTTCGCAAAAATACGGGCTGAACTCCTCAATCGCGTGGATATATTGGATCGCCATCGCCGGCGTCGTGCGCCCATGAAAGTCGATCATGATATCGATCGTGTCGCCCACGGCTATCCGCAGTTGCTCAAACATCTGGGCGAACTGGCGTACATACTGCCGCCCCATGAGCGGCTCAGAATACGGCACAAACACAACCTTCAGCGCCGTGTAGCCGCGGGCAACGACTGCGTGCGCGAGCTCGATCAGCGGCTGTGGGTCGAAGGTCTGGTAAACCGCCTTCATATCTCCGCCGCCCAGATGCGTATACATGCGCACCCGATCGCGCACGGCGCCGCCCAGAAGTCGATAGACAGGCAGGCCCATTGACTTGCCAAAAATATCCCAGCACGCCTGCTCCAGGCCGCTGATGGCGCTCATGCCGATCACCCCCATGCGAAAAAAGGAATGACGGTAGAGCTTCTGATAGATGTGCTCGATATTGCGCGGGTCTTCCCCGATCAGCATGGGCGCGAAATCTTCGATAGCGCCCACCACGGCGCGCGTTTTCCATTCGAGCGAAGCCTCTCCCCATCCAAAGAGGCCCGCTTGGTCGGTGATGACTTTTACGAAGATCCAGTTCCGCATCTCTGCGTTGACGACGACGGTCTGAATGCCGGTGATTTTCATTGAGGCCTTCCAGGGGAGAACACTTATAGTCTAGCGATGGCGCGTGTTTCCAAGAGAAAACCGAGCCAACTGATTCAGTCCCATAGGGACGGCTGCCGCTCAGTCTTGTCCGAATGAGCGCTTCTCCGGCAGCCACGGCTCACTTGTTTTGTATCAGGGCACGACTTTAGTCGGGCCGTATCGGTCGAACAAAAACCTGGGCTTCAGCCCCTGCGTTTTCATCCTTGCAGGATGAGATGCGTTCGGTTGTGATCTCCGTGAAGGTCGTGCCCGACAGATTTTCCTTGGCGCAGAACCCCGCCCACTGCCACCTTATTCTCCGCCAAGGAATCCAGCTGGATTCGCCCTCGCAGGGGCTGAAGCCCTAAATTTTTCCGATCTGAAACGGCCCGACTAAAGTCGTGCCCTGATACAAAACCTAACCCAGCATCGCCACCTTATTCTCCGCCAAGGAATCCAGCTGGATTCGCCCTCGCAGGGGCTGAAGCCCTAAATTTTTCCGATCTGAAACGGCCCGACTAAAGTCGTGCCCTGATACAAAACCAAACCCGGCGTCGCCTTGCTAACCCAACCTGATCTCGCAAATGCCGGGTTGCAGCGCGACTTTCCCCGCGAAATCAACGCAACCGCGGTGCAGAAATTGCTAATTTGGGCAGCTCTGGCTGCCGCTAGCCCAGGACGCAGTCCGGGGTTACCGTTCCCGAAACAATGCAGTCCAGTAAGGATCTGCTGGAACCTGAACCAAAGCTGAGGTTAATCAGTAGCGAGCATGTTGTAGCCCTCACCGCGCCTTGGGATGCTTGGCAACCGCCAAACTCTCAGGCAGCGCAAATGCAAACAGCACACTTCCGCTGCTGGTCAAAAAATATTGCCGTCCGTCGAGCTCATACGTAGTCGGAGAGCTGCCAATACGCGCCCCCGAGCCGGCATGCCAAAGCGTCTTGCCCGTACTGGTCTCCAGCGCCAGAAAATTTCCCGGCGCGTCCCCGGTAAAGGTGAGCCCGGAATCGGTGGTCAATACCCCTGCGCCCGATCCTCCGGGCCCGAGTTCATGGCTCCAACGGATCTTGCCGGTCTGGTAATCAATGGCCTCGAGGACACCCTTACCCCATAGTCCGTAATCCGCGCCTGCCCAACCGTACGAACCATCCGCCGGTTTATTGAAATAAAGGCTCCAGGCGGGATGGGCACTCACGATAAACAAGCCGGTTTTTGGGTCAAAACTGGGCGATCGATAGTTGGTTAGCCCACCCTCATCTGGCGCAATCAGAACCCCGTCGGGCGACGGTTCCTTGGCCGGATCAGGGATCGGTTGGCCCTTATCGTCGAGCCCCTTGGCCCAATTCACCGGGCCAAACGGAACCGTCAGCAGGTTCTTGCCATTCGTTCGATCCAAAACGAAAAAATACCCATTGCGCGAGGCCTGCATGAGCATCTTCTTCGGCTGTCCGTGGAACGTCCCATCCACCAGCACCGGCACCTCAACCGCATCCCAATCGTGAGTGTCATGCGGCGAGGGCTGAAAGGCCCACACCAGCTTGCCCGTATCCGGGTTCAGGGCCACGATGCTGCAGGTGTAAAGGTCGTCACCCGGCCGCGCATTGCCGTCCAGCACTGGAGTCGGATTCCCAGTCCCCCAGTAAATGAGGTTGAGGGTGGGATCATAGGTCCCGGCCATCCACGTCGTGCCGCCCGTGGTCACGCCCGGGCCCGGGGGAGGGGTTACATTCCATTGCCACTGCGTCTTGCCCGTCTCCGGATCAAGAGACTTGAGGAACATAGGTATGTTATCCAGATCGCCGCCCACGCCGGCGATCACGTGATTGCCCACGATAACCGGCGCCTCGGTCGCCCAGTATCCCTTGTTCACGTCGGCAAGCTCGACGATCCAGCGCACCTTGCCGTCCTTGGCGTTCAGCGAGACCATATGTGCGTCCGGGGAGATAAAGAAGATCCAGTCCTTAAACATGGCAACCCCGCGCTGGCCGATATGGTCCCCTTTGTTCGGCGGGTAGGTGTAGTGCCATAGCTGATGGCCAGATCGCGCATCGATCGCCCAGACGTTATCCGGCACGGTAAAGTACAACACTCCGTCAACCAGCAGCGGAGAAGACTTGATCATCGCCGGTTGCCCCGTCTGATAGGTCCACGCCAGGCTAAGGTTCGCGACGTTCTGCGGAGTGATCTGGGTCAACGGGCTATGGCGCCGGCCCGAATAGTCACCATGATAACCAGGCCAACTGTCGGCCGGCGGATGCAGTAGCATCGCCGCGTCCACATTCTGTGCCCCGAGCGAAGGTGCAGTCGTAAAAGCCACCACCGCGATTACACCCAGCAGAAATACATTTCTCAACCGCTTCATATCGAGTAAAACCTTCCCCGGGGCGACCGTTAGCGCAGTGTCTGTATGTAAGCCATCAGATTATGAATATCGGCATCGCTGTACTTGGGGAACTGCGCCACGTGTGCTTCCACCGGTGCGTCCACCTTATACTTCACGTCGCCCACCCTCCATGAGTGGTAGCTGCCCGAGGCATCGCGCATGCCGATCGTGAATTCATCCAGATAAGCTAACGTCCCGGCCAGGGTCTCGCCGGAAGGCAAAGTCACGGTCACCTTGCTCTTCACGTCTTTGGGGTAGAGCATCCGTTCTTCCAGTTGCAACCCCTCGTAGCGGGTGGCGATACCGGCCAGGTCGCCGGTCGGTGAGTGACAACTGGCACAGCCCCCCGCGCCATTGAAGTAGGCTTTGCCCGCCTCGACGTTCCCGGTCTGAAGATCAGATACGTCAACGCCCTTTCGCTTGCCGCTTTGCGCCATGGCCTTGGCCTGCTGGGAATGAATAAAGGCAGCCAGATCGGCGATCTGTTCCGGCGAAAAATTACTGAACGCCGGCATGCCTTTTTCCGCACGCCCATGCAGCACAACATCTCCGATCTTGTCGCCACCCACATCGGCGGTCACCAACTTCGAGCGCGTCAGATCCGGCCCCGTCTCACCACCGCCGGCATCCCGGCCATGACAGAAGGCGCAGTTCTGTTGGAAAAGCGACCCCCCCGCGGCAATCGTCGCGGGGGAAGCTGCGGTTCCGGCATTGCCGCCGTGCGTAGGCCCCGCGTTTTGCGTGGTCGCAGGCGCCTGTCCGCTGGCTGCATAGATATGTAATTGCCTGCCCTGGTAAGCAGCCAGCCCTGCGATCGCCGCTACGAATACTAAATCCCGAAAGCGCTTCATCCTTGTGACTCCACCTTCATCAACCGGGTTCTATTTGCCTGCTGCGGTGACCTTTGGGTGTGATGCGGTGCTGCCCTCAGTCATTCCCAACGACCACTTGATGCCTTCGAAATACATCTTCCGGATATCTGGATCCTCCCACGCCTCTTCGGTATGGCCTAGCGTGGAGTAGAAAACCCTTCCCTTACCGTACATCTTGCTCCAGGCAACGGGGAAGTCATGGTCGGCGCGGTGAATCCGCGGGTTATTCGCGTAGTCCAGCTTGCTCGAATCCAGGCTGAGCAGCACGTTCACATTGTCCCGTGACCAGCTCTTCGGCTGGTAGATCTCATCGTATTTGGTAAACGCCCTCGGGAAGTGGCGCACTGCCGGGAAATCCGGTTGTTCGTTGATGATCGGCGCGTTGAAAGTCATCCAGGGATGCTGGTCAAACCAGCCGCCGATCATCTCGCCATACTCCGGCCAGGTGTAGTTGGTGTCGAGCGCAGCGTGGATGCCGACAAAACCTTTGCCGTCTTCCTTGATAAACGACATTAAATCCTGCTTTTGGCTCGCGTCCATGTCCAGTTCACCGGTTGTGCTGGCAAAGATGACCGCGTCGAAGTAGTTCAGATTTTTTGTATTGCGCTGCAAATCCTTCTTGGTCAACAGCTCCGTGTCGGTGCGCAACATCGTGTCCCAAAGCCCACTCTCTTGGCCCATGTTGTAAATGGCGGCCATCGCGGCCGAGACTGAGTCGTGCTCGAACCCCTTGGTTTCGCCGATCACCAGCACGTGCTTCAGGTGGATTTGCTTAACATGCGGCGCAGGCGCCAACAGGGGGTTGGGCGGCAGCTGCTGGGCCTGCACTAAAACCGGGGCGGCAAGAAGGGCAAGAGAGAGGCAGACAAACTTGCGAAAAGGGTGCACGTAAAACTCCTACAGAGCTGGAAAGGGCCGTATTTTTGCCCGCAAAGAAGTTTATTGGGGATTGCCGGCGGACGCAATCTTTCAGGGCCGCTGTTTCCTGGCGGCCGCTTTTGACCAGACGGGTCGAACTCCACTAGAGTTTCGGATCATGAGACCTAGCTTATTTATCGCGTTCTTATTCGCCGCGATCGCTCCGCTCGGAGCCCAAACCGCCAGCCGGCCTGCCATTACCGGCATTGCCTTTGCCCGCTTCTACACGACCGACCCTGCCGGCGCCCAGAAGTTCTACGGCGACACCCTCGGCTACCAGCGTCTACAGGCGAACGGCGTCTGGGTTTACCCCGTGAACCATTCCCAGTGGATCGAGATCCTTACCTCCCCGCCGCCCCCAAACCCGAACGTGCGCATGGCCGCGGTCGCTTTCACGACCCGGAATGCCGCCGGGCTTGAGCGTTACCTCGCCGCCCATGGCGTCAAGGCGGAGATGCCGCTGAAAGCCGGCGAGTTTGGGGTTCGTGACCCGGAGGGAAACCTGGTGATTTTCGTGCAAAGCGGCTCCAACAAACTGGTCGCGCACGCCCCGCCTTCCCCGAACGCCACCAGCAAGCGGATCATCCATGTGGGCTTCATCGTGCACGATGCCACGAAAGAGGATGCGTTCTGGAAAGACCTGCTTGGCTTCCGGCCCTATTGGCATGGCGGCAAGACGGAGTCGCAAACGGACTGGTCAAGCATCCAGGTGCCTGACGGAACCGACTGGCTGGAATACATGCTGAACATTTCGCCATCGCCTAGCTTGAAGCAAGCCGGCGTGCAAGATCACTTTTCGCTGGGCGTGGCGCACATGGCGGATGTCGTGGCTGCGCTCGCAAAAAACAAGTGTGAGGGCCCCAACTGCGCTAAAACCCAGGTCGGCCGGGATGGCAAGGTTCAACTGAACCTCTTCGACCCTGACCTGACGCGGGTGGAATTCATGGAATTCACCCCCGTCAAGGAGCCCTGCTGCTCCCCCATCGTGGGCAAGAACCCAGGGCCTGAAGAAGACAAATAGAACCTGCGATTCATGAAAGTCAAACGCAAGGGTGAGAGGGTTACTACGCCTTTGTTCCGCAGGGACGGCTGCAGATGCTCAGGATGAAAGCCTGAGCATCTGTTGGACCCGAACAAAGGTCTGAGGAACACCTGCCTCGCTGTTGCGTTGGTTAGTTGCTCGACGGAATCGCGCCTTGCTTCGCTAGCTTTTCCGTGGCGACCGCTGCGGTCTCGTTGCCGGCCAGCCGATATGCCGAGGCCAGCGCAGTGTACATCGCCGCATCCGGCTTACCCACATCCACCGCCTGCTTCAGATAAGCGACCGCGTTTTGCGGTTGCTGCTGCGCCAGGGCACACAAGCCCCGCCGATACAGGTTTACTGCCGAGTCCGCAGAACTGGTGTAGGACGGGCTGGTCAGATTCCACAGCGGATGCCGATCTCCCCCGACCAGGCGAAAATTGATCGCCTGGGTCGTGCTCTCCTTAGATTCCGGGTCAGTGACCCGGATCACCAGGCGGTAGTTGCCCGGGTGCAAATCGGTGGTGGGGATGTCAGTGCCCATCAGTAGATTCCCGTGCGCATCAAATCCGCCGCGGTCAATGGTCTGGGTCTGCTCCTTCTTGGTAGCCACACCAAGCTGTCCGACAAGGTAAGAAACGTCAAGAGTCTTGCCTTTCAGAAAAGCAGGAGCATCGGGCTGCTCCCAGAGCTGATAGATAACCCGCACTGGGTCGCCGCCTGTGAGCGGTGTGTTGTCTGCGCCCGATATGGCCAGCTTCACGCCAGAAAAACTGAATGGTTGATTTTGCTCGTAATCCCGTTGCGGAGGCGCCATCGAAGCGAACACCACCTGGCTCATCCCCAGCGTGTGGTCAAAGGCCGGCACCAAAATCGCTCGCGTCTGGGAAAAACTCTGCTTTGTAACCAGATTGGTGACGTCAACCCGCAGCTGATACTTGCCGGGCACAGCCACCATGCGGCCACTAATCGCCAGCGCGCGGGTACGTAATTGCTGTACCTGTTCCGGAGTAAGAAACTCATGCAGCTCCTGGCGGTCGGTGTAAATCACGTTACCGTCACTGCCCAGCAACTGTGATTCAACCGTTAGCGAGTAGTACACGTGGAAGGAAGCATCCTTGCCCAGCACGAAATCGGCGGGATTCAACAGGCGAAGCAGGTAATGAACACTGGCTTCGTTAGCGCCATCCCGGGTCGCGAGCACAGACAGGTCGCTGAAATCCTGCCCCAGCAGAACCCGGTGGGTCACACCCTCCAACAGCGCCCGACGCTGCTCCAGAAGGTCCTTGTTCTCCGGCAGGTTGCGATAGTTGCGAATCTTCTGCAGCAGCACGTCCGATTCGAGCGTAGGCGTGCCGCTGTTGTTGTCGACAGGCTCATTCGGAAAAAGTGAAAGCGTCAGGTTCGCAACTTCATTCCCCAGGTCCTGCTTAATGATCTTCAACGCGGTCGGTACATCGTTGATTGCGTTTGTGCTGGCGATCAACTTGTCCGGGCGGTCCTGGTAGGGCGAGTAGATGCGGAAATCCTCAATCGGAGTAGGGCGAAAGAAAACCACCGAGAAATACGGCGCAAGTGCGCTCGCCGGATCCTGGTAAAACCAGATCTCCATCGGGTCCAGGTTCTTGGTGTCAGGATACGATCGCTTCTGCTGCGGCGGCCCCAGGGTGATGTACACCATGCCGCGATCCGTGCGCCACCCATCCGCGATCTTGTGCAGCCCATAATGCGAGTTCACGTAAGCCAGGCGGCGATAGTGTTCTTCTCGAAACGCGTTGCTGGGCGAGTTGGGATCCGGATTACGAATCGCCCAGAAGTTTTGAATAAAACCGTCACGATCTTTATCGTTCGTTAGCCCAAGAAAGATCGTCCGCTCTTGGTTCGTGATCAGGTAGTTGACCTCCTCGTTCAGCCAGTGATCGTAAACCGGGGGAAGCTGCGGATGCTTGGCTGCCGTGGCGGACGGAGAGCAGAGTAAGAGCCCGATAAAGAGAGCAACCAGCAAACCGGTTGCGGATATAGAACGCTTTAACAATTTCGCCTCAGTGTGCGTCAGCCACTGGCCAACGCCTTCTACCCACGTCCTTCATTGTAATAGAGCCGATGCACGTCCAAATGGGGCGGAAGTCCGCGCAAAAGAAAAGGGAGGGGGACGTTTTCGTCCCCCTCCCGGTTATTCGTACAGCGCTGGTTTAAAACTCAAACCGGATCGATCCACGTCCATAGAAGGCACGTTGGAAGGAAAGAGGCTTGAGGTAGTCCTGATTGTTGACCCCATAGCTTTGAGCGACGAGCTGGTCGACCGCGGTCAGGGAACGGGAGTTGGATACGTTGAAGGTGTCGAAGGTAAACTTGACCTTGTACCGCTCACCCAACTGCAGTGGGTAGTCGGCATGTAAATCAAGTTGATAGTTCGATGCCGTCGTACCCACAGTGCCACGACCGCCGATTGGCACCTCTCCACCGTCGGTGTAGACGGGGTGCGCGCCCAATTCGCTGATCGGGGTGCCGGCGCTGCCGCGCAGACCAATACCAGCGGTAAATCTCTTCATAAAGCCGCTGGGAACCACATAGGTACCGTACAGATTGCCAACCTGACGGCGATCTGTATTGAGGTAACCCCGCACAAACTGATCTCCCAGAAGGCCAAGAACACCATCCGTGAAATCGAACAGCGAGCTGATGCTGGGATCTGACTGCCCGTTATCGTTGCGGTAGAGGCCCTCATAGTTACCGTAGAGTTTTGCGTACCGGTAATTAGCGCGCAGCATGAAGTTCTTGCTGAAGCTCTTGTTTGCTTCCAGCTCCAACGCCTGATAGTGGCGGCGCGGATCTGAGAAGCCATCAGGCTTGCCGTCGGGGTGGGGATCGCCTGCGGTTAGGATGTTGTAACCGCAGGCTCCGCCGACGATGTTGCCCAAAGTATCCTTCTTCAAACCGTAGTCTGCGATATTTGGATTGCCGGTGTTGATGCAGTTTGCCGGTGGTCCAGCTGCGGCGGTATAGGCTTGCTCGACTTCATTAACGAACAAGTCTGTATGGGAACTAAGGTTTCCCAAAACGAACTGCTGCGCAACGAAACCGGCGAGTGCCCCTTCGGGTGAGGCGCCCGAGGAGTCTTCGATGATGCGCAGTAACCGGCGATCCAGATACTTAGCACTCACATCGAATCCGCCAATCTGGCGTTCAATTCCCCCCACGTACTCTTCCTCGTAATTCAACTTGGTATTGTGGGCGATGAAGATAGACGAAGCGCCACCGCTGGCAGAAATGTTGCCACTCTGCTGGCCAGCCGCTGGGTCTCCGTTCATGAGATGAGCAGCATCGAGTATGGGAACCACGGTGCCGTTTGGCCCGATGACTACGTTGTTATTGGCATCTTCTTCTGGTGTCCAGTTGGCTTGATAAATATCAAGTTCGTTGGATAGATCGCGCAGCGCGCCATCCTGGGGGAAATTCTGCGTGTAGCGGCCAAAGTTGAAAAAGAGTTTCGACTTACGGTCACCGAACGGATCGTAGTTGATGCCAAGGCGAGGAGACCAGTTGTCGTTGAATACATAGCTCTGGGTTACGCCATTGATCTGTTCCTCGTCCCAACGGAGGCCGGCATTGATGGTGATGTGACGATTGATCTGAAAGTTATCGTTGCCGTAGATGGCCATGTTGACCGAGCTGGTTTCAGCAGTCGGTGAACTGAAAAGGCCACGGGACTGTTGCAAGTACACCTGTGTGCCGTTGTAATAAGGGCAGTCGGCTGGGGAGCAATCAACGACTCCGGCGGCGTTCGTGGCCGCAGGCAGTAGGTTGAAGCCAGCGTCCGCGGTTGCGCCACCGAGGCTCGGGTTACCCGAAATGCTGTCTGTCGCGATGCCGATGTTGTTCGTGGTTGGGAAACTAAAGAATCCGCCGGTGTAGCCTTTCGTCAACGCGTAGATCGAGTGGCTGTAACCGAATCCAACGGAGAACGTGTGCTGGCCGTGGAAATTAACGGTTTTCTCGGTATCAATCCCGAAGCCATAATCGTGGGTAACCGGGTTCTGAGTGTAGCCCAGGCCCTGCGCATTGAACGAGCTGGCCTGCGCGATGCCCGTGTAATCAAAAATGTTGTAGACATCCTGAAGCGGCGTTTCGGTGAAGTGACTCCGCTTGGCAGAACCGCTGATATCCAACTGCCACGTTGGGGAGATAGAACTGCTAATGTGCACCGTTTCGCTGCGGGTGCCGTAGTTCCAGCGGCTGAAAGCGCTGGTGTTGGTTAAGTTCAAATTTGGAAAGAAGGGAAAGGTGTCCTGGTTGGCTACGCCTTGGCCAGCGTTCGTTTTGGAAGGGTCAGAGAATACCGATGCATCGACAGTATTCGCGTCGTTGAATTTGAAAGTAACCTTTGCCGCGTAGCTGTTGACCGTGGTTTTGTTGTCAAAAACACCGTGGCTGTAAAGGGCTGCGGCTGAAGGAGCCTGCCACAAAACCTTATTGAGAGCCGGATTGTAGGCGCCAAAGAAGAACAACTTGTCCTTCAACATCGCGGTGGGTACGTAACCGCCAAATTCCGCGGAAGCATCGAATTGTGGCTCCGAAGAAATATGACCGTGTACGTTCACCCGGTTGAAGTAGTTGTCCGCATAGCGTTGCCCTGCTGTAAAGGCATCTGGTGCGAAGAAAGCGGCCAGCGCCCCGTGGTACGAAGTTCCGCCCGACTTAGTGACGATCTGGATGATGCCGCCATCGCCATCGCCATACTTAGGCTCAAACGCGCCCGTCTTCACCTGGACTTCTTCAATAAACGTAAGGTTGATACCCGTACCGAGCGAACCATAGATCGGGCTGAAGACACCGATGCCGCCGTAACCGCCATCGGTGATATTCACACCGTCAGCAATGTACTGGTTCTCGAGGCCGGTTGCGCCGCCGATCGAGGGATTCGCCGTACCCGTACCACCGCTATTAGTGACGCCTGGCGCGGTGTAGAAAAGGCTGCCCACGTCACGGGCAACGGGCACCTGGCTATAGAAGCTGCTGGTGAGGTTGGAGCTCAGTGCTGTGGAACCAGTATCGATGCTGGTCGCAGTGGCATCTACCTGCACTGTTTGCGCAACCGCACCGGTCTGCAGCACCAGGTTGACACCTTTGAGCCGGTTGATCTCGACGTCGATGCCCTTGGCTGCTGTCTTACTGAAACCTTCCCGCTCCACAGTGATCGTATAGGGGCCGGGGGTCAGATCCAGAATCTCCCAGTGCCCGGTGTCGTTCGTAGTCGCCTTGCGCGAGTCGGAATTGCCGACGACTGAGACCGAGGCGCCTGGCACAACCGCGCCTGTGCTATCGGTGACGTTGCCCTGAAGGCCGCCCTTGGTGCCGGAAAGTTCCTGCGCGGAGAGGTGGGTGGTCAGGCAGCTCGCGACTGCGAATGCCAGTAGGACGAGCATGCTGCCCATCTTGGAAATGGCGTTGTTACTTCTTAAACTTGTCACTCATTCTCCTTAAAAATAGCTCCACGGACAACCTGGGCCGGGATGAGAGTTTTGGTTGTGCCAGAATGGCCCGAAGCTTTTTGGGAAGGACTATCAACCACCCGTTATGTTTCGCTGACAGGGATCTGAGCCAGGGGCTCGACAGGGCGAATCCCACAAGAACTCAATTTCATACGCAGACCTGCTGTCATGCCCTACCTCTAGCAATTAGGTTGCCTAAATAGCACAAAGGTCGTAGCAGCCGCATCTTTTCCCTAAGGCGAATCGAATCAGTAAATTAATGTCCGTCGATTCGATCCATCCCAGGCCACAAACAAGATGAATATTTGATAAACCATATATTTTGTGGGGCAAGTCCGCTTTTTAGTAATACAGTTAAGCCCCCGGGAAACACCCCCGCTGGGGAATTGGCGCCGTGCCATCGCCCTTTCCAACCATCGGGCGCGCGAGAATCGAACCGGTTTCCTACCCCCTTCTGTTGGCTTGAGTGGGGCAAATTGGCCTCGGTGCCCCAGCCTGCCTGGGCGCCATACCTGCCGGAACAAGGAGACGCGTGGCTGCCGCCGATTGCGACAACCAAGCCAAACCGAACTTGCCTCCCACGAAAGAAGGGCGCCCTTCCAGGCGCCCTCGCATGCACGACCAAACACAACCTGCTCAGAAAACCAGCTTAAGCGAACCTTGAATCTGCCTGGCCGTGGTGGTTCCGTCGTTTTGTGTTTGCGTACCAGTGGAAACGCCGAAATTAGCGTCGCCCAGAATGCCGCTGGCAGGCTGCAGGAACTGCGGATGATTGAATACGTTGTAGAACTCAGCTCTGAAGATGAGCTTGAACCGTTCCGTGATGTTCTGGTCCTTCTCGAACACGGCGTCGGTGTCAACCTGATTGGGTCCATAGAATTGGTTCCGTCGCACCGTGGGCACGACATCGAAGGCAGGGTTTACAAAAGCCGACTGGGCAGGCCCGGTCCGCTTACCACTGCCATCGGGCAGAATCGACGGCCCTTGCCCCGTTGGATAGGGATTCGAGCCGGAGAGGCTGGCGCGATTCGACAGGCCGGTATGCAGATTATCGACCGTGCCGAAGATTTCGAAGGGAAGGCCAGTGCCGGCCTTGCTGATCGCAGAAATCTGGACTCCTTCGAACACCCGACCCGCGAACCCGTGATTGAGGTAAGACCTTCCACGACCGACAGGCAATTCCCAGGTGCCATACGCCGTAAAGATATGGCGCTCATCGTCGGTCGCGTTCCCGTATTCATTTTCCAGATGATAAGAATCGCGGGGCAAACCGCGATTGATCCCATTCGAGCCCGGCAGAATGGTGTCGTTGCTGTTGTCGAGAGCATGTGACCAGGTGTAGGCAGCGTGCAGCTCGTATCCGTGACTGGAGCGTTTCGTCACTTGCACCTGCAGGGCGTTGTAGTTGCTCATGCCACTCGAAGACTGCTGTAACACTTCATAAAATATGCTGTTGCCCGAACCGTTCATGGGCAACAAGCCAAAATCGCCGCCGTAATAGAGAATCTCTCCCTGAAGGTAAGCCTCACCAATGCCCCCGCAAATATTGGGATCACCAATCCCCCCATTGCAGTAGGAAACCAGGCTTGCCACGTTGGCAGGCAGCGGCTGGTTTCCGTTAATTTCGTTGAGCACGTGCGTTGCATGATTGCCCACGTAATTAACTTCGAGCACAACCGCGGGCGTGATCTCGCGCTGCACTCCCAGGTTCCACGCCGCATTGCCGGGTATCTTGAGCTTGGGATCGAAGGTGTCTTCCACGGCCAGCGTCAGGGGCTGCGAAAGCGTGGCCGATGTCCCAACCGTGGGCAGGAACGGCGTGTTTTCCGGTACGGACGTGGTGCCGGCAACCGCGCCGCCACCATTTGGATTGGGATTGGGAAATATCGGCAAACCCGTGCTTGCATCAAGGTTAGGGAAGTTGGTAGGCGATTGTTGAAACGGTGGCAAGCTCCTTGAATTGCCAAACAAGTTGCCAAAAACGCGGTCATGGAAAAGTCCGAACCCACCGCGAATCGCCGTCTTCCCGTCGGAGAAGGGGTCATAGGAGAACCCCGCGCGTGGCTCGAAGAGCTTCCAGCTATTGGCATACAGCAAGTGGCCTGCGCCGGGGCCCGCAATTTGAAAGGTGAAAGGGCCAGGGCCGTTCGCGGGTACATATAGGTTTGACAGGTTGTTGTTCGCCTCGAAGGGAACTCCGTTAAACTCCCAGCGCAAACCGTAAGAGAGCGTCAAATTCGCCAGGGCCTTCCAACTATCCTGGGCAAACACACCATATTCGTGTTGACGGAATCGACGATAGTCGCTGCCCACCCTGGTTTGACTCTTGTTGTAAAACTGCGACTGGCTCTGCTGGTCAATCACGCCTTCCTGCTGGTAAATCTGGTTTTGAAAGGTGGTATAGTCCGGCGTGCCCACAGCGAAGGGGCTGTTGTAGGCCGCGAACTGGCCCGAGTCATTCAGAAACTGAAATTCAATCGACTGTTGCGCTGAAAAATTATCGGCTCCATCTTCACTGATGTGGCGCAGCTCTCCCCCAAACTTGAAAGAGTGTCTGCCCACGATCCAACTCAATGAATCTGTCACCGCGCCGGTCTTCCCCAGACGGCCCTGCCCCGGACTTTCCCCGAGTCCGATGCACCCCAGGCTTTGAAATGGGGAAGAGAGGCCAAAGTAACTGGAATTGCCAAAGGAATCGGTCCCTCCGGTGATGGTGTTCAACTCGCTCAGTCCGCCGCAGTAGAACTTGTCACTAAAGAGCGTATAACTGCCCCGCGCGCTGTTAACCAGGTTGGGCCGGATGGTCGAAGTCAACTGAAGATTGCCGGCGTGCGAAGTCTGCGTGGTTCCTGTAGCGCCAACGGCGTTCGGCAGCACCTCGTCGTGAAAGCTATCCGGGTCAGAAAAACGGGAGTAGATATAACGCATCGAAAGCTGTTCGCCGCTGCTCACCTGATGATCAATCTTCCCCGTGAGCGTATAGCTTTTCTGCCGCGATTCAGAAGGGAAGAAGTACAACCCGCTTACGCCATCGCCATTTGCCACCTGCGGCAAGGGAAAAGCCTTGTAGAGGTTGTTGGCGACAAAGCTGTCCAGGCCCAAACCCGTGTTGTTGTTGCCGTTGGCGAGGTTCGTAAGGTCTACGGCCTGACTGCCGGTCTGGCCCACGTAGGTGTACACGCCGGTCCTGAAAGCCGCCGTCGGCACCGTGATATTGTCTGTGACACTCGTGATAAACCGCTGAAACTCGGCATTCAAAAAGTAGAAGGTACGATCTTTGATGATCGGTCCGCCGACCGAGGCGCCGAACTGGTTTCGTACGTAGGGATTTTGTTTCGAGGTACTGCCATCGGGATTCACTTTGCGGTTAAACCAGTCGCGCGCGCCGAGCGCGTTGTAACGGCCAAACCAATAAGCGTCGCCGTGGATGTGATTAGTGCCGCTGCGGGTAATCACGTCTACCACCGCGCCTGTATTACGGCCAAACTCAGCATCAAAATTATTTGTGATCACACGAAATTCCGCTGCCGTATCAGGATTCGCTCCCACCGCCCCAGCCAATTGCCCAGGAACGCCGGAATCATTGTTATCGGAGCCATCCAGCATGAAATTGTTATTGCGCTCGCGCGCGCCGTTCACCGCCGCGCCCCCCGAGCTGGTGCCCGAGACAACCCCTGGCGAAAGCAAAACCAGCTGGTACGGGTCACGCAGGATGAGCGGCAGGTTGTTGATAGCCTTGGAATCGATGATGCTGCTGAGCTGATAGGTATCCGTTTCAATCGGTGCTTCCGTGATGCCATTGACGTTGATCTCGGTGCTGGCGGTGCCCACCTGCAATTTCACATTGAGCGGCACCACCTCGCCGACTGTCACGTTCACATCTTGGAAGATCGCTTTCTGAAAGCCACTCTTCTCCACTGTCAGGGTATAAATGTTGGGCTGCAGATTCGGCAAAGTATAGGTGCCTGCGCCGGCGCTCATGATATTTCGGCTGACTCCGGTCGTGTTTGAAACAATGGTCACCGTCGCGCCGGAGACGACCGCACCGCTCGCGTCTGTAATCACACCGGTAATGGAACCCGTTTGCGCAAAGGCCTGCGGGGCAAGGGAAATCAGAAAGATTGCGAAAAGAATAAGAGCGCTTCCGGGAAGGTTGCAGCGGGAGAGGCGGAGATTCGTAGGTGTCAAAGCACATCCTTTTTCCTGAATTTTTAGGAGAGCGATTGCCTGGTAACAACCACGGATGCAAGTTGAGTTCCATTTCAAGAGCAGAAGGTGAATTTGATGTTGCCCTATTTCTGATTACTTTGACCCAACGCACAGCTCCCTTGACATGCCACCAGATGGCCCGTGAATCAAGCTAAATAAGCGGCCTTTGACGGTGGCGGCAGCACGCGTTTCTGGCAAAATGGCTTCGGTCGATCGACCGTCCAGGGTCATGCGGGCTCGCCCTGGCAGGAAATTATTTAATTGTCTGTCGAGCCTTGGCTAAAATCTATGGCTTTTCATAAGTAACGCAAGTGGAGAGGGAATGAACAAGCTTGGCAACGGTTCCTCGAGACGGGACTTTCTACTGCCAGGCACGTCACTGGCAGCGCTGTCCGCCCTTCCTGCATAAACGCAGCGCGTCGCAAACGCGGCCTCCGGCAATCAGTCCCGCAGGGACGACTGAAAGTAGCCCAGAATGAAATCCGGATGAAATCCTGGGTTAAACTGCGGCCGTCCCTGCGGGACTGGGACGCCCGACAGTTTGGCAAACAGGTTGGACGTCTAGCGACGCATCACACCAGTCCCACCCAGAGCGCTCATTTTGCGCTCATGACCTTGCGCATCTGTGCTTCCGCCTCGTCGCTCCAGTACTTGCAGTTCAGCTGCAGAAAGACCGAAGTATATGGAACCGTCATGGTCGTCTTCAGTACCACGATATGAAACGTCTTGCCCACTTCATCGACCTTGGCAATGATCTGCTCGTGGGGCAGCGAGGTTATCTTTTGCCCGGCAAGCACGGTCTTGATGCTTTCGCGATAAGCACTCACGCCAGGCGCGTCTTTCTCGGGCACGAAGGGAAGCTCCGCATCCATATAAACGATGGGCCTCACCTGGATCGAGCCATCGATCACGCTCAGCACCTTTTTGAGCACTTCTATCTGATCCGCATTCGTTTCTAGGGTTTCCACGCCGGCGGAGCTCTGCAGCGGATAAGCCGAATCCACAATCATGATCCAGTTGCGATGGCCCATCAAGGGCATCACCTGTCTCAGCCTGGTCTGCCAATCCACTGCCGGCTTCTGCGCAACCGCCATCATTCCACCCATCATCAGCCATGCCGTTAAAATCAGGATCAACTTGCCCGGCTTCTTCATAAAGTCACTTCTCTCCGCTTCATCCGCACGCCAACAAACGAGTAAAGGGCGATACCGCAGTAGCAAAGCAAGGGAACCATGTAAGCCGCCGCAATGCTGTGCTGCGTCTGCGAAATCAAGCCCATGATCGGGGTCAGCACCGCGCCGCCAACAATGGCCATCACAATCAGCGATCCACCAATCTTTGTATTCTGGTTCAGGCCGGCGATACCCAGCGCAAAGATCGTTGGAAACATCACCGACATAAAAAAGCTGGTGACAAAGATGGCCCAGAGCCCGACCCAGCCCGGAAAGGCAACGCCGACCGCCACCAGGGCAATATTGATCAGGCTGTAGATGCCCATCAGTTTGGCCGGCTTGACGTAGCGCATCAGCGCCGCGGAGCTGAATCTTCCCAACCCGAAGGCCACCAGGGTCCCCGTCAGAAAATAGCCCGCGATCTTTTCCGGCTCATGGGTTCCATCCTGTACGTACTGGATAAAGTAGCTCCAGGTGCCAACCTGCGCGCCCACATAGAGAAACTGGGCCACAATCGCGAATAGAAAATTTGGGTATCGCAGCAATTCCTTGAAGCTGCCCTGGTCCTCATCCTCCGCGTGCTCTCGCGCAATCTCAGGGAACTTGGTGCGCGCAATCAGGACGGCCCAGATCAGCGCGATCGTGCCCACCACCAGGTAGGGCACGACCACACGCATGGTCTCATGCCGAAGGTATGTGTTGTAGGTATTGGCCGCCTGCATGCCCGAAATCTGCGTCGGTGTGAGCTCAATCCCCGAGAAGATAAAGATCGTGCCCCCCAGCACGCCGCTGATCGCACCCAGAGGGTTAAAGGCTTGCGAGAAATTCAGCCGCCGCGCGGCACTCTCGGGTGCGCCAAACTGCGCGATAAACGGATTCGAAGCTGTCTCCAGAAACGAAAGCCCGCTGGCGATGACAAACAGCGCAAACAGAAAAAAACCGTAGCGCCCAATAACCGCGGCCGGCCAAAATAAAAATGTGCCGGTGGCAAAGAGCAGCAGTCCCACGATGATGCCAAACTTGTATCCCGTCCTGCGCATCAAGAGCGCAGCCGGAATCGCCAGCACAAAGTAGCCCAAAAAGAACGCCGATTGCACCAGCCCAGCCTCGAAACGGGAGATGGCAAACGACTTCATGAACTGGCGAATCAGTACATCGTTCAGGTTGGCGGGAACCCCCCACAGAAAAAACAGCGCAGTCACCAGAAAGAAAGGCGTCGCCATACCCTTTGGTATCAGGGGCGCCGAGTCTTTCGTCTCTTTTGTTTCGGTAGAAGGGGGCACCAGCATCGACGATTTATCCTTTCCTATTTGTCGCAATCACCATGGCAAACGATCAATCGCCACAGAGATGGACGCGGATGCCCATATCCGCCATCATCGCCGCTTTCGCGGCCAGGGCCTGGTCAGCCACCTGGCTGGTTGGCGCGTACGCTACGTTGAGATGGTTGGCGCGATGCCGGGCCATAAACTGGTCGCGGGTGACGCCGTGCAGCAGGGTGTGCATGATGGGCCACTGCGGGGTCACCGACTGCAAGCGCCGCGCGGTTTCTTCCGCAGGCAGTTCGATCGCGGTCGCTCGGCCCAGGTCGACATGCAACGCACCGCCCTCGACAAAGACGCGGCTCCAAACCACGTGCCCCGGCTTGCAGACTCCGTTCAGCGTCCCTCCGCCCAGCCGGAAGTACATCGGCGGCTGGCGCTCGCTGCGAGCCTTGGCGTAGCCGCCGGCGATATGCGAAGCCGGCACCGCGCCTGAAATTTGAAAAACCCAGACGAAGTCGTCAATATCCCCCCCGCTGTAGTGCTCTCCCCAGCGAACGTCGTGTAGCGTTGTCGACGGATCCAGCTGCATGGCGGACCACACCCGGTTAGTCACCAGGGCATCGAGGCCGGCACACTCGTCCACTTCATTGAAGTGCGGCAACGGTTTGCCCGCATACAGCTCGCGGCCCGCTATGTCGAATACTGGTGGCCGGTCCCCATTGTTCAGCAAACCTTCAACCAGGTCAGAAGCCGGCGCTGCATCCTTGAGCCCCTGCTGGTATTGGATCCCGATCGCATCGCAGCCAAACTCATCGGCAATCCGCATGGCCGCGATATACATCTTGCACTGCAGCAGGATCTGGGTGTCGGTTAGATTCGTTTCTTCTTGGGCGCCGGTAACAAAGGTTAGCCCCCGGCCATCCAGCCACTTGCGCACAGCCTGTGCATCCTTATCAGTCACTGTGGCCATTGCAGCCACCAGGGCAGACTGGCTGAGGCGCTCCTTATAGATGCCCGTCGGATTGAGAAGATAATCCTCAATGATGGCGTTATACATGCCCATGCAGCCTTCATCGAACACGCCGAGGATCGCTTTCCGTGTCTTCAAATGGTGGGCAAGCGAAGCGCCCAATTGCCTCTCTGGCGCGGGTAGTGCCGACAGATCGAGATCGTGCACATGGCTCGTGTCATGCGCAATGGTGCTGGTCTTCAGCCATTGCCGCAGACCATCGCGGAAGAACTCATCGCTGAAGTCCTTGCTCCACAAGGTGCTGAAGGGGATGCCCCCTTTGTGCAGGCATCCGTTCAGATTCAGCATGCCCACCAGGCCAGGCCACTGCCCAGACCAGTTGGCCACCGTCAGGATGGGCCCACGATGATGCTCGAGCCCGGAGTAAACATTGTGGCTGTATTGCCAAACGGCCTCGGCCACAATGATGGGCGCGTCGGCAGGGATCTTCAGGAAAACATCCATGCCCATACGTTGGCTGGAAATGAAGCCGTGGCCCAGGTCTTCGCGATAGGGGTGCGCCCGGCGCAGCGCAAACCCTTCCGCCAGCAAGGCTGCGGTGAGCTGCTTTTCCATCTCGGCCTGGGCAGACCAGCAGACCTTATTGGCAGACTGGCGCAGGTCGCCGCTGGCAACGAGGACTACCTCGCTCGGTGCGACGGGCGTTGGCGATTCGAGGACCGGAACAGCATAGGATGACATCTGCACTTCTCCTGACGGGCGAAAACGGCGTGGGCGCCTGTATGTCATCCAGGCAATCGCCAACGATAACAGTTGCACCTCCCTCGTGGCAAAATGGTCTGTCTTTCCCGTGGTAAATCAGAGACTTAAAGGAATGAGCATGGATACTATCGCCAAACCGTGGGTGGTGCTGGTCGCGGGCTTTTTAGGGGCCGGCAAAACCACCTTGATACTGGCCGCCGCTCGGGAGCTGCAGCGGCGTGGCCTGCGCAGCGCCATGGTGTGGAACGACCAGGGAGAATATCTGGTCGACACGCAACATGCGGTCTTGTCAGGCATGGGCTCAGGAGAAGTGACCGGAGGCTGTTTCTGCTGCCGGCTGTCTGAATTGATCGAAGCCATCGGCGATCTGCGGGCGCACGCACCAGATGTAATCTTTGCCGAGCCGGTGGGCAGCTGTACCGATCTTTCGGCCACCGTTCTGCGGCCACTGCTTGAGTACAGCGAGACCTGGCAGCTGTCGCCGTTAACAGTTCTGGTCGATCCGGCCCGCGCGCGCGACTTGTTGGCATCAAGTGCCGATCCCGCTATGCGTTTCCTGTTTGGCAAGCAGCTGGAGGAAGCCGACCTGGTCTGTTTCACCAAGTCTGACCTCTACTCCGACTACCCGGAAACAGGCGCGGCCCATGTCCGTCAGTTAAGCGCCAAGACAGGCCAGGGAGTCATCGCCTGGCTGAATGAAGTCTTCTCGGGGGAGATTGCTCGCGCCGACCGGGCACTGAAAATTGATTACGCAGAGTACGCGCGTGCCGAGGCCGCCCTCGCCTGGTTAAACCTCAGAGCATTGTTCGAACTGGAAACGCCGTTATCCCCGGCGATGCTCTTAGGACCTTTCCTCGACCATCTGGACGTATCCCTGACCGCAGCAAAGATACCCATAGCCCACTTGAAAGCAATCGTCACCGCGCCAACCGGATTTCTAAAGGCAGCGATCGTTGCCAACGGACAGGAACCAACCGTCGAGGGCGACCTGGATGCATCCCCGGCCGACAAATTGGAGTTGCTGCTGAATTTAAGAGCAGTAGGTGAGCCCGCAGAGGTGCGGGCAATTGTCGAAAGGGAGCTGGAGAGCCTGACGAATGGCCTGAAAGACTGCAAGTTGGATTGCTTCAGCCCCTCGCCGCCGGTACCTGAGCGCCGCATTCCCAAAGCCGGCTAATGGAGAAACTCTGTCCTGACCGCGGACTTAAACTTTGTCCTGACCACAGGCCCTCGGGTGCCCCATATCTCGCTCGTTTTTCGCGAGATATGGGGCACCACTGCGCCACGCCTCTAACTTTTTGCTGTCACTTACGGTCCAGGAAAGAGACCCGTGGTATCCCATATCTCGCGAAAAACGAGCGAGATATGGGGCACCCGAGGGGCTGTGGTCAGGACCGAGGGTCTGTGGTCAGGACAGTATTTGAATCCGCCGGCGGGGTAATGCTCAAACCCGCTTGGCGTTCACCTTCGTAGCCAGTCCAACTTTTTCCAGCATCCATATCCCCAGGTAGTTCACGTCCAGCTCATACCAAGCCATACCGTGCCGCGCAGAAACCGGGTGCGCATGATGGTTGTTGTGCCACCCTTCGCCGCCGGTCAACAACGCCACCCACCAGTTGTTGCGCGAGTCGTCCTTGGTATCGAACCGCCGCGAGCCCCAGATATGGGTCGCCGAATTAACCAGCCAGGTCACGTGCAGGCCAATCGTCACTCGCAGAAATATGCCCCACAGCACCCACGACCATCCGCCGGCGGCCAGCAGCGCGAACCCCAGCACCGTCACCGGCAGCCAGTGGAACCGGTTGAGCCAACGGTAAAAGCCCTGCTTCATCAGATCCGGCGCGTAGCGCTTGAGAACCCCGCTGTCGTTATGCAGCGAGCCGTTCAAAATCCAGCCCATGTGCGACCACCACTTCCCGTCGCGCGGGGAATGGGGGTCGCCTTCCATATCGGTAAATTGGTGGTGCAGGCGGTGCACCGCTACCCAATAAACCGGGCTACCCTGCAGCGCCAGGGTGCCCATAATGGCCATTGTGTATTCCAGCCATTTAGGTACCACGTAACCGCGGTGGGTCAGCAGGCGATGGTAGGCCATGCCGATGCCAACATTGGTCCCTAAAACCCAGGTCACGGCGAAGACCGCCAGAGCTGACCAGCGAAAGTCGAACAACGCCGCCACCGCGCCCAGGTGGAAGGCGCTGATAATTAAGACAAAACTCCACTGCAGTTTTCTGTTCTGGGGTTCCAGCGCAGCCTGCAGGGCAGCCGCTTCGATCACCCCGCCTGTCGTGTTGGTGGCCGACGCCATGCGTTCAGGCTATCGGGCCGCAAGCAGAGGGTGGTGTAAGAGTTGCGTAATACCTAATCGGTCGTATACTGAATATGCGACCAGCACGGTCGGGTTTGCATCCTAAGGTAAAGCGAGAATGCTCAGGCTCACAAAGAAGGCGGATTACGGATTGATGGCGCTCAAGTTCCTCGCCGAACGACCCGACATGCCTTCCCAGAGTGCCAAAGACATCGCCGAGGCTTATGGCATTCCACCCCAGCTCCTGGCCAAGATTTTGCAGCGGCTTACCAAAGCGGGGTTGCTGCGCTCGCACGCCGGAACCAACGGCGGGTATGCGTTATCCCGAGCGCCCGAAGACATTACGGCATTTGAGGTAATCGGCGCCATCGATGGGCCCCTTTTCATCACTTCCTGTGCGACCGGCCCGCGCGGGTGCGACCTGACCGACAGCTGCACCATCAAGGAGCCGCTGCGCAAGGTCAATGACAGTATCTCGGATGTACTGAAGGCAATTCGCGTGGCCGATCTGTGCGAGCCCGAGGAAAGCCGCAAATACCACGGCAAGCACCTGGAATCCTTGCTGGTAAGCCTTGGTGGCTGAGCAGCTTAGCAGATTTGAGAATTGATTGTAGGAGAGAGCAATGAGCACCGTTGAGACTGCAGTTACGGCCCCCGCAAACGTAAAGCTGCCTATTTATATGGATGACCACGCGACCACCGCGATGGATCCCCGTGTGCTCGAGGCGATGATGCCTTATTTCACCTCCAAGTTTGGCAATGCGGCTAGCCGCAACCACTCCTTTGGCTGGGAAGCCGAGCAGGGTGTTGAACATGCGCGCGAGCAGGTAGCCAAACTGATCGGCTGTACCGCCAAAGAAATCATCTTTACCTCCGGCGCCACCGAGAGCAATAACCTGGCCATTAAGGGTATCGCCGAGATGTACCGCGAGCGCGGCAACCACATCATCACCCAGGTCACCGAGCACAAAGCGGTGCTCGACGCCTGTAAGCGGCTTGAAAAACACGGCTATCGCATCACCTATCTGCCCGTTAAAGCAGATGGGCTGATCGACCTTGAAGACCTCAAGCGGGCCATCGACGACAAAACCATCCTGGTCACGATCATGTTTGCCAACAACGAGATCGGCGTGATTCAGCCCGTGACCGAGATCGGCAAAATCTGCCACGAGCACAACATCATCTTCCACACCGACGCGGTGCAAGCGGTGGGCAAGATACCGGTCGACGTGAACGCCATGAACATCGACTGCCTCTCTCTGACCGGGCACAAGATTTATGGTCCCAAGGGCTGTGGCGCGCTGTACGTTCGCCGTCGCAATCCCCGGGTGCAGATTTCGGCGCAGATTGACGGTGGCGGCCACGAACGGGGCATGCGTTCGGGAACACTCAACGTGCCCAGCATCGTCGGTTTGGGCAAGGCCTGTGAGATCGCCCAGCAGGAAATGGCCGCGGAAGCAGAGCGCTTGGGCAAACTCCGCGACAAGCTGAAAGCGAAGCTCGAGGCCAACCTCGATTACCTGCACGTCAACGGCTCCATGCAGCACCGTCTCCCCGCCAACCTGAACGTCAGCTTCGTCTACGTTGAGGGTGAGTCGCTCTTGATGGGCATCAACGATGTTGCCGTTTCCAGCGGTTCTGCCTGCACCTCGGCGTCCCTTGAACCATCTTATGTATTGAAGGCGCTGGGTCTGGGCGACGATGTCGCTCACAGTTCAATCCGTTTTGGGTTGGGCCGCTTCAACACCGAAGCCGAAGTTGATTATGTGGCCGACAAGGTGATCGACGTAGTGCAAAAACTGCGCGAGCTTTCACCGCTCTATGAAATGGTGAAAGAAGGCATCGATATTTCCAAGATTGAGTGGCAAGCGCACTAGAAGCATCCTCTTCTGGTGTAACGCGTAAGCACCCCCGCAACATTGTTTACGAACTACGGAGACGAAAATGGCATATAGCGACAAGGTAATTGACCACTACAACAACCCGCGCAACGTAGGCCAGATGGACAAGAGCCAATCTGAAGTAGGGACCGGCCTGGTCGGCGCCCCTGAATGCGGGGACGTGATGCGCTTGCAGATCCGGGTGAACCCGGAAACCCAGGTCATTGAAGAGGCAAAGTTCAAGACCTTCGGCTGCGGTTCGGCCATCGCCTCTTCCTCCCTCGCAACCGAGTGGGTTAAGGGCAAGACCATTGCCGAAGCCATGCAGATCAAGAACACCGACATCGTGAAAGAACTGGCCTTGCCGCCGGTTAAAATTCACTGCTCGGTGTTGGCAGAAGACGCGATCCGCGCCGCTATCGGCGATTGGAAGAAGAAGAACGGCGTAACCGAGACGGCAGACGTTGCCGTTTCCGTCGCCCACTAACTTAGAAGGCAAGATGGACTTAGCTGTCATCAATCCGGGAAATGCGAATCCGGGAAATGCGAATGCGGAAAACGCGGCGCCGAGTCAGAAGGGCATCCAGGTCACGGAGCGTGCTCTGAAGCGGATTCGCGTCGCCATGGCCAAAGAGGGGGTCTCACCCGAAGCGGGCGGCCTCCGTTTGGGCATTCAGGGTGGGGGCTGCTCCGGCCTTTCTTACAACATCCGCTTTGACTCCCAGCCGCGTGAGCGTGATCGCGTGTACAACTTTGAGGAGATCCGCGTCTTCGTCGATCCCAAGTCGTTTATCTACCTGCACGGCATGATCCTCGACTACGAAGAGACGCTGATGCGTCAGGGCTTCAATTTCATCAACCCCAACTCGACTAAATCCTGTGGTTGCGGGTCATCGTTTTCGGGTTAGTGTCCTGAGTCTGAAGTTCATTGAGAAAGTTTCCTTGGCTTTGTATCAGGGCACGACTTTAGTCGGGCCGTAACTTCATGGAAATACGATGGGCTTTAGCCCCCGAGGCCGTTCTTCGATGCATCGACTTTTTAATCGAACTTCCGACTCGGGCTAAGTCGCTTCTCCTCCGCCTTTATGCAAACCATGGAAACAGTCAGTGCGCCGGCAACTTGCTGGTCCTGCGGCCAACAGGTCGCGGACGGGCAGCCTTTCTGCACGTCCTGCGGCAAAGTGCAGCCACCCCAGCAGGCGAGCTTCTTTGCCATGTTTGGTTTACCGCCAAAGCTGGAGCTCGATCTGCAGGCGCTCGAAAAGCAGTTCTATCGCTACAGCCGAAAACTGCACCCTGACGTGCACGCGCGCGCCTCGGCGCAGGAGCAGGAGTGGAGCCTATCCCAGGCCTCGCTGTTGAATGATGCCTATCGCACCCTGAAGAGTCCTCTGGAGCGCACCAAATACCTCCTCGAGCGCGAAGGAGTGCAGTTCGAAGACCCACGCGGACAAGGCAATCTGAATCCGTCCAAGGTCCCAGCGGATCTGCTGGAAGAGGTCTTTGAGCTCAACATGCAGCTCGAGGAATTGCGCCAGAACCAGAAGATGGGGGAAGACGATCCGCAATTGCGCAAAGATCTGGCGGCCGCAAAGCAGCAGTTCGCCGCCCAGCTCAGCGCCCTCGACGATCAAATGCGTTCCCAATGGTCGGCCTGGGATGCCGCGTGGGAACGGAACGACGAAGCAAAAAAAACCGCTTCCAAAGAAGCGATGACCGCTTTGTTGCAACGCCGCAGTTACCTGCAGAATCTGGTGCGCGATGTCGACCAGACCCTGGGAGAGTCTTAGAAGTTATGGCGGAAGAGCGTGTAGTAGGAATCGATCTCGGCACCACCAATTCCCTGGTCGCCTTTATGCAGGGCGACAAACCCGTGGTCATACCGGGAGAAGATGGCCTGAATCTTGTGCCCTCGGTGGTTGCCCTCAATCCTGCCGGCAGATCCATGCTGGTCGGCAACGGAGCGCGCCATACCCTGCTGCATGCTCCGGCGAACGCCATCTACTCGGTGAAGCGACTCATGGGCCGCGGCGTGGAAGACGTTGCCGCAGAACTGAAGTTCTTTCCCTTCCGCCTGGCCGACGAGATCCAGCCCGGTGAGGTGCTGCGCATTCGTCTGGGCGACTCTGAATTCACACCGCCGGAGATTTCCGCGCACATCCTGCGCCAGCTCAAGCGCAACGCCGAGCGCTACTTCGGCGCCCCGGTCACCCAGGCGGTAATCACCGTACCGGCCTACTTCAACGATGCCCAGCGTCAGGCGACCAAAGACGCGGGCCGTATGGCCGGCCTTGAGGTCCTGCGCCTGGTCAACGAGCCCACCGCCGCTGCTTTGGCCTACGGCCTCGATCGCCAGAAAGAGGGCATCATCGCCGTTTATGACTTTGGCGGCGGAACGTTTGATGTTTCCATCCTCAAACTGCATGAAGGCATTTTTGAAGTTATCTCCACCAACGGAGACACCCATCTGGGCGGCGACGACATTGACAATCTGCTGATTGCCATCGCGCTCGATGATATCGCCGGCGATGCCGGCACCGATCTGCGGCAACAACCCGACGCTATTCAGGCAATACGCAAAGCCATGATCGAAGCCAAGATCGCGCTTTCTACACAGCCGGTCACGCAAATCGATCTTAAGCTGCCCAACGGTAGCCACTACCGTCGTGAGCTCTCGCGCGCGCAATTCGAACAACTGATTCAGCCGGTCATCGCCCGCACGGCCGCGCCTTGCCGCGATGCGCTGAAGGATGCAAACCTGACCCCCGCCCAGATCAACGAGGTCGTGCTGGTGGGCGGGTCCACCCGCATACCCGCGGTACAAAAACTGGTCAGCGAGATCTTCGGTAAACAGCCGCGCACCGAGCTCAATCCGGATGAAGTGGTTGCCCTCGGCGCCGCTGTACAGGCGAATATCCTCGGCGGTGGCTCGAAGGCTACCGAAGACATGCTGCTGCTCGATGTGACCCCGCTGTCCCTGGGCATCGAAGCTCTCGGTGGCGTGGTCGCCAAAATCATTCAGCGCAACTCAACCATCCCTGCCTCCGCCTCTGAGTCCTTCACCACCGGCGTCGATGGCCAGACCAATGTAGCCATCCATGTGCTGCAGGGGGAGCGCGAAATGGCGAAGGACTGCCGTTCCCTCGCCCGCTTTGATCTGAAGGGTATTCCTCCCATGAGTGCTGGCCTGCCGCGCATCGAGGTCAAGTTCCTCATCGACGCCAACGGCATTCTTCATGTGTCGGCGCTCGAGCAGCGCAGTGGCAAGCAGGCTGAGGTTTCCGTAAAGCCGGCCTACGGCCTGACCGACGAGCAAGTGGAATCCATGATCCTTGAGTCCTTCGATCACGCCGAAGAGGATATTCACCTTCGCCAGTTAGTCGAAGCCCGAAACGAAGCCGACACCATCCTCAGTGCGGTCGAAAAAGCTCCGTCCCATCCCGCATGGCAGCTGCTCGATGCCGACGAGCGGGCAGAAGTCACCGCGCTGAGTGCAGAGCTAACCGTGCTCAAGCAGGGCGATGATCTGCAGGCACTGCGCGCCGGAACTGAAGCGCTGGACAAAGCAACCCACCGTTTTGCCGAGCTCATGATGGATGCGGCCGTATCGAGCGCAATCAAGGGCCAGACCATGCAATCGGCAGACGAAAAACTGGGCGAGGGTCCTACCGCTCCTCACCCCATTGCACAGGCAGAGTTTCATTGACAGAAAGTAACGGCAAACACATGAGTCAGAGCGACAACATGGTACGCGTAACATTTCTCCCCGAAGGCCGCACGGTTGAGTTTGCCTACGGCACGTTGCCTTATGGGCATCATGGAAAACCGATGTCGTTTCTCGACGTAGCCGAGCACTTCGACATTTTCATCGATCACGCCTGTGGCGGCGTCTGTGCCTGCACTACCTGTCATCTTTGGACCAAAGAAGGCGCCCAATCGCTCTCCCCCGCGGATGACGATGAGCTCGACCGCCTCGATATGGCGGCTGACCAGCAACTCAACTCTCGTCTTGGCTGTCAGGCCGTAATCACCGGGCCAGGGAACTACGTCGTAGAGATTCCCAAGTGGAACCGCAACTACGTTTCTGAGGGCAAGCCGCTGACCTTGGCGCAAGAGGGAACCAAATAATGCCGCGCGAAATCACCTGGGCTGATTCAGAAGAGATCGGTATTCAACTGCAGGAGAAGTTTCCTGACCTGGATCCGTTGACCGTACGCTTCACCGACCTGCACAAGTACGTGACCGAACTAGCCGGCTTTGCCGATGACCCGGCAAAGTCGAACGAATCCAGGCTCGAAGCCATCCAGATGGCCTGGCACGAAGAATACAAAGACGCCCAGTAGCGGCTCAGTTCCTGAAGGGTGCGGGCTGAACAGGCTGCGGAAAAACTCGGTTCATGAAGGGTACGGGCTTCAGCCCGTACATAAAAACCCAAGATGAGTCGCCTTTAGGCGCTGAGGGCTGCGGTAGCAGGCGGAAACCCGGGCCCTCAGCTGCTTAAGCCGATCCATTCTTGTTCCATTACGTACGGGCTGAAGCCCGTACTCTTCGGACTCTTAACCTGACTGCACCGTTCGTACCCCAATCGCCTGTGGCATTCGCGCCAGCTCAGCACCCGTCGACGCATCGGGCACCGAGCACCCCGGCGTGATGATGTACTTGCTCCCCGCCTGCTCCCGTGCCAGCGTCCACTGCTTCCGTATCTCTTCCGTCGTCAACTTATCGAAATCCACTTCATCCACGCCGCCCGCAATCGCCTGCGAGTAAACCTTGCGCAATTCAGCGACCGGAATGCCGCTCGTCTTCACTGAGTAGTTAATCACCGGCGCCGAAAAGTCCTTGAACTGGTCAAGGTACGGGCGCTCCAGCGTGTGTAGGTGAAGCAGCGTCAGCTTGCTGTCCGCCAGTGCCGCGAGTACCCGCTTATCGTAAGGCCGGCTATAACGTTCATAGTCAGAAACCGATCCGAATTTGCTGGTCGCGTTAAAAATGCTGACCAGCGTTCCCGAGCATCCGATCGCCTGCGAACTGTGAATATGGTTGATCGTCGACTGGGTGATGGCTTCCATCATCGCTTCCCATGCCGCGGTGTTCTCTTTCTGAAAGCTATGGATGCGGTTGATCACGTCCGTTCGGTCCTCGGAATTTCCCTTGCCGGCAAACTCCGGCTCCGCCGCCAGCAGCAGCATCGCCGTCATGTAGGGGCCATACAACGTGTCGATAAAGTACGCGTCCCCATGCAGGCCATCGCGAACCAGCTCCAGCGTCTTCAGCTGATCGGGATAAGGCGTCTTCAGCGTTTGTAACTCATACCATTTCCCCGTCTTCGATCGCGGATAATCAAAGTCGTTCATCACTTTGACAAAATCCGTGTCATACAAGCGGTGGAACGCAAGGTGATCCTGCGCCTCGAGCTGCGCCGTAGGCCGCTTGTAATGGTGCCACAGGCTAAACGGTGGCCGGTCCACTTCCTCGCCGCGCAGCGCGCGATCCACCCGTTCCTTGTGGGTAAGCGGAGCGGAAGCGAGCGCAGACGATGGAGCGGCCGTCATCGCGGTAACCGCGCTCAACGCAGAGATAAATTGCCGGCGATTCATCAAGCGTGGCTCCTTTCCGTGGGTCGCCAGGCAAAGGCGCCGCGAACCAGTTCAAAATTCGGTTGGGGTTCAAAGTAAATAGACAAAACGTCGAAGCGAACCTGATCCGGCGCCTTGGGCATCACCCGCAGGTATTGCCGCGCCAACCGCCGCAGCACCCGCGTCTTCTCGTCATCCACGGCCGATTCCGCGGTTGCAACCAGCCGGCTGCTGCGCGTCTTTACTTCAATAAAGCAGAGCGTGTCATTTTCCCATGCGACCAGATCCAGATCGCCCCGGGCTTTTCCGCTGCGCCAGTCACGAGCCACCACGGTAAAGCCGTGGCGGCGCAGATAGAAATAGGCAGCTTCTTCTCCGCGGCGCCCCAGCTCCAGATGCGCCGGCCGCTTTGCGCTACCGTGAAAGCGAGCGGAAAGATAGTCGCTGGCGTGAACAAATTCTTCGAGCAGCCGCAGGCCAAGCATGGCCCCATTGTCTACGCACTGCGCCTGTTTGCCAAATCGAACTTATTCCCGGTACCAGTCCGCCATCACGGCGGCGAATCGTTCCCCATCCCAATCCATCGGCTGGAACCTGGGCAACGCAAAGCGATTCGAAGACCGGGTCACGAGGCCGCCAAAGTTTGAGCAGGCGCAGTCAAATCCATTCGCCTGCACCGTTTTGACCGTGTCTCGCGTGTAATGGTTCTTCTTGCCATAGGGATAGGCAAAGCTGGTGATGCTTTTCCCGGTCAAGGCCTCGAGCTTCCGTTTACTGCCGCCAATCTCATGTTGTTGCTCGTCAGGCGTCAGCTTCGCCAGCACTGGATGCGTCAGCGTATGCGCGCCTATCTCCACCAGGTCGCCGGCCGCCAACGTTCGTAGCTCCTCTTGGGTGAGGCAGCGATGTTGCCGCCGCTCGCCGTAGGGCCTCGCACCGCTGCGCAGCTGTTCCAGCGCCTGTTCGCGTTCGTCGTCAGAAAGCGCCACCAGCATCCGATAAAGCGCAAGGTAGGCTGTCTGGCGCGGACCAGGCGCCTCATCCCACGCGCGCCACCCCAGATGTGCCTCCCCAGGCTCCGCCGGAAACGGAAATGCGTAGTGATACCCATGCAAACTAAGGCTGACCTCGTCTCGCCTCGACGAGGGATCAAGGATCAGCTTCGTCAGCTCATCCCACCAAAGGTCTTCAGGAATGTCCAGGTACCCCGGCGTAACAAAAACTGTTCCCGGCACGCGCGCCGCCTCGAGCGCGGGCTTGGCATGATGCAGGTTGTCGGCATAGCCATCATCAAACGTGATGCACACGGGTCGCTCGGGAAGCTCGCTATCCGATTTTGCCCGAACCAGCTCGCGCAGCGAAATTGGGTTGGCAATCGTCTTCAGAACTTCTAACTGCTGGGCAAAATGCACCGGGCTCACCCCGAGTGCCCAGGGATCGACCTTCGATTCGGCCACCCGGTGATAGACCAGGATCATCGCCTTCTTATGGAAGACCGTGCGCCAGCGATGCAGGCGCTGCGCCGCCCCTTTGAGCGTGCTTCGGAACGGGATGTTCTGTGGAACGTTGATGGAGTTTCCTTTTTGCCGTGGACCGCGCTCAGCTGATCTGCGTGACCGACTGTGGCTTCGATGCATTTAAACCAGCATGCAATTTTTGTAACCACGGCGTTTCGCCAGTCCCATCGTTGCTGCAGCCCAGGGCCTTCCGCGCTCCCAGTCGGGGCATCATTCGCAACAGCAGCAGCACGATCAGTCCCTGCGGATAGTGATCGGCCAGCAGCCGCATCTTCCGTCGCAGGTGACTCATCTCCGCGGTGGAGAACGATCGTGCCAACTCCGATGTCAACTGACGGCCATACTGCTTGCGCCAGGTTCGCAATCCTTCGAGGTAAGCGGACAGCCGGCGAACATCTTTGCAAAGATAACGCGCTTGCCGTTTCAACACCTGCAACGTCATGGTCAACATCAATTCTGAATTGTGGGAAACATTCGCCCTGTGTTGCCGGTATTCAGCGACCACCGTAGGGTGGCAGCACACCGGGAACTCCCGCGCGATGCGCAGATAAAGTTCGTAATCTTCCGCCACTCGCAACTCCAGATCAAACTCCCCAACTTCAGCGAAGACACTGCGCCGAAAAAGCACCGAGGAAATCATCTCGATGAAATTGCTGATAAGCAGCGCTTCATAGTGCGCCGCATCCACGCAAGGCTTACGAGAATTGGCGAGGTAAGAGCCATCTTCACAAACGAACAGGTGGTCGCCGATCGCCATGGCGCATTCCGCTCGTGGCTGCAGAACATTCAAACCGGCTTCGACGGCCTCTGGTAACAACCGGTCGTCCGCGTCCAGAAAGATAAGGTAAGATCCCCGGCTCTCTCGGATCCCGCGATTGCGGCTCGCTGTCAAACCGCAGTTTTCCTGATGGAGATAACGGATTGGGAACGCCCGCGCAATCTCCGCGCTGCGGTCGGTCGAACCATCGTCCACCACCAGCACTTCCACCCGGGGATAAGTCTGCGCCAGGGCGCTCATGATCGCTTCCTGAATGAAGGCTTCCCCGTTGTAGCAGGGGATGATGATCGAAACCAACGGGTTCGTATCGATCATGGCCGCAGCCGCGCAGGCGCCATCCATATCTGACACAACGTGAGAGTGCTGATCCATAGGCGTGACTTGCCAAAAAAGAATTTCGTACAGGGGGAACACGCTTGAGCGCTCGTCAATCCTGCGCTTCTATAGCATTTTCGCAATAGGTGTAGACCGAAGACACACGTTCGACTGGCCTTTTCCCCAGGAGACGGCCAAACCTAGCCTTTGCTGGAAAGTTCACGTAATTGCAAAATGCATTAATGCCTGAACACACTAAGAGAAATATCACGCGTAATCGGCGAGAGCAACTTACGCTTGATCGCAAAACAGTAACGGACGATTCACCCTGAAGTGTTCCAATAGGGAGCGCTGCGCCCCGAGCAGCGGCTTCGTTGTCCAACCACCGGCATCATGCGTAAAAGCGCGAACATAAGTAGCCCCTGGGGATAGTAACCGGCCAGAATCATCAACTTATGTCGTAACCGGTCCGCGCCCAGCGCAGGGCACGTGGTTGCCAGTTCCATCGCCAGCTGGCGCCCATACTGCCTTCGCCACGAGTGGATTCCCTTGCGGTACGCAAGTAACCGGCTCGCATCGTTCTGGACGTAGCGTTCCTGGGTCTTCAGTACCTCCACGGTAGTCGTCAACATCAATTCAGAGTTCAGAGACGTATTCGCGCCATGCATGCGGTATTCGGCGACGATCGCCGTGTGACAGTAAATCGGACTCACCCTCGCGATACGAAGGTAGAGATCGTAATCCTCCGCCACGCGAAGACGAGGATTGAACCCTCCCACTTGCTCAAAAATACTGCGCCTGAAAAGCACCGAAGAAATCATCTCAATGAAATTGCTCTTCAGCAGCGCCTCGAAATGGTGATCCATCGCGGCCACCTTGACCGAGTTGGCTAGATAACCACCATCCGCCGCAATAAACACGTGATCCCCCACCGCAAGAGCACAATCCGGCCGCGTCTTGAGTGCGCGTACACCGCACTCAACGGCCTCCGGCTTCAGACGGTCATCTGCGTCCAGAAAAAGTAGGTAGCTGCCGTTGCTTTCGCGAATTCCCGCATTGCGCGCTTCAGAAAGGCCGCGATTTTCCTGGCGTATATAGCGCACGGGCAATCGCTGGGCAATCTCGCCGCTGCGATCGGTTGACCCATCGTCAATAACAATAACTTCTACCGCAGGGTAGCTTTGCCCGAGCGCGCTCTGGAGCGTTTCTTCGAGAAAGACGGCCCCGTTGTAGCACGGAACAACCACCGTTACCAAACCATCGACCGGGATAGCAATTCTCCAGCAATCTCTCTTCTCATCGAGCGGGAGGCAAGGAGTGGAGACCAGGCAACGAGCGCGCTCATTGACGAAGCGGATACCTCTGTCCTGTATTGCGTGGCGTCCATTACCTGTGGCCGCAAACTCGGGCCGCTCGGGCCCCCGCTGTCTCAATTCGAGTCAAGACGCTAAACTAATTGCAGGATTGCCATGAAAGCCGCTATCACGATCTCGAAGGAAGACTATCTGAAGGCTGTTCTCGAAGCAGAGAGCGAGGGGCAGGCAGTCATTCCGGCAACCCTGGCCCACTGGCTTTCCGTCTCGCCCCCCGCGGTCACCATGGCGTTAAAACGTTTGGGCCGTGACGGCTATCTTGAAGTCAAGTCCGACGGCATCGTGCGCCTCACCCCTAAGGGCAAGAAAACCGCCTATCGCACCGCCCTGCGTCATCATTTGATCGAACGCATGCTGGCTGAAATGTTTGGCATGGAGTGGTACGAAGTCCACGACGAAGCAGAACGTTTGGAGCATGCCGTATCCCCCGCCTTCGAAGCCAAGCTGCTCGAAAAGCTGGGTTCCAAAGGCACCTGTCCTCACGGCAACTGGGTCTTGCCCGAAAGCCCGGAGCAGCGCGGCAAGCGCGGTATGGTCCTGCTCTCCGACGCCAAAGAAGACGCGGGCTATACCGTGGTCAGCCTCTATGAGCGCGACCAGAAGCTATTGCTTTTTCTCCATCAGGCAGGCATCGCGCCCGGCGGCCGGGTCAACGTGCTGGCAAAAAACTACGACCGCACGCTTTCCATCGAAACCACCGCGGGCCGTTCCACGCTGGGGCATCCCGCGGCCGAAAATGTCTGGGTCAAGCGTAGGTCTTCTGCAAAAGCCTGACCGGCATTTAGCTTTAGAATGGGGCAAGCGCCATTCCCAAAGTAATGGAACGTCGCAGGGTTGTCGCATTGTGAACTCGAGTCGTTGAGGTAGCCTCGATGCGAATGAGGAATCTTTCCTTTATCTGGTTCGTGGGCGCGGTGGTGTGGTGGATCGATGCTGCCGTGGCCGTCCACTATAACAACCGGCCCCACGCGCTGCTCGCCCTGGTGGTCGCTTGTGTCTTCTTCGCCGCGGGCATCGTGTGGGTCAAGAACACCGAAAAGCGTTGACCCCAGCGGCTACAAGCTTTCAAATCTCGCTTCGCTCAGATCCAATTCGCGCTCAATCGTCCGCAGCAGCTCGTCATTGATCTTGTCGTCATTGCGCAACATCACCGCCGTCGACCGTTCCAGCGCCAGCAATTCCTGCGATAAATTCCGCGCATAACGGGCCACCGCGATCTCTCTCTTCGGTTTTGCCTCGCCACCTCCCGGTTCAATCAGCGCGAGGCGGGTACGATAACGGCGAATCATATCTTCGTAGACCGGTGCATGCTCAGACTTGGCTTGCCGTCCAAGATTCTCGAGGTACTGCAAAACCGTGTTGAGAATGAATACACGCGCCTTTCGCTCCTCAAGGCTAAGGTCACCACTGCTGCAAAGTCCAAGTTTCCTGATCACCCATGGCAGTGTCAGCCCCTGCAAAACCAGGGTCACGAAAATGACGCAAAAGGTAAGAAAAATAATGACATCCCGTTGTGGAAACGGCGACCCATTCTGCAGGGTCGTGGGCAGTGAGATGGCGGCGGCCAGGGCCAGCACCCCCCGCATCCCCGTCCACGCCACAATGAACACCTGTTTGCCGGGCGGTCGCGGCCCTTCCTGATGCAACAAGTGGATGCGAATCCAATAGGCGGTCGCCGCTCCCGGAAAGACCCAGATGATCCGCAACCCCACCACCAGCAACGCGAACAACACCCCATACCGCGCCAGCTGCCACACGGAAAGATTGTGGATACCGCTCAGCACCAGCGGAAGCTGCAGCCCCATCAGAATAAAAACAAAGCCATTCAGGGCGAACTCCAGCGTCTTCCACACAGCCGTACTATCCAGCCGCGCATTGATCGACAAAACTTCGGAATTTTTTCGTCCCAGGTAAAGCCCGCAAACCACCACCGCCAGCACGCCCGATGCGTGTATCCCCTCAGCCGCCAGATAAGCAAAATAGGGGGTGGCCAGCGAAAGCGTTATTTCGACTGGGGCGTCGGTAATGTGCAGCGAAGACCGATGAATGATAAATGCCGCCAACAGCCCAATCGACAGGCCTCCACAAATCAACCAGGCTAGTTCCAGCAGTGCCAGGCCCAGCGTTGGCCGGCGCCCCGCGACCACCAGGGCAACCGTAAACTGCAACGCCAGCAGTCCGCTGGCGTCATTCACCAGGCTTTCCCCTTCCAGCACGTCGACGATGCGGCGGGGCAGACCCAGGCGTTTGGCGATCGCACCCGCGGCGATCGCGTCCGTCGTCGAGACCACGGCGCCCAGCACTGCGCCCAGGCGATAGTCGAAGCCGGGAACCAGCCAACCCGTTCCTAGCGCGATGCCCAACACGGTGAACCCAACCAAACCAAACGCCAGCATCAGAATGCTCACGATGTTCTGGTGAAAGTCACGCCACGAGGTGTTGAAGCCGCCCACGTAGAGCAGGGGCGGCAAAACAACCAGAAAAACAACGTCAGGGCTGAGCGCGATTCGAGGCAGGTTGGGCAGCAGGGAGAGAACCACTCCACCCATAAACAGCACAATGGGGTAAGGCGTTTTGAAACGCTGCGCGATCGTCGTCAGTCCTGCGACCAGCAGTACCAGCAGCAGAAGCGTAAGTTCAAGGTGATGAATGCCGGCGGCCTGCACGGAGCGCTCCCCAGAATTCCCAGACTAACTGATGGACAAGCGGGTTCGGGGCTGCCTGAGCGCTACTCTTGTGACAACTTTCCCTACCATAACCTGAATTTCTCACCAGGACCTCCGTGAGAAATCCGGGTCAGTCCCGTAGGGACGGCTGAAAGTAGCCCATGTCGTCCTGGGAAACCGTTATCCAAAGGATGCAGTCCCGAAGGGACGACTTTAAGCCCATCCCCCAAACAAATTTGTCATCCCGACCGTAGCGTACCCGAATTCCTGTTTCGTCATGTCAGACAGATCCACGTGTGCGGCTTTCTGTAAGGAAAGCCGCATGAAGTTCGCCAGCGCCATCAACTTCGACAGGAATTCGGGGGAGCGAAGTGGAGGGATCTGCGGTGCGCCTTTCCCCCAAATAAAGGCCCCGCAAGTGAGCTCGCAAGCCTTGTCTGGCAGCCTCTTCGGACCGAAACAATCTGTGGTTCTCAACCGCCCGCTTAAGCCTGAACGGCCGCCGAAGCAAAGCTGGGCGCATGGCCCTGCTCCTGTTCGGCCTGCGCGACACACTGCGCGAAAATATCCAGGCCAATGGCAACCTCGTGCTGGTTGATAATCAGCGGCGGCGCCAGACGAATCGACGTCTCTCCGCACCCCAGCAGCAGCAGTCCCTTTTCAAACGCCAGCGAAACGATCCGGTCGCGCAGATCAGGGGCAGGCTCGCGGGTGAGCTGGTTCCTGACGATCTCCACCCCAATCATCAGGCCCCGGCCGCGCACATCGCCCACGATCGGGTGCTTCGCCGGCCAGTCGCGCATCCGGGAAAAGCAAACCTCGCCCATACTCGCCGCATTGGCGATCCCCTCGCGCTCCAGCACATCCATGGTGGCCAGGGCGGCGGCAATCGCCACCGGGTTGCCGCCAAACGTAGACGCATGCGAACCGGGCACCCAGTCCATCAGTCCAGCGCGCGTCATGCAGATCCCCAGCGGCATTCCAGAGGCGATGCCTTTGGCGATACAAACCATATCGGGTTCCACGCCGGAGTGCTCCACCGCCCACCATTTGCCGGTACGCCCTGCTCCCGATTGCACCTCATCCACCACCAGCAGGATGCCGTGCTTGTCGCAGATCCGCCGCAGTTCCTGCATGAAGATATCCGGCGCCACCACGTAGCCGCCTTCGCCCTGAATCGGCTCCACAAAAATCGCGGCAACCTCTTCGGGAGGCAGCGTGGTCTTGAAAAGTTTGTCTTCGATGTAGCGCGCACACGCCAGCGCAAACCGCTCCTCATCCTGCGGGCCGCCGCTGCAGCCCCGATAGGCGTAGGGATAGCGAACATGCGTGACCCCGGGAACCAGCGGAGCAAAACGCCGCCGTTGCTGCGGCTTCGAGGCGGTCAGCGAAAGCGCGCCCATGGTCCGGCCGTGAAAGGCTCCGAAGAAGGCAATCACATTCTGCCGCCCGGTGTGGTAGCGGGCCAGCTTGAGCGCGCACTCAATTGCCTCCGCGCCCGAGTTGCCATAGTAGAAACGATGCGGCCCCGGCATCGGCGCGATCGCCGAGAGACGCTCCGCCAGCGTCACCATGTGTTCGTAATAAAAGTCGGTGCCCGAAATATGGATCAATTCCGCGGCCTGTTTCTGGATCGCGGCGACCACCTCGGGGTGGCAATGCCCGGTCGAGACCACCGCGATGCCCGCGGCAAAGTCCAGAAATTCGTTACCGTCTACATCTTCGACCCGCACCCCGCGGCCGCGTTTGGCCACCATGGGATAAGACCGGGTATAGCTGGGGGAAATATAGCGGTCATCGGCGGCCACAATGGCGCGCGCTTTCGGTCCCGGTACCGCGCCCAGGAGGCGCGGTCCGTATTGGGAGAGGATTGTGCTGCTGGCAAGACCATTCTTCTGCATAAGGCTTTCTCTGCTTTCTCGGCGTTTAGAGGCGAGTCGATAGACCGCGGGCGATGGAATGCACGGCGGATAGGGGCAGGGCAGAGCTTCGGCGGAAAAAAGCTAGTCACCGCCGAAGAGACTAGGTCGGGTACCAGCGGGGAACACGCCAGGGAGCTCACGTGGCGCGAGTGGTCGCGCGGCCCAGCAAATTTGGCTTCTCACCGGCATGAACGGCATCCCCTTGCACCACAAGGTTAGCACGTCCTTATTCCGGCGAAGCCCCCAGCAGGGGACTTAACCACGCTAACCACGCACCACTTTGACACTTCGCGGAAAATGGCGGTACTGGCAAGCATCACCCCAAAGAAGCTACTTCCTTTTCCAGCGGACGCCCTCTTTGGAGTCTTCCAGCACGATCCCAAGCGCGGCCAACTCATTGCGAATGCTATCACTACGCGCAAAATTGCGGCTCCGGCGAGCCTGCTCGCGCTCCGCCACCAGCGCATCGATTTGCGGGTCGCTCAGCGAATAGGCGGCCACCAGCTCAGGCGCGGCCTGGTCGCCCCGCCCTTCCTCCTGCGCCCATTGCAGCGACCCCCGGGCAATCTCGGCATCGCGATCCTCAAGCACTGCAAATATCTCGTCAAACCGCCGCAGGGTCTCCTTGATCGCCGCAAGATTGCCGTCAAACAGCTTTCCTGAATCAGCCGCGGTATTCCCCGCACGCACCAGGTCAAAAATGGCGGCTCTGGCCTCAGAGGTATTCAGATCCTCACCCAGCGCCGCCGTGAACAACTCCTGGGCCTTCGCCGTCTGCGCCGCCAGCTCTGCGTTCAGTCCCGCCGGCCAGGTTCCACCGCTCATTCGCTTGGCAAACGTGCGCAGCCGCTCCACCGCGCTCGCCGACTCCGTCAGCCCCTCCATCGTGAAGTTCAATGGATGGCGATAGGGAACTGAGATCAGCAGAAACCGGATCGCTGAGGCCTTGTAGCCTTTGAGCAGCAAGTCTCGCAAAGTGAAGAAGTTACCCTCTGACTTCGACATCTTGCGCCCATCCACCAGCAGAAACCTCACGTGCATCCAGTGATGCGCCAGTGGTTTCCCGGTAGCCGACTCCGACTGCGCGATCTCATTCTCGTGGTGGGGAAACATCAAGTCCTCGCCCCCGGCGTGCAGGTCGAAGCTCTCGCCTAAATACCGCAACGCCATGGCGGAGCACTCAATGTGCCAGCCCGGGCGGCCAGGGCCCAGCTGAGTATCCCAGTACTCCCCTGGCTTAGCAGCCTTCCACAGGGCAAAGTCGCGCGCCGAATCCTTGTCGTATTCGTCCACGTCCACCCGCGCCCCGTCGCTGATGCTCAAAAAGTCCTTCTTCGACAGCTTGCCGTATTCGGGGAACCCGGCAATGCGGAAATACCAGGAGCCATCCGGCGTCTGGTAGGCGAGGTTCTTCGCCGCCAAACGCTCGATCAGGTCAACCATCTGCGGGATATTCTCAGTGGCCCGGGCCACCTGTTCCGGCCGTTCGCAGCCCAGCGCATCCAGATCCTGGAAAAAGGCCGCCTCGTATTTCTGCGTGTACTCCCCTATCTTGACGCCGGCAGCCCCGGCGTTGCGGATGATCTTGTCGTCGACATCCGTGATGTTCATCACCTCGTAGATCTTGCGTCCTTGCTGCTTCAAGAACCGGCGCAACACGTCCATTTGCAGAAAGGTACGGAAGTTGCCGATATGCCCGTAGTCATAAACGGTTGGCCCGCACATATACATGCGCAGCGTCTTGCCATCCGAGGGCTCGAGGTCTTCGACAGTATTGGAGAGTGTGTTGAAAAGGCGGATGGTCATCCGGGCCGGAGTCTTACAGGGGATTTTGTTATCAACTAGCCGCATTATCAGCCAGCGTGATCCTCATCGTACCGTTTACCCGGTTTGAACGTCTACCCGGTAGTACCCAACTGGAAATCAAACAAACGGGGAAGCAAGCTGCTGTAAGGCCCCTGGTAACTCGGCCATGTGCGTGAGCGTAAGGTAGGCGCAGGCCTCGGCCATCGCAGGCTCGACCGTCTCATGGGTCCAGGTCACGTGGTAGGGAATATGCACCGCCCGGGCGCCCAACGCAACCACCGGCAGCACATCCGACCGCAGCGTGTTGCCCACCATCAGGAAGTCCGATGCGGCGACGCTGTGCTGGTCAAGCAGCCGCCGGTAGACCACTTCGTTCTTCTCCGAGACAATCTCGATCCGGTCGAACAGCGCGTCCAGTCCCGACCGGGCAATCTTGCTTTCCTGATCGAAAAGGTCGCCTTTCGTGATCAACCAGATCTCATGACCACGTCCTCGAAGCTCCTCGATAGTTGCCCCCACACCATCCAGCAGTTCAACCGGATGGGCCAGCATTTCCTGGCCCAGCCGCAGCAGAACCTGAATATCACTCGCCGGAATGGCGCCGCTGGTCAATTCAATGGCCGTCTCGATCATCGAGAGAACGAAGCTCTTCACGCCATAGCCGTAAAGGGCCAGGTTACGGCGCTCCGTCTCCAGCAGGTGCTGGTCCAGAGCTGCGCCGCCGAGGGGCACGTGGGCGCTGATAATCGTGCGGAAGCGATCCTGGCTCACGGTGAAATGATCCTCATTCCCCCACAGGGTGTCGTCCCCGTCAAACGCAATCACCCGCGGCGTTGCCATACCGGCTCTCTTGTTCATAACTTCTCTCCCACGGTATGCGGCAACAACCGCTTGATCTCTGCGACGGATTTGCCCTTCCAGTGGCGGGTAAAGTTGTCGACTGAAGTGAGGCTCGTGCTGTGCATACGGTCCACGTAGAGCGCTCCGCCCAGGTGATCGATCTCATGCTGCAGAATGCGTGCATACCATCCCGAAGCCCGAATCACTTTAGCCTTGCCATGCTCGTCCAGGCACTCGACCTTCACCTTGCGCGCCCGCGGCACCAGGGCTACAAACCCGGGCAGGCTCAGGCATCCCTCAAAAAACTCGACCTCGGGTGGCGATTCAAGCGTTAGGACCGGGTTAATGAGCACGTGGAAAGCCACCGGTTTGCGCTCCCGTTCCGCCAGCACCTCGCGCCCGATGTCTTTCATATACTCTTCCCGGTCTTCAATCACCGCCAATTGCAAGGGCAGCCCCACCTGCGGGGCAGCCAGGCCGACCCCCGGCGCGTCATGCAGAGTCTCGCGCATGGCCGCGATCAGCTCTTGCGTGCTGGGCAGCAATATCTCTTCCGGCCGCATTGCCCGGGCGCGCGTGCGCAGCACCGGCTCACCCACCGCTCGAATCTTCAGGATCACGCCCGTACCCCCAAAGCGAGCCCCCCCAAAACCAATTTTGGTTCGGCGGTCAGCTCCAGCGGCGCAAACTCGCCGGAGAGGAACTTGGGCCACGCCGCCGCGCCGATCATCGCCGCATTATCCGTTGAAAGGGCTACCGTCGGAAAAGCGATAGCCAGTCCGCGCCGGTCGGCTTCCTCGGTAAAACGCGCCCGCAGTTCACGGTTGGCCGCCACCCCGCCTGAAACCAGTATGCTTTCCGCCCCCAGCGCCTCGGCCGCCTGAAAAGTCTTTCGCTTCAGGTCATCGACCACCGCCCGCTGGAACGACGCGATCAGCCCCAGCGTCCGAGCATCGCACAGCGGCAGGGCATCTGCCGGAACAGCCAGGGGAAGCGCTGCCAGGGCCGAGCGCCGCTGCGCGATCGACGGATAAAGATCGTGAATCTGCACAAACCGCAACACCGCCGTCTTGATGCCGCTGAATGAGAATGCAAAGCGCGCCGGCTGGGAAGACGGGCGATGCGCTTTCTGCTTCACCTGGGTCAGCGTAAAGGCCACCGCCGTCGGGTCTCCATGC
Organism: uncultured Acidobacteriaceae bacterium; assembly: GCA_963834445.1. Lineage (GTDB taxonomy): Bacteria > Acidobacteriota > Terriglobia > Terriglobales > Acidobacteriaceae > PALSA-350. The sequence goes on from CAWIBU010000003.1 coordinate 1,879,736, forward strand.
GGGGCCAGCGCATCGATCCAGGGGCCGCCCGGGTAGCCCAGGCCCAGCAGCTTGGCGACCTTATCGAAAGCCTCGCCGGCTGCATCGTCCAGGGTGGCGCCCACGTTGCGGTAGCCCCGATGCTGGGTTAAATGATGTTGGGTCAGATAAAGATGCGTATGGCCGCCCGAAACCACCAGCGCCAGCGCGCGCGCCGGCTCATCCAGCGTCTTCCCCTGGGCAAGAAGAACAGCGTGAATGTGACCTTCCAGATGGTTGACTGCAATCAGCGGCTTGCCCAGCGCGAAAGCCAGTGACTTCGCGTACGCGATGCCCACCAGCAATGCCCCCGCCAGCCCCGGCCCCTCGGTCACCGCGATGGCGTCAAGATCCCCGAAGCCGACGCCCGCCTTAGCCAGGGCGGTCCGCACCACGGGCACGATGTTGCGCAGGTGCTCGCGCGAGGCTAGCTCTGGAACTACTCCACCATACGGCGCGTGGATAGCAATCTGCGAAGCGACCACACTGGAAACGATGCGCTGTCCCCGTTCCACCACTGCGGCCGCGGTCTCGTCACAAGAGCTTTCGATGGCAAGAATCAGGCCGGATGGACTCACCTTTCTATAGTAGTAGACATGGCATCCACAGCAGCACAGGCAGCGGCGGCCCAGATAGTTGCCCGGCTCCGCCGCGCCGGCCACCAGGCTTACTTCGTGGGCGGCTGCGTGCGCGACCTGCTGCTGGGTCGCGAGCCCAAGGACTTCGATGTCGCCACCAGCGCCCTGCCAAACCAGGTGCTGGCCATGTTTGAGAAGACCTTTGCCGTCGGCGCCCACTTCGGCGTGGTCCTGGTCTGTACCCAGGGGCAAGAGGAGATCGTGACCGAGGTCGCCACCTTCCGCAGTGACGGCGCCTACTCCGACGGCAGGCATCCGGACGCGGTGCGCTTCTCCTCGAGCCCGCAAGAGGATGTGCAGCGCCGCGACTTCACCATCAACGGCATGATGCTCGATCCCGAGAGCAATGAGCTGCTCGACCTGGTGGGAGGCGAGCAGGACCTGAAAGCCGGCCTCATCCGCGCCATTGGAGATCCCTTTGCCCGCTTCACCGAAGACAAACTACGCATGCTGCGTGGTGTACGTTTCGCCGCCCGCTTCGCCTTCGATCTCGAGCCCGCGACCGCCCGCGCCATCCGGCAGCTGGCGCCCGAGGTCAACCAGGTCAGCCGCGAGCGCGTGCGCGAAGAGTTGACCAGGATGCTCACCGAGGGCCATGCCCGTCGCGCCTTCGAGCTGCTGGATACCCACGGCCTGCTGGCCCAGGTGCTGCCCGAAGTCGTGAAGATGAAAGGCGTAGCCCAGCCGCCGCAATACCATCCGGAAGGCGATGTGTGGGTGCATACGCTTTTGTTGCTCGATGGGTTGCCGCCGGGCTGCCCGGTGCCTTTGGCATGGGCTGCTTTGCTTCACGATGTTGGCAAGCCGGCTACGTTCCGCATCGCCCCCGATCGCATCCGTTTCGACGGGCATGTAGAGGTAGGGGTCCGTTTGGCAGAAGAAATCTGCCGTCGTCTTCGCTTTCCCAACCACGAAACGGAACAGATCCTGTTACTCATTGCCAACCACATGCGCTTTGCCGACGTGCAAAAGATGAAGGAGTCAACCCTCAAACGTTTCTTCCGTCTGCACGCCTTCGACCAGCACCTGGCTTTGCATCGCCTGGACTGTCTCGCCAGCCACGGTTCCTTGGATCTGTACGATTTCGCTCGCCACCGCTTCGAGACGCTCCCGCAGGAACAGGTGCGGCCAACTTTATTGCTGACTGGAAAAGATCTGATCTCAGCCGGCTATCGCCCCGGACCTGACTTCAGCAAAATGCTGGCCTTTGCCGAGGACGCACAACTCGAAGGATCCATCGAAACCCGAGAGCAGGCCCTCGCCCTGGTTCAGAAACAATGGCCTGCGACTTGAGGTCCATGGAAACCGCAGATCTCTCCACTACGCTGCGCTCCGGTCGAGATGACAAATCCTTTAACCCACGAACCTTTGTCATCTCGACCGGAGCGCAGCGCAGTGGAGAGATCTGCGGTGCTCCCGACCCCTGACAAAAATTGGAGGGTCAAAACCTTTGTCATCTCGACCGGAGCGCAGCGCAGTGGAGAGATCTGCGGTGCTCCCGACCCCTGACAAAAATTGGAGGGTCAAAACATTTGTCATCTCGACCGGAGCGCAGCGTAGTGGAGAGATCTGCGGTGCTCCCGACCCCTGACAAAAATTGGAGGGTCAAAACATTTGTCATCTCGACCGGAGCGCAGCGTAGTGGAGAGATCTGCGGTGCTCCCAATTCGGGGGAGCGCAGTGGAGGGATCTGCGGTGCTCCCATCCCCAGACAAACCGCAGGAGACGGGAGCACCCACATCAGCCTACTTCTGTGCGTGTTCGAACCGCTTGTTGATCTCGTCCCAATTCACCGTGCCCCACCATGCAGCCAGGTAATCCGGACGCTTGTTCTGATACTTCAGGTAATAAGCATGTTCCCAGACATCATTTCCCAGAATGGCGTACAACCCCTGCGAGATCGGGTTGTCCTGATTCGGCGTCGTCACCACCTTCAGCTTGCCGCCCTCATAAACCAGCCAACCCCACCCGGAGCCAAACTGTTTCGCCGTGGTCTCGTTGAACAGCTTCTTGAAATCCGCAAAGCTGCCAAAGTCTTTCTTAATCTGATCCGCAATCTTGCCCGTCGGCTCACCGCCGCCACCGGGCTTCATGATGGTCCAGAACATGGTGTGATTCACATGCCCGCCGCCGTTATTGCGCACGACGGCGCGAATGTCTTCAGGAATGGTGCTCAGGTTGCGTAGTAAATCCTCCGGCGAATGCTTGCCCAGTTCAGGATGTTTTTCAATAGCGCCGTTCAGGTTATTGACGTAGGCGGCGTGATGCTTGTCGTGATGAAGCTTCATCGTTTCGGTATCGATGGTCGGTTCAAGCGCGGCGTAGTCGTAGGGAAGCGGTGGCAATTCGTAAGCCAAAATATCCTCCTGTTTCAATTCTTTGGTTTGATCCTGCATCCACACCCGGGATGCGTTTCGGAACATCTTGCCCGGATCAGGGCAGCTGCGGTTTTAGGGCAAACTTCAGCGGGCAAAACCAACTGGGCGCAACGGCTGCGCCTGATTACCCTCACCAATACTGCCCCTTCATGCTATCGGATGCAACTTGGGCAGGTCAGGACTCGCGTATTAAAGCTATCTGGTGGCTGACTTTCCTGTGGTCGATTTGCCTACCGTCGCTCTGAGCGACGCCAACATCTCGCGCCGCAAAATTTCGTTCATGCGGGACTGGTAACCCCTTCCCTCTTTCTTAAGCCATGCCAGCACGTCCGCATCGAGGCGTGCTGTTACCTGCTGTTTGACCGGACGATAAAAGCGCCCTTTGTATTTCGTGGCACTCGCCCACTCCTCGTCACTCATCACCGGAATGTCGCTGGTATCGATCTCGCTATCAGGGCGAGCTGCCATCGCCTTCATCTGCGCTAGCCGACCCTCAGTGATCGCCGGCAAGGTTTCACGAGTGAAGCTAACTAGTTTCTTCTTCATAGCGTCGCCTCTCTTTGTGCGTTGCGTTTCGAGCTGAGATGATCCGAACGACCTCAAGCCAGGTTCCATTCTCCTGGCGTTCCTGGATCGTGTGGGCCACCATCATTAAAAGTAGTCCAGCAACTCTGCCGTAGGTTTGCCAGCGCTGTTCACCGTCCTGCGATCGCTCCTTCACCGAAATATGTAGAGGATCATAAAAAACCTTGCTGGCCTCTTCAAAGCTAACGCCGTGCTTGCGCTGATTGGATAGATCCTTCGCCTCATCCCACTCGCATCGGAAGGCAATCACCCCGTGATTGTAATTATAAATCTGTAATGATGAATCGATCGCCCCATTAACCATCCGGTCCCCTCACCCCTTATGGTGATATCGATCCCGAATCCCCGGTTTACACTCAGGCTAGACGCGTCGTATCGCTGTGTTCAGGCGAAGAAGTGTTCTTTTTGGGCTGAGAGATCATTGACTGGGAACCGGATAACCCGCAGGCAGCTCTTGCGCCAGGCGGGCGCCACTGGAGCGCTTGCCCTGGGTGCGCCAGGCATCGCGGTCGGCGAGGGGCTGCAAAATCAGTCGGCGCCTCCGCCGAATGCCAACACGCCCAAAACGGAGACCCAGGCAGCCGAGCAGTACGCCCACCCACCCGGCGTCTTCATCAACCGTCCCCTTACCCAGGTGTCCAAAATCGCGGACGCCATGCTCGACGACATGATGGGCCGCAACTGCGACTTTTTCTTCAACGAGGCCAGCCCCCGCAGCGGCCTGGTGCGCGATCGGGCCCCGGTCGAAGGTCGATCCCTGAGCCGGGTCGCCAGCATCGCCGCAACCGGCTTTGGTTTGAGCGCTTTGTGCATCGCCGCCAAATACAACTACCTCCGCCCGCTCGACTGTGAGCAGCGGGTAGAAAAGACCCTGGCCTTCCTGCTCGAAGAGTGTCCCCACGAGCATGGCTTCCTTTACCACTTCATCGACATCGATAGCGGGCAGCGCCTGTTCGGCAGCGAGTTGTCCTCGATCGATACCGCTCTTCTCCTTTGTGGGGTGCTGCACTGCCGGCAGTACTTCACCGGCAATCCCCGCATCGAAGCTCTGGCCACCACCTTCTACCGCCGCATCAACTGGCAGTGGATGATGAATGGGGGCACAACCCTCTCCATGGGCTGGCTGCCCGATCAGGGCTTCCTCAAGAACCGTTGGGATATTTATTCCGAGCTCACGACCATGTATCTGCTGGCCGTCGGCTCGCCCACCCACCCCGTCCCCGCCGAGGCCTGGGATGCGGTGCAGCGGCCCGTCGTCTCCTACGGCGGCATCGACTACATCAGCGGCAACGCACCCCTCTTCATCCACCAGTATCCGCAGGCCTGGTGCGATTACCGAAACCTGCGCGACCGCCACGCCAACTACTTCACCAACTCCATCGCCGCCACCCGCGCGCATCAGCTATGGTGTCTCGTTCAGGGCCAGAAATATGCCTGGATCGACCAGGATATGTGGGGAATTTCCGCCTCCGACTCCCGTCAGGGCTACCGCGTCTGGGGTGGGCCACCCTCCATCGGCCCGCTCGATGGAACCCTGGTCCCTTGCGCCGCCGCCGGCTCTCTCGTCTTTCTGCCGGCGGAGTGTTCTCACGTCCTGTTAACCATGCGCGAACGATATGGTGAGAAGCTTTACGGGCGCTATGGATTCGCCGACGCCTTCCAACCAAAGGCCGGCTGGTACGGCGAAGATGTGATCGGCATCGATGTTGGGATAGGGCTGCTCATGGCGGAAAATCTGCGCAGCGGTTTTGTCTGGGAGTGCTTCATGAAGAATCGAGAAATTGCCCACGCAATGCGAGAAGTAGCCTTCCACCCCGATCCCGACGCCAACACCCAGGTACTCTAACCGCCTCAGGGGCATTCAATACTCGGCCAGTCACATAGAGCGGGTGGCCCATTCAAGCCTGTTTTGGCTTGAGTGGGATAGCTAATCCCGCCTATTTTCAAGTCCTTTGTAACTTCAAAAGCATCCATCCGTCAGTGGTAATGGAGCATAGGAGAACCATGAGGCAAGCAAAGCAATGAGCGATAAACCATCCGGCTACCGCTGGATTGAAGCACAAGGCCACGCTTTCGGAGCACCCGGAGCCGAACCGCGGTGGACTTCCAGCAGAAAAGACGCGGTAGGCATGGCCTACTCCGCAGCCAGCCGCATCTGGTACACCATCTCCCATGGCATCCTGAACGAAATCTACTACCCCACCATCGATCGTCCGCAAACACGGGATATGGAATTCCTGCTCACCGATGGCGAGACCTTCGTCCACGAAGAGAAGCGCGATCTGGAGCGAACCTTCGAGTACATCGACGCGGCTGCGGCCGCTGTTCGGCTCACCAATTCAGATCGCGAAGGCCGCTACAAAATCATTAAAGAAGTCATCGCCGATCCTCACCATCCGGTCGTGCTCATGCGCGTACGGGTCGAAGGCGACGAGCGGCTGCTCCGGCGCATGAAGGCCTACGCGCTGCTCGCGCCGCATATCGATGTTGGCGGTGCAGACAATTCGGGAGCCATTCTCGACCTCGCCGGTAAGCGAGTCGCCGTGGCCTGGAAGAACGGTATTTCGCTGGTCATGGCCGCCAACTGCGGCTTCAGTCGCGCCAGCTGCGGCTACGTGGGCGCGAGCGACGGCTGGCAAGACCTGATGGACAACTTCCACATGGATTGGGAATTCGGGTGCGCGCTCAACGGCAATATCGCCATTACCGGCGAAATCGACTTGAGCCTCCACCGCGAGTTTGTGGTCGCCATCTCGCTGGGGGAAGGCCACCATTCCGCTTTGACCACGGCGTTGGCTTCCGTGACCACGCCCTTCGACGAGAGCCTGGCGCGCTTCATCGAGCAATGGCATCGTGCGGATACGCCCGACCATCTCCAGGTCGCCGCGCAGGATGCTGGACGCCTCCTGCAAGTGAGCCAAAACATCATTCTGACTCATGAAGACAAGTACTATTCCGGCGCCTTCATCGCCTCCGCCTCGATCCCATGGGGCGAATTTAAAGGCGACGACGATCTCGGAGGCTACCACCTTGTCTGGACCCGCGACATGGTGCAGAGCGCAACCGCTTTGCTCGCATGCGGCCGCGTCGATACCGCCCGCCGCGCCCTGGTCTACCTGGCCTGCACCCAGAGGCCCGATGGCAGCTTCGCGCAGAATTTCTGGATCAATGGCACGCCCTACTGGAGCGGCATTCAACTCGATGAAGTCGCCTTCCCCATCATTCTCGCCTGGCGCTTATGGAAGCTGAAGGGGCTGGGAAGCTTTGACGTTTTTCCTTTCGTGGAGCGCGCTGCCGGCTTCCTGGTCCGTCTGTCCCCGGTCACCCAGCAGGAGCGTTGGGAAGAGGCTGCCGGCTATTCTCCCTCCACCCTGGCGGCCCTGATCTGCGGCCTGATCTGCGCTGCTGATATCGCCCGCGACAACGGAGCGACCGAGCTGGCCCAGTTCCTCGAAGAGCATGCGGACTGGATTGAATCCCATCTCGAAGACTGGACGGTCACAGACGACGGCACCCTGTTACCTGGCGTCAAGCGGCACTACATGCGCATTCGCCCGCCCCAGTGCGGCGACCCCTATGCCCACGAAGGCTGCGACTGGCAAATAGTCCGCATCAACAACCGGGGGCCCGGGGAACAAACCGACTTTGAAGCCCGCAACGTGGTCGACGCCGGCTTCCTGGAACTGGTGCGCTACGGTGTGCGCCCTGCCGACGATCCGCTGGTCATCGACTCCCTCAAGGTGATCGACCACACGCTTAAAGTGGAGACCCCCGTCGGCCCTTGCTGGAGGCGCTACAACCACGACGGCTACGGCCAGCGTCACGACGGCGGCCCCTTCCTCGGCTGGGGGCAGGGCCGCGCCTGGCCGCTGTTGACCGGTGAGCGCGGGCACTACGAGCTGGCCGCGGGGCATGACGTAAAGCCCTATATTCGAGCCATTGAGGGCTTCAGCTCGCGCGGCGGCATGCTGCCTGAGCAAATTTGGGATGCGCCCGATATCCCCGAGCTCGGTTTGCGGTTGGGCCGGTTCACCGGAGCCGCCATGCCCCTGGTATGGGCCCACGCAGAATACATAAAACTCCTGCGCTCAGTCACTGACGGCAAAATCTTCGATCGCATCTCTATCGTCGAGGAGCGTTATGGGCCAGCCAAACGGCCAGCTACCATCGAGGTCTTCCGGCTCAACCGCCAAGTGCAGACCATGGTCGCTGGAAAAAAGCTGCGCGTTTTGGCGGACGACCACTTTTGCGTGGTCTGGTCTCTGGACGACTGGCAAACCGTGCGCCGAATCGAGAGCCGTACCGTGGGCTATGCCGGACACTTCGCCGACCTCGAAACCGAGGCCGGCAAAGCCGGCAGGTTGGTGTTCACGCTGGCCTGGAGAGACCACTGGGAGGGTCGCAATTTTGAGGTAGAACTCGACGCCGCTTGAATTCTCCAGCATCAGATGAAGTATCCTCGAAAGGAAGGGTGAGAAGGTTATGAGCGAACTGGATGAGTTGTCGATCAATGCATTGCGGTTTCTCGCCGTAGATGCCGTAGAGAAGGCGAACAGCGGGCATCCGGGGGCGCCGCTGGGCGATTCTCCCATGACGTACCTGCTCTTTCACGAGTTCATGCGTCACAACCCCGCGAACTCCAAATGGAGCAACCGCGATCGCTTCGTGCTGTCCAACGGCCACGCGTCGGCCATGCTTTACTCGGTGCTGCATCTGACCGGATACAAGGTCGGCATTGAAGATCTTGAGCAATTCCGGCAATGGGGTTCCATCACGCCCGGCCATCCTGAGTATGGCGACACCGACGGCGTAGAAGTCACCACCGGCCCGCTGGGTCAGGGTTTTGCCATGGGCGTTGGTATGGCCATGGCGGAAGCCCATCTCGCGGCCCGCTACAACCGCCCCGGCTTTAACATCGTCGATCACTTCACCTATGTCATGTGCGGCGATGGAGATCTGATGGAGGGGGTGTCCCACGAAGCGGCTTCGCTCGCCGGCACGCTTCGCCTGGGCAAGATGATCTACCTGTATGACGACAACCTGATCTCGCTCGATGGCCCCACCGAGCTCTCCTTCACAGAAGATGTGACCGAGCGTTTTGAGGCTTATCACTGGCATGTGCAGATGGTCGACAACGGCAACGATCTGGATGCTATCTCTCAGGCCATCAAGATCGCCCAGAGCATCACGGACAAGCCATCGCTCATTCGCGTGCGCACCGTGATCGGCTACGGCAGTCCCAAGGCCGGCACCAACAAAGCCCACGGCGAGGCACTCGGCGCCGAAGCCGTGAAAGCCACCAAAAAGAAACTGAACTGGCCCGAAGACAAAACGTTCTATGTCCCCGATGAGGCCAAAGCCAACTGGCTGCAGGCCGTGGACAAAGGCAAGAAGTACGAGCAGGAGTGGAACGACCTTTACGCGGCCTACAAGAAAGCGAACCCGGATTTGGCTGCTGAGTTCGAACGTGTGCAGTCTGGCGTTTTGGCTCCCGGCTGGGAAAAGAGTCTGCCCGTTTTCAAGGCCGATGCCAAGCCAATTGCTACCCGCAGCGCAGGCGGCGAAATCATGGACGCCATTGCCCAGGCAGTGCCCGAGCTCATAGGCGGAGCCGCTGATCTCACCACCTCCACCAAGACCATCCTGAAAACCGGCGGCAACTTCCATCTCGATCCTGCCGGCCGCAACATCTTCTTCGGTGTGCGCGAGTTTGGCATGTGTGCCGCGGTCAACGGAATGGCAGTCCATGGCGGCTTGATCCCGTATGGATCGACCTTCTTCTGCTTCGCCGATTACTGTAAGCCGGCCATTCGGCTGGCTGCCCTGATGCACGCGCATTCCCTCTTTGTTTTCACCCACGATTCCATCGCGCTCGGCGAAGACGGACCGACCCACCAACCCATCGAGCAACTCGCCATGCTGCGCGCGATGCCCCATCTGACCGACTTTCGCCCAGCCGACGCCAACGAAACCAGCGCCGTCTGGCGACTCGCTCTCGAAAGAAAGCAGCCCGCGTTCATGGCTCTTTCCCGGCAGAATCTGCCCATCCTGGATCCGGATAAATACAAAGTCGCCGAAGGAGTACGCAAGGGCGCCTACATTCTTCAGGACGGCGGCACTGCGCCCGACATACTGCTGGTCGCGGCCGGAGCCGAGGTCTGGCCCGTCCTGCAGGCTGCCGCAGATTTGAAGAAGGAAGGCATTTCCGCCCGCGTCGTTTCCATGCCCAGCTTCCGCATCTTTGAGGAGCAGACGGATGCCTACAAACAGCAAATCTTCCCCGACCATCTGCCCGCTCTGGCCGTCGAAGCCGCTGCCCCGATGCCCTGGTGGAAATACGTCGGTCGCCACGGGGACGTCATCGGCCTGGAACGCTTCGGCGCCTCGGCCCTGGGCACCAAAGCACTGGAAGAACTAGGCTTCAGCCCGGAAAACATAGTCAAACGCGCCAAAGCATTGCTCGACCGCGTAAGGCCCGCAGTCGCAGCCGCCAAGTCGTAACGCCGGTGTCCGGGTAAGGGACGTCTCTGAAGTAAAGCCGGTGTCCAGGTAAGGGACGGGTGCCCCACCTTCGCCTGAGCGTACGTGGGCCGAAAAAGTAGGGCGAAGCCCTCCATTGTTTTTGCTTGAACTTCAAAACTTAGCCGGCTCTGAAAAGCAATGGAAAAAAATCATCTTCGTCCCACGTACGCTAAGGCGAACGTGGGGCAACCGTCCCTGTTTTACTGACGTTCGAGGCCGGCATGGCAGAGATCACCACCATTCTTTGGGACGTAGGCGGCGTTCTCCTCACCAATGGCTGGGACCACATCGAACGCGCTGCCGTCCTCGATCAGTTTTCGCTCGACCCCGTCGCCTTCGAACATCTCCATGAACTCGTCACCGATCCCTGGGAAAAAGGCTGGATCACTGCCGACCAGTATCTCCAGAAGACGGTCTTCTACGAACCACGCCCCTTCACCCCAGATGCCTTTCTGCAGCAAATGAAAGAACGCTCCGTCCTGCTACCCAACACCGCCATGCGAATCCTTCAGGAGCTTGCCGCATCTGAGGGGGTAGGCTTGGTGATGCTCAACAACGAAGCACGCGAACTTAACGACTACCGCATCGAGCATTTCGGCCTGCACCGGTATTTCGATGCGTTCCTCAGCTCCTGCTACGTGGGACTGCGCAAGCCGGATGCCAAGATGTTCCAGCTCGCGCTCGACGTCTTGCAGCGCGACCCGGCGGAACTCGCGCTCATCGACGACCGGCAACAGAACTGTGACGCCGCACAAGCCCTGGGGATTCACGCCATCCGCTATCAGGATGAAGCACAATGCGCGCAGGCACTGGATCAGTTAGGCCTCCACGCCTTCCTAACGACCTAACGAAACCAAGCAAGGAGCAGAACCCATGGCAACCATGGAAGTAAAGTTTTCTCCCGAAGATCTGAAAGCGGCCCAAAGCGCCGAGCGCATTCCAGAGCCTTGCGTCGTCGTCATCTTCGGCGCCTCCGGCGATTTGACCAAGCGCAAGCTCCTCCCCGCACTCTTCCACCTGGAACAATCCAGCCTGTTGCCTGAAAAATTCTCCGTTGTCGGCGTGGCCCGCCGCCCGCTCCAGGATGAATTCGCAAAAGATATGCGCGAAGGCATTCTCCAGTTCGGCGGGGTGAAAGAGGGCGACAAAAAACTCGACAGCTTCATGGAAAAAGTCACCTATCACGCCATGAACTTCGATGACCCGGAAGGCTACGGAAAACTAAAGAGCCTGCTCGAAGACATCGACAAAAGCAAAGGGACCCAGGGAAACAGGCTTTTCTATCTCGCGACCGCCCCGGAATACTTTGCCGACATCATCGAGCAGCTCGGCGCCCATGGCATGGCCAAGCCCCAGAAGGGCTCTGTGCATACCATCATCGAAAAACCCTTCGGTCATGACCTGGCTTCCGCGCGCGCACTGAACGACGACGTGAACCGGGTCTTTGCCGAAGACCAGATCTTCCGTATCGATCACTATCTGGGCAAAGAAACGGTTCAAAATATCCTGGTTTTCCGTTTCGCCAACGGCATCTTCGAGCCCGTGTGGAATCGTAACTTTGTCGATCACGTACAAATTACCGCGGCCGAAGATATCGGCATCGAAGGCCGCGGCCCATTCTACGAGAAGGCCGGCGCGCTCCGCGACGTAGTGCAAAACCATGTGATGGAATTATTGTCCTTCGTCGCCATGGAACCGCCCGTCTCCTTCGAGGCGGAATCAATGCGCCGCGAGAAGGTTAAGGTATGGCGTTCCATCACGCCCATCCATGCCATGGATGCGGTGCGCGGCCAATATGGACCGGGTACGGTCGAGGGTAAGGAAGTGAAAGGGTACCGCCAGGAAGACCGTGTCGACCCCAACTCCGGCACCGAGACCTACGCCGCCCTCAAAATTGGCATCGAGAATTGGCGCTGGGCCGGGGTGCCCTTCTATCTCCGAGCCGGCAAGCGGCTGGGCAAACGGGCCACTGAGATCACCATCCAGTTCAAGCAACCTCCGCAGTTGTTGTTCAAGAATCAGTCCGGCTCTTGTAAAGACCTGCAGCCCAATCTCATCACCATGCGCATTCAACCTGATGAAGGTATCTCCCTCCGCTTCGGCGCCAAGGTGCCCAGTCCGAATATGGAAGTCTGCCCGGTCAACATGAACTTCACCTACGCCGAGGCGTTCGGCAAGTCTTCCGCCAACGGCTACGAGCGTCTCTTGCTCGACGCCATGTTCGGCGACGCCACGCTGTTTGCTCACCGCGACGGCGTAGAAGCCACCTGGTCGTTGCTCACCCCCATTCTCGAGAAATGGGCAAACACCAAGCCCAAAGGCTTTCCCAACTATGCCAGCGGCACCTGGGGACCCGAATCAGGCGACGAGCTACTGGCGCGCGATGGGCGTGCCTGGCACAAACTCTAATGGCTGCCACCATCGAAGTCCTCTATCACGTGGATGCCACCGCGGAAGCGGTAAGCCGGCGCGCGGCCCAGTATTTCGTCGATGCGATCCGTGCGGCGGCTGCCGCACGCGGCAAGGCGCGCATCGCCATCTCCGGCGGCAACACCCCCAAGCGAGCCTTTGAACTCCTGGCGGATACCAGCGCCGATTACCGCGAGCAGATTCCCTGGGAAAAGCTGGAACTCTATTGGGTCGACGAACGCTGCGTCGCCCCCGACCAGCCAGACAGCAATTACCGCATGACCCGTGAGGCGATGCTCGACCATGTTCCCCTGAACCCAAATCAGATCTTTCGTATCAAAGGCGAGCTCGACCCCCAGCAGGCAGCGTCGGAATACGAATTCGATATCCGCCAAAGTTTCCGCCTGGAAGGCGCCGAAATGCCGATTTTCGATCTGGTCGCCCTGGGCATGGGCCCCGATGGCCACACCGCATCGCTCTTCCCCCACACCGAGGGGTTGCACGAGATGATGCGTATTGCCATTGCCAACCACGTTCTCCAGAAGGAGACCTGGCGGGTTACGCTCACCTGGCCGGTCATCAACCGCGCCCGCGACGTATTCTTTTTGATTGAAGGCGCCGACAAAGTGGAGGCCCTGAAACAGGTATTCCTTGGCCCCTACGATCCCGAAACCTATCCCTCGCAGTTGATACGGCCGGCCAGCCGCCGCATTACACTGATGCTGGACTCTGCCGCTGCCGCCGCTTTGCCCCCAATCGGGGCGGAGGGCCAGGGCAGATTGGAGATCGCAAGATGATTCTGGCAGGGGACGTTGGCGGCACCAAAGTACATCTTGCCTTATGCAAGTTTGAGCAAGGGCAATTGCTGACTGTATTCGATCACAAGTTTCACGCCAAGGAGTTTCCCGGCCTGGTGCAGGTGGTGGAGGCCTTCCTCGAAGAATGCAGACAATCCCTCGGCCAACGCGTCGACGTGCTGGCCGCCTGCTTCGGAGTACCCGGTCCGGTGCGCCACGGGCGTCTCAAATTGACCAACCTCCCCTGGCAACTGGACGCGAGCCAGTTGGCGATCGACCTGAAGATCGAGCACGTCTTTTTGATCAACGATCTTGAGGCCAATGGATATGGCGTTCCTGAGCTATCGCCAGACCAGATATTGGTTCTCAGTAAGGGTGCCCCGGACGCGGAAGGGAATCGTGGCCTGATTGCTGCCGGCACTGGCCTCGGCGAGGCCATTCTGGTGTGGAACGGCCGTACCCACCTACCCATGGCCTCTGAGGGCGGCCATAGCGATTTTGCCGCGCGTAACGAAGACGAGATTGAGTTGTTGCGCTATTTGCAAAAAACTCTGAACGGCCGAGTGAGCTCCGAGCGCGTCATTTCCGGTATTGGCCTCGCCAATGTCTACGCCTTCTGCCGCGACGTGAAAGGATTGGAAGAGCCAGCCTGGTTGAAAGATCGCATGCGTGACGAGGATCCCAATGCGGTCATCGGCGAGTTGGGTGAGTCGGGCGCCAGTGAACTGTGTGTCCAGGCGCTGAATATTTTCGTCTCCGCGTACGGCGCCGAAGCTGGCAATCTGGCGTTGAAAATCCTCGCGGTAGGCGGCATGTATGTAGGCGGGGGCATCGCGCCCAAGCTGCTAAAGAAAATGCAGGACGGCACTTTCATGAAAGCCTTCACCGACAAGGGCCGGCTCAGTGATCTTCTGGTGCAGACGCCCGTGCGTCTCATTCTGGAAAGCCGCGCCGCTCTGATGGGCGCCGCAGCCTACGCCGAAGCCCGTGCCGCAGAGATAGGCGGCCTCTCCGAGCGTGCGCAATCTGTACAACTGGCAACCAAGGCGATCTAGTGGACGGTAACAGGGGCTGACTGGAGTCGGGCCGTATACCATTGAAAATACTTGGGCTTTAGAGTGTGTGTAAAAACTCGGTTCGCGAAGGGTACGGGCATCAGCCCGCGAAGGGTACGGGCTTCAGCCCGTACATACGTAAATACCCAAGCTGAGTCGCCTTTAGGCGCTGAGGGCGGCGGAATCATGCGGAAACCTGGCCCTCAGCGGCCGATCCATTCTTGTTTCATTATGTACGGGCTAAAGCTCGCTGCGGCGAGGCAGCCCGTACCCTTCACGAGCCCAGTTTTTCCGCAGCCTGTTTAGCACTGCGGCACGATCAATTCACCTGTTTACAATCCACCAGAGGTTATTGAATGCAACGCTTGGCAGTTTTTCTCATCGCGGTGTTGATGGCCGTCACTCCGCAGATGGCACTTGCCCATGCCGTACTGGTTAGTTCCACACCGCAAAAAAACGCGACCGTGAGTGGCCCCGACATCACGTTCAGTCTCAAGTACAATTCGCGGGTCGACGGAGCCCACTCCGCCCTGAGCCTTCTCAAACCGGATGGCAAGATAGAAAGGATGGGCGGCCTCACCCAGCCTCTCCCCGACGTCGTCTCGGCCACCGAGCATGGCCTGATGAAAGGGGCCTACGTGCTCCGCTGGCAAGTCTTGTCCAGCGACGGTCACATCACGAGGGGCGAAGTTCCGTTCCAGGTGCAGTAAGCTGCACCAACCGGGGAAAACTCAACCAGCCCACAAACGGTGGGTTAGCTGAGGCTGGACCTGCAGTCCACCCTCCCTGCAACTTTCCATCTGAGATAACCCATTGATCTGGCTGCTGCGAGACATCGATCTGCTGAGCACATTACTGCGTGCCCTCAATTTGTCCTTTGAGGCCTTGCTGCTCGGCGGCATCATTTATCTGTTCTTGATCGCGCGTCCCGCGCAAGCCAGCGTGACGGTGCAGTTCTTCTGCCTGCGAGGCATCGGCTGGGCGGCCCTGGCTCTCACCCTGTCTGAGGTGATAACAGTCGTTCTCGCCTCAGCCTCCTTACTCGGCGACACTGACCTGCATGTCCGTGATCTCATCACCACAAAAATCTTTATGGCCGGCTTGGGCGCGGCCCTGTTGGCTTTCCTCTTGTGGGTCTGTGCCCGAGCGAAGACGCGTCCTGCCATCCTCACTATGATCCCGCTCACCCTCCTGCTGCTGGTCGCCACCGTTTCCACCAGCCATGCCGCCGCACGTCTGGATCACCGTTTCCTGTTGGGGGTGGCAACCGCGGCTCACCATCTGGGAACCGCTGCCTGGATCGGCGCCATGCCCTTTCTGCTCATGGCCTTGGGTCGTGCCGAGACCGTGAAGGAAGCACGCTCCATGACCAGGCGCTACTCCTCGATGGCTGTGGTGAGCGTCGTCGTCCTCGTTCTCGCCGGCATCTGCATGGCGTGGTTCTACGTCGGTACCTGGAACGGACTCTACGGCACTAGCTATGGCGTCCTCTTACTCGCCAAAATCTACCTCCTGCTGGTGATGCTCGTCATGGGCGCCGGCAACTGGATGGTGGTGCGACGCTTGAACACCGATCCGCAGCCTCTGCTCGCGCGGCTTAGACGTTTCGCCGAAGCTGAGGTCGGCTTGGGATTCACCGCCATCCTGGCTGCTGCTTCCATGTCCTCACAGCCGCCCGCGGTCGACGTCACCGATCAGGTCTCGCTCCCAGTGATTGTTGCGCGTATGCGTCCACAATCTCCGCGCCTCAAAAGTCCCACCGCCGCGCAGCTCACTCCGCCAACTTCGATCGAAACCGCCGTCCGGGAAACGGAGTTCCAGGCCAACGGCGCCAGCGATGAGACCGACCGGAAATGGTCAGAGTACAACCACCATTGGGCCGGTCTGATCGTATTCGCCGCCGGACTATTGGCCTTCCTGAGCCGATTTCGCCGTATGCGCTGGGCGCGCTTCTGGCCGGTCACCTTCGCCGGCCTGGCCCTTTTCATCCTGCTCCGCGCCGATCCGGAAAACTGGCCTCTGGGGCCAAGGCCGTTCTGGGCAAGTTTCGCGGCGCCAGACGTCTTGCAACATCGCGCCGCCGCTGTGCTCATCCTGGGTTTCGCTGCGTTCGAGTGTGCGGTGCAGGCCGGCAAATTGCGAACCCGTTGGGCGGCTATGATTTTCCCCATGATGTGTGCGCTGGGGGCAGCCGTACTCCTCACCCACAACCACGCCCCCAGCGACATGACCGAAGACGTGCTTGGGTCGCTTACCCACACCCCGATCGCCTTGCTGGGCGCAACCGCCGGTTGGCTCGGTTGGCTCGAGCTGCGCCTTCCCCAAAGCCGCGCCTCCAGGATCGCCGGCTTTCTCTGGCCCTTGTTCCTGGCTGCCGCCGGCCTGGTCCTCCTGAACTACCGCGAACTCTGACGGTAAACTGGCAAAGGAAACATTAGGAGCTCTTTTTTGTTCTCGGCCAATCGAATTTCCCGGACGGCCCTCGCCATCGTCCTCGTATCCCTGGCGACCGCATCGGCGCAGCGTCTCCCCAACACCGCCGTTCCCCAGCACTACACCTTACAACTGGATCCCAACCTGCAAGCAGCCACCTTCACCGGTCAGGAAACCATCGCTCTGACCCTCTCTCAGCCTGAGGATGCGATCGTGCTCAACGCCTGGCAACTCACCTTCGACAAGGTGACCGCAGAGGCCGGCGGACACGTATTGCCTGCGGTCGTAGCAGTCGACAACGGCTTGCAGCGGGCAACATTCCACTTCGCGCAAAAGCTGCCGGCTGGCCCCGTCACCTTGCAGATTGCCTATCACGGCATCCTCAACGGGGATCTGCGCGGCTTCTATCTCTCCAAAACCGCCACCCGCAATTACGCCGTGACCCAGTTTGAGCCGACAGACGCGCGTCGTGCCTTCCCCTCCTTCGATGAGCCGGCCTACAAGGCGACCTTTGACGTCAGCCTCATCGTTCCCCAGGGAGACACCGCGATCAGCAACACCAACATCGTCTCTGACCAACCCGGCCCCGGCGCAACCCAACACACCATCACCTTTGCCCGCACGCCCAGAATGTCCACCTACCTCGTCGCCTTTCTGGTAGGCGACTTTCAGTGCCTCTCCGGCGAAAGTGACGGGGTGCCCATCCGCGCCTGCGCTACCCCAGGCAAAGTCCAGTTTGCCCACTACGCCCTCTCCGCCGCCGAATTCTTTCTCCACTACTACGACACCTACTTCGGCATCAAATACCCCATGCCCAAGCTCGACATGATCGCCATCCCCGACTTCGAAGCGGGAGCCATGGAGAACTTCGGGGCCATCACCTACCGCGAGACCGCCCTGCTCGTCGACGAGAAAACCGCCTCCCTCGCTGCGAAAAAAAACGTCGCCGTGGATGTGGCGCACGAAATGGCGCATCAATGGTTCGGCGACATGGTCACCACCGAATGGTGGAACAATATCTGGCTGAATGAAGGCTTCGCCACCTGGATGTCGAATAAGCCCCTGGCCGCATGGAAGCCGGAGTGGCAAATCCCTCAGAGCCAGGCTGCCGAACTGAATGTGACCCTCGATCTGGATGGCGGCCGCGTGACCCGCACCATTCGCGCCCGCGCCGAGACGCCACAGGAAATCAACGAGATGTTCGACGGCATCACCTACGGCAAAGCCGCCGCCGTGCTCCTGATGACTGAGAATTACGTGGGCGAGCAGACCTTCCGTACCGGCATTCACAACTATCTGCAGGCGCATTTGTATGGCAATGCCACCGCAGAGGATTTCTGGAACGCGCAGACGCAATCAAGCGGCAAGCCAGTCGACAAGATCATGGAAAGTTTCGTGGCCCAGCCCGGGGAGCCGCTCCTGACGTTCGCTGGCGTGCATGGCGGCAAAGTGGAAGTGCAGCAGCAGCGCTTCTTCCTCAACCCGCAGTCAACCCGCGAAAATGACAAAGCGCAGAGCTGGTTCCTGCCCGTCTGCCTGAAAACTGGCGGCGCCGGACCCGACTGTCCCATCCTGGGCGCCTCTTCGCAAAGCCTGACGGTGCCCTCTACTCCGATTTTCTACGGCAACGCCGGCGGCAAAGGCTACTATCGCAGCCATTACGACCGCCGGGACTATCAACAATTGGTGAGCCGGTTCGAGACCAGCCTTACGCCTCCTGAGCGCATCACCTTTCTCGGCAGCCAATGGGCGCAGACCCGCGCCGGCATGAACGGCGTCGACGATTTCCTGCACCTCGCGTCGGCCGGCCGCGACGACGCCAGCCCGTTTGTGATCAGCACGATAACTGCTGCTGTACAAACCATTGACCAGCAAGTGGCCGCAACCCCTGAGCAGCACGCAGCGATTGCCACCTGGGTGCGCAGGAACTTTGCGCCTGCGCTTGCGCGCCTGGGCGTGCCTGCTGCAAACGATACTCCAGCCAGGATCCTCTTACGCGCCAATCTGTTCAGATTACTCGGCGATACCGGCGCTGATCCACGCCTCATCGCTCAGGCCAGGCAGATCGCCGAGCGCTACCTGCAAAACTCCGCTTCGGTCGATGCAACTCTGGCAAACGAGGCCCTCACCATTGCTGCGGAAAACGGTGACACCGCCTTTTTCGATCGCGTGCAGCACGCTGCAGAGACGAATCCTGATCCGCAACTGCGTACTCTGGCACTGCGCGCGTTGGCGCGTTTTCGCGAACCCACGCTGGTCACACGCGCTTTGAATTACGCAGTATCTGCCAGGGTCAGGAACCAGGACGCCGCGTCGTTAGTGGAAATCGAGATGGCCGATCGTCAAACACGGGATCATGCCTGGCAGTATGTGCAGCAAAATTGGCCACGTGTGCAGGCTCAGCTCACCACCTGGACCGGCGGTTCTCTGGTCGCGTCGACCGGACACTTCTGCTCCGCAACCAGTGAGAACCAGGTCACGGATTTCTTTCGCGGTCACAACGTGCCGGCATCTGAACACGCTCTCGCCAAGGCTCGCGACAGCATCACAGATTGCCTCCAATTCCGCGCCGCGCAGCAAAAGAATTTAGAGCGATGGTCACAAGATGAGCAGGCTGCGGAAAAGCTCCCTCGATGAGGGTACCCGCTTCAGGGTTTTTGGGAAAAACTAATTCGATGAAAGGCGCCCGCTTCACAGGCTGCGGAAAAACTCCATCGATGTAGGATACGGGCTTCCGAGCGTGCGGAGCTCTTTGTTGTATCAGGGCACGACTGTAGTCGGGCCGTAAACGAATAAAATAAGTCGGGCTTTACAGGTTGCGGAAAAACACTGCTCTCGAAGGGTACGGGCTTCAGCCCGTACGTAATCACCGCAAAAATAACCCGGCTTCAGCCGCTGAGGGCCGGGTTTCCGCACGAGTCCGCTGCCCTCAGCGCCTAAAGGCCGCTCATCTTGGGTATTTACGTACGGGCTGAAGCCCGTACCCTTCATGAACCGAGTTTTCCGCAGCCTGTTTAGCCCTGAGGCACTTCTCCTGCCCTGCGCAGACTCCTTCCGCAGCCGCCTAGACCTCGCGCCTGCCCTTCCAGAATTCTTCGTGCAGGCGCGCGCGGTCCGCACCATGCAGGTCCAGCAGTCTCTGCGCTGCTTCCGCATTTGACAAGCTCTCAACCTGCACTTCGATCGTTTGCACCTGGTGCCATGGGTAAACGAACTTTTCCCAAATCAGAAATCCTGACTTCGCCCACCCTTCGAGCAATCCATTCACTTCCTTCTTAACGTCTGTCTCGTGACGCACCGGCAGCAGGTCCACGGTTTCACCACTGACTAGATGCGCCTTCACGTGCGCTATCAACATGCAGTATTCTCCTCACGCGACCAAAATCGCGAAACCCGGTAACGGTAGGATGCAGAATTGCACCCCGTGGTACAAAACAACCTTGCCTCACCCAAAGGTTGTAGGGGGAAACGTAATCTGTCACTTGAGCAGATACATTCCTTCTGCTTCAATCGAAAAGTGAATCCAGAGCCGCAATCCCCCGCCTCCTCTTCGCTGCATCCGGTCCTTGGCAAGGTCGTCGAGTTCGCCGATCTACGTTTGTCCACCCCGATGACCGGCCAGCCGTTGGTGCTGCTTGAATATGAAGATCGGCAGGGCGTTCGCTCCATCCACCAGGTGGCCTTAACCTGCACCGGCGAGGGCCGCGGCGGTCTGATCTATTTTGGCGGCTACGATAAAGGCAAATTCAGCATCTTCCGCGCAGACTGCATTCATAGGGTCGTGGCGCTCTAAGCACTTAGCAAGTGTGTAACCGATATTGTCAATTTCAGCGGAGCCCACGCTGCTGAAGCGCTAAGCCCATTTCACTGCCACGTGCCCAAATTTCATCCACCCACAGGTAACACCGAAGCGTAACTTCGGTGCTTGGGCCGATTTCCCCCGCAAGTCTCTGATTGGAAACAACAAGCCGGCCCCGGCTTGTCCCGCGCACCGTGCTTTTTGCCATGCGAACGTCAGACCAAGAACCCTCCCGGCCCATCCCCTGGCAAAAAGCGTTCCATTCTGAGACAGCAACGTGTAGCCTCATTTGCAATCACCACTGAACCTGCAACTTTCGTGTTACGTGGTGATGAATGAACTTGACTGGTTGCAAGTAATCAGCCTCCCCGTAGACTAGGGGTGCGCGAACAAAAGTTGTAGAGGAGTGCCATCCCATGTCGCTATCGATCTCTAAAATAGGTCCCAAAACATCCATCGTGAAGTCCGCCAGCCTTTCTCTGCTCGCGCTCGCCATCAGTGTCCCGAGCGCGTGGGCACAAGCGCCGGCGATCTATACCGACGCGCAACAGACGCTCAATTCCGGTTTGAACGGCCCCCAGGCGTTCGCCGTCAACGGCACCAACAACGGCGCCATCTTCATCGCCGACACCAACAACAATCAAATCGTGGTGCTGGTCAACGGGCAGAGCTTCGCGTTTAATCCGCCCGGCTTCACTCTGGTCGGGCCGCAGGCGATCGCTCTGGATGCCCAGGGGGACCTCTTCATTGGCGATACGCCAAGCACGAATGGAAATAGTTTTGGCCGCATCATCGAGATGCCCGCAAATGGCGGCAACCTCACCGGCGGCGCCCAGGTAGTTTTCTCCGGCGCACCCTTGGCCAACCCCATTGCCATGACAGTCGACAACACGGGCACCCTCTTCATCGGCGACTATCCGCTGACCGCGGCCAACGGCGCAATCTATTCCCTCGCTCCGGGTGCGAACACGCTGACGCCGCTGACCTTCACCGGCATCCCCACCATCGCTATTCCGGCTGCGTTGGTCAGAGACGCATCGAACAACCTCTATATCGCTGACAACGGAAACACCAACGGTGGACTCTACAAGGCATCGCTCACCGCAGGAACGGCAACAACGATCTCTGTGCCAAACTTCGTCATCGACCAGCCCTCTGGCCTGGCTTTAGACGCGGCCGCCAATCTTTACATCCTTTCCGCCCTTAACGGCGCCGTAAAGCAGCAGGTGGTGGTGGTGCCCGCGGCTTCGCCGGCCAACCCGTATATCCTCCCCAATACCGGAATCGGAGCCAGCAGCGCGCTGGCGTTCGATCCAAAAGGTAACCTGGACGTCCTTTCCAACCAGGATGGAGGAATCTACCAGCTCTCCTTTGGCAGCGCCATCAACATGGGCTACTCCAGCGCGGCTTATCCAGGAGTGCCGATCATCTTCAACTTTGAATTCAACGCGCCTGCGACACTCAACGGATTTTCTGTCGTCACCGGAGGCGATGCCAGCACCGAGCTTACCCAGACGGGTGGCACATGCGTCAACGGCTCGTACAGCAACCTGACGCCTCCCTTGCCCTATACCTGCGAGCAGACCTACGAAGGCACCCCTCACTTTCCTGGCCTCCGCGACTCCGCCATTCTGGTCAACGGCAGCAACACGGTTCTTGCCTCGGTGCCCGTCTACCAGATTGGTGTTGGCGGGGTGCAGGCCACCTATCCCTTGGCGGCTACTGCCACCGCAAGTGCGTTGCAGCAGCCACAGGCGGTAGCAATCTCCGGCCTCAATAATACGGTTTACGTTGCCGACACTGCGGCCGGCAAGGTGTATTCGACCGGTGGGCTTGGGGGCAGCAACCTGACCCCTGTTTCGACCGGAGCCATCACCCTGGTGGCGCCCAGCGCGCTCGCCGTGGATGCGGCCGGTAATCTGTTTATCGCAGACTTCGGGGGCACCAACCCCGGTCAGGTGGTCGAGGTACCCACAGCCACGGGGGCGGCGCCCTCCGTGGTCAATACCGGTAGCCTCATACAGCATCCGATCGCGCTCACGGTCGATCACCTGGGCAACCTCTTCATCGGCGATGCTGGCTCGGGAGGCCTCAGTGCCGGCTCTAGCAATCCAGGATATTTGGTGAAGATACCGTTGGGAGGAACAGCCTTCAAGCTGAACACGCCTCTGCCGATCGTCTTCCCCCAGGCGTTGGCAGTGAACTTCTACACCGGCTTCGTGTTCGTCGGAGACGGTGGCGACACGACCGGCGCCGGCCAGGTGGACGTGTTCACTGCGGATGGGACCGAGGGCGGCCAGTTTGGTGTGCCCAACGTCACCAATCCGACTGGACTCGCCTTTGATCCTGCCGGCAATCTGTATGTTCTGGACGGGACCACCAACCACATCACCGTGGACCCTATCTACCTCAACAACCCCACGCCATACACCTTGCCCTTCGATAACTCTTTGCTGGCAGCCGCCAGCTCGATGGCCATTTCCGCAGGTGGACAGAGTTTTGTCATCGCCAACATTGGTGCGGGCACCAGCAACAACCTGGTGTACCTCAACGGCAACACCGCCGCGCTGAACTTTGGCAGTGTCACCCAAGGAACCCAAAGTCAGCCCCTGACCGCCACCGTAGCCAACATAGGCAACGGCTCTTTAATCGTGGGAACGCCCTATTACTCCTCAACCTCGTCCAATGCCGCGTTCAGCGTCCTGAACAGCTCAACCTGTACGAATAACCTGACTCTCGCTCCCGGAGGCAGTGCACAGGGCGGGGGTTCCTGCACCATGAACTTCGAATTCACGCCGAGCTCCCCTGGATCGACCAGCCAGCAATTCACCATCAACAGCAATGCCTTCAATGCCGGTATCCCGGTGCTGACCGTTCAAGGAACTGGAACTCCATAGTAGGTATCAGGCAGAAGCACATTGCAGTACCCGTGGTCCTTTGACGGTGCCCCATCCACGACGCAACCACGTCCTGGATGGGGCACTCCTTTTTGCCCCGTGCTGGGAGGACGGTACCTCATATTCCCCTGGCTTTCCTTAAGGAGAACCCGACACACACGTGCGTATAGCGGCGGCCAGAAAACCGAGCCGCCTGAGCGCGTTCAGCAATATAGGACTTTAGGGGCTGCCGAAAACCCGCTCCCGAAAGTCATCGCCCAGGGAAGGGTACGCCGTCAGCCTCGCCAAATCCTGCGCGCAAAGAAACGGCTGGCTACCCGGGAACGAACTTCGAGTCGAGTCCCGAAGGGACGGCTGAAAGTCCCGGGAAACAGCGTTGTCCGGGCTAACGGTGCCAGCTCAGCTTGGGAAAGTAAGTCAGCTGGAACGACCCGGTGAAATCATGCTCTGGTCCAGAAGCCAGTGCCGGCACCTTCCAGAACTCAGCCTGCCCAAAAGCATTCAACTCCAGGTCGTCTTTCAGGCGAAGTACAGCCTTGATGCTGAAGTCATTCTGGGTCGTACCACCCGGGATGAAAGTCTTGGAGACCTTGGCGTTGCGATATCCCAGTTGGATGTACTCCTTGGGACTCAGCCAGTCGGTCAGCCACGCCTGGCCGCCTTTACCTTCCCGTCCAATCCAGCTTCCGAACAGGTTCCCCTTGTTGGTATAGCCGTCCTGATACACAACCTCGTAATAAATGAACTGGCCGCCTTGCGTCGACGAGACCGGATCCGTGGACACTGCCTCAGCCCGCAGATCCACATGGGGAAGCCCGGGAAAGTGCGACAGGTAAAGGCCCGGCGTCACTGCCGCGCGGCGTGGCGCAGCCAGCGGGCTCACATCATCATGCACGATGGAATCGGAGTACAGCGTCAGCCACTTCTCCATCCAGGGCAGCCTCCAGTTGAAATCAAAACTGGAATGCCGCGAGCCCGGATCATTTCGGCTGAATTTCTGCGCGGCGCTTACATTGCTGAAGCTGCTGAAGCTATTCCAAAAGGAACCGAACGTGAGCGGCACGTGGCCTTCTCCGGCAAAGATCACCACCCGAGAAAACCCAAACTCCAGGTTCCTGGTCGGTTTAAAGCTGAACTTCTCAGCATGGATCCATGGCGCATTCGGGTAGCGGTGTCCCTTGAGTGAACCAAACAGGCCCTCATACCGAAAAGGGCCCAGCACGTCCGAGAGCAATGGAATGCGCAAAGGCACCACGCGATTGATACGCAGGCCATAGATCGGTTCGGCGTTGTTGCTCAGCGCCATGCTACCCGTCTGCGCCGGTCCCCACCAGTCTTCCACTTTGCCCACTGAGATCTCGTGGTGCGCTAATTCGACGCCAAGGTTGGCGTCGATCAAGCGAAAGACATTCGTTTGCGGCACTGGCTCAGGAGCCACGAACGGCGTGCTGTCAACCGCCGAAATCAGGCTCTGTACTGAGTCAGGATAAGCCGCGCGTCCCGGCGCGTGCTGGTACTCACCGCGCACCTGCAGCGAAACGTGGTAGCCCTCAGCCCGGGCGGTAAAACCATCAATCGTGTTGAAGCCCTGCTGATACGGCCGCCCGTAGTCATTAATGAGCGTCTGCCCAAAATGGAAGGAATCATTAATGGGCCGCCCCTTGATGTACATGTTTCGGGTATACACATCCACCAACTGGGCGCGCGTCGAAGCCGGTCCCGCCTCCATCCCGAATTCCTTGGCCAACGCCTTAAAGATGCTCCACGCCTCTTCATCCTGCGGAGCGTCCTGCAGCTTGGTGTAGGTCTCGGCCAGTATTTGCAGGCAGGCGGTCCGTGTCCATGGCCGCAGTCCCAGAAACGCGGAGTCAGCATATCCCAGCGAATAAAGCCGTTCAAAGGCCGGATACACCCAGCTATCGAGCGGCACGTACACCAGGCCATAGTTGCTCTTGGGGTCCAGCTCGAAGCCGGATAAAACCGAGTCCAGATTCGCAGGCAGCGACGGCGCGGGGGCCTTTTGCTGGCAAAGTGCGGGCAGCCACGGCATCGTCGCCACCATAGAAAACAAAGCCAATCGAAGCAGGAAACCTGCCCCATTTTTGTGCAAATTCAAAAAGCTCTCCCGGTCACAATTCCACCCACACCGAGCATAGCGCAGGAGGGGGACCCGCTGTGTTTTACCGGCCCAATGTGTTTCTTGACACCATGCAGCATCGCCATTAACCTCTTTTTATCATCGTTTACTTTTTTTAATCGTCGTTTGGTTTCGGGTCCCGCACCGCTAAATTCCTATCTAAAAGGTCAGGTCCCATGAATCGCCTCGTCAGATTCGTGTCTTTCGCTAGCCTGTTCGCTCTTGCATTGGTCGCAACCCTTACCGCCTGGGCAGCCATTACCGGCTCCATCTCTGGCGTGGTCACCGACCCCAGCGGCGCCGTCGTCCCGGGCGTCACCGTGGTTGCTACCAGCGTGTCGACCAACGTGCAGAGCTCCGTCGTGACCGACGCCAAAGGTTTCTATAATTTCCCCGCGCTCAAGGTAGATACCTACAACATCACCACCAGCCAGGCGGGCTTTCGCGATTACCAACAAAGCGGGGTCAAGATCGATGCCAACTCCGCCGTCCGCATCGACATCACGATGGAACTGGGAGCAGTGACCAACACCGTCAGCGTGAAAAGCGACGCGCTCCAGGTGGAAACGCAAAGCACTCAGAATGGCGTGCTCATCGATGGCGCCAAGATCACCGCCGTGCCATTGAACGGGCGTTCCTACATTGACCTTTTGAAATTGCAGCCCGGCGTATCGCCTTATTCCCATAGCCAGGACAGCGATACATCGGGCATTGGCGCGACGCAGGTATCGGGCGATCTGGACAATGGCCAGCAATCCGTCAATGGGGGCCGCACTGGATCCAACGCATTCATGGTTAACGGAGCCAACGCAGAAGAAGGGGTGCATAACGGTGCCGCGATGATCCCCAACCTCGATTCCATCGCGCAGTTCCGTATCATCACCAACAACTTCGACGCGGAATATGGAAACTACAGCGGCGGCCAAATCAACGTGGTCACCAAATCGGGGGGCAATCAGTATCACGGGACTGTTTTTGATTTCCTGCGCAACACAGATCTGGATGCAAGAAATTACTACGCTCCCACCCGCGGCGTATTTATCCAGAATCAATTCGGCGGTACGGCCGGTGGGCCGATCCGCAAGAACAAGATTTTCTGGTTTGCCGATTATCAAGGAACCCGGCAGATTTTAGGCGCGACCCAAAGTTATCCCGTACCTTCAGATGCGAACCGCATGGGAGACCTCTCGGACTCAGCGGGCTCGCTCACTGGAACAGTTGTCGGCGCCGGCTGGGCACAAACGCTTACCCAGACTTTGGGATACCCCGTAGCACAGGGGGAAAACTACTACACCCCAGGCTGTGCAGACCCTGGAACCTGCGTATTCCCGAATGCTGTGATTCCCAAGACTGCGTGGTCGCCGGTTGCCGCGAACTCGCTGAAGTACATCCCTGCGGCCAACGGAGTTGTCAACAATACCCCTAACTACTCCGTCTCCAGCTTCAACCAGAACCTGACCGACGATAAAGGGAGTGGCCGGATCGACATTCCTACGCGATTCGGCGCGGTGTTCGGTTATTACTTCTTGGACAAATACAGTACTACGAATCCGTATACCCAGGGGGTCGTGGTCCCGGGTTTTGCCGCGGTTAATAAAGGCAAAACCCAAATGATTAATTTGGGATTGACCACGACGTTTAACTCCTCGACCGTTAACGATCTTCGTCTCGCTTACTTGCGCGATGTAAACCAGACAGGCCAACCCACCGCGGGACAAGGTTTGGGCGTCAGCCTGGCCTCGCAGGGTTTTGTTACTCCCTGGGGCCCCGCCGGCGGCATCTCGCCCGTCAACCCTTCGTACGAGGGTGTGGCGAATTTCATATTCAACAACTTCACCACCGGCCTACCGCAAGATGCACTGAAGCAATACAACAACACCTTCCAAATCATCGATAACGTCACCAAAATCCTGGGCACGCACACGCTGCAGTTTGGCACTAACCTCCACTACAACCAGATCAACGAGCGAAATTACGATTGCTATAACGGGTGCTTTGGTTTCAACGGTTCAGAGACCGGCGTGGATTTTGCCGATTTCCTGATCGGCGCGCCGGCGAGCTTTGTGCAGGCCAGCCAACAGCTCCTCGACTCGCGCAGCAAGTACTACGGTTTCTATGCTCAGGATAGCTGGCGTGCGACCCGCAACCTCACCGTCAATTACGGACTTCGTTGGGAAGCAGCTACGCCGTGGTACGACACCCAGAACAAGCTCGAAACAGTGGTTCAAGGTGAGCAGTCACTCTCTTTCCCCGGTGCTCCCCTGGGTCTGGTGGTGCCCGGAGACCCGGGCATTCCGCGCACTCTCGGGCCTACCAAGTACACCAACTTCGCTCCTAGAATTGGCTTTGCTTATGCGCCCGAGGCGACCGACGGATTTCTTGGGAAAGTGCTGGGTGGTGCTGGAAAAAGCAGCATCCGCGCCGGCTACGGTATCTTCTACAGTTCGATCGAAGACGCCACCGGCTTCGTCGAAGTAGGCGACGCTCCCTACGGTAACTACTATTCCGTCTCCTCGACCGAGCTCGCCACCCCGTTTGTCGATCGGCCGTCAGGAGTGGGAGCGGGACAGAAATTTCCCTTCGTCTTCCCGCCAACCAACGTGTCTCCCAAGAACCCCGATACAAGTTTCAATTGGGCGGGCGCGACACCCATCGGCGGATCTGACTATTACTACTACAAGAACAAAATGCCCTACGTTCAGGAATGGGAGCTCTCTCTCCAGCGTCAGTTAGGAACCGCAACCGTGCTCAGCGTGAACTACGTCGGCACAGTGGGGAGGCAGCTGCTTACGTTCGTGGAGTCGAATCCCGGGGATCAGGCGCTATGCCTCCAATTAAGTAACCCAGCCAATGTTGCGCCGGGTTCGACAACTTGCGGCCCCTACGGCGAAGATACGGTTTACACCACGGCGACCGGCCAGACAGTGAGCGGAACCAGGCCGGCATTCGGCATTAACTTCAACAGCAATCCGTATATGAAGACGGCGGCCAGCTCCAGCTTTAACTCGCTGCAGGTAACTCTGGAGCACACAGAAAAATACCTCAACTTCCTGATTGGATACACCTTTGAGAAGTCGCTGGATAACGGTTCGGATTCCTTTGACGCGACCAATCCGTTCAATCCCGGCCAAACCCGCGCACTGTCCAGCTTTGACGTCCCGCATACCCTGGTTGCCAGCTACACCGTGCAATTGCCCTTCGATCACTTCATCGGCGGGGGGGATATTGCCAAGCGCATCACCGCGGGTTGGGAGCTTTCCGGTGTATCTACTTTTGCCAAGGGAGAGCCGGTCACTCTCAACGAGAACGACGATAATTCATTGCTGGGCGCGTTTAATGCAAACGTAGATGTGCCCAGCTACGCAAACAATGGCAGCCCTCTTTATGGAAATAAGAACCCGCGCAAAGGGCTGCCCTACTTCAACCCTAACTACTTCGTCCCCGAAACAATCGGGCAAGTGGGGAACGCCATGCGGCGATCCTTCTTCGGTCCCGGCCTCGACAATTATGATATGGCGCTGGCGAAGAGCACCACCATCACCGAGTCCACCAAATTGCAATTCCGGGCAGAAGCCTTCAATGTCTTCAACCATACGCAATTCAGAAATCCGAATGGCCTGGTCAACAACACCGGCCAGGGCGGATTCGGTTACGTGACTTCGGCCAATGATCCGCGCATCATGCAAGTGGCGTTGAAGTTTCTCTTCTAGGACTTGCATCTGACCAGGCGTTTACCTATCGCTGCTGCCGTTCTGGGGCTGCTCTCCGCGGTTACTTTGCGAGCGCAGTCCCCGGGGGCAGCTATTTTCGCCTCCAATTGCGCTGGTTGTCACGGGGCCGATGGCCGAGGCGGGGAGCATGCGCCAAACATTGCGACGGCGCCCGAGGTACAGCATCTTGCCGACCGCGACCTGGCCGGTATTATCAAGAATGGAATCTCGGGAGCCGGTATGCCCGCCTTTTCATCGCTTTCACCACCGCAAATCGAAGACGTGGTCAGCTACCTGAGAACGCTGCAGGGTAGAGGAAGCATCGTTAAACTGCCCGGCGACCCCGTCCAGGGTGAAGCCCTCTTCTTTGGCAAAGCACACTGCGCTGACTGTCACATGGTGAACGGAAGAGGTGGGTTTATCGGCAGTGAACTTTCCTTCTATGGATCGGATGCCACCATCGAGAAGATGCGCGCAGTTATTCTCGACCCCGAAAACAACCTGTCCGCCGACAAAAAAGCCACCACCGTGGTAACGAATAGCGGGCAAACCATTACGGGAATGCTCAAAATAAACGACAATTTTTCTCTCTCCATCCAGACCCTCGACGGGTCCTACCACTTCCTAAAAAAATCCGACCTGGCCAAAGTAGATTTAGGGTCGCGCTCCCTGATGCCGTCCGGCAACACCCTCAGCAGCCAGGAAGTAAACGACCTGATCAGCTATCTCCTGCGCACCGGGGATGAAAACGCCAAACGCTCGCCAACCCACGTCGCAAAGTCTGAAGATGAAGACAACTAAGAAATCCGGCAAACTCGCAATCGCTTTGCTACTGCTCGTAAGCGTGGTCGCTGTCGGGCAGGCAAATGCTCCCACCCCGCTCGAAGGCCTGCAGCCCAAATTCTGGACCCTCTTCGACCACAAAGCCCAACTCACCAAGGTGGCCTCAGGCTTCGGCTTTACCGAAGGTCCGGTCTGGGACCCGTCCGGCTACCTCTGGGTAAGCGACGAAACCCTCAACAAAATCTTCAAAGTAAACACCGTCACCGGCCAAAAGCAGGAAATCATCTCCCTCGGTGATCCCGACGGCAACACCTACGATCGCCAGCATCGCCTGCTCGATTGCGCCAGTGTACTGCGCGCCGTCATCCGTCTCTCACCCGACGGCAAGCAGTATCAAACACTCATCGATCGCTACCAGGGAAAGCGCCTCAACAGCCCCAACGACGTGGTCTTAGGCCCGGATGGCGCGATCTACTTTACCGATCCAACCTCCGATCTACCCAAGGACCAGAAACAGGAAATCCCCTTTCAGGGCGTCTATCGTCTCGCCGCCGATGGCCGGCTCGATCTGCTCACCAAGGAGCTCGCCAGCCCCAACGGGTTAGCCTTCTCTCCCGATGGCAAGAAGTTCTACGTCGATGACTCCGAGCAACGCAACATCCGCGTCTACGACTTTCAAAACGGCCGTATCAGCAACGGACGCATCTTTGGCGTCGAACCCGGCGGCGAAAAAGACGGAGTGCCGGATGGCATGAGGATCGACCGCGATGGCAATCTCTACGTGACCGGCCCCCAAGGCATCTGGGTTTGGGATCCATCTGGCCATCATCTAGGCACAATCGTTGTGCCCGAGCAACCCGCTAATCTCGCATGGGGTGACGCCGGCTACGGAACCCTCTACTTAACAGCGACCACTTCCGTCTACAAAATATCCACCCGCGTCCACGGCTTCATCCCCTACCAATGATCAAACATCTGATCTGCATCACTCTCTTCGCGTCCACGCTCTCACTCTCCGCGCAGGCGCCCCCCTTCAAAGCCATCGCGTCTTCTGGCGAAGCGGCCAACTACAGCCCGGGTCTTCTGGCGAACGGTACGCTCTATGTATCCGGGCAGGGAAGCGACCAGCAGGACTTCGCAGCCCAGGTCAACGAAGCGCTCCACAAAGTCCAGTCCGTTCTGCGCGGCGCGGGCATGGATTTCGCCAACGTCGTCTGGATGAACGTCTATCTCACCGACGATCACAACCTCGCTGCCATGAATGATGTTTATTGGAAGACGATCGGCGGCAGCCCGCCCGCGCGGACCGTGCTAACGGTGGCCGCGCTCCCGGACGGAGAGAAGGTCGAGATCAATTGCATTGCCGTCGCCGATACCACGCAACGCAAGGCAATCTGGCCGGCCGGTTGGCCACACGGGCCAAAGCTCGATCCCCCCGCGATCCAGGCCGGCGAGATTCTGTATCTCTCCGCCCAGGGCGGCCACGATCCGCTCACCGGAAGACTCCGGCCAAATTTCTCTGAAGAAACCAAGCAAGCCCTCGACAACGTAAGCACCGTCCTCGGCGCCGCTCACATGAGCATGAAAAATGTTCTTTGGGTGAATCCCTACTTCACCACCAGCGGACAGTACGACGTCATGGGCGCCGTCTACAAAACCTACTTTGAATTCGGCAAC
Organism: uncultured Acidobacteriaceae bacterium; assembly: GCA_963834445.1. Classification (GTDB taxonomy): domain Bacteria; phylum Acidobacteriota; class Terriglobia; order Terriglobales; family Acidobacteriaceae; genus PALSA-350. Next base: position 1,911,574 of record CAWIBU010000003.1, read on the forward strand.
ACCCCAGGCCGCGGCACCATTCAGGTCATGGGCCTGCCCAACGCGAAACACATCATCTTCAGTTGCATCGCGGGTGCGGATCTCAGCAAGCGCAAAGCCGTGCGTCCGCGCAACATGCCGCCCAGCCCCACCGCGAGCCCCGGCATCCTCTACGGCGACACACTCTATCTCTCCGCCAAAGACGGATTCATCCCCGATCAGGGAATGGTCACGCCGCTGTTCGATCTGCAACTGCGACAGTCCATGCGCAATCTTCTCGATGGCCTGCAGGAAATCGACATGGACTTTTCCAACGTCGTGTTCAGCACCGTCTACCTGCGCCAGATGAAAGACTCGAGCCAGATGGACCAGCTATACAGCAAGTTCTTCAAGTCGCCCTATCCCGCCAGGTCCGTACTCCAGCAAAATCTCGAGGTCAATGAAGAGGCCGCCGAGCAGATTTCCTTCATCGCGGTGAAAAAATGAAACGCAGAGCATTTATCAAGTGGGCCACGGCCTTCCCTTTGTTGGCGCAGGTCGGCTGGCAACAGGCGATGGGCACGGGCTGGGCTGAAGTGGCCCGCAACTCGACTGACAACATCTACACTCGCCTCGGGGTAAAGCCCCTCATCAACGCACGCGGCACCTGGACTTATCTCAGCGCCAGCCTCGAACTGCCCGAGGTGCGCGCGGCGCAAGTCGAGGCCGCCCAGCACTTCGTCAACATCTTCGATCTGCAAATCGCCGCCGGCCGCCGTCTCGCCCAACTTACCGGCGCGGAGTCGGGCATGATCACCTCCGGCGCCGCCGGCGCCATGGCCGTGGCCACGGCGGGCTGCATTGCCGGCACCGATCCAGACAAGGTTTGGCAGCTGCCTAACACCGACGGCCTCAAAAATGAAGTCATCATGGTCGGTGGCCGCAGTGTATTTGACAGCGCCATCCGCCTGGCCGGGGGCAAGCTCGTTCTGGTCGACTCCGCTGAGCAGATCGCCAACGCCGTCACTCCAAACACGGTGATGGTCTACACCACCTCCTCTCCCGAACAGCTGGCCAAAGAGATCGCCGCCTCCAAAGCGCACAACGTGCCCATCTTCATGGACGCGGCCGACGGCATCCCGCCCGTCGACAAGCTGCAATTGTTCTGGAAAATGGGCTGCGACCTATACACCGTCAGCGGAGGCAAGGGTTTGTGCGGCCCGCAATCGAGCGGCATTCTCCTCGGCCGCAAAGACCTCATCGACGCCGCCCTGGCCAACAGCAATCCGTGGGAAGGCGCCGTCTGCCGCCCCATGAAGGTAGGCAAAGAAGAAATCATGGGCTGCCTGGCTGCAGTCGAAGCGTGGTTAAAGATGGATGTGCCCAAACTCAACCGGCAATGGACCGCGCAAGTCCAACGCATTGCAACGTTAGTAGGCACAGTTCCTGGCGTGGAGACAAAACTCTTCACCCCGGAAGAGAACCAGTGTCCGACCCTCAGCATCTCCTGGGATCACCAAGCCTGGCATTACACTACCGCCGACTGTGCCAGGGAATTGTTGGAGGGCACGCCGGCCATAGCCGTCATGTCCGCGGACAATCCCAGCGACGTATTATCCCGCAAGCCGGGGCCCAAAAGAGAATCAAAGAACGACACCTTGCAAATTGTCTCCATGACCCTGCGGCCCGGAGAAGAAATCATCATCGGCCAACGTCTCCGTCAACTCTTAAGCCACGCCCGAAAAACCTAACCCGGCAACAAAAGACCCAAAAAGTTAATCAGCAACGAGAGGTCCAGAAAATTTAACCCGGCAACGAAGGCCCGAAAAACCTAACCCGCAACAAAAGCGGGTGCCCCATATCTCACGACGTTTTGTGTCGGGAGATGTGGGAAATCTAACCAATCCGGACGCGAAAGACATGACCTCCAAAACAAAAACAACCCTTGGCATCCTGGCCTTAACCCTGGTGTCATCGCTAGCCAACGCTGCCCCCTGCAAGGTTCAGCCTGTCCAGTTTGAAGGCTGGCAGGCGCAGCAAATGTCCAACGACTGGCTGCAGCTCACCTTCGTGCCCCAGCTCGGTGGCCGTCTCATGCAGGTCAGTTTCAACGGCCACCCCTATCTCTTCATAAACCCCGTCTACAAGGGCAAATACATTTCCCCCTCCGAAGCTGCCGGCCGCTGGATCAACTATGGCGGTGACAAAATCTGGCCCTTGCCTGAAGGCAATGACGATGAGCAGCACTGGCAGGGAGCGTCGACCGCGCTTGACGATGGCGCCTATGCCTTCACCGTGCTTGCCCAGGGCGCGCGCTGCACCGTGCGCCTCGAAGGGCCGCCCGATCCACCCACCGGCCTGCAATACACCCGCGAGATCAGCATCGGCAGCGACTCCCCGCAAATCTCCTTCCACGCCATCACGAAAAACTACACCGGCCACTCCATCACCTGGTCGGTGCAATCGGTCTCGCAATACAACCTGTCCGACGCGAACGATCCCAAAGAATACAACCACAATTTCTGGGCGATCACCCCGCTCAATGCAAACTCCAGCTATCTGCTCGGCTACCATGTGCGCGACGGTCTGGCCAACGACCCCTCTTTCAGCGTAAAGAACGGCCTATTCCGTCTCAACTGGAAGTACCTGGAAAACGAAGTCTGGCTGGATGCAAACGCTGGCTGGATCGCCTTGATTGACGGCGCGACCCAATACGCCATGGTAGAAAAATCCAACCACGTCGCAGGCGGCGATTATCCCAGCAAAGCCACGACCATCTTTTACAAGAACGGTCCCATCCTGCGGATGAACGAGAAGGGAATGCCCTACTTCCCATCCACGACGCTCGACGAAACGCCCTACTACATGGAAGCCGAGCTCAACAGCCCCATGGTCGTCCTGGGGCCCGGTCAAACGTACTTCTTCGACACCAATTGGTTTCCCTCACGCCTGACCCCAGACCTCACCACCGTGACCGATGCCGGGCTCGTGGGGAAGCCGCTGGCCGCCCACCGCACTGCTGGAAAAATCGAACTCAACGGCACCTTTGGCGTCTTTTTCCCCGGTGAACTCAAAGCCTTTCTCTACGACGAAGGCGGTGTACAAGTGAGCCAGGTATCGCTCGCTGCGCTCCATCCCCAGGACCTTATCGCCCTCCACCAAACCATTCCTGCAGCCAACAACGTGAACCGCGTTTCTATTCACGTCATCGACAGTAACGGTGCGGATCGTGGAGCCTTGGGAGAAGTTTTCGTTACCATCGACGAAGAAGGTACGAAATGAAGCTCGACCAGTTGCTGGCGGTTGTCATCTGCGCAGGTGCGTTGCTACCTCATGCCTCGGCGCAGTCATCCTCGGCTGCCATCCAGAACGACTGGCCTTCTTACAACGGCGACTACACCGGCAGGCGCTTCAGCGGCCTTACCCAGATCACCCCGCAAAATGCCGCGCACTTGCAGGCGCAATGGGTCTTCCACGCCAAAACCCCAGGCGTGTTGCAAGCGACGCCGGTGGTCGTGAACGGCATCATGTACTTCACTGGTTCGAATGATGCGTTCGCTCTCAACGCGCAAACCGGGCAGCTCCTCTGGCACTATGCCCGGCCCGTATCGAGCGGTCTCATCGACGACGCCTCCGGTCATATCAACCGTGGCGTAGCCCTGCAAGGCACGCGCCTGTTCATGGAAACAGACAACGCTCATTTGCTCTGTCTCGATGCCCGATCGGGTAACCTGATCTGGGATGTGGCTTACGCCGATTGGAACAAGAACTACGGCGCGACCGGCGCTCCGCTCATCCTCCACGACAAAGTATTAGTGGCCACCTCGGGTGGTGACGACGGCGTGCGCGGCTTTCTCGCTGCCTTCGATGTCAACACCGGCAAGCTGGCCTGGCGCTTGTGGACCATTCCCGCCCCCGGCGAACCCGGCTCTTCCAGTTGGCCCGGCGATACCTACCTTCACGGCGGCGGCACGGCATGGATGCCGGGTACCTACGATAAGGAAACGAACACCCTCTACTGGGGCACCGGCAATGCGTCCCCGGACTACGACGGCAGCGTTCGTCCCGGCGATGATTTGTACACCGCGTGCCTGCTGGCCATTGATCCCGACACCGGCAAGATGAAGTGGCACTTCCAGTTCACGCCCCATGATCTTTATGACTACGACTCCGTTGAAACGCCGGTCCTCGTCGACATGCAGTATCAGGGCCAGCCGCGAAAGCTCATCATCCAGGCAAACCGCAACGGTTACGTTTACGTGCTCGATCGCACGACCGGAAAATTCCTCTCCGCCACGCAATTCATCAAGCAGCTGAACTGGGCGAAGGGAATCGACGCCAACGGCCGCCCTGTGGTCAGCGATCTGAAACCATCAGCCGAAGGAACGCTCATCTGCCCCGGAGTCGAGGGCGCCACCAACTGGTATTCCCCCTCCTACAGCGAGGTGACGCATCTCTTCTACTTCATGAATCTCGAAAGTTGTTCCATCTATTCCAGAAAGCAGGCTGGCTTCGAAGAAGGTAAGGAGTATTACTCCACCGGCACCAGGCGTGATCCCAGCGAAAAAAGCTCCCAGGTCCTGCTCGCCTTTGATCCGCAAACCAGGAGCTTTGTGTGGCGTTACCCGCAATCGGGCGACTCTTATGGATTTGGCGGAGTCATGTCCACAGCGACCGGCCTGGTATTTTTCTGCGATAACCAGGGCTTCTTCGAAGCTGCCGATGCAAAGACAGGAAAATCCTTGTGGCACTTCAACACCGGGCAAAGCCTGCACGCTTCTCCCATGAGCTACGCGGTGGGCGGCCACCAATACGTAGCCATCGCCTCCGGCAGCGATCTCTTCGCCTTCGCCCTACCCCAAGCCCCCTGAACCCGGCCTTCGAGGGACGAAACTAACTCCACGGTAAGACTTACCACCAAGCTCCGGGGAGAAACCGCAGATCTCTCCACTACGCTCCCCCGAATTGCTGTCGAGGCTGGTGGCGCTGGCAAAACTCATGCGGCTTTCCTTAATGAAAGCCGCACACGTGGATCTGTCTTAGGTAGCCAAGCAGGAATTCGGGTGCGCTCCGGTGGAGATGACAAATCTTTTAACCCACAGATTTGTCATCTCGACCGGAGCGCAGCGTAGTGGAGAGATCTGCGGTTTCTCCCCGGAGTTTAATGGTAGGTCTTACCGTGGGAGATTATCCGCCCATGAGGCGCTTTCGTCAGTAACTAGGCCAGCGTAAGTTCGATCCTCCTGGCATCCGCATCCGCCCCACTCACGCGGAAGCTGCGAATCTGTCCCGGCTGCATGGCCTCCGGCTTGACCGGCCCGCTACTCGGGCCGCCCTTCCACCGTGCCGTCAACATGGAGCTCAGCGCCGACAGATCAACCTTCCCCGCAGCCGGCGCCTCTTGCCCCGCTGCACTCTCCGCGCCCAGACGATACGCACCCTCGATGCCTTCGCCTAGTTCCACCCGCACCAATCCCTGCGCAACCTCAAGCACGCGGCCGCTCACCGTGCTGCCCGGCGCGTGTTCTGCAAGATACTCCTCCACGCTCACGGACGTTCGCTGCTTCATGCTGAGCCGCAGTTGACGCTTCGCCTTGTCTACTTCGAGCACCTGCGCCTTCACCACCTGACCCAGTTTCAGCACGTCCTGCGGATGATGAATGTGCTTGTCAGCCGTGATCTCGCTCACATGCACCATGCCCTCGACGCCCTCGGCGACCTGCACAAACGCGCCAAACTTGGTAAAGCTGGTAATGGGACCTTCGACCGCCGACCCCGCCGGAAACTTCTGCTCCACCTCGGCCCACGGATCGCCCAATGTCTGCTTAAGCCCCAGAGAGAGCCGCCGTTCGCCCATATTCACGCCCAGCACCACGGCTTCCACCGTGTCGCCCGCTTTCAGCACATCGCTCGGCTTCCGCACCTTCTTGGCCCACGACATTTCCGACAGATGAATCAACCCCTCGACTCCAGGCTCAATCTCGACGAACGCGCCAAAGTCGGTCACCCGCGTCACCACGCCCTGCACCCGGTCTCCCGTCTTCAACCGTGCGGCCACGCCATCCCAGGGATGGGCCAGAAGCTGCTTCATGCCAATCGAAATCCGCTGCTTCTCAGCGTCCGTCTTCAGTACTTTAGCTTCGATCCGCTGGCCGACAGTAAGCACATCTTCCGCCTTGTTGACGCGGCTCCACGAGATGTCGCCAATATGCAGCAACGCGTCCACGCCGCCGATATCGACAAACGCGCCATAGCCCGTGAGGCTGCGCACCTCGCCCTGTATCAGGTCGCCCTCTTTGATTTCGCTGTACCGCCGCTCTTTCGTCGAACGATCTTCTTCCTCGGTAAGCACCCGGCGATCGACCACGACGTCTTCATCGGTTACGTCCAGCTTGATGATCCGGCAGCGAATCTGCTGCCCAACCAGCTTCTCCAGATCGCCGGCATCCCGGACACCGCTGCGCGACGCGGGCATAAAAGCGCGCACGCCTACATCGACGCTCAGCCCGCCCTTCACCACGCCAGTTACAATGCCGGCGATCGGCGCCTTGTCGGCAAATGCCTGTTCCAGCGCAGACCAGTCTTTGGGTTGCTCGACCTTGAACCGGGTGAGCTCGTAGTAGCCTTCGGCATTGCGGCCCTTCACCGATACCAAAAACTTGTCCCCCGGCTTCACCGCTTCATTTCCGCTTACGAAAGGGGCCAGGGGCAGCACCCCTTCCGTCTTGTAGCCAATGTCGAGCAATACCGAGTCGACGGTGACGGCCACAACCGTAGCGTCGATCTGCCGGCTGCCGCCTTCTGCTTTGCGCGCATGGCTCTGCTCGTACTCAGAAAATATCGCGCCAAACGACTCTTCTACTTCCGCATCTTCAACCCTGTCAGACATAAACCTACCCAACCCACATGCCGCTCAGAATACCACCTGGCCTTCCTCCTCCCGTTCCCGCGGCACAATCATCAGGTGTTTGAGCATGGTTCCGCGCAGCACGCTGGCGTTCTGCGGCTTGCCCGCCCGCTCCGTCGTCAGCAAGCGATGCAGATCATCGATGCCCCCAACCGGCTGGGTCGCAAAACCCACCAGCACGTCGCCTTCCTCGATGCCCGCCACAGCAGCTGCCCCGCCCGCGGCAATCGCGGTAGCCATTACCCCCGACGGCAAGGCCAGCTTGTACTCATACACCAGCCGCCGCGGGATCGGGACATTCTGCGCCGCAATACCAATCGAACTACGCCGCACCCGCCCATGCTGCAAAATCTGCGCTACTACATACTTCGCCGTATCGATGCCCACAGCAAACGAAAGCCCCTGTGCACCCCGGATGGTGGCCGTGTTCACCCCAATCACGCAGCCCGTTGCGTCGAGCAGCGGGCCGCCGGAGTTGCCCGGATTCAACGGCGCATCCGTCTGGATAATCTCCTCCATCATCCTGCCCGATGCCGCCCGCATGCTGCGCCCTAACGCGCTCACCACCCCGGCCGTTACTGAAAACTGAAAACCAAACGGATTGCCCACCGCGATCGCAATCTGCCCTATGCGTAGCCGTTTCGATATCCCCAACGCCGCCGGAGCGAAAATCGCGTGCTCCGTGCGCAGCACCGCAATATCCGTATCCCGGTCCTCACCAATCAGCACCGCGCCACTGCGGCTGCCATCGGTAAACGTAAGTGAGATCTTTACCGCCTGGTGAACCACATGGCTATTGGTAAGAATCAAGCCGTCGGGCGTGAACACGAACCCTGATCCTGACCCTTCCTGTCCCGGCCGATTGGCCCGGCGCCGGCTCTGCACATCAATCTTCACCAGCGCCCCGCTTACCCGTTCCACCGCCTGCGTTACCGCGCGCGAATAGCCATCCAGTAAATCGGAGTCGTCCAACCTGCCTGCCAGGAACCCGGTCTCGCCGCCCACCATCGCTGTATCTCTCATGTGCTTCTCCTCAAATCGCTACCAGGCCGCGCATCACGCCAATCGTCACCGCTTCTGTTCGCGTGCGTGCGCCGAGTTTCGCCATCACCGCGCTAACGTGATACTTCGCCGTGTGTTGCGAAATATTCAGCAGAGCGGCGACCTGTTTGTTTCTGTGCCCCCGCGCCATCAATCGCAACACCTCCACTTCTCGAGTGGTGAGATCTTCGCTAATCGGCAGAACCTCGGCCGGGCCTGCAGTCGGCTGTGGCAGCGTGACGGCAAAACCGGCCACCGTCGCTGCCAGGGCGGCCACCAGCTGCGGCACGGTAATCTCCGCCGGCAGCACAGAATAGATCCTCATGCGCGCAGCTTCCCGCATCATCGCTGCTCCTGGTTCCTGCGCCAGCAGCAACGTGGGTGTGTCGGCAAAGACCTCCCGCAAACCGCGGCGATGGCTCACCTGCGAAAGCAATGCGTCCTCTGCCGCCAGCACGATAGCGTCGGGGTGATCGTGCTCCACCCTAAACAGCAAAGTCGAGGGCAGCGCAACCGGCAGCCACACCAGTTCCTCGGCACCGCGCAGTATGGTGAAGCGGTCGGCGTGCCTCATCGATGCGACGCAGGGCAGCACCGCCAACCGCTCGCGTTTGGGTTCGTCAGCCACGATCCGCCAACGTCACCGTCAGTTCCATCGTTGCGCCTGCGCGGATCACCACCACGGCCAGCGGGTCGCCAACCTTGAAGCGCAACAATCGATGTTGCACATCCTGTACGTTGTGCACCAATTGGCCGTCGACCGAGAGCAGCAGGTCGCCCACCAGCATCCCTGCGGCAGCTGCGGGTGCATTGGGCTCCAGGTGCAGTACCAGCAACGCTTCGTCAACTTTTTCGGCGAAGTGTGTGCGCACCGCGGCGGGCACGGGAACAGCCTGCATCGCCGCCCCCAGAAACGGCCGCGGCACATGGCCCCGCTCGAGCAGATCATCGACCACACGATCAATCGTTACCGCCGGAACCGTAATGACTGCATTACGCGCCAGTGCCGCGCTGTTAATGCCCAACACCCGGCCCTCTTCGTTCACCAGGGCGCTCCCAGACTGGCCGACATAAAGCCGCAGGTCAGGCCGCATCAGGGAGTCGATCTCTCCTCCGCGCCAGCTCCGCCAACCGCTGCCGAGGCGTGCGAGAATGCCCGCGCTGGCCGACACATCGCCCAGCGCAGAGCGGCCGATTGCCAGCACGAACTCGCCTACCTGTGCCGGTCGTGCGCCGCTCGTTTCTGCAACCTTGCCGAAGCTTTTATCGACGCGAATCACCGCCAGATCGGTACCGGCATCGGTGCCCGCAAGCGTCGCTGGCACTGGGTCGCCGTGTTGCGCGACCTGTAAAGAATCGCTGCGACGCAGACCCTGACGAACCGTCACAACCACCCCAGGTCGCCAGATCACCCCACTCGCGGTCGATCGACCCCCACCGTGCACCGTCACGATACTGCCCTCGACGGCCTTTACGGTCTCTGCTATTTGCCTGGAGAGCTCACTCCAAACGCCTGAATGCTGAACTGCTGCTGCCATGATCATCTCCATTAAAGACAAGATGATCCTGACACCGCAGAAGGCGCAGCACATCGCCCAGATGGCTAGGTGCTTTCAGACTGAAGTTGGTTGAAAAGGTTTCCGTGGCTTTGTATCAGGGCCTGACGTTAGTCAGGCCGTATTCAAGCAAATAGGATGGGCCTTACAGGCTGCGGAAAAACTTTGGTTAAGGGGGCCGCCAGCCCAGGAATTTAGAGGGTGCGGAAAAAACTCGGTCGTGAAGGGTGCGGGCTTCACAGGTTGCGGAAAAACTCTGCTCCTGAAGGGTACGGGCTTCAGCCCGTACGCAATCACCGCGAAAATAACCCGGCTTCAGCCGCTGAGGGCCGGGTTTCCACACGATTCCGCTGCCCTCAGCGGCTAAAGCCGATCCATTCTTGTTTCATGATGTACGGGCTGAAGCCCGTACCCTTCAGGAACTGAGTTTTGCCGCACCCTCTTTAGCAGGGAGAGTAGTGCCGAGGAGGAACCTGCGATACATCCCTACCCAAAACCCGGCTCACCAGGTGATCTCGCACACCCACGATCCGTTCTTACCCCAGCCCTAGTCTTTCTGGTGGAAAACCGAATTGTTAATGTCAGGCCAGATTTCCTTGAACACAAACACGCCGCCATCAATTGCCAGGTTCGTAACCCATCGTTGATACGTTTTCACGAGCGTCCGTTCCTGGTGCGGATAATAAAAATTGGCGATGCCCGAAAACGCGCCTGCGCCGACAATCTCGCTATAGTTAATTTCCCGGTTGCCGTCGTCCGAACGGGTGATAAAGACGCGCGTCACCGCGTATCCGATCCGTTTACCAAACTGACCCTTGCCCAACGTGTAATAGCGTGTGTCCTGATGCAAAATCGATGGAATAATGAACTCTACCCACGTATTCTCGTTGATCGCATCGGCAAGCGTATGCCAGTAATACCGGCCATACCCCTTCGCGCCCTGACCAAAATACGGATACGAATTTGTGGCTTGGCCAATGCCGGCCTGCACTCCGACAAAAATAAATGAGGAGTAATCGAAGCTGTCAAGCATCGTAGTCTTGAATTTCTCTTTGACCGTTTGCGGCGGTAATTGTTCATCCGCGCTCACCGCCCGAAAATTAGGAACCACAAAAAGTATGCGCTTGGTCTGTCGACCCTGGGCCAGCGGATCCTCATCGGGCTTGTGGTCTGCGGCAGCCACAGCCCCCGATCCGGCCAGGGCCTGCTGGCCCGGGTCATCGGGTAGATCCCCATCAGCTACATCCCCCTTGCTCGACGGCTGGGCCGATATCACCGTCAATGCAGCAACCGGCATTCTTTGGGCCAGCGCATCGATCCCATAGATTGAGCCGTCCACGAGACGCTCATCCGCATTTGCTTCTGCCCGCGGAGAAAGGATACCTCCTAGCAGAAGCCCAAAAGCAAGAATGGATGAACTCCTCAAAAACCTCATAGCAACCCTTTGATTCCTGAAATTTGCGTTTGGGTGCAAACTGCTCTCATTTTGCAGAATTCATTTCCGTGGGCTGGGGCGAGCACAGCGTCATTGCGCTCATTTACGATGACATTTCCCATAGGTGAAGGTCTCATATTTGACGTGTGAATCGCAGCAGAAGTGCGCCTCACAGGCCAAAAAGTTCCTTCTAAGGAACTCCTGACACTACAACCTTTAGGGGAGAAGGTACTTTCTCAGGGCCGCCAAACCCTCTTCGATGGTCGCCGGACTGACGGCATAGCCAAAGCGAACATGGCCCTCGCCCTGGCCGCCAAACACCACTCCAGGAATGGTGGCTACATGCGCCTTGCTCAGCAGCGTCTTGGCCGCGGTGCGGCTATTCTTGTTAATCCGCGTCACCTGTGGAAAGGCATAAAAGGCCCCCTGCGGCATTCCGCACGGCAGCCCTACTTCGTTCAATCCGTTTACCAACAGATCGCGCCTCTGGCGATATTCCTCACGCCGTGCGTCGAGTTCACTCCGGGGAATCCGCAGCGCCTCCAGCGCCGCCCACTGGGTCATGGTCGACACCCCATTTACCGAATAGAGAACCAGCTTCCGCAGCCCGGTCATGAACGGTTCACTCGCGACCGCATAACCGACCCGCCACCCCGTCATCCCGTAGCTTTTTGAAAAGGTGTACGTCGAGATAGTCCGTTCTGCCATCCCGGGCAGACAGGCAATCGAAAAATGCTTGCCTTCGTACACCAGGTCTTCGTAAGCCTCATCGGCAATCACCAGCAGACCGTGTTTAATGGCAAACGCCGCCACCTCTTCCGCCTCTGCCCGAGAGAACACCGTCCCCGTCGGGTTTTGCGGAGTGTTGTAATAAATCGCCCGCGTGTGCGGCGTGGTGAAATCTTCCAGCGTCCGGGTCAGCCCCGAGCTGCGCGCCGTCGCCGTTGGCACCAACAGCGCCCGCGCCCGGCACCCCGTAATCATCTCCCGAATCGGCGTCCAGTAGGGTGAGAACAGCAACACATCGTCGCCCGGGTCGAGCACCGCCTGAAACGCAACATATAACGCGTGCGCGCCACCCGCCGTCACTATTACATTCTCTGCCGAAACCTGCAGGCCATTGTGGGTGTTCAGCTTTTCCGCGAGCGCGTGACGCAGCGGCTCGATCCCAGAGGAAGGCGCATACCGCGTCTTGTTATCGACTGCGGCGCTCAGCAACGCATACTTCACGGTGTTGGGAGTGTCAAAGAACGGCTCGCCCCCATGGAACGCATGCACCGTTTGCCCCGTCGCACGCAGTTCCATCACCTTATTACGCACCTGAACGATATCGGAAAAACCGACCTCATCCAGCCGCTTCGCTAATCGCAACCCATCTGCCGCCATTACTTACTACCCTAAATCTTGATGAAGATCTTCTTCCGGTACAGCACCAGCACCGGCACGAAGCAGACCAGAACGTAGGCGAGGGCATACAACAGCGATCCAAATGACGGATTGATCACCGGGTAAAACCACTTCAGAAAAATATACTGTTGCAGATCCGTCACCTTGCCGCCGTAGTGCATAGGGATTGCGTCGAGGGCGCCGGCCAGCAGTTCCGAGATAATGTAGGCGGTAATCGCGTTCGATCCAAACACCAGCCAGGGAAACGTCCATCCCCGCGTCCACTTCTTGATCTCCACCGCATAAAAGCAAACCGCCAGCAGCAACAACGTACAGCCTGCGGCGAACAGCACATACGAACTGGTCCAAAGCTTCTTATTGATGGGGAACCAGATGTTCCAGACATTGCCCAGCAGCAATCCGCTCAGCGAACCCACCAGCAGCCCAATCACCTTGACCGATAGCGACTTCGGCCGCCGCAGCCAGATACCCGTGAGCAGCCCGAGCAGAATCGTGCCCATCGCAGGAATATCGCTCAGCAAGCCCTCCGGATCGCGTACTTTTTCATACAGTCGTCCGGTTAAGAGCTTGCGATCCAGATAAGCCACCCAATTCTGATTGGGATCGAGAAGCGCCACGTCGCGTGTAGGCACGCCAATGCCGGGAATCGGAATCCAGCGCATCAGGATCCAGTAGCCCAGCAAGCAAGCCACCACCGTGCTGATGGCCACCCAGGCGCGGCTGTTCCACAGATAAAGAAGGCTGGCGAAAAGAAAGCAGATCGCGATGCGTTGCAGCACGCCGTAGATACGCAGCGTGCCCAGGTGGAAGAGAGGGAAACCGTTGACCACCAGGCCCAGCAGGAACAGAATCACGAATCGCCTGAGCACGTGGAGCCGAAGACTGGTTTTGTTCTCGCCGCGGGCGAGCCGCGATTCGGTTGAAAACACGATCGAGATGCCGGCGATGAACAGGAACGATGGAAACACCAGGTCTGTCAGCGTCCAGCCGTTCCAGGCGCTATGTTCCAGTTGCCTGTAGCTATAGAGGCCGCTGCCGCCGTTATTCACCAGGATCATGAAAGCGATCGTGATGCCGCGCGCCACATCGAGCGAGACCAGCCGTCGCATCGGGTTGACCATCGTCTGCGCAGCAGCACTCGTAGCCGCCGTATTCTTGGTAACTGAGGTCGCCACGCTTTGCCCCCTTATATGTGGCAAGTGTATCTGCTGCCTCAAAGCAGTGTCGAGTTGCTAATATCGCAACCATGCGCCGCTCCACCATCTGGTTTGTGCTGGCAGTCGCCTGGGCCCTTGACTGCGTACTCTCGCTCCTCCATCGCAACCGCCAACAAGCTCTCCTCACCGCCCTCTTCGCCTGCGCCTTCTTAGCCGCAGGCCTCTTCTTCCGAGCCCGCGAGCAAAAAACCTCAAGGCGGCCGAAGGCGCATGAAAGCAGCAAAAGCTGAGTAGCTATTGGAGTGCGTCACAATAAGACTGCTTCTCCAACGAGGCTTGAGCGAGCCGCAGAGTCCCGCAGGGACGGACTGAAAGTAGCCCAGGACGTTAGTCCTGGGTAAACCGGAATCAAGGACTCAGTCCCGTCAGGGACGGCTGAAATGCTGTGCAGCTGTGGGGCTGTGCTCAGCCGTCCCTGACGGGACTCGGCGGTTCGCTCAGGCGTTACGGGATAAACGCCTATCTGTGTGACGCACTACACTAGCCCTAAGTAGCCAGAACCCCCGAATACACCGCCATCCCAGCAACAGCATCCACCCCAATCGCATCCAGGGCATCAATCTCCGCCTGCTCGCGAATCCCCCCTGCCACGATCAACTGCCTGGCCGTGATCTCCTTCAACCGTCGAGCCACCTCGATAGGGAATCCCTGCATCGTCCCTTCCCGATCGATATGCGTATACAAAAACCCCCCGCAATAATCCTCCAGTTGGGGCATAGCTTCTTCCGGAGTCAGCTCCACCCGGTCTTTCCATCCCTTCACCGCGACCCGCCCGTCCTTCGTATCCACGCTAAAAACCAGCTGTTCCAGCCCCACCGCCGCCGCCAGCGTGCGCGCGAATGCAACATTCACCAGATCCGCCCCGCCAAACAAAGCCGATCCCACAATCACCCGCCGGGCGCCCGCACCGAGCACCGCAGCCGCCTTCTCCACGGAAGAAATTCCTCCACCCACCTGGCATGGCAACCGCTTGGCAATCTGCGTAATCAGCGCCCCGTTATCCCCTTGCCGCATCGCCGCATCCAGGTCAATCAACTGCACCAGCGGATAGGCCTGAAACCGTCCAATCCAATATTCGAAATCGTCAAAAGCCAGCTTCAGCTTCTCCCCGCGCACCAGCTGTACGATCCGCCCACCCATCAAATCAATCGAAGGAATCAGCATGGCAATCTCACCGGAACTCCTCGCAGAACCAACGCCTGCTTAAGCGCCCGGGCATCCGCGACCCCAAAGTGAAAAATACTCGCCGCCAGCGCCGCGTGCGCTTTGCCCGCAATAAACACCTCGGCAAAGTGATCCGCCGACCCAGCCCCTCCAGAAGCAATCACGGGAATCGCCACCGCCTCGCTCACCCGCGCCGTCAACTCGCAATCAAACCCCGCCCGCGTCCCATCCGCATCCATCGAGGTCAACAGAATCTCGCCCGCTCCCCGCGCCTCCGCTTCGCGCGCCCAGTCGATCACATGCAGACCCGTAGCTTTCCGTCCCCCACTCACAAACACTTCCGCTCGCCCACCGGGTCCGCGCTCTCGCGCGCCCGCCGCGCATCGATCGCCACAATCACCGCCTGCGCGCCAAAGCTCCGCCCAATCGCGTCGATCAACCCCGGGTCTGCAATCGCTGCCGAGTTCACGCTCACCTTATCGGCGCCGGCATCGAACACCGCCGCGGCCTCATCCGCCGAGCGTATCCCACCGCCCACGGTGAAGGGGATAAACAACTCCTTCGCCGTCCGCCGCACGGTATCGAGCAAAGTCCCGCGCCCTTCGTGGGTAGCCGTAATATCCAGCAACACAATCTCATCCGCGCCCGCCAGCGCATGCCGCTTGGCCAATTCCGCCGGATCCCCTGCATCCACCAGGTCCACGAACTGCACTCCCTTCACCACCCGCCCGTTGCGTACATCCAGGCAGGCAATGATGCGCTTGGTCAGCATGCCAGCTCCACAAAGTTCCGCAGCACGCGCAAGCCGGCAGCTCCCGATTTCTCCGGATGAAACTGCACCCCCATCACATGGCCGCGTTCCACCGCCCCGGAAAACGGGCCCCCGTATTCGGTAACCGCCACGGTCTCCGCCACCACCGGCGCCCGAAAAGAATGGGTGTAGTAAACGAACGAGCCATCTTCCACGCCCCGCATCAGCCGCGACTGCGCATCCACACTGACCTGGTTCCACCCCACATGCGGCACCTTCACGCCGGCGGCAAATCGTTCGCAACAGCCACGGAAAACCCCCAGTCCGGCTACCCCCTCCGCTTCCGTGCTGCCCGCGAAGAGCCACTGCAGCCCGACGCATATCCCCAGAAACGGAACTCCGCGTGCGATCACCTCGGCCACGGCGTCCGTCAGTCCACTCGCTGCCAGTACCTGCGTCGCCTGAAAATGGCCCACGCCCGGCAGAATAACTTTTTCCGCCCCCCGCACCACCGCTGGATCGGCCGTGACCGTCGCCGCGCAGCCCAGCGCATCGAGCGCTTTCATCACCGAGGTCAGGTTGCCGGCCTTATAGTCAATCACCGCAATCACAGCAATCCCTTGGTGCTGGGCAACATCTCGCCCAATTGCTTGTCCTTCGAGCAGGCCACGCGCAACGCCCTCGCGAACGCCTTGAACAACGCCTCAATCTTGTGATGGTTCGATCGTCCGTACAGGGTGGCGACATGCACGTTGGCCCGCGCACCGCGCGCGAAGCCTTCAAAAAAGTCCTCCACCAGCTCACTCTGCAGGTCGCCCACCAGCCGCTTCTTCACCTTGGTCTTAACCACGCAAGACACACGCCCGCTCAGGTCGACCGCCGCCACCCCCAGGGTCTCATCCATCGGCATTAGAAAATACCCCGCGCGCAGAATGCCCTTCTTATCCCCCAACGCCTGATCGAACGCCTCACCCAGCGCGATGCCCACGTCTTCGACGGTGTGGTGCTGGTCCACGTCGAGGTCGCCGTCGCAAAGCAGCTCGAGATCGAAAGCGCCGTGCCGGGTAAACAACTCCAGCATGTGGTCAAAGAAGCGAATCCCGGTCTTCACCTTGTAACGCCCGCTGCCTTCCACCGTGAGCTTCAGTGAGATCTTCGTCTCCGTTGTCTTGCGCTCGATAGAACCCTGGCGCACCGATACCCTGGCTTTTTTCTTAGCCTTCATGCTCTCTCCCATCCAATCTCGCGCAGCGCCTCTGCCATTGCGGCCACCGCTTCTCTCATCTGCGCCCGCGTCCCCACCGTCATCCGCACGCATCCGTCACAGCCCTGGTCTTTCGACCGGTCGCGTGTCAGCACCCCCCGCCGGTGCATCGCCTGCACAAACGCAGCATGTTTCTCGCCAATCTTTACCAGGATAAAGTTGGCCTCACTGGGCCACTGCGGAACACCCAACCCACGCAGGCTCTCCGCCATCTCGGCCCGCGCCGCCTTTACCTCGCCGACATACCATTGCAGATACTCGTCATCGTCGAGGGCTGCCGGTAAGCAAGCCAGCGCCAGCGAGTTTACGCTGTAAGGAGAGATCACCGTCCGCAGCCAATGCTGCATGCCCGCCGGCGCGGCCAGCATGCCCAGCCGCAGCCCGGCAAGTCCATACGCTTTGGAAAAGGTGCGCGCCACAATCAGGTTCGGCATCTTGCCCACCAGGTCAATCACGGTCTGCCCGCAGAAGTGGTAGTAGGCCTCGTCGACCAGGACAGCCGCCTGCGGAGCCCGCTCCAGAACCTGCAATATGTGTTGCCGGCTGGCCACCGTCCCCGTAGGGCTGTTGGGGCTGGCGATGGCAATCAAGCGGGTTTGCGGCGTGATGGCTGCCAACAGCGGCGCCAGCGGAAAAGCAAAATCCTCACCCGAAGGCACGGTCTTCACCACGGCATCCGTGCACGAACCGTAGACCTCATACATGCTGTACGTCGGGGTAGGGAAGAGGAACTCGTCTCCACGGTCAAGATAGGTTTGGCACAGAACATGGATTGCCTCGTCCACACCGTTGGTCAGCAGCACCTGGTCGGCGTTGAGGCCGAGGTGCGCCGCCACCTTGGCTTCCACCTGCGCCCGCTCCGGATACTTAGCCAGGTCCGCCGCCGCAATCTTGCCCAGCGCGGCAAGCACCCGCGGCGAGCAGGCCACCGTATTCTCGTTAAAGTCCAGCCGCAGCCCTTGCCGTCCACCGAGCGGGGGATGATAAGCCTGCATCCGTTGCACCGCAGCCCGGGGCGCAGGTACCTGTTGCAATACGCTCTCAGCCATCGATCCCCCTTGCCTTCACCGCTTCAGCGTGGCCATACAGCCCTTCCGCGTTGGCCAACGCAATCGCGGACGGGCCCAGCCTCTCGAGGCCGGCCAATGTATATTCCTGCACCGTGATCACCTTGAGAAAATCCAGGACGCTCAACCCGCCCCGTACCTGCGCCACGCCGCCGGTGGGCAGCGTGTGGTTCGGTCCGGAAACGTAATCACCCATCGGCTGGGGCGAATAAGGCCCAATAAACACCGAGCCCGCATTGCGCACCCAGTCCAGGTCCGCTTGCCCATCGACGGTCAGGTGCTCCGGAGCCAGCCGGTTGGTAATCGCGTGCGCTTCGTCGAGCGAACCCGCCACCAACGCCAGGCCATGCTTCTGAATGGCCTGCCTGGCAATGGAATTCGTTTTCACCCGCCGTTCCACCTCTTTCACCACCGCGCGTGCCAGCGATTCCCTGGTAGTGACCAGAATGGCCAGCGCCTCAGGGTCATGTTCCGCCTGTGCGACCAGGTCCGACGCAATGCCAGCTGCGTCGCCTGTCTCGCTGGTTACGACAATCTCCGTCGGCCCGGCCAGCATGTCGATCGCGCAATCGAAGGCCACCATCTTCTTGGCCGCGGTCACGTACCAGTTTCCCGGGCCCACAATCTTATCCACGCGGCCGATGCTCTCTGTGCCATAGGCGAGCGCGGCGACGGCCTGCGCCCCCCCGATGCGGTAGAAGCTGTGCACGCCCACGAGAGCGGCAGCCGCCAGCGTTTCCCTGGCCGGCTTCGCCGACACCACCACGATCCGTTGCACCCCAGCCACCTGCGCCGGAATCACCGTCATCAAAAGAGTAGAAGGCAACGGATAGCGTCCGCTGGGCACATAGCACCCAACCGCGCCCAGAGCCCGCACCCGCTGGCCGGTGGTCAAGCCACCGTCCTCCGCAGTCCATTCCTTCGGCATCTGCTGCTCAGCGAAGCGGCGGATATTCCCCGCCGCGACCTTCATCGCTTCCTGCAGCGGCCTGGGGGTCGCTTCCCATGCCGCCGCCATCTCCGCCGCCGGAATCTCCAGCGGCTGTTGCGCGGCCAGGCCATCCAGCTTCGCCGCGTAGCGGCGCAGTGCTTTATCTCCGCCTTTGCGCACATCCGCCACAATCCGCTGCACCACCGGCATGGTGCGCGCCGTATTACGCGCGCCCCGCTGCTCCAGCTCGCTCAGCATCTTCTGCGTCTTCTTACCGCCCCGGCCCTGCGTCTTCACCAGCTTCATGCGGCAGCTCCCTAGAAAACGATCTTGTTCAGCGGATACTCAACAATCCCCGTAGCCCCTGCGCTCTTCAGCTTGGGAATCACATCCCGCAGCACGCTCTCTTCCAGCACCGTATTCAGCGCCGCCCATCCCGCATCGCTCAGCGTAGAAATCGTCGGGGAATCCAGCGCCGGCAACATCGCCAACACTTTCTCCAGATTCTCCTTTTGCACATTCATCATCAGGCCCACCCGGCCCTGCGCCGCGATCGCCCCATTCAGCATCAGCGAGATATTGTCGATCTTCTGCTGCTTCCACGGATCGGCGTAGGCCGTGCGATTGGCAATCAAATGCGTCTCGCTCTCCATCACCGTCTCGATGATCCGCAGCCGGTTCGCCCGCAGCGAACTGCCCGTCTCCGTCACCTCCACAATCGCGTCCGCCAGCGTCGGCGGCTTCACTTCCGTCGCGCCCCAGCTGAACTCCACCTTCACCGGAATGTTCTTCTCCGCGAAGTAGCGCTTCGTCACCTCCACCAGTTCCGTCGCGATCGTCTTTCCCGCCAGATCTTCCGCCTTCTGAAACGGGGAATCCTCCGGCACGGCCAGCACCCACTGCACCTTGGTCCGGCTCGCCTTCGAGTAAGTCAGCGTCGTCACGCTGGCCACGTCCGTCCGCTTTCCACCACCCAGTCGATGCCCGTCAGGCCGGCATCCAGCGCGCCATTCTCCACATACCGCGCCATCTCCTGCGCGCGCACCAGCATGCACTCGATCTCGCTATCGTCGATGGCCGGAAAGTAGCGACCGGCCATTGGCATAGATCTGCCAGCCCGCGCGCTCGAACAGCGCAATCGTCGCATCCTGCAAACTGCCCTTCGGAATTCCGAGCTTCAGCTTAGCGGCCATTACGCGCCTCCGGCAGTGCGATCGGCTTGGTAAAGCAGCTCACTGTGCCCTCGTGGCACACCAGTCCATCGCCTTCGACCACTACCCGGAACAGCAGCGTATCGTTGTCGCAATCGGTCGCGGCTGATACCACCCGCAGCCGATTGCCGCTGGTCTCGCCCTTCATCCACAGTTTCTGCCGCGTGCGGCTCCAGAACGTCACGAAACCGGTCTCCAGCGTTTTCGCGTAGCTCGTCTCGTTCACAAAGCCGACCATCAGCATCTCCCCGCTCGCCGCATCCTGCACGATGGCCGGCACCAGCCCATCCATCTTCCCAAAATCCAGTTTCACTTCTTCGCTCATCGTCTCTCCCCTGTTGGCAACCCGTCCAAACGCAAAAAAGCCCGCTTGCGCATCTTGCGCCGGCGGGCTCTTTCTGATTCTTGGCGGCCTCTTATTTCAGGCCGGAACCGTCCGCCGACACGCTCGTCACGTGATGATGGTGCTGACGATGATGGTGGCTACGGACTTGCATTACTCTTAAAAAGCTAACCGTCTCTCTTCGCCCTGTCAACCCGGGCAAAGCTCCGCCCCTTTTCATCCCGCCTAAACAAACCTGTCCTCCAAACAAACTCACCCCGAAACAAACCTATCCCCGGAAACAAACTCGTCCCCCAAACAAATTTGTCATCCCGACCGTAGCGTACCCGAATTCCTGTTTCGCCATGTCAGACAGATCCACGTGTGCGGCTTTCATTAAGGAAAGCCGCATGAGGTTCGCAAGCGCCATCAACTTCGACAGGAATTCGGGGGAGCGAAGTGGAGGGATCTGCGGTGCGCCTTTCCCCCAAACCAAGGCCCCACGAGTGAGCTCGCAAATCCAGCCCCAGCCATTTTGTTCATTGGGAGGAGCCGACTTGTCTGTCGGCAAGTTAAAGGGACAAATGAACGGGGGGACCGCAGCGGAGGGGTCCGCAGTGCGCCCCCACCCCAAACAAACACCCCACAAGTGACCTCGCAAATCCTACCCAGCCGTTTCTGAATGACCCACCCCACCCCAACCCGGCATCCAATCCGTCTGCTACCATGCCGCCTATCAGGCAATGCCAACAAACCTCACCAAACTTGCGTACCTGTCACTGGTCATCCTGGCCTTCGGTTCCACTCTCTTTTATGTCGCCAGCACCGCCGCCATCTTCGACACCTTCCTGAATCCCAATCGCGCCCGCCCCCCGCTGGACTACTCTCACAGCGCCCGTTACCTGGTAGAACCGCTCCCCGAGTCGCGCCGCGCCGGCATGCATCCCGAGGACCAGGTGCTCTCCGTCGACGGCATCCCTTTCACCGGTATGGCCGGTCTGCTGCGTCAAACCTTTCACGCCCATCCCGGGCAAACCGTAGCCATCGTTTTCCGTAACCAGGCCGGTGACATCCACACCGCACACGTGGTGCTGATGGCGCGGCGCAGGGCGCCTCCCACCCTCTCCGGCTGGATCATCACCCTCCTGCTCATACTGCTGTTCCCCGGCTTCTGCCTCGTCCTCGGCTATTGGGTAGTGCTGGCTCGGCCCTCCGACTGGAATGCCTGGTTCTTCCTCGGCATCATGAACGTGGTCCCGGCCTTTATTGGGTTCACCGGCTACTTCCCCGGCTTCCTCGCGCCCTTCACCATCTTCTGGCAGCACGCCGCCATCCAGTGGATGTTCATTTCCCTCATCCTCTTCAGCATTTATTTCCCCGTCCGTTCCCGCACCGATCAACGCTTTCCCTGGATCAAATGGGTGCTCATCCTGCCCCAGATCCCCATCGTTCCCATCAGTTTCTTCCTTGAGTACGGCCTCCTCTACCACAACCACTTCATTCAGCCCTATCTCTCCGCATTCGCTCCCCTGGAACTGGCAGGCAATGTCTTTGCCGCCCTCTCGCTCGCTATCTACATCGTTGCCGTCGTGGTCAAACTCTTCACCGTGCCCACCGCCGATGCCCGGCGTCGTTTGGGAGTCGTAGCCGCCGGCTCCGTCATTGGCCTGACCCCGGTACTCGTCCTGTTGGTCAACTCCACCATCCTGGAGAGGGCTCCCACCCAAATGGAGCCCACCTGGAAGCTCCTGACCATAGCCATTCTCTTCACCTTCTTTCCCCTCTCTCTCGCCTACACCGTCATCGTGCAGCGCGCGCTCGATCTGCGCATCATCCTGCGCCAGGGCACGCGCTATGCCTTTGCCCGCGGCACGCTCTGGGTGCTACAGGCCATCGTCTTTCTCTTCCTCGCCTTTCGCCTCTACCACTTTGCCCGCACCTCCGGTCGCGCGGCCCAGCTCATCGCGCCCGTGCTCTTTGTCGTCATCGCCCTGTTCCTCCAACTGCGCATTGCTCAGCCTCTCTCGCAATGGCTCGACCGCCGCTTCTTTCGCGAGGCCTACTCCGTCGATCAGGTGCTCGTCGACCTTTCCGAGCAAGCCCGCACCTTCGCAGGGTTCACGGGCTCGTGCACGCGTCGATAGACGACGATGAGAACGATCAGTCCCGCGATGAAGACCAGTCCCGCGATGCCAAGCGGGAGCGTCCCGGCCAACGGATGCGCTGAGTCCGCGGCACGCCGCGTCGCCACGACGGTCGCGACCCAGGCGATGGCGCCCGCGGCGAGCAGCGCCGTCAGGGCGATACCGACGGCAGCCCAGATTTCCGGCGGACGGCGGGCGACGCGGACGTCGCCCGGGCTCCGCATGAACCAGAACGCCAGGACGGGGACGATGGTCAGGGCCACGAATAGCGACGCGGCGAGCGCGATCGTCACCGTCAGCGCGAAGGGCCGGAACAGCTCGCCGGTGAGTCCGCTGACGAGCGCGATGGGCAGGAACACCGCCACCGTCGTGATCGTCGACGCGGTAACGGCCACGGCGACCTCGCGCACAGCAGCGAGAATCGCGGGCAGCTTCTCTTCACCGAGACTCAGGTGTCGCTTGATGTTCTCGATGACGACGATGGAGTCGTCGACCACGCGCCCGATCGCGATGGTGAGTCCAGCGAGCGTGATGATGTTGAGCGTGTAGCCCGCGGCGAGCATCGCGATGAAGGTGATGAGGACCGAGATCGGGATGGAGATCGCGGCCACGATCGTCGACCGGATCGAGAACAGGAAGACGAAGATGATGACAACCGCGAAGCCGAGACCGAACAGCCCCTCCTCGGCGAGGCTGTCGATCGAGGTCGTGATCGAGGGCGCCTGATCGCTGACGACCGTGAACTTGGTGTTATGACCAAGCTGCTTTTCGAGCTCGGGGATGTCGGCGCGAACCTCTTTGGACACGGCGACCGTGTTGCCGTCGGCCGTCTTGGTGATGGACACCGTGACCGACGGCTTTCCGTTGACACTGGAATATCCGGTTACCGGGTCGTCGACTCTCGCCACCTTCGCAACATCCGACAGCGTGTATACCGTCGGCACGGTGACGGTGGAGGTGCGACCGGGTCCGGTCGGGATCGTCTCGCTCTTCGTGCCGATGAGCGGAAGAGCGCCCAACTGTGAAACGGAATCGATCGCGGTGCCCGACTGCACGGTGTAGGTCTTGCCGTGCTCGGTGACCGTACCGCTTCCGAGGAGAGTGCCGTTGGTCTGCAGCGCGGTCTTGATCGACTGCACCGTGAGGCCGTCGTTGGCCAGCGTGGTCGCGTTGGGCGTGATCGTGATGCGCTGTGTCGCGGCCCCGAGCAGGCTCACGTTGCTGACGCCGGCGAGCTGTTTGAGGTTGGTGAGTGTCAGCGTCGAGAGCTGGGATGCGAGGGTGTGCTTGTTGAGGTCGCTCGTGACGGCCATCGAGATGATGGGCAGATCGGTCGTCGAGAATGTGATCACCTCCGGTGTGACCCCCGCCGGAAGAGTCGACGACAGCCGATCGACTGCGACCTGCACCTTCTGCTCGTAGGTCGTGATGTCGACGCCGTAGTCGAATGACGCGGTCACGGTCGAGGTGCCCGAGCTCGAGGTGGCGGTCGTGCTGTCGAGGTTCTCGATGCCCTGCAGCGCCGACTCGATGGGCGTCGAGATGTCGTTACTCACGACCGCCGGCGATGCGCCCGGATCGGTGGAGACAACATATACGGATGGCAGTTGGATCGACGGGATCAGCTCCTGCTGCAGGCTCGTCAGGGCGATCCCTCCGAAGACCGCGATGACGATCGTGATGAGGGCGATGAGCGCTCGGTTGCGCAGGCTGAACACCGACAGCAGATGCATGTGTCGAGTATCCCAGCGAAAAGCTGGGCGTTAACTACACCCGAGGGAGGACGTTTCTGAGTGTGGGGTGGGAATCCCGCACCTGCGCGATGCCCTCAGGAGAGCGTGTGGGAGGCGTAGTGCTCGAACGCCGACCGCACATACTCGGCTCCGGCCAGTCCGCCGTAGTTTTTCGCGAACCGAGGATCGGCCACATACATCTCGCCGTAGCCACGCAGCCGGGGCGCAGTGATCTCACCGCCCGTCACGGGGGCGGCGAGGTTCAGCCATGCGACGTGTCGCGCGACGATCTCCTGGACGAGCGCGCTCTCGGGCGCTTCGCCCGCGTCCACTGCCGCCCGATAGTCGCGCGCTATGGCTCGGTGCTGTTCCTGGTAGGCGTGCTGCTGCTCCGTCGACCGCGAGCGCCACCAGGCGTCACCGCGGGCATAGGCGTCGGCGCCCCAGGTCGACTCGACCTCGTCCTTGTACTTCGTGTGATCGAACCCGTCGAACATGTCTTCCGCCATGAGGGGTTCGCCTCCTTTCATGGTTTCGAGCGTCGAACTCGACACTCACTATCTGTCTGGCCAGCCGGTTCTGCTCCTGCTTGAGCAGGTCGAGATGGATGCGCAGTGCCTGCGCGTCGTCGCGTTCTCCGTCGAGGACCCGAGCGATGTCCGGGATCCCGATGCCGAGCTCGCGCAGGAGCAGAATCCGCTGCAGTCGCACGAGCGCCGTCCTCGTCGTAGTACCGGTAGCCGTTGTCGGCGATGCGGCTGGGTTTGAGCAGCCCGACGTCTCCGTAGTGGCGAAGAGTCCGGGATGTCGTGCCGGCGAGGCGTGCGACTTCCGCGATCGAGCGTTCCATGCGTCCCACGCTAGAGGTTGACGCTGCGTCAAGGTCAAGCCGGTGATGGGGAAGAGATCGCTAGGGGAGTTGCGTATTCGCAAGACGCGATATATCGTGAGTTCCAATGAGACGCGATATATCGCGAGTCTCTCCAATATCGATCCTCACCTCTCATCTCAAGGAGCACAAGAAAATGACTGAGCAGAAGTGGTTGCTCGACGGACCCAAGGTCATCGACCTCACCGGCGTCCGCACACTCAAGGTCGCCCTGGTCCGCGGCCAGGTCGACATCGTCGGCCACGACGAGCCGACGACCCGCGTCGAGGTGCACTCGGTGTCCGGCAAGGACCTCGCGAGTGTCGCTCGACGACTTCGGGCTGCTCGAGATCGACCACCCGCAACTGCGATGGGACAACTTCATCGAGGTGTTCCGCGGATTCCGCGGGTCGGCTCGCGCGGACGTCAGCGTCCTTGTCCCTCGTGACGTCGCCCTCAAATTCGGCGTCGTCTCATCCAGCGGCCTCATCAGCGGGCTCCACTCAGACGCAACGGTCAGCACCGTCAACGGCGACGTCGTGATCGACGGTCTCACCGGCAACCTCACCTCAACGCCGTGAGCGGCGAGCTCGCCATCCAGAACCACACCGGGGCGATCCAGGCCCACACCGTCAACGGCGACATCACCGCCTCGGGCGAGATCAGCCGATTCACGTCGGACGGCGTGAGCGGCGACGTCTACCTCGACATCTCCGGGCGAACCGCAGATGAGATCAGGGTCAACACCGTCAACGGCGACATCACGGCGCGTCTCGAAGAGGGAAACGCTGCCGAGTATCGGATCAACACGGTCAACGGCCGCATCCAGCTCGACGACACCGAGATCACGGGAGTGCGCGGCAACTACTCCGGAAAGTACGGCAACGCTCGAGCGCTCGTTCCTCGACTTCCGGGCCAACACGGTCAACGGCAATGTCGTCGTACTGCACTGCGCGGGCGCGACCATCCGCAGCGCTGCGGCCGACGGAAGGCGCGCGCTATGCCTCCGGTTTTCGGCCACGGGCACCTGCGGCTCTACCTGCTCAGCCTCCTCGACGAGTCTCCCAAACACGGCTACGAGCTCATCCAGGCACTCGAGGACCGTTTCGGCGGCACCTATATTCCGAGCGCCGGCACGATCTATCCGCGCCTCGCCAAGCTCGAAGAAGAGGGACTCGTCACGAAGGAGGCGGACGGACGAAAGACCGTCTACTCGATCACGGATGCCGGCCGAGCCGAGCTTCACGACCGCGAGGGCGAACTGGGTGGCATCGAGGACGAGGTGACTGACTCGGTTCGCCGCCTCGCCGACGAGGTGCGCACCTCGGTCAACGAGGCGATGAAGAGCCTGCGCGCCGACCTCGCCGCCGCCGCCCGGGATGCGCGACGGGACGGCGCGCGCACCGCCGGCCGGACGGTGCACGCGAATCGAGGCAACGCGCGCCGCGAACCGCAAAGCCGCAGCAACCTGCAGGACGCCGAGATCGCGCTGCAGGAGTTCCGTCACGAGATCCGCTCGCGAACTGCGCGAATGGATGTCGCACGGCGAACTCACGGCAGACAACGATCAGCACCTGCGAACCCAGCTCGACGAGCGTGCGCGAAGGCCGGTGTAGGACTCGCTGCGCAGACACGCACAGGTAACGTCTGCCTCAACCCGCCGGCGTTCCAGTTGGAGCGCACCCGCGCGTGGAGTATGCTCGCCCCTCGTGACTAACGAAGCCCGGTCGCCGAAACGGTGGCTGATCGGCGAGCCACTGCCATCCGACAAACTCGAGGGGCAGCTGCTCCCCAAGCACCTCGCGCTACCCATTTTTGCGAGCGACGCGCTCTCCTCCGTTGCCTATGCGCCGCAGGAAATGCTGCTCATCCTGCTGCTCGGCGGGACCGCGTTCCTGGCCTTCGCGCCCTGGGTCGCCGCGGCCGTTGTCATCCTGCTCACCGTCGTCGTGCTGTCGTACCGGCAGCTGGTCAAGGCGTACCCGAGCGGGGGCGGCGACTACGAGGTCGCCCGCAAGAACATCGGCGAAGTCGCCGGGCTCGTCGTCGCGTCCGCGCTGCTCGTCGACTACGTGCTCACCGTCGCCGTCTCGGTCGCCAGCGGCGTCGACAACATCATCTCCGCGTTTCCCCACGCTCAACCCGTTCCGGGTCGAGATCGCGGTCGCTCTTCCTCGTCATCCTGATGGCCGTCAACCTGCGCGGCGTGCGCGAGTCGAGCAAGGCGTTCGCAGCACCGACCTACCTCTTCATCGTCAGCATCGGCGTCATGGTCATCACCGCGCTGGTCGAGGCGCTGACCGGGCACGCGCCGGTCGCCGAGTCGGCCGCCATACCACGTCAAGCCGGAGAGCATCGCGCAGGTCGCGTTCGTGCTGCTGCTGCTGCGCGCGTTCTCCAGCGGATGCTCGCGCCCTCACCGGTGTCGAGGCCGTCTCCAACGGCGTGCAGGCTTTCCGTCGGCCCAAGATCCAGAACGCGCAGAAGACGCTCGTGCTCATGGGCTCGATCGCGATCGTCCTGTTCGTCGGCCTCGTCACTGTCGCGCTGATCAGCCAGGTGCACTACGCGGAGATCTGCCTGCGACCTCATCGGCTTCAAGAACTGCACTGGTCGTTCCGCAGCGCTCGTCTCATCGCCCAGGTCGCCTCATCGACCTTCGGCAACAACTCGGTGCTGTTCTTCGTCGTGCAGGCCGCGACTGCCCTCGTGCTCCTGCTCGCGGCCAATACCGCTTTCAACGGTTTCCCGCTGCTCGGCTCGGTTCTCGCCCAGGACCACTACGCGCCCAAGGCGCTCAGCACCCGCGGCGACCGCCTCATCTACTCGAACGGCGTGATCATCCTCGCGCTCGCCGCCGGGGTGCTGCTGGTGCTGTTCCAGGCGAACGTCACCGTCGCTCATCCAGCTGTACATCATCGGCGTCTTCGTCTCGTTCACCCTCGGGCAGACCGGCATGATCCGGCACTGGATCCGACTGCTGCGAACGGCAATCCGCCGAACGCGGCGCGGCATCCGCGTGAGCCTCGACGATCAACTCGATCGGCGCGACGTTCACCGCGAGCGTGCTCATCATCGTCACCATCTCGAAGTTCCTCAGCGGCGCCTACCTCGTCTTCATCATGATGCCGATCCTGTTCCTGCTGATGTTCGGCGTGAACCGGTACTACCGCGACGTCGACAAAGAGATCGAGGCCGACCCGACCACGGTCTTCGGCGCCCGCGGCGACCACGCGATCGTGCTGGTCGGCAAGCTGCAGAAGCCCGTGCTCAAGGCGCTCGACTACGCGATCGCCGCCCGCCACGACAGCATCGAGGCCGTACACGTCTCGATCGAGAGCCCGAGACCGCAGAAGCTGCAGCAGCAGTGGCTCGAACAGAACATCGAGGTTCCGCTGCGCGTCATCGAGTCGCCCTACCGCGAGGTCGCGACTCCGCTGATCAAGTACATCAAGTCGCCGGCGCGAGGAGCACGGCGCCGAGGTCGTGACGATCTACACGCCGCTGTTCATCGTCGGCCACTGGTGGGAGTCGCTCCTGCACAACCACAAGGGTCGGCGCATCCGCAACAAGCTCATGCTCGTGCACGGCGTCGTCATCGCGCTCGTGCCGTGGCTGCTCGACTCGTCCGAACTCATCTACGGTCGCCGGTCGCGCCCGCTGCCCGGCCAGGACCGACGCGGTGAACCGCATCCGCCCGGTGCCGCGTCGGGTCGCTGCCGCCGCCCGAGTCGGGGACCGCGAACCGGCCGCGGCACGCTGCGACCGGCGAATGCCGCGGCGAAGGCTGCGGCCGCAAGACGAGCTCTGCCGAGCAGCCAAGAAGACTGCCGAGAACATCGCCGCGGGAAAAGCGCCGACGCGCACGGCGCACGAACGCAGCGCAGGTCGGAACTCCACGCCGACGAAGTCCAAATAGTCGAGCGCCGAGAACGACCACACGACATATGGGCGCGCTGATCGCGGTTTTCCTCGGCGGCGCCGTCGGTACCGGCGCTTCGGCTCGAGCTCGACGCGCTCATCCCGCACAGCGACAGCGAGTTTCCCCTGGACACTCTCCTGATCAATATCGTCGGGTTCGTTTCTTCTCGCGGTGTTCGTCTCGCGGCTGTGGCCGGTCGTGCCCCGCTGGCTGCGGGCCGGCCTCGGGCCGGGCCTGCTTGGGGGATTCACCACCTTCTCGGCCGTGATGGCCTCCATGGTGACGCTCGCCGCGAGCAGCCAGATCCTGCTCGCGCATCGGATACGCGCTGCTGACGCTCGTTCTCGGGTTCGGTGCGCGCGCCTGCTCGGATTCCGGATCGCGCCGGCGGCGCGGATCGGACCCGACGATCGAGGTCGACGAATGATCTGGGCTGCCGCGCTCGTCGGCGGTGGCGCGACCGTCGTCCGCTACCTCGTGTCTCTCGCCTTCGCGCGTCGCGCTGGGCTGCCCTGGGCCGTGTTCATCGTGAACGTTGTCGGTTCGGCGATCGGCGGTGATCGCGGTCGGGCTGGCGACGACCGGGCATCATTTCGACCGACCTTCGACTCATCCTCGTCGGAGGCGTCGCCGGCGGGCTCACCACGTTCAGCACCTGGAGCGTCGAGACGGTGCAGCTGATTCTCGAGAAGAAACTCCGCACCGCCCTGGTCAGCGTCGTCCTCAACCTCGGTGTCGGACTTGCCGCGGCAACTGCCGGCTACCTCGTCGCGACACGCTCGGATAGCCGCTAGCTCGATAGCTCGAGAGCCGGTCGCGCCGGTGCGGCGCTTACAGCTTGCTCAGGGCCGCGATGACCTGCCGCGCGATCAGTCGGCCGGCGCGGTTCGCTCCGATCGTGCTCGCCTGCGGGTCCGTAGCCCGGCGAAGAAGATGCGTGGGTCCTTCCAGGATGACCCGGCGGCAACGACCACTCCGCCTTCCTTCTCGCGCAGCTTGAGCGGAGCGAGGTGGCGCAGTTCCGGACGAAACCCGGTCGCCCAGACGATCGCATCCGCCGGTTCGAAGTATCCATTCGCCCAGCGCACTCCGTCTGGCTCGATCGATGTGAACATCTGCTTCGGTGAAAGCAGGCCGCGGTCGATTCCGGCCTGGATTCGTGCGGGTGCGCGGTACTCCCGTTCCGCTCACAATGCTGGGCAGTGCGCGCCCGGCTCGCGCCGCCTCATCCTGCTTCGCGACAGCCTCGGTCCCCGCCTCCATGTTGAGTTCCGTGCCCTCGAGAAAGTCGACGTCTCGGCGGCTGACCCAGGTGAGGTGGGCTGCCGTCTGCTCCAGCTCGAGCAGGAATCCGACGGCCGAGGTGCCGCCGCCGACCACGATCACGTTCTGCCCGGCGAATTCGGTCGGCGTCGACATAGTCGTTGGTGTGCACCTGGCGTCCCTTGAAGGTGTCGCGGCCGGGATACCAGGGCACGAACGGCGCTCCCCAGGTGCCCGTCGCGTTCACAACGATGTCGGTCGTGACATCGATGAGTTCGTTGTCATCGTTCGTGAAGGTCACCAGCAGGTTCGCGCCGTTGTTCGTGACCGCGGTGACGGATGCCGGGCCGAACGACCTGGAACCCGAAGTGCTCCTCGTACTGGCGGTAGTAGTCGGCGATGACCTGCTTGGCGGGGATCGAGTGGTCGGCGGTTTCGAAACTCAGGCCGAGCTCGGCCATTCCCGGAAGGTCGTTGACGTGGTGAGCGGATCCGAGCCGCAGCGCTTCCCAGCGAAACTGCCATGCGCCGCCCGTTCCTGGTCCGCGATCGAGCACCACGAAATCGTTGCCGGGGTCGAGCCCGAGTCGTTTCAGGTAGAACGAGACCGACAGCCCCGCCTGGCCCGCACCGATGACGACAACCGAGGTGTCCGTTCCCGCTGTAGCCACGGGTCAACGTTACTTGCCCCGCCCATCGACGGAACCACCAGCAACGGTCGCCACCAGTTTGGAGTGATAATGTGAACGCTAGATTTTTCCTAATCCTTTGTACCGTTTTCTACCTGAGGGGGTCTCGCATGGGGCGTGGCCGTCAAAAAGCGAAGCACACCAAAGTCGCTCGGGACCTGAAGTACTACAGCCCGGACACCAACTACGGTGCCCTGGCGAATGAGCTCACAGCACCTCGCCGGTTTCGCCTGAACTCGACAAGTGGGCCGAGTACCTCGAGGACGACGAGTCCGAAGACGCGGACGAGTCCCGCACGGCCTGATCTGCGCCTGAGGGCATCCCCTTCACCGTCCAGTCCCAGCTTCCCGCCGAGGGTGTAGTTACCTCGCGGATGGGCGCGTGCGACCCTCCGCGAGGTAACTACACCCTCCGCGAGTCTGATCGGCGTTTGCTTGCTGGTGGCCGGCGTTCGCCCGCAGAAACAGGCGTCCCGGGGTCAGCGAACACTTGCGGCCACGTCATCTTCGCCACCTATCCGACAGCACCATGCTGCGGCACGTTCGGCTGCGACACGAAGGTCTTGCAGATTGCGGGTTTTCAGCGGCATTGCGATCGGGGTCTGGTCGGGATCGACGGATGTCGGCGGTATCTTCCAGTAGGCGCCTGAGTCGTCCTGGAAGATCTCGTATCCCCGATTGTGGTACAGCAGGTGATGGTGCTTGCAGAGCAGGATCGCATTGCTGGATCGTGGTCTTGCCGCCATCGCGTTTGACGAACTGGATGTGATGGGCCTCGCACCAGGAGGGCGGACGATCGCAATTCGGGTCCATGCATCCGCCGAATTTTGCGGCAAGTATTTCGCGCTGCCGCGAGTTGTAGAGCCGATTTTCGGCGAGGGGATCCTCGAATAGTTCGATGTAGGTTCCGCTGGAATCGAAGCCGGCCCTCAGCGCCTTTGCATCGCACAGCATCCGCTTGACGGTGTCAATCGACACGACCCCGGACTGTCCGTCGATGCGGCCGAATCCGACGCCGGAGCGAAGAGCCGGTTCGGCCACCGTGATACGGATGCTCGGGGCGCCCGAACCGACCATGACGCTCGGGTCGGCGTCGGCTCCGAGCACGAGGAAGTGAATAAGGGCGTCGGAGGCGAGCTGCTTGTAGTCGCGAGCGTCGTCCTCGATGCGCTGCGCCTTATCGACCGCGGCGCGCTGAACGAAGCGAACGCCACCGCGCTTCGGGCTGGTGGTGCGATCGAAGAAATCGACGAAGGTCGCGTAGGTTTCGGGATCCATCCGCCACGTCGCGACTCCACCACCGGTTGGAAGTGCGTGATGCGTGAGACCGCGAAGGCACGCTGCTCCTCCTCGCGGAGCTTCACCCCGGCAAGATCGAGTTCGCTACGCAGGTCGCGTGCGTTGCGCCAAAGTGTGTCGGCATCGACTCCGGCGAGCGCTTGAG
This sequence comes from uncultured Acidobacteriaceae bacterium, assembly GCA_963834445.1. Lineage (GTDB taxonomy): Bacteria > Acidobacteriota > Terriglobia > Terriglobales > Acidobacteriaceae > PALSA-350. The sequence goes on from CAWIBU010000003.1 coordinate 1,943,867, forward strand.
CGACCAGCTCGGATGCCGCGGCGTGCAACTGCTCCGGTGTGATCGCCGAGTTCGGTTGGCCGAGTCCGCGCGCGATCGACTGGGACGCCGACACCGTGATTCGACCTGCGCTCACCGCCTCGCGACTGGGCGAAGCCAGGCCTGGGTGGCTGTCGCTCTTCGCCCGTGGCGGGATCGAGCGCGCCCGCACCCGCCGCCTCGACAATCAAGGCACCCGCGCTCACGGCGGTGAGCACCTGCTCCTTCGTCGCGCCAGTCGTGAGCTTGAGCAGGTTCTCCACCGTGCGGTGACCCGTGCGACGAGCGAGCCCGTCGCCGCCCAGTTCTGGTCGCGATCGGAACGCGAGCTCACCCGCGATTGCTGCACCTGCGGCGCCGATTATGCGGTTCGCAGCGGATTGGAGCCCGCTGAGTTCGAGAAGTTCGGCGTCGCCGAGTGTGCGGAGCGCGGCAATGTCGACGATGAGAACACCGAGTTCGTCGATGGTCGAGCGATACTGCTCGAGGAGATTGGCGGCTGTTGACATGCTCCAATTTTAGAACACCAGTACTAATGACGGTCCGGTTTGTCAATATCTGTGGATAAGTTTTTTCGGGGATGTGATGGGGCTTTCGGGTGGCTGTCGGCCCACGCATTCTGACACCGGCGCACGACGTGGCAGGGCGCGGCGCGGCACGGCAGGACGTGGCAGCGCACTCCACTGCGTGCTGCGCCAAGACCCCTACCGCCCAGCATCCCTGCGGCGCGACCACCCCAAGCGTTCGAGCATCCCTGCGGCGGAACCTGAGCCTTACCGCACCAGCACCCCATCGCCGCGACCGGACCAGCACCCCGTCTCGACACACCAGCACCCCGTCGCGACACGACCATCCTGCCGCTGGCGCACCCCGCCGCTGCTGACCGCGGCGACACCTCTGCCGCACCAGGACCTCTACCGCACCAGCTCCCGAGCGCGGTACGACCGCCGCCCGCCGCCGCCCGCCGCGACGACCGCCACCCCTACCGCGCGAACGCCCCCACCAGCCGCACGGCGCCACCGGTGACGCCCTTGGCACCCTGCTCGAAGCCCTCGAGCGTCCGCGGCGTCGTGCTCACGGATCCCGCGACCCATGCGGGCAAACCCAGTCCACCAAGCGCAGAGATCACCGCGTCCGCCGTGGGTGCCGCAACGACCGCGATCATCCCGATCCCCAGGTTCCACGTGCCCTCGGTCTCCTCGAGCGTCGTCCCGCCGAGGTCGGCCAGAACGCGGAACACCGGCGCGGGCGACCAGGAGGCGCGATCCAATTCGACCCACGAGCCCACGGGAGCACTCGCGCGAGGTTGGCAGCGATACCGCCCCCGGTGATGTGGCTGAGCGCGTGCACCGCGCCGCCGACGAACCGGATCCGCGAGCAGGCGAAGCAGCGGCGACGTGTAGAGCCGCGTCGGCTCGAGCAGCACCTCGCCGACCACTCCGCCGAGGTCGTGCGCTGTGATCGCGGTAGCCGATGCTTCCGCGCGCTCAGGATGTGGCGCACCAGCGAGAACCCGTTCGAGTGCAGCCCGGATGACCCGATCGCGACGACCACGTCGCCGTCCTCGACCCGCTGGGGGCCGAGCTGAGCATCCGCCTCGACCGCGCCGACCGCCGCGCCGGCGACGTCGTAGTCGTCCGGCCCGAGGAGCCCCGGATGCTCGGCCGTCTCGCCGCCGACGAGGGCCGTACCCGTCTCGGCGCAGGCGCGCGCGATTCCCGCGACGATGTCGGCGATGCGCTCGGGAACCACGCGCCCGCACGCGATGTAGTCGGTCATGAACAGCGGTCGCGCCCCGACCACGACGATGTCGTCGACGACCATGCCGACCAGGTCCTGGCCGATGGTGTCGTGCTTGTCGAGGCCTGCGCGATCGCGACCTTGGTGCCCACGCCATCCGTCGAGGTCGCCAGCAGCGGCCGGCGATACGCCTTCAGGAACGAGACGTCGAACAGTCCGGCGAATCCGCCGACGCCGCCGAGAACCTCCGGTCCGTGCGTCTTCTGCACGGCCGACTTCATGAGTTCGACGGCAAGATCACCCGCGGCGGTGTCGACTCCGGCCTCGCGATAGCTCGTGGACATGAGACCAGTCTGCCTTACCGGCGAGGGCCCGGCAGGCGGACCGCGCAGACGTAGACTGGGGTCGATCCTTTTCCCTGATCGGCAGGAACCATCACCGCATGTGCGGCATCGTGGGCATCGTCTCATCACACCCCGTCAACCAGCAGATCTACGACGCGCTGTCTCTTCTGCAGCACCGCGGACAGGACTCCACCGGCATCGCAACGGCCGAGGGCGACACGTTCCACATCCACAAGGCCAAGGGCCAGGTGCGTGAGGCGTACCGCACCCGCGACATGCGGTCGCTGATCGGCACCGCGGGCCTCGGCCACGTGCGCTACGCGACGCGGGGCAACGCCGCCAACGAGGAAGAGGCCCAGCCGTTCTACGTGAACGCGCCGTACGGCATCATCCTCGTCCACAACGGCAACCTCACGAACACGCGCGAGCTCACCCAGGAGCTGTTCCACGTCGACCGCCGTCACCTCAACACGTCGAGCGACACCGAGCTGCTGGTCAACGTGCTCGCCAACGAGCTGCAGGAGCAGGTCAGCGGGTCCGAGCTCGACCCCGACCAGATCTTCACGGCGATCTCGCCGCGTGCACGAGCGCGTCGAGGGGTCATACGCCGCCATCGCGCTCATCGCCGGACACGGGCTGCTCGCCTTCCGCGATCCGTTCGGCATCCGGCCGCTCGTTCTCGGACGCCGACCGGCCGGATTCGTCGGGGACGACTGGATCGTCGCATCCGAATCGCTCGTGCTGGAGAGCGCCGGGATACGAGGTCGTTCGCGATCTCGCCCGGCGAGGCGGTCTTCATCGCGATGAACGGCGAGATGACCTCGCGGCAGTGCGCCGCGAACCCGCGCCTCATCCCGTGCTCGTTCGAGTACGTCTACCTGGCCCGGCCCGACTCGGTGATGAACGGCATCTCGGTCTACGAGGCACGACTGCGGCTCGGCGACCGCCTCGCCGACACCATCGCCAAGTACACGCCCCGCGGCGACATCGACGTGGTCATGCCCATTCCGGACTCCTCGCGACCGGCCGCGATGCAGGTCGCGCAGAAGCTCGGCATCGAGTACCGCGAGGGCTTCTACAAGAACCGGTATGTCGGGCCGCACCTTCATCATGCCCGGCCAGGCGGAGCGCAAGAAGTCGGTGAAGCAGAAGCTCAACGCGATGGGCATCCGAGTTCCGGGGCAAGAACATCCTGATCGTCGACGACTCGATCGTGCGCGGAACCACCTCGAAAGAGATCGTGCAGATGGCGCGCGAGGCCGGCGCCA
>CAWIBU010000004.1:0-14575 GCA_963834445.1 uncultured Acidobacteriaceae bacterium
ATCGCCTTCGTAGAGCAGCCAGGGACCATCGAGACGCGCCGGTCCGTCGGCGCTGCGCGCGACAATCACCTGAGCGCGCACCAGACACACAGAAGCAAGAAGAAAGAACGTCACCGCGAAGAGCTCACGGGCAAGGCGCAAGGGACAATGGCCTCCAGGGAATAGGCAAGCTTGTCACACGGGCCGGGCAGTGGCAAGAGGTCAGTCGCAAGACTTTGCTGAGGACAGCAACTGTGTCTGATCGATAGCCCCCGCCGTAGCCCCGGTGTAGCCCCGCCAAAGCCCGGGTGTAGCCCCGGACTTCAGTCCGGGGGAGCGGGTTTTCAAACCCGCGGAAACGTTCTATCTTCCAAGAACTGGGCTTTAGCCCTGGTGAGATGCCCCAAGCTGACCAATCCATTCGCACATAACTTCGACAACAGCCGGACCTCGATCAGACGTTTCGCAACCGTCCTTCTTGGCCAAATCACACGGTCGACGACCGATCACTGCTGCTTCTTGAACAAATCTTGAAAGATGAGTAGACCCCAGGTTTTACCGCGTGCATGCACCAGCGCGCCACCCTCGTTGAACTTTCCCAGCTTGACGGGTGCGAACCCGAGCTCCTTGGCCAAATCCGCCACGGCAGCGTTGGCGTCCTCGTCGTCACTCGACAGAAAGACAACGCGATGGCCCCCCTCGACCACCGGATCGGTAGCCAGGATGGCCGCACCCAGGTGATTGAAGCCTTTCACTAACTTAGCGCCGCTGAACGACTTCGCAACGAAGGCGGAGGACGGGAGACCATCCAGCTCTTCAGGGGGAATGCCAAACGCGTTCATCGCGTCGATGACCGTCTTGCCTTTCCAACTCGGCAGGGCCTTCGCAATGTCGCGATGTTCCCCGAATGGAACCGCCAAGATGATGGTGTCAGCCTCGAGTGCATCTCGCAGCGACCTGGCGACAACCGTGGAACCGAGCGCCCGAGCCTGCGGCGCTAACTCCTCGGGAGGCCGGCGGCTGGCGACGGTCACGTCGATGTTTTTACGGGCGAAGGCCCGGGCGAGGGCCTGACCTATCTTTCCGAATCCTACAATCGCATAGCTCATCATTCTTCTCCGATTCTTATTGATATCAATCCCAGCCTTCGACGGCGCGGGACGTCCGTTCCGTTTGTGGCGAAAATCACCTAGAGAGCGGCCGCGAGTCAGCCGCTAGCCGAAGTCTGCTGCAGACGCTAGATGGCCGTCATGCCGCCGTCGACGAACAACTCCGCCCCGTTGACGAAGCTCGAGTCGTTTGCAGCAAGAAACAGCGCGACCGTCGCCACTTCCTCAGATTGACCCATCTTTCCTCGCGGGATCAGAGATTCGAAATACTGCTTCGCCTCCTGGGTAAGAACTTCTTCCTGCATCGGTGTGGCGATCGCCCCCGGAACCAGCAAGTTCACCCGGATATTTCTGCCCTTCAGTTCGTTGAGCCACGTGCGTGCGAAGGAGCGCAACGCCAACTTGCTCGCCGCATACACGCTGAAACCAGGAAACCCTTTCGCCGAAGCATTTGACCCGGTCATGATGATCGATCCGCCATCGTTGAACAGCGGCAACGCCTTCTGAACCGTAAACAGCGTCCCGCGCACATTCAGGTCGAAGGCCGCATCGAAGTGCTGCTCGGTAATCTCGCCCAGGGGTAAGGCCTCGCCCTTGCCTGCGCTCGCGAACAGGACGTCGATCCTTCCCTTTTCCCGCTTGACCGTGTCGAACAGACGATCGAGATCGTCGAGATTGGCCGCGTCCCCGCGCACACCGGTCACGTTCCGGCCGATCAACTTGACAGCCTCATCGAGCTGCTCCTGCTTCCTGCCCGTGATGAAAACATAGGCGCCTTCTTCAACGAACAGCTTGGCGCTGGCTAGCGCCATACCGCTCGATCCACCCGTGATGACTGCAACCTTACCTTGAAGCTTCCCCATCGTGACTCCCTTCGGAATGTGTTTAGCATTCGGTACACTAGAGTAGATTCTTTGGCGGCGGACGAGAACTGCTCAAGAGTCCAAGATTTTTGTCTATTCGTCCAAAAAGAAGGCTGAGCGGCGTCGTTTTGCACTTTTTGAACACCATGGCTTTCCAGAGCAGAGGGTATCTACGTTGGACCCGATAACCGACATCTTCAGAACGATGCACGTAACCGCTTTCGGTCAGCACAGGCTCGAAGCTACCGCCCCGTGGGGCTTGATACAGGAGAAGCAGAGCGAAGAAAAAGTCACGCCTGCGGGCAAAAAGATTTCGCTGACAGATGTGGCGCACTTCGCCATGGTGGCGCGCGGTAACTGCTGGCTGAGTGTCGATGGCATTCGGGCCCCGATTGCCCTCACCGGTGGGGACTGTTTTCTGCTGGCTCGCGACACTTCGATCATCCTGCGCGACAGCCCGCGAACACGTCCCAGGTCAACCTTCCGCGCAATCGGCGCCCTGGCCATCAGCAATGTCGCTCAGTACGGAGGTGGTGGCGCACCGACGACCATCGTCTGTGGGTCCTTGAGTTTCGATCGCGCCAGCGTCAAGCCGATCACTCAGTTATTGCCGCGCTTCATTCTGATTAAGGCCGATCAGGCACGCACGCTTGCTCTTCACAACACCATGCAGGCGTTGACCTCAGAAATGGCAGAACAGTCGCCCGGATCTGGAGTCGTCGCGACCCGGCTGGCCGAGGTTCTGTTTATCCAGGTACTCCGGGCGCATATCGCGTCGGGATCTGAACCCAACAAAGGATGGCTGCGTGCCGTTTTCGATCCCCAAATGGGCGCCGCCCTGAGTGCCTTTCACGACCGAGTGAATACACCCTGGACGGTCGCATCGCTGGCCGAGGCAGCGGGCATGTCTCGCTCCGCATTCGCAGCGCGTTTTAAAGAGCTACTGGGACAAACACCGCTGGAATATGTAACTGGGTGGCGTATGCAGAAGGCGATGCAGTTACTCGAGCAGCGTAACAAAAAGCTCATAGAGGTCGCCCGGTTGGTCGGTTACGAGTCCGATGCTGCGTTCAGTAAGGCGTTCAAGCGAGTCGTCGGGGCCAACACCGGGGAATACATCAAGCGTGGTGTTGCAGGCCACGATGATGGCCGAATCGAGCAAAATTTGTGAAGCGGTGGCGTCTGGATTCGCGATAAGCTCTGTCTCAGTAACGAAAATGCATTTTCCGGGTCCCCGTGATGCTGTGGAAAGATTTTTCCAAACTTGAGCGCCGTCATTCGCCGGCGACTCTTTCACAACATGAATCCGTGGTTGTGAACTGTCTGATGTCGAGACAGACATCACTGCGATGCACGCAGCCCGCCGCTGAAGCTCTACACCAGAGCCGCTGCTTTTCGGCAACCGATTTGAATAGCCTGATATGGCGGCAACTGTCACACTCGTATCTGGGGAGCGCAAATGGCAGGCAGGCAACAATGGCGTCGCGTGATTGCCATTTTGGTGATGTTGACTGCGATTGCTGTAGCGTTACTGATGGGGTTACTGACACCGTATCTTCTCGCCGCGAGATCGGCGAGTATCCCATATCTTACGATGAGCTCCGCTCTCTCGTTTGCGCTGGTCGTGTGGCTGGGGATGAAGGTTGCTCTTTTGATCTGGGCGGAGCCGCGATGGGAGAGATCAGCCGCTGTTCTGGTTGGGTCTTTTAGCATTATCTATTTAGGCGCACTGTACTTCATCATTCTGCGGCCTTCCGGGCCGCACTTTCCCGCTGTAATTCCGTACAAGAACACCCGGTACTGGCAGCTATCTACAGGATCGCTGATCGCGTACAGCGAATACGACCCGCCCCCCGGCGTAACCGTGAAGCCGGATGCGATTGTCTATCTGCACGGCGGCCCGGGCGCGCGGCAGGCCCCTTTCGATCAACAAATCTACGGTGGATTTGCGAATCAAGGATTTCGCGTTTTTCTGTTTGATCAGGCCGGGAGCGGCCTTTCAGGATTTTTGCCTCATGTGCGTGATTACACCCTGGGGCGATCGATCGAAGATTTGGAGGCGGTGCGGCAGAAGATCGGCGTTCAGAAGATGATCCTGGTCGGTCACTCCTGGGGTTCAACCCTGGCTGCCAGTTACATGGCCAAATATCCCTCGCACGTGTCCAAGGTCATATTCCACTCGCCGGCTAAGCTATGGGATTTGGAGAACGAGGACTACGACTACTCCCGCACGGCCGCGGGAAAGATCAGATTGCCTGCTCCACGACTTCTAGCGGCCCTGCTTCTCCGCGATCGCAACCCTGATGCTGCCGAAAATCTGCTATCGCAGCGAGAGGCGGAAATGTTACTGGTGCCGTCGTTCCGGGAAACATTAGGCACGGTTGTGTGCGGCGGTGACTTTAACAAGGTGCCTCTGGACGTCATCGCGGCCGTCGATGGGCACGAAAACCCGGGAATCAATCCGTACGTCATGCAGGAATTGATTCCCGCCACAGAAGATCCCAAAGGCGATCCGCATGCCGCTCTGCGCGGCAACCACACTCCTGCGATTCTGCTTTATCCGCAATGCAACTATCTATCCTGGAAGGGCGCCGTTGACTATCGAAACACCTTGCCGAATCTGAAAATCTACTACATACCAGGAGCCGGGCACTACATTCAATTCGAGCAGCCGAAATCGCTGAGAAGTGTGATCCTGGCGTTCCTTTTGAATCAGCCCGACGCTATTCCAGCCTACAGTGGTGATACAGATCCACGCGACAAGCATCCTTAGCTATTGAGGCATATCAGTCAACACAGGCGCGTCTCGTTGCTTTACTGCAGGATCGCCGGCAAACAGCGCTCATCACGCCCCCCAGTCATGACCGTTACCCGCATATCACACTCGCGGTTGTCTGCTCCCGGTTGTGGCTTCGGCACTCTTGCATACCGAATGCAACTGGCGCCGCGTACTGAGATGAATCGCCGACTCTCTTACGTGCGACCCTGTCTGTTTTCACGATAAACAACTTGCGCTAAATTTGCGGAAGCAGGTTTGGTTAGCAATGCACTGCTGTGTTTGGTCTTGTGCTGGGCACCCGTGAGCAAGCGTGGACTCGTCAACCAGTGCGGCCAAGTGGAGCACAATGGACAGGACATGAGTATACGACGGCCCACCACACTGCTACGATGGGGCAAAAAAGGTCAGGAGGCCGCTGCGCGATGCCAGACTTGCCCGACCCGGTGAAGACCCCTCCGGCTCAAGAAGACCTTACCGGCAAGACTGTGGGCAGATTCCTGATCGAAAGGCGACTCGGCGCCGGAGGCATGGGCGAGGTCTACCTGGCGCTGGACACCCGGCTGAAGCGGACGGTGGCCATCAAGCGCATGAGCTGGCGTGCCGGTTTGACGGCGCAGGACCACGCGCTGTTTCTGCGCGAAGGGGAGCGTGCTTCGGCCCTGCAGCACCCCAATATTGCCGGCATCTACGACGTGTTCGAAGAGAACAACGAAGTGCTGCTGGTGATGGAGTACGTGGAAGGTTCGACCCTGCGGCGCGCGATCGGCCAGCCCATGGCGGCGGAACAGTTTCTCGACCTTGCCATTCAGTGCGCCAGCGCCCTGGTGGCCGCGCACGAGAAGAGAATTCTGCACGGGGACATCAAGCCGGAAAACATTATGGTGAGCGCCTCAGGGCAGGTAAAGCTGCTTGATTTCGGGGTGGCGCGGCGGCTGCCAGGAGAGGATCCGCAAGCAGAAACGCTCACCACGGTATGGGCCCCGGGCTACATTTCGGGCACACCCTCGTACATGGGGCCAGAGGTTCTGAAGGGCGGCATGCCGGATGCGCGGTCCGACATTTTCGCGTTGGGGATCGTGTTCTACGAGATGCTGGCCGGGCGGCATCCCTTCCAGGGCGCCAATATTACCGTCACCACGGCACACATTCTCGATGAGCGGGAAGCGGCGGCGCTCGACCGGTCGAGGCTCAAGGTGGCTCCTCGATTGGCTGCGGTGGTGGCACGGGCGCTGTGCAAGGATCCTGCGCTGCGCTATGCCAGCGCGCGCGACCTGCGGAAGGATCTGGAAACGGTGCAGCGAGGCGGCCGCCCCGCGAAGGCTCCCCGTGGGCCGGTACCAAAGTGGCAATTGTGGCTGACCCCGGTGCTGGCTCTGGTGGTTGCTGCGGCGATGCTTCCGGCTGTGCGCTCGCGCGTGGCGGGCTGGTGGAAACCTAAAGCGCACGCGGCGCCGGCCGCGGCCAAAGTGGAAGCGCCCCGACTGGCGGTGCTGCCTCCACGCATAGACGGCGCCAACCCGGAGCTAACCGCGTTTGCCGACGGGCTCTCGGCAATCGTCGCGGCCAAGCTCTCGAGTTTGTCGCAGAATCATGACCTGGTTGTGATCGACACTCCCCAGGTGGTCAAGGCGCAAGCGTCGACCCCGGCCAGCGCCTTGAAGGAACTTGGCGCTAATCTCAGCCTGGAACTTACCGTGCAGCAGTCCCGTGACATGAATCGGGCAACTTACAAGCTTGGTAGCGCAAGCCCCGGTGGGGTGACGACACAAGAAACGTTCACGGCTCCGCGTGCCGATCCGTTCTCGCTCCAGGACCGGGTCGCCGACAGCGTGGTGCGGGCCTTGCAAATCGATTTGCGGCCGGAGGAAAAGACCGCGCTGTCCTACCACGGCACCACTGAACCGGTGGCCTATGACTACTTCCTGCAGGGGCAGGGATATCTGCAGGCCGCGATACGGCCAGAGAACATAACCAATGCCATTCACGTGCTCGACCGGGCCCTCGCGTTGGACCCCAATTATGGCAAGGCGTTCGCCGTTCGGGGGCAGGCCGACTGGCTGAATTATGAGGCTACGAAGCAGCGCAGCTGGATCGAACAGGCCCGCAAAGACTGTAGCCACGCGGTAAGCCTGGGAAATGCCGGCGCGGATGGACATTTGTGCCTGGGACTGGTCGCCCTCGGTACCGGTGAGTATCAGCAGGCAGCAAACGAGTATCGCGACGCGGTAGAGCTGGATCCGACCGGCAATGAAGGATATGTGGGGCTGGCGAATGCCTATACCAAACTGAACCGGTTGGGCGATGCCGAGCACACCTACGAGCAAGCGATCAGCCTGAACCCAAATTCAAGACGAGCCTACCAACAGCTGGGTCTTTTTTATCTGCAACAGGCGGAGTACGCGAAAGCGGTCTCGGTCTTTCAGCAGGCAATCAGACTGGCTCCGGAAAACTACCTTGAATACAGCAACCTTGGGGTGGCCTACTTATATCTTGGCAACCGGGCGGATGCCATCCAAGCTCTGGAAGAGTCTCTCAAGTTAAGACCAACGGCGGGGGCCTACGCGAATGTCGGGACCGCCTATTACGAGTCGCGGCGCTTTACCGATGCGGCGAACAATTACCGCGAGGCGATTAAGTTCAATAATCAGGATCCCGACCTGTGGGGCAATCTGGCGAGCGCCCTGCTTTACGGTGGCCAGAGAGCCCAGGCCCTGGAAGCTTTCAGGAAGCAGCTCGCGCTGTTGCAGCAGCAACTCCAGGTTAACCCGCAGGACGCGGAGCGGCAGGGCGATATTGCTTCCTGCTACGCGATCCTGGGCGACAGAGAGAACGCGGTAAGTCATCTGTCGCGCTCGCTCGAGTTGGGGCATAGTAACAAGGATCTACTTTTTAACGCCGCCGTGGTGTACAACGATCTGGGTGAAACAGGGGTTGCTCTGGAGTGGCTGCAAAAGGCCCTGGCGGCAGGGTACTCCGCATCCATCGTCAAAGATTCACCTAGCTTCGACAATCTTCGTAGCAATCCGCAGTTTCAGCAGCTCTTGGGCCATGCCCTGGTGAAATAAACCCCGACGTAAACCAAGTGGAGAGGAAACCCATGCGTTCTTTCAATGTCTATAGCGAACAAATCGTTCTCTGGGCGGGAGAAGTGTTCAACTTCGTCCTGAATGCCAGCGAGGTGAGCACAGGCGACAGCGTGATACTCAATTCGAGCGATTGGCCACTTCCTCCTGGCCCTTACACCGTAAAAGCGGGCACGCCTTTTGCGGTGACCGCGGGCACGGTATTGGGGGCTCAGGGCACCTTTACGTGCACCCCGCCTGCCCCCGATGTCACCACGCAGACAGTCATGATTGCCGCCGTGAAGACCGACATTTGTACAGATGTATCCGTCAACCCAGGAGAGCACTTCATTTGGGAGAACGCACAATCGAGCGCGGTATTGATTTCGCCCGATCCGGGCAACGATAACTTCTGGCCCCTGCCTGACCAGGAGCATTGGGTTCCTGCCAACGGGTGGCTTGTGGTGCAGGTACCGGCGGACGCGGAATCGGGGAAAAGCTACACCATTCAACTCACGATGAATGGAAAGAGCTTTAGCTGTAACCCCATGGGAACCCAGCCCAAGCTCATTGTCGGCTCGAACCGATGATCGAGTTTCCGGGTGAAGAACTATAAGAAGCGATCCCTTTGCCGTGGATGTTAGCTTCAGGGCACGCGGTCGACAGGATGTTTATCTTCCAGAGCAACGAGGCAGTTGGGTCGGGCGCAATGCCCTCGTTTCAGGGATCGCTTCATTAGATGGTCTTTTAGCGGAGATAAGTGGTTTTGTGTCAAGCAGACGGCATGGTGCCGAGGTGCACCAGTAATCTGCGACAAGTTTGCCGAAAACGAAGCATGGCGAACGTCAGGCCGATGAGTTTGCCGAGCAACGCGCTGCCAATCAAGCCTGCCAGGAATAAGCCACCGAGTGCGGTGGAGGATCCGGCGTGGAGGGGCACGTCCGCGGTGGCGCGGGACGCGATCCATAGGAGGTAGGCGAGGCTGGCGAGCACGAAGAGGGTCAGCCCAACGGTACCCGCAGTGCAACCGCATTGCGAGCTCAACTCTTGCAGACGGTTCTCCCAGGCTGCGTTTTCGCGGACAGACAGCTGGGGAATCCCGATGCGGAAGGGTGGTTTGCGAAAGGGATGCACCAGGCTTTCCGGGCGCATGACCGACCGCAGCTCTTTGCCGGAGCGAACGATCAGGACGGGCGGCGGCTCACTGAATCGGCTGTGGATTGATTGGGCAATCATCTGGGGCGGTGCTGTCAGCGTTGGCGGTTGTATAGTCGGGCGGCGTCGCGAACTGGCCGGTTCGATTGATGCTGGAGGTGTAGAACAGCTCGTTGTTGCCGATATCCGGGTCCGTGATCCAATTGCCTTTGACGGTGACAATTGCACCGGGTTGCAGAGTCTTCCAGGTGTCGCCCACGGGATCGCTGTTGGCTGCGTCGGCGATGCCTTCGCCGGCCAATCCGCCCAGAGCCGCTCCGGCGTAGGCGATTGCCGCGCCAACAATCGCAGCAACGATGATTGCGAGCAGGACGCAGAGTAAGTAGAAGATGAGGGATGCGGCACAGGCAGCGGCGGCGGTGATCGCAGTTGCGGCGATGGCCCCGACGATCGCGCCCCCGACAGCGCCGGCGGCTGCGCCGACAAGTGCGCCAATCTTTGCGCCGCAGGCGGTCTTACTCTTGATGACACAAGGCAGCATGGGCGCGCCTGCGTTATTGCAATAGACGAAGTACGAGTTGGTCGCTACATAGCCAAGATAGATGGTCTTCACGACTACATCAAACAGGCTGGCTGGGCCTTCTGCAAAGGGAGCAAGCACGGAGACCACGGTGGAGCTTTCGTCGGTTGTGTCCTGCACGATGCCAGAAAGACAAATTGGTTCTCCATGGGTTGCAGAGAGGATGCATCCATCTGCCTGGAAAGCGTAATAGAAGACGAGCGCAAGGATAGAAAGTGCGCCCGCGGCGGCCACCACGAAAGTGCCAATGGTGACACCCAGTCCTGTGGCAAGGGGGGCGCCCCACTTGATCAGTGCCGCCACGATGGCGGCTGCGGTGGTTGCGGCGACGATGCCCTGCCATTTAAAGGGGCTGGGTACTGTACCGGGTTGTTGTGGACCGCAAGCAGGAACGCTCATCGCTGCACCTCGACGTCGAGTAATCGGGCATCACGGCAAACAAGTCTACAGATGACCCAGCCAATCAAGAGTCCTAAGATCCCACAGACCACAAGCGAGAGGAAGGGGTGGGGCAAATGATAAGCCAGCGGGCCGAGGAGCAGACCTACGGGCGTAGCAATCAGCAATGCAAGGACAAAGACCGGCAGCGGAGACAAGCGCGACACCAGGCACGCCAAGGTACCCGCTATTAATAGCGTGATGAGCGCGACGAGCAGTCCATCAAGCGAAAGTGGGAGCCAGTTCGGTGTACCGGTGAGGTCCACGCTGCGCAGGATTCCGAGCGCGAGACCGACCCAGGCGCCCGATACGAAGCCAAACCAAATGCAAAGCTTGCCGCTCATGATAAACCTCACGCATCCAACAGGATTACGAAGCTAACACCGCCGAGATAGGCACCCCCAATGGTGGCCAGGATATCAACCGCTGCGCTGATCGCGGTGCCTGGGGGCGACGGTGGAATGGCCGCGGGCACATCGATGGAAACCATGACATCCTTGACTCCGCCGGCTGCCAGGGTGAAGACGGAGGGGACAACATTTACCCAGTTTGCAACGGGGAGAGGACCGGCGGAGAGAGTGATTGTCTGTGCCGAACTCATTGGATTGCGCACTGGCACAACGAATGCTTTTGCGCGGCCGGTACTGGTTTGAAATCCATTGAGGGTTTGCTCGCCCTGGTTGTTATTCACGTCGGTGTCGTAGGGATGGATCACGGTAACGAACAGACCGAACAACCCGGCGGCCTTCAATGCCGGGGGGAGCGGCCACGAAAGCGTTTGTTCACTGCCGGGAAAGCCCGCGCGCGCCAAATCGACAAAGGAAGTGGCGACTGCCTGGCGAGGCATGCCGATTCCCCACGCGCTCCAGCTCACGTCCACGCGTGTTTGATTGGCTGACGATTCAGAGGAAAGATTGCGAACCGTAGCCGTGAGATTGGGGATGGGCGTCAAGGGCCAAATATCAACGGTATCGATGTCGGGACTATTGAATGTTGGCGCGATGCCCGTCGCAAACAATAACTGTTGGTCGTAGGTGGAAGGGTCCGGATCGTGCACGATCTCGGGCGGCACAAGGACGCAGCATCCGGTAGGCGTATTTGGTCGCAGAGAATTGCACAAGGACCGGCTGGGCTTCGAAACGATCGCAACAGCACCGCTTTCCGACATAGCGAACCTCCAGCTAATGGATCAGTTACTTAGCTAAATAGTGCAGGCCGGGGCGGAAACGTTTCAGCCCCGAAGCATTTTTATGAACCGTGTTTTCCTCTTCTTATCTGACCAACCGCATTAATCACTTTGCGGCTGTCACGAATACTGCCAACTGCCGATGCAGTCATCGTCGGCCTCACACCGATTCACAAACATTTGATCGGGGACCGACTGGGGAAGAAAGGGACAGGGGGTTTTCTTTCGCGAAATCGAATCGAATCCCACTTAATGAGAACGGCGATGTCGCGACAGTATCCGACGACTCACTCACGACGCAATGCGGTCATCGGGTCGATCAGCGCGGCTCTTAGTGCAGGCTCCACACACGCAAGCAATGCCGTCATGAAGAGCACGAGGGCAACCAATACGAACGTCGTGGGATCGCTCGTCCTTACGTCATAAAGCAAGCTCATCATCAGGCGGGTGAGTCCTAAGGCCGCTGATATTCCCAGGAGAGTACCCGCTGCAGCAAGACCCAATCCTTTGACAAGGACCATACCTACAATCTGGGCACGGCTCGCTCCAAGCGCCATACGCACGCCGATCTCTTGTGTGCGTAACGCAACCGAGTACGCGATGACTCCATAGATGCCGATGATTGCCAGCAGCAGAGCTGTCCCCGCGAAGATTCCCAGAAGGAACAAATTGAAACGGCGGGGCGCCACGGAACCGGAGAGAGCTTGTTCCAGTGTCTCAACGTCGTAGACGGGCTGCGTCCGATCAATGTTGGCGACGATCCTTTCGATGCCAAGCGCGTCCGGCGTTTCGGAAGTACGCACGAAAACGTTGAGTGACATAGGAGCCGTGACAGGCGCGAGTTCGTAGGAAGCATAGACCTCGGGCAGTGGCTCCGCGTCGAGCTGCGAGTACTTAAAGTCGGCGACGACTCCGGCGATGGTAGCGGTGACAAAGCTCCCGCTGATGTGCCGCCCGACAACGGATTCTCCTCTGGGGGAGAGGCTGCGCGCGAAGCTCTCGTTGACCAGTACTTCATCCAGCATCTGACGGCCGGTGGGCCAATGGCCGGCCCCGTATTGCGGCAGAAGCGGCACACCCATGACCCGCAAATAGCCGGCTGATACCGCACGAATACCCACAAAGGCGGCGACCGCAGAACCTGGCCAAAGACCATCCACTTTAACGTTGGTATGCAGCGCGTAACCGTCGATGCCGGCGGCTTCTACTCCCGGAAAGGCCTGCAAGCGGTTAAGGAGGGTCTGAATGTAGGCATGTTGTGCAGGCCAGGTATCGTATTGCGCTCCTGCGAGCGAAACACTCAGAGTGAGGATGTGGGCGGGATCGAAGCCCGGCGGTGCGGCGGTCATGCGGCGAAAGCCTTTGATCATCAGCCCGGCCCCGGTAAGCAGGACGACCGCGAGTGCCAATTCGATAGCCACCAGAATTTCCCGAGTCCGAATGTGGCCTGCGCTTCCCGTGGAGGTGTGGATGCTCTCCTTCCATGTGTCTTGCAGGTTGTTATGCCACAACAGAAGGCCAGCGGGTAGGCCGAAGAGCATCCCGGTAAGACAGCATAGAGCGGCTGTGACCGACAGGACGGGTACATCAAGCCTCGTCTGGGCCAGCCGCGGAAGCGCATGCGGCAAATCGCGAATGATCACGAAGATGGCCCCGCGAGCCAGTAAGAGCCCGGCAGCACCACCGGCCAGAGCGAGTAGAACTCCCTCCGTCAGGAATTGGCGGAGGACGCGTGTACTTCCCGCGCCCAAGGCGGCTCGGACCGCGATCTCCCGCCGCCGGGTTGTTGCCCGGGCGAGCAACAAGTTTGCGATATTAGCGCTGGCGATCAACAGAACAAATCCTACCGCTGCCAGCAGAACCATCAACGCGGGCCGTACTCCCCCGGCGAGCTTTTCCTGCAGCGTCGTCATCCGCCAGCGCTGAAAATGGTCGAAGGGGTGTTCGTATGCATCATGCCCTTGAACAATGCGGACCCGCAGGGATTCCATCTCTGATCGGGCGGTGGCCAGTGACACTCCGGGCCGAAGCCGGGCCAGCACGCAGACATAATCTGGCATTGGTCCGAGTTCCCGCACCATCGCCTGCCACGAGCTGGTATCGCTCATGGGCAGCCGCATCACCGATGAAGGGAATGCAATGTAGGCGCCCACGCTCCGTTCCCCCGTCCGAGAGTATTGCTGGGGCAAAAGGAACTCGAAGCTTTTTGGAAGCACGCCCGTGACGGTGAAGGGAAAGCCGTTGATGGTAACGGTTTGTCCGAGGATGAGCGGGTCAGCGTGGAAGCGGCTTGCAAAAAGCTTGTGGCTGAGAACAATCGCGTGAGGCTCACCCTCGGAGAATAATCTCCCGAGTGCGGCCTGCGCTCCAGTCAGGTTCCAAAAGTCACCGGTGATGGAGACGATGCGCTCCTGGGATGGATGGCCCTTATCCATCAGCGCCAGGTCTTGATTACCATAGGCGGCGATGCTCTCGAAGGAATGAGATTGATCTTTCCAGGCAGAGTAGTCCGCTCGGTTCACAAGATTGTCATGGTCGCTTTCGTAATCGACGTCGTAAC
This sequence comes from uncultured Acidobacteriaceae bacterium, assembly GCA_963834445.1. GTDB lineage: Bacteria > Acidobacteriota > Terriglobia > Terriglobales > Acidobacteriaceae > PALSA-350. The sequence goes on from CAWIBU010000004.1 coordinate 13,712, forward strand.
TCGCGAGCCAGACGAGACGGTCGGCGGAGGGGTAAGGCAGCGGACGGAAGAGGACGGCCTCGACGACGCTGAATACTGCGGTGTTCATACCGATGGCTAAGGCCAGAGTGAAGAAGATGACCGCGGTAAATCCTGGATTCCGGCGAAACGTTCTCGCAGCGAAGCGGATGTCCTGGAAGAGCTGCTCGATCCAAACGATATGCCAGCCAGCATAGGTGCCCTCCCGAACACGCGAGACATTGCCGAACTTGCAAAAGGCTGCGCGACGTGCCTCTTCCTGTTTCATGCCACGGTTCAGGTTGTCCTGGGTCTCGGCTTCGATGTGATCACGGATTTCCTGATCAAGACTGTCCAGATGGCTGCGTCTTTTCATTGGGTCCGCCTCATGCCTTCGGCAGCAAAATCCTCGCAATTGCGTGTGCCAGCTTTTCCCATTTTGTCGCGTCCATGCATTATTCGTAGCGAATGGCCTTGACCGGATCGAGAGCCGCGGCGCGGTGCGCCGGCAACCAGCAAGCAAAGAGGCCGACGGAAGCCAACACAAGCGCGACCGTGAGAACGACGACCGGGTCTGAAGACGAGCCGCCGATGGGCAGAGAGGCCATCAGGCGCGTGAGCGGCCAGGCTGCGGCGAGACCAAGAAGAAGCCCGGCGGCGATCTGCCAAAGGCCACGCGTCATGACCAGCAGAAGGATGTTGCGAACGTTGGCTCCCAGCGCCATACGTACGCCAATCTCCTGGGTGCGGCTGCTGGTAGCGTGCGCGATAACTGCGTAAATGCCGACCGAGGCCATCAGCAGCGCGATCACTGCGAAGCCAAGAAAGATCAGCAAGACCAACCGAACCAGTAAGATGCAAAAGAAG
>CAWIBU010000005.1:0-42479 GCA_963834445.1 uncultured Acidobacteriaceae bacterium
GAATCAAAAAAAGGCCGGTGCGCGTGGACCGCATAAAAGCCCTGCGCCTGCGGCTTGGAGAGAAACATCTTCTTTATGGCGACGATCTTGAAGCCCGCCTTGTCAATCTCCGCCAGAATGGCGGATGCGTATCCTTTACGGATGGCGTCGGGCTTGATGATGCTGAACGTACGTTGCATGCAAACTCCTGATTTTATTTACCAATCACTCTTGCGAGGGTCTCGCCAATCGCCGCCGGCGATTGCACCACATGAATGCCAGCCTCGGGTCGGCGCTTTCATCTTGTCAGCGGCGGTGCCCTGGCCTCCGGAGATGATGGCCCCGGCGTGGCCCATGCGGCGCCCCGGAGGGGCGGTCTGGCCGGCAATGAAGCCCACCACCGGCTTCTTGACGTGTGCTTTGACATAAGCGGCCGCCGCTTCTTCGGCCGTGCCGCCGTCTCGCCAATTAAAATAATCGACTCGGTCTGCGGATCCTCATTCAGCAGCTTCAGCGCGTCGACGTGGGTGGTGCCGATGATGGGGTCGCCGCCAATGCCGATCGCCGTCGACTGGCCAATGCCATGCTGTGTCAGCTGATAGACCGCCTCGTAGGTAAGCGTGCCCGAGCGGGAGATGATGCCCACGCTGCCCTGCAGGTGGATGCGCCCCGGCATGATGCCAATCTTGGCCTTGCCCGGCGAAATCACGCCCGGGCAGTTGGGTTCGATCAGCCGCGACTTCGACCTGCTGACTACGCTCCACACCTTCACCATGTCATTGGTGGGGATCCCTTCCGTAATGCAGATGATCAGCGGCAGGCCCGCGTCTTCGGCTTCAAGAATGGCATCGGCGGCAAACGGCGGCGGCACAAAGATCACGGTCGCGTTGGCGCCGGTCTTCTCGACCGCCTGGGCAACGGTGTCGAACACCGGCCAGCCTTCATGGGTCGTGCCACCCTTGCCTGGGGTAACGCCACCCACCACATTGGTGCCGTACTCGGCGCAGCCCTTGGCGTGAAAGGTGCCTTCCCGGCCTGTAATGCCCTGCACGATCAGCCGCGTTTTTTCGTCCACTAACACCGACATAAATTGCTCCCGATTTACTTCTTTTTTCCTGCGTATTCCTGGGCTGCCTTCACTGCCTTGGCGGCCGCGTCCTGCATGGTTTCGCCAATGATGAAGTTGAGGCCGGAGTTCTTTAGAATCTCCCGTCCCTGCTCCACATTGGTCCCTTCCAGGCGAAGGATCACAGGAACCTGCACGTTGGTCTTTTTGGCTGCCTCGACCACGCCATGGGCCAGCGTGTCGACGCGCAAAATGCCGCCAAAGATATTGATGAACACGGCTTGCACGTTGGGGTCAGATAGCAGGATCTCGAACGCGTGTTCGATCTGCTGCTGGCTGGCCCCGCCGCCCACGTCGAGGAAGTTGGCAGGGGAGCCGCCTGCGTACTGAATGATGTCCATGGTGGCCATGGCCAGGCCCGCGCTGTTCACCATGCGGCAATATTGCCATCGAGCTTGATGTAGTTCAGCGCGTACTTCGAAGCTTCCACTTCCAACGGATCTTCTTCCGCGGTGTCGCGCAGTTCCTTCAATTCCTTGTGGCGGAAGATGGCGTTGTCGTCGAAGTTGATTTTGCAATCGAGCGCCAGCAGCCGCTGATCCGTGGTCGTGATGAAGGGATTGATCTCGAGCAGGGAAGCGTCGGTTTCGAGAAATACCTTGTACAGGCCGGTCATGAACCTGACCGCCTCATTGATCTGCGCCGCTGAGCCCCAGCGCAAAGGCCAGCTTGCGCGCCTGGTAGGGCTGGAAGCCGACTGCGGGATCGATGTAGGCCTTGTAGATGGCGTCGGGGTCTTTAGCGGCTACCTCTTCGATTTCCATGCCGCCCGCCTGTGAAGCCATGAAGACCAGCTTGGCGGTGGCGCGGTCGAGCACAATGCCCAGATAGAGCTCGCGCGCGATCGGGGACATTTCCTCAATCAGCACCCGCTGCACCTTCTGGCCTTCGGGACCGGTCTGGTGCGTGATCAGCTGCATCCCGAGGATCTTCTTGGTGTATTCCTCAGCCTCGGCCATGGTCTTGGCGACTTTCACGCCGCCGCCCTTGCCGCGACCGCCGGCATGGATCTGGGCCTTGACCACCACGCCTTTGGCGCCGCTGCTGAACAATCGTTTGGCTACGTCGAGAGCTTCTTCGAGCGTGTTCGCCACTTCGCCCTTAGGTACGGCAACGCCGTATCTTTCCAGGATAGCTTTTGCCTGATACTCGTGAATTTTCATGCGTTTTGTCTTCGGTTCCAACCAGGAGGTACAGACAACCGGGCAGAACTTCCATACTAAAGCGGATTGCCCCCAACGGCAAAGCGAGCCGAACCCGACCCCAACGGGAGTCCCTTGTCGGGCAAAGAACACATGGGTTGAAGGGGGCGGGTAAGCCCCACGATCGCTTTATTTTGGCCAGCGATTACGATAGTGCGAGGAAGCAAACCATGTCTCACCTGGCAGCACTGATCAAGCACGTGACTGAAGATCACGGCACCCTTACGCAACATCAGGCGCGCTCAGCCCTGCAGGAGATGCTCCAGGGAAACGCCGCCGACGAAGAGATCGCCGCTCTGCTGTCTGCTATCGCATCCCGCGGTCCAACCGTGGACGAGCTCTGCGGCTTCGTCCAGGGCATGCGCGCCATGAGCCTCCCTCTCCCCCTGACCGAATCGGAACGCGGCCAATTGGTAGATACGTGCGGAACCGGCGGCGACAGCCGGGGAACCTTCAACATCTCAACCGCTGCCGCCCTGGTTACCGCTGCCGCTGGAGTCAAAGTAGCCAAGCACGGCAATCGCGGCCTCACCTCCAGGTGTGGCTCGGCGGATGTACTGGAAGCGCTCGGGGTCACGGTCGAGCTACCCCCTCAGCGCTCAGTCGAGTGTCTGCGCCAGACCGGCTTCATGTTTCTGTACGCGCCTGCCCTGCACCCAGCCATGAAACGTGTGCAGCCGATTCGCCGCGCCCTGGGCTTCCGCACCATCTTCAATCTTGCCGGACCGCTCACCAACCCCGCGGGAGCGCGGGCGCAGGTGGTTGGCGTCTTCGCTCCGCCGGCTGTCAACCTGGTCGCCGAAACCCTGAGCCGCCTGGGCGTAAGGCACGCCTTGGTCGTCCACGGCCAAGACGGCCTGGACGAGCTGACCCTCAACGGCGCCAGCGACGTGGCCGAAGTGCGCGGCCAGACCATCCGCAACTTTACCGTGGAGCCAGCCGAGGCCGGCCTCGCGCAAGCTCCGCTGCATGCGGTCGCTGGCGGCGATGCCCAGGAGAACGCCCGCCTGATTGAACTGATCCTGCAGGGAGAACCCGGCCCGCGCCGCGATGTGGTCCTACTGAACGCCGCGGCTGCCCTGCTGATTGCCGGCCGGGCCCCGGATCTCGCGCAGGGCGTCCGCCTCGCCGCGGACGCGATAGACTCAGGTGCCGGCTTGCGCCTGCTGGGCCAGTTACGCAGATTCGTTCAGCAAATTCAATAGGAGCTCGCTCATGCCCACTCAACCGCGACGCCTCGCCGCTCTGCTGCTTTGCGCGGCCGCTGTCTCCCTGCACGCCCAGCAGATTATTGTCAGCAAAGACAACCGCACGATCGCCGTAACCACCAGCGCTGACGCCAGCGCAGACGCCGACACAGTCACCGTCCAGATTGGCTTCATTGTCTACGGACAAGACGAGGCTTCGGCCTATGCCCTGGGCTCCAAAACCTCAAACGCCATCGCTGCCGCGCTCAAAGCAGCCAATGTGCCGGCAGAGGACCTGCAGAGTGAGTCGCAAAACATTAGTCCTGTGCAGCAATATGGCAATCAGGAATGGACCCCGGCCGAAAAGGCCGAACGCAAGTTCCAGGTCACCCAGGGCTGGAGCGTGAAAACCAACGCTGCCAACGGGGCCAAAATTCTTGATATCGCGGTCAAGGCGGGCGCTAACCAAAGCGGCCAGATGTCGTGGAGTGTGGCCGACCAGGATGCCCTGCAGGCCAAAGCCGCCAAGCTGGCCCTCGACCGCGCCCGCCAGATTGCTCAGCAAATGGCGGCGGGACTGAGCGCAACGCTGGGACCCCTGGTGTACGCCAGCAACGAAGCACCGGCGCGCGGACCGCAACCGCTCATGAAGGGCGCCATGATGAGTGTCCCAGCGGACGCACTTCGAGAGGTCGCGCCCCTCAGCATCAGCCCGCAAAAGGTTACTGCCTCCGCGACCGTCTACGCGGTATTCGGTATTCAATAAAGGGTTGCGTCGTATGCTGGATGGAAAGGTACTTGAGACCCATGGCAAGATACGAGTATCGCGAGTTACGCCCCACCGCGGAAGGTGAAGATGTTTTTCGCCGGTGGCTCACCCACCTGGATGAGGAATTTACCCGCCACAAGGAACCCAGGCTGCGCGGTGAAATGGTGCGCGATGCACTGCATCAGATCTATCTTGGCCGCCCCCATGGCGGCAAGCTGAACACCACCCTGATCTCAGAGCTGCCGGGCAACGTTTTGCAGCTTACCTTCGACCCCGCGAATGTGACGCTGGAGCCGGAGTACTACGGCGACATTGACGTGGAAAGATACGCCGAGCGCAAACCCCTGATCTGGTTCTGGCACATGTTTGACCGCTCGCCGCTGGGCATGAACCACTGGCTGGGCTTTCGCTTCCGCAAAATGCTGGGCAAACACATCTTCAAACACATCGGCAAGAACGTGAAGATTTTTCACGGGGTTGAGTTCAGTTACGGATACAACCTCACCATTGAAGACGACTGCACGATTCACAAATTCGTGATGCTGGATGACCGCGGCGAACTCATCATCCGCAAGGGAACCTCCATTTCCGACTACGCAGCACTGTATTCTCACTGGCATCAGGCCAACGACTACTACGACATCGAGAACCGCACGACTGAGGTCGGTCCCCATACTCGTTTGACCTATCACTCTTCGGTAATGGCCGGGGTCAAGGTGGGCGAAGACGCCATGCTGGGGGCCATGGGCGTGGCTACCAAAGATATTCCGCCCCACTCCATCTGGGGCGGCGTGCCCGCGCGCGAGATCAAGAAAAAGAGCTAGTCTAGTCCGTCACTCATAGTCGAGATGACAAATCTGGTCGGTTAAGAGATTTGTCATCTCGACCGGAGCGTACCCGAATTCCTGTTTCGCTACGTCAGACAGATCCACGTGTGCGGCTTTCCTTAAGGAAAGCCGCATGAAGTTTGCCAGCGCCACCAGCCTCGACAGGAATTCGGGGTAGCGTAGTGGAGAGATCTGCGGTTCTCCTCGACTATAAGTGACGGACTACACTGGCTCTTTTTGTGGTTCGGACAGAGCGAAGCTGCTACCATCAGCCTGGATGAGAACGCCTGATATTGTCCTGGGGATCTTTGAATTTGTCGTACTGCTCTTCGCGCTTAGCCTGCATGAGTCGGCCCACGGATGGATGGCTTCGCGCCTCGGTGATCAGACGGCACGCATGCTCGGTCGCATCACCCTGAACCCGCTGAAGCATATTGACCCGGTCGGCACTGTGATGCTGCCCCTGGTCGCGCTGGTAACCCACATTCCCCTGATTGGTTGGGCCAAACCCACCCCGGTGAACGGCCGCAACTTCAAGAACTTTGTCCGCGACGATATTCTCACCACCCTGGCCGGGCCCGTCAGTAACGTAATTGGCTCGGTCTTCTCGCTGCTGGTACTGCTGGTGATCGCCAAGACATCGCCGATTGGCCTGGCCTCGGTGCGCTCGGTCGCCATGCGGGGATACAGTGGGCTCGACCCGGAGTTGCTGGCCGCGAGCCCAATCGCCTATCCGCTCACCCTGATTTTTTACTTCGGCATGCTGCTCAACCTGTTTCTGGCCGCCTTTAACCTGCTCCCGCTGCCCCCGCTCGACGGAAGCCACATTTTCCGCCACATGCTGCCCGTCCGCTGGCTGCCGGTGTATGACCGCCTCGGCATTCTGAGCCTCTTCCTGATGCTGTTTTTTGGCGGCGGGGTCACCATGGCGATGATCAATCCGGTGCTTGGCTTCTTCCGCGTTTTGCTCCTCTCCCTGTGAAGGATTCCGTACAATCGACTCAGTGAATCAACACCCTACACAATTGAAGCGAGTGCTGAGCGGCATGCGCCCGACCGGCAAACTGCACCTTGGCAACTACATGGGCGCCCTTTATAACTGGGTGCGCCTGCAGCACGACTACAACTGCTACTTTTTCGTCGCTGACTGGCACGCCCTCACCACTGACTACGCTGATCCGTCGAATATCCGGCAAAATACGGTCGACGTGGCGCTCGACTGGCTGGCTGCCGGCCTCGATCCCGAACGCTGCGTTTTGTTTGTGCAGTCCCTGGTGCCGCAACACGCCGAGTTACACCTGCTGTTGTCGATGATCATGCCCCTCGGCTGGCTGGAGCGCGTGCCCACTTATAAAGAGCAACAGTTGCAGATTGGCAATGTAGAGGCGGGGGGCAAAGATCTCACCACTTACGGCTTCCTGGGATATCCATTGCTGATGGCAACGGATATTCTTATCTACCAGGCAGACTTTGTGCCTGTGGGGCAAGACCAGGTGGCGCATGTGGAAGTAACCCGGGAAGTGGCGCGGCGCTTTAACCATTTTTATCCCGGGCCGGGTGCGCCGATTCTGCCTGAGCCGCAGGTGTTGCTCACGCCCTCCCCCAAGCTGCCCGGCACCGATGGGCGCAAGATGTCGAAGAGTTATGGCAACACCATTCTGCTCACCGATCCTGAGCCCGTGGTGCGGCAGAAGCTCAAGACCATGGTCACCGACCCGGCGCGCGTGCGGCGCACCGACCCTGGGGATCCCGACGTATGCCCGGTAGGCGATCTGCACAAAGTCTTCTCCACCCCGGCGACGCTCGAAAAGGTGTATGCCGGCTGCCGTTCCGCGGGGATTGGTTGCATCGAGTGCAAGGGCTGGGCCGCGGATGCGATCGTGTCTGAGCTGCAGCCGATGCAGGAGCGGCGGCGGCGCTATGAGGAGCAGCCGGGGCTGGTCCACGACATTCTGCACAGCGGTTCCGCACTGGCGCGAGCCCGGGCAGAACAGACCATGGGGCAGGTGAGGGAAGCCATGCAGCTGGTGCACCCGGAATTTGGAGAGCGCGCGCAATGAGCGAAGAAGGCCGCAGCCAACCACCCGCCGAAACCGACAAGCAGGCGAAAAAGCGCGAGGCTGCGGAGAGTGCGTCTCCCTATAGCATTTCTGTGGGCCTGGTCTACGACGGACCGCTCGATTTGCTGCTTGACCTGATCCGCAAGCAGGATATTGACATCTACGACATCCCCATCGGGCGCATCACCGCCCAGTTTCTCGCCTATGTGGAGGGTCTGAAGCAGACCGAAGTGGATGCCGCGGCGGACTTCATTTACGTGGCCTCGCTGCTGATTCACATCAAGAGCCGCATGCTGCTGCCGCGCACGCCCGCGGAGGGCGCTGACGGCGAGGCGGAAGATCCACGCCGAGAATTGGTGGAGCGCCTGTTGGAGCATGAGCGCTTCAAGAATGCGGCGCAGATGCTGTTGCAGAAGCAGCAGATTGAAGCCGCTACGTGGAGCAATCCCGCGCTGCGCCAGTTCCGTAACGAAGAGGGCGAGCAGGAGATTGCGGCCGATACGGTCGACCTGGTCCGGGTCTTCCGCGAGATTCTCGACCGTGCCCGGCAAAGACCGATGCTGAATGTGGATGAGGAAGCGGTCACCGTCTCGCAGATGCTCGACTACGTCCGGCGCCGGTTGATCATGGAAGACCGGCCCGTCTCGCTGAGTAGCCTGCTCAGGAACACTCGCTCCGAGCGGGCATTGATCTGCATGTTCCTGGCCCTGCTTGAGCTGGTCAGGTTACAGGCCGTGCTGTTGCGGCAAGACGGCAACTTCAACGAGGTCTACATCAAGAAGCATGCCTCCTTTGAATCCATCATGAACAACGGCATTGCCCAGGCCACCGACAACTGGCGCTAACCCGCAACTCCCTAAACCCATCACCCCTCTCAAATTTGTCATCCCGCCTGCCCCGGCTCCCAAATAAATTTGTCATCCCGACCGCAGTGGAGGGACCTGCTGTGCGCCCTGACTCTCAAACAACTCCCCACACGGCGCAAGTAACCCAACCCCAATTCGCACAACTTTAACAATCCCAATCACCACAATTCATCATCCCGCCACGCCCCTTTGGTACCGTCCGAAAAGCTTGGAGCGTGCGCACGTGAATGAATCCTCATCAGCAGTCATGACTGCCCCCGGGAAGCCTTCGCTTCTCGATCAAAAAATGAACAAAAAGCAGGGCAAGCTCCCGATGATCATCTTCGGCCTGGTCCTCGTTGGCGGCATTGGTTGGGCAACCTCGCAATTCCTTGGTGACCTGTTCGCCAACGGACGCACTGCTTCCGCCGCCGCCTACTTTCTGCTCGCCCTTGCCCTGCTCATCGCCCTCGGCTTTGAATTCGTCAACGGCTTTCACGACACCGCCAATGCCGTCGCCACCGTCATCTACACCCACTCGCTCGAGCCCCACATCGCCGTCATGTGGTCCGGCGTCTGGAACCTGATCGGCGTGCTGCTCTCCTCAGGCGCAGTGGCCTTCGCCGTCGTTTCCCTGCTACCGGTCGAGCTCATCCTGAAGGTGGGCTCAGGCGCCGGGTTCGCCATGGTGTTCGCCCTGCTGGTGTCCGCCATCCTCTGGAACCTCAGCACCTGGTGGTACGGGCTGCCCGCCTCCAGCTCCCACACGCTTATCGGTTCGATCATCGGTGTCGGCGTAGCTAACCAGTTGATGTCGGGCGCAACGGGCACCTCGGGCGTCGATTGGTCGCAGGTTGGCAACGTCTTCCGTGCGCTCCTGGTCTCACCCGTGGTCGGGTTCGTCTGCTCCGCTCTGCTCTTGCTGTTGTTCAAGGTGGTCATCAAAGATCCGCGCCTCTATGACGCGCCCAAAACAGATGCGCCGCCGCCCTTCTGGATTCGCTGCCTGCTGGTAGGAACCTGCACCGGCGTAAGCTTCGCCCATGGGTCCAATGATGGACAAAAGGGCATGGGCCTCATCATGCTCATCCTGATCGGGACCGTCCCCACCGCCTACGCACTGAATCACGCGGTTGGCTACAGCCAGGTACAGGACTTCGTCGCCGTCTCTGAACACGCGGCCAAAGTCCTCAGCGCCCACGTGGATGCCAATGCCGTCATGGACGATCCCCGCGCCGATCTCACCGAATACCTGCAGACCAAGAAAGAAACCCCGACCACCGTCCTGGCGGAACGGCAAATGATCCTCGAGATCGAGCATGAAGTCGGCCAGTACAAGACGCTCAAGGGCGTGCCGACCAAACAGCAGTCGAACGTGCGCAACGACATGTACATCTCGAGCGAAGCGCTGCGCTTGATGACCAAATCGAAGAACCCGGCCTTCACCGAGGAAGAAGCCGCGGTTATCAAGAACTACAAGAGCAAACTCGACCTCGCCACCAAGTTCATTCCCACCTGGGTCAAAGTAGCCGTCGCCATTGCGCTGGGGTTGGGCACCATGGTCGGCTGGAAGCGCATTGTCGTCACCGTGGGGGAGAAGATCGGCAAAACCCATCTCACCTACGCCCAGGGGGCCTCGGCGGAACTGGTCGCCATGTGCACCATTCTTGCGGCAGATGGATACGGCTTGCCGGTCAGCACCACCCATGTGCTGTCTTCCGGCGTGGCCGGCACCATGATGGCCAACAGGAGCGGATTGCAATGGTCCACCATCCGCAACATCGCCGCCGCCTGGGTCTTTACACTGCCAGTGGCGGCGCTTATGTCAGCCGGCTTGTTTTGGATCTTTGTGCAGTTTGCTCCCAAGGGCTAAACGAACTGCGGAAAACGCTGGTGAACAACGGAGCCGGCTGCCTCGCCACAGCGAGCGCCAGCGCGTTAAGTGGCTTTTACAGACTGCGGAAATTGTCTGTTTTGTATCAGGGCACGACTTCAGTCGGGCCGTAAATGATTGAAAATAAGTCGGGCTTTACAGGCTGCGGAAAAACTCGATTCGTTAAGGGTACGGGCTGAAGAGGCTGCAAATGAACTTTAGTTTTGTATCAGGGCACGACTTCAGTCGGGCCGTAAATGATTGACCATACGTTGGGCTTTAGCCCCTGCGGCACTTCTTTTATGCCCGGGACAGAGTTTTTCCGCAGCCTCTTTAGTCGAGCCGTAAATGATTCAAAATACCTCACGCAGCCTCTTTAACCCCTGTGGTACGTCTTTCGTGCCCGGCCCAACGTTTCTCCGCATCCTGTAAAAGCAAAACACGCCTATTCGGTATAGTGTTCTCAGGGGACACCCAGCCTGCTTTTGCTGTCGACAAAAGCAGCAAAGGCAAGCGAAAACAGAGGTGCTTCGATACTATGAATCGAGGCGCCTTTTCTTTTTCGCGGCGCATTTGATCCCCCATGAGTCTGAAAGCCAAATTAGAAGCCGTTGTCTATGCCGCCGAGGAGCCAGTGACCTTGGCGCAGCTCGCCGCCATCTTCGCCGAAGAAGTCTTGCCGGTACTCGACGAGGCGGCCGCGCATGACCCGGAAGCCGAGCCGACCCAGGAAGAAGCCGTTGTCCAGGAATCCTTGCATGCGGAAGCCGCCGAGCCGGAAGCTGCGAAGCCGGAAGCTACGGAGCCAGAAGCTACCGAGCCGGTGGCGGAGGCCGCGGAACCCGCACCCAGCGAGGACCACGAGAAAAAGTCCGCACGCCTGCGCGACCGCCGCGTCCGCCAGCACCTGCAGCACGTGCTCGACGAGCTCATCGCCGACTACGCGAACAGCGAACGAGGCATGGAGATTCGCGAGATCGCCGGCGGCTACCGCATGGCTACCAAGCCTGAGTACCACGACGCCGTGCGCGGCTTCGTCAAGAGCCTCAAGCCGCCCATGAAGCTCTCGTTGCAGGCGCTCGAAACCCTGGCCGTGATCGCCTACAAGCAGCCGGTCACTGCACCCGAGGTCAGCGAAATACGCGGCGTCGACTCGGGCGGCGTGCTTGGTGGCCTGGTCAGCCGCAAGCTCATCACCACCGCCGGAAGAAAACCCGTTATCGGGCGCCCCATCCTCTACAAGACCACCAAGGAATTCCTGCTCCGCTTCGGCCTCAAGGACGTAAACGACCTGCCCAGCATGGAGGAGTTTGAAAAAATGGCCGGCGAACTGGCTGAGTCAGAAGCCGAAGGCGAAGCCCAGGATGCCCACATGCAATCCGCCGAGCCACTGCCGGCCCCCGAGGTCAATGAGCCGGAGGTCGCTGAGGAAGAGGCCGCCGCGCCCGCGTTCGCCGAAGCAGAGCCGGCCGTCGAGCCAACGGAGGAACCATCCCCAACCGCCGAGACGGAATCGCAACCAGCCGATGAGCAGATACTGGCAGGCGAGTCATGACCCTCGGCGAAGCGGGCAACCCGCAGCGTTTGCAGAAAATTGTCGCTGCTGCCGGCATCGCCTCGCGGCGCAAGGCGGAAGAGCTCATCACCTCGGGACGCGTCCAGGTCAATGGCCAGACCATCACCGAGCTGGGCTCAAAGGCCGATCCCGAGCGCGACCATATCCGCGTCGACGGCAAGTTGCTCAAGAAGCCGGAACAGTTCCGCTATTTCATGCTCAACAAGCCCAAGGGGGTCGTCACCACGGTTTCTGACCCGGAGGGCCGGCCCACGGTGATGAAGTTTTTCTCCCGCGTGGGCGCTCGTGTCTTTCCCGTGGGCCGCCTCGACTACCAGAGCGAGGGACTTCTGTTGATGACCAATGATGGCGACCTGGCCAACATACTCACGAGCGCCGCTTCGCTGGTAGAGAAAACCTACTTGGTCAAGGTGAGCGGAGTACCCCGCGAAGAAGATCTGGAGCAGCTACGCCGCGGCGTGATGATCGAGCGCGGCCGGCGCGGCGAGCGGGAAGGGCGCGTCATGACCCAGCCCGCCAGGATCACCATGATCCGCGACACGGAGAATCCCTGGTACGAGGTCGTGTTGACCGAGGGCAAGAATCGCGAAATCCGCAAGATGTTTGAAGAAGTCGGGCATTTCGTCGAGAAGGTACGGCGCGTCGGCTTTGGCCCCCTGGTGCTCGACGTAACCCCGGGAAAAACGCGGGAGCTCAGTGAAGACGAAGTGATCCAGCTGAAGCGCGCTGCGCGCAAGAGGTCGTCGCCCTCCGACGGACCACGCAAGCGGCCCAGATCAGGCCCCGCCACGCTGCCCAAGCCCGTCCGCAAACGCATCGCCGCACGGCGGACGGCCAAACGCCCCTGAACGCAAATTGGGATGTCGTCATCGTGGGCGCCGGGGCCGCAGGCCTGTTCTGCGCCATGCACGCGGCGCGCGGGGGCTGTCGTGTTTTGTTGCTCGATCACGCCAACCGCATCGGCAAGAAGATCCTCATTTCCGGTGGCGGCCGCTGCAACTTCACCAACCTGCACACCACCGCGGCCAAATTTCTCTCCGCCAATCCCCACTTCGCCAAGTCGGCGCTGGCGCGCTACACCCCGGCTGATTTTCTCGAGCTGATAGAAAAGCACCAAATCCCCTGGCATGAAAAGACGCTGGGCCAGCTTTTCTGCGATCGCACCGCCCGCGACATCGTTGCCATGCTCGAACAGGAGTGTCTTGCGGCCGGCGTCACCATACACGTGAGCACCACCATCCAAGAGGTCGTCCACGAAGATGGCTTTCGTCTCGAGACCGACCGTGGCCTCTTCGCCGGGGCCGCCCTGGTCATAGCCAGCGGAGGCCTCTCGATTCCGAAGATGGGCGCCACCCCATTCGGCTACCAGGTCGCCGAGCAATTTGGCTTGCAGTTGCAGCGGTGCCGGCCGGCCCTGGTCCCGCTCACCTTTGCACCTGGAGATTTGACCAACTATGCCGCGCTGGCAGGGATCTCGACCGAGGTCGTTACCAGGTGCGGCAAGGCCCATTTTCGGGAAAAGCTTCTGTTCACGCACCGCGGTCTGAGCGGACCGGCGGTGTTACAAATATCCTCTTATTGGCGCCCGGGGCAGCCGATAGAGATTGACCTGGCGCCTGACAAAACCTGGACCGCCCCGGTGCGCGCGCAAATTGCGCAGCGTGATCTCGCGCTCGCGCGCAACGCCATCCACAGCATTTTGCCTCATCGTTTGGGTGATCGCTGGCTGGCCCTTCATCCGCTCAGTGCGTGGACGAACCAAGCCCTGGAAGAAGCCGAGAGCGCTCTCCACCGTTGGGCCGTTCATCCGGCGGGCACCGAAGGCTACGATAAGGCTGAAGTGACAGCTGGCGGAGTTGACACCGCCGAGCTGAATGCGAAAACGATGGAGACCCGCAAAGTGCCCGGCCTCTACTTCATAGGAGAAGTGGTCGACGTGACAGGACACTTGGGCGGTTACAATTTCCAATGGGCCTGGGCCTCTGGCGCCGCTGCCGGCCGAGCCCTCTGCGGCGACTCCTAACCAGCTAACTGGGACCTATCCTAACCAACGAACGGGGGTACCCCATATCTCACGACGTTTTTTGTCGGCAGATGTGGGACTGACCAATCCCGCTCTGCAACTCTTTCTCCCCAACCAATCGGAATAAGACAGGGACGGGTGCCCCAGGGTCACCCGAGCGTACTCCGAATTTCTTGTTGAGCTTGCTGGCGTTGGCGAGCGCGAAGCCCACCATTGTTTTAGATCTCTAAACTCTCCGGCATCCACAAACCCCACACCCACCAGCCCAGCACCACGAGATAAACAATCACCCGAAAAAATGAAAAGAAAACATAATCCCGCATCTCCCGTCCGCTTCTGAAATATCCACCCCCCGCCAGCAGGGCCGCGGAGTACACCCCAAACCCGAAGGTGATCACGGCCACATGGCTACGCCACGAGAGCCGCATGGGGCGTGCCAGAAACGCGAGCACGACCGCCCACTCCACCATCAGCACCGACAACAGGAAGTGACAAAGAATCAGTACCACCGACAGGGTCGTGCGCCCTGCCGGCGCCAGGCGCAAAACAACCACGGCACCGCTCGACAACAGAAGCAGCGGCAGCGTAATCCGCCGGAACACGCCCAGGGGCCGCAGACCGGCTGATGTGAGTTCTGCCAGCACCGCAAACTGCAGCAGAATATCTGTGAGGTCGATAATCATCGTCGCCGGCAGCGACGCCGGCCGCCCGGAAAAATGCAAAGCGGCTACCAGTCCCACCGACCGCACCAGGTAGAAGACAATCAGCAGCGTGAACCAGGGAAAGCGCGCCCCGCGCTTGCGCACCAACAGCACCGCAAGAAGAAGTACATGGCCCAGAACCCCAGCGGCCCAGATCAGGTGATTGGTCATGGCTGTGTCCATTTCAAAATCATGGTTGGGCGTCCTTTGTAATCGGCATAGCACTCCGTGGTAAATCCGCATTTCCTGGCGACGTTGATGGAGGCGCGATGCTCGGGGTGGATGATGCAGCTGAATTCATTGGCTGCAAAATGTTGCCGTCCCCAACGCAGGACGGCTTGGGCGGCTTCGGTCGCGTATCCCTTGCCCTGCTGCGCGGGAGTCAGCACCCACCCCAGTTCCGGCATTCCACCTAGTGATGGTTGCAGATCGCGTTTGAAATTGCCGAGGCCGACTTCGCCCACAAAATCTCCTGTTTGTTTCTCCTCCACCACCCAATAGCCAAAGCCGAGAACGGCCCAATGGCCGGCATAGCGCAGAAATCTTGTCCAGCACTCTTCGGGCGTCAGCGGCTTACCGCCCATATAGACCATCACCGACTCATCCCGCCACAGCGCGCTGGTGTGGGCAAAGTCGGCAAGCGTATGGCCACGAAGACGAAGACGTTCCGTCTCGAGAATCGGAATTTCCAGCGCGCAGGGGTGATCCACTGCCTCAGTCTAAACGCACCTTTCGGGCATCCTGCTTAGCAATTCTTCAGGGCAGCCAAAGGACCTGCAGTGCGCCCACCCAAACCAAGGCCCTGCGCGCGAACTCGCTGGTTCCCCGCAAACCCCTGTCTCTCAAGTCGAACCACCGGCGCCTCAGACAAATTTGTCATCCCGACCGCAGAGGGACCTGCTTTTCGCCTTCATCCACCAAACGAATCCAAACCAATGCCCTCCCCAATGCCCACCGCCACCTGGACACACACGCGCGCGTTGCTGCAAGATGTGACCCGACAGGTTCTTTGCGCTCGCTTACTCGACCGGAAGGACGCCCCACCGCGGGCTCTCCTGCACTTACCACCAGCCACCGCATCAGCGGGTTGCGTACTTGAGGTGACCTGACTGCCAGGGGACCGCGGTGCGCGCGTTGAGATCGAAAACAACGTGGCCGGCGCGGATCGTCATCTCCGCCAAAATGCGTTCGCTGCCATCGATCTTGCCACCGGCAAGATCGGCATATCCAAACTTGCCGTGCTCCAGGCGGAGAACGGCAATGTCGGCGACCGAGCCGACCGCAATCTGCCCCAGCTCGGGATGGCCGATTTCGCTCGCAGGGTTGGTCGTCGATTCGCGAATGACCTCAAACAGCGGGATACCCAGCGCCAGCATCTTGCTCATCACGTTAGGCAGGTTGAGCATCACGCCGGTGGCCGACGCCACGTGCAGGTCGGTCGAAATAGAATCAGGAAAAAAGCCGCCCTTGACCATGGGCTCGGCAAGCGCGAAGTTGAAGGAACCGCCGCCGTGGCCAACATCAAACTTGATTCCCCGCTTGCGCGCCTCAAGCATGTAGGGCGCAGGTTTGCCTTCCGCGGTCAGTAGCGGCGCGGGCATGCGAAAGACGTGGGTGCTGATGTCTCCCGGTCGCAGAATGTGCGCGATCATCTGCTCATAGGATTTATTGTCGAACCATCCAAAATCGACCATCACCGGCAGATGATTGCGTGTGCCTGCCTCGACAGCCTTCTGCACGGAAATGAAATTGGGCTGCTGCCAATGGGCAGTCTTGATGCCGACAATGATGTCGCGGTTCTCTGCGACGGTCTTCGATAGCGCGTCGAGATCCATGTCGTGTTCGTTCTGCTCGGCGACATCGTCGGCATTGGCCATGCCCGCTCCAACAATGTTGATAAACGCAAAGATGCGGGTCGCGGAAGTATCAATAATGCGGCGGCGGAACTCGGGAAAGTCGCGCCAACCCGAAGAGCCGGCATCGGCCACGGTAGTCACCCCGTTGGGGACGGCCATTACGTCCGCGGGCACAGAGAGGTCGCCATTGCCCCATGCGTTGTGGCGCAGACCGGTGAAAACGTGCTCGTGGATGTCGACCAGCCCCGGGGTGAGATAGAGCCCCGAGATGTCGACGGATTGTTTGCCGGCGCTGGCAGGAATGGTTGCTTCGATGGCGGCAATCTTGCCGTCGCGGACCGCTACGTCGCGGTTCGCATCCACATTGTTTTTCGGATCGAGGACATGGCCGTTGCGAAGCACCAGGTCGTACTGCTGAGCGTGCGCGCAGAGACTAAAGACGAGGAGAGTAGCGGACAGGATGCGAACCATTGGGTGGGAGTATACCCGATGCATCACGATAGCTTTGTTTGCAGGGAGCACACCGCAGGTGGAATGGGTTCGGCAACCCGCCTCAGCCTTCCTGATGCTCAGGATGAGTACATTCCGGGAATGCCGCGAGGTACGTGTTGCCAATATATTCCAGATCGTCGTGTATGCCAGTCGTCGAGGTGTAGTAGCCGTTGACCGTCATCTGTTTCAACGACACGAAGAACCGTTCCAGATCGGTACTGGGCTTCTCTTCGTTGGCCGCGGCCTGGTGCAGCGCCTCCGCCAGAGATGAGGTTCTGGCCCCCTCACCCATTAGGCGAAGGCCGTCCCGCCATTGCTGCTTCACGGCGTCTCCACTCGTGGCCACCATCAGGTCGGCAAACAGATTGGTTCTGGCCTGGTGCGCGCCCGGCGAGTGATCGTCCGCGGGGATGATCATCTCCATGAGCTGATCGAGCAGCTGGCTTTCTTCCCCGGTAAAGAATTGCAGCGTGTAGGTCGTCTCGGCCGGCGCCGCCGCCGCTGCCTGCATCTGCGCCATGCCGGCGTTCGCCACCGCCTGCAGCTTGTGTGATACCGCGGTCATTGCGAATATCTTCAGCAGCTCTCTTCTTTCCATCGTCTCCCCTCTTGCAGCCAGTGTAGTCCGTCACTCACAGAGTCGTTTATCTCCTTGCCCTCACGCGAACCTGTCGGGCGCCCCATCCCCGTCCGGATTGGACGGCCCCATCAAGTTCCGGGCGCCCCAGTCCCGCAGGGACGGCTGAAAGTAGCCCAGGATTGCATCCTGGATGAAATCCTGGGTCGGCATGAGAACACAAGAGCAGTCCCGCAGGGACGGCTGAAGTGGGAAGGACGAAGTCCTGTCTTCCCTCAGCCATTGTTGACGGAGCAACCCTCTCAGGATTTCATACATGGGCTACTTTCAGTCGTCCCTGCGAGACTGACTGCTTGAAAACATATAGGACGTTATTACCGACGCACTGCACTAGAGTTCGCCGCGTTTTCGTTGCTGCTGAATATAGTCGGCCGCCCGCAAAGACAGGGCCATGATGGTCAGCGTAGGATTTTTCTCGCTCGACGTCGTGAAGCAGCTGCCGTCGGTGACGAAAAGATTTTTAACCTCCCATGCCTGGCAAAAGCTGTTGAGCACCGACGTGCGTCGATCTTTCCCCATGCGCACCGTGCCCACCTCATGGCTGGCAAAGCCGCTCGGCCCGCTTCCGAAACTCGTAAAAACCGTGCCCTTCATGTGGGAGGCAACATCCAGCATGCTCTGTTTTGAAGCCTGCCACAGCGCCTGATCATTCTCGCTGAAGCGGAAATGTACCACCGGTGTGGGAATGCCATGAACATCCACGCGGGCCGCGTCGATCGACACAAAGTTGCGATAGTCTGAGGTGACCTTGGCCCAGCTGCCAAACGACAAATAGCCGGGCTGCATGGTGCGCACCTTCTGCTTGAACGCAGCCCCATACCCGGGCAGACGGGTTGCCTGGTGAGGAAACAGATAACTGGAATAGTTGACTTGAAATCCCCAGCCCCCGACATAGTCGGCCTTGCCAAAAAGTTGATTGTAGCGAGGCACGTACACGTGATCGGTGGCGCCATCCTGGTTGGAAGACGCCTGGCCTGCGAGCTCATCAAGATAAATGCTCAGCGACTCGTTCAGGTGACCGTTGAGATGGTGCCCGACCACGCCGTTGCTGTTAGCCAACCCTGCGGGATATTGCGGAGAGCGCGAATTGAGCAGCAGTCTCGCCGACTCCACGGTGGAGCAGCACACCACCACGATCTTGGCCTTGACCTGCTGCTCTGTGCGCGTTTCCGTGTCGATGAACGAGACGCCCCTTGTCAGGCCTTCGCTGTTGACCAGCACCTCGCGCGCCAGGGCATTCTGCCGCAGCGTGAAACGACCGGTCGCGCGGGCTTTGGGCAACATGCAATCGGGTGTGCTGAAGATCGACGCGACGTCGCACCCATCCATGCAGTGACCGCAAAAATGGCATTGCGCCCGCTGATCGTAGGGCTTGGTGAGCACTGCCTTGCGCACCGCAATCAGAGGGATGCCCATCGCGTTCGTCGCCCGCTTCATCACGTGCTCGCTGCAGCGCCACGGGATGGGCGGCAGATAATGCTTGCCCGCAGGCAGAATGTCCAGCTGATCGTCGTTCCCGCAAACCCCGATGGTCTGTTCGATGCGATCGTAATGCGGCGCAAGTTCTTCGTAGGTGAGCGGCCAGTCTTCTTCAATGCCCTGCAGCGACCACTCTTTGAAATCTCTCGGGGCGTAGCGCAGGGTCACGGCGTTCCAATGCATGGTTCTGCCGCCCAGCACGCGCACCCGATCGACTGAGATGTTGTCGCAATCGGCATAGGCGACCGATTTGGCGATGTCGCCCTGGTAGAAGGGGGCCTGCTTCTCACCGCGGAATCCGCGAAACGGCAGCTCGTAGGGCCACTTGTGCGAGAGCAGCTCCCACGGGGCAACGCCTTTACCTGCTTCCAGCATCACCACCCGGGCGCCGCCTTCACACAGTTCTTTGGCCATCACGCCGCCGGCCGCACCCGAGCCAATCACGCAGACGTCAAAAGTTTCGTCTTTGCTCAATTGTCCCTTCCTTCCAGCAGACTCTGCCAACGAACATCATACCGATTTCCCCGGTCGGCCAAACTGCGGCAAATTCCAAAGCCATCAGCCTGCCCGGCTCCTATAAAACAGTCTCAGTTACGTAAAGCTGGTTACTGGTAACCATCGGTGTTTACTTTGAGTTTACGGGACCTGCTTCCACATGTTTATTTCCCCGAACCCTCACCGGCCTCGGCAACCCGTGGGACCATTGTCTTACGGGGTTCCTCGAAGGAGACTTATGTCACGTTCTTCGCAGCAACACGAGACGCAAAAGCAGCCTGTCAATATGAATCGCGACCCAACTCCAAACCCAGCCGTTGGCAGCGCATCCCCGCAACTGCCCACCCTGGCCGAGATACACCAACGCACAGCCGAACTGTTGGCCCTTTCTGCGCTACAGGAAGAGCGCGAGCAACCGCCCCTCCCTGATCCGGAGCCGCCGCCACCCCAGCCGCCCTTCAAGCTCGAACTCGAAGAAGATGCCTTCTATGGGCCGGCTGGAAGCATCGTCCGTATCCTCGCCCCGCACTCCGAATCTCACCCGGCCGCTATCCTCCTCCAACTACTGGCTGCTTTTAGCAACGCGGTCGGCCCCGGACCCCACTGCATGGTCGAGTCCACACGCCACGCGCTCAACCTCTTCGTCGTTCTCGTCGGTGATTCCAGCAAGGCCCGCAAGGGCACCAGTTGGAGCCTCATCGCGAACCTCTTCGCTGACGTCGATCAATCCTGGCTCGCCACGCGCGTCAACCGTGCCCGCCTCACCGCCATTGGGCTCGTCCAGGCGTTGCGCGATCAGCAGCCCACTACCGACCGCCGCCTCCTCCTGCTCGCGGAAGAGTTCTCGAGCGTCCTCCAGATGTGCAAGCGCGGCGCCGGTCACCTGTCTCCCTTACTGCGCGGTGCATGGGACAACGGAGATCTCCCCACCCTCGATCTGCGTCAGCACCTTCGCGCCACGGGCGCCCACGTCAGCCTCATCGCCCACATCACCTGCCATGAGCTCGCCCAGACCTTTGATCGCAAAGACGTGCACAACGGCTTCGCCAACCGCTGTCTCTGGACCTGGGTCGAGCGCGGGAATTGTTTGCCCGAAGGTGGAAGTCCGACTGCCCAGGAACGTTCTGACGCCGCCGCCACACTCCGCCGCGCTGTCGATTGGGCCACCGCGCGTCCCCAAATCCTCTTCCGCCGCGATCAGGCCGCCAGCGCGCTGTGGGCCCAATGTTATCCCGAGCTTAGCTACCAGACTTCCGGCTTCCGTGGTGCCGCCACCAGCCGCGGGGAAGCCCAGGTCCTTCGCCTCAGCGCCATCTATGCCGCCCTCGATTGCAGCGAAATCATCGGCGTGCCCCATCTTACCGCGGCCCTCACCCTATGGACTTACTGTTATCGCAGTGCCGCCCGCCTCTTCGGCGCATCCACCGGAGACACCGTCGCGGACCGCATTCACGAGGCCATGGAGACATCCCGCAACGGGCTATCCCGAAAGCAAATCCGCACACTCTTTCATGGGCACGTAGACAGTGAGCGCATCGACGCGGCTCTCGCCCATCTATCCTCCCTCGGTGTGATAATCGCTCATCGCATGACCACCGCAGGTCGTCCAGCCACCCTCTGGTCGCTGAACGAACCCCAGTAACCCGACAAATGGGAGCGACCCGCACCTGAGCCTGGGACTTAGTGCGCTTAGTGCGCGCTTTTTGCCAAATTGCACCGCAGGAAAAAGCCGGGAAGCGGAGTGAACTCGCCCATGCCAAGCGAAGCGCGACCCTCCCCTTTGTCATCCGAAGGAGCTGACTTGCCTGTCGGCAAGTCAAGGATGGATTGAACGGGGAGAGCGCTTGCTTTCATCCCGTCCCCCAAGCAAATTTGCCATCCCGTCCCCCAAGCAAATTTGCCATCCCGTCCCCCAAGCAAATTTGTCATCCCGACCGTAGCGTACCCGAATTCCTGTTTCGCCATGTCGGACAGATCCACGTGTGCGGCTTTCATTAAGGAAAGCTGCATGAAGTTCGCCAGCGCCACCAACCTCGACAGGAATTCGGGGGTAGCGAAGTGGAGGGATCTGCGGTGCGCCTTTCCCCCAAACCAAGGCCCCACGAGTGAGCTCGCAAATCCAGCCCCAGCCATTTTGTTCATCAGGAGTGGCCGACTTGCCTGTCGGCAAGTCAAGGATGGAATGAACGAGCGAAGCGATCTGCCTTTTGGCCTCGCCCCTCAAGCAAATTTGTCATCCCGACCGCAGAGCAGCGAAGTCGAGGGACCTGCTTTTCCTCTATCCCGCAAACAGCTTCTGAGGGCAACCGCTGCCCTCCCCTTTGTCATCCCGACCGCACCCCGGATTCCTGCTACGCGGTGCAAGACATGTTCGCGTGTGCGGCTTTCTGTAAGGAAAGCCGCATGAAACTCGTCAACGCCATTGAGACTCAACAGGAATCCGGGGGTAGCGGAGGGATCCGCAGTGCGCCTTCACCCCAAACCAAGCCCCTGCCAGTGAGCTCGCGAATCCTGCCTGCGGAAAACCTTGCGTAGCAACGGACAACGAGGATCTGGTCGCAGAGCGTGAGTCCGCATTCCATGACTCTGGTGAAAAATCCGGCTTAGTGCGCTTAGTGCGCGCTTTTTGCCAAATTGCACCGCAGCAAGCAAAGGCCGTCCCACCACCGGCTACACTGATTCCACTAGAACCCCCATGCCAACCTCACCCACCCTTTGGCAATCGATCCGCGAAGCCCTGCGCGGCAGCCACCAGGACTACACCACCGGCAGCCTGAATCGTTCCATCCTGCTGCTCGCCATTCCCATGGTGCTCGAGATGGTGCTCGAATCTCTCTTTGCCGTGGTCGATGTGTTTTGGGTCAGCCGGCTCGGCGCCGACGCCATCGCCACCGTGGGCTTAACCGAATCGGTCCTCACCCTCGTCTTTGCCGTCGGCATGGGTCTCGGCATGTCGACCACCGCCATGGTCGCCCGCCGCATCGGCGAGAAAGATGCGGACGGCGCCGCAGTCTCCGCCGTGCAGGCCATTTTCCTCGGCCTGCTGGCATCCTTCGTGCTCGGCATCCCGTTCTTCCTGCTGGCGCCGCAGTTGCTCGGGTTGATGGGCGCTACACCCACCATCATCGCCACCGGCGCTAACTACACCCGTATCGCACTCGGCGGTTCCGGCGTCGTGCTGCTGCTCTTTCTCAACAACGCAATCCTGCGGGGCGCAGGCGACGCCGCCATCGCCATGCGCCTGCTGTGGGTCTCAAACATCCTCAACCTGATCTTCGATCCTTGTTTCATCTTTGGAGTCGGGCCCTTTCCTAAGCTGGGCGTAGCCGGTGCGGCGCTCGCCACTTTCTCTGGCCGCGGCATCGGCGTCCTTTACCAGTTCTACCGGCTGGCTCGCGGCACAGAACGTATCCGCATCCTGCGCCGCCATCTGCGGCTGCAGGGCACCGTCCTGTGGCGATTGGTGCGCGTATCCATCACCGGCATTCTGCAGTTCCTCATCAGCCAGGCCAGCTGGGTCGGCCTGGTGCGCATCGTGAGCCTCTTCGGCGCGCCCGCGCTCGCCGCCTACACCATCGCCATCCGCATCGTTATTTTCGCCATTCTCCCCTCGTGGGGCCTGAGTAACGCAGCCGCCACCCTCGTCGGCCAGAACCTCGGCGCCGGTCACCCCAACCGCGCCCGCAACGCCGTTTGGCGAACCGGCCTGTGGAACATGCTCTTCCTCGGCTCCGTCGGCGTCGTCTTTATCGTCTTCGCTCCCTCGATCATCGGCCTCTTCACCCAGGACCCGGCCGTGGTCCCTACCGCCATCCACTGCCTGCGCATCTTTAGTTGCGGCAACGTCGCCTTTGCTTATGGCATGGTTATGCTGCAGGCCTTCAACGGCGCCGGCGACACGCTCACCCCAACTTACGTCAACCTTTTCGGGTTCTGGATACTTGAGATTCCGCTCGCCTGGTGGCTGGCCATGCACACCGCGATGCGCGTCAACGGCGTGTTCGTCTCAGTGGTCATTGCTCAATCGGCCGTCGTGCTCGTCAGCATCGTCCTCTTCCGGCGGGGACGCTGGGCCACACAGCGCATCTGAATTCCCGGGTCCCCGTGGCCACCATCGGGTATCCGTTATACCCATCCGGCCACCCAACGTAACTGCTGCCCCTTCCGTTCCAAAAGTAACCGGGCAATCACACGGGAGGTGTATTGTTCCAGCCGCATCCGCCCGGCCTAATGGAAGTGGTACCTTGCCGTTCCCTGGCGAAACTCGCAAGCATCGGGATGTTTGAGGTTTGCCAAACGCAGCTGCGGATTCCTGCGTTACTATCACGGGTGTGCGGAAGGATAAGATGGCTTCTTCTCTGACTGAGCTGGGCGCCACTCCCCAGGGCGTCGCCGGATCCACGCCGTGCCCTGTCAATCTGACGCGGCTCGAAGGCCTGGACCTGAGCGCCCGCTATCACTCTGACCGGTGGGGGGGCGACTTCTTTGATGCAGTCGCTGTCGAAAATCGTGTCATCTTCCTGTTGACCGACATCGCCGGAACCCGTTCGGAAGCTCACTCCATCGCCGCCGAAGTCCAGGTAGACTTCCGGCAAAGGGCCCGCGATCTGTTTCATGCGCCGGCAGCCAACGAATCGGTCGCCATCGCCACCCTCGCCCATGACGTCAATCGCTCCCTCATGGAAGCGGCCGGCGGCGTGCACTTTGCTCCCACCTTTCTCGGCTGCTTCAACCTGACGCTCGGCATCCTGACCTATTGCAATGCGGGCCGGGTGCTGGCTGTGTTTCGCGATGCCACCAGCGTGCAGGTTCTGGAGCGCGGCGGCGTGCCCCTCGGCCTCTTTACCCACGTCACCTATGAGCCCGCCGTGCTCGCCTTCGAATCGAAAGATAAGTTGTTGCTGGTCACTAAGGGCGTGACCGAGAGCCGGCGCGGAGCCAGCGAGTTCGGATCCAAGCGTATCGAGCGCCTGCTCGAACAGTCCAACGGTGACTCTGCCTCAAAAATCTGCGACACCGTACTGCGTGAAGCCTATGACTTCGGCAACCATCCTTGGTCGCGTGTCTATGACTTCTTTGTCTCCCGCGGCCAACGCAGCCATGAAGACCTGACTGCCGTCACCCTCGTACGCGACTAGGTCCTCGTTAAAACCTGCTATCGCCAGGTCAGGACTTGCCATTGCACGGGCGGCCCAGCTTTGCTAACGTCTGCACACGGCTCGACCTGTTTTACCAGCGATCCGTTAACTCCAAATCCGTTCCCCCTCCGAGTGCACGCCAGTAGTGGGCTTGCCCACTCTGACCACCCACAGAGCAGCACCTTGTGGCAGAGATAGCTGGGAGACGACATGAGACTTGGTCTGCTGCCTTTACTGGCGGCCTTGTGCGCGCCATTGGCCATTGCGCAAAGTCCACCCCCGCAGGCGGTTGCTGCGGGTTACACCAATCTGGTCTTCGACGACGAATTCAATTCCCCCAATACGGTTTCACCCGATGGAACCGGCAACTATAACTGGTACCTGACCAACTTCACCAATCCTGCTCTTTCCCTTACCGGCACAGGCTATGGGATTGACGATGGCATTCTCACCATCCTGACCGACAACAGCGGCTACTCCGATGGTCTACAAACCGCGGACCCGCTCAACACAACCCAGGCCTGGCAGCACGCCTACTTCGAAGCAAGTATTCTCTTCTGCCAATACTGCAGTACGGGAGCGGCGTGGCCCGCTTTCTGGGCGACTTCGATTGAGAATGCGACCGGCCAACTGCCTGCCGGCCAACCCTATGCTGAGTTGGATTTCATGGAGTACTACACCCAGGGCCAGCAATCCAATTACGCCACCACCGTGCATCAGTGGCTCAACCAAACGAACGTTCAAAATACGAACAACAATGTCCCCCAGATTCCGCCAGGCACCGATTTCAGCGTCTGGCATACCTACGGCTGTCTCTGGACGCCCAACCTGGTGCGCTGGTATTTCGACAATCAACTCGTCACCACCGTTGCTACCGGGCCAGGCACACCGTTCACCGCGATCGAGCAGGAGAAGATGTTCCTGATCCTCGGAGCCGGCGCATATTGGCCTATGTCGGTAGACTATGTTCGCGTGTGGCAGTAAAGTTGGTGGCGCGCAAAACAATGGACGCCCCCTAAGGAGCGTCCATTGAAGTTTTAGTTACCCTGTTAGCTCAGCTCTACCAGAGTTTCACGCCGGGCAGAACCGGCGTACCTTCGACCCGCACCGCATACAACCGCGAAGGCTCCAGGCCGAGTGCCTGCACAATGGTAGGCGCCACCTGCGCAGTGCCTACCGCGGCGCTGACGGTCTTAGCCCGGAACGAGGGATTGGCCAACAGTAGAACCACGTTGGTGTCGTCGTGGGCAAACCCGCCGTGCTCCGACTGTTTCTTCTTGCTGCCGGAGTAGGTGACGCCGACATTCGGGGTTACGATGATGTCCGGCGTGCGCGGATCCACGGTCGGATCGTTGAAGTTGAGGGTAAGCGAGGGACCGTAGAAGATCTGCCCGAGCCCGATTCCCGTTGTGGCCGAGGCGTTGTCTTCGAGGATTTTGACGCTGGCCTCGGTATCGGCAGAGTTCTTCAGCCAGATCAGAGAGACGTCATCTTCTGTGGGCCCGATGCCGGTGGGGTTGTTGGTGGATTCAGAGTCGGGAATGTAGCCCGCATTGGAAAGCAGCGTGACTGGCGACGTGCCGGCGATGGTTTGGCCGATGTAGCGGCTGGGATCGATCGGCGACTGACCGTGCTTGGCGGTGATCACGATCAGCGTCGAGTCGTAGAGACCCTGCTCTTTCAGTTCGCTCACGAAGGCCCCGATTGAGGCGTCAATGAACTTGATCTCCCCGAGCAGCGCTGGCGAAGGGGTTCCGGCGGCGTCAAGATAGCCACCCGTTACGCCGTTGCTCTTTTCAATCAGCTTCTGGCCCACACTGACGGCCTGGAAGTTCATGCCGAAAACGTTGGGAACCCTGGTGGTCTTGCGGCCCAGGTGATCCTTGCCGTCGATCTCGTTGAGGATCGCGTCGACCTTCAAGGTGTCATAGCACTGGATGTTCTGAAAGCTGTTCGTCCATGCCGTCACGTCCGAACCCGGATCGAGCACTGCGTCGCAGGGTACGCCCGTGGGTGTTTTCACGCCCGGCAGACCGATCACATTGCTGTTGATCTCTGGCGCGTAAAAGTCGTCAAGTGCAGATGGGCCGAGGCCCGAGGCTACGGAGGCGTAGGCAGGATGTTTATCCGACCAGGCCGCGTATCCGCCGGCCGCGTGAATGACGCTGAAGATACTGTTGGTGCGAACAAAGTTCCATGGGTAAACCGGAGCACAGCCCTGGCTTGGGTCGCGAACCAGCCGCTTCGGGTCGATGGAGGCGAGGCCTCCGTCGGTGAGCGATGCGCCGGGTGCGCCCCCGTTCACCTTGCTCTGATCGATGTCGATCCCTTCTTCATACTCAGTTCTGGTGCCCGTAGGCGGGGCGCCCGGCGTGCACGGACCGGCCGCCACACCGTTCCCGGTGGTCTTTGCCGGCGCATCAAAATTCCGGGAATAGGCAACGTCGTAGTAGATGCCAGTCAGTGCCGGGCTTCCGCCGGTGACGATGGCCTCCAGCCCCGGAAAAGAATCCGAGGGTTTTGAGGTGCTGGCGGCAACGTAGTTAACGCCGTTCCGGCCCAGGGCCGCAAGGGCCGGGCAGTATGGGTCGCCACCGTTCACCGTGCCAATGCCGTCCACACAATTAGTAAAGTCCACCGCATGCATGCCATCGACGCTGATCAACAAAACGTGCTTGATCGGACCCTTGGCGAAGTCGTTGTCTTCTGCCAGTGCGTGAACCGCTGAACATGCGGCCACGACAGAAAGGAGAGCGATTACTTTCTTCATGGAAAACCTCCGCTCCATGCTTACTAGAGCTGCTGCAGGTCTTACATGTCTGGCGTTTGAATTTTTGATGAACAGGTTGATTTGGTTTCCGATCTGAAAACACAACAAGAGAGCCCTTGCCCAAAGATGTGGACAAGGGCTCCCGTGTTGACAGATCGTTTTATGGGTCGACTCTACTCAGAACACAAAACGGCCAATGAACTGCACTTGCCTCGGGCTTCCCAGCGCATGTTGAATAATGCCGATCTGCTGGCTTGACTGGGCAAATGCATTGGCAATGCTGAAGTTGGTAGGGGGCGCTCCAAAGTCATAGTTGACGCTCACGTTGTTGTTGGGTGTGTCGAAGCTGGGCGTGTTGGTGACATTGAATATATTGATGCCAAGGCGCAATGTGTACTTTTCGTGAAAGTTAGTGTCTTTGATAAACGACATATCTGCGCGCTTTTGAAAATCACCCCGGAATATATTTCTCCCGCCACCGGCGAAGATTGATTCGGTATCATCGCCCACGGGGACGCCGTTGGTTCCGCCCGCTACCAGCGGCAGTGCGAACGCGCTGGGGTTAAATGCCGGCAGCGCCGTGTTCGAACCACTGTGCCCAGTCAGCGCCTGGCGGGGCGTGTATCCCGGAGCCAATGGCAGCACCGGATTGGTCAGATAGTCATTGTAGGAATAGAAAAGGCTGCCGATCGTTCCGCTGAAGTCGTAAAGGTTATAAGGCTGCCCGCTTTCCAGGATAGAAATGCCGCTGGTGCCCCATCCATTGGCGAGTTTTCTCGCAATCACATTTTCGACGCCAATCTTCGGCAGCTCGTAGAAATACGAAATCGAGGTGACGTTGGTGCGGTCATAATCTGAGCTCCCATATCCTGACTTGAGGTTGCGGGCGTCGTTGCCGTTATAGAATAATCCGTAACCGCTGCTGTCATCTAAAGCGTGGGAAAAGGTGTAGGAGACGTTGAAGGTCAGCCCATAGGAATAGGTCTTCTTGAAAGTAGTCAGCAGAGCGTTGTAGCTGGAAATGCCGATGGCGGACCAGAGCACCGAGTTCGGACTATAGCCGATGAAGGGAACCCGCAAGTCCGTATTGCCCCCAGTGGCTGTGTTGTAGGGCTCGTTCGCGATCGGGTTTCCGTTCTGATCCTGCACCTGGTAGCCGTAGGAATAGGTCTGACCGTTCACCGGGCTGGTAGTGGTGGCAATGCCCGGTTGGTTAAAGGGCAAGGGAATGGTTTGGTGCACTCCGTGATTGCCGGTATAACCAACCGTGAAGGCCATATCGGGCCGCGGTTGCCACTGCATATCCAAACTCCAGTTCTCGGTGTAAGGCAGCTTGTTGGCCGCGTTGTACGACCCAAAGAGATACGGATTGCCGCCATTGATCAAGCCCATTTGGTTGGGCAGACCATTGATAAAATCCGCCGGGTTCGTGGCCACGCCGGGCGTGGGAAAAGGATTGGCCAGGGTGGAGTTGGCATCCGCCAGGACTGGTTGCACGAAAGGTGGCTGCAACGTTACGCCGAAGGGCCCGTTGAAGCCCTGCCCGGCGCTGGGGGAGAAGTTGGTGAAGTATTCTCCGCGGTCATAGTACAGTCCACCCCCGGCGCGGAAGACAACGTTGCCGTGGTTCATGGCCGGGCTCCAGGCCACGCCGATGCGCGGCCCGATTCCCCATTGCCGCGCGGTCAGGGTGGAGTTACTGGCGCCGGCTGTGTGATAGAGCTTGTTGTTGCCTGCAATCACCAGTCCCGAGTTAACAATGGTGTCAGTGCCCAGGTCATATTGGTATTGCTTGGCGCTGAAGTTGACCAGTTGCCCATACTTCTCCACCAGGCCGGCATCCCAATCGTAGCGAACGCCCAGCGTGACCGTGAGATTGTCACGCACCTTCCATTTGTCCTGGGCGTACGATCCCAATTGCGGCGCCCGGTAGTAGCGATTGCTCGGCCCCTGGAAGTAGACGCTATTGCCTTCTCCCAAACGGAGAGGGCCGCCGCTCAGAAAGTCAGATAAGGTGTTAAAGCTGAGCTGCGCCACCTGGTTGGCGCGGTTGATGATGTTCAGTTGGGTGTAGTCGATACTGGCGCCGAACGAGAGGGTGTGATTGCCCGGCGCCCAATTCAGGTTGGTCGTTCCCTCAAAGGTATTCTGCACAAAACCGGTGTTGGCAAAGTTCGAGGAAGGGCCGACGGACAGCGAATCACCCGAACCATCCACATCTCTGATGGTGATGCCAGGAAAGTAAGGGCTCCCAAAAAGATTAATGCCCAGCGTAGAAGCGCCGAACGGCTGGCCCGTGATGGACTGCACATTCATGCGCAGAAAACCGCCCTTCTGATCCCATGAAAGTTTGGGCGAGAGAACGACATTGTTTTCGAGCGATGCGACCTGGCTGCCGACCTTGAATTTCTGTGGAAAACCGAGCAGCGGCGTCGATTGGCTGGGAAAGGGCGTGGTCGTAGGATCGCGCTGAAAATAGTACTTGCCCGACAAAACATCACTGTTGCTGATGTTGTAGTCTACGTTTCCATTCGTTTGCAGGGCGTCAAAGCTCGAAGCGGGTCCAAAGAGCTGGGTATTGCCGCTGGGAATGTCGGTGGAACTCTGGAAAGAGGGAACCAGCGGATTGGCGCCCAGATTGGTCTGCAAAAGTTTTGCGGCAATCGGGTCGAGCGTGCCCGAGAAGGTGCCCGCGCTGTTGCAGTTGCTGACCGTTCCGCTACTGTTGGACACGGCTATCCCGCAGTAGGTGTCGGCTGCACTCAGCAGGCCGGCGGTCGAGCGGTCGCTCGTAAGCCCCGTGGGTACATAGGCGGTGGAAAGGGAATTGAGCTTATCGCGCACCCGGGTGTTCTGGTAAGAACCAAACAGGAACAATTTGTTCTTCACCAGCGGACCACCCAGCGTGGCTCCATAAATGCTCCGGTGCAGGTCGGGCACCTTTTGGTTTGCGGGGATAGACGAGTCCTGGTTAAAGAAGTAAGGCGCCGCGTTCAGCGCCGCATTCGCCCAGGTGCCATATAAAGATCCATGCAGATCGTTGGTTCCCGACTTGGTGGTGACGTCGATATGCGCGCCCGCGGTCGTGCCCTGCGAAGCGTCAAACATCGAGGTATTAACCCGCAGTTCCTGGATGGTCTCCTGGGGAGGCGAGGGCAATGCCTGCCCGATCGCGTCGTAGATCGACGTGTTGGTTTGAATGGTGCCCCCGTGGCTGAGGAAGTTCTCTCCCGTGTTCAGCACCGCGCGATTCGCGGACACCTGGCTCGACGACGCGCCATTGAACAGATTGTTGGCCAGAATGCTGTTCATGGTGAAGCTGTTGCTGCTGAGCCGTTGTCCGTTGGCCCAGATGTTCTGGTTGCCCAGGCCGGTATTGGTGCCCGTGTCGGAAAGAAAGTCTGCGCTCACCCCGGGCGCCAGCACGGCTAACTGGGTAAAGCTGCCCGTGCCCAGGGGCGCCGCCTCGATCTGCGTGCTATCCAGAACGTAACCGTTCGTCGTATCGGTGGAATTCAACAAGGGCGAGCCTTGCACCGTGACCGAAGTGGATATCTGTCCCGGCTTGAGCGCTACGTTCAGCGTGACCGTGCGGTCAGCCTGCACCTGGATTGCAGGATAGTTCTGTTCATCAAAGCTTTCCTTGGATACGGCGACCGTGTACACACCGACGGGAAGATCGCGGAACGCGTAGGAGCCGTTACCACCCGACGCGGTGCTTCGTGTCAGACCGGTACCGTTGCTGGTGAGAGTGATCTTTGCTCCCGAGACAATCGCTCCCGAGTTGTCACTGACTTCACCGACAATTGCGCCCAGCGTGGTCTGCGCCTGTGCGCCAGAAAGCGCAAAGAAAACGCAGAGACTCAACCCCAGTACACAGGAATAAAGCTTGTTGAAAGTAGACATGCACTCGCCTCATAAAAGATGTTCAGTGAGCAGGGTCGAGGCCCGGGTATGCGGGCCCGATTCATCTGACTGTAGGTGTCTATGGCCCGTCGATCGAGGTACGCGCCGCCGGCAAGATGGAACCTATGCCTTTGCAAACAGGCGCCCTCAGGATAGGGACGCCGGTCACGGCTTTGGGTCAAGCTTTCATGAATAGGTAATAAATCCCGCGAATTGGTTAAAAAACAAGGCCAGGACTGTCAGCCTGCGAACATCTTCACCAGTCAAGCTTAAGCGAACCTTAAGGAACCATTGCAACCGCTGGGGAAAAGAATGCCAGTCGGCTAATGGGCAAACCGGCGGAAGAAGCTCTCCGGTTTCCACGCTGGACGCTGCTCCGCGTCGGCGACGCGCAAGGCCAGCTTTTCCAGGATGGCATCGAATTGCGCGGCGGCGGCCAGATCGACCGGCTGGCTCAGGTCGTCGGACGGCGCATGGTAGCGATCGGCATACCAGGCCTTAAAAGTCTTCTGTTCCGCAGTGCCTGGGACCCAGCCGAACTTGAACGCCAGCGCCGGAACACCCTTCTTGATGAAGCTGTACTGGTCGCTGCGGATGAACCGGTTATGCTCCGGTTCCTTGTCGGCTTGTACCTGCACCCCCGCCGCCCCGGCAACGGCGCGAATATCTTCGCCCAGGGTGGATTCATCCAGGCCCTGCACTTCGAGGTACTTCAGCGGAAACAGTGGAAGGTACATATCCATATTGAGGTCGGCGATCATGGTTCCAGAGACGGTGGGGTGGGCGGCAAAGTACTCAGAGCCGAGTTCTCCCTTCTCCTCGCCTGTAACGGAGAGAAAAAGGATGGAACGCTTGGGCGTGGCGTGCGCGGCCTGCAGCGCGCGAGCAATCTCAATCAGCGATGCATCGCCGGAGGCATCGTCCATAGCGCCGTTATAGATGCGGTCGCCGTTGACTGGCTCCCCCATGCCCAGATGGTCGAGGTGCGCGCTCACGATGACATATTCGTTTTTGAGTTGGGAGTCGCTGCCGGGCAAAACTCCGGCTATGTTTTCCGACTGGACGGTCGAACGGGTGATCGCGACGCGCGCACGGACCTTCACCGCCAGCGGGAAGTGGGGCAGGGGCTGATTGGCGGAGAGTGCCGATAAAACCTCTTGAAACGTATGGCCGCTCCCTGCGAACAGCATCTCGGCGTGCGCGGGATTGAATTGGATGCTCACCGGCAAGGAAGGCAAGGCGCCGGGGCCGGGATCGCTCAGCTCCATGCGCGGCTGGAAGCGGGACGCCGCGATGCGGGACCAGGGCACCTCCGCGCTCTTAGGATTTTGGATGACGATGGCGCCCACGACTCCCGCTTTGAGCAGCACCTTGCGCCGCTCTTCTCCGGATTGATAGTGCGCCTTGATCGGCCCCGGCACGTCCGCAGGGCCGCCGGTAACAAACACCACGAGCTTGCCCCTCACATCCTGGCCGGCCAGATCGTTGTAGTTGCTTTCGGGTACGGTCAACCCGTAACCCACAAACACCAGGCCAGCCTCGACACTGGAGGCCGCCTGCGAACTTACGCCGAAGGTGGCGTCTTCCCCGAGCTGCAGCGGTTGCACCTTGCCATCGCGGAGCAGGTCAAGCCCAGAGTGGCTTTCATCGATCTCGGCCACGCTGAAGTCGACTGGTTGGCGATAGCCGTTTATTCCAGCAGGCTGCAGACCCGCTGCGCGGAATTGCTGGGCCATGTAGTCCGCGGCCTTTTCAAACCCGCGGCTTCCTGTGCCTCTACCTTCGAGGTCATCGGCGGCCAGAAACTGCACGTGCGACCACCACTGTTTCCCGAGCGCGTTCCAGTCAGAGCCCTGGGCAAGAACTGCGACCCAGGCAAAGACCAGGGCGAGCGAGACAAACGCTGAGGTGCGCGATCTCATGCGGCAAACTCCTCCACCGTAAGGGTGGAAGGTGTTTAGTCTTAAGTCACGGAGGACTGGGCCGCCCTACAGGTTGGACGCATGGGCGTTAAACGACGACTACGCTACCAGCCCATCGTTCCCGGGGCACCCTTGAAGGGCCCTTTCAGGTGCGAGGTAATCCAGCCGCCGTAGAAGTCGCCGGGCTGCGCGATCACTTGTTCTTCATCCACCCAGCATGCATCGACCAGGTTCGCGTAAAAGGCCAGATGATCCTTCAGCGCTGCATAGCGCGGCGACGGGGCGGCGTAGCTCCACGCCACATTGTGCACCGGGCCAGCGTCAGGGAGCATGAGATCCCAGTAACGGGCGGTACCCTTGAACTCACAGAAGGTCGACCTTCGTCCGCTCGGCCGCAAAAACTGTGTAGCCACATCCTCGGCAGGGAAGTAATAAACCGGCGGATGGCTGGTCTCGAGGATACGCATTCCGCGCCGCGTTTCAGCCACGACGATGCCGGCTTGCACCACACGCAGGTGTCGCCCGGTCGGCTCCAGGCGAGGTGGCCGCGGGTAGTCCCAAACCGACTCCTGCTGATTTTCATCACCTGGCATCCATTGTTCCTCCGGGCGAAGTGAACCGCTTTTTCAACTGTAAACTGCAGCTACGTGCGGCCGCTCTCTCCTATTCATCTGGCGAAAAAAGTGCCGTGCGCGGGAGCCTGCTATGCACAGCAACATGAGTTCAAGTAAGACGCTCGACCGTATGGATCGCCTGGCCGACATGGGCCACTTTCCCCCGCTCGTCAATGCCGGCGCGACGGCCAATATAGTGCTGACCTTGCTTGTGACCTGGTGGCTGGTTCCCCAGTATCACCAGATCTATGCCCCGGTTGTCTGGACGGCGTTGGTGCTGCTGGTGAATCTTCTGCCCGTGATTTTGCTGCGTGCCCTGTCCTTCAACCCGGACCCGGTGCCCCCGCTGCGGGCGATGAATTTCTTTCGCGATCAGCATCGCTTCTCTGACTGGGTCTATCTCGCCGCCTCGGCTAATATGGCATTCTGGATTCTGGTCTCCTGGTCTGTCTTTGCCATATCCCATACGCCAACGACGCTGCTGGTGGTTTCAACCGTAGCCGTGCTGGTTACGTTCTCGCCGGTGCTTGTTCGCCGTTGATAGCCCATGGAAGCGCTATCGCGCAACCGCGGCGCGCTGCTCGCATCGTTGCTTCAAGGCCTTGTTCATGGCGGTCATCTGATCGGCCGTTTGCCTGAGGATGCCTCGCGTGAGCCTACCCACCAGCAAGCCGCTAAACTGCTCGCTTTGCATCAGGCGGGTCTGGCTCCCCTGCTTGTCGAGCAAGAAGCGATGTTCCCCGTCGAATAGTCCTGGAATGAGCACGCTCCCCTTCCAGCGCAGTTCCTGGGCTGTGCGGACACGCAGAATCCTGGGGTGAAAAGTCATACTGTCTGATCCTGC
The DNA here is from genome assembly GCA_963834445.1 of uncultured Acidobacteriaceae bacterium. GTDB lineage: Bacteria > Acidobacteriota > Terriglobia > Terriglobales > Acidobacteriaceae > PALSA-350. The sequence continues at coordinate 34,322 of CAWIBU010000005.1, forward strand.
GCCTGCGGTGAACGCGATGACATTGCCTTCGCGCAGTTCTCCCGTGAGGCGCGCAATCATGGGATTCCACGCAGGGTATTCGGCGGTTGCCGTGAGCACCTGCCATACCTGATCGGGCGCGCTGTCGATGACAATCTCAGTCTGGATGGAGCCGTTCTTGTGGAGCACCAGCAGGCCCACCAGCCCGCATAGCAACAGCAGCGCGCAGGCGAGCAAAAATCCGCGAAGAAATCTCATAGCCGGTCCCTGATAAAAAGCGCCGCCAGGGTGGCGATGGTGGCCAGGTGGAACACGGTGTGCAAAGTATCCGGGGCAATGCCGTTGCGTTGCGGCAGAAACCGGTGGGTGCCGGCGAAAATGATCTGGTAACGGGCCGCTCGTTCGGGATCTGCTTTGCCCAGGTACGGTATCCACCAGGCACGCAATATGCCCACCAGGAACACGCCATAGGTGATCCACAGCAACATCTCCAGCCAGTCCGGAAAGGTGCGGCCGAAGTAGGTCACGCACCAGTACAAGCCCATGGCCGCGGGCACAACGGGCAGTAAGGTTACAAACACACTGCGCCCCAGGCTGTCTTGCTGGCGGATTGCGCTGAGATTGTTGAGGCGGCCGAGCGGGACCCAGTCATGGAACAAAAGGAACAGCACCACGACTAACTGCAGGGACAAAAACGTTATCTCGAACACTGCGCTGATTGGCTGCATCGGGTCGCCTCTCTATGCTTGCCTGGGTGAAGGTTGTGATCCAAAGCGGATACGGTAGTTGCCTGGGGAAACGCCAAAGCGGCGCTCGAACGCCCGGCGAAATGCATCGTCACTCCCGAACCCGAGCGAAGCTGCGAGTTGATCGATGTTGCATCGCGTCTCACACAGGCGGGTGCATGCTTCGTCCAGCCGAACCGCCTCCACATAAGCGGCCGGCGAGCAATGAAAGGCGGCTTTGAATCTGCGACTGAACTGACGGTAGGAGAGATGGGCCAGGTTAGCCAGGGCCTCGACCGACAGATCGCGATCGAGGTGCGAGCGAATGTGGGCCGCGACTTCGGTGGTGCGATCCGTGGACTCAAATTGAAAGCGTAGCGGTTCTGAGTATTGCTGCTGACCGCCGGGACGTTTCATGAAGACCACCAGCTCGCGCGCAGCCAGCAGCGCGGCCGGGCGGCCATAATCCTCTTCGATCAGCGACAGGCACAGATCGATACCGGCGGTTACGCCGGCAGAGGTGTAGAGCTTGCCGTGGTTGAGAAACAGCGCATCGGCATCGACTTTGAGCGCGGGAAACCTGCGGGCAACGTCCCCTGCGTATTTCCAGTGGGTGGTCACGGTTTTGCCATCCAGCAAACCGGTTGGAGCGAGGCCGTAAATGCCGGTGCAGACAGACGCGATGCGGCGCGTGTCTGCAGCCCGGCTTTTGATCCACTGGGCCACGATTCGGTTGGTGCGCGCTGTTCGCAAATCGCAGCCGCCGGGAACGATGATGGTATCGAGCGGCGGGCAATCGGTGAGCGTGGTCGAGGGTTTGAGCAGCAAGCCGGATTCGGCCACCACCTCTTTGCGGGTGAAGCCAATGGTCAGCAGCTCATAGCAGCGCGGACCGCCAGGTGTATCGCCGGGAATCCGCGCGCTGGCGAACGCCTCCATAGGGCCAGCCACGTCGAGCGCGGTGATTCCATCGAATAACAAGAACCCGATCCGCTTCGGCTGGGCTGTGCGTTTGCGACTCATGGGACCAATGTAGTTTGCTCTAGCCATGACGCAACAGACATATTTCCGACACATTCGGACACCGTGCGATGGCTCCGATAGAATTTCCTCGATGGGTAACAGAATTCCTCAACTTCTGCTGTTGCTGGCGATCGTACCGGGTTACGCGCAAGTGAGCGTACCGGAGGTTCGCGATGTTGCGCCGGTTTCGGACCGGTTTCCCGCGAGTTGGTACCCGCCGGACAGCGATGTCGGCTCCACCTCCGGGCCGTCGCGTGGAGCGCCCTATACGGCGACGCTCGTGACCAGCTGGCAGGCGGGGGGCAAGCCGATGAGTGAGAGCACCTATCAGGCGAGGGATAGTGCAGGGCGGCAGCGCAATGAAATGAATCTATCGCGACCGGATGGGCACGGCGGAACGATGACGGTGCACATCGTTTCTGTGGCGGACCCGGTCTCGCATTGCAGCTTCCGCTGGACGGAGCCTGTGGTCGCTCCAGACACCAAGACGGCTATCGTGGACTGCAACACCCGCACCCTTCACTATGGGCCACCCATGTATGCCGTTCTGATGAACACCGCGCAGAAAGAGGAACACCCGTCCGCAAATATAATCGACCGTTGGCTGCCGTTGGGCCACCGCTCGATCGAGGGTCTGGATTGCGTCGGCTTGCGGCGTACAAGAATCCAGACAGAGCCGCAAACACACATTGCCACCAGCCTGCATTCTGAATTTTGGTATGCGCCGGCACTCGAAGAGGTTCTGGAGATGCGGGCATTCCTGAACGAGCAAGCGAGCGCAGATGCAGGTTCCGTTACCAAACTGACGCAGATCAAGCGCGAAGAGCCGCCGGCGGAGCTCTTCTACCCGCCTGCCGAATACAAGATAGAAGCCGGCCACTAGCCAGGTGCTTCACACACAGAGCGCAGCTCTCTTGTCCCACTGCTGACGTTCGTGGCCCCTGGCCAGTAGCTCTCCCGCACAGGTCCAAATGCGGGACTAGTTTGTTTTCGGGGGCTCAAGGGGTGAGGGCACCGGAGCGGGCATAGGTCCCAGCACGCGATCAACCTCGGCATCGTTGATCCAGGTGGACGGTACTCCGTCCTTTGGAACCTCGATATGTGCCGTCCACACAATGGCGTTGAGCACCAGCTTGCGGTAGTCGTCGTTCTGCCAGTTGGCGTAATAGTGGCCCATGGTCGCCCCAATGCTGCGTCCGGTTGCTTTGCTTCCGGGTACGGCCGGGCGATCGTACGCCCACATGGTGATCTGGTCCTTGGGGCCGGCGAGTGGACCGGGAAACACGTTTGGATCTGCCGGCAGCTCAGGAACACGCAGGAGCGGCGTGATGCCCACTTCACCACTGACAAAGGTCGCCTTGTAGTAGAACTCGTCCGTCACGTGGAACGGCTTCACACCGTTCATGACCGGATGTTTGGGTGTTGGAAACAGCACATCGGTGGTCAGCGTCTTCTGGGTGAAATACATCTGGGGATGCTTGGGCCCGTCGTATTCCACGTAGCCACCATTCCAGGCAAGCCCCTGCTGCTGGAACTTGTAAGGGACATACATTGCGAAATGGAAGCTCATGAAGCCGCAGCCGCGATCGATCTGTTTCTGTATGGTCGCGATGCGCTCCGGCGTGAACGACCACGGCGACCACTGCATGCCGTCGGAGATAAAGACGATCGTGTCCGCGGTATCCAGATCGGCGACGTTGGTAGGCCAGCCGTCATAGACAACCTCAGTTTCAACATTCTTCAGGCCGGCTCGATCGAGCATCACCTTAAGCAGGCGGGCGCTCCTGCGGTACTCGTGCATGCCCGCAGCCTTGGACTTGGAACCGGCAATCAGCACAATGCGGTGGTGCTTTTCCGCATTGTGCGCGTGTAACGGGTGAACCGCAGAAACCAGGACAACGAACGCCAGGATCCATGGCAAAGGGATGGACAGACGTAGAGGCCGGATGCGGGTCACCATGGGTTTGCGAGCGATTATATGGCCGAAAGTAAGACTTTGTCGGCATCTTTCGATAGCCAGTCCCCCGCTCGTTCCCCCAATTGGTTACTGCCGCGAACTTGCCATGGCGACCAGGGCACGTCTGCCTTTACCCACCGGGATTCTCGTTCACGAACGAGCCAGGCCGCGCATGCCAATCAGCACCAGGCAGTTTTCCCCTCAGTAAACGTCACGGTGGTAGCGATGCTGATCTTTGAGGGCCTGCACAAACGCGCTGGCCTCTTCGCTGCTCATGTTGCCTTGCTGCTCGACGATCTTGTGCAGCGTGTTGTGAACATCCTTAGCCATGTGATTTGCGTCGCCACAAACATAGATGCTGGCGCCTTGCTGCAGCCAACTCCAGAAAGAGGCTGCCTGTGCGAGCATCTTGTCCTGCACATATATTTTGTGCGCCTGGTCGCGGGAGAAGGCGGTGTCTAACCGGGTAAGGTGGCCATCGGCGACCATCGCCAGCAGCTCTTCCTGGTAAAGAAAATCGGTGGCGGCGCTGCGTTCGCCGAAGAAAAGCCAGTTCCGCCCGGAGTGGCCAAGCGCCCGGCGCTGGTAGAGGAAACTACGAAAGGGCGCGATACCCGTGCCCGGGCCAATCATGATAATGGGCGCCGTCGTTTCCTGCGGCAGGCGAAACCTCTTGTTGGTCTGGATATAAATGGGCATGCGCTCGCCGACGGAAACCTGGTCAGCCATGTAGGTGGAGCACACGCCGCCGCGCTCCCGGTCAACGGCCCGGAAGCGCACCACCGCCAGGGTGGTTTGTACTTCGCCGGGATGGGCCACCGGGCTGGATGAAATGGAGTAGAGGCGCGGCGTCAACCTGGGCAGCATCGCGACCACTTCTCCAGGCTCCCTGATCACCCCCGGATATTCGAGCAGCAAGTCGATAAACTCGCGTCCCCAGGTGTAGGCGTCCAGATGTTTGGCCTGTTCCGGCGCCAGCAGATTTTTGAGGGGAGCGCATTGCCCTTTGGTGCTGTAGGTCGTGACCAGCTTGCGGCTTAACTTGGTGATCGTGAGGTGATGCAGTAGCGCTTCGCGCAGGGGCAGGGCGCCCACTCTGGCGATTGCAACCGGCTCTTCTCCGCTGAACGAGAGCTGCTGCAGAATGTCATCCACCAGGTAAGGATTGTTTTGTGGCACGACGCCCATGGCATCCCCGGGCTCGTAGAGCAGGCCGGAGTCAGCCAGGGAGTAGGCCAGGTGCAGCGTCTGCTTGCTGGACACATCGTGCGTGAGTGCGCGCTTCTCGATCAGCGGCGACCAGTAGGGGTTGTCCCGGGTGTGGGGCGGCGCCGCCGCGGTGGGCAGATTGCCATGGCCGTTGCTGCCGGCAACTTTGCCTTTCGCGACGGCAGTGGTGGAAGGAACAGACATCTTGACTCCTGAAATGATGGACTCCAGTTCGCGCAGAAAGGGAGCTGGTTTTCGACAGATTGGGACTTGATGGGAACGTCGGCTTGCGATTTGCGGTGTTGCAGGAAACGGGGAAGTTGTCTAGTTATGGGTCGAGATTACTCCAGCCCGGCCCGGGGCTTCAACTATATTGTTGTTTCTGGGTGATTGATTTAACTGCCGGTTATGATGAATCTCTCGCTGTCAGCCCGTGATCAGGAGCGCCGCATGAGCACGCCACCCGCACCGCTACGGTCCACGCGCAAACCTGTCAACCTGTCCGGTCTGACCACCGTTCTGGCGCTGATTTTCAGTCTCGCCTTCGGCATCTGTGCGGTCAGCGGCATCAGCTTGTCGAATGGTGGTAACACCAGGTCAGCCGAGCTTTTAATTGTGACCGCGCTGGTGATTGGATCTGTTTGTGCTGCCGGCCTGGGCGTGATTGCCATCTTCGCGATCGTGCGCTCCGCCCGCAACCGGGGCAAGTAACGGGCCCCGGCATTTTGGGGCAGAGCAGCAGGAGGCACGCGCCGCCAGTGTAGTACGACTCTATGAGTGACGGACCAAACTAGCGATTTTTCGCCAGCTTTTCGCGGCGGGCGGCCCACTCAGTTGTGGAGAAGAGACCGGGTCCTATTTCGATCAGACGCGGCAGCATCTGGAACACAGATACCTGGTTCCATAACTTACCCTCGCGGGTGCGAAAGCCCTTCTCGTTCAGGTCGCTCGCAATGCTCGAAAAAGGGAAGTCCTGCACTACCAGATCCATCATCTGCGACAGCACCATGCGTTCGCGGGGGTGGAACTCCAGTCGCTGGCAATCGTCAGAGATGCGCAGGCCGTAGGGGATTTCTTCGTGGAAGGCGCCTTCGCTGGGCGCTTCCTCTCCCGGTAATTCGCGTCGCCACTCGATCGAGACCAACTGCCAGCCGGCCGCTACCCGCTGTTGCATGATCGATGGACTGAATGGTCCGGAAACGACATCGCGTATCCGCTCGAAGTGCGCCATGGCTACCCTCCACCCGTCTACTGAATCAGGATTGCAGTGATGGTAAGCAAGCGAAGCGCCACATCGCGCATGCAGCCTGGTATGCGTGTTTTCGGCGATTCAACCGTGACAGCCCTCGCCCGCGCCATCGCGGGGATGTTCAAAATCAAGAATCGGTGTTCGGCTTTGAACAGAGCCAGGGAGGCGCGGCCAGCCGACAGGAAGGGAAGGTACAATCTGCTGACGGAAAGAGGCACAGATGACTGCAGAACTCACCTGGCTGCGCGACTTCGCGATTCAATACACTGCCGCATGGTGCAGTCAGGACCCAGCCAGCGTGGCTCGCTTGTATGCCAGAGAAGGCTGGCTCTGCGTGAATGACGGTACGCCGGCAATCGGTCGTGAGGCAATTGCCGAAGTGGTGCAATCGTTCATGGTGGCGTTTCCTGATCTGCAGGTGCTTTTGGACAACGTGGTGGCGCGGGGAGATCGCATGGAGTACCACTGGACACTCGTTGGCACAAATACCGGACCGGGTGGGGAGGGCCGGCGGGTTCGCCTGAGCGGTTACGAAGACTGGCTGATCGGAGAAGATGGCCTGATCGCCGAATCAAAAGGCCATTTTGATGCCGCGGCGTATCAACGTCAGCTTGCTCATAAGCTCTAACATCCGAATGCTCTAGAGGAGTAGGCGATGAAGGATCCAGCGGAACAGTGGCGACAACTCACCGCACTCTACGCAGAGATGGGCGACACCGAACTACGCGAATTGAAGTCCTCATTCGAGGATCTAACCGAACTCGCACAGGGCGTGCTGCGCGATGAGTTGAAGAAGCGTGCCCTCTGGGATCCGCCGGCTTCAGTGGATGACGAACGGGAGCACGCCGCAGCCACACCCACTCCTTCGAAGACCTGCGGCTGGCCGGCGTCCTGGTGCGCGAATACGACACCGCGCACGAGGCCAGTCTCGCCGTGTATGTTCTGGAGCTTGCCGGCATTCAGGCAGTGATGGGCGAAAGCAACGGGCGGTTCGACCTAAGCCTGCCCTTCGTAAAGGTGGCTCCGCAGAATGCGGAGAAGGCCGCCGCGCTGTTGGACCAGCCAATCCCTGCAGGGGTTCGCGCCGATCATGAGGCCATGCGCAGCCTGCCGGACTTTGAGGTGCCTGCTTGTCCGCATTGTTCCTGGCCGGAGGTGCTGTTGGAAGAAGTCGAGCCCACCAACCAATGGCTTTGCGGCGAGTGCGGTCACCGCTGGGCTGATCCACTGCCGACAAAAGAGCCCTGAGATTGTGCTATCATTTGCATGAAATGCTGTCATTGCATGCATCTTCATGGGAGTGCTAGCTTGCCTGTCCTCACCGTTCGCAATCTTCCTGACGAAATCCATCGCGCGCTCAAAGTGCGCGCGGCTCAGCATGGGCGCAGCACGGAAGCCGAGATACGGGAAATCCTGGAAGAGGCGGTCCGGCCGGAAGTCCGGGTACGCATCGGATCGGAACTCGCCGCGTTTGGGCGGCGGATGGGCGGCATCGATCTCGACCTGGACCGAGACCAAACCCCCACTGATCCCGCAATCTTCGAATGATTTTGCTCGACACGAATATGTTTCGGAGCCGATGCGGCCGAATGGGGAACCGTCGGTGCAGCGTTGGCTGGACCAACAGGTTGCTGAGACGCTGTATCTTGCGGTGACAAGCCTTCTGAGCTATTGGTCGGCATTGCCATGCTACCTGCGGGTAAACGCAAGCAAGGTTTGACGGCCGCTTTCGATGGACTGGTCAAGCAGCTGTTCGGGTCGAGGATCCTGCCATTTGATCGTGAGGCCGCGGTCGGTACGCACGGCTGGTTGCTCTAGCCAGCGGGCTGGCCGCAAGATTGCCGTTGCGGACGGCCAGATCGCGGCGATTGCAGCGGTGCATGGCTTCACCGTGGCGACGAGGGATACGGAACCATTTGTGGCGGTTGGGATTCCGGTGATAAATCCCTGGCTTACTGGTTTTTAAGGGGTGGTGCGCCCGAGAAGATTCGAACTTCTGACCTAACGCTTCGGAGG
>CAWIBU010000006.1:0-74585 GCA_963834445.1 uncultured Acidobacteriaceae bacterium
CGAGGTGACGGTGGCGAATGCCGGGCATCTGGCGCCGTATCGCAATGGAGAAGAACTGCTGCTGGAGCCGGATTTGCCGCTGGGAATTCTGGCGGACGCGCACTATTCGGAGAAGACGTTTGCGCTGGCGGCGGGCGATCGGCTGACGCTGCTGTCGGACGGCGTGGTGGAGGCGCGGAATGCGCGGGGAGATTTATTTGGGTTCGAGCGGACGCAGGCGATCAGTGGGGAGTCGGCGGAGGCGATTGCGGCGACGGCGCGGCGCTTCGGCCAGGAGGACGATATTACGGTGCTGACGCTGACGCGGCGGGAAGCGCCGGAATTCGTGCGGGAAGAAGCGACGATGGTGGTTGCTCTCAGTCAGTGAGCCGCGAAAGAAGCGCGCTTGCGCTTCAGCGAAGTTTGTACGGAGTAGCGGGTTCGGGAATGGCAGGCTCGGGCTTCGGCAGAGCGGAGGCATCGAGCTGGACGGCGCCCGCCAATCCTGAACCGGAGACGTTGCTGGTATTCAGGAGGGAGCCGCTGTAGCCGGTGACTTTGATATTGCGAATCTCCGCATGCTTGACGTTGGCCAGGAAGATTCCTTTGCCGCAGGTTCCGGTGATGCCGGAAAGCACCAGCCCGTCGAGGGGCTTTTGCGGATCGATGGCGGTTCCATTGACAAGGACGGGAACATCGGTGACGCGCACGTTTGAGAAGCGGAGATTGCGCACCGAAGGGATGCCGGCATCGCCGGGGACAGGGAACTCGTCCTGCTTGCCGCTGTTGAGAAAATTCAAGCGGAGAAATCCCTGCTTCGCGCCGGAAACGTCGAGGTCGTTCATGAAGATGTTTTCGATGAAGGCGCCGCGCCCTACGCGGGTCTTGATGTAAATAGCGCTGGTGCGAGCGGCCAGGCACTTGCAATGGTCGACCCAGACGTTACGGATGCCGGCGGAGGTTTCGCTGCCGATGCCGATGCAGGCGAAGTAAGAATCGGAAAAGGTGCAGTTGGAGATGTGCACGTCTTCGGTGGGAATCCCGATGGTGTAACCTTCCTCGCCGCGGCCTGACTTGAGCGAGATGCAATCGTCGGCGGTGTCGAAGTCGCAGTGGTCGATCACGACGTGGCGGCAGGAGTCGACGTCGATACCGTCCGCACCGCTTTCTATCTTCAGATTTTTGAAGGTCACGTTTTCGCAGTATGTCGGGTGAATGGACCACATGCCATATTGCTTCGTGAAACAGTTCTCGACCTGAAGGTTGGTGCAGCGAACGAATTCCATCAGGGCCGGGAGGCGAAGGTGGGTACTCCGCTCGATCCGGCCGGCAATCGCGGAGCTGCCAACGATTTTGCCGGGGCCTGTGATGCTGACATCGACAGCGTCGGTGGCGGTGATGAAGGCGCTGTATCCTTTCACCCATTTGCCTTCCCAGCGGACCTGGGCAAGCGGATATTCGGCGAGATCGGGCGACCCCAGAAGGCTGGCTCCCTCGTCGACATGAAGCGTGACCCGGCTGCGCAGGGCGAGGCTTCCGCAAAGATAGTTGCCGGCAGGCAGGAGGACTTCTCCGCCGCCAAAGTCTGCACAGCGCTCGATGGTGAGCTGGATCGCGACGGTGTCCTTCGTTGTTCCATCGCCGGTTGCGCCGTAGTCCCGAACATTGAGGCTGACCGGCGGGTAGGGCAGCGGAGCAGGATGTTTGCCCGGGTGGGCAGGCGGCGTTGCGTCCTGTGACAGGGCGGCGCGACCGAAAGAAGCGGCAACAGGGACTGCGAGCGCGCCCTGGACAGCGGTCTTCAGGAATCGGCGGCGTTGCGGATTGAGGCTCATGCGGGAATTCCCTTTCGTGGGGGAGAGCGCTTTGAAACGTGACGGGAACGATCCAGCGGGCGGAGTATCCAATGGAAATGGTCCAGCGCCGGTGGATTTCTGAAGTTCCACAGACAGTATCCACCGACGCTTGCCGGGACAGCAGGGTTTGGTTTGGTCGCGAGAGATTCGTGTGGCGAACTAGAATGAGGACAACGAATCCTGTGCAGCAGGAAGCCCGGATGGCGGAATCGGCAGACGCAGCGGACTTAAAATCCAAGTAATACCTATATAAACTGCCTAAAATCAGTTGGTTGTCGCTTTACTTTTCATTTCACATCTGCTACACAATTACACATGTGCACGGCATTTTTGAGGCGCGAAGGAGCTACCAGTGTCCGAAACCTTAGAAAGCCCAAAACCCAAAGCAGAAACCCACAAAACCATGGGCGGCAAGGTCAACATCTACCGCCGCGAAAACAGCGACAACTGGCAGTGCTCGACCTTCCTTAACGGGCGCAACTGGCGAGTCTCAACGCACGAAGACAGCCTCGGTCGGGCGAAGGACTTCGCCGAAGATTGGTATCTCGCCTTGCGCGGCAAAGCGCACGCTGGACTTCTTCAAAAGGAGACGCGACGGCAAGGCAAGAAATTCAAGGAAGCCGCCGCGAAATTCCTCGAAGAGGCTCCCATCCTCACGCAGGGCCAGCGCGGCCCGACTTGGCTAAATCAGCATGAGTTGAAGCTGAACGGCGTCATCCTTCCGTTTCTGGGCGAGAAGCATCTTGCAGAAATTACATCGGGCATCATTCAGGAATACCGCATCTGGCGCGCGCAGAACTGTAAGACAGGCGGCACTCCGGCGCGGAGCACGGTACACAAGGAGATCGTCTGCATTCGTCAGGTACTGAAAACGGCCAGGCGACATGGCTGGATCGAGTACCTCCCCGACATGTCGGTCCCCTACAAGACTTCCGGCAAAATCGTGCACCGGGCGTGGTTCTCACCGGAGGAATATAAGAAGCTCTATGAGGCGACGCGCAGGCGCGCGCAAGAGCCAAAGCAGGAGCGCTTTAAATGGGAATGCGAACAACTGCATGACTATGTGCTGTTCGCCGTCAATACTGGACTCCGGCCCGATGAAGCGTGGGCACTGCAATTCCGCGACGTGACCGTTGTCAAAGATGAAGCCACTGGCGAAACGATCCTTGAAATTGAAGTGAGAGGCAAGCGCGGCGTTGGTTATTGCAAGAGTATGCCCGGCGCGGTCAGGCCGTTCGAGCGACTGAAGAGCCGACCGCGTCCAGTGCGGATCGACGAACCCGGAAGGGGAGGGACCAATGAAAAGACGCGCTTGCCTGAACCCACAGACCTTCTCTTCCCCAAATGGCAGCGCGAATTGTTCAACACCATTCTCGACGAAGAGAAGCTGAAAGCCGACCGCGATGGTCAAGCGCGTACCGCGTACAGCCTTCGCCATACCTACATCTGTCTGCGCCTGATGGAGGGTGCGGATATTTACCAGATCGCTAAGAATTGCAGAACATCGGTCGAGATGATCGAAAAATTCTATGCCTCGCACATCAAGACCCGCCTCGACGCGGCGGCCATCAATATCATGCGCAAGAAGAAGGTGGCCAAGGTAGTAGCGAAGGAACTTCGTACGGGGACTTAGCCTTATACTTAAGTTGGCCACGCGGGCGTGGCGGAATCGGCAGACGCATCGGACTTAAGCGCAACTTGAGTGCTCGCTGGGAAACCGGCGAAGCAGAACTGCTCAAATTCGGGGAACCCTGTGAAATGGCGATCCCGAGCCAAGCCCCGACGGAGAACTCCGGCGGGGAAGGTGTAGAGACTAGACGGGCAGCACCTACCGCCGAACGGCGAAAGACCGAACGGTCACGGTGAAGGTATAGTCCAGACCACAAACCGGTCGGAGCGTCCCTTGGACGCGCTTTCCGACAGGGCGGCGAAAGTCGTGGATGGTAAGAAAATCCGTTGGGGCGCAAGTCCCGTGAGGGTTCAAGTCCCTCCGCCCGCACCAAACCGCTTTCTGAGCGGGCCAGGATGAAACCATCCTGGTATATTTTTCCAGCGCCGGACTAGGGCCGCTTCGGCCCTCGCTCAGGACGGCGCTGTAAAGCATTTCTGCATACGAACGTCTGCAGCGCTCCTCGTGCGGTGGGCATGCGCCCGATCCTTCCAAATCGCAACATAAGCGTCTAAGCCGATAAGAAGAACAGATACAGCCTGCTCGTTGATGAGCACCGGATGATCTTGAAACCGCTGCTCAGTTCTTGCATATTCACGATCGGCGGATTCGCCAGACGGTGTCTGGCGAATTCTTGCGACGCGTCGAAAGAGTTTTGGGTACGTCCGTGCAACTCGTTGGAGATCGATGAACTACGTCAAAATCATTCAATAATGGAACTATATTGACATAACTTGAGCGCCCAACCCACCAAATGACCTCTTTGCAAATGAGTCACCGTGACCTCAGGTAGCCTCGTACCATTCGCCCGACCTTCATTTCCAGACACTGGCCGACTTTCTGTTCCCGATCCGGCAACCGTCTCCCGAACCTCCGGCCTTCACTACAGGACCTTCGGTCCCGTCCGGGCAGGCTATCAAAACACAAAGCAGTGTAGAATGTTGGAGCTACGCTCAACAGCATGACCGTCGCTGCCTAAGGAGGCAGCCGCAATGGCCACCAACAAAAAATCGGTGGAGCTCGCCGAGAAGAAGCCCGCAAAAGCAAAACCCAAATGGTTGTTTCCTCGGGCCACGCTGGAACAAGCACTCAAAGTTCCATTGGCGCTCAAAGACAACAACGGTGGAAACCCATGGGAGACAGACGAAGTTCGCAAGGCCACGGGTACCGGCGGCGGCAACGCGTGGTTCTACTTGACCGCCGCTTCGCGTGACTATGGATTAACCAGCGGTACCCGCGACACCCCAAAAATCCAGCTTGAGGAACTTGGCAGAGACATTGTCTACGCGCCAAACTCTGAGACAGAGCTGACCCTAAAGAAACAAGCCTTTCTTCGCATCGAAGTCTTCAAGAAGGTTCTCGAGTACTATAAGGGCAGCAACTTGCCGGAGATGAAGTATCTCGGCAACACGCTTACGAAAGAATTTGGCCTTGATCCGGAAACCCACGACGAATTCGCAAAGATATTCCGCGAAAACTGCACCTATCTAGGTATCCAGTCCGGGGTCACCACCACCGCACCGGCAGGAAAAGACGGTGAAGCTGAGCCCACGCCGGCGGGCCCGGTCACCGTGACGTTATCCGAAGGTGTCAGTAGTTCTGCGCTGACAGCCTTTGTCATTCTCCCTTTTGTCGAACGCGATCCAAAGCATCCAAAAGGATTCTTTGCTGAAGTGTTGCGTAGCATCATCACGCCAGCTGCAAAGGATTTCAAGGTCAAAACCGCCAACCGCCAGGGCAGTGATGTCATTCAATCTACGATCATCAGCGACTTGATCGAAGCAGATCTCGTGATTGCCGACCTTACGGAACACAACCCAAACGTAATGTTCGAGCTTGGTGTACGTATGGCGCAAGATAAGCCGGTTGTCCTTTTGAAAGCCGAGGGAACTGGACCGCTCTTTGACGTTGATAATATGCTGCGTGTCTTTGAGTACAGCCCAAACCTGTGGCCCACCACCGTGGAGAAAGACATGCCCAATCTACACGAGTTCATTAAGGGCGCTTGGGAGAATCGCCTATCGACGAAAACGTACATGAAGATATTGCAAGGCCGGGGAAAGCAGTGAGGCCTGCGATTGCTTCATCTTTCAATTAACCCGCGACCTGAATTTTATCCGGGGCTGCCCGACACTTTGAATTCGCCCAGAAAGACAGAGCGAGCGCGAGTCCTGAGGAACGCGGGTTTACTCCCCGAACGCCGTTCACGACCCCGATCATCAAGCCGACCACCTCTGCAAAATTTCGACTGACAGATTCGTCAGACGGTGTCTGACGAATTCTCTCGACCCTGTCGCGAGAATCCGCAGACGCAACAAACAAAGGCTTCAACTTCTTTTTCGCAACGACCCTGTTAACCCGACAATCGGATTCTTGGGCAGTAGTAAACCCAACAGCCGTCATGCAGTTGACCGTAGGCGCGCTTTCTCCTTCAGAAGTATGCACAATTGCCGCGTGCAAGGCCCGCACGTGAGCGTGTGCTCGATCAAGGTTCTGGAATCGGGGTATTGATCGATATCGCCAAGCACGACCCTTCGCAGGTCGGACTCGTTCGGACAGTCAATGCGGTCCGGATTCGGGAAGGATCTGATGATCTGGTTGCGGAGGTCCTCCATTGCAGCATCATCCTCGGCCTCTGTAGGAATCCAAGAATGATCAATCGACATTGCGATCTCTTTCAAAGCGTCGTCGCGCTCTGCAACCTCTGCAAGTAGGCTTTCCCGCCACTCACCAGGTGGGTGATCGAAAAGGACGATCAATTCAGCAAATCGTTTCAATTCGTGATCCGAATAGCTCTGCGCCACTTTGCGTAAGCGCGCCAGAGAAACGTCTATGGCCTTCTGGTTGCCAGTTATGCCGAGAAGTCCATTGAGAAGAGCTGAGACCTCGGCTTCGTCCGGGTCTCTGCCAGGCTTGTTCATTTGAGATGGTGTCATTTTCAACTCCCTTGAAGGGTATGCTTTGCGCGCTTTACCAATGTTGGCCGCGACCCATGCCAACGCTCAGAGAATTCGAAATCGTCCGGCAGGAGATTGAAGATGGTCCCTGCCGTGATTCGCTGCATGACGTAATCAACCACGCTGAGTGCAGCCACGGCAAGACGAAGGCGAATAGGGCCAAGCCTGTCGAGCTTGGCCCCATAGAATTCGGATCGGGGGTTATTCCAATACATTGACCAATGCCTCCTCATCTGCAGCACCCGCAGCTTGCGCCAACGACGCCCCAGGCGTCGGAGATGACCGAAGCTGATCGACGGGGATGATTTGGCCATTCGCATAGATTCGGTGGCGTCCGTGCTGCTTATGCCACTGCGACAGCGTCGGAGCGCGACGTGCCCACTCTGCGACTTGCCGCCACCCGCCTGCATTCTTGAAGGAGAAGGACACTTCCCCATTCTGTACAAGTGCCGGATCGAGTCCCGCGTCTACGACCACTGCGGTGGACATTTGAATATTGTGCAGTTCGTAGGAGAACAAATCTTGGAACCACATGCCACCAATGATCAAAATTGTCCATGGCTGCTGATCATAAAGTGCCGATGACCAATCTGCGCGTTGACTGGTCGAGCGTAACTCGCACTGCCGAAAGATGCCAAGCAGGTCTTTAGCGTGCAAGCCATTGGGAGCGCGCATTGCGTCGAAGTTTCGTAGAACCGCCAGCGCCATCTGAGCCTTGGAGAGAAGCGGTCCCCGCGCTGAGTCGATGATAGTGTTCACATCATCGAGGAATCGAGCGACATTGAAGAAAGAAGCAATCGGGTACCATTCTCCAGTCAACCGATTCACAATCAGCGGGCTGAACACTGCCGAATCAGGATGCGCGTTCACAAATGTTGAACCCCGTTCTCGTTCAGGGTGAATCATGTCCACAAACGTACAGAACGTGCTGTAGCAAGCCATGGGCCACCAGTCTCGAAGAGGTTCCCATTGCACCGTGGACTGTTCTTTCAGATCGCTTGCGAGTTGGGAAAGTGTGTAGCGCTCCCGATATCGAGACTCGTCGTCGATCTTTTCATCTCGCCCAGCAAACATAATTGGCTGGAAGAGAACGCCGAAGATCTTCTCGCTGTTCTCTGCAGCGAACTGGACAATGCTTCCGACCGCGTCGTTGTTCACGGTGTTGATGACGGTGACCTGCAGCGTGACGCGCATTCCCGCAGCGCTGATGTTGTCGATGGCTTTCAGCTTGATGTCCAGATAGTTGCCGATGCCACGATGAGCGTTCTTCTCTTCTGTCATGCCATCAATCTGGAGAAACACGCCGTGCAAGCCAGCCGCATGTGCAGCCTGCGCGAAGTCTGGGCTTTCTGCAAATCTGATCCCGTTTGTCGCGACATGCAGGCGATTAAGGCCAATGCTCCGCGCGTAGCTAACGGCCGCCAAAAAATGAGGCGACAACGTAGGCTCTCCGCCCGAAAAGAGAATGTTGAACTCACGCTTCGGTTCAACCGATGCCGCTTGGTCGAGAAGAGATTTGATCTCATCCAATGATGGCTCATAAACATGGTCCAACTGATTGGCGTCCATAAAGCACGGATTGCACTTCATGTTGCAACGTGTCGTGAGGTCCACCAGGACGTAGGAACCTCGCCCATAAAGGACACTGTGAACACCATGCACGGCGGCCTCGGTTCGTTCGAAGTCGCAACCAGGGAATAGGCTCTCCATCTTCCAAAAGAACTCTGCATCTGTCGCGAGCATGTCTTCGAACGGGCCATGTCGATCACAGGCCTTTCGAAGCAAAACAGTACCTGCTTCTTCGACAACCTCCGCGTCAATTACGCCAGGATGGTCGATCAGGTCAGTTGCATTCATCGCGCCGCCCAAGACGCCGTCTCGCACTTCAATCAAGCATTTGGGACAAACGGACTGCGTCGTCCTCGGGCCAAGCGGAGGAGACACGCGCTCTCGTTTCTTTTTGAGTGGGGTTGAGGACCAGACTGGTGTGGGTAGTTGTCCCTCTGGTAGGGAACGGTTAATCAATTGCGCAAAATTCCACGCAATGCCGGCTAGCTTTGAGGAGGCATGAAGGATGCTCATGGGGGGAAATCCTCGCGGTTGAAATGGTCTTGGCTCTGTCTCACCTCTTGCTCTTACAGGATCTTGATTGTTCCGCAGAACGGATTCGATTGCGATGCCAAACAGAAGATCGCCGATTGTGATCGACTGCGGGGCCCCATCGTGACTCTTGCGGGGCACGCGTGCGATGCCTTTCACTTTAGCACTGGTCAGTCAGGGAATGCGAACGCGACACACGAGATGCGCTGCTTTGAGACAACCCGAAGCCGTCTTGATCGCAGATGTTTCGGCACGAATCTCTATGGCGCTCATGCTCATTCAGCAATAAAGTGCACTTTTTCAAAGGATTGAGTATTTCTGGACGTCATATCCTCAAGCACTTTATCAATTTTGACTGAAGCTCCAATGTCGTAGTCTACCTACGATAATCAATGCTTTTCCAAGCCATGTTTTTTTCGGTGCCCTATAACTTGTCCAGAAACCTCATGAGCGCGGCGTTGTCGCGCCACTTCTTGTTGCGACCTCTCGGGCTGAGCTTGTTGAGCTGCTTCCGAAACCGTTCTGGAGTCAGTCGCAGATAACGCTCGGCGGAGCCGAGGTTATGTTGCCCCATATAGGCTGAAAGCGCTGGGATCATTCGATTGAGGTCAGCACCGTGCTTGAGCCATGCTGTCAGCCGGTGGACAGCGAAGGTGTGCCGCAGATCGTGAATCCGCGGTTCGTAGCGTGCTTCGTCGTGGCGGGCAACGCCCGCCTGCTTACGCACCCTCTGAAAAGTCTGGTTCGCCGTGTCGGTTTTGATCTGCAGTCCGTGTCTTGTCAGAAAAAAGTAGGGACCGCGCATCGCTTTCTTCCGGTACGTTCGATGATAGGAGAGCAAGATGCCGTATAGATCGGGACCAATTGGGATTTCACGCGAACGGTTGACGCGGCTGCTCCGAATCGTAATGCGCCGTCTGCGAAAGTCCACGTCCTTGCGCTCCAATTGGGTTGCTTCTCCGAGCATCGCGCCTGTGCCATAAAGAAACAGGAGTAGGGTACGAAACGTGCGCGCGTCGATCACGCAGTTAAATTGCCGTTGGACGACGCTGGCGGCTACAAGCAGCCTCCGTATTTCTGTCCGTGAGTAAACATAGGGAACAAATGTCTGCACCGGTGACCGACGCGGCGGAGGCAGTGGCACGCTGGAAAGCTGGTTGCGCGCCATCCAGTAGCGAAGAAATCCGCGCAGGACGGAATATTTCTTGTACCAGGTGGCGGGTGAAGTTAGGGGACCATCGAGGTAGGCTACGACATCGTTAATTCTGATCCCCGCTAGTTCTACATTCCCGAGCTGCCTCTGAAATGCACGAAGGTTTTGTGCGCCCTTTGCCCAGGGAGCGCCTTCAGACCGTCTGGCTTCGACGTAGATTTGAATTCCGTCTTGGAGTTTCATCGCAATCCTCCAAGACGAAAGGCGGCAACCTTGCGAAGGGCAAGAACATCGTGCTTCGCATAGATGCTAACGGAATTAGTGTCTCGGTGGCCCAAGAAGTCGGCAATCTCTTTGAGGGACGTTCCCTTCTGGAGCAGCCGCGTCGCGCAGGCATGGCGCAGGGTGTGCGGGCCAATATGATCGAGTTCGATGCCAAGCTTCCGCATGCGCCGCGACACGGTCCTCCAAACAGTCGAGTGCAGGAGTGGCCCCCACGGGCGGCGCTCGCCAAGGAAGACGTGCCGATCGTCAACCTGCGGTCTGGCATAGCGAAGGTATTTGAGGATTGCCTCTCCCACTTCGTACTGAATAGGGAATTGCTGAATCCCACCGCGTTTGCCGCGCCGCACTGTGAATACTTCGCTGCGCCAATCGAAGTCATCCAGATGCAGGTCTATGACCTCACTGCAGCGAAGTCCGTAGACAGTAAAAAGCTGCAAGAGGGCTTTGGCGCGAAGTTGCTCCGGCTTCGTCCCGTCGGTCAGTTTCAGCAATCGGCGGACTTGTGCCCATGTTGGGCCCAGGGGACGGGCTTCGTATTTGGAAACAAGCGGCCCGTGGATTGCTTGGGAGAGATCTGGTGGACACCAGCGTTGCGTCTCGGCGAAGCGAAAGAAGCTTCGCAATGCCATGCATTGGCTGGATACGCCGCGAGGCTTCCACCCTTCAGCGCGTTTTGTGTTCAGGAACTCGCCGATATCACTCACGGAGACTGTTTGAAGATCTCCGCCCCGTGTTGTGAGCCACCTCAAGAAGATGCTGGTCCGGTTGGAATAGCCGCGAATTGTTGGTGCTGCTAGACCTCTGTGGAGGCGCAACTCCTGCGAGAACATCTGAAGCTGCCCGTCAAAATGAGAGCCTGACGATAGCGCCAATTTGCCATGGAATCGAAACCAGCCGCGAGCAACAATCGCGAAAGACTTCGGCGATCCAAAGTCGTAGTGGCGAAAATCCCGATACGGACCTCGATACTCGGCCCAAAATTTCGCGCCCGTTTCAATTTCTTTCTCATCGACAACGCGTAACTCATGGAGTCCGAGGACCCGAATGATGTGGATCATGTAGGTCGCTGCGCCCAAGAGCTTACTGTGACTGAAGCCCTGTTCGATCAAATGCCTCAGATACTGCTCACGCTCTGCACGGAGCGGCGCTTGGCGATGTCTTTCAATCAGCCTTCGGGTTTGAAAGATCTGCTCGAACATTCAACCTCCCCGCGTGCCACCAGTGCTCGTGATCGTTAGGCAGGTGTACTTTTCCGGCTCAGAGCAACTCCGGTCAGATTGCGATTTGGGACACTGTTGGACAATTGAGACAAGAATCTCATCAGCTCAGGATCGTCACGCCACCTCTTTTTTCCACGCTTCGGGCTGAGCTTGAGAAGCTGGGTTCGGAAGCGATCGGGCGTAAGGGTCAGGTACTTTTCGGTCGTTCCAAGGCCCGTTAGCCCCATATAAACCGACAGCGCCGGCAGCATACGATTCAAGTCCGCACCGTGCTTGATCCACCCTGCGATCCGATGCACCGCAAATGTGTGCCGTAGATCATATATCCGAGGCTGATAGCTGGCTTCGTCATGCCGGCGAATTCCAGAAACGCGGCGTAGTCTTTCGAATGTACCTTCGACGTTGGAAATGTTGAGGACTTCTCCTCTTTTGTTCAAGAAGAAGTGCTGGTTGGTCGTGTCTTGTCGCCGCCTTAAAACAAGATATTCTCCCAGCACGTTCATCAGGTCTGGACCGATTGGGATGGTTCGTGAGCGGTTGTAGCGGTTGCGACGGATCGTGACCGAGCCCTTCTTGAGATCGACATCGTTGATTTCCAGCCGAAGAGCCTCCCCAATCAGGGAGCCAGTTGAATAAATGAAAATCAAAACTGTGCGAAGAGTGAGGGGGTCTATGCCGCACCGGACCGCCTTCTGACATCTGCGCACTGCTTTCAATAGATTCCGGATTTCAGAGTGGGTGTAAATGTAAGGGACGAATGGCCGCTGCCTCTCTCTTCGCTCCACTGGCATGGGTAGCGCATAGATTTCTCCACGTGCTAGCCAGAAATCAAAGAAGCCCCGGAGCAGCCGATACTTGGCCATCCAGGTGTCAGGAGAGGTCTTTGGGCTATCTAGAAACGTCAAGATCTCTCGAGCCGTGACGTTTTCTAGATCGATATTCCCAATGCGCTTGCCAAAGGCCATGAGATACCACTCCGAAGAGCGATAAGAGAGCCCCTCGGAGCGCTTTCGCTTGACATAGCCTTCTATCGCTTCGATGAGAGTCAAAGTATCCCCGCCAGACTAAAGGCGGCCACCTTGCGCAAAGAGCGTCGGTCATATTTCGCGTAAATCGCAACGGATTTAATCGTCCGATGTCCAAGAAAGTCCGCGATCTCCTTCAAAGAACTTCCTTTTTTCAAGAGTTGGGTTGCACATGCGTGGCGGAGCGAATGGGGGCCGCGACTCTCAGACTGGATTCCAAGCTTCTTCATCCGTTTGCCAACGAGGCTCCACATTGATCTCGCCCCGACGGGGCGATAGGGGAGCTGCAGCGTGAGAAAGACATTCCGGCAAGCGCAATGCGGGCGCCCGTAGCGAAGATAGTCGAGGATGGCCTTTCCTACCTCGTACTGAATTGGGAACTGCTGGATGCCACCGCGTTTTGCCCTGTGGACGCAGAAAGTCTCGTTCCGCCAATCGAAGTCGTCGAGGCGGAGGCGCGCCACCTCGCTGGCCCGCAAGCCGTAAATCGAAAACAAAAGAAACAAGGCGCGTGCACGCAGTTCTACCGGCGTTCCGCCATTCACGGAGCGTATGAGGCGGCGAACTTCCGCCCAACTCGGCCCCTTGGCAGACGCCGTATACATGGGGAGTCTCGGCTTGACGATGCCGCGCCATATGCCCGGCAGACACCAACCCCGATCTTCCGCGACGATGAAGAATGCGCGCAGTGCGATGCATTGACTCCTGATCGTAATCGGACGCCGCCCAGCCTCACGGTAGCTGGCAAGATAATCGTCCACATCATTGATGGATATGAACGAAAGGTCGTTGTGACGTTCCGACGCCCACCGCAAGAAATTCTCTAGCCGGTTAGCGTAGCTTCCTATAGTGATAGCGGCCAGACCGCGAGATTCCGATGCGTTCCTGAATTCGGCAAGTTGCGCATCAAAAAGCCCGGGCGGCGCGGTCGGCAAGATCAGAGCGCCATGAAAGCGCAGCCACTGGCGAGCAATCACTGAAAAGATTCTGGGTGAAGTGTCTGGGCGTTTGCCTATTCGTTCAGGGCCCTTGTTGTCGGCCCAGCGTCTCCCGGCTTCTTCAATTTCCGTGAGCTGCACCTGCCGTAAACTCGTCAGCCCCATCATCTGAACAATGCGGACGAGATAACCCGCGATGGCCCGAACACGGTTCGCGTCCCAGCCTATTTGGAGCAAATGGGTCAAGTACTTCTCTCGCTCCTTTAAGAGCGGCGCAGAGCGGTGTCGCCTTTGAAAACTTGGGAAGACAGAAATACTTTCAATCAAATCTTACCTATTCATA
Organism: uncultured Acidobacteriaceae bacterium; assembly: GCA_963834445.1. GTDB lineage: Bacteria > Acidobacteriota > Terriglobia > Terriglobales > Acidobacteriaceae > PALSA-350. Next base: position 13,526 of record CAWIBU010000006.1, read on the forward strand.
GTCGTGGTTTTGACGCTCCCCAGAGCGACACTTAAACGCGATAGCTGTCCGAACCCTCCTTCGAATGATCGACACGAAATCCGTTGGGCCAGGCCATCGGGCTGTGAGCCATGGAGAGTAAGGTGGTTCACCGAATTCCAAGGTCGGAATTGGCCAGATACCGTCTGGAGAATCGCATTTTCATAGTCCGGAGAATGCGCATGAAAAGCCATAGGTCATTGAATATTATAGAGATGTAGGCTACGGGCTCAGCGGCTTATATTGTGCTGCGTGCCCATCGTGGCCCAGCCAATTCATGGCAGCCTCGCAATTGTGAAGCTTTATGGCATAATTGCAAGGTGTTCATCCCACGCCAGATCCAGCCGCAGGTTTCGCGCCTGCTCGAACAGTTTCCCGCCGTCGCCATACTTGGCCCCCGCCAGGTGGGCAAAACGACGCTCGCGACTACTTTGGCAGATGCTTTGGGGGAGCAGGCCCTTTACCTAGATCTGGAATCGCCTTCGGACCGAGCCAAGCTGACGGAACCGGAACTCTACCTAACACAGCACGAAAATCGGCTCGTGATCCTCGACGAGATCCATCGCCTCCCGCGTATTTTTGAAACACTCCGCAGCCTAATTGACCGGAGGCGGCGCAAGAGTAAGCCGGCCCGTCATTTCCTTTTGCTCGGCTCGGCATCGATGGATTTGTTGCAACAGTCGGCCGAATCCCTCGCTGGACGGATTGCATATCAGGAGCTTGCTCCCTTTTCGGTTAGCGAAGCTGCGGGAGCCGAGGGAACTTCGATGGATCGTCTTTGGAGTCGCGGCGGTTTTCCCGACAGTTTTTTAGCCGCGAGCGATGACCTCAGTTTCACTTGGCGCACAGCTTTTATCCAGACATACCTTGAACGCGATGTCCCCGCTCTTGGGCCACGCATTCCTGCCGAAACACTCCGCCGCTACTGGCAGATGCTCGCGCACAATCAAGGGCAAATGCTCAATGCGGCGCAGCTTGCGAGTGGTCTTGGCGTCAGCGGCCACACAGTAGCCAGGTATCTCGACATCATGGTGGATTTGTTACTCGTGCGCCGCCTCCAGCCATGGGCCGAGAACGCCAAAAAGCGACTTGTCCGCACACCGAAAGTCTATGTCCGCGACTCTGGCCTGCTGCATGCTCTGCTGGGAATACGAAATCTAGAGGAACTATTAGGGCACCCAGTAGTCGGCTCCAGTTGGGAAGGGTTGCTAATCGAGAACATTCTCGATGCATTGCCGCCGACAGCGCGGCCCACTTTCTACCGGACTTCCGCCGGGGCGGAGATCGACCTCGTGATTGAATTCAGTTCAAAAGAACGATGGGCGATTGAGGTCAAGCGCTCTCTCGGAAGCCCTGCACCAAGCAAGGGGTTCTATGTCGCGTGTGAGGACATCCATGCTACCAGACGTGTGGTTCTCTATCCTGGCGTAGAACGGTTTAAGCTCGACGCGAAGACGGAAGTAATGCCTCTGTCGATGTTCTTGACGGAAGGCTTTAGCCACGGTCCATAAAGAATAATTGCAACGAGTGCGCGCTAGCTTAACCAATAGCAGAGCCTTGAACATCAATTCCGAATAACGTAGGAGAAAAGGAACAGGATGTCACAATTTCCAGCAGATTCAGGCATTCGAGACAATCACTCTCGAGGAACTGTAGCATCCTTTCTGATAGAGAAGATTCAGGATGGATCGACCCTCTCGATCGTTTCAGCTTATTTCACTATTTATGCGTATGACGCATTGAAGGATAGTTTAGACCGTATTCAGCACCTCAATTTTCTCTTCGGTGAACCTTCTTTCGTAAATCGACTGGATCCGAGCAAGACAGAAAAGAAGGCATTCATAATGGATGCAGTGGGTCTTGAACTCTCTAATAAACTTCAGCAAAAACGTGTCGCGAAAGAGTGCTCCGAGTGGATAGAGAATAAGGTCGAAATCAAGACAATAAAGCAATCCAACTTGCTCCACGGGAAGATGTATCACATCGCTACGGGCGGCGTGTTAGACGCTATACTCGGGAGTTCAAATTTCACTGTGCGGGGGCTTGGTCTTGGCTCCGGGAATAACAATATTGAGCTTGACCTTATCGTGGATGGAAATCGAGATCGTCAGGAACTAAAGCACTGGTTCGACGAGCTCTGGAATAACGAGGACCTTGTTAAGGACGTTAAGAAAGAGGTTCTTCAGTATCTGAAGCAGCTTTACGAAAACCACCCGCCAGAATTTATCTACTATAAGACCCTGTTCCACATCTTCGAACGGTTCTTGGAAGATAGCGGTAAAACAGACGCGGACTTAGGCCGGACAAGCCTCTTTGAAACCGACACATGGAAGGCACTCTTCGAGTTCCAAAAAGATGGGGTCAAGGGCGCCATTAACAAGATTATCCGCTATAACGGCTGTATCATCGCCGACAGTGTTGGTTTGGGAAAGACTTTTGAAGCTCTTGCCGTCATTAAGTATTTTGAACTAAAGAACGAACGCGTGATGGTCCTCTGCCCCAAGAAACTTCGAGACAACTGGACAGTTTACACAGCGAACAGCAGCCTCAACCCATTTCTGCAGGATCGATACCGTTACGACGTCCTTTCGCATACGGACCTCAGCCGAGAGAAGGGCTATTCGGGCGACATAAACCTCGAAACCGTGAATTGGGGCAACTACGATCTTGTTGTTATCGACGAGTCACACAACTTCCGCAACAACACCCCCGGCAGGCGCGACGAGTCCGGCGAGATCATCAGGAAGAGCCGTTATCAAAGGCTGATGGACGACATTGTGAAGGCCGGCGTCCGCACCAAGGTGCTGCTCATCTCCGCGACGCCTGTGAACAATGACTTGAAGGATCTGCGTAACCAGATCTACTTCCTCACGGAAGGAAGCGACAACGACGGAGCGTTTGCGGAGAACCTAGGAATCGAAAGCGTCAAGGACACCTTGACAGCGGCCCAAAAAGTATTCTCTACGTGGGCGCGGAAACAGGGCTCTGACCGAAAGACCAGCGACCTCTTAGAAAGACTCAGCGCTGCATTCTTCAAGCTCCTCGATGAGCTAACGATTGCGCGTTCACGTAAGCACATTCAAAAGTACTACAAGGAGACAATCGCGCAGCTGGGTGGGTTTCCTGTGCGCGAAAAGCCACTATCACTCTTTCCGGAGATTGACATTCAAGGACTGTTCCTTTCTTACGACAAACTCAATTCTGAGATCAATCAATACAAGCTCTCTCTCTTTAACCCGTCTAAATACGTTCAAGAGAAATTCAAGGATGTTTACACGGCTTCGATTCCGACTCACGATCCCTTTTCCCAGGCCGATCGCGAGACATTTCTCATTGGGATGATGAAGGTCAACTTTCTAAAGCGTCTTGAAAGTTCTGTAAAGTCTTTTGAAATCACGATGGGGCGCACGATCGCCAAGATTGAAGCTCTGGAAAAGAAGATAAACGACTATCTGCAGTCCTCCCAGAAGCCAGAGTCAGAAGATGTGGAACTCGATCTTGATCTTGGTGATTCCGAGGAAGATGAGGACATTGATGAAGCGACACTGGTAGGGGGCAAGTTTAAGTACAGCTTAGGTCACCTTGAACTTGACAGCGGGAAGAACTGGCTCAAGGACCTGAAAAAGGATAAAGACCAGCTGACTGGCTTGTTTCAGGCTGCTCAAAAGATCACGGTCGAAAGGGACGCTAAACTCGCCGTACTGAAGCAACTCATTACCGCCAAGGTTCTGCACCCCACCCACGACAAGCTTGGTCACGAAAACAAGAAACTTCTCGTCTTCACAGCCTTTGCCGACACAGCCATCTACCTCTATGACAACTTAGTAAAGTGGGCCAAGACCGACTTGGGCATCAACGTTGCGCTCGTCTGTGGTGGCGGCGACCTTCGTACCACCTTCGGGCATACCGCCTTCAACGAGATTCTTACGAACTTCTCTCCGCGGTCCAAGCAACGGAACAAGGTTCCAACTATGCCGCAGAACGGAGAGATCGATCTCTTAATCGCGACGGACTGCATCTCTGAAGGTCAGAACCTTCAGGATTGCGACTACCTGATCAATTACGACATTCACTGGAATCCAGTTCGCATCATTCAGCGATTTGGACGTATCGACAGAATCGGTAGCGTAAACAAATCCGTGCAACTGGTCAATTTTTGGCCGACCGAGGACCTCAACCGCTATATCAATCTCAAGAATCGAGTTGAAGCGCGCATGGCTCTCGTAGACATCGCTGCTACGTTTGAAGACAACATTCTTCAAAGCGAGGAGATCGAAGATCTCATCAATGAAGATCTTAAGTACCGAGATAAACAACTTCTCAAACTCAGGGACGAAGTGCTGGACCTAGACGACCTTGACGACACCGTTTCGCTCACGGAGTTTACGCTCGACGATTTCCGAATTGAGTTGATGAAGTATATCGAAGCCAACCGCGCTGCGCTCGAAGATGCGCCATTTGGCCTCTACAGCTGTGTCCCGCCGAGTCAAGAATATAAGGCAATCGCTCCTGGAGTGATCTTCTGCCTTCGTCAAAATAGGGCAACGCCAGAAGTTCGCATTGCGGCCACCGGACCGAGCGATGGGATCAATCCACTTCAGCCATACTTCATGGTCTACGTGTTGAATGACGGCAATGTCCGTTTCGGATTTGCTCAACCGAAACAGATTCTTGATGTTTACCGTATTCTCTGCTCCGGCAAGAGCGTACCGTACTCGGACCTCTGCAACCTATTTGATCACGAGACTAACCACGGTTCGAAAATGGAGGTCTACGGCGCGCTCCTGCGTAAAGCCGTTGACTCGATTGCCGTAACTTTTCGGAAACGTGCGGCAACCGGTCTTATGTCGAGTCGGAGCTTCGTTCTACCCACCGCACAAGATCAGGTTAGCGATCAGACAGATTTCGAACTAATAACGTGGCTGGTGATCAAGAATGCCTAGTAATCCAGAACTCAAGCAACGCATCGGCCAAAGCATCCAAGCATTCGCTACGGAACCCCTGCGCGGAGCTGCATTGTCGCTATTTTCTGCGCTCGGCTACAAATCTGACCGTACCGTGGAAACTCATTCAGTTGCCGACTTCCGTGAGCAATTCGATCCGGAATCCAAGCTGACACATCCGGCGGCACTTATCGCAAGCTGGCAATCCGTCGAACTGCTGTTCCAGCTTACCGACGAAGAGCTTTCCCGTAGCGCGGCCCTGTTCAAAGATGAAGCGGTTAAAACCTCCTTACTCCAGTCCTACATCTTCATCGCCATTGAACTAACCGAGGCCGATTACGCGCGGGGCAAACTCGCAGGCGTGGCCCGCCAGATCAACCGAATCTTCCCTATGCCTGTCATGGTGCTTTTCAAGATTGGCGGGCGGATTTCCATTGCCGCCATCAACCGCCGCCTGAATAAGCGAGACGAAAGCAAGGATGTGCTGGGCAAGGTTACGCTGATCCAGAACATCGTCATCGAAAAACCGCACCCCGGCCACCTGGACATCCTGGCCTCGTTTTCGCTGTCTGAGTTGACCGAAGGCCGCCGCGTTATACAGAACTTCGACCAACTCCACGCTGCCTGGGAAGAGGTCTTTAATGTCGAGCTGCTCAACAAGCGTTTCTACAAGGAACTCGCAAATTGGTATTTCTGGGCGCTGCCTCAAGTCAATTTTCCTGCTGACATCGAGAAAGACGATGAGAAACGACGCGCCACAGGCTTGATCCGTTTGCTCACACGGCTCATTTTCTGCTGGTTTCTCAAGGAGAAGGGCCTTGTTCCGGAAGAGCTTTTTGCCGAAGCCGACCTGAGGAAGATTCTCAAAGACCTTTCGCCCGATGCCTCCACCTACAACGAGGCCATCCTGCAAAACCTCTTCTTTGCCACGCTGAATCAGCGCATGGGCAAGGATGCCAAAGGGCAGCCCTATCGTGACTTTGCCAAGGACGAAGGGTTCCTTAAGAACCGCATTACCTATGACGTGAACACGCTATATCGCTACGAAAGCCACTTTCGTGACCCTGATACTGCACTCCAGCACTTTGCCGATGTGCCGTTCCTCAACGGCGGCCTGTTCGAGTGCCTGGACCGTCCAGAAGAGGGGACGAATACGAAGCTCTACCTTGATGGTTTTTCCCGGAACCGGAAGAAGCGCCCCGTCATGCCGAACCATCTCTTCTTTGGCGCTGAGCATGATGAAGACCTCTCAAGTGCTTATGGCGATACCAAGCACAAGAAAGAGAAGGTTCGTGGCCTTCTGCATATCCTGAACGCTTACAAGTTCACCATTGTCGAAAATACGCCGGTCGACCAGGAAATTGCTCTTGACCCTGAACTGTTGGGCAAGGTCTTTGAGAATTTGCTCGCCTCGTATAACGAGGAGACAAAAACAACTGCCCGCAAGCAGACCGGCTCCTTCTACACGCCACGGCCCATCGTCGAATACATGGTGGATGAATCGCTCAAAGCATACCTTTCTGGAGTACTTGTCACGGCGGGTTGGAGCGAACAGGACGCGAAGGCCGGCCTTGACATCCTGTTCGCCTATACCGAGCGGGCGCACCCTTTCAATGAGGAAGAGGCCGCCCTGCTACTTCACGCGATTCATACCAGCAAGATTCTGGACCCCGCTTGCGGCTCCGGCGCGTTTCCCATGGGGATGCTGCATAAGCTGGTTTATATCATCCACAAGCTCGACCCTGACAATGCGCGCTGGAAACAACTCCAGATCGATGCGGCTGGAAGGATTCCCGATATTTCCGCGCGTGAAGCCGCCATTGCGGCCATTGAGCGCGACTTCTCAGACAACGAAGACGACTATGGACGAAAGCTCTACCTGATTGAGAATTGTCTTTATGGTGTGGACATCCAACCCATTGCCATCCAAATCTCGAAACTCCGCTTTTTCATTTCTTTGGTCTGCGACCAACGCACCAACCGCAACAAGCGGGAAAACCACGGCATCCGTCCGCTGCCGAACCTTGAGACAAAGTTCGTTGCCGCCGACACGCTCATCAGCCTGCCGGATCAATTGGCACTCGTGGTCCCAAAAGTTCACGAGATCGAGGCCGAGATAGAAGCTCTCTATCACAGCCACTTCGCCATCCAGCGGCGCGATCAGAAGCTCGCTGTTCAGAAGAAGATCAGGGACCTGCGTAAAGAGCTGGCTATACTCCTCGCCGAAAGCCTTGGCTCATCTAAGAAAGCCCGACATGTCGCAGATTGGGACCCCTTCGATCCGCAGGCCAGTTCCGATTTCTTCGATCCGCATTGGATGTTTGGGAAGTCACTGAGCAAGGGATTCGACATCGTGCTAGGAAACCCGCCGTACATTTTTGGTGGGAATGCTGGAATATCTGAAGCGAATAAGAAACGCTACAAAGAACTTTACATATCGGGTACTGGGAAAATAAACCTGTTCACCATTTTCATCGAACGAGGTGCCCAGCTTCTGAAGAGTGGCGGGGTCCTTTCATATATCCTCCCGAATACCCTTTTGCGAGTAACGTCTTACCGGGATGTTCGGAACTACATCCTTCAGAACCTTCAGATCGACGAGATTCTTGACCTGGATGTTGGCATATTCGAGGCGGTGACAGCGTCGACGATTGCCATTCGAATCAAGCGAAGTGAACCCAACGAGGGATGGCTGACAGGAATCAAGCACGGACTTAGTGACGAAAAGCCAAAACGCTCGCTGCAATCGGGTTGGCACGCAAATGGAGGTGTAATTGACATTTTCTCAAGCCAGCGGGATCGCGACATCGTAGAGCGACTCGAATCGGGAAGCGTGAAATTGGAAGATCTTTGCCATCGGATCCGATTCGGCGTTGTCATATCAGGGAATCTAGCAGAGGTTGTTGCTGGCACTTCTCATGGGAACCGTTGGAAGCCCTTTTTGGAAGGTGACGAAATAGGTCAGTATTCACTACACTACCGCGGTCGTTTCTTGAACTACGACCCAACTCTTCTACATCGGAGCCGCACGCCAGATATTTTTGAATGCCGCAAGATTATGATTCAGCGGATCACGGGTGGCCAGACCCCCCTCAAGGCTACACTCGATGATGAGCACTTCTACAACAAAGAGTCGATTCTGAATCTTATCCTTGAGCCGCAACACAATGATAAGTACGAATTCATCCTAGCGCTATTGAACTCTACAGTTGGCAACTGGTTTTACCGCAAACGATTTACAAACGACTCAAAGCTAACAGTTAATCTTTCGAAAGAGTATGTAGGCAAGATCCCCGTGAAACTTCCCGCTAGTGCCCAGGATCTGGACGTTTTCGCCAACCTAGTCAATATGCTTCTCTTTTCTAAGAAACAGGATGAGGTGATTCTTGCGCAATTCCTCCAAGATCTTACTGACGTCTGCGTGATGGAGTGCTATTTCCGCGAGCATATGTCTGAGCATGACCTGCTGTTCCTCGCTGACCTGGCTCCCAAACTATCTGCGTACGACACAAGTGCGTCCGACTCGCAGCGTCGAGAGTTTATCGTCCAGCTTCACCGCCTTCTAAATGACCCCTCATCGACAATCCGCAATCGGCTCCTCCGCATCTCCGCCGACAGCCCTGACCTTCTTGCGGTAATCAAAGAGGAGGGGAGAGCATGAAGTCCCGGCTCCAGAAGATCGAGATCATCAATTTCAAAGCATTCAGGGAGTTCACTCTCGATCTCGATGGCCGCCACCTCCTTGTTTATGGGGATAACGGAGCAGGCAAATCCTCTCTGTACTGGGCGCTCTACACATTTCTGCAAAGTGCCAGGAAGCCGGAGCATTCAATCTCCAAATACTTCGATCCGACGCACGATGAGAGATTACTGAATATACACGAGCAGGCGGTGGTGACACCAAGGCCCGGCAAGATTATATTGACCCTGCGAGACACGGGTACAAATACGGATTCCACTTACACGATCAGTCAGGCAGACCACGGAACTTTCAACCAGCCCACGATCCTTAAAGGCGACCTGGCTAGCGATTTCATAACCTACCGCTTCTTCTTTGGCTTTTCGGATTTCCGCAACTCAGAGACGTTCAACATATGGCCCCTTTTCGAGAAGGAGATACTGCCTTTTTGCGTCTCTACGGGAGGGACTTCGCCGATCGATTATTGGAACGCCATCAAGTTAGGCAATCCCAACCCTCACGCCAGTCGCGGCCTGGGGGGGACCTACAGCTACGACGAGTTTAGAGCCAAGACCGCTGCTTTCGCCGGTATTTTGCCTGGAATCGTAGATTCAATCAGTGCCGAAGCACAGAAGTTCTACGACGCGCATTTTGCGGTCCACGATCCAGCCAAAGTAACTTTGAAACTTGGGATGACCACGCCTCCCCTCGCGACTGGTACCAGTCGCGATGACTTCCAATTCGAGATGCCACAAATCGAATTTGGCATTCAGATCGACGGAAAGACCGTGCCCCGTCCGCAAGCCTTCCTGAACGAAGCCAAGATGACACAGCTTGCGCTGTCTGTTCGATTTGCTGCATCCATCGTGAATCTTCACGAATCTGACCTCAAGCTCCTCGTGCTGGACGATCTGCTCGTTAGTCTGGATATGAGCAACCGAATGAAGGTCGTGGAGATACTCCTCAGCGATGCCGCCCTGGCAAACTACCAAAAAATTGTCTTGACCCACGATATCGGATTGTTTGAAGAGTTCAAGCGCACGATCGGCGCAAATCATCAGATGTGGCTCTTCCAGAAACTCGTCGGAACGGCGAAGAACGGTCCTAAAGCTAACAACGTGAAGTCGCCCTTGGAGATGGCGCAGCATTTTCTTGCGAACGACCAGATCCCCGAATGCGGCAATCAATTGAGAAAGTGTGTTGAAGCAAACCTCACATCATTCCTCGACCAGGCGAAGCAAAGGAAGGGGCTCACTTCTCTGGTGGATCGGGAGGCGTTCGCGTCGCTTCATCAGAAGCTGAATGAGGCAAGCAGTCATTTGAGCTTAGGCAGTTACAAGGAGTTTGCGGAGTTGCTCCAATCAGAGTTCACTCTGGACCAGTTGAAAGAACTCGCGTCGCCAGATGACATTGATCCCGCGAAATTCGCTGCCAGTACAAAAGATGAGAAGAGAGCTAAAGGCGCGCTGATTGCCAAGCTTTTCGCTGCACGTCCCAACCTGCATCAAAGCATCGTCGATCTTCTAAGCGATGCGTCTCGTAAGCGGCTGACCGCACTAAAGCTTCTGGATGAGGTGAGACGCATCAAAGACCGGATACTCAATCCCGCTTCCCACGCTGGCACCGCCCCACTGTACAGAAAAGAAGCCGAAGACGCGATCAAGGTTATTCACGCTCTCGAAGCGGCCCTGAATGCAACCCTGTCTACTCTTTGAGGTGGGGGACGGCCTGGTCGACGTGTTCCTAGGTAGCTGTTGTTGTGCAGATAGGATTTTCAGATGATTGAATTTGTCGTCGAAAAGAAGCTTCTGGACTCCGCAATGAAGCAGCTATTGTTCGGCAGATCCTCTGATCCTGACGATCTGGTGGATATTGCCGTGAGTGGTTCGCTCATGACCTTCGTCGCCAGAGGTTCAAGTGCTGAGGTTCCCGTCAAGAGTGAGGCAGCTGGACGCATCAGTATCCCTGTGAGTGACCTGGCCAAGCTGAAGAAGCTATCCGCCACGTACAAAGCAGGACCGATACGATTGCGGATTAGTGACGGCCGGATTCGTTTCCAGAACACGTCATTGGCGCTAGATATTCGTGAGACGAAAGCCGAGCGAAGACTCATTGATATTCCGAACGATGCCAGCGCGTTGGATCTGGCCTCACTGCCGTTTCTCTTCTCCGCTGAAGAGATTGACCGGTGTGGATTAACGATGAAAGTTCTCGAAGCCAAGAAGGCGCTTACTGCCTTGCTTGAAGAGTCTATTACCAAAATGAGTGAATTCGGCATGACACGGAACCAACTCACTGCAATGGCGGAGGAGCAGCTCAGGGCGCACACTGCGAATATGCGGCAGGTCCTGCTCCCTCATCAGGGCATAAAAAACATTGAACCACTAAACGGAGGAGCTGATATGAACGAAGAGGAGATGAAAGCAGAACTTGAACGCCTGAGGGCAGAAAACGCCCAACTGAAGACGAAGGAAAAGGGTGGCATCACCCTGAAGGTAAGCGAGAAGGGCGCGGTATCACTTTACGGAATGGGGAAGTTCCCCGTCACTTTGTACAAGGAGCAGTGGCTCCGGATCCTCGCCAGCGCGCCTCAAATCGAGGCATTCATCCGCGAGAACGAAGCGAAGCTGAAGACGAAAGAATAGAAATCAAACTTCGAGGTAATGCAACTCGGTCTGATTCCACGATGAAGGCCTAGTTCCATGATTGGCTTGAAATCGCAAAGGCAACAACAGATCCGCTAACGACCTGATTGAGAATGAAGGGAACCATGGCCACTACGTCGAGCAAGCTTAGCCCACAAGACTTCCGTTGGCTCGGTGAACCAATCATTCATCACCAGGGTACGTACGATCAGGTTGCAGATGCGATCCCGCTTTTCGGGAGGCGCCCATTCGCTCTGTATACAAAACCTGCGGGAAAAGACGAACTGCCTCTTGTGACGGGTGAAAACCCGTATTTCGATGAAGTCCTCCGATTGAGTCATTCAGGCGAGCACGAAGTTCCCATAGGAGTAGTTTCCAAGTCCTATAAATTGATACAGCATCGAGAACTGTTTGAAACAACTGTGCGAGCGCTTGATGAAGCAAACGTACCACTTAGCCTCGTCATGGTATCCCTGACACTCTCCAAGTTTGGCGGACGAATGGCACTTCGATTTGTTTTGCCGGAGAAATTTAGCTTTGACCCTGGCGACTCCCATCCGTTGCACTTGAGGCTTGAATGTTTCAACTCAGTAGACGGAAGCACACGACTAGTTTTCATGATGAGCTGGTACAGGCTTGTATGCAGCAACGGACTTGTTGCGCGAGTTACCGGAGCTCACGAAGCGATGATTCATACGGAGAGAGCCGAGCTTCCAGACATCAAAGCCCTCATTAGCGCCGGAATCGCCTCGCTCTCGACTGAGCGAGAACTTTATGGCCTTGCAATGAATGTTCGGATCAATCAAATTGAACTGCAAGGGTGGATTGATGGGGAGTTGAAGAAGAGATGGGGCGCTTTAGCCGCTGCTAGAACGTACCTGATTTGCGAAAGCGGATTCGACGGCGTATTTTTTGATCCGTTCGACAAACTGCCGCCCTCCCAAAAGAAGATGAAGAGAACTGAGCATGTACCTGGTGCGCCTCCGAAATCAGACAACGCATACGCAGTCTCACAAGCTTTAGCGTGGATCGCCCGATGTAGGCTGGATGTCCAAGAGCAAACACAATATATGAGAGAAATCCCCCAGTTGATGCATTCGTTGGCACCGATCGCCTATCCAAGCATCGAGTCGTGAACGAGAAGACTTCAAGATTGCGATTACTTAACTCTTTAGCGGGGTTTTCCAGTCCCATCGAACATTTCTTGAACTTGATTCCCTTGGGAGGAAGACTCCTCCCTGTCTGCGGCCCTGCGGTCCTCCGCCACCCTCCTCAGCGGGCCTGTTCCTGCCCGCAACGCCGGCCCTGATCTTCTGAAGAACAACCGCAACAGCAAAAGCTCCTAAGGGGAGTGAGTGTACCGGAACATGTGTTACGTTGTGGACCTGAGACATCCGTTACAAGCCCCTTGCGGTGGCTGACGTTCGAGTTGAGCGGGCACGAAAAGAAATATATCGAGTAGTCGAGGCCGTGGGAATGTGGGAATCCCGAAGGGATTTCCAAAGAGTGTGGGAAGGGTGGGAAGCCGGCATCTTGGCTTTCCACGCTTTCCATGCTCTGTCATTTCCATGGCCTGTTTTTCGCCCCGGCAATTCTGGATAAGCCGCTACGCCAATGAGCATTGGCGACCTACCAATCATCGACCTTGAAGGGTTCTGCCAGACTCTTCGCCCCCTGTGGAGCGAAAACCCCCTCGCTTGACTCCTGAGTTTCGCTGTGCTATCTCTGTAGCACAGTGTTTAGAAAGCCTAATCCGTCATCAGGTGTTCCGATCTACGTCCAGATAAAGGAGCAGATTCGGCACGCAATTGAAACTGGATCGCTAACATCCGGTGACCAGTTGCCAGGCATTCGGGTGCTAGCGGAAGACCTCGTAATCAATCCGAACACTGTGATTAAGGTCTATCGCGAACTTGAAAACGAGGGCGTTCTCGAGATCCGGCATGGCCTTGGAGCTTTCATTGCAACTCGACGGGGCAGATCCAAACCTGGAGAGATGCGTGACGCGCAACAACTTGTACGAGAGTTTGTCGAAAAACTTAAAGAGAGCGGACTCGATGCAGGAGAGATTCGGCGTCTTTTTGAAGCCGAACTTGCCAGTGAGTTCCAACGGAGGTAGCTATGGGAGCCGTAATTGAAACCAACGATCTGAAGAAAAGCTACGGGACACACGAGGCGGTAAAAGGTCTCAATCTCGAAGTTCAAGATGGCTCCGTGTGCGCATTTCTCGGTCAAAACGGTGCTGGCAAGAGTTCGACCATAAAGATGCTCCTCGGTATGATCCATCCAACGTCAGGCGCAGGCAGCATTTTCGGTCATAGGATTGATAACGAGCGCGAGAGCCTGCTAATCCGGCAACAGGTAGCCTTTGTCGCTGAAGACAAACGTCTATACGACTATATGACGGTGGCGGAAATTCTTTGCTTCACAAAGTCATTCTTCCCGAACTGGAACAGCGACTTCGAGCGGCATCTGCTGGAAAGGTTCGAACTCCCACGCGATCGCAAGGTGCGCCAGCTATCTAAAGGCATGCGTACGAAGCTGGCCCTGCTGCTCGGATTCGCGCGCGGGTGCAAGTTGCTTATTCTCGACGAGCCGACAGAAGGACTTGATCCCGTCGCCATCGAAGACGTGCTTCAGATCGTCGTCTCACTTGCGGCTCAGGGCACGACGATTTTCTTCTCATCACATCAGATAGCCGAAGTGGAGCAGGTCGCCGATCACGTGTTGATGATCGATCGCGGGAAGCTTGTCCTGGACGCACCCATGGATCAAGTCAAGGACCAATACCGCCATATTCAGGCTGTCTTTCCCGAACCAGTAGATGAACGGGATTTTCGGCTGCCCGGTATCGAGCGAGTGAGGCTGGAAGGACGTACGGTGTCCCTAATTGCAAGCCGCAATCTCGATTCGATCATGGAGCACATTCGCATGTTGAAGGCCGGAAATGTCGATGTACTGCCCATTTCACTGAAAGAAATCTTCCTCGAAAAAGTGAAGGCACGGTCATGAAGATGCTGCTCTACAAAGCCTGGGTTGAAACGCGGGTACGATTCTTTGCTGGTCTCGTGGCCGCAACTATTGTTTGTGTTTTTAACATCCAGCAGCACGCGTGGCTTGTGAAATGGTGGGCGCAAGAGCTCGAGGATCCGAAGGGATATCACCTCGCATGGATGGTACTTGGTATCAACAATTACGGATGGTATCTCTGGCACTACCTTTACAACAATTACCTTCAGCAGGTCTGGGCTTTGTTTGCTCTGCTGTTTGCTTTTGGCGGATTGATTCGGGAGAAGAGTGCGGGATCCGTTCTGTTCAGTCTAAGCCTACCCGTTAGTCGTCGGCGTTGGCTGTTCACGCGCTTAGCGATGGCATTCATTGAGAGTGTAGCTCTGAGCCTTTTCGCCGTCGTCGTGGTGATGATCGGCTCATCCGTGATTCATCAGTCGTTCTCGCTCACGCAGATTTTGCTACACACAGCTCTCATGGTCGGGGCGGGGGTCTTTCTGATTGCATTCGGTAATTTGTGCTACTCGCTGTTTCCGGGCGACTATTTATGTCTGCTGATCACGTTGGTGCTTCTAGGCGTGCCTTACCTGGTTCTTCAGACCTACATGCAGCATCTCCACTATTTCGGCAAAACCAGCTGGCTCGCATACTTTGATTTCGCGCACGCCATGGCGGGTCCGTGGCAGTTGACTTGGACAACTGCGCCGTGGCTCACGCTGCTCCTACTTGGGCTCTCACCGCAATCTGTTGGATGGCTGCCGTGGCTCATGGAGACCGCATTGACTACTGATCTATTCGTCGCATCGCGAAAAACCCAAGTCGAACTTGGCGCGCCCTTGCCTGGAGATTCTGGCGAGAGTCGCAGGCCCGTTTCGGAGCTGCAGTTTGTGCTGCTCACGGCGCTCGTGATCTATGGCGTTGTCACCGCTCCGGGATATATTGCGCGGCATAATGCGCACTTTCCGGATAAACCATTGCCCTACACGGTCTACGTGTGGAGTGGATTTTTCCACTATGCCCTGCAGGGGATCTGGGTGCTCGCCGCCGTTGTGCTCACATTTGGTGGGCTCGCACGGGAGGTGGGAACGGGCACAGCGCTTTTCACGCTCAGCCTACCCGTACGCCGCTCGCACGTTTTTATGATTCGGGCGGCGATCGCGTGGGCACAATCGATCGCGCTCGGAGTCGGCGCCGCGATGTTGATTCCGTTTGTTTCTCGATTTGTCGGCGAAGTATATCCGCTTGATCAGGCTATGGTGTTTGGCGCTCTCATGAGTTCCGCCGGCCTAACCATCCTTGCGCTTGGTCTGTTGCTTTCAGAGATCTTCGAGGCGGAGTTTACAACACCCGTCGTTGGACTTTGCGCCATCGCGACTGTGTTTTTCAGTTACAAGGCCCACATCTTGCCCGGTTGGAACGTCTTCGACGTGATGAGCGCGGCAGATTCTATCGACCCGCACACTCAGCTCTTGCATGGCACGATACCATTGGGTGGCCTTGGCATCTGCTCACTGATGTCGGCGCTGTTGCTTATAGCAGGCATCGTTCTTATTCGCCGCCGAGAAGCCTAGCGTTTTGGGCAGGCAGATGCTCCCCTCGGATAAACACTTCAGGCCGATGCATCTCTCGACAGGCTCAGACGACTCTTCGCGCGGCCCTAAAGCGAAGCTCCTCCACGTTAAGTTCCCCGATCTCCATGTCTCGAAAGAAGACTCTGTAAAACCCTGGTGTCACCAACTCAAATGCCAACTCTTCGAAACGGAAGACCTCGCTGATGAAGATTCTCGTCTTATGCCAACTGATGTCTCCGCTATTGTTCACCCGTCGCAACAGAATGCCTTTCGGGTAATTGAATTCCGGCAACTTGCGTGGTAATCGAACGGAGCTTGGTTGGTAGAGACTTGCCGGGACTTGGTTGTTCAGGGCCTCATGGGGACGCTCATTGTTGAACACATAACGAAAACGATCGAAGCGGCTCTGCTGTGCACGTAGGGATGCCGCAGGCGGCTTCGTCGTATCCTCCTTCAGCGTGCGATGCATCCGCTCGTGGCGGCCATTTTGTTGCGGTCTACCGGCTTGTATCCGCTCGTGCACGATCCCAAGCTTCATCCACCCGAGCGAGAGTTTTGACAGCCCCATCAGCCCCGTGCCCGCAAACGGTGCGCCGTTGTCGGTCCTGATCCGTGCTGGCACGCCGTACTCCCGCATGGCTGCCTCGCAGATTGCTCGGACCTGGCTAAGATCGATACGTGAGACGATCTGGCAACGTATCAAGTAGCGGCTATGCGCGTCGGTGATGGTAAACGGATCGCATCGCTTGCCGTCTCCGGTCGCGAAGTAGCCCTTAAAATCCATGCACCACAGTTGATTCGGGCCAGTCACTAGAGAGAAGGGCTCCGAGCATGGCGTGGTGCGCTTCCTTTTCTTTTGCGGACTGGTCAGACCTGCACGGCTCAAAATGTTGCCGAAGGTGCTAGCTGCAGGCCACACTAACTCTGGCTGTAGCATCTCGAGCCTGGCCTTCAGTTTGCGCGCGCCCCAGGACGGATGCTTGGCACGAAGCACGAGGATAGCGTTCTCCATCGGCTCAAGCGTCGCGTGCGAACAGGTATGCGGACGGCGGCTGCGATCCACGAGTCCCTCGGGCCCCGTCTCGTTGTAGCGGTTGATCCAGCGGTAGGCCGTTGGACGTGAGATTCCGTACGCGCGACACAGGTCCGCTACTGACATCTCTTCCTTCTGGTAACTCGATAGGAACTGCAAACGTTGATCCAAGATACAACTCTCTTTCCAGGGCATACACCATCGTCGTGTGTCCCCAAACACCGAGTGTCCGTTACTGTCGCGCTCCTCTGTAAACCATGTCTCCGGTCTGTTTTGTAACGGAAGTGCGAAGTACGCTCAGGAGCTCCGCCCCTCGCGCCCGCAAGGGTATCCCCAGGCTTCCGCGCTTCGCTTGTGCAGCCCTCCGCTCCGCTCCGCCCTTTTCAACTCTCGCTTCGCTTCGTCTCAAGGGTGGGAGATCCCCCTCCCCTTGCGCTTGCTACCCCCCGCCTTCGCCAGGAGGCGTTCGGCATGTATGTACACGCCGCCGCCCGATTCAAGGGCAACGGCCAGTGCAACAGCCCAAGGAGGAAGCACCCATGAACACCACTATCGCCGCCGTCAACCAATCAACCGCCAACACCAACAGGCAGCAGAAGCAGACCGCGAAAGAAGTAATCGCGGCCAACGTGCAAGCCCTGATCGAGCAGTTGGAGCAGGGACACTCAGACGCCCTTACTGCCTACCTCACCGCAATGGGAAGGTTTCACAATTACAGCTTTGGCAACATTCTCGAAATTGCACGGCAGAAGCCGGACGCAACCCGGGTTGCTGGCCTTTATGCGTGGAACCAGCTTGGCCGCAAGGTCAAGAAGGGCGAGCACGGCATCCGCATTCTTGCCCCCGTAATCGGAGTTCGCCGCAAGAAGGACGAGGAAGCCGATGAAGGACATCCGCACTCAGAATCAAGCCGTTTTGGTCGGATTCCGCGCCGCTTATGTCTTCGACAGATTATCTCGTGATTTGCGCCCGGCCTGGATCTGCCCCGCGAGACTGCACAACCCGGTGTACGGCGCCACGGCGACTGAGTCAAACCAAGTAAGTCTGGCAGAATCCGGCGCTCGGTTAACGGCCGGTTTCCGTGCGAATAGTG
Source organism: uncultured Acidobacteriaceae bacterium (assembly GCA_963834445.1). Taxonomy (GTDB): domain Bacteria; phylum Acidobacteriota; class Terriglobia; order Terriglobales; family Acidobacteriaceae; genus PALSA-350. Next base: position 31,517 of record CAWIBU010000006.1, read on the forward strand.
TCGCACAGATCGCCTCAGCAGTTTTGTCTAGCCTGATTGGAGGGCTGGCATCGGAGATATGCAGCGTAAGCGCCGAGGTGGCGCCGGCGTGAGGACCTCGCCGGGGCTGTTGGGACTCTGAATCAGGTTCTACGTTCCGGGAATCGGCAATACACGGGATCTTTACAGTTGTTTGCTTCTGAGAACTCACTTGGCACCCGTTCCTGTCCCCAGATCTTTCGTCCGGCGCGTTTCGGGTTCCGGAGAAAGAAATCGTTCCGCTCCCGATAGTGTCGATCGATTGCCATTTTTGCGGCTTCCACGGAAGGGTAATCGCTATTGTGAATGATTGCTTTAGCCATCCCACTGAAGACTGATTCGATTACATTGAGGAACTGCGCACAAGCCGGCAGTGGCGCCGTCTTCACTATAGGGAAACCATTTCGAACTGCCTGTTGATTAATCTCACTCAGATGCGAGAACAGCTTCTTCGATATGTGCCATGAGGCGGCATCCCATGACAGATAAATGGTTCGGCAAGTGCAGTATTCGGTGCGCACTAGGTCCGCCATCTTGATCATCTCCTCTGTATTCTTCTTCAAGGAGTAGAAATGGCTTATTTGGTTTCGGGATAGTTCGAGTGCAGCGGTTAAAATCAGCCAGCCTTTCGACTTTTGATATTGCGGGATCACATAAGTCTCGCCTGGACCAACGCGCTTGGTTCCTCCCTTCCGCTTAATCGCAAACGGGCCGTATTCATCGATGGAAAAGAAGGCCTCATCCTCTCTCAGGTCCGAAAGAATTTGCTTGATGGCATCTACTTTCGTCTGGTAATCGGGATCATTGCTGGTGAGTACAATTTTGGCCTTCCGCCATTTGAATCCGGCCGTCTTGATGAAGGTACGTATGCGCTTTTTCGACATGCGATGACCACTCTCAGCCATAATTCGGTGAAGATCATCCATCCTCCAAGAAGTTCGATTAATCTCGTGGCAGGATGGAGGTGAGTGAAGCAGCGAAAACAGGAACTGCGCATGTTCTGGCTCATCTTTTGGCTTGGCGGTCTTTGTCGGTAACAGTGCATTGATGCCGCCGCTGGCAAAGCGACTGAAGTACTCGCGGACGGTTCTGCGCGACATCTGGAGACATCTAGCAATGACGGCAACATGGATTCCCTTCAAGCGGCCGAGAACAGCAAGGGCCTTCTTGCGTTCCCTCAATCTGCCGCTTCTTATTAGCTTCACGAGGCTTGACACTGTGCCGCTTGGAAACTCTTTTTCAATGGCCGGCAAAGGGACGTCACTATGCAGCATCTTCATCATCCAAGCTAATGCGATCTGAGAAGACGCCTGTCCAACTCCATCCAGTTCAGCCTTTCGGATCCGCACATACGTCCGCACAGTCGATTCCCCAACATCGCATCCCGGTGTCTCGATATGCAGTTGCTCCCAAATCTGATGCGCCGTATGTCGCTGGTTGAACTGCGCCTTTAAGTCGCTATTCAGGATAGCTTCAATGACCGGTATGGCCAGCGCCATTTTCGGCCGCTTTCTAGGCGTAGCTTTTCGCTTTGACGGCACTGCGTTCTTGAGGGCCGCCCGAACAGTACGCCGATGCACATTGTATTTTTGGGCGACCCCCCTGATGGTTCCGAGCCCTTGTTCGTATTCGCGCCGAAGCCGCTTGTAGAGTTGCATTCCGTCCTCCTGCATCTATGATGACCGGTAGCGTTCGATATTCGTTTTCCTCAGAATCGGGGCAACGTGACTTCAGGTGACTCAGCTTGCGAAATACTGGGTCTTCAAGAAATGGAGCGTCGTGCTCTCTCGTAGGATGGGCACGTTCACTGCATAGGTATGTCAGCTCAAACGTGCTGCTCGATGACAGATGCAACATCATTGCTCAGTTCCTCAGCTCTCTGCAAGGCGCCCTTAATCCGAACCAGTTCCAACTCACGGGCGGCGATCTGGCCAGCAGGTTCGTTGTGAATCCTGGCAGCCTCGAGACTGCGCTGATGACTGGCGAACATACGCCTGAATACTGGCACTGCACTTTTCTTCGGTTGCGCGTGGGTGCAGCCGAGGCAGACCAATCCTCTCGGACAATGTTCGCCTGTGGGCAGCGCGCAAAGGTGTGTTCCCATGTCCCGAAGGTTGCAGCTGGCCGCAAACGCCGCCCACTCCTCCGCGGTGGGGTTCTTGAGGCTATCTGCGCCATAGTGGGCGTTGTAAAGGCCGCGCACAGTCTTGCGATACTCCTCGATAAGCTGGCTCGGGTACAACTTGGCGTAGATCATGACGGTGTTGATCGAAGCATGTCCGAGGAGAGCCTGAATTACGTGGACTGGAGTGTTGTTATTCAAGTGTTCAGAGGCAAAGACACGCCGGCAATCATGTGGCAGCAGGACCAGGGGTGAACCATCAGACTGGCGTGCGCCGGCGGCTACGGAGATCGCACGGATGCGTGACCGAATCGTCTGCAGACCTGGAGGGCTGGGATGACGGATCGCTTGAATGAGATATGGCGCCGGTGGACGTGGAACCTTCTGTGCCAGGTTCCAATGATCGCAAACGGGCACGTGATCGGTTCCATGAAAGCGCTTCACGTGACGAATGATCTCCGCAATGACACGGCCCAGACCGTCACCGATCGGGATGACTCTTGCACGATCAAACTTCGATGGCTTCACGTGCAGCAGATAGTAGAGGCTCCCATCGGGCATTTTCCTTCTGAGAATGTCCAGAGTGGTCAGATCGGAGGCTTCTTCAATGCGTAGACCGCTCTGAACGAGCAGTTCGAGCAATGCCCAATCCCAGAATCTCTCCGTCTCTTCTGACCATGGTTTAGCTGGAGCCAGGTGAATTTACGGCGTTCGCGATGGCGTTGCTCCACGTGCGTAAAGCAAAGGAACGGATGCTTGGCATCTCGCGTTCAAGATCTAGGACCTTGGCGGTAATCCGGGCCCGCGTACGCTCACGCGCCTTCTCGAATCCGAGTCCAAGCAGCGCATGTCTGGTAAGAGGGATAGTGCGCGGAGCAAAGGGACGGAACGGCGAATCGGGTTCCGTCGCCCAAGCGCAGATGTCGCTAAAGAAAGTGCGAATCTCGGTCAGCCAGGAATGCGCAGTCGCGCGGACCTCTTCTCCGGCACTGGTTCCCCGCTGCACGGCGAGGGCATGCGCCATCGCATGGGGAATGTACTCGCGCAGATGAAGAGGAAGCACTTGCGCAGAGGTTTTCACTTCCGGATGCTTTTCTTCCAGGAAGCGCCAGAAATGAGCGATGGCGACTGACTTCCCCCTGCGAGTTGTGTAACGGTCGCTGACGCGGGCTGAATAAGTCTCCAGGTAGAGAATCATGACCTCACGAAAGCGTCGAGGAGTACGCGTAACATCTACAAGTTCCGGAATGGTCAAAAGTCGACGTCGGCTGTGGCGTGTTGATCCATGCTTGGGCGACCGCGAAAAAACGCCCAAAGAACACAACGCTGCATCAAGCACATCGATGCCCTTCGAGTAGCGAAGGGAGAGGGTCTTCAGGTCCTCATCCTGAATCTGATGCTACGCCTTCGTAGCCATGGGTCAGCAACAAGCGCAGTCCGCTGCACACAGCAAGATGTTGTGAATGAGCGGACGCCCATCGAATCCGGCTGTGGCCTTTAATAACAAGTTATGTTGCTGAACAAGGGAATTTTTTACGGGGAACCGCATAATCCACTGGTTGACACGGACATCGCTTAGCCACTCCATCGTTGGCACAACCACACGGGCGGGTACGATAACGCGAGCACCCCAAGTCCAGTGGACACACGGCCTACCCACACCTTTTTGCCATAAAGGCCAGATGGATTTTTCGAAGCTACGCCAGCGTTGTTGGAGCGTCCGGCCGCGGCAGCTACCGAGAGCGTCAGCGAGATGTTGGCATGCGTTGTGCGCCTTTCTCTTGTCTCCATCGCCAAAGCGAAGAGTTGCGATTATCTGGTCGGACAAAGCGAGCAATGCCGATCCGTCGTAGGGCTGTGCTGCCAAGGATGGCTTCACGGGAAGAGTCTTCATTTACGCAGTCTCCTTGCGGGGGAAGGTGGGGGTAACGTCGGCCTGGTTATCGAATGTTCCAACTCCGCTATCGTGTCTGCATCGTAAGGAAACGCAAATCGTGCAGCCTGCGTTGGGGATGATGACGGGTCGGCGAGGCCATCAGAACTCGCCTTCACCGCTGACACTGCTTTTACCAGCGATAATGCATCGACTCGCGTGTAGAGATCGCCCGTAGTTGAGATATGCGCATGGCCGAGAAGCTCCTGTGCGATCTTCAGGTTGCCCGTCAAATCGAGAACACCTTGCGCCAGCGTGTGTCGGAATAGATGGGGATGCACTGGCACACCTGCCTTGCGGCTGATGTACCGTAGCGAGGACTCGAACGACGCGTAGGTGAGCGGTTTACCGCGCCCCTTACGTAAAGCGACCCAGAGACGACTGTCCGTTGCAATGCGCTCGTCGCTCGTCCTCCAGATAGCGCTCGTATATGGGCCAGAAGTCATCTGTGACCGGAACACGATGCTCATCCCGTGCTCCCTTCAGGCGAACCACAACGAGCCGACGCTTGCGATCAACATCAGAAAGAGACATGCCCAGGATGCCATGCCGACCTGCGCTGGTACTCCAATCTCCGATCCGCTGCCCAGTGCGGCATAGCAGTGTGAGAATCGCCTTGTCTCGAAAGGAGGAGGCGGTATCAATGAGCTTCTGTATATCTGCGGGTTCCAGGCGCTTCGGTACTTCATAGGGAACTCTGCGCCGAAAACCGTCACGCTGCCTCGTTCGTGGCGGGGAGTCGCGCCCCATCATCCCATGACGTAGCTCCTGATCGAGCAGCTCCCTGATGCAGGGTTCACGCGGCCACACCATGGTCCACTGCCATCCTCTGTATCACGGCGAATGTGGAAGTCAAAGTACGAAGCCAACACGCTGAGGCGGTGGTTAATCGTGCGCGGACCTCGAACCCGATCTGGAGATCGCGAGCCTATCGCGCCTTGCAACTCGCTCTGACTGAACTCTGCAATGTAGCGGCTAATAACCTGGCGGCTTGGGTGTTCCAGGCTCTCGCCCGCTTCGCGGAGCCAGGACAAGAAATGCGCCAAGCCAATCGCGTAGGCTCGCTGCGTGTAAACAGAACAATCTCGCAGCCTGAGGTGGAGAAGGAAATCGTCACATGACGGAACAGATCTTCCGTCACCATCGGAGACGCGAAACCATCCGGCGTTCGCGTCAGAAACTCTCTTCGCAGTGAAAATCGCCATAGCAGTTCCAGTGTCCATGAGCTGCCGTGGCGCCGTACACCGGGTTGTGCGGCTCACGGGGCGGACCCGCGGCCGGGCGCAAATCACGAGATAAGATGTGAGCCAGACCGAAGGGAAGGAACTTCCCGAATTCTCCGAGCGCGTCTCCGGCAGTGCCGGAGAGTACCGCGACCGCCTTGTGGGCTTTGTCATTGCTCAGGACATCGCGCTGGAGTTCAAAGAGAGCATCGCACCCGCACTTGGCGTGAGCTACGGAGGCAAGATCGCTTTGCTTCCCGGCCAGTCTTCCGCTGAGGAATTCTCAACCCTTGTGCATGAACTGGCGCACGAGATGTTGCACAAGGCCGACCGCCGCACCGCCACCACCAAGACCGTACGCGAAACCGAGGCCGAGGCAGTTGCCTTTGTCGTCGGAAAGACCATCGGCCTTGAGACGGGCAGGGCATCGGCGGATTACATCCACCTGTACCACGGCAACGCGGCCCTGCTCACCGAGAGCTTGGAAGTGATCCAGAAGACTTCCGCCGTCATTCTCGCCGCAATCGAAAACCCCGCAGCCGAGACAACCGAAGAGCAGGAGCCGGAGCTGGCGCAAGCCAGCTAACCCAAGACCTTGACGATGCGGACGGCCCCGCGCCGTCCGCTCAACTCCCCGCACGCCCCAACCGCTCAAAGGAGAGCAACCCATGAACACGAACACCGCGACTGAATACCGCAACCTTCCGCTTGCCGTCCTCACCGAGTCCGCCACCAACCCCCGCCGCATCTTTGAGGATTCCGCCCTCAAGGAGCTGGCCGAGAGCATCCGCAGCCAGGGCGTTCTGTCTCCCTTGCTTGTGCGGCCTCTTACCGACCAGAGCTTCGAGATTGTTGCCGGAGCCAGACGCTATCGCGCCGCGCAGATAGCCGAAGCCCCAACCGTTCCCGTCCGCATTGTCAACCTCACCGACGCCGAGGCATTGGAGGCGCAGCTAATCGAAAACCTGCAACGCCGCGACGTTCACCCGCTGGAGGAAGCGCAGGGATTCAAGGCCCTGCTCAACTTGGAAGACCCGAAGTACAACATTGAGCAGATCGCCGCTAAGGTAGGGAAGAGTCCTGCATATTGCGCAGCCAGGGTTCGGCTTACGGAACTTGCCGCCCCAATAGTCGAGGCGTTCTATGCAGAGGAGATCGGCGTAGGCCATGCCCTCTTGCTCGCCAAATTGCAGCCAGCACAACAGGAACAGGCGCTTGCCAATTGCTTCCGCGAGGAATGGAACGGAGCCGGGGCAAAGGCAAAACGCATCCTGCTCCCGGTGCGCCACCTGCAACAGTGGATTGAGCATAACGTTCTCTTGCTCTTGAAACAGGCGCCTTTCAACAAAAGGGACCCCCAACTTGTCCCCGCCGCCGGAAGTTGCGTCGAATGCCCTAAGCGCACCGGACACAACAAACTGCTCTTTGCGGATGTCAGCGGGAATTCTGATGCTTGCACCGATCCGAATTGCTACGCCGCCAAGCTGGACGCCCACGTAAGAGCGAAGGTTGCAGCCAAACCCGAACTTGTCCAGATCAGCACCGCATACAGGCAGCAGCCGGAAGGAGAGAAGACCATCCCGCGCAACAAGTACGTTGAAATCCGGGAGGAAAAGCCGGACACGCCGGAGAAAGCGAAGTGGCCGGAATTCAAAACCTGCAAGTACACCACTGAAGCCATCGTGTCGGACGGCATCGACAAGGGCGAATTGCGGAAGGTTTGCACCGAGCCAACCTGCCCGGTACACCATCCCAAGAAACAGACGCCGAAGGCCGATGCCAGCTTCAAAGCGGAGCAGGAGAAGCGCCGCCGCGAGGAAGCGCTTGCCAACGCAACCGGAATTCGCGTCTTGCAAGCCATCGTGGCCGCCGTTCCCGTTCGACTGATGAAACGCGACCTGCTCTTTGTTGCCGAACAGTTGCTCTCATTGCTGGACGAAAAACGGCTGGAGATGGTCGCGCGGCATCGGAGCATCAAGGCTAAAGAAAGAGAATCCGTCGCCAAACTTTTAGGAGCTTTTGTCCGCAAGGCCGACGAAGGAACTATCGGAAAGCTGGTTGTCGAAGCCGTAATTTTGCTATCGGCCAGAACCCAGGCTGACGGCGGAAAGGCGCTTCGTGTCGCCGCCCAAGTCTACGGGATCGACACCGATGCCGTGGCCCTCAAGGTAAAGCAGGAGTTCACCGCGAAAGACAAGGCGAGAAAGGCTGCTAAGCCGGAGTCGAAACCGCCAGCAAAGCCAGAGGCCAAAATCGTTAAGAAGACCGCATAATCGCCAGCCAAAGAAAGCACTCGGCGGAGTCTGGCCTCGTACAGGCTCCGCATTTTTGTACCCGCCTTTGCCCGTCTTCCCACCCTTGTTCGATGCTCCTGCCTGGGGGCAGGAGCGTCATCTCTGGCCCACCCGACGGGCAGTGCCGAACCGCTCTCGGCAGGAACGCACGGCATTGCCGGTTGTCAGTGACTGAATTGTGGCAAGGTGGTTGACGGCCCTGTACCGCAACTCAGTGACGCGGCTCGGCGCACCGAAAAGATTTGTCCCGAGCCCGTCTACTCACCCTTTAGCGATGCCCCAGAAAAGCGCCGGGGCGTCATGTTTTCCCCACCCGACGGGCAAACGCCTCCGGCAGTGCAATGCGGCACGCGATCTTGTTCCCCCGGTGTGTCGGGCGCGATTGCTCCATTTCATCTTGCCCGTTCGCGAGGGCCGACGCGCTTGCCGAATGCAAGCGCGCTGCTACGCAGCGGGTGGAAGGTGACACGTCATCCCCAGTCGGGGTCGCACGCGCCTCAATTTGTGAACATCTTGATTTTGAGGTATTTGGATGAATTGTGTTCCTGCTTGTAAACGCGAATACCTCCGCCAGGTCTCCCACGTTTACAAATGTGAACATGATTCAATGGACTGACTTAGCGCCTTCATGTTTGACAAGACCGAAGCTCCGGGTTACTTTGCGACTAGGCGACTGAGCTGATGTCTTCCCCCGATACCAGACCGCCTTCTGTGGTCCCGCCAGCTGTGTCCGCTCCCCGGGCAGGTGAGAGTTTTCGGGCCAAATCCATCGCCACCCGGATTACCGAGACGGAATTCGTCGAGATTGAATCAGCCGCTTCCGCCCAGGGCAAGAAGGTCGCAGAGTGGCTTCGCGATGCTGCCCTCGCTCAGGCTCGAGGACGCCGCGCCGACGAAACGGACCCGGTCTTATTGGCAGAGCTGATGGCCATTCGGACCCTATTTGTGAATCTGTTTGCTTCCGCATCGAAGGGTCCGCTAAGCGAAGACTCCATTCGCAAGATGGTCGCGTACGCGGATTCGATCAAACTTCAAAAAGCTGAAGAATTCCTGGCAAGTCGAAAGGAAGGCAAGACCGGAAAAATCTAGGAGGTCATACTGTGCCACCGCTCCGATTTCCTCGACGGTCCCTGTTCTGGTTCGTCATCTTCCTGGGCATGTTGGTTGCTCTTCCCGCCCTTCCCTTGTTGGGATCCTTCATGTTCTTCGTGGAGCCGCCGCTTCAGCGGCACTATCTGCTCGCCTACGTAGAAAGTGCAAAAATCGCCGGCCAGCACAGCGCGACGACTCCGGTAGTCTGGCTTTACAAGACCGCTCCCGGTCGGCGCCATGTTCTCCTCAGTGAGCGCGACGTCCAGTCAACGAATAGTGGAACTCTCGGTGTTCGACTTTCTCCAGCGGCCTTGGCGGATGGGTGGACAGGCATTGAAGCGGGTGCTCAGGAGCGAGTGAACTCGGCAGAATTGGAAACGTTCCTACGAGCGAACATCTACAACGGTCACAGCTACGGGTGGGTAGTTGCCGAACCGCTACTGCTCGGTTTTCTCCCAATTGCTGGATTGGTGGCTGTGGTGATCGCGATCAGGCGCAGATCGAGCGTTTCACGAAGTCACGAAGAGCGGCATGGAAGGCGGACCAGGGGTCCTGAACTGATTTCGGCTGCCGACTGGAATACCAAGCTGCGGCCAGATGGTCTTCGCCTCCAGTTGGATACTCCCACATTCAGTCAAATCCAGTCTCGCTTCCTTGGCCGTCGCCCTCCTTCACTCGGGATTCGCAAGAAATCTTGAATCGAGCCACATCCTTATTATGGGCGACAGCGGCAGCGGAAAAACCTCCGCCATGCGCCAGATCCTTCGTCAGGTTGCGTCTCGGCAAGACGTAGCAGTTGTTTACGATCCAGCTCTTGAGTTCACACCCGAATTCTATTCACCAGAGCGCGGTGACATCATTCTGAACCCTCTCGACGATAGATGCCCTTATTGGGACATTGCGGAAGAATCACAATCAGATGATGCCAACGCCGCCATGGCGGCGGCTCTATTTCCAGATAAGGATTTTGAAAAGGACTATTTTACGGACGCGCCCCGCCGAGTCTTTAGCTTTTTGATGCGCCGTCAGCCCAGCCCTCAGCAGCTGATCGCATGGATGAGCAATTCGGAGCAAATAGAGGCGATGGCGAAAGGCACACCTTATGCGTCGTTCCTTGATCCTGGTGCGCCTGCCCAAAGAGGAGGTGTGCTTTCGAGTTTCAATATGATCGCCGAAAGTCTTGAACTCTTGCCGCCTAAGGATGAGGCCCGCGCCGGTCTATTCGTCGGGGCGCTGGAATGCTGAACGGCGTCAATGGATATTCCTGACTTCCAGTCCGGCCTCTCGCCAAAAAATTCTGCCCCTTCACAGCGCATGGCTGGACATGCTGATCCTCCGCACAATGGAGCCGGCAATTCATCGCGCCAAGCCCGTCTGGTTTGTCCTCGATGAAGTCGCGAGCCTGAATAAACTGCCTCAGCTCCATACAGCAGTCACGGAGGCGCGAAAATCGGGAAATCCGGTGGTGCTGGGCTTTCAGGGACGTAGCCAAATCGAGAAAAGATACGGGAAGGATGCTGAAACAATGCTTTCCCAGCCAGCGACAAAGCTCTTTTTGAAGACTTCGGAGCCGCATTCGTCGAAGTGGGTTTCTGATGCTATTGGAGAGATTGAGGTGGAGCGTCTCAAGGAGTCGCGGCGGCACAGCTTGTTACCCGGCAACCGGCAATACTCGATGGAGATCGTGAACAAGCCGCTCGTGATGGCTTCCGAAATAGCGGGATTGGAACCCCTTCACGGCTATATCAAACAAGAAAACCTTGTCGTCAAAGCCAGATTCCCATACGTTCGTGCAATTGAGCGCCAGCCGGCTTTTCTGGAGCGTGGAGCTATCGCCACTTCGACACCAGCGAGGGTCAAGGATAAGGCTACGCAAAGTCTTCAGGAAGTAGTCATCGAAATGCCCCCGAAAAGTCCGGCAGAAAGACAAGGCATATTTCCCCTTTCTTCGCAGCGGAAGGTCGCGAATGCCGAACCCACCGTCTGGGACGAATCTCAGTGGATTGACTGAACTTTCTCTTGCCCAATTCAGGCGGCCTCTGGACCGTTTCGAATTTTGGAGTTGAGGGCTATGTTGACCATTTCGAAGGCGCTCTCTGCAGGGCAGGCGCAAACGTACCACTCTCGGGAGTTCACTTCTGAAGAACAGAATTATTGGAGCCAGGACCGACGCGCGCACAGCGAGTGGCGCGGGGCACTGGCGGAAGAATGGGATTTGAAGGGTTCCGTGGGAGCATCGCATTTTGCGCGATTGAGTGAAGGTCAACACCCCGAAACAGGCGAGCAAACTGGTCAAACACCAGCCTGCTCGGACATACGAGAACGAATATGGGAGGCAGATCACGAGTGCTGAGCATCGGGCCGGGTGGGACGCCACCTTCTCTGCGCCGAAATCAGTCTCGTTGACCGCACTCGTCGGCGGCGATGATCGGATTCGCGAAGCACATCGCGAGAGCGTCGGCGTTGCTTTGGCAGAATTGGAACGATATACGCAGGCCAGGATGGGCAATACCCGCACTCCGGAAACAACAGGGAAGTTCGTTGCAGCAACCTTTGAGCATGACACCGCGCGGCCAGTTGAGGGATATGCTGCCCCGCAGCTTCACACGCATGCTGTCATTTTCAATGTGACTGTCCGCGAAAATGGCCAAACGCGAGCCCTCCAGGAGCGCAGCCTCTTCCAGTCACAGCATTATGTGACGAGTGTTTACCGTTCGGAACTCGCCTTGCGCCTTCAAGGGCTGGGCTATTCGATCGAGCGGGGCAAGTATGGACAACCAGAAATTAAAGGCTACACGCAGGAATACCTCGATGCCTCCAGCCCACGGCGGGAGCAAATTCAGGAGCACTTGCAGTCCATCGGAATGGAAGGCGCCGGCGCAGCCCAAGTCGCTGCTCATAGGACCCGCGATCAAAAGGAACTGCTTTCGCCGGAGGACGTCCTTAAACGACACCGAGAGTTGTCCGCTCAGTATGGGCATCAACCAGATCGAGTGGTTGCGGAGGCCCGCCAGCACACACCAACTCGTTCTCACCAGCCCGAGAAGATCGCTCAGCAGGCGGTGACCTACGCTCGTAGCCATGTCTTCGAGCGCGCCGCTGTTCGCGACGAGCGAGTTGTTCTTCAGTCTGTGCTCGATCGTGGAATGGGCCAAATTAGTTTTCAGCAAGCACGCGAAGAACTCGAGCAGCGGGTGAAGACAGGTGAGTTCCGAATACTCGAACCCCAAGAGGGAGAGGCCGGGCGGCGATACTCAACGGCAGAAATGATACGGCTTGAGAAAGAAACAGTCGCCCGAATGGAGGATGGGCAATCAACGTGGTGTAACCAACTCACCACTTGTCCGCAGTCGGAGACCGGTGCTGCGGTAGTGAATCATCACGCTGAGATGAATGCTGCCCAACGCAGCGCCGTTCATGAAATCTTGAATTCGCGCGAACAGATCGTAGGACTTGACGGTCGAGCAGGCGCCGGAAAGACGACGACCCTCTCAGTCGTTCGTGAGGCTGCCGAGACTGAGGGCTACCGCATTGAAGGATTCGCGCCCACATCTCGTGCTGCACAGAAGCTTGCCGAAGCCGGAATTGAAACTACAACATTGCAGCGCCACCTCGCCCGCGGCGAGCAGCCCGATAGCGGTGACCGGCGCCTTTACGTTCTGGACGAGTCCTCTCTCGCATCGACGAGGCAGATGCACGCGTTCGTGAACTCGACTCCATCCGAGTGACAGAGTGCTTCTGGTAGGCGACACGCGGCAGCACGAGGCAGTCGAAGCGGGCCGACCCTTCGCTCAACTTCAGGAAGCCGGCATGAAGACGGTACGGCTCGACGAGATCGTTAGGCAACGCGACCCGGCCCTTAAGGAGGTCGTAGAGCAACTAGCCCGCGGAGAAGTACAGGCAGGCGTGGCTAGCCTCGAGCGGCAAGGACGAGTCATCGAAATGCCAGCGCGGGCGGACCGAATTGCGGGTATAGCTCGCGAATACGTAAAGGCTCCCGGCGCCACATTGGTGATTTCGCCAGATAACCGCTCCCGTACAGAAATCAACGAGCGGATTCATGCGGAACTCCAAGCAAATGGCATAGTCAGCAAGGATGAACGCCAAGTGACCACGCTCATTGCTCGCCAGGACATGACAGGGGCCGACCGTAGCTGGGCACAGAAATATCAGGTGAATGACGTATTGCGATATTCCCGAACGTCAAACGAAACCGGCATTAAGAAAGGGGAGTACACGCGCGTCACGAACATTGATGCACGTGGCAACGTGATAACGGTTTTGCGAGTGGATGGCAGCGAGCGCACGTATGATCCACGGCGGCACACCGGAGTGTCAGTGTATCGTGACGAGCAGCGAGCCTTCTCCGTCGGTGATCGGGTTCAGTTCACAGCTCCCGAATCAGGATCTGAAGATCGCAAACCGCGAGCTTGGAACAATCAAGGCCATCGATGAGAGTGGGATAATGGCGATTCGGCTGGAGAGCGGCCGAGACTTGCAAATCGAACCGCAGCGCCACCCGCATCTGGATCACGGCTATGCCGTCACGAGCTATTCCGGTCAAGGGCAGACCGCTGACCGGGTTCTGATTCACGTTGACACCGATCTGCCGGCGAAAGACCTGATCAACAATCGAATGGCCTATGTCGCCGTCTCTCGCGGGGCTTCCGATGCCCAGATCTTCACCAATGATCGCAGCAGACTGGCCGAGGTCTTTAAGCAGAGATGTATCACACGAGAGTGCGCATAAGCCGGAGAAGGCGGTTTCTCCTGCCCAGCAAGATGTCACTCAATCACCGAAACCTGCGCGAAACCCTGGAATGGAGGTTGGCATCGGCGTCTAGTTTTTAGCCGAATGGCATGCGCAGGCTGATGGGGCGGCGACGGAGCTGCATCGAGGCAGCAAGACAGTGAATAGGCTGGTTCACTTGTGAGCGCAGTCCCAGATCGCTGCAACTCATAACGACCTCATTCCTTTCTGCAATTCGCCGACGCCAGTTTAAAATTAGCCAACGAACCTAAATCCTTAACAAATGAGGATTGAAAAGGAACACTTTGCCTCTGAACATTTCAGACAGAGTCCTCGCCGATGGCATTAGCTTGGTTGGTTCAAGCGAGTCGCTGGGTGCCATGCTACCTGAGGTGTTAAGCGCCTACGTGGGACCGGAGTTTGCAGTTCATGAGGGTCAAATAGTGCGAACAGCAGGCCAGGAGATGCTCAACTTCCATGCAGTTGTGCACACTGCAGCTTCGTCGCCTCCCGCATTCCGACCGGAGGAAGTAGCCTGCGTTATCGAGGCGGTGGAAACGTTAGATCTGGCGTCATTGGCGACGGCGTATGACAAGATTGTGGCGGCGAAGGTGGTTCCCAAGTCACCGCTTCCCAAAGGTTCGGCCGTTAGGACGGATAGAACGCTCGGCATGATCTTTGCGAAATCGTCAGCGGTGGCGCTGGACATGCTCGCCGACGAAATGGATCGATTGAACCGGCAAAATCTGAGTTCGAATTGGCCGGACATGGTTGCGGTCCTCGGGGTCGGAACTTTAAATTACGCAGTTCAGTTTCCCGGCGAAGGTGTGCTTGGAGATTTCATGCCTCCCGCCGCGGATACGACTGGCGAGCGCCGGCCGGCGATGTACGTCGTTCAGGCCCTCAAGCCCGCCGGGGAATTCACATTCAATAAAGCGCTTGCCTATTTGATTGGGCATCTCGGGATTTTCACTCCTTCTGCAGACTTGCCCAAATTTCCCGAGATTCTAGTGGGAGTGACCAAGAACAGTATCATCTTGGCCGGCTATCAGTTCAACAAGGACAACAATCTTGTTCCGGTACCTCCTGAGTTTCGAAACGATCGCTACATTCCACCCTGGCCCTATCGAATTGAGGGACCAGACGGCAAACCTCTGGCTCTCCTCCAGTATTTGCAGTGGAAGGATGGCGCGGTTTTGATGCTGAAGAGCCTCCTGCCTGAAGGTGCGATTCCACTGGAGGGCCTGATGGTGTTCTTGGGCGCGGCTGCGATGCAAACCGGATACATCGTGCGCCGCCCGCCCGCTACTCAGCTATCAAATGTATTGCCAATCAATCAGCAGGATTTCAACGTCCTATTACAGCGTATTCAGAGCCAATCAAACATGCGGGTTGTACTGGAGTCTCCCGGGTGGGTGTTCCAGAAGTTTACTGACGAAGGTTCACGTTCACCTTTCATGACGAGGCTATTCATAGGAGTCACGCGCCTTCGGGATCAGGTTTATCACGATAAGAGTGCGGTGGATTCCTTCGATAACGCGTACAACTTTGCGCTCACGACGATGCTTGACGTGCGCGCTCTCGCCACGGAGATAATTGATCTTGTCCAGAACCACTCCTCAAGAGTAAGCAGCGGGCAAATCGCGAAGGTGGTCGCCGGGAACAACATGCGTATCGATGAGTCTATCGACCGCGATCTGCGCACCAAGGTGGAGTCGTTTCTCGTTGCGGCCGCCCGAGTTCTCAAGAAGGGACTTCAGGAATTCAGCGTGTTTCTCGGCGCGGACATCGGCTTTCTGTTCAAGAAGGAAGCCACGTTCCTTAACGGAATCGCCAATTTGAGAAAATTCGACCCGCCGCTTGCAGACTATCTCCTGAGCGTAAGACCGTGGTCAGAAGCGCTCCAATTGACACGGAATAGCATCGAGCATGCAGCTTGGACGCCACCGAAGATGAGCTACCATCAGACGGGACAATCTGTAGAAGCCGTCGAACCGCAACTCGTACAGACCCCGATATCACAATACGTCATGTTCATTACGGACAGACTTTCGTGTTTCATCGAGGAATTCAGCGTGCATTGTCTACAGCAAAGGCTGCCGCGGGAAATTACCGTTACGGAGATCCCGATCCCGCAACGAGTCGCTGAACTCCCGGAGAGGTTTCACATCACAGCTTCGATTGGTGGGCTTCCCGCTTGGGTTTTGAAATACCATTCCGAGCTATTCGACCAGGTATGAGCAGTGATCGACAAATCGGTGCGGGTCAGGCGCAACAACCCGCTTATAGAGCTGAGATTTCGATGGCAACAAGCAGGTGCTCGTCGCCGGCTTCGTGGTAGAAGATAGCGCGCCACCAGTTGTACAGCTTCCTAGTTCATTCTCGAATTTTGTCCTGCTTCGCCCTCAAGCGGGAATGCCACCGCCTTCAGAAGCTCCATATCAATGCTGCACTGGTCCTTTTTCTTGCGAACCATCGATCCTCTCCCGTTAGGCTTTGTGCAGAACGTCCTAATATACTGTTGTCCACCACAATCATGAATGTTGGGCCGCACGAGTGTTAGACAGCGCGGTTTTGCGTGTCAACACATCAGCGACAGTTGTTCGCGAACATTCGGAAGATGGTACGGCTCTGGCGGTTGTGTTTCTGTCTCAAACAGGTGGCTTTACTTGAACTAAACAAGCTGAGGTCAGTACCAAATGGCTAAAACCTCGAAGACCCGGCGAATGCGCATCCTCAAACAGATATTGCCTCTGCCAATGTTGTTCATGATCTGGTTGATGAGCGTGGACGTCTATGTATGGGCAGGGGATACGGCGAAATTCATCTGGATTGCCCTCGGCGTAAATACGATCCTTCTGCATCGAGTCACTTACCTTCCAGGACGATTAGGGCAGCGCATTCGCGCAAGCCTTCTGGGAACATCTTTCGCTGTAATTTTGGGCTGGTTCATAATTTTGCCATTTGGAAGGTCGATTTATCATTACCTCTTCATCGCTACTGTTTGCTTCGTGATAGGAAGTTGGGCGCTTCTTGTTATGTTTATCGCGGTTGTAGCACTGTGGCATTTTCTGCAGCTCCAGGAAATGCAGGCTGCAGCTGAAGAGATTGCGATGATAGCCAATCCAGAACCGTTGGTTTTGCACCTGACGGATGTTCATATGACTGCGGCAGACGATGTGGGTCGGATTGAGAAGGGGCAAGGAGGCAGGTTGTCACTCAATGCCGCGCTCAATCAAGCAAGAGCCGTTTGCCCGAAGTATGTAATTTTCTCTGGAGACACGACAGACACCGGCGATCCGAGGGAATGGGAACGGGTCCGCGCAATTTTGGACGAGTTCTCATCGGTGGAATGGAAGTATGTGTTTGCCCCGGGGAATCACGATCTTTCGCCGTATTACGGCGAATATGATTGGAGCAAACTGAGGCTGTTCATTGAGAATCAGGCTCGTTATCTCCCAAATCTGATGACCGCGACAGGTGAGCGGCTGGCCGACCTAATTACACGGGCGCAGAAGGAAATTACCCCAGCGATTGCCGGACACGCCGCAAAGATTCGTTCCCGTGCAAAAGTGGATTTCAATTTCGCATCGATCATGATCCAGATGATTACTGGCGCGGAGCCAAGTTATTGGTCCAAGAGAGCTGTGCTGGAGGAACAGCGTAGGAGTGGACGATTCTGGCTTGAAGAACTCCGGACGATGTGGTGGCCAAGTGGGTGGTACGGTGTACCGGACGACTTTGATTGGAGCGCGTATGCTTCCGAAAGTCTTCTTGATGAATGGTTCGCTGGCCAATGGCACGACTTGTTTCCATTTGTTCTTCAAGATCGAAATGTCGGTCTCAGCATCATTGTTCTCAACAGCATTCATTCGTCCGCAGAGAATATTACTGAAAGCGCGGTTGGAAGGCTGGGGGAGGGGCAACTGGCGCGGTTGAGGACTCTTTTGGATTGCACACCAGAATGGGTCCGCACCGTAATCGTCGTGACGCATCATCCTCCATTTAGACGCCCGGGAGAGTGGCGATTGCCATTACCTCAAGCGCCGTTTCGGCCATCATCATGGGGTGACACTTGGCGCGTGCTGACAGAACTTGCATTACTGCCTCAGGACGCGAAAGAGGCCCGGGATCTCGTCAATTCCATTGCCGCATCAGCAGACCGTAAACGGGCAGCTAAATTCCTCCTTCTGTGCGGCCATCGGCACATGAAGTCAATTGGTCACGCCGGCGAAGCGCTGGTAGTGGAGGGAGATTCGTTGGCCTCATCAGACGGAAAGGCGTGGCTCATCGGAGAGGGACCAAACGGATTGGCCATATCAATCCTTCCGGTCAAACCCGAGCTGCCCATTTGCTAATAGGACTTCTAGGCGCAAATCAACAGACGTGGGCAGCTCGAAAGTTGCGACCCAATTCCCTATAAATTACACATTGTCTTTCACATACTATAAGGGTAACGACCGTAAGATAAACTAAATAAGGCTTTTATTGGCAGACGCAGCGGACTTAAAATCCGCAGGCCTTCACCGGCCGTGGGGGTTCAAGTCCCCCTCCGGGCACCAGCAAATCAATAATTTATAAACTAATTTTTATGGCCTAAGTTCTTCGGAGTTTTGACTGATGCATGGTGGTGCCTGTTGCTCCGGCTAGCCCTGACTCGGTTCGTACCACCCATGTGGTCATCGAGCGTTGATTCTGGACGACGGTCGTCTTGAGCGGGTCGGCGAGTTCGCCTAATCGCTCGGTGTATGAGTGGAGCATCCCTTCGTCAACCAGATACCGGGTGGAACCGTCGGGCAATTTGTAGCGCCGTCCCTCGATTTGTTCCACCTGGTCCTCGATCCCGATCGAGGACGCGAGCCGGCAGAAAAAAAGGCCGCCGGATTTCAGCACTCGCCACGAGCCGAAAAGCATGGACTCGAAGTGCGCGTCGTCCCGTGCGAAGTGAAGGACCGCGCTGCTGATGACGACGTCAGCACAGCTATCATCGAACGACAGATGCTCCACCGCTTCAGTCCGAAAATTTGACGCCGGAAGAGATGGGGCGAACTGGCGTGCCATGCTGCGCACCTTATCTACTTCCTCGGCGTTGGCGTCCGCGGCATAAACTTCATACCCCTCGCGCAGCAGGTAGATCAGATTCCGCCCGGAACCGCACCCGGCATCCAGAATCCGCATTCCGGGCAAGATGCGCCCCTTCAAAAGCTGGTCGAAAAAATAAATGTCGATTGAGCCGAATTGTTCCTGCAGCGTAGGCATAACGTTTGACCACGATAACATCGCGACGACCTCGCCCAACGGGATCATCTGCAATTGGAAGACTCCGCCCGCGAGAGCGTACCTGCACGATGACAACAATCCGCCTGAAGCGATTGAAAGAGGCAGGGACTGCCGAGACAGTCCCGCTCTTGGAGTCAATCCTTATAAGGATCGAACTCGTTGGCTCCCGCCATGGCGACCCCCAACGGGCGCGAGCGTGTGCAGGATGCGCACGCTCGCGTTATGCGCCGCCACCACTTCGTTGAGTCGCTTATAACCGTGCGGTGACTCGTCGACGCCCGCTCCGCGCAGCTCGACGCGAGCCATCACACGGCCGGCTCCGTGAACGGTGGAGTAAAGAGCCAGCTTCGACTCCTCATTATCGACGCCTTCGAGAATCACCGCCGGCTCCGTCATGGTGCCGCCGACGAACCCCTTCTGACCTGGGAACGCAGGTTGCTGGACAGGATCACCGACCGAGCCCATATCATCGAAACCGGAACGGAGAGCTTCCGCTTCCGGCGCACCGTGGAGAAAGGAAGGAGCAAAGCGGCAGGCTGAAGGTCGCCCGCGATGGACTTCGGGCTACCGCTAGAACGAGCCCCGCACGCCCAGCTGCAACTGGCGTGGGGGACGGTTTCCGTAAGCATTCGCTGAAATCAGCTCACCGAAGGTCGGCGAATCGAAGATGCGGTCGGGCACGTCGAAGTTTGGATGGTTAAAGACATTGAATAGATCAGCTCGGAACTGAAGCGAGGCTTTTCCGGCGATTCGCTGGCTGCGCATCACGCTGACATCGAAGTCGACGAAACCCGGGCCGGTGACACTGTTGCGCGGCGCGGTGCCGAATCGGACTTCACCAAGAAGGTTCGGGTTTGAAAACGCGCACGGATTGAACCAGCTGTACGGCTTGCCGGTTACGTCCGCTGCGCGGCCACCCTGCGAGATAGTTTTGTAGCAGGAGGGGTCAGCATTGGTCGTCACCGCGCCCGGCTTTTTCGGATCGCTGACCTGATCGGGGCGGTCGATATACGCCTGGATGCCGGTCTGACTCTGCAGGACCGACCGGTTCACGGTGAAGGGCCGGCCGGTTTGTACCGTGGCGATTCCGCCTAAAGTCCAGTGCGAGAGCAGTGTAGACAGGACCGGATTGCCCGCGAACCCGATGCGACTGGAGAGCGCCGGCTCCTGGTAAACGTAACTGGCGACGAAGCGGTGGCGTGCATCGAAATCCGAGAGAGCCCTTTCGGCGCGCAGGTCGTTAGAATTCTGCGGGAATCCGGGGTCGACAGCGGTACTGAAGAGCTGCGAAGCATCGTCGATCGACTTCGACCAGGTGTATCCGGCCAGAAACTCAAGCCCGTTGGTGTAGCGTCGCACGGCTCGCACCTGAAGCGAGTTATAAGTGCTGTCGGCGATGGAGGCTATCTGCTGTACGGTGGTGAACTGCGGATAAGGCGCCGCTCCACCCGGCGCCGGTTGGTTGGCATCGCGACGGAGCGGCAGACGTGTGCCTTTGCTGCCGACGTACGCCACATCCAGCACCAGCCCCTTTGCGACCTCCACTTGATTGCCGAAATTCCACTGCTGCACATAGGCGTCGCGGAAGTTCTCCGGCATGGTGAAAGAGATGGGGAAGTGGATGGGCGAGTCGAAGATGGTCTGAATATTATTAGTGCCGGAGTTGACGAAAGCCTGGACAGGATAGAACGGCGGATTGAGCCGTGAACCAAAGTTCGTGTTCAGGATGGTCACGTCGTAGAAGATCCCATAGGCGGAGCGGACAACGTACCGCTCGCTGCTCAAGGGGCGCCAGGCTAACCCGATACGTGGGGCAAAGTCGTCGCGGTCGGGCCGATAGACTCCGCGTGGGATGCCATGCGTCCCGGCGATGAAGAACATGCAGTCCGGCTTGGGCGAGCAGGCGGCGGAATTCGTGGAGAGGTCGGGGATGGAGAGTCGATTGCCCGTGTCATATGGCGGCGAGCTGTACTCGTAACGCAGGCCGGCGTTCAGGGTCAGCCGCGAATTCAGCCGGATGTCGTCCTGCGCGTAGACGGCAGTGTCGGAGGTGCGCAGATCGGTGGAGGTATTGCCGCTGACGCTGACTGCGATTGCCGGGACGCCGAGCAGGAGATCCTCGATGGAGTTGCCGGTGATGCCGAGAAAATCCCAGAAGCCGCGGGAAAATTCGTCAATGTAGCTGTTGTTGGCGATATTGAGATAGTCGACGCCAAAGTTGAACTGGTGACGGCCGCGATTGAACGCCGGGTGCCAGGCGAGATTATCCGCGAAGTTGAAGGTATTGTTGTGGCGGTCCATCGGGAGGCTGGTCGACCCGCCGATACCGTCATAGCCGGTGATTTGGACGTCGGGATAACCCTGGTCAACAGGCCGGGTGAGCATGGTGCGAAACCCCGGTAGGGTCTGGTTGCCCTTGTTGGCGAGAAAGCCGCCGAAGGTGTTGCGATTGAAACCGAACTTTGCTTCGTTGATGGTTGCGGTGCCGAAGACATGGATCAAGGAAATGCCGACATTCTGTCCCAGCGTGTCTTCCGGCGATCCGTAGCCGGGCAGGTTGCTGAATGAGGGCACTCCCGGATCGAATGGATTGAATCGGTTCTGGTCGAAGAGCGTATAGTGCCCGGAGAGATTGTCGATAGAGCTGATGTGATGATCGAGTCGGACGGTGGGCATCTGCTCGGTCTCGGTGAGCAGTGGCGCTGCAATGTAGCGCGTGGAGGTGATGGGATCGCCGACGTTCGCCACGGGCAGCATATCGAGAATTGCTTTGCCGGCAGGGTTGATCGCCGGCGGAGGGATAGCTGCCAGCAGCCCGGCGCGCAATGCCTGCGAAGGTACGGACGCCTGCCGAGTAATGGCCTGGCGCAGCGACAACTCCTCATCGGCGACAAAAAAGAACGTCTTGCCGGTGCGCAGCGGACCGCCAATCGACCCTCCAAACTGGTCGCGGTCGAAGGGAGGAATGGAACCACAGGCCCCGAGTGTCGCCCCCGACCCGCACGACGGAAGGTCAAAATAATTCTTTGCGTCCATGTTGCGGTTGCGCAGAAACTCAAACAGCCCGCCATGGAAATGATCGCCACCGGACTTCAGGGCGACGTTGATCTGTCCGCCCGCGCTGCGGCCAAATTCCGCCGAGGAATTGCTGGACTGCACCTTGAATTCCTGAATCGCCTCGACCGACGGGAGCACGCTCCACTGGTTCAGGAACGCATCGTTGTTGTCGACACCATCGAGCAGAAAGTAGTTGGACTGCTCGCGCACGCCGTCGATGCTGATGGCGCTGCCCAGAACGGTGTTCTGCGATCCGTCCGTGCCGGGTTCCGAACCCGCAACCAGGAGCCCAAGCGTGAGGAAGTTGCGTTCGTTGAGCGGCAGATCGGCAATGCGGGCGCCATCAATCACCTCGCCGACGGTGCCGTTCTGCGACTGGATCAGGGGCGGGGCGCCGCTGACCTCAATGCGCTCATCGACACGGCCAACAGAAAGTGCGAAATCGAGCGATACGACGGAATCGATCTCGACCCGGATGCCGGAACGGACGACTTCGCGGAAGCCAGGGCTCTCGACGGTGACGGAATACTCGCCCGGCTGCAAGAGGGGCAGAACGAAGCTCCCAAGGGAGTCGGTACGCGTCTCACGAACGGCGCTGGTCGCCAGGTTGCGCGCGCGAACTGTCGCGTTTACGACGACGGCGTGCTGGGGATCCTCGACGGTGCCGCGAATGGATCCGGTGACGTCGAGGGCGAGGGACGGACGGCAACTGAGGAGAACCAGAATCAGAAACGGGAAGAGCTTCGATCCAATCCTCACCAGATTTCTCTCCAGGCCGCCGGTTCGGCCGCATCTGCGGGCCGGCTCCCGCGTCTTGATGGGGTCCATCCATTCGCCGCCGTCGGCAGAACAGCCAGCCAGCGATGCGGAGTCTCAGCGGCCACGGTCAGGTCGAGGCCCAGGCGCAGGGGAACGCCTCGACTCGACTATACTTCAGTCGCGTGCCCCCCAGCGCGGAAAGGGAATGGAATCGTTGGAGTCGATCATTTCTCATTACCGTCTGGTCCGCCAGATCGGATCGGGTGGAATGGGCGTTGTGTATGAGGCGGAAGACCTGAGTCTGGGCCGGCACGTGGCGCTAAAATTTCTGCCCGAGACGGTTACCGGCGACGAGCCGATCGAACGGTTTCGGCGCGAGGCGCGGACTGCCTCCTCTCTGAACCATCCGGCCATCTGCACCGTCTACGAAACCGGTTTTGACCAGGGCCGGCACTACCTGAGCATGGAACTGCTGGAAGGCGAGCCGCTCAGCCAGCGGCTGACCCGCGGTCCGTTCGAGTTGCGGCCGCTGATTGAGTTTGCCCTGCACATCACGGCGGGGCTGAGTGCGGCGCACCGAAAGAACATCGTTCACCGCGACCTGAAGCCCTCCAATCTGTTTCTGACCAGCTACGGACAGGCAAAGATTCTCGACTTCGGCCTCGCGAAATTGATCGACGAAGCGCATGTGCGGCCGGATGCGGAGACCGCCGCCGCCCCGCTTACTCAGGCGAACGTCGCCGTGGGCACGCTGGAATATATGTCTCCCGAACAGGCCCGGGGCGGACAGCTGGACGCGCGCACCGACATTTTTTCGCTGGGCGAGGTGCTGTACGAGATGGCCACCGGACGTCGGCCATTTTTCGGTTCGACTCAGGGACTGCTTTACGATGCGATTCTGAACAGCGACCCCGTTCCGCCGCGCACCCTCAACGCGGCTATTCCCGCCAGGCTCGAAGAGATCATTCTGGCGATGCTCGAAAAGGATCCGGACCTGCGCCTGCAGAGTTCGGACGCCGTGCAGACGGATTTTCGTCGTTTGCAGCGCGATTTGGAGCAGGGGCATGCCGGCATTGCACAGGGGTCCGACTCAAATTCCGTCGCGGCCGAATCGCGGACGCCATCGTCCGGGGCTCGGTCCGGTTCGCGTGCCACTGGTCGGGTCGCGCGCCCGCGCAGACGGGCCATCGCGGTGCTCCCGTTTGCAAATGAGAGCGGCACACCCGAACTTGACTACCTGAGCGACGGACTTACGGAAGTCCTGATCAATAACCTTTCCGGCATTCCTGAACTGAAGACAGTGCCGCGCGCGGTTGCGTTTCACCTTAAGGGCCGCCCCTTCGATCCTGCGGAGATCATCCGCGATCTGCGCGTGCACACCGTGGTGGTGGGACGGCTTTCGCGGCGGGCGGCACGTCTGAGCGTCGGTGTGGAGTTGCTCGATCTCACCACGGTGGAGCAGATCTGGGGACAGCAATATGCAGTTAACGAGCAGGAGATCGTGGGCCTCGACAACACCATCGCCGGCGACATCACGAACGCTCTGCGCCTCAAGCTCACCTCGGACGTCACAAAGCGGCTGTCACGCAGGCAGACGACCAATGCGCGCGCCTTTGAGCTGTACCTGAAAGGCAGGCATGCGTATGCGCGCTTCTTTTTGCCCGACCAGGTATTTCAGGCGATCGAGTACGCGCGGCAGGCGATCGAGCTGGACCCGGCGTTTGCGGCGGCATGGGCCCTCTCGGCGGATGCGTATGCGATTTGCGGCTACTTCCGCTATCGCAGTCCCGAAGATGTATTTCCCAAGGCCAAGGCGGCGGCGCTGCGCGCGCTGGAACTGGAGCCGACGCTGGGTGAGCCGCATGCGACGCTGGGGCTCATCTATTACACGTACGAGTGGGACTGGAATCGTGCGGAGCAGGCCTTCCGCAAAGCCGCCCAGCGACAGGCGGAAGGCCTGGGTGGCGGCACTTCGCATGCATTTCTGATGCTGACGCTTGGCCATTTTGATCAGGCCATGGAGTTGTGCGAGCGCGCACTCAAGGTCGATCCGCTTTCGGCCCCCGTGGCGCTGGCAGCCGCCTGGATTTATCTCCAGGTCGGCGAAATTGAGAAGGCCCGGCGCCAGGGAAAGAACGCGCAGGAACTGGATCCGAACATCTATCACAATCTCGAATTTCCTCCGATCGATATCCTGATCGATCTGCGCCAGGGGTGCGGTATGGAAGCGATGATGAAGTATCAGGCGTTTCTTGTGGAGGCAAAGCTTGATCCGACAAAGAGCGCGCTGCCGTATCTGATGGCGCATGCGGGCCTGAAGGATCAGGTGCGTGGCATTCTGCAGATGGCGGATCTGTCGGCGGCCGATCCGGTGAAGTTGGGGGTGGTCTATGCGGTGCTCGAGGACTACGATCAGGCTTTTGCCTATCTCGAGCGCGGTATCGAGGGACGCTACCGTGCAATGCTCGAAATCGCCGTGACACCGGAGTTCGCGCCCATGCGCACTGACCCGCGCTTCACCAGCATCCTGCAGCGCATGAAGCTGCCGATCTGATCAGGGCGCTTTGGTGCCGTTGCGGGTTTCGCCGAAATGCTCTCCGAACGCAGCCGATGGACGACCGAGAACACCCGCCGCCGCCTGCATGCCGGAGATCGTCGCCGCTTCGACGCATCCCGCGTTCACACCGTTATCGGTCCAGTCGCCGGCGAGAAAAAGATTGTCGAAGCCAGACGCCGCCGCGGGCAAACGGTATTGCGGACTGCCTTTCACCGACATGACGTAGCGTTCCGAGGGATCGATGTTCATGCGGAAGAACTGCGCGCGCAATCTGGCTTCACCTTCGTTCTGCGCAACGTCCGCAAGCCGCGAAAAATCGCATTGGCCGGGTCCGCTTGCAGTTCCAGGCAGCAGAGCCGAGCAGCTTGCGTTCATAAACTCGAGCGCAGTTTGGTAGATAGCCTGCTGCTGCGTGCCGGGGAAGCTGTGATCCGTGGCCGGCGGCAAGGGAACGCCGGGCATGGGCCCGCAGAAATAGCAGATGCTGGTGGGCGCTGTAGACGCGGGCCACTCTTCGCGGATCAGCAGCTGGTCCATGTTCGCGAAGGTGTCCATCGGCTCGGTGAAGCCGGCGACCAGCGGCGCTTCCGTCTGCCAATAGGGCCAGCGCAGGCCGGCCATATCCGGCAGATACCACGCCTGGAAGGCCTGGGTCGCAGTGGTCTGCACTTGCTCGACCATCTTCTGCCACGCGGGCCGGGCCGCGACCAGTTCCGGGCAAAGCAGCGGCACCGCGCCAATGGAGATTCCGAACACAACCTGATCGAAATCGACGCCGCGGAGCAGCGTCTTTTGTTCCACGTTCTGCCAGTCCGTCCACCACGACTCGAGATTGATACCCCGCCGGCGCAGTTCCTCGCCTTCCACCAGTTGATCGTAAAGAGGCTCGCTGGGCCAGCACGGAAGCCGCCGCACCTGGACCAGCGGATCGTAGTCGCCGGTTTTGAGCGTGGCCTGCTGTGCCATGTCGATGGACGCGATCGACTGCCCATCATCCGACAGGTGCAGCGCAGTGACCTTGTGAAAGAAGCGAAACTGCACACCGCGTTTTTTCAGAACCTCATAGAGCGGCGCAAAGATTGTGTCGCCCATGCCGGCCTGCATTCTCCAGTACACCGCGCCGCGATACGTAAAGAGGATGCGCAGCATGCCTGTCAGATAGGTTCCAGCCGCGCAGGTGTCATAGGGGCTGAAGCAGAGATCATAAAAGGCGCGCACCAGACCGCACGAGGTGACATCGGCCGACGCCCCATGGCGCGTCAGCCATTCGGCATAGTCGTATTCGTCGATGCATGAGAGGCCCCGCACCAAAATTCCGTCGTCGACGATGCCGAGCAGGTTCACCACCACGAACTCGGTCATCAGCAGGAAGCGGCGCAGCTCCTCGTTGGGTTCGCTCTGAGCGCTGTGGGTTCGCTGCTGGATCCATTGCCAGTAGGTTTCGACCATGGAGCCGAGCAGCGAATGCGCGGTGGGATCCAGATGGCCGTTGCGCGCGGCGGTCGCGTCCACGTGCGCTTTTGCCGTGTGCAGAATGGTTTCCCCCGTGCTGTGGGCGGCGTGCGGTCGTCCAAGCCTCGCCTCTGCCAGAAAGCCCTCGAGTCGCGCCCCAAAGCTTTCGTGTTCCGGCGGCGCGTCTGCCGGCAAAGGCGCTTTGACCAGCAGGTTGCGCATGAACTCCAGCGCCGTGCCCGCGATCTCCCACAGCGAAGGCAGTGCCACGGTGTCTCCGGGAGTGTCGGGGTTGGGCGCGAAGGTGAGCAGCCACGGAATCCACTGGCCGTTCACGTGGTCTTCGACGTTCACTTCGTAGCAGGGCTTAAAGGCTTCAGTCCAGGTGGCGAGCGCCTCGGTGAGCGGCCTCGCATTCTCCTCGTAGCATTTGCGAATCATGCGAAAAGCATTTTCGTAAAAGCCCAGCCAGAAATGCAGGCCGTGTTCCTCGATGCGCTGGCAAACGGCTGCGTTGCGGCCGCTCGCGCCTTTGCCGCCGAGCCGCCAGCCCATCTGATAGAGCGTGACTTCGTATCGCTCCTGCCACCCTGGCTCCGACGTCAGCTCAAACGCCGCAGACATGGCGCCCACGCCGCCGCCCAGGATGGCCACTTTGATTTTGCGTCCCGCGTTCTCCATGCGTCAGCCTTCCTGCGCGGGATTCGCGCGTTCGGGATAAGAGAAGGCCTCGCCCGCAATCGTAATTTCCGGTCCGGCAATGGCGCGCGCAGCGGCCTTGCCCCCCATCACCGCGGCTTCCACGCAACCCGCATTCAGAGGGGTAGCGACCCAGTCCCCCGCAAGAAACAGATTCAGGACACCCGTGTTGCCGGGATCCATCCGGTACTTCGACGTGCCCGCTGCAGACAACACATAGCGCTCTGAGGGATCGATATTCACACGCAGATACTGCGAATCCAGACTCGCTTCTCCCTTCGCATCGGACCGATCGGCGAGTAGACTCCAGTCAAAACCGTTGACGCTATGCGCGGCGGGCCAAAATCCTTTCGTGTGCTCGTTCAGATACCCAATTGCTGTCGCCTTGAGCTTGTCGATTTCCGCTTGAGGAAAGTCGTGCTCGGTGGCTGGAGGCATCCCCGCGTCCGACACGCCGCACAAATAACCCACCTGATTGGGACTCAGGTCGGTGGGCCACTCCTCCTTCAGCAAAATGTCCGACATGTCGGCCCAGCTGTTGATGGGTTCGACGGAGGTGAGCATAACCGCGGCGGGCAGGCGCCAGGCGGGAAAGCCCAGACCCGACGCATCGGGATACGTCCAGACCTGGAACGACTGCGTGGCTGTCGTGGCGACGTTGTCGACCATCGCTCTCCACGCCGGCTTGCGTTCGATGATCTCCGAGCAGATGCCAGGAACGGCCCCGAGTGAAATGCCCAGCACTACGTCGTCGAAATCCGTGCCGCGCCGCAGTGTGATTTCTTCCACATCCTGCCACGGCGTCCACCACGACTCAAGATTGATGCCGTTGGTGCGCAGCGTCTCGCCTTCGACCAATTGCTCGTAGAGAGGCTCGCTCGGCCAGCAGGGGAGTTCGCGAACGCTGAAGAGCGGCTGGTACTCGCCACTCTTCATCGTTGCCTGCCGGCCCAGTCGGATCGCGTCCACGCTCCCACCGTCTTCGCCAAGCGCGAGGTTGCGCACGCGATGGAAGAAGCGAAACTGGACGCCGCGCTTTTTCAGTACCTCATAGAGAGGAGCGAAGACCACGTCGCCCATGCCCGCCTGCAGCTTCCAGTAGATGGCGCCTTTGCAGGTGAGCAGCGCTCGCGACATGACCTGCAGCATCACCCCGGCCGACATGGTGGACCGGTCGTGGAGCATGAAGTTGTACGCCCAGTTCACGGCCTGTGAATGCAGCGTGATCTCTGATGCTCCGTGGCTGCGCAGCCAGGCGCGGTAATCGATGTCATCGAGCGAGGAGAATCCACGGTGGAGCACATCGTCGGCAAGATATCCGCGCATGTTGGCGATGCCGAAATCCATCAGCAGCCAGAGACGACGCGCGGGCGCCGATTGGTCAACGCACTTCTCCATCAGGTGCCAAAGCCAGTGGAGAAATTCGTCGAACTTGCCAACGAGGCGGTCACGCCAGTCCTTCGAATGCAATCCCTCTTTACCTTCGCTGCGGACCAGCCGGTCGATTTCCTCGAGCATCAGTTCGCCGATCTCGAGGGCGGAAGCCTCGAATAGGCCGCAGAGAAAACGCTCCAGTCCCTCGAAGAATCGGGAAGGCGATGCCGATCGTGGTGTCGCGGCGGCGCAGCGAAACATGCCCAGCATGCCTTCAACCGCGGAGGCCAGCACCTCCCAGTGTGACGCGACGTTTCCATCGCCGGGATCCCCGGCAGGCGGCGAAAACTGCACGGGCCAGAAGTCCATACCGTCCGGACTCGGATCCTCCATCACGTGGCAGTTATAAGGCTTGAAAGCCTCGTCCCACGTGGCCAGTGGAACAGTTAACGGACGCGCATTTTCCGCATAACAGGCCCGCATCACGCCGAAGGCGTTTTCGTAATAGCCGAGCCACAGATGAATCCCATGCTCCTCGATGCGATTGAAGTGTTCGCGATTGCGTCCGCTCGCACCCTTACCCCCGAGCCTCCAGCCAAGCTGGTAGACGGTAATCTCGAACCGCTCCTTCCAGCCAGGAAGACTGCTCAGTTCGAACGCGGCGGCCAGCGCGCCCACGCCACCGCCCAGGATCGCAATCTTTCGCGGCGCCGCGCTCATTCGGTTCCCGTAGTGCTGTCAGCCGCGGCACTACTGGGCGCATTGGTATTGTTCAAAGGATTATTTCGCGAAGTCCGATTCGCGGATGTCAGAGAGACCGGCCCAAGCGGATCGTTCTGAAGGACCAGCGGCTTGCCTTGCACGGCCAGGGCCGTGAGCATGCCGCTCATCACGGCTGCTTCGATGCAGCCCGCGTTGATGGGATTCTTCGTCCAGTCGCCGGTGATGACCAGGTTGTCGTAACCACTCTCGTTGGCGGCCAGCCGGTATTTCGAACTACCGGTAACGGAGAGGACGTAGTGCTCCGTCGGCTCAATGTTGGCGCGGAAATACTGGCCGGTCAGCCGATCCGCACCCACGCGGTTCTCCGGATCGACGAGGAGCTGCCAGCGAGGCTGCAACGTGAGCGGATCGACCCAGTGCGGCCACAGCGGCGTGGCATGATTCTCCAGGAAATCCTCCGCGTACCCTTTAACGATTTGTTTCGCCGCCTCCGGAAAGCCTGTGTCTGAGAACGGCTGCAGCACCACTTCGGGTTTCATAGGACCGGTGAGGTAGGCGATGCTGTTGGGCGTATGTTCGTCGGGCCACGACTCGCGAATGATGATGTCCGACTTGTCCGCCCAAGTGTCGCACGGCTCAACATAGGTGCTGACCATACAGATTTCATTGCGCCACATGGGATTCCCGAGCCCCGCAATGTCGGGGTGCATCCACAGCTGAATGCCCATGGTGGGGATCGCCTTCACATTCTGGAGCATCGCCTGCCATTTTGGCTGAGCTGCGATAATCTGCGAACAGATATACGGCAGCGCGTTGATCGAGATGGCGAGGACGATCTGATCGAACTCTTCTCCCGCGCGCAGGTTCACGGTCGCGACATCCTGCCAGTTCGTCCACGACAATTCGAGGTTGATCTTTCCGTCCTGCAGTGCCTGTCCCTCGGCGATCTGGTCGTACAGCGGCTCGCTGGGCCAGCAGGGAAGCCCGCGCACCATCACCAGCGGATCGTAATCGCCATTCTTCAGTGTTACCTGCTGGCCGATCTCAATGGCCTCGACGCTCTTTCCATCCGCCGCGAGCTTTAGATTTTTGACACGATTAAAAAATTTGAACTTCACACCGCGCTTTTTCAGCACTTCGTAAATCGGCGCGACGACCACGTCGCCCATCCCCGCCTGCATCTTCCAGTACACCGAGCCCTTGTAGTTGAGTAGCAACTCAAGCGTGGCGCGCAGCGCAGTTCCGGCTTCGTAGCTGTACCAGTCGCCGCAGAAGACCAGCGCATACACGCCCTGCACCAGGGGCGACATCAACGTAAATTCGGTAGCGCCATTGCGTCGCAGCCATTCGCGAAAATCCCACTCGTTGATGACGTCAAAGCTGTTGTTCTTGATGACGCCGTCCCGGATCATGCCGCGCAAACTCGATGCCATCAGGTCGGTCAGAATCCACAAGCGCCGTGCTTCCATGTCCTTCTCGAGGCGATTCTGAATGGCCGCCTTCACCTTTTCGAAGTAGGCGTCGAGCAGCTGAACAACCTTGCTTTCGTGTTCGCCGGGCTCTCCCTGGCCGGAGATATATTTTTCAAAATGGTCGATGGCATCGTAGAGCAGCTGGCTGAGCACTCCTTGCTCAAAGGCCTTAATGTCGTCGCGGAGGCGGTCGAAGATCGCCTGCATGAACGTTTCAGGCTTCAGAATGTATCTCGCCGTCGTCATATCGTCATCGTCAATGTTGGCGGCGTCAGTCTGGTGCAGGCTCTGCAGCAACTCCGCCATCGAGCGGAACGCTCGCCCCGACATTTCGAGAATGGTGGGGCGTGGCAGATTATCTCCGGGTGTGAGCGGATTAGCGCGAAACTCGAGCGGCCAGTTGATCCACCTATCGGCGACGTGCTCCATGATGACCCAATAGTCGACGGGCTTGAACGCCTCCGTCCAGGTGGCCATCGGCATTTCCAGCGGCCGCGCATTCTCGGTGTACATGTTGCGCATCAGCCGGAAGGCATTGTCGTAGAAGCCGAACCACATGTGGTAGCCGTGCTCCTCCACGCGCTTTGCATGCTGCATATTGCGCCCGCTCGCGCCCTTGCCGCCGAGCCGCCATCCCATCTGATAGACGGTGATGTCGTACTGCTCCTGCCAGCCGGGCTGAGAGGTCAGTTCTGCCACGGTGGTGAGGCCGGAGATTCCACCACCCAGTACAGCAATCTTCTTTGGTGCGCTTTGCGCCATACTCTCACCTTGCGAAGCCGATGGTTGCAGCGAACGTCGAGTTCCCGGAGCCGATTCTGCCGGGCACCGGCATTGCCTTTGTTGCGTATCGAATAAAAGACCAGCGGGTTTATGCGGCCACATTATAGGCAGACAGGAATATGCGCAAGTGATCGAAGAAACGCAGTGCATTGTCGGCGAATTCAAAGCGGGTTCGCGTGAAACAGCCTCCCGGTCACTCACTCATTAATCCTGTACGCGGAACGGATACCCGGCATCAGACAATCGATGCATGCGCGACTGGAAAATGGCGCGAGCCTGGCTGATGGGCGAACTCGCACAGCGACGGAATTCACCAGCCATTCGGCGTATGAGCTTCATCTAAAAACACGAGCGCAGCGTCTATCCCGCTGAAACTGTTCATCTTAATGAAGATGCTAGAGCGAGCAAGCCTTACACATCTGTTACGCAACGACGCGTGGCGTAGATCATGGTCAAGTCCCCGTGCGTATCGAACCTACTTCGAGAGGCGCTGGGGGAGCTAAACCGCCGCTACGAGTTTTCGCGCTGGGCGTTGCGTTGTTTGCTTTCGTCGATTCGTTGTGCGGCGGCTTCGGCCGTCGATGGGACGGACGGCGATGCTTGTATGGAGATGCAGCCGGTCTGCATATCGCAACAGCTTTTCGATGCTGACCTGCGAGATCCTGCCTCTGAGCAGATTGCTCACGGACGGCTGGTACTCATCCAGGACGTCCGCGAGCTGCGCTTGTGTGTAGCCTTTCACCTTCACATGTTCCAGGATGGCGGACAGGAGTTCAGCCTTGATCTTGAGTGCGCTCGCTTCCGACGCAGAGAATCCCAGCGCATCGAAGACATTGCCTCTTACAATGTGTGTCGGCCTATTTTCCGCTGCGTTTTTCATGACTCTTCTGCTCCTTTATTCGCTGTCTGACGAGTTTCAGGCGCTGACTCGCAATTGCGATGTCGCGCCGGTCTGTTTTGCGACTTTCCTTCTCAAAACTGTGCCATACGTAGATCCTGTTTTCGATCTTCGAAAGGTAGATCACCCTGTACCATGCGCGCTCATCGGCTTCTTTCAGTTCGTACACGCCGGGTCCGATGGAACTCATATTCCGCGTCTGCGATGTCGCTTCTCTACCGATTTGTAGTTGTCGGAGCGAGAATCCAAGAGACCGTTTAACGCCATCAGGAAAAGCAGACAAAACTTCCAGCGAGTCCCCTTCAAAATGGAGTTCGGCGGTTGCTGGGGAGTCCTCGCTCAGCGCCATCGTCTTGATCGTAGCGCCATACACGTCGCCATACAAGATTTATTATAAATGTTTCGCCCGCGGGGGCACGTGCGCAAGTTCTGTAAGGCTAAAGTGGCTTCCGTGGGGGTTCAAGTCCCCTCCGGGCAGCAGCTAATTTGTGGGAGCGCGGTCATCGATTGGGGGTCTTTCCGACTGTACTATTGTGCGTCCCCAATTCGCCACATTCAGATGGTCCAAGGCCGCCCGCCCCGACGCATCCTTCCTTCGTGCATCGGCACCAGCTTTTAGCAAAACTGCTATTTTCGGCCGGATCGCTTTTATGCTGCGCCGCAGCGCGACAGTACTTGCAGGCCAGATCGCAGGATCGGATTTACCTCCCGGATGCTGCGCGTGTATTCGGCCCTCACAGTTCACTCGGGAAATCCTCCATAAAGCTTCAGTTGCACCCAGAATCCACCGTCGGCGCCATTTGGTTCCAGCGCTGCCTGAAGCAAGTTGTGACCGGCTAAATTCAGGTACCGTTCTCCGGTCCGGGGTGGTAATCTCGTCGACACAAACGGTGAACGGCCTATGCACGCTCCGTCTGATTCGAAGCTGTCTGAGGCGCCACAGAAGATTTCGCCCGGCCCTGTACCCCATTCCGCGCGTGTGATTGCGTACTATCTTCCGCAATTTCATCCAATCCCGGAAAACGATGAATGGTGGGGCAAGGGTTTCACAGAGTGGACGAATGTTGCCAGGGCAAAGCCCCTGTTCAGAGGCCATCGCCAGCCGGTGACACCAGCCGATCTCGGCTTTTATGATTTGAGGCTCGCTGAGGTCAGGGAGGCGCAGGCCGAACTCGCTCGGGAGCACGGCATTACCGCTTTCTGTTACTGGCACTACTGGTTTGGTAATGGTCGCCGCCTTCTGGAGCGCCCGTTTACCGAGGTTCTACAAAGCGGCCGCCCGGACTTCCCTTTTTGCCTGGCCTGGGCTAACCAGTCGTGGACCGGGATTTGGCATGGAGCCCCGGGGAAAACCCTGATCGAGCAAACCTATCCAGGAAGACAAGACGAAGCGCGCCACTTCGAGGTGCTGCTTCCGGCATTCCATGACAATCGTTACCTCAAAGTCGATGGCAAGCCGCTCTTCTGCGTGTACTCGCCGACGGAGATGCCAAACCCTGGTGAGTTCATCGAACACTGGCGTGAACTGGCCGCGCGAAGCGGTCTTCGAGGCATTTTCTTTGTTGCGATCTGTAACGATTATCGACATGCTTCGCTGGCGGACTTCGACGCCGTCACGCCGCTCGTGCCCCAGGACTTTCTGGCTCAATTATCGGTGGCACGCCGTGTACTCACCCGACTCAGATCTCGGAGCTTTGGCCCGCTATCGAGCAAAGGGATGTTGCATAGGCTGCAGCGGCCGCTCTGTTATCAATATCGGGAGGTTGTTGAGCGGGCATTCGCGCATCTCCCGGACGAACCACGATTCCTGCCCTGTGTATTGCCGAATTGGGACAATACGCCACGTTCCGGGTCGCGTGGTCTTGTTCTGTCCAATTGCACCCCCGCGCTTTTCAAGACTTACCTTGATAAGGCGATCCGAAGAGTTGCCGTCCGGCCACCAGAGGAACAGGTGATCTTCCTGAAAGCATGGAACGAGTGGGCTGAAGGCAACTTCGTTGAGCCGGACAGCCGCCTCGGCCACGGCTATTTGGAGGTCATCCGGGCCGCAATGTCGACGGCAGACCCTCTCGAACAACGTCGAGGCGCAGATGTGTCTCACTCCTGGGGGAACCGGCGATTGGACTGAACCCTTCAAATGAGACGTACGCATCGGCACACTATGCAGGCAAAGGGACTGCTAGTGGCGAAGAAGCGAGGAGGGGTTCGATATCCGAAGGCGTCTTCGTGGTGGGGGCCGAAGCGCGCGAGGGCACCGCTGCGCTGTCTGGCTCGGATTGCCTTAGCCCTGCTCAGCATGGAAGCCATCGTTAGCGGCATTTCGATTCCACAGAATACAAACGGCTGGAGGGAAGTATTTGAATCTTGCGCAGCCCGTCTCTACTTTGGGATCCCCACTGTTGGGCCAATCGATCAGCCTGGCCACCGGACCTTACTCGGCTCAGGGGGGAAATCCGATAGCCAATCGACTCGCGAACGTTGGATTGTCCCTGAGCTTTTGACGTTGCGCCAGCCGGGCCGTGCGGATCTGTGCACGATTCCGCGCATTGCTTTAAAGTTCATGCTGCGAGAGTGAACGGAAAGGATTGTTGAACAGGCCAGGGTTGGGAATCTGCGGCTAAAAGGATAACGAGCCGCAGTAACTTACCCTGCGCCGAGAGTTCAAGTGTTCCTCCGGCCACCAGACGCTTTGAATTATGCATGAGATTGCAGCGGGTCCTGGGAGTTCCGTGGAGAGGCGCACGCTGCGCAGGATCACCTGGCGTCTGATCCCGTTTCTGGTTCTGCTGTATTTCGTTGCTTTTCTCGATCGCATCAACGTCGGGTTCGCCGCTCTGACGATGAACCGCGACCTTGGGCTGACGCCCGAGATGTTCGGGATCGGCTCGGGAGTCTTCTTTCTCGGATACTTCGTGTTCGAGGTGCCCTCCACGATTCTTCTGCACAAGGTGGGGGCCCGGTTCTGGATCGGGCGGGTGATGATCACGTGGGGCATCGTGTCGATCGCGATGGCGTTCATGCGGGGCCCGGTGAGCTTCTATGTACTGCGGTTCCTGCTGGGACTTGCGGAGGCGGGATTCTTTCCGGGGATCATCCTTTATCTCAGCTATTGGTTTCCTGCGAGTCATCGCTCGGGGGTCACAGCCCTGTTTATGGCGGCGGCGCCGATTGCGGGATTCATCGGTTCGCCGGTATCGGGTGCGCTGATGCAGATGCATGGGATGTTCGGGCTGCGCGGATGGCAGTGGCTCTTCGTGGTCGAAGGGGCTCCGGCTGTGGTGCTGGGACTGATCACGTTTCGTTATCTCACCGATCGGCCGGCCGACGCGTCGTGGCTGGCTCCTGAGGAGCGGGAGTGGATTGCGAGCGAACTGCTGCGCGAGGAGAGCGCGTTCCGGCAGCCGCGGCGGCAGAGCGTTTGGTCGGCGCTGGCGGACTGGAGAGTTCTGGCGCTGGCGCTCGCGTACTTCGGGACGTCTGCGGGCCTTTATACGATTGGATTCTGGGCTCCGCTGCTGGTGAAGGTATTTGGCTATTCGAGCTTCGACGTTGGGCTGCTGGTGGCGATTCCCAACTGTGTCGCGGTGATTGGGATGGTGCTGTGGTCGCGGCACTCCGATCGCACCGGAGAACGCTACTGGCACGCGGCGCTTGCTTGCCTGGTCGCAGCGCTGGGCATGGCCGTTGCTGCGGGCGCAGGGTCGTCGGTCATGGTGGCGCTTGCAGGATTGTCGCTGACGGCGATGGGCGTGAGTGCCGCCAAGCCGGCCTTGTGGAGTTTGCCCACGACCTTTTTTACGGGGACGGGCGCGGCTGCTTCGATTGGGCTGATCAATTCACTCGGCACGCTGGGAGGGTTCGTGGGGCCGTGGATGATCGGGTCATCGGAAGCGGCGAGCGGGCATTTCGGACGCGGACTCGACTGGGTGGGCGGTACGCTGGTGGTATCCGCTGTTACGATTGTGGGTTTGCGCCTGGTGCGTAATGCGACGGTAAGACCCACAACTCAACCATGAAAGGCGTTTCCATGCCTGATGCGAAAAACCAGCCGCTGCAGCGGAGCGATTCCGACCAGCGCCGTTATCGAATTGCTGTCATTCCCGGAGATGGGATTGGAAGAGAGGTGGTCCCTGAGGGAGTGCGCGTGCTTGAAGCTGCCGCCGAGCGGTTTGGGTTCGAGCTGCAGCTCGATACATTCGACTTTGCTTCGTGCGACTACTACCTGCGGCATGGCGCGATGCTGCCGGAGGACTGGAAGGAACAGATCGGCGGCCACGATGCGATTTTCTTCGGTGCGGTGGGTTGGCCGGAGAAGGTGCCCGACCATATTTCGCTGTGGGGATCGCTGATCCAGTTTCGGCGGGAGTTCGATCAGTACGTGAACCTGAGGCCGGTGCGGCTGATGCCGGGGGTGCCTTGTCCGCTGGCGGGACGCAGGCCGGGAGATGTGGACTTCTATGTCGTTCGCGAGAACACGGAGGGCGAGTACTCGTCGATCGGCGGGCGGATTTTTCCGGGAACGGAGCGCGAAGTCGTGGTGCAGGAGACGATTATGACGCGCGTGGGCGTGGACCGCGTGGTGCGCTTCGCGTTTGAGCTGGCCAATCGGCGAGAGAAGAAACATCTGACATCGGCGACCAAGTCGAACGGGATTTCGATCACGATGCCGTTCTGGGATGAACGGGTCGAGGAGATCAGCCGGAGTTATCCGGGGGTGCGGTGGGACAAGTACCACATCGATATTCTGACGGCGCACTTCGTGCTGCATCCGGACTGGTTCGATGTGGTCGTGGCGTCGAATCTGTTTGGCGATATTCTTTCGGACCTTGGTCCGGCGTGCGCCGGGACGATTGGGATTGCTCCCTCTGCGAATATCAATCCGGAGCGGAGTTTCCCGTCGCTGTTTGAGCCGGTGCATGGATCGGCACCCGATATTGCGGGGAAAGGGATTGCCAATCCGATCGGGCAAATCTGGTCGGCGGCGATGATGCTGGAGCACCTCGGCGAATTCGAAGCGGCGGCGGCGATTCTTCGCGCGGTTGAGGCGACGCTGGTGGACAAATCTCTGTGCACGCGCGATGTGGGTGGAACGGCGCAGACGGCTGCAGCCGGGGCTGCGGTGGCTGATGCACTGAGCGCGGATGTGCCTGCTGCAAAGGGGTAACGGGGCGCTTTCCTGCCCCGGAGAGGACCTCAATCTGCGCTCGTGAGGGCCTTCCAGTTGAACCTTGCACGTGAAAATTCCGCGTGGTAAGCTCGGGCCTCAAGTCGCCCCGACTTTCTTCTGCGCAACTGGGCCCCGCTCCATACCCCGGAACTCCTGGAAATCTGCTTGGACCAAGGTTTACGCGTCCCTCTGCGGTGCTGCCTCGCGGTCATCCTGGCGGTGTCTCCTGCACTACTGGCTTACAGCCAGGGTAGTCCTTCTGCGACCGGAGGAGCTTCCGGCCGGCCGCAAAGCGGGATGCCGGTGGTGCAGAACTACTCGTATCGGGACTACAACGCCCCTGGCCAGGTGTGGACGGTTCTGCAGGACCGGCGCGGGATCATCTACATGGGCGTTTCGGCGGGGGAAATCCTGGAATTCGACGGGGTGACGTGGCGCAAGATTTTTGTGCCGTCGAGTGTGGTTCGATCCCTGGCCATGGATCAGAACGGGACAATTTTTGTCGGGACGGGCGGGAACATCGGATATCTGGCGCCCGATGCCGCGGGGACTCTCCAGTACGTATCGCTGAACGAAAAGATTCCCGCCGAGGATCGCAACTTCACCGACGTCTGGCAGGTTCTACCGACCCCGCAGGGCGTGTTTTTCCGCTCGTACGAACGGCTGTTTCGCTGGGATGGGAAGACCATGCAGGTGTGGAGGCCGGCGGCAGGCTCGCGGTTTCAGGCGCTCTCCGCAGTGCGCGGCGTTGTTTATACCGACCAGCAGGGAATCGGTCTGCAGACGATTGACAGGGACGAGCTGCACAATGCGCCGGGTGGGGACGCGTATCGGAATTCCGGAAAGCTCTTTCTTTATCCATGGGATGCGACCCACATCATCGTCTCCGAGCGCGAGGGATTTGTGACGCTCTACGACGGGCAGAAGGTGACACCGTTTCCGACCCAGGCGGATGCCTACCTGAAGATCCACAAAACCTATACGTCGCTCCTGCTCCGGGACGGAAGCCTCTGCGTGACAACGCTGAGCGGTGGCGCTGTGATCATCGGCCGCGACGGGCAGCTGCTGCAGACCCTCGATCGGGCAGCCGGTTTGTTGGGTTCAGATTCGCTCTCGGCATATCAGGACCGGGACGGCGCGGTGTGGATCGGACTGGGTCCGGGCGCTTCGCGCGTAGATGTCAATTCGCCGATCTCGATCTATTCGCGGGAAGGTCTCCTCGACGTCATTCGTTACAAAGGCACCCTTTATGCTGCGAGTGGCGGAGGCTCGGGTGCCGTCGACCAGATGGTCTTCGATCCGATGACAGGATTGCCGTCGGAGAAGCCGTTGCGCGGTCCGTCGCAGGGCTGGGAGTTTATCGATTTCAAGGATCCCGCGCATCCGGGATCGGAACAACTGCTGGTCGCGACCAGCATGGGCGTGATGAGACTGGAGGGCGATTCTCTGGTTCCGGTCGTTCCCGGGTTGAACAGCCTGGCAGAGCAGACCTATGACATCACAGAATCGAAGACGGATCCGATGCGCATCCTGGTCGGGCACTCCGACGGGGTGGGTTCGATTCGATGGAACGGGAAAGAATGGATAGACGAAGGCCGCCTGCCACACCTGGTTTATGAAGCGCGCAACGTTGTGGAGGGCCCGAACGGCATCGTCTGGGTGAGCGGGGACAATGGCAAGGTTCTCCGGGTGGAGATGGCTCCGACCGGGATGCGCGATTCGAAGGTCGAAGTGATCTCAAAGGGGCTGCCCGACGCTTCGGCGGACGCCGAATACGTGGAGGGAAGCATCTTCGTCACAAGCGATCGGTCCAGGCACGAATACCGGTGGGATTCGGGAGCGCACCGCTTTGTGGTGGACGACCGTTTTATCCTCCCCATCGATGCTCCCGATGCCTCGTTCGGCCTGAGCCCGAACTCCGACGGCACGTTCTTTGCCGGGACGAATTCTTCCGACGCTCGTCGGCTGGGTCTCTTTCGGCAATCGTCCGACGGAAAGTGGCAACTGGACGAAAAGACATACCGGCCCCTCACTCAATACCACGATTTCAATCTGCATCTGCAGGCGGACGGGACTCTCTGGGCCAGTGGTGGCGAGAACCTGATCAGGTTCGATCCGCACGCGAGTTCAGCCGCACCGGCGCCTTTCCAGACGCTGGTGCGCGAGGTGAGTGCCGGTTCGCGGACCCTCTTCGGCGGTGCGGCCATCGCGGAAAATGCGGGGCCGCGGCTGGCTGCAGGGACGGATGCCCTGACATTTCAATTTGCCGCGCCCCAGTTCGACCATGCAGAGGGGACCGCCTACCAATACCTCCTGGAAGGTGCAGACCGGGACTGGTCGGCGTGGGGCAAAACAAAAGAGGCGAATTACAGCGGGCTGGGTCCGGGGCATTACGTCTTTCGCGTTCGTTCGCGTACGGACAATGCCCAGGCGGGCGCCGAGGGCGATTTCGCTTTCACGATTCTGGCGCCGTGGTATCGCTCGACGCTTGCCTATGTGATCTATGGGCTGCTGTTCCTGCTGGTCACGATCGCGACCTGGCGAGCGATCATCCGCTACGAGCGAGCGAAGGCGCGGCGGCGGACCGAAGAACTGGAAGCGCAGGCGAAGGCGCTCGAAGCGACGGTGAGCGAGCGCACCCAGGAGATTCGCGCGCAGGCCGCGGAGATTTCGGCGCAGAAGGAAAGCATCGAGCTGCTGAGCGACATTGGGCGGGAGATTACCGCGTCGCTCGACCTGAATACGATCCTGTTCAAGCTGTACGAGCGCGTGAACCAGATTGTGGACGCCAGCATCTTCGGCGTTGGGCTGTACCGCCCGGAGCAGCGGCTGATCGAGTACAGCCTGGCAATCGAGAACGGCGTCCGTTATGCGCCCTACACGCGCAGCACTGAGGATAAGAATCAGTTCGCGGTCTGGTGTATCGATCATCGGCAGCCGATTTTGCTGAACGACGTCGCGACAGAATATTCGAAATACATTTCGGTTTATGAGCACGGGACGCGGGTTCTGGAGGACGGCAGCAGGGCGCAACCTCCGTCCTCGATGATTTACCTGCCGCTCATCGCACAGGACCGCGTGCTGGGCGCGCTCAGCATTCAGAGCTTCAGGAAAAACGCATACACCGAGCAGCATCTGAGCCTGCTGGAAAACCTGGCAGCCTACACGACGATTGCGCTCGACAACGCGAATGCGTACGGGGTGATCAACCAGCGGGCGGCGGAGCTGATCACCATCAATCGCATCACGCAGGCCCTGGCCAGCCAGCTGGACCGGGACAGGCTGATTCAGTTTGTGGGCGATCAGGTGCGGGACGTTTTTCATGCGCCGATTGTTTACCTGTCTATCCTGGACAGGGCGACGATGATGCTGCACTTTCCGTATACGTGGGGCGAGGATGCGCCGTCGCGGCCCTTTGGCGCGGGGCTGACATCGCAGATCATCCGGAGCGGGCAGCCTCTGCTGATCAACGAGGATATGGATGCGAACCGCGCGAAGATGGGGATCGAGCAGATGGGCCGCGCGACCGCTTCGTATCTGGGCGTGCCGATTCATTCGGGCGGCCAGACGATCGGCGTGATCAGCGTGCAGTCGACCGATCAGGAAGGGCGGTTTACGGAAGGCGATCAGCGGCTGCTGTCGACGATCGCGTCGGCGGTCGGCGTAGCGTTCTACAACGCGAAGCTGTTCGACGATGCGCGCCAGGCACGCGCGGCGGCGGAGGAGGCGGACGCGGCGAAGAGTTCCTTCCTCTCGACGGTGAGCCACGAGCTGCGGACACCGCTGACTTCGGTACTGGGATTCGCGAAGATCATCCGGCGAAGGCTGGAGGAGCGGCTGTTCCCGCTGATTCCTGAAGACGACCGCAAGGTGCAGCAGGCGAAGAAGCAGGTGATCGAGAATCTGGACGTCGTGGTGAGCGAGGGCGAGCGGCTGACGAAGCTGATCGACGACGTGCTGGATCTGGCGAAGATCGAGGCGGGGAAATTCACCTGGAATATGAGCACGGTGTTCGTGCCGGATGTGATCGAGCGCGCGACGGCGGCGACGGCCTCGCTGTTCGAGGCGAAGAAGCTGAAGCTGGTTCGCGGGATCGAGCCGGATCTGCCGTCGATTACCGGAGATCAGGATCGCCTGATCCAGGTGGTGATCAATCTGATTTCGAACGCGGTGAAGTTCACCGATGCGGGTTCGGTGACGTGCGGCGCGCGGATGGGCGATGGGGAGCTGGTGGTGAGTGTGAAGGATTCGGGGATCGGGATCGCTCCGGCGGATCAGCCGAAGGTCTTCGAAAAATTCAAGCAGGTGGGCGACACGCTGACGGACAAGCCGAAGGGCACCGGGCTGGGGCTGCCGATTTGCAAAGAGATCGTGGAGTACCACGACGGCCGCATATGGGTGGAAAGCGCGCCGGGCGAGGGCAGCACGTTCTCGTTCACGCTGCCGCTGGCGGGAAAATCGGCGCAGCTGGAGCTGCTGCCCAAGCGGCGCTCGGTGGATATTGAATCGCTGGTGGCGCAGCTGCGCGAGAAGGTGTCGACACAATCCAGAAATAAGTCGGTCCTGGTGGTGGATGACGATCCGAATATCCGCTCGCTGCTGCAGCAGGAGCTGACCGAGGCGGGCTATGCGGTGCGGCTCGCGGAAGACGGACGCAAGGCGCTGACGCTGATTCGGGAAGAGACGCCGGGGCTGGTGATTCTGGATGTGATGATGCCGGAGATGAACGGCTTCGATGTGGCTGCGGTGCTCAAAAACGATCCGGCGACGATGGATATTCCGATCATCATCCTGTCGATCGTCGAGGACAAGGAGCGCGGTTTCCGGCTGGGTGTGGATCGTTATCTGACGAAGCCGATCGACACGGCGAACCTCTTCCACGAAGTGGATGCGCTGCTCGACCAGGGAAAGTCGAAGAAGAAAGTGATGGTCGTGGACGAGGATGCTTCGACGGTTCGGACGCTGACGGACGTGCTGGAGGCGCGCGGCTATCAGGTGGTGGAGTCGAACGGGTCGGAGCTGGTGGCGAAGGCCGTGGTTTCCAAGCCGGACATCATCATCCTGAATTCGCTGCTCTCAAGCGACGAAGCGGTTCGGTCGCTGCGTTTTGAGAAGGGGATGGAGAACGTTCTTTTCCTGATCTACCAGTGAACAATTATGAAGATCCTGATCGTTGACGATGAGCCCCATTTGCGCACCCTGATCCAGCAAACCCTCGAAGATCTGGAGGATGAAGGGGTGGAGCTGCTGACGGCGAGCAACGGCGAAGATGCGCTGGAGACGATCCGCGCCGAGCAGCCGAATCTGGTGCTGCTGGACGTGATGATGCCGAAGAAGAACGGATTCGATGTGTGTTACGCGGTTAAGAAGGAACTCGGACTAAGCCACATCCACATCATCCTGCTGACCGCGAAAC
>CAWIBU010000007.1:0-493470 GCA_963834445.1 uncultured Acidobacteriaceae bacterium
CCAACAAAAAAGAGGCCACCCTTGCGGGTGGCCTCTTTGGTAATAGGGTTGTGTTTAGTACATGTCGCCCATACCGCCGCCACCATGACCGCCGCCAGCCGGAGCAGACTGCTTCGGCTCAGGGATGTCGGCCACCATTGCTTCGGTCGTCAACATCAGACCGGCAATCGAAGCCGCATTCTGCAGAGCAGTGCGGGTCACCTTGGTCGGATCGATCACACCGGCCTCAACCAGATCTTCGTACTGATTGGTGCCTGCGTTGTAGCCGAAGTGAGGGTTCTTGTTCTCGTTGATCTTGCCTACGATCACAGCACCTTCCTCACCAGCATTGCCTACGATCTGACGAAGAGGCTCTTCCAGGGCGCGACGAACGATGGTGGCACCGATCTTCTCGTCCCCTTCGAGCTTCTTGATGAGATCGTCCACATCCTTGGCCGAACGAAGCAGAGCCACACCACCGCCGGGGACAATCCCTTCCTCGACAGCCGCACGGGTGGCGTGCATGGCATCCTCAACGCGAGCCTTTTTCTCCTTCATCTCGGTCTCGGTTGCCGCACCCACCTTGATCACCGCAACGCCGCCAACCAACTTGGCAAGACGCTCCTGCAGCTTCTCACGATCGTAGTCAGAGGTAGTCTTCTCCACCTGGCTGCGAATTTCCTTCACCCGGCCTTCGATGGCCTTCGCGTCGCCGCGGCCCTCGACGATCGTGGTGTTGTCTTTGTCAATGGTCACACGCTTGGCACGGCCCAGGTCTTCCACCTTGACGTTCTCGAGCTTGATGCCGAGGTCTTCGGTGATGGCGTTGCCGCCGGTCAGCTTGGCGATGTCTTCGAGCATGGCCTTGCGGCGATCGCCAAAGCCAGGAGCCTTAACGGCTGCCACATTCAGCGTGCCACGCAGCTTGTTGACCACCAGGGTCGCCAACGCTTCGCCGTCTACGTCCTCAGCAATGATGACCAGGGGCTTGCCATTGCGGGCAACCTGCTCTAACAAGGGCAGCAGATCCTTCATCGAGCTGATCTTCTTCTCGTGGATCAGGATGTAAGGCTCTTCGAGCGATACTTCCATGCGATCCG
Source organism: uncultured Acidobacteriaceae bacterium (assembly GCA_963834445.1). Taxonomy (GTDB): domain Bacteria; phylum Acidobacteriota; class Terriglobia; order Terriglobales; family Acidobacteriaceae; genus PALSA-350. The sequence continues at coordinate 1,080 of CAWIBU010000007.1, forward strand.
GATCGGTGACGAAGTAAGGGCTCAGATAGCCGCGGTCAAACTGCATGCCTTCGACCACTTCCAGCTGGGTCTCGAGCGTCTTCGACTCTTCGACCGTGATCACACCATCCTTGCCGACCTTCTTCATGGCTTCGGCAATGATGTTGCCAATGGTGGCGTCGCTGTTGGCGGAAATGGTGCCTACCTGGGCAATCATCTCGCCGGTCACCGGCTTCGAGAACTTCTCGAGCGCGCCGCCGACCACTACGCCATGCTCATCCCGCTTGCCGACAACGGCCTCAACCGCTTTGTCGATGCCGCGCTTCAGAGCCATCGGGTTGGCGCCGGCAGCAACCGTCTTGACACCCTCGCGATAAATCGCCTGAGCCAGAACCGTCGCCGTCGTGGTGCCGTCACCGGCCACGTCTGAGGTCTTCGATGCAACTTCGCGAACCATTTGCGCGCCCATGTTTTCGAGCGAGTCCCTGAGTTCGATTTCCTTGGCCACCGTTACACCGTCTTTGGTGATGGTGGGCGAACCAAACTTCTTCTCAATGACCACATTGCGGCCCTTGGGGCCCAGGGTCACCTTCACCGCGTCGGCGAGCGTGTTCACGCCGCGCAGAATTGCTTGCCGAGAATCTTCTCCGTGCAGAATTTGCTTTGCCATTCTATTTCTCCTCTAACCTAAGTGCGTAACCTAAGTGCGCCGCCCTGAAGGCAGCAAAAAACGCAGCAAAAAAGCGCAACCGGCTTAGCCGCGATGCGCTTATTTCTTCTTGAGAATGCCGAGTACTTCTTCCTCACGCATAATGAGGAATTCCTCGCCATCGATCTTGATCTCGGTTCCCGAATACTTGCCGAACAGGATGCTGTCGCCGGCCTTGACATCGAGCGGGAAGACCTTGCCTTCGTCGTTCGACTTACCCTTGCCCACGGAGATGACTTCACCCTCCTGGGGCTTTTCCTTGGCTGTGTCAGGGATGATGATGCCACCCCGAATCGATTCGCCCTCTTCAACGCGACGTACAAGAATCCGGTCGTGAAGTGGTGTAAAGCTGGTAGCTACGGTTGCTGCGGTTGCAGTTGGCATTGATTTACTTCTCCTTAGAGCGTTTGCGAGGCGTTAGCACTCTCGCCCTTCAATTGCTAAGATAGTCAGCGCACCACCCCCTGTCAAGGCTTTGGGGCCCTAAATGTGAGTGAAACTCGCTCAAGTATTAAGACAAGATGAAATCATCTATACTTCCTGCCATGGGCGTCCCGTTTTACCGCAGGCTTTTGGCTGCCATCCTTTGCTTCGGAGTGACTTCGTTAGCCCTGGCATTCCAGCACCAGCGCAAGTACACCCCTCCGCCGGCCACTTCCACCATCAAGGTGACGGTGGTGCGTTCGACCAACGGCAAACCCATCCCCAACGCGGCTGTGGTGTTTCACCCGATGGAAGGGGACAAGGATAAGGGCGCGCTCGAGCTCAAAAGTGATGAAGACGGCAAGGTGACGATCGACGTGATTCCGATTGGCGACACGGTTCGGCTGCAGGTCATTGCCGACGGCTGGAAGACCTATGGGGAAGACTACAAGATCGACAGTGACAGCAAAGAGATCGTGGTCAAAATGAAGCGGCCAAGCGAGCAATATTCGCTTTATGGCAAAGGCCACGGCACCAGCACCAGCACCACCGCTCCCAAAGGCGAATCGACCGCGGCCAAGCCTTCTTCCCAAACCCCTCTTCCTCAATAAGGCATTGCAAACCCTGCACAACAAGACCGTTCTGGTCACCGGCGCCGCCAAGCGAATTGGCCGGTCTTTGGCTCTGGGCCTGGCAACGGCGGGAGCCGACGTCGCCATCACTTACCGGGGCTCGCAGGCAGAAGCCGAGGCGACTGTGGCCGCTCTGCAGAAGCTGAAGATTCGGGCCATGGCGGTGGAGTGCGATGTGCGCCGCCTGGAGAGTGTACAGGCCGCTGTAGCCGCGGTGGCGGAGCACTTTGGCGGGCTCGATATCCTGGTCAACAATGCGGGGTTGTTTGAAACAGCCGTTCTGCAATCGATCACGATTGCGCAGTGGGATCAGATGTTCGAAACCAACACCCGCGGGCCGTTTCTGATGGCGCAGGCGGCCTATCCCTATCTGCACAAAGCCAAGGGCCGGATTATCAATATTGGCTCGTTAGGCGGGCTGCATCCCTGGCCTACGCATGGCCACTACTGCACCTCAAAGGCCGCGCTGCACATGCTTACCCAGACGATGGCCAAGGCCTTCGCGCCGGAAATCAGCGTGAACTGTGTTGCGCCTGGCATGGTGGTGAATGGGGAAGTGGATCCGGCGTACGAGCACTTTGCCACCAAGACGCCGATGCAGCGTAACGGCACGCCCAACGATGTGGCGGAGGCGGTTTTGTTTTTTGCTCAGGGACCGCATTTCATTACCGGGCAGATTCTGGGTGTGGATGGCGGCCTGGGGCTGTAAGCGGGAGCCCGGGTTGAAGGGTACGGGCTTCAGCCCGTACGTAAACAAGCAAAGTAAGTGGCCTTTAGGCCCTGAGGGCTGCGTACTCAGGCGGCAGAATAGCCCTCAGCGGCTAAAGCCGATCGTTTTGTTTCATGATGTACGGGCTGAAGCCCGTACCCTTCAAGCCTGTACCCTTCAAGCCTGTACCCTTCAGGAACAAACCCACTCGGAACTACCAGCCGAACATTTTGCTTAGCAATCCAGAAGATTGCTTGGGATCGAGCTCCGGATGCAGGCCTTCCGGTTCCGGCTGGGCGGGCAACGGCTCGCCAAAATAGGCCGCGCGCGGATTGTGCACACACAAGCGATCCGCCGTTTCGACGCCATACTTACCCGCTACTAACTCATACGCGTCGCGCAGCATGGGGGGCCGCGAGGTAAGGTCATGAGCGTCGGTGGCAATGAAGTTCACCCAGTTGCGGCGCAGCAATTCATGGGAGACCCGCTGCGCGATTTTCCCGAAGCGGCCGGTCAGTGAAGCCGCCGTAATCTGGATATAGCAACCCCCGCGCAGCCACTCGGCCATGCGTTCTGGATTGCGCGCCAGCAACGGATTCCGTTCCGGATGGGTGATGATCGAGGTAAGCCCGGCCGTGCCCAGGCGGAAGAAAATCTCTTTCATGTTCTGCGAGATCCCGTGATCGGGAAACTCTACCAGCAGATACTGCTTGCCATTGATGGAATACTTTCCCGGGTGGGCGATGGCATCCTCAATGTTGTCGAACATCAGGTGGAAATCGCAGCCGAGGCCGAGCGAAACACGGTCACCCAGTCTTTCCTGGATCATCCCCAGCCGTTCCAGGTTCAAGGCCGGATCGAACTTGAATTGTTCGCTGGAATGGGGCGTGCACACGATGTGTGTGACCCCATTCTTCGCAGACATTTCGGCCATGGCTGCCGAAATTTCGATGTCGCTCGGACCGTCATCCAGGCCAAATAACAGGTGGTGGTGAATATCAATCATGAAATCCCTGACTTAACCAACCTCGTCATTGCCCTGTCATGGCGCTGACGAGTGAACCAAATAGCAGAAAGCCGTCCGACGAGCCGAGCAGCGACTCGCTGGAGCGGTCAGGATGAGGCATCATCCCAAGCACATTGTGGCCCTCGCTGAGCACCCCCGCAATGCCACTAAGGGAGCCATTGGGGTTGGCGGCGGAGGTTACCTCACCCTCAGGTGTGCAATAACGGAACGCGATACGGTGGCCGCGTTCCAGTTCCGCCAGCGTGTCCGGCTCGCAAAAATAGTTGCCCTCCATATGTCCGATCGGGATTTGCAATACCTGGCCCTGGCGCAGCGCCTGAGTAAACGGGCTGTGGGTGGTCTCGGTGCGCAGGTAGACCTGCTTGCAGATATAGCGTAGCCCGGCGTTGCGCAGCAGGGCACCGGGCAGCATACCGCTCTCGCACAGAATCTGGAAGCCATTGCAGATGCCCATGACCAGGCCGCCACTCGCGGCAAACTTCTTCACCGACTGCATGACCGGGGAGAAGCGCGCAATCGCGCCGGTGCGCAGGTAGTCCCCATAGGCGAAGCCGCCCGGCACCAGGATGACATCGCAATTCTCGAGATCTTCTGACTCGTGCCACAGAAACGTCACCGGTTGCTCAGCGATCTTATGCACCACGTGATACGCGTCGTGGTCACAATTGGAACCAGGAAACACCAGCACGCCGAATTTCATAGTTCTAGGCTAGCAGAGTATCTTGGGGGCAAAGACGATGGCAGGCGAAGAACAAAGTCGCGCTTCCACAGGTGTGCAACACCTGCGCACTGCCGGCAAAGCGCTGGTGAATTGGTGGCGTGCCGCGACCATCGAGGGCCTGTGCGTGGGCGTCCTGTGGCTGATCGGGCTATCGCTTCTGCGTGTGCCGCTGGCGCCGATTTGGGCCCTGGTCGCGGCCCTTATGACCCTGGTCCCGAATTTCGGCGGCATGATTGCCCTACTGGGGCCGGCGTTCTCGATCCTGGTGAGCCAGCCCAGCATGTACCGGCTGTGCCTTTTGCTGGGCCTGTACGCGGTGATTGTGGTGGTCGATCAGTTAGCGCTGCAACCGCTGATCATGAAAAAGGTGACGCGGGTGCCTATCTGGGCCTCGATCCTGGCGCCCATCGTGCTGGGCATCGTCATCCCCTTCTGGGGAATCCTGTTGGCCCCGCCTCTGCTGGCCGTCGTTTACGCCTTCCGCCGGCCGAAAACTTAGCCCACCTCACTTTTGTTGGGGGTGCAGAGGATTGGATCACTTTTGCTGGGGGGCAGAGGTTGGCTGACTCCTGCTGGGGGTGCCGAGGTAGGCTCGCCCACTCTTGCTAAGGCCCCCGTCCAGTTTTAGTGGCAACTGCTGTGCACCGCTTCCTCGTGTGTAACCCAACTAAGGCTCAGACAAAGGCCCCAACCTGCGTGCTATACTCGCCTTTCGCCGCGAGTCCGGAAGCAGGATCTGCGGTATCACCAGCCTTCTCCAAGGCAGTAGAGGTAACCATGTCCGGCCACTCTAAATGGGCCACCATCAAGCACAAAAAGGGCGCCACCGACGCCAAGCGGGGCAAGATTTTCACGCGCCTGATCCGGGAAATCACCATGGCCACGCGCCAGGGTGGGGGCGACCCTGACGGCAATCCCCGGCTGCGCGGCGCCATCGCCGACGCCAAGGCGGAAAACATGCCGCAGGACAACATCAAGCGCGCGATCCAGCGGGGCACGGGCGAGCTGCCCGGCGCGATCTATGAAGAAATCGCCTTCGAGGGCTACGGACCCGGCGGCGTCGCGCTGATCGTCGAAACCACCACCGACAACCGCAACCGCACGGTCAGCGAAGTTCGCCACGCTTTTTCCAAGAACGGGGGCAACCTGGGCGAGCCCAATTCTGTCCGCTTCATGTTTGCCAAGAAGGGTCTGATCGCCATTCCTAAAACTGCCGCCGACGAAGACAAACTCATGAACATTGTGCTCGACGCGGGCGGAGACGACCTGAACGACGTGGGCGATACCTGGGAGATTCTGACCGACCCTTCCTCTTATGAATCGGTGGTCAACGCGATCAAGGCCGCGAAGGTGGAGACGGCGCACTCTGAGATCACCATGATTGCGTCGACCTACACCAAGCTTGAGGGCAGCGCTGCCAGCCAGATGGTGCGGCTGCTGGAAGTGCTGGAAGACCTGGACGACGTGCAGAACGTTTACTCGAATCTCGATATGGACGCCTCACAGTACGAAGCCGTCGCCGGCTAACGCAATCGCACCGGGTGCATCCCTCGCGCACACACTGGCTCCGCTCTCCAAGGAAGGGAAGCATCGTTATTTCAAGCACAATGGCCGTCGTCCGCAAGCGCATTGCCGCCCTTCTGGTCTTTGGCACGGTTCTGGCGTTTTTGCTACCGCCGACCGGCGCCGCCCAGGACAGTACCTCCGTAGTCCCGCCGCCGCCCATTGACAGTCTTCTGGCGGGCAAGCCCTGGGAGTACGGCGCCTTTGTCAACGGCGGCGTGGGCACTGGTAACCGCGACACGTATAAGTTTTTCTGGGCCGGTTTGCACGCTGGGAAGGTGCTGACCGACCCCATCGGTAAAGGGATCCTGCGGGGACAGTTTGAGCTGGCCGCGGACATCATCCCGCTGTGGCAGGCATACACGCCGAAGTACCTGCGCGCGAACTGTTATCAGCAACCGGGCGGACCGCTCACCTGCAGCAACTTGTTCCCCACCGGCGGCACCTACACCGGGGTTAGCATCACGCCGGACATTCTGCGCTGGAACCTGCGCAGCCGCGGTCGTTTTTCGCCGTGGATTCAGGGCGCGGGCGGCCTGATCTGGACCGATCACAAGTTTCCTCCGGTCGGCCCCTACCCGATCCCGAAGCATCTTGGCACCAGCGTGTTCAACTACACGCCGCAATTCGGGTTGGGCGTGCACTATTTCATAGGCCCGCGGCAGTCGATCACGTTTGCGGCCAACGCGGTGCACATTTCGAACGCCAGCATGGGTGATTCCAATCCCGGTGTCAACGCCAGCGTTCAGCTTTCCATCGGATACTCGTGGTGGAAATAGCAGACTGTGGGCAGGGTTATGAACGAAGCCGTCATGGAGTGCGTGCCCAACTTCTCCGAGGGCGGCGATCGCAGTAAAGTATTGGCCATCGTGGACGCCATGCGGGTGCCGGGTGTCTCCCTGCTTGACTGGTCCATGGACAGCGACCATAACCGCTCGGTCGTCACCATCGCGGGCCCACCTCTGGCCGTGGTGGAGGCCGCGGTGCGCGCCGCCGGCAAAGCCGCTGAGCTTATCGACCTGACCGCGCAGCGCGGGGTGCACCCGCGCATCGGCGCCACCGACGTTATCCCGTTCGTTCCCATTGCCGGGATGACGCTGGCGCACTGCGCCATCTTCGCCCGCCAGGCCGGGCTTGAGATCTGGAAGCGGCACAGCATCCCCATTTACTTTTACGAGGCCGCCGCCTCGCGTCCGGACCGGGCGCTGCTCGAACAGGTGCGGCAGGGGCAATTTGAAGGTTTGCGCGAGCAGGTGTTGCGGGATGCGGCACGTCGTCCCGATTTGGGAGGACCTGAACTCCACACGACCGCGGGAGCCAGCGCGGTCGGCGCGCGCAAATTTCTGATTGCCTACAACCTGTATCTGGAGCGGCCGGATGTCACGGCCGCGCGTGCGATTGCGCGCGCGCTCAGGGCCTCCAATGGCGGGCTGGCAGGGGTTAAGGCGATGGGAGTGCTGGCCCAGGGAAGGGCCCAGATTTCGCTCAACATTACAGATTTTCGCCAGACTTCTGTAGGCCACGCCTTTGCCGCGGTGAACCGCCTGGCGGCCACCCATGGCACTAAGGTTGTAGACGCAGAACTCATAGGGCTACTTCCAGAAGATGCCTTTGAGCGTGATAGTGAGTGGGTGCGTCTTATAAACGGGTTCAAGCCAGAGGAGAGAATCCTCGAACGCCGGCTCAGGCAACCACTGGCATGGCCCGGCGCCGCTTATTAAAGCATAAGATAGAAGTGTAGGGCCCCAGGGAAGGAAGACCCATTGATTCAATTCACCAGACAGATACAAACGGGTGCGATCGCAGCACTCGCGGTTGCGTTGGCGTTGCCCGCCACGGCCGCGCAGCTGACGCAGGATGCGCGCGCTGCGATTCCCAAGGACGTGCAGCAACTTATTGTGGTCGACTATCACGCCATGCAAAATTCGCAGGCTGCGATGGATCTCAAGGCGCGTGTACTTCCGCCTGAGCTCAAGCAACTGGAAGAAGCGCTGCGCACTTCGGGCCTGGACGAGAACCACGACATAGAAGAATTAGCCTTCGCATCCTTCCGCATGGGAGGCAACACCCGGATCGTCGGGCTGGCGCAGGGTCAGTACTCGCTGGTCGACATTCTGGCCAACTTCAAGAAGCGCAAGGTCAAGCCGCTCGTCTACCGCGACAACCGTGTTTACCCCATGGGCCAGTCGGGCATGCAGGTGGTTTTCCTGAATCCCACGACCATGGTCTTTGGCCAGACGGATGCGCTCAAATCCGCGCTGGACGCACGCGATGGCTTAGCGCCGAGCTTTCTGAATAACAAGCCTTTGCTCGACCAGATGGCCTCGGTCGACAGCGACGCCGTGTGGAGCGTGCTCGACCAGGAAGGCACGCAGACCATGATGCGGTCGGTTTTGGGCGACGCTTCCCAGTTGACCGACTTCGACACGGTAAAGAAGCGCTTGTTGAGCTCCCGTTATTCCATGAGCTTCGACAATGGCGTCAAGTTCTCGCTCGACGTGATGACGCCCGACACCATCTCTGCCGCGACCATGTCGTCGTTGCTGAATGCCGCCGCCCTTTACAAGAAGGTGAGTGGCACGCCGGCCGAGAAAGAAGCGATCGACAACACCACCATCAACTCGAGCGGTGGCACACTGGACGTGCGTTTCGCTTCTTCCGACAGCCAGTTCTCGAGCCTGCTGCAATCGAGTCTGTTTCAATCGGTGGTGAGATAAGGTTTTTATTTAGGATCGGTCATGGTGCTGGTCCACGTCACCGCGCCGGCGGGATCGACGTTGACCAGCAGTGAACCCTGATCACCGAGTTCGACTTTTGGGCCGGCTGCGGTGTGGGTCTTTCCCGCCGCGTCCTCATATTGCAGCGATAGGGAGCCAGGCCCCTGCACTTTGAAGCGGTAGTGATACTGAGCGCCGGTGGCCAGCACATTTGCGCCAAAGCTGGCGCTGGGGTAATCGAACTCCATCACATGCATCGCTGGCCCATGGTTAGCGATGGTCACTTCAACAAAACGGGATTTGCACCCCGCCATTCCTACGCACAGCGCTAGCAGCAGCCAACGAGCCAATTCAGTCCTCTTTCAAACGCGAGTGCCGCTCGACCGTAAGAAACCTACAACAAACTCTTGCGCTCAAGAATACGAGCGGTCAACACCACGCCGGTTTCGTTGTTATGCAAGGTCAGCGGAAATGCCAGCACGTTCCAAACCCACTCCTCACCTTTGCGCGGCAAATTCAATAATCCGCGGTAGGTGCGATCGATATAAGTCTCCCGTTTTTCTGCGACCGTGCGCAAAATGCCCTGCCAGTCCGCAGCCAGATCAGGCATCTCCTGAAACATATTTTTCCCCGGGAACCAATCCCGCGGCCTTTCCAGGAGTTTTGCGCAAGACTCATTCACATACATCCACTGTCCGGCGCCATCGAGAATCTCCAGCACTACGTCCTCGCCGATCGCCATGCTGATGCGGGAGTAGAAAAAGTCCCGGGCATCCACCACCACGGGTTTGCCGCGGTGCTTGGCCTCGAACGACCGCAAGGCGGCGATCAAATCATCGACTGAGCTATAGCCCTTGAGCAGGTGCATGTCCTCGACCCCGCCAAAGCGATGCTCGAGGGTAGCGGAGAGAATGATGATCGGGACCTCGGGCCGCCGGCCGCGCAGGATATCCGCCACATCAGTACCGAACTGCCCCTCGCCCAGATGGTAGTCGAGCACCGCTATATCAATCTTGTGAATCAGTTTCTCCGCCTCTGCGACGGTTGCCGCCGTGTCGGTCACGTAACCGTGCTTGCGCAGGATGGCCGCCCGCAGTAATAAACTTTCCGGATCATCGTCCAGAAGCAAAACATGGATAGGGTTTTCGACCAGGTGCAAAATCGTTCCTTCCGTTGCGACTGAGATTGGATGCCTGTTTGCAGCAACGAGCTGCATCTACGGCTTCTTGTTCACCTTTTTGACCACCTCGGGCAAGCGTCGAAAGGCAGCAATGCTACGCATCCAGGCGCGATGTTCAAATGCCGGTGACCCGCTGATGACGCTGCCCGGGGCCACATCCCCGGGAACCCCGGATTGCGCCGTGACCACCACCCCATCTCCGATAAAACTATGGCCTACCACCCCAACCTGGCCGGCCAGCACAACGTTCTTGCCCACCCCTGACGAACCCGCTAACCCCACCTGGGCACACAACAGGGTATTGTCCCCGACCCTGGAGCCGTGCCCCACCTGCACCAGGTTATCGACCTTCGTTCCGCTGGCAATCTCGGTGTTCCCGATACTTGCCCGGTCAATGCAGGAATTCGTCTGAATCTCGACTCGATCGCCCAAAAGCACCGCGCCACTCTGGGGGATTTTGTGCCACGTGCCGCCATCTTCTTTGGCGAAGCCGAAACCATCTGACCCGACCACTGCGCCGTTCTGCAAAATGACCTCATCGCCGAGTTTGCACCCCTCGCGCACCACCGCGTGGGCGTGCAGCAGGCAGTCTCTGCCCATTTCCACCTGGGGATAAACCACCACATGCGGCAACAGCACGCAGCCCTGGCCAATGACCGCCCCGGCGCCAACCACGACATACGCACCCAGATGGACGTTGGCGCCGATGGTCGCGCTCGGGTCGATGACCGCGGTCGGGTGAATGCCCGGAGCATAGACCGGCGGCGGATGGAAGAGATCGATTGCCCGGGCAAACGCCAGGTAGGGATTCGCTGTCCGCAGGGTAGCGGCGGCGATCGGCTCAAAATCCTCGGTCACCAAAACCGCACCGGCTCGAGTGGTGCGGGCAAAAGGCGTGTATTTCGGGTTAGCTACAAACGTCAACTGGCCGGGACCCGCGGTTTCAATCCCCGCAACCCCGGATATTTCCTGCTCCTCATCGCCATGGCAGGTGGCGCCAAGAAGACGAGCGAGCTCAGCAAGCTTCATCCCGGCATTCTACCGGACAGCCTGCATTGCTTCGTGAAGGGTTCGAGGTCCGGAGGGTGCGGAAGAAATTCAGTTCCTGAAGGGGAGGGGCCCTAGCGGCTGCGGAAACGCTACCCGAATGGCACGGGTTTAGCCCTGCCAAAATTACGCTACCCATCGCCCGGCTTTAAAGCCCGGAGATTTTGAACTTTGATCCGGCACGGCTGACCCTCATTGTTTGGGGGCGATTTTCCGCAGCCTCGTTAGCCCGTGCCCTTCAGAAACCGACAAATAATCACGGCTCTCCTCCCGAACCTCCCGGGCTCTCAACCGCTTTGAACAAGCTTTCCTGCACCGTCTCTGCCGCCCCGCGCCGCGACCCGGTCTTGATCACCGCCAGCACCTCCAGTTCAGCCACTGCCTGGCGGGGAAGAAAAATCCGCTGCGTATTCGACCGCGTATCCGGAGGAGCAAGAAACAGCCCCTCCAGCAGGGTGACATCGTTCTGCGCCAGCCCTTCAAGCGTGTCGTTGTCTTTCAGGCGGGCCCGCACCCAAAGCCCCTGGCTTCGTGGCCGGGTCACAAACGTCTTGCGGAGCAAACGCTCCGGCTGCTGCGCGTCCCCTGATTGAAAATCGCGCACGTAGCAGATCCATTTCACCTCTTCGAGCGAGACGGAGAGCAATTTCCCTCCCAGGTCCAGCAACTCGATCTGTTCCTCATGCACGAACCCGGACGAAGGCAGGTACCCGGAAAGCCAGTCCCGGCTAAACTTTCGTACGATGACCTTTTTCCGGCTGACCGGCATGCCCGTGCGTCCCTCGGCTGGATTGTCGCATGACCCCTTCTGGACCCGCACCGGGAATCGTGCAACAGAACGCATCGCAAACTGTGCAAGCCAGTAGCCAAGCGCATCCCCGGTATGCTAACTTAGGTGTTTGTGCGTAGCGTGGGTCGGCCGCTAAGGTGTTCAATTGACGAATGTTAGCCGCAATCTGAGTGGCGCCCGGAGCCGGACTTAAAGGCATGCCCGACTATATATATCTCCTCAAAAACCGACTTTCCCTGCATCAGCGGAACGCCTTGGAGCACATTCGTGCAGCGGCCCGTGAAGCGGGGATGACGGTGTTTCTAGCCGGTGGCGCCGTTCGCGACCTGACCAGCGGTTCCCCCGTCTTCGATCTGGATGTAACCGTTCAGGGAAATGCTCTCAAGTTAAAGAAAGCGCTGGAGAAAGCAGGTGGCAAGCTATGGGGCGAACACGAACCTTCGCGAACCCTGTTTTTTCGTTTTCCGGTCGGAGTCACGGTGGAGATCTCGAGCGCGCGCCGCGAGGAATACCCCAAGCCGGGTAAGCCCGTCTACCACTGGGATACGATTTTAGAGGACCTGCGCCGCCGTGACTTTACCGCCAACGCCATGGCCCTGTCGCTCAACGAGCACTCTTACGGCTTGCTGATGGACCCGCTCAACGGCGTCGCGGATATCGAATCGCGGCATTTGCGCCTGGTGAGCAACTACGGCTTTATCGAGGATCCCGCTCGATTACTGCGGGCTACCCGCCTGGCGGCACGCCTGGGCTGGGAGATGGACGAGCGCACCCAAACCCGTTTCCAGAACGCCAAGGAAGAAAAGTCGATCGAGGCCCTCGCCCCCCATCTGCGGGGATACGAGTTGGAAGAGATAGGCCATGAAGAAGATGGCCTCAAGGTGCTGGCAGCGATGGAAGCCCAGGGATGGATGCAGTTCCTGTTCCCCGCCTGGACCACGGCTGCGGCCGATGCCGCCGCCCTGGAGGAGATGCGCAAGCTGGTCACCCAGCTCCAGATGCAGGGCGTAAACCCTGATATTTCTGCAGCTTCGGTGCACTATCTCACGGCAAAGCTATCCCCTAAAGATTTGGCTGCGCTTAAAGCTTCGTTTGTCCGCCCCGGCTTTGTGGAAGAGTGGAACAACCTGGATCAGGCAGCCAAGGAATTCAACAAACAACTGAGCGGTAAGGAGGCGTCGACGCCCTCAGCCACGTGGAAGCTGTTTACTTCGGCCGATCCCCAGGCCGTGCTGTGGCTTGGGCTAACGTCGAAGAACCCGGCGATTCAGGCGAAGTACAAGAACTTCTTTACGGTGTGGCCGGAGGCGCGGCAGAAGATTCCTCACGCGCTGTTTCAGGAGATGCGCATAACGCCCGAAGTACCGGGTTATGACGAGATGATTTCCGGGTTGTTTCTGGGGACGATCGACGGCAAGTTGGAGACGGAGGAACAGCTGCGCGCGTTCCTCGCCCCCTATTCGCCGCCGGCGCCACCACCTCCGGTAACGGTACGCCGGACGCGCGGCTCCAAAAAGTCCGCGGAGCCGAAAGCCAAGATTGCTGAGGAAGCCGCGTTTGATGGCGAGCCGGTCGACCTCGACGAGGAAGACGTGCCCGACGAGGCCGATGACGACGAAGATAGTCTGGAAGACAACCTGGAAGACGGCCCGCCACCGCCGGCCAGGAAGAGTGCAGCGGCTCCGGCGAAGGCTGAGCCAAAGCCTGCCAAGGCGCCGGCGGCGGCAAAAACAACCTCAAGTCCGACGCTGCACGTGGTTGCACCCAGCAAGCCGGATAAGGTGCATGTCATGGCGAAGCCGGCCAAGCCGGTAGTGCCGCCTGCGCCTGTACCGGCGCCGGTCGGGGGCAAGAAGGCATTGCCCATGAAATCCGTTCCCATGAAAGCGGCTCCGGCCAAAGGGGTCGTTTCTAAGGCTCTGCCTGCAAAAACAGCCAAACCCGCGAAGGCGGTGAAGAAGCCCCCCGTGAAGGCGGCGCCGGTGGTGAAGCACGCGGTAAAGAGCGCCGGCCACGTCAGGAAGGCGCCGGTGAAGCCGGCCGCCAAGACGCACAAAAAGGCAGAACCGGTCAAGAAGTCGCATCCTGTGAAGAAGTCCGTTCCCGTCAAAAAGCATCGCTAAGCTGGCACGGATGCGGTATTCGGAACCCTGGGAGAGAGGGATGAGGGACACTACCGGGACACTACCCCGGGTTTTGTTCCGCAATGGATCGGCGCGGTTACGGGTCTGGGTGAATCGTGGATTGCCGGCTAAAGTCACCTTCCCCGATGACGATGATGCCAACATGTCCGCTTCGGTCAGCCTGCTGGAACAACGTAGGAGCGAGATACTTGCGGCCATCATCGGCCACCACCCGCTTGCCACCACGCTGCAGAACATTGCCGATAGTCTAATAGCCCTATATCCCTCGAAAGCGATGGCAATTTTTTTGCTTTCCGGGGCGCAGTTGCGGCTGGAAGTCGAGGCCGGCTTATCTCCCCGCGCCCCTCGGTCATTGCGGCCGGTGCTGGCTGGGTCTCCCGACGATCTCATGCGCAACTGTCAAGCGTTCCAGGAGATATTGGAGACTGGGCTGGAAGTTTATCTGCAGTCGCCGCTGACCGCGAGCGACGGCGAAACCAGAGGAGCGGTCACCGTATTCGATCATCAGCCGGCCAGTCTGAATGATCCGCAGAGGGAAATCATACAGGGCCTGTGCGATCTGGCTCGACTGGCCATCGAGCACACCCAGCTCCACGATGAGGTGGTTCATCGATCGCATTATGACCGGCTGACCGGGCTGCCAACGCGATCGATGCTGGAGGATCGCCTGCGTCAGGCGATGGTGACCGCGCGCCGCCAGGGCAACATCGTGGCGGTCTGTTGCATTGGCCTCGACCGTTTCAAGCAGATCAACGATAGTCTCGGCCATGAACTCGGCGACACTGTTTTCAAGCTGGTGAGCGAGCGTTTACAAGCAATCGTTCGCGACGTCGACACGCTGGCTCGGCATGGGGGAGACGAATTCATTTGCACCTTGCGCGATCTCAACGAGATAACGGATGCGGAGAGCATTTGCAAGCGGCTGTTGCAAAGTCTGACACTGCCCTTTGTATGGGAGGGCCACACGGTCAACATCACGGCCAGCGCGGGTATCAGCATCTATCCAGACCACGGGGACACGGCGGACCTGTTGCTGCGCAACGCGGATATGGCGCTGCAGGCAGCCAAGCGTACCGGCCGGGGTAGCGCGCAGGTTTATTCGCCGGCATTCGGCCGCCAGAACCGCAGGGCCGCGGAAATGGTAGAGGGCCTGGTAATCGCGGTCGCACAAAAACAGTTTCATATCGTCTACCAGCCTATTTTCACCATGACCCGAGAGATTGTCGGGATAGAGGCCCTGTTGCGCTGGAAGCACCCAACCTGGGGCACTATCAGCCCACTCGAATTTATTCCGATTGCGGAAAAAACCGGCCTGATCGTTGCCATTGGTGACTGGGTCATCGAAGAGGTTTGTCGCCAGGCAAAGGAGTGGGATGCAGCCGGCGCTCCGCCGGTGAAGCTCTTTGCCAATATCTCAGGGGTACAGCTGGGGCGGCCCGACTTTGCGACCAAGATTGCCAGAACGCTGCAGCGCAGCGGTCTTGCACCCACCCGCCTGGAACTCGAGATCACCGAAAGCTGGATCATCGCCGACCTTGAAGGAGCCGCCGTTAAACTGCAAAAACTGCGCGACCTGGGCATCGGCATCGCCATCGACGACTTTGGCACGGGCTATGCCACCTTCAACTACCTGCAGGCACTGCCGCTCGATACCCTGAAGATCGACCGCTCGTTCATTCAACGTCTCAACGGCTCTGCCGCTAACAAATCAACCGTGCGTGCCATCACCGGCCTGGCGCAGCAACTCGGTTTGAAGGCGGTCGCCGAAGGAGTCGAGACCGAGCAACATCTGGTGCAGCTCAAGGATATCGGCTGCGAACTGATCCAGGGCTTCTACCTGTCCCGCCCGCTGAAACCCGAGGCCGCGTGTTCGCTGCTGAGAAAACAGCAATACGCCGAAAGTCTAACGGGCTGACGTGTATCTTCTCAGGGAAACTCCGTCCCTGACGAAAAGGTTGGGTGAGGACCGAGATTCAAGAACGCAGCGCAAGATCTGCAGTTTCTCTACGGTTCTGCGATACTCTCGTTCGTGCAGAATAACGAGCAACCCTCCTCCCCGCGCATCACTGCCATGCGCGTTGTGCCGGTAGCGGGAACCGACAGCATGCTGCTGAACCTGAGCGGCGCGCACGCTCCGTACTTCACTCGCAACGTGCTCATTTTGAGCGACACTGCGGGCCATACCGGGGCCGGCGAAGTCCCGGGCGGCGAGCAGATTCGCCAAATCCTCGACGAGGCGGCCACGCTCGTCGTGGGCCACCCGATCGCCACTTACAACGAAATTCTGCAAACCATCCGGCAGCGCTTCGCCGATCGCGACGCGACCGGCCGTGGCCAACAAACCTTCGATCTGCGCACCACCATACACGCGGTCACTGCTGTCGAATGTGCTCTGCTCGACTTAGTGGGCCAGTACCTCGGCCTGCCGGTCGCCGCGCTGCTGGGCGAGGGCCGCCAGCGCACCACCGTACCGGTGCTCGGCTACCTGTTCTATGTGGGGGATCGCCATAAGACCAACCTGCCCTACCGCGCGGAGCCGCAAGCGAACGATCCTTGGCTCCGCCTGCGCCATGAAGAAGCACTTACCACGGAGTCGATTCTCCGTCTGGCCGACGCCGCGCAAGCCCGCTATGGCTTTCGCGATTTTAAACTCAAAGGAGGAGTCTTCGCCGGGCGGCAGGAGATGGAAACCATAACCGCGCTGGCCGAGAAGTTTCCCCACGCCCGCATCACCCTCGATCCCAACGGAGCCTGGTCGCTCGAGGAAGCGATTGCCCTGTGCGCCAACCAGCAGAAAGTCCTTGCCTACGCGGAAGATCCCTGCGGAGCAGAGCACGGCTACTCCGGCCGCGAAATCATGGCGGAGTTTCGCCGCGCCACGGCTCTCCCCACCGCTACCAACATGATCGCCACCGATTGGCGTGAGCTCAAACATGCGGTGCAACTCGGCGCCATCGACATTCCACTCGCCGACCCTCACTTCTGGACCATGCAGGGCTCGGTGCGCGTCGCGCAGCTCTGCCGCGACTGGGGACTCACCTGGGGATCCCATTCCAACAACCACTTTGACATTTCGCTCGCCATGTTTACCCATGTGGCTGCCGCCGCTCCGGGAAAGGTAACCGCCATCGATACCCATTGGATCTGGCAGGACGGCCAGCGCCTCACCCGCGACCCGTTCCTGATCCGCAATGGAGAAGTCGAGCTCCCCACCCGCCCAGGACTGGGTGTCGAGCTTGACATGGAGCGCATCGAGGCCGCGCATCATCTCTACCAGAAACTGGGGCTTGGCGGCCGCGACGACAGCGCACCCATGCAATACCTCGTCCCCGGCTGGACGTTTCATCCCAAACGCCCCTGCCTGGTTGTCTGAAACTGCTATATAGTGTGACCAAATGCCCACCCAAAGTAAGACCCCTGCCGGGGAGGATCGCCTCTTCTGGATAGGACTGCCGCTGCTGCTTGCGCTCGCGCTGGGCCACTCCCTATGGGCGACGAGCCTCGACGGATTCACCATTGATGAGCCCTACCATATTGCCGCTGGTGCGTCGTATCTGCGCTGGGGAGACTTCCGTTTGAATCCCGAGCACCCGCCGCTGGTAAAACTAATCGCCGGGTTATCCGTGCCGCCGAGCGTGCTGCACTTATCGCCGCTGCGCCTGCTCAGCGAAAAAACCCAGGAGCGCGACTACACCCAGAAAGCGGTGTTTCTCGAGAGCGACAGCAACCGCGTGCAGCGGCGTGCGCGCGCCGCGCTTTTCAGCTTCAATCTGATCCTGCTGGCGGTGCTGACCCTGCTGCTGCGTAGAGTTTTCGGCGCCGGCATTGCCTTAGCCGCTTTACTGCTGCTGGCCCTCGACCCGACCGTCTCCGCCCACATGCCGGTGGTGATGACTGACCTGCCGATGGCGCTGCTGGGGACCATCTCCCTGTGCCTGACGATGCTTGCATTCAAAACCAGGCGATCGCTCGACTGGATCCTGCTCGGCGTTGCCGCCGGGCTCCTGTTGGCCACCAAGCATTCCGCGCCATTAATCGTATTGCCCCTGCTGCTTGGCAGTCTGGCTGTGTTGGCCTGGCAGTCAGCCCACAAAGAAAGCATCGGCCACCAGATACTGGGCCTGGCTACGGCCTGCATTCTGAGCGTCACGGTGCTGTGGAGCGCCTACGGTTTTCACTACCACGAGACCCCCGGTGCGCCCACGCAAGAGACCTTCAACCGTCCGCTCACTGCCAAGATTGGCGACCTGCACTCCCCTTTGCTGCGCCGTGCCCTGACCCTCGCGCAGACGCTGCATCTGGTTCCGCGCGCCTATATCTGGGGCTTGGCCGATACGCTGCGTGCCGGCGTAGAAGGCCGTCCGTTCTGGGTCAGCGCCTTTGCGCGAAGCTATCAGGGCAAGGCGCCCGGGTGGATTCCATTTGCCGACCTGGTGGTTAAACTCCCGCTGGCGTTTTTGCTGCTTACGGTATGCGGCATCGCCCTGTTGGGGCTCCGCCGTTTGCCGCAAGAGACAGCTCGGCCGCTGGCAGGCTTCGTCGCCATGGCAGCGTTCTTTCTGTTGTTCATTGCGCATAACGGGATCTTCTATGCGGGTCTGCGGCATTGGCTGTTTGCCGTGCCCCTGCTGGCCGTTTGTGCGGCGGCCGGCGCATGGTTTCTGTGGTGCTCGCCGACCGTTTGGCTGCGCGCCGTTCCGGTTGTCGCCCTGCTCTGGATTGCCGCGACCGTGCTCCCCCAGCGCCGCATTTGGGAGTATCACAACGTGCTCGCCGGCGGTTCAGCGAACGCCTGGCGCGGGTTCAGCAATGAAAGTGTGGACCTGGGCCAGCGAACCCCCGAGTTTATCGCTTTCTACAAGAGCCACATCGCGCCCGCCCCGGTGATGGTGGGCTACTGGGCTCTCCCTGAGCTGTTGCAAGCCAACGGGGTGAAGCGTTGGGAGCCGAAGCCGGAAGAAGTAGGAAATGGCGAACTGAAAGGTTGGTTGTGCCTGCGCGCACCCGACGTTGCCTTGCGTGATTGGTACAAGATGCCCACCATGCGCAACGTGCAGCCAACCGCCCGCTTCGGAAATCTGCTGCTCTATCATGGTGAGTTTGCGTTGCCCCGCGTGGCGGCTTCTATCCTGAGCTTTCGCGCGCTGTTCTATATGGATAAGGCTGGTGAAGACAAGAAGCTCCTCGAGCGATATCTGCTGCGGTCGATTGCTCTGGATCCAACCTACACCCCCGCCGCGATTGAGTTAGGCAACTTCGCGCTTGGCCGGCGCGAAACGGGGGAGGCTTTGCAGTGGTACGAGCTCGCGCGTAAGGACGCCGCCGGCGAACCGGATGTCCTGGTCGATATCGAGCGCGAAATTGCATTGGTCAAGGCATCACCGCCCGGCGCAGTGGTCGCTCCCCTGCGCAACCCCAGCAAAGAGTAGCCATGCAACAATGAAGCCCATGAAGCTTGCATTGCTTTTTCTTGTGCTGCTTCCGTCGGCCATGGCGGAGAAGCGTCTCGTCCTGGTCGATCAAGATGGCTCCGGACCGGGCGGATCGAACCAGATGTCGATCATCGCGTTGCTGCAGTCGCCCGAGGTGCAGGTGCTGGGCATCACTATGGTGACGGGCAATGCCTGGCGGGATGAAGAAGTGCAGCACACCCTGCGCACGCTGGAGCTGATCGGCAGGACCGACGTGCCGGTGGTGCCGGGCGCAGTTTTCCCGTTGGTGCGCACGCAGAAGGGAACTCGCCTCGCCGAGCCCCTGGTGGGCAAAGTGACCTGGCTGGGCGCCTGGGGAGGAGGCCCCAGTACGCTCGATCAGCAAGCGAGTCAGATGGCGGACCCCGCACGCAGCCACGACCCCTATTTCGTGCCGACGCTGCCGGAGGGCCCGCCGCACACCAAACCGCTCGATCAGGATGCGGTTCATTTTCTCATTGCCCAGGTGCATGCCCATCCGCACCAGGTGACCATCTGCGCCCTGGGGCCGCTTACCAACATCGCGCTGGCGCTGGCGATCGATCCCCAGTTTGCCGAATTGACGAAGGGCATTTTTCTCATGGGCGGAAGCCTTGATCCGCAGACCAACGATCCGGAATTCGCGGGTAGTCCGCGCCGCGAGTTCAACTTCTGGTTTGATCCCGAGGCAGCGCATATTGTTCTGCGCGCTCATTGGCCGCGCGTTGATGTGACCACGGTCGACGTGTCGATCAAGGCTGCGTTCACCCTGCAAATGGTTCACGACATCGCCCAATCGAAAAGCCCCGCCGCGCAATACATCGCCCGCTACCACGGCGAGCTCTACTATCTTTGGGACGAGTTGGCCGTCTGCGCCTGGATGGACCCCAGCTTGATCACCAGGGACCGCGTCGATTATATGGACGTCGACATAAGCCATGGGCCCAGCTACGGCTATACCCTGACCTGGAACGCCCCTTACCAACCCGACACCGAAGTGCAGCTGGTACACGCCCAGATGGACTTGAACCTGCCCCGGTTCCTTAACATGTTTGAATCCCTGATGAAGCGGCCCCCGCAGTAAACGACGTCTGGAAACAACGTCTGGGAGTCCACTGGATTGAGCCCATACCACCCACATCAGCTGATCAGGTACCTAGCCGGTGCCGCGCTTGGAGCCGGCGCTGCCGTGGCGGTCTATCACCACCAGCACTTGACTATCGCCCCCCACCAACTCATCCTGCCTGCCGACGGGAGGGAGCACGCGGCCTTCCGCGTCCACGTGCCCATGCTTGGAGGGACGGTGACCGGAGAAACGCAAAAACTTCGCCTGGCCATGTCCCAGCCATCTGTTCTCGAAGGCATCATTCAATCCCCGGTAACGCCCGGTCAAGCCCAACTTCGCCTTCACTGGCGAAGTCGCACGATCCCCATCCCGGTAACCTTCCTCTTCGACGCGGAGGATAGTTACTCGGACGGCACCCCCGACTTCCTGCGTCTGCACACGGCGCAAGATCGCGCCGCCTTCCGCGCCTGGTTCACCGCGCTGGCGGAATCCCAAGCCAACCAACCGGCAAAAGAAATCAACGACTGTGCCGCGCTGCTTCGCTTCTGCTACCGCGAAACCCTGCACGTCCACGACGAACCGTGGCTGATCGCTCACCCGGCCGACATTCCACCCCGCTCGATCCGCCAGTATGACTACCCGCAAACCCCGCTCGGCGCCAACCTGTTCCGCATCACGCCCGGCCCCTTTCTCCCAACCGATCTGAGCAATGGAGCCTTCGCCCAATTCGCGGACGCACGCACCCTGATGCAACGCAACACCTATCTGGTGGGAAGAGACGTGAACCTGGCCCAGCCCGGCGACCTCATCTTTTATCGCCAGTTGGACCAGGACTCACCGTATGATGTCTCGGGTCACCAGTCATTGTTTCACTCCCCCTTTCACTCCATGATCGTCGGTGGAGAGAGGGAAGTTGTTTACCACACCGGGCCCATTCATCACGGCAAAGGCGAGATGCGCCGCGTGCTGCTCAGCGATCTGTTGCACCACCCGGATGCGCGCTGGCGCCCGCTTCCGGAAAACGCAAACTTTCTCGGGGTTTATCGTTGGAACATACTGCGCGAAGGCGATTGAGCAGTTGCATCGGGCTTTTGCTGCTGGCTATCCTGCTGCCCACAAGCGGATACGCCGCGCGCCCCGTCTCCTTTAACCTCAGCACCGACCGCAGCTTTGCGCCCAGCGAAAAGCCGACCCTGCATCTCTACGCCCAGAATGTGGATGAGCTCGAGTTCCGCATCTACCGGGTGCAGAACCCGGCTAAATTTCTGGCCGACCTGCCTGACCTGCACAGTTTCGACAACGGCGCCCCCTTTGCCGGCAAAGAGAATATCGACGAGCGAACCCCGCTGGAGAAATTCCACGACTGGAAGCACCACCTGTGGTTCCTGATCCGGCGATTCTTCCGCGGCCAGTTTACCGAGGAAAATCGCGACCGCCTGCGCGCCCACCAAGCCAGCCTGGCGCGCCGCAGCCGCATTGTCGGCGTGGCTGAATTTGCCCAGATTCCCTTGCTCAACGATCGCCAATTGGTCGCCCGCTGGCGTCAGCAACTGCCACCGACGTATATCTCCGATGGGCAGGAGCTACCAATCGACCCGTTAGCCGCGGGCCTTTACCTGGTCGAGGCAACCGACGGCCACTTCAAGGCCTACACCCTGCTCATGGTGAGCCGCATGGCCATGGTCACCCGCACTGCGGGTGGCGGCGTGCTGGCCTACTGTGTCGACCGCGTCTCCGGCGCCGGGATCGCGGGTGTGCAGGTGACCGCCGGCTTTGGCCAACAACAGCAGACCACCGCCAGCACGGATAGCGACGGCATCGCTGCTCTGAAACTGGCTGCGCCCAAACCCATGCCAGACAATTTCTGGGTGCTGGCCCATTCCGGAGATGATGTAGCCGTGGTCACCCCCGGCGGCTACGCGCTCAGCGGATTTCAGGGCGGCCATTGGTCCTCTTACGTCTACACCGACCGCCCGGTCTATCGCCCTGGCCACGTCGTGCATTGGAAGGGAATTCTGCGCGCCCGGGTTGAGAATCACCTGGAACTGCCCAAACTCACGACCGTTCACGTTACGATTGCCGACCAGGATGCGCATGCGCTGCTCGATAAGGACATGCCGCTCTCCGCCGCGGGCGCGGTAACCGGCGATCTCACCCTGCCGGCCACCGCGACCCTCGGCTACTACACCATCAACCTGCGTGCCGGCCCCCCGTCCGACGACGCAAGCGGGGATGCAGGCAACGGCCAATTCCGTGTAGAGGACTACAGAAAGCCCGAGTACCAGGTCCGGGTCAGCGCGGCCAAACCGCGACTGTTACAGGGCGAAAGCATGCCGGTCGTCCTCGACGCGCGCTACTTCTTTGGCGAGCCGGTGGCCAACGCGATGGTGAAATATCGCGTCTACCACTCCCCCCATTACTGGTGGGATGACGAGGGTGGCGGCGACGATCAGGGGATGGATGCCGGGGAAGATAACTCGCTGGGCTACGATGCCGCGCAAGCGTCCGAGCAAACCGGCAAGCTGGACGCCAACGGCAAGCTCACCATCACCGTGCCGACGCAGTACCTCACCGATCAGCGCCGGCCAATGGATCAGGACTACACGGTGGAAGCCGCCGTCACCGACCAGGCCAACCGCGAGATCACTGGCCGCGGACGCTTTCTCGCTACCCGCGGCAGCTTCCGTATCCATGTGGAGCCGGTGAGCTACGCCGTGCGCGTGGGCGACTCGGCGCTCTTCAACGTAACCGCGGTCGACTACGACAACCACCCGGTCGCGACCCGCGTCCACCTGCAGTTGGTGACGCACAAATTCGCGAATGGCAAGACCCAGACTTTGCGCGGGGCCGCGACCGACGTCACCACCGACGCCAACGGCCATGCCCAGGGAACTCTACCGGCCGCAGCCGCCGGCAGCGCTGAGGTCGAGGCGAGCGCCACCACGCCAGAGAACCGCACCGTCGTCGACTCTACCTACCTATGGATTATGGGCAACAACGAAGCCGGCTGGGGCGGGGAATCGCGCGCCGTGCAGATTATCGCCGACAAGAAGACCTACGCGCCCGGAGACACGGCCCACCTCAGCATCCTGTCGAATGTTGATAGCTTCCACGCTTTGGTGATCGCTACCGGCAACACGGTCGAATTCCAGAAAGTAATCTTCTCCCCTGGCAAGGCGCTTACGTTCGACCTGCCCATCACCGCGGACGCGCAGCCGAATCTCGAGGTAACCGCTGCCTTCATCCGCAACGACCAGCTTTACCAGGCCAACCTCAGTATCAAAGTGCCACCCGTGCAGCAGCAGTTGCAAATCGACATCACCCCGGCCAAGGAAGTTTTTCAGCCGCAGCAAAGCGCCTCCTATGAAGTATTCGCCCGCGACGCGCAGGGCAAACCGGTCAGCGCCGACTTCAGCTTCGGCGTGGTCGATGAGGCAATCTATTCTCTTTATCCGGATAGCAGCGGCGACATGGTGAAAAAGCTCTATCCCAACCGCTACGTCTTTGCCGCGGTCGATTCGTCGCTGCAGTACTACTTCAGTGGGAAGGCGGGCCTTAAGTCGCCGTTGCTGGCAGAACGAGCGTCACGTTACCATCCTCAGCTGGCCCAGGTAAAGCCGGGCAACGATGTGGCCCAGCCGCGGGTGCGCAAAGCATTTCCAGATACGGCGTACTGGTCTCCATCGGTGCACACCGATGCCACCGGCCATGCCCGCGTCACGCTCACCTTCCCCGATTCGCTCACCACCTGGCGCACCACGGTGCACGCCATCACGCTGGACTCCAAGGCCGGGTCCGCCATCAACCGCGTCCTGGTGCGCAAGAACATCATCGTGCGCATGGGCACGCCCCGTTTTCTGCGCCAGGGTGATGAGGTCACCATCCCGGTGATCGTGCATAACTATCTTGACCAGGCGAAGCAAGTGCAACTCTCGCTGGACGTTAAGGGCCTCGACCTCGTCTCCGGAGCGCCGCAAGCGGTGATGGTCCCGAGCAAGGGCGAAGGCACGGTGCTATGGCGCGTGAAGGCCTCGCGCATCGGCACCGGGGATCTGCTCGCCAAGGCGCTTACCAACGAGGAGTCGGATGCGCTCGAGCTCACCTTCCCGGTCGAGCCCATCGGTGTTCCGCGCACGGTGAACGCCACCGGTGTCATGGTCGACAACTCGCCAAGCAGCACCCCCGTGGAGTTCCCAGCCAACAGCGATGCCGCCGCGCATACGCTGCATGTGGAGATTGCTCCCTCGATAGCCGGCAGCCTGTTCTCCGCGCTCAGCTATCTCACCAGCTATCCTTACGGCTGCACCGAGCAGACCATGTCGAGCTTTCTGCCTAACCTGGTGGTCGCCGACACGCTCAAGAAGCTCAACCTCTCCGGCCTGGTAAGTCCGGCGGATTTGCAGGCAAAGATCGCTGCCGGCCTCGACCGCTTGAACGACCTGAAGCATGACGACGGTGGCTGGGGCTGGTGGAAAGAGGACTCCAGCCGCGTCTTCATGACAGCCTATGTTGTTTCCGGCCTGGCACAGGCTAAGGCAGCCGGCTATCCCAAGGCCGAGGCCGATCTCGGCGGAGGGGTGATCTACCTGCAGAAGCAGCTGGCGCAACACCCGCGCATGATTCCAGAGCTGCGCGCGTACGTGGTTTACGCGCTCAGCCTGGCGGGTACAAAAGACCTGAGCCCGGCAGTCGAGATTTTGTGGTCACGGCGCAACGACTTATCTGCCGAGGGCCTGGCGCTTACCGGCATGGTGATGCATCGCACAGCAGACAGTCGCGTGGCGCAGATTGCGCAGCTGCTGGAGGCGAAGGCAAATCATAGCGGCGCCCTTGTCTCCTGGCCATCGACCTATAATCCACTGCTCGATCTGAATGACGACAACAGTGCGGAAAGCACAGCCTTCGCCCTGCGCTTCCTCACCCACGCCGACGCGAAGAGCCCACTGCTCGAAGGGGCGGCGCAATGGCTGGTGCTGAATCGTAACGGCGGCTACTGGTGGAACTCGACGGAACAAACCGCCATGGTGCTCTTTGGCTTGACTGACTACCTGGCCGCCTCGCAGGAATTGAATGCGGACTTCGATGTGGATGTGCAGTTGAATGGCGCCTCGATTGGCAAACGTCATTTCACCGCGGCCGATGCGGCCTCGGGCGGCGATCTTACCCTTGATCTGACCCCCGGTCAATTACAACCCGGAAAGAATCTGATCCAGGTAGCGAAGCACGGTTCGGGACGAGCCTACTGGTCGGTGCAGGGCAAGTATTATTCCACTCAGCAAAAGCTCTACCAGCAAGGCACTCTGTCGCTCAACCTGACCCGTGACTATTTCAAACTGGTTCCAACCACGAAGGATGGACAAATCGTTTACCGTCTCGATCCACTCAACGGCCCCGTTGCCATTGGCGATACGCTTGCGGTGCACCTGGCGGTAAATGGTTCGCCGGCGAAATATCTTCTGATTGAAGACCCGATTCCGGCGGGTACAGAGTTCGTCGACCATGAGGATAGCTACAACATTCTCGAGCAACCGCCCTCCTGGCAATACTGGTATACACGGCGCGAGTTTCACGATGATCGTGCGGCTCTCTTTGCCACCGAGTTCTCGGGCCGCCATGAGTCGTTCTATCTGCTCAAGGTTGTGAACCCGGGAAGCTTCGCAATCAGCCCGGCCCATGTGGAGCCCATGTACCAGCCTGGTATTCAGGCCACCAGCGACTTGCTCCATCTGCAGGTTGATCCGGCGCCGTTGGAGGTGAAGAAATGAAGCAGGCATTCCTGGGTGTTTTTTCCTGGCTGACTCCGCGCTTCTATCTCGGCCAGTGGTTGGGGAATTTGCTGCTGATGTTCCTGGCTGCAGCGTGGCTGCAGATTCCTGATTCGCACACCTGGCAGTTTCTGTTTTCGATCGTCTCCGCGGTGCTGCTGGTGGTGGGTTTTCTGTGGCTCTATATAACCACCTTCCGTTACCTGAGCGCTTGCTCGTCGCGGGCCCCCTGGTGGCAGGCGGTGATATCACTGGCAGTATTTGCCCTCTTGTGGTGGTTGATGCTGCAGTTGATTGCGGCCGGCCGGGCGCACGAATCTTTGTACGCCGGCTATACGAATTCCCAGTCGACGACCTGGATTCGCCATCATCTGGGCTACTCCGCATTAGTCGCCTGGCAGGAACGTATCTACGACTGTGTGCAATGGCTGGGGGCCGGCCTCCTGCTTCCGGCGGCGGTCGTGAGTTGTGCCTGTGGGTTATCGATGAGCGGGGTAAGCCGTGTGGTTAGCGTCTATGCCCGCTGGTTTTACTGGCTGGTGGTGCTGTTTGCCGGGCTGGTTGCAGAGTGGCTCACGTGGTTGCTGGCCGATTGGACGCCTGCTTTCGGTCTGGCAGGGCAGACCGTCAGCGTTGTACTGCGGTTGGGCCTCGCCTATTCCGCAGACGTTTTGCACTGGTGCTTCGTGCTCTGCCTGATTGCTTACTATCTCGGCCGTGAGGCCGATGTAGCGACCGAGGGCGATTTGGAATAGGGTTCGACCTTGCCGCAGCCTTTTTGTTTCGACGTGAAGGGTACGGGCTTCAGCCCGTACATAATTATCCTAAAAAATAGCGGCTAAAGCCGGGTTGTATTTGCGGTGAATACGTACGGGCTGATGCTCGCTGCGGCGAGGTAGCCCGTACCCTTCAGGAAGCGGGTTTTTCCGCAGCTTCTAAAGGCCCGTAGGCTTTTCTTCGAATAAACGATCAACTTAACGATAAGGACCGAGCGAAATGACCAGAATCTCGGCCAAAGCCTCTGACTCATTGCGCCATTGACGGGCGGTTCCAGCGACAATGGTCACGGAGTCGCCGCGTTCGAGAACTTGTTCGCTTTCCTGCAGGGTCAGTATCACCCGGCCTTCAAACACCATGGCGAACTCGTCAGAGATGGAGGGGGTGGCGTGCTTTCCCGTAAGGCCGCCGGGTTTGATGATGAGCATGGAAGCTCTGAACTGCGATGAGCTGGATAGCGATCCCAGCGAAGCAATTTCCGCCCGCGACCAGTCAAGCGCCATGTGGGCGCGGTCGCTGGCGCGCACGACGGTGGCCGTTTGCTGATTTGCGGAAAGAAAGAACTGTCCCAGGGTGACTCCCAGGGCGTTCGCGATCTTTTCCATCGAGGAGATCGAGGGCGAACATTGCCCATTCTCGATTTGCGAAAGAAAGCTGGCGGAGAAATCCGTCCGTTCGGCAAGAGCCCGCAACGAAATACCCCGTTGTTCCCTTAAAAAGCGTAGAGAGTTCCCAAGAGTCTGTTCAATCATGCCAGTGCCAACTTGATTCGGCTATTTCCTATTTGTAGTGTCCACGGCAGACCAAATTACTGATCTGTGAGTATACATACAACTTCCCGTGGGAATCCCTTCCGCCGAGGGAACAGGCGGATATCTAATGATCCCATGTCTCTGATCGAACGGCTATCGAACTAACGGATGGCGGCGAGCATCTGTTAGGCGCAATAAACAGATTCCACATAGATTGCGTGTACTCAAAGGAGCAGGCCGGCGGGGATGCGGCGTCCAGCGGCGGTAACCACAGACGATAACCATCTGAGTATGGCCGGCGGTTGTAGCCATTAAGAATGGAGGCTTTTGCTGGTAAGTAGCGCTGTACAGCCGGTTAGTGAGTGCTCCAGGTCTTATCTTGGAATTGCACAGTGGCTCCAGGGTGCAGTCGGCGCAGCGCGGTTTGCGGGCAATACAAACCTGGCGCCCGTGGTGGATCATCTCGTGGGAAAAGGCAATCCAGTGATCCTGAGGAATGATTTTCATCAGGTCTTTCTCTACCAGGACGGTTCGGTTGCCTTGGTAAGTTCGAGACGCCTGGATAGTCGCAGCACGTGGGTATCGACCACTACGCCGACTGCTTTGTGGAAGGCCACGCCTAGCACCACGTTGGCGGTTTTGCGCGCGACGCCTGGCAGGGTCAGCAGCTCTTCCATGGTTTGCGGAACCTTGCCGGCAAAATCTTCCGTGAGCCTGCGCGCCGCTCCGTTCACCGACTTCGCCTTATTGTGATAAAAGCCGGTCGAGCGTGATCTGCTCTTCGATGTCTACCAACGGTGCATGGGCGAAATCGGCAGGGGTGGGAAATTTCTTGAAACAGCCCCGGGGTCACCATGTTCACGCGCGCGTCGGTACATTGCGCCGAAAGGATGGTGGCCACCAAAAGCTCCCAGGCGTTGCGGTGATGCAAGGCGCACTCGGCGTTGGGATAGGCCTCGGCCAGGCGCTCCAGCAGCGCCGCAATGCGCTCCGGCGCCAGCGGATTGCGCCGCGGCTTCTTTGCCGCTGCTTCACCGCTGCCTTGGTGGGCTTTTTCACCGCGGCCTTGCTGGCTTGACCTTCATCGGCGGCTAGCCAAGCCGCGCCAGCATATCTTCTGCCGTCATGCGAATGCAGGTGAAGATGGGCGTGTCTTTCAGCGTGTAGGGGCTGATCTCGGTCTCCCGCAACTGCTGCACCAGGTCGAGAAAGTCTTCCGGGATAGTTGGTTTCGAACGCCACCACAAATTCCTGATCGTCGATGCCGAAGGAGTAGGTGGTGTTCAGTTTGACGCGGGGATAGAGATGGCCGACCCGAATGTGCTCGTTCATCAGCCGCTGGCGTTCCTCGGGCGGCAGCAGGTACCAGGCGCGCGTCTTCCAGAAGGGATAGATGAAGATATATTTCTGCCCGCCGGGCCGGATGCTGCCCCGCGAATCGTGCTGCCCTTCATGCTCATGGCCGATCAGGTATTGCGAGCGCTTGGTCATGGAGAGATAGCTGTAGGCGGTTTGCAGATAACCGCCCATGCGGCGTCGCCATCAACTCCGCCGTCATCTCGTTCAGATCTTCCGGGGTATAGCAGATGCGCCATAGCACCATGTCGCAATCGCCCCGCAGGCCGACGGTGGAATAGGTCAGCGTGAGCAGGCGTCCGGGCTGGTTCCAGCGTTTGATCACCTCGGCAAAGGCTCCGCGCGGTGCGCATCTTTTTCCGCCGCCGGCAGCCGGCGCCATTCGGGCAGAACCTTGAAAAAGGTAAAGCCAATGGTCTGCCGCTTCACCTGCCTTGGCCGGCGGCTGCCTGCGGCTGCAGCGGGGCGGGTGTCTGGGGCTGCTCGGAAACTTCCGGGATAAGGGCTTCTGCCATGGTGTACTCCTTTGCCAAACTCCATGGTAGCAAAGCGCCCGCGGTACCGTTGCTGGTGCGTCGAGCACGCTATACTGCCTGCGGATGACAGAAAAAATAGTAGCTCTGCTCGCCCATTTCATCATTGCCGTCATTTCGGCCACCGGCTATCTGGGCATTGCGTTGCTGATGGGCATCGAGTCGGCCTGCTATTCCGCTGCCTTCTGAGATCATCATGCCGTTCGCCGGCTACCTGGTCTACACCGGGAGGTTTCAGCTTTTCTGGGTCGCCACGGCGGGCGCTCTTGGCTGCAATCTGGGCTCCGCCGTGGCTTACTGGATTGGCGCTCATGGCGGACGTCCGCTGGTGGAGCGCTTTGGCAGGTATGTTCTGCTCAGCCGGCACGACCTGGACCGCACCACGCAATTCTTTTTGAAATACGGTTCCATCACGGTATTCCTGGCGCGCCTTTTGCCGGTGGTGCGGACCTTTATCGCCTTGCCCGCCGGCATTGCGAGGATGCCGCTGCTGGCGTTTCCATATTTACACCTTCTTGGGCTCCTGGCCGTGGTGTTTCGCGCTGGCCTATGTCGGGCATGAGACTGGGCCGCTCATGGGAAACCGATCCCCGCTTCAAGGAGGTCTTTCACCGCTTCCACCTGGGCGTTGAGGTGTGCTGCTGGCGGCGATCATCTGGTTCGTGTGGTCGCACTGGAAGCAGCGGGGCGTCGAAACCGCCTGAGCGAACCTCTCCCTCCCCGGCAACAGTGAAAGCCTTCAGCGTCTCTGGCTACCGTTAGGCCGTGCTTTCTCTCCTTTGAGCGGCTCCGATTTGCCAAAGCCGAAATGAACAGTGAGACTGGACGGTAAGAACCGAGAGGACGGACCCGCAAGAAATGTCTACGCCTGCAAGCAGCCACGACTCTGCTGACAGTTCCCCGATTCAGCCTGCAACCGGAAAACTGGGAATCATGATCCTCGGCATGGGCTCAGTCGCGACCACCCTGGTCGCCGGCGTGGAAGCCGTGCGTAAGGGCCTCGCCAAGCCGATCGGCTCGCTCACCCAAATGGGAACCATTCGCCTGGGCAAGCGCACCGATGCCGCAGCCCGCTGATCAAAGACTTTGTTCCCCTGGCCAGCCTCGATGATCTCTGCTTCACCGGCTGGGATATCTTCGCCGACAACATGTTCGAGGCCGCCAGCACGGCCGGCGTGCTCGATCGCGACCAATTGGCCTCGATTCGGCCGTTTCTCGAGGGCATCCGGCCGCATGCCCGCGGTCTTCGATCAGTATTACGTCAAGCGTCTGAACGGCAGCAACGTCAAGAAGGGCAAGAACAAGCGCGACCTGGCCGAGCAGATGCGCGCCGATATTCAAGCCTATAAGAAAGTGACCCAGCGCCAGGTGATGATCTGGTGCGGCTCAACGGAGATCTTTCTTACCCCTACCGCGGTTCACGCCTCCATGGCGGCCTTTGAAAAGGGCATGGAAGAGAACGACATCAACATCGCGCCTTCGATGATCTATGCCTACGCCGCGCTGCAGGAAGGCGTTCCGTTCGCCATGGGGGCGCCGAATTTGGCCGTCGATCTGCCCGTGATGCAGGAGCTTTCGCGCAAGAACAGCGCGCCCATTACTGGCAAGGATTTCAAGACCGGCCAGACCTTCATGAAGACCGTGCTGGCGCCAGCCTTCAAGGCGCGCATGTTGGGAGTCAGCGGCTGGTATTCCACCAACATTCTGGGCAATCGCGATGGCGAAGTGCTGGACGATCCGGAGTCGTTCAAGACCAAGGAAGAGTCGAAGCTGAGCGTGCTCGACTTTATTCTGCAGCC
This sequence comes from uncultured Acidobacteriaceae bacterium, assembly GCA_963834445.1. Lineage (GTDB taxonomy): Bacteria > Acidobacteriota > Terriglobia > Terriglobales > Acidobacteriaceae > PALSA-350. Next base: position 32,219 of record CAWIBU010000007.1, read on the forward strand.
CGAGCTTTACCCTGATCTATACAAGGATATTTACCACAAAGTAAGGATTAACTATTATCCGCCGCGTGGTGATAATAAAGAGGGTTGGGACAACATCGACATCTTCGGGTGGCTCGGCTACCCGATGCAGATCAAGGTCGATTTCCTGTGCCGGGATTCCATATTGGCTGCTCCGATCGCACTGGATCTCGTGCTGTTTCTGGACCTGGCCGCGCGCACTCCGGAACTGAAAGATCTGGGCATTCAGGAGTGGCTGAGCTTCTACTGGAAGTCGCCCATGACGGCGCCCGGTCTTTATCCGGAGCATGATCTCTTCATCCAGTTCATGAAGTTAAAGAACACGCTGCGCCACATCAAGGGCGAGTCGTTGATCACCCATTTGGGCCTTGAGTATTACGACTAAATCGGCCGGGTGCTGCTGAAGGGGGCGCCCGCTTTGCTTCGACAAATATGGGATACCTCGTGCGCGGTCTCCTTCTGTTGCCGGCACTTGTCGCCGCGCAGCAGGTCAGCTTCCATATCACGCCTCTGCGCCCGGTAGCGGTGTTGCGTGCGGAGGCGCTCAAAGCGCATCCCCCCGTCGAGCAGGGTACGTTTCGCCAACCCGACCTGGTGGAGTTGATGAAACTCGACCCCACCCTCAAGCTCGATATTCGCTATGCGACGAGCAACGATTTTCTGGGGACGCCTGTTTATACCCAAGCGCGCGCCTTTCTGCAGCGGCCGGCTGCGGAGGCGTTGGTGCGCGCGCATCGCGCGCTTAAGGCGCAGGGATATGGCCTGATCCTGCACGACGGCTACCGCCCCTGGTACGTCACGGAGATATTCTGGACGGCCACGCCGGACGACAAGAAGATCTTCGTGGCCAATCCCGCGGAGGGTTCCCGGCACAACCGCGGATGCGCGGTGGACTTTCTCTCTACGATTTGAAGACCGGCCAGGAAGTGAAGATGCCCAGCGGGTATGACGAGATGACCGATCGCTCCTATGCCGACTATCCCGGGGGTACGACCGAAGAACGAGCGCGGCGCGCCATTTTGCGGCTAGCGATGGAGAAGCAGGGCTTCACGGTGTATCCGCAGGAGTGGTGGCACTTCGACTACAAGGATTGGAAACAGTATCCGATACAGAACGTGAAGTTCGAGGATCTGGGGTTTTATAGGGAGTAGGTGAGAACGGGACGAGCAAACCGCAGATCTCTCCACTGCGCTGCGCTCCGGTCGAGATGACAAGGTTGTGGCTATCTGTCGGCCCCTTTTCCATGGGAAATCCGATCTACTATCGCAACAACTTTGTCATCTCGACCGGAGCGCAGCGCAGTGGAGATCTGCGGTTTGCTCTTTCCGTTGTCACATACGCCCTTGGACCTGTAGCCTTGTTTTCCGGATTTCCCATAACCCGGTCATCACTCCGCTTTTATTTCTTTTGGTGAAAGCGACGAAGTAACCCGCGACTTGCCCGGCAAAAAGCCTGCCAGCAAGCCGATCGCCGGCAGATAAGCGCAAATCTTATACACAAACAGGATGCTGGTGGCGTCGGCGATCCTGCCCAGGATGGCGGCGCCGATGCCGCCCATGCCAAAGGCAAAGCCAAAAAACAGGCCGGAGATCATGCCGATCCTTCCCGGAACAAGCTCCTGCGCGTATACCAGAATGGCCGGAAACGCCGAGGCCAGCACAAAGCCGACGACCACGCTCAACACCCCCGTCCAGAAAAGGCTCGCATAGGGCAGCAGCAAAGTAAGCGGCAGAATGCCGAGGATAGAGCACCAGATCACCGTCTTGCGGCCGATGCGGTCGCCAATGGGGCCGCCAACCAGCGTGCCCGCGGCCACCGCCCCGAGAAAAGCGAACAGATGGATCTGCGAACTGCGCACCCCAACGTGAAAACGGGTTATCAGGTAGAAGGTGTAGTAACTGGTGAAGCTGGCGAGATAGAAATACTTTGAGAAGACCAGCGCAATCAACACCGCGATTGCGCCACTAACCTGCCCACGCGACAAAGCACTCGTCGCGACCGCATGCTTTCTGGGCCGCTCTTTCATATCGCCCAGGCGAGCTTTGTACCAGCGGCTTACGCGCAGCAACAACAGGATGCCCAACAAGGCGAGCAGCGAGAACCACGCCACCCCGGCCTGCCCGTGGGGCAGAACGATGAACGCCGCCAGCAGCGGTCCGATGGCCGAGCCGCTGTTGCCGCCTACCTGGAAGAACGACTGCGCCATGCCGTATCGTCCACCGGATGCGAGCCGCGCCACGCGCGAGCTCTCAGGGTGAAACACCGCCGAGCCCATACCAATCAGCGATGCGGCCAGCAACAGCAGGGGAAAGCTGGGCGCGACTGCCAGCAGCAGCAGGCCCGCCATGGTAAACACCATGCCGATGGGGAGCGAATAGGGCATTGGCCGGCGGTCGGTGTAGTGGCCGATAAACGGCTGCAAAATCGAGGCCGTCATCTGAAAGGTCAGCGTCAGCAGACCGATCTGACCAAAATCCAGATGGAACGACGCTTTCAGAATGGGATAGATCGAGGGCAGCAGGGACTGCATCGTGTCATTCAGCAGGTGGCCAAAACTGGCTGCTGCGAGCACGCGGAAGACGGTTGGATCTTCGATCAAGCGAGGACGCTCGACCTCATTGTTGGCGACGATCTGCGTGCTCATGCCGGGTGTCTACGGGTCTCCCTCTCACTATGCTACTGTGACTTGGCCGCCAGCGGGTTTCCACTGTCGGCACTGCGAGCAATCTTCGGGTGGCCCATCCTTTGTGGTTTTTTACAAAGGGTGGGATTCACGGCCGCCAGTCTGACATTGGTGGATCCCACCCTTCGCAGAAAACGCGAAGGATGGGTGCCCCGGAGATTGCTCGCAGTCACGCATGCAGGCCGCCCGCTTCGCGCAGGCCGAGAACTAGCGCTTCGAGGAAGGTTTCATCGCTGGTTCCGTGCGGGATCGCGATGGTCATTTTTTGCGCCATGTTGTGTGCCAGCTTCGCTGCCAGATTGGTTCTGACCTCGAGCGGCAGGTCGAGACGCCGGGCGATAAAGTATTCCATCAGCTGCAGGTCCGCGCTCGACAGACGAGCGACGGCATCCGCCGGCAGTGCGAGCCTCTTTACCGGCGCAGGCTGAAAGGGGCGCTCAAAGGCCGGCGCAGTGAACGTGCGCGTGCCTTCGGGCAGCATCGGTTTTTCCACGGGGATGCTGTGCACCACCAGCGTGCCGGCAACCATGTCACCCAATCGCTGCTGGCGGCGCGTGGCAAAAATGCAAACCGCCCCGACCAGATAGAAGCCGGGAATCATATCGATGATGCGCAGCAGGTTGCGGCCCATCGATTCGAACAAGCCGATCGGCCGGCCACTCTGCTGGATCACGCGCAGATGCAGCAGCCTCTTGCCGGGAGTCTGCCCTTTCCAGAACGCTTCAAAAAGCGTGAAGTACCCCCATTGCAGAAGAAACGGGACAAAGATGAGAATGGCGACCGCCCATTTTGCCGGATCGACGCCTGCGGAGACTTTGTGCTGGATGGTTGGTAAGCCCGGCAGCAGCGTTAGCAGCAAGATGCCGAGGAAGAACAGGGCCAGGAAGCAGAAACCCTGGACCATGGAATCAACCACCAGGGCGATACAGCGACTACCGATGCCGGCGAGTGGTAGTTCGATACCTACCAGCTCCGGGGTCTCGATGCTAAGCTGATCCCGAAGATCGATGCTTCCTTCGTTCATCGTTGCCACCTATGAAGCGTAATCGAATGGGACACCATGATATCGAATCGCTGGATTGAGAAGCGCCGAGGCTCCTGGAATCGGCTACGCTCCCTGCTGGGCGATCTCGATAAGCGGGGCGTTCGTCATCTACCCCCCAGCGAGCTGCGGGAGATGGCCCTGCTTTACCGCCAGGTGGCCAGCGATCTCTCCGCATTACGGCAGGAACGCAGCGCGCGCACGATTGAGGCTGAGGTCAACCAGCTGCTCTCCCAGGCGCACGAAATTATTTATTCAAGACGCAAAACGAATTTCTTCGATATCTGGCTGTTTTTTTCCCGCGACTATCCACGTCTTTTTCGCAAGCTGCTTCCGTTCACGCTTGCATCGCTGCTTTTGTTTCTGGCCGGGGCCCTGGTGGGCAGCCTGCTGACCGTGGTGCGCCCCGAGTTCAAGCGGCACTTTCTCGGCCCGGCCATGACCCAGACCATCGAACGCCGGGAGATGTGGACGCACTCGGTCAATTCGATGGCGCCCCAGGCCTCGAGCTCGATCATGACCAACAACCTTACCGTCACCTTCACGGTCTTTGCCGCAGGCATCACGGCGGGCCTGGGGACCTTGTTCATGATCGGATGGAATGGCGTTCTGCTGGGGGTGATTGCCACGGCGTGTCACCAGGCGCAGATGAGTCTCAAGTTGTGGAGTTTTGTCGCTCCCCACGGATCGTTGGAACTGCCGGCCATCCTGATCGCGGGAGGAGCGGGCCTTCGTCTGGCCTACGGCTTGCTGTTTCCCGGAATTTATAGCCGCAGCCATTCGCTTTATGTTGCCGGCGCTGACGCCGTTCGCCTGATGTGCGGTGTGGTGCCCATGCTGGTTATCGCCGGTCATACTAGAGGGTTTCCTTTCCCCTTCGTCCGCGCCGGTTGCGCTGAAGTTTGCGACCGCACTTCTGCTGTTCACATTGCTGCTGTTGTGGCTGGGCAGCGCAACCCCCGAGCGAGTCTAGCGCGGTCGTTCCTGCGATTTCCCCCACTACGAACTCCGGGTGAAGCAAAAGCAGGTCCCTCCACTACGCTGCGCTTCGGTCGGGATGACAAGTTTGTTTGAGGTTAATATTCGGACCCCAAAAAGATTTGTCATCCCGACCGAAGCGCAGCGCAGTGGAGGGACCTGCTTTTGCTTCACCCGGAGTTCGTGGTGGGGAAATCGCAGGATGATCGTTACACAACGGGATACCGTTCATCTGCGGGACGCACGAGGCTAGCGCAACCCAGAATCCGTCACCGTAGCGGTGCGCAGGAAGTCGAAATTGCCCGAGCTGGATATCTTGATATTGCCCAGCCGCCTGGTATGCACCAGCACAGCATCCAGATACCACAGATTGATCGACGGTAGCTCAGCCGCTAGAATCTGCTGCACCTTCACATAATCGGCTCGCCGCTGCGCCTGGTCGCTCGACATGCCCGCTTCCCGTATCAACCCGTCCAACGTTGCATTGACGTAGCGGCCGCGGTTGGCACCGTGGGGCGGAAAACTGCGGCTGTCATAGGCGTAACCGAAAATACCCGGGTCCTCATTCCCCAGCCAACGCAGCGTGTACATCTGGAATGCGCCCTTGCTGATGTCGGCGTAGAACGTAGCAAACTCGAAACTCCTTACCTCTAATGCAATCCCCACCTCGCGTAACTGCTGCTGTAAAATCATGGCCAATAGGCGGCTGCTCTCATCGGTGGATGTCTTCATCGCTAAGTGAAAACGCACGCCATCTTTCCCGCGCTTCCATCCCGCAGCATCGAGCAGCGCGTTGGCCTTTGCTGGGTCGTAAGGATAGGTCTGCACATCGCCGGTCCACGCCCAATGCTGCGGTGGCAGCAAGCTATCCGCGAGGCGTGCCCGGTCTCGCCATAACGAGTGAATAATCAGCGGCCGATTGATCGCCAGCGCGATCGCCTGGCGCACACGAAGATCGCGCAGGACGCTGTCCTGGGCGTTGAAGGTGATGTAATTCAGGTTGGTCCCAGGTCCACTCACCACCTGCAGGTTGGGGCGCTTGCTCAACGCGTCCACCATATCCGCTGTCATGCAATTGATGCACACATCCGCCGAACCCTTCTCCAACTCGAGTGCCCGGGTAATCGCATCCGGCACCACGGCGAAGCGGATGCGTGCGATCGCGGGAAGCGGCTGCCACGAATGATCGTTTCGCTCCAGCACCACCTCGTCATCCTGCGACTGGCTGACAAAGCGAAAGGGCCCGCTGCCTACGGGATGAAACGCAAAATCCCGTCCACTCCCCGCGGGGATAATCCCGATCGCCCCGTCGCTAAGATTCCACAGCAACGCAGCATCGGGTTGCTTCAAGTGGAAAACAACGGTCGCTGCATCGGGCGTATCGATACGGGTTATCTGTGCCAGCGACGCCGCCTTAGCCGTGATCACCGTGCCGTTACGCATCGAATCCAGGGTGTATTTCACATCGGCAGACGTCAACGCCTGGCCATTGTGAAAATGCACATCGGTGCGCAAGTGAAAGCGATACGTCAGCGGGTCGGGCGTTTCCCAACTCGTCGCCAGCCAGGGTTCCAGGTTGAACTGCGCATTCTTGTGTACCAGGCTGTCGAAGATAAGAGGAAAAATATGTTCTGACTGCGCATCGACACCGATGCGCGGATCGAGGCTGGTAGGGCTGCTCTCAATCACCATGGTGACGGTTTGGGGCGAGGGACGTTGACGCGCGCACCCCGCCAGACATACCAGCCAGAGAGCAATCAGGCAGCGCTCAAACCTGCAGCGCTTAAACATAGGTGATCTCGCCCAGGACCAACGGCCGCGCTGCCCCCGTGGCGGAAGGAATATTCCCGGGCCGGCGATGCCACGTCTCATAGGCAAGCAGGGCGAAGGCTGCAGCCTCCTTGGCTTCCGCGGGCAGCCCAAGACTATCGCTGGTTTGCACCGTACAGCCCAGCGGTTCCAGCAACTCACGCAGCATTTGCAACAGTGTCAGGTTGCGCGCGCCGCCGCCGGAGATGATGAAATCCACCGGCGCCCCCTGCATTTTCTTGGCCAGAAAGCTCGAATAGGCCAGCGCCACGCTTTGCGCCGTCAGCGCCGTCGCCGTGGCGATCGTGTCGTCCTGGCTGGCGCCGGCTTTGCGGCACGCCTCCAGAAACCGGACCGTGTATTCGCTGCCAAACTGCTCCCGTCCGGCAGTCTTGGGAGGGCGCGCCTGAAAGAATGCCGCCCGCAGCAGGGTGCTGACCAATGGCTTAACCACCGTGCCACGCTTTCCCGTGCTGCCGCCACGATCGAAGCGTTTACCAAACAACTTTTGCATCAGTTGATCGATGATCATGTTGCCCGGGCCGGTATCGAACGCCAGCACCTGCAACGGGCCGGCATTGGGCGACAGCGCGGTCAGGTTGCCGATGCCCCCCAGGTTCTGCAGAACACGGCCGCGCGACGGATGCCGGAAGAGAACATAGTCGAGCAGCGGAACCAGCGGAGCACCCTGGCCCCCCACCACCATATCGGCAGGGCGAAAGTTCGAGACCACGGGTACGCCGCTCAGCTCCGCAAGCATGGCCATCTCGCCGATCTGCCAGGTGCAGGCAGTGTCGCGGCCAAGATAGACCGCCGGCGTCGCCTGGTGGTAAATGGTCTGCCCGTGGCAGCCCACCAGATCCAGTCGACAGGGATGGAGCTTCAGCGCCTCCGCCAGCGCCTCTGCATACGCCTGGCCCAGGCGCCAATTGAGCCGCGCCAACTCCGCCGTTGCAATTGCTTCGGCGTTCATGGCGGCCAGCACAGCCCGGCGCAGAGCCGGGGGAAAGGGAAAGCCGGCATGACCCAGAAGTGTGAGATCGGGAAATGCCGGGTCGCCGGCTCGTGGCGCGATTCGCGTAAACGCAACATCAATGCCATCGGCCGAGGTACCACTCATGATGCCGGCCACGGTCATCGAGGTCAGCGCCAGTTCGTCGCTCATACCGGCTTCACCTCGGCGGTAAAGAGTTCCACTTTGCGGCGCATCCTGTTGACTGCCGCGGCGGTAGGCGAAGCAGGATACGCATCCTTCCTGAGCATCTTTGTCTTGAACGCTTGTACGCGGAGGGCCGCTTTGCGCAGGATGCGGGCGAACGCGGGCGAACTCTCTGCCTCGCGCAGCAGAGCCTCGTACGCGGCAAAGATGAGCGCGGGGTCGCGGCACACTTCGACCACATGCATACCCGCGGCCAGCGAACGCATGGTCGCCTCCGCCATGCCCATGTAGGTGAGGATGCCTCCCATCTCCATGTCATCGGAGACGATCAGGCCCTGGTAGCCGATCTCGCGGACCAGAACCTCCGTGATCCAGTAACGCGAAATGGAAGCCGGCTCAGCCACCGCCGCGGAATAAGACGCATGCGAAACCATCACCATGGGCAGCTGTTTCACCAGCTGCCGGTAGGGCAACAGGTCTTCGTTCCACAACAGGTTGAGCGGTTTTGTAATCAAGGGTGTGGCATGGTGCGAATCCACCTGGCCGCTGCCCAGGCCGGGGAAGTGCTTGCCGCAACCCAACACCCCCTGCTGCGCCAGGCCCTGAAGAAAATTCTTTGCGTATCTTGTAACCGCGGCTGCATCGGCGGCAGACACGCGCGTGGTCATCACGCTTTCAGAAGCAGCGGAGCGCAGGTCGAGCACCGGCGCGAACGTCGCGTTCAACCCCAGCAGGCGCGCTTCCTCCCCGATCAGGCTGCCGTGCTTTTTATAGAGCGCAGGCCGGTTGGTCGCGGCTACGGCAAAGGGCGAGGGCATCGGCGCGATTAAATCGCGCAACCGGTCAACCGTACCGCCTTCCACATCAACGCAGCGTAGCAACGGCGCGTCGACTGTCTGCCGGGCAGCTTGCAGCAGGGCATGGGTCTGCGCGGCGCTCTCAATGTTGCGACGGAACAGGATCACCCCGCCCGGTTGCAGCAACCGCAGCCACGCCGTTTCCGTCGCGCTGAGTTGCGCCCCTTCCAGGCCCACAATCAGCACCTGCCCCGCGGCTTGTCTTAAGGAAAGGATGCTCACGCCTTCCCCCGAATCTCGTTCTTGAGCTCTTCCAGAAGATTCAGCGCTTGCAGCGGGGTCAGGCTATTGGTGTCGGTCTGCTCCAACCGGTCCAGTATGCGCTGCGAGAGGGGGGTGAACATGGTGAGTTGCAGGGGAGCCTCGGTTTCCTGGGCGACGTTTCTCTTTTCCGATTGCTCATGCTGCAGCAGCACCTGGCGCGCGCGTTCGATCACCTTCATCGGCAGCCCGGCCAGCCGCGCCACCTCGATGCCGTAACTTTTGTTGGCGGCGCCGGCTTCAATGGCGTGCAGAAAGACGATTCCCTTGGGCGTCTCTTTCACCGCGACCCGCAGGTTCTTCAAGCCCGGCAACTGTTCCGCCAACAGCGTGAGCTCATGATAGTGGGTGGCGAAGAGCGTGCGCGCGCCCACCTTGGCATGCAGGTATTCGAGCGTCGCCCAGGCTAGCGAGAGGCCATCGAAGGTCGCGGTGCCGCGGCCCATCTCGTCGAGCAAAATCAACGACTGCGCCGTAGCGGTGTTGAGAATGGTGGCCGTCTCGGTCATCTCGACCATAAAGGTCGAGCGGCCGCGGGCCACATTGTCACTGGCGCCGATACGGGTGTAGATGCGGTCCACAATGCCCACGCGCATGCTCTTGGCGGGCACAAAACAGCCCATCTGGGCCATGATGACGAGCAGCGCCGCCTGCCGCAGGTAGGTGGATTTACCCCCCATGTTCGGCCCCGTAATCAACAGCAGGCTGGGGCCGCCGGTCTCGACATAGAGATCGTTGGCGATGAACTTGGTTTGCCCCGCGGTTTCGAGCAGGCACTCCACCACGGGATGGCGCGCGCCCACGGTTTCAAGCACCGCCGACTGCGCAATCTGCGGGCGCACATAACTGCGCAGCGCGGCCAGGTGAGCGAAGTTCGCCAGCAGGTCCACCTCCGCGATGACGCTGCTGCTGACGCGAATGCGGCCCGCGGCCTGCAAAATACTCTGCCGCAGCTCGCTGAAAATGCGCTTCTCAATCTCGATCGAACGTTCATGCGCCGTCAGCACGCTCACTTCGTAGCGCTTCAGCTCCGGGGTGGTAAAGCGTTCCGCGTTGGCCAGCGTCTGTTTGCGCTCATATTCCGCCGGCACCAGCGCCAGGTTGGCGCGCGTGACCTCGATCGAGTAGCCAAAGACATTGTTAAAGCGAACCTTGAGGGAATGGATGCCGGTGCGCTGCCGCTCCCGCTCTTCAATGGTGGTGATCGATTGCCGCGCGTTGGCGCCCAGCGAGCGCAGCTCGTCCAACTCCGCATCCACCCCGGTGGCGATCGCGCCCCCATCCGCCAGGTTCACCGGGGGATCGGGCAGCAACGTCCGCTCCATGCGCGCGCGCAGATCATCGAGCAGATCGAGCCGCGCGGCGCAGGCCAGCCAGCGCGGTGCGTTGAGCCGTTCTAACCCCGCGTGCAGTTCCGGGAGCCGGGTCAGCGAAGCAGAGAGCGCCGCTGCATCCCGCGGCCCGGCACTGTCGAGCGAAATGCGCGACAGCATGCGCTCCATATCCTGGATCGCGCCCAGCGTCTTGCGTACTTGCTCCCGGTCGATGAGCGCCTTCTCCGCCACCGCCACCGCTTCGAGCCGCGACTCGATCTCGCTGCGGTCGATCAGCGGGCGCACCAGCGACGAACGCAGCAGCCGCTTGCCCATCGCCGTCATGCAGCAGTCGAGATTGGCGAACAGCGTGGCCTCGCTGGCGCCGCCAGAAAATAGCGGTTCGATCAGCTCCAGGTTGCGCACCGTCACCGCATCCAGCTGCAGGTTCTCGGCCCGCTCGTAATAGCGAACGGTGTTCACATGCTGCAGTTCGATCTGCTGCGTGCTGCGCGCGTAGTGGACCACGGCCCCGGCGGCGATCGAGGCCGCCCGGGCGGACGCCAGCCCAAAGCCTTCGAGCGAACTGGCCCCCATCTGCCGCTCGAGCAAGGGGATGGCGTAGTCCGCGGTGTAGACCCACTCGTCCAGGCGCGTTTTGGTGCCGATCTTTTCGATCTCCGCTTCCATGAGCGGGCCGAGCGGGGGTAGGCCGGAGGAAAGCAGCAGCTCGCTGGGCTGGGCCTTGATGAGCTCGTCGAGGCAGAAGCCCAGGCTGCCGGGCCCGCTGAACTCGGTCGCGCGAAAGTCGCCGGTCGACAGGTCGAGCAGCGCGAGCGCCGCTACCGATCCCGCGGCCGAGGGGACGACGTGCAGCGCCGCCAGGTAGTTATTGCGTTCGGAGGCCAGGGCAGGGTCGACCGCCGTGCCGGGGGTGAGCACCCGTGTGACCTCGCGACGCACGATCGTTTTGGTGAGCTTGGGGTCTTCCATCTGCTCGCAGATGGCCACCCGGTAGCCCTTGCGCAGCAGCCGGGAGAGGTAAGCGTCGGCGGCGTGGTAGGGCACTCCGCACATGGGCACCAGGCGCTCCCGGTCGCGCGCCGTGAGGGTGATCTGCAGTTCGCGCGCCGCGACCTGCGCATCCTCGAAAAACAGCTCATAGAAATCGCCCATGCGGAAAAACAGCAGGGCATCCGGGTTCTTGCTCTTGGCGGCCGCGTACTGGCGCATCAGGGGCGTGGTGGTGGCGTCGGCGGCAGGGGCTGGAGGATGAGTAGACACGCAAAACGCCAGCATATCGTGAATGACATGCTGGCGTTTAAGATAAACAGACCCGGGGGAGAGAGATCTGCCTACCAGGTGTTAACCATGAAGCCGATAATACGCGACTACTGGCTCACATGGGAATCAGAACCGTGCTGTTTCACCATCTTATTGTAGATCCCCAGCAAGAGAAACGGCGCAGCCCACTGGCCAATAAACAGGGCATGGTGGTCTTTGCCCGTTGTCTTAAGAATGAGGGAGCCCACGATCGAGGCCATGGCTGCGCCCAGAAAGAAGCTGGTTGGTAGCTTGGCGGAGTAGCTCTCCATGAGTGCGGTGGTCTGATCTTCCGGTATTTGTCCGGCGCGTACGCGATGATCCATGGTTTAAATCTCCTATCGAAAAACGGTGCGGCGAATGTTTGATTGCAAGTGGGAATTCTGGCGCCGCCAGCAGCGGGTCAAAATACTCTCATCGTTTGTGAGGATGCGAACTGTTAAAAGGATGCACGCTTTGAGTGACGGAATCCGGCGAATCTCCCAAACATGAACAGGGTAAAAAATTTCGGGAGTTTTTAAACCCACGCCTCCGAGAACGGCCCGGCTTCACAAACTGCGGAAAACGCTGCGGTGAAGGGTACGGGCGGCCTCAGCGCAGCGAGCATTATCTCGTGAAGGGTGCGGGCTTAGCTCGTGCATGACGAAACAAAAATGATCGGCTTTAGCCGCTGGGCCGCTCCTTTCTTCTGAATGCGTTGCCCTCAGGGCCTGAAGGCCACTTTCCCAGGTTTAACGTACGGGCTGAAGAGCAAACCGCAGATCTCTCCACTACGCTACGCTCCGGTCGAGATGACAAATTTGTTGCGGTATTAGAGCCGATTTCCCATGGAAAAGGGGCCGATAGCTAGCAACAGACTTGTCATCTCGACCGGAGCGTACCCGAATCTCTGTTTCGCTAAGTCAGACAGATCCACGTATGCGGTCTTCGTTAAGGAAGACCGCATGAAGTTTGCCAGCTCCACCAGCCTCGACTGGAATTCGGGGTAGCGCAGTGGAGAGATCTGCGGTTTGCTCCTCCCGTCCTCGCAGCCTGTTTCGCCCGTGCCAGCCCACCCCCACCCCCCGGTTATACTGGATGGTTACGTAAACAGGCATGTTTCTACTTTGGTTAAGAGTTGCGGCGGTTCTCTACGCCCTGGCGAGCATTTCTGCACTGCCTGCGGTGCTTTATAACAAGCCCGGGTGGAAGCGGATCTGCATCCCGGCGGCCGTCTCCGCCTTCTTTTTCCACTTTGTGTCGTTGATCGAGATGCTTTCGGCCGCGCACCACTCCTTGCCAGAAGGCATGCACGAGGTGCAGTCGCTGTTGGGCCTGCTCATCTGCGCGGCGTTTCTGCTGGTCGCCCTGCTTTACCGCACCGTCTCCTTCGGCATCTTTGCCTTGCCGCTGTCGCTTTTGCTGGTGCTGGGCTCGGCGATGGGGCCCGACCACTGGACATTCCACTCACCCGAGATCCGCAGTGGCTGGATCTCGCTGCATATCTTTGCTCTGCTGGCCGCCTACGCCGCGCTTATCTTCAGCCTGTTCGCCAACTTCCTCTACCTGGCCCAGGAGCGCCGCCTCAAAAACAAAAGCCAGGTCGGTTTTCTCGCCTGGCTGCCCCCGCTTGAAACCATCGAGCGCATCGCCTCGGGCATGCTGCTCATCGGCTTCCCGTTCATGACCCTCGGCCTTCTGGCCGGCTCGTTGATCGCCCAGGAAAGTATCGGGCCCTCCTACTTTAAAGATCCGAAAGTTCTGCTCTCTTTTGCCATGTGGGCCCTCTATCTGGTGATGCTCTTCATTCGCCGCCAGGTTGGCCTGCGCGGTAGGCGCGCCGTCTATCTCTCCAGCCTCGCGTTTCTGGTCGTGATCAGCGTCTGGGCGGCCAACCAGCTTAGCTCCGTTCATCGGTTCACCGCCCCATGAATATCGTCCTGTTGGGTCTGAACCATAAAACCGCGCCCATCGAGCTGCGCGAGCGGCTGGCCATTGGCCCCCAGCAACTGGAAGCAGCCACGCGCTCCCTGGTGCACGCGCCTGGGGTATTGGAGGGCATGATTCTCTCCACCTGCAACCGGGTGGAACTGCTCACCAGCCAGGAGACCGGCGCGCCCCACCTGCTCGACTTCATCGGCAGCTATTTCCAGATCGATCCGGAATTGCTGACGCCGCATCTCTACGAGTTCCGTCAGGAGAACGCCGTCCGCCACCTGTTTCGCGTCGCCTGCAGCCTTGATTCCATGGTCATCGGCGAACCGCAGATCCTGGGTCAGGTTAAGAGTAGCTACCTGGCGGCGCGTTCCGCGGGGGCGATCCGCGGCCATCTCGACCGCGTCCTGCAGCGGGCCTTCGTGGTCGCCAAGCGGGTGCGCACTGAGACCGAGATCGGCAACTCGTCGGTCTCCATCGCTTCGGTCGCCGTCGAGTTGGCCCGCAAGATTTTCGGGTCGCTCGAGAATAAGACCGTGCTGCTGGTCGGCGCCGGCAAAATGAGCGAGCAGGCGGCTCGCCATCTCATGGACCAGGGCGCGGGCACGGTTCTGGTGGCCAATCGCACCCACGAGCGGGCCGAGCAGTTGGCGCATCGCTTCCACGGCCGGGCCGTTCGTTTTGACGACATCTATGGCCATGCCGACCAGGCGGACATCATCATTACCTCCACCGGCTCTACCCGGCCGCTATTTCGCCGTGAGCATGCTCAGCATTTTCTCCAACAGCGCCGCGGACGCCCCATGTTCTTTATCGATATCGCCGTGCCCCGCGATGTCGACCCCGCCGTGAACAAACTGGACGGCATTTTTCTGTACGACATTGACGATCTGCAATCGGTTGCCAGTTCGCACCTGAAAGAGCGCAGCACGGCAGCGGCCGTGGCCGAAGCCATGATCCTCGAAGAGGTAACCAGGTATCAGCGCCGCCTGCACGCGCTCAATGTAGCGCCAGAGATTGTGCACCTGCAGCAATCCGCCGAGCAGATGCGCCGCGCGGAGCTGCGCCGCGTGGCCAGCCGCCTGCAGAGTCTGTCGCCCGAGCAACAGGCGGCGGTCGAGGCGCTGACCCGCGGGCTGGTCAACAAGTTTCTCCATCAGCCCGTGCAGGCCATCAAGGCCGCCGCGACCGAGGGCAACGCCGCTGCCGTCGAGGCCATCCGCGAGGCATTTGGTCTGACCCCGGCGCAAAGCGTGCACGAAGACGACGCGTTTGAGGACCCTGATCTTTGATCCGCATCGGCTCCCGTGGATCGCAGCTCGCACTCTGGCAAGCCAACCACATTGCTGCCGCCTTGCGCGCGCTGGGGCATCAAGTTTCAATCGAGGTCATTCGCACCACCGGCGATCGCATGCAAAACGTCGCCTTCGCCTCGGTCGGCGCCAAAGGCATGTTCACCAAAGAAATCGAAGAGGCCCTGCTGGCGCATACCATCGACCTGGCGGTACATAGCCTCAAAGACCTGCCCACCGATTTGGGGGAACCATTCGCGCTGGCGGCGATTCCCAAGCGCGCCGATGCCCGCGACGTGTTGGTGTCAGAGCGCTACACCGGCTTCGACGCCTTGCCCGCCGGCGCGGTGGTGGGCACCAGCAGTTTGCGCCGCCAGGCACAACTACGCGCCCGCCGGCCCGATCTCGAATACGTCGAGTTCCGCGGCAATGTCGATACCCGTTTGGCCAAGCTGGGGCAGGGCAAGGCGGACGCCATCATTCTGGCTGCCTCGGGCCTTGACCGCTTGCAGAAGGCATCGGCAATCCGCGAACGATTCGACCCCGAAGTGTTGTGCCCGGCGCCCGGGCAGGGAGCGCTGGCCATCGAGTGCAGGGCAGGGGATGCGGCCCTGCAGGCGGCCCTGCAGCCGCTGGAAGATGCGCCCACGCGTCTCGCCATCACCGCCGAGCGCCGCTGCCTTGCTGCGCTGGGCGGCGGCTGCCTGGTTCCCATTGGCGCTTATTGCTACAGTAATGGTAGCGAATTAACGCTGCGCGCCGTAGTCGCCTCCGTCGACGGGCGGCAGCTCATCGTTGCTGAGCGCCGACATACCGACGCCGCGACCCTGGGAGAAGAGCTGGCGCAACAATTGTTGCAACAGGGCGCCGGCGCGATTCTTGGCCTTGAGAACACCCGGGCATGAGCGCGGCGCCGCCTCTAGCCGGTAAGCGAATCCTCATTACTCGTCCGCGGGCCAGGGCGGGGCACCTGGCGGAGGCACTCACCTCGCTGGGCGCTACGGTGCTGCTCTTGCCCATGATCGAGATCATTCCTCCGGAAACGTATGCCCATCTCGACGCCGTGCTGGAAGTGATCAGCGGCTTTGATTGGCTAATTATTACCAGTGCCAACGGAGCCACGGCGTTAGCCGACCGCATGCAATTCCTGAAAATCTCTCCGCGTAAGCTCAGTCATCTGCAGATTGCCGCGATTGGGCCGGCCACCGCGGTAGCGGTGGAAAAGATAGGCTTGAAAATAGCCGCCATGCCCGAGGAGTATGTAGCCGAGGCCGTGGTGGCGATGCTGCGGCAGCAAGTTGCTGGCCGCCGCGTCCTGCTGGCCCGCGCCGCCGTCGCGCGCGACGTGATCCCAGAGGAGTTGCGCAAGTGCGGCGCTGACATCCACGTTGTCGAGACTTACCGAACGGTGATTCCCGCTGACTCGATCGCCCAGGTGCGGGCGTTATTTGGCGAAGGTGCAATCTTGCCGGATGCGATAACTTTCACCAGCTCATCGACGGTGAAAAACTTCTTCACCCTGTTGGCCGCGGCCGGCATCGAGCTGCCGTGCGGACTGCAGGCCATCTCCATCGGCCCGGTCACTTCCATGACTCTGCGCCGGCATCAATGGGAGCCCGCTCGCCAGGCCGAGAACTACGACATCCCAGGCGTGGTGGAGGCTTGCCTCCGCCAGCTTGCCGGCTGAGGGTTCTTTGTACGGGACTCTGGCGTAACGGGCCGAACGCTATTCTGAAGGGGTCTTGCCCTCCTTCCGGAGTGCAGCGACAACTTTGTCATCTCGACCGGAGCGCAGCGGAGTGGAGAGATCTGCGGTTCTCCATTCCTCGCTCAAATCGGCCCAGGTGGGGTTTATTTGTTCAATAAGGTGAATCTTTTTCGCCCGAGCCCAGCGCTTGACCTGCTTTTCTCGAGCGAGGGCGTTGTTGACGTATTGGAAGCTTTCAAACCAAACCAGTCGGTCGCACTGATACTTCGAGCTGAAGCCTGAACCGCCGGTTCGATGTTCCCCCATTCGGCGCATTAGGTTATTGGTTACTCCGCAGTAGAGAACGTGCGTCCGGCTGGCCACGATGTAGACATAGTAGTGATGGTCTCGCTTGCTCATGAAATTTCCTCGGGATGCAGAGTAAAACCGCAGATCTCTCCACTACGCTACGCTCCGGTCGAGATGACAAAGTTGTTGCTACCGCTCCGGTCGAGACGACAAGTTTGTTGCTACCGCTCGGGTCGAGATGACAAGTTTGTTGCTACCCCTCAGGTCGAGATGAAGAATTTGTCGCTACCCCTCCGGTAGAGCCGACAAAAGTTGTGGCTACCGCTCGGTCGGCATCACAACATTTAGGCTACACTTCGGGCGACAGGAATATTGCCACCATGATTGCTCGTTGCTTGCCCGCTCTCGTGTTTGTCGCCACCGCCCTTCTCACCACTCCGCTCCGTGCCGCAGAACCCGCCCCCGATTTGGTGGTCTATGCAGCTACCGCTTCCGGGGTCATGACCGCCTACTCCGCTGCCCGCGAAGGCCTGCACGTGGTGCTGCTGGAGCCCGGAGCACACTTGGGCGGCATGGTCACCGGCGGCCTTTCGGCGACCGATCTGGGTCACTTCACCATCATCGGCGGCTATGCGCGCGCGTTCTACACAACGGCCGCGGACCACTACGGGTTGCACGATCTGGACCATCCCCGGAACTGGCTCTCAGAACCGCATGTGGACGAAGAGATATTCCGCACCATGCTGCAAGATGCGGGTGTCTCCGTTCACTTTCATGAACGCTTGCGCGAGCATGATGGCGTAGAGCTCCGCGGCAAACGTCTGATCGCAATCACGACTTCCGACGGCCTCCGCTGGCCGGC
The DNA here is from genome assembly GCA_963834445.1 of uncultured Acidobacteriaceae bacterium. Classification (GTDB taxonomy): domain Bacteria; phylum Acidobacteriota; class Terriglobia; order Terriglobales; family Acidobacteriaceae; genus PALSA-350. The sequence continues at coordinate 49,726 of CAWIBU010000007.1, forward strand.
AAAAATCTTCGCCGACTGCAGCTATGAAGGCGAACTGATGGCCCAGGCCGGGGTCAGCTATACCTGGGGCCGGGAGGCGGCGACGCAGTATGGTGAAAGCCTTGCCGGGGTTCGCGCCAACACGCCGAAGCATCAGTTTCTGTGGCCGCTCTCCGCGTACGACCAACAGCACCACCTTCTGCCGGAGATAGACGCCGGGCCCCTGGCTCCGCCGGGCTCAGCCGATAAGAAGGTCCAGGCTTATAACTTCCGCGTTATTCTCACCAACGATCCTGCGAATCGCATGGCCTTTCCCCGCCCGCGGGGATACGACCGCGCCCGCTTCGCCTTGCTGCAACGTTACCTCGACGAGTTTCCGCAGCACATGGGCCGGGCCCCGGGATTCCACGACATCACCAATCCCGTCATGATTCCCAACCACAAGGCCGACTTCAATAACAACGGTCCTGTCTCAACTGACTACATTGGCCATAGCTGGACTTATCCCGAGGCTAACTACGCTGGCAAGGCCGCGCTATGGCAAGACCATCTGCTTTACACACAGTCCTTTTTCTATTTCATCGCGCAGGATCCCAAAGTTCCCGCCAGCCTGCGGGCCGAGGTCAACCAGTGGGGCCTGCCCCGCGACGAATTTGCAGATACCGGTCACTGGCCCAATCAGCTTTACATTCGCGAGGGTCGCCGCATGGTAGGCGAGTATGTCATGCGCCAGGCCGATCTCCAGACCGAGCGCACCAAGAGCGACTCGATCGGCATGGGCTCGTACAACAGCGACTCGCACAACATTCAACGCGTCGCCATGCCGGACGGCACGGTGCAGAACGAAGGCGACGTGCAGGTCCCGGTCGAACCCTACGAGATTGCCTACCGCAGCATCACGCCCCGGCGCGCCGAGGTCGAGAACCTGCTGGTCCCGGTCTGTCTCTCGGCCAGTCACGCGGCTTACTCTTCCGTGCGCATGGAGCCGCAGTACATGATCATCGGCCAGGCCGCGGGCGTAGCCGCGGCCCTGGCCATCCAAGCCAACACTTCCGTTCAGGAGGTAGCGATTGCAGAATTGCAGCGCAGGCTGCGTGCCCAGGGAGCGATCCTTCATCTGCGTGAAGAGTTTGTGCCGCCGGCAAAAGACAAATAACCCGGTTTTCCACTCCATCACCAAGGGTGGGCCGTCTGCTTGCTGCCCGGCCAGCGTGAATGCCATGACCATGGTTTACGATCAAAGCGTCACCGCTGTCATTCGCCTCCGCGAGGAACCGAATGCAAGCGACCGAGTGATCCCGAAACAGAAGAGGCCGGAATGCACCGAGCAGCAAAGTTAATCCTTCTGGCGCTGGTATGCGCTAACGTCGTTCCCGGTCTCTACGCGCAGGACGATGCCAAAATCGCCAGCCGGAGCGCGATCGAGAAAGAACTCGAATCCGTCGCCATCATCGAACGCAAAGTCATGGTCCCCATGCGCGACGGCAAACGCATGCAGGCTGACATTTACCGGCCGAAGGACGAATCGAAAAAGTATCCCATCCTCTTCAGCCGCACGCCTTACAACTTCAACTACTGGGATGTGGCTCTGGGTGCGCCGCGGGATATGTCGCACGAACTCGAAGCCGTCAAGCGCGGCTACATCTACATCGAGATGAACGAGCGCGGCCGCTACTTCTCTGAAGGCGACTACGACATTCTCGGTACCCCGCTCACCGATGCCGATGACGCGCTGACCTGGATGGACGCGCAGCCCTGGTCCGCCGCTAAGGTCGGCCTCATTGGCTGCTCGTCCACCGCGGAGTGGCAACTGTCGGTCGCCACTCGCGGCGACAAGGCGCTCACCGCCTTTGTGCCGGAAAGCTTTGGCGCCGGCGTCGGCCGCGTCGGGCCCTACTACGAGCAAGGCAACTGGTTTCGCGGCGGCGCGGTGCAGATGCTGTTTATCCCCTGGGTCTACGATTCCGGTCTCCTCACGCAAGACGGCCGGCCCACGTTCCCCCCGGGCATGTCGCAGCAAGCTCTGGTGATCGCCGCCAGGTCGTACGATCTCTCCGCCCATTCGCCCCCGGTCGACTGGTCGAAAGCGCTGCTCCACCTGCCGGTGAAAGATATTCTCTCCGCGGTCGGCGGAGGCCACGGTATCTTCGCCGAAACCACGCCCAGCGGCAAGCCGGGCATGATTACGCGCACGCCTAACGATCCTGCGTGGTATCAGGGCGGCCTGTGGAACGACAGCCAGCACGTCACCGTACCCGGATTGTGGCTCATGACCTGGTACGACATCAGCGTCGCCCCCAACCTGGCCGCGTACAACGACGCTCGCGCCCACGCCGGCAGCCCCGCGGTTGCCGATGAGCAGTACGCCATCATCGCGCCCGTGGCCCACTGCAGCTACAAAGGCGCTTCCGAACACACCATCGTGGGCGAGCGCGATATGGGCGATGCGCGCCTCGATTACGACGCGCTCACTTACGGTTGGTTCGATCACTTTCTCAAGGGCGAAGACAACGGCGCGCTGACCAAATCACCCCACGTGCGTTACTACACCATGGGCAGCAACCGCTGGCAGTCGTCGGACACGTGGCCGCCAAAAGACGCAAAGCCGGTTACGTTTTATCTGGCCAGCAGCGGTCACGCCAACTCTCTCTATGGCGATGGCGCCCTGTTGCCGTCGCCTGCGGCAAAAGACGAGGCCGACCAATTCGTTTACGATCCGTTGAACCCGGTGCCGACGCTCGGCGGCGGATTCTGCTGCCTGGGCAACTACAAGGCCGGCGCCGTCGACCAGCGCGCGCTCGAAGCCCGCAACGACATTCTCGTCTACAGCACCGGCCCACTCAGGCAGGGCATCGAGGTCAGCGGCCCGATTGACGTCACCCTCTATATATCGAGTGACGCGAAAGACACCGACTTTACCGTCAAGCTGGTCGAAGTGTTGCCCGACGGCACCGCCTATAACCTCGACGATAATATCCAGCGGGTGCGCTACCGCGAGGGGTACAACAAGCCTCCGGTATGGATGGAGAAGGATCAGGTCTACAAGGTCACACTGCAGCCGATGCAGACCAGCGATTACTTCGCTCCTGGGCACCAGCTGCGCATTGAGGTCAGCAGCAGCAATTTTCCCCGTTATGACCGGAACCTCAACACCGGGGGCGCCAACTACGATGAGGCGCAGGGTGTCGTGGCCCACAATGCAGTCCATCATTCTGCCCGATATCCTTCAAGCATCACTTTAAGTGTGGTGGCGAAAGAGCCGTGATGAACGCTCCTTTGCCAATCCCGCTCATTCCGCTCGCGCGCGGTGTGTCCCTGGCTGCGTGGCCTACCCGCGTCCAGGATTTTGCCGCATTCGTGGCCGACACCGGCTACGACGCGACGCAAGACATGCTCACCCTGGGCAAGGAGGATGTTGACTGGCTGCCCCACGGGCACACCTGGGCGTCGCCCGGATTTGCCCAGGCGCCCGATCATCCCGTGGTCGGCGTCAGCTACCACGATGCGCTTGCCTTTTGCGCATGGCTCACGGAGCGGGCGCGGGCGGCGGGAGAAATCGATGCCGGGCAAAGCTACGGCCTGCCCACAGATCGCGAGTGGAGCCTGGCGATCGGGCTGGGCGAAGAAGAGGGCGATTCTCCCGAGGCGCGTCTCTGGCACAGCGCGGGAACCTATCCCTGGGGACCTGCATGGCCGCCGCCCGCGGCTTTCGGCAACTATGCCGGTGCCGAATCCAGGCTCGATATGCCGTCCTGGTGGGGCGTTTGTCCCGGCGGCTATAGCGATCCTTTTCCCCGCACGTCGCCGGTGGGCAGCTTCGCCCCCAACGCGCTCGGCTTTTACGATCTCTCCGGCAACGTTTGGGAGTGGTGCGCCGACCCCTGGTGCCCGGGAAGCCTGTCCCGCATCGTCCGCGGCGGTTCCTGGGGAAGCGACCGCCCGGCCTACCTGCAATCGGCCAATCGCAATCCCAAATTCCCCGCCGGCCGCAACGATGAAACCGGCTTCCGCGTCGCTCTGCATGGATAACGTAAGCACAACAGCAGCGCCCAAGGGCGCCACCCTGCGGCGGAATTATCTTTCCCTGCTCGAGAATGTTGCGCAATCCGTGGGCACCATGGGCCCGGCCGCGACCCTCGGCACCGTGATCCCCCTGCTGATCGCGAAAACCGGAAACGGAACGTGGCTTTTGTTTCTCGCCATTCTCGGCGTGTTTCTCCTGATCGCAATCAACATCACTGTCTTTGCCTCCCGCTTCGCCTCCGCCGGTTCGCTCAGCAGTTATGCCGAGCGCGGGCTGGGCGGATGGCCGGGCATACTTACCGGCTGGTCTTACGTGGTGGCGATGACGTTTATCGTGACCAGCTCCGCGGTTGCCTGCGCCTACTATCTCGCCATGGTCCTGGCCCACTTCACGCAACGGCCCGTGGGCAAGACGGGTTATCTGTTATTGACCTGGCTGGTGGTCATGCTGGCCTGGCTGCCGGCCTATCGGGATATCAAGTTTTCTACCAAGCTGATGCTGCTCACCGAGGCACTCTCGGTCAGCGTGATTGTCCTGATCCTCGGCATTGCGATGAGCCGCACACCGCATGGCGTCGATCAGGCGCAGTTACATTTGGCCGGCGCCGGATTCCCGCAATTCAAAATGGGCTTTGTGCTCGCTTTCATGATGCTGGCCGGCTTTGAGAGTGCGACCACCCTGGGCGAGGAGGCACAATCGGCAACCAGGACCATTCCGCGGGTCATGCTGTTCTGCCTGTTACCCATCGGCTTGCTGTTCCTGGCCAGTATCTACGCGACCACGGTGCTGGCGCATCATCGCAACCTCGGCCTCGATCAAAGCAGCGCACCGCTGGACCTGATTGCCCGTTCGATCGCGCTGCCGGCGCTGGGGTGGATCAGTTCGCTGGGTGTGGCGCTGAGCTGTTTCGGTTGTGCGGTAGGCGGCTTGAACGCCGGCGGCCGCGTTATTTTCTCCCTGGCGAGGGAGCGCTTATTGGCCCCCTCGCTGGGAAAAATTCATCCTATCAACGGCACTCCCTCGCGCGCGCTGTTACTCATTGTCCTGGTCGCGCTGACCGTACCTTGCGTGCTCATCACCCGCGGGATCGCCATGGCCAACGCCATGGATTACCTGATGCAAATGGCGTCGTTCGGTTTTCTCGGCGGCTATTTTTCTGTCTGCATGGCCGCGCCCTTCTACCTGGCCCGGCAGCATGCGTTGACTGCCGTGCATCTGCTGGTAGCCGTGATTACGCTGCTGGCCATTGGCGCGGTGGTCTTGTTAAGTTTGTTGCCCATTCCGGAAGCGCCGTGGCGTTACCTGCCCTATTGCTTTGCCGCCTTGTTAGCGGCCGGCACACTGAGCAGCCTGTACTACCGTGGGAAAGTCATTCCCGAACAGGATGGGTGGCCCAGGTCTCGACTTTGAGACCTGGGGCGCGTGAAGCAAAATCCCAGGTCTCAAAAGCGAGACCTGGGCCACCCCCCACTGGGATCGGCGCAGTTACCCTAACCTTCACGCTCCAGAATGCGGTCGAAGAAGCTCTCACCTTGCGCCAGCAATCTACGTTGCTGCAGCTCCGGCAAAGTTAGCCGGCTGCTCTGTTTCAGATCGTCGAAGAAGTCGTCATCGATGGTGGCCGCCAGTTGCTGGTCCAGAACCGCCAGGTTCACCTCATCATTCAGGGCGAATGAGCGATGGTCAAAATTAGTCGATCCCACCACGCTCCAAAGGCCATCGACCGTCATGAGTTTGGCGTGGATCATAGCCGGCTCATATTCGTAGATTTCGGCGCCGGCCTCGAGCAGGTGGCGCACGCTATGGTGGCTCAGCCTGCGAATAATAGGATGATCGATCAGCGGCCCCGCCGTCAGTATCTGCACCGTGACCCCACGCTCCGTAATGGCCCTTATCAGCGCTTTGCGCGCACTGCGATCGGGCAAAAAATAGGGGGTGGTGATGCGGATGTTGGTGCGGGCGCTGTTGATCAGTGCCTGAAACAGGATGCGGGCCTGGGTGCCTCCGGACTTAGGCGTGCTCGAGACGACGAAGCTCTCCGCACCGTCGCGGGTGGTGCGAAAAGCAAACTGCCTGGCGCCGGAAAGAATCTCTCCCGACGACTCGAGCCAGTTTTCGCAAAAGGCGGAGATGAGCCCTGCCACCGCCTCTCCCTCGACACAAAATACGGTGTCGCGCCAAACCGGAACCGACGACGGATACAGCCACTGGTCGGCAACGCCCGCGCCCCCGATGAAACCGGTCTCCCCATCCACGATAAGCAGCTTGCGATGCGTGCGGTTGTTCGTTTTTTGCCAGGTATCCCAACGCAGCGGGTGATACCAACGCATCTGGCCACCGGCCGCGCGCAGGCCATCGAAATAAGCGAACCGTGTACTGAAGCTGCCGAGGGCATCCACAATCATGCGCACCTCGACCCCGGCCGCGGCCCGTTCGGTCAGCGCCGCCAACATCTCATCGCTAATCTGGCCTTCAAGAAACTCATACGATTCGAAATTGATAGCATGCTTTGCGCGCCGGATGGCCTCCAATTGCGCGGGGTAAAACTCAACCCCGTTCTTGAGCCGCGTGATGCGCGAACGCCGCCGCGTGCCATCCGTGACCAGGCTCAGGAACTGGACGAAATCCTCCGAGTCGAGAGCGGCTTCGTTCTTGCCGGGCATGGAATACGGCACCGAAGGCCCGTAGAAATCCAGCAGAAACCGCGTGCCATAGAGAACCATCGCACTCACCCCCACTGTGGCCAGGGCGCGGGTCGCGAGATGTGCTTTGCGTTTGCTCTTCTCCATCGAGGCAAATATACAGGCAACCAGCCCGTCGTTGCATTCTCGGCCATTCGCACGACGAGTTTATTCTGGCGGCAAGGCATCGATGTTGACCCAATCTTCATCCAACAGCGAAGACGTGCCCCGCTAATCTAAAGGAGAAGAAATGGTGACGACTAGCTCTGCCAACGTAGCGCCGTTAGCCCCCGATGACCTGATGAGAAGCCTCGCCCTGGTCGGCGCCGATGACAAAAACTTGCCTCACATCGGGTTGGTGGGCGACACCTATACCATCCTGTTGAGCGGTAAAGCCACAGCGGGCCGGTTTTGCTTGGTTGACATGCACATTCCGCCCGGGGGCGGTCCGCCTCCCCATCGCCATGATTTTGAGGAGTCGTTCCTCCTTCTTGAGGGGGAGATGGAGGCTACCTTCCGCGGCGCAAAATCGGTAGTTCGTGCCGGGCAGACCTTGCACATTCCGGCCAACGCGCCCCATCAGTTTCAGAACAAGAGTGACCAGCCGGTGCGCCTCTTATGCATCTGTTCTCCCGCCGGCCAGGAAGAGTTTTTTGCCGAAGTCGGCGTGCCGGTGGCCACCCGCACCACGCCGCCGCCACCCCTGGACGAGAAGGCGCAGGCCGCGTTCCGAGCCAAAGCGGAAGCACTCGCTCCCAAATACAAGACCGAGTTTTTACCACCAGCATAAGCGCTATTCTTTATCCAACCTTGCTCGGCCACAAAGGCGGGTGCCCCATATCTCACCGCGTTTTTTGCGGGGAGATGTCACTTCGAAACTCCTGGCCCCACATCGGTCGGGACCGGCACAGGAAATCTCTGCGCGCTGCGCGCCTTTGCTTTGGCGGCCTCTTCTTCCCGGCTACGCGGGTTTGTGTGGGTTGCCAGCGAAGCCAGCAGGCGCGCCGTCGCGGCAGCGACTTCATCGACCGCAGCCCCGAACGCAAGCTCATTGGTCTTCGAGGGCTTGCTAAAACCACTTATCTTTCTCACGTACTGCAGCGACGCGGCGCGCACCTCTTCCGGCGTGACCGGTGGATCGAAATTGAACAGCATCTTGATATTCCGGCACATGGCCAGGGCCTCCTTCGTAGCCAGATAGCGCAGAAGTAAGATAGCAGGAGCAAGCGTTGCAGCGGCCGCGCATCTAAAGCCTCTGACCGCACACTTTCTTGTTTTTCTCTCAGCCCCCCGGGCTGGCTGGCCTACCGCTTCTTCTTGCCCCCCGCGCTTTTCTTCTTTTTCTTGCTGGCCGCCGATGCCCCAAGCAGCGCGATCAATTTGCTGCCAACCGGGGAGCCAAGCCCGGTACACGCATCCCAGCCAGGCCCTGCGGAAAACGCCCCGTTGTTGCCCGAGACGATGTCGTGGAACGCAGCGCCCGCCTTGGCCGCGTAGATCTGCGGCTGAATAAATCCTGCCGTCGTTCCATTCTGCTGATTGCTCAACGCCAGCAACCCGGCCCAAAGTGGGGCAACGGCGCTGGTGCCGCCAATGACCATGTTCTGGCCGTCGACCCGCACCTGGTATCCAGTCGCTGGATCCGCGTCGCCACACACATCCGGCACACCACGGCCGCCCGTCCCGGCAGAAGGCGCAGGCACACCCGCATTCGCTTGCCACGCAGGCAAGGCAAACACACTACTCACCCCGCCCCCGGTCGCGCCCTCACTGCTGGCCAGCTCGTTCCACACCACTTCAGAGGCGATGCCGCTGCCGTTGCTCACCAGCTTGGTGCCACCGCAGGCCAAAACGTGCGGGCTCGAAGCAGGGAAGTCGACGTTATTGCCCGTGGCTCCGTCGCTCGAGCCGTTGTCACCCGCAGCCACCGTGATGGTGATGCCCAGGATCGCGGCCGACTGGCATGCAGCATCGAGCGCCGTCGTGGCCTGCCCCGTCCAGCTGGATTCAGGCCCACCCCAACTAATCGAGATAACACTCGGCTTGTTCGCCGTGTCATGGACAGCCGCGTTGATCGCATCGATGAATCCCTGATCGGTGTTGGGCGCGAAGTACACCACGATCTTTGCTCCCACGGCTATGGAACCGGCCACCTCAATATCAAGCATCACCTCGCCGTCCGCACCGCTTGCCGTACCCGGCGTGTTCTTACCCTGATCCACCGAAACCGCGCTCACCTGCGGCGCCGCCAGGCCCAGGCTCTTGAAGTAAGCGGTAATATCCGCCGTGCGATAGCCGCCTCCCAGCTCAATGATGCCGATGGTCTGGTTGCCGGCCGTCGCGCCCTGGGGAAACTGGTAGAGCTGCGCCACCTGCACCGGTGTGTACGAGATGTTGGCGCTGCTCGCGGAAGGGCGCACCCGAAAATGGGGCTTTGCCTGGGGACGATTATCCAGCCCCAGCACCGCCTCCACCGCACCGCTCAGCTCCGCCGGCAAGTGGATGCTGCCCTCGCGGACTCGATAGCTGACGCCGTCCAGCACCTTCTGCGTAAGCGTGACGCCAAATGCTTTCTGCATGCCAGCAACCGTGCCCGTGAGCTTCAGGGTGCATCGCTCCGGCCGTGGCGTCCCTTTCTCGACCGTGAGTCCGAACTCCCGGGCAAAGGTTCGTACCAGGCGCACCGCCGCCGGGTCTGCGCCATGCTGTTGGCTGTACTGGGCGCGGGTGAGGCGCTCTTTACCGAGTTGCTTGCTCTTGATGGCTTGCTTGCGCCGCACAATCACTGAAACCGTGAGCGTGCTGCCGGGGCGGATCGCCTTTTCGCCCTCGGCTGCGGACCATGGCGCCTTTTCACTACCGGGCAGCACCACGCGTGGCTGCGAAGAGAAACGGGGGGAGACGGTTTTAGAGGCCATACCAACACGATGATATTCCTTCGCTACCGGTTGCATGAAAACGACTCAGCCCCAGAAGAGGAACTGGCGCATCCCCAAGAAAGCTCCTCTATGGTCCGTCGGTGGCCCGATTATGAAACCAGTCGAACTTTGCGGTGAGTCCGGTAGCCTTGCTGGGGGTGGAGTCGTAGTTACCGGCAAAGGGCGCGAGCCCCGTCACCACCAGGCTGTCGGTGAAGGTGCCAGCCTGGGTCCAGGTCGTGCCATTGGTTGACCAGTACGCGGTGTAAGTCGTTCCTACGCGCTGGAGGCGGAGATAGGTGGGCACCGCGTAGGAGGAAAATGGCACGATCCCAATCTTTGACGTGCTCACTCCCGCAACAACGGTACTGACGCCAAGAACAGTGGTGGTGCCGCCGGCGCCGATTTCAAAGCGGATGTAGTTCTTTGCGTCCCCTTCGACCAGCAGACCCTGCTCGCTGTATTGGGTAGCCGAGGTGAGAGATGAGTCGATCTTGACCGCCACGTCGAAGTTGATATTGCCGATCGTCTCAACTACCTGTACCGCGTCCAACGCTGGTTGCGTGGCATCATGGTTGCTTCCAGCCGGTACCGTAATGACCAACTCGCCGTTGCTCACGGCGGCTGAACCCCCGACCGGCGCCCTTACCTGCCACTGTGACGTGTTCAAGCTGCTTTCATTAAATTCATCGGATACCGGCGAGTTCCCGGTAACCGGAGAGTAGGTGTAAGTGGCGGAGCCCAGCGCGCTCTGCGTATAGCCGCTGGCCACCGCAATCGCACGCACAGTGGTAGTTGCACTCAGAGTGAACGCAGTGGTGTACGCCGTTGACCCCGAGGTTGGCGTACTGCCATCGGTGGTGTAGTAAATGGTCGCGCCGGGCGTTGTATCCGTAATCGACACGTTCAGGGTCGTGGCGAACGTCGTTCCGCTGACCGGACTCAATGCCGGCGTCGCGGCAACGGGCACGATGGGCTGAATTTGATACGTGCCGCTGGCCACCCCGCTATCCTGATACCCGCTGGCCGCCGCCAGAGCCTTGATGGTGAGCGATGAGCTGCTGACCACGATCGGTGTGCTGTACACGGCGGACGAATGCGTGGGCGTCGAGCCATCCAGAGTGTAGTAAATGGTCGCACCTGAAGTCGTGCTGTTCAGCGCGACATTTTGCGTCGAGGTATAGGTTCCCGGTAGAGGATTGAAGGTTGGGCTGGCGGCGAAGGGCACGATGGGTTGGATTTGATATGTGCCGCTGGCGACGGAACTATCCTGATACCCGCTGGCCGCCGCCAGCGCCTGAATCGTGACCGACGAGCCGCTGACCACGATCGGTGTGCTGTAGACGGCGGAGGAATGTGTGGGGGTCGAGCCGTCTACCGTGTAGTAGATGGTTGCACTCGGGGTCGTACTGCTGAGCGCGACGTTTTGCGCCGAGGTGTAAGTTCCAGGCGGCGGGTTGAACGCCGGGCTGGCGGCAACCTGCACGATGGGCTGGATTTGATACGCGCCGGAGACGATGGAACTGTCCTGATACCCGCTGGCCGCCGCCAGAGCCTTTATGGTGAGCGATGGGCTGCTGACGACGATCGGTGTGCTGTAGACGGCGGAGGAATGCGTGGGTGTCGAGCCGTCCAGGGTGTAATAGATGGTTGCGTTGGCGGTCGCACTGTTCAGCGCTATGTTTTGCGTCGAGGTATAGGTTCCAGGCAACGGGTTGAACGTGGGGCTGGCGGCAACTGGCAAGCTGCCCACCGTGAACGTCCAGGCCTTGATGTTCTGAATGGCCCCATAACCTCCGCTGCCGCCGGTGAAGCCGGCATAGGCGGTCGTGGCGCCCACGGTGCCAGGGATGTCGACCGTGAATGCCTGGGTAAAGGTGTCGCCGGTCACGGTGTCGGTAAGGTTGAGCGTCAACGTAGTGCCGTCGTACGTAAGTTGGGCTGTGATGGGGTCGCCACTCGTGAGCACGATGCCCGATGACGTAAGGTCGATGGCCGGTACCGTTGGGTTTGCGCCGTTGAGATAGATACCGGTTGAGTCGGAGCCTTCGCCGCTGTTGTTGAAGAAGTCGAACTTGATGGCGACACTGTTGGCGATCCCCGGCGGGGTCACGCTACCCGGGGAAGAAGCACTGTATCCCAGGCTACCCCCGGTTGCCCCAAGAGCTGTGAGGCCGGCGTTTTGCAGGGTGAAGGTGAACCCGTCTGCCTGGGCATTGAGCAGCTGGAAGGTGAAGGTGGTGGTGAAGTTCTGGACGTTGACCGGTGTCGTCCAGAAGCCGCTGCCGGCCTCGCTGGTATTGCCGTCGGTCAGCTCAAGATTGCCGCTGGTGACCTTGGCATTTCCATTGAGCTGCAGCCCTGTGGCGTTGAGGAATCCGCCGGAAAAGTCGATGTCACTGCCGCCGCCCCCGCCGATTTGAATGGTGTAGACAGCACTGCCCACCGCGCTTTGGGCAAAGCCGGGAGCCAGCGCCAGCGCCTTGAGCGTACTGCTGGCACTGACGTTGATGTCGTCGCTGTAGATGGCAGACGAAGTAGTGGGCGTTGAGCCATCCGTGGTGTAGTAGATTACGGCTCCGGAGGTCGTATCGGAGATGGTGACCGACTGGGCGGAGGAATAGGTGCCTGTCCCCGGTAGAAACTTCGGGGTTGCTGTGGCGGCCAGTTGAATCGTATAACTCGCGCTGGCAGTGGTACTGACACCCAGGCCGGGCGCCAGGGCGATCGCGTTGATGGTCACGGTGCCACTGTCAACGCTGATCGCCTTGCTATACACGGGAGATGAGGTGGTGGGGGCCGAGCCGTCGGTCGTGTAGTAAATGACGGCCTGGGAATTGGTGTCGCCAAGCGTCACCTGTTGCGGGCCCGCGTAACTGCCGCCGGCTGGCGAGAAGGTGGGCGCAGGCGTCGCAGCCACCTCGATCGAGTATGTTGCTGTGACTACATTGCTGGCGCTGAAGCCGCTGGCCGTAGCCATCGCTTTGAAAGTGGTGCTGCTGCTCACCGGGATCGCCGCACTGTAGTGCGTCGATCCGGTCGTCGGCGTCGAGCCGTCGGTGGTGTAGTAAATCTCCGCCCCGGCCGTCGTGTCTGAAATAGTTACGGATTGTGGCCCACCGTAGGTGCCCGGGGTGGGCGAGAATTGCGGCGGGGCGGTTGCCGAAAGGAACGTGTAAGTGGTGCTGGCGACCGCACTTTGCAAATCGCCGCTGGCCGTGGCCATGGCCTTCACCGTGGTGGTGGCTGAGACGGTGAAGCCCCCGCCGTATGTTGGCGAAGCCGTGGTCGGCGTCGAGCCGTCGATGGTGTAGTAGATAGTGGGGTTGGTAGCCGAATCGGTAATGGTGACCAGCTGAGGGGTGCTGTAAGTGCCGCTTACCGGAGAAATCTGGGGAGTGGGCGCACTTTGCTCACCTCCACTGGTAATTTCCCAGAGCTGCAACGCCAGGTCGTACGCGCCTGCGGTGCCAAAATTCGCTCCCGCGATCAGCAGACCCCCGTTGTAATTAATGACCGATTGATTCTGCGTTCCCAGCGTCGACACGATGACCGCAGACTTGCCCCAGGCCCCGTTGCTGTAGGTGTAATAGCCGACCCTGCAAGCTCCATTGTCGGGGGCAGAGAAATATCCATTGCTGTTGCAATGCGCGGAACGTTGTTCCTGTTCCGCAAACACGACGTAGGGTTGCCCGTTCCAGGGCAGGGTACCGCCGTTGATTTCATGGGCCGTACGAACCGTACTATCAATCTCGGTCAGGATCCACGGGGTGGTAAAGATATTACCGCTGGGAGGCGAAAACTGGACCAGTCCATAGGTCCAGGGCGGCGCGGTGGTGCCCTCTTCACTGTCGGCAACCGTCACGCCCATGTTGCCAGGTAGATTTCCCAGCGCGTTGCCATTTGCTCCTGGCCCGATGACCGAGACAGGCCAAGTCTGAGTTTTGGGATTTCCCCCAAAATTACGTGGGTTTTCCCAGAGATAGGTACTTGATCCGTTACAACCAATCAAATTGTTGATCCCGTTATAGGTGTAAACCGCGACCCCATCCCCGACATTGATATTGGTGACCGTACTGGGAACCACGGTCCAAACCGAAAGATTCGCAGTCTGGTAGGCTACGAACGGCTCTGAGCCTGGCAGGAAAGCGCCTCCCGTGCAGATAACATCGAGCAACCCGTCGCCATCGATATCCGCAAGCTTGATATCGTGACAGCCGCTCTTGGCATTGATAGTGATCTGTTGCCAGACCCCGCTCGGATTGCCGTTCCCTCCAGGATTCAGGGGATTTAGAAAGAGGAGAGTTGAGCCAGTCGTCGATCCATTGGGCGCCGGCGCCGAGACCACGAGGTCCGGCCACGTCCTGCCGGCAAACCGGATTGACTTGGCGCGCTCGTAATAGGTGCCGTAGGTCTTGGTGATGGTCGTCGGGTTGGTGCCCCAGCCATTCAGACCACCTGTGCTCTGATAGAACCACAAGCCGCCCTGCGTGCCATTTAGGCCCAGCACCACGCTCGGCGTAGTGGTCGAGGTAAAGAAATCGACGACTTTCTCGGCACGCGCGCCGAGGTTATAAGACTTTCCGCTGTAAGTAATCGGATCCGGATCGATCTTAAAATTCTGGACTGTCTGTGCTGGCAAAAAACAAACGTTTGTCCACAAGAGCGCCAATGCCACCCTCGCTGCGAATGAGAGCGATCTGTGGCGAATAATCCGTAGGAGTCGTGGAGCAAACTCGCAAGCCACAACGACCAGGGGCAGGAGCAGAAAGTAAAACAGAAAAGGGCCCACGGCTACTCCCTCTGTGTATTGCTATGAACCGGGGGGAGCGGTGTTTGTGCTTAAAACCAAGGCGAAATCTTGCTTCAAACCGAGGCGGACTTACAGATTGAGACCAATTACGCTTTGAGTCAACGAAATTATTTTGATCTTTGGATAATCCTGTGAATATTTCCCATTTTCGAAAACTTTGCTCGGCAAGAGTTTGCTATTGCTTTTCGTTGATACGCGTGGCCAATCAATTCCTATGCGGCATCTCACGAATGGTTCCGCTGAATGAGGAGAGTTCTGGCCCATCGCGTGTAACCAGCATCCGGATTCCAGCCGCTTGCCGCTGCGGCGACAGGGGTCGCGCAATCGCGGATCGCCCGGAAGCGTTGTTGAGGGCAGCCGTTATGTTTGATTTGAACGCGGTATTTTCTGTGGATATACCCGCTCTAACTTATCTTTGATTAAGTGCTTCTAAACGAGTTAGCAACCTATAGTCCCTATCAAACGAGAAAAGACCGTTTACTGAAAAGATTGATGCATTTCCAGTGTAAGTGGGGTTACGCTCATCCGCGCTGCAGTAGTCAACGTCGTATCCCTCCCCCGGACTACGCCGCTCGGAGAAAACCATGCACCGGATCAAGCACCTACATCTGGGCACACGATCGAACAACATGGGCGTGATCGTTGCCGACAGCGAAGAAGGCACTACAGACCCAATCTGGACCAATGGCCTGGTGCAATTTGGTGGCGAGCGCGAATTACGGTACCTCGGGCCCTGTCGATAAATCACTACAGATCTGGGAAGTAACCAACGGGTCGGTAGGCGGCAGTGGTGGAGGCGGTACTGCAGTCAACATGACGGTCGCAGATCCACAAGGGTTCTTCTGGGATGCAGGCAACTCGAAGTATGGCGGAACGATCCTCCAAGTATACCAGAATTACCCCGGCCCGCAGCAGGATTGGGCATGGACACCCGTGACTGGAGGATTTCACGTCTACAGTATTGGCGTCTGTTTATCAGATAACGGGAGCCAGGTAGTGATGGGCTCCAAAGCCGATGTGATCACCATTCTTAACACGGGGGCGGTCATCGATGTCACAACGGGACGCTATGTTCAGAATCCCTCGAATCCAGCTAACGGCTCCTACCTGACAACCGGTCTGACCGCCAGTATTTGGACATACTCCCACACGCTTCACTAGAAAGGGACGGCCGCGTGGATTGGCACCTCCCGGCCGGCAGAACAAAGGCGGTACATTCGATCGCGAGAACTGGCACCAGCCAGAAAAGCGAGGTAGCAGCGCGGGCCTCGGACCGTTCGCGGCGAGGATCGGAGGTGGATTGTTGAAAGCCGGATCAAACTAACGAAGGAGGGATCTGCTTTACCCCCACCGAAACGCTGGATTTGCATTCCTGGTGGGAGGCCGATGCAAGCTTTGCTATGAGTGGGGTCCATCCTGGCGGCGGAAAGCTACCCCATTCAGACCCGTCCTTAGGGTCGTGCCCTCATACAAAGGCCCCGAGCGGCGGTTTCTCAGACCGCGCCGCCTTTTTCACCGCCGGGCACGGCGACCCGCAGCGGGGACTAAAACGCGGGGAAGGCGGCTTGAGGCACATGCCGGACCGTGTTATTCGCCGCTAAAGGTAGAATGAGCAATAGCAATGCCCACATCCATAGACTGGCCGTTGAAGCAACCGCCACCGCGCCGCCGCCGCTTCTTTATCCTCCTCGCTATCCTTGCCTTCATCGTCTTCAGCGCCCGCACGGCGGTTTCGTATTTCGTCGATCTGTTGTGGTTCCGCTCGCTGGGCTACGGCAGCGTCTTTTCGAAATCCCTGGTCATCCAGTGGAGCATCTTCGCGGTTTTTACGATAGCCACCTTTCTGATTCTGTATGGCTCGTTTGCCGCGCTCAAGCGCGCCCACCTGCCCGATTTGCCCAGCAGCCACACCATCTTCTTTGGCGGACAACCCATTCGGCTTCCGGTCGACCCGGTCATGCGTCTGCTAGCTCTGGGTGGGTCACTGATCATTGCCCTGGTGACCGGCGCCGGCATGATGGCAGAATGGCCGACGCTCGCGCTCTTCGGGTACGCGCCCCACGCCATGGGGACTGTCGTCGATCCCATCTTCGCCAAGCCGCTCAACTTCTTTATTTTTACCCTCCCCGCCTGGCAGCTGATCTCCGGCTGGCTGCTCACTTTGGCCTTCGTCACCTGCGTTCTGGCGATCTTTTTCATCCTTATTACTGGCGGAGCAGGCGCATTTGCCAAGCGTCGCAGCTACCTCACGTTGCCCTGGCGCGGGCTCTCCATCACCTTCGCGTTTCTGCTGCTGGTGCTGGCCGTGCGCGTATATCTTGGCCGTTTCGATCTGCTGTTTGACGACCATACTGTTTTTGGAGGCGTCACCTACACCGATGCGCACATCACCCTGGGTGGCCTGCTGCTGGTGTGCCTGGCACTGATCGCCGGAGCGGTTACCGCCGCCGTGAATGCCATGACGGTAGCGCGCGGGCGCTGGCTGATCGCGGCTGTGCTCCCGGCGGCTCTCTGCTTTGCCGGGGTTCGTGTTGCCGGCTGGTGGATGAGCAGCTTCATCGTGAAACCAAATGAACTGGTGCGCGAGCAACCCTACATTGCCAATAACATCCTGATGACGCGGCAAGCCTATGGCCTGGATAAGTTCGCGCAACGCGAGTTTCCCGCGGAGACAACCGTCGGCGCCGCCGATGTGGCCAATAATCAGCCGACCCTCAAGAACATCCGCTTGTGGGATTGGCAGGCGCTGCAGGACACGCTGCGCCAGATTCAGGAAATTCGCACCTACTATGACTTTCCTGATATTGACATTGACCGCTACGTGATCAACGGTGAGCTGCGCCAGGTCATGCTGGGCACGCGCGAGCTGAACGTGGAAAAGCTACCCGAAAGCAGCCGTAACTGGATCAACGAAAAGCTGATCTATACCCATGGCTACGGCATCACCATGAACCCGGTAAACGGATTCACCGCAGAAGGTCTGCCCACCATGTTTCTCAGCAACATGCCGGTGCAGAGCACAGTGCCGGGCCTGAGCGTAACCCGTCCGGAGATTTATTTTGGCGAGCTGACCGACACCGACGTGTACGTCAAGACACGCCAGCAGGAATTCAATTACCCGCAAGGTCAAAGCAACAACCTTACGTCCTATCAGGGCAACGGTGGCATCGCCCTGGGCGGCTTTGTGCGCCGCATCCTGTTGGCGCTCGACCGCGGCGATCTGGGCAAGCTGCCCTTCAGCGATGATGTGAACGCACAGAGCCGGTTATTGATGCGCCGCAATGTGCGCGATCGCGTCACGGCCCTGGCCCCCTTTCTTACCTATGATCCCGATCCCTACATGGTGGTCGGTGAAGATGGCCGGCTGTCGTGGGTGATGGATGCGTTTACTACGTCTGACCAGTATCCTTACTCCAGTCATTACCGCCTGGGCGACGATCTCATCAATTACATGCGCAACAGCGTCAAGGTAGTGATCGACGCGTACGATGGCTCGACGACGTTTTACGTCTTTGACAACCAGGACCCGATTCTCGCGGCCTGGCGCAATGTTTTTCCCGGTCTGTTCAAAGATGCGTCGGCCATGCCCGCCGGGTTGCGCAAGCACATGCGCTATCCGGAGCTGTTGCTTAAAATGCAGGGCGCCGTCTACGGTCTGTATCACATGACCGACCCGGCGGTGTTCTATAACCGCGACGATCTGTGGACCGTGGCCACTGAGCTTGGCATGAGCGAAGGCGGCGGACAAACCACGCAGCCGATGCAGCCGAACTTTGTGCTGATGAAGTTGCCCGATGAGACCGGTATGGAGTTCGTCGAGATTCTGCCCTTCACTCCGGCGAATCGCAACAACCTCATCGGCTGGATTGCCGGCCGCAGCGACGGCGCCCATTATGGCCAATCGGTGGTTTACAACTTTCCCAAGAACAAACTGGTCGACGGACCGCTGCAGATTGAAGCACGTATCGATCAGAACGCGCAGCTCTCGGGGCAACTGACCCTGTGGAATCAGCAGGGCTCGCACGTCAGGCGAGGAACGTTGCTGGTGATTCCTACCGGACGCGCGCTGCTCTATGCCGAGCCCATCTATCTGCAGGCGGAGCGCAGCCCTATGCCCGAGCTGCGCCTTGTCGTGCTGGCGCTGCAAGACAAGCTTGCCTACGGGTCGACGTTCGAGGCGGCGTTGTCATCCCTCTTCGGGGGAACCGGTTCCTCGCTCGCATCTCCTTCCCCGGAGCAGCCGCAGCGTCCTGTGGCCGCCTCCGCGCCCACCCTGCCTTCCTCGGCGAACGATACAAAAGCAACTATCGCCCAGGCCGCGAAAGACTTTGCTGACTACCAACGGCTGACCGCCGAGGGTAAGCTGGGGGAGGCCGGGGCGAAATTGGACCAGTTGAAACAGGCGATCGACAAGCTCAACACCAACCCACGGTAGTCATCGAACGTGCGCGAGATCAGTTGGTAATCGCAAATGGCAGACAGCCCGGAAACAATTCCACCGCTGGACAACGCCTCGGTAGAGGTGGTGCTGGAACGTCTGCTGGACGAGCTTCCCGACGCGATCCTGCTCTTCGATCGCGACTGGCGCATCCTCTATGCCAACCAGGTTGCGCGCCGCATAAGCCGCATCCGGCAGGAGGACCTGAACCGCGAGACGCTGTGGGAGATGTATCCGGAAATTGTCGGAACCAATCTGGAGCGGGCGTATCACAAGGTGGCGGCGACCGGCGTCGAGCAGACGATCGAAGCCTTTTATTACGAGCCCTTTGCGACCTGGTTTGAGATTCGTATTTTGCGCACAGCCGGCCGGGTGGTGGCGCACTACCGTGACGTAACCGACGTACACCAGGCCGAGATCGCCGCAGCCGCCGCCGGCGAGCAGTTGCAGCAAGTATTCGATGCCACCAACGATGCGGTCGCAACCCTGAATCGCGAGTGGCGATTCACGTTTATCAACCGCAAGGCGAAAGAGTTTCTCCGCACCAGCGGAGAAGTGCTGGGCACCCATATCTGGGAGCGCTTTCCCGCGATGGACTACGAGGGATCTCCGTTTCTGGAGCATTATCGCCGGGCAATGAACGAAGGCATCGCGGGTGAGTTTGAAGCACCTTATCCGGCGCCGTTAAGTCTCTGGCTGCATGTGGTGGTGCGGCCCATGAAGCACGGCATTATTATCTTCTTTCGCGACATCACCGCGCGTAAGCTGCATGAGGATGCGCTCCGCACCAGTGAAGAACGATACCGCGTATTAACCGAGCTAAATCCGCAAGCCTTGTGGACAGCCGATCCGCAGGGTCTGGTCGTTTATGCCAACCAACGATTTCTCGAATATATCGGCAAGGATTTTGCCCCCAAAGATGGGACCGAGTACCTGCAGTGCTTCGCTGAGTGCGATCGCGAGCGCGTACTGAAGGTATGGTCGCACAGCGTGGCGACCGGGGAAGAGTATGTGATCGACGCGCGCTTGCTGCGCGCCTCTGATGGCGCCGCTCGTTGGTGGCACCTGCGCGCTCTGCCGATTCGCAAAGAAGCGGGCGCCATCGAACAGTGGTTGGGTGTGGCCACCGATGTACACGAGAATCGCGTCGCCGCGGATCGCCTGCGCGAGCAGTACGCCGAGATTGAACGCCAGCGAAGGGAACTGGAAGCCATCTATCGCGGCTCGCCCATCGGCATGTCTCTGTATGAGCCGAATGAGTTGCGCCTGGTCCGCCTCAACGATCGCCAGTCAGACATCTTTGGCCAACGGCCGGAAGATGCGCTGGGTAAATCGATTCAGGAACTCACCCCAGGCCTCACCGAGGCCCATGAGATGATTCGCCGGGCCGCCCGCGGAGAACGAACCATCAATCAAGAGGTGGAAGGCGTTTTGCCGGCAAGACCGGGCGAGCATCGTTACTGGAACGTCAATTACTCGCCTATCTTTGCGGATGACGGCACCGTGCAGGCAATTGCCGGCGCTACCATCGAGATTACCCAGCAGAAGCGAGCTGAACGTGCGCTGTTACAGGGGGAGAAGCTGGCTGCAGTGGGCAGGCTGGCCAGTTCCATCGCTCACGAAATCAACAATCCTCTCGAGTCGGTGATCAACCTGATCTACCTGGCTCGCCAATACGCCGTGCTTCCCGAGGTGCAGCGTCTGCTGGATGCTGCCGATGAAGAGTTGCGGCGCGTGTCGATCATCGCCACCCAGACGTTACGCTTCCACAAGCAGGCCACCAGGCCGCAGGCGATCAGCTGCTCTGACCTTTTCTCAACCGTGCTGAGCATTTATGAGGGCAGGCTCAAGAACTCGAACATCACAGTGGAGAAGCGCAAACGGGCGAACCAGCCGGTGGAATGCTTCGAAGCGGACATCCGGCAGGTGCTGAGCAATCTGATTGGCAATGCCATCGACGCTATGCCGAGGGGCGGACGCTTGTTTGTGCGCAGCCGGGAAACAACCGACTGGAAGACTGGCCGTCGTGGTTTTGCGCTGACCGTGGCGGATACCGGTTCAGGCATTGACGCCAGCGCCAAGGCAAGACTCTTCGAACCATTTTTCACCACCAAAGGCTTCGCCGGAACCGGCCTCGGCTTGTGGATCAGCGCAGAGATTATGGAGCGTCACCATGGGCGGCTGCATGTGCGCAGCAGCCAGCAGGAAAGTCATCGCGGCACCGTTATTACGCTCTTTCTGCCGGCGATGATGACGGCGCAGTGAGGCTTGGCCCATCTGCATCTGATCTCACTTTTAACTCCGTCGCGCCAGCAGGGTAACCACCTGCGGTTACCGACCCAGGCGTCATTTTCACCTTCAGATAAATCTCCCTTCGCTCGGTCCACGTAACAGCTATCGGATATGTGCTCGCGCGGGCTACACGCGCAGGAGCAGGCGATCGCCGGCACCGGCATTGCCATAGGAGCGATAAATGCCATCGATGAAAACTGCCTTCGCCTCGCATTCGCTGGGAATCGTCTGGATCTTCTTCTGCGCTGCCCAGACGCTGGCCGCTGTACCGGCAGTCGTGGTCGATGCGCAACAAACCATCGGGGCGGCCTTCGCCAATCCCCAATCCATCGCGGTCGCGCCGAACGGCACCGTGTATGTGGCAGATCTCAATAACGACAGAGTCGTTCAGCTCAGCACCCACCTGCCGGCGGCCTCCACCGAATCCGACGTCTATACCGGCCCCTCCGGAGTTTCTGCGCCTCTGGCGCTGGCCGTGGATGGCGTGGGCGACCTCTACATTGCCGATCTTCCTTCGCCCGGCACGACCGGACGCATCATCGAGGTTATGGCCGACGGTAGGGGCACGCTGACCCATACCGTGAGGCAGATCTATTTGGGGGGCACGGTGACGGTGCCGGTCAGTCTCGCCGTCGACAGCGCTGCCACTGTCTTCGTCGGCGACGTCGGGGGTAATGCGGGTACTATCTATGCAATCCCCTACGGTGGAGCGCCGCAGAAGGTCAACATCACCGGGCTGCCGCCGACGTTCTTTCCCGGGGCGCTGGTGGCTGGCGCAAGCGGCGATCTGTATATCGCAGACAGCGCCGCCACCCATTACGGCGTTTACATGGCGCCCGCTGCAGGCGGCGCGGTGCGCACCATACTTACGGGATCCTTCGACATCGATCAGCCTACCGGGCTCGCGCTTGATGGCAATGGCAACCTCTTTGTCGCTGCTTATCTGGGAAGCAATAACACGCTTTATCCCGGCGAACAGATCATCGAGGTTCCGGGCGCCTCACCGGCAACACAGTCGGCGCCCTACCTTCTGCCCGCGTCGAACCTCGACCCCAGCAGTGGAATCGCTCTCGATCCGGCCGGCAATCTCGATATCGCCGAAGTCGGCAACGGACAGAACGATAACGGTATCGTCACCCAATTGAACTTCCTCAATGCCGTGAGCCTCGGCGCCGTGAGTGTCTTTGCCAAGGGGCCCGGGGTCACTTTCAACTTTGCCTTCAACGCGCCCACCACCTTCGCCGGCTTTCGTGCCGTCACCACCGGCGACCTGGGCGCGCGGAGTGATGTGGCGCAAGTAGCCGGAGGCACCTGCCAGACGCAGAGACTGAGGGGCCAGACAGAGTACACGCCTTACCTCTGCTCGCAGACCTTTCAGGCCACTCCGCAGTATGCCGGGATGCGCATGGCGGCCATCCAGGTGAAAGGTTCCGGAGGCACGGTTCTTACCTCATCGCCGGTCTACGCACTGGGCGACGCGGCCGCTGAGGTAGCGTACCCGCTCGACGTGAGCACCTCTGCGCTGGGCTTGATTCAGCCCCAGGGAGTGGCCATCTCCGGCTTTGATCGCACGGTTTACATAGCCGATCTTTCCGGCGGAAAAGTCTATTCCATCGCTGGATTGAACGGCGCCTCGGCGACCGCTGTATTTACCGGCGCTCCCGGCAGCGCAACCGCCCTCAGCGCGCCCAGCGCCGTGGCCATCAACGGTGAGGGTGATCTCTACATCGCCGACTTTAACCTGGGCCAGGTGATTGTGGTGCCCACCACGACCGGTGAGGCTCCCTACGTGCTCAATACCGGCGGGTTGCTGCAACATCCTATTGCGCTCACGCTCGACTATCTCGGCAACGTCTACATTGGCGACGCCGGCCCCGATGGAGACGGCGCCACCACCAGCAATCCCGGCTACCTGGTCTTCGTGCCTTACCACGGTGTGGCCTTCAAGGCACAGGTACCTGGAGTTGCTGTGGTCTTTCCCCAGGCCTTGGCCATCAGCCCCATCAATGGCGATGTGTTGATCGGCGATGGAGGAGACATCAGCGCCAGCGCCGGACAGATTGTGCGTGTTCCGTCGAACGGATCAGCCGCCAGCGTCGTCTCCGTCACCACACCGGCGGTCCCGGCCAATCCCTCTGGCCTCACCTTCGATGCCGCGGGCAATCTTTACGTGTTAGACGGCACGGCGGGTACCATCACCGTAGTCTCGCCGGTGGGCGCGAGTGCTCTCCTACCCCTCGCGAACACTGCGGCCCTCTCCTATCCCAGTGCGCTTGCGAGTTCTGCCGGCGCGCAGAGCCTGGTGGTCGCCAACCTGGGCGGCGGCACAGCCAACAGCCTGGTCTACCTCAACGGCAATAGCGCGACCATGGCCTTTGGCAATCAGGGGGTTCACAGCGAGAGCATCGCCCAGTCAGTGACACTCACGAATATCGGTAACGAACCTCTGACCCTCAATAACAACTATTACAGCCCCAGGCCGATTCCTCGCTTCACGCCGGCAGGCAGTAATTCTTGCGCCGGCGGCGACACGCTTACCTTGTCGTCCCCGTCGTGTATTTTTTCTCTGCAATTTGACCCGGCGAAGGCGGGGGCGATCAGCCAGACCGTCACCATTAACAGCAATGCCTATAACAGCGGCACGCCGCTGATTCACTTAACCGGAACTGGCGCTGCGGCCAACGTCCGGCCCTCGTTGCCCGCGAACCAGTCCGGGCGAAAATCGTTCGCTGCGGCAGGGAGAAACGCGAACATCCAGTAAACAAAATGCGCTATCTTTCAAGAGCAACCACTCCGTTGCAAGAGCGCACCGATGCACCGCCGAGCAATGCTCAGAACCGTCGCTGCCGTTATGGTGCTGCTTGGCCTGGCGAGAGCACAGGAAAAGGCTGACACCAACCCCGTCGCCGGTAACCCGGTAGCGATTGCAGAGGGCCATTCGTTGTTCCGCGCCAACTGCTCGCCCTGTCATGGGCTCAACGCGCAGGGCGGCGGAAGAGGCCCTGATCTGACCAGCGGCCGTTGGGTTCACGGCTCGAGCGACGCACAAATCTTCTCGACCATCACGCACGGCGTGGCCGGAACAGAGATGCCCGCCAACGGCTTCGAGGATTCTGAGACATGGGCGATTGTCGCCTACATCCGTTCCTTATCTCCAGCAAGCACCTCCGTATCCACGGGCGATCGCGCGCGAGGCGAGCAGATCTTCGCCCACAGCGGCGGCTGCGCTGTCTGCCACATGGTGCAAGGGCGTGGAGGTGTGCTCGGCCCTGATCTATCGCGGGTTGGCGGCGCCCGCTCTGTGCCCTACCTGGTCGAAGCCATTCGCGCGCCCGATAAAGAGCTCAGCAGCGCGATGCTTGATCCCAATAACCACTATGGCCTGCCCTTGGTCTATGACACCGTCACGGTGGTCACGGCCAAAGGGGAAACCATCACGGGCGTGGCAAAGAATGAAGATACCTTTTCCCTGCAACTGCTCGACACCCGCCAGCGCCTGCAGTTCTTTCTCAAGAAGGATCTCAAGACCGTAACCCACGAGCGCAAGTCCCTGATGCCGGCCTATTCTGAACAGATGCTCAAGGCCGCGGACCTCGATGACCTGGTCGCGTATCTGGAAAGCCTGCGCGGCCAATGAAACGATACAAACACAGTGGCGTGATGTTGCTATGGCTATGCATGGCGGGAGCATGGGCCCACGCGCAGGTTACCTACGACCGCCTTTTGGGCGCGGAACACGAGCCCCAGAACTGGCTCACCTATTCGGGCGCCTACGCGGGTTGGCGCCACAGCGCACTCGACCAGATCAATGCCAGCAATGCACCGCGGCTGGCCATGCAGTGGACATTCCAGGTAGCCGACCTGGGGCAGTTCGAGACCACCCCGCTGGTAGTAGACGGCGTTCTATACGGAACCGGACAGAATGATCGTGCCTTTGCGCTCGACGCACGCACCGGCCGCGCCATCTGGCGCTATCAACGAAACCTGCCTGACAAGCTCCAGCCGTGTTGCGGCATGGTGAACCGCGGCTTCGCCATCCTGGGCAACAAGCTGTTCATGGCGACGCTCGATGGCCACGTGATCGCGCTCGATACCCGCAGTGGGAATATGGTGTGGGATGTGAAGGCCGCGGACTCCGGCGCAGCCTATGTCTTCACCGGCGCGCCCCTGGTGGTGAAGAACAAAGTGATCGTCGGCGTCTCCGGCGGAGAGTATGGTGTGCGCGGATTTGTCGATGCCTACGATGCCGACACCGGCCGCCGGCAATGGCGTTTTGAAACTGTGCCCGGACCGGGGCAGCCCGGCCATGACAGTTGGGCGGGCGACTCCTGGAAGACGGGAGGCGCGCCGGCGTGGATTACCGGTTCCTTCGATCCGCAGTTGAACCTTCTCTATTGGCCCACCGGCAATCCGTCGCCCAGCGATTACGGGGATGCGCGGGCCGGCGATAATCTCTACAGCAATTCCATGCTGGCGTTGAACCCTGACACCGGCAAGCTGCAATGGTTTTTCCAGTTCACGCCCCACGACTTGTATGACTACGACGCCACCCAGATCCCGGTGCTGCTCGACGCCGAGTGGGAAGGCCGGCCGCGCAAGTTGTTAGTGCAGGCGAATCGCAACGGCTTTCTCTATGTGCTCGATCGCACGAATGGAAAATTTCTCCAGGCTGCGCCCTTCGGGAACGTGACCTGGGCCACCAGCATTGGGCGCGACGGCCGCCCGGTCCCAAATCCGAAACTGGTGCCGAGCCCGGCAGGGAAACGGGTGTGCCCCGGCGCGCTGGGGCTTACCAACTGGTATTCGCCCTCCTACAGCCCCGTCACCAAACTGCTGTACGTGGCCACTTCCGATGAATGCGACATCTTCACCAGCGCTCCCCAGCCCTATCGTGTGGGGCACGACTTCCTGGGAAGTGTCTACGTGCCCGACCCAGTGGTGAGGCCTACGGGAGCGCTCAAGGCGATCGATCCTCTGACTGGATTATTAAAGTGGCAGTTTAACTATTTCAGCAACCCCAACGGGGGTGCGCTTTCGACTGCCGGCGGTGTGGTCTTCGCCGGCGAATCGGACGGCAACTTCATCGCCCTCGATGCCCGCACCGGGAAAGACTTGTGGCACATACAACTGGGGGCGGCCATCTACTCCACGGCGATCACTTATCGGCTCGACGGCAAGCAGTATGTCGTGATCCCGGCTGGATCCGGATTATTCGCGTTTGCCGTCGATTAATTACCGTTGTCTGGATCTTTGATCCGGATCGTTGTCCGTATCTGAACGGTGGTGTTCAGTTTTGGCGGCGGTCCGCGTCGCTTGCGGAAGCAAAGCGCCGATAATCGGCGGTTTTGGTGTGTTCCTGTCGCTGCGAGTTTGGCCCGCAACGTGCACTCTGCAAGCTTATGACTGCACGATTCATAGGAGCACGCGTATGCCGGCACTCTTAACAGAACTCTTACATGATTTGCACTATGCCCTTCGCCAGCTAAGCAAGACGCCCGCCTTTACGCTGGTGTGCGTGCTGACACTGGCGTTGGGCATTGGCGCCAACACCGCGGTCTTTAGCGTCATGAACGCGGTGCTGATGCGGTTGCTGCCCGTCGCTGATCCGGCCCGCGTGGTGTATCTGAGAACCTCCAACCCACCGCGCGGGACTGGCACCATCGACTCCGTGGAGACGTTCTCCTATCCGGTCTACGATGCCCTACGCCGCCAGAACAGGGGACTCATCCCGGTTATTGCCTATGTCCCGTTGTCGAGCACTCAAGTCGCCGTGCGCTACGGGTCGGAACCAGAGCAGGCGGAAGGAGACATGGTAAGCGGAACCTTCTTCTCGGGGCTGGGTGTGAAGCTCGCGATGGGTCGCGGCTTCAGCGCGCAGGACGAGGCGAGCCATGCGCCCATCACCGTGCTCAGCTACAGTTACTGGTCGCGCCGTTTCGCCCGCGATGCGGGCATTCTCGGCCAGACCCTCACCGTGAACGGAGTTCCCCTGACCATCGTAGGGGTGGCTGCACCAGGATTTGAAGGAGTCGAGGCGGCTGGTTCCACCGATTTCTGGATTCCCCTGCAAAATCGCGTCGAACTGAATGCGTGGGGCAATCCCGTCGACGAGGGCAAGCTATACATTGCGAATCCCACGTGGTGGTGCCTACGGCTGGTCGGGCGTCTGGCGCCCGGGGTATCCAGGACGCAGGCGGTTGCGCAGCTACAGTCGGTGTTTCAGACGGCGGCCTATGTCGGGCTGGGCAATCCGCAACCAGGGGAGAAGAGACCCATCCTGAATCTGGTGGAGGCGAAGAATTTCCCCGGCGCGGAGGAAGAATACGGCAGGCCGTTGCGCATGCTGATGGCCATGGTGGGCCTGGTTCTACTGATCGCCCTGAGCAACGTTGGCATGCTGTTGATCGCGCGGAACGCGACCCGGCAACGCGAGTTCTCGGTCCGCCTGGCCCTGGGAGCGGGACGCAAGCAGCTATTCCGTCAACTGCTCACCGAGAGCTTGCTGCTGGTGTCGGCAGGGGCTTTGCTGGCCTGGATCTTTGCCAACTTTGCAACCAAAGCACTGGGCGACTGGGCGCAGATTGAATCGAGCCTGGCGCCCGACAACACCGCTCTGCTGTTCACCTTGAGCATTCTCGCGCTGGCCACCCTGCTGTTTGGGCTGGTGCCGCTCAAGGTTGCGCTCTCAGCCGGGCCGTCGTTGGCGCTGAAGACATCTTCGGCGACTGCACATACAGATGCGGGTAGATCGCGTGCCAGCCGGACCATCGTCGCTCTCCAGATGACGCTGTGCGTGGTGCTGCTGGTGGGCGGCGGACTGCTGGTCCGCACTCTGCGTAATCTGGAAACCATTCCGCTGGGCATGCGCGTCGACGGCCTGGTTGTCTTCGGAGTGAAGCCCAACGTGCAATCGGTTCCGGAGGGTATCGCCTTTTATCAGGAGCTCATCCGCAAGCTGCGCCGACTGCCCGGTGTTGCATCTGTAACCATCATGGAAGAGCGCCTGGGGTCGGGCTGGTCTGACAACAGCGACATGACGGTAGACGGTAAACTACCCGAACTCGTCAACGGCACATCGCGCACCGTGCGCAGCAACGTGGCCGGCCCTGACTTCTTCCATACGCTCGGAGTGCCCGTATTGTTGGGCCGTGACTTTGCCGATGCTGATACCGCCGCCTCCCCGCATGTGGGTATCATCAACGAGCAATTCGCCAAACGCTTCTTTCCCCACCAGAATCCATTGGGCCATAAGATCGGCACCGAAAACGGGCTATACCAGATGACGGTGGTTGGTGTGGCAAAGGACCACAAGTATCGCAGCATCGATGAGCAACCGATCCCCATGGCCTGGTATATGTACGCTCAGATTCCCATCACCGGCCAGATGCATGTGGAGATGCGGGTGCATGGCGAGCCCCTGGCGATTCTGCCTGCCGCGCAGAAAGTAGTGCAACAGATGGATCCCAACCTGCCGTTGATCAAGCCGATGACTCAGCGCGCGCAATTCGATATGACCATTTCGCGCCAGCTTCTCTTTGCCCGCCTGGCTGGCTTCTTTGGTTTGCTGGCTGTAGTTCTGGTGGCGACCGGCTTGTATGGAACGCTCGCTTATCGCGTGAACAACCGTACTGTTGAGATTGGCGTGCGTATCGCAGTCGGAGCCCAGCGTAGCCAGGTCGTGTGGCTGGTGCTGCGCGACAGCCTGATGTTGACCGTGATCGGCGTGGCGATCGGCATCCCCTTATCGCTATTGTTAGGCAAAGCGCTCACGACCGTCTTATATGGAGTCAAGCCTTACGACGCCGTGAGCTATACCTTTGCCGCTCTCGCCATTGCAGCAGTAGCATTGGTCGCCAGCGCCTGGCCCGCCTATCGCGCAGCCAGCGTCGATCCGTTAACCGCGCTGCGCTCAGACTAGCCTTGCTATGCAGAATTCATATCCTTGGAGTATGCCCAGATCTGTGCCGGTGTGGGTCTGGACGGTTGCAGGCGGGGCCGCGAGCGGCGTGCATCAGAGAATCAAGGCAGTTAAAGTAAGCAAGGATTCGTTGTGCAGTAACAACCAGCAAGTATAAGTGAACATTGCTTCGATCAATCGCAGCCAGCAACTTGACTGGATATCTGTTAGTGCGCGGGAGGATCCGAACGTTACGAACCGATCTCCGAATTTTCAACCGAAACAGATAGAATCACAGGATCACCTCTAAGTGACGAGAGGCCGCGGCGCACCGCGACCCCTCGCTGTTATTTACTTTTTCGCAGGCTGCCAGAAGTCTGGGTCTGTTTTCGTCATCATCTCGGTTGGGTAGCTCATCTTGGGATCAATGACGAACAAATTGGTTTGTCTCGATGCGACGCACGCCGCTTCCAGTTCATTGAGCTTTTTCATGCCGTCAGCGCCCATCGCCTCAGTAAATTGCTTGTCTTCCGCCTCTGCATTATCGAGTTCGGCGGCTGACTTGTGGGTGACGATCACGAGGAAGACGCCGCCGGTCGTTCCGTACGTCATTTCATAGGTGCCCCAGTGTGCACTGGGCACGCCTTTCCTGTAGCCCTCGGTCACCAGCTTGACCAGTTCTTCCCATTCTTGATTGTGGCCGGGGCGAATTACGAATTGGGTCAGTTCCTCCAGGCGGGTGCCCACCCGGAAGCCCGAATTGAGACTCAGGTCTCCACGGTAGACCCACACGCTATAGTCCTTGGACGCAAGCAAGTCGCCGTCGGCGGCGTTGGCGCGGTCAAGGCTAGCGGTCAGGGCAGGGTTGGTCCGGCCGCTCCCCTGGCTTTCGGCCCACTCGGCAAATGAGGAATAGCTGTGCAAGAACACCGTCCGCTCGGGTCCGGAAAGAGATACGGCTGCATAGTAATGGTTTGGAATCTTGTTAGCTGCCAGCAGTTTAGGGTAGGTTTCTTCCGCCATCTGGTGAGGGACGCCATTTTTGCCGGGTTTGGTGTACTCGCGTGAGATTACCAGTATCTTTGGGTTGGGAATTACGTCCTGCGCGAGGGCAAGGAGCGCGCTAGAAGAAAACGCGAGCAGTAGGGGCAACGTGGCTTTGAGGTGGAAACGCAGCTTCATATGTCTTTCTCCTGAGGCTGGAAGGTAGTGAAGCAGGGAAGTTTTGAGCAGGCGGTTACTTGAACTAGCTCCGAGTGCAGGAAGGGCCCTGAAGGGTTGAGAAGCGGAAGACCGGGGATGCGCGCAGTATAGTTACGCGACCGTGTCTCATGCAACCCCGGAATTTACCTCGATGCGGAAACCAGCGGACGTTCGTCAGCCTGGCACATCCACAAGTCGAGAACCCGGGCGAGGTGCCGGACCGACTGCGGGATTTTTTCCTCAGGAATGCTACCAAATCCGAGGCTAAACCCCTGACGAGCCGGTGCCGTTAGCCAGCATGGTGAAAGCGGCCAAAGCCACAGTTTTTCCGCGGCCGCTGCCTTCGCGATCATGACGTCGTTATATCCGTCAGGCAGAGTAACCGCCAAATGCATGCCTGCCTCGGAACCGTGAATCTCTATCAGATCCCCAAGCTCCGCCTTCAGGCTCTGAACCAACACCGACCGGCGTTCCCGGTAAACCTGACGCATGCGATGGATATGCCTTGCGAAATAGCCGAGAAGCATGAAGTCGGTCAAAACCTCCTGAAAGAGATACGAGGGGAAAATATCCATCGCGAAGCGAACCGCTACAAAGCGCTCAACCAGGTCGGGAGGAATCACGATATATCCGACCCGCAGCGAAGGGAAAAGCACCTTGCTGAAAGTGCCGATGTAGATGACCCGTAAATCGGTATCGAGTCCCTGCAAAGAAGGGATGGGCATACTCTCGTAACGATACTCACTGTCGTAGTCATCCTCGACGATCCAGGCGCCTGTCTTCTGCGCCCAATCGAGGAGTTGCAGCCGGCGGGACGCACTCATCGTGGCGCCAAGGGGATACTGGTGAGATGGTGTTACAAAGGCCGCCCGGGCCTGCGGACAGCTGCTTATCCCTTGTTCAACAACCATTCCATCGCGATCAACAGGAACAGGGATCAGCTTACATGCCGACGCCAGGAGGACTGAACGCAGTAGGGGGTAGCCGGGCTCTTCCACCCAGACCGGATTGCCGCGGTCGAGCAAGACTCGCGTTGTGATATCGAGGGCCTGTTGAGACCCGGATACGATCATAATCTGAGACGGGTCGCAACGGACTGAGCGGGCCGTTCGCAGGTACGAGCAGATCGCATGGCGCAAAGATTCGAGCCCCAATGGGTCGATGTTGTGGATCGCGGTGTGCGGAGGTCTCCGGCTGTGTTGCACAACCAGTCTCGTCCATACCCCGAATGGAAATTTATCGAGAGCCGGCTGATGTACGCCAAAGGGACCCCATCCATTGCGCCACGGCAATGGTCCAAAGAATGGCAATCGTTGCGATCGCTCTGACAGGAAGCGAGGTCCGGGGTGTCTCTCGGCTGACTCGTCCGTCGAACGCCGGTCGAACTGTAGAGAAGCCGATACAAACGTACCCACGCCCTGTCGACTTTCGAAATAGCCCTCGGCCGTGAGCTGCGCGTAGGCATCGAGAACCGGGAACCGCGATATCCGTAGAGTTTTCGCCACCTCCCGGCTGGAAGGTATGCGTTGTCCAGGCAGCAGATCTCCCCTGAGAATCGCGTTGCGAAAACCATCACTGACCTGGCGGTACAGGGGAAGCGTGGTTTGCTGATCCAGGGAGAACACGGGAAGCAGCGTTGCCGAGGAATCCTGACCCCCATCCTCGGCTTTGGTTCCGCGTTTGCGTTTCAAGCG
Source organism: uncultured Acidobacteriaceae bacterium (assembly GCA_963834445.1). GTDB lineage: Bacteria > Acidobacteriota > Terriglobia > Terriglobales > Acidobacteriaceae > PALSA-350. The sequence continues at coordinate 81,665 of CAWIBU010000007.1, forward strand.
GGTCATGCGCTCACTCCGGGATCCTTAACACCATACTTGGCTAGCCAATACCACGCATAAGAAGTGTAACGGTAGCCTGGGTTTGCCATTAGGAAGGATCGATCACCCCAAGCCAGGTTTTGCGTGTGGCTTCAAATTTGTCCACACCGGCAGTGGCTATGGAGATGGGGTGCAAACTGGCTATGGTGAATTGATTTCTCTTTGCCCATAATCATGCGGAAACGGGCAGTTGCTTGCCTGCTGAATTCTTGCCGCCTCTTCATGCGCGGTCGCAGCACTGCGGTACCACCTGAGAGCCTTGCTCGCAGCACGAGTTGGCGCCGCCAGCGTTCATTCAGGATATGGTCCCCTCCTGGATGCCGGGTCGCGTGTTCTGGCCTTCATTTATCGGATGCGCATTGCTCGCAGCGGCGACCAGCCTTACGCTGAAGAAGTCTCTACGCTTGTCGTCCACCCTGCTCGGATCGATGTTCCTTCTATTTGTCTGCATGATTTATCTGCCAGGCGCGCTCGCGCACCCAAAAGATCGATTCGGATGGACGTACGCCCTGAGAGATCTTTCCTTTTCCGCAGGAGCGTGGGCGCTCGCCGGACTGTATAGTCGAGCCACATCGCCACAAACATCCAAAGGGATGATTTTATCTGCGCGCATGGTAATAGCGATCGCTGCGATCTTTTTTGCCGCAGAGCATTTTCTTCATCCAGAGTTCGCGCCCGGCATTCCCCTGGAAAAACTGACACCCCCCTGGGTTCCATTCCCCAGCGCATGGGGATACCTCACGGGAGCGATCCTGCTCGCCGCCGGAACCGGCCTCGCCCTGAACAAACGGGCGCGGATGGCAGCGGCCTCGATTGGCGCATGGATAACCCTGCTCACTTTATTGCTATATCTGCCGGTGTTGATACTCGCCCATGCCGGAGCAACGCTGGACATCAACGAAGGGTTGAATTACCTCGCGGACACATGGCTCTTTGCCGGAGCAGCGCTCGCCTTGGCATCGGCGTTGCCGCGTGACCCTGAGGGTGTGGGCAACACCTAACCAACCGAGGGTGAGGGGAGGGAAGTGCATGACCTCGCCGGTGGGTGAAAAAGAGGGGCGCGCCCACGGGAAGAAACAAGTGCCATTGGGCTGGACAACCTGCATGAGTGCAAGCTTCGAGCCTATACTTGTACCGAGGTAAGACATGAACAGCAAATGGATGAAACGTCTGAACGCATCTCGTGGCTGGATTCTGGGAGCAGGACTGCTCGTTGCTGGAGTGGCATGGCTTAGTCAAAGATTGACTCACTAAATGAGTCCCTATTAAGTATCGCCAAGGGAAACCGCTCACTTATCTCTTGCGGTCCGACTCCCGTAAAACCGCTCGCCTTCGGCCAAGCAACAGCTCCTGCGCGCTGATGCTTCCGCGCACCTGCCCGGTTTCCCGATCGACTACGGGCATGCTGGTAACGTCATTGGTCGCCATCTCCTCGGCAATGGCCCGGCAGGTCTCATCGGTGTAAGCGAAAAGAGTGAGCGCTGCATCGAGCGTACTCGCGCGCTGCTCAGCCGAAATTTCTTTCATGGCCTCGGCCACGCTGATCATTTCCAGCGGATCGACTCCGTATTCGCGGGAAAGGTGATAGCCGCGGCGACTGAGCTTCTCGGTCAGAATCGAACGCGGCATCACCAGCGAGGTCACCAGGTAAGACGCGATACAGGCGAGCGCCAATGGCAGCACGGCAGGCAGAGCGTGGGTCAACTCGAGGGAAAAAAGAATGGCCGTCAAAGGCACACCCAACGCACCCGAGAGCATGGCGCCCATCGCCATCATCGCCCACACGGCTTGCGTTTCGCCGGGCATATGGGCCACGCGGGCAGCAGTTTCACCAATCGCCGCGCCGATCATTAACAGGGGAGCGAGCACGCCGCCGGATGTTCCCGAGCTCAATGAAAATGCCCACATCAACGACTTGGCCACCAGCAGTCCAAGCAGCAGAGACAGCGGCGCATGGCCGCGCAGTAGTTCGGCGATATTGTCGTACCCGACGCCTAATCCGCGAGGGAAGAAGATACCGCCAAGGCCAATGCCGGCGCCGCCAATGGCCGGCCACCACATCCAATGCACGCCGAGCCGGCCGCAAATGTGTTCAAACCGATCCTCAAAGCCATACATCAAGCGGCTCAACCCGGCTGAAGCAAAGCCCACCAGTACGCCCAGCGGCCCGGCTACGAGCAGCGCGCGCGTCAGGTGGATGGCTGTGTGCAACTCGACCGGGAAAAGTGGGCCCGCGCCCAGCCAGCCGATACGCAATGCTCCGGCCACAATGCTGGCCACGGCTACCGGCACCAAAGAGCGGGGGCGCCACTCGAAAAGTAGTAGTTCGACGGCTAGCAAAATCGCAGCCAGCGGCGCGGCAAACGTTGCCGACATACCGGCTGCCGCTCCGGCCACCAGCAGCGTGGTGCGTTCGGCATCGGTCAGCTTGAGCCATTGGGCGACCAGCGAGCCGAAAGCTCCGCCAGTCATGATGATGGGGCCTTCTGCGCCGAACGGTCCGCCGGAGCCGATGGAAATGGCGGCCGATAGCGGCTTCAGCAGCGCTACCTTCGGGTCCACGCGCGCGCCATGCAACAGGATCGCCTCAATGGCTTCAGGAATGCCATGTCCGCGAACCTTATCCGAACCATAGCGCGCCAGGAGCCCTACCAGGAGCCCCCCAGCGACCGGAACCAGCGGCATGATCCATGGCGAAAGCGTCGAGCCCGCGGGTCCAACCATGGCCACGCTCAGGCGGTGATAATAGAACGCGTTGGTGGCGAGTGCGATGGCGCGCAGTAAGACGACCGCCAGGGCCGCTGCGCCGGCGCCGATAAAGACGGCAACCCCGGTCAGCAGCCACACCCGGCGATTGACCGTAAAGTCCTTTAAAGCAGAGGGCCGCGCTCTCATCGGCTCTCTGCGCTGCCGTCGCTGTGGGTGCTGATGTGCTGCAAAGCGTTTGCCAGCAGCGGCGCCCACTCTTTCAGCTCGCGAGCGTGATCGCCGGACAGCCGACCCATGATTTGCCTGCCTTTGCGCGTCAGGCGCAGAATGGCCCGGCGCTTGTCGCTGGCGTCGGCGGTGCGGGTGAGCAGGCCCTCACGCTCAGAGCGGTTGACCAGTTCCACCGCGCTGTTGTGCTTCAACCCCAGCCGTTCGGCCGCATAAGCAATGGTCACCAGGCCACCCTCAGGCGCACCGGCTACCTGCAAGAGCAGCTGATGCTGCTGTGGCTGCAGCCCGGCTCCGAGTGCTGCGCGTTCGCTGAAATGCAGAAAGCGACGTAAAGCAAAGCGAAAATCAGCCAATGTTTTAAGCAACAGGTCAGGGTCATTTCCGGCAGATTGCGTTTTCATCTAAATATATCGTGACACGATATATGTATATAAATCAAATCCCGGCCGCCGCGCCAGGGTGGCACAATGGACCACGGCAAACAGAACTAAAGCCACTGACGTTGCCAAAACCTGGCAGACGGATCCCGGGCCACATGGTCCGCCAGTACAGCATGATTGCGAACAATGCCCAGGACACAGTCTGCAGGGCCTGATCTATGTATCCTCCAGACTTCGCGATGGATTCCTGGCAAGGTATCCTTCTGACGGGCAAAGCTGTGCATCCAAGCGATGAGAAAAGCCGCGAGCTAAGGCTGGCATAGGAGAAGCGCAATGAAAGCAGTGGTACTGCATGAGTATGGCGGTCCGGAGAAGCTGATGTTCGAAGACGGAGTACCTGAGCCCCAGGTGAGCGGAGGGACGGTATTCATTGCGGCCGCCGCTGCGAGCGTGAATCCGATCGACTGGAAGGTTCGCTCGGGTGCGCGGCAGAAGGATTTCCCGCTATCGCTGCCGGCGATTCTCGGGCGTGATGTCAGCGGCGTGGTGCAGGCCGTTGGGGCACAGGTAAAACACTTCAAGCCCGGCGACCGGGTGCTTGCTTTATCGAATGCCACCTACGCCGAGTTGGTGGCGGTGAACGACTCTGACGTGACCCACCTGCCCGACGGAGTGGATCTGGTGGACGCGGCGGCGATTCCACTGATCGCCTTAACCGGGGAGCAGTTGGTCAGGCTGGCGGCCAAGGTACAGAAGGGGCAAACCGTTGTGGTGAGCGGAGCCCTGGGGGGCGTGGGGCGAGCCGCCACCCACGCGGCCAAAAAACTGGGCGCTCAGGTGATCGCCGGCGTGCGCAAAAACCAATTAGACGCAGCCGCCTCGCTGGGTACCGCAGGCGTGGTCGCGCTCGATGACGATGAAGCCCTGGCTAAGCTGGGCCCGGTCGATGCGGTTGCCGATACCGTCGGGGGCGCGATTGCCGGGAAGCTGCTTGCCCGGGTGAGGCCCGGGGGCACGTTTGGCTACGCCTCAGTATTGCCCGAGGGTTCGCAAGCCCTGCACCCGGCAGTCACGATCACCCGCGTGTTTGCCCGGCCCGATCCATCCAAGGTGCGCGAGTTCGCCGACGATCTGCGCGACGGCAGGTTCATCTTGCCCATCGGGCGGCGCCTGCCGCTGGCCGATGCGCGGGAGGCTCACGTGCTGGGAGAAAAAGGCGGCGTGGGGAAGATCGTGTTGTTGATGCCGGGGGGTAGCCGGTAGCCGCTGAGTTAGTATGCTTGGCAGTCAGATAAGAAGACAAGAAGATGGTGGAAAGACCTGAAGGACTCATGTTTGATGACGCCCTTTCCGGGGGCGGCGAGATGGGCGCGTCTATACGCGCTCTGGACTGGTCGCAGACCCCGCTCGGGCCCGTAGATACCTGGCCGCAAAGCCTCAAGACGTCGGTGAGCATCTGTCTGAACTCCCGCTTTCCCGTACTGATCTGGTGGGGCCGGGACCTGGTGAAAATTTATAACGACGCGTATGTGGAGTTGATCGGGAGCAAGCACCCGGCTGCGTTGGGCCGCCCCGGCCGCCTGGTATGGCCGGAGATATGGGACACCATCGGGCCTATGCTGGCCGGGGTGATGGAGCGTGGGGAAGCCACCTGGGCGGACGATCTGCTGTTGATGCTCCACAGGAACGGTTACCCAGAGGAATGTTATTTTACCTTTTCATACAGTGCGATTAGAGACGAGTCAGGCGGCATCGGCGGCGTATTTACGCCCGTTGTTGAAACCACTGAGAAGGTGATCGGGGAGCGTAGGCTGCGCACGCTGCGCGCGCTTGCGACGGCGCGCAACCACCGGTCACACGATGCCAACGAGGCGTGCATGCGGGTGGCGCGCGGGCTCGAGTCGAACCCTTACGATGTGCCCTTTGCCGCCATTTATCTACTCGACGAGAGCCGAAAAAGCGCAAGGCTGGCCGCGAGCGCAGTGGAGATGCAACAGCAAATTCAGTTTCCGGCAACTATCGACCTCTGTCTGGACCCATGGCTTCGTTGCCGCGAGTTGGTGAACGGTGATTCCTGCGTACTGCCGGTGGCCGATTTAGGCTTGCTGCCGCCGGCCAGGGGCGGGGAACCGAGCGTCGAGCAGGCAATCGCCGTGGCGGTTCGAGGCGCCCTCGGCGCCATGCCGACCGGCTTTCTGCTGGCGGCCGTTAGCGCGCATAAGCGCTTGGACGATCGCTACCACGCCTTCTACTCCCAGGTTGCTGCGGAATTGGGCGAGGCCATTCGCGAAGCGCGCATGCTGCAGAGAGAGACTGAACTGCAGGCGCAGGCTGAGGCGGAGAGAACGCAGGCCGAAGCGGAGAGAACAAAGATCCGCGAGCTCTTCATGCAGGCTCCTGCGGCGATCATGATGTTGCAGGGGGCCAGCCATAAAATTGTCTTGGTGAACCAGAATTATGTGAAGCTGCTGGGACGGAAATCGGAGGACAACCTGGTCGGGAAGACACTGGCCGAGGCCTTGCCGGAACTCGCCAGTCAGGGATTCTTCAAGCTGCTGGACGAGGTCTATCAATCGGGCCGGCCCTTTCTCGGCAATGAGATGAAGGCCAGGTTAGAACGAGAGGGGTCTGGCCAGACCGCAGAGGGGTATTTCAATTTCGTGTACCAACCTACGCGGGACGTGAGCGGCGCGGTAGACGGAATTTTGATTCATGCCGTGGAGGTAACGGAGCAGGTGACGGCGCGGCAGGAGGTGGAGTCGCGAGAGGAGCAGTTTCGCGTGTTGGCCGATTCGATTCCGCAGATGGCATGGATGGCGAACGCGGAGGGCGACCTGTTCTGGTACAACCGTCGCTGGTACGAGTACACGGGCACCACCATCGAGCAAATGCGTGGCTGGGGATGGCAAGCGTTGCACGACCCGGAATTGTTGCCCAGAGTCATCGAGCGCTACCGGCAGTCATTGTCATCGGGCGAACCCTTTGCTATGACGTTTCCGCTGCGCGGTGCGGATGGCACGTTTCGCAGTTTTCTCACCCTGGCTCTGCCGGTTCGGGATGCATCCGGAAAGATCGTTCGTTGGTTTGGCACCAATACAGATATAGAAGAGCAGCGCAGGACGGAAGAAGCGATGCGGCAGTCAGAGAAGTTAGCCGCAGTGGGCCGGCTGGCTTCTTCGATCGCGCATGAAATCAACAATCCGCTGGAGGCCGTGACCAACCTGATCTACCTGGCCAAGAGCACGGCGGTGAAAACGGAAGCAAAGGAGTATCTGGAGTCAGCGGAGGCCGAACTGGGGCGGATGGCGCAGATTACAACCCAGACGCTGCGGTTCCATAAGCAGCTAACTGCACCCGCGCCGACGGACATTGCGGAGTTATTAGATTCCCTGACTCCCCTTTATCGCAGCCGGCTGTCGCAGCTGGGAGCGCAACTGAAGGTGGAGACAAGAGACTGCGCGCCGCTGATTTGTTATGCGGGTGATATTCGCCAGGTGATGGCTAACCTGGTAGGGAACGCGATCGATGCGCTGGGCGAACGGGGAACCTTACGGCTAAGGGTGCGCGCATGCACGAATTGGGGGGGCACTGGGAGCGGCGTGCGCATCACGGTAGCCGATACCGGCCATGGCATGAGCGCGCAAACGATGAAGAGAGTGTACGAGCCGTTCTTCACTACCAAAGAAGCCTTCGGCACCGGCCTGGGACTCTGGGTGAGCGCGGGCATTGTCGAGAAACATGGCGGCCGTTTGCGCGTTCGCAGCCGCCAGACGCCGGGCAAATGCGGCACGGTGTTCACTGTGTACTTTCCCTACGGCGGCGCGTTGGAGAAAGGTCTGAGTGGCCCGGCGCCCGCAAAAGCAACAAACGTCGGCGAGGGTTTGTGATCGGCGGAACGAAAGATTTTATCCGGCGCTCCAGGCCTGCTGCGCCTCCTGTCGGGCCTTGCGTAGGGTGGCTACCGGCTCCTGCGAGGGGTAGAACTCCATGGTGATGAACTTGTCGTATTTAAGCTGGGCCAGTTTGCGATAGATGTTCGCGTAGTTAATTTCTCCCGTGCCGGGCTCATGGCGTCCGGGCACGTCGGCGATGTGCACCAGCCCAATCAGGTCAAAGTTCTGCTCCAGCTTTTCGATCAGGTTCCCGTACGCTCGCTGCTCATGGTAGAAGTCGTACAACACTCTTACCTGGGGACTGTTGACCGCGCGCACGATGTCGAACGCTTCGCTGACCGAGGTGAGGTACATGCGCGGATTTTCCAGTGGATCGATTGGTTCGATGACGATCTGAACTCCATTGGCCGCGGCAAGATCGGCGGCGCGCTTGAGGTTCTCAACGCTTGCCGTGTGCTGCGCGCTACGCGGCAAGTCGTCGCGACGATCTCCGGATTTGAGATTGATCTGCGGGCTGCCCAGGGTGCGGGCAGCCTGCATTTGCGCCGTAGCGGCGGCCAGAAATGCGCTCGTTCCCGCGGGATCGGCAAAGCCAGGCTTGACTCCGCTCAGCATGTCGAACACCAACCCAAGAGAGTGCATCTTCGCCAGCACACGCTGAGTCTCGTTGCTTGACCATTTTTGAAACTCACCCACCAGTTCGACGCCCTGGTAGCCTGCGGCGGCCACGATCTCAAGACAGCGATCAAAGGGCGCCTGCTTTTCGATCGTCCATAACATGACTGAAAAGCGTGGTCCGCTGGGGGAAGGCGAGGCGTTTCCCCGGGGCAATGCGTTGGCCAGAGCTGCCCCTGCGATCAATTGACTGAATGCCCGACGATTCATGGGGTACCCCTGTGGACCGCAGCTACCATTATGCAGCCGCGGGGCAGAAAGCCGCACACCCAGAGCAAAATAGCCCTAAAGAGGGATGGCCGTCTATCGAACTGCACCACACCGTACCATAGCCGGAGATTTGTAGGAGTACCTGTGGCAAATGAAGAAACTATTTTCCGGGAGCCTTTGCGGCTATGATGGAGGCAGCAAATCATGGCCGACGTAAAGAATCTTCCCCCGGAAATCCTGCTGCATATCGCCCAGTCGCTTCAGCTCCCTTTCCCCTCCCTGACCGCAGTCATCGGCTTACTCGACGAAGGGGGCACCGTTCCCTTCATAGCCCGCTATCGCAAAGAAGCCACCGGCAACCTCGACGAAGTGCAGATCCGCGATATCGAAACCCAACTCGGCTATTTTCGCGAACTGGTCAACCGTCGCGCGAGTATCCTTGCCTCCATTCTCGAGCAGGGTAAGCTCAACGATCCGCTCAAGGCCCGTATCGAGGCCACGTTCGATAAAGCGGAGCTCGAAGATCTGTATTTACCGTACCGTCCCAAGCGCCGGACCAAGGCCACCATCGCCCGCGATCGCGGCCTGGAGCCGCTGGCCGATTATCTCTGGGCGCAGCAGCCCACCGGCCAGCCGGTCAGCGAATATGCGGCCACGTTCGTTGATCCGGCGAAGGAAGTTGCCGGCGTGGACGAAGCCCTCGAAGGCGCCCGTCACATCGTTGCCGAGATCATCAGCGAGCATGCCGATTTGCGCAAGAGCCTGCGCCAGGTGATGTTCGAAGAGGGCATCATCGTTAGCAGGAAAACGATCGATGCGGTCGACGAGCAGGAAAAGTTTCGCATGTATTACGACTACCGCGAGCCGCTGAAGACGATCCCCTCGCATCGCATGCTCGCCATGCGCCGGGGTGAGACTGAGTCCGTGCTCTATTTCCTCATCGAGCTCGAACCGCTGCGCGCGCCTGCTTTGCTGCGCACACACATCCTGCGTGCTACGGGCGATTGGACGCCTTATCTCGAGCTCGCGATCGATGACGCGTGGAAGCGCCTGCTGAGTCCTTCCATCCAGGGTGAGCTGCGCGTCGAGTTGAAGAAGCGCTCGGATTCCGACGCTATCCAGGTGTTTCGCGACAATTTGCAGAATCTGCTGCTGGCCGCGCCCGCCGGGCCCCTCTCCGTACTCGGCATCGACCCCGGTTTGCGGACCGGGTGTAAGGTAGCTGTGGTCGATGAGACAGGAAAGTTTCTTGCCCACGATGTGCTCTACCTGCACACGGCAAAGAACGCAGCGGCCGGCGCGGGCGATCGGCTCGCCGCGCTGATCGCGCAACATCGCGTGCGCGCGATCGCCATCGGCAACGGAACCGCCTCACGAGAGACCGATGCCTTTGTCCGCGACTTTTTGCGCGAGCGCAAGCTTGACCATATCTTTTCGGTTACAGTGTCGGAGTCCGGGGCGAGCGTCTACTCCGCCTCTGACATTGCGCGGCAGGAATTTCCCGACCTCGACCTCACCGTGCGCGGGGCTATCTCAATCGCGCGCCGCTTGCAGGACCCGCTCTCGGAATTGGTGAAGGTCGACCCGAAATCCATCGGCGTGGGTCAGTATCAACACGACGTCGATCAACGTCAGTTGCAGCAGTCCCTGGAGGCGGTCGTGGAAAGTTGCGTCAACCGGGTCGGTGTGGATCTCAACACTTCTTCCTGGACGCTGCTGCGTTACGTTGCCGGGGTAAGTGAACGCACTGCGCTCAACATCGTGGCGTATCGCGATGAGCATGGGATGTTCCGCTCGCGTTCACAACTCAACCAGGTCAGCGGCATTGGGGCCAAGACCTTTGAGCAGGCGGCTGGTTTTTTGCGCATTCGCGATGGCGAGAACCCACTCGACCGCACCGCCGTTCATCCGGAGTCTTACCCGATAGTCGCGCAGATTGCGCAGACGCTGCGCACCTCGATCGACCAGTTGATTCAGAATCCGCAGATGCTGACTGGCGTCGACGCGAGGCAACTATCAGCGGGCAGTTTTACGGTTGCCGATATTCTCGAAGAGTTGCGTAAGCCGGGGCGCGACCCGCGTGAGCAGTTCGTAGCGCCCAGCTTCTCCGACTCAGTTCGAGAATTCAGCGATGTGCAGCCGGGCATGGTGCTTGAAGGAGTGGTCACCAATGTCACGAAGTTCGGGGCCTTTGTTGACATTGGCGTACATCAGGACGGACTGGTCCACATCAGTGAGCTCTCCAATCGTTTTATCAAGGAGCCGTCGGAGGCGGTGAAGGCGGGCCAGATCGTCAAGGTCAAAGTGCTGCATGCGGATGTTAAGACCAAACGCATTGCCTTGTCGATGAAGGCGCTCATGGGGCCCGGTCAAAGGAATCAGCAGCCGAAGCGGCCAGTACAGCCACCGGCTCCGCAGCCCAGCGTGAACGAGAAACTCGCGCTGCTTTCGAACAAGTGGCGATCGTCGTGAGCGAAGTCTCCTCCGATCTGAGCCTTCATCAGCGATAACGGTTTTTGGAAACGCTACTCTCAGATTTGTCATCCCGAGGAGCCGACTCGCCTGGCGGCAAGTTAAGAGAGGAATGAATTAGCTGAGCGCTTGTTTTTTCTATTCCGTTCCCCCAACAAATTTGTCATCCCGACCGTAGCGTAGCGAAGTAGAGGGACCTGCTGTGCGCTTTTCCCCCAAACCGCGGCCCTACGTGTGAGTTCACAAAACCGGCCCCAGCATTTTGTTCATTAGGAGCGGCTGACTCGCCAGTCGGCAAGTTAAGCATGGAATGAACGCGGTGAGCGCTTGCTTTTAAACCCGTCCCCCCAGACAAATTTGTCATCCCGACCGTAGCGTAGCGAAGTGGAGGGATCTGCGGTGCGCCTTTCCCCCAAACCAAGGCCCTCCAAGTGAGCTCGCAAATCCGGCCCCAGCCATTTTGTTCATTAGGAGGCGCTGACTGGCCTGCCGGCAGGTTAAGGGAGGAATGAACGCGGAGAGCGCTTGTTTTTCCATTCCGTCCCCCCAACAAATTTGTTGGGGGGACGGGCTTAACAATTTGCTTGAGTGGGGTACATCTTGAGGGTGTAGATGTACCCCACTCAAGCAAAACACTGCTTGAATGGACCACCCCACCATTGGTTTGGCGGCGGTTGTGGCACACTCAAGTCGTGCCTTTGATTCGCAGCTGAAATAGTTGCCGATCAGGATTCGTCGTCGTCCGATCGTGGGGCGCGCACCGCATAGTCCACTCCGGGTTGCGTCAGGGCGTTGCGGCCTTCTCCGAGGCGCGCAGCCTGGTTTCCGTCCTGCACGCGCCGGCGGAGGCCCAACAGGGTCTCCTGTTTATCGCGGGCATACTCCGCGGCTAACCTGGTCAGCGCGTGGGTCACGATGTCACTGTGGTGCAGGTTCTGCATCTCTGGATCGCGACGGAAGTTCAACCACAACCGGTGTACCAGCTCCACGTCATCTGCTTGCAGCGACGGGGCGTGGGGGCCTATGTGGAACGACTCCGCTTCACCATTCGGGGAGACGACGTAAAAAGTGATTTGCCGTTTTGGCTCGGGCAGCGCTTCCCACGCCTGGCCTACGCGATAGGCCTGCTCGTGGGCGGTCATCTTGCTCGAAAGACCAGAGACCACGGCGGCGGCTTCAAGTGAGTTGGCGGTCTGTACCAGGGCTGCAAAAATATCGCCGGCCGGCACCACGAGCAGGGAAATGTGCTTGCCAAAACTCTCGGCGACCGAGACAGCCTTGGTAAACAACATCTGCTCGTATTCGCTGAAGAGCTGATCAGAGGTCGAGAGCAATTGCGGTCCGCCGGCGCCCACCATGCGCGCCGTCAAAACCACCACATCCTGGTCGCCGGTGTTGGTGCGAGCCAGCGTCCACTTCAGCGCGAAGGGGTTGTTGGCGTCGCGCATCGTGACCACCACGCAGCCAGGGTCGATCTGTAGTACCTCGCGGCCCACCGTATCTTCATGCTCGAGCTGGAAATGCTCTTTCATCTGTAGCTCGGTGGTGGTGCGGCGGCGCCGGTTGTCCCGCTCCGAAAGGGTGAAGATGATGAAGAAGGTGGTGGCGAACAAAATGCCGCTGACCGTGGCTACCGATTTGGTGAACAGGTTCACAATCGCCGTGGTGAGCAGCACCATGAAAACCGAGATCAGGCCGATGGGGATTTCGCGCTTGCCGATACGCAGATTGGGCGGTACCTTCCAACCCCGCTCCCCCTTGTACTTCCAGCGCAACACCAGCATGGCCAGGCTGTTGAAGGTGAAACTCCAGATCACGCCGAAAGCGTACGCCTCGCCCAGCGCGATAACGTTTCCCCGGCTGGCCACGATGGTAAACAGCTGCATCCCGACCACCAGGTTCACGATGCGGTAGCTGGTGCCGAACTTATGATGCGGTTTGCGGAACCAGTCGGTCAGGACGCCGTCTTCGGCGATACGCATCAGTACGCCGGTGGATCCAATGATCGAAGTGTTGATCGCTCCGGAAAGAATGAGGAAGCCGACCAGCACCACAAACACGCGGAAGATAATCCGGATCACCTGCGGCCCTACCATGTACATCGCCAGGCCGGCGATGAGGTTGTCACGGTAGACCGGCACGCGTACCGAATCGGGAATCAACATCACTGCCAGCAAGGAACCGAGGCCGGTAAAGAGAAAACTGTAAATCGCAATGACGATGGCGGCGCGCTTCAGATTCTTGAGCTTGGGATGCTCGATCTCGCGATTGACCTGGGCCAGCGTCTCTTCGCCGCTCATGGCCAGCACAGAGTGGCCGAAAGCCATGATGATTCCGAACAGGCCAAACATTGCCGGCAAACGCGTGTGCCCCAGAAAGCCGAGCGCATCTTTGCTGAAGTGCAAAGTGGAGGGTGTGGGCCACGGTGGCAGCTTGGCGCCTACGTGGAAGGCTGAAAAAATGCCCCAGGTCAACAGAATCACGACCATGACAGTGGTGACCTTCATGACCTCGAGCGCTTTGTCGCTCGACTCCTCAATACCTTTCAGGTTTTGCCACCAGTAGTAGATGGTGACGATGGCGGCGAATGCGGCCGACGTCAGATCCATGGGCAGTTGCGGCGCCATGTGGTGCGAAACCATCGCGCCCGGGAGCCAGCTATGGGCGGCCGCCACAGTCATCAACTCGTTCAGCAGACTGGTGATGTATTGCCCGGCGGAAACGCCCGAAATGGGGCCGGTGAGAATGTAATCAAACATGAGCGCGGACACGCTCAGCTTGGCGAAAGTTCCGCCCAACGCTTCCTTGACCACGCGGTAGACGCCGCCGCGGGTGAACATGGAGCAGCTCTCCACGTAAACGGCACGCACCGCGAAGGAGAACAGCATGACGCCCAGAATGAACCAGGGGGCTGACTTGCCGACTGCTTCTTCGGCAATGCCGCCGGCATAAAAGGCGGAAGAGCCGAGATCGTTCAGCACCACGGCAGCGGCGCGCCAGAACGAGATGAAGGTAAGCATCACCGAGGAGGCGACGACCAGCTTTACCCGGTTCGAGGGCATGAATGGTGCACTGGTTGTTTGCTCGGCAGCCATTCGATATAGGCTAGGGTGTCAATCCCGCGACCGGGGTGTGTCGCAGTCTGGATCGAAGCTCAGCACTGAGTCTATGTTGGTTGCCGCTGAGCGTCAACGCGCGACGCCCCGAAAACAGCAGCGGCCATTTTTGATCATTCGCCCAGCAGCTCATGAATATCTTCGATAAAGCTGATTACCACCACCACCGACGATCCCGCGATCCCGGCAAAGAACAGGACCTCGATGAGCCGCATGAAGAAGATGGCAACCAGCATACGCACACAATTGTAACCCCTTGCAGAGCAACTCGTGGGCAAGAGATTCATGGGGCGAAACCGGGGCGCAGGGATGGTAGACTCTCCGCCATATGGCAAGACTGGTGCGGCAACCCTGGCTGCTCGGCATTCTCTCGGCCGGGTTGCTATTATTGCCTTTTTCGATCATGGGCCCCGTGCCTTTCTGGCGTACGTTCTTTGCCTGGTTGGCCTTTGTGCCGCTGTTTTTCGGGCTACTTGCGCCGCAGAACCTGGGCCACCCGAAAGCCCTGCTGCGGGGAACGTTCGCTGCTTACGTGATGGGTGTGCTGTGGTTTGCTGGTAACTGCTACTGGATCTACCAGACCATGCTCTACTACGGCGGCCTGCCACCCTTTATTTCCGCCGGCATTCTCATCGCTTACAGCCTGATCCTGGGGCTCTATTTTGCCGCCTTCGGCCTGTTGCTGACGGCCACGGCCAAGGGCCTCCGCGGCGCCCGCTTCGCGCTGCTGGGGGCGCCTTTCTTCTGGGTTGCCCTGGAATTGCTGTCGGCGCGCTTTACCAAAGTGCCGTGGGATTCCCTGGGTTACGCGCAGATCGATAATTTTTTGCTCACCAATCTTGCTCCATTTACCGGGGTGTATGGGCTGAGCTTTGTCCTGGTCGCGGGCAACGCGCTCATTGCCGGCGGATTGCTGGCCACGACGTTGCGGCGGCGCCTTTCGATCCTGGGGGTTGGTCTGCTGCTGGCGCTGGTGTTGCAGAATGGCGACCGCTTTACGCCGCCCAATGCGCCGGTGCAGGCGACAGCTGTTTTGTTGCAGCAGAATCTAAACGTCAATCAGGACAATAGCTGGCGCGGAGCGGAGTATGCCCAGCAGTTGAGCGAGCTGGTAAAGCTCAGCACCCGTACGTGCGGCATCTACCTCGCTGGTATGCCGGAACTGAATGCCTACCCCGTCACCCCCGATTGCCCCACCGTGCCGGTTGTGCCCGGCGTGATTCTATGGCCGGAATCGCCCGCGCCCTTCCTGGATAAGGATCCACGCCTGCTGGCGGCTTTGCGCGGGTTGGCGACCACAATGCATGCGCCGGTGATTGCCGGAACCACCTCGCTCGATCCCCATGGGCCGCGTTTCGATATGTACAACTCCGCGCTGTTCGTGACGGCAGATGGCAAGGTTGCCGGGCGCTACGACAAGATCCACCTGGTGCCGTGGGGCGAGTAC
This sequence comes from uncultured Acidobacteriaceae bacterium, assembly GCA_963834445.1. Taxonomy (GTDB): domain Bacteria; phylum Acidobacteriota; class Terriglobia; order Terriglobales; family Acidobacteriaceae; genus PALSA-350. The sequence goes on from CAWIBU010000007.1 coordinate 96,837, forward strand.
ATTCCTTACAAAGAGTTTTTCTCCTTTGCCAAAAACCTGACCCAGCAGGCGGGCGACATGACGCACGGATGGCGGCGTGTCCTCTTCACCAGCAATGGCCACGCGTTCGGCGTGTTCATCTGTTACGAAGAGATCTTCGGCGATGAAATCCGGATATTTGTGAAGGAGGGTGCGCAGGTACTGGTGAATCTTTCCAACGACGGCTGGTACGGCGATACCTGCGCGCCCTGGCAGACGCTGAGCATGTCGCGCATGCGGGCGGTCGAGAATCGCCGTTGGCTGCTGCGCGATACCAATACCGGCCTCACCACGGTGATCGATCCCTACGGAAGGCTCACGGCCAGCGTGCAACGCCACGAGCGTACTTCTCTGGCGGCGCGCTACGGTTATCGCAGCGACCTCACCTTCTACACCGTCCACGGCGATCTCTTCGGCTATCTATGTGGGATAATCAGCCTTGGCGTGATCGCCGCGGTCGTGCTCCGCGGCAGCATGCGAGGACGTAAATCCAGGTCGACGGTTCAGTCTTATGTGGAATGAGCTCGAATTCGCTTACACGCCGGTCCGCGATAAAGTGCGCGATCTTCGGGAGTATCTTTGACCGGCCCCGCATCGATAGAGACCTGGCTGTTCTAGAGACCAAACTTTCCGATCCTGCCGTCTGGGCCAACCCCGCCGAATCGCAAGTGCTTATGCGCGACCGCAAGCGCCTCGAAGGCCTGCTGGCGATGGAGAACGAGCTGGTGCGCCGCTGCGGCGATATTGACGCCTACTTCGAGCTGGCTAAAGAAGGCGAGTCGGTCGACACCGAGCTGGAGCGCGAGATCAAGTCGCTGAGCGAGTTTGTCGAGCAGCTGGAAGGCCGCACCATGCTTTCCGAGGAGACGGATCCGCTGAATGCAATCGTCACTGTTCATCCCGGCGCGGGCGGCACGGAATCGCAGGATTGGGCGGAGATGTTGATGCGTATGTATCTGCGCTGGGCTGAGCGCCACGGTTTCAAGACCGAGATGAATGACTATCAGGACGGGGAAGAGGCGGGCATCAAGTCCGCGACCTTCACCGTCATCGGCGAGTTTGCCTTCGGGCAGCTCGCGGGAGAAACCGGGGTGCACCGACTGGTGCGTATTTCTCCGTTTGACCAGGCAAAACGGCGGCACACTTCCTTTGCCAGCGTTTATGTTTCCCCCGAAATCGACGATTCGATTCAAATCGATATCAAGCCCGACGAGCTGCGCATCGATACCTATCGCTCCGGGGGCAAGGGCGGCCAGCACGTGAACACCACCGATTCTGCAGTGCGCATTACCCATTTGCCAACCAATATTGTGGTGCAGTGCCAGAATGAGCGGTCCCAGCACAAGAACAAAGAGAAGGCAATGAAGATGCTGCGATCGCGGCTTTATGAGTTTGAGTTAGAGAAGAAGAAGGCGGTTACCAAGAAGGTCGAGGACTCCAAGCTGGAGATTAATTTCGGCTCGCAGATTCGGTCTTATGTGTTGCAGCCCTATCGCATCGCCAAGGACCTGCGGACACGGGTTGAGGTGGGCGATGTGGATCGGGTGCTTGATGGCGACCTGGATCCGTTTATCCGGGGATACCTGATCATGCGCAGGCAGGGCGGCGTGCCCGCCGCAATCGAAGAAGCTGCGGACGTTGACTGAGCATCTAAGTCAGCAGAGGGTACAAATTGAACGAGCCTGAGACGATTCGCACAATTCTCGAAAAGACTAAGACGATTGCGGTGGTGGGCCTTTCCGATAAGCCTGACCGGCCGAGTTTTCTGGTGTCGAAGTACATGCAGCAGGCAGGGTATCGCATTATTCCGATTCATCCCACGGTGGACCACGCCCTGGGGGAGAAGGCCTATCCGACGCTCGACGCAGCCTATGCCGCGGAGGGGAAGATCGACCTTGTGAACGTGTTCCGCGCCTCGGAATTTGTGCCGGAGATTGTGAAGGACGTGATGCGTTTGAAAATTCCCTATCTCTGGCTGCAGGAGGGCGTCTGCCACGATGAGGCCGCGAAGTGGGCCGAGGATGATGGGATCCTCGTGGTGATGGACCGCTGCATTTATAAGGAGCATGCCCGCTTGGGGCACGCCGCCTAGCAAACCATGGCGGAAGGAAAGCTTTACAGCTTCCAGAAAAGATGGTTCCTGAAGGGTACGGGCTTCAGCCCGTACATAGATACCTAAGATGGGCAGCCTTTAGGCGCTGAGGGCAGCGGAATCGTGCGGAAACCCGGCCCTCAGCGGCTTTACAGGCTGCGGAAAAACTCGGTTCATGAAGGGTACGGGCTTCAGCCCGTACGTAAATACCCAAGATGAGCCGCCTTTAGGCGCTGAGGACAGCGGAATCGTGTGGAAACCCGGCCCTCAGCGGCTGAAGCCGGGTTATTTTTGCGGTGATTACGTACGGGCTGAAGCCCGTACCCTTCAGGAGCAGAGGTTTTCCGCAACCTGTAAAGCCGATCGTCTTTAATCGATTCTGTACGGGGCTAACGCTCGCTGCGGCGAGGCAGCTCGTACCCATCAAGAATCGGTTTCTTCTGCGCTCCGTCTGGTGCGACTACAATAGTTAGCGTGCGTATGGTCAGCTTTCTTGCCTTCCTTCTTGTTGCTGGTTTGGGCGCTCAGGCTACTCCGGTAGCCGGTCCCGTTCGGGCGCAGCACCTGACGGTTGAGCTGCTTTCGCTTGAGACCTCGGTTAAGCCGGGCGGTGAATCATCGCTGGGGTTGCACTTTACCCTCGATAAGGGCTGGCACGTCTATTGGTCGAATGCGGGCGACTCGGGCGAGCCCCCCAGCATCAAGTGGACACTCCCCGAGGGCTTTACCGCGGGCGCGCTGCAGTTTCCTGCGCCCCGCAGGCTGCCGCTCGGCCCGCTCATGGACTTTGGTTATGAGGATGAGGTTTTATTCCCCATCTCTCTGACCACTGCCTCGTCCGTGCAAGCTCCCTCGACCGCACCCTTAAGCGCTCATGTGAACTGGCTGGTTTGCCGTGAGGTTTGTATTCCGGGTAAGGCGGACCTGGCGCTGCCCCTGCCGGTCGCCACCATGCAGCCCCCGGTAGATCCCGCCCGGCTGGCCCTCTTTGATCGCTTCCGCAACCGTTTGCCGCAGCCGCTGCCGGCATCGGCCAAGGCTGTTTTTGGCGCTACTCCGAATGGCTTTGCCCTGGCGCTTACCGGCCAGCCGGCCGCCGGCGCTGAGTTCTTTCCCCTGCAGCAAGACCAGATCGCCAATGCTGCGCCTCAGCCTGTCAGCAAGCTGGACAACGGGGTCGAGATTGCGCTTAAGAAGGATGAGAATCTCAAAACACCGCTCACCCAATTGAACGGCCTGCTGGTGCTGAGCGATGGAACCGCATACGAGATTCACGCTTCCCCTGGGCCGTTGCCGGCGGTTGCCGCCGCGCCCTCCGCCGTCCGCTTCCTGCGCTTCGTCGCCCTGGCTTTCCTGGGCGGCGTGATCCTTAACCTGATGCCCTGCGTGTTTCCGGTCCTCTTTATCAAAGGCCTTGCTTTGGTCGAGAGTTCCCGCCACACACATAGCCGGATACGCGCCCACGGCCTGGTGTATGCACTGGGTATCCTGGTCTCGTTCTGGGCCGTAGTCGCTTTGTTGCTGGGCCTGCGGGCCGGTGGCCGTCAACTGGGGTGGGGCTTTCAGTTTCAGTCTCCCGGCTTTGTTGCGGTGATGGCGCTTTTGCTGTTCTTCCTCGGCCTGTCGCTCGCCGGCATGTTTGAGATTGGGCTCACCGTGACCAATGCTGGTTCAGGCCTGGCGTCCAAGCATGGCTATGCCGGCAGCTTCTTTACCGGTGTGCTGGCCATGGTGGTGGCAACGCCCTGCACCGCTCCGTTCATGGGGGCAGCCATCGGTTTCGCCCTGGCTCAAAGCGCGGCGGTGGCGTTCGCCGTATTTACCGCGCTCGCGCTCGGCCTGGCCTTTCCCTATCTGCTGCTCACATTTCATCCGGTGTGGATGCGCCATTTGCCCCGCCCCGGCGCGTGGATGGAAGTCTTGAAGCAGGGCACCTCGGTGTTCATCTTCGGCACCGTAATCTGGCTGGTATGGCTGTTCGCCTCGACCGCCGGCGTGGATGCGTTGACTGCTCTGCTGGCGGCGTTTTTGCTGCTGGCGATAGCGGGCTGGATCCTCGGCCGCTGGCCTGCGCGCAGGGTGGCTTCGCTGTTCGCAGTTTCGGTGATTATCCTTGCGGTCGCGACCCCGCTGTATGCCTTGTGGAAGTTTCCCGCGGCCGACGCGAAAACCGATCGCGCCCTGGCGGCCGGCTGGCAACCCTACAGCCGCGCCGCTTTGGAGCAATATCGCGCCCAGGGCAAACCGGTATTTGTGGATTTCACCGCGCGTTGGTGCCTGAGCTGCCAGGTCAATGAACGCGTGGTTTTGAACCGGGCGGATGTGCGTCGCAGTCTCAAAGACTCCGGCATCGTGTTGGTGCGCGCCGATTGGACCCGGCACGACGAGAACATCGCCACCGCGCTCGGCGAGCTGGGCCGCAGCGGCGTGCCTACCTACGTGGTGTATTTTCCCGGCCGGCCAGCCTTGATCCTGCCCGAGGTGCTCACGCCCGGCATTGTTTTTGCGGCGCTCAAGCAAAATTAACGAGGGAGTATGCGTAAAGCTCTGGTCGTTGTTTTTCTGGCGGTCCTGGCAACTTGGTTCGCACCCATTGTGCCCACCCCCTTGTTTGCCCAGCAGCAGCCGGCCGCCGACCCTCATGCCACGGAGGAGCGGGCGGCGGAGCGTCAGGCGCTGGGATTTCTCGGCTACCTGGACCACGGACGCTTCGCGGACAGCTATGCGTATACCGGCATGCTGATTCGCGCCCAGACCGATCGTGCCTCGTTCTCGTCGCAGCTGGAGAAGGCGCGCCAGGGCACCGGCGCTTTGCTGACGCGGGAGCTGATAGATGCCAGCTACGAGACCAGCGTGCCCGGCGCTCCCGACGGGCAATACGTGGTGCTGCATTACCACTCCAGCTTTGCCGACCGGCAGGAAGCCGTGGAAACGCTGACCCTGGCCTTCGCGAAAGGCTATTGGCGGGTCAGCGGATACTACATTAAATAAAGCGGTGATGGCCCAGGTCTCGACTTTGAGACATCGGGGCGCGTGAGGGGAAAAGCCGAGGTCTCAAAAGTGAGACCTCGGCCACCCATCACTGGGATCATGGCGCACCCGCATTGGTGGCGGAACAAGAGCGAAGGAACGACGTTTTGAGCGACGCGCCACCCTAAACAGGGCGAGACAGCACAACCGTAAAGCGTTTCTTGAAGCGAAGAAATGGGCTCTCCAGGTAGCGGTAAGAAAGCATAGCCGTCAACACCGTCCCCGGCAGCGCGAGTGCCATGGCCGCTGTTTGCAAGGCCATGGGGTTGCTGACCCATCGCTCGAGCAGATCTCTGGCCACTCCCAGCCAGAGCACATGAAAGACATAGAGGCCGTAGGAAATTTTCCCCAGGTAAATGAGAGGCCTTTGCCACGCACCCGCTTTTACTTGCAGCAGGCTCGCAAAGAAGCAGAGGCAGCCAAGCAGCGCGATCAGGTAGCGGGGCGCCATGTGTGCGAAATCGTGCGCCCTGCCAGGGTCATTGACAAAGACCGCTGCCTGGGCGGCGCGCAGGCATAGCAAACCGGCCACGAACAGCGCCGCGCGCAGAGCGGTTGGCAGGTTGGGCACGCGGCCGCGCACCACGATCGCCGTCATCGTTCCCAAGCCAAAGAACTGAAACTGAATCAGACTGTTCACCCAGATGGCTGGATCGACTGTCTGGCGCTGGTGCAGCAGCAAAGCCAGCGTCAGATAAGAGATGGTCATCAACAGGGTCGCGATCGCGAAAAGCCCACGCGGGCTCAGGTATCTCGCCAGACCAGGCCACACCAGGTAGAACTGCTCCTCCAGCGAAATGCTCCACAGGGGGAAGAGAAATCCCGGCGGATAGCCGTGGCCGACGGTGTACCAATTGGTGAAAAGCAGCATGAGCGAGGCACCCCAGGCCAGCGAGAGATGGTGGCTGGGAGAGAACAGGCCGCAGAACCAGCCGGCGCCAATCATGGCGAAGTAGAGCGGCCAGATACGCAGAATGCGGCGAATGTAGAACGCCGGAATCTTGACCGTGCCGGAATCACGCTTTTCCCGCAACAGCAATTCCGTGATCAGGTAAGAGCTGAGAAAGAAGAAGAGACAGACGCCGAATTCGCCGGCGCGCGCCATGGCTCCAACCGCCGTAGGTTTGTCCAGCTCCCACAAGAGGCCATGGGCGACGAATACGACGAGAAAAGCGACCGCGCGCAGAATATCCAGTCCCGGCCGGTAGAAGCTTTCGACGCCAATCCGGGTCTGTTCCCGCTCGAGTACAGCTGTCGCGGATCTGGACATCGGCAACCCCACGTGACCCAAATTGGATCACTTAGATAATTTACGTGTCAGTTGGGTGAAAAGGCTCTCCCACCGCCGCCGCGCGGGGTTACCCGTTTGGACCGTTTACATTACCTTTTAGCCACCTGAATTGTTCCGTGCCATGATGAAAGCGCCGATCAGTCTCAGGAGCCGCCGTGTTTACACCGAAAACGTACGTCACGGCGCTGCTTTTGATGACGCTGAGCATGTTGTGCTGGGGAACCTGGGCGAACACCCAGAAGATCGCCCGGCAATGGCCATTTGCGCTCTACTACTTCGACTACACGCTGGGCCTGGTGGCCTGTGCGGTCCTGTTCGGGCTCACCCTGGGGCGCATCCACCCCACATCGCCGGACAGCCTGTTTCTCAATTTGCGAGCCGCGAGCCCGCGCTGCCTGTGGCTGGCGCTGGCGGGAGGCGTGGTTTTCAGCGTGGGCAACATCCTGATTGTCGCTGCCATCTCGGTGGCCGGCATGGCGGTGGCGTTCCCGATCGGCGCCGGTCTCGCCCTGGTGCTGGGAGCGGTGCTCAATTATGTGGTGGCGCCGGCAGGGAACCCGCTGCTGATTTTTTCCGGGATAGGGCTGGTCTGCGTAGCCATCGCTCTCGACGCGCTGGCCTACAAGGGCATCGCCCACACCGGCGCAAAGCCGGGCAAAGGGATTCTGCTGAGCGTGGTCGGCGGGGTGGGCGCCGGGCTCTTTTATCCCCTGGTGGCGAAGTCGCTGGCCGGCCCGGCTCATCTACAGCCGTATGCCGACAATGTTGTATTTTCGCTGGGCGCGTTGCTATCTGCAATCGTCATGGTTGCCGTGCTGATGCGCTGGCCAGTGACTGGCCCGTCGTTGCACGTGACAGATTACGTTGCCGGCGCCAGGAGTGCGCATGCGTGGGGTTTGGTTGGCGGGGCGATCTGGGGCGTGGGGACGATCGCCAATTTTGTCGCTTCCTATGTGCCCATGATTGGTCCCGCGACTTCGTTCTCGATGGGCGAGGGCAACACCATGATCTCAGCGTTATGGGGAGTGTTTGTGTGGAAAGAATTTCGTGGGGCGAGCCCCCGCGTTCGGGTTTACCTGGCGCTGATGTTTCTCTTCTTCGCCCTCGGCCTGACGTCGATCGCGCTATCTCCGGTTATCAAGTAGAGGCCGCGACGTCCGACAGGGACGAACCTATCAGCAGGTCATTCCACAAATGCTGTGTGGCCCTTTCAAGCCAAAACCAGGCTTGAATGCGCCACCCAGCACTTGTCTGCGCAGGGGCCTTATTTCACGGATGGGCTGTCATCCGCTTTCAGATCGCCCAGCGCATATTGAATCCCAGCACGCAGGTGTTCCAGCATCGGCGTCATGGCATAGACCCGATAGCTGTGGCCGTGCCCCTCATAGAACACGCGCCCTTTGCCCTCGCGGCGAATATAGCTCAGGGCATAGTCGCCGTCGCTGCGAGGGTTTACTTCTTTCGCCTTATCCGCAGCGCTCATGCGGGCGTAATCGATACTCGTCAACACATGCACGTTTCTGCGCGAGAAAGATTCCTGCACAAAGGTGTAGGTCTCGTCGTGGATCTCAAAGTCCTTGCCATGGAACATAGCCGTCAGGGGGCTATTGGGATCATCGATCTTGACATAAATCAGCTGCGGATCGGGCCAGTGAAATTTGAAGTAACCGCCAATCAGTTTGTTGAATGCCGGCCATTGTTGAACAGGCTTTGCTTCGAGGCCGGCACGATGCATATCCGGCGGCGGCAATAACGAACTAAAATGCGCCACAAAATCGGCGCGGGTGATTTTTCCCGTGCCTCCCGTATTCAACTTCTGGAACCAATCGTCGGCAACCGTGGTCCACTCTTTCCGGCTGAAGGAATCGTCACCATTCTTGTTCGCCGCGGTGACCAGCCGGGAGGCCAGAACCAACGCAGCCGTGTTCCGGGGAGTGCCACTCTTGGCGGCAGCCTCACTGGCCAGGCAATCAGTGTGGTATGAGTCGCTCGCCGCGTGGATGCCGGCGATCCCTTTTCCGCCTCTCACGAAGCTCAGCAACGCGGCTCGCCGCGCGGCCGTTACCGCGGGATCCGGGTCATCGAGGAAGCACGCAGTGGTGCTGTCCAGGAAAATGGCGTCATATTTCTTGAGGTTATCGCTGTTGATATCCCCCGCGTCGTAGCTGACCGTTGTGGCCCATAAACCGCCATGGTTTCCCAGCGCTTCCACCGTTTTCGCCGCCAGCGGGATGGAGGCATGCACGAACCCGCCTGCCCCCGTATGGGCCATCACCAGCACCCTGCGCGGGTGTGCCGGATGGGCCCCGGGTGTAGTTGGTAAAGCCGCCATCATGGCGTCCACAGCCTCTTGCGGTACCGCGATCGGGGTCGAGTTACCCTCAGGATTGAACGTGTTGGCTTGCCCGGGCTTAACGGTGGGCGGCGCTGGCAGCACTTTGCTGAGTCCGGCCGAAATCTGATTCTGGGTCAAGGTCCCGCTATGCGTGTCGTCCCAGGCGGTAAACCAGGAGTTGAAGCCAGACTCCAGCTCGGGCCGCGTCAGCGTCCCGTCGTTATCGGTATCGAGAGCAGTGAACAGCGCCTGGGCCGTTTGCCCGCCACCCGGTCCCTGCGCCTGTAAGCTCGCAATTCCCGTCGCCAGCACCACAGCAGCTCCGGTCCATATGCATGTCGTTCCAAAGAATCCGATTTTTCTCATAAATTCCGCCCGGATGAGTCTATCGCGGAAACGCTGCAAACGGCGACGCCGCGCATGGACAGGGCGGAACTTTGGCAAATTCAGGCGTTCGAGGAACCTGCTGGCATATTCACACGCTGATCGAGCCAGCGCAGCTTTATCAAATGTCACCCCAGGGAGTATTATTTTTTTGTCGCGATGTCAACGTGTCCTCTGTCGCGCGCTTGAGTTTGTTTGTGCCCGTTGCGTGATTCCATCGGGAGTGGAGCGCTGCCCTCCCAGCCCGGAAACGCGCAGCGCTAGTCGGGTTCTCTTCGCTGCCCTGGCGATTTCTATGAGAAACTCCGTCGCGGAACTTTATCGCACAGCGCTCCGTCACTGAAGAGGAGGAAAGCAATGTCAGACCAAAAGCTACCGCCAAAAGGGGAGCCCGCGTCTCCGGCCAGTGGCGGCATTACCCGCCGTGGCTTTCTCAAAGGCGCGGGCGTCACCGCCGCCGGCACCGCATTGCTCGAGGGCGTTCAGTCCTTCCAGAACCAGGCCTTAGCCGCCCCGCGCAGCGACGTGAAGGAATACGGCACTGAACCTGTGGCGATTCAATTGCACATCAATGGCAAGCCGCGCACGCTATCAGTCGAGCCCCGCACCACCCTGGCGGATGCGCTGCGGATCCAGGCCGGCATGACGGGCACCAAAGTCAGTTGCGACCGGGGCGCCTGCTCCAGCTGTACCGTATGGCTCGACAAGCTGCCGGTCAACAGCTGCATGACGCTGGCCCTCGACGCGGTCGGCCACTACGTCACGACCATAGAAGGTCTGTCGTCCGGCGACCAGCTGCATCCCGTGCAGGCGGCCTTCGTCCGTCATGACGCCATGCAGTGCGGTTTCTGTACGCCGGGTATGGTCATGAGCTGCGCCTCGCTGCTCGAAAACAATCCCCATCCCACTGAAACCGATGTGCGCTACGCCGTCTCCGGCAACATTTGCCGCTGCGGCACCTACCCCAAAATCTTCGCCGCCACCCTCGACGCAGCCAACCACATGCCCCGCAAGGCGTAGGAGAACACCATGGCGATCGACACCACCCGTCTCGTTTCTGACCCGCTCTTCGCTGTGGCTGCTGACGGTTCCAGTGCGGCCGGAAAAAACGGTAACCATGCCCATCGGCATCCCCGGCTATACCCTGCGCACCGAAGAGCGCACCATACCGGCCTCTCAGCCGCCGGTGTTACCAGTCAACAAAGACCTCGACTATATTGGCAAATCGCCCGAGCGCTGGGATGGTCAGGCCAAAGTGACCGGCCGCGCCCGCTATACCTCTGACGTGCAACTGCCGGGCATGCTCTACGCCAGCTTCGTCAACGCCTCTGTGCCGCACGCAAAGGTGCTCTCCATCGACACCTCTGCCGCTGAGAATTCTCCCGGCGTCAAGGGTGTGCACGTGATGGAAACAACCCTGGGCGCCGCCGTCTTGCGCAACCCGGCACTCGATGTTTCGAAATATCCCATCGTGCGCTATGCCGGGCAGCCGGTTGCCGCTGTCGCGGCCACCACTCCCCAGGCAGCGAAAGAAGCCGCAGCCAAGGTCAAGGTGCAGTACGAAGCCATGCCCTTTGTGGTCGATATGGACAAGGCTCGGGAAACCAACGCACCCCAAGTCTTCCCCGGACCAGCCGATCAGGCAGCAACTGCGGGCGGCGGAGGAAGCGCGCACGGTATTCCCCAAACCGGCAATGTTCACGGGCCTTCGGTACGCAAGCACGGCGACGCGGAGCAGGGATTTAAAGACGCCCACGTGGTGGTGGATACGCATCACTACACCCAGGTGCAGACCCATTCCGCGCTCGAAACCCACGGCGTGGTAGCCGACTGGAAGCCCGAGCTGCTCACCGTGTATGCCTCCACCCAGGGAATCGCCAGCGTCCGTGAGGAATTAGCCGCGTATTTCCGTTTGCCCAAATCGCAGGTGCGGGTCATCACCGAATTCATGGGAGGCGGCTTCGGCGCCAAGTTCGGCGCCGGCAATCCAGGCGTCGTCGCAGCCGCCCTGTCGCGCAAAACCGGAGCGCCCGTTTGGCTTATGCTCGACCGCCAGGAGGAGCACCTCTCGGTCGGCAACCGCCCCAGCTCTGATCAACGCCTGCGTATCGGCGCAACCAAAGACGGCGACCTCACTGCCGTTCAGCTCATCAGTTACGGCACCGCCGGTTGCGGCACGGGTGCGGGCTGCGCCGGTCCCGCCACCAACCTCTATAAGTATGCCGCCCTGCACACGGAGGAGAACGACGTCTTCACCAATGCCGGTCCAGCGGCTGCCTTTCGCGCGCCTGGTCATCCTCAGGGCGCCTTCGCTCTGGAGCAATCCATCGACGATCTTGCCGACCGGCTCAGCATGGATCCCATTGTTCTGCGTGACCGCATCGACGAGAACCCGGTTCGCCGGGTGCAGCGCCAGATCATTCGCGAAAGCGCTATTTGGAAGTCACGGAGTGCTCGCCCGAACGCGGATGCGGGCCCCATAAAGCGGGGCATCGGTCTCTCCCAATCCATCTGGTACCGCCATCTCACCATGAATTGCGGCGCCGAGGTGCGTGTTCACAAAGACGGCTCCGTCGAAGTGCTCTCCGCCGTGCAAGACATCGGCAGCGGCATCAAAACAGTCTTGGCGCAGATCCTTGCCGAGCAGTTCGGCGTGCCTCCGGCCAAAGTCTCGGTCAAGGTCGGCGACAGCAACTACCCGGTCGGTCCTAACTCCGGCGGCAGCGTCACCACCGCGTCGCTCACGCCGGCAGTGCGCGATGCCGCCTGGCAGGCTTCGCAGAAATTCCTGGCCAGCATCGCCCCCGCCCTGGGAACCTCGCCCTCCGACCTCACCATCAGCCATGGCATGGTAAACAGCGCCTCGGGCAAATTCAAACCCATTGCCTTCCGCCTCGCCGCAGCCAAAATGAATATCGACGAGGTTTCCGCCCAGGTCATGCGCACCCCCGATTACGATCCCAGCAAATACGACACGTATGGAGGCGTCGATGTTGCCGAAGTGGCCGTCGACACTGAAACCGGGCGCATCCATGTAAAGCGCGTTCTGGCCGTGCATGATTGCGGCCGCCCCATGAACCCCAACCAGGTCATCAGCCAGATCTGCGGCGGTGTCATTCAGGGCATCTCCTACACGCTCTTCGAGCAGCGGCTCCTCGATCCCAACCACGGCCTGATGGTTAACCCCAATCTTGATCGTTACAAGATTGCTGGTGCGTACGAAATTCCGGATATCGAAGTGCAGCTTACCGAGTCATATATCGGCCAGAGTTCAACCGATGCTTCAGGGATTGGGGAAGCCGCCGGCATCATCTCCGCCGGCGCCGCCATCGGCAACGCCTTCTACAACGCAACCGGCGTGCGCATCCGCCAATTGCCCATGACCCCGGCCGTCGTGCTTGCCGCCCTTAACCAGCCCCAACAGTCGATGGAGGCCGTATGAATTCCTTCAGTCTTGCCGAGTGCACTACCGTCGAGGGCGCCCTTTCCCAGTTGAAAGAGGGCGCCGTCGTCAAAGCCGCCGGTGTCGACCTGCTCGATCGCATGAAGAATGGCACCGACACGCCGACACGCCTGGTGAACATCCGCAATATTCCATCGCTGCGCGGCATTCAGGTCACGCCGCAGGGACTAACCATCGGTCCCCTGACCACGCTGACCGAAGTCAGCGACCACCCCATGGTGCGCACTCAGTACGCGGTACTTTCCGACGCTTGCGGGCACGCCGCTACCCCGCACATCCGCAATATGGCCACACTTGGCGGCAACCTGCTGCAGCGGCTGCAGTGCTGGTACTTTCGCTCCGCCGAGTTTCGAATGCCTGCGCAAAGGCAAGGAGATTTGCTTTGCCTTCTCCGGCCTGAACCAATACCACGCCATCATGGATTACGGCGGTTGTCCGTCGGTCGCACCCTCTTCGGGAGCGGTGGCTCTGCTCGCTCTGGACGCCAACCTGGAGCTCACGTCGGCCGCCAAGGGTAAACGGCTGGTCCCTCTCCGCGAGTTCTATGTCCACCCGGACGCCAATCCGCAACGCTACAACGTGATGGGCCCGGACGAGCTGCTCACCGCTATCCACGTGCCCAAACCAGCGGCCGGCACCCGCTCCGCGTACCAGAAATATGGAGAAAAAGAGAGCAACGACTGGGCCATTGCGGATGCCGGCATCGTGCTCGAAATGGACGGCAACCTCTGCCGCCGCGCGGTGGTTACCATGGGCGCGGCCTCGCCGGTGGTGCGCCGCTCCCCGGAAGCGGAAGCTGTGCTGACCGGCAAGACCATCACCCCCGAGCTTGCCCGTGCTGCCGGGCAGGCCTCCATGCATGGCGCCATGCCGCTCTCGATGAATGCCTACAAGGTGCAGCTGTTTCCGGTTGCCATCTACCGCACGGTTTTGCTGGCCGCCGGACAAATGGGCCGCGACCCCAGCGCTGCCAGTTAATCAACCCGGGCGCTCGCCAGAAGGTGCGCGCCGCAGAAAGGAAGAAGCGAGCATGAGCGCCACCCAACATCACTCCCAGCCCTGCCAGTGCCTCCGTACCAAGAATCCTTACGGCTCCACTCCACAAAACGCTGCATCGTGGCTCCCCGGCGTCGACACCTCCTCCAGTTACTGGTGCCTGCGCACGATGGGGCCGGCCGGCCCGGACGAACACTTCGTACACCTCTCCCGCTGCACGCCCGCGCGCACTTGCTTCGAGGCCATCGAGGAGTAGCCGCGAACTGGATGCCCTGGCAACGAAGGTTGCAGGTCAAACCGCGTTGCTGGTTTGCGATGGCTAGTGAAGGGCGTCGTGGATAGCCTCCTTTATGTTTTCAAGCCTCAATCCCGCAGAGACGACTGAACGTAGCCCAGGATGAAATCCTGGGTAGAGCAAGCAAAACAGAGCAGTCCCGTAGGGACGGCTGCAGTGGGCAGAACGAAGTCCTGTCTTCCCTCTGCCATTGTTGGCGGAGCGATTCTCCCAGGATTTCATCCTGGTGAAAACTATCTCCTCAAACCAATCGATGATGCACGGTTCGCGTCCTGTATCGTGCGCATTCACCGCTCGACCATCGTCCAGGTGGAACGCATCGTGCGCGTGGACCCGAATGCCAACCGGGATGCCGTTCTAACCCTGCGTGATGGCAATACGCTGCGCGTCAGCCGAACTTATCGCTTACGTTAAGAAGAGCTCCTGCATGGGGTCCAGCGAAGATCCCGAACAGCCCGGCTAATGCAAATCTTCGGGGAACCTGCGCCCCTTGGTTTGGCATTGCCAACGTCTCTCAATTCGCCTCTTGCAGAGACCGCACATAGAGCGTTGGCGAGAGGCCGGTTTCACGCTTGAATGCCGAACTGAAGGCACTGACCGATTGATAGCCGGCCATCTCGGCAATATCCATCATGGGCACTTCCGCCGACGCCAGGGCACTTTTCGCAAGCGTCATCCGCCAGTTGGCCAGGTACTCGATGGGCGGAACACCCACCAGCTGCACGAAGCGCAAAGCGAACGCCGATCGAGACATTCCGATCTCGCGGGCGAGCGCAGCCAGGGTCCATGGGCGCTTGGTGTCCGCATGCATGATGCGCAGCGCACGCCCGATTTTGGGGTCTGCGAGGCCGGCCAGCAAACTGCTTCTGCCGTCGCCCAATTCAGCGGGACGGTATCGCAGCGCCTCAATCAGTATCAGTTCCAGAAGACGGCCCAGCACCAGCGACCGGCCGGGACGGTCGGCGGTTTCTTCTTCGCCCAACGTTGCCAGAAGCGCGCCCAACCGGGTTGACGCAATATCATTGCCGCGCACATGCACAATGGGCAGCATCAAGGTCGAGATCAGATCGCGATTCGCTGCGGAGAACGCGAAGTTTCCCGCCATGAACCGTGTGATTTGCTGCGTAGGCACGGGCGAGAGCAGTGAGCCCGGGTCTGCAATCACTGCGCCAAAATCGATTGCGATGCCGCCACCGAAAGCGGACATCGTCCAGTTCGGAGGGGCGGCCATCAGCATGAAATCACCTGCCACCAGATCGAAGCCAATGCCGTCTTCCCGTTCGACCCGGCATGCGCCTTCGATGAGTTGGCCGAACACCACGATATTGGTAGGGCGGAAGCCGATTGTCCATTCGTCATGGGCCACCACGACGCGCCAAAAGATCGCTTGCGGCTTAAGGAGCCCGATGATTTGTGACAGCGGATCCATTTGGACTCATGATAATCAAAACTGGACTTTCAAGGATATACAGTCCGGAACACCACCTCTAAAGTTGTTTCAGTGGACGGGAAGACATCCCATCGGACCACGGACCGGAAGCGGTCGGGCAGAAAAAGGAGAAAGTCCAATGCGAGTATTCGTTACCGGTGCAACCGGTTTTATCGGATCGGCAGTCACGGAAGAATTGATGGCGGCAGGACATACTGTTACCGCGCTGGCGCGGTCGCAGGAGACGGCAAAGAAGTTGTCTGCCCGGGGGATCCAGCCGATTCTCGGCAGTCTCGATAATATGGCGAGCCTGCGTGATGCCGCTGCCGCGGCCGACGGGGTTATTCATCTCGCCTTCATGCACGGCCCATCGCAGATCCCGTTTGCGCAGCGCATGGGGGTTATCTTCGGCGGATTGCCCTCTACCATCGCCGGCCGGTTCATGGCGGTCGCTTCCGCAGCGGACCGGCGCGCCATCGACACCTTCGGCGCCGCCCTGCAGGGCTCGGGACGGCCACTGGTTACGACCTTCGGCACCATGGGCCTCTCGCACGTTGGCTTTCGTGCGCCAAAGCCAGCGACGGAAGAGGATGAGCCCGATCCCCTCTCAGCCGGCATCCTCCGCGCAAAGACTGAGGAAACTGTTGAGGCCCTGGCGTCGTTGGGCGTGCGCGCAACCATGATCCGGCTGGCGCCGTCGGTTCACGGTGACGGCGATACCGGACTGGTCCCTCAACTCATTGGCATCGCCCGCAAAAAAGCCCGATTTGCCTATGTTGGTGACGGGCAAAATCGCTGGCCGGCCGTGCATCGGCGGGATGCGGCACGGCTGTTCAGGCTGGCGCTCGAAAAGGGTGTTGCTGGGCAGCGCTATCACGGTGTGGCTGAAGAGGGCATTCCGTTCCGTTCTATCGCCGAGGTGATTGGCCGTCAACTCAGCGTTCGGGTTGACTCCGTATCCGCCGGCGAAGTGGCCAAGAGCTTTAGTTGGTTTGGGGACTTTGTTGCAACGGATAATCCGTCTTCCAGTGATCGCACCCGTAATGCACTTGGTTGGGAACCCACCCAGCCGGGGCTGCTCGCTGACCTCAATGGGCCGGGATACTTCGCAACCAGTTAGCCGGGAGTTGCAGGTCAAACCTCGCAATGGAGGAACAAATGCCGCCGCTCAGCATGACACGGCTTCGTGCTTGAGCATGGTGGTTCGTGCCCCTGTTTGCTTATCATGCCCAGCGCAGTATCTCTCAGATACCGGCGGAGACAAGAAGCATGGAAGAACAAAAAAGCGGAGCATCAGTTCGCCGTAACCTCGTTACTAGCCCGAGCCGCATCGAATCGATAGCCGCCAGATGGGGAGCCAGGGATATCCCTGGTACCCGAGAGATCGGCGCGGCTTACGAGAAACTCGGCGAATATCAAGCATGCCCCGATCGCAGTCACATTGTAGACAGCGGCGCCCCACGTTGCCTCGTTGTGCAGCCGGGTAAATATAGGAGGTATTTCTACCAGACCTTCAAACAGCAACAGCATCACTGCGAGAAGCCTGAGGGCCAGCACATCCATTTTCCCTGAACAGATTGCACATCCTGCCAGGATGAAAGCGATTCCGGTCAGCGCCGCCCAGAAATATCCGAACGACATCCAGTGGGGTACGATACTCGCAAAGAAGCGAACGCCGACGAGGTGAAATAAGCCGAAGATGATAGGAGGCAGTCCTAGCATCCAACGTGCGGCGCTAGCTGATCTCTTTCGCAGCAGGGAATCCGCTGAGCCGGTGGAGGCGAAAACGACGGCTGCCGGAGCGATCAGCATGAGCTGTTGAGCGAGCCCGAAGCAGACGCCTGATAAAACGTCCATTCTCCAGCCAAGGGCATGAATACCGATGTAGTACCGAGCTAACCAAAATGCTGCAAAAATCAAGTAGGCGATGCCACACGCTGCCGCGCCAACTCTTGCGCTGCTGCGGCGCAAAATTGATAAACCCGCCACCACTAACCAGACCGCCGCGACGTAAGTCAGAATGTGCCGCGCACCAAGGCTCACGCCCAGGGATTTAATGGGCTGATGCGTCGCGTCGAAATCACCCCAGGCGATATTCAGAATGCCAGTGAGAACTGTGCCCAGGCCATATAACCAAACTCCAACTTTCATGAGTCATTCTCCCATCAATCGCTCACCGAGAAGCCAGAGGTGGATGACGATACATACGCTTCTCAATTCAGAACTGATATTATGGCGACATTGGTTCATCGAATAGATCCATTTTCGTAAAGTTGATTGGACCATCTGAGATGACAAAAGCCATCAGCTCATCCGAGCTCACTCTCAAAAGCCGGTTGCACCATCAGACCTTGACCAATTGGCTGTACAGCGAGCTCCGCTCTGCCATTGTTGACGGTCGGCTCGCCCCGGGTACCAGACTGCCGGCGTCCAGAGATTTCGCCAGTCAGCATCAACTCTCCCGGGGCACGGTCGTCAGTGTTCTGGAGCGTTTACAGTCCGAGGGGTATATCTCCTCGCGTGTCGGTTTCGGCACATGGATCAATCGTGTGGAGGCGCCCCGGCCGGGCCGCCAGGTCACCACAATGCCTGCATACATTCGTCGCGTCATTTCGACAAATAAGCGACCGCAACCCTGGATTGACCAGGCTTTTGTGGAGAGGGCCCGCCCCTTTCAAATCGGGGTCCCGGCGATCAATGAATTCCCATCCGAAGTTTGGGGACGTATTGCCGCATTCCGAGCGCGTAATTTCAGGTCATGGCTAACGAAACCGGCAGATCGGCGCGGGTATCAGCCCTTACGCGATGGTATCGCCGAATATTTGCGCACATCCCGCGGGGTGAGATGCACTGCCGAACAGATCGTCATCGTTTCCGGAATACAACAGGCGCTCGACCTGTTGGCGCGGCTGCTCTTGAAAAAAGGCGATCCGATATGGATGGAAGACCCTGGATATTTTGGAGCCAGAATCGCGTTCGACAATGTCGGAGCCAGGATGATCCCTGTGCCGGTGAATGACGAAGGACTGTCTGTTTCCGCCGGAACGAAGATCTGTCCGAATGCGAAGGGAGCCTATGTAACCCCAGCCCACCAGTTCCCCTTGGGGGCAACGATGTCGCTGGAGCGACGGATGGCCCTTCTCACCTGGGCCGCACGCGCTGGCGCTTTTGTTATCGAAGATGACTATGACAGTGAATACAGATTTGAGGGACCGCCCGTGCCTGCTCTGCAAAGCCTCGATAATCACTCCAGCGTTATCTTCATCGGATCGTTCAGCAAGACGTTATTCCCAGCCTTGCGCGTGGGCTACGTGGTATTACCGCCGCCATTAGTAGATCCCTTCGTGAGTCTTCGCTACCGCACCGATTTCCGGAATTCATCTTTTGACCAGGCGGTGCTTTGCGACTTCATTGCAAATGGGCATTTGGCACGTCATCTGCGGAGGATGCGGATTCTCTATGCGGAGCCGTCTCGAAACGCTTAGGGAAGGCGGCCGTGCAACATCTGGGTGGATTGCTTGAGAGTTCCATGTCAGGGCAGGTCTCTACACGATCGGGTACCTCAAGAATGGAATGACTTCTAAACAGGCTGAAAAGTTGGCCGCGGCCCAGAGGTTGTTGAGGTTCTTGCCGTCGATCGGTGCACTTTGAGACGTCCTGATCTGAATGCGTTGCTCCTCGGCTTTGGGGGATTCGACAAGGGTTGCGATCCGGCAGGGGCTCATTCGACTCGCAAAGGCATTCAGCCAGCCACACCTCGGGTCATGAGAACCACATAGATCTTTCTAAAATGGGTGGCGCATTCACCCAAACAAGCCCTGGATTCTGCGGCAGCGATGCCGTTATCAATCCATTTCGAGCAATGTCGATCAAATCGATAAATTCAATACAGTCATGCTGGTTGTGAGCAGAAAGCGGCAGTGTCCAAGGTAACGAGCCCGAGCCCGAGCCGCGGCGGGCTCTGCGCAGCGCACCGCGCGCCTTCCCGTGTAACATTCTGTTGGCGAGAGTTCGCCACGGGGGGCAGGTCGAAGATGGGGATGAATGGGAACATGCGCTTTCGAGGATTGGGAATTCTCGCTGGGTCGATAGTATTGCTTTGCGCCGGCCACGCGGCAGCCGTGGCGCAAGCCCAGAAGACCCCCCGGCCTCAGCCGCCAACACGCGATCCGCATTCCCCGGGATACGTACAGGCCAGGGAACTGCCCGATGGAACCGTGCCCCCGGCGGATCAGGATGGAAACTTCATCCTCGGGCCGACACACTCCCCGGCGCCGGAGATGACAGCCCAGGAGCTGACCCATGGCAGCGTGGTTGAATTCACCATGAGTTCGGCCGATAGCAAGTACTACCCGGGCATCGCGCGCGACCCGGGGACGTTCGGTACGGCTGACCCGCATGATCCGGCCAAGCTGGTGGTCACGACCAGTCATCCCGCTCCCTATACGCGCAAGGTGGGGGTGTATGTGCCCAAAGATTACATACCAGGCAGCGTCGTACCGTTCATCGTGGGTGCAGACGGGCCGGATCGCATGCTGTTCACCGCACTCGACGGCCTGATTGCCGAACACAAGCTGCCGCTGATGATCGCCATCTCGATCGGCAACGGCAGCGGCGATGCGCAGGGAAGTGAGCGCGGACTTGAATACGACACCATGTCGGGCCGCTATGCGGAATTTGTCGAACACGAAGTGCTGCCGCTGGTTGAGCAGAAGGCCCACGTAACCTTGACCCACGATCCCGATGGGCGGGCGACCATGGGTGGCAGTTCCGGAGGCTCGTGCGCCCTGATCATGGCCTGGTTTCATCCTGAGCTGTACCATCGCGTGCTGACCTATTCAGGAACCTACGTAAATCAGCAGTGGCCGTCTAATCCTGAGAGCCCGCATGGCGCTTGGGCATTTCATGAAAAGCTCATTCCTGACAGCCCACGAAA
Source organism: uncultured Acidobacteriaceae bacterium (assembly GCA_963834445.1). Lineage (GTDB taxonomy): Bacteria > Acidobacteriota > Terriglobia > Terriglobales > Acidobacteriaceae > PALSA-350. The sequence continues at coordinate 117,106 of CAWIBU010000007.1, forward strand.
GCCGATCCGTCTCTGGATGGAGGTTGGCGACCGGGATCTCTTTAGTCCCAACCTGATGCGTGACAACATGCACGACTGGGTCGAGGCCAACGAGCGCATGGCGAAGGTGCTGGCAGCGAAGGGGTATCACTACCAGTTCGTGTTTGCAGAGAATGCGGGACACGTCGATCGCGCAGTGAGGATGCAGACGATGCCGGAAGCGCTCGAGTATTTATGGCAGGGCTATCACGCGCCAGGCGCCAGGTGAGTTAACGCGCGCCTGCGCGGAATCGATTGCCTCACTACTGATTCGATTATGCGCGGCAGTTCCGAATCATGCTGGCAGACGCTTTCGAGGAAAGCAGATCTGCTTTCGGCGACAGTTCCAGCGCCTCTCCGTAAAATTCCTCCGCAGATTGCCCTGGGGCGGTCATAATCTCGATCCAGCAGGGAATCTATGTCTACGCATGATCTATATCAGGAGGGTAATCAATGGAAGCCGACAGCGGGCAAGTGACCCAACTGCTCAAGGCCATGCGGGCCGGCGACGCGCAGGCAGCCGAAAACTTGCTGCCGTTGGTCTACGCCGAACTGCACCGGTTAGCCAAATCGTATATGCGCAGAGAACGTCCCGACCACACCTTGCAGGCGACCGCGCTGATCAACGAAGCCTACCTGCGCCTGGCGGGCGAAGAGATCGATTGGAAGAATCGCGCCCATTTCATCGGTTTGTCGGCCCAGGTCATGCGCCGCGTGCTGGTTGATCACGCCCGCGCGCACAATGCCGAACAGCGGGGGGGCGGCTTGCAGCGGGTGGAGATGCAGGAGGAACTGGCCATCTCCCCGGAAAAGCTCGATCAGGTCGAACAGATCGATCACCTGTTGAAAAAGCTGGAAATGGAGAATCCGCGCCAGGCGCGGGTGGTGGAACTGCGCTACTTTGGCGGCCTTACCTTCGACGAAATTGGCGGCTTGCTGGGGCTCACCGCGCGAACCGCAAAAACGGATTGGGCACTGGCAAGAATCTGGCTGCTTGACCAATTGCAACCGGGTGCGAAGCCGCCCAAACAAAAACCAGAAATAAGTTGAGGTTCACTTCACTTTTTTTGCCGGGGTTGCGCCTTAGTAAGTGAAGGCAGTTGTCAAACGCCTTCCCTAAGGAGAAACCACCATGCGCACCTCGACTATGCTGAAAGTTCCTGCAGGCTTGATCGCTGCTGTCCTCGCCGTCGCTTCGTTGGCGCCGGTAGCCCAGGCTCAAAGTTCAGAATTCGCCGCCGAAATGAAGGTGCCGTTCGCCTTCGAAACCGCCTCCGGACAACGCTTCGAGCCGGGCGTCTACACCATCCGCATCGCTGGCCAACAGACCCTGCTGATTCGTGGAAAGGCCACCGTCGGGCTGGCCATGACCCAGCTCGTCAACGACGGCTTACCGGCGACCCAGGGCAAAGCTGTCTTCACACATTACGGAAACCAGTACTTTCTGCACACTGTTTCCCTTGCCGGGAACGCGACCCATCTTCTTTGCAAGACCTCGAAAGCGGAACGGCAGTCGCAAATCGCCGCCGGCAAAACATCGACCGCAGTCGAGGTAGCCCTGCTGCGGGAAGGGAAATGAAACCAATGCTGACCGAACCCATCGCTACTGCTCATGCGATGAGCAGTAGCGATTCCACGGTTGGGGGTTCCGCAGCCAGCAAGGGCGGTCATCTGGCAGCGTCTTCGGCGCTCGCCCCAACCATGTCGTACTGGGACTCTTTGCCGTCGGTGCGCACGTGCACTTGCTTACCATCGTTCCAGACCGCCACTGCGGCGCCTGCCGGTTGCCTCCAGAGAGATTCGCGATGAGGCCACGTCCCATAAGGTGTCAAGGTGTAGACCGTTTGCCCAGCCTTCACGGTGTAGACGAGCATTTCCGCGTCGTGACAGGCAGTCATGCTGCTACCGTACCCGACCCCCTCGCAGTTCATGCGGATAGCTTCCGCGTGCGTCTCCTGGAAAATGGCCTTCTGGTAGGCTGGCGCGGGCTTGTCTTTGGCCGACGCTGCAGAGCAGAGGATGAGCGTGACGAGCAGAGTTTTCACGAGAAACCCCCTGCCAGTTCTACATTGCCGGAGACGAGCTGGGCTTTAGCACTTTTGGCGCATTACTTCTGGATCGTTGCCGATCAGAAGCGCTGAGCGCGGTAAAGCAAAAACTCACTGAGACTTCTCGTCCTCTCGGTGATCGATCACGCTGTAACCGTCGGGCGTCTTAAAAAAGGTTGGATCTGGTTCGGCCGTGTTTAGATCGGTGACGGTAAATCGCTGCCGGCCAGATTGTGGGCTCTCTAGCCCGCATTTCTCACCATAAACGATTTTGCGCCAGGATCGACGGTGCGATACCCTCCGTTGCCGCGCTTGGGAGTGATGGGTTGGTCGACCGAGATAATTTCTGGCGTGCGACGACCTGTTTGGTGGTGAGCGAGAGTCATTTTGGCATGGCTCCGCCCAGCCGGGGTTGGGTCAAGGTGGACTTGGAATTGGTCGCCCGCCGCAGTTTCAGCAGCGCAGGGCATGGAAGGCTTGTGTGAAGAGTTCTTTCCAGGGATAAGCCGAGTTGAGCTGAAGCAGGATGCGGCGCACGCTGATGCGCACGATGGCGCCGATCTTGAACAGCTTGAGGCGGATGGTATCGACCTGAGCTTGCGCCCATTCGGTGCCTTGGAGGCCCAGTCGGCGTAGGGCCTCCATCAGCGTGTAGGCCATTGCGGAGAAGTAGAGGCGCAACTGATTACCCTTCATCTCGTCGGTGGACAGCCGGTCAGCGAACAGGCACATCTGTTCCTTGATGCGGTTTTCCATTTCACCACGGGCGCAGTAGAACTTCTCGTAAAGAGCCTGGTCGGGCCATTGCTCCGGGGTCAGCGAAGTGACCACGAAGCGCGGGTTCTCGCCCTTGTCGAGATACTCGGCTTTGGCCACCACGCGACGGTCGCGCGACCAGCTGCGGCGCGTGGTATAGGGGAAGCTGGTAAAGACGCGCGCCGCCTTGGCGGTGCTCTGGTGAAGCAGACGAGCTTGCTGCATCTGGGCGCCGATGATCTTCTGCAGCCGCCGGTTGCGCGCCAAGCCAAACAGATAATCCACCTTATTGGCCTCGCACCAGCCCATCAACTCTTCGCGGCAGAAGCCGGAGTCGGCGCGCAACACGATCCGTGTCTGCGGCCATCGCTGCCGCAGTTGGGCAACGATGCGGCTCACTTCCTCCACCGCACCGGCGGCTGCATCCTGGTTAGCCGCCCGCAGGCGCGCGCACAGTAACTGGTCGCCGGCAAAGATATACAGTGGCAAATAGCAGTAGCTGCCATAGTAGCCGTGGAAGAAGCGCTCCGGCTGATGACCGTAAAGCGGGATGTCGGTGGCGTCCAGGTCCAGCACGATCTGTTCCGGCGCACTGCGATGTGACTCCAGAAACAGCTCCCCCAACAAGCGGTCCAGAGACTCCGAAGAGTAGCTGATCTTGTGATAGCGACCGCTGCGGCCAACCAGTTCCAGCCGGTTCAGCGTGCTCTTGCCAGCCAGCGGCTTATCCAGCTCGCGCTTACCGCTGAGCAACCCCAGCAGCGGGTCGGAGCGCAACTGCTCATGATCGTTCAGGTCTTCGTACCCCAACGCCAGACCGAAGATACGCTGCGCCAGCATCTCAGAAAGCTGGTGCTTGACCAGCAACGGCGATCGGCCGTCGACAAAGCTGCCCGTCAGCCGACCCAGCAGGTTGATCTTGCGGTCCACCTCGCGCAACAGCAGCGCTCCGCCGTCGCTGGAAACCTGACCGGCGGTAAAGCCTGCCTCCACCCGACGCGAAAAATGGTCTGTAAATGAAAACGATTCTTGGCTACACTCTGTCATCAGAAAGGCCGCCCTTCTTCGGCTGTCACTACGTCTCGACAACGCAGTTATGCCATGAAAAGACGGCCTTTCCAAGCCACTTTCTAAATGCCCCCCACCGTTCTGCCTCTTGATCGTGAGAAATGCGGGCTAGCTCAGAGATCAGATTCAACCCAAGTTGCGACGAATACCAGAATTCACGACGGGTGACCATAGGCAAGTCGTTTCCCAGAACGCCGGCTTTGATCGTGTAACTCTCGCGCACTCCGTTGGTTTCGATGCCGGCAATCTCCTTAGTCCCAAGATCCTCATGGCTCTGCGAACCTTCGCCACCGGGTAGCGGCCCGTTCGTGCCAAAGCCGGGGAGATAGGTAGCCGTCGTGGAGCCGTTATAAGACAACACGACACAGCGTCGTACGCGGACCTCGCAATTGTAGAGCACGTGCGCGAAAGGATCGGCAATCTGGATGTAATTCATGCTGGATTGAATCTTGCCCCCTTTGGGCACCAGCAGCCATCTTTCCTGATAGATTCTGCCGCTGCTATCGCGCACGATGCGCCGTTTGTTCACCAGGGTGAAAGATCCGCCGTTTCCCATGGGCCGGGTCCATTCCGTCGCGAGCATCATGCTAAAAGGCGCGTTGGGCTTAGGAGGAATAAAAATACTTTCGAGCATCTGGCGCGTGCCGCCGTCCGGCGGGCTCACGGCTGGGGATTCGCTCTGACCCGGCGCAGAAGAAGCTATCACCAACATTGCGACGCCGAATAAGAGCGTCTTCATGATCCCCTCGAGGCTCAACTTTCGGTCTACAGCCGCTCCAGCCTCGTAGATGAATCCCCAAACGAATCCATCTTTACCCCGTAGCGGTCCATCAGGGAAAGATACAAACTGCACATCTTCCGATTATCGTCGGTGTCCTTGAGATAATTCAGCGTGCGCCCCGTCTTTAGCGTCCCGCCCAGACCGCCGGCCAGAACCAGCGGCAGCCGGAAGTTATCGTGCTTCCGCCCGATCCACATATTCGACAGGAACATCAGGCAGGTATTATCCAGCACCGTGCCCGTGCCTTCCTGCATGCTATCCAGCTTCGACGCCAGATACGCGTACTGCTGCACGTGGAAACGAGCGATGCGCTCATACCCATCCGAATTGTTATTGTGCGAAGCCGCATGGTGCCCTTCCTTCACATCGAGGAAGGGGTAATACATCGCCGATAGATCGCGGGAGATGATCAACGAGGCAACCCGCGTCTTATTCGTCTGAAACGCAATCGCAATGATGTCGCACATCAGCCGCGCGTGATCGCGCAGGTCTTCCGGCAGTCCGTTGGCCGGCCGCTCCATCGTGGCGGCAATGGTGTTTTTGGCCTTTGCTGCGTCGTCCGCATCGGCCTTGCCTTTGCGCATGCTCTCGACCCGCTTCTCCACTTCGCGCACGCTGGTCAAATACTCATCGAGCTTGCCCTTGTCGGTCCCACTCACGCGCTTGCTCAGATCCTGCGCCCGATCGCGTACACGGTCGAGCACGCTGAGGTTCATCAGACTACCGCGATTGTCGAACAGGTTGTCCCAGGCCAGTGACGGATACACTTCGACCGGCACCGGCGAGTCGGGACTTTGCCACGAGATATGCGAACTGTAAGCCATGGAAAAGTTCGATTCGTGATAGCCCGTCATGGGCTGCTCGCAGGCCAGTGTGATGCTCGACTGCGGCGTGTCTTCTCCCACATGGTTCGCGATCCGCTGATCAATGCTGATGCCTGAGTGGATGATCGCGCCCTTCGAAATGTGCGCGCCCGACAGCAGGCTGCCCGTCTGCCCGGGATGGATGCCTTGCCCCGTCAGCGCATGCACATAAAGACCATCGATCACATTGATCTTCTGCTTCAGCGGCTCCAATGGCGACAGCGTCTTGCTGAGCTTCATGTCCGCGCCCTGGCCCTCGGCGCTCCAATGATCTTCATTGATGCCCGTGCCCAGGAACACCACACCGAACCGCTTGGGGAAGGCAGACGGCGGGGGCACATCGGCCAGCGCATGCAGCGACTCCAGCCAGGGCAACGCCATGGTGCAACCGGCGCCACGGAGCACGGCGCGGCGCGAGAACGGCAGTGTGGTCTTGCTGGGCAATTTCGTCGATCGAGGCATGCTGATTCACCCTTCCAGTTGCTATCGGTTACTTGCTATCGCTTCTCCGCGATCTGGGTCTCAGTTACTGGCACACGTTTGTTACGGAACTGCGGGCTCATGACGACCGTCTCAAGCAGCGAGTCGAAGCGGTAGTCCTGCGCGGCCAGAGCGGCCTGCATGCGGTCGACCAGGGCTTCGTCAGAGAGTTGCAGCGAGCGGTTGAGCGAGTAGCTCAGCAGCTTGCGGCAAAGGTTATTCAGAAACTGCTGCTCCCGGTGGTCGCGAATAAAATTCTGCAAGCCGATAAAGCCATCGCCGGTGAAGCCACCGGGATACACCACCGCGGTATCGACCGGTCGTCCGGCCAGGTCGCGGGTACGCGCATCGCCAATGGGCCCATAACCCTCATAGGCCAACCCAAACGAGTCAAACCGTTCATGGCACGACGCGCAGAAGGGATTGTCGTGATGCCGGGCCAGCATCTGGCGAATGGGCAGATCGGTCTTCGACTCGTCGCTCGGCAGCTCGGGAACGACCGGCGGGGGCGGAGGCACGCGGATGCCCAGCACCTTTTGCACCACCCAGTTGCCGCGCTTTACCGGGCTGGTGCGCAGCCCGGGGGAACTCTGCGTCATGAAAACAGCCATGGGCAGAATGCCGCCGCGCCCATACTGGCCGGCATGATCCACGCGCACCCAGTGGCTGGTGTCACCCTCCACGCCCGGTATGCCGTAGTGTTTCGCCAGCACCGGGTTCACGAAGGTGTAATCGCCAAACAACAAATCGAGCACGGAGCGGTTGCTTTGGATCGCGTCTTCGACATAGCGCACCGGCTCCTCAAACATCGCTTCGCGCAGATCGTTGTTGAACTGGGGAAAGCGCTGGCGATCGACCGAGTTGTTGGTTTCAAACAGACGGAAGGCCAGCCAGTTGCCGGTGAACTCCGTGGCCAGCCCGCGCACGCGATCGTCTTTCATCATGCGCCGTGTCTGCGCCAGCAGAACGGCCGGGTCCTGCAGGTCGTTCGCTGCTGCGTGCCGCAACAGCTCTTCATCGGGCATGCTGGCCCAGAGGAAGTAGCTGAGGCGGCTGGCCAGCGCGTACCCGGACAAAGGCTCGGAAGGGAACTGGGACTGTGAGCCAGCCGCGGTCGATGCTTTCAACACCGCCGCATGCCGGCCAGGTCGTGCCGCGGCCAGCGACGGACCGTCGGTCATGTCGAGCCGGTAGAGAAAGTCCGGCTCCATCAGCACGCTGACGATCACGTTGCGCAGCGCGTCTTCGTGGGATAACTGGTTCTTGCTGCGAACCTGATGATAGTAACTCAGCAAATCAGCACGCTCGGCCGGGGTCAGTGGCCGCCGGTAAGCACGCGCGGCAAATTGCAACAGGGCGTCTAACTGCTGCGGCTCCGCCGCGGCTCGCTCTTTCTCCAGGCTGCGGAGGGTAGCGTCTATCTGATCGAAGTGTTCGCGAATCGCCTGCGCCGCGACCGGATCGTTGGCCGGGTCAGCCGCTGCCTTGGCCAGATAGAGGTCCCGCATCTTGAGAATCACGGCAGAGTCGGTCACCGCATGATCGGTCGGCCGTTCTGAGCTCGATTCAGGGCCTTTGCCTAAAACTTCTCCGCTCTGGTTGAAGAAATACTGGGTCCAGGTACGCGCCGTAAAATCCGCGATGTAGTCGGCCTCGTTCCAAAGCCGGTCCAACTCCTTCTTGCCGTTGTCATCGAGGATGAGCTGAACCAGGGGAAGATCGTCGCGGTAATAGCCGGCGACACTGTGATACCCGGCGCTCAGCAACCGGCCCTTGTCTTCCGAGTCGTCGGGGAAGTAGCGACCGCGCTCCGTGACATAAAACGTATCGGGAAATACCGAAGCGAAGCGCGCAAAAGCCGCTTCATACTGGGCACGCTGGGCGTGGGGGACAACGAGATCGGTATCGCTGGCACGCGCCTTCGCCGACAGAGCGGCCCAGCGGGTCGCGGCTTCTTCGTGCAGCCCAGGCAATTTTGGAATCACTGGAATCACCGGCGGCGGATCGGTGTCGTTGCGCAGATCGTTGGCGTCGCTATCCCGCCGGTGCTCGGCAAACTGCTTCAGCTTCCAGTTCAGCAGCGGCTCCGATTGCGCGGGCAAACCCTTCACCACCGGCGCCGCAAACTGCATCGCGGTGTCGGCACGAATCTTCACCACAAAATCACGCATCGCGATGCATTGCGCGCGCACCGCCGCTGGCTGCACGCGGCCATGCCCCGGAACCTGCGCTGCGGGGGCGGGCAGCGCCAGCCACATCTTCTGCAGCTTCAGCACCGGGCCCAACGCATGCTGATCGTGCAGAATCTGCCACACCATGGGCAGGTATTTCGGGCTCACGTGGGCGTCTGCTGCGGTGCTGGCCAACGTGGCATGCCGTTGCTTGAGCGCCTTGCGATATTGGTAGCGCCACGCAGCCTCGAAGTAATCCGCATAATTGGTGGGCTGCGCTGCGTAAAAACTCAAAATCCGCTGGATGACGTACTTTTCTCGATCCGTCTCGACCAGCGCCGGATAAGGCGCAAAGCCGATTCCATCCGGCTTCAGCACCGCGTGGTCCGAAACTTCGCTTGCCGCCTTCAGGTACTTATTCAGCAGCGCCGACGACATGGTGAGCGATTCGCCCGAATTATCAAAACCCGCCTGGTTGGCCGGGTCCACGGGAAACTGGCGGGCGACCTGCATGTCCTGCCCGGTGAGATCGCGAATCGTGTAGTCGTACTCGGCATTGCTTAACCGGCGCGCCATCACGACGCCCGGGTCGCCGTCGGCCTTCTTGATTTCCTCCGCCCGCACGGCCGCTACCCAATCAATAATCTGCTGCGCTTCTGCCGCCGGCGGCGCCGGCATCGGCTTGGGCGGCATCTCCTTTGCCTTCAGCCGCTGTGCCAGCAGTTCCCAACGGGCAAAATCGTCCGTCACCATGTCCATATTGGTATAGGACTTGAGATCGAACTGCGCCGGCGCCATCTTGCCGCTATGGCAGGCCACGCAATATTTGCCCACAAAGGGTTTGACTGTCTGGGTAAACTGCCGGTCGATCGTGAGTGCAGGGGCGCTTGTTGGGGCAGGTCTGGCGGCCTCAACCATGGGGGCTGAGGCGAGCGCGAGCGAAACGAGAAGGGTTCGAAACCACATTACCTGGGCCCTTTGGACTCGAAGTACGCTGCGCACTCGGTCGGCTGGCGGTCATGAAAATCAACGATCAGAGCGTGTGCTCCACACTTGCCGCGGCGTATCTGCAATAGACGTTCTTCATGCGTTTTAAGTTCTGGGGGAACTTTTCGGGGGATGCTTCGCTGCCGTGAATCCCGCAGCCCCTCGGTGACTGAAATCGTATGCCACCGCAATTCACGAGTCAATGCATCGTTCCGGAAATCGTCCAGAGCTGAAACGGAACCCGCTGCGGTCTGCTAACTGATTCTTTTTCAACAAAATAAGGGTCTGATCACCCCACTTCCGAACTCATCCGTCCCGCCCCGGATCGTCGGTCATGATGTATGCTTGCCCGGGACCAGACAGCGTCAAGGCTCATCCGAGGTCGTATGTCTCTAGCGCGAGGCACAGAGGTTTCCAGAGTCGGACCCTTGCTGGTACTCGCAGCCACGGTCCTCATCCTGTTCTACGCCCGCGACCTTCTTGTCCTATTCGCATTCGCGCTGATGCTGGCTTTCTTTTTGGCTCCCGCCGTCAGCTTCCTCGAGGCCAGGCGCGTCCCCCGCGTCGCAGCTGTGGGCATCACGGGCGTACTCGCCTTCACCATTATTTGTGGCACCGGCTACGTCGTCGCCCGCCAGCTGCTCGACGTGGCGCGCGACCTTCCGGCTTACAGTCTCAACATCCAGAAAAAAGTGGCCTCGCTGCACGTACCCGCTGAGCAATCTTTGGAGAAAGCGTTCGTCGCGGTTGAGGACATCAGCGGAAACCTCGCCACCGGCCCCGGCAACGCGACCGGCCTGCAATCCTTCACCCCGGCTCAGCCGGTGCGCATCGTGGACCCCAATCGCAGCCAACTGCAGGCAGCCATCGAATTGCTGATGCGCTTTTTGCGCCCGGTAGGAACCTTCGGTGTGGTGATCGTCTTCACCATTTATCTCCTCATGGAGCGCGAAGATCTGCGCCGCCGCATCCTGCTGCTGGCAGGCATTGGCCGCATCCGGCTCATGAACCAGGCTCTGCAGGACGCCGCCACCCGCATCAGCCAATATCTTTTCTTTCAGGTCACCGTTAACGCGGCTTACGGTGCTCTCTTTGGCTTTGGCCTTTACCTGACCGGGGTGCCCAATGCGACCTTCTGGGGGGTGTTCGCCGGCATTCTCCGCATCGTGCCCTACGTCGGCACCGCTGCCGGCCTGGTGCTGCCGCTGGTGGTGTGCGTCGCCATCTCCTCCTCCTGGGTTCCGCCGCTGTTGCTCATCGGTTTGTTCCTGGTGCTTGAGCTCACCACCACCAACATTGTCGAACCCTGGGTTTTCCGCTCCCGCACCGGAATTTCCTCGCTCGCCCTGCTCACCATGGCGATCTTCTGGACGCTGCTGTGGGGATGGCCCGGCCTGATCCTGTCGACGCCGCTCACCGTTTGCATCGTGGTCCTCGGCCGCTACGTCCCAAGGATGTCGTTTCTGCACGCGCTGCTTGGGGCCGATGCGGAGCTTTCCGCGGAGGCGCTCTTTTACGAGCGCCTTCTCGCTCTTGATCAGCAAGCAGCGCGGGCGGTCGCCAACCGCTTCCTCGCGGCCAAACCCCTGGTCGAACTGTACGACTCGGTCGTCATCCCGGCGTTAGGCCTGGTCGAACAAGATCGGCACCAGGGCGTCTTCGACGATGCGCGCTGCAACTTCTTCTTCCTCAGCATCGGCGAGCTGGTCGCCGAACTCACTGGCTATCCCCACAGCGAAACCGAGCCGCCGTTTCGCGCGCAGCAGGACTTTGCCGTCGTCTGCATCTCCGGCAGCGATCAGGCCGATGAACTCACCACGCACATGCTTGTCCAACTGATGGAGCAGGCCTCAAACCAAACCCTTTACCTGCCAGGCACGGTCTCCGCCGAGATCCTCGACTCACTGGCGCGCGAACCAAACACCGTTGTCTTTATCTCAGTCTTGCCGCCGTTTGCCTTTGCCCAGGCGCGCGCCCTCTGTCAGCGTGTGCGGGCGCATCTTCCGCAAAATCGCATCGTCATCGGCCTATGGAACCGTGGCGAAGACCTCGATCCGGCCCAGGACATCACCGTCGAGCGTTTCGGCAACGGCAAACCCACGGCCATGGTCTACAGCCTGGCCCAGGCTGTGCAGCTGGTCACGCAGTGGCACCAGGAGGCCGCCACCCAGCCATCCGCGGTCTTCCGCGATCAACCCGGGATCGTCTTCTGATCGACCTTCTCCAATTGAAGGTCTTTCACGTTGCGTGAAAGCGTCACGCTGAAATCCTCCACGTTCTTAAGCGCAAAGATCGGCGAACGGGTCGCCTTGGGCGTCTTGATGCGAAAGAATTCAGCGCCGTTTACATTCTCCAGGTAGAAAACGGGCCGGGCGTCCGGCTGGCTCCAGGCAATTTCAACGTTGGTCAACTCGATGTTATTCACGTGGCGGATGAAGAAGCCGCCGGCTGGACTGTCCCCGAACTGGTACGGTTCCGGATAGCCCTGCTCCAGCTCCGGTACGACCCGCTCCGCCATGGCGTGTGTTCCGCCCCCCCGGTGTTCCATATACAGGTCGTTGATCTTGATGTCCTCGACCGGATGCGAGGGGATGCCCATGATCAACCCCGCGCCGCTGAACTGCGACAGCGAGTTGTAACTGACAACATTACTGATGATGATCCGCTTCAGGGTGCCCACCGGCACCCCTGCAGGGCCGCGCATGCGGCTGCCCAGGCGCAGAAACAAAGGGGTGTTGGTGCAGTCGCGCATGGTCACCCCGGTAAAGGTAATATCTTCGAGCAGCGCGCCATCCACGCTTTCCAGCGCAAACCCGCGGCAGCCGTCAAACACGCAATTCGAGATGGTGATGTTCTTGAATCCTCCGTTCGACTCGGTACCGCATTTGATGCGGCCCGTCGGCGCCACCTTGAAGCCGGCAGGCCAGCGTTGGTAGGTGCCGTCCAACAGGGTTCCCAGCACGTAAGCGCCGGTCACGTAGCAATTGGTGATGGTCACATTCTCTGTCGAACGTGCATAACCCAGGGTAAACGAGCTTTTCGGGCAGATGCCATCATCCCAGGGAGAGTTCACGCTGCAATTGGAAACCCGGACGTTGTGGCAGCAGTCGATATCCATTCCATCGCGGTCGGTATCGATCTTCAGATTGTCGATGGTCAGGTTGTCGACGCCGGTGGCCAGAATCCCGAAGTGCCCACCCTTCAGAATGGAGAAATCCCGCAGCAGCACGTTGTGGCAATTCTTGAGCGCGATCGCTTTATTTCCCATTCCCGGATCTTCTGCCCGCGGCTGTTCTGAACCGCCCCGGCTGAGGCCTTTGCCCCAGATCAACCCTGGCCCAAGGATGGCGACATCATGCAGTCCCTCGCCCCAGATGAGGCTATTGTGCCAATGGTTGTGACCGTAATCCTGGTAGTCTTCCCACGGCTTGTTCGGCTCGGCCGGGTCGTAGGATGCTGCGCTGGTGCTTCCGCCCGCGGCAACCGTGGCCGCCAGAATCGTTGCCCCCACCTCCAGATAGAGGGCCACATTGCTTTTCAGGTGAATGGAGTAGGAGGCGTACGTGCCGGCGGTGAAGCGAACCGTTCCGCCGCCCTGGGCATTCGCCGCAACGATAGCCTTGTTGATCGCTGCAGTATCGATCGACGAGCCGTCGCCCCGGGCGCCGTAGGTTCTTACATCGAACACTGCCTCGGTGGCCGCCCCTGGCTGGTTTGTGTTTTGCGCGTGCGCGCCCAGGGCAAGCCCTCATAAGCGCTAACTTGTTTTAATTGTCATTCGATTTGCTGGGGAAGCCGCGTGGGCAGCGTTTGCGCGGTGCTTCGGCAAGTCCTTTGCAGATACTAGTCCACGTCTTCAGTGCAGTAAGCAGGGGCAGGCCCGGATCGACGGCATGCTTGATTTGATGGAGCATGAACTCAAACTCTCGCCAGTGGCTTTGATTCTGGCGTTGTCGCCAGGTTATATCCCCAGGGGGAAAATGTTTCTGCCCTTTGGATCAGTCGTTCGGTGAGTAAGGCCACAAAGAGCTTACCGTAAAGCCAAGCCTTGGAGCTTTCCTCGTCTTCCTTGGGAAGATGTCCTAGTTGAGCCAGTTGCTTGAAGCGCTTGAAGACCAATTCAATCTGCCAGCGCAGACGGTACATCTCCAGGATCTGTTGAGCGTCGAAGGAGTCTGGCGCCGTAGTGAAGACCATCACGTACTCGGCGTAGAGCAGCGTCGTTGTTTGCACTTTTCTGCTGTTTTTCTGCGCGCTGTGCATGGCTTTGGCATGCGCTTTGGCGATGCCAGCTCGGGTTTTGCGTATCACGCAGAGACGGCCCCCGATCGGCTTCTGCCCAGCAGCTCCGGTCAACTGCACGGGCCAGCAGCCCACAGCGCCGGCTTTCTTGACGCTACGCAGTTTTTTACGCAAGGCAAAGAGGGTTTGCTCTGCATCCAGCAGACGAACCCCCTGCGGGTTGAGCCGCACGGTGACTACCGCGCCATGAGCCGACACATGCTCTATGCTGACGTAATTGGAATACCCGCGGTCAGCTAGCAAATGTTCCCCTGGCTGCACGGGAAAATGCGTCAAGGACTCGCCACTGCCCTTTCCTTCGACAGGGGTCAACTTGAAGTGGTCACAACTAAGTTGAGGCCAGCGCAGACTATAGTGAATCCGCCATGCGCTTCCTGTGGGGCCGGGTTCCTGAATCAGCGTAGCGTCGATCAGACGCAGAGAAAGACCGCTCGCCGGCTGGCTCAACCCCGACTGTTCCTCCAGCAACCGCAAACACAGTGCCTGCAGCCAGTCTTTGCTCTTGCGCAATCGCTTTAGGATCGCCACGTCCGACAAGTCAGCCAGATCAGTCGACCGTGCCCGCACCGCAGTCTCGCGCAAGGAATAACCGCAGCCCAGATGCAGCAGGAGCACGCGCAGACACACGCTCTCGTCCTTGTCCTGACGCAAACCCTTCAACGCTTGCGTCTCTTTCGCTAGCTCCTGCCAGCCACGCGGCATCATCGAAAGCAACACCGCCCAGTCTTCATCCATTACGTTGGGTTGCGCCATAGTCGAAAACTATGCTCACCCATCCGTAAAAGCAAGCAAAACAAGTTAGCGCTTATGGGGGCAAGCCCTGCGGTTGCACCGGCCATGCCGCCGCTCGCGAGCTTCAAAAAATCTCTTCGTATAAAAGTCATGTTTTTCCTTCCTGCCCGTTGACCTGCCGATCGTCTTCGGCCTCATCGGTAAGGAGATTAAGACTCTATCCCGCGTGATGCGAGTCGATCCGCCACGCGGATAGTTTACCCCCGCTGCGTAGCCGACGGTACGATGTTAGATTTGAGCGCACGGTGTCGTGGCCGTCAAAGAAGTTAAATCTAAACAAAGCTATGGGGGTTGGACGATGGCGAAGGCAAGCGGTGCAATCGGAAAAATAAAAGTGGGCAGCACAGCAGTGGGCGCGCTTGCGGCCGGGGCGGTCGCTTTTGGTGCGATGGCAATCGGCGCACTCGCGGTCGGCGCCATGACGATCAGGCGTTTACGCGTGGTGGAGGCTCGCATCGAAAAGCTCTCAATCACAACGCTAACAGTGGATCATTTAGTGGTGCGTTCGCAATCTGCATCTGGGTGAGTAGGTTTGTCCTGGTGTAGTGAGTCACTCAGATAGGCGTTTATCCAGTGACGCCTGCCCGAACCGCAGAGTCCCGAAGGGACGGACTGAAAGTAGCCCAGGACGCCAGTCCTGGGTTGTTTATAGCTAGTTGAACAGTCCCGAAGGGACGGCTGAGAACAGTGGCACAGCCTTTCAGCCGTCCCTGACGGGACTTGGTCCCTGGGTTTTGGTTTACCCAGGACTGACGTCCTGGGCTACTTTCAGTCCGTCCCTGCGGGACTCAGCGGTTCGCTCAAGCCTCGTGGGAAAAACGATCCTATTGGTGACGCACTACGCTAGCCGACAAAGAATTTACCCAGAGAAGATTCAGGGGAAAAGATTGCCTTTGAAGTGGGAAGCCTTTTCCGCTCCAGACAACCTTCCCCTGACGCCTGCGATTTCACGTGGCAAGTGCGTTGTCCACCACCTTTACCCACTTCGGGTCAGGCGCCGTGTTGGCATATTGGTCGTGCCAGTTCCACCATTTGTAAGGCGGGGTCTGGGGATAGCCCTCCGGCGAATCTTCCCACTGCTCCTGGCGGCCGAGCGGCGTTATGTCGAGATACGTCCAGGTGCTTCCCATCGCCTCATCGCCGCCGTTGTTGATGAAGTAAGTGCGAAACACGTGCTCGTCGTCACGGAAGAAAACATTGGTGCCGTGCCACTCGTTCACGCCAAAGTCTGTGTCGAAGCTGTCCGTGATTGTGTACCACGGCATCTGCCAGCCCATGCGCGCTTTCACGCGCGCGATGTCTGCCTGAGGCGCGCGCGAGGCGAACACGAGCGTCGTGTCGCGGGCGTTCAGATGAGAGACGTGGGCCACCTGGTCGGCCAGCATGGAGCAGCCGCGGCAGGCATGCTCGGGCCAACCGAAGACACCGGGCTCGTAGAACGCGCGATAAACGATCAGTTGCTGCCGCCCGTGGAACAAGTCAAGCAAGCTCGCCTTTCCTTCCGGTCCTTCGAACACGTACGCCTTCTCCACGGCAAGCCACGGCATCCGCCGGCGCTGCGCAGCCAGCCCGTCACGGGCGCGGGTTAATTCCTTTTCCTTCACCAGCAGTTGCTGGCGCGCAGCCTCCCACTCCTGCGGTGACACGATGGGTGGCCTGCTCATCTTCTGTTGCCTCTGCGGATTGCTGTTCATGTTGCTCTCCTCTCTCGTGGTTCTCTTGCCGGGGTTTCTGTTTCTTGCCGCGAAAGCTGCGCACGACCAGCGCGGAAATACCGCCGGTCGAGGTTGCGCCCACGGCAACGGTCCATGCTGTCGTCGCAATACATACCGGACACATGACTAGCGGCCGAGCGGCTTGTGCAGCGCCGCCGTGCGAATGCGAGTGATCAGGTCAGTCCACCCGGATTCAACTCCACGGTCTGCATCGCCGATCCAACCCATGGCCCGATGCACAAAGCGGAGCTGCGTCAAACCGTGCTCCTCGGTCAGCCGGTATTGCAGATTTGAGAGCGCAGGCGTCGACATAAACAGTGGCCCGCTGATCTCCAGCAGACCGGGCGGCTTGATCGCCTGCACCACGCCCCAGAAGTGTCCCGTGCCGGCTCCCAGATCGCGGAACCATCGCCCTCCCGGCCACGCCTCGAGCGTCATTGGCATCGGCCGCTCCGGGGTCGCGTTCAAAGGCCCCATCTGCTCCAGAATCGTCTCGAACACAATTGCGATGGGCGCCGCAATCTCCTCCTGTTTCACAATTTCGAACGTCTGCACTGTTTGTCCCTGAGTAGTCGTTGGCATTTATTCCTCCTTGGTTTTGCCTTCGCTTGAAATCATCTGCTCCAGAGCCTTTCGCTCCGCGCGTTCTTTGATCTGGCCCAGTTGATGCGTCCAATACCGCTCAAACGTTTTTACCCAGTCGTGCACCGGCTTCAGTTGGGCCGCGTTCAACCGGTACATGCGATGTTGTCCACGCTTGGTGACCGATACCACCCCCACCTTGTGCAACACCCCGAGGTGTTTGGAAACAGCTGGTTGCGCCATTCGGAGCCGGACCACGATCTCCCCAACGGCGCGCTCTTTACCATCTGCAAGTACACCGATCACCGCGCGCCGCCGGGGCTCCGCAATCGCGTTAAAGATATCGCTGGTGGTCGCTGCTCTTGCCATAAAGAATATATATGCCTATATGGGAATATATGTCAAGCCCGCAAAATTCTGGCAAGTTCATCCTCTCGTCCGAAACTCAGGGCTGCTGAAGCCGCAGATCTTTTTCCGGCTCTGGGCAGATTGCTGACGGAAAACGATGACCGAACCCGGGTACTGAACCCTATGCAGTTCTCTCCTACGACTACTGGACGCAACGCTTCGGGAAAGATCCGCAGATCATTGGTCGAACGCTGCGAATACGGCAAAGAGCTCTATGAAATCACAGGCATAGTCGACGGGCCATTTACTGGTACTGAACCGGGCACGATAACAGACATCTTTCTTCCGGCCATGATGCATCCTTCGGCCACCCGCTCCGACGTTTCCTGGACGCGGACGCTCGCATTGGTGAAGCCGGAAACCACGCTTGACCCGCTGCGTCAGAAATTGAGCGCGATCAGCCGCGTTTTCGAACAGGAACGGGCCAAGGAGTTCACTGGCGCGGATCAGGGTATTTTTTCAGAAGATCATCGACGCGACACTGCTGATGGAACCTGCGGGCGCCGGAATTTCGGATCTCAGGATGAATATCGCAAAGCGCTGAGCATTCTCGGTGTGCTTGTCACACTGGTTCTGCTGATTGCCTGCGCCAACGTCGCCAACCTGAGGATGGCGCAGTCGGCGACGCGGTCTCGCGAAATGGCGTTGCGCGTCGCATCGGCGCCGGACGCAGCCGCCTGGTGCAGATGCTCCTCGTAGAAAACGCGATGCTGGCCCTGCTTGCTGCCGGACTTGGAGCGCTGTTCGCGTGGCGATCGCTCCGCTGGTCGTAAGCATGATCCAATCCTCCGATACCCCGGTGCGATTGGTTCTCGACACGGACTGGAGGGTTCTCGGTTTTGGTGTCGGCTTGCTCTTCTGCGTCTTGCTGCTCTTTGGAGTACATTCCCGCGCTTCGCACCTCTGCGGATCAAGCCGGTCAGCGCGCTCAAGGGCGGCGACGACGATCCTCATTCCCGGCGCAGCCTGATGCACGGCATGATTGCGGCCCAAGTTGCGTTTTGTTTTCTTGTGATATTATGTCAGGACTTTTCGTAAGGACCTTCGAGAGCTTGTCCAATAAACCCTTGGGCTTTTTGGCTGAAAATCTCCTGTTGCTGGACGTGGTTACACAACAAGGGCAACCCCCTGTGGTGTGGGATCAAATCGCTGACAACCTACGGATCGTCCCCGGCGTACAAAGCGTCGCGATTGCGGGCTGGCCGCTATTGTCAGGCGTCGCATGGAATAACTTCGTTTCGGTAGGAGGAGGAACGGCGAGTCCGATTGTCACCTACTTACTTGCCATATCGCCGGGGTGGTCAGAGACCATGAAAATACCCTTGCTCGAGGGAAGGGATTTTCGTCCTGGCGACACCACTCCGGGCCAGGCGATCGTCAACCAGTCTTTCGTCAAAACCTTTTTTGAGGGAAAGAATCCGATCGGAAGGACATTTCAAGAGAGAGAAAATCATTACCAGGTTGTGGGACTGGTTGCAAATGCGCCCTACGGCAATCTTAGAGATGGCATTGTGCCGGTAGCCTACATTCCTTTTCATGAAGTGAATGCTCAAGGCGTGGCGCAGCCGGAAACCAGGAGACGTTTCTCGTCCGCACTTCTGGCTCCCATCCACTCGCGCTCGCTTCTGTTCTGCGCAAGGCAATTCCGCAAGCACGTGCGGGCTTCCGCGTCAGCAATCTCCGCACCCAGGACGAACTGGTCCGAGCCAAACCGTCCGCGAACGCCTCCTGGCGATGCTGGCAGCATTCTTCTCCTTCGTGGCGCTCTTGCTGGCGGCGATTGGTCTATACGGAGTGCTTGGTTATTCGTTGCAGCAGCGGGAGCGCGAATTTGGGATTCGTATCGCAGTCGGTGCTCAAATCGGCGACATCGCCTGGCAGGCTACGTCGCGGATCTTCCTGATGGTGATGACGGGAGCGTGATCGGCGCAGCACTGGGGATTGCCTCGGTGCGCTATGTTGAGACGTGCTGTATGGCGTAAAAGGAAGTGACCCGGTCATGCTCACTGGTCCGGCACTCGTCTTGTTGGCGGTTGCATTGCTGTCTGCGTTGCCTGTCATAGCACGTGCCTCGCGCATCGATCCGAAGAGGATGTTGCGAGCAGAATGACGGAATGCGCTGACCTCACTAGCTTCCGCTCGGCCGCTCGCTCGCGCTCGTGAACGAAGGTATCGCAACAGCTTAGGGGCAGGGAACGAGAACATCGCAAAATGGAGTTGACGCTAGCCGTCGGTATCCGATATAGTCGGAGTCCGATATGCTTTCGCAGCCAGTCAGGAATAAACCGCTCTCCCCCGCGACGCTGCACATTCTTCTCGCGCTCGCAGGAGGAAAATTGCATGGTTACGGCATCATGAAGGAAGTTGCGCGCAATTCCGACGGCCACTACCGATTGGGGCCGGGTACTCTGTACGACAATCTGAAGAAATTGATAGACGCTGGTTTTGTCGCCGATGCGCCGCCGTCTCCCGGGTTGAAACGCAAGTCGGTTTCTGCGCAGGAAGAAGAGCGCCGGTTTTTCACTTTGACCAAAGAAGGCAGGGCTATGCTGACTGCGGAAGTGGACCGGTTGCAGACCGTCATCAGCGAAGCCAGGCTCCGCCTTCGGGAAGCGAGGACAGGAAAAGCATGAACAACATGGGGAGTCGTCTTGCCTATCGTTTTTTGTTGCGTCTGCATCCGGCATCTTTCCAGCATGACTTTGGCGCCGAGATGTTGTGGATCTTCGACGAAGAACAGCAGCAAGGCAGTACCGTCTATCTGTTCTTCGATGGAGCGAGGTCTCTCCTGCGCCAGCGCTGCAGGCCACAAAAAGATCGTGGTCAGTTATCCATCGCCTCCGGAATGATCATCAGCAGTCCTGGCATCGGTATGCTCCGCCTGTTCCAGGGTAGCCTGTTGTGTTTGGCGATCTTCTTCAGTCTCAGTCAAGTGCTGAGACATCCGAACCCGTTCTCTCCCACGGTCAAGTGGGCGGACCGAATGTCGTGCTATACGCTTACGCTGCAAGCGCCATCACACGCCGAGGTTGTCCTCAATCCCTTGCCGTAGGGGTCAGCATGTTTGAAGTGCGCAGTCTGCATAAACAGTACCTTGGCATTCCTGCCCTGGACCACGTGAGCTTTATCGCGCGCCCGGGAGAGGTGACCGGTTACCTGGGGGCGAATGGTTCCGGCAAATCCACCACCATGAAGTTGGCCACGGGCTTGATTGAGCCTACCTCGGGAGAGATCCTCCTGGAAGGACACTCCATCTGGAGCGACCCCATGGCCTATCGGCAACGGCTGGGTTACGTTCCCGAAGAGCCCCATCTCTATACCCACCTCAGCGGCCTCGAGTATCTGGTGATGGTCGCCCAACTCAGAGACATGAAGCGCGGCGCCGCGGGCGAACGCATTCACGGGCTTCTGCGCCTATTTGGACTGCATGGTGACCGTGACGTAGCCATATCGTCTTATTCAAAGGGAATGCGGCAGAAAATTCTCCTCAGCGCGGCCTTGATGCACAACCCGGATCTGGTTCTGCTCGACGAACCCTTTTCGGGTCTCGATGTAGGTTCCTCACTGGTTCTGCGCAGCCTGATTCGCGAACTGGCCGCGCGCGGCAAGATTGTGCTCTTCAGCTCGCATGAGCTCGAAACCGTAGAGCGCGTGTGCTCGCACGTGGTTATCTTGCATCGCGGCAAGGTCGTGGCCGATGACTCCATTGCACGGTTGCGAGTCCTCATGGAGATCCCGACGTTGGAAGGAATATTCTCTCAACTTGCGGTCGAGAACGATGCCGAATCCGTTTCCCGTGACATCGCGGATTTGATCCATGCCTAGTGAATGGATTCTCCGTAGCGATCAGTTTCGTACGCTCTACCGTGTCTTTTTTCTGCGCGTCGTCGACCTCGATCTGCTCTCAGCCGATGCCGATTTGACCCGCTTGATGGGCCAGTTCGCTTCCATCTTCTGCACCTTCAGTTTCGTTCTCAGTGTGCCCCTCTTGCTGATGAATGGGGCGACGCTGATGACGAACGAAGCATGGGGCATGGAGCACTTTCTCATTGAAACTGCGATGACCGTGGCGGGGCTTATCACCGTCCTCAACTGGGACGCAGCATTTCCTGATAAACGAGACGTGCTGATTCTTACTCCTCTGCCGGTGAAGAAGGGCACACTGTTTCTCGCCAAGGTCGCCGCTCTGTGCGCCGGCCCTGCCCTGGCGGTCATCGCGCTCAATATTTTCTCGGGCTTCCTTTGGCCTCTGCTCTTTCGCGCCCAGGGCAGTGGGTTGGTGGGCATGCTGCGCGCGCTGCCCGCCTATTGGCTCACTCTCTGTGCGGCGAGTGCGTTCTTCGCTCTCAGCGCGCTCGCGGTTCAGGGCTTGGCCGCCAACCTGCTTCCGCGACAGATGTTCCTTCGCCTCTCCGCAGTTTTTCAAACAACGGTCATGTGCGCGCTGCTGAGTGTCTATTTTCTTGAGCCTTCGCTCGACTCGCCCGCGGCGCTGACGGCCCCGCAAAACCAGCGGCTGCTTGACTGGCTGCCCTCTTACTGGTTCCTGGCACTCTTTAATCAACTCAACGGATCGATGCATCCTGCACTCGCTCCTCTGGCCAGGCACGCATGGATCGGCCTGGGTTGCTGCACGCTCGGCGCGGGCGCAGCCTTGCTGCTTTGTTATTTCCGCTTGATGGGCAAGATCGTCGAGCAGCCCGACATTTTGCCGCAGATGCGATCGGTTTCGTGGGCGCCACGATTCGGCTATTCTCTCACCGGAGCGCTCACGCTCTTCAGTACGCGCACCTTGTTGCGGAGTCGTCAGCATCGCATGATTTTCAGTTTCTACCTGGGTATCGGCATCACCATCATCATTGGTTACGTACACGCAACGGCTGCAGCGATTGGATCTTCCACGACGGCCGTTAGCAGGTGGTTTCTGTTTGCCGGCATACTGATGATGACACTCACGGTGCTGGCTTTACGGGTGGTGGCGTCGATCCCGATCTCACTGCAGGCAAACTGGATATTCCGCATTACGCAAGTTCGTTCTGCCCTGAGTTACCAGAGGGGAGTGCGCATTTCCTGGCTCACCCTCGGGGTGGCTCCTGTATTGTTCATCGTGGCAACGTGGCTTAGGTTGATGTATCCTTGGCGCCCTGCTTTGGGCCATTTGAGTGTGATGCTGCTGTTGGGTATTCTTCTGGTTGAACTTTGCCTCTACACATTTCCCAAAATTCCGTTTACCTGTTCCTACCTCCCGGGTAAGGCGCAAATCCACATCTTCTTTTGGGTGGGTCTACTGTTCTGTATAAAGTTATTGAGTCAGGCTGCCGCGTTTGAAAGCCGCCAGTTGCATAGTCTGTTTCGCTGCGTGACCATGCTATTGGTCCTGGCGACGGCAGCGCTGGTCGTGCGGTACCTGAGCCGAGCGCGCGCGTCTTCTGGCGAAGAGCTTCGCTTCGAGGAAGAGTATTCCCCTACGGTAACCACGTTAGGTTTGTAGTCCACGCAGCCGACGCTGCTTGTTTTTGTCCTGCCATTGTAGTGGTCACCGCGTTGAGGAGCTACTGAACGGTCAGTTTGATATTCGCAGCGTGCTGCGGTCCGCCGCCGCTGTCAGTGGCGGTCACCGATAGGGCCTGAGCTCTTGCAGGGGTAACCCGGTTAGAAAGGGAACCGCTACCACCTCCGCCACAACCCAAGGCAGCAAACGATAAGGAAGCGAGCACTAACCTCCAGCTGAGCATGCGCAGAGATTGGCGCCCACGCCTTCTCCTGCGCGCGCGGAGAAAACAATGCTGCCGGGTGCAGGCACCTGTGCCAGGCCAGCACAAACTTCCTTGTGATAAATTCTCAGCTGAATTTCACTGGTTGCGACCGCACAAGAAAGCTAAGTACTGCTAAGCTAAACCGGACGTATACGAGATCCAATTCCCTATTTAGGTCTGCAAGACTGCTGCTTGGCAGACCTGGCGATGCATGAGCGGGTCCGCAAGGACGGCTAAAAAGTGAGGAGATGTGATTATGCCTAATCTAAGTGCACTACGGTTTGCCGCCTGCGTTGCATTACTGACCGCCCTTGCGCAGGTTGCGTCAGCCGCCGAGATTCTAATCGTGGATGACAAATCGCAGCCAGAGAGTCTGACCATCGCACCGGGCGGAACACTCATCGTCGGCAGTGCAAGCACTCCCTTCATCTACAAGGTGCGCCCGGGCTCGACCACGCCCGAGAAGTTTGTGGATGCCGGCGCCGAGGGTGCCGGTACCTTTTTTTTCGGGATGCTTGCCGACGCCCCTACCAACACGTTGTGGGCGTGTCAGCTGACACCGGTGCCCGGCACGACCCCGGTCAAGCGTCACACTGCCCTGAGGGGCTTTGATCTTTCTACTGGCGCTGAAAAGCTTCGTTGGAATCTGCCTGGTGACAACAGTGTCTGCAACGATTTCTCAATTGGCCCGGACAAAGCTCTTTACATTAGCGACACCGTCAACAGCAAAATATACAAACTGCCGGCCGGCGCAACGAAGGCCGACCTCTTCCTGGAAGACCACGCGCTTTACGGTATCGACGGCATCACGTTTTTGGATGGCACGCTGTACGTGAACAATGTGTTTTCAAACAATCTCTACCGCATCCCGGTAGACTCTGCCGGCAAGGCTGGCCAACCCGTCGATATCTGGATGGATCAGCCAGTGAAAGGGCCGGACGGCATGCGCGCCGTGCATGGCAAGCTACTGCTTGCAGAGAATGGCAGCGGCAAGATTGCCGTGCTTACGGTCAATGGCGATAAGGCCAGCGTCACCGTCATTAAGGAAGGGCTCAAGACACCCACCGCCGTTGAGCCCGCGGGCGACACTATCTGGATCGCCGAACGCGGCGCCGGCAAGGCTGTCTCAATTCCAATGCCGAAATGAAGTCCAACCCCCTGAAGGCAGAGCGATGAGACCCTCTGCTTCGAGGGCCACCCATCTTCTCCCACGCTTAAGCCTTTTTCTTGGCCGCCCGGCCGCTGCGCCAGGCGCGGGTTGGATCGTCATCGGGATCGGGTGTCTCCTGCGATGGCCGTTGGTCCTCGGGGACGTGGCGCAGGTTCACCCGGATGCGGGTCCACGTTGACGAGGTGCCTCGCATGGAGTCGACCAGCACATCATCCACGGCCAGTCGCTTGGCTACCTCCGGATACTTTTCCTTCCAACGCTCCAAGCCCGCCAGCGCGGCCTCTTTGTCGGGAGAGTTCGCCACCACGATCAGCGGCATCTTGGTTCGCGGCGCTTTCTTCGCACGCGACGGGGCCACGCGTGGTGCTTCTCCTTCCATCTTGCGGAAGTGGGGTGGCCACGGCGCATCGCCCAGGCCTTCGGCCTCGTCCCTGGCCGCCAGTGCCAACAAACCCTCGAGCGAACCCGGCGTGGCATCGATGCCGGCGTAAGGATCGCCGATCTCCGCAAAGCGGGCAGGCATCGTGTGCACGGTAAAGTCAGCGGGCTCGCAGGCGGCTACCTCATGCCAGTGCAAAGGCGCTGACACCCGCGCATCCGGTAGCGGGCGCACTGAATATGCCGAGCATGTGGTGCGATCCTTGGCATTCTGGTTGTAGTCAAGAAACACGCCGTGCCGTTCTTCCTTCCACCACTTGGAGCTGGCCAGCGCAGGCACGCGGCGTTCGACCGCACGCGAAAAGGCCAGCGCCGCGCGGCGCACTTCGCTGAAGGTCCAGCGCGGTGCGATGCGCACATTGACATGCATGCCTCGCGAGCCGCTGGTCTTGGGCCAGCCGTGCAGCCCCAGTTCCGCCAGCAGCGCCTGCACCTCGAGCGCAACCAGGCGCACATCCGCCCAGTTGACACCAGGACCAGGATCGAGATCGACGCGCAACTCATCCGGGTGTTCCAAATCGGCCGAGCGTACCGGATGCGGATGCAACTCGAGGCAACCCAGGTTGACGATCCAGGCCAGGCCCGCCGCATCATCGACCACCAGCTCTTCCGCGGTGCGGCCGGACGGGAAAGACAACGTAACTGTCCGCAGCCACGAGGGACGGTCGCTGGGCGCGCGCTTCTGGTAAAAAGCTTCCGCTTCTGCACCGTTGACGAAACGCTTGAGAACGATTGGGCGGTCGCGAATGCCGCCCAGAGCGCCCGGCGCAACCGACAGGTAATAGCGCACCAGATCAAGCTTGGTCAGTTCGACTTGCTTTGAAAAATAAAGCTTGCTGGGATGGGTAACGCGGACTTCGCGCCCATCGATCGAAAGCACCTCGGCGGCTTCTTCCTGGCTCAATCTGCTACACCATTAGACCGGCAGCCGACGAGAGCTGCCAGGCGTCTTCTTCGCTTTCCTTGAGGCATCGTTCGGCTTGCTCGATCGCGGCCGCTTTGGTGGAGTACATCCATTCGAGCGAGCTCATGAGCGTGGAGGGCGAGGCTCTCATCTTCTCGTACGGGCTCATGCGGTTGATCTCGTACTCCTGAACAACCTTGAAGGAGGAGGGGCCTTCTTCAAACACCACGATCTTGCGCCAGTAAGTGGCGTTCTCCATCTGCTTATGAAGCAGCCGTTTCCATACTCGGGGATTACGAGTCATTGCGTTTCCTTTACCAGATTTTCACACGCTCGGGCGTAATCCGCGGGCGTCCACCAATCGCGCATGCGGCCTTCGGCGTCGAAGGCGCTGCCCTCGGTAGCCATGCCCGCCCTCTTGGCTGGCGGCGCGGGAGCCAGCATGGCCAGGGAAACACACTAAACGAGAGCCACCACCTCGATCGGCACATTCTTCTGGTTTAGCACATGTACAGGATTGCGCAAGGGCCGGCCGAATCCCTGGAAAGCAATTTCCATCACATCCCCATCCTGCAACTGGACGCCCTGTCCAAAACTCAGCGAATGGGCTCCCAAAAAATGGATGTGTACGTCGCCGGGCCGGCGATGCAGCTCAAACTTGAAGTGATGATGCTCCATGTTGCGCAGGCTGTGCACCATCTCATCTTCGCCGCTCACGATCGCTTGCGACCAGAACTGCTGGCCGCCGCGCGTGAGGCTCACGGT
Source organism: uncultured Acidobacteriaceae bacterium (assembly GCA_963834445.1). Classification (GTDB taxonomy): domain Bacteria; phylum Acidobacteriota; class Terriglobia; order Terriglobales; family Acidobacteriaceae; genus PALSA-350. Next base: position 143,111 of record CAWIBU010000007.1, read on the forward strand.
GCCTGGCACAGTGCGAAAATCGGGATCGATGGCGATCTCCGGGCCAACGGAACAGGTGCGTAGTTTCGACCCCGCCAAATTGAGATAATTTTTCTTTTCAAAGCGATGGTCAGAGAATTCGTTACCCTGCGCCATACCCACGCGATAGGGACGCCCTTCCGGGCCGATCACGTACAAGACCGCGATCTCAGCCTCTTCACCGCCGTCTTCGGCATACGACGGCACCTCCAGCGGCTCCCCATGGGCTCGCACAATTGCACCGTAGCCTTTGTAAAACCACTCCGGCGCAATCCCGATCTCGCCCGAACCCGGCCGCCCGGCCTCCATACCCCAGTGGAACATCTTCATGCTGTCGGTAAGTTCCTCCTGCTTCACCATGTGCATGGAGGCCCGGTCGCGTGCGCTGCCCCGGTGCGTGAGCCCGGTGCCCGATACCAGGCAGCGCGCCGCTTCCTGCGGATGATCGAGCGGGGGCAACAGTTTCCATGGCGAGCCGACGCTGTAGATGGGCTCATAGTCCAGCGACTCGTCGCTAAGATGATCAACGGCCACGCTGGTGAGCTTCCCCCCTTGAGCGATCGCCGCCTGTGCCAGCGCATACACAGAAGCAAAGTCGCGCAGCAAACGCAACTTTGGCTCTTCCACTAACGCTACCCGGCGCACCTCGCCGGCTTTCAATTGCACCAGTCGCATCGTCCCCTCGCCCGCCTGCTATTCGATCACTTGGAACTGTTTGATGCGTTCTTCGTTGAGGGTCAGGCCCAGACCGGGCAAGTCGTCATCGAGTTGGATGAAGCCGTTCTGCGCCCGCGGCTCGCCATCGAAGATGTACCAGAACAGCTCATTGCCGACTTCAACATCCACCGGGGGAAAGTACTCCGCCATGGGAGAGTTGTAGCTGGCCATCACCACGTGATAGTTGTGCATTTGCCCGGCATGGGGAATCACGGGAACAGCAAAAGCCTCGGCCATAGCCGAAATTTTGCGCGCCTGGCTGATGCCGCCGACGCGGTTGGTATCGAACTGGATGATGTCGACCGCGCGCGCCTCGAGCAGGTCGCGGAAACCATACGATGTGAACTCATGCTCACCGCCGGAGACCGGCACCCGTCCGTACGACTTCAGTTCTTTATACCCGGCGATGTCATCGGGAATAACAGGCTCTTCGAGCCAGCGCAGATGGAATGGTTCGAGCAAGGGAAGCATGCGCTTGGCGTAGTCCAGGGTCCACCCCATGTAGGCATCGGCCATGACATCGATTTCATCGCCCACCGTGGCGCGGACCGTGCGCACCAGGTCGACGTTGCGCTGCATGCCGGCGGCTCCGTCCACCGGGCCCCAGCCGAAGCGAAGCTTCATCGCCTGGTAGCCCTCGTCCTTGTAGCGCTTCGCTTCGAACGCCAGTTGCTCGAGGGGGCAGGCGTAGAGCCGGCTGGCGTACACCGGGATGCGCGGTTTGGTGCGCCCGCCAAGCAGGCGAAAGACCGGCTGTTTTGCCGCTTTGCCCAGCAGGTCCCAAAGCGCGATGTCGACCGCGCTGATAGCGGTCATGCCGAGGCCCTTACGGCCGAACGCCATCGTTTTGCGATACATGTGCTGCCAGAGAAACTCGATGTCCCATGGATCTTGCCCGAGCAGCAGCGGCTTGAGGTGGTGATCGATAACCTGTTTGGTCACCAGCGGGCTCAGCGCTGCATTGCCGATGCCGGTCAGACCGTTGTCGGTCATCACTTCCACCACCAGCCAGCTATGGAAGGTGAAGGTGCTCATCGTGGCGGCTGGGAGCGAGAGCAAGTCCATCGGGTTGGTGCAGAAATGCGCCGGCAGTGGCGTGGTCTCTCCCGACCACTGCGCAACGCGGGTGCGGACTTCGCGAATCTTCATAACGAGGTTTTCCCCGTTCCTGAATATATCTGCTTTCTGTCCGCGGGAACGAGAGGGGCTATCCTGGATCCATCATGGTGAAGCCTTCCGCTGCCACCAAGGCGGGGAAGAAGTTCACAAAACTACTCCTCACACTGGCTTTTCAGGCTCCCGAGGCTCTACTGAATCAGCGGTAACAGCCCCCTAGCTAGTGTGGTGTCTCTGAAGTTCACTGAAAAAGTTTTTTTGGCTTTGTATCAGGGCCCGATTTAGTCAGGCCGCAAAATGCTTGAAAATAGGGTGGGCTTTAGCCCCTGTAGCCGTCCTTCGACGTGCCGAATTTTCCAATCGAACTTCAGAGACAACCCACTAGAAGACGAACTTGCCGGCCAACTGCAGGATGCGGGCGTTGTGCGCTGCGGTCACCGTCAGGAAGGGTGAGGTGGAACAATCCTGCTGCGAGCTGTAGCAGGAATTGGTGTTCACACCGCTCCACTGCGTGTGATTAAACACGTTGAAGGCCTCGGCACGGAACTCAAAGTGCATGTCCTCGCGAACGACAAACGACTTGAACAAGCCCATGTCGAAATTGGTCCTGGAAGGCAAATTCAGGATGTTGCGGCCGGCGGTGCCGTAGGTCAGGCCCGTGGGCGGCCCAAAGGCATCGCTGTTGTAGAGCCGCGGGCCCTGCACCCCGCTGGGGTGCTTGATGGCGACCGCGCCGTGCAGGGGACCCACCAGGTCAGCATAGGATTGAATGGATCCGTTGGAATTAGTGCTGATGGTATTACCCGTGCCCGCGTTGTCAGAAAATGAAGAATTGTTGGTGACGCTGAAGGGAGTTCCGGTTTGCAAGCCGGTTAAGTCAGAGACTTGCCAACCGCCGAGCAGGGAATGCAACAAGCCCGTCTGCGTGAAGAACGGCAAGTCATAGACTGCGCTGGCCTCAAAGACATGCCGCTCGTCGAAGTTCGAGCTGGCAAAGCTTTGTGCCGGGTTCAGGCCGTTGACGATTTCAATGTTCGCGCCGCCATCCGATCCATCGTCGAGCGAGTGTCCATAGGTATACGCAAGACTTCCATTGAGCCTGCCGAAATAACGGGAGACGCCAACCTGCAGCGCGTTGTATTCGGAGTTCGCAGTAGTTGGTGACATTATTAATTCCAGAAATGCCGGTGAACGGGCGGAACGGCGCCGCCGAGTTGCCACAGGCAATGTACAGGCGGGTGGCAACGTCGCTGTTGACCGGCTGACCATTGACCGTGCCCTGGGGTACGTTGTTGGCATCGAGGGTGACCGAACTGCAGTCAGCCGAAGAAATTGCCTGCCCAGGCTGGTAAGGGTTCTCCAAGGGAGAGAGGGGCGTGAGCTGGTTCAGCTCATGACGAATGGGGAGATGAACGCCACGACTGCCGACATAGCTGACCTGCATGATCACGTGGCTGGGCAATTCCCCCTGCACCGAGAGGTTGTATTGCTGCACATAAGGCCAGGTGGCATGGGTCGGGATGGCGATGAGGCTCAGCGGGAACTGGAGCCCGGCGCCGCCGGAATTCTGATAGCCGATGTAGTTGTACTTGTTGGGTGTTTGCACGACCGGCGCCGTGCCTTCGAGAAACTCGGAGTTGCTTTCGTTACCGTTGGTGTGCTCAAAGAAGATGCCGTAACCGCCGCGCACGGCGAGTTTGCCGGTGCCAAATACGTCATAGGCGAAACCAACGCGGGGCGCCGGATTGAAAAGGTGGCCTGACATACAGCTGGTGGCAACACCGCCAATACCACACCGTACTAGGCCGTTGAATACGTTCCCGGTGCCGGGAAGGATGGCGCCCGGCTGGCCGGTTACGCCGCCGCTGATGTCGATCGCCGGTGCATTGGCCGCGCTCCACACGCCAGGCTCGAAGTTGCCCGATTGATCGCTGATGTCGTGATAGGTTCCAAACAAACTCAGGCGCAGCCCAAGATTCAGCGTGAGCCGGGGAGTAGCCCGCCAATTGTCCTGCACGTACGGCTCGACGATCTCGTAACGGTTGTAGTATTTTGGCTGCGCAGAGGTCTGTGAAAACTGCGCAATTCTTCCCTGTAAGAGGTCAGCAAATGAATTGCCAGTAGTGACTGTTGACGATGTGCTGACCGTCACCGTCCCCTGATTGTTGCCGACACTGGGTTCATTTTTCTGAGCGAAAATCGTGCCCACGCCGAAGATCAGGGTATGGTTCTTGAGCGTCTTGGTAAGCGCATCGCGGTAGCTGTAGGTAGGGTTCGAGTTCTGCCAGGGAAAGTATCCGGTATTCACTGTGAATCCGCCCCCGTAGGTTGCTCCTCCCGTCAGTACGAGAGACGGTAAAACGCCACCATAGCCGTTGGCAAAGAATCCGTTTCCGGTAAAGTTACCGCGATTAATAGCCGGTGTCGTGTTGGTCAGCGTAATGTGATCGGTCGTATAGTCGGCGACAAATTCGTTGACCAGACTGGGAGAGGCGGCGTAGGTGAGGTTGGCCACCATGTCAATGCCCGGCCCTTTGAACGCATTGTTCACGGTAGGGAACGCGTTCGTTTGAAAGGTCGGCTGCGCGGTCGTCTGTTGCCACGAGTCGTAGATAAAGCGGTAGTAACCGCGTAGTTTCTCGTTGAAGACATGATCGATGCGAAACAGTTCTTCGCGGTTCGTGGTCAACTGCGACGGAGAAGCCTGGTAGTACGACTGCGCGCCAGTTCCAGAGTTTGCCGAGGGGATCAACACCAGCATGGCCTGGCCGTTCGGGTCCAGGGGCACTTGGTTGTTCGCGTAGTAGCTCTGCGTGTTGGGATTGACCGGGCAGTCAGGAAACCCGCCTTTGTCGACTGCACTGCCTGCCGCCGGGCAGACATCTGCAAAATTACCAGTCCGTTCCGCGTTCGAGGGTACGGCATGGTTGAAGAAGGAGCCTGGAACATTTTCGTGGCGCCATTCCTGCGAGTAGAAGAAGAAAGTCTTCATCTGTGCCGGTTTATAGAGTTCGGGGATGAAGACTGGGCCGCCAACGGTGAAGCCATAGTCATGTTTCTTATAGGTAGGTACCGTTTGCGCGAAATAGTTGCGCGCGTTGAAGGCGTCATTGCGTAGAAACTCGAAGAGGTCCCCGTGAAAGTGCTCGGTGCCGGACTTGGTTTGAGACAAAACTGTGCCTGACGCATTGCGTCCGTACTGTGCGCCGTAATTGGAGGTGAGCACCTCCGTCTCCGCGATCGCATCCACGTTGGGATAGACATTCAGAGTGCTGTTGCTCCCGTTATCCATGAGGCTCGAGCCGTCGACTTCCCAGTTGTTGTACTCGGTGCGGCCGCCATTCATGCTGTAGGCCACGCTGCCGTTGACGCCCGTCTCGCCTTCGTCCTGCCCGGTCTGGTTAATCACGCCAGGGGTGAGGGTCACGAGTTGAGTGAAGTTACGGCCATTCAACACCAGCTGCGTTATCTGCTTTCCCGTGATGGTGAACGAAACTTCGGGGGATTCCGTCTGCACCGTGCCCAGATCGCTGCCGACCACTTGAACCTGGGTAGTGACAGCGCCGATCGTCAGTTTGGCATCGACGCGCTCGTTGCGCGAAACGCGCAGCACGATGCCCGAAGCCTCGTACTGTCTGAATCCTGGCGCCGTGACCTGCAGATTGTAGGTGCCGGCTTCGAGAGCAGGGAAGGTGTAATCGCCCCCCGTGTTCGACGTGGTGGTATAGGTCGTACCCTGGTTGGCGTTGGTCAGCACCACTTGCGCGTTGGGAACCGCGCCGCCGCTCTCATCGGTCACCGCGCCGTTGATCGAGCCGGACTGCTGGGCGAAGAGCGCGCCGGGCAGCAAAAGCAAAAAGCACAATAGGCACGATGCCAGGCCGGATAGGAGGCCGGAAGCGAGGGAAGATGCGAGGGTTTGTGGAAATCCTTCGTGTTTTGAGGAAAACATGGGTGATAATGCCTCCATAGCGTCAGGGGCCCGGTCTTACTTTTTTAACTTTTCGTCTGGGAAAATCGCTTGCGGGTACAGAAAACTCAGTATTAAATCGTTTTAAATCGAAGTCAAGAAAAAGATGTACTTTCTCATCCCGGCTTTCTTCCTGAGTATCGTCATTTTTCCCCCCGCTTCCAGCCAAACCTCCCAGAGCCCTGCCGCGATCTTTCGCGAGGGGGTACAGGCCATGCAGAGTGGCCACCTTGAGACCGCTGAAGAAGACTTTCGCACCGTCCTCCTGCTCGATCCAAAATCGGGTGCGGCTCACGTCAATCTGGGTGTCGCTTACATGCGGCAGAAGCGATGGGATGACGCCCTGGTTGAGCTGCGCAAGGCGCAAACGCTCTCTCCGCAGGAGCCGGGCATCGCGTTGAATATCGGTCTCGCCTATTACAAGAAAAATGATTTTGCCGCGGCCATCGAACCGTTCTCGCTCAGCCTGCGGCAAGCTCCACAGTCCCTGCAGGCCCGTTATCTTCTCGGTCTTTGTTACTTTTTCAGAAACGACTACAAGCAGGCCAGCGAGACCCTTGCCCCACTATGGGACCGCGAATCGAGTAATCCAAACTATCTCTACGTGCTGAGCATTGCGGCCGGCAAGTCAGCCAACACGGCGCTCGAACAGCAAGCAGTTGACCGGATGGTCACGGTCGGACAAAAGTCCCCTGAGTTCCATCTGTATATCGGTAAGGCGTGGTTGGCCAAGGGTGACAGCGAAAAAGCTATCGCGGAGTTCAGAATTGCCGAGGCGGCACGGCCGAACCTGCCGCTGCTGCATTATTTTCTGGGACGCGCCTATTTGCAACAGCATTTGTATCCGCGTGCCCAGGCCGAGTTTTTGGCAGATGTGGCCCTGGAGCCTGACTTTCCCTACAGCTACGAGGATCTTGGACTGTTGTATGCACAGTTAGGGCAGACGGATAAGGCAGAGCACGCTTTCCGCCAGGCGATCGAGCGCGATCCGACGGTGGTAAATTCCTATATCGGCCTGGGCAAGCTTGATCGTCAGGCGGGGCGGAACCGTGAGGCGCTGGTGATGTTGGACCATGCGGTGGCGCTGGCCCCGCAGAGCGCCAGCGTGCATTACGCACGTGGGCAGGTGTTAGCCCGGCTTGGCCAGCAGACCGCAGCCCATGAGGAATTCGAGGCTTCGGCGAAATTGTTGAAGTCGTTCAACGACCGTCTACAGCAAGATCCTTCGGGCGACCAGACCGCCGACGCGCAGGACGCTGCCCAGCAGTAGCTGAAGGATACTGGCTGTGGATCCTTCAGGAGGTGGGGTTTGTACTACTCTAATATTCTTGCGTACACGCGTTCATACCCCACCACCATGGTGGCGATCGAGAAGCGCTGTTCCACACGGGCGCGGCAAGCGTCGTCACCGATGGAGGGTATGTGTTCCAGCGCGGCGACGGCCTGAGGCACATCCTTCACCAGAAATCCCGTAACCCCGTGCTCGATCACTTCGCGGCACGAGCCAAGATCCATGGCGATCACGGGCACCCCGGATGCATTGGCTTCGGCCAGCACCAGGCCGAAGCGTTCCGGGATGGTGTTCAGGTGCAGCAGGGCATAGGCCTGCGCAAACAATGCATTTTTCTCCGCCACCCCTACCGGACCGATATAGCGAATCTGCTGCTCGTCCAGGTGGGGCTGAACGGCATCCCTGAAGTAATCGGCATCCTGGATAATGCCGGCAATCAGCAAACGGCGTCCGCTGCGGAGCGCGGTTTCTATGGCCAGGTGCACTCCCTTGTCAGGATGGATGCGGCCCAGAAAAATGAGTTCTTCGCCGCGGGATGCCCGCTGGGGATAGAGCGCGAGGTCGATGCCGTTGTACACCGTTGCCAGGTAGTTCAGGCCCGGCGCGCGATCGGCATCACTGATGGATACAAAATTCCCATCGCCGTACTTCTCATAGACTGGCATGATGCGCGGCGAGGAGAAGCCGTGGACGGTGGTGAGCACCGGCGTCTTCACCAGCCGCGTGTAAGCCAGGGCCATAAAGTCGTAGTGGCTGTGGATCAGGTCGAACTCAGCGGCGTGCTCAAAGACTTCGGCGATGTGCAGGTATTCCGCCACCTTGGGGTCGATGGAGCGATCTTCTTCGTACCCCCGGGCAACGACTGCGTGCAGCCGGGCGCGGGTGAGGGAGTCGCCCGTGGCGAAGAGGGTCACATCCCATCCCCGGGCGACCAGGCCTTCGGCGATATTGCCGGCTACGGTTTCCCAGGCGCCGTACTGCCGTGGAGGCGTGCGCCACGCGACGGGGGAGAGGATGGCAATTTTCTTCACCGCCAAACCTAAGACATTGCAGCCAGCACATCGTTGAGAGCTACGGTGGCGAAGCCAGAGGCGTGGTCGGCTAATCCGTAGGGGATGATCAGGTGGCCTCGGTGCAAGAGCGCTCCGCAGGAATAGACAACGTTGGGCACATAGCCTTCGCGCTCGCTTGGCTCCGGGCACATCATCGGTTCGCGCAGCCGGCCAATGACCTTCGACGGGTCAACGAGGTCGAGCAGAAATGCGCCAATGCAGTACTGGCGCATGGGGCCGACCCCGTGGCTCAGCACCAGCCAGCCCGCGTCGGTCTCGATGGGCGAGCCACAATTGCCGATCTGCACCAGTTCCCAGGGAAATGCCGGTTTCAGCAACAACTGCCGTTCATTCCAAAAGTGCACATTGTCGGAACACATGAGAAAGATGTTCTCGTTGTCCTGGCGCGAGATCATGGCGTAGGCCCCGTTGACCTTGCGCGGAAACAGCGCCATGCCCTTGTTTTCTGCCTCTGGGCCATTCAACGAAATGAAGCGAAAACGTAAAAAGTCAGTCGTCTCCAGCAGCTCGGGCATAATCACGCGGCCGTCGTACGCCGTAAACGTCGCGTAGTACGCGTGCGTCCCATCGTCGTTGCGAAAACGCACAAAACGGGCGTCTTCGATGCCGTTTTTTTGTGAGGGCGTAGAGGGAAAGATGATTCGCTCAGAAAGATCCTGATCCGGCTCAAACTGCACTTCGTAATTAGACCGCGCCAGCATCCAGATGCTCTGCGCGCGCAGTTGGTCTTCTCCGGCTTCGCCATGCGCCTGGCTGGAGTGTTCCAATTCCGCAGTGAGCGCGTTACGCAAAGCATCCAGTCCGAAGCACTCTCCCAACCTCTGCACAATTCGGCTGGTAAAGTCGCTCTCCAACCCCAACTCCCAAAGTTTTCGCTGGAACAAGGGTCGCTCATACACAGTGTTGGCAATTTGTCGTGGTTCGGTCAGCAAGTTGCCGGCTGGTTCTACTTCGATACGCAGATCGCGATGAACGATGCCGGTGCGAAAGGTGATCGACGAGATATGTCCCTCACCCGTGGCGCGCAGGCTCAAGACGAACCGCACCGCGTCTGCAGGCAGATTCGTCTGGTCAGGATGGGGCACCATCGAAGGGCTAAACAACGCCGCCGATTCGAGGGAATATTCTGCCAGAAAATAGGAGCCGATCAGTAGCTGCCGTTGCTCCGACATCCGCACGCCGCGCGGCAGCAAATTTCCCAACTGATCGAAGCGATCGAGAAAGCGTTGCCGCACATTCCGGTGACGCTGGGCGAAGTCTATGCAGACCTGCTGCAGCAGTGCGCCGACATTGGCCTCGGGTATGGCCATGATGCGCTCGATGATGCCAGTGATGCGGCGCGCATCGCCCGGTTCGAATTGGCGCAGAAGAACCCGTGCCGGGTCTGGCCTTAAAACCGTACTGGAACGTGTGAGAGGAATCGCCAGTGCGGTCCCATCATCGATTGCAATGCCATTTCCCATCGGGGGGTCCCATTTCTTGGTCAACAGCTTTTAGTGAAGCACAGGGCTTCCGGTGATGCCCACGGTTTCGCTAACTCTTTAGGGGGACCCGGGCGAAACGTGCTCGCAGGGTACACATCGCTTAGCGCACGGCCACGGACACGGGCGGATATTCCTCCGCCGTAACCACCTGTTTGAAGCTCGTGACCATATTCTGGGCCTGCCGCATCTCGACCAGCGAAAGCAGAAAGGCCAGCGTGGACTCGGCCCCCTGGTTGCCGTTGACTCGATCGATATGCAGGCCATCGCGGCAGCCGCCGGTTTCGGGCACGTACAGCTCCAGGCCAAGATCGTTACCCCCGATGAACCAATCGAAGGCGTGTTGCGCCTGTTCATACCAGCGCAAATCAGCGGTTGCGCGATAAGCCGCCAGGCAGGCGGCGACGGTCGCCTGGGCCTCGATCGGCTGTTGATCGAAATTGGCCCGCACGCCCCCGCGATGATAGAAGCCATTACTGCCGATGGGCCGCAAGTGACCCTTCTCGGTAGTCTGCTGCTCGGTAAGCCAGCGCAGGGTTTCGATGCCGCGTTCGAACACTGCTTGCTGCCCGGTGGCGCGCCCGCTCACAATCAGCGCGTGGGAGAGCCTGGCGTTGTCATACGACAGCTCCTCTTCAAACCAATGCCAATCGGCGTGCGCGTGATGGTCGAACAGCTCCATCAGGCGCGTGGTCAGAACCTCCCGGGTTTGGTTGACCAGGCTGTCCCCGCTCAAGCGGCGCAGGTACTCGTGGATGCCCAGCAGACCAAAGGCCCAGGCCCGCGGCGAGCTGAACTCGGTCAGCGCCGGCAAGGCCCGCGCGAAGAGCTGCCCGGCCATCATCTGAAAGGTGCGCAACTGCGATCGTCCCACACCTACGCCCAGGGCCCACAAGCGCGCGGCCATGGCTATCTTCTGACCCCTGCTCGTCGAGCCAGCGACGATCGAAGCTCATATGGTTGTGGAAGCGGCCGGTAGACCGGATCGAAGGCGTGATGCAGAAAGGCGGCGCAGGTGGCGGCCAGGTTGCGCTCCAGTTCGGGATCGTCCTCCAGTTCCGCGATCAACACCGCGAGAATGAACGCGCGCGCATTGTCATCGGTGCAGTAGCCCTCGGAGAAATTCGGCACACTGAAAATTGCGTGCTGAAAGACGCCGGTGGAATCCGTCATGCGGGAGAGATGGGTCAGCTTCAGCTCCGGCAGTTCGCGCGGCTTCTGGTCCAGTGTCTTAATGGCGAGCGAGCTTCGCGAGAGCGCGGCGCCCTCCAGACGGGCCAACTCGAAGCTGTGCATGTAAAGCTGCGCCACGTTGATCCAGATCATCTCGCGGCCCATCCGGTAAGCGTTTTTGCGCATGGCGTTGCGCCGCGTGTCGTCGCGCAGCAAGCCAAGAACTGCCCTCGCCATCGCCGATGCATCGGCAAACGGAACCAGCGTGCCGCGGTCTTCCGCGAGCAGATCGGCGGCATGCCAGTAGGGCGTCGAAACCACCGGCTTGCCCGCGCCAAAGGCGTAACGCCAGCGTACCTGAAGTGATCTGGGCTTCGTTCAGGTAAGGCGTGATGTAGAGATCGGCAGCGCCCATAAACTCTTTCAGATTTTCCTGGCTCGACGAACTGGTTGCAGAAGATGACGTTCTTCTCCAGTTTGTTTTTGGTGGCCAGAATCTCCAGGCTCAAGCGGTACGCTTCGCCGTGGTCGCGCAATTCGTTGGGGTGGGTCGCGCCCAGCACGATGTAGACCACTTCGGGGAACTCCGCCAGCACGGCGGGCAGCGCGTTGAGCACATACTCGATGCCCTTATTCGGCGAGAGCAGGCCGAAGGTCAGCAGCACGACTGCGCCCTTCCACGCCGAACTGGTCCTTGAAGTAAGTAGGATCGACAAAGCCCACGTCAGCGAATGCCATGGGGGATGAGATCGATCTTGCTCAGGGGCGCCTGGTAGATGTCATGCAGCATCTGGCGGCCGCGATCGGCCATCACGACCAGGCGCGTCGAGAGCGCGATCAGTTCTTCGGTGGCGCGCCGCTGGTCGGCCTTCGGCTCGCGCAGAATGGTGTGGAACGTGGTCACGACCGGCATCTTCAACTCGCGCAGCATGGCCAGCACGTGGCCCCCGGCCACGCCCCCGAAAATGCCAAACTCATGCTGCAGGCACACAATGTCTACATCGCTGATGTTGAGAAAGTCCGCTGCGCGCAGATAAGAGGGCAAATCCTGTTCTTCAATTTCGAAGCGCACGACCTCCGGGTACTCATACCCTTCCTCAATGTCGTTGACCGAGACGCACAGACACTGGCTTTGCGGATAGGCGCTTTGCACCGCCGACAGCAGATCCGTGGTAAAGGTAGCGATGCCGCACTTGCGCGGCAGATGATCGCCAACGAAGGCAATCTTGCGGATCTTTGCTCGCTCTTTCAAGAGCATTCCGTTTGCCCCCATGCTGATACCTCATCGGTCTTCGTGCGTTGCCGGTGCGCTGACGTGCGGAGAGGAAGGGCGGGGAAGAGAAAAAGACCCGTATCCCCATGCTAACAGTTAGGGCGGCCTCAGGATTCTGGTGGCCAGATTAGGCATAAACATCTTTTTCTGTCTGAGCACAATTGAACTCTTGTACCTTGGACTGATGAAATTAGCCGTTATTACCGGCGCTGCGCAGGGAATCGGCCGGCGCACCGCCGAAGTCTTTGCCGCCGCCGGCTATTCGCTGGCCTTGCTCGATCTGCAACCCTGCACCGCGACCCTGGCCAGCGTGCGCCCCACAGGCTGCGAAGCAGCCGAATTTACCGGCGATCTTTCCGACGAAACGGTAGTCGAAGCAACCGCTGCCGAGATTGCCCAGCGATGGAACCGCGTCGATGTGCTTGTGAACAACGCAGGCATCAGCTCCATCGCGCCTGCGGAGAAGATCGAAGCCAGCACGTTTCGCCGCGTGCTCGAGGTAAACCTGGTGGCGCCTTTTCTGCTTTCGCGTGCCTTCGGCAAGCGAATGCTGGCGCAGCATTCTGGCGGCGTCGTCAACGTTGCCTCGATCGCCGGTCTTTTCGGTATTGCCGATCGCGCCGCTTACAACGCGTCGAAACACGGCCTCATCGGTCTTACGCGCACGTTAGCGGCGGAGTGGGGCGGCCGGGGTGTGCGCTGCAATGCCGTTTGCCCGGGGTGGGTCAAAACAGAAATGGATGCCGCCGACCAGGCGAATGGAACTTACACCGACGAAGACATCATAGGGGTAAACCCGATGGGCCGCTTTGCTTCTCCCGAGGACATCGCGCGCGCAATTCTGTTTCTCGCCGACCCGGCCCAGAGCGGATTTGTCAATGGGCACGCCCTGGTCGTCGATGGTGGCTGGACCACAGACGCCAGTTGGCAAAGCCTGCGCATGAGTCACCGCTGAGGTGGCTTAACTGCCTGAAGGGCACGGACCTTAGAGTATGTGTGGAAGCTGGCATTGTGAAACCTTTCCCTGCCGCAAAGGCTCTATGAGATCAAACCAGCACCGATCAGCAACCGGGAAGGCTAGCCCAGGTCTCGCTCTTGAGACCTGGGATTTCTCCTTCCCGCGCCCTCAAGTCTCAAAAGCGAGACCTGGGCCACCTTCCTATCCGGGATATGGTTTTGTTTCATCCCCCGCGGGTCCGCGAAGCGGGTGATCAACTGTGTCCTCAGAGGCATCTCTGTTGCAACCACAACCACCGTTACGAAATCATCACTCGACCAGGCGCAGCACTTTTTCCACTTGCGTTCGCAGCTGCGCTACTTCCTCGCGCAGCGCCGCGACCTCGGCCTCCAGTTGCGTAGTGGCAGGATTTTCAGCCGCTGGTTCGGTAAGGACAGCCTCCGCCGGTTCTCCCGAAAGAAGATGCGCGTAGCGTGCTTCTTTGGTACCCGGCTGGCGAGCGAGCACCTTCACCAGCGGCGGATCGCGCTGCATCAGGCGCTGCAGGGTTGACTGCACGTCGCTCAGTTCCTCAAAGCGGTGCATCCGCTCGCTGCGGCCGCGCAACTCGCCAGGTGTTTGCGGCCCACGCAGCAGAAGAACAGACATCACGGCAATCTCGCCGCGGGTAAAGTTGAACACCTCCTGCACATGGTGTTCGTACTTGGCGACACGGCTCTCGGTACCCCGGGCGACGCCGGCGAGTCCGTGGTCTTCGAGGCCATGCAGGGCCTGGCGAATCTCGTCCTCGTCGAGATTCATCACCGGTTCACGATTATTTTTTTGATTGCACGCATTGACCAGCGCGTTGAGTGAAAGCGGGTAGTACTCCGGCGTAGTAATCTCTTTTTCTACCAGCGATCCCAATACCCGGGCGGCAACAGCGGAAATAACCATGGTCACGTGTAAACCCTGAAAATGCAAAAGATTGAAGGCAGCAATTATGGTAAACGGCATCGGGTGGGGCACGTTCGCGGCGTATCCGCTGCGCGCCGCAAAATGGTGGCCCATTCAGGCAAAGCTTGAATGGGCCACCACCAGCTGTTTAGCCCTGGGACACGCTTCGTGTTAAATGCCCGCTTGCTTGGCGGCCAGAGGACCGATTACCGGGATCTGGAAAGTCTTACCCTGGTAAGCGCTGTACATGAGGTAAGCCCACAGACAGAACCCACCGACCATAACCAGTAGATTGATGGGCAACTGGATGATGAAAAACAGCCCGTGGGAAACAGCGCTGAGCGCCAATCCGATGATGCTCCATACAATCCAGAACGCGATCCAGGCCAGGTTGAAGAAGATCGATTGGAAGGCATGGAAGCGCACGAAGCGGTCACTCTTGAACGGGTCAATCACCAGGAAGAGAATGCCCGTGATGGCGCCTACCAGGTAGGCCAGGGCGCCCGCGACATTCGGGGTGAGGCCAGCGCCGGCGACGGGCGCGGCGGCCGGGGTATAGGTTGGCGCATAGCCGGGCGCGACCCCGGGTGCGACTCCGGGTGCGACGCCAGGGGCAGCGACTCCCTGGGCGGCTCCGCAGGCGGGGCAGTGGGCACTTCCATCCGGCATATTGGTTCCACAAGTCTGGCAAAAGCTCATCGTCGTCTCTCCTTGACATTCGTCTTACAGGCCTGCCGGCAGGGGGTGGCGGACACGTCCTCGTTGCCTGGGCAAGCAGTTTACATGATGCCGGTGACACTGTCTCTAATTCTGTGCAACTGGGCGGTCCCGCGATTCTAAGCGCAAAGAAATACCCTTTGCGCTCAAACACGATGGAATAGGTCTGGGATAATCCTTGAGGAACCGGACGATCGTCTCGCAACTGCGTCTAGTCGCCCAGCTATTTCTAACCGTTGCCGATGGAGTCGTTTGACTAAACAGTTCAGGGGTCTGCAGTTCTTACTTTCGTGGTTGGCCGCATTGAGTTTCGTACTTACCGTGCAGGGCCAGCAGGCAGTAACGGGGGATACGAGCTGGAAGGGCGCGCTGCGCAACGCAACCGGCAGCCCGGTGGCTGGAGCAACCGTCGAATTAACCAGCCACGGGCAAACGGCGACGTCGATGACGCAGCCCGATGGCAGCTTCGCATTCCACCAGCTCTTGCCCCGCCGCTATGCGCTTTTTATCACCGTAGACGGTCATCGCATGGCCTATACCAAGGCGATCGATCTGGTCGTTTCTCCGGTGCTGTTGACCCTGAGCGAACAAGGAGCAATCTCACTCCGCGCCGCCCCCGATGAAAAAGAAGCCACCGGCGGCGTTGCGCTCTCCAGCAACGCCGTCAGCGAACTGCCCTTGAACAAGCGCGACTTCAGCCAGCTACTGCTGCTGGCAGCGGGCACCATGACCGATGCCAATGGGGCCACCAACTTCACCCAGCAGTTTGCCATCAATGGCCAGCGTGGGGTGGAGGCGACCTTCGCCATGGATGGCGCGGATATCAGCGATCCGGAGATGGGTGGGTCCACCTTCAGCAACTTTAATGTCGACGCCGTGCAGGAGATTCAATCGCAGTCAGGCTGGATGCCGGCAGAGATCGGCAACGGCGGCGCGGGCTTCACCAATATCGTGACCCGGTCGGGCCGCAGCGGCTTCCACGGATCGTTCTTCGAATTCCTGCGCAATTCGGCTCTCGATGCCCGCAACTACTTTGATCACGCGTCGATTACCAATCCGGGCCGGCTGCCGCCGTTTCGCCGCAATGAGTTCGGCTTCACCAATGGCGGCCCGGTGGTACTGCACGGCCTCTACGACGGCAGGGGCAAGACGTTTTACTTTGGCCAGTACCAGGGCTTCCGCCAGGTGTTGGGCACCACCCAGGTATTTCCCGTGCCTACGGCTGAGGAGCGCGCCGGGCTGGATACGACCGCCTTCCCCGGCGACACGCTCACCATTCCGGTCGATCCGGGTATCGCGCGCGTGCTGGCGCGCTATCCGTTGCCCAATCATCCGCTCGGGCCCTATGGCATTCATACCTATGCCAGCTCGTCCCCGGTGGCCACGAATGCGGATCAGTTTTCTCTGCGCCTCGATCATCGCCTGTCCGAACGCTCGCAGCTATTCGCCCGCTTCAATTTCAATAATCTGAATGGGCCGACCACCAACCCCGATCAAACCGTGATCGATCCTGCGTTTGGAATTCGTTATATCGATCGCCAGCGCAACCTGGTATTCACGTTTACGCGCACGGTCTCGCCACGCCTGATTCTCGAGTCGTCGCTGAGTGTGACCCGCTCCACCCCGTCTTTTCCCACCCCAGACAAGACCGACCCGGGCGTCAAGTTCAATGACGGTTCCTATGAGCCGTTCAACTCGGCGGCGGGCACGGTGATCAGCATTTATGGCAACCTGTTTCAAGGGCGGCAGAACATTTCCTTTACCACCCACAGCCACGCTTTCAAAGCCGGCGCTGAAGTCCGCCTGAATCGCGACACCACGTACTTTGGCATCAGCCCGAACGGGGAGTATGACTTTGGCGGGGGCACCGCGTATTCCCCGGTCAACCTGGTTTCGCAAAGCGGCCAGCATACCATCCACGTCGGCGATGCGCTGCCCGATACGCTCTCCGGCCTGCTGACCGGCAGCCCGTTTGTCTACACCGTCGCGGTTGCGCCCTCTTATTTTTCCGGGGGCGACCATATCGGGGTGGCGGCTATCAACCGCAACGCCTTTGCCTTTTTTGCCCAGGACACGTGGAAAATCACGCCCCGCCTGGTACTCGACTATGGCTTGCGCTACGAGCTGTATTCGCCCCTTTCGGAGCGCGCGAAACGAACCTCGGGCATTGCGTTTTCTTCGCTTGGCGGCCAGGTCAGCGAATCGTTTGTCATTAATCCCCAGCCGGGCTATCGCTTCAATCTGAATGGCCTGGGCCCGCGGGTGCAACTCGATTGGTTGGCCGGCAAGCAGGTTCATTTCCGCGCCGCCGGCGGCATCACGACCATTCCACCCAATCTTTTTCAGGACAATTCACTCACCGGCTCGAACCCATTTGCGGTGGACCCTCGCCGTACGTCCGCGCCCGCGGCCCCCATCCCTTACGGTTTCCAGATCACTTCCGACGAGTTACCGCGGGCTTACACGCCCAGCGGCGTCGACATTTTTGCCCGGGGCACCAAGGCTGTTTCCGCCAACACGGTCATGGACCTGAATCGCTACCAACAGGATCTCGCGGCGCTTTCGCCGACCCACCAACTCACTCCGCTGACCATCTCGTCGATTGATCCAAAATTTGGCAACGCCTATCTGCAGACATGGACGCTGGGCCTGGAGCGGCCCTTCGGCGCCCTGGTGGCAGACGCCGCCTACATCGGAACCGCCGCGGTCCATCTGGCCCGCATCAGCTATTTAAATGGCTACCCGGGCGCAGGCCCCGCCTTTGCGCCCTACACCCAGTTCGACCAGGCAGGGAATGTTATCGGCGGGTTCGGCACCGAGAACGTGATTACCAGCAGCGCACACTCGTCTTATCACGCGCTGCAGACCTCGCTGCAGGGAACCGCTCCCCATGGCGGCCCCGGAATGCAGGCCAGCTATACCTGGTCAAAGGCGCTCGATGAGACTAGTTCGGTGATCGGGGGCTTCGTGAATGGAGGCTCCGGCGCTACCTCACTCACGTCCCCGCAGAACCCTTTCAACACCCATGCGGAAAAGGGTCCGGCGACGTTTGACGTGGCCCACGCGTTTACCCTGAGCCTGGCCCAGGACCTGCACGGGCAGAACATCGATCTCCTGCGTCCGCTGGGCACCACCCTCACCGCGGGATGGGAATTGCTGAGCATCTCGAGCATCAGCAGCGGAGCGCCCTTCACCGTTTATTCGGGTGTGCAGCAAACCGATGCCGGCACCAACGGAGTGGATCGACCTGACCAGGTAGGCACGCCGCACCTCTCGACCGCGCGCAAAGTAAGAGAAGACTATTTTGGGTTAGGCGCCAACAACGCTTCGTTCTTCTCCATCCCGATCAACCTGCCCGGCGGCACTGGCCCCAACCGCGGTCGTTTCGGCAGCCTGGGACGCAACACCTTGCGCGGGCCTGCGTATTACGACTTCGACTTTGCTTTGATCAAGAGCACCCCGCTGGGCCGGCGCTCCAGCGGCATCGAGCGCATGGATCTGCAGTTTCGCGCCGAGTTCTTCAACCTCTTCAACGTCGTTAACATGGGCTTACCCGCCAACACCCTACTGGGGTCGGGCTTTGGCGAGATCAGCCATACGGCCGGCACTTCGCGCCAGATCCAGTTTTCGTTGAAGTTGATCTATTGACGGTAGAGATTCTGCCCATCTAGACGTGCTCGAGCGCTGGGAATTATTTCTTACTGGACGCGTACGGCTTTCCGCCATTGGCAGCCAGTTCTTCACTGTGCCGGTGTGCGGTTGCCGAGTACTCCCGCGCCTTCTCAGACAGTTCGTGCGCGGCAGGAAAATCCCTCTTGCGATGGGCGACTGCTGCGGCAAAGTGAGTATGACCTGCCAGATTGTGAAGCTCGGCGATCCGATCGTGGGCACTTTGAGGCATCAACACCCCCCTTGACTCTTAGGATGCCACAATTAAGGGATCCGCTTGTCTCCCCGCCGGCTGAGCAAGAAACGCTTTCGAATGAGCAATAACCAGCGGTCCTGCGTTTGATTATGGAACAATCACCACCGATCCCTTTTCTGTCTCATCCTTGACCGCCAGCAACGCCTGGTTTGCTTCTTGCAGCGAAAATACCGTTGCCTGGGGGCGAAGCTGGATTTGCTGCGCAAGGGCAAGAAAGTCATGGGCATCCTGGCGCGTCATATTGGCGACGCTGCGCATCTGCCGTTCGCCCCAAAGCAACTTGTCGTAATCAAACGCGGGCATCTGGTCGAGGTGGATCGCGTTGATCGCAACCACGCCCCCCTTACGCAGGGCGGCTAATGCGCCAACCACAACTTTGCCGCTGGGCGCGAAGGTGATGGCGCGATCGAGTGCGACCGGCGGCTTTTCGTCTTCATTGCCGACCCAGGTTGCGCCCAGCGCGGCCGCACGCTGGCGATGCTTCTCACCTCGGGTCACTACATAGACCGGGCAATGCCAGGACTGCAAAATGGCGATCGCTAAACCCGCCGAGCTGCCAAATCCATAGAGGCCGACGCGCTCGCCGGGCGCGACGCCGGCCACCCGCAGGCTGCGAAAACCTATAATTCCGGCGCAAAGTAAAGGAGCGACGTCGACGTCATCCATTCCGGGCGGCAGGAGAAAGGTAAAGTCCGCCCGTGCCAGCGCATACTCGGCGTAGCCTCCATTGACCGTGTAGCCGGTGAACGTGGGTTGGTCGCACAGATTCTCCATCGCGTGCAGACAAAACCAGCAGTCCCCGTCGACGCCGCCTATCCACGACACCCCGACACGGCATCCCAACGGCCGCTCGGCGGTCGCCCCCGCCACCACTTCGCCCACAATCTGGTGACCCGGAATAAGCCTGGGGTGCGGCGCAGGCAGGTCCCCTTCGGCGATGTGCAGGTCGGTGCGGCAAACCCCGCAGGCCAGCACCTTGAGCAAGACATAACCCGTTTTGATTGCGGGCGTGGCCACTTCTGCGATCTCGAGCAAAGGCGATCGCGCCGCCGGACCGGTGGTGAGAACAGCAGCTTTCATGATTGCTTAAGCCGGTTTGTTTTGGGCAAGTTCTTCGCTCAGCTTGCGGGCGTTGGTGGAGTGCTCGTGCGCCTGCAGAGATAGCTCGTGACCCGTGAGATGGTCCCCTTTACCGTGGGCCGTTGCCGCAGCGGCGTGGGCATGGCTGGCCAGGTTATGCAATTCAGCGACTCGATCGTGTGGACTTTGGGGCATGGCATTCTCCTCGGTACTTAGATGTCGCCCGGCCCCATGGGATATGGAGGCGGACAAAAATCGGCTTCTTCACCGCATTCGTCAGCAGCGATGTTCCCTGGGATCATTTTTTCATCCCTGGCCGCGGTGCGATGTGCTATCCGATACAGTCGGCAGTCCGGTGGCCCCCCCACGCTGCCAGGCTGCATCTTAGCTCCCTGGAGTTTCCCTTGAAATTTACACAACCTGCTGACCGGCGAGAGCCGGATGGTAGACAATGGCAACTGCTTTAGCTGGACCCACGGAAAGCTGAGGAACCCTTGAATACGATCAATCCCAGGGCCGGGCAACCGGCCAAATCCTCCGACCTGGTAGACATTCCGAAACTCATTACCGCCTACTTCGAAGACCGGCCAGACGCGCATGTGCCCGAGCAGCGAGTCGCGTTCGGTACTTCAGGCCACCGCGGCTCCTCCTTCAGCCGCTCCTTTAACGAGTGGCATATTCTCGCCATCACCCAGGCGATCTGCTTATATCGGCGACAGCAGAAAATCGACGGCCCGCTCTTTCTCGGCATTGACACCCACGCCCTCTCCCGCCCGGCGCAGGCCAGCGCGATGGAGGTTCTGGCGGCCAACAACGTCGAGGTCATGCTGGCCGAGAAGGACGACTTCACCCCGACGCCCGCCGTGTCGCACGCCATTCTCACCTACAACCGCGGCCGCGCCAGTGGACTCGCGGATGGCATCGTGGTGACTCCGTCGCACAATCCTCCCGACTCGGGTGGCTTTAAGTACAACCCTACCCACGGCGGTCCGGCCGCGGGCGAAGTGACTTCGTGGATCGAAGCCAAGGCCAACGAGTTCCTGGCTGCGCAACTGCAAGGCGTGCAACGGGTGTCACTCGAAAAAGCGCTGGCGGCGCCCACCACCCATCGCCATGATTATGTAACAGCGTATGTTTCTGACCTAAAGAACATTATCGATATGGAAGTTCTGCGCGCTTCTGGAATCAACTTCGGGGTTCATCCCCTCGGCGGCGCGGGCGTGCATTACTGGGGACCGATTGCCGAGAAATATGGTTTGAATCTCACCGTGATCAGCGATGAGGTGGACTACACCTTTCGCTTCATGACTCTCGACTGGGATGGCAAGATCCGCATGGACCCCTCGTCGAAGTACGCCATGCAGTCGTTGATCTCATTGAAAGACAAATTCGATGTCGCGGTGGCCTGCGATACCGATCACGATCGTCACGGCGTGGTGACCAGGAGCGGGGGATTGTTGCCCGCCAATCACTATCTCGCGGTCTGCATCCACTATCTTTTCGGGCATCGTCCGCAATGGGGCAAAGAGGTGGCGGTGGGCAAGACCGTGGTCAGCAGCAGCATGATTGACCGTGTGGCCGCCGGCCTGGACCGAAGGCTTTTTGAAGTGCCGGTGGGCTTCAAGTACTTCGTCGACGGCTTGCTCGATGGCAAGCTCGGCTTTGTGGGCGAAGAGAGTGCCGGCGCCTCCTTCCTGCGCCGTGACGGTAGCGTATGGACGACGGATAAAGATGGCCTGATCGCCGCCCTGCTGGCGGCCGAGATGACCGCCAAAATGCAAAAGGATCCGGGCGAAATCTACCACGAGCTCACGCAGAAATTCGGTGACCCCTGTTACGACCGGACCGACGCCAAAGCCACCACGCAGCAGAAGAAGCTATTGGCGAAGATGAGCAAAGAGAGCATCACCTCGCCCACGCTGGCCGGAGAAAAGATTGAGACCATCCTCACCCACGCCCCCGGCGATGGCCAGGCCATCGGCGGGGTTAAGGTGATGTCAGCCAGCGGATGGTTCGCCGCCCGCCCTTCTGGAACAGAAGAGATTTACAAGATCTACGCCGAGAGCTTTCGCGACCAGAAGCATCTGGAGCTGATAGAAGCCGAAGCCGAGACCATCGTCGGCCAGGCCTTTGCTGCTTCTCAATAAGAAACGAACACTGAGATTCGCCCTTGGCGATACGGCGCGCGGCGATGGCCGCGCTTTCGGTGAGGGCAAGAATCCGCCTTGCCTCCGGCAAAAACGCGCGTCCCGCGGGCGTAAGCTGCACCGTGCGGCTGGTCCTGGTGAGCAGCTTGATCTTGAGCCCCTGCTCCAGCATCTGCACCTGCCGGCTCAGCGTAAGCTGGGTCATGTGCAGATGTTTTGCCGCTTTGCCGAAGTGCAATTCTTCGGCAACCGCGACGAAGCAGCGCAGTTGTTTTAGTTCATACATCGATACGATCCATGAATCAGTTCTGGGGGACTATAGCCTGTTTCTGGATCGATCGTCCACTCGCGGGTGACGCACCACGCTAGCCGGGAAACGGCCAAACACGTTCGACCGTCTTGCTCAGCATCCATTGTTTATCGTCAGCGTTAAGAAACTTCATATCATCGCGCACAACGGTAAGCCGCTGCGGATACGTCGCCCGCTCTTTCGCAATCGGCCAGTCGGTCGCCCACATCAGATGCTGCGGCCCAAAACTATCGTAGAGCCGCTGCACCAGCTTCTGCGAATCAAGCCACGGATACCCTTGCTTCGACAACGACCACGTATGTGAAATCTTCACGAACACTTTCGGATATCGCGCCAGCGCCACCAAAGCCTCGAGTTGCTCGGGATGGTCGACCGGGCAATCGGCCATGTGATCGATAACCACCGTCAAATCTGGAAACTGCTCAATCAACTTGCCCAGGTCGGGAACACGGCTGATCGGTACCAGCAGCGTCATGGGAACCTTGAGGCTCGCGCACCGCTTCCACAGCGGAGGCATCAGCGGCCCATTGATCCAGTCGCCGCTCGCGTCTCCTGCCGGGCTCAGGCGCACCCCGTGAAAGCCCGTCTGCGTGGAAATCTCCGCCAAGTGGTCGGGTGCCGCCGGGTCCAGCGGATCGACTCGGCATACGCCCATGAAGTACTCGGGATACTGCTTCAGCACCGAGGCAAGGTAACGGTTGTCGTAGCGATAATGGATGACCTGGATAATGACCGTCCTGGCCACGCCATTGGCCTTCATCAGGGCCAGCAGCATTTCCGGGGTAGCTTCGAAGTCAGGCACCTTCGCTCCGGCGGCAAACGGGAAGCGAGCATCGCGCTTCCACACATGCACGTGGGGGTCGAGAATGCGATAGGTAGGTACAGCGGCAGCAGCAGTCATCAGCATCATCGTTCGCCGGGAGATCTCAGGCATAAATCGGCTCCAGGGTATGCACAATGTAAGCGTCACATCGTTCGTAGCTGACCCGTGGACCGCTGCGCGCGATGTCCAGGTCCGCACACAGCCAACCCTTGAAGGCAATACTCCTGAGCACGCGATGGCACGCGGGGAAATCAATCTCGCCATCCCCCAGGTCATAAGTATTGGTGAGATATTTAGCTGTCAGCCCGGCCCGCTTGGCGTCTTTGTAGTCTGCCATCATCAGCCGATGCTTGTATTTCCCCATAATGACAGCCGGATCCCCGCCCCCTAGGTACACGTGCGCCGTGTCCGGAGAAAAATAAAACAACGTAGGGTCGGTGAGTTGCATGCACCGGTCAATCTCTTCCGGGGTCTGCACCATCTGTCCGAGGTGATTATGCAAACCGGCCTTGAACCCCATTTCACCTGCCGTTTCACCCAGCCGGTTAAAGAAGCTGCACATGATGGCAAACGCAGCCGGCGGTTTATCTTTGCGCGAGGGCGAAAACACCACCAGCCGATCGGCGCCGAAGCCTTTGAGAAAGGTCATCGCCTCTTTGGCGTGGGTCAGTATCTCGCTATGCTGAGCCGGATCGTCGGCCGCGCCATTAAACGAAATCGTAATCACGCGCAGCCCGCGGCGCGAGAGCTCCTTCTCCATTTGAGCCTGGGTGATGTCGTACTTGGTAAGGATCTGCGGATATTGGGTCAAACGAAGGCCGATAAACCCGGTGTCGTGCATGACGTCGAGAATGTCGGTAAATCTGGATCCCGGAAACGAGTTCCATAGGTTCGAGCCCAGCGCCCATTTAACATTCCGGTTTGCCGGCAGCTGTTGCGCTGCCTGCGCCAGCATCCCGGCCAGCCCCATCATTGCTTCCCGTCTCGTCATCATCGAACGTATCCCCTCACATCAAAATTGCAGGCGCAACACACTGACCGGGTTCCCGTTCGGCGTGTACCAGTTTGAAAAGCTGTAGGCCTGGCTCGCCACCTTACCGAATAACTGCGGACTGGTAATATTTACCACGTTGTTGGTTGCCGTGGAATATGCGTGGGTTTCCGGGAAGAGGTTATTGGCATCCATACGAACGGTGATGCGATATCGTTCGCGATAAGCAACTGTCTTGGTGAGCGAATATTGCGGCCACCAAACGCCCCCATAGCGCGCCAGCCCGATGCCCCCATTGCCATTGGTAAACGCCGCCGGATAAGAAAACGCATTGATGTTATAGAACGGGTTCTGATCCTGCTCCGGAAACAGAGTTCCCGGGGTGTGGTTGGGCACGCGAACATGCTGCCCGGGGACGACGTTGGTGGATAAGGAAGTCGTTGCCCCGTGTTGCGTAGCCGCCGTGCGGTCTCTTTTCGCGGCGTTACGGTTGCCCGAGTGGTTACCGCGGAGAACTATAGTGCAGGATCGAAAGTCGTTTGAACTATAGTTTGCATGGATTGATGCGCGCGATGCATCGATCGCCCAAACCTCGTTATCGGCCTTTCCGGCTCATACACCGAGTTGAAATTGTGTGGTACAAACCAGAGGGCAGTAAGAAGAGTGAATATGAATCGAAGAAAATTTCTTGCCTCTACCGGCGCGGCTGGACTACTGGCTGCTACGGGCTTACCCTCTCCCGCCGCTCCCACCCAGCCATCTGCCAGGCGCGCGTTGATGAAGTTAGGCGATCAAACCGCTCCCACCAACGAAACCCATTTGAAGTACCTCGCCCGTTACAGCGTGCGCAACATCTGCGGTTACCCCGAGATCGAGGGGGATCGAATCTATGCCACCGTGGACGAGTTGAAACGGATGGTCGATCTGGCCGCCACCTGCGGCATCAGCGTCGACTGCACGACTCCGCCTTTTCTGGCATCGAGCTACATCGACAAAGAAAAGCATCCCGCGATCATGCTGGCGCAGAGCCCGGAGCGCGACCGCGACATCGAGTCCCTGCAAACCATGATCAGAAACTGTGCCCAGGCAGGCATTCCCTCCATTAAATACAACATGAGCATTCTCGGTGTGGTGCGCTCTGGCCGCACCCCGGGTCGCGGCGACGCATCGTACAGCACCTGGAAGCTGTCGGAAGCCCATCCCGCCACGCCGCTCACCAAAGCGGGCCCTGTGAACGCTGAGCAGTTTTGGGAACGGATTACCTATTTCCTCGACCGCGTGATCCCGGTGGCCAACGAGTACAAGATTCGCATGGCCTGCCACCCTCATGATCCGGGCATGCCGCCCGAGGGTTACCAGGGCGTGAATCGCGTGCTGGGCACAGTCGATGGTCTGAAAAAGTTCATCACCATACGAGAGAGTCCGTATCACGGTTTGAACTTCTGCCAGGGCACGGTTTCCGAAATGCTCCAGGATCCAGGGACAGAAATCTTCGACGTGATTCGTTATTTTGGTACCCGCAACAAGATATTCAATGTGCATTTCCGTAACATTCGCGGGCGTCGCAACGAGTTTCTTGAGGTGTATCCCGATGAGGGAGACGTTAACTTCGTCAAGGCGATACAGGTTTACAAAGAGGTGGGCTATCCCTATATGCTCATGCCTGACCACGTTCCGGTAGCCCCCAACGACCCCAATGGTTTGCAGTCTTTTGCTTACTGCTACGGCTACATTCGCGCCCTGATTCAGGCGGTGGATTCGATGTCAACGGTATAAGGGAGGGTCAAGTTTGCAGGGCGCCCGTTATGCTTTGCTGCTTCTCTCGTTGCTCCTTGCCGTCGACGCTGCCAGCCGCTTTAACACCGTGCTTGATACCTTTGCAAAGAAAGCCCTGGGGAAAGAACGATGAAGACCATGGAACCACAGGAGATGGCAAAGAAAGTGGGCGAGGGCCTGCTTTCCTTTCCCGTTACCCACTTTGGCGAGAACTTTGAATTCAAACCAAAACCGTATCAAGAGCACATCGAGTGGCTGCTGTCCTACAAGCCCGCAGGTCTGTTCGCCGCCGGTGGCACGGGCGAGTTTTTTTCGCTTACCCTCACTGAGTATGCGGCGGTGGTCAAGGCCGCGGTGGCGCAAACCGCGCACCAGGCCCCTTTGGTTGCCGGCTGCGGCTATGGAACGGCCATGGCGAAAGAATTCGCGTGCGCCGCGGAGCAGGCCGGCGCCGACGGACTTCTGTTGCTACCCCCCTATCTCGTAGGCGCGGAGCAGGCTGGCCTGGCCGCTCATGTGGAGGCGGTATGCGCCGCCACCAGGCTGGGCGTGATCGTCTACAACCGCGACAATGCGGTGCTCGACGATATAACCCTGGAAAAGCTGTGCCATCGTTGCCCCAACCTGGTCGGCTTCAAGGATGGGGTCGGCGATATCGAGCGCATGACCAGGATTTACGCCCGCATGGGCGACCGCCTGACCTACGTCGGCGGCCTGCCCACAGCCGAGACGTTTGCCTTGCCCTATCTGGAGATGGGTGTAACCACCTACTCCTCCGCCATCTTCAATTTCCTGCCCAACTTCGCGCTTGAGTTCTATGCCGCCGTGCGCCGGCGCGATCACGCCACGGTATTTGCCGGCTTGCGCGAGCTGGTCTTGCCCCTGATTCAGATTCGCAACCGCCGCAAGGGCTACGCCGTCTCGATTGTCAAAGCCGGCATGAAGGCCATTGGCCGCCCCGCGGGGCCTGTCCGCTCCCCGCTCACTGATCTTACCGAGGCCGAGTTGGGTGAGTTGACCAGGCTGATTGCCGGCAGGTCCTGACCTTGGCCGCCGGCAACAAGACCACCCATGTGCGCTACCTGATTATCGCCGTCTTGTTCGCCGTGAGTTGCTTCAGCTACGGAGACCGGGTCGCGCTTTCTATTGCCGGCACCGCGATGGGTAAGGATATTCTTCTCGACCCTTTGAAGATGGGGTATCTCTTTTCCGGATTTAGCTGGGCGTATGTGCTGGGCCAGTTGCCCTCGGGGGCGATGCTCGATCGTTTCGGATCGAAGCGGGTTTACGGCATTGCGATTGTCTTGTGGTCGGTCTGCGCCCTGCTGACTGGCTTTGCCGGCTATCTCACCGCGTCGCTTGCCTTCACCGTGATCTTCTTCCTTCGGCTCCTGGCTGGTCTGGCGCAGGCCCCGGTTTTTCCTGGCAATGGCCGGATTGTGGCCTCCTGGTTTCCTGCCAACGAGCGCGGGCGTGCTTCGGCGATCTTCAATTCGTCGCAATATTTCGCGTTGATGATCTTCGCGCCCATCCTTGGATTCATCACGCATGCCGCCGGCTGGAAGAGCAGCTTCTGGTTCATGGGCCTGCTGGGCCTCGTTTTTGCCTGGATCTGGGTTAAGACCATTTACGAGGTTAAGGATCACCCACGCATTTCCGCTGCCGAGATCGAAACCATCGAGCTGGGCGGCGGCCTGGTCAACTCCGACCGGGTCAGCAAGGGCAAGGGCAGCATGCTTACCTGGGTTGCGGTGAAGGAGCTGCTTAGTCACCGCATGTTAGTGGGTATTTATCTGGGCCAGTACTGCATTACCACGCTGACCTGGTTTTTCCTGACCTGGTTTCCTGTCTATCTCGGCCAGGCGCGGCACCTGTCGATCCTCAAGGTAGGCTTTGCGGCTGCGCTGCCGGCGCTTTGTGGCGGCACTGGGGGCATTCTGGGCGGGGTCGTGTCAGACAGGCTGTTGCGCGCCGGCCATTCGCTCACCTTTGCCCGTAAGGCTCCGATCATCGGCGGCATGTTATTGGCGGTGACCATGATTGGCTGCAACTATGCGCCGGCGCAGGCAGTGATGTTGTTGTTGATGTCGGTATCTTTCTTCGGCAAGGGTTTCGGTTCGCTGGGATGGACGGTTATTTCTGACACCTCCCCTAAAGGAATGGTCGGTCTGAACGGAGCGCTGTTCAACCTGATCGGCAATCTGGCCGGCATCACCACGCCGATCATTATCGGCTACCTGGTGAAGAAGACCGGGTCCTTCGACGATGTGCTGATCTTTGTTGGAGCCACCGCGCTGTGCGCCGTGGTTAGTTACGGTCCGATCACAGGTGAAATCAGGAGGTTGGAACTGAAACCTCTACTGCCAGGTTAGGAAAAGCAGGTCCCTCCACTTCGCTTCTTCGGTCGGGATGACAAATATGTTTGGGGGCCCAAACCAAGGCCCCTGTGAGTGAGCTCGCAGCAAAGTCCTGATCCGCTGCTAAAACTTATTCCACAGGTACTGGTTATAGACATCGTGGTGATACTGCACTTCAGGCGTTTTCACAAACGTTCCTAACAAACGAGGGCAGCGATCGGCCGACGCCTTCTTCAAGTCCGCATAACGCCCCTTAACGTCGCTGCCCAGCAACGTGTCGGTCCACTGGGCCGCCTCGAAATTCTCGAGCGCGGTGTAAATGTTATCGGGCAGAAACCGCTTTGCCTTGCGCAGATTCTCGATCTTCGCCGTCTCTCCATCCAGCCCGGTTTTAAACACCGAATACAGCACCAGGTAAGGGTTGGCATCCGGGCTAACCGAACGAACCTCGACCCGCATGCTCTTTTCGTTCCCGATCGGGATACGCACCATCGATCCGCGATCGGTGGCCGAAGCCATCAACTGATTGGGCGCCTCAAAGTGTGGATCGAGCCGGCGATACGAATTCACGCTCGCATTCAGGAGCACGCAAATGTCATTGCCGTGGGTAAGAATGCGGTCAACAAACTCCCAGCCCATCTGGCTTAGTTTCTCTTCGCCCTGTTCGTCCCAAAAAAGATTCTTGCCCTTCTCACTGATAGAAACGTTGGTGTGCATCCCACTGCCGTTCACCCCAACCACCGGTTTAGGCAAAAACGAAGCGCTCATCCCCATTTTGGTAGCCACCTGGCGGCAGATCAGCTTATACAACTGGATCTGGTCCGCGGCCGTCACCACATCGCTATAGCTGTAGTTGATCTCAAACTGTGAAGGCGCGACCTCGGGGTGGTCTTTCTCGTTTTCGAAGCCCATGGCGCGCTGCACCTCAGCGCAGGTATCGATAAACGCTCGCAGCGGGTCGCCCGGCAGCGAGTGATAATAACCGCCGGTATTCACATACTCGAAGCGGTGGGTCTCGTGGTAGTGACGCTCCGCATCCGTGCCCTGAAACAAGAAACCCTCAATCTCGTTGGCCGCGTTCAGCGTGTATCCCTTCGCGGCAAACAAGTCATTCGCATAGTTCTTGAGCACCCCACGAATATCGGCCGAGTAGGCCTTGCCGTCCTTGGCGATGACCTCGCCAAACACCAGCACCTTGCCGGCGCCGAAAATATCAGACGGCACCCAATAGAACGAGCCCCAGTCGATGCCCAGGCGAAGATCGCTTTCGCGTTGCGCCGTAAAGCCGCGAATCGAGCTGCCATCGAAGGTGAGATTGTCGTCGCTCTTGATGAGGAAGTTCTTGTCGTAGTCGAGCATGTGCAGCCGGCCTTCCAGATCGCTGAAGACCACGGTGACGGCCTTGATGCGCTTTTCGCCGGCGAGGTATTTCAGCCGCTCTGCCCGCAGTTCATCGGCCGCGACCCGCCGCTTACGTTGATCCTTCGCCGCGAGGTTCAGCTCTTCCAACTCGGCATAGGGAATTTCAATGAAATTGCGAAGTGCGTCTGACATGGGGCTCCTCTGGGAATGGCGTTCCCGGCAGAATTGTTTTGTACCGCAAATGGCATAAAGAAACCATCAAGATCGTGCGAGGCAGGGGCCCTGAACCAGGCAACTCTGATGGTAACAGCGTGTCGCGAAACCGCCCTCATCATTCCGTATCCGGCCTTCTTTCGTCCGCAGGCGAGTGGGTACGGGAGCCCGGCCATCGCAACGGAGCAGCTGCTGTTGGGCGTTCTGCGCGAAGATAACCGTGCTCGCGCGACGGAGAGAGAATTCGAGAGGTAGAGGCTTGTTCTGCTAATCTCTTCCCGTGGCTGCCTCACCGGGTACGACCTCTATCTATCAACGGGCGCTCGGCTCCGATTTCTCCAGGCTGCATCCCGAAATCCAGCGTCGCTTTTCGCTTACCTCCGAAAGTGGCCTTGCCTCCATCGGCAGCGGCACCATGGAGCGCATCTGGCATGGAGCTCCATACACGCTTCCTTTTCTTTATGTGGGCGCCTGGCGGCGCATCCAGTTTCCCGAGCACGGGCAGGATGTGCCCTTCAACATACAGAATTATGCCTATCGTGATCCGTTGGGACGCGAAACCGTAACCTGGGTCCGCAAATTTGCCACCACCAGGGTACGGCGCTTTGATGCCTACATGATTTACAGCGAAGAGCGAAACTGCATCGTCGATTACCTCGGCAGCCACCAACATTTGGCCGTCGATCTGGAAGCGAGTGTTGCCGAGAACGGCGGGTTGCGCTTGCGCTCGGGGCGGCAACGTTTTTATGAGGGGCCGATTGGCTTCCCGTTCCCACTGCTCTTTTCCGGCATCGCCGATGTTTGTGAGTGGTACGACGATCGCGAACAATGCTTTCGCATCAGCGTGAGCGCCTCCAACCGGGTGTGGGGCAAGCTCTTCGGTTACGAAGGCAGATTTCGAGTGGAGTGGGCGGCCGTCCCCCCCAACTTTGTGCCCGACACCATCCTGCCCAAGCGGGTGGAAAAACGTATGTGAGGTTGTGACTATGCGTGCAATCGATGATGGGATGCAGGACTTTGGGCAGGATCTTCGTTACGGCGTGCGCACGCTGGTTAAGCACCGTTCGTTCACCCTGCTGACGATTCTGACTTTGGCGTTGGGCATTGGCGCATGCACCGCAATCTTCAGTCTGGTCAACGCGGTGCTGCTGCGCTCTTGTGCTGCCCGAAGAGACCGTGGTGAAGGTTATACGCGGAGCCATGCAGAGTCTCGATCCCAGCGTGGCCATCGCCGACGTGCACACGATGGCTGATCTCGAAACCGCGCGCGGCCAGAATCGATCCTATGAATGCCCTGCGCCACGACTGACAGCCGGATTTTTGTAAAATTCGATAAAATTCGATCGTTTTTCGCTTTTTGCGGACATGCAACTGAGTTCACATGCAAACCGCAGCGGTTTGGAGCGAAGGCTGGCCCGGGTTCGTTTTTTGTAAAATTCGATAAAATTTGGGCGTTTTGGCCTTTTTTAGCGTATTGGCTGCGCAAATCAGGATTCAGTTACGGCGACCAAAGCGGTTCTTTTGTATGTGGAACGGGACCCGGAGGTCTGGAGCAGAATCGGGCACGCGGGCATAAGGCGACGATGGAGCCGCTTCCGGTGGGTGGACGGGGCCCCGGCTGGGGTGCGATGGCGCGTCTGGCGCCGGAGCGGGATCTTCGCCTGGGACGAGATCAGGACTGACCTGTGGGCCGGTGGTTTCGCCCCGCAGCTCGCGGAGCCATTTGGAGACATAGACGTCTGGTTTGGGCGACGGGGCGGAGTCTTTGTCCGTGGCGGAGGCGCGACGGTCCGGGATAAGGCCCTCTATAGCGCTGATCATGCTGATCGCCTTGACCTGGCCGGTTACGCTGTTTCTCGTCATCTCGGGGCTTAACCTGGCGATTTCCCAGAGCCTGGTCAGGACTTGCTCGCGTACGGTGTTCAGCCGGTGTAGTTCCTCCTCGGCACGCGGGGACAGGTCGGCCTCTTGCGGGACAAATGGTTCGGTCACGGGGGCACGGTGCGCGTGCATGTAAGCGCGGACACAGGGTTTGGCTTTGGTGTGGGCGGCGGAGTCAGGGTCGAGGCCGGCGGCTTCGGCGGCCTGGCAATCGGTCATGACTGCAGATAGGACGAGGTGGGCAAAGGCTATTTCCTGAGCGGTGATCGGTTCGCTTACTTCGACATTTGGCATGGGTGGCTCCTTCGTGGAAGTTGATAAGTTGCGAGCGGCCACGGGCGGAGCTTCTCCAAAGCGCTCAAAAAAAGCACCGGTGGCCATAAAAAAATCTCGCCGCGGCGAGATGTGTGGACTAAACGATTTTTGGACAGGGATCGGGTGTGTCACCGGACAGCGGTAAAACTGTCCTTCGCTCACGTTTAGGCCCGAAACATCCGGACAACTGCCGGCATGGCGCTGCCCCGTGAGAAGCCCGCTGCCTGCCGATATCTTCTACTTAGAGGCTATCGCCGCTCTGGGAAGGGATACAAGCGCCGGGAGTCTTCTCAGGGACCCGGAAGTACCCTTCCGGAGGTTACTTTGTCGGGAATTAACTACAGGTAACAAAGTGACCAGCGTGCGGGTAAGATGCGCGGGCTCACTTACAGGGCTTTCGTTTGGAAGACAGGCGCACAGCAAGTCCCTCGGATTCCCCGGAATCCCTGTCGAAGTTTATGGCGTTGACGGCCTTTCTACTACATTCGCTTGACTAAAACATACACGGGTAGTAGAAAAGAAAACGTACATAGGAGGAAGCCGGTGCCTGAGCCTAAATTATCGAAGCTTGAGTTCCAGATCATGGAGGTCCTCTGGACCCGGGGGGAAGCTTCCATTCGCGAGATGCAGGAGGCATTTCCGGAGAAGCGGCGTCCCGCTTACACGACTATCCAGACTACCGTGTACCGCATGGAAACAAAGAATGTAGTGCGGCGGGTCAGGAAGGTTGGTAACTTCCACATTTTTGCGGCAACGGTCACGCGCAGCACCGCCCAGCGCAGACTTGTTGACGATCTCCTGGCTCTCTTTGGGGGGCGCACGCAACCGGTCATGGCCCACCTGGTGGAATCGGGAAAACTAACGCTCGAAGACGTAAAGGAAGCCGAGAGGGCGTTGCGCAAGCTGGAACGGAAGGACAAGGCATGATCGCCGGGTACTTGTCTGCAATGTGGCCTGCCGTCGCCAACCACCTTTGGCAGTCAACCGTGTTCGCCGTGTTGGCGGCACTGCTGACGTTGGTTTTGCGCAAGAATCAGGCCCGCGTCCGCTACAGCATTTGGTTGGCGGCGTCGTTGAAGTTTCTTATTCCTTTTTCACTTTTGATCCAATTGGGCGGCCATTTGGCCAGAACCCATGTTGCTGCAACCGCGCCGAACGCGGTGTATTCGAGGGTGGAAGAGGTGAGCGTGCCCTTCAGCCGCGGCCCGGCTGCGATCGTTGCCGCGCACGCGACCCTGTCGATGCCAACCATCTTCATGGGGTTATGGCTTTGCGGATTCGTGATCGTCATGGTGCGGTGGTGCTTGCGTTGGCGGCAGGTATGCCGGACCGCCGCGGACGCGATCGATCTCCACCAGGGGCGAGAGATCGACATGCTTCGCTCGGTGCAACGCAGGGCCGGAGTGCAAGCCGGCATCTCGTTTCGTTTATCCCGCAACCCATTGGAACCTGGGATTTTTGGCATCGTTCGCCCGGCCCTGCTTTGGCCGGAAGGATTTTCCCAACGCCTGCAGGACGCCCACCTGGAAGCCATTCTCGCCCACGAGGTATGGCACGTGCGGCGTCGCGATAACCTGGCTGCCGCTCTCCATATGCTGGTCGAGGCAGTCTTCTGGTTTCATCCCTTGACCTGGTGGTTAGGCACGCGCCTGATCGAGGAGCGCGAACGGGCCTGCGACGAACGAGTGTTGCAGCTTGGCAGCCAGCCTCATGTTTACGCCGAAAGCATTTTAAAAACGTGTGAATTCTGCATGGAAGCGCCGCTGGATTGCGTCGCCGGAGTGACCGGCGCCGATCTCAGGCAGCGGGTTCTGCGTATCGTGACCGCGCCGGTTGCGAACAACCTGGACCTGAACAGGAAGTTTTTGCTGATCGCGGCCGCGGTCGCGGCCATCGCTCTGCCAACTTCCTTTGGGTTGCTGTACGCCGCGCCCAATGGAATCGCGACCCAGGCGGAAAACTCGACCGCGAAGTTGCCCGTGTTTGAAGTTGCCTCGATCAAACCAGGCAAACCTGGTCCGACCGAACTGATGATGCGACCGGATGGCGCCTCCCTCGTCGGCGTGCCCCTGCAGATGATCATCCGGGAGGCATACCAGGTTCAGGATTCGCAACTCTTAGGGAAGCCGACTTGGATTCAGTCGGCAAGATACGACCTCGAAGCAAAAGTAAACGGGTCAGATGTGGCCGAGCTGAAACAGCTTAGCTTTGCGCAGCGGTGGGCGATGGTGCAAACGGTCTTGGCGGAGCGTTTCCAGTTGAGAGTTCATTGGGAAACGAAAGAGCTGCCTGTGTACGCATTAGTTGTCGCCAAAGGCGGCCCCAGGCTAAAGCAAGCTAAGCCTGGCGATACCTATCCTGACGGATTGAAAGGTCCCGACGGGCCAGCAAGTGGCGGCAGGATGTTCATGCAGTGGGGCCAACTCACGGCTCAGGCACTCCCTGTATCCGCGCTGGTGAAACTGCTCTCGGAGCAACAGCACGATCGGCTGATCGTTGACCAGACTGGCCTTTCCGGTCTCTACGACTTCACTTTGAAATGGACCCCGGAAGGGCAAGAACCTGCCATGTTTAGGGGTGGCGGCCCCCCTGAACCAAGGACCACAGACGAATCATCCGCGCCAGCGCTTTTCACCGCCATCCAAGAGCAATTAGGCCTCAGGTTGGAGTCGAGGAAAGCGCCGGTCCAGGTTCTGGTAATCGATCACGTCGAGCGGCCTTCGCCAAACTAGTGTAGTGCGTAGAGCAATCCCAGGATTTCATCCTGGGAGATCATCAGCCGTCCCTTCGGGACTGCTCTGTTTTGTCCGTGTTTACCCAGGATTTCATCCTGGGCTATTTGCAGTCGTCCCTGCGGGACTGAGGCTTGAAAACGTATAGGACGAATCAGCAGTTGTCGTCCACTGGAGCGATCAGCCCATCGGGCCGTGAAATATAATTCCCCGCGGCGAGCAAAAGAGAAGCGTCCGCACGTCTTATAAGGAACATTCACTTGCGGTGCGGGCCTGATTCCAGGGAAGGATCGTCCAATCATGAGCCACCGTCTTCGATACAAGATGAGTTCCGTCCGCAATTTGCTGCTGGGTCTGGCGGCCCTCACTCTGCTCACTGCCTTCAACCTTCCGCACCTCACCCGCGTCCACGCGCAAGCGGCGGCTCCCGCGCAAAGCCTCGCCGACACCTGGCAAGGCACTCTGCACGCGGGGCAGGATCTGCGCACCGTGGTGAAGATCTCAAAGGCTGACGACGGGGGCTACAAGGCAGTCTTCTACAGCATCGATCAAGGCGGCGACAGTCTGCCCGTGACTAAAATCACCCTCGACGGCACCACCGTAAAAATGTCACTGACGATGATCGGCGGCACTTACGAAGGCAAGCTGAGCACCGACGGCAAGACCATTACCGGCAACTGGACGCAAGGGGGCTCGCCGCTCCCACTGAATCTAACCCGCGCTACGCCTGAAACGGAATGGACCATTCCCCCGCCGCGCCCTAAACTGCCGCCGATGGCTGCCAACGCGGACCCGAACTTCGAAGTCGCCACCATCAAGCCCAACGATTCCGGGGGCCCCAACATGAAGGGGCTTACCGTCAACGGTCGCAACTTCAGAACCGTGAACTCATCGCTCGGCGACCTGATTCGGTTTTCGTATGAGTTGCAGGCCAAGCAAGTGTTGAACGGACCAGACTGGCTGGACAAGGATCGATACGACATAGCCGCCGTGCCCGAACAAGAAGGGGTACCCAATGCGGAACAAGTAAGAATCATGATCCGAAAGTTGATAGCGGACCGGTTCAAGCTGACCTTCCATCACGATAAGCGCGAGCTTTCCGCCTACTTAATGACCGTTGCAAAAAGTGGAGAAAAGTTGAAGCCGACGGAGAGACAAGGTCCGCTGCCCGGCTTTGGCTTTCACCCAGGCACGGGCGGCATCACCATGGTTGCCTTCAACGCGAGTATGAAAGACTTCACCGGCTTTCTGCAGGTACTGATCCTCGACCGGCCGGTGGTCGACCAGACCGCTTTGACTGGCCGCTATGATTTTCAATGCACGTTTGCACCCGATGACTCGCTGTTCAACGGACATTCGCCGTTTCCGCCGCAGGCGGATGCCAATAATACCGCGCCCGGCTTTTACGACGCTTTCCAGCAGGATCTCGGTTTGAAGCTGAGCGCGGAGAAGGTGCCTGTCGACGTGATCGTGATTGATCATGCCGAGAAGCCGTCAGCGAACTGACGTCCACACCCCAGGGATGGCGACAACGATGGCATGGCGGCGGCTGCTCTCCCTGGTGGTAATCGTTGCGGCGCTCGCCTTTCCTCGTGTTGCCGCTGCGTCCGCCTACCATGGCCAGATTACCTTCGGCGGCCTTCCCCTGCCGGGTGCAACCGTCACGGTGACACAAGGGACACGCAAGCTCACCACCGTGTCCGATCAGGGCGGCCTCTACACCTTTCCTGACCTGGCGGATGGCCCCTGGAAGATCGAGATCGCCATGCTGTGCTTCGCAACCGTTGATGCCGAGATAACCATTGCCGCCAACACCACGGCGGGCAAATGGGAGCTGACCTTGCTGCCGCTGGCTGAAATTGCCCACCTCACCACGCTGCCGGCGGCGCCCATGCCCGCGCTCAGCCCCACAGTGGCCGCTAAAAAAGCTGCCGCCGGCAACGAAACCCCGGTCGAGATACCCAGGCCTGCCGAGGAGGCGAACTCGTCGGACGGCTTGCTGGTAAACGGCAGCGTCAACAACGCCGCGACGTCACGCTACTCACTCGACCGCGCCTTCGGCAATCGACGGTACAACAGTCAAAGTCTTTATTCGGGCGGCCTCGCCGCGATCCTTGATAACTCCGCGCTTGACGCGCGCCCCTATTCGCTCAGCGGGCTCAACTCGCCCAAGGCTTCTTTCAATCGCATCACTGGCGTGTTTACGCTGGGCGGGCCCATCCGCATCGCCCACGTGCTGCCCCGCGGACCGACCTTCTTTCTCGCTTATGTGTGGACACGCAATCGAACCGCCGAAACCGAGTCTGGCCTGGTGCCGACCGAGGCGGAGCGCACAGGCGATCTCTCCGGCCTGCTCAATCCGCTTGGCCAACCGATTACCGTGTTCAACCCCACGACCGGCCATCCGTATCCCGGCAACCAGGTGCCCGTCAGCCCACAGGCGCAGGCGCTGTTGCAACTCTATCCCGCGCCCGACTTTGCCGGCAACTCGCTCTACAACTACCAGGTGCCGATTCTCAACAGCACCCACCAGGATCTACTGCAACTCCGCCTTGACCAGACCATTGGCCATCGCGACGAGCTCTATGGCGGCTTCAACCTGCAAAGCACCCGGGCCAGCGGCAGCAGCCTCTTCGCCTTCACTGACCGGACCGCCACGCTGGGCATTAACACCAACATCAATTGGTCGCATCGCTTGAATCAGCGGCTCTTCTTCTACGGCGGCTATCGCTTCAGCCGGCTGCGGACAAACATTGTGCCGTATTTTGAAAATCGCCAGAATATTTCCGGCGATGCCGGCATCACCGGCAACAATCAGGATGCCACCAACTGGGGTCCGCCCACGCTCACCTTTTCAAGCGGGATCACCGCGCTCACCGATCAGCAGAGTGCGTTCAATCGCAGCCGCACCGATGCCTTCTCTGCCTCGGCGGCTATTTATCGTGGACGCCACAACATCACTGTCGGCGGCGACTTGCGTAAACAGCAGTACAACGATTTCTTTCAACAGGATCCGCGCGGCACCTTCACCTTTACCGGGACGGCCACGCAGGGCGGCGGCGCCAGTGGCTCTGACCTGGCTGACTTCCTGATCGGCGTGCCCGATACCAGCGCCGTCGCCTTCGGCAACGCGGATAAATATCTGCGCCAGCCCGCCTATGATCTTTACGCCACGGATGACTGGCGCCTTCTGCCAAACTTGACCATCAACGCAGGCATGCGGTGGGAGTATGGCGCGCCCATCACCGAGCTCAAGGGACGGCTGGTGAATCTCGATATCTTAAGCGGCTTTACCGCCGCCGCCCCGGTGCTCGCAACCGATCCGGTTGGAGCAAAGACGGGCGCCCATTACCCCAGCTCGCTGATCCGGCCGGACAAGCGGGGATTTGAACCGCGGGTCGGGATCTCCTGGCGCCCCATCCCCGCGTCGACGGTGGTGGTGCGCGGCGGCTACGGCATTTACGACGATACGTCGGTCTACCAGACTGCCGCATTGCAACTTGCACAACAATCGCCGCTCTCGAAGAGCCTGAGCGTTGCCAACAGCGCGGATTGCCCGCTTACGCTGGCGAACGGCTTTACTCCCTGCTCCTCCACTACCTCCAACACGTTCGCCGTGGATCCGAATTTCCGGGTTGGCTACGCCCAGACTTGGCAGCTTTCTGTGCAGCGCGATTTACCGGCCGCACTGCAGGCGACGGTCACTTACCTCGGCGTCAAAGGCACGCGTGGGGTGCAGCAGTTTCTTCCCAACACCTATCCCATCGGCGCAGACAACCCCTGTGGCGGCTGCCCCGTCGGCTTTATCTATCAAACTTCGGGCGGAGACTCCACCCGCCAGTCGGGCCAGATCCAATTGCGGCGCAGGCTGCGCAGTGGGTTCACGGCATCGTTGCTCTACACGTACTCGAAGTCGATTGACGACGATGCGACCCTGGGCGGTCAAGGCCACGTGACCACCACGGCGACGCAAGGGTCGACCGGCCCTTCCGGGGGACAAAATCAAGGGGCCGGCGGTCAGGGAGGCGGCCAAGGCAGCGGCGGCCAGAGTTCAACCACCAGCCCCTCGACCTCTGCGCAGAGTGCCCAAGCAGCGACGCCTGCGATCGCACAGAACTGGCTTAACCTGCACGCTGAGCGCTCGCTTTCGAGCTTCGATCAACGGCACCTGCTCAACCTGCAAGCCCAATACACGACCGGCGAAGGGCTCGGCGGCGGTACCCTGCTCGGCGGCTGGCGCGGCCGTTTGCTGAAAGACTGGACTGTGCTTTCGCAAATCACAGTCGGCACCGGCCTGCCGCAAACGCCGGTTTACTTAGCCGCTGTTCCCGGCACCGGGGTTACCGGCACCATTCGTCCCGACCCCACGGGCGCGCCTATCTACTCGGCGCCCGCCGGCGCGCATCTCAATAGCGCCGCATATACGGCGCCACTGCCCGGCCGATGGGGAAACGCGGGCAGAAACTCGATCACCGGCCCGGGCCAGTTCAGCATGGATACTTCGCTGGCACGAACGTTTCGCCTCACCGGACGGTTTTCGCTCGACGGCCGCGTGGATGCAACCAACCTGCTGAACCACGCCGTCTTTACCGGCTGGAACACCACCGTCAACAGCACCCAATTCGGTTTGCCGTTGACGGCCAACCCGATGCGCAGCCTCGAAACCACGCTGCGCCTGAGGTTTTAAGATGTGGGCCATCCAGCAGTTGTTTGGAGGCGGTTTTTGGCCCGACTAAAGAGAGTGCGGCAAGACTCGGTTCGTGAAGGGTATGGGCTTCAGCCCATACATTAATAACCAGATGAGACGCCTTTAGGCGCTGAGGGCTGCGGAATCATGCGGAAGCCCGGCCCTCAGCGGCTAAAGCCGATCCCTTCTTGTTTCATTTGTACGGGCTGAAGCCCGTACCCTTCAGGAACTGAGGTTTCCGCACCCACTCAAGTCGGGCCCTGATACAAAGCCAAGGAAACTTTTCAATGGATTTCAGACTCAGGACACCAGCTTTACTTATTGTAACTGCCACGGCACTGGGATCGGCGCAGCAGATCGGGCAAAACAAACCGGCGGATGGGTCGAAACCCTACACCGTCTCGGTGAAGTCGCAATTGGTGGTCGAAACCGTGGTTGCCAAAGACAAGCAGGGCAACTTCATCCAGGGGCTCACCCCTAAGGATTTTGTGCTCACGGAGGACGGGGTTACGCAGACCGTTCGTTTTGCCGAGCACCAGGCGCTCACCGCCAACGCCTCACCCGTACCCAAAGCCGCGCCGGGCAGCGAAGAGATCAGGGTCTACAAGCAACTTTCCCGCACCCAGGTCAAGCCCGAACCGGCGGAGAGCACGCGCTATCGCAATCGCCGCCTGCTGGCGCTCTACTTTGACATGTCGGCCATGCGCCCCGCCGACCAGCTGCGCGCGCTTGCAGCAGCCCAGCAATTTATCCGCACGCAATTAACCACGGTCGACCTGGTGTCCATTCTGCGCTACCAGGGCGGGTCGGTCGACATACTGCAAGACTTTACGGCTGACCGCAACAAGCTGCTCAGCATTCTCGAAACCCTGATCGTCGGCGAAGGTCAGGGCTCCGCCGAAACCATTGACGACGCCAGCAGCGCAGACACGGGCGCGGCCTTTGGCCAGGACGACAGCGAATTCAACATCTTCAACACCGATCGTCAGCTCTCCGCCTTGCAGACCGCGGCCAAGATGCTGGGGCAATTGAACGAGAAGAAATCGCTCATCTATTTTGCCAGCGGCCTTCGCCTCAACGGCATCGACAACCAGGCGCAACTGCGTGCCACGGTGGATGCCGCTATCCGCGCCGGCGTTTCTTTCTGGCCCATCGACGCGCGGGGATTGATCGCGGAAGCGCCGCTCGGCGACGCATCGCAGGGTTCCCCTGGCAACGCCGGCATGTACTCCGGCACCGCGGCGCTGGCCACCACCAGCAATATCCAAAGGTCACAGGACACGCTCTTTGCCCTGGCCGGCGATACCGGCGGCAAAGCGCTGTTCGATACCAATGACCTCACGCGCGGCATCGTACAGGCCCAGGAGGCGATCGCCGATTACTACGTGGTCGGCTACTACACCACCAACCCTGCGCGCAACGGACACTTTCGCCGGGTGAAGATCGCGCTCGCCGCCGACGCCACCGCCAAGCTCG
The DNA here is from genome assembly GCA_963834445.1 of uncultured Acidobacteriaceae bacterium. Classification (GTDB taxonomy): domain Bacteria; phylum Acidobacteriota; class Terriglobia; order Terriglobales; family Acidobacteriaceae; genus PALSA-350. The sequence goes on from CAWIBU010000007.1 coordinate 183,909, forward strand.
ACTACCGCCAGGGCTATTACGCGGATAAGGAGTTTGCCCGCTTCACCGCAGTCGATAAAGAGCGCCAACTCGAAGATGCGCTGATGCTGGAAGACCCTATCACCGAGCTTTCGATCGCGATGGAAATCGATCACTTCCAGCTCAACCGTGCGGAATATTTTGTGCCCATCATTGTCAAGATCCCGGGCCGCGAACTGGCGCTGGCGAAGCGCGGCGGCGCCGAGCACACGCTGATTGATTTCGTCGGCGAAATCAAAGACGTCGTCGGCGGCACCACGGTCAGCAACGTGCGCGACAACGTGAACATCAAGCTCACCGACGCGACCGCCGCCGAGCTTGCCCGGCGTCCGATTGAGTACGACACCGGCTTCACGCTGCTGCCGGGCAAGTACATGATCAAGTTTCTCGCGCGCGACGACGAGACGGGAAGAATCGGGACCTACCAGACCAACTTCGTCATCCCGAATTTGAACAAAGAAGTGGAGCGCATCGCCATCAGCTCGGTGGTGCTCAGCAGCCAGCGCGTCGATCTCAAAGACGCGCTTTACAACGCTGAAAAGGACAAAGACCGGGCCAAGGAGGCGGCAGTGAACCCGCTGGTGCAGAATGGGCAGAAACTGATTCCCAGCGTGACCCGAGTCTTTCGCCAGGGCGGCGATCTGTATGTGTACCTGCAGGCTTATCAGCAGGGGGCGGCCAGCGCGCAACCCCTGGTCGCCTTTGTGAGCCTCTACCGTGAGCAGGCAAAATTCTTTGAGACCCAGCCGGTGGAGATGACGCAAGGCCAGGCGAATCGCCTGCTAACCATGCCTTTCAGTTTCCATATCCCGCTGCAGCAGGTGCCCCCGGGAGAGTATAAGTGCCAGGTATCCGTGCTCGACCCGGCAGGCAAAAAGGCTGCCTTCTGGCAGGCGCAGGTCATGGTCGTTCCGTAACGGAAGGCTCGCTCAACGGAATGCGTCACTGATCGGGTGCTTTCTTTTCTTGCCCTGACGCAAATCCCCGGGCGCCCCATATCTCGCTGCTTTTTCGCGAGATGCGGGATTTCACAGCGTCAACCCTATGACTTTGCCCGGAAACCAGAGGTTCAGGAGAGAGACCCGTGAAATCCCACATCTCGCGAGAAACCAGCGAGATATGGGGCACCCGGGGATTCGCGCCAGGGCAAGAAGATAAAAACTATAACAGTGACGCACTGCACTAGAATGGGCTGCATGATGAGCCGGGTGATGCGCGGGGTGTTGCTGATGGCAACGGCATTGGTCGCTGTTGCGGTGCCCAATGCGTTTGGCCAGCCGGCGGCCGCTCCTGCATTTCAGGAGGCCACGGTCACGCTCAAGGGCACGGGTAACGAGATGTCCATGCTGAGCTTCACGCCGGACGGCGTAGCCGCCAGGGATGTTCCCATCCAGTTGCTTCTGCAAGAGGCGTTTGCCGTCGATGACGACCGCATCCTGGGCGCGCCGGCCTGGGTCAAAGCGACGCGATGTGACCTTGTGGCCAAAGTGGCGAGCAAAGACACGCCTCTTTTGGCAAGGATGACGCGCGACCAACGAGGGCAGATGCTGCTGCCTCTTTTGCAGGATCGCTTCCAGTTGAAGTTTCACCAGGAAGCGAAGGAGCTGCCCAGCTATGCTCTGGTGATTGCCGCCGGCGGCGCTAAGATGAACCAAGCTGGCCCGTCCGGCGGCCCGGCCACCAGTGGCGGGATGCCGATCGCGCGCAGCGGCTATTTAGAGACCCAGGGAATCCGGATGGACGTATTGGTTCACCTGCTGGCCCAGCAACTCGACCGATCCGTCGTCGATAAGACCGGCCTCACCGGCACCTATCAATTCAAGTTACTGTGGGCGCCGGGCGGCGGAGCGGCCTCGCTTTCGACAGCACTCCAAGAGCAGCTGGGGCTCAGGCTCGACCCGCAAACCGGTCCAGTGGAGATGATCGTCATCGACCATATTGCGTTGCCGGCGACGAATTAATCGCAATCCGTGGCCTAGCTAGAGCGCGATCTCTCCGCGCTCATCATTGCGGATGCGAACGGCCTGATCAATGCGCGTGACAAAGATCTTGCCGTCTCCGATTTTTCCTGTTTTCGCCGCTTGCACGATGGCCTGAATCGCTTTATCCACCATATCGTCGTGCACCACGATTTCGAGCTTGATCTTAGGCAGCAAGTCCGTCGAATATTCGCGTCCACGGTAAAACTCGGTGTGGCCCTTTTGCCGGCCATGGCCGCGCACATCGGTAATCGTCATGCCCGGAATGCCCAGCTCCACCAGCGCATCCTTGACCGCGTCCAGCTTCGAGGGCTGCAGTACTGCTTCTATCTTTTGCATTGCTTCGATCCTCTAATTTGCCCAGTCATAACCTTCTTCACCGTGCTGAGAAAGATCGAGACCGGTGCGCTCGTCTTCTTCACTCACGCGCAGCCCGACCGTTTTATCCACGATGAACAGGATAATCAGCGTGCCGACGATCGAGAGACACCATGCGATCGCGACGCCGATCGTCTGGTTGAGCAACTGACCTTTGTTGCCTTCGAGTAAGCCGGTGGCCTTGCCCGCTCCGAAAATCGGGTTGATCGCGCTGGTGGCGAAGACCCCGGTCAGCAATGCGCCGATGGTTCCCCCGGCGCCATGGACGCCGAAGGCATCGAGCGAATCGTCGTAGCCAAAATGCTCCTTCACCTTCACCACCATGAGGTAGCAAAAGATACCGGCGATGAGGCCGATCCACAAGGCAGAAATCGGGGTTACGAAGCCTGAAGCCGGTGTGATGGCCACCAGGCCGGCCACGGCGCCGGAGATCGCGCCCAGCGCGGAGCACCTGCGGTTTCTCACGTATTCCGCAGCGCTCCAGCCAATCGCGGCGGCAGCGGCGCCGAAGTGGGTGGCGACGAAGGCGGAGGTGGCGAGGGTGCCGGCGCTGAGCGCGGAGCCGGCATTGAATCCGAACCAGCCCACCCATAGCAGGCAGGCGCCAATGAAGCTCAGCACCACGGAGTGCGGCGGCATAGGCGTCTTGGGGTAGCCCAGCCGCTTGCCCAGGTACAGGCAGGTGATCAGCGCCGACACGCCCGAGGTCACGTGCACCACCGTGCCGCCGGCGAAATCGAGGCAGGGAAACCGTCCACCGAGGGTGGCATTCAGCAGGCCGCCTTTGCCCCAGACCATATGCGCCATAGGGCTGTAGACCACGATGGCCCAGAGCACCATGAACAGCAGCATGGCGGAAAATTTCATTCTCTCGGCAAAGGCCCCGGTGATCAGCGCCGGCGTAATGATGGCAAACATCAGCTGATAGACCATGAAGGTCTGCAGCGGAATGGTAGCCGCGTATTTCAAATCCGGGGCTAGCCCAACCCCGTGCAAAAGCACGTTGTGCAGTCCGCCGATGAAGGCACTGCCCTCGCCGAACGCCAGCGAGTAGGTCACCAGCGCCCAGAGCACGGTGATGACCGCCATCATGGCAAAGGTCTGCATCATGGTGCCGAGCACGTTTTTCTTGCGCACCAGGCCGCCATAGAAGAGCGCCAGCCCGGGCCCGCTCATCATCAGAACCAGCGCCGCGCTGACCAGCATCCAGGCGTTATCGCCGGCAGTTTGCGCAGCCGCAATCGCGGCTGTTTGGTCCGCGGAGGCCTTCTCCAGCGCGGCCAGCCTGTCGGCTGTCGCAGGGGTCGGGGCAACGGGTGTTTGCGCCATGGCAACGCTCCCGGCGCCACACACCACCATAGCCAACACAACGGCACGAACCAGCACAACTATGCGATCGAATCGTCGGATCAGTCGGATCAATGCACACCCTCCTTGAAGCCTGACGGAGAATCCCCATCCTTCTGGGGCAGTCAGTTCATATCTCCGTTCGCTTACTTTACACAAGTTTTCCGTCTGCTTCTAAAGTTCTTCGCTGGACCAGGGTGCATACTGGTCCGGCGAAGAACGGGCGGCGTGGACACCCGTGCGCTCTTTCTAGAAATGCCATATGAGATCGCCGGCGAGGGTCAACTGGCTTTTCTTGGTGGGGGCGCCACTCACTCCGTCGACGGAGGGCGAGTCGTAAGCCGGCACATCGTAGGAGTGCTCGTAGCGCAGCTCCGGACGAAATGTGACTGTACTGCCGAGCCAGAAATTAAACCCCACCAGGTGCTCGCTGTACCTGGTCTTGTTGCCGGTTCGCTGACCCTTGAGGTCGTCAACGAACTCGTTACGGATGGTGAGCGAGCTGTGGTGGTGATTGAACTCGTGCTCGATGTAGTTGAGGATGGCGAAGTCGGGGGCGAAGCAGTGCGTTGCCAGGGGATTGCACTGGGCTCCATTGGCGCCAACAATGAGCGAAGGCCCCGTGATCTGACCGGCATTGGCGCCTATGTTGGCATTGGCGCCATAGCTGATACACGGAGTAAGCCCATAACATAAGTTGGGCACATCTCTTTCATACTGATACCAGGCCTCGGTATCTTCGTGCCAGGTGGCATTGATCTTGTGGTAGTGGGTCAGATAGTAAGCGGATAGATTGTTATAGGCATACTTGCCGGAGTTGATGGAGTTGGCGCAGGCATAAAGATTGTCACCGCCATCTTTCCAGGTGTAGGCTGCGCAGGCGTTGCCGGTGAGCTTCGCGTTGGAAATCCAGGGGGCCGATTCGCAGCCGGCGGAAACACCGGCCTGCACCGTCCAATGGTCGCTGAGCTTGGTCGTGGCATTGACCCCGTGCTGGGTATAGCAGTCGTAGGTGTAGAGAATGGAGTGGCTATAGGTGTAATTATTCGGCGCCAGCTGCGCTTCAATATCTGGTAAGGAAATATACCGCCCAACTCGCACATCTGTGCCTTCGCCAACGTGCGGTATGTAAACGTCGAGATAGTACATCACCGGGTCGTAGCCATAGGTATTGTTCTTGCTCAGTAATTGCTGGCTGAGAATTCCTTTAGCCGTTGTATAGCGGTAGTCGAGGCCGTAGAGATTGGTAAGCCGGAATCCCCAATCGATGTGATCGGTTTGCACCGTGTCGGGAAGCCGCTCGATATAGAGTGCGACCTGATTCAGTTGCACGGAGTTCGGGATGATGTCGTAGGCTGTTTCGTTATTGGCGTACCTGCCCTTATTCGAGGTACTGGCGTTTCCGCCGATGTCGAACCAGCCATATATTTTGATGCGGCTCTTATTCTGGTTGATGGCCTGCATCAACATGTAGCTGCCGTAATCGGGCGCGCCGATCTCGACCGTGCCGCCCATGGGCCAATCCGCGGCAGGGAATGGCGGGGAGTTCAGCGGCCGCGGAGTTCCACGCCGCGCGGGCTCGGGGGCTGCGGGCGAGCCGTTGGAATCGACCGTCCAATCGTCCAGGTAGGCATGGCCCAGCCGGGTAAAGAATCCCCGCTTGGGCGCCGGCGCCGGGGTAGCGGCGTCATCGCCGGACGACGGCCCGTCCGCCTGGGAGGCACCTGTTATCCCGGGAAAAGGATCGAATGCCCAGGGCAAAGTGTCGACATGGATGCTGGGTTGGTTGATTGCGAAGCAGGGTGCGCTCGCCAGGATAAATAGAAGCAAGAACGAAGAACGAAGCCGAATGATGTTCAAAACGATTCCCCAAAAACACTGAGTGCCTTCCAGCGCGATCGATCTGGCCCTGGCGCACTGCTACGAGTTAATGAGAATGGGGATAAAGATTGCGTAAGGAAGGCATAAAGATTGCGTGGGGTGCGAATCGCCCGCGGCGAACCGCCCAATGTTTTAAGCCTCCTGCCCTAGCACGAACGTGGGGCACCCGCACCTTTGTGGTAGGGCGGGAGGCTGCACGCCTTGCAGCTCTTCGCGCACCTTGATGGAGCCGCGCCACGGATCTCTATCCAGCGAATGGCTCTCTTTTTTCGAAGTTCTATACTAGACACATTCGTTTTCTGACAAGGATGGCAGCCAGTTGAAAGCAAGTCCCCGGGTGACCCTAGGCCTGTTGTTTGTGTGCTGTGCGCTGGCTGTGCCGGCCATCGCTCAACGTACGTGGATGAACAAGAATCTCTCGCCCGATGAGCGCGCCGACCTGGTGCTCAAAGAAATGACGCTGGCGGAGAAGATTGACCTGATGCATGGCGAAGGCATGCCGGGCTGGCCCCGGTCGATGCCGCGCATGAATGAGGGCAATGGGGGGGCCGGGTTTGTGCTGGGCGTGCCCCGCCTGGGTGTGCCTCAGATCGATATGAGCGATGCCGCCTACGGGGTGCGGATGAGCGCGCAGAATGGCCGCTACTCGACTGCGCTGCCGGCTAACGTCGCGGCCGCGTCCAGTTGGGATCCTGAAGCAGCCTGTGCCTACGGTGCGTTGATTGGCCGCGAGCTGCGGGCGCAGGGTTACAACATGACCCTGGGCGGCGGGGTCAACCTGACGCGCGAACCACGGAATGGACGCACCTTCGAGTACCAGGGAGAAGACCCACTGCTGGCAGGGACGCTGGTGGGCAACCGCATCAAGTGCGAGCAGGCCCAGCATGTGATCGGCGACATCAAGCACTACGTGATGAACGACCAGGAAAACGGCCGCGACGAGGTCGATGTGATCATCAGCCGGCGGGCCATGCGCGAGACCGATATGCTCGCTTTCCAGATCGGCATCGGTATCGGCAACCCCGGGGCGGTTATGTGCTCCTACAATGCCATCAACGGCGACTACGCCTGCCAGAACAAATACACCCTGACCGATGTGCTCAAGAAAGACTGGCAATTCAAAGGGTTTGTGGTTTCCGATTGGGGAGGAACCCACAGCACGATCAAAGCATCGGCTGCCGGGCTCGATAACGAGCAGCCGCTGGACGATTTCTACGGAGAAAAGCTCAAGCAGGCGGTGGAAGCGGGCAAGGTGCCCATGGCGGAGCTGGATGACCACGTGCACCGCATCCTGCGTTCCGAGTTTCTGGCCGGCCTCTTCGACTACCCCACGCAGAAGAGCGTGATCGACGTGGAAGGGAACCTGGCCATCGCGCGGAGCATAGCCGAACAGAGCATTGTGCTGCTGAAAAATCAGGGTGGCGTGTTGCCGCTCAACCCCGGCAAGGTCCACTCCATCGCCGTGATCGGGCCGCATGCGGATACGGGCATGATCTCCGGAGGAGGGTCGGCGCAGGTTGATCCCGAGGGGTCGCCGGCTTCGCCCTGGCAGACGCATGTCTGGTTTCCCACGTCGCCGTTGAAAGCGATTGTCGCCGCCGACCCCGGCGCCAGGGTTCAGTTCGACTCCGGCGCCGACCCGGCTTCGGCAGCGGCGCTGGCCAGGCAGTCAGATGTGGCAATTGTGTTTGCCTACGAGTGGATGTCAGAGGGAACCGATCTGGAGAGTCTTTCCCTGCCGGAAAACCAGGATGCCCTGATCGCGCAGGTGGCGGCGGCGAACCCGCGGACAATCGTGGTGCTCGAAACCGGCACCGCCGTGGTGATGCCCTGGATCGACAAGGTGAGCGGCGTGATGGAGGCATGGTATGCCGGCAGCAAGGGCGCCGATGCGGTGGCCAACCTGCTATTTGGCACGGTGAACCCGAGCGCGAAGCTACCCATGACGTTTCCTTTGAGCGTGGCCGATCTGCCTCATCCGGAATTGGTGAAGCCGCCTGTGCCGGCGGCGGGCGCGGGCCAGGTGCTGAAACCGGAGGACGCCAAGCCGACCTTCAGCGTGCATTATGACGAAGGCTTGAAGGTGGGCTACAAGTGGTACGACGCGGAGAAAAAGCCGGTACTGTTTCCGTTTGGCTTTGGGCTTTCGTACACCACTTATCAGTATTCTGACCTGAAGGTCACGCCTGGCAAGGAGCCCACGGTGCGGTTTATGTTGAAGAACACCGGCAAGCGGGCGGGAGCGGAGATTGCCGAGGTGTATGTTGCCCTGCCGGCCGCGGCGGACGAACCGCCCAAACGTCTGGCCAGCTTCAGCAAGGTGCAGCTCAAGCCCGGCGAGAGCAGAGAAGTGAGCCTGGCCATCAATCCCCGCGAGTTATCGATTTACGATGAAGGCGCTGACGCATGGAAGCAACTGCCTGGCCGGTACACGTTTATGGTGGGTGGCTCATCCAAGGATCTGCCGCTCACGCAAGCGGTGAGCCTTCCCTAGTGTCGTGCGTTACTTGTTTATCCAGTCTTGTTCCGCCACGACTGGCGCAGCAAAGTGGAGGGATGTGCGTTGCGCTTTTACAGCAAACCAAGGCCCTACGCGTGAGGCGCTCCCCGTGAACAAAATGGCGCGAGTAGGCTCTGCAACTCGCTCCTAAACCTCAGTTTGGCACAATGGCGCACCGCAGATCCCTCGACTTCGCTGCGCTCCGGTCGGGATGACAAATTTGCGTGAGAGAAGGGCTTGGTGGGGCCCCCGTCTGGTCCTAATGAACAAAATGGCTGGGGCTGGATTTGCGAGCTCACTCGTGGGGCCTTGGTTTGAGGGAAAGGCGCACCGCAGATCCCTCCACTTCGCTCCCCCGAATTCCTGTCGAAGTTGATGGCGCTGGCGAACTTCATGCGGCTTTCCTTAATGAGAGCCGCACACGTGGATCTGTCTGACATGGCGAAATAGGAATTCGGGTACGCTACGGTCGGGATGACAAATTTGTTTGGGGGACGGGCTTAAAGATTTGCTTGAGGGACGGCTTAAAAGCAAGCGCTCTCCGCGTTCATTCCTCACTTAACTTGCCGACAGGCAAGTCGGCTCCTCGGGATGACAAATTTGCGTGAGAGAAGGGCTTAGTGGGATCCCCGCAGTCGTGGCAGGGGTAAGGATGCAAAAAGCTGGTTCTCACGCAGACTCTCAGCCCGTACTATGGATCGCGGATTCAATCCTGGCTGAGCGGAACGCAAAGGGACCAACGCCTTGTATCAACCACAGACTTACGCGATCGCACTCTCGTTCATGGTCATCAGTATGTTGTGCTGGGGATCGTGGGCGAACACCATGAAGTTGTGCCCCACCTTTCGCTTCCAGTTATTTTATTGGGACTACGTGCTGGGCCTGATTCTGGGCAGCCTGCTTTGGGGGCTCACGCTGGGCACGGCCGGCCACACGGGCCGGCCCTTCCTCAGCGATGTAAGCAGCCTCGATCTGCATCACGCCGGCCTGGCCCTGATCGGCGGCATCGTGTTCAACGTTGCCAATCTGCTGCTGGTGGCGGCGATTGAGATCGCCGGTTTGGCGGTAGCCTTTCCCGTTGGCATCGGCGTGGCGCTGGTGGTGGGCGCGGTGAGCAGCTACGTGCTGGCCCCGGCGGGCAACCCGATCGTGCTTTTTGGCGGCATCGTGCTGGTGGTCGCCGCCATTGTGCTCGATGCCGCGGCCTACCGCCTGCGCGAGCGAGAACGGCAGCGCGTACGGGTCAACGGAGTGATTTTGAGCCTGGTGGCCGGCGTGCTCATGGGATGCTTCTATCCCTTCGTCTCCCGCGCCATGAGCGGCGCCAACGCGCCCGGCCCGTATGCTACGGCTTTTCTCTTTACCCTCGGCGTGGGCGTCTGCTCGCTGGTCGCCAATACGTGGCTCATGCGGCGCCCGATCGACGGCAAGCCGCCGGTGAGCTTTGCTGCGTACGGGCAGGCGCCTGGTTTGTGGCATGTGTGGGGGGTACTGGGTGGGGTGGTGTGGTGTACGGGCGCGGTGCTGAACTTTACTGCCTCGCGCGCCAACATCGTCGGCCCCGCCGTCTCCTACTCCATTGGACAAGGGGCCACCATGATCTCAGCCGCCTGGGGTGTTTTTATCTGGCATGAGTTTGCCGGGGCGCCGTCGCGCGCCCGGGTGCTGTTGGTGTGGATGTTCGCCTTGTTTCTGCTGGGCCTCTCGGCGGTCGCCGTGGCCCCGCTGCTTTGATCTTTCGCCAATCGGCTTTCTTGAAGGAACCATGAACCGAGCCCTGGTATTGCCTTTCGCGCTTCTGCTCGCCCTGCCGGTGATCGCGCAGGATTCTCAATACGCTCCACGGGGAAGCTCCCAGCAGTTCTCAGCGCCCGAGTGTTTTACCGAGAAGGGCGCATGGGAGGGAGGATCCAAAGCCTGCACGTCAACCGACTACGACAAATGGCTGCAGGATATTACCCACTGGCGTGTGGAACGAAAGATACGCATCGGCTACGATGCGAAGCGCTATCACCTGCCGGCCTTCGAGTGGGCGCAGTCTGGCTTTATCCAGCCGCAGATGATGGCGCAGGACCGCTATTTCTACGATCCGGTTGCGGGCAAGTATACCGTGGATCGTTACCTGGCTGACGTAGACAAGCGGTTTGGCGGCATCGATGCGGTTCTCATCTGGCCGACCTACCCCAACATGGGCATCGATGATCGCAACCAGCACGACATGATTCGCTCCATGCCCGGCGGCATCGCAGGCGTGCGCAAGATGGTGGAGGCGTTCCACGCCCGCGGCGTGCATGTGCTGTTCCCCATGATGATGTGGGACCAGGGAACGCGCGATCCCGGCATGCCGTGGACCGAAGCCATTGCGCAGACGATGAAAGAGATCGATGCCGATGGCGTCAACGGCGATACCCAGGATGGGGTGCCGCTGGCCTATTCGCTGGCCGCCGATGCGGTAGGCCATCCGCTGGTATTTGAGCCGGAGGGCAGCCCCAGCGACGAGGCCCTGGCCTGGAATGTGCTTACCTGGGGGCAGTACAAGTTCGGTTTTGTGCCCCTGGTCGATCGCTTTCGCTGGCTCGAACCCCTGCACCAGGTGAACATTTCGGATCGCTGGAATCGCAACAAAACCGACGACCTGCAGTTTGCTTTCTTCAATGGCGAAGGCTGGGAGAGCTGGGAAAACATCTGGGGAATCTGGAACGGGATCACGGAACGCGATGCCGAAGCGACCCGGCGAGTGGCCACCCTCGAACGCGCTTTCGCGCCCTACTTTCGCAGCCCGGGGTGGCGGCCGCTGTATCCCATGCAGCGCTACGGCGTGTTCGCGAGCCAGTGGCCGCAGGGGGAGAAGACGTTGTGGACGATCGTCAATCGCAATGAATACGACGTTGCCGGGCGGCAGATCTCGGTTCCGTACAGCAGCGGTATGCGCTACTTCGATCTCTACCACGGTGGCGAATTAACCGCGGAGCATGCAGGCGGCGATGCGGTTCTGAGCTTCCCCATCGAAGCGCACGGCTATGCCGCGCTGCTGGCCACAGCGGGCGAGCCCGATGCGGCCACCCTGCAACTCATGAGCCGGATGAAGCAGATGACGGCCAGGCCGCTCTCTGCTTATGACCACGAATGGAAGCCGCTGCCGCAGCAGGTGATCGAGATCCCAAAATCGAGCGCGAGCCAGGTTGCTCTCGACCGCATGGTCCTGATCCCCGCAGGGGACTACCTGTTCAAGGTGCAGGGGATCGAAGTTGAAGGCTTTAATGATGCCGGGGTGGACGTTCAGTACCCATGGGAGGATATCCCCCGCCGTTATCACGAGCACCAGATGCACGTCTCGTCGTTCTACCTGGACAAGTACCCGGTGACGAATGCAGAGTTCAAGAAGTTTATCGATACGGCTCATTACCATCCTGCCGACGACCTGAACTTCCTCAAGGACTGGCAGGGTGGCACATTTCCGCAAGGTTGGGCAGACAAGCCGGTCACCTGGGTTTCGCTCGAGGATGCGCGCGCCTACGCGCAGTGGGCAGGGAAGCGGCTGCCCCATGAATGGGAGTGGCAATATGCGGCGCAGGGAAACGATGGCCGTCTTTACCCCTGGGGCGACACGTGGGACGACACCGGGGACGGGAGCCGGGTACCGGTGGCCGATCACGGGCGCACGATGCGTGGCCCGGATAATGTGGATGCGCATCCCAGGGGAGCAACGCCTGGCGGCGTGATGGATATGGTGGGCAACGTCTGGCAATGGACAGATGAATACGTGGATGAGCATACCCGGGCCGCCATTTTGCGGGGCGGGAGCTACTATCAGCCGCAGGGTTCTGTTTGGTATTTTCCCCAGGCCTACCGCAACGACCAGCATGGCAAATTGCTGATGATGGCGCCCAGTTACGATCGCTCCGGCGCGGTCGGCTTCCGCTGTGTCAAAGATGTGGAGTAAACAGCGCTCTTCCCCCAACAGTTGCCATGGCGCCGGGAGCGGATCACGCAGGCGTCAACTGAGCAATCTGCGCACAGACCGCTTCCGTTACTTCCGCCGTGGTTGCCGTGCCGCCCAAATCACGCGTGTGCAGGGTCGGGCTTGCGGTCACGTGCTCAATCGCCTTCATCAAGCGCGCTGCCGCCTCGGTTTCACCCAGGTGCTGCAGCAATAAAACGACCGACCAGAAGGTGCCTACCGGGTTCGCCCAGCCCTTGCCCATGATGTCGAAGGCGGAGCCGTGAATCGGTTCGAACATTGAAGGATAAACCCGTTCCGGATTGATGTTGGCGGTGGGCGCAATGCCCAGACTGCCGGCCAGCGCGGCCGCCAGATCGCTCAGTATGTCAGCATGCAGATTCGTGGCCACGATGGTATCGAGCGAAGCGGGGCGGTTGACCATGCGCGCCGTCGCCGCATCCACCAACTCTTTGTCCCAGGTGACGTCGGGAAATTCCTTTGCGATCTGCGCCGCAATCTCATCCCACATCACCATGGCGTGGCGCTGCGCGTTGCTCTTGGTCACCACGGTCAGCAGCTTGCGCGGGCGCGATTGCGCCAGGCGAAAAGCAAAGCGATGAATACGCTCCACCCCGGCTCGCGTCATCAACGACAAATCGGTCGCAACTTCGATCGGGTGACCCTGATGCACGCGGCCACCCACGCCGGAATACTCGCCCTCAGTGTTCTCGCGCACGATGACCCAGTCCAGATCTTCCGCACGGCAGCGCTTGAGCGGCGCATCGATGCCGGGGAGAATGCGCGTCGGCCGAACATTCGCATATTGATCGAGCCCCTGGCAGATCTTGAGCCGCAAACCCCACAGCGTGACGTGGTCGGGAATATGCGGGTCGCCGGCGGAGCCGAACAAGAATGGCGTCCTTGTCGCGCAGCGCATCGAGGCCGTTCTCGGGCATCATGGCGCCGTGCTGGCGGAAGTAGTCGCCACCCCAGTCGAAGTTCTCAAACTGCAACGTGAAGGCGCTTTCCGCCCGGCCAAGCGCTTCCAGAACCTGCTGCCCAGCCGGTACGACTTCCTTGCCGATGCCGTCGCCGGGCACAGTCGCGATGCGATAAGTCTTCATACTTAGCCCCGATAACTCACGGGCGCCGGCGTTACGCTCGAGAGTTCGTGAAAGGCCGCATCGGGAAGCCGCAAGGCAGCCGCCGCAATATTCTCTTCCACATGCGCCACGGAAGAAGTGCCGGGAATGGGCAAGATAGCTTTCGAACGCCGCAGCAGCCAGGCAAGCGCGGTCTGCAAAGTGGTCGCGCCCAGCTCCTGCGCCACCTTCTCCAGCACCTCATGAGCTTTTCGGTTTTGCCCGAGCGGCGCCCAGGGTAAAAAGGCAATGCCGTTCTGCTCGCAGTAGTTGAGCACGTAATCCCACTCCCGGTCGGCAAAGCTATAGCGATTCTGCACCGACACGATGGGCACGATCTTGCGGCCGCGCTCAATGTGCTCCTGGGTCACGTTCGAGAGCGCCACATGGCGAATCTTGCCCTGCGCGCGCAACCCGGCCAGCGTCTCCATGGACGCATCGTAAGAAACCGCGGGATCGGGAATGTGTAACTGGTAGACGTCGATGCGCTCGAGGCGCAGGCGCTTGAGGCTGCCTTCTACCGCTTCGGTGAGATGCTTCGGGCTGGCGTTGTGCAGCCATTGCATGGGTCCGCAGCGCTCCCATCCACCTTTGGTGCCAACGACCACGCCGGCAGGATATGGGTAGAGCGCTTCGGCGATCAGCTCCTCCGATACATTGGGTCCATAGGAGTCAGCGGTATCGATAAAGTTGACGCCTAGTTCGACTGCCCGGCGCAGAGTAGCCAGGGCGGCGGCCTTGTCGGCCGGGGGCCCCCAGATGCCTTTACCGGTAATGCGCATGGCCCCGTATCCCAGGCGATTGACGGTGAGGTCACCCCCCAGGGTGATGGTTCCGGCGGCTGCGGCGGAGACGGCTTGGGTCTGGGTCATACGAAAGCTCCTGGGCGCGTGGGCGCGGTGCTCTACCAATATAGCCAATTCAAAGACCAGGCGGGCTGGACTTTCCCGTTCGTCTATGGTCCGCTGGGGTGGGAGAATCGATGAGCACGACCCAACCTAAAACAATCAATTCACCAACCCAGGTCTTGTTTGCCAGCCTGATCGGCACCACGATTGAGTTTTTCGATTTTTACATTTACGCGACGGCCGCGGTTCTGGTGTTTCCCAGGCTGTTTTTCCCGGCGTCCAATCCGGCCGCGGCAACGCTGGAATCGCTGGCAACGTTTGGTATCGCATTTTTGGCGCGGCCGGTTGGCTCCGCGCTGTTCGGGCACTTCGGCGACCGCATCGGCCGCAAGACCACGCTGGTGATCGCGCTCTCAACCATGGGGATCTCGACCGTCGCCATCGGCGCACTGCCCACCTATCGCACGATCGGCTTTGCCGCGCCGCTGCTGCTGGCGCTCTGCCGTTTCGGTCAGGGCCTCGGGTTGGGCGGCGAGTGGGGGGGCGCGGTGCTGCTGGCGATTGAAAATGCGCCCGCCAATAAACGCGCCTGGTATGGCATGTTTCCCCAACTCGGCGCGCCCGCCGGATTTTTGCTTTCCGGGGGCACTTTTCTGTTGCTCTCGCGCTGGCTGACGGACAAGCAATTTTTTGCCTTCGGATGGCGTCTGCCTTTTCTCGCCAGCGCGGTGCTGGTCTTCCTCGGGCTCTATGTGCGACTCACCATCACTGAGACGCCGGTCTTCCGCGAAGCGCTCAAGCGCGGCGAGCCAGAAAAGGTGCCGGTGCTGGTAGTGTTTCGCCGCTACCCGAGGGCGTTGATCGCGGGCATCCTGGTGAGCCTGGCGACCTTCGTCCTCTTCTACCTGATGACCGTCTTCGCGCTCTCGTGGGGCACGACGGCGCTGGGCTACACGCGCGGTAAATTTCTGCTGATTCAGCTATTCGGCATTTGCTTTTTTGCCCTCTTCATTCCTGTTTCCGCGTTGCTGGCGGAGCGCGGGCGCCGGCGTGTGATGCTCTCGGTGACCGTGGCCATCGCCGTCTTCGGCCTGGTGATGGCGCCCATGTTCGTCGCCGGAACCACGGGCGCGGTTGTGATGATGGCGCTTGGGCTCTCGTTGATGGGCGTGACCTATGGGCCGCTGGGCACCGTCATCTCTGAACTCTTTCCCACCTCGGTGCGTTACACAGGCAGCTCGCTCGCCTTCAGCTTTGCGGGCATCCTGGGGGCGTCGCTCGCGCCCTACATCGCTACCTGGCTGGCGCGGAAATATGGACTGCAATATGTCGGTTATTATCTATCCGCATCCGCGCTGCTGACCTTGCTCGGGCTGCTTTCGATGCGAGAAACGAAAGACGACGATCTTGCCGACTCGTCTGGATGGGAGAAGTGACATGTCAGACTTAGCCAGGACCGGGGTATCGCTCGAAGAAGGTTTGTTGAAGGAGTTCGATCGCCTGATCACCAAGCGCGGTTATAAGAACCGCTCCGAAGCGGTGCGCGATCTGATCCGGGAAGCACTGCTGGCCGAGACCGTCGATTCCAATAAGCCCGTGGTCGGGACCCTTACCCTGGTCTACGACCACCACATGCCCAATCTATCCGAGAAGCTCACGGCAACGCAGCACGCGGCCGGGGCAATGGTGCTGGCTGCCACCCATGTACATCTCGATCACCATTACTGCCTGGAAGTAATCATCATGAAGGGCAAGAGCAAGGAGCTGCAGGAAATTGCCGATCGCATGCTGGCGCTGCGAGGGGTCGAGTTAGGGAAGCTGGTGCTGACTAACTCCGGCAAGGAACTGAAGCATGCCAAGCATTAAAAACCTGAAGTGGGAAGTCGATTTGTGGCCTGTCAGGAGCGTGTCATTGGGTGTGACCGAACTTGTAAGTCACGTTGACACTGGCGTAAGAGGGAATCCGCACGCCGACGACTTCCTGTAGATCGGAAGGGTAGAAATTTTCGATCGTCTGCCCGGTGTAGCCGCCCGCGATCAGTAGATTCACACCGGCATCGAGGTGGCTGTTCAGAAATGGGCGAACGATTGCCGCGCGCAACTCGCGCACCGAGGTGCCGACGCACTGTGCATTTAAATCAGGCAGGCAGCCGGCGCCCAAAGGCTTTCTGCCGACATATTCGAACTCGCCCCGCGCCTGGAGGCGAAAAGGCAGCTTCTGCGCGTTTCCTAACAAGTCGAAGAGAGTGCGTGGCGCTTCCGGCGTAGGTTGGCCGGAGTTGAGATCACGTGCGTCCGCTTTCGAAAAAGTTGCCAGGATCGAACCCTGGCTGAAATTGTGACGCACCGCCGCAGTCACAACTTCAAGTTGTCCCGGGCCCTGGTTCAGCTGCAACCCTGTGTCAGGATCGATCTTGGCCAGCTCCTGACTGGTGGTGACGTGGCCCAGGGTCACCTTCAGATCTGTGCTGGCGATGGTTTTGCTCGCGACCAGCTGATAGGAGTGTGCCGTAGCCACCGGCGTACCGGCCGTTGTTCCGGTACCAATGCGCGGATCTTCTGTAAAGAAGGCCTGACCGAAGCTGGCCGAGACCAGGGGAAGCCACCAGGATTCTTTGGGCAGAAACGAAACCGTAGCCTTGGGCGAGTTCACGCCGACCCACTTCTGAAATGAATTGTGAGCATGGATCAGGTCTTCATTGTTGAGGTTGATTTGGTCGCGTCGCCAGCCGCCGTAATAGCGCAGGTAGTGGCCCAACCCACCCGCTGCCGCGGCATAAGGCGTCAACGAAGTGATGGTTACATTGTTGGCATCCACCTTGGTGAAAGGGCCATAGGTGGAAGTGCCCGGCGTATAGAAATTGTAATGGTCAAGGTTATCCCGCCGCGGAGCCTCGCGCTGGTAATCGAAGCCGGCCAGCAATGACAGCGCCTCGGCGATCTTATTGACGTAGCTTGTGCTCTGCCCGGTCACGGTGCGGAACTCACTCTGACGGATGAGGCCCTGGCCGAAATCGGAATAAAGCGCGAGGTTGTAGGTGCGGAAAAAGCCGGATAGCTGCAGTTGTTGAGCTGCGCTAAGCTGCCAAACATCGTTCACCGCCACCAGAGCGGTATGCGTCTGATCCTTCTGCCGGGGATCGATCGTGTCCCCCACATTGATAAACCCGGCGTCGCCATTGTTCGGCGCAAAGATCGGTACCAGCCCAGGGATGTACGAGAAGCCGTAATAGCCCATTCCCAGAAGAGTAAGTTCATGGTTGCCCAGGCGAAAAATGCGTTGGCTGTTTAGTTTGTATTGCTGGCGGTGTTCGAGTCGTTTGAGGAACCCGTTTCCATAGGAGCCTTCGATCGCCACGAAGGAGTGGGCGCTGGGGCTGAGGCCGGCAACGACGTCGAGGTCGCGGTAGTCGCCGGTCACCGTAATAAACGGATCGAGGCGGGACCGCAGGCCGTAGACGGCTGCCAGATTCACCGCATGGTTTCCCTGACGAACGTTATAGGCTCCGCCATCCACCTGCACGCTCTCGAGAATCTCTGGAATGAAAATATTGGGGTCGGCGTAGCCGTTACCGTGCGCGTTGGCCGACAGGTTATTGGGCACCAGGTACGTGCCCACGGCAATGTATTGCGCGATCGGCTCACCATGATCGCCCGCAACCCCGGGAGCGAAATACTGGGGAGCTTTGATTCCACTCGAAGCCGTTTCTATCGGGTACCCGGGAATCGAGACAGGCGCGCCCGGCCGGCCGGGATTTGCATCCAGCAGATCCTGACGAACAAAAACCTTTTCCCCGGGATCAGGCGAGAACACATCGAAGGTGTTTACGTCCGCGGTCACCTCGACAGAATCGCGGCGTGTGATCTGTGCCGTTAATTGCAGGTTGAGATCGTTTGTTCCCGGACCGACTTGCAGTAATTGAGATAGCGGCTGAAAGGATGCGGCGCTGACCGCGAGGTCGTAGCTGCCGGCGGCGGCTACCTGGATCTGAAAGCGCCCCTGGGCGTTGGTGATGGCCCGGCGCACCGGTTTGCCCTGCACCCTGGCAGGAGCAAGTTGGACGGTGGCCTCGGATATGGGGCTACCCTGCAGATCGACGACGCGCCCAGACACCGTGAGGGTAGCTGCCGAAGCCGCCTGGGAGAGCAGTAGGACCAGCAGGAATGACAAGGACAGAACGCGGGTGGCCATTAGCTAAACCTTTCACCGTGTCATCCGCATGGGTCGGGTAGTATGCCTTTAAGAATCGTGCTACTGAGGATACGAGCAGGACAGCCCGGCTGGATGTTTCCACGCGATCGGGCTTCCTATAACAGTTGGTTTACTTACTGCTTTGGCGTATTCTTTGGCTGGATGCGGAAACTGTTGGCCATGACGATTACGCTGTTGCTCGGCTTCACGCTGACGGCGCCGTTTTTTGTCGTGACCACACCGGCCACCGTGCCCGAGTGCTGCCGCAGGAACGGCATGCATCAGTGCATGGGCCAGATGATCGACCCTGACGCCGGCCACGCATTCTTATCCGTTGCCGCGAAATGTCCCCGGTTTCCCGTAGCGTCGCCCGCACCGCGGCTTGACCACCTCGTTCCCGATCGGGCGCTTGCTGCTGGCATTCCTCTCTTTGTGCGCCCGGCTTCGCTTCCTCAGACCGAAGCAAGGTACCGCGTTGCCTATGCGCGTAGCCGGCAAAAACGCGGCCCTCCCGTCATTCTCCTCTAGCGGGCTGCGGAAAAACTCAGTGGTGTGAAGGGTACGGGCTTCAGCCCGTGCGGAATCACCGCGAAAATAGCCCGGCTTCAGCCACTGAGGGTCGCATTTCTGACTGGATACGCTGCCCTCAGGTTCTAACGCTCGCTGCGGCGAGGCCGGCCACTCACTTTGCTCGTTTATGTACCGGCTGAAGCTCGTACGCTTCAGGAGCAGAGGTTTCCCGCAGCCTGCCAACGCCCGGTTGTCATTCCTTTTCGCAGATAACTCGCCAGGTCTATCACGTTGGTGATAGGGAGGACAGTCTGTCTATGCGCAAGCTCGAATGGTTTTGCCCGCTCTTATTTCTATTTTTCATTTTCGTGATGGTAGATGCGGCACACGCGACTGTCTTTGGTGAAGTGCAGGGCATCGTGCATGATCCGCAGCATCGCCCTATCAGCGGCGCCGCTGTGGTTCTCAAGAGTGGGACGTCAGCGCTGACGCAATCGACCAGCACCGATCGCGACGGCGGGTTCCGCTTTCAGGCCGTACCGTTTGGCGACTACGTTGTTACCGTGACCCAAACCGGCTTCGCCACGTTAACCCAAACTCTCTCGCTCGCCTCGGGCACGTCGCCCATTCTGCATTTTGAACTTTCGCTCGGTGTGGTGCAGCAGTCCGTCTCGATTGCGAGCCAGGCGGGCTCGGCAAACGTCGACAGCGTGACGCCGACCACCACCTTGAACCGCGAAGACATAGAACGCACCCCCGGAGCCGACCGCAGCTATGGCATGGAGATGATCACCGACTATGTCCCCGGCTCGTATATGACGCATGACATGCTGCATATGCGCGGAGGCCACCAGGTCAGCTGGCTGATTGATGGGGTGGAAATCCCCAACACCAATATCGCCAGCAATATCGGACCACAAATCGATCCCGGGGATATCGATTATCTTGAGGTGCAGCGGGGCAGCTACAACGCCGACGTGGGCGACCGCACGTACGGTGTCTTCAACATTTCACCCCGCACCGGCTTTGAACGCAACCGCCAGGCGGAGTTGGTGCTGAGCGCTGGTAGCTTTTTGCAAACGAATGTGCGGCTCAACGTGGGCGACCACTCGGAGAAATTCGCTTACTATGCAAGTCTCAATGGCAACCGTACCGGCTACGGACTCGCCCCGCCGGTCGGCGAGGTATTGCACGACGCGGCCAACGGCTATGGTGGATTTGCATCCCTGATCTTTAACCGCACCCCGCGCGATCAGCTGCGTCTGGTCAGCCAGCTGCGCACGGACTATTTTCAAATTCCCTACGATCCCGATGCGAACAGCTACGGCAATCAATTGATTCCGTCCTACGGCCTGCGCGATGGGCAGCATGAGACAGATGGGCTGAGCGCTTTTACCTGGGCCCATACCTTCAACGCAGCGACGCTGCTTGAGGTTTCACCGTTCTACCACTACAACCAGGCCAATTACGAATCCAATCCCAATGATTTTCCCGTGGCCACCACTTCGGATCGTGCCTCGCACTACGCAGGCGTGCAGGCCAACATCACTACCAACGTCGCCAGAAACACGATCCAGGGCGGTGTCTATAGCTGGGGCCAGCATGACAGCTATGTTTTTGCCTCGATCTTCAACGACGGTAGTTTTCCCAATTTTCACATTCCTGACTCGGCGGCGGGCGGCCTGGTGGAGGAATATATCTCAGATAACTTCAAAGCTACCCCCTGGCTTACGCTCATCGCGGGTCTGCGCCAGGCGAATTTCATCTCCACGTTCACTGAAACTGAGATCGATCCGCGTGCCGGTGCGGCGATCGAGATACCTAAGCTGCACTGGGTGGTGCGCGGATTCTACGGCCGCTTTTATCAGCCTCCACCACTCTTGACCGCCTCGGGGCCGGTGGTCAATTACGCCAACGCGAACAACACCAGCTTCGTTCCGCTGCATGGTGAGCGGGATGAAGAGTCGCAGTTTGGCGTGCAGATCCCGTTCAGAGGCTGGATGCTCGATGCGGATACGTTTCAGAATCGGGTGAATAATTTTCTTGACCACTCGAATATTGGCGCTTCCAGCATCTACTATCCGGTGACCGTCGATGGGGCGCTGGTCCAGGCCTGGGAGTTGACGCTGCACTCGCCGCGCGTCTGGCGTTTTGGGCAGGCGCATCTTGCCTACTCCAACCAGATCGCGCGCCAGCGCGGCAACATCACCGGCGGTCTCGTTTGCATTCCGCTTGGCTCCCCCGCTTGTGATGCCGGTGAAGCCTATACGCCGGTGGACCATGACCAGCGCAATACGCTGAACCTGGGTTTCAACGCAACCCTGCCGTGGCATATCGACGGTTCGACCAATGTTTATTACGGTTCCGGTTTCACAAATGGATATCCTGGTCCACCGTCGCCCTACAACGGCGACTACCTGCCCGGCCACACGACGTTCGATCTGACCCTGGGTAAGAGAATCAGCGACAACCTCTCGGTTTCGGTGACCGCGCTGAACGCGGCCAATCGCAGGATTCTTCTCGACAACAGTCTTACCTTCGGAGGATTTCATTACAACGATCCCCGCCAGATTTACGGCGAGGTGCGTTACCGCTTCAAGTACTAGCGTAGTGCGTCACCGATTGAGTCGTTTATCCAGTCTTGATCGGCCACAAATGCGCCCCATACCCCCGGATTTCCTGTGAAGCACTGCTAGCTGGCCGGGAGGACCGCAGATCTCTCCACTCCGCTGCGCTCCGGTCGAGATGACAAATCTGAGATTTGCGTCCAGCGAAGGCGTCCAAGTAGCGACATCCCTGGCAGGCGTTGATCTCAGATTTGTCATCTCGACCGGAGTTTTCATGGGCCTGCGGCCCACCCAAGGAGATGAAAAACGGCTTCTGTTCAGCCAATCTTCTCTCCCTGGAAGCGCCACCTTCCCCCCTTGTCATCCCGACCGGAGCGCAGCGTAGTGGAGGGATCTCTGTGCGGATGCTCTTTCTTGGGAATGTTTTTCGAGAGAGCGTAGCGGGGTGGAGAGATCTGCGGTCCTCCCGGCCAGCTAGCAGTGCTTCACAGGAAATCCGGGGGTATGGGGTACCCGTCCAGCGGGTAGGGGCTGTGTCACTGCGTGGATTTTTCCGCAGCCTGCTTGTCCCCCGCGGCTCTGTCAATTCAGCTGGTACAGGCCGCTAGTCTTCTCGCTGCCGTGATACGTTTATGAAAGTCGTATTACGGCGGGGGATGGTTTGCGAACGTTCTTGAACGATGACGCTGGCAATACCCGAAACAAGGTGTTGGGAATTTACAGCGTGCTGTTGGTGTTCAACGGAGCTGCCTGGCTCTGGGCTACTTTAGCCTTACGTCATTTTCCGGTGTTGCTGGGCACGGCCTTTCTGGCCTACAGCTTCGGTCTGCGCCACGCCGTGGATGCGGATCACATCGCAGCGATCGACAATGTAACCCGCAAGCTGATGCAGGAAGGGAAGCGGCCGGTCGCGGTCGGATTCCTGTTTTCCCTGGGCCACTCGACAGTTGTACTGCTGGGCTCGGTTACCATCGCCTGGGGCGCGCTCACTTTGCAGCACCGCCTGGATACGGTGAGGGCAATCGGCGGCGTGGTCGGCACCCTGGTCTCGACCGTCTTCCTGTTTGGGCTGGCGGCCATGAACCTGGTCATCCTGCGCTCCATCTGGCGAACGTTTGTCAAGGTGCGCGCAGGCGAGCCGTACGTCGCCGAAGATCTGGATTTGCTGCTGGGCAATCGGGGATTGCTGGCGCGTATCTTTCGCCCCATGTTCCACCTCATCACGCGCAGTTGGCATATGTACCCGCTGGGCTTTTTGTTTGGCCTCGGGTTCGATACGGCGACCGAGATCGGTGTGTTAGGTATCTCCGCGGCCGAGGCCGCCAAGGGCCTGCCGCTGGGCTCAATTCTGATTTTTCCCACCTTGTTTGCCGCGGGCATGTCATTGATTGACACGACCGACAACATCCTGATGCTAGGCGCCTACGGATGGGCCTTCGTCAAGCCAATTCGCAAGCTCTATTACAACCTCACCATCACCAGTGTCTCGGTCGTGGTTGCGCTGGCGGTGGGTGGCATTGAGGCGCTGGGTCTGCTGGGTGGGCGCTTCCACTGGAAGGGAAGTTTCTGGGGCGCCGTGGTCCGGTTGAACGAGAACTTTGGCACGCTGGGCTATTTTATTGTCGGGCTGTTTGTGGTGAGCTGGATTGTGTCCGTGCTTTTTTACAAATGGCGGCGATTCGACGAGATCGCGCCAGCCGCGCCTCAGGCCCACGTAAGCCCTGTAGAGCGAGCGTCGTAGCGCAACACCCACGAACCGTATCGGTGATGGTTGCTAAAGCGCGGCGTATTCGGCTTTCGCCTGGGCAGTCACGGGCAGGCCGGCATCGGCATCCTTCCATTCCTGAAAGAATTTTTCATAGGCCGCTTTGGCGTTGGCCTTGTCTCCGGCCATGGCGTAAGCCCGGCCCAGCCCCAGCAGCGCGAGCGGGTAGTTGTTCTGGGGAAAGGCCATGTTGTTGGCGTTGGTAAAGCTGGCGCCCTTGAATTTAGTCGCGGCCTGGAAGGCCGCAATGGCATTGCTCGCGTCGTGCAGCTGCAGCCAGGCCAGACCGCGCAGATAGGGTCCTGGCGAAGAGTGGTCGAACGCCTGGCCTTTGGCCAGCAGATCCAACGCCTTGCGCGCTTCCCCTGCCTGCAGGGCGATAAAGGCCGTTGCCTGGGGCACGCATATCTGTTGCACCAGCGTGTCGTCGGGATATTTCTTTTCCAACGCCACCAGTGCGGGTAACGCCGGCTTACCCTCTCCGCAGAACGCTTGCGTCGCGGCTGCGGCAATCTGCGTCGCTTTGCCTTTGTCCACCGCCAGCGCCTGCTTCACCGCGCCCTGCGGATCCTGGCAGTGCTGCGCCGGCCAGCCAACATAAGCGGCGTTGAGCAAGAACAACGCCTGCGCGTCCGGCGCCTTGGCATTCCCGGCCTGACCGGCGGCCTGCTCGAGCGTCGCCGCAGCGCCCTGGAACTGTCCCCACTGCGCCTGGATGTTGGCCCATCGCCCGGTCAGCTCGAACTGATCGGGGCGTCCGGGCGCCTCCGCCATAATTTTTTGTATGGCCGCTGTATCTCGGGTGGCCCCATACAGCGACATGGAGTCGCCCAGCAGGTCGGTGCCGTTGATGGCGGCCCGGCTTGCCTCCGCTATATAGTTGCGCGCCTTGTCGAACTGGTCCATTGAGGTATAGACCACTACGATGTTCGACAACGCGAGCGCTTGATTCTGCTGCATCGCCAGGGCTTTCAGCAGAATCTGTTCTGCCTTTTCCGGCGCGTCTCCAGCATAGAGATCGCCCAGGTTGACGTAGTTATCGATCTCCAGCGGATACTCCTGCACCGCTACCTGGAGCGTTTCCGCGGCTTTTTCACGGTCTCCCAATACTGTTTCGTAGTAATGGCCCTCAATATAAAACCGTTCGCGCTCGCTCACATTTCCGCTCAGCTCGTGCGCCCGGGTGAAATATTCGATGGCTTTGCCGGTCTGGCCGCTATTCAGGTAGATCACTCCCAGCCGGGCCCACGCCATGGCCAACCTGGGATCGAGCGCCACGGCCCGTTTGTAGTGGTCCTGCGCTTCGGGAATGTCGCTGTCTCTGGAATGGGCTTCATCGCCCAGCGCATAGGCACGAAAGGCCTCCAGCGACGGCGTGGTTGCCTGGCCGAACGGCGTATTCAGCTTCTGAATGCTGGCCAGACTTTCCCCCAGTCTGGCCCGCATCTGGGCGGCGGCCGCGTTGAGTGCGTCCAACACTTTTTCTTTGCCCGAGGCCTGGGTCTGCACGCTGGCGATCTGGTCTCCGGTGGCGGTCTTCTGCGCGGCCAGAGTAAGGATGTAGTCGCTCCCCAGGCTGGCAATGGTGCCGGTGAGGATGGCCTTGATGCCCTCGCGCTCGCCGATCTCGCGCGCAATGGCCGGGGTGATTGCGTCGTCCGGCTTCTTGCCCAGATACTGCAGGCTCTGCCGCAGGTGCTGTGCGCTCACAATATCGAGCACCGGCGACTGGCCCAGTTGTACGGTTAAGGCCTGGTTGAGGGTGGTCTGAAAGACCGGGTCGCCGGTCTGGTTCACAAAGTCGGCCACAATAATGGCATTCTTGGCGGCCGCCGGGGCCGGTCCGGTGGGCGGTACGGTTGCGATTCCCGGCGTAACCGTGGTCCGATGGTTCCACCACGCGAACGCTGCAGCGAGCAGCAGGATCGTGGCGACAGCCAGCAGGAGCGGCAGACGGAGGGTTTTTGCCGAGGCGGGCAAAGGCCGCACCATGGGAGGCGGCTCGATCGGGAGCATGGTGTGGAGTCCACTCATCGTCGCATTCTCACGCCGAGCCATGAGAAAGCTGGTCATCCAATCTCTCGAGGTCCTGCAGCACCTGCTCCGCGGTTTGGTATCTCTGCTCCTTTTCCCTGGCCAACAGCCGGGCGACAATGGCGTCCAGTGCCGCCGGCATGGTGCGGTTTACTTCGCTTACGGGCCCTGGCGGCTTAGTTATCAGCGGTGTAAAAGGCTTGTTCCCCGTGGCCATCTCGTACATCACGACGCCCAAGGAGAACAGATCCGTGCGCGCGTCCAGGGGGCCGCCTTTGGACTGCTCGGGAGACATGTACGCCGCCGTCCCCGGGGTCACGCCGGCCACGGTGAGGTCGGCGGCTCCGGTTTCGGCAGCGGACGAAGGGCCGGCAAAGGCCGTCGCGTCCTGCACATCGCCGCCCTGCTTCTTGGCCAGCCCGAAATCAAGGACCTTGATCTGCTTGACCCCGCGGGCGCCCTCGTGGATAAAGATGTTCGCCGGCTTGATGTCGCGGTGAATGATGCCCTGGGCATGCGCGGCGGCGAGCGCTGAGGCCACCTGCCGGCTATACGCAACTACATCGGTTGCAGACAACGGGCCGCGCCACAACGCCTCCTTGAGCGTCTCGCCGCGCAGCAGTTCCATCACCAGGTAGGGGCCCGCGGCCTGCTCGCCGATGTCATAGATGGTGCAGATATTGGGGTGGTTCAAAGAGCTGGCTGATTGCGCCTCACGCAGAAAGCGCCGGTGCGAGAGAGTTCCGAGTGCGGTGGCGGTAGCGCTCGGAATCGAGGGTCCCGCTGATGTTCCCGCGGAGGTGCTCCCGCTGCCGAAGGTATCGACCAGGTAGCGGTCCGACACCAGCTTGATCGCAACATCGCGGCCCAGGCGCGTGTCTTGCCCGCGGTAGACATCGCCCATGCCTCCGGAGCCAATCTGGTCCAAAACCCGATAGGGCCCGAACTGTGTGCCGTGCGGTATCGTCATGTGCCTCGGGCAATCAACGACAGCAGTAAATGGAGGTTTGCACGAAGTGTATCAGCGTCCTTGCCGGCGCGCTGTTGCCTGGCCGGGCCAAATTGAAAAATCTCGACTAACCTCGGTCTGGCGTTTGAGACCTGGGCGCGCGCGAAAAAAGCCCCAGTTCTCAAAGGCGAGAGCTGGGGTACCCGTACCATCCGGAGCGTGTTCAGTTTATGCCTGGCGCGAGCTCGCGGCGGCCAGCAACACGCAGATCGCCAGACCTTCCGCGGCCTGCGCTACTTCTGCTAACTCCGGGAACGTCGGGGCAATGCGGATGATGCGGTCTTCCGGGTCCTTTCCGTACGGGTGCGTTGCTCCCGCCGGGGTCAGCACGACCCCGGCTTCTTTGGCCAGCGCAATGATGCGCTTGGCGCAGCCTTCTGGTACTTCCAGGCTAATGAAGTAACCACCTTTCGGCCTGGTCCAACGCACCCCGGGAGTACCAGCCAGCTTCTCGTCAAAGATGTCGAGCACCTTTTGGAACTTGGGCGCGATCAGAGCCCTTTGCTGGTTCATCAAGCGCGCGATGGCTGCCGGTTCCTTCAGAAAACGAACATGGCGCAACTGGTTAAGCTTGTCCGGACCGATGGTCCGCGGGAGGAGCCGGGCAATCAACCACTTCACGTTGTCCTTTGACGCGGCAAATAAGGCGAGGCCGGCGCCGGGAAGTGTGATCTTGGAAGTGGAGGCGAAGACAAACGCGCGATTGGGATTGCCGTGGCGCGCGCACAACTCCAGCACATTGGCAATCTCCACAGGTTCATCGGTGAGGTGATGCACCGCATAGGCATTGTCCCAATACAAACGGAAGTCGGGCGCTGCGGTCTGCATGGACGCAAGGCGCTCGATGGTTGCGTCCGAGTACACCGTGCCCGTTGGATTGCTGTATTTCGGAACACACCACATGCCCTTGATCGACTGATCCGCGGCTACCAGCTGCTCCACTTCGTCCATGTCTGGTCCTGCTTCATCGAACGAAACCGGAATCATACGGATGCCGTAATCCTCACAGATCTTGAAGTGCCGGTCGTAGCCGGGAACCGGGCACAGGAACGAAATCTCGCCCTGCTGCGACCAGGGGGTTGCGCTATCGCAGGTCCCTTTAAGCAGCGCATAGACGAGGGTATCGTGCATCAGTGCGAGGCTCGAGTTATTGGCGGCGACGATCTGCTCGGCCGGTGCGCCCATCATGGAGGCGAAGAGACGGCGTACTTCCAGCAGCCCCTGCAGGCCACCATAGTTGCGGCAATCAACCGCACCCTCGGCAACATAATCCTCGCCGCCAGGCAGCGACAGCAATGCATTGCTCAATGCCAGCTGGTCCGGAGCAGGCTTGCCCCGGGTCAGGTCAAGCTTGAGCCCTTTTGCCTTGAACGCATCGTAATCCTGCTGGAGTTGGTGGCTGGCTGCGGTCATACCCTCGGAGCTGAGCTGCGCGATTTTTGTCATGCTGAACACATACATCCTTTCCCTATTTATTATGAAGGATTCCCGAAACAAGAATCTGCCTTAACAGCTGCGCGCGAAGGAGCCGCTACCCTCTATGCTGCAGATAGATGGCAAACAGCGCCAATTTCCGCCAAAAAGCGATACGGCATGGGTTTCTATGTGCGCTGCTGTGCAGCCTCGCCGGCCCGGCACGGTCAGAGCCGGCCACCGCCTTGCCTGACGCGCCGAGGATGGGTTTCGCGGCCGGTCAGGATGCCGATTCTGCGCTGGGCACTATTCGTGGAACCGTGGTCGACCAGAACGGAAACTTTGTCGTAGGCGCACAGGTGAAACTCGAGCGGGAGGGGCAGCCGGTCAGCCAGGAAGTCGTCTCCGATCAGGCAGGGCATTTCGTTTTTCTCGGCGTCGCTGCTGGTCCCTTCCAACTCACCATCACAGCCGAGGGGTTTGCCACGCAGAATCGAACCGGCATTCTGCATCTGGGGGAGTGGCTCGATATGTCGGAGGTTAAGTTACCCGTGGCCCGCAAGACCACCGAGGTGCAGGTGAGTGTTACCAATTACGAACTTGCAGAAGAGCAGGTGCGGGTGGAAGAGACGCAGCGAGTATTGGGGGTTATTCCGAACTTCTATGTCACGTACGATGCAAACGCGCTGCCCCTTCGCCCCAAGCAGAAATTTGAGCTGGCCTGGAAGACCACGGTGGACCCGGTCACTTTTGCCGCCAGCGGGGTGATTGCAGGCATCGAACAGGCGCAGAACATCTACAGGGGTTATGGACAGGGCACCGAGGGATACGCCAAGCGCTATGGCGCCTCCTATGCCGACGCGTTTGTTGGCACCATGGTTGGGGGCGCGATCCTGCCCATCTTGTTCAAACAGGACCCACGCTATTTCTACAAGGGCACCGGCAGCACGCGATCACGCACTCTGTATGCCCTGGCGAACGCGGTCATCTGCAAAGGCGACAATGGCCACTGGCAGGCGGACTACTCAGGGATCCTGGGCAGTCTCGCGTCGGGAGGCATCTCGAACCTGTATTATCCCGCGAGTAGCCGCAATGGCGCGTGGCTTACGTTCGAAAATACATTCGTTGGTATCGGAGGTTCGGGAGTGGGTAATATCTTTCAGGAATTTCTCATTCGTAAATTAACGCCCCATGCCCGGGGTAATCCGTAGCCAGGGACGGCGCTTATGGAACGTAACCGGAGCAGCGACGACAAGCGGTTCTTCACCAGAGAAGAGAATCGCATCACTGGCCAGCTGAACTTTGTCGTTTTTCTGGCCATGGCTGCAGTCGGTTATACCGACTGGGTCGTGGTATCGAATGTCTCGCTGGGCTACCTGTACGTGCTCCCGATCGCGCTCAGCGCGCTGGTGAATCCGCTGCCGGTAACGGTGGCGCTGGCCGTTGGGTGCGCGGTATTGCAAGACGTCTTTGGCCCGGTCTCCGATACCCGTTCCGTCAGGACTATCCGCGACGGAATAGCCCTGGCGGGTTTTTTGGTCGTAAGTTTTCTGGTGACGCAAATCGCCAGGCAACGCGAACGCCTGTCCGCCGAGGTGCGGAGACAGCGGGATGAGTATGAGCATGACCTGGTGCTGGCCGCGCAGGTGCAGCGGCGGGTGTTACCCCGGCCGCCCGTGCTGTCCGCACTTGAGCTCGCTGCAGCCATGCAGACGGCGCAGCTGCTGGGTGGGGACTACTACGATTTTTTTGCAATTTCTGAGAATGTCGTAGACGTGGTGATCGCCGACGTTTCGGGTCACGGCGCGGCGGCGTCTTTGCTGATGCCATCCCTGGCCGTGGCCTTGCGCCTGCGCGCCCGCGAGTTGAGTGGACCGGCGGAGATTCTCAAAGACCTCGATGACGTATTGCGGCAGATTACCAATAGTGCAACCTTCGTGACTATGTTTTATGCGCGTTTCGATCAGGCGGGAAAAACAATGCAGTATGCCAACGGCGGCCACAATCCGCCCCTGCTGGCTCGGCCGAAGACCGGCGAAACCTGGATGCTGGAAGCGGGTGGCGGCCCCATCATGGGCATTTTGCCGGGCGCGCAGTTCGCCGATACCGTGCTCTCGCTGGAGCAGGGCGACATCCTGACGCTCTTCACCGATGGTGTGACCGAGCAGGAGAACGAGTTGGGTGAGGAATTTTCACTCGAGCGTTTGCAGGCAACGATTCAGAGGCATGAAACGGAATCGGCCTCGGCGCTGGTTGCCCAGGTGTCGGAGGCGGTCTCTGCTTTTGCCGGTACGAAGAAGCAGGTGGACGATCTGACGGTGGTGGTTGTGAAGGTCTTGTAGGCGAAGAGCCGATCGATGAGGTGGAACCAGTGTAGTGCGTTGTTAATCACGTCCAGTATATTTGCCAACCAGGCCGGCGCCCCAGTCCCGCAGGGACGACTGAACGCAGCCCAGGATGAAATCCAGGGTGAGGAAAGCAAAACAAAGCAGCCCCGTAGGGACGGACGAAGTGGGAAGGACGAAGTCCTTTTTCCCTCAACCATTGTTGACGGAGTAGTCTTCCCAGGATTCCATCCTGGGGAAATCATCAGCCGTCCCTTCGGGACTGCTCTGTTTTGTCTTTGTTTACCCAGGATTTCATCCTGGCTAGTTTCAGTCGTCCCTGCGGGACTGACATCAGCCGTCCTTTCGGGACTGCTCTGTTTTGTCTTTGTTTACCCAGGATTTCATCCAGGGCTACTTTCAGCCGTCCCTGCGGGACTGAGGCTTGTGTTGTTGCTTGGTGGGATAATTGCCGTTCACTTGACAGTCAGTGCCTGCTTGCATACTCTTCCCCTAAGATGATTAGGGAAGAAAGCAATGTCAATGGAGAGCTCATCCAGGGAACGCTGGAAATGCTTATTTTGAAAGCATTGGCGCGTGGGCCCATGCACGGCTACGCGGTGGCGGAGTGGGTTGAGCAAACTTCGCAGCAGGTGCTCAGGGTGGAAGAGGGCGCACTGTACCCGGCTCTGCATCGGCTGCAATTGCGCGGCCTGCTGCAGGCCGAGTGGGGCGCATCTGAAAATAACCGCCGGGCAAAGTTCTATCAGCTGACGGCAGCCGGTAAAAAGCGTCTGAACGCAGAATCGCAGCGCTGGGCGCGCCTCTCAGCGGCAGTTGCGTTTGTGATGCAAACCTCCTGAGGTGACAACATATGCACGCCATTTTGCTGCGCATAAGATCGCTGTTCACTCGCCGCCGCATGGATCGCGAGTTGGCCGAAGAGTTGGACTTTCACCAGGCGATGTTGCGGCAACGACTGTTGCGACAAGGTACTCCACCGGCGGAGGTAGAGCGGGCGGCGAGGCAGGCATTTGGCAACGATGCGCGCTGGCATGAACGCCTGCGTGAGCTGTGGCAATTTCAGACGTTGGAAAACTTTGTCCGCGATCTGAGCTTTTCACTACGGTTGCTGAAAAAATCACCCGGGTTCACCGCGGTTGCTCTGCTGACGCTGGCGTTGGGCGTGGGCGCAAACACGGCCGTCTTTTCCCTGATCAATAGTCTGCTGCTGCGGCCCCTGCCCGTGGCGCATAGCGAGCAATTGGCGGTGCTGCGCATTGAGGAGGGTGGCCCTGCGCCCAACTACGAGTTCTGCACCCCGTTCTTCCGTAGCCTTGAAAACAGGCATGACGTTTTCTCCGAGGTGTTCGCCTACAACTCAGACCTGCTGCAAGTAAAAGGACCATCGGGCAACGAGAATATCCGTGGGATGTTGGTCAGCGGGCAATTTTTCCAGGCGCTCGAGACGCCGCCCTTGCTGGGCCGCTATCTCACGCCCGCCGATGACCACAGGGGTGGCAGCCCGGCCGGTCTGGCGGTGGTGATCAGTGAACGGTTCTGGCAAACCTGGTTCAACCGCGCTGCTGACGTGGTGGGGCGTAAGCTGGTGATCGCCAATGTGCCGTTTACCGTGGTGGGGGTGATGCCTAAGCAATTTATTGGGGCCGATCCAACCAGCAGGCCACAGATCTTCGCACCGCTTTCGGCAGATCCCATTATCGATGCGCCGCGCAACCATATCGATGACGGCATTCATGCCTGGTGGTTGACGGTGGGGGCGCGGCTGCAAGCTGGGGTTACGTTGCAGCAGGCTAACGCGTCACTGGCCACTATTTCCGGACCCATTCTCCATGAGGCCACGACCGACGCCAGCTATCTTGCCGACGAAGAGAAAGGGCATTTCCACTTTGTAGCGGAGCCGGGCGCGCGCGGATTTACCTCCGCGCGGTTGGTTTTTCGCAAGCCATTGGTCGCCATGTTTTTCATGTGCGGAGGAATTTTGTTGTTGGCCTGCTTGAACCTGGCGAGCCTGCTGATGGCGCGCGGCGCCGCCCGGGAACGGGAGTTGGCGACGCGGCTGGCGATCGGCGCGACACGGCGGCGGCTGATTCAGCAAATGCTCGCGGAAAGCCTGCTGCTCGCGATTCTGGGTACGGCGGCGGGGATGACGGTCGCGTCGCTGATCAGTCGTTCGCTTGCCGAGCTGCTGATCAGCGGCAACGCCGGCGTTCAGCTGGACACATCGCTCGATGGGCGGGTGTTTGTTTTTGCGGCCGGGATTGCCGTGATTGCCTCAGTGTTGATCGGGTTGCTGCCTGCGTTGCAGGCTACCGCGGGTAATCTGGATGACCACATAAAAGACGGCCAGCATGGGCGGCGAATGCAGGCGAAGCGCAAACTGCTGCCCCGCATCCTGCTGGCATCTCAGGTGGCGCTCGCCCTGGTGTTGGTGGTAGGCGCCGGGTTGTTGATGACAAGCCTGGTCAAGCTATTCCGGTCGGGCGTAGGGTTTGATCCCAAAGGCCTGGTCAACATCGCGTTCAATATGGATAAGCAGCCGCTCGAAGGTGATGCCTTGATGCGCCAATACCAGGCACTGGGCGAGGGTTTGCGCCATCAGCCCGGCGTCAAGAGTGTGAGCTTCCAGTTCATTGTGCCGCTGGCCCATCGCGGCTGGAACGGAAGGTATGGCGCGCCGGGCGCCGATCCCCATTTGATCTATATGAATAGCGTCGCGCCCGATTACTTCGCCACCATGCGCATTCCGCTTTACCAGGGCAGGGAGTTCAGCTGGGCCGACAGCAATGCTTCCGGGCTCAAGATCATTCTCAACCAGTCGGCGGCGCGGCTACTTTTCCCGGGCCGGCAGGCGCTGGGTCAACAGGTCATGAATGATAATGACCCGACAGTCGTCAAAGCGTACCAGGTGGTTGCCGTCGTCGGCGACACCAAATACCGGGAAATGCGCGATCCCGCCCCACCTTCCGCCTACGTGCCGATCTTGCAGGATGAGCAGAAGAAACCGTCGTTGAGCGCTGTGGTGCGGGTAGAGGGATCGCATGTGGCGCTAGCTGCCGCAGCACGCGCCCTGGCGGCGCGGCTGGCGCCCACCATTCCTGCGCCCACCTTCAGTACCATGGACGAGATATTGAACGAATCGATCGGTACCGAGCGCATGATGGCGGTGCTTGCTTTTTTCTTTGCTGGATGTGCACTGCTGGTAACGGCCATCGGTTTGTATGGAACGCTGGCTTACACGACCGCGCGGCGCACCAGCGAGATTGGCATCCGCATGGCGCTGGGGGCACAGCGCGCGCGCGTGCTGGTGATGGTGTTCGGCGAGAATGCCGTGGTCGCCGCCGCCGGGGTAGGCGCCGGCCTGGGATCTGCGCTGCTGGCCTCTCGGGCTCTGGCCAGTTTCTTGTACGGGACGTCTCCGCGCGATCCCTGGGTGCTGGCCGGTTCGGTCGCGGCCTTGACCCTGATCGCCAGCTTGGCCTCGCTCTTGCCGGCGCTGCGCGCGGCTCGAATTGAGCCGATGGACGCCATCCGCTGTGAATAGGACCGGCCGTTTCATGACGACGTCAATTCCCACAGGGCGATGGACGGCAGATTCCTCGCGGGGGCGATAGAATGATTCTGCATGACACGGACAGAGATCATCGCTCAACTTGATGCTGAATTAAAACGCCTGGAACGCGCCCGGGATTTTTTAGCAGCAGCGCTTAAAAGTTCCCCACGGATTTTGCAGAACAGTACGATCAGGAAGGTAACCACGAAACTTCCTGCGCCCGTCCCTGCAGCCCATCCACGCAAGAGCCGTAAGCAAACCGCTCCGGCGGTCGCAGCGCCGGTGGCCAGCGTTCCTCTGCAGGCCGTCGTCGCCGCGCCTGCGCTGCAGCCGAAGCTGGAGCCGCAGATACATCGAGTGCCCCCCAGGCGTCGCATGGAACGGCGACAGCTACAGACCGACAAGGGCGGCAAATCTGCCGCGGCCTTGAGCGGTTCAGTGCCGACGGGCCCAGTTGCCGTTTCGGCGATCGAGGCGCGCAAGGTTCAGGAACGGGCTGTGGCGGTTCCGCCGACGCCGGTGGTGAGTGAACTCCGCTCAGAGATCGGCGGGGAACGCAGCCTCGGTTCTCTCATTCAGGCGTTTGAACGCAGAGCCGGACTAAGTGGCATAGAAATTCCCTGAACGAAAGTTGTAGCCCTGCCACGGGCGCCCGGGGAGTGCTCGCTCCCTTTTCGTAGACTGGAACGATGAGAAATATACGGTCGCCGTACCATGTTCGCTTCCGGTCAACAGAGAGGCAGTGCGGCGGGCGCGGCCTGGCTCTGCAACACGTATTGCGCATCCCTTGCCTGTGAAGACCAGAAGCAAGAATGGTTTCTATGTAACCACCCTGATTGCGGGTGCTTTCTTCATGGAAAACCTGGACGGCACCATCATCGCCACAGCGCTTCCGCAAATGGCGCGCAGCTTCCATGTTGGCGCGGTAAACCTGAATATAGGTATGACGGCCTACCTGCTCACGCTGGCCGTGTTCATCCCCATCAGCGGCTGGTTGGCAGATCGTTTTGGCTCCCGTTCGATCTTTGCCTCGGCCATTGCCACGTTTACGCTGGCGTCGTTGCTTTGTGCTGCGTCGCATACCCTGACGCAGTTCACGCTTATGCGCATTCTGCAGGGCGTGGGCGGCGCGATGATGGTACCGGTTGGCCGCCTGATTGTCTTACGCAACACGCCCAAAGAAAAGCTGACCGAGGCGATTGCTTACATCACCTGGCCAGGGTTGACGGCACTGGTCGTGGGGCCACCGCTGGGCGGCTTCATCACTACCTATTTCAGCTGGCACTGGATCTTTTTTCTCAATCTCCCCATTGGTATGGTTGCCCTGGTGCTGACGCTGTTAGGGGTGGAGAACGTGCGCATGGGCGAACGGCACCCGTTCGACTGGCTCACCTTTGTGCTCGCCGGCTGCGCGTCGGCCGGCGCTGTCTATGGCATGGAGAAGCTGGGGAGTGAGGGTGTGCAGTGGCAGCTGCCCGGGGTGATTCTGGGGCTGAGCCTGCTCAGCGGAGCCGCCGCCATCTTCGCGGCGCATCGTAACCCAGCAACTTCGCTGATCGATCTCGAGTCGATGAAACTCAAGACCTACTCGCTTTCTGTGTATGGCGCCAGCGCCTTTCGCATCGCGGTCTCGGTGTTGCCCTTTCTGCTACCGTTGATGTTTCAGATTGCCTTTGGGTTGAATGCTTTTCATTCCGGGCTTTATTTGCTGGCGTTGTTCGCCGGTGATCTCAGCATGAAAGCGTTTGTTATTCAGGCGCTGCGGCGGTTCGGGTTCCGGCGCATTCTGATCGTAAATGGAATCATTACCGCCCTGTCGATGGCTCTTTGCGCGCTGCTTAGCCCGGCAACAGCGGTGATTCTGGTGGTGCTGATCCTGTATTGCCACGGTGCTTTCCGGTCTATGCAGTTCACCTGCATGACGACGCTGGCTTATTCTGAGGTGCCATCCGGCCGCATGAGCCGTGCCAACGGATTTCTCAGCGCGGTGATGCAGCTCAGCATGGGGATGGGGGTAGCGGTGGGCGCCATTACTCTGCGCCTGGTCGCTCATGCGCGCGGCCACTCGGCGGCCCTGCCGCAACTGCGCGATTTCCATGTTGCGATTCTCTTCATGGCGGTCCTGGCGCTCGGTCCGGTGTGCAACAGCCTTGATCTGCCTCCCGATGCGGGCGCCCTGACCAGCGGCCACCGCCAGCCGGAATTGGAAACGAACCCGGCGTAACGGACAAACGGCGAGGCAGGGTTTGCGAGCTCACTCGTGGGGCCTTGGTTTGGGGGAAAGGGGCACAGCAGATCCCTCGGCGTTGCTCCCGCTGAACAAAATGGCTGGGGCTGATTTGCGAGCTCACTCGTGGGCCTTGGTTTGGGGGAAAGGCGCACAGCAGATCCCTCCGCTTCGCTACCCCCGAATTCCTGTCGAGGCTGGTGGCGCTGGCAAAGTTCATGCGGTCTTCCTTAACGAAGACCGCACACGTGGACCTGTCTGACGTAGCGAAACAGGAATTCGGGTACGCTACGGTCGGGATGACAAATTTGTTTGGGGGACGGGCTTAAAGATTTGCTTGAGGGACGGGCTTAAAAGCAAGCGCTCTCCGCGTTCATTCCTCCCTTAACTTGCCACCAGGCCAGTCAGCTCCTCCTAATGAACAAAATGGCTGGGGCTGGATTTGCGAGCTCACTCGTGGGGCCTTGGTTTGGGGGAAAGGCGCACAGCAGATCCCTCCGCTTCGCTACCCCCGAATTCCTGTCGAGGCTGGTGGCGCTGGCAAAGTTCATGCGGTCTTCCTTAACGAAGACCGCACACGTGGACCTGTCTGACGTAGCGAAACAGGAATTCGGGTACGCTACGGTCGGGATGACAAATTTGTTTGGGGGACACGATGACAAATTTGCTTGAGGGGCGAGGCCAAAAGGCAGATCGCTTCGCTCGTTCATTCCATCCTTGACTTGCCGCCATGCAAGTCGGCTCCTCGGGATGACAAATTTGTCTCTTCGATTGCTTGTCTGGTCAGAGCTGCTGATTGTTGTAGCGCTGGGCGAGATTGCAACCGAGGCGCGCATCCCTTCGCGCCGCGCCTCGGTTGTAGATGAGAGTGAGATCATTTTGGCGTAAGGACGTAGAGTTGCCCGTTCAAGCCAGTAACCAGGATCTTGCCATTGTTGCTGATTCCGTTTGCCGAGGTAAAGAGAGGGAGACCTGGAGCGACCAGTTCGTTCAGGTCGATGGAAGCCCCATTGTAGTAAAACCAGGCGCGGCTGCCTGCCGTGACTGCGGTTTGGGCCCCCACGATTTCGGTCCTGTTATTAATGCCCGCCCCCACGAATGAAAGCTTCGTGAAGACATTGTTACGCCAGAGATAACTGACGCTCGTCGCTCCCGGGCCAAAACTGGTTGCCAGGATTTCACCCAGGTCGTTGACGATCGCGTTGCCGAAGGATACTCCGGCAACTGTGCCTAAGTCATACATGTGGCCCCGGAAATACGAGAAGAGGTGATTCGCGCCGCTGGCCGTCGCACTGATTCCGACCACGATACCCAGGTTGTCAATGCTTGTGCCTGCGCTGGTGGCGCCCCCCAGGGTACCGATATCTAACAGGCCAGATCCGAAGTCGACGAAGGCATGGGTATTTCCCTGGCATCCTGGCGGCGCGTTAAAGGGGGGCACGCAGGCTCCGGTGGAAAGCGATCCGGTGATCTGTCCTGCGTTGTTGATGGCCAGGGCTGCGCTCTGCCTGCCCGTTACGGTGTCCAGATCAACGATTTTGTTATTACTTGAGCTATACAAGAAAGCCTGTTCCGGAGTTTGGAACGGGGAACCGGGGCTGGTATAGCTCTGTCCCACGACTTGTCCTGCATCGTTCAGGCCGTACACGCCGCCCACGTTGCTCAGGGCGAGCGTGATCGACGTGGTTGCCGTGGAGAGGAAGCCCTGCTCGAAGAATCCGGCATCCTGGAACTGGGCGTTGCCAATGACCGCCCCGTTGTCATTGACCCCAATCGCCGTCACCGCGGTCGGAGTTCCGAAGCCATTGGGGAGGGCAACCCTGGTCGCCGTGAACGCTGGCACCGTCTGCGGACGAGCCAGGGCAACGTTGAGCGCTCCGGTGTCGTCTGCGGTGGGTGGGGTGGTCGAAGGCGTCAGCACGCCGCCGCTGAGCGTGTAGGCCGAAAGCACAGGAAACGAATCGTCAGTCGTGTAGAGGAATGTTCCGGTATAGTCGACGGCCGCGGAGTTTGGGGCACCTTCCCCGAACGGCGAGCCCTTGATCAACGTGAGCTGCCCATATAATTGCAACGGGGGATAAGTGGTTCCGAGGGCTTGGCTGCTCTGATTAATGGAGTAGGAGAAGATGCCGCCA
The DNA here is from genome assembly GCA_963834445.1 of uncultured Acidobacteriaceae bacterium. Classification (GTDB taxonomy): domain Bacteria; phylum Acidobacteriota; class Terriglobia; order Terriglobales; family Acidobacteriaceae; genus PALSA-350. The sequence continues at coordinate 221,695 of CAWIBU010000007.1, forward strand.
TAACCACACACGTAAACATAAGCTCCGGTTGGATCAACGGTTACTGAGCGCACAACGGTTCCCCCAGTAGAGAAGGGCGACGTGGCAAGCGTGCTAAGCGCACCGGTGGTTGGATTGATGGTGTATCCCCAAACGTCACTGGAACCCGGGCTCGCGACGTATAAGAATCTTTCAGCGGGATCCACCGCTACGCTTGCAGGGGAGGTTCCGGTTGGGAACGGCGAACCGGTGATTTGGGTCAGGGCCCCGGTTAGCGAGTTGATGCTATAGCCGGAGATGTTATTCGAGGCCTGGTTGGTGACATAGACAAATTTGCCCAGCGGGTCCACGGTAACGGCGTTGGCAGAGCTGCCTGCAGGATAAGACGAGACAGCCACTAACTGCCCGGTGCCGGGAGTGATCTTGAAAGCGGATACCTCGTTTCCCCCGGCGAAATAAACGAACCTGCCGGAGGGGTCAATGGTCAGAGCGCTGGGAGAGAACCCGGCGGAGAAGGGAGAGCCCGCCATGGGGCTCAGTTTGCCGGTCACGCAATTGATGGTAAAGCCCTCGACATTCTTATTGCTACCCGAATAGATCACATAGAGAAAGCTGCTGGTCGGGTCAACTGCCAGGGAGACCATGCTGTCAATACCGGTGGAAAAGGGCGATCCGGTGAGGGAACTCAATTTGCCGTTCGTGGGATTGAGCACGTAGCCGGAGATCGTGCCTTTGTTTTGATTGGCTACATAAGCGAATTGGCTGGGGTTGAGCACACAACTTTGCGCGGTGAGGGCAAGGGGTGAAAGAGCGAGTGCAAGGCAGAGAATGGATTTCAGGAGCTTGCCTGAAATCCCAGTGTTACCCAAACTAAACATGGATCCTCCTCATTTGTCTTCCACGCACGAGAAACAGCGCTATCGGGGAAGGAGGTTAGAGAAGCACTCCTGCATGGGCGTGTGGATTATAGCGACAACGAGATTGATTATGGAAGTAGCAGGTTATCCACATACATAAGACGCAGGTAAGCAGATTTTCATCTTTCTGGGCTGTGTTAAGTGGATCTTATCAATTGGATAGCACGGCATCCTAAGTGTGCCATCCCATGGCAGCTAACTGACGGGCGGCTCGAGATCAAGCCTCCTCGCCATGGTGGCGAGAAGCTTGGGACGGACATTCGGCCGGGTCCAGGGGCAGACTGCGATGCAGATGCCACAGGAAGCCGACTCGGCAAAGTATGGGATGCATTTATCGAAGTCCACATACCAGCGCTCGACCCCGCGCACCAGCTGCTTGTGTTCGGAGATCGCCGCAGGCGGGCAGGCGTTGGTGCAGACCTGGCACGTCTTGCAGAATTCGTCGCCGCCGAAACGGTCGGGTTGGGTGGCAACCAGGGGCATGTCGGTGGTGACGCCGGCGAGACGCACCCCCGATCCGAATTGTCGGGAGATAAGTGAGCCGTGCTTGCCCAGCTCGCCCAGGCCCGAGGCGATGGCCGGCGGGATCAGCAGGAGCGCCTCGGCGGAGGGTCCGGGATAGGGCCGGGCGTTGTAGCCCTGGGAGCGAATCCAGTTCGCCAGTCCGTAAGATGCGCGAGTACCGCGAGCGTACTGGTCGCCAATATCGGTCACGCCGATGCCGTTGGTCTCGTCGGAAGGAACTTCCTTGAGACGCTCGTAATTGTGGGCCAGGGCGAGCACGATGACCCAGGGCTCGTGGATGGTGTAACCCTCGAATACGTAGAGCGGGTCCATAGGCGCAATGCCAATGGCATCGGCTTCGTGGGCGAGAGCGAACGCGGTGGCTTCGGCAACCAATTGCGCAGCCGGGGATTGGTTGCGTGCCTCCGCTACCGGTAAAAGCTCAGGATAGTTATAAGCGGCAAGAAAAGCCGGGCCCGAACCCGGACATTTGCGCGAGCTCTGGCGAGCGACAGTCTGCAGCTCTCCATAAGGATGCTGATCGGGTGGGTGCCAGAAAAATGGCGAGGGCCTGCGTTCGCTGGACTCGCCCAGACCGTTGATGGGGTTGCCGGAAACCTTCAACAACGCCAACGTTTCTGGCTTGGGTTGGTAACTCGCAGCCTTGGGCCGTCTCGGGTTGGTCTCAACGGACATGGGCGGCCTCGGCGGATGCGGGCCCTGGCGCGAGATAACCCTGCTCTGCCAGTCTTGCGCCCATTGCGGTGTAGGCTTCGGGGTCTTTGGGAGCCCAGGTCGCCAAGCCATCGACATAGCGGTTGTACATGCAGAAGGCGGCCGCGATTAAAACGGTATCGTGGATTTCGAGGTCGCTCGCGCCCGCCTGGCGCGCTCGCTCGATATCTTCGGTGGTGACTTGCTTGCCACCCTTCTGTACGTGGCCTGCGATCGTCAGCAAAGTTTTAAGCTTGGCGGAAACAGGCGCGGTGAGAAAGTCTCGCTTGACCTGATCCACCAGCTCACGATTGCCGCCCAGGTGATGCGCCGCGGCCGCGCCGTGACTGGTCTGGCAGAAGTAGCAGTCGTTCTGGCTGGAGGTATAGGTGGCGATCAGCTCGCGTTCCCCGCTGGTCAGCGAACTGGGTCCGCGCAGAAGAACCTCCGCCAGCTCGCGCAGAGGTTTGGCGGTCTCGGGTCGGAAAGCCATCGGTCCGGAGATTCCCGGTAATCCTTCTGGAAGTGTGATGTGCGCCATGAACAGTTCTCCTTGTAGGGTTGGAAGTCATTTTAGATGCGAAGCACCCACCTCAGCCAAGGGCTCGAGGAAGGAAGGTTGTGGTATCTCGGTGCGATTCTCGTAACCAGGCAAAAGAAACAGCAACAGGCACGGAATCAGTGCGGGCAGCGCCAGCCATTGAAAGGTGCTGGCGCGATAGGAGCCAAGCGCATCAAACAAGCGGCCGACCATCAATGGCCCGGTCGCACCGCCGATGGCGTAAGCCGTCCAGGTAAGCGCGTAAAGCGTGGAAAGACGCTTCAGGCCGAAGTACCGGCTGAGCAGGTAAGGGGTGATGTCACCCTCGCTGCCCATGCTGAAGCCAATCAGGGAAGCTGCTAAGAGACCGGCGGGCAGGGTGTGGGCCACGGAAAGCAGAACGATGCCGATTACCGTCATCAGCAACATGGTTTGCGACACACGCGGCCCGAAGAAGCGGTCCAGGAAGACCCCGGTTAAGATACGGCCGATCAAGCCCGTGCCGCCGATGATCGCGATTGAGTAGGCCGCTCCCTGGGTCGAGACGCCACGATCGGTGAGCAGAGCCGAGAGATGGGCGATGGCTCCGTTGACGCTCACGGCGTAGAGGCAAACGGTGGCGGCGATAATCCAAAAGATACGGCCGCTGAGAGCTTTCTTGACGGACTCTCCAACCTCTACCGAGACGTGAACATTTTGTTCCGCGAGCGGGCGTTCACGGACAAACCACGCGGTGAGAGGGAAGCCCAGCGTGAGAGCAAGAACGCCGAGCACCACAAAGGCCGTGCGCCAGCCGTAGTGGGTGATTACGGCTTGTGCGATCACCGGCAGGATCATGGCGCCACACCCTCCGCCGGCCAGCATGATCGAGAGCGCCAGCCCGCGGCGGCGGTCGAACCAGGTCGAGATAGCGCGCGAATAGCCGAGGTACGCGGTGCCGTTCCCGACCAGGCCGATGACGAAGAACGCAAGGTAGAAGTGGAGCAAGTGCGGCGTTAGCAGGGCCAGCGACGCATATGCGCCAGAAAAGACAATTATGCACGGAAGGATAATGCGGCGTGGCCCGAAGCGGTCGAGTAGAAATCCCAACCCGGGCGAGGCGGCGGCCACCGTCAATGCCGCGATACTGAAGCCGGCGGAGATGACTTCGCGATGCCAGCCAAAGGCAAGCGAGAGCGGTTTCAGCAACAGTCCAAAGGTGTAGGGAACCACGGCCGCGAAGCTGACCATGACGCCGAAGAAACCGGCAAGCACAATCTTCCAGCCGGGATAGTCGATTTTGGATTCCGCGTCTAGGTCATTTGCTCCTCACGTGTGCCCATTTAGAAAATGACTTTCAAGGCAAATTGCGTCAGGCGTGGGGGACCCGCTAACAGCACCTGGCCGAAACTCCGAGAGGCGATGTCGGCGATAGGGAGACCGAAGTTGGGATGGTTGGCGACGTTGAACGATTCGGCGCGGAACTGCAGAGCCATGCGTTCGGCTACCTGGAAATTTTTGATGGCCGAGATGTCGACATCGGCCGAGTCAGGCCCGCGTGCGATGTTGCGGCCGGCATCTCCGAACTGGCCGGCCTGGGTGGAAGGGTTAAGACGCTGGAAGTTGGCCGGATCGATCCATTGTGCGATCGTGTGCGGGCCACGATTCGGATTGCCGACTACGTTGGGGCGGCTGGCGAAGTATCCCGAAATGGGCGGCGCCGAGGCTTGTAGCGAGACGTTCGCGCTGTCATACACGGTGAAGGGCGTCGCGGAGTTAGCGATGGCGATCAGATTCAACTGCCATCCATTGACCACTTGCCCGGCGAAGCCTGTCATGCCATGGGCGACGGGTAGAACCCAGGTGCCGCTGGCTACCAGGCGATGGCGCGCGTCGAACAATGACGGACCATGTTCGGCCTTGAGGTTGAAGGGATCCTGAGCCAGATCGTTCTCTCCGCCAAGCGCCTTGGCGGAGGCGCCTTGCAGGTTCAAGGATGAGAGATAGTCAAGCGTCTTCGAGTACCAGTAGGAAACGTTGAATCCCAGGCCGTGAGAAACCTGGCGGGAGAAGCTGACCTGACCCGCGTGATAAGTGGAGTTCTGGCCGTAAGTAAGGTCTGCGATGGTGGCGTAAGTGCAGGGCTCAATCGGGCTGGCCGGGCAGCCGGCATAAAGTCGGCGGCGATCGGCGTTCTGCGCCGTAGCGCCCGGACCGTAGACGGCAGGGTTGGCATCGACGTTACGCGGAAGATGGGTGCCCTTGGTTCCTACATACCTGACCTCGAGCACATAGCTGCGCGAGATTTCCCGTTGCACCGAGAGATTCCAATCCTGCGCGTTGGTGGGGCGGGCATGGGTGTCGATGACAAACGGCGTCGAGGGATTGACAAAGGTATTTGCCTTGGGAAGAGGCACGTTCGTGTAGGGCGAAGCGAAGTTGAGCGTAGGCGGCGTGATTTCTACAAATTGTGCCCAGGGCAGAGAACTGACTGGTCCTTGCGAAGTGACGCCCATGCCGTTGGCGAAGGGATCGTAGAAGATGCCATAAGACGAACGCACCGACCATTGGCCTTTGCCGGTGGGATCCCAGACGAAGCCGACACGCGGCATGAAGCCGCGGTAATCCGTCGAGGCAATGCCGCGCGGGATGCCCGGATCGCCAGGGAAGAGCAGGCCAACGGGTGCGGTCGGCATGACGTGAGACTGCACGCCGGGTAGGAAGGCGTTGAGGCGATTACGCGTCTCCGTGTTGGGATTGATGATTTCGTAGCGCAGGCCATAGTTCACCGTGAAGCGGCTCTTCGCATGCCATTCGTCCTGGAAGTAGAAGCCTGCTCCCCAATTGCGCACGTAGCGGGTAAAGTCGCCCAGGCCCTGATAAAAAACAACCGGGCTGCCTAACAGCAGGTTGGCAAAGGCGTCGTTGGTGGGGAATGACGAAGCGAAGATGAAGAACGCATTGGGCGCAATCGATTGAAAGAGATTCAGTTGGTTACGGCGGAACTCACCGCCCACTTTGATTCCGTGATTGCCGCGTAGTTGGGAAAGCCCGTCATGCACCTCATACGTGTTCTGGGTCGAGGTGCGCGGGCCGGTGATGGCTCCGCCGACGGGCGAGTATCCGCTAAGGTTAAAAAACGGCGGACCCTGGCCTATTTGCGAAGCGGGATCGTAGTTGAAGCCGAGCGCCCGGGGTGGAGTCTTGTTGAGCCGCTGGTCAAACAGGAACACGTAGCGGAAGAACGATCCTTCGACCGCATTGGTCACTTTGGAGGACACCAGGTAGGTATTGGCGGCGACGAAGGAATGCGCGGCAAAGTCGTCGCGCGTGGGGTAGCCGGGCAGGTCGGAGCCGCGCACGGAAACGGGATTGATGTTATAGCCCGTGAAGTAGGAGTAGCGAGTGAAGTACTGGCTCCGGTCGTTCTGGTGGAAGTCGAAGCGGATGCCGGTCTGGTCGTCATCATTGGTGCCGACGACGGTGGCGTTATAGACCGACGGGCTCACATTGCCATTGGGATAGAGCGCAGCGGCGTTGACGGCGACGGGGTTGAACTGCGACTGCGGCAGTTGGTTGTTGGGGTAAGGCACGCCGCCGGCGGCAAAGTTGATGAGCGGATGGCCGATGCCGGAGAAGTCGCCTTTTTGCTCGGCGGCGGTCGGGACAACCGCCGAAGTCGTGATGCCCTGGCGATTGCGGAAGCCCTCGTAGTAAGAAAAGACGAAGAGTCGATCCCTGCGAATGGGGCCGCCCGCGGTGGCGCCAAACTGATTTTGCTTAAGCGGCTCGACTGCGGAGGAGAAGTAGTTACGGGTGTCGAGCGCGTCGTTGCGGAAGAACTCATAGAGCGTACCGTGCAGCTCATTGCCGCCCGCGCGGGTCACTACGCTGGTGGTCGAACCGGTGTTGCCCCCGTACTCCGGCGGCGCCGTGTTGGTCAGGATGCGAAACTCGGCGATGGCGTCGATGGGGATCTTGAGGGCATATCCTCCGTCCATGCGATTGACGTTTTGCGCCCCGTCGAGCAGAAAGTTATTGCCCTCGGGGCGCTGACCATTCACTGCGTAGGATTGGCCCTGGCGCAGCGAGCCTCCCTCGGTGGTGACACCTGAGGAAAGCGGCGCTACGCCGGTTTGCAGCAAACCCAGTTGCGCGAAGTTGCGTCCGTTGAGCGGCAGGTCCAGTACTTCCCGGCCGCTGACGACTTTGCCTAAGGTATTCGTCGAAGTATCAATTGCCGGCGGGGCATCGCTAACGACCAGCGATTGCGTCACCGAAGCCAGAGCCAGCTGGATGTCGAGACGGCTGGTCTGGCTCACCGTGATGTCGATGCCGGTCTGCGCCACCCGGGCAAAGCCGGCCGCTTCGACGGAGAGGGTGTATTGGCCGACACTCAGCTGCACGAAGCGGTAAAGACCGTCGCTGTCTGAGGTTTGGTTACGGGTGGCGTTGGTTGCGTTGTTCTTGAGTTCGACGGTTGCCTTGGCCACGACCGCTCCGCTGGCATCGGTAAGGCGGCCTTCGAGAGCGCCGGTTGCATCCTGCGCATATGCAGAGACGCTGCATGCGATTGCTAGGACGACATAGCCGGCACGGAGAAGTGCCGGGCGTAGTGCTGCTTTCATCGATTGGCCTCGAAGGTTAGATCTGGAGTAGCGGTGCAGATTCCGTTGTGTTCAAAATCTGCTGTCGCGACCTTAGAGGAAACAGTAGCGAGGAACGGCCGTGTTGTTGTCGGCCGCTGGTTTGAGGTTTGTATCCATCGCTGGGTGGATGGTGACAGCTGAAATGATAGTGCCGCAGGGGCTAAAACGGGTGGCGAAAGATTCGGTTTGTAATTAGGGCTCAGGGCTTTTTTGCAGCCTTACTTCGCATTCGCTGTGGTGTTGGCGTCAACAATCTTGCTCAGTGGCAGTTGCAGAGTGCCGGCCAGGTTGGCGTTCAGGTCGTAGACGCCGCTGCGCAAGGTGGCGGCTTCCGCCGGCGCGTCGATCTCGAGAAAGAGATTGACACCGGTGGTCTGCGCCGCCTGGTAGCGCGCTGGGCCGAGATTCAGGTTGATCTGTCGGAACATCCAGTTGATCGGCTCGCCCTTTTGGCTGTAGACAATCAGCGCGGCTTCCACGCTGACATGATGGTTGCCGTTGGCATCCGGATCAAATTCCAGGCCGCGCGCGGGCACCATGAAGTCCACGCTGTAACGCATAAGCGGACCCTTCAGGTTAGGATTATCTCCCCCTTGACTGGAGGTGGTTGTCCCGACGCGAGGCGGAGCAGCGCTGCGCACGACCCGCAGGGTAAGAGGTATCTGGGTCGAAGCCATCCGCCCCGGCAGAAGGAAAGGCGATAGCCTGTCTTCCGACGTTTTGCGGGCGGGGGCGGCTACGGTTGCCTTGGCGGTGTTGGCGTCGTCAGCATAGTAACCCTGGCGATACGCGAGCAGGTAGCCGCCGCCGTTGGCCAGCTTGACAGCAATCTTGCGGAACTGGCCATCGGTGGCCGCGTTGGTGGTGGTGTAGGTAAGCGTGTAAAAATACGATCCATTCTCGGTCGCACGCTCGATCGCATTGCTCAAGCCATTGGTGTTATAGATGGCCGCTCCGCCGGTCTCTTTGGCAATCACATCCATGGTTGCGTGGTCGGCATTCCGCTCCTGGGCTTCCTGCTGGGGCCGGGACAGTTGAGATTTGGTCACTAACCTGGTCTCGGCGCCGGCACTATAAATAGAGTCGGTGGCCACGCCCTCGGCGGCGACGGGATAGAGGGCAACCTGGGCGGAGGCGAGGAGCGCATCCGTCTTTTTCACAGCCGCTTGATTGTCGGACTGCGCGCCAAAGGCATTGGGAAGGTCAGGATTGGGAAAGATCGCTACGGGAAAGGCGCCGGCGAACCAGACCACATTCTTACGGCCCGGAATACCAGCGAGATAGTGCGCCAGCTGCTGAAAGCTGTCGAGCGTCAGCTTCACGCGGATGTCGTTGCGGACGGAACCTTGATCGGCCAAAAATTGCTGCATTTGCGCCGCTACGTCGGGTTCATACACGGCCGCGGCCGCGACCGGTTCCTGATCGGCGCCCTTTTCCGGGCTGGTCTGTAGCAGGGGCGAAGCCTGGGTTTCCTTTTTCTTGTTGTTGACGGCTGCCGTCAACAAAGCTGGATCGTCGGTAAAGCCCTGCACCATACGCAGCTTCGAGCCGAGCGTAAAGATCGCCATTCGTTGCCCTGGCTGCGGTTTCTTGAGGTACTTGATGACCTGCGCGCGAACCCGGCTCTGGTCGGTAAGCGGGGTGTTGAGCGAGTCGAGCAACAGAACGGTCAGCGCGTCGCTTGGCTTGACCTGGGGAATATTGGTGAAGACGTCAGGCGGCAGATCGGGCAGCTTCACCGGCTGCGGCTCGGCCCCGGTGTGCTCTTCGAAGTAAGTGATGGTCTGCGGTTTTCCGTTTTCCGAAAGGAGAAAGTCCTCTTTGTGCAGACCCTGGACCGGGTGGTGGTTCTTCGCGGTGACCACGACGTCAAGTACGACGATGCGCGCGTTGGTCTTGAAGACCTTTGGGGCGCTGTCAGCGGGGGGTGCGGTTTGTCCAGGAGCAGGCGCGGGGAGGAGAGTGGCGAAAACGGCTAGAAGAACAACCAACGGCGAGGAGCAGGAGCGCTGACGCACAGGGATCTCCCTTGGAGTATGACCTCAAAAGGGTAAAGAAGTCTGGTTAAGCTGACAAGCGCCAGATCGATTGGCGCGGAGTAACCAGTGACTGAAAGGTCCGCTTACCCTCAAAGTGGAATAGTGGCGCGGACGGGAATGAACTAGGCTGCGTCTCGATGGCGACGCGCTGCAAGATAGTTGATGATCCGTCGGATATCCGGGTGGCGGTGGGGCCCAGGCGCAGCCTGTGGATCATGCTGATGACCCCGTTCTGCGTACTGGTGACCGCACTGCGGCTTCTCGGGGCGGTTGCGAGCCTGCACCATTCCGCATGGTTTGCCCTTTTGGGCCTGTCGCTGGGGGCGTTCTATTTCTGGCTATTCTTCTGGAACTTGTTTGGGCGGCAGGAAGTTGATTTCAATCTTGCTTCGGTCACCGCCACGTCGAAGCTGTGCGGCTGGCGCAGGGTCCGCAGTTATCCCGTCCACGACATCCAAAAAATTGTCTATGTGGGCTATGTCTACCGCGGCGAACCCAGTCTTCGACTCATGCTCACCAACCGGAAGCTTGCCATCTCGGTGTTGACAGGTTTAGAAAATGGGGACGCCGCCACCTTACTCGGCAAAATCAAGCAGTCGTTTCCCCATCTGGCGAGCAAGATTTCGGCTTAGCTCAGGTGCCTGGGTTGTAGCTGGTGAAGCCGGCGAAGGCCATGCCCCGCTGCGCTTCAGGGTTCCTCATGAAGGTTTCCCAGACAAAGGCGGAACGCGTGTTTTCAATCATCAACATGGTGATGCCGGTGTCGATGCCGACGATGTCGGTGTCGTACCACTGCTTGAGGGGGTTGAAGGCGTCGACGAAGCCGTAACGGCTCCAGGCCCGGGGATAGCGGGCTCGGATGTTCTTAAGCACGCGCAGGCAGCTTTCCGGCAGAAACGGCAGGGAACCGCCGGAGGCAGCCGGGACGACGGTGCCGTCGATCGGCCCCATGGCAGGCGGCCCGCCCCAGATTACATAGCCTTTGTCGGAGTCGGAGGCGGTGATGCCCCAGAGATCGTCGCTGTAATCCGGAAAGTTCCTGCTGAGCTCAATACAAAATCGACGATGTACATCCGTCGCGATGGCCGAGTTGTGAAAGTAGTCGGCGTACTTGTCCCGTTTGTGGCGGAAATCAAACCATGCCTGCGAGTACTGATGCACGAAGAGGGGCGCGAAGGAGCCGATGTAGCGCAGACCATCGTATTCGAAGATGGTCCTCTTCCAGGCGTTCCAGGCATCCGGGTGCAGCGGGTGCGAGCCCGAGCCCATGCCGAGCAGATAGATCATCATCAGCTCGCTGTAGTAGTCCCACTTGTAGGGCAGGAAACCGAATTCAGGTGTCCAGCCCTGCGTCAGCAGCGCGGTGTCTTCGGAGAGCCAGGTCCAGTCGACGCGGTTGAAGATCTGATGGGCCAGTTCGTCGATGGCTTTGTCATTGAAGTGCTGGCGGCAGGTCAGGATACCGCAGAGCAGGATCGCGGTATCGACGGAAGAGACTTCCGAGTCCCACAGCCGTTCGCCGGTGTTGATGTTGGCGAAGTGATAGAAGAAGCCGCGGTGGGTGGGCAGGGTTCTCCAGAGGAAGGTGAGGGTGGCCAGCACGCGTGCACGCGCGTCTTCATAGGGCAGGTAGCCGCGCATATCCGCGATGCAGATGGCGCTGAGACCGAACCCCGTCGACGCGATGCTGCCCACCACGCCGGTGTCGTTGATGTGGGTGTTGCAGCGGTCTTTGATGAGGCCGGTCTGGGGATTGGTTTGCTCCCAGAAGAAGAGGAAGCTGGCGCGCTCCAGTTGGTCGAGCAGTTGCTCGTCTTCGGGTGAAAAGGTCGCCGGTGGCGGGAGAGCCGCTTTGTTCTGCGCCGCCCGGGTGGACTGCGCGAGCAGTTGCCAGGGGCCGGCGAGGGGGAGAGCGAGCGAGGCGCCCGCCATCTGGCGTAACAACTGGCGGCGGGACGTGCCCTGGCTGCGGTCGATTTCCTTTTGCATCTGGTCTGGGCGGGCCTTCCACAACGGCATGCTTCATTGATAATAGATGTCAATGACGGGGAAGAGAATTGCCTTAGCGGTGACCGTGGTGGCTGTGTGCGCCGGGGTCGGCGTGTTTTTCTTGCTGCGCGCCCACCGGTTGCGCCTGATCTCCGAGGCGCAGCTGATTCCGATTGAAGGTGCGGTGATCCAGCGGTCGGCCAACGTGCAGAATGAGCTGCCGATTGGCGACGTGGCCATTACCGCGTCGGACGGCGTGAAGACCGCGACCACCCAGTCAGATCCTTCAGGCTATTTCAAACTCGTGCTGCGAAAGGGAGTGCTATCGGAACGGCCAGTATCGGTCAGCTTCCGCCATGTTGGGTACGAGCCACTGGACTTGACCATACAAACGGGCCGGCTGGCGACACCCAAACAGCTCTATATTGCAGCCATGGTTCCGATTCCGCCGCCACCCGTTGCCAAGGCGAGCCGGCCTCCATCGGTGGTCTCGAATATTCGCGTACGCTACACCATTAATTCGCGCACGGAGACAAATGTGGGCAGCGCCGTGAAGACCTTTCAGGTGATCAACCAGGGCGATGTGCCCTGCGACGGACATTCCCTCTGTTCCCCGGATGGGAAATGGAAAGCGGCTTCCGCCTCGGCTACGCTCGATGCCGGTGCCGACAATTCTTTCGGCAATATACGCGCTTCCTGCATTGCCGGGCCGTGTCCCTTCACGCGCATCGATTCAAGTGGATTGGTGCCCGGCAAACGCACCATCACGGTCTCCGTGCTCAACTGGTCAGATACGACCACGTTCCTGGTGCAGGCCGAGGTTTTTCATACCGCGATCAGCGCGAATGTGCGCGAGTTGTACCCGGTTATCTTTGGCAGAACGCTTAACTTCACGGTGCCCCCAAGCCAGGAGGGCGTAAGCCTGGAGGCTGAACTGGACGGGGCCCCGATGGTGTTCCCGCTGGGCCCGAATCCCTCGATGAGCTGGGCCAGTTGCACGGTAAGAAACGGTACCGAAGAAGAGCAGACCACGGCTTACCGGTGCGAGCTCAAACCGGGGTACCGCTTTTGAGCACATGCCAACGCGCAAGTAGACCTGCTATCATGATAGCAAGGAACCTTCATGGCACAGCTTCTGGTTAGGAATGTGGAAGACCAGCTCAAGTTACGACTACAGCGTCGTGCTAAACGGCATGGCCGCAGTATGGAACAAGAGGCGCGAGAGATTTTGCGCAATGCTCTGCGTGAAGAAGATGCGGCGCCTGGCGGTGTAGGCACCGACATTGCTGCGTTGTTTCGGGAGACGGGCCTGCAGGAGGATATTAGTGAACTCCGCGGCCACACGGTTTCGCCTGAGCTATTTAAATCGTGATTCTCCTGGACACGAATGTTATCTCGGCACTCATGCGGCAGAGTCCAGATCTGGACGTAATCAACTGGTTGGATCGACAGCCGCGGACTTCGATCTGGACTACAGCGATTACAGTTTTCGAGATTTCTTTTGGCCTGCGGGTAATGGCGGCCGGGAAGCGGCGAGCCTCGCTGATGGGCAGTTTTGAGCGGCTGCTCAACGAAATCATCCAGCAGCGAATTGCCCATTTCGACGCGGCGGCCGCGCATGAGGCGGCTGCCCTAATGGCCGCCCGCCAGAAGAAGGGACGGTCGGGCGAACTAAGAGACACGATGATTGCTGGAATCACGCTGGCGAGCCATGCCACCCTCGCAACCCGTAACCTCAAGCATTTTGAGGACATTGAGTCCTCGGTCGTGGATCCCTGGAGCGTGTAGCCTTGCCACCCATGGTCGCCCCGGCCCTTGTTTCTTGAGCGATAGGGCGTAGCCTTAAAAGCTTGAAAAGCGAGACTTTGCGGTAGCTCAGGCTATAATCGCGCCAACCCATGAGCCTGCACGCCGGTACAAAGCTCGGCCCTTACGAAGTTGTTTCCCTGATCGGTGCGGGAGGCATGGGCGAGGTGTACAAGGCGCGGGACATGCGGTTAGGCCGCGACGTTGCGGTGAAGGTCTTGCCGGCATCCTTTGCGGCCGACCCGGAACGGTTGCGGCGCTTCGAGCAGGAGGCGCGTGCGGTGGCATCGTTGAGCCACCCTAATATTCTGGCGGTTCATGATATTGGCCAATACGAGCAGCAACCCTTCATGGTCTCAGAGCTGCTGGAGGGTGAGAGCCTGCGCGAGATGCTGCAACGCGGCGCGCTGCCGCAGCGCAAGGCCATCGACTACGCGATCCAGATTGCCCACGGCCTGGCGGCGGCGCATGGAAAAGACATCGCGCATCGCGATCTGAAACCAGACAACATCTTCCTCACCCGCGACGGACGCGTCCGGATTCTCGATTTTGGTCTGGCCAAAAATATGCAGAAGGTGAGCCGCCTGGATGACGGCACCATGACCGCGTTCGGCCCCGCGACCGACGTGGGCGCAGTGGTAGGAACGGTCGGCTATATGTCGCCGGAACAAGTACGCGGCGGCGCGGTCGATACGCGCAGCGACATTTTCAGTTTTGGCGCGGTGCTCTACGAGATGCTCACAGGCGTGCGCGCCTTCAAGCGAGATACGGCCGCGGAGACGATGACTGCGATCCTGAAAGAGGATCCGCCGGAGCTTTCGCTTTCTGGATCGGCGATCGCGCCGGCGCTGGAGAGGACGGTGCGCCACTGTCTGGAGAAATCTCCGGAGCAACGGTTTCAATCGGCGCGGGACCTGGCGTTCGATCTGGAATCCTTTTCCACGCTCACGCCGGCCGCTGCGATCGGCGAAGTAAAGGCTCTCAAAGATCGGCGCTGGTGGTATGCTCTGGCGGCGGTTGCCTTACTGGCACCGGCTGGATTGGCAGCCTGGAGGTTTGCCCCCGCCCGGCCGGCAGCGGACGGGGCGCAGTTTCGCCAGCTCACGTTTCGCCGCGGTGATCTGGATGATGCCCGCTACACACCCGACGGGCAGAACATTTTCTATACCGCCGCCTTCGAGGGCGCCAGGTCTGAAATTTATACGGTTGCGGCTAAGGGCGGGGCTGGGCACTCCATCGGCATCAGCAATGCTCGTCTGCTGGCGGTCTCCTCGAAGGGTGAGTTGGCGGTGGCGCTGTTACCGCAGAAGCAGACTGATATCTTTCGGCCCGGGAATCTGGCGCGGACCTTCGGTGACAACGGCGCGCCCAAGCCCGAGATTGCCAACGTAGTGGCTGCGGATTTTTCCCCGGACGGAACCGCAATGGCGATCGTGCGCTACCTGCCGGGCGAGCAGATCTGCCAGGTGGAGTACCCCTTCGGAAAGGTTCTCTATCGCCATCGCGATATCGCCGATCTTCGCTTTTCGCCTAATGGCAAATACCTTGCGTTGATCAGCCATGACAATCCCTACGACGATCGTGGCCCGATTGTGATTCTGCGCAGCACGGGAGAGACGGTGGCCACCAGCTCGGTTTTCGAGAGCGCGCATGGTCTGGCCTGGAACGGCGCCGGCGATGAGGTGTGGATAACCTCACCGCTCGAGTCGGGGGAGATCAGTGCCTTTAGCCTGTCGGGCAAGACGCGCATCCCCTTGGCGGTTCCTGGCCGGTTGCGGCTGATGGATCGAAGAACGGACGGAGAGCTCCTGGTGGCGCAAGGCATGGCTCGCCGAGGGATTGTGGCCTCGACGCAGAATGGCAAAGTGGAGCGCGATCTTTCCTGGCTCGACTTCACCTACGGCCGCGCCATCAGCAACGACGGCAAGATGATTCTCTTCGATGAAGAGAGCGCATCGGCGGGGTACACGGTGTTTGTCCGCAATGTGGATGGGTCGGCGGCGGTGCCGGTCGGCGAGGGCTACAGCATGGCTATTTCCCCGGATAAAAACTGGGTGCTGGCGCAGAAGCTAACCCTGCCCATCAACGAAGTTTGGCTTATGCCGGTGGGGCCCGGCGAAGGACGTCGCATCAGTCCCCCCAACCTATCGCCGCAGGTTGGTGCGAACTTTCTATCCGACGGCAAGCGGATCGTTTATGTGGCCAGCGAGGACGGTAAACGTATGCGTACGTGGCTGCACGATTTAAGCAACGGCAGTGAGCATCCGATCACCGCAGAAGGCACGGTGGGTTGGATGGTATCGCCGGATGACACGATGTTGCTGGGGGCGTCGGACGTAGATTATCCCAGGTTGGACGATCCGATTTTGGTGCCGATTGCGGGTGGAACTCCGAGGAGAATCGCCGGCTTAGCGGCCGGTGATAACGTTCTGGGCTGGAGCAGCGACGGCCAGCTTTACGTGGAAGTGACCGGCCGGGAAACGGGCGTAGCGGTTACGGTGGACAAGCTGAATCCATACACAGGTGTGCGCAAGCCGTGGCGCGATCTCGCTATGCCGACCATTGGCGGCGCCACTCCTTTGCAGCCAAGGATCGCGCCCGACGGGGCAAGCTATTTCTTTGATTACCGCTTGACTATCGCTGATTTGTATACCGTGAGCGGCGTGCATTAGGGGCCGGCCTCGGCGCTTACTGGCCAAATCGCCGGGCTTGAGTATATTTTCGATGCATGACGTCCTTACGGTTTTCCCGACTCTGCGCTTCCGCGGCCTTGCTCGCCTTCGTTGTTCCCGTTTTCGCCCAATCGCCCGCTAAACCTAAACCTGAGGAGACGGAGATTTGGGAGCCGGTTCCCAAAGTCGTGACCCCGGGGCCCACGTGTATGGCGGCTCCCTCGGATGCGATCGTGCTGTTCGATGGCAAGAATATGGATGAGTGGGTTTCGGTGAAAGATAAGACGCCGGCGAAATGGACGGTTGCCGATGGCGTGATGACCGTGAGCAAGGGCGAGGGAAGCATTGAGACCAAACGCAGCTTTAAGAACTACCAGCTGCATCTGGAGTGGAAGGTGCCGGCGAACATAACCGGCTCTGGCCAGGCGCGGGGAAACAGCGGAGTATTTCTGGCCTCGACCGGCCCGGGTGATTCCGGTTATGAATTGCAGGTGCTCGATTCCTACGAGAACAAGACGTATGTGAATGGCATGGCCGGCAGCTTGTACAAGCAGGCGATTCCGCTGGCAAACCCTACCAGGAAACCAGGTGAGTGGCAGGCCTACGATATTGTCTGGACCGCGCCGACGTTTAACGCGGACGGCTCCCTGAAGACCCCGGCCTATGCCACGGTGTTCTTTAACGGCATCGTGGTGGAAAATCACTTCGAGTTGAAGGGCGAGACGCTTTACATCGGCAAGCCTTTCTACAAGGCGTATAGCGAAGCGCCCATCAAGCTGCAGGCGCACGGTGATAAGAGCGAGCCCATCAGCTTTCGCAATATATGGGTGAGGGATCTGAATTAGTCTTACCCCGGCCTAGGAGATGCGGGGGGGTTGTGGTTGCCCTCGCGTTGCAGCTGGTTGAGGCAAACGGAATGCGAAAAGCTTGCCCCATGCGCACAACTTTCTCGCTGGGTTGCGCCTCAAAGTGATAGAGGTGAAGCATGCACGATTGGGAGTATCTTGCCTTGATTGCGTTGATCGGTATGTCTTTGATCGCGGTTGCGTGAAGCTGTCAAGAGCAGTCAATCCGGCCCGAGCCGGCGGTTAAGGCGACCGCAAGCAACAACCTACCACTGCAGCATGTTCAGTCCAAGGGGGGCAACCCCGAGCAAAAGGGTGCACGCCGCTGCCCCCGGCGGGACTGCCGCGGGTTTCCACTGAATCTTCTTTGCTCGGCGTTGCCGTATCATAGTCGGGCGCGCGGCATTTCGAGGATCAGCTGCGCGTTGGCGCCGCCATGCGTGCGGCCGACCAGTCATCACCGAAGTGTCGACCGGCCAAGCGTGTCTGGGGAAGATCGATTTTGCAGCGGTATCCATGCCTGCAATCCACCCGTGCATTGTATGGATGTAGAAGCGCCGGCGAATCCGTTATCTTACTGAGAGAGGTGAAGGGAACGATGACGATGCAGTTGGCAGGGATGGCGAAGCGAGCCTTGTGGATGACTGGGCTCATGGCTGTTTTGAGCGCGGGGAGCGCGTTTGCTCAAAATAAAGCGATCGGGTTCAAAGGAGGAATGCCCTTCAGCGAAGGTTATATCGCCGGCAATACGCTTTATGTAGCCGGGCAGCAGGGGCCGGATGAGCATGGCAAGGTGACGGGAACGGATATTACGCTGCAGACGACCAATGCGATCGCCGCGGTTAAAAAAGTAGTGGAAGAGGCCGGGTTCCAGATGTCGGATATCGTTGCGGTGACGTTGTATGTCACCAGCCTGGAGGATGTGCCCAAGATGAATGAGGTTTACATCAAGCTGATGCCGAATCCCAAGCCTGCACGGGCTACGGTGCAGGTGGCCGGGTTGATTGGCGGGGCGAAGATCGAGATGTCGGCGATTGCAGTCAAGCACTAAGATGTTCCAGACGCTTTGCCATCGAACAGGCGGCGTAATGCGGCTTTTTTCAGAAGAGAGAAAACCTCTTTAGTTGATTTTTTTTTGACTTACCGAACGGATCCCCGGAGTACGGTAGATAGCCCAGGTCTCGCTTATTGAGACCTGGGTTTTCTGCTTCATGCACATACATTGGCTCGAAGCCGGGCGCGTGGCAACGACTCTGTGCTTGAATGGTTGCGGAGGAAATACGGAATGAAGCAGTTTATGTTGTTGGCAGGTCTCTTGATGGCGATCGGTACCACGTCGGCGCAAGTCGTGAGCCCCCCGGAATGGGCGACGGGCAAGATTGGCAGCGCCAAGTTGACCATCAAGTATTGCGCCCCGTCGGTGCGCGGACGCAAGATCTTTGGCGATGGCGGCAGAGTGATGGCGGACCCCACCGCACCCATCTGGCGCGCCGGGGCCAATGAAGCAACTTCTTTCCATACCAATGTGGATTTGGATATTGACGGCCTGGCTGTGCCCAAAGGGAATTACACCCTCTATGTGAATGTAAAGGATCCCGACGCCTGGGAGCTGGTGATCAACAAGCAGACGGGACAGTGGGGCACGAAGTATGACGCTTCTCAGGATCTTGGCCGAGTGAAGATGAAGATGAGCCGGCCACCGGCGGTGATTGAGATGCTGAAGTACACCATCACGGAAACTGGCGAGAACAAGGGCACGATCGAACTGGCATGGGATAAACATGTGGCGACCGTTGAGGTAACGGTCAAGCCGAAAAGCTAATCTGACCCTTTAACCCAGTGGGACTGAGGGCGCACCCTGTTATAGGCAGTACTTGCAGAAATAACACCTAAAGCGCTGTTATTTCAGGGTTTGCCGGCATGCGATGGTTACCAAAGTGGAACATGCGTGCAAGTCAGTGGCGGAGTGGGCGAGCCGCCACTGACCTGACGATCAAAACTTTCTATAATGGTAAGATGCGACGGATTTGGTTACCCTGGTGCCTCGGTTTGTTGTTTTTGGTCCCGCTGGCTTATGCGGATGGCGGTCCGGCGTTTGATCTGGATGGTCCTCGCATTCAAGCGAAGGTCACGCGCGACGGCTCGACGCTGCCGATCGGCGCAGTTGCCTCGCTGGCGGCGGGCGACCGCCTGTGGATCCATCCTGACCTTCCTGCGAAAGAGGGCGCCCGCTACGTGCTGGTGGTGGCGTTTCTGCGTGGCTCCGTCAATCCGCCTCCGGACAATTGGTTCACCAAGGCAGAAACCTGGAATCGGAAGATTCGCGAAGAAGGTCTATACGTAACTGTTCCTGAGGGAGCGGAGCAGGTCCTGCTCTTTCTGGCGCCCGAGACCGGTGGGGATTTCCCCACACTGCGGAATGCAGTTAGGGGCAGGCCGGGGGCTTTTGTGCGCGCGGCGCAAGACCTGCACCAGGCGAGTCTTGACCGGAGCCGGTTGGATACGTATCTGGCTGCGGTGAAGTCGGTAGACACTGGCGACCCGAAGGCGGTCGAAGACCAGACCAAGTTGCTGGCGCGTAGCCTGAACATCAAAGTCGATCAGCAGTGTTTCGATAAGCCGACCGAACAGCAGGCGCCTTGCCTGGTGCAAAACCCTGACAGCCTGGTGCTCGATAACGGGCGCAGCGCGAGCGTGGTGCAGCAGCTGACGGGCGGCTCGGCGGGTGACATGCTGTCGCAGATGTCTTATACCCAGCAGGCGGGTGGCGGCTACTACAGTGTGTATGTGGGCACGGTCATTGATATGGCCAAGATCCTCGACAGCTTTCATACCGCGGAGTATCAGTATCTGCCGGCGCTGGCCATACCCAAAGGTGACACGCTGGCGTTGAAGCTGAACAATCCGCCATCGTTTCACAAGCCGCAGTCGGTGCTGGTGATTGGGTTGCCTGCGGTAAAAACGCCAGAGCTGCCAACGCTGCACGCGGTCAACCCAAAGAATTTGTTGTGTGCGCAGAAGAAGCCATTGGTGTTGCCGGCGGTGGGCGCGCCGTATGTGTTTGCCACCAGCTACGCGCACGATTTTGTGCTCAGGGTGCAGAACAAGGTGGGGCAAAGTGTCGATATTCCCGTGACGCCGGATGCCTTGCAAGGTGGGTTCGTGGTGAGCGCAAAGGCATTGGAAGCGCAGAGCCTGGCTCCGAATACAACCGGCACGCTACATGGCTATTGGGGTTTTGATTCGTTTACCGGGCCGAGCTTTCACCTGGTGAGCGCCCACGCGCAGCACTGGACGCTGGCCTCTGCTGACCAGCATGCGCTGATTGTGGGCCGCAAGGATACCGTGCATCTGGAGTCGGCGGCGGACGCTGCGTGCGTGGATGGGGTGACGGTGAAAGATGCGCGAGGCGAGACGCTCGATGCTTCCTTCAAAGCGGTCAAGCCGAACGAGATTGAGATCCAGGTGCCGCTCGACAATGAGCCTGCGGGCGCGGTCAGCGTGATGGTAAAGCAAGTAGGCATGGAAAGGGCGGATTCGGTTCCGTTGCACACCTATTCAGAAGCGGGCAAACTGGATAGCTTCCGGATCTATGCGGGCGACCATCAGGGGCTTTTGAAAGGTACCCGCCTCGATGAGGTGGCCAGCATGACGGTAAACAATGTCGCCTTTTCGCCGGCGGGCGCACTCTCGCACACGGGGAGTGTAGATGCACTGGTACTGTCTGCTGCGGAGTCGGCAGGGGCAAACTTTCATGTGGACGACAAGGCGGCGGTCAAGGTGACCCTGAAAGATGGCCGTGAGCTCACCCTGGATGCGACCGTAGCCGCAGCACGGCCCAGCTTAACGCTGCTGAATAAGAGTGTTCACAGCGATGGGCCCGCGTCGGTGGTGCAGTTGGGGAGTCAGGATGAATTGCCCGATCACGCCAAGCTGACCTTCTTCGTGCAGGCTCCCGTGGTTTTTCCTAGAGACCAGCGAATCGAAGTAGCGAGCAATGACAGTTCGTTCTCCACCGTGCTGCGCATCGGGGAGAGCGGTGGCATTGTCCTGCAGGACAGGAAGACGGCAATGGTTACGCTGGATCCGGCAAAGGCTTTC
This sequence comes from uncultured Acidobacteriaceae bacterium, assembly GCA_963834445.1. GTDB lineage: Bacteria > Acidobacteriota > Terriglobia > Terriglobales > Acidobacteriaceae > PALSA-350. The sequence goes on from CAWIBU010000007.1 coordinate 242,430, forward strand.
GGGGGATCGGCCTTTGGTCCGCTGCGTTTTCGACCGGTCAGCGCCGAGGGCACGCAAGGGGATTGGCAGCCGCTCGCCATGTTGGTTCGCGTGCCGCAGCTTAAGGAGCTACAGTGTGCGGAGGGATCTGCGTTGTGCAAGCTGACGGGAACGGATCTTTTTCTGTTGCAGCAGGTTGGCATTGATCCGCAGTTGGCCGATGCAGTTACGGTCCCGGAAGGTTTTGGGGATACGACGCTGAATGTGCCCCGGCCCAATGGAACGCTTTATCTGAAGCTGCGCGACGATCCCGCGGTGGTCAATACGGCGATTCTGCCGGTGACGCCGGAGCCTTCGCAATCGGCTGCGGTCACGCCGTTTGCGGTTCCAGCCAAAGCGCCTGTCGCCCCCGCCACGCAAACAGCGGCCCCGCCGACAACAGTGGTGGCCCCGGCCACAGCAGTGGTGTCAGCCCACTAGACTCGAAGGTGCGGCCTTTTGCACTGCCGATCATGGAACACTTGCGCGACCTGGTGCACAAGGGCTGCCCCGGCGTGGTGGAAACCATCAAGTGGAGCCGGCCGTTCTTCGAGTACAAGGGTGTGATTCTCGGCAATATGTCGGCGTTCAAACAGCACTGTAGTTTTGGGTTCTGGGGTGAGGAGATCGGCGCTGTGCTGCGTGAGGCCGGGGTTCTGGGCAGCGAGGGTATGGGTTCGCTCGGCCGCATCACCAGTCTGCAGGACCTGCCTGGGGACAAACAGATGCTGGGGTGGATTCGCCAGGCCGTGGGCTTTGTGGACCGTGGGGAATACACCAGCCCGATCGCCGCAAGGCAGCGAGTTGTGAAGACGCAAAAGAAAGCGATTGAAGTGCCTGCGGAGTTCTCAGCGGCTTTGCAGACAAATAAGAAAGCAGGGGCCGCTTTTGCGAAACTCAGCCCCAGCTGCCGTCGAGAATATGTGGAGTGGATCGCCGGCGCTAAGCGGCCGGAGACACGCAGTAAACGGCTGGGCGCTGCGATTACCTATATTGCCGACGGCAAGCCGCTCAACTGGAAATATCAGGGCAGCAACCCGTAAACAAGCACCTCGCGCTGGTGGCCGAGAGCAGAAGTATCTGAAGCAGGGTCCGCGTGCTCAATTCGTCACCGTTTCAGTACCTGCCCGGTCGCCTCATCCAGAAGATACGGCCGCGCGTCGGGATGGGAGAAATCGAACATGGCGTCGAGCGAACCGGCGAGGGCGTCAAACGATCCTCCTCCCACGCGCTCCCCGGCCAGCCAGTTGTCTTCAATGAAGCGCAGGATCGAGGTCTGGTCGGTGAGGCTGTGGTCAACATAGTTGCGGCGCGCAAAAGGGGAGATAACCAGCAGGGGAAGCCGTGGACCATACCCACATCGGCCCTGGGCGTGATCCACGTCCGGGCCGGGCAAGGCAGTAGAGCCATCGCCGCATTGGCCGGACCCAGTCAAAGCATCGTCCTTGCTGGTGGAGTGGTTGGCGATGGGGCCCATCTGGTGGTCGTACCATCCATCGGAGTCGTCATACGCCACAATCACTGCGGTGTTTTTCCAGTCACGCCGGCGCTCGAGAAAATTGATCACGCTGACGATCCATTTCTGTTCATCGAGTGGATCGGAGTAACCGGCATGCGCATCCTGATACGCCGGCGCTTTGAGAAAACTCACAGCCGGAAAATTGCCTGCCTTGACCGCGGCGAAAAAGTCATCCGCATCGTATTGATGGTTGGCCCCATCGCCCTCTTTGCCGATTTGTTGCAGGGAGGTGGGGCGGGTGTGCCGCAGGTTCGCTGTCGCCGTGTAGTACTGGAAAGGTTCGTGGTGAGGAATGTAGTCGTTCGAGACCACCTGCGTCACGCGCGACGGGGTGCTCCGCTGGCAGCCCGTGGTTCCGTTGGGGTTGGTCCGGGTCAAATCGAAGCCGGCTTCGAACCATCCCCAGCTGACGCCATGCTTGCTCAACATCTGGCCGATGTTGTTGCCGGTATAGCGTATCTGGCCCCAGGTAGAGCTTGAGCATGCATCCCCGATGGGGTCGGCGTCATCGACTTCAGTGTAAGTTCCATGGCCGCCATCCACCACGAAAGCGGCCGCGTTGATCTGGTCGGTGACGCCGTTGGTTTGGCCGGAGATCAATTCAATAGCGCCCTGGGTCGATTGTCCGAAGGTCGCCGCATACGAGTTGTCGTTCAGTGCATAGCGTTGCGCATAATTCCAAAGCGCGGTTACGGTATTGCCGTCGTAGTAGCCCATGACCAGGGCCTTGGTCTGGTTCACATAGGCGAGCGGAGCCCCGGTCAGGCTTTCCGGATGTAGCTTTTGCGTGGCCGGTGCGGGTAGGCCCGTGTATTGCGGGAATGCGTCCATGAGGCCGCTGTCAAAGGCGCGTTGTTCCAGCGTGTAGTCATGATTCTGATCGGCGGTTGCAGCTTGCGCCGGACCCAGGCGAAAGGGGCTCACGGCGAAGCTTTGATTTACTTTTGTGTTGAGGAAATTCGGGTTGCGTTCTAACAACATGGCCGTCAGGCCGTTGACCCGCGGGGTCTCCGGGAGCGCCCTGAACGCGGTTTCGTGGGGTGGGTTCAACGCGTTTGGATAAGTGCCGAAGTAGTGGTCGAAAGAGATGTTCTCGTCGAATAGAATAACAATATGTTGAATGGGCGTCGCAGTCTGGGCGAAGCCAGTGAGCCAGGACGCAACCAGTGTCGCAGCCAGCACGGCGGCGGCATAGCTTCGCATGCATTCTCCTTTGGGTCTACCCACGGTATCACGGTTGCAACTTTCGGGCTTTCGACAATCCACGCGGAACACGAAAAATTGCTTCTTGATTTAAGAATGGGCCTGAGAGCGTAAACCGGCAATGCAGCACAAGCCTATAGGCGTGCCGTGCATCGGCATTACCCATTGTCAGGGTCCTTTAAGCCGGCAAGATTCATCGATGGTGCAGTTGGCGTGATGCTTGTAGCAGCGTCTGTTGTTTGACTGGCGCCGGCTCGCCACCGGGCCGCGCCTGTTGCAGAAAGCGGCCGGAGCAGCGGTGCCTGGTGAGGGTTGTCGATCTACCGGCAATCGAGAGGAGAATTTCGCGATCTTCCTTCTATAGAATACAGCGCCCCCGCAGCTTGCGGGAAGCCCGGGATCATGTTGCATCATCGATGTCGCAAATTCACTCTCTCGCGTTCGAGTGTGAATGATACTTACGTACTGGGGTGAGTCTTATACCGGCTCAAGCAGGCCGGATCGGCGCCGTGCCAGAAGTGCGGGGCACATCATATGACAAGCTCACATGGTGCGGACTGGGATGCCTCACCTTCGAGGGCCGGCCGATCTCGCGCATCCGTCGGTCGGCGTCATCCCAGGTAGGAAGCTCGTTTTCCGGCTGCGTCCAATGTGCCACGGACGCCTCATCGCACCAGTCCAAAAGCCGCGGCATCACTTTCTTGTGCGAGCCGGTAGTCATGTATTGCCGCATACTCTCCTCGTTGTCCCATGCGGTGAGTGTCCAAAAGGTCCAGTGCCGGTCGGCCAGTAAGCTGCCGCGTCGAAATCCTCGTGCCCGCTTCACCTGTCTCAACGTGGTTAGCATATGCGCCAGGAATAACGGAAGGAACCTCATGGACCGGATTCTTAAACGCGTCAAGCTGAAAAATGCCATGCTGATTCAAGACTCCCCTGGACATCATTACCTGTTGCAGGATGTCGCAAAGCCGAATTCCTCTGCTAAGGATGCTTCTCGATTGATGGCAAATCGCCAATGCATTTATTGACTCACCGTGGTTAGAATCCCATGACGAATCTTCCTTCTGAGAGCGTTAGCCTTTTGGGATGCTTATTTGCGCCGTCATGTAGAGGGCTGCTTGTCCGCTGAGAATTACTCGATCAGCCTGCAAATTGCAATGAACGTGACCATTCCGTCTGGACACCTGAATCCCATGGAGCTTGGTCTTGCCGAGCAGCTGGCTCCAAAGTGGTGTTAGCTCGCAATGTGCAGAGCCGGTCACCGGATCCTCATTGACTCCGACCTTAGGAGCGAAGAAGCGGCTTACGAAGTCACAGTCTTTCCCCGGCGCGGTGACGCAGACCCCTCTCAAATCCAATTCTACGAGCTTTGCAAAATCGGGCTTTAGGGAACGTACAGCTTCCTCAGACTCGAATTGCGCAATGTAGTCGAAGGCTTTCAGAACACGCTCCGGGTTGCGTCCAAGCCCTTCGAGAAGCGCTTTCGGAGGCACACACGCAACCGGCACAGTTGCAGGAAAGTCCATGCTGTAAACTTCACCGTCACGCTTTACATCGAGTGTTCCGGAGCGCGTGTCGAAGCGGATTGTTTCACCCTTGTACGCCAGCTGCTGGAAAAGCACATAGGCTGCAGCCAGGGTAGCGTGACCGCAGAGGTCAACCTCTGCCACAGGTGTAAACCAGCGGAGACGAAAACCTGAACCTTCCTCGACGAAGAATGCCGTCTCCGCAAGATTGTTCTCCGCAGCGATCGATAGCATCAGGTTGTCGGAAAGCCATGTCTTGAGCGGGCACACAGCAGCCGGATTTCCGCTGAATACCTGCTCTGCGAACGCGTCAACCTGGTACATCGTCAATTCCATGCGACCTCCTCTCACAGCGTATACCGTGATGCGCCGCACGCCGCAGATCAGCAAAGATGAGTCGCATTGAGGTGACAGGGCTTCATTTCTTCACTTCGATGCTCACCGCTTCGAAGGGCTGGCTGCTGAGATTCTTTTCCGTATGCTCGATTGGCGTCCCCCAAACGACGTCGCCGGCTTTGTGTTCTACCTTCTCGACCTTACCGGCAGAGTCTTTGACCTGAAAATCCTGATCGGTGAGGAAGACGGTTACCCGATCGGTCGAATGCTCGTGCATGGGAGTCACCCCGTGGGGCTCGACCCTGACCTGCACGACCCGAACCTGGGGGTTCTCAAACTCCAGCTTGTAATGGACGGGATCTACTTTGAGCGGATCGAGATTGCTGGTGAGCGCCTTGTCTGACCCTGGTGTCTTCAATTCGATCTCGACGATGTTGAAATCATGATCGAGGACCTGGGGCGAGTGCATGCCACCCTGTGGACTCCACACCACCTGACCCGCCTTCCAATCGAAGACAGCCGGCTGCCTCCCGTCCTGATATTCGAACCGTTGCCGTCCCGATTGCAGGTAGACCATCAACCCGGTTCCTATCGTGCTGGTGAAACTTTCCCACCACCTGATTTTTCTCCAGGGCACGGACGACCTTCACCTCACCATTCTCGAACAGCACCGCCGAAGGAGCCGTCGGGACAGAAGCCAGGGCGGCGCCCAGAAGTAGCAACACGGGATACAGTGTCATTTGCATGAGCGGGAGCATAGCGCATCATTTCTTGATGCGCAAATGAGTTGAGTTCGCGGCGCTGTTCACCGTTGCGGAAGCCCTGGAAACCTCGCGTAAAAAATCGTGAGTGACGGGGGAAGATCACGCAACAGCGTTCCCCGATCCCTGCGCTTGCAAGTCTCCTCACGGCATCACGCTCAGAGTCCGCGTTAGCGAACTTTGCCGGCCGCATTTTCCAGTACAACATTGGCCAGTACGGCTGTGTCGGATTTTTCGGGCAGGTGCGAGCAGAAGCCGATGCCGGCGTAGAAGGGGCCGTCGATATGCAGATGGATCGGGGGACCAAACTGGTGCATCGGCTCCCCTGCCAGGCTTACGAATAAAGCAAAAGAGTCGCCCTGTTTTTCGATGCCGATGCGTTTAGCGAAGACGCTGACCAGGCTGTCAGGAGTAGCCCCGCCAGGACGGCCGCGGCCGCCGACGCGAAACTCCGTATCCCGCACGCGAATACCTTTCTCTGCCCGCTCGGCAAGCTGGATCATGCCCGCACCGTGCAGGGCGACGATGGCTTCTTTAGCATCGTCATCCAGGTTCTGGCGAATGATCAGCACCGCTTTGCGATCGCCGTATCCAGTGGCATCGGGAAAAGCGATGTCCGCCGCCAGAGAGACATCGCCTGACATTTTCTTCCAGAGATAGCGGAACTCGTCGCGGGTGTACCACACGTTGTAGCCGGCGGAGTGGATCGTGTACTGCTGCGTCGCGGCGTCATAGGTGGCGGAGCCCGGCACCAAAGCGCTGCCAATGTCCGATTGACCCTCGAAACTGCCGATGGGGGTTGCGAAATTGGTGCTGGGGCGATGGAAATCCGCTGGGGGCGCCACCTGCACATGGGTTGCGGACCCCGGCTGAGCCCAGGGCGGCGCTTGCGCGTGCATTCCAGGGCACACGGCAAGAATGAGAATCGCAGTGAGAAACGCCGGCTGGCTCATGGGCGAGATTCTAATCCTTGCCGCAGGTGAAGTTGGCGGCGTCGTTGGTATCGCCGGCGCCGTTGTACTTCGCTACCGCGGGATACGGACACAGCGGACGAGTCATCGTAACTTTAGGATCGCCGCTTTCGCCAGGTGCGTATTTTGTGGTCACAACGGTACCTGCAGAGATTCCCTTCTCGGTCCACCCGACCAGCGCATCAAAGATGCCGTATTTCGGTCCGTTGCTGGTGGGAATGCCGAGTTGGCCGAAAGCGGCTGGGCCCGGTCCACCGGCGCAATGTTCCATGCCGGGCACCATGTAGAGGCGAAGAAAGGAATCTGTTTGTTCCTCGCCCATCGTCTTCTGCACGCTTTGGTAATAAGCGATGCTGTTCCAGGGGGAGATGGCGGGATCGTTCCAGCCGTGATACATGATCAACTTGCCCCCACGTGCGGCAAATGGCTTCAAGTCGGGATTGGTGGCATCCAGGTCGGCCGAAGTTTTGGCGATGGCTTCCTGCCACATCGCGTCGACGGGCGCGGTCAGCATATTCCATTTGGGATCGCCCGTGACCATGTAGCGGAAGTAATTCTGCGCGTACTGAAAGCCGTCGCCCGCACCGGGCGCGTGGCCCACGACCCAGCTTTGCCAGCTGCTTTCGTCGCCCATGGTATAGCCGGGAAAGATGGATTGGCCGTGCCCGTCGCTGCCCCCCGCATAGTATTTTTTGAGTGCGGTTACCTGGGGTTGCGTGAGGCAGTCGAGTGAATCCTGTGCCTTGCACAGCAAGACCGCGGGATCGAAGTGGCACTTACCAGGATCGTTGATGAAGCCATCCTTGACGCCATCGGCCGCGTCACAGGCAGCCAGCGAAGCCCGTTCGATGGCGGGCAACTTCATGCTCGAGATATAGGCCCGCGGATCGCCATTGGTTACCTGGGCCACATCGAGGCCGGAGCCCAGCATGCGGGTCCAGGCATTGGCGGGAGCGCCGGCCAGAATGCCATCGTAGTCCGCGGGGAAGCGCTGTGCTTCCATCAAGGCTTCGCGGCCTCCATCGGAGCAGGAATCGAAGTAGCTCTTGTCTGCCGGCTTGCCGTAGTAGGCGTGGATGACATCTTTCGCGCGCTCGGCGGTGAGATGGACGGCGCGCCAGCCAAAGTCTTTGATCTTTTCGGCACGGCCATAGGCCCAGCTTGCATCCTGCGCCTCGGCCTGGTGGCCGGCATCCGAGCCGGCGGTGGCGTAGCCGCGGCGTAAGTTGCCCGCCAGTTCGCGATAGCCGATGGAGCCGGCGAAACCGCCATTGCCTACCCCCAGAAAGCGTTGGTTCCAGTCGTCGGCTGGTAGCCAGATTTCAAAGTTGATTTCCGAGTCGGCGGACGGCCGCAGGATCCCCGTGACGCGGCAGAATGGCGGCAGTTCATGGAACGTTGGCTTGATGCCGGGCGCATCGAGATCGCCGGAGGTTACCGGCGCCGCCATGGTGATCGTGGTGTCGGGTAGCTTGAGGTCTTTGAGGGCCTCGCAGTTACTGGCGTGGAGCACCTGGGTGGCAAAGGAAAGCATGCCCAGCAGGCAGAGCGCAGCGACTTTTTTCATGTGGTCTCGTTCCCAGCTCCCGATTGTAGCGGAGACTATATTGGTTGCTATGAAATTGCTTTTGACTTTGGTGACGGTCGGCACACTGCTCGCTACCCCGGGTTCCGCGCAAATGAGCCAGCCGCTGGTGGGTGAAGAGACCACCAGGATTTCCGAGCATGTCTGGGCGCTCATGGGCTTCCCCAACATTGCCATTGTCGTCGGCAGCCATGCGACGCTGGTGGTCGATACCGGCATGGGCCCGAAGAACGGAGCGACCGTTGCCCGCGTGGCCGCGAAACTGGCGCCCGCCAATACCAAGCTCTTTTTGACCACCACCCATTTTCATCCCGAACATGCGGCCGGGGAACCAGGTTTTCCGGCTGCTACCATCCTGATCCGCAACGCGGTGCAGCAACAGGAAATGGAGAAGCATGGGCAAGAGATGATGGACATGTTCAGCAGCCGCTCGGCGCAAAATAAGGAGCTCCTGGCGGGCGTGGTGTTGCGTCCACCGGACGTTATTTTTAACCAGGAAGCCATCGTCGATCTGGGCGGCGGCGTCAAAGCTCGCCTGTTGTGGTTCGGCGGCGCGCACACCAAGGGCGATGAGCTGACGTTTGTCGAACCGGACCGCACCTTGATCTCTGGAGACGTGGTGCAGAACGAGACCATGCCGAACATTTTTGGCGATGGCGGCACACCGGCGAGTTGGCTGGCGGTGCTGGATAAGGTGGAGGCGCTGCACGCCGAGCATGTGCTGCCCGATCACAGCAAGCCTGGGGATGGTACGCTGGTGGCGGAGGAACGAAATCTTATCTCGACCATACGCACGCGTGGAGTCGAGCTCAAGAGTAAGGGTGTATCGGTTGAGGATGCGGGCAAGCAGATCAGCGCTGAACTGAAGGCGCAGCATCCTGGTTGGCCCAACACCAATGCCGGCGGCTTTGTGAAAAGCGTGTACGCCGAGGGTCAGTAGCCCGCGATTTGCATTCTGCGGAGAAGGGCAGGCGCACAGCACGTCCCTCCACTTCGCGTCGCTAAGGTCGGGATGACAAATTTATTTGGAAGCGATGTAAAAGTTGCAAATTGATTCGCTCGTCGTTTTGGGATTTGCGAGCTCACTCGTGGGGCCTTGGTTTGGGGGAAAGGCGCACCGCAGATCCCTCCACTTCGCTCCCCCGAATTCCTGTCGAAGTTGATGGCGCTGGCGAACTTCATGCGGCTTTCCTTAATGAAAGCCGCACACGTGGATCTGTCTGACATGGCGAAACAGGAATTCGGGTCCGCTACGGTCGGGATGACAAATTTGTTTGGGGGACGGGCTTAATAATTTGCTTGAGGGACGGCTTAAAAGCAAGCGCTCTCCGCGTTCATTCCTCCCTTAACTTGCCGCCAGGTCAGGTCAGCCGCTCCTAATGAACAAAATGGCTGGAGCTGGATTTGCGAGCTCACTCGTGGGGCCTTGGTTTGAGGGAAAGGCGCACCGCAGATCCCTCCACTTCGCTCCCCCGAATTCCTGTCGAAGTTGATGGCGCTGGCGAACTTCATGCGGCTTTCCTTAAGGAAAGCCGCACACGTGGATCTGTCTGACATGGCGAAACAGGAATTCAGGTACGCTACGGTCGGGATGACAAATTTGTTTGGGGGACGGGCTTAAAGATTTGCTTGAGGGACGGCTTAAAAGCAAGCGCTCTCCGCGTTCATTCCTCCCTTAACTTGCCACCAGGCCAGTCAGCTCCTCGGGATGACAAAGGGGAGGGTTGTGGTCATCCTCAAGAATTGCTAATGGGAGGGACCTGCTGTGCGCCTGCCCTTTCAACAAATCCGGTGGTGATTTTAAGCGTAAGCAAAGCCGCATGGAGTTACCGGCCTATTCCGTGCGCAGGGCCTGCATCGGGTCTATGCGCGAAGCTCGGCGGGCAGGGAAGTAGGCGGCTGCCAATCCGCTGAACAACAGCAGCAGGGTGACGGCTGCCATCGTCCATGGATCATGCGGCTGGACCCCGTAGAGGAATGTGCGCAGCACCAGGCTTGCCAGCCAGGCCAACAACAAACCCGCTATGGCTCCGCTCAGCAGCATCCCCAGCGCTTGACGCAGCACCAGCCAAATCACTTGTCCGCGTTGCGCGCCCAGGGCAATCCGTACACCCATCTCGCGCGTGCGTTGGGTTACCAGGTAGGCAAGTAAGCCGTAAATTCCCGATACACACAACAGCAGTGCGGCTCCGCCGAAGATCTGCAGCAGGTGGGCAGCGAGGTTCTGGCTGCCGAAGGAGTCTTCGACGACCTGGTCCATGGTAGTGAACGTGCTGTTAAAGAGCTCAGGGCTGGCCGCGCGCATGATTGCGCGCAGTTGCGGCACCACCAATGCCGGATCGCGCTCTGTGCGCACAGCCAGATCCATCGCCATATCTTCCCCGCCCTTGTAGAACATGCTGTCGGGCGTAATCTGGGGAAGGCAGACCTCGATCTCCGGCATGGACTGCTCGGCTACCGACACCTGGTGCTCATCATCCAGCACACCGATGACTGCGGCTCTCCTGTTCTTGTCGTAGCTCAGCAACGTTTGGCCCAGCATCTTAGCCGGGTCCGCACCGTCTGACTCATACGCCTTCACAAAAGCTCGATTGACGACGATGACCGGTGGTGAGGTCGTGGTGTCGTTCTCGTTGAAGAAACGCCCCTGCAACATCCTGAAGCCGAAGACCTTTTGCATGCCCGGGCTCACGACACGAAATTGAGCGCGCATATCTCGTCTGCGCAGATCCGCCGTGTCGCTGGCGCCGAAGGTGAAGATCATCTGGAAGGTCTTGCCCAGCGGTACCTCCGTCATCAGTGCTGCGCTTTGTACACCAGGCAGGTGTTGGGCCCGTTCCAGCAGCGGCTGGTAGAGCGCCAGGCGAATATCCTTGTCCATGTATTTGTAGGCGGGGATGCTTAGGTTCGCGACCATGATGTGGTCGGTGCGAAAGCCGAGGGGCACGTGGCGCAGCGCGTAGAGGGTGCGCAGCAGCAGGCCACAACCGACCAGCAGCATGAGCGACAGGGCAATCTCCAGCACCACCAGGGTGAAGCGGGTTCTATACTGCCGGGCGCCCCCACCGCCCTGGCGCAACGCAGGTTCAATGGCGGCATGAGCGGCCACATAGGCCGGCCACAAGCAGGCCAGCAGAGCGCTCAACACGGTGAGCCCAAACAAGGCGGCGATCACCGGGAGATTCGGCGTCGTCGCTACATGGATATGGAATTGCCCGGTCAACGCATAGTTGAATGCGTTGAGCGTGAGCATGGCGAGTCCGGCGCCGAGCAGGGAAGCGCCCAGGCTCAACACCAATCCCTCGACCAACAGTTGCTGGATGATGCGTGCGCGGCCCGCGCCGAGTGCTCCCCGCACGGCGATTTCACGCTGGCGTGCGTTCGCGCGCGCCAGCAACAGGCTGGTCACGTTAACACAAGCGATAAGCCAAAGCACTCCAGATGCGCCGAACAGAGCCCACAACGATTTCTGCAAATCGGAATCAACCAAGGAGTCACCGTATCGCTGCACCGCGACTGACTTCACCTGGTCGCGCTTATAGGGATCGGTGTAGGCCTGGGCCACACCGGTTTGGATTATCTTGAGTTCCGCCTCGGCAGCTTGCGGGCTGACCCCCGCCTGCAGCCTGCCCAGAACCTGGTAGGTTGGGTTGTTTCCCTCGCTCCTGACAAGGTCTGTCTCTGCCAGAACCAGCGGTCGCCAAATCAGTGGGTCGGCCACACCATAGGGAAAAGCAAACCCGCGCGGCATGACGCCGATCACCGTATACGGTTGCCCGTTGAGCCTGACAACTTTCCCCAGTACGCTCGCCTCCGCGCCGTAAACGCTGCGCCAGACCGCGTCGCTCAAGAGGATCGTGTGCGCATCTTCGGCGCGCACCGCTCCGCTGGCGGCATCCTCGGCAAAGCCCCTGCCGACAGCCGGGCGCACCCCGAGAGTTGCCATCAGGTTGCCACTGATGCGCGGCGCAGCCACCTCGGTCGTACCCCCGCCGCTCTCCAGAAATTGCAGGTGGCCGGGCCCACTCGCCGGTTCATCGAAGGCTATGTCGCGCAGCGTATGGCTCCGCTGCCGCCATTGTTCAAGATCGAGAAACGGTTCGCCCCACGATACGACGCCCTTACTACTCTGCTCGTTGATGTTCACTAGCTGGCGTGCGTTCTGGTACGGCAATGGCCGCAGCAGCACACGATCCACCACGGTGAACATGGCGGCGGTGGCGCCCAGGCCGAGTGCGAGCGTGCCCATCGCCGCCAGCGTGAAGCCGGGCGCTTTACGTAACTGCCGCAGTGCATAACGCAGATCCTGGGCCAGGCGCTCCAGCCAGAGCCAGCCCCAGGTCTCCCGGGTCACGTCTTTGAGCAGCGTGAGATTACCCAGTTCCCGCCTGGCTGCGTTGCGCGCATCGGCAGCCGAGGCGCCCCCATCCTCGTGGTCGGCCGCGGCCATGCGCAGATGGGCCTGCAGCTCTTCCTCGAAATCACGCTTGCGGCGATCGAAGGGATTCCACCACCGTCTCATGCATCGTTTCCTTTGGGCGCGCCCTGCATGATGGCTGCGACCGCCGCCACCATCTGCTGCCAGCGCGTCAGGTCAGCAGTCAGTTGCTTCTTGCCCGCCGCGGAAATGCTGTAATACTTTGCCCGCTGATTGCTTTCGGTCTGCTTCCACTCCGCCCGCACCCAACCCTGCCGTTCCAGGCGATGAAGCGCGGGGTAGAGGGAGCCAGTCTCGACCTGCAGCACTTCGCCGGAGTTCACGCGCAGCGCCTGCACGATGCCATACCCATGCTGCGGGCCCCACTGCAGGGTGCGCAGGATGAGCATGTCCAGGGTCCCCTGCAGCAGCTCGACTCTGTTCTGGTAGCGATTTCTTCCGATCATCGATGCAGACACTCTACCCCATGGCATGTAGAGTGTCTACTTCTTGTTTTTGAGCGCGGTTGCATCTTGCCCATGGAGATTTGTTCCTGAAAAGAAACTCATCCCAGACCCGAATTTTTCCGTCCTGATTAAAAAGGATTTATGTGCATTTTCACGGGAAAGTTGAGTGGGATACTGAGCCGAAGAGGTGAACATGAGACAGGCAGACTATTTGTTCCTGCATCTTCTACTGGCCTCGGCATTGCTGTTGCCGGCGCTGAAGGTCCAGGCTGAGAACACGGCGATTCATTCGCATTTTGCCGGCGTATATCTATCGCGTCCGCGTAACAGCAGCGAGGTGGTACCGTCGATGAATCTGAGTCTTGGCAAGGACGGCACCGCTACGGTTACAGAAGACGCAGGCCGCGGAGCCATGACCTTGTTTGGCCATTGGGTGGATTCGGGTAGTCAGGTCACCGTCACCTTCGATGCGGTCGATGGGGGCAGCGCTGAGCCGGCGATGGTCTTTGCGCCCGCCCGCGACGGATTGCAGGCGGTTACCTGGAACCATGCATCCTGGGGCAAAGTCGAGCCGCCGCCGATGAAAAAGGGATTCAAAGTCAAACAGCTGTATTGGCTGACGACCGGGCCGTAGGGCCTCGGGGTTGGCCTTGGGCGGGGTTGGGCCAGTTTGGGCGGGGTTGAGCCGGGTTGAGCCGGGAAATGACCGGTGCCAGCGCGCAGGGCAGCGCCTATCCCGGCCGGCTCGCAGTCTCGAGCATGAGGAGTAACTGCTTGATATTCGAACCTTTTTCGTAGAAAGCTTCGGCGGCCACCCCGGTGGGAATTGCGAAGCCGGCGAAGGCGCCGCTCATCGCGATGATATAAAGCGCAGGGAACCGCCTGCGCACGACCGAGAGCAGCTCGAAGCCAGACATGCGCGGCATGTTCAGGTCAGACAGCAGAATGTCGGGCAGGCTCTCGTGCAGCGCAGCCAAGGCCGCGAATCCATCTTCCGCGAAGCGAACCTGGTACCCCCTAGCGGCAAGAATCGCGCACAGCGTCTGCCGCAGGGCATGGTCGTCGTCGACCACCAGCACCGTCGCTTTTTCTTTCGCCACTAAACTCTCTTTGCGCATCTAAGCCGCCGCGGAAAGTCGAGAATTTCACGGCGCAACGGCGCAGTCTGGTCGCTTTTGCTCACAATTGGCCTGAGTGTAGTGATCCACTACACTAGCGCTGCCAGCGAATCTGCCCCGCTTCCAGCGGAACGGACGCACCTTCGTGGTAAGGGACGATGCGGGCGGTGTAGTCGCTGGCCGGCCGGGTCGCGGGTACGTTTGCCGCGAAAGTCACGACGCCATTGGCAGCGGGCGCCTGACCGCTGACCGTCATGGTTTCACACATTGGCAGGCCCTCGGCGGTCGGGGTAGCGTAGAGCTGTACCCGTATGTCGCTTATTGGTACATTGCCGGGGAGAATCTGGACCCGGAAGAAATGCAGGTTGTCATGGGTTTCGCAGTCCACCCTGCCGAAGCGGACGCCGTCCCATTCCCGGGCAATCGTTTGCTGCCAACGCAGGATCTCGGCGCCCAGGCCGCTGTCGTTCGCAGCCCGTTGCGCATAATGTGCGGCCGCGGGCAGGTAGTGCTCGTCCACATACTGCCGCAGGGTGCGGCCTACAGAGAATTCTGGCGTGAGCCGCGCCATGCTTTCCCGGATGTGGCTTAACCAGCGCGGCGGCATTCCTTTTTCGTTGCGTTCATAGAAAGCCGGGATGACCTCCTGCTCCAGCAAGGTGTACAGGGTTTCGGCTTCTGCTGCGTCCCATGCAGGATCGTCGCCATGTTCGCGGCCATCCCCGATGGCCCAGCCGACCTGGGGAGAATAGGCCTCCGCCCACCAACCATCCAGTTCCGACAGGTTCAGGCCGCCATTGACCAAAACCTTCATGCCGCTGGTGCCGCTGGCTTCCCAGGGACGGCGCGGGGTATTGATCCATAGATCCATTCCCTGTACCAATTCCTGGGCCATCTGCATGTCGTAGTCGCTGAGGAAGGCAACATGCCCCTTTACCTCGGGGCGATCGATAAAGTCGTTCCATTGCTCGATCAGCGCTTGCCCGGGTTGATCCTGAGGATGGGCTTTGCCCGCGAGAATCAGTTGCACCGGGCGTTGGGGATTGCCGAGCAGCCGAATCAGACGGTCAGGGTCGTGGAGCAGCAGGTTGGGCCGTTTGTAGGTTGCGAAGCGGCGAGCAAAGCCGATGGTCAATACATGTTCATCGAAAAATCCGGTCACATCCGGCAAGACCAGGTGTTCCGACGCCAGCTGGCGCGCGTAACGGTCGCGGACGCGAGCGATCAGCTGCTTACGTTCCAGGGTGCGCATTTGCCAAAGCTGCTCATCGGTCAGCGCCTGGATATCGGCGGTGGCAGGACCCTCTTCGCACCAGCGATTTTTGCCGCAAGCCTGGGTCCACAGCGCATCGGCTGTGGCTGAATCCCAGGTAGGCATGTGGACGCCATTGGTCACCGAGCCGATGGGCACTTCTTCCTCCGGGCGCCTGGGGAAGAGGGGCGCGAAGATGTTGCGGCTCACCTTGCCGTGCAGCTGGCTGACGCCGTTGATCTGGCCGCTGCCATGCACCGCGAGGTAGGCCATGTTGAAGGGTTCCAAAGGGTCGCCGGGCGATTGCCTGCCCAGAGCCAGCAGACTCTCGATGGAAATGGCGAGCTGCTCCTCCGCGTAGTGGCGCAGATATTTATGCATCAGCGCGGGATCGAAACGATCGAAGCCGGCGGTGACTGCGGTGTGGGTGGTGAAGAGATTGCCCGCGCGGGTGACGGCCAGGGCGAGTTCGAAGGAAGTTTTGTGGTCTTGCTGATAGCAGCGTGCTCTTTCCAGGATGGCAAAGGCCGCGTGGCCCTCGTTCAGATGGCAAACATCCGGTTGCAAGCCGAGCGCGCGCAGCAGGCGCCAGCCACCGATGCCCAGCACCAGTTCCTGCTTGAGCCGCATCTCGGCATCGCCGCCGTAGAGCTGGCTGGTGATGCAGCGCTGGGCTGGCGAATTGGCAAAGTCGTTCGTGTCCAGCAGGTAGAGCCTGGTTCTGCCCACCGAGACTTCCCAGCAACGAATCCAGATTTTCGACCCGGGCACGTGGATGGGTAACCGCAGCCATTCGCCGTTCGCCTGCCGCAGCGGCCGGATGGGTAATTGGCCGGGATCGTTGATCGGGTACAGTGACTGTTGCTTGCCGTCGCGGTCGAAATTCTGGCGAAAGTATCCCTGTCCGTAGAGCAGGCCGATACCGACGACGGGGACTCCGAGGTCGCTGGCTGCTTTCATCTGATCGCCGGCGACGTTGCCGAGACCGCCGGAGTAGATGGGCAGCGCCTCGCTCAACATGAATTCCATGCTGAAGTAGGCGACTAAGGAAAGTGGGGAATCGCGATGTTTCCTTTGGAACCAGGCATCGGCCTGGTAGCTGGTGTGGTTGTGGCGCAGCAGACTCTGCAGTTTTTGGCGAAAGACGGCATCGGCCAGCAAGGATTTGATTTTCTCTTTAGAGACGGTGCGCAGAATCACCCAGGGATTTTGCGTCGACTGCCAAAGCTCAGCGTCGAGGCTCTCCCAGATGGAATCGGAGGCATGGTTCCACGACCAGTGCAGGTTGAGGGCCAACTCAGTGAGTTCATCCAGGCCTTCCGGTTTCGGCCAGAGTGCGGGTATGTTTGCTTCGCTCAAGACTGCTACCTCTTTAAGAAGGGTAAGGGCTTCTGCATGGTGAAAGCTTTCCTGTGTCCCTCAGGCCGGCGTCCCCACAAAATGCGCGTGTCCCATGCCCCGGATAGCAACCTCGCGGAAAGAAACCGCAGATCTCTCCACTGCGCTGCGCTTCGGTCGAGATGACAAGGTTGTTGCACATTAAGTGTTGCGCAAGAAGATTTGTCATCTCGACCGAAGCGCAGCGCAGTGGAGAGATCTGCGGTTTCTTTCCGCGAGGTTGCTATCCGGGGTATGGGACGCGCGCATTCGTGGCTCGGGGAAAGGTTCCAAAAAGCTAGTCTTCACGCAAGTGTTGCAAATCGCCATGAATGGCCGGTTAACTCACGACTTCTTCAACTGCTTGCGAATGGACAGCAGTTCGCGTCTGCGTCTGGGCGTGGTTTCGGGGTAGGCCATCTTCAGCTCTTCGAACGCACCGATTATGATACGCGCGATGATCAGGCGGGCATTCTCCTTGTCGTCAGCGGGCACCACGTACCAGGGAGACTGATGGGTGCTGGTCGCGTTCAGGCAGGTCTCGTAGGCTACCATGTATTGCTTCCAGTATTTGCGTTCATGAATATCCGCGAGGCTGAACTTCCAGTTCTTATCGGGTTCGTCGATACGTTCGAGAAATCGCCTTCGTTGCTCTTCTGGTGAAAGGTGAAGAAAAATCTTTACCGTGCGGGTTCCGTTGCGGTAAAGGTGCCCCTCGAGGTCGACGATCGAGCGGTAGCGTTCTTCCCAAATATTCTTTTCATCGATCAGCTCTTCCGGCAGGCCCTGGCTGTGCAGTATCTCAGGGTGCACCTTAACCACCAGCACCTCTTCATAATAGGAGCGGTTGAAGATGCCGATCCGGCCCCGTTCCGGCAATCGTTTTACCGTCCGCCAAAGAAAGTCGTGCTTCAGCTCGTCAACACTGGGTTGTTTGAAGTCCGAAACTTCACATCCCTGGGGATCGATTCCCGACATGACGTGGCGAATCGCGCCGTCTTTGCCGGCACCGTCCATCCCTTGAAAGATGAGCAGCAGGGCGTAGTGGCCAGAGGCGTAGTGGAGTTGTTGCAGCGCAGCCAGACGCGCCACGTCCGCCTGCAGGATTTTGTGGTATTGCTTCTTCGAGCGAAAGAAGGGCTTGACCGAGGTTTTTCTGTTTGTAAGCTTGAACTCTTTTCCAGGAGGCACGCGAAATTCCTCTGGATCGATCTTCATGGCGCTCCCTTCCGGTCCGAATCTGTCAATTATGAGGGTAGGTCACGCTTCGCGGTTTTCCGGATTTTGTTTGCTTGCAGGTGTGCTCAGGCAGCACCGGGGCAGCGGTATTTTGGTCGAGCTGATCGTGCAGGATCACGTTGAGCAGGGATTTATGGACCGTAATGCGACCGTTGTATTCGATAAAGCCGAGTTTTCGAAAACGATTCATGAAGAAGCTGACGCGGGAGCGGGTGGTGCCGATCATCTCGGCGAGGGATTCCTGGGTGATCTTCGGGATCACACTTTCCGGCTCTCCCGCCTTGCCGAATTCTGCCATTAACAAAAGAATCCTTGCCAGACGCTTCTCGCTGGAATTGAAAAGCTGATCCACCAGGTCGGCCTGGGTCCGCATGCTGCGGGCGAGAAGAAATTTGAGAAACAGATCAGAAAACGCGTGTTCCTCATGCATCACGCGAATCATCTCTGCCCGCTCAATTTTGAGCGCGGTACAGGCGTTGATGGCGGTTGCTGTGGCCAGGCGAAGTCCCTGAGCGGCAAGTGACTCTTCCCCCACAAAGTCGCCTGCGGTGAGTAGGGTAATAGTCGCTTCCTTGCCGGCTGCGGAGACCACGGTCAGCTTGGCTCGTCCTTTTTGCAAATAAAAAATAGAGTCGGCTTCACTGCCTTGCACAAAGAAGGTGTCCCGCGGCTTCAGCTGCACAATTCTGCGCCCCAGCCCGGCATTAGCCAGAAAGGTTTCGAGATCGAAGCACTGTTTCAGCTCGAGCACCCGGGTAGCCCTTTCTACGGAAAGCGAGATTTCAAAGGCGAAGCCATGATATCTTGATCGCGCACACTGCTTGCTGCGCCAGCGTCGCACGAAGTGACAGCATGGATCTGGTCAATTTTGCTCACTATTCGCTGAAGGCAGAATATGGCGTCGCGGCGGGCATTCCGTTGCGCAGAAACGCTCGAACCGCCGCCATACCATAGCGGACGTCGAGGAGCGAAACCATGCGTCCGGCAACCTTATGGGCGTGGCGTGACGCCTGCGCGCTGGTGGGGTGCGCAAGCTCTGCATCCACTTTGTCCGGCGACAGATCGACTGGCCGCTTGTCCGGTGCGATCAGTGCTTCCACTAAACCTTCTCGTAACCAGAGCGGCGCCTGTTGGCCGGCCTGCTGCTCGACCAGCACATGCAAGAATTCATGTAACAGCAGCATTTGTGTGCCGCCGTTGGGCTGCCGCACCGCGAGCGGTTGCAGAAACACGATATGGCCGCGGGTCGAGGCCAACATCCAGCCCGGCTGGTGGGTGGTTTGCCGAAACAGCTCGGTGGTAGGCATTTCCTGTACCGTGGGATGCGGAGCGTCGGCTGGGGAACCGAACAGCGCCTGTGATCTTGCCCATGCGGCGTTTCCTTCCTGTAGTAACTGAACGCTGGCTCCGGAGGTAAGCAGCGTCCATCCCGCGCCTGCGACCTGGCGCCAGCCGTGGTCCTGAGGAGTGATGCCGGCGTTGGCGCCGGGGAAGTAGAAGCCCAGAATGTCTGTTTCGCTGTGGCCTTCCGCGGCCATCTGGTACGCTCCGGCCTGGCACAGGCCAACACCGTGGCCGTAGCCTCGGCCATCGATCTCGAGGGCGTTCCCGGAGATGGAAACGGCGAACCAGTCGCTACGCACCTGGTTCCAACCGAGCGCGCGGTCAACGGCAAAGCGAAAGCTGCTGGCGGAGATCTGCGCGGGCGCGCCACGGCCGGTGATCGCCAACATCGCCGCGCGGCCAGTTGCTGTGCGTCCGATGACGCGCACGTCTTCGATCGGGAAAGGCGTTGGCCAGCCTTGTTGGCGGAAAATGCCGCGCAACTGGGTCAACGGCAGCCGCGCATGCCAGGCGGCGGCGGAGCGCCGCAGACAATAAGGATCAGCGTGTCCGCCGGGCAGATAGGCAGCTCGCGCGGCGGGCCAGACAGCATCCGCAGCTTCGCTCATGCCCCCACAATGCTGGGTGTAGTACACATGGGCGCGTTGGCTGCGAAACCACAGCGTTTCGCCGGCTGTCTCGTGGACGGCGCGCTCTACCTCAGGGCGTGGTTGACCCAGGCGCAGGGCCTGGCAGTGCGTGCTGTCACAGAGCCCGAAGCCTTCCGCGCGATGACGGTCTGCGTTTTCGAGCGCGAAGGTGCGCGTGCTGATGGCCATGGCTTTGAGCGAAGCAAGGGGTTCGCCGGGCGCCGCCTCCCCGCTGAGCGCGGCCGCCACGTAGTCTTCACTGGGCAGGGTCAGCAGAACCCGCAACCGGTCCGGGCGCCAGGCAATTGTCCATTGCCCCGCGGCGGTGATGTCCTCCATGCGGTAGATCCCGCTCAGGGTGAGTTGTTGGACCGTCTTTCCCGAGGAGAGGTGGAGACCATCCTGCTTCCACTCCATTTGCAACGGCAGGCGATCGGCGCCGGTAGCGGTGAGGGTCTTGCGCGCTTGCGTGGAAAAAAGCTCGACTGTAAGGGCGCGCGCGCTTGCCGATGGGGGTGGTTGGGTTGCGCGCAAGAAATGCTGGGCCAGCGAGGCAGCGTCGGCTCCGTTGCCGTGGGGAAGATAAATGACGAGAGCGATGTTTCTCTGGCGCAATTGCGCGACGCCGGCGAACCACCCGTGGCTGGGCCCTTGGGCAGTGTCGGCAGCGGTGCCGGTTTTGCCCGCAATTTCCATGCCGGGCAGTTCGGCGTTGTGGGCCATGCCGTAGCTCACCGAATCCCTTAAGCCATCGCGAACAACATTCAGGCCGGCATCCTTGAGGCGTAGCGCCAGCTTGCGATAGGCGATTGCCATTTGGCCTGGAGAGACGGTGATGCCAGCGAGGCCGAGCACGAGGAGCTCTTTTTGCGCGCGGTCCAGGGATCGCCGCGGAGATAGGCCGTAATGTTCGAGAATCGCCGTCGCCTGCTCCGGCGGAATGCGGTCTGCCAGGTCGGCGAAGTAGCGGTTGCAGGAGTAGGCGAGGGCTTCTTTGGCAGCCAGGGCAGTGGTGGTCTGCGGATGGGCACAAGCGAGGTCCCAGTCGCGGGAGTAAGCCGT
This sequence comes from uncultured Acidobacteriaceae bacterium, assembly GCA_963834445.1. Lineage (GTDB taxonomy): Bacteria > Acidobacteriota > Terriglobia > Terriglobales > Acidobacteriaceae > PALSA-350. The sequence goes on from CAWIBU010000007.1 coordinate 263,254, forward strand.
GATGTGCAGGTTACGCCGGCAAAAAACTGCGGTGCCCGGTTGTACCAGCCGCTGCTCCATGGCTGCGGCCAGAAAGAGCGGTTTCAGCAGGGAACCCGGCGCGGTGCGCAGGTTCTCCGCTTCGGCAGGATGCACTACGGCCAATTGGCGGCCGGTTGGTACGTCGACTACGACGGCCACCGCGGGTGTCCCTTGCAAGGCGGACGACAGCACAGATTGGATTGTCTGCGCGGAAGAGGCGTGCGCGGTGATGAGCAGCAGTGACGATAACGCCCCACTCAGCCACCAATTCGATCCAGATTTGTGCGGGGCTCTCATGGAAAAGGTGAGTTAAGCAACAACGATGGGTGGACGCACTACGCTAGAACTTCAACTCCCGGCGGCCTTCCATGGCGCGGGCCATGGTGACTTCGTCGGCGTACTCGATGTCGCTGCCGGCGGGCACGCCGGTGGCAATCCTGGTTACACGCACCGAGGCGGAGCGCAGCAGGTCGGCCAGATACACAGCCGTTGCTTCGCCTTCGACGGTGGGATTGGTGGCCAGGATAACTTCTTCTACCTCGCCCTGGGCCACCCGCGCCAACAGGCTATCGGTACGCAGATGTTCAGGGCCGACGCCATGCAATGGAGATAAGGTGCCGTGGAGCACGTGATAGACGCCGTTGTAGCTGCGCGTCTTCTCGATCACCTGGATGTTACCCGGCTCTTCAACCACGCACACCACATGCTGGCTGCGGGTGGCGCTGGAACAGTAAACGCAGGGATCCACGTCGGTGATGTTGTTGCAGGTGGAGCAAAGCAGCAGCCGCGCCTTTAGTTCGCGCACTGCGTCGGCCAGCGCTCCTGCGTCCTCCGTGCTGCCGCGCAGGATGTGGAAGGCGAGGCGTTGCGCGCTCTTGTTGCCAATCCCCGGCAGCTTGCGCAGCTCGTCGATCAGCCGCGCCATTGGTTCTGCAAATTGAGACAACGCTGGCTCCCTAGAGAAGTCCCGGCGGCAGGTTCAATCCGCCTAACATGCCCGTCAGATTCGACTTCATCGCTTCGTCGGCGCGGCGTCCCGCTTCATTGATGGCGGCGGTCACCAGGTCTTCCAGCATCTCCACGTCCGAGGGACTGGAGCTTAGGCTGGCCATCGCAGCGGCATCAATTTTTAACTGCAAAACCTGCTTCTGGCCGTTCATCTTCACCGTGACGGCGCCCCCGCCGGCAGATGCTTCGACGATCGTCTGGCGCATCTTTTCCTGCACCTGTTCCTGCATGTTGCGTGCTTGCTCCAGCATTTCCTGCATCTTTAGAGGATTCATCATCAACCTTTACCCCGTGCATTGCTGCCCGGGTTTTCTCTCAGATCGAGCACGCTGCGTACTTCCGCGTGGAACAGCTCCTGTGCCTGGCGCACCAGCGGATTGCCCAGCGCGACTGCTTCGATGCTATCGCGGGAATAGACCCTCGGGGCGGTGCTCGAGACGTCGGCTGCTTCGCCGGGCACGACCGTCATTTTTTGCGATCCACCGGCTACCCGCAAGGCGTCGCGCACAATCTTCCATGCTTCGCCGTTCATGGTCAGGCCGAGCATGGTTTTCTTGACTCCTACCTCGACCTGGATGGCGCCCTCTTCGTCGGTCTTCCACCGGCCCGCACCGAGCAGGGAAGCGGCGGTGTTGTGACCCTGCTCGTCGAGCGCGGCCGTGACCGCATCGCGCAGCATATCAAGATTGGTTTCCAGATTGGCTTCGATGTTGGTTGCGGCGGGCTTAACAACTGGGGCCGCGGGCTCCGCTTCCTTGACCGGCTCAGGTATCTGTACCGGCTCGTGAACCTTCATCGCTGCCGGCGGGGGAACCTCTGGTTCGCTGACCACCTTGCGTTGGCTATCCAGCTCGAAAGGCGAGGGTGCGGGCGCCACTGGTCGGGGCGGTTCTACCGGAGCCAGGCGCGGAGTGGGCGCTGGTCCCCGGTCCAATTTCGCAGCGCTGCGTATGGGGGGCGTTACCCCTGCGCCGGGCAGACCACTCAAAATCTGCTCCAGTGGCAAAATTCGCTGCAGGTGAACCAGCTTCATCAGGCCCAGCTCCAGATGCAGACGTGGCTCCTGACGGTAATTCAGTTCGTCAAACGTGCGCAGCATCACCTGCAGAAAACGAGTGAGGTCCTCTTCACTAAAAAGAGTGGCTGAGCGCACGGCGCGGGCCCGTTCGTCGCCGGAGATTTGCAGTAGCCCCGTGTTTTCGCCGCCGAGTTTAGCCATCAGGCAGTTACGCAGGTAGCGCACCAATTGGCGCGCCATTTGGGAGGGGCTGTTGCCGGCGTTGAGCAGGCGGTTCAGCTCCTCCATCACGGCCGCGCTTTGCCCTTCGCCGATGCCTTCGAGGATGCGCTCGAACACGGCATCCGGGACGGTGCCCATCAACTCGCGAATTTCGTTGCCGTCGAGTTTGGCCTTGCCGTCGACCACCGGTGCGCTGGCGATGGCCTGATCCATGATGGAGAGCGCGTCGCGCATGGATCCATCGCCGGCCTCCGCCAGCAGGGCCAGTGCCTGCGGATCGGCGAGAATGCCTTCCTGGGCGGAGATCTGCGTCAGTTGGGTCACGATGTCGTCGAACTTGACGGCGTGGAAACTGAAATGCTGGCAGCGCGAGCGGATGGTCTGCGGAATATCCTCCGGCTGCGTCGTGGCCATCATGAAGACCACATGCCCGGGTGGCTCCTCCAGCGTCTTCAGCAGTGCGTTGAAGGCAGCGTCCGTGATCTGGTGGGCTTCATCGAGCAAGTAAATTTTGTAGCGGTCGCGCGCCGGGGCGTAGCGGGCTGCGTCGCGCAACTCGCGAATTTCGTCGATGCCGCGGTTGGTAGCGGCGTCGATCTCAACCACATCGAGTGAGTTGCCGGCGCGAATTTCTGTGCAGGAATCGCAGATGCCGCAGGGCTCGGGCGTCGGCCGCTCGGGGCTGCCGATCTGGTTGCGGCAATTGAGCGCCATCGCCAGGATGCGGGCGATGGTCGTCTTGCCGATGCCGCGATGTCCACTGAAGATGTAGCCGTGCGCAACCCGCTGCTGTTGCAGCGCCTGGCCGAGGGTGCGGGTCACGTGCTCCTGACCAACCACATCCGAGAAGCGTTGGGGTCGATATTTGCGGGCTAAAACCTGGTATGCCATGGCAGGGGTTGCGAGCTGGACTCTAAACTTTGATTGTAGCCCGAGTAGGGAATCGCACCAGAAACCGCAAAAATCAAAACACAACTACCAGATCAGGTTGCGAGTGTCGTGCGTCGTCGACAACGTCCTATATATTGTCCGGCCTCAGTTCCGCAGGTACGGCTGAACCTGGCCCAGGATAAAATCCTGGGTAAACCAGGACAAAGCAGAGCAGTCCCGAAGGGACGGCTGATAATTTCCCCAGGAGGAAATCCTGGGAGGATTGCTCCGTCAACAATGGCTGAGGGAAGACAGGACTTCGTCCTTCCCGCTTCAGCCGTCCCTACGGGACTGCTCTGTTTTGCTGTCCGTACCCAGGACTTCATCCAGGATGAAATCCTGGGCTAGCTTCAGCCGTCCCTGCGGGACTGGGGCGCCAAACAGGTTGGCAAAGAGACTGGACCTATCAGCGCACCACGCCAGTTCAGGTGGCGCACTCCCTCAGGCTTTTGCTTTGCGCTTAGCGGCCCGCTTGCGGCGAGCGATCTCTTCCGGCGAGTACATGGTTTTGCGACAGTTGACCGAGCCGCAATAGCAGCGGGCTTCGTCTTCGTCGCCATCATAGAGGTTGTAGTCGTAGGTGAGCTCCTCGCCGGGCGCAATCGCACGCAACGACATCACCCACACTTTGCCTCGTAGTTCCTCCGTCTCACAATTGGGATCGCAGGAGTGGTTAATGAACATAGCGGCGCCATAACCGTTGATCACGCGAGAGCCGTCGCCCAGGCCGAAGAGGTAGGTGATCGTCGAGTCTTTGAACTGCTTGTCCGCTTCTCGCTTGCTGATTCTGGGGCCCGTATATTCAACGACTTTCACACCCTTGGGGATAGGAGCGGTGGTGTAACAGCCGGCCGCGTGGATGGACGAAGAGCGAATGATTAAAGCCATGGCGTTGCCTATTTTTATCAGAGAAAGTCTAAGATGAAGACAGCAACGATGCGAAACCGGCCCCTAATCGTCGCTTCGATGGCCGCGCTGCTGACCCTCACCGGGCGTGCGCAGTCGATCCCTGACGCTCCTCAGCCCCAGAAGAAGCCAGCCCCCAAAACCCAGGCTGCTCCCGACGCAGCTGCGCCCGCACCGGCTGACGACGCCCAGCCCAAGCCGGCGGCCAAGGATGACAATGCTTTCCCCGAGGCAGTCTCGAAGGCGGCAGCCAAGGAGGCTGCGGACGAGGCGAAGCCCGAGAGTCCCCCTGCCAAACCACACTCCACCGCCGACAACAACCCCTTCCCCGAAGCCCAATCAAAGGCTGCAGCCAAGGCGGCGGAGAACGATTCGGCGACCCCAGCTCCCGCGAAAAGCGATCTGCCTCCTGGTGTCAGTTCGAGTCAATCGACCTATAGCGAAAGCGAGCCCGGACCGGCGCCTGAGGTAGTGGCCGATCCGGCCCGCGCTAAAAAGGATGCCGAGGTGGGCAGATTCTACCTGAAGACCGGGGACGCGAATGGCGCGCTGCTTCGTTATAAGGATGCCACGGCCGCCGATCCGACCAACATCGACGCCATTTTTGGCCTGGCGGAGGCCCAGCGCTTGTTAGGCAAAAAGGACGAGGCAGCCCGGGGCTACCAGATGTACCTGGACATCGTGCCTAACGGCCCCAGATCGAAAGAAGCTATCAAGCAGCTCAAAGTGCTGCAGGCGGGCAAATAGCTCGCCGCCGGTTTCCTTTCTCTCGCTAAAGTGAACCAAAAGTTGTACTTGCTAAAGGGGTGACAGAGGCGGATTAAGGTATTCACTGGTCGTAACAGTGTTTTACACTTCCGCATCGAGGCTCAGGTTCCCCCATGCACGTTGTCCTGGAGCGTGTTGTCAGCCAGATCAGCAACGAGTTGCGCACGCTGGACGCGGAGACCGCCCAGCTGCATCCGGGCGGCCATAGTCACGAATGGACGGCCCAGCAAGTGGTCGAGCACCTGGTTCTGGGCTACCGGATGACCACGCTTGCGCTGCATAAGCGGCTTGGCAAGGGTCGCCTTTCCCGCAATCGGAACCGTACTTACCTGCAATGGGCTCTGCAATTGATGATTCTGAGTTTTGGCGCTCTGCCGCGTGGCGTACCGGCACTGGAGGAAGTGACCCCGGTTGAGGGCGGTTTCCCAGCCATGAATGGGAAGCAACTGGCTAATCTGCTACGCCAGGAAGTCGAGGCGATGGACGCCGCGCTGGACGCCTGCCGGAACGAGTTCGGAATGGAGCGGGTGGCCACTCATCCCTGGCTCGGACCGCTGCGGGTGGACCAGTGGCGGCGGTTCCATGTGATCCATGGAATGCATCATGTCACCCAGATACGGTCTGCGCTGGCCCAGGTGGCGTCGGCCCCGATCCCCATACGGATCACCAGCAGCCGTCTAGTGAAAGAACGCCAGATACCAGCGCAGCGTCCGCTCACCCAGAAAAATGCTATATAAGCCGGCCAGGCTGAGCATGGTTCCGAAGGGAATCGGCATCTGCCCCAAGGGCTTGGTGGTTCGCTTGCGCTGAACCACGATGGTCCCCAGTCCGTAGAGCGCGCCGACGATCACCGAAAGAAACAGCACCAGCGCGGTTTGCTCAAGACCTAACCAGGCCGCGAGCATGGCCAGGAGCTTCACGTCCCCCATGCCCATTCCCATTTGGCGCCGGGCCAGCCAATAGGCCCCGGCGATGACTAGCAGCGTGGCGGCTGCGGAGGCCGCCGCCAGCAGAGACAGCCAGGCGCCGTGCAGGCCGCCGCGCACCGCCGCGACCGCGACCCCGGCTACCAGGCCGGGAAGCGTGAACGCATCTGGCAGCAGCAGGGTTTCGGCATCCATGACCGCCAGACCCAGCAGCAGAAAACACAACAGCGCCCAGCCTCCGGCTTGCCAGCTAAACGAAAAGTAGACGCAACACAGGAAAAACAGGGCGCAGGTGGCGAGTTCGACGACAGGGTAGCGCCAGGAGATGCGTGTTCCGCAGGCCCGGCACCGCGCCCGCAGCAGGATCCAGCTGAGCACGGGGATGTTGTCCCGGTTGGCAATGAGCTGCCGGCAACCGGGGCAACGGGACCGCGGTGTTACCACCGATTCGCCGGCGGGCAGGCGAAGAATGCAGACGTTGAGGAAGCTGCCGAAGAGCAACCCGCATAAACCGAAAAAGATACAAGGCATCATCGTGCGTATCGCATGAAGGGATCGATCTCGCTACTGTAACCACGGTAACAGGCGTTTGGCGAAGAACGAGTCGCACGGGAGTTCGCTTATCCCACACAAGCCAACCGCAGGCTTGAATGGGCCACCCACCTTTGTGGTTCGGGAAGAAACCGTGGGCACTCACAGGCGCGCCCAACCTTTTCTATCCGTTTGCGTGGCGCCGGGAAAGATCGGTTAGAGTGTTGGAATGAGTTCTGAGCGCGACCCGGCCACAGACTCGGCGGCACTTTTCGCCGAAGCGGTGAGCATCATGGCCCGGCTGCGCGGCCCCGGAGGCTGCCCCTGGGACCGCGAGCAAAGCTTCGACAGCATTCGCAAATATACGCTCGAGGAAACTTACGAGGTCCTCGACGCGATCGAGCGCCGCGACTGGCAAAACCTTTGCGAAGAATTGGGCGACCTTCTGCTGCAGGTGCTCTTCTATGCGCAGATGGCGAGCGAGCCGGGCTATTTTTCCATCGCCGATGTGGTGGCCGGCATCAATCGCAAGCTGGTGCGCCGTCATCCCCACGTATTTGGAGACGATGCCTCGGCGGCCGCGGGCAATGCGGTGAGCTCCCCGCTCGAGACGAGGGAGATCGACGCATCCCAGGTGCTGCGCAACTGGGATGCCATCAAGCAGGCGGAGAAAGGCACGCAGGCCTCAGCATTGGAGAGCATTCCCCGCTCCCTGCCGTCGCTGATGGAGGCGGCAAAGTTGGGGTCGCGGGCGCAGAAGAGCGGCTTTGACTGGCCGGATGCGGAAGGCGTCTTCACCAAGCTGGAAGAAGAGACCGGCGAACTGCGGGCGGCCCTGCAGGACCATCCCACGCCTGGCCCGCAGCAAAACCCGCACCAGGACGTGGTTTCCGAAGTCGGCGATATGCTCTTTACCATGGTCAATCTGGCTCGGCGCCTGCATGTCGATCCGGAGCTGGCCCTGCGCCACACCAACGGCAAATTTCGGCGCCGTTATGCCGCCATGGAAGCCGCTGCCCGGCAACCGCTTGAGGCCATGACGCCGGCCGAGCTCGAAGCGCTTTGGAGTGAGGCGAAACTCACCCACCGATGAGCATTCTGATCCGCCCGTGCCATGGATTTGAGGAGCTGAGCGCCTGTGTGCAGTTGCAGGTAGATGTGTGGGGTTACGGGGATCGCGATGTGATGCCGCGGCGCGTGTTCATTGTCAGCCAGAGAATTGGCGGGCAGGTGATCGGCGCGTTCGACACGGCGCGGGCCGGATCGAGCCCGCAGGGTGAAGCCGCCAGCCTGGTTGGGTTTGCCATGGCGCTGCCCGGCATCTCTCGAGGCCTCCCCTACCTGCATTCGCATATGCTCGCGGTCAACCCCGACTACCGCAACCAGGGCATCGGACGGCGGCTGAAGCTTTTCCAGCGGGATGAGGCGTTAGCTCGAGGCATTCAGCGCATGGAGTGGACCTTCGACCCGCTGGAAATTAAAAATAGTTTCCTCAACGTGGCCCGGCTGGGGGCTATTGTTCGCGGCTATGCACCTAACTTCTACGGTGTATCATCTTCTCGACTGCACGGCGAGATTCCTACCGATCGGCTCTACGCGGAGTGGTGGTTGGCGAGTGATTGGGTTGTCTCCGTTCTCGGCGGCAAGCCGGTGTCGCCGCCCGCGATCGAGCAGGAGATCTCAGTACCGCACCAAGTGGCTCAGTGGAGGTATTCGTTGGTCGATCAGGAGCGTGTGCTTGCGATCCAGACCGCCAATCGTGAGTTATTCCAGCAGGCGTTTGCGCGTCAACTGGCGGTGGTCGGGTTCAGGATCGATGCCGAGGGCAATGGGTTCTTCCAACTCGGGCGGTGGACGGAGCCCGCGGGCTCCTCAGACTCACTCCAATAGGACTGGTGTTCATGAAGATCGATTCGCTTGTGTTGCGTGAGCTCAGTATGTCGTTGATTCACCCGTTTGCCACCAGCTTTGGGGAAACGCGGGAGCGCCGTGTGCTGCTGGTCGAAGTCCGCTCGGAGGGCTTTTCCGGCTGGGGCGAATGTACGGCGGGGGAGCACCCCTACTTTAACGAAGAATCGACCGATACGGCCTGGACCACGATCCTGCAGGAACTGGTGCCCTTGCTGACGGCGGTTGAGGAGCCGAGTGGCGGCAGGTGTCCGCATATTTTCCGGGCCGTGCGCGGCCATCGCATGGCCAAGGCCGCGATCGAGAACGCTTTATGGGATCTCGAAGCGCAGATGCGCGAGATTCCGCTGCATAAGCTGCTGGGTGGTACCCGGGAGACGCTGGCTTGCGGGGTTTCAATTGGCATTCAACCGTCGCTCGAAAAGCTGATGGAAAAAGTGGAGACGGCGGTAGGTCAGGGCTATCAGCGCATCAAGCTGAAGTGCAAGCCGGGTTGGGATGTGCAGATGTTCGAAGCGGTACGCCAACGCTGGCCCGAGATCATGTTGAGCTGCGATGCCAACTCCGCTTACCGGCTGCGCGATGCCGACCACCTGGTGAGCTTTGACCAATTCAAGCTGCTGATGATCGAGCAGCCGCTGTGGGCCGACGACTTTTACTTTCACGCCATGCTGCAGCAGCGTCTCGATACGGCAATTTGTCTGGATGAATCTATTCGCAATCGGCGCGATGCGCTGGCCGCGATCGAGATGGAGTCCTGCCGGATCATCAATATCAAGCTGGGACGGGTCGGCGGCTTCAGCGAAGCGATCGCGATTCACAATGCCACCCAGGAGCGGGGTATCCCGGTGTGGTGTGGGGGCATGCTCGAAAGCGGCATCGGGCGGTCGCACAACATTGCCATGTCGACGCTCGAGAATTTCTCACTGCCGGGCGATGTTTCTGCCTCCAGCCGGTATTGGGCAGAAGACATCATTGAGCCCGAAGTGACGGTTTCGTCGCAAGGCGAAATTGCTGTGCCGCAGACCCCGGGTCGCGGTTTTGCGGTGCGCACCGATCTGGTGGAGCGGCTTACCGTGCGCAAAGAAGAAATCAAGGCGATGGCGCTGGTCTCCTGACCGCGCCGCGGCACGCATCCTGACACGCATCCTGAGAGGTTGTTTCGCATCCAATCAGGTGGTTCTTTGGAGATGAAATGACGCCCCAGGAAGAAGCAATGTTGAACGACCTGATCGGTCGTGTGGAGCAAACCCAACTAACCGAGAAGGATCCCGAAGCCGAGCAATTGCTGATCCAGACGCTGGGGCGGAATCCCAATGCGCTGTACATTCTGGCGCAAACGGTGCTGGTGCAAAAGTATGCGCTGGATCAGGCCACCGCGCAGATCAATCAACTGCGGCAGCCGCAGCCGGCGCACAGCACCAGCTTTCTCGGTAATTTGTTAGGCCATCGCGAGCCCGCCCCTCCGCCGCCACCGCCCCTGCCGCCGCCGGGTTATGGCGAGCCACCCTATGGGCAGCCCGGGCAGGCCTGGAGCCAGGTACCCTCGTATGGGCCTCCTCAGCCGCAGGGCGGGGGGTCAAGTTTTTTGCGGACGGCGGCTACCACGGCCGCCGGGGTAGCTGCCGGTGCGCTGGCGTTTCAGGGAGTTGAGTCGTTGCTGCATGGATTTGGCCATCCCGGCGGGTTTGGGGGCGGTGGGTACTTCGGCGGGGGTGCGCCGGAGGAGATCATCACCAACAACTACTACGACGATGCCGGGCGCGGATTGGGCGAGGCCCATCATGAGCACACAGAGAACAGTAGCTTGTCCGACAGCGGAAGCGACGCTGCCAACCTGCAGCAGGCCGGCGACGATCTGCGAGATAACGATAACGATGTAAGTCTCGATGATGCGTCTTACGACGATTCATCCTTCGACGACTCAGGCAGCGGGGGTGACGACCTGTCCTGAGGCCGGCGGCCTCAACCTCTGCGCATCGCTGCCGTCGAGTGGGTACGCGGATAGTAAATCCGGGTCAAACTCGTTTCTGGCTTGGGTGAGACACGCACAGGTAATTTCTTGTCTTTTCCATTACCAGCGGCCCTGCGCGGGGGGCGCTCTGAACTCCCCAAGCACACGTCCTGACCTGGCCCGCATGGCGAAATGTCGCTGTTACCGCGAAGCGGCTTGACCTGCCACTCCTCCTAAAAGCAGCGAAGAACTACCAGGTGTCCTTGCTGGTTGTTGGCTGAGCATCTATTCCGGGACCCTCTTCGTCGATCGCCTCAACCGTGCTGTCGTCGGTTGCGGGGCGACCATCGCGGACGCTTTGCGCACCGAGCGAGTTTTCGCTGCCGGCGGGCGCTGTACGATCGATTTCGTGAGAGAGCTTATCGGCGTTTCTATCTGTTTTTTCCGGGACTTCAGTCAAGGGCACTCTCCTCTCTCTACTTGAGAGCTAGGATGCGGATTTTGCGTGGGGGAGATTGAGCACAACATGGTCAACTATGCCCGAAAATTCCTGGGAATCAGCGCGCAGAGTGGGTTTGCTGGGCGACCATGGCGGTGCGCAGCATTCCCCGATTTTGCACCAGGATTGACTCCACCTCGTTGATGCGCTCGCCTGCGTTCACCACGATCAGAAGGCCGTCCGGGCCCATCCGGTCATTCAGTAGCCGGATGGTGTCCGGGGCGATCCCGGCTTGCAACAGGCTTTCAGGAAGAAGAAGTTCAGTGAAGGGCAAGTTCTCTGTAACCGGCGCCGCCACATCGGGCTGCACGGAAAATCCGGGTCCTCTGCTATGCAGATCCTGTTTGATGATATGCCGTAGCCTCCAGAGCAGGCTGTGTTTGCCATCTACATCCGTCGGCAGCGCCGCTCGCTTGCCTTGTTCCGATAAGGCTACGCCGATGGACCCGGCGGGGAAGCCGGCTAGTTGAAGATCGGCTACCGCGTCACGGGCAGATATGTCGTCAAAGAAAACGGCCGCGACCATTTCGTCGGGTCTCACTGCAAGGATTTGTGTACCGTCGGTGTCCACGCTTTACCCCCACTGCTATTAGATCGGATGCCAACCATCGCATCGGGATGCCAGGGGTCCGGGACGAAGAGTGATCGCGCCGGTGGGTAAGACGCTCAACCTCGTACGCCGGAAATGCAGATGGTTTTTCTGCTGCCGGGTAATCAACAGGACAGAACGGAGTAACCCTTAATTGCAGAGTCACAGGTTTGTGCTCAACGGAAAATAGCAGCGTCACTCCGGCTCCATTTGACCCAAAGAGCGGTCAAGCGGAGCCAGAAGTGACGCGAAGGATAGCGGCGTGATGGTTGAACGAATCTCCCGAGATCCCTCGTTTGGTGATGGGATCGGTGACCGGCTTCTTCGGCATGGGAAGTCCTTCCTTGTTCTCCAGGGATGGAGCGAGTCGCTGGGGTGATGCCGGTCAATTCTGGACAGGGATCGGGTGTGTCACCGGATAGCGGTCAAGCTATCCTTCGCTTAGGCTGTGGCTACCGGCAAGTGCCGGCATTGGCGCTGCCGCGGAGGAGGCCGCGCCTACCGATGTCGTCTGGTTTCAGATATCGAGGTTTGCGGTTTTTGTGTGCGTGTTTACGGCACGGGAGTACATGACCTGAGGTCACTGGTGTTGTAGCGGATAATTGCGCGGCCACTTCTTAGCAAGCGCGTCCTGGGCCAGGGGGAAGAAGTTTACCTGCGATCAGGGAGTCCCTGGCAGGGACTACCTGGCCGATAGCCGGGACAAGGGGATTTTTTGCAGGAGGTGAATCCCTTCCTGGTAATCCAACTCTTGCGGCTGAATTTGAAAATCGCTGAAGTCTTCCGTGGTGGAGTAGTCTTCGTTTTTCATCATTAATATCTTGGCTTGTAGTTGTAGCTTCATGTGAACCGTTTCCCAGTGATGCAGCCCCACGTCCGCATTTTCAACCAGGATGCTGCCACCCTTGTAGAGCTTGCCCAAAACACCCCAGCCAAAGTTAACGTCTGAGATGAGGTGGGCATCGATCTTAACCAGCCTGAGCTGCGCCTGATCGATCCAGAGCTCCCCCACCATGCCGTGGTAGACTTCGCCCTCCCGGTCCGGCGGCGTAAAGGCCGGGTTGGGCTTGAATTTGAGACGGTAGCAAGGGCCGTTCGGTCCCTCAACCATGCCGTCGGCCTCAAACAGGAAGGCGTCCGGCAACATCCTGACCATCTCGTCGCCCCGGGCGCTGTCCTCCTGTTCCTTTTTGTGGCGGTGTGCCTGCACTTCCGGATGGGCCAGCAGGTTGTTCAGGCGGTCCATTTCGGCCTGCTCGTCCTCAGAGGAGAGGGGTTTCCCGTCTTTTTCGAGCAGGCGGGCGACATCCCCGTCCCTGGTTTCGACGATTGCCTTGAGCAGGCTTCCCTTGGGATCAATTTTGTGCTGCCGGTAGCTGAATGACCGGCCGGGACTCTTGGAATGGAGTTCGTTCCAGCTGGCGTCGCGCACAATTTTCTCCGGGTCGGGGGTCTGACTCCCGGTCTGGGAAAAGGCGTGGACCCCGGGCAACAAGGCCGCGGCGACTGTCCAAAGCCCGATCCTGTACCGGAACGACGCAAAGTGAGGCAGGAATCGGATACTCAGCATCTCCTTTACTCCCATTATGGAACCCAGGTTACCCCGTTCATCCCAAAGCAATACCTTACAGTTTACATCTGTAGACCCCTGGCCGAACCTAACCCGGATTGCGGGTTGCGGTCGCCTCGGCTGGTTGCGTATAGTTCGGGCAGAGAACCTTCTGCGACCGCAGGGAGGCATTAGATGAATGCAGGGGATAGCGCCGCCGCTGTAATCGGTAAGTCGGTTCATATTCGCGGCGAGGTAAAGGGAAGCGAAGACCTGGTGGTCGACGGCCATGTCGAGGGGACGATTACTCTCGTGGAAAGCCGGCTGACGATCGGTCCCAATGCCCATGTGGCCGCGAATATATCGGCAAAAGACGTGATCCTCATCGGCCAGTTGAGCGGCAATGTCACTGCGACCGGAAGGGTGGAACTACGCGATGGCTGCGATTTGGTGGGGGATATCTCCGCCGTACGCCTCGTGATTCAGGAGAACGCTACATTTCGCGGCAAGGTAGAACCCTTACAAGGCGAACATGCTGCGGGCGTTGGCGCTGCATCCTCGGCAAAAAGTGCCGAGCCGGTGTCAACTTCTCCAGCCAAATATTAACGAACGCTGGAGGGCCCGAATATGATGAACCCGTTTACCGCAGGCTCTACGGGGCTGCGGTCAAGAACTGATGACGCGATGCGCAACCTATTTGGCAGGTCACAACACGACTCCCAGGCTTCCAGCAGCCCGACTGTCCTGACCGGGCCGCGGATGCCGCGCCACTCCAGCGCCTGGAAAGACCTGCTCAAGTTTCTCAAGGCCGAACAGGGTTTACGCATTCTGGATATCGGACCGACCTCGCCTACCAATATCAATTTCCTCACCACCCTGGGCCATGGTGTCTACATGGCAGATATTGTGAACGAGGCGTTGCGGGGCAACTGGGTTGGCGCTCCGGACGAGAATGGGGTCACCCATTTCGATGTTGAGGGATTTCTGGACGGCAACCTGGACTTTGCCGGCAGGGAATTCGACGTCATCCTGTTGTGGACCACGCTGGATTACATCCCGCAGGACCTGGTGGGACCGATGATCAAGCGGTTGCGCTCCACGCTGCGTCCAGGCGGCCGGGTGCTGACCTTCTTCCATACCAAAAACACTGGCCCGGATACCAGCTTCTGCCGCTACCACGTGACCGATACGGATAGTATCGAGTCCCAGGAAACGACCGGCTACGCGGTGCAGCGGGTCTATACCAATCGGACTATTGAGAAGCTGTTCGAGACGTATGCCAATACCAAGTTTTTCCTGGCCAAAGACAACCTGTACGAAGTGATTATCACCCGTTAGGCCGGATCTTCCACAGTATCTGGCGGAGGATGCCAATCCATCGCCGGGCGTCGGACTGACTTAACTTCATGCGAAGTACCATGCGCCGCACTTCGGATAATTCTGCGCTGGCCGGTCGCCGCTGGGCGTAACCGATGATCGCCAGCACCTCTGACCATAAAATCGTTACCCGTTCCAGATCGGCTGCGGTTGCGGCCGGCTGCGGTTTGCCTTGCGGCTCGGTGTTGGAGTACCGAATCAGCTCGTAGAGGCAAACGGCTGCTGCTTGTCCCAGGTTCATAGAGGCATGCCGCAGGCCTTCGGTCTGGTGCATGGGGATGGTCAGGAGCCAGTGGCAGTGGCTGAGGGCGTCGTTGCTGAGCCCGGTTTTCTCGGAGCCGAAGAGCAGGGCTACGTGCGCTTTTTTCAGCGTGGTTTGGATCATCTGGCCGCCCTCGGCCAAGGTGTTCAGGGGATGTTCCTGTTTGCGCTCGCCCACGGCGGTGGTGCCTACCACCAGGGTGCAGTCTGCGACCGCGTCGGCGACGGTTGCGAACTCGCGTGCTCCGGCGAGAATGGCGGAGGCATCGACAGCGGATTTTGCCCGCTCAAGGGGAACGGGATAGTCGTTCACCATCCGCAGATTGGCAAAGCCGAACCCATGCATGGCCCGCGCCACGGCGCCGATGTTGTTGGGGTTGCGCGCGCGCACGAGGACCACGCAGAGATGGGCTCGCTGTTCTTCGGTCAACATGGTTCTATCTTAGGGTGCTGTGTTCGCTCAACCACAACTCCGGATACGCTCTCTATCAGCCACAGAAGTTGGGTGGCCTGTTCAAGCCCGCAGTTGGCTTGAGTGGGATAGCTTGGCCGTGTTGATGAACCTTTTTTGTTCACATTGTGCTTGCTCGCACGGACCGAGCTCACATCCGCGTATCCCACGCAAGCCAAACGCGGCTTGAATGGGCCACCCACGTTTTGTGGTTTGGTGAGAATGGGACGACTATGCGGCGAAGTCGCGGCCTTTTCGCTCGGGGCCGAAACCGAAGATCAGGAACAGGGTGAAGATCACCCCGATCTCGAAGATGGTGAGCGCCCACTGGTAGCCGAAATGTCTGCGGAAAGCGAACTCGACCACGACGGCTGGGGCGCCAAGCAGAACGCCCAATTGGTACACGACTCCGGGAAACAGGCTGCGCACGCTGTTGGGCGAAAGCTCGTTGAGATGGGCGGGGATCACCCCGAACGCTCCCTGCACACCGAACTGCATGACGAACGATCCCAGCGCCAACATCACGATGGTGGATCCGAACGCCCATAGCGGGATGGACAGCGCCGAGATCACCAATGCCAGCATCACCGACGCACGCCGGCCCATGCGGTCAGAGAAATGAGCGATCACCAGGGCGCCGGCAATCGCTCCGACGTTGTAGAGGATGGCAAGGTTGGAGACGATGGTGTTGGAAAAGCCGTGAACGGTTTTGAGGAAATCGGGATAAAGATCCTGTGTGCCGTGCGACAGGCAGGTGATGGCCGTCATCATGAGGACGAGGTAGACGAAATCCTTTTTGTGCTGCCAGACCACCCGGGTCAATTCGCGGAAGCTGGCTGGCCGGTTCTTGTGCCAGGATGAGGATTCGGGCGACAGCAACGTAAGCACCGCAATCAGCGCGGCAAGTACCAGGCCACAAAGAAACATCCAGCGCCAGCCGAAGCGTGGCTCGATGGTCCGCAACGCCACCGCCGCCAGCAGGTAGCCGAGAGAATAGCCGGCCTGCATAATGCCCGAGAAAAGCCCGCGCCATCGCCGGGGAGAACTTTCCATGACCAGCGAAGCGCCAATGCCCCAGTAGCCGCCCATGCCGATGCCATAGAGGGCCCGCAGCACTACGAATACCAGGTAGCTCGGCGCGAACGGGGTGAGCGCAGTGATGATGGAGAAGTAAAGTACGCAGGCGATCAGGGGGCGGCGGCGGCCATGACGGTCAGCCAACGACCCCAGCAGGACGGCGCCGATCGGACGCATCGCCAATGTAATTGTGATAGTCCAGACAATGTCGCCTTTGCTGACGTGGAAGTTTTTGGCCAGCACGTCGACCAGGAAGACGAGCACGAAGAAGTCGAAGGCATCCAGGATCCAGCCCAGGATCCCCGAGGAGACAGCGAACCCCCAGCGTGGCGCGACCACCTCTTTTTCGGTGATGGCCGCGTCCTGCGCTGACCGCGATTCCTTCATCCACTTCATCTATAACCTCGCCGTGGTAAGACCGCCGTCCAGAACCAGAACTGCGCCGGTGGCATAGGGCAATTCTCCACGGGCCAGCATGCTGACCGCCTTGCCGATATCGGCCGGCTTGCCCCATCGCTTTTCAAGCAGCAGGCCGCCTTCGATCAGGGTGTCGTACTTACCCTTTACGCCCTCGGTCATATCGGTTTCGATAATGCCGGGCCGGACCTCGTACACGGCGATGCCGTACTCCGCCAGGCGTACTGCCCAGAGTTTAGTGGCCATGGCGATACCTGCCTTCGAGATGCAGTAGTCGCCGCGGTTTACGCTGGCCACGGTGGCGGAGATGGAGCTCACATTAATGATGGAACGCGGTGCCAGCGAGTCTGCTGCGGGTTGGCGAATCATCCAGGCGGCGACGCTTTGGGTCAGGAAATAAGGCCCGCGCAGATTGGTCGCCATCAGTTCGTCGAAGCTGGCTTCGGTAGCTTCGAGCACATCGGCGCGGACGCGCGGCGCGATGCCGGCGTTGTTGACCAGCAAATCCAGGCGGCCCAGCTTGCCATCTACCATCGCGAGCAGGTGCCGCCGGTCCTCGGCAGAGGACACATCCGCGGCCACATATAGGGAGAGCGGGCTCTTTTGCCGCAGCTGGTCGAGCACCGGCTGCACCTCTTCCGCGGGGCGTCTGCCGGTGATCACCACGGTGAAGCCATCTTCCGCCAGCTTGCGCGCAATGCCCAGACCGATCCCCCGGGTGCCGCCAGTCACCAGCGCCACCCTTGCTTGCTTCTGCATCCGTTAGCCCTTCTTTTCTGTCCCGAAGAAAGTGTAATAGCTGGAGTTGGCGAGCCGGGCGATGAGCAGGCAAAGCTCGAGCAAATGGTAGTCGCCCCACATGCTGGCCTCGCCGGAGGGAACCTTCTGGCCGGGCGGAATGCGGTCCCACCCGTTGGGATGATGGTAGATGCTCTGCAACAGCAGGCCTTCGTGCTCGGGGTGGGGGAAAGATAGGGTTGCTGCAGCAGCCGCGCGGCTACGGTGAATCCTGCCTGGGTGTAGGCTTGGCCCGATGCGCCCAGCAGATGACCGAGGCGGAGCAATCCCTGGGCCGCGATGGCGCTGGCGGAAGCATCGACCGGCTCAAAACCGTTGTAGGGATCGGCGGGTCTGGTGCGCCAGTCGCCCAGCCGATAAAGCTGCGGTGCTCCGGTATCCCAATAGCAAATGCCGTCGAGCGCAGAGGCCTGCTGGATATAGAAATCACATTCGGCGCGCGCGGCTTTTTCAAAGAGGGCCAGCGTTTCCTGGTTGGCGTCGGGGATGGTTTGCAGGAACTCCAGCAGCTCGGAATAACCGAGCATGCCCCAGGCAAGACCGCGTGTCCAGGTGGTGAAGGCGGAATAGCCCTGCTGGGTCGAGGGGCAGCGGAAGATGCCGCTGGCCGGATTGAAGACGGCTTCATGCACGGTGCGGCCGCGCAACGCGGGCAGGTCGTACCGATCGCGTCCCTCGCCGTAGTAGACGTTGTAACGGGCAGACGTGATGGCATGGGTGAGCGCGCGATCGAGTAGACTGATGCGCTCGTCCTGTTCGCCCTGCAGCGTGTGCCCCAGCATATGCGCGACGCAGCAGATGCGCAGGGTACGAATGGTATCGATGAAGAGCGAGTGGGCGCCGTTGAAGGAATAAATGTAGCCCAGACCATCCTCCAGGCCTGTCCAGCGGGCGGCTTGCACGGCCCCGCTTACCTTGAGCGCGAGCTCGTAGAAGTTGAGTTCACCTTCGTGGGCGGGGATGCGGCCTTCGAGCATCAGGCGGCGCAGGTTGCCGTAGGTGGAGATGTTGTTGAAGCCGTGATCGTGCACGCCGGTGTGAGTCAGGTGTTCCGCCATGGAGGCGACGATGTGCCGCTTGGCCATGGCGAGCAGAGCCTGGTCGCCGGTCATGTCGAAGCAGAGGAGGGCGTTGCCGTACTGGAATCCCTGGGTCCACTGGGTCCAGCTGCGCGCGGAATAGCGGCCGTCTATGGTAATGACCGGGGCGCCGTCGCTGGTTTTCCAGCGGCGGTCGAGGCGCATGGTTTTCTCTGAGCCCAGGGCCACGGCGTTGTTCACCGCGGGCAACAGATCGCTCGCGGTCAGGGATTGATTCGATTCCACTCTTTCTCCTTGGGTTGATGTTCAGACGAGGGTGGTGAAGCGTTCGACCATTTGCGTGAGCACCTGGTCGGGATCGCTGTCCCAGATTTTGCGGTTGAAGATTTCAACCTCGAAGGGTCCATCGTAACCGGCCTGGTCGACCGCGATGCGCAACGCGTGGTTGTCGATTATGCCATCGCCCATCATGCCCCGGCCCAGCAGCAGGTCGGGCAAGGGAACCAGCCAGTCGTTGACGTGGAAGCCGTAGATTCTGCCGGCGCAGGCAGCAATCGAGGGCAGAACCTGCGGGTCCCACCAGATGTGGAAGACATCGAGCACCAGGCCCACTTCCTGCGGGCCGTAGGGCAGAGCCAGCTCCAGCGCCTGTGCGATGGTGTTGACCACGGAGCGCTCCGCCGCATACATGGGATGGAGCGGCTCGATGCCCAGCTTGACCCCGCATTGGCGAGCATATGGGACCAGCGCGGCGATGCCATCCTCGACCATTTTTCTGGCTTCGGGCAAACCTGTTTCGGCGGAGCCACCCACGACCAGCACCAGTGAATCAGCCTGCAGGGCGGCGGCTTCATCGACCGCGCGAAGGTTGTCTTCGAGATTTTCCTGGCGGGCAGCCTGGCTGGGGGCAGGGAACATGCCTCCCCGGCAAACACTGGAGACATGCAACCCGGCATCGCGTACCTGGCGGACGCAGGAGGTCAGTCCAGCCTCGGCAATCTTGTGCCGCCAGAGTGCGATGGACGGGATGCCGTGACGGACGCAGCCCTCAACCGCCTGGCCTACGCTCCAACTGGAAAGGGTGATTTGGTTTAAGGAGAGTCTTGCCTTCTGTGCCATCGGGCCTGCTTCAGTCCTTCCACCAAGTGGTCAGGCGTTAGCGTAGGGTAGCCCGGGAGGCAAGTCAACGAAATGTTCTCCTTACCTCAGGTCCTTCACCCGACCATGTTGTTAGTGTAGTGCGTCGTAAATAACATCCAGTACGTTTGCCAACCTGTCGGGGGCCCCAGTCCCGCAGGGACGACTGCCGTTAGCCCAGAATGCAATCCATGGATGCAATCCTGGGTTTCTGGCATAAGAGGAGAGTAAGCCCGTAGGGGCGGCTGCGATTTCTCAGGATGCAATCCTGAGTGCCGCCGGGACCTGAACAGAAACTGCGCGAACACAGGACTATCGTCCTTCCCACCGGCAGCCGTCCCTGCGGGACTGAGGCTTGAAACATATAGGGCGTTATTTACGACGCACTACATTAGAAATTGCAGTCTTAGAGCGGCCACTTCCATTCTCGAATTTCTTTCTGGTCGATGCCGTTTTCGTGGGCGTAGTTGACGGCCTTGATGATTTGGCCCTTCAACCACTCCTTGACATGCGCGGCTTTGACCTGCAGTTTGGGCACGCGGTCGATGACATCGATGGCCAGGTTGAAGCGATCGACCTGGTTCAGGATGGCCAGCTCCAATGGGGTGTTGATGTTGCCCTTTTCTTTGTAGCCACGCACATGGAAATTCTCGTGATTGGTGCGCCGGTAGGTGAGTTTGTGGATCAGCGAGGAATAGGCGTGAAAGTTGAAAATCACGGGCTTGTTTTTGGTGAATAGCCCATCGAACTCACGATCAGACATGCCGTGCGGATGCTCGCTCTCGGGCATCAGGCGAAAGAGGTCAACCACATTGACGAAGCGTATTTTCACGTCAGGGCATTGCTCGCGCAGAATTGCGACCGCAGCCAGTGACTCTGACGTGGGAATATCGCCGGCGCAGGCCATCACTGCGTCCGGCTCCTCGCCTGCATCGTTGCTCGCGAAATCCCAGATGCCAATCCCCTTGGTGCAGTGGTCGACTGCATCCTCCATCGCGAGGTACTGCAGATGGAGCGCCTTGTCAGCCACTATCACGTTTACATAATTGGTGCTGCGCAGGCAGTGATCGGTCACGCTCAACAGGCAGTTCGCATCGGGCGGAAGATAAATGCGCGTCACCTCCGGGCTCTTGTTGGTCACCACATCGAGAAAGCCCGGATCCTGATGAGTGAAACCATTGTGGTCCTGCCGCCATACCAGCGATGTGATGAGCAGGTTGATCGAGGAAATGGGCGCCCGCCAGCGCGTCTCCAGCTTGCTCTTCTCCAGCCACTTGGCATGCTGGTTAAACATGGAGTCGATGATGTGCACAAACGCTTCGTAGGAGGAAAAGAACCCATGCCGGCCGGTCAACACATAGCCCTCAAACCAGCCTTCCAGGGTGTGCTCACTCAACATTTCCATGACCCGGCCATTGTTGGCCAGAAAGCCGCCGTCGGCGTCTTCGGGCAACATCTCCTCCATCCAGGTTTTGCCGCTGGCCTCGTAGATCGCCTGCAGTTTGTTGGAGGCCGTTTCATCGGGGCCGAACACGCGAAAGCTGGTCATGTTCTGCTTCATCACATCGCGCAAGAAATGCGCCGTCACGTCGGTGGGGGAGACCTCAATCTGGCCCGGCTTCTTGATCTGAACTGCATAATCCCGGAAGTCCGGCATTTCGAGCGGATGCCGCAGCAAACCGCCGTTGGCATGGGGATTGGCGGTCATCCGCCGCGTGCCTTTGGGCGCCATCTCCTGCAGTTCCGGAAGCAACCGCCCCGACTCGTCGAATAACTCTTCCGGTTTGTAGCTGCGCAACCAGGCTTCGAGCTTGGCCAGGTTTTTCGGATTGGTTTGCGGATCGAGAATGGGAATCTGGTGTGCCCGCCAGAACCCTTCGACCTTATGTCCATCTACCTCTTTCGGACCGGTCCAGCCCTTGGGGGTGCGCAGAACGATCATGGGCCATTTCGGGCGCTCCACGGGTTGCCCTGCGGGGGCGCTGCGCGCCTTTTTTTGAATGGCGTGAATTGCGAGAATGCAGCTCTCCAGCACTTCGGCCATTTTGGGGTGCATCACTTCCGGATCGTCACCCTCGACAAAGTACGGTGTCCAACCGAGGCCCTTGAAGAGCATCTCAATCTCCTCATGCGGGATGCGCGCCAGAATGGTTGGGTTGGCAATTTTATATCCGTTCAAATGCAGGATGGGGAGCACCGCCCCGTCGCGCACCGGGTCAAGGAATTTGTTGGAATGCCAGCTGGTGGCCAGTGGACCGGTCTCGGACTCTCCATCGCCGACAGCCACGGTGACAATCAGGTCGGGATTGTCAAACGCCGCGCCGAAGCCGTGCGAAATGCTGTACCCGAGCTCGCCGCCTTCATGAATGGAGCCTGGTGTCTCAGGTGTGCAGTGGCTGCCGATTCCCCCTGGAAACGAAAACTGCTTGAGAAATTTCTGCAGGCCCGCGACATCCTGGCTCTTCTCCGGGTAGACCTCGGAGTACACGCCTTCGAGGTAACAGTTCGACAGCGTGGCCGGCGCGCCGTGCCCGGGGCCGGAAATATAAATTGCGTCCAGGTCATACTTTTTGATCAGCCGGTTCATGTGCACCCAGATAAAGCTCTGGCCGGGGTCCGATCCCCAATGGCCCAGCAGGCGGTTCTTGATGTGCTCCGGCTTGAGCGGCTCGCGTAAGAGCGGGTTCGAGCAGAGATACAACATGCCGGCGGAAAGGTAGTTGCAGGCCCGCCAGTAGGCGTTCATTTTCCTGATCTCGTCTGGAGTCAGAGACGACGCTGTGGTCGCCGTGGGGAGTGTCTCAACGTTGCTCATAGTTTCTCCTGTAGTGCCATTTGCTGAACGTGTACTGCGATCATTCGATCTTCCTGTGCGGGAATCACCCACACGGCAACCTGCGACGCCGCAGCGCTGACCTGCCGCAGCCTCTCGCCGCCGGCCTGGTTGGCGGATGCGTCGAGCACAACTCCATAGGATTCCATTCCACCCAGAATCTCTGTTCTCGATTGCACATCATGCTCCCCGATGCCGCCGGTGAAGACCACGGCGTCCAGACCGCCCAGCAACCAGGCGAACGCGCCGATCGCCTTGCGCACGGTGCGCGTAAAAATCTGCAAGGCGAGCCGCGCTTCGGCGGTTCCCGCTTTGCGTATCGCGCGCATGTCATTGGGCTGGCCGGAGAGCGCCACCATCCCCGAGCGATGGTTGAGCAGCGTCTCGACGGCGGTAAGCGCGGCCTCACGGTCACCTTCCGCCTGGCTCAGCAGGTAGAGCACCAGGCCGGGATCGAGATCGCCAGGCCGCGTGCCCATGACGACGCCTCCGGTTGGCGTAAGCCCCATGGTGGTGTCGACGGAGTGCCCATCGAGCAGAGCGGTTGCGCTGCAGCCGCTGCCCAGGTGGGCGATCACCATGCGCCGGGGAATGGCGATTGCGGAGTGGCGCAGCTCGTCGACAATCGACTCACAGGAAAGCCCGTGAAAGCCATACCGCCGCACGCCCTGCTCGCGATAGGCGACGGGGATGGCATAGGTCGAAGCCTCTGCCGGCATGGTCTGGTGAAAGATGGTGTCAAAGCAGGCATAGTGGCGCGCCCTTGGAAAGCGCTGCATCATGTCGCGGATCAGGGCGATCGCTGCGGGATCGTGCAAGGGCGCAAAGGCCACCGCCTGTTCGAGATCCGCAAGAATCTCGCCGGTGATGCGGACGTGGCGGTCGAGGTGCGGCCCGGGGTGCACGACACGGTAGCCTACCGCGTCTATCAGCGGCATACCTGCTGCGCAGACGGCATCTTCGAGCATGTTCATGGGATCGTTTGTTTTCGGTTTTAGCCCGGTCTCCCGGCCTTCCGCGTCCTGAAATTTGAATCCGGGCTGCGGACTCTCGATCCCGCTGATCTCGCCGGCGAACAGGGCGCGCGGCCGGGCCGCGCCAGGACTCGCATCGAAAATCGAGAACTTGATCGATGAGGAACCGCTGTTGATAACCAGTATGTGCACTGCCACCACCCTATTCTCACCCTACACCCGGCACATGGCGGGCCGATGAAAACTGCCCGGATATTCGGTCAGATGCTCAGTGGATTGAGTCGCGCAGCTGGAGGAAGGTCTCGTCCGAATGGGTGAGACGAATGAGTCCCTGGCGGGGGTATTCGATTTCCAGAGTGGCATAGACGGTCAGGGTGACGGTGAGCGCAAGCACGACGCTGTAGAACCAGCTTCGCCGCGAGGCCGTCATGCCGTAGCCGGCAACAAAGGCGCAGCCCGCGCTCAGGATGAAGAGCAGAAGAAAGATGACCCCGGGCGGATGCATGTTGAAAGCGTTTTGCCGGGTGGAGGTAATGTCGATCATGTCATTGAGCGCCGGCAGCAGGAGCTTGGCTGCGTCTGGTTTGGCTGCAGGCGCAGTGGCGGCCGCAACCGACCGGGTCCAGATCTCCTGTTGCAGCCGTTTGGTGGTTGCAGAAACTTCGGGGGAAGGCTTGTCGTATAAGCCAAGGCGCGAGGTGACGTAGTCGCGGAAGAGCGGGCGCAGGGCAGGCTGATCCTGGGGCGGCAGCAGGTCTAGCCGGAGGTAGGCGGTGCCGATGTCATTGCTTTCTTGCAGCACGAGCTGGCGATGCGCGTCGTAGCGGGTGACGGCTCCGGAAAAGGTGAAGGCCAGCAGCAAGCCGAAAAGAGCAAATACCGCGCCTTCAATCGCGGCGCTCTGCGGAGCGTCTTTCCGTCGCAGGCGGAGATTGTGCCCGATCTGCAACAGGACGATCATGGCCGGAAGCAGGAGGAACGCGCTGGACGGAGTGAAACTCATTTCCAACGAGGATATCTGGCCGTGGAGGCGGGAGACCGGGCTGAGCGGACCAAAGGCTGAACCAATGGCACGTTCCGGCCAAAAGATTCTTCCACCAGCTTCTTCCTGAAATGGTAGCTTGGCCGTCACCAGAGGATGATCCAATTGCCCAACGCTTCCCGGCGATGCGGCCCGCAAAGACAAAGATATTCGGTTGGATTCCTGTCTTCCACAAGCCTGCAACATTCTCTTGACTATGTTTTTTTCTACATGATAACTTTCCGCCGGAATATGAAATGGCTATTGCATGATACGAACGCAACGGCCGGACTCGACACTTTGGGAGGCGGTACTGGATGTTCAAGCGCATTGGCATACTTCTGGGTTTTTCGTTGCTGGCAGCTTCGGCGCTGCTGGCGCAGAGCAGCGGCACCATTTTAGGGCATGTCAGCGACGCGACTGGTGCAGTCGTCCCCGGCGTTACCATCACCCTGACCAACATGGGCACGAACACGGCCCGCACGACCGTTTCGACCAGCGACGGCGACTATACATTCCCGGACGTTCCTCCCGGTGTCTATGACGTGGAAGCCACTCATCCGGGCTTCAAAGCCGCAACGGCGCAAAACGTGCAAGTGCAGGTGCAGCAATCGTTGACCCAGAATTTCGCGCTGCAGGTCGGTGAGGTGACACAAACGGTATCTGTTTCGGCTGCCGCCGCCCTGCTGCAGACGCAGAATTCCTCCCTTGGCACGGTGGTTCCTACCCAAACCCTGGCCGAGACGCCGGTGAACAATAGAAACTACCTGGGCCTGGTGGGGCTCTCGGCGAACGCGAACGTTGTTTCTCCCACGGTGGGCCAGGCCGGCGCGCGGGAGGGCGGCGCCCGGGCCAGCGAAGCGATCTCGGTGGGCGGCTCGCGCATCATGTTCGACCACTACACGCTGGATGGCATTAACAATTCTGACGCCGACTTCAATAGTTACGTGGTGCAGCCCTCCATCGACGCCATACAGGAATTGAAGGTGCAAACCGGCGTTTATCCCGCCCAATACGGCTACAACGCGACCCAGGTCAACGTGGTCACCAAGAGCGGCAGCAACATTTATCACGGCTCGATGTTTTACTTCCTGCGCAACAACTACGCGGATGCACTGGGCTATAACTATTTTTATCCCACGCCTCCCCCCACCGCGCTCCCTTACAAGTACAACGACTACGGATTCGTGCTGACCGGACCGATCAGAATTCCCAAGATCTTTAACGGCAAAGACCGCTTCTTTTTCATGGTCAACGACGAATGGTATTCGCGCATCAGTTTCTCGAACGGCGCGTTGACCCTGCCTACGCAGTCCGTCCTGGGAGGCGATTTCAGCAGCTACATTACGAGCGCAAACGGATCTGTCGTTCCCATCTATGATCCCGCGACCGGGAACCCAGACGGTACGGGCAGGACCCAGTTCCCGGGCAACGTAATTCCGGCGAGCCGTATCGATCCCATCTCACAGAAGTTTATCCAATTGTTCTACGCCCCGGCTCAGAACAGCAAATTTGCCAATAACTACACCTATCTCACCTCGGCAAGGGATAAGCACGACGGCTTTAACGTACGCGGCGATTTTTACCAGTCGCCGAGGTCGCAGTTCGGCTTCCGCTTCAGCAATGGGTTAGAGACGAACCCCACTGCGCAGTTCAAGACGGCGGGGGGGACAACCGGCAGCAATATCATCACCAGCTACTACCAGTACATGGGCTCCCACACCTGGACGATCTCACCCACGCTAGTTAACGTGGCTACGTTTGGCTACACCAATTTCTATAATTCTCTCGGCCTGTACTCGCAGGGCGTCAATAACGCCGTGGGTGCGCTCGGCATTCCCGGGCTTCAACCCGGGATTTCTGCGACCTGGGGCATTCCTGCCGTAGGCTTTTCGGGAGATATCTACAGCGGGCTTGGCGACAGCTCGGACGGTCCGTATGTGACCAAGGACCCCGACATCTCGGTCAACGACAACATCAGCTGGGTGCATGGCAGACATTCCCTCTCGGTCGGTTTCCAGTACGAGCGGCAGACCTTTAATGAACTGGGCAACCAGTTCTCCCGCGGCTCATTCACCACCCAGGCCAACGCCACCGCTGAGGTCACCTCTCCCGGGAAACTGGCTAAGGGAACCGGCTCCGCCTTTGCCGACTTTCTACTGGGCCAGCTTTACACATCGGCCTATGCGGTGCAGATCGCGCAGGCCGATTACAAGCGCAACGTCGAGGCCGTCTACATCGACGATAACTATAAGCTCACCCCGCAGATCACCGTGTCGGCCGGCCTGCGCTATGAACTGACGCCGCCCTGGTATAACACTCTGGGCCAGGAGTTCATCGTAGATTTGCAAACCAACCACACGCCCATCAGTCCTTTCGTTTCCGGGCCGGAGCCGCAGAGTGTCTGGCCCTTCTTTAGGCGCCAGGGTACCTGCAGCAACGCGTATCAGGGGGTTAACGTCCGCTGGGTCGATGCCAGTCACAACCCTGTGAGTCCGGCGCCGGAATGCGCCAACGGCCAATTCCCTAATTCGCTGGTAGCGACTGCCACCACGGACTTTGCGCCTCGCCTGGGCATTGCCTACACGCCGACGAGCACATGGGTCATCCGTACGGGCTTTGGCATGTATTACGACCATGACACCGCGAACGCCCGCTTCGACGTGGCCCGTAACCTTGCTGGACGGGTCACGACCACGTCGGGGGGCGGGACCCCTGGCCTGGCCACCATCAACTGGGGCAACGCGGTGGCCGGCGGCGCCGTTGCCAACATACCGCCGCCCTACTCCTTCTCCAATGCGTACCGGAACAAAACTACGTACAGCGAGGTCTGGCTGTTCGATGTGCAGAAGCAGCTCGGCCAGAACTGGCAGCTCGAGGCCGGGTACCTGGGCTCGAAAAGCGATCATCTCTATGGTTTTCGCAATGCCAATTATTCGGTTCCGTACGGCTTGCTCGGCGCTGCTGGGTACAACGCGAATGGTTCGCCCAAGAGCATCCTGCAGCGTACGCCCTACCCAAACTATGGCGTGATTCAGTTAGTGCACGACATAGGCAACGCGAATTACAACGCCTTCACCTTCCAGGCGAACAAGCGTTTCAGCAACGGCTTCAACCTCATCAGCTCCTACACCTATGCCAAATCGCTGGATGACACCAGCGGTATCCGCACCCAGTCGTCGCAGCTTTTCCCACAGAACGACCTCTGCATCAGCTGCGAATACGGGCCTTCGGACTTCGATGTCAAGCATCGCGTGGTGGGGTCGGTGATTTACTCCCTGCCCATCGGCCCAGGTATGCTCTACGCACCGTCGTCGAAGATCGTGGATGCGGCGATCGGCGGCTGGCAAATCAGCGTCATTGGCACCGTGCAGAGCGGCTTACCTTTTAACATGGGATACAACGACAACAATGCGAGCACCAATACCATTTCCGGCGGCACATTTGCGACTCGGCCGAATTACGCTCCTGGCAACAGCTATTTCCATTCCAAGAAAATAGCTGGAACCAGCGGCCAATGGGTGAATGTCGCAGCCTTCCCGGAGCCGGCCCCGGGTTTCCTTGGATCCACGAGTCGCAACATGTTATATGGCCCCGGCTACCAGGAATTCGATACGACGCTGAGCAAGAGCTTCAACATGCCCTACAACGAACACCACCAGTTACAAATCAGGTTTGACGCGTTCAATGCCCTCAACCACACCAATTTCGGCAACCCCAGCCGGGTTATAAATTCGTCGACAGCGGGCAAAATCACGGGCTCAAATGCACCTCCGGGAAGTGCCAATGGAGGTGGTCGGGAACTGGAGTTGGGCGCCCGGTACTCGTTCTAACGCACGTTCACAATTACAGCCGCGTGCCCCAGGTCTCAAGAGCGAGGCCTGGGGCACGCACTGCGCTCTCTGAACAAATCGGTCTGCTGGGCCGACGGAACCCAGGAGCCGCGCTTGTTTTTGCGATCTTTACGTCAGGTCGTTCTTATTAACCGGTCCGTCGAAAATGGAAGATGTGATCGACGATGACCCTCTAATGCCATCGCACAACGAAGGGATTATCCATGAGTCGGTTTACACGCAGGTCGGTACTGAAGGGTGCGGGGGCAGCACTGCCGGTAGCCGGAATATTCTCGCTGCCCTCTCTGGCGCGCGCGATTCAAACCAGCAGCGCCCCGCAGCAGAGGCCGAAGGTCAAGATCACCGATGTACGTACGGCGCAGGTGATGGTGCACGGGCCGCAGACGCATGTGCGTGTTTATACCGACTCAGGTCTCTATGGCCAGGGGGAATCGACAGATGCAGCAGTGGGCACGACTTCATTGGTGCACGGTTTTCGCCGCGGGCTGATTGGGCAGGATCCGCTCAACGTAGATGCGTTGTGGGAGAGGATGCGGGTCTCTGGAATCTTCGCCGGCGCCCAGGGCGGCCAATACGTAACCGCCATGACTGGGGTCGAAATCGCATTGTGGGATCTGGCAGGAAAGCTTTTGGGGCTGCCGGTCTACCAACTGCTGGGGGGGAAATTTCGCGACAGCATTCGCATGTACTGCGACTCCGACATGGAGAATCCCATCGGCGCCGAGTCGGATCGTAAGCTTCCCTGGATCAAGGAACAGGGTTTTACCGCGATGAAGATCGATCTCGACGACGCCACCGATCCGGCGCGCTTCGACAAGGTCAATTGGACTGCGAGCAACGGTGAAATCGATCGCATGGTGAGCTGGGTGAAACACGTGCGGGAAGCGATTCCCAAGGAAATGGATCTGGCCTGCGATATGCACGGCCGCTATGACGCAACCACCGGCAAGCGAGTCGCGGTCGCGCTCGAGCCTTACCGCCTGCTGTGGCTCGAGGAGCCCGTACCCCCGGAAGATATCGATGCCATGGCCGACATCCGGCACTCCACGACCACGCCCATCTGTTGCGGCGAGAACCTCTACATGCGCTGGGGCTACACCGAGTTGCTGCAAAAGCGCGCAGCCGACATCATCATGCCCGACATTCAAAAAGTAGGTGGCCTGTCCGAAGCACGCAAGATTGCCAACATGGCGCAGGCTTACTACGTTCCCTTTGCGCCCCATTGTGTGGTGTCTCCTATCGGCACCATGGCTTCGGCCCATGTATGCGTGACTATCCCCAACTACCTGGTTTGCGAGTGGCACTGGATTAATCATCTGAAAGTCTGGAAGACGTTTGTGAAAGAGGGCGAGATCATCCAGAAGGGTTATGTCACCCCTCCCGATAAACCGGGGCTGGGTGTCGAGATGGACGAGGAGGTCGCACGCACCGTGCAGATTCCGGGAACAACGTGGTTTGAGCCGGGTAAATAGGGGATAAGGACCGTGAAGCAGACAGGCATATTCGTGCGGCAACTCAGGCGTGTGGCGGCGGTCGTAGTTGGTTCATCCATGATGTGGGGCGCGTTCGCCGCCGCCCATGCGCAGCAGGGATTTTTCACTCCTCAAGACGTGATTACCTACACGCCCGATTGGCATGGGGAGCGGTTTCCGGATGGGCGGCCCAAGGTGCCGGATGCGATTCTCGACCGAATGAAGTCGGTGACGCTCGAGGAAGCATGGGCGGTGTTGGAGAATGCGGGCTTCATGCATCAGTATGAAGACGGCTGGCTCTCCATTCACCCGGATAAGGTGTTGGTGGGCCGGGCGCTCACCGCGAGATGGGTGCCAGGGCGGCCTGATATTCAAAAGCTGATCGAGGCGCAGGGTGTCGCGGACAAGCGCCAGGGCGCCATGAATGCGTGGCCGGTGGACATGCTGCAACCGCGGGATGTGTACGTCGCCGATCATTTTGGATTGAAGGTGGATGGACCGTCGATTGGCGACAACGTTGGCAATGCTATTTATGCCAAGTCGGGCAATGGCATTGTGTACGACGGCGCGGTGCGGGATATCAACGGATTAGATGACCTGCCGAATTTCGTCTCGTTTGTGCGCTATTACGATCCATCGCATCATTACGGATCGCTGCGCTCGGGCAGGCTGCTCAATTCGACCATGGTGAGTATCAATGCGCCTACCCGTATCGGCCATGCGACGGCGATGCCGGGTGACGTGGTGCTGGGCAGGAACGGCGGCGTCATTTTTATTCCGCCCCAGCTTGCCGAGCAGGTGGTCAAGAGCTCTGAATCGACTCACCTGCGTGACCTGTTTGGCCACCAGCGGCTGGAAGAAAAGAAATATACGGCGGGACAGATAGATGCGCGCTGGAGTCCAGAAATCGAGCAGGACTATCGCGCGTGGCTCAAGCAGAACGAAGATCATCTTTCGGTGCCGAAGGCGCAGATCGAAGAGATCTTGAGAGAGCATCAATAGGCGCCGGATTATAGCGGCAACGCGGTTTGGAAGCGCGACGCTCGCCTTTGTCATCCCGAGCGCAGCCGACTTGCCTGTCGGCAAGTTAAGGGAGGAATGAACGCGGAGAGCGCTTGCTTTTAAGCCGTCCCTCAAGCAAATCTTTAAGCCCGTCCCCCAAACAAATTTGTCATCCCGAGTGGAGCGTACCCGAATTCCTGTTTCGCCATGTCAGACAGATCCACGTGTGCGGCTTTCATTAAGGAAAGCCGCATGAAGTTCGCCAGCGCCATCAACTTCGACAGGAATTCGGGGGAGCGAAGTGGAGGGATCTGCTGTGCGCCTTTCCCGCAAACCAAGGCCCTACGAGTGAGCTCACAAAACCGGCCCCAGCATTTTGTTCATTAGGAGCAGCCGACTTGCCTGTCGGCAAGTTAAGGATGGAATGAACGCGGAGAGCGCTTGCTTTTAAGCCGTCCCTCAAGCAAATCTTTAAGCCCGTCCCCCAAACAAATTTGTCATCCCGACCGGAGCGTAGCGCAGTGGAGGGATCTGCGGTGCGCCTCTCCCCCAAACCAAGGCCCTACAAGTGAGCTCACAAATCCAGCCTGACCTTGCCCTCAGAATGCGTATCCCTTAGCGGCCGGTTTTGGGGATATAGATTTCATTCCCGTCGTAGTCGCGGTGGTGGGGAATGTGGGAATCGGCTTTATCGATTTCCAAGGTTTTTGGGAAGGTCGGAAAACAGCATCATCGTTTTCCGAGCTTTCCATAAACCGTCATTTCCACCGCCTGCTTCATCAGAGACAAGCTTCAGGCGGCACCCTTAGCCGCAGCCTCCGTCCAGTCTTGCTCGAACTGCATCGGGCTGACGTAGTTCAGCGTCGAGTGCATGCGTGTTCGGTTATACCAGAGCAGCCATGCGATGGTTTCATCTTTGGCCTGGCGGATGGTTTTAAACTCTTTGCCATGCAGTCGCTCCACCTTTAGCGAGGCGAACAACGTCTCGGAACAGGCGTTGTCCCAGCAGTTGCCCTTGCGGCTCATCGACGCCACTATGCCGTTGCTGTCCAGTAGCTGACGGAACTCGTCACTGGCGTATTGGCTGCCGCGATCGCTGTGGAAGATCAGCCCCGTTTGCCGACCTGGATTGCGTCCAAACCAAGCCATATCCAGCGCGTCCAGCACCAACGCACGCTGCATATCCGACCGCATCGACCAGCCCACCACTTTGCGGCTGAACAGATCAATCACCACGGCCAGATACAGCCAACCCTCAGCGGTCGGTATGTAGGTTAAATCGCCTACCCACACCTGGTTGGGCGCGGCCACCTTGAAGTTGCGGTCAAGCACGTTGGGCGCAATGGGGAGATCGTGCTTGCTGTCACTGGTGACTACCCGGAAGCGACGCTTGCCACGGGCCTGGATGCCGTGCTTCCGCATCAGCCGTTGCACCCTTTGTTTGCCCACGCGAATGCCCCGATCTCCCAGCTCCCGCCAGATGCGCGGCCAGCCATAAGCCCCTCGATTCTCCGCATACACGGCGCTAATGTGAACCAACAGGGCTTCGTCGCTGAGGTGCCGGCGTTGGGCAATATGCACTCGCCGCGAAAGGTGTTCATGGTACCCGGAAACGCTCACCAGTAGCACCCGGCACTGCACCGAGATCGGCCAGACCAGCTTGTTGCGTTGAATAAAGGCGTACTTCACTTCTGCCACTTCGAGAAGTACGCCGTCGCTTTTCCCAGTATGTCGCGCTCCATCGTCACACGCGCCAACTCCGCCCGTAGACGGCTGTTCTCCATCTGCTCGGCGCTCACCTCAGCCTTGCTGCTGGCACCTCGCAAGCTCCCAGCTCGATGCTTGCTCACCCAGTTAAACAACGTCTGTTCCACCACCCCCAGGCTGCGCGCTACTGCCGCCTGGCTCTGGCCCGACTCAACCAGTCGCACCGCCTCTTGCTTGAACTCAAGCGTGTAACGTCCCCGCTTTGACTTCGTCATCTTCGCCACCCTTTCGCATTAGAACAGCCTTGCTAAGGGATACGTTTTGCAGGGGCAAGATCAGCCCCAGCCATTTTGTTCATTGGGAGCGCAGCCGAGGGATCTGCGGTGCGCGTAAACAGCTTGTAGAAGCCATTACAAGTGAGCGAGCAAACCCTGGCCAAACACATTTCCTTTTCGGCCGAAGCTCTTAGCGGTTCATAAGCGAATGCGCCAAGAGGAAGGGAGGCAGGAAGACCGCTTGCTTGAGATTTGCGAGCTCACTTGTAATGGCTTCTGTTAGCTGTTTAGCCCCACCTCAGACCCCTCAGCTGCGCTCCCAATGAACAAATTTGCTTGAGGGGCGGGTTTGAAAAGCAAACGCTCTCCGCGTTCATTCCATGCTTAACTTGCCGACTGGCGAGTCAGCCGCTCCTAATGAACAAAATGGCTGGGGCTGGATTTGCGAGCTCACTCGTGGGGCCTTGGTTTGAGGGAAAGGCGCACAGCAGATCCCTCCACTTCGCTCCCCCGAATTCCTGTCGAAGTTGATGGCGCTGGCGAACTTCATGCGGCTTTCCTTAATGAAAGCCGCACACGTGGATCTGTCTGACATGGCGAAACAGGAATTCGGGTACGCTACGGTCGGGATGACAAATTTGTTTGGGGGACGGAATAGAAAAACAAGCGCTCAGCTCGTTCATTCCTCTCTTAACTTGCCGACAGGCCAGTCAGCTCCTCGGGATGACAAAGGAGAGGGTTGCGCTTCCAAGGACTGTTTTTCCTGAGCAGCGTTATCTACCTAGCCTGATTTACGAAATCACATTTTCTACTGAGTTTCTCTGGGCGTCAGGCCACGCCGTTTGAGCATGGGCTGGATGCTTGGCTCAGCCCCCAGCCAGGCGCTGAACATCTTGCCCAGGTCTTCGGTGTTGCCGCGCGAGAGAACCATGCGGCGCAGGCGGTCGCCGTTCGCGCGCGTAAGTCCGCCGTTTTCCTCGAACCACCGGTAGGCATCTTCGTCAAGCATTTCACTCCATAGATACGCGTAGTAACCGGCCGCATAACCCGTCGACCAGATGTGCGAGAAATAACTGGAACGATAACGCGGCGGCACATAGCTGATGGCAAGATGCTTCTTGCGTAACGCCTCTTGCTCAAAGGTGTCGGTATTCTCGATGGGCGTGCCGGCGCTTAAGGTGTGCCACTGCATATCAAGCTCCGCCGCCGCCAGTACTTCGGTGAGCGCATAACCCTGGTTAAAGGCTTTGGCCTGGAGGAGTTTCGCCTTCAGGTCCGGAGGCATCGGCGCGCCCGTTTCGTAATGCTTCACATAGTGGTCGAAGATCGCCGGATAGGTGGCCCAGTGCTCGTGGAACTGCGAAGGAAACTCGACGAAGTCGCGGGCGACGGATGTTCCGGAGAGGCTGGGATATTCGGCGTCAGACAACATGCCGTGCAGTGCATGGCCAAACTCATGAAACACGGTCGTCACTTCAGAAAAACTGATCAGCGCCGGCTCACCCGCAGCAGGCTTGCTGAAATTGCCGACGTTGTAGATGACCGGGAGGGTGCCCAGCAGGCGAGATTGCCCTACCAGGTTGCTCATCCATGCGCCCCCGTTTTTGTTGTCGCGCTTGTAGAAGTCGCAATAGAACAAGGCCAGTGGCTTGCCATCCGCATCTGACACCTCGTACACGCGCACATCGGGGTGATAGATGGGCAGGTCTTGACGCTCGGTGAAGGCGAGCCCATAAAGCTGGTTGGCTGCGTAGAAGACGCCGTTTGTCAAAACCTGGTTGAGCTCGAAGTATGGCCTGACTTGTGCTTCCTCGATATCGTATTTCGCTTTACGCACTTGCGCCGCGTAGAAATCCCAATCCCATGGTTCTAGAGCAGTGTTCATGAGGCTCTTGATATCGTTGGCCTCACCGGCGACATTGGCGGTGGCAGGGGGCACGAGCGCATCCATAAAGTGGATCGCAGCTTCCGGCGTCTTAGCCATCTGGTCTTCGAGCTTCCATTCGGCGAAGTTCGCAAAGCCGAGTAACGTCGCCTTTTCAGCGCGCAACTGCGCCAGGCGCAGGATGGTCGCACGGGTGTCATGCTCGCCTCCGCGTTCGGCGCGATTCCATGAGTCTGCAAACAAGCTCTGGCGGGTTGTGCGGTCGCTCAGTGTAGCGAGGTAGGGTTGCTGGGTGGTGTTCTGCAGGGTCAGCACCCAGCCTTCCTGTTTTCTCTGCGTGGCTGCTTCCGCGGCCGCCTCCAGTTGGGCGGTGGTCAAGCCGGCGAGCCGGGCGGGATCGGCCGTGGAGTAGGCGGCAGCCTGGGTGGCGGCCAGTAAGCCAGTACGAAAGGCGTTCTCCAGGGTTGAAATTTCTTGATTGATCGTCTTCAGTCTGGTCTTGTCGGCGTCGCCGAGTCTGGCGCCGGCGTGCACGAATGCGCGGTGGTAATACTCGACCAGGCGCAGCGACTCAGAATCAAGACCGAGCGCCGAGCGCTTCTCGTAAATGGCTTCGATACGGTGGTAGAGCGGGGAATTCAGGTAAATCGCATCGTTGTGCGCCGCCAGCCTGGGAGCTTCGATTTCCTGCACTTTTTGCAAGACGGGATTGGTATTCGCGCTGGTGATTGCGTCAAAGACCGACATCACGCGGTCGAGTAAACGGCCGCTCCTCTCGAGCGCAACCAGGGTGTTGGTAAAGGTTGGCGGATCGGCGTTTTCGGCGATGGCCTGGATTTCGACGATTTGCTGGGCCATGCCGGCTTCGATAGCTGGCTGGTAATCCGTGTCTTCAATCTGGTCGAAGCGCGGCGCCTGGAAGGGCAAGGTGCTGGGCGCGTAAAACGGATTGCCAGGGTCGAAATTCATGATGGGCGCCCCGGCAGGTAACAAGATGGTTGCCGCCGTGAAGTTGAGGAGTACAAGCTTGCTATTCTCCTTGGGGAAAAAATTCGCGCTCTTAATGTAATGCTGTGCGGATTACCAGGTTCAAGAACACCATCAGCACCGCTGATGCCGGGATGACCAGCAACGCGCTGCGCAGTCGTTTTGGATCGCCGCCGGCGATTGCGCCGATGAGCCGCGAGCTGACCGCCAGCCCTATCCAGCCGCAAGTGATGACGAAGCCGATCGCGGTGCCGGTCATGCGCGGAAAGGCGTCGCCCACGACTGCCAGGGTGGTCGGGAAAACAGGCGCCATGCAGAGCCCGGCGAGGAAGACCAGGGCGAACGCACTTTTAGGGCGAATGGTACGAAGCATTAAAAAGGTAGTAACCGCCATGGTGGCCGAAGCTCCCAGTAAAACGTTGATGGCGGAAACGTGAATAAGAATAGGGGAGACACCGACCCGGCCGACCAGTAGTCCGAGCGCGAAGCCCAACGAAAGAATGTTGAGCGCGCTTGATTCGGGAATGCCCTGGGCAATGAGATGGCGTGTCAGCCAGTTCCACACGCCCACCTCGCAGGTGATGTAGAGAAACAGAAAAAGGCCGAGAAGGAAGAGCAGCGGGCGGGCGAGGATCGGGCCAGCATCCGCCAGGATGAATCGGCCGGCGCCGGTGGGCGGCGGCATGCGGGTTGCCACCTGGATCAAAAGCGTGATCACGGTGAGCACCGCCACGGTATAGCAAAGGCGAATCCACTTGCGGGCGAAGAGATGAGCGGAGATGAATGGTGTCACCAATCCGCCCAGCCCAAAGAAAAGATTAACCATGTTCAGGGCGATGGCGCGATGAGTCTCGCTCACGTCGCTGACCAGTGCGTTGGCGCCGGTCACCACGATGCCGCCGCCGATCCCGAGCAGAAAGAGGAGAAAGGCGATGCTGCGGAACCCGGTTGAGCGGGGCAGAGCAAAGAGGGCGACCGAGACGAAGGCCAGCCCGAGGATGAGGCCGGCTTTCTTGCCTTCATCATCCAGAAGGGGGCCGACCGCGAGCGAGGCAAGTATGAGACCGAGCGCCTGGGCAAACGCGATCATGCCATTTTGCCGCGGGGTCAGCTGAAAGCGATCTGACAGATCAGGCAAAATGGTACCCAGCATGGCGGCGATCATGCCGTAGATAAAGGTGGCGACGATAGCGGCAAAGATCAGCACGCGCGGTGTTCCTTTCTGTTGCCGGCGCAAGAGCGTCTGACTGCCAAGGCGCCGGGCCTTAACCTCCGCTATGCTAACAGGTACTCCATGAGCTCACTGACCAGTGCCAATGCGCCGCATCTTTCGGTCGACGGAGCGGGCGAGCCCGTCGTGACCCGCGTTCAATCGATTGATATCTTTCGCGGCATCACGCTCGCCGTCATGATCTTCGTCAACGATCTCGACGGTACCAAGAATCTGCCCTGGTGGACCTTTCACGCCAAGGCGAACTGGGAGGTGATGACCTACGTCGATATGGTCTTCCCGGTTTTCCTGTTTCTGGTGGGCATGTCGCTGCCTATCGCCGTCGCGACGCGCCTGCGCAGGGATCCTTCGCGGCTGTCGCTCTGGGGCCATGTGTTCGTGCGCTCCGCTTCGCTGGTGATACTTGGCCTCATTCTCGCTAACGCCAGCCTGGCGGACCCGAACCATATGGTCATCCGGCCCCAGCTTTGGGCGCTGCTCGGGGTGCTGGGCTGCTCGTTATTTCTCAGCGTTTATCCCGGCAGGGGCGGCAGCCCAACCTGGCACAAGATTCTTCGCGTGGTGGGCGCCCTGATGGTCGTGGCCATGTACGCACTCTTTCGGCGGACCGGCCAAGATGGCCAGGTTCACTGGATCGACGGCGCCTACCCGGAGATTCTGGGCTTGATTGGCTACGCCTACTTCGCCACGTGCGTGCTCTATATTCCATTTCGCCGCTGGCTGATCGCGCCGCTGCTGTGGTTCGTTGCCTTGGTCACCTGGAACGCAGCTACGACCGCACCCTTCGTGGCGCTGGTGGCCGCGCACTCCGCCTCCGCCGCGCATTGGCTCAGTTGGCTGCGCGGCCTGCGCGGCTACCAGTGGCCCTGGGGAAACGGCTCCTCCGCCAGCCTGATCATGGCCGGCGTGGTCACCAGCGTGATCTTTATGCAGGCCCGGCGCTTGCAGACGTTTCGCCAGAAGTTCTTGCCGGCCATGCTCTTCTCGCTGGCCGCGCTGCTCGCCGGATACCTGTTACGGCCACTGGGTATCTCTAAAATCCGCGCAACGCCCACCTGGTGCCTCTACACCATTGCCTTCAGTGTGGCCGCGTTCGCTTTGCTTTACTGGATCTGCGACGTCAGGAAGAAGACCGGCTGGGCGTTTGCCTTTCGCCCGGCGGGCGCCAATACGCTCACGACGTATCTCCTGCCCGACTACTGGGAACTGCTGGGCGTGTTCGGCCTTAGCTTCTTCGGTAACCATTTTCGTTATGGCTGGCAAGGCGTGGTGAAATCGCTGCTGTTCACCTGTCTGATGCTGGCGATTGCCGCTTTTCTGACCAGGCGAAAAATACGCCTCGCGCTTTAAGCTATACAGCAAGTGCGAGGTGCCGGCAGGTCCGGGGCGCTAAGATAAGCTCAAGGTTGTTGTTTTTGGTTGCATTCTCTGCCTGGAGGTCATTTTGTATCGGGTGCATTTTTTGGTTGCCTTATTGGGGCTGGGTACAGCGGCCCTCATTGCTGAACAGTCATCGGTTCCCACTCCTCCGCAACAGGCCGGCACTCCGAGCAAGCCCGCCGCCCCCGCAGAAACGCATTCGGATTACGCGTCACGTCCGCCGGCCGACCCGGCGGTGGTGGAACGCGGGCACCAGATTTTCAGCGCGAATTGCAGTTTCTGCCACGGATCGGACGCGCGCGGCGGCGAAGGCGGTCCTAACCTGATTCGTAGTCAGCTGGTGCTGGATGATAAAGACGGGAATCTGATCACCCCGGTCGTGCAGAACGGCAGAGCCAATAAAGGCATGCCAAAGTTTGACCTCTCGACCGCGGAAGTCGCCACCATTGCCGCCTATCTTCACAACATTCCCGTTGGCGGACGGGCCGCGACCACCGGAACGGTCAATGCCCTGGTAGGCGATGCCGCCGCCGGCCAAGCGTATTTCAATGGCCCGGGGAAATGCGCCACCTGCCACTCCGTGTCGGGTGATCTGGCCGGGATCGGTGGAAAATACCGGGACGTGCGCGCGTTGCAGGGCGCCATGCTCTCTGGCGATGCAAGAGGTGAGGCCTCCGGGGCGCAAAAAAAGACCGTCACCGTGACTCTGCCGAATGGGCAAGTGGTGGAAGGCAGACTCGACCAGATCGATGATTTCCTGGTTGCCCTGACCGATGCCACTGGGCAATATCACAGCTACCCGCGGCATGACGGCTGGCCAAAGGTAGTGGTGACCGATCCGCTGCAGCCGCATCTCGATATGCTGCGCACCCTGAAGGATGACGATATTCATAATTTGACCGCCTACCTGGTGACGCTTAAATGAACAACCCAAGAACTCTCTTTCTCGTAGCAGTCATGGTGTCGATAGCAGCCGCGGCGCCGGCCCAGGGGCTTGACCCGTCGTTGCTGACCAAGCCGGCGACGGATGCGTGGCCAACTTATTCAGGAGACTATTCTGGAAGGCGATTCAGTTCGCTGACGCAGATCAACCAGGCCAACGTAAAAGACCTGGGGCTCGCCTGGGTGAGCCACCTGACGCCCGGGGCAGGTGCTTCCGGGCCGTTCGCACGATCGAGCCCGGGCAATCCGCTGACCATCATAGGCGGCGAAATTGAAGAAGCCGTTCCCGTACGGGGTTGGGGTGCTGGACGCATCTCCGGTGCGGTGCTGCAGGTGAATGGAATTCTTTACGTGTCGGTCCCCGATAACGCGTGGGCGGTCGATGCCCGCAGTGGCATGGTGTTGTGGCACTACTTCTGGAAGACCAAGGGTGGTACCCACATCGGGAACCGCGGCATGGGGATGTATCACGACTGGCTGTACTTTGAGACGCCGGACGATTACCTGGTGTCGCTGGATGCGAAGACCGGCAAAGAGCGATGGCACAAAGTGATTTCTGATTTCAGTGAGCAATACTTTTCTACGGTTGCGCCCATCGTGATTGGAAATCACCTGCTGGTGGGGACAGCTGACGATTTGGATGCGCCGGGCTTCCTGCAATCCTTCGATCCCGAAACTGGAGACCTGCAGTGGAAGTGGTACAGCGAACCGGAGAAGATGGGGGACCCCGGATCGGAGACCTGGCCCAACCTGGATGCAATGCGCCACGGCGGTGGTGGCCCCTGGGTGCCCGGGAGCTACGATCCTAAGCTGCACCTCTATTACCTCGGGACAGCCAACCCAACCCCGGCTTACTCCGGTGTGACCCGCGAAGGAGATGATTTGTATACCTCTTCGATCGTGGCCATCAACGTGGATACGGGAAAGCTCGCGTGGTATTTTCAGCCCTCGCCGCACGATACCCATGATTGGGATGCGGCGCAAACGCCAGTGCTGGTCGATGGAGTCTTCAAGGGCAAGCCGCGCAAGCTGCTGCTCGATGCCAGCCGGAATGGGTATTTCTTTGTTCTGGATCGGGAAACCGGGGAACACTTGCTCACAGCGCCTTTTAGCGACGCTCTTAACTGGGCCACGGGGATTGATAAGTTAGGTCGACCTGTCCGTAATCCGAACAAGGACGCGTCGCCCGGCGGCGCCCTGGTGTTGCCTGACTCCGATGGCATTGTCAACTGGGAGCCGCCCACCTTCGATCCGCAGACCGGGCTCTTCTACGTAGCCACCGAAGATGTTTACTCAGTTTTTTATCGCACGGAGCCGAACGTTCGGGCACTGCAGGGCCTGAATGGGGTCGACGAGCAGCGGGTGGGATCGTTGGGAAACTTCCTGACGGCAATTGACTACAAAACCGGCAAAATCGCCTGGCGGCATCCCCAGCCTTCTGTTGGCGAGGGAAGTAATACCGGACTGACCACGACGGCGGGAGGATTGCTGTTCGGAGGCGATTCCAACGGCAATCTGGTCGCTTATAACCCGGCGAACGGAAAGCCGCTCTGGCATACGCACCTCGGCCGGGTTTCGAATGCGGTGGAAACTTACATGCTGGATGGGCGCCAGTATGTTCTGGTGGCTTCCGGGGAAACGCTGTATGCCTTCGCGCTGAATTTTTAAGGGTACAAGCAGATTGCGACGATGAACAAACGGCGGGGCAGGACTTGCGAGCTCACTCGTAGGGCCTTGGTTTGGGGTAAAGGCGCAGCGCAGATCCCTCCACTGCGGTCGGGATGACAAATTTGTTGGGGGACGGACTTAAAAAGAATAGCGCTCAGCTCGTTCATTCCTCTCTTAACTTGCCGCGAGGCGAGTCGGCTCCTCGGGATGACAAATTTGCTTGAGGGACGAGCTTAAAAAGCAAGCGCTCTCCGCGTCACGGCGCGCGCTGCGCGTCCCATCAACAAATTTTGATCTCTTTGGAAACGGAAGAGCCATCCCTGTCCGCTTATCAAATATTCACACGCCCTGCCATCCAATGTCCGCGAGCGCGCGTAACTTGAGTACCGGTCGTGCTGGTCTGATCCTAAAGTTCCCATTCGCCTGAACCAGGCTTGCACCCATCGGAACTAGTAAATATAGGGAGACCCGCATGCCAAGACGCCAGTCCTTCGTCGGACTTGCGATGTGCCTGCTGCTGATTACCCCACCCGGAGTATTCGCATCAAGCCATCGTGAGGCACCCATTACCGCTTTAGACCACGCGGCAGATATCACCGATTTCTACGCGTTCGTCAGTTACGACCATCCCGATCGGGTCACGTTTATCATGAACGTCGACCCGTTTCTCGAACCAAGCAATGGGCCCAATTACTTTCCCTTCGACCCCAACGTTCTGTACCAAATCAAAATCGACAACAACAACGACGCGTTTGAAGATGTGAGCTTCAATGTTCAGTTTCAGACGCAGATTCGGGCTCCTCAGCTCTTCGTAGGCTTTGCCGGTGCGGGTGCCGGTATCGATGCGCCGAAGAACTCGCCTGCGCCGGTGGCGCCGGGCACGCCGATTGTTCCGCCAGCGATTACCTCGCTCGATGGACCAGGGGCTGCTGGCTTAAGCCTGCGCCAGACCTATACGGTCTGGATGTATCGCGGTGGCAAGAAAATACCGCTTACCCCGGTATCAGGTAAGCCGCTGTATGCTGTGCCCACGAACGTTGGCCCACGCACCATGCCGGACTACGACGACCTGGCGAAGCAGGGCATCAACACCATCCAGGGAGATCGCGGAGACATTCGCATCTTTGCCGGCACAGTAGCTGACCCTTTCTTCATCGATTTGGGCGCAGCGTTTGATAGCTTCAATTTCCGCACCGGTGCGGGCGGCGGCGTACTGACCGCAGCGCAGGATAAAGACGACCATCTCAATCTCGCGCCCAACGCCGTCTCCGGCTTTAACGTAAACACGATTGCGATTGAAGTGCCCATCGCTTATTTGACCTCTGATGGTAACCAGCATCATGCCAATGACGTGAAGGCGACGATCGGCACCTGGGCGACAACCTCCCGCCCACAGGTAACGGTTCGCCGTTCCCCGCTTCCCGATCAGAGCGCCGGCTACTTCTACCAGGTGCAGCGTCTGGCCAATCCGTTGATCAACGAACTGATCATCGGCACCGGCTACAAAGACACCTGGAGCATGTCACAGCCCAATAAAGATGCGCAGTTCGCCAGCTTCGATCTGGATCCGACGATCGCGCGTATCTTTAACGCTGTTTACGGCATCAATATTCCCCCTCCGCCGCGCACCGATTTGCTGCCGCTGGTCACCTATGCCCCGCCAATTGCCGCTCCCGGCACACCGGCAGGTCCCATTGCTGATCTGTTGCGGCTTAACACGGGCGTACCTCCTACTCCAGAGGCCAATCGCAAACGTTTGGGCCTGATTGCCGGCGACGGCGCAGGCTTCCCCAACGGACGGCGTTTGACCGACGACGTGGTTGACATTGCTGCACGCGTGGTTGCGGGCGGCGTGCTCAATCCGAAGTACAACGTCGCCCCCAATAACCTGATCGGCGATGGGGTCGCTGCTGCCGATGTGCCCACACAGGAAACTTTTCCTTATGTGCACTACGCATTCAGTGGCCGCGATAGCCGTCACATCGATCCCAGTGAATCGGGATGCGGTGACCAGCCGAGCCTGACCAGCAGCAACCAGACGGATGCCCCGCCAGCCAACCAGGGCGGTAGCACCACCTGTCCGG
Organism: uncultured Acidobacteriaceae bacterium; assembly: GCA_963834445.1. Taxonomy (GTDB): domain Bacteria; phylum Acidobacteriota; class Terriglobia; order Terriglobales; family Acidobacteriaceae; genus PALSA-350. Next base: position 305,956 of record CAWIBU010000007.1, read on the forward strand.
TGCAGTAACTCACTAACCGAACGGCGATGGTTTCCGGCACACCTATCCGGTGTGCCGGGACCTCGAAAAGGCCCGTGATGAAGAACTCATATTTGCTAATCCTTGCGGTCGCCTGTAGCCCGTGGGCTCACGCGCAGACCCAGCCAGCTACGCCGGCCGAGCAACGCATCGCAGCCGCGCGGCAGCAGATCACCGCGCAGCCCAGGCAGGCTGAGCCATATAACAATCTTGCCCTCGCCTTGTTGGCCAGAGCGCGGGAGACGGCGTCGCCGGACTACGATCGCCAGGCGGCGGACGCCCTGACGACTGGTTTCACGCTCGCGCCTATGGATTTTCAGCTACGCAAGACCCACGTCGCGCTGCTGCTCGACCAGCGATCGTTTGCCGAGGCCCTTAAAGAGGCCAAGGATCTGAACCTGCACAACCCCGATGATGCTACGGTGCGGGGATACCTGGCGCAGGCCGACATGGCTCTCGGCAATTACAGCGATGCCGAGGAGTCGGCGCAGTGGATGCTCAACCTGCAGCCGTTCAACGTTCCTGGTCTGCTGATCGCGGCCGACATCCGCGATCACTACGGCGATCACGACGGCGCGTTGGATTTTCTCCGTCGCGCCTACGGAGAGACTTCGTCGAGTGAAACCGGGGAGCTGGCTTTGCTCTTGAATCGCATGGCCGCGATCGAGATCGACGCGGGCAAAATGGAAGACGCGGGCCAGATGCTGCGGCGCGCCGACGAACTGTTTCCTGGTTATCCTGACACCCGCAAAAACCAGGCGCGCCTTCATGGGGACGCGCACCAGGCAGTCGAAGCCGCGCGGACTCCAGCGCCTGCGCCCGCTGCTGCGGTGAAATCGGCAGAGGTACAGCAGACCACTTACACCCCGGCCGCGGCCTTTACCCCTGTGCCCGCGGCGCTGCTGATCCCCGAAGCTACCGGCACCGAACGCATCATCCGCAACATGCAGAGCCGGGTACAGCACAGCCCCAGAGATCCGGCGGGTTATTCCGCGCTGGGCGCTGCTTTTTTTCAACGGGCCCGAGAGACGGGCGACGTAGAAGATTTCCAGTTAGCCGAACAGGCGCTGAATAAATCGCTCGACCTGGTCAACGCGGATTTCTCCGCCGATGCAGCCTACTCTTCCATGGCCGAAGTGTGCATGGGCGAGCATCGCTTCAGTGACGCCATCACGTATGCGCAGAAGGCTCTGGCGCTGGGTTCTGGCGATCTTTCCTCCTTTGCGATCGTGGGCGATGCCAATGCGGACATGGGCGAATACGAGCGCGCGGCGGTGGCTTATTCGCGCCTCGACTTGTCGGGCGCCTCGGCTGCGGATCCACACAATGTCTATGTGCGTGACAGCCGCACGTCGTATCTCAAATTCATTGCCGGTGATACCCCGGGCGCTATCCGCCTGATGCAAAGTGCAGTCACCGCCGGGACAGAAGCGCGTTTACCTGCGGAAAATCTTGCCTGGCTCTACTTTGAACTGGGTGAGTATGAGTTGCAGGCCGGCAATATCGGGGCCGCGGACCATGCCTACGTGACCGCGCTCACAATTCATCCCGGCGATTATCGCGCACTCGCTGCACTGGGCAAGCTACGTGGCAACCAGGGCCGCTATGCGGAAGCCATCAAGCTTTATCAGAGCGCCATCGCTGTGGTGCCCATGCCGATGTATGTGGCGGAACTGGGGGACCTTTACAAAAAGTCCGGCAACCCGGCAGAAGCCGCCAAGCAGTACCAGCTGGTGCAATATATAGGGCTGCTGGGACACATCAACCAGGTGCTGCACAATCGCGATCTGGCGCTTTTCTACGCCGATCACGATATCAAGCTCGACGAGGCGCTGGCCCTCGCGCACAAGGAGTTTGAGGTTCGCCACGATGTCTACACCTGGGACGCGCTGGCCTGGGCTCTGTACAAGAACGGCAAGTATCAAGAAGCCAGCGATGCCATGGAGAACGCCCTGCGCCCCGGGGTCAAAGATGCTCTGCTGTTCTTCCACGCCGGCATGATCGCCAATCGGCTGGGCCAGACAACCCAGGCACGCGAGCGATTGCAACAAGCCATCCGCCTCAACCCGAAGTTCCACGTCATCTACGCCGACGTTGCCAGCGAGCAATTGAAATCGCTGCAGGCAAAGACAGCGTTGACCGCGAGCAAGGAACCCAACCATGTTCCCTAGACGGCTGTCTTATGGGTGTCTGATCGCTTTTTGCCTGTTGGCGTTTACGCAGACAGGTTTCGCCCATCCCATGGGCAACTTCAGCGTCAACCACTACTCGAAGATCTCGCTCGAGAACGAGGTCGTCAAGGTTTCTTACATCATCGACCTGGCGGAGATACCCACTTACCAGGAATTGCAGCAAGGGAACGTAACCGCGGATGTTGCCGACCCGGCGGTCACCCGATTTGTCGCCGCGCGCGGCCAGGAGTTCGGCCACGGCCTCAACCTGACGCTTGACGGCAAGCGGGTCGCTTTGCGGCTGCTATCGAGCACGGTAATTTTTCCTCCGGGCGCCGGTGGCCTGCCAACCATGAAGATGGGCTTTGTCTACCAGGCGCCCTACCCGCCGGCCGCCGATCGCGGAAGCGGCGCTTTGCAATATTCCGACGACAACTATCCCGGCCATGCCGGGTGGAAAGAGATTGTAGCTGTTTCCCCTGGGGCGAAGTTGGTGAGCAGCTCGGTACCGCAGTCCGACCGAAGCGCAGCGCTGACCAACTATCCGACTGACCTGCTGAATAGTCCGCCCCAGGATTTGTCTGCCACCGTTCAGTTTCACTATCCTCTCATTGCGCTCGCGGTAGCCCCTGCACCAGCGGCCAGGCATGCAATCCGCCACACCGCTGCCGCTGCGCCGGCGCGCTCGCCACAGCCAGCGACTCGCCGCGCTGCGGTTGTTCCCGCTGAGCCTTTGCGGCTGCAGGCTAACCAGCAAGCCACGCCACGCAGTGCGTTCACCGAACTCATTACTGCCAAAACCATCAGCTTCTGGTTCCTGTTGACCGCGGCGTTCATTGCCATGGGGCTGGGTGCCTTGCACGCCATCGAACCGGGCCACGGCAAGACCATCGTTGCCGCCTATCTGGTGGGTTCACGCGGCACCGCACGGCACGCCTTTCTGCTGGGACTGATCGTGACCGCCTCGCACACCGCGGGCGTGTTCGCGCTGGGCGCGATCACGCTGTATGCTTCGCGCTACATTGTGCCGGAACAATTGTATCCATGGCTGGGCGTATTCTCGGGGTTGACCATCGCCGGGCTCGGGGGGTACATGTTCCTGCGCCGCTGGAGCGGCCTCGACGTCGCACATTCTCATGCAGCGGGCCAGTTGCATAGCCACTGGTTCTCCTCGGATAAGCTTAAGGAGGCTGCGCCCCAGCCTACTGAGAGCGGCCAGCCGATATCCCTCTATCAACTGTTCGCACTCGGTATCACGGGAGGCATCATCCCTTGCCCGGCCGCGCTGGTGGTGCTGTTAAGCGCTTTCGCGCTGCATCGTATTGGCCTCGGCTTCTTTCTGATCACCGCGTTCAGTCTGGGCCTCGCCGGGGTGTTGATCGGCTTCGGCATGCTCATGGTGTACGGTCGCCGCTTTATGGCGCGCCTGCAGGTGGATGGGCCCCTCACCACGCGGTGGCTGCCCGTGGCTTCCGCAGCGGTGATGACCATTCTTGGCGCGGCCATCGCCTTGCGCGCCTTTGTCACCACCGGGATCAACGTCCATCACCTGAGCAAAGAAAAACTCGGCCCCTTCCTCTTTATCGGCGGCGTTGGCCTGTTACTGGGCATGCGTCACTCCACCGATCCTGATCATGTGGTCGCCGTTTCAACGATCGTGAGCAAACAGCGGAGCATTCGCCATGCAGGCTTGATCGGCACCATCTGGGGACTCGGTCACACCCTGACCATCTTCGCCGTGGGCAGCCTCATCATCCTGTTCGGTGTGGTGATCCCACCGCGTCTGGGCCTCTCCATGGAGTTCAGCGTGGCCCTGATGCTGATTCTGCTGGGCGTGCTCAATCTCACCGGCGTGATGCAGCGCATCACGACATATCTAACCGGCAATGGTAAACGGGAGAGCGCCGTCACCAAGGCAGAGACACTGCTCGATCGCTCCGTCGGCCGTTTCGGCGTTTATCAACTTGTACGCCCACTGGTGATCGGCATCATACACGGGCTCGCAGGATCGGCAGCGGTCGCGCTGCTGGTCTTGTCGACCATTCACAGCCCGGTGTGGGCGACCATGTATCTATTGATCTTTGGCGCCGGCACCATGGTGGGCATGATGTGCATGACCGCCGCGATGGCGGTGCCACTCGCTTATGCGGGCAACCGCTTTGCCGGCATGAGCCGTTTCTTCAGTGTGGCCTCAGGGGTGGTGAGCGTTTGCTTCGGCATCTTTCTCGTCTATCAGCTCGGTTTTCTCGGCGGCCTCTTCACCAGCCATCCCCATTGGACCCCGCAATAGAGAGGCTACGCGTGACGCACCACCTTAGCGTTTGGGTTGGGCGCTGGCCAGGAACAACGGCTCCGGTGGATTATCCCCGAATTGAACGATGAACGAGAACATCGTGCTGACCAGGTCGCCGTTATCGGTGGTGAAGTCGAAACATAAGACCGGACTGGCCGGATCAACCGGGTCAGACTTTTTGCCATGTTTGCCGGGCACATCGCCCAGAGCGCAAGCCTTGGCTGCGTAGATAGTGTGGGGCGCCTTGCCCTCTATAGTCACCGAGGCCAGCGTGATCGCTGCGGGACGGCCGGCGATGAGGTAGCGCAGGGGCTCACGGGTAATGGCCGGAACACCCTGCTGCCTGAGCTGTTTCCAGATTTGTCCGCGAATAAACGGGGCCAGCGCGGCGGCGTCACGCGGCCGGTCAGGGCAGGTGTTGTCGACGGTAGAAACGGTAAACGTGGAGGCGCCGATACGCGTGATCGCCTTGGCCAATAGCTTCGTCTGGCTGCACGCCGTGGCCGCCGCAGGTTCGGGCGCCGGCGCAAACTGGGCGGGATAGTAGTAAGTGATGTTCAAAGCATTGTCGTGGTAGCTCTGGGGGAGCGCCGCGCCGGCAAGCAACAGCAAAGAAATCAACGTGGAAGATAGGCCCAAGTCTGCATTCCTGAATAAGGTCTTACTCTAAAGACGGTTGCGCTAGCAAAACCTACCCTGCCGCATCGAGAAAATTAAATGCCATATTTCTCCGTCAGAAATATTTTAACTTTGGGCGGCAGGGTATGGGCAAGCTCCTGCCAGGTCACCACACGCATGCGGCAGCGCAATTCCGCGGTGCGTACGGCAGACAGAATCGCGAAGCAACCCTCAATCAGGTCGGGGCGGCGCTGGTCGCAGAAGACGGCAAACGACGCGCCGTGACCATGGGCAGCCAGCGCGCCGCGAATCACCTGGCAGGAGCGATACTTCTCGTTCGTCATGGGCAGGCGGTCCACATGAAACACAGTCTCGAGATCGCGATAGCGCTGCACCAGGTCGCGCCTGCCGGTTTGCAGGTCGCCTTCCGTGAGCTTGGCTTCGATGAAAAGGCTGCCCAGTTTCAGGTCAAGCTCGCTCCGGTCCTGCTTGCCATTCCGCAGCGGGATCTCCGGTCGAAAGCCAAATACCGGGCGTAGCCCGGGCGCGACCCCGAGCAGGGAACACAGCCCGGCGCGATGCGTTGCCCCCGGATAGCAAAAGATGTTCATGAGCAGAGCGTCGGAACTATTGGCGCACTCCAGTTCATACCGCGTGCGGTCTGCTCTTCTGGGCATGAACCGCGAGCCTGTGTACACCTTGGCCAGGCGCGCGCTCCAGTCTGCGTTTTGCCCTATCCGGCGATAAGCAGCGGGCAGAAAGTTGCCGTGCTCGCCAATCTCGTTTTCCGCGTAGACGATACTCGGTACCGCGCTCGAGCTCATCTCCGCGGCCCAGACGACTGCTCTTGCGGCGTTGCGCTGGCTAAGCTCGTTGCGCAGGGCAGTGGCGCCTTTGCGAATTTGCTCCATAACCCCGTCCCTCAAGCAAATTTGTCATCCCGAGGAGCTGACTGGCCTGTCGGAAAGTTAAGGGAGGAATGAACGCGGAGAGCGCTTGCTTTTAAGCCGTCCCTCAAGCAAATCTTTAAGCCCGTCCCCCAAACAAATTTGTCATCCCGACCGTAGCGTACCCGAATTCCTGTTTCGCTACGTCAGACAGATCCACGTGTGCGGTCTTCGTTAAGGAAGACCGCATGAAGTTTGCCAGCGCCACCAACCTCGACAGGAATTCGGGGGAGCGAAGTGGAGGGATCTGCGGTGCGCCTTTCCCCCAAACCAAGGCCCTACGAGTGAGCTCACAAATCCGGCCCCAGCATTTTGTTCATTAGGAGAGGAATGAACGAGCTGAGCGCTTGTTTTTTTATTCCGTCCCCCCAACAAATTTGTCATCCCGACCGTAGCGTAGCCGAATTCCTGTTTCGCTACGTCAGACAGATCCACGTGTGCGGCTTTCATTAAGGAAAGCCGCATGAAGTTCGCCAGCGCCATCCACTTCGACAGGAATTCGGGGTAGCGAAGTGGAGGGATCTGCGGTGCGCCTTTCCCCCAAAACCAAGGCCCTCCAAGTGAGATCGCAAATTCATCATAGGCGAACAATCGACGAAAGTCACCGGGGCGGCCCGGGCTTATTGGTCATCAATATTTCTGCTTGGACCTGAGCCTCCCAGCCGGCGGAAAGTAGTGGCAGAGGAATTATCCGGTGACCCGCAACAAAACCATTTTCTTCCTGTGCCTTCTGCTCGCGGCCAGCGGCGTAGTGTCTCCCGCCATCGCGTTGGTGGGGGGCGTTGCCTTTGGCTTTGCCGTCGAGCATCCGTTTCGTGCCGAGAGCAGTTCGCTGGCCAAGCTGCTGCTGCAGGTTTCGGTGATTGCCCTGGGGTTCGGTATGAACCTGAAGCAGGTGTTGCATGCCGGCCGTTCTGGTTTTGTGTACACCGCGATCAGTATCACCTGCGCCATGTCGCTCGGCCTGCTGTTCGGGTTGCTGCTCAAGGTTGCGGGCAAGTCTTCTTTTCTGATTGCTGCGGGCACCGCGATCTGTGGCGGCAGCGCGATTGCCGCCATCGCGCCCATCACCGGCGCGGACGAGGAAGAAATCAGTGTTTCCATGGGAACGGTGTTCCTGCTCAACTCGGTCGCGCTGCTGATTTTTCCAGCGATTGGTCATGCTCTGCACTTGAGCCAGAATCAGTTCGGGCTCTGGGCGGCGCTGGCCATTCATGACACCAGTTCCGTCGTTGGCGCGGCCGCCAGGTATGGCAACCAGGCACTGGCCATCGGCACCACGGTGAAACTGGCGCGCGCTCTTTGGATCGTGCCGGTCTCGCTGCTGGCTGCGGCCTACATGGCGAGAAGATCGAGGGCGCTTGGCCAGCCGCGCAGTCAGGCCACGGTCAAGGTTCCCTGGTTCATCTTCCTGTTTTGCGCGGCCGCCGCCGCCAGCACCTACCTGCCGCGATTCGCCGTGCAATACGGCGCCTTGAATCATGTAGGCAAGGCCGGCCTGACGGCTACTCTATTCCTCATTGGTACGAGTCTTTCCAAAAAAACATTGCAACAGGTCGGCGCGCGGCCATTCATTCAGGGAGTCGCGCTCTGGATCATCGTTGCCGGCGTCTCCCTGGCCGCCATCTACTGCAACTGTATTTCGATCTGAACTCCCCCTCCAGACCGCATTTCCCACCGGTTATCTCTATTCCAAAACAAGTGGGTGGCCCAGGTCTCGCTTTTGAGACCTGGGATTTCTTCCTCACGTACCCCCAGGTCTCAGAAGCGAGACCCCCGGATTTGCTGTACGCGCATCTAACGGCTGCGTGTGCGGCTTTCTTTAAGGAAAGCCGCATGCAGTTGGGCGAATCCAATAAGCCTCGCAGGAAATCCGGGGACCTGGGCCACCCTTGATGATTGCTTGATCAGTGTTCGTTTGTGCTGCTTTGGATATTCATCGAACGGCCTGTCGCTCGCGGCGCCAGCTCTTCTGCGCGCTCCAGCACAAAGCGCTGGAAACTTCCCGCCAGCCCTGCCGGCTCAGGACCAGCGACCGTGGCCAGCGAAAACATCCTCGCCAGGTTCACGCCCCGCACCCGCACCAACCGCAAGCTCCCCAGCGCGAGCTGGTTTCGCACCGCCCAGCGCGATACAAACGCAATGCCCAGGCCAGCCTCGACTGCACTGAGTAATCCTTCCGTCGAATCGAACGTCATGGCCAGCCGCAGCTTCTTTACCTCAACCCCCGCCTTCTCCAGAGCCTGCTCGACAATCCTTCTCGATCCCGAGCCCAGCTCGCGCGCCACCAGGGTCGCCTGCTGCAGATCGTTCGCGTCGACCTCTTCGTCTGCCCATTCATGGCCGGCTGGGACCACGCACACCATGTGATCCTGCATAAACGGTTCTACCTGCACGTCCCGGCGCATCGCCGGCCCCTCAATCAAACAGAGCTGCACGCGATGATCCACCAGCGCTTCGAGAATCGTCTGCGTGTTGCCGCCCAGCACGCTAATTTCGACCTTGGGATTTTCTCGAAGAAAGCCGGCGATCAACTTCGGCAACAAATACTGCCCAATGGTCTGCGAGGCGCCCAGCGCGAGCCGCCCCACATGGGCGCCGGTGGTTGCGGCCACTGCTTCCCGAGCCTCGGCAGCGAGTGCAGCCAGGCGATCGGCAAACGGCAGCAGGGCGGCGCCGGCTGGGGTTAGCGCTACCCGTCCGCCGGCGCGGTCGAATAAGGGAACGTCCAACTCCGACTCCAGGGACTTAATCTGCTGGGTCACCGCCGATTGTGTCAGCAACAGTTCTTCCGCCGCCATCCGAAAATTCAGATGGCCGGCAACCGCGCGAAACACCCGCAGGCGAAAGTTCTCCATGGCGTAAGACTATCCTCTGCGCTTTTGGCCGTACACTGGCCAGAGGAGCAAGCGCATGCCCGTTCTGTTACTCGTTGGCGCAAGCGGCCTGGTGGGCCAATCGGTGGTGCGCCAGGCACTGGCCGACAACCGCGTCGAAAAATTAATTGCCATCACCCGCAAGCCTCTGCCTCCCCAGCCCGGCCTGGAAAATCATCTGGTCGACTTCGACGCGTTGCCGAGCGACGCCCCCTGGTGGCAGGTGGATGGCGGTATCTGCACCCTGGGCACCACCATGCGCGAAGCCGGGTCGCACCACGCCTTCCGCAAGGTAGACGTTGACTATCCGCTGACCGTGGCGCGTCTGCTGCATGAGCATGGGGCACGCAGCTTCGCCTTCAATTCCTCCATCGGCGCCAATCCCAAAGCCCGCGCCTTCTATCGCCGGGTGAAGGGTGAAGTGGAACAAAGGCTGATCGCCGGCGGCTTCGCATCGCTTACCCTGGTGCGCCCGTCGGGCATTCTCGGGCCGCGCAAGCCCCACCGTGCGTGGGAAGCGCGCACCATCAAAGTCTTCCACTCGCTGCGGCCGATGCTGCCCCGCCATTACCGCGTTGTGCCCGCCGACAAGATCGCCCGGGCGCTGCTGGAAGCGGCCATCTCCGCTCCCCCCGGCGTCCATATCGTCGAATCGGAGCAGCTCTGACTCATACTTCCGCGAGCCAGGGCAACCGCAGGCCCAGGGCGAAATTGAGCTGCACCAGCACGATGAAACCAATGCTGACCCAGGTGTTCACCAGGCACAGGCAAGCGCCGAACGCGTAGAGACCCTGGGCGACCAGGATCCTGCGTTCCACCGCGCATTGCCGCTCATGGGTAACCTCCGCGCGTAGCAGACCGGCGCGGATCGCATAGCGCCAACTGCCGTACAGCACCGCGCCCAGCAGCAGAATATTGGCCCAGTAAACGACGAGCACGCTGCGATAGAGAATGAAGCCGGCCAGTAGTCGCGTAGAAAACGGCATGATCGAGACCCCGAACAGAAACGCAAGGTGGATCCAGGAAAGATTGCGATCGCTGCGCGTGAACGAGTTCAGTTGCGCCTGTTGCCCGTTCCAGAAGATGCCCAGCGTCATAAAACTCATCAGGTAGCTGATGAGTTGCGGCAATGCTTCGGCGAGCGTGTGCCACAGTTCTTTTTCCCCGTGGATCAACTCGCTGGCGGGCACATGCAGATCGAGCACCAGCAGCGTCATGGCGACGGCAAAAATTCCATCGCTCAGGGCCGCCAGCCGCTCCAGACTTTGACCGGTAATTTCGTTGTAAGACCTGGGCATCGTGTTTCCGATAGTGTAGCGTCCAACGCTTACAATCATCTCCAGGAGTGGTGGTCGCATGGAGAAAACGTTATGGACAGCGGTCGACCAGTACATCACGGATCTGCTGGTGCCGGCGGACCCGGTCCTGGACGCAGCCCTGGCAGACAGCAGCGCCGCCGGGTTGCCCTCAATCAACGTCTCGCCCAGCCAGGGCAAGCTGCTGATGTTGTTGGCCACGCTGGCGCATGCTACGCAGATTCTCGAGATTGGCACCCTGGGTGGCTATAGCAGCATCTGGTTGGCGCGCGCACTGCCTGCGGCGGGCCAGCTCGTTACCCTTGAGTTCGATCCGAAACACGCCCAGGTGGCGCGGGCTAACATTGCCCGTGCCGGGTTTGCCGAAAAGGTGGAGGTGCGATTGGGCGACGCCAGACAAGGCATCCAACAACTGGCCGCCGAGGGCCGCTCGTTCGACCTGATTTTTATTGACGCCGACAAGCGCAGCATTCCCCACTATCTCGAGTGGTCGCTCAAGATGTGTCACCCCGGTAGCCTGATCATCGTCGACAACGTGATTCGCGACGGCGCGTTGATCGATGCCAACAGTGACGATGCGAATGTTCAGGGAGCGCGCCGTCTGCATGAAATGCTGGCTGCGGAACCGCGCCTCAGCGCCACCACCCTGCAGACCGTCGGCAGTAAAGGATACGATGGCTTCACGCTTGCGTTGGTGCTCGCAAGCTAGGCCGGAGGAAACATTGGAAAGGCGAGAATTTGTGACTTCAGCAATTGCCATGGCGGGCGTTGCCCTGAGCAGCGGGGCCCAGGCCCAGCCTGCCAAAGAGTTTTATCAACTGCGTAAGTATTCCCTGCACACCGGGCCTCAACTGGCGCTGACGCAAAACTACTTTGAACATGCCCTGATTCCGGCGCTCAATCGCCGGTCGATCACCGCGGTGGGCGCATTCAAACTGGATATCGGCCCCGAGACCCCTACCTACTATTTGCTGATTCCAGCCTCCTCCGTGGAAACCCTGGCCACGTTGGACCAGCAACTGGCCGACGATGCGGAGTTTCTCAAAGTGTCCGCGCCCTTCTGGGCAGCACCGGCGACGGCGCCTGCCTTTGGCCGTGTGGAAAGTTCTCTGCTCGCCGCATTTGCCGGTTGGCCGAAACTGGTCGCGCCGAAAACGGAGAAACGAATCTTTCAGCTGCGGACCTACGAGAGCGCAAGCCACGCGGCCCATATCCGCAAAGTACAAATGTTCAACGAGGCGGAAATCGCCATCTTCACGCGCAGTGGTCTTGCTCCTGTGTTTTTTGGAGACACGTTGATTGGCGCCAGAACCCCAAGCCTGACCTACATGCTCACCTTTGCCGATGTGGCTGACCTGAATAAGAAGTGGTCGGTCTTCGGCTCCGATCCGGCGTGGAAAGAACTTTCCCACAAGCCGGGTAATACCGATCCTGAGATCGTAAGCAACATCTCCAATCTGTATTTGAGCCCATTGAGCTGCTCGCAAATTTAACGGCGTGTTTTACGCAGGGAAGGGTAGGGACTTTACAGCGGAAAGATGCAGTTCGTGAAGGGTACGGGCTTCAGCCCGTACATAAAATCCCACGATGAGTCGCCTTTAGGCGCTGAGGGCTGCGGACCTCAGCGGCTCAAGCCGACTTTCATTTACTGAATCATGTACGGGCTGAAGCCCGTACCCTTCATACTGCAAAGTTTTTTCCGGAGCTTGGTAGCCCCTGACGGGGTGTGCGGGCCCACAGCCGTCGATTCTGAATGCCTCAAAACGGATTCCATCATCCACAACAACCCTCGGAGCACCTGCAGGCAGGTTCTGCGGCAACAAAAAAGCCGGGCGCTTTGTTAGAGCGCCCGGCGCAGTTATCAACGACCGTACTTACTCGCCGCTGGAAGTACCAGCCGTTGCGGGATGAACGACGCGGTAGCTCGAGCCACCGTTCGCCCAGACCAGCAGCAGCATGTCCTTGCCGGCAGGCAGCGCCTTGACATCGTTGCGGAACTGCTCCGCAGAGGTCACGGGTTTGCGATCGATCTCAAGAATCACATCGCCACTCGTAATGCCTGCATCCTCTGCAGGGCTAGCCGGCTGTACCTGTGCCACCGCTACGCCCGACACTTGTGCAGGCAGGTTGAGTTGCTGACGCACTTCAGGCGTGAGATCCGAGATGGCAATCCCCAGCCGTGCATGACCGGATTCGTCGGTGGCCGAGGCGGCCACTTCCTGATCCTTGTGGTACTCGCCAACCGTCAGGTCGATCTTCTCGGGGTGGCCATTGCGCATTACATCCAATTGCAGCTTGCTGCCAGGCGCCTTCTCGCTCACCACGACCTGCAGGTCGCTGCCTGACTCGACCGGTTGGCCGTTCACCCCGGTCACCACGTCACCCGGCTTTATCCCAGCGCGGCTGGCGGGCGAGTTCGCTGTTACCTGTGCAATCAACGCACCGGTGTTATCCGTCAGGTTAAAGAACTTCGCGTTGTCTGGGGTCACATCGTTGAGGCTGACGCCCAGGTATCCGTGATGCACGACGCCGTTCTTGATCAGCGCCTCCACCACGGGATGGATGGTTTGGGTGGGGATAGCAAAGCCCGCTCCGGCAAATGCTCCGGTGCTGGAGATAAGGAATGTGTTGATGCCTACCAATTGACCATGGGCATTCACCAGCGGGCCACCGGAGTTGCCCGGGTTGATCGCGGCGTCGGTCTGGATGAACCCACCCGGCTTGCGCGGATCATCGGAGTAGGGGTTGGGCCGGTCGACCGCGCTGACAATGCCGCGCGTGACCGAGAAGCGGAAGTAGCCAAACGGGCTGCCGATCGCCAACACCGACTGACCGGGAACCAGCTTGGTCGAGTCGCCCCAGCCGATCGTCGGCAGATCCTTGGCATCGATTTTCACCACCGCCAGATCGGTAAGCTTGTCGGTGCCAATTACCTTCGCGGGAAAACTTCTGCGGTCATGCAGGGTAACCCGTACGTCCATCGCGCCATCGACCACATGGTTGTTGGTAACGATGTATCCGTCAGGCGAGATGATGACGCCGCTGCCGATGCCATGCTCAATCTGCCGCTGGCCCTGCATCTGGCCCGGCATCTGACCCTGTCCCGGACCCTGGGGGCCAAAGAACTGCGAGAACGGATTGTCATCCCCTTGCGCTTCCGCCGGCTGCTCGGGCGCACGCGAGGTAACCGCGATGTTCACCACCGCCGGGGTAACCCGCGACGCCACCGCTTCGGTTGCCTGATCGAGCGCGAGCAGGGGATCGATGCTGGCGTTATTAATCGGTGTAGTCGGGGTATCGGGAGAGGTTGCAGCGTCTACGTGACGGTGTCCGAAAACAACCGAGCCAGTGAGCACAACCAGGGTGAGCGCAAGCAGGGGAGCGATAAAGCGCTTTGCCCGTGCTCTTAATAAATTAGTTTTAAAGTGCATTGGAATTCTCCTCTTTCGGGTTGAAAGTTTTTAAATCTGGAAAGCGATCCAGTTGGTGGTGGTGTTGGGAAGCGTATCCACGGTGAAGACAATCAAGGTGACGTCTTCGCCGGTATTCATCTCGATCAGTTGCAGCTGGCTCGATGTGTGCGTAGAGCGAATATGCCGGGCATGATGCTTGGCCGGAAGTGCTGCCGGCTTGGCTACCGTCTTTGCCGTCAGGTTCGTGCCGCGGGTGCTGACGGGGTGGAACACCGCATCCTGATAGTGAGCCTGTTGATGGTTCTCGAACCGGACGGGTAGCAAATCTCCGGCGCGCGGTGCGACCGTTTCCGCGGCTAATGCGTCTTTGCTGGCAAAAGTTACGATGCCCGGCGCGCGTTGCAGCAGCAACGCCCCGGCTAAAGAAAGCAGTAGAGAAGCTGTCACCAGCCCGCGAGAAAACCACGGGCTTAGAGTACGCCGGCGGTGGAGAATATTTTCCACCCTGCCGGCCAGTTCCGAGTGCTGCTGCCAGAAGCCCGGGGCCAAGGCAGCTGCGCGTTTCACCAACCGGCTTTGCGCAAGTTTGGTCAGGCAGGTCGCGTAGTCGCGGGCATTGCCGGCGGCATCGAGCACCGCATCGTCACAAGCCTGTTCGCGCTCCCGGCAAAGATGCCGCTCTGCCCAAAACAGCGCCGGGTTCAGCGGAGAAGCGGCTCGTAACAGGTTCTGTAGCAAATTGGTCCAATCGTCGCCGCGCTCGAGGTGCGCCATCTCATGCAAAATAACGTGCTTTCTCTCGCTCGCCGACAGTTCGCTCCACAGGTTGCGGGGCACCAGCACCGCGGGGCGGAAGAAGCCGATCACGCTGGGCGCATCGATGGCGTCAGAAAGCCGCAAGCCAACCCGGCGCTCCCCGGGCAGCATCACCATCGCTTGCACATCCGGGTCCAGGTCGGCGAAGGCAACTGCAGTCGAGTTGCGGAACAGACTGCGCATCTGGCTCACGCTGGCTACCAGCTTTGCCAGCGACAGCAGGGAAGCGAGCAGCCAAACGCCTTCGATCGCGAACGCCCAAGCGCTATTTAAATGCAGCGACCAGCCGGCCAGCGGCGCCGCGGCCCGGGCAAACACCGCAGTATTCCCCACGCCGCCAAACAGCGCGAAGCACGGCAGCATCGCCACCAGCAGGAACACGATCAGCCACACGGTAAAACGCGTGGAAGCACGTAACCCAGGAACAAGCTTGAGGCAGGCCCAGGCGAGCGCAGTCAACAGCAGGCCCTGCCAGATGCTGGCTATCAGCACCTCCGCCGGCCCAGTCGTCATCAGTTGCTGCAACACGTTGGCTTCCATTCTGTTACTCCGCCCGCTCGATCGCATCCCTTAGACGCTGCAACTCTTCCGGGGTCACTTCGCTATCCCCTAAAAGCGACAGCATCAGCTTCTCCCGCGAATCGCCAAAAAACCGGCGTAACACCAGCCTTACTTCTGAAATGCCTGCTTCTTCCTCGGCAACCACGGGAACATACAAAAAAGCCCGTCCCTCTTTACGATGCTGCACGTACCCTTTTTGTTCCAGAATTCGAATCGTCGTAAGCACCGAGTTGTAAGCCAGCGCATTCTTCTTCGGCAAAGCCATCGCGATGTCGTTCACCGTCGATTCGCCGCGCGTCCAGAGCACTTTCATCAGTCGTAGTTCCGCTTCGGTCAGCGTAAGTGATTTTTTGGGTGGCATCGCGTCATCCTGAACAACAGCGTAGCTCTCCCCATTTCGGTTGTCAACTAATATATTAATAATTGACCGGAGATGGCTTCCCGGGCAACCCTCACGGAAGAGACATGTCTACTCGCTGATCGTTGGCCTAAGCTTTCAACGGCGGCATCTTAAGGCCAGGCGTGGCAGGCGATGAGGCAGGTCTATGCATTCTACAAATCGGGTTCCGCTTTTCATTAATCGCTTTTCCTTATCGCCGCGCACGTCAATCGGTGTGCAAACTCTTCGCCTCATGAGCGCGCATGCGGATTGGCTCCATTTTCACTGGTGGAGCAATAGCTTGCGGCAGCTGGATCCGCGTTCGGTTCTTCTTGAAAACGCGCTGCTGAGCCGGTATTCCTTTCTGCACGGAGCCCGCTCCGCGGGCATCGCGGAAAGCCTGGGGATAAGCTCATGGATGGGCAATTCTCCGCGGCCCTCGCTAGCCCACCGCCTCGCCATCCTGGGCCGGGAACGTGTTTCCGGTGTGTACGTCGCGCCGTTGAACGAATGGGATGCGAAGCGCTGCCTGGCGTTGATTGATCTGATTGGCGCACCCTTTGTGCTTCATCTCTGGGATGTGCTCAACGGCGATCTCAACAAAGGCGCTCTGCGGGAGCTGATAGACCGTGCGGAGAGCGTTTTTTGCGTGAGCCAGGCGTTGCTCGACGATGTCTCCTTGCTGCGCAGCGATGCCGGGTTGTTGTCTTTTTCGAGAGATGATTCCGCGGTTGCTGCTGGTCCTCGGCAGCAGGGGCCGCTCATCGTGGCCATGCACGGTAATATCACGTCCTATGCGGATGGCCTTGTCGATCTGGAGCAAGCCATTGCGTTGGTGGAAGCCGAAGGGCTGCCCGTAGAAGTGCGCTTTCTGGGTTCTCCGCGGATCCTGCGCCAGACCAGGACTCCGCTAAAAAAGCGCGTGAAGAGTCTTGGCTTTTTTCCTAGTCAGGATGCATTGGACCTTGCCCTCAGCAGGGCCCATGTTGCTTTCCTGCCGGGCCCAAAGCCAGACCCGCGGCGCGACCTCAGGAGCCGCTACTCCATCCCATCCCGCGTACAGGACTATCTGGCGGTAGGCCTGCCGATCGTCGGCACGGTACACCCCGCATCGGCGACCGGCGGCTATCTGCGTGGTCTTGGGCTTGAGGGCGCAACCAGTTGCGCGCGGCCGCGGGAGCTTGCCGATTGGCTGCTGCGTCTTGGGCAATCCAGTGACTGGGACGGTCAAAGCGCCCGTTCGCGCCGCGCCTTTGCGCAGTTGCAGGCTCAGGAACCGCCCGCTCAAAAGCTGAAGCGCGCCATGGACCAGATAGCCTTATCCATGAGCATGATGGCTGTCCCGTAGGCGTCACACATTGAGCGAGCAGGATTTTAAAACAGGGTGGGTGGCCCAGGTCTCAAAAGCGAGACCTGGGCCACCCACTATCGTTGCTTGAGCAGTGCTGTTTCTTGTGAAAAGGGCCTCGGTTTTAAGCGGGTGCTGAGCCCTGAACTCCGCGGGATGGGTCCCCGACCCTCAGCCTCAGACGGCCGATCGTCTGCGGTAATTGAAGTTACGGCTGCGCTGTGCATAAAACCGCATCACAGGCGAGAATGGTTGCCGTGACCATTCTTCACGAAGACCGCCTGTTCCCAGCTGACTCCACTGTCCGGAAAATAGCCCGCCGGCTTTACCAGACGGTCTCTGATCTGCCGATCGTGAGCCCGCATGGGCACACCGAAGCCCGCTGGTTTGCGGAGAATCAGCCATTCCCCAACCCCACCAGCCTTTTCATCGTCCCTGACCACTATGTCTTTCGCATGCTCTACAGCCAGGGTATCGCGATGGAAGACCTGGGCATCGGCAAACCGGAACTGAGTGCGGACGAGGCGCGCCGCATATGGATGCGTTTTGCCGAGTCCTACTACCTCT
This sequence comes from uncultured Acidobacteriaceae bacterium, assembly GCA_963834445.1. Lineage (GTDB taxonomy): Bacteria > Acidobacteriota > Terriglobia > Terriglobales > Acidobacteriaceae > PALSA-350. Next base: position 323,279 of record CAWIBU010000007.1, read on the forward strand.
TCCGCGGCACGCCCACCCGGCTCTGGCTCGATTACGCCTTCGAGAAGCAATTTGGGCTCAAGCAGCGGCTCTGCAGCGCCAATGCCGAGGAGTATTACGACTCCATCAGCGCCCAACTGGCCTCCGATGCCTTCCGCCCTCGAGCGCTCTACGAGCAATTCAACATGGAGGTGCTGGCCACCACCAACCCGCCGCTCGATCCGCTGAACTACCATCAGGCCATTCGCGATTCCGGGTGGAAGGGGCGCATTCTGCCGACATTTCGGCCGGATTCGGTGGTTGACCCGGCGTTCGACGGCTTTCGCCAGAACATCGAGCGGCTGGGCCAGATGTACCGCGAAGATACGTTGATCTGGGCCGGCTATCTCCGCGCCTTGCAAACCGCCCGTAACCGCTTCCGGGAACTGGGCTGCACCGCCACCGATCACGGCCATCCCACCGCGACAACCGCCGATCTCGATGCCAACGCGGCAGCTGCTCTTTTCGAGAAGGTACTGGCCGGCAAGGCGGATGCTGCCGGGCAAGAGCTCTTTCGCGCCCAAATGCTGACCGAAATGGCGCGCATGTCCGTCGACGACGGTCTGGTCATGCAGATCCACCCGGGCAGCGCCCGCAACCATAATCGCCAGGTGCACGCGCGCTTCGGGCGTGACGTAGGGGCAGACATCCCCATGGCGACCGACTACGTGCAGGCTCTTCGTCCGCTGCTCGATCGTTTCGGCAACGAGACGTCGCTCACCGTTATTCTGTTCACGCTCGATGAATCCACCTACAGCCGCGAACTGGCGCCGCTGGCCGGGCACTATCCCTGCCTGCGCCTGGGTCCACCATGGTGGTTTTACGACAGCCCTGAAGGGATGAAGCGCTTTCGTGAGTTGACGACGGAGACCGCAGGGTTCTATAACACCGTCGGTTTCAATGACGACACGCGGGCGTTTCTCTCCATTCCGGCAAGACACGATGTAGCCCGCCGGGTGGACTGCGCCTTTCTGGCCAGGCTGGTGGCTGAACATCAATTGGACGAGGATGAGGCCGTCGAAGTGGCTCATGCTTTGACCTACACCCTGGTCAAAAAGGCCTATCGGCTGTAGCAATGGGCGGCCCAGGTCGCACTTTTGAGACCTGGGCCACCCATTCATGGTTTTTCTCTGAACAGTCTTAACGTTTAGACAACGAATCCGATACCTACCAGGAGCAAACCATGAGTCTCTATTGCCACCAGGGCAGCGCGGACGCTGAGCTATCACCAGAAACTCTGCGCGGCCTGCTCTGCCAGGCACTCGACCGCCTGGGAGACCGCCGCCGCGTCCTGGCCGTGCCCCCGGACGGCAGCCGATTTCACTCGCAGGCCGGCGCACTCACGGAATATGCCTACCAGTATTACGGCGACCGGCTGGCCTGCGTGCTGCCCGCCCTGGGCACCCACAACGCGATGCCTCCGGCCGCGCTGACCCGCATGTTCGGCGACATTCCTCACTCCCTCTTTGCCGTCCACAACTGGCGTACCGACGTCGTGACCCTGGGTGAGCTGCCGGCAAGCTTGATTCAGGAGCAATCCGGCGGCCTGCTCGACTACCCCTGGCCGGCCCAGGTGAACCGCCTCATCCCGGAAGGGAGCTTCGACCTGGTGCTCTCGATTGGCCAGGTCGTGCCCCACGAAGTGATTGGCATGGCCAACTACAACAAGAACATCCTGGTCGGCACGGCCGGCCCGCTCAGCATCCATCGCAGCCACTACCTGGGGGCGGTGGTGGGCATGGAGCGCATCATGGGCCGCGCCGATACTGCTGTGCGCCGTGTGCTCAACCGCGCCACCGACGAGTTCCTGCGCAATATCCCCATCGTTTACGTATTAACCGTGATCGGCACCAATCAAGCCGGGGAACTGGTGGTGCGCGGCCTTTTTATTGGAGATGACGTGGAGTGCTTCCAGCTGGCAGCCGCGCTCAGCGCCCAGGTCAATATCCAGCTGCTCGATCGCCCCATTCACAAGGCCGTGGTTTATCTCGATCCTGAAGAATTCCACAGCACCTGGCTGGGCAACAAGGCGGTTTACCGCACCCGCATGGCCCTGGCCGATGGCGCCGAGTTGATCGTGCTTGCCCCGGGAGTGAGGCAGTTTGGTGAGGATCCCACCATCGACCGCATGATTCGCCGCTTCGGCTATCACGGCACCCCAGCTACACTGGAAATGGTTGCCCGCAATCCCGACCTGGCAGCGGAGCTCTGACCGCCGCCCACCTCATTCACAGCTCCTCCGAAGGGCGTTTCCACATTACTTATTGCCCTGGCGGGCTCACGCGGGGCGAGATAGAAGGCGTAGGATTTGCCTATGCCGATCTGGCCACCACCCTCGCCCAGTATGACCCCGCATCCATGCACGACGGCTACAACACCATCCACGGGGAAGAAGTATTCTTCATTTCCCATCCCGCTCTTGGCTTGTGGGCATCGCGTGACCGGTTCGCGGCGGTTTAGCCGTGTTGCCGAGGCAAAATCCCGCATCTGATAGATGTGGTTGGCCAACAAAGGTCCTGGGAAAGGTAATAAATGGAATTCCATGTTTCACGTGAAGCACGCGACCGATACGAATTTGGCCAGATGCTGTTTTCCTTCAGCGGCAATATAGTTTTCGCGAATCTCGGCGCCAGCCGTGAGTTTGCCTTCCGCATGAACGAGCGGCGGGGCGCCGACAAAGATCCCAAGCAGACCATCAAGCCCGGAGCGCTCTATGCCATGGGTCTCATCGACGAAATGAGCCATGCGCTGGTGGAGTACTACCGCAAGCGTCTCGACCCCAAAGTGATGGCCGGCGCGCTGGAATGGTTCGACAACCGCTTGGGTAAGGATGACCTCGACAAAACCATCCTTGGGTTCGTCGAGCAGTTCCCGACGACCGATGTCTATCGTAAGGAAAAGACCAGCGTCGAGTGGCTCGCCGGCTCGACCGACGGCGTGGCCCATCGTGCCGTGGCCTTTGAAGAAATGATGCTGTTGTGGCTGGCCAACGCCAACCCTGCCTTCAAACCCTTCTCGGAATTGTTTACCGATCAATCGCTGGCCGCCGTCACCCGCTATCAACAGCTCACCGCCGGGCTGCGTGAGTTTTTTGCCACCCGGCCGCCGCTGGGCGCAAAAAAGCTGAATTTGATCGACATGCTGCGCGCCCCGGCCCTGGCTTCGCCGGATTCGCTCAGCGGCCAGATCGCCTTTATCGTCGAACATTGGGCAGACCTGATCGGCGACTCCCTTTCTCGCCTTCTGCTCGCCATCGATGTGCTCAAGGAAGAAGACATTGCCATCTGGATGCGCTTTAATCCCTCTGATGCCAACGCGGGACGCCGCCGCAACCTTCCCTGGAACTCCGAAGACAAGCGCGGCGAAGTGCCGTCGTTCAGTGAAAGCGCCCAGGAGACCGAGCGCTTCAGCCCTGATCAGGAGTGGATGCCGACCACTGTGCTCATCGCCAAGAGCACCTACGTGTGGCTGGAACAGCTATCACGCCACTATGGCCGGCACATTTACCGTCTCGATCAGATTCCCGATGAAGAGCTGCGCCGTCTCGCCGGGCACGGCATCAACGCGCTATGGCTCATTGGCGTGTGGGAAAGAAGCTCAGCCTCCCAGACCATCAAGCAACTGTGCGGTAACCAGGAGGCCGTAGCCTCTGCCTATTCGCTCTACGGATACAACATTGCCCACGATCTGGGTGGGGAACCGGCTTACGGCAATCTGCGCGACCGCGCCTTCGCCCACGGCGTCCGGCTGGCCAGCGATATGGTGCCGAACCACATGGGCATCGACTCGAGCTGGGTGGTCGAACACCCGGAGTGGTTTATGTCGCGTACCGACAGCCCTTATCCTTCGTACCGTTTCGAAGGGCCGGATCTCTCGCGCGACGGGCGGGTCGAGATCAAGATTGAAGATCATTACTACGAGCAGACGGATGCGGCCGTGGTGTTTCGCCGCCGCGACAAATGGACCGGTGATATCCAATACGTCTATCACGGGAACGACGGCACCAGCTTTCCCGTGGAACGACACAGCGCAGCTCAATTATCTGAACGCTGCGGCGCGGGAGCAGGTCATCCAGACCATTCTGCATGTCGCTCGTCTGTTTCCCATCATCCGTTTCGACGCCGCGATGACCCTGGCCAAGCGCCATTTCCAACGCTTGTGGTTTCCCATTCCCGGCACCGGCGGCGCGATTCCGTCGCGCGCCGAGTACAGCATGAGCAAGGCGGACTTCGATGCCGCCATGCCCGAGGAGTTCTGGCGCGAAGTGGTGGACCGCGTGGCGCGCGAGGTGCCCGGAACCCTGCTGCTGGCCGAAGCCTTCTGGCTGATGGAAGGTTACTTCGTCCGCACCCTGGGCATGCATCGCGTGTACAACAGCGCGTTCATGAACATGATGCGCGACGAGGAGAATGCCAAGTACCGCACGGTCATCAAAGCACCATTGAGTTCGATCCCGATATTCTCAAGCGTTACGTGAACTTCATGAGCAATCCCGATGAGCGCACGGCGATTGATCAGTTCGGCAATGGCGACAAATGTTTCGGGGTTGCGACGCTGATGGCGACCCTGCCGGGCTTGCCTATGTTCGGCCATGGCCAGATCGAGGGCTTTACCGAGAAGTACGGCATGGAATTTCGCAAGGCGCGGTACCAGGAGGATCCAGACCGGGGACTGGTCGCCCGCCACGATCGCGAGATTGCGCCTCTGCTTCATCAGCGCTGGCTGTTTGCCGAGAGCGCGAACTTCCTGCTGTATGATTTCTACCGGCCTGATGGCTCGGTGGATGAGAATGTGTTCGCCTACAGCAACCGGCGCGGCGATCATCGTGCGTTGGTGATCTACCACAACCGCTATGCGACCACCTACGGCACCATTCACAATTCAGCCAGTTATGCCGACAAGGGCGCCGGCCAACTGCGGCAACAAACCCTGGGCGGCGCGTTTGGCCTGCCCAACGACGGCAATTTGTTTCTCGCCTTCCGCGACGTGACCACCGGCCTCGAGCATCTCGAGCGCGCTGCGAAGATTGTCAATCAGGGCTTCTCGCTCGAACTGCAGGCTTACCACTGCCATGTGTATTTGCATTGGCGTCATCTCAGGCCCGATGAGCACCATCGTTGGGATCTGCTTTGTGACTTCCTCAATGGCCGGGGTGTGGCGGGTGTGGACGAAGCGCTGCTGGCCCTCGAAGTGGCCCCGCTGCACGATACGCTGGCTGCGTTGTTGCGCACCGATTTACTTGAGGGCTTCGCCCATTTCGCCGGTTTGTCCGCGCCTTTGCCAGCCTGTGGACACGAAGGGGAGTCATCCACGCCATCAGCCCAGCTGATGCGGGAAATTGAGACGCTCAGTACCCGCGTAGCCGGCGAAGGGCTGGGTATTTATGCGCGCAAGACGGGCGCCGTTATCGACTGGAAAGAGCTTTGGCTGCCGATTTGTACGCGTCTGCATGCCGCCGCGGGTCTGGTGGCCATCGCAGCCAGCGAAGCGCAGATGGTATTGCCGGGCGCCCATCCCACGATTCACACCAGCGAACTGTGGGGCCCGGTGGTTGCTTATTGCCTGCTCGAAGTCATGGCAAAAGCCGTGAAGGGTGAAGATACTGCGTTGACGGCGCTGGCGCTGTTTGATCGTCTTCGTTTACGCGAGCCTCTGGCGAAAGCGTTTTCGGCAGGTGGGGAGATCAAGCAGGATGGCTGGCGCGCCGCTGCGCGTGTGCGGCAGCTCTTCCTCTACCAGTCGCTGACCACCGCCAAGCCAAAGACGGCGAAAGCTACCCCGGGAGATTCATTCGCCGGACTACCGCAGGGAATCTGGGATGACAGCGACGCCCGCTGGCTGCTCAAAGTGCACGAATCCGCGGGCGAGTGGTATTTCAACAAGGAGCTTCATCAGCAGATGTTGTGGTGGACCCAACTTCCCGACCTGCTGACAACGCCCCCACCGATCAAGGCAAGCGAGAAGCGGGTTCAGCTGGGAAGCAAACAAGCGGAGGAAGCAGGATACGTCCTCGGAGCGAAAAAACCTGAGTCTGCCAAGCCCGTGAAGCGAGCGAAGAAAGTCCTGGCGAAGAAGTAAAGGCTATCGACGTCTGTCCTGGCCACCCACCGGTTGTGGTCAGGACAAAGAGGCAGCGCAGTTCGACTAAAGTCGTGCCCTCATCCAAACAATCGGACCGGGCCGCCAGAGGACATTCCCTAAACGGGACTCAATGCCGGACAGGGCATTGTTGCCTGTTGTACCGCGCCGCCAAGGCGCATCCCCCTCAATGCAGCATCCATCATTTAAAATGAGCGTTTGGCTCAGGAGGGTTATGGCACGCAGGGTTACGACAGTTCGGCGGCGGACGGGGGCAGATACGGGCCCGATCACATTGGCCATTGATATCGGTGGCAGCGGCTTGAAAATGCAGACCCTCAGCCCCGAGGGCACGCCGATCAGCGATCGGCTGCGCGTGCCCACACCCAGCCCGGCGACGACCAAAGCCATTCTCGGCGCGCTCGACGATTTAAAGGTGAGCGTGCCCCTGTTTGATCGCGTCTCCGTTGGCTTTCCGGGCGTGATCAAAAACGGCACCACCTACACCGCAGCCAACCTCGATCCGGGATGGATTGGATTCCCGCTGGCCAAAACCCTCGAAAAACGCTGGGGCAAACCCGTCCGTATGGCCAACGATTGCGCAGTCGGCGGCTACGGCGTGATCCAGGGCCACGGCGTTGAGCTGGTCATCACCCTCGGTACCGGCATGGGCTCAGCTCTGTTTACCGAAGGCCTGCTCTGCCCAGGGCTTGAACTGGGCCATCATCCCTGGCGCAAGAAAACCTACGAAGGCTATCTCGGCAAACGCGGGCTGCAAAAATACGGGGCCAAACGCTGGAACAAGATTCTCAAACGCGCGGTCGAGCAGACCGCCGCGACCTTCAACTGGGACACGCTGTACATCGGCGGTGGCAATTCTAAAAAAGTGACCTTGAAGCACGGCGCCAACATCAAGATCATCTCCAACGAAGAAGGTCTGCTCGGGGCCATGGCGCTGTGGCGAGACGGCTACCACGGTTGAAGCGTCGCCAGCCTTTTATTCAGTCTCCTAAAACCCAGTCAACCCGGGCTCTGGCGGCTGTCAGCGAATTTGCATCAGAGGTCTCAGGGAGTGACCTGCTTGGCAAATGAGTTTGACAGTCCGGCCCGCGCCTATGGCGGCCTTTCACACAACGAAAGCGCGCGTAGATTCCGCCAGTTGGTGTGGGGCTATGTTTCCCGCTCGCCCCTGCCATCGCTCTGGAATCTCCAGGGTATTCCGGCTCGGGTGATAGCGCGGAACACCTGGAAGGCCATGTTTGCCGACAACCTCCTGGGGCGATCAGCCGAGTTAGGTTTCTATTTTCTGTTTGCCCTGTTTCCCACGCTGTTTACGGCCTGCTCCGTGCTTGGACTGGCGGCGCGTTCCGCCGCCCACATCTACGAAAACCTGTTGCAATATCTTTCCATCGTGGTGCCGCCGGCGGCATTAGGCACGGTGCTCGAAGCATTCAATCAAACTACCGTTGCCGCCAGCAGCGGCAAGCTCACCTTCGGCCTGGTGGCGGCGCTGTGGTCGGCTTCCGTGGGCTTTACCGCGATTCAGGATAGTCTCAACGTGGTTTACCGGGTACAAGAGAAACGGCCCTATTGGCGCGCCAGGTTATCGGCGATCGGCATCACGTTTCTGCTGTCCATCGTCGTTACCCTGATGCTCACGTCGCTGCTGACCGCAGACTTCGTCGCGCGTCTCGCCCGTCTGCATATCTACCATCGCGCGCTGGCCGTCACCGTCGCTGTCTCCTCACGCCTGCTGGGGGGCATCGTTGCGACCGTTCTACTTTCTTTGCTATTCGCGCTTGTTTACTATTTTGGCCCCGACGTAAAGGTGAGCCAATGGCATTGGCTCACGCCAGGCTCGGCTCTGGGCATGTTGAGTTGGTTTCTCTCCTCGTTGGGGCTGCGCTTCTATGTTCACTACTTCAACAATTATTCGGCCACATACGGTTCACTGGGCACGGTTATCATTCTGCTGACCTGGTTCTATCTCAGCGGGTTGATGCTGCTGCTGGGCGGTGAGATCAACAGTGAAATCGAGGCGGCGGTCAAGGAGAAGCAACTCGCAGCCATGGGCGTAGTGCAGCCGGAAATCATTAACAATGCCGCTGCCTCCTGAAAAGTGGCCGCTGCTTTCGTGTCCGTTAAAGAGCCGCTCATGAAACCGTTCGCCGCCATTCCTGCATCTGACCCGGAGATGCTGTGTATTGAGCTGTTTAGGGAACACCGTCGAAGAAAGGCTCAATCCGGGGTTGGCAAAAGGGCAATCAGCCGGGCCCGGCTCACTACAAGCGTACTCGCAGCATTTTTGGCTTTGGGTGTGGCGGCAAGCGCTCAGAACAACAGTAAGCCGACAGAACAGCCCGCGCAGCAGCCAAAGACCGCCCCCGCGACCCAGAGCATCCTCTACTCCTACGAGGGGCAGAACGTCACCTCGATTGAGATAGCCGGGCGTCCCGATCTCGACACGGCGAAACTGGTTGCGCTCTTTTCGCAGCATCCGGGCGAACCGTTTTCCCGGCAGAAAGTCGAGCAAAGCATCGAAGCTCTCAAGCGTGAGGGAAAGTTCGGCCAGGTGCAGTTACAGATCGATCCTGAAGCCAATGGTGTGCGCCTGCTGTTGATCGTCGAACCGGCAATCTGGTTCGGGCTGTTCGAGTTTCCCGGCGCGGAGCGTTTTCCCTATTCCAAATTGGTGCAGATCGCCAACTACCCGCCCCAGTCTCCCTACAATGCCGGCGACATCCAGCGCGACAGCGACGCTCTGCTGCACTTCTTCCAGCAGGAGGGCTATTTCGAGGCCGAAGTCAGCCCTAAGGTAATCCTCGACACCGATCACAATGTTGCCAATGTGCGCTTCATGGTGAGCCTGAACCGGCGGGCAAAGTTTGGCAAGGTGCAGATCGTCAACACGACGCCTGAACAGGCCGCCGCCATGGACAAGAGTCTGCAGGGCCTTGGGGCAAGGTTCCGCGGAGCGGCGATCCGGCCGGGCAAAAACTATCGCCGCGCCACCGTGTCTAACGCGCAACGCTATTTGCAGCGACGCTTAGAAAAACAGGGCAAGCTGGCCGCGCAGGTCAAGCCCGAAGGCGCGGCTTACACGGCCGAGACCAATCGCGCCGACATTCGTTTCAACGTCCACGAAGGCCCTACCATCCACGTTGAAGTCAAGGGCGCGCACCTTTGGAGCTGGACGAAGAAGTCGCTGCTCCCCATCTACCAGGGGGTCGGCGTCGATCCCGAGTTAGTGCAGGAAGGGCGTCAAGCCCTCATCTCCTACTTTCAGGACAAGGGCTTTTTCGAAGTGAACGTCGACACTCAGTTTCACAAGCAGCCCGCGGCCGACACCGTCGTGTACACCATTACCAAGGGTAAAAAACACAAAGTGACGGCGGTGACGGTGGCCGGCAATGCCCAACTGAAGGCGCCGGAGCTGATGGCGCTGGTCACGGTGAAAAAATCTCACTTGTTTTCCCCCGGCGACTACAGCGAGAAACTGGTACGCGCCAGCACCAAAAATCTCACCGCTCTCTACCAGTCTGAGGGCTTCAGCAGCGTCAAAGTGACCTCCACCATCAGCCACAAAGACGGAAACATTTCCGTTGCCTTCCACGTGGTCGAGGGGCCGCGCGACATTGTGTTGTCGCTGAAGATCGAAGGCGCGGATACGTTCCCGGAAGAGAAGTTTGCGCCCAAAGGCCTGAAGCTTGCGCCCGGCAAACCTTACTCGCAAAAGCTTGTCGAAGCCGACCGCGCCGGCATCGTATCGCGCTATCTGGAAGCCGGCTATCTTACTTCGAGCTTCCGGCAAACGGCGACTGTGGTGTCAAAAGCGGATCCGCACCACATCAACGTGGTCTATCACATCTACGAAGGCCCCCTGGTTTACACCCAGGATGTTCTGACGCTGGGGCGGGTGCAGACGCAGCAACGCTTGATCGATCGCGACGTGGCCACCATTGTGCCCCACCACCCGCTCACCGAGACCGAACTGCTGACTTCAGAGAGCAACCTCTACAACCACACCGGTGTGTTCGACTGGGCAGAGGTTGACCCCCGGCGCAAGATCACCACCCAGACCAAAGAGGACGTGTTAGTCAAGGTTCACGAGGCCAAGCGCAACACCATGACCTATGGCTTTGGCTTTGAGGTCATCAATCGCGGTGGCAGTATCCCCAGCGGCACCGTGGCGCTGCCCAACTTGCCGCCCATTGGGCTGCCTTCTAATTTCACTACCAGCCAAACCACCTACTACGGGCCGCGCGGGACGTTCCAGTACAACCGCAACAACGTCCGCGGCCGCGGCGAATCCCTCTCCGCGACGGCGTTCGCCGGCCGCCTCGACCAGCGGGTCGCGGGCTATTACATCGATCCCAGTTTCCGTTGGTCGAAGTGGGGATCGACCACCTCGATACAGGCGGAGCGCGATGAAGAAAACCCGATCTTCTCTTCGCAGGTTGAGAACGGTAGTTTTCAGCTGCAGCGTTTCCTCGACACCAGGAAGCACGATGCCCTTTTCATCCGCTACAACTTCAGTCAAACCGATCTGACCCGTATCGAGATCCCGGCCCTGGTTCTTCCCCAGGATCAGCATGTGCGGCTCTCCACCATTGCAGGAAACCTGACTCGCGATACCCGTGACAACGCGCTTGATGAGCATAAGGGCATGCTTGACTCGATTGAGCTTGACTTCAACGACACCAAGCTGGGATCGAGCGTCAGCTTCGCCAAACTGACTGCCCAGGCAGCCTACTACCGGCCGACCTTCCACAACATCGTCTGGGCTAACAGTGTGCGAATCGGGTTGGCCCAACCTTATTCCGGAAGCCGGGTACCGCTCAGCGAAGCGTTCTTTACCGGGGGCGGCAATACATTGCGCGGCTTCCCGCTCGATGGAGCGGGGCCGCAACGCCAGGTGCAGATTTGCAGCTCAGGTTCCTCGACCAATTGCAGTTACATTCAGGTGCCCAGCGGCGGCAATGAGCAATTGATTATCAATACCGAGGCCCGCATTCCATTACCCATTAAAAAGGGGCTGGGCATGGTGGTCTTCTACGATGGCGGCAACGTGTTCCCCCGCGTGGGGTTCCATGACTTCGCGTCGCTTTACACCAACAACGTGGGCCTGGGCCTGCGTTACGCCACCCCGGTCGGACCGGTGCGCATCGATCTGGGACACAACCTGAACCCGGTCCCGGGCGTCAAATCAACCCAATATTTCGTCAGCATTGGCCAGGCATTTTGAGGGAGGTAGGCAGTTGAGGCATGCGCGTTTGTGGAAGGTAGTTGCCTGGGTCGCCGGGAGCGTGGTGGTGCTGCTCGTCGTTGCAGGCATCGCCGTCACTCTCGTTCTGCATAGCGCCCGGTTCCATAACTACGTCCTGCGCACGGCGCAAAATAAAGCCAGTGATACTCTCGGCACCCAGGTACAGTTACAGAATTTTGCCCTGCATCTATCGCACCTGAGCATCGATCTCTACGGCCTGACGGTACATGGCGCCGCCCCCTATCCGGATCCGCCGCTGCTGCAGGTGGCGCATGCCGAAGTGGGCGTGCGCATCGTCTCCGTCCTCAGCCGGAAATGGTATCTTGACAGCTTTGTCGTCGATCGACCGGTGGTCAAGATATTTACCGACGCCCACGGGGTCACCAACATTCCTGTCATCAAGAGCAGCGGTTCGAGCAGCAGCAACACCAACTTGTTTGATCTGGGCGTTCGCCACGCCGTACTCGACCAGGGAACCGTCTATTACAACAATCGCCAGATGCCGCTCTCGGCCGATTTGCGCAACGTCGACTTTCGCTCGACCTTCGATGCCCTCCAACAAAAGTATTCCGGCAAGCTGAGCTACTCCGACGGCCATCTCCAATCCGGCAGCTTCAGGCCCATTCCCCACAACCTGGATGCCGAATTCGACGCCACGCCGGCCGCGTTTCATCTGACCCACGCCAAGCTTTCCAGCGATTCGTCGCAGATCCTGTTGCAAGCGAACTTGCAGGACTACAGCCATCCTCGCGTCGACGCCCACTATGAAGCCATGGTCGATGGCAGCCAGGTGCGCAGGGTGCTCAACAATCCGTCCGTGCCGGTGGGTTTTATCCGGGCCAGCGGAACGGTGCACTATCAGCCAACAGCGAACCGGTCGTTGCTCGACACGCTGCTGGTGAAGGGAGACCTGGATAGCAAGCAACTGGATGTGCAGACGCCAAGCCTTCGTTCGCAGATTCGCGACATCGCGGCCCATTACACGCTCGCGAACGGCGATGCCACCCTGCAGGATTTCCGCGCCAACCTCCTGGGAGGCGCGCTGACTGCCAGCGGCCAGATGAGCCAGATCGATGGCGATACCCACTCCCAATTCAAGGCTGCGCTGCTCGGCATTCAGCTCGGCGACATCAATCGTGCGTTCAAGACCTCTGCCATGCCCAAGAACGTCGGGCTGGCCGGTGGCTTGCATGCGGAAGCAACCGCTGCCTGGGGAAAGACGTTCAGCAACGTGGTCGCCCATGTCGATGCCTCCGTGCAGGGTAAGGTCTCGGGATCGGGCAAAGTGATTCCCATCGATAGCCAGATCCACGGAACCTACACCGGCGGCAATGAGCAGCTTGCCCTCAGGCAGAGCTTTTTGCGGACGCCGCAGAACACCCTGACCATGGATGGTGTAGTCAGCCGGCGCTCCAGCCTGGGCATAAAATTCCAATCCAACGATCTGCGCGAGTTGGAAACAATCGCCGATGTTTTTCGTGCGCCCGGGCCTCCGCTTGGTCTGGCCGGAACGGCGTTATTCCAGGGAACGGTCAGCGGCTCGACCACGGCGCCCCACTTGAGTGGACAGTTGACCGCTTCTCATTTTCAGTTCAACGGCACCGAGTGGAAGGTGCTGCGCACGAATGCAGACGTGAGCCCATCGCGTGCCAGCCTGCAGCATGCCGATCTGGAACCAGCAGCCCGCGGCAAGATCACTTTCGACGCCAGCACCGGCCTGCGCCATTGGGCCTTCACCGATGCCAGCCCGATCCAGGTCAACCTCAACGCCGCCCAGTTGGATCTTCAGGAGCTGGTGAAGTTATCTGGCCAGCAAGTGCCGGTTACGGGAACGTTGGCCGCCAATGTAAAGCTGCATGGAACGCAGCAAAGCCCCGTCGGCCAGGGAAATGTTTCACTCACTCACCTCACTGCGTACGGTCAGCCTGTGAACTCGGCAACCCTCACCTTCGACGGCACAGGAGACGAAGTGCACGGGGATCTCGGCATCCATCTCCCCGCAGGCGAAGTGAAGAGCCAAGTGACGATTCATCCCAGACAGAAAAGTTATGTGGCCCAGCTGACTGCCGACGGTATCCAGCTCGACCAGCTGCAGGCATTGCAAGCCCAGCACATCGGCGCCAAAGGGGTCGTCAGCCTCAAGGCCAGCGGGCAGGGAACGTTCGCCAACCCCCAGCTCGATGCCACCCTGCAGATTCCGCAAATCGAGATACAGAAGCAGAAGATCTCGGATGTGAAACTGCAGATGAACGTAGCCAATCATCGCGCCACCGCCGATCTCACTTCTTCCGCCGTGGGCACAATGATCCGCGCCAACGCAAAAGTAGATCTCACCGGCGAGTACTTCGCCGACGCCACCCTCGATACCCAGGCGATTCCGCTGCAGCCTATCTTCGCCATCTATGCTCCTGATCAAGCCGCCGACCTGTCCGGGCAAACCGAACTGCACGCAACCCTGCACGGGCCGCTCAAGAATAAGAAACTGTTAGAAGCCCATATCACGATCCCGGTCTTGAAACTGGCCTACAGCAATTCGATTCAGTTAGCCGAGACCGCGCCCATCAAGGTGGATTACAAAGACACGGTGATCACCCTGCAGCGTTCGGGGCTGCGTGGCACCGACACGGACCTGACCTTTCAGGGCTCCATGTCGACCAACAAGGGCGCTCCGGTCTCGCTGGTCTTGCTGGGCACGGTCGATCTCCACATCGCCCAGGTGTTCGCGCCCGACATCCGCAGTTCCGGGCAACTCAAGTTCAACATCAACAGTAGCGGCACAAACAACATCGGCGGCGAGGTCAACATCGTGGATGTGAACTTTGCCGATCCCGATTTGCCCGTTGGGCTGCAACACGGCAACGGTGTTCTTTCGCTCACCAGCGACCGCGTGAACATCACCAAATTTCAAGGCACCGTGGGTGGCGGCACCCTGACTGCGCAGGGCGGCGTTGCTTTCCGTCCCGGCGTGCAGTTCGATCTGGGGCTGGCCGCCACCGGCGTCCGTGTGCTTTATCCGGAAGGTGTGCGTGAGAGTGTCAACGCCAACCTTCGCCTGGCCGGTACTACCGAGAACGCGACGTTAGGAGGGCAGGTCAATCTTGCCGATCTTTCGTTCACCCCTGCGTTTGACTTAAGCAGTTTCATCGATCAATTCTCAAGCGGCGTCTCGGCGCCGGCCACGCCCGGCCTGGCACAGAACATTCAGTTGAACCTGGGCGTCAGTTCCGAGAACGACGTCAACCTGGTGAGCCGCGCCCTGAGTATCTCCGGCTCGGCGAATCTGCGGGTGCGGGGCACGGCGGCCCAGCCGGTCATTCTTGGCCGTGTAAATCTCAGCGGCGGCGACATCATTCTCAACGGAGATCGCTTCGTGCTCAACGGGGGCACAATCGAATTTGTGAACCCTTCGGAGACAGAACCAATGGTCAACGTCTCTCTCAACACAACCATCCAGCAGTACAACATCTTCATGCGCTTCAACGGACCTGTCGACCGGCTGAACCCGACCTACTCTTCTGACCCTGCCTTGCCGACGGCCGATATCATCAACCTGCTGGCCTTCGGTTCCACCACCGAGGCGAGCGCGCAAAACGCGACGCCGGCCAACCAGGCGGCGGAATCTCTGGTCGCGTCGCAGGTAAGCAGCCAGGTGACCAGCCGCGTCTCCAAGGTTGCCGGTATTTCCCAGCTCTCGATCAATCCCGTGCTCGCCGGAGGAACCAGCCAGGGACCTCCCGGCGCTAATATCACCATTCAACAGCGGGTCACGGGTAATCTGTTTGTCACCTTTTCCAGCAACGTTGCTTCGACGCAGAATGAAACCATCCAGGGGCAATACCAGCTTTCGCCCCGGGTTGCGGTCAGTGCCACGCGTGATCAAAACGGTGGCTTCGGGTTCGATACGCTCATCAAGAAAACCTGGTAGCCGCCGGTCTGAAATTTCCTCTAGACTGGCTGCACCATGACCCGTCCTTTAAAGCTTCTTCCTGTCTTGTTCCTGTTAGGCGCGCTGCGCTTGGTAGCTGCCACAGATCTCGCCCCCACACCTCCGTTGGGGTGGAACAGCTGGGATTCCTACGGGCTCACTGTCACCGAGGCCGAGTACAAGGCCAACGTGACCTGGTTCCACGACCACCTGCAGCCCCTGGGGTGGCGGTACGTGGTGGTCGATGAAGGCTGGTACCTGCACAGCCCGGGCCAGAAGGGCGCGGCGCAGGGATTCATCATGGATGCGACCGGCCGTTACCAGGTGGCCGATAATCGCTTTCCCTCCGCGGTGGCGGCCCAGGGGTTCAAGCCGCTTGCCGATTGGGTCCACGCCCAGGGGCTTAAGTTCGGACTGCACATCATTCGCGGAATTCCTCGCGACGCGGTCGAGCGCAATCTGCCCATCGCCGATTCCGCGTTTCGCGCCGCAGAAGCGGCCAACACTGCCGATACCTGCCGCTGGAACTCCGATAACTACGGCTTGCGCGCTAACGCGGCCGCGCAGGCGTACTACGATTCCGTGATCAAGCTCTATGCCTCATGGGGTGTGGACTACGTCAAGGTCGACTGCATTTCGAAGCCCTACCAGGCGGATGAGATTCACATGGTGAGTGCGGCGATCGCCAGGTCGGGCCGGGCCATGGTATTGAGCTTGTCGCCCGGGCCAACCCCGATCGACGAAGCCCAGGATCTGCAAAAGTACGCGCAGCTCTGGCGCATCTCCGATGACATGTGGGACACCTGGACGGCGCCGGAAGGGGCGACCTTCCCCGCCGGCCTGGTGAATCAATTTGCCCGCACCGCGCAGTGGGCTCCTTATGCGGAACCGGGGCATTGGCCTGATGCCGACATGCTTCCATTGGGTTATCTCGGCCCTCGGCCCGGATGGGGCGAGGCCCGTGTCTCACGCTTCACCGCCGATGAGTCGAGACTTTTGATGACGCTCTGGTCGATCGCCCGGTCGCCGTTAGTTGCCGGCACCAATCTGACCCGAATGGATCCAGCGACGGAGGCTCTCTACACCAATCCTGAAGTGATCGCGGTCGACCAGCACTCGCAAGACAATCGTCAACGGATGCGGACTGAATCTCTGGTTGTGTGGACCGCAGAACCCGAGACGGGTGGAGGGCATTACGTTGCGCTCTTCAACCTGAGCGATGCACCTCAGCAAGCCACCTACGCGTGGAAGGATCTCGGCCTAAAAGAAGCGAAGCACGCAGTGCGCGACCTATGGCTGCGCGAAGATCTGGGAAATGCCACTTCCTTGCAGGCGCGTCTACCGGCGCACGCGGCCATGCTCTATCGCGTGCGCTAATCACCGCGGTTGCGTGCGGCCAGTCTGTGGGTCCGAGCACCTGAGGTGCAGAGCATGGAATCAGCGAGGAGAGCTTGCTCCTTTTGACCTTGCCCTCAGAATGCGTATCCCTTAGCGGCCGGTTTTGGGGATATAGATTTCATTCCCGTCGTAGTCGCGGTGGTGGGGAATGTGGGAATCGGCTTTATCGATTTCCAAGGTTTGTGGGAAGGTCGGAAAACAGCATCATCGTTTTCCGAGCTTTCCATAAACCGTCATTTCCACCGCCTGCTTCATCAGAGACAAGCTTCAGGCGGCACCCTTAGCCGCAGCCTCCGTCCAGTCTTGCTCGAACTGCATCGGGCTGACGTAGTTCAGCGTCGAGTGCATGCGTGTTCGGTTATACCAGAGCAGCCATGCGATGGTTTCATCTTTGGCCTGGCGGATGGTTTTAAACTCTTTGCCATGCAGTCGCTCCACCTTTAGCGAGGCGAACAACGTCTCGGAACAGGCGTTGTCCCAGCAGTTGCCCTTGCGGCTCATCGACGCCACTATGCCGTTGCTGTCCAGTAGCTGACGGAACTCGTCACTGGCGTATTGGCTGCCGCGATCGCTGTGGAAGATCAGCCCCGTTTGCCGACCTGGATTGCGTCCAAACCAAGCCATATCCAGCGCGTCCAGCACCAACGCACGCTGCATATCCGACCGCATCGACCAGCCCACCACTTTGCGGCTGAACAGATCAATCACCACGGCCAGATACAGCCAACCCTCAGCGGTCGGTATGTAGGTTAAATCGCCTACCCACACCTGGTTGGGCGCGGCCACCTTGAAGTTGCGGTCAAGCACGTTGGGCGCAATGGGGAGATCGTGCTTGCTGTCACTGGTGACTACCCGGAAGCGACGCTTGCCACGGGCCTGGATGCCGTGCTTCCGCATCAGCCGTTGCACCCTTTGTTTGCCCACGCGAATGCCCCGATCTCCCAGCTCCCGCCAGATGCGCGGCCAGCCATAAGCCCCTCGATTCTCCGCATACACGGCGCTAATGTGAACCAACAGGGCTTCGTCGCTGAGGTGCCGGCGTTGGGCAATATGCACTCGCCGCGAAAGGTGTTCATGGTACCCGGAAACGCTCACCAGTAGCACCCGGCACTGCACCGAGATCGGCCAGACCAGCTTGTTGCGTTGAATAAAGGCGTACTTCACTTCTGCCACTTCGAGAAGTACGCCGTCGCTTTTCCCAGTATGTCGCGCTCCATCGTCACACGCGCCAACTCCGCCCGTAGACGGCTGTTCTCCATCTGCTCGGCGCTCACCTCAGCCTTGCTGCTGGCACCTCGCAAGCTCCCAGCTCGATGCTTGCTCACCCAGTTAAACAACGTCTGTTCCACCACCCCCAGGCTGCGCGCTACTGCCGCCTGGCTCTGGCCCGACTCAACCAGTCGCACCGCCTCTTGCTTGAACTCAAGCGTGTAACGTCCCCGCTTTGACTTCGTCATCTTCGCCACCCTTTCGCATTAGAACAGCCTTGCTAAGGGATACGTTTTGCAGAGGCAAGATCATTTAAGTCCATCCCCCAGACGAATTTGTCATCCCGACCGGAGCGGTAGCGAAGTGGAGGGACCTGCTTTTCGTTCACCCCATTAGCAATTCTTGAGGGCAATCGCCCCTCTCCCCTTATTTCATCCCGACCGGAGCGCAGCGAAGTGGAGGGACCTGCTTTTCGTTCATCCCAATAGCAATTTGTGAGGGCAATCGCCCCTCTCCCCTTTGTCATCCCGACCGTAGCGGAGGGATCTGCAGTGCGCCTTCACCCCAAACCAATGCCCTCCAAGTGAGCTCGCGAATCCCTGCGACACAAGCAACCGCAACTCTTACAAAAGAGCTCTCTCCTTAATCTCCAGGTAACGATTCAGCACAAACGAAGTCATCTCCTCCGGATAAGTCTCCAGAGTAAGCGCCCCGCGTTGCCGCAAGCGGGCAAGCAGCAATCGTCTCCACTGCACCATCTCCTGCGCGGCCGCCCCGGCAAACATCTCCTGCTGCGTAACCGGGCGCCTCTCCGCGATCTGCCGCAAATCACGTTGTTCCATCGCGACAAACAGCACCAGGTGTTTGCGCATCAGCTGTGCTGCCCCTTCCACCACCTCAGGCTGCATCGAGGTCTCCGCAGGGTCAGTCAGCCACAGCACCAGGCTGCGCCGCGGTTGCAGCCGATTCAAAGTGACGGTAGCGCGCAGGTGATCGGCTTCCGCCGCCTCTCCGTGAATCAGCGCCAGCGACTCCATCATCTGGCGCAGATGCGCCCCGCCGCGACCGGGGGCGATGGTTTGTTGCATCTCCCGGCCATAGGCCAGCAGCCCCACACGGTCGCCCGACGCCAGCGCCAGCTGACTCATAGCGAGCGCAGTCGCGGTGGCGTAATCCAGCTTGGTGTAGGGGCCGACGCGCCCCTGCAGCAGACGGCCCGCATCCACCAGCAGCCATACCGCCTGGCTGCGCTCGGTCTGGTACTGTTTGGTGATCAGGCCACCCCGCCTGGCCGAGGCCTTCCAGCAAACATCGCGCAGGTCATCGCCTTCCAGATATTCACGCAACGTCTCGAACTCCCGTCCCAGCCCGCGTTGACGCTGCTTGCGTAGTTGTAGCTCCAATTGCCGGCTGCGCGCCAGAAACAACGATTGATCCTGCGCATTCCCGCTTGCGGGATAAATACGGACCGTCTGACGAAGATCGGCAGAAGACCAGCGCTCCAGCAGTCCCAGCGTGCTGCGATAACGCAGGTAGAGCCTGCCCGCGGGGTGGTCGCCCCGAGTGCGCGGCATAAACGAGTAGCGCACCGTGGTCGCTAACCCGACCGGGCAAGCCAGTTCCCACCATTCCGGCGCTTCCAGAAACGCAGCCGGCAGATCATCCATCGCCCGGCACATTAGCGGACGCCGGCCATGTTGGCAAATCGATAACTCAACCTCGGTCCGCGTTCCCAGCGCCGGCGCGGAGGCCCATTTCCGCGTGGCCTCAAGCAGCGACGGCGCCGGCAACCGCAGTCCGTCGAACAGCGCGAACAGCAGGATGGTTGCGTCCCAGGCAAGAACACCCCACATCAAGTTTCGTAAGAAGAACGCGGGCACCAGCCAAAGCGTGCCCAGCAGAAGCAGAAGCAGCGTTCGCCTGGTAAGCGCGAACGCTAACCGCTCCAGCGGCACAGCCGGCGCAATGCGCGGTTCCGGCCAAAGGCTGGACGAGCTCACTGCTTCGGCACCGCAACCGCCGCCAGTATCTCAGCAATCACGCGATCGGTATCGTAGCCTTCGAGTTCCGCCTCCGGTTTGAGAATCAGACGATGGCGCAGCACTGGCGGTGCGGCTTGCTTCACGTCATCCGGAATGAGGTAGTTTCTCCCTTCCACGGCAGCAAAGCCCTGTGCCACCAGCATCAGGCTGACCGCGGCGCGGGGACTGGCCCCCAAAGTCAACGACGGCCATTCTCGCGTGCGCCGCACTACGGTGACCAGGTAGTCATAGAGACTGGCCTCGATCCGTACCCGGCGCACCTCACTCTGCGCCGCGGCCAGCAGACCCGGGCTCAGCGTCTGTAGCGAAGTGGCGTCCAGGCCCTTGGCGCCGCTGCTCGCATGGTGCCGCTGCAGCACCACCCTTTCCTCTTCGGCCGTTGGATAGGTGAGACGAAGCTTCATCAAGAAGCGATCCACTTGCGCCTCGGGCAGGGGATACGTCCCTTCAAAGTCGATCGGATTCTGCGTGGCGAACAGAGTGAAGGCGTCGGGCAGAGGATAGCCTGTGCGGTCGATGGTGACTTGCCGTTCTTCCATGCATTCCAGCAGCGCCGACTGGGTGCGTGGGGGCATGCGGTTCACTTCGTCCACCAGCAGAAAATGGGTAAAAACCGGTCCCTTATGCAGCACGAACTGCCCACTATCATTACGAAACACATTCGTGCCCAGAATGTCGGCAGGCATCAGGTCGGGCGTGGACTGCACGCGCTGAAATTCGAGGCCCAGCACCTGGGCCAGCAGTTTCACCACCAGCGTTTTGGCAATCCCTGGAACGCCTTCGATCAACGCGTGACCGCGGCACAGCGCCACCACCAAGGCTTGATCGATGAAGACCGTCTGGCCGGCGATGATCTTGCCCAGCTCGCGCCTTCCGTGCTGCAGTAATTGTGTCGTTGCCTGCAATTCAGGGCTGGGGTGAGCGCTCTCTATCGATGTGTTTTCTTCCACGGTTCCCCTATGTGTTGGTTGGTGGTTGGTTGAGCGGCGGCAGGCAATCGTGCAGTGCCTGTATGCGCTCCAGCGCCATCTTCGGGGATAGCGTTTCCATTCCCACGGCCTGTTCGCAGGCTAGCAGCGCCTGCTGCACGCTTTCCGCCCCAGCGTTGAAATGCCGCGATAAGGCCAAAGACATGCCAGTCGATGCGGCAGAAAAGCTCTGCGGAATGGCAAAGACCTGTTCCAGCTGTTGCCGGCACTGCTGATAAGCGTCGGCGATGGCAGTCTGCGTCGCATTGGCAGCTTGATACAAAGAGCCCAGCGAATGTACGAATTCAATCTGCGCGGTGCGCGGTATGGCCGGGTCGGGACGCAAAGGCCCGCTTCTGCGGCCGTAACTCCAGAGCAGCAGGGCGCCCACCAGCAGCACTTGCCACCCCATCCATTTCAGCGGAGTACCGCGTGTGTATGACATCAGGGAAGGCGGCGTCCCATGCAGCGATTCATCCCACAGAACATGCGTGGTCGCGGGTGGACCGACGCTGTTCAGAAAAAAGACAAGATTGTCCTTCTGTTGAATGCCCGCGTTCTCGAGCGGCAGGGAATTGGCCCACCATACAACCGTGCCTTTACCTGCCTTATACGTAACAGCGACCGTTTCGCCCTGGCAGGTATACTCGGCCTGCTGGGCGCCATTGCCCGGTTTCCAGCGCGCTGCCGCCGCAATGCGTATCGTGCCCGACCCGGCCAGTTCGCCCAGGCCAGTGGGATGCGCGTCACAGGATCCGTCCAAAGGGAGCGGATTGCTCGCCACCGCGTTCTCCGGCAGCAACAGGCCGCCGGCGTAGCCGGTAGCCAGCACGCGCGCGCCCTGATCGAGTATCCGCTGCACAGATTCTTTGGAGTCACTCACGTTTGTCAGGAAGGGCTCGGCAAAAATCACCGTCGTGTGCGCCGCGGTCGTCTCATCGAGCTGGTCCAGCGAGTCCTCCTGCCGCTGCACCTGGTAGCCGGCTTGTTGCAGCAACTGAAGAGCGGCGCGCGCGCCGTGAGGCGCAACCGAATAGCTTGAGGGCGTAGGGTCATCGTCTGCATTCGCCGGCGAGAAGACGGCGACCACAACGATCAAGACCACGACCAGGGCGCCACAACCCAGCAACAGCCTCTTGTCTCTACTGTTGAACGAAGCCCTCATCGTGCCGCAATCCTCTCCAGCTCTCTTAAGGCTTGGTCGAACTCCTGTTCGCCCGCCGGCTTTTCGCCGTACCAGGTACGCTCAAACGACCGCGTCAGCGATAACAAGTCGGTACGTACGTCTGGCTTTTTATCCAGCAACGCGAGGTATTCCCGCGGCGTGCGCGCCCGATCGGCAGGCCACAAGCCCTGGGATTCAAGACAGGAAATAGACGACCAGTAAATATGATGGATAGCCTCGCGCCAGCGCGCTTCCCGCCCCAGCGTCTGGCCTTGTTCCAGCCACGCACGCCAATCCTGGGCAGAGGGCGCTGAGGGATGGGGAGCAGTGTCCCGCGGAAGACTGAGGCCCTGCACCCGCAATCGGCGGATGAACCACCAGATCAGAACTGTGCAGGGAATCGCGATCACCGTCAGCTCCAGGAGCACCAGGGTGCTGTGCGACGGGGCGCTCGGCATGACGGAGTTGAGTAGCTTCAACAACCAGCCGAGGAACTCACCCCAAACGCGCGCCAGCAGGCTGGGTGGTTTGGCTTGGGGAAAATCACCGCTGGCCAGAATCGCATCCAGCTTGCGGCGCAGGCCAGACACGTTCGCCGGCGTATAGGGAGCAAAGAGCAGAAAGGAAAACCTGGCCCGCGTCCTCTCGCTCAAAACGTTGGTCCCCTGGCTGGTAAGGTCGATGCGATTCCTTCCAGGGGGGCATCGCTCCCAGGCCGGTCCACCATCGACCGGTCCAGCATCCGCTCCAGGTCGAAGCCCTCTTTCCTGACCCGCGCGTCCAGGTAAAACAGCGTCAGCCCGATACAGTAAATGGGTTTGATCAGGGCGCTGGTCAGGGCGCCTGCGATCAGCAGGTAAGCGCTTGCTGCGGGCGATGCGTGGCCGCGAGTTCTGACGAAAACGGCGAGCACGGGCGATATGAGTACGACTCCAACCATCGATTGCGCAACCACGACAATGAGCAACAGCAGCAGGATGCGCCCCTGGGTTCCTTTGGCCAGAAATACGCTTCGCTTCAGCGATGGCACGGTTTTCAGGTTTTCTTGCACGCAGGCCGGCACGGCCAGAGAATACCGCAGTGTCAACCACATACACAGCGGCAAAGCCCCCAGCAGCAGTAAGCCAGTTGCGCCGTACACCACCGTCAGCGTGTTGGCCTGCCCCACGGTCTCGGCTCGCTTGGCGAGCACGACCGCGGTGATGGTCCCGATCAATACCAGGATGACCGCGCCCCAGGCGATGAGGTAGGTGAGGGTATTCACCCAGATGCAGCGCAGCCAGTTGCGCCGCAGCTCGCTGAATGCCTGGGCGATGCTGGTTGGTTTGCCATCGTAAATCGCAGACATTGCCCGGTTGGTTGCTCCCAGGCAAAGTGCGGCTGCGGCAAACACAAAGGCCCAGCCTACGATCAGCGAAAGACTCGTGATCGATTGCCGGGCGGTCACGGCGAGTGCGCTCTTGCCCAACCAGTGCCCTATCACCAGATTGGTGAGGTTCCACGCCAGCTCCACCGTGGTGCTGACCGCGGCGATACCCAGAAACAGAGAGAAGCGTGCTCGATAAAGCTGAAAGATCCGGTCGAAAATCTCCGCCAGTCGCAGGGGGCGCAGTTCGATGTCCACGGAATCCTCCTCAGCCTGAGCGTGAACCCGTACGGCCGGAACCTCAGCAACCCGGTGCGGAGTTCCTTTGATAGCGGGAGCGAGCTTCGGCGAGCTGTTGCAGGTGGTCGCTGGAGAGAGGTTGGGGGCATCCGAGCTGCCGTGCGACCAGGCAGATGTGGGCAAAATGCTCGACCGTTTCCATGCGCATGAAGGCATTGTGCAGGGTGTCGCCCGCCGTGACCACGCCATGGTTGGCCAGCAGAATAGCGTCATGATCCACGATCAGGGGTTGAATGCTAGACCCCACATCGTCCGTACCTGTGGTCGCATAAGGCGCCAGGGGAATGGAGCCGAGGGCCATGACGATCTCTGAGCACAAAGGTTCTTCGAGGGCCAGCCCGCAGGAGGCAAAGCCGGTAGCGATGGGCGGATGCGCGTGAACCACTGCCTGTACGTCCGGCCGCTCGCGGTAGATGGCCAGGTGCATCCCGATTTCGCTGGTCACGTTGCGGCTTTCGCCGCCGACCCGCCGGCCGTCCATGTCGACCAGCACCATGTCCGCCGCCTTCAACAGGCACTTGCTCATGGCCGTAGGCGTGGCGAGGATGCGGTCATGGCTCAGGCGGACCGAGAGATTGCCTGCGGTTCCAGGCACAAAACCCAATCGATACAACCACTTACCGAAGCGAGCAAGCTGCTTGCGATGGATCGTCTCGGCCGACCGCTCGGGAGCGGTGGAGCTCAGCGCCATGTTCAGCGTTGTTGTGAACCCGCCCTTCTCCAAAGCCGTTGGATGCATACGTCACCAAAATCCCCGTTTAGCTCTTCCTCGCAGTTTCTGACGGAAAGACGCGAAACGCAACAGAGAAAACACAGATCATGAGGAATTCCTTAGGTTCAACCGATGCGCAACCTGGGAAACCTGCGGCCCTGTTTTCAACAAGCCTTTTTATGCCAGATAGATGACACAAACAAATACTACCTTTGGTTCACGTTTCCTGAAGCTCGTTTTCAAGGCAGCAGAGCTCATAACAAGTGGTGGGTGGCCCATTCAAGCTTTCTGTTGGCTTGAGTGGGAAAAACAAATGTCGACTCTGACTTCGTTATCCCACCAAGCCAAAACACGGCTTGACTGGGCCACCCTTCATTGTGGATAGCTGCGCAAATCATGATCGCGAGCTTATACCATGATCAGCATGGAAACCGGCCTGGGCGTCCTGCAGCTGAACGGACAGCCACTCACCCTCGAACAAATCAACCAGGTAGCCGGCGGCTCCGGCGAAGTTGCGCTCGCGCCTGGGGCCCGTCCGCGCATCGCCGCCGCGCAAGCCGTCGTGGAGCGCATCGTTGCCAGCCATGAAACCGCCTACGGCATCAATACCGGCTTCGGCAAAATGTCTGACGTGCGCATCGGCCGCGGCGATCTGCAACAGCTGCAACAAAACCTGGTGCGCAGCCACGCCTGCGGCCTCGGCGACCCGCTCGCCGAGCCGGAGTCGCGCGCCATGCTTTTACTGCGCGCCAATGTGCTGGCCAAGGGCCTGAGCGGGGTTCGCCCCCAGCTGATCGAGTTGCTCATCGCCATGTTGAACCAGCGTGTGCATCCGGTCATTCCCGGCAAAGGCTCGGTCGGCGCGAGCGGCGATCTAGCCCCCCTGGCCCATCTGGCGCTAACCCTCATCGGCGAGGGAGAAGCGTTTTTTCAGGGCGCCCGCATGCCCGCGGCTGCCGCGCTCGCTAAAGCCGGCCTGACGCCCCTGCTGCTTGAGGCCAAAGAGGGACTGGCGCTGCTGAACGGAACCCAGGCCATGTCGGCCGTGGGCGGTTTAGCCCTGTTGCGCGCGGTGCGCGTGAACCGGCTCTACGACCTGGCCGGCGCCATGGCGCTCGAAGCCTTGCGCGGCACCCCGGTCGCCTTCGACGAACGCATCCATCGCGCTCGCCCGCATGCCGGCCAGGTAGAGGCTGCCGCCCATCTGCGGACCCTGCTGCGTGACAGTGAGATCCGCGAGTCCCACCGCGCCAACGATCCCCGGGTACAGGACGCCTATTGCCTGCGCTGCATGCCCCAGGTGCATGGAGCGGCACGCGGTGCATTGCAGCACGTGCGTCAGGTGATCGAGATCGAATCCGGATCGGCCACCGACAATCCGCTGATCTTCTGCGGCGATTCGCCTGACGCCGGCGAGGTGATCTCCGGCGGAAATTTCCACGGCGCGCCGCTGGCGATGGCGCTGGATTACGCGGCCATCGCCGTGACCGACCTCATGAGCATCAGCGAACGGCGCATCGACCGGCTCATCAATCCTGACTGTAACGAGGGCTTGCCGCCCTTTCTGGCGCGCAAGCCCGGCCTCTCTTCCGGGCTCATGATTGCCCACGTCACCGCGGCCGCTCTGCTGAATGAGGCCAAGGTCCTGGCCCACCCAGCCAGCGTCGATAGCCTGCCCACTTCGGGCGGCAAAGAAGATCATGTCTCCATGGGCATGACCGCCGCGCTTAAACTGAAACAGATCGTTGACAACGCAGAGAACGTGCTGGCGATCGAGCTGATGACAGCGGCCCAGGGACTGGAGTATCGTCACCCGCTCAAGGCCGCGACGGAAGTTGAGCGAGCGCGCCAGTTGGTGCGCACGCTGGTGCCGCCGCTTGAGGAAGACCGGGTCATCGCAACAGATATCGAACGCCTGGCAAAGGGGATTCGCAATGGAGACTTTGATAGCTGGTCCGCATAAGGAAACCATTCGTTCGCCGCGCGGCACAACCTTGCGTACCAAAGGCTGGCAGCAGGAAGCCGCGCTGCGCATGCTGATGAACAACCTCGATCCGGAAGTGGCCGAGGCCCCGGACGACCTGGTGGTTTATGGAGGAACCGGAAAGGCGGCGCGTGACTGGCCGTCGTTCCACGCCATTGTGCGCGCGCTTGAAAGCCTGGAGAACGATGAGACCCTGCTCATTCAATCGGGCAAGCCGGTGGGCATTTTGCGCACCCATGCCATGTCGCCGCGGGTGCTGATCGCTAATGCAAACCTGGTCGGCAAGTGGTCGAACTGGGAGGTATTTCGCGAGCTCGATAAGAAGGGCTTGATGATGTACGGGCAGATGACGGCCGGCTCGTGGATCTATATCGGCAGCCAGGGCATTGTGCAGGGCACCTACGAGACCTTCGTCGCTGCCGGGCGCCGACATTTTGCGGGTATCCTGGAAGACCGGCTGATTGTCTCCGCGGGCATGGGGGGCATGGGCGGTGCGCAGCCTCTGGCCGCTACCATGACCGGCGCGCGCTTTTTGGGAATCGACGTCGATCGCCAGCGGATTCAGAAGCGGGTAGATAGCGGCTACTGCGACCGTATCGCCGCCACGGTGGATGAAGCTCTGCACCTGCTCGAAGTCGCAAAGAAAGAGGGCGCTGCGCTCTCCGTCGGCCTGATCGGGAATGCAGCTGACGTGTTGCCCGAGCTGTTGCGGCGGAATGTGATCCCGGCAATCGTGACCGACCAGACCAGCGCCCATGATCCCTTAAACGGCTATGTGCCCAATGGCATGAGCCTTGAGGAAGCGATTGCTTTGCGCCACCAGGATAGTGACAAATACGTAGCTCGTTCCATGGCGACGATGGGCCGGCACGTCGAAGCGATGCTTGCGTTGAAGCGCCGCGGCTCGGTCGTTTTTGATTACGGAAACAATCTCCGAACCAATGCCAAGTTGGCCGGGGTTCAGGATGCGTTTGAGATCCCCGGTTTTGTGCCGGAATACATTCGCCCCCTGTTCTGCGAAGGTAAGGGACCTTTCCGCTGGGTGGCGCTGTCGGGTGACCCGGAAGACATTCGCAAGACCGATCAACTGGTGTTGTCGCTCTTTCCCCAGGACGAAGCGTTGCAGCGCTGGATCAGGCTGGCTGGCGAACGCATTCATTTTCAGGGCTTACCCGCGCGCATCTGCTGGCTGGGTTACGGGCAAAGGGCGAAGCTGGGTCTGGCCATCAACGAGTTGGTGCGTACCGGGGAAATTTCCGCGCCCATCGTGATCGGCCGCGATCATCTGGATACGGGTTCGGTGGCTTCGCCTTACCGGGAAACCGAAGCCATGCTCGATGGCTCCGACGCCGTCGCCGATTGGCCACTGTTGAACGCCTTGGTCAACACGGCAGCGGGCGCTACCTGGGTCAGCATCCACAACGGAGGTGGCGTGGGTATCGGCTATTCCCAGCACGCCGGCATGGTCGTAGTGGCCGATGGAACACCCGAAGCCGCGTTGCGCCTGGAACGGGTCTTGACCACCGATCCCGCAATGGGCGTCCTGCGCCACGCCGACGCCGGTTATCCTGCCGCGCGCACCTTCGCCGAAGCCGCGGGATTGCGCCTCCCCATCGATGAAGAATAGAAGAAACACAAGGAAAGGGCTGCGCCCCAGCATTGTGTTTACCAGGCTGCGGAAAACTCTGGTAATGAAGGGTACGGGCTTCAGCCCGTACGGAATCAACGCAAGAATAACCCGGCTTCAGCCGCTGAGGGTTGCATTTCTAACTGGATACGCCGCCCTCAGGGCCTAAAGGCCACTTACTTTGATTGTTTATGTACGGGCTGAGGCCCGTAACCTTCACCACCAGACTTTTTCCGCGGCCTGTAAAGCCGCTCATTTTTTATTTCATCCT
This sequence comes from uncultured Acidobacteriaceae bacterium, assembly GCA_963834445.1. GTDB lineage: Bacteria > Acidobacteriota > Terriglobia > Terriglobales > Acidobacteriaceae > PALSA-350. The sequence continues at coordinate 351,608 of CAWIBU010000007.1, forward strand.
GTACGGGCTTAAAGCCCGTACCCTTCAACGACGAACTCTTTCTCAGCCTCTCCAGCCCCGAGGAAAAGCATGACATCCGTTGCAATCGTGAACTGCTCGCAACTCGTAACCCTCGCTGGCCCAAATCGCCCGCGCGTTGGCGCCGAGATGCGCGAGCTCGCGATCCTGAATAACGGCGCTATGCTCATCCGCGCCGGCAGGATCGACACCGTGGGCTCCCGGACCCATATCGAATCCTTAGTCGACAGCAACACCCAGATCATCGACGCGGGCGGACGAGTCGTTACTCCCGGCTTCGTCGATGCGCACACTCATCTGGTCTTCGCCGGCAACCGTGCCGACGAGTTCGAACTGCGCTGCTCCGGCGTCACCTATCAGCAGATCGCCGAGCGGGGCGGCGGCATTCTTTCCACGGTTCGCCGCACCCGCGACGCTCCCGAAACCGAACTCCTCGCCATAGCCCAGAAACACGCCTCCTGGTTTCTGCGCGCAGGCACAACCACCATTGAAGCAAAATCCGGATATGGCCTGAGCGTGGAAGCGGAGCTGAAAATTCTCCGCGTCGTGCAGCAAACGCAACAGACGACACCCTTGCGTTGCGTGCCCACCTTTCTCGGCGCGCACGAAGTACCAGAAGAATTCAGCGGCCGCACCAGCGCCTATGTCGACCTGGTGGTCGAGCAGATGCTTCCCCTGGTAGCAGCGGAGAACTTGGCCAGCTACTGTGACGTTTTCTGTGAACCCCACATCTTCGATGAGCAAGCCACCCGGCGCATTCTGCAAGCCGCAAAGAGTACAGGCTTTGGCCTGCGCCTCCATGCCGACCAATTCAGCTGTTCCGGCGGCGCCCATCTCGCGGCCAGCCTCGGCGCTGCCACGGCAGATCATCTGGAGCATACGGACGGCGCCTCCATCGCGGCCCTGGCGGCAGCCGGGGTACAGCCCGTCCTGTTACCCGGTTCCGTCTACTCGATCGGCTCCAGGCATTACCCGCCGGCTCGCGCCATGATCGATGCCGGCCTCGCTGTGGTGCTGGCAACGGATTTCAATCCCGGCTCATCCCCCATTGCCTCCATGCCGGTAATCCTCTCGCTGGCCTGCACGCAGATGAAGATGCTTCCGGCAGAAACCCTCATCGCGGCCACTATCAACGCCGCATGCAGCCTGCATCTCGCCGGCGAAACCGGCTCGCTGGCGCCCGGTAAATCCGCTGATTTCGTTGTCCACGAGGCCAGTGACTATCGCGAGCTCCCTTACTTCCTCGGCACGCAGCGGCCGGCGATGGTCTTCGCCCGGGGAGTGCGGGTCGATTAAGGCGCAGGCTGGTACCATTCTCCCGTCCACCCGGGAGGAATTTACCGTGTGGAGATCAGCGGATCGGTGCGCCGCGATTTGGGAGATGAACCCTGAACGTACATCTGATTGACGGTACCTACGAGTTGTTTCGTCACTACTACGCGGTGCCTTCTGCGCGTGATGCGGAGGGGCGTGAGGTGGGCGCGGTGCGGGGCGTGCTCGCGTCCCTGCTGGGCCTGCTCAAGGAGGGTGCAACTCACCTTGCCGTGGCCACCGATCAGGTGATCGAGTCGTTTCGCAACGATCTTTGGCCGGGTTATAAGACCGGGGAGGGCGTCGAGTCTGAACTGCTGGCGCAGTTTCCCCTGCTCGAACAGATTCTCTCCGCTGCGGGGATGGTGGTCTGGCCGATGGTGGAATTTGAGGCGGATGACGCGCTGGCAGCCGGGGCGGCTCTGGCCGCGCAGGACCAGCGGGTTGGCCAGGTAGTGATCTGCACGCCCGACAAGGATCTGGCGCAGTGCGTGCGTGGCACGCGGGTGGTGCAGTTGAATCGGCGCACGCGGGTCACCTTCGACGAGGCCGGTATCGTGACGAAGTTCGGCGTTGCGCCGGAGTCTATTCCCGACTACCTCGCCCTGGTCGGCGATTCCGCCGACGGTTATCCCGGGTTGCCGGGCTGGGGCGCCAAGTCGTCGAGTGCGGTACTGGCAAAGTATGTGCACCTCGAAGCCATCCCCAAAGACCATCGCGCCTGGCATGTCAACGCAACCAGTGCCTCTACACTGGCGGCCACGCTGGCTCGTGAGTGGGAAAACGCCCTGCTGTTTCGCACCTTGGCCACGTTGCGCACCGATATCCCCTTATATGACGACGTCGACCAGTTGCGCTGGGAGGGTCCCACACCCGCCTACGCGGCGCTCGCCGCGGGATTGGATGCGGCCGTTACCGATCGCGAGCGCCGGAGCTGAGTTTACAGTTCCGGTTTACAGTGCGAGTCGTGGTGCAATAGAGTGGCCTCGGGAGAAAAGTTTTGAGAAAACTGACGCTATGTGTGTTCGTCCTGCTGAGCAGCTATGCATTTGCGCAACAGGGGTCCGTGCCCGCCATTGCCTATACTTCCGTGCCTAACTTTCTGAAACTGCCGCCGGATATTTACCTGGGCGAGATGGCCGGCGTGGCCGTCAATTCCAAGGGCCACGTATTTGCATTGTCGCGTGGCAACACCACCGGGCCCGCCTATGGAGCTGCCGCTACACAGCTGCTTGAGTTTGACGGCGACGGAAAATTTGTTCGCGAGATCGGGCACAACCTCTATGCCTGGTCATATGGCCACTCGGTCAAGGTTGATCGGGACGACAATATCTGGGTTGCCGACAAGGGCTCCGATATGGTCATCAAGTTCGACCCGGAGGGACGCGTGGTCATGGTGTTCGGGCGCAAGCAGGAGGCGTCGGATGAGGGCACCGAACCCCTGAAGCATGTGAAGCCGCCGCTGCCGCCGGTAGACGGCATGTTCCGCCAGGTTACGGATATGGCCTGGGACGCGGCCGGCAATACATATATCAGTGATGGTTACATTAATTCACGGGTTGCCAAGGTGGATAAAGACGGCAACTGGCTCAAATCCTGGGGCAGCCCCGGCGACAAGCCCGGAGAGTTCAGTGTGCCGCACAGTATTGCCGTTGACGCGCAGGGAAACGTCTATGTGGCGGATCGGGGAAATCGGCGCATTCAGGTATTCGATGGGGAAGGTAAGTATCTGCGGCAAATCACCATTGATGTACCGTTCGATGCGAACGCGCGGCCGGCCATCGGCCCCAAGCCGAGCCAGGATGCCGCCAACGGCACCATGAAGGCTGGTTCTCCGTGGGCGATCTGTATCACTCCTGGTCCCAACCAGGTGCTTTTTAGCGCGGATGCCTATCCCGGGCGGATCTATAAGCTGAGCCTTGAGGGTAAGGTGCTTGGCTATCTGGGCGAGGCAGGTAAGCAGCCAAAGCAGTTTGGCTGGATTCATGAGATGGCCTGCCCTTCAGAGAACGAGTTGTATGTTGCTGAACTACTGAACTGGCGGGTGCAAAAGCTGATATTGAAATAGGAAGGGAACCGGGCTCGAACAGACTTGTCATCGCGCCTGCTAAGCGCAGAGCGATTGACTTTTCCAGACCACACCACCTTTGTGATCGATATATCTGGTCACTTTTCCGACCATGACGGCAGCCAGACTATCGGCAAAATGTTCCGCCTGGTCGTAGCAGGGTTGGATCATGGCCGTTCCCGATTTGTCAATGTAGCCCCACTTACCATCGAGGCGAACCGGGCATACTCCCTCAGAGAATTGCCCTGCCTCTTCAAATTTACTTTCGATCGTAGGTGTGGCGTCCCTGGCGATGAAGCCCCAGTACCTTCCCGTCTTCACGGCGGCTAATCCTTCGCTGAAGATTTCCGCCACAGGATAACGGAAGGGTATAGCCAGAGCGCCCGCCTTATCGATGTAGCCCCATTTTCCCTTGCTTTCAACCGGCGCCAGCCCTTCGTTGTAGCCGTTAGCATTGTCATATTGCGGTTGAATCGCAAACGACCCATTCGGTGCCAGAAAGCCCCATTTCCCCCCCAGGCGGACGCGCGCGCGGTCGTCCTGAAAGCTTCGCGCAAGGTCGAACCTAAGGGGAATAGCGAAGCTGGCATCTCTCTTGATGAACCCCCACAGATTCCCCACGCGCACAGGGGAAAGCCCGTAACGGAAGTTGCGCGCCTCATCGAACCGGGGCGGAATGATCTCGGCTCCGGACCTGTCGATATATCCCCACTGACCGCCCATCTTCATAGCCGCAAGGTTTTCCGAGAAGGCAAACGCGTTCTCGAACCGGGGCGGCAAAATAACTTCGCCCCTGCGGTCCATGTATCCCCACTTGCCGCACTGTTCAATGGGATACAGATGGGTTCTCGCGCTGGTTCCTCGTAACCTCGTTGCATCGGCTGTCAGAAGCAGTGAAGAAAGACAAACAAAACGGCGTCGTGTCAACACAGGTGATGTTCTCACGAAGCAGCTCTCCCTCCGGCCCCAACCCACCCAACGCTGTCGCCGCTAAAGCCCTCTCCGCCGAAAGCAGGTTCAGGGCACACAACGAAATGCTCTATGAGGGCTTGGTGTAGTCGCTGACTGGGCTGCCCAATGGGCACTCCGCCCTTTGCCTCCAGATTACCCGATTCTTCCTGTCGATGTAGAGCGACTGCGTCCCTTGCTTCGCTGCCGCGAAGCCGTCTACATAGGAATCCAATTGCGTATAAGACGGTGGCAACACCAACGAGCCAGAGAGGGCGATCAATCCCCACAGTCCGTTCTGCTGAACCGGGCAGACGCCTCCGCTGAATTCACCGGTTCTCTCCCACGCAGGTTTCATGGCCACCGAACCGTCTTTACGCAGGAATCCCCACTTGCCGTCTATTTGCACCGCGGCCAGCCCTTCCGAGAAGCTTGCAGCGGCTGCGTATTGCAAGGGAATAACTGTCTGACCTCGCTTGTCGATGTATCCCCATTTGCCCGCTAGTTCCACCGGCGCCAGGCCCTCGTTATATCCGTTTGCTCCGTCATACGTTGGCTCGATGGTGAACTGGCCCGCGGGATTGATGTAGCCCCACTTGCCCTTTACCCGCACGCGTGCGCGATCGTCTTGAAAGCTGCGCGCCAGTTCAAAGCGTGCGGGGAATGCGTAGTCGGCGTTTGGCTTGATAAAGCCCCACTCGCTTTGCACGCGCACCGGGCTGATGCCGAAGTGAAAGTTTCGCGCTTCGTCGAATCTGGCTGGGATCACGAGGGCGCCGGCATCGTTGATATAACCCCAAAGCCCTTTGATCTTGACTGCTGCCAGGTTGCTGGCAAAACTGAAAACAGCTTCGTAGCGCGCCGGCAGCTTAAGCACACCCTTGCTATTGATAAAACCCCATTGTCCGCAGTCATTGACCGGCAGCAACACCTGCATTTCATCTCCATGGAGCACGAGCGGAGAATTGAGACTGGCTGCCAGCGTGAGTTGGACGAAACGGCGGCGTGTGAGCGAATGCATGCGTGAACACCCTTTCCTGGTGCCTGGAGCGTTGGTCGTCAAGAATAGGAAAAGCTGAGCCGCGTCTTAAAAACTGAGCCGCAGGCTGAACTGGAAAACTCGTTGCGTAGCGGTGCCGGTGGCGCCTGGGTTCAGCTGCGTCGTGATCGCGCCAAAGTTAGACGCCGAGAGATTGGTGACCGGCAACCCATACTGCGCACGGTTGAACAGGTTGAAGCCGTCAGCGCGAAATTTCAGCGAGAACTTTTCCAGGCCCAGCAGTTCTTTTTCGAGGGAGGTATCCACTTGCCAGGTTCCGGGTCCGCGATAAAGATTGCGGCTGGCATTTCCCCACGTTTCTTTCGCCGGTGTGGCAAAGGCCGCAGGGTTTATCCAATGTGTCGGGGTACGGCCTTGCGGCGGCGTAAACGAAACGCCGGGAACCAGATCAGGGCGCTGCGGCGAAGTGGAATTGCCATCCGGCAAAGACGAGGCGCTACGCGACACGGTAACGGTGAGCGGCAGCCCACTGCGTGCGGTCGCCAGGCCGCTGACCTGCCAACCGCCCAGGATCCGGCTGGCGACGCCACGCGTGAAGTAGTCGCCGCCACGGCCGAAGGGTAGCTGGTAAATGGCGCTGGACGTGAAGGACGAGCGGATGTCCTGGTCACTGCTGGCTCGCTCGCAAATGCGGCACGCCACGTTTTGCGGATAGTCTTGCTCGCCACCGCCCGTGGAACCGTCATTGGTCGAGTGCGACCACAAGTAGTTTGCGCCCAACAGCCATCCCGAGGCGAACCGCCGGTTCAGCGTGGCCGACAGCCCGTGGAAGTTGCTGTTGTTGCCCATCTTCTTGAAATCCACCTGCCCAAACCCCGCCAACGGGCGCTTGCCAGTGGCAGGATCGATCACATTGGCATAGGTGCGGGAGGTAAGCCGCGCTCCGTGGTTGCCGATGTAGCCGAAATCCGCCAGCATCTGCAATGGCATCTGTTGCTGAACAGAGAGGCCCCACTGATCAAACTCCTCGTTCCGCCGGTCGCGATAAAGAGCTCGGGGCGCGTTGGCAGTCGAGGCGCCCAGCGGGATGAATGAATCGACCGGGTAGCTGAGAGTAGGGAATTGCGTGCTTGAGAGCGCGATGCGTGTCGTGAGATTGTTCAACGGACCGGTGAGGTCACCCAGTTGTCCTTCTCCGTAGTAGAGACCGTAGCCGGCGCGCACAACGGTTCTGTCGTGCAGAAAGGCTGGCGCCCAGGTGGCAGCCAGACGCGGACCGATGTCAGCAGGATCAGGGTTATAGAAGGAGCTGCCGGCAGGGCAAAAGCCTCCGCATGTGATCGGGTCAAACGGCTTGTCACGGCCTTCTATCTCGGAGAATACGCCGAAGTAGTCGTAGCGCAGGCCCACACTCAGCGTTACGTTGGGGCGAAATTTATACTGATCCTGAATGAACCCGTAGTACTCGGTCTTCCGCACCCCTTCAGTCGGTACGGCAGCCAATACATTGGCAGCGTCCAGAGAATTTGCGGCGAACTTGGCAATGCTGGTGTAAGAAAGCTGGGTCTCAGCCGAATTCCCAAGATTGATCTCTACCCGTCTCAATCCGCCACCGGTCGTAATGCTTTGCTTACCGAACGAAAAGCTGACGGTGTCAGCCAGGGAATACGCCGTGGAGTTCTGTATTTGCAGCAGGTTATCGTGGAGCGTGGTGAAGCCGGTTACCTGTGACTGTATGGGCAGAGCGCTCACATTCTGGGTGGTGAACGGAGTGCGGTTCACCGAGACTTTGGTTTCATTGAGCAAGGCCGGACCGAAGACGTGTTGTACCGAGATCAGTCCGTTTTTGGGGCTGTTCTGGGTGCTCAGGGTATCGCGCAGATAGCCGCTGCCGTCCCCGTTCGGTGTTTGCAATCGGCCCTGGTCAAAGTTCACCCGCAGAAAGCCTGAGGTCTTGCTGCTGAACTGTTGATCAATGCGAGCCAGGCCAAAATCCTCGTTCTGAACCTGTTTTCCGCTGCCCACCCAGTTGTCTACATTGGCATTGCTGGTGGGTGAGGTGCCTGCCGGATAGGCTTGCAGGAGTGGCTGCAGCTGCGGTTCGGCCAGCAGCGTTTTCTGGATAAAGGCGGGGCTCGGTACCAGGCCCAACAGGGGCTGACCCACCGTCTGCCGCAGCCCCTCGTAGTTGAGGAAAAAGAAGGTGCGGTCATGCAGGATGGGCCCGCCGAGGCTGGCGCCATATTGATTCAGCCGCAGAGGGAGTTGCCGCGTAGAGAACAGGGCCCGCGCGTTCAACGCGTCGTTGCGCAGAAATTCATAAAGGCTGCCGTGCCACTGGTTCGAGCCCGATTTGGAGACAACGTCTCCCTGGCCGCCGCCAACCCCGCCGAACTCCGCCGGGTAGAGGGCGGAAGCCACGCGAAATTCCGCGATCGATTCCGAGGAAATCTGAATCCGCAGATCGGATTTTTCCGATTGCCGCAAAATGCCCGTGGCATCCACTCCGTCAAAGAGAATTTTGTTGTCATCCAGACCGTGGCCGGCGAACCGGATGCTGGTCTGGTTGCCGCTCCCGGTGTTGATGGCGCCAGGCGCGAGCACCATGAGCCCGGCCCAGTTCCGGCCGTTTATGGGCAGGTTCTGTACTTGCTCCTCTCCAATAACCCCGCCGGTGGCAGCGGAATCCTTATCGAAGGCCACCTGCGATGCGCTCACCGTCACCGTTTCCGCGGACTGTGATACGCCGAGTTGGACGTCCAGCGTTCTCGTCTCGCCAACCGCCAGGGTCGTATTCTCCACTTGCTTCTTTGCAAAGCCGGCCGCGGTAACGGTAAGCGTGCATGTTCCCAGGGGCAATGCGGGGAGCACGTATTCACCCACGCTGCTGGTGGCAATAGTGCGGGTGAAACCAGTGATGGGGAAAAGAACCGTCACCGTTGCCCCAGGCAGTGCCGCGCCGCTGGAGTCGGTCACTGTACCTTTCACGTTTGCGTGGTCGACCTGGGCGCGCACCGGCAAAGCGGTGAGCAGCCCACCCAAAACAATCAGCGCGACATAAAGACAATTGCGTTTCATGGATTCATCCTCCGTGGCCGCCACACTGGCCGGGGTGCACTGATGACGCTAGGTCATGTACCTAAAGACAACCTAAATTTCCGGCTATGTAACCAAACATTCACGCAGCGCGCCTAGGCTCTACTCATGCGCATCATGATCGTGGAAGATAAGGTGCGAATGGCGGCACTGCTACGCCGGGCAGTGGCGCGCGAGGGCTATGCAACGGTGGTCGCCCATGACGGGGAGACCGCTCTCAAGTTGGCCGGGGACCACCACCTCGATGCCATCGTGCTGGACGTGATGCTGCCGAAACTGGATGGTTTTGCCGTCTTGCAACACCTTCGAGAAGCGGCGGTCGACGCGCCGACGATCCTGCTCACCGCCCGGGACAGTAACCGGGATATCATCCGTGGCCTCGATCTTGGGGCTGACGATTACCTGACCAAGCCATTCGATTTGAATGTGCTGCTGGCTCGCTTGCGCGCGCTGACACGAAGAAAAGCGGCGATCCAGCCCGGTGTCCTGTTTGCCGGCAAGCTCCTGTTGCGCGGTGCCACGCACAGTCTCGAGGGTAATGGCGAGATGATCCCGCTGACTCGCACCGAGTTCGCTTTAATGGAAGCGCTGATCAAGAACGCCGGGCGCATCGTCAGCAAGGAAAAACTGGTTGAAATTGGCTGGGGCCTGGGTGGGGAAATGAATGAACATAATCTTTATGTGTTCATTCGTTCGCTGCGCAACAAAATTCTGTTGTCGGGCGAAGACGGGCTGCTGCAGACGGTGCGCGGTGTGGGATACATCTTAAAGGCCGGCGTCGTCTGATGCGCGGCTTCTCGATCAGCCTGAGGCTTGCCATCTGGTATTCCAGTATTTCTTTTTGCGGCCTGCTGATTTTTGGCGTTGTCATGTGGTTCGTCCTGGCAAATTCAGTGACCGCATGGAAAGACCGTACGCTCGAGATGCGCGCTTTCCGTGTGGAAAGCCTGCTCAAGTCACTACCCCAGAAGCAGTCGGATATGACCCTTCCACAGTTGGATGAGTTGGTCGGCATCCTTCCCGAAGGTCAACTGATTCAAGTGGTGGGCAGCGATCGGCATCGCCTGTTCCCCCTTGATTCGTCGCAGCTTGGAGACACGCTCGGGGCCGTGGCGTGCCCGAGCCCGTGGACTGCCACCACAACGGTTGCCAATGGGATGTATCGCAGGCTCTGTCATCCCGTGGACTATGAGGGTAGGCCTGGATATCTGGTCGTCTCCAGCCCATTGCTGGAAGATCAAAATTTGTTACGCAGCTTTACCTCCGGGCTGTTTGAGATGATTCCGATCCTGCTGCTGGTCTCGAGCATAGGCGGGTATAGCCTGAGCCGCCGGGCGCTGCGGCCCGTCGCCCTGCTCATCGCGGAGGCACAGCGCATCACCGCCCACGATCTCTCGAGGCGCCTCCCGGTTCCCGCGGTCAACGATGAGTTACAGCGCCTTGCCTTTGCCTGGAATGAGCTACTCTCCCGGCTGGAAGTGGCTATGCATCACATCACCCAGTTTACGGCCGATGCTTCCCACGAACTGCGCAATCCCATCGCCTACATACGCGCGACGGCAGAATTCAATTTACGAAATAGCGAACTGGACGAGACCAGCCGCGAGGGCTTTCTCGAGATTGCGGCGGAAACCAAGAGCACGACCGAGCTGCTGGAGAATCTGCTGCTACTGGCGCGCGCGGACGCGGGATATACTTCGCCTGAGCTGTCGGACGTCGACGTCTGCTCTCTTCTGAGCGATCTCTGTGATCGCGTCCAGCCGCTGGCTGACGCAAAGCAGCAGGCTTTGGTCCGGGGATTCGCATCAGGATACGCTCCCCTCATTGTTGCAATCGATCTTTCTCATCTTCGCCGTTTGGTGCTCATCCTGCTCGATAACGCACTCAAGTACACACCCGCGGGGGGAACGATCCGGGTCGACTGTGAGCCTGGCGAAACCTTTCTGCTGCGAGTGTCCGACACTGGTATCGGCATACCCTTGGAGGGGCGATCGCGTGTCTTCGATCGGTTCTACCGGGTCGACACCGTGCGCGGAGACGAGAATTCCGGTTCCGGGCTGGGGTTGGCGATTGCCAAGTGGATTGTCGACCTTTATGGCGGCGAAATTGTAATTTTGAGCGAGTTAAACGCGGGAACCACGTTCGAGATTCGGATGCCCCTGCGCGTTCTCCGCTCTGGATTGAAAAACCTCCCAACCAGCGCCGCTTACGAGAGGGTCCCGGGATCCGTCGCTGGCTATTCACGTTGAGTGTGGCGCAATGCATTCGGCGACGTGCCCGGTTCGTGCAAGCAGACTCGGCCATTAGAACGTTGGGCGCAGAGGGCGTCTGGGCGGATTGTTTGCAACCTTTGGTTTTCGTTGCTGCGGCTACCCGCGGCCGATAAACGGCATATTCGTCGCCATCACGGTCATGAATTGCACATTGGCATCGAGCGGCAGGCTGGCCATATAGAGCACCGCCTCAGCGATATACTTCACATCCGTTCTGGGTTCGATCAGGGTGTCGCCGTTTGCCTGCAGCAAGCCGGTCGCCGGTGTTCCCGTCATGCTGCCCGCATTGCCGATATCGATTTGGCCGCAGGCAATGTTGTAGGCGCGGCCGTCCAGCGAGAGCGATTTGGTCAGCCCGGTGATGGCATGCTTGGTCGCGGTGTACGCGGCGGAGTGGGGGCGCGGGGCGTGCGCTGAAACGGAACCGTTGTTGATGATGCGCCCGCCGCGCGGGCTCTGCGCCTTCATCAGACGAATCGCTTCCTGGGCGCAGAGGAACGATCCGGTGAGGTTGACGCTCACCACCTCACACCATTGCTCGTAACTCAGCTCTTCCGTGGGCACGGTGGCGTTGACGCCGGCATTGTTGAAGAGCACATCCAGGCGCCCGAAGCGTTCGTGGGTCGCAGCAAACAGCGCGCGGATGGAATCCGGTTGGCGAACATCGGTGGGGATGGGGAACAGGTCGCCGCCCGTAGCCAACGCCGCTGTCTGCTCAAGTTCGGCCCTGCGCCGGCCGGCCAGCGCAATCGAGTATCCCGCCGCAGCCATAGCCAGCGCGACCGCCCGCCCAATCCCGCTGCCCGCTCCAGTAACGATGGCTACTTTATTCACCGGCCCCCTCCCGCTGACTCTTTTGCGTAAAAGCGATAGTGTATGCTCCAATGCGCGGTCCTCCCGGGCGGGATCACGAGATGAATGTAAGCCTCGGGGCAAACTGTGGTGCGAATCGACCAGAAATTGAAGCGCGACATGGGTACGTCCGCCGTCTGCTCGACGCCGACACCGGTTTTGAGGTTTTCAAACACGATGTCGTAGTCGTTAACGCTCCCGGAGTAGCCGGTGAGAAAGCTGAAGGCGGATTGGCCGGGTTGTAGTTCCTCCTGGTAGACGATCTCCCGTCCGTGGATGGCGGCCCATGGCTCCATGCTTTGCTCCGCTTTGGGCTCGAAGGGGAAACGGACGATCATGCCCGGTCCGGTGGGGGTGTTGTCGAGCATGTAGAAGTCGTGGTCGTAGACCTCCGTGTCGATGGTTCGGGTGCCGGTGTTTTTCAAACTGTGCTGCAGCGTGAGGACTGGTGCGTGGCTATCCAGCTTGACCGTCTTCTGGTAGTCGTAGGCGATGCCGAGCGGCGATTGCAGCCGCTGCCGGAAGGTGACGGCACGGTGACCGGAGTGTACGGTCCACTTTCCACCATCGACCAGCGGATAGGGGGCCATGAACTGGTAGGCGGAGTCATCTGTTTTGCGCAGCACGCCGACGCCGACCTTCACGAACAGACCGCCGGGTTTGGCCTGGCCGTAATCCAGAGCGCCGTCGGTGGAGCGGAATTCTTCAACCGGGCCGGCGATCGCATCGGCCAGCATTGGGTCGTAGTGAGAAAACCAGATGCCGAAGTAGGTGTGACCTTGATAGGCCAGGCACGGGATGACTCCTGACCAGTCAAACCGGGAGGCGCGGTAATAACCGTTCTTCCCGTCCGGCAGATAAAGAGTGGCCTGCACCGGGCCGTTATTGATCGACGTTTTCGGATAGTTGGCCGACTGTGCAGAGGCGCAGGGCTGGGTGGGCTCGGCAAAGACAGTCAGGGAGAAAAGAGCCAGAAACAGTAGAGCGCTCAGAGTTGCTTTCAATACAGTCGTCCACCTTCCCGTGTCAGCGAGTATTTTAGTATCGCTGCTGGTCGGGCGTTGCCAGTGTTTCGCATTCCGCACCAACTGGCAGACATCCAATCTCGCGGAGAATGAATCTTCTTATATGGTTTCAGTCCGACCAAAGCAGGCTGGTTTGTCAAACATCCAGCATTTCCATCAATGCGTTCTTACGCGAAGGAGAAAGTTATGTTGATCGTCTTGATTATTTTGCTTCTGGTGTTTGGATTCGGCGGGTATCGCCTGGGGCCGGGACTCGGTTATTACGGGGGCGGTGGTATCAGCCTGATCATCCTGATTGTGATCATTCTGCTGTTACTGCGTGTCATCTGACACGGCAAAATGCGAACGGTGATTTTCTCAGTGACCGCCGTCTGGAGCCCTCCCCCGAGGTGCCAGATCAACGATCTGTAGAAAACCACCGTTTGGCCAAACAATACAGGGTTTCAGGTTTACCCGTACACAAACCTTGGTAACAACTTGGTAACCACATTGAGATGATGGCAATGTCTGCAGTTTTTGTTAACAGACGCGGCCGTTTTGCAGGCATTACATTAGGTAGATGGCAGAACCAAGCTCCGCGCAGCAACCATATTCCGACGCCCTGGTATTTTTCGGCGCTACGGGCGACCTTGCTTACAAACAAATCTTCCCCTCTTTGCAACGGCTAGCCAAGCGCCGCAAACTCGCCGGTCCGGTGATAGGCGTGGCCAAGGCCGGCTGGAATCTGGAGCAGTTTCAGGCACGCGCCAAGGATAGTCTGGAAAAGCACGGGGGCCTGGACCCGGCCGGTTTTCCCGAGCTGATGAGCAGGCTGCGCTACGTTGACGGGGACTACATGGATCCCACGACGTTCGCCAACGTTCGCAAAGAACTGGGAAGCGCGCAACATCCCATCCACTACCTGGCGATCCCCCCCGTTCTGTTCGCCCAGGTGCTGACGCAATTAAAGCAATCAGGCTCGGCAGCGGGCGCGCGAGTGGTGATTGAGAAACCTTTTGGCCATGACCTGCCTTCCGCCCTCAAGCTCAATCAAACAGTACATGACACATTTCCAGAAGAGAGTGTGTTTCGCATCGACCATTACCTGGGCAAGAACACAGTGCAGAACGTGATTTTCTTTCGCTTTGCCAACTCCTTTCTGGAGCCTATCTGGAACAGCCTCTATATCGAGAGCGTGCAGATCACCATGGCCGAGCAGTTCAACGTGCAGGATAGAGGCAGCTTTTACGACGCCGTCGGCACGGTGCGCGATGTGGTGCAGAACCACCTACTGCAATTGCTCAGCAACATTGCGATGGAGCCGCCGCCGACGCTCAGTATCGAGAGCCTGCGCGACGAGCGGGTGAAGGTGCTGAAGAGCGTGCAACCGCTGACCGTGGACGACGTGGTGCGCGGCCAGTACAACGGCTACCTGGCTACACCAGGGGTGAAGCCGGGGTCGACGACCGAGACCTACGTGGCGCTGAAGCTGGCCATCAATTCGTGGCGTTGGCGAGGGGTTCCGTTCTTTATCCGGTCGGGTAAATCATTGCCGATTACGGAGACGGAGGTGATCGCGAAACTACGGCCACCCTGCCCCATCTTCTCGCTTGAAGCGCCGCCGGCCAATTATGTGCGGTTCCGCATCAGCGGCGATCCACTGATTGCCATTGGCGCCTCCATCAAGACCGCCGGCGATCAGTTGCACGGCTGCCCGATTGAATTGATCGCCGATCAGCAATGCGGCACCGACAATATGCTGCCGTACGAGGAACTGCTGGGGGACGCGATGGCCGGGAACCAGACCTGGTTTGCCCGTGAAGATTATGTGGAGGAAGCCTGGCGCATCGTTGATCCAATTCTTAACAATAATGCCGTAACTCCTTATGAACCGGGCACTTGGGGGCCTGCAGAGGCTGACAGGCTGGTGGCAGCGGCGGGCGGTTGGTATAACCCGACGTAGGGCAACGCGGGAAGCCTCTGGGGATGAAGGGCAGAGAGTTCGCCGCAGCCTGCTAGGCGAGCGCGTCCTGCAGCTGAAAAAGAGAGCCTACGCGATGGGAGGGACTTCCGCTCAGGGTAGGCCAATCGCCGGATTCGGCGACGCGGCCGTTCTCGACTACGTAGATCATGCCCGCACGCTGGATGGCGGAGACGCGGTGGGCGATTAACAAAACGGTGGTGTGGCCCTTGAGCTGATCGATGGCATCGAGGATGCGCTTCTCGTTATCGAAGTCGAGACTGCTGGTGGCTTCATCCAGAATAAGCAGCCCGGGCTTGCGCAGCAGAGCGCGGGCCAGTGCGATGCGTTGCCGCTGACCGTGGGAGAGCAGCATGCCGCGGTCGCCGACCGTGGTATCCAGCCCTTGGGGCAAATCAAAAACAAATTCGGCCGCGGCCAGGGTAAGGCTGTCTTTCATTTCCTGTTCGGAGGCGTCGGGCTTGCCCCACCGGAGATTGGCGCGCACCGTGTCGTGGAAGAGCACGGTGTCCTGGGCGACGTAGCCAATGTCGCGGCGCCACGCCCTTGCCGCTTGCGGGATGAGCTCCATCCCGTCTATCAGCACCTGGCCGGTGAGCGGCGTCAGCAGGCCGTTGATGAGGTCGGCTACGGTGCTTTTGCCCGCTCCGGAGGAACCGACGATGGCAGTTACCTTGCCGGCTGCAATGGTGAGCGAGAGATCATCGAGTACCAGGGCCCGTTCCGCTGCGTAGCGGAAGCTGACGCGGTCGAGCCGGATTTCCCGGGCGAGTCTGGGTTCTGCGCCCGGGGTCTCAGGAATTTCGGCGTTGGCCTGGCAGTCGTGGTAGATCGCCATCAGGTTTTCAAAGGCAGGCAATTCCCCAAGGAAGGCCTGGAGCTGGTTTTGCCCGGCGGCCAACCTGGGAATGAGGCGCGTGAAGACGGCAAGCAAAAGCAAAATCGAGGCAGGGGCGACGTTAAGCAGTTGCAGCGAGGCGTAGATGATGGCGCCGAGCACTATCAGCGATCCGGCTTCGAACCAAAAAGCGGCGGCCGCCTGGCTCCTGGTGTTTTCGAAGCTTTGCTGCAGGGCTGAAGACTGCAACGACGAGAACATGGTCAGGTCACTGGTTTGCGCGTCGGAAAATTTCATCGCTTTCAGGTTTTGCAAGTGTTCGGTGGCGGCGGCATATACTTCGCTCACGCTTTCGGAGACGGCGGCGCCACTGAGGTGGACGGCGCGCATCCAGCGCCGGGCGATCAGCAGCAGGACGGCGCCGGTGGCCAACACCAAGGCAGTCATGCCGGCGGAAAGTTTCAAGGCCAGGGCGATGTAAACCAGGGCCAGGATTGCATTCGACAGCGTGCCGATGAGCAGATAGGTACAGTTGGAGACGCGTGCCAGTTCCGCGGTGAGGGCATGGGTGAAGTCAGAGGAGCGACGGCGCACCAGGAAAAGCCAGTCGGCATGGATGATGGCCTGGTAGAGCCGGCGGCTGAGAGCTAATTCGTAGCTGAGCGCGGTGCGAAAAGTAAGTACGGATTGCACGCGGCTGAAGAGCGAGCGCAGCGCCATGAGCAGCATGAAAAGCAACAGCAGAGCGGCGAGCCAAAGGTGGACGTGTAGTCCGCTACGCACCAGCAGTTCGCGGACTTCGCCGGTGTAGTGGCCGACGTGCCCCTGGTTGGCGAGGTTAAAGCCGGCGACCTGAAGGATGGGGAAGAGCAGGGCCACACCCAATCCTTCGGTGAACGAAGTGAGGGTCATGATGAGGACAGCGGCGGCAAGTTGCCAGCGGGTGATTTCAAGCAGGCTGGCGAGATATTGCCGGACGGGATGTGCGGCGAGCGCGGCTGGTGCAGTGGGTTCGCTGCGGGGAACCGGCATGAGTGAAACGATAGCAGAGCAGGCAAGGCCTGGAGGTTGTCAACATGGGTCCGGGGGGAGGGGAGCTTAATGCGCTTAGTGCGCACTTTTGCAGCCGGATTTTGCCCCGAATCAGCCTGCTAACGAGCGAATGGCCGACTTAGTCAGCTTAGTCAGCACTTTTTCAACCACAATTGCGGACCGGACGGGTGGCCCAGGCAAAAACTTATCCTATCCAGGGGGCAGGGTGTTGTGTGGTTTGAGCGGGTTCGCAGCCCGCTGCCTTGTTATCCTGCTTAAAGATGACCGAAGTGAATCTCAGGTCGACGGTTTGTCATAGCGCACATCCGGTAGCTGCAGACGTGGCCGGGGAAACCGTGTTGATGAGCCTGGAGCGCAGCCGCTGTTACGGATTGGGCGCGATTGGCAGTGAGATCTGGAGCAAACTGGCTTCGCCCATCCGGGTTGCCGACCTGGTTGCGGAGTTTAACGATCGCTACGCAGCCCCTCCCGGGGTGATCGAGCGCGACGTGCTGCAGATGCTCGCGAAGTTAGCAGACGAAGGACTGATCCGCATTTCGTAAGGAATACCCCAAACTTGACAAACGGCCGGCAGGACGGAAGAATGCCGTTTTGTTGGCTTTTCACTAATCGGCATGCCATCTCACAATGTGGTACAAAAAAGCGGCGCATACAAGTTGCAGGCGCTGGACCGGGCCTTCGCGGTGCTCGACCTGCTTGCCGCTAGCAGTGCCGCGCTCGGCCTGGCGGAGATTGCCACCTCCCTCTCCCTGCACAAGAGCACCGCGCATCGCTTTTTGATGGTGCTGGAACGCCATCGGATGGTGGAGCGGACGCAGGCGGGAAAGTTTCGTCTGGGTCTGCGCCTATGCGACTTTGGCACCCGCGCGATCGAGCAGTTCGATCTGCGGGAGCGCGCGCAGCTCCATCTGCGAACACTGGTCGCCGAAGTCGAAGAGACGGCCCACCTGTGCATTCTGGAACAGACCCGCATGGTCTATATCGACAAGCAGGAACCGGAGCGAAGCATACGCATGATTTCACGGGTGGGCGCGAGCAGCCCTATCCACTGTACGGCGGTGGGCAAGGCAATTTTGGCAACGATGCCGCGTCCGCAGGTCGAAGAGATGTTAACCGACCTGCGCCTGGAACGGTTTACCCGGCATACAATGACCAGCCGGGAGGCTTTGCTGAAAGAACTGGACCGGACCAGCCGGCGGGGCTACGCCGTGGACGACGAGGAACGGGAAGAGGGCGTGCGCTGCGCCGGCGTGGCCATTCTTGATGGACGCGGCGAGGCAGTGGCGGCGGTCAGCATTTCAGGTCCTTCGTTCCGCGTGACCATGCAGAAGATCCCCTTGATCGCAGGCAAGCTGATGACCTGCGTGAAGGGAATACAACACGACCTGGGATACACACCGCTGACGCGTTGAGCATCCACAAACAAAAAAGGGAAAGGGACCATGGAAGAGTTATCTATCAAGAGCGCGGAGACGAGTCGTTGGGATTGCGTGAGTTTAGGCGAGGTGATGCTGCGTCTCGATCCAGGTGAAGGCAGGATCCATACGGTGCGCCAATTTCAGGCCTGGGAGGGCGGCGGCGAGTACAACGTGGCGCGCGGATTGCGCCGGTGTTTCGGGTTGCGCACGGCGATTGTGACGGCGTTTGCGGATAACCCCATCGGGCGGCTGGTGGAGGATTTGATCTTGCAGGGGGGCGTGGACAGCTCTCTGCTCCGCTGGGTTCCTTATGACGGCATAGGGCGCACGGTGCGCAACGGGCTCAACTTTACCGAGCGCGGTTATGGCGTACGCGCGGCGGTTGGCTGCAGCGATCGCGGCAACACCGCTATCTCGCAGGTCAAGGTTGGAGATTTTGACTGGGACGCGATCCTGGGCCCGAGCAACGGGTCGCGCTGGCTGCATACCGGCGGCATCTTCGCTGCGCTCTCAGAATCGACGCCCGCGGTGGCGGTCGAGGCGCTGGACAAAGCGCGCAAATACGGGACCATCACCTCCTTTGACTTGAACTATCGCGACTCGCTTTGGAAATCGATTGGCGGCAAGGCCAAAGCGCAGGAAGTAAATCGCGCGCTGGTGAGCAAGCTGGATGTGTTGTTCGGGAACGAAGAAGACTTCTCTGCCATGTTGGGGATCAAGCTGGAAGGCGTGAAAGAGGATTTCGACGAGTTGCCGGTCGCGAGCTACGAAACTATGCTGCGCGAGGTGGCGGCTTCGTATCCTAACCTGAAGCTGGTGGCGACCACGCTACGCACGGCGCAGACGGCTTCGCGCAACGCGTGGGGTGCGATGGCGATTTATAAGGATGAGATTTTGTACGTGCCGCAGCGCGATGTCGACATTCTGGATCGGGTGGGCGGCGGCGACTCATTTGCCTCGGGCCTGATCTTTGGCATGTTGATCGGCAAGCCGCCGGCGTGGGCGGTCGCTTGCGGGGTGGCCCATGGCGCACTGGCCATGACGACTCCGGGGGATACGAGCACGGCATCACGCGCGGAAGTGGAGCGGGTGATGAAGGGTGGATCGGCACGGATAGCGCGGTAAATTTTCGAGAGGAAACGTGAGCATGTCAAGTGAAGTACAACAGCAGTTGGAAGCGGCGGGGATTATTCCTGTCTTACGGGCCCGGTCTGCGCAAGAAGCCTTGAGCCTGGTGGAGGCGATGTACGCCGGTGGTATTACGGTGATTGAAGTAACCATGACTGTTCCCGGCGCGATCGATGTATTGCGGGAGTTGAAAAAGAGCTATGGCAGCAAATTGCTGTTGGGCTCGGGCACGGTGACGGACGGCAAGGAATGCGGTGAAACAATCGAGGCCGGGGCCGAGTTTGTGGTGAGCCCAAGCCTGCATTTGGATGTAATCGCGGAGACCAAGGCGCGGGGTAAGGTCTCGCTGCCCGGCGCGTTGACTCCGACCGAGGTGATTACGGCGTGGCGTGCGGGCGCGGATTTCGTTAAAGTGTTTCCCTGCTCGGCGATGGGTGGAGCGAGCTATCTAAAATCGCTGAAGGCTCCGTTTCCGTTCTTGCGGTTAGTGCCGACGGGCGGGGTTACGCTGCAGACGGCGGCGAGTTTTCTCGAAGCCGGCGCCTCGGCGCTGGGTGTGGGCGCAGACCTGGTCAACGTGACAGCGATGGCTGAGGGTAAGCCGGAAGTGATTACGAATGCAGCGCGGGCGTATGTCGAGGTGATCGCCAAGGCGCGTGCGTCGGCTAAGAAGTAGATTGGTTCAAGCGAAAGAGCGAGGGAATGACTTGATGAAAAATGTAGGGTCGATTGTGTTGCTGTTTGGGTTGATGGGCGGCCTGGGACAGGTGCTGCTGGCGCAGGAGGCTACAGCGGATGTGTATTCCCAGGACGGTTTGCTGGGGATGGAAAAGGCGCTGGCGACGAAAACCGATGCTGCTGGTCTGGCGACGCAGACGCTGAAGAAATATGCCACGGACTACAGCATGCTGGCTTTCCGCAAGCAAAGCGGCAAGGCCGAGCTGCATGAGAAGTTTGCGGATTTTTACGTGGTGGTCGCCGGCAATGCCACGCTGGTTTCAGGTGGAAAGATGGTGAACGGCGCGACCACGGGTCCCGGGGAAGTGCGGGGAGATTCGATCGCCGGTGGTAAGGAGACGAAGCTCAAGAAGGGCGATATTGTTCATATCCCCGCCGATATTCCTCACCAGTTGTTGCTGACCAAGGGAGACACGTTTCAGTACTTCATTGTGAAGGTGCAGGAAGTGAATTAGGGTCGTGCAACGCATCGTGGCTCAAGCAACAAGGGCTGGGTGGCCCCGGTCTCGCTTTTGAGACTTGGCATTTGTGCTGCACGCAGTCCCAGGTCTCAGACGCGAGATCTGGGACTGCGTGCCTATCCCGGACTCGGGTGGAACTCCGGATTTGCTTTAGCACGGGGCGTTGTACGGCTTGTTGCCAGGGCCCGGTTGTAGACCTCGATCGTCCGCGCGGCCATCGTGGTTGCGGTGAAGTGCTCGCTCCAGCGTTGTCTTCCTGAAGTGCCCATGGATAGACGTAGCGCCGGATTGGCGATCAGGCGCGCCAGCGCTGCGCGCAGGGCGACCACGTCTGCGCGCGTCACCAGCAGACCCGTTCGTAGGTGTTCGACCGCTTCGGGAATTCCTCCTACGTTGCTCGCGATGACAGGCAGGCCAGCGCGCATGGCTTCGAGGATGCTGATAGGCAAGGCCTCGAAGTGGGTCGCGAGGACGAAGAGCTGGGCTTGCATCAGAAGCCGGCTAACGTTGGTTTCTTCCGGCAAGAGAGAGACCCGGCCTTTCAGTCCCAGACTATCCCGCTGTGCAACGATGCCTCGCCCCAGTTCACCTGCGCCCACCAGGCGCACAGACCAGTTCAGATGGAGCAGTCCGGCCAGCGCCTGCAGAAGCGTGCTGTGGTCTTTTTGCGCGGCGAAGCGAGCGACCATCACCAGCAGGGGCGGCTGGGCTTCGACCGGACAGACCCTCGGTAAGGTTGACTCCTGTATTCCGTTGAGCACGACATCCAGGGCTTCTGGTGGGCAGACAGCGCATTGCCTGGCGAAGGAGCGCTCGAACTCACATACGTTGATGACACGGGTGCCGAGACGGCCGGCCAGCGATTCCATCCAGCGATAGATTGGTTTCGGCGGCCGCGCGGTGCGATCAAACATCGACCATCCGTGGGGCGTGAACACACTGGGGATGTGATGCAGGTGAGCGGCGGCGCGGCCCAGGGAGCCGGCTTTGGCCGTGTGGGCGCAGACGAGGTCTGGCTGCAGGGCGCGCAAGGCATACCAGAGCTCCGCCAGGGCGGCCAGGTCGCGATGCGGTCTGAGCGGCCGCACCAGATTCCTCATGTGCAGGCAGGAGATGCCGGCCTGGTGGAGCTGGTCGGTGAAGATGCCGGGCGATCCAGTGATTACGGTCACGTCGTGGCCAAGGGTGCGCAAGGCCAGCGACAGTTCGCGCACATGGGTCTGCGCTCCGCCGAGCACATCGCCCCGGGTGAGTACATGGACGATCTTCATGGGCGGCCCGCCTTATTGAGTCCTTGCTTTTCAAGAGAGCGCGGCAGCAGCGCAGCGGGGATAAAGGTTTCGTTGCTCGGGGGGCGGTACCAGGTAGAGAGGAGCGCCCAAAGCTTGCGCCACTCCGCTAGTTCTGCAGGGGAGAGTGCTTCGGCGGCCTGGTGGCCCAGGCGCTGCTCCGGGCCGGCGAGTACGGAAAAGCAATTGGCGCTGAACCTGGCGGACGAGACAAAGAGGAGCTGTAGCTTCGACCAGGACGTGAGCCTTGCGCCGGGCTGGTCGTTCTGATTGCGGACGTAACGAATGTGCAGGATTTTGTAGCGCAGGAGCTTGCGCAGCGAGATCTGTTCGCGGCGGTAGCCCAACAGTACCTGGGGAAGATTAGCGAAGCGACTGGCGTGGTGGCTGCGCAGCAATAACTCCTGATCCTGGGCTAACCAGGCGGTTTCCTGGTAACGCCAACGGCGAAACCATTCGATGCGGCCCATCCACAGCGGGTGCCACATGGGGAAGCCGCGGAAGGGGGAGCGGATGATAGCGGCGTGCTCGGCCGGCGGAGTAAAACGCCACAGCGGACGGCCGCCCTTGGCAAACACCAGCGCGGCCCCTCCACAGAGGTCAATGTCGGGCCGGCTGGCAAGGAAAGCCAACTGGCAGGCGAGCCGGTCGGGATAGGCAATGTCGTCGGCATCCATGCGGGCGAGGTAGAGGCCGCGGGCACGATCGATACATTCATTCAGGCGGCGGGCGAGCCGGCAACGGCGGCCGTCACTCCAGGTAATGATGCGGGGATCGTCGAAGCTGCAGGCGATGGTAAAGCTGTGGTCGCGCGAGCCGTCGTCGCAGAGCAGTAGTTCGAAATCACCATAGCTCTGGAGCAGTAAGGAACGAATGGCCAGTTCCAGGGTAGCGGCGCTGTCGAAGAAGGGCATGGCGATGGTGATGAGAGGGGTCGGCATCGGTTACACGGGGGAGCTGGAGAATCCGGGCAAGGATTCGGGTGGGTGAACTTCACCGGCACGAGAACGGCAGCCGCGTGCTGACTGGCCATGAAGCGACTGAAAGAGAATTGCATATTGCTGCGCCAGGCGATGCAGGCTAAAGCGCTCTTCTACAACGTAACGGCCGGCGAGGCCCATACGCTGGCGCAGATCGGCGTCGTCGAGCAGCGCGGCGAGGGCATCGACCCACTGCTGCTCACTTTCCGCGCTGAGGCCGACTTCACCCATGGCCAGCACCTCACAATTCATACCAGTCGCGGTTACGACTACCGGCAAACCCGCGGCCATATAGCAAAGCATTTTGTAACTGCACTTACCGTTGCACCAGTCGTTGTTGGCCAGGGGCATGAGGCCGATGGACATGCGGGCGATGGCAGCTAACTCGTTGCGCGGGGTCCAGCGGACAAACTCGACGCGGGACCCGGGCAGCCGCTTGAATTGCGGCGGCCGGTCGGCGACCACCAACAGGCTGGCATGGCGGCAGTCCGTGAAGACGCGGAGCAGTGCGTCTTCAATCGCGTAGAGGAAGGCAAAGTTGCCGCTGGTGCCGGTCCAACCCAGCACCAGAGCCTCCAGGCTGCCTTCAGGTTGTGCCGGGCGAGGACGGTACCAGTTGGTGTTGACGGCAGTTGGGATGATGGCGATGCGGCGATTCCAGCGGGAAAAATAATCGGCGAGATAGCTGTTGCCGCACACGACCAGGTCGCTGGCCTGGGCCAGAGCGCGGGCCCGATGGCCGCCGGTATTGAGCCAGACTGCATCGTCAACGTCAAGCAGGATCGGCCGTTTCGCCATGCCTTGCAGAGGAGCAAAGGCGGGCAGCAGCTGGCGGGAGATCCAGGTCACATCGGCCTTCCAGGAGTGGGTTAGGGCTGCGGCGCGGGATGCGGCCGTGGCGGCCATCCACAGCGGGCGAAGGCTGCGCTGCCGGGGCAGGATGTTGCCCAGAGGCAGAGGGTACTCGTTCACGGTGATGCCATGGCGGTTCAAAGGCACGATGTATTGACGCACCCGCGCTCGCGCACTGGGCACCATCTCGCCGCCGGTGTAGGCTGCTACTCGCATGATTCAGGCTCCGGTATGACTGAGATTGGCCTGCGTGCGCGGTTGCCCGACGTGATGGCAGGAGTGAAATAGACCAGGGTTGAGAACACTCCGGCCTTGACCCAAAACATGATCTGGGCGAAGTACTCCTCAGAGAAGATGGTCATCACTGTCGCGTAGACAAAGGCGCCCAGCGTGAAGACTGCCCAGCAATTGCCATGGATGGCGCAGCGGTAGACATAGACGCTGAGAAAGCCCATGAGAAACATCAGCCCGATAACCCCGGCCATTCCGCCGTGATCCATGTAGAAGGGCAGGAACGCGGTGTAGACGTTGGTGATCTGGCTGGGCGAGATCTTGGTGTACTGGAGATTGCGATCGTTTTCGGAGTAAGTCGCGCCAAATCGGTTGGCGATGCGCTTGGCGAATTTGCCCAGGTCCCAGCCATAGCGCAGCTCAGGGTTTTGCCGGTTCTGGTCGAAGGCAATGATGCCGCCCAGCCAGTAGGTGCCGAAACCTTCTGCGACGCGGGGAAGATTGTCACCAAGCGAGGCGGTGGGACTGGCGCCGTATTTGCTCATGGATATCTGGCCCGCGGAAAAGACCAGCAGAAAGAGCAGGCCCATGGCGCTCAGCAAGCGCAGGGGGGCGGCGCCGCGTTTGAGCCACAGGATGACAACGGCGCTGATCAGCAGGAGAAGCACTTCGGAGCGGGCGCCGTTGAGCAGTTGATATCCGCCGGCGAGGATGACGAGCAGCAGGGTACGGTAGGCGCGGGTGTTGGTTTCGGCGTATTCATACACGCTGATGAGGGCGACGATACTGAGAAACGGAAGGATGATCGATTCAACCGACAGAGTGCCCTGGGGAGAGATGTTCAGTTTCGAGGAGGCGATGCGGATTTGCCGCCACAGACTTTCCCGCGGCGCGATGGTGCTGCTGAGTTGTTTGAAGTAGAGGTAGGAGAGCGGAATGTTCAACAAAAATGCGATCATGGCGGCTGTGAGCCAGCTGTCGATTTGGCCGCGCCGCCTGGGGGTGACCGAGGTGAGTGTTCCTCCCTGCCATAAAGGGGCGGCTACGGCGCACAGGCCTCCGGCGGAAAAGGCGAGCACACCGGCCAATACGATTTCATCGGCGGTGACGGTCAAGGGAAAGTAGAGATCACCGCACAAATAAATGGCGAACAGGGTGAGGGTCCAGACCACAGCGAGGGCGGCCGGAGGGAAGAGGACGGAGCGCCCGTATCGGTACATCGCCAGGCTCCAGAGGGCGAGTGCTGTGATGGTGAGCGGGAGGGTCATGGTAACTCCGGTGACTCAGTTGAGACCAACAGATCAGGAATGAGGCTTGCGGTATCCACATCTCTGCGCAAAGCCGCGGTGAGGTGCACGAGTTTTTTGCACCCAGCGCCATCCTGCGTTCGTGTGCGCGGTTTTCATTAAAGAAAGCCGAGGAAGTCAAACGGTCCGCTAGAGCCTCACAGAAAATTCGGGCCTATGGGGCACCCGTGATTTGTTCGTAGGGCAGAGCTCTGACCGCAGAATTTGACGAGTAGGCGGACTTAAGCGGTGCCCAAAGTGGTGTAGTAACGGGCGTAGGCTTTGTAGGTTGCGTCAGAGGCGATGGCCGATTGATTGAGAACGATGCCTGCGATGGGCACGTTGACGCGGCGTAACGTTTCCACGGTAGCTCCAACGGATTTCATGGTGGTGTGGCCGCTGCGTACCGCGAGCACGGTGACTTCCGTGGCGGCTGCCAACTCCAGCGTTTCTGCGCAGCCAAGTAGGGGCGGTGAATCGACCACCACAAGGTCGAACTCCTTGGTCGCTTGCACGAGTATGGCGCGTATCTGGGGACCGATGAGCGCCAGCGCGAGCGGCAGCGGCAATCCTGAACCGAGGACGAAGAGATTGGGACGGGAAGCGACGGGGCGAGTGGCGTCTCGCCAATGATTTCTCTGCGCAAGGACTTCCGCCAGGCCGGCGTCGGGGTCCAGGCGTACGAGCCGTTCGATGGATGGCTGGCGCAGATCGCCATCGATCAACAAGGTGCGTTTGCCCTGCTCGGCACTGACCATGGCAAGGGCGATGGCAAGGCTGGTCTTTCCTTCTCCCGGCAAAGCGCTGGTGATGAGTACGCTGCGTGGCGCTTTGGCTTGCACCGCGAGCATCAGGTAACCGCGAAGGTGGCGAACTCCCTCGTCAAAGAAGCCGTTCTGCAGGTTGCGCCAGCGTGTTCCTGCGAGGCGCATTCCATCCGCGCCCAGGGCCAGCCTCAGCTCCATGTTGGCCACGTGGGGCAACGCACAGACCACGGGAATGCCGAATGCCTCCTGCACCGCTTCTCCCTCTTTCGCACTCACGTCGGTCAGCTCGGCGGAGATCACCCAGGCGGCACAGCAAAGAGAAAAGACAGCCATGGAGAGGCCGACGATCGTGGGCCAGTTGGGGAAGATCGGTCGCGCCGCCGGACGGGCTGAATCAGCCAGCCGGATGATGTTGTTTTGCAGTTCGGAATTGATGCCCGATTGCTTGATCTTCGCGAACAAATCTTCATAGACCCGTTCCGCCGTGTCGGCTTCGTGTTTTAGCTGCAGGTAATCAAACGACTGCGCAGTCAGGTCGTCGACCTGTTGTTTGGTTTCGGAAACCGCGGCGTTGAGCATGCGTTCACGGGCCAGGGTTTGGCGGTAATCAACAGCGATGCGGGTGGAGACATTCTGGCGGCTCTCGTCGAGCGCAGTGCGCGCCTCTTCGGTCTGGGCCGCGGCCTTCAGGTACTCCGGGTGCTTGTCGCCGTAGGTGGCGCCGACCATGGCCAGGTTGGCCTTGGCTGCCTGCAGGTTTTCGACGTCGTGGCTGAGGTCGGCGGACTGGCTGGAAACCTCCACCTCGGGCAGAGAGCCATCTTTGGCTTCGCGATAGATGGCCTCCTTGGCGATGCGATCCGCCTGGGCGGCGCTATTCTCTGTGTTCAAGGCCTGCAGCCTGGCGACCAGCACGCTGGTCTTTTGTTCCGGGTCGGCTGTTCCCAGGTCCCGCTGGTAGGCCATCAGGGCGGTGTGCGTGGTTTCCATTTTCTGCTTGAGATCGATGAGCTGGCGTTCCATCGATGAAGTGAGACGCCCTGCCTCGCGGATGCGAGTCTCAAAAATCTCACGCAGGTAAGAGTCAGCGATGGCATTGGCAACGTCGGCGGCCACCTTTGGATTTTCATCCTTATAGGTGATGATCAGCAGGTAGGTGTTGGGACTGCGTTCGATCGTGAGGTGGCGCAGGGTGATGGGCGCGGCTTTGATGGAAGCTTCTCTGGCTGCGGAGTAATGCCAGAAAAAGTAGCGGCGCAGTTGATGTTCGCGCTCCAGCAGGTTGTAGCGCTCGGCTACCGGGCGCAGGATCGTGTCGGCCCGCAGCAGGCTTTGCTGAGTGGCCATGAACTGGTCGTCCCCGGTGCTCAGCAGGCGGTCGCCACCGATGGTTTCCGGTGCGGCCTGGCGGTCGATGGCGATCATCGCCGACCCCACACTGACCGGCGGAGTGAAGGCACAGACGAGGATGACGAGCGCCGTAAGCGTGGTACTCAGCAGCAGAATCATGAGCCAATGCTGGCGCACGATCTGGGTATAGAAGGCGAGCGGCCGCCGGGATGCTGCCGGGTCACTCAGGCGGAGCGGCGGCCTACTGATTGCGAGTGAATCGGGCATACACGGTGCTCCTCTTATTGCGGGCGGTCGCGTTCAATGGGCACTCCAGATCGCCGCGGAGACGGCAGCGCTGCTCATGCCGGTCATGTGATTCACCACACTGGCGCTATTTTTTAGGGTGTTGTTTACGGGCACGTAGAGGATGTCGTTGGCGGCCAGCTTCACATCGGCTGCTTTGCGAGCGAGAATGCGGCGCAGCGGAACCTCAATCACCTGTTTCCTGGCCTGGCCCGGTTCGACGCGATAGATGTATGCCTTTTTCAAACTGAATGCGTCGAGGCCGCCACTCAGAGCCAATAGTTGGAGCACGGTGGTGTCTTCGATGGCCAGAAAAGGAAAGGCGCCTGGACGCTTTACGTCGCCGACAACAAATACGCGTTCGCACTGGGGCACGCGAATCTGCGTGCCGGCGAGAATCGGAATGTTGAGTTCGGGATGCAGGCCGTCAAACAGCGCTCGCACGGAAAGCCGCTGGGTCCGGCCGGACGCCGGTTCGACGATAATCTCCGGCCCTGCCTCGGGGAGCAGGCCCCCGGCCTGGCTCAGAGCGGCAAGGATGTTCAGGTTGCCCAGCTCCTGAATCGTAGTGGGTGTTTTGACGGCGCCGGCGATAGTGACGTCGCGACTGCGATATTCAATGACGGAGACGTCGACCACGGGGCTTACGAACAGATGCTGCGCACGCAGGGCGGCGGCAATGTGATCGCGCAGAGCGCCGGGCATAAGTCCTTCAGCGGGTATCGGCATTTGTAGCAGAGGAAGGTTCAGTTGCCCGTGATCGTCGACGCGAAAAGACTGCGAGAGCTCGGGTGAATTGGAGACGGTGAGGCGAATAAGGTCGGAGACGCCAATCGGTTGGAAGGGTAAATTGGCGCCTCCGACGGCAAATGTTGCATTGGGGTAGGCAGCCCCAGATTGGGGGGAGGGCAGGCGTTGCGCCGCGGCGGTGACCGAGAGCAGGACTGGAACGAACACTCGGGCCGCTTTTAGCTTTGCCATGGCTCACGCTTCTTAGGGACCAGCGTAGGCAGGTGGCATTAAAACAAGGCGCAGGCGGAGATTAATTGTTTTTTAGATGATGGAGGCGTGCGGAGCTATTGACGATAACTAATGACGCGTGCGGGGACGCCGGCGCAGATGGACATGGCAGGCAAGTCGGTGGTGACCACGGCTCCCGCGCCCACCACGGCGCCCGCTCCGATCGAGACCCCGGCGGTGACGACCACGTTGGCGCCCAGCCACACGTCGTCGCCGATGGTGATGGGCGCGTCCCGTCCGGGCTGGTTACGGATGAGTTCACCGCGCGCAATGCCGTGATTGGAAGAGATGATCGCCGTACTCGGCCCCAGCAGTACGTTGCTTCCGATGGTGATTGCGCCTCCGGGAGAGGCCCATATTGAGCAGAGATGATTGATGAAGGTGTGGTCGCCGATCTGGATCATCTCCGGGTGTTTGAAGAAAACGGTGGGGGAGATCTTTGTTTTTTTCCCGAGACGGCGCAGGTTTGCTTTGCGGACGTAGCTGCCGCCGCTGACGAAGGTGATGAGGTAGGCCCAGCCATGGATGGTTGCGGTAATAGATCGGAGCATGGTTTCCCTCACAGGGTGTGTTGGCAAACATATCATGCTGGGTCAGATGCCTTGCTTTTGTTGGGGGGGCCGGAGGGCACAACAGGTCGCTTCGCTTCGGTCCTCCGGCACGCCGGGGCAGGTGGAATGAAAAAGTTGTCGCGGGGCCGGGAGTGCAGGCACCTGCATTCATGTCGCGACGCTGCTTTACATAGTTGTTATTTTCGTAACTAAGTGTATTAAGTCAGATAGCAGGGTACATGAGTAATGCATAGCACAGGTAATTGCTGGTAACCGCCGCACAGGAACATATTGGCTTCAGCGAATAGAGCTGAGGTCAAAGATGAAGATAGTAGTCGCTCTGTTGGCCTTGAGTGCATGCGTGCCAGCCCTGGCCACGACCTACACGGTTAAAGCGGGCTCGAGTACGGACACGATGCAAAACATAATCAACACGGCAGGCATGGCCCCTGGTAATACGGTCGTGTTCTCCGCGGGCACATATAACCTGGCGTATACCATTACCCTGCCGTGTTCCAACGGTACCGTCTATACCGGCCCTAATGTTGGCCTGGTTACACAGAGAAATCTGCCGACGGCGGTTCTCTCGAGTGCCGTGAGTACCAACTATGCCCTATCTACGGACAGTAACAATACCTCGTTGACCGGCGCGCAGGGGTGCATGATCGAATATCTGCGCTTCAGTGGCACCCAGGGCGGCATCCTGGTGTACTATCCGGCGTCGGGCATCACCATCCAGCAGAATGCGTTTGACAACAACAATCCTCCGGCGGGCGGGAATTCTTCGGAAGCCAACATCTTTCTTACCGGCGAGAATTGGAATATGACCGCGGCCACCGGGGTCTCGCATATCTCGATTGTGTGGAATACGTTCTTCAGCAACTGTGCTGCCATTCGCGCCGTTGGCACAGAGGACCAGGGCGGCGGTTGCGCCTCCACCTGGGTCGACGGATTCAACAACTACCTGACCTGGTCGAATAACACCGTCAATCTCACGGAAGAAGGACTGAAGCTTTCCCAGCAACAAGTGGAATCCCAGGGAAGCCTGAACATTGATGTTGAGAACAACAACATGCAAGGAAACTCGCGCATTCTGATCGAGGCGCAACAGGAAACCAACGGGGTCAACACCTATAGCCACAATGCGTTCTACCAGCCGTTCAATCCTGGTTTCAACACCTTCGAGTTGTCTATACCGGAGTGGACCGGTTCAGCGGCACCCACCCACACCGTGGACGACAACGTGATGCTCGGCAACGTGCCGGTGATGATCGGCGGCTCCGGTGCTCATTACGGGATTGGGCTGGAGCTGTGGGGCGCGGGCAGCATTGCTACCAATAACCTGTTCCAGGGAGGCAATGGGGCGGATACGTGCGCCGCTGGTTATGGCTGTTGGGGTTGGGGCATCACCGTCGGGGGAACATTTACCAACGCGTCCATTACCGGCAATTATTTCTCCGGCACCGACGTCTGGGCAGGCAGCTCGACGAATATGGGCAATGCCGTGACCTATGAACAGGATTCGTCTTCATCGAATGTGGGCCTGGTACTGAGCCCCAACACGGTGGTGCAGACCAGCAAAGCGATTGCGACGGTGGCGCCGGCGATCGCAATGACCGGCACGACGGTGTCGATCGGCGATAGTGACAGCAAGCATCGACTTTCCTTTTTCTACACAACCGACGGCAGTACACCGGCAATCTTTCCTCCCGGCGGCAGCGCGGGGACCTCGCGGGTTTATAGTGCGCCCTTCACCGTTGTCTCAGGTGCGACGGTGAAGGCGATCGCAGCGTGGGGTCAGGGTGCGAATCAGGGGATCGTGTTTCCTTCTTTTGGCTACGTACCTAGCAACGTGGTGACTGCGACTGCCGGCTCATCGCAGGCGCCGCGGGGTCGTGTTCTGGTCGGCGGCTATCTGAGCGCGACGGCAAGCAGCAATGCCATGACACCCGGCAGCACTTTGCAGTTCACTGCCTACGGAACATACTCCGATGGCACATCAGGTCTTCTACCCGACGCACAGGGTAACAAGGTGACGGCATGGAATACCAGCAATCACCTGGTAGCCAAGATCAGTAGCCGGGGCCACGCGACGGCGGTGGGGAATGGCATAGTCAACGTAGAGGCGATGGTCGGGGCAGTGGGCGTATCTCCCTGGACGGTCACGGTGGGGACTGTACCGAAACCAGCGGTCAAGGCGGGGGTCGCTGCTGCCCCGTTGCCAGCCTCCCCCATGGTGGCGCCGGCTATGGAGGCGGCGGCCGTGCCCGTTCCGCCAGCTTCGAATGCCGAGCCCGCGACGCCGAGTTCTGTGCCTGCGGCTGCGGGCGCTGCTTTGCCGGACACGTTTCTGGGACCTTTCTGGCGTTTGATGACACCTGCCGGAGGTTCTGCTTCAATTTCAAACTCACATCTCTTCCTGGGGGTTCCCGGAGGTGCGAATCATGACGCACTGCTGGCCAACAACCAGGCCGTCCGTGTAGTGCAAGCCATTGGCAATCAGGATTTCGACGTGGCCATCAAGATTGACTCTCCCTTGTTTGCCGGCGACGCCAATACTAGTCAGGGTTTGATGGTGCTTGGCGACGGCGGGAGTTTTATGACGTTCGCGCTGACCACCGACGGAACGAAAATCGGCCTGGGCGCGGAGTTGGCCGCTAATGGCGGGTTGACTACGGTCCTGGATGATGCGGACTTCAGTTCTTATCAGAATCCCATGTATTTGCGCCTGACCAGAACAGGGAGTGCGTACGTGGCGCTCTATTCCATCGACGGAGTGAGTTGGACGCAGGCGGCCAGCTTCACCGACACCACGCCTACCACCTGGGTCGGGCCCTTCGCCGGTAATCACAACAGTAATCCGGCAGACGCGGTGCCGGTCGTCATGTCTGTGAACTGGTTTGACGTGTTGCAGTGAGCGAGCACTTCAGTAATGCATAGCAAGGGTAAGTGTTACTCAGGAAGTAAGAGTAGATAGTGACAACAAGGCAAGCGGCGGAGAGTACGAGTTATGCATAAAATGAGTTCATACCATATCCATGCTCTCGTGGTTTTGTCGGCCATGGTTCTGGCCGGGTCAGCGGGCAAGGCGAGCGTTGCCGCATCTGACACCGGTGTGCCACTCTCCAGCAGTTTCCCGGGGCCGATGTGGGCAGTCGTCGCCCCCGTCGGGGGAACAGTTTCGGTTGCCAATGCTCATTTGTTTTTAAATATCCCTGGCGGCAGCAACCACGATGCACTGATGCCGGCGAACCAGGCGGTGCGGGTGGTGCAGCCCATCGGAAATGTGGACTTTGATGTTTCCATCAAGATCGATTCCCCGGTCGTCGCGACCGATACAGGAACCAGCCGAGGCCTGATGGTGCTGGCCGACGATAAAAACTTCATCACCTTTGCTTTGGTGACCGATGGAAAAAACATTTCGCTCAGCGCCCACACGGTCACAGGTGGCGTGGCGGCAACCGTGTTTAACGATGCTGTCTTCAGCGAGTATGCCAGCCCCATGTACCTGCGCATCGCCCGTGCCGCCAGCGTGTACAGCGCGTATTACTCCGTGGATGGAAATGTCTGGACGCTGGCAGCAAGCTTCCGCGATACCAGTGTACCCACTTCGGTTGGCCCCTTTGCCGGCAACTATAACCCGACGCCGTCGCGGGCCGTGCCGGTGATGATGTCGATTAACTGGTTTGAAATTCTATGATCCGGGACTTTGAAATAGCCAAAAACAAGAAGTCCTTACAGGTGCTGCTGGTCGAAGATAACGCGGGGGATGCTCGCCTGTTGCGGGAGATGTTCAGTAAGGAACGTCCCGGCAGCATTGTGTTAACCCATCTTACGCGCATGCACGATGCGGAGGTACAC
The DNA here is from genome assembly GCA_963834445.1 of uncultured Acidobacteriaceae bacterium. GTDB lineage: Bacteria > Acidobacteriota > Terriglobia > Terriglobales > Acidobacteriaceae > PALSA-350. The sequence continues at coordinate 384,267 of CAWIBU010000007.1, forward strand.
CTCGCCGCCGGCGGTGTCGACATCGTGCTTCTCGATATGGGTTTGCCCGATGGTCATGGACTGGATACCCTGCGCCGCGCCCGTGCCGCGGCCCCGGGGGTAGCGATCATTGTACTGACCGGGCTCGAAGACGAGCAGTTAGCCGCAGAAGCCTTTAAAGAAGGCGCGCAGGACTATTTGATCAAGGGCCAGATTGAGAACCGCGCCCTGCCCCGGGCGCTGCGCTACGCGATTGAGCGCAATCGCATGCGTGAAGAAGCCGACGTTATGCGGGCGCATGAGTTGCAGATGAGGGACGATTTTCTCTCCCACGTATCGCATGAGCTGCGTTCGCCCCTCACCTCTATTTATTCCTTCAGCACGATTATTGCCGACGGGTTGGCTGGGGAAGTCTCTGCGCAACAAGGCGACTACCTGCAGATCATTTTGCGCAACGTGCGCCAACTGCAATCCATGATTGAAGATTTGCTCGAGGTCACGCAGGCGCAGTCGGGCAAGCTCAGTATCGAGTTACAGCCGATCGCAGTGAATGAGGCCATCAGCTACGCCGTGGATACATTGCAAGGGGTGGCGATCGAGAAAGAGATAAGCCTCTCCTTCGTGCCCTTGCCGAGCTTGCCATGCGCCTATGCAGATGGAACCCGGGTGCGGCAGATCATGACCATTCTGCTCGACAATGCGATGAAGTTTACCCCGGCCGGGGGAGCCGTGCAGGTGCAGGCGAGCGTGCAGCAAAAGCGCGAAGGTTTTCTGCTGGTCGAGGTTTCTGATACGGGCTGCGGCATCAGCCCTGAGGCAACGGAACGCATTTTCGAGCACCTCTACCAGGTCAGCGATGATCCTGGCCGTGCGGGCCGGCGCGGCCTGGGGTTAGGGCTGTACATTGCCAGGGAACTGGTGTTGCGGCTGGGGGGCGAGATGTGGGTAACCAGTGAACCCGGGAAGGGTAGCCGCTTTTTCTTTACCTTGCCGGTGTTTTCGCTGACCGGCCTGCTCAGTCCCATCCTGACGCAGGAGAAGCCGGATGAGACGCTGGCCGTGATCACGCTCGAGATCGACGCGCGCGATGGATCCCCGGATGTGCCGAAAGAAATACTAGAGGGCACGCGCATGGTGGTGCAGCAATGCCTGCGCCCCGAGTCGGATGTGTTGCTGCCGAACCTGAACCCTGCCAACGAGCGCAAACTTTTCTTCGTGGTGGCCTGCACCCGCGAACACGGTGCGGAGAGTATCGGGAGGCGCATTCTGAGTCAACTCCTTCGTCACAAAGAGTTAGAGCCGAGCGAATTCACGTTTGCAGTGGCGCAGAGCTTTCCCCCACCTGTTGCCAGAGACGCATATGTGTCGATGGACACGTATGTGGCCAGGGTAGCGGCCGGGGTACGCGAGCACATCAGTAATCTTTGCCAGGAAGGAAGAGGTAGTTATGAACCAAAAGAAAATTCTGGTGGTCGATGACGATCCTGATGTACGCCTCGGTCTGCAGTTAAGGCTGAACGCGAACCATTACGAAGTGGTATTGGCCGGCGATGGTGTGGCGAGTATCGCCAAGGCGCGCCAGCACATGCCCGACCTCATTATTCTTGATCTCGGGCTGCCGGCGGGGGATGGGTTCAGTGTTCTGGAGCGGTTAAAGGCGAACGACAAGCTGTCGTCGATTCCGGTGGTTGTGCTCTCCGGGCGCGACCGTGTGGGCAATCGGGATCGAGCGCTCAATGCCGGGGCGAAGACATTTCTCCAGAAGCCGATGGCGAATGACAAACTGCTGGCGGTGATCCGGCTGGTGCTCGGGGAGAAGACGCAAACGCCGTCGGTGGTCTACGACCTGGCGGATCCCGGCCTGGTGAATTGAGGTGTAGCCTCCGTCCTAACCAAAAAGCATCGGTGCTCACTCTTTGTGGTTAGGACGAAGGGGCCGATCATAAAGTGCTCTATCAGGGCGGCACTACACTAGACTAATGTCATGCATTTTGACCGGCGTGGTTTTGTTGCGGGTGCGGTTGGTCTGGTTGGGCTGACTGCGATGGGACGGGCGGGCTTCGGCCAGTCCCCAACAGTGCGGGTGCACTTCGAGCCGGGGGGCCGGGTTTCGGTCGTTTCGCCCACGGGCAGCGAGACGATGGTCGCCCAGATCGTGGCCGACGCGCTGAACTTGCGGAGTGAGTTGGTTGATGTTTCTGTGGCGGCGAAGGGTTCTGCGTGCAGCGCAGACGCAGTGCGGCGTGCCGCGTTGCGGGCGCGCGCGACGCTGCTGGCCGCGGCGGCCGCCGATCCGGACTCTCCTCTATACCGCGGCCAACGGCTCGATTTTGTGAACGGCCGCATTATCCACCATGAACAGCCGCAGAGCGGCGAGAGCTTTAACGCCTTTCTGGCGCGCAACCAAAACCTGCCCGTGGGCACAAGCACCGCGAATCGCCTAAGTTAGAATGGGTGCGGTTTCGGGAGGTGGTTGTGTTTCGTTTGCTGGTTCTGATTTTTCTTGTCGCGGCCACCAGCTCGGCCCAGGAAACGCGCCTGGTGCTGGACCGTGGCGGCAGCACCATCGTCCTCGAACCGTATGCTCCTAACATCATCCGGGTCACCCTGAGCCTGCTCAGGCAGCCGGCGCTGGCGGGGCCAGGGTATGGCTTTACCGCTGCGCCTTCCCCAGCAGGCTGGAGCCACCAGCAGAACGAGCAGGGAGATACGTACCAGTCCGGCCGGCTGAGCGTGACCGTGGCCGCCAACAAATCGGGCAAGCCGATGAACTCGCAGTTGGACATCGCCAAGTACTTCAACGGCTCGGCGCCCGGGGCGCACATCACCTTCCGCACGGCGCAGGGCGCGCAACTACTGGATATGCAGGGCTGGGCGATGGCGGTGCCGAATCATAAAGACGGCACCGCCGCCGTGCTGTATGACAAGCGCCCCGGCGATGCCGATTTTTACCAGGTAGGCGCCACCTTCGCTTCACCCTCGGACGAGCACTACTACGGCCTGGGCCAGAATCAGGAAGGCTTCCTCGATCACCGCGGCCACACCGTCGAATGCTGGAACAACTACACCGCGACCGGCGGTCCTACTTTCTGCGTGCCCTTGCTGGTGACGAATAAGGGCTATGCAGTGCTTTGGGATAATCCTTCACAGACCACCATTCAGCCAGGATTCAATGAGCAGACACGGTGGACGTCGCAGGTGGGCGACCGGGTTTCGTTCTTCGTGATCGCAGGGGCGAAGACCGATGAGATCTATTCCGGCTACCGTTTGCTGACCGGGTCGACCCCCATGCTGCCCAAAGCGGCGTATGGCTTTATCCAATGCAAGCAACGTTACAGCACCCAGGCGGAAGTGCTGGCGGTGGCGAACGGTTATCGCCAGCGGCACCTGCCCATCGATGTGCTGGTGGTGGATTGGTTCTACTACAGCAAAATGGGACAAATGGACATGGTGCCGGCGAACTGGCCCGATCCGGTGGCCATGAACAAAGAACTGCACGCGATGGGCATCCAGACCATGATCAGTGTGTGGCCCCGTTTCGAGAAGGGTTCGCGCTTCTACGACATGGTCCTGCAGAAGGGGTGGTTTGAGCATCTGGCCGATGGCACGCCAGTCGATGGGCTGCCCTATGATCGCGCAGGGTCAGATATCGACACGACTAATCCTGCAGCGGGGCGATGGTTTTGGGACACCATCCGCGACCACATCATCAGCAAGGGATTTGACGCTATCTGGGCCGATGAAACAGAACCCGACTTGCCTCCCAACGGCGCCTACTTATCCATCGGACCGGGCACGCGGTATTTCGATGTGTACCCGCTGTTTCACACGGCGGCCATCTATGATGGCATGCGGCGTGATATGCCGGACCATCGGGCGCTGATCCTATCGCGGGATGCCTATCCCGGTGCGCAGCATAACGGCACGATCTTTTGGTCTTCGGATATCTATCCTACGTGGGATACGTTGCGGCGGCAGATTCCTACCGGGCTCGATGTGACCGCTTCGGGCATTGCTTACTGGGGCAATGATATTGGCGGGTGGCAGTATCTGCCGGCAGTGCATCACCCGGCGCATCCTCCGTTGCTCGACCCTTCCGATGCGCGGGATAACGTGGGTGGCTACGATGATTACCCGGAATTGTATACGCGGTGGTTTGAATATGGCGCCTTTCAGCCTAACTTCCGCACCCATGGCAGCCGGAGATATAACGAGGTCTGGTCGTATGGGAAACAGGCTGAACCGATTCTCGAGAAGTATCTCAAGCTGCGCTATCAGTTGATGCCTTATATCTACTCGCTTGGGTACCAGACGCACGAGACGGGCGCGCCGTATATGCGAGCGTTGTTCATGGATTTTCCCCAGGATGATAAGGTGCGGGACCTGGGGGATGAGTATATGTTCGGGCCGGCCTTCCTGGTGGCTCCGGTTACCGAACAGGGAGCCACCAGCCGCATGGTATATCTACCAGCGGGCGCGGATTGGTATAACTACTGGACCAAAGAGCGGGTGCGCGGGGGGCAGACGATTAAGGTCGATGCTCCGATCGACACGCTGCCTTTGTTCGTGCGCGCTGGGTCGATTGTGCCGCTGGGAGAGCCGGTGGAGAATACTGGCCAGCTACAGAAGCTTGCTAAGGTGCAGGTTTATCCCGGCGCGAGTGCTGACTTTACCCTGTATGCGGATGATGGCAAGACGTATGCGTACGAGCAGGGGAAGAGCACCGTCACCAAACTGCATTGGGATGACGCCGCGGGTAAGCTCAGCGGTGCCGACAGTGTTTTACTGGAAGTGGTGGGGCGGTAGACCGGATTTTCCGCTTTGGGATTTGATTGGGCGCCGGGCAGGAAGCAGGTCCCTCCACTTCGCTACGTCGCGATGACAAATTTGTTTGGGGGACGGACTTAAAAAGCAAGCGCTCAGCTCGTTCATTCGTCACTGAACTTGCCGGCGCCAAGCCAAGGATGGAAGGAACGAGCGAAGCGATCTGTCTTTTGGCCTCGCCCCCCCAACAAATTTGTCATCCCAACCGAAGCGTAGCGCAGTGGATGGACCTGCTTTTTTGAAATGCTTCGATCAAGGTTGGCTTCGGATTGGAGACTTGCATGAACGATGTGGTGAGTGGTCATGGCGGGTTGCCTTGTGTGCGGATCGACACGCCGGCGGCTGCGGCGGAAGTCTATCTGCACGGCGCGCACCTTACTTCGTGGCGGCCGGCTGGGCAGGAGGAAGTGATCTTCCTGAGCGAGCAGTCCTCGTGGGCCGAGGGAAAGGCGATCCGCGGGGGAATTCCGGTTTGCTTTCCCTGGTTTCGCAATAAGCTCGATGATCCGAAAGCGCCGTCACATGGGGTCGTGCGCACCAAAGCGTGGCAGCTTGACTCCGTCGCGCAGGACGCAGAATTCGTCACGGTTACGTTATCGACCAGCAGCGACGCGGGCACCCTGGCGTGGTGGCCACACACGTTTCACCTGGTCCACCGGCTGCGCATTGGCCCGGTGCTCGAACAAGAGCTGGCGATGACGAACACCGGCAGCGAGCCGCTTCGCTTCGAAGAAGCGCTGCATACGTATTACCGGGTAGGTGCGGCGGCCGCGCTGCGCATTCGCGGACTCGACGGAGTGACCTATCTCGATAACACGGATGGGAATCGCGAAAAGCGGCAAGCGGGAGACATCGTGTTTACCGCGCAGACCGATCGCGCTTACCTCGACACCACGCATGCAGTTGAAATGGCGGACCCGGTTTTGCGTCGGCGTATCCGGGTCGACAAGCAAGATTCACGCAGCACCGTGGTGTGGAATCCCTGGAGTACCGGCGCTCAGACGATGGCCGACCTGGGCGACGACGAGTGGCAGACGATGGCCTGTGTTGAGGCCAGCAACATGCGTGCCTGCGCAGTCGATCTGGCGGCGGGCGCCACCCACCGCATGAAGACCCGGATCTCCGTCGAAGCCGCTCCCGGGGATGCCTACTGAGTTTCGGCGCTGTTCAGGTCGAGCGCGTCTATAAGCGGAGCTTCCCAGCGGCGGTTGGAAAACAGGTAAGGCTGCTTGCCGGTGTAGAGGCGCACGTCGGCGGTATCGAGTTCGGTTGCGGTGGCAAATCCAAACACGCGCAGGCGCTCACGCAGATAGCTCCACGAGGCAAAGTAGAAGACATGGTCAGCCTGCATGTTTTCTGATGCGGTCAAGACCAGCACCACACCCGGGCGCGACCTTGAGCCCGATTGACTGGGTCTGGGTTTGACCGTTGCGGCGTATTCGGCGGCCGGAAGTCGGGTAGCTGTGTTAGTCATCGGGCTGGTCTCATTGATCGCTATCGGCGTAATCGTCGAGCAAATGAGATTGCGCTATTTCGGGACGCCCGCTTGCAGTCGGGCGACGATGGCGTCGACGTCGTAGACGCAGCCGCCCCAGACGCCTCCGCTGGCCTGCACCAGCGCGGCCCACAAGCGGGTGTCCGCCGGCAGCGCGGGATGGGGCTTGAGATCGGCGCGCGGGGGACGCGCGGCCAGCCGGCTGGCGCCTGCTTCCGCGCTGAAGCGGCCGTGGGCATCGCCGACCAGGTTGACGGTTCCCGTCAGCTTCTCGCGATCGATCACAATTTCGATTTGGTCGCCCTCCAGCAGCTTGCCGATGGGGCCACCGGCGAGCGCCTCGGGAGAGATGTGGCCCAGGCAGGCGCCGGTGGAGACGCCGCTGAAACGGGCGTCTGTGAGCAGGGCGACGTGTTTGCCGGTGGGCAGCCATTTGAGCGCCGAGGTCACCTGATAAATCTCTTCCATGCCGGCGCCGGCGGGGCCTCCGCATACCAGCACGATGACGTCGTACGGTTGAATCTCGCCGTTCTTGATGGCCTGGATGGCGGAGGATTCGGAGACGAAGACGCGGGCCGGACCGAGGTGGCGAAAGACCCCGTCGCTATCGATCAACGACGGATCAATCGACGTGCTCTTGACCACCGAGCCCTCGGGCGCGAGGTTGCCGACGGGGAAGCAGACGGTGGGGGTAAGGCCGCGGGACCGTGCCCGGTCGGGATCCATAATTACGTCGTCCGCATCGATGCCGTCGCGCTCGAGCAAGTTCTTGCGCAGCGCGTGGCGGCGGGGGCTGTCCTGCCACCAGTCGAGGCAATGGTCGAGGCTTTCCCCGGAGACGGTTTTCACCTTTATATTCAATAATCCGGCCCGACGAAGGTGAAGCATGACTTCAGGTAATCCGCCGGCCAGAAAGACTTGCACGGTAGCGAAGTTGCGCGGTCCGTTGGGCAGGGCATCGACCAGGCGCGGGACTTTCCGGTTCAGGGCAGCCCAGTCTTCGGCGACGGGGCGCTTGAGGCCGGCGGAGTAGGCGATAGCCGGGAGATGCAGCAGTAAGTTGGTAGATCCCCCGAAGGCGGCGTGGGCCACCATGGCGTTTTCGAGCGAGGCTTGGGTGAGAATGTCGCGGGTTCCCAATTGCAGTTGGTTCAGCCGCAGGATAGCGCTGGCGGAGCGGCGGGCGGCGTCCAGCCAGATGGGCGCGCCGGAGGGAGCGAGCGCGGTATGGGGCAGCGCCATGCCCAGGGCCTCGGCGATGACCTGGGCGGTGGCGGCGGTGCCGAGGAACTGGCATCCTCCGCCGGGTGTGGCGCAGGCACGGCAGCCCATTTCGGCCGCGGTTTCGAGGGTGATCTGATTTTGCGCGTAGCGGGCGCCGATGGTTTGTACCTTGCCGGCGTCTTCGCCTGATTCCGGGAGCAGGGTGACGCCGCCGGGAATGAGGATGGTGGGCAGTTCGCCGGCGGCGGCGAGGGCCATCATCATGGCCGGCAGACCCTTGTCGCAGGTAGCGATGCCGATCACGCCCATGCGGGTGGGGAGGGAGCGCATGAGGCGGCGCAGCACGATGGCGGCGTCGTTGCGGAAGGGGAGTGAGTCGAGCATGCCGGTAGTGCCCTGGGTGCGCCCGTCACAGGGATCGGTGCACGCTCCGGCGAAGGGCACTGCGTCGAGGCTCTTGAGGGTGATGGCGGCTTCGGCGACCAGCGCGCCCAATTCCCAGTGACCGGTGTGAAAACCGAGCGCAATGGGGGTGCCGTCGGGTGCGCGCAAGCCGCCATGGGTGCTGAGGATGAGGACCTCTTTGCCCAGCAGCTTTTGTGGTTCCCAGCCCATGCCGGCGTTCTGGCTAAGGCCGAAGAGATTGCCGGAGGGCGCGGTGAGCAGCATTTCGGGGGTAATGGGCAGCAGGCCGCGCGGGCCGGGGGCGTGGGTGGCGACGTCGTCCAGACGCAGGGTGCTGGTTTCGAGGACCGAGGCTAGCGATATGGTGGGAATGGGTGGCTCCTGTCCTCTCGATTGTAAGATGCCGGGATGGTGGTTGGTTTGGAACGGGGGCAGGAGGCGGGGGAGCTGCACTTTGTCACGTTCAGTTGCTTTGCGCGGCGGGGCTATTTGGGCGACGCGACGCCTCGGGACTTGTTCGAAGATGCATGGGTACGTACCTGCTTCCGATATGAAATGGATGTGATTGGATACGTGATCATGCCGGAACATGTGCATCTCTTGCTGAGCGAGCCCAGCAACAGTTTGCTCTCGGTTGGCTTGCAGGCGTTGAAGCTGGCGGTTTCGAAGAGATTGGTGCAACGCCCGTTTTGGCTGGCACGCTACTATGATTTCAACGTGTTCTCGCAACGTAAGGTGGCGGAGAAGCTCCGTTATATGCATGCCAATCCGGTGAAGCGGGGATTGGTGGAGAAACCGGAAGACTGGCGTTGGTCCAGCTACCGGTATTACGAGACCGGCGAGCAAGGCCGAGTGAAGATAACCCCGCGTACCATGGCCTTTTAACCTCTGTCCCGGTCACCCATCTCCGGGTGCCCCATATCTCGCTCGTTTTTTGCGAGATGTGGGATACCACGATCCTCTCTCCTGGACCTCAGTTGTCAAGACAAGGCTAGAGGGTTAGCGCGGTGGTATCCCACATCTCGCAAAAAACGAGCGAGATATGGGGCACCCGGAGATGGGTGGTTGGGACAGAGGGTTTGATCTGTGGTTGGGTTGACTGAGCGTTAGCCGGGTTCTCGGAAAGGTCGATTTTGGCTGGTGAGCATAGAGTCGCGCGGTGGTTTGGGTATCTTCTTGTTTTGTTGACGAGCGCCTGGGCGGTGATGGCGCTGGTGATCGACCTGCCGTTCCATTGGGCTACGGTGGTGGTTTACCTGGCGGCAGTCGGGCTGGTGCTCTTTCGCTTGCGCGGACGGGTGTTATCGCAACTGCTGGGCTGCTTGCTTTGCTTCGCGCTGGTGCTCGGCTGGTGGCTTACGCTCAAGCCTTCGAACGTTGGCCGATGGCAGGCGGACGTCTCGCGGATGGCCTGGGCAGACGTGCAGGGCAACCTGGTCACCATCCATAACTTTCGCCAGTGCGACTACCGCGCGGAACTCGATTACACCTGTCAGTGGCTGACCAGGACAGTGGACCTGAACCAGATCGACGGGGTCGACCTGTTTATGAATTATTGGGGCTCTCCGCTGATCGCGCATACCATCCTCAGCTTCGACGTGCGCGGCTCAGGCCACGTCGCCTTCTCCCTCGAAACACGCAAACAGACGGGCCAAACCTATTCCGCGCTGTTGGGATTCTTTCGCCAGTACACGCTCATCTCCGTCGTCAGCGACGAGCGGGACCTGGTTCGCCTGCGCACGAATTATCGCCACGGCGAAGACCTGTACCTCTTCCACACCACGGCGACGCCGGCGTTTGCGCGATCGCTGTTCCTCAATTACATCGCTCTGACGAATCATCTACACGAGCATCCGGCTTGGTATAACGCCATCACCCATAACTGCACCACGGAGATCTATACGCTGCAAAGCATGAAGAGCCAGCCCTGGGACTGGCGGATTTTACTCAACGGCAAGGCGGATGCAATGGCGTACGAACATGGCATGCTGGTCACCGGCGGCTTGCCGTTCGAGCAACTCAAGCAGCGCGCGTGGATCAATCCCGCGGCCCACGCAGCTAATAATGACCCTGACTTCTCGGCGCGGATTCGCGCGAACAGGCCGGGGTTTTAAGCTACTGCTGAATCTTCGAGTCGGCCTTGCTGGGCGCGGCCGTCACCTGCGCAGGCGTGGGCAGCTGCGTGGTATCCCAACCACCGCCTAAGGCTTCCACCAACTGGATCGCCCCGGTCATTTGATTGATTTGCAGGCTGGTGAGGGTTTGCTGGTTGCTGAAGAGCGTGTTCTGCAGCGTGACCACATTGATATAGGGATCGATGCCGGTTTGATAGCGGCCCATCTCCAGGTTGAGCGCGTTCTGCGCCGAGTCGACCGCGAGGCGCTGCTGCTGGATCTGCTGAGAAAGTATCCGCGTCTCCGCCAGATAATCCTCGACCTGCTGGAAGGCAGTGAGCACGGTTTGCCGATAGCTGGCGACATCGGCGTTGTAGATAGCGACGTATTGATGCAGCTCGGCGCTGAGCGCGGCATTGAAAATGGGCTGCGAGAAGCTCGGGCCGACCGACCAGAAGCGGCTGGGCCAGTCGGCGATGTGTTTGAAGAGCGAGCTCTCAAACCCCCCGCCTGCGGAAAGCGTGAGCGAGGGGTAGAAGGCGGTGTAGGCCACACCCAGGTTGGCGTTGGCCGACGCCATGGTGCGCTCCGCAGCCGCGACGTCGGGCCGGCGCTGCAATAGCAGAGAAGGCATGCCGATCGGGATCGGCGGCGGCGCCGTGGTGATGGGCAAAGAGGGCAAGGAAAAGTCCGAGGCCGATTTTCCAATCAGCACGGCGATGGCGTGCTCGTACTGCGCGCGCAGGATGCCAAGGTTGGTCAGGGAAGCCTGGGCAGAGCGCAGGGTGGTTTGCGCTTCCACTACCGAAAGTTGATCGCCAACGCCTGTGTCGTATTGCGCCTGGGTCAGATCGAGGGACTTCTGATAGTTGGCGACGGTCTGGGTGTAGAGCTTGATCAATGCGTCCTGGCCACGGATCTCGAAGTAGTAATCGGCCAAATCGGCCTGCTCGATCAGGCGCTCGTTCTCCAGATCGGCAGCGCTGACCTGGGCGGTGAATTGCGCCGCATGCACCTGGTTGCGAATGCGGCCGAACAGGTCGGGCGTCCAGGAGACGTCGAGCGGCAGCGAGTAGATTTGGGACGTTCTTCCCGTGTTCGCGTTGGCCGTGTTGCTCAGATTTCCCGAGGAACGCGAGCGGCTGTAGGAGGGGCCGACGGAGATGGTGGGGAAGTACTGAGCACGCGCTATCCGCACCAGGGCACGGGCTTGCATGAAGTTCTCAAAGTAAAGCTTGATGTTCTGGTTGTTAATGTTCAGTTGACTTTCGAGGTCGTTCAGCTCGGGTTGATTGAAGATGGCCCACCAGTCGCCGCGGATCTTCGCGTCCGCGGGCTGGGCCGGCAGCCAGGTGCCATCGTCGGGATTTTGCGAGGTGGTGGTGGCCGTCGGCGCTTCCTTATAAGCAGGGGGCGGCGGCTGAATCGCGGGTGGATGGTACTTGGGGCCCACGGTGCAGCCGGCCAGGATCGCGGACACCAGGGCACACCCGAGCACGCCGAAATGGTTTTGCTGATTCTTCATTCGCTGCATAGAGTCTAAACTGCTCCTTCCGGTTCGGCGTGGAAGGTGTCGTGGTGTTTTCCCAGCGCGCGCAGGCGCAGGCGATCCATGTACAAGTAGATGACCGGGGTGGTGTAGAGCGTCAACATCTGGCTGACGATCAGGCCGCCCACGATGGTAATGCCTAGGGGACGGCGCAGCTCCGAGCCAGTCCCGGTGCCAAAGGCCAGCGGGAGGGCCCCGAAGAGGGCCGCGATCGTGGTCATCATAATAGGCCGGAAGCGCAGCATGCAGGCCTCGAAAATCGCGTCCGTGGTGCTCTTGCCGTGGTCGCGTTCGGCCACCAGCGCGAAGTCGATCATCATGATGGCGTTCTTCTTCACCAGCCCGATCAGCAGCACAATGCCGATGATAGAGATGACGTTGAGATCGTTTTTGAACACCAGCAGCGCCAGCATGGCGCCGACGCTGGCCGGGGGCAGGGTCGAGATGATGGTGAGCGGATGCACCAGGCTCTCATACAGGATGCCGAGCACAATGTAGACCGTCAGCAGCGCAGTAAAGACCAGCATCGGCTCGGTGCTCAGCGATTCCTGGTAGGCCTGCAGGGTTCCGGCGAAGAAGCCGTGGATGGTCGAGGGCATGCCCAGCCGGGTCTGCATCTGGCTGATCAACAGGGTGGCATCGCTGAGCGACAGCCCGGGGGCGAGATTAAACGAAACCGTGACCGAAGGAAATACGCCGGTGTGGTTCACCTGCAGCGGCGTGGTGCCGGCTTTAGAGGTGCTGACCGCGCGGATGGGGATGACCTTGTTGGCCGAAGCGCCGGGGTAAATAAAGTTTAGCCCGGCCGGCGACTGCCAGTAGCGTGGGGCCACCTCGAGCACCACGTAGTACTGGTTGAGCTGGGTGTAAATGACCGACACTTCGGCCTGGCCAAAGGCGCTGTACAGCGCCGAGTCGAGCGAGCTGGGGGTCTGGCCGAGGCGGGCGGCGGTGACCCGGTCGTAATTCAGCACTTCTTCGAGGCCGCCGTTTTGCTGGTCGCTATTCACATCCTGCAAGCCGGGAATCCGCTTCATTTGCTCCAGCAGGATGGGGCCCCACTTGGCGAGGTCGGCGAAGTTGTCGGCCTGTAGCGTGTATTGGTAGAGGGCACTGCTGCCGCGGCCGCCGATGCGCAGATCCTGCGCGGCCTGTAGAAAAACGGAGGCCACAGGCAGGCGGTTCAGCTTGGGGCGCAGGCGGGCCATGATTTCCTCTACGCCCACCTTGCGCTCCTCGAGCGGCTTGAGCGCCACATACATAAAGCCGCCGTTGGTGCCGCCGCCCCCGCCGCCGATGTAGGCATTCACGTTGGCCACCCCGGGATCTGATTTAACCACCTTCACCAGGGCTTTGATGGAGTTGTCCATCACCCCGAAAGACGCGTCCTGGGGTCCGCGCACGCCGCCGACCATGGCCCCGGTGTCCTGCTGGGGAAAGAAGCCCTTGGGAATCTTGATGATCAGCACCACGTTCAACGCGATGGTGAGCAGCAGCACCACCAGCATCAAACCGGAGTTGTCCAGAACCCACAGCAGCGAGTGGCGATAGACGCTCAGCATCCCCTCGAAGAAGCGCTCGCTGGCGCGATACAAACGCCCGTGCTTTTCCGCGTCATGGGGTTTGAGCAGGTAGGCACACATCATCGGCGTGGTGGTGAGCGAGATAACCATGGAGACGATGATGGCGGTGGAGAGCACAACGGCGAACTCGCGGAATAGCCGGCCGACAATGCCGCCCATCAGCAACAGTGGGATAAAGACAGCGATCAGCGAGGTGCTCATGGTGAGCACGGTGAAGCCGATTTCCTTTGCGCCCTTGAGCGCTGCCTCGGCCGGCGCCATCCCCATCTCCAGATAACGGGAAATGTTTTCCATGACCACGATGGCGTCGTCGACCACGAAGCCGGTGGAGATGGTTAACGCCATCAGCGAGAGATTATCCAGGCTGTAGTTCAGCACGTACATCACGGCGAAGGTGCCGATCAGCGATACCGGGACCGCGACACTCGGGATAAGGGTGGCGCGGCCGTTGCGGAGGAAGACAAAGACCACCAGGATCACCAGCACGACGGAGATGATCAACGAAGATTCAACGTCGTGCAGCGAGGCCTTGATGGTGGTGGTGCGGTCGAGCACCACGGTGGTCTTGATCCCCTTCGGCATCACGGCTTCGAGGAAGGGGAGCTGGTCGCGGATGCGCTGGTTGGTCTGGATGATGTTGGCGCCGGGTTGGCGAAAAATGATTACGGTTACCGAAGGGATGCCGTTGAGGTACCCGCCGGTACGGATGCTCTGCGCCGAATCCTGCACGTTGGCCACGTCGGAAAGGTGGACGGCGAGGCCGTTGTGATAGCCCACGATGAGCGGCTTGTACTCATCGGCTTTGGAGATCTGGCCGTTGGCGACGATGTCGGCGGTGACGGCTCCATTGGAGATCTGGCCGCGCGCGAGGTCGGAGTTTTGCAGGCTCAGCAAGCGCTGGACGGCGGACATGGTGATGCCGTAACGATTCAACTGTGGCGGATCCACATCGATTCGTACCGAGGGATAGGAAGCGCCCCCGACACTGACCTGGCCCACGCCCTGAATCTGCGAGAGCTTCTGCTCCATGATGGTCGAGGCGGAGTCATACATCGCCTCCTTGTCGTACTTGTCCGAGGTGAGCCCGATGATCATGATGGGCGAGTCGGCCGGGTTCACCTTACGGTAGCTGGGGTTGGAGGGCAGGTTGGCGGGCAGGTAGGTGCGGGCGGCATTGATGCCGGCCTGAACATCGCGCGCGGCAGCGTCGATGTTACGGTTGAGGTCGAATTGCAGGGTCACGTTGGTGCTGCCGAGCGAGCTCGACGAGGTCATTTCGCTCACCCCGGCAATATGGCCGAACTGGCGCTCGAGCGGGGTGGCCACCGACGACGCCATGATCTCGGCGCTCGCTCCAGGCAGGCCGGCAGAGACCGAGATGGTAGGAAAGTCAACCTGGGGCAGCGGAGAAACGGGCAGCACGTTGAACGCGATGCCGCCGGCGATGGCGATGGCGACCGTCAGCAGAGTGGTGGCCACCGGGCGCCGGATGAAGGGGCTCGACAAGCTCATAGGGTCAGGCTCATGCCGTGCCTGCCGGCTGTGGTTCTGGTCCTGCGCCGCTGCGGCCAGGAGCGCCGGAGAAGCGTTGCGCAAGGTTGTCAAAGAAAATGTAAATAACCGGCGTGGTGTACAGGGTGAGCACCTGGCTCAACAGCAGGCCGCCAACCATGGCGATGCCCAGCGGCCGGCGCAGCTCAGACCCGATGCCGGTTCCGAAGGCCAGTGGAATACCGCCCAGTAGAGCCGCCATTGTGGTCATCATGATGGGGCGAAAGCGCAGCAGGCAGGCCTCATAAATCGCATCAGTCGCATTGAGGCCGCGCTGGCGCTCGGCTTCGAGCGCGAAATCGACCATCATGATGCCGTTTTTCTTGACGATCCCGATCAGCAGGATGATACCGATGATGGCGACCACGCTCAGATTCTGGTGGAACAAAATCAGTGACAGCAACGCACCCACGCCTGCCGAGGGCAGGGTGGAGAGGATAGTGATGGGATGAACAAAGCTTTCGTATAGCACCCCGAGCACGATATACACGGTGACCAGGGCGGCGAGAATCAGCAGCGCCTCGTTGGACAGCGAGTTCTCAAACGAAGCCGCCGTTCCCTGGAAGCCGTACTGCACGCTGGGTGGCAGGTTAAGGTCTTTGACCACTTTGTTGATGTCGTCGATGGCCCGGCCGAGGGCGGCGTTGGGAGCCAGGTTAAAGGAAACTGTGACGGAGGGGAATTGCCCCTGGTGGTTGATGGAGAGCGATTCGGTGCCCGGCTGGATGTGAACGAAAGCTCCGAGCGGGACAGCATTACTGGGGCTGGAACTGGTGCTGAAATTGGCGTTCGAACTGGTGCTCGTGCTGGGGGCCAGCGCGCCCACCGGCGGCGTCAGGATTCCCGATGAGGGCGTGTAGACGGCGGAGGTCGTGGTGGCGTTCGAGCCGGCCGTTGCCGAGGCAGACGCGGAGTAGGACGTGCTGGCCGCCGCCCCCGAGGCGGACGACGAGGCGGCGCCCTGGATATATATCTTGTCCAGCCGCTTGGGATCCTGGGTAAAGCTCGGCTTGGCTTCGAGGATCACGTGGTACTGGTTGAGCTGGGTGTACATGGTGTTGATCTGGCGCTGGCCGAAGGCATCGTAGAGGGTTTGATCGAGGGTCGCGGGCGCGATGCCCAGGCGCGATGCCGAGACCCGGTCGATGGCTAAGGAGACGGTCAGGCCCCCGGTCTGCTGATCGGTGGCGACATCTTCGAGCGAGGGCAATTGCTTGAGCTTGTCCACGAATCGGTTGGTCCAGAGATCCAGTTCGGCTACGTCGGGATCTTCGAGCGTGTATTGATATTGCGTCCGGCTGACGCGGTCATCGACCGAGATGTTTTGCACCGGCTGCATGTAGAGCTTGATGCCGTTGACCGGGGCAAGCGAGTTGTTAAGCCGGCGGATGACATCGGAGGCGCTGAGATCACGCTGGTTAAGCGGCTTGAGGTTGATCGACATGCGGCCGCTGTTGAGGGTGGTGTTGGTGCCGTCCGCGCCAATGAACGAAGACAGGCTCTCGACCGCCGGGTCTTTGAGAATGATGCTGGCCAGCTCCTGCTGCTGATGCGCCATGGCGGGGAAGGAGATGGAGGCGGGCGCCTGCGAGATGCCCTGGATCACGCCTGTATCCTGCACCGGGAAAAACCCCTTGGGGATGACGATGTAGAGAAAAATGGTCAGCACCAGCGTGCCGACCGCGACCAGCAGGGTGAGCCCCTGGAAACGTAACACCACCTTCAGGGTGCGGCCGTAGAAGGCGATCATGCGCTCGAACACGTGCTCCGACGCCCGGTAGAACCGGCCCTGTTTCTCTTCGGGATTGTGTTTGAGGATGCGCGAACACATCATCGGGGTCAGGGTCAGCGAGACCACCGCGGAGATGATGATGGTGACGGCCAGGGTCACGGCAAACTCGCGGAACAGCCGGCCGACGACGTCGCCCATGAAGAGCAGGGGGATGAGCACGGCGATCAGCGAGACGGTGAGGGAGACGATGGTGAAGCCGATTTGCTCCGCGCCCTTGAGCGCCGCCTGCATGGGCGGTTCGCCTTCTTCGAGATAGCGGGAAATGTTCTCGATCATGACGATGGCGTCATCGACCACGAAGCCGGTGGAGATGGTGAGCGCCATGAGCGAGAGGTTGTCGAGCGAGTAGCCCAGGCCATACATGGCGGCGAAGGTGCCGACGATCGAGAGCGGCACGGCGACGCTGGGGATGATGGTGGCGTAGATGTTGCGCAGGAAGACGAAGATCACCATCACCACCAGCGCGATGGTGAGCATCAATTCAAATTCCACGTCGGCCACCGAGGCCTTGATGTCGGTGGTGAGATCGGTAAGGGTGGTGACTTCGATGCCCTTGGGGAGATTGGCCTGCAGCGTGGGCATGAGCAATTGAATGCTCTTGACCACAGAGATGGTATTGGCGCCGGGCTGGCGCTGGACGTTGAGGATGACAGCCGGGGTCTGGTTCATCCAGGCGGCCTGCTTGGTGTTCTCTACACTGTCGATGACATTGGCCACGTCATGGAGAAAGACGGGCGCATTGTTGCGATAGGCGATGACCACATCTTTGTAGTCGCTGCTGGTGATCAGCTGATCGTTGGCGTTGATCTGGTAATCCTGCCGCGGACCGTCGAAGTTGCCTTTGGCCTGGTTGACGCTGGCGGCAAGCAGGGCGGTGCGCACGGCTTCGAGGTCGATGCCGTAGGCCTGCAGCTGCGCCGGGTTCACCTGGATGCGCACCGCGGGTTTTTGGCCGCCGCTGATGCTGACCAGGCCGACGCCGTTGAGCTGTGAGATTTTCGGGGCCAGGCGGGTGTCGACCAGATCCTCCACTTTGGAGAGGGGCATGGTGGTCGAAGTGATGCCCAGGGTGAGCACGGGCGCGTCGGCTGGATTGGTCTTGCTATAGATCGGCGGTGCGGGGAGATTCGCGGGCAGGAAACTTTGCGAGGCGTTGATGGCCGACTGTACTTCCTGTTCGGCGATATCGATGCTGAGCGAGAGATTGAACTGCAGCACCACGACCGAGGTCGCGCCGGAGCTGGTGCTGGTCATCTGGCTGAGGCCCTGCATCTCGCCGAACTGCCGTTCCAGCGGTGCGGTGATGGTGGTGGCGACCACGTCGGGGCTGGCGCCGGGATAAAAGGTGAGCACCTGGATGGTCGGGTAGTCCACCTGGGGCAGGGCAGAGACCGGCAACTGCGTGTAGGCAACGATCCCTACGAGCATGATCGCGGCCATCAGCAAGGAGGTTGCGACCGGCCGCAAAATAAATGGGCGAGACGGGCTCACGGGGCATCGCTCTCATTATTCGCCGGCAGCAGGTTTTGCTTGGCAATAACAATTTTGGAGCCGTCCTGCAATTTTTCAAAGCTGCTGTCGGCGACCACATCGCCGGCATTCAGCCCTTCGACCTCGGTCTCCGCTGCCTCACTGACGCCGGGCTTGATGTTGCGCATATGGGCCACGCCGTTCTGAATCAGGAAGACATAAGACTGACCGGCATTGTGCTGAATGGCCGAGGAGGGGATCAGAACAACATTGTGCAGGGTTTGGAGCAGCAGGCGCGCGTTGACGAACTGGTTGGGGAAGAGGGCGTCGTTCTTATTGTCGAACAGGGCGCGCAGTTTGAGGGTACCGGTGGTGGTGTCGATCTGGTTGTCGGTGCTGATGAGCTTGCCGGAGGCGAGTTTGGTCTGTTCGGAGCGATCCAGAGCTTCGACGGTGAGCGCATGGTTGGCGAGCATTTGCTGTTGCAGCTGGCTTACGTTGTCTTCAGGGATGGTGAAGACGACGGTGATGGGCTCAATCTGGGTGATAACGACCAGCGGCGTGTTGCTGGAGCCGGTGGCCAGGTTGCCGGGATCGACCAGGCGAAGACCGACCTTGCCGGTGATGGGCGCAGTGATATTGGTGAAGGCCAACTGCACCTGGTCATACTGCAGCGTGCCCTGATCGGCTTTGACGGTGCCCTGGTACTGAAGAACGATCTTTTCCTGATCGTCGAGGGTCTGCCTGGGAATGGCGTTCTTGGCCCAGGCATCCTGATAGCGCTTCAGGTCCATCTGCGCCTGGGCGAGCAGATTGGTGTCGCGTTCGAGCGCTCCCTGGGCGGTGGTTACGTTGGCCTGGAAGGGGCGCGGATCGATTTGGATCAACTGCTGGCCTTTGCGCACCAGCTGCCCTTCGCGGTAGTGGATCTGGCTGATGACACCGGTGACCTGACTGACAATGGTGTCGGTGTAAACAGGGGTAACGGTTCCGATAGCATCGAGGAACACATCGATGTCGCCCTTGGTCGCGGTCTCAACCGCGACGGTGACGGTACCGCCGGCGGCGCCTCGACGGCCGCCGGGTGCAGCGGCGGTCTGGTGCTGGTGCATGATCCACCAGAAAAGCGCGAAAAAGGCGAGCAAAATGATGAGCCAGACCAGGATGCGCACCCCACGGGAGCGTTTGGGCGCGGGCAATTGATGGTCTGGCCCGATGTGCGGTTCGGTTTTCTCTTGCATCAGTGAACCTGGCGTCCTTTGCTGAGTATCCCTGGCGTCCTGGCAAGGCAAGCCAGGAAGAACGATTCATTTTTGGTGCGGCGGCGCGCGTGGGCAGGCCGGCAAGCGGGAAAATCTTCTCCGGCACGATGAGTTAGACGCGGCTCGCGTGAGTTGAGACGCAGCGCACTTTCCTTCATGCTCTGAGATGAGGATAACGCAGGCGAGGCTACCGGGAAAAGCTGGGGAGACCGGGAACATTGGCCGGAGCAGAGCGGGACGACTGGGAGCCAAGCACAACACGGCAGGTACCACCCGGAGTTTGGTGGTGGTACCTACCGTAGAGGGAGTTTGGCGGTCATACCTGCCTTAGGTTGTGTTTTGCGCTAGCTGGCGATGGCTTCTTTTTTGCCGGCGGCGGAGGTGGCTTTCTTCTGGCTCTTAACTTTGGCCCAGCGTCTGCGCTGCGCATCGGCGATGGCGCGACGGGCTTTGGCGCTGAGCTGGCGGCGTGGTTTGTCTGCCGAAACCTGGGCGGTGGTGCTGCCCGCCTGGTCGGTCCCTGTGAGGATGGCGCGGACCTGGCGAAGCTTCGCGATTTCTTCATCAATGGCTTGCAAAATTTGGTCGTTCAAAGGTTGTTCCTTTCGGGGGTAGAGGAAGGAGGCGGCAACGGGCTGCGCACTCCACCAAAAGAATAACAGGTTAGCGGGGCGGCTTCGCGCTGGGGGTGAGGGGAGCGTGTTTTTCTGGTGATCGGGGCAGGGAATGGCGTGGTGGGCCAGTGTGCGTGTTCGGGTCCAGAATATGTTTAAGTAACTATAAATGTGTCTAATTGAACGGCAATCATGAGTCACCATTTGGGGTGATTACTACGGTGCGTTGCGGTAATGGCGCTAAAGTGACACCACTCGTTCGGCCCGCTACCCGTTTCGTAAGCTGGCGCTTCTATGAATCTCCGGTAGTCTCATTCTCGTAGCAGGCAGTAAGCGAAACAACAAGCGAAACCAGGGGGAACCATGAAGCGGTATACGAAGACAATTCAAGTGGCGATGCTGGCAGCGGCAGCCGCCGTGATGGCAGCAGGTTGTGCGGATTCACGAGTGGCGAGCAAGGAAAATCTTGCCGATGCCCTCAACCACGACTACTCCGCCAGCGAGGATTGCCTGTTCGCGCGGCCGATGCCTTTTCCTTACGAAGTCGCCATGAGCGACAAGATGCTGGCGGAAACGCGGCACCGGCTGGATGCGCTGGCCGAGGCGGGATTGTTGGAGAGGGAACAGACGACTGAGGGTTCAGACACTATGAACCGCTATGTATTGACGGCTGCGGGTAGCCGCACCGAAGGCAAGGGCCGATTCTGCTATGGCCGCCGCCAGGTCACAAGCGTTGAGAAGTTCACGCCGCCCACCGATTATCGCGGCATGCCGCTGACCAAAGTGGAATATCACTTTGTGCTCAAGAACCCGCCGAGCTGGGCGAAGCAGGATGAGGTGCGGAATGCCTTCCCCGTGCTAGCGAAGGCGACGGCGCAACAGCCGGTCGATGACGCCACCCTGGTGCTGACGCACGATGGTTGGGTTTTGACTTACTAAACGACGTATCTCTCCTTTGCGCCTGTATCGGCCACGCGGTTGGTGGCGGATACAGGCGCTTTTGTTTCTCCCTCGAAGGTTGTACATTGGGCCGCATGCCGGTCGGATTGAGCCGCCTTCAGGATCGCGGAGATCTCCACTTTGTCACCTTCAGCTGCTATGGGCGGCAAACGCACCTGATTCAGGCGGAAGCGAGAGAGAGGGTTGAGTTCTCGCTCGAGAAAATGCGGCAGGAATACGGGTTTTCGGTCGTGGGTTATGTCGTGATGCCGGAACACGTGCACCTGCTGTTGAGTGAACCACCCTTGCACAGTCTGGCCCGGGTCTTGCAGGCGGTGAAAATCTCGGTGGCCAAGAGGGTTACCGAGCGGCCATTCTGGCAGCGCCGGTCCTACGATTTCAATGTATATACGGATGGCAAGGTTGCCGAAAAGCTGGCCTACATGCACCACAATCCAGTGACGCGTGGATTGGTGGACGAGCCCGAGCAGTGCAAATGGTCAAGCCACCAGTTCTACGCGACGGGTCAGCTGAGAACCGTGCGGATTGGGGGAGAGAGTGGAGTGATTTCCCACATCTCCCGACAAAAAACGTCGTGAGATATGGGGCACCCGCCTCTACTTCTCTACCGGCTTTTTTGACTATGTCTCCGTAACTGCTGCGGGCGCCCCATATCTCGCTGCGCTTTTTGCGGGGAGATGTGGGAAATTACTCCGCTCTCGCCCCCAAACCTCTGCGGCTCGCACGCATGTCAGGCCGGTCTAGCGCAGCAGCAGCCTCAGGTCGCGCAGGTTGTTGTGGGTGGGGCCGGTGAGGATCGCGTCGCCCAGCGCGGTGAAGAGAGGATAGGCATCGAAGCGGGCCAGTGCGCCGGCGGCATCGAGGCCTTTGGACTGGCTGCGTGCGACCGTTGTCTCGTCGGCGATCGCGCCGGCGGCGGGGCTGTTGCCATCGATGCCGTCACTGCCGGCGCTCAGCACCACCATTGGCTCCTGCAGCGCTAACGCACAGGCCAGGGCAAATTGCTGGTTGCGGCCGCCCTCTCCAGGCGCGTCACCCAAGCGTACCGTGACTTCCCCGGTCGACAGCAGACATAACTTCTTCTGGGGCAAGGCGCGGAAACGCTTTAACAGATAGCGAGCGGCATCCGCGTAGTCCCAGTCGTCGCAGGTGTTGTCGATCACCACTTCATAGCCCAGCGCCTCCGCCTGGTGGCGCGCCGCCTCGGCGAGGTCATCACTGGAGAGCAGGACTTCCACTCGGTGCTTGATCAGCCGCGGGGTTTCCGGGGGATGGGCAAAGAAATCTGCAACCGCCGGCGGGAAGCGCAGGTGATAGCGCTGAATGATCTCCTGGCAGTCCTCCACGGTGGAGGTGTCTTCTAACGTAGGGCCAGAAGCCAGGGCGTCCAGGTGTCCCGGCGCTACATCCGATACCAGCAGCGAGATGCGCTGGGCCTGGGCGGCGGCGGCGAGGCGGCCTCCCTTGACCGCGGAGAAGTGCTTGCGCACGGTGTTGATCTCGGCGATGGTGGCTCCGGAACCGACCAGCTTCTGATAGAGGCCTTGGGTTTCTGCCAAAGAGATGTGACCGTCGAGCGGCAGCTCGCACATCGCCGAGCCGCCGCCGCTGACCAGGAAGTAGACCAGATCCTCCGGGGTGGTTTTACGTAACAGTTGCAGTGCTGCGCGGGCGGAGGCGAATGAGTCCTCGTTGGGGAGGGGATGGCCGCCCACATAGTAATCAATGCCGGGGAGGTGCACGGCGGGCAGCGTCGGCGCGCAGCAGACGCCCCCCGCTAACGGCACCCGGGCGTGCAGGGCGTCGAGCATGGGCAACGCGGCCTTGCCTAGGGCGATGACGTAGATGCGTTCCGCACGTGGAACCGTCTTGAACTTGTGCGCAAACGCCGCGGGGATACTGGCCGCTGCGAGCGCCTGATGGAAGATGGTGCGGGCGTCATGGTGCGCACTCATCGCTCAGCAATCCATCGCTCAGCAATCCAGGCATTCAAGGCGAGCTGCATCTGGTCCAGTTTGCCGACGAAGAAATGATCGGCGCCGGGCACCATCACCAGATTCGCCGGCGGCGCCGCCGCGGCGACCACGGCTTCTATTTCCGCCTGCGGTCCATACTCATCGTGGTCGCCGCTGATAAATAATTTGGGCTGCAGGCAGCGGGCCAGAAACTCGTAGTGATAAGCGCGCCCCCCGGCACTCACGGGAAGCCCCAGAGCGGCGATGCCTTTGACCCGCGGATCGCCGCAGCAGGCATGCAAGCCGACACTGGCGCCGAAGGAGAAACCGGCGAAGAGAATGGGCCGCGCGTACTCCCGCTCCAACCAGTCGAGCGCGGCGCGGGTGTCGTCTCGCTCGCCGTGGCCCTTGTCGTGCGTGCCCTCGCTCAGCCCGGCGCCGCGGAAGTTGAAGCGCAGCACCGGGATCCCCTTTGCCTGAAAACACTTCATGGCGTGGTAAACAACCTTGTTATGCAGGGTGCCCCCGAAGAGCGGGTGAGGATGACAGACCAGCGCGGCGTAACGCGCATCGGGCTCGCCCAGGTTCAACAGCGCTTCCAGGCGGCCGGCGGGTCCGCGCAGATCGTCTACATTGCGCAGCCGTGCGTTGGATGGGGTCGCGTCCAGGGTCATCGCTCTTAGGTATCCTAACAACGATGACAGCCCTCGTTTCCCCAATCGCTTCGCCAATTGACCCTATCGCCCTCACCCGCCGCCTGGTAGACATTGAATCGGTCACCTACAACGAGGGCGCCGTGGGCGCGTATCTCGCCGGCCTGCTTGCCGAGCGGGGCCTGGTCGTGGGACGGACCGCCGTTCCCCAGCCGCCCAATAGCCGCTTCACGGGGGAACGCTTCAATGTATATGGAGACTACGGGGTGCGGCCGGACGTGGTGTTCTCAACGCATATGGATACAGTGCCGCCGTATTTGCCCAGCCGGGAGGACGATCTCTACCTCTACGGGCGGGGCGCTTGCGATGCCAAGGGAATTATTGCCGCGCAACTGGCGGCAGCAGAGCGGTTGCACGCAGACGGTCTTGCCGTGGGTGTGTTGTTTGTTGTGGGCGAGGAGCGTGACTCGGCGGGAGCACGGGTCGCCAACCTGAACCCCAGGGGAAGCCGCTTTCTCATTAATGGCGAGCCCACCGACAACCGCCTCGCGCTGGCCTCGAAAGGCGCGCTGCGGGCGGAGATCAAGGCGCACGGCACCATGGCCCACTCCGCTTACCCGGAACTGGGCGAGAGCGCCGTGCATAAGCTGGTGCGGGCGCTCGATCGCTTGCTCGACATGCCGCTGCCCAGCGTCGAGGGCGTGGGCCCGAGCACGCTGAACATTGGCGTCGTCGAAGGAGGCCGGGCGCCGAATGTGATTGCCGACGCTGCTGCGGCGCAGGTGCTGATCCGGCTGGTCGGGCCGTCAGCAGAAACGCGCGCGGCGGTGGAGCAGGCGGTGGCCGGGTTGGCCGACGTGGAATTCACGCTCGAGATCCCGTTCATCCGTATGCGCGCCGTGCAGGGTCTGGAAACCATGGTCGCGGCCTTCACCACCGATATTCCGGCGTTGAGTAACTGGGGCGAGCCGCTGCTGCTGGGGCCGGGGTCGATCCATGTGGCGCACACTCCGTTTGAGAAGATTGCCAAGCAGGAATTGCTGGCGGCGGTCGATCTCTATTGCGCGGTCGCGCACGGGCTGGTGGGATGAGCACGATTGGCTGGGGTACCCGGCTCCATCTCGGCACACTGGCGGCAGGTGCTGCCTGGCTGGCCGGGTGGTTGGTAAGTTTTCCCTTTGAACTGCCGCTGGCCTGGCGTTATGTCGATGCGCATGCCGCCCGGCTACCCGGGGCGCTGGCAGAAGGGCTGTTGGTGTGGGCCGGCTTTAGCCTCATTCTCGCCGTGGTCGGCTTGTTGCCCCTGCTGTTGCCCTTGTTGCTGGCGGCGCCAGGCTGGATCGTGCGCCTGCGCTGGGTGCTGATTCCGTCGGCTGGGCTGCTCGCCATGGCGGCCATCAATTACCGCATGGGGTTTCTGAATATGTATCACGTCCGGCATCCGGAGGGCCCGCGGGCCTTTTTTTTCAGTGCGCCCAATTTTTTTATCATCACCTTCGCTTCGGTCATGGTCTGGGTCTATGCGACGCTGGCGCGGATCCGGCTGATGCGGTTTGCCGGGCATAGCGGTGAAGCTGCTTTAACTGCGGGCGAATAGTAACAGTAACTGCATGTTGTTGTTATCCGCGGCGCGCAAGGCCTCGATGTAGTTGCGGCGGTAGTCGCCGCTGCGTGAAATAGCGGAGCTTCCCCAGGAGAACGCCGGCTGGCCCAGCCGCTCGGCCAGCACATCGGCCATCAGGCGAGCGTGCCGGCCATTGCCGTTCGCGAAGGGGTGAATCGAGACCAGGCGATGGTGCATGCGGATGGCGATCTCGTCCGGCACGAAGGTGCGGTGATCGATCCAGTAGCGCACATCGCCCAGCAAGCCGGCCAGCGCATCGCGAATTTCAAAATGAGGGATGCCAAGGTTTTTTTCTGTGGCGCGGTACCGGCCGGCCCAGGTCCACGTCTGGTTGAACATGCGCTGGTGCAGTCCGCGCACGTAGGCTTCCGCCAGCGAGTCGCGCCGCTGCAAGCGGAGCGGATTCAACGCCCAGGCATAGGCCTGGAGCACGTTTTGTCGTTCCCATTGGTTCAGTTCCGCGCGCGTGGCCAGAGCGGGCAGAAGGCCGGCTTGCTCGTCCGCCGAGAGCGGCGTTCTGCCTTCGGTCTCACGCGGGAACAGGTCGGCCTGGCTCATACGCGGTGCTCATGCCCCGTGCTTGAGCAGGCGGCGGGTCTCCGCCTCAATGGCCTCCTCGAGATGCCCCGAGGCCTGGTCCTCGAGCGCCATGGAGTGCTCGACCTGTAGTACCCGGCGGGTGGCCTGCGCACGGGCGCGACTCTCCAGCAGTTGCTGTATCGTGCCTTGTTTGGGCACCAACGCGTAGACCAGATCGCAATCGAGAGCGGCGGCCAACTTGCGCAAGCTCTTAAGTGTGATGCTGTCGTCAGCCTCGGCTCTCTCAAGTTGCAGGGGCAGCTGGCGGCTGGTGCCGGTGACCAGGGCCAGCTCACGCGCAGAGATGCCCATGGCTTCCCGGATGGCGCGGAGCCATCCACGGGAGGGACGGGGCACTTGCTGTGCAAGGCGGAAGGGCTCTAGCGTTCGGTCGAGCTGTTGGAGACGCATTTCCTGGAAAATCTTGCGCATCGAAAGAACCTGAAGACAAGGTAAATGTAGCAGCACAAGCTCTATATGACAATCTAAATATAACATTAGTGCGCGTAATGAGTATCTATAGATGTCCACAAGAAATCGGTAAACTTGAGCAAGATGACCCAACCAACCAACGCGCTTGCTTCTGCCTCCTCGGCTTACCTGCGGTCTGCGATGCACCAGCCCGTTCAATGGCAGGAGTGGGGTGCGGACGCCTTTGCCCAGGCGGCCGCCGCAGACAAGCCCATCCTGCTCGATATTGGCGCGGTGTGGTGCCACTGGTGCCATGTGATGGATCGGGAAAGCTATGAGGATGCGGGCCTCGCGGCCGTGATCAACCAGCATTTCATCGCGGTGAAGGTGGATCGCGATGAGCGGCCGGATGTAGACACGCGTTACCAGGCGGCGGTTTCCTCAATCAGCGGACAGAACGGGTGGCCGTTGACAGCGGTGCTGACTCCGCAGGGCAAACCGTTTTTTGGGGGAACGTATTTCCCCCGGGATGACCGTTATGGCCGGCCGGGCTTCGAGCGGGTGCTGCGCAGCATGGTGGACGCTTGGCAGAAGCGGCGCGAAGAGGTGCTGGAATCGGCCGGCAGCGTGGTCGAGGCGATTGAGTATAACGAGAGCTTTGCCGGGCAGGGAGGAAGCCTGAGCCTGAGCATCGTGGAGAAAATGGTGGCCTCGGCGCTCGAGAAGTTCGATCGCCATCACGGCGGGTTTGGGGCGCAGCCCAAGTTTGGCCATCCCTCGGCGATAGATCTGCTGCTCGATGTAGCGGTCCGCACCCACCACCATGAGGCCCAGGAAGCGGCCTCGGTGACCCTCGAAAAGATGGCTCATGGAGGGGTGTATGACCAGCTGGCGGGCGGGTTCCATCGCTACTCCGTGGACGAGGCGTGGGTGGTGCCGCACTTCGAGAAAATGTTGTACGACAATGCGGAACTGTTGAAAAACTATGTGCACGGCTTTCAGAGTTTTGTGAACCCGCAGTGGGCGCGGGTGGCGAAGGACATCATTCGCTGGATGGATAACTCGCTGAGCGACCGGGAGCGAGGCGGGTTTTACGCTTCGCAGGATGCCGATATCAACCTGGACGACGACGGCGATTACTTTACCTGGACGCGGGCGGAGGCGGCTGCTGTATTGACCCCGGAAGAGATGGAGATTGCCGGGGCTTACTACGACATCGGCGATTTGGGAGATATGCACCACAACCCGGCCAAAAATGTGCTGCACGTAAAACACACAATAGACACCGTGGCTGTTCGTCTGGGGAAGACGCATGGCGAAGCAAAGGCGTTGTTGGATGCGGCGCATGGAAAGCTGGAGGCAGCCCGGGCCAAGCGGCCTGCACCCTTTATCGACACCACGGTGTATACCAGCTGGAATGCGCTGGGGGTTTCAGCCTACCTGGAGGCGGCCCAGGTACTGCGCTTGCCGGTAGTGAAAGAGTTCGCGCTGCTGACCCTGGACCGGCTGCTGCGCGAGGGTTGGCAGCCTGAGCGTGGGCTGGCTCATGTGATCGCGTATGACGGTGCGGCCGCTCCCCGATGGGTGGCGGGGATGCTGGATGATTACGCGTTTCTGGTGCATGCCTGCCTGGATGGATGGATGGCGACTGGTTCACAGCGGTATTACCAGGCCGCGCTTGAATTGGCGGAGGGCATGATTGCGAAGTTTTACGACTCCACCGGGGGCGGATTTTTTGATGCGGCTGCGAGCGGGCCCGAACTGCTGGGCGCGTTGACGGCACGGCGCAAGCCATTGCAGGATTCGCCAACGCCGGCGGGCAACCCCGCGGCTGCGGCTGCGTTGTTGCGCTTGTATGGCTTGAATGGACGAGTGGATCTGCGCGAGAAGGCGGAAGATACTCTGGAGGCCTTTGCCGGGGTGGTGGCGCACTTCGGGTTGTATGCGGGGACGTACGGGCTGGCGCTCCAACGCTTGCTGTTGCCGCCGGTTCAGGTGGTGGTGATTGGAGACGATGTGGCCGCCGATGAGCTGGAGGCCGCGGCCACGGTAGGTTATGCGGTGAACAAATCCGTAATCCGCTTGAGCCGGGCGCAGGTGCGGGGCTGGTTGCCGCCTTTGCTGGCAGAGACGCTGCCCCTGCTGCCCGACCTGCTGGCGCCCGAGAGTTTCGCCGTGGTCTGCAAGGGCGCTACCTGCCTGCCACCCACCATCGATCCCGATCAGCTACTGTTATTGCTACAGTAATGGGGAAATGCCCGGGTGCCCCATCCTTTGCGTTCTTTGCAAAGGGTGGGATCAAAAGCGGTCAGTTCGACATTCGTGGATGCGTCCTTCGCCAAAAGCCGAAGGATGGGGCACCCGGAGGTTTGTGGGACTTCCAGCGAGACAGGGAGGCCGAAGTCAACGGCAAGGAAAGCCGTTAGCTAGGCTCGTCGCTTCGGTCGGGATCACAACTTTGTTTGGCGAAAGCCTTTGGGATGACAAAGTCCTTTGGGGTTCAATGGGGCACCCGTCATCGTTTTGTCTACCAGGCGCGCGAAAAATTAGGGCCGGCCTTGCTGGCATCACGAAGACGCGCATCCACGCCCGCGTTGAACTCAATCAGCCGGCCAAACAACCACACCAGATCGGAAAGGCGATTGAGGTAAGCCAATACCTCCGGCTTAACCTCTTGCCCACTCTCCGCCAGCCGCACTGCGCATCGCTCCGCACGCCGGCAGACCGTGCGCGCCACTTCGTACGCCGCTGATTCTGGATGAGCCCCAGGCAACGACCAATCGGCGAGAATACCTTCGGTCGCTTCGATCCGGTAAACCAGCTGGGTCAGGAACTCCACATCCTCGGCGGTTACATACACCTGCGGTTTCTTACTTTCGGGCGGAGTAGCCAGTGCCGATCCCAACCGGAACAGTGTCTTCTGAATCTGTTCGGTCCAGCCGGCAATCTCGGCATTTTTACAGATGCTGCGCGCAAAGCCCAGCACCGTATTCAGCTCATCGACGGTGCCGTAGGCCTCAACGCGCACATCCGCTTTGGAAATGCGAATGCCCCCGGCAAGCCCGGTCTGTCCTTTATCCCCACTCTTGGTTGCAATGCTCATCGTTTCGCTCCTGTTAATGCTAAGCTGCGTTGCGCTGTATAGCGCACAACGCAGCAGTAAGATTCTGTTGCCCGCCAGGCCTCGGGCTGCGAGCGCCCACAAAAATGTTGCAGGACCACCCGCAACACGCCGGCATGCGAGACCAGCGCAATCGGCCCGGTCGGGTGATCGAGCAGATCATTCACTTCACCCAGCACGCGTGCCTCGAACACCGGGAACGTTTCCCCTGAAGGCGCCGCTAGCCGGGGAAACTCCGCCAGCCACCTATGTGCATAATGTGGATCTCTCCGCTCAATCTCTTGCCAACACAGGCCCTCCCACTCCCCGAAGTGGATCTCCCGCAGAGCGGGACGAGTCTCGAGGCCAACGTCATGGGCCACGGCGAGCGCTTGCCCCGTACTTCGCGCACGCTTCAGGTCACTGCTATAGACGCGCTCGATCTGTTCCCCGGCGAGCGAACTCACCAGTTCGCTAACCTGAGCCCACCCGAGCGAATTCAAATCAGGGTCCGAGTGCCCACAGAAGCGTCCCGCCATTTCCGTTGCCGCGTGACGAATCAACAGAAGGTCGCTCATGGCCGCCACACTCCGCACAGATACACCGCGATCTCAGTCAACTGACTGGTGGCGCCAAAGCAATCACCGGTTACGCCGCCAAACTTGCGCAGATAGAAGAGGCTGCTCAGCAGCGAAACCGTCAGCGCCATCAGCACTGGAGCAACGGCGGCCTTACGTAGCAATACAACCGCCGTAGCCAGGGTAAACAGGGAACCGGTAAACAAAGAAAACGTCGAAGTCAGCCGCGCCACCCGCGCACCCTGGCCCTCACCTTCGCGCGCCGGAGGAAGATAGTAGCTCAGCGGCAGAGTGGACCAGCGGCACAGGACATGGGCGGATACCACGTACGCGGTGAATTGAGCCAGCGGCAACTCGGCCAGCAGCACCGCGCGGCTACCCAGCGAAAACATCATCGCCGCCGCACCGTAGCTGCCGATGCGGCTGTCACGCAAGATGGTCAACCGTTGGTTGACATTCCATCCCCCCAGGCTATCGGCCACGTCGGCCAGACCGTCTTCGTGCAGACCGCCGGTAATCAGCACCAGGTAAAGCAGAACCGCCACGGCGCAGAGCGGACGGCCAAGGTGAGGCGCGAGGCCTTTTTGCAGCAGGGCGGCCCCGTAGCCCACCGCCAGCCCGACCAGGGGAAAGAATTTTACCGAGCGCGCCAGCCCGTCCGCAGCGAACTCCACCTGAGGCAGGGGCACGCGAGTAAGAAATTGAAAGGCTACCGCCATATCCACAACGAATCGTGGAACCGGCCGACGCAATCTCATGCAGAGGCTCCGCTGACGCCGGCCGACGCGAAGG
The DNA here is from genome assembly GCA_963834445.1 of uncultured Acidobacteriaceae bacterium. Classification (GTDB taxonomy): domain Bacteria; phylum Acidobacteriota; class Terriglobia; order Terriglobales; family Acidobacteriaceae; genus PALSA-350. Next base: position 414,781 of record CAWIBU010000007.1, read on the forward strand.
TTGCCATTTCCTGATAGACACGCAGGGCGGCCTCAAGCACGGGCATGGCTAACACGGCGCCGCTGCCTTCCCCCAGGCGCATATGCAGATCAAGCACAGGTTCAAGGTTCAAATGCGCCAGCAGGACGCGATGGCCCGGTTCCTGTGACTGATGTCCGGCGAACAGGTAGCTGCGCACCGCGGGCGCCATTCCACAAGCGACGGCTGCAGCGGCCGTGGAGATAAAGCCATCGAGCACGATCGCGATCTGGCGCTGCGCCGCGCCCAGCATCATGCCGGTCATGGCGGCGATCTCGAGGCCGCCGCCGCAGCGGAGAATTTCTCGCGGACTCGTGGGCTGAGCGAAGTGCCGGCTTACAATGCCTTCGACAACGCGGCACTTATGCTCATAGGCAGCGCTCGCGACGCCGGTCCCTTTGCCGGTCACCAGGCTGGCCGGCATCCCGGTCAGCGCAGCCGTGATCACACTGGCAGCGGTGGTGTTACCGATCCCCATTTCGCCAACCGCGAGCAGATTGTGTCCTCGGGCAAAGGCAGCCCCTGCCAGCGTGAGACCAACCGCAAGCGCAGCCGATACTTCTGCTTCACTCATGGCCGCTTCACGCAACATATTCCTGCTGCCCCGGCGCACTTTGTGCTGCAACAGCCCGGCATGGCCGCTCAGGTCGCCTTCGACCCCTACATCCACCACGTTCACTTCTACCTGGTTCAGCCGCGCTAACACGTTGATAGCGGCTCCGCCGGAAAGAAAGTTAAGCACCATCTGCTGCGTCACCTCAGAAGGATAGGCGCTCACTCCTTCAGCCGTGATGCCGTGATCCGCGGCAAAGACATACACCGCCTTGCTCACCGGAGCGGTGATATCTCCGCGCCGCAGGGCAAACCACTGCGCCGCCAAATCCTCCAGGCGGCCCAGGCTTCCCAGCGGTTTGGTCAGCGCATCCAGGTGAGCCCGTGCTGTAGCCAGATAGGTCTCCGGCGGGCTAACGATCAGGCCCATGACTGCATCGATATCGGTGGTGTGGGTAAGGTTCATCGCGCCTCCTTCTGGTAAAGCTCCGCGCGTTCGATCAACAAAGGATGACGATCGGGCGGACATTGAAAGGCCCGTTCCAGCACCGAAGGTTTCAGCATCTGTTCCGGGCTGCCCGTGGCTAACGGCTGCCCCGGGCTCAGCAACAGCACGGTGGAGAAGTTTTTATCGACCAGGTGCAGATCATGCATTGAGGCCAGTATGGTAATGCCTTCTTTACGTAGGTAATGCAGCAGATCGATCAGCTCGACCTGCCTGCCGATATCGAGATTCTGGGTCGGCTCATCGAGCAGTAGCAGGCGCGGTTGCTGCGCCAGCCCGAGCGCGATCTTGACCCGCTGGCGTTCTCCGCCGCTCAGCTCATTGAAGATGCGATGGCGCAGACTGGATACATCCGCCAAGTCAAGCGCTCGATCGACGGCATCGCGATCCACACGACCCGGCCCTCGTAACCTGCCGATATGGGGCGTGCGGCCCTGCTCCACCACCTGCTGCACCGTAAAGTCGAAGGGCAACTCCAGTTGCTGCGGCACCAGCGCGACCGTACGCGCAACCTGTTTCACAGGGATCGATTCCATGGGCCGGCCCTGCAGCGTGACGCTGCCCCCAGCAGGCCGAAGAACGCCGGCGGCAATACGTAACAGGGTTGTTTTGCCAACGCCGTTGGTGCCAATCAAAGCGCTACAGCTCCCTGCTTCAAGAGCGAAGGTGGCCTGGCGCAGAACGCTGTGGCCCTGATAGCTGAAATCAACACCGTCCACGTGCAGCAAGGTGGTCATACCGTGTAACTCCGTTTCATCTTGCGTAACAGGTAGAGGAAGAAGGGGGCGCCGACAAAGGCCATGATGATGCCGACCGGGATCTCAGAAGGCGCCAGGATGGTGCGCGCCGCGGTATCGGCCAGCACTAAAAAGATTGCGCCACCCAGGGCCGTCACCGGTAGAAGCCGCACATGGTCAGGGCCCAGCAGCAGCCGGGCCACGTGGGGCACGATGAGCCCGGCAAAGCTGATCATGCCGCCCAGCGAGACGGCCACCGCCGTCATCAACGAGCCAATGAGAATGATGGAGACGCGCGCGGATTCGACATGGATCCCCAGTTGCTGGGCGTACTCGTCGCCCAGGGCCAGCGTATTCAACGTGCGCATCAGAGGCAGCGAAGCCAGAGTCGCGAACGCCAGCAACGCGGCGCTCACCGCTAACTCAGTCCACGCAGGTATGCCAATGACGCCATGCAGCCAGGAAAGCAAAATGCGATTGCTGGCGCCGGTCCTGTCAAACAGCTCGAAGAAGTAACTGGTGTTGGTAAACATGGTGCTAATGGCAAAGCCGGCCAGCAACAGGGTCACTACATTCGTTTTCCCCGCCGTTCGGGCCAGCGAGTACACCAGCGCCATGGTGGCTGCGGAGCCGGCGAAGGCGAGCAGGGTAGTGGCGCTGAAGCCGAAAACAGACCATTGCGAAAAGAAGAATATCCCGATACACGCGCCAAAGATGGCGCCGCCGGAAGATCCGATGACGTACGGGTCGGCGATCGGATTACGAAACAGGCCCTGGAAAAGCAGGCCCGCAGTGGCCAGCGCCGAACCGACCAGTCCCGAAGCCAGAACCCGTGGGAGACGAATGCGCAACAGGATGAGCCGCTGCATCTCGCTCAGGGGCTGATGGCCCAACAGGGCGCTCACCATCGCGCGCGGCGCAATCGATACGGCGCCGATCGCCAGGGAACCGAGCGTGACCAGCGCCAGCGCCAGCGTGAGCGCCACGATCAGCGTCCACGCCCCAACTCTGCTGTCCCGGGAAGGCGGCGCGTCGCCTTCGTCTGGATGAGTCCGCGGCGGACCGGAGACAGTGGCTATCTCAATCGCCAAGACTCGCCTCCAAAACTAACCTTTATCCCGGCGCGAACGGTGAGGGGCAGCGCAGGGTAACCGAAGGCTTCGCTGTAATGCTCACTCAACACATTTTGCACCTCGGTGTACGCCGTAAGCGACCGTGCGATCTCGTAACCGCCACCGAGTGCGAGCCGTTGGTAAGCGCCATCCAGGTTGCGATTGGGCAGCAATAGGGTATTACCAAACTGCGCATCGGTAAGAAAGTCGCTGTCATCCCGCCGCCCCACCAGAGTGCCGGTAAACGTGCCATACCAGCGAGAACCGTTGTAGGTAAGGCCGAAGTAGCCCGAGTGGGGCGCGCGACGGAACGGCCTGGACCCGATCAGGGGAGAAAAAGCGCCAATGGCAATGTCAGGGTAATTCGGGTTATAGCTGGGCAGCGATTCACTCGAGAAAGAACGCTGCACAACCGCGTCCAGATAGGTGTAGCCGCCGCGGGCAAAGAGATGGCTGCCAATCTTGTATTCGGTGGCAACCTCCATGCCCTGGGCACGAAATGCCTGGGAGTTGACCGCTGCACCATACTGCACCGCAGGGTCACTGGCGGCGGGCAGGCCGAGAGCCAGCAACGCCGACTGCGGCACGAACTCCACGCCGTTGGTGAATTCATTATGGAAGTAGGTCACGGTCGCTCGCACGCGGCCGTTCCAGAACTGCTGATCCACGCCACCGTCGTAGGTGCGCGAGGTCTCCGGACCAATGGGCGAGACATGATACTGCGTGATCAGATCGCTGCCACCTGGGGCCGCAGCCAGAATGTCGTAAAGCGAAATGCTCTGGTAGTAAATACTGGGCTCTTTGATGCCTTTGCCAAAGCTGAAATTGAGTTTGGTGCCGCTGAGCAAGCCGGACTGCGTAGGGCGAAAGAGGTAGTAGGCGAGGGAAGCGCGCGGCGTGGCGGCGAATCCGAAGAGCCCGTTGTTTTCAAGCCCGCTCCCGATTGTGTAATAGAGACGGTTTTTGAGATCGCCCGCCAATTGCATCGTGTAGCTGTAGTTGCTGCGCGCAATAGCCGTGGGCGATCCGCCGGAGCTGAGCGTCGACCCGCGTTCGGCCTCATATTTAAAAGCGCCCAGGGCGATGATATGCGCGTTGACCTGGTAGTCCGACTGGGCATAAACGAAATCGCGTTTGCTGGGCGCCAGGTAGTCGTTGGGGTAGCTTGAGCCGTAGCTTGAGCCGTACTGAAAAATCGCCTGGCCGCCGGCGCTGTAGCCATTCGCCCCCTTGATCGAAACCGGTGCTCCGAGATAAACATCGAGGTCCGGGTCATAGATCCCAGTCGCCGCGTAGTCGGTGTACTGGTAGTTCAGACGCAGGCCTCCATAGCGAATCTGGTTATGCCACTTCTCCGTTGTCTGGTTATTCCAGGAACCCGTGTAATAGCTATCCTGCTCTTTCACGCTGGCCGAGTCGGAGATGCCATATAACAAAATGGCATTGGGTTGATTGGCAGCGAGTGTCAGATGGCGCACGTTGAAGCGTAGATCGTTAGCCGTGTTCGGTGTCCAGCCAAAATTCCCGGCGTAGGTCCCGTTGTGAAACGCATCGTTGGGATAGTTGTTGCGCGTGTCGGTGCGGGCAAAGGCAGAGTAGTAATCAAAGTGGCGATACGCACCGCTCACCGCGCCCAGCTGGCGAAAACTATTGAAGTTGCCTCCGTCCCCCGAGTAAGTCAACAGGGGATACACTGTGCTGCCGCGCGCGCTGGTCAGGCTGACTACGCCGGCCAGGGCGTCTGATCCATAGAGCGCGCTATTCGGCTCACGCAGTACCTCGATCTTATCGATGCCCACGGTATCGAGGTTCGCGAATTCAACGGCGCCGCCAATATCTTCGGCGGGCACTCCATCGATCAGCACCTTGTTGGCGTTGACGTTCCCACCTCGTATCGACAGGCCGGTGGTTCCCCCCACCTGCCCGGTCTGCGTGAGTTGAACGCCGGGAATCAAGCGCAGAGGTTCCTGCACTTCCGTTGCGCCACGATATTCGTTGGCGTTCAGCACGCTGATGGGCGCGCCTAACTGGGCCTCGGGCGTGGGCCTGCCGGTTGCGGTAACGGTGACCTGTTGAGTCAACGTCTGGGTAGCAAGGGTGATATCGATCTCGGCGTTGCTTGTGGCAGTGACAAAGACCGCATCGCTGGTGGTGATCTGAAACGTCGGCGCGACCGCCCGAACCCGGTAACGCGCCGACTTCTGCACGGCGAAGAGATATTCCCCGGCCGCGTCGCTCTTGCTTGTGCTTACAACCGAACTTCCGTCTAACAATTCTACGGTTGCGGAAACGATCGCCGCACCCAGCGGATCAGTCACTGCTCCATGCAGGCTGCCGCTTTCGGCGCCCGCTGCTGTCAAGCCAGCCAGCAGCAAAGAACCCATCAAAATACGTCTTACAATCGCAAAGTGAAACACGTACATGCCCCCTCGGGTTGGTGCAGCAAGGCCGTTCTCCTGACTTACGCGTCCACAAACCCGGCTGCCTTCCCAGGATTATCCCAGTGGCTTTGTTCGTCCTTCGCCGGGTTCTCTGCGCTTACAGTTACGGGGTAGTGGCGGACTCGCACCGCCTTCTCGTTACCTTGCCGTGGTTGTGGTGGAAAGAACGGAAACCCTCCGTTCTCGCTGCTGTTCTAAGGATGAAACTGTTTGGCCATCTCCTCCAACGCATCGATAGCGACCGGGCTGGGGTCCTGGATCGCGGCGCTCACGTAGTAAATTTTGTTGGCCTTGATCGCCGGCAGCGTGCTCCATCCCGGACGGCTCTGCAAGATGCTGAGCGGAATCTTGCCCCCGCGAATCAGCACCAGGGCCTCTGGGGCACGGGCGATGACGGCCTCCATGCTGATCTGAGGCCAATCGGACGCCAGGTCGTCTGTCACGGACCGCGCGCCGGCCGTCTCAAGAATCTCGGTGATGAAGGCGTGCTTGCCGATGGTGATGATCGGGTCGTACCAGATGGGCATCAGAACGCGCGGAGCCGCTTTGCCGGCCGTCTGTGCTTTGACCGCAGCGATGCGCCGGGTCAGGTTGGCGTCGAGTGCCACCGCCTGCGGTACCCGATTCAGCGCGTCCCCAAGGCTCGAGACCGACTTCAAGATGCCCTCAAGGCCCAGGGGATCGACCAGATACACGGGTATGCCTACCGCCTGCAATTGGGCCGTTGTTTCCTCTGAGCCTGGTATCTCGGTTCCCAGCACCAGGTCCGGATGGTAGGCAAGAATGGTTTCGATGGAGGGCTTCACCAGGCTGCCGATACTCGGCTTTTTGAGAGCTGCAGGGGGATAGACGGTGTAATCGCTGACCGCAACCACGTCATCGCCGGCGCCGAGAGCGAATGCCGTGTCGGTGACACTCGGCACCAGGCAAACGATGCGATGCGGGTGGTCGGGCACGGTGACCTTGCGTCCGGTCTCGTCCACAACCACTCGACTGGCGCGGGCCGTGAGCAGGCCCCCCGCGGCCATCGTCACGGCGAAAATAAGCAGCGCTCGTTTGGACGCAAGTACGCTCAAGAGCTAACCTCCGCCTGGCCCTTGAGGACCAACGGAAGCCCCGCGACCAACAGCAGTACATTTGAGGCCACGCGGGCCACGCTCTGATTCATTTCGCCCAGCAGATCGCGAAAGCGCCGGCCCGAGGGATAGGCCGGGACGACTCCACTGCCGACCTCGTTCGACACCAGCACAATGGGGCAGGGGGCAGCTTGCAGGGCCGCGCACAGCACCTCAATTTCGGCCTCGCTCGCGGCCGGGTCGTCGCCCTTCGCCTGCAGCAAATTGGCCGCAAAAAACGTGAGGCAATCGATGATCATCAGGTCGCAGGCCGCCCCGTGGCGGGCGATGGCCTCAGCCAGCCCCAGCGGTTCTTCGACGGTTTGCCAGTGCGTGGGGCGGGTCTTGCGATGGCGCTCCACCTTGCGCTGCATTTCTTCGTCGCGGGGCTCCGCGGTGGCCACAAACACCACCCGTCCGGCGCGCTCGCCCAGTTGTTGAGCGTAGTGGCTTTTGCCGCTGCGCACCCCACCCAGAACCAGCGTCACTGCGTTGCGGCGGACTTCCAGCATAGGTCGCCTCTGGCGCAGGGCATGGCCCGGCGCGAAGCGGGATCAATTAAAAAGGCAGCGTCCCTGCTGATTTGCGTTCATCAGCGAGGTTGCTTTCCAGCTCTCCCATCGAAGCTGAAAAAAGCCCTGGGGGGCATCTGGCCGGTCTCCTGACTTACGCTTCATCGAACTTGAACAGCCTTCCCAGGATTTCCATCCCAGTGGCTTCAGCAAATTGGTTCAAGCTCTCGGCGCTTACAGTTACGGGGTAGTGGCGGATTTGCACCGCCTTCCCGAACACCAGATGGCCTAACGATAGCTCGCAAAAGTCTCTGCGTCAATGTTGATCTCATCGATACAGGAAGTCATCTTGTAGGGGGAATTTGTGATTTCGCAACGGACCGGCCAGGGATTTGCCCGCGACCTTCTGCCAGGGAAGAGATTCACCCACTTTAGACTTCTCACCCTCCGCCGCGATGGGGTGACGGACTCTTCGGCCAAGCCCGGCAACGCCGGGGATGGCAGCATGTTCGCGATCGCTGCGTGAATCGCCAGTCCGCCATAAATGCGGGGCTGACCGAAAGGTTCTCCCGCACTATTTCCGCGATCACCAGGGTAGAGATCAGGGTAGGGTCAGCGGTTTGAACCCGGCCGACTGCCACGATGGCCGCGACGCTGCATCAAGCGCGACTGCAACCAGACCAACATCGAGGCGGCCGGGGATCACGAAGGAGCCAGTGCAAAACACAGACAATCTCACAACTCTTTGAGCAACCAGCGTACAGACCTCTTCTGTATCTCAATGTACTGCGGATTCCACATGGCATGGATCGTATGCCCCACCGCTGTAAACACCACCCTGCCCTTGCCAAAATCGTAGGCCCATCCGGAAACAGACTTGGTTCCAAGGTTCTCAAACTTCAGGCCATCGATATTCTCTGCCTCCAGGATCACATACTTTGGGTCCTTGTCATAAATGACATAGTGCTGTTCGTCGTTGACCACGAACGGGCTCATGCCTTGCGTGATCGGGTGCTTGTTTGCGGTGGCATGTACCTCGAAGGGGCGAAGCGGCGGGTGGCTGATATAGGCACCGCCCATCACCTCACGATAGTCCTTCGAGCTGAGTGAGATATTGCTGCAATTGTGCAATGCGTAAAACCCGTTTCCTGCGCTGACGAAGTCTTTAATCGCCGCGCCCTGTTCCTCCGTGATCCAGGTGACAGGTTTAGGTTCAGGAAACGTCTTGGGGGTTTCCAGATTCGCCTCATAGGCCGTGTAGGCATCGGGGCCCAGGTAGCCATCGGGCCAAATCATGCCGTCGCGCAGAATGAGGAGTAGCTGATAGTTCTTCAGCATCGCTGCTGAGATCTGATCGTATTGAATGGTGTAATCAATCGGGATGGCGAGGTCTTTAAACACCCGGTCCAGGCTGACGCGAATGTAGTCGGGATTATGGTAGCGGTCCCCGATCAGCGCCAGCGCACGCGGCTTGGCGTTCGAAGCTTGCGACTGCACCGTCGCACTGGACCCGAGACCAAGCAGCCCGGCGCCGGCAACGATGCCGGCATTTTGAACCAGCGCCCGTCGCGAAAGTTGGTTGCTGAACAATTTCATCATCGCTCCTATCCTATGTGCCCGGAACAAACAAAATGCTAATTGGCTCCACAACATCAATGACCTGGCCAGTCGGCTTCAAGTGACCATTGGTTGGATTAATGGCAAAAACTACCAGTTGATTCGATTTCTGGTTAGCCGCCAGCAGGAACCTGCCGCTCGGGTCCAGTGCAAACGTTCGCGGTATCTTTCCTTGCGTGGGCACGATCTGAACATTGGTCAAGGTGCCTTTTACCGGGTCGATGGCAAACACAGTAATGCTGTCATGGCCCCGGTTAGACGCATAGAGAAACCGGCCGGAGGGATCGACAGCGATCTCCGCCGAGTTGTCGACTCCCTTGAAATCGGCGGGTAGGTTGGCGATCGTCTGTACCGGCGTCAACGATCCCTTCACGGGATTATATGCAAACACCGCGACGCTTGAGCCCATTTCGCAAACCACATAGGCGAACCTGGCCCCGCGGCCAAACGTGAAATGACGCGGACCAAGACCAGCTCTGACAGTGACAAACGCAGGATCGTTCGGAGTGAAGGTGCGCTTCGCCGCATCGACCCGGTAAATTTTGATCTGATCCGTGCCAAGATCGGGGACGAACAGGAAGCGATTGTCCGGCGAGAGCACCACTGCATGCGCGTGCGGTCCCTCTTGCCGCGGGTCTATGCTCGAACCCGTGTGTTGATCGAACCCTGTTTTTTCGCCAATGCTGCCGTCCGGCTTGAGCGCAAATGAAGCCACACTCCCGCTGCTGTAATTGGCGACAAAAAGCATCCTACCGGTCTTATCAACGACCAAATGGCAAGACCGCAAACCCAGTGCGTCAACCTGGTTTAGAAAAGTGAGTGCCCCTGTTTTTGCATCGATGGAGTAGCTACTGAGCGTTCCATCTTTCTTGAGAGTTTTGGCTTCCGGTCCATCGCCCATCTCCGTAACCGCATAAAGAAAGCGATGATGAGGGTCGGTCGCCAGGAAGGTAGGGTTGGCCTGCTCAGCCGCCAGGCCGATCGGCGTGAGCTGGCCCGTTTTCGAGTCGAAGTGGTAGCTATAGATCCCTTTGCTCCCGGTGCCGGTGTAAGTACCCACATAAACGAAACTCGACTTAGCCGCCATAAGAGCTTTTCCCGGTGCACCCCAGGCTCGTGGACTGCTCGCCGCAGCGAACAGCAAGACCAGCGAAAAGACCGAACCCATCCAGATTTTCAATACCAGCCCTTGCCTCTTAACCATTAATCACCTTCGTAACCAGCGTCCATCGGTCCTACGCCTGGGGTCCCCACTCTTTCTAGACCAGAGCGGGAAGTAACGCAAGTCAATCCTCTCAGCCGGGCCAGAGCATTCCATCGCGCAGAATGATCAGCAGCTTATAGCCCTTCAACTGCTCCGCGTTCAAAAGCTCAACTTCGTCTCTGAAATCGATCGAGATACCAAGATCCTTAACCAGCGTCTTGCGCAATGCGGTGCGGGTATAGTCACTGTTATGGTACCGATCGCCGATCAATGCAAACGCAGTCGCCTTCCTGGCCGGCGGAGGCCGGCGGCGTCCGCAGCAGTGCCGCCGCCGCTATTCCGGAGAGTACCCTACGCCGTGAAATCGTTTGCTTCATGCACGCCTGCTCTCAGAACACCAGCTTTGCTGCAACCTGCATGACCCGCCCATCTTTCGACGAAGTGATGCGTCCGAATGCCGAACTGGTGAATGAGTTGTTCGGGTTCAACAGGTTGGTATGATTTAACGCGTTAAATACTTCCCATCGAAGTTCCAGCCGTTTGTCCTCATGAATGGGGATGTTTTTGAACAGGCCACCGTCAAAGTTTTCGATCCCCGGCCCGTAGATCGTGTTGCGCCCACTGGTGCCGAACGTTCCCAGCGCTGGGAGCGAGAATGCGCTGGTATCGAAGTACTTGGCGATCTTGCTGGTTCTGGATCTTCCGTTATATACAGCTACCGGGCCATGCACGTCTGCATGGTCGCTGGCGACGCCGATCAGGCTGCGATCGACGCCTGCCAACACACTGAACGGCGCGCCACTTTGCAAAGTAACAATTCCATCCAGCTGCCAGCCGCCGGTCAAGCCCTTCACCAAGCCGTTACCGGTGGTGAGCCCGGGAATCCGGTAAAGGAATGAAGTAACAAAGCGGTGCTTCACGTCGAAATCCGAAGGACCGTAATCAAGATTCCAGTTATAAGGATCGCGGGCCTGGTTGCCCAATCCACTGTTGCCGTCGTTCGAAGCGATATCCATCGACTTCGAGAAGACATACGATCCCAGCAGGGTGAACCCACCGGAGAAGCGGCGATTCCAGTTGAGCTGCAGGGCGTTGTAAGACGATGGGCCCTCAGCGGTATCCTCCGTGATCGTCTGGAAGCTTGTGTAAGGACGCCGTGAGTTTATGTTGCCGGTCGTAGACTTACCCGGTATGTACACGCCAGGATTCAATTCCTCCAGAAGCAGCAGGCGCGTTCCCTTGGCGCCCAGGTAGGCGGCCGTGACCACTACTTGCTTCCAGACTTCTTTTTGTACCGTCAGGTTCCATTGCTGAATGTAGCCCGTGGTGAAGTTAGGATCGATCGTATTCTCTGTCATCGGCAGATAGAAAACTCTCGTCGCCCGGTCGGCCGCAGTTTTGGGCGGAACGTAGTTCAGCAAAAGTTGCTGGGTCTGCTGGTGGTTGGCATAAGGATTGGCAAACTGAACGCTGAACGTGGTTTGCCCATAAGAGAAAGGCTGGTTCAACTGGTTGGTGTTGAGCGCTACCGGGCGCAACGTGTCAGAAAATATACCGTAGGCGCCACGAATCACCGTTTTGCCATTACCCCCCGGGTCATAGGCGAAGCCAATGCGCGGTGCAAGTTTGTTGTAGCGGTTGGGCGTTACGCCGGCGCCAATCCCCGGGTCGCCGGGAAACACCGCTCCGGCCGGCGCCAGAGGATAGACGACAGATTGCTCGCCTGGACGAAATGCCCCATCGTGACCAAAGCGGTCGCGGGTCGTGATGTACGGTTCCCAGCGCAGGCCCAGGTTCAGTGTCAACTTGGTTGACGCCCGCCAGTCATCCTGGAAGTAAAGAAACGGCGTGTACTTGTACTGCTCGGAAAACAGCGGCGTATTCTGGAACACACTGTTGGCTGCCCCCAGAAAAAAGTCAGCATAACCATCTCCGTAAGGACCGGATCGCGTGCCAGAGAACGTGTATTGCGGCGCAAATTGAAAGTATTCCCGGCCGTAACGCCGTTCGTAGGAGTATTCTCCGCCAAATTGCAGCAAATGGTTCTTCAACGAGTAGCTCACCGTGTCAAGAAACTGATAGTTCATCATGAAGCTGCGAAAGTTTGTCGGTACCCGGATCGACAGGCCGTTGGCTGCGGTCACTGACCAGTCAGTCGGAACACTGGGCGGCGCCAACGGTATGCAACCCACGCAGCCCAGGTCGGCGAAGGTTGCTGGATTGGTGATCTGCGGGGAACGAATAAAGGTGTTGCGCGCCACCGTGAAGGTGGCCAGGTTCAACAACCCGGGCGTAAAGATATGGGTTTCATTGATGGTTCCATTGTGAGTCGGCCAATCGTTGTTAGAGTTGAACGCCGGCAGGCCGGCATTCTGGGCATTGAAACTATCGTCAAAGAAATAACGGATGCTTAGCTTATCGTTGTTGGAGAGCGATTCGTCGAGTTTGGCGATGAGCTGGTTCTCACGCGTAGGCAAACCCAGGTTGAAGGCGTACACGTTGCCGGCCCGGTTTGGGAGTGGCAAAAACGCGTTGGTAAAGGCCTGGGCCACCGGGTCGAGCAGACCCTGGGGAATAATGTCTCCGGGAAAGGGGGTGCCGATTGGCGTGGTCGGCGTCACTGTGCTGGGCGGCGCCACGGTAATGGGTTTGCCCGCCACCACCGTTTGCGAGAAGTTGCCGGCCCGTTCCAGTGCCGTAGGAACAATGGTCGAAGAGATCGTGCTCCCCAGCGTCTGCCGGGTCAATTCCGCCCCCACGAAAAAGAAGGTCCGATCTCTTCCGTTGTAATGCGGCAATACCACCGGCCCACCGATCGTACCCCCGAACTGATTCCGCCGCAGGGGAGGAACCCGGGTGGCAAAGTAGTCTCGCGCATCGGCATAGTTATTGCGAATAAAGTCATACGCCGTGCCGTGGATCTGGTTGGTGCCCGACTTGGTGATCATGTTGATCACCGCACCTGCATCCCGGCCATACACCGCGCTATAGCTGTTCTGCAGGATAGAAAATTCCTGCAGCATATCCGGGTTGGGAAAAGCGGCAGGCACGTTGTTGTAGGCGTCCATGTTCAGGCCGCCGTCGAGAGTATAGGCAGACTGGTTAGGGCGCGCTCCATTTACGCTGAACACCAGACCGGTATTGAGGGCAATTCCGCTGGCCGCGGAGCCACTTGCGGCCGGGACCGCACCCGGTAACAATGCTTGCAGGCTGAGCGCGTTGCGGCCGTTCAAGGGCAGCTCCGTCATGCGCGTGGAATCCACCACGTCTTTCACCGCCGAGCTGAAAGTGTCGAGATTGGTTACGTTCGCCTGCACTGCAACCACCTGCTGCGTTTGCCCAACCTGCATCGGCAGGTCGACCCGGGCACGCTGGTCAACCTGAAGCAGAACGCCGGTGCGCTGAACAGTCTGAAAACCAGCTGCCTTGCAGGTAACGTTGTAGGTTGCCGCCGGTAGATCCGCGATCACATAGTTACCCGACTCATCGGGTTTCGCGCTCTCCGTAATGCCCGTCGCCACGTTGGTGACGGTAATATCCGCGGTGCTCACGATTGCTCCGCTGGGATCGGTAACCGTGCCAAAAATAATGCTTCTACCTGACTGCGCCCAAAGAGTTGAGAAGCCCGCTCCCAGCATCCACAGCACAGCCACAATAAAACCGACACAAACGACCTTACGATTCTTCATGAATTCCTCGTCATCACTGGCCACAAACTTCAAATTCACGCTCGCAAATTGAGAACGCCCCCATCAAAGGGCACATCTGCTCCCGTCAGAAAGCTGGCGAGATCAGAGCACAGATAGACTGCCAGGCCCGCAACTTCTTCCGGCTTTGCCATTCTGCCTACGGGTTGCGTAAGCGAGAGCGCCTTGAACATTTCTGCCTCTTTACCGGGATAGTTTTGTTTGATAAATCCGTCGACGAAGGGAGTATGCACGCGTGCCGGGGTGATGCAGTTGCAGCGAATATTCTGGTCTACATAGTCACGCGCCACGGAAAACGTCATCGCGCGCACCGCGCCTTTACTCATTGAGTATGCGAAACGGCTGGGAATGCCGGCTACCGCTGCGACCGACGACAGGTTGATAATCACTCCGCCCCCCTGGGCAAGCATGGTCGTGATTACCGCTTGCATGCAGAGATAGATTCCCTGCACATTGACGCGAAAGATGCGTTCAAAATCCTCCACGCTCGTGGTCGCCAGCGTACCTATATGAGCAATACCTGCGCTGTTGACCAGCGCATGGATCGGACCCTCTGCGGCCATCTCCGTGAAGGCGCGGCCCACGCTGGCAGAGTCGGCCACATCGCATGGCACCGCCCGGGCCCTTCCACCCCCCTGGTTGATTTCGCTTGCCGTTGCGTCCGCCCCCGTGCGGTCGATATCCAAAACCCACACCTGGGCACGGCTCGCAGCCAGAGCTTTGCAAACGGCTCTTCCAATACCGCTGCCTCCGCCGGTCACGACCGCCACTCTGCCGTCTAAATTAAAGCCGTCCAAAAAGAGTTCCCCAGGAATGCGACACCCTTCTATAAGCTGCACAATAAAGATGTCAAGAAATAAAATTGGCATTTCATTATGTGAATTTTGCAATGTCTTAGAATCTCGCGGTAGAGACAGGAAAAGACTTGGTATAGGAAAAAGGGGGAACGGGGGGGCAGCCGGTCCAGTTGTTTGCGGGCTTTGGATTGCCGGGACGTATCCTGCACGGTCGTTAACGCTGGTTGGGGTGTTTTAAAAACCGCACGATGGGCGTTTGCCCAGAGTCCACGTTTAGCAGACTGGTGAAAGAAGGCTGATCATGGAGTCCGAAAAGAACGGAAATCAGCCGCGACTCGCAGGCCTCGCGCCAGCCTTGCCGCGAGCGGGTATCTTCGGCTCGCGACCACGCCGAGCCGTTTTCGGTACTCGATAACCAAGTCGCCATGAGATTTCCCGCGCCGCCTTACAGATTTCCGCGGAAAAAAACGGCAGTCGTGCTTTGCTCACGCGCGAGATGGGCCCGGAGACGCTTATGGCGCCCAGCACCTTGCCGTCCGGGCCGCTGATGGCTGCGCCAATGCACCGCGCACCCACGACCGCCTCTTCGTCGTCGAGCGAATATCCTTGTTCTCGTGTTTGTGCCAGTTCTCGCTTCAGCCGGGCAACGGTGGTCACCGATTTAGCCGTCTCCTGCGTGAATTCAATGGCGGCGAAGATCTCTTCTTTTTTGTTCTCGTCGTCCATGCTGGCGAGGATCGCTTTGCCCAGGGAAGTGCAGTGCAATTGGCGGCGCATACCAATCTGCGAAACCAGGCGGAACGTATGCAGGCTTTCCAGTACATCTAGATAAAGAATGCTGCTGCCATCCAGCACCGCCAGGTTCACTGTCTCATCGGTTACCTCGCGGAGCTTTTCGAGCGTAGGCCGGGCAATGTTTACGATTGTCGCCTGAAAGTTGACACCGCTCCCCAGTCGCACTAGCTTGGGGCCCAGCATGTAGCTCCCTTCGGCATCGCGAAACAGATAGGCTTCCGCTTCCAGATGGCTCAGAAAGCGATGCACCGTGCTCTTATTCATTGCTGTCTTCGCTGCGACATCCTTCAGTTGGAGCCCGGCGGGAGACTGGTCGAGTAATTCGAGAATGCGCAGGACTTTTCCAATTACCCCGACTGGCGCAGATTTTGACTTCTTCGTTCGCATGGTCATGACTTCCGACGGGACAATACTACGCCGAACGCAAACAAGATAATGTCTGCCGTGAGGACTGTTTATTAACCAGTAATAAACACCTCTCGCTGTTCAGTTGATTGGAAAGTAACATGCGCTAGCGATAGTCCTTGTCATCCAACCGGCGGAAATCAACATTGTTCATAACCCCGATCGTTACGACGGCGAAGGTGAAAACCTCGGTACCCGGTTCCAAATGGCCGGCGATTACCTTGTCCGGCGTAGCCAGCGTTATATGAGGATGGAGCCGGCCATCGATGACATACCCATTCATACTGACCACGTCAGCGGGTTGGGTGGGGTTTTTGGTAAACGTGTCACGGGAGGGAAACGTTCGATTGCTCACCTGGTGCACCTGGTAGCCGCGAACCGAACCCATGGCAGCGAGAATCACGCCGTTGCGAATATTCTCTTGCTTCACCATTTTTTGCAGGCCGGCTAATAGGTCCGTCTTGTATTTGAAGCGAAGAACGACAATGCGGTCGAAGTGGCCCGTGATGGCGTAC
Source organism: uncultured Acidobacteriaceae bacterium (assembly GCA_963834445.1). GTDB lineage: Bacteria > Acidobacteriota > Terriglobia > Terriglobales > Acidobacteriaceae > PALSA-350. Next base: position 430,813 of record CAWIBU010000007.1, read on the forward strand.
ACGTCCGGCACCTGGCTGCTATTTTCCCTGGCGTCGTCCGCTGGGTTCGGGGAAGGCTTGACGATGGTTCGCCGGGTTTCCTGCCCAAGCGCCATGGTCGCCATCGTCAGTAACAGAATGAGCCGCCTCATACCTTCTCCGCGCAGGCCCCGGTGCTGGTGCCTGCCGATCTTTCAGTCGGCTCGCACCAGGTGCCAATCAGAATGCCCGCTTCACGAAATGCGCTGTCCTGGTACCGGCCTTCTCGGTGTAATACACCGTGACTTTTCCTGCTTTTTCAGTGCCAGCGACAACATCTTTCCCAGTATCTTTCGCCGCCCGGTCGGTCATGTGGAACGTCTGTTCGCTGCCGTCAGCCGTCTTTACGGCAATCGTTTTGGCGCCTCGATCTACATGGGAGACGGTGCCCTCGGTCGCTTTCAAACCGTCGTCGCCAATATTGTCGATCTCATGGGTGGTCTCTTTCCCGCCCACGACTGTGTAATGCACCGCCACTTTGCTGCCTTCCTTCAATCCGCCCAGGCTATCCATCGTGGCCTTCTTGGTATCTTCGGCGCCGTCGACCGTAGCGTCTTTGGTGTAATGAATCGTGTGTTCCGTTCCGTCCTCGGTCTTTACCACCACAACCTTGGCGCCGGTATCGACCTTCTGCACCGTTCCTTCCACCGCATGGGCCACATCCTGTGCCACGCAGTTTAACGAAGCCGCCAAAGCCAAAGCACTCATCAGGGCAACTGTCTTGATCATCACTATCTTTCTCCTCTATGAAGCAACGTAGGGGCCCGTTTAATAAGTGGACTACTCTCTTATATCACCGCACCTGCCCCCGGGGCAGCCGGAGCAACCCGCGTGGCAGCTCCTATTGCGGCCTATTTCTTAGCCGTTTGCTGGAGGAAAGCGATCAGGTAGTCCTTCCATACCGCAGCCTCCGTGTGGGTTCCGTGACCGCGGGTTGCTTCAGAGATGGGGATCAGGATGAACTGCGCATGGGGCATGTGGGTAACCAGCTTCTGCGCGATCCCCAGCTCCGGCGGATTGATAAAATCGTCCGCTGAGTTGATCCACAGAACCGGCGCGGTAATGGTTCCGAGCTTCGATTCCGGATTGTAGCTGCGTGAGGCGTCTACGTAATACAGGAAGTTGTTGGCATCGGTCTCGGCGATGAGGGAGTCGAGCGTGCGATTGACATAATCCTCCGCCAGCGTGCGGGTAGGAAACCTCTTCTGCATCAGCAGTGGCGCGGAGCCGGCAACGAGGATCAGGTCATTCGCGCCGCGCAGCCCCTCCACCGGCTCCGTCGTGTAGTCTCCGTTCTGCCACGCCGGATCTTTGCGGATGATCTGCATCGCCATATAGCGAAACATGCGGTTACGGCCGCCAATCTCGACCGGCAGACAGGCGAAGGGCGCGAGCGCGTCGGAGAACTGCGGATAGGTCTCCCCCCAGACAAAGGACTGCATGCAGCCCATCGAGGTGCCGAGAATCAGCCGCAGATGGTCGACATGCAGTCCCTCTAACAGCATCGTGTGCTGCGAGGCCACCATATCGTCATAGTCATAGTGCGGAAAATGCATGCGCAGCCCATCGGAGGGCTTGCTTGACTCGCCGTGGCCGATATCATCCGGCAGGATCAGGAAGAACTTTGTAATATCGAGCGGTTGGCCGGGCCCGAAGAGCACATCGGAAAAAACCGGGTTCAGCAGGGAATGCGCGTTCCCGCCTGTACCGTGCAGCAGCAGAACCGCGTTGTCGGTGTGTCCGGCCGCATCCACGTGAGGCTTGCCCAGCGTGAGGTAATGCAGCTTCAGTTCGGGGATTGATTCACCGCTGGCGAAATGAAAATTTCTGATGACGTAAATGCCATTCTGAATGGGCCAATGGGTGGCAGCGGTCTGGGCAGCGCAGACCGCTGTAACCAGCAGCGTAAGTGTGCTGAGACAGCGCAGGAGACGCTTCAATGGGTAGCTGGCTCCGCGTAGGGATTAGGGGTATTCCGGACCGGCGGCTTGTAATCGACCAGTTCGTTCACCGGCCTCTTACCCGCCCAGGCGATGCCCCGCAACAACATTGCCTGAATCTGCGGGTTGGCAAAGTCAGCGTACGTATGCCCCTGCATCCAGACGAAGGCCCGTGCCGGCACGCCGCCAGGAACCGTGTGCTCATAGGTCCAGATCTGCGGCACCACTTCTCCTTTGTGCTTGCCGGCGCTTGGCGTACCTGGAATGACCGCGGTGGCCAGCACATGGATCCCCGGATCTTTGGCCCAGGTCATGTTATAAAACGCCTCATCGAAGATAGTGATGTCCGACATACCCTGCATGATGGGGTCCGCTTTATCAACGATGGTGTAGGGGATATCCCCGCCCAGCGTATAGTTCACCTCGCCATGCTTCTTGGCCCCGCCGACCAGGCTGGCAAAGTAAGCTGGGTCAGGGCCACACAGAGCATCGTGCAGGCTGACGATGCCACCGCCGCGCTTCACGAAACCTTCGAGCGCCGCCTTCTCGCTGTCGCTCATGTAACCGGCGTCGCCCTTGTAGATCACGAGCACATCGGTGTGGGCGAGTTCGGCCTCGCTCGGGGCGTGCAGCGAACCGTCAACAACTGCGCCATGCTCGGTGAGGATCTTGCTCCAGTCCGCCAGCCATTGCGGGTAGTCATGCAACCCAACCTGATGCGTTTTGAGGCCGGCGCGCAGGTACACATGCATCCCATTCGGGTTCTGCCCGGGGATGCGCGGTGCCGGCGCAGATTGCGCCGGTGAAAGCAAGGACCCTAAGCCAAACAGGACGCCCAGTGTAAGAGAAACAAAACGCTTTATTTTCATACCCAGCCCCCGAAGTACAGCGTGGACCAGTATAGATCGAAGTTCAACAGACACGGTCCTGTCCGGGATTTTCCAGCATCCGGTCAAACCTTGACCTCTATATACAAAAACACCATAATGTATACACAAGCGAGGACCTTGCCATGGCTGTAACCATGACCTCAATACGCCTCGACACCCAACTGGCAGACGAGGCCGCCCGGGTATTAGGCGTCAATTCGCGTACCGAGGCTATCCACGTCGCGCTCAGAGAAATCGTCGCACTCAAACGCTTCAAAGACCTTATGAAGAAGCAGGCGGGAAAGCTATCGTTCGACGGCTACGTTGAGTAGCCTGGTTGTTCTGGACACCTCCATCTTTATTGATTTTCTGCGTCATGGGCATCACCAGGATCGCATCGATTCATTGACGGGATTGCTTAGAACTTCATCGGTCGTCTTGTCTGAGTTACGAAGAGGCGCTGGCAAACCAGCGGAAATGGCGTACCTGCGAGCCTTGGAAAAGAACCATCCAGTGTGGGTGCCTACGGCGCGCAATTGGATGGATTCCGGTGAACTGCTGGGCCACGTACGCAAAGAGCGGGGTTTCTCGCCAGAAAAACTGCGCAATTTTCATTTCGACGTGTTGATCGCACTCACAGCGCGATCGTACGGAGCACGCCTGATCACTTCTGATCGTGCTGACTTTGAGCTCATCGCGACTTACCGGGCTGCCCGGGCTCTACGACTGGAATTTTGGTAAGCGCGGCAGTAGGTTCCGGTGCGGGCACTTAACGCGCCTGCAGCGCAGCCAGCTCTACACACACGCGCAGGTCCTTGCAGAAAGCATCGATCCGTGAACGCTCCGTGTCCCACGAGCACATGAACCGCGCGGCGCCGCCGATGAACGTGTAGAACTTCCAGCCTCGCCGGTGCATGGCTTCGAGCACCTCATCCGCGGCGTGGACAAACACAGCGTTCGCCTCGGGTCGCGAAACCAACGTCACGCCGGCAATGCCCACGATCTGCTCCGCCAGATAGAGCGCGCAGGCATTCGCGTGCTCCGCATTGCGCAGCCAGGCGCCGCTGTCCAACATCCCTACCCAGGGTGCGGCCAGAAAACGCATCTTTGACGCCAGTTGCCCCGCCTGTTTGCAGCGATAATCAAAATCCTCAGCCAGCTTGTGATCGAAGAACAAGATGGCTTCGCCGACCGCCATCCCATTCTTCGTGCCCCCAAAGCAAAGCACATCGATGCCGCTCTTCCAGGTCATGTCCGCGGGGCTGCAGCCCAGGCTGGCGCAGGCATTTGCAAAGCGAGCGCCATCCATGTGCAGCCGCAAACCGTCTTGCTTACAAACCGCTGACAGCGCGCGCAGCTCATCCACCGTATACACCCGGCCCGTCTCCGTCGATTGACTGATGGTCACGGCTCGAGGCTTGGGATAGTGAATATCGGTGCGATTGGTGGCGATCGCGTGCACAGCAGCCGGGGTCAGCTTGCCATCCGCGCTTTCGGCGACAAAAAGTTTTGACCCATTTGAAAAAAACTCCGGGGCGCCACACTCGTCTGTTTCCACGTGGGCCGACTGGCAGCAAATCACGGCGTGATACGACTGGCAGAGCGAAGCCAGCACCAGGGAATTGGCCGCCGTGCCATTGAACGCAAAGAATACCTCACATTGCGTCTCAAACATTTTCCGAAAGGCATTGGCTGCAGCCTCGGTCCAGGGGTCGTCTCCATAGGAAGAAACATGCCCGTGGTTGGCCGCTTCCATAGCCGCCCACGCCTCCGGGCAAATCCCGGAATAGTTGTCGCTCGCGAACTGCTGCGGAAGGTTATGAATATCGGCCATACCCGATTATTTCTTACAAAGCCACTCGAGGCAATGGATCAGGAGTCCGGCGTCATCCGCCGACTCTTGCTGATTGCCCTACTTCTCGACCTGCACACGCTTTAGACTGCGAGGATGCGCTGCCCCGTAAAAGCGACCGCAATCCTGACGGTTTTGTCTCTGCTGCTTGCCTGGCAAACCGATCACGCAGCCGAGCCCCGCGAGCACTGGACGGCCTCCTGGATTGCGCATCCTACCGCTCCCTTGCGTGAACCCGGCGTCTACCACTACCGCAAAATCATCCACCTCGATGCCAAACCGGCGAACTTTCTCGTCGAGGTGAGCGCCGACAATCACTTTCAGCTCTACGTCAACGGAACCCGGGTGGGCGAGGGCCCAGCTAAAGGTGACCTTCCTCACTGGCGCTACGAAACCTTCGACCTGGCGCCCGCGCTCCACAGTGGCGACAACGTAATCGCCGCTACCGTCTTCAACTTCGGCATCTACGCTCCGCTGGCCGTCATCAGCGACCGTACCGCGTTTCTCATGCAGGGCAACACCGCAGCCGAGTCCGCAGTCAACACCGGCGACACCTGGCAGGTCGAACAGGAACCGGGAGAAGCCTTCGTTCCGCGCACCGGCCACGGTTTGATGTTCTACTGGGCGGCCGGCCCCGGCGAGAAGCTGGACGCGGCCCGCTACGATTGGGATTGGAAAACCGGCGCCACGTCGAGCAACTCGAATTGGGTAGCCGCAGCCGGTGTGATGCGGGAAACCATTTATCCCAAAGACAACATCGCCGTGCCGCCCGGGCTTGATTCCCACAACCGCTGGGACCTGATCCCCGATGAACTGCCGCCCATGGAATTCGCGCCCACCAGCATAGGCAAGGTCGTACGCACCAATCTGCCGGCAGCACAGCAATTTCCCGGGAACCAAGTCACCATTCCACCGCACGCGGAAGTCGAGATCCTGCTCGACCGCGGCGCCATGGTGACCGGCTTTCCTAACCTCACCGTGGGTGGAGGGAGTGGTTCCCGCGTCGACATTGGCTACACCGAAGCTTTATATGACGCCCACCATCACCGGGGGAACCGCAACGAAGTAGGCGATCGCCAAGTGCTTGGCCAGTTCGATCAATTTCTACCAGACGGAGGAGAGGGCCGCACTTTCACTCCGCTCTGGTTTCGCACCTGGCGCTATCTCGAGCTCAAAATAAAAACCGCAGACCAGCCTTTGCGACTCGACAGCCTGAGTGCAGACTTTAGCGCATTCCCCTTCGTACAGCGGGCGGTGTTTACCTCGAGCGATCCTGAGCTGGCAAAGATCTGGGAGATTTGCTGGCGCACGGCAAGACTAGGCGCGCACGACACCTACATGGACACGCCCTTCTGGGAGCAATTGCAATACGTTGACGACACGCGGGTGCAAGCGCTCATCTCCTACACTGTGCCCGGCGACGAACGTCTGGCGCGTCAGGCTCTCCACGCCTTCGACGAATCCCGCGTGCCGGAGGGCATCACGCAGAGCCGTTATCCCGCCTCGCTGCCGCAATTCATTCCCGTCTTTTCTCTGAGCTACGTGGATATGCTGCGCGACTACTGGATGTACCGGCCAGACAGCACAATCGTCGCCCGTCTTTTACCCGGCACGCGGCCCGTTCTGGCATGGTTTCTTGCCCGGCAGGCAGGTGACGGATTTCTGGAACAGCTGCCCTACGATTCCTTTAGCGCCCCTGTTCATGGAAGGTCGGCGCTGCATACCTTAATGTTGGCCGACACGCTGCAGCAGGCTGCCGAGCTGGAAGATGCCTCTGGCGAAAAATATCTGGCTGCTCAATACCGCGCTGCTGCCGCCAGGGCAACGGCCGCGGTCTACCAGCAATGTTGGAACGCCGCACTGGGGTTGCTCGCCAATACCCCGGAACAAAAGGACTATAGCCAATACACCAACATCTACGGGGTCTTAACCGGCGCGATTCCACAAGCAGATCAGGGCCCGGTCATGCGCAAGGTGATCGCACCCAACCTGGGTGAAAATCCGGTGGTGTCACTGGCGCGCGTCGATTACCACGCGCAATTTTACTTAGAGCGTGCTTTGGATAAAGCTGGTCTGGGTAATGACTATTTGCCGACGATCGCGCCCTGGCGGCAAATGATTGCGATGGGATTCACAACGACACCAGAGGTCCCCGAGCCAACCCGCTCCGACACCCACGCATGGAGCGCCCATCCTTTGTACGATCTGTTGACGATTGTTGCCGGCATTCACCCCGCATCGCCTGGCTTTGCCTCTGTGCGCATCACGCCAAATCCCGGCACGCTGGCCCACTTCGAAGCCGCCATGCCGCATCAGGAAAGTGAAATTCGGGTGAACTATCAGGCCGGCAAAACCACCGCCGACTTTGTGATCACTCTGCCGCAAAGCCTGCCGGGAGTGCTGGTGTGGCAAGGAAAAGAATACCCCTTGCACAGCGGCGAACAGACCTTACACCTGCCGCACTGAGGCAGAGGAATAAGGTCACCCACCCTTTGTGGTTAAGACGGAGGGGGGACCTTGAATAAACGACTCTATGAGTGACGCACTACACTAGCACTCTAAGCAACCACCTCAATGTCCCAACCCAGACCGGGGCTATCGGAGGGGCGCACATACACACCCTCCGGTCCGCGCGTTACATGGTTGTCTTCTTCGAATCGCCGATACACTTCATCCGGCCCACCCGGCGGCGGCATAAACGTCTCTGCCCACGGGCTATTCGGCGTTGCCAGAATGAAGTGAATGGAGTCGAACGCGCCACCGCCATGCGGAATCACCGGGATGTCGTACGCAGCGGCCAGCGCGCCGATGCGGCGCAGCTCCGTCATCCCCCCGCACCAATGGATATCGGGCTGCCAGATAGCCGCGCCGCGATGGTCAAGCAGCTGACGAAAAGCGTAGCGCGTATATTCATGTTCGCCGGTGGCAATGCGGGTTGACTTTATCTCAGCGCTCAGCCGCCCAAACCCTTCATAGTCGCGCGGCTGCAGGCACTCCTCCATCCAGTAAACCCGATACGGCTCAACCAGCTTAGCCATCTCGAGGGTGTACTGTTCGTTCCACGCCATATAGCAATCGAGCATCACGTCGCCATCCGGCCCCAGCTGTTCTCGTGTCGACTGCACCAGCGCCACATTTTTCTTTTGCCCTTCATACCCATCGGCCGGCCCAAACGGAATCGCCACCTTGACCCTTTTGTAACCGAACTTGAAATGTTGCTGGATGTCGTTGCCGGTGCAGTACGCAGGGATACGCGGCTTGGTCTCCCCACCCAGCAACTCGTAAACCGGAAGATGGAGCGCTTTACCAATCAAATCCCAAAGCGCCAGGTCCACTCCGCTGACGGCGTTGATTGCAATCCCGGCCTGCCCATAGGGCAGGGTAGAGCGGTACATGATGTCCCAAAGCCGTTCCACATCGAAGGGATCCTGCCCGATGAGCAACTTCACCAGGTGCTGCTCCACCACCAGGCCGCCACCCGCTCCACCGGTTCCATACCCGGTCACGCCCTTGTCGGTCGTGATCTCCACCGTAAACCCCTCAAGCTTGCCGGGGTCGGGATTCCACAGCGACCGCGTCGCTTTGTAGGCAGGGTAGATAGACATCGGATTCGCCACTTCCACCCCGCCGGTAGACCACGAACCGGGCGCCGGGGTGTAGGCGGGCACTGGCCGCTTCGGCCGGGTCTTGACCAAACTCACGCCGGTGATCTTCAGCTTGCTCCTTTCCTCCTGGAAGGCGAGGGCAGGCAGTGTGATGGCGAACAGTCCGCCGAGCTTGAGTAACGATCTCCGATTCATGGGCGAGACTCCGTGTGGAAACAGCACGACGGATTGTACATCCGGCGAATCGCCATTCAGGCCTGGCGCGGACTTCTCATGACGGAAGATGTGCGGCCTGGTCAACGATTTGCAGCTCCGCAGCGAGAATTCCTGCGTTCGGCCATCGCTTGCCTGCAAAATAAAAAATCCCGACCACCTGGGACCGGTCGCGTGAGCGGGCGGCCCCAAATGAGCAGGAACAGGTTTGAGTATGGTTCGTCGGCTACTCGAAATCTAACTCAGCCACCACTGTGTTAGTTGGAAGCGTCGGCAGTCTGCACGGCGCCCTGCGAAGCCTTCAGAGACATCCGCTGCTTTTCGAGATCTGCATTTTCCGTCTCGAGCTTCTTCTTCTCTTCCATCAGCTTCTTGTTGGAAGCATCGAGTTTCTGCGCGTCTTTCAGAAGAATCTGGTTCTTCTTGACGATCGCGCGCTGGGTGTTGACCTGGTCCGTCAGGGTCTTATTCTGCGCGGCGAGCTTCTCACGCAGGGAGGAATAATCCACCGAGGAGTCGTTCGCGTTGGCTGGTAGCACGATGGGCGTGGTAGTCGTGTCGCTGCTCTGGCAGAAACCTGGAACGGCAGAGAGAGACAGCAGGAGGGCACATGTTGGAAGTAGACGCATATTACACCTCAATCCCGTGGGTTGAACTTCATCGAGCATCTCCTGGTGGCATACCAGGCGATAACTCATCGAATGGCCCCATAGTACTGAAAACGCAGCGGGTTGAAAGTATCACTTTCGGGCTACTGAGGCCGAACGCACGGGCCCTCACCCGCCCTGGTGGGCGCACGCGCACTACCCCGTAGCCGGAAAGTACACAGTCCATGTGACTTACTTGAGGCTAACCCAAAGGTGGAATACCCGGAAGGGAATCCGCTATCCCGCCCTTAAGTAATGCGATTGCCCGTGCTTGCTCTTGAAAAACAACAGGAGTACCGTTTTCACAGCAACCGTAGGACCCAGGGAGCACACATGAAAAGCACCGGCATTTTCTCGCTAGCCATTCTCCTCGCGACAACCGCCGCTGGCGGGCAAAGCTCGTTGACCTGGTCGCACCCCTTAAACACTGCTAACTGCCCGGTCGCGTTGCGGGCAGATCACGAAGGCCTTTTTGAAAAAAGAAACGTAAACGATCGCGAGTTTGGCCCAGGGACGCCCGGCAAAGCGCAGCCGGCCACACTTGATCAGCGCATTCGCCTCACCATCACTAATCTTTCTGCGCACGACGTTGTGAGTGCAGATGTCACCGCCCACGGCTTCAGTGAAAAGTGGAGAGCTGTGCCTTTGTCGAGCGCTGAACCGGTACCCGACCTTGCCAGGCAGCTTAAAGTCACGCTGGCGGTGAAAGGGAATAAGAGTGCCTCTGACGACCTTGCGTTGCCGCACTTCACCACCGTCACGGCCATCGACCTAAACGCAGTCACCTATGCCGATGGCTCCTCGTGGCATGCCTCTGCACCATCCGCCTGCAGCGTCGTTCCCTCCATGCTCATGCTGGTCAGCAGCGCGGAGTAGCTCTGAGCCGTTGCAGCGGTTGCGCCGTGTGGCTTCTGCAACAATGGGTGGGTATCCCACTCAAGCCAACACCACCCTTGCATGAGTCACCACCCTTTGTCGCAGAACCCGGCTTGGGACTGCTGTGCCGTTGCAGCAAGCCTAAGTGAGATAAATGGGAGCGTTCCCAAATTGCTCCCCACTTATCGAGCGAGCTGCTTCAGCATAAAGTCCGCCATGATGTGGTTGGCCTCAAGCGACTCAGGCAGCGAAGCGTTGTACCAAAAGGCGTGAGGCAGCGCATCGAAGACGACGAGCCGTGCATCGACCCCGGCGCGCAGGTACGCGCGGTGCAGGTTAGCCGTGCCGCTGAGCAGCGCATCGCGCCCGCTGGTGATGAAGAGAGCCGGCGGCAGCCCATGCAAATCCGCGTAGATGGGCGAGAGCACCGGATCTTTTGCATCAGTCGTACCGACATAATAGGGATCGTGTACCCCATGATCGGGTGGATCCAGGTGGCCCGCGAATCCCTGCAGGGTGTAGATTGCCTGGGTGTCCGCCTCCTGGGCAAAACCGTCGACAGTGCTGAAGATGCCCAGCGCCGCAGGCATGGGGAGGCCGAGCAATTTGAGCTTCACTGCTACCTCCGCGGTGATCGCGGCCCCCGCGGATGTTCCATAGATCACGATGTGGCTGGGCTTGTAGGTCTTGAGCAACTCCCGGTAGACCGCGACCGCGTCGTCTACTCCAGCGGGGAATGGATGCTCCGGGGCCAGGCGGTAGAGCACCGCGATCACTTTGATTCCCGTGTAACCGGCGATGGGGATACTTTCCGAAAACGAGCCGGAGTCTGCATTAAAGCCACCGCCGTGCAAGTTTATGAGGACCTTGTCGCCGTTGCTGCTGGACAAGTTCGCAGGAGTGACGATGCGGACCGGGACGCCGGCAACCGTTGTCTCCGCAATAGTGTTGGGGCAAAGCTTACTCCAGGCCGCACGCGCACGCTCCCCGGACACTTCCATGTGCGCTCTGCGCTGTTCCAGCGACTCGGCCGGCCCTTGATCCGGTGTTCTGCGGATAAGAAAGTTCCGCGCTTCTGGGCTCAGATCGGGTGGAACGGGGACGACCCGCGTGACGTAGGCGGTGCCCTGCTCGTCAATGTAGCTGGTGTCTCGCGTGGCGGCGGTGGCTGCTGTGGTGGGGGATTGCGCAACCACCGGTGTCGCGATGGCCAGAAGAAGAAGAGAAATGCAGCGAAGCGGCATGAACGGGGCTCCTGCGTGAGGTCGACCAATTCTACCGTCTGTGCGACCCCAGGCTCGCTCAGAGCGCGCCAGGTGCGCTGGCGGAGAGTGTGAGATTCGAACTCACGGTACCTTGCGGTACACACGCTTTCCAAGCGTGCGCCTTAAGCCACTCGGCCAACTCTCCCGGTTCCTCGGCAGCGCGAGGCCGCGCTACCCAACCAAGTCCCTGTTAAGGGTAACATCTTGAAATTGCCCCGGCAAAGAAGCCGCCGAAAGCGGTGGAAGTCGCGTCTTGTCCAGGCTGGGGTCGATTTCAAATCAATTAAGGTTAGAAAGACCATGTTCTCCCCCGCTCCAGCCACACACGTGTCTTCCGCGACGCGCTTTCGCAGCGAACTCGCCGCTCTTTTGCTGCTGGCCATCCCGGTCGTGCTCTCCGAGCTGGGCTGGATGGCCATGTCTGTTGTGGACACGATCATGGTTGGCCGGCTGAGCCCGGCCGCCATTGGCGCGGTGGGCATCAGCAGCGCCATCTTCTACACCCCCGCGCTGTTCGGCATCGGTCTGTTGCTGGGCCTCGATACCCTGGTGGCCCAGGCATTCGGCCGCGGTGATTTCGACGATTGCCACCGGGCCCTGGCTCAGGGCGTTTACCTCGCCATCTTGTACGCACCCCTTGCCATGCTCATGGTGGGGTTCGCGCCCCATCTCTTTCCCCTGATAGGAATCACCGAGGCGGTGCGCGGCCCTGCCCGCCAATACCTCACTCTGCTCAACTACAGCGCTCTTCCGCTGCTGGTCTACGTTGCCTTCCGCCGCTACCTGCAGGGCGTGGGCAAAGTGCGTCCGGTGACCTTCGCCCTCATCTCCGCCAACCTGGTCAACTGGTTCGGCAACTGGGCCCTCATCTACGGCAAGCTGGGTCTCCCTGCCATGGGCGTCCGCGGGTCTGCCCTATCTACGGTGGTGGCTCGCGTCTATATGGCCAGCGTCCTGGTCTTTTGGGCATGGAAGCATGAGCGGGAGCGCGGGCACCCGCTCTTCGCCCATTGGCCAGGCTTGCAACTCGCCCGCTTCCGCCGCTTGCTGGCGCTCGGTTGGCCCGCGGCTTCTCAACTGCTCTTTGAAGTAGGGGCCTTTAGTGTCGCGACTCTGCTGGCGGGGCGCCTCGCGCCAGATGTCCTGGCCGCGCACCAGATCGTGTTGAACTCCGCCAGCGTCACCTACATGGTGCCTCTCGGAGTTTCCGCCGCTGCCGCCATCTCCGTGGGCCATGCCATCGGAGCAGGGGACCGCGCCCGTGCGCGCCGCAATGGCTCGATGGCCATCGCCCTCGGCGCCGTCTTCATGGCCCTCGCCGCCACTGTGTTCCTCACCTTGCCGCGCATGCTCATCCACATCTACACCCACGAAGCCCAAACCGTTAGCGTCGGCGTACGCCTGCTCGCAGTCGCCGCCGTGTTTCAGGTGTTCGATGGTATTCAGGGCATCGGCACCGGCGCCTTGCGCGGCCTGGGTAAAACCCGCGGCCCCATGCTGATCAACATCGTGGCCTACGGAGTCATCGGCCTCCCAGTTGGCTATCTACTCTGTTTCCACACGCGCTTCGGAATCTATGGCCTTTGGACCGGCCTCACCCTCGCGCTCATCTTTGCCGCCGCGCTGGTGCTGACACAATGGCGCAAAGAATCAAGAGTCGCTTGATCCCCATCGTCTGCTAAACTCTCGACCATCCCTATCGAAAGGGATGCCTCGCCAGCACCTCTGTAACCGGCAATTATTTGCCCTTGGACGCTCTAAAAGACCTAAGCGGACAGACATACTTTACTGCGTGTACAGTTCGTCTTTACTAAACGACAAACTTCTCGTAAGTCCCAGACTTATCCGCGAATCGTCAGTTTTTCACGATGGAACGTGGACCTTCTGTATGTTAAAGTCCGCTTTAGATTCGCTTGAGTTTCACCGTTTCTCTATACCCCCGATAGAGTTTGTAATTTTTGTGACAGGCAATCGCTTTGCCCGGTTGCCGGGCACGTGGTGCCTTTCCAGAAGGGTGGTGTGAGATGCCGCTAACGCCGTCAGATATGTTGCAAATCCAATCCGCTATCGATGCCTATCGGAAGAAGTTTCCCGGCAGGCCGTCTCCCTCCGCAACTGAGGCTCTGGCGTGGCAGGCGGACAGACGAGGACGCAAACAGTGGGCCAAACAGAACAGTCAGATCGGGTCAGGCGATGACCGCACGGAATCTTCGTTCTGGCAATCGTTGGTGAGCTGGTGGAAGAGAAACGGAATACCGCACTCGGAGCGCGCCTGATCGATTAGCCAATCTTGCGGGTCCCGGAAATGGTTGCGGGTCAAGTGTAGAAGGGGCCCCGAGGTCAAGATTATCGAGAAGGGAGTTGCTCGGAACGATGAATATCCACGATATCTACCGTCCGATCCTCAGGCACTTTCGCAAGTCGCGCATGAAGAACTTCTATCGCGCCTTATCGATTACTCCACAAACCAGAATTCTGGATGTCGGCGGCAATGCTTTCATCTGGGAAATCGCTACGCAAAACGGGCTCCCGTCCATCGACAACATTACCGTTCTCAATATCTACGAAGAAGACCACGCGAAATTGCCCGCGAATGTGCGGTGGGTGGTGGGCAATGGTTGTCACTTGCCCTTCGAGGACGGGGAATTCGATATCGTCTTTTCCAACTCGGTGATCGAACATCTGGGCGCCTACGATTCTCAGCTCTGCTTTGCCAAAGAAATTTCTCGTGTCGGCAAGGGCTACTGGGTACAGACGCCCGACCCGAGGTTTTTTGTAGAACCTCACTATCTGTCTCCGTTCGTGCATTGGCTACCCACCGATATGCGCCGCAAGGTAGTGAGGTATGCCACCACCTGGGGTCTTCTCACCCGGCCCAGCAAGCAACAAATTGACGACAGGCTAAACGAGATCCGGCTAATTGCGCCAAAGGAGTTCAGGGCAATGTTTCCCGGGGCTGAGATCATTTACGAACGCTGGATTGGTATGCCCAAATCGCTCGTCGCCAAGTGTGTCTATCACGGTCCGCCATCCCCTGCCTGAAGTCCGTTACGGCATCCATAAAAATGGCCCGGGCACTTCGTCCCGGGCCATTTCAGTGAATCGATTCTAACCAATCTGCAGAAGAGTCTTACTGCGTGAGCAACTTGGTCCCTTCAAAGTCGAACTTGAAGCGCACTTCTTTCAAGCCATGCTCTTTCATCGCGTGCCGAAGTCTGGTCTTCTCCTCGGTGTAAAACATCAGGAAGCCACCCCCGCCGGCGCCGATCAATTTTCCCCCCATGGCCCCGTTTGCCAGCGCGTAGTCATATAACTCGTTGATGTGCAGGTTCGACATGTTATTCGAACGTTTCTTCTTGTTCTGCCAATGAACATTCATCAGCCGGGCAAACTCTTTCAGGTCTCCACCTTCCAGCGCCTGTTGGCTTTCGACCGCCAGTTCCTTCACAAAATGGAGATTTGCCAGCATGTCGTGATCCATCGTTTTGCTACGGTCGTTCTGCTCCTTCAACACCACCGACGCCGAACGCGAATATCCGGTAAAGAAGAGCAGCAGATTATCTTCGAGGTCGTATCGCTTGTCTTCAGGTATGCGCAGCGGCCATGCGCGGACCTTGCCATCTTTACCAAACTCGAAACACGTAAGGCCGCCGTACGCCGCGATGTACTGATCCTGTTTGCCGATCGGCTCGCCCAGGCGATCGATTTCGATATGGCACGCCTGCTCCGCCAACTCCGCGGGATGAATCAAATTCTTCTGGTGCGCGTGCAAAGCCTTGAGCAACGCCGTGGTAAAACTACCCGAGGAACCAAGCCCCGTGCCCGCAGGAATATCGGCCATCGACGTCAGCTCCAGCGACCCGGCCTCGTCAATTTCGGTCAGCCGTAACGATTCCCGAATGATGGGATGCTCGATCGTGCTGATCGTGTTGACCCGTTCCAGCCGCGAGTATTTGATGATGAATTCCTGTTGAAACGTATCGTGCAATGTTATGTAGACATAACGGTCGATGGCCGCTGCAATCAAAAAGCCACCATACGTCTCGTAGTAGGAAGGAAGGTCAGTACCACCGCCCCCCAGGGTGATGCGTAAAGGCGATCGGGTAATGATCATAAGTTAGCCAGCCCAGATGACACGCATGCAAAAAGCATCGATCACTCTTCCTTATTGGTTTTGATGCTGTGGAGACGTTTCGACAGGAGCTGCCGCAGGCATACGCGCATTGCTTTGCGCGAGAGCCTCGTATCGCGCGTACATACCGCCGCAGATCACATCCCAGTTGAACTGCAAAGCCCGCAGACGCGCTGCGTGGCCCATCTTTTCCCGCAGCCCGTCATCTTCCAGCAAGCGCAGCATCGCTTGCGCTAACGCTGCGGCATCATCCGGAGGTACGATAAAGCCTGTCTTTTGGTCCAATACCGTTTCCACCAGGCCGCCACAACGGCTTACCACCACCGGTACCCCGGCAGCCATTGATTCAACCGGCGTGCAGCCAAAAGCCTCATTCCAAACAGGAGGAAAGACAAATACATCGGCTTCGTAAAATAATTTCACCAGGTCTTGGCGCGACACAAATCCGTGAAAAGTGACTTTGTCGGTAAGATCGGGAACTAACTTACTCTTGAGAAAATCAAGATACTTATTCGACTTATTCGATCGCCGCAATAACTTATCCAGAAAAGAAGCCTGCTTCTTGAAGTATGGCGCCACCCGCTGCAGGGTCGCACGATCTTTTAAATCGCACGCTTCTTCAATCGGATAGTCTCCTTGCGGTCCAACCAGATCCATCCGGATGTCGGGATGGGTTTGCGCGACTATTTTGAACGCATCGATGGCTACATGCGTTCCTTTATGGGGCCAGATGCCGCCCGCATACAAAATGCGCTTTGTTTTTTGCCGGCTGGCCGCCGCGTAGTCTTTCTCCTGGCCGAACTCATCCATGCCGATGCCGTTGTAAAGCGTCTCGCAGCGATCAGCGAATTGCGGAAAGTGTTCCTTGGTCTTCTCCGTGACGTAGTCACTCACTGTCAACAGCAAATCAAGGCCACGTAGCCGGCGCGCAATCGTAGTGAAATGACTTTGCGAAAACCACTCGGTATGAATGTGCAAAACAATCTTTGCCTTAGGGTTCAGCCGGCGGATCTCCGGCACGTATTGCGAGCAGTGCTGCACATGAATGACATCGACGTCCCGCGTCGCCAGATCTTCCGCCACCTGCCGTCCAAACGAGGGATAGAGCGCATCAGAGGTCGAAATCGGTGTCGAAAGCGAGACAAACTTCGCTACATTTCTTCTCGCCCTGGCCAGCAGCCGGTCAGCAGCCGTGGCGGGAAGAAACTTGTATTCCGCACCCTCGTAGAAGCCGCTTTTCGCGCCCGCCTGAAAATCCTCGATGCCATAGACAACCACATTGCCCCGCTTGGCAAATTCGCGGGCGATCACGTAGATCGTAGCCCCCATCGAGCCGTGATAGGGAGGAAGCAGCGCCGCCGTTGGATACGTCACAAACGCAATATTCATAATCAGACCGAGCTTAAAGCCTACTCGATCCTTTCCGCAGCAAACAAGTACCTGCGGCTAGTCGCGCTCTCACCCATTAGTCGCAGCAGAATCAATTCCGGCAGTGGTATAAACTTGTGCCTGTGCAGGCTTGTGAGCCGCGACGCGAAGGCCGGAGACCGTTCCCTTGATAGTTCGCCGCCATTTTCCAGTGTTGGACGGGATTCGGGGACTTGCGATTATCGCCGTCCTGTTTCGCCACACATCAGATATTTTCCAGGCACATGGCCCGGCCACACGCTGGTTTCTGCCTTTTATGGAGTTCGGTGGCTGGGGCGTTGACCTGTTCTTTGTCCTGTCGGGATTTCTGATCACCGGCATTCTGTTGGACACACGTGCTGCGCTCAACCGCGGCAGCTCCTTCTATGGACGCCGTATCCTGCGTATTTTTCCCGTCTATTACCTTGCTCTCGGCCTCATTCTGTTGCTGGAGCCGCACTTTGCCTGGATCAAAGCAGCGGCAAACTTTCAAAATCTGACCGATCATCTCGCCTACCTGTTTTATTTCCAGAATTGGATTCCGCTCTGGCATCACGGCGACTACCCGGAAAGTTTCATTGGCCATTTCTGGAGCCTTGCCGTCGAAGAGCAGTTTTACATGGTGTGGCCTGCGATCGTCTGGCATCTCTCGGCGCGCGCCCTCATCCGGCTTTGCGCAGCCGCTTTGTTTGTCATCTTTGTGCTGCGCATCCTCCTGATCGCTCATTTCGGCGCCGGAATTTGGGTCTACGCCTTTACCATCACCCGTGCTGACGGCCTCTTCGTGGGTTCGGTGATCGCGGCCATTTACGCTACCAGGGGCCCTATCTCAAATCGTTTTCTCGCCGGCTCCGCCGCTATCGGCGCAGCCGCCCTCGCTCTTATTGCCATCATCGGCCCCGCCAGACAACTCTGGGAAACCGGCGACTACATGGCGATGATAGGTGTACCCGCCATCGCTTTGCTAAGCGGTGTTTTGGTCGTCTACAGCCTGCAGTTCACGGGGAGTGTCCTGGGCCGTTTCTTCCAGCAGCGCTGGCTGCGTGCCTTTGGGAAATACAGTTACGGCATGTATGTTTGGCACTTTCCCATCATCTACGGCATACGCCATATCTTCCAGCAAAGAGGTGTTGTCTTTCCCTTGCCGGTGCCGCAAGCTTTCCTTTACCTGGCAATGCTGTTTGCGCTCAGCTTTGCCGCCGCATGGCTAAGCTTCAACTCCTATGAACAGTGGTTCCAGCGCCTGAAAAGCCGCTTTGAGCCCATCTACGCGGAACAGCCGGTCGAGTACCAGGTCAACGTCGGCTAATGCTGTGTCTCACACAGTTCGTCGTTTAACCCAGCGTAAAGGATACGGGCTTCTGAGTCTGGCTTTTGCCCCTGAGGTACGG
This sequence comes from uncultured Acidobacteriaceae bacterium, assembly GCA_963834445.1. GTDB lineage: Bacteria > Acidobacteriota > Terriglobia > Terriglobales > Acidobacteriaceae > PALSA-350. The sequence goes on from CAWIBU010000007.1 coordinate 449,028, forward strand.
TGAGAAATATTTACTCACCGTTGCTTAGTCGCACGGAACCCGTTCGTCGGGCGCCCCAGTCCCATAGGGACGACTGCAACTAGCTAGCCCAGGATTTCATCCGGATTTCATCCAGGGCTGCTCTCAGTCGTCCCTGCGGGATTGAGGCTTGAGAACATATACGACGTTTTTGACAGCACCCTCGTCAGGCCGCCTTCACAAACTCCACTTCAAGCGTGATCGTTACCTCATCGCCGACCATCACACCACCGGCCTCCAGCGGCGCGCTCCACGTCAGTCCAAACTCCTTGCGGCTGATCTGTGTCGTGGCTTCAACCCCCACGCGCAGGTTGCCCCACGGATCCTTGGTCGCGGGCGTAGGTCCCGAAACATCAAACACCACCGTCTTGGTCACGTCCCGAATCGTCAGTTCGCCCTCGACCGTGCCGCCTCCCGCGCTCGCCACCGTCACCTTGGTCGAATGGAAGGTCATCGCAGGATACTTCTCAACATCGAAAAAGTCCGCGCTTTTCAGGTGCGCATCGCGCTGGGCGTCCCGCGTATCAATCGAGGCGACCTCGATCGTCGCCGTAACGGCTGACTTAGCAAGAGAGGCCTCATCCAGCGTCAGCACGCCGGCTATCTTAGGGAAGCCTCCCCTCACATTTGAAATCATCAGGTGGCGAATTTTGAACTCTGCGTGCGAGTGGGTCGGATCGATATTCCAGGTAGATACGCTCATTGTTTCTGTCCTTTCGGGTTGGGAATTGCGTTCACACTAGCATAGATGCGTTACGACAATATTCGTTACAACAAATAAGTATGATAAAAACTAAATCTCTGCAGCACGCGCCAGCTGCAACAGCTCAGTCAACGCCGCCAGTCGTTCCCGCCCCAGGTGCCCCAGTTGGTTGCGGTGCATGGCTCGAACCGGCTCATCCATCCGAGCCAGCATCTTAAGCCCATCGGTAGTGATTCGTGCCATCACTGTACGCCGGTCACGGGTCTCCCTGCAGCGCGCGATCAAATCCCGCTTCTCCAACCGGTCGAGCAAGCGCGTAATGTCCGGATCCCGCGTAATCATCCGGTTCCCGATCTCGCCGCACGGCAATCCCTCCGGAGCCCCCCGCAGAATACGCAGAATGTTGTACTGGTTTGCAGAGAGATCCTCTGCCTTTAGCACAACCGAGAGTGGCCGGGAGAGCATATCCGTGGTCCGGGCGAGCTCCAGAAACGTGGTCTCTTCCAGGCAAATTGGCTTCTTCCTGCTCCTGGAGTGGGTCTTTGTCTTCATTGGACTGAACAATATTCGTTGTAACGAATAATGTCAAGCGGGCCGAAACCGGTCGACCAGCATGACGAGCAGGCCGGGCGTCGCGCGGTGCGGAAAGCTTTGTCTCGGGAGAGCCCGAAGTGCTCCCGGTATCCGCCGGCGCGGTCACTCCATCCGCAGCACGCGCATCGGCTCGATCGACGCCACGCGCCGCGCCGGCAAGTAACACGCCAGTAGCGCCGCGCACAGCAGAATCAGCCCCACCGAGCCGAAGGCCGACACGTCCAGCGCGTGCACGCCAAACAACATGCTCTGCATGGCGCGGCCCACGAAGTAAGCCCCCACCAGCCCCAAACTCATGCCGATGGCAGCCAGCACCGCGGCCTCCCGCACCATCAGCGCCACCACGCGATTGCGGGTCGCGCCCAACGCCATACGCAGCGCAATCTCATGCGAGCGCTGCGCCACGGAGAAGGCCACCACGCCATAGATGCCGAGTGTCGCCAGAAACAGCGCCACCACCGCGAAGCTGGCGAACAGGACTAAGGTGAACCGTTCGCTGGCCAGCGATTCCTCACGTATCTGATCCAGCGTCTTTGGCTCTGCCAGCGCCACCTGAGAATCCACCGCATGCACCGCTGCGGCGATGCTGGCCTGCATCGCCGCCGGATTTTGCGCGGTGCGCACGCCGAAGGTCGCCTGCGGCCACGGAATCTGCCAGAACGGAACCCGCATCTCCTCCAGATGGGTGGTCGCGTCGGCCGCATGCACATCGTGATACACGCCGACAATCTGCCACGCCACGGGCGGTCCAAGCTTTTGCACGCCGGGGGTAAGCTGCTCCACCAGCACGCGCTCCCGCAGTGGATCTTTTCCCTTCAGATATTTCTTCACAAACGACTCATTCACCATCATCACTTTCACGCCGTCGGCGGTGTCCTGTTCGCTGATCGGCCGCCCCTTCACCATCTGCATCCCGAAGGTCGCGATAAAGTCCGGCGTTACCATCCCGAAGCCAGACAAAGGCCGTTGCGAGGGGTCAGCGTAGCTCGGGCCGCCGTCCAGGGTGAACGGCATGCCGAAACCACCGCCATACAGCGGATACCCGGTGAACACCGTGGCATGCGAAACCCCGGGAACGGCTTCGACGTGGGCCAGCATATCGCGGTAGTACGCGCTGATCTGGGCCGGCTCTTTCGATCGCGAGTCAGACACAGGCAGGGAGAATGTCAGTACGTGATCTGTGCGCATGCCGAGATCCACCCTGGTGAGATTCCAAAAGCTGTGGATCGCCAGGCCCGCACCGGCCAGCAGCGCCAGTGCCAGCCCGAACTCACCGACCACCAGGGCACGGCGCAGTTGATGCTTGCCCACGCTCATTCCGCTGCGCCCACCCTCCTTGAGCGTTTCGCCGGGATCGACGCGCGACGCATACCAGGCCGGCGCACAACCCGCCAGCAATCCGGCCAGGGTAGTCGCCGCCAGGGTAAAGAGCAGAATCGGGAGGTTGAGGCGCAAATCCGCCTCAGTGGGGAGCGTGCCCCGCGGCATCACGGCGATCAATCCCTGCAGCATGGCATAGCCGAAACCCACACCCAGCGCGCCACCACCCAGAGCCAGCAGCACGCTTTCTGTCAGCAATTGTCCAAAGATGGTGGCGCGCGCGGCCCCCAGGGCGCTACGCACAGCCATCTCTTTCTGCCGCATGATGCCGCGGGTCAACAGCAGATTCGCCACATTCACGCACGCAATCAGCAGCACAAAGCCAACCGCGCCCAGCAGCAGCCACAGCATCTGGATCCGGTCCGGCGGCATGAAATCGTTCTTCAGCGGCTCGATTTTGGCGCCCCACCCCTTGTCGCTCTTGGGATAGACCTGCGCGATGTGTGCCGTGACCTCCGTCATATTCTGTTGCGCCTGCTGCAGCGTCACGCCCGCCTTCAGGCGCCCCATCACCAGCAACCAGTGAAAGTCGTGGTTGAGCTGTTCCGGCTTAAAGACCAACGGCGCCGTCAACTGGTTCTCCCCGCGATCCGGGTCACCCGCGGCCTGCACTCCCACCACGGTATAAGGTTCACCGTCGAGGCGCAGGGGCGTGCCGATGATCTTGCGATCAGCCCCCAGCTTGAGCCATAGCTTATGGGTAAGAATCACCACGTGTTCATGGCCGGCCTGGCCTTCTTCCGGCAGAAAGTAGCGCCCCAGAAACAGCGGCTCACCTTCCATCTGCAACAGACCTGGGGTGGTAAGGTTCGCCTGCAGATACTGTGGCTGATCTTTGGCGGCGATGTTGAAGCTGGTGCCGGTCCATGCATTGAGATCAGAGAAGGCGGTGCTTTGCTGCTTCCAGTCCGTAAAGTCGCCCGCCGCCACACCGTTGCGGTTTCCCTGAATGCTCGACCAGACCATTACCAGCTGATTGGGCTGGGGAAAGGGCAGGGGAGCCAGCAGGGTCGCGTAATCTACCGTGAAGATTGCGGTATTGGCGCCGATCCCCAGCGCGACCGTTAGCAATACGGTGATCGTCAGGCCGGGATTTCTGGCCAGCATGCGCAAACTGAAGCGGAGGTTTTGCAGCAAAGTCTGCATTCTCGAACCCTTCCCCGGGTAGATTTTCTGTGGCTTGAAACCTGCAGGATAGTTTTAATCTTTTTGCTGCGCTGAGCACAATGCAACCACCCCGTGCATAGCATGCGCAGCAAACGACCCGAATTATTTATCGAAGTACGAAGGGGCCTGCCCTCCGGTTCCGTCTCATGGAAGTGACCAGCCGCGTGAGTTCGGCGGAACCGAGATTGCCTGGCCATTCCCGCGTAGCTGCAACTTGGATTCTGACAGGGAGTCGATTGTGTTGACTGGGATGAAGGATCAAGCGGCGCAGACGGAAACGACGCCGCTGTGACCCGTTAATCCTCATCCAGGTTGGCAAACAGTTCTAACAAATTGACCCGGATGCCGGTCCCGGGTACTGCCAGCGTATCGGCAGCCGTCCACGCGTCACCGATGCACTGGCGGCCGGTTCTGGAAGTGGGATCGATGATCCAGACACACGGAACCCCCATGCGCAGATAGTCAGCGGAGCGTGATTGCGTTTCCGTGTAGGTGTCGTCCGGCGATAGGATTTCGACCACCAACACCGGTGGAGCAAGGATCACGTCTGGCTGGGGTCCTCGCGATACAAGCATCACGTCGGGTATGCGGACCCGGGTGGGGGAAACCTGCACCCTTTGCTCCGTGGCAACCTTGACCGACCAGCTCTTTTCCTGAGCCCCGAACCAAATTGCCAGAAGAGCCTGAAGTCGCGCGTGCTCCCACTTGCCCACATTCCGCTCCAGTACTTCGCCGTCAATGTATTCCCGGTCTGGACGATAGCTCGTCTTGCTATATTCCAACAGCGAGAGACGCGTTGAAGTCGCCATCTATGATCCCGTCGATACCAGTCTATTCGAAACGACTTGAAAGCCACACCGCAACATCACCAAATAACAGCGGACCGCTGAGCGTCACCTAAACCTCATACCCCAAATTAGGCCCCAGCCACCGCTCCACTTCACTTACCGTCATCCCTTTGCGCTCCGCGTACTCCACCACCTGGTCCTTATCAATCTTCCCCAGGCTGAAATACCGCGCTTCGGGATGCGCAAAATACAACCCGCTCACACTCGACCCAGGCCACATGGCAAAGCTCTCTGTGATCTGCATCCCGGTATTCTTTTCCACATCCAGCAGCCGCCACAACGGCCCCTTCTCCGTGTGATCAGGACACGCCGGATACCCTGCGGCGGGCCGGATGCCGCGATACTTCTCTTCAATCAAGTCCTCAGGCGTCAACCCCTCGCTGCATCCATAGCCCCACTCACAGCGCACCCGCTGGTGCAGACACTCAGCAAAAGCTTCGGCCAGGCGGTCGGCCAGCGCCTCCGCCATGATGGCGTTGTAGTCGTCATTGCGCGCGCGAAAGCCGTCGCACAGCTCCTTAAGGCCTATGCCGCTGGTCACCGCAAATGCGCCGATCGTATCTTCCAGTCCCGTCTCCACGGGCGCAATAAAGTCGGCCAGCGAGCGGCAGGGCTCGCTGCCTTCACGGTTCGCCTGCTGGCGTAGAAAGTGGAAGCGCTGCTGCTCCGTGGTACGTGTGTCGTCGGTGTATAACGCGACGTCGTCGCCCACCGCGCTCGCGGGGAAGAAGCCATAGACGCCGCGCGCCGTGATTAAGTTCTTTTCCACGATCTGGTCGAGCAGGGCATTGGCTTCGGTAAACAACAGCTTTGCCTGCGCCCCCTGTTCCGCATGGTCGAAGATGCGGGGATAAATCCCTTTCAAACCCCAGGTGTGGAAGAACGGCGACCAGTCAATGTAGTCACGCAGCGTGGCCAGAGGAAAGTTGTCGAGCACCCGCACCCCCGTGAATGACGGCGCCGCCAGGTCCTCCGCCTTCCACGCAATCGGCGTGCGCCGCTGGCGCGCTGTCGCCAGTGAGATCATTTTCTGCTTAGGCAGCGCGTGGCTCTTGCGCAGCTTCTCGTAATCGGCGCGATGCTGAATTACAAACGCTTCTTTGCCATCTTCGCTCAGCAGGGAAGTCGTGACCGGCACCGCGCGGCTGGCATCGAGCACGTGCACTACCGGCTGGCTGTAGTGGGGTGCGATCTTGATTGCGGTGTGGGCGCGGCTGGTGGTGGCTCCACCGATCAGTAACGGTTGCTTGAATCCCTGGCGCTCCATCTCCCGCGCCACATGCACCATCTCATCCAGCGACGGCGTGATCAGCCCGCTCAGGCCGATCAGGTCGGCCTTCTCCACTTTGGCGCGCTCGAGAATCTTTTCGCTCGAGACCATCACCCCCAGATCGATGACCTCATAGTTGTTGCAGGCCAGCACCACCCCGACAATGTTTTTGCCGATATCGTGCACATCGCCCTTAACCGTGGCAAGCACGATCTTGCCTTGCGCCTTCACCACCTGGCCGGCCGCCGCCATCGCTACCTTCTCCGCCTCCATGTAGGGCGTAAGGTGCGCCACCGCCTTCTTCATTACGCGGGCGGACTTGACCACTTGCGGCAGAAACATTTTGCCCGCGCCAAACAGATCGCCCACCACGCTCATGCCATCCATCAGCGGGCCTTCAATCACCAGCAACGGACGGCCCAGCTTGACCCGCGCTTCTTCCGTATCGATATCGATATAGGTGTCGATGCCCTTGACCAGGGCGTGCGAGAGTCGCTCTTCCACCGTGCCGTGGCGCCACTCCTCCGCCTTCTTCTCGCTGATCACGGTGCCTTCGCCCTTGAGCTTCTCGCCAAACTCCACCAGGCGCTCGGTCGCGTCCGCGCGACGATTCAGCAGCACATCTTCCACCAGAACCTTCAGTTCTGGATCGATCTCCTCGTACACCTCAAGCATGCCGGCGTTGACGATGCCCATATCCATGCCGGCGGCAATCGCGTGATACAGAAAGGCGGAATGCATCGCCTCGCGCACCTTATTGTTACCGCGGAAACTGAAAGAGATGTTTGAAACCCCGCCGCTCACTTTGGCATGGGGCAGGTTGGCCTTGATCCATCGGGTCGCGTTGATGAAGTCGACCGCGTAGTTGTTGTGCTCCTCCATGCCGGTGGCCACGGTGAGGATGTTGGGATCGAAAATAATATCTTCCGCAGGGAAGCCGAGACCCACCAGTATGTCGTACGCGCGCCGGCAGATGCGGATCTTTTCCTCGTAAGTGGCGGCCTGGCCCTGCTCGTCGAAAGCCATCACCACCACCGCCGCTCCATACTTGAGCACGGTGGCGGCGTTCTGCCTGAATTTCGCTTCGCCCTCTTTGAGCGAGATGGAGTTTACGATGCCCTTGCCCTGCAGGCACTTGAGGCCGGCCTCGATCACCTCCCACTTGGAGGAGTCGATCATGAAAGGCACCTTCGCCACCTCGGGCTCGCTGGCCAGCAGCTGCAGATAGCGAGACATGGCAGCGACGCCGTCGATCATGCCCTCGTCCATGCAGATATCTAAAACATTGGCCCCGTTCTCTACCTGCTGGCGAGCGACGGAAACAGCTTCTTCAAACTTGCCGTCCTTCACCAGGCGGGCGAACTTCGGCGAGCCCGCCACGTTGGTGCGCTCGCCGATCATGATGTAAACGCCGGCCTGCTGGGTAAAGGGTTGTGAGCCGGAGAGGCGCAGGGGTTTCGTTTCCACGCTCACGCTACTCTCTCGCGCTGATGCGCGCCCACGATGCGCGGAGGTTTGCCTTCGAGAGCCCGGGCGATGGCCGCGATGTGCTCGGGGGTGTTGCCGCAGCAGCCGCCGGCGATGTTGATCAGGCCGCCCTTGGCGAAGTCGCCCAGGTAGCGGGCCATGTCTTGCGGGCCCAGGTCGAATCCTGTTTCGGAGAGGGGATTGGGCAGGCCCGCATTGGGGTAGCAGGAGATGGCCACGTCCGCCTTTTCCGAAAGCTCTTCGAGAAACGGATACATGAGGTCAGGACCGAGCGAGCAGTTCAGCCCGACGGAGAGCGGCTTCACATGCTGCACCGCGTTCCAGAAGGCTTCGGTAGTCTGCGCGGAAATAAGCGTCTCGCCCCCACGGCCTACTGCTGCGGAGATCATGACCGGCAAATCTTTCTTATCTTCATCGAACACTTCGCGAATGGCGACCAGGGCCGCCTTGGCGTTGAGCGAATCGAAGATGGTCTCGACCAGCAGCAGGTCCACACCACCGGCAATGAGCGCGCGGACCTCTTGCGCGTAGGCGGCCTTGACCTGGTCGAAGGTCACGACGCGGAAGCCGGCGTCGTCGGCATCGGGCGAGTTCGAGAGCGAGACAGTGAGCGGCCCGATGGCGCCGGCGACGAAGCGCTGGCGGCCGGTGTCGTTGGCGACGCGGTCGGCCCACTCGCGACACTGGCGGGCAGAGGTCTCGTTGATCTCCCAGGCTAGGTCACCGAGAAACTTGTCTTCAATGATCTCCTGGTAGAACGCGGGGTCTTTGCGGCCGCCGTGCTCGCGCGGGTCTTCCACGAAGAACTCAGACTGCGTGATGCTGGTGGCGCCGAAGGTGTTGGTCTCGATGATGTCGGCGCCGGCCTCGAGAAAGCGGCGATGGATGTCGCCGATCATCTTCGGCTGGGTGAGCGAGAACAGGTCTCCGTTATTAAGCAGGTCTTTCTTCGAGTCGGCAAAGCGCGCACCGCGGATATCCGCTTCCTTCATGCCGTAGGTGCGGATGGTGGTGCCCATGGCGCCATCAATGATGGCAATGCGAGTTTCGAGGATCTTTTGCAGTGGATGAAGATGGTTGCTCATGTCGTGGGTGCCTCTCTCAGTATACCGGCCAGCGCCGGCGGGAGCGCCGAGCCATGCCCGTAACCCGTTGACTTTAGTGGGATAAGGGACCGTTTTTGCTAAGAGGGGCAACAACCACGTCAGACAATCGCTCCGCTCGAGAGTACGACCACTCTGATCGAGCAACAATAAGTGGGTGGCACAGGTCTTGCTTTTGAGACCTGGGATTACTCTCTCCGCGCCCCCAGGTCTCAAAAGCGAGACCTGGGCCACCCGGTCCGAAAGAATTGTTACCGTATAGCCTGATGCCATGCACCTAGCAAAAACCGCCGCGCCGGCGACCCGCACCCAGCAACGGGCGACGCTGCTGATCTTTCTGTTGGTCGGCATCGCGCAAGCGGCATGGGCGCCCCTGGTGCCCTATGCCAAGGCGCGTGTCCACGCCAACGACCAGCAATTCGGACTGCTGCTGCTCTGCTTCGGCCTGGGCTCGATTCTTTCCATGCCCACCATGGGCGCGTTGGCCGGGCGCTATGGCTGCAAGCCGCTCATCCAGATCACGGCCGTGGGGGTCTCGTTCGGCCTGCTCGGCGTAGCGGTCGCACCCACCGCGTGGCTGCTGGCCCTCGCGCTCACGCTCTTTGGCGCCTTCATTGGCTCCTGCGATGTGGTCATGAATGTGCAGGCTCTGCTGGTCGAGCGAAGCAGCGGCCGCAACCTGATGCCGTCGTTTCACGCACTGTTCAGCGTGGGCACGATCGTCGGCGCCATCCTGATGAGCGGTTTTCTCTGGGCCAACCTGCGGCCCGCCTTCGCGGCCACCGTGGCTGTCGCTCTGTTGCTTACCCTGCTGCTGCTGGCGCGTAGCGGACTGCTGCCTTCCGGCAAGCAGCCGGCAACCAGCAGTTCCGCCTTCGTCTGGCCGAGCCGCCACGTTTTGCTGCTGGGGGCGCTGGCTTTTCTCACCATGCTGGCTGAAGGCTCAATGCTCGACTGGAGCGCTTTGTTCCTGATGGGTAGCTCCGGCGTACGAGCCAGCCATGCCGGCATCGGTTACGCTGCATTTTCGGTGGCGATGACGCTCAGCCGCCTGACCGGCGGCTGGCAGGTGAGCCGTCTGGGCAGAAGGCGCCTGTTGGCAGGGGGCGCGCTGCTGGCGGCGGCCGGCTTCACGCTCGCTGCATTGCTGCCTTCAGCAACCGTCGCGGTGCTCGGCTTTACCCTCATCGGTGTTAGCCTCGCGAACCTGGTGCCGCTCTTCTTCAGCATGGCGGCCGAGGCCGGCGGCAACCTGGGCCTGAATGTGTCGTTCGTCAGCACGCTCGGCTATGCCGGCATCCTGATTGGGCCGGCGTGGATCGGCTTCGTGGTCCACGCCAGGGGTTTCGGGGTGGCCTTCGGCGGCGTTGCTCTGTTGCTCCTGCTGGTGGCCGGGCTCTCCATTCCCGCCGCCAAACCAGCACCCGCCAGCTGGAGCGCCGGCGCCGAAGGCTGGTAACTTGCTGAGATGAAAAGACCGTAGAGGAGCGCTCCTCGGGCCGCAGTAAAGGGTGGTGACGATCGCAGGCATTGGCGCCCTGTCGCATCCATTTCGGGCAGCCGGCGCGGAGTTCAAATTGTGAAGCAGAGACCGCACAACTACACGCAAAGCCGAACAACTTTAAGTACCATGCAGGATGTATGACAACCAGTCGAGGGATGCCCAGCCTGTTGACCTCATGTGCGCTTGTGGGCGCCGTCTCGCTTGGTCTGGGCCAGGCCACAACCAATACCCACACGGTTAGCGGACAAGTCGTCAACAGCGTCACCGGCCAACCCATCGCCCGGGCCCTGGTGGAGGTCGGCCAACACAGTATGCTTACCGATCATGAAGGCCGCTTTGCCTTTGAGGAGATAGGCGAGGGAGAGGGCGCGGCATTTGCCACCCGGCCGGGTTATTTTTCCCCGGATGGGAACTTCCCGGTGTCCGCGCAACCGCTCACCCTAAAGCTGGTTCCCGAAGCCATTCTTTTTGGAACCGTTACCGACGCCGTGGGCCAACCCATCCAGGATTTGCATGTGCAATTGAAGCGGTTGCAAGTCCGCAACGGGCTAACCACCTGGGAGCAGACAGAATCCACTCTTACCAACGTGGAGGGCGAGTATCGCTTTGCCGAGCTGCAGGCAGGGAGGTATCGTGTGGTCACCAACTTCAAAGTAGATGGATTGCCCGGCGCCCCCTCGTCGGTTGCGTTTGCATCCACGGCGTATCCGCCGATGGAAGGCGATGCGGCCAAAGGCGGCCTCGCGCTAGCCGCCGGCGATCGTACTGAGGCAAATCTCAATCCCGCGCAAGAAACACTTTATCCCGTCACCGGGGTCATCAACGGTCCAGTCAACCGCGGCGTCAACATCGCGGTCGAGAACGCGGAGGGCGATTCCATCAACGCCACCCCACGCTTCTTTCGCGAGAGTGGCACGTTTCGCGTGATGCTGCCCAGCGGTTTGTACCAGCTCAAGGTGCGTTCGTTTGCGCAGCCCGAGCCGCTCTTCGGGACGCGCGATCTGTCTGTTGGCCATGGTCCACTCGAAGGGGTATCGATCAGCCTCGGCCCGCAGCTCACCATTCCGGTGGAGGTGGACTACCAGGACGTTGCGACTGGTGCACAACACGAAGCCACCGGGCCTCCTTCTCTGAACTTCACCCTCGAAAGTGCTGATCCTGCCGGACCGCGGCGGTCGTTTCCCGCGGAGTACCCCAACCTGCCGGGTAAGCCGCATACCTTCGAGTCTGGCGGGCCGCTCGTTGTGCAGAACGTCGAACCCGGCCGCTACGATATGGTGGTCCAGGGCAGTCAGCCCTGGTATCTGGCCTCGGCTTCGTGTGACAACGTAGACCTGATGCGCAACCCGCTGGTTATCTCAGCCGGGGCGGGCGCCTGCACCATTCGCGCCGTGGCTCGCAATGACTACGCCCAGTTGAAATGGTCGATCGCCCCTGGCGATGCCGGAAAGGTGAACGGAACCGTATTCGTCACCGCCCTTCCGTTGGACAAGCTCGCCGCGTCCGCGGAGACGTCCGAGGTGAGTGCGGCACCGTCGAACACTCCGCTGCAGGGAGAGTTTATTTTCCTCGCTCCCGGACGCTATCTGGTCGTAGCGTTGCCCTACCGGCAAGAGATCCCATATCGCGAAACCGACTCTCTACAAAAATATAGTTCGCTTGGTCAGGAAGTCACATTGCCCCGCAACGGTGAAGCGGAAGTACAACTCCGCGTAGCAGGAGAACCGTAGATGTTGCCGATGCGCGGAATACGGCTTTTGTCGCTGCTGCTGGTTCTGGGAGCGAGCATTGCTGTCGCCCAGCAACCGGCCCCTGGCGGCCGCATCAGCGGCAAAGTGGTCGATGCCAAAAGCGGCCAGGCACTCGCCCATTGTGTCGTGCAAATTAGCCCCACCCAGCAGCGCCAGGCTTCGCTCTCGATGACCACTGGGGAGGACGGCCAATTTATTTTTAAAGACCTGCCCGTGGGAAAGTATGCTCTCACTGCCGGCCGGCGCGGCTACCTGAACCAGTCTTACCAGCAGCACGACGCCTTCTCCACCGCCATTGCCGTCGGACCTGCGCTGGCGTCAGAAGGCTTGCTTTTCCAACTCATGCCCCAGGCGATTGTCTTCGGCGTAGTCACCGATGAGGCGGGCGAACCGGTGCGCAAGGCACAGGTGCGCTTGTTTGAGGATCAGGATCGCAACGGAACCCGCTCCACCCGTCAGCGCAAGGCGGTGATGACCGATGACCGCGGCGTGTATGAGATCCCTGACATCGCGCCCGGCAACTATTACATCGCCGTCTCGGCGCAGCCCTGGTATACACGCCAGCAAGGGATGAGGGGGCATATCTTCCCTCAGCCGATCCAAACTTCGCCGGCGCCGGCCTTCGACGTAGCCTATCCCGTCACCTTCTATGCCAACGCAACTGATTCTGACGACGCCACCCCCATCCCGGTCAAAGGAGGTGAGCGCATCGAAATCAACATGAACCTGGCCCCGCAACAGGCCATGCATCTGCATATCGCTGTGCCCACCGGCGAAAATCAAGGGTACGGAGTCGCGCTGCAGCAGTCTCTCTTCGGGCAGATGGAACCGCTGCCGCTGGGCATACAGGCGAGGGGAGACGGGGTCCTGGAAATCGATGGTGTGCTCCCCGGGCACTATGAGGTGACGCTTACGCAGTTCGGCGCCGGACCGTCCAATGCTACTCATTTCACCACCGACGTAGCGGCCGGGGCCACAGAGCTGAATCCAGAAGAGGCAGCGGCAGACGTATCAGTAACCGGTAAGGTGACACTCCCAGGCCGCAAGGTGGCTTCCGGCGCCATCTCGCTGGTGGGCACGCATCCGCGCCGGGACTACTCCGCCCAGCTCAATGACGCCGGCGAGTTCCAAATGAACGTGCCGCCGGGGGAGTACGCGGTGGCTGGTCACATTCCGCGAATGTATCTATCGCATGTCGCCTCACCCAACGCTACGGTAAGAGGCCGTATGGTGCAGGTGAAGGCCGGTTCTGCTCCCAGGCTGGAGATCGAAGCAGGTACAGGCTACAGTTCCATCGCAGGGGTGGCGCAGTCCCAGGGGCGCGGGGTGGGGGGCGTGATGGTTTTGCTTGCGCCGGAGGATGCGCGTGACAACCAGATTCTCTTTCGCCGCGACCAAAGCGATTCCGATGGGACGTTTACTGTCCGCGACATCCTCCCCGGACGATACCGTCTCTTTGCCATCGAAAACGGCTGGGATCTGGAGTGGGCCGACCCCAATGTCCTCAGCGCCTTTCTGAAGAAGAGCATTCCCTTGCAGGTCGAAGCCGATGAGACACTGCAGCAGTCCGTCGAAGTCCAGCCGCGCTGAGATCCTTCCTGATTGCGAAAACCAGCAGTCATTTTAAACCCGTCCCTCAAGCAAATTTGTCATCCCGAGCGGCTGACGTGCCTGCGGCAAGTTAAGGATGGAATGAACGCGGAGAGCGCTTGCTTTTAAGCCGTCCCTCAAGCAAATCTTTAAGCCCGTCCCCCAAACAAATTTGTCATCCCGACCGTAGCGTACCTGAATTCCTGTTTCGCCATGTCAGACAGATCCACGTGTGCGGCTTTCATTAAGGAAAGCCGCATGAAGTTCGACAGCGCCATCAACTTCGACAGGAATTCGGGGGAGCGAAGTGGAGGGATCTGCGGTGCGCTTTTCCCTCAAACCAAGGCCCCACGAGTGAGCTCGCAAATCCAGCCCCAGCCATTTTGTTCATTAGGAGCGGCCAACTTGCCTGGCGGCAAGTTAAGGAGAAATGAACGCGGAGAGCGTTTGCTTTTAAAGCCCGTCCCTCAAGCAAATTTCTAAGCCCTTCCCTCAAGCAAATTTGTCATCCCGACCGTAGCGTACCCGAATTCCTGTTTCGCCATGTCAGACAGATCCACGTGTGCGGCTTTCATTAAGGAAAGCCGCATGAAGTTCGCCAGCGCCACCAACCTCGACAGGAATTCGGGGGTAGCGAAGTGGAGGGATCTGTGGTGCGCCTTTCCCCCAAACGAAGGCCCTACGAGTGAGCTCGCAAATCCGGCCCATCCAATTTTGTTCATTGGGACCGTAGCGTAGCGCAGTGGAGGGATCTGCTGTGCGCCTTTCTCCCAAACCAAGGCCCTATGAGTGAGCTCGCCAATCGTGTCCCGCCATTTGTTCATCGACGCACTCTACTAGAATGACGGCCAGAGCTGCGAGGCAACGTTGCTTTTTATGGGCAGCTCACTGCACGATCAAGGTGACGGTGACGGAGTGGCTGATGGTTCCGCTGGTGCCGGTCACCGTGATGGGGTAGCTCTGCGGTTGAACAACCTGGCCGCTGGTGCCGCAACCGGCGAGCCCCGCAACCGAGCCGAGCGTAAACAACAACAGAGCAACCGTGAGCAGCGGCGTTTGCCGCAAGACTCTGCGCATTCGCCGCGACGCGAAAAACGGCAACAGCAAAAGCGCGATTGATCCCCATCCCGTCGCCAGCGCCGCCGGCGCACTGCTCGCTGTCTGCAGCGTGAGCGCGGTCGTCACCGAGTCCGCTCCCGGAGTTACCGTTGCCGGTGAAAAGCTGCAGGTCGCGCCCGCAGGCAAACCGGAAGCGCTGAGCGTGATGGGCGAAGGGAACGAGCCGGAGGCGGCGCCCAGGGTAAACGAGAAGGTTGCCGACATCCCCGGCGGAATCGGGCTCGAGGCCTCCGGGGTGCCGCTGCTAGCCATGATCGTGAAGTCATCAGCGCTTACGCCGATGGTGGCGATCACCGGTGTCAGGTTGCCGGAGCTGGCGGTCAGCGTGTACGTCCCGGGCGCAAGCAACGGCAACGCCGAGAGGTCGAAGCCGGCTACGCCGTTCACCGCAACCACGGTTTGGGTTTGTGCGTAGCCATTCGGTCCGGTGATCGTGAGCGTGATCGTATTGGTGGCGCTCACGATCAACGTACCGGCATCATCCTCGATATCCACCGGCACCATGCCCAGGTTGCCCCCGGCAGCGAGACTGGCCGGCAGAGTGGTGGGCAGCGCCAGCCGCACCGCGGTATCAAGGCTGCCGGATGTAACGGTCACGCTGTCGCTCGCCGGAGAAAGACCGGTCGCCGTCGCCGTGAGTGTATAGACGCCCGGCGCGGCGAACACCAGGGCGCTCAGGTCAAAGCCGGCGACGCCATTGGCCGCCGTCACGGTGGCTGTATGCAGGTAGCCGCCGGGACCGGTAAGGGTGAGCGTAACCGCATTGGTGGCGCTCACGATCACCGTACCGCCGTCATTCACAATATCCACCGGCACTATGCCCAGGTTGCCGCCCGCCGGGAGCGAGGAGGGCACGCTGGCGGGGATAGCCAACGCGGTCGCGGCAGTAAGGTTGGCGACGACCATCGCAACTGCAACCGCCTGCGTCAACTCGCCGGAGGTTGCAGTCAGCGTGTAGGAGCCGGCTGTGGTCAGGGGCAGCGCTTGGAGAGGAAAGCTGGCTAACCCATTGACGGCAGTCGCCGTTACCGTTTGCGCATAGCCGCCCGGCCCGGTGATGGCGAGCATCACCACGTTGGTTGCCCCCGCAACGACGCCCCCGCCCGAGCTCTCGACCGCGACACCGATCGTGCCCAGGTTGCCGCCCACCATGACGGTGGGGACGGCGGCTGCAATTGCCAGCTTGGTCGCTGCCACGCCGCCGCCCCCCGTTCCGCTGAGGTAAACGTTCTGCGTTACCCTCGGGGAGCTGTCGTATTCGCTGCCGATCTGGATGGTGCCCGGCAGCGAGCCGGCCGCGCTAGGCGCCAGCTCGATGCCCAGCACACACCCGGCGCCGGCCGCCAACGTCGTGCTCACCGTGCAGGTGGTATCGGCGCCTCCCAGGCTGTAATTGGTTGAGGCCTGCAGGCCAGTTAAGGTCAATGCCGACGTGCCCACGTTGCTATAGCTAACATCCTGCGCGGCAGAAGAGGAGCCCAGCGGGACCGAACCAAAGCTGGCCACGCCGATGGATGCGATCACCTCGCGAACCACATGGTTCCGCGTGTCGGCGATAAAGATATTGCCGTAAACGTCGATGGCAATATCTTCGTCGTAGTTGAGGCCTGCCTCGGTGGCCGAGCCACCATCTCCGCTATACGCCGGGGCCCCGGTATATACGCCCACCGCGGTGGTGATGATGCCGTTATTCGCCTCCACTTTGCGCACCAGGTAATTGCCGGCATCTGCGATGTACAGGTCGCCCGCGGGGTCGAGTGCCAGCCCCTTCGGGTCGTTGAGGCGCGCGCTGGTCGCGAGGCCTCCGTCTCCCCGGTAGCCGGCCGACCCCGTGCCCGCAATGGTCGTGATCACGCCCGCGGCAACCTTGCGAACTACATTGTTGTTATCGTCCGCGATGTACAGGTTGCCGGCATCGTCGATGGCCAGCGCGTCGGGATAATTCAGTTCGGCCGCGATGGCGGCGCCGCCATCGCCTGTATATCCCTGGGCGCCGGTGCCGGCAACGGTCGTAATGATGCCGGTGATGGCATCGACCCGGCGCACAACGTTGCCTGACTGGTCGGCGATGAACAGGTCGCCCTCCGAATCCAGCGCCAGCGCGATCGGTTGTTGCAGCGTGGCGTTCACCGCCAGCCCGCCATCGCCCGCGCTGCCGCAGCCGGCGCCGCCGGCAAAGGTGCTGATGTTGCCCGTCACCGCATCTACTTTGCGCACCGTGCAGTGGAAACCGCCAATGTACAGATTGCCCGCTCCATCCAGCACCGTTTTCACGGGTTCGTCCAACGTGGCGCTGGTGGCCCCTGCGCCATCACCTGCGGCCACACCACATCCAGTCCCGGCAACCACGGTGGTTATGTTGCTGTTGCTGATGAAATCTTTCTGCACCACGCAATTGACGCTATCGGTGACGTAAAGATTTCCGTCGGCAGAGACAGTCACGCCGCTCTCGAAGTTGTTGGCGAGCGAAGTGAAGCCATAGGTTTGAATGGGCGCCGTATTGAACACACCAATCGGCGCACGCGCAAGGCCGTGCAGCAGCACGGTGGTAAGCTCGCTCCCGGGGGGTTGGTCGCGTGGCTTTGCGGCAGGGGCTATCCGCGGCTGCGGCCCGTCCGGTGCAGCGTCCAGGTTCGACGAACTGCTGCCAATGGCCTGGGCCGCTCCCGCCCGCAGGCCGGCCTGCTGCGGGCTAAAGGTAACAATGACTGAACACACAGCGCCGTTGCTCAGGGCGCCGGTGCAGGTGTCGGCGCTGAGCCGGTAGTCCAGCCCGGCTATCCCCTCGGTTACCGACTGCATGGCTGCGGTGGCCGAGACGTTCGCGTCCAGGGCAAAGTGCAGTGTCTGCACAGCAGAACACGGGGTGACTCTGGCGCCCGCCGGGCACACGTTGATCGATCCGAAGTCAATCGCCCCCAGTGCAAGCTTTTCCACGGAACCCGCGGCATCGGCGATATACAGATTATGCCGGCTATCCTCCCACGCCCCTTCTGATACGGTCGTGTTGCCGAAGGTCGTGGTGTCGCCGGCCGGGTCATCGACGTGCAGCACCCCCGTCGTCGCTTTCGCCGTAAAGACGTTTCCTTGTCCATCCACAAAGAGGGCTGCGGTAGCGGCGGTCGAAATGTATGGCGCCGGTGTCGTGGTGCCAAAGGGAATCTCATAAATATGGTTGGACGCGTTGTCACCGTAGTAAACGTTGTTGCCGGCATCGACCGCGGCGCCCCGGATGGCTATACCCGGGACCAGCAGTGACTGCGTTCCCCCAGCCGATACTTCTGAGAGACCATGGTCGTCGGTGACATACACGTTTCCTGTGGAATCCACCGCTATCGATAACGGCGTGCTCCAGCCGCCGCCCAGCGTCGTTTGCGCGCCGCCGGCGGTGATTTTGTAGACCTTGCTGTCGCCATTACTGGTGACATACAAATTACCGAACCCATCAGCGGCGACCCCTGCCGGGCTGCTCAGGCCGCTGCCTATCGAGGTCTGCGTGCCATCGGCCGCGATCCTGATCACGGAGCTGAGCGTGAAGTCTGTGACATATAGATTGCCGGCGGTGTCTCCAGTGATGGCGGAGGGGGAGGAGAGGCCGGTCACCGGGACCGTGCTCCACACCCCGGTAAAGCTGAGCAGATCGCTGCGCGGCCAGGCCTGGCCGGCGCAGCGTGTCCCCATCATAAAGATCGGAACAAAAACCGGAACAAGATACCTGGTAATCCATTTTGAAACCACAGCACCCCCCGATAGGCTCGCCACAATTGCAGCCGCAATGTGTCTATCGGTGGGACAAAGGGATTACTTGAGAGCAAAAGTGTTCAATTGTCGGAATCGCAGCCTGTGAAGCCCGTACCCTTCAGGAACTGGGTTCTCACGCAGACTCTAACGTCGCTCAAAATCTACCTCACCCGCACGAGCTCTTAGCCCTGTACCCTTCATCGACAGATCTTTTCCGCAGCCCGTACAGCCGGCACGCCCCCGAAGCGACGCTCTCTGCTGCGGAAATTCTCCAGTGCGGCGTCCAGATCAGCTTCGTTGAAATCGGGCCACATACGGTCGGTGAAGAGCAGTTCAGCATAGGCGGACTCCCATAGCAAAAAATCGGAGAGGCGCGTCTCTCCACCGGTGCGAATCAATAAATCAACCTCGCCGCTCTCGCCGCTGAGCGCGCCCATCAATATCGCTCCCAGCACATCGGCAGATAATGTCACACTGCGGGCAAGAGCATGCGACGCCGTCGCCGCAGCACGCGCAATCGCGTCGCGTGAGGAGTAGTCAATCGCCACGCACAGATGAAGCCGATCTCCTGCAGTTGACGCCCGCTCCGCCTTCTCGATCGCCTCCAGTACAGTGGGAGCCAGGCGATCGCGCCGCCCAATCACCTGCAGCCGCACCCCGCGCTGCCGAAGACGCTCCGTCTCCATGCGCAGAAACGCGCGCATCAACCAGAAAATACGCTGCACTTCCGCTGCGGGGCGGCGCCAATTATCCGAAGAAAAGGCATACAGCGTGAGGCGGCGAATGCCCATGTCGGATGCATGTTCCACCACCCGGCGTACCGCTGTGACACCGGCGCGATGGCCAGCGACGCGCGGTAAGCCGCGTCGCGTGGCCCAGCGGCCGTTGCCATCCATAATGATCGCGACATGGAGTCCTTGCTGCGTATCCATGCCTATACCGCCGCCGAGCCTGTCGCAGGCTGACCGGCATTGCCTGGCGGTAGCGAACGATACCAATCGATCCCTCGCGTGTAGTACATGGCCGCCGCTACCGCCAGGAAACTGGCAAACGCGCCTACCAGCAGGGCATTGTCTTCCAGCCGCAGTAGCAAATAGATGAGCCCATACAGCAGCGTAAAGATGGCCAGCGCGCGCAAAGCCTGTAAACGGCTGTCGAAGACCCAGCCCGCGTTGGCCGCCAGCAGGCCAACCGTCGCACTGCCGGCAAGCAGAAATCCAATGTCGAAGCCAATTCTTTCGGCGAGCGACAACAGCAGCAAATAGAAAATGATCTGCGCAATGCCCACCAGAACATACTGCGCCGGATGAACGCGATGGCCGGTCGTCACCTCAAACACGAAGTAGGCAAGGAAGAGAAGGCCCAGAAAAAGGACGACGTACTTCAGCGACCGGGTCACCGATTGATAGGGATCGGCCACTTCCACAAAAGAAATGCCCAGCGCTGTTGCATCCAGACCCTTAATCGAATCGCTCGGCCCTTCGGCACGCACACCGCGGGCGATGAAAGGTACGGACCACTCGGCCGTAAAACCACTGTTCGCAACATTCCTGGTGACCGGCAAGAAGCCTCCATCGAAACCGGGACTAGCCCAGTCACCCTGCGCGCTCAGGTGCGTGGTCTTGCCGTAGGCCAGCACGGCAATCCGTTCGGCGCCACTAAAACGTAGTGTGGACGCAACCTCGAACTGAGCATCGGGCTGCGCGATGCCCGCTGTCTTTACGCCGAACAGCGTAAGCTTCGCAGGCTGTATCTGGTTGCCGCCGATGGTCAAATCCTGGTCGATCGCCGCAGGCGCCAGCGTCGCGGTCTTGCCACCCATGGTCAACAAGGCGTCGGCCTGTGCTCCGCGCGCATCGCTCACGCCGACGATCATCTCCGCGCGCCCCCAGTCGAGGACGGCGCCGGACGGCAGCGCCAGCGGAAAGCCACGCAAATCAAACGTCGCATTCAGTTGCACATTCGCCTGGAACACCGGCACCCGGAACAGCGAGCGCCGCCGTTCCTCTGTTGTCGTCTTCAGTGCTGCCGAAGCCTGTGCGGGAAACACCAGGTAAACACCTCGCCTGCCCGTATCCGCGGGCGACTGCGCGGGAAGGTTGTAGGGGATGGCAAGCGTAGGTCCGAGAAAGGTTTGCCGTCCGCCGACGTGGCCGCTTACTTCGCGCACCACCTCCGCCGCGCGGTTGGTTCTGTCCTGCACCAGCGCCCAGACAAAAATGGCCGGTATGGTCATCACCAGCGCCAGAAAGCAGACCACGATGAGTTTAGTGCCCATGGACCGGGAATCGATGCCGGCGGCCGGGATGGAGGTCGAAAGCGAAGTAATACTCATGCCAATGCACCTACCTTTGAAGTTACTTTGCAATGCAAAGCTAATTGATAAAAAAAAGCTCAGGCCTGCCGCGGCGTCATGCCACCTGCCAGGTTTAAAGTGGCTTCGTCCCTGGTTACCTTGGCGGCATCACGAACCACCTGTTCCAGCGTCGTAAGATATTCGAGATAGCGCTTTCGGCCGGAAACTGTGATGCGGCACACCGTCTGCGGACGATTATGGTCGTGCCCTTTCACGATCTGCACAATCTTCTCTTTCTCCAGCACGCTCAAGTGCCTGCTCAGGTTGCCGTCGGTCAGCGCGCATAACTGCTTCAGATCGCCGAACGTCAATCCCTTGGGATTGCTGATCAGGGAAGTGAGCACACTCAGCCGGGCGCGTTCGTGAATCACGCGATCCAGGCCTTCGTAGGCAAACCGGCCTTCACTCGAACCGGCCCTAGTTTTCATCGCTCTCCTCCTGATGGGAGTGGGCCGTGACGAACAAGATGCCTGCCACCAGCAACTGGCCGATGCCGAATGAGATGCCCATTGTCCAGGGAGAAAGTGCGCGGGTGTCGCCCAGCGCGATCGAGGTCAACCCGGTGACCAGATACCATGCCCCCGCAAGCGCCATGAGCCGCGGCAGGAAGCGGCAGGATGAAAATACGCCCAGGCTGAAAATGATTTGCCACAATCCGGGGATCATCCATTGCGCCGACGGCGCCGACTTGAGCAGCACCAAGGTCAACAGGGCGCCGGCGCCCGCCGAGGGCACGAATTGCTCAACCGCCATGCGGATCATTTCATCCGCCATACCCGAATGCATACGCTGGGCCCGCGTCACCGTCTGCACCCCAATCAACGCGGCGGAAATGATGGCGGTCGCAGTCCAGATATAAAGATAAGCAGGTACATGATTCGCCGCATCCGGCAGCCACCACGCCTGCGCCACCGCTGCGCCCAGGGCGAACAACCCGGTCGCCGCCAGAGTTGCCGGACCGTACCCGCGGAACTCCGTGGTGCGTGCCATCTGCAGCCGTATGCTGCTGATGTCTCCCAGCGCTTTGTGCAGGTCATCCATAAGCAATTAACTTTACAGTGCAAAGTATACGGCCGCGGAACGCCTTGTCAAGCGTGAAAGTGTGCTTACCTTGCACAGCAGTCCTGGGCGTTGTAGAGAGGGGCGAGCGCGATCCCGTGGCGTGAGGCGATGGCCTCGATCTCGCTTACCCGCTCGGGCGTGATGTGTCCTCTCCCTTGGGAGAAAGGCTCAAACCGGCCTTCCAGAGCCAGCGCCATCCCTTCCAGCAGGCATCCGTGCACGACATCAGGGAAAGGATGACGGTTCAGAATCCCGTGGAAATCCGGGGTGAAGCGTAAGCCGCCGCTGATTTGTCCCAGGCCGCCAAAGAACACTTTCATATCAGGCCGCTGTGCAGAAGGAGAGAGATTCTTCGGATAGCCCGCGTCGCATACGATGGCGTCGGGCGATAGGCGGCCTAACAGAAGGGAAGGTGAGGCCAGGCTCGCCGCGCAGATCACCACATCCGCTTCGACTGAAAATTGATCGAGGCGGGTCGCGATCTCGACCTCAACCCCAAGCGAGTGCAACTGGGTCCCCAGTTTGCCCAACCGCTCCCCGTTGCGAGCATGCAGCAGCACCCGCTTCACCAGCGGCGCCAGGCAGCGCGCGCATCCAGAACCAACATCGCCCGTCGCTCCTACAATCAGCAGCGTCGATTGGCCGAGATCTCGCCCTTCGGCCGCACACATTTTCCGGATGCCCTGAACAATGAAGCCAACCGTCAAAGCATTGCCCGTTGTGAACACCGTATCGTGGCGTGCGGGCAGTTGATCGAAATTGCCCTCGATCAGGATCGAGCTAAACCCGCCGAGGCTTACGATCTTCGCACCGGCATTGATCGCGCAGGCGGCCGCGCCCCGCACGCGGGCGAGATTGTCGTGCATGTAATCCGCTTCCAGATGATCGGGCGGAATGAAGGAGTCGATGTAAACGCCATGCGCCCGCTGGCCGCTCGTCGAAATAGCATCCACGTGACACACTGCCCTGGGTGGAATCCAGGGCAGGATGTCTTTGATTTCATCGTCAGGCAGCGGTGTATGCGTGGGCCCACGCAGCACCGCCAGCACATCAGAAGCAGCTCGCCAACTCTCCTGATGGCCAATCAGCGCGAAGTCGATACCTAAACCGGCAATTGCGCTACCCATGCCAGCGTCACCTCTCCGGGGAGGCCCAACAGGTCAAGCGTTTTGAGGTATTGTTGCAGCGACGCGCCGCGCAGCTCCGCTGCCGTGAGGCTCACGTGCGGCAGTGCTGGTTTGATACAGCTACCGTGGCATACTTCGCAATGGCCCGTACTGCACTCTTTCGCCATCATCAACGCCAGCGTGGTCATGACTTCAAGATGGAGCTGATGGACTTTGTCGTCAAAACGCTGCGGGTCAAGGGCTCTTTCCGCTTTGAGCAGAGACATGGCGTGCTCAATGTGCCCTTCTTCCTCGGTGGCGATGGCGGCAAAGGTTTTGCCCAGGCTGCCCGGTCCCACTCTCCCGACGCGGGCGTAACTGGCAACCGCGAACGATTCCAGCATGATCTCCTGCACGATCAGGCAACCGATGAAATCGCGCTCAGCGATGCGGCGCAAAAACGCCTCGCGCAGCCGCTTCCAGTGTTTCCCGTTAACGTTGCTGGCAACGTGCAGGCCTATCCTGCGCCCCTCAGCAGCAAACGCCGCCGCGTGGCCTCGTTCGCCCTCGGCGTGCTCCAGGGCATCGGCGACTTCTTCAGGGTCGTCACATATCTCAGCAAGGGAAGCGTAGTTCATCGCGGCGATCAGTTCGCCGGTCATGGCCTGGGCGAGCACATCCTGCCAGATCGCCGCACTGGGTGAGAGGGAAGTCGACTCGATCGCGGAGTTCAGAGCAATCACCGTTTCCATACGTCCTCCTTGAAGTTGAATTAGATGGGTTCTCGATAACGGCGCAGCCGGACCGCCGCAGCCAGCATGGCCGCCGCAACGATCAGACCGATCCACAAGCCTGGAGTACTTAGGAATCGCAAGGGAGACAATTGCGACACCGGGATGAAATGGGGATCGACGAACGAACCATCCGGCATTTGCATCACGTACGCCGTGGGCGCAAAGCCGAACAAGCGGTCGCGCAACAGGATGAGCGTATGCATCGTGTGGAAGACGATATGTTCCCCGGCAGCAATCGCCAGCAGCGGCAACACTGCCCACAAAAACACGGTGCGCCGCGCCCACCCGGAAACCAGCATCAGCCATGCGTAGACGGGCGCATACCAAAGCGCCAGCACAATCAGGGTGTACAACGACTCCACCTGCAGCTGAACGAAGGGCAGTTTCGCCCAGAGCATGATCACGCTTTCACCCTTTATCAGAACCGCCACTGTGCTCACCAGCAGAATGAGCAACTGCGCGGCGGCGGTGATCGCGAACACCATCAGGGGCAGAACCGCCAGCGGTATCATCGCCTTCGCCAGCACGGTCGTTCGATCGGAAACCGGCAGCGACTTCCAGAACAGGATGCTGCGATCGCGGCGCTCGCCATACAGCGCGTCGAGGCAGTAGACCATCGCGACGATGATCGCCGTAAAGGTGGCCAGCATCCCCGTGTGGCTGTACGGCATCGCCAGGACTACGGGCGATTGGGTTGGATCGATGGCTCCCAACGCCTGCGCACTGTTCCTCAGCACATGTGTCAGGCTAAAGAAGAATGCCAACAGACCCAGGCCAACGGCAGCGAGCGGCGCAATGTAGAGCGAGCGGTTCTCCCACAACTCCCGGCGCACCGACCAGTAGAGGGCATTGGGCTGTGTCTTCATAGTTTGTTCCCCATCACAGCCACGAACAGGTCGGCAATGCTGGGGGTGCGCACCTCGCCAAGTGCGGCCAGTTGCACACGATCGCCACCCTCAAAAATCATGATGCCGCGCCCGAACAGCTGGCGCTCGTGTATCGGCTTGAGCGCTCGTGCGCCGTCGATGTGGTCGGGACTGACCATCACCTCCTGATAGCGACCTTCAAATGCATCCATGCTGCAATCGAGCGCGATGCGGCCGTGGTTGATGAACATTACGTCAGTGAGCACGTGCTGCACCTCTTCCACCTGGTGGGTCGTCACCACGATCGTGCGGTTGCCGTCGAAGTATTCGTTCAGCAGGGAATCGTAGAACTGCTTGCGATACAGCAGGTCAAGCCCCAGCGTCGGCTCGTCCAGCACCAGCAACTTGGCATCGATCGCCATCACCAGCGCCAGGTGTAATTGCGTCACCATGCCCTTTGACAACTCTCTGACCTTGCTGTTGCGCTGAATCGAGGTCCTGGTCAAAAAAGCCTCCGCCTTGGCGCGATCAAACCGGGGGTGGACACCGGCCACGTAGTCGATGGCCTGCGAAACCCGGAGCCAGCGTGGCAGTACCGCAACATCGGCGATGAAACAGACATCGCGCATCAGTTGATCGCGCTGCGTCCACGGATCCCGCCCGAGTACCTTCAGCTCGCCCTCATACGAAGTAAGGCCCAGTATCGCGTTCAGCGCCGTGCTCTTTCCGGCGCCGTTGGGGCCGATGAGTCCCAGGATGCGACCTTCTGCGATCTGCAAATCCACGCCGTCGAGTGCAACCGTTTTGCCAAATGTTCTGCGCAGGCCGCGCGCTTCAATCACGTTCATGGTTTTGGCTCCTTGGCCAGCAGCTCTTTTGCATTCAGGCCCAGCCGTTGAATGGTTGCGTAGATGCGCGGCCACTCCTCCGCAAGAAATCTTTGCCGTTCGCCCTGCAGCAGTAATTTACGTGCGCCTGTATTGATGAACATGCCGCGACCTCGCTTACTCTCAACCAGCTGCTCGTCGACCAGTTGCTGGTAGCCCTTGAGAACCGTGAGCGGATTGACCAGGTACTCCGCCGCCACATTACGTACCGAGGGGAGGGGATCGCCTTCCTTCAAAACGCCATCGAGGATCATCGCGGCCACGCGATCGCGTAGCTGGCGGTAAATCGGTGTACTGTCATTCCACGTTATGTTGCTCACTGGTGTGTTAGTTAACTACAACACCATCTCACATGCAAGCGTTTTTTCAAATTTCTTCTCTTCGGACCCTAAAGCACTTTGTCATCCCGTCGAGGCTGTCTTGCCTGTAGCAAGTAACAGAGGCATGAACGCGGAGAGCACGTACTCTTAAGCCCGTCCCTCAAGCAAATCTCTAAGTCCGTCCCCCAAACAAACTTGTCATCCCGAGGAGTCGACTTGCCTGTCGGCAAGTTAAGCATGGAATGAACGCGGTGAGCGCTTGCTTTTAAACCCGTCCCTCCAGACAAATTTGTCATCCCGACCGGAGCGTAGCGAAGTGGAGGGATCTGCGGTGCGCCTTTCCCCCAAACCAAGGCCCTCCAAGTGAGCTCGCAAATCCGGCCCCAGCCATTTCGTTCATTAGGACCGAAGCGCAGCGCAGCGGAGGGATCTGCGGTGCGCCTCTCCCCCAAACCAAGGCCCTCCAAGTGAGCTCGCAAATCCTACCCGGGCGTTAATCATTAGCAGTGCAATGGAGGGACCTGCTTCTCCCAGCCGTCCGATGATGAGCCCACGCAAAAGACGTAATTGATTGTGCGCAGCGGCTACGAGGAACTATTCTGCTGAGGCCGGTTCACTACCCAGGAGGCTATGGCATGCTGCGAATTCGTTATGCGCTACCTCAGAGAATGGCCGCCTGTGTCCTGCTTCTTCTCTGTGCCACCGGCCGGTCGGCTAGCCGCCCCGAAAACATCCCTTTTGAGAAACACACCATCGACCTTGGAGCCTCAGAGACCGCGGTATTCGCCGACATCAACCGCGACGGCAAGCTCGACCTGGTATCGGGCGAGTACTGGTACGAAGCGCCGCGCTGGACCAGGCACCGTTTTCGTGAGATTGACTACACCAACTACTACGTAGACGATCTGTCGACCCAGCCTCTCGATGTGGACGGCGACGGCTACGTGGACCTGGTTACCTCAGGCTGGTTCAGTAAAAAGCTGGCCTGGTGGCGTAACCCCGGCCGAGCGGGCGGAATGTGGAAAGAGCATGCCATTGCCACTGGCTCACCCATCGAATTTTCTTTCCTGGTCGACCTGGATAACGACGGCAAAGCGGAAGAGATTCTGCCCCAGTTTGGAGATAACCGGCCCCTCGCCTGGTATGAACGGGATAAACGCGGCGGCATGGTGGAGCACATCGTAAGCGACCACAGTTATGGCCATGGCATCGGTGTAGGCGACGTGAATGGCGATGGCCGCAACGATATCCTGACCCCGAAAGGCTGGTTGGAAGCGCCCGCCGATCCCCGGCAGAAGAACTGGACATTCCATCCTGACTGGCACTTTGAAGACGCCCTCGGTTTCATGTACGTCTACGACGTGAACGGAGACGGCCGTCCGGATATCGTGTCCTCCATGGCCCATGGATACGGCATCTTCTGGCTGGAGCACACCAGCGACGGCAAATGGGTGAAGCATGTCATCGATGACAGCTGGTCCCAGGCGCACGCCGTCAAGCTGGTGGATTTCAGAGGGAAAGGAAACCTGGGCCTGTTAACCGGCAAGCGCTACATGGCGCATAACGGACGCGACCCCGGAGGGCGGGAGCCGCTGGGCGTCTATTGGTACGAGCGGATACTCAACCCCGCGACGCATTCGGTTGATTGGGTCAGGCACGTGATCGATTACAGTAGTCGCACCGGCGGCGGCATCGAGATTGCCGTCGCCGATATCGATGGAGATGGCGATCTTGATTTTGCTGTGGGCGGAAAAAGCGGACTGTTTCTGTTTGAGAACAAGACTCGATAGAAAGAAGGTATGACCCATGATTTTGACCCTGACCCACGGAATCCCTTTCTGGTTCCTCGTTCTTGCCCTGTTCCTCCCCAGACTTTCGCTCTTTATCGGATGGCTCCACGCCTGGTCATTCATTATTCCCTCGCCCTGGTCAGGGGTGGTGTGGCTCTTTCTTCCCCGCGTCCTGGTGCTGATCTTCATTCACGCCCACCAGGGATTCAGCGGGTGGTTCTTGATCCACCTGGTGGCCGCGATCATGGTGTGGGGTGGCTCCGCCGCGAAGGCGCGGCGCTAAACCAACAACCTGCCGGAGGGTTCTTATGGACACGACGTTTCATCCCCTTAACCACATGAACCACTGGGCTCTGCTGGTGTCCGCTCTGCTGCTCTGGGTCCTGGGCGCAGCCTGGTATTCTCCCGCACTCTTCGCCAAACCCTGGATGGCGGCGCTTGGCCTCACCCCCGACCACCCAAAGAAGGGGCTGGCCCTGGGCATGGTGTCTTCGTTGCTAGGCGATGTGTTCGTCGCCTTCATTCTTCTCCACTTCATCCTGTGGTCTGGAGCTGCCACCTATCTGATGGGCGCCTTTATCGGGTTCCTTTGCTGGCTTGGCTTCTTCGCGGCAATCCAGTTGCCACAGGGAATCTACGAGAGCCGGCCCTTGCGGCTGTTCGCGATCAACGGCGGCTATTGGCTGCTAGGCCTGTTGCTCATCGGTCCGCTCCTCGCCGTGTGGCGATGAACCTGCCGGCTCCACCTATTCGGGCAGAGAAATGCGGTACAGATTGCGGTGCTCCGTGTTTTTCACGTAGGCATAATGCGCCAGGTCTTTGCCCGGTACCACGTCTCCGCGGTTCACCCATTGCGCGCCAGGAATTGCTTTCGCATCTGTCGTGGTTGCGATCCCGGCCGCCGGGATGGCGGGCAGACGCCCCTCAGGGCCTACGGGGATGGCCAGGGTTCGTCCCGGATCCTTCTCCGATGCCGAATCGGTCGTGATGTACAGATATTTGCCGTCGGCAGCCCATCGGCTTCTGCAATAAAACTGGCAGAGGCGCACGGGAGCACCGCCGTTGAGCGGAAGCGCCATCATCCTGGGCAGCGAGCCCTTGCCCTCTGGGTAGGAAAAGGCCGCCATCAGCCACTTGCCGTTGGGCGAAACATCTTGTATTTCAAGAACCGGGAAAGGGGAGAGCCTTGCTCGTCCGGAGCCGTCCTGGTTCATCGTCTCCGCGTAGTTTACGTTCCCCTCGGAGCCTTGAAAAATGATCTGCTTTCCCGGACCAAAATGTGCGTCCATGTCGCCGCCGTGGCCGATGGGTCTGGGCGCAGAACTCTTGTCGACTGGCGCCAGCCATAACTGGGGCTTAGCAATTCGTGAAATGTCCGTGTACACAATCTGTCTGCCATCCGCGGAGATATCGTAGGCCTCGATGGAGATCCCGGGAAAGACTGCTTCGGTTTTGCCGGAGGCAACCGCCACCCGCCAGAGCTCGGGGTCGCCCGTGGCCGGCTGATTGCGCAGAAGATAGTAGAGCATCGAGTTGTCCGCAGTAAACGAAGTTGTGGACCCCGAGAGTACTTGCCCCTCTGAAGACAGAGAGCGTTCTCCCGCGCCGTCGTGAATCCAAATCGCGCTTTGACTAACCCCTACCGAAGAGATGAGGGAGCGTCCATCCGGCGCCATCGCCAACCCTACTTCGTCACCCGCGCCTAAGGTGATTTGCTCCAGCTTTCCATCCGGAAAACGCCGCCGCCAGATATGGTCCTGGTGATCTACCCCAGCAACGAAATACATCCACTCGCCATCGGGCGACCACGCGGCGGCGGTGCACCAATTCGACGGGCCTACCGATCGCGCCGGCGCTGCCCCGTCGAGCGAAATCAGCCGGCACTCCCACCCATCTTTATTCATCTCCGCAATCAACGCCCATTTGCGATCGGGCGAGGGAAACGAGTAATGAACCATGTTGCGCTCATTGGTAGGGAAATAAATTTCGTGAAAATCGCCGCCCGCCACCGACTGCGTGACGACACCCATGTGCAAGCCCGAGCGAATGCGGGAGTAGAGCAGTTGATTCGGGTTAAGCCAGGTGAGACCGGCAGCGTTATCCAGAAGAAGATACGGTTCACCGCCCAATACCGAAACAACATAGGTGGAAAAACCGGACTCTTGCATCGACGAGTAGGCCAGCTGCGAACCGTCCGGCGAGAAGGCGAGCCCATATTTCGGTCGTGGATCGTGGGTCAGCTGCCGGGGTTCTCCGCTGGGCAGAATCTTTACGTAGATCTGGTCGGGCGATCCGAACCAGTCAGAGCCGCGGATGAAGGCAACGATATGGCCGTCGGGCGATAAGGCAGGCGCGGTTGCAGAGTCGGTGAAGCCGGTCAGCTGGGTGTAAGTGAGCACCGCCGGGCGGGGCCGGAAATACAACGCGCTGCCGGCCAGTGCTGCGACGGCGCAGACGCCGGCGGCGATCAGCAGCCAGCGCGGTCTGCCGTGGGCGGCGGTTGCGATCGGCGCCGCTGCCGGCGGGTCCGGCAGGCTGACCGGAGATTCGGCCTCACTGGCCGCGACGCCGTTGCTGACCGGCGCGATGAACCGGTAGCCGACCCGGGGAATGGTCTCGATATAGCGCGGCGAAGTCGCGGAGTCGCCCAGGGCGTCGCGCAATTTCTGAATGGATTTGTTGAGGCCGTGGTCGAAGTCGACAAACACATCCGACGGCCAAAGTCGCCGGCGTAGTTCGTCGCGGGTAAGTATCTCGCCCGGGCGCTCGAGCAGCACGGCCAGCAGTTGCAGGGCTTGCTGCGGCAGGCGAAGGTTGATCCCATGCCTGGCGAGTTGGCCGGCCTTCAGATCGAACGCAAACAGGCCGAAGCGAATCACGTGTTCGACTGGCGAAACCGGCACGGCGCGCGCTCCTCGCAGGCTGCGCCCTGAGTTTAGCATTCACGTCCGTAGCTGGTAAGTGCTCTTTACGCAGCCGGGCCGCCCGGGGATAAGTCGCGCTAAGTGATTGTCGCGCAGAGAATTAGCGGGGGATAAATAAGTCGCTTGCGCGGGCATTGCTCTACCCGTTCGGTAAACAGCACACTCGGCCCACTTCGCTCGCTCAGACGAGTTGCGAAGAGGAGAAGTGACATGAACCTATTGGGGAAGATGGGGACGGGGCTGGCACGCAAGGGGAGTCGGCTGTTTCAGGGCACATGGATGGCAGCAGCGGTGATGAGTCTGGCGCTTACGGCGACCAGCGCCCACGCGACGTGTGGTTTTACCGGCATGGGCTCAAGCGGCGCGATCAGGATGCCGATGCTACAGGCCGGGAGCGAGGCTTGGGAGGATTCAAGAGATTCCAAACCTTCGATCGTGGGCTTGTGGGGCGTGATTTACACCGCGGGCGGCGCGGTCTTCAACCAGACGTTTGACACCTGGCACAGCGACGGAACGGAGTTTGAAAATGCCTATCTTCCGGTCTTGGCCGGCAATATTTGTGAAGGGGTGTGGAAGCGGACGGGAGACCTGACCGTAAAACTGCACCACATTGGCTGGACCTACGACCCCCTCGCCGGCGGCCTGGCCAATGGAACCTTTACGCTGGATCAAACGAATACGTTGGCTAAGAACGGAAATAGCTATACAGGAACCTTTACCTTCAAGGTGTTCAGCGCCACGGGGAGCCTGGAGAAAGAGGTCAGCGGTACGATCGCTGCGGTGCGCATTTCGGTGGACTGATGCCGGCTGCGATAAGGCGACAGCGCCCCCTTCCGTTGTCGCCTTTCTCACTTAGCGGAACAAAAGCCGCTCCACGATGACCACGTCTTTCCACACGCCGTCGAGCTGCGCGTGCTTTTGATAGAAGCCAACCTCGCGGAATCCGGCGGAGGCAACCAGCCGCCGGCTGGCCTCGTTCTCAGGAAAGATGCGCGAGAGCATCTTCCAGAAGCCGGCCTGGCGCGCCTCCTCGATCAGCTTGTCGAGGGCCACGCGGCCCAGTCCCTGCGACCGGAAAGCCCGGCCCACGTAAACCGAGAATTCCGCGATCCCGGCATAGCATGCGCGGTCGCGGTAAGCGGAGGTCGATGCAAACGCGGTGACTGCGTCTCCGCGCGTGCACACCACAATCGCATGCCGTTCGTTAAACCACTGTTCAATTTCTGCCTCGGTTCTCAACCTGGTTTCGAAGGTCGCTATGCGATCTTCGATGCCCTGGTTGTAAACCCTGGCGATCCCTGGTGCGTCCGTAGGCCTTCCCCGTCGAACCGCATCTTCCTGCATGGTCGTCTCCCGCTCTGCGCCGCAAAACGCTAGGATAGCGAAAAGAGGAGTCCTGTCCTGGCAAGATTCTGGAGATTCGGTGTTTGTCTGCTGTTCTTGCTTCTCTGTCCTGGGGCGCAGGCGGAGGCGCCGTTTCCGCTGACCGTGCAGTTAGACTGGCTGGCCAACGCCCAGTTCGCAGGCCTGCTGGTCGCGCAGCAAAAAGGTTGGTACGCGCAGCAGGGTCTCGCTGTCACGCTTGTGCCGGTAAACCAGACGACGCTCGATACGGTTGGCCCGGTGGTCAAGGGCAGTCACGTGATCGGCTGCGCCGATGGTATGGTTCTGCTGCGGGCCATACAGGCGGGCCAGCCGATTGCAGCCTTCGCCACCACGCTGCAGGCTTCTCCCTTGGGCATCGTCACTCTGCGCAGCAGCCACCTTACCCGCATCAGAGACCTGGCCGGCAAGACGATTGGCCTGCACGCCTACGACGTGCCCCAGTTGGAAATCATGTTGCAGGCCCACGGGCTTTCGCTCGCGCAGGTAAAGATCAAAAAGATCGGGGATGACACCACTTCTCTGGCGGCAGGAAAGATCGACGCCCAGGTGCTCTACCTGATCGACGAGAAAGTTGCGCTCGAGGCGAAGGGCCTGCATCTGAACGTGTTTCCCGGCTATGAAAACAATTACAGTACTTATTCCCAGGTCTATTTTGCCCGCAGCGATTTTCTGCGCGCTCACCCCGACATCCTGGCCAGGTTCCTGCTCGCCACCAATCGCGGATGGGCAGAAGCCTTTGCTCATTCGCAGCAGACCGCGGCCATGCTGGTCGCCCGCTATGTTCCCGGTAAGGATGTGCTGGCCCAGGTTCGTTCGCTGACCGAGCTGCAGCATTTCGCCACCCTTGAATCGCCGCAGTTGGGGCAGATGCGGCTGGCCACGTGGCAGAACAGTTGCCGGTTGTTTCATCTCGACCCTGCGCTGGCGGCCCGGCTGGCCAATTTCTCCGTGCTCCAGCGCGTATATGGGCGGCCTTGAGCGGGGGGTGCGCTTAACGTGCTATCTTGAAATCTGTTTATGGAACAGCTCCGCAAACAAAGCCCGTGGACTCTGCTAACCGCCGCGCTTGTTTTACTGGCAGTCTTGTTGGTGCTGGTTCCCAACTCACATCATCTGCCGATTGTGATGGCGGCCCCGGTTTGGGCAGTCGTGTTTCTCTTTGGCCTCCTGCTTCTGCCGTCTGTGCTGACGCCGGCCAGCAAAGAGATTGTCCCGCAGTCTCCTGATCTCCCTTCTCGTTTCCAGCGTCCCCCTCCTTCCACTCGCTAGCAAGCCTCTCCAGGTTCCGGCCTTTCTCGACGAAGTCGCACAAGATGCCTGCGCGATGAGTCCCGCAGGGACGGCTGTCGCTAGCCCAGGACGCAGTCCTGGGTTTTCAACCGAAGAAGAGCCCAGTCCCGTAGGGACGGCTGCCGGTGCGAAGGACGATAGTCCTGCGTTCCCTCAGCCTCGGTTCCAGGCCCAGGTCCACCCGGAGCTGCATCCTGGCAAATCGGCAGCCGTACCCGTGCGACTGAACAGCGTGAAGGACAGGAGGTGTGCATTGGATTTCGCCATGTACTTCGTGCGTGGGCTCTATGTCTACGTCCTTCTGTTTTGCATCGTGTTCTGGGCAAGGCGGTTTCTCTGGCGACGGCGCAAGCGGCGGGGCCAACGGAATCTCGGCTTCTTTCCCACGTTTACATCGGCGGGCAACGCCTTGCAGACTCTGCAGATAATGGCCCAGCCGCGGGCACAGCATGTGATCGAAGAGAAATTCGACGATCAGGCGGACGACGACGACGAAGGGGAACCCGCCGATCCGGAAAAGCATTTGCAGCGGCAGCTGAGACGAATCCGAAGAGGAGAAAGGATTGAGAGGCTGACGGCCCTCCATCGCCCCTGATCAGCCTTCCGGCACCAGCACACGGCGCAGCACTTCGCTCATTTCCTTGACCGTCCACGGTTTCAGGATCACGGCATCGAAGCCGTACTCGGCAAAATGCGACATGACCGGGGCGTCGGAGTAGCCGCTGGAAACGATCAGCTTGACGCCCGGGTCGAGTTGCTTGAGTTGCGCCGCAGCCTCAAGGCCGCCCATGCCGCCGGTCACGGTCAGATCCAAAAGCACAGCGTCGAACCCAGCATCGGTCCCCCTGTTCGCTGCATACAGCGCAATGGCTTCGGCTCCATCGGCGGCGGTCTGCACCTGGTACCCAAGCTGGGTGAGCACCGCCCGGAAGAGGATGCGCAGCGCTTCGTCGTCATCCATCACCAGCAGGCGTTCGTTGCCCGTTTGCACCTGGGCGGAGGCCGGTGCCTCCACCGGCACAGCTTCGCAGATCGCGGGCAGTTCAATGGTGAACAGCGTGCCCGCGCCCGGGCTCGACTCCGCGGCAATGCGGCCCTCATGCTTAACCACGATCGCGTAAGCGGTCGCCAGCCCGAGACCAGAGCCGCCCGGCTTGGTGGTGAAGTAGGGATCGAAGATCTGCGGCAGCACATCCGCCGCAATACCGCGGCCATTATCGCGGATAGAGATGCGCACAGCCGGCCCTTCCGCAACCGTGACATTCTCCGCACGAACGCTAATAGCCCCGCCCGCCGGGGTAGCTTCGCGCGCATTAATCAGCAGGTTGTGCAGCACCTGCCCGATCTGGCCGGGATCGACCTGTGCGGGCCAGAGCCCCGGCTCGATCTCGACCGCGATGCTGACCGGGGAACCGGTACGGGCCAGGTGAACCGCGTCGGTGACCAATTGGGCCAGCGAGACAACGCGGCGAACGGGCGCTCCTCCCTTGGCGAAAGTCAGCAACTGGGAGGATAGGAATTTGGCGCGCTGGCAGGCGCTGGCGGCCTGGTCGAGCGCCTGCTGGGCGGCCTGTCCGGGGGCGATTTGCGCTTTAGCAACTTCAAGATTTCCTTGCACAACCGTAAGGAAATTATTGAAGTCATGGGCGATACCGCCGGCCAATACACCCAGCGACTCGAGCTTACGTGCGCGTAACAGTTCCTCTTCCGTTTGTTCGCGCTGGGCGATCTCCGCACGCAGCTGCTCGGTCGACTTGTGCAGTTCCGCGGTCCGCTCCTGCACCCGCAGTTCGAGCGCCTGGTTAAGGGCCGCGGTCTCCTGATTGGCGATCTGCAGGTCGGCAACCAGCTCTCGATTTTCCAGCTGCAGCCGTAGCGAGGAGTCGATCGTGCGGTAGAGGCGGCGGGTGGCGACCACGGTGGCCAGGGTAAACAGCGCGGCCAACAGCCCCATGGCCAGGTGACTGCGGTCGCCCTCAAAGAGCATTCGCAGCGCGGGGATGAGGCCAGCCGGCAGCAGGAAAGAGTAGAACGCCTCAGGCCGCGAGGCCAGCACAGAAGAAGCGCCCAGCATCATGCCGCCCAGCACGAAGACCAGCAGGACCTGGTTGATGAGGTGGCCGCTGGGGAAGAGCAGAATCCCGGCTGCTCCCCACCCGGCGCCGGTAAGGCCGACGCCCGCGGTGTAAATGGTGCGCCAACGGTTAAGATTGCTGGGTTCAGGGGAGGCGGGGCCGTAGCGCCGGGCCAGGGTGAAGCGCGCGATCGAGAGCAGCACGATGCACAGCCACCACCCGATGAGGATCGAGTGCGCAATCACTCCCCATTGCAGGGCGGCGAGGGTCGTGGCCGCCAGCAGGTTGACGACGACGCTCAGGTTGGCGTTGGTCGAGAGCAGCCGAAGCTGCGCCGAGAGCAGTGCTGGCTCGGTTAAATCCCGATTAACCCGTGCTTCGAACGCAGTGGGGTGCATGGCGCAGGTTCCAGGGATCGGGGTGGTGTGGCTTCCCCAGTATAGATGTGGGCGGCCCGCTGTCTCTCCAGGCTCAACATTACCCTCGTAACGGGGTTTACTGGAGCGAGTCCGCGTTCTTTTTTACCAATCTGTAACAGCGTGCACCCTGCCGGCAACATCCAATATTTACTTGACACCAAACCCGCCATGGCCGAGACTCGGCTCAACCCGGACGCTGATTAGATCACACACGATTACAATAGGGTGTGTGCGGAACCCTTCACCATGATCAAATCCCGAACCACGAGCCCCCGTGGTAAGCAGCCGGCGCCGCAGATGCCCGCAGCGCCGCTGATGCTCGAACGACAAGGTCCGCTGAGGAAGCCGGGTTTGCAGCCTGGCGCTGTGCGAACCCTGCCTGCTTCGAAGAACTCGCAGGCTCACCCTGGGGTCAGCCCGCTGAACCCGCTGAGTCATCGCAACACCGGCTTTCAGCCGTTGCCGCGCCCGCTGGGGCTGCCCCCCTATCATTACTCGCTGGTCGATAATTTTCCCGCCATCGCTGCCAATTTGCAGACTGCGGGCAAGATGGTCTTGCACGTGATCGGCGATACCGGGGGCGTGCAGGATGGGGAGTTTCAGAACAATGTGGCTGGGCAGATGATTGCGCAACTGCAGCCGGCGACGGCGACCTCGCCGCAGTTCTGCTACCACGTGGGCGATGTGGTTTATTTCACCGGCTTCCACGACGACTACTATGCGCAGTTCTACGAGCCTTACGCGCACTACACGCCGCCCATCCTGGCCATTCCCGGCAACCATGACGGCGAGGTAGACGATCCCACGGTGCAGACCTCGCTCGACGGTTGGGTTGACTACTTCATGCAGGCGACGCCGGACGTCGATCCAATTTCCAAGGACGCCCCGCGGGTTGGGCTCGATCTGCCCAATCCTTATTGGACGTTAACGACACCCTATGCGACCTTTGTCGGGTTATATACGAATGTGCCCGAGGGCGGGTCGATTGATTCGGTGCAGCAGCAGTGGGTGACGAACGAGTTTGCCACGGCTCCGCAGAATTTGCCGCTGATCTTTTCGCTGCACCATCCCATTTATTCCTTTGATGTTTACCACAGCGGCAGTTCGAAGATGGCCGATGTGCTGGAGAACGCGATTCGCGATACCGGGCGGGTGCCGAACCTGGTGTTGTCGGGGCACGTGCACGACTATCAACGGATCGAGAAGACGATTGCGCCCAACGGGCCGACGCCGTTCCTGGTAACGGGCAACGGTGGCTATCACAATTTGCACGCGCTGCATTCGAAGCCCGGCGATGTCGCCCCGGATACCGGGGCGGTGCTCCGCTACGGGTCCGACACCACCTGGGGGTTTGTGACGCTGACCATCGATAACAAAACGATCCGCGGCGTCACGACCCAGGTAGATCGAACCGGCAAGGTCCTGAAGACCGGCGATACCTTTAGCTATCCGGCGGCGGCGGTGATGCTGGCCGATCCGACGAAGGTGCCCAGTCTCTAGGTGGGCCGGGGCGTGGAGTACCTTTAAGAAGCGGTGCTGGGCGAAGAGCGCATGCTCTTTAGGTCCGTCCCCCAAACAAACTTGTCATCCCGAGCGGCTGACTTGCCTGCGGCAAGTTAAGGATGGAATGAACGCGGAGAGCGTTTGCTTTTCAAACCCGTCCCTCAAGCAAATTTGTTCATTAGGAGGAGCCCACTTGCCTGGTGGCAATTGAAGGATGGAATGAACGAGCGAAGCGATCTGCCTTTTGGCCTCGGCCCCTCAAGCAAATTTGTCATCGTGTCCCCCAAACAACTTTGTCATCCCGAGCGGCTGACTCGCCAGTCGGCAAGTTAAGCATGGAATGAACGCGGTGAGCGCTTGCTTTTAAACCCGTCCCCCCAGACAAATTTGTCATCCCGACCGGAGCGTAGCGAAGTGGAGGGATCTGCGGTGCGCCTTTCCCCCAAACCAAGGCCCTCCAAGTGAGCTCGCAAATCCGGCCCCAGCCATTTTGTTCATTAGGACCGTAGCGTACCCGAATTCCTGTTTCGCTACGTCAGACAGGTCCACGTGTGCGGTCTTCGTTAAGGAAGACCGCATGAACTTTGCCAGCGCCACCAGCCTCGACAGGAATTCGGGGGTAGCGAAGCGGAGGGATCTGCTGTGCGCCCTTCCCCCAAACCAAGGCCCCACGAGTGAGCTCGCAAATCCAGCCCCAGCCATTTTGTTCAGCGGGAGTGGCCCACTTGCCTGGTGGCAAGTCAAGGATGGAATGAACGAGCGAAGCGATCTGCCTTTTGGCCTCGGCCCTCAAGCAAATTTGTCATCGCGAGGAGCCGACTTGCCTGGCGGCAAGTTAAGAGAGGAATGAACGAGCTGAGCGCTTGTTTTTTATTCCCGCCCCCCAACAACTTTGTCATCCCGACCGAAGCGTACCCGAATTCCTGTTTCGCTACGTCAGACAGATCCACGTGTGCGGCTTTCATTAAGGAAAGCCGCATCAAGTTCGCCAGCGCCATCAACTTCGACAGGAATTCGGGGGAGCGTAGCGGAGGAATCTGCGGTGTGATCGGTCCAAAGAGACTGCGGATTCTGGTTGAAAAAGTGCTGACTAAATACCCGGCCGGTGCCGGATCAGCGGTTCGGGACCAGGACACGGCGGAACAGGACACGGGGCTCCGAAACGACTCGTTCGGCGCCGCCTTCGAGGCCTCCCATGCCGCCGATGGCCGGGTGTGGACTATACTGTGGACCGGAGTCCACACATGGAGACGGTCCAGGTAGTTCTCGATAAGAGTCTTTTGCAGGCGACGGATCGGGCTGCGCGCCGGATGAAGCAGAACCGTTCCGCCCTGGTGCGCGAAGCGCTGCGGGAACACCTTAAGCGACTGGAAGTGCGGGTGAACGAAGAGCGCGATCGCGAGGGCTATTCCAGACAGCCGGAACTGCGTAAAGAGGCAGTTCTCTGGGAGTCGGAGGCCGCTTGGCCGGCGGAATAGCTCGGGGGGATGTCCGCCTCTACCGATTTGCACCGCCGGATAAGAAAAGGCCGGTGGTCGTGCTGACCCGGGACAGCGCTATTTCCTATTTGTCGACCGTGAGTGTGGCGCCCATCACGTCAGCCATCCGCGGAGTGCCTTCCGAAGTGGTTCTGGGCGAAGAGGACGGCGTGAAGGCCCCCTGCGCAGTC
This sequence comes from uncultured Acidobacteriaceae bacterium, assembly GCA_963834445.1. Taxonomy (GTDB): domain Bacteria; phylum Acidobacteriota; class Terriglobia; order Terriglobales; family Acidobacteriaceae; genus PALSA-350. Next base: position 487,751 of record CAWIBU010000007.1, read on the forward strand.
AACCTGCATAATACGGTCACGATTTCCCAGGAGCTATTGGGAAAGCGGGTCTGCCGGTTGAGCGGGCTGCGCATGAAGGAAATCTGTGCCGCCTTACGTTTTACTCTCGGCTGCGATATCGACTAACCCTGACAGGCTGCTGAGGAACTCACTCTTGGAGAGTGGCTAAGCTCAAGTCCAAAAACGGATTGCCCCGGACTTCCTGTCCGCGTATCGATTTGACGGAAGCCTGTGCGGCTTTGCTCCGGCTCGCCGTGTGATCGTAGCGAAGCGAAGTGGAGCGACTGTGGTGAGCCCAGCCTATTATCAATTCTTGAGGACAACCGTAACCCTGCCCTTTGTCATCCCGAGCGGCTGACTTGCCTGCGGCAAGTTAAGGATGGAATGAACGCGGAGAGCGTTTGCTTTTCAAACCCGTCCCTCAAGCAAATTTGTTCATTGGGAGGAGCCGACTTGCCTGGCGGCAAGTTAAGGGAGGAATGAACGCGGAGAGCGCTTGCTTTTAAGCCGTCCCTCAAGCAAATTAGTTCATTGGGAGGAGCTGACTCGCCAGTCGGCAAGTTAAGGGAGGAATGAACGCGGTGAGCGCTTGCTTTTAAACCTGTCCCCCCAAACAAATTTGTCATCCCGACCGTAGCGTACCCGAATTCCTGTTTCGCTACGTCAGACAGGGCCAGTGTGCGGTCTTCGTTAAGGAAGACCGCATGAACTTTGCCAGCGCCACTAGCCTCGACAGGAATTCGGGGGTAGCGAAGTGGAGGGACCTGCGGTGCGCCTTTCCCCCAAACCAAGGCCCTCCAAGTGAGCTCGCAAATCCGGCCCCAGCCATTTTGTTCATTAGGAGGAGCCGACTTGCCTGGCGGCAAGTTAAGAGAGGAATGAACGAGCTGAGCGCTTGTTTTTTTATTCCGTCCCCCCAAGAAATTTGTCATCCCGACCGTAGCGTACCCGAATTCCTGTTTCGCTACGTCAGACAGGTCCACGTGTGCGGTCTTCATTAAGGAAGACCGCATGAACTTTGCCAGCGCCACCAGCCTCGACAGGAATTCGGGGGTAGCGAAGTGGAGGGACCTGCTGTGCGCCTTCGCCCCGAGCCCCTACTCTTTGTCATCCCGAGTGGCCGACTTGCCTGGTGGCAAGTTAAGGATGGAATGAACGAGCGAAGCGATCTGCCTTTTGGCCTCGCCCCTCAAGCAAATTTGTCATCGTGTCCCCAACAAATTTGTCATCCCGACCGTAGCGTACCCGAATTCCTGTTTCGCTACGTCAGGCAGGTCCACGTCTGCGGTCTTCGTTAAGGAAGACCGCATGAACTTTGCCAGCGCCACTAGCCTCGACAGGAATTCGGGGGTAGCGAAGCGGAGGGACCTGCTGTGCGCCTTTCCCCCAAACCAAGGCCCCACGAGTGAGCTCGCAAATCCTGCCCCAGCCATTTTGTTCATTAGGAGCAACGCCAAGGGATCTGCGGTGCGCCTTTACCTCAAACGAACGCCCTGCGAGTGAGCTTGCAAATCCTGCCCTCGCCGGTTGTTCATGAGGCGCGAAGCGAAGGTCCATTCCACTCGTAGAGTGCGACACAAATTAGGATCGTTTCTCCAACGAGGCTTGAGCGAGCCGCAGAGTCCCGAAGGGACGGACTGACAGTAGCCCAGGACGTCAGTCCTGGGTAAACCGGAACCCGAGGACCCAGTCCCGTCAGGGACGGCTGAAAGGCTGTGCTCCTGTGCTCAGCCGTCCCTGACGGGAAGGTGCGACCGCGGCGCCCCTTCACATTACGATTCCCATTATCGGGCGGCCACCTGCAGGCCCGCGTCGGGGCGCCCATAAAGAGGTGCAGTCAATTGGGCGAACCGGGGGTCCGCGCTGAGCGCAACAAACGGTTCGGTATTCACGTCGAGCAGCGTGCACGAGCGCTCGGCCACGCAGCGGCCGAGCCAGGTAAACGCGCGATCCTTATCCCCCAGGCCAATGTAGGCCTTGGTCATATCCGCCGCCGGCAACCAGGCGCCCCCCTTCCAGGTGGCTTCTAACTCCGCAACCAGCCGCCGCGCCTGCGGCGCGTCCCCGGCCCGGGCCAGGGCGTAGGCCCAATCCGCCTTATCGTGAAACTTGAGTTCGCTAAGCTCCATCGCACGGTGGAAGCAATCCGCCGCCCGCGCATAGTGATGTGTGGCCGAGAAACCGCGGCCTAAGTAGTTATAAAGGGTCTCGCTCTCAGGGTCGCGCTCGATCATAGCTTCCAGGTGGCGAATGCCTTCCTCGGGGTGGCCGGCATATATAAGGATAAGGCTGTAGTTGTAATTGGAGCCGCGCGAGAGCGGGTCGAGCGCGAGGCCTTCGTTGGCCTGCGCCAGGGCGGCCTCGGTTTTACGCTCAGCGATCAGCAGCTGCGCATACCAATGATGGGTGCGGGCATCGCTGGGGTTAAGCACCAGGGCGCGGCGAAATTCATCTTCGGCGCCGCGTGCGTTGGCCTCGTCGGCGTAGAAGACCCAGCCCAGATCGCGGTGCGCTTCAGCGAGCTGATCGTCGAGCTCGATGGCCTGTAAGGCAGCGGCTTTGGCCAGTGCATAGGCAGGCCGGGTCGGGATATGGCCGGCCAGAGCCAGATAAGTCTCGGCGATGCCCGAGTAGGCGCGGGCGTAACGCGGATCGAGCTCGACGGCGGCGCTGAAGTGCTCGAGCGCCCGGCGAAAGGCGGGAACGTTCTTTTGCTCGAGCGCGAAGCGGCCATGGAGATACGCTTCGTGGGCCAGCGGGTCAGGGGATTCGCCGGCATAGGCGCCCACCGCATTGCCGGTGGGCAGCAGCTTGATCTGGATTTCGCGGGCGATGGACTCGGCTATATCTGTCTGAACCTGTTGCAGTTGCAGAACGGGCCGGGTAAATTTGCCCGACCACAGCATGGCCTGGTCGTGGCCGTCGATCAGGTGGACGGTGAGGCTCAGTTGCTGGTCGTGCGTCTGAACGGTTCCGTCGACCAGGTATTGTGCATTGAGCTCGCGGGCGATCTGGGCGGCGGGTTCGGTCGTTCCGGCGTAGAAGCGGGAACTGCTGGCGGCGAGCACGCGGACCCGGTCGGTGTCCAACTGCCCGAGGGTGGTGACAAGGTCTTCGGCCAGGCCGTTGACCAGGTACTCGGTGTTGGGCTGGAGAGAGAGGTTGCGAAAGGGTAAAACGGCCAGGCGGATTGGGGCAGGTAGCGGGACGGTGAGCGGCTGTTTAGGACGGGCTGCGGTGAAGTCAGCGGCTACTAAGGTTACGGCGAGGAGAGAGAAGGCGGCGGCCATCCAATACTTGTGACGCAAGTACGACTTGCTAGTGGGAATAACCGGAGGTGGGCTGGGTGGAGGGGACGACTTATCGAAAGATAGGTCGAGGTTTTCCGCCGATTGATGAGTATTCGGTAAATGCGGAGAGAGCAGGGTAACGGGGTAAGCGAAGCGGTAGCCAAATTTCGGCACGGTATGGATAGCGGCCTCGCCTAAGTGCTTGCGCAGGATAGATATGTTCCGGGTAAGGCTGCTGTCGCTCACGAAGGTGTCAGCCCAGACCGTGCGCAGCAGGGCTTCTTTGGACACCGCGACCCCGGCGGATTCGACCAAGAGGAGCAGGGTGTGGAATTCCTTTGGGGTGAGGAGAACCTCCTCATCGTGTCGAAAAAGGGCGTGGGCCCGTTTGTTGAGGACGAAATCCTCGAATTCGTAGCCGTGGCTGTCTTCGGGCGGACGCATGGCCTACACTTTCAGAAAAACGTAAGGATTCGGTAATGACCAGGAGTGGGTTGTGAATCATTATGGGGCTGTTGTGTGGGTTCGGCAAGAGGGGAATCCAGGGATTCCGCAGCTTGGTGAATTGTGAACGTAGGGAGGAAAAGGTTAATGTTTACTTTGTGGTAAATGGCTCGATTACTGCTTTTGGGTTTTTTCAGGGTCTGCAAGTACTGCTTGACATGGATGCCAATGTGGTCGAGACTCACGTCACTCCTTCAACCTAACAACATCAACGACGATTACATTCGGATGCCGATCGGAAACGGCACGCGGCGTAATCGGCGACCTTAGCTGTAGGGATATGCACGTCACGCTAACCGCTCGCTCGTTCGACAAAGTCAGGCCCCGGTTCAGTTGTCGCGGTAGTAGCACAGGCCCCTGTTCGCCAAATCGACACGGCAATGCTCCCGGTCCCTTTTCTTGTGCAGCGCCGCAGGGCTTTGGCTATGTGCTTTCGGGCGCATGCAGAAGGGTGGGTTATGTCTTGCCGAGTTTTCGGATTACCCGAACGATCATATGCAACCGGTGGGAGGTTACATACTTTGATGTCGACAGCTAAAAGCCACCACAAAGAACCATCAGAACTGTTAGGGGTACTTCCGTCCGTGCCACTACTACCTTGGGAAAGGCGGCATAGCCCTTGTTTCCAGCGCGCCTCCAATATAGGGATTATTCCGTCTGTCCCGAAATTCTTTGTCCCGAAATCCTTAACGATTGTTGTCCTAGTCCTCATCTGTGCTGCTTTGCCGGCGATGGCCGATCCTCAGGATGCAATCGTCATAGTCTTAGCCAAATTCCCAGGCAGCAATGTCTATGAGATAGGTACCGGCAGTTTCGTCGATCACAGTGGGCTCATCTTAACTGCCGATCACGTAGTGCATCACGTTGGCCTCACGCCCCCCGCAACTACATCTTCGGCAATGGTGCCAGCGACAGCTCCGACCAGCATCACTGTCTACAGCGCATTTTTGCATACGGCCCTGAATGTTGACTTAACCTCCCCGGGAACCCTGGTTGGCGGCCAAATAAGTGCAACTCAATGGCTTGATGCTGCATTAATCCGAGTTAAGCTTAATCCAGACCAACAAAACAGAATCGTCCCTCTTGACATCGCTGCTGGTGCCCCTTCCATGGGGGATACGATGCAAGCTTACGGTCCGTCCTGTCCGAGATCAGACCCCACTTGCTATGTTCCTTCAGTAGTGAGAACAAATCTCGCGAATGACCCATCGACAGCACGCTCCTATCAGGTACAAGCTCCTATAACACTTGGATACAGTGGCGGCCCACTCGTCAACGCCTCAAATAATATCGTCGCAATCGATAGCTGGGGCGACGTCGTTCTAGGAAACCAGATTTTTCGGGCATCTTATCTGCCTGCACCGTATATCGTTTCATTCCTTATGCCGCTTATTCCCTTACGGAGCCCCTTGTCGTGCTCTACAGCCGGGTCACTACCCTTTTTGACAGCGTTTGATTGGGCCGAATTATCACAATCATGGACCGGCAATTCGAGCGCGCTGAATTCGCCCGACCAGTGTACCTGTTGCTGCCAATCGTTGGATAAAGCTAAGAATGTGGTTCTGACAAAGCCCCTACAATCTAGCTGCACTCCCCCCTTCTGCGCGCAAAAAAATATTTTCGGTCTCACGAACGGTCTCAACACATTGATTGCTGCAGGTGCCGACACGGATCGCACAGCTGTGGTCTACGGCGGGCTCCGTGACGCAATCGCTAGTAGCGATTTAAGCGGATTGTCAGTTGAAGAAAAGAAACGGCTGTATTCGAATGCCGGCCGGGCGTTTGCAGCATTGGCAGATCACACCTCTGACTCCGTCCTTTCGAAGACGATTTCTATCGACGCCCTAATGAATCTACAGACTGGCCAACTGCTCCAACCAAGCCAGCGGGACTACTCAACCATGAGTATTCTATTCAACAAGAATG
>CAWIBU010000008.1:0-388799 GCA_963834445.1 uncultured Acidobacteriaceae bacterium
GGAAGGTGCTGTGATCGTAGGCAAGATCAACGAGAACAAGAACCCTCACTTCGGCTACAACGCAGGCACCAATCAGTACGAAGATCTGGTTGAGGCCGGTGTGATCGATCCGACCAAGGTGACCCGCACTGCTCTGCAGAATGCGGCTTCGATTGCCGGTCTGATGTTGACGACCGAAGCAATGGTGGCCGACATCCCTGAGCCGAAGCAGTCTGCTCCGGCTGGCGGCGGTCATGGTGGCGGCGGTATGGGCGACATGTACTAAACACAACCCTATTACCAAAGAGGCCACCCGCAAGGGTGGCCTCTTTTTGTTGCCTGGTGTCTTCAATACCTTTGTCATCCCGAGTGGCTGACTGGCCTGTCGGCAAGTTAAGGGAGGAATGAACGCGGAGAGCGCTTGCTTTAAGCCCGTCCCTCAAGCAAACTTGTCATCCCGACCGTAGCCTAGCGAAGTGGAGGGACCTGCTTTTCCCTCGACCAGTAGCAGCTGCCAACCAAAGCGCCGCACTTCACTTCGACGTATGTCCCAGAGTCAGGCGCAGACCCAACCGGAACGTGAACGGCAGCGATGGATACCCAATCGGACTGATTCGCTTGTTACTGGTCAGGTTATCTAACTGAGCATAGGCGGCGAGCCAGGATAAAAATTGATAGCTTCCCCCCAAATCCAGTTTGGCGTAACCATAGTCAAGATTGCGATTCGGTAACAGCAGCGAGTTCCCTTCCGTAAAATCCCTACCGGCAAGAAATGTGGAATCGTCGCTTCGGGTAGCAAACGCCGCAGTGAAGCCCACCGAGTATTGTTCTCCGTTGTAGCTCACCGACCCAAACCCGGTATGCGGCGCTCTCTGGAACGGACGCGCCCCGCGCAACGGACCGGAGGCGCCGATCGGGATAGGGAAAGCCGGGTTGAAAGTGGGCTGTAAAGCATCCGCAGTGAACGATCGCTGCACCACCGCGTCCAGGTAGGTGTAGCCCCCGCGCAGAATCAGCGTACGGAACAGGCTGAAGTCCGCTTCGCTCTCGACGCCCTGGGCACGGAACGCCTGCGAGTTAACGTCCAGACTACCCGTGTTGCTGAGCAGGCTCTCCAGCGCCTGCTGATCTGCGGGGCTTAGCTGCGGCAGCAGCTTCGGTACTTCGGTTGCCGGCACCGCTTCAATCTGCCGTCCAAACTCATTGTGAAAATAGCTGACCCGCAATAGCCCGCGCTCGCTCAGAAAACTCTGCTCGACCCCGCCTTCATAGGTGCGCGACTCCTCAGCTCGAATGGGCGTGATGTGGAATTGCTGGATCGCGACGGTACCAAGGAGGAAGTTATAGAGCGACTGGTTCTGTTCGTCTAACGAAGGCTCCTGGTAGCCTTTGGCGAAGCTGAAGCGAACCTTGGTACCGTGAAAAATTCCGTTGCCTGGCCGCACCGGGTAATAGGCAAGCCCAATCCGCGGCGTCCCCATGGTGCCGAAGAGATGACTTCTTTCCAGGTTGCCGCCCAGCGAAAAGAAGACCCGGCTGTGGTAATCCCCCTGCAGTTGCCCGGTGTAATCGTTATTAACCCGCTTAACATTCTGATCGAGGTCGTAAGCCACGGATTTTCTGGCGCCACGCTCATCCTCATAATGGAAACCGAACAGGCCAAAGATGTGCTGCGTAAAGGGGTAGTCGCTCTGAAAGTAGAAATGGTCCCGATTGTTCACCCGTTCCGTGGTGTTGGGATAAATGCCGCCGGCAAAATTCAGAATCGCCTGGCCGGTTACCGTGTATCCGTTGGCTCCCCTGATCTCTGTATTGTATCCGTAATAGTTTCCATTGCTGAGGGGAACGCCGGCGGGATAGAAATTCACGTCCTCTTCACGCTTACGCGCCAATCCGTAGCGCGCCAGGTTGTGCCAGTCGCCGATGGTTCGGTTTTCGATCGTCGCCCCGAGGTAGGTATCCTGATTCGATCGTTTGCCGTCGTTGGCAATGCCGTAGAAGTTGAACGCGCCCGGCGTTCCTGTGGCGGCGTCGCTGTTGCGGGCCGTAACCCTCAGTTGGGTGGCGGCGCTGAGCGCGTAGCCCAGATTGGCGGTCGCGGTGTCGTCGTGGAACTCATCCATCTTGATGGAATTGTCGCTTTGCATAGCCTCGAAACCACCGTAGTAATCCAGCCTGCCGTAGGTGCCCCCGAGCTTTGCCTGGTTGCGAAAGGTGGTGAATGTGCCCGCGTCTCCTTCATAAAAGAACGACGGAAACGGAGTGCTTCCCCGCAGGGTGGTGAGGTTCACGGCTCCCGCGGCGGCGTCGGTGCCATACAGCACACTGTTAGGGCCGCGATAGACCTCAAGCTGGCCGATGCCCGTCGCCGCGAGGTTGCTGTAGTCAAAGGCCCCGCCGACGTCTCCGATGCCTATTCCGTCGAGGTTCACCTGGTTCGCATCGGGGTTGCCGCCGCGGAGGTACAACGAGGCGGCGCCGCCGTACTCACCCTGGCGGACAACGAATGCGCCCGGCACCTGGCGCAGTGGGTCAATGAGATCGGTGCGGTTGGGGAAAGAGCCGTTGCGTTGCGCGGTGACGGCGGCGCTGCTTTGGGCTTCGGGGACCGGGGTGCCGGTGGCCGAGGTAATCAGCTCCTGCCGTGCGTTGGTCGATTCCAGCACGATGTCTTCCTCGTGGCTGTCGACAGCGCCGGCGTAGAAGCTTTGGGTGGAGATTTGTTTGAACGCATTCGCAGAGACAATAACGTAAAAGCGGCCCGAAACACTGCTGCTGATTTGGTAGGCGCCGTTCGATTGGCTGACCGCAACGGCCACAATCTGGCCATTTTGTAGTAGCACGACGTTGGCGTGCACGATCGGGATCCCGAGAGAATTGGTAACCGTGCCGCGGACGATCGCCGCCTGGGCCGTGCTGACGAGGAAGATCAGGAACAGGCAGCGCGCGCGCCACGGTCGAACCGGCATGAAAATTCTTTTTCTCCTAACCCAGGGTGGCCTGTACCCTGACAGACGCGCCGGCGCTCCCCGGCGCGCGCGGTACGTAATCAGGCTACCTGAAGCGGGCTAATGGGAGATACACTCACCCTGGGCCCGGAGCGAGGGAGGAGAGTTCCATGAATTTTCGGCTTTGCCTTGCAATGGCGGCTCTGGCCGCGCCAATGGCCGCACCGGCACAGACCACGGCCAACCCGGTAGTCACAACCGCGCAGGAGCTGTTCACCCGGCAGGCAAGGTTCATCATCGCCGCGGCGGAGGAGATGCCGGCCGATAAATACAGTTACCATCCCACACCCGGCCAGTGGAGCTTTGGAAAAATCACGTCGCACATTGCCCTCTCGGGCACGGCGATTTGTGGCATGCTTTCAGCGGGGCCCGCGCCCACCGCCCCGAAGATCACGGAAGCTGGCCCAAAAGACGACCAGGTCGCTGCGCTTAAAGCATCCTTTGCCAACTGCGATCGCGCGCTCGCCGATCTCAAAGATTCCCAGTTGGGCGACACGATCACTTATTTCCGCGGAGAACGTAAGCCGCGCGCCCGCGCGCTCTTCGAACTGACCAACGATGTCGAGGATCACTACTCGCAGTTGGCTGGCTATTTACGCTTGAATGGCTTGACACCGCCCTCGGCGCAGCCCAGAAAGTAGCTGTTCAGGGAGCACCCGCACCCAGGATGTTCAACTGCTGCATAGGAGAAGAGCAGGTAGAGCGAAAACCCCAGCACGGACCGTAATCGTATCTATTTCCCCTGGTCCTGTCACCGCCGCTGCTGTTGCAATTTGCCGGCGCTGATCGCGCCAGATCCGATGGCTTTTCGATTTCCCATGAGTTCCTCGCCGACATGTTTGGCATTACCCGGCCCACGGTCTCAATTGCCGCAGGTGCTCTCAAAGCGCGTGGCTTGATTGAATACTCCAGGGGAACCGTCTCCATCCTCGACCGCAAAGGCCTGGAGAGAAAAGCGTGCGAGTGCTATCGCGTGGTGAAGGAGCAATTAGACCACGGCGTTTGAATTTGCCCAGAGTCGAATATTCAGACGAGTGGCGCGTGAGTGATGGGGGCGACCCTGCATGAACCGGTCGACCAAGAGTTCGCGATGACATCTTTGCATTGGGGTTCTTTCCCCAGGGTGTCACCCTTACTTCGTCACCAGTTGAACCAACCGCTAGGGCTTTTGCAGGAGCTCTACCAGACGTGAACGATATGTTCGGCTCACACGTAACGTCTTGCCATCGCGCAACGTTAGAACCGCATCCCGATTCGCCGCGGGCTCAACGCGGGTAATGCGCTCCACTTGGACGATCGTCGAGCGGTGAACCCGAACAAACTGCAGTCGATCGAGGCGGGCTTCCAATAGGGTAAGAGATTCACGGATCAAGTGGGTTCTATCGCCGACATGCAACCCAGCATAGTCTCCCAACCCCTCAATCCAATCCACATCACCCACTTGCAGAAAGCTAAACTCGTTACCGCGACGCACCGGAAACCGCTTGATGAGACCCCCACTGTTCTGTTTGTCCGCGATCGCAAGAAGCCCATAAAGCCGTTCGAAATTGGCCTCCTGCCGGTGAAGTGACAACATCCGCCGCGCACGGTCGACGCAAGCCGCGAATCGCGCGTCTTCAATTGGCTTGAGGAGATAGTCGAGCGCTTCTACGTTGAACGCGTCTAAGGCATATTCCTCATGCGCCGTGAGGAAAACGATGCATTTGGCTTGCTCCCTGGGCAATGCTCGAAGCAGATCTAATCCGGAAATACCGGGCATTTCCACGTCCACGAAGATCAGGTCAGGCGACGCTTGTGGAATCTTCGTAAGCGCCTCTTCCCCGGTACTGCACTCCCCAACAACAACCATGTCGGAGTAGGCGCTCAGGCGGGTCGTAATGCCGACTCGGGCTAGCGGCTCATCATCAACAACAAGAACCCGAATGTTCATGCTCCAGTCCCCTGAGAAACTATCAAAGACTCCGTGGTGAAAGGAAATCGCATCGAGACCAGGAATCGGTTTCTCTGCGCTGTAGAGACTGTAATGCGTCCTGTGTCACCATAGAGTTTTTCCAGCCTCGTCCTGGTGTTCGCCAGCCCGAGCCCATGTCCTTCTTCGTTGGATTGCAAAGGGCTTTCTGATCGGTCATTTTCGATCTCGATCCATAGCTGCCCCTCGACCACCGACGCTTTGATTGCTATCTCTCCCCCATTCGGACGCCGTGCAAACCCATGACGAATGGCGTTCTCAATCAGCGGTTGCAGTAGAAACCGAGGAACCTGAGCATCGTAAGCTTTTGAACTGATGCTCAACGAGACGGCAAGGCGCGGTCCAAAACGTACCTGTTCTATTGAAAGATATTCCTCTGTTACCGCAATTTCATCTCTTAGTGTCACAGCGTGAGAATCCGGGAAGCTGAGAGTAGTTCGCATTAGGCCGGCAAGCTTCGCGATCATCTCAGTAGCGAGCTCGGGCTGCTTGCTTACGACGAGTGAAGACTCGGTCTATGACTACGAACATGTTTGTTGCCTTTGCACAAACTGGACGCAGACAGGAAGAGCGGGTAGGCGGAACCCCGCGGGATTTCAGCGGAGCCTTTCGGTTCCGCAGGTCAGAAAAAAAGGTGAGCTGAAAGAGCTTTATGAGCTTTAAGCCCCAGGGCAGGTCGTCACTGAGGATGCTCAGGCAGTCTTCCGTTAGTTGTTCGGGGAGGGCCGACTAGACGGTGAAGTCGCGACCCGAGGTGGCCTGGTTCTTGCGCGATCGAGCCGATGACCTTGATTTGCTCGAGCCAGCGGCGACGCGACGGGTATGGGGCGCGACGAGGCGGAGCACGCACCCGGTCTCCGCCGTGGAGAGCAGCTTCGTCGAGGGTAGGATGTCAGAGCGACGGCGCTAGCTGCTCGGTCGCTCTATCTCTACACTATTCTGGCTGTGGACTTCTTCCGGACGGCCCTGGTGCGGTCAATTCGCCCCTTGGGCAGATCGTCCCGGCTAATGTAGGGATAGAGGTTATGGGCGGCGCCCTGCCCTTCCAACAGAGCCTCTGGCTAAGCCACCTTCTTCAATTATTTTTTTGCAATATCGCTCGCGTATATTGAATGGCGGTTTGAAGACCAGATTCCCGGTGGAAGGCTGAAGCGTCGATGAGTTGCCGCCATTGTTGGTCAGGAATGATCCTGATCTTCCTCCTCATGCTGACCGGTTCCCGTCTGTGGGCACAAGGGCCTCCCTACCAAACCGATGATCCGGTGCCGGTGGATCTGCATCATTACGAGTTTTATATTTTCGGCGGCGTTGATGGCACGCCGGCGGAGATCGACTCGACCGGGCCAGCCTTCGAGTTCAACTGGGGCGCCATTCCCAGAGTCCAACTGCACGCCATCCTCCCCTGGGGCGGCATCTCTCCATCGAACAATCCCATTTACCTGCCCTGCGGCACGGGCCCCAGCGCGTTCGGTCTTATCGATACAGAGCTGGGAGTGAAACTCGCCCTCATCAAAGAGACAAAACACATCCCACAAATCGGCACCTTCACCATGTTTGAAATACCCACTGGAAGCTATAGCAAAGGCCTGGGCGTCGGGAAGGTCTGGTACAAGTTACCCCTCTGGGTGCAAAAGAACTACGGCAAATGGCTCTTCGATGGCGGCGGTGGCTTTGGGGTCGTCCCGCAAACCAGCTATCGAACCTATCCCTATACGGGATGGCTCATCAAGCGGGAGCTCAACGAGCGCCTTGAGCTGGGAGCGGAGTTATTTGCGCACGGCCGGGAAGGGTTTGCCGCGGCCCAAACAGAGCGCTCCGCAATGATCGACGTTGGCGGCTATTACCACTTCAAACACAATCCCAATGAACAGTTCTTATTCTGCTACGGCCATTCGATTGCCGGCCAGACCGAGAACTATGCCTACGCAGGCATCTATTGGACCTGGGGTGGTAAAGATGACAAGGCAAAAGACAGCGACAAAAAAGACACAACGGCGAACAACTGGATGCAGGGGCCGATGCGCGGGAACGAATTCAGGTGACCTGGGGAGCGCGGTCAGAGTCCACAGCCCACCCGGAGGAGAGGGCACAAAAATGGAAATCACGACACGTGTTCTGTGGACTCTCCTACAAGGCATAGGATTTGGCGCTCTCTACTTGCTGGCTTGTTTGAGGTTGTTACGAAACTCGGAAGTGAAGCAGGAACAGCGGAAGACGCCAGCGCAGCCCCTTGCGGGTCCCAATCCGCTTAGCGGAGGAGCGCGTCAGAGTCTATTTATCTGCCTTTGTCGATTCGCCCGGTTCGCTTATCTCCCAGTCGGAGACGCGTCTCGGGTGCTCTTCATGCAGCTCATGGTGCAACTCGTCGACCAGAGTCTTTGCCTTCTTGAGAGCTTTTCTTCCAGCTAGGGTGATTTTGTAGAGTCTGCGCTGCCGTCCGGTAACGTTCTTCAACTCTGATTTGAGCAGGCCGTCGCGCTCCATCCCATGCAGGAGTGGATAGAGCGTCCCGGGGCCGATGCGATAGCCATGATGCTTAAGCTCTTCCATCATGGCTAGTCCGAAGAGCGATTCGTGCTCGGCGTGAACCAGAACGTGGATGCGAATCAGACCTGTAAAGATTTCCCGTTGTTGTGTTGACACAGCCAAAGGATACCCCGATTCAGCTGCCTTCATCATGTTATCGGAATTCGATGCTATGATTTCCAATTATCGGCAGATTTCTTTCTGACCCGGAGTTGTGGTTCCCTTTATGCGTAGACCCTCTTTCGCTCTCCTCTGCGCGCTCGGCTCGCTCCTAGTAGCGCAACTCTCCGCGTCTGCCCAGACGGCGGGGGACACCACTCCCGCTCCTCTGACTCTGGAACAGGTCATTGCAGCTGCGAATGCGAACTATCCCGCCATCAGGGCGGCACAGGCCCAGCAGAGAGCTGCGCACGAAGCCGTTGGCGTGGTCAAGACCGCTTACCTGCCCCGCACGGACATTCTGTGGCAGACGGATCGAGCGACAGCCAATAACGTTCTGGGGCTTATGCTCCCCCAGTCCACAGTTCCCAGTGTGACCGGATCCGTACTACCTGCGGATGTGACACGCAGTTCATGGAACAGCACAGGTGGGGCTCTCGTTAGCTGGCAGCCGTTCGATTTCGGGGCACGCGGCGCGAAAGTCGAGGTGGCGCGGCAGAGCAGCGAAGCGGCAAAGCAGTCCGCCATTCTCACGCAATTACAAGTCAGCGCGAACGCCGGGAGCGTCTTCTTCGATCTCGCAGCAGCAGAGCAGTTAATCACTGTGGCGCAGGCGAACGTTCGTCGGTACGAGTCTTTCGATAAGGTTGTTCATGTCCTGGTCGATAACACTCTACGACCCGGAGCAGACGCCTCTCAGGCTGACGCGCAGTTGGCGATAGCCCGCAACCAACTGATTCAGGCAGAGACTCAAGTCGCAGTCAAGCGCGCTGCACTCGCTGAATATCTTCAGTCCAAGCAGGGACAAGCCGAGGTCGATGCTTCAGGTCTGCTGGCAGCTCAACCTATGAGTGATCTTGCCGTTACGATGGCAGCGACTCACCCTGTTGTGCTGGAAGAACATGCTCTGAACCTTCAGCAAGAGGCTCAGCAGCGATTCCTTGAGCGCAGCTACGTTCCCAGTCTTCAGCACTTCGGGCGTGGTCTTCGGCCGAGGTGCAGGGACCAGTGCCACTGGACCTTTCCCCGGCGGCACGGCGGGACTTGCGCCGGACACTCTCAACTGGGCAGCGGGAGTTCAGGTGACTTTTTCGGCTTTCGACTTCTTCAACCTACGTGATCAGCGCCGGGCACAGCAAGCGAATGTGCAGGCGGAACATGCGCGATTGGATCAGGCGGTCAGCGACGTGACGACTGCGGTGCAACAGGCGCAGGCTACTCTATCGGGAGCTCGCAAACTAGCTGCAAACACCCCGATCGAATTGACGGCTGCGCAGGCAAGCGAACAACAGCAGCAGGCTCGATATCGGTCTGGTTTAGCCACGGTCGTCGATGTCTCTGCTGCTGAGGGTGTGTTGGCGCAGGCGGAGGGTGATGATGCCATTGCCCGCCTGGGCGTGTGGCGAGCCGAACTTGGGGTCGCCGTGGCGCAAGGTGATCTGCAGCCGTTCCTACAACTACTGCAAAGCCAGGCGAAAGGAAAGTAGCTCTAATGTGGCTTATTCGTATCGCCCTTCGGCGTCCCATCACTGTCATCGTCCTGGTTATCGCACTGGCATTCTCGTCTGTCCTGGCCATCATGCGGACGCGCGTGGACATCTTCCCGAACCTCGATCTGCCGGTTATCTATGTTGCGCAGCCCTATGGCGGCATGAGTCCACAGCAGATGGAAGGGTTCGTCTCGTATTACTACGAGTATCACTTCCTTTACATCAACGGGATCGAGAGCGTCGAGGCGAAGTCGATACAGGGTACAGCGTTGCTTCGGCTAACGTTTCATCCCGGAACGAACATGAGCGACGCGCTAGCGCAGACGATCTCCTATGTAAATCGTGCGCGTGCGTTCATGCCTCCCGGGACGGTCTCTCCCTTCGTGATTCGTTACGACGCTGGCACTCTGCCGGTGGGATACATGGTTTTCTCCAGTCCCTCTCGGACGCTGGCGGAGATTCAAGACCTCGCGTTGAATCGCGTGCGCCCCGTGTTTGCGACGCTGCCCGGCGTCTCGTCCCCGCCGCCATTCGGTGGCAATCAAAGAACGATTGTCATCAATGTCGATCCGCAGAAGCTGCAGGCGTATGGACTATCGCCGGAGAAGGTCGTCCAGGCACTGACGAGTGGTAACAGTATTCAGCCAGCAGGCAATGCGGATATTGGAACCACACATACGCTGGTCACGACGGACTCGACGGTAACGCAGATCACGGATCTGCTCAGTATTCCGTTGAAGCCCGGATCGGGCGCATCCGTCTACATCCGCGATATTGGAAGCGTGTCCGATTCATCGGACTTGTTGGCGGGCTATGCGCTGCTGAATGGGAAGCGAACCATCTATATCCCAGTGACCAAGCGACCAGATGCCTCGACGCTTACGGTGGTGCAAGAGGTTCGGCAGAACCTGGCACGATTCCAATCTCTTGTTCCCGAGGACATCAAGATCACTTATGAGTTCGACCAGTCTGCATATGTGCGCAATGCCCTCATGTCAGTCTTGCGGGAAGCGATCATCGGAGCACTGCTCACAGGATTGACCTTGTTGCTCTTCCTACGTGACTGGCGCTCTTCACTGATCGTGGTCATCACTATTCCGTTCGCACTCCTCACGGCGGTGGTGCTTCTGAAGCTCACCGGGCAGACGATCAATATCATGACGCTCGGAGGACTGGCGCTTTCGGTCGGTGTCCTCGTCGACGAAGGAACTGTCCTTCTCGAAAACATCCACGTTCACCTGGACAACGGAGAGAATGCGGCGAGAGCGGTATGGCTCGCGAGTCGTGAGGTCGCGGTGCCACGACTGCTTGCCATGCTCTGCGTGATGGCGGTATTTATCCCGTCCTTCTTCATGACGGGTCCGGCACAGTCGCTCTTTCTCCCCCTATCGCTTGCGGTTGGATTTGCGATGGGTGCCTCGTATCTACTTTCCAGCACACTCGTTCCAGTGCTCGCGAATTGGATGTTGAAGGCGAAGACGGAAGATGAGAAGGCTCGACCCCACGCAGAAGGCAGCTTCGATCGCTTCCGGCATCGATTCGAGCGGGCGCTTCAAAAGGCGATGGGGATTCCCGCTATCCTTCTGAGCGTCTACGGCATCGTCGCACTTCTTGTACTCCTGTTGATCACACCTCACATAGCCGAGGAGATCTTTCCCTCGGCTGCGTCCACGCAATTCCGGCTTCGTATCAATGCGCCGGATGGAACACGCGTATCCGTGACGGAAGAACTTGTCAAGCGGGTTCTTGCAACGATCAACGAAACAGCAGGTGACAAGAATCTCGACCTTAGCCTGGGGTACGTCGGAACACAGGGGTCATCGTATCCAATCAATGCTGTCTTTCTCTGGACCAGCGGCCCGCAGCAGGCCATCATCAACGTAGGACTGAAGCCAGACAGTTCTCTCAAGCTTGCTGATTTGGAAGAGCAACTGCGGAAGAAGTTGCCACAACAGTTCCCGGACGCAAAGTTCTCGTTCGATCCCGGCGATCTCATCAGCCAGATTCTGAGCTTTGGTTCGTCGTCTTTGGCGGAAGTAGCTGTAACGGGCCCGCAGTACGCGGACGTTGCCAGCTATGCCGAACGCGTTCGACAAAAGCTCGCAGCCGTTCCAGAGCTGAGGGATCTCCAATATGAGCAGCCTTTGCATTACCCAACCGTGGATATCAAGGTGAACCGTGCCTTGGCTGGACAGCTTGGAACGACTGCCGACGCGGTTGGCTCCGCCGTCGTCTCTGCCACGGCTTCGAGCCGCTTCGTCGCGCCGAGTTACTGGCGCGATCCGAAGTCGGGCGTCAGCTATCAGGTACAGGTACAGGTTCCTCAAACCAAGATGACCTCGCTTGCAGACATCGGCAACATCCCGGTCGGGAGCACAACCGGGGCCCAGCCATTGGTGAATCAGCTTGCTGAATTACGCCCGAGCACGGTACCGGGTGAACTGGATCGCCAGAATGGGCAGTGGATGCTGACACTCTCCGCGAACCTCGGTGGTCGTGATCTTCGCATTGCGAATAACGCTATTGAGAAGGCTATCGCTGATGCCGGACCACCTCCACGCGGCGTAACGACTGCTGTTCGTGGGCAGGTGAGTGCTCTGCAAGAAATATTCGGTGAACTCGGTATTGGCTTGCTCGCGGCAATTGGAGTCATCCTTTTGCTGCTGACTGCAAACTTCCAGTCCTTGAAGCTCGCGCTGGTGGTTCTCTCGACAGCGCCTGCGGTTCTTGCCGGTTCGGTGCTTATGCTGCTAATTACCGGAACGACATTGAACCTGGAGAGCTTCATGGGAACGATCATGGCGATAGGCGTAGCTGTGGCGAATGCCATCCTGCTCGTCAGCTTTGCGGAGCAAAACCGCTTGAAGGGGGCGACCGCACCGGAGGCGGCGCGTGCAGCGGCGGCAGAACGGCTCCGCCCTGTGTTGATGACGAGTCTCGCCATGATCGCGGGCATGATCCCCATGGCACTCGCCTTCGGTCAAGGTAGCGAAGAGACGGCGCCACTGGGGCGTGCCGTCATCGGTGGCCTTTCTGTTGCGACTTTCGCCACTCTCTTTCTACTGCCGATGGTCTTTGGTCTCGCGCAGCGCAACGCATCGACGGGTACACGGTCACTCGATCCGGAAGATCCCGATAGCAAATGGTTTGAACAGTCCTCGGAGGTTGTGCGATGAAAGGCTTGCTCTGCGCTTCTACGGTTTTGATGGTCTCGATGGTTGGGTGCAACTCCGGCACCTCCGATAAGCCTGCACCAACGGCTGCTGCTCCAGCGCCGAATGCGCCCACTACTGTCAGTACCGTGGTAGTGGCTTCTAAGAAGTTGCAGACGACGATCGCTTTGCCGGCCCAACTCACGCCATATGAGCAGGTCGATATTTATCCCAAGGTGACGGGTTTCGTAGAGACCGTGACCGTTGATCGTGGATCACGCGTCCATCACGGGCAATTGCTCGTAAAGCTGACGGCTCCAGAGTTGGTAAGTCAGCGTTCGCAGGCGGATGCTGCGGTCAAAGCTGCGAAGTCCCAACTCGCAACTGCACAGGCGAAGTTGGCTTCAGATAATGGTACGTATCTTCACATGGTTGAGGCTGCGAAGACTCCAGGTGTCCTCGCCGAGAATGATGTACTTGTCGCTGGACAGACTGTATCGGCAGATAAGGGATTGGTCGAGGCGGCCAATCAGAATGTCTCAGCAGCCGAAGAAGCTCTGCGAAGCGTCAGCCAGACTGAGTCTTATTTGATGATTACGGCACCGTTCGACGGGGTCGTCACGACACGCAATCTCCATCCGGGTGCTCTGATTGGACCTGCATCTGGTGCTGGCGGAGCACAGCCGATCCTCCAGATCGTCGATGACAAACGTCTTCGTCTCGCTGTCCCAATCCCAGAGGCACAGGTTGGAGACATGAAGACGGGTCAACTTGTTTCCTTCACCGTACCCGCTTATCCGGGGCAGACGTTCAAGGCTCCGATTGAACGTATCTCGCGCGAAGTGGACGAGAAGTCACGCACCATGCCTGTGGAGTTGGATGTCAAGAATCCTGATGGACGACTGTCACCTGGCAGCTTCACAAATGTCTCGTGGCCGCTACAACGGGCTTATCCAACGCTTTTTGTTCCCACGACGGCGGTCACAACCGATCAGCAACACACCTTCGTCATTCGAGTGCGCAATGGAAAGGCCGAGTGGGTGACGGTTCAGACGGGCCAGACCGTCAACGGCGATATAGAAGTGTTCGGAGATCTGACTGCCGGAGACGAAGTGGTAAAGACGGCCTCAGATGCCATTCACTCGGGCGATCCAGTTCGCGTTCAGAATCAGGCTTCCTCAGCTAAGTGAGTTGTACGAAGTCCGTCTTTCAAAAGGGGATAAGGTCATGACACGATCTCATGTTTCTCGCCGGAATTTTCTCCAAACCGCAGGGGCTCTTGCAGGCGCGTCTTTGTTGCACAGTCCACGACCGCTCTTCGGTCAATCGGCTGAGAGTCCAACTCTGGAGGCGAAAGCGGATTACACACTGAAGATTGCAACCACGCCGCTTGAACTTGCCCCAAATCGGATCGTTTCGGTAATGACCTACAACGGCCAATTTCCCGGTCCGTTGCTCCGGATGAAGGAAGGGCGCCGGGTTACGGTCGACGTACAGAATGAGACCGACGTACCGGAGCAGTTGCACTGGCATGGGCAGTTTGTCGGTACGGATGTAGATGGCGCTGCGGAGGAAGGGACGCCGTTTATCGCTCCTCACAGCAGCAGACGCATCTCCTTTGTTCCTCGGCCTTCCGGTCTTCGCTTCTACCATACACACGTTCGAGCCGGAGCCGATCTTGCGGCGGGACAGTACAGCGGACTCGTTGGGCCGGTCTATATTGAGCCGAAGGAAAATCCAGGGCGCTACGACCGCGAAGTCTTTCTGACCATGAAAGAGTTCCAGCCGACCCTCAGCCGCGGCGGAGATATGGCGATGGATTTTCTGTCGCCTGCACAGACCGTTCCGTCTCTGAAGAATGCTGGCGAGAGTTCGATGAATGCCTCGCTTGCGAAAGGAAGCCCGCACGGTTACGAGGTTGGATACGATTCCTTCACGATCAACGGCAAGATGCTTGGGCACGGTGAACCTGTTCGTGTAAAGCAGGGCGAGCATGTCCTCTTCCATGTTCTGAATGGGAGCGCAGGCGAGATTCGGAGTCTTGCCCTTCCTGGCCACACCTTCACGATCGTCGCAATGGACGGCAACCTCCTGCCCAAGCCAGTTCGTGTTCCCGGCCTGTGGCTGGGAACAGCGGAGCGCATCTCCGCCATTGTCGAAATGAATCGTCCGGGAGTCTGGATCATGGGCGATCTCTCCGATGACGACCGGAAACACGGCATGGGGATTGTTGTGGAGTATGCAGGCTACAAGGGTAAGGCGCAATGGATCGCGCCGTCGAAGCTGGTCAAATGGAACTACGCGCACTTTGGCAACGCGGGAGCTGCGACCGCACAGCCTGATGAAGTTTTCGACATGCTCTTTGAGAAGCAGAACGCCGCTATGGAAGGGTTCAATCAGTGGACGATTAATGGGACCTCATATCCAATGGAGCAGATGATGGCGAAGCCGATGTTCCATTTGCATGAAGGGAGGAGGTACCGCATTCGGATGAAGAACGCGAGTGACGATATTCATCCCATCCATCTGCATCGGCATAGTTTTGAACTGACCCGGATTGCAGGGCAACCTTCTTCGGGCGTAATGAAGGATGTGGTGATGGTGGGAGGTTATCAAGAGATGGAGATCGACTTCATCGCAAATAACCCAGGCCCAACCCTGTTCCACTGCCATCAACAACTCCATATGGACTTCGGCTTTATGGCGTTATTTGACTACGTGTCGTGAGGAGGACACATGACTGCTTCCATATCGCCAACGACAACGAACGCATGGGGTCGTGCTTCTACTGCGCACCATGGTTGGCTGGGTTTTCTTATCGGAGGGCATCCAGAAGTTCCTCTTTCCCCCTGCACTCGGGGCGGGGCGCTTTGCTAAGATCGGCATCCACGCGCCTCATTTGAGCGGCCCCTTTGTTGGACTGGTCGAGATCATCTGTGGTGCCATGCTCATCTTTGGTTTCGCGACGGTGCTAGCGACGATACCTTTGCTCATTGACATTGTCGTCGCCACAGCACAGTACCTGCGATTCCAAATGGCTCAGGGGCAGCAGCCATGCTGTCGGCCGCTATCGGCAGCCTCGTTCTTGCCATCCTTGCCGGCGCTGGAGACAAGTCGGTTCCCATCAAAAACGGTCTCAACTTTTACAAGAAGACGGGGCCGCTCTCCGGTGTGACAACGGCTGCTATTGTTGTCTGGTTCCTGGCGTGGGGTTTGCTCGAGTGGCGCTGGGGCAAGAGAGAGGTGAGCCTAACTTCAATCACCCGTCTATCGCTTGCGTTGTTGGTCCTCAGCATCCTGCTGACCTTTCCTCCCATCGTTGATCTGCTATAGCGGCTGACTAGTCTGCGGCAGGTCTAATGATGGATGAACCCGGAGAGCGCTTGCCCTTAGGTCTGTCCCCCAAACAAGTTTGTCATCCCGACCGCAGTGGAGGGATCTGCGGTGCGCCCTTACCCCGAACCAAGGCCCCGCGAGTGAGCTCGCAAATCCGGCCCAAACCGTTTGTTCCTAGGAAACGACGCTCGACCAGCGAACGCGGGCTAGAACTCGCGGTTCAATTCTTCCTCATGCTTCTCAATCTTGTCCGCCTCCTTGGGCATCAAAGACCCGAGAAGTTCAAGTAGCTCCTTCGGATCAAAGCTTTCCAATTCATGGTCAGCACTGGGGCAACGATCCTGTCCCGGACCGCAGATGGCGACCACGGGAATCTCGCCTTTCAGTTTCTTGAGCTCCTGCACTAACAAGTCAGCCGGCATGCCACGAACATCAGAATCCAACACCACACCGTTGACGCCCGGGAAGGCTCGCAGGGTCTCCAAGGCTTCCTGCGCTGAGTAAGCGGTCAAAACGTTATACTTGGCAGTCTCGATCACAAGTTTGCGAGTTGAGATGTTGCCCGGAAATTCCCTATCGATCACCAGAAAACAAGGTCTCACCATAAGATAAAAATACCTCAACCCCGTGAAATACCAGTACCGGCCTGAAACAGAAGAACCCCTTGGATAGCTCGATCAGCGCGCGGATCACAACCGCACTCGTCTCCTCGTAAGGCAGAACGCAAAAACCCGCCAGCAAGCAGTTTGTGTGGTGACCCCGGGAAGACTCGAACTTCCGACCTGCGGTTTAGGAAACCGTCGCTCTATCCACCTGAGCTACGGGGCCACTCTGGGTTGCGCAACAGGGTCAGTTTACAGGAAGCCGCGGGTGCGGAGAGCGGCGAGATCTTCGACTCACGTCCAAATGAGGCGAGCGACTAGGCCCCGGTGCGTTTCAGGCGGAACAAGGCAGCAACCATCGCGTCGATGTCTGCGAAGTTGTTGTAGAGCGCGAGCGAGGGGCGAACCGTTGTCTCGAGGCCAAAGCGACGCAGCGTGGGCTGGGCGCAATGGTGACCGGAGCGAACGGCAATGCCTTCCTTATTGAGCGCGGCGCCTACTTCTTCCGTGCGGTAACCCTCCAAGACAAAGGAGAGCACCCCTGCCTTCTCTTTAGCGGTCCCAATGATACGCAGACCGGGAACGCGCAGCATCTCCCGGGTCGCGTAGACCAGAAGTTCATGTTCGTAACGCGCCACATTGGGCATGCCAATGTGGTCGAGATAATCGATGGCCGCGCCCAGTCCGACGGCGTCGGCAATGTTACCGGTGCCGGCTTCGAAGCGTCCTGGTGGCGGCTGGTAGGTCGTCTTCTCGAAGGTGACGTCGACGATCATGTTGCCGCCTCCTTGCCAGGGTGGCGTTTCCGCCAGAACTTCGGGCTTACCGTAGAGCACGCCAATGCCGGTAGGGGCGAAGACCTTGTGCCCTGAGAAAACGTAGAAGTCGCAATCCAGCGACTGCACGTCGATCGGCATGTGAGAAACAGCCTGCGCGCCATCGAGCAAAACCCGGGCGCCGTAGCGATGCGCCATCTGCACCATCTGATGCGCCGGCGTGATCGTGCCCAGCGCGTTTGAAACCTGGGTGAAAGAAACCAGGCGCGTCTTCGGGCTTAGCAGCTTTTCGTACTCATCCAGCAGTATCTGACCATCGTTGTCGACCGGCGCTACCTTGAGGCACGCACCTTTCTCGGCACACAACATCTGCCAGGGCACGATGTTGGCGTGGTGCTCAATCCAGCTGATCACGATCTCGTCGCCTTTGTTGATGTGGCGCCGTCCCCAGGCCTGGGCCACCAGGTTGATGG
This sequence comes from uncultured Acidobacteriaceae bacterium, assembly GCA_963834445.1. Lineage (GTDB taxonomy): Bacteria > Acidobacteriota > Terriglobia > Terriglobales > Acidobacteriaceae > PALSA-350. Next base: position 17,471 of record CAWIBU010000008.1, read on the forward strand.
CTTCGGTGGCGCCACGGACAAAGACAATTTCTTTCGCTGAGGACGCGTTGAGGAAGTGCGCTACTTTGGTGCGCGCGTCCTCATACGCATCGGTTGCGCGGGCGGCCAGCTCATGGGCAGCGCGATGAATATTTGAGTTTTCGTGCTCGTAAAAGTAGGCGATGCGGTCGATCACAGATTGCGGCTTCTGCGTGGTCGCCGCGTTGTCGAGCCAGATCAGGGGATGACCGTTTACCTCTTCCCGCAGGATGGGAAAGTCGCGGCGCACCGAGCCAATATCAAATTGGTTGCGCGCCAGCTTCAGATCGCCGACGGAGGTCGACTGCGGCGCAGCTTTGCTCGCGGCAGCCGCCAGCCCGCTGTCCTGCAAGAAATAAAGCGAGGAAGAATCTGTGAGTACAGCCTTTGCATCCGCTTCGTTGCGCAATGGCGGCAAAGGCGGCAGCTCGGGCACACCAGCCGCAATGGATGGAAACAAGGTCTCGTCAAACTCCGGCATCGGCAGGGAAAAGGGGGAAGCTGCCGGGTTCGCCAAAACAGCTGTGGACCGCAGATATTCCATACCGGGCGCGATGCTCTCTTTATTTAGAGCGCCGGCGTGTTCCAGAAAGTAGAACGGGGAGGTCGCTGTCAACGCCGATCGTGCGTCGCTCTCACTGCGCAGCGGATTCAGCGGCGGAAGTACAGGCACACCGGTTTCGAACGATGGAAACGCAGCGTCAAAAAACGGCATGGGCATGGCAAACGGAGAGAGAGACGCACCCGCTCCGGTGGTTCGCATGTCCTGCTGTGCAAAGTCCTGGCCCACTGGCGGTGCGGCGGCAGGCAGGCCGGATGAGGCCGCTTGTCCGGGCATAAACGGCGACAGTTCAGGAACCATCGCTATTCCGCCGGCCGAGGGGAGCGCGGGCATCGCGGGCAGCGGCATTCCCGACTGAGGTAGATGGGTAGCGAAATTCGGCTCAAGCGACAACACTCCCGGAAGATCGACTCCGCCGGGCATCTGATTTCCAGATAAAGAGGCAGGCATCGCGCCCCCGAACTGCGGCAAACGGGTTTCGAATTCCGGCGCCAAACCCTGTACGCCAGTACTCGACGTGGGCATCGCAGAGCTAACGGCGGGCGCACCGGGCTGGGCACGAAAGAACTCATTTGCCATGCGCCTCAGCGTCGTCACGTCGAACAGTGAACCGCTCGGGAGTGAACTTTGCGGGACGACACTGCCGCCGTCTAAGGACGGAAAACGCTCAGCAAATTCCCTGCCTCTTTCCTCGTCACTTGTACTCATAATATTGCCCGACTTCTACATTCTCGAGCACACCCAGTGCGTCTTCCGCGAGCACGGCTGCGGAGCAATAGAGCGAGACCAGGTAGGAAGCCATCGAATTGCGGTCAATCCCCATGAAACGCACAGAGAGTCCGGGAGTCTGCTCGCCCGGCAGGCCGGGTTGGAAAAGCCCCACGACACCTTGCTTCCTCTCGCCGGTGCGCAACAGCATCATGCTGGTCTTCCCGGCTGCGTCTACCTTCAGCTTATCGGTCGGGATCAGCGGAATGCCACGCCAGGTCAGGAAAGGTGATCCAAAAATGGTTGCGGTCGGCGGAGGAACGCCGCGCCGGGTGCACTCGCGGCCAAACGCTGCGATGGCGCGCGGATGCGCGAGGAAAAACGCCGGCTCTTTCCAGATCAGTGAAAGCAATTCATCCAGATCGTCCGGCGTGGGCCCTGCTCCCCGCACAGCGATCTTGAATGCCGGATCGACATTGTTCAGCAGGCCATAATCGGCGTTGTTGATCAGCTCGCTCTCCTGGCGCTCTTTCACCTTTTCCACGGTCAGCCGTAGTTGCTCGCGGATCTGATCGTGGGGATGACTAAAGAGGTCAGAGACGCGGGTGTGCACATCCACTATGGTCGAGATTGCGCTCAGCGTGTATTCACGAGGCTTTTCTTCGTAATCGACAAAGGTCTGAGGCAACACGCGCTCGTCGCGCGATCCGCAAGCGACTTCAATCGCTTCGTCATTCTTGACTTTGTTGACGCGGTACGTGCCCGACTCGACGGGGACCCAGCCAAGCAGCTGAACCAGCCAGCGGGGGGTAATCGCTGTCAGCTGGGGTGGTGTCTTGGTTGTGTTGGCTAACTGCCTGGCTGCTACATCCCCTAATGCCCTTTGCGTTGGGTCTGCCATGAATCTTGCTCCTTAGTTCTGATCGCTGCTTGCATCATAGCCATCGTGCGCATTCGCGGGAATCGTACAAATAGGTAATTTCGCCCCGTTCGAAGAATAACCAATCGGCGAGTCGCTCTTTGACCTCATAATTTAAGGACATCAGGGGAATCCGCCCCCTGCTCTAACAAAAGAGGGAGATCCTAGTGACTGGGTTGGTTCAACCATCGATTGACGATATTGATTGCGAAATTCTGGCTGAGCTCCAGGCAAATGCGCGTATCGCGTTTGCTGAGCTCGGCCGTCGCGTGGGACTCTCCACACCAGCGGTGATCGAACGCGTGCATCGGCTGGAAGAGAGCCATGTCATCCTGGGCTACCGCACACTGGTCGATCCCGCCCAGGTAGGCCTGCCCGTCCGTGCGTTCGTGCTCGTCACCGTTGCGGGCGACAAGCTGGCCAAGTTTGCCACCGTGGTGCGCGGTCTGCCCGAGGTGCTGGAGTGCCATCGCGTTACCGGCGCGGAATCATTCATTGTCCAGGTCGCCGTTCGCGATGTGCGGCATATGGAAACGGTGATTGATTCGATGATGCCTTACGTATCCACAAATACCTCGATGATCCTGGCCTCGCCTGTGCCCTGGAACAGTATTCTGCCGGCGGCCCGTTACAGCAAGAAGCCCAGGCAGCGCAAGGAAGCTACCTAACAGCCCCGCCTACAACTAAAGTGTAAGTGGGTGTGGTGCGCACGCAACCTTCTCAGCAACGCCGGGGTTTAGTAAACCAGTCGTGGTTGATAAAGGAGCGTTATGAACGTAAGGACTCTGGCAGTAGGAACCGCATATCTTCTTTTGACGATGGCAGCCGTTGCCCAAACCGCACCACCCCCGGGAACAGCGGGACAGCGTAAAGCTGACCAGCAAGCCCGCATTGCCCAGGGCGTCAAGAGCGGCCAGTTAACGGCTCACGAAACCGCCAACCTCGAGCATCGCGAAGCCAGCGTCAACCACGAAGAGCGCAACATGCGCGCAGCCAATGGCGGCAAACTGACGGCGGCGGACCGCACCGCCTTGAACAACCGTCAGAACAAAATCTCCGGCTCCATTTATCGCGACAAACACAACGCGGCCGTACAGAAATAACTACTTGCGAGCCGCGCGATAAAGGTCAGTAAGGATCGGCGGAATCAACGAGCGGATCAACTTCTTGATCCGTATCGTTGCCTTCACCGAGTTCATGCCGGGCCGTTCCTGAAACGCAACCTCGTGCCGATGGGTCAGCCCGGGATCTTCCTCCGGGCGCCCATTGGTGTAGTAGTAGGTTGCAATCGACTTGCGGTTACGATCGGGCGGGCAGGCCAGCGGGATAGGATGCCCGTGAAACGACACGCTGGTGGTGCTGAAAATGGCGCAGCGATTGAACACCGGCAGAATTTTTCTCTCCGCACGCTTTACGTCACGGTCCCATAGCTCGAAGTGGCCGCCGTACTCTTCTTTCCAATCCTTATTCAGATAAATGAGCACATTGATGCGCCGGTCCAGGCGCAGCCCCTTGTGGTAGCTGAAATCGGCATGTACTTCTAACAACCCGCCCGGCCGGATCTGATGCAACCCACCGCCGGTGTAATTAGGATCGGGCACCACCGCCTCGATACCGGTCAGCGTTTCCAGAAACTTGAGCATGGGCCGGCTGTTCAAGAAATAAAGAACATCGCGAATCGATGGCGGCAGTTTTTCCACCGTATCGAAGACCAGCTTCTTGCGCTGGTTCACATCGGTGTGGGCAAACCAGTCTGCCTCCCTGGGTTCCGGGAAATCATGCAGCGCCGTTTCCGCGACCTGGAGTGGCAAAAAGTCATCAAAATAAATATGCGGATAGGGCGAGTTGGCCTGGTACTCGGCCGCCTTGGCTTTGGCCAGGGCGTCCAGTTTGGCCACAAATTCGTCGCTCAGCAAGGCGTTCATCACCCTGGTGTCGGCGGGAGTCTCAACCTGTAGAGATTCTGGCATCGCCTGGCTCCATTTCGCGACCTGGCGGGACAGCCAAGCCTATGGATTCAAACCTATTCACCGGCCCCCGGCATGTCAAGACGACGCCCCGGGTTGTAAACTGATAAATGAGGATTCTTATGTCGGAACTGGAACGCAGGAAGTCGGTAACCGTTAAGGTAGGCAACGTGCGCGTGGGTTCTTCCGCGCCGGTTGTCGTGCAGTCGATGACCAACACCGATACCGCAGATGTCCCCGGCACCATTCAGCAGGTAGCCGCTTTGGCCAACGCCGGGTCCGAACTGGTGCGCGTGACGGTAAATAACGACGCTGCCGCGACGGCCGTGCCGGCCATTGTCGAGGGTCTGGCCAGGCTGGGTGTCGATGTTCCCATCGTGGGCGATTTCCATTACAACGGCCACCTGCTGTTGAAGAAGTATCCGGCGTGTGCGCGCGCGCTGGCCAAGTACCGCATCAACCCTGGCAATTGCTCCATCGGGCGCAAAGACGACGATAATTTCCGCACCATGATCGAGTGCGCGGTCGAGAACCAGAAGCCGGTGCGCATCGGGGTGAACTGGGGTTCGCTCGACCAGGCTCTGCTGACCAAAATGATGGATGAGAACTCGAAGCGCGCGCAGCCGGCGCCGGCCCGCGACGTGATGATCGAGGCCATGCTGGTCAGTGCGCTTGACTCCGCCCAGGCTGCCGAGCGGTACGGGCTACGCCGCGACCAGATCATTCTCAGCGCCAAGGTAAGCGGCGTACGCGACCTGATTGAAGTCTATGAATTGCTCGCGGCCCGTTGCGATTATGCCCTGCACCTGGGCCTCACCGAAGCCGGGATGAGCATGAAAGGGATTGTTGCCTCCACCGCCGGTCTCGCTCCCCTGCTGCTGAAAGGCATTGGGGACACGATTCGTGTCTCGCTGACGCCCAAGCCGGGCGGCGATCGCACCGAAGAAGTGCAGGTGGCGCAGCAGATTCTGCAGTCCCTCAGCATTCGCAGTTTTGCCCCGCAGGTGACGGCTTGCCCTGGCTGTGGGCGTACCAGCAGCACTTACTTTCAGGAATTGACCCAGGACATTCAGGGCTATGTGCGCGACAGCATGCCTGTTTGGCGGGAGCGCTACCCGGGGGTAGAGGAATTGAAGCTGGCGGTAATGGGCTGCGTAGTGAACGGCCCCGGCGAATCCAAGCACGCTAACATCGGAATTTCCCTGCCCGGGACCTTTGAAGATCCCAAGGCCCCGGTCTATGTGGATGGGCGCCTGATGACGACGCTGCGGGGCGACGACATCGTGAACGACTTCAAGAAGATTCTCGATGACTATGTTGCCGCCCGTTACGGCTCCGGCTCCCGCGAAGAGCAATTGATCGAGGTACGGTAAAGCGACACATTTGTCATCCCGCTTAGGCGCTTGCTTCATCAGGACCAAGGCTCAAACAAACTTGTCATCCCGCGCCGTGGGAGCAGGCGCTTGTGTCATCAAGACCGGCCCCCAAACAAATTTGTCATCCCGACCGAAGTGGAGGGACCTGCTGTTTCGCTCGCCCGCTAACAATTCTTTAGGAAGACCACCACCCTCCCCTTGTCATCCCGAGCGCAGCCGAGGGATCTGCGGTGCGCCACCACCCCGAACAAAGGCCCTACAAGTGAGCTCGCAACTCCTGCCCAACCCTATTCCTGCCCTGACGGACCCATCCTGCAAACGAAACCATAAGACCCTCCAACCCACCCACTTTACAAACGCCTGGGTCACGCTGTACCGTGTTGGGAACGTTTGCAAAGCGGAGGCAACTATGGCCAACAAACGGCTCACCCTGGAAGAGATCGTAGCTTACAACGAGGATGGCTACCTCCTCCTGCAGGGCTTCTTTGACCCGCAGCAGATCGCCCTGCTGCACCGCGCGGCCAAGGAAGATCGCGCCCTCGATCAGAGCTCCTTCGGACGCAAAGATGGTGAAGGCGGTCAGGTCCGGCTTTCGCTTTGGAACCACCCCGGCGACACGCTCTACGGCATGTTTGCCCGTTGTGAATCCCTGGTAAACGCCGCCGAAACCGTGCTCGAAGACGAGGTCTACCACTACCACTCCAAAATGATCATGAAGGATGCGCGCACCGGAGGCGCCTGGGCCTGGCACCAGGACTACGGCTACTGGTATCAAAACGCCGTGCTCTTCCCCGATCTAACCAGCGCCTTCATCGCCGTCGATCCCGCCACCCGCGAAAACGGCTGCATGCAGGTCATCCGCGGCTCCCACAAAATCGGCCGCGTCGAGCATCAGCTCAAAGGCGATCAGGCCGGCGCCGATCTGGCCCGGGTCGAGCAAATCCTCAAGGTGCTGCCCCTTGACTATGTCGAGATGAGCCCTGGCGACGTGCTGCTTTTCCACGCCAACCTGCTCCATCGTTCCGACCAGAACCGCTCCGAGAACCCGCGCTGGTCGATGATCTGCTGTTACAACGCGAAGCACAACAATCCCTACGAGGAGTCGCATCACCCCCGCTACACACCGCTCGCCAAGGTCCCCGACTCCGCCATCCTTGAAGCCGGCAACAAACGCTTCGCCACCGCCGACACAAATATTTTTCTCAACCCCGCGCAAGACAGCAGCGCCACACAGCTCCACGCTGAACCTGCTGCCGGCAATGGAAGGTGACGCCCGCCGCTGCGCAGCGCATTACGGAACCGGGGGAAGTTCGCCTGGAAGATGTGGCCAGACGCGCAAAGGTCTCCGTCTCGACAGCCTCGCGCGTGGCCAACGGCTTCGATGCGGTCAGCGCGGCCACCCGGCGGCGCGTGCTCGCGGCCATTGCAGAACTGAATTACACTCCCAACCTGCAGGCGCGTTCCCTGGTCTCCGGCCAGAGCAAGACGCTCGGCGTCATCGTCTCGAACCTGCAAAACCCATTTTTTATCGAACTCTTCCGGCTGCTGGAAGAGCAGGCCCACCAGCAGGGCTATGAGGTTCTGCTGGCCAACACCAATTACAGCCCGCAACAGCTTTCTCGCGCGCTGCGCACCATGCTCGGCCGCCGCGTTGCCGGGCTGATCTTCGCCGTGTCAGAAGATCTGCCCCTGGAAGTGCAGGATGCGCGACGGGCTAACATTCCGGTCGTCTCCATGAGCGCAGCTCACTCGGCCCTGCAGGATCTGGCCATCGTCCGCTTCGACACCCATCGCGGAATGGGCAAGCTGGTCGAGCATCTCTACGCACTCGGTCACCGGCGCATGGCCTACATCGGTCATCAGCTCTCGCTCGCCACCACTGAAGAGCGCCGCCTCGCCTTTGAAGAGACGGCGCAAAAGCTCGGCGTCGCCCACACGTACCTTGAGGTGCTGGAACGCGACGGTCCGGAAGCGGGCCGCGACGCCGTCCGCGCACTGGTCCAGCGCGGCTTTGACGCCAGTGCCATCCTTTGCCTCAACGACTTCACCGCAATCGGCGTGTTGCGCGAGCTGCGCAGCCGCGGCCTGCGTGTGCCCCAGGACGTTTCTGTCACCGGCTTTGACAACATCGGCCTGAGCGAGTTCACCTGTCCATCCTTAACCACCGTGCACATCCCTCGTCGCGAGTTAGCCCGCATCATGCTCAAAATGATCATGCCGGGGGGCATGGCCGCGCCGTCCAGCTATGTCATCGACGCCGAGGTCATCATTCGCGAATCCAGCGGCCCCTTTACCGGGAGCAGCTTATTGCCGGGCAGCCGATAAAACCAGTGGAGCATTGCTGAAATGCGAATCAAGTCTTTGCTAATCGCCCTGTTCTGCCTTGCCGCCGCCAACGCGCCCGGCCAAACCTGGACCATTGGCAATGCGCAGATCGAGCGCACCATCGCCTTCGATCCGGTCACCGGGCTTTCTACCCAGCGGCTCACCGATCTCTCTACCCACACCGACTACATCGTTGCTGAAAAGCCCGGCAAACTAGCGCCGGCGGAGTTCTCTTTTACCGGCAACGGCGAAACGTTCGCCGGCGCCGGCGGTCAGTTCCAACTGGTCAAGGCGGATGAGCGCTCCCTGCCCGATGGCAAGTCGCTAACCATCGTCCTCCGCAGCAAGACGATTCCCTTTGACGTCTCCGTCATTTACCGCGTGTACAACGGCCAACCGGCCATTCGTAAATGGCTGGTAGTGCGCAACATCGGCTTTGCCACCTTGCGTCTTACGCACTTGAACATTGAAGCCATCGCGCCCTCCGTAGGGCCTTCGAATGAAACTGTGTTGAACGCGCAATACGGCGCCCAACCGCGAGAAACCTTTTATACCGGCCGCTCTGAAGATGCGGGCATACTGGTCGCCAACGCCAACAACGGCAATGGCTTCGCCATCCTCAGCGAAGTGCCGGGCTACATGAAGCGCACCGAACTGGACGCCTGGTACCACCCCGGCAAGGTACGCCTCGGCGTCATGTACGACACTGACCTGATGCCCTTTGCGCGCTCGCTCGCAGCGGGCGAAGAATTCAAGACCGCGGCCGTCTCACTGGTTACCTATCGCAATGGTGATGGTTACAATGATCCGCACTGGCGCCTGCCTTCCTACACGTCTGCGATTCTGGAGCGAAAAATCAGCGCCCGAGGCGCCCCCTGGATCTACAACACCTGGGAACCGTTTGAGCGGGGCATCAATCGCGACATCACGCTGCAGTTGATTGACGTTGCCGGCTTTATGGGCCTCGATATCTTTACCATCGATGATGGCTGGCAAAAGGAATACGGCGACAATACCGTAGACCCGGTCGCGTTTCCCGGAGGTCTCGATACCATTCGCGCCGCCGTCGAGGCCAGGGGCATGCGCCTCGGGTTATGGATCCCGATGGCCGCCATCGGCCTGAAAACCGCCGACTACGTGAACCACCCCGAGTGGGCATCGCTCGACCAGGCCGGCAAGCCGAAACTCACCTCCACCATGGGTGGTTCGAAGGTCGTCATGTGCCTCGCCAGTCCCTTTCAGGACTCGGCCGCGGACCGCATCAACGACGCCATTGAGCGCTATCACCTGGCCTATGTGAAGCTCGATCTCACCACCATCTTCAACGCTTACGGCGAGGCGCCCGGTTGCTGGGCCAAGGGCCATTTCCACGGAGACTGGTCCGAATCGCTGAACATGATTTATGAAGGCATCAGCCACGTCACCAGCAAGGTTTACGCCAAACACCCCGACGTTCTGCTCGATTTGACTTTCGAGCTCTGGGGACAAAAGCACGTCATCGACGCCGGCTTGCTGGCCGCCGGCGATCTGGATTGGATGAGCAATGTGCGCGACGGCCAGGCCGACGCGGCGGGAACGATCCAGGCGCGCACGCTGCTGTACCAGCGAGCCCCTTCGATGCCGGTGGAGAGCATGTTGATTGGCAACCTGCACGCCAACATACCCAGTGCTCCGGAAACATTTGCTACCACCATTGGCTCCGCACCTCTGTTGCTGGGCGATTTGCGCAAGGTCAGCGTTGCCGACCGGCAGTGGTACCGCGATCATATTCAGTGGTTCAAGAAGCTCCGGGCAAGCGAGCCCATCGACCAGAGCTTTTTTCCCCTCGGTAACTGGCGGCAGCCTTCTTCGGCCGCGTGGGACGGCTATGCCCGCCTGTCTCACGCCGGCAGCGGCGTGATCGCGGTCTTTCGCAACCAGTCGAAGGTTGCCTCAGCCAACATTCAGCTACCACTTATGCCGCCGGGCAGGTATAAGGTTCACTCCGTCATCACCAACAAAGATCTAGGCGCATTTACCAAAGCCGATTGGGTGCACGGCATTCCTGTCGCCTTCGCCGCAAGCCAATCCGTCGAAATTCTGGAAGTCCGCCGCGCCGACTGAGGGAGCAGGTCTTCTCTTAACATCTAACCGCCGACCCGAAACTCTGTGCTGGCCACGGAAAGGCGTTTCCTATAGCCCTGAACTCCCTGTACGCAGGGCAAGCCGCATGCAGTTCGGCTAAAAAATGACGGATGCCAGCCACGCCCCTTCTGGATCTTTGTAATAACCAGTGCTCATCAACGTCATGGGTTGAACAACGCGAAGGCCGTTGGCCAGGCACCAGCAGGCCTGACCCGGCAAAAGACTCCGCCGAAGTTATCAGCGCTTGCAGATCCAGATTCGTCTCCGCCGTCGAGTGCCCGAAGAAGGCAAGGTGCGTGGTGTATCCGGTGATGCGCCCTGCGCGCTCGACGACGCGTGCCGTGCCGCGCGCGATGGCCTGACCGAACTCAACCGCTCGATCGAATCCATGAACACGCACGGAGAGCGCGTTGCACGCCTCCGCATCGGCCGGTCGCGCATCCCGAACCAGGCACCCCGGCATGCTTCGTTCGCGTGTCTTCCCTTGCATACAGGAAAGCGGCTCGCGGACAGCAAATCCGGCCAGCGAGTAAAGCGAGAGCGAGCGATTGTGGAAGGCCGCCTGCACCAAGCGAACACCGTCGGCGCGGCCCTCTGCTCGATGCAAAACCGCCTGCATCAGTTTGCGTCCCGCCCCGAGGTTCTGTGCGCCCGGGTCGATGGTGATCGGGCCCACGCCGCGAATCACAGAACGTTCATCCAGGCAATTGCTGCCCACCAGGCGCCCCTCGACCTCGGCGACCACGCAGTGATAATCAGGGCTTGAGAACATCATCGCAAGCAGCCCGGTCGTTACGTCCGGGCCGGGAAAATCACAGGGAAAACCATGAGCGGCGTTGATCGAAGCAAAGGCGTCGTAGCAGATCTGCCCGCAACGGGGGGCATCCTCCAGGGCGGCAATGCGAACGGTCACTTCCGGCTGGGCGCTCGTTGACATAAGGTTAGCCACCTTTTCTGAGGAGCAGTATATAGCCCGAAAACAGGGCGCACGGTTCCCTATTCCCCCCTCATAGCGCCACAGGAGTAAGCTGGGTGCGTCGGAGTTTATGCTGCGGACGCTTGCTACCCTATCGTTCTGTGCCCTCTCGCTGGCGCTGTTCTGGGCCCCTGCTCCCAGCGCCGCGCAAACGGCACCAGCGCCGGCAACTCCACCAACCATCCGGGTCACGTCGCGGCTGGTATTCCTCGACGTCACTGTGCTCGACAAAAAAGGGCATGTCGTCGTCCAGGGGTTAAGCAAAGATGATTTCGCGATCACCGAAGAAAAAAGGCCGCAGCGCATCTTCTCTTTTGAGGAGCCAAAAATACACGTAGTCGACAGCGCGCTCTCGCAGGATAGCCCCGCCGGCAAAGCCCCCCTCACGATCTTTGTGCTCGACCTCCTGAACTCCAGCTTTGCCGACTCTGCGTACATCCGCTACTCCATCCGCAAATTTCTCATGGCACAGCCCGACCAGTTAGCCGCGCCCGCCGAATTGATGGTGTTGGGCAACCAGTCGCTCGAAATGGTGCAGGGTTATACCCGCAGCAAAGAAGATTTGCTGTATGCGCTCGACCACGTGCCGGCGGCCATCCCCTACAAACACGACGAGGGCGCCTTCTTTGCGGAACGCTTCGGGCAATCGATCGACGCGCTGCAACAAATCGCACTGCAGAACAAGGGCGTGCCGGGCCGTAAGAATATTGTGTGGGTGGGGCACGGCGGCCCCAGCATCATGACCGTGGCGCTCGTCGGGCCCATCGTGGACGAACTGAATCAATATGTGCGCGATACCACTAACATGCTGGTCGAGGCGCGCGTGAGCCTGTTCGTGATTTACCCCGGCCTCAAGGCAAGAGGCCCCGCGCTCACGTACAGCGAAGGGTCGGCGTCCGTCGATATCGGCGAGGACGATCCTTTTGCCGGCGACATCAACTTTGGCGTATTCGTCAATGAGACCGGCGGCAAGCTCTTCTACAACCGCAACGACGTCGACCGCGAGATCGAGCGATCGGAGCAACTGGGCTCCGCGTACTACACACTCACCTACCAACCGGAAGGCGGCATTGCCAACGGCAAATTCCGGCGGATTCGGGTAACCATGCGCGACCCCCGGCTGCGGGCTCTCACCAAGGCCGGCTACTTTGCGCCCGATCAACGTGCGCCGGTCGATCCCCGGCAACAGACCATGGCCAGTCTGGCCGAAGCGGCCCAGGCCTCCATCCCTTTCCAGGCCCTCGATGTATCCATCAAAGACCTGGTTCGCCACCCCGACACGCGCACTGCGGCATTCACGGTCGTGGTCAAACATAAAAACCTTAACTGGGACGAAAGCATAGCCGGAAAGAGCACGGCACAGTTAGCGGTGGCGGCGATGAGCCTTTCCGGAACCGGCGACATCCTTGCCTCGAAACAGGAAACGGTGCTGCTTACCGTCAACACCCAGGATCCTGCCCAGCTAGCTGAGACGTTGACGAATCTGCCGTTGCTGCTTCGCGTTCCCCGCAAGACGCGCAACATCCGCGTGGCCATTCAGGGCGTGGAGGGTGGCCGGATCGGCACCGCCGAGCTGGACCGCACGATGATCGACGCCGCGCCTGCGGCGCCCACGCCCCCTGCCGCGCTACAACCTCGCCCCCAGGGGCAGGAAGCACCAACGCCGCCGGCCCATTAATCTGCGCGGGCGGCTCGCAAACAACCGAAGGTGCGGCCGGCGGCAACGCCGGCCGTTTTCTTATAGGTCGAGCAATTGGAAATTGGGCTTCGTATGCATCTCTCCTGGTTCGCTCAATCGTAGCTGCTCGTCGGCCACAGCTTCACCGGCGCTCCGGTGGTGTCTTTGTACTTCTCGCGCAGTTGGGTGAGCTGCGCGACCAGATCGTTGGCGATCGACTCATAGGCCGGATGCACTTTGTAGCCTGACCATTCAAAGAGACTCTCCATCTCATCCGGATCTTTTTCGAGATCGAACAGCTCCCACTCATTGACCGTGTAATAGCTGATCAATTTGTAGCGGCTGGTGCGGATCCCGTAGTGCGGAAAGACCCAGTGGCCCGGCGCGAATTCATAGTAGTGGTAGTACATCGAGGTTTGCCAATCCGCGGGAGCCTGCCCCTGCAGCAACGGCGCCACGCTTCTACCCTGCATATCGCCGGGGACAGGAATGCCGGCAAGGTCGAGAACGGTGGGTGCGTTATCAATGTTCACGATCCAATCGGTGCTGACCGAACCGGGCTTGACATGACCCGGATAGCGAATCATCCAGGGAACGCGAACGCCTGCTCATACATGAACCGCTTGTCAAACCAGCCATGATCGCCCAGAAAGAAGCCATGGTCGCCGGTAAAGATAACGATGGTATTTTCTGCCAGGCCGCTTTGATCCAGATAGTCCAGCAGCCGGCCAACGTTGTCATCCTGCGCACGCAGGGTCGCCAGAAAGTGGCCCATGAATTTCTGATAGTTCCATTGCTTACGCTGGCGCTCAGTTAAATCTTTAGGCGGGTGGTAGTCCGGCATGTCCGCGATCCGGAGCCTGGCCTCGCGGGCGGCTGATGCGCGCAGCGAGTAGTCGTCGTAGAAGGTGCCCGGCTCCGGGATGCGCGTGTGTTCGTACAAGTGTTCGTACTGGTGAGGCGGATCAAACGGCCGGTGATCGCTGAAGAATTGCAGCATCATAAAAAATGGCTGAGTGAACTGCTTGATTCCTTCAATGGTGAAGTTGACTTCGTTATCGGTAATGTATCCGTCATAGCTTTTCTCTTCGATAACATGGCTGCCCAGGCTTGGATTTCTCAGGTAGTGGTTAGGGTCGTAGTAAGGGCCGCCCGCGCCCTGCTTATAAACGAAGTAATCGAAGCCAACCTCTCCTGGATTCGCGGGGAGGTGCCACTTTCCGACCATTCCTGTTTGATACCCGTTTTTCTTTAGAATCTTAGGCAGGGTTTCCTGTGCGGCGTCAAAGGTGGACGACGCCGTCACCCCCTGGGTGGTCTCCCCTGGATTCGATACCATCCCATTCAGGTGGTCGTACTTTCCCGTCAACAAAGTGGCCCGGCTCGGGGCACACAGTGCATTGGTCGTGAAGCTGTTCTCAAAGCGCATCCCTTCTCTCGCGATGCGATCGATATGCGGCGTGCTGATGAGCTGGCTGCCATAGCAGCCCAATGCATTCAGAGGAACACCCTCGGTCGTAATCCACAAGATATTTGGCTTCTTCGCCGAAGCACCGGCACGACTGTGCGGCGCAGCCGTCCGCGGCAGAGATTGAGCCGAGAGCAGCGGTGGCGCAACGGTTGCTCCCACGGCGGCCCCAGTCAACCTGGCCAGCATTTCCCTGCGGGTAAACAGCTCCTTGATCTCGCTCATTTTCGATTTTCTCCTTGGATACCATCAGCGCCTGAGGATGCTGCTTCCCTGGTGACATGAACATTCCAGGCTGGATCTCGCCGGAGGTCATTCTATCTGACACCGTTCTCGATCAGGCCATCGGGTAGCGTGGCTCGGGGTTGGGCCGGGAGGAATCAATTCTCGCCGGAGCCGCTAGACTAATGGAGAGAGATTGCTGAATCTGACGAACGGGTCTTCAGCTACCGGTGCAGGTGAGCGAGACGATGACCAAGGAAGGCGATTCGAGCGAAAAGAAAGCCGGTGGCGGCTGCTGCACGCCCTCGTCGATGAGGGCAGCCGGGCCGGGCGCGGGGGGCGCAACGGATAACGGACCCCGCGAACCGCGCGATGCCATGCTTGCACGCATGCGCCCGCTGCCAGGAGGAGAGTTTCTGATGGGCACGGACAGCGCTGACGGCTTTCCCCAGGACGGCGAAGGTCCGGTCCGAACGGTTTGTCTCCATCCTTTTTCCATCGATATCTATCCCGTCACGAATGATCTCTTCGGCCAATTTGTCTCCGCAACCGGTTACACCACGGATGCCGAACGATTCGGTTGGTCGTTTGTCTTCTGGGCCCATATCCCCGAAAATCGCTTCCGCGAGCTGGCGGAGGACACGGTTGCCGCCGCGCCCTGGTGGTGTAAGGTACGCGGCGCGCGATGGAACAACCCCGAGGGCACAGGGACGAACGTGGCCCTGCGCGGCAACCACCCGGTCGTGCACGTGTCGTGGAACGACGCGCAGGCTTTCTGTCAATGGTCAGGGCAACGCCTGCCCACCGAAGCGGAATGGGAGTATGCCGCACGGGGCGGTCTTGAACAAAAGGCGTATCCCTGGGGCGATAAGCTCAGACCCGGCGGCGAGCATCGTTGCAACATCTGGCAGGGGGAGTTTCCCAATCACGATACAGGCGATGACGGCTATACCGGGACGTGCCCGGTCGATGCGTTCCCGCCAAACGGATTGGGGCTTTCTTCGATCACCGGCAATACCTGGGAGTGGTGCGCGGACTGGTTTGATGCAGAGTTCCATCGAACGGCTGGCCGCCAGAATCCCCAGGGACCGCCCGACGGTACAGCGCGTGTGATGAAGGGAGGATCTTTTCTTTGCCACAAGTCCTATTGCAATCGGTACCGTGTGGCGGCGCGAAGCGCGAACACACCTGACAGCTCGACTGCCAATATCGGCTTCCGCTGCGCGTTGTGAGCGCGAACGAACCTAAGGTATTCGTAACTTCACAATGTGACCACTGAGAAGCCGACGAGGCGTCCCGCTCAGCTGCTGTCTAAAGCTAAGCGGCGGCCCGCGTGAGCCGCTCCCTCAGTAGTGCTAAGAGCGCCTTTTCTTCCTGGCGAAGTGCATGGGGGGCCTCGTCCTCTTCCATCTCCCCCCTCACCCTCTGCATCATTGCACCACTCAGGTAGGTATCCAGTACTGCCGGATGCACGTAACACTTACGGCAAACGGAGGGCGTGTTTCCCAAACGCCGCGCCACGTCCTTAATGGCTTGCACGACGTTTCGCTTGGCCTGCGTTTGCGATTCAAAAGCTTCGAACTCCTGCAACATGTTGCACGCCAGCACGGTCCCTGCCCAGGTCCTGAAATCCTTGGCGGTGAAGTCCTCATGCGAGACTTCACGCAGGTATTCGTTTACATCTGCCGAATCAATGCTGTGGTGCGCGCCTTCGCTGTCGACATACTGGAACAGCTCCTGACCCGGGATATCCTGGCAACGCTGAATAATTCTTGCCAGCCGGCGGTCGTTGAAGTCAATCGTGTGCTTGACCCCGCTCTTGCCCTGAAAGCTGAAGCGAATGCCCGTTCCCTCCACTTGTACGTGCTTGTTACGCATCGTGGTCAAACCATAAGAATGGTTTTCGCGTGCGTATTCTTCGTTGCCAACACGTATCAGCGTTACCTCCATTAAACGTACGATCGCTGCCAGCACTTTCAATCTCGGCAGGCCCGGCAAACCGAGATCATGGCTCACCCGTTCCCGGATCACGGGCAGTAACTCGCCAAAGATGGTCATGCGTTGGTATTTGGTTTCGTCGCGAACTGCGCGCCAACGAGGATGGTACCGGCTCTGTTTGCGGCCTCGCGCATCGCGTCCCGTGGCTTGCAGATGTCCTTTGGGATTCGGGCAAATCCACACGTCCGACCAGGCCGGCGGAATGACCAACGACTTGATCCGCGCAAGCGTGTCCTTGCTCCGCAGCGGCTTGGCATCGGCGTCGATATAGGAGAAGCCTTTACCTCGCCGCCGGCGGCGGATTCCAGGCTGAGCATCGTTAACATAGCGCAGTCCCGCGGCCTGCGCCGACTCGATAGGATCCGTGCTTAGGTCGGTTATTCTTTTGCGTTTAGGCATGCGTTTCAACAAATATTCGGATGCAAGTTGAAGGGCGCAGGTTTAGCCGTATGCATCACTGGCGGGCGAAACCGCCTGTGCGCTCAAACTCATTTTTTCCCGCAGTCCCCATGCTCCAGATTGCAGATTTGCATCTCAAATGCTGAACCGGTTTCTGGGAGGGATTCGATGAGACGGCTGCTTTTATGGGGAAGCGTAATTGCTGGAGGGGTAGCGGCCTATTTAATGTATCGCCGCGGAGAACCATTGGGGAAGATCGCTCAACGCTCGATCGGCAATCCAGTTGGATCGCTCATTTCGGAGTTAAGCTCTCCACCAGCGTAGTGCGTCACTCATAAAGGAAGAGAGATTCTGAAAAGCGTGCCGCTCTTACCTGGCCGCACGCTGCTGCGCATCTTAATGGTTCCACGGTGACGCGTGACTATTTTTTGTGAGAGCGCCAGCCCGAGCCCCGTGCCTCGATCTTGTTTGGTGGTGAAGAATGGACGGAAAATTTCGTCTCCATACTCCGGTGGAATTCCATGGCCGTTATCGGCAATCAGCAATTGAACTTCTTTTTGCCGCTTGCGGAGACGAATATAAATGGTGCCGGCGGGCGGCACAGCGTCCAAAGCGTTGGTCAGCAGGTTAGAAATCACCTGCAGCATTTCGCCTGAGTAAATCGGCGCTACCACATCCCCGGGAAGATCCTTTACCAGGTGTATCTTCTTGTCCTCGATCGTCCGCTGATGAATTCGAAGCGCGGCTTCTGCCAACAAAACCAGACTGACGGGCCTGGGCTGATTCGCCGCTTTAGCGAAACTAAGCGTGCTGTTGGCAATCTCAATAACGATGGCCACCTGCTCGTCGGCCAATTGGGTGTAGCGGCGAACTTCCTCTGGCCTGTTCGCTCCCAGTGCTGTTAGGTAGTTGAGGTTGCGCAACGCCTCCAGCGGATTTCTAATGTCATGCATCACTTCAAGCGCGAGGCGTCCTGCGGTCGCGAGTTCGTCAGACCGACGCAAGGCCTCGGCGGTCAACTCCAGTTTGGTCTGCAAATCGTCGACCTTTATATTGCTCAAGCTGGCTCCCCGTGTTCTGGAGAGGCGTCATCATGGCGCTTCGATCGGAGAGTCGTTCTCCGCTGACCAGTGGTAGTTGACAGTTCTTAGGATGCCAGAAACCGGTAATAATGTCGCATAGCCGACATAATTATTTAGTGTTTTGTATTTGCCGTGCGAAGCGCGACGGTGGCCAGGCGAAAACGCCGCTCCCTCAGAACCGGCATCCGCGCTCCTCTCCAGGGAACTCAGCGGCTCTGCCGCTTAGAGTGGGCGCTCAACTCTTCGTCACGTAACTTATTGAAAAGCAACATCGCCGAGCCAATAAGGAATAAGATAGAAACACAGCGGTTGACCCGCTTGTTCTAGTCAGGCGTGACCTGCTTCCGTCTTCATGACGGCGGTCCTTTGCGATCTGAAGCAAAGGATCGATCATGCTTGCTGCGACGAATCTTTTCCTGTCTTCCCTTTCCCCACAGAGCCGCGAGTCCTTACTTGCGCATAGCCTTGCCGTACCGTTACCCGTGAGAACGCTGCTCTACAAGGCGAACGAGATCCCGGACTACGCCTACTTCATCACCTCAGGAATGGCTTCAGTGGTTGCCATGTCGAGCGATGGCGGCACGGCAGAGGTCGCGGTCATTGGGTGTGAAGGAGTCGTGGGATGCATCCATCTATTAGGGCCCGCGCCGGTGTCGACCGAGTCCTTCATGCAATTGGACGGTACTGGCCTCAGGATTCCGTTAATCGAGCTGCGCAAGGCGTTTCGATCTTCGGAGGAAATACGCGACCGCATCCTGGAATTTGTGCAGGAGCAGTCGTTGAGCGTGAGCCAGATTGCCGGCTGTAACCGGCTGCACGAAGCAGAAGCGCGTCTGGCGCGCTGGCTCCTCATGGTGCAGGATCGAACCGGGTCTGACGTTTTAAATTTTACCCAGGAATTCTTAGCCATGATGCTGGGGGCGCAGCGGACCACCGTGACCATGGTAGCCGGCAATCTGCAACGAAGTGGACTGATTGAATATCGGCGAGGGCGCGTCAAAATTCTCAACCGGCAAAATCTCGAAGAAGCCGCATGCGACTGCTATCAGGTCACCAGGAATCTCTACCATCAGCTTTATCAGGACTAGCGCAGTCCGTCACACAGATGGTCATTTATCCCGTGACGCCTGAGCGAACCGCAGAAGTCCCGCAGGGACGGACTTAAAGTAATCAGGACGCCAGTCATGGGTTGACTATAGCCAGCTGATTCGTCCCGTTAGGGACGACTGAGCGCAGGAGCAGCATTTCAGCCGTCCCTGACGGGACTGGGTCTCTGGGTTCGGGTTTACCCAGGACTGGGGTCCTGGGCTACTTTCAGTCCGTCCCTGCGGGACTCTGCGGCTCGCTCAAACCTCGTGGGAGAAACGATCCTATTTCCGGCGCACTACGCTCGCGTCTAACCGCGCGGGCATCGAAGAAACAAATCCAGCAGACGCTCCGGACTTCCTGGTCGTTGTGGAACGCAGCCTGCTCGCGATCCCTCCCCTCGTGGCCGTCACTTATTCGTTCGGCCTGGATGCCTGCTGCCGAAAACTAAGTTGTGTCAGACTGTTTGCCTCCATAGGCAACTTTTTCAGTGACTATGTACTTCTTACTGTTCGCGGTAAGAGGAAAAAACACATGAAAAATCTCTGGTTGCAATGTATAGCAGGCGCCACACTAGGCACTCTGTTAGCTAGTGGGACAGTACTCGCGCAGGACACGAAGTCGTCAGACAAGACTTTCGTGAAGAACGCGATGGAGGGAAGCTTAGCGGAAGTAAACTTTGCCAAGTTGGCTCTGCAGAAGAGTCAGGACAAGAACGTGCGTGAGTTTGCCACGAAGATGATCCACGATCACGAGATGCTGATTTCAGAAATGAAACCGGTGGCGAAACAGCTGGGAGTGAGGGTGCCCTCCGGGCCTCCGCTATCAGATCACGCGAAATACATGGAATTGAAAATGAAGTCCGGCACCGACTTTGACCGGGCTTACGTGGAAGCCATGGTCAAGGATCACCACGATGACTTGTCGACATTTCTCGACGAGAGCGGCAAGACCAACGATCCGCAGCTGAAGGCTGCTGTAGAGAAGGGCGAGTCAGTCATCCGCCAACACACAGAGCTAATCGATAAGATCGCGCACATGGGTGGCATCCAGACTCCTCCCATGCCGTCGAACGCTTAGTACCCGGCCCTCACTGGGGGTGAAGGTACACACTATCTGCGCAGGTGCAACAAGCCTGCGCAGATAGACCGTTCGCTGACGCTTTTTTGCGAATGAGAAGCATGGCTGGAGTGTTATAGGAACGATCTTGTCAAGCAATCGAAGGGCGCAATCGAAGGGCGCAACGGGCGCAAAGAGGGGGTGACATTCATTGACACCAAACCCAAGCCGAAAGTCAATGTTCAGGAATCGATTGCGAATGCAAAAGTTTACTGCAAGCAGAATCCCGAGAGCTTTGTCAGTCTGCGGGATTATAGTGGCGATATTTACGATCAGACCTGCGCAGTCTTCGCCGCAGACCAACAAGCCACCGATCCCTCTTACAAAATCGGCTCAGATTAATCCGCGCAGGATAGGCTCCGTAAACCTGGCGGCAAATGGGCCCACGGGGCTCTGATTGAAGGCGGCTTCCACCATTGTGACCCTTAGGTGTACTGGATCTAATGTCAGAGGAGCCGCCATCTCAGTTCGACATCTTCCTGGTTACTTGTTGTCGCGTTTAATCGGAGGGGCAAACGTAAACCGCATCCGCCCCCCGATCCCGCTTGATCGAATACTTAGATGGGCAGCAGGCGATTGAAGAATGAGCGGTAGCGCTTGAGTGCCTGCCGGAGTTCCTCGGTGGAAACATCGCCGCCAGTGTCCCACTCCCTCTCCAGGTTTGCGCGTGCCGTAGAAAACTCTTCGGCAATGCGCTTTACCATGTTCGCCACCAAACCATCTGCCTGTTCTACAGCCAATCTCGGTTCATCGACGAATGAAGCCTGCACCTGATCCCAGCGCGATCGAAATCCCTGCAATTCGTCATCGTGGAATAAAGGGCCATCCCCCACATTCTCTTTTCCCTGCGACACGGGCGCATTATTGGATGAAACAACCCGCTCGCCGGTGTTCTCGATCGTGGATGTGGCATTCTGCGTCGGAAGAGGCCGCTCATCGATGACCGCTGTTCGATACTCTCTGTTTCGTGATGGGTTGGCAATATCTGCTGTGGTCAGTTCCTGATCGTTACGAAGCTCGTTCATGAGAAACTCCTGTCTTTTCGATTTTAGGTAGGTCGAGCAACTCGTTAAACAGTGACCTGAAGTAAACCATGGCCTGGCGCAGGTCTTCGGTGCCGGCTTGTCCTTTGCCGCGACGCTCTACGATGGTGCGCGCGGATCGATAATTTTGCACCACTCCGGGGTAATTGACAGAGACGTCCGCCGCTCGCTGCTCAAAATCACTTACGGGATAACCGCGTGAAGCCATCACGGCGGTTACCAACTTATCGGCGTTGCCGACTGCCAGCCCAGGATCATCGACAAACTGCTTCTGGACGTGCATCCAATCCATAACATACCTTTCGCGATCTTCGCGGGTGAGAGGGTGAAGGGCAAAGGTCTTGACCCGCTGCTCTCTCTCGGCCAGGACTGTCTCAGCGCGTTGGGCTCCGTGTTGTTGGACAGTGCGATCGTATTCGGGACCAAATTGCTGCTTCAAGCGGTCGCTCTTACGCTTGCGGACTAAGAGCAGCATCACGATCAAGATGATCGCTACTACCGCAATGAGCGAGATAACAATAAGTCTTGAATCCATTGCTTTATCTCCTGCTTTTCTGGGATGCCGGGAGGCGCGTGGGCGATGCCAGCAATAAGAGGAGGCGCGAAAGTCTGAGCGTCAGACGGAAAACGACGCTAACGATAAGTTGGCATGACAACTGGAGTTTCGAGTAGCAGCGGTCCAGGAATTGGCGGTGCTATGGCTTTGGCAGGACTCGTCTTGTCGCCTGGCAAGAGCAGGTAGCTCTCGATTACGGTCTTCGCTTGTTCACGATCTGTCTGGGATCGCCTCTTCTTCACCAGGTGAGCGCCGGCGAGGGAGCCTCTTTACCGGCGCCTCCGATCCAGCTGGTTCCCGGAACGGTTCCACAGAAATGCGCTCGTACCGCACTTCAAGCACAGTGAGGTATTCGGTCCCGCCCGGCGCTTCGAGAACGACGCGGTCACCCGCTGCCGACCTCATCAACGCGCGCCCCAGAGGTGACACCCAACTGATGTGGTTGCGGTTGAGATCGACCTCGTCTGTGCCTACGATGCTCACCACTCGCTCCGCGCCCGCGGCATTGGCATAGCGCACGGTCGCCCCGAAGAATGCCTTTGTCTCCGCTTGCCGCGCTCTTGGAGCTTCCGGATCGACCACTTCCGCGGCTTCGATGCGCTTGGTGAGAAAGCGAATCCGCCCATCTATCTGGCGCAGCCGCCGCTTGCCGTACTGATAGTCGGCGTTTTCACTGCGATCGCCGTTGCCGGCGGCCCACGCTACCACTTCGGCCACTGCCGGGCGGTCCCGGGTGAGCAGAAAGCGGTGCTCATCTTTGAGGCGCTCCAGGCCGCCCCGAGTTATGTAGTTCTTGCTTTGGGTCGCGGGCTCGTCACGTTTTGGTTCTCTGGTAAACCCTTTTCGCATCCGGTAATCCTCCCAGCGATGTACCCGCAAGTGCAAGCGGAGGAACGCCAATGGAAAACGCTGTAGGTCATCCACGTTGGTGGCACTCTATCTGCGAGCCTAACTGATTTTTTCACGTCTTCCTATGTTTGGGGTCACTCTCCGTCTGTCGTGCCTGCCTCTCACGGCTGTCTCCAGATATTTCCCGGCGGCCAGTTTCCGCGAAGTGTCAAAGTGGTGCGTGATAAGCGTGTTAAGTCGTCCAGATCGACTTCAAGATCGAGTCCAGAACCTGTTCCCCGTACGACTCGCTGGGCTGGCTGGTTTCTTCCTCGCCCGGAGCGTAGGGATCGACTGCTTGGTTCCAGCTGGTCCCTTTGCGGGCCTTGCTGGACTCCCCGACGAGGACGACGAAGAGATTCAAGCTGTGGCGGGTGGCGCTGACCATGCAGTGCGGGCCAGCGCCGATGATGTTGCCGAAGGCGGCGAGGAGCTGCAGGAGGATGGCTTCGGGCTGAGCCTCGGTGTGCGGGGCGAGGGTGCGGACGATCTTGCCGGCGAGGCCGTAGAGGGCATACTGCTCGAACACGGATTGCTGCGTTCGCGGGGGCCGGGGCGCCGGAGCCTGCTTTTGAGGGAGAGGCGGCTTTCGTTCTGGCTGGGGCGGCAAGGGCGCCGGGGTCGCAGAGGTTTGGGGGGCTGGGGTGGCGGCGCGGGCGACGACTTCCGTGCTGCTGGAGACGGGTTCGCTGCGGGTGGAGAGGTGAGACATGTCGCTGCTTGTGCTTGCCATGTATTCGGCACTAGTACGGTTTCTTGTATTGCGTAAGGGGCTTGACACGTTTTTTACCGACAAAATGGTCACCAGGAAAACAGTGACTGTTCGATAAGATTCTTAAGAGTGAAGCACGACTATTTGACGCGGATCGCATCTTATTCCCTGGTATTTTTTCGGGATTGGTTGGTGGTCAGGTTAGGTTGCGTTGGGGGTAACCGCGGGCGTGCACAAGCATTAAATTTACTTCATGCCGCGGCACCTGATACGGGCATTCCGACGTCGTCCACAACCGTCGCCCATCACCTAAGGGTCACGGTCTGCGCGCTGCAAACAGAAAGTTGGTCATCTCCGTCTGGGGTCCAGGTCTTCGCTCAGGCCACCCCTATGTAGTATGCTATCCTTCACAGCGTATCTATCGAGGAGGGGGCCTGAAAAATGCGTGCGCATCGAAAGCAGTTAATTTCTCCGATTCCGGGCTTGCTCGTGCTGAGCCTTGCGACGTTTGCCGGAGGCCAGCGAGTCACTACCTCGCAATACGACAACGCCCGCACGGGCGCAAACCTCAACGAGACCAAGCTGACGCCCCAAAATGTAAATGCTCAGCATTTTGGCAAGGTCTTCACGCTGCGCGTGGATGGAGATGTCTATGCACAACCGCTGTTTCTTAACGGCGTGGAGATCCCAGGAAAGGGCCGCCACGATGTGCTCTTTGTGGCCACAGAGCACGATAGCGTGTATGCCTTCGACGCCTACGGCAACCCGCGCACGCCCCTGTGGCAGGTGAGCTTTCTCAAAGACGGTTTCAGCACCGTGCCCGCGGGCGATGCGCATTGCCCCTTCATCGCACCGGAGATCGGCATCACGTCAACGCCGGTCCTCGACGCGGAAAGCGGAACGTTGTACGTTCTGGCCCGCACCCGGGACCACGCCGGCTTCACGACGAATATTTATGCCCAGCGGCTGCATGCGCTCGCGGTGACGACGGGCGTAGAGAAATTCGGCGGCCCGGTGGCTATTCGGGCGAGCATGCGCGGTAGCGGGACCGGGAGCAAAGCCGGAGCGGTGAGCTTCAACTCGCTGCGGGATAACCCCCGGGCCGCGCTGCTGTTAAACCGCGGCTCCGTTTATCTGGCATGGGCTTCTGCCTGCGATGTGGGCCCGTACCATGGCTGGGTCATGGCCTACGACGCGCGCAGCCTGCAGCAGAAAGCAGTCTTCAACGCATCGCCCGATGGCGATGATAGTGGGATCTGGGAAGGAGACACCGGGCCGGCAGCCGATGAGGCAGGGAACATTTTTCTGGCCACGGGCAACGGGGTTTTTGACGCCGCAAAGGGCGGCCGCGACTATGGCGATTCCCTGCTCAAGCTCAACGGGGAAACCCTCAAGCTCAGTGACTACTTCACACCTTATGACGCGGAGCACCTGGACAACTACGACAGCGATCTGGGCTCGGGCGGACCGGTGCTGTTGCCTGATCAAGCGGGCGCCCATCCGCATCTTGCGATGGTGGAGGGAAAAGGGGGCACTCTCTACCTGGTGAACCGCGACCACATGGGCCATTGGCAGCCGGAGAGCGACGGCCATGCGGTGCAGACGCTATCGGTTCCCAGCGGCGTCTTCGGATCGATGGCTTATTGGAACCATTCCGTATACGTAGTGAGTGACGGGGACAAGCTGCGCCAGTTTGCTGTGACCAACGGAAAGCTGTCACCCAGGGCCGAGAGTGCTGCGTCTGGCGTATCGGCAACCCCGACGGTATCCGCAAATAGACTCGAGAATGGAATCGTGTGGCTGCTACGTTCCAAGGCGTGGAATGGGGACGATCAGCCCGCCGTGCTCCACGCCTACGATGCTGCGAATGTGGCCCACGAACTCTACAACACCGAGCAAGACGCCGGGCGGGACCGGCCTGGGTTGACGCTGCGGTTTAGCATGCCGACGGTGGTGAAAGGGCATGTGTATGTGGGCACCAAGCGCGAGGTGGATGTCTACGGTCTGCTGCCAGGCAGATGAAAGCATCGCGCCCGCGCTCGATATCGCTTATTTCATCCCGGCCACCTGGGTCTCTTGCACTGCGGGAGGAAGGGTGAAGTCATAGTTCGAGAGGTCGACCGTGCGCCCGGTGAGCATGGCCTCGTCCGCGGCGAGCACAATCGCCAGGCTGGCCAGGCTATCCTCGAGATGCGAAGTAAGATCGCTATCCTCGCGGATGGCGCTTATGAAGAACTCCTGCTCGCGCCGGCAGAGCTCGTCGTGATCCGGCTCATCGGCCTGAGTGAGCAACTCGTCCTTGTGGGCGAAGGCGCCGGAGGGGTTCAGCTGCGCGGGATGCACGCGAATGGCATTGGAGCGAACGTGGTCTTCCACTTTGGCGGAACCACCGTCTGCGTCGGCGTGCACGCTCTGGATGGAAACCGCACCGCGCGGTCCAATCACGTCTTTGACGAAGAATGCGGTCTCGCTCATCATGGGCCCCCATCCGGCTTCGTACCAGCCCACCGAGCCATCGCTGAAGGCGATCTGCAGTTGGCCGTAGTTGTATCGGCCGCCGGGTAGGGTGGGGTCGAGGCAGGCGCCGATGGCCGAGACGCGCAGAGGTTTGGCTGCGACCATCTGGCACATCACGTCCACATAGTGCACGCCGCAATCCACGATGGGCGAAGCCGAGGCCAGCAGGCCGCGATGCGTTTGCCAGGTCGCGCCAGAACTCTGCTGGTTCAGATTCATGCGCATCACCAGCGGGCTGCCCAGCGTGCGCGCAATCTCGATGAACTTCTGCCACGTGGGATGATGGCGCAGAATATAGCCCACGACGAGCTTTTTGCCCGCGCTGCGCGCGGCGTCGACCATGCGCCGGGCGCTGGCCGTGTCGGGCGCCAGCGGCTTCTCGACAAACACATGACACCCCGCGGCGATCGCGGCCAGCGTGAAGGCTTCGTGGGTCTCAGGGTAGGTGGAGATACAGACCGCGTCGGGTGCGAGGGCGGCCAGCGCAGCGTTCATGTCGTCGTAGAGAGGGATGTCGAGGGCGAGAGCGCGGGCGAGGTGATTTTTGCTTTCGCCCCGCGATACCAGCCCGACAATCTCCACCCCGTCGATGTTGCGAAAGGCACGTGCATGCGATGCACCCATGTTTCCACAACCGACAACCAGAATTCTCAGGGACTTCGCGTCTCGACGCATTGGGTAGTTCCTCCAGAGAGATTCTATTACTAGCTTCGATGATAGAGGTGCGGCCCGATGAAACGGCAGACTCCCACCAAGCTTGAATGTGGCACAAGAGCTCTACAACACCCAGAAAAAGCCGGGCGGGACCGGGCGGGCGGCGATAGACTTGCCTGACGGCGAAAGATGGAGCGGATCCAAGATGGAGCGGATGATGGTGGCGGGGCGCGTGATGGCTTTGGATGTGGGTAAGGCGCGGATAGGGGTCGCTCTTTCGGACCCGCTGGGCTATACCGCACAGCCCCTGCTGACGCTGTGGCGCAAGAGCCGGGGCGAGGATCTGCGGAGCCTGCTGCGGCTCATCCGCAAACATGAGGTTGGGGCCATCGTGGTGGGGAATCCGCTGCATCTGTCGGGCGAGGTGAGTGCCTGGGCGGCGAAGGTGCAGGCGTTTGCTGCGGAGTTGGGTATGCGTTCCGGATTGCCGATCGAGCTTTGGGATGAGCGGTTGAGTTCGGTAGCGGCCCACGAGATTCTGGATGAAGCGGGGCACGACCGGCGCGACCGCAAGCAGGTGATCGACCAGGTGGCGGCGGTTGTGATTTTGCGTGGTTGGATGGAAGCGAAAGAAGAGGCGGCTTCGCGCCTTGATAGTGACGTTTGATTCACCACCGTCCATCCTTCTACTAAAGGAGGCTGGAGTTTGGCGTTACTTTGTTACTTTGTCTGGAACCGATCCCCGATCTCCCAAGCACAACAAGGCACATCGAGGATGTCAGGAATACTGGTCGATTTCTCGCGGACGTTGTCCGATTTGAAGGCGGACAGATGATCGCGGCGGATACCAGCACGTGGATCAGTTTCCTGCAAGGAGACGCTGGTAACGACATCGAAATGCTCGCGAAAGCGCTGGGCGACCGCCAGGTGGTGATGGCGCCCCCGGTGCTCACCGAATTGTTAAGTGATCCAGAGCTTTCCGCTTCTGTAGCGCGGAACCTCTCCGCTGTGCCTCTGATCGAGAGCGGACCCGGCTACTGGCAGCGCGCAGGTAAGCTGCGCGCCCGAGTCATGGCGCAGAAGCGAAAAGCACGGCTAGGTGATGCGCTGATTGCGCAAAGCTGCATCGACGCCAGGGTATCGCTGATCTCGAGAGACCGGGACTTCCGAGCATTTGCACAGGCCGCTGCTCTCGACCTGGTAGTTGGTTGAGCGCGATCAATCGCCCGGGAAATCCGGTGACCACTTACCTGTTTTCCGGGATCCAGCTTTGGGAGAAGACAAAGCGCCAGGCGAC
This sequence comes from uncultured Acidobacteriaceae bacterium, assembly GCA_963834445.1. Taxonomy (GTDB): domain Bacteria; phylum Acidobacteriota; class Terriglobia; order Terriglobales; family Acidobacteriaceae; genus PALSA-350. The sequence goes on from CAWIBU010000008.1 coordinate 45,165, forward strand.
TGATAATCGCCAAACGGAGCATCGTCAAACGAACTGTACGACGTGCCATCCGACTTCGTTAGCTGGCGCTTGGTGCCCACCCAGTCGTTCAGCGCAAAATGCCAATTCGATTGCGCAAGGGTGTTCCCAGTATAGGTTCCCAAGCCCTTGCCTTCCCAGAAGATGTTGAAATGCACGAGATTGAAACTCCCATCTCCCTCGATCACCTGCTCGCCCTGTGGTCCCACCGCGTATACGCTGGTAAATGTCAGTCCGTTCTTGGTCAGATCGCAGCTAAAGCTGCTGAGCGTTCCCTTAGCGAACCGGACTCCATTCGGATCATATAGATAGCCGATCCGGCCGCCACCCGTCGAGACCTGCTGCACGGCACAAATTCGATTCTCTGCGTCATAGAGGTAGAGCATGTCTCCCTTGCAAAGCCGCGGTGCCATTTTGAGCGGCAGCGTACGCAGCAACGGGAGCCACATCCGCGTTTGTATGCAACTGTCACGCAAGAGCGATGGGGCGTGTTTGTGGACCGACCGCTACGATCTGGGCATGGAAGACTTTCTGCACAGCCAGACAGGTTCGGCCGCAAGTATTACCAAGGCGATTCCGTTTGACAGCCTCGTCTCTCATTGGTCGGCCGAAGCAACGGCTTCTTACAAGTCGCCCGCGTTTATGGTTGGCGTGGCTCATGATGATCCAAGCATTCAGGCGTGTCGTATCGGACGTTATTTGTGGAACCAAAAGAGCCACCAGGGTCTGATGAAAGCAATCGAATACTTCAACCGGGCGGTCGAACTCGATCCGTTGTGCGATGAGGCTTACGCCGGGCTATCCGACTGTTACCTGTCTCTGGCCTATCATCAATTTCTGACTCCTACGGAAGCCCGAGCGAAGGGATATTCAGCTGCCCTTTCGGCCGTCCGCTTCAATCGCAACTCGAGCACCGCGCATGCGTCGCTTGCCCACGTCCTCACCTATTTGAACTGGGACTGGCCGGGCGCGGAAAAAGAATGCCGGCTGGCCCTCGAGCTCGATCCGGCGAACGCGTCCTGTCTCGCGGTTTACTCAACCCTCCTTAGCATTCAGGGTAGACACGACGAAGCAATCGCTCTTGCCTTGCAATCGCACCGGCTGCAGCCGTTATCGCAGGTGAGCAATACGACCCTCGGCAGAAGTTATTACTACGCCGGACATTACTCAAAGGCGGTCGAACTTTTCCGCCAGACGGTTTCGCTCAACCCCGAACTGGTGCTTGGCCATTTACTCCTGGGCATGGCCGAGGTCGCGCAGCGCAACGAGGAGGACGCCATCTCCAGTCTCACGGACGCGGTCGAGCTTTCTCAACGCTCTTCCACTACCCTGTCCATGCTCGCCTTCGCCTACGCGAGCTTTGGGGCGACAGGCAAAGCAAGACCTATCCTGGCAGAGATTGAAGCGTCCCGGTCAGCCGGGTTCTTCCCTTGCTTCGACAGTGCCGCTTCCTTCCTCGCTGTCGGCGATCGGGCCCACGCCCTGCAACTGCTGAGGCGCGCTTTCCACGCGCGCGACACCAGGATGGTGTTCCTCAAGTGCGATCCACGCTTCAATGACTTGCGTAAATCAACCGAGTTCGAACGCCTCGCCGCGGACATGCGCCTGGTGTAACCAGCACCTTCCGGCAGGGTTCTGAGGTTTCCCGCACAGCCTTAACGCCTAAAATCGAAGCATGATTCTTGAAAGCTTTCCTGTGGGACCGCTGCGCTGCAATTGCACCATCCTGGGTGACGAGGTTACCCACGAAGCCATCGTGGTGGATCCTGGCGACAACATTCCGGAGATTCTTGCACGCCTCGAAAAACATGGCCTCACGCTGAGGCAGATTGTGGTCACCCACGCGCATATCGACCATGTCGGGGGCGCAGCTCTGCTCAAAAAAGCTACCGGGGCGCCAGTGTTGTTGAATCAGCAGGACCTGGGTCTGCTGGGGATGATGGAAATGCAGGCTGGTTGGCTGGGCATTGCCACGCCGGCGGTGGCCCCGCCCGACGCCAGCGCTGAAGATGGCCTCACCATCGGCCTCGCCACTCTGCCAGCCGAGGTGCTGCATACCCCCGGCCATACGCCAGGCAGCATCTGTCTGCTGTTCCCCCGGCAGTCTTTGCTTTTGGCCGGCGATACTTTGTTTGCTGGGTCGATCGGGCGCACCGATCTACCCGGAGGAGACGCGCGCCAGATTCTGCGCTCCCTGCGCGAACGCCTGCTGGTGTTACCCGATACGACACGGGTACTGCCTGGGCACGGCGCGGAAACCACGATTGGCGAGGAAAGGCAGTCAAATCCTTTTCTTCAGCCCGGATTCCGCATGTGACACATTAACTTCTTCGGGTGTGTTTCAAAATCAGGCTATTTTCTCAGTTGTTGAGGGCAAGAGCGATGCGTTCGAGTGTTCCATAAACGTACTACAATGAATTAATTAGAGGAATTTTTTCAAGTAAAACCTGAATGACCCGAAAGTATTAGTAACGAATTTGAGTCCTCCCTATTCACAGGGATTTTAGCGAATGGCCATTAAACTGCTGATCGAGCCTTGAAAAGTGCTGCGCGATCGCCTCAACGCCCCCCGCAAACTCGTGTACGGGGCCGAGCAAACTCACGACCAGCCAACCCTGCCCGGAAAACCCAAAGAATCCCCCGCAATGGACGACAACCCCTCGCTCCAGAAGCAGGTCGATCGCGGTCTGCTCCTGCGCTTGCAGTTCCGGGATACGAAGCACGGCATACCAGCCGGCCTCAACGGCTAGCCGTGTCACCAGGGTCTGGCGCTTCAGGAGGGTGTCGAGGGTAGCGAGGTTGTTTCTGAGACGCTGGTGAATTTGCTGCTGCAGCGCCGCCCGTTGCTGCAGCCAGGCAGGCAGGGCGCATTGAATGGGTGCGCTCATGGAAAGAAAGGTGTCGGCGATCACCTCCATGCGAGGCAGGGCTTCTGCGGCGAAACAGGCGATCCAGGCGGCTTTCATTTGCGGCAGGGCGGAGACTTTGCTGAGGCCGCTGAGCACAAAGGTGGGAACGGGGTGGGGGCCAGTGGCGAAACTCCGCTCAGTGGCCTGAGTCGTGAGGCTGTAATCGAGAAATACCTCGTCGACGATCAGCGCCAGGTTGTGCTCGAGGCAAAGTGCTTCGAGAGCCGCCCGCTCCGCCGGCTGGGTGAAATGTCCTGTCGGGTTGTTGGGGTGAACGATGGTGATGGCCCGGCTGCGCGGGGTGATGCGTTGCCGCAGCGCCTCCAGGTCGAGATGCCAGCCGTGATCGTAGAAAAGCTCGTAGGGAATCAAGCGGACGTCGTCGAGCTGGGCCAGGAAATCAAACAGCGGGTAGCCCGGCTGGCCGATCAGTACTTCGTCGCCGGCATCACAGAGCAGTCGAAACAGAAAGCTGTAGGCCTCGCTGGTACTGGTGGTGAGGAAGAGCTGCTCGGGATCGACCGTGGCGCCGTGATCAAGATAGTAGCGGCTAACGGCTTCGCGGGCTGAGCGCAAGCCTTTAGGGTTGGGTTGATAAAGGAGCGCGGCGGCATCCTGAAGCGGCGCCAGAACCGCGGCGGCGTCGTAGGCAAAACCGCACCGCGTGGGGTTTGAGGCGGTCAGGTCCCACAGCGGTACGCCTGCGGCGCGCAAGCGTTCAAGGTGCTGTGCCCAGGGGGTTTCAGCCAGGTCCCATTGCGTGCGCATTGACCATCGTCGAGTGGACTGCATGATGTAATAACCCTGGGAATTGATTCTATGGGCATGAGGGAGTTGGCACGCATGGATCTGCAAGCCGTGATCTTCGACTACGGAGAGGTACTGAGTGGGCCACCCGATGCGGGGGCGCATCGCAAGCTGTTGGAGATCTCCGCCACGAAAGAAGAAGCTTTCGAAAAGGCTTATTGGACCCATCGTCTCGATTACGACGCCGATATTCTGAACGAGCAGACGTTCTGGCACACCATCGCGCGGGAGTGTGGCACACGCTTTTCGGCGGAGCAGGTCGGGTTGCTGACGGAGCAGGATGCACTGATGTGGATGAACCTGAATCCGGCCATGCTGGCCTGGCTGCCCAGGATTAAAGAAGCGGGCTTCCGGCTGGGGATCTTGTCGAATATGCCGGCCGGCGTGCTGCGCTATATGCTGCCGCGATTCCCTTGGCTGGCGCAGTTCGACCATCTTACGTGGTCATGTGAGCTGGGACTGGTTAAGCCGGACCCGGCGATCTATCTGCACACGGTGAGGAAGCTGAGGGTGGCTCCGGATCAGGCCTTGTTTATTGACAACCTGGAGAAAAATACGGCGGGCGCCGAAGCAGTCGGACTGCACGCGGCGCTATTTGCAGATGCGGAACAGTTGCAGCAGGATCTGGAGCGGCGTGGCTTTCGCTTGCCCCGCCTTGAGCCGGTGGGTTAGTGTGTGCGTCACTCAAAGAGCCGTTTATTTAAGGTCCCCCTCCTAACCACAAAGGGTGGCTGATTGATTTTTTTCCGCTGGTTAGCGGATGGGGGTCACGGCGGCTGGCTTGTTTTTTAGATCGAGGGGAACCTGGTCGACGATTTCGAGGTTGAAGCCCTGCAGGGCGGGAACATGCGTTGGTGTGTTCGAGAGCAGGCGAATCTTGCGGATGTTCAGGTCAGAGAGTATCTGGCCGCCGAGCCCAACCTGGCGCAGAATGCGGTGATGGCGGTCTTCCCTGTGCAGCACCAGACGGTGCGGGCTGACCGTGCGATCGATGTCGAAGCCCTTGCTGGTGTTGTGCAGATAGACCAGGGCGCCGCGGCCAGCTTCGGCGATCATTTCGAGCGAACGCTGCACCACCTGTTGGCAGTCGCACAGGGTTGCGCCGAAGACATCGCCGGCCAGGCAATGGGAGTGCACCCGCACCAGAACCGGTTCCTGGCTGGCCTCTGAGCTCACGTCGCCGCGCACCAGCGCAAGATGGCTCTCGCCCCCGTCGACCTCGCTCTCATAAGCGATCATGCGGAAGTCGCCAAAGGGGGTGGGCACGATCGACTCAGCAACCCGGAAAATATAGCGCTCGTTCTGCAGCCGGAAACGGATCAGCTCCGCCACGGTCAGCATCTTCAAACCGTGCTGGTTACAAAACTTCACCAGGTCGGGAACGCGGGCCATGGTGCCGTCATCGTTCATGATCTCGCAGATCACGCCAGCGGGGATCAGGCCGGCCATCCGTGCCAGGTCGACGGAGGCTTCGGTTTGCCCGGCGCGCACCAGCACCCCGCCGCGGCGGGCGCGCAGGGGAAACACGTGCCCGGGCCGGGCCAGATCAGCAGCCGTCATGCGCGGGTCAATCGCCACCTTGATGGTATGCGCGCGATCGAAGGCGCTGATGCCGGTGGTGACCCCCTCGCGGGCCTCGATCGCTTCGGTAAACGCGGTGCCGAAACGCGAGGAATTCTGTTGCGACATCGGGCCCAGACGCAGGTAGTCGGCCCGCTCCTCCGTCAGGCTGAGACAGATGAGGCCACGCCCGAACTTTGACATGAAGTTGATCGCTTCCGGGGTGACGAACTCGGCCGGCAGGGTAAGATCGCCCTCGTTCTCGCGGTCTTCATCATCGACCACGACGATCATGCGCCCGGCTTTGCACTCCGCCAGTGCCCCGGGTACATCGGTGAACGGCGCCTTTGACTGCATAGCTGTATTCTCCGTCAAAAATCGTCAGGAACGCAAAAACGCCGCCCGGCGGCGGCGTTTTTCTACTCTGCGGAACCAGTACACCCGGTGTTACTGCTTCGGTTACAACGTGGATTCGATCTCAAAACCCCAGGCTTCGAGCAGCGCTTCCGGGATATACTTCGAGTTCTTATTACGCCGCGCCCACTCACGTAAACGGGTGGAACGCACATACTGATCGGGGGTCAGTTTAAATTCTTTGACGACCTGTTCAAACGAAGTAACAGTTGGGACCACCGGGCCTATCGGCTCCGGCTTGCCCCAGTTGGGATTACCACGACGTTTTGCCATTTGATCCGTTATCCTCTAGGGAGATGAGCAACAAAATAGTCCAGCGGGAACTGTATCGTCAGGCCCGTCCGGACATGCCAAAGTTCTTATTTTAGGGATTTTTTCTCCAGAAATCAATAGCAAATTGTGGCTAGATGGGTACCTGCGGAATCGGCTGCAACCAATGCGGCCGCGGGTGACTCCAAGTGGATGAATTACCTGGAATCTTGAAAGGTGGATGGTGATGAATGTAGTGCGTTACTGGGCAGTTTTCTCCCTCGGGGTAGCAGCAGGCGCGGCTGCGGCTCTCATTTATGCTCCGCAGACCGGTGAAAAAACCCGGAAGCAACTCAAGCGTAATTTGCAGGACGCGACGGATTACCTCAAAGACACGAGTGACGATCTCAGCAAACACGCGACCCGGGTCTATAAGACGACCAAGGATGTGGCCGGAGACGTGGCCTCGCGGGTCAGCTCAGCCGCGAGCAACGTTGGTTCGGCTGCCAGCAATCTGGCCGACAAGGTCGGGGATCTGGTCTAACACCTTCCTCCTGATTGTTCTGCAATCAACAAAGGCCACCCATGCGGGTGGCCTTTGTTGATTGGGGGGCCCACAGGTTGCAACTCTTCAAGCTCATTTATGCCTGATACGCTACTGGGGTGGGGAAACGGCTAAGGATTTGTGCATGAGTGAATCTGCAGAGGCGTTGCAGGCAAGGTACTACGAACAAAGCGTCTCGTCTTATGACAGCATGCATAATGCCAGCGAAGACCACGAACATAATCTGGCCCTGCAGTACATCGAAATGATCAGTAACGCCTTTGGATTGCGCACTTTTCTGGATGTCGGCGCAGGCACGGGCCGGGGTATCTGCTTTCTGAGAGATCGCGGTAAAGAGGTGCGCGGCGTTGAACCCGTGGCGGCTATGATCGAGAAAGCCGAATTGAATGGGGTTCCGAAAGGCCTGTTGCTCCAGGGCAGCGGTTACGACTTGCCGTTTGCCGATGGAGCCTTTGACGCGGTCTTCGAATGCGGGGTTCTGCACCATGTGGCGGATCCTGGCCGGGTGGTGGCGGAGATGATCCGGGTGGCCCGGCGGGCTGTTTTTCTCTCTGATTCCAATCGTTTCGGGCAGGGCGGCACGGCTGCGCGATTGGTGAAGACGGCGCTCTGGAAATGTGGCCTGTGGCCCGCGGCTCGATTCATCCAGACGAAAGGAAAGATGTACACCTTGTCGGAGGGGGATGGGCTCGCTTATTCCTATAGCGTCTTCGACTCTTACGACCAATTGGCCGCGCGGATGCAACAGATCTGGCTACTGCCGACGGCGGGCGGGCCAGCAAAGTTGAGCTGGGCCCATCCGCTGCTCACCTCCACCCATGTGCTGCTATGTGCCTTCAAAGACACCCCGGGCAAAGCTTGAACCATCCAGGTAGGGATGGGGGTCGCGGTCATTCTCGCGGCGGAGTAGACCTATGGCCACGCTGACCGCCAGGCCGATCGGACGGCGTCCTCGCCGAACCTCGTTGTGGAGTTCCAGAGAGGCTTTTTTAACTGACCTGGCTATCCTGCTTTTCGGCTGTGCCGGCGCATTCAGCGTAGGCGTGGTGGGGTCGCTGCCGGTGAGTGAGGTGTTGCTCTTCCCCCTGCTCCCGGTCGCGCTGCTTTCGCGGGGACGCCGGGCCTTCAAACGCGAGTATCTCTTGTTTTATTTGCTCGTGAGCGGCTGGCTGCTGGGCACCATCATTGCGGATTTCTATGTCGGCAGCCCGTTGACGAGCAGGTTGAAGGGGACCGCGCGGGTGTTGTTTTTCGCGCTGAATTTTATCGCCCTGGCCATGCTGATCAATGACCGGCCGCGGCGGCTGGTTATTTTTGCGATCAGCATCGGGTTGGTGATGGTGTCGACCGGGATGGGCTTCTCCGGTATGTCGCTCATGTGGAAATTCGGCTTGAGCGGAGCCGTCGCCGTCTCCGCTTTGCTGGTTTCTTCCCACTACTACGCGCAGGGCAGGTATTGGAGATGCCTGTTTATCTCGCTCGTCCTGGCGTGGCTGAATTTGTACTATGGATTCCGCTCCCAGTTAGTGGTCCATCTGGTTGCAGCGGTGCTCATTCTGCCGTTCTTCGATTCCTCGAGAACACGGCGGGCGGCGAGCGGCGGCCAGAGCCCGTGGAGAATTCTCATTTTGCTGGTGCTCGCAGGGGCATCTGCCTACGCGGCCAACGCGGCCATTAAGTACGGAGCACGAATTGGCCTGTTCGACGAATCGCTCTCGGCGAAATTTGAAGGCCAGGCCAAGGGCGATTACGGCGTGCTGGTCGGCGGAAGGCCGGAAACGCTGGTAGCTATTCAGGCCATCCGCGACAGCCCCTTTATCGGCCACGGCTCCTACCCGGTCGACCCGAAATATCTCCAGTTGAAGCAGGACATCCAGTACGAGCACGGCTACAGCGACTCGGATGACCCGGAAGAAATTGGCGACCCTGTCATACCGACGCACTCTCACTTGACCATGGCGTGGGTGGAGTCAGGACTGCTGGGCGGGATTTGCTGGATCTATTTCCTGGTGTTGACGTTCCGGGCCGCGCTGCGGTTGGGGTATGTGCGCCCACCGTTCGCGCCGCTCTATAGCTATCTGCTGGTCTGGTTCCTTTGGGACATACTTTACTCACCCTTCGGAAGTGTGAATCGGCTTTGGGCCGCTTTCCTGATCCTGCTGTCGTACCACATTCTGCACCTCTCGCCCACGAAGGATGTGCAGAGGATTCGGCGACCGCAGCATCGGCGCATTTATGACAGAAGGCAGCTCTTGGTCCCTGGCCGAGCCCTCTCCTAGACCCCGCGCCGGCAGAACTGACGCTTACGACTTCGAGAAGGACCGGACGTAGTTGACCAGGTTCCACATGTCGTCCGGCTTGACGCGCGGGCCCTCCCCGTCCATTTCACCCTCGCCATTCTTGATGATGTAAAAGAGCTCTCCGTCGGTGCGGCCCTTCAGTGCCGTGGGATCGCGGAAATCGGGCATCTTCGCCTTCATGTTCTTCGAAATATCGCCCGCGCCCGCGCCATCATCCCCGTGGCACGCGGCGCACTCGTAGCCGTAAATTTTTTTGGCGTGGGCGCGCGATTCGGCGGTGGGTTTGGCTGGATTGACCATGCTGGCCGCTTCGGGCGGGATATGGAAGGCCGGTACCGCGGCAGCAGGCGCAGCCGCATCCTGCGCCTGGGGAAACGGGACCATGACGCCGGCCAGCACCAGGGCATAGAAAATCAGGAAAGGCTTCAACATGGAGCCCCCTTGAGTTGAATTGGAATGCGCCGACCACTGTACTCCTCTGGCACGAACAGGGCGACAGCTATTTCGACGGCCTGTAGAAATGCTGGAGCCTTTTTGCGGAGGCGCAAGGCAGGAAGCCGGCTTCTCGGATTCATGCGTTAACCGGCATCGTTTGTAATAACATTCGACCGGAGAAGTTATGGTTGCTGGCAAGCGTTGGATTCAACCCGCGGGAGCGAAACCGTGAGCGTGCGGCCGCAGGCACTGGTCACCGGCGGTACCAGTGGAATCGGCCTCGGCATAGCGACCGCGCTGGCCGATGCCGGGTACGCAGTAACCGCCACCGGCCTCACCGAGCAACAGGTCTCGGCTGTTCCATCCCGGGAAAATCTTTCCACCGGGGTGCTCGACGTAACGTCGGCGGCGTCGGTCGCGGCGGTTCTGGCGCGCTTCGATGAGTTGGCGGTGCTGGTAAATTGCGCCGGGGTTCTGTTTCGTAACCAGGCCGAGTTCGATATGGAGACGTTTCAGCGGGTGATCGACGTCAATCTTACGGGCACGATGCGTATGTGTGTGGGCGCTCGCCCGAAGCTGGCGGCGGCGCGCGGCGCCATCGTCAACACGGCATCGATGCTCTCGTTCTTTGGCGGCCCGGCCGTGCCTGCCTACACCGCCTCCAAAGGCGGCGTGGCGCAATTAACCAAAGCCCTGGCGGTAGCCTGGGCGGCGGAAGGCATCCGGGTAAATGCCATCGCGCCGGGATGGATTGCGACGGAACTCACGCGCGGCCTGGTGGAGGATCCGGCGAGGTCTGCCGCTATTCTGGGACGCACCCCCATGCAGCGCTGGGGGGAACCGGAAGATGTGGGCGGGGTCGCCGTATTTCTTTGTTCCCAAGCAGCACGCTTCATCACGGGAGCGATCTTGCCCGTGGACGGCGGATACGCAGCAGTATGAAAGGTTGGGTTCCTCATGAGTAGCGCCACAGTCAATCGTCCCGATGCGGAGCGTATTCCCTACCGCCATCCACAGCCGAAAGAATGTTTTCCTGAGCTGGTCATTCCCAACGCAGTGCCCGAGGATGAGCGCCTGTGGGTTCCACAAGCGGAAAACGTCTGGTTTCGCCCATTATGTTTGTCGGCCAGCCGAGGCTACTGGATGAACCTGTTACGGGTGCGCAAGTCGGGCGTGCTTTCGCGCCACCGCCATCCGCAGCCGGTGCATGGATTCGTGTTGAAGGGCAGCTGGCACTATCTGGAGCACGACTGGACGGCGACCGAAGGATCGTATGTGTACGAAACTCCGGGAGAGACCCATACGCTGGTCGTAGAACCCGATGTGCCCGAGATGATCACGTTGTTTCAGGTCAACGGGGCGATGATTTATGTCGACCCGGACGGCAAGGTGCAGGGCTATGAAGACGTATTCACGAAGATTGACCTCTGCCGCCGCCATTTTACCGCCGTGGGCCTGGGCGAGGGTTACGTCGACCAGTTTCTCCGCTAGGGTTGCGGGTAGATACGCATAGCATTGTCATGCAGGTAGCCATGGGCAAACTGCAGCGCACGTGGCTCCGTGATTTCCCCCTGCACGATCATTTCGGAGAGAGCGGCCGCCAGCGCGGTGCGCGCCGACTCGACCGCGAGCCAGTCGCTCTCTTCCGCCCCAATGGCTTCGTTGAAGGGAAAGGCATCGGAACCGAAGACCACCTTTTCGGGATAAAGCAGGAGCCAGTGACGCAGCACCTCGGCCAGATCTTTCGGATACAGATAGAGACCCATCAACGATGAGTCAAGATAGACATTCTGCCGAGCTGTGAGCCAGATGGCCTGGTCCTGAAACGGATAGCCGCCGTGTAACAGCACGAAGTTGACGTTTTCGTAGCGCGGGTCGCGCAGCACGTTTTCCAGGTTCAGTACGTTACCGCCGCTAATGCTGTAAAAATCTCCCGTGCCCGCGGCCGTATGTATCTGTACCGCCAGGTGCAATCGCCCCGCCTCGCGCAGTAAGTAGCGAAACAGGAAGTCTTCGAATACCGCGTGCTCGGCCGCGGAGGGTTTGCCGCCGGCGTGATAACGATCGTAGATCCTCGCTGCCTCGGCCTCGGGCGGATCGTCAAAATGCAGGGTGCGGAAATAGGCAATCTCGAATTTGATGGCGACGCCGCCGTGGCTGCGATTCTGCTCCACAACCTTGCTCACGAAGGCCAGGTATTCGGGAAAAGTTTTGGGCAGCGCAGTCAGTCCGGCTTGCGCCAGTTCCCTCTTCAGCTTTTTCTCCTGCAAGGGCACATACACGCCCTCATCGATGTTGCGCGCGGTCAACTCGCTGTTGTCCAGGGGAAAGAGAAACGAGTCCACGAAAAACACCCAGTGGAATCGCTTTGGGTCAAGGTAGCTGCCCATGGCCACACGATTGGCCATCATGGTCTCGACGTTGAGCCGGTCAAGAATGCGATCGAAATATTGGTAGCCGGGATAGGTTTTGGCTAACTCCGCTTTTTTGGCCACTAACCATTGGATGTGCCCGAGGCCGTAGTCAGCGTATGGATAGGCAAAGAGGTCTTTCGAAGCCGCCACTAACTCCGGATTATCGAGGCGCAGGCGCAGCGGTGAATGCAAGGGGGGAGAAGCCATCGCGTCCACATCGCTGTCATCCGCGAAGCCGGGATGGCCGTGGTCGTCGAAGATAGCGATCTGGCGAATTTGCTGCAACAAGCGGTCGTAGGTTTGCTGGTAACCAGGCGCAGCATTGGGGCTGGCCTGCCCCCATAAGCTGCTGGATGCAATCAGAAAGAGTACCGGCAGTGGGCGCATGAACTCCTTGTTTCCGCGAAAGGACTGGTTAAGAGTGGGGCTGAAGTCTTCTGCCCATCGGTTCTAGAGCCCCTTGAACAGGCCGCCGTCGACCAGCAGGGTTTGGCCGGTGATGTAGGACGCGCGTTCGGAAGCGAGCCACACGATTGCGTCTGCCACCTCTTCCGGTTGCCCTACACGTTGCAACGGCGCTTCAGCTCCTAGCTTCGACTCAAATTCCGCGGCGCTCATGCCCAGATCCTGCGAGCGTTTGCCGATCAGTTGCTTCAGCCGCTCGGTCGCCGTGTAGCCAGGACCAACGTTGTTGACCGTGATGCCGTCTTTGCCAAATTCATTGGAGAGGCTCTTGATCAGGCCGAGCACACCCGCCCGCACGGCATTCGAGTAGATCAGGTCGGTCACCGGCTGCCGAACCGTGATCGAAGTAATGGTCACCAGCCGCCCCCATTGCTGCTTCTGCATCCAGGGCAGAACCGCGCGCGCAAAATAGATTACGCTCATGAAGTTCAGTTCCAGCGCGCGATGCCACTCCTCGGTGGTGGTGGCAAAAAACATTTTGGCGGGTGGACCGCCGGCGTTGGTTACGCAAACATCCACGCCACCGAACTCCTGCGCCACATGCTTCACAAACTCTTCGACGGCAGCAGCATCGGTCACATCCAGCGTCTCGGCCAGTACCCTGGCGCCATAGTTGTCGCGGATCCTGGCCGCAGCCGCGTTTATCCTGGCCGCGTCGCGCGAGCACATCGCCACCTTCGCGCCCTCAGCGGCGAACTTCTCTGCCGCTGAGCGCGCGATCCCGTCGCTCGACGCAGCGACAATTACACTACGATCCTGCAAGCCAAGGTTCACCGCGCCGTCTCCGAAGCCTCGCGAAGATAGGCGTCGCTCTTATCGAGCCAATCCTGGCGCGGCGGATTGAAAATATCGATGTCAATCGTGTCCTCGAGGGCGACCGCTTCATGCGGCATGTGGGGTGGAATGCACAGCACTTCTCCGGCCCGGACATCAATTTCCCGGCCATCGATCTGAAAGCGCAGAACCCCCTCAAGAACGTGGGTGATCTGCTCGTTGTGGTGGCTGTGCAAGGGCACCTTTGCGCCCTTACGCAGAAGCAGGCGCGCAATCATCAGGTTGGTGCCGACGATCAGTTGACGATCCAGCAGTGGAGTCAGGTGTTCTACTTCGATCTCATTCCAATTGGAGTGCTTTGCGCTCATTTCGATTCCCCAGCAAAAGTTACCACAAAACCCAGGCTCGCTTAGGGTGGTGTCTTGCGGGCGGCCCTGACTATCCGTGCGGCTTTGCGGAGGCACTCTTCACATCGGCGGTGCCCAGCCAGGTGACCGCGCCAAAAGCTCCCAGCCAGGAACCGGCCGCAGCGAAGACCACGTAGATCGGGTTGCCGGTGTAGCTGATCACCGCGAACGCGGAGAGCAGGTACCAGACGCTGCTCCAACTGGCTGCAATGCTGCGGCGGCGCGCGGCGACCGCCGCAGTGAACAGGACGTAGACCGCGTCGGTAGCGGCCGTAGAGGCGACGACGCCGAGTGCGATGAGCGGATGGGGCGCGTGGATCATTCGGTCTCTGGCAGCCTCTGGCGGTCTCAGGGCTGTAGGTTACACCAGAGTGCGCTGGGTGTGCGTGGCTTGCGGTGAAAGCAAATGGACCGCGATCAGTGCCAGCGGCACCAGATAGAAAATGGAGCCAATGACCCACATCAACGCGCCTGCCGCAGCCTGGTCCTGCAATGGCGAGAGGGCAAACACCCGCGGTGCGATGGAATAGCTGGGATAGATGACTCTACCGGCGAAGCTAAGCGAGGCGGAGAAGGCGGTGTTCACCAGGTCGGCGCCGACCAGGTAGGGCAGCATGGCCCAGCGGGAACCACGGCTGGCGCTCGGCCACGGCTGAATTACGGGGAACCAGAACAGCAAGCCGGTCAAAAAGAAGCAGGCGTGCTCGACCGAATGCCAGTTTTCTGAGCGCAACGCCAGCTCATAAGCCGGGGGAAGATGCCAGCCGAGGTAGGCGATGTTCATCGCCAGCCAGGCGAATACCGGATGCGTGAGCAGGCGGAAAAGCCGGTGCAGGATGGGCGCGCGGAACAGCGGTCCCAACACGGTGCGCAGCAGCGAAGGCGGCAGGCCTCGCAGCAAGGGCACGGCGGGTGCGCCCAACAACAGGAGTGGGGGCGCCACCGACATAAAGATCAGATGCTGTGCCATATGGGCAGTCAGCAGCACATCGTCCAGCGTGTCCACGGGTGAGCCGACGGCCAGATAGAGAGAAAACAATCCACCCAGAAAGCACCACGCTCGCCAGGGAGGAAACAAGCTGGCGCGCGTGCGGCGAATTTTTTGCCAGCCGCGCAGGTAAAGCGCCGCGGACACAATCAGGCCCGCTATGGCGAAGGGTGGGAAGGTCCACGAGGTGTAGGTCATTTTAAAAGAGCTTTCCTGGAACCCGAAGGTGAACAGCAGGGCCCTCCACGGCGCTTCGCTACGGTCGGGATGACAAAGTTGTTTGGTGGACGGGTTTAGATGGAAGCTTTCTGCCCCGACCGCAAATGAGTGGGTGGCCCAGGTCTCGCGTTTAAGACCTGGGATTTCTGCCTCACGCGCCCCCACGTCTCAAACACGAGACCTGGGCCACCCACTCATTTGCGCTTTGGTCCGTTGATTCCATCCTTAACCAACCCGGGATGACCAATTTGTTTGGGTTAAAGAAAGAATTCTCTCCCTACCGTGAGGGATCAAGTTCCCCTGTGCTCAGGTAAGTTTGCGAAGCATCCCCCGCCGGCCGCTCACCCGCAGGGTGGAGCGTTTCCAGAAAACTGACCAGCGCCGTTACTTCCGGCGGAGAGAGATTTTTTCCGTAGGCCGGCATGTTGCCGCCGCCCTGTAACACCTGGCGCACCAGTTGGTCGTAAGTGAGGCGCGTCGCCACACCATCCAATGCCGGCCCGCGCTCGCCGCCCTCGCCCCCCAACATGTGGCAGTTACGGCATTGCTTGTCCTGAAAGACAATCTGCCCCTGTCGACCCAGCGGGGTGGCTGCATGCACGTACTTCAGCGGAACGGTATCCCCGCTCCAGGCCTGCATCTTCGGGCTCCATGGGGTCGTTGTGCCCAACTGTTGGCACACCGCAAACCCAACCGCCAGGACGGTGATCGAGAGCACCGCGATGGGACGGCGGCGCCAGCTCTTTTCGCCTTCACCGGCAAACAGTGGCAGCGCGATCAGGAAACCAATCGCCACCACGGGAACGATCAGGAGGAACGGCGTCTCCAGATTCTCCGGCAGAAAGGAGAGGATGGTGTAAATCCAGAGAAAGAAAAAGTCGGGCTTGGGCACCGTCTGGATGATGGTGGGGTCAGGGAAACCGGTCGGGCCGAACGGCCCCAGCAGCGCCGCGCACAGCGCAACCGCAAACAGGATCGCGGCGGCAAACATCAGATCCTTCCACACCGCCCCGGGTACAAACGGAATGCCGTCCTTATGCGCCAGCTCGTTGTATTCCTGAACGTAGGTGCTACGGCGGACAATCCGCCCCGGCATCGGCCACTCATTGATGCCCAGGCCGACCACCATCCAGATGTGCAACCCGGCAAAGGCCAGCATCATCCCGGGAATGACAAACACATGCAAAGCAAAAAACCGGGTCAGCGTCGGGCCGGCAATGATAGGACCGCCCAACAACAAATTGACCAACGCGCCGCCAATGATGGGAACACGGCTGACAATCGAGGCGCCGATGCCCAAGCCCCAGTAGGCGTCTTGGTCAAAGCGCATCACCTGCCCGGTGAAGGCCATGCCTAAGGTCATCAGCAGCAGAAAGACACCGAGGATCCAGGTCAGTTCGCGGGGAAATTTGTAGGCGCCAAACAGGAACACCTGCGCCATATGAATCAGCACCACGGCCACCATGAAGTTCGATCCCCAGCCGTGCATCGCGCGCAGAAACCAGCCCAGCGGGAGCTGGTGATTCAGTACCTGCAAACTATTCCACGCCTCGCCGGCCGAGGGCACATACACGATGGCGAGCAGGATGCCGGTGGCGATCTGCAACAGCAACAGAACGAAACTGGCGCTGCCAAACACGTACCACCAACTGGCCGTGTTGCGCGGCACCGGATGCAGGACCACGTCTTTGATGGGCCCTTCCAGCTTTAAGCGGCTTTCAAACCAATCGTAGGTCTGCTTCAACCAGTGCATTCGCAGCCTTCTTTCCGCACCGCCGCGCTGGTCGCCAGCGTGGGCATCTGACCGGCGTTGATGATCAGCTTGCCATTTTGCACCTTGTAGTCGTAGGTAAAGAGACCGCGCGGCGGCGGCCCCGCGGCGCGCGAGCCATCGGCGTAATAAACGCCGCCGTGACAGGGACACATAAACAATTCCGACTGCGGGAACCAACGCACCGGGCAGCCGAGGTGGGCGCAGTTGATGGCAAAAATCTGGAATTTCTGGTCCGAGGTGCGGCGCACCCAGCAGGCTGCTTTGCTGGTGGCCCCATCCCAGGGGGCGCTCTGCGGATTGACGAAGCTGGCCAGCCGGGTCTGTCCCAGGGCAAACTGAGACACGTCACCCAGGTCGATCCAGGAATTGTAACCGCCATTCCTGCGAATCGGTCCCAGCAGGTAACCGACCACCGGGGTTGCGATCAACAAGGCAACCGCACCGTTGAGCAGAATCCCGATCTTCATCAGCAACGACCGCCTGCTGACTGCTTTTTCGTCGCTCATTGCGAGCCTCCACTTTTCAGCGCTGGCCGCTGGCTGGCGAGCCACGCCACAACATCGGTGACTTCCTGGTCGCTCAGGGGATGCCCGGGCAGATCGTTGCGCCAATCGGGCTGGCCGATATCCGGGCGGCCGGCAATCACAATGGTGCGCAGCACCTGATCTGAGACCAGGGAAAGAAACGCCGGGTCCGTTATCGATCCAGCAATGGGCCGGGCTTTCGAATCGGCTTTCGAGCCGGTCTCTCCGTGGCACGAGGCGCAATCGGTGGCATATACCTGTTGGCCGCGGGCCGCATCCCCGGCCTTGGCGGCGTGATAGGGCGGCGGGTGGCCAGCCGTACCCGGCTTATACCAGGCGGCGCGCATGCCCTGCACCAGGGCGTCAACCTGCTGATCGGTCAGGCTACCGCCGGCGCTGGCGGCAAAAGCCGGCATCAGCGTGCCCGGTTCGCCGTTGGCCACCACCTGGCGCAGATGCGGCTCGTCGACCAGCGCCTGATAGACCGGGTTCGCCAATGGATACGAGGGGCCGTTCATGCCCCTGGCGCCATGACATGCCGAACAGTTTTCGCGGTAGAGCGTGGCAAAATCAACCACCGAATCGGGGCGAGGAACTTCTGGCCCCGGCTTGGGGTGGCCAGGCAGTTGTCCGCAGCCCAACACCGCCAGGCAAGCAACCAGCATCAGCAGGCGCGCCGTCACTTCGGTCCATCCTCCCCACGGTGCTCTTCCATCATGCCCGGCGTTTCCAACCCCATGCGCGCGGCAAAGGGCAGATATTGCTCGGTGCGATAGTTCGTTTGCTGAGCGACGACCCAGCCCGCCACCAACCCGAACGTCACCTGTGAGGCGACAAACCACCACCAGTCAATGCGCGCATCGAGGAAGGGATTGATCAGGTCCAGGGTGGCATGCAACACGCCTGTCCACAGCAGTGGGGCGATGACGCCGCCAAGCAGGATCGGATGCCGCGGCAACATGGGCAGCATCGCGCCGTAGAGCAGGCCGATGAGTAGCGAACCCGCAGCGTGGATGATGGTTGCGAAAATCAAAGCACTGAGACGAAAGTGGGTAATCTCGGCAAAGGTTGGGTCGGACCAACCGGCAACGCCGGCGCCGCCGAGAAGATTCACCGCGTACCAAATGCTGTGGTAACGGATAAGGCCGTAGAGCAATGCGGGCACGATCATGGCGGCGCCGCCGGCGATACCGCCCTTGACCCCAGCCATCACCGATGGGGTGTGGACGGGCAGACGGGCGCGGTGGCTTTCGTCAATCTCGATGCGCGCGATGCGGGTGCGCACGGTGGTGTAGGCAAAACTCTCCACCTTGACGGGCACGGCTACGTGGTGCGCATGAGGCCAGACCTGGCCAAACCAGCCCACGCATCCGGCAACAATCAGTATTGCCCCAAGCACGCTGATCCCCATATTCGTGACCAACCCGGCAAAGGCAAAGGTCAGGCCCAGGGCGAGCACGATGGGGAACGCAGTGGGGGCGGGCAGCTGCACTACTTCTTTCGATACGCCGTCTTGTCCGTGATGATCTTCCATTGCATTACATCTCTTTCTGTCAGCGGCCAATGATGTAGACCACGGTGAACACCACCACCCAAACGGCATCGACAAAGTGCCAATAGAGTGAGAGCACCTCGATTTGTCTGGCGTGCTCGCGCTTGAGCTTGCCGGTGAGGGCGAAGATCAGCACGATCAAAAGCATGGTCAAGCCGATGATCACGTGGCTGGCGTGCAAGCCGACGAGCGAGTAGAACGTAGTGCCAAAAAGGTTGGTGCTGATGGTCAGGCCATCGTGATAGATCAGCTTTTTCCATTCCAGGCCGGTGCCGCCCAGAAAGATGGCGCCTAAGGCCACGGTGAGGGCCCACCACAGGCTGAACCCTGCCATCGCGCCCTTCTTGAGCTCGCGCTCGGCCAGCCAGATGGTGAAGCTGCTGGACAGCAGGCAAACGGTATTGAAGATCGGCAGTTCCAGAACCTGGCGCGGTTGCGGCCCGGAGACGCTCTTGCCGATGTAATAAACATAGGCCACGACAAAGATGGTGAAGATGGCGGTCTCGGCCACGATAAGCGCCAACATCGCTACCGTACCGTGATACGGCAGCACCCAGTCTTCGTTAGCTGGCCCGTGAGCCATGGGAATGGTGCTGGCGCTCATCGGTTATCGTCCTCGGCGATCGATTCCATCGCGTCATTCATAGCGGGAGTCCGGATCTTCGGGATGTTTCAGGTCCCACAAGGGTCTGCGGCTGCCCACGACCGGCTCGATAGCGAAGTTATAGGAGGGCGGCGGCGAGGTGGTTGCCCACTCCAGCGTCCAGGCGTCCCAGGGGTCGGGGCCGGCGTCCACGCCTTTAAAGAACGAATACACCATGTTGTAAACAAAGATGAGCGTGGCGATTGCCTGCACGAAGGCTCCGATGGACACGATCATGTTCCAGCCGTCCCAGCCGCGGCCCGGCTCATAGGTGTAGATACTTCTCGGCATGCCCAGCAGCCCGGGGATGTGCATGAAGTCGAAGGTCATGTGGAAACCCACCACGAACATCCAGAAGCCCCACTTGCCCAGCCGCTCGTCGAGCATCTTGCCGGTCATCTTGGGGAACCAGTAGCACAGGCCGCCGAGAAAGCAGAAGACAATGGCGCCCACGAGCACATAGTGAAAGTGGGCGACGACAAAGTAGGAGTTGTGCAACTGCCAGTTCCAGGGAGCGGCCGAAAGCATGATGCCGGTTAGGCCCGCGAACAGAAACTGTGCCAGGAAGGCAGTGCAGTAGAGCATGGGCGTGGCAAAGCGTATCTTGCCGCCCCACATAGTGGCCACCCAGTTGAAGATTTTGATGCCGGTGGGGACACCGACCAGCCCGGTCGAGAGCACGAAGAAAGCATTCTGGGCTGAGGTCATGCCCACGGTGAACATATGGTGGGCCCACACGCTGAGGCTGATCAAGCCGATGCCCATTGATGCGGCCACCATTGCCGGGTAGCCAAAAATTGCCTTGCGGGAAAAGACAGGAATAACTTCGTTGGCGATGGCGAACGCCGGCATGACCAGCACGTAGACCTCGGGATGTCCGAAAACCCAGAAGAAGTGCATCCACACAATCGGTGCGCCACCCGCCTGCGAGTCGAAAAAGTGGCCGCCGAGATAACGGTCGATCAACAGCATGATCTGGGCCGCGGTCAAGGGGCTGATGGTCACCAGGATCATCCCCGAGACCACCAGGTAGAGCCACGGCATCAGCGGCATGCGCATCAGCGTCATGCCCTTGCAACGCATGCACAGGGTGGTGGCGATGATGTTGACCGCGGCGCCGATGGTGCCGAAGCCGGAAACGATCAGCGACAGTGCCCAATAGTCCGTGCTATGCCCGCGCGAGAAGGCTCGCTCAGTCAGCGGGGCATACGCCCACCAGGTCACGTCGGGTGCGCTGCCCGCCCCTTGCAGGCCCACGCCGCCGATAAAGCTGTAGTAGAGCAGCAGGCCACCCAGTGCGGTCATCCAGAAGCTGAAGGCGTTCATGCGGGGAAAGGCCATATCCCGGGCGCCGACCATCAAGGGAACCAGGTAATTGGCGAAGCCGATGATCAACGGCATCCCCATGAGAAATACCATGGTGGTCCCGTGCATGGTGAAGATGCGGTTGTAAACCTCGGGCGAGATAAAGTCGTTGTGCGGCACCGCCAACTGCACGCGTATCAACAAGGCCTCTACCCCGGCAACCAACAAAAAAATCAGAGCGTAGGCGATGTACATCAGGCCGATCTTTTTGTGATCGACGGTGATCACCCAATCCTGCACCACATCGAGCCAGGTCTCGTAGACCTGCCCCGGAGGGGTAAGGTCGAGGGCGCCGCCGATGGGTAGAGTGGAATCAGCCATAACGCAAAGCTCCTATCTGTTCGGGCCCGAGGTGCCAGCTACTTCAAGGTGGTGAGGTAAGCGACGATCTTGTCGATCTGGTCATCACTCAATTGCATGGCCGGCATCAGGCTCCCCGGTTTGACGTAGTCGGGATCCTTGATCCACAGCTTGAGATTTGCCGGCGTATTGTCGGCCGCTCCGGAAGCGAGCGTATCCCGGCTCATAAAGTGGGTAAGGTCTGGCCCAAATTTTCCCTGGGCGGAGGTGCCGCGAACGACATGGCAGCTGATGCACGCCTGCGACTCGAACAACTGCCTGCCTTCAGCAACAGCCGGATCCTGAACCGCGGGCTGCTGCTGATTCTTCACCCAGGCGGCAAAATCTTCCGGGGTTTGCACGTAGACCCGGAGCAGCATCTTGGCATGTTCCACCCCGCAGAACTGGGCGCATTGGCCCACGTACATACCGGTCTTATCCGGATTGAACCACATGTGGTTAACGTGGTTGGGAATCATGTCGATCTTGCCGAACAGTGCAGGCACCCAAAAGCTGTGATCCACGTCGGCGGAAAGCAAGCGCAGCGAAGTGATCATCGGAGCCTGCTCGGTGCTGAGCGGTACGTGGAGTTCATTGGCCGTGGTAAAGCCGTATTTTGGATAGCGGAATTCCCACCAGAATTGATGGCCGACCACATCGGCTTCAATGGCCGCCGGCGGCATCTTCTGATCCTGAATGGCAAACAGAATGCGGGCCGTGGTGAGAAACAGAACCACGACGATGAGAATCGGTATGACGGTCCAGGCGAGTTCGATCTGCGTGCTGCCGTAGACCTGAGGCGGCTCACTGTCATCGTTGGGATTGCGCTGGCGAAAGCGAACCACCACATAGGTCAGCAGGGAGATAACCACGATAAAAATCGCGCCTGTGATTTGCATCACAAAAAATGACAGATGTTCGATCAGACGCGCTGGGGCCGAGTGAGGCGCAAAGGTGTTTGGGGTTTGATAGACGATGCTGTTCGCGGGTGCTCCCCATGCGGCATGAGCCGCGCCCAGCAGCAGCAGCAGCAACGCAAACGCGGCTGGCCCGGACCCACGGCGCTGTCGCCATCCTGCCAACATGGGGGAGACTCCTTCGAGAAAACTTATTGTAGCGCTCTCTTTCGAGGGCCCGTATAAATAGTTGACGGGCGCACTTCGTTCGCGTCCACTGTTTTGCTCGACAGCTTTTCGATGCACGAAAAAGAAAAAGGTGTCTTGTTACACTGTCGGCAGTGACGCGCCTGATCATTAACGCGGACGATTTTGGTCTCGCGCCGGGCGTGAACCGTGCCATCGCCGAGCTCGAGCAAGCGGGCGCGCTCAGCTCTACTACGTTGATGGCCAGTGCTGGTTACTTTTCTTCTGCTGTCCATCTTGCGTTCGGTCAACCTGCGCTGGCCATCGGATGCCACGTGATGTTGGTCGACGGTTCACCCTGCCTGCATGCGGGCGATGTGCCTTCCCTGCTCGACCCGCGGCGGCCGGCTTCGTCGTTGCTGCGCCCTTCAGTGGGAAGCTTTTTGCGTGATTTGCTGCGCGGCCGGATTCGACCCGAGGAGATCGAGGCCGAGGCGGTCGCCCAGATACGCCGCATTCAATCGAGCGGCCTCACGGTGAGCCACATCGACTCGCATAAACATATCCATATGTTTCCCAAAGCGCTGGCGCCGCTGCTGCGAGCGGCGCAGCAATGCGGCGTGGCGTGCGTGCGCAATCCGTTTGAACCATGGTGGAGTTTGCGCGCGACCCGGCCGGCGGGGGCATGGCGCCGGGTGCAGGTGCAGGCCCTGCGCACGCAGCACGGAGCGTTCAGGCGGTTGGTCCATGTTCAGGGCATGAAGACGACGGATGGCTCGATCGGGGTGCTGGCCACCGGGACTTTGGACGAGCGCGTGCTGCGTTCGCTGCTTGGAGCGATGCCTGAAGGAACGTGGGAGCTAGTGTGCCATCCCGGGTATTGTGACCAGGCGCTGGAGCAGGCGCACACCCGTTTGCTGGGGTCGCGGGATACGGAACGGGAGGCGCTGCTGGCGGTTATTCCTGAGGTGCTGCGTAAGGACGCTGCTTGGCAGCTCATTGATTTTCATGAGCTGGGGAGGTGAGGTGGGAAAAGCAGGTCCCTCCACTACGCTTCGCTTCAGTCGGGATGACAAATCTGTTGCCAGCCAGGCGTTGCGATACCGGCTATTTATCGTTCGCCCCCAAACAAATTTGTCATCCCGACCGAAGTGTAGATGGGCCTATGGCCCACCCAAGGTGATGAAAAACGGCTTCTGTTCCGCCAACTTCTTTCCTTGGAAGCGCCCCCCTCCCCTTGTCATCCCGACCGGAGCGGTGGCGCAGTGGAGGGATCTCTGTGTGGATGCTCTTTCTTGGGAATGTTTTTCGACAGAGCGAAGCGCAGTGGAGGGACCTGCTTTTTCTTTCTTTTCCGCTAAGGTAGGTAGAGTAAGGGGCATTCGCCATGAAAATCGGCATCACGTGTTACCCGACCTACGGTGGCAGCGGGGTCGTCGCCACCGAACTCGGTATCGAGCTCGCGGCCCGCGGCCACCAGGTACACTTCATCACCTATTCACAACCCTTCCGCCTCACCGGCCGCGAAGAAGGCATCTTCTACCACGAAGTACCCGTCTCCAACTACCCGCTCTTCGAGTACCCGCCTTACGACCTCGCATTAGCCACCCGCATGTCAGAAGTCGCCGAATACTACGAGCTGGACCTGTTACATGTGCACTACGCCATTCCCCACTCGGTGTGCGCCTTGCTCGCCCGCCAGATGCTGGCTAAACGCAGGCATCTGCCCTTCGTAACCACCCTGCACGGCACCGATATTACCCTGGTCGGCTTGGACCGGTCGTACCTGCCCATCACCCGCTTCGGCATCGAGGAGAGCGACGGCGTCACCTCCATCTCCAACTACCTGCGGGTGAAAACCGTGCACGACTTCGGCATCCTGCGTCCCATCGAGGTCATTCCCAACTTCGTCAATTGCGATGAATACAAACCGCTGGGAGAGCAGCGCGCCGCGGCCCGCGCCCGCTACGCCGACCCGGAAGAAAAGATCCTGCTGCACCTGTCGAACTTCCGCCCAGTCAAGCGCATCCTTGATGTAATCGAGGTCTTCGCGCGCATCGCGCAAGTGATGCCCGCCCGTTTGCTCATGGTGGGCGATGGCCCCGACCGCTCCTCGGCGGAGTGGCTGGCGAACAGCAAAGGTATCCAGAACCGCGTCCATTTTCTGGGCAAACAGGAGCGGGTCGCCGAGCTGCTGCCAGTGGCCGACCTGATGCTGATGCCGAGTGAGCTGGAATCGTTCGGCCTGGCGGCGCTCGAGGCCATGGCCTGCAAAGTGCCCACCATCGCCACCCGCGTGGGCGGCGTATCCGAACTGATTGACGATGGGGTAACCGGTCGGCTCTTCGCCGTGGGCGACGTGGATGCCATGGCGTTCGCCGCGATTGAGCTGCTGACCGACGACGACCGTCTCGCTGCCATGGCCGACGCGGGCCGAAAGCGGGCCCAGGATAACTACTGCGCCTCGCGCATCATCCCCCTATACGAGGCTTACTACGAGAGCGTGCTGGCGCGCGCCGAGGTCTGATCGGCCAGCACCAGCACATTGGGCGCCATAGGGATCTCGAGCGTAACCCGGGTTCCCCGGCCGGGGCGGCTGAACACTTCAAAGCGAGCGCTGTTGCCGTAAAGCACCTCCAGCCGCTCGCGCACGTTGCGCATCCCGATGCCCGCGCCGCGGCTGATGAACCCTACCTCGCGCGCCCTGCCCTCGGCCATGCCCACGCCATCGTCTTCGACCTCGACAATCATCTTGTCGCCCTGGATGCGGCTGCGCAGGGTGATGGTGCCGCCTTGCAGGCGCGGCTCGAGGCCATGCTTGATGCCGTTCTCGATCAAGGGCTGCAGCAGCATGCAGGGCACCAGCAGCTCCAGGGTCGCGGGATCGATCTCCTTCACCACCCGCAGTTTCTCCGCGCCAAAGCGCACCACCTCGATGCCCAGGTAGTCGTCGGTAAAAGTCAGTTCTTCGCGGAAGGGCACGTAGGAATCGTGATCCTTGAGCAGGGCGCGCAGGATGTTACCCAGCTGCACGATCATCTCCCGCGCCATCTCGGGACGGAAGCGAACCAGCGAGGCAATCGAGTTCAGGGTGTTGAATAAAAAGTGCGGATTGATCTGCCGCTGCAGCGCATCGAAGCGCGCCTCCAGCACCAGCCGCTTCTGCTCCTTGAGCTTGATCTCGGTGCGGCTGGCATTCCAGATTTTGAGCGGGATCGCAACCACCACCGCCGGGCATACACACACGGCCAGCTTCACCGCCAGCCCCGAGGAATCCAAAGTAAACAGCCGGCCCGGATACAGCTCCGCCAGCCACATGCGCACCATCTGCATGCCCATAATCAGCATCAGCAGCAGTATTTGGCGATCGAAGCGCGGCTCCAGCAGATTGCGCCGCACCCAGCGATAGATACTAAGGTCCACAAAGGGGGAAAAGGACCATACCTCTTCCGCCTCCACCGCGCGACCGTAGAGCCCGGAAACAACCGCGACGGCGCAAAAGAAGGGCAGCGTCAGATATTCGTGGTGCAACATCGATGGCAGGGAGAGTACCGCCCCACCCAGGAGTGCGGAAAGCGGGCCCAACAGAATGCCGAGCAGGATGACGGTCTCGAAACTGATGTCGGCGGCGTAGAAGTTGGATACGATGAAGCGGATCCAGACCCCCAGCGTCAGCGGGATACACAGAAAAGCCAGCAGACCGATGGTCTGCGCGGGCGTTCGCCGCTCGGCGAATAACAGCCGCTGGAACGTAAGCGCCCGGGCGGTGATCGCCGACACCGCCGCCGCCACGCCCAGCTTGATCAGCAGCGAGATGAGGACCAGCTTGGGCTGAAGCACGCTCTTACTTTACGCCACTTTGCCTGGCTGGACAGGGCAAGGCTAAGAGGCTCTAATTGAGCTATGCCATTGGTAGACGTGAAGAAGGTGGCGGACGCCGATTTCCCCACCCGCTGGGGACATTTCCGCATTCTCGGCTTTGAAGGTACACGGATCGACCCGGAGCCCTGCAGCCCGGAAACGGCCGTAGCGCCGAGCAAGATTGAGGCAGCCGTCGCCCTGGTGCTGGGCGATATCCATAGCCGGCCGCCGGTGGTCAGAATCCACTCCCAGTGCCTTACCGGCGATGTGTTTGGCTCGCTGCGCTGCGATTGCCGTTTGCAACTGGAGCTGGCTTTGCAAACCATCGCTCAGGCGGGGTCAGGGATTTTGCTCTACGAACAGCAGGAAGGCCGCGGCATCGGGCTGATGGCTAAATTGCGCGCCTACGAGCTACAGGACCAGGGCCTGGACACGGTCGAAGCGAATGTTCGCCTGGGCTTCAAACCCGATTGCCGCGAGTTCGAGCTGCCGGCCGAAATTCTGAAGTTGTTGCAGGTAACCTCCGTCCGCCTAATCACCAATAATCCGGAAAAGGTGGAGGCGCTGGAGTCCATCGGCATTCGCGTTGTCGAGCGCATTTCCGCCGAGGTCGAGCCCCAGGAAACCTTCGAGCGTTATGTTCAGGTGAAGCAGGAAAAGATGGGCCACATCGTCGACCGCGTCCCTGAGCTGAGTTAGATCCGCTGTGCCACCAGCACTTTAGCGGTCGTGATCGCCTGGCCTACATGCCGCTGGGTATGCTCGGCGGCGTGGATCAGTAACCCGGCAAGGGTGGTGGGCAGCTCTTTGCGCCCGATCTTCACCGGCCAATCGAGCGGTTGGCCGATGATCGCGTCGAGCCGGGTCTTGGTCTTTTCCAGGCTGAATTGCCATTCGGCGAAGATTGCGTCGGCCGTGCCTGGCCCTTCCAGCTCGTTCGCCAGTGCCGCTAATTGCTCCGCAGTGAGCGGCCGCCCTTCTGCGTAACAGCAAAACCGATCCAGGCTGCGGGCAATGTGGCGCACCTGAAACGCAATCGAAGGCAAGCCAAACGGTCGAGCATTCACTTCAAGGTCGCTGAGGCCACGACACCATTTGTTGAGGTCCTCGTCCGCCATCTGCAACGAGTGAACCAGTGCGCGCTGTACCGCGGGCAGTTCAGGTAGCGTTCCGCGTAGCCAAGGTTCGGACATAAGCAAATCTTAGCCTTAGCGGACAACGCGGAGTAACCCCCCACGGGGAAAGAGATGTTTTTCGCTGATCTCCGGCCGCTGCAGCTTTCCTTGAAGACTTTCCTTGCAATAAAGGATTGGTCCGGACAAATTGAGTATCAGGGTGGGAGAACCGCAGATCTCTCCACTACGCTACGCTCTCTCGAAAAACCATGCGATGCAGTCTCTTGGTGGCGGATCATGATTCTGCCTGAGCCGGGTTGAGGCCTTGGACGGTGACTTCGTAGCCGAGCTTTTTTAGGCGGCGAAGCAGGGCGCGGGCCCGTTGCTGTTTTGCCTTTGGATTGGGTTCGCTGCCCTGTTCGATGTAGTCAACCTGATCGTGCAGGATTTTCCAGACCAGCCTGCAGAGTTTGTGGGCGACCGCCCAAATGGCGGCCTTATATCCGAGCTTGGGTAAAAACCTGCGGAATACAATCTGGAAATGGCTACCCTGCTTTTTGACCGCGGCCTGTGCGGCCTGGTTGAGGATGCGGCGGAAATAGCGATTGCCTTTGGCGCAACGGCTGCTATGGTTCTTCTCCGCACTTTCCTCTTTGCCGGGGCAGGTTCCCGCCCAGGATGCCAGATGAGCAGCCGAAGCAAACGTGCTGGCCTGAACGCCAACTTCGGCGATCACCTGCTGGGCAGAGTTCACCCCGAAACCGGGAGCTTCCGCCAGCCGCTTCACCGCTTGCTGATGCTGTTCCATGGCTTGGCCGAGCATGCCCTGGAGCTGTTCGATCTGTTGCTGGATCAACTCGTAGCGCTTCAGATAAAGATCCAGCAACTTTTGCTGGTAAGGATGAACACGGCCGCTAAGCGCATCCACCAGCGTCTCTTCGCTGGCACGCAAACGCTCATCCCGCAAGCTGGCCAGCTTACGGGCGTCCATCTGCCCTGCGGCCAGGGCGGTTAAGATGCGCAGTCCGCTGACCCCTAGCAGATCGCTGATCACACTGGATAATTTAATACCCATCTCTTCCAGCAGACACTCCACCTGCGCCTGCAGCCGCGACTGGTCCTCGGTTAGCTGCGTCTTCATCCGCGTCATGGTGCGCCAACTGCGCTGCTCTCCGGTCGGGACCAAGCTTAGGCTCAACTCCTCGGCCAGCAAACGTCGCACCAAGCGCTCGGCATCGCGAAAATCATGCTTGCGCCCTTTGGGCGCGCGATTGGAAAAGGCCTGCGCCAAGTGAAGCCGCATGGAACTCTCCAGTTCATACCAGAC
Source organism: uncultured Acidobacteriaceae bacterium (assembly GCA_963834445.1). GTDB lineage: Bacteria > Acidobacteriota > Terriglobia > Terriglobales > Acidobacteriaceae > PALSA-350. The sequence continues at coordinate 73,271 of CAWIBU010000008.1, forward strand.
CGGCTTCCAGTACTGCGCTGTGGACTCCATCACCGCTTCTTCCACTCCCTGCTCGCGCAGCCATGCAGACAACAAGCGCAATTCACTGCTTACAGTGCCAAATCGCTTACGCTTCACTCCCCAGTCTGCATCCCGGCTGTCAATGACCACCACCATCAATACTTTCTTATGAACATCGATCCCTGCTACCCTGTGTGACATCGCTCCCTCCTAATGGGCGAGGAAGGGTAGGATGCGCGGCTGATTGGATTACGCACTCTCACGTGCTACTGCCCTTCCACTAGGTCGGACGGCGCACACTCATAGGTTCAAAACGCACATCCCAGACCATTCTCCGGTACGGCCTCAACTCATCCAGAGCGTAGGTTGCCTTTACCGTTCCACGCTATCGATAGCCTAACGCTCTCCACCTTTTTCATCACCTTGGGTGGGCCAAAGGCCCATGATTCCTCCGGTCGAGATGACAAATTCATTGCACAATCAAATTTGTCATCTCGACCGGAGCGTACCCGAATTCCTGCTATGCTGCGCCAGACAGGTCCGCGTGTGCGGCTTTCATTAAAGAAAGCCGCATGAAGTTCGCCGGCGCCACCGACCTCGACAGGAATTCGGGGGAGCGTAGTGGAGAGATCTGCGGTTCTCCCACCCTCAAACGGACCAAATCCCCTACTGCAAGCAAGTCTTCAAGGAAAGCCTTAGCGGCCGGAGATCAGAGAGTCAAAGTCTGTTAGCGGAACAGGTCTAAAGACCGTGGGCCTGACGGAATTCTCTGACCACTTGCGCCGGGTCGCGATGCTCCCCGTCGACCGCTTCGTTCATGGTCTGCATCTGCTCCGCCGTGACCTTGCCCGCCAGGCTGGCAAAGGCGCCGCGCAGCTGCGGCCAGCGATCCAGCGCCGCCTGCCGCACCAGCGGCACCGCCTGGTACGGAGGAAAATAATGCTTGTCATCCTGCAGCACGGCGAGATGAAACGCCTTGATCGGACCATCGGTGGAGTTGCCGGCAATAATGTCGACCTGCCGCCCATTCAACGCCCGGTACAGCAAGCCCAGGTCCATCAGCCGCGGATCGCCTTTGAACTTCAACCCATAAGCCTGTTCCAGGCCGGGTAAACCGTCGGGCCGTTGCTCAAACTCATACCCCACCCCAAGCTTCCACTGCGGACTGTATTGCACCGCCTGGCTGAGCGTGGTCAGGTGGAGATCCTGCGCCTGCTGCCCCCGCATCACCATCGCGAACGTGTTCTCAAAACCCAGCGGCTCGGTCGCCACCACCTGGTAACGCTGCTGGTAAAGCCGCCGCACCGTGTCCAGCACGCGCTGCGGGTCTTTATCCACGGGCTGCTTGAGGATGGCGGTCAAGGCCGTGCCAGTGTACTCCACATAACTGTCGATGCGGCCGGCCAGTAGCGCCTGGTTGCAGATGTAACTGCCGCCCAGATAGAAGCGGCGCTCCACCTTGAGGCCGGTGACCGCTTCAATGTGCTGGGCCAGCAGTTCGCCCAGCACCACCTGCTCGGTAAAGTTCTTGGCGCCGATGACGGGATAATTGGGGCGCGGCGGCGCGCACGCCGTGATCGCCACCAGCAACAACGAAAGCGTCCACCTCACAGGCGCCCCGGCGCCGGCACCCGCAGCCGGCTCTCGACCCATCCCAGGCCGGTGTCAGCGGCAATGGCCAGCAGGGCCGCCGGGATGGCGCCGGCCAGGACCAGGCGGTTATCCACCGAGGCCACGCCGCGGAAAATGAACTCCCCCAGGCCGCCGGCGCCGACCGCCGCGGCAATGGTCGCGATGCCCACCGCCAGGACCGTCGCGGTGCGTAGACCGGCGAAAATAAAGCTGGCCGCGAGTGGAAGTTCCACTTTGAGCAATCTCTGCCTGTTGGTCATTCCCAATGCTTTAGCCACTTCAAGCACGGTAGCGTCTACGCCTTCGATGCCGGCGTACGTGTTGCGCACGATGGGCAACAGGGCATAGGCAGTGAGAGCCGCAATGGCGATGCGCGCGGCGCGGTCACCCAGCCACGGCAAGGGCAACAAGAAGCCAAACATCGCCAGGCTGGGAATGGTCTGAATAATATTCACCACACCCAGCACCGGCTTAGCCCATCGCGGGTGGCGCGTCAGCCAGATGCCGGTGGGCACGCCAATGGCGGTGGCCAGCAACATGGCCGAGCCGGTAAGCCACAGATGTTCCAGCGTGAGCTCGGCAATCTCTGAGGCGTGCTGGGCGAGAAAACCGGTCATGGCTTCGCCGTCCCACGATGCACGGCGCGCACGTAACCCTGCACCGCGGGAATTTGCGACCCGGGAAAGTCTTCGACGGGCAGATTGGCGACGATCTTGCCCCCTTCCAGCAGCACGATGTGCGCGGCCAGATAGAGCGCTTCATTCAGATCGTGGGTCACCAGCAGCACCGTCTTGTGCAGGCGCTGCAGCAGGGCGCGCAGCATGTCCTGCATTTCGGCGCGGGTCAAGGGGTCCAGGGCGCCGAAGGGTTCATCCATCAGCAGCAGCTTGGGTTCTGCTGCCAGCGCACGCGCCAGCCCGATCCGCTGCCGCTGCCCACCGGAGAGCTGGTAAGGCAACCGGCGCGCAAAAGTGGCGTAATCCAGGCCGACCTGGCCAAACAATTCGCGAACGCGCACAGCGGTTTCCGCTTTGGGCCGCCCCTCGATCTCGAGCACGGCGCCGACATTGCGTTCTGCGTCAAAGTGAGGAAAGAGGCCGGTCTCCTGGATCACGTAACCAATCGACCGGCGTAGAGCGATCGGATCCCAATCGCTGGTGGGCCGGCCATGGACCATCACCTGCCCGCCGGTGGGCTCGATGAGACGGTTCACCATGCGCATCAGCGTGGTCTTTCCCGACCCGCTACGGCCCAGTAGGGCGGTCGTTGATCCTTCCGCGATCTGCAAATTGATTTGCTCGAGGATGACGCGGCCGTCGGGCGTGGTCAGCCCAACGTGATCGAAAGCAACCGCCAGGTCATCTGCGCTTCCGGTCACGCGTGCCTCGCCACAAAACTGCTCAAAATCGGAAAGGGCTTTACATGTCAAAAGTCCCGCAGGGACGACTGCCGCTAGCCCAGGACGAAGTCCTGGGTTACCGCTCCAAACCGATGCAGTCCCGTAGGGACGGCTGAAAATCCTCAGGATGAACATCCTGAGTGCTGTCGGACCCTGAACAAACGCTGCGGGCGGAAGACTGCCCCTATCCAGCTATCCCTACGGACGCAAATCTCACTCCGATGCGGCCGGTGGAGGCTCTACCACGACGCCATCCAGTTTCACCGGAGGCGCTCCCTTGACCCGCACCATCGTGATCTTGGTGAAGCCCTCTTTAAAGCTGGGCGGACGCAACCGCTCGGCCATCTTACGCATGATGTCGTCGCTTACCGTGCGTTCCCGCCGGCTGTTGCGCTCCATACAGACTTCCAACGGAACATCGAAGAACACCGCCTGCGCCTCATAGCCAAAGCTCCTGGCCATCTTGATCCACTGCCGCCGCTCATGAGCCGAGAGGTTGGTGGCGTCCACGTAGTTCCACGGCATCTTGGCGATCAGGCGCGCCCGCAACAACGAACGCAGGGTCGAAAACACCAGTCCCTGGTAGCGCTGTTCGGTGATGTCGTCGAACAAGATGCTGCGCAGCATATCACTCGAAAGCGGAGTGACCCCGCGCCGCTTGAACCAGGTGGTCTTGCCCGACCCCGGCAACCCGATCGCCAGCACCACGTAGCCTTTCAGGTCTTTCGGGCTGGCCGAGGCCAACTCGGGAGGCGGTACGGACGGCGATTCCGGCTGCGTCTCCACCACCAGCTTCCCTTCCGCCGTGGTCGGTGAATAGATCTCCGACGCCGCAGCTACTTCATCGGCGGGAGGAAAGTCTGCTGCAGGAGGGGTAATTTCCGCTTCGGCTACAGGAGGCTCGGGCGCCCGGGCCGGCTTCCTGACCGGGTACATCGGCTGTAAGGGCGTCGGCTGGTCAACTGGAATCTCCTGCCCGATTTTCCCGGTCGATTCCGAGTCGTTCACTCCGCGCTTGCCACGTCTTCTCATGAGGGCGCGCATCCATTCGCGCATGATGTGGATGTAACACAAGTTCTGCCATGGCAGCAAATGCCCTGATCCATTTCGCCGTCTCGCTCTTTGGTACACTCATCTTTCACGATCACCCTGTGCTGGCTTCGACAATTGCTGTGTCGCCACGCATTCAAAACGCTACCCACCCTGAAGGAGATTCCAAAGTTTATGGCTGTAAAGGTTGGCATTAATGGCTTTGGCCGAATTGGCCGCAACGTGTTCCGGGCAGCGCTCGGCAATCCTGGCATTGAATTTGTAGCGGTGAACGACCTGACCAGCCCGGCTACGCTGGCCCACCTGCTCAAATATGATTCCATTTTGGGCAACTTGCCCAACACCATCACCGCGGGCGATGACTACATCTCGGTCGATGGCAAGAAACTGAAGGTATTTGCCGAACGTGATCCAGCCAAGCTGGACTGGTCCTCGACCGGCGCCCAGGTGGTCATCGAATCCACCGGCCACTTCACCGATGCGACCAAGGCCAAGGCGCACCTGCAAGGCACGGTCAAGAAGGTCATCATCTCCGCGCCCGCTTCGAACGAAGACCTGACCATCGTGCTCGGAGTCAACGACGGCAAGTACGATGCCAAGGCGCACCATGTCATCTCGAATGCATCGTGCACGACCAACTGCCTGGCCCCGCTGGCCAAGGTCTTGAACGACACCTTTGGCATTGCTTCGGGCATCATGACCACCATTCACAGCTACACCAACGACCAGGTCATTCTTGATTTCCCGCACAAGGATCTGCGCCGCGGTCGCGCAGCCGCTCTTTCCATGATCCCCACCTCGACCGGAGCGGCCAAAGCGCTGCACCTGGTGGTGCCTGAACTAAAAGGTAAGCTCGACGGCTTCGCGGTCCGCGTGCCTACGCCCAACGTGTCGGTGGTCGACCTGACCTTTACCTCGGAAAAGCCGGTCACCAAGGAATCGATCAACGAGGCCCTGAAGGCCGCGTCGCTTGGCCCGATGAAGGGCATCCTGGGCTACGAGACCAATGAGCTCGTCTCCAGCGACTTCAAGGGCAACCCGCTTTCCTCGATCGTCGACAGCGGCCTCACCAAGACTGTGGGCACCAACATGGCCAAAGTGATCAGCTGGTACGACAACGAGTGGGGCTATTCCAACCGGGTGATGGACCTGGTGCTGTTCCTCGAAAAAGCGGGGCTCTAGTTCGATGGCGAAACTTTCCATCCGCGATCTGGAACTGAACAACAAGTACCTCTTTATCCGCGTCGACTTCAACGTACCGCTCTCTGAGAACGGTCAGGAAATTTTGGACGACACGCGGATTAAAGAGACTTTGCCCACGCTCGAGTACGCGCTGCGCCACCACGCCAAGGTAATTGTGGCCTCGCACCTGGGACGTCCCAAGGGAAAACCTAACCCCAAATACAGCCTGCGGCCGGTGGTTGACCGGCTGCGGACCCTGCTCGACCACGCTTTGGGCGAGTCGGTCAACGTGGCCTTCTCCCCTGATTGCGTAGGCGAGATTGCTACCGAAATGGCGCGCCAGCTGGAGTCGCGGCAGGTGTTGTTGCTGGAGAATTTGCGCTTCCACGCCGGGGAAGAAAGCAACGACCCGCACTTCGCCAAACAGCTGGCCAGCCTGTGCAACATCTACGTCAACGACGCATTTGGCAGCGCACACCGGGCGCATGCCTCGACTGAGGGCATCACCCATTTTGTTGCCCAATCGGCGGCCGGGCTGCTGATGGAGAAAGAACTGAACTACCTGGGCACGGCTCTCGAAGCTCCGGAGAAGCCTTTCGTCGCCATCCTGGGTGGGGCCAAGGTCTCCGACAAGATCCAGGTGATTCATAACCTGCTGAGCAAGGTTGATGCCCTGCTCATCGGCGGCGGCATGGCCTACACCTTTCTCAAAGCCAAAGGGCAGGAGGTGGGTAAGTCGCTGGTCGAGGCCGACAAGCTGGATGTCGCTCGTGCTGCGCTTAAGGAAGCCGAAGAGAAGGGTGTGCGCTTTCTTTTACCCATCGATCACGTGCTGGCTGACCGATTCGCGGCTGACGCGAAGACCCAGCTCTTCACCGGCGACGGGCCGTTCCCTGCGGATTGGATGGCGCTCGATATCGGCCCGGCCACGGTCGAGTTGTTTACCACGGAGATCGCCCGGGCGCGCACCATTATCTGGAACGGACCCATGGGCGTGTTTGAGATGCCGGCCTTTGCTCACGGCACCACCGGCGTTGCCGAAGCGCTGGCCGAGAACGCAGGCGCGATCACCATTGTCGGCGGTGGCGACTCGGTCTCCGCCGTCAAGCAGGCTGGTGTGGCCGACAAGATCAAGCACATCTCCACCGGCGGCGGCGCGTCCCTTGAATTTCTCGAAGGGAAACGGCTGCCTGGTGTAGAGGCTCTCTCGGAGAAACACAGCTAGCCCCGGAGACTATGGCTGTCGTCAATCTCGAGCTGCCGTTGTTTCTTCTGCTCGCCGGCGTTGCCGGCGGGTTGATCGCGTGGCTACTCGGAACCTTCACCCACTATCTGCGCGGCCAGCGCTATCGCGTAAGCCTGGGCTTGATCGCCTTCCCACTGGGCGGCCTGATGGGCTTTATTTCCACCCTCAATGCTGCCAGTGTCTTCGCCGACTGGTTCGCCGGCAAGCCGATCTCGTTTGTAATCGCGGTTGGCATTTTCGGCTACATCCTCTTCGGCTTTCTGGGCTGTTGGACAGTGGTACGCCTGGCTGGCCGGATGGATCGCAAACACACCCTCGCTGTGCTCTACAATTTAGTCAAAGAACATAAGCAGCGCGAGACCGAAGAGTGAGACCCCCAACGCATGCGTAAGCTCCTGATTGCCGCCAACTGGAAGATGTACAAAACGCCCACCGAAGCACAGAGCTTCCTGCATACTTTTTTGCCGCTGGTGAAGGACCAGACCAAGGCCGAGATCGTAGTCTGCGCTCCCAGCGTGGATCTGGCCACCGCGCTGCACTCGGTGAAAGGTTCGCACGTCGAGGTCGGCGCACAGAACATGCACTTCGCCGAAGAGGGCGCCTACACCGGAGAAATCTCGGCCGCGATGCTGGTGGCTTTGGGCGTGAAGCATGTGATCCTTGGCCACTCCGAACGCCGGCAATATTTTGCCGAGACCGATGAGATGGTGAACCAGAAGCTGGTGGCCGCGCTCAAGCATCACCTGGTCCCGATCGTTTGTATTGGTGAGCGTGAGGAACAACGGGAAAGCGGCATGACCGAAGAAGTGCTTTGCCGGCAGATCAGCCGCGCGCTGCATGGCATTGATGCCGCAAAGCTGAAGCCGATGGTGATTGCCTATGAACCCATCTGGGCCATTGGCACGGGTAAGACGGCCACGCCGGTGATCGCCGCGGAAGCCCATCTCATCGTCCGCAGCGAGGTGGCGCGGATCGTGGGCCGGCCGGTGGCCGATGCCATGCGCATCCTCTACGGTGGCAGCGTCAAGCCGGAGAATGCCGAGGCACTGCTGAGTCAACCGGAGATCGACGGAGCGCTGATTGGCGGCGCCAGCCTGGACCCACATTCGCTGGCCGCGATTGTTAAGGCCGGGGCTGTTTCGTAGAGGCTCGTCGTGCGACAGAGACGGCCGCTCGGCCTTTGTGGCAGTTAAACCTTTACGAAAACTTCATCGCCTGCAACAGTTACGGGATAAACCGCAACTCTTTCCTGAGAGTTTTCAGTCGCCCCGGTAGCTGGGTCAAATGCCCACGCGTGCCATGGGCAAACCACTTTGCCCGCTTCAATCATTCCCTCGGCCAGCGGCCCGCCGCGGTGCGGACATTCATTGTCCAACGCACGGATGATGCCATCGACATTGGCGATGCACAACGTCCTGGCGCCCGCCCGAAACTCCCTGGCCTCGCCGTTCTTCGGCAGTTCGCCCTTAACGCAAATTCTTACCAGCTCGCTCATATGGATCAATCCATTCCACTATAAATACGTTGGCAGCGAAATTAGCGTCGCGTCCCGAACGTCACGCTTTGCATGATGGCATCCAAATGATGTTGCAGGGCCCTCATCTCCGTCGCTGTGAGGCCGCGCGTGCCCTCCTGAACACCTGGGCAAACCGTCATTATGTCTTGTTCAAACAAATAGCAGACGCCCTCACGATAGGTCGAATAAATCTGGGTTCCGATCTCATGACACATACCCGCCCCGCCGCCGGAAGCGTGTTGGTAAACGATGCCGCGTAGCTGGATTATTTCCTTGTGCATAGCGCCGGTGTCTACTTCACCGAGCTTGTAGCACTCCGTAGCAGAAGCTGCCGGCGCCGTGGCATACACAAAATCGAGACCGCTGAGGTTCGTTTTCTCATACAGATTTCCCTGCGGGGAAAACGCGACATCGGCCACCGGCTGCAGTCCTCGTTGGATCAGAACTGGCGGGATGAAGGTCTCTGGGCGCGCTACCCTCTTCCACAGCGAAGGATAGTGAAAGGAAACCCCGTTGCCGGGGTCCGAGAAGATCGACAACGGAACGGATTGCGCCGAGGCGATCAGGGGAGCCAGAGCAAGAGCGAGCGCAAAGCAAAGTTTCATCACCTGGATCATGCTACAGCGTTTCGACCGGGCGCCCGGTATACACCATACGTAGAAATGCTTTACGCTGAAATTGATGGGCGATACCCCACCTCCGGCGCCACCTCCAGTTGATCTCTGGTGCCCCGCGTGCGCCCGCGCGGTGAGTGACCCGCTGGTATGCGGCGACTGCTCTTCGGTGCTCTGCCGGGTCTGTGGAACTCCGCTCGAATCCGCGGACGAACTCGCCTTCGGCTAGCCCATGGCGAAACATACGCCTCCTCCGGGATGGATCAACCCCTTAGCCCCCCAACAGCCTCTGACCAGCTTGCGTTGGATCGTTGGCGCCCTGTCGGGTACCCTGCTGTTTGCCGCCCTGTGCGTCTACATCACTTTCTGCCTGCTCTTCTGGCAAGGCCAATGGCAACTCGTCTTCCACCCCTCGCGCACGCTTACCACTACCCCTGCCTCAGCCGGTCTGCAGTTCGATGACGTTCAGTTTGACGCGACCGAGACCGGCGTTCTGCAGCTCCACGGCTGGTGGATCCCCGCCGGCCGCCCAACCAGCAACACTCTGCTGCTGTTGCATGACGGCTCCGGTTCGCTCTCAGATACCGTGCCGCGGCTGCAGGCACTGCACCGCCTGGGCATCAACGTGTTCGCTTTTGACTATCGTGGATTCGGGCAAAGTATCAAGATGCATCCGTCGGAAAAGAGCACCTACGAAGATGCCGACGCAGCCTTTCGTTATCTCACGGAAACCCGCCATCTTGCCCCGTCGTCGATCATCCTCGACGGAGTGGGTTTAGGCGCCGCTATTGCCGCGGAGACCGCCCGGCGCCATCCTCAGGCAGCAGCGCTGATCCGTGAAGACCCGGCGCCCCCGATCCTGGATTCCCTGCAACTGGACCGACGCACGCGTCTGTTACCGATCCGCCTGCTCTTTCACGATCGCTTCGACGCCGCGGAAACGCTGGCCCACCTGAAAATGCCAGTGTTGCTGCTGCAGGCCACCGATCCCCAATATCTGCATCGTCTGCAAACATTTCTGAGCCAATACTTTCCCTGCTAAGCTTGCCTAACGACACGACTAATCATAGGAGTTTCTCTTGTTCAACTGGCTTAATCGTTTTCAGTCCCTCGGCGCCCTGGTGATGCGGCTGGTTCTGGGCGTCATCATGGTTCGCCACGGATATGACAAGATCATTCCCTCGGGCGCGCTCTACAATTTCAGCCACATGGTCACCCACATGCACCTGCCGGTTTGGCTGGGATATGTCGCGGCCTTTACCGAATTCTTTGGCGGCATCCTGCTGATCATTGGCCTCCTGACCCGGGTTGCCGCGTTGATGACTGCCGCGGACATGGCCGTCGCCATCGTCAAGATCCATCTGCACGGAGGCATCATCGGCCCCAATTCATTCGCGCTGCCGTTGGCGCTGTTTGCCATCGCACTGATGCTGGTGTTTACCGGCTGCGGCTGGCTGGGCCTGGATGATTTTGCCGGGGGCAGCAAGCTCGGGCGCGGCAAAGTGGTCAGGTAAATGCAGTTCCCCATTTGACACGTTCGCTGTGCCAGATAGAGGATTCCACAACTCCAGAAACCGCGATCCTTCGGCCTTCGTCGTAAGCCCCCCGACTTCGATTCAGCCTTTAAGGTTCGAGATTTCGGAAATCGCGGTTTCCCTATCTGACACAGCGAACGTGTCGGATACAGGGGGCCCTGTTTACCCGGATACCAGGTTGAGAAACTGCGTTGTCTTGAGTTGCGAGCCGGGGAAAACCAGCTCAAGGTTGCGCGCGCCGAGCGTTTTGAACGCCGCCTCGCCGAGTACCTGGCGAAAGTCCGTCGTGATTGCCAGATCGCGGTTCTGATACAACTGCTCCGTCGCCATTCCGGGCCACTTGCCGTATACCTTTCCACCCTTGACGCTGCCGCCCAAGACAAACATCACGTTGGCATGCCCGTGGTCGGTACCCCCGGTACCATTCTGTTGCGCGGTCCGCCCGAATTCAGACATGGTCACGAGCACGATATTTTCCGCATCGCTCCCCATATCGGTCCAGAAGGCAGCGATGCCCTGGCTAAAGTCGCGCAGGCAGTTGGCTAACTGTCCGTTAACGCTGCCCTGATTCTGGTGAGTATCCCAGCCGCCGATATCGGTGAAGGCCGCTTCCACGCCCAGGTTTGCCTTGAGCAGCTGAGCGATCTGCTTCATGTTGTCGCCAAACGCACCTTTCGGATAGTTCGCGCCAGCGCCAGGCTTGTATTGCGCCGGGTCAGCCGCCTTCAGCATCTTGACCGCTTCGAAGGTCTCTTGTCCTGTGCCATGCAGCACAGCGTCAGCGGAATCGGCATACATCGCTTCGAATGCGGAGCTGATGGGCCCGGCGTTGGGATTCTTCACCGCGACCCCAAAATCCTGTACGCGGTTGACGGCCACGGCAGCAATTTTTCCGTCCAGGGTGCGTGGCACCTGCGATCCGAGGGCCACAGCACGAAACGCCGTGTGGTTCTGCATACGATGCAGATCCTCTGCCTGCAGGGCGCGGTTCAACCATCCATCGGGCGTTGCCTTCACGCCGGGGGTACCGCTCTCCATGTAGTCCTGAGCATCGAAGTGGGAACGTGTTGTATCAGGCGAACCGGCTGCCTGCACCATTGCGAGATGACCCTGATCGAACAGGGGTTTGAACGATTGCATGGCGGGATGCAAACCAAAAAATCCGTCAAGATCGATGAGCTGATTTTTAGGGATCGCGATGGTGGGACGCAGTTGGTAGTAATTACTCTCGGCGTAAGGGACCACGATGTTAAGGCCGTCGGCCGCGCCGCGCTGAAAGATGACCACCAGCTTTTTGCCTTGCGCCTGGGCGCTGGTGGTTTGGGCAAGCACGGTCCGGCGGAGAAACGTCGGTACCACTGAGGTGCCCACCAGGGCCATTGCTCCACCCTTCATAAACGCTCGACGTGTCGCCATTCGCTACTCCCAACCCGGCCCAGGGAAGCCGCCACACCTGTTCGAACGCGGGCCGCTGGGGAAAGTTTCGGTGCTGGGCGAGATTTTCGAGCGGTTTTCTTCTGGTAGAGGTGGGTATGCCTCAAAGCGACACGCGCGGAGGGCCGATTGGTTCAACGGCCGGAGCTGCCAAATCCCCGGCTTCCTCGGGCGCCGACCGTCAACTCTGTCGCCACGCTGACCTCGCCGGTCAGCACGGGCACAGGAACCAACTGCGCAATCTTGTCCCCGGCGTGAATCTCGTAAGCCTCCGCGAGCGTCGTCATCAACACCATAATCTCGCCGCGATACGACGAGTCAATGACGCCGCCATGCGTGAACACGCCCTTAGCCGCCAGGGACGAGCGATCCTTCACCAGGAATCCGGCCGGGGCGCCGTCCACTTCCCCGGCGACGGCAATGCCTGTATGCACGCGCTGCACCTGACCGGGAAGCAGTGTGCAAGGCTGACTGGCATAGAGGTCGTAGCCAATATCCTCGCCGGGGTGCGCCACGGTCGGCGCTTTTGCTGATTCACTCAAAAATTTCACATGCAACGATGCCATGGCGGCTCCTGCCTTTGTTTTACATCGCGTGCTGCTTATGGGTAAGCACCACGCGACGAGATGTCTCCGGTCGGGATGACAAATTTGCTTGAGGGACGAGCTTAAAAAGCAAGCGCTCGCCGCGTTCATTCCATTCTTGACTTGCCGCCAGGCAAGTCAGCCGCTCCTAAAGAACAAAATGGCGTGGTGCTGGATTTGCGAGCTCACTTGTGGGGCCTTGGTTTGAGGGAAAGGCGCACAGCAGATCCCTCCACTTCGCTACCCCGAATTACTGTCGAAGTTGATGGCGCTGGCGAACTTCATGCGGCTTTCCTTAAGGAAAGCCGCACACGTGGATCTGTCTGACATGGCGAAACAGGAATTCGGGTACGCTACGGTCGGGATGACAAATTTGTTTGGGGGACCGGCTTAAAGATTTGCTTGAGGAACGGCTTAAAAGCAAGCGCTCTCCGCGTTCGTTCCTCCCTTAACTTGCCGACAGGCCAGCCAGCTCCTCGGGATGACAAATCCGGGGCTTGTGCTCCCATGAAGCGTTGTTGCTAACAAAATGAAGACGGGACTTGACAGCTACCAGTTTCAGTGCGCATTATGGCGTTATGCGACATGTCGCCGACAGGAATGAATTGCTAAATAGAAAACCGCTGAGCGAGCCTGTAGCGCTCATTCTGATGAGCCTCGCTGGCGAAGCTAAGCATGGTTATGCGTTGCTCAGGGACGTGGAGAAGATCAGCGGCGGTCGTGTTCAGCTGAGCACGGGAACACTTTATGGCGCGATCAGCCGGCTTCTCGATGAGGGGTGGATCGAGCGTTTTAAGCAGGAAGACACATCACGCGACAAGCAGGCTTATCGCGTGACCGCAATTGGTCGTGCCCGGCTTGAGTCGGAGGTCACCCGCTTGCGTCATCTTGTCCGCACCGCGAGAATGCGGCTGGGCACGAAGGGAACCTGATGGGAATGCCTGATCTCTACCGGCGACTGCTTGGCCTGTATCCTTTGGATTTCCGTCAGGAATTCAGGGAAGAGATGTGCCAGGTGTTTGAGAGAAGGGCTGCTCAGTGCTCGCGCAGAGGAACTGAATTTCTGGCCTTCGCTCTGCGCGAACTTACCGGCATTGCAAAAGGAGGGTGCAGTATGCGCATCAGGAGACGATGGGCTGGTTGTCGCAGCACCGCTGAGGCAGACCCGGCATTTTCATCCAGGGTGCCCGTTGACCTCGAAGAAGCCATTCGCCTGCGGTCTGAAGCCATCCGGAAGATGGTGGCATTTATCGCCAGGAACGATTTCGAGCGCGCACGCGAGTGTTCCTGGAACGAGGTCCAACTTCACAGGCTGATCCGGCAGTTTCAGGGAGAAAGCAGCCCAACCGTCTGAGCCTTGCTGTGAGGATTTGACCTGCAGCCGCAGGGCCGAGGTATCTAATGGACACTTTACTCAATTTTGAACCCGACCGTGCGGCTGTGCTCAGCATGGATCTGCAGACTGGAATCGTGGCGATTTATGCAAAGGATGATCACCAGTTGCCGAATCGGGCCGCGAGCGTGCTGGAAAACTCCAGAAATCAGCAGATGAGTATCATTCACGTGCAGGTCGGGTTTCGCCCGGGTTTACCGGAGGTCAGTCTGCGCAATCCGCTCTTCGGCGCCATGAAGAGGTCGGTCGAGCATCAACAACTCTTCCTTGGACCTACCGGCGCAATTCACCCGGCCGTGGCTCCGCAAGCGAATGACATTGTCGTCACCAAGCACCGGATCAACGCCTTTGCTGGCACGGACCTGGGAATGATTTTGCGGGCAAAAGAAATTGAGACCCTCATCCTGTTCGGAATAGCGACCAGTGGGGTTGTCCTTTCCACCCTGCTTCATGCGAGCGATGAAGACTATCGCCTGATCGTCGTGAAGGATTGCTGCGCCGATCTGGATTCAGAGAGTCACACCCACCTCGTAGAAAGACTGTTCCCCCGCCTGGCCACGGTTACAACCAGTAGTCAGTTGATCAACGCCCTGATCACGCCCAGCGCATCATAGCCAAGTTGTGCAGAAGACGCTCTGAAGGCAGGCGTGATGCTGCTGACGGGCGTGGTGTGCGGCCATTTCGCTGGCCTCGGCAATGCCTGCACCTGACCGAGAAGCAGTGTGCAAGGCTGACTGGCATAGAGGTCGTAACCAATATCCTCGCCGGGGTGCGCCACCGTCGGCGCTTTTGCTGATTCACTCAAAAATTTCACATGCAACGATGCCATGGCGGCTCCTGCCTTTGTTTTATATCGAGTGCTGCCTGTGGGTAAGCGCTAGGCGACGAGATGTCTTTAGTATCATGTCGGATGGTAGATGTTTGCGAGGAGAAGAGCTTTGCGGATAACGCTCACGATTGATGACAACCTGCTCACTGTGGCCAAAGAACTTGCCGTGATGGAAAACAGGAGTGTTGGCCAAGTGATCTCAGCGCTGGCCCGAGCAGGCTTGCGTTCTGCCAAGCCGGGAAAAAAGACGCGCAATGGGGTGCCGCTGTTGCCCAAGAAGCCGGGTGCCTCGCAGGTTAGCTCTGAATTGGTGCATCGGCTACGCGAGGAGCTGGGTTGACGACTTCCTGCTTTACTTGAATGCCGCTGATCTTGCTGATTGACCCAGCCCACGATCAACATGACCACGCACGCGCGTGGTTTGCCGCCAGCAGACGAAACGCGCGGGCGACCTGCCCGTTGACGGAAGATAACCGGCAGCTGGTTACCGATGCAGTGGTTGACGGACAACAGCGCTCCATGTGATCGCTTAATGGCGTGCATTCGCCGCCCCTATAGAATCAGCTGTAACCGGCCACTGGGCCCAATTCTGCTGCCCGTGAACCTTCCGCTTCCTCTTGACAGCCAATAGTCGAATATCTACTATCGTCAGCATATTGAGGGTCGAACGTCTTCCATGGCAAAACTGTCACAGCAGCAACGGACGGGCCTCCTGCAGGGCACCCTCGACATGCTCATCTTGCGAACGCTTCTTTATGGGCCCGCGCACGGGCACCAGATCGGCAAGCACATCCAGAGGACCACGGACGATTTTCTGCAGATGCAACATGGCTCGCTCTACCCCGCCCTACATCGGCTGGAAGAAAGAGGGTGGGTCAGCGCGCAATGGCAGACGGCTCCGGACCGCAACCGGGAATTCAAATACTACCGGTTGACTGCCAGGGGTAAGAAGCAACTGGTGGTGGAAGAATCGCAATGGAAACAGCTGGCCGAAGCCGTGGCTCGCGTGATGTGGCCTGCCGTCGAGGAGAGCTGAGATGCAATGGTGGCTGCTGAAGAAGAAGCGCGCCGAGCTCGAACGGGAGTTGCGCTCTGATCTGGAACTCGAAGAGGAAGAGCAGCGAGAGAGAGGGCTTTCACCAGAAGAGGCAGCCCGTGCCGCTCGACGCGCGTTCGGCAATCCAACCCTCATTCGGGAACAGACCCGCGAGGTCTGGGGATGGGGAGGGTGCGAACGCCTGTTGCAGGATCTTCGATATGCATTCCGGCAGCTACGCAGGTCACCCGCATTCGCGGTGACCGTGATCGGCACGCTGGCTCTGGGAATCGGGGCCGCGGCGGCAATGTTCACCATCGTGGACCATGTGCTTCTGCGGCCGGTGTCGTATCAAGATCCGTCCCGGCTGGTGGCGCTCAGCGAGAGCGATGGCCAGGGGGCAAAGGCATACCTCGCGCCCTGGCTGGACATCGAACAGTGGGTGAAGCAGAGCCGGTCGTTCGAGCAAATTGCCTTCTCGACGGAAATGTTTGGACGGAATTACCTCGAGGGCAAAACGGCCGCGCTCAAAATCCAGGGTGAGCAGATCAGCAGCAATCTCTTCGCGGTGCTGGGTGTGCAACCGGCGCTGGGGCGCGGCTTCCTCGCGGAAACTCCGGATTTCGGCGCCGGCAAAAATGCCGGGACAATCGTATTAAGCGATGCCGTGTGGCAGGAGGCTTTCGGCGGCGATCCCAGGATCCTGGGACAACGAGTGAGGGTCAATGATGCTGGCTATACGGTTGTTGGCGTCATGCCCCCTGGCTTCCGATATCCCGAGGGCGTTGCGCAGGCCGGGGAGGTATGGACCACGATTCAATTGGGGAAGAAGGATAGAGGCTCAGGATCGTCGAGTTACCAGGCGATCGGTCGCCTGCGGCAAGGCGCAACCACAAAGACTGCCGGGGCAGAGATGACCCTCATTCAGAAGGGGGTCGCGGCCAGGTATACAGATCCCAACATCCGCCGGAGCCGCAATGCGATATCGATTGAGAAATACGGAAGTTGGCTGGTAGACGCCGATGTGCGCAAGGCGCTGTTAGCACTGTTGGCGGCGGCGGGCGTGCTGTGGCTGATTGCCGGCGTGAATGCGACCAATTTGTTGCTGGCGCGAAGCATGGCCCGGCAGCGGGAGATCGCGATGCGCGGTGCACTGGGCGCGAGCCGCTGGCGGGTGGTGCAGCAGATGATGGTCGAGGGCCTGGTGCTGAGCGCAGCGGCAGGGCTCATCGGGTTCACCCTGGCAATCGGATCCGTGAAGCTGCTGGCGCACGAACTGAGCCGGCAATTGCCGGTAGCCGCGCCGGCCAGACCGAGCGCTTCCCTGCTTCTGGTGTTGCTGGCGCTCACGGTGTTCTCGGCGATGCTGTCGACCGCCTGGCCGGCCCTCCTCGCGGTACGCGCTCCCATCGAACCGGCGTTGAAGCAGGGTGGGATGCAGACCGGCATGGGCCGGCGGCATCATCAACTGCGCAGCGCGCTGGTGGCCGCTGAAGTGGCGATGTCGCTGGTGCTGGTGGCGGCGTGCGGGCTGCTGCTGCAGACGATCTACCGCCTGCGCCACGTGCCGCTGGGCTACCGCACCGATCACATCATCGTCGCCGATCTGAATATTCCTGCGTTTCGATTTGCCGGCAGAAACATGACGCAAGTGCTGTATGAACCCTTGCTGCAGCGCGTGCAGCATTTACACGGGGTAGAAAGCGCCGCGCTGGTGAGCGAAGTTCCGCTGAGCCAGACACGCGTGCTCCGGCTGGAACTTCGGATGAATGGAACTCCCATTGTTGCGTTCATCAAGGCCGTGAGCCCTGGGATGCAACAGGTGTTTGGATTCCGCATGGCGGCGGGACGTTTCTTTAACAACGAGGATACCTCTACGTCACAGCCGGTGGTGGTGGTGAACCAGGCGTTCGCACGCTTGTACGCGCCCAACCAGCACGACCCGGCGGCGATTTTGGGAACAAAGCTTCTTGAGCTGAGAAAGAATGCGCCCATGCAGATAGTGGGCATTCTCGATGACGAGCGGCAGAGCCGGGTGGCCGATGCAGCGCAGCCGGAGGTGGAGGTCGCGATTCCCCAGCTCACCCCCGACGCAAATTTCTACATGCCAATGGATGGCATCACCATGGATGTGGCCATGCGGACAGAGCGCCCGATCGTGGAATTGATCCCTGAGCTGCGAGACATTCTGCGCCAGGCAAGTCCGGAGTTTCACAACGCAACGATAACCACGATGGACCAGGTCGTGGAGGATTCCTATGCCAGCCAGCGGCTGGCAGCGCACGTGCTTGAGATCTTCGGTGGATCGGCGTTGCTGCTGTGCGTGGCGGGACTCTATGGACTTCTGGCCTATGTCGTAACCCAGCGAAGGCGGGAATTGGGCGTGCGCATCGCGCTCGGCGCGCGCCGGGGCAATTTGCTATGGCTGGTGATGCGCCAGGCAGGCGCGATGCTGCTGACCGGCGTGGTCGTTGGTTCGGCCCTGACGCTGATCTCGGGAAGACTGGTGCGCGGCTTTCTATACGGCGTCAGCGCGCACGATGGCTCGACCCTGGCGGGCGCGGTAGCCTTGCTTCTGGCGAGTGGCCTCATGGCAGCTTACCTTCCGGCGCGGCGCGCGACCGAGGTGGACCCGGTCGAGGCTCTTCGGGCGGAGTGACAACTGCCGTTACCGTGCAGCCCCGCGTGCAACCATGAGGAAGGTCTAAGACGTTTCCGGTATAGTCAGTGGGTGCAGCGTTTGCTCCAGGTCGGGACACTTCTGTTGCTAGTGGTGACGTTCCTTGCGCCGCTGCTGGAGTGCTTCGATCGTTGGGATGCGCCCGGCCTTGCCAACGACACAGAATTCGGTTTCTTCGCACTCATCTTCGCCCTCTGCCTCGTGCTTCTGGTGTGCGCGCTCCTGGCGGCGCGCTCGCTGCTGGTTTCCTTGGCCGCGATGCGCTCCTTTTTGTCCGCCGCTTGTTGGCCGTCGCTCCTGGCGCCCGCCGGTAGGCCGATGCTCATTCCTCCGCGCGTCAACGCTCCACTCCTCATCTGATCCCCGGGATAACTGTGCCCTCGGGGATGCGCGTCGTCGCGCATCCCTGCGAACTGGCGCGCCCCTGCGCCCAGCATCGGCTACTTATCTCGGGAGACTTACCCTATGCCGAAGGTCCTTCGAAGCGTAACGCTGCTCCTATCCTGGGGGGCTTGCGTCTTCACTGCTCATGCTCAAACCAGTAGCAGCGGTACCGTGACCGGAACCGTAACCTCCCATGACGGAAACGCGATTCCCAACGCCGTGGTGGTTCTCTCCGCTGCCGACCGCCCGGAGCGCACCACGCTCACTTCCGCGGATGGCTATTTCCTGCTGACAGAGCTACCGAGCGGCGAGTACAGGCTAAAAGCCTCCGCGACCGGATTCGCGCTGTGCGAACAGCCGTCGGTCATCGTAGCGATCGGCCGCACCACGCGTGTCGATATGCAACTTGCCCTCGCCGGCACACAGCAGACCGTAAATGTTTCCGCAGCGCCGGTCACGTTCGATCCCGCGCAAACCTCCTCGGTGGTGAATATCGATCGCGACCGGGTGGAAGAACTTCCCATTCCCAGCCGCAACTATCTAACCTTCGTCCTGCTCTCACCGCAGGTTGCGGCCGCCAATCCCGCGCTCCTGCAAGCAGGCCTCAGCCAAAGCACGGGCAGCTTTAGCTTCGGGGGACTTCGACCAGGCAGCAACGCGGTCTACCTTGACCAGGTGAATGACAACGATGAATACAGCGGCGGCAGCCGCACCCAGCTATCACCAGAGGCCATCAGCGACTTTCAAATCGTCAATCATGGATTTGCGGCCGAGTCAGGCGGCGGCGCCGGAGGTTCCATCGACGTAAAAACCCGCTCAGGCTCGAACCGTATCCACGGAGATGCGTTTACGTTTGTGCAGAATGGCGCGCTGAATGGAACACCTCCGCTGGGACTCTATCCTCATAAGCCGGATGAAAGCCGAGTGCGGGCCGGGGTCGCGCTCGGAGGACCCTTGCAAAGGGACAAGATGTTCTACTACGTCGCCGCGGAACAGGAACTTGCGCGGGGAGAAGATACCAACGATCTCACCCCCGCCACCCTGAGCGCGATCAATGGCGCGCTGCAACAATATGGGCCGCTGCAACACCTTACCCTGCAGGGCGGTTTCTTTCCCACCATCGATCAGGAGACTGAGCTCTCAAGCCGCTTGGACAGGAGCCTCACCACGCGCCAGGCAATCATGCTGCGTTATGCCTTCACCAACGCCCGCAACGTCAGCGACGCCTTTCACACCGATGAGTTAACGGATCGCACCGCAAGAGGCTCCTCATTCGTCGCCGATAACAGCCTCAACGGAACGTTGACCTCCGCGTACAACACCACTCTGTTAAACAGGCTGAGCTTCGAGATCGCGCAACGGCGAGCGGTGGAGCGAACCAATCAGACAGCCGGCCCGGGTGTTGTGCTGCCCGGCATCGCGCTCTTTGGGACGCCGTATACAGGCAATGACCGGCGTTTTGAGACCCATCTGGAGTTTGCCGACTCCCTCTCACTGCAGCGGCATCAGCATCTCTTTCAAGTCGGGGGACGCGCTGACCATGTGGCTTTGCGAAGCCAGGTGACAGATGGTTCTCAGGGCTTTTTTGCCTTCGCCGGCCTCCCTGCCCTGCAGGCAGGGGACGCCGACTTCTTTTCCCAGAGCTTTGCCAACTTTGACACGAATCTGAGCGAAGTGCGATTTGCTGGATTTGCGCAAGACCACTGGACGCCATCTGCTTCGCTCACGCTCGACTACGGTCTGCGGTACGACTACAACCGCTTGCCGGCAACGCTGCCGCAAAATCCATTGAACTTCAGCCCCCGTTTCGGACTGGCATGGACACCGTGGAAAACACTGGTGGTGCGTAGCGGGTTCGGTATCTTCTACGATCGGTTCCAACTGGCAACCATCGATCGCCTGCTCACGTTGGACGGCCCGCACGGCTTTAGCCAGACCATAGAAGATGCTGCAGCGGCGGCCGTCTACCAAAGCGGCCATGTCGGCTCAGTGCCGGGGGTCGCGCCCAGCATATGGCGTGCGCAACCAGGGCTGCGCAATCCCTACAGTGAAGTGGCGTCCTTCAGCGTCGAACAAGCCTTGCCACTGCAGACCACACTCACCGCGGAGTATCAATATGTCCACGGCATCAAGCTGGGGCGCACCAGCAACATCAATCTTCCGCCACCGGTGCTGCTGACTCCGGTAAATGCGGCGGCGGCCGGCATCTCGTCCCCAACTCCACAGCAGCTCGGACGGCCAGTGTTCACCACAGCGCGTCTCGACGGGGCCTACGATGCGATCAACCAGTTCGCCAGTTCGGCGAACTCTGCATACAACGGCGCAACCATAACGCTCAACCGGCAATTCCAGGACAACCTGCAGATTCTGGCGGGCTACACCTTCTCAAAGACCATCGACAACGCATCCTATGACACGGAGCAGCCCCAGAATCCATACGCATTGCGCGATGAGCGCGGGTTATCCCTTGAAGACCAGCGGCAGCGCTTCACGCTGAGTGGTCTTTGGCTCATCGGCCCCGATCTGGGCGACCCGGCAGATGCCGCCCGCAATGCGAACCCCGGCCCGCTGATGAAAGCACTGAATGGGCTGGAGTTCGCGCCCATCGTCAGCATCGCCAGCGGCTTTCGCGCGAACCCGCTAACCGGGCTCGACAGCGATCGTCAACATATCTTCCCCTTCACCTCGCGTCCTTTCGGATACAGCAGGAACGCGCTGGCAACGCCGGTGAATGTTGATGTCGATCTGCGCGTCTTGAAAATGATCCCGATCGAAGGCGGCCATCTGGATGTGGTGGTCGAGTCTTTCAACCTGCTCAACCATCCCAATGTGGCACTGCTGAACACATCCTTTGGATCAGCCACGCAGGCGGCGTTCGGCTTTTCCAGTCCAATCGCCACCGCCACGGCGCGCAGAGTGCAATTCTCGCTGGACTACGAATTCTGAGGTTCTCGGATTGGGTTGACTTGCAAGTGCGGCGGATGGGAGCGGAGAAGTGCGGCCACTGCTTACCGGTTCACCCTCTACACACCCTATAGACTGGGTTATCCGGCTGTCGTGGAGAGCTACGCCGTACTTCGCGTGAGGAGGACAGAAAGAGTATGAACCAAGAGACAGCTTCGCCGCGTTTGCAAGCCAGAATCGGCGGTTTACTTTACTTGCTGATCATTCTGGGGGGCCTGTTTCTTCCCTTCGCTGCAGCGCCTTCGGGAATGATGCTCGGTGACGCAGCGTTGCCGACTGCCACCAAGATCCTGGCCGCCAAGCCTCTCTATGTTTTCGGGGGCGCCGCCCAACTGCTCGTGTATGCCTGCGATGTTGGTGTTGCGTCAATCTTCTATGTGCTGCTTAAGCCAGTCAGCAGGAGTGTCGCTCTGTTGGCGACGTTCTTCAGGCTAGTTTTTGTGGCGATCGCCAGCGCCAATATGCTCAACCACTTCGCACCCTTGGTTTTCCTGAGTGGCGCAGATTTCCTGAGTGCGTTCAGGCCCGATCAATTGCGGGCGCTGGCGCTCGCGTTCATCAGGCTGCGCACGTTCGGCTTCGACATCGCATTGGTATTCTTTGGTTTTCACTGTCTTGTCGTCGGATACCTTATCTTCAAATCGACCTTCTTTCCCCGCATTATAGGGCTAGCGCTGGCAATTGGTGGAGTGGGTTATCTGACCAGCATTTTCGCGACTGCTATTCCACCCGCGATTGGTGTCCATATCTTTCCCTACATCATGTTGCCTGCAGGGATTGCTGAAGCATCCTTGACTCTGTGGCTCATCATCGTCGGCGTGAACGTTCCGAGATGGGAGCAGCAGGCAAACGCAGCCGCGACGCGCTTGTGACGACTCGCTTGACCACCAACTGGCACAGGGTAATAGTCCTTCAACCTGCTCAACCATCCCAACGTGGCACGCTGAACACATCCTTCGGATCGACCACGCAGGCGGCGTTCGGAACTGACTGAGCGGTTAAATGCCAACCTGTGCCATGCTTGGTCACGGTAGGGACAGCTATCGCTAGCTGCCCCCCGTACAGATCCGTGCGAGCGGCACTACCGCACACGGCTCCTACCTCGGATGAGTAGCGTCAAAACGTGCGCTGGGAAAAGGATGCAGGATGCGAGGACGAGGTATCCATCGATCGAAGGTCGGACGAATGCGGACCCAACTCGGTCGGCTGCGCTGACTGCGACGACCAAGCATCGACCGCCACAGATCGCACAACCGATCACGGAACCGCCATAACGCCCGCTGGTTTTCCGGAACCGCATGGTATCGGTAATAGCCACTGACCACACGCTTCAGCCACGCGCCCACCGCGTTGACCGGCTCATGCATCCGCTCACGAAGCTTCGCTTTAATGGAATGAAGCGTCGCGCGCATCCGCTTGGGCACAGTCCTGCGCCGTGTAACGAAATAGCCGTTGGAGGTCGTCGCACAGTAGTGCGTAAACCCAAGAAACGTGAACGTCTCCGGCTTGCCTTCCCCACGCTGTTGCCGATTGACCTGCGCGAACCGACCGAACTCGATCAGTCGCGTCTTCTCCGGATGGAGTTCCAACGCGAAGTGCGCCAGCCGTTCTCGAAACTCTCTCAGGAACCGCTCAGCCTCTTCACGTCGCTCAAAGCCGACCACCAGATCGTCAGCGTAGCGGACAAACACCATCTCTCCGCTCGCCACCTTCCGGCGCCATGCCTCAACCCAAAGGTCGAACACATAGTGCAGATACACGTTCGCCAAAAGCGGTGAAATCACCGCTCCCTGCGGCGTGCCTGCCGTCGTCTCTGACCACGTACCTTCGTCCGTCACACCAGCCTTCAGCCACTTACGTATCAGCCGAAGAATGCGTGTGTCGGCCACTCGATGCTCGACGAACTTCATCATCCACTCGTGGCTCAAGTTATCGAAGAATCCACGAATATCCGCATCGAGTATCCAGTTCACTCGCTTCCGTTCGATGCCCACGTTCAGCGCATCCAGCGCCTGATGAGGGCTGCGTCCCGGGCGAAACCCATACGAAAAGCCCCGAAAGTCCGCCTCGTATATCTGATTGAGGATCGTGACCACCGCCTGCTGGACGATCTTGTCTTCCAGCGAGGCGATGCCCAATGGTCGTTGCCGGCCATCGGCCTTCGGTATGTACACTCTTCGCGAGGCTTGCGCCCTGTACGCTCCACGGTGAACTCGGTCATGGAGTTCGGCAAGCCGAGCCTCCAGACCTTGCTCATACTGTTGCCAGCTCACTCCGTCTACTCCGGGTGCTGCGCTCCGCTGTAAGGCGAAGAAGCTCTCCCGCAGTAAGTCGATCGTGAGATGGTGCAGCAAAGCGGTGAACCGTTCCTGCTTACTTGACCGCGCCTTCTGGCGCACGCCGCCTAACCCCTGGGACACACGTGCTCCGCCCTGTGTCGGTTGCGTGTGTGGCTGGGCGTCGTTCTCCTTGGTCTGCGCCCTTCCCTCCGCTGGCTCCGCGGAAGTCTTACCTTCGTTGTTCGTCAGCTTCATAGGTACTATGGCGCAGTCCGAACCCTCCAAAACGTACATGCCCGGATGATGGATCTTTCACCTTCCCGGACCGGTCTGCTCGCGCAGACACTCTGGAGGTCTCCCGGTTCTCGTGCACACTGTGTGCTGACGTGCATGGACTCTTCGACTACGCCGAGCCCAGCGGCCACTCGCGATTATCGCAGCCGCTGATGTTGCCTTCCCACCGACAGAAAGGGGTCGGCACTCGGTTGCATGTTTTCGGAGCTCAATCATCCCGCCCGCCAGCCCTCTGTCTACGCTTCGCTACAATCCCTCACGAGATCACAGGCAAGACTCGAGGCCAGAATGGAGTCGCTTCTCCTTTTCCGTAGGGCTCTTCCATCCCCTACAATGTGCCGGTTTATCCCGGCGCTCTCTGTCCCCTCGATTGCGGACCGTCGCGCCTTCGTTTGCGGCTCGAAGGGCAGGCAGAGTACTGGACATTTGACCCTGGAAATCACCTGCAACACCGTGCTCGTACAAAAGTCTTCTTCGCTTAGTTCGTTTTCCGGCGAACCAAGTACAACCAAATCGACCGCGAACTTCCGGGCGTATTGAGCGATCCACTCAGCAGCCACACCCGTGGCCACAATGTGCTCTACGGGAACCGTGTGCGATTCGTTGAATGGAGCGAGGAAGCGCAAGCGCTCCTGGTGAAGCGAACATTTCTGGTTCTGGAGAGGTTCGCAAACATGCAAAAGTATCAACTGACGCAGAGCCACCTGGTGAGCGCATCGTATGGCTCGGATAGAAGCGGGTGAGAAATCGGTGGCCACGAGCACACGCCGCCAACACCCGGCCCACGGTAAGGCCTTCTCTGCCTCAGGCGAGACGGTGATGATCGGGCAACGCGATCTGGCCAGCAGCTGACGAGCGACCGTACCCAGCGCAACGCGGCCGGCCTGGGTGGTGGCACGTGTTCCTAATACCAGCAAGTCTGCGTGATGGTCCTTGACCGACTCAAGGATCCGCTCGCAGACCGTGCCACTCTCGATGACAGAATGAACAGGAATGCCCAGTGCCGAGGTTTCCCTTTCGATCCGCTTTAATTCAGCACCCGCGGCTGCGTCGGCGGCAAATGCGCTCGGTGCTCCCTTGGGAAACGCGTAGGCAAGCGGGTCGATGACGTGAATCAGCACCAGTGTCGCCTGATACATCTGCGCCAACGTGCGGGCATAGTGCAGCGCGGAGCAGGATGCTTCGCTCAGGTCGGTGGCCAGGGCGATCGTCTTGAATCGCAACACATCTGCATTCATCGCATTTCCCTCTGCTTGAGTCTCGCTCACGGCAAAGCATTCCACCGTGACGGCCGTCACATCGGTTACCTCACTGGCCACGCTCACGCAAGGTGATCGTCATCACAGACCTGCCGCTTATCGAAGCACATTCTGCTGATAGAGAGATACGTTCTGCCACACCACGACACTTGCTTCACAGGAGACTGCCATGATTAATACCTGTCGTTACCAGATCCTGGTAGCTACCGACCTGCACGACCTGGGTTCCCTGCTCCCGGTAGCGATCGAGCAGGCCAAAGCGGCGGACGCCATGCTTTGGCTACTCCACGTCCTCGGTCCCGGCAACACGAATGACTTGAACACCCATCCTTTGCTGCGGCAGGAAACGATATTCCGTAAGGCAGAAGCCACTCTCGCCACCTTGACCGCGACGCTTCGCCAACAGAATGTGCCCTGTGGCTATGAG
Organism: uncultured Acidobacteriaceae bacterium; assembly: GCA_963834445.1. Classification (GTDB taxonomy): domain Bacteria; phylum Acidobacteriota; class Terriglobia; order Terriglobales; family Acidobacteriaceae; genus PALSA-350. The sequence continues at coordinate 99,008 of CAWIBU010000008.1, forward strand.
ATTCGCGATCGGTACCCAATTGAACAGGTGATCGACTTTGTGCACCAACACCAAATCGAACGTCTGCTTATCGGCACCACAGGCAAGAACAGGTTGACTAAGCTGGTGCTCGGATCGGTGGCCGAACAGCTGATTCGCAGTCTGGATATTCCCGTGTGCACCGTCGGTCCCCATTACCACCCCATTCCCGGCAACAACCCGCGCAGGGTCTTGTTTGCTACCTCGATGCATCATCACGCCGAAACGAGCGTCCGGTTTGCCGCTGATCTTGCGACTGAACTCAGCGCTGAACTCACTGTGCTGCACGTGATGGAGCAGCATCACCTGGATGACGGCGTCAACCTGCGGGTGGTTCCGGAGATTGACGAGATGCTAAAAAGCGTTCAGTCAGCCAGGCAAATTCCCCGGCTGCGGATTCGCTATGGCCAACCGGCAGAAGAGATTCTTGCTGAGTGCTCGGCTCTGCAGCCAGAGGTGCTGGTGCTGGGCGCACTGCCTGCGTCGCGCGCGGTCGCAGCCTTCCGCACAGGCATCGCCTACCAGGTGATCGCCGAGGCGCCATGCCCCACGTTCACGCTTCGCGGCAAATGCGCTGCACGGCCGGGCGCCGATAGCCGCCTGTTCTCCACGACTCAAAGTATCCGCTAGCAGGTGAAACAGATGACAAGGCTCAAGGAACAGACTCGCATGCGGCTGATGACCATGCACGGGTGCATCATGCTCGGGCTCGGGCTGGCGCTCTTCTACATTCGGGCGATGATGACAAACCTGTTCTTCTATGTGCTGGGCGGCGCCCTCGCGGCGCTGCTGGTAGCAGGGTCTTTGCTGCTGATCGCCGGGGTCGATTGGCTGTGCGTGGTCGGCCTCGGGTGGCGCCAGACAAAACGATTACGCGGCGTGCTGTTGGTGAGTACCTCGGTAGCCCTCTGCTGCTTACTATTGATTTTTTATCCAGGCGCTACGATCCAGATCCTGTGTTATGTGCTCGCGATCTATGCGCTCCTGCTGGGCACAGCCAAACTCTACTTTGCCAGATCGTGGGACGGCAGCACTGGTGAGCACCTGGTGATTTACGTGCTAGCCGGCGTTGCGCTCGCTTTCGGCGGCGCGCTACAGCAGGTCGCCGCCGCAGACAATCGTGATTCCCTGGCTGTGATCGCCGCCTTCGCCCTGTTCATGGGGTTGCAGATGCTACTCACGATGTACTTCCTGCAACGGCAGATGCTCAAGGTCATCGAGCGGGCTTCCGCCTTCAGTCTTGGCGTGTGAAGACCCGGGTTCCCGGAGTGATTCTCATCACAGTCAGGGCTCCGTGGCCGCCGTTCGTGTAGTCAAGAGCGCTCACTGAGCCTGCTACAGCCTGCAGGTTGCCGCGGAGACGAAACTTTCGTCTCCGCGGTTCTATTTCGTCTCCCGCCATCGTCTCGTCTCGCTACAGATACCCGCCTCCTTATTCCCATTTTGAAATTAAGTCTTTTCTGTTCAATATGCTGCCGCATTGCGGCCCCATTGGCCCCGGTTTGGCATCCAGCTTGCCTTATCAACGGGCAAGGGGTGACGACTAGTGCTGAAAATTTCGATGAACGGGGATCTACCCGTAGCCACGCTGAAGCTTGAAGGCAAGCTGGTGGGGGCGTGGGCCCGGGAGCTGGAAAGGACCTGGCAGGATTTGTGGGCGCCGACGAGACAGAAGCCGTTGCGCGTGGACATTTGCGAGGTCACGTTTGCGGATAGAGCGGGCACACAAATTCTGCGGGAGATTGTGCAGGCCACCGGCGCAGAGGTTATCTGGGATTCGCCCTTGACTCAGTATTTTGCCAACCAGGCCACCAACACAGCGTCGCTCGCGACAGAGGAGAAATAGTATGCAGCCAGCAAATAGACAATCATCGAGCTCGCCGTGCACGAGCTGCAAACTGAAGGAGAGCGGCTTTCTGTGCCATCTGTCACCCGCTGCTGAGAAAGATTTTCAATCCATCAAGCACTCCGGTTCGCACGTGGCGGGTGCCCGTTTATTCATCGAGAACGAAGCAGCCATAGGAATTTTCCTGGTCTGCTCGGGAACGATCAAACTCTCGGTCAGTGCCCGGGGAGGCAAGACCCTGATTCTGCAACTTGCCGGGCCAGGCGAGATCCTTGGCTTGAGCGCGTCGATGGCGGGCACCGCCTACGAGGTCACCGCGGAAGCACTGTATGCATCGCAGGTTTCGTTTATTTCTCGTGAAGACTTTCTTGCCTTCGCCCACCGGTTTCCTGAGGTGTACCAGGCGGTGACCAGGCAACTGAATGCGCAATACGCGCAGGCCTGTGAACAACTGCGGACCGTGGCCTTGTCGAGCAACGCCCATGAAAAACTGGCTCGTTTGTTTCTGCACTGGTCCAGCGAAGAAAGGCAGACCGTGGAGCCAGCCCGCATCCGAATGCACCTGACCCACGAGCAGATTGCCGAATGCGTCGGTTCGACCCGCGAAACCGTCACCCGGACTTTGGGTGAATTCAGGCAAAAGCATCTCGTGATCCTGAACGGAGCGACCGCGTTTATCCCCAACCGGGCGGCGCTGTTAGCCATGAGCGGCGACTGATAGGCCCATTTCCGAGTATCCTTACGATGTTCGTGTCTGGAAATGACTCGGAAAAAGGGGCTAAGGATGACGACCTACCTGGCCAAAACAGACGCCGGTGAGCATGCGCTGGCGCTGTTCAAACAGTTGTATCTGGCGTCGCCGGATGCAATCTTCGTAGCCGGCGTCGATGGCCGAATCTCCGCGGCCAATCCCGCTGCGGAAAAGCTGTTCGGCTACTCAGAGAATGAACTGGTCGGGAGCCCGATCGAGATCCTGATACCTGAGAGGCTTCGCGGGCGCCATCCCCAGCATCGCGCCGCCTATTCCGCTGCGCCCAGCGCTCGCCCCATGGGCACCGGCCTCGAACTGTACGGACGACGCAAGGACGGGGCCGAATTCCCGGTCGACATCATGCTTAGCCCGGTAGAGACCGGCAGCGCGACAAGCACCCTGACCGTGGTGCGCGACATCACGGAACGCAAGCAGATAGAGCTTGAACTACGCCGCAGCCAAGAGCATTTTCGCCTTCTCATCGAAGGCGCCACGGACTACGCAATCTTCATGCTCGCTCCAGACGGAACCATCGCCACCTGGAATTCTGGCGCGCAACGGATCAAGGGATACCATACGGCAGAAATTCTGGGGCAGCATTTTTCGCGGTTCTACCCACAGGAAAGCATCGATCGCGGCAAGCCGCAACACGAGTTGGAGGTAGCCGCGGCGGAGGGCAGATTCGAAGACGAAGGCTGGCGCCTGCGCAAAGACGGCTCACGGTTCTGGGCCAACGTGATCATCACCGCCTTGCGCGGGCAAGAGGGTCAGCTCATCGGATTTTCAAAAGTCACCCGCGACTTTACCAACCGCAAAAGCGCCGAGGAGTCACTGGTGCTCGAGCTAAGCAAAGCGCTGCTGGCTAACCCTGACATCGGTCAGATGCTGACGGCAATCGAAGCCAGTCTTCAGCGCCTGATCCCTCATGACGTAACCGCCATTGCGCTGTATGACCCCACCAGCGGCGATCAGCTGCTGGTGCAGAAGCTACTCTCGGCCAGGGAAGAGACCTTTCCTCGAGAAACGACGCTGCCCGTCGAAGGAACCCCCGAGGGATGGGTATTCCTGCACCAGGAACCCTTGCTCATGTCGCAGATCAACGAGAAGAGCGGCTTCGCGGCCACGCAACAGTTGCGAGCCGGCATCCAGTCAGGTTGTTGGGTTCCCCTGAATTGTCGCGGTGAAGTGATTGGCACTCTGTTCATCGGGAACCATCACGAGACCGTCTTCGACCAATATCTTCGTGACACGCTTTTGCAGGCGGCCAGTCAGATTGCCGGCACCATCAAGATCGACCACAGCTTTCAACGGATTGTGGAGCTGAGCGGCAAGCTGCAACAGGAGAAACGCTACCTCGAAGAGGAGCTGCGCACCGAGTACAACTTTGCGGAGATTGTCGGCGAACACCATGGCCTGAAGGTAGTGTTGAAGCAGGTGGAAACCGTAGCTCCGACCAATGCGACCGTGCTGATACTGGGTGAGACCGGCACCGGCAAAGAGCTGATCGCGCGGTCAATTCATACCATCAGCCCACGCCGCGAGCGAACGTTCGTTAAGCTGAATTGCTCGGCCATTCCCTTCGGGTTGTTAGAGAGCGAACTCTTCGGGCACGAGAAAGGAGCCTTCTCCGGCGCCATCTCGCAACGAATCGGGCGGCTGGAGCTGGCTCACATGGGCACGCTCTTCCTCGACGAGATAGGCGACCTGCCTCTGGAACTACAGCCCAAACTGCTGCGTGCCCTGCAGGAGAAAGAGATTGAACGTCTGGGTGGGCGCAGAACCATTCCCGTGGATGTTCGCCTCATTGCCGCCACCAACCGCGACCTGACGGCGATGGTCAAGACCGGGGAGTTTCGCAGCGATCTCTATTATCGTCTCAAAGTATTTCCCCTTACGCTGCCCCCGTTGCGGACGCGGTCTTCGGACATTCCCCTGCTGGTAAATTACTTCGTTCACAAGCATGCCCGGCGCATGAACCGGCCGATCACTACGATTCCAAAAGAAACCATGGCGGCGCTCATTGCGTGGCCATGGCCGGGTAATGTGCGGGAGTTGGAGAACTTCATTGAACGAGCGGTGATTCTTACTTCTGGATCGGTGCTGCGTGCTCCGCTGGCCGAATTGGAACGGGTGGAAGAGCGGGGCGGCGCTCCACTGCTGGCTGACTTTCACACCGCGGAGCGCGAGCATATCCTACGCGTTCTCCGGGAAGCGAAGGGAATGATTGGTGGTCCGGGCGGAGCGGCCGAGAGACTCGGTCTCAAGCGGACGACATTGAACTCCAAACTCAAGAAGCTCGGCATTCAACGCGAGGACTACGCTTAGCCGATTGCTGCTAGTCCCCATTTGATGTGACCGATATCACATCATTTCCAGCCTTTCTCATTCAGAATATTCCTTCAATCAGGCCATCGACAGGGCGCCATCGCAAATGAGATGGCCGCACGAAAGCTCGGCATTGGATGGAAGGGATAAAGAATCACCATGAAGAGATTGCTGCTGATGGCTACGCCGCTGCTAGTTCTTTTGAGCGGGCAGAGGGCGCAGGCCGTTCCGAGTTTTGCTCGCCAAACCGGCCTCTCCTGCAATGTTTGTCACAGTAATCCACCGGAGCTGACAGCCTTTGGGCGCAATTTCAAACTCAAGGGTTATGTGCTCACGGATATGAGCCCTTCCGACAAGGTGGGAAACAGCAAAAGTCTGCTGTTATCCAAATACATTCCCCTGTCGGCCATGATCCTGCTCTCCAACACTTCTTTTCAGTCGAATCAACCGGCATCGCAAAACAATTCCGCTGGGTTTCCTCAGCAGATCAGTATTTTTCTCGCGGGCGGATACGCATCCCACTTCGGAGGCCTGGCGCAAATTACCTACGCGCATGACGCCGACCACTTCAGTATGGACAACACCGACCTTCGCTATGCCAATCAGACCAAGTTCCGGGGCAAAGATTGGGCGTACGGCATTACCCTCAACAACAATCCATCCGTCGAAGACCTCTGGAACAGCACTCCGGCGTGGGGCTTCCCCTGGTTGTCGAGCGGGGCCGCCGTAACCCCAACCGCGGGTCCCATTATCAATGGCGGCCTGGGGCAAGACGTAGCGGGTGTCGGCGCCTACAGCATGTGGAATGATCATCTCTACACCGACGTCACGGTGTATCGATCGGAACATGCCGGATCGCCGGCTCCCGTAACCGGGACCGGCCAGGCGTACAACATCAGCGGCGTCGCCCCGTATTGGCGCGCTGCCTGGCAGCAAACCTGGGGGGATAACTACCTGGAAGTAGGCACCTATGGCATCTATGTAAATTCCTTTCCTAACGCCATATCCGGAGCGGAAGATCGCTACGTCGATCCCTCGGTCGACTTTCAGTATGAACGCCCGTTCGGGGCAAATCTATTAGACGCACACGGCAGCTTTACTCATGAGAAAGCGGACTTATCGGCCACCTTTGCCGCTGGTGGAGCATCGACCGCCTCTAACTATACCAATAGCTGGAAGCTCGACAGCACCTATCACTGGACCAACAAGTACGCCGCGACCGGCGCCCTCTTCGGCATAACGGGCAACACCGACCCACTGCTCTACGCCGCAGCGCCGGTAACCGGCAGCAACAACGGCAGACCGACCAGTAGTGGCTACACCGCCCAGTTCGCCTATTGGCCGGTGCAGAACATCGACCTCAACGTCAACTACACGGGCTATCTCAAATTCAACGGCGCCAGCACCAACTACGACGGCGCCAACCGCGATGCTTCTGACAACAACACGGTGTACCTGGCCTTGTGGATCAATTTTTAGGGGGAATACTTGGAGAGTCTACCGATCACAAATAAAAGCACGCGGACGAGCGATGGAGTGATCACCAGGCGGTCTTTCTTCGGAGGGCTTCTGGCGATTGGCACGGCGGGGATGGGCGCGTTGCTGGCAATCCCCGTGCTGCGCTTTGTTCTCTATCCGCTCTACACCAAAACTGGCGGGATCGATTGGTCTGATATCGCCACAGTGGAGGAATTGCCGACTGGCCAGACGCCGGTGCGCAAGACGGTCACGTTTGCGCAGCGTGATGGGTGGCGCGAGGTAGTTTCCGCGCAGTCGGTGTATGTGAACCGCAGCGGCGACGGACAATTCAAAGTGCTCTCCGCCATCTGCCCCCACATGGGGTGCAGCGTCTCCTGGCAGGCTGGTCTTGAACGGTTTGTCTGCCCTTGTCACGGCGGCGAATTCCAGGCGGACGGACAGCGCATTGCCGGACCTCCCCCACGCGGAATGGATCAGCTCCCCACCCGGGTCAAGGATGGCAAGCTGCAGGTGCATTTCCAGTATTTCCGTTCTAACGTCCCTAACCAGGAATCGTTGAGCTAGGAGCGAAGTGAAAATTATCAAGAAGGATAAGAAGCAGGACGCTTCGACGGTTGCCGAGGACCATCTTCCCCGGAAGCTTTTTCGCTGGCTGGATAAACGCACGGGCGTCGATGCGCTGATGAAGGAATCGCTCGACGAACCGATACCAGGCGGCGCCCGCTTCGCCTATGTATTCGGTTCCGGGCTCATCTTTATTTTTATCTCGCAGATCATTACCGGTATTTGTCTCGCGTTCTACTATGTTCCTTCCGCGGAGACGGCGCATACCAGCGTCGCCTACATCACGAAGCAGGTGGCTGCCGGGGCGTTCCTGCGCAGTTTGCACTACTATGGCTCGAGCGCGATGATCATTGTGCTCCTGCTCCACTTTTTGCAGACGTTTCTGTATGGCTCCTTCAAAGGGCGCCGCGAACTTCTCTGGATCTCGGGCGCGGTGCTTTCGTTGCTGGTGCTGGGCATGGGTTTCACCGGATACCTGTTGCCCTGGGATCAGAAGGCCTATTTTGCCACCGCTGTCGGCACGAATATCGCCGGGCAGGTTCCGCTGATTGGTAACTGGCTCACGCGCCTGCTGCGCGGGGGCGACACCATCGGTACGCTCACCTTGTCGCGCTTCTACGTGGCCCATGTTTTTCTCATTCCGGGTGCGATTTTCGCCTTCATCGCAGCTCATATTGCTTTGTTCCGCAAGGCTGGTCCGGCCGGGCCAATCGCAGAGGATGCAATCGAACCAAAACTGCCCGCCGAAGGTTTTTATCCGCGCCAGGTGTTGATGGACATGGCCTTCGCGCTGCTGCTCATGATCGGCCTGGGCATTCTGTCTTTCTTTCACCCGGCAACCCTGGGCCCGCTGGCGAACCCGGCGGACACGCAGTTTCTTCCCCGGCCGGAATGGTACTACCTGCCGATGTTCGAATGGCTGAAGTACTGGGAAGGACCGAGGGTTGTTTTCGCCGTGGTGGTGGTTCCGGGTCTGCTGGCAGCAGCGTTCTTCCTGATGCCCTTCCTCGATCGCAGGCTGGAGCGGCGGCCGTGGCGCAGACCCATCCCGGTGCTCGCGGTAGCCTTCGTGGTGGTGGGGATGGTCTACCTGGGCGCGAAGAGCCGCATGGATGACACGCGCGATCCCATTGCTGCGCGACAAATCGCCCTGCAGGATAAGCAGGAGCAGGCCTACAGCGTCGCCCCCTTTGTTCCTTATACTGAGTCCCCTGGTGTAACCAGCCCTGCTGCCGGTCCGGCCAATCCGGAGATTGCCGAAGGTCGAGGCATTTTCGAGACCCACGGATGTTCGGGTTGCCACGGCGATGCGGGGGCCGGTGGACCGATCGCGCCCGCCCTGGTCGCGATAACGCAAAAAATCCCCGACGCGCAGTTGGCCGTGTTGCTGCAACACCCGAGCGAGGCCATGCGCGCAGGCAGGATGCCGGCCGTGGATATCTCAACTGCGCAAATGACCGCATTGCTTGCCTATCTGGGAGCGCTCGGCACCAGCGCGGCGAACGTGCCGCCGGTCTATAGCGTGGCGCCCGCCGAGCCCAGCGTAAGAGCGGCTTCGGCGCGTACGGCTACAAGGAGCAATGCGCTACCCCTTTCTACCGCCGCGGTTGCCGGGCAGCAGCTGTTTGAAGAGCGCGGATGCTTCGCGTGTCACGGCGCAGCCGGCGAGGGTGGCCGAGCACCGGCCATGGCTCCGCTTATCGCCAATGTTTCAGCAACACAGTTGGCAACGCTGCTGCAAAACCCAAATGCAAGAATGAAAGCCGGAGGCATGCCTCCCTTTGCCGGAACACCGGCGCAAGTGTCAGCGGTAGTTGCCTACCTGCGCACACTCAGCGCGCCGCCCGCTGCGCCCGCGGCGATCGTCGAAGCGACCGCAAGCAGCACGAGCGCCACGGTGGAACCCGCCCCGGCCGAGAACCCTTTGCCCGCGGCAACGCCCGCGCCGGCGCCTGTGCCAGCGCCGGCCGCTGCCAGCGAATCGGTGGTCGCTGCGGCGCCCAGTCCGGGACGCGCCATTTTCGTGGCGCAAGGTTGCGCCGCGTGCCACGGCCCCATGGCTACCGGTACGCGCTTTGCGCCGTCGCTCATTGGCGTGGCTGCCCGATTCCCCGGGGAACAGCTCCCGAATCTGCTGCGCCACCCGACCAGCAAGATGCGCAATGGAGGCATGCCGACACCGCAAGTCAATGATGCGCAGTTGCATGACCTTGTTGCTTACCTGTCTGGGCTTTCCTCCGCACCAGTTGCGGCGACTGCCACCCAGGTAAGGGGTAATAGCAGCGTAGTGGGTACAGCTGCTGCGGCCGCGTCATCGGTTGCGCCGGCCGCGGCCACACCTGTGCCACTGAGCCCGCTCGCTGTGCGCGGCAAAAAGATCTTCGAGAGTGCAACCTGCGAGAGCTGCCACGGCACGGGAGGCTTAAAAGGTACGGTGGCGGCGCCGCCCCTCGCAGGCACAGCCTCGCTGCTGCCGGCGGATGTACTGGAGAACCTGCTGCGCCATCACTCAATCCGCATGCAGCATGGCGGCATGCCAATCACCAACATGAAAGCGGAGGACCTGCACGCTCTCGTCGCCTTCATCCGTTCACTGCCCCCGTCTTGAGCACGGGGTAAATTTACCGCCCGGCGTAGTGCGTCACCGATTCACTTGCCGATGACGACTATCTGGAAGGAGTGCGGGATCATCGGTGGGCGAGGAGCGCGCATGGGGCCACCGGCAGGCGGCGCGCCCGAGGTTGCGGGCGGCGCCGTGGGTGCCGGGCCAAACTCCGCCGTGATGGTGAATATCCGGTTGGTCTTTGGATCAAGGGTCAGCGTCTTGGCCCGCACCGGCGTGGCCACCGTCTGCTCAACCGTGAAGCTCGTGGGCGAATGCTCCTGCACCACGGTCAGTGTTCCGTCGCCCTGCGAGCTGAATGCCTCCATCGTCGCCGGGTTGAAGGTGGCGCCGTCTGTGCCGCTGCCAGTGGGAAGATCGGCGATGATGTGGCCGTCCGTAGCCGACAGAATGATCATGTTCCTGTTATCGCGACACGAAGCAAAGAGGATGTTGTTCTGCGTGTCCAGGGCCAGGCCGGCACAGCCTCCGCCCTTGCTCGACACATCGTACTTGCCGATCATCTTCATGGTGTTGGCATCGATCACCGCAATCGCGGCCTTGTCTTCAATGTCGACATAGATCTTGCCGTGGCCATCGCTGGCGGCCTGCTCAGGCGCCCCGCCAATATCGATGGTGCCCAGGATCGAACCATCCTTATCGTCGAGCACCGTCATGTTTGGCGCCGCATGGCTGAGGATGTAAAAGTGGTGATTGTAAGGGTCGTTGAGGTATCCATCCGGATTGCCCTGCACGTCGATCTTCTTCACGATGGCAAAGGTTTTGGCGTCGAACATCGTCACTGGCTTGGAGGTCGCAAACCCATGGCCGGTCACTGTGTCGACCGCTGCCCCATGCGCGCTGACATCCGGGATGTCTCCAACCGGGGCGAGCGTGTCCAGGTTAAAGACGCCGATGTGGCCGCCCGGCCCAGACCTTGCGACGTAAAGATTGCGGCCGTCGGGATCGGCCGTGACGTAGTCAAATCCGCCGTCGCCGCCGGTCAGCTGAATCTGCAAAACCTTGTAGGGGCCGGTCTCCTGCGCCCCGGCAAAACCCGGCAACAGCAGTGCCAGGGTGGCCGCGATCAACACTTTGCATGGCATGGCTGTATCTCCAGTGGAAGGCTGCCCGGCGCGCTGGGAATGGCCTGGCGCAAGGATCTCTTCTGCCCATTGAGGATACACGCTTCCCTCTGCACTGCGCAGGAGAGCAAAGCCGGCGATCAGGCGGCTTCGACCGGAAGGGGTAGGATGGCGCTCACACGGAGCCGACCAGGGGACGGACCTGCCTGGTCAGCGTGCCGATCATGGACTCTTCGGCCTCGGTCAGCAGTACGACCAGGCCATCCTGACAACGGAAGCGGCCAATGGCTTCGATTCCGTCCGTCCAGATCTCTTCGACCACGGCGGCGCCGGAGCCATCGAGGCGGACGACCTGGCCCCGGCGCAGGTCAGCTAGTTTGCGGATACCGTTTACATAGGCAGACTTCAAAGGGAACCCCCAAGGCGGCACAACGCCGCTCAACAGGGTGATTATCGCCAAGGCGAATAAAACTATCAATGTTACGTGTCCACGGCAGAGGTTACTTTTTCGTAAGGGTTTACACGCTGCGGTACCGCTCGTGACCGGCTAAGCACCAGTGCCTCCCACCATCGCTCACCCTATCTGACACGGAAGCGGAATAGCCCGCTGGTGAGTGGCATGCGGGGATGCCAGCCTGCGCGAAAAGCGCGAAGGATGCGACAGCGGCCAAGGTTTGTCGGCCGCATCCTGCCGGGAAAATTCGAGGATAAAATTGCGCACTAAGCGCACTAAGCGCACTAAGCCCCCTTCGACCTCTTTTCTGAGGGGAAATTCCGGAGTAAAAGTGCGCACTAAGCGCACTAAGCGCACTAAGCCTCCCTGGTCTCTGGCCAAGCGAGCACTCCATGGGCTCGCTTTGGCCGAGCTGCAGCCGGCGCATAGAGGATGGTCAAGGGCGTCCTAGTGATAGGACACATCGTAGAGAACTAAGTTGAGAAATTTATAGTCACCAGCGATCAGTTACCAGAGACGGTGACATGGCCAGTCGTGCCAGATGATTCAGCGATGGCAGCGGCGCTAAGGTTCGATCAGAACTTCGGGTTCCGGCTCCGCTCGCTCACTTTCCGACTGAACACGTTCCTCTTCCTGCTGCACCTCCTGCTCCTCTTTGCTGGTTTCCGCCGCGAGATCGATGGGCGCGTTTTCGCCAACGCCTGCGGCAAACTGGCGGACAATGGCTGTGCCGGTAAACAAAGTTGCAGCCGGTAGCAGGTCGGCAAGGCGGGTCTGCAGGCCCGGACGGATCCGCTCCTCGTAGAAGCGGTCGGATTCCTTGTCGACCAGGGATTCGAGAAACTTCCCAGCCATTCCCTGCAGCTCGGGTGTGGCCGCGCCCACGAGATCAGAAAACAGCGACCCCACGCCGGTGAGCAGCTCACTCTCCGCGCCCTTCGGCAGTGGCGACTCCGGCCCCTGGCTTGCGTGGCTGGAGCCGGCCGTCTGCTTCAGGGCATCGAGGGAGGTGCTCCCATCCGCAGCGGCCGCTGTCACGGTCCGCTGGGCCATCGCTTCCAGGATGCGGCCGTGCTCGCGGTACGGGGCCAGCTCATTCAGCTTCGACATCATCTCGCGCATGCCCTCGCGGCTGTTGGCGCGTTGCTCGGGGGGCATCGCCAGAAGCGCGTGCTGCACCGACTCCATCGCCAGCCAACGAAGATCGGCGTGGTTCCCTTCCTGCTTACGCTCTGCCCGCAGCCTTTTGGTTTCCTGGTAATCCTGAAACTTGAAGGGGACCTGCGCGAGAAAGGTAAAGCTGGCCACGCAGGCCACCATGGCCGCCGCCGCATGAAGAAAAGTTTTTCCCCGGCTCACCCGGGTCACGGCCTTCCATCGTGGGGCGATCAGGCTGAGCGCGATCAGGCTGAGGGTTAGGCTGATTGTGGCAGGGAGCGAGAAGTTGACCCACTTCTCCGCTTGTTCGGAAAGATAGCCGATGTGGTTCTCGATGAGACGGATGGAGAGGACATTGTGATCATAGAGATTGAAGATCACCTGCATCCAGCACACCAGGGCGAGGCCAAAAGCAATGGGCAGGCAGACTGCCCGCACCGCCTGCGCCACCAGGACGCGCTGGGGCCGCTGCGAGGCATCGCGCAGATAGGCGCAAGTCAACAGCAGTGCACAGACGCCCAGCAGAAGCCAGTGGACAGGCGCCGACAATGACCAGAATTTCGAAAACCAGGCGACAAAGGGAATAGCAAGCAAGACCAGCGTCATCCCGGCAAACCCGCGCAGCGCCCAGTTTTGGATGGACGCGGTCCAGGCCTGCAGAAAGATCGCCCATGCGAAGAGGTAACGGAAGGGAGTCAGCAGGGCGAGCAGCCTGCGCGGAGCTTGGTCAACGAAAGAGAAGAGCGCCAGGAAGACAAAGATCCCGAGGGCCGCGACCAGAAATTTTCCCGTGGCCATCACGATGGGGTTGCCAAGCAGGCGTTCGACGCCACTGAGCAGAAAGAGCGCGAACCAGAACGAAAGGACGGCGCCCTTATAGAGCCAGAGCGGGATTTTCCTGATGAATCTCCAGACCTTGCCGGAGGGCCATCCAAAGGTTTTGCGAAACATCGCGGCCAGCCCGGCCATGAAATTTCTGAACATGGGGACGGATCCTGCAGCTATCCACTATGCAACAGAAAGCCGCGTCGTGGGAAGCAGATGTTGGTTCCGGTTCGCGATCCGCTAAACTCGGGTATGGCCCAGTTCCCGCAGATGCAAAGCCAATCGCCGGCCGCGGCAGCCTGTTCCCCGGCGTGGCAGCGTGTGCGCACGGTTATCTGGCTGCAGAGCATCACGCTGATCTGGATGCTTTTGGAGTGCGGGGTTTCTCTTTACGGAGCCGCGTCGGCGCATAGCACCGCTCTGCTGGCGTTTGGCGCCGACAGCTTGATCGAGTTGCTATCGGCAACGGTGGTGCTGTTGGCCATCGTCCCGTGGTTTTCGCTGAGCCGAGAGCGCGCCGCACGGCTGGCCGGCGTGCTGCTGTTCGTGCTGGCAGCGGTGGTGGCTCTGGTGGCTCTGTTTGCGCTGACCAATCAGGTCGGGGCGGAGACGAGTTGCAGCGGCATCGGCATCACGATTGCGGCTTTGCTGGTTATGCCGGTTCTCGCCTGGATGAAGCGCAGAACCGCGCGGCAAACAAATAATCGCGCCCTGGCGGCGGATGCGGCGCAGTCAGCAACCTGCGCCTATCTGGCGGCGGTCACTTTGCTGGGACTGACCATCAACGCGATCTGGCACATTCATTGGGTAGATGCAGCAGCGGCGCTACTGGCACTCCCTATCCTCATGGTCGAGGGACGCCGTGCTTTTCGAGGTGAAAGTTGTGGCTGCTGCTAACTGCATGGGTTTCCCCGCCCGGTCATCGCGAGTAGGGTTATGACGCGCAGCGATGGACAACACTGGGATCAGATTTACAATGCTAAGCCGGAAGAGGCGCTGAGTTGGCACCAGGGGGCGCCTGGCGTTTCCTTCGACCTGATTCGTAACCACGCCAGAGCGGGCAGCAGCGTGATCGATATCGGGGGTGGATCTTCCACGCTGGCGGGGATGCTGGTTGAGGAAGGTTTTTCGGCTTGTACGGTTCTCGATATTTCCCCAGCCGCCCTGGATCGCGCGCGGAAACGCCTGGCGCCCTCGATGAGGGACAGGATCGACTGGCGGGTGGCCGACGTTCTCAGCGAGTTTGCACTGCCAACGTATGACGTTTGGCACGACCGCGCCGTCTTTCATTTTCTGGTGGAAGGGGAACAGCAGGCCGCGTATGTTGCGCTGGCTGAGCGAACCGTGAAGCCGCAAGGGCTTCTGGTGGTTGGTACTTTTCGACTCGACGGTCCGGACAAATGCAGTGGCTTGCCCGTTAAAAGATATGATGCGCAGTCGCTGGCCAAACAATTTGAGCGCAGCTTTCGCGTGCAGAGCGAGGCACACGAAATGCATCTGACCCCCTGGGGGGAACGGCAGTCTTTTCTCTATCTGGTGATGGAACGCCTTTAGGCGCTTCGATATCCAGGTAAGGGTACGAGGGTTTATTCGGGCTCGCTCTCCTGGAAACTCCAGACTAGACCGGGCGACGCTCGTCCACTAGGATCAATGCACTTAATCTCTAAGGTTTTGGCCCATCATGATGCTTGCTCTGGTCGCGTCTATTCTGCTGTTTCCGGCACAGGCGGCGGCAGCGCCGGTGTCCCCCGCACCTGCTCCGCCCGATGTAACCACCCCGGACGATCCCAGGAAGCGAATCGAGCTCGCGAAGAAGGTCAACGGGCTGCACGGCCTGGATATTCCGTGGCACCTGAAGGCGACCTACAAGGTTATCGCCGGGGATGGAACGACCAGCGATGCAGGTACCTATGAAGAATGGCGGGTCAGCGAGAAGCAGTACCGGGTGGCCTTGCACAGCCCGTCGCTCTCGGTCGAGGAGTTTGGTACCGACCACGGCGTTTTCCGCATCGGCCAACGGGACTGGCCGCGCGAGCCACTGAGTTCCATCACCCCTACAATCGCTGGGCCAACCTTCCCGCACATTTCAGAAGATACGGTCTTTGAGAATTACCAGCAGAGTTACGGCGGGAAGAAGGTACCGTGTACGGCGGTCAAGAAACGCAGTTTTCCAACCACGCTGGATGATCCCCCGGCCTTTTGCTTTTCTCCCACCAACGCGGTTCTGCTCTACGCAGCGAGTGCCAACGCAGCCAAGCGAACGATGTTCGAGCACGTCCGGTTCTTGCGCGGGCACTATCTTGCCTTCGATATAAAGCAGTCCCTCGAGGGTAAGGCGTGGCTGACGCTTCACGTGGATAGCCTGGAAGGCCTGGGTCGAGCGGGCCTCGCGGCGTTGACCGTACCCGCCGGGGCGTGGCCGGTCACGCCCCGCATCTACCTGGCGGAGCAGGCGCCGGATCGGCTCATCAGCCAGGTCGCTCCCGACTATCCGTTGGCCGCCAGATTACACGGGTTTCAGGGCACGGTGGTTCTGGATTGTCTTATCGATAAGGAAGGTCATGTAGCGTGGCTGCGGGCGCTCACCGGCCCGGCGGCGCTGCAGCAACCGTCGCTGGAAGCGGTAAGACAGTGGGTCTACAAGCCTTACCTGCTGGACGGCCAACCCGCCGAAGTAGAAACAGAAATCAATCTGGTCTTTGACCTTAGTTCCCATCAAGTCGTGCAGTAATACGGTTGGGCGATGCCGGCCAGGAGAGCGGCAGCGAGCTGGTCTGAGGGTGCGAGACGCAACCCCACGATCAACCTCAGAACACTCCGCAATCGCAGGGCTTAGGGGAGGGCGGCTCCGCTATTTTTTGGCCAGGTTTACGTTTTGGTCTTTGGCCAATTGCTGGGCCATTTGCAAGTGTTCGGCGATGGTCTTGCTGCCTTGCATGGCGGCGTCTTTAACGCCCGGATCGTGAGCGTTTGAGGCCTCCATGTGGTATTCGCTGAGATCCTGCTTATGATCTTTCACCATGTCTTTGATGTAGGCCTGATCGTAGGCAGGGCCGGAGAGATCCTGCATTTTGCCGATGAGCGATTTGTCTTTTTTAGAAGCTTCGGTGGGGATTTCTACCCCTAGATCCTGGGCTACGGGCCGCATCTGCTCGTTTTGCTTGGTGTGGTCTTCTATCATTTTCCGGGCAAATTGCTTGACCTGATCGCTGTTGCTCTTTTTCAGGGTGAGTTCGCCCAACTGTATCTGTGCGATGCTGCCCTGCATGGCCTTCTTGACGAACATTTTATCGATGGCGGCTTGTTGCTCCGCATTGACGCCACCCATGTGGCCCAGATTGTCCGCCGGGTTGGGAATGGGCGTGGTGCCGGGCGTTTGCGTGTCGATGGCGGCTCCCGGAGTCTGGCCATCAGCGGGTGACTGCGCCCGGGCGCGGGGAGCAGCGATGCAGATGGTTCCGAGGAGCAGCAACAAGCTGCCGTACACCAGCGGGTTGCGGTGGATTGCGGGATTTCTCATCGTTTTCTCCTGGTCGGGCGGGATGCCAAAGGGCGCCTTCTGACGCGCGGAAACTGCCCTTGGTATATCTTCGCAAAAACACGGGAGAGACCATCGGGCCGGGCGCTTCATGCAGGCAAAGTTATCACGAACTGAGGCGAATTGGTATGCCATCACCGGCTATCAGCCAACCAGCGACCACCACGAATTGGGGTCACGGGTGGGTGACTTTTCAGTGGGTTCAGCGGTCGAGGGCCTAACGAAGGCCAACCGCGCGCAGGCCAGGCGGTGGATGAAATGCCCTAACTTGACATGCGTTACGTGCCCGCGGCGGTGCTGAATGACAGGGTCGATTGGGCGCCACGGATAGTAGCGTTTTTACGGGGACGATGCCCGTCAAGCAATACAATGCGGAGTCGCTGGACAGACAATTCAGATGGATCGTTTCGCTTGCAGGTGGAACGCACGAAATGCATCCGACTCGCCGGGAACAACGAGGGTCGTTTCTGCAGGGCGTGTTGGAACGCCGTTAGAAGCTTCGACATCCCGGCGGGACCGGGGCTGGAAGACGAGCGTGACGAAGCGGATCAGGCTGTATGGTTTCACAGATACGGTCCCACGACTTTCATCGGTCGTCGCTCGCCATGAATACCTCGCTGCGCAGATTCTGGCGTGTGTTTACCGCAAAAGAACATGTTTCAGTGGAGCTGAACGTTATACCAAGCGATTTCTGCAGCCTATCTTTCGATAGCTAACTCAAGAGCTAGCCAATTCAATACCCGCTGCTTTGCTCTGTAAGTAGAGCAAGATGGAAGATAGAAACAACAGTTCCTCTCTGACCAGGAACGACTTAGCGCAAACGCTTCCTTTTTGGTCCCAAATGGACACGCCGGGAGAACTGCGCATGGCAGAAGGTTACCTCGCAGGCATCTAGCTGAGCGGAGCCACGCATTTATCTATTTACGAGCGCTTGACGAGAACTCTTAGGCCTGCCTGCACCAGGTGCAAAACAATCAGACATCTTTCAGATCTGAGACCTGCATCCAACACCAGAACAGGCGCACTGACTTAGCTGCTGTCAATTTGTAGTAACTAATCCACATTACCTTCAACCATACTGGACAATTGATCAGTTTCTTCTGCTCGTGTTTCGCGCTAGTATTTTTCAAATTAGATCGATAACCGGAACGCAGGAGGTTTATGCATTCCACTATTTCTCTGCCTGAAAGCCGTGTTCGGCAGCAGCCGGGCACCCGCAGCATGGTCAGCACGCGCGACCTGGTGAACTCGAGTACGTTCTTCTTCGTTGTGATGGCTAGTGCGTGGATCTTTTACACGCCCTTGCGAGATCCCACGCGCATCATGCCCTTTGTGGAGGATGATTTTTACTACTATCTCAAAGTGGCACAAAATGTCGCGGCCGGGCTGGGCTCGACCTTCGATGGCGTCACGCGCACCAATGGATACCATCCGCTTTATTTCGCTGTGCTTGTTTTCATCAGCAAGTTCGCTGCCAGCCTGGCCGGCGTCTTTCGAGGGCTGTGGGTGGTCTGGGTCGGTTCTGCAGCGGCGACGTTTCTCTGCGCGCGCAAACTGCTGGAGCGGCCGGGGACGGGACCATTTCTCAGCAACGCGCTGGCGCTCGTTTTTCTGATCCCGTGCATTCATATTTTCTGCCAGGGAATGGAGATCACGCTTACGCTGCCGTTGGGTCTCGGTCTGCTGCTGGCTTTTCGTTCGCAGCCGGTGCACTGGACTTTTGGGCGTGCTGCCGGCATCGGGCTGCTGGCCGCGCTCACCGTGTTATCCCGACTGGATGCGGTGTTTCTCGTATTGTTGCTGTTGTTTTTCACGCTGATCGAGCCAGAGCAGCGGCGAGGCCTTGGGCTTCGTCAAATCGGTGGCTTCGCAATCGGCGGCGGACCTCTGGTGCTCGCTTACTTTGTTTTCAATCGCTTGTACTTTCATACGTGGATGCCGATTTCGGGAGCAGCCAAGCAACTGAAGTCGAGCCCGTGGCCGACGCTCACTGCGATCGAAAGCGCCGGCCTCAACGCAAAGTTCCTGGCGGTTTTTCTAGTGCTTGCCGTGATCGCCTTCTGGCTGGTCTGGAAGAAGCTTTCTCCCGGGGAACGGTCCGTGTTGGCGGCCGCTGCTGCTTTTCCTTATCTGCAGATGGGCGCGCTCTCGCTGGTGAGCGACTGGCCGCTATGGGGGTGGTATTACTACACGCTGCGCTTTGCATTGCTTGCAGGGTTGGTGCTGCTGCTCGCGCTGCCTGGTTCGGCGCGAATTTCGCAGCGGCCGCTATGGGTCGGGGCCGCTGCCTACGGTCTCGCTCTGGTGCTCTTTTTTCGTGTGCACTATAAGGCAGAGCCACAGATGGATGAGATCTACAAAGTCGCTCAGCAGATACGAGCCTTTGCGGGAACGCATCCCGGCGTCTATGCCATGGGTGGGGGCGCCGGGATGGCGGGCTATCTTCTGAGCGATCCGCTGGTGCAGACGGAGGGGCTGATGATGGACCCGGGCTACCTCATGCACATCCGCCACCAGGACGATCTAGTCACGACGCTCCGCACTTACAGGGTGCGCTACTATATCGTCTCCGAGGCTACGGGGCCCTCCAGTTTCGACAAACAGCGCGCGGGACAATGCTTTCTGGCAGAAGAACCTTATGAGACTGGCCACGCGGCTCTTCACCTGCGCTCGACGTTTTGCGAACCTCCCGTGGCCGATATTGTTTCGCAAGGGGTTGTCAACCACATCTTCGATCTGAACCAGTAAGTGGGCAGGCCCCCTTGCGGGGGCCCTGCATCCGTGACGCTGGACTGGTCTCGTCCAAACGCCACAACAACTATGCTATATAGCGGCCGCCGTGCGTGAGGGGATGCCTGCGGTTATAGGGTACTGGAAGCAACTGCTTTCGCCAGCGATTGCAGGGAGCGAGCATTCAATGCCGTGGTAAGTGATTGCTGAGCCCGGTGAAGGGCGTTGAGAAGGCACCAGCCGGGAGATTCGCCTCCACTGCAGACACCAAAAGCTCATCCTGGTGAGGAAGCCAGTCAGCCAGACCGCTATGAGCATGGACGGCAGGATCGGAATCGGAACGTGGGAAGCTGTGGACCGGGCAACGGGAATGGCAATCGGTGTGTTGCGGGGCGCACCCTGCGGGAATGGCTGGCTGAACGCTTCGAGTGCAACGTAGGCGGTGGCCTTCGGCACCAGCGCATGACTGGGCCAGGGTAGATGGCTTTGCAGGCTGATCAATAGCGAGAACGGGATCAGAAACTTGACCGACGCCGCCATCCACAGCCGGTAACGAATCCGCGCCTGGTTCTTGCGCAGCAGGAGCGCGAGCAACGCGACGATAACAACGAAGAGCGTGGACTGCCACAGGTGATTGCACAACTCACGTGCCCCGCTGGCCCATATCGGAGAAAGTAATTCGGCGGTCATAGCGATTTGTCCTTTCGCTGCAGCCTCTTGAGTTCCCGCTCGGCCTCTTTGACGTCGTCCAGCTTGAGCCTTCCGGACCGGACAAGATGCATCATGACCAACTGGGAGCGGCCGCCGAAGAGCGCGACGAGTTCATCGATCAACCTCAGTTGGGCGGCATCGCAGGAGATGAGCGGCGCAAAGAGGTGGAAATTGCCGACCTTCCTGGTGCGGCGCACGATCTTCTTCTCCTCCATCCGATAGATCGTAATCTGGATGGTTCCATAAGACGGCCTGGACTTTTCGGGAAATGTCTCCTGAATCTCGCGAATGGATAGTTCGCCGCGCGTCCAATGTGTTTCCATGATTTGTAGTTCGAGCTTTGACAGCTTCGGGGCAGACATAGGATCTCAAACACGTGTTTTATTTTCTGTAACACGTGTTTTATATCTGTCAAGAACGAAGCTGTCGGGATGAACATGATGGCGTGGGCAGGATTTGCGAGCTCACCGTGGGACCTTGGTTCAGGTCTCTCCACTACGCTCCTGGTAAGAAACAAATTTTTCGGTTTCATTCCACTTGGGCACCACCGGTGGATGACTCACAAACGGTGGGGCGGAATTCGCGAGCTCACTCGGAAGGCCTTGGTTTGGGGTAAAGGCGCACCGCAGATCCCTCCACTGCCCCCGGATTCCTGTCAAGTTCGATAGCGTTGACGAGTTTCATGCGGCTTTCCTTACAGAAAGCCGCACACGCGAATATGTGTAGTACCGCGTAGCAGGATTCCGGGGTACGGTCGGGATGACAAGTTTGTTTGGGGACAGATTTAAAAAGCAAGCGCTCTCGGAAACCGGCAAAGCAGGCACGCTTCGAGGCGGCTGAGCTCATGGCGAGTTACCTATAATTGAGGTAACCGAACCAGGGATGACCTGGATAAATGGATGCGAGGTCAGTGGACATTGCGGGTATCAGCATGAAAGGCAACTGCGCCGTAAGACTGGGCCAGCTGCGACGAACCGAAGTGCGAGCGGCAGCGCTGATCCTTGGCCGCGCGATGCGCGATAATCCCGTGCACGTTCAGGCCTTTGCCTTGCCGGACGCGGAGCGCCGGGGTCAGGCATTGGAACGGTTCTTCCAGCCAGTACTGCTCAGTCTCCTGCAGAGGGGGTTGATTTACGGCGCTTATCGCGAGCATGCGCTGGTAGGTATCTGCGGTATGGCGCGGCCCGGCTTTTGTCATCCGACTTCTCTTGAAAAACTGCGCGTGTTACCCGCAGTCGTGTTGGGCAATCCACTCGGCACGGCGCGTCGTGTTCGCAATTGGGCCGATGCATGGGCGCATCGCGATCCCGCGGGGCCTCACTGGCATCTGGGACCGGTGGCCACCGAACCCTGCGTCCAGCGCCAGGGAGTGGGAAGCGCCTTGCTAACCGCGTGCTGTGTGCATGTGGATACCGATGGAGCCGTTGCGTATCTCGAGACCGACCTCCTGGCAAACGTTGCTTTCTATCAGAAGTTCGGGTTCACTGTGGTAGCGGAAGCCAATGTGATCGGAGTACCCAACTGGTTTATGTCTCGTCGTGGTGGACAGGAACGTAAGGGTTAACGCGAGAAGGGCGACAGACGTAAGTTGAACCCTGAATGCGGGGAAAGTCTTAGCGTGCATGGTGACAACTTTCTGAAGATCGCTGCGAGGAAACCTCCATGCTACGAACCTTTCCCAGGGTCTTGATGATTCTTGCCGCGCTCGCGACGGCCTCGCTGTGGGCCGAGCCGGCCGGTGTCACCTTTACCCAGCCCACCGCCCAGATCGATCGCTACGACTTCGTCGAGATAGCCGCGAACGTCCACGCCGCCGCTGCCCGCAACTGCTTCACGGACGCCTCTCTCACCGGTACCCTCGAAACCGCCGGCGGGGCTCGCCATTGGAACGTCGAAGGTTTTTGCGATGCCGCCGATGGCAGCGTTTTCCGCATCCGTTTCATGCCCCCTGCCGCCGGCAGTTATCAGTACTCAGTCACTTACAAGCAGGGTAACTTCACCCAATCCACAACCGGCCAGTTCGAGGCAGTCGAGGCGCATCGCCGTGGTATTCTCGCAGGCGATCCGCAATACCCGTGGCATTTTATCTGGCAAGGAACCGGCGAACACTACTTCTTCAACGGCACCACCGCCTACTGGCTGGTCAACTGGCGCGATGACCACGTCATTGACTTCAGCATCGACCGCCTGCATCGCCTCAAGGTGAACCGCATCCGGGTAACCATTGCCGGACGCGAAGCAGTGACCTTCTTCGGCGAGCCGGTCATGAACGGGCCCAACTTCACCGTCTTAACCGCCGCATGGATGGCGCAGAGCGCAGACGATCCGCTGCACCCCGGCTTCGACTACACTCGCTACAACCTTGCCTATTGGCAACGCTTTGACCGGATGCTCAAGTTCGCCCGCGAGCGGGACATGGTCATTTCCCTGGTCCTCGACATGGGCGACAGCAAGGTGCATCCCGAAGCGGGAGGCGAAGACGAGCGCCGCTTCCTGCGCTACGCCATCGCCCGCTTCGCAGCGTTCTCAAACATTACCTGGGATCTGGGCGACGATCTCGACACCTACCGCGACGAAAAATGGACGCACGAGACGGGCGTTTATATTCAGGAGCGCGATCCGTGGAAGCACCTCGCGACCAGCCATCCGGCAAACAGCAACGACCACCAGGACCGCGCATCCTCGTGGTTTGGCTTCACTTCATATCAGGAGTGGGGGCGCGATCAGCACCGCCTGATGCTCGCCTCGCGCAAACTGCAGGAGAAAACCGGCCGCATCATTCCGCAAACCAATGAGGAGTACGGCTACGAGGACCACTACCCGCACTGGGCCCTGCCCGGATCCGACTCCGCGGATGCGCTTCGCCGTACGGCCTGGGATATCGTCATGGCCGGTGCCTACCAGACCGCGGGAGAGACGGTTCGCCGCGGCACCAACGTCGGCGCCGACATGGGCGGAGGTTGGTTCAACGGCCGTGGCGACGACACCATGACCATGTTCCTCGGCTACGGTCACATGGTTGATTTCTTCACCGGCTTCGATTGGTGGAAGACCAATCCTCACGACGAGTTGGTGAACAGCGGCAACTACTGCCTCGCTGACCCGGGCAAGACCTACGCCATCTATCTGCCTAAGGGAGGTCGGGCCACGGTGCAACTCGAGCCCGGCCGCTATCGCGCATCTTGGTTCAGCGCAACGACAGGAGAGCGGCTCGACCTTTCCCCCGTCGACGGGCCTGCCTGGACCTCGCCCGCCCCGCCAGACGCCAATGACTGGGCCATTCTGCTACAGCGAGAGAGCTGACGAGACGGCGTTGAACGTGGACGAGGAGAGGTATGAGGGCGCGTATCTCCCCGCACGGATACCTGCAACGATTGTTTATTCCGGAGGAACGGTGCGATCGACCCGCGCCTGGTAGACGCGCAGGTTCACGCAAGCAGCCGCAAGCAGCGGCATGTCCACGCCACGCTCTCGCCCGCGCGCAACCAGGTCGCCGAGAATCTGTTCCACCTCGACCGGCGCGTTTTTGCTCATGTCGCGATACATCGATGACGTGAGCGTCGACCCATGAGCGGTGAGTGTCTTCTCGGCCCGCGCCAAAAACGCGGCGCCCGGCGGGTAGCCGCACGCCGCGGAGATCGCGCTCGCTTCCGCGAGAATCGTTCGTGCGATCTCCGCACCGCCGGAGATCGCTTCCACCTCGCCCACGTTGCCCCGCATGAGGCAGGTGGTGGCGCCCAGGCTCGCCAGCATCACCCACTTCTCCCACATATCCTGCAGTATGTTCCCGGATGTTCTGGCCTCGAACTTCGCCCCCTGCATCTGCTCGTCGAGCGCATCCATGCGTGCCGACTTGCCCCCACTGCGCTCTCCATAGACAAGCCGGTGACTGGGGGTCAGTTGCACGATACGGCCGGGCGGGTCGACCTCGGCAGCAATCAGGCAAACACCGCCGATCACGGCCTCTTCGCCGAATTGCCCGGCCAGCAACTCGAGGTGCCGCATGCCGTTCAATAACGGAAGAATCATGGAGCCCGCGCCGACGGCCGGGGCAAAATCTTTCACCGCCGCCGGCAGTGAATAGGCTTTGACGCACAACAGGATCAGGTCGTACGCAGCGCTGATCGCATCGGCCGAGACCAGCTTCGGCTGCAAGACCGCATTGCCATGGGGACTCACAAGGCGAAGGCCATTTTGCCGTATCGCCTCCGCCAGCCGCGGGCGTACGAGCAAGCTGACGTCCCTGCCGGCCTCCGCCAGGCGGCCGCCAAAATAACCCCCAACGGCGCCGGCGCCGATTACCAGGATGCGCATCGCCGTATTATGAGGGATTCACCTTCAAGCCGCAATCGCGGGGCTCGAGAAGCCCATCCCGATGACAAGCACCCCTGACCTAAAATTGTCCCGGCGGTTGGCGCTGTCGATCGAGTGAATGTTATCTAACCGGGAATCGTGCGCCGGCGTTGGCCCCCTCGACCCGCGGGGATCGCTGCCTGCGCGATCGGCTGCCCTTCCACCCTTTCCCTTCCCGGCTGCTCAGGGCGCCTTATTGGCTGGTGGTTTCGCTGCGGCGGCGCAAGCCAGAATGTAGGCTTCGATCGCCCGCACCTGGTCAGGCTTGAGCGCATCCTGGAAGGACGGCATGCCGGCTTGCCGCCGAGCGCCGCCCAGCACGATGGACTGGAATTGCTGATGCGTAGCGGCGCTGGCATAGCGCAAGTCAGGAACGCTGGAGCTCGAGACCGCCCCAACCCCGTGACAGTAGAAGCAGTAGCGCATGAAGAGGATATTGCCTTCGCGGAGCGTCGCCGGCGTCGCGCTGCTGTGGATCGAGGGCGACGGCGGCTCCGCATGCGCGAACGAAGGCACATCCAGTTTTGCCTTGCCGTCCAGAGCAAACGTAAGAATGCGGCCATAGCCGGGCTTGACCGGGCCACTGCCCGGGATGTTGTTTTCCCCCGCGGACCCGCCCCAGCCAACCATGACTGTGACGTATTGCACGCCCTTGAGCAGGTAGGTAATGGGGGGCGCCATGATGCCGGTGCCGGCATCGAACTGCCAGAGCTGTTTGCCGTCGGTGGCGCGATAGGCGCAGAGCACTCCGTCGGACCTGCCCTGGAAGACCAGGTTCCCCGCCGTCGCCAGCACGCCACCGCTCTCGACCAGGGGCAGCGTCACGCTCCACACTGCGCGCTGCTGCACAGGATTCCACGCGACCAGGTGGCCCGTCATGGCTGGACGCGAGCGCAATTCGGCCAGCAGTGGTCCGTCATACGCAGAATCTTCGCCACGATTCCAGCTCCTGGCCTGATAGGTCCAGCCCTTGTCTGGAGCGTGCAACGCCTGAGAGTCTTCTCTCGCGGGCACATAGACCAGGCCGGTGGCGGGATCGAAGGCCATCGGGTACCAGTTATGCGCGCCGCCGGGCGCCGGCGAAACCAGCACCGGCTGCAGGCCCTGATACGCCGTGGGCAATTCCACCGGCCGGCCGCTGGTGGGATCGATTCCACTGGCCCAGGTAATGCCGCGCACAAACGGTTTCGCGGAAAGAAACTGCCCGGTCCGGCGATCGAGAACGTAGAAGAATCCGTTCTTCGACGCCTGCATGATCACCTTGCGCTGGGCGCCGTCGATCTTCAGGTCGGCCAGCATCAGAGGCTGGGTCGCATCGTAGTCCCAGTTTTCTCCCGGCGTTACCTGGTAGTGCCAAACGATCTGCCCGTCGCTGGGGCGCAGCGCCAGAATGCAGGCGAGATACAGGTTGTCGCCCCCGCCGGGGCTGCGCAGATCGCGGTACCACGCGGTTCCATTGCCGGTGCCGGTGTAGACAAGATCGAGGTCAGGGTCATAGACGATGGTGTCCCACGGCGTACCGCCGCCACCCGCTACCCACCAGTTTCCGTGCCAGGTTTTCGCCGCGCTCTCCAGGGCTTTGGACTCGAAGCCTTGCGCCGGATTGCCCGGCACGGTGTAGGTTCGCCAGATCAGCTTTCCGGTTTCTGCGTCGTAGGCGGAGAGATACCCGCGCACGCCAAACTCCGCGCCGGCATTGCCGATCAGCACCATTCCCTTCACGATGCGCGGGGCGCCGGTAATGGCGTAGGGTTTCGACTGATCGGCGATCACGACCTGCCAGGCAGGCGCTCCGGACTTCGCGTCGAGCGCGATCAGCCGGCCGTCGAGCGTGCCCAGGTACACCTTGCCGTGGTAGAGAGCTACTCCGCGATTGACCGCATCGCAGCAAATCGTGCGGGCGCGGGCGCGATCCACTTTGGGATCGAAGAACCACAGGATCTTGCCGTCGCTGGCATCCACGGCCAACGCGATGCTCCACTCTGCCGTGGTGTAGATCACTCCGTCTGCCACCAGCGGCGTCGCTTCCAGGCCCCGGGTCGTGCCCAGTTCGCGACTCCAGGCGAGGCCGAGCCGGCCAATGTTCTGCTGGTTGATCTGGTTCAGGGGGCTGAACCGCTGCTCGTCGTTGGTCCTGCCATACATCGCCCAATCTGTCCCATCGCCGGGCGCCGCGGGCAGAGTGGACTTGCCGCAACCCAGGAAGGAGAGCAGCAGTGAGCCGGTTAGCAGAGGCAATAAGCTGAGGCGCATAAGTTTGCAGAGCGATTCAATCGCCCCCAAGCGTTCGCTGTCAAGCAGGTGGCGCATTGAGATTTTGGACATGCGGTTCCTCGGGCAGATGGGCGGTCTCGCTTTCAGCCTTTTGAATTTCTGAGTTCATTTCGCCGCCGATCAACAGGGCTCCGTTGCTGGCATAGAGCCAGAGCAACAGCATCACGACACCATTCAGCGGGCCATAGCTGCGGTCGTAGTTGTTAATTCGATCGAAGTAGATGTGCGCGCCGAAGGTGGAGGCAAGCCACAGAATGAGCGCGCAGACGGCACCCGGGGCGCTCCACCGCAGGGCGCGTTGGCGCAGATCGGGAGCAAAGCGATAAAGCAGAACAAAGGAACAAAAAAGCGACAGCGATAGCGTCAACCACTCGAGCGCGCGCAGCAAGATGGGGCGCCCTTGAAGATGTGGTTGCAGTGAAACGCTGCCGGCGATGAGCAAGAGAGCGCACAACGCGCTGGCCGCCATGCCTATCGTCAGCATGACGATGGTCACGGTGAGGTTCCACCAGGAGCGGCGTTCTTCCATCTCGTAGGCGCGGTTGAGACCATAGATCATGGCCCAGGTTCCATTGTGCGCCGCCCAAATCGCTGCGACGCCTACGGAGAAAAGTCGCAGGCCAAGACGGGGACGGTTACGGAAGTCGGTCAGCAAATTCTGAAAAAGCTGCGCAACCCGTACCGGGAACAGCTGCGTGGAAAGGTCGAGCAGCGAGCCTTGCAGATGACCGCTGAGATGAGGCACACGGGTGACGAAGGTGAAGATGATGAGCAGCGCGGGAAAGATGGCCAGAAACTGGTAGAAGGCCATACGCCCGCAATGGCCGAATACCTCGTCTTGCCAGGATTCACGAAGGGTGCGGCGTAGCAACTCGAGAAGGGAGAGACCGCCGAGCGTCCAGAGACTGGGCATGCGCTTCTGCATCGGGCGTCAGTTTAACGCGTTTTCGCAATGACCGCGGGAATGCGTTGACCGCGAAGCGATTGCAGCAGACAGGCGAGTGTAGTGCGTCACTGAATAGAGTCGTTTATCCAGTCTCGATGGGCGCTTTCGCTCGATCGTGCAGAGGACAGGTGTGGCGCCGGCCTATTAGGCTCAGCCGGTCCCGTTCGGGCTTTACAGGGTCTTCAAGAATGCAATCAGCGCAGCTTTCTCCTCGGGCGTCAATTTCAGGCCGAACTTGTGGCCTTTGATGGCGCGTGTCCGCACGCCATAGCCAAGATAGCCGGTGGGAACGTAGTCATCCTCGAGGCGGCGCGGGTCGAACCAATCTTCCAGGGTGGCGACCGATCCGTTGTGTTCGAAAGGCCCGCGATACCACACACCTTTCAGCGACGGAACCTTGTAATATCCCGTGCCGCGCCGAGTCTTTGTCGCCAGAAACGGATCCGTGCCGACGTGTAGGTCCAGAATCCGATATTTTGCGCGATCCTCTTCCGATACTTCGAACCCAAGCGCAGGGGTAATGCTGTTGTTGGTGTAGAGCGGCGGGGTGTGGCATACGGGGCAGCCCTCGCGTTCAAAAACGGCCTGGCCTTTGGCCGCCAGCGCGTCAAAACGATTGGAATTCGGCGGAGGCTTGAGCGAGTAGATGTAGAGTGCCAGGGCGTAGAGCGCGGAATCACTCTCTCTGGCCAGCTCATGTATGTCTGGCAGCTTACCGTTCGCCCCCGAGAGTGGCCGAAAACCGTTGTAGTCAGTGACCTCTTCGATGAAGTTGTTGATGGCGTCGTAGCGCATCAGGTCCACGATCGAACGGTGCTGCTGCAACCCGGTGTGGTCCAAATAAAGCCGACCCCTGACGCCGATGAGGTCAGGAATCTGCGTGGGAAACAGCGCGCTGGTCCCCTGACGCGGATTGACGCCGGGCGGTATGGTTGCCAGGTGAGCCGCGAAATTTGCGATGGTCTGTTGCGATAACGGGGCGGTTGGGTCGGGCTCAATCCAGGGCGCGCCAAAGAAACGGCGCGAGATACCGGCGGCAGACCTGGTTTGCGGGATGTCCTTACTGCGGGAAAGAAAGTACGCCCAAACTCTGCCGAAGGGGACGTTCCCCTGGGCGCCACTCACCACCGTGCCATCTGGCATCAGACGGCTATGGCATTCAGCGCACGAGTCTAAATTGACCTCTACCTGCCCTTTCTTGCGGATCACGTACCGGTAGTACGGCACGATTCCATTCTTGTCACCGCGTATCCCGGTGAACTCGTACCAGCTCGGGTTGCGAACGTCGGTAAAAGGATCATCCACCGGATTAAAGTCTTTGGGAGCCTGGAATACGAGCTTGCCCGCCTCGATCCAGTCTTCCGCCGTGCGCAGGTCCGCCTCATTGAATGCGGGCTTTGGTTCCTGTTTTTGCAACCACGCCCAGTAGCCCCTCGGTTCTTTTCCTGGAACGTAGATTGGGTAGGTCTTGAGATTCGGACGCACCGGAATGCGGTAATAGTATTGCGACGGCATGTGGTGTACGGGAATTCGAGCCGCGAGAGGAAGTTCGAGTTCTCGCATTTCCTTGTCATCCCACACGCGGGGAATCGCAGGGCGTACGGATTGCGCAGGGCCAAACGTTGAGCCCAGGAGAGCCGCGATTCCAATCACATACGTCACAGTAGCGTTGGCTGGCAACCGGAAAGTCCTTTTTACGTTCGCAGAAACTGTATCGCCTCGTGAGATCGGCCGCCTCATCGAAAGCCTTGCACGCAGATTCGGCCAACACATTTTACTTTCGGTCATCAAACGGTCCGGGCCAGGGGAAGGCGCATCACTTTCCGATCGACCAATAGGCGCCGCCTGCGCCGTCCTCTTTGAAGTCGATATCGACCGGATATTGTTTGCCGCAACCCTTGACCAGCCACTTCTCCTGCCACTGCCTGGAGCCGGTCGCGCCTGAAAAGGGGGTTACGACGTATCGTGCCACATCCTCAACTTTGTGGCATCCCAGCGTGCTTACCTTGCCGACAACCCCCAGCATCGTGTCGTTCATGAGCCGCGGACTGGTCAGCGTGCCTTTTTTTATCGTGCCGACAGGCAGATCGGTGTCGGCAGCAGGAAGGGACGGACTGGTGGACACTTTCACGGCCGACACCATGCGTGCGGCATCGAAGTGTAGAAGCTGCTGCTCAACATCTGCGGCGTTGTTCGTTACCCATTCGCTTATCTTGCCGGCAGCTGACTGGCCGTAAGACCGGTGGGTATAGAACACCCCGACAGCTTGTT
Source organism: uncultured Acidobacteriaceae bacterium (assembly GCA_963834445.1). Lineage (GTDB taxonomy): Bacteria > Acidobacteriota > Terriglobia > Terriglobales > Acidobacteriaceae > PALSA-350. The sequence continues at coordinate 128,938 of CAWIBU010000008.1, forward strand.
TGTCGACCAGGACGAAGCGTACGCCATCGAAATCTGTACCATGAGGGGTTGGCAGCACCACGGCAAGGAAATGCTCGCCCGGTTTTTGCCCTGCGGCAGAAACCGAGATCGTTCGCAGGATGGTGGCTTTCGCGCCCTGGGCAATCGCCTGCACCCGGCTGGTGATCGTGGCCAGTGCCTCCTCGTCATGGGCCGCGGGATATTGGTTGAGTTCCAGCATGTCGGTGAAGGTCGAAAGGTCCTCCTGGCCCCGGGGCGTGAAATCGTATGAGTTGCCATGCGAGGAGCGCAGCAAATATTCACTGCCCCGGAACGTGACCGTGGCCGTCGCCGATGACGGGACATCGGGCGTGGCGGCGGCAGCGAGTGTGGCCGCCGTCACGGCCAGGGCGAATGCAAATAAGATGGACCGGCGTTTCGTCATTTCGTCTCTCCCCATAGCGAAGGTTGCGGCGCTTCTCACCCATCCAGCGTTTGGAAGATTTGGAGAGAGCGCGATCTCCGGCAAAGTGATTCCGGTAATTTGCCGACTATGAAGAGAAAGGACGGAGTGGTCAACGGATTGACGGTTAACTGTCAATTAATCGAGAAGCTGAGCATTTTCAAATGCTTGCAGAGCTTCATTAACCGGTCTTGCGGGTCTTGATCGTTGCGCTGCGCTGGCTCCGGTGGTGGGTGTGGGGCGGGTTCAACTAAGTCAGCCGTCGTCGTCACACGGGCAGCGGCAAGATGCGATCAGGATGATCGTCAAGAACGCAGGCAACGCAGGCGCGGAGTATGAGCGATGGAACCGCGTTTACCCAGAGCGAATCGTTGTGTGGGAGCGAGACCGCGACTGGATGTTCGACCAATCAATGGAGCCGCGCTCGCGATGAGACAGGCCGGAAGAGTACGCGACCAAGCAGCCATCAGGCGAAGGCTGATTTGTATCTCGCGGAAACTGCGGGCTGGCCACAGTAGGTAGAGGGTCGCCTTATTTCGCCGGTATCTCGGAACGTGAGCCAGGGGCTGCAGCGTGTTGTCACCTCACAGCTTTCCTCACCAGCGCAGCGATCTTCAGCGCTTCTTTGTCGGTCATCTCTTTGAGCGCAAAGGCGACCGGCCACATGGCGCCTGCATCGAGGTTTGCCTTGTCGCTGAAACCCAAGGTCGCATACCTCGTCTTGAACTTATGCGCGCCCTGGAAGAAGCAGACAACGTTGCCGTTTTGCGCGTACGCCGGCATGCCGTACCACGTTCTTGGCGAGATGGAGGGCGCGATCGACCTGATGAGAGCGTGGAGCCGCTCGGCCATGATGCGATCGGATTCCGGCATCTCTGCAATTCTGGCCAGCAAATCGCTTTCTCCATCGGTTCCTTTGGCAATCGTACTTTTGCGCTGCTCGGCCTTTAACTCCGTGGCTCGCTCACGCATTGCGGCGCGCTCTTCGTGTGTAAAACCTTCGCCCGCCTTTGCAGTTAAGGTAGCGCTTTTGGCGGACGTCAACGTTTTCTCCTTCGATTTCATACAACCTCCGGGTTATCAGCTGAGAGATGGCGGCCCCAGTTTACCGGCACGGCAGCGAGCCTTCAAGGTACGGCTGGAAGGCGGGGGAACGAGCCTGCGACGCATTATGGTGGAACGCTCTCCACCCCCAGCGCGCCGCTGGGCAATGCCACGCTTACCATCGTCTCTGGTCTGCCGGTGCAATCTGGAGCGCCCAACCCGCTGGCCGGCCATCCCGTCGTGCTGCTCCGCACCAGTTACGCGGAGTCGCTCAGCCGCGGCGGAGTGCCGGTCCCGGCCGGCACTTCACCTTATAAGTACGTGGCCTCCACCTGCACCGCGCGCACGCCTGCATGCCAGAAGATCATCGAGGCGATTAACGCCGCGTCGGTTTCGGCGGCCCGCGCCGACGCTGCCGGCACGGCTACGCTGCCGGGCGTGCCGCCGGGCACTTACTACCTGATGGTCTCCGCCCGGTTCAATAATCAGCCGTACACCTGGGGCCAGCCGGTGCAGCTTAAACCCGGGGCCAACTCCATTACGCTGAATTCGCAGAATGCTATCCCTCTCAATTGATCGCGGATAGCTGACCGGACGAACAGCTAAGAACTCTGCCGGGGACCAGACCAACGTTTGCCGCGTCTCGACCAAGCAGGCTGCTCGTGGAACACTGTAGCGGTTACGTACCGTTTGGACACCAGGTTCCGGCGCCGTGGTACCGCCCCAGGTTCGCTGTTGCCGGATATCGCCTGGGCGCGTGCCCGGGTTATGATGAATTGCAACGCAGCAAGGAGACCCGTATGTCCGCTCATCCCAGTTCGGATCCAGCCTTTCGTACGCCGGCGACGCCCACGGCCAAGCCATCAAAAGCGGCGCTGTGGACGGGTTGGATCTTGGCTAGTCTACTGGCTCTTTCCATGATCAGCGGCAGCATCCCCGCTTTTCTTGGGTCGCCGCAGATGGCGGAGGGCATGGCCAAATTTGGCTACTCGCCGACTATTCTGCGACCGATCGCGCTTCTGGAACTCATTTGCCCCATCCTCTATCTCATCCCGCGCACTGCCGTGTTCGGCGCTATTTTGTTGACCGCCTATATGGGGGGAGCCGTCGCTACGCACGCCCGTATTGGAGACCCAATGTGGGTGGTACCGGTGGTTGTTGGCATCGCTGTCTGGGTAGCGCTGCTGCTGCGGCAACCACGCTTGCGGGCGCTGGTGCTGGCGCCGCCCGACGCTCCAGTCTAGACCCGTTATTCGAGCGCCACGCGAACTGTAAGCGCTCGCTCTGGCCTCAGATGTTCGCGGATGGTCCGCGCTCATTGGATACGGGTCGCATTTAATTAACTCGCTTTTTCGGAGTGGCCTGGTGGTTCGGTAACTGGCTCCCGGGTGTAAGTTTCAAGTATCCGGAAACATCAAGTTTTGCCCGTATACGGCGCGAAAATTCCAATTCGCTCGAATCGGACAGATCCATAGTAAACCTGTCTCTGACGTCGGAAACGCACGTCGTGAGCGCTCCGATTCTGCCCGGATTCTGCCGGGAACATTCCTCTAGCATTACGCGTTGCGGGGATCGACCTTCCAGGTACTCCTGGCGCCTGGATCCGCCACTGGGCCAGGTACTCTTGCGCCGCTCGTGAGCTTTCCAAGAATGTCGACCTCGATCTGATTGACGGCTGGAACTTTGGGGAAAGGCTCGCTCATCGAAATCGTCAGTTGCAGCGTGTCGGGATCGAAATCGATCTGCGCATCGGCTACAACAGAGTTCTTGTCCCAACCGTAGGCCTCACGCCATGCTGCAAGATCAAGGTACTGCTTCGAATCGCCCTCATAGAATCCCTCAAAGTCTTTGGGCATATCAAGGTAAAGGTTCCCGTTGGCCTCATTCTTTGTATTTAGAAAGATGATGGCCGACTTGCCACACTTAGCAAAAATGTTGTTGGAGATATTGTTGTCTGTCGCTGTTCCGCTTCCCTTTCGATCGGGACGGGTGATTGCAAAGATGCCGGAGTTGTCGCATTTTCCAATCAGGTTCTGCGCAATGATCAGCTTGTCCGTCGCGTTATCGAAGATGCCGGATCCCGCGCATCCTCTCTGTCCAGGCGTTCCCGGCTCGGCATTGCGCACATCCCAGACGATGTTGTTGTCGAGCTGGTTCTGGGCACGGTTCATTTCCATATGGACCGCCGCGCTGACAGTGAGCGTGTCGGCAAAGATGTTGCGCGTCAGCCTGCAGTTGGCATTGCCGCTATCGAACCAGACGGCATTGGCATGGCGGATGTGGCGGATGACATTGCGGCGAAACATCATGTTGTGCGCCCGGTGAAATTTGGCTCCGGCGGCCTCCCAACCGCGCTCGACATCGGCCCACCCGCACCATTCGATGAGGTTGTCTTCGATCAGCGTATTGCTCGTTCCCATACCGCCGATACCCTCCACGCCACAGTAGCGGAAGGTGTTGCGACGAAGGATCTGAGAAGCTCCGGCGTTCTTCGCGGTACCCGAGTTGCCGTCTCTGCCGATCGAGATGCCCATCCCGTTCGCCCATTCAAACGTGCTGTCTTCGACGATCCAATGATCGCCGCCAGCAAGGGAGACCATGCCGTACTGAGGAAAGGGGTATTGGTTGCCGGCGTGCGCAAACGAAAGCCCCTTGATGCGAATGAATCCGCTCCCGCTTTGCGCGGGAATGAAGGTGTGTTGCCGTGTGGTTGCTTCGATGGTGTGATCGGCGGGGGTTCCCGATTGCAGACGAATATGGACGGCGGTTCCAGAATCTTCTACCCAGAAGCGAGCGTTCGGAGAACCGCCAACCTCCTGCATGATGGGTCCACCTCGCCGGCGAGCCGGTAATCCATTTTGCGGCTGGGCTGGCACGGTGAAATCGGGCACGGGTTGCAGATGCTGAGCTGCCAGCTCCCGCTGCTGCTCCACCGGTTCCAGCGGCTTGCCGTCGACAAACACCAGACCGCGGCGGCGAACGTAAGGCCCGATGTCGACATTCCTGGTATCAAGCCAAACCCACTCCCCCATCAAACTGGGCAGGGCAAATGGATTATAAGTATTGGGGAACATCGAGCTGCTGAATTCATAACGCCACGCAGTGACTCCATCGCCGGGCGCACCCTGGCCGAATCCAGGAAAGCCTACAGGAATCGTTTCCTGCACCCATCCGTCCTTGAGCACCTCGGAGCCCTTGATGACAACTTTCGCTCCCGGAGCGGCTTCGTAACTGATCATCTGTTCTGGACTGGCGCCGCCGCGCGCGGGACGCACGCACTCACGATACGTGCCGGTGGCGATGACGACCCGTTCGCCGGGCTGCAGCACTTCGGCGGCCTGACTGATGGTCTGGAACGGCCGAGCCTGCGTGCCCGGTCCTTTGTCGTCAGCCTTAGCATGTTGGTTGTCGACATAATAGGTTTTGGTAAATTTGAGCGGCCGTTCCCAGACTATGAATTCAGTACCGTCGGGCAAACGTGAATCTGGGGCTTGAGCCTTTGAACTGGTTTGCGCTGCGGCAGGGAAAATGCTCCCACCAAGACTTGCGACCAGACTAAATGCCGTTGCGCCTTCCAGAAAGTGACGCCGATCGATCGATCCGATCGACATTTGATCCCTTGATACAAGCTGATCCGAGCCCAACCGCGTTTTCCGAGTAGTCATAAACGATCTCATCACAGATGTTGATCGAGGACTTGATGCAATCCGAAGAGTGAGGGCATCGACCTTCGATGAGAAAACGCCAAAAGGTACGCCTGCCACGGCCGAGGAAGGTGCGGGAATGTGACTGCTTCAGGGCCGCCGGTTCCCTTCAACCACTTGAACCCGCTGGCAATCCACATCGATTTTGTACTCGCCACGAGGAATTGATTTGTACCTGCAAATAGTCGAGCAAACGCTTTCCGGGGTACTGCGTATCACGAAATCTGCATTGCAGCCAAGACAATAACAAGTCGCGAGGAAGCTAGTCAAGCGATCTGGCTTGTGCGCCTGAGGTCGCGCATTTCGATGAGGTGGTTGGCAGTTGGCATCACGACTGAAGCAGCCAACTGCCGGTGCCTAAAAACGTTTCATTCTTCGAACAGGATAGTCGTTCCCTCGGCCAGCTTCGTCTCCGAGTCCTGCAGCGGCATCAAGAAGTGTTGCTCGATTCTAAGAAGCTCTAACGATGCCCTCCACCGCCATGGAATCCACCGCCTCCTCCGCCGTGGAAGCCGCCGCCCATACCGCCATGGAATCCGCCGCCGCCGGCAAATGGGCGCCCACCAAAGCCTCGGCCGTACCCACCATAAAACCCTCCGCCGAAGCCGCCAAAGTACCAAGGGGGATAGAATCCCCAGCCGAAGGGACTAAAAAACGGATCAGCACCGATAAAGGTGTATCCCAACATGTAGGGGTCCCAGAACCAGCCCGGTTCGAACGAGGACATGCCGGCATAGTTGCCTGCAATTTGAGAATTTGCCTCGGCGAGATATTCAGATCGCAGACTGCTCCAGTTGTACAGCTCGTCTTCATTCGCCTTGGCATCAAATTTCTGCGGTTTGCCCAACTCCCCTGAGGTCAGTGCCAACTCATGGTTGCCCTTCACCACAGTCCATCGGTTATCGTCCTGTAGAATGGCCTCTTTTCCATTGAAAACCATGGTTTTGGGAGCATTCGCGTCGAACTCGTAAAGGCCGGTCTTCAGCAGTTGGGTGGCGATGCTGTGGTCGATAATCTGGATGTTGTTCTGCGGATGAATTTCGTCTATCTCGACGGTTGCGCGACCCCGCTGCAGATCGAGCACGGTGTAGTCGAGATCAGGTGACACCATCGTGACGGCGCTGTTGTCATCGAGCCGCACAAAAACTCCGGGGGTGAGCAGCACTTCCGCCTTGCCATGGCCGGTCGACAGCGATTGTCCTTTCTGCAGAGTGGTCGATCCCACGGATTGGGTTGTGAGCAGCCTGCCATCAAGCCTGGTTGATCCCTCCACATAATTAACGGTACCTGGACTGGCTGGGTTTGCGCCAAACGCTTGCGCACACAGAGTCGCCAGGGAAAGAACGAAAGCCACTTTCAACCTGGGCATTGTCTTATCCTGCCTTCCTATCTATTAGACGCCTCACAGCTCGGAAGGGCGCTCTGTATGCGGCCGCTGAAGGATCGGCCATTCATACGATTTGCGCAGGCGATACAACCTTTTTTTGACCTTGCGCTCAGCATGCGTATCGCGTAACCGGCTGGTTTTGGGGATGATCCCGTGGTTGGCGGGGCGATGGGAATGTGGGAATCGGCTGAATCGATTTCCAGGGTCGGCTTCAGGAGTGTGTCCCGGGAGTGTGTCCCGGGAGTGTCTCCCGCCAACGTCTGTCCTTACCAGGCGAGATCCACCAGACCCGTCCGAATTTCGGATTTCCACCGGCTATCAATCGAAAACTTTAGTAGTAAGAGGAAAGTGGGCGGAAAGAGTTTCCCGCAGCACCACCGCCGTCAATGGACTGGGGATACATAAGCTGTTCCGTATCTCTCCCATCGGGAGCCTGATAACTGGGCAGGCGTCCTATTGGGGGCGCGAGTCTGAGTGGTCCGCTTATCGTGTGAGCCAAGCGATGCTACGCTGCCAAAGGAACCAGACCGGACTTCGCGATGCGCCTGTTATGAGTCAGAAGGCGAACGCCTTCAACAATCGCCGTCGCCCCGATAATTCGCCTGATTATCAGTGCAGAAGCAGCATCACGATCAGCCCGGCGCCCACCGATGTGCTTACAAATGAGAGCCGCCAAAACATCTTCAGTCCATTGAGTAGCGCGATCGAACAGAGCACGATTGAAACTTCAAGGGACAGTTCCGCAACCTCGCCGTAGGTTGAATGCCGCGATTGTACGGCCGAGTCGTACTCCAGCCCCTGTGCGCTCACCTTGGCATCTTCAGACGCTTTTTTCTGTTCCTCGTACAAGCTCTGAAATTCCTGCGCGGCCTGCTTTTGACCTTGCACTTGTGCAAGCCGCCCGTCGGCCATGTAAATCCGCGCGTTGGTGTCGTGGAATGCCGAATAGGCCCACCAATCGGCGGTCTTGGTCTCGTCCACAATCTTCTTGGTGTTGGCGTCGTTTGCCAACATCGTCGCAAACGCAAGAATCACTGCAATGATCGCGGTCGTGAGACCGACACTCTTCTGTTGCTGTACATGGGCCTTCTCCACTTGTTCCAGAACTTCATGGGGGTGCATGGGGGGAGCTTACCAGAGCAGGTGAGGCTAACGTCCAATATGTTGGCCAACCCATCGGGCGCCCCAGTCCCGCAGGGACGGCTGAAAGTAGCCAGGATGAAATCCTGGGTAAACAATGACAAAGAATCTGGTGGCAAAAGAACCTGGTGAGTTCGCTCATCTGAATTGGCCCACTTCGCTCATCTGAATTGGCCCACCTGTACAAGCCCGGATGTAAGGATTCGGGGATGGACAGGAGGCAAAAGGTGGAACTATTTGAGGTGATCCGGCGGGGATACGCGGCCGGGGAGACGATTCAAGGTCTATCGAAGAAGCACGGTGTGCACCGTCGGATGGTGCGTCAGGCGATCGGGAGCGCTATTCCTCCCGCGCGCAAAGCGGTGGTACGCGAAGCGCCCAGACTGGGTCCGGTCATGGCTCTGATCGAGCGGATGCTGGCCTGTGACCTTCAGGCTCCGCGCAAACAGCGGCATACGGCTCATCGGATCTGGATGCGGCTGCGCAAGGAGCATCCGGAGCACCCGGTCGGGGAAGCGACCGTGCGGCGCTATGTGCGGGAGCGGAAGCGGGAGTTGGGACTCAGCGGGCGGGAAGTGTTCGTGCCGCAGAGCTACGAGCTGGGGCAGGAAGCGCAGGTGGATTGGTTCGAAGCCGTGGTCATGCTGGGCGGCGAAGCGCGCAAGCTGCAGTTTTTCGCCATGCGCAGCATGGGCTCGGGCGATGCCTTCCACCGCGCCTATCCGCACGCCACGCAGCAAGCGCTGCTGGAAGCTCACGAACATGCGTTTGCCTATTTTGGCGGCGTATTCAAGACCCTGCGCTACGACAACATGACCTCGGTGGTGAAGAAGATTCTGCGTGGATATCAGCGGGTGGAGACGGATCGGATCATCGCGTTCCGCTCGCACTGGGGCTACCAAAGCGAGTACTGCAACCCGGCCAGCGGCCACGAAAAAGGTGGCGTGGAAGGGGAGTTGGGCTGGTTCCGGCGCAACTGGCTGGTGCCGGTGCCGGAAGCCAGCATGTTGGACGCGTTGAACCAACATATCCTCGATGCCTGTCTGGAGAACCGAAGCCGCACCATTGTTGGCCGCGGCATGACCATCGGTCAGGCCAGCGAACGGGAACGCGAGCATCTGTCGCCGCTGGCCGAAGAAGGATTTCCGATTGACGAGTTGCTGTATCCGCTTCTGGTGGACAGCAAAGGCCGGGTCAAGGTGAAGACCAACTGGTACTCGGCCCCGCTCTGGCCAGGGCTACGCGTAACCGCGATGGTTGCCCCATTAAGCGTAGAGATCGTGCATGACAACAAGGTGGCTGCGCGGCACACCCGTTGCTACGGGCGAGGTCATCAGATCCTCGATCTGGAGCACTATCTCGATGTGCTGGAGAAGAAGCCGGGAGCCATGGCCGGTTCCACGCCCTTGCAGCAGTGGCGTGAGGCTGGCCGCTGGCCGGCTTGCCTGGACCAGATCTGGCGAGAACTTGAGCAACGTCATGGCAAGGGCAACGGGACCCGCGAGATGATCTCGCTGATTCGTGCCGGTTCCATCGACGGATGGGACAAGCTGATCGCTGCCGTGGAAGAGGCATTGCGGCTGGGGATTAGCGATGCAGCCGCGGTACTGCATCTGCTGCGTATGCCCGACCCGGAACAACGCCGTCAATACGCTGTCGCCCTGGCTGAAGAACTACTTCCGTTTGAACGCCCCATGCCGGTGATGGATGAATACGACCTGTTGCTGGCCAACACGACGGGGGGCATCCAGTGAAGAACCAGACCCAAGCACTGGAACATGCCACCATTCGGCAGTACTGCAAAGCGACTCGACTGCCTACCGTGGGCGCCAACTTTCAATCGCTGGCCGAGCAGGCGGTGAAGGAGAACCACAGCCACACCCGCTATCTGGAAGCGCTGCTGTCCATCGAGTGCGAAGAGCGCGACCGGCACGCCATCGACAACCGCATTCGCGATGCCCACCTGCCGCGCTTGAAGACGCTGGAAGAGTTTGATTTCGCGCAAGCTCAGCAGATCCCGGCGGCACGCATTCGCGAGTTGGCCGAAGGCGGCTATATCGAACGCAAGGAACCGATTGTATTGATCGGGGAGTGCGGCACGGGAAAGACCCACCTGGCCATCGGCTTGTGCCTGGCCGCTTGCCGACAGAAGCGGCGCGTCCGCTTCACGACGGCGGCGGCTCTGGTCAACGAGTTGGTGGAAGCCAAGCAGAACAACCAGGTGCGCAAGCTGATGATGCGTTGGCAGAAGTACGAGCTGATCGCGCTGGACGAAGTCGGATACGTACCTCTGGCAGACATCGGCGCGGAGTTCCTCTTTCAGGTGATCTCGGAGCGGGCTGAGCGGGCGGCCATCCTCGTCACCACCAACTTACCCTTCTCGGAATGGACAACTGTGTTTCCCAATCCACGACTCTGTAAAGCAGTCTTGGACCGGATCACGGATCGAGCCCACATCATCGAAACCGGAACCGAATCCTTCCGCTTCCGGCGCACGTTTGAAAGGAGCAAAAAGCATTGAGGGGCAAGCTTTAAACGCACAGCTACAGGCCGTGGAATTGACGCGCTGTGGAAAGCATGGGAAAACGATAAAACCGTTTTCCCACCCTTCCCCCAGCCCTTGGAAATCGCTGCCGCGATTCCCACATTACACACGGCCACGACAACGAGAAAAATATCTCTCAAAACCTATGAAGCCAAACCCGGAACAATGATGCACAATACCACTACCCAGGTGGGCCAAATTAGATGGTCAAAGTGGGCCACGCCGGATGAGCGAACTCACCTGGTAGAACCTGGTGACGGAACGTAACCGCTGCAGAAATCCGCGAGCATCGTGCTCCGTCGAGATGCGGTAAACGTTCCGTCTGGACGATGTGAAGAAATTGGAAAATCTGTGTGGGGAAATTTCGGCTCCCAAAAAAGTCGCGCCATGATGCCCAGTAAGCGATCGCTGGCGCATCGGCATACATTTTGCATCAGCTTGGATTTCGGCCAAATCGATTTCTTCAAAGCTTCCTGTCACCTCCAAAGCCTCGCACCGGTCACCGTCGTCTTCCCTTCTGCGGGTGAATTGCGGCGACGGCATCTGACGGCATACCAATTGCGGCGTGTTTTTAGCGCCGCCGCTTAAGTAGGTATGCTGTCGCCGGCCAGTTTCCGCGAAGTGTCAAAGTGGTGCGTGATTAGCGTGTTAAATCGACTTCAAAATCGAGTCCCACGACGGGTGACATCCATGATGGGGAGACAGTCCAATGGCGGCGTGATGATTGACTTCGGTAGCCGTCGAGCAGTAAAAGGGAGGCGTCGGTTCTCATGACCTTTTGAGACTGCAGGCGTTCGCAAGGAGGCTCCGTGTACTCAGACTACTTTGCATTCACACCAGCCAGGCTGGGCAGGCGTAGGTCTCATTTTTGGCTGTCAATGATTGCGCTCGGCTTAGCCTTTCTTTCATGCCCTACCGGACGGGGGCAGGACGACGTTGCGCACACGGGTAGCGGTGTCCCTCCTATTCTGAAAATCGGCGCGCACGCGCCGGATTTTAATCTGCCGGGAGTCGATGGAAAATCGCATAGCCTCAAAGACTATGCGTCGAGCCAGGTCCTGGTTGTTATTTTCAGTTGTAATCACTGCCCGGTCGCACAGATGTATGAAAAGCGTATCAAGCAGTTATACACGGACTATCGCAGCCGGGGAGTCGCCGTGGTTGTGATCATGGGGAATGATCCAAAAGCAGAGGAGCTCAGCGAATACGGCTACACCGATGTAGGCGATTCTTTTGCGGATATGAAGGCACGGGCGGCCTACAGGAACTTCCCGTATCCGTACCTGTACGATGGCGCTACTCAGGCGGTTGCGCTTACCTACGGACCTACTGCAACTCCTCATGCGTTCATCTTTGACCAGCAGCGCATTCTGCGCTACGAGGGACGGATCGATAGCAATCAGCGTGAGGAGCTGGCGACGAAACACGAGGCCAGAGATGCCATCGATGCTTTGCTTGCCGGCAAGCCTGTCGCCGTCACCGACACGCCCGCAGTTGGGTGCTCTACCAAGTGGGCCTACAAGGCGGCCAACGTTGAAAACGAGATTGCCCATTTCAACGAGAGGCCGGTAACCCTGGATTTGATCTCCGTCGATCAGCTCAAGAGATTGCGCGAGAATGCCGGCACGGACAAGCTTTTGCTGGTGAACGTGTGGGCTACCTGGTGCGGGCCATGTATCGAAGAATTCCCCGAATTGCAAACAATGGTCCGTATGTACGCAAACCGGCCGTTGAATATCGTGACGTTAAGCATCAACAATCCTGACGAGAAGCAGTTGGTCTCGGCATTTCTTCAGAAACAGCACGCGTTTAATAAGAACTTTCTCTTTAACGGCAACGATGCGGCGGATGCGGTAAAAGCTCTGGGCACGGGGTGGGCGGGTGGTGCTCCGTACACGGTTCTGATTGGAACCAAAGGCGAAGTGCTCTACAGAACGCAGGGGGAAATGAACGTCCTGGACGTGCGCCGCGCTATCTTGAAGAACGTTGCGGACGATCTCTATATTGGGCAGCACTCCTATTGGAACAGCACATTTTGAGGCCTCGAACTTGTTCACCGGAGCGCGCGCAACCAGAGATCGGGGCCGGGGCCTGCGGTTAGTGGGTTCAGCCCGGCATCACGACGGAATAACCGTGCTTGCGGGCGTGCTGAACCTCGTGACCTGAACATCGTGACAGACGGAACGTAACCGCTACAGAACTCCGCGCGCATCGTGCTTCGTCAAGATGCGGTAAACGTTCCGTCACCGCCAAGGCCAAGGCATATCTCTACGCTTCCACACCGTCCGCGACCGATACCGGGGAGATTTCCCGAGCGATGCGCTTGGCGTTACTGATTTCCGCAATGCGCAAGTCATAGGCTGTCTGCAGATTCAGCCACGAACGTGCATCGCCACCAAAATAACGCGCCAGACGCATGGCTGTATCCGCGCTCACACCGCGCCGCTTACGTACAACTTCATTGATACGTGGGGTCGGTACGTGCAATGCCTTGGCCAGAGCATTGACGCTCATACCAAGAGGTTTCAGAAAATCCTCCTGCAGCACCTCGCCGGGGTGTACGGGTCGCATACCGTTCTTGAACATATCTCTATAACCCCTCAGTGGTAGTCCACCCTCTCGACATCGGTTGGTCCTTCAGCTGTCCAGCGAAAACAAAGACGGAATTGATCATTGACCCGAATGCTGTATTGGCCCTTTCGATCGCCAGCCAGCACCTCAAGTCTGTTAGCAGGCGGCGAGCGCAAGAACTCCAAGGTATTTGCGGCATCCAACTGAGCCAGTTTCCGGGTTGCTACCTTCACCACATGCGAAAAGCGCTTGCTTTTACCGGTCTCGAACAATGCCTGTGTCGCCGCGCATCGGAAACCTCTTACCATGGGGATATGGTATATCGTTTAACGATAAACATCAAACAGGTACCGTTAGAGGTCCCTTGCCATGCCGCACAGCAGGGGTGGGCGGTTGCGTTTGGTGGAGCACAACCGACGCTACTCTTGAGAGCTGTTCGCGGCGCCAGCCGCATCCCCGGGACAAACCCGTCGGGAGCCTGATGACTGGGCAGGCGTCCTATTGGGGACGCGAGTCCGAGTGGTCCGCTTATCGTGTGAACCAAGCGGTGCTACGCTGCCAAAGGAACCAGACCGGACTTCACGATGCGTCTGTCATGAGTCAGAAGTCGAACGCCTTCAACAATCGCCGTCGCCCCGATAATTCGATCCTGGGGATCGTTCGGGTATGTCTTGGGGAACTGAACGGACCGAACCGCAATTTCTGGAGTCAGGGGTAAAACCTGCACGTAGGAAGCGCATCGTCTGACGAACGATTCGACGCTCACATCAATGTCGATTCTCTTGTTCTCTGCCAGCCATGCGATCTCCCAAAGGCTGATAGCAGAAACGGCAAGCGGGCCAGACCTACGGGCCGCTCGGATTGTCTTCTTTGCTCTTGCGGAAAGATTTTCAGGAGCGATCAGGGCCCAGACAAGGATGTGCGTATCGAGAAGAATCATTCCACTGCCCAATCGCTGGCGGGAGCCGTGTTTTCAATATCGCCTGTTACTCGCGCGATGCCTGCCAGAGCTCCGAAAATATCGTCTTCGCCTTCACTCGCGGGAACCAGCTTTACCACGGGCCTGCCATGTTTGGTAATGACAATGGGACGACCGCTTTGCGATACCTGATCCATCAGAGCGAGACATTGCGCTTTGAATTGCGCGGCAGCTATTTTTTGCATGACTCCCCTCCGGTCGCGTTTTGGGCGCGTTCTGGCCGCGTTATGACCATAATAATGTGACCAGAACGCCGAAGCAAGCGTTTCGCTGCAAAAACAGGCACGAATTGCGGCGGCTGTAGCCGGATTGCCCGGTATACTGTCGCCGGATTGCCCCCCAGCAGCACCGCCGGCGCCGATGGACTGGGGCATGCCTTTGGTTTGCGCGGCTGAAACAGCGTCGCCATGACTGGTGGCTGACCTACTTGTGAACTTGTTCATCTCGGGCTGGGGCATTTCTCGCCTTGAGCCAACTCGCCGAGTCACTCATCGACAACTGATCAGTACCGATGCAAGAACCTGCTGATCAAGGATGTCAGGAATACGTTCTATCTGTCCCCAGGTTTCCCAGGTTTCCCCCCCCAGGTTTCCCCCTGGCCTCAGTTCCGCAGTGGGGCTAGGCAGCAAAGCCGAAGTTTGTCTCCAGACCCGCAGAGGCATGGATCATCACCCTTCATTCCACGACTGTGCATCAGAGCCGATAGTATCTTTCGCGATTTTGCCCGCCACAGTTTTGTCACATCGTCCGATGAGGAATCCGTCCAAACTGCAGGAACAGGAGAGTGTGTAAAGTTTTCGGTCAATAGAGACAGGGCTCTGTCTCGCGCCCTTTCTAATATAGGGAGTGGGATGCTCCTTGCTAACCCGGCGTTGATGGATGCGGTGAAATCCTTCGTCGCGTTTGTGAGTAATTGGTCACGGACCTCTCGGCGAAAAGCTTCTCCTTCGATCGATTCGCGAAACCGCAAGATCGCTCGAAGGATTAAGGATTGGCCGCCAAGCGAAATGCGGATGTCCGAGCTAAACCTGCCCGAAAGAACATAGTTAGCGTAACGGTCGGCGAACTCCGTAGCATGTTGGACGCCAAAAGCGCCGCTGGTTAATTTAGCACCCCCAAACGAAATCTTTGCTGCTCGTATTCCCAGAGAGTCGCACACCGCCCCGGTTTGAACGAGATGCGCCATCCTCAAACACGGAAATCCGAGCCAGGTGGGGATTTGGCTTGGCACGATTGCGTCGCCGATACCTAGAAGTCGCGCAACATCGGGCATCATAAATGCAGCTCGGACCAAGCTCGGAAGCTCTACGCGCTCCCCCTCATCAAACACCGTTACCCGTGCTTCGATATCAGAGAATAGCCGCTCGGCCTCAGCCTCCTTACCCGGCGTTGGAGTCAGCTGAGCTCGAATCCGTGCGCCCGGGTCTCCCGCTCCGCCTTCACGTCTTATGAGGCTCACATCCCCGAGCAAGGTGTGCTCTCGAAATATTATCGCCGGATCGTGCTGCAGATGTATGAACCTAAGCACGTCGAGCTTAATCAGTTCGTGAAGGCCATCTCCAAGAGCGGCTTGCGCCCTGTGCAATGCGGACAATGGAAGGTAGACAAAGTCGAAGCAGGTGAGGCCTGTAATAAGGTCGCGAACTCCGGTTTGCAGGGGAGAAGAAATCTCATCATTCGTAAATCCGAGGCCAACAATACATTGGGCTGCAATTCCACCGTGTCCAGCGAGCCCCAGCGTCTGCGACGTCTCCCAGGTTCCAGGAGGCATGAAATCCGAGATGAAATAGGCGGATTTGTCAGTGAGATCCGGCGTTTTTAGGAGCCGTGGCTCTGCTGCAACGAGTGACGGTGCAGAGACCTCCGTCGTGCTCGCCCGCACCTGTTTTATGAGGTCTAAAACCGTAATTGCTGAGCGATGGTCGGGAAATCTCCTTAGCGAGTAACCAATACGACGAAGTTGTAGTCGAGGGCTGAAATCCGAGCTGACAACAAAGTGTGGACCCGAACCGAAGAGGCTCATTTCCTTAGAGCGTTCTGAAAGTAGATCGATCACGTACTGGTCGCTCAGGCTATAGCCGAGGAACACTACCGTCGTGGCTCTAAAGATATGTTTAAGGGTGCTAAGATAGGCTGTATCACCCTTCAGGTTTTGATAGTCTTCATAAGTAAATACCGCGCTTTCGATCGCACTCCGCGAGCCGTGTATCTTCGCGATAAAGGACCTACCGGCTTCTAGCTGCTCGACACACGCGCTAATATCTGATCGTTGAAATATCGCGGCGTTTGGAAACCTCTGTTCAAGCGCCTCATCGATATTGGTCGTGAGAATACTAAGCGGAACCATCTCTGCGAGCGTATCGGCAAATCGCAGATATAAAGGCGCCTCGGGCCGGGGCAAAAACTTCTGGCTCAGAAAACGAAAATACCTCGCACGGTCCAGATCTCTACACATCTGAAATAATTGAGGAAAATCGTTCGCAGCGATCAGCTTTAGTGCCGCTGCGTTATCGAATCCAGGCCTGCTCTGAAAGAACTCACGCCGAAGATCCCTTGCGAACTCTCCCCAAAGCGGATACCCGAGCCATCTGCTCGCGCCCGCGCCAATCCAAAACACGAGGGGCTTGGGAGATTCCTTGATTACCCGCTTGAGTTCACGCACAGCGAAGAAAGTTTCTGGGTTGTCCGCATTAAGCATTCAATTGCAATTATCCCTTGTGATCGCGAGTATACGACAACGTAATTCCGTGGCGATAGAGGGGGATAGGGGACGGCATGTGATTTGATCGAACCCCTCGGTTGAGACGGGACAACTAAGTGACAGAGAGTGGGGTGCGCTCTTAAGCCGGGACGCGCCGCAAGGCAATCAATTGATGACACATTGGCCGAGGGGTCAGGGACGGACGAAATAACTGGCTCTGGCATTCTAAAGTGGCCCACTTCGGCAGTTTGTTTTGGCCCACCCTGGGCTGAGCGGACTTCTAGTCTGGATTTGAGCGAAGAGCTTGGATCTGGAGGGTGGAGTTGGACTGGAGAGCCAAGGTGGCAATATCTCGCGTGCGGCCGCCTGGGACGGCGCGATGAATTGCTTCGGCTAGCAATTCCCAGAGGTCGTTGACAAAACATCGGTGCTGAATGATGAAGCTTGAGCCGTCGGCCGCAACGGCGTTTCTGCCAAAGACGGCTGTCTCGCGGCCGATTTTAAGAGGCTCTCCCGGTCGAACCGCGGGCGGCGCTTTGGACTTACTGGACATTATCCCTGGACGATAACAGATGGAGGCTCTGTTAGCTCATGGAAACCCCGGAATAGTGTAACCCGAGAAAGGACGGGAGGATCGACAGCGGCTCGCCCGGCATCTTCCGGTGCCCAAGTTTCCCCCCCGAGTCGGGGCCCCCACGGGTAAAATGCATTCATGCCTGACTACATTTGGCGACCCATTGAGCCCTTGTCCGATGTCGAGCGGCGCATAGACCTCGCATCCATGCGTCCGCTCTACGATAACTGGACCGCGTCAAAGAAACGTATCCAACAATCGAGCTCTAACCAGCTTGCTGACTTCAATCAACGTCTCATTCGACGTCTGAGCATCGAAACGGGAATTCTAGAGCGCTTATATGATCTTGATCGCGGGACGACGGAAGCCTTAGTCCTCCATGGATTTGCCGAAGAGCTTGTGACGCGCTCAAACACGAATATTGAACCTGCGCTTCTGATAGACCTCCTTCGCGACCAGGAGGCCGCCATACAGCTCGTGATTGACTGCATTGCTAAGAAGCGAGAGCTCACTAAAGGATTGATACATGAGTTGCAGGCAATTCTGACGAATCACCAAGAAACGACTACAGCTGTGGACCAGTTTGGCAGACGCTTAGAAATTCCGCTGCTTAAGGGCCGGTATAAAGAACAGCCCAATAATCCTCGGCGACCGGACGGCACGGTACACGAGTATTGTCCACCAATTCACGTAGACAGCGAAATGAGCAACCTACTCGAATGGGTGTCCACCTATTCTGAAGACAACCCGATCATCGTTGCTTCTTGGCTGCACCACCGCTTCACTCAGATCCATCCTTACCAGGACGGCAACGGGCGCGTGGCACGAGCACTAACGACATTGGTGCTCCTGCGTTCGGATTTACTACCGCTCGTTATAGACCGGGATCTGCGAATCGACTATATTGATGCGCTGGAGTCCGCTGATCTAGGTTCACTAGCCCCGCTGGCTAATATATTTGCGCGGTTGGAGCGCAACGCGATTCTTCAGGCGCTTAGCGTAGATGCCGATGCCGACATTGCAAGGCAGCGCACGCTCACCGCCGCTGTTATTAGCTCCCTGGCTGATAAATTTGCTAAACGTAAGGAGCAAAAGGTCGCCGAGCTTCGGCATGTCAACGACGTTGCGCGCGAACTGCGGGACGACGCTCGGCGCTCTCTTGAAGGGTCATTCCAAGAGGTAGCGTCAACTGTCGCGGATCTCGGCACAACCGACTATTTCGTTCAATCCGGCGGATCTGATTACAACAACGCACACTGGTATAAGTTCGAAGTTGTCAGCTCCGCAAAAGAGGGGGGAAAGTTCGCGAATTTTTCCGAGGATCATTATTTTGCAAAGGCATCGATTCGCGCTGCCAGGGAGCGCCTTGTTTTCATCGTCTCATTTCACCATGTGGGCCGTGAGCTAACCGGAATCATGGAAGCTACGGCATTCTCAAGGTTGGAGTCATACGAATACTCAGAGGACCGGGAATCGGTCGATGAAAAATTCTTTCTATGCTCGATCGAACCATTCGTTTTCACACATCAGACGAAGATCAATGACATTAAGGAAGCATTTAGTCGCTGGCTAGATCACGCACTCGCGATTGGCATCAAGGAGTATGGCGATCGCTTGTGACTCAGGGACGGAGGGATCAGGGACGGGAAGCTGTGAAGAAATTGGGGAATCAGGGACGGACGAAATAACCCCTTAGGACCCCTGCCTGCTTTTGATGACGTGGAGGGTTTCCGGGGGGACGCCAGGGCTTCGGGGGCTATTTCGCCGCGAATCGTCAATTTATCTGCCCTTCATCGAACCGCAACGGTCGATGTTACATAGTCATTCCCCCATGATAGGTAAGAGTCAAGGGAAAGCGGGGATCTCCCTTGACTCTTACCTATCGTGGATACCCCAAATCTACGCGGCATGACTACTACACAATCAAGAGCCTCTGAAATCGGTTCCCCTTGCCGACGACCATTAAGGCGTCAAAAACAGTATCTCCGAAGGTGGACGCATCTTGCATATACTTCCGGCTTAGATTTTTGTCCAGGAACTGGGCAATTAATACATCTTCTTCGGCGTTTGTCGTCTCTAGGAAAAGCTCATATTGGGCTAGCAGTTTACTTACTATTCTGCGTGCATCCTCCAAGTCGCTCTGATCAAGCAGCCACTGCAATCGCTCTGTGGGCGTGAGGCTAATCATGAAAATCGCGTCTGATGGACTCACTGTTTTGTTTCGGCCGTAAACCGCGAGAAGATAAAGAAGCGCGGAAAAACACGTCAAGAGCCGGCTATGTTTTAGCTTATAGTTTTTTAACTTGCCTTTTGCCTTCTCGGCATCGGGGGCCCTCGAAGTCCTGGCTTCATAGTTGACGCAAAAAGTCCTCCACAATCGCAGAACATCGTTCCCGAGGAAGGCTGGCATGAAGTCGGACTTATGATCCTGGTAGTCTCTCCAATAGGCCGCTATCACTTCCGCGGTCACTTCGTGGTAGACACTAGGTTCTAAGAGTGGCCGACTCTCGAGCAGGAGGAGGAGTCGCGCCGTAAAAGTGTTTTGCACGTCATCCTTTGGGGTGCCGAGGGTCTTGACCAGGACGTTGAGTGGGTGATGCTCAAGATAGCGGCCGTCCCCCGTGAACTCTGGGAAGTTGAGCTTACGGGTCACCTCGATGAGGTCTGCCATCAGGCAGATTTCGTCAAGCCTTTTGAGAAGACTTGAACTGTCCGCATCATTTTTCCCTACTATAAACAGATCCAGATCGCTGTGAGGGCTTGCTTCAAGGCGCCCAAACGATCCGGTGGCGTAGGCGCACGCTTTCGACTTTACAATCGCCCCGGCTTCTCGGAGTCCCGCTTGAAGCGTTTCGATTCTAGCTTGTGTGTAATTTCTCCGGTCAACGAGGCAGCCCACCGACTCCCCTCCATTCGAAAATGTTCGCAAATAGCTCGGCTTGCTCAATTGCATCCTCAAGCGCGTGGTGACTGTGGGCACGCTTGGTGCGGAGTGAAGGAATGAGGCGCGATCTGCCTGCTTCTGATATGGGAATAGAAGCTTTGACAGCCAAAGCGGTCTTGATATCGAAACAACGCGAATGGTTGAAGGGAGAGCCCTCAGCCGAGAACATAACAAAATACCAGTACAACCAGGTCCAATCAAAGCTTAAAGGGTAAGCGACGAGAACGGGTCGTGCCCTTCCAGCAACGCTCTTTATCCATTGGCAAGTCTCGGTCATAGCTTTTTCGGGCGCCTCTCCCTCTTTCGTCAGGCGGGACCTATCCAGACCGTTCACTTGAAGCGCAGCGGCTTCGAAGTTTTCAGAAATTGGTCTCAGCTCTTTGTAGAGAGACAGATCGTAAGCTTTAGGGCGACGGAAATGTGTACCATCAAACGATCCCGCGTACACAATGCCGAACGACAAGATCGAGAATGGCCCCGGTATCGGGCCGTCCGTCTCGACATCGGCTGAGAAATACGCATCCACTGCACTCTCCGGACGTGCGGTTTGCTGATCAGTTTCGGATGGTTTTAATTCAATGCTTTCGTCGAGTGTCGAGTCCATGACTTCTCATGGTACAGCACGATAACCACAAGGCAGCGCGCCGGATGACGGGGACGCCCGAGCAAATTCCCTCATTGCGTGAGTGGTACCAGTGCCTAGTGTTCGGTTTTGCTCGAGTTTTCCACAAAGGCTCGCACGCTTTTCGGTCTCGCGGCGGACAGACGAAAAGTACCCCCATAGTTAACAGGCTCGAACTCCGTTTCGGGATATGCAGTGACAGCACACGCATCTCATCTCATTGGGTTCTCCACCCTCTCAGTTGCCCCACCCTCTCAATGATTTGCAGCGTGATACTGATTCGGTGCGCCAGGCGTTGGAACGCTATCGGAGACCTGCGCTCCAGCGGTATGTGGACGGGTTAAGCCCGTGCTTAGGCTGATACCGCTGCCCGCAATCTGTCCGCCTGCCCGGTGCGCACGCGCAAGGGGTGCAGCGAGCGTGATGGTAGCGTCGCCGCGGCCCCTGACTGCGGCGACGACCGCCGTTTCGGAGTTTGCTCCTTCGTCGATTACGATCTTCTCATCCTTGCTGAAGCCGGTTACGTTTGCCGTATGAAGAACCGTGGCTCCCACGTCACTGGCAGCACGCAACGTAGTCGCGCCGGCTGTGCCCACCGTGGAGATAACTGCGGTCTCAAGATTCGCACCCGCATCGATGTGGATCGACTGGCCAGGGCGGAAGCCTTCTGTACTGGTGACCTTGAGGTTGGTCGCCCCCGCTTGCGATCCGGCCGACAACGTCGCGACCGCCTGGGTCTGGAAATCGTTACAGTTACTGTCAGTATCGGCACCGTCGGGGAACCTGCCCGCGCTGGTGTTCGTGAGAACCCGCGACACTACCGTCGACCAGGGACTGAACTCGGAACCGGGCGCCGGGACGTAGCAACCGCTGAGCGGCGCTCCTGAGACAGTCTGGTCGCCTTCGGCGAGCCATGGGTCGACAAGGCCGCCGTAGTTGAGGCTGTCGACCACCACGCCCGTGGCGTCGCGTAACACCATGCTTCCCTCTTCGACGATGATGTTCTGTCCGAAGCGGGGAGTCGTGGTGGTCAATGCAGGTCCTCCAAACCACTGGTTCGGCTCCGGGGGACCCTGGTACCCCGCAGTCTTGACGGCTGCGGCGCGTACGACGTCGTGGATCGCGTGGTCGTGCTGCAGCGGGCGGTCGAGGGTGATGCCGGTACCGAGGGCCTGGACAGGCTCGTTGCTGGCATGGGCAAAGGCAGTCGCCGGCTGGAAGCTGATCCCCGTGCCGCGGTCGCTGAACGGGAGATTAGCCGCGTGGTTGAATCGTAACGGAGCTGCCAGATCGAGGCCGGTGCCCGGCAAGACAACCCACTCAGCAGCCACATGGGTTTGGGTGAGGGCGGGTGTGACGTCGAGGGTGATGCCGTCGAGGCCCGGGCTGCCCACGGCGGTGATGGTCACGTCTTGCTGGCTGGCGGGCGTGCCAACCGTGAGCTTGTCGCCTGCGGCGAAACCCTCCGCCCGGCGTACGCGGATGCGGGTCGCTCCGGCGCCGGCATCCGCCGCGAGATTAGTCTTGATGGCCGCGGTGCCGACTTTCGCCACCGTCACGGTTTCTATGCCGTGGCCAAGGCTGTCGACATCTAACCGGATCTTGTCACCGATGGAGATATCGGCGAGTGAGGTTACCTGGAGGTTGGTGGCTCCGGCAGGCGCATTCTTCGCGAGATAGGCCTGGGTGCCTGGCTTGCCGACGGCGGTCACCGTGGCTATCTCGTACCGCTCCACTGGGTTCGTCGCGACCGGATAAGTGGCGCCATGCCCGAGCGCGATCTTCTGACCGACGACGAAGCCTACGGTGCTCTCGACCGGCACATTGGTCGAGCCGGCAGGAATGGTGATCATCGGTCCCTCCGGCAGCGGTTGCCATACCGTGGTGTGGTTGGTGGCCGCCGTGCCCAGGCTTGCAATCTTGCGCGTTTCGAGGCTGGAACCGGTACCGATGGTGATGGCATCGCCCATCGCCATTCCCTCTGTGCTCCTGACGGGTAGGATGCTGTCGCCCGCGCGCGCAGGGGCCGCGAGCCCGGAGTTCGCGAGACCGAGCAGGTAGAAGGCGCTGGGGGCAAGGTTCGTTCCCGCCGGGATCTTGACCGCTGAGAAGATAGCCTGGCGGGCTGGGTGGACGGTGAATGTCCAGTTGGAAATATCGATGCTTTGGGGACCTGCGTTGTAGAGCTCGATGAAGGAATTGGTCAGGTTCGCAGGGGCGCCGGACGTGACGCGAAACTCGTTGATCTTGACCGGTGGGGCGCTGCGCACCTTGGCCACCGCGGTCTCGACTTGTTTTGCTCCGCTGTCCGGGTTCGTGAACGACGCATGGGCGGTGAGCTCGCCGTTGAAGGGCGCTGGCCCGGACGTGACTTTGAACTTCGCGCTCACGCTCGCACCCGTTGCGACCTGCTGCGCGAAGATTTTGGAGGTCTCGGTGGCGCCGGCAACGACAGCAGTCCCCTGCTGGTTGGGTAGGGTCAGGCTTAACGACAGGCCCGCTGCCGGAGCGCCGGTCGTATTCGTAAACGTTACGGTGACGTCGCGGGAAGACCCCGGCGTGAACGTCTGCACGGGCGACACGGTGAGGGCAGCAACGTCGTAGCGGGCAGCCACAACGTTGGCTTGCACGCGCTGGTCGGTCGCGTCGGAGGGGAAGGTGCCGGCGGCGGTCATCGCTCCTTCATAGAAGGTTCCCTGCGAGCCGACGCTGTTGTCGCCGCCGTTGCCCAGCAGGATCGCTCCCTGCTTGCGCATCGGGTCATAGGTAGGGTTCACGCGCTTGCCATTGAACATGACCGACAGCGCGCCTTTTTGCGCGTCGCCGCCAAGCGAGGCCCAATGGTGGGGTTCTCCCTTGCCGATGGCGGTTACAAAACGCCAGGGGATGCTGGGCAGATTCGGACAGCCTTTGGTGCCATCGTCGTTGACGCAACCGACGAGATTGTTCTCCTGGTCGGTCATGATCCAGGGACCGTTCCCCGCCCCGCTGAACCAGGGAGTGGCGTTGCCGAAGTAGAGGGTTTCCATGGTGCCGTTGTCATCATCGCGGCTGTCGATCTCGGCATTGCCGTAGTCGAAACAGCAACCGGCGTTGTAATGGTGGCCGTTGACGACCCAGTATTGCCCCTGGGCCTGGTCGTCGACGGCGGTGCCTTTTACGTCGTTGTGGCGAAGCCCCATGCCCGGCTCGATGAATACCCCGTAGACCTTGTGGCCCATGATCGTGACCGGCGCCATGTCGGCAATGGGAAGGTTGTTGAAGCCGCCCATAGCCGGGCCGCCGAAGCCTCCGCGGGGAGCCTGGGTGAGGTCGTTGTGGTTGGGAGATTGATCGTAGAGGATGCTGATCCAACACCAGGTGCCGGCGCAGAACCTGTCTTGCGCGGGTGCGTCGGCGTATCCGCCCGCATCGGGCACGGGCGAGGCGGCAGGCTGGACGACTCCAATGTCGAGCGTCTTGCCGTCCGATTGGCGCAGGACCTGGTAGAGGGGGCCGTTGTAGGCGGCGTATAACGCGCGGGTGGTGCTGTGGGCGGCGGCACAGGGGTCGCCCGCAGAGGCGTAAAGGTCGCAGGGGCCTTGCGGCCTGGGTGGGGCACTTCCCTGCTGCGCCCTCGCCGACGTGGCGGCCACCGCAGTCAACAGAAGCATAAGCGCGCACGCGATTGTGGTTTTCATTCTTATCTCTGTTTGCGGTGAAGAATTCATTGCGAAGAGCCTTCCCTCGGTCTGCGGCCCAATTCTATTCTGCGTCGCGGATATTTGTACTGCGCGTTTCCTGGGGACTGACCACCAAACCAATCCTCGCGCGCTTTCCCTCTAAGCAAGCACCGACCTAACCAGATTGCGGGCATTGCTCTGGCTTTGCGAAGAGTTTGTACATTTCAGACAAGGCGGATAGGCCCAAATCTGCGGAAGGCAGCGAGTCTTCCGATCCTCACCGCGGCAATGCTTTATATCAGGGCACGACTTTTAGTGGCGTGGCCGTTGGAACGCCCGTACGGGAAACGCGAGGAATTGGAGCATATCTAAAGCCCCGTACCCTTCACACCGTAGACTTTTCCCGCAGCCCGTTTAGCCTGACGTACTCTCGATCGTTTGCGGAGTCAGACAGACGAAAGCGACCCCGGCTAATTCGTTAGACCTCGGCCACCAGTTGGAATCGGCTGGCCGCCGCTGTCACGACCTGCACCTGGCCGTGACCTGGATTCGGTTCCTTGCGCAGCAGCAACATCCCTACCGAATGGAGAGCCTGGACATCGCGGTGTACCGCTTTTCGGTCACGCTGCAGCACCGCGGCCAATTCTGTAATGGAACGAGGTTTCTCCCTTGCCACCTCACAGAGACGGACACGTTTTGGGGTGATGTGCGACAGCATCTCACCCGCCGTGGCGAAGGTGATGCGCTTCTCTGAAGGTATGTGTTGCTTACGGTCCAGTTTGCGCGCGCGCGCCAACTTGTGTTCTCTCAGTGCAGCAAAGGTAGTTGTACCGAGTTTTGCCTTCATGCCTTCTCCTTCCTCGTCTAACCACATCCGATCCTATCACAGGTGTGTTTTCAAATGACTCACCTGCTATTGAATTGAAGAAACGGACTGGGTACCCCCGGCCGGGAAATCTCCCCCGCACGATGCGAGCGCCAGAACGCCACGCTCCTGGCTTGGCGGCGCTTTCAATTGCCGGCGACTGGCGTCGTGTACACTTGGCTGCCTTATTTTTTTAAAAACTAACTCTGGAGTCAGCGATGAGCGTTCCTGAAACGATCCTTGCCGGTATGCGTAAGACCAATGAGCTCTTTTGCAGAACGGTCGTCGGACAGCGCGATATGAACGCGCTTGACCATGTCTATACCGAAGACGCTCGCATACTGCCTCCGGGCGCCGACATAATCGGCAACCTGGCGGCCATCAAGCAGTTCTGGCTGCAAGCCATTACCGGGCTCAATGTCACCGGCGCTTCGCTGGCAACTGTCTCAGCGGAGCAGGCGGGAGATACCGTGGTCGAGATTGGACGCGCTGAGCTAACCCTGGCCGGCGGTCAAATGGTCCCCATCAAGTACGTGGTGCATTGGAAAATGGAAGACAGTGCGTGGAAGTGGCACATCGATATCTGGAACATGAACCAGTAACCCATGGCTAAGCTGGGCCTAGTACTTGCCTAACTCAGCCATGGCGCGGAACAGGTCTTCCGGCTGGGGCAGGATGGCGTCTTCCAGAATCGGCTGGTAGGCGACGAACGTGTCCATCGCAGCTACCCGCTTCACCGGTGCGTCCAGATACTCAAACAGCTCATCGGCGATGCGGGCCGCAATTTCCGCGCCGTAGCCCCAGCTCAACATATCTTCGTGGGCGACGATCACCCGGCCGGTCTTCTGCACCGAGACGGCAATCGCCTCCCAGTCATACGGGTTCAGCGTGCGCAGGTCGAGCAGATCGACCTCCAGTCCGAGCTCGCTGCTTGCCTGCTGCGCGGCACGCAACGCCCGGGGTACTACGGCGCCATAGGTAATGAGCGTGAGGTCTTTGCCCGGACGCACCAGATTCGCCTTGCCAAACGGAATGGCAAATTCCGGTCCGGGATAGGCGGCGCGGCCATACGTCTCGCGATACAGCCGCTTGTGCTCGAAGAAGAGCACCGGATCATCACAGCGGATGGCCGTGCGCAACAAGCCATTGGCATCGAGCGCGTTCGAGGGAAACACAACGCGAATGCCAGGCGTGTGGGTGAAGATGCTCTCGCCGCACTGCGAGTGATACACAGAACCACCGGTCAGATACCCGCCGATCGCCACCCGCACCACACAGGGCGCGGAGTAGCTGCCGTTCGAGCGCCAGCGCAGCAGGCTGAGCTCGTTGCGCAGCTGGTGCATGGCGGGCCAGATGTAGTCAAAGAACTGGATCTCGACCACCGGCTTCAGGCCCCGGGTTCCAAGACCGATGGCGCGGCCGATGATGTCGGCTTCCGCCAGCCGCGCGTTGTAGACGCGGTCGGCGCCAAACTCGCGCTGCAGACCGGCGGTCAGCTTGAACACGCCGCCCTTGCCTTTCACCAGGCCCTGGCGCAGCTCCTCATCGAGGCTGGTGTCGGCCACATCCTCACCAAACATCACGATGCGCGGATCGCGCTGCATCTCGTCGCGGAGGCAGGCGTTGATCAGGTCGGCCATGGTTCGTTCCTGGGCGTCGGGCGTCTGCACTGGCGGCCGGGCCAGGCCGGCGCGGGTGGGGTCAAGATCTTCGGAGTAAACGTGGCGCTTGATGCTGCTGACTTCGGGCAGCGCCGCGCGCAAGACCCGTTCAGCCGCGCTGCGCACCTCTTCATCCACCTCCTGCTCCAGGCGGTTGATGGCCGCCGGGTCAAGAATGCCGTCGCGCAACAAACGCATCTGCAGTTTGGGCAGAGGGTCCAGGGCCGCGTCGCGCTTGCGCTCGGCCTCTGACCGGTAGAGCCCTTCATCGTCAGAAAAAGAGTGGGAGTACTGCCGGATCACATGGCCGTGCACAAAGGCCGGGCCCTTGCCGGAGCGGCAGTGCTGGACCGCCTGGGTGAACGCGGCATAGCTCTGCACGGGATCGGTGCCATCGACCTCGGCAAAAAAGAAGTTTGGGAAATTGGCTACCAGGCGGGAGATGTTTCCGCCGGGCGTATTCACACGCACCGGGACGGAGATGGCGTAGCCGTTATCCTCGACCACGAACAACACCGGCAGCTGCATGCTTGAGGCCGAACTGATCGCCTCCCAGAACTCGCCTTCGCTGGTCGCACCCTCACCGAGCGAGACGTAGACGACCTCGTCGCCATGGAATTGGGTGGCTTTGAATTCGCTGTAATCTCCCTCGCGCTGCCCGGCCGCCGCCGGATGGGTGGCGAGGTAGCGGCCAGCCTCGGCACAGCCCACTGCCTGCAGGCACTGGGTGGTGACCGACGAGGACTGGCTGACGATGTTGAGCCGCTTGTTGCTCCAGTGCGAAGGCATCTGCCGGCCGCCGCTGGCCGGGTCGGCGGCCGCGCCTACCGACTGCAGCAGCATCTCCTCAACGGTGTTGCCGAGGGTGAGGCAAAGGGCACGATCGCGATAATAGGGGTAGAACCAGTCGTAGCCGGGCTTGAGGGCCATGCCCGCCGCCACCAGGAGCGCCTCATGACCGGCGCCCGAGACCTGGAAGAATATCTTTTGCTGCCGCTTGAGCAGAATCTCCCGGTCGTCGGTGCGGCGCGACAGGTACATCAAACGGTAGATGCGGATCAGCTGCTCGGGCTCGAGCCCTGCATACGCTGCGGCGCTGCCCTGCTCAGTGCTGGCCGTGACCGTCTTTGCCATGCGCACCTCGTGTTAAAAGGATAAGTGCCCGAACACACAGGGGGCGAACCAAGCCAAATTGTAATCCTTCGCCCCTGCTCCTGGTCGATTGCCTCACAAAACGGGAAGCAGGTAACGGTCCTGAGGCAGCCGCCGGTAAGATGCCCGTTATGATGAGGGAGCGACGTTGACCATCTTTTTCTCACGTGCTCTAATCACCCGTCCGCAGGTGTTTGCGCTCGCGGCGGTGTAGCAGCGGCGGCGGTCCCTCGGTAACCCCAGCAGCCAAGTACTCTGGAGGCGTTTGAAATGGTTTTATTCTCTCTAGCGGCCACTGTTTTCCAACAGGGCTTGACCGCTGCCATCGACCCCAGTGGCAGCACATTTCTCTGGATCGCTGTCATTGCCGGCCTCCTTGGTCTGGTTTTCGCCCTGTTTCTTGCGCGCTCTGTGCTCTCCTTCGATACCGGAACACCCGAAATGCAGGTCATTTCGAATGCCATTCGCGAGGGCGCGGAAGCCTTTATGTCGCGCCAGTACGCGAGCATTGCGGCGCTGGCCGTGGTGCTCGCGATTGCCCTTTTTGTGGGCTACAAGTTTTCTGACTTTACCGCACCCCTGGCAGGCAAGGTGGTGATCAGCTTTCTGGTCGGCGCCATCTGCAGCGGCTTCGCCGGCTATACCGGCATGTTTGTGTCGATCCGTACCAACATCCGCGCCGCCAGCGCGGCGCGCGGTAGCCTGGGCGGCGCGCTCAAGATCGCCCTGCGCGGCGGGGCGGTAACCGGCATGGTCGTGATCAGCCTCTCTCTGTTGGGCGTGGGCAGCCTGTTCTTCTTGTTTGGCGGATTGAAAGACCCGCAGCACGTACCCTATCAGCTGGTCGGCTTCGGCTTTGGCGCATCGCTGGTGGCACTCTTCGCTCAACTGGGCGGCGGCATATATACCAAGGCTGCCGATGTGGGCGCTGACCTGGTAGGTAAGGTAGAGGCCGGCATCCCCGAAGATGACCCGCGCAACCCGGCCGTGATTGCCGACCTGGTAGGCGACAACGTCGGTGACTGCGCCGGCCGCGGTGCAGACATTTTCGAATCGACGGCGGCAGAAAACGTCGGCGCCATGATTCTGGGCACCGCGCTCTATCCCGTCTTCGGCATCAAGGGCATTCTGTTCCCTCTGATTGTGCACGCCATTAACCTGGTCGCCAGCTTCATCGGGGTACTGGTGGTGCATAGCCGCGAAGATCAGGACCCGATGGACGCGCTCAACCGCGGCTACTACGTGACTACCCTGCTGGCGCTGGCGGGCTTTGCCGTGGCTGTCTATTACATGTTGCAGGGGCGCTGGTGGCTGCTGGGCTGCGGTGTGGTCGGTATGCTGACCTCGTTTCTGTTTGTGCGTATCACGGAGTACTACACCGAGACCCGCTACCGGCCGGTGCAGTCGATTGCCACTGCGTCGCTGACGGGCCCGGCGACCAACATCATCAGTGGTCTGGCGGTGGGCATGGAAACGCCTGCGATGCCGGCGATTGTGATCAGCGCTGCACTGTTGCTCAGCTACTACTTCGGCGTGCGCGGGTTGGCCGATACGACGATCACCGACTATGCCAAAGGGATTTACGGCACCGCCATCGCCACCATGGGCATGCTTTCGTCGGCTGCCTACATTCTGGCCATGGATACCTTTGGACCCATTACCGACAACGCCGGCGGCATCATTGAAATGTCAGACCAGCCGCAGGCGGTGCGCGATAAGACCGACAAGCTCGATGCCGCGGGCAACACCACCAAGGCGCTGACCAAGGGTTACGCCATTGGCTCCGCGGCGCTGGCTGCGTTTCTGCTGTTTTCCGCGTATTTGGAAACAGTGCACGGCATTGTGGCGCTACGCTTCGCGGATGCCGGCCAGTTACTGCCCCCCGAGTGGAGCTTTACCAACATCAACCTGGCCAGCGTGCCGGTATTTGTCGGTGCGCTGCTGGGCGCGATGCTGATTTTCCTCTTCTCGTCCTTAGCCATCAAAGCGGTAGGGCGGACGGCACAATACATCATTGAAGACGTACGCGCGCAGTTCCGCGAGAACCCGGGCATCATGGCGGGTACTTCCAAGCCGGATTACGGGCGTTGCGTGCGCATCGTTACCGGCGCCGCGCTGAAGCAGATGATTCTGCCGGGTGCGCTGGCGGTGCTGACGCCGCTGGTGGTGGGGCTAATCTTCAAGCATCTCAGCGGAAGCTTTCACATCCACTCATCGACAGAATACCGGCCCATGCTCCACGGCCACCCCATCGAATTAGCCGGCGCAGAAGCGGTGGCGGCGCTGCTGATGGTGGGCACCATCACGGGCATCCTGATGGCCATGCTGATGAATAACAGCGGCGGCGCCTGGGACAACGCCAAGAAGTACATCGAGACGGGCGCGCACGGCGGCAAGCGTTCCGAGGCACATAAGGCGGCGGTGGTGGGCGATACGGTCGGCGATCCGTTTAAAGACACGGCGGGCCCGTCGCTGCACGTGCTGATCAAGCTGCTGGCAACGGTCACGCTGGTGCTGGCGCCTCTGTTTCTGTAGGGGCGCAGGGTCCAGCTACCGCGAAGTTCCGATTCCCGGCAACGTTTCATTGTCCATTGCCGGACAAGCTCTGCTGCATATGAACACTTGGCCTCCTGAGCCACCCAGATTTGCCTTGCTCCAGGCGAATCTGGTTTGGAAGAGCGCGTGCTATGCCTGATAGGTAGAAGTAAAGAGCGCGCTGGAACGGAGCCTATGCATGTTAAGCCTGCTTCAGGATCTTCGCTATACCCTGCGAATGATGCTTCGCAATCGCGTCTTCACCGTGTTGGCGGTGTCCACGCTGGCCGTTGGGATTGGAGCGAACACCACTGTCTTCTCCTGGGTCGATGCGATGCTGCTTCGTCCGCTGTCTGGCGTCGCCTCGGCGGATCGCCTGGTGGCGGTTGAGACACTCACTCCCAACGGCGCCTTTGTTCCCAACTCCTACCCGGATTACCGGGACTTCCGTGACCATCTGAAACTGGTGAGCGGTATTGCCGTGACCCATCCCGCCGCTTTCAGTATGGGGCAGCAAGACCATGCCGAGCGCGTCTGGGGGGAACTTGTCTCGGGCAACTTCTTCTCCGTTCTCGGCGCCCGGGCGACGGTAGGCCGCGTGTTCCTTCCCCAGGAATACGGCGACCAGCCGGCCGCCTTCCCGCTGGTTGTGATCAGCGATCGTCTCTGGCGATCGCACTTCAACGCGGATCCCTCAATTGTCGGTAGGACCATTGCTGTCAACCAGCACGAACTGACGGTGATTGGTGTCGCCGATCCCGCTTTTCACGGCTCGTTCGCAGGCGAAGCGTTTGACCTTTGGGTGCCCTACATGATGCAGCCGGAACTCAACGGCGTGGATACGTGGATGCTAAGCGATCGTGGAGATCGCAATATGTTCGGCATCGCACGGCTCAAGCCAGGCGTCGCAATCGATCAGGCGCGGACTGAACTTGCCACTCTTGCCGGGCGCATGGCGATCGCCGATGCCGACACCAACCAGGGCCTGAGCGCCACCATGCTGCCCCTCGCGCAGTCGCATTTCGGTCCCCAGTCCTTGCTACTCGCTCCGCTGCGTATCCTTATGGGCGTGTGCGGGGTGCTGCTCCTCATTGTCTGCGCTAACGTGGCCAATCTGCTGCTTGCCCGCGCCACCGTTCGGCAGAAGGAGTTTAGTACTCGGCTCGCGCTGGGCGCGGCGAGGACAAGACTGGCGCGCCAGGTGGCGACCGAAATTTTTCTGCTCGCCATGGCCGCAACGCTGTGCGGCCTCATCGTCACCAGATGGATGAGCCACCTATTGGGTACTCTGCTGCCGCCGGCCCGGCTCTCCTTGTCCCTTGATCCTCACCTCAATTTTCGCGTATTCGCGTTCAGCGCGATGCTGTGCCTCCTCACCACGGCTGCCGCCGGACTATTTCCCGCTCTGCAGGCAGGACGTACCAACCTGAACGAGAAGCTCAGTGAGGCGGGCCGCAGCGGTGCGGGAGGTGTGCGCTCCCATCGCCTGCGAGCTACGCTGGTCGTCGCCGAAGTCTCGCTGGCGCTCGTCGCCCTCATCGGCGCAGCCTTGTTTGTTCGCGGTTTTGCTTCCGCTCGCCAGATCGATCCAGGCTTCCATCCCAACCATGTCCTGCTCTCGCAGTTCTATCTCGCCAGCAACGGTTACAATTTGCAGCAGCGTAAGGACTTCACGCGCCGTCTGGGTGAAAAGCTGCAGTCTGCGCCAGGCATCACCCGGGTTGCCTGGTCAGACTTCGTCCCCCTCGGCTTCGACTCCGGCTCCTGGGAACATCTGGAGGTGCGTGGTTACACGCCGAGTCGAGACGAGAACATGAAGATTTATCGCAATATGATATCTCCGGATTATCTGCCGCTGCTGGGTATCCCGATCATCGCAGGGCGCAACTTCACTGCGCATGACGACGAAAAATCGCCGCGGGTGATGATCGTTACTCAAGCCTTCGTCGATCACTTCTTTGCCGGGCACAGCCCGATTGGCCGCCAGGTCCACGGCTGGGGTGAGTGGTTCACCATCGTCGGTGTCGCCGCCAATAGCAAATACCACTACCTCAGCGAAGCGCCTCTGCCCTACTTCTACGTGTCCTTTCGCCAGATGTATCGCGCCGATCTGGACCTGGCCTTCTATGTACGGACAGAAGGCAATCCGGAGAACGCCCTCGCTCTTGTGCGGCAGAAAACCAGGGAAATCGATCCCGGCGTTACCGTGTTCGATGCGGCGCCTTTATCCGAGTTCATTGAAGCCTCACTCTATCCGCAAAAGGTTGCGGCCAGCTTGCTGAGTATTCTGGGGGCGCTTTGCGTCGTCCTCGCCGCGGTGGGCCTCTATAGCGTCATGGCCTATTCCGTCGCCCAACGCACCCATGAAATAGGCATACGCATGGCTCTGGGCGCGCAGCCGGCCGACGTACTCCGCCTGGTCGTGCAGCAAGGGCTATCGCTGGTGCTTGCCGGCCTGGTGGTAGGCCTCGGCCTTTCGTTGGCGGCGTCGCGAAGCATTTCGGCCATGTCTGTCCTTGGCTCGTCCATGGATGCGCCTGCCCGGCTGCTCGACGTGAGCGCCACCGATCCGCTCACTTACATAAGCGCGATGCTCCTGCTCTTCATCATTGCCTTTCTAGCCACCTGGATTCCTGCGCGCCGAGCCGCCGGTATCGAACCGATGGCCGCGCTGCGTTACGACTAGAAAGTTCGAAATCTGGGGAGCTCGGCATAGGCTTTGGTGAGATAAATGCCGCGCTTTAGCCACAGTGTGATGTGCCTGGAGGTTTCAATGCAAGCTTTGTGGAACGATTTGACCTATGCCTGGCGGCAACTGCGCAAGGCGCCAGGGCTGGCGCTGCTGGCGGTTTTGACGCTGGCGCTCGGTATTGGCGCGAACACGGCCATCTTCACCGTCATCGAAAATGTTTTGCTGCGGCCGCTGCCCTACGCGCAGGCGGACCGCTTGCTGCATATCGGGCCGGCTGACAGCCCGGCTACCGGGGCTACTTCCTGGTTGAACTATCGCGATATCCGGGACCAATCGCAGCAAATGAAGGCGGTTGCCGGCTACTCCGAAGACATTGGCGTGATCGAGACCCGGGACGGCTCACAAAGCGTAGTCGCCCCGCGGGTGACGACCAATCTCTTTTCCATGCTGGGCACAGAGCCCTTGCTGGGCCATACCTTTACCGAGGTTGAAGGCGAACCACGCGGCCCGGAAGTGGTGCTGCTCTCCGAAGGCCTTTGGCGGCAGAGCTTTCAAGCCGATCCGGAGATCGTGGGCAAAGCGATCAGGCTTAGCGGCAAACCCCACACCGTAGTTGGCGTGATGCCTGGTTCGTTCCGCTTCCCCGAAGCCATGGGTCCAGACATTCGTAAAGGGGTATGGCTGCCCCTGCGGCCCACGGGGGAGATGCTCAACGATCGCGGCTATCACTTCTTCCAGATCGTGGGGCAAATGCGGCCAGGGGTAAGCGTCGCGCAGGCGCAGCGCGAACTGGATGCCATTGCGGCCCACCTGCCTAAAGGCAAAGAAGACAACAGCCTGGCATTTCGCGCCGTGCCTTACCAGGAAGCGTTGACTGGACCGGTGCGGCCGGTGCTGTATTCGCTGCTGGCTGCGCTGGCGCTGGTGTTGTTGATTGCGTGCGCCAATGTCTCGAATCTGTTGATTGCCCGCTGCCTGGGCCGGCAACAGGAGTTCGCGGTGCGGGCGGCGCTGGGCGCCAGCCGGTCGCGTCTCGTGCGCCAACTGCTGGCAGAAGGATTGTTGCTGAGCATAGCCGGTTGCGGGGTTGGGGCTATGCTGGCGCAACTCGCGATCCTGGCCGCTGGGAAACTGCCGGAGGGGACGATTCCTCGCGGCGACACGATTGCCATCCACTGGACGATGGTGCTGGTTCTGGCCGCGATCGCGATGCTGACCACGCTGCTCTCGTCGCTGCTGCCCGCGCTGCTGGTGGCGCGCAGCCATCCCCAGGCGGCGTTGCAGGCAGCCTCTCGCGGCATCGGCTCTCGCTCGGTACGCAACCGGCTGAGCGGGTGGATGGTGGCCGGCGAGGTCGCGCTCTCCACCCTGCTGCTGGTGGGAACGGGCCTGCTATTTCATACCCTCTGGAACCTGCAACAATCACGGTTGGGATTTGATACGACGCGGGTGACGACATTTTCTGCCATGCCGGCGAATGCCGCGGGCTTTTCCGGGATGGCAGTCTCTGAGAACACCGGCAATGCACCGCCCTCGATCGCCACGCTGACGTACCTGCCGGTGCTCGATCGCATGCGGAGTGTGCCCGGGGTGCAAAGTGCCGCTTTAATTACCTCGCCGCCCTTGTCGGGGGTGGACATAGGGACCAGCTTTGCCGTGGTCGGTCAGGCCAAAGATCCAGCGAATCGGCCGGAGGCGCGCATTTCCGCCGTGAGTGGAGAGTACGCCAGCACCCTGGCCACACCGCTGGTGCGGGGCCGCATGATCGACGATGGCGATGCCGCGGGCACTCCCTTTGTGGTCGCCATTAACGAGGCGCTGGCTAAAAAGTATTTCGCCGGCAAAGACCCCCTGCAGCAACAACTTGATCTGGGGGGCAAAGAGACGGGCATGATCAAGCCCTACACCATCGTCGGTGTGCTGGCGGACCAGGTGGATAGCAGCGTGGGCACGGCCGCGCGACCGCTTATTCTGGTGCCGCAGCAGCAGATTCCCACAACCTCGCTGTTTTATCAGGCGCTATTGGAAACCGTGGTCAACTTCGTGGTGAAGACGCGCGGTGACATTCCGGTTGCGGCGGAGATGCGCTCGGTATTCCACCAGGTTGCTCCGGGATTTGCGCTCGATGAGTTTCAAACCATGCAGCAGGCGGTCGAGAAAAACACTTTCAGCCAGCGGCTGGGCCTGGAGCTGGTGGGCTCCTTCGCGGGCCTGGCGGTCGTGATGGTGATCGCCGGGCTTTACGGTGTGCTGTCGCAGCTGGTGAGTTATCGCCGCCGGGAAATCGGTATCCGCATGGCGATGGGCGCAACCCGGCAAAGCGTGGCCCAACTCATTCTGCAGCAAGGCTCGATCCTGATTGGAGCCGGGCTGGGCGCCGGCCTGCTGCTGGCGTTTGCGACGGCTCGCCTGATCCGCGGATTCTTGTACCAGGTGCAGCCGCTGGACGCGTGGACCTATGTGGGGGTAGTGGTGATGCTGCCGGCGATCGGATTGATAGCAGCGCTGATTCCCGCGCGCCGGGCGGCGTCTATAGAGCCCATGGAGGCTCTGCGCACCGAATAGCGACCGGGGTGGGCATCCGGCGGCTCCGCTATGATCAAAAAATATGCGTATTCGCTCGCTGCTCGCGGTATTCGCCATCTGTCTGTTGCTCTTGCCCCAACCGCACGCGTGGGCCTGGGGCAGCGAGGGCCACAGGATCATCGCGGACATCGCGTGGGACCACCTCAACGACAGCACGCTGGCGAACCTGCGGCAATTTCTGGGCAACAACGACCTGGCGTCCATCTCTACCTGGGCGGACGACATTCGCAGCGGCCGGCCTGAAACCGGGCCGTGGCATTACGTCGATATTCCGCCGGCGTCGGCTGGCTACGACGCGAAATACTGCCCGGACGACAATTGCGTGGTGGCCCAGATCAATCGTTTTGCCCGGATACTGGGCGATCCGCAGCAACCTTTCCCCGCGCGCAGTGAGGCGCTCAAGTTTCTGGTTCACTTTGTCGGCGACCTGAGCCAGCCGATGCACGCCATGGCGGATGCGCGCGGCGGCAACGATATTCCCGTTACGGTTTTTGGCTCCGCGCAGTGCGGCGACTACCCATGCAATCTACACAGCGTCTGGGATAGCGCATTGATTCTGCATACGGGGATTCGGGAACACCGCTACGCGCGCCAGCTGGAGGGGATGATGGTTGCAGATCATCTGCAGGCCGGCTCCGGCGACCCCGCCGCCTGGGCGAACGAGTCGCTGCAACTGGCCAAACAGGCGTGGGTGCAGCCACGGAGCGATATTGACGAAGCGTATTACCAGCGGGAACGGCCGGTGGTTGACCGGCAGCTGGCGCTGGCCGGGTTACGCCTGGCGCGCATCCTCAATCAGGAACTGGGGGGCGCCGGAAAATCCTGAGGGCTAATCCCGAGGATCAGAGGAAGAACCCGAACATATCGAGCACTTCGTCGCTGACTTCCACGTCGCTGAGGTTGGCTTCTTCAATGAGCCTTAGTTTTTGCCGAAAGCGGTCCAGCAGGCCGGAGTTGATGTCGGTCTTCTGGTCCAGGGTCCACATCAGCTGGGCAGCGGTGGTGCGATGTTCACAACGAGCAGCGAGGCCGTGGGCCGTTTCAATCGTGAGCACAAGGGGCAGACTGTGAAACTCCTGGTACAGATGCATGGGGATACGGGCTTTGATGTTGACGCGCATCGTAGGGAGAGAATGCCACGCCCCAGGGCGACCCGGCCATACGACCTTTGGTAAGGAGTAACCGGTCGAGGGTTGCAGCACCCAGCGAGTCGTTTATGATGGAAAGCAAGCGGAGAGATGGCAGAGCGGTTGAATGCACCTGACTCGAAATCAGACATACCTTCACGGGTATCGGGGGTTCAAATCCCTCTCTCTCCGCCACCTCTCTAAAGCCCACAAAGACCTCAGGACGCCAAGAAACAAGGCAAATTAGTTCATCGCTCCGTGGGCCCGCTTGCCGCCAGGATTACGGGGCCTATCCTGCGCGGCTCAATCTGAGCCGATTTTGTAGTTGGGGTCGCTGGCACGCTGCTCTGCTGCAAAGTCCGTGCAGGTTTGGTTGTAAACGCCATTGCTAAAATCCCGCAGGCTGACAAAGCTATCCGGGTTTTGCTGGCAGTAAACCTTTGCGTTGTTGATCGAATCCTGAACCTTGATGGTCGGCTTGGTTGGTTTGTCAATGGGGGTCACCTCACTCCCTGCGCAGTGGCGCACTCGAGAAAGTGTTCAGCGAGAATATACGCCAAGGGGAAGAGGAAGTCATCAGGCGGGCGGCAGCTGGATAAGCAACTACAGAAGTTACCTATTCAAAAGATCCGCATGGCGTGCGACAGTGCCCTGCAAACGGTGCATATCAGAACTTCGAGCGACATTTCAAAGCGTGTTCCTGGACCTGGTTGACTTGGCCAAAGCGGTTTGCAACTGGGCCAACTTGTCATCCCCATCGGCGATGGGCCTGCCGGTGCGCATCCCCTCATAGAAAGTAAACAGACGCTCAACCACGATGGACAGATCTTGCAGGCGAGCTGCCAGGCGACCTGCGAGTGCCCCGCGTCTCGGAACAAACCCGGACGTAGGGATTGGGAGCGAATGGAAAGTATCGAGTTGAGAGAGTCTGCCTGGATCCGTACTCATCCCCGTGCACCTTCGGTTGGTGTTTTGGCCCAACCGTCTTTCGTGCGCAGTAGGGGGAGACCGCTGCGTCACGGCGAGTATATGCGGTTTTTTGGTCAACTCAATAACTATTTAAAGCGGTATTTTCTGAAGGGCGACGGTGTACAGATTTGTTGATAATTGGTGAAGTCCTTCTTTACACTTCCCCTCTCACCTGCTGTGCTTAAATTGAAATTCACGCGGAACCTGCGCGCGCAGGCAAAGGGGAGAGATTGCACGCATGGCGATGACCAAATACCTTCTGGAAAGCACGATCGTTGGGGCGCTCGGCGGTCTCTTATTCGGCTTTGATACTGCTGTCATTGCGGGCACGACCCAGCAGTTGACCGTGGTCTACCACCTGACGCCGTTCACCCTGGGATTGACGGTCTTTATCGGTTTGGTGGGCACGGTGATCGGGGCCATGACGGCCGGGGTGCTGGGGCAGCGTATCGGCGGGCGGGAAGCGCTGCGCATCATGGCGGTGCTCTATACCGTATCTGCGCTTGGTTGCGCCTTTGCCTGGTCCTGGCATTCGCTGATGGTATTTCGGTTGATTGGTGGACTGGGCATCGGCGGATCGTCGGTTCTTGGCCCCGTCTATATTGCCGAGCTGGCGCCGGCGAAGATGCGGGGCAGGATGGTGGGCCTTTTCCAGATCAACGTGGTCGTCGGTATTCTGCTCGCCTACCTCTCCAATTACCTGATCACGCTGCTGCATCTGGGTGAGCTGCAGTGGCGGTGGCAGCTCGGAGTAGCGGCGGTGCCTTCTGTCATTTTCCTGGTCATGCTGTTCCGCATTCCGCGCAGCTCACGCTGGCTGGTGACCAGGAACAGGACGGACGAGGCGCTGGCCATCCTGAACATGATGGGGTCGCCGGATTCGAAGGCGGAACTGCGCGAGATCATGGACTCGATCCACATGGAGCGGGGGATGGCTGCCGAGCCGCTCTTCCAAAAAGAATATCGGCTGCCCATTTTTCTAGCTGTCAGCATCGGCCTGTTTAACCAGCTGGCGGGTATCAATGCGATCCTTTACTACTCCAACTACATCTTCGCCTCGGCCGGGTTCAGCCAGGTTTCGAGCTCGCTGCAAACGGTGCTGATCGGCCTGATGAACCTGGTGGCGACGCTACTGGGTATGTCGCTCATCGACAAGCTGGGCCGCAAGACGCTGCTGCTGGTGGGCAGTGTGGGCATGACCCTTTGCCTATCTGGAGTTGCGGCGGTCTTTTTTACCCAGACCCATGCCGGCGCGTTGGTTTGGCTGCTGGTGGCTTACATCGGATTCTTTTCAGTGTCGCAGGGCGCAGTGATCTGGGTTTACATTGCGGAAGTATTTCCCAACCGTGTTCGCTCCAAGGGGCAGAGCCTCGGGTCTTCCGCGCACTGGTTGATGAATGCGATCATCTCGCTGCTTTTCCCGGTGCTGGCCAAGTACTCGGGTGGACTGCCCTTCGCGTTTTTCGCCGCCATGATGGTGCTGCAGTTTTTCGTGGTGTTGTTTGTGTTTCCTGAAACCAAGGGAATTTCACTGGAGCAACTGCAACGCAAGCTCGGCATTGCCTAGTAATGGGTGCTGAAAAAGTCGATATCCGGCGAAATCGTAGCCCTAAGCGGCTAAAGCCGAATTGATTCTACAGTTGTTACGTACGGCCTAAAGGCCGTACCCTTCATCCAAGTGGCTTTTTCAGCAGCCTGCTAGTAATGGGTGCGCACTTTAATAGACTGCCAATCGGGATGAAGGGTCTGCGCGAGAACTAGCTTCGTTTTTTCCAGACCCGAAATAAATGTCTTTTCAGCGTCCCCGGCTATCAGCAAACAACAAGGACAGCCGGCAGCGGCTTTCCCACGCAAGCCAAACCCGGGAGAATAGGCCACCCAGCAGTGGTGGCCAGCTCAGCTTTGAAGTTCTAAGGGGATAGATCAGGACTCACCGGATAAGCTATCGCAGTGGATTAGATCAGCCGTAACCCAGGGCACACGGAGTTAGATTGCTCAGCTATAAAACGTCTTGTTGAGGATGCCCGTAGCTACTGCGAGTTTTTGCTGTTTGGCCACAGCATGCTGCTCGCTCAGCGCATCATGCTCGAGACGACTGATTTTTTCTGCCACGGCAATGCTGATAAAGTGGTTGAGCGACACACCATCTTTGTTCGCAAAAAGATTGGCCATATCCCTGAGAGAAACAGCCAGGCGGAGCGGGAAAGTCATGCGGCGTCTTTCGTCTTGGTTCATATTTTTTGTCCAGTTGTTCACCGAAGTGAACTTTGGTAACTCTTGTGCGGGATTTTACCTCTTTCTTTGCATCCCAAAATAACCGGAAAGTTGTACGCGCCCTTCGCAACCGTTGCAGAGCCCCATTCTGCCAGCCCACCTCGCTGCGCCTGCAACCCCCAGCCGATACGCAACCCCTATTGTGCTCTATTAGTTAGCCAGCTTCGGCATAACTTTGCGAACGGGTGATATCGCCCTTGATATCAAACCATGGCAATAAATGCTATCTGCCTCTAAAGTTATGCAGCTTTAATGCTTAGATGTCTAAGTTAGCCGGGTTGAAACCGTGACGGTTGCTCAAGCCTGCGGGATTGGACTGCCCGGCTATCCAGAGGTCGAGGCCGATATGCTGCGTGACACTACTCCTTCGTTCGCCGATCAGGTAAATGCCATCACCTCGCGCTTTCGCTCGAAAGCCCTGCTGCTGATGCTGCTGACCGCATGCGTCGCCATCACGGGTTGCGGCTCCGGCGGATATGCTGGCAGCGGCATCACCAGCCTATCGAGCTCGGCCATCACCATCGACGCCGGGCAATCGTTTCAGATTACGGCGGCGCTCAAAGGCAATGAGCCGGTGTCCTGGTCGATGGCGAGCGGCTCATGCTCCGCCGCTGCCTGCGGCACACTTTCGAGCACTACGGGCGCGATGATCACTTATACGGCGCCTGCGGGACTTACCTCACAGCTAAAACTGACGTTGACAGCCACAATTACGGGAACGGGTAACACCAGTGTGGCCAGCATTACCGTCAATCCGGACCCGACTATCTCAGGCAATCCACCTTCAGGAACCGTGGGCGCCCCCTATACGACGACGTTGACCGCTGCGGGCGGCACCGCTCCGCTGAAGTGGAGCCTGGTTGGTTCCCTGCCCCAGGGTCTCAGTTTCGATACGACCACAGGCGTTATCTCGGGAACCCCCACCACCGCCGGGTCGACCAGCTTTTCCGTGCAAGCTATCGATTCCAGCGATGTGCCTTATACGGTCAAGGCGGCTGAAACGATCGCGATCAGCACCCCGATCGCGGCCCTGATCGTGGCCTCGGGCAACCCTCCGTCGGGAACGGTGGGTGTTGCCTACTCCACCCCGCTCAGCGCTACGGGGGGCACTACGCCTTACAGCTGGAGCATCATTTCCGGTTCCCTGCCGGCCGGCCTGGCGATCTCGGCGAGCACCGGGGTTATTGCCGGCACGCCAACCACCCAGGGCACTTCAGACTTTGCCGCCCAGGTGGAAGACGCCTCGGGCACCAAAGCCGTTGCCAGCCTCAGCATCACGATCAATGCGGCGGGCTCTTCGCTGACCCTAGCCCTGGCCACGCTGCCGGGCGCGATTGTGGGCGTACCCTATAACGCCACCATCGGCGTATCGGGAGGCACGGCGCCCTACACTTGCCTGCAAACCGGGGGCACGCTGCCCCCGGGGCTGACCCTGGCCGCGGACTGCGTGGTCAGCGGAACCCCCACGACCGCCGGACCCTACACCATGCAGGTGAAGGCAACCGATGCCGGCAGCCCAGCCCAGACGGTCACAGGGCCGGAGAGCATAACCGTCTCCGCCGCCGGTTCGTTGGCTCTGAGTTCCCCGCCGAACGGGATCGTAGGAACACCGTATAGCGGGATCATTGGCGTCACGGGTGGGACCGCACCTTACAGTTGCGTAATCGTAGCCGGCGCGCTGCCCGCGGGCCTGACCCTGGGCACGGGTTGCGCCGTCAGCGGCACCCCGACGACAGCAGGAACAGCCACGTTTACCGTCACGGGTACAGACGCCAGCAACCCGACCAGGACAATCACCGGGCCGGTGACCCTGACCATCGTTCCCAGCGCGCTCACGCTCACCCTGGCGACCCTGCCGGGCGCGACCGTAGGGGTACCGTATACGGCCACGATTGGCGTTTCGGGGGGAACTGCTCCCTACAGCTGCCTGCAAACGGGAGGCGCTCTGCCCCCAGGGCTGAGCCTGGCTGCGAACTGCGTGGTCAGCGGAACGCCCACGACCGCCGGGCCCTACTCGATCCAGGTAAAGGCGACCGACGCGAGCAGTCCTGCAGAAACCATCTCCGGGCCGGAGAGCATTACGGTTGCTGCCGCGCCAGTGCTGGTTCTTGGCAATCCGCCGGGCGCGACGGTGAACATACCGTATACCGGCACCATCGGGGTGACCGGCGGCACCAATCCCTACACCTGCCTGCTCATCACTGGGCCGTTGCCGGCCGGGCTTACGCTGGGCTCCAATTGCGTCATTACAGGCACGCCCACGACCGCCGGGAGCTACCCGGTAACCGTCAAGGCGACCGATACCAGCGCCCCGGTCAGAACCACTACGTCGGTGGTAACGGTGGTGGTCGCGCCGGCTCCCCTGACCTTGACCCTGGCAACGCTGCCGGGGGCTACGGTGGGCGTTCCCTACTCGGCAACGATTGGTGTGTCCGGGGGAACCGCGCCGTATGCCTGCCAGCAGGTGGGGGGCACACTGCCTCCAGGGCTTACCCTGGGCGCGGGCTGCATCGTGAGCGGGACGCCGACCACGGCCGGACCCTACTCGATACAGGTCACGGCGACCGACGCCAGCAATCCAGTAGAGACTGTCACCGGGCCGGAGAGCATCACCGTAGCCGCTTCGACGACGCTGGTGCTCAGCAATCCCCCCGGCGCTACCGTGAACACGCCCTACACCGGCACCATCGGGGTGAGCGGGGGCACGGCCCCTTACAGTTGCCTGCTGATCACCGGCCCGCTGCCGGCTGGGCTGACCCTGGGCGCGAATTGCGTCATCACCGGCACACCTACCACCGCCGGGACCTACCCGGTAACCGTCAAGGGAACAGATACCAGCACGCCCGTAAAAACCACGACGTCGGTCGTAACGGTCGTGGTCTCGCCCGCGCCGCTGACGCTGACGCTTGCGACCCTGCCCGGCGCGACCGTGGGCACACCGTACACGGCAACCATCGGCGTGTCGGGTGGAACCTCTCCGTACAGCTGCCAGCAGGTGGGGGGCACGCTGCCTCCAGGGCTTACTCTATCGGCCGCCTGCGTGGTAAGCGGAACACCCACCACCGCCGGACCCTACTCGATCCAGGTCACGGCGACTGATTCCAGCAACCCGGTGGAGACCGTCACTGGGCCCGAAAGCATCACCGTCTCGGCGGCGACGACGCTGGTGCTCAGCAATCCCCCGGGCGCAACGGTGAACGTTCCTTATACCGGCACCATCCCGGTCAGCGGGGGCACGGCGCCCTACAGCTGCACCCTGATCACCGGCCCGTTGCCGCCAGGGCTGACCCTGGCTGCAAACTGCTTCATCACCGGAACGCCCACGACCGCAGGAAGCTACCCCATTACGGTCAAGGGGACAGACAGCGGTTCCCCGGCTAAGAACGGCACTTCGACGGTTACCGTTACCGTGTCACCCACCCCGCTGACGCTCACCCTGGCTACCTTGCCGAATGGAACGGTCGGCACGCCGTATAGCGCGACCATCGGCGTCAGTGGAGGAACCGCGCCCTACAGCTGCACCCTGACCGCAGGCACCTTGCCCTCCGGGCTTAGCCTGGGCGCTGGCTGCGTAGTGAGTGGAACCCCCACGGTTGCCGACTCCGTCATCCTGAGCGTTAAGGCGACGGATACCAGCAACCCTGTCGAATCGACCACGGGCCCGGTGGGTCTGACGATTCTGGCGGCTAACCCGACGTTGACCCTGAGCAACCCCCCAGCGGCCACGGTAAACGTGCCCTACAGCGGCACGATTGGTGTGACCGGTGGCAAAGCCCCCTATAGCTGCAACATCACCGCAGGCACGTTGCCGGCTGGGCTCACCCTGGGCGCAGCTTGCCTGATCACCGGCACACCCACCACGGCTGTCCCGCCAACCACGGTGATCACTGTAAAGGCCACCGACTCAAGCAACCCGGTAGCCACGACAACCGGACCGGTCACCATCACCGTATCGCCGGCCACCGCGATTCTGACGCTCAGCAATCCGCCGGCAGCGACGGTTGACGTGCCTTACA
This sequence comes from uncultured Acidobacteriaceae bacterium, assembly GCA_963834445.1. Taxonomy (GTDB): domain Bacteria; phylum Acidobacteriota; class Terriglobia; order Terriglobales; family Acidobacteriaceae; genus PALSA-350. Next base: position 173,130 of record CAWIBU010000008.1, read on the forward strand.
CGGGCACGATCGGCGTGTCTGGCGGAACAGCACCTTATAGCTGCGTAATCACCGCGGGCACCTTGCCGGCTGGGCTCACCCTGGGCGCCGGCTGCGTCATCACCGGTACGCCTACCACGGCGGTGCCACCGACGACGGTGGTGACCGTCAAGGCCACCGACTCGGCTACGCCCACGGCAGACACCGTCACCGGGCCCGTCACCATCACGGTGAACCCGATTCCGCCGCTCAGCCTTACCGGGTCTCTGCCCAACGCGACCCTGGGTCTGCCCTATACGCAGACGCTGGTGGCGACCGGCGGCATCAAGCCTTACACCTATACCCTCACCGCCGGCAGCCTGCCACCCGGGCTCAGCCTGTCGTCTGCAGGCACCATCAGCGGTACACCAACGGCGGTGGGCGCCTCCAGCTTTACCGTCACGGTTACCGATACCGAGCCGACGCCGCAGACGGCGAGCCTGCCCCTGGTGTTGCTGGTGGTTTACCCCACCACCCCCACCGACTCTGAATTGATTGGCCCCTACGCCTTCCTTTTCCAGGGCTATGACGACGTGCTTGCCGGCGTACTGGCTTACCAGACAGCGACCGTGGGCAGCTTTACCGCCGATGGCACCGGGGTGATCAGCAGCGGCGAGGAAGATGCAAACCACCAATCCTCAAATCCCTCAGGCAACACCATCAGCAGCCATTCTTTCCTCGGCTCTTACACCTTAGGCACAGACAGCCGCGGCCTGATGACCATCACGCTGTTGAATGCTGACGGCACCACCGGCGCCACCACCACCTACGCGATCACGGTCAAGGCGCCGGTTGCACCGGCCACGGTTGCCACCCAGGCAGACCTGATCGAGTTTGACGACAACCAGCTGGTAGGCACCCGTGGTTCGGGCAGCATGCTGGCGCAACAGCCCACCGCCTTCAGCGCTGGACTGCAGGGTAGCTATGCCTTCGGCATGTCAGGCGACACACCCTGCCTGCCGAGCTGCACCATCGGGATCGCGGCTGGTCCCGTGGCTGCGGTAGGCCAGTTCACCACCGACGGCAGCAGCCTGCTGACCAGCGGAACGAGCGACGCCAACATTGCCACCACCAACTACGCGGAAGCCGGCCTCACCGGCAGCTATGCCGCTGCCGATGGAAATGGCCGCCTGACTTTGAGCATGGATACTGCCGGCACCCCGGTGGGCATCTACCCCACCGACTATGCCGTCTACCTGGTGAACGCCAGTCAGGCATTCCTGATGTCGACCGACAAGCACTCGTCTTATCTGCTGCTGGCCGGCAGCGCGCAGTTGAAGACGCAGCCGGCCTTCAGCAACGCTTCCATGGATGCCGCCATCATCGGTTATGAAAATGCGCAGTCCAACCCCGGCTTGTTAGGTGCCGTATTGGGGAACGTGCTCAACCTGAGCACGGCGACCATCTTCCGGGCGACCGGCAACGGCGCCGGCCAATGCGACTTTACCAACGTCGACGTGGCCGGGCTTACCGGCCTGGTCAACGGCTTGACCGGGTTAGGCAGCGGCTCAAACATTCTGAACGCGCTCTTAGGCACGTATCAGTCCACGGGCACCAGCGTCTGCACGGTTGCGACCAGCGGCCGCGGCGTTCTCAACTATCCCAATCCCAGCGGTGTACTCACCATCGTGCTCGAGCTGCTTGGCTTGTCGACCGGACCCCCGCCGCCACGCGAGTTCTATCTCATCAGCCCCAACAGTGGCTACTTCCTGGAGACCGGTTATGCCGGCCTGGGGCGGTTCGAACCGCAGACCGGGACGCCGTCGACCCTGGCATCGTTCGATGGCACCTACGTCTACGCGAGCCTGCCGGCCGCTTCCCTGGCCAGCATTAACACCTCCGGGATTATTGTCGCCAACGGCGCGGGCAGCGCCACCAGCACCCTCGACCTGAATGTAGGCGTGGGCACCCTCAACGTGCTGCAACTGGGCGTGACCAACACCTCGAACTACACCCTGTCGAACGCGGCCGATGGGCGGTTTGTGTTGGGGGCCACCACGGTTCTGTATGAGATTGCTCCCGGCCGATTCGTGCTCGTGGATACCAGTGCGCTGACGACATCGCCCAGCATTTCACTGCTGTACTAAGTACTTGTTTGCATCGTTTGCGGATAGAGCCCGGAAGGAGTTATCTACAATGCGCGGAACCGGTCTAATGATCGTAGCCCTGGGTCTTGGAGTGCTTGGCGTGTCTGCTGGTCTGGGGCAAAGCAAGCCGCAGTTCAAGCAATTGAATGTTCCGCGCTTTGATCTGTCGATCGGCTACAACAATATTCGCGCGAACGCACCGCCAGGTGACTGCAACTGTTTCAATATGAATGGCGGGTTCGTTTCCGGCGCCGTTCACCTGACCAACTGGATTGCCATCGCGGGGGAATTTACCGGCGGCCACAGCAGCCACATCAGCCCGCTCGCCCAGGACCTGACCTTAACGACCTTTACCGCCGGCCCCCGCGTGACGTACACGTGGCATCGCTTCACTCCCTTTGGAGAAGTGCTGGTGGGCGGAGCGCATGGCGGTGATTCTTACTTTCCTTCGCTCACTTCGAGCAGCACCGGTGCTTCCAGTTTTGCCGTTTCCACGGGAGGCGGCGTGGATATCAAGCTCGATCATCGCTTCTCGCTGCGCGCGCTCGACATGCAATATCTGCGCACGTCCTTTCCCAATGGTGTCAACGGTGAACAAAATCAATTGATGATTGGCGCCGGCCTGGTGATCGGGTTCGAGGGTTACCACAGCCATCCGAAGATCGCACCTACCCCACCGCCGGCGCCGGCGCCTCCGCCGCCCGGAGTGGCTTTGGTTTGCGGCACCAACGTGGCCAACGTTCCCCTGGGACAGATGGTTGTCATTACAGGCGACGCCCGGACCGAGCCTGCGAACCTGGAACTGACCTATGCCTGGACGACGGATGGGGGAACGATTGAGGGCTCGGGCAATAAGGTCACGATTAACACTACGGGCATGGCCGTCGGCGACTATCGCGTGACCGGACACGCCACTGTGGTCTCCGACACCTCGGCCGGCGCGCAGTGCGTCGCGGTGTTTCGCGTGATCCCGGTCGAGGCGCCGCCGGCGCCCAACACCACGTACGTGACGTTGGTGGACCCTGCGGCGAAGACCGAACGAGAATTTCACGACAACGTGAAAGACGCCTACTTCGATGTCGGCAGCGCCAAGATCAGGCCGGCGACGCTGGCGTCGATCATCCATGCGGCGCAGTACCTGGTCGCTCATCCTGCGATCCACGTCATCATCAGCGGATGGACTGACCCGCGCGGATCCATGAAGTTCAACCTGGCGCTCGGCATCCGGCGCGCGGAAGCGGTGCGTGCCGCGCTGCTCGATGCCGGCGTTCCCGCAAGCCAGCTCGAAGTGATCAGTAACGGTAAGTCGAGCCAGGTATGCACGACGGCCGACCAGCAATGCTGGCAGGAGAATCGGCGCGTGTCGTTTGCCATGAAACCGTGAGCGCGGGTGCCTAACAGGCTGCAGAAAACTCGGATCGTGGGGGGTAAGGGCTGCATCATCGCCGCAGCGAGCATCATCGCCGCAGCGAGCATCCTCGCCGCAGCGAGCATCATCGCCGCAGCGAGCATCATCGCCGCAGCGAGCATCCTCGCCGCAGCGAGCATCATCGCCGCAGCGAGCATCATCGCCGCAGCGAGCATGAGTCCCGGAGGGACGGCTGAAAATAGCCCAGGATGAAATCCTGGGTCGGCATGGGAACACAAGAGCAGTCCCGTAGGGGCGGCTGAAAATCCTAGCTGTCAAATTAGCAGATTGGGGACCGCGGTTGGGTTGATTTCATAGGAAACTGCGATCCGGCGATTTGCGGAATCAGGTTGATTTAGCAAAGTGACGCTGCGTCTGGTTTTGTATCAGGGCACGACTTTAGTCGGGCCGTAAACATCGGAAAAAATGTAGGGCTTCAGCCCCTGCAAGGGCGAATCCAGCTGGATCCCTTTTCGGAGAACAATCTCGCGCCGGGCGGCCCTCTGCGCCACAAATCAGTGCGCCACGCCCCTCATGGAAATCACAACCGAACGCATCTCACCTGCTGGGTCAAAGCGCAGGGGCTAAACAGGCTGCGGAAAAAGTCTGCTCCGGGCAGGAAAGAAGTACCGCCAGGGGCTAAAGCCCGACTTATTTTCAATCTCTTACGGCCCGACTAAAGTCGTGCCCTGATACAAAACGGAGTTTTTCCGCAGACTGCTACGTAATGGGGGCGGGATTGAAGAGAACAAACTCATTGTGCAGACCCCAACGGTCGGCCCAGGTTTGTTGGCGGCCGCTGGCCACCTCAAGCAGGAAGCGAAAGATCTGCTCCCCCACTTCTGAAATCGTTGCCTGCCCAGTAGCGATGCGGCCGGCGTCGATGTCGATCAGATCGGACCAGCGGTCTGCCAGCGCGCTGCGCGACGCCACCTTGATGACCGGCGCCATGGCTAGTCCGTAGGGAGTGCCGCGGCCGGTGGTGAACACATGCATGTTCATGCCGGCAGCCAACTGCAGTGTTCCGCAAACAAAATCACTAGCGGGTGTGGCGGCGAAAATAAGTCCCTTCGCGGTGACGCGCTCGCCCGGACCAAAGACGCCGGCAAGTGCGGTGGCTCCTGCTTTGGCCGTGGAGCCCAGCGCCTTCTCGACGATGTTGGTCAACCCGCCGGTCTTGTTGCCCGGGGTCGGGTTGGCACTACGATCGGCTCCGCCGCGTTGCAGGTAAGCGTCGTACCAGGCCATTTCGCGAATCAGGGTGCGAGCGACTTGCCGGTTAGCGGCGCGCGCCGTCAACAGATGCACCACGTCGCGGATTTCGGTGACTTCGGAAAACATCACGGTAGCGCCGGCACGCACGAGTAAATCAGCAGCGTACCCAACGGCGGGGTTGGCGGTGACACCGGAGAACGCGTCGCTGCCGCCGCATTGCAGACCGACCACCAGATCGGCTGCCGGGCGGGATACGCGCGTGCGGGCATTCAACTGCGCGAGCCGCTTCTCCGCCATCTCCATGATGGCCGTGACCATATCGCCGAAGCTGTGATGCTGCTCATCCTGCAGGCGAATAATGTAGGGCACGGTCGAGAGGATCGGCAGACTACTGGCCGGCAACATCTGCGCCGGCTGCAATTTTTCGCAACCCAGGCTCACCACCATAGGCGCGCCACCCAGGTTGGGGTTGAGACTCAGGTTGCGCAGCGTGCGAATGGGGATTTCTGAGCCGGGGGCGTTGATAGCCACGCCGCATCCGTAGGGATGAGTGATGGCGATCACGTCGTCCACATTGGGATAGCGGGGCAGCATCTCCGCGCGGATGCGCTTGACGGCAAAGGCGACGGTGGCCGACACGCACTGCACGGTAGTGGCGATGCCAAGAATATTCTTCGTGCCGACCGAGCCATCGTCGTTGAGAAAGCCGTCGAAGGTGTAGCCCTCGAGCGGTGGCAGCGGCCCGGGTACGTTGGTCGAGAGCGGAAGCTGATCCAGCTGCGGCGCGGCCGGCAGGCTCATTACGCCTTCGTGGACCCAGCTGCCTTTTGCGATGGGCTTCTCGGCGAACCCAATCACGACGCCGTAGCGAACAATCGGCGCGCCCTGCGGTATGTCGAGCAACGCCAGCTTGTGCGCTTCGGGGATAGCTTCCAGCAGCGCAAGGCCGCAGTCGAATTGGGCTCCGGACGGGAGGCCGCCTTCGTTGACAACGATCGCCACGTTATCCTGGGCGTGGACCTGAATATATAGGGGCCGCATGCTATTTCTCCCGAATCACAAGCTATCATCCCTGAAGTAAGGTCGCGCAATGGGGTGGCCCTTTCAGAGGTCAGGATAAAAGGCGCCGCAGGAAGTTCGTCACGCTAGCATAGCTTCATTAGCCCGGGCAGATGGACAGGAAAGAGTTGTTGAGGAAGATGAAAAACATGACACGCCGCGATGCGCTCAAGTTGGGAACTGGCACTGCACTTTCCGCGGCCGCAGCTCCCTTATTTGCCTCCACCAGTGGCTTCTCTGCCACAAGCACCCCGGACGACATTTGTTTCCTGCGCACGGTCGACATGCTGGCGGCTATGCGGGCAAAGAAGCTCTCTGCGCGCGAAGTGATGCAGGCCCACCTGCAACAGATCGGCCGGGTGAATGCCAAGGTCAACGCGATGGTGACCATGGTGCCCGAGGAGCACTTGATGGCACAGGCGGCAGCCGCCGACGAGGCGCTGGCCCACGGGCAATGGCTGGGCCCGCTGCATGGTTTACCCATCGCGGTCAAAGACCTGCACGAAACGGCAGGTATACGCACCACCTATGGATCGCCCTTGCATAAGAACTACGTTCCCGCCTTTGATTGCCGGGTGGTGCTGCGGGAAAAAGAAGCAGGAGCGATCGTGCTGGGGAAGACGAACGTGCCTGAGTTTGGCCTCGGTTCGCAGAGTTTCAATCCGGTCTTCGGGGCTACCCGCAATCCTTACGATGTCAGCAAGACCTGCGGCGGCAGCACGGGCGGCGGCGCGGTGGCGGTCGCGTGTGGCATGGCTCCGCTGGCCGACGGCAGCGACATGGGCGGTTCCCTGCGCAACCCTCCCAACTTTTGCAACGTGGTCGGGATCCGCCCGTCTCCGGGCCGGGTTTCGAACGTACCCACCGAGCTGGGGTGGTTCACGCTTGCGGTTCCCGGACCCGTGGCTCGTAACGTCACCGACTGCGCTTACTTTCTCAGCGTGCTGGCCGGCTATGATCAACATTCGCCGATCTCGATCGAGCAGACCGGCGCCCAGTTTGCCCAGCCACTGGAGCGTAGTTTCCAGGGCGTGCGGGTGGCCATGTTCAAAGACATGGGGCTGCCCTGGGACCCGGAAGTGAAGAGCGCCGTGCAGGCACAGCGCAAGGTATTTGAGTCGCTGGGTTGTATTGTCGAAGAGGCGGAGCCTGATTTTTCCGGCGCAAATGAGTCGTTTCTGGCCTGGCGCCACTGGTCAATCGAGTTGGGTTTCGGCGATCAGCTGGCGACGCATGGCGATCAGCTGAATGAATACATTCACTGGCACGTTCAGGAAGGGCGCAAGCTCACTGGGCCTTACCTGTCGCGCATCGAGGCCAGGCGAAGCGCTCTCTATCAAAGAATGTTCAACTTTAAAGGCGAATACGATTTTTTTATTTTGCCCGTGAATCAGGTGCTTCCCTTCGACGTGAACACACACTATCCAACCGAAATCGCCGGCGTGCCCATGGAGAATTATCTGGCGTGGATGAAGTCCGCCTATTACATCTCGGCGGCGGGCAACCCGGCGATGTCGGTTCCCTGCGCATTCTCTGCCGGCGGGCTGCCCATCGGCCTGCAGATCGTCGGCCGCCATCACGACGATTGGGGCGTGCTGCAGTTGGGGTATGCCTTCGAACAGGCTACCGGCATTGGGAAGCGCCGTCCGGTGGTTGTTTAGAGGTGGCTATTTAGCTCTTGAAAGAGGTGCTGATCAGTTCGGCGGGCCAGGCTTATCGAAGGAGATGGATGGGGATAGTCAGCTTGAGTTTTTTCCAGAGGCGGTCCGTTGTATAGACCGGCGCTTCGAGCGCGATAGCCAGGGCCAGACAGGCTCTGTCGCCCAGGGAGAGGCCGAGCGAACTTGTCTTCCGCACCAGCGAGCCCGCGATCCGGGCATGCTCAGCAGTGAACGGTTCGACATCGGGAATGGGGTCTAACGTGAGTGCCCAGGATTCGTCAGGATCTCCGCCTTCCCTGACAAGAACGGTCTGCACTTCGGCCAGGTTAACCGCGCTGGTGGTTGCGCGACTCAGCAGTTCCGGCGTGATCTTCTCCGCGCCCGGCTCATCGTTAAGGATCGCAAGGATAGCTGAGGCATCCAGCACAATTCTATTCATGCGAGGCTGCCCGGCGTCTTTCCGCAATCAACTCGTCGGCGAGCAAGCGCCCCGGTTTGACAAATTTTCGCAGGCGTTCGCGGGACCGGGCCAGCCGGCTCTGCAGCGTCGAGAGGCGAATCTCGTTGTCTTCGATGCGCAGTTCGATCTCATCCCCAACCTCTAAACCAAGAGCGGAACGGAAGGATGCCGGAATGACCACCCGGCCCTTGCCTTCGATGCGCGTGCGGACGGTAAACTCTGTGTGGGCCATATAGATTACTGTGCCACCAGCATAGCAGAAGTGGGAAAAGCGGAACGGACCGCAAGCAGGGGCTGCGTCCCCCCACCGCCCGTTAGAGTTATCGCTTACTCCGTCGGCTGCTCCTTGCACACAGAACAGTTAATCTCATGCCAGCGCTGATCCTTAAAAGCCGTCATCATCGCGGCATAGCCTTCCTTGACCAATTCGTCATAACGCTGTTTTGAGAGACGCACTTTGCTTTCGCTCAGCCGGATGAACGCGTACGCCTTGCGCCGGGCCTCAGACGCTTCAGCAAGCCGCATGTATTCAGCGCAGGGCATCGTACGGCTCTGTCTGGACGCCGAGTTGATGAACATAGTAGTCCATAGACCGGGCAAGGCTCCTGACGCTCAAAATCGGGATAACAGATTCAAGCTCATTCATAGGCAAGTCCTCTGCGCTCACAGGATATCGATTCCTGGCCCAAAACAGGGTAAGGCAGATCACGAGCCCCAACAACCCACCCTCTTGCCGTCGCTCGCGGTCGCATTGTTTTCCCTCAAAATAAGTATTACTCTTACAAGTAAGAGTAAGAGGCTCATCGCCATGCGGATCACTTCAAAGGGCCAGGTAACCATTCCCGCTGAGATTCGGGAGAAGGCGGGCCTTCTCCCTCACACTGAGGTCAACTTCGAGTTTGATGGTAAGTCCGTGCGCATACTCCGCGCGAAGAATCTCAAGCGACCTGGCCGTGGCTCACGCCTGGTTGCGCACCTGCGAGGGCGCGGAGACGTTCCCATGAGCACTGATGAGATCCTCTCTCTGACTCGTGGTGAGTAGTGAGTGCCGTATTGGTCGACAGCAATGTCCTGCTCGATCTCATGACGGAGGACGCGCAGTGGTTCACCTGGTCATCGCACGCGATTGCGAGCGCTGCTGAAACCATGCGCCTGGTGATCAACCCGATCATCTACGCTGAGATATCAATCCGCTATACCCGCATCGAAGATCTGAATGCTGCGCTTCCCAAAGCGTTGATCGATCGAGAGTCGGTCCCTTTTGAAGCGGCCTTCCTCGCGGGTAAGGCCTTTCGTGCTTACCGGCAACGCGGCGGAACCAGGCGATCGACTTTGCCCGACTTTTTCATTGGTGCTCACGCGTCCATTGCCGGGTACCGTTTGTTGACGCGCGATTCTGCTCGCTATCGAAGCTACTTCCCGAGGTTAACCCTCATCGCTCCGAATTAAGGCCACGTTGCCAGCCCCGCATCAGGGCCGGAGCTGGACCTTGAGTGCCTGAGATTTGTCCGCGGCGAACAGCAAGGCGTTCGCGGAGTCTTCCAGGGCAAAAACGTTGTTGATGAAAGACTGCAGTTGGATACGCCCGGAGGCCACCAGGCGGATTGCCTCGTCGAAGGTATCGCCGTAGCGCATGGAGCCGACGAAGTTAATTTCCCGCACCATGACCTGGTTGGCGGGCAGCGGAATGTCAGCCGTGCCAAGCGTGCCGATCTGCACGATGGTTCCGCCGGGGCGCACCAGATCGAAGGCACTGCGCAACGCCGGCGCGGCGCCGGAAGCTTCAAAGATGGTGTCGAATCCATCGCCGGTGAGCCCACGCACCGTGTCAGCGAGATCGTTGGCGCGTGGATCGAGCGCCACATCGGCTCCCAGCTCGAGCGCTTTCTCGCGGCGGGCAGCGATGGGGTCGCTGACCGCCACCGGGACGGCCCCAAAAGCACGCACCGTGATGGCTACCAGCAAACCGATGGTTCCACCGCCGGTAACCAGCACTCGCTTGCCCGCAACCACGCCCGCTCGGCGGATGGCGTGCAACGCGACTGAGAGCGGCTCGATCATGGCGCCGATACCGTCGTCTACTTCTACCGGCAGGGCGTGGCACTGGTCGGCGCGGACGGTGACGAACTCAGCAAAGGCGCCGTCTGTGGGCGGCGTGGTGCTGGCACTGCCCAGCATGATGACGCTGCGGCAGAGGTTGATGCGGCCGGCTTTGCAGTAAGCACAGAAGCCACAGGAACGCGCGGGATTTACCGTGACCCGCTGGCCCACTTCGACGGTATGCACGTTATCAGCGACCGCGGTTACTTCCGCAGCCAGCTCGTGGCCAAGAACAAACGGGCGGTCGGGCACAAAAGCTCCGCAACAACCTTCTTCGTAGTAGTGCAGGTCAGAACCGCAAATGCCGACGCGGCGATTGCGCAACAAAACCATGCCCGGATGCAACACCGGTTCGCGATAGTGCTCGATGCGGATGTCTTGTATGCCGTGAAGTACTGCTGCTTTCATAGTGGGCCTATTCCTCACAAGGGATATTGTAGAAGCGCGCACAGTTCTCACCCAGAATGGCGGCCTGCGCTTCTGCTGAAAATTTCTGCACGTAGTCGATGACCACCTGCATCACCGGCGCGTACTCTCCGGATAAAGTTGAGACCGGCCAGTCAGAACCGATCATCAGACGGCTCCAGCCAAAGGCTCCGAAAACAATGTCCAGGTAGTGATGGAATTCCTGTGGCTGCCACTGCTTCCATTTCGCTTCCGTCACCATGCCGGAGAGTTTGCAGGTAACGTTTGGCAATTTGGCCAACAGACGCAGATCTTCCTGCCAGGGCGAGATCAGCCCCTCTGCGATCGACGGTTTGGCGAGGTGATCGAGAACGAAGGGCTGCCGGGGAAACTCCGCCACCAGTTGCGTGGCCGCAGGCAGGTGCCTGGGATAGAGCAGCAGATCATACGTGAGGTTAAATTTTCTCAGCAGGGCAATGCCGCGGCGAAAATCCGGGCGCAGCAGGAAGTTGTCATCCGGCTCATCTTGCACCACATGGCGCACGCCCACCAGTTTAGGATGCCTGGCAAACATTTCCAGCTGTTCGCGCAGCCTTTCGGAGCACAGGTCTACCCAGCCGACCACACCTTGAATAAACGTATGTTCTTCGGCGAGCTCGAGCAGCCAGCGGGTCTCCTCCAGGTTTTGTCGTGCTTGCACGGCAACGCAGCCGTCGAAGTGGATGCTATCGAGTAATGGCTTCAGGTCACGGGGAAGAAAGTCGTGTTTTAAGGTGCCCATCTGTTCTGTCATCCAGATGTGCTCGGTGGGGTTGTAGTGCCAGAAATGCTGATGGGAGTCGAGGCGCATGGTTTGGGTGGCGTCTGAAATGATCAACCATTGCCTCGCGGTTGGCAATACCCGGTCTGCCATGCCGCTCCTCGTGTCGGCGGTTGCCTGCGGCAACTTAAGCGAGCAATGAACGAGGAGAGCACATGCTCTTAAGATCCTGTGTGACCTGAGTTAGTTCTCACACACCCTCTTGAGCCCGTTCCCCAAACAAATCTGTCATCCCGACCGAAGTGTACCCAAATTCCTGCCCTACCCTTTGTCATCCCGACCGGAGCGTAGCGAAGTGGAGGGATCTGCTCTTCCCTCGACCAGCAGCTGCTGCCAACCAAAGCGCAACCCTACCCTTTGTCATCCCGAGCGGCTGACTTGCCTGCGGCAAGTTAAGAGAGGAATGAACAAGCTGAGCGCTTGTTTTTTTATTCCGTCCCCCCAACAAATTTGTCATCCCGACCGTAGCGTAGCGAAGTGGAGGGACCTGCTGTGCGCCTTTCCCCCAAACCAAGGCCCCACGAGTGAGCTCGCAAATCCTGCCCCAGCATTTTGTTCATTAGGAGGCGCTGACTGGCCTGTCGGCAAGTTAAGGGAGGAATGAAGGCGGAGAGCGCTTGCTTTTAAGCCGTCCCTCAAGCAAATCCTTAAGCCCGTCCCCCAAACAAATTTGTCATCCCGACCGGAGCGTAGCGAAGTGGAGGGATCTGCTCTTCCCTCGACCAGCAGCTGCTGCCAACCAAAGCGCAACCCTACCCTTTGTCATCCCGACCGGAGCGTAGCGAAGTGGAGGGATCTGCTGTGCGCCCCTCCCCCAAACCAAGGCCCTACGAGTGAGCTCGCAACCCCGCGCCGTTAAGACGGGAGCGTACCCAAAAAGAAATCAGACTTTCCTGCTGAGCAGAGAGCGCGAATCCAGGATGTGGTCGCGCATGGCGGTGCGGGCGCCTTCCGCATCGCGGGCACGGATCGCGGCGTAGATCTTACGATGAAACTTGAGCGGCTGATCGACCGGCGTACGCTCCGACAGCTGGGTCATACTGGTGAGCACGGTGCGGTGAATCCCCTTGAACAGCAGCTGACAGATGCGGTTGCCGCTGGCGTGGAAGATGGCGTTGTGAAAAGCCATGTCCGCCTCCAGACGATCGCGATGTACCTTGCTGCGCTCGAGTGCGAGCACGGCATTGCGCAGCACGGAAATATCCTCCGCGGTGGCGCGTTCAGCGGCTCGCGCAGCCAGCTCCGGCTCGACAATCAGCCTGGTCTCGAACAGCTCGTGATGGGATAAATCGTCGAGCAGCACAAGAAAGTCGATGGGCTCGTTGAGGATCGTTTCCGCGCTTTGCGAAAGATAGGTTCCATCCCCAACGCGCTGCGAAAGAACGCCCATCATTTCCAGCACCTTGAGCGCCTGGCGCACCGAGGCACGGTTGGCGCCGAATTCTTTGGCCATCTCCCGCTCGGGTGGAAATTTGGAGCCGGGTGCGACGGAGCCATCCGCGATGAGGCGCTTGATGCGCCCGATCAGCCTGGCGGTTACGCGGGGGTCCTGCTGCTCTCTGTTCGCAATACTGGCGCTTGGCATAGGTATCCGGATGCCCGACAAGTGTATAAGACTTTGGCAGGATAGAGTAGTTATGGATCCCGAGAGGTCGCATTTGCAGAAATACTTACTGATTGCCGCAGGTGGCGCGCTGGGCTCCATCGCACGCTACTGGGTGGGCACGGCGGTGGCGAGCCGCACTGGCCCGCGATTTTTCTATGGCACGTTCGTTGTCAACATGACGGCCTGCCTGATTATCGGTTTCTCGCTCACCTGGCTGGGGCAACGCACGGGCATCAATCCAGCTTGGCGGTTCCTCATCCCGATTGGCTTCGTCGGCGCCTACAGCACCTTCTCCACGTTTGAGTTCGAGACGTTTACTTACCTGCAATCGAGCGCATTCCTCCTCGCCGCTCTTTACGTCAGCCTGAGCGTTTTGCTTGGCCTGCTCGCCGTGTGGCTCGGGGTGCTGCTGGCTCGGCTCGCGCTCTAATGCAGTGCGTCGTTCATAACGTCGAGTATGGGGGACGCACTGCACGAGGAGCCGAATCGCCTGGTGGCAAGTTAAGGGAGGAATGAACGCGGAGAGCGCTTGCTTTTAAGCCGTCCCTCAAGCAAATCTTTAAGCCCGTCCCCCAAACAAATTTGTTCATCCCGACCGTAGCGTACCCGAAGTCCTGTTTCGCCATGTCAGACAGATCCACGTGTGCGGCTTTCATTAAGGAAAGCCGCATGAAGTTCGCCTGCGCCATCAACTTCGACAGGAATTCGGGGGAGCGAAGTGGAGGGATCTGCGGTGCGCCTTTCCCTCAAACCAAGGCCCCACGAGTGAGCTCGCAAACCCCGCCGTTTGTTCATTGGGAGTGCAGCGCATCACTCAACCTCAAACGACCGGTTCCAGGTAGAGATCACGCGTGTCTCCCGCTCGAAGCCCAGCGTGCTGACCGAGCCTGTTCCCAGCGCCAGCAGGCTGCCCGCGCGCGGCGGCAACCCCAGCCAGGTCGCGGCCAAAATTCTGAGCACATGGGCGTGGGCAAACAACGCGACCTCGCCTCCGCACTGGATGGCTCGATCAATCACCTTTTGCGTGCGCGCCGCTACCTGCTCAACCGTCTCACCCTGAGGAACGGGTGAGTTCCAGATCGACCAGTCGGGTTGCTCTTTGCGAATGTCGGCGGTGGTGCGTCCTTCAAAAACGCCGTAGTTCCACTCGCGCAGGTTCTCATCCACTTGCGCAACTGCGGAGTAGCCCGCAACCCGGCAGGTTTCCCGGGCTCGCTGCAGCGGGCTGGTCAATACCAGGCTAAAGGCGCGATGCGCCAGGTAGTCCCTGATTTTTTCTGCTCGCTCTTCTCCGCGCGCGGTCAAGGGAATGTCGGTTCTGCTGGTGTGGGCCCCGGAGAGGCTCCACTCGGTTTCTCCGTGGCGGATCAACCACAGTTGCAATTGTTCACTCAAGCTGGTTCCCTTTCATGCCGGTGGGGTCGAGGCCCCCCTGCAGGGTAAAGTTTTCAAGCGCGATCGCGTTTTGCCAAACGCGATCGAGGGAGTCGATGTAACGCACCTCAAGCTCAAACAGCGTGCGCTGCGAAACGATGACCTGAGGATACGCCTGGGCCATGTTCTGGTATTTTTCCAGATAAAGCGCGTAAGCGCGACGGGCCCGCGGCAACAAAGTAGTGTGGTAGCGCTCCGCCTCCACCTGGGCGGAGAGATAGTTTTCCAGCAACACCTCTGCCTGGCGGCGCAAAGAAAGCTGGGTGCGTGTCACCTCCTGCCGGGCATGATCGAGTTCCGCTTCGGCGGCCGCAACGTTGCCCTGGTTGCGATTCCATAGCGGCAGCTCAATGCCGGCGCTGGCAAAACTCTGTGCCCCGGTCTTTTTACCGGGCGCTTCGCTCAGGGCCTCCCGGTTGTCTTGTTCACCGGCCTTCAATTGCAGATCGGGAATCATCTCGCGGCGCGCATCTTTGAGCCTCGCTTCGGCAACCACTACCTGCTGCCTGGCCTCTTTCACGGTTGGACTCTGTTCCACGATGGTATCGACGATGCGCGCGGCGTCGATGGCCGGCGGGGAGTCGAAGCTGGCGTCGAGGTAAGCGACTGGCTGGGCAGGACTGCCGGCAAACGACGCCAGCCCCTTGAACTTCTGCAGAAACATTCGCTGGGCAACGGTGTAGTCAATCTGCGCCTGCTCGGCTTCGACCTCGGCTTGCAGCAGATCGGGCGCATCCGCCTGGCCTACATTCGCCAGACGGTGCGCCGTCGTGACCGCATCCGTCGCCAGGCCCAGTAGCCGGCCGCGCACCTCGACTGTCTGCTGCGCGCTGAGCGTGTTGTAAAACATCTGCGTTACATCGTTGTGAACGCGCACTTGCTGAGCCTGGGCGGCAATGACGCCAGACTGCTTCTGTTGCTCATAGATGTTGCGGCGCAGGCCGAGTTTGCCGCCGAGCACGATGGTTTGAGCAGCATAGCCGCCTTGCTCGCCACCACCATAAGAGCCGCCGCGAATCTGCTCGCCCTCGTAGCCAACGCTGGGGTTGGGATAGAGGGCAGCCTGGCGTGCCTGCCCCTCCGAGCGGCGCACGACGTCCGCGGCTTGTTGCAGAGTCGGATTATTGCGATCGGCCAGAGCAAGAAAATACTCCAGCTTGAGCGGGGTGCGTGCCACGATCTGCTGCAGCAGCTCCGGCGATGTCGCCGGCGGATCGGTCGTAGCCTGTGCGCCGACGGACGCTGCGCTGAGCCACAGCAGGATCACAAACTGGGTGAGGGTTCGCATGATCTTCTCCGGGTTACGACAGTAGCGACGCATAGGGATCGTTCGGCCTCCGTGCCTGTTTCATGCGCGCGATCACGGCTTCGTACTTATCCGGCGGCAGCACGCGCATGAAGTTCATCATGCCCATCATGTAGCCGCTCCAGCCGGGGCGCAGGCCAAAGTTTTCCGGCTTGTCGACCATGTGGTCCATGGCCATCGCCGGGCCTTCCATGAAGGCGTCCTGCGGAAAGCCGGGCACGCTGTTCGCGTCGGCCGCGATATCGGCAGGCGCCATCGCCATCCCCGCCATGGCGCTCATTGCCTGCGGCGCTGCCAGCGGCCCGTTGGTCAGGGGCGTGCCGTCCAGGTTTGAAGACATCTGGTTCATCATGTGGTGGGGCAGGTGGCAGTGCAGCATCCAGTCGCCGGGGCGATCGGCAATCAACTCGACGTCGCGGGCCTGGGCCACGCCCACCAGCACCGTGTTACCCGGCCACCAGGCACTCGGCTGTATCCGGCCGCCTTCGGTGCCGGTGGTGTGAAAGGTGTATCCGTGCAGGTGCATGGGGTGGTGGTCCATGCCCAGGTTGACGAAGCGCAGACGCACCCGATCACCCTGGCGAACAATCAACGGCGTGGAGGCCGGGCCGGCCTTGCCGTTGAGCACCAGCCAGTTGTATTCCATCTCTGCGGTGTTGGGCACGGTGTTGTTGGGCAGCACGGCATACTCCTGCACGTGCAGCAGAAAATCTTTATCGCAATGGGGATGATAGGGCGTGCGGGGATGCATGATAAACCCGCCCAGCATGCCCATCATTTCCTGCATGGCCATGTGCGAGTGGTAGAAGTAGGTTCCTGCCTGGTGAATGTCAAATTCGTAAACGAAGCGGCCGCCCGGCTTCACCGGCTCCTGACTAATGCCCGGCATGCCGTCGTAGCCGACCATATCTTCGAAGCCATGCCAGTGAATGGAGCTGGGCTCGGGCAGATGGTTGTCAAAAATCACGCGCACGTGATCGCCCTGGTTGACCTGGATGGTGGGCGCGGGGGCGCTGCCGTTAAATCCCCACGCGTCGATGGTTTTGTCGGGGTGAATCTGCTGCTTGAGGACTTCGGCAATGAGATGGAAGACCTTGGTGTTGCCGTCGAGGATATAAGGCAGGTCGCCTACGTCGGTGGTGATCACGGCATTGGCTGCGCTGGGGCGCAGGCCTGCTACCGCGGAAGTTTGCGAGGTGGGCGGCATGGGCATCGGGCCCATCTGCATCTGGGCTGCGAGGCTGCGGCTGGCGAAGAGCGCTGCGCCCGCTCCCATGGCACGCTGCAGGAACGTACGTCGGTTATTCATGGTGACTCCGGGGGTATCGATTGCGAAATGATTGCGCCGGGAAAACACACGTCTCCCGCGCTGGCCACGAAGCAGGCGGGTTTGCTAGATGCGGAGAGGGGTGATGCGGGGCGCCGCGCCAGGACTACTTCGCAGCGGCGGATAGACGGGAGTGAACGGGACAATGCTTAGCGTCGTGAGCTGGTTGGTTCGCGCAACCAGCGAATGCTCCAGCACCACGGACTTGTTCTGGCTGCCTGCCAGCAGATCGATGGCGCAGAA
Organism: uncultured Acidobacteriaceae bacterium; assembly: GCA_963834445.1. Lineage (GTDB taxonomy): Bacteria > Acidobacteriota > Terriglobia > Terriglobales > Acidobacteriaceae > PALSA-350. The sequence continues at coordinate 190,279 of CAWIBU010000008.1, forward strand.
ACGATGGGCAGCGGAAGGGCAGGTTTGTACGGCCGCGCCTTGCGGCTTCTGCATGTCGTGGCAACCGTGGGCGGAGGCGCCTGGCAGGTTGCGCTGCACGCACTGCGCACCACAAATCGAAGATCCTGCCTGCGTGATCAGCAGGACCAATAACAAAGCTGACAGGACGATTTGACGGTAGATAATCACGACTTGTTCAGAATACGCCGTCCGCGCGCGCCGTGGCCAACGATACCAAGTAGTTAACCAGGTAACCTTCACCCCAACCACAAAGGATGGATGGCCCATTCAAGCGAAGCTTGAGTGGGGTATATCTATGCGGTGCAAATGTCGTTTATCCTTGGATAAACGGCGGCCACCCACTCGTTTAGGAAATCGGGCTCATTTGTTTCCTGTGAACCGGCAACGGTTTGCCGGGGAGCATAACCATGGCGGCCATAGCCAGGTTGTACAACAACATGCGCTCAGCCAGAGGCATGGTCGACAACAGCAGCCCAACGATTTGTTCTCCGCGCTCGGCTACGATGTTAATCATGGGTTCCCTCCCGCCTGCTACCTAAGACCACAAGCGATAGGAAAAGTTTTCCGCATCTTTTTTCCGCGCCTGGTGTTGCGCTACGCGGCACATCTCCACAAGCGGCGGGCGGCAGTCTGGGATAATTGAGAGGCCAGCCAGCCCCCTATCTCCCATGACGACATTGAAGGCAGATCAATTACAAAAGGAACCGAGACTCAGCGGCTTTGAACCGCTCTCTGTACCTCTGTTTCGCGATCTGTGGCTGGCGTCGATCGTGTCGAACCTGGGTGGCTGGATGCAGGACACCGCGGGCACCTGGTTGATGACCGTGCTTACGCCGTCGCCCTTGCTGATTGCGCTGATGCAAACGGCAGCTGCGCTGCCGGTGTTGATCCTGGGCCTGCTGGCCGGCGCGACGGCCGACATTTTCGATCGCCGGCGGCTGCTTATTTTCTGGCAGGCGTGGATGCTGTTTGCCGTCGCCATCCTCAGCGTGCTCACCTTTTTTGACATCATCTCGCCGTGGATTCTGCTGATCCTCACCTTCCTGCTGAATATCGGCGCGGCCATGAACAGCCCGGCATGGCAGGCCATTGTGCCGGAAGTGATTCCCCGCGCCCAGCTGCCCGATGCGGTCTCGCTCAACTCCGCGGGCTTTAACCTGGCGCGCGCACTGGGGCCTGCCTTTGGCGGCTTGGCGATCGCGCTTTTTGCCCGCGCCACGACCGGCGCGGCCTCGGTGTTTCTGCTGAACTCGCTTTCGTTTGTGGGCGTGATCTGGGTGTTGTATCGCTGGCATCGCAACCCGGTGTTCAAGAGCGCTCTGCCGGCGGAGCGCATCCGCGGCTCAGTGCGCGCGGGCATCCGCTACCTGCGCTATGCACCGATGCTGCAGGCCGCCTTTATGCGGACCCTCTTCTTCACCGTTTTTGTCAGCGCCGTGTGGGCTCTGCTGGCCGTGGTGGCGCGGAACGACCTGCACCAGGGCGCGATGGGATACGGCATTCTCAACGGCAGCATGGGCGCCGGCGCCGTGATCGGCGCCACCCTGCTGCCGCGCGTGCGCAGAAAACTCTCCGCGGATGCCATCATCGGCTGCGCCACCAGCGTCTTTGTCGCTACCCTCACGGTGCTTGCACTGGTTAAGTCACCGGCAATTATTATTCCCATGCTGGTTGCCGGTGGCTTTGCCTGGACCAGCGCCATGTCCACATTGAATTTCGCAGTACAGGTTTCTGTGCCCGCGTGGGTGCAGGCGCGGGCCCTCGGCGCCTACCAGATGATCTTCGCCGCCGGCATGGCCCTGGGCGGGGTGATCTGGGGGTTCATTGCGGAGCATGTTTCCACGTCGAAGTCTTTGATGTGCGCGGCAGTGGGGCTGGCGGTGACGCTGCCCCTATCGCTCCGCTTTCATATCCTGCGCGGCGTGCAACCCGACTTCAGCCCGCATCAGTACTCGTTGCTGATACCTAAGCTGGCCTCTGACCCGGAAGACGGCGCGGGCCCGGTGCGGGTCTCGATCGACTACCACATCGACCCCCGCGACTACGCTGCGTTCGCCCAGGCGGTGCATCAACTCAGAGACGTGCGCTTGCGCGATGGCGCGATCCGCTGGGGGGTGTACCAGGATGCGGCCGATCCAGGCCACCTCAACGAGACCTTTGTGACTGAATCGTGGCTGGAGTATTTACGGCAGCGAGAGCGCTTCACCGCGCAGGATCTGCAGATTCGCGATCGCGTGTGGAGCTTCCATCGCGGCCCGGAGCCGCCCCGCATTTCACACATGTTCTATGCCAAAGAGGTCAGTGACCTTGCCAAGAAGCCGGCGCCTTTGCTGACGGAGTAATTTAGCAAGTGAGGCCGGCTTTGGTGAGCGTGCTTTTAAGCCCTTGCATGCTGATGCGGGTGGAGGCCTCTGCCGTGGGTGCGCCGCGCCAGTGGGTTTCCAGGCTCACGGCATGGTGGTAGCCATCCCTGGCCAGGGCGCGAAATTGACCGACCCAGTCAACCACTCCTGCTCCCACGGGAGCCCATTCATATTTCTTCCCAGCGGGCCGCAGCACGTCTTTCACATGGCAATGGCCGATGCGATTTTTGGGCAACAGGCGGTAGCCATCCGGGTAAGGTGTACTGCCCAGCGCGGCGGCGTTGCCGGGATCCCAATTGAGCATGAGGCTGGGGTTGGGAATCGCTTTCAGCACAGCGGCGGCTTCTTCCCCGGTCGCGGTGTTGCACGCCATCTCATTTTCCAACAGCAGGATCAGGTGATTCTTCGCGCATTTTTCCGCAGCGCCGCGTAGCTTTTCGTTGATGGCGGCGCGGTACGGCGCCTGGTTCTCCAGACGCCAAAAATCAAAGCAGCGCACGCGATCGGTTTGGAATTGCCGGGCCAGGTCGATGCAGTGATCCAGTAACTGATCCTGTTGCTTGAAGTCGAAACCGGCGTGAAATTCGTCGCGCTTGGGGCTTTCTTTTGAAAGCGGGGCTCCGGGCCAATCGACTTTGAAAAGTGGGCTGGCGATATCGGTCACGCGCAGATTGTATTTTGCCAGCAGGCGGCGCGACTCAGCGATCTCTTTGCCGTCGAGATCGGTCACGTTCTTGCCCCACATTGAGCGAATCTCGATCCACTGCAGGCCGAAGTCCTTCGCGGCAATTTCGCAGGCCCGGCCGAAGTCGGGCGTCAGCTCGTCGTTGATGACGGCGAGGTGAAAGGGACAGGTGGTTGCGGCGTAAGTTGCTCCGCGTAACGACGCGACGGAGGCGGCGGCGGCGAGGCTTTTGAGGAAGGTGCGGCGCGAAGATGCCATATCGGTCACAATAACCAGAAGCAGAGAGAGATGGCAAGTTGCTGACTCCATTCCTCACTTCCCAAATCTCCCATACCATTATCAATTCTTGAGGACAACCGTAGCCCTACCACCCTTGTCATCCCGAGGAGCTGACTTCCCTGCAGCAAGTTAGGGGAGGAACGAACGAGCGAAGCGGTCTGCCTTTTGGCCTCGCCCCTCAAGCAAATTTGCCATCGTGTTCCCCAAACAAATTTGTCATCCCGACCGTAGCGTACCCGAATTCCTGTTTCGCCATGTCAGACAGATCCACGTGTGCGGCTTTCATTAAGGAAAGCCGCATGAAGTTCGCCAGCGCCATCAACTTCAACAGGAATTCGGGGGAGCGAAGCGGAGGGATCTGCTGTGCGCCTTTCCCCCAAACCAAGGCCCCACGAGTGAGCTCCCAAATCCAGGCCCAGCCATTTTGTTCATTAGGAGCGGCTGACTCGCCAGTCGGCAAGTTAAGCATGGAATGAACGCGGTGAGCGCTCGCTTTTAAACCCGTCCCCCCAAACAAATTTGTCATCCCGACCGAAGCGTACCCGAATTCCTGTTTCGCCATGTCAGACAGATCCACGTGTGCGGCTTTCATTAAGGAAAGCCGCATGAAGTTCGCCAGCGCCATCAACTTCGACAGGAATTCGGGGGAGCGAAGTGGAGGGATCTGCGGTGCGCCTTTACCCCAAACCAGGGCCCTCCAAGTGAGCTCCCAAATCCAGGCCCAGCCATTTTGTTCATTAGGAGGAGCTGACTTCCCTGCAGCAAGTTAGGGGAGGAACGAACGAGCGAAGCGGTTGCGCTTTTCTCTGTCCCGGCCACAGACCTCCGGGTGCCCCATATCTCGCTCGTGTTTTGCGAGATGTGGGATACCAAGGGTCTCTCTCCTGACCCTTGGGTTTACGACAGAGCTAAAGGGTTGGTGCGGTGGTATCCCACATCTCGCAAAACACGAGCGAGATATGGGGCACCCGGAGGTCTGTGGCGGGGACAGAAAAGAGTTTGTTGGCGAGCTCGGGAATCCTTGGCCGAAGCTACCCTAACCTAATCGCTTTTCAGGCGCAGATCGCGGCGCTCGAAGATGGCGGCGCCTGCGGCAAACAGCAGCGCCGCGCCCACGATAATCAGGAAGAACCCGGCCGGGTGATGTAGCATGCGCCCCGACTCACTCAAGTCTCCCTGGGTGAGGGTGAACAGCAGCCGCGCCGGGGCGAAACCAGGCCACTGGTAGCCGGCGAAACCCAACAACGCCAACAGCCCCAAAGATGCCGTCGAGGCCAGCATGGTCGGCAACCAGGTGGCAAAAAACAGCGCGCCGGCTGCCGTCCACATGCCTAATGCGAGCTGCGCCAGGGCCAGGGTAAAGAGCAGCGTTACCGGGCGATGGACAGAGGCAAACAGCGCACAGCCGCTGACCACAAAGCTGCCCACATAAATCACCAGCGGCAGCCACGCCGCGCTCACCAGGGCAAAAAAATACTGGCGCCGGCTCACCGCCCGCGACAACACACTGGCAATGCGCCGCGAGCGCTGCTCATTGCCCAGCAGTGCGCTGCCCGTGAACGCCACCAGCCCCAGCCCGTAAAGGCATTCCTGATGCAGGATGGAGAGCACGTCGTCCAGCTCCGGTTTGGCCGCGGGCACCAGCAGGATGGCAGCCATGGCAAAAGGCCACAGCATCAGGAAAAGATAAATCCAGCGATTCTGGTACAGCAGGCGGCGTGCGATCTGCCAGATTTTCATGCGCCGCTCCACTCCAGAAACAAATCCTCCAACCGGCGCCGCATGGGCGCGAGGCTCACGATCTCGCCGCCCGCGCTCCACACCGCCTCGATCACGCGACGCTGTTCCTGCACGGGCACCTGGATACGGATGGCATGCATATCACCCGCCGTCGTCACCGCCCCGGGAACAATCCGTTGCAATGCCTCCGGGGAGAGACCACGCAGTTCCATCTCTACCCGATCCGACTCACTCTGCAACTCCTTGAGCGACCCGCAATGCACCAGCCGGCCATGGTTGAGAAAGGCGATGCGATCGCAAATTTGTTCCACCTCCGTCAACTGATGGGAACTGAAGAAGATACTCTTCCCCGCCTGGCGGGCATTGCGCAGCAGCTCGCGTACCTGCTGCACGCCTGCGGGATCGAGAGCCGCCGCCGGCTCATCGAGAATCAGCAATTCGGGATCGTTGACGAGGGCCTGGGCCAGGGCCAGACGCTGCTGCATCCCCCGGGAAAACTGGCGCGCATCTTTGCGTTCATCGGCCAGGCCAACCGCACCCAGAAGTTCACGGATATCCTTCGCCAGCCGGGGATTCTTCACCTCGTTCAAGCGCGCCGCAAACTCCACGCTGCGAAAGCCGCTTTCCGAAAAAAATACCGGCACATCCGCCACAAAGCCCAGCCGCGCGCGCGCCGCCGCATCGCCAAAGGGCTTACCCAGCAACGAACCACCCCCTGCGGAAGGCCGCAGAAAACCCAGCGCGAGATGAATGGCTGTCGTCTTCCCCGCACCGTTCGGCCCCAGGAAGCCGAGGATCTCCCCCTCCTCAAGCTGCAGCGTCAGAGGATGAAGCGCGGTGTAAGCACCGAATTGTTTTTGGATGGCCGAAAAGATCAGGCGAGGAGCCATGTCATAACCGTCCCCTAAAAGCAGAAGAGATCAGTATCTGCACTGATCTCTTCTGGCCTGGGACCTAACTGCTCTACGGTTTCACTTTGAGGAAAATGATGACGAAGGTGAATAGGGAGAGTGACTCCATAAACGCCAGGCCAAGCACCAGCAGCAGCAGGATGCCTGCGCGGGCTCCGGGGTTGCGGGCCACAGCCTCAGTGGCGGAAGCGGTCGCCCGCCCCTGACCCAGGCCGCAAAGCCCTGCCGCCAGGCCCATGCCCAGACCGGCCGCAATCGAGACCAGGCCCCCACCGGTGGAGGTGGTCGCAGTTTGAGCGAAGGCCGGGGCCGCCAGGAACAGCACCGACAGCGTCATGAAGAGATATTGCAGTTTGCGCATTCGTTTCTCCTTGCTTCCGTAGGAATTGCCGTCAGTGGGTGGTTGAGCTCACCGTACTGGCCCCTCACGCTGGCGGCGTCGATCCGGAGTGGAAGCGGTCTCCGGCGCGAAAATCAAAGGCTGGTGTCATGCGAGACTGCCTGCGACACGTAAATCAACGCCAGCAGCATAAAAATGTAAGCCTGGATCACGGCCACGCCCAGGTGCAACACCATGAAGACCAGCGGAATGGCGATGGGGATCAGGGAAAAGAACACCAGGGTCACCATCTCGCCGGCAAACATGTTGGCGAACAAACGCACGGTGAGCGACAGAATGCGGGCCAGGTGGGAAATGATCTCGATGGGGAAGATCAACGGAGCAATCCACCAGACCGGCCCGAGAAAATGCTTGAAGTAGCCGACCAGCCCCTGCTCCCGCACCCCGTGATAGTGGTAATAAAACCAGACCACCAGGGCGATTGCCAGCGGAACCGTCGCCACCGAGGTGGGGGCAAGGTATCCCGGCACCATGCCCAGCAGGTTCCCGGCCAGCACAAAGAGGACCACGGCGGTTGCGAACAGCACATAGCGCTCGGAGTGGGGCCCGATGATCGACTCGGCCTGGCTGCTGACGAAACCGTGGATCATCTCCGCAATCTGTTGAATGGGGCCAGGGTTTTCCACGTTCAGCGAAACCCGCACCAGGACAAAAAACACCAGCAGCAAGCCGAACACCAGGATCTCCATGGCGAACGTCTCGGTGATGGGAACCTTAGGGTTGTAGGGCTGCACGTGGACCGCGTGCAGAACCTGGGTCGCCAGATTACCGAAGTATTTGTTTAACATCGCCGTGAAGGGATTTAGTTCATGCATACCAGTAGATCGAGCCTCAAGCGGACCAGCCGCGGAATAAACGAAATGCCTCAATGAAGAGGGCGACGAGCGCCAGGGCGATGCCAATGATCAGCGCCGCCACGTTGCCATCCAAACTCCTCAGGCTAACATAAAGCACCCCGACGACGGCTACCAGGCGGACAAAAAACCAGGACAAAAGGGGCGCCAGGGGCCGAGGTCTGGTGGAGGGGTCCGCGCTGGGCGCGTCCAGCCGCTGCAACACCGCCCCCATCACCTGGCGCCACTCCAGAATGCCTGTGGCGGCGATGGCGCCCCCCACCACGAACAGCAGCATGGACCGCCAACCCCAGGCGACCCAGACGATGGGGATGCCGACCGCTCCCGCGATCAGTACACTACGCAGGGCGCGGTTGAGTACCATCCGCAGGTCCTGATCTTTGAATTCCATTTAGTCCTTTATATGCGACAGGGCCACGCGCACGGTCTGGATAAACCCTGCGACCGCGCCTGCTATCAGCCCGGCGATATTGATCCAGTGTTGCCCCAGCCAGCGATCGAGGACCAGGCCGAGCGCCCAACCGATGACCACGCAGGCGGGCAACAGCAGTCCCAGCTGAATCAAACTCTCCACCCGGACGAGGGACTGCAGCGCTCCGCCTTTTGCAGAAGACTTCGGGCTTTCCGGCTGATCGTCGTTTCCCATATCCCCGGCATTTATACACCAAGCGGCTGCGGAGGCTCGCAACAGGACGAAGACAGTCCCGCAGGGACGGCTGAATACTACCCGGATGAAGTCCAGGCCGCTCCCGTTCAAACAACAATTTGATTGCATATTGAACTGCATCTTGGAATGGCGCCCTGCAAAACCTTCAGCCGTCCCTGCGGGACTAGTATCTTCGACCATGCAGAGTGACCCATTCGTTGCAGATTTCCACCAGACGTTATACTGGCCTTTCTTCTAGAGGCCTACATTGTTTGAGTCAGAATTCGAGAGCAATCTCTTTGCCCTCCGTAAAGACAAGCTGAGCCAGATCTCCGCTCTCGGGCAGCAAACCTACCCCAATCAATTTCTCGCCTCGCACACCGTAGCGGACGTCCGCAAACAGTTCGGCGAGCTGTCCTCTGAAGAACTGGAAGCCGCCAAGCCGCCCGTCACCGTGGCCGGCCGCCTCATGGCCATTCGTGCCCAGGGCAAGGCCGGCTTCGCCCAGCTGCAACAGGGCGGCGAACGGTTACAAATCTATGTCCGCCTCGACGCCGTCGGCGAGCCAGCCTTCCGGCTCTACAAACTGCTCGACCTGGGCGACCACATCGGCGTCTCCGGCTACATCTTCCGCACCCGCACCGGCGAGCTCACCGTGCATGTCGACACCATCACGTTTCTCGCCAAGGCCATGCTGGCTTTGCCGGAAAAGTATCACGGGCTGGCTGATGTGGAACTGCGCTACCGTCAGCGCTATGTCGACTTGTTCATGAACCTCGATGTGCGCGAGGTCTTCGTCAAGCGGGCCCAGGTGCTCAAAGCCATCCGGAAATTTTTTGACGCGCGCGGCTACCTCGAAGTAGAAACCCCAATGATGCAGCCCATCGCCGGCGGCGCCGCTGCCCGCCCCTTTCGCACCCACCACAATGCGCTCGATCTCTCACTCTATTTGCGCATCGCGCCTGAGCTTTATCTCAAGCGCCTGGTCGTGGGCGGCCTCGATCGGGTCTACGAAATCAACCGTAATTTTCGTAACGAAGGTGTCTCAACGCAACACAATCCCGAGTTCACCATGCTTGAGTTCTACCAGGCCTACGCCAACTACCACGACATGATGGAGCTGACCGAGGAGCTGATCAAACAGGTAGCGATGGAAGTCAACGGCACCACCCTGACCAGCTTCGGCGGCCACGAAATCGATCTCTCGCATTGGCGGCGCTTCTCCATGCGCGAGGCCATCCTGGAATTCTGGCCGCAGGCAGCGGGAGCCAAACCAACCCTGGATGATTTTTTAAGTGATTCCGCGGTGGCACAGATGGCGCAGCGGGTGCGCGACGCGAGAATCTCGCTCGACCTGCAGCCCGGTCAGCCCGCCGGCAAAACCATCGCCGGCATCTTCGAGGCAGTGGCCGAAGACCACCTGATTCAACCCACCATCATTTACGACTTCCCCGTAGCCGTTTCGCCCCTTTCCAAGAACAAGCCCGGCGAACCAGACTGGGTAGAGCGCTTCGAGTTTTACGTAGGGGGCTTCGAGCTGGGTAATGCGTTCAGTGAGTTGAACGATCCCGAAGAGCAGCGCCATCGCTTCGAGCAGCAACTGTCGGAGCGCGAGCGGGGCGACACCGAAGCGCACGTAATGGATGAAGATTATGTGCGCGCCCTGGCCTATGGGCTGCCGCCGACAGGTGGCGAAGGCATCGGCATCGACCGGCTCACCATGGTCCTCACCGGCGCCAGGTCAATCAGAGACGTGATCCTCTTCCCACTCTTACGCTCCCAGACGGGCCCCGCAGAGAATGAAAAAGAGAGTCAGCCGGTATGAGCGGATGTTCGGCAACCGCCGTTGCAACCAAACTAAACCCGGGGCAAGCCGGCAAGCTTTACTTCTTACCCGTCGACTTGCCAACCCGCTTCAGCACCTGGCTCAGGCTGGTTTTCTCAAATTCGTCCAGCAGAGCTATCATGGAGCCGGAGAAGATTTTGTGCAGGGCGCCGTTCACACGCACCGCGGCAGCAGCATGGACGCTGGGCGTATGGAAGAGCGAACCGGTCTCGACGGCTTTGTAAACATCCGCCAGCGTAATCGCCTTCGGAGATTTAAGCAGTCGGGAACCACCGGTTGGGCCCTTTTGACTTTCAATCAGCTTAGCCTGCTGAAGCGAGGCCAGCACGCGGCGAACGACCACTGGATTGGTATCCAGCTTGAGCGCAATGTCGGTTGAGGTTTGCAACGAGTTCGGCTCTTGAGCGAGCAAAACCAGCACGTGGACACCGGTAGCAAATCTGCAGTTAACGGCCATGCACGAAAACTAACACACAACTGCAACAAAGGGCATGGACCTCTGACGGCACGTTAGTCACTTCCAAGGTTGCAGATTCCCAAAACAGGTAATCATGATCATTTCGTACTCGTGGCTGGATCGTTTGTCGAGAAGTGCCACATGGAGGCCATTTTTTGCTAATTCTCTTTGTCGGTGACGTCTTTGGGCACGCCGGCAGGCGTATCGTCGGTGAACACCTCGCCCCCCTGATCGACCAGCGAAGCGTCGACCTGGTGGTGGTCAACGGCGAAAACGCCGCCGGCGGCTTTGGCCTTACCCCGTCTATCGCCGATGAGCTCTTCGACCAGGGCGCCCACGTCATCACCACCGGCAACCACGTGTGGGATAAGCGCGAAATCATCGAATATATGCAGTCCGTTCCCGCAGAAAGCCACGATCGCGCCCGCCGCGTGCTGCGCCCAGCCAACTACGTAGCCGGTACTCCGGGCCATGGAGTCTACGAGGGAACCCTGCCCTCAGGCCAGAAATATGCCGTAATTAACCTGCAGGGGCGCGTCTTTATGGCAAATCTGGAGGACCCCTTCCGGGCAGCGGACGCCCTGATCCAGAAAATCACCGCCAAAGTGATCTTTGTCGACTTCCACGCCGAAGCCACTTCCGAGAAGGTTGCCATGGGATGGTACCTCGATGGCAAGGTTACCGCGGTAATCGGCACCCACACGCACGTACCCACTGCCGACCAGCGTGTACTGCCCCTGGGTACCGCTTATCAGACCGATGTGGGCATGAGCGGACCCTTTGACAGCGTCATTGGTGTGGAAAAGGAGCACGTTTTGGCCCGTTTTCTCACCGGTATGCCGGCAAAATTCGAAGCCGCCAAGGGTGACCCACGCATGTGCGCGGCGTTAATCGAGTGCGATGGAGCCACCGGAAGGGCCCGGTCCATTGAGCGCCTGATGCTGGGCGAGTAGGCGATTTAACCACGCTAACCACGCACCACTTTGACACTTCGCTGGCTTATGGCTTCAGGGCGATGTTCGCAGGCTGGCGCGACAGGCTGCGGCTGGCGGAGGTAATTTCGCCGTGGCGGTCGAAGTGGATGCGCCAGTTGCTGGTGATGCCGGGGCGGGAGACGTCGCTGAAGGTCACGTCGGCGCTCTGATCGGTGGCGATCTGCATTTGTGGCTGGTTGGCGTCGAGGCGTAGCAAATCCATGCTGGGATCTGGACGGGGGGTGTAGTTGAGCACCTGGACCGGATACCCGCTCGACTCGGCATAGCCGATCGCGATCACCAGCCAGTTAGGGGCATAGCTCAGCGGAGCCGACCCGCGCTCCCGCCGCAGCATCGCGTTGAAAACCTCAAACGTACCCGGCCGATTCCACGACGCTTCAAAGGGCAACAGGCCATGCGCGTAGGTGGATACGATGCGGACTTCGCTGCTGTCGCGCGGCAGCAGGGCTACGAAACGGGAGGAACCTTCCTCCTCCGGGCCGTGCATGAATGTTAGCAGGACATAGTTCGGAAACGCCGGGCACACGATCTGCTGGTAATGCCACGCCGGCTGGCTAATATCGAAATTTGCCAGCGCTGCCTGCTTAGCCAGTTCAGCGCTCAGGTTGGCGACCACCTCGTTGTCCGCGCTGCTCATCTGCGCTGGCTCAAGATGGTCCAGCGCAATCACCTGCGGCGGGCTGGAAAGAGGGGTCGTGCTCATGGGGACCGGTTTGATCCCGGGAAAAGCGGTGTTGGCCGGGCTCGCGGTAATGCCGGGAAAAAGCTCTTGATTGGCCACCTGCGCCGAAGCGTAGAAGCCCTGCAGGACGAGACTGGCGATCAACAAACGCCGCACCATGCCTGAATCTACCATGCGGTACGAGCCCGCCGGCAGAGCCTACCTTGATGCAGGCCCAGCCTCCAAGCAACTGCAGGGTGGCCCAGGTCTCGCTTTTGAGACCTAGGATTTCTCCTTCACGCGCCCCCAGGTCTCAAAAGCGAGACCTGGGCCACCCTTTATTGTTGCTGATCGGTGTTGTTTGTTCTCAGAAAGCAAAGGGGCGACCTTGCGGTCGCCCCTTTGCCTGCCCTGCTACGTGTTTTAGCGCGCCGAACGGCGACGAGCTGCCGGCGCCTTAGCTGGCGGTTCCCCGTCGATGAGCGTAATCATCGGCGGATTGGCTGTGTAGGAATCGAACGTGGCGTCATAAGTAACCGTCACACCGATCGCGGGAACTGCCTTCAGCGGGGTCTTCATGGTGATCGTGAAGTCCGCCTTCTTGTTCTGCTTGGAGTCTTCGGTAACCGCGACCTGTACGGAGTCAGCCGTCGCCTCGATCACCATGCCCGGCACCTGGACGCGTTGTCCCTTCATCACCGCCCAGACCTTCTCCGCATCCTCCGGCTTGCCGTTGAACAGGATGAACTCCTTGTCACCCAGGCTGAGCGACTTCAGATCCGGGGTGGAAGCGACGGTCTGCGCCGCCAGGTCGGCTGGCGAAGGCGGTGGCGGAGCGGGGGTGGGGTTGTACTCCGGCGGAGGAAAGAGGTTGGCCTTGGCCAGCGCCTGAATGGCAGGATAGCCGTCCATGCTGCCGTGGTACTTGTTGTAGAAATACTCCGCCGCCTTTTCAATCTGCGGCTTGGCCTGCGGCGGCGCAAACTGGGCTGCGCGGGTGAAGAACCAGACCGCATTCTTCAGATCGGGAGGCGTCTGCTGCGCGTACGCCTGTCCCAGCAGATACGTGTCATTGAGTCCGGCGCCCGTCTGCGTCATGGCTGGATCCGGATAGGCCTTCAGCTCATTGTTAAAGGCGGCAATGGCTCCAGCAAAATCTTTCTTGTTGGCATCATCCTGTGCGATCGCGCTGTCGAAGATGGGGGCGGTGGCCGCTTTCAATTTCTCGTAGTCCGCAGCCGACATGGTGGCCGACTTGGTTGCCGTCAAGCCAGTCTGTGACTGCGCGGCCGCCTTGTCGAGAATGGGTTGCGCATCCGCTGGCGTGGTCTTGGTATGCGCCTGCGATTCCTCAATGTATACCGAAATAGCGAGTGCCCGCAGATTGCCCGGATCGACCGCGAGCAGACGATCGGCCGCATCCAGCGTCTTGGTCATATCGCCCGCCTGCTGGTAGCTGGCCATCAGAACTTCCAGCAAATCAACCTTTACCACCGAGTTCGGGTACTTGGTCAAAAATGCCTCAATGGCCGCAGCCTTCGCCGCCGGCGTCGATTGCCCAACTGCGTTGGTGTAGTCGTTGTACTCGGCGGGATCTTTGATGGTGATTTGACCGGACGAAGCGCCCTGGGCATAGACCATAGACACAGTGCCTGGCAAGATGGTGGCCAATGCCAACAAGGAAGCAAGGACGGACTTCTTCATGCAACGCTCCTAAGAGATGCGGGAATCGGGGAAACACAGAAATCTACAATCATCACGATACAGTCGAAAGTCTCTCATCTTGAAATGGGATGCCAGCCAGAAAAATCAAACCAGGACTAAACGCTTTGATCCGTCGCTTTACGGGCAGACCTCGGCAAAAAAACCCGAAGTCATTCCGATGAGCTGTGGAAGGATTATAGAAACGGTTGTCGCTTCTGACAAGTAAACGAATCTGCGCGAGGTAGCAAGCAATGAATGAAAAATCTCTGGACACTCAGGTAGCCGTGGTCACGGGCGCAGCACGCGGCATCGGCGAGGCCATCGCACGGCAACTCGCAAACATGGGCGCCACCGTCGTGCTCACCGCGCGTGACCACGCCCGGCTGGCGCAGGTAAAAGCGATTATTGAGCAACAAGCTGGCAAGGCGATCGTGGCGCCTTGCGACCTCACGGATGCGAAAGCCGTTGCCGCGCTGGGCGAGCGGGTCAACCAGGAGTACGGCCGCTGCGACATCCTGGTCAACAATGCCGGCATCGGCGTGCTCCGCAAACCGCTGGTCGAGCTTGCCGTCGAAGATTGGGACCAGATGATGCACACCAACCTGCGGGCCCCTTACCTGATGATTCGCGCGTTGGCCCCGTTGATGATCGCTGCCCGTTCCGGGCACATCATCAACATTTCGTCCCTCGCGGGCAAAAATGCTCTCCCCGAGGGCGCCGCCTATGCTGCCTCCAAGTGGGGACTCAATGGGCTCACTTATTCGATCGCCGAGGAACTGCGGCAATCGAACGTGCGCGTCTCCGTGATCGCGCCAGGCTCGGTGAATACGAAGTTCGGGTCTCCGGGAAGTGGTAAAGATCCCAAACGGATGATTCAACCAGAGGATGTAGCCGGGGTGGTCGCGATGCTGGTGACCCAGGCCCCTACCTCCTTCGTCAGCGAAGTCCTGCTGCGCCCAACCATGAAACCTTAGCGCCCCGCCCGCAAAAGGCTGGTCCCTCAACTACCCCTCCGTCCTGCCCACAAAAGGTGGGGGGCCGCTTGACCCGGATTACCTGTACGGTATCCATTCGACGGCAGCGCGTGCGGCTTTCTGTAAGGAAAGCCGCATGAAGGTAGGCGAGTTCACTCAGCTTCACAGGAAATCCGGGGCAAGCGGCCATCCACCCTTAGTGGACAGGACGTAGGGGTCGTAGAAGGACGTTCACTTGTTACCCAGATCTATCCAGGATCACGATCCTGCCCGGGATCACATAAACACAATATCTTGATGGGTTTACCCCAAACTATCGCGCCTTTTCGGTTAACTATGTGCCCCAAACGTTACTTGTAACCCTCCAGCAGCCGGGCTAGCCTCCTATATAACGTTCCGTTACGGGAATTACCTACTTGGTTATCGTCATCCGGCCCACGCATTGGGTTGTGCACGGTTTATCCACAACATGTTGGGGTCTCTATGTTGCTTGATCGGAACATGAACGCTAGAGTCTTGCTAAGGCCAGTCGTCACCCCAGGGAGACGAGAGGAATACGTCCATGCTCAAGCTTAAAAAGATCCAGATGCTCGGCTTCAAGTCCTTCTGTGATCGCACGGAGGTCACGCTCCCTGGCCAGGGGATCGCCGTGGTCGTAGGGCCCAACGGGTGTGGTAAATCGAACATCCTCGACGCTGTCAGCTGGGTACTGGGCGAGCAGTCCGCCAAGAGCCTGCGCGGCACCAAAATGGAAGACGTCATTTTCGCCGGCACCCGGGAACGCAAATCGCTGGGCATGGCCGAGGTCTCTCTGTCGCTGATCGATCCCGAAGCCTACGCGGACGGCCCGTTGCTTGAGGCGCCCGAAACCGTCACCGAAGAAGGCGACTGGGACGAAGACAAAAATCGCGCCGAACGAGCCGCCGAAACCGAAGAGAGCATCGCGGAAGTGCAGCCCGGCACCATCCTCGAAGGCGAAGAAACGGCCACCGTGGCGCCACCCGAAATGACCGCCGAACAAACGGCGGACGCAGCCAACCCGGTGGTCCTCAAAATCCGCCGCCGGCGCTTCCAACGCACGCCCGCGCGCCATGGCGAAATCGTCGTCACCCGGCGGCTCTTCCGCACCGGCGAGAGCGAATATCTGCTTAACGGCAAGCTCTGCCGCCTGCGCGATATCCAGGACATCTTCATGGGCACCGGGCTCGGTCCGGAATCCTATGCCATCATCGAGCAGGAGCGCATCGGGCAACTGCTCTCCTCCAAGCCCCATGACCGCCGCGCGATCATCGAAGAAGCCGCCGGCATCACCCGCTTCAAAACCCGCAAGCGGCTCTCTGAGCTGCGCCTGGAGCAAGCCAAACAGAACCTGGCCCGCGTCGACGACATCTTCGAAGAAGTCACGCGCCAGATGGGCACCCTCAAACGCCAGGCCGTGAAGGCAGAACGCTACGCCGCGCTGCGCGATGAGATGCGCGCCCGTCTGCGCGTCGTCCTCGCCAGCCGCATTACCCAAATGGATGCCGAGCAGGCCGCCCTGACCGTGGAGATCGCCACCCTGGGCGCGCAAATCGAACAAGGCAGCGAGCAGGTCGGTTCGCTCGAAGAGGAATATTCCGTAGGCATGGCGCGCGGCTACCAGCTCGACGCCTCCGCCAAGGACGCCAACGCCCGCGCCAACCAGTCTTCGGTCGAGCTGGAGCGCGCCACCACGCGCGAGATCGCCAATCAGGAGCGCATCGCAGAACTGCAGACCCGCGCCGCCGCCGGCGCCGCCGAGCTGGAACAGGCCCGTCTCCACCTGCAGGGATTAATCGTCGAGCGTGAGTCGCACCGAAGCTTTCTCGAGACCGCAGCCGCCGAGGCCGCTGGTGTCCGCGAAGAATCAAGGTCTCGTCAGGAACAGGCGCGCGAGGCCGCCGAAGCCGTCAATGGAGCTGAGCAGCGGCTCGAAGCCGCACGGCGTTACGCCATGCAACTGCTCACCCAGGCCGGTCAGGCGCGCAACCAAACCATGCATGCGGAAGAGTCCTTAACCGCACTGGAACAGGATGCGGAGCGGCTCGCCGGTGAAATCTCGGCAGCCAGCGCAGAACTGGCATCGCTCGGCTCCGAGCGCGGCCAGGTCTCGATGAAATTCGAAACCGTGACCGAGCAGTTGCAGCGCCTGGAAAGCGAGCTCGCTTCCCTGCGCTCCGAAACCGAAACCAGGCGCAGCGAAGAGAGTGAAGCCAAGCTGAACGGGGATCGCTTGCGCGCCGAGTTGGCGACGTTGAGTGGACGCCGCAATTCCCTGCAGTCGCTCATCCACGAGCACAGCTATTCCACCGACACCGTGCGCAAGCTGTTGAAGTCGAATTCCCTGGGCGGCGGCCTGGCGCCGGTGGGTACTCTGGCTGACTTTCTTGAGGTCAATGCGGAATACGAAACCGTGGTGGATTCTTTTCTGCGTGACGAGCTCAACTACATCGTGGTCACCAGCTGGGATGCTGCCCATGAAGGCATGCGTCTGCTCAAGAGCGATGTTGACGGCAGGGCGACTTTCCTCGTCCACCCCGATGATTCACAGGCCAAGTTTTCCTTCGCCGGCGACGCCCGCGATGGCGAGCAGAGCCGGGCGGGTGTGGTGCGGCTAAAGGACTGCATCCGGGTGCTGGACGGCTTCGGCCGCTCGCTCGAAGTGATTCTGCCCAAACTGCGCGATGGCTTCGTCACCCCCAATGCGGATCTGGCAAAATCCCTGGCGCTCGAAAATCCAGATGCCTTTTTTCTCGCTCCCTCCGGCGAGTGCTTTCACAACGTGACTGTTACCGGCGGCAAGCCCAGCCTGGAAGGTCCGCTGGCCCTGAAGGGCGAGCTGCGCGAGACGCAAAAGAAACTGGACCTGGTGGAAGCGGAGCTGGCGCAGACAGAAATCACCGCCGCTTCCCTCGCCCGCCTGCTGAGCCAGTTGGCCGCTCGCTTTGAGAGCATCAGCGAAGAGCGCCGCACGGCCGAGCGGGAAAGCGCCAACCAAAGTGCCGCCCTGCGGCAAATGGATGCGGAAGTTGCCCGCCTCGAACGGCGTCTCGATGACTGGGTCGTGCAAAGCGAGCGCAATAAAGACCTGCGCAACGTGCGCCAAACGCTGATCGAGGAAAAGCGCGAAGAAGTCGCCCGGCTCGAAGCCGAACATTCTGCCGCCGAGACCAAAGTCGAAGCCTTGCAGCAGAGCATGGAAGAGTTGCGCCGTCAGCGTGAGCAGGCGCAGCAACAGGCGGCCGCGGTCTCGGCCACGCTGGCCGGTCTGGAAGAACGCAGCCGGGGCGCAGAAGCAGCCTTTACCCGTATCGATCGCATGTACGGCGATCTGGAACGGCGCGTCAATCAACTGGAACAACAACTGGCCTCGGCCACGGCGGAAGAACACCAGCGCACCCGGGAAAACGAAAGCCTGGCGGTCGAGCGTGAGCGCCTCGCCGAAGTGCGCCGCGCGGCGCTCGAAGAAGCCGCCCAGTCCACCGAAGAAGCCAAAGAATTGCGCGAGCAACTCAAAGAGCTCGATCACCACCTCAAGGCGCTACGCTCCGAGATGGATAGTTTCCGCGAGGCACGCAGCACCCGCAGCGCCCACACGGCCAAGCTGGCCGTCGAACTCGAATACCTGGAAGCCGCCTGTGTCAGCGACCTCGGCATTGAAGCCACTGAGCTCCGCCACGCAGAAGATATCCCCCGCCTCGAAGGCGAAGGCCTCGCCGAAGAAGACGAAGCCTGTCGCGGCCTGAAGCAAAAACTCGAAGCCATGGGCCCGGTCAACATGATGGCGCTCGAAGAGTACAAAGAGACGGCCGAGCGCCACGGCTTCCTCGAAGCCCAGCGCAAAGACCTGGTCGATGCCATTGAGAATACGCAGTCGACCATCCGCGAGATCGATCAGATCACCCGCCAGAAGTTCGACGAAGCCTTCGCCCGCATCAACCAGAACTTTAGCGAGACCTTCACCAGTCTCTTCAGCGGCGGCCAGGGCTTTATGCGTTTGACCGACGAAGAGAACACGGCCGAAAGCGGCATCGACATCGTGGCCTCACCGCCGGGTAAAAAGCTGCAAAATGTCCTGCTGCTTTCAGGTGGAGAAAAAGCGCTCACCGCGCTCGCGCTGCTGGTCGGCATTTTCAAATACGCCCCCAGCCCCTTCTGCGTGCTCGACGAAGTCGATGCGCCGCTCGATGAAACCAACGTCGGCCGGTTGGCGGAGATGATCAAAGGCATGAGCAGCGAAACGCAGTTCCTGTTGGTGACTCACTCCAAGCGCATGATGACCGCGGCCGACCTGATCTACGGCGTCACCATGCAGGAGCCGGGCGTTTCCAAACTCGTCTCCGTGCGCCTGAGCGGCGACGATGCCAGCCACAACCGCACGCGCGACCGCATGCCGGAGCGCCGTCTGGCCATGGCCTGATGCCGCTTCCGCGCGCTGCGTCAAACGCCTATTCTCCCCACAATGCACTTGACAGTCTTGGGTCCAGCGTGAGAATTCGCTTGCGCTAGCGGCCCTTTCTGTAGTTTTCCTGCGTTGACAAAGCCGTCGCCACCTCGGACAATCGGAAAGTCATTCCTCTCCCGAGGCGCAAACTTTGCCGACGCTCATTGCCACCGAATTCGAAGATTTGGAACTTTACGCGCGGGGCAAAGTGCGTGATCTTTACTCGGTGGGTGATCTGCTGTTGCTGGTTGCAACCGATCGCATCTCCGCCTTCGACCACGTGCTGGCCACGGGGATCCCCGGCAAGGGCCGGGTACTCACACAGATTTCTCTCTTCTGGTTTGACTTGCTGCGCGATCTTGTTCCCAATCACCTGGTCACTGCGGACGTTGATCAATACCCTGCGCAATTAAAACCCTATGCCAATGAATTGCGCGACCGCTCGATGCTGGTCAATCGTGCCCGCATGTTTCCCGCGGAATGTGTGGTCCGCGGCTACCTGTCAGGATCGGGCTGGAAAGATTACACCCGGACAGGCAAGATTTGCGGCATTGCCTTACCCTCGGGGATGCGCGAGTCAGAGCGTTTGCCGGAGCCAATTTTTACCCCCGCAACCAAAAGCATGAGCGGCGAGCACGACGAAAATATTTCGTTCGATACCATGGTGGCGCGCGTCGGCGGTGACAAGGCAGAAGAGCTGCGCCGCCTCAGCCTCGCGATTTACGCTAAAGCTTCTGACCATGCGTTCGCGCGGGGATTGATTCTTGCCGATACCAAATTTGAATTTGGCATGACCGCGAAAGGCATCGTACTGGCCGATGAAGTGTTGACCCCGGACTCGTCTCGCTTCTGGCCCAGTGAGGGCTATCATCCCGGGGCGGCCCAGCCGTCATTCGACAAGCAGTTTGTGCGCGACTATCTTGAAACCATCGGCTGGAACAAGCAGCCGCCGGCGCCGGCTCTCCCCGGCAACGTCGTGCGCCAGACACAAGAGAAATATGAGCAGGCGTTAGAACTGCTCACCGGGCCTGCGCTCAAAGAAATTTCCCGGCCCTCGTTTTAGAAAGCAAACGGATGAACCTGGCCGACCTGCTGATCGTTGTTGTGCTGGTAGTCTCGGTGGTCTCCGCATTTGTCAAAGGATTTTTTGTCGAAGTGTTCTCGTTAGCCGGTGTCATACTAGGGCTCTTCGTCGCGGCGGCAAATTACGGAAGAGCGGCCCCCTGGGTTTTGCGCGTGGTCGAGAACCGGCAGGTGGCGAACCTGATTGCTTTCGTAGTGATTGCGCTGCTGGTGATGGTGTTAGCGGGCCTCGCAGGTCGTTTGCTCCGCAGTGTGGTGCGCGGCGTCGGCCTGGGAATCGTGGATCGCCTGTTGGGCGCCGCGTTTGGGTTGGTAAAGGGTTGTATCGTGGTGACGCTTGTTCTCATGGGGGTGGTTGCTTTTTTACCCCGGCAGGACTGGTTGATGAGCTCCCGGCTGGCCCCGGTATTTTTAAACGCGGCCCATGGTGGCTCCCATGTTGTACCGTTTGCCTTGGGAGAAGAGATACGTCAGGGGCTCGAAGCGCTACGAATTACTTAGGCGAGACCAACATAAACCCGGCCGTGGAGCGGGTAGGAAAGAGAAAGAGGTTTTTGTGAAACGTGAGCTGGATAGTCTTGTGACGCAAATGCACGCCGGCGGCATTCATTACGACGAGGCAGTGCGTGAGTTCAAGCGGCGCTTCATTCTGGAAGTTTTGTCGCATCACAGGGGAAACCAGTGCAAAGCGGCTCGCGAGCTCAGCATGCACCGCAACACGCTTCGCCGTACCATCGCGGAACTGCAACTTGATCCCGAACAAATTCGTAATGGGCTCAAGCGTCCGCCGCGCGGCGACCGCCCCGTCTTTGAGGCTAAACAATCGGTCCGTCCTTAGTGCCGGTACACGTTCGCGAAGGCTTTCGCTGGGACGATTGTGATGCTTATCTCTTCGACATAGACAGCACCTTGCTGCACGCCCACGGTGGGGTGCACTCCGATGCCTTTTCCTCAAGCGTCGAAGCGGTGATGGGGCACCCGTTATCGATCGCAGGTATCCCCCTGCACGGCAGCACGGATACGGCGATCCTGCGCGACGCCTTTCGCTATGCCTCCATCCCCGATGAGATCTGGCAGCCGCGCCTCGAAGAGATTCTTGAGCGCATGCGCGAAACCGTGCTCGCCCGCCGAGAAAAGATGAGCGTGACCGTGCTCCCCGGCGTCCTTGCTATGCTGGCCTACCTCCAGAGCCGGGGTAAGACTTTGGGCGTAGCCACCGGCAACCTGGAGCAGATCGGATGGTTGAAAATCGAGATTGCCGGCCTGCGCGGCTTCTTTCGCTTCGGCGGTTTCAGCGATCGCCACGCCGCCCGCGCGGATATGATTGCCAACGCCCTCGCCGCCGGGCGATCACTCACCGGTCCCGAGGCAACGGTCTGCGTGATTGGCGACACGCCCCTCGACATCGCGGCTGCCCGGGCCAACGGCCTCCCAACCATTGCCGTCGCCACCGGCATCTTTTCCTACGAGGCGTTATTGCAGCACGACCCGGAGGTCTGCACCCCCACCCTCGCAGCCCTGCTGGCCTCAACTACTTAACATCTCGCGACGCTCCGGGTGCCCCATCCTTTGCGCTTTTGCAAAGGGTGGGAAAACAAAATTCCTCCCCCTGGGCCTTAACCATCGACTGGTCTCCAGGAAACACTGGCAGCATCGCATCCCACCCTTCGCAGAGAACGCGAAGGATGGGGCGCCCGGCCTCAACTACTTAAAAACTGGTGGGTGGCCCATTCAGGCTTTGCTTGAGCTTGGCCGCAATGGGCCGCCGACAAGTTGTGGTTAGGACGCAATACACTAGGATTAAACCAATGTCTCCACGACGCGGCGTTGCCCGGGGATCGATCTGTATGCTGGTGGCGCTGCTGCCCCTGGCGGGCTACGCCCAGGCGACACCAGATCCCCAGGCCGCGCCTCCCTCAGCGCGTGCCACCCGTACCGCGCAGAAGTACTACGTGGAAGGGGTCCGTGCCACCGAAAAAGGCGATGTCGAGGCGGCCGAGAAGGCCTTTGCCAAAGCCGCCAAAGCAGACCCCTCCAACCGCGAATACGCCTTCGACTTGCAGATCGCTCGCCAGCATGGCATCACCAGGCTCATCCAGGATGCGGACAAGGCCCGGCTCACCGGCCATCCCGACGTGGCGCGCGTCAAACTGGCAGAAGCGCTTGCTCTGGACCCCAAAAATCCCATCGTTTCCCAGCATATCGACAACCTGGCCGCCCTCGCCGGTACGCCCGCGCCGGCCGATACCGTTTCCGTCACCATGGCTCCGCCGATCGTGCTGACGCCCAACGCCGGCAGACACAGCTTCCACGTCAAAAGCACCGAGCCGGAGGTCTTGCGCCGGGTGCTTGAGGCTTACGGACTGCGGGTGGTCGCGGACGCCTCCCTCGGCACTCAAACCATTCGCTTCGATGTCGATGATGTGGACTACGCCCAGGCGGCTCACCTCTTAGGTCTGGCCACCGACTCCTTCCTCGTCCCGCTCGACCCCATCCGCGTCCTGGCGGCCAAAGAGAGCAAAGAAAATCACGAAAAATACGATCGCCTGGCGATCGAAACCGTTCGTCTGCCTGGCCTCACGGCTACTGAGTTCAGCGATGTAGGCAACCTCGCCAGGAATGTGCTGGGCATCCAACAAGCGTCCGTGCAACCGCAGCAGGGTACGTTGACTGTGCGCGCGCCGGCCGCCAACCTCGAGGCACTCAATCGCACCCTGGCCGATCTCCTCGATGGCAAAAGTGAAGTACTGCTGGACGTCAAGATCTACGAAATTGAGGACACCCGGACGCGCCTGGTCGGCGTCCAATTGCCGCAAACCACCACCGTCTTCAACGTGCCCTCGGAGCTGAACAGCGTGATCGCGGGTAACTCCAGCCTGGTGCAGCAGATCATTTCCAGTGGGCTGGCCAGCGCCGGGGACTATGCAGCCATTGCAGCCATTTTGATTGCCTCGGGCGAGGTGACCAGTTCGATCCTCAGTTCGCCCTTTGCCACCTTCGGCAACGGACTCACCCTGACCGGGCTCGCCACCGGCGGCGTTACCGGAAACTTTGCTATGAACGCCGCGGATAATCGATCGCTCGACCAGGTCCAGCTCCGCCTCGACAACCAGGCCGAGGGAACCATTCGCAGCGGCACCCGTTATCCCATCACTACCTCGAGCTATTCGAGCATTGCGGCTTCCTCCGTAAGTATTCCGGGAATCACCAGCGCCGGCCTTTCGAGTGTCTTGAGCGGCTTGGGCATCAGCGCCAGCAGCCTTTCGAGCGCAGCCCCCATTCCCCAGGTGCAGTATCAGGATCTCGGCCTGACCCTCAAAGTCACGCCGCGCATTGAGCGCAACGATGACGTGGTGCTGAAACTCGATCTCAAAATTCAGGCCCTGCAGGGAGCCAGCCTGAACGGTCTGCCGGTCTTGACCAATCGCAGCTACACCGCAGACATCCATTTGCGCGGAGGCGCCAGTGCTTTGGTGGTGGGGAACCTGTCCCGCCAGGAATCGAACGCCATCAGCGGCACGCCCGGCCTGACCGAACTACCCGGCTTCGCTTCGCTCAGTAGCACCACGAACGAATACGATGTGAGCAATTTGGCGGTTTTGGTGACCCCGCGCATCATCCGGCGGCGGCATAGTGACCTGGCCGGCCCGGTTATTCCCCTCCCGCACCACCTCTGAAACTTCGCTTCCAGCTTGAAACCCTGGGGCCTAAAGGTGCATCCTAAAAGACGTTAAGCAGCTTGACCCTCCCCTAGAGGCCTATGGCTGGGAAACTTCTCATCGCGGCCCCTTTTCTGTTGCTGTTGACTGCCTGTCAGCAGGAGCAACTCTCGTTGCCTGTGACCCACGCGGCGGCGGCTGAAGCGCCAGTAGCCACACCCGCGTCGGTCGAAAACCATCGCCTGGGCACCGACGAGAGCTGTTACTCTTTCATCCTGCTGCGACCGAAAGATCAGCGCGCCACCGCCGTTCAGGCTCGCCTGAAGCAGGCTGACAAAATGGCGGCGGGGTTCGATCCCCGCGTGGTTTCAGTTGACCTGTTGGGCGACCACGCTAATATCCTGGCCTTGCAGTTTCCCGTTGCGTGGCCGGATGAGGCGTCCTACTCCGCCCGCATCAGCTCCTTGATCGACGATTACCTCTCCTCGCCCGATATTGAAGACTACCTCTGCAATTCCGGCTTTGCTGAGGTTCGTTTATCGGCCCGCGGCCTGAACGACCGGAAAATCCATCCCATCTGGACCGCCCGCGTCACCACCGAAGGCCTGCTCAAAGACCACGACTAGCTTAGCGAGTCGTTTATCTTCTTATTCCCTCGCGAATTACGGATGCCCCATGGAAACGCCACTCCCGGATTTGTCATCTCGACCGAAGTGTTCATGGGCCTGCGGCCCACCCAAGGTGATGAAAAACTGCTCCTGCTCCGCAATCTTCTCTGGAAGCGCTCCCCTCCCCCTTGTCATCCCGACCGGAGCGGTAGCGCAGTGGAGGGATCTCTGTGTGGATGCTCTTTCCTGGGAATGTTTTTCGACAGAGTGGAGAGATCTGCGGTGCGCCTCCAACGCAAACTAAGGACCTTATTAATGAGCTCACAACATTGCCCCGATCAGTTAGTCGACCGTCCAGGCTCACCGCAGATCTCTCCACTTCGGTCGAGATGACAAATCCGGGAGTGGCGTTTACATGGAGTCGGGTGGTGCCAGGCTCACCGCAGATCTCACCACCTCGCTTCGGTTCCAGCGTGCCTTAGACCTCCAGCCCAATGGACCGCATCAGCGGCAGGGCATTGCTGGTCTGCACGATGCCGGGGTACAGCTTGTAATCGAAATGCAACTGCCCCGCTTCCAGGTGGTCTTCGAAGTGGCAGTTGATGGCCTGCGGTCCTATCTCTTCGGGAATTGCGGTCAGAGCCAGATCGTGCGTGCTCACCAGGCCCAACCCTCCCTTTTCCACCAGCTTCTTGACGAACGATCGGGTGCCAATCAAGCGATCGTGCGAGTTGGTCCCTGAGAGCAATTCATCCAGCAGGAAAAGCACCGGCACCGGTCCGCTGGTCAGGTCCATAATCAGCTTCAGGCGATGGATCTCAGCGTAGAAGCGTGAGATGCCCCCTTCGAGCGAGTCGAGCACGCAGATCGAGGCCGTGACCGCCAGCGGAGATAGCGTAAGACGTGTAGCCCGCACCGGCGCACCGCACTGCGCCAGCACCGCATTCACCCCGATGCCGCGCAGAAACGTGCTCTTCCCCGCCATATTAGGGCCGCTGACGATCAGGAGCTGCAAATCACGGTCCAGGCGGAGATCGTTCGCGACCGCCCGATCCCGTGGGAGCAAGGGATGAGCCAGCCCCTCCGCCTTAAAACAAGGCGCGCCCTCCACAAACTCAGGAAACACGTCCTCCGGGTGCTCATAGGTGTAGCCGCCCAGCGCGGCCAGCGCTTCCAGCTCCCCAACTGCCTCCAGCCACAGGCCAAGCGACGGTCCAAAGCGGCGCCGCCAGTTTTCCGCGGCAAGCACGCACTGGAGCCGATAAAAAATCAAAAAGTCCAAAGCCCGCACGAAGAGATTGTGGGCTGACTCAAGAAACTCCACCACGCGGTTGAGTTGCGCAATCGCCCGTGAAGGCGCGATTCCCTGCTGCCTCAGTTGTGCCTGCAGCGCCAGCAAGCGCGGGCTCGTAAACGGCTCGCGTTCAAAAACAGTCAACACTTCCGAGAGTAGCTTCAGGTCATGCCCGGCATCTTCCGCGGCATGCGCGGCCCCGCTCAGGCGCAGGCGAAATCGATACGAAAGACTGAGATTCACAAGCGTGGCCGCTAACACCAGCAGCTCAGAAGCGCCCCACACCTGCCAGGCCACAACGCTCGCTATCCAGGCGATGGCCAGCAGCAGGGCGATGACACGAAGCATCCACCCGCCCGGGAATTCCGCCCTGGCTTCCCCCCACGCGATCAGTTGCGCCGGCCGAACACCCAGCCGCACATCTTCACCCAGCGTTGCCAGTTTCTCGCGAAAATCAAGGCGACCGGTAAGCTCCATCGCCGCTGCCTGGCGGCCGCGGACTTCCTCAGGAGGAGCCGGCGCCAGCAGCCACCTGGCCAGTGCCTCTTCACCAGCGCGGGTACGCGCCGTGCACAGCAATTCAAAAAGCCCGGCTCGTCCAAACAAATCCAGATCTCTGGCGCAGGGGTGGTCCGGCAGCAGAAAGCGCTCGCCGCTGACTCCGCTCCCGGCCCACGTGCCATTAAGCCGGGCCAGTCCCTGTTCATAGAATCGGACGGCCCGTGCGTAGAGCGCGAGCGTGCGCAGCATGCGCCCATGCACCGCCGCCAGTGCGACAAAAGCGGTCACAGGAATCAGGAGCAGCAGATCGGCCGTGCTGAAGTGACGCAACCGGAACAGAATCCACAGCAAACAGAATGCCGCCAGAGCCAGCTGGGCATAGCCGGTGAGCCGTTCTCGGGAGTGAAGGGTGGAGCGAAGCCCTGAGAGCCCGGCAACCCGCCGCTCGTACTCCCCACGCGGTCCGCCGGTTGATACCGTCTCAGTCACCAAGCTCACGCCTTGCCACATTCATTGTGCCAAATAAAGAAGGGATACAACGCTCCCTTAACTCCTGGAGGGGTGCCCCATGTCCAAGGGAGAACCGCAGATCTCTCCACTACGCTGCGCTCCGGTCGAGATGACAAAATCAGTGGGTTAAGAGATTTGTCATCTCGACCGGAGCGCAGCGTAGTGGAGAGATCTGCGGTTCTCCCTTGGACATGGGGCACCCCTCCAGGAGTTAAGGTTCTAGCGCAACGACGGAGCAGGCTTAGGCGCCGGAGCCGGCGGCAGCGCAACACCATCCAGCTTCGCCTGGAACTCGATGATCTTCTGCAGCATCTCGTAAGGAATACCGGTCACCGGCAATCCCCGGCCGTTGATGTAGATGGTCGGCGTCGAGTTCACGCCCACCTTGGCTCCCAACGCCAGTGAACCTTCCACGTAGTCCTTGGCCGCAGCGGTGGTCGAGCAAGCCGCAATCTTCACCGGATCCTGACCTGCCTTGGTCTCGGCGTCTTTTAAGGTCGCATCCGAGGTAGCCGGCGTGAGCCCCGCCTGCGCAGCAAATAACGCGTCGGCAAATTTGAAGAAGGCCTCATTCCCTCCAGCCTTGGCGACACAGTAACCGTGCTCAGATGCATTCAACGCCTCGCTGTGTACCTGGGTTAGAGGGAAATCCTGATACACGAAGTGCGCCGCGGGATAGTCCGCCAACAGCTTGGCAATGATCGGCTGCGCATCCTTGCAATGCGGGCACTCGAAATCGGAGAACTCCACGATCTCCAGCGCTTTGGACGCGCCGCCCTGCGATGGCCCGTTCGCCCCTGCCTGCAGAATCTCGCGATATGCTTCGAATGGCTTGGCGCCAAAGGGCAACAATGAATCCGCAACCAGAAACTTACCATCCGGCAAGGTAAAGAACGAGAGCTGCGCCGTCTGCTGATCCTTGGGGCCGCCACCCGTCGACTTGACCAGGATTAGCACCCGGCTTACCCCCGGCGCCGGCGTGGGCAGAATCGCCTGGACCTGCCAGATACGCGAGGAATCATAGCCCCAATACGCCTTGAGAAAATCTTCGACCGTCTGCTTGGTTGGAGAAGTCGCCGTGAAATTTGCCGGGTCGGTCGGGGGGAAAGGAGCGGTGGGCGCTACCGGCCCTACGAGCACTGGGCCTGAGCCCGCGGCCGGGGCTTGCGGAGCCGGGGCGGCCGGCGGAACTGGGTTCTGGGCAAAGGCGCCGGGGAAACTTGCCGCGCTGGCGGCTGCCAGAACAAAAAGACCTAAGGTTGTACGAAGCTGCATTCAATTCCTCTCTAGTTGCTTATACCTGAACTTTAACGGCGATGGGAAAACGCCGGCCCATGCCAAAGGATTTGCTCGTGACCTTGAGCACCGGCGCTGCTTGTTGCCGCTTGTACTCGCTGCGTTCGACCAGTTTGACTACATGACAGACGGTCGCAAGGTCGAAATGGTATTGCCCGGCAATCTGTTCCGGCGTTTCATAGCGCTCCACGTAGGCCTGCAGAATCGGGTCGAGCACCTCATACGGCGGCAGTGAATCCGTATCCTTTTGTCCCGGACGCAGCTCCGCTGAGGGTGGCTTCTCCAGAATGGCGCGCGGAATCACTTCCCGATCGCGATTGATCCAGTGGCACAGCTGGTAAACCTCCGTCTTCACTACATCGCCGATCACCGCGAGCGCACCCACCATGTCTCCGTAAAGAGTGCAGTAGCCCACAGACATTTCCGATTTGTTGCCCGTGGTGAGCACCAGCGCGTTGAACTTGTTGGAAAGTGCCATCAGCAAATTCCCACGTATCCGCGACTGAATATTTTCTTCGGTAATATCCGGCTCTTTGCCCGCGAACAGAGGTGCGAGGGCGGTGGTGTACTGGGCGAACAGATCATTAATCGCGACCGTAGTAAAGCGGATGCCCAGGTTCTCTGCCAGGGCACGCGCGTCCGCGATGGAGCCGGTTGAGGAATACTGACTGGGCATGCCGATCGTGGTTACGTTTTCTTTGCCCAGCGCGTCCACCGCGATGGCGGCGACCAGCGCCGAGTCGACGCCGCCGCTCAAGCCGATCAGGACTTTGGAAAAGCCGCACTTGCGTACATAGTCCCGCGTACCCAGAACCAATGCGTGGTAAACGGCCGCGTCTTCGTCCGCATCGCTTGCGTGGCGATCGCCGCTGAGCGCCGTGCTGTCGAACAACACCAGGTCTTCGGCGAACGATCGTGCCTGGGCAACAATCGAACCGTCCGGGCCAAGCGCAAAGCTCGATCCATCGAACACCAGGCTGTCGTTGCCGCCCACCTGGTTGACCATCACCACGGGAGCCTGATGCCGCCTGGCGATGGCGGCCAGCATGCGATGGCGCAGTTCCCGCTTGCCCCGGTAATAAGGCGAGGCGGAGATGTTAAGGATGAGCGATCCGCCGCCTCGCATCAACTCCTCGACGGGATCGATGGCATAGAGGCGGCTGGGCCAGAAATGTTTATCATTCCAGGCGTCTTCGCAGATCGTGAGCGCGAGCTGTTGGCCGGCGAGGTTATAGAGACTCTGGCTTTCCGCGGGCGCAAAATAGCGTTGTTCGTCGAACACGTCGTAGAAGGGCAACAGCCGTTTCGACTGGACAAACTCGACCACGCCGTTGCGTAGCAGGGCGGCTGAATTCGCAACCAGCTTGCCCGATCCGTGGGGTGCGGGCGTGACATACCCGCAGATAACCGAAAGCTGGTTGCCGCCGGTCGCGGTCGCGGCTATCTCGGCAATGGCCTCGGCGGTCCGGGCCACGAACGATGGCTTGTCGAGGAAGTCGGCCGGTGGATACCCGCAGACGGCCAGCTCGGGGAACATGACCACATCCGCCTGGGCCGCAGCGGCATCCCGGGCAAACTCAATAATCTTCCTGGTATTTCCCTGAAAGTCCCCAACCGTAGGGTTGATCTGGGCGAGCGCAATCTTCACTTACCTAGTCTACCAACCCGCATTTTCGCCAGGGAGGGTGGCCCAGTCCCGCAGGGACGACTGAACGTCAGTCCTGTCCAACTTAGCTTTGGGCGCTGCCCGATGTTCATCGGTGACAACGGTTGCCGTACTAGGAGCCAGTCCCACCCACAACGACAGAAAGCGTGCGGATCAGAATCTTCAGATCCAGCCAAACGCTCCAGTTCTGGATATACGCCGTATCCAGTGAGATATAGCTATCGAACGAGGGATCCTGGCGCGCCTGCACCTGCCACAGGCCGGTCATGCCGGGCAGCACATCCAGGCGGCGCAGATGGCTTAAATCGTAACGCTTCACTTCGCTGGCGATCGGAGGCCGGGGACCAACCATGCTCATATCCCCGCGCAGCACATTCAGAAACTGCGGCAGCTCATCGAGCGAGTACTTTCTCAGGAACCGCCCAAAGCCGGTAATGCGCGGATCGTTGCTGACCTTGAACAGCACTCCATCGCGCTCGTTCATATGCAGAATCTCAGCCCGGCGACGCTCCGCATCGGCCACCATGGTGCGGAATTTGATGCAGCGAAACACCCGGCCCTTCTTGCCAATCCGATCCGAGCAGTAGAAGATGGGCCCGGCAGAATCAAGCCGCACGGCAACCGCGATGCCAACAATCAACGGCGCCAGCATGATGAGGGCAATGGCGGAGAGAATCACGTCCAGCACCCGCTTCAGGAACAAGCCAATCACCGGCGTCTCCCCGCGATGCAGCGGGATCGTAGGAAACTGGCCAATATACTCAATCGGGCTATTCCACGCCAAACCGTCATAAAGCTCAGGCACCACGCGGATATCGACCCCCGCTTCCCGCGCCTGGCCCACGATGCGGGTCACCACCCGCGCATCACACGGCGCGGAAATAAAAATCTCGTCGGCAAAGAACTGCCGGGCCAGCGGCAACAACTGATCGATCGAGCCGAGCACATCGCCGGCCAGCGCCGGGCTCTCGGAATCAATGCCGGGAATCTGCACGTAGCCTTTGAACGTATAGCCGAGATGGCGAATGCTGTCCAGATGGTGGCGCATGGCCTGACCCACCCGGCCCGTCCCCACAATGATGATGTTGCGGGTTTCCAAACCATTTTCAAAACGACGGTATTTCATCATGCGCCAGATCAGCCGCCGGCCGCAGAGCAACACCGTCGCCGCCACCACGGTAATGATCACGACCCCGCGCGAGATCACCTCGCCACGCACCAGGTAGAGGGCGCCCGACAGTAACAATCCGGCGGTGAGACAGGCCTGGATCGTCAACCGCTGTTCGTGCAGCGTATTCCGCATCTGCATAGGGCCGTACAGGTGATAGCGCTTGCTCACCAGCACCAGCGAGAGAATGAACCACCCCAGGCAGGAAAGCAGAATCTTGGGGTGGGTATGAAACATGATGTTGGTGCGATAGGGTGAATCGGCGCCGAAAAGGCCTTCACCCAACCAGCCACGCACCGCGATCATTAGCGCTGCGAGGACGATAAACACATCCCCCAAAATCCAAAGCACGCCGATTCGGGCGCCTTTGCCCTGGTTCGGCCGGCTGTGGGCCGCAACCGTTCCTGGCCGCAGGTCCTGCTGACCGTTCGTCGCTACGCGCTTCAGAAGTCCGGATGTCGCCATCGATGTCCCTGCACCAGTTCGAGGGGCACTGCCAACCCTGCTTACACTTTGCCCCTCGCGAGAGCTAATTTACAAAAATTGTCTAAGTTACTCTGTTACTAGTCAGATACTCACATTGTTACCGCAGGTTACTGCTGAGTGTCGGGTAATGAATCAGCCTGCATGACCTGAAAAAGAACACTCCAGGTTGAGGGAATCAGAGGAAAAAGTCTGCCGCAGCAATTGCCCAGGGGGTGGGGGAGGTGAAGGGGAAAGTCCGGGTTGCATCGCAACTAAGCCTTTTTTCCTCAAGTGTTAAGCTCGATCTATCGAATGTTCAGCAGGCCTTCGCCGAAGCACCACCGGCAGGCTTTCAAACGGCGCGCCACCTCTGCAACGTTCAGGGTAAGTAATGCCTTCGTCCCAGAACCTTACGCAGTGAGCATAGCATCGGGTACCCTGAACAGAGCATAAGGAATTGGAGCATTCTGGTTACTATTAGGGGACGTGATCACCATCCAGTTATCCCCTATTTGTGGCATCACCCCTGGGGCAAAATCAGCTTATCCAGGTCGAGAAACTCGCGCAGAAAAGGGTCCTCTGTCAGCTTAAGTTCGTCCATGGTGCCGAAAAAATAGGCTTTGCCCTGGTGCAGAAAGAGAACGCGGTCTGCCAGCCGCTCCGCAAACCGCATATCGTGCGTGACCACAATACTGGTGAGCCGTAACTGGTGTTTGAGCTTCTGGATCAGATTTCCCAGCAACCGGCCCATCAAGGGATCGACCATGGTTGTTGGCTCGTCATAGAGGATCGCTTCCGGTTGCGCGGAAAGGGCGCGTGCGATCGCCACCGAGCGCTTCATCCCGGTCGAAAGATCCGAGGGCAGCTGTTCCGCCATCCCGGCCACGCCGACCATATCCAGCAATCCATTCACCACCTGCTGGATCTGATCTTCGAGCAATTGCCCGCGTTCCCGCAGGGGGAAGGCCACATTTTCCCCAACCGAGAGCGAATCGAAGAGCGCGCCATTCTGGAAGACCATGGTGACTTTCTTGCGCACCGTCTCCATTTGATTTTCGCTGAACCCGCAAATGTCCTGGCCGGCAACCAGGATCCGGCCCGAATCGGGCTTGAGGAAGCCCATGATCTGCTGCAGCGAAACTGACTTGCCCACGCCTGAGCGTCCCAGGATGCACAGCGTCTCGCCGGCCCCGACGGAGAAACTCACGTCGTCGAGCACGTGCAAGTCACCGAATGACTTGGAAACATGTTCAAACGCAATGTACGGTTCTTCCCTGGGTGCAGGCGCGCCGACCACCTCGACGGGCGTTCCAAGGGGGATACCCATGATCGGTTCGGGACCACTCATGGGCTTAAGACTAAAGCATTTTCGATCCCAACCATATCGCCCGGGGTGTTGCAGTTATGGAACCACTGATACAGAGGCAGGGATGAGAAGCCACGCAGTTCGGGATTGGCTGCGCCGACCCGCTCCACATCGAAGATATCCACTTGTCCCTGGGTAGCCTCACAGACTGCGGACATCACTTTGTATTCACCCGCCTGCAGCGACGCGGTAAGGGCTCCGAGCAAATCGCGATGATAGACGGCGCAGAGCGGTTGCGGCCGTCCACTGATCCGGGGAATTGTCCCCAGCGCGCCGGTAATTTCGGCTCGGCGCGCCATCCAGGCCAAAAACCGTGCCGGCAGCAGAGGAAGATCGACCGGCAGGAAGAGGTTAAGAGGAGCGGCACTCGCCGCCAGCGCGGCCTCGATCCCGCTCAGGGGCCCGCACCCGGGGTGCAGATCCGGCACGATCGCAGCGTACGAGGAAAGGTCCGAGCGTGCGGCTGCAAGCCGCGCGGTGGGAAGTTTGCCCAGGGCAATCTCGAGTAGTGACTGGCCTTTGATGCGGAGCAGGGCCTTATCCTGCCCCATGCGCCGGCTCAATCCACCGGCGAGCACGAACGCTTCAAACTCCGCTGAAATTTCCATGGCTTTTTGCCCGTCTCCGAACAAATTTGTCATCCCGACCGGAGCGCAGCGTAGTGGAGGGACCTGCTTTTTTTTCGCCCTCAAACAAATTTGTCATCCCGACCGAAGCGAAGCGAAGTGGAGGGATCTGCGGTGCGCCTTTCCCTCAAACCAAGGCCCTACGAGTGAACTCGCAAATCCTTCCCCCATTTTGTTCGTTGGGTGAACTCTGCAATTAAGCCTAAACCTCCGTTTGGCATAAAGGCTCACCGCAGATCCCTCCACTACGCTTTTCTCCGGTCGGGATGACAAATTCTCTTGAGCGAAGGGCATAACAAGCAATCGCTTCGCTCGTTCTACGAACCCAGCTCCTCCAGGAACAGGATGATCGACTCAATCCCGCGGTGAAAATTGGCAATATGGAACTTCTCATTTGGAGCATGCAGGTTGTCGTCCGGCAAGCCAAACCCCATCATCACGGTGGGAATGTGCAGATGACGCTCAAAATCCCCCACAATCGGAATCGATCCTCCCGACCGGATAAACACCGTCTCCCTGCCAAACACCTGGTGCATCGCCTGGGTCGCCGCTCGTATATAAGGATTGTCGGTGCGCACCACGATCGGGTTCCCGGAATGAATCAGCCGCGCCCGCAACACAATCCCATGCAACGGCAACGACTCGACAAAACTCTTGTACTGCGCAAAGGCCTCCTGCGGGTCCATATCGGGAACCAGGCGAAAAGAAATCTTCGCCGTAGCCTTCGCCGGAATCACCGTCTTCGCCCCGGCGCCAATGAAACCACCCGGCATCCCATGCACATCCATGCTCGGCCGAACCCACGCCCGCTCCTGCACAGAAAACCCCGGTTCCCCGGCCAGCTCCCGCGAGCCAACCTCCGCCTGCAGATAATGCGCCTCGTCAAACGGCAGGCTCTTCCACGCCTTCAGTTCGTCCGCGCTGGGCGGCGCCACCTTGTCATAAAACCCGGGGATCAGAATGTGACCGTCCCGGTCTTTGAGCGCGGCAATCACCTGCCCCAGGGCAACAAACGGGTTCGGCGCCGTTCCCCCATAGACACCGGAATGCAGATCGCTGCGCGCCCCCACCGCTTCCAGTTCCGTATAGATCATGCCCCGCAGTCCCACACACAACGTCGGCAATCCGGGAGCAAACATCTCCGTGTCCGAAACCAGGGCGAAATCCGCCTTAAGCTGCTCCGGGTGCTTGCGCACAAACTGCGCAATTCCCTCGCCCCCCACCTCTTCCTCGCCCTCGAGAATCACCCGCACATTGACCGGCAACGCCCCCCCGTGCGCCTGCAGCAGCGACTCAAACGCCTTCAAATGCATGTACATCTGGCCTTTGTCATCTACTGCGCCGCGGGCATACAGGTTGCCATGGCGCTCGGTGGGCTCAAACGGCGGAGAGATCCACTCCTCCAGCGGGTCCGGCGGCTGCACATCGTAATGGCCATACGACAGGCAGGTCGGCTTGCCCGGGGCATGCAGCCAGTCTCCATAGACCAGCGGATGCCCACCCGTTTCGATGACCTGGACGTGCTCCAGACCAATCCGCTTCAGTTCCCGAGCCAGGCTCTCCGCGACCCGGCGCACGTCACCCGTGTGCTCGGGAAGGGTTGAGATCGAAGGAATACGTAGCAGCGACTTCAATTCCTCAAGAAAGCGAGCTTGCTGGCTACGGGCGAACGCAAGCGCGGAGCTCATATCTGTTTTCTCTCCTCTACCAGGCGAAAGGTTTTCTTTTCTACGACTTTCGCAGGACCTGCGTATACGGTCGGCCAACAGGCCCCGGTGCCACGCAAGATGTATCCTAAACCTATGC
Organism: uncultured Acidobacteriaceae bacterium; assembly: GCA_963834445.1. GTDB lineage: Bacteria > Acidobacteriota > Terriglobia > Terriglobales > Acidobacteriaceae > PALSA-350. Next base: position 225,325 of record CAWIBU010000008.1, read on the forward strand.
TTGAATTGGAAATCACCGCGGGTGCCCTCGCGGCGCAGCTCGCTTCCCCGCCGGCCGGCCTGGTTCTGCTCGATGTGCGCGAACCGTGGGAGTTCGCCACCGCGCAGATCGCGGGATCGAAAAGTATGCCGATGGGCGAAATTCCGGCGCGCGCTTTTCAGGAGCTCGATCCCGAGGCACACATCGTCACCATCTGCCATGCCGGGGTCCGTTCGTTGAACGTGGCCGCCTGGATGCGCAATCAGGGCTTCGAGAAGGTGCAATCGCTGGCCGGCGGTATCGACGCCTGGTCACGTGAAATTGATCCGGCCGTGCCCCGCTACTAAGAAGCAAGTCAGGCAAATTTTAGAAAAGAGTACAGCAGTTATGGGAGCTACCGAACGGGTATTGATTGTTGAAGATGAGTTGCACGCACTGGCTGGCCTGGCGGAGTTGGTCTCCGGCTGGGGTTATCGCACCGAGACCGCCCGCGACGGCATCGAAGGTCTGGAAAAAGTTTCCGAGTGGTTCCCCGGCATCATAGTTACCGACCTGAAGATGCCGCGCATGGACGGGCTGGAATTGCTCTCGCGCCTGGGCGAGATGCAATTAAACGCCGCCGTCATCGTGCTCACCGCACAAGGCAGTATCGAGCGCGCCGTCGAAGCAATGAAGATGGGCGCCTACGACTTTATCCAAAAGCCGATCGACCCGACGCGCCTGAAAACAGTTCTGGCCAATGCCAGCCGCCAGCGCGAAACCGAGCGTGAGCTCGAGGTCACGCGCCGCAAACTGCGCGACACCGGCTTTCTGGGATCGCTGGTCGGCAGTTCCAAGAAGATGCAGGAAATGTTCGCCATGATCGAGCGCGTTGCGCCCAGCACCGTCTCGGTGCTGATCACGGGCGAGAGCGGTACCGGCAAAGAGTTGGTCGCGCGCACGCTCCACGAGTTGAGCCCACGCCGCGGCAAACCCTTCGTCGCCGTCAACTGCGCCGCCATTCCCGAGACTTTGATTGAAAGTGAAATCTTCGGCCACGAGAAGGGCTCCTTCACGGGTGCTCTGGAACGCCGGGCCGGCTGCTTTGAACTGGCAGAGGAAGGCACCCTGCTGCTCGATGAGATCGGCGAAATGCCCGTGGGCACGCAGGCCAAATTGCTGCGCGTACTCGAAGATAAGAAATTGCGCCGCCTGGGCAGCAAAGTGGAAACCCCCATGAATGTGCGCGTGCTCGCGGCCACCAACAAGAATCCGGAAGAAGCCGTAGCCTCGGGCGAGCTGCGCGGCGATCTGTACTACCGGCTCAACGTCTTCAACCTGCACATGCCACCGCTGCGCGAACACAAGGAAGACATCCCCGCCATCATCGAGGCCTTGCTGAACGACATGAACACCAAGCACGGCCGCCAGGTCAAAGGCGTAGACGGGGAAATGCTCAGCCGTCTGATGGCGCACGACTGGCCAGGCAACGTGCGCGAGCTGCGCAACACCATTGAACGGGCGGTCATTCTGTGCGAAGACGGCTACCTGGAAACACGTCATCTGCCGCCCTCCTTCGGGCAGCGCTTTCTCCGCGCCGAGGCCGCCGCCACCAGTTACAGTGATAGCGGCGTTCATGTGGAGATTGGCAGCACCGTCGATGAAGCCGAGCGCATGCTCATCCTGAAAACTTTGGAGTCGACCCGTAACAACAAAACCCGGGCGGCTGAGATTCTCGGTATTAGCCTCAAGACATTGCACAACAAGCTGAAAGAATACGGTAGTGCAAGCAGCAGCGACACGCTTGAAGGGGCGTCCGCGCAAGCCTGATAGGCCAACGGCTCAGGTGAACAGACCAGTTCAGGTGCCTTCCCCATGAGATTGAAAACCAAGCTCGTGCTCGCGATCACCGGACTGGTTTTTCTGGTCGTGTGTACGCTGTCCTGGATATTTCTCGGCCAGTTGCTGCGCCAGCGCATGACCCAGGCGTTCACTGCTAACGACATGGTGGCGCACCAGATTGCCGCCGCCACCAAACGAGCGCTCGCTGCCAACATCCGCGGGCAGAAGGTGGACGCCAGCGATCCCGGGGCCGTTCGCGCCGCCGTGGCGTCGGCGCTGCGCAGTGACGCCAATCTCACCGCGCTGATGAATTCCGCCATCAGCTACTCGCCCACCGTCTTCGACGTTTCTATCGCCGACAGCGAGGGCCGCGGTCTGCTCAGCACTGATCCCACCAACATCGACCACATGCTTCCTCATCGCCAGGAATATGAGGAGCTGCAAAGCGGCGGCCTTCTGCGCTTGCTCGAAATCGTTTTCGGACCGCCGCGCGTCTACAACCTCACCTTGCCGCTGGAGCAGAAGAACTCCGAGCCCTTCGCCACCGTGCGCGTCGGTGTCCGCACCACCTTTCTGCGGTTCGTCGTTGAACCCTGGCTGATTGCCGCCCTCATGTATACCGGCATAGCCATCCTTTGCTCGCTGATCTTCGCCGCCTTCCTGGCCAACCTCGCACTCAAGCCGATCGAGCAAATCGGCGCCCGGCTGGATGCGCTGGCGCTCGCAGAAGCCGAGGTCGCCGTCGAAACCTCAGGCCGCGCGGGCGACGCCGTCGTGCTCGTCTCGCACAAGATTGAGCGCATCGGGCGGCGCATGCGCAACGTGGAAGAAGTTTTCTCTGCGCTCAAAGAAAACCTTGACCAGATCATGACCAATCTGCAGGATGGCATCCTGCTCTACACCCACGATGCCCGTGCGGTGCTGGTCAGCGATTCGGTCGAACGCTTTCTCGGCATCAGCCGCGCAGAAATCCTGGGCGCCAAGCTGCACGAGATCTTCTCCCGTAACACCCGCCTGGGGCGATTGGTGCGCGAGTCTTTCGACGCGCGCATGGCATTGGTGCAGGAGGAAATCACCACCGAGACCGGCCGGCACGTCGAGATCTCACTCGATTTCATCCACGACGATCGCGCCGTCTACCCCCAGGAAACGCTGGGTGCTTTGCTGACCCTGCATGACGTGGAATCGGTACGCGACCTGGAAAACGATCTCGAGTTGTCGCGCCGCCTGGCGGCCATTGGCCGCTTAACCGCCGGCGTTGGCCACGAAGTTAAAAACCCGATTAACGCCATCGTGGTGCATCTGGAGTTGCTGCGTAACAAACTGGGTGACTCAGATCATCGGGCGATGCGTCATCTCGAAGTAATCGAAAGTGAGATTCAACGGCTCGATCGCGTGGTGCAGACGCTGGTGGATTTCTCCCGCCCGGTCGAACTGCAACTCAAAGAACAGGATCTGCGTCGCGTCGTCTCCGCGGTGTTGATGCTGGCCTCAGCGGAACTCGAGACCCGCGACGTTCATGTCCAAAGCGATTTGCCCGACCATCCCGTGCTTGCCAAAGTGGATGCCGATCTATTGAAGCAGGCACTGCTAAATGTGGTCTTGAATGGCGCCCAGGCGATGGCCGAAGGGGGAAAGCTCGCGGTGCGTCTGGCTGAGGACGGCCGCATGGCATCGCTCAGCATTCATGACCAGGGCGGCGGCATCCCCCCGGACATTCGCGACAAGATCTTCGACCTGTACTTCACGACCAAGAAAGACGGCAGCGGTATAGGTTTAGCAATGACATACCGCATTGTCGAACTGCATAATGGTTCGATCGAAGTACAATCGGACGCGATTCACGGAACGACCTTTATTTTGCGCTTTCCTCTCAACAGCCCTCAGGAGAGTAGAGCGCGTGGATACCTTATGCCGGATGGGAGCAGTTCAGCGGGTTCAATTGTAACCAGGGAGCCTAGAGGATGATGCCTCTCAGGGTACGTTCGTCTCTGGCGCTGGTGGTCCTGTTGTGTAGCGGCTGTCCGTCGCGCAAACCGTCGCCGCCACCCCAGGCCCAGGCACCCCCTTTGCAGACGGGCGAGGGGAAGCTGAACCCTCCCAAGACCACCCAGCAACAGGAAAAAGCGTCCTCGCCGCTGGCCTCGCCGTTGCCCCAGCCTTCTGCGCAAAGCGTCCCCCTGCCCCCACCGCCACCGCCCAAGAAGGTCAGGCACCGGGTCAAGACTCCCAAACCAGCAGAGACCCCCCAGACGGCCGCGGCGGCCGCCTCAGTGACCCAGGCGGCTGCCCCCCCACAGAAGACCACCGCCTCACCCATCGGTCAGCTAACCACGGGCGACAGCGCCGTGGGCGAACGAACCAAACATGAGACGGCCGACCTGATCGCGTCCACGCAACAGGGACTGAACGGGATCAAACGCGCGCTCTCGGCTGAGGAGAAGGTGACTGCGGCGCAGATAGTGACCTTCCTGAAACAAGCCCAGCAGGCCCTGGATAACGGAGATACCGACGGCGGCCTCACCCTGGCCACCAAGGCCAAACTGCTGCTCGACGAACTCACCAAACCCTGACGGGTGGGTTAGCGCCGCTGTCCGATTGCCTCAGCGTTCGCCCCAACTCAATTTGGAACGCAACACATCAAAGAATCCGGTGGCGCCCATGCGAACCAGCCGGACACTGTGCTCAGATCGTCGGCAACACACCTGATCGCCCACCCGCAGTTGCAGTGCCTCCTGCCCGTCTACAGTCAGGAACGTGAGGTCCGGAATGCCCTCCACGCTGATCGTCACATGCGCATCGCCGCGCACCACCATGGGCCGAATCGTCAGCAAATGCGGACATATCGGCGTGATCACCAGCGCATCGACCGAAGGCGCCAGGATCGGCCCGTTGGCAGCCAGGTTGTACGCAGTCGACCCCGTGGGCGTAGACACAATTACCCCATCTGCGCGAAACGAAGCCGCCAGTTGCTCAAACAAATGCACACTGAAGTCGCCCATTCGGGCAATCGCCCCTTTGGCGATCACCACATCGTTCAGGGCCTCATATTCTTTATATAAAACGCCTCCGCGCACCACCTCGGTATGCAGCAAGGCGCGCGCATCGATCGCGCAACGGCCCTGCTCCCAGCCCAGAAGCGTGGTGTACAGATCACCCAGCCGGACCTCGGTGAGAAAGCCCAGGGCGCCCAGGTTCACGCTGAGAATAGGCACTTCGGTCCGGGCGAAAGTACGGGCCGCCGCCAGCAATGTTCCGTCGCCGCCGAGCACCACCACCAGCGCCGGCTTCATGGCCGGCAATTCGTGCCGGGGCACCACCCGCGCATCCTGGGTATAGGTCCCGCTCACATGGTCCAGGATGGGCTCAAAATCATGCGCTCGCATCCATACAACCAGTTCGGGCAGCAGCGCGGCGAGCTCGTCCTTCTGCGGTTTGGAAATGATGGCGACCGGTCGCATGGGACTTCAGTGTACGCGATGGGCGGACCGGTCAAACCTCACGGGGCAAAGCGGGCGTACAGCAGAAACTCCCGGTTCCCTTTACCGCCCAGGATTGGCGAATCGGCAATCTCGCTGATCGACGCGCCAAGCCCATCAACGGCTGCACGTACCCGGTTGATGGCGAACTGGTGCGCAGCAGGGTCATGAACAATGCCGCCCTTGCCGATGTGTTCCCTGCCCGCTTCGAATTGCGGCTTCACCAGAATGACGGCCTCGACCATCCTCTGCTGCTTCTCCCGCACGGCGGCGAGTACCGCGGGCAGCACCAGCGTGGCCGATATAAAAGAAACATCCATGGATACAAAAGTGATGCCGGCAGGCAGGTCCGCCGGCTGCAGGTAGCGCGCGTTGGTACGCTCCCGTAACGTCACGCGGGCGTCGCGGCGCAGGCTTTCCGCGATTTGGCCATAGCCGGTGTCAACGGCGACCACGCTGGCCGCACCATGTTGCAACATGCAGTCGGTAAAGCCGCCGGTCGAGGTACCAATATCCGCGCAAGCGCGGCCGCTCAGTTCGACCTGCCATCGGCTAAGCGCCGCCTCCAGCTTGAAACCACCGCGGCTCACGTAGCGCTGCTCTTCACCAAGCAGGCGCAGCACCGACCTCTCGTCGACGGGGGTGCCGGGCTTCTCCACCTTCTGCTCATCCACCAGCACACGTCCAGCAAGAATCAGGGCCTGCGCGCGTTCGCGCGATGGCACCCAACCCTGCGCGACCAGCAACTTATCCAGACGGTTCTTCATCTAGTACGATGGTCTGAGTGGGTGGTGTGGTGGTTTGATTCGATAAATGTTTGCGCGCAGATTTTCATTATTATGGAACAGGGCGGCTAGTGTACCCGCGGCTTCCCCCGCGGTTTTGTTTTGGGTATTACGGTAATGACCCTTTAGACTTAGCACGATTCAACGATGCCTGAGCTTACCCCCAATCCGATTGGCGACTCTGAGCGTTCTATACACAGAGAATCGACATCAAGTGATCCGATGGCCGAGGCAGTGGCCACCCCCGTAACTGCAGATATTACGTTGCTGCAGCGGGTCCGCAAAGGCGATCAGGCGGCAATGGGGGAGATTTTTGATCGCTACGGCCGGGCAGTCTACTCCGTTGCCCTGCGGATATTGAAGGATACCGGTCACGCCGAAGATGTGATGCAGGAGATCTTTTTTCAGATATGGCGTAACTCCGATTCTTTTGTGCAGGGTCGGGGCTCACTGGGTGCTTGGCTGGTGGTGGTAGCTAGAAATCGATCGATCGATGTTCTGCGGCGGAGAAAACCGACAGACTCGGTTGAGGATGTGATCTTGCCTGCTGCCTGCAACCTGGCGTCTGAAGTTGAGCACAACGCCATGATCGAAAAAATTCAGAAAGTATTGAAGCAGCTGCCGGAAGAGCAGCAGCAGTCGATGGAGTTAGCGTTTTTTGAAGGCTTGAGCCATTCGGAGATCGCCGCCAGAACGGGCGATCCCCTGGGTACGGTGAAGACCCGTATTCGGCTGGCGTTGATTACCCTAAGAAAGGCATTTGCGGCATGATTAGCAGCGCGCACAATACGCAGGAAGAGTTGGCGTTCTATGCGATGCAGAGTCTCCCGTTAGAGGACTCCGCATCTATCAGCCAACACCTGCAGACCTGTCTGCAATGCCGTACCGCGTTGGCCGAGATAAGCGGCGACCTTGCACTGTTCGGCCTGGCCGTCGACCAGCAGCCGTTGCCCGAAGGTGCACGCCAACGCTTCCTTGAAAAAGTAGCTGCCTCGCCGGTCGTGAAACCGCCGGATGCCACCGCCAATGTCATTCCCATGAGCGCAACGCGCTCGCGCCGTGGTCCGCGCGTCTGGATTCCCTGGGTAGCGGCAGCCGCCATGGGCATTGCCGCCATATCGCTGGGTGTGCAAAATCGGGCGCTGAATGACGAACTACACGATCAACTCAGCCTGGTGACGAAACTTGCCGGCCAGGCATCGCGGGCACAACAGGTTCTGGAAGTGTTGACGGCGCCCACCGCCCAACGGGTCACGTTGACCGAGGGCAAGCTGCCGCCGCAGCCCACCGCGCGTGCAACCTACCTGCCGGAACGCGGCGGTTTGATCCTGCTGGCAACCAATCTGAAGCCTTTAGCCGAAGGCAAGACGTACGAGCTATGGGTGATTCCTGCCAATGGCAAGGCCCCGGTACCTGCCGGGGTGTTCCGCCCAGACAACGTAGGCACAGCGACGCTGGTGCTGCCGACGCTGCCTGCGGGTATCGCCGCCAAGGCTTTCGGCGTGACCATAGAGAACGCCGGCGGGTCCACTTCGCCGACGATGCCCATCGTCCTCTCCGGCGCGACCGGCAGCTAGTGTAGTACGTCACTTGCAGGCGATGTCGGCGGCGACCGTCTACGCAGGTCGCCAAGCCCTGAAGCCATCTTGCTGAAAGATCTGAAGCCGGTTTCCGGAGGAGCCAGTTCCGCCAACCATGTTGGGTGGCCCATTCAAGCCCGTTGTTGGCTTGAGTGGGATAACAAGGCCAATCTTGCCTACCGCCCGGCCCGGGCGACAGCTACAGCCGCCGCCGCTTTCGTCAGGCAGGGCGCGCCAAAACCACAGGGCGAACCGCTGCCACTGGCGTGGCTGACATTGATGGCGTTAGCCACGGCGCCCGCGGTGGCGCTGTTGGCGGCGACCGTCTGCGCGCTGGTGTGCACGTCAATTCCGGTTCCATCCAACTGAATGTTAGCCGACACCTGGTCCGTGTCGGTCCGAATCACGGTCATGTAGGACGAGTCAGCCGACAGCACATAGATCTGGCCATAAGGCGTACTGAAGGTGGAAGCCATCGAAATCGGATGGCCGTTCACCGGGATAGTTGCCAGCACCTTGTAGCTCGTGAGACTTACCACGCTGACCGTGCTGTCCTTCTGATTGGCCACATACACCCGGCTGCCGTCGCGCAGGATAGACAGCGTATCGGGCCCATTGCCCACCGGTACGGTTACTGCCTGGCCGAACAGAGGAGAGTCGTTGCCAAACTGGTCGAGGCTGACGTTGATGATCGTGATGGTGTTGGAGTCATAGTTCGCCGTCACCAGCTGGGAAGCAGGAGCGTAATAATCGGCAAAAACAGGACCGGCCTTGAAGGAGCCAGCCGCCACGCCCGCGGGCGGGGGTAGCAGGAGCGTGCCATTGGTTAGATTGGGCAGATTGGCGGTGGTGTCCAGTTGGTTGAGCTGGCTATTGATCACCGTCACCGTGCCGCTGCCGCGATTGAGAATAAAAACCCGCTGATTATCGGAGGAACCGATGCCATAGACCGGGCAGATGCCCACCGGCAAGGTGCGCGAGATGGTCACCGTAGAAACCTCGATGGACTGCACCTGACCAGGTGTGTTCACCTGCGAGGGTGTCTCACAATCACCGAAATTCACTGCGTTCGAGCCATTGTCCTGGGTAATCGAGTAGACGCGGGCGCCGCTGGACGTGCCCGCCAGGTTGATCGGGCTGGCAGGTACGGGAAGCTGCTGGGTGAGGGTGTAGACACCGCTGGATGAGACATTCAGCACGGCGATCGCCGGCACATTGGGCTCGGTGATGAACAGATTGCTTGCCGTGGAGAGCAGATTCACCGGCTCAGCCGGCTGCAGCAGGGTACTGCTGAGAATGTTTTTGGTCTGCAACGTGGTCGACGGAGTGAAGGTATTGATGGTGCCATCCGTATTCGCAGTGGTGGCCGACGCGCCACTGGAGCTAAGGGTGAGCGCCAATGGGTTTACGCCCAGCGAGGCCTGGGTCAGCAGGGTATCGCCGGCGGCGTCGAAGATATTGGCCAGTCCGGGTGTGTTCGGTCCCGAGCTGGTGGTGACCACCGCATAGCTTTGAGGCTGTGGGGCTGGTGGGGTAACAGCCACGGGGGTGACGACTGGCCGGTTCATATCTCCGCATCCCGCTAACAGCGCAGCGACGCAACCCAGCCCCGCGATTCGTTGAATATCCTTGAAGCCAAACTCCGGCAAACCCACACTCCGCCGGCTCCATGATTGGAGCCATGCAACGCTAAGCACCCGTGAATACCTCACTACGTTTCATTTCCTGGTAGAAACATGATTGTAAATGGGACCGTGCATCCAGCGATACGCCACGGCCAAAATGACCAGGTTCCTGAAGGGTACGGGCTTCAGCCCGTACATGTTGAAACAGATATTCATAGGCTTCAGCCGCAGAGGGCCGGGTTTCCGCATGATTCCGCGGCCCTCAGCGCCTAAAGGCGACTCATCCTGGGCATCTATGTACGGGCTGAAGCCCGTACCCTTCAGGGAGTGGGTTTTTTCGCAGACTCTAGAAGCCGTACTCTTCCCCCATCCTGCTAGTGGATTTTCAAGCGCCACAGCGTGTAGCTGATCATCTCGTGCATCAGCCGCATGGCCGTATCCCACGGCCCGAGCGGGCGGGCCTCAAGCCGTGGAGACGTGACCACATTCAGCCCCATGCTGGCGCAAAGGGCATGGATACGAAAGAGGTGCGTGCCATCGGAAACCGCCAGAATCCGGTTCAAATGGTTCTCCCGCGAGATCGCGGCCAGCCGGGCGGCCGATTCTTCTGTATTGGTGCTCTGCGTCTCGGCAATGATCTGCTCTTCCGGAACCCCATGCGCCAGCAGGTAATCATGGCCGACGCCGCCTTCGGAATCGCGCGGGCCACCCTCACCCCCGCCCAGCGTAACCACCAGCGGCGCCAGGCGTTCGCGATAGAGAGCCAGGGCATGGTCGAGCCGGGCGCGCAGCACCGGCGAAGGCCGGCCGTCGTACTCCGCCGCACCGAACACCGCGATGGCATCCGCGGGCCGGGCCTGATCATGGGTAGCGTAGTAGTGAATCTGGCCGTAGAGCCACACAAACCAACCCGCGACCACCAGCATACCGGCCATCAGCAGCCAGCGAAGCACGCGCCTGCCGCTCGATAAAGCTCGGTGCGCTTTGGCCGGCGGGTCGGTCATGGGGTTTCTCTGGCTAACGCTGCAGGGTCAACGCAATCTCGTGGGTAGGAATGGCTCCTTCCCGAAGAATCTGCCACGGACCATCACTGCTGGAGAGGTCGACGATCGTGGTCGCGACGCTGCGGCCGGTGGGACCCCCGTCCACGATCAGCGGCACACGATTCCCGATCTGCTCGCGCACGCAGGCCGCATAATTGCACTCCGGCAGCCCCTGCAGATTGGCGGACGTGGCGGTGATCGGCAGACCTAGTTTCTCCACAATAGCCCGGGGAATCGCGCAGTCAGGCACGCGCAGCGCGACGTTGCCGGTATTCGCCGTAGACCGCAACGGCAGCCGCGAACCCGCACGCACGATGACCGTGAGCGGCCCCGGCCAGAAGCGCTCCGCCAGCAGGTCAAAGCGGGAATCGATTTCCCGCGCCAGCTCGTACGCCTGTTCGGCGTTGGCGATCAGCAAGGACAACGGTTTGTGCTTGAGCCGGGTCTTGATTTCGTAAATGCTCTCAACCGCTCGCAGATTCACCGGGTCCACGGCCAATCCATAAAACGTATCGGTAGGGATGCCCACTACCTTGCCGCTTCGCAGGCAGGAAACAATGTAATCAACCCGGTCACCCTCCGGTTCATCCGGATGCACACGCAGCATTTCTGCCAACAAGATACTTACACCCCTGAGCAGAGTTTAGGTCCGACCTCATCGAGAGTACCAGACCCACCCGGTTTCCAGAGGAGCAGCGGGTACAATCGCCAAGAGTTCCCCACGCATGAAGTCTCTGGCAGAACGCGGTCCGCGAAGAGTCGAAAGCCGGCACAATGCGCGGATTAAAGAACTGCGCGCGGCCCTGTCTCGCGGCCTGCGAACGGCCAACAACCTCATCGCCGTGGAAGGCCTGCACCTGGCGCAGGAAGCGGCGCTGAGCGGCCTCACCCTGCACACCGTGTTCGTGCGCGAAGGCAGTGAGGGCCTGCTGGAGCACCTTGCCCTGGGCGACGCGGAGGTGCTGCTGGTCCCCGAAGACGTGTTCGCTAGTGCAGCCAGCACAGAGCATCCCCAGGGCATTGCCGCGCTGGTCGAGGCGCCGCAGTTCTCCCTCCAGGCCATGCTTGTGGCCACTCCGCTGGTGGTGATTGCCGCCGGCCTGCAGGACCCCGGCAACCTGGGCACTCTGCTGCGCTCCGCGGAAGCCTTCGCCGCCGGCGGCATGATTCTGTTGCCCGGCACCGTCAGCTTGTGGAACGCCAAGACCCTGCGCGCGTCCTCAGGTTCAGCCTTTCGCTTGCCGGTGGTCTCGCTCCCCCCGACGATGCCTTTGCGGCTCTGCGTGCCCACGGGGTAAGCATCGTGGCGGCCGTGGCCCGCGATGGCGCGCGCGATGCCGATCTGCGCCGTCCCTGCGCGCTGCTCATTGGCAATGAGGGCGCAGGCCTGCCCCAGGCGTGGATCGAAAGCGCCGACGCCCGGGTGACGATTCCCTGCCCCGGCCCGGTCGAGAGCCTCAACGCCGCCGTCGCCGGCAGCGTGCTGCTGTATGAAGCCATGCGCCAGCGGAGTGTGCCCGCATGAGCCTGTTCAACCAGATCCCCGGCGAACGCGCCGCCGCTCACACCAGAACGGCGCCGCTGGCCGAACGCATGCGCCCCCGCACCCTGGACGAATACGTCGGCCAGGAGCATCTGCTCGGGCCCGGCAAACCGCTGCGCCTGGAAATCGAACGCGACGACCTCGGCTCGATGATCCTCTGGGGGCCGCCCGGCGTGGGCAAAACCACGCTGGCTAAAATCATCGCCGAGGCCACCCAGGCCAGCTTTATTGAATTCTCCGCCGTGATGGGCGGCATCAAGGAAATCAAGCAGGTCATGGTCGATGCCGAGAAGGCCGCCGGCTTCGGATCGCGCACCATCCTCTTCATCGACGAGATCCACCGCTTCAACAAGGCGCAGCAGGATGCCTTTCTGCCTTACGTCGAGCGGGGCACGATCCGTTTGATCGGCGCGACCACGGAAAACCCTTCGTTTGAAGTGATCGCCGCCCTGCTTTCCCGCTGCCGTGTCTACCGGCTGACGCCGTTGACCGATGAGCAACAAATCCGGCTGCTCAAGCGCGCCCTCAATGACAAGACACGCGGCCTCGGTGAGCTGCAGGTCACGGCCGACGAGGAAGCGCTGGAGATGATCGCCGGCTATTCCAATGGCGATGCGCGTTACGCCTACAACGCGCTGGAAGCGGCGGCCCGGGCGGCAGCGGGCAGCCGCATCACCCGCGAGGTGGTGCAGAACGCGCTGCAGCAGCGGATTCTGCTCTACGACAAGCAGGGCGAAGAGCATTTCAACCTCATCTCCGCTCTGCACAAGAGCATCCGCAACAGCGACGCCGATGCCGCGCTCTACTGGCTGGGCCGCATGCTCAAGGCGGGCGAAGACCCGATGTATATTGCCCGGCGGCTGGTGCGCATGGCGGTCGAAGACATTGGCCTGGCCGCTCCCGAAGCACTCAACCTGACTTTGTCTGCGCGCGATGCCATTGATTTTCTCGGCTCCCCGGAAGGCGATCTCGCGCTCGCCCAAGCCGCGGTTTATCTCGCCCTCGCGCCCAAGTCAAACGCCCTCTACACCGCCTACGCCGATGTGACCGCCGAGATCGAAGCGCATCGCGCGGAAGGGGTGCCGTTGCATTTGCGTAATGCCCCCACCCGGCTCATGAAAGAGTTCGGCTACGGCGAAGGCTACCAGTATGCGCATGATGTGGAAGAGGGAGTCGCCGATATGGAGTGCATGCCAGACAATCTGCGTGGCCGCGAGTTTTACCATCCCCGTGACCAGGGCCGGGAAAAACTGCTTGCCCAGCGCATGCAAGAGATCCGCAACATTCGCGCAGCCAGGCGCAAGTAAGGAGCAGCATGGAGCAACCGTCGCACCCCCAGTGGTTGCATTGGGCGAAGCGTCTGCAGGCCATTGCGCAAACCGGGTTAACCTTTACCCGCGATCACTATGATCAGGAGCGCTACCAGGAACTGCGCGCCATTGCCGCGGAGATGATGGCGGCAGGCAGCGGCATGCCCGACTCGCAAAAGATTCTCGATCTGTTCAAGGCAGAAGCCGGCTACGCGACCCCGAAGGTCGAGGTGCGTGGCGCCGTCATCCGCGACCAGCAGGTTCTGCTGGTGCGCGAGCGCGAGGACGGTGGCTGGACGCTGCCTGGCGGCTGGGCTGATGTGGGGGAACCGCCGAGCGAAATGGTGGTCCGTGAGGTCAAAGAGGAATCCGGATTTGACGTTGTGCCGCGCAAGCTGGCCGCACTCTTCGACCGCGACAAACATCCCCACCCGCCGACCGCCGGCCACGCTTACAAGCTCTTCTTTCTCTGCGAGCTGGTGGGTGGCGAAGCCACGCCCAGCTTCGAGACCCCGGAGGTCGCCTTTTTCCCGCGCCACCAACTGCCCAACTTATCCCTCGCGCGTGTGACTGAGTATCAGATCGAGCACATGTTTGAGCACGCCGAAAACCTCACCTGGCCCACCACCTTCGACTGAGACGCGCCGCCGTTGAGTCTTGTTCCGCCACAAACTACACACGCGGAAAAATCTCCATCAACTCCTGCGGCGGAACCACCTCCAACTGCGCATAGGTGCAATCGCAGGGCTTCTTGTCCACCCGCCACCGGCGAAACTGGGCCATGTGGCGAAACCGGCTGCCCTGCATGTGTTCATACGCCACCTCAACCACCAACTCCGGCCGCAGCGGTTCCCACGACAAATCTTTGCCCTGGCTCCAACGGCTCTGCCCGCCGGGCATGCGCTGCTCGCCCGCCTCCGCCCATCCCTTCCAGGGATGATGCGCCAGCGCATCCTGTCGATAGGGCGAAAGAAACTCCACCAGCTCGCGCCGCTTCTCCACCGTAAAGCTGGCGCACACGCCCACGTGCTGCAGCGAACCCGCGTCATCGAACAAACCCAGCAACAGCGAACCGATCAGCGTTCCCTCCCCGTTTTTGTGCCAGCGAAACCCGGCCACCACACAATCGCAATCACGCTCATGCTTGACTTTGAGCATCACCCGCTTATCAGGTTCATAGGCCCCACCCGCCGGCTTGGCGATTACTCCATCCAGCCCCGCACCCTCGAAGCGCAGGAACCAATCGGAAGCCACGTCGGCCTCGTGCGTTGCCGGCGTAATGTGGATCGGCGGCGCGGCCGCGGAAAGCAGTGCTTCCAACTCCGCCCGGCGGTCCTCAAAGCGCAGGCCCGTCAAATCGCGATCGTCCACACACAGCAAATCGAAAAAGACAATCGACACCGGCGTCTGCTCGGCCAGCAGCTTCACCCGCGAGGCCGCCGGATGAATGCGCAGCTGCAGCGCCTCGAAATCCAGACCACGCTCCGTAGCGATTACGATTTCGCCGTCCAGCACGCAGCGCGGCGGCAGTTGGGCGAGCAACGTCTCCACCAACTCAGGAAAATAACGATTCAGTGATTTCTGGTCGCGGCTCTGGATGAACAGTTCGTCGCCGTCGCGAAACACCAGCGCGCGAAACCCATCCCACTTGGGTTCAAAGATCCACGCCTTGCCCTCCGGCAATTGGCCGACGCGCTTGGCAAGCATGGGCAAAACGGGCGGATTCACGGGAAGCTGCATCCCCGAAGCCTACCGCGCCCGGCCAACCGTGTACAACACCGGGCGAAACTGCTTTAGATTGGAAGCAGCGGAGGACGCATGCCCATCGATGCCCGCAGAACCATTTCTGACCTGGAGGAGCTTCGCGCGCTCACGGCAGACGACCACGGAGCGCAACGCATTGCCTGGAGCCCGATGTGGCTCAAGGCGCGCGCCTGGTTTCAAGAGAAACTGGCCGCGCTGCCGGTGGAACACCACCTCGACGCCGCCGGCAATTCATGGACCACGCTGCCCGGCGAGTCGGACCGCGTCCTGATTCTCGGCAGCCATCTCGACTCCGTGCCCAATGGGGGATGGCTCGACGGCTGCCTCGGCGTGCTCGCCTCCTTTGAGGTATTGCGCGCCCTCGCAGAAGATTTTGCGGGCAAGCCGCCGGTCACCGTTCGCCTGGTCGACTGGGCCGACGAAGAAGGGGCGCGCTTCGGCCGCAGCCTCTTCGGCTCCTCCGCTTTCGCCGGCACACACACCATCGCGGCCGATCGCAACCGCACCGACCGCGACGGCGTGCGCCTCGAAGATGCCCTGCGCCAATGCCTGGTCGAGGTCGACCGCATCGGCGACGCCGCCGCCGAGCGCGGCCACGCCGGCGCCTATCTCGAACTGCACATAGAGCAGGGGCCCGTGCTCGAAGCCATGCAGTTGCCGCTGGGTGTGGTGCTAGGCACGAAAGGAGTCGAGCGCCACGCCATCACCTTCTACGGGCAGGAAGCACACTCCGGCTCGACCCCCATGGCCGTGCGTCGCGATGCTCTGGCCGCAGCCGCCAAACTGGCTCTCGAAATCCGCCCCATCGCGCGCAAGCATCCCGACGCCGTCGCCACCATGGGCAGCGTCAAGACCTTTCCCGGTATCGTAACCGCCGTAGTTGGCCGCTGCGAAACCACGCTCGACATGCGCGATCTTGACGCCGGCGTGCTGGCCTCGATGCTCGCGGAGGCGCAGCAGGCGAGCCATCGTTTTGCTGCCGAAGAAGGCTGTACGGTGGAGTGGTCAAGGATCTGGAGCATCGAGCCCATCCCCTTCCATCCCCAGCTGATCGAATTCTGTGATCAGGCCGTGCGAGAAACAGCAGGCGATGCCCACCGCCTGCCCTCAGGCCCGTTGCACGATGCTGCTGAGGTAGCCCGCGCCGGCATTCCCGCGGTGATGATGTTCACTCAATCGCTCGCCGGGCTCAGCCACAACACGGCTGAGAACAGCAAAATCGAACACCTCGAACTGGCAGTAGAAGCCTTCGACCGGCTGGCCAGAAAGACCATGAGCTGGCTAAATCATTAAACTGCACTACCAACCACCTACTTACCCTGCATTGCCGCCTCAACCTCTTCCGCGGTATGCGGCAGCTTCTCGGCAAAGTCGATCAGCTTGCCCGAACCATCGACATAAAACGTATCTTCGATGCGGACCCCAATCTTTTCCTCCGGAATATAAATACCCGGCTCAATCGTAAACACCGAACCCACCACGAATGGCTTGCTGTATTCGTACGGGTCATGCACATCAATGCCAACCGAATGGCCTAGCCCGTGGAGAAAATATTTCCCCAGCGGCTGGCCATGCAGGTCTTTGCCATGGGTGTTGATGTAATCGTAAGCCACTTTATCGAGCAGGTTCTTGTCCGCATCGGGTCCGCGCTGAGCCACTTCGCCCATCTTCGACTTGCCCGCAACGAACGCCGCGCGTGCCGCTTGTTGCGCGCCCAGCACAATGTCATAAATCTCTTTCTGCCGCGCCGTAAAGTGGCCGTCGACCGGCATCGTGCGCGTCAGGTCGCTGGCATACATGGAGTACTCCCCGGCAGCATCGATCACCACCACGTCGCCCTTCTCCATAATCCTGCTGTTTTCCATATAGTGCAGAACGGTTGAATTGAAGCCCGAGCCCACAATCGGGGGATAGCTCACCCGCTCGCATCCCTGAGCCATCATCGTGCCCACTTCGACGCCCGCCACCGTGCGCTCGCGTACCCCCGGCTTGATGGCGCGCATCCCCGCCAGTTGCGCGGCGATCGAGGCATCCGTCGCCTTCTGGATCAGTGCGATCTCAGCCGGGCTCTTGACCATGCGCAACTCCGTAACCAGCGGCCGCACATCGTGGGTCTCAGGCGGTTCATCCGTGCCCAGCACCGTGGCCACAAAGCCAATCGCAGAGCTGGCCACGTTCATATCCTGCTGGGTCCAGATTCCCTTGGAGCGCGGCCGCAGGTCTTCGCTCAAAAATCCGCCGAGGACGCCAGGCAGCGCCGTGAGCTGCATCACCTCGTCCACCCCGAGCTTCTCGCGCGCTCCGGGCGTGGCCGCATCGGTCTTCTCGCCGGTGTACTTTTCCAAAACCACATCGCGGGTGGGCAGAAACAATATCTCGCGGTAGGCGTGCGCCGGCACCACCTTGCCCAGGCGTGTCGTGACCGAGGGCCCGTCGCCAATCACCAGCAGCGCGCCCCCCGGCTCGTTCGAGCCAGTCAGGTAAAAGAAGTCTTCATCCTGGCGATAATCCTGGTACTCCATCGGCGGCTCGTGGGCGGCAAAGATCACCGCCACCCCGCCGTGCAGCTTGGCGGCGAGCTTGACGCGACGCTGCCGGTACTCAGCCCGGGGCACGGAATCAAGAGCGAGGGCAACGTGCGCGGCCATCAGCAGCACGCACAGAATAGGAATTCGCTTGAGCATGCCTTCGATCTTACTGCCATTCCTGCTCGCCGCGATCGAGCAGCGCTGCGCGGTCTTCCGGCAAAATCCAGCGTTGCCTGACCAGATCGTCGAGTGCCTTCTGGTACTGCGCAAGATAATCGGCGCGATCCTTATACCGCTCGGCAATCGACTTGCGCGGATCGCCCGTCTGCGCGCGCTCCGCCGCCGTCCGCGGAAAAGGAAGATACGACACCTCAAACGCAACCCTTTGATCGGGCGCGCCAATCGATGGCGCGCGCAGATTCCAGCCCGTATAGGTTGCCAGCGGCACCGTAATCTCCGGCAGGCGCACGCCGTCGCGTTCGTTGCCGTCGCTATCCACCTGGGGCACCAGCAATGGGAAAGCTGCGCCCACCTTAGGCGGCTGAACACTTAAAATTCCCTGCCGCCAATGCGGGCCGTAGTCCAGACGATATGCCTGGTTGCCTTCGTGCGGACGGTTGACTCCGGGGATCGCAGGCAGCGCGTACTGCTGCAGCGGCACCAGCGTGCCATCCGCCAGCCGGGGATAACTGCTGGGCGGCGGAAGCATATCGCTGCGTACCCACGCATCCATGTTGACGATCATCGCGCGCCAGAAATATTTAATCGGCAGCGGCGATTGTGGCTCCTGTCCCAGCAGGTCGCCGGTCCCCTTCTCCGCTGGAAACGGCCCCGGGAAATGCTGCAGCCCGGTGAAGTGATAGATGCGCACATTATCCGCAATCGGCGCGTCCTGTTTTCCATCCGCGGTCACGCTGATCAGCGCCGCCGCGCGCCCCCAATATTCATAAGACGTGTTGGAGAAAAAAATCTTCGGCGCCACTTTGTCGCTGACCGCGCGGTCGAGCAGACCTTCCGTTGCGCCCGTGACCGGGTCTTTCTCCGGCTCATCGGTAAAGGGAAAAATATCCGTGGGGAAGAACACCGAAGACGTGGGCTGGGCATCGCGCGAGGGCTGGGCGAAACGGTAGTTAAAGCTGCCCCGGCCTGCTCCCGCTACGTGCGCCAGCACGCCATCGAGCGCTCTCCTACCCTCTTCATCGGCGTTAAAACCTTCATACAAAAAGTCGCGCAAGAAGCGCCCATTTTGTGAAATGCCTTCACCGTAGACGCGCACCGCCGGGGCAATCGCAGCCGGATCATGCTTGGCATAGGCAGCAAAATCGCGAATCGCCGCGAAGCCCCCACCGGCCACCACGGGATTGGCAACGACATAAACGTATTCATAAATCCTGCCGGGCTGAAAACCTCCGTGCAAATGAATGGACCGGCCATCCTCTTCGAAACCCCACGCGCTGCGAGCGATCAGCGTCCGGGGAGCATCCCGCGCATCGCGGACGGTGAGCACATTCCGTGGATCCTGCGGCGCGGAAACCGGATACTCGGTGCCCCCGATGCTACCCGTCATGAAATGGCCCAGCGGCACCACGGCCATCTCATGCGAGAGCATAAAATCCCCGCGCAATAGTCCCGTAATCGTCTGCCCGTTTTCCTTCGCGACCGGCGCAAAAAACTTCAACGCCTCTTTGCCCGGGGCATCCCATTGCCAACCGACGCTCACGATGGAGAACCCCTTGCGCAGCAGCCATCCATCGCCCGCGTCGTGAGCCAGACTCCAGTCGCCGCCGTCGACCAATCCAACGATGCGCGAGTTACCGCGATTCGGAACCTCCAGAATCATGGAGCCGTTGCCCTTATGCGCATCCTTCGGACGAACCGCAATAAAGTCGGCAGAAAACTCGACCGCCCCATCCTTCAAATTCTCAGCTTTGCCAAGATCGACAATGCGCAGATTATGCGCATTGGCAACCGGAAGCGAAAAGTAAACCCGTCCCGTAATGCGCTCATAGACCCCGGCCTCACCGAACGTCTTGCCATTGAGAACATCCGCGCGCGACTTCACCTCCACGCGAACCACCCGCGCCTGCACAGGCAACACCATCAGAAGGATAAAGAAAAGCAGCCGCATTCCGCGCCAGCATACCACGGCAAAAAGCCTGATTTTTGTGATCTGTCCCGGCAGCAGAAGTGGGTGCCCCATGAACCAAACTCTGTCCTGACCACAAAGCCCATGAAACAAACTCTCTCCTGACCATGAAACCCCGGGTGCCCCATATCTCGCTCGTTTTTCGCGAGATGTGGGATTCCACGGGTCTGTTTCCTGAAGCCCCGCATGTCAGGACAAAGTTATAGGTTGAGTGCAATGGAATCCCACATCTCGCGAAAAACGAGCGAGATATGGGGCACCCGGAGTTTCGTGGTCAGGAGAGAGTTTGGTTCATGGGGTACCGACTCTTTTCACCCCTGATGGTGCATAATGATGACTCCCGGTAAGAAAAAACAGCGGCGACACAAGGAGGAACATGGGCTTTGTAGAGCAAGTGCCGGTGCAGCCGGAAACCGCCGCGCGCTTCCACGACCTGCATCCTCCCTTCGACAAGCAGGCCGCCCTCCCTGAGGCCAATCGCTGTCTCTTCTGCTTCGACGCGCCCTGCGCCGGCGCCTGCCCCACCCACATCGACGTGCCCCGCTTCATCAAGAAAATTGCCAGCGGCAATCTTTCCGGCTCCGCCCACACCATTCTCGACGCCAACATCCTGGGCGCCAGTTGCGCCCGCGCCTGCCCCGTCGAGGTGTTATGCGAAGGCGCCTGTGTGCTGCACCGCTATAACAAGCAGCCCATCCAGATCGGCCGCCTGCAACGCTTCGCCATGGATGCGTTCTACGCGAGCGGCGCCCCGCTGCCCTTCACCCCGGCGCCCGACACCGGCTTCTCCGTAGCCCTCATCGGGGCCGGCCCAGCCTCGCTCGCCTGCGCCGCCGAGCTGCGCCGCCGCGGTATAAGCGCCACCCTCTACGACGCGCGCCCTTTGCCCGGAGGCCTCAGCACCTACGGCGTAGCCGAATACAAACTACCCCTCATCGAAAGCCTGCGCGAAATCGAAATGCTGGCCCAGCTCGGGGTCGACTTCCACTTCGAAACCCTGGTCGACGCCAACCAGCTCGCCGGCCTCGAAAGCAAGCACGACGCCATCTTCCTCGGCATCGGCCTGGGCGCCATCCACCAACTGGGCGTCCCCGGCGAACAACTGCCGGGCGTCACCAACGCTCTCGATCTCATCGCCGGCTACAAATCAGGCGCACAAATCGCCGTGCCCGAACGCGTCGTCGTCATCGGCGCCGGCAACACCGCTATCGACGCCGCCATCGCCGCTGTCCGCCTGGGCGCCACCGATGTCCACATCGTCTACCGCCGCGGCGAGGAGCAGATGTCCGCCTTCACCTTTGAGTACGAACATGCCCGGCGCGAGGGCGTGAAGTTCCTCTGGCACACCCAGCCCGCGCGCATCCTCGGCGAGTCCACCGTCGAAAGCATCGAACTCACCACGCCCCCGCAGCCAACTTTCTCTCTACCCGCCGACCTGGTCGTGCTCGCCATTGGGCAAGCCACCCAAACCAATTGGCTCGCAGACCTCGAGCGCGAACGCGGCCGCATCGTCATCAATCGCATCAGCGGCCAAACCTCAAACCCTAAATTCTTCGCCGGGGGTGACTGCACCAACGGCGGCCGCGAAGTGGTCGACGCCGTAGCCGACGGCAAACGCGCCGGCATCGGCATCGCCGCCTGGCTGGAGGCCAAACATGCGTAAACCCACCCTGGCCACCAGCTTCTGCGGAATCCCCTGCCTCAATCCCTTCTGGCTCGCCTCTGCCCCGCCCACCAACTGCGGCGAGCAGATCATGCGCGCCTTCGATGCCGGCTGGGGCGGCGCGGTGTGGAAGACCATCGGCGAGCCCATCACCAATGTCAGTTCGCGCTATTCCTCCATCGATTGGGAAGGCCGCCGCATGATGGGCTTCAACAACATCGAGCTCATCTCTGACCGGCCCATCGACGTCAACCTCAAAGAAATGGCCGAAGCCAAACGGCGCTACCCCAAACACGTCGTCATCGCCTCGCTCATGGTCGAGAGCAAGCGCGAAGTCTGGCATGACATTGTGCAGCGTTCAGAAGATGCCGGCGCCGACGGACTCGAACTCAACTTCGGTTGCCCCCACGGCATGAGCGAGCGCGGAATGGGCTCCGCCGTCGGCCAGGTGCCCGAGTACTGCCAGCAAATCACCGAGTGGGTTAAAGAAAAGGCCCGCACCCCGGTCATCGTCAAGCTCACGCCCAACATCTCCGACATCCGCATGCCGGCGCGCGCCGCCAAGCGCGGGGGCGCCGATGCCCTCTCCGCCATCAACACCATCAACTCCATCACCGGCATCGACCTCGACACCCTGCAGCCCAACCCCAACGTCGACGGCAAAAGCTCGCATGGCGGTTACTGCGGCCCCGCGGTCAAGCCCATCGCGCTCAACATGGTGCAGCAGGTGCAGTCTGACTCGCTCAGCGCCCTGCCGATGTCGGGCATCGGCGGCATCGCCACCTGGCGCGACGCGGTTGAATTTATCCTGCTCGGCTGCACCACCGTGCAGGTCTGCACCGCAGCCATGCACTACGGCTATCGCATCGTCGAAGATATGCAGGATGGCATGCTCGCCTGGATGGCCGATAAAGGCTTCGCCACCCTTGACGACTTCCGCGGCCGCTCCCTCCCCACGGTTACCACTTGGAATCAGCTCAACCTCAACTATCAGATCGTGGCCCGTATCCACGAAGACCTCTGCATCGGCTGCCAGCTCTGCTATACCGCCTGCTGGGATGGCGCCCACCAATGCATTCACCTCGACCGCACCGCATCCGCGCCCGACACCACCCGCACCCCCGCTATGGTCGAGGCCGAAGCCGCGCGCCGCATCTCGACCACGCCCATTCCCAAGCTTGACGCCAACGGCATCGGCCACACCAACGCCGTCACCCCGCTCGAGCGCATTCCGCGCGTCGATGAACATCACTGTGTCGGTTGCAATCTCTGCTCGCTCGTCTGCCCCGTCGACGGCTGCATCACCATGGAGCGCATCGACAACGGTCTTCCCCCGCAAACCTGGGCCGAGCGCTCCGCCGCCGCGCCCGTCGCCCACATGAGGTCTTAAAGCCGCATGCCCACCCTGATCAAAAACGGCACCGTCGTCAACGCCGATGGCCAGCGTCCGGCCGACGTCCTTTTTGCCGGCGAGACCATCCTTGAGGTCGCCCCCAACATCCCCACCTCCGGACACACGGTGGTCGATGCCACCCATCTGCTGGTCATGCCCGGCGGCATCGACGTGCACACCCATTTGGATATGCCCTTCGGCGGCACCGTCTCCGCCGACGACTACCGCACCGGCACCATCGCCGCCGCCGTCGGCGGTACCACTACCGTGATCGACTTTGCCCTCCAGGCCAAGGGCCACACCATGGCCGAAGCGCTCCAGACCTGGCTGGCCAAGAGCGACGGCAAGGCCTGCATCGACTACGGCCTGCACATGGCCATTACCGATCTCGGCCCGGGCGACGGCGCCCAGGGCCTGGCTGAGATGGAAGCCATGGTGCAGCAAGGCATTGCCTCGTTCAAGCTCTTCATGGCCTACCCCAACGTGCTCATGATCGACGATGGGCTCATGTTCAAGGTGATGCAAAAAGCCGGCGAGCTCAATGCCCTCTGTCTCGTCCACGCGGAAAACGGCAGCGTGATCGACATCGTCGTAGCCCGTATGCTGGCCGAGGGCAAAACCGCGCCCCACTACCACGCGCTCAGCCGCTCCACCCAAGCCGAGGCCGAAGCAACCCACCGGGCGATCGCCATTGCAGAGATGGCCGGCGCCACCGTCTACATCGTGCATCTCTCGAACGAAGATTCCCTGCGCGAGCTAAAACATGCCCAGCAACGAGGCTTGCGCGCGCTGGCAGAAACCTGTACCCAGTACCTGGTGCTTTCGATCGAAGACCAGATGCCCGGCAAAAGCTGGGACGAGGCCAAGTACGTCTTCACCCCGCCGCTGCGCGAAAAGCGCAACCAGGCTCCGCTCTGGAAGGCGCTCGCAGACGGCACCCTGGCCGTCGTCTCCACCGATCATTGCCCCTTTCGTTTCGCCGATCAGAAATCCCTCGGCCGGCATGACTTCAGCAAGATTCCCAACGGCGGCCCCGGCATCGAGAACCGCCTGCAGATCCTTTGGCACTTCGGGGTGATGCTGGGTGGGCTCACTCCAGAGAAATTTGTGGAGCTGAACGCGACCGCCCCGGCGCGCATCTTCGGCATGCCGCAAAAGGGAGTGCTCGCGCCCGGCAAAGACGCCGACATCCTGCTGTGGGATCCCAACACGCCCTACACCATCTCCGCCGCCACCCAGCAAATGGCCACCGACTATTCCATGTTTGAGGGCTGGCAGGTTTCCGGCAATGCCCGCCACGTCTTTTCGCGCGGAGACCTGGTGGTGAAAGACGGTACGTGGGTCGGGCAAACCGGCCGCGGCCGCTTCCTCAAGCGCAAAGCCAACGCCGGCGGATTTGCCTGATGCGCACGCCCACGGCGCGTGCCGGCAACGATCCGCACCTATACAACGCTGACCTGGCGCCAACGACGGTCGCGAATCGCACCTGGGGCACTTACAACTACATTGCTCTCTGGTTCTCCATGTCGATGGAGGTCACCACCTACATGCTGGCCTCTTCGCTGATTGCCGGGGGCATGAACTGGAAGCAGGCTCTGTTCACCATCCTGCTGGGCAATCTGATCGTGCTCGTGCCCATGTTGCTGAACGCGCACGCCGGCGCCAAGTATGGAATTCCCTTCCCCGTCTTTGTGCGCGCCAGCTTTGGCACGCTGGGCGCCAACATTCCTGCGATGTTGCGTGCCCTGGTTGCGTGCGGCTGGTTCGGTATTCAATCCTGGTTAGGGGGCCAGGCGATTGCTGCCATGATCGCGGTCTTATGGCCAAAAACGGAGCACATGCCGGTCGTCCTCTGGTCGAGCTTTCTCGGCTTCTGGCTGCTCAACATGTTGATTGTGTGGTGGGGTGTGGAGTCGATCCGTTTTCTGCAAAGCTTCTCCGCGCCCTTCATGCTGGTGATGTCGCTGGCGCTCTTGTTCTGGATGCTGCACAAGGCAGGCGGCTTCGGGCCCATGTTATCCGCGCCCAGCCACTTCCACTCGACCGGCAGCTTTCTTCATTTCTTTTTTCCGTCGTTGACGGCGATGGTGGGCTACTGGGCGACCTTGTCATTGAACATTCCCGACTTTACCCGCTACGCCAAATCGCAGGATTCGCAAATCGTCGGCCAGGCGATTGGCTTGCCGATTGCGATGACCTTGTATTCCTTCATTGGCATTGCCTGTACCTCGGCATCGGAGACCATCTTTGGGGAACCGGTATGGTCGCCCATCACCCTGCTGGGCCGGTTCCATCAGCCCTTTGCGGCGGTGCTGGCCCTGGTCGCGTTGTTGGTAGCGACTCTGAATGTAAACATCGGTGCCAATGTTGTATCGCCGTCGAATGATTTCTCCAATCTGGCGCCGCGTCTCATCAGCTTCCGCACCGGCGGGCTCATTACCGGCTTTCTCGGCTTGGCCATGATGCCCTGGAAGCTGATGAGTACGTTTGGTAGTTACATTTTCGGCTGGCTGGTGGGCTACTCTGGACTGTTGGGCCCGGTAGCCGGCATCATGGTAGCCGACTACTTTCTCATCCGCGGCACGAAGCTCGATACGGTCTCGCTCTACCACCGGGGCGGACCCTATGAATACAGCAAAGGCTTCAATCCCCGAGCCATCGCCGCTTTGGTAACGGGAGTCTTTCTGGCCCTGATTGGCCTGGCCGTCCCCGCGGTGCGTTTCCTCTATGATTACGCCTGGTTCGTCGGCTTTTTCGTCTCCGCTGCCATGTACTACGCCCTCATGTTGAACTACAAACCAGCAGCGGCGAATGCGTGAAGACAACAGCAGGTCCCTCCACTGCGCTGCGCTCCGGTCGGGATGACAAAGTTGTTTGGGGAAGGAGTAACTTGCCAAATAAATTTGTCATCCCGACCGGAGCGCAGCGCAGTGGAGGGACCTGCTGTTGTCTTTCCTTATCCCCCAAACTACTTTGTCATCCCGACCGAAGCGTACCCGAATTCCTGTTTCGCTACGTCAGACAGATCCGCGTGTGCGGCTTTCATTAAGGAAAGCCGCATGAAGTTTGCCAGGGCCACGAACCTCGACAGGAATTCGGGGGAGCGTAGCGGAGGGATCTGCGGTGCACCCCGGCTGCATAATAAACCTCAAGGGTCAACCAGCACTCAACCGAACGAGGCCACACATGCTCAAACAAATCTTCGTCATCCTATTAGCAGCGCTCACCACCACCGCCGCCAACGCGCAAGACCGCTCCTACGGCCGCTCCATGGTGGTCACCCCCGACGGCATCGTGGCCACCACCTCCGTCCTCGCCTCCCAGGCCGGGGCAAGAATACTCGAGCAGGGCGGCTCCGCGATCGACGCCGGCATCGCCGCCAACGCCGTGCTGGGTGTAGTCGAGCCCATGATGAACGGCATGGGCGGTGACCTCTTCGCCATCTACTGGGAAGCGAAAACCGGCAAACTCTACGGGCTCAACGCCAGCGGCTGGGCCCCGCAGAACCTCACCATCGATCATCTCGAAGCCAAAGGCATCCATCAAATGCCCCAGAAGGGTATAGATTCTGTAACCGTGCCGGGAGCAGTGGACGGCTGGACCAAACTCCACCAACGTTTCGGCAAGCTCCCCTGGAGCAACCTCTTTCAGCCCGCCATCGGCTACGCCGCGCACGGCTTCGCCGTTCCAGAAATGGCGCACGGCTACTGGGAAGGGGCCGAGCCCGGTCTCAAGCACTATCCCGAGAGCCAACGAGTTTACTTACCGGGCGACAAAGCGCCCGCTCTCGGCCAGATCTTTCGCAATCCCGACTTGGCCGGAGCCCTGACCCTCGTCGCCAAAGAGGGCGAATCCGCTTATTACAAAGGAGCCATCGCCCAAGCTATCCTCAAGACCTCAACCGAGCTCGGCGGCGCCATGACCGCTGCGGATCTCAGTCAATACTCCGCGGAGTGGGTCGAGCCCATCTCCACTCAATACCGCGACTGGACGGTCTACGAGCTTCCCCCCAATGGGGATGGCATGGCCGCGCTTGAAATGCTCAACCTCATGGAGAATTTCAAGCCCTCGCCTGAAGGACCCAGCAGCACCGCCGAACTGCACACCAGGATCGAGTCGATGAAGTTAGCCTATGCCGACGTGACCGCCTACGATGGGGATCCCCGGTTCAGCAAAATCCCGGTAGCTCAGTTGCTATCGAAAGACTACGCCGCCAAACGCGCCGCGCTCATCGACCCAGCGAAAGCAAACTGCGACGTGGCTCCCGGCGCACTGCCGAAGAGCGACACCACTTATCTCTCCGTGGTCGATCGTGAAGGCAACATCCTCTCCCTCATCCAAAGCAACTACGAGGCCTTCGGATCGGATGTAACCGTGCAGGGGATGGGCTTCGCCCTGCAGGATCGCGGAGGTCTTTTCACCCTCGATCGCAAATCGCCCGACGCGCTTGCCGGTCACAAGCGGCCTTTTCACACCATCATCCCGGCCTTCATGCAGCGCGGCGACCAGCACATCGGCTTCGGCATCATGGGCGGCATGAATCAGCCGTTGGCCCACGCGCAATTTGTCTCCAACATCGCCGACTACCACATGAACATTCAGGCCGCGATGGAAGAAGCGCGCTTCACGGTCAGCGCAAAACTAGGCTGCAACATCATCATCGAATCGCGGGTAGGGCCGCAATCCCTCGCGCAGCTGACAGCGATGGGCCACGTCCTCAACGTGACAAAAGAATATTCCCCGCACATGGGCCGTGGACAAGCCGTCCTCCACGACAGCACCAACCACATCAACTACGGAGCCTCCGAGCCCAGAGCCGACGGCGCCGCCATCCCCGAAACTCCGGTCTCTTCTCGGCTCGATGCAGTCCCGTAAGGGACGACTGAAACTAGCCCATGTATGAAATCCTGGGTCTACCCAATCCAACCAACCCAGTCCCGTAAGGGACGATTGAAAATTCCGCGCCACAAAGGCCCTCGATCACCAGATACTGCACCGGTGAACCGGAGCCATCGGCTGCCCCGCCTTGCACGCAAACGCCCGCTGAAATTCCGGCAAATTAAACAGCACCCCATTGGCGCGGAACTCTTCCGGCGAGTGCCCATCGGTCTGCATCCGCAACCGAAGATCCGCCGGACGGTTGTTCTGGCACCAGTTCTGTCCATACGAAACGAAAAACTGCTGGTCCGAATTCAAGCCCCCATACTCCGCGCTACCCTTCTGCCGGCGATCAAGCCCTGTCTGCCGCGCGCGATCCACATACGCAAGAAACGCCAGCTTCAACCCGCCCAGATCGGCAATATTCTCCCCCAGCGTCAGCTTGCCGTTGACGTGCAAATCATCCACCCCGACGAACCCGTCATACTCCTTCACCAAGCAATCGGCGCGCTCCGTGAACTGTTTGGCGTCGGCTGGCGTCCACCAGTCCTCCAGGTTTCCCTTGCCGTCGAACTGCCGCCCTTCGTCATCGAAACCATGCGTCAATTCGTGCCCAATGATGCTGCCGATCGCCCCATAGTTCGCCGCATCATTCTGGCTGGTATCAAAAAACGGAGGCTGCAAGAATCCAGCCGGAAAATTAACGTCGTTCATCTGCGGGTTGTAGTAAGCATTAACCGTGGGCGGGCTCATGTCCCATTCCCCGCGATCGACCGGCTTGCCGATCTTCCCGAGCTCGCGCTTCTCTTCAAATCCATCCGCGCGCAGTGCGTTGCCCAGAGCATCCCCGCGGGTAATCACCAGCGAGGAGTAGTCTCGCCACTTGTCCGGGTAGCCAATCTTATTGGCCACCGCATGCAGCTTCTCTTCGGCGCGCGCCTTGGTGGCCGCGCTCATCCAGTCGAGCTGTTCGATATCCCGGCCCATCGCCGCTTCCACATCGCGCGTCAGCACCAGCATGCGCTGCTTGTCCTGGGCAGTGAATCGTTGCTCCACATACACCTGGCCCAGCGCATCGCCCAACGCGTTATCGGTGGAAGCCACGCAGCGCTTCCACCGCACCTTCTGTACCGGTTGGCCACCCAGTGTCTTGCCAAAAAAATCGAAGGCCTCGGCATCCATCGCCTGCGGCAAAGCCGTCGTGGGCAACTGGCGTATCACGGTCCAGCGCAAATAGGTCTTCCACTCCGCCAGAGAGGTGCTGGCCAGCAGTCGATTCAACCCCGCAAAATACGCGGGTTCCATTACGTTCAGCGATTCCACCGGGGGCACTCCGGCGGCAGGCAGAAAGGTGGCAAAGTGGAACGATGGCGTGCTGTCATCGAACTTCGCCAGGTTCATCTTGTGATACAGGTTCTCTGGATCGCGCCGCGCCACCGCGCTCAGCGAGAAGCCGGCCATCGCCGTCTCCAGCCGCAACACCGTCGCCGCATCGCTCGCCGCCTGTGCCTCCGCCTCACCCAACAGGACGAAGGTGCGCGCCACGTGCGCCTGGTACTGCTCGCGCAGCTTGCTCGTCTTGGCATCCGTGCGCTCGTAGTACCCCTTCTCCGGCAAACCTAAAGGCATTTGATCGACCGTGGCAATCTGTTGCGTCGCATCTTTGAAATCCTGATCGGACCCCAGGGCAAAAAAGGTATTCGCCCCATGGCCGTCGAAGTATGCGGCCAGCTCCGGAAAGTCATCCTTCGATCGCATGGCCGCGATGCGATCCAACAGCGGTTGCACCGGCGCCAGCCCGGCTTGGTTCACCGCGTCGACATTCATGCAGGCGGCATAGTAGTCGCCGATTTTCTGTTCGTTCGCTGAGCGTCCCGGGCCGCCCGCAGCGGCCTTCTCTAAAATTGCCTTGAGCACCAACTGGTTCTCATCGACAATCTCGTTCGGCCGCCCGTAGCGCGACGCGTCTGCGGGAATCGGGTTTTGTTTCCGCCACCCGCCGCAGGAGTACTGGTAAAAATTCACGCAGGGGTCAATGCTCCTATCCATCAAAGCAGGGTCGAGCGCCTTCAAGGTCTTTGCCGGCGGCGAAGCCTGCTGGGCAACCAGGGGAAGCGCAGCCAGCAGCATCCCCAACAAAATCGTTCGTACGTCCATGCATCCCCGCTCTTCCGACTACGGATGATACTCCCGTCCGCTGTGTCCTTTTAACTGTTCCCGGTAGAAATACACCTCGCGCAGATTGCCCGTGCTGTAGCGCTCCACCTCGTCGTTGAAATGCGGCGACTGGGGATGTCCGCTTTCGCCCCCGGCTGTCACTGCTCGGGCGCGCACTTTCTCGCCAAACTCCACCACCGCCACAAAGCTGTTGCCGCTGGTGCCATACCATTTTTTCGTGCCCGGATAAGGCTTGGCACCGAACGCAGCCAGTGACCCCCAGGTGGACGACGTGAACCCCACCGGCGTGCTCGGCCTGGCGTCGTTGAAGGGCTGCACGATATCCCCGGTTAGCCGTTGAAAACGGTTGATCGCTCCCCACTCCACCTGCCAGGTGCCGAAGTCGGCGGTCAACTGATCAGAAGCCGTGCGCAACGCCTGCAACGCTACGTCATCGGGCACCGACGGCGCCAGAAACTCATCCTGATCGGCGGCTGCGTGACTCTCGTGCACCACCCCTGCATTGGCTATCTGCTGCCCCCAGAAGACGGCCAGCGAAGTCGCCACCGAATGCACGCCCCAGCGCAGATCCCATCCCCGCAGCACCGCGATTTGCCCGGCCAGCGCTGTCTTTGTATCTGACTCTGCCGGCAGGTTATCCCAGGCGTGGATCAGCCGTGGCAGCGGTTTGATAAACCACGGCAGATAGCTGTCGTAAGCAGCCGTGATGAGCGAATCGAGGGTAAAGTCCTTCCGGCCGTCGAGCAGCCGCAAGGCGTGCAGGCCGCGGGCTGACTCCCTGCCCGTTTCCACATAAGCTGGATAATCCTGCCGGCGCAGACTGCTCGCGCCTGCGCCGCTCCAGGGAGAATCGTTCACATTGAACAAATAGCCGCTCTGTGGATCGAGCAGGTGGGGCGATTCCTCCACCGTCAGGAGACCCTGCCAATCGGTTGCCGGATTACTGCCATCCACCGGCTTGGTGAAATCAAACTTCGTATCCCGGCGCGGAATGTAATTGCCATGGAAGTAGGCGATATGGCCATCCGCATCGGCGTAGACGGTATTGTTCGACGAGTTGGCCTGCAGCTCCATGGTCCGCTTGTACTCCGCGTAGTTGTTCGCCTTGGTGCGCAGGTAAGACTGCATCAGCGCCTTGACCGGCTCCTGCATCAGGCGGATCGTCACCCACTTGCCCTCCTGCTCGCGAATAACCGGGCCATGCTGGGTGTAATACACGGTGAACTTTTTCTCAGCCAGACCGTGCGTGGTGCGATAGGGCACGGTAATCTGCTTCTCGGTAACCGGCCGCTCCTCCGATCCGAATTGATAGGTGGCGTGGCCATCTTTGCTGTGTATTGTTTCCAGGTACTCATCGACCGCGTCCACGCCGCTGGAGGTATGCATCCACCCCACCCGCGCATTGAAGCCCTGGTAAATAAAAAACTGTCCCCACGTCACTGCCCCATACGCATCGAGACCTTCTTCGCTCACCATCTGCAATTCTGAGCGAAAGAAAAACGAGGTGTGGGGATTGATCAACAGCAGCGCGTGATGCGCCGTCGTATTCGACGGCGCGATCGCGATCCCATTCGAGCCCCCCGGCTCCGCGGCCATCGGTCCCTCAGGGGCTAAAGCCCTTTTAGGTGCAGTGGGGGTTACGTACGGGCTGAAGCCCGTACCCTTCAACCGGTTCAAGCTCGCCGCGCCAAGGTAACCCGCTCTCGGCAACGATCCATTTCCTTGAAGGGTACGGCCTTTAGGCCGTACATCAGCACTCTCTGAGAGATCCGGCTTTAGCCGCTGAGGGCCGCGCTCCTGCAGCGCCGCACGCTTCTCACCATAAAACGCCTCCAGCTTCTTCAGGTCCACGCGCTCGATATCGCCGCCAATGCTGCCTTCGGTAAACGAAAGCGCCATCCAGGGCTCAAAGTGTCGAATCACGCGTGGCTTCACCCCGGGATGTTTCGCCAGGTAATAATTAGCCCCATCGGCAAACGCGTTCATCAGCTTCTGCAACCACGGCGGGCTGGCAGCGTACTCTTTCTTCAGGTCTTCAGGGTCGACAAACAATTTCTGCCGCAGATCCTGATAAACCTTGCCTTCGCCCTCGGTCTCCGCCAATCGTCCCAGTGCGTTCAGGTAATTGGTCTCGACCCGGTTGAAGTCGTCTTCCGACTGCGCATAGATCATGCCGAACACGGCATCGGCATCGCTCTTGCCGTACACATGGGCGATGCCCCAATCGTCGCGCACGATGGTGACGTGAGTCGCCTCGCTTGCCCATCGCGCTTTCTCCGCAGCAGTCCCCTGCGCACCACACGACGCAGTCAACGCGACCGCCATCAGCACCAGACCAAAGCTCTTTTTCATGCTCTCAACGAAGGCCCTTTCCCTGCGCTTGAAATCTCATCATGAACACCACGGTCGCGGCAACCAGGCAAGGCAAGACGAGCATCAGCAAGCCCGGTTGATAGCTGCCGCTGTGGTCCTTCACCAGGCCCATGCCGTAGGGACCGATAAAGCCTCCCAACATGCCGATGGTATTCATTGCCGCGATACCGGCGGCTGCGGACCTGCCGTGCAAAAAGCTCGTAGCCAGCGCCATCTCAGGACCCTGCAGTGCGTGGTAACTGCCTAATGCCAGCGCCAGTGCCGGCACCACCAGCCATGGGTTCACCGTGAGACCGCCGATCAGAAAGCCCGCGGCCATGATCAGAAATGGGATGCCGATATGAAAATAACGCTCCTTCATGCGATCGGAATGGACAGCATTGAGCGTCATGCCGGCCACTCCCAAAAGGTTCATCGCCGCCGTGAGGTAGCCCACCGTGCGGTTATCGAACCCCGTAATCGCCTGCAGAATCGCGGGGGCGGAAAGGGTATACGCATAACTGCACGTGAGCCCGCACAGAAACAGCACGCTGATCTGCCACACCCGCGGATCGAGCAGCGCGCGGCCCACCTTGACCGTGTGTCCATCGATTGGGCGCACATGATGCAGAATCCACGCTCGCTCTTCTGCCGTAAGCCATCGCGCGTCCGCGGGACTATCCGGCAGGAAGAAAAAAAGACGAAGCTGAGCAGCACAGCGGGCAAGCCCTCGATCAGGAACAGCCATTGCCAGCCGGCCAGACCGGCCTTACCTTGCAGATCGAGCAACGCGCCGGCAACCAAGCCCATCACCACCGAGCTCACCGGCAGCGAAACATAAAAGCGGCCAATAGCGCGAGCGCGCATGTGCGTAGGAAACCATTGTGAGAGATAGAACACCACGCCCGGGAAGAAACCGGCCTCGGCCGCGCCCAGCAAAAACCGCATGACATAAAACTCGAGCGGCGTCTTGACCAGCATCATGCCCATGGCCAGCAGGCCCCAGGTAAGCAGGATGCGCGCAAACCAGCGCCGTGCGCCGACGCGATAGAGCAGCAGGTTTGACGGCACCTCGCACGCCGCATAGCTGATAAAGAAAAGCCCGGCGCCGAAGCCATACACGGTTGCGCTGAAGTGCAGATCGCGATTCATCTGCAACGCAGCAAAGCTGATATTGGCGCGGTCGAGGAACGCGATGCCATAGCCGAAAGCAATCATCGGAATCAGGCGCCAACCAGCCTTGCGCAGGGCAGCGCGGCCAACCGCGTCGTCGATAGCAAGCGTCTCAGGCAAAGTGGTTGACGTGAGCATAGCATTCGGCCAGGGACGAACAACCGGCTTGGGCAGGATTTGCGAGCCCACTCGGAGGGTCTTCGTTTGGGGTAAAGGCGCACAGCAGGTCCCTCCACTTCGCTACGCTCCGGTCGGGATGACAAATCTATTTGGCAACCTACTTCTCTCCCAAGAAAATTTGTCAT
Source organism: uncultured Acidobacteriaceae bacterium (assembly GCA_963834445.1). Taxonomy (GTDB): domain Bacteria; phylum Acidobacteriota; class Terriglobia; order Terriglobales; family Acidobacteriaceae; genus PALSA-350. Next base: position 258,870 of record CAWIBU010000008.1, read on the forward strand.
CCCGACCGGAGCGCAGCGCAGTGGAGGGACCTGCTTTAGCCTTCACGTGGAGACCCGTCCAGTTCCTGGGTAGTTCTGCGAGCCACCATGCTAAGCACACGAACGTCCCGTCGTAGAATGAGCGCATGCCTGAAATGCCGCTGGATCCAAAGCTCGCCGGCGAATGGTTCGCCGTAGCGTGGTCGCGCGAAGTGCTGCCTGGCCAACTGGTTGCTCGCAGGTTGATGGGCTGCGACATCCTGCTTTGGCGCTCCACCCAGGGCATTCACTGCTGGCGCGATCTTTGCATCCATCGCGGCGCCCAGCTATCGCTGGGCAAGTTATGCAACGATCGCCTGGTCTGCCCTTACCACGCGTGGGAATACAGCAGCACCGGCCAATGCGTACACATCCCTTCCCATCCCAACCAACCACCGCCCGTCAAGGCGCGCGCCCAGACCTACCACGCCCGCGAACGTTATGGCATCGTCTGGGCCTGCCTGGGTGATCCGCTGGGCGACCTGCCGCTGTTCCCCTTTGGCGATGACCCCGCCTTCCGCCTGATGCTGGCCGGTCCTTATTCCTTCCGTGCCCGCGGTCCTCGCCTGGTCGAAAACTTTCTCGATGTCGCCCATCTCGGCTTCGTGCATGCCGGCCTGCTGGGTGATCCGCAGCATAGTGAGATCGAAGACTACGAGGTCGAGATGGGCCCGCATGGCCCCGAAGCGAACGCGATTCGCATCTGGCAGCCCGATCCCGACGGTACCGGCAAAGGAGCGACCGTCACCTATCACTATTGGGTAGGCGCTCCGCTCACCGTCGCTCTCGAGAAGGTCCATGGAGGCCAGCGCCTGGCCGTCCTCATGCAGGTAGCGCCGGTCGATGCTGACACCTGCGAAACCCGCCTGATCGTCGCCATGGACTATGCCCACGACCTTCCTCCGGAACACTTCATCCGTTTTCAGGATCAGGTCACCGCGCAGGACAAGATAGTGGTGGAATCGCAAAGGCCGGAATTACTGCCCCTCGATCTGCAGTCGGAACTGCATCTTCGTTCTGACCGCATGGCCATCGCTTACCGCAAGTGGCTGCGGGAAATTGGCCTTGCTTATGGCACGGCCTGACCGTTGGTTTACCCCTGGGGATATCGACGGTTTTTTCGGACTCTTCTTCAGCGGCTTTCCTGATCTACTGCTGATCGTGGGCCTGGCGCCGATCTGTGGATTCCCCCTGAGCTTTGTGGCCAGCCGCATCCTGCCTGCGGTGGCCTTCTCCATTCTCGGCGGCAATCTTTTCTACGCCTGGCAGGCGCGCCGCCTCGCGCGCCAGGAAGGCCGCAGCGATGTCACCGCCATTCCCTTCGGCATCAACACGCCCACCATCTTCGCCTACGTCTTCCTGATCATGGGCCCCATCTACACCCGCACCCACGACGCAAACCTGGCGTGGCATGCCGGCATCTTTGCCAGCATGATGAGCGGCATCGTGCAGACCATAGGCGCCTTCTGTACCGACTGGCTGCGCCGCAACACACCGCGCGCCGCACTGCTCGCCCCGTTAGCCGGCCTCGCGCTGGCCTACCTTTGCCTGGGTTTCATCTTCGGTGTATTTCAACAGCCGGCCATCGCCTTGCTGCCCATGCTGGTGCTGCTCACCCTCTACGGATCCCATCTCAAGCTGCCATGGCGTATGCCGCCCGCTCTGCTGGTCATTGCCCTGGGTGCGGTCCTGGTGGCGGTCCTCCGCTGGCTGCACATCTACAACGTGCCTCCACCCGTGGTGCCCGCGCTCAAACTCTATTTGCCCCACCCGGTAAATATCTTCCCCCTCTTCACCCATCGTGAATACTGGTCTTACCTCGCGATCATCCTTCCCCTCGCCGCGCTCGACACGCTGGCGTCGCTGATGATTCTCGAGAGTGTCAAACTATCCGGGGATGACTACGCGACCCGTCCATCGTTATTGATGAACGGAGTGGGCACCCTCGCGGCCGCCTGCCTCGGCAGTCCCTTTCCCACCACGCTTTACCTTGGCCACGCCGCGCATAAAGCCAATGGAGCCCGTTCCGGCTACTCGATCTTGAACGGAGTGGTCACGCTGCTGCTCTGCACCACCGGAATCCTGCCGGTTGTGCTTCGCTTTGTACCCCTCGAAGTAGCGGCTCCAGTTGTCATCTGGTTCGGCCTGATCACCATCGGCCAATCGGTTGTCGATGTACCCCCCAGCCAGGCCATCGCGGTCGTCATCGGGCTGATCCCCGCTCTGGCACAGTGGGCGACCAGCCTGGCCGATGTGGTCGTGCGCAAGGCAGGCAGCAGCCTGATGGAAGTAGCGCCCACGATGGGAAGCGACCTAGCGATGGGAGGATTGATAGCCCTGGGGCAGGGCTCCCTGCTGACCTCCATGGTATGGTCCGCCATGTTGGCGCTGATCGTGCAGAACCGCTTTGCCGCCGCGGCCGCCTGGACAGCCGTCGCCGCCGTCCTTTCCGCAGTGGGCGTCCTCCACGCCTACACCTTATCCCCAAACGGAGTAGAGAGCCGAATCGGCTGGTGGGTATCACCCGGCTTCACCCTCGCCTACGCAGGAGGAACCGCCTTCCTGTTACTCTGCGCCTGGTACGTGCGTACTAAAGCCCCGTCTGCTTCTGCGAATCTGCACCCAAGCGGCAAGTCAAAGATGGATTGAACAGAGCGGAACGTTTTGCGGTTTTCTCTGTCCCTGTTCTCAGCAGCAAAAAAGGGCTGCCTCGCAACGAGGCAGCCCTTTCGTACCTACAAACAACTACTGAATGGTGACGGTGAACGTAGTCGAGCCGGTTATGTTCGCATTGCTGCTATCCTGCGCCGAGACGGTCACGGTATAAGTACCGGCGGGAGCCGCAGCGCCATTACCGCCGCCACAACCAAGCCCCGCACCCACCGAAAGAAAGACCAGCATCGCCAACGCTACCGGCCATCTCTTTCTTCGGATCCCCGGAATCAGCAGCAGCAGCAGGCAGCCCGCGGCCGTTCCCCCGGCAGCCGCAATCCGTGCCGCTGACTTCTTCAGGTTGCCGCCGCCCTTCTGCAGACCGCCGGTCGCCGCGACGGTCGTGATCACGATAGTCGTGCTCCCGGTGCCACCCGACGCCAACACCACGTTGGCGGTCGTAGCCCCCGAGCTGCCGAATTGGTAATTCGCGTTCAGCGTGCTCGCCGAGGCGGAAACCACTGCCGTGCCACTGTACCCGCCCATCGAAGTGAGAGTAATTGTTGAGGTGCCACTATTTCCAGGAGACGGCGACGAGATAGTTATATTCGTAGCCGAAAGACCGATGCTGGGGTTGGTCACCGTTACGGTTGTGGTGCCGGAGGACGACGCGTTGAAGGTGTCGCCGCCATACGTAGCCGTGATGGTATCGGTACCGGCGGCAAAGCCAAGCGATGCCGTGGCCGCGCTGACGGCCAACGTCGCCGTCGCCGTATTACCCGAACCGAGTGTTACCTGCTTGACCGTGCCGATCGTTTGACCGCCGGTCGTGAAGGTCACCGGCCCGGTCAGGGTGCCCGCCGTGGTGCCGGAAATGGTCGCCGTCAGCGTGACTCCGCTGCCCAGCGAGAAGGCCGTCGGGCTGGCCGCGACCGAGGTCGTCGTCGCCGCCGTCCCGGAAGCTACCACCGTCACCGTTACCGAGGAGCTGGTCGATCCGGAATAGGTGGTATCGCCCGAGCTATACGTTGCTGAAACGATATGCGTGCCTGCCGTGGGGAAATCCGTCTTGTACGTGACCGCGAAAGGAGCCGCGGTGGGCAGCGCTATCGGCGTGCCGGCAACTCCGTCCACGGTAAAGGTGACGGTGCCCGTGGGTGCGGTCGACAACGTGTTGGGTGCGACGGTAGCGGTAAAGGTCACCGGCTCGTTGATCACCACCGACGTGCCCGGCGCAACCGCGAGTGTTGTCTTGGTGCCGGTCGCTTGCACCAGCGCGGCGAACGACGTTGCGAAGGCATTCGCATCCACCGAACCAAGTCCGGTTGCCTGGTCATAGCCGGTGGCCGCCACGTAGCCAATCACGTTATTGGTACCGGTGGTTCCGCAGTTAGGCGAACCGGCGGTGCAGGGTACCTGGTTATTGCCCGACGTGATGTCATGGAAGGATGAAGCATAGGTCGTGGCGTTGGCGGCCAGGGAGTAGATCTGAGGGTTAATATTTCCCAAACCACCGCCTGATCCAATCTTCTGTTCAATGATTGCCAGCAGTCCGGCAAAACTGGGCGCCGCGAACGACGTACCGCCCGCTGCCGTGAGGTTGTTGTTGTCGGTTTGACCCGCATCGGAAACGCGGAAGCTGTTCGCCTGGCAACTGGAGACGTAGGACGTTCCACTCCCCGTCGTTTGTATTTGCGTGCAATACAGCATGGCATCGTGGTCGGGAGAAGAGTTCAGGGAAACATCCGGCACATCGCGGAAGCCATCGGCCGGAATGCCGGGCACGCCGGTCTGCCAACTGGGCTTCTTCCACAACTCGCTCACGCCGCCGCCCCCGCCGGAAAGACCGCCAGTCGGGCCCTGACTAATGGAGAACTCCGTGTCGTTCCACGCCATTTCAGGAATGTAAGACTTGGCCGAAGTGATCACGTCGTTGCTGCCGTTGGCGCTCCAGTATGTTCCTGCTCCGGTCTGCGGCGAAAGGGCCGTGCCATCGCCCATGAACTCGCTGCCGCCCAGATCGGTTACGTACACACTGCTGCCGGGATAGTCGACGGCCAACCCATGCGTCGCCGATTGAATGGTGGTCGTTGAGGTGCTGCTATCGCAGTCGGCCGCACCGGTATCCCCGGAAGCCAACAGCACGGTTTGCCCCTGCGCATTGGCCTGGGCCAGCGTGCTCTCAATCGTGGTGAGATCGGAGGTGAGGTAATTTGCCTCACAGTCGCCGTAGCTTTGGCTGATGATGGGGACCGTGATGCCGTTGATGCTGTTCTGGACGGCATATTGCAGCGAAGTGAAGACGTTGTCAGAGTTCACGAGGACGATCGAGGCGCCGGTGGCCACACCACCCGACCACTCCAGGTCAAGATCCGTTTCCGCCAGGTCATTGGACGCGGCGCCCGCGGCCACCGACAACGGTGTCGTCCCGGGAACCGTAACCACCGTCGGATTATTGACGGAGAGTCCAGCAGCCGCGCGAAAATCGGTAATGTCCGCAGGCACGATATCGGTTTGCCCAACCACCGCAACCGTGATCCCTTTGCCGGTATCGCCGGCGGTATAAAGTGGACCTACATCATAGATGGTTGCAAAATCACCCGGGGCTACATAATGGGTGCCGGAAATTCCCGAGGTAAAGTGGCCGCTGGCGGACTGCCGGCTGGCAAACTGGATTCTCGGCTTTAACCGGAAGTCGTTCAGTCCGCGCACGCTGTTGACCGTTCCGGCGAGCGCGCTGGGAATCGAGATCGGCGTGGCATTGGCAAAATGCATTTCGCCATCCACGTGGTAGTTGTGAATCTGGGTCTGGAACGCTTTCTCGACCGCCGCGATGCTACCAGTGAAACGAATCGAGTTGCTGCTCTGGGAGACCCCGGTGACGGTGAATCCCTCTTGCTGCAGCCAGGCGGAGACACGCGCAATGTCGGCCGCGCTCATGCCAAATTGCTGCCCAAACTGCGCCGGCGTCAGCCACTTGTGGTAGCTTGGCGAGCCGGGGGTCTGCTGCGCCTGCAACAGCGCCTGCAGGTTCGCCTCCTGGGCATCGGAGCGCTTGAAATTGATACTCATTCCCTGCAGCACTTTCGCGTTGTCAGCCAGCCCCTGGTCAAACTCCGGTCTGGCCAGCGAATGCACGCTGCCCGCGATGGCCGCCATATTGGCGCTCTCGATCGTGTCGCTGATGCGGTCCTGAAGAACTGCCTGGGCCCGCGACATCACGGGAAGGGCGCTCACCGTTAACAGGAATAAGAAAGGTGCAGAGAGGATACTGCAGAATTTGCGCAAAGGGCCTTCTCCTTGAGGGTCGGAGCTCAGCAGACGGAGCTCCCAACGTACCTTGTTCAGGGGCGCTTGTGCGAGCCGCCGTTAACCGTTAGACGAACTATATATAAAACGTTATGTTCACCCTGCAACTTTGACCGAAAGATTGGTTTTTACCCTACGCTGAAGTGATTGCGCAGGTTTTACCAAAAGATTGGTTTTTACCGATTGCGCCGACCATTCAAACCATCACAGACGCAGATAACGAAATCCAGGATTACAGCCGTTCTTAAAACCTTTCTCCGGCCACGAAGCTCCGGGTGCCCCATCCTTCGCTCATTTGGCGAAGGTGGGATCCAAGAATGTCGGACGGGCTGTGTTTGGTCCCCCCCTTTGCAAAAAACGCAAAGGGTGGGGCACCCGGAGCTTCGTGGTAGGGGAAAGCTTTCCACAAACGACCCTTCACACCACTAACGTACGTGCCGACCCGATCTCCGTAACAAAGTTGTGGGGAAAATTTCGGTCCCTTTTGCGCTTCGGGAACGGAAGTTTCCCGTATCAGGCGGCCGCGAGCGGCAGCCAGAAGGTAAATGTCGCTCCCTGGTCACGATGACTCACCACCTCGATGCCACCGCCGTGGGCGCGCAAAATCGCCCTGGCAATGGCCAGCCCCATGCCCGTGCCGTGCAAGAGGCGTTGCCGGCTGCCGCGATAAAACTTGTCGAAAATATAAGCCTGCTCCGCGTCGTCGATCCCCTGCCCCTGGTCAATGATGCTTACCAGCAGCCGTCCCGGTTCGAGCGCGGCCCGGATGACCACGGGTGACCCCGGGGGAGAATAGCGGGCTGCATTTTCCAGCAGATGCCGCAGTACCCGGCGCACCAATTCCCGATCGAGCGCGATGGCGGGCATGGCCGCGGGCAGCTCGACGGTGACCGGGCGCCCGCGCAGCAGCCCATGGCAATCTTCGAGCGCGATGTCGATTACTTCCTGTAGCTGTTGCGCACGGGGCCGTACCTGGATGCCGTCGGCATCGAGCTGCGCCATCTCGACGGCCTGCCCAATCAGGCGATCGAGCCGCGCGCTCTCTTCATCGAGAATCGAAAACATCTCCTGTCGCTGGCTCTCGGCCAGCGAGGGCTGCGATAACAAACTGGTCGCCGCCGCACGAATCGCGGTCAACGGTGTGCGCAGCTCATGGGTGACGGAATCAAGCAACGCGCTGCGCAGGCGTTCGCCTTCGCGCGCCGCCTCGACCCGGCTGAAGCGGTCAATCGCCGTCGCCCGCTCCAGCGCGATCGCCAACAGGCCACCGATGGCGTCATACAATCCCTCGGAGTAGCTGGCCCTGACCGGCTTAACGGGTGTCGTCATGGCAATCGAACCGCTGGCGCGCATGCCCAGCACCAGGGGAACGATCGCCACGCCGGCGGCCCGAGGCCGCGGTCCTTCCGGCAGACGGGCAGCCGCGCGCAGCTCGTCCAGCGAGACGAAAGCGCGGCGCGGATCGGAGTAATAGGCGGTATCGCCTTCGGTGAGATAAAGGATGACCGCGTCGAAGGAGAAGATCGACGCCACGACGTGCGGCGCGTGCCGCGCCACGTCGTGCAGATTCTCTTCCATTAATAACTGGTTACTGAACTCGTAGAGACGTTCCATCTCGCTGCGCCGCGCTTCGGTGACCACGGTCTGCCGGCGTTCGCTTTCCGAGATCCTGCTGATGAAAATAGCCGAAGCCAGAAAGGAAAACAGCGCGATCCAGTTCTGCGGGTCGGCAATGGTGAAGCTGCCGATAGGGGGCAAAAAGTAATAGTTATAGAGGAGCGTGCAGCCGAGGGAGAGGCAGACGGAGTAGACCAGCCCCCAGCTAAAAGCCGCCAGTTGCACCATCACCAGAAAGGTGAGCGCCACCGTGGTCTGGTTCACGTGGAGTATTCTGCGATAGACCAGCACCACCAGCAGGGCGGCTGCGGCCATGGTCACATAGCGAACGATGAGCAACCGGGCCCGCGCGAGACGCATACGGGGCGATCATATCCCAAAGGGTGCAAATGGCAGAACGAGTCCTGGTGGTCGATGATGAGGCACAAATCACGCGCGTGCTGCGCACCGCGCTATCCGCGCAGGGCTATGACGTGCGCGCCGCGAACGATCCTGAAGAGGCTCTGGTGCTCTTTGAGGAGTGGAGCCCGGACCTGATTGTCACCGACCTGATGATGCCCGAGGTGAGTGGGGTGGACTTGTGCCGTCGGGTGCGCAGCAAGTCAAAGATTCCCATCATTGTCTTGTCTGTGCGCGACCAGGAGCACGCGAAGGTGGAAGCGCTCGATGCCGGCGCCGACAACTACGTGACCAAGCCCTTCAGTATTCAGGAATTGCTGGCCCGGGTGCGCGCCCACCTGCGCCGCGCGCCGGAGCGCACGGTGGACGCGCCCATTGAGATCGGCGACTTTACCGTGGATGCCTCCGCTCATGTGGCGACCGTAGGCGGCAACGCCCTGCACCTGACGCCGACCGAGTTCGAGCTGCTGCTCTTCATGGCGCGCAATGCCGGCAAGGCGCTCACCCACCGCGCCCTGTTGACCGCCGTGTGGGGGGGGCAGTCTGCCCACCAACCGGAGTACCTGCGGGTCTTTATCGGCCAGCTGCGCCGCAAGTTGGAGGCCGAGGGACCCCGGCAATACATCCAAACCGAGCCCTGGGTCGGCTACCGCTTCCTGCCCGAAGGCGTGCCTGAATAGGACCGATCAGCAACGATAAGGTTGGCTCCGGGACTGTCTTGTCCAAATTAGCTTTCCGAGCCGCTCCGGTTTTACGTTCATCCGCCACAACACTTCCGAGCGCAGCGTAGCGGAGCAACGACCACTGCGGCAACAACCCTTCATGGGAGCACGCCCCTCCCCTTTGTCATCCCGACCGGCTGACTTGCCTGCGGCAAGTTAAGGATGGAATGAACGCGGAGAGCGTTTGCTTTTCAAACCCGTCCCTCAAGCAAATTTGTCATCCCGAGCGAAGCCGAGGGATCTGCGGTGCGCCTTTCTCCCAAACCAAGGCCCTCCGAGTGAGCTCGCAAATTCAGACCAAGCGGTTTGTTCTTGTTTCAGACACCTGTCGCTCCGGAACACAAGACGTTCGAGCAGGATTTGCGAGTTCACTCGCAGGGCCTTCGTTTGTCGTTTAGGCTCACCGCAGATCCCTCGGCTGCGCTCCCTAATGAACAAAATGGCTGGGGCCGGATTTGCGAGCTCACTTGGAGGGCCTTGGTTTGGGGGAAAGGCGCACCGCAGATCCCTCCACTTCGCTCCCCCGAATTCCTGTCGAAGTTGATGGCGCTGGCGAACTTCATGCGGCTTTCCTTAATGAAAGCCGCACACGTGGATCTGTCTGACATGGCGAAACAGGAATCCGGGTACGCTACGGTCGGGATGACAAATTTGTTTGGGGGGACGGGTTTAAAAGCAAGCGCTCACCGCGTTCATTCCATGCTTAACTTGCCGACTGGCGAGTCAGCCGCTCGGGACGACAAAGGAGATGGTTGTCCCATGAAGGGTTGTTGACGATGCTGCGTTTTGGACACTCATTCTCCGGGATTCTTGCCCGGTCTACCCCTCGTGGGTCGGCCGGCGGCGAACCACGGCTGCCGCCAAAAATATATGAGCTGAAAGAGCTTTAAGATCATTAAGTTACCTTGCAGTACCGATCTGCAGCCAGGATGGGGCCGGCAGAACCCCATCGTAACCGGAAAGTAACTTAATCAGCTTAGTCCGCACTTTTTCATCCATCTCTCCCGTCCCCCACGTCTTTATGAATTCCTTATCTCTCGCTTACACCCTCCTTAGTCAGGCAGCGTTCCACTTATAGATGGAGCGACCCATGCTGGATGTCCTGATGGTTTTGTTCGCAATCGCTTTCTTCGCCGTTGCGCTGCTGTACATCCGCGGTTGCGAGAAGTTGAGGTAGATATGTCTGACACCACGATCGTTGTGCTGATCCTTACCGTCGCGACCCTGATCTACCTGGTGATCACACTGTTGTTCCCGGAGAAATTTTAGTCATGACCGCCAATGGCTGGCTGCAGTTTGCCGTCTTCTTCGCTGTACTGCTGCTGCTGATGAGACCGCTGGGCCTGTACATCGCCCGCGTGCTGCAGGGAGAAAAGACGTTCCTCGATCCCGTGCTACGCCCCGTCGAAAGGCTGCTCTATCGCGCCTGCGGCATCCGCGCCGAACAGGAAATGAGCTGGCAGCAATACTCCGTCGCCATGCTGGTCTTCAGCTTCGTCTCCCTGCTGCTGACCTACGTGATCGAACGCGCCCAGGCGCTGTTGCCGTGGAATCCGCAGCATCTGGCCGGTGTTTCGCCCGCGCTCGCCCTCAACACCGCGGTCTCGTTCACCACCAACACCAACTGGCAGGCCTACACGCCTGAGACCACCATGAGCTATTTCACGCAAATGGCCGGCCTCAGCTACCACAACTTCTTAAGCGCGGCCATCGGTATCGCCGTCGCAGTCGCCCTGGTGCGCGGCATCGCACGCAAACAGAGTGCCACCATCGGCAACTTCTGGGTCGATACCACGCGCGCCATCCTGTGGATCCTGCTCCCTATCTGCCTGGTCGTCGCACCCGTGCTGATCGGTCAGGGCGTGGTGCAGAACCTTAAGGCGTACACCACCGTCACCCCCTTGCAGCACGGCGCTACGCCCCAGGTGCTGGCCCAGGGACCGGTCGCTTCGCAAGAAGCCATCAAAGAGCTGGGCACCAACGGCGGCGGCTTCTTCAACGCCAACAGCGCGCATCCGTTTGAAAACCCCACCCCCTTCAGCAACTGGCTTGAGATCGAATTGATCCTGTTGATCCCGGCTGCGTTGACGGTGACGCTGGGCAAGATGACTGGCTCAGCGGGTCACGGCTGGGCCGTGTTCGCCGCCATGGCCATCCTGTTCGTGGCCGCGTATGTCTGCTGCTACTGGGCGGAGTCGCAGCCACATCCACTGTTACATGGCGTCGATCAGAAGATCGGCAATATGGAAGGCAAGGAACAACGGTTCGGCGTCTCTCAGTCCGCGCTGTTCGCCACCAGCACCACCGACACCAGCTGCGGCGCCACCAACGCCTCCCATGATTCGTTTACCCCGCTCGGGGGCATGGTGCTGATGGTCAACATCATGCTCGGCGAAGTGGTGTTCGGCGGAGTCGGCTCCGGCCTCTACGGCATGCTCATCTTCGTCGTGCTCGCGGTGTTCATCGCCGGCCTGATGGTGGGGCGAACGCCTGAGTACCTGGGCAAGAAGATCGACGGCTACGACGTGAAGCTGGCCATGCTGTTCGTGCTCATCTTCCCCCTCATCATTCTGGTGTTGACGGCGGTCTCGGTGCTCTATCCCGTGGCCCTCGCCGGCCTCAACAACAACGGGCCGCATGGCTTCTCCGAGATCCTCTACGCCTACCTGTCGACAGCGGGCAACAACGGTTCCGGATTCGCCGGACTTAACAGCAACACCAACTGGTACAACCTGACGCTGGCCTTCAATATGCTGGCCGGCCGCTTTCTGATGAAGGTGCCGATGCTGGCGCTGGCCGGCAACCTGGCGCAAAAGAAAAGCGTTCCCCCGTCTTCCGGCACGTTCCCCGTCAACACCACGTTGTTCACGGTGCTGCTGGTGGGCGTGATTCTGATCGTCGGCGCGCTGACGTTCTTCCCCGCCCTCTCGCTTGGACCCATTCTCGAACACCTGCAGCTGCACGCAGGCAGAACCTTTTAGTAACGGCAGCGGAGTAGTGACATGGCAGAAAGACTCAGTCTCTGGAACGGCGGGATCATGCGTCAGGCGGCGCTCGGCTCCCTGCGCAAGCTCGATCCGCGTCTGATGGTGAAGAACCCGGTGATGCTGGTAGTGGAAATTGGCAGCGTGCTCACCACCGTGTTGCTCATCCAGGGTGTGATCGGGCACAAGGGCAGCTTCGCCTTCAACCTGCAGATCACGCTATGGCTATGGTTCACCGTGATCTTCGCCAATTTTGCCGAGGCCATGGCGGAGGGCCGCGGCAAAGCGCAGGCCGACACGCTGCGCAAAGCCAAGGGCGAGACCGTCGCGGTTCGTCTCAAGTCGGCAGACAAGGACGGAGCGAGAGAAGAAGTGTCGAGCGCAGCCCTGCGCTCCGGCGACATTATTTATGTCGCGGCCGGCCTCTACATTCCGGGAGACGGCGAGGTGATCGAAGGGGTGGCCTCGGTGGATGAATCGGCCATCACCGGAGAGTCGGCGCCGGTCATTCGCGAAGCAGGCGGCGATCGCTCCGCAGTTACGGGCGGAACGAAAGTGCTGTCGGATTGGATCATGGTGCGCATCACGTCCAATCCGGGTGAGACTTTTTTAGACCGCATGATCGCCCTGGTCGAAGGCGCGCAACGGCAAAAAACGCCTAACGAAATTGCGCTGAGCATTCTGCTCTCCGGGCTGACGATCATCTTTGTGCTGGCGGTCGCCACCCTGCAACCGATCGCGGTTTATTCGCAGGCGCCGCAAACCATCTTTGTGCTGGTCTCGCTTCTGGTGTGTCTTATCCCCACCACCATCGGTGGTTTGCTGTCATCGATCGGCATCGCCGGGATGGACCGGCTGGTGCAGTACAACGTGCTCGCCATGTCTGGCCGCGCGGTCGAAGCCGCGGGCGACGTCGATACATTGTTATTGGATAAGACCGGAACCATCACGCTGGGCAATCGCCAGGCGACCGAGTTCATTCCCGCGCCCAATGTCAGCGCAGAGAGGCTGGCCGACGCGGCCCAACTTTCTTCCTTCTCCGACGAAACGCCCGAGGGCCGTTCGATCGTCGTGCTGGCCAAGGAACAATACGGCCTGCGCGGCCGGGACATGAATGCCCTGCATGCGGAGTTTGTTCCCTTCAGCGCGCAGACGCGCATGTCTGGTGTCAATTTTGCCGGCCACGTGATCCGCAAGGGCTCGGTCGACGCCATCACCCGGTACCTCGCCGAGCAGGGCTCGAACCTGCCCCAGAAAGTACGCGAGAGCGTGGAACAGATTGCGGGCATGGGGGGAACGCCGCTGGTAGTTGCGGAGAACTCGACTGCCCTGGGCGTGATCTATCTAAAAGACATCGTCAAAGGTGGATTGAAGGAACGGCTCGCGCGGCTGCGCGCGATGGGCATTCGCAGCATCATGATCACCGGCGACAATCCGTTGACCGCAGCAGTGATTGCGCGCGAGGCCGGCGTCGACGACTTTCTGGCGGAAGCAAAGCCCAAGGACAAGATGGATTTGATCCGTCGCGAACAAGCCAAGGGGAAGCTGGTCGCGATGACCGGCGACGGCACCAACGACGCCCCGGCACTGGCTCAGGCCGATGTGGGGGTTGCGATGAACTCGGGCACGCAGGCTGCCAAAGAAGCCGGCAACATGGTCGATCTGGATTCGAACCCGACCAAGCTGATTGAAATCGTGCAGATCGGCAAGCAGTTGTTGATGACGCGCGGCGCGCTGACGACTTTCTCCATCGCCAACGATGTCGCCAAGTATTTCGCCATTATTCCGGCCATGTTTGCCGGTGTGTTTCCGGTGCTCAATCAGTTGAACATCATGCACTTGAGCACGCCCCATTCGGCGATTCTCTCCGCCGTGATCTTCAACGCACTGATCATCATTGCGCTCATCCCGTTGGCGCTGCGCGGGGTGGCGTATCAGCCGCGATCGGCGCAGGCCTTGTTGCGGCGCAACCTGCTGCTTTACGGCGTGGGCGGAGTGATCGTGCCCTTCATCGGCATCAAGGTGATCGATATCTGTTTAACCGGCCTGGGCTTGTCCTGACGAGGTAGTTTATGTTGCGCGCTGAACTCAAGATTGCCATTCGCTTTACGCTGTTGACCACGGTGCTGCTGGGTGTTCTGTATCCGCTGGCCATGACCGCATTCGCCCACGTATTCATGCCTGCAAAGGCCGATGGAGGGTTGATTGTCAGCAACGGTCAGGTGATTGGTTCCGCGCTGATCGGGCAGAGCTTTACCGGCGCCCGGTATTTTCATGGGCGACCTTCGGCGGCCGGCAGCGGCTATGACGCTACTTCTTCGGGCGCCTCAAATCTGGCAGCTTCGAATCAGAAGCTGGTCACGCGCATCGACGGCGATATCGCGAGCTATTCCGCGGAGAACAAGAGCACGCCGGTGCCAATCGATCTGGTGACCGCCTCCGCGTCCGGGCTTGACCCCGATATCTCCCCTGCTGCAGCCATGTTCCAGGTCGAGAGCATAGCCAGCGCCCGGCATCTGCCGGTCGCGACCGTTCGTGACCTGGTGCAACGCCACGTGCAGGGACGCCAGTTCGGTTTTTTGGGAGAACCGCGGGTGAATGTGCTGCTGCTGAACATGGATCTGGATCGGCTGGCACACTAGCTAGCGTGGTGCGTCACTCATAACATTCAATATGTTTGCCAACCTATCGGGCGCAGGACGAAATCCTGGGTAGGGAAAGCGAAAACAGACCAGCCCCGTAGGGACGGCTGAGTTGAGAAGGACGAGGTCCATTGTTGACGGAGCAACCCTCCCAGGATTTCATCCTGGGTAATCATCAGCCGTCCCTTCGGGACTGCTCTCTTTTGTCCTTGTTTACCCAGGATTTCATCCTGGGCTACTTTCAGTCGTCCCTGCGGGACTGAGGCTTGAAAACATAACAGGACGTTATGAATGACGCAGTACACGCGTGTATTGCGTCACTCATAGCGCCGTTCATTCAAGGATCTCGTTCCGTCCTGACCAAAGGGTGGGTGGCCGATTTCTTCGGATTTCCTGTGAAGCTGAGTGCGCTCGCCGACCTTCATGCGGCTTTCCTTACAGAAAGCCGCACACGCTGGAAAGGAGACGCGTACAGTGTCCCAGGTTGCGCGACTGCGAATCCCACTCAAGCCATCGGAAGGCTTGAATGGGCCACCCACCCTTAGTGGTTAGGACGGAGGCTGGCTGCGGCAACTCTCTATGGGTGAATCGCCGGCGTAACCACGATATTTCGATAGGCGACACGGCCAACTTCACTGGCCTGCAGGTAAATCGGCCCGGGTAAACCTTCGTGGCTGTCGAGGGCGCCACCAGTGATCCCAGGGATCTCTTTGTGGTCGATCACAGTGATACCGTTCTGAATCACGGTGACGGTGCGCCCGACCAGCGTGATGTCGAAGGTCTGCCAAACGTCCGGGCGACGCGGTTGCTCGGGCACTGGATCGAGAAAGCCGTAGACACCACCGGTGTGATGACTATTGGGTTCCTTAGCCGACTCAGTCTCCACCTGAACCTCGTAGCGGCCACGCAGAAAGACGCCGCTGTTGGCGTTGACCCCACAGTTGAATTCAATGTGCAGCTTGAAGTCTTCGAACTTCTTGGTGTTGAGCAGGTCAGAACCGTTACCCTCTTTGACCAGCGTGCCGTTATCCACTTTCCAGGCGCCCCCCTTACTCGGGTTGCGCGGCACCCAGCCAGTAAGGTCTTTGCCGTTGAATAAGGAAACCGGCTTGCCCCAGCGGATGGGGCCGGTGCGCTTGAGTGAGGGCGCCGGCACACCTTTCCAATGCCAGACGGTTCCGACGGGATCGGTGACCGTGCCTTCGAGGTCGCGACCGGCCAGCTTACCCTGGAAGGTCATATCGGCACGAAAGCCTTCTTCCCCTTTGGGCGAGACGAACTCGATGGCCGGCCCTTTGACAGAAAAGGTCTTAAGCGGCGTGGCGTGATCGGTCACTCCGACCATTACGATCTTCGGTGTTCCCTGTTCGGCAGAAACTTCAATCCACGATGGCAGTTCCCCGGTGGGAGTTGTGATCGTCAAGTCCCATCGGCCGAGGATCGCTTTCGCGGGGGGCTGGGCGGCAGCCATTGCTCCGGCTATCGCAAGCCCGCCCAGTGCAGTCAAGGCGGTATGACAACGCAGACGTATTCTCATAGTCTTCCTCAAATTGTTTTAGCAGTGACTCATGCCGCGTGATCCATTGCCTGGGTGAGATAATTTGGCCCCAATGCAGAATCCTATGCTTGAAGCCACTCACCCTGGCGCATCCCACTCAAGCCAAAAGCGGGCTTGAATGGGCCACCCAACGTTTGTGGTCTGGAGATATCAGGGCACACTCTCCGCGCTCAGGACTTCTCAGTCACCACCTCTTTTTCAGAGTCGAAGTAGTACATTTTTCCATATCTGTAAGAACGTACCGACAAGTCAGTGGCGATCAACGCGCGATAGCCCAGGTCGGCATGGCAGTTCGGCTGTTTGCGGGTTCGCACACAATCGAAGAAGTTATCCACGTGCTTCAGGTCGCCTTCGTTGCCGACTCCGTCGACACGCACCATGGAATCGTGATTCTGCTTGACGAACTCATCGACATAAGAGGACTCGGGAATGATGTCGGCGTAACTGTACTGGCGGGAAGGCGGCCCCTCCCACTCGTCGCTCAGATGGATGGTGGCCTTGGTGCCACGAATCATGGTGGCTGGCCCATTTTCGTTGACCTGCGAAGACTGCACGGTCAGGGACCACTTGCTGGGATAATCAGCCGCCGTCAGAAACGTGTCGGGCACTTCGCGTTTGTCGTCATAAACCCATTTGCCCCCCATTCCGGAGACGCGGGTGGGAAACTCTTTCGCAACTGCCATGGTGAGAGGCGTGACGATATGGTAGTGCAGGTCGGTGGCGATGCCGCCGGAGTAGTCCCAGTATTTGCGAAAGCGGAAGAAGCGATCGGCATCGAAGGAACGATGCGGAGCAGAGCCGATCCACTGCTGCCAATCGATATGTTCTTCGCCGGAGGCATCCGGTCCGGCAGCGGGATCGATCGACCAGAATTCGCCGCTGTTCCAATCGCCGCCGGGAGCGTTGCGGCTGTAGGTTCCTTCGACCTCGACTACTTGTCCGATCATGCCGGACCTGATGATTTCGCGAATTTTGGGCCAGCGATTCCAGGAGAGACCCTGCACGCCGACCTGTACCACGCGCTTGAGCTGCCGGGCACGGTGGGCGACAACCTTGCCCTCTTCGACGGTATGGGTCATGGGTTTTTCCACGTAGACATCCTTGCCGCTTTCCATGGCCGCAAGAGTGATAGGCGCGTGCCAATGATCGGGGGTTGCGGTGAAGATGGCGTCGACATCGGAACGCTGGAGGATCTCCTGATGATGGACGTAGGTTTTGGCAGCGGGCGCCTTCCTGGACGCCATGCTCAGGCGCTTTTGGTAGACGTCGCAGAGGGCGACGATCTCGATATCGGGTTTGTTCGCGCGATGCTGCAGCAGGAGATTGAGATGGTCTGATCCGCGCGCGCCCAGACCGATGACGGCGACGTTGATGCGATCGTTGGCCCCGATAATCTTCGGCCACGCCGGCCGCGAGGCGAGAGCTGCGAGGGCAAGTCCTGTATTGCTCAGGAAACTGCGGCGTGACTGATAACCCATGCGGGTGACCTCCCTGTGACTGTACACACCCGTGCGCGGCCGCTGAGGCATGTTAAGCCGTTCGAACAAATGTACCAAACACGATCTCTTGCTATTCTGGATCGGCCTTCAACCCCATAGCAGAACCTGCAACCGATTGCGGGAGGACCGACCTTGATCGCGTGGCTTTCTTCGCAATGCCTGCCCTGTATCGTGCTCGCGGTTTGCGCCACGACTGTCTCTGCGCAAACCGCGGTAACGCCCACCATGACCTTGATGGTCGACGAAACCCAGGCCGCGCGCCGCATCGGCTTTGTACACGAAGAGATTCACGTCGAGCCCGGCCCCCTTTCCCTCGCCTATCCCCGTTGGATCCCAGGAGAACATGGACCAACCGGCCCTATTCAGAACTTTGCCGCGCTCCGCATTCACGCGGGCGAGGCGACCCTCCCCTGGGTCCGCGATGCCGACGATATCAACACCTTTCACGTGGAAGTTCCGGCTAACAGCAATAGCGTATCCGTCGACTTCGATGTGCTGCTGGAAAATACGATTTCTGATCGCCAACTGCTGCTGGCGTGGAGCACGGCTGTCCTCTACCCCCGCGGCATCGACAAACGAGCTCTCATGATCGAGCCATCGATCACACTGCCGCCCAAGTGGAAACAGGGCAGCTCGCTGCAGGTCACGAGCCAGAACGGCGGGCGCATCACGTTCGCCCCGGTCTCGCTCGAACGCCTGATCGATTCTCCGATACTGGCCGGCGAGTTCTTCCGCGCGATGCCCCTGAAAGCGGCGTGGCCGGCGGAGCTGGACGTTACCGGGGATAGCCAGGCAGCCGTCGACACCGCCGACGACGCCCATGCCACCAGGTTGTTTGCCAATCTGGTCGACCAGGACCAGGCAATGTTCGGATTCCGCCATTGGCAGACCATGCATTTTCTGGTCTCGCAAAGTGACGCGCTCCCCTTCGACGGCCTGGAGCACGAGGACTCACCCTGGGACGCCATCGGCGACGCCGGCCTGTCGAAGCAAGCGGAGCTGGAGAAATTCGGCTGGGGGCTGCTGGCTCACGAACAATCGCACTCCTGGGATGGCAAATACCGGCGACCCGCGGAGCTCTACTCTAAACCCGACTACCAGGGTCCGGAGCGGGCATCGCTGCTCTGGGTATACGAGGGACTAAATTCATACATAGGCATGCTGCTGTCGACGCGTGCCGGCTTCAACGACGATGCCTACATGCGCGAATATATCGCGCGGGCGGCGGCGCTGAGCGCGCATGAGGCCGGTCGCGCAACCAGTCCGCTGGTCGACACGGCAACGGCAAACTGGATACTGCGCCATAACGACTACGGATGGACTTCGCTCCGGCGCCACCAGGACTACTACGATGAAGGGGCGTTTGTCTGGCTGCGGGTCGACACCATTATCCGCGAACAGTCGCAGGATCGCCGTACGCTCGACGACTTTCTGCGTGCCTTTTTTGGCCAGCGCAACACGGGTCTGATTGTCGTTCCTTACACGCGCGAAGACGTCGAAGCCGGGCTCTCCGCAATATGCCCCTATGACTGGCACACTTTCTTTGAGACCCTCATCTACCAGGTGAACGATAAGCCGCCGACAGAAGGTCTGGAGGCGGCGGGCTGGCGGCTGGTATACAACGCAACCCCCAACGATTACCCCGTCATTGGAGACTTTAACCCGCTCGTGCGGGCGTTATATTCCTTAGGCTTTTTCTACTCGCCCACGGGAACGATTCTGGATGTACATCCGGGGACGCCGGGCTACGCCGCGGGCCTGGGACCGCACATGACCATTCTCTCAGTGGACGGGCAAGCGTTCTCGACCGATGTGCTGAGCGACGCGATTGCCCATCCCCGCAACGGCAGGATCTCTTTGGTTGTGCGTAATTTTAATTCCGTGGAAACCCACGAGATCGAATACGCCGGAGGACTCAAGAATCCCCACCTGGAGCGCATCCCCGGCACCCACGACTACCTGAAGGAGATGCTGGCGCCGCGAGCTTACAAAGAACAGTAATCCTTACGGATTGCAATCCATCGCCGGGGTCGCAGCGCCAACGTTCGAAACTAAAGGAATGGATGTGTCTTCGCCTACGGCCGGAGCAGGGATAAAAACTGAAAAGCAGGTGACGTTTTTGCCGGGGAAGCTCATGCTGCGAAACTTTATCGTGCCTTCATACTTTTCGACGATTCCTTTACAAATCCAGAGGCCCAGCCCGGTTCCCTTGGTAGATTTAGTGGTAAAGAACGGTTCAAACAGGCGCTTAGCCTCATCGGCCTTGATGCCCGAACCAGTATCCAGAATCGAGACGCGGACCCCCGCGGTTGGGGTCGCCGCTCGATAGGAGCGCTGTATGTGAACCCGCAGGCAACCACCGCCCGGCATTGCCTGAATCGCATTAGCAATCAGGTTTAAAAACACCTGCTTCAACTCTACCGGAAAGCCCTGGACCATCTCACCCGAGCCATACCGTCGCTCGACAATAATCCCGCCGGATTGTAATTGACGCGATTGCAGCTCCAGGATGTCATCAAGGAGCCCGGAAATCGAGACTGCGATCGCCTGAGCCGATTCACGATAAAAGCTCAGTGTCTGTTTGGTTATGTGCGAAACGCGCAGGAGCTCCTGCTCCGCCATCGTGGCATAGCGCCTGGCCTCAGGATCCAGAGAGGGATGTCTCTGCAGCAGATAAAAGATATTGAGAACAGCCTCGAGTGGATTATTAATTTCATGGGCCACGATCCCTGCCATTCTCCCCATGGCAGCAAGCCTTTCTGATTTGCGAAGCGCTTCTTCGGCCTGCAGGGTCGCCGTGATATCGCGGCAAATCTCCAGGACTACGCGCGGTTTGCTGCCATCGCGTTGAAGAATCTTTCGACAGGCAACAACCACCTCGCGACCATCCTTCGTAGATTGAACGAGGTTGCCCTCCCATCGTTTTCCCGCGGAGATGGCGGCTTTTATCTCCTGGTCGGGCACGGGAAATTGAGTGTTCAGCAGCTGGTGAAGATTTTTGCCCAGAGCCTCTGCGGCGGTAAAGCCATACAGCGCGGTCGCGCCGGAATTCCAGAACAGAACGGTGCCGTCGAGGTCTCTTACCACGATCGCTTCCGAGGCAAGATCGAGGAGGTCTGCACGATCGCGCAACATCTGCTCCATGCGTTTACGCTCGGTTATATCGATGAGCGCGCCGACCGCGCCGCGAACCTTGCCGGAGTCATCGAACAGCGGATTGGCGCTCATTAGGGTTTGTAGCACCCGCCCACTCTTTGGGCGAATTTCAAGTTCGATTCTGCCCACCGGCTTACCGGTCGCCGCCGCGCGCTGGAGGGGGAGCTCGTTCACCGGGAGACGTTCACCGTCAGAATAGATTTCGTAGGCTGCGTTGCCACTCTCATTGTCGTCTGAAGCTGGGCTTTCGAGGCGCTCCAGTTCAAGCAATTGTTTCAGGGCAGCGTTTTCGGTCACGAAATGGCCATGAGGATCGTGGGCAACAGAAACGCCGACGGGCAAAACTTTCATGACGGTTTCGAGTTCTGCGACGCGCTGTTGCAGCTGTTCGTTGAGCGTCCGCACGTGCTCTTCGCTTTCGCGCAGCTGTTCGGTGCGCGCCAACACCCGCTGCTCCAGTTCGCGATTTAGCAGCTCCAATTCGCGTGACTTGCGATACAGGTCGGCAAATACGGTTACCTTGGCTCGCAGGACCTCGGGGACAACCGGGACGGAGATGTAATCCATCGCTCCGCGCTGGTAACCCTTCATACGATCGATATCGGTCAAATGGACCGCGGAGATAAAGATGATCGCAGTTTTTTGAAAGCGCGGGTGCTGGCGGATGAGATCCGCTAGCTCGAAGCCATCGAGCTCAGGCATACTCACATCCATCAAAATGATGGCGACATCACGCTGGAGGAGAAGTTCCAAAGCCTCCTTTCCCGAACTGGCGGAAATGAGGTTTTCTCCTAAATCTTGCAATATGGCCTGGTAGGTGAGCAGCTTGCCGGGCTGATCATCTACCATAAGAATATTGACGGCCTCAGAAGTACCCATTTTCATCGCCTTTGCGTACTGTTTCGTGGGTCTATTCACTATCGGTGAAGCCACATGCGAAGCGTGGAGAGCAATTGCTCAGTGTTCACCGGTTTTGCCAGATACTCCGATGCACCCGCCTCCAAGCATTTTTCGCGATCCCCTTTCATCGCCTTGGCCGTGAGCGCAATAATCGGCATACGCCTAAAAGAAGCATTTTGACGTATCACCTGCATGGTCTCGTAGCCGTCCATTTCAGGCATCATGATATCCATGAGGACGATTGACACGTCTGGCACGAGGGCGAGGGTTGCGATGGCAGCCTTTCCGGTACCGGCCGTCAGCACCGTCATGCCGCGACGCTCAAGAACACTGCTCAAAGCAAAGATATTGCGCACATCGTCGTCCACCACCAACACTTTCTTCCCCACCAAAGCGTCGTCAGAACGATGGAGCCGGTCTAGCATATTTTGCTTCTGTTGGGGCAGATCCGCGATCACACGATGGAGGAAGAGTGCCGTCTCATCCAACAGCCGTTCCGGGGATTCGACCCCCTTAACGACCACGCTGCGGGCCAGCTCGTGCAGTCTTGCGTCTTCTTCGGGCGAGAGTTCCTTGCCGGTGAAGACCACGATTGGCATATCGCTCAGCTCCGAGATACCGCGCAGCTGCTCCAACAACTCGAAGCCGGTCATGTCGGGGAGGCGGAGATCGAGAACGACACAATCGTAGGGCTGTACTGTTAATGCCGCCAAAGCTTCGCGGCCTGTGGTGGCGACGATGACATCGATGTCTTCATCTCCCAGAAGTTCGCGAATACTCAACTGTTCGGCGGGATTATCTTCAACGACGAGGAGCCGTTTGCGGCGTGGAGCAGCGTATTCTTTAATGCGCGTGATCGCGCCGTTAAGACCCTCGGTGGTTACTGGCTTGGTGATGAAGGCAAAGGCGCCGCGGGCGAGCCCGTGTCCCTTGTCTTCATCGAGGGTCAACATTTGCACTGGAATATGACGTGTCGCTGGGTCTTGCTTCAAGTGATTGAGAACGGTCCAGCCGAGCATGTCGGGAAGGAACACATCGAGCGACACCGCGGCGGGATGAAATTCGCGGGCCAGCGCGAGCGCCTCAGCGCCCCGGGTAGCGACCAGAACCTTAAAGCCCTTTTCGCGGGAGAGATCGCGGAGGATGCGAGCGTAGTGCGGATCGTCTTCGACGATCAGTAACGACGCATCGCCCTCCTCGAGATTCTCCCGATCATCTGGAATTTGCTCCGCTGGCAACTCAGCCAGCGAAGTTTTCAAGAGCTCAAGCGGGATGCTGGGTGCGGAGTTCTGGCCATCCGGATACTTCACGGCTAAGGCAGAGGGCCCGCTGTAAATCTGTGGCAGGTAGAGGGTAAAAGTGCTGCCATGGTTGGGAGCGCTGCGCAATTGAATCTCACCACCAAGCAGGCCGGCAAGCTCGCGGCTGATGGCCAATCCTAACCCGGTGCCACCGTACTTGCGACTGGTACCTGCATCCGCCTGCTGAAAAGCTTCGAAAATAATGCGTTGCTTTTCCTGGGGGATGCCAATGCCAGTATCCGCAACCTCGAACGCGATGACTGCGTTTGCCCTGCTTAGTATCGGGTGATCATTGCTCCATCCCTTCTCAGCGACAGAAACGGAGAGGCGCACGCCACCCTTCTCGGTAAATTTGAAGGCGTTGGACAGCAGGTTCTTGAGCACTTGCTGCAAACGTTTGGAATCGGTGATGAGGCTTCTGTTGAGCCGGGGATCGGCAAGCAGCTCAAAGTCGAGGTTGCGGTTTTCTGCTTCGTGGCGGAAGGGACGCCCGATCATATCGAGCAGGCTGGCGAAGAACACTTCTTCGGCTTCTACGGAGACGGTGCCGGATTCGATCTTGGAAAGATCCAGGATATCGCTGATGAGATTCAGCAGGTCGGTGCCGGCTCCATGAATGGTGCGGGCAAACTCCACCTGCTTGCCGGTCAGATTTCCATCCGGATTGTCTCCCAGATGCTGGCCCAATACCAGGATGCTGTTGAGAGGCGTCCGTAGCTCATGCGACATATTGGCCAGGAACTCAGATTTGTACTTGGAGGTAAGAGCCAGTTCCTTGGCTTTGCCTTCCAGTTCGCGCCTGGCCTGCTCAATCTCCTGGTTCTTGCGCTCAACTTCTGCATTCTGTTCGGCCAGCTGCTGTGCTTTTTGTGCGAGCTGCTCGTTTTTCTGTTGCAGCTCTTTTTGCTGCATCTGCAGTTCGGTCGCCAGTTGCTGCGATTGCTTCAACAGGCCTTCGGTTTGCATGGTGGCCTCGATGCTGTTGAGCACGATGCCAATGCCGGCAGTTAGCTGTTCAAGAAACGCCAGATGCGAAGCCGTGAAGACTCCCAAAGAAGCGAGCTCGATGACCGCCTTTACGCGATCCTCGAACAAGACGGGTAAGACAATAACGTTGCGCGGAACAGCCTCAAAGAGCCCGGAGCGGATGGTTACTTTGCTGTCTTCGAGATCTCTGATCAGGATGCGCCGTTTTTCGGTCGCGCATTGACCGACCAGCCCCTCGCCCAGTTCGACCCGCCGCAGATGGCCGTCGCTGTCGCCAGCGTAGGCGGAAAGCAGTACCAACTTTTTCTCGTCCTCGGTTTCCATCTGATAGATAACGGCTTGATGCGCATTCACCAGCGGAGCGAGTTCGGATAGCAGGGTTTTACCAACGGTGGTGAGGTCGCGCTGGCCTTGCAGCATGCCTGTGAATCGGGCCAGGTTGGTCTTGAGCCAGTCCTCCTCAGTATTGCGCTCCGTGGTCAGGCGGAGGTTGTTGATCATGGTGTTGATGTTGTCTTTCAATTCCGCGACTTCGCCCCTGGCCTCTACCTGGATGGAGCGGGTGAGATCGCCCTGGGTCACGGCGGTGGCTACTTCCGCAATTGCGCGTACCTGATTGGTGAGATTGTCGGCCAGCAGGTTTACGTTTCCGGTTAGATCTTTCCAGGTACCGGCCGCCCCGGGCACATTGGCCTGGCCGCCCAGGCGGCCCTCGACCCCGACTTCGCGCGCGACGGTGGTCACCTGGTCGGCGAAGGTAGCGAGTGTGTCGGTCATGTTGTTAATGGTTTCAGCGAGCGCCGCGACCTCGCCCTTAGCGTTCACGGTTAACTTTTGCGTGAGGGCTCCATTGGCAACCGCGGTGACTACTTTAACGATGCCGCGGACCTGCTCGGTGAGGTTGGCCGCCATTACGTTGACATTGTCGGTGAGATCTTTCCAGGTGCCGGCTACGCCTGGGACCTGTGCCTGGCCGCCGAGTTTGCCATCTGTGCCGACCTCGCGGGCGACGCGCGTGACTTCAGCGGCAAACGCATTGAGTTGATCCACCATGGTATTGATGGTGTTCTTCAACTCAAGAATTTCACCCTTCACGTCAACCGTGATTTTGCGCGACAGATCGCCACGCGCGACAGCCGTTGTGACCTCGGCAATATTGCGTACCTGCGCGGTCAGATTTCCGGCCATCGAGTTGACCGAGTCGGTTAGATCTTTCCAGGTGCCGGCGACGCCGGGCACGTTGGCCTGGCCGCCCAGCCTGCCTTCTGACCCGACCTCGCGGGCGACACGCGTCACCTCGCCGGCAAATGCATTCAGTTGGTCCACCATGGTGTTGATGGTGTCTTTCAGGAGAAGAATCTCACCGCTTACGTTGACGGTAATCTTCTTGGACAAATCGCCCGTCGCGATGGCGGTGGCGACCTCGGCAATGTTGCGCACCTGGCCGGTGAGGTTGCTGGCCATGGAGTTGACCGAGTCGGTTAGATCTTTCCAGGTGCCGCCAACGCCGGGTACCTGCGCCTGCCCTCCCAGCTTCCCGTCCGTTCCGACCTCTCTGGCGACGCGCGTCACTTCGGAGGCGAAGGACCGCAATTGTTCCACCATGGTATTAATGGTGTCTTTCAGCTCCAGAATTTCGCCTTTAACGTCCACCGTAATCTTGCGCGAGAGATCGCCGCGGGCCACGGCAGTCGCCACTTCGGCGATGTTACGCACCTGGCCGGTCAAATTGCTGGCCATGAAATTGACGTTGTCGGTAAGGTCCTTCCACGTGCCGGCGACGCCTGGCACCTGTGCCTGTCCGCCGAGCTTGCCCTCGGTGCCAACCTCACGTGCCACGCGCGTCACTTCACCGGCGAACGCGTTGAGTTGATCCACCATGGTGTTGATGGTGTCTTTCAGCTCCAGAATTTCGCCTTTCACATCCACCGTGATTTTGCGCGAGAGATCGCCGCGGGCGACAGCAGTCGTCACCTCGGCGATGTTTCTTACCTGGGCGGTCAGGTTACCGGCCATGGAGTTAACCGAGTCGGTAAGATCTTTCCACGTCCCGGCGACGCCGGGCACATTGGCCTGCCCGCCAAGCCGCCCTTCTGATCCGACTTCACGGGCTACGCGGGTGACTTCACCGGCGAAACGGTTGAGCTGATCGACCATGGTGTTCAGCGTTTCTTTCAGCTGCAGGATCTCGCCACGGACGTCGACGGTAATTTTGCGCGAAAGGTCGCCACTGGCAATCGCGGTGGCAACTTCGGCAATATTGCGTACCTGTCCGGTCAAGTTGCTGGCCATGAAGTTGACGTTGTCAGTCAGATCTTTCCAGGTGCCACCCACGCCCGGGACCTGCGCCTGGCCACCGAGTTTGCCTTCGGTGCCAACCTCGCGGGCGACGCGGGTCACTTCGCCGGCGAAGGCGTTCAGCTGATCGACCATGGTGTTGATGGTGTTCTTCAGCTCCAGGATCTCGCCCTTGACATCGACGGTGATTTTGCGCGACAGATCGCCACGAGCAACCGCGGTGGTGACTTCGGCAATGTTGCGGACCTGCGCGGTAAGGTTTCCCGCCATGGCGTTGACCGAGTCCGTGAGATCTTTCCAGGTGCCGGCCACGCCGAGCACGACTGCCTGGCCGCCTAGTTTGCCATCAGTGCCTACTTCGCGGGCGACACGAGTTACCTCGGAGGCGAAGGACCTGAGCTGGTCGACCATGGTGTTGATGGCTTCTTTCAGCTGCAGAATTTCTCCGCGAACATCTACGGTGATCTTGCGCGAAAGATCGCCGCTGGCCACCGCGGTTGCGACCTCAGCGATGTTGCGTACCTGGCTGGTGAGGTTGCTGGCCATGGAGTTGACGGAATCGGTGAGATCTTTCCAGGTGCCGGCCACCCCTGGCACCTGCGCCTGACCGCCGAGCTTGCCGTCGGTGCCAACCTCTCGCGCCACGCGGGTAACCTCCGACGTGAACACGCCCAGCTGCTGAATCATGGTGTTCACGATTTTGGCGGAGCGCAGAAAGTCGCCTTCGAGGGGACGTCCATCCACATCCATTCTTACCGTCTGGGTAAGGTTTCCTTCGGCCACGGCCGCGATGGCGCGTGTAACCTCTGTGGTGGGGCGCAGCAGATCGTCAACCAGGGTATTGACTGAATCCTCTATCTCTCCCCACGCACCCCGGGATTCATCGAACCTGGCCCGCTCACGCGTTCTGCCCTTCTTACCCACTACCTGGCCGACCCGCCGCAGCTCCTTCGCGATGCGCTGATTCGCCATGGCAATTTCATTGAAGGTGTCAGCCACTTTCCCGCTGAGCCCGGTCCAAGAACCGGGAAGGCGCACCGAGAAATCTCCATCGCGCATGGCTTGCATACGTTCCAGGATCAGAGCCAATTCGGCAGGGTCGTGAGCTGAAGCGACGCCGTTGTGCCCGTTAGCCTTTGGCTTGCGAGGCGATACTTCCTCTGGGCTGGATAACACGGGGGTTCCGTTTTTCTTCATGCCGATCTCCTGCATCCTACGAAAAAGCCGCTATTCAGGAGCCAACGCGCGCGACCAGCGCGGATCCTTGGGAGCGATGGCGCCTGCTAACAAAAGTGGAAGACGGATGATTTTTCGTCCGCACCCCGATCAAAAGTTGCATAGATTGCGAAAACTCACCGTTTGATGCAGTCATCGGGTTTTTGAGTTGGTTGCCTGGAGCTGATGAGGTGCCTTTTTCTTCAACACCTTTACGAGGTTCAGAAAATGGGCTCGGCCACCCGAACGTCAAATATCTATCCTGCAATAAATCCGCTGGGCACCGAGAAACTTTCGCTCGATGTGCCTGAAGTGCCACTATGGAGACCGGTTTTACCGGGTAGGGCCGGAGGCAGGCCGGCGTTTGGCTCGTGAATTATGCAGCCTTCTACCTAAGTAGTTGGCAACATTGAGGAAATCTCAATTCGTGTCCCAAGGATTCAACTCGGGCCAACCAGTAGTCAGTTTTGTCTAATTCAGCTTTCGAAGGACGGATGATTTACGCGCGTTTTTCGAGCGGAATGAACGAGTGAAGCGATCTTTCCTCGCTTGCCCTAACCAGGGTTTCTCACCATGACCCTCGAGGAATCCGGGTCCAGACGGCTGAAATAGCCCAGGACGAAATCCCGGGCTGTTTGACCCCGTAGCAGAGTTGAAGGTACACAGGACTTTCGTCCTTCCTGCTTCAGCCGTCCCTGCGGGACTGCTCGTGTGCTTGCCGCGAACCCAGGATTGCATCCTGGGCTATTTTCAGTCGTCCCTTCGGGACTAACTAAAACTAGGCATCGGGAGCTATGTGTTGGGGAAGCACAGATTGTTCGTTGCCGAACAACAAGGCGTTTGGCAAGCTCTGTGAGCGCACCCACGTAGCCTTGATCGCGGGTGTTACGTACGGCCTAAAGGCCGTACCCTTCATCGAAGTGACTTTTTCAGCAGCCTGCTAGTCGGGCTGCGGTGTGCTGGTAACGGCATCGAAACCATGGCTCCGGCGCTCTTGTGACGAAAGAATGGAGTGATCGGCTTGAGCATCAGGGATTCCCTCCCCGTTGCCGCATGCGAGATATCCGGCGGATAGCGCGGACTATTGGCCGCTTAGCTCATTTGAGGTGGCCGGTAAGAGCGATGGGCAACGGCAAGGAGAAGCCAACTATCTGGATAACTAAGTCTGGACAGATGGGGAGAAAATGCACGCAATGCCCTACCTAAGCAGGGCCGACACCGCCCATAACACGGGCGCCTGACCGTGAAAGTCACCTGTGATGCGCTTGCGCGCCATATAGTACTCATAGCTGTTCTGCTTGCCGGTACCTTCGCACACGTTGGTGACGTTCTGATTTTGATCGATATAGCCGGCGACCGCGATCCATGCCCGGCGCGCCGCCGGCCCATAGGTGGCGGCATCCAGCCAGCCATTCTTCACCCCCGTGATCAGGGCAAAAGTAAACATTGCTGAGCTCGAACTCTCTGGCCAGGCCTCATCATGATCGATCAGTTGCCTCCACATGCCATCTTTACCCTGGTACTTAAGCAGAGCACTCATCATTTCGTGGTACCCGCGCAGGATGCGCTGCCGCTGAGGATGATCCTGGGGTAAGTCGCGCAGCATCTCCGCCATGCCGGCCGCTACCCAACCGTCACCGCGTCCCCAGTAAAAGGGCACGTCCGGCGCGTGATAGAAAAGACCGTTCGGCTGCTGCAGCTTGTCGAGATAGGCCACCATCTCAACCGCGTCGCGATCCAGATACTTCTTATCGCCAGTGGCACGATAGGCTTCCAACTGGAGGATCGTGAGCATGTACATATCGTCGATCCAAAAGCGGGTCTCTGCCGATAGGCCGTCCGGTCGCGGATTTTCCCACTGCCGATCTGCCCACGCTTTGCCCAGCGCCAGATATTTTGGATCTTTGGTCTCAATCGCGATCTCCAACGGCACCACGCCAAAGATGGAGTCGTCAACATGGTGGCGCACGGGGATGCGCGCTGCCTCGGCGCCATCGGGCAACAACGGCTCAAAGCGATGAATCAGCTTCGTCCGCAACGCGTCGTCGTGGGTCAACGAGGCGTAAGTGAGCGCACCATACCAAGTGGCCACTTCTGAGTAGTGAATCGTCTTGCCATACTGATGAGGGCTGGTCACAAAATGATCAGCCACCTTCTTGCCCACTTCCTGGGGAGAGATGCCGGCAGGCCAGTTGCTGAAGTAACCGTTGTCCTGCGCCAAGGCACCACGATGCAGCGCAATAAAAAGCAGCGCACCGATCCCGACAAACCTGCATACGTTCAACCACTTCATTCGCTTACCCTCGGAAGACTTGCGCATCTTACAGCGGAGCAATGGCCAAAGTCATCTTGGTCATGCCGGTATAGGTCAGTTCAAAGAATTGTTGATTGGCCTGAACTGAGAATGCTTTGGCATCGCCATCCACGCGCACCGTAAGTCCCGGCATGGTCCATAACTTCTGTTGTAACTTTTGTGCGGTGACGCCTGGCGCGAAAATGCGAAAGCGGACATCACCGGCCGCCGTGATTTCGATTTTTCCCTGGCTCGCAGAGGCATCAATGGGAGGCGTCTGGATCATCTGGATCCAACCGATCTTTCCGCCAGGCAACAACCACTGCGCGGTCACCGGGTGGAATTGGCTGGTTCCATCGACGCCCCGGGTGTGGTTGGTGATCTCCCCCCCGTAAATCACGTTCTTGCCTATCCAGGCGGTCGCAATGCGATCATCGGTGATTGGCCGATGGACCTGGTGCTCCGCCTGTAAGGCGCGGAAACTCTTCATCGCGTCCGCAGGAATTTGGGTATCCAGCACCACCAGTTCGGGAGCAAAAAACAAATCGCCCACGTGATCCACGGGGGGATCGAGGTTAGGCAACGGAGCCTGCCGGGCATCCAGAACGGTACGCAGGCAGAGCCCCACCACGCTGACGTAGCTCTGCATGTCCATGCCGTAGGAGCGATCGTAGGGTCCGGAGATATTTCGCAGGTTTGCGTTGTAGAGGTCGGCGGTGGCGCGCCACAGGCCTGCCTCCATCTCACTGCCCATGCTGCGTGCGCGCGCCGTACTGGCGTAATCGCGCCACAGAGCGAGCCCGTAAAAATCGGTGCCGGCGTAGGTCGGCGAATTGTACTCGAAGAACGAATCGTGCTGCTTGTAGAGCTTGTAGACGCTCTGCTGCCACTGTGCGGCCTGGGTGGCCCAATCGCTGCGGTGGTCCCTGACTGCGGCAAAATCCCACAGCGAACCGTACATGAGCGCGATGTTGGTATAGGAAGGCAGCAGGCGGCCCTGCTTCATTTCGCCTTCGATGGCATGGTTGATTGCGGTGAGCATGCGGGCATTGAGATCCGCAGGAACGCGGTCAGGATATTCGTTGAGGATGACGGCAAACGTGGTCCCAATAAACTCACGCCAATTCGGGTCATAGGCACGCCACATCACGGCGCTTGCGCCGGGCTCGGGCTCTTCGGGTGAGCGGCGGAAGGTGCCGTTCCACGGTTTTCCGGGCTCGTCATACTGCTGCTGCAAGACAGCGTTCAGGCCTTCGGCGGCTCGAGCGCGAT
Source organism: uncultured Acidobacteriaceae bacterium (assembly GCA_963834445.1). Taxonomy (GTDB): domain Bacteria; phylum Acidobacteriota; class Terriglobia; order Terriglobales; family Acidobacteriaceae; genus PALSA-350. Next base: position 289,692 of record CAWIBU010000008.1, read on the forward strand.
CGCCGGGCTGATCGCGCAGCAGCAATCCCAGCGCATACCAACTTGTCTCGCGCACCATGTAGTGCGCGTGGGGATGCGCGCCTGCATCGCCGGCAGGGACAGATGTGTTGACAGAGACGGGCGCCCGCACCAGTTTGGCTTGCGGGTCCCAGTACTCATCACCCCACTTCATTGAAGTGAGAAAGATTTCCCGGCTGTTTTTGCTCAGGGAAGCCACATCGGCGTGGCGCGGTTTGGCGATAGCCAAACCGCTGCTCAGCGTCACCACACCCAACACCAGCAGACAAACTTTACGCATCATGACCTCCATGCTGAACTTCATGTGGCTGCGGGCAAGCCTGCGCCGGTACGGACCGCGTCGCCGCAGCGAATCTGAGACCAGTAGGGACGGCGGATGACTCGTCACGATGACGTCCTGATTGGGCCAGGAGGATTGTTGATGGCACACAGGACTGCGTCCTTCCCACTTCAGCCGTCCCTACGGGACTGCTCTGGTCTTGAATGTATATACCCAGGATGAAATCCGGATTTCATCCTGGGCTATTTGCAGCCGTCCCTTCGGGACTCAGAACGGATGCGGAAAAACTTTTGGGTATGGGCTTCAGCCCGTACCTAAACTTGCAAACCGCTGGCCTGCCTCGCCGCAGCGAGCGTTCAAATCTTGACGGTGGAAATGTACCCCACTCAAGCCAAAAAACGGCTTGAATGGGCCATCCTCAAAGGGAGTTTTTCCGCAACCTGTGAAGCCGTACTCTTCCCCCCCGAAGTTTTCAGCAGCGTGTTAGAAAGACAGCTTGGCGGCGAATTCAACGGTACGGTTCTCTCCCGTGGTCGAAGTAATCTGCCCGAAGTTTGAAGCGTTGCTGACGGTGGCATTGGGGGTGTTGAAGTTGGGATGATTGAAGGCGTTGAAGGCATCGACCCGCAGTTGCAGGTTGACTCTCTCACGCCAGGTGGTGTTCTTTTCCAAACTCATATCCCAATCCTGGTAGCGCGGCCCCCATAGCATGTTGTAGCCCGAAGTGCCGTAAGTGAAGGCGGCGGGCGCGACAAACGCGGCTGGGTTGAACCATTCGTGCAGGCTCTTGTTGGCAGGATAGAGAGGGACGCCGGGCACACGGTTGGCGCGCCCACTGACAGAACCCTGCAGGCTGGTCGTGAACCCGACGGAAAAGGGTTGGCCCCCCTGATAGTCGGTGATCCCGGAAAAACGCCATCCGCTGATGACCTTGTTGACCAGATTCCCTGCGTTCGAAAACAGCATCTGCCCGTTGCCTAACGGCAATAGGTACGAATAACTGACCACCAGAACCTGGGGGGTAATGCCCCCGATGTTTCCGTAAGAATCGCCCACAGTCAGGGGGTTCTCAAAGTTCTCGGTGCCCAGTACACGGGTGTATTGGTATTCCGCATTGATGGTCAAGCCGGCGCCATATTGTTTATGCAGGCCAACCTGCAGCGAGTTCATGGAAGAATGAAAGATGGGATCGTCTAATAAGCTGATGGTGGCCCATGGCTGCACAAAGCGCCGTGGCTGTACGGGCCCTGCGGCCGGACTGGGCAGGTTGATGTCGGGCGCGGTATTACCTGGACCGCTCGAATTGTTCTGCTTCACGTTGTTTTGCCCAACATAGCCGATGCGCAGGGACGTGTTCTTGCCCAATTCGTGCTCAATCGCCAGGTTATAGGCTTCGGTGTAGGGAGTCACGGTGGCGTGTTGCGCGTTGACGGATGGGTTGGCCGCAAAAGCCCCCGTGGCCGAAAAGGGCGCGTTCATGGTGATCGTAGGAGTGCCCGCAGGCTGCTCGAATGTCTCCGAACCCTCAAACGGAATGTTGGCGGCGTAGTTGCCGAAGTATGACGCAGGCAGCAGATTGAAGAAAATACCGAAGGCGCCTCGCACCACGGTCTTCGGCATTACCTGGTAAGCAAAACCCAACCGCGGGGCGAGGTTGTTCTTATCCTGGCCAAGATAGTCCCATACATGGGTTGAGAGGCCGGCCTGTGGGGATAACTCGATGGGCAAGGACAAGAAAGCCGGAATCGCGGGCACAACTGAATTAGCGGCAGGATAGCTGTTACCAAACACGACTACTTTTTGCAGGCTTGGGATATACAGGGACGCGTTGCCATAAGGGCTGGGCTGGAATACCTGCAGGTCATAGCGCAGGCCGGCATTGACGGTCAGCTTCTGCGTCACCTTCCAGTCGTCCTGCAGGAAGAGGCCCCACTGGGCGGAAATATTTCTGGTGATGAAGTTATTGGGTGAAGGCTTGGCCGTGGCCGACGGATAGCCTAACAAAAAGTCCGCGTAGCCTACGCCTGTGTATTGACCGGTGAAGGTATACGACCCGCGCTGCGGGCCCACTGCACCGTCGTTCCAGTGGTTATCGTAGAGATACGAGAAGCCGGCCTTGACGGTGTGCGACGGAAAAACCTTGGTGATGGACGTGCTCAGCTGCACGTCGTAACTCAAGTCGTGCGACCCCTGTTCGGCCACGCTGGTAATGTTTTTGATGGCGAGCTGCGGTGCACCTTCGATCAGCTCCTGGCCCAGGCCGGGAATCACGGAGGCGAAGTCCACGTTGTGATTCTGCGGGGTGCGGAAGACCGGCAAGTGCAGGTAGGAGAGGGTGGTGTCGCTGAGCAGGGTGGGGGAGAAGATGTGGGTGGCGCCGAGGATGAAATTGGAATTGTGTTCCCCGATACCAGCCATGCCGCCGAACCTGCTGGTTGCGCCGACGGAAGGGTTGGGGCCATAGAAGGCGCGCAGGTAGGTAAAGCGCACCTGGTTGTTGTCGTTGATTTTGTGGTCGATACGGACGGCATAGCGCTGCGCGGTGCTGACATAAGGCACCAGTTCAAAGGTGTTGGTGCCCGTGCCGGCGGCGGTTGGCAGAGGAAAGAGCAGGTTCTGTAAATTGACGTCGACAGAGTTGAAGCGCGCGGTGGGGATCTGGTTATTGGGAAAGGGCGAGCCGGTCAGAGGATCGATGATGGTGGGGAGCCCGGCGAAGTTTCCGTTCCGCTCCGCGGCGGTGGGCATCTGGCTGTTCACGTTCGAGGCCTGGATCAGGCGGAAGCCCTCGTAATTGAAGAAGAAGAAGGTTCTATTCTTTCCATCATAGAGTTTGGGGATGAGGATCGGACCCGACAAGTTGCCACCGTACTCGTTGCGAATGTACTGGGGTTTGCGGAGCGCGCCCGCGAAGTAGCTCTTGGCCGCGGTGGCGGCCACGCGGTTGAATTCGAGGACCATGCCGTGGAGCTGATTTCCGCCACCTTTGGTGACCACCACCACCTGGCTTGGCTGGTTGAATTCTGCGGGGGCGGCCGACGTGATCAGTTTAAATTCGGCGATGCCATCGAGCGGAGGAACCTCGCCCTCACCGCGCTCCAGCGTGACATCGATATTCACCGCGCCATCGAGCGTGTACCCGACGCCACCATAGGAGTTCCGCGAGCCCGTGCCGATCGACGGGCTCACCCCATACACGGGAATCTGGTCTTGCGCGCCCGCGCCCTGCACGCCGGGAGCCAGGGCCATGAGGCCCATCACACTCAAGCGCCCATTGAGCGGCGTGTTGACGATGGTGGCACTGTCGATGACCGCACCGATGGAAGAGTCTTCGGTTTGAATGACCGGCGCGCTGCCCGTCACCGTCACCTTCTGCGCCGCCTCGCCAATTTGCAACGCTACATTGATCTCCGCTACCTGCCCGATGGTGAGGACAATGTTGTCTTGTACAAATGTTTTGAATTGCGGCATGGCCACGTTGAGGGTATAGGTGCCGGGAACCAGCTGGGTGAGCACATAGTTGCCGTTGGCTGAGGTCGGGACGCTGCGAACCGCATTGGTATCGGCTTCACGGATGGTCACGATCGCTCCGGCCAGCGCACTTCCCGTCTGGTCGGTCACGGTGCCGGTAACACGGGCGGTTGTACCCACCTGAGCCAGCGCTGGCATTTCAAGTAGCGCAACGCAGGCAAACGAAACCCACACAATGGCAAACAGGCTGCGCAGGAAAACACCCACCTGCAGGCTAGGTCTCATGCAACGACTCATGGCCGCTCCTCAATGATCAAGGCCGCCGGGCTTCTGTCTTGCTAAAGTCACAACTCACACGCAGCGACTGGCAACGGATTTCTCCGGCGATTTGCGAATCTATCTGTTCTGCAGCGGTACTGTCAATCGAAAATTGACAAGCTTTCTGATAGGTTGATGGTATGAGTCGATGCTCGTACATTGATGGATTTTCCTTAAGCGTGGCCACAAGTTGGGCTTGACGGTTCTGGACCTAACGATTTCTACTGATCCGCAAGCACAGCTTTGTGAAAGCAGGAAACCGATTCTGCCCATCGGAATCGTGGGCGGGAACGATCTTGCCTGGAAAGTGAACGTGATTTCGTGGCCCACAGCAATCGATCGCAACACGGCGAGAAAATACTGCTCAGCCTGCGCATCGCCAATGAACTGGAGGCGCTGATTGTCAGCGGCGAGTTCAAAGGGCAAACCAAACTGCCCTCACAGGAAGAGCTCTGCGCCCGTTTCTCCGTCAGCAGCTCGGTGGTCAGAGAAGCTATCCATTTGCTGAAGGCCCGCGACATTCTCTACACCGTGAATGGTGTGGGATCGTTTATCGCGGAAAGAAGCGTGGACCCCTTGAAGCGTCTGCTGCTGCATTACGCCTCAGGCGCGCAGGATGCGCATGACTATTCTGAGTTGATGGAGTTACGTCTCGCCATCGAGACGACCTGCGCGGAAAAACTGGCCTGGCACAACACCCAGGAATCGCTGAAGAGTCTGCAAATGTCTTTGCGCATCATGGAGTCTTCGGGCAAGCAATTGCAGGCGTTTTCTGACGCGGACCTGGCGTTTCACAGTGCAATTGTCGATTACTCAGGCAACTCTCTCATCAAGGCAATCCATGCGTCTCTGCGGCCGACGATACGCCGGTTCATGAACCTGACCTGCACCACCCAGCTGGACGTAAAGCGCAACTGCCAGGAACACTGCCGCATCTACGAAGCCATCGTTGCCGGCAACGCGGAAGAGGCTTCTCAGGGTGTTCGCGATCATCTTTCGTTTGCCAGAAAGAATTATGAACTGATGGAGCGGCCACGCAGGGCGGAAAAAAAATCGCGCAGATGAGGATTCAGGGTTGGGCGCCGAGGAAGGCGGCCAGGGCGGTGTTGAAGGCGGCTTCCGCTTCGACGTTAGAGATATGGGCCGCGGGTAAGGGGACGAGCGTGGAACCTGCGATTTTGGCGTGGAGAAACTCCGCGTCCGCCAGAGTCGTCGCTGGATCGTGTTCGCCGGCAATCACGCAGGTGGGCACGGCAATGCCTTCCACCAGTGTTCGTTGATCCATATCGCGGATGGCGGCGCAAAGCAGCACGTATCCTCTGGGATCATTGGCCAGTAACATGGCGCGGAAGGGTGCGACGGCGGCCGGGAAGCCGGCGGCAAAGGGCGGCGTAAACCAGCGCTGTAAGACAGCTTCGACGATGGGGGCCATGCCGCCCTGGTCTACATCGGCGATGCGTTTGTTCCATGTTTCGGAGGTGCCGATCTTCGCTGCCGTGTTGCACAGGACCAGAGACCGGAGACGCCGCGGAGCGTTTGCCCCCAGCCACTGGCCGATGACCCCGCCAATCGAGAGGCCGCAGAAATGGACCTTTTCGATGGCCAGGGTATCGAGCAGCGCCAGCACATCCTGACCGAGGGTGGCTATGGAGCACGGTCCTGCGGTGAACTCACTGCTTCCGTGGCCGCGCATGTCGTAGCGCAGAATGCGGAAATCCTGCTGCAGGGCAGCCAATTGCGGCTGCCACATTTCGAGGGTGGTACCGAGGGAATTTGAGAAAACGACCACAGGCTTTTGTGATGCGCCGCTCAGGGTGTAAAAAAGCCGCGCTCCGTTGACTGCAACTTTGGGCATCGGTTTGGTCTTCTTGCAATGGATTGTGCTGCAGAATCAGGTTGGTGGGCAGCGAGGGACTCGAACCCCCGACATCCTGCTTGTAAGGCAGGCGCTCTAACCAACTGAGCTAGCCGCCCATCCCGAGAATGATGGTAACACGGTGCGTGGAGTAGCCTCCGGCGCTGGGGCTTGTTAACGTTAGACAGGACAGCAGGCGAGATTTGAACACAATGAGCAGAAGCCGCGTCAGCATTGGCATCGACCTTGGAGGCACTAATCTCCGCATCGCCGCCTTCGACCCCGCATGGAAACGCCTGGCCTTCATCAATCTGCCCACGCGCGTACACGATGGCCCGCACGCGGTGGTCAGCGACATGGCGGACGCCATCCGCCGCGTGCTGGCACAGTGCGGGGCCGAGTATGAGCTGTTTGGCGTGGGGATTGGCGCGCCCGGTCCGCTGGAGCTGCCGTCCGGCAGGTTCCATCGTCCGCCGAACCTGCCCGGCTTCGATGGCTTCCACCTGAAAGACGAAATGGAGGCGGTGCTGCACAGCCCCGTCATTGTGGAGTGCGATGCCAACGCGGCTGCGCTGGCGGAATGGAAGAGCGGTGTCGGCCAGCAGATGCCGGGTGACTCCATGTGCATGCTGACCCTGGGGACGGGCGTAGGCGCGGGCATCATTCTGGAAAGAAAATTATGGCACGGGATGAACGGCATGGGCGGCGAGGGCGGCCACGTGCCGGTGGTGGAGAATGGCATCCCGTGCGGCTGCGGCGGACGCGGTTGTGTTGAGCAATATGCCTCGGCGACGGCGATCTGCCGGGCGGCGAACCAGGCGGCGGCACGCGGCAGCGCTCCTGGCATTGCGCGGCTGATTGCGCGCCGCATCCAGGATCAGAGCGAATTCTCTGCGCGCGATCTGGCCGGTCTGGCCCGCGAGGGAGACCAGGTTGCCCAGCACATTTTCGCGGAGGCGGGCAAGTATCTGGGCATGACCCTAGCGGTGCTGGTGAATGTGTTGAATTTGCCGCTTTATGTGATCGGCGGTGGAGTGGTGAGCGGGTGGGATCTGTTTGCGCCGAGAATGTTTGAGGAGCTGCGACGATTGAGCTATATCTACGGGCTTACCGAACCGCAAGCCGGGCAGCCGTTTACTGCGGGCAAGACATACGTGGAGCCCGCGGCCACCGGCCCGGACGCCGGGTTGCTGGGGGCTGCGATGCTGCCCTATCTGAAAGCTGGGTTGCTGTAAGCAGAGGCGCGCCGATTGGTTTGGGATAGCGGCCGGTTGCGTGAGTTTTGCGCGTTCAGTGGGATGGCCTTAGATTATGGCCATAGATTAAGGTAAAGGCGCACTGCAGGTCCCTCGGCGTTCCCCGGATTCCTGTCGAGTTTTGTGGCGTTGACGAGCTTCATGCGGCTTTCCTTACAGAAAGCCGCACACGCGGTCCTGTCATGTGTAGCGTGGCAGGAATCCGGGGTTTGCTCCTAATGAACAAAATGGCTGGGGCTGGATTTGCGAGCTCACTTGGAGGGCCTTGGTTTGGGGGAAAGGCGCACCGCAGATCCCTCCGCTTCGCTACCCCGAATTCCTGTCGAGGTTGATGGCGCTGCCGAACTTCATGCGGCTTTCCTTAATGAAAGCCGCACACGTGGATCTGTCTGACATGGCGAAACAGGAATTCGGGTACGCTACGGTCGGGATGACAAGTTTATTTGGGGGGACGGGGTTGAAAAGCAAACGCTCTCCGCGTTCATTCCATCCTTAACTTGCCGCAGGCAAGTCAGCCGCTCCTAATGAACAAAATGGCTGGGGCTGGATTTGCGAGCTCACTCGTGGGGCCTTGGTTTGGGGGAAAGGCGCACCGCAGATCCCTCCACTTCGCTCCCCCGAATTCCTGTCGAAGTTGATGGCGCTGGCGAACCTCATGCGGCTTTCCTTAAGGAAAGCCGCACACGTGGATCTGTCTGACATGGCGAAACAGGAATTCGGGTCCGCTACGGTCGGGATGACAAATTTGTTTGGGGGACGGGCTTAAAGATTTGCTTGAGGGACGGCTTAAAAGCAAGCGCTCTCCGCGTTCATTCCTCCCTTAACTTGCCGCCAGGCAAGTCAGCCACTCGGGATGACAAGGGGGAGGGTAACGGTCGCCCTCAAGAATTGCTAATGGGAGGTACGAATAGCAGGCCCCTCCACTTCGCTTCGCTACGGTCGGCATGACAAATTTGTTTGCGGGTCAAATCGGAAAACATGTACTCGACGGCAGCTTCCCCGCCCTTTGTGGATGGTTGACGTTTTCACGCTGTGGATGGTTGCGCTTTTCACCCTTGTGGATGGTTGAGGTTTCATCCTTGTGCAGCTGTCAGGGATAGAGCACACTAGGCGGCGGCAGCCGCTGGCTTGTCGCGATGGATCGACCCTCGATAGCCGTAGTAGGCGATGTAGATATAGCACAAGGCCGGCAAGATGAAGGCGTGATGGATGCCGATGCGGTCGGCCAAAGCGCCCTCGGCCACCGGGATGATGGCCCCTCCCACGATCGCCTGTACCAACAGACCAGAACCCTTGGCTGTGAGCGGCCCCAGTCCCTCAACCCCTAAGGCGAAGATGCTGGGAAACATCACCGAATTGAAGAGTCCCACGCAAATAATGGTGCCCATCGCCAGCCATCCAGTGCTCAACATGGAAGTGACTACCAGCACACAGGCCACCACCGCGACCGTGCCCAGGACGGCTCGTGTGGGCAATTTCTGCAGCCCTGCCGCACCGATAAAGCGGCCGACCATAGCCCCAAACCAGTAGAGCGAAACCAGCGCAGCGGCGGCTTTCACACTCATGTTGCCGATCTCGGGCTGCGTAAAGTAGTTAATCAGAAAGCTGCCGATTGCAACTTCGGCGCCGACATAGAGAAAAATTCCCAGCGCACCGAGCACCAGTTGGCGCTGCTTCCACAAGTCTCTGGCTGCGGTGTCAATGTCTCCCATGGGGCGGAATTCCCGGGTCGCTTCGATCCGGGGCAGGTTGAACATGGCAATCGCCAGCGCCAGGACAGTCAGCGCCAGAGCGATACCGATATAAGGAACCTTCACGGAGGAGGCTTCCTGCTGGCGGTAGGCCAGCAGCGCCGGGCCGGTAAGTTTCTGCAATTGGCTCATCGACAACGGAGCGGCGGCCAGGATGAGAATGCCGCCTACGTAAGGAGCAATGGTTGTGCCGAGCGAATTGAAAGCCTGGGTCAGGTTCAGCCGGCTGGATGCCGTGCGCGACGGGCCGAGCACCGTGACGTAAGGATTGGCGGCCACCTGCAGGGCGGTTACGCCCGTGGCCAGCACGATCAGCGCGGCCAAAAACAGCACAAACGAGGGCGCGTTGGCGGCGGGTACAAAGAGCAACGCGCCGACGGCCATGATCAGCAACCCGACCACCATGGTTTTCTTGTATCCGATTTTCTCGATAACCAGTGCGGAGGGTATGGCAAAGACAAAGTACGCGCCGAAGAACGCGGAATTGATAAACATGACCCGCGTATAGTTAAGGTCGAAAATGGACTTCAGATGGGGAACGAGAATGTCGTTCAACGACGTCAAAAAGCCCCACACAAAAAACAGGGTGGTGACCATCGCCATAGCGCGGTAGTTGCTGGGGTGATCGCTGTTGATCGAGGTCTTGGTTACGGCGGCTTGCACCATGAAGGATGAACTCCGAGGTTTCTGTGGTCCGTCTCGAACCCCGGCGGATCAGCACGCCCAAAGTTACCACAGGCCCGGCTCGCTTTGCCCCGGCCGCGGAACCTTGCTAAGCTGGGCGGTTCTGCGAGGTATCCCCGGCCATGGCTTCTCCCCGTTTGTTGCTGGTTTTTTTTCTCTGCCTGCTTCCCTTGCCCACCCTGCACGCGCAAGAGCTCAGGCAAGCTCCGCTGCCTTCTCTGCTCAGCCCGCAGTCGCAAGCCACCCTGGATAAACTCGCCACTCTGTCGGCCATGCCGAAACCAGACTGGCGGATGCACGCCGGGGATCTGCCCCACGGGGAGTCGCCCACGCTCGACGACTCCGGTTGGCCCGCGGCAACCCGGTCGCTGCCGGCCGAAGCGGTGTGGATACGCACCACCATTGAGGTTCCCAGGAATCTGAACGGCTACGATCTGACCGGGACGCAAATATCCTTCCGCCTCCACCTGGGCGATTCCCGATCGATTACGCAGATTGTTTACTTCAATGGGCTACGCGTGGCCATGGGCGTCGACCTGGAGCCGATTGTGTTGTTCGCCGATGCTCACCCCGGAGACAAGGTGCTGGTCGCGATCAAGCTGTTGCCCACGGCCGAGCCCGAAGCGCTTTGACCGGTCAGAAGAGAGCATCCAGTTCGCCGTTGGTCGTCCGAATCCAGAGGATTTTCGCGAGGAGGCAGTTTCCGCCGGCCTGCTGCTGCCCGCGTTGGGAGCGAGCGGCAGCGATACGGCGAAGAAGCTTGAAACTTTCATCCATGACGTTAACGTAGGGGCGCTAAGTGCTGCCAACCAGAGCGCGTTTGATGACAGCTTGCGCCAGGCACAAGTGGGGCTGATGACGCTGCGGCCTGTGCTGCAGCAGGCCAATATCCACCTGACCGGTAATGCGCACATTGACGCTGCGTGGCTGTGGCCATGGACCGAGACCGTCGAAGTGGTGCGACAAACCTTTGGCACCGCGCTGCAATTAATGGACGAATACCCCAAATACACCTACACGCAATCGGCAGCCGCGTACGACGAATGGCTGGAAGAGAAGTATCCGCCGGAGTTTGACCGAGATCAAGCAGCGGGTCAAGGAAGGTCGCTGGGAGATGGTGGGCGGCATGTGGGTGGAGCCGGATCTCAATATGCCCGACGGCGAGTCGCAGGTGCGACAGTTGCTGATCGGCAAGCGCTACTTCCAGTCTCGCTTTGGAGTCGATGTGCGCATTGGCTGGAACCCCGACTCATTTGGCTACAACTGGCAGTTGCCGCAGATCTACAAGCGGTCTGGGGTCGATTATTTCGTCACGCAGAAGATGGCGTGGAACGATACCAATCAATTCCGCTCAAGCTTGTTCTGGTGGCAGTCGCCTGACGGCAGCCGGGTGCTCACTTACTTTCCCGCATGGCTACAACAATGACGATTGAGCCGATCGATATGGCCAAGGCGTTTGCCCACGCCCGCGAGGACAATCCCGGGACCACGGAGATGATGCACCTCTACGGCGTTGGCGACCATGGCGGCGGCCCAACCCGTGCCATGCTCGACGCGGGCGATCGCTGGCTTGCGCCGGACAAGGCGTATGCGCAGCTCGACTTCGGCGATGCGGGCAGTTTCTTTTCGAATGTGGAGAAGAAGCTCGACACGGAACACGCGCCGGTGTGGAATTACCATACTCTGGCCGCCGGCAAAACGACGCTGCCGCAACCTCCCGCCGGCCTGTGGAGCCTGCCGGTCTGGAACGATGAACTCTATCTCGAATTTCATCGCGGAGTATTCACCACGCAGGCCACGCACAAGCGCAATATGCGGGAGAGCGAAGAAGAGCTGCTGGACGCGGAGAAGTGGTCTGTCGCTTGCCTGGCTGCGAGGTACACCTTACCCCGCGCGGCAACTCAACGAAGCCTGGAAGAAAGTCCTGTTCAATCAGTTCCACGATCTAGCGGCCGGATCGGGTATCGGCGTGATTTATCAGGACGCGCAGAAGGACTACGATATGGTCCGCTTCACGGCGAACGCGGCTACCAGCACCGCGGTCAACAACATCGCCAGCTACATCGATACCCAGAGCGGCAGTCAGGGTGTACCGATTGTTGTGTTCAATCCGCTGGCCTGGGAGCGGACCGGCCTGGTCGACTTCACGGTGCAATTGCCTGCGCCTGCGCCGGCGATTGAGATTGTGGACGCGGCGGGCAAGGTACTGGATGCCGAAAGCTCAGCCAAGAATGCGGATACGCATACCTTCACGGTGCGCGCCCTGGTGCCGGATGTTCCTTCGATGGGCTATAAGGTGGTTTATGCGCGGGCCGCCTCGGCGAAAGCGTTGGCCAGTGTGCAAGCCAGCGCGGACACGATGGAGAATCAATATCTGCGCGTCAAGGTGGACCCAAAGAGCGGGTGCATCACCAGCCTGGTGAACAAGCAAAGCAATTTTGACGCCATCGCCGCAGGCGGCTGCGGCAACCTGCTGCAGGCGTTCGTGGACAAGCCGAAGGAATACGACGCGTGGAATATCGACGCAGATTTCGATAAGGTTTTTACGAACCTCGACACTGCCGACTCTGTGCAGTTGACTGAGCATAATGCGCTGCGCGCGGTACTGCGGGTCACGCGGCACTGGCAAGCATCCAGCTTCGTGCAGGACATTACGTTGTATAACGGCTTGCCGCGGGTGGACGTGGTTACGGATATCGATTGGCATGAACGGCACAAGCTGCTCAAGGCTGGTTTCCCGTTGGCTGCTTCTGGTCCGGAGGCAACGTTTGAGATTCCCTATGGCTCGATTGAGCGGCCGACCACGCGCAACAACAGCGTGGAAGCCGCGAAGTTTGAAGTGCCGGCATTGCGATGGGCCGACCTGGGCGATGAGAAGAATGGCTTCAGCCTGATCAACGAATCGAAGTATGGCTATGACGTCAAAGGGAATGTATTGCGTCTCTCGCTGTTACGTTCGCCTACGTCGCCCGATCCTGAGGCGGACCAGGGGCGGCAGCGTTTCTCGTACGCGCTTTACCCGCACGCCGGCAACTGGAAGCAGGCGCTTACCGTGCGCCAGGGGTACGAGTTCAACTATCAACTGAGCGCGATGCAGGTTGTGCCGCACGCAGGCAAATTGCCGCGGACGTTTTCTTTCCTGACGGTGGAGCAGGATAACGTGGTGGTGACCGCGATGAAGAAGACGGAGGATGGAGAGGGGCTGCTGGTCCGATTCTATGAGTGGGCGGGCAAGGGCGGGAACATCACGCTGACCGTGCCGCCGGGGGTTGTCTCGGCAACTCTGGCCAACCTGATGGAGAAGCCGGTGGGCGCGGGGTTAACGGTGAGTGGCGGGAAGGAGATTACGGTACCGGTGACTCCTTACGAAATTCAAACGGTCATCCTTCACTATCGGTGATTTGCGAAACCAAGCTCCGAGGTGTCTCCTCTGTCGTAACCACAAGGGGTGGGTGGCCGATCCTTTGTGGTTAGGACAGAGGGGGCACCCGGAGCTTGGTGGTACGTCCAACCGTGGGGAATCGCGCCCTCCACGCCGTTGTATCTCATGCTGCGTTCAGCCGACAACCACACGTGCCATAGCGAGTTCCAGAATTTCGGGGGTGAAGACCAGCTCGCCGGCTTGCTTGCTGCGCTTACGGTAAAGCGCAGTGGTCTCGCACAGGGCAACGATGTCTTCCACTTCTGCGGGGTTGATCACGCTTTCGAGAATTCGCTCGCAGAAGCTTTGCTCGTCAAGGTCCTGCAGAATAAAGCCGCGTCGTTTGGCATCGCCCAGGTAGTAGGAGGCTACCTCGGCTAACATCTGCTGGGCGTCGTCGGGTATCTCAACGCGATGGGCTTTTCCTACCCTTGCGCCAGGAAGGACGAGCTTAATGCCGAAAATATTGTCCAGATCGCTGTTGGCCTCAAACGATACCGTGGTTGCGGCGACCAGCACATTCTGCCGCTCGGAGGTCGTCTCAATCAACGCATCCAGCTCCGTAAGAACCTCAGGATTGCCTTCCTGATAGGCAAGGTCGATGCGCGGCAGCAGGAGCATCACCTTCTGACGTTTGTAGCCGCGGACCAGGCTCTTGGCCTTGGCCAGCGCGTCGCTGTCGCGGGGATTGAAGACCGTAACCACGCGATCCATACCCGCCAATTGCGCGATCTTCTGGGCCAGGCTCTTTTTGCCGGTCTGGTGCGGGCCGATGATCAACACCTCGTTGCCGATCTTCAAGTCCTGGTAGGCGGCGGGGTTGCGCGCGCGGTCGATCAGGTCGGCGATGCTGTTCAACAGGTCGTCCATGCCCGCAATGCGCGGGCGCAGGGTGCTGACCATCTCATCTTCGAGGCTGAGATCGATGCGCTCCTTACGCTTACGTAACTCGGTAACAAATTCGATGAAGGCGGGCAAAGCAGCGACGGAGCCGACAAAGACGGCGAATACCAGCACCTGCTCGGTATAAAGGAGCGCTGCATTGTTGCCTGCCGCCGGATCGAACATATGGGGAGGATATCAGGGCAAACCGTCAAGCGTTATCTTCACCGTTACCCGTAACGAAAGATCAACATCTGTCGCTGATTGCTCCACTAGACTTTAGAGGGCGTGAAGCCCTGGGAGCAGCCGCGAATGAGCTGGCCAACACGATTTTGGGTGACGGTGGCGGCCACCCTGCTCTCGACTGCGGCGGTCGGGGCGCCGGTCGAGCGCAGTCCGGACCTTACCGTGTTGCGGGGGAACACCAGCCAACGAGCGCGACCCGCGTTTGACAAGGGCCGCGTGCCGGATAGCCTGCCCCAGCTACACATCCTGATGATGTTGCGGCGGCGCGCAGACAGGCAAGCGGCGCTGGAGCGCTTGATCGGACGGCAATACGATCCGCGATCTGCGGACTTTCACCGCTGGCTTACGCCACAGCAATTCGGCGCCGCGTTCGGTCCAAGCGCACAGGATATCGAGACAGTTACGCAATGGCTCAGACAGCACGGGTTCACCGTAAACCGGGTGCCGGCAGGCGGACTGTTTGTGGACTTCAGCGGGAATGCAGGGCAGGTCGCCGAAGCCTTCCATACCGAGATTCATCGCTACCGGATCAATGGGCAAGACCACTTTGCAAACAGCGGCGATCCTTCCCTCCCCACGGCGCTAGTCCCGTTGGTTTCTGGTTTTCGCGCGTTAAACGACTTTCACCCGCGGTCGCAGGTGCGTCATCCGGGGGTTGCGCATCTGGACCGGACGGCGAAGAAATGGGTCGCGGAGGGCGCCCACCTGACCTCCGCGGCCAATGGCCTTTACATCACCGGCCCGCTGGACTTTGCCCGGATCTACAGCGTTGACCAGGTGTGGAAAGAGCATCGGGATGCGCGGCTCACCTCGCCCCTGCTGGTCGGCACAGGGCAGACGATCGGCGTGGTGGGCGAAGTGAACCTGGCGAACGCGGACATACAATCGTTCCGCGATCAGTTTGGGATCACGGCCCTGGGACCGAATGGCTCAGTAGAGATGGAGAATCCGCCAGCAAGCGTATGCGCTGCGCCGGACCCGGCAGCCAATGAACCAGAGGGTTACCTGGATGCGGAGTGGGCGGGGGCGATGGCGCCGGACGCCACTGTGGATTACGTTGCCTGCGGTCAGCAGGGCGTGACCTCGGGGGCCGATCTGGCGGCTGCCTACATGATTAGCGACGCGGCGCACGTGCAGAAGATTTCTGTGCTGAGCACCAGCTATGGTGATTGCGAAGCGCAGCCGGAGAGCGAGGCGAACCAGTTCTATGTCTCGCTGTGGCAGCAGGCGGCGGTCGAAGGCATTACGGTCGTGGTGGCTTCGGGCGATACCGGTGGCGATGGCTGCCAAAATGTGGCCGCGTACGCGACCAACGGTATTTCGGTGGTGAACGAAGCATCGACGCCGTATAACATCGCGGCCGGCGGCACGGACTTCAGCGATGTGTTCAGCGGCACGACGGCCACTTACTGGTCGGCGGCAAACGGGGCCGACTTCGTGAGCGCGCAGTCGTATATCCCGGAGATGACTTGGAACGAGACGTGCGCCAGTCCCCTGGTGCTCGCGCATTTTGGCCAGGACTTCACCAACAGCTACGGTGCGCAAGGATTTTGTACCTACGCCGCGCAACTGCCCCCCGCCCCCAATACGGCCTTTTCGCCCTATGCCAACGCCTTTGCCGGCAGCGGCGGGCTGAGCACGGTGTCGCCGCGGCCCGCGTGGCAAACGGGCGTGCCGGGGATTCCGCAACAGGCAGGACGAGCGGTGCCCGACATCGCCATGTTTGCTTCGGGCGGGTATACCTGGGCGCAGACGCTGATTCTTTGCGACTCCGGCCTGTCAGGCATGCCGCCGGGCACCGCCTGCGACTTCACGAACGCTAACGACGTATTCGCCAATTACGGTGGGGGCACTTCGTTCGTTGCGCCTGCCTTTGCGGGGATCATGGCGTTGATCAACCAAAAGAGCGGCGATCGCCAGGGGCAGGCCAACTATGTGCTCTACCCGCTGGCTGGGGAACAGTATGTGACCTATGCCAGTTCGACCCAACCCAGCCTGGCCAACTGCGCTGCCTATCTGGGACCGCAGACGCTCAGCGGGTGCTATTTTCACGATGTGAGCGCGACGCCGACTTCGGGCGCTTCTCCGTTTATCACCGGCAACACAGCGGTTCCCTGCACGGGCACGGCCACGGCCGCCGGGACGTTCACCGACAGCAGCACGGACCCCGCGTCGAACAATGAAAACTGTTACGGCTACCAAATCACGGTCACGGATAATGCCGGCACGCTGACGACCACGCCGGATTACTACGGGGTGCTGTCGGCAGCGGACAATGCCACGTCTGCTGCATTCGCCGCTGGGCCGGGTTATGACCTGGCGACCGGCCTGGGCAGCCCCAACGTATATAGCCTGGTGAACGCGCCGCAGTGGTCGGGCGGCGGTCTTGCCACCAACGTCACGCTGGCGGCCACCGTCTCAGCGCAGACGCTGACCTTACTGGCGACGGTCATGGACCAGGGACGGCTCCCGGTTCTGGGGGGAACGGTTACTTTTTATTCAGGCAACACGGTGGTGGGGTCGGTGACCAATCCATGCTCGCTGCGTGGTCTTTTCGGGTTATCCGTGGCCGCCTCGACGCTGGGGGCAAGCGGCACGTATAACAATGTTTTCGCGTCGTTTGCCGGGGGCGGCGAGAGCTGCCGGCGCAGGACAGCTACTTACTACGGATCGCAATCCCCACCGGCCACGGTGGTGCTCAGCCAGGGGCGCCCAGGGACAGTTTTTAAGAGGCCCCGCCCCGATGTGCCAGCGCCAGCCCGGCGCAGCCAGTGAGGTGAGTCTTTTGCAGCCCGAATCGTGTCTAAGACTTGTAGCCTCCCTCTGATTCCAACATACTGAGCGAAGTGTTATTGGCTTGGGCAAAGCAAATGAACCTGGGTGCGGCGGACTACTCTCCTGAATTCGAGCTGGTGCTGGCTTGCCTGAGCTGGCCGCAGGAGTTGGCGGACGGGGAGCGCATACGAGCGATCGCGCAGCAGCCAGTCCGTTGGGCGCAGGTGGTCTCCATCGCGCGCTATCACAAGGTGGTCCCGCTGTTTTTCCGCAACCTGGAGAGCTTCGCGGCGGAGTACGTGCCGAACGAAACGGCTGAAGTGCTGCGAGCGGAAACGGCTACGAATACTCACCTCTGCCTGCAGCGCACCGCTCATCTGCGCCTGCTGCATCGCCTCTTTCGCGATCAACAGATCGAGATGCGCATTTTCAAAGGGATTCCGCTGGCGATTGCCGCGTATGGGGACGCTACATTGCGCGATGTCGGGGATATTGATCTGCTGGTCGCGGAGAACGACCTATTCGCTGCCGGTGAAGTGCTGCGCAGCCAGGATTATTATCGCTTCGAGCCGCAAGCGCGGTTGACGCCGCGCCGCCTGCGTTCGTACATCACCCACCAGAAAGACTTTTCTTACGAGCACCCCGGGGCCGGGGTCATCATCGATTTGCACTGGCGTCTCTTTCGCAATGCGTGGCTGCCGGCCAACGCCACGCTCGGCGAAGTAGGGGAGGACTGGCTCGAGCTGGACACAGAGCAACTGCCGATCCTGCCCGCGCCCCGGTTGCTGCTTTATCTCTGTGTGCACGGAGCGCTGGACGGCTGGCTGCGACTGAAATGGCTGGCCGATATCAGCGCGCTGCTGCACAACATGACGGAGGAAAAGATTGCGGCGACGGTGGCGATGGCGAGCGAACAGCAAGCGTTGCCGCAATTGACGGCTGCGATCCTTTTGTGTGATGACCTGCTTGGCCCCCATGCGCTGCCCGCCGGCTGTCTGGACCGCGAGGACAAAGTGGTGGCACGCATTATGCGGTTTGGAAAGCGGTTACTGACTTCGAACGACTACTGCCCGATACGCGAGAAGATTCCTTCTCCGCAGTGGTTTTTCAACGAACTGCTTCTCCATACCTCTGCCCGGTATCGCTTCGATCTCTTTAAGCGATCGCTGTTCCGTCCCAGGGTGTGGCGTTGGGTAAGTCTACCGGACGCACTGTTTCCGCTGTATGCATTGCTCAGCCCGTTCGAGTGGATGGTCTTCCACATTCATCATCATTGGGAGATGCGCAGGCGGCCTGAGGGCCCTCGCCGGAGAGGCTTCCCGCTGCGCAGGATCGTGCATACCCGGCCCGTCGATCTGGCCTTGGCCATCGAAGCCGGCTGCATGCTCACATTTTTTCGCATAGCGCTAAGCTTTTTGCCGATGCAGAAGCTGACGGCCTGGATGAGCCGGGCGAATCTTGCGGAACCCTCGCTCTCGCAACGGAGGCAAGCGCTGATTCTGCGCCGTATTGAGTGGTCAATCGACGCGGTGGTGCGTCATGCTCCGCTGAATTTCGTTTGTTTTCCGCAGTGCTTGGCGGCGTACTTTATGCTGCGCCGACGGCGTATCGCGAGCAAGCTTTTCTATGGGGTGACGCGCGATGAGGATCAGCTCAAGGCACACACGTGGGTAAAGGTAGGCGACCGCACCGTAGTCGGCGGTGACGTCGAATCGCGTTTCACCGTGCTGACTACGTTTCCGTAAGGTCGGCGGCAACAGATTTGCCGCTTGCGAGGTGACGTTGGTACAGCCGTCCCTGACGGGACTGGATTGGGCGCTGCCATTTATGTCATCGGCGGCAACGGTTCAGAGAAACGCTACTCCCAGATTTGTCATTCCGAGGAGTTGACTTGCGTGCGGCAAGGGGTTTGCCGCTCGGTTCGTTTCTTTCGTAGTCAGTTCATCGCCAAGCAGGAAGTGGGGCGCCAGGGATGGTTTCGGTCCGAAAAGGCTGTCGGGCAAGCCCTGCGAGCTCACTTGCGGAGCTTTGGTTGGGAAAAAGGCGCACCGCAGATACCTCCACTTCGCTACCCCCGAATTCCTGCGAGGCTGGTGGCGCTGGCAAAGTTCATGCGGTCTTCCTTAACGAAGACCGCACACGTGGATCTGTCTTACGTAGCGAAACAGGAATTCGGGTACGCTACGGTCGGGATGACAAATTTGCTTGAGGGTCGGGATGGCAAATTTGCTTGAGGGACGGGTTTAAAGATTTGCTTGAGGAACTAAAAGCAGGCACTCTCCGCGTTTGTTGCCCCTGGATGGGATTTCAGGTTGCTTTGTGAGGGTGAAGGGCCGCGCGCACCTTTTCGACATGGGTTCCGTGACTGCGGATCGCTTCATGCAGTTGATCGCCGGTGACGCCGAACTCTTTGGACCAATAGGCGACGTCTGACGTCATCTTGGGGTTGATGACCCTGGGGTCGTGAGGACCCTTTGCGTGGTCTTCATGGAGAGGGTGCGGTTCGTGGGCCTTAGGACTGTTGTGGTGCTCAGACATGATGTGCTCCCTCATTGCTCAGTTCTCTTAGTGGATGTCCATGGAGAGGATGAGGATGTACCGCCACGGGTCACCGAACCTGAAATCACAAGGCGGGCGAGCTGGAAAGGTACGTAACCGAATGGTTAACAGGCGTGGAGTACCAAAACGATAGGGGGTTTTACAGGCGCATCTTGATGGAATCTTCTGGACTCACGATCAAGGTCATGTTTCTCATAGAGCAGACAGTTTGGGATCATGATTTTATCGAGGACACGCCCGATGTGTGACCAAATGCCCGCTCAAGAGGCCGGACGGATGTGCTGGTTCGGCATGCTGGCAGCCCTCATGCTCCTGTTGCCGCTCAGTGTTCATCGTACACAGGCGCAAACCTCACCGCTGCCACAGTTGCAGGCAGCCGACCCCTACGTTGCCGACCTGTTTCGCCGGAGTGGTTCTACCGGGATGGTGGTGGTGGTGGTACGCGGCAATGAGCGTTGGATGCAGAGCTATGGACAGACGCATCCCGGCTCCCACGAGAAGCCGAACGCTGACTCCCTGATCCGGCTTTGCTCGCTGACGAAGATCATGACAACGGACCTGCTGGTGAAGATGGTGGCCGAGAGGCGCGTCTCGCTTACGGACCCGCTGCAGAAGTTCGCACCGCGCAACGTCATTGTTCCTGAACGCACGGTTCGCGGCGCGATCGGCCGCCCGATCACGCTGGGCGACCTGGCGACGCATACGGCGGGCCTGCCGCGCGAAATCGCTTATCCCGTGGGGGATGCCGGCCATTTCACGTTTCCCGACTATAGCTTTCGCTGGCAGTGGCTGCCTGGGTACCGGCTGCGCACCGTTCCCGGAACGGCCGCGCACTATTCCAACGTAGGGTTCGATCTGCTGGCAGACGCTTTGTCCGCCGCTGCCGGCAAGCCCTACCCGCAGCTGTTTGCCGACCGCATTGCCAGGCCGCTTGGGCTGCGGGATACAACGCTGAGCCCGACCCCCGGCGAGTGCGCTCGGCTGCTGATCGGGGCGAAGAGTGAAGGGCGGTGTACCGATACTACGGCCGCCGCCGGATCGGGCGGAATGTATTCGACAGCCAACGATATGACGCGCTGGCTCGAATACCTGCTCGATCTGCCCGGGGTACCCATGCACCAGGACCCTGCGGCAACGGCGACCTACATCCCAGCCTCGCAACTGCGCTGGACGCAGGGCCTGGGGCACGCCGGCGTACCGAACGGCATCGGCCTGGGCTGGGTTCACATCAACCAGCCGGATGACCCCACCATGATTATCGAGAAGACCGGCGGCGGGGCGGGCTACACAACCTATATCGCGCTCAATCCCGGGCGCCACATTGGGCTATTTGTCGCTGCCACTGAGGGCAGACGTGGGGGAGCTGATATTTTCCGTGAGAGCAATGATCTGCTTACCTATCTCGCCGGGCTGACTCCTGTACCAGTGGAGGCGATGGAACTAACTGCGGAAGGGGCTCACGCAGACGTGCAGGTGCACCAGGTAACCCTGCACAGGCATCACAAGAATGTGGAACGGCCGCGTCTCACCAGGCAAATTGCGCGGACGAGTGGGGTTGCTGCCGGCCAGTAAAGAGAAAAGCCGTGGCGGCGCGCTAAAACCGCCACGGTACCGCAATGCATAAAGGCCCGGCCACGAGGTTGGCAAAGAGCAGAATTATTTGTGCCTTTCGCGATAGTTGGTGTGCTTTGCCAGAAGGATTCCCTCGAACGCGGAAAAGGCGACGTCGCCGCAATCGTTGATTTGACTGTTGACGAAACCCTCCACCTGGAAACCGCCAAGTGTATCTCCGGTGGCTGCCACGACCGAGTCTTTAGTGAAGAGGCCGTAGCCGTTTGCGAAATCGGCCTGCATCAGAACCACGCCGTCATCATTGATCCCGACAGAGGTGACGGAGTTGAGGGTGATGCCGGAAATCGTATCGCCTGTTTTCGCGGCCACGCCGCCTGGGCCGAAAACTGCATAACCTATACAGTTGGGAAGGCAGTTCGACCCGGTTGCGTATTGACCGGTAAAGGCAGTTCGGCCGAAATGGCTAATGGCCGGAGAAAATGCGCTCACCAAAGGAATGCGATCAACGATTTTGCCGGGAAGAGCAAGTGCCTTGTGTTGGGTGAACGCGCCCATTTGGTAAGTTCGCGACGCAGGCAAAAAGCGGTTGACATCGAAGACCACGGTTCCGAAGTCACTGAGCCCGAATAGTCTGTTAAATGAGTTGTTTCCCGAGAGGGGGAAACCTTCTATCGCGGAATCAGACTTGAGCAGGACCCGATCGAGCGTAAAGACGCCGGCCTGCCCGCCTCCGGAGGAGTCGCTATAGTCCGCGTGGAAGACAATTTCTCCCATATCGTTGATCGTGCATTCCCTAAAATCCTGGATAGTGAGTCCATCAATGACATCTCCCACTTTGACCAGTTTTCCTTCGGGGACAATCGATTCGCCATGCCTTACAAATTTTCCGATTGCACTCGAGAAGCCGGTTCCATAAGAGAAAGTCAGCGCGAGTTCGTCGAAATCATTGACTCCGCAGAGCGTTGGCGAGCCGACCGTGAGACCACGAACGATATCTCCTTTTTTTAACAATGCGTGATTTCTGCTAAAAATACCGGAAGCACCTGCATAGCTACCGTCGAAGTAAGTGGCTTGAAAAACGACCGTGCCCCAGTCATTCAAGGCCACATTTCCGAAGGTTACGGGCGCGATGCCATCAATTTTTACCCCGCTTTGGGCAACGACCTCATACTGATAAGTGGATTCGGCTGCATACGAATAACTGGTCAACAAGGCAGCAAGGCAGAAATAAGTCAACAGTATTCTCGAACGCATATTGTTTTTCCTTTTGGTGAAGGCGATCGATGGCGACGCTTCACAGTTGACCCGGCAACTCGACCAACCGGGCCGGTGGACTTCTTGCGGACTGTCAATTAGAAACGTATATTTATCCGCCAACAAACTACCGCTTTCTCTGTGGAAAGACGTTGATGGCCCGCCTAAACCTCCTCCTGCTGGCTTATCCGAAGCCTAACTAACGCGCCGGGGGTGGTTTATCACGATAGATAGCGCGTAAGCAAGAGATCTTTGGGGGATTACCCGGCGTGTTGGCTCAGTCGGCAAGCCGGCAATTGGGTGCTGCCAATTGAACCATGACGGGAGGGAGATACAGTGGGTAGGATATAACCCTCAGGGATAGGGAACTTCCTCGTCTTACCAGGAATATTTCCCCAGGATCTCCTACCGAACCACGGGTTGAAGCCACTAGTGTAGTGCGTCACTCATAGAGTCGCTTATTCAAGGTCCCCCCGTCCTAACCACAAAGGTTGGAGGGGGACCTTGAATAAGCGACTCTATGAGTGACGCGCTACACTAGCTAGACTTGCTGCCGGAGGTTAGGACGCAGGGTGAGCGAGCCGTCATCGTTTAACTTTTGGTGACAAGCCCAGCGCACGGGATAGCGCATTCCCTTCACCTCGAGCTCGGCTCTCAGTTTCAATCCTTTCCAATCGGGGACGTTCGGAAGGATGAACTGCGCCTGGCGAATCTTGCCCGGCAGCGGATAACCGGCGTCCAGGCAACCGCTCTGCAGCGCTTTGCCATCCTGGCTATCGACCGTGACCCGCAGTACACCCGGCACGCCCGCTATGCCGTCATTGGCAAAGCCGACAAGAAGCCCCTGGTAGCCACCGTCTCTATAACTCCAAATAAACGAGGGCCGCACGCGATAGCCAATGCGGCGACTGATGCGATCGAACGCCGCAGGATAAGCCTGGTAGTAGGCCGCGAGATTCTTTGCGCTGATCTGGTGAAAGTTCCAAAGCGACCAGTAATTCACGCCGACATCGATCACATGCGCGATCATGTTCTCTGCCGGCGATATGCCTTCCTCGTCGAGGCGCGCATCAGGAGGCTTGCCCGGCAGCCCCTGCTCGAGCAGCGCAGCGATCCAGGGCGGGCGGTTGCTGAGCGCTTCAATCTGCTCGTTCTCAATGAAGATGGTGTCGCTGCGCATCCAGTTGTTGCTGCGGACCGTGCGGTCTAACAACTCTGCATTCCCGACGCGGCTAAAGTCCGGCTGCGTATTGGTGAGGAGAGGAGTTTTCGCAAAATACTGGAGCTGGACTTCGAGCATATTTTGCCAGGTGCGCTCGGCTGTCTGGTAGTCAGGGAAGGGATTGTTGGCAAAAGGCCAGGTGTGCCCTTCCCCCCAAAAGCCGTACATGAAGGTGTCGATAAACTCAATTTGCGGGTTGCCATCGAATTCCGCTGCCAGCAGGCCGACCAGCTCTTTGAATGCCTGCTGAAAAAAGGGGTGGTCATAGCGGGGCTGATACCGTGCATATGGGTTCTGCAAGTACTTTTGCGCCGCAGCTTTGCTCGCCTGATCGCTCAGGATCAGATCCACTTTCGGCACTTTGTCGAGAACAAAATCCGGGAGGGCCGGAGCGTTCGTGTAGTCGGGCGCGCACATCTGAACGCGCAAGCCGACGCGCTTGTTGTTCTGCTTTGCCAGTTGAAAAATGAGCTTTACATAATCTGGCAACTCGAGGCGGCCAGGTCGCGGCTGCAGCTCCCTCCAAGTGGGGCGGATATACAGTTGCTCGCCAAGGGGAAAGCGAACCAGGTCTTCGATCGCCTGCGGAAGGTTGTTGGACTTGATTTCCTGCGGGCCACTGTCGGCGGTGATATAGGTGACGAGTCCCTTACCGTAGTTGGGCACGATTTCCTGAGAAGGAGTGGTGGTCATCACCACGTCATCGGTGGGAATCACGGCGTCGGGCGGGTATTGCGGAAACGGGCCCTGATTGAGACGATCGGTCACCTGCGGACCGGCGCCGAAATTGTAGCCTCCCCAATTGTGGGCGGGCACTTCCGCCTGCGTTTTACCGACTCCAAGCTCTGCCGCTACAGCAACCGCGACCGTGCTTTTTAGAAAATCTCTGCGTAGCATCGGTAGTATCTCCTGCTCTATCGATCGGTCAGGTGTAGGGTGAGTTGCGCTGAAGGACTATCGAACTTTTACCTTTTATATCGTTTTATTTCGTTTGTCCAGCACAAGGCAACGCATATTTCTCGGGTAGTCTGAAAAGTGCAAGCGCAAAAGGGGCGAGCGAGGGAGTCGGAGATGCTGAAAGGACGGGAGCACGGGCCGATGCGGTGGACTTCTTTCCTGGCTGTCGGAGAAAATCGGTTGACTTTGCAAATCTTTCCTTGTATTACGAATGCTTGCGTTCGATTCCATTCGATTTTTTTTACAGCCGGGGCGCCAATCAGGGGAAGATGCTCAATGTTTCCAACCGTGAAAAAAGCTTTGCCCGTTGACCTCAATCTACCAAGCAAGCTGCGAGCCATAAGGGCGATCGGGCTTTGGATGGTTCTCAGCTGTGTGCTGACGTCTGGCTGCGTTGCGGCGGCTGTAGAGAGGTCTGCCGGCATGGCGCAGATCGAGGGCGGCCATCTCCGGATTGAATTCGATAGCCGCCTGCGCAGCCGGGTGGTCGCTCGTTTCGATAAGACGGAGACGGTGCTGGGGCCGTTCACTGCGTCTGAGACGGTGACCGCGGGCGGCAAGCTCTGGAGCGAATTCCTGTTGACCTCGCAAACGCACGCGCGGATCAAAGACGCTTTCGGGCAGGGTGAACGGCTCATCGTTGAAGGCAAAGCAGGAACATTGGCAAAAAGGGTCACGGTCACCGTCTACGACGAGTTCCCCGCGATGGCGTTTTTCGACGTGCAGTACACCAATACGGGCACGACCGAATTGGCGGTCAAGAGCTGGACGAACAATTCATACGAGATGAAGGCGTCCGAGACGAAGGCGGAACGCCGGGTAAGCCAGCCGGTTTTCTGGTCTTACCAGAGTGGCTCCTATGAGAAACGTCCGAACTGGGTTCTACCGCTGCACGCGAATTTTCGGCAGGAGAACTACCAGGGCATGAATGCCAGCGACTATGGCGGCGGCACGCCAATTGTTGACGTATGGCGTCGTGACGTAGGCATGGCGGTGGGTCACGTGGAGCTACGGCCGAAGCTGGTTTCTCTGCCCGTATCGATGCCCGATGGCGCACATGCCAGGATGGCTGTGCGCTTCAGCAAAGAGATCTCCCTGGGGCCGGGGGAAAGTTTTCATACGTTTCGCACCTTCGTCGCTGTTCATGAGGGGGACTACTTCCGCACGCTCGTAGACTACCGGCGCTTCATGATGAAACAAGGTTTCCAAATGGCCGCCGCTCCCGACGACGCCTACGGCGCCATTTGGTGCGCGTGGGGATATGGGCGATCGGTGCAGCCGAAGCAGGTGTATGACACGCTGCCCACGGTGAAGCGACTGGGCTTCAAGTGGGTCACACTGGACGACGGTTGGCAGAACAATGTGGGCGATTGGGCGCTTGACCCGAAGAAGTTTCCCCATGGCGACGCGGACATGAAGGCAATGGTTGACCGCATTCACCAGGAAGGCTTCAAGGCCCAGCTCTGGTGGTCACCGCTGAGCGCCGTGCCCGACTCAACCCTGCTGCGGAATCATCCCGACTACGCGTTGTTGAACCAGGACGGGTCGAGGAGAAAAGTTTCCTGGTGGAACAGCGACTATTTGTGCCCCGCAGACCAGCGCGTGGTGGAGTACCACAAGGCGCTGGTGCGAAAGATTCTGGTGGATTGGGGATTTGACGGGCTCAAGCTCGATGGCCAGCATATGAACGGAGTGCCCGCCTGCTATAACCCTGCTCACCATCACGCACAGCCGGAGGACTCGGTAGAAGCTTTGCCGGACTTCTTCAAAGCGATTTATCAGACGGCCCAGTCAGTAAAGCCAGGGGCGCTGGTGGAGTTTTGCCCTTGCGGCACGGGCTATTCTTTTTTCACCATGCCGGACTTCAACATGTCGGTGGCTTCTGACCCGGAAAGCTCGTTCCAAGTTCGATCCAAGGCGAAAACTTTAAAGGCATTGATGGGTGACACGGTTCCCTTCTTCGGCGATCACGTGGAACTAAGCGATGGGGGGAACGACTTTGCCTCTACCGTGGGCGTGGGCGGCGTGGTGGGAACGCAGTTTGTGCTTCCGTCTCTGGTGACGAAGAGAAGTAAATCGGATCTGACGCCGGAACGGGAGCAGGCCTTCGAGAAATGGCTGCGTATCTATCGCGAGAAGAAGCTGTCGCAAGGCGAATATCTCGGCCAGCTGTATGACATCGGCTTCGATAAGCCGGAGACGCATGTGATCCGCAAAGGGCAGACGATGTACTACGCGTTTTTTGCGAAACAGTGGCAAGGAGTGGTTGCACTGCGTGGCCTCGAAGACCGCAACTACCGTGTAGTGGATTATGTGACAGGAAAAGACCTGGGGACGGTGGCCGGCGACGGTGCCCATCTGCCGGTTGCCTTTACAGGAAATCTGCTGGTGGAAGTTCGGCCACAGTGAACCTAATGGACAAGCCAGCGGGGTGTGACGGAAGGATGAGCGTGAAGTTTTTGTGCGCCGTAATGTTGTGGATGTGCGGGTGCGCGGCCTTTGGCCAGCACAACTCCAGGTTCTACGTATCGACGACGGGGAACGATGCGCATGCCGGCACGCAAGCGGCGCCCTGGCGCACGGTTCAACATGCCGCCGACACGGTGCGTGCGGGTAGTACGGTCGAGGTGCGGGGCGGCGTGTACGAAGAGCTTCTAACGCTGACGTCATCGGGCAACGCGAAGGATGGATACATTACGTTTCGCAGCTATCCCGGGGAGACTGCCGTGCTGGACGCAAGGCATTTCACGCCGCAGGGTAGAAGCGCCATCGTGACCATCCACAACAAGAGCTACGTGCGCATCGAAGGTTTTGAGATTCGCAATTTTCGCACCGCCGAACATAGGCTGGCTCCGCTGGGCATCAGCGTCATGGGGGCGGGCTCCCATATAGAGCTGCTGCACAACAACGTGCATCATATTGAGCAGACTTTCAACGGGCGTGATGCTCCGGGACGAGGCGGCAACGGCTTTGGCATTGCGGTCTACGGTACCGACGCCACGACGCCTATCAGTGAACTGGTGATCGAGGGCAATGAGGTGCATCATCTCCAGACCGGTTCGAGCGAATCGCTGGTGGTGAATGGGAATGTTACGCACTTCCGCATCGCGCACAATGTAGTCCACGACAATAACAATATCGGCATCGATGTGATCGGTTTTGAGCGCACCGCACCCGACCCCGCAGTTGACCAGGCGCGCGATGGCGTAGTGAGCGGCAATCTGGTTTATAACATTACTTCGCGCGGGAACCCGGCGTACGGCAATGACGAAAATTCCGACGGTATTTATGTAGACGGGGGCACCCGGATCCTGATCGAGCAGAATGTAATTCACGACGTCGACTTTGGGATCGAGCTTGCGAGCGAACACCGGAATCGGGCTACCAGCTACGTGATTGCCCGCAATAATCTGATCTATCACGGCCATACGGCGGGAGTTTCGATTGGCGGTTATGCGCCTGAGCGAGGCGTCACCGATCACTGCACGGTGGTCAACAACACACTCTACGAGAACGACCGGTCGGCAACGGGGTCGGGTGAGTTCCAGATGCAGTACAACATGACGAACGATGTATTTGCGAACAACATCGTGGATGCAGGGCCCGCCTGCCTGATGATGGTGAACAAATCCCAATTTGCGGGCAAGCAGCCGCCGGTTGCCATCGACCACAATCTTTACTACTGTGCTTCGGGAGCAAAGGCGAGCCTGTGGGCATCGCCGTCTGGCCGGGTGACCGGATTCGCTCAGTATGTGCAGTCGACGGAGAATGACCGCCATTCCCGTTTTCTGGATCCGGATTTTGTGGACGCCCCCAAAGACTTTCATCTGCGATCGAGTTCCCCTGCGATCGCGGCCGGTGCGACCGACGGGCTACCGGTGGGAGAGCTGGATCTCGACGGCTCACCGCGGGTGAGGTCGCAGAAGATAGACATGGGCTGCTACGAGAGAAAATGAGCGAGCGTTCGGCGTTACGGCATCTGTGCGGGGCTTGCGTGGGTTCGCAGGTGTTGGCAGCAGCTCTCACTCTTTTTGGGTTAGGACAGAAATTCACAGCCAGGTTGTGAGGGACAGGAGCACGCAGAGAATTGCTTCGTGCCGTTGCCTACCAACGTAGTGGACGCAAGGCTGGCTTTGGCCATCGCTCGGATTGCGTAAGGCGCTCGATTTGCGCTTTGCGCTGCGCTGAGGGCGGATGACTGCGCAGGTAATCCTGCAGTGTTTGTAACCCGACCTGGGCGGCTTCGTCTACAGGCGAGGCGGGGCGATCGGCGCTGTGCTCCGCGTTGTTTTCCAGATGGACAAAGGTATCAAGGAGCTGCAGGATACCTTCGGGAGAATAGCCTGCGTCCACGGCCAGAGCTGTTCCATAGCGATCTGCTTCCAGTTCCTGATCTTTGCTGTAGCCGGCGGTAAAGACGTTGACGGGCAGGCTAAGCAGGTCGCCGGCCAAGCCCAGATGGCGCAGGTTTGCTTCTGTTTCTATCCGCTCGGCACAGTGGCGAAGATCGATGTGCTCGACCTCGTGGCCGAGAACGGCGGCGAGCGCATCCTCGCTTTGCATGAGCTTGAGTAATCCCTCGCCGACGAAGACGTGACCGCCGGGCAAAGCAAATGCATTTACAAAAGAAGGCCGGGCCACATAGTGGAACCGGTAGGGTAGTTTTCGCGTTGCACGGCCGGCAACCACAGTTCCAACGGCCTGCAGATAGGCCTGGACTCGCTGCGATTCTTCGCTTGGCCGCTCGAGATTCCAGGCGGACTCATACGACTGAGCGAGCACGTTACCCGCGGCAATCTCATCGGCATCAGACATGCGATCGAAGTGAGCTGGTAGGCGCATGACCTCGCGCTCCGCGTCGGCAGCGGTGGAGAGTATGGCTTGCGGGCTGGGTTGGGTCGTCACGCGCTGATACTGCGCAGCGATCAGGGCGGCCAACCCGGCGACGACGATCAAAGCCAGGGGCAGCCAGCGCTTCATAAGAGTTTGAGAATGGCTTCGCGGTAACGTGTGTAGAGAAACGAAACCAGCAGCAGCGCCGATCCCATCACGATGAGGGTGATATAGCGGTCGGAGGGGGCCAGCTTCCAGATATCGATGGCTAGAATTTTGCCCACGCCGAGCAGAAGCAGACCCAGGCCGGCCAGCCGATAGCTGCGTTCGCGCAGCCACAGAGCACAAAGAAACACGCTCACCCCGAGCGCGCTCCAGGCTACGGTAATCATGCCGGCGCGCATTTCGTGGGCGAGCATGATGGTTACCAGCAGAAGAGGGAGAAAGAAGAGAAGCTGTTCTGGTCGCGCCAGGGTGAACTGGAGCCAGGCGCGCCAGCCGCCTGCGAGCGGGCGAGACACTTCGAGGCGGCGCACGCGGAAGGCAGGCGGAAGGCTGGCAAAGAGAAGGAGACATGCCAGGGCGATGCAGGCCGCCGGCCGTTGCCAGATCCCGCTGTGGGCGAGCGGCGGCCGCTCCAGATTAAACAGCAGGGCGCGCAGGAAGACCGCCAGGGCAAGCATCAGCCCTTGCACGAGAAAGAGGATGCGATCGAGAAGCCAGGTAACCGCGACGAGCAGGAAGGTGAGGGCCGCCCAGGAGATCACCACCCATTCCGGCCTGACCTCGAAGTACAGAAGCGCAGCGAGCGCGGCGGTGGCGCAACAACATGCCACGGTTTGCAGGACCCGGTCAAAGCGCGTGTCGCGTGCGTTCTGCCGCAGGCGCTCGTAGGCCCAGTAATAGGCGGCGATGAGAGGCAGAACGGTATACAGGCGCGGGCTCACCAGTTGGGTGGTGGCGCCTGCGTTTAAATTCACGAAGCAGATGCGCGCAAAGCTGGCGGCAAACAGTGCCGCGGCCTGGTGGCGCAGATAACCATGCCGGCGCAGAATGCCTATCTCGAGCAAGGCCAGCGCCAGCAGAGCCCAGCCAACGGCCACCGCTACAGGTACAAACTGATACCAGCACAAGAGCGCGAGCAGCAGCGAGCCTGCCCATGAGTAAGCGATCGGAATGTATTTTGCCGGCAGATCCAGAGCCCCCTGGGCGCGCTGCGTGCCCAGGTAGAAGAACAAGCTGAGCAGGCCGACACTGAGGGCACGCTGGCTGAGGGGGCCCCAGTGGGATGTGATCGGGAGATTGATGATAAGCGCCCTGATGAGCGCAGCCGCAGCGAGAAGATCGGTCTGCAGGGCCAGATCGCCGGCGCGCAGTTTGTCGGCTACGTAGCCCAGCACAAGCGCGAAGGCCATCCAGAGCGGCGCGGTTTGGCTTTCGGGAAAGCAAACCCACAGCGCCAGCGCGGCTGTGGCCATACCTAGATAAGAAGTAAGACGAAGCGCTGTGGAATCGAGCGCGTGGGTGGCCACTTCGCGGAAGCGCCTGGTGGCCACCTCAGCATTGAACCAATAGATAGCGGCAGCAAGAGCCAGGATGAGCGAGGCGGCCCAGTGCCGCGCGAGATCTGGTTGGGTTGCGCGCAACGAAAAAATGGGCAGGACATCGGCCAGCGCGAGTGGAAAGAGGGCAGCGAAGCCGGCAAGGATGCCCAGCCTGCGGAAGACGATTTCGGGCATGCGGATGCCGCAAAGAAACAGCACCTCTGCTTCGAGCAGCCAGAGCAGGGACCAATGCGATTGCTGGTAACGAAACGGAATCGCGGCCAGCAGCAAAGCGGACGCTATGGTCGAGAGCACAACGAATGCGGTACGCCGCTTTTTCCTGGCGGAGAAGGCCATCAGCATCTCGGCGGATGCCATGGCAAGAATGGCCCAGAAGGCCCACTCCGGATGAGCGGACTGATATTTGAGCAGAGCCAGCACGCCGGCGGAGTTGAGAACGGCGGTGATGGAAGTAAGGATGTCTTCGCGGCGGTCACGCGGCGTGCTGCGGATATAGGCGATACGGAAGATGAACCAATCGAGCAAGAGAAGGCCGGCACTGGGAAAGAACTCGGGAAAAGCGTGGCCGGGTCCGCCGCGGCTCTGGAGCGTGCGCTGCAGCCAGAGAAAGTGGTTGCCATACACCGCAACGACCCCGGCGAGCTCCAGCTCTGGCCAATGTTCACGCCGCGTTACATAGACCAGACCGCCGGCCAGCAAGGCGCTCGCCAGCAGGCTGAAGGCAGTGTTCTGGCTGATGGTCACGGTAGAGAAAGCGAGCAGAAACGCGAGCCCGGTGACCACTTGCGACTGGTAACGAAGCGAGTGCCAGACCATGCCCAGGGCCACCGCTGCCATGAGCGCGAGATCGAGACCCTGGGAAGAAAGGACCTGAGTTGCGGGTACGTGATACATCGCGTAAGCGACGAAGAAGGTGAGCGCCCAACCGCCGCCGATCCCTACCCGGGCAAACAGGCGATAGCGGTTACGGCGCTCCAGGAATAGGCCGCCGAGGAGAAGGAATGCGCTGACTGCGGTGCCGACGACGACCTTACCTGGCGGACCGAGCGTGCGCAGTTGGAAGGCGAGGAAGAAGGCGATGCCGAAGACCAGGGTGACGATGCCGAGTTTGTTGAGCCAGTTGGCCCCCAGCCTCTCCTCCAGCGAGAGCTTGTGCACGGGCACTGGTTTGACTGGGGATGCCGGGGGGCCTGGACGCTCGGCGGAAAAACCTTCCCCAAACTGCGGGGTCGGCGGTTCCGCGGCGAACCCATTCGCTGCTTCAGCGAGTGGCCTGGTTACTTCGAGCGGCGCGGGGGGGGTTGCGTCCGCGGCCCGTGCAGGCTCAGGCTCGGTGTCGACCGGGCGGGCCGGCGACTGAATCGGTGCAGCGGCTACAGCTTCTGCGGAGTGGATATCGATTTGGCGAAGCCGGCCTTCAACCGCGTATAAGCGCTGGACGAGCGCAGCCTCACGCTGTTCAAGGCGGCGGCGATCCCGCGACCTGACGATCCACCACAACACCACAAGAACCAGGAGGAGGAAATATTCCATGGGCAGAGTTGTTGGGGATTATTCCATGAACAGAGCGCCCCGTCACTGAAACGGTTGGGGGATGTGCTCCTCCTAACCACCCACCAGGGTGCCGTGCTCAGGAAAAAAGAGGAATCACGCTTCCCCCCGGGCGAACGTGGGGCACGCATCCCCTTTTATGCGGTTTCGGGTTACTGCCACACGTGGACGTAGTCTACATACATGGGCCACTTAACACCGCTCCCCAGGATGAGGAACATCTTCTCCTGCTCGACGGCGGTATAGGGGGTATAGGGGCCGGTTCTGACCGTGGTCACCAGATTATTATCGAAGTACCAACGAACTTCATCCGGTGTCCACAGACAGCCATAGGTATGCCAGTCACCGTAATTTGTACCCTTTGGCATCACCGGGGCGTTGTTAGGGTTTTGCTGCCCCTTGCTGCTGCCACTGGTCTGATGGACCGTGGTGAGGTAAGCCACATACCCACCGCCGACGTAGTACTCGAAAAAATCCAATTCTCCGGAGGGAGCAGACCAGGGAATCTGACCGGTGGCGCGCTCGATGGAGGCGGACCAGAAGGATGGCCAGCCCTGGCCTTGACTGCAGTAAGAGCAGAACAGGATACGCGCTTCAAAATAGCCGTGTTGCCATGCCTGAACGGTATTTTCTGGGCTCACGGTCGCTAAACCATAGGAATAGCCGCTGACGTCGGTGTTGATTGCGAGATACCCATTTTGCACGGAGTATCCGCTGGCCGGCAAAGAGGGCGAGCCGTAAATATTGACCGGATACCAGTTGTAGTTGCCCGTGCCATTCGGCGATATAGTACTGGGCGAGTTGAATTCGTCGTCAAATGCCAAATGGGTATAACCTGCCGAACTAGCTTGTGGCGGTGGGGTTTGCGCCTGTGACGAGCATGCACTGAAGGCGATTAAGAAGAGCAGACCGGTGAATTTCATATGATTCCTCCTGGCATCGGGGGCTGCAGCTGAGTGGGTTCGATAGAGGAGGCCCAGTTACGGGTCTGTGACTTCATCAGCATAGACGGAGCAAGCTATCTCAGGGAAGCACTTTTTCCAACCTAGATAAAGAAACTGCGACTGATAACTATTGACCCCCAATTGATTGCTGGAGAGATAGCAACATTTAGCTATGAATCCTGGCAAAATCAGGTAGGGCGAATCAGTTGCTCCGTCTCGACGGATGGAGTGAAGTGAGGCAGCAGACGCGCCGGAAGCAAGCGGCTCAGAGCCACGGCCACGAATCCAAGCGGATAGTAGCGACGCAGAAGCTCGAGCTTTCGCTGCGCTTCAGGGACAGGGAGCCCGGCGCAGCGCAGGAGTTCACGCGTGAGCCGGCGTCCGAAGAGGCGGCGGGCGAACAGACATCCTCTATCATGCTGGCGCAACTTCTTTCGATCACCCCGCACATAGGGCAATTCCATCTGCAACACACGATGGGTCACCAGGATCATCCGTTCCCCATCGCGGGAGAGGCTGCCGTTGTGGAGCCGGTATTCGGCGACCACCGCCTCATGGAGGATCAGCTCGCCCTGCCGGGCGATGCGCAGATAGAGCTCATAGTCTTCGGCGCCTTGCACGCTGTTGTCGAAGACGCCGTTTATCGGCAATGTGGAACGGCGATGCAGTACCGAGCAGGGTGACTCGATGAAGTTGTGCTGCAACAACGCCAGATAATGATTGCGCCCAACCGAGCGCTTGCTCGAGTAACCAAGTGCGGTTCCGTCTGCCGCAATGTAGCGATGCTCGCCCACGGCCATGGCACACGCGGGGTGCCTTTCGAGGAGGCTGACCCCTATTTCGATGGCCTGTGGCAGGAGGCGGTCGTCATGATCGAGAAACTGAACATATTCGCCTCGGCAGTGAAGGATACCGTTATTTCGTGCCGCGGAGACACCCTGGTTCTGCTGGTGGAGGTAGGTAACGGGGTAGGATTGCGCAATGCTTGCCGTGTTGTCGGACGACCCGTCGTCCACCACAATGATTTCGATTCTGGGATGAGTCTGGGCCACCACGCTGGCGAGAGTCTCGGCCAGATAACGGGCCGAGTTGTAACACGTAATCACCACAGATACGAGAGGTTCCGTTACACGCGGCATGGTGAGCGACCCCGTGCAGTTTACGGTTCAGGTGCTTCGCTGGTTTTACCGAATAGGCGAGTTGGTGAACTAAAGGTAACCAGCTCGGTGTGACCAGCGAGGAGGCTTCTCTCCGCTTGCGCATGCAAGCTCCTGAGGGGTAAGAGGATAGGTCCCGCTGCTGGTAAAACGTGCCTCGCGCCTGGCGCTCTCGCGGCTAGGGCAGAGTAAGGCGATTTCCATCGATGGGCATGGCGGAGAAGGTTTTCTGACAAGGGATGCGCAATCCAGCGGCCTGTTGTCGTAATTTCTGTTTCCTCACACTGATTTGGACTACTCAATATATTCCGGAGCTTTGCTAAGTCGCTGGAAGGTAGACGGGTCATGTTCGATCCAAAGCTGGGCGCCGCTTTGCTTGAGGTACGCCTCCATCGCCGCGCGGCTGGCGAGCGTCTGCTGCGGGCTTGACTCGCCCTTAGGGGCCACGTGCGCCGTGCGTTCGGCAGCATAGTGCCAAAGGTCGCCGGCGATCAGGACCGGTCCCGTCTTAGGCAACTTGAGTGCTAAGACCTGGTGGCCGGGGGTATGACCCGGGGCAGATTTGATGACGACAGTTCCATCGCCAAAGACATCGTAGTCGCGGCCGGTGAGGATTATCGTTTTGCTGTGACGGAGCTGAGCGTAGGGCGCCTGGTCTTTCGGGCTGGCGGCGAACATGGCATCGCGTTCGGCAGAATGGACCAGCCAGGTGGAACCGGCAAAGGCGTTGGCGTTTGCAATGTGATCGAAGTGGTAGTGGGAAAAAGCAACATAGGTGATGGTTCGCGCCGGATAGCCGAGTGCCGCCAGTTGCGGCAACAACGGCCTCGGCGACGTAACCGTGTCGCCGTCAAAGGATTCGGTCGCCGGCGCATTGCCATGAAACCTATCATCCGGAATCGCGCCTGCATCCCACATCAGCGTTCCTTTGGGGTGCACGATCAAATAGCAAGGCACCACCATGTCGGGGGTCTTCACCTGGCCTCTGCTTAAACCGTAGTCGAGTGGGTTTTCTCCTTTGATCAGCCCGCAGTTGAACAGGTAAACGCGGAGGGAGGTCACTGGTGGCGGCCCTTGCTGCGCTGGCGACGCGGAACACGCAGGCAGCACGAGGAGCGAGGCGATGGTTATCCAAATCATGGAGCATCTCATGAAGGACACTTCCCTTCTTTCTATACGGAACGGATGAAGCCGGCGAAACACGATCGAATCCTGACCAGCGATCAGCATGCAACCGGTAGTTCAAGTTTGCGGCTTATATTTCGTTTTCTCCTGGGTCTCTGGTGCCGACCCACTCCGCCCACAGGAAGATTGTTCGTGGGCGGCCATCATCGCATTTCAACTTTCCTCTGGGGCGGGCCACATGATGCGCCACCGCTTCGGCCATCTGCTTCCATTGTGATTCTTCGACGACAAGCTGTTTTCGGCCTTTGTCGGTCAACCGATAGTATTTAAACTCCCGATTGCGGTCGGGCGCCATCTCCCATTTGGACCCATCCTCTTTCCTGCAGGCGGTGCAGGGCGGGATAGAGCGAACCATGCTGCATCTGCAGAAAATCGTTCGGGGTCCGTTGAATGTGTTTGCCAACCTCATGGCCATGAGCAGGTCCATGGAGAAGCGTTCTCAGGATGAGCATGTCAAGCGTGCCTTGAAGCAGGCTCGCACGCGGTTGCGTCTGTTTTGCCATAGAAGGCGGCCTACCCGCAATCTTTTGCGACGATGGTAGACATTCGACTATCGCTTGTCAAGAAACCTGACCGGCGATGGATTTTAATCGAG
The DNA here is from genome assembly GCA_963834445.1 of uncultured Acidobacteriaceae bacterium. GTDB lineage: Bacteria > Acidobacteriota > Terriglobia > Terriglobales > Acidobacteriaceae > PALSA-350. The sequence goes on from CAWIBU010000008.1 coordinate 326,043, forward strand.
GACTTCAGGCGAAAGCATTGACCGTTGGTGTCAGGGGGACTTCGGGCCGGTTCCCGATTTGGGTTTCGCGGGCAATTGCCTGGCTGCGCGAAAATGTTTCCGGGAAATGAGCGATGAGCCCAATGGCCCACGGCGAGGTAGAGGCGCGACAAAATCAGGATGCTCATATTCAGTTTTGGGAAAGCTGAACCTCTAACGACCCGATCCAGATCGTGAAATGTAATTCATGCCGCGGACAACCAGAATTTACCAATTCCGCATAATAATTGTGTGTATGACACGAGACTCGCACTTCAAGGGCGGCAGATGGCCGCGAGCAGGAGCGCGTGGTGTCTTCGTCCTTGGTTATTGTATTGGTCTGGTTTGCCTCGCTGGCTGCGCGGGCCAGCATGCCCGCCAAGGCGACCTGCAAGAGGCTCTCTTTGCTTCGGTAAAGACTACCTTTATGGGGGACAGCATTACGTACTTCTGGGGACCTGGCCAGCAGGGGGACAGTGACGCGTTTGCTGTTCATTCGAACTGGATAAACAGCGGAGCTTACGGTGAGACTTCGGGACAGATGCTCGCCCGTTTTCAGGGAGACGTGATCGCGCAGAATCCGGCGATGGTGCACATCTTAGCCGGCACCAATGACGTATACCCCGGCTGGATGCTATGCGGCGGGGTGGAGGACGTGGACACCTGTGCCAATATCAAGGCCATGGTTGCCATGTCTCGATCGGCCGGAATCCAGGTTCTGCTCGGCACGATTCCCCCGTGGGGACCAGGCGACGCGGCCAAGGGTTTCGACCCCTCGCCAGACCGCTACACGAGAATTAATCAGCTAAACCAATGGATCGAGCAGTTCGCCGCGGAGAACAAGCTTACTGTCGTCGACTACCATCGCCTGCTGGTCTCGTCGGATGGCAATACCTACGTGCCCGATCTAACAGTCGACGGCATCCACCCCAGCCCCAAAGCCTATGCGCTGATGACCGCATTGGCCGAAGCAGCGATTGTGAACGCACAGAGAAAATGAACCTGGTCTCCCATGCCGCTGATCGTAGCCGTTGCCACGCGGCAAGATCCTGGCAGCAGTAGCACACGAGGTTTGGCTGGGTGGCGCAGCGGGATGCGAGATCGTTTGAAACCTGGCTAAAGTTGAGAACAAAGCTGTGATCGAACATGCGTGGATCCCGTCCTTCGCGAAAAGCAGCGAAGGACGGGGTGAGGGAGTGTCGTGGAATTGCCACACACAGGTAATTGCTCGCTGCTGCCTATCCTGCGGAAAGAGCCGCGCCTGACGGTAAATCCCTGGACAACCAAACCGCGCGAGGCTACGTTCTTATTTCTTATGGCAATAGTGCATTGTCGGCTTAGTTTGCCTTAAGAGGTATCACGGTGCCCTGCAAGTTTCTCGCCTGGTTGATGCTATTAACTATTCCGCTGTTAGCCCAGCGACCAATGTCTGCTGTCATTTACCCGGCGGATACCACGACCGCACGACCGATCGGACCAACATCGCATAGCATCACGCTTGATGTTGCCGTAACCGACAAGTCTGGCGCGGCGATTCGTGGCCTGCAAAAGCAGGACTTTTTGCTCACCGACGACAATCACCCCAAAGACTTTAATTCTTTCCGGGCGGTCGATCTTGAGGCCGGCACGCCGGCTCCCGTGATTGAAATTGTTTTGGTGGTGGACGCGATTAATGCCGATCCGATGAAAATGGAGCACCAGCGGGACGGAGTCAAAAGCTTCTTGATGCGTAACGGTGGGCGGCTCGCAGAACCTGTTTCTTTAGTGGTCCTCTCCGATAGTGGCCCGAATTCGCTGGGCAAAGCGTCCACAGATGGCAACGCGCTGGCCGCCCTGCTGGATCAGAATCCGACGGGGCTGCGGACAATCAACCGTTCCCAGGGTTTTTTCGGGGTCTTCGATCGCTTTCAGATGTCCATATCTGCGCTGGAGTCAATCACGGCCTCCGAGGCCCGCAAGCCGGGACGAAAGCTGGTTATCTGGGTAAGCCCCGGGTGGCCCATGCTTTCGCGGTCGGCAGGGGATATCACCAACCAGGACCAGCGGAAACTTTTCGGCGCAATCACGCAGGCATCCAACCATATGAGGCTGGGCCATATTACTCTTTACAACGTCGAAACGCGCGGCGTCGCGCGCACCGATATGGCTGAATTCAACGACTATAAAGAGTTTCTACCGGGGGTTAAGTCACCTGAACAGGCGTATCCGGAAGATCTTTCCCTGCAGGTTCTGGCGGTACAGACGGGAGGCCTGGTTTTGAATGGGAGTAACGACCTGCCGAGCGCTATCGCGGACGAGATCGTGCAGAGCGCCATGGATGCGAGGTCGTTCTATGTGCTGACGTTTCCCTCCGACGAAACGACTCGGCCGAACGAATATCATGCGATCAAGATAAAGGTCGATAAGGCAGGGGACATTGCACGGACACGCACTGGTTACTATGCACAGCGGTAGTTTACTGCGCATGCAAGAGGAGCTTGAGTTTCTGCTCCATGACCGGTAAGTCAGCGTCGCCTTGATATTTGGCCCGTATCCTGCCCTTGCGATCAATCAGGAAAGTGATTGGCAGGCCGAGAATTCCGCCGTAGGCCGCTTCCACCTTCTCGTTCCCCATCGCTACCGGGTAGTCGAGTTTAAGGCGCTGCTCCTCAGCCTGGACCGGCGCTTCTGCATCGTCCAGGGAAATTCCCAGAACCTGGAAATGCTCCGCTCCATAGCGGTTCTGCCATTCAGCGAATTGTGGGATTTCAACCAGGCATGGCCCACACCAGGTAGCCCAGAAGTTAAGCAGGACTACCTTACCGCGAAAGGCTCGTAGCTCGATTCTCCGGTGATGCAGGTCGCGCAAGACAAAGTCGGGAGCCATGCGTGGAGGAGCATTCGCCGTTTCGCCCGTAGCGGCGAGCGCTGCGGAGGCAAGCAGAAGCCCCGCGCTGATATGTCGCCATGGCCGGGTGCGTGGCACGCCGGTTCAGCGGCCCCTGGCGACAGGATAATTTTTGTCTACCCAGTCAGTGCCGAAGTTCTGGGCCAGATAAAGCACCTTAAGACGGGTAAAACCGAGGGCATGGAGTTGATGATAGGCGGGACGAATATTCGGACAACGATTCCAGGCGCAACAGCCGCAATAGATGACGACCAACTGGTGCGAATCGAGACTCTTCGCCCGACTCTCAAGCGCCTTAAGCCCCGCGCCGTCGCCGCCCGCGCCCACATACTCTGAACCCGGAATGTGGGCTTCGGCATAGAGAGCGTGCGAACCGGTCTGCAGCAGCAGAGGCTTATCCGCAGCGGCCTTCTGCAACCAACCGTTCAGCTCGGCGGGTTGCAGCAGATCTGCCGCGGGAATGGAACCATCGCTGGCCGCCTGCGGTTGGGCGTGCAGGGCCGACAAAGATAAAGAGGCCAGCACTCCCTGGAAGAACACTCGCCTGCTCAACGTGATGCTCATGCAAACCTTCTTTCGGAAAACTTCGCGCGACCCTTCAGCATGCCATACCAGTACTTTTCATGCATGCTGCGGGTTGGAGACGGGGATCGGGTTAAGACTCTTCCAGGCGTTCATGCCGCCCACCACATTGAAGACCTGGCTAAACCCGTGGTTGGCGAGAAGACTGGCAGCCACACTTGACCGATAGCCGCTTTGACAGATTACAGCGACCGGTTGCGAGCGATCGAATTCGTTTGCGCGCTCAGCCAGATGTGCGAGCTCGGCGGACTGAGCAGCCTCGATGTGGCCCATTTTGAACTCAGCCGGGCGGCGCACATCGAGCAATTGAAGAGTGGGCTTCTCAGCGAGCTGGTGGCTCAACTCATCGGCCGGCATCTGGGCAATCGTCGCTACGGGCAAGCCTGCCTGGTCCCAGGCGTACATGCCTCCCTGCAGATAGCCGGCAACGTTCTCGATGCCTACGCGCGCCAGGCGGATGACTGCTTCATCGACTCCCTCAAGATCTTCGGCGACGAGGACGAGCGGTGTCGTCATGTCGAGCAGGCTGCCGGCCCAGGAGGCGAACTGCCCCGAGAGCCCGATATTGAGCGCGCCCGGAACGTGGCCGTTGCCAAAGGCGGCGGATGACCGCACATCGAGCACCAGTGAACCCTGGGCAACCTGGTGGTTCACTTCAGCCGCAGTGAACGCAGCGACCCGCGCGGAACTCACCAGGGGCGGCGCGCCGGTGCGATTGATCTCGGCATCTTTGGAAAAATAGGCGGGCGGCTCGGGCAGCTCATTGGTCATCATGGAGACGAAATCGGCCTTAGCCATGGGCTGCAATGCGTAATTGAATTGCCTCTGCGCGGCGATGGTGGAAGACGTGTCTTTGGAGATGTTGCGGCCACACATGGAGCCAGCTCCGTGGGCGGGATAAACCTCGACGCTGTCAGCAAGAGGCATGATTTTGTTGTGCAGGCTGTCATACAACATCCCGGCCATCTGCTCGGCGGTGAAGCCTTGAGAGCCAGCCAGGTCGGGGCGCCCGACATCGCCGATGAAAAGCGTGTCGCCGGTGAGCAGCTTCATGGGGATATCGCGCTCGGCGGGATCGTCCACCAGGACGCAGATGCTTTCGGGGGTGTGCCCCGGGGTTTCGAGAATGCGCAGCCGTATGCTGCCTACTTGCAGCTCATCGCCATCCTTCACGGCCTGGTGGGGAAAGGCGGCGTGGGCTTGCTCGCCGAAGATGATCGCGGCGCCCGTGCGGTCTGCGAGCTCCCGGTGGCCGCTGACAAAGTCGGCATGCAGATGGGTCTCGAGGACGTGGGTGATCTTGAAGCCGTGGGCTGCTGCGTCCTCGATGTACTGGTCCACATCGCGTTGCGGATCGACCACCACCGCTTCTCCCTGAGAGCCGATGAGATAGGAGGCGTGGGCCAGACAGCCAAGGTAAAACTGTTTGAAGTACATGGTTGCTCCTCGTTGCCGGCAAAACGGGGTGGTTCGCTCAGCGAGTAACAGTGTGCTCTTTAGGGGGAAGGGTTGTCTTGCAGGTTATTGCTGTTTGTCGATATTGGCCCGGGGTGACACCGGTCATTTTTTTGAAATGACGGGTAAAGTGGCTTTGATCGGAAAAGCCGGTTTGCATGGCAACTTCTGCAATCGCAGTGCCGGCCCGCAAGAGATGCCGTGCGCGATGGATGCGTACTTGTTCGAGATAAGCGTGCGGTGGCAGGCCGGTCTCGGCGCGAAAGACGCGGATGAGGTGGTACGAGCTAAGGCCGGCAACTGCCGTGATTTCATCAAGGCTGACGTTTTCTGCAAAGTGGCGCTCGAGGTATTGACGAACGAGTTTTACCACGGATTTTTCATTACCTATGGTTCGTTCGACAGGCCGGTGGTCGGCGTGCTTTTGAACCAGGTGGGCAAAGGCCCAGATGAAGCTGGATTGCCTTTCGAGCGCGGACCCGCCGGCCTCAAGACCGATATGGAGACTGCGCAGCATGGCGGCGGCCTGCGGGTCATCGATGGTGGGCTGGGCAAAAAAGGGGATATCGCCGGGGCGCCCGACCAGCTCGGCGGCCGCCTGCTGCAGGAGGCGAGCATCGAGATAAAACATGCGGAAGCGCCATCCCTGCTCATCGGCGCCCTGCCCGGTATGCGCTTCGTCAGGGTTAAAGAGCACGATCCGCCCGATGGGCGCAGTATGCATGGCGCCGCGGTAGTAAAAGCTTTCTGCCCCTTCTTCAATCACACCGACGGCTGCGCCCTCGTGGGTGTGGCGGGCAAACGAGTACTGGATGTAGCGGGCGTGGAGCAGCTCGATATCGCCAATATCGTCGGCGCGCCATATTTTGGCGTATTCGCCCTGATGAAGCGGGTTGTTATGGCATTTCACGGTATGGCAGCGAGCCCCGGTTGTTACAGCACACGCTTTTAAGTATAGGCGAAGCAGTCAGGGCGAGAGGCCAGGATGCTGCGGTCGATAGAATGGTGACGGCACGCGGGGAAAAAGAGGACACTCGTGTGTAGCAAGAACGTACAAGACCGGGGCTCCGGCTTTGTTTAGATTGGAACGGGGAGTCGATGACGATTCAGGAAATCGCAACGCCGCAACGATCAGCAGCGGCCGGTAGATGAGCGCACTCGAATTTTCACTTCTGGTTTGTGGGGCAGCCTTTCTTGCCGGATTTCTCGGATCGCTGACCGGGTTAGGTGGCGGTGTCGTGATCGTGCCCCTGCTCGCCTTGGCCTTCAAAGTCGATATTCACTATGCAATCGGGGCCTCGTTGGTTTCGGTGATCGCTACCTCTTCGGGGTCGGCTGCTGCCTACGTGAAAGAAGGCTTCTCCAACATCCGGATCGGGATGTTTCTCGAGATTGCTACGACGATGGGTGCAATGTTTGGTGCTTTTTTGGCCACGGGCACGCCGACCAAGGCGATCGCGATCGTGTTCGGCGGGGTGCTCTTGTTTTCTGCCGCCTTCTCTTCCCGGAAGCGGAAGCCGCCACCGATGGATGAGCCCATCGACCGGTTAGCGACGTTGCTGCACCTGGACGGAACCTATCCGCTGGACGGCCGGAAGCAACCGTATCATGTACGCCGGGTTCCTCTGGGCTTCGGGCTGATGTTCGGCGCGGGTACACTGTCTGGTCTGCTGGGTATTGGCTCAGGGGCGGTGAAAGTGCTTGCGATGGACGAAGCGATGCTGGTTCCCTTCAAGGTTTCGACAACAACCAGCAACTTCATGATTGGGGTGACGGCGGCGGCAAGCGCCGGTATTTACCTGAGCCGGGGGTACATTGAGCCTTCGATCGCGATGCCGGTGACGTTGGGGGTTCTGGCGGGCTCGTTGCTAGGGGCGAAATTTCTGGTACGCGCCAAGACGCAGGCGATTCGCATTATCTTTGCCGTAGTGATTGCTGCATTAGGGATAGAAATGATCTACAGCGGAATTACGGGCAGGTTCTAAATGACAGCAAACAATCTCGCCCATCGCAATGACGGCAGCGACGACAGCATCATCGATGCGCAGATCGGTATGCTGCTGCGGATCGGCATGCTGGCCTCTGCTGCGGTCATCCTGCTGGGTGGCGCTCTGTTCCTGGCGCGTCATGGGCGAGCGACGATCGACTACCGCGTGTTTCACGGCGCTCCACCCGGGTTGAATAGCTTCGCGGGCATATTTTCTGGAGCGGGGCACGGGCATGCGCTGGCGATTATTCAACTGGGAATGCTGATGCTGATCGCGACACCAGTCGCGCGCGTTGCTTTCTCGGTGTACGCCTTTCTGAGCGAACGGGATTATCTCTATGTGGCCATCTCGTCCATCGTACTGGCGGTACTGGTTTGCAGCCTGATCTGGCATTGAGACTGAAGGAGGAAAGTGGCATGGCTCTTACGCGTAGGTCGTTTTTCAGCACGGTGGGATCGGGGGTTGCCGCTATGGGTGCGATGGGCCTGGGGACAGCTCCGGTTGAGGCCCAACTTGTGTACCAACATGCGGACTGGAAGTTCAGCGAATTTGAAAGGTTGCTGAAGGCGAAGGCGCGGGCACGTCAGGTGTGGGATGTAAAGCCGATCGGGGAGGGAATGTTTCTCAACGGCATCAAGAATTCGCTCAATGGCTTCCATTTCGGCTTCGCTATACCGGCGGATGAGATCAAGATCGTAGCGGGGCTGCATGGCGCCGCGAACATGCTTAATTTCGACGACACCATGTGGGAAAAGTATCGCATTGGCGAGTGGTTGCACGTGAATGATGCAAAGACCGGCAAGCCGGCCACGCGCAATATTTATTATCCGCAAAAGACCGGCGGTTCGAGCGACCCGGAAGAACGGGGCTCCACCTTCCAGGACACGAGCCTCGAGGCATTGCGGGACCGAGGCGTGCAGTTTCTGAGTTGTCACACGGCCACAGAAGCGCAGGCCAATGAACTGGTGGAACAATATTCGCTGAAGGCTTCGGCTGAGGAAGTGGTCAAGGACTTGCAGGCACATACAGTGCCGGGTGTTCTGATTGTGCCAGCGATGGTGGCAGCCATTTCACTCTTGCAATCTGACGGACACTATACATACATCACTGTCTAGGAAAAGACACAAATCATGCGGACATGGGTGCTGATCGTTTGCTGGTTGCTACCGGTGGCTGGCTTTGCGCAAGTTATGCCTCTGTGGAGCCACGGCGCCAACGATCCCACGCGCCCGCAGGGTTTCGGGTTTCGGGTCGACGATATCGACAATATCCCCGACCTGCACGGCAATCCGCAGGATGCCCAACTGGTTCTCTTTATTGGGGGCAACCAGTTTTTTGTGCTTCCCCAGCTGATCGCCGGTTTTGAGAAGCTGCACCCAGAACTGTCCGGCCATATTTTTTATGAGACATTGCCCCCGGGTGTTTTGCGCAAGCAAATGGCTCAGAACGATACGGTCACGCTGGGGAATCTCACGCTGCGGGTGGTACCCGATGTGTACGAAGCGGGAGCAAGGGTGCTCGACGAAATGCAACAGGGTGGCACCGTGGACCACGTTGTACGGTATGCAACGAACGATTTGGCCATCATGGTGGCGGCGGGTAATCCGAAACACATCCGGAGCCTGAAAGACCTGGCGGCGCCCTCACTCCGGCTGGCCATGCCCAACCCGGAGACGGAGGGCGTTGCCCGGCAAATTACTGATTCCCTGAAGAAGGCCGGGGGCGACGCCCTGGCGCACACCGTGTACGAAGCGAAGGTGCAGGCGGGGAGCACGGTACTAACGCAGATTCACCATCGCCAGACGCCCATGTGGATACTGCAAGGTAAGAGTGACGCCGGCGTGGTGTGGGCTTCTGAGGTGACTTTCCAACAGAAGATTGGCAACGCATTGAGCAGGGTGGCGATACCGGCCGGGGAAAACACGCCAGCTATCTATGCCGCCGGCGTGGTAAGTGGAGCGCCGCATCACGCGGCTGCGGTGGCATGGGTGGAGTATTTGCAAACGGCCGAGGCGCAAGCTGCCTACCACGCTTTTGGATTCAGGCCCTACGCGTCCAACACCTTTCCATGATGACGAGAAAGTGGACGGTAACCGCCATTGTTTTGATTGCGGCCACCTATGCCGCGGCGATCGTGATCGGTCTGCGGGTGAAGAGTCTGGCCCTATTCTGGGCAGCGCCGCAGACAGCGAGCGGGGCGGCCTGGCAAGCTCCGCGGGAGAGCACAATTCCGCAAACGGCGAAAGGCGACAGTATTCGCCGGGGCGCGCTGTTGTTCAACGACACGCCGCAGTATGCGGCGGAGTACACGAGCGCCAGAATCAGCTGCGCGGATTGCCACGCCGCCGGCGGGATTCAGCCGTACGCATCGCCGATGGTTGGATTGCCTGCTCTGTTCCCCATGTACAACGCGCGGGCAGGCCACGTTATCTCGCTCAAAGACAGGATCCAGGAGTGTTTCGTGCGCAGCGAGAACGGACGGCCGCTCGATTACAACGGTGGGACGATGCAGGCGCTGGTGGATTACATCGACTGGCTCTCGCAGCCGGAGCCCGGGCGCAGAGCCTACGTGGGACGTGGCCTGATCACCCTTCCCGATTTGAAGCCAGACGCGCACCACGGAGCGACCGTCTACCAGCGGCAGTGTGCCGGTTGCCATGGGCAGAACGGCGAGGGCATCGCTCCGCAGTTTCCGCCCGTCTGGGGGGCACACTCTTTTAACGACGGTGCGGGTATGCATGGGGTTAGTAAAATGGCTGCGTTTGTTGCCCACAACATGCCGCAGAATCGTATGGGGATTTTATCGCCTCAGGATGCCTTTGACGTCTCGGCATACATTCATCAGCAACCGCGACCTGTTTTCAACGCCCAATACAAGAGGTACTAGTGTAGTCCGTCACTCGCCGGGAATTGGTGGTTGCGGGCAGGTTTAGATAGTTCTTTATTAGCTGCCGACGGTTACTTCAAGCGGTGCATGGTTTGCCAGCCAGTCGTAGTCATAGGCTTCGTGGTCCATGATGGGGATCTCGGTGAAGTTCTCCGTCAAAGGTGGAGACTGAATCTGCCACTCCAATCCAGTTGCCTGCCACGGGTTCGCGCCGGCGATGGCGCCGTATTTCAAGGACCAGGTGAGGTAAAGCAGAGGCAACAGGTAGCCAATGCCCAGGACCGTGGCGCCCGCGGTCGAAAGCACATTGAGCACCTGAAACTCTGGCGGATACGCGTGGTAACGGCGCGGCATACCAAGGTACCCCAGGATGAACTGGGGGAAAAAGGTTAGATTGAAACCGACGAACGTGATGACCGCAGCCAGCTTCGATAGCGATTCCGGATACATGCGTCCAGTCATTTTTGGCCACCAGAAATGAATGCCGGCGAGAAAGGCCATGAGCATGCCGCCGACCATGACGAAATGAAAGTGAGCGACGATGAAGTAGGTTTCGGTTAAGTGGATATCCATCCCCATGGAGCCAAGAAACACGCCGGTGAGGCCGCCGATGGTGAACAGACCCATGAAGCCGAAGGCATAGAGCATGGGGGTTTCAAACGTGATGGATCCCTTATAGAGCGTTGCGGCCCAGTTAAAGATCTTGATGGATGACGGGACGGCGACCAGCATGGTGAGCAGGGAAAACACGAGCGCAGAGTAACTGGAAACACCCATGATGAACATGTGATGTTCCCAGACAAAGAAGCCGAAGACGGCGATGGCAAGGGATGAGAAGGCGACGGCCGTGTAGCCAAAGATGCGCTTTCGGGAGAAGGTGCTGATGACCTCGGAAATGACACCCATCCCCGGAAGAATCATGATGTAAACGGCGGGATGGGAGTAGAACCAGAAAAGGTGTTGGAAGAGGAGCGGGTCACCGCCCTTGGTGGGATCAAAGACGCCGATCCCGATGACGCGTTCCAGGGCAACAAGCACGAGACTGATCGCAAGCACGGGCGTGCCCAGCACCATCAGAACCGATGCGGCGTAATTGGCCCAGACGAAGAGAGGCAGACGGAACCAGGTCATGCCAGGGGCGCGCATGCGGTGCGTGGTTACGATGAAGTTGAGGCCGGTGAAGATAGAGGCGAAGCCGGCGATGAAAATTCCCATCGCCGCCGTTACTACGTGGGTGTTGAGGTAATGGGTGCTGAGTGGCGCGGTGAAGGTCCAACCCGTGTCTACGCCGCCAGTGACCATCGCCGTGAGGGTAAATAGACCACCGGCGACATAGAGGTACCAGCTGAGCAGATTGATTTTCGGGAAGGCGAGATCCTTTGCGCCCACCATGATGGGTAGAACGAAATTGCCAATGGTCGCAGGCACGGAGGGCACGAGGAAGAAGAAGATCATGATGATGCCGTGCATGCTGAACAACTTGTTGTAGGTGTCGGATGCCACCAGATCGGGCATGGGGGTCAGTAGTTCCAAGCGAATCATGCCGGCGAACGCGCCGCCCAGGAAGAAGAAGAAAGTGATGGAGATGAGGTAGAGGATGGCGATGCGTTTGTGGTCGCCCGTCAAGAGCCAGCTCTTCAACCCATGTTCCGCGTTCAGGTAATGGAGCTTCGGCAGAGTGGCCTGGGCTTTCTCTGGCAACTGGACAATCGTGGCACTCATACGGGTCTCCGGTCCTCGCCTGGGGCGTTAAACAATGAATCACGGCGATGGCTCGCACCGCCTATCCGTAGACTATGCACGGCCGGCCGCCGAGTCTTGCACGTTATTGCTGCTTCACCGCCTGCCGGGGGCGGGCGCCTAACGAAGGCAACCCGCTGCAAAAGGCTTTCATCTGATGCGTTTGAAAGTGTATAGTTCGTTGCATTACGGTCCGTCGCCTCGGTGAAGATCAGGTTCTGTGACTCTTTCGAACCCAATTCGCGGAAACCTTTACAAGATCACTTTCGTGGTTATTGGCCTGGCGGTTTCTGTTTTTGCCTGGGGCCTGCAATACAAGCTGTCTTTGTATTTCCCCGCTCATTCTGCGTATCACCAGGTTCCCAAAGCGAAGCTGCTCTCGAAGAACGAGCAACCTACCCGGGTCGACGACCTGCTTGTCGGCAGCACCAAACCCGGGAGCGAGGCTACGCCTGGTTTTAGCCACGCCCTGACGTTGTTTGCGTGGGTTCTGGCGCTGCCGGCGTTCATTAGACGCGGGCCAGCCCGGCACGAACACGAGACACCCTGGTTGGCCCCCCTGAGCGCCGGGCTGTCCGCATTCTTCTTTCGTCCCCCTCCCCGTAACGCCTAGTTCCAAGCCAGTTCTACGTGCGGCCTGCCCTGGGCAGCGTTCGCCTGCTTTACCTGGTTGGAAGCGTTCTCGACCCGGTGGCCAAGGCACGCCCCGCGGTCGGCTTTTGACGTCAGCTTTTTAGGGAACGGGTGTGATTCAGCTATGCGAACGAGAAGTGCCTTTCGACGCTCCGTTGCTCCAGCTGCATGCGGCCTTGGCCTGGCGCTTTGCTGCACGGCTATTGTTTCCGGACAGATCACCGCAGCGCCCAGCCAGAATCTGGTGACCGTTCCGGTGCTGGTGGCGAGCAGTCCGGGTAAGCTCGCCTATGATCTAACGGCAAGTGATTTTTCAATCAAAGATGAGGGTATCGAGCAGCACATACTACCGGTTGATCCGATACAACACCCGCTCTCGCTCGTCATCGTCATACAAACTGGCCACGATGTTGCGGCCCAGTTGAAGAACATCGGCCGCCTCGATAGCCTGCTCGATTCTTTCCTCACCGGGCCCGGCGATCAGGCAGCGATCATCACGTTCGACAGCAGCGTATCCCTTCTGCAAGACTTCACGGCCGATGCGGACCTGACTTCTCATAAGCTTTCTGGGATTGAACCGGGGAATACGGGCGCCGCGCTCTTCGACGCGCTCAGCATGGCGACCAGGCTACTCAGCTTGACGCCGGCGACCAACAGCCGCGTCATCCTGCTGATTTCGAGAGAACACGATTACGGCAGCATTGCCTCGAACGCGGGTTCAGTCGTCAAAGGCGTTTCTTCGGTGGGGGTCTCAGTCTACGGACTTACAAGCGTGGCGGCCAAGAAGGAATTGCTGACCAGGTTGCGGTCACTGAATCCCATTTCGATGACCGGGAGCGCGATGCAAAAGAATACTCCCGAAGCCCTCGCCGGATTAACTGGCGGCGACTTTTATCGGTTCTCGACCGAGAAGGAATTCGAGGAACGCACGACCGAGATCGCGAGCCATCTGCACAACCGATATTCCCTGTCGTTTCTGCCCAGCCAACCAAAACCTGGCTTCCATTTTCTCCAGGTCGCCGTTCGCCGCGCGAAAACCAATGTCATCTCGGCGCGAGGCGGTTACTGGATCCCTATTCCTGGTGACGCTGAAGGCAGCAAGGCTGCGAAATGACACTTGACCCACAATATCGCCTTCTCGACCCTGCGACGGCGCAGGAGGATATGACGTCTGCACAGCGCGGGTTCACCAGCGACCCGACCCGCCGCGTGCCGATACGGCTACTCACTGCCGGTCTTTGGTTGGTGGTAGCGGCCGTGGTTCTGTGGGGATTGGAGTATCGTCTATCTCTCTATCGGCTCCATCGTAGTGCTACAGGGCGAGCCTCCATAGCCAGACTATGGGTTGAATCAAAAAGCCATCGTGACGCTTTGGCTGCGCGGTCGCCAGTTAACCAGCCGAATCATAATTTCACCGTTTACTTAGCGGGAGCTGGTGGGCGCGGTGGGAGCGCGGAATTCTCTCTTCACTGTTTCGTGAAGCCTGTGCGCGCAGCCGTTGTTCGGGTAGGTTCGGTTTCGCCACGCTCCCCTCCACGCGCACGCGACATCTCTGGTCGTTGCCTGCCGGGCGCTTACAGCCTTGCGGGCGCTTAGTCGGAGAGCGCCTTCACTTTGGTTGAGAGGGAGTTATGGTGTTTATGTGGCTTTTGATGTTCATCGTCCTGGTTGCGGTCATCTGCACAGCGCGTGAAATTATGAAAGGCTGGAAACCTGCGGCGCAGAGATCAGCAGTGGTACTTCGCAGCCCGGGTCATCGGGCACTCGCGTCTCATTCTCTTGCTACGCCGGGCACACACTCGGCGAGATGGCTATCGATGAGTGACTGCGAGCGCCTGGTTCATAGCAGCGACAAGGTAATCTTCATCGCCATCGGCAGTTCGAGGGAGAATTCGCTTCCCTTTCCTGAACTCACGTCTATTTGTATTCCGCCCCATGAATTAGAGGACCTGCTTCGCTGGATACCGCCGGGCCAGAAGGTGGTGTTGTGTGGGCAAATTGATTTGTGCTTATCTACGGTCCGGCTGGAGGAGCTCAATGCCCGGACAGCACAGATTTATGTACTGAGAACGCAACCTGCGCATTCCACGGTTGGGTAAGCAAGCTGGTTGAGATGGGGAGCGCCGATGCTGAATCGGGCTCTCCGTCCGCGGAGGTCATTCAATGAAATCAAGGATGCACGTTTTGATGATCGGCGTTGAGACTACCCCGCACGTAACCAATTACGCACCGTCTGGACGCGAATATACATTTACCGCTGCGAAAGCATGTGCGGAATTGGCAGGAGTAAGAGAAACCGGGCACCTTTGTGCGGCGGTACTGACCCCGGCACTTGCGCTGGACGAACTAACGCGCTGCGCTCAGGTTGTTCGCTGGCGTTGGCCGGCAGCGCGGATATTAGTCCTGTGGGCAGATGAACTACCTATTGAAGACGGCCTGTACGATCAGCGTCTTGACCCGGACCTCTCTCCAGAATTATTGATCGCAGCCGTCGATGGAAGCATCGACACTCAGCAGTCAAACAAAGAAAGAGGGCGGTTATGGGAGTGCTAACCTTTCCAGCCAATGTGCCGTATGAAGCCACCGATGATACTTATACTGAGCTGACTCAATTGCTCGAGCAAAGACGCGCCAGAATGCTCAGGATCGCCCTGCGTTTTACCCGAGACATGGAGGATGCCGAAGATGTAGTACAGGAAGCAAGTCTAAAGGCGCTGATACACCTTGCGACCTTTCGTCGTGAATCGCGCATGGATACATGGTTGTATGCAATTATCTGCAACACCGCGGTGAACAGGTTTCGCGGTTGCTCACGGCACCGCGAAGTGAGTCTCGAAGGTATTATGAACGCCAACGACCATGCCGAACCCTATAGCATCCGGGACCCTCACAAAACTCCTGAAGAACACTGCGCCGATCGGGAGGTTCGTGAAATGATTCGCGCGGAAATAGAGCTGCTGAAAGACCAGCATCGCAGCGCCGTTGCCCTGTGCGACCTCGAAGGTTTATCTCACAGCGAAGCCGCAACTACGCTCGAGCTCAACCTTGAACGATTTAACGCCAGGCTCCTGAGAGGGCGCAGAGTGCTGTACAAGAGGCTCCGTAAGCGCGCCGGGGCAAGGAGAGGATAACTCACTTTAACCCGGGCAGGCCACCGCGATAACGCTTCCTTGCGTAACGAAGCAGCGCAGGGATACCGCAGGCGGAGACTTGCGCCTAAACTCGTCGGACTTATTTCATCGAGGCCGGTCGTATCTCGACTTACTAGATAGGACACTGGCAACCTATTTATTTTGTTCAGGCTCTAACGATAGAGCTGCTTTTCGGGCTCGATGGCCAGTTAAAAGGCCGCGGGAAAGTGTTGCCATTCTGAACTGTTTACGTGAAAGAGGATCATGGTCATGTTGAAGCGTTTTTTGGTTATCTCAACCGTTGTTCTTATGGCTGCCCAAGTGGCGGTCGCCTCCGATCTTGACGAAGATGCTGCCCGCACCGAAAAGGCGGCTCAGGTCTTTAAGCAAATTATGGATACGCCTGACAAGGGTATTCCGAGTGATCTGTTGAATTCAGCAAAGTGTATCGCCATCATCCCCGGAGACAAGAAGTTCGCTTTCATTTTTGGCGGAAGCTATGGGCGCGGTGTGGTCACCTGCCGCACGGCACGAGGATGGAGCGCTCCTCTTTTTATCGCGATTGACGGTGGTAGTGTTGGCTATCAGATCGGCGGTTCTTCGACCGATATCGTCATGTTGTTCATGAATGACCAGGCGTTGCATAGCCTTCTGAGCGACAAGTTCAAATTGGGCGCAGACGCTTCGGTCGCTGCAGGTCCTGTAGGAAGGAAGGCTTCAGCGGGCACGGATTTAAAGCTGAATGCGGAGATTCTGACTTACTCGCGCAGCAAAGGAATCTTTGCCGGGGTCAGTCTCAGTGGGGCCGTGGTGCAGGCGGATAAGAGCGGGGATAGTGCCTCCTATGGGGCGAATGTGGACAGGCATGCCATTCTGGACGGTCAGGTGAAAGTTCCGGATTCCGCCAAACCGTTGATTCACGATCTGCACGCGTACCAGGGTGCAGGATAACAGTTGCGCTCAACGGACGGTTCGCAATCGCGACAAGCAGTACTCGGTCGTGGCGAGGTGCGCTTCGGCGCACTTCGCCATTGTCCAGCGCCGGTCAGACAAACGGCAGACTTCATGTGCAGTCCGCATGTGCAAAAGAGGGCAGCATCGCCTTCCGTTCATACGCGACAATAGCGCCTGAGCCTCTCTCTGGCTCATTGGGGAAATGATCATGTCCGAGACGCCGCGCTCCTACTCGATTCCTACGAAGATTCTTTTGCCCATGGATTTCAGTCCTTCCTCTCATCTGGCTCTGAGCATGGCCACGGATCTGGCGGAGCATTTTAGCGCTGAGCTTCACCTTTTACATATTGTTCCCATGCTTCCTATGGTCAATGCAATGGATTCTTTTCCCGAAAGCCCACTGCCCTACGACGTGACTTTCCTGGAGGAGTCAAAAGCGCGCGCCGAACAAAAGTTGGCAGGTTTTTTGGGTCCACTCCTGGCTAAAAAAGTAAAGGCCAGTTCCGGTGTCGAAATTGGAAACGATGTGGCGGGCAACATCATGATGGCGATCGAAGGCATGCATATTGACCTCGTCATTCTCTCAACGCACGGCATCTCCGGATGGCGCCCACTGGTCTTCGGTTCGATCGCTGAGCAGCTGGTAAAACATGTCAAGTGCCCCCTGCTACTTCTACGGTCGGTCGATGCAAGTAAACACGCGGGTACTGCGAAGACTCAGTGATAACAACGATTACAAAAGCAGCGCTATCTCCCCGGTAGATTGCGGTGTAAAAGTGCGAATTGAGCGAATTAAGACCCTCGCATAGAGAGCAAATGCTTCTCTCCCGGCTGTCCTGGCTCCATGGGTCACCCTTCGAGTTGACTTTCTGCATGGTCTAACAAACTCTGCCTGCCCCTATCTCGCTGGAATTTCGACGAGACAGGGGCAGCGGCGAGGCAGATCGCCCGGGCGGATAGACGCCATCGCGAGAAGAAGCCCTCGTGACGTCACTGCTAGCGATGCCCACCGCCACCGCCGCCACCATGCCCACCGCCGCCACCGTGGAAGCCTCCACCACCACCGCCGCCGCCGCGCAATCCGCCACCGCTATGGACAGCCATACCGCCGCGTCCGTTGCCTCCGCGTCCGTATCCATAGCCGCCGCGACCGTAGCCGCCGCGACCGTATCCATAGCCACCCCGGCCGTAAATGAAGCCACCACCGTTGAGATAGTAAGGAGAATAGAAGCCAAAGCCGAATGGGCTAAACAGCATGCCATCGCCAGGTAACCAGGTGTAGCCGGCGAAAGCAGGGTCCCAAAACCAGCCTGGGCTAAAGCCGTCGACGTCGGCGTACTCGGAAGCTAAGTTCTCATTCGCTTCGCCGAGATACTCGGAGCGAAGGCTGCTCCAGGCATAGAGTCCGTCTTGAGAACCTTTCTTTTGAAAGTGAACAGGCTTGCCGAGTTCACCGTTTAAAAGCAGCTTATGGCTGGACTTTACGGTGATGGGTTTTCCATCGTCTGCGTTACCGATGGGCACGACTTTTGCCTCGCCATCAAACACCCTGACGGTCCCTTTGGGAATATTGAAGGCGTATAGACCGGTTTTCAGCAACCGTACCTGAGCGTCTCCCTGATCGACGAGGATGTCATTTTGTTTGTAAATATTGTCGACCTCAACATCCGCTTTGCCATGTTGCAGCGCGATCTCGGTGTGCATGATATCCGGAGAAACCATTTTTACCGAACTGTTGGCGCCAAGCCGGACAAAGACGCCTGGAGTTAATAGCAGCTCAGCACGGCCAATCCTGCTAACAATTGATTGCCCGGGCTGCAGGATGGTGGTACCGACGGAACGAGAGGTCAGCGCCACCCCGTCGATGGAGACCTGCCCTTCCACATAGTTCAGAGTTCCCGGCTGGCCCGGTTCGGGGTTTGCGTTGGGTGGGGGCGCCTGGGCATAAACATAAAGAGGAGCAAGCGCGAGAAGGATTAGAACACTCAACACTTTCATAACGACACCATCGTTTCTGACTACCTACCTGGTAGGATGCTGTCGCTTCAACATCCGCGCATACTCATCCCTTGATTCATTGGTAGTGTATGCAATCGGGACACCACGGTATTGGCCTACTCCCTGCAATACTTCGGGTGCACCTGGCTCGTTAGACGAAGCGGCAACCGCTTAGTTATCGAGAGCGTTGCCGCTCGAGCCCCGCTAACTTAGCCACCATGACTGCATATCCGCTTGGCAAAAGGTTGCCTGCAATTGTTCCGTTGTGCAGACAAGCGTTCATGAAGCGAACGCTTGCCCGACAATGACAAACTTGCCAGTAAAAATTGTCTACTTATTCGAGTGATGCGTGTCTATTCAAGTAGAGGCAATGTTGCGTGGCTGTTGCACGGAACCGGCCGGGAAGAAGCGTAAGTGCTGACACGAACGTTGCACAACAATTTTCTTAGGCAAACCACTTTCACGAATCACTCACATGTAACAGACCCAGGGAGTCAATTAGTATGAAACATTATTCACCAATACTCGTCATAGCTACTGCCGTCCTGGCACTGCCGCTCTTCTCATATTCTCAAACTGCCACAGACCCCGGCTCACCAGGTATGGAAAACACCGAGGCGCCGATTACGGGCCATCACGAAGCCGTGAAGATGACGCGCGCCAGGGCTGAGCTCATGCACACTCTGGATGCAAAGAAGGACCATTCCGGTTCTGAAGTTCAGGCCAGGCTTACCCGTGCCGTCACGTTGACCGACGGCACCACCCTGCCGCGAGGCACTGTTCTGGTTGGCAAGGTAACGGTCGATGATATGCAACAGGGAGGCAAGTCTCGATTGGCGTTGCGCTTCAATCAGGCGCAATTGAAAGACGGGACGAACGTGCCGGTGAAAGTGACGATGGTAGCCATCTATGGCCCGACAGAGGACGACTCGGAATTCACGGACGCAGGTGATAATGAGGTTCCCAACAGCTGGACGGACGGTACCTTGCAGATCGATCAAATCGCTGCGATCGGGGGTGTAGATCTTCACAGCAGGATTTCGAGCAAGGACTCCGGCGTATTCGTCTCGACGAAGAAGGACGACGTCAAGCTGGAGAAGGGCAGCGAACTTCAGCTAGCGATCGGTCCCGGGAAGAATCTCTCGCAAGCGGACCAAACGGTGGGATAAACAACGAGCAGTACGGCGTCGTTGCGAAAGTAACCGTAACGAGCTGAGTACGAGGTGCGCCCTGGCTCGGCAAATCGCGGGGCTATTTGGCAGGCGTAGGTTGCGGAAAGCTTCCTACGCCACAGCCCATTCAGGTCGCTTTTTTGGGTTGAGTGGGTAGGTTTCCACCCTCGAAAATACCCACCGTTGGCTGCGGCCAAGGTCAACTGAAGTTTGGCCCAAATTTCCTGCACGCGTACCCGCTCACGCCAGCAGTGTGCGGCTTTCTGTAAGGAAGCCCCATGAAGGTAAGCGAGTTGACAAGGCTGCACAGGAAAACGGGGGAATGGGCCACCCTCAAAAGGGGATTTTCCGGAGACTCCTTATTGAGAGCTGGGGGCATCGGGCCCGTTTTCGCTGGTGAGGCGTCGCCAGAGGATGCGCAGGGTGGCGACGGCGGGAACCGAGACCAGAGCGCCGACGACGCCGGCAATCTCTCCCCCGGCGAGTACGGCGAGGATTTGTACGAGAGGCGAGATCTCGAGCGACTTGCCCATGATGCGGGGCGCGTTTACGTAGTCCTGCAGCAAGCGCCAGACAGCGAGGAAGAGGACAAGCCAAACCAGGTGCGGATAACTGGTCAGCACTGCGATGACAAAGACGATGATGGCGGCCACGGCAGGACCGACGACGGGCACAAACTCGAAGATGCCGGCAAGGGGGCCGAGAATGAGCGCGTACTTCAAGTGCAGCAGGCTGAGCACCAGGGTGTAAATGACGAGCGTGAGCGAGGCCAGAATGAGTTGCGCGCGAATGTAGCTGCCGAGCATGATGTTCACGTCGCTGACGATGCCGCGGAGGGTTGTCTTTTCTTCCGGCGCGCGGGCCAACGCGACCAGATTGGCGGCGATAGATTGACCGTCTTTGAGGAAGAAGATGCTGAGGATGGGGATGAGGACGAGCCACCAAATGTGCTGCGCGGGGACGGCGAGTCTCTGACCGATGGCGCGGCCATAGCCAAGGATCAGGTCTTTGTGGGCGACGAGAAAGCCCTGGATCTGGGCCTGGCGGGCTCGGCTCCAACCATGATTCTGCCCTACCTGGGATACGAGCTGACCAGAACCGGCCTCATTGAGCAGGGACGGCAGGCTGGTGGCCAAGGCATTGCCTTCTGCAGCAATTTTGGTCCCGATGAGAAAGCCGAGGCCGACCAGAAGAGCCACCAGGATGAGGTAAACCGCGGCGATGGCCTGGATGCGGCCACGCAAGGGTTTTTCCAGCCGGGAGACGAGGGGATCGACGAAGTAGGCAAACAAGACGGCAAAGAGGAAGAGCGTGAGCGTTTCGCGGGCGGCATCCAGGAAGGCCAGGGCCAGAGCGAAAATAATCGCCGTACATAGGATTCGGGCGGTCTTCGGATCCCAAATCTTGTTGAGCATGACTCATCTTAGACCCTCGGCTCGTTTTGATGCGACGAACGGGTCAACGGCCGGTGGCTGCATGCCCATGCAGCTCTTTGAACATTCGCTTGCTTCGATCGGCTTCGCTCTTACACACCAACGCGCAGAGCTTGAACACCATCGCATCACTGATGGCATAGACGATCGAAGTTCCCTGGCGCCGCCGGCTGAGCAAGCCTGCATCAAACAGAATTTGCAGATGCTTCGATACATTGGGCTGATTACCATCGAGCGCATTGACCAATTCATTGACCGTTTTCTCACCGGTCTCGAGTTGCTGCAGGATGCGCAGGCGAAAGGGCTCGCCCAGCGTGCGGAAACGGCGGGCCACCAATGCCAGCATCTTTTCGCTCATGACTTCCTGGGACATAGATGGCAATATATCACTCTATTGGCATATAGTTATACGGAGGATAAAGCCATGAGCGGAAGACCAGGCGTCGATCTGACCGGAATTTTGATTGATGTGCGCGAGTACTCTGAATATGCCGCCGGGCATATTGCCGGGTCCCGGCTGGTTCCCCTGCCCACGCTGAGTGGAGCCTGCGAAGGTTGGGATCGGGCAGAACCGCTGACACTCGTTTGCAAGAGCGGCCGGCGCGCGGAGTTGGCGCGACAACAGCTGGCGGAAAAGGGTTTCCAGTCCCTTACGGTGCTGTCCGGAGGGGTGGACGCCTGGCGCATGGCGGGCAAGTCGCTGACGGTGGCGGAGCGTGGGACGTGGTCGATGGAGCGCCAGGTCCGCGCCGCCGCCGGATCGCTGGTGGTGGCCACCCTTGGGCTGGGTTACTTCCTGTCACCGTACTTTTTTCTAGGCACCGCGTTCGTGGGCGGGGGCCTGGTGTTTGCGGGCATAAGTGACACTTGCATGATGGGCTCGCTGCTGGCTCGCATGCCGTGGAACCGGGCAACCAGGGCGACTTGCTGAGCGGGGGTTTCGCCGAGGGAGCGGAGGCAAGGTTAACTATTCATGAAGGCTGCACCGCTGCCAGCGAAGCTGGGTGCCCCATGACTGATTGCAAATTACTGTGAAGTTTCTGGAAATGGCCAGGTTGGCCTCTTCCTGCAATGCCGGTCGAAGGTGGGGCTTCCGTCCGGCCCTGTGGCGAAAAGGGTCTAACTAAGCCTTTCCGGGAAAAGACAGAAGCCGTTTGACGAGATCGGAGAGCCTGACAATATCGCCCATCGCCTGCTGGGCGAAGAGATTCGATTCCGCACCCCCTCGGCCAAAAAGAAACACGGTTTGCATCAGTCCCTGAAGCGGGTTATTGATCTGATGCGCCAGATCATTGGCCATCTCGGACGCCGCCGCGACTCTTGCCTGCTGCAGCAGCGACGCCTGTTGGTGCTGCAGCTTCACACCGGTGGCCGCAAAATCAGCCAGGGCCTGCATGATTCTGCAGTCCTCTCGATCAAAGGCGTCAGTCCTGCCATGGGCCATGATCCAGATCGTTCCGCGCGTCTCGCCGGCCTGCCAGGGAAGCAGCAGGCCGTCGGTAACCACCGGAGCCTGGATGCCCATCCGTTCGAAAAACTGCTCGGTGACGCGAAAGATTTGAGGACGGCCCCGCTCCAAGGTCAAGCCACAAGCGCTGGGGTAGCGAGGAAGTTTTGCATCGGCAAAGCCAGAATATTGACCCGCGGTCGCGACCCAATGGTAAAAGTTGTCGTCAGTAGCGTTTGGCAGCTCGATGCTGATGCCGGCGCTATCAGCCCCGCACAAATCGACAGCAGCGGTGACCAGTTGCTGGAGGATTTGGGTGGGGGTCTCCACAAAGGCGCGCGCCAGGCGATTCATGCCTTCAATGTGCGCGGCGACATCGCGGAGATGCGGTTGCCTGAGCGCAAACGCAGGGTCACTTTGCAGATCGACCACCTCAATACCGGTGCCGGCCAAGGCGGAGGCCGTTTCGCCGTTGACCAGCAGTTCCCGGCTTTCGGGCGGCATCGGAGGGACGGCAGCTATTCCAGGTTGCGTTGCTTGAGGAAAGAACGCTTTCTCGAGCATGGTTCGCCTTTCCCCGGGGAGGTCATTGATGGCCGCACACGCAGCTTCATGGTCGTATGGCGTGGATCGTAATCTGCAAGGCCAAAAAGTGGCGCGCGCTCAAGCTCCGAGGACGATGGTTGCAGGCGCATCGCGAGTGCCCGATTGCCAGCCATCAGGGCCATGGAAGCGGAGAGGCCGCCGGCACCCTGCAAAAAGCGGTTTGGCATCCGCCAGACTTCTAGAAAGATATCGGAGAGAAGCTCTTCGGCCAGGACAGAGTCGTTCAACACGCGCAACGCAATGGAATAAACTACACCGGCATGGCGATCGTAGAGTGATGCAATGGCCTGTTGATCCCGTCGCCCGACCCGCTCCAGAAGCAATCGATCTTCGTCGCAACCCAATGTGATTGCCATTGGCCCCTGACTCTCTTGCGATGATTTCACCTGTGTTGTCAGCACGAGTGGTCAAATTTGCTCATAATTGCCATTTTAATCGATAGCCGGGGCACATGGATCGGGCACAAAGGGTGGGTCTGGAGCGGCCACAAACGCTGCCTGTCGCGATATGCTGAGTGAGGCGACGGCGCGGATGGCAACGGCTCCTCTGCCGCATTTAACTGCATATGAATTGGGCACACGCAGGAACATCGATCGTGGCGAGCTTTCTCGCTTCGCTGGTAGAGTGCGTCGAAGCGCTCACCGTGGTTCTGGCCGTGGGCAGCGTGCGCGGTTGGAAGAGCGCGCTGATGGGCAGCGCGGCGGCGGTCGGCGTGCTTCTGGTGCTGATCGCTGGATTGGGTCGCGCCTTGGCACGGGTGCCGCTGCATAGCCTGCAATTGGTGGTCGGCGCGCTGCTGCTGTTGTTTGGTCTACGCTGGCTGCGCAAGGCGATCCTGCGCTCGGCGGGAGAGATACCGCTGCATGACGAGGAGGCGGCCTTTCGCAAGAATGAAGCCTCTCTGCGGGGACAAGCGGGGTTTCGTGGTTTTGACCGCATCGCATTTGCCGCAGCGTTTCAGATCGTAATGCTCGAGGGCACGGAAGTTGTGTTTATCGTGGTTGCCATCGGCGCTGGGGGCGCTGGGCTGTGGCTGCCCGCAAGTTTTGGCGCGATTGCGGCGCTGTTGGTAGTGATTGCCCTGGGGTTTGTGCTTCACCGGCCGCTCACGCGTGTGCCGGAGAATACGCTGAAGTTTGTCGTGGGCGGCCTGCTGTCGGCATTCGGCACGTTCTGGGTGGGCGAGGGAGCTGACTTTGTGTGGCCTGGAGGAGATTGGTCAATTCTGGGTCTGGTGCTGGGTTATCTATTGATCGCAATGGTGACGGTTGCACTTTGCCGCAGGAGTGCCCAGGCGAAGCGGTCCGCGGCAAGGACGGTGAGCGGATGAGCTGGATGCGGGCGATCTTGCGTGAGGTTTTTGGTTTGTTTGTGGACGATGGCAGCTTTGCATTTTTGATTCTGGCATGGCTGGGGCTGACTGTGTTTCTGTTGCCACATTGGGGATGGGCGCCGAGGTGGAGGGGTGTAATTCTGTTTGCCGGACTGGCGGTGATTCTTATGAGCAGCGCCATCCGTTTTGCGCGCAAACCTTCGTAGGACGTTGTTTTGGGCGGAGGTGCACAGCAGGTCGCTCCGGTGCGCTGCGGTCCCGAGGCACGCCGGGGCAGGCGGGATTCAGCCGTCCCTGACGGGGCTGGGTCGTTGAATTCCGGTTCACCCAGACGTCCTGGGCTAGTTCAGTCCGTCCCTTCGGGGCTCTGCGGCTCGCTCAAGCCTCGTTGGAGAAACGATCCTATTTTGTGACGCACTACGCTAGGACTCGCGCAGGAATTTCTCCAACGCATCGACGGTTGCGTCGAGGTACGACAGACCCCAGGGGCGAATCAGACGAAAGGCCCGGGCTTGCGAGGAGACACGGCTACAACGTAAGAAGCTTTCCTGGCGCTGCCCGGTGGCCTGCAGCAGGTAGGCATGGTGGGTAAGATTCATGAGCAAGGGGACCGCCTCCAACGGCGACACCGGTTCAAAGCGAATGGCGGCGGCGGGCGCCTCATCTCCTTCCAGAAACATCAGGGTGTGGATAGGTTCGGGGTCGCGCAGCTCGTTCAACGGCCATCGATATTTATCGTCATCACTGAAAACACGTTCGAGTCCGTCGGCTTGCCGGCCCAGGTTTTGCAGAGAATTCCGCCAGAGCTTGAGCCACGGTGCGGTGGGGATCACCATCGCCTGGTGCGCCGGTGTGAAGTCGATGAGACAAATGTCATCGGCCACGACAGCAAAGCCCCGTTGCGCAAGATGGGCAGCGAGCGAGGACTTGCCCTGGCCTGAGCGGCCGAGAAAAGCCACGACCCGACCCCGGCTGGTCACCGCGCTGGCGTGCAGCGGGAGCAACCCGCGCTGCTGGCAAAGCACAACGAAGATGGTCCCCAACAAATATGCGCGGACGTCAAGCGGAAGCGCCCCGGGCTCCGGCTCAACCACTACCTCGCGGCCATGGTCCACCAGGTAGGAGGCAATGCCGTGAATACGCAAAAAATATTGGGTGGGGGTGGCGAAGCAATCGGCGTCGAGCTCTACGGGATTGGCCAGCTGGTTGGAGACGGAGCCGAGGCGAATACGGACGGGATGCGATCCCGGGTCCTGGGGTTGCAGCGATGGCAATTCGGGGAGGGCAATTTGCGACACGAGAGTAACCCCGCCAAGCCGATAGATCCCGGCAACCTGAGCCATGCACTATCCCCAAAAAGTGTCAGAAACGACACTACCAAGTTAACTCAGGGTGGTAGAAAAACAGAACCACAGGGTTTAGTATCAATACTAGTAACTATCTCGTGGAGGAACGCATTGACGGTGCATACCTGCTGCGATACGCTCTAGCTGTGCAGGATGACAGAGCGTTCTTTCGAAATCCACGGGATCCAGGGGAGCTTTTCATGAAGAGCCACGACGTCAACGATCACGGCGCATCTGACCACTTTTCGGGCCAGGCCAAAAAGCCGTGGGTCACTCCGTCGCTGCAGATAATCGCCCTCCAAAGCGCCGAGGGTGGTACGCATCCTTCCAAGCTCGATGGGACCGGCGGACATTTCAATCGTCCCAAATCGTAACGCATCTCCTCGCTCAATCTCTCGTTCGGGAAGTTCACAGCAAAATTAAATCTGAATTATGAGCGTCATCGCGGGAATATGGTGCTTCGACGGAGAAGTTGCCGTTGCTACCGCCTGCCATGACATGCTGCAAGCCCTGCGCCTGTATGGACCAGACGACTGTGCGCAGTACAGCAGCCCTTTCCTCGCCATAGGGCGCAACCTTCTCCGCTCCGTGCCCGAAGACAGTTTCGATCAGCAGCCGCTTGCGGGCGAAGGTGTGACCGCTTTCGTGGCGGATGTTCGACTCGATAATCGCCCACAACTGACGGCTGCCCTGGGTCTCACTGTTGCACAGGCAGCGACGATGGCCGATAGTCAACTGCTGCTGGCGGCGTGGCTGCGCTGGCGGGAGCAGTGCGTGGAGCAACTCTCCGGCGCTTTTGCTTTCGCGGTGTGGAATCAGGCGGAGCAGCATCTGTTTCTCTGTCGAGACCACACCGGGGAACGGCCGCTTTTTTACGCGTCGACGGCGCATTGTTTTGCCTTCGCGTCCATGCCGAAGGGCTTACACGCGCTGCCGCTGGTCGCCGCAGAGGTGGATGAAGATTACATTGCCCACTACCTTACCCTGGCCAACATCTCGATTGAGCGCACGGTCTTTCGCAACATGCTGCGCCTGCCCTCGGGCTGCGCGCTGAGCGTGCATCGCGGCACGGTGAAGGTGGTGCGCCATTGGCAGACCGACCAATTGCCGGAACTGCGCCTGGGCTCACCGGCGGCCTACCTTGAATGTTTCCGCGATACCTTCGATCAAGCGGTGGAGGCACGTTTGCGCGCCCGGGGCGGCGTTGGCGCGCAATTGAGCGGGGGGTTGGACAGTGGAGCAGTCGCAGCCACGGCGGCCCGAATGCTGGCCGCTGCAGGGCGCGCGTTCACCTGCTATACCGCGGTTCCCCGCCCCGGTTTTGCGGGACCGGATGACGAGGGCACGGCGGCAGCGGAAGTGGCGGCTTTCTACCCGCAAGTGCGGCATGAGCGCGTGGAATCAAGTGCGACCTCGTTCCTCGACATACTGGAGCAAAACAACAATCTTTATGACCACCCGTGCTTTGGCCCCAGTAATGAGGTTTGGGCGAACGCGATTTTTGATCGGGCGCGGGCCGCCGGAATTACGGTTCTGCTCAACGGGAATTGCGGCAATTCGACGTTTAGCTATGACGGGATGCAGGCCCTGTCGGCCTGGTTTCGTTCCGGGCAGTGGGGCACGCTGGCCAGAGTCGCATGGCAACTCGCGCTTGCCGGCAATACTTCGCGGCGGTCGATTGTGCGCAATGCGGTGTGGCCTTCGCTACCGTTCTGGGTGCGCCGCATCACCGATCCGCACATGCGTGGTTTCTCGCTGGACTACAGCATGCTGCGTCCTGAAATCGCCCGGCGGCTGGATCTGAAGCGTACGGCTTTTCACGACATTAACCAGACCTCTCCGGACGGCCGGACGATGCTGCGCACGCTGCTGGAATATGGCGATATTGCCGATACGCCGATCGCAGCGCAAGGTGGATGGCAAATCGATTTTCGCGATCCTACGTACGACCGGCGGGTGGTTGCCTTCTGCCTCACGGTGCCGCTGGAGGAATTTCTGCGGGACGGGCAATTGCGGTCGCTGGCGCGGCGATCGATGGCACGGCGTTTGCCCGAGAGCACACTGCACCGGACGCAACGCGGGAGCCAGTCGGCGGATTGGTTCCTGAGCATGGGAGCGGTGCGTGGCCGGATGGCTGCCGAGGTGACGTTGCTCGAAAGCTCGCCGTTGGCGAGCCGGATGTTGGATCTGGCGCGTATGCGGCGGTTGATTGAGAACTGGCCGAGTGGTGGGTTTGGGAGACTGGATGTGCACCGCTCGCATCATATTGCGCTTACCCGTGCGTTCTCGGTGGGGAGATTTCTCATGAAATACGATCCGGATTTAACGCACACGGGATGAACTTAAAGAGAGAGTCGCGGAATCCCACATCTCCGCGCAAAGTGCGCGGTGAGATATTCACGGCAGGCCGGGACAGGAGGGGCACCCCTGATCGTGGTCAGGACGGCATCCTGCTGGATCTGTGCCCACTACCGTACTCATTACCGAAAGTGAGTCAGGACGGCGTCTTGCTGGATCCATCCTGACGTTGTCTCTGTCCTAACCACAAAGGGTGGGTTTACGAGGCCGCCTTCACAACTACGGTGACTGATGCGGTATGGGAGAGCGAGGTTCCCTGAGATCCGGTCACCAGAATGGTGTAGGTGCCGGGGGTGGTCGCAGTGGGCGTTGGCGTCGGCGTTGGGGTCGGTGTTGGGGTTGGTGTGGGCGTGCTTCCGCCGCCACCGCAACCGATACCTGCGGTGACAATCGCCACCAGGACCAGGCCGAGCAGCGCACGCCACTGGCGCCGGCTTGCAGGAATCCCCAGCAAGAAGATGGAGGCCAGTGTGGCGCCTCCGCTAACGGCCAACCAACTGGTCCTGATGGAACTGCTGGTAGTCCCCGGGGCGCTAATGTTCAGGGTCGCGGTGGTGTTCCCATTGACGGTAACCGAGGTCGGGCTGAGCGTGCAGGTGAGGCCGGTGGGCGCAGTGCAGGTGAGGCCGACCGAGGCGTTGAAGCCGTTGATCGAGCCCAGGGCCAGGGTCGCTGTTCCACTTGCCCCGGCGGTGAGATCGACAGTTGGCGTTTGCGCCACCAGAGAGAAATCAGACAACGGATTGGTTAGCGGCAAGCTGAACTGCGAAGGAGTGTAGACCGCGTCGCCCGAATAAGTAATCACCAGCGGGTTGTTGCCCTGGAAGAGCGAGGAGGATGAGTTGTCGAAGTAATAGGACGCCGTTGCGGTATCGCCCGTGCCGGCTTTGACGGCCAGACCACCCGGGGTCAGGTCTACCCCCGAGTCCTGAATATCGACGGTACCGGTGGGAGCAGCCGAGCCGTTTTTTCCTGTCACGGTGATCGAGACATTGATGCGCGCCGCGGGCGAGGCCGTGGCGCTGCTGGCGGTAGCGGTGGTGGTCGAGGTCAACAGCGCACTGGGCGCGGTAATCGTGAGCGTTGCCGCAGGCGACGGGGTGGTACCGCTACCGTAGTTGCCATCGCCGGGGTAGGTTCCGGTCAGGTTTACCGTACCCACAGGCAGGGCGGTGCTTTGCGCGCCGGTAATGGTATAGGTTGCTACGCCGTAACTACCCGCTACCGAGCTCAAGGTTCCCGACCCAAGGTTGGTCGAGCCTGCCATGAAGGTGACTGAGCCGGTGGGCGCCACGCCGCCCCCGCCGCCGGTTGAAACCACCGCCGTAAGCGTTGTGGTTTGCCCCTGGGCGAGGGTCGCGACGCCCGCGCTCACGCCCACAGAGGTCAAGCCTTTGGTGATGGTAAAGGGGATGCTGCCCGGAGTACTCAAGGATTTGTTGTAGCTCGGGTCACCGGAATAGGAGGCAGCGATGGCATGGGTGCCCACTGGCAAGGTGGCCGTGGTGTATTCAGAATCACCCTCGGTATTGACGGCGACGGTGTTCAAGACATTTCCGTTGTCGGTAAATGTCACCGTGCCGGTGGCATAGGTGTAGGGCTGGCAATTGGAGGCGCAGGTGAACGCCGTGCTGGGGACGGGATAGCCGTTGAGGATGGCGTAGGTACCGTAAGGCACCGACTGCCCACTCAGACTGCTGGACTGGCCTTGCACATTTTCCGTGACCTGGAGGCTGAGCGTGCTCGCCTCCGGCGTCACCGTGATTGCGGTTTTGGTCGAGGTGCTGGGGGCAAAGGTTGCATCGCCCGCGTAGTTTCCCCAAATGTTATAGCTGCCGCCGGGCAGGGTGGTGACGCTTTCGCTGGCCGCCCCACTGGCGAGGGTGAAGAAGAATTCCGATGAATTGCTGGGCATCGGACTATCGGTGAGCAGGGCTACATCCCCGGTGGGCGTTCCCCCGCTGCCGGTCACGCCCGTCTTGATGGTGATGGCGGTGCCGTGGGCGAAGGACGCCGAAGAGGTAGTGAGGGTGGTGGTGGTAGCTTTGCCGTTGCTGCGGCTGTTCCAGCCGGTGACCAGGGCGTTGGCATCAATGGAACCCAGGCCGGTAGCGAGATCGTAGCCGGGCGTGGCGGCGTAACCGGTCAACTCACCCGTTGTGCAATTGGGAGAACCAGATTGGCAAGGCACCTGGTTCGTGCCTGTCTGGATGTCGTGAAAAGGCGGGTTTGCTTTACCGGACAAGGGATAAAGCACGTAATCCGCCTGGCCCTGCGGCCCATAGGCCTGGTTCACGATCGCCATAATGCCGGCGAACGCCGGGGAAGCCACCGAGGTACCACCAAAGCCGCTAATCTGTGGGCTGGTGGCGCTTTGGCAGTCGCCATCAGCGGCACAGACCGCGTAGTAGCTACCATTGAGGCCGTTGGCGGCGAACAGGGAGATATCGGGAATATCGCGCGCGTTGTCACTGGGCACGCCGGTGGCGACTTGCCAGGAAGGCTTCGGCGTTGGGGCGCAGGACACGACTGTAGTATTGCCCGAGCCCAGGGTGGGGTTGCCGCAGGTGCTTGGGCCGCCGCTGCCGCCGGTGATGGAGCCGCTCGGTATCATCAGCAGGTTCAGACCATACTGGCTGTTATTCCACACCTGCTCGGGGATATAGCTCTTCAGCGAACCGTTTTTGCTGTCGTTGGTGCTGTTCCAATAGGTGGCCAGAGCGGCGGGGTTGGGGTAATAAAAATCAGTGCCGCCGACGGCCACGTTAAAGGGGGTGGAGGCAAAGCCGTTCACCGCCAGGCCCTGGGTGGCCATGATTTCAGTGTTGGGATTGTCGCAGCCGGCAGAACCGCTGTCGCCGGTTGACACCATGACCGTGATTCCCTGGGAGGCGGCCTGCTCCCACAGCCCGTTAAGAAATGAATTCGTCGCACCGAGAGAATATTCGCAGGCACCGAAGCTGATGCTCATGACGGGCGCGATGTTCGAGTACACCGCCCGCTGCGCCGCCAGGAATAACCCCGTCTCCATGCTGGTATCGCCGCCAATGACGAGATCGATGGTGGCGCCGGGAGCCACGGCGCCGGACCACTCCACGTCGAGGTAGGCCTCGCCTGAGGCGCCGTTGGGACCGTCGGAATTATTGTTGCCGTCGATACCCGGATCGTTGCCATCGATGATCACCTGGGGGGGTGAAGCAGGGAGCCCAAACAGGGTACGAAAATTGTTGACGAAGGTGGCGTTGATATTTGATTCGTTGATGATCGCGATCGTCTGGCCACTGCCGGTGAGCGGCTTGGTGGCGTTGTAGAGCGGGGTCACGTCGTACTCGGTGGCAAAGTCCTCAGGGGCTACCGCGTATTGGTCCCCCAGGGTGCCACCGGGCAGCGTCCATTCGGGAATGGCGCGGTGGGTTTTGGGATCATATTGCGCGCTGCCGAGATACTGGCTGTAGTGGCGGAGATGAAAGTTGTTGAGCGAAACAAAGCCGCCCAACACAGGGGCCAGCGCGACCGGGATATCCGGGTCAGTAGAGTTGGCGAAATGCTGCTCGCCGTTTACCACGTATTTGTGAATGGAGGTGTGGAAGGCTTGCTGTAAAGCACCCACGGTGCTGGAGACCTCGAGCGTCTGCTTGCCCGGGTTTACTTTCAGTACCTGGAAGCCCTGGGTCTGGAGCCAATTGGCGATGGTCTGCACATCCTGGTCACTGGGCCCGAACTGTTTACCGAAGTCATCGGGGGTCAGCCATTTGTGATAATTCGCTGTGCCCGGGGTATGCATGTCGCGCAACAGCTGCTGCAGGGCGGCTTCCTGCTGCGGGCTCCTTTTGAGCACCACCTGCAACCGTTCCAGTTGCATATCCGGGGAGGCAGCGCCGCGATCGTTGCGGGGATTGGCCAGCGGGTGAACAGTGCCCTTTAAGGCAACCCGGGCATGCTCATCCAACGGTTGCGTGAGGCGCGCCACCTGCTGCGCCATGACGGAAGTCGCGGCGACCAACGAAACCAGCAACATGAGTGCCGGCGGTCCTATTTTTTGACGTTTACTTTGCATGCCGTCCTTGAAGATCATTCGCTGGTGCCCGGAGGAATATACCCCCGTCGCATTCTACTCACGTAACGGGTCATTCGGTGTTTACTAAAGGAAGGCCAGGCAAACGGGAGCACCCAACGGATATTGGTTACCGGTGGGTTTTAGTAACCCCGACCGTGCATTGCGGGCGAACACAACAATATTTGCGGTTTCCTGATTGGCCACCAACAGCCACTGATTGCCCGGGTCCAGCGTGAAATGGCGGGGCCATTTGCCGCCGCAGTCCATGTGCTGCACCAGCTTGAGCATCCCGTCGTGGTCGTTGATCCGGAAGACAGCGATGCTGTTGTTTCCACGATTGGAGGCGTACAGGAATCGGCCGGCAGAATCGACTGCGACCTGCGCCGCCGTACTCAAGCCTTTGAAGCCCTCGGGCAGTGTGGTGATGTTCTGGATCCGGGTGAGGGTTCCCTGGGAGCTATCCCAGATGAGGACGTCGAGAGTGTTGGCGATCTCATTGAGGGAGTAGGCCCAGCGGCCGCTGGGATGAAAGGCAAAACTTCTTGGCCCCGAAGCGGGCAGCGCCTGGTAAAACGGCGGGTCGTTGGCGGTTAATTGCGCAGTTTTAGAGTCCAGGTGGTAGACAGAGATGCGATCCAGGCCCAGGTCGTTTACCAAAACGTAACCATTGTCTGGAGAGACGGTGGCGCAATGAGTATGGGGGGTGGCCTGGCGTTCTTTATCTGGGCCGTGGCCGCTGTATTGCAGGGTGGATACAGGCTTGCTCAGGGCTCCGCCGGGCAGTACCCGATAGGAGGCGGCGCTACCGCTGTTGTAGTTGGCAACAAAGACGGATTGGCCGGTGTGGTCGATAGCGACCTGGCATGGCCCCGTGCCGCCCGAAGGAACGACGTTGATCGCTTTCAACTTGCTGCCCCGCACCCGGAAAGAGGAGACGGAACCGCTTTTTCTTTTGCGGAATTCATCCACCTCATTCACGGCGTACAGGTGTTTGCGATCGGGGGAGAGAGTCAGGAAGCTTGGGTTCACGGTGGCAGCGGCCAGACTCAGTGGCTCGAGTGTGCCCGCATCCGCATCCCAGCGAAAGGTGTAAATGCCACGGCTGGTGCTGCCCTCGCCGGTGGAGGTTCCGGCAAACATAAGGCTATCGGCCGGGTTGGCCCAAAGGGTTGATTGCGTACCAGCAGCCAGGGTAAAGGCAGAGATTTTCGCCAAAAATGACCGGCGGCTTGTATGTTTCATTCCCGCCATACTACTGTAAGCGAGTTGTCCCATGGAGGTAAGAATGCGCGTCGGATTGTTTACACGGGAATATCCTCCGCACGTTTATGGTGGCGCCGGCGTACACGTCGAATACCTGAGCCGGGAGCTGGCGCGGAAGATCGAGGTCGAGGTGCATTGCTGGGGACAGCAGCACTGCGACGAAGGCAAGCTGCATGTGCGCGGCCAGGAGCCGTGGAGCGAGATTACCCAGGGAACGGAGGGCAAGTTCAAAGGTGCGTTGGAAGCGTTTTCACTGAACCTGACGCAGATCAAGGCGCTGAGCGGCATCGATGTCGCGCATACCCATACCTGGTATGTCTCGATGGCGGGTTTTCTGGCCAAGAAGCTGTACGAAATTCCGTTTGTGCTGACGACGCATAGCCTGGAACCGCTGCGCGCATGGAAGGCGGAGCAGTTGGGGAGTGGGTATGCCATGAGCTCGTGGATGGAGCGAACGGCGATTCTGGATGCGGATGCGGTGATCGCTGTTTCCAGTGGGACGAAGGAAGACATATTGCGCGCGTACCCGGTGGATCCCGAGCGCATTCATGTGATCTACAACGGGATCGATCTGAACCAGTATCAGCGCACATCGGAAACGTCGGCGCTGACGGAGTATGGGGTCGACGTGGCGAGTGGGTATGTGTTGTTTGTGGGGCGCATCACGCGGCAAAAAGGCGTGACGCACCTGGTAGACGCGATTCGCTATTTGCCGCCGCAGACACAGGTGGTGTTGTGTGCGGGTGCTCCGGATACTCCGGAGATATCAGCGGAGCTGCAGAGCAAGGTGGCCGAAGCGCGCGGGTTTAACCCGAGAGTGGTGTGGATCGACAAGATGCTGAGCAAGCAGGAGGCGATCCAGCTTTATAGCCACGCCACGGTGTTTTGCTGTCCTTCGGTGTATGAGCCGTTTGGGATTATTAATTTGGAGGCCATGGCGTGCAAGGCCGCAGTGGTGGCGAGCGCGACGGGCGGGATTAAAGAGGTTGTGGTCGACGGCGAGACCGGTTACCTGGTTCCGTTTGATCAGGACCCGCTCACTAGTTTCCCCAGGGATCCCGATCGCTTCGCCCGGGACCTGGGGGCGAAGCTGAGCGAGTTGCTGGCCGATCCAGCGAAGTGCCGGCGGTTCGGTGAGGCGGGGCGAAAGCGGGCGGTAGAGAAGTTCAGCTGGACGAGTATTAGCGATCAGACGATTGATTTGTATCAGGCGTTGATTGAGGCCCGGAAGCAGAAAAGACAATGGTAAGGGCTTCCCTCTTCGTTTTCGGCCCATGCATCCGGATTTCCTGCACTGGGCGCCACCAGCACCAGAGTGTGCGGCTTTCATTAAGGAAAGCCGCATAGAGTTCGCCGACGCGAGCAAGCTCGACAGAAATCCGGAGTACGCTCGGGCGATCATGGGGAACCCGTCCCCTTAAAAGAGGAGTCGAGGTGGCGAAGGGCTGGTTGGCCCGTGTCCATCGCGAGAACAGTTACAAGGCAGCGGTCTAACGGGGTTGTTGGTGTTCCTCGGGGTGGGGATTCTCTTCCCTCGGCCTTGCTTCTGGTGCTGGCCTTGCCTCAGGTGCTGGCCTTGCTTCTGGTGCTGGCCTTGGCTGCGGTTCTGGTCTTGCTTGGGGCGCAGGGTGCATCTGCGGCGCGGGTGCAGGATGCACTGTCGGCGCTGGATGAACCTGCGGTGGCTGGACCGGGTGCTGCACCTGAGGCGCCGGTGCAGGATGGATTTGTGGTGCCGGATGTACCTGCGGGGCGGGAGCTGCGCGCTCCTGTGGCGCTGGATGCATCTGCGGAGCCTGGACCGGGTGTTGCAGCTGAGGCGCCGGTGCAGGATGGATTTGCGGCGCCGAGTGTACCTGCGGGGCGGGAGCTGCACGCTCCTGCGGCGCTGGATGCATCTGCGGAGCCTGGACCGGATGTTGCATCTGTGGCGCGGGCCTTTCCTGGGGCATCGGTCGGACCTGCGGCGCGGGCTGGGCCACTTGAGGAACGGCTCGCATCGCCGGTTGGTTCACAGGCCTTGCCGGTACCCGCTGTTGTACAACGGGGGGTGGTGGCTCACGGTGCTCAACGGGCAGCGGCCTGGCCATGACGACTGTTTGCGGTTGTCCACGATTGACCGACACAAACTGGGCGCGGCTGGTGCTCGCCTGCAGCTTGTTCTGCTGTTGCACTGCCAGTGGGGGTAAGCGGCTCATGCGCATGGCGGCCAACTCAGGAGCAGTGGGCGGAAGGTTGACGCCGCCGCGGCCACCGCTGTAACTCACGCGGTTATAGGTAGTGATGTTGGTTACATTGGTGATGTAGGTGTTGTGAGTGTTGGTCACGTTCACATTCGTGACCTGGCGGTTGTAATTGAACTGCTTATCCTTCCAATAGCCACCGTAGTAGCCGCGGCCCACGTAGCCGTTGCCATAATTCACACCGCCATAGTAGCCAATGTAACGACCCCAGGATCCACGGTGAAAGCCGTAGCGGCCGGCATGGAACGCCCAGTACCCAGGAGTCCATAGCGCACCGGTATAAGGAGCGTAGGCCCAGACGCCGGGGACCCAGTAATAACCTTCCTGAGAGTACGACCAGTAACCCGGAGTCCAAATGTAGTTGGGGTCGGGGCATGGGGGCTGTTGGTACTCCGGCAAAGGTGGAGGCGGCTCGGGCGCGTATTCCGCTACCTGTTCGTAATCCACATCGCCCTGAGCGTCATAGCCCTGGTCCTGGTAGGGCTGATCTTGATATTGCGGTTGCTGCTGATCTTGATATTGCGGTTGCTGCTGGGCCTGGTATTGGGGCTCCTGTTGCTGATACTGCGGCTGCTGTTGTTGCGGCGGCTGGGCGGCATAATTTTGCCGCGCGGGGGCAGGGGCCGAGTAAGCCGGGGCGGCCGGAGCGCTCTGGGGGGCTACGCTGTCGTTGACAGGAGCAGCTCCGCCAGTGGCATCGACAGGCGCAAGATTTCCATTCGCAACTGCATCGACTGCCTGGGTGTCGTTCTTGTGGCAGCCAGCCGTCAGCATGACCAGGAGCAATATCGGTATCGCTAGGTACTTTTCTGAAGTGGTCATGCGTTCCCTTCCCCACTGAGCCCTATTGATCGTAACCCGCTGCCGGCAGCTAAGTTACTGCGTGATCCCACTTTCACATGAGGTGGAACCACGAACAGTAGTCCAGGATGCAGAAAAGTACGGCGGATAGATCATTTTGAGCGCAAATATTGCTCGGGATGGCCGCGGTTGTGCTTACGGAATCCTTTCCAGGATGACGGAAGTGCTATCGTAATCGCCGTGCAGCTTGACATCGATGCCATGGTGCATCAGGTAAGCGCCGCTTAAGGTCCCCGCCTCGGTGACTTGAGCAGGATCGATCGGCTCCACTTTATACATGGCATCTGGCTCCAGGCCACGGAGAAAGACGGTGGGAAAAGGTGTGCCGAATTGCTGCGAATGAAGGAAGGCGAAAACCACCGCCTGCCGGCCATCGTTGGCGACGTACTCGACCGCAGACGACTCGCTGCCTTCGGGAGCGATGAGACGATACAGCGACCCGCGCTGCACGGTGGGACGAATCCGTTTGTAGAAGGCGACATAAGCAGCCGCCTCCTGCATCTCCTGCGGGGTGTACTTGTTGAGATTGACTCCCAGGCCAAGAGAACCGGTCTCGGCTACCAGGAAGCGAAACTTCAACGGGACGGTACGTTTATCGATGCCGCTGGGCACGTCAGTGACCCAGGCCATCATGACGCCGGGAGTGTACGCGTGACTGAACCCGTCCTGCTGCGAGAGCCGGTCAAGGGCATCGGTGTTATCGGAGGTCCATACCTCATCGGTGCGGCGCAGGATGCCGAGATCGACGCGGCCGCCGCCACCGGAGCAGGATTCTATTTCCAGCTTGGGATGCTTGGCGCGCAGACGATCGAGAATGTCGTACAGATTGTTGACATAGGCCACCCAGATCTTTTTCTGATCTTCGGTGGGCACCGCATCCCAGCCGGGCTCAGCCCAGTTGCGGTTGTAGTCCCATTTCAAGAACGCGATGTCATTGTTGGTGACTAACTGATCGAGCCATTGAAAGACGTAATCGCGCACATCGTTGCGAGCCAGATTCAGCAGCAACTGGTTACGCCCCTCGGTGCGCGGGCGCCCGGGAAAATTCATAGCCCACTCGGGATGCTTGCGATACAAATCGCTATCCGGGTTCACCATCTCGGGCTCGACCCAGATACCGAAGTCCATGCCCAGCGCGTGCACGCGATCGATGACGGGCTTCAAGCCATGGGGAAACTTTTGCGGGTTGACATACCAGTCGCCCAGGCCGGCATGGTCATCCTTACGCTGGCCGAACCAGCCGTCATCGATGACGAAGCGCTCGACGCCGAGTTTGGCCGCCCTTTCCGCCAGGGCTAGTTGGCCCGCTTCATCGACATGGAATTCCGTGGCTTCCCAGGAGTTATAGAGAACCGGCCGCAAGCGTGCGTTCTCGCCTCCCGGAAGAATCGACTGGTGCTCAAAGCGATGCAGAATGCGCGAAGCCTCGCCCAGCCCTTTGCCGGTAAAGCCGGCGTAAAAGGGCGGCGTTTCCAGCCGCTCGCCGGGCTTGAGCTGGTAGCCGAAATCAAAGGGATTGTAGCCGCCGGTCACGCGCACCTGCTGCATGGCTGTTTGCTCGACGGTGATGCGCCAGCTGCCGCTCCACCCCAGGGCGCCAAACCATACCGGACCATCCTGTTCGGTTGTTTCCCAGGGGCGGTCGATGGCGAACCATGGATTGGCCTGGTGGCTGGTGCTGCCGCGCCGGCTTTCAATCACGTACGCGCCGGTTTGTAGCGGCTCGGCGTGAAGCTGCCACTCCGCACCCCAATGCCCGGTGAGATAGTGCCAGCCGTAGCCCTCGCCGTGAGGCAGGGTCCAGGCGGCGGACTGGGCGCTCTCGAGGGTAATGGCCTGTTTGGTTTGGTTGTCGATGCGCGACCAGCGCTCCAGAACACCGGTTTCAGGATAAATACGGTAGTAGAGATGGACCACCAGATCGGAGGCGATATCTTTGAGCTCGATCTCGAGCGTGTTGCCGTCAAGATGTTGCTGGGCAAAATGCAACACCACGTCGCGATTGCCGTCGGCGTAGGTCGCTTTCAAGGCGGGCTCGTTGTAAAGCTGGCTGCCCCAGGCGGGATACTCTTGCGGGGTGATGGTTTGCGAAAGGTCGAAGGAGGCTACCTCGGGGCTGACGTGCGCGGGCTGAAAATCGGCGTCGCGGGCAATCCGCGGACCCCAGTAGATTGCTTGCAGTTCGCCCCGCTCATTCACGCCCATGGCGTAGGTGGCTTCGCCGGCCTGCAAGACCCAGACCTTGCGCTCGGGGAAATACTGAATGTCGGCCCATCCCTGGCTGGCCAGCAGGAATAGCCCGAGACAACACAACAGACCACGCGTCATTTTTGCTATCGTCATTGCGCTTTCAACTCCAGAACCTGAATGGTAAAACCGGGAACGGTATGCGAGAACTGCGCGGCCACCGCGTGCAGGCTGCTCTCGACCGGAAGAATCGCGGTGGGTTGGGTGATGCTGTTGGTTGCCGCGGTAGTTTTCGCCGTTAAGCTGATCAAGTTGCCCCCGCTGGCGATGGTCTTCGCGCCGTTGAGCTGGATGCGCATTGGCTGCGGGGTAGAACGTGCGTTGACCAGCTTGAGGTAGATGGTTCCGGCTTTGCGGGTGACGGAATAAAAGAGCTTCGGGGAGGCTGCCTGCAGGTTTGCGTTCAGGATTTCGTCGCCGAGATGGTTGCTGAACATAACCTGGGCGTAATAGCTGGGCGATCCGTAGCTGCTGATGGCGTTGTAGCCGATAAGGTCGGACTCCCACTGCATGCCGCCCGGGTTTACGTTTACCAGCAGCGGCGCATAACTGGCCATGATGACGATGTCGCTGTTTCGTTCCATGCCGGTCATCCAGGCGGCATCGCCCAGGGCGGAGCCAAAGTTAGGCGTGGGCAGGCCCTCGCGGGTAGCCCATTCGCCGACGAAAATTTTGGGGCCGCTGCGGTCGGTGTGATCGTAGTGGTGCACATCGTCGTAGAATTCCTGGGCGCGGCGGTAGAAGTGGTCGTCGACGACGTCGGGCTTCATGGTGGTGATGGGGGTAGTGGCGATCAGCTGCAGAGCGGGATATTTAGCCTTGATGGCCTTGTAGTACTGGGCGTAGCGATCCCCGTAGCTGCCGGACTTATCAAAGAAGTCTTCGTTGCCAATCTCGACGTAGCTCAATTTGAAAGGAGCGGGGTGGCCGTCTTTGGCGCGTTCGGCTCCCCACTTTGTATTGGTGTCGCCGGTCACGTACTCAATTTCGTCAAGAGCGTCGTTGACGTAGGGATCGAGATCGGCGCCAGGCTTCACAAACTCCTGCTTCATGGAGTAGCCGGCGTAGACGGCGAGCAGGGGCTGCATGTGCAGGTCTTCACACCACTCGAGGAATTCGAGCAGGCCCATGCCGTCGGTGGAGCGATAGCCCCAGGGGCTCATATGGGTAGGTCGATCGACCAGCGGGCCGATGGTTTTCTTCCATTCGAAGCGCTCGTTGATGTGGTCGCCCTCAAGGTAGTTGCCGCCCGGGAAGCGCAGGAAAGCGGGCTTCATAGCGGCCAGCTTTTCCATCAGGTCGATGCGGTTGCCATTGTCGCGGTCGTGGTAGGTGGGCGGGAAGAGGGAGATGAGGGTGAACCAGACGGTTCCCGGGTGAGCGACGGAGAGCACCAGGTGGTAGTGGGACGACGGCGCCACGGCGCCGGAGCGAAGCGTGAACTCGTGCTGCTGCCACGTAGCGGTCAGCGCCGGAATGGTGGCGGTGATGGCCTCGCCGGTTTCATCTTCGACCAGGCTCACGGTGACTGGACCGATGGAGGGGTCGCCGGCCCGGGCGTAGAAGGAGCCGTGGTAGGTGGTCTGTGGGCGCACCGGGTAGCCCCAGTAGCCCAGGTTGCTGATGCCGGCCTGGTCCTGTGGGGTTGCGGTCTTGACGGTCAACTGCAGGCTCAACGGCAGGGCGGCGCTGGGACCGGTAGTGCGGTCGATGGCCATGGATGCATCCGCCTTGCCGTTCTCGTAGAGGAACCAGTTTGGGGGGATTTTGCCTCTGTCCTGGAAGGTTCGATTCCGCACCAGCTCGCCGTAAAGGCCGCCATCGTAGGAGTAGTTGATCTCTTCGGTCATGAGGCCGTAGAGCTGGGGGGCCACCTTGGCTTTGGCGGGCCCCAGGTCTATGGTCAGGGTGGCCTGTTGCGCGAAGGCGGAAGATGCCAGGAACAGGGCGGGGACGAGAAGCGAGCACGATCGGAGCACGGTGAATCTCCCGGTATGAAACCCGGTGATAGTTATACCCCAGGACGTAGGGCTCTGGTTGCGGTTGCGCATCCGTCCAAATGGCTGGATTGGGACACTTCCTCCAACTTTCCCTTACCGCCAAGGCCGGGATTCCCACTGAGGGGTAGGAGAACCGCAGATCTCTCCACTACGCTGCGCTCTGGTCGAGATGACAAATCTGGTGGGTTAAAAGATTTGTCATCTGGACCGGAGCGCACCCGAATGCCTGTTACGCTGCGCCAGAGAGATCCGCGTGTGCGGCTTTCATTGAGGAAAGCCGTATGAAGTTCGCCAGCGCCACCAACCTCGACAGGAATTCGGGGAAGCGTAGCGGGAGAGATCTGCGGTTCTACTACCCCTCAGTGCCCGATTCAGGTTGGCTTAACGTTGAATCGGCGATACTGCGAGGGTGCGGGTTTTATTGGTCGAAGACGAGGTGCGACTGGCGGAGAATGTGGCCGCGG
This sequence comes from uncultured Acidobacteriaceae bacterium, assembly GCA_963834445.1. GTDB lineage: Bacteria > Acidobacteriota > Terriglobia > Terriglobales > Acidobacteriaceae > PALSA-350. The sequence goes on from CAWIBU010000008.1 coordinate 367,146, forward strand.
CCCTGCGCGAAGGCCCCAGCTTCGCCGTCGACTGCGCCGAAGATGGGCTGACCGGCCTGGATCTCGCCGGCAACCGCTGTTATGACCTGATCGTTCTGGACCTGATGCTGCCCGGGCTGGATGGCCTGAGTCTACTGCAAAAGGTGCGGGCAAGCGGCGACTGCACACCGGTGCTGATTTTGACCGCCCGGGCGGAACACAGTTCGATCATCGCGCTGCTTAATGCCGGCGCCGACGACTACCTGAGCAAGCCGTTCGACCTGGGCGAGTTGATCGCGCGGGCCAAGGCGCTGATCCGCCGCGGCAAGGGAGTGGCCGATCCCCTGCTGCGCTTGTCAGATCTCGAAGTGAACACACTGGAGCAAACGGTGCGCCGCTCGGGCAAGCTGGTGGATCTGTCGCCCACCGAATACCGCATCCTCGAATACCTGATTCATCGGCCGCGTGTGGTGGTCTCGAAACGGGAGCTGCTCGAACATCTCTACGACTACAACTGGGAACACCATTCGAACGTAATCGAAGCCCACATCTCCAATTTGCGGCGCAAGCTGGAGGCAGCCACGCAACAGCCAAGCATCGAAACCCTGCGCGGCCGCGGCTACCGCCTGCTGATGGGCTACGAATGAAGTCCTACTCGATCACCCATCGCCTGATCACCACGGTTCTGCTGCTGGAGCTGCTGTCGGCGCTGGCCATCTCAGGGGCGGCAATGCTGTACGAGCGCCATGTGCGCTTCCATTCGTTTGACATCATGCTGCGAGGCCGAGCCGATTCGCTGCTGGGCGCCGTGCAGGATGCCGAGGACGCGCAGGACAACGTGATGCTCGACGGCACCGAAGTAAATTTTCCCAAGGAGGACATTTACCAGGTGCAGGATGCCAACGGCCGCGTGCTGGGGCGTTCGCCCAACTGGATGGGACCGGATGCCGGCTTATTACAGGCCAAGCCCGGCAAGTTTATCCGCCTCTCGGTCCATGGACGGCATTACCGGGTGCTGAGAATCGAGGGCCTGCGCATGGTTGATCCGGGCGATAAGGGCGGTGGGATTCCACGCCGGGTTAGCATTTTTTACGGCGCACCCACGGGCGACGTTTGGCACGAGATATGGGAAGCGGTGGGCTTCTACGCACTGACCAGCGTGCTGCTGCTGGCGATTTCAGGTCTGTTGATTTTCTGGCTATTGAACCGAGGCCTGGCGCCGTTGCGCGAGCTGGCGGCGGAGGCGGCGGGGGTTTCGGTGGATGCATGGAACTTTGTTCCGCCGCCGCGGGCGCGCATGATCCGGGAGCTGGCTCCGCTGACCGGCGCACTGGAGACGGTGCTCACCGGCCTGGAACACTCATTCGTGCAGCAGCGCCGCTTTGTGGGCGATGCGGCGCACGAGCTCAAGACGGCAGTCGCGGTGCTCAAGTCTTCGTTGCAGCTGCTGACCCTGAAACAACGAACGGCGCTCGAGTATGAAGAAGGGCTCGCACGCTGCCAGTTGGATTGCGATCGCATGGAAGAAGCGGTGGCCAAAATGCTGACGCTGGCGCGGTTGGAGACGAGGCCTGCGTTGCCGGTGCCTGCTTGCAGCACCGATCTGACCGATATGCTGCGCCAGGTGGCGCAGCAATTTGCATCCCTGGCAGAGCTGAAGCGGTTGCGTATCCTGGTGTCAGCGGAGGAGCCGGTGATGGTGGATATGGACCCCGAGCAGCTGCAACTGTTGTGCTCGAATCTGCTTTTGAATGCGTTGCAACATAGCCCCGCGGGCGGGGCGGTGCGGGCGATGGCGCACGGAAACGGCGACGGCTCGGAGTTGGCGATCGAAGACGACGGGGACGGCATCGCGCCCCAGGATCTGCCGCACGTATTTGATCGCTTTTATCGCGGCGACCCCTCGCGCAGCCGCAACACGGGGGGAACGGGCCTGGGGCTCTCTATCTGTAAAGCGATTGCGTCGCGCTGGGATTCTACCATTGCGATCAGTAGCGACCTGGGCGTGGGCACCCGGGTCATTGTCCGCTTTCCTTCAGCTTCCGTTAAGGTTGCTGTGCGAGATTAAACCGAGCTTGACTGGAGATTCTATGGCATCGCATCGCCTTCGCAACCTTGTGTACGTACTCACGCTGACCGCATCCGTCAGCGCGCTTGCGCAGAAGCCCTACAGCGTTCTGAACCGGTGGACGATTGGCGGGGAGGGTGGATGGGACTATCTCACGTCCGACCCGGCGGCGCATCGGCTTTATGTGACCCACGGCCCTCGGGTTGAAGTGCTGGACAGCGACTCAGGGAAAGTGGTGGGCAGCATCACGGGACTCAAGGGAACCCATGGAGTGGCGCTCGACGATAACGGAAAGTACGGGTATATCAGCGATGGCGGAGCGAACGCAGTGGTAGTTTTTGACCGCAACTCGCTGGCTACGTTGGCGTCGATACCTGCGGGCACAAATCCAGACGGCATTGTGTTTGAGCCGGCGACGAAGACAGTCTGGGCGTTTAACGGACGCAGCAATAATGCCACCGTGATTGATAGCGTAGGGCGCAAAGTGGTGGCGACGATTCCACTCTCGGGCAAGCCTGAGTTCCCGGTCGCGGATGGGACGGGCACCGTATTCGCGAATATCGAGACCAAAAATGAGATTGTCCGTTTCAATGCGGCGGCCAAGAAGATTACGGCGACCTGGCCGCTGACGAAATGCGAGTCACCCTCGGGATTGGCGATCGATCTGGAAGGGCATCGCCTATTTGCCGTTTGTGACGGGGGCATGATGGCGGTGGTGGACGCAAAATCAGGAAAGACGATTGCGAATCCAGCCATCGGCGAGGGCCCGGATGCAACCCGTTACGACGCGGCGCATAAACTAGCCTTCTCTTCCAATGGCGGGGGCACACTCACCGTCATTGACGCCAGCAAGAGCAACTATCCCGTACTGCAGACGCTGGAGACGCAGAAGGGCGCGCGGACGATGACGCTCGACACGACAACGGGCCGCATCTACCTGGCCACGGCAATCTCTGGTCCGCGGCCTGCGCCTACGGCAGCGAACCCACATCCCTGGCCTTCGATCAAGCCCGGCACCTTTACGATTCTGGTGGTCGGGCAGAAATAAAGCCGTTCTCTCATGTTGAGATTTGCATTTGTTGTTTTCGCAATGTCGGTGAGTGCGGGGCTTGCCCAGCAAACGAGCACCGTGCCCTCCCCCATCACGCTGGAAGAGGCGATCGCGCGGGCGCGCGCCAACGAACCTGCTTTCGCCGCCGCAGTGGCGGCCCGGGGGGTCGCGGCGCTGGACCGGTCGATCGCGCGAGCCGCGCTACTGCCGAACGTCAGCTATCACAACCAGGTGCTCTACACGCAACCCAACGGCGCAACCAACGGTGGCGGCCCGATCGGCAGCCAGGCGGCTCCGCGGTTCATCGCCAACAACGCGGTGCGTGAGTATGCCAGCCAGGGTGTAGTGAGTGAGACGCTGGGTCTGCAACAGGTGACCGCGGTTTCGCGGGCAGCGGCCGCAGATGCCGTGGCTGCGGCTGAACTGGAGTTGGCACGCCGCGGATTGGTCTCTGCGGTGACCGCGCTGTTTTACCAGTCATTGGCCGCCGACCAGCGGATTGCGGTGGCCCGGCGCGCGGCAACTGAGGCCGCTAGCTTCACGCAACTCACACAGCAGAGGGAAACGGCGCGAGAAGGGGCGCGCGCCGACGTGGTGAAGGCACAACTTCAGCAGCAACAGCGGGATCGCGATCTCGCCGATGCGGTGTTGCAGGCACAAAAATCGCGTCTGGATCTTGGGGTGCTTCTCTTCCCCGATCCACGCTCAGATTACACGCTTACGCCGGGAGCGATTGCGCCGTTGCCGGCGCGGGCCGATGTGGATGCAGCAGCCACCCGGTTCAACCCCGAACTGCATTCAGCGCTGGCTTCGCTGCGGGTCAGCACGCTCGACGTGACGGCAGCGCGGGCGGCCTACCTGCCTGATCTGGGCCTTAATTTCACCTACGGTATTGATGCGGCGCAGTTCGCGGTGAACGGCCGGGACGCCGTTAAGAATCTTGGCTATTCGGCTAGCGTCACCCTCGACATCCCGGTGTGGGATTGGCTTTCGACGCAACACCGCGTTCGCCAGAGTGAGATCCTGCGCGATGCCGCACACACAGCGCTTACGGCCGCGCAACGCCGCCTGCTCGCGCAACTGGACGAGTCGTATGCGGAAGCGAGCACGTCACGCGAACAGCTTCAATCTCTCGATGAGAGTGTCAAGACCGCGACCGAGAGCCTGCGCCTCACGCGGCTTCGCTACACCGCAGGAGAAGCGACGGTACTGGAAGTGGTGGATGCACAGAACTCTCTGACCACAGCGGAGATCGCGCGTGAGGATGGATATATCCGTTACCAGATGGCCCTAACTAACCTGCAACTGCTGACTGGAGCGATCTAAGCCATGAAGCCGAACTCCTGCAGGTTGGTTGCTCGCACTAACCGGATGGCTCTGGGGCTGAGTCTCTTTACGGCCCTTTTGACGAGCGGCTGCAGTAAGCCTGCCGAGACCGCTCCTACTGAAGTTTACGTGCAGGCCGTTCATCCGGAGAAGGGTGAGATCTCTGAGCAGATTACGGCCGACGCGACGCTTGCGCCCCTGGCGCAGGCGGCCATCTCTCCCAAGGTCACGGCGCCGGTGAAGAAGTTTTTCGTGCAACGCGGTTCGCGCGTCAAAGCGGGCCAGCTGCTGGCCACGCTTGAGAACAGCGACCTGGCAGCGGCGGCGCTGGATAGCAAGGGTGCGTACAGCGCTGCCCAGGGCAGCTACGACATTGCCACCGGAGCCACCGTTCCTGAAGACACGACGAAAGCGGAGTTGGACCTGACCCAGGCGACGGCCAACCTGAACCTGGCGCGCAGTATCGTCGAGAGCCGCACCCAGTTGTTTGCCGAGGGCGCCATCCCGGGCCGAGACCTGGATACGGCCAAAGCTGCCATGGTGCAAGCCCAGGCCGCCGACGATATAGCAAAACAACATCTGGCCGCGGTACAGAAGGTGAGCCATCAGGCCGCGCTTGAAAGCGCACAAGGACAATTGACTTCCGCCAAGGGGAAATACCTGGGAGCCGAGGCGCAGCTGAGCTACACGGAGATCCGCAGCCCGATCGCCGGTGTAGTGACCGATCGGCCCCTGTTCGCGGGCGAGACAGCGGCGGCGGGCACACCGGTCATCACGGTGATGGATACCTCTGCCCTGCTGGCCAAGTTGCATCTGTCACAAATACAGTCGCAACAGCTTTCTCTCGGAGCACCGGCTAGTATCACGATTCCCGGGGTGACGGAGCCGGTGCAGGCCAAGGTAGCGCTCATCAGCCCTGCGCTTGATCCGGGGAGCACGACGGTCGAGGTTTGGCTACGCATTGAGAATGCGAAAGGAGTCCTTAAGGCAGGCACACCAGTGCATGCCACCATCACCGGCCGCACCGTTCGCAATGCACTGCTGGTTCCCATGGAGGCAGTGCAGACGGCGTCGGATGGGGCCTCGAAATTCGTGCTGGTGATTACCAAAGACGGGACAACGGCCAAGCGTGCAGTCACGCTCGGTATCCGTACAACCGACTCCGCCCAGGTTCTGAGCGGCGTCACGGCTGGCGATACAGTGATCACCACCGGCGCTTATGGGCTGGACGAAGGCACGAAGGTAAAGGTCGGCGAGGCTCCCGCGGAAAAAGGTGGAGGAGACAAGGAGTGACGCCCCCCACGCTGGAAAAAGTCGAAAGCGAGAACTCGTTCTGGCTCGCATCGGCCGCCAAACCCATTTTCTTCTTTCTGGCACTTTTGACGCTGGCCGGTGTATACACCGCGTTCCAGGTGCCCATCTCGGTGTTTCCCGAGACTAACTTTCCCCGAGTGGTGATTGGCATCGACAACGGGGTGATGCCGGTCGAGCAGATGCAGGTGACCATCACCAAGCCAATCGAAGACGCCATCAACAGCGTCCCCGGCCTGTTGACGGTGCGCAGCAACACCAGCCGCGGCTCAGCCGAGATCAGCCTTTTTTTCGATTGGAATGTGGATATGTTCCGCACGCTGCAATTGACGGATGCGGCGCTGGCCAGAGTTTCGCAATCGTTGCCTGCGACGGCGCGCATTACGACGAACCGTCTGACGTTCGCGACCTTTCCCATTCTCGGCTATGCGCTCACGGCGGAGAATCGCGGCCAGAACACAGTCTCACAAACCCGGTTGTGGGAGATCGCCACCTACGATTTGAAACCGCCGCTGAACCGGGTGAACGGGGTAAGCACGGTCCTCGTGCAGGGCGGCCAGATTCCCGAATTTCACATTGTGCCTAACCTGGCTAGGCTGCAGGCGGCGGGTGTGACCTTGTTGGAATTAGTGGCCGCGGTGCAGGAATCGAACATTATCGATTCGCCTGGTCTCTACGAGGCGAACCATGAATTGATCCTTGCGCTGATCGGCGCCCAGGCACACAGCGCCGCGGAACTGAGCAACCTGATCGTGAAAACCTCTCCCGGCGGGGTGGCGATTCGCGTCGGGGACATCGCCACGGTCGAACCCTCGACCATGCCGGTGTATACCGCGGTGCGATCGAATGGGCAGCCCGCTGTGCTGCTGAACATCACTCGCCAGCCCTCGGGCAACACGGTGGCGGTGGCCAGTGGGGTCGCCGCGGAGATGGCGCAACTGCAATCCAAGTTGCCGCCGGGCGTCCACGTTGAGGCGTTTTACGATCAGTCGGAGCTGGTGCGGGAAAGCATTCTCAGCGTGCGCGATGCGATTTTGATCGGGCTGGTGCTGGCCTGCATCATTCTTTTTCTCTTTCTCCATGACTGGACCTCTTCGCTGGTCGCAGGACTGGTGATCCCGGTCACCGTCGCGGTGACGATCTTGTTCTTGCGGATTACGGGGGAAAGCTTCAACCTGATGACCCTCGGCGGATTGGCGGCGGCCATCGGCCTGGTGATCGACGATGCCATCGTGGTGGTGGAAAACGTGGCCGTCCATCGTGAGGCGGGAGAGTCGCGGATCGGCTCGGTCCGTAAGGCGATCCACGAGATCAGCCGGCCACTGGTGTTTTCTACGATCACGCCGGTGATTGTGTTTCTGCCCCTGGTCTTCGTGACCCAGGTGACGGGCAGTTTCTTTCGTGCGCTGGCCATCACCATGACGGTCGCCTTGCTCACTTCCCTGCTGCTGGCGCTGACGTTTACGCCCGCCCTCTCTTTGCTGCTGGAAAGAAGAAGGGCCACGCGCGGCCCGAGCCCGGGGAGAACGCCGATAAGAAGCCCAATCGACTGGCCGCCGGCATGGAACGCTTCTGCGCTGGCACGACGGCGCGCTCTCCTGGTCGTTTCGACGGCCCTTTGCCCTGATGGCAATCTGTGCGTTCTCATCGTTGCCGGTTACTTCAGCTACCAGGGCCTCGGCTCCGACCTGTTGCCCGAGATGGATGAGGGCGCATTTGTGCTGGACTACTTCACGCCTGCGGGAACTTCGTTGACGGAAACCAACCGCGTGCTGCGACCACGTGGAAGCGATTCTGCGGCGCATTCCCGAGGTATCGATCACTTCGCGACGGACGGGGCTACAAATGGGGCTGGCAGCGGTGACCGAGGCGAACAGCGGCGACTTCACGGTGCGTCTGAAGCCGGACCGGTCGCGGGGCATCGACGAGATTATGGCCGACGCGCGGGAGCAGATTCACGCCGCGGAACCATCGCTCGATATCGAGTTCACCCAGATATTGCAGGACATGATTGGCGACCTCTCCAATTCACCTGAGCCGGTGCAGATCAAATTGTTTTCGAACGACCAGAATCTGCTGCTGACACTGGGCCCGCGGGTGCAGCAGGCGATCGCCAAGATCCCGGGCATTGTGGATACGCAGAACGGCGTCGATAACACCATCAGTGGGCCGGCAACAAACTTTCAGATTGACCCCGTGGTGGCCGGGCGGCTCGGCTTTACGCCGACCGAGGTGGCGGAGGACGCTACTTCGATTCTGGATGGATTGCCGACCAACGACCCGGTGATCGCGGGCGGGCGGCCGTACACCGTGCGGGTGCGCTTGCCCGAAGCCAATCGAGCCTCACTCGAGGCGATCCAGAACACGGTGTTTAACAGCAGCAGCGGACACACGTCTACGCTGAGCGCGATGGCGACGGTCACCCAATTGCCACCACAGAATGAGATTCGCCGCGAAAATCTGCAACAGGTGATACAGGTGAGCGGCCGCCTCGAAGGCTCCGATCTGGGGGGCGCTATGACCGCCGTCAAGTCCGCGGTGAGCCGGCTGCAGCTGCCGTCCTCGGTGCGCGTGGAGTATGGCGGCACCTATCAGGAACAGCAACGCTCGTTCGCCGATCTGGTCCGGGTTTTGCTGCTGGCGCTAGCCCTGGTGTTCGGCGTGCTCCTGGCCGAGTTCCGCAATTTCGCCGCACCGGTCTCCATCCTCACCAGCTCGGTGCTGTCGCTGGCGGGTGTGGTCTTTGCTCTGCTGATCACAGGCACCAACTTCAATGTGGCGAGTTTTATGGGTCTCATCATGGTGATTGGCATCGTTGCCAAGAATGGAATCCTGCTGCTCGACGCCGACGAACAACTGCGCGCCGGCGGGATGGAGGCCCGGGAAGCAATGCTGCACGCTGCCCAGCGACGCAGGCGCCCGATTCTCATGACCGCAATCGCAACTGTCTCCGGAATGTTTCCCCTGGCGCTCGCCCTGGGCGCCGGCTCGCAGATGTTGCAGCCCCTGGCCATCGCGGTAATCGGAGGATTAACGCTCTCGATTGTGCTCAGCCTGGTGGTAACGCCAGTGGTTTACTATCAACTGACCCGGAGCAGAGCGTAGGCGGGCGCCACTCTGGATTTGCAGCCACCCTCCGGATGCCCATCCCTGGTGAGCAAGAGAGATAGGGCCTTCATTTTCCAGTTGCATTCGAACGCCAGTACAGTTACTTTTGCTTCATACGAAGAAATACCCGGCCGTCGTGAGCGACTTCCTTGTCGAAGAGTGTTCGTTCACCTTAGGTGTACCGTCTCCCGTCGGAACAGGCCTGTAGCACCCTTCCAAGTCGAAGATTTGTCTAGCGTTACTCATCCACCCCAGGGTTTCGAGGGTCTGGAAGATACCTTTTCTAGCGCAATTCTTGGAGGTAGTTACATGGCATCCAGCACCATCCGCATTCGATCTTTTCGCCTACCCGCTTTCCTGATGGCGCTGTTGCTCAGCGTCACCTGCGCCACAGCACAGAACTTTCGCGGGGGCATTAACGGCACGGTGACGGACCAGGCGGGCGGTTCCCTTCCCGGCGCGACTGTGCAAATCACCGATGACGGCACGGGCGTGACCCACTCTATGGTCACCACCGGCGCAGGCGAGTTCAATTTCCCCGATCTACCGCTGGGTTTCTACACCGTGACCGGGACTGCGGCCGGATTTGAAACGCTCAAAGTAGCGAAGGTTCAGGTCTCCGCGGGCGCGATCTATAGCCTGCCGATGAAGCTTTCCGTTGCCTCGCAGGCAACGACGGTCGAAGTGAACGCCGCCGGGCTTGCGCTCGACACCACGACGCCCGCGCAGACGACCGTCCTGACTGGAAAAGCCGTTCAGGATATCCCGCTGAACGGCCGCGACTTTACGCAGATGATCGGGATGGCTCCCGGGTTTGCCGGCTACTCACTGGGCGGTTATGGGTCGGTGAACGGTACCCGAGCCAACCAGATCAACTGGCAAATCGACGGCTCAGACAACAACGATCTTTGGCATAACATTCCGGCGGTGAACCAGGGCGGCGTAGAAAACATCGCCGGCATTACCTTGCCTATCGACTCGGTAGAAGAGTTCTCCCTTCAGACCCAGCCTTCGCCCGAAAGCGGACGCAATCCAGGCGGATCAGTGAACCTGGTCACCAAGTCGGGCACCAATCAGATCCATGGCAGTGCTTATTACTACAACCGGAATGAGGCGTTAGCGGAGGTTTCCCCTTTCCAGCAGGGCAATCCGCCTTTGCGCAATCAACAATGGGGCGAGTCGGCCGGCGGCCCGTTCTGGAAGGATCACACGTTCTGGTTTGAAAACTTTGAGAAGCAGCAATTCAAGATCGCCACCGGCAACCAGGGGACGGAGCCTTCCGCCGCCTACCAGGCCGCGGCGTTGCCCGTGCTTGCGTACTACGGCGTTCCTCAAAATTCAGCGACCACTAATCTGCTCTCTGTGTCTGTGGCCTGCGGATTCGCTGACTGGCCCTGCTTCCAGTCCAAACTTTTTACCGTCTGCTCCGGAAACGGGTTATAGCTATAACGGAGTCATCAAGCTCGACCACAACTTTAACGACCGTCAATCGATCTCAGCACGCGCCTTCCTCGGTCAGGGCACACAGACCGCCCCGGTTTGCAACTGCACCATTCCTTACTACTTCGAAAACGCTCCCATTCATGTCTACAACTATTCCTTAGTTCACAACATGACCTTTACGCCCAGTCTTACCAATCAGATCACGATCGGGGTGAACTACTTCAACCAGGTTTTCAACGATCAGAAGACCGGCTTTAATGTTGACTCGCTTGGCTTCGTAACGAATTCGCCTTATACCAACGCACCGAATATCAAGATCAGCGGATTTGAAGTCGATTGGCCAGACGCCTCCGGAAGGCCGCAACGACATCACCGGTCACCTGGATGAAGCACTGTCGTGGAACAAAGGAAAGCATCAATACCGCTTTGGCGGGGAATACCGCCAGGCACAGGTGGATGAGTTCTATCAACGCCACTCGGTGGGCACCTTCAAGTTCACCGGCGCTGTCGGCCCCTGGGCGGCTGATGCAACGGCCTGCACTGGTTACTTTGCCAGCAACCCGACCGTGCAGGCGGACTGCCAGGCCGGATCGCTTGGAAACGTTCTTTCCATGGCCGACTTTCTGGCCGGCGACATTGCTGCGGGGAGCATCGCTCGTGGAAATGCCGAGCGCCAGGTCTTCATGAACACGTTTGACCTGTTCGCGCAGGATAGCTGGCAGCTGACTTCCAAATTGAATGTCGATTACGGTGTTCGTTACGATTTTCTGCAGCCGATGCGCAGCGACTTTCAGAACCTGTCCGTTTTCCGGCCTGAGTTGACCGCGAGCCAAGGGCTGGCTTTCCAGGGCAACCAGATCAGCTCAGTGTATCCGGCTGACTGGAAGAACATCAGCCCCCGAGTCGGCTTCGCCTACTCCCCTGCTTCGGTCAACGGAGCGGTGATACGCGGCGGCTTCGGCATGTACTTCGACACGCCCAACGCCAACCCATTTCTCGATAACCGGCCAGGCAACAGCGCACCGAATGGCCTGGAAGGTAACCCCGGCGGACCGGAGCCTGTCTACACGGTGGCGACTTATAATTCCACCATTACACCAGGCGTCGGTATCTTTCCGGTCGTTACGCCAACCACCACCAGCTTGTGCAATCCGGGTAGCCCGTGCGGCGTCTTCTCCGTCGATCGCAACTTCAAGACTCCCTACAACTTCAACTTCAGTCTGCAACTCGAGCAGTCCCTCGGCTCGCATGCTTTGGTTCAGATCGGCTACGTAGGCAGCGAAGGCAGGCGGCTGCTGAGTCTTTTGAACATCAACCAGCCTTATCTCGGCGGCCCCACGACGGACCTGATCTACCAGGGTACCGCTTACACCGGGGTGACGGAGCGGCCCTATCTAGGCGCTTACCCACAGTATGGCGACATCAACCAGATCGAGAGCATCGGCACCTCCAACTACAGCGCGCTTCAGACGACGTTCAAGGTAAGGAACTATCGGGGTTTCAGCTCTCAATTCAGCTACACCTGGGGACACAATCTGGATGAAGTCACGTCGTACCGCGGCCAATTGCCGCAAGACAGCACCAATTTCAAGGGCGATTACGGAAACAGTGACTTTGATACCCGCAATGGTTTCGTGGGGAATGCAAACTATGAGGTTCCCGGATTTCGTGGTCCCAAGCTGCTGACCAATGGTTGGGAGTTCAACACGGTCATTACGCTAAAGACTGGTCAGCCGATCAATCTGTTCACCGGGACGGACACGACGGGGCAAAATGAGTTCACGCAACGGCCCAATATTGTGAGCAACCCGTTCGCCGGGGTTTCGCACAAGATTACGAATGGCGTGGTGCAATGGTTCAACCCGGCCGCATTTGCTGATCCTGCACCCGGAACCTATGGCAACTACACCCGCAACAGCATCTTTGGCCCAGGCCTTCAAGACGTGGATTTATCTGTCTTTAAGAACACGCACGTCACGGAGCGGGTGAACGCGCAGTTCCGAGTGGAGATGTTCAATGTCTTCAATCACCTGAACCTGGCGAATCCGGGGCCGACGCAGCTGGGCAACGCTTACACAGATACGGGAAGCTTCGGACAGATTGGTTCTACGATCGGGGCCGGCAACTACTCACCGGGCATTGGGCCTGGCGAGCCCTTCAACGTCCAACTGGCTCTCAAGATTCTCTTCTAAGAGCCGTTGTGTTCGCTGGTGAGGCGAAGGCGTAGATTCGCCTCACCAGCGACAACCGATGTAAACACCCTAAATCAAGTGGTTGTGATGTAGTTTACGCACATTTTTTCGAGATGGCCCCCCGGCCAGTTTCCGCGAAGTGTCAAAGTGGTGCGCGTTAAGCGCATTAAGTCGTCCGGATCGTTTTCAAAATCGATGGCACTGCTGCTGACGTGGCCTTGCAAGAGGCTCCTGCTTTGTTCTCTGGAGAGGCCGCCTTCCGCGGATTGAAGGGCTTGGTGCACGCAATCGGTGCTGGTGCCTTCGGCGCAGGTGCCGAAGGGGAAAGCGGCGGAGCCGGTCATTCGTAGCGTAACGCCTCGAGCGGGTCGACCCGTGCTGCCTTGCGCACGGGCGCCCAGCAGGCGAGCAGTGCCACGCCCGCGAATAATGCGCCCACAACGATCAAGGTCATTGGGCCGTTCGGCTTTGCCCTTGCTGCGGCGTAACGCCATGCTTAAAGCGCGCCCCCACGTTCCAATAGGGTTCCCTGGTGTACTTCGGGTCAGGCTCCGTGGGGCTCCGGAAATCGACCAACGCGTTGACGTTGTAATTCGGTTCCTTGGCGGCTTGCGGCGAAGGCAGAAAGCGGACGCCGGGCGGCATTACGCCGATGGTTGCCAGTGACTGCTGTCGACTTTACAGCAGAAGGGTTGAGCCAGAAGCTGCTGCACCCGTGCTAGCTAGTGACCCTCGCCTCTCGGCTCGAGACCCGGATACCACTAACGTAGGCAGAGAACCCGCCAATCCTTTAGCTATTCAGGCGTTGACATGGCCTTCTTCTTGGGCGCTTGCCTTGGCCGGGTTTCTCCCTGGCTGAGTAGAGCTAACGAATCCGCTACGTTGAACGGGAATTGACGAACGGACTGTTGACCCGTGGTACTGAGAGTAATGTCCACACGCCGGTTGCTGGCCAGTCGAAGGGTGGTGATGTTTTCCAGCGCCTTCTGCTGCTCTGTTGGGGTCAGGTCGGGGTTATGCTCAACCGCGTTTTTCACCTGGAGATCGGTGAGATTCTCTTGCATACCGACCGCACTGGTTTCGATGCTCGCCGCTGGAACACCTCGATCGGTCAAGAATCGTTTCGCGCTTTCGACACGGCGTTCGGAAAGCTCCTGGTTGTATCGCACGGACCCTCGGACGTCGGCATGGCCCTCGAGAGCCAAGTGGGCGTTGGGCTTGCTTTCGACATATTGCTTGAAATCACTCGCCAGCGAGGTCAGCATCTCCTTCTGGCTTGAAAGCAGGCCCTCCATAGGATCATTCGCGGTGGGCTGGGCGGTTGGGAAGTAGATGCTGTGGAGAGCAAGTCTCAATTCCAAAGGTGTAGGCGCCTGGGCATCAACATCGACTGAGCAATCCGCGGTTTCCCCGCGTCCGTCGCCCGCATGGGACGTCACCGTGTAGCGGCCAGTAGGAAGACCTGAAGTGTCGAACATTGCAGAAGATCCGGAGCCAGAAATCGTGCCGCCGCTCGCTGTCCAGCTGTAGGTTAACGAATCGTGCTCCGCATCGGCGGCCGTAGCCGTAATCTGCACGCTCGCGCCCGCCGCTACCGAACTTCGATCTGCGGTGCAAACCATGGTTGGCTGATGTACCCTCTGCACGACATGAACATTTGAGGAGCAATCGCCGGTAACCCCTCGGCCATCGTCCACATGCAGGCTGACTGTGTAGATTCCCGGCGTGGCGGAAGCAGTCCATCGGGCGTCAGAGCCAGAGCCCTCTACATTGCCGCCGCTCGCTGTCCAGGTGTAGGTGAGGTGAACGTTGTCGGGGCTGCTGGTATGGGCATGCACAACGACTACATCCGTCGAGCCGGCATACACCGTCTGGTCGTCGGTCGAGCAGACAATCCCTATCGTGCGGTTGACCGGGGGCGCCGGCGGTGTATGGCCGCCCAGGCGGAAGAGGAGTCCAGCAGAAAGGCGAAGATCGTTCTGGGTGTTGCCTGCCCCGGTTGTGGGGTCGGAAAACCGGGTCATCAAGTATTCCGCTTGAATCGCGCGAATGGAGATATGCCGCACCAGACGAATATCGAATCCTCCCCCGGCAGTCAAGGCAAGGGCTGTCTGCGCAGGGAGCGGCGCACAGGAAGAACCAGTGCAGCCCGAGAGGGTCACTTTCCCGGCGTGGGCCGCTCCCAGCAGAACCTGCGCAAAGGGTGTGATTCTATTGCGGCTGCGAAAGGAGAGGCGAGGACCAAAGAGATAGGTGAACGCGGAACCGCCCGAGTCGGCCACGCTGGGCGGGTTTGCTCCTGGGCCAGCGAGTCTCAGTCGTGTGTCGTCATAGCCGCCAAAGTCCGCAGCAATTGCCAAGTAACGGCTCAGGTTGAATGCGATCGATGCGCTGCCGCCATTCAAATCCACAAGGCGGTTTCCGTTCGCCAGCTCGGGCACAGCGCGGAGATAGGAATAGCCCAGAAAGATATCGACCTTCGGGGTGCTCCCCGGTTCACCCACGGACGGGGTTGCGGGGGTTGAGGCAGAAGACTGAGCAGTGCCATCCACCGCGATGCCCAACAGTCTTGCCGTGCGCTGCGCATGGAGCGAAACGATCGACAGCGGCGATACTGCAACGACTACTGTGGCAAGGATCCGCACCTGTAACTTCATTACCTCTCCTGACTACGGATTGCGACCGTCATCGGGCATCGCATGACCGCACGTTGGCATGGCCAACCCATGCTGGCCATGGTTACCACCCCTAAGGGGCGGGCACATTGATGACAGTATTCACGATGGTGACTGGGCCAGTCAGACACAATGCTCTGCCGTTGATGGTGGTCACCGCTGCGACGCCAGCCGTGGAGACGGAGACTCCCGCCTGCGAGATGATGGTTCCTGTCATCGTACCGCCCCCTAGAATTCCATTGATCGTGGCGGCTGTTCCGACCTGCCAGAAGACGTTCTTAGCCTGTGCGCCGTTGACCAGCAGCACACTTCGATTATTGGTCGGTGAGCCTACCGTGAGTGTGGTTGCCATCTGGAACACCCAGAAGGCATTTGGATTTCCCTGCGCATCGAGAGTCAGATTGCCCTGGGTGATGGCATAAGTACCGGGCGCGGACTTGTAGATCCCGGCATCCAGAGTGCGATTGCCTAGCTCGCCCGCTAAGCCGCCTCCGCATCCCGGACAAGTGGACACATCCAGGCCATTGGGAAACGCAACCAGGGCGTTATAGGCTGTCAGTGCATCGGCCAGAGCCTGCGCAGCAACCGCTGCTGTAACCGCCGTCCCTTCTGTGGGACATCCCACCGTTGGAGGCGGCGCAGCAGTGTCAATGGCTCCATTCACCAGGCCTATGTTGAGCGTCGTCTCGGTATAGATACAATTTGGGCCGTTATCGTGAAATCCGGTTATCAGAGTGGATACGCCCGTGGTTCCGATATTTCCATTGATCACGGTATCGATCCCCTGGTTGGTCATCCCGGCAGCACCGCCAAAGCCGCCGAAGAGCGCTGCTGTTCCCAGGTTGACCGGTGGGGGAACCACCACGACACCGGTAGTAAACCCCCATGGATTCGGCACACCGGTAGTGCCCAACGGATTGCCCGCCAGGTCGGTTGCGCCGTTAGTCACGGTCGCGGTATAGACGCTGTTGCCGGCGAGTGAAGCGGCGGGGGTAAATGTAGCAATAAAGTTGATCGCGTCATAGGTCACAGTTCCGGTTACCGTCGCGCCTCCAGGGCCGGTAAGTTCAAAGGTCGCGGTCGTGATGGTAGTCGGATCCATGGCTTCGCTGAAGGTGGCACTGACCGCCTGGTTGATGGGCACGTTCGTGGCTGCGTTCGCCGGGCTGGTCGTGACGATTTCCGGCGGGGTGGTGTCGGGCGCCGCGCCGGTGGTAAAGGTCCAGACATAGTTGCTGGCCAGCGCGTTGCCCGCCAGGTCAGTAATCATGGTGGTCAGGGTCGCCGTGAAAAGGGTATTAGGAGCAAGCGTGGCCGTGGGCGTAAAGGTCGCTGTATCGCCGATGGCCGCATAGGTAACCAAACCGGCCACGGCCGCCCCCCCAGGTCCTTGGAGGGTATAGCTGGCTGCGTTGAGGGTAGTGGGATTCAGTGCTTTGCTGAAGGTGGCCGCAACCGCCTGATTGATTGGGACGTTGGTGGCTGCGTTTGCGGGGATGGTCGAGATAACTGTTGGCGGTGTGAGGTCCGGGCCGGCCGCTGCGGTAAAGGTCCAGACATAGTTAGCAGTCAAACCCCTGGCTTGCAGATCCTGGGCTGCTGTGGTGACCGTCGCCGTGTATACCAGGTTGGGTGTGAGAGCGGCCGCCGGAGTGAACGTTGCGCTGGAGCCGGCGACAATATAGGTCACCACCCCGGTCACCGCAACTCCTCCGTGTCCCACTAAGGTAAACGTGGCAGCATTGATGGTGGCGGGGCTCATAGCCTCGCTGAAAACAGCGCTGATGGCCTGGTTGGTGGGCACGCCGGTAGCCTGATTGGCGGGCACGGTGGAGATAACGGTGGGCGCCGCAGCGGCGCTACCGGTTTTGAAGGTCCAGACGTAATTGCCGGCCAGCGCGGTACCGGCTGGGCTTTGCGCCGCGCGGGTAATCGTCGCCGTATACGAGGCGTTGTTTGCCAACGCAGCCGTTGGCGTAAAGGTAGCGACGTTGCCGGTGCAACCGGCTGCTCCCGCCACCGCTGCTCCGCCTGGACCGGTAACGTTAAAGGTAGTCGCCGGCGAAAGCAGAGTCGCGCAGTTCATCGCCTCATTGAAGATTGCGTTGAGCACCTGGGTGGGGAGCACACCAGTAGCGCCATTGCCGGGAATCGTGGAACCAACCGTCGGCGGAGGCGTAATCGTGGTAAAGCTCCAGCCATAACTGCCGGCCAGTGGTGTGCCGGCCGAGTCCGTCGCGCCGGTGGTGATGGTTGCCGTATAGTGCGTGCTGTAGTCCAGGTTGGCCCTGGGCGTATGCCTGGACCGGGGGCTTCCGTATAGCGGTCAAGCAGCTCGATCTTACCCAGTGGCTGGGTTGGATCATCGCCGGTCCCGTTCGCGACGTCGAGGCCATCCGAGTCGGCAAGAACGGGGGCTGCCGCGCTCAAAGCACCGGCAAAAAAAGCACAAAGCACAAGAGCGAAAAACGCCTGTTGCTCTTGCGTGTACAAAGCCCGCGCCAGCTTGAGCAGCACGGTCGCCACGAACCGCCGCTCACCTCATCGCCGCCAGATTTCTCCAGAAGGTTTCAAGACTTTTCGTGCCGCCAAAGAGTGTGGTGAAATTGGTGGAATCGACCAGAACGATGTCTCCGGCCCTCTGCGCGTTCGGCGGCATCCATAGGAGGCAGTTGAACTCCCTGTTGCCCGCTTCGATAAAAGGATGCGGGCGCTCGAGGTCGATCGGCTGGCGCGCGAGCACTTGGATGGAATCCGCATCTCCCGTCAGTTCATAATGCGGCAGATGCGGGTGGAAGTTGAGGGTCGGGACGTTCTGCAAGAGGCCAAGCCTGTCGAGGTCGCGGAAGGGCGTGAGCGGCGCAATTTCGTTTGTGCCTTTCACCAATGCGGGCCGAAGGCCGTAGGTGTTGTGTACGGGAACGCCAAGCCCCTTCATCAACGAGCGCGTGTATTGCCCAAAGCGTTGCTGGCGCGGCACGAGCGCGTCGCCGTGGTGCAGATATTCCATCTGGCGTTGCTTCATGTCGTTCGTGAAGCCGACGTCATGATGGGGGGCCAGCAGAAGACAGGTGCCCTCTCGTTTCAACCATTCGCCGATCGCAGCGATCTCCTCCGGTGCTGCCTCCTGTTCGGAGAGAATATGGTCGAGTCCGAACACCATCAGCGTGTCGGCGTCGGCGAGAATGCGTTCATCGATCGGCAGTTTGTATCCGGCTTGGTCGATGCGTTGGAAGACGGCGACCGGATGGCCGGTGGTTTCGCCTGCGATTTTCTGGAAACTGAGCGTCGAACGGTGAAACAGTTCGAGCGTTCCCGCGATGCCTTGAAGGAATTGCGCAGCACTCCATTCCTGCGACTCATAAGCCGGCCAGGCGACGCGGCGAACTTCTGTCATCGTTGAAAACCGATTGTCCATCTCGGCCAGGTCGCGCTGGGACTCCCACGGGTAGCTCCACGTCCAGTAGATGCTCATGCGCCGTTTGCCCGGCGTATATTTGCGCGGAATGTGATCCTGATTGTACGTCCGGGCGGAAGCTTGCACTGACATAGGATCCTCCGTTTTGTCGTGTTGAGGGCTCAGGCGCGACCTGCTGCGTTCAATGACGCGAGATAGCCAAGCGCTTTGAGGCCCGGAAGAAAGAAATACGCGCCGCCTCTAACCGTGGTGAAGGCCGGCAAACCGGTGATCTTCCGGCGAATGGGCCGCTTGGGAATCTTGTACTCCAAGCGTCCCGTCCTGAGTGCCGATGATCGGGTCGCGTTCGTTGCCCAGATCACTGAAATTCCGGTCGTTGATCCAGACATTCTGCGCGAACTCGAACTGGCGGATGAGGCTCGCGCAGAGGATGAAGGCGGCGATCCCACGTTCTACCCCGTCATCCGGCGCGCCTTCCGGCAGCGGAGGCCCGTAGGGCGCGCCGCGCCGGATCATCCGGCGCCGGTTCATGTTGTGCGTTGTGTCGCGCGGATTCATCCGGCGAATATGCGCGCCGATCGGGACCGCATAGCCGTGCGGGTCCATCTCCTTATAGGCGAAGTCGTTGTTGCGCTGCATGTCGGCACCGAGGGCCGGATCGTCTTTTTCGGGTGCCAGCACGAGCGGGGCGCCGCTGCGCCAGCGCCCCATCAGCTTCGCCGCGATCAGTTCCTGCTCCTCCGCGCTGTCGCCATGCTGCCGGAGAAATTCACGAAATTTTCCTACATGCTCCTCAAGCCGCCGGTAGGCCATAAAACTGCCATTCCGCGCCAGAATTTCGGGCCGCGGGCTGTCAGCGATGACGCCGTATTCGTCAGGATAGCCGAGGATGAACTCCCCTGGCTTCAAAGGCGCGCCGGTTCCCGGCCTCGCTTCGTCACCGTTTCCCTCGATGGCCGGCTCCGACAACCTGTCGCGGTAGCCGAAATGCTCATGCGCGTAGCCAAATGGTGGAAGGGCCTGAAGGTTGAGGACGGAGAGGACCTCGACGCCCGGACAGGCGGCGAGCAGTTTCCCGTGCTCTGAGACGCACCGCTCATGCTCGGCCGCATCCCGCGCAAAGAGGATGACGATGGCATGCAGATCGGGGCTCGCAAGTCCGCCGACCCAATGTTCGGGCGCGTTCAAGCCGGTATCGCCAAGCGCCTCCGCCCGCGCCGCCATGCCCTGCTTGAACTCCTCCGGAAACGATTCGAGCGAAGCCTCGTCCAGTCCGAGCGCGCGGAGGCCGTTCCAGGTGAAAGCCGCCGTCACCCAGCGCTTGTCGCTATCGATGCCGGCGCGCATCGCGGCCGCCGAATGAATTGTCTCTTTGATCGCCGATACCCAGGCGCGGGCGCCGGGGGCGTCGCGAAACGACAGAAATTCATATCGGGCCGTAAGCGCCGGGGCGCGCGTCAGCAGGAAGTGTTGGATGTCGTCGAATTCGAGCATCGCCACGTTTCCTGTTTGTTTCGAACCTTGCTGCGGGAGACGTTCAGCTTTGCCGTCGAGCCACAGATGCTATCGTGATATTAGTGATTTTTTTGCCATTTGTCGAGTTTATTTGTCAAACTTCCGATCAGTGTCGTCATCAACGACTTCGTTTTTGATGCGTTGATTCAGATTATCTCAGTGGCGACTGCGGGAATTCGTCCCATTGTGGACAGTGACGAGGCATGAAAACGCTCAACACGTCATAGAGGTGAAGCGAACAGCGTTACAGCGCCTCTTCGGTATGGTCCGTTCGCACGCGGCGTCGATCCGTCCCTTTCTGAAGCCTCGATGATCTCACGCAGGCCGAAGCCCCAGGACGGATTGCCTTCATGAAAGACAGGAGCGGCACGTCGAGATACATCACCTTATCCGGCGTAAACATGTAGAGCGCCCCGGACATCGGGGCCGGCGTGGCTGGCACGAAGACCACAATCGTCCGTCTGCGAGTTCCTCCATCACCAGCGCTGGGCACTGCCCTTCCTCGATCGCCGCGAGGGCGGGGCGCAGTGCCGCGGCCGACCATGCTCCGCCAAGGGACCATCGCCGGTGAGTGCTTTAGCCAAGCGGTAGCCGGGAATGTGTTCGAAGACTTTCTGTTCCAGCACGGTCGGGTCGCGCGACCAACGGTGGAGCGGACAGGAGACCCAACACGAGGCAGAGCAGCACCAGGAGCACCACCGCGATGAGGAGCGGGTGTTCGATCCGACCGGCGAAACGCCGGACGCATCCGGCATTTTCTGTAAAATAGCCAGCACCAGCAAGAACGATTGCGCCAATCGGCAGCACGACCATCGCGCCGTCCAGCAGCGCACGCCTTAACTCTTTGAATCTCAACATAAGCTCCGCTACCTTGTTGGTATGTTGACCGTCTAATAGGGCGGCGGCGTGACGTAGCCAGGCGGATAAGTCGGGGGAGGAGCTGCATAGGTGCTGCTTTGAGCTGCTGAACTCGCGGCCGCACCGACGACGGCACCGACCGCGACGCCTGCGGCGACGCCGCCCCAGCTCGGCCCGTCGTCGTAGTTGCCGTTGCAGCAATCGCCAGAGACATTCACGTTCCGACTGGTGTTGACGTTCGCATTCCGGTTGACGTTTGTGTTTCGGGTATTCGACACATCTCGGTTAAAGTTGTTGGCGTTGAAATCGCCGCTGCGGTTCGCGCCGCCGGCGGCGCGCTGCCTGCCACCCGCAGCCCGCTGGCCTCCGCCACCACCACGTTCGCGAGTTTGCGCAAGGATCAACACAGAGTTCATCAGGTTGACCGACTGTATCGATCGCCCGGGAAACGCTGCCAGGTGCGACTCGCGTAACCGGCGCCGCCATAGCGCTGCCGCCGAGCGCCAGTATGATAGCGAGCAACAGGGGGTATCTTTTGTACATTTCAGGGCCCAAGTACTTGGCTTGCAGCGCCTTGAAGTCGCGATCGCCTGCGGGCAGGCCGCATGGTCGAAGTCATGCCCTGTCCCATAGCCGAACGAGCTGCTATAAATGAACGCCGCCTGCAGCCCAAAATGCAGGCTCACTTGTGTTGCGAGGTCGATCGCACC
>CAWIBU010000009.1:0-1856025 GCA_963834445.1 uncultured Acidobacteriaceae bacterium
TCAGTCGCCACATCCACACCGCACACGTGGTGCTGATGGCGCGGCGCAGGGCGCCTCCCACCCTCTCCGGCTGGATCATCACCCTCCTGCTCATACTGCTGTTCCCCGGCTTCTGCCTCGTCCTCGGCTATTGGGTAGTGCTGGCTCGGCCCTCCGACTGGAATGCCTGGTTCTTCCTCGGCATCATGAACGTGGTCCCGGCCTTTATTGGGTTCACCGGCTACTTCCCCGGCTTCCTCGCGCCCTTCACCATCTTCTGGCAGCACGCCGCCATCCAGTGGATGTTCATTTCCCTCATCCTCTTCAGCATTTATTTCCCCGTCCGTTCCCGCACCGATCAACGCTTTCCCTGGATCAAATGGGTGCTCATCCTGCCCCAGATCCCCATCGTTCCCATCAGTTTCTTCCTTGAGTACGGCCTCCTCTACCACAACCACTTCATTCAGCCCTATCTCTCCGCATTCGCTCCCCTGGAACTGGCAGGCAATGTCTTTGCCGCCCTCTCGCTCGCTATCTACATCGTTGCCGTCGTGGTCAAACTCTTCACCGTGCCCACCGCCGATGCCCGGCGTCGTTTGGGAGTCGTAGCCGCCGGCTCCGTCATTGGCCTGACCCCGGTACTCGTCCTGTTGGTCAACTCCACCATCCTGGAGAGGGCTCCCACCCAAATGGAGCCCACCTGGAAGCTCCTGACCATAGCCATTCTCTTCACCTTCTTTCCCCTCTCTCTCGCCTACACCGTCATCGTGCAGCGCGCGCTCGATCTGCGCATCATCCTGCGCCAGGGCACGCGCTATGCCTTTGCCCGCGGCACGCTCTGGGTGCTACAGGCCATCGTCTTTCTCTTCCTCGCCTTTCGCCTCTACCACTTTGCCCGCACCTCCGGTCGCGCGGCCCAGCTCATCGCGCCCGTGCTCTTTGTTGTCATCGCCCTGTTCCTCCAACTGCGCATTGCTCAGCCTCTCTCGCAATGGCTCGACCGCCGCTTCTTTCGCGAGGCCTACTCCGTCGATCAGGTGCTCGTCGACCTTTCCGAGCAAGCCCGCACCTTCACGGAAACGGAACCACTGCTGCGCACCATCACCGAGCGTATCGGCCAGACACTCCATGTCGAACGAATCTCCTTCCTGCTGCGCCGGGGCAATCTGTTTCAGTTGCAATACGCCCCAGGGACAGTCGGCCCGGCCGACGTTTATCTGCCCGAAAACTCTTCCACCGTGCGCGCCCTGACCATCGATCGCAGCCCCAAACGTGTCTTCCGCGAGCATCCTGACCCCTGGCTGGCGCTGGCTGCCCCCAACGAGGTCGCGGTCCTCGACCGTCTGCAGGCAGAGCTACTGCTGCCCCTGCCTGGCCGGTCGAGCCTCATCGGCGTGATGGCCCTTGGGCCCAAGCTGAGCGAGGAACCGTACTCCCGCTCCGACCGCCAACTGCTCTCGTCCGTAGCCCTGCAAACCGGGCTCGCCATCGAAAACAGTGCCCTGGTTCACCACCTAGCCGAGGAGTCAGCAGGACGCCAGCGCATCAACCGCGAAATCGAAATCGCCCGCGAAGTGCAGGAGCGCCTCCTGCCCCAGATCTATCCCGTTGTCGCTGGTATCGACTTCGCCGGCTTCAGCCGCACCGCCCAGGAGGTTGGCGGCGACTACTACGACTTCATCCCTCTCGAAAATGGCCGCCTCGGCATTGCCATCGGCGATGTCTCCGGCAAAGGCATTTCAGCCGCGCTCCTGATGGCGTCGATCCGCGCCGCCCTGCATGGCCTCACCTTTAGCGGTGCCCTCAACCTGGCCCGGCTCATGGAAGGCCTCAACCGCATCATTTACGACTCCTCCACCAGTAATCGCTTCGTGACTTTCTTCTTCGGCGAATACGATCCCGTCACCCGCACTCTCGACTACGTCAACGCCGGCCACAACGCGCCCGTACTCTTGCGCCCCTCCACGCCGGGCGCCGATAGTTATTGCCAGCCCGAGGCGCCTTGCCAGGTGCAACGCCTGGAAACCGGGGGGCCGGTCGTCGGTATCTTTACCGAAGTTCACTATGAGCAAGCCCGCGTCCAGTTGCAGCCCTACGACGTCCTCCTCGCCTTCACCGACGGAATCAGCGAAGCCATGACCGCCACTTACGAAGAATGGGGAGAAGAACGCTTGATCGCCGCGGCTCGGGTGAGCACGCACCACGCCGCCCGTGATATCGTCACCGCGGTGATTGCGAGCGCCGACCAGTTCACCGCTGGCGCAGCACAAAACGACGACCTCTCGCTGGTCGTCCTCAAGGTTCTCTAAGATGTCTTTCCAAAGGCCCTTCGTCCTGGTGTCACTGTGTTTGGCTGCCATCGCGGCAGGCGCCCAAACGCCTCCGACCCAGTACGAAACCTTCCAAAGCCACGGGAAACCGGTTTCCTGCCCCGTCTATGAGAATCGGGATGCCACGCAGACCCTCATTTTCCTGCGCGGCGCCGACCCGTCCGACATCACGCTGGCACGCCAGGAAGCCAACTTTTTTGCCGCACATGGCTTTCGTGTCCTCGTGCCTGAGTATTTGAGTGTGACCTCGAATGCCAAACTCACGGCGGCCAACTATCGTCGTTGGGCCCAGGTCGTCGACGATATCGTGGAAGATGTCGCTGCCCAGCAGCAAGGCAAGAAGATTGCGCTCGCCGGCCAATCCCTCGGCGCTTCCGTTGCCCTCGTAGCCGGCGCCCACAGGCTGCCGGTAGCGGCCATTGCGGAATGGTCCGGCCTGCTCCCCAACGAATTCTTTTCGCAGGTCCAGAGCCTGCCGCCCCTGCTCATTCTGCACGGGGAAGCCGACGAGCGGGTCCCCATCGTCAACGCTCGTCAGCTCGTGCGTCTCTGTCAGCTAAGAGATTTCACCTGCGAAATCCAGATCTACGCCGGCCAGGGTCATCTCTTCTCCCCCCATATCGCCGACACCGCCAACCAGCGCGTCCTCGCCTTCTTTCAGGCCTATCTGGCAAGGTAAGGTGACCATAACAGTGCCAAAAAGCAGCCGCCTCGGGCGAGGTGTGTGTTTAATATGGAATGAACGTGGAGAGCGCCTGCTCCGTAAGTCCGTCCCCAAACAAATTTGTCATCCCGCCTGTCGGCCTCCTAACAAATTTGTCATCCCGACCGAAGCGTAGCGGAGTGGAGGGACCTGCTGTGCGCCCATCCCACTAGCAATTCCTGAGGGCGACCGTTACTCTGCCCTTTGTCATCCCGACCGTAGCGTACCCGAATTCCTGTTTCGCTACATCAGACAGATCCACGTGTGCGGTCTTCGTTAAGGAAGACCGCATGAAGTTTGCCAGCGCCACCAACCTCGACAGGAATTCGGGGGAGCGAAGTGGAGGGATCTGCGGTGCGCCTTTCCCCCAAACCAAGGCCCCGCGAGTGGCTCGCCAATCCTGCGCGAGCAGCCTCCCTTAAAGCAGACCCGCAACATCCGCGGCAGGGTCCTTCAATCCCAACCCGGTCATATGTAACCGTGACGCTTCCTGCAAATAATAATGCAATCGCCCCGCCGCCGCGGGATACCCTAGCCCCTCATCCCGAATATTCGAAATGCAATTCCGCTCGGCATCGTTCTTTCCCGGCCGCGGCTCCCAGGTAAGGTAAACCCCCAACGAATCGGGCGAGCTCAGGCCGGGGCGCTCCCCGATCATCACCACCGCCAACGGCGCGTGCAGCGCCTCGCCAATCGCATCCCCAATCGCCACCCGGCCCTGCTCCACCACGCATACCGGCGCCACCCGCCATCCGGCGATCAAAGGCAACACCGCCTGTAACAAATGCATCGCGTGTCGCTCGACCGCAAGCGCCGACAAGCCATCCGCGATCACAAACACCACATCGTACTCTCCCGGCTGCAGCATGGCCGCCGAGCTCTCGTGCAACTTCCGCCCCAAATCCGGCCGCCGCAGGTAGGTCGCCCGGTCGCCAGCCTGGCTTTCCATCGCCAGCGCCGTCAGTCCCGCCCGTCGCAGCTCATCGCACAGCATGCGCACATCGAGTGCCGCGTGTACCGCATCCCGCGCCCGCGCGTGCGCCAGCTGAAAATCCAGCAGCGGACGCGTCGCCAGGCTAACGCCTGTACTCGCTAACGCGATCCGCGCCGGTGTGTAACTGCGCAGCGCCTCACGCGCCGGCTCCGACATCTCCGGCGGCGTCAAATCCAGAACGGCTTTCACCTTGCGCTCCCAATTGATAAGCATCCGTCGTTATGCCAAAAACCCGGGAACACTCAATCGCCCGCGCGCGTCCCCGCGCAGCCACGCCTCAAACTCCGGAGCCGGCCGCAATCCCAATAGGCGTCTCAGGTACAGCGCATCATGAAACGAAGTGCTTTGGTAATGCAGCATCACATCGTCCGCGCCCGGCACGCCCATAATGTAGTTCACCCCGGCCGTCCCCAGCAGCGTCAGCAGCACATCCATATCATCCTGGTCTGCTTCCGCGTGATTGGTGTAACACACATCGCACCCCATGGGCAGGCCCAGCAGTTTGCCGCAAAAATGGTCTTCTAACCCGGCCCGGATAATCTGCTTCCCGTCGTACAAATACTCCGGCCCAATAAACCCGACCACGGTATTAACCAGCATGGGCCGGTACCGCCGGGCCACCGCATACGCTCGCGCCTCGCAGGTTTGTTGATCGACCCCGTGGTGCGCGCCGGCGGAAAGCGCGCTGCCCTGTCCAGTTTCGAAATACATCACGTTGTCGCCCAGCGTGGTCTTGCCGCCTTCGCTAAAAGTGTCCCCACGCTTAAGCGCGCGGGCCGCCGCGCAGGCTTCATCCAACAGCGCCAGGTTCACCCCGAACGAGCGGTTGGCCGCTTCTGTACCCGCAATCGACTGGAACACCAGGTCGACTGGCGCATCATTTTCGAGTGCCACCATGAGCGTAGAAATATGCGCCAGCACGCAGCTCTGGATCGGTATTCCATACTTTCGCCTGACCTGGTCAATCAACTGCAGCAGGGTCTTCACGCTCTGGGCATTGTCCGAAGCCGGATTGATCCCGATCACCGCGTCTCCCGACCCAAGCAGGAGCCCATCGACCATGGCCGCTGCGATACCCGCCGGATCGTCTACCGGATGGTTTGGTTGCAGCCGCGTCGAGAGCCTGCCCGGCAACCCAACCGTGGTGCGAAATCGTGTCACCACGCGAATCTTGCGCGCTACCAGGATCAGGTCCTGCGCCCGCATCAACTTGCTCACCGCTGCCACCATCTCGGGTGTCAGCCCGGGCGCCAGGGCCGCCAGCACCTCGCCGGTCGCGGCATCGGAGAGCAGCCAATCGCGAAACTCTCCAACCGTCAGCGTGGCCACTGCATTAAAAGCAACTGCATCATGGCTATCGAAAATGAGCCGGGTGACCTCATCCGTCTCGTACGGCACCACCGCCTCCTGCAGAAAAGTTCGCAGTGGAAGATCGGCCAGCGTCATCTGCGCCGCCGCCCGCTGCTCACCGCTGGCGGCCGCAATGCCGGCCAGTGCATCCCCCGACCGGTAAGGCGATGCCTTCGCCAATAGCTCGCGCAGATCTTCGAACTGGTACGTAACGTCGCCGATCTTTCGCCTCAGCCGCATGGTGGAAACCATACTAATACGCCCGCCGCAACAGCTTTGCCCGGCCCGCTGAAGCGAAGGGGGGCTTAGTGCGCTTAGTGCGCAGTTTTTTCGCCGAATTCCGTTCAAAGAGGGCCTTAATTCGCTTAGTTCGCACTTTCTCAACGGGATTTCAGTCAACGATGCCCGCTGCGGTCAACCCGCACACCGTGTGGGCCCCACCCATCCTTCCCAAACCATGCAGAGCCGGGAGGCAAGCTAAGTCCCGCAGGAACGGCTGAAACTAGCCCAGGCTGAAATCCTGGGGGTACACGGACCTCAACGGATCAGTCCCGCAGGGACGGCTGAAACTTCCCCAGTACGCAGTGCTGGGTGCTCTCCGCTTTCCACCACTTTCATGTTCACGACCGGCCAAGCCCTCATTCACCCCATCCACCAACCCCCAACTCCTGCTATTCTGCAACCCACTTTTATCATCATGACCAGAAACCAATCCCGCCTCTCCCTCCTGCTGGGCATCGCGGCCTTTCTGCCATACATGCCACCATCCCTGGCACAAAACCCCGCGCGCCCCGTCGTTCTCCATGCCGCACGGCTCCTGGATATCGAAACCGGGCGCCTCCTCACTCCCGGAGAAGTCCTGGTGCAGGGCGAAAAAATCGTAGCCGCCGGCGCCTCCGTCGCTCATCCAGCAGGCGCGGAAACCATCGACCTCGGCGATACAACCTTAATGCCCGGCCTGATCGATGCCCACGTACACCTCTTCCTCCATCCCGGAGCCGAAGACCTCCAGACCGTCACCGAGTCTGTACCCCAACGCGTGATCCTCGCCACCCTCGCTGCCAAAGCCGATCTCCTCGCCGGCTTCACCGCGGAACGCGACATGGGCACCGAGGGCGCCGGGCCGGCCGATACCGCCGTCCGCGAAGCCATCGACCAGGGACTCATCCCCGGCCCGCGCATGCGCGTCAGTGGCAACGCCATCAGCGTCCTCGGCGGCCACGAAGACGCAATCCACTACAACCCCGAGCAGCACGTGCTCGGCAACGCCACCTACGCCAACACCGCCGACGAACTGGTCACCGTCATCCGTCAACAAATAAAAGACGGCGCCGACTTCATCAAAATCTACGAAACCGGTCGCGACTTCGTGAAAGACGGCCAGTTCCACACCATCGTGCAGTACTCCGAACCCGAACTGGCCCGGGCTGTCGCAGAAGCGGCGCGCCTGCAAACCCGCGTCGCCGTGCATTGTGAAGGCGAGCCCGGAGCTCTGTACGCCGCACAGGCCGGGGTCGCCTCCATCGATCACGCTGACCAGCTAAGCGACGAGACCATGAGCCTGATGCAGCAACGCCAGATCTACGCCGTCCCTACCTTCACTATTCAGGAATACTTCGCTGCCCATGCCAGCTCGCCTGAGGGAGCCGCGCAGGAGCATCGCTTGCTCGATTACCACGTGCAGCAGTTTCATAGCCAGCTCGCTCATGGTGTCCCCATGGCCGTCGGTTCAGACGTAGGCCCGTTCCCCCATGGCACCCAGGCCCGCGAGCTGGAACTGATGGTGCGATACGGCATGAAGCCGCTCGACGTACTCCGGGCCGACCTCCTCAACGGGGCCAAACTCCTCGATTGGGAGCACGATATTGGTGCCCTCAAACCTGGCTACAACGCCGACATCATCGCCGTCCCCGGCAACCCGCTCGATGACATCAACGTGCTCACCAGAGTTTCATTTGTCATGAAGGGTGGCGTCGTCTATCGCCGGTGAATTTTGCGAGATAAGTATCCGGCCAGTCATTGATCCGCAAAGGAAACTTGTATAGTATGCTCAGCGGTCGAACGGAGAGCTTGCTTACATCCGTTCCCGGGCCCACCGCATCCAACCTGTGTTCTGTTGCACTGGTGTCGACTTTTTAAGGAGAGAGCATGAAAAGAACAGTAGTGGCGCTAAGCCTCATGGGCCTGATGGTTCTGCCTGGTTTTGGGCAGGATAAAGAAGCGGATCGAGTAGAGGCCGCGGGAACTGTCATTTCCGAAATCATGAACCTGCCGGATGACATTCCGCAGGACGTTATCGATAAGGCAGATTGTGTCGTCGTGTTGCCCTCCGTCCTCAAGGCAGCTTTCATCGTTGGTGGCAGCTATGGCCGCGGTGTGCTCACTTGCCGCACCGGCCGGCATTTCCAGGGGCCGTGGAGCGCTCCGTCCATGATGGCTCTCGAAGGCGCAAGCTTTGGCTTCCAGCTGGGTGGCCAGGCTACGGATTTCGTGCTCCTGCTTATGAGTCCCAAGTCTGCCGCGAACATCCTTAAAAGCAAGGTCAAGATCGGTGGCGATGCCTCTGCGGCAGCCGGCCCGGTCGGACGCAACGCCTCTGCTGAAACCGATGTCACCATGCGGGCAGAGATTCTCTCCTACTCCCGCGCCCGCGGACTGTTCGCCGGTGTCTCCCTCTCCGGTTCGACCCTCCGGCCTGACAACGACGGCAACAAGAAACTTTACGGAAAAGACGTGACTGCGGAAGCCATTGTCTTCGACAAGGCAGTCCCCGCGCCGCCCTCCGCGGCCAAGCTGCTGCGGACGTTGAACAAACACTCACCCAAGAACCTTTCCGGCAAGTAATCCTGCGGTAAGGTCACGCCCACAACCAAATTCCGTATGGCCCTATCCTTCGCAGCTGGAAGCAAAGGATAGGGAACCCGGAATCCTCGCCATTGTCCGCACAACCGGGCCTGATTCCACAAAACCAGGAGGCATTGCATGTTTAACCTGCTATGGGAAGCAATCATTGGCCTGATCGTCGGAGCACTGGCAAAGTTGATCATGCCAGGCAAAGATCCCGGCGGTATCTTCATCACCATGTTGATCGGCGTTGCCGGCGCGTTGCTGGCGACCTTTATCGGTAGTCACGTCGGCTTGTACCAGGAGGGCCAGCGTGCTGGTTTCATTATGTCGGTCCTGGGTGCGATTATCCTGCTGGCCATTTACCGCCTCATCAAGGGCATGACCGCCAAAGCTTAATCAGTTCAGTGTGTAGAGCCGTTTATTCAAGATCTCCCCTTCCGTCCTAACCACAAAGGGTGGGTGGCCCATTCAAGCCTTCTGTTGGCTTGAGTGGGATTTGCCGTCGCATCAAGCCGGGGGCCGCGCCAGCGGCCCCCCCGCATTTTGCGCCGTTCCATGGCTACCACAACGCCCCCTTATCCACCGTATCCACATTGTGCGATTCCCCCGGCTGGGCGTAGCCTCAAATTTCGGGCTTCGTCGTGATGCGGTCAGGGAAAGCAACGAATCTTCGCCATCAATCTTCCCACTCAGCCGGCAGCCGATAAGTCTGGAAAGGCCAAAACCGCGAGGGGTGCGGTCATCCGCCGTTCTCCACAGCCGGTTGTTGGGTTTTGCGACCCACGTGGGGGGATATGCATATAAACTACTAGATGTAGTGGTTCTGGCTTGACACACGCCATCCACAGCGGTACTTTCACATCTCACAGTCTTACTTCCCTCATTTGCTCCACCGTTGCAGGGTGCTTTTTCAGCCAAAGCCTGGGTTGTTCGCTGGTTCCCAGGGATGCCGGTTTCACCTCCAGTTTGAAAGGCGCCAATCACGAGCGCCTGGGGGCGGCTTTCCTGTCATTCTTTTAAAATCGTAAGGAGATCTATGGCCGAGGCCAACAATTCCGTAACTTCCACCCCCACGAATGGCTGGGCCGCCCACTACAGCCACTCCGTCTCCAAGCCAGAACCCACCACCGGCGTGCAATGCGCGCGGTTCTTCTCCAAGCCCGGCATTTCGCCTTATAGCGAGGTTGCATGGGAACGCCGCACCGCTCTCATCTCCGACGCCACCGGCGGCACCATCTTCGAGCAGAAAGATGTCGAGGTTCCCGTTGACTGGTCGATGACCGCGACCAATATCGTCGCCTCCAAATACCTCCACGGCCACATTGGCACCCCCCAGGGTGAGTTTGGCGCCCGTGAAACCGGTGTCCGCCAGCTGGTCGCCCGGGTCGCAGAGACGATTCGTGACTGGGGTATGGCCGGCGGCTACTTTGCCACTGCGGAAGATGCAGCCATCTTCCATGACGAGCTCGTGCACCTGCTCCTTACCCAGAAAGTCGCCTTCAACTCGCCCGTCTGGTTCAACGTCGGTTGCGAGCGCCTGGAGCCCAATTCGGATGCCCAAAACTGGCATTGGAATGCCCATAGCTGCGCGGTTGAGTTTTCCGCCACCGGCTACCGCAATCCGCAGTGCTCGGCCTGCTTTATCAATTCGGTGGAAGACTCGCTCGATTCCATCCTGACCCTGGCCAAGACCGAGGGCATGCTCTTCAAGTGGGGCTCCGGCACCGGGACCAACCTCTCCAACATCCGCGGATCGATGGAAACGCTCTCCGGCGGCGGTACCGCCAGCGGACCGCTCAGCTTCATGCGCGGCTTTGACGCCTTCGCCGGCGTTATCAAGTCCGGCGGCAAGACCCGCCGCGCCGCCAAAATGGTCATCCTCAACGTCGACCACCCCGATATCGCCGACTTCATCGAGTGCAAGGCCAAAGAAGAAGTGAAAGCCTGGACCCTGATGCAGGCCGGCTACGATGGCTCGGGCCCTGATTCTGAAGCCTATAGCTCCATCTTTTTCCAGAACGCCAACAACTCCGTTCGCGTGAACGACGAGTTCATGCGCGCCGTCGAGCGCGACCAGGATTTCACCACCCGCAAGGTAAAGGGTGGGGAACCGGCCAAGGTGTACAAGGCCCGTGACCTCATGCGCAAAATCGCCGAAGCCACCTGGCAGTGCGGCGATCCCGGCATGCAGTACGACACCACCATCAACAAGTGGCACACCTCCAAGAACTCGGGCCGTATCAACGCTTCCAATCCCTGCTCCGAGTACATGTTCCTCGACGACTCGGCCTGCAACCTGGCCAGCTTCAATCTGCTCAAATTCGTCACCCCTACGGGCGCCTTTGATGTGGACGCCTACCGTCACGCCATCGACATCCTCATCACCGCCATGGACATCCTGGTTGACAACTCCGGCTACCCGACCGAGTCGATCGTGCGCAACTCCCACGATTACCGTCCGTTGGGCCTGGGTTACGCCAACCTGGGCGCGCTCCTCATGGCCATGGGTCTGCCCTACGACAGCGACGCCGGCAGAGATTTTGCCGCCACGCTGACTGCCATCATGTGCGGTCAGGCTTACCTGCAGTCCTCGGTCCTGGCCGAAAAGGCGCCGGCATTGGTCTCCGCCACCGCCCTCTGCCAGCAGGCCCAGTACGCGGATGGTTCCGGCTTGGCTCAGCGCGGAGGCGCCTGCCCCGGCTTCTACGTCAACCGCGAGCCCTTCCTCGACGTCATCCGCATGCACCGTGCCGAGGTCAACAAGATCGGTCATGCCAACTCCTCTGAGCCCTTTACCACCCCTCAGCTCGCTGCCCTCATTGAGGCCAGCAAAGACTGCTGGGACCAGGCGCTGGCTCACGGCGAGAAGTATGGCTATCGCAATTCCCAGGTCACTGTGCTCGCCCCCACCGGCACCATCGGCTTCATGATGGATTGCGACACCACCGGCATCGAGCCCGATCTCGCCCTGGTCAAGTACAAGAAGCTGGTTGGCGGCGGCATGATCAAGATCGTCAACAACACCGTGCCCACCGCCCTGTTCAAGCTCGGCTACACCAACCCGCAGGTCGATTCCATCGTCAGCTACATCGACTCCACCGGCACCATTGAAGGCGCGCCCGGCATCAAGCCGGAACACCTTGCTGTGTTCGATTGCAGCTTCAAGCCCAGCAAAGGCACGCGCTCGATCCACTCCTCGGGGCACATCAAGATGATGGCCGCGGCCCAACCCTTCCTTTCCGGGGCCATCTCGAAAACAGTCAACCTGCCCCACGACGCCACCCTGGATGACATCATCCAGGCCTACATGGAGTCCTGGCGTCTGGGTCTCAAAGCCGTGGCCGTTTACCGCGACGGATCCAAGGGCGCTCAGCCGCTCAACGTCTCCGATGGCAACAAGGCCAAGGTCATCAAGAATGCGCTGGGTGCGGAGAGTACGGCTGATGTAGCCGTCAACGCCGCCGCCAACCGCGTGCTGGCCGCCATGGCGCAAGGCGATACTGCCTCGATCGGCGACGATCTCAAGGTGTTGGAAGACAAGGTCTCGGCCCGGCTCGAGGTCACGGCCAACGCCGTGGTGACGGCGGCCAACGCCTTCTCCGCGTCCATTGCCAACGCCGTCAACCTTGGCCAGGCGGCTGCCTCGCGCGACGAGGCGGAAGCGACCCAGGGACCACCCCGCGCCGTCCGTCATCGCCTGCCGGAAGAGCGGGCTTCGCTCACCCACAAATTCTCCATTGCCGGCCACGAAGGCTACATCACGGTGGGCATGTATCCCAACGGCCAACCGGGTGAAATCTTCATCAAGATGGCCAAGGAGGGTTCCACGGTCTCCGGGCTGATGGACTCTTTTGCCACGGCGGTCTCGCTCTCGCTGCAGCACGGTGTCCCGCTCAAGGTGCTGTGCGAGAAATTCGCCCACACCCGCTTTGAGCCTTCCGGCTGGACCGGCAGCGAACAAATCGGCTTCGCCAAGTCCATCATGGATTACATCTTCCGCTGGCTGCAGTTGCGCTTCCTATCCGGCCATCAACTGAGTCTCTTCAGCGGTCTGGCAGCGGGTGCATCGAGCCTCGCCGCTCCGCCTGAGGAACCAGCGCCTGCGTACGAAACCAAATACGAAACCCAGCCACCCGCTGGTGGCATCCTGCCCGAACCAGGAGCACTCAGCCAGGGCGGCGCTAGTCCTGCCTCCATGGAAGACCGCGGCATCTTCGGCTTGCCCGAAGCCCGCAAGGGTGGATCCATGTTCCACGCCGCCGACGCCATGAAGGAGTATCTCGACATGGGCGACGCTCCCAGTTGCCACACCTGCGGGGCCATCATGGTCCGCAACGGTAGCTGTTACCGT
Organism: uncultured Acidobacteriaceae bacterium; assembly: GCA_963834445.1. GTDB lineage: Bacteria > Acidobacteriota > Terriglobia > Terriglobales > Acidobacteriaceae > PALSA-350. The sequence goes on from CAWIBU010000009.1 coordinate 12,555, forward strand.
TGCATGAGCTGCGGCTCAACCAGCGGCTGCAGCTAGACCTGAAAACCCATCAACCGGCGGGCTCGCTGCCAAGCAGCGAGCCCGCTCTTTTTTTTCCTCCTGCCTAAATCCCCAGTCTCGCTGCAGCAATCAGCTCCCCGCCTGCAGATGGTTAGATCTCCCGGCGTCATTCCGAGGAGGCGACTTGCCTGCAGCACGTTAAGGGAGGAACGAACGAGGCGGCGCTTGCTTTTTAAGCCCGTCCCTCAAGCAAATTTGTCATCTCGAGTGGTTGACTTGCCTGCGGTAAGTCAGGGATGGAATGAACGCGGAGAGCGCTTGCTCTTTAGGCTCGTCCCCCAAACAAACTTGTCATCCCGACCGGAGCGGTAGCGGAGTGGAGGGACCTGCTGTTCTTCCTCGACCAGCAGCAGCTACCCACCAGAAGCGCCCCTTACCCCTTTGTCATCCCGTCGATAAACCGAAAGGCGTTGCATGACAAAGGGTAGGGTTGCACTTCCATGCAGCGTCGTTTCTGATGGAGGTGCAGAGCCGAACTGCCGCGAAAATGAACGTGGACAGATTTCATCACTACGTTCTGAGGGTGCGAAAATCATGTGACCCAGGAGGGACGCAATGGATCGCTCAAAGAGAGACGAGATTTTAAGCGAGTTTCAAGACGGAAGAACCGATTTGGTCTTCGAGCTACTCGCCCAGGACCTCCCCGCTGCGTTCATCGATAGCAACGGAGTGTCTCTTGTACAGACATGCGCCTATTACGGAGATGTCAGTGCGATCCGATTTCTCCTTAAGCAGAATGCTTCGCTCGATTCACTCGGGCCGAACTATGGATTAAACGCAGCCGCATTCCACGGACATTGGCAATTGTGCAAATTTCTCCTGGAGACGGGCGCTGCCGTAAATAGCTCCTCCGAAGCATCGGGCGAAACCGCTCTCCATGCCGCCCTATGTGGGACCGACCGCCTCGTTTACGACCGGGTGGTGGAGGTGCTGCTCGCGTTCGGAGCAGATCCCAACATCGCCACGGCAGATGGAGTAGAAACCGGCGGTTTTATGCGCGATTGCCGAACCAAAGGAGAGACCGCTTTGCATCGTGCCGCGGCCTTTGGGGATTCAGGCACGATCCAGTTGCTCCTTGATGCTGGTGCACGCCTCGATGCCCTTGATGCGCACGGTGACACACCGCTGTCCTGGGCCAGTTGGTATCTGCGGCCAGCTCCAATACTCCACCAGCTCTGCTATGGCGAATTTCACGTGAATCCGAACCGCAAAACAATGCGGGCCAATCTGGTGGGTTTTCCTCGCAACGGCTAACTTCATGGAGATAGGGGACGGCTTATGTATCCCCAGCCCATCGGCGGCGGCAGTACTGCAGGCAACTCTCTCCGCGTACTGATTCCGGTGGTGGTCCTGCGCAGGTATGCGCGTGGCGACCATCCGGAGCCCATTGTTGCGTAGAGTAGCAGACTAAACGAGAGCATCCAGGCCATGCTTCTGTATAACAAAGAGAAGCTTGAGTGCCATCCCACTGGGCTGCTTCGCGCCAGTCTCCCACTTCTCAATGGTCGATTCGCTGGTGTTGAGATAGCGGGCGAAGACCGGCTGGCTGACACGATGGCGCAGCCGCAGCCGTTTGATCTGCTCGGGTTTCAGCGCGGGTGGCGCCGTAATGCACGCCGTGTCAAAGCTCTTCATTGTTGTCTTATCGATCGCACCTACTTTGTGCAGGGCTGTTGCAGAAGAGTGGATCGCCTCGAAGGCATCGCTCTTGAACTTACGCTTGGTTGCCATTGCAAATCTCCATCCAATCCTGATCCTGCAGAAGCCGGTTCACATGTTTCCCTGTGAGGTTTCCATACGCATTGACCAGCTTCCGAAACTCAACTAGTTCATCGTCATCGATGTTTGCGCGGTCCTGCTTGGCGAACAGGTACTCGTACACCCAAAATGTTCCAGCCTTCGCCAGGATGATGGAGCGGTACTGATTCTTCCGGAGACGCCTCTTGTAGACTCCACCGCCGAGATCGTCTGCCTGTCCAAGTTCAACCTGTGCAATAGCCGAGCAAAGATCGTCGTCCATGATGTGCGCCTTGCGTGCCGCCTTGGCGAACCAGGCGGTCTTGAACGTTCGCGCCACGTGTTGAGACGTCGACATCATTTAAAGTGTAGCACCCAGTGCAACTATCGGGGGTACAGTCTTGTCCGCAGAACGATGAGGGACGAAGTAACCAGCCAACTTCGCATCGCGTCGAGCTGCCTTACGGGGGGGTTTCGTCCCGCATCTCGCCGCATACCCTTGTCCCGCATCCCCTTGTGTCCAAAACGCATGCCAGGACAAATGAAACAGCGACGGTGGCGAGGCTGAGATGAGCCGTGTCGCCCGATGAGTGTTCGAGATTAGCGGTAGGCTTCGCGGCGGTGCTTGACGGCGGTGACGTAGAGGGTGTGGCCATGATCGTGGAAGCGGAGCCGGTAATCGCCGACGCGCAAGCGGAACTCGGGCGGCTCGATGTCCTGAAGGCGCTTCACGTCGCCTTCGCCGGTGGCGGCGAAGTGGGCCAGGGCGTGAAGAAGGCGCAGGGCGGTAGGCTGATCGATGGTGCGGAGCTGGGCCTTGGCCTGGTCCCGCCAGGCGATCTTCTTGCGCCCCAAGCTCACTGACCGGGAGAATGCGGTTCGGCGTCGAGCGGGGTCCGTCCCATGCGATCGAAATCCTCCGCAGTCAGGCCGAAGTCGGCCAGGACTTCATGGTTAGAAACGACCTCTCCGCGCCCGTAGGCGGCGCGTCCCTCGGCGATGTCACGGGCCTCTTCTTCGCTCACCGGCTCGTCGTCCATCGGGGCGTTGGCCAAGGCGACGGAGACCGGATCGAGCATCGCTTCGAGTAGGCCGACGACGGCGGAGGCCTGCGCGGTGGATATGCGATCGATGAGTTCGTGGGCCTGCTGCTTGGGGTTGGTTACGGCCTGAGCCATGAGAAATCCTTCTTCTCCAAGGTTACCATTCCACCCTATAGTTCCGACGATCGGCGGCGGGCTTCCTGCTGCAGGGGAATCCAGGGGACATCCATGATAAGTACAAGTCAACGGGGAAAACGGACTGGGCGGTCCTCTTCTATCCGTTCATACATGGTTTGCCATGCCAATCTGGCGACACCATCAGGGTATGCGGGTCGCAAAATCGCGATCGCCTGCGAATCTGGGCCGAACGGCCCAGCTATCGATACTGAATCTACCCGGCGCTCGTTTATAGTGGTGGCGCAGCGACTTTGCAGGATCGCCCTTGACCAGCCGAACCACTCCTCCGAAAACGCCCATACAACGGATTGCGAACCTGCTGGACGGCCGTTCCGGCTTCCGCATCCACGGAGAGTGGGGGCACGTCTCCGTCCTTCGCGGCGGCGGCCATATCTGCGAACTAAACCTGAAGAGCGTTCCCGGAGTGAACCCACTGTGGCGGCCGCCCTGGACCACAATCGATCCAGAACACTACCTGCCCGGTAAACACCGCCGGCTCTACGGTCCGCCGCCCGACGGCAGGTTGCTGGCCGGGGTCGCTGGGCATAGTTTGGGTTTCGATCATTTTGGTCCCCCATCCAAAGAAGAAGCAGCGGCCGGGCTGACCACGCACGGCGAGGCGCCCTCCCAGCGATGGAAAATGCAGCAGCAGTCCGCCGCACCCCGCCCAAAGCTCCAGTACGGTCTCACGCTGCGCCACGCTCAGATCGATTTCAGCAGAACGATCGCAGTCGATCGCGCCCATCCCGTTATCTACTGCGAAGAACAGGCCACGAACCTGAGCGCGTACGACCGCCCGATCGGATGGAATCAGCACGTGACCTTCGGCCCACCCTTTCTGGCAATCGGGCGCAACGATTTTTGACATGCCGGCCACCCGCGCCCAGGTGTACGGTCCTACCTTGGGCGAAACCATGTTTCTGCAGCCGAATGCGGATTTCACCTGGCCCCAGGCTCCTACGAAAGAAGGGACATCCGCAGACTTGCGCCTTACGCCGGATAGAACCTTCGGCCACTACACCACCCAACTTCTGGATCCGAATCTGAAGATAGCCTTCATCAGCGCCTGCAATCCGTTCCAGCAGCTGCTCGTTGTCTATGCTTTCCGCCGCGCGGACTTCCCCTGGGTTGGCAACTGGCAAGAAACAAATAACCGCCACCAACCGCCCTGGAACGCCCGCACCTTCTGCCGCGGGATCGAGTTCAGCACCACGCCCTACCCGGTTCCCCGCAGGGATATGATCGACCAGGGCGCGCTCTTCGGCGAACGGACGTATCGATGGCTTCCGGCAAAGTCGCGCCAGTCCGTTCGCTACCTGATTATGCTATTCAAAGTTCCTGAAGCGTTCGCGGGAGTAAAGGAAGTCGCCATCCAGTCGGGCGTCGCTACCGTCGCCGAGTCAGGATCGCGCGCTCGCCAATTGACGCTTTCTGTAGGAAGGTTTCTTGACTAATCCCGACGATAAACAGGTAGAGGGTATGGATAGCGTCCTTACCCCGGCGCTCTTGATCTATCCGGAAATTGTGGACGCCAATATTGCCGCGACCGTGCGCCTCATGGGCGGCCGGCCCGACCGCTGGCGGCCGCACGTCAAAACGGCCAAGCTTGAAAGCACCATGCGCCAATGTGTGAACCAGGGCATTCGCAACTTCAAATGTGCGACCACGCTCGAGCTCCGCACCGCCTGCGCAGCGGGCGCTGACGATGTGTTGGTTGCCTATGCCTGCAGCGGGCCCAAAGCGATGCGCGTGCGCGAGATTGCGGAAGCTTATCCAGACGTGGCCATCTCCGTGGTCGTCGAACATCCTTCCCAGCTAGCCGGCTGGCACGGCCAGCGGGTCGGCCTGTTCATCGATGTGAATCCAGGTATGGATCGAACCGGCATCGATCAGCGGAACATCGCAGGTGTTCTGGATCTGGCGCAACAGATTGCGAAAGCCGGTTTGCACTTTCGCGGCTTGCACTATTACGACGGCCAGCACGCGCAAGAGGATCTGCAGCTGCGGAAACAGGCGGCAGAAACAGGCTATCGGCAGCTTATGGTTTTGGTGGATGCTCTCCGAGCCGAACACATTCCCGTTGAAGAGATCGTGACTTCGGGAACGCCCACGTTCGTTACTGCCGTTGCCTTTCCAGCGTTTGCAGACCCTGCGAGCATCCATCGCGTCTCGCCCGGAACGGTGGTCTACAACGACGTCAAGAGCCTGACGCAACTGCCTGCGGATTCTGGCTACCAGGCAGCTGCCATGGTGGCTGCTACCGTCATCAGTCATCCCGCGCCCGGACTGATTACCTGTGACGCCGGGCACAAGACCGTATCCGTGGACGCCGGCATGCCCCACTGCGCAGTGGTGGGGCATCCTGATCTCGAGCCGCTGAGGCCAAGCGAAGAACACCTGCCCATCCGCGTCAAGCCCGGTGCCTACGTGCCCAGAATCGGAGAAATCCTCCGCCTTATCCCCCGCCACGTTTGCCCCACAGTCAACAATTTCGACCAGGCACTTCTCGTCCGTAACAACCGTATCGCTGAGGTAGCCCCGGTGACGGCACGCGGACGCGAAAATCCCATGCCCGCGAAGACGCTCAAAGCGTAGGCGCGTACAGCTCCTTCAGATCCCGCATACGGCTGCGCGTCAACGTAATCAAGCACCGGGTTCGAGCGCTTGGTTCCCCCGATCCGGGATGCTTGATCGTGCCCGCGTCATAGGCCTTCACCAGCGCATCGCAGGCCGTCGCCCGGTACTTCTCCCACACCACTTCCGTCCCGTCGAGGGTCAGCGCATTGGCATCGTTGGGCGAGCTATCAATCAGCGCCTCGCGTAGGGCATCAAAAAACTGCGTGTAGTTCTTGTACGTTTCAACCCGGGCGTCATTCTGGCAAACGTCCCGATCGGTGACCGTAGTGGCTTCCGGGCACGCGCCCACATCATGATGCATCTCGGCCTCATAGGCCAGGTTCGCTATGCGTTGCTGCTTTTGATCCTGGGCCCCAGCGCTCATCGCCGAACCAAGCGCCAGCAAGACCAGAACCGCACCCGATGCGCGTGTATTCATCGCTCACCTCAGCGACCATCTTAGAGCAGGATCAGAATTGGTATACCCGGGATGGCTTCGGCGAGGATGGATTTTTCTTGCCATAAAATCCTGTTTCGCAGGGTGGCCACCGCTGCGGGCAAACTCCAAAAACCAACGGGGAAATGCAGCTGGAAGCCACATTCCCCCGGGGGAAAATCGTTTAGAAACCTGTGAAATTCGCTTAGTAGCCGAGAAACTTGCCCATGGTGCCGTAAGTGGGTTCGCGCCGCTCCTGCATTTCGATCGGCACCGCCGTATCCTGCCACCGACCGGTCGATTCCGATTGCGACGGCTTCTTCGGCGCCATAACGGGTTGGCCCTTTTGCGACCAGTTTCCGATCGCAGTCACAATCCGTGCCGCGGCCAGCCGCCGTGACGATCCGTCACCCTTCTTGCCCCCTTTGAACTCACCCAGAGACTGCGGGGCATGCCCATCTTCGAGCGCGCTCAAGGTCCACTCCCCTTCTGCCTGGGGGGTCAGAACAAAGATCGCCCGCATACTGCGCACGATAAATTCAACTGTGGGTTTGCCGTCCTGGATGTCCAACCGGGGGTCTAACTCCAGCTTTTCCTTGCTGGTAAAGTCGAACGCGGCCTCAATTTGAGCCGATAGCTCCAGGAGCTTCGCTTCGCGCTCCTTTTGCATGATCCGGTCGTTCTCTTCCGCAAGGCGCCGATCTGTCTCCACCACCAGCTTGCGTGCCTGCTCAAACATGTCCAACAGAACCTGCTCCATGCTCACACCCTCGGGAGCAGTATCCTGTCTAGAGATGTACGCGGCCATACAACTAATTGGCTACAGGGCCGGCTTGTGTAACCGCTTTAGTGCCTGCGGCGGTCCCGGTCCCGGTTTCCGCCGCCACCGCCGCCACCACCACTGCCGCCGCGGCCTGGCCGCCCACCGCCGCCACCGCCCCCAGCCTGTTTTGGCTTGTAGCAACTCTTGCAATACACCGGACGGTCTCCCCGCGGCTCAAACGGCACTGTGGTCGTTTGACCACAACTCGCGCAGACCACCGTTGTTCCCGTACTCATCCCCGCGCCTGCGCCGGTGCTATAACCACCACCTTCATGGTGACCATGGGAGGGCGCATGGCCACCCCCACCGCCGCCTCCGGCGTTCTGCTTCGCCTGACGGCACGGTTTGCAACGCCGGGGTGAGGAGTAGCCGCGCTCCTGGAAGAACTGCTGTTCGCCCGCGGTGAACACAAACTCCTGACCGCAATCGCTACACATTAGTAACAGGTCGCTGCCGCTCATGGCTTCGTCCCTTTCGGCGGGTGTACTGCTTACGCCTCACGCGCAAGGGAATGTTACACGCAAAATCGGCGTCATCACACTCGTCTTTACCGGTTGCACAATAAGCTGGGCACAGAAACGTTTTAAACTGGAATCATGCCACTGATGAAGACAAAAACGATGCTCACCCTGCTGGTTCTGCTGGCTGCCACAACGTTCGCGCCGGCCAAACAACTTGGCTGGAAGCAGCTGTTCGATGGCCACAACCTACGCGGCTGGCAGCATGTGGGGCCGGGCAGCTTCGTGGTGGAGAATGGCGAGCTCAAGACGCAGGGCGGGATGGGACTTCTCTATTCCACCACCGGCCCGTACAGCGACTGCGAGATTAAAGTGGTTTACCGCATGGAGCACGAGAACGACAACTCCGGCGTTTTCATCCGTATTCCCACGGAGCCCACTGAACCCTGGATGCCGGTCAACCGCGGTTACGAGGTCCAGATCGACAACCATCCCGAGCGCAGCGGCGAAGACGACTACCACGTCACCGGCACGCTCTACTCTCTGACCAAACCGTTGGCTAAGCCAGGCAAGCCCGGTCCCGAGTGGAACACGATGATCATTCGCATCGAAGGCTCGCGTACCCAGGTTTTTGTGAACGATGTAAAAGTCACCGACTACATTGAAGGTCAGCCTGTGCCCGACAAGAAATTTCCCTACGAACCGGACCGCGGCATAAGGCCCGAAAAAGGCTGGATCGGCCTGCAAAACCACAGCGACAAAGACGTCGTCTACTTCAAAACCGTAGCTGTCCGCGTCTTAGGCTCGGAACAACAAGAAGTGATTCACCGCGAGGTCCCCTAGCTCGCAAGCCCGATTGGATGGGCACGGTTTCAGCCCGTAGTAACATCCGTAAACTTGAAGCGCTTTACAGGCTGCGAAAAAACTCTGTCGATGAAGGGTACGGGCTTCAGCCCGTACATAAACACCCAAGATGAGTCGCCTTTAGGCGCTGAGGGCTGCGGAATCATGCGGAAAGCCGGCCCTCAGCGGGTAAAGCCGATCCATTCTTGTTTCATTATGTACGGGCTGAAGCCCGTACCCTTCAAGCACCGAGTTTTTCCGCAGCCTGTTTAGTCGCGCCGTCAATGAGAATCGCTTCTTCGCCGGTATCCGCTAAACCCTCACCCACTCACATGCCGTCATAGTTAGGGCCCCCGCCACCCTCCGGCGGCACCCAGGTAATGATCTGATAAGGGTCCATGATGTCGCACGTCTTGCAATGCACGCAGTTCGCAAAATTGATATGAATCTGCTTTCCGGCGCCAGGCCCTTCTACCATCTCGTAAACCGCCGCCGGGCAAAAATGCTGACACGGATTCCCAAACTCCTGCACGCAGCGGTTGTTACAAATATCGGTATCGCGGATCACCAGGTGCACCGGCTGGTCATCGTCATGCCGCGTGCCCGAGTGGTACACGTCCGTCAGCTTATCGAACGTAAGTTTCCCATCGCTCTTCGCCGGTCCCAGCCCTGCTTCGCGGCCATAGGTGGAACGGCCAAGCGCATCCAGATGGTGCATATGCAGATAACCGGCCTCGTTATGGAAATCAGGCCCCAGGTTCCTTCCCCCCGTCAGCTGCTGCACCGCGCTATGCGCCAGCCCAGCCAGCAATCCATGCGCAAACCCCTGGTGAAAATTACGTACCGGATACAGTTCCTTATGAATCCAGCTGCCTTCCACGCGGCTCTGGTAAGCGCCCAGCGCCACACTGGAGAAGTCTCCCACCAGCATCGCCTCGAACGCCGTCTCCGCCGCCAGCATCCCGCTCTTGATCGCCAGGTGGATCCCCTTCAGCCGCTGTGAGTTCAGCAAACTCGCGGAATCCCCCAGAATCATCCAGCCCTTGCCCGCAATCCGGGGCATCGTCAGCCACCCACCATAAGGCAGGCTCTTCGCCCCGTAACGCACCATCTTGCCGCCCGTCAGCAGCGGTTGAATCAGCCCATGTTCTTTGAAGGATTGGAAAACGTGGTGTGGGTCCAGCCGCGGATCGTCGTAGTCCAAACCAACCACATACCCGACCGACAGCAGAGTGTCCGATATGCCATAGATCCAGGCCCCGCCATACTCCTGCCAGGTCAGCGGATAGCCCAGCGTATAAATCACTTCACCCTTGGCTACCCGGCCTGCCGGAACCTCCCACAATTCCTTGATCCCCACGCCATACGTCTGCGCATGCTCCGGATCCTCCAGCTGAAAGCGCTCAATCAACTGCTTGCTGCACGACCCGCGAGCCCCCTCGGCCAGAATGGTGATCTTCGCCCGCAGCTCATAGCCCGGCTCAAAATTGTCCTTGGGATTGCCCTGCTTATCGACTCCCTTGTCATCGGTCCGCACGCCCGTGACACCGTCCTCGGCAAACAGCAGCTCGCTGCCCGCAAAGCCGGTAAAAATCGTAATCCCCGCTGCCTCCACCTTGCTCGCCAGCCACTTCACGAACTTGTTGATGGAGATGACATAGTTGCCATGGTCGCGCAGCGGCGGAGGCACCACCGGGAACTTGAACTGACCCTTCTCCGTGAGGTAATAGACCGATTCCTTGATCACCTGGGCATCGAGCGGCGCCTCGGCTTCAAACCCGGGCAGCAGCTCGCGCATCGAACGCGGGTCCAGCAGCGCGCCTGAAAGGCAATGCTGCCCCACCTCACGCGCCTTTTCCAACACGTAAATATTCTCTTTAGAAAGGGGAGGGAGTGGCGATCCCGTCTGCGCCAGCTTCAGGTTGTGGGCATCGATCTTCTGGGCCAGCCGCAGTGCACAAGCCATCCCGGCAGGGCCGCCGCCGACGATGACGACATCCGCCTCCATCTGTGGCCGTTCGATTCCCTCGATTGGTTTACGAAAGTGAATCATGATGGCCGTTCGGGCAGATCAGGCTTTCGCCTTCTTGATCTCTTCAGTAAGCGCCGGGACGATATCGAACAGATTGCCGACTACCCCATAGTCCGCGATTTCAAAGATTGGCGCCTCGACGTCTTTGTTGATGGCCACAATCGTGCGTGCGCCCTTCATGCCCACAATATGCTGAATCGCCCCGCTGATGCCCAGCGCAATATAAAGCTTGGGAGCCACCGTCTGTCCCGAGCTGCCGATTTGCCGCTCCAGCGGCAGCCAGCCGTTATCGCAAATAGGCCGCGACGCTGCCACCTCGCCGCCCAACGCCTTGGCCAGGTCTTCCGCAAGCGCGACATTCTTCTGTTCCTTGATGCCCCGCCCAATGGCCACGATGACCTCAGCTTGCGAAAGGTCAACCGCCTGCTTGGCTTCCTGGAACACTTCATGCGGGGTAATGCGCAGCATCGGAGGGGCCGCTGCTGCGACCGTCTCCACCGGCGCCGTGCCCGTAGCCGCCTGGTCCGCGCGGAAAGTCCCAATCTGCAGCGTAGCCAGCCACGGAGACTCGCCCGCAAACGCCACATCGGCCACAAATTTCCCCTGGAACATCTGCCGCGTAAATAGCAGCTTGCCGCTTTCGTTCTTGTAACCAATCGCGTCCGAGATCAGCGTGCGATCCAGCGCCAGCGCCAGCCGGGGGGCAAAGTCACGTACCTGGTAGGTGTGGGGAAAGAGCACCAGCTTTGGTTGCTGGCTGGCAATCAATTCCTTCAGGGCATGAACGTAAGCGTCAGAAGTGTAGGCCGCGAGCGAAACCCCTTCCAGGGCAAACACCTTCTCGACCTGGTACCCGGCCAATTCCTGGGCGAGCGCAGCGATCTGGCTACCCGGCAAAACAGCGGCAACACTCCACCCAAACGCTTTGCCTATAGCCTGGGCAGCGGCCAGCGTCTCCAGCGAAACGCGGTTCAGCTTACCGTCCCGCTGCTCCGCAACCACCATGATCTGATCGGGCATTGAGACCTTTGTCAGAACTCAGGTGCGCCGCGGCGCAGGTAAGCGCCCGTGAGCCCGGCCACCCCTGACACCAGCAAGGAGAAGGCGAAGTAATAGGCGACGGGGTGCGCCCAGCCCGGAGCATAGGTCAGGTCCTGCACCAGCCACAGCAGCAGCACGGTCGCGATAATCCCGAACTGGCCGGCGATCACCATCAGCATAAAACCACGGTTTCTCCGCTTATCCAGTAGCTCAACCTGGTGGGGGTTCAGATTCCGTTCTTCCGCTGCAAGTAACATGTTGGCCATGCTGTCTATTCCTCACGCGTAACAATGAATTGTACAAGAGCCCTCGCGTTAAAGAACACGCGCGTCGTTCTTCAGGTGCTCAACCAGTTTCCGCGACACTTCGGCGGGGGGCCCCTCCAACATCTGTGTCTTCTTTTGCTTGACCGGCAGGTAGAGCCGTTCGATCTGCTGCTGATTCCTGCTCAATTTCGCTTCCACTTCGGCCCAGGTCACCTTGCGCATGGGCTTCATCTTGGCCTGCTTGATGCCAATCAGTGTGGCATAGCGCAGCTTATTGATGCCGCTCTGAATGGTCAACACCGCGGGCAGCGGAACATCCACGTGCTGGTACCGGCCGGCCTCCAGTTCGCGCTTCAAACGCAGGCCGGTGTCGGTCTTTTCGATGCCAATGATGATGGTAGCGTGCGGCCAGCCCAGCACTTCGGCCAGCAATACCCCGGTTTGCGCATAGCCAAAATCGTCTGACTGCAGCCCGGTCACGATCAAATCGAACGTTTCCCCGGCAATCGCAGCGGCCAGCGCGCGGGCCACATTGGCCGCATCCAGGGTAGCGAAGCGGTCATCTTCCAGATGGATGGCGCGATCGGCCCCTTTGGCCAGGGCTTCTCGCAATACCTGCTGTGAACGCGCCGGCCCGGCGGTCACCACCACCACCTCGCCGCCGTGCTTTTCCTTCTGCCGCAGTGCTTCTTCCAGCGCATAGGCGTCCGGTTCATTCACTTCGTAGGAGACGTCTTCGCGAATCCAGGTTCCGGCGTCATTCAGTTTGAGAGGCGCATCTTTCTGCGGCACCTGCTTTACGCAAACCAGTATTTTCATGGTTTAGATAAACGCCACAGTCTGCAGGCTTGACACCTCAAACCGCTTGCGGCAACGCACGTTCTTGCAGCCGACCACGTCGTCTTTGCGGACCATATACGATTGCGCTTTGGCGAATCGTGCGCGATCCCGCTCATCTGCTCTCCCCGGCAATTGTGCCTTCTTGCGCCGCACCAGCCACCCCACCTCGTACTCTTCGGCCTTGCCACAATGCGGGCAGGTCAGCGTATGTTTCCGCTGTTCTGCTTTTTCTTCGAAAAAGTCCCGTTCTTCCATGGCCTGAGCCCACTTTCCCGGCGCCGGCAAACTCCGCCCACCGAAACACTAAGAAGTATTCCATACTTAGGGAGATGGCGAAAAGGAAGCGGCGTCCGGAAAAGTTTTCGATCGTCAAAGCCGTCAAGGCCAACGCCCGCGATCGGGTCGGCCAGCCGCGCCCCGAGCGCGTGATCGTCGACGACCAGAAGCGCGCAAGCAGCCGCAAACCCAAACACCGGCAAACCCTGCCGCAACTCTTGATTAGTGAATAGGAGAGAAGCCCATGACGCGAGTAACCGGTGTAGGCGGTGTCTTTCTGCGCGCGACCGATCCTGAAAAGCTCTATGCCTGGTATGAGCAGCATCTCGGCATCAAGCGCACCGAAGACGGAGCCATTACCTTCTTCAGCGATGGCCCCAGGGAGATGACCATCCTGGCCTTCTTCCCCAACGATACAAAGTATTTTGGTCCCGGCGGTCAGCGGGCCATGCTCAATTTCAGGGTGGATGATCTGGACGCGGTGCTCGAAAAACTAAAAGCGGCCGGAGTCGATGTCGACCCCAAAAGGGAAGACGCCGACTACGGCCGCTTTGCCTGGTTCAACGATCTCGAGGGGAACCGTGTGGAGCTGTGGCAGCTCCCGGTGGAGTAACTACGCGGCGGAGACGACAAACGGGTCGACGATGAGCGGCTCGATCGCGGCCTGGGGCAGAATCTCCGGCATATGGACATCGGTATACCGGCCGGCGGCTACGTCGACAAACACCACATTGGCGGTATCTTCGGTGCGGGTGGTGCTGATGTGCAGCTTGCGAACGGCCTTGATGGCGACGGTAGCAAGAAGAAACCGATTTTCAATCTTAAGGCCTGCCGAATAAACGAGTTCAGAGCGCATGGAGCCTCACGTAGTTCTGGTTGAATAATCCTCTTAAGGGGACTCAGGCTCAGGAAGTCAGCACGCAAGCCGAAGCGGTACAAGCACTCTTTCCAGCATACAGCCCCCCAGCCATCGCACCTATACAAATCTCATCCGCTCAATCCCTAAGTAACCAAATCCCGTGAATGGGTGGCCCATGTTCGTTTGTTCTCAGTTTCCCACCGGCTTAGCCGACCGACGGGGAAATCGCGCGCTCATCAGGGCTGTTGCTTGTCAGTTAAGTGATACTTCCACATCCCTATACTCGCCCAGCCAAAACCTCAGCCAAATGTAGCGCATGTCGCGGAGAATTCTGCCGTATCTGTTCCCGGCAGCTAAATCCATCCGTCACCACAATCGTCTCCGCCCCCGCCGCCCGCACCGCAGGCAAGAGCACCCGCTCCCCGAGCGCCTGTGAGACCTCATACTTGTCCTTTTCAAACCCAAACGGCCCCGCCATCCCACAGCATCCTGCATCCAGCACCTTCACCTGCGCCTGGGTAGCCTGCAGCAGCGAAACCTCATCCTGCATCCCCATCAGCGCCTTCTGGTGGCAATGCCCATGCACCACAATCTGCCGCCCCTGCAGTGAGGGAGGCACATACCCCGGGGCCTTCTGGGTCAGAAACTCGCTCAACAGAAAAGTCTGCTGAGCCAGCTTTCGAGCCCGCTCATTCTCAGGAAACAAATTAACCAGCTCATCCCGAAAAACACTGGCGCAGCTAGGCTCGAGCATCACAAACGGCATCCCGGCATCGATCTGCGGTCCCAGCTGTTCCATAACCGCCACCAGGTACTTCCGCGCCTGGTCCAGAAACCCAAAATCATACAGCGGCCGCCCGCAACAAATATGTTGCGCAGGGAACTGCACCTGGAATCCAGCCGCCCCCAGCACCTCGTGCGCCGCTCCCAGCACCTGGGGATGAAAGTAGTTATTCCAGGTATCCGGCCAAAGCAGCACCGACCCGGCGGCATCCGACTGGTATTGCGACTGGAAGCTGCGCCGGGCAAACGCCGGCAGGGTTCGCTGCGGCGCCACCCCGGCCACCGCCTTCACCAGCGAACGCAACCCCGGCATCCGCATGGGCAAATTAGCCAACCCCGCGACCGGCGATGCCAGCCGGGCCCACCGGTCCATAAACCCGAAAAGATAGTGTTGCAGCGGATGCACACGCCCCTGGTAATGATGCCCGAGAAACTCCGCCTTCCACGTCGCCATGTCAACGTTGACCGGGCACTCCGTCTTGCAGGCCTTGCACGAGAGGCAAAGATCGAGCGCCTCTTTGACCTCCTCGTTGCGCCAACCATCCTGAATCACGTTGCCCTGCAGCATCTCCCACAGCAAATGCGCCCGTCCCCGGGTGGAGTGCTTCTCCTCCCGCGTGGCCATATAACTGGGGCACATGGTGCCGTTATCCTGCTTGCGGCAAGCCCCCACCCCCACACAGCGCAGCGTCGTTTCCCCGAATCCGCCCGGGTCCAGCGGATAGTTGAACCACGTCTCCACCTTCTTCGCCTGGTAGCCTGCGCCGAGGCGAAGATTGTCCACCGCGTCGTATACCCGCACCGGATCGATCATCTTCCCCGGGTTCATCCCGTTCTCCGGATCCCACAGCGCCTTGAACTCCTGAAACGCCTGCATCAGCTCCGGACCGTACATCTTGGGCAGCAGGACCCCGCGCGCCTGTCCATCTCCGTGTTCCCCAGACAGCGACCCGCCATGGGCCAAAACAATATCCGCCGCCTCATCAATAAACGATCGGTACTGCGCGATCCCTTCCGCGCTCTCCAGATCGAACGTGATACGCAAGTGAACGCACCCCTGGCCAAAGTGTCCATACATCGGCGTGGTGTATCCGTAGCGTTCGAGCAGCGTATAGATCTGCCGCAGATAGCTCCCCAGCTGTTCGGGGGGCACTGCTGAATCCTCCCACCCTTCCCACCCGTGCTTTTCTCCGGGAACAAACACCGTGGCGCCCAGGGCCGACTCGCGCACTTTCCAAACCCGTTTCGCCTCCGCTTCCGAGTAGCGCCGCACCGTACACGTCTTGCCGAACGACAGCCCGGCCGCGGTGAACTCCTCCGCCGCGCGGTCCGCGTCTTGCGCCGAATCTGCGCCGAACTCGCATAGCAGAAAGCCCCGTCCTTCCGGCAGCAGCAGCACATCGTTCACCGCCAGTTGTTTGCGGAGCATGTAATCGACCATCAGCCCATCAAACCCTTCGAGGCCGATCGGCCGGTAGGCGAGCACCGCGGGCACATGATCCGCGGCGATAAAGGGATCGGCAAAACCCAGCACCACCAGCCGGCGATGTTGCGGGCTATGCTTCAGCGTGCAGCGTGACTGCAGCACGGTCACGCAGGTGCCCTCGGACCCAACCAGGGCGCGGGCTACGTTGAATCCATTTTCCGGCAGCAGTTCATCGAGGTTATAGCCGGAAACCCGCCGCGGAATTTTAGGAAAGCGCGCCCGGATCAAATCGCTATAGGTATCGCGAATGCGCGCCAGGCCGGCATAGATCTCGCCCCGCCGTCCTCCGGCTGCGATGATGGCCTGCAGTTCGTTTTCCGGCGTAGCGCCCACGGTCAGCCGGGTGCCGTCGTACAGCAGAATATCCAGCGACTCAATATTGTCGACCGTCTTGCCGCCCATCAGTGCATGCACGCCACAGGAGTTGTTACCAATCATGCCGCCCAGCGTGCAGCGGCTATGCGTCGCCGGATCGGGTGCAAACGTCAGGTCATGTTCTTCCGCCGCATCGCGCAGCCGGTCGAGCACGATGCCCGGCTGCACGCGGGCAAATTTCCGCGCCGGGTCGAGTTCCAGAATCGAGTGCATGTACTTGGAGAAGTCCATCACCACGGCTACATTGCAGCACTGGCCTGACAGGCTTGTCCCCCCGCCGCGCGAGAGCACGGGAGCCCCCATCTCGCGGCACGCTGCCACGGTTGCAACCACATCGGCCTCATCCAGGGGCAGCACCAGCCCGATCGGTACCTGGCGATAGTTGGAAGCATCGGTAGCGTAGAGTGCCCGTGAAGCCTGATCGAAGCGAACCTCGCCCCGCACTACCTGGCGAAGCTTGGCTTCGAGTGCGGCCGAAGCCGAAAACTTCTCGTGGGGGTGGGGGGAGGGGGGCGTCTGCTGCAGGATAGGGAACGCGGAAGGGGCGGCCATGGTCAAGAAGATGTTACAAGACCGGGGCTTCTCCCGGCGTTGGACTCTGACATCTTGCCAGGCCATGAAGGCCCATCCCCTGAAACTACGGGCTCACCCGCCCTTGACCGCCGTGTAGAGTTCTGGCGTATTCTCAAACCGTGGCTTCCGGTGGAATTACGGGGTGTCCGCGAACCTTAGCGCGGGCAGCCGAACATAGCGGCATCCTTTTTTTAATATTGTTCCTGTCAGGCTGCGGATTATCCATCGACCGGCATAGCACGCACCTGCCTCCTCCGGTGGATCAGCCCCCGTTAGCCAGTCAGACTGGTTCGCTCGCGATCGCGCCGCAATACGCTGCAATCGCTCCCGGCAAAACTGTCCAGTTCCAGGCCAGCGGTACTGGGGCCGCCCCGCTACAGTGGCTGGTAAACGGCGTCGCGGGTGGTAACGCATCCGTGGGCCTGGTCGACCAATCTGGCAACTATTCTGCGCCCGCGTCGCTGCAACTGAGTATGAATGTAACCGTCACGGCGCAGTCGGCGGCCGCCCCCAGGCAGAACGTGGCCAATGCCGTGGTTGCCATCATCACTCCCGGCGCGGTTACGCGGACCGCCAATGCCCAGGTAGCGGCTTACTCCATTTATCTGCCTGCGCCGGGTCAGGTTTATGTCGAGTTTGGCCCCACGGCCGCTTACGGGCTGCCCACCGGGACCCAATCCACCCCCTCGCCCAACGGTGGTGAGGTAAATCTTTACGTAGCCGGCATGCGCGCCAATACGCACTATCACATGCGCGCCCGCGTGGTGCTCAACAATGGCGGTACCTTTACCGATGCCGACCAGACCTTCACCACCGGCGCACCGCCCCCCACGGCGGCCGTCGCGACCTCAGTGGGTGCGGGCCAACTCCCGCAGCCGGGCATCGAGCTCTTTGACACCGTCATTCCCCATGAACCGTCACAAGTGTTTGCCACCGATCTCGCCGGCAATGTGATCTGGACTTACACGTATCGTGGAACCGGATCCGACCTGGTGCAGCCGGTCAAAATGCTGCCCAACGGGCACTTCCTGCTGCAGATTTCGTATGCATCCTCGATCCCGCTGCTCCCCAAGGGGCCCGTTGCCAACTCCCTTGATGAGGTGCGCGAGGTCGACCTCGCGGGCAATACGATCCGCTCCCTCACCCAGGCGCAATTGGCCATGGCCCTTGGTGCGGAGGGCTACACCTTTCTCCTGGGCAGCCTTCATCACGATGTCCTTCCCCTGCCCAATGGACACATGGTTTTGCTGGCGACGGTAAGTCAGACTTTTCAGAACCTGCCCAATTACCCCGGAGACACCCTTGTGCTGGGAGATGTTCTGATCGATGTCGACGAGAATCTAAAACCCGATTGGGTATGGAATTCCTTTGACCATCTCGACGTCAATCGTCACCCCTATCTTTTCCCCG
The DNA here is from genome assembly GCA_963834445.1 of uncultured Acidobacteriaceae bacterium. Taxonomy (GTDB): domain Bacteria; phylum Acidobacteriota; class Terriglobia; order Terriglobales; family Acidobacteriaceae; genus PALSA-350. The sequence goes on from CAWIBU010000009.1 coordinate 30,689, forward strand.
ACTGGACGCACGGCAATGCGCTCGTCTATTCCGCCGACGACCACAACCTGCTGTTCTCGATCCGCCACCAGAACTGGCTCATCAAGATCGACTTCGAAGACGGGCAGGGCTCGGGCAAGGTGTTGTGGCGTCTGGGGGAGGGCGGCGATTTCAAACTGCTGGGTGGAACCGATCCCACGGATTGGTTCTATGCGCAACACGGGCCGGCCTACTTCAGTCCAAATACGACAGGAGTTTTTGACATCGGCTTGATGGACAACGGGGACGACCGTCAATTTCCCCAAGGGGTGGTTTGCGGCCACGGCGCCACGCCCTGTCTATATTCCACCGTGCCGGTATTTCGCGTCGACGAAGCAGCGAAGACCGCGACTCTTATATTCCATTACCTGCCGCCCGCAGCGGAATACAGTGGCTTTGGCGGCAACGTAAATCTGCTCGCCAACGGCGACCTGGAATCCAACCTGTGCGCGGCGCAGGGTGGCTCGGTGATCGAAGAGATGACGATGAACGAGGCCGCACCCCAATTAGTCTGGAAGGCTGTTACCCAGCGCGCGCTGCAGTACCGTGCTGATCGCATTCCCAGTCTCTACCCTGGCGTGCAGTGGTAGCTGTTTGTTGTTCCTATCCGTTACCCCCCAAACAAATTTGTCATCCCGAGCGGCTGACTTGCCTGCGGCAAGTTAAGGATGGAATGAACGCGGAGAGCGTTTGCTTTTCAAACCCGTCCCTTCAAGCAAATTTGTTCATTGGGAGGAACCGACTTGCCTGGCGGCAAGTTAAGAGAGGAATGAACGAGCTGAGCGCTTGTTTTTCCATTCCGTCCCTCAAACAAATTTGTCATCCCGACCGTAGCGTACCCGAATTCCTGCTTCGCCATGTCAGACAGATCCACGTGTGCGGCTTTCATTAAGGAAAGCCGCATGAAGTTCGCCAGCGCCATCAACTTCGACAGGAATTCGGGGGAGCGAAGTGGAGGGATCTGCGGTGCGCCTTTCCCCCAAACCAAAGCCCTCCACGTGAGCGCGCAAATCCGGCCCCAGCCCTTTGTTCATCAGGAGCAACGCCGAGTGATCTGCTGTGCGCCTTTATCCCAGAGAGCGATGCACAGGCCCTCCGCCTAAGTGCGCTCTCCGCCGCATCAAGGCGCTGGCCTTGCGATTGACTGCGGAGGCAGCGTCTTGCCAAAGAGTTGGAACTCCTTCCGGAGGGCCGAGGTTCCGTCCGGCCGAGTCGAGTAGAAGTCGACGCAGGGAGCGGCTATTCCTTTCACCGCCTGCTTGAGGCAAAGCTCTCCAATCTTGTCCCATGCGCCGGGTATACCAAACATGCTGGGATAGATCATGACCAGGCCGGCATCGTGCTCGTGCACAATCGCAGCGCTCCACGCCGGATCGTCGTGCAGGTGCCGGGCCGCCTCGATCGAGGCGAGACCGAAAAGATCAAGAACGTATCCGTCGCCGTGGCGAAAAGACACTGCGCCCAGATCGTTAACCGCTACCACCCCGTGATAGTAGTCCGTGATGAATCGATGCATTTGATATTGCTGTCCGTAAATTCCCGCGGCTGCAGCGGGGGTCTCCCACAAAGCTCGCAAGTAGATCGAAGAAAGCGCGAGCGCACCCAGCAGATATAAGGGAAACGCGGGTTGCACTCGCTCCAGCAAAAGTCGCAAAAGGACAAGGGTACCGAAAATCACAATGTAGACTTCATACCGGTACCACCAGCCAAAGCGTCCGATCACCAGGTGCAGCCCGCAGGCAATCGCCGCGGCAACAGCGACCGTCCGGCGAATTCCCGGGGCCCCACGCCAGGCGATCACCAGCAAACCCCCAATGATCAAAAGCAGTGGCCAATGCGTCGGATAGATGCTCAGGTCCATCACTCCCTGCCTGACAACCTCGACCGCCCGCGCGAGCGCACTATGGTGGCCGAGGGTGGTGCCGCTCTTGACCAGGACGGAGACCGGCAGAATCGGCAGGCCAAGGTGTTTGAGAAACAGAGAGAAACCCAGCAGAGGGACGATCGCGCCCAGCGTCATTGCCAGCGCGGCCGCGCGGCGTGCCTGGAAAAGAAGAATGAGGCCGACGGCAAATGTGAGCGTGAAATCTTCGTAGCGGACCCAGGGTGCGGCGGCAGCCGACGCAATGCTCCACCAAGGCATCACCTGCCCATTGATTGCGCGGCACAGGCCGGCGGCACAGGCAATCGCAAGCGCGACCTGCAAGGTGTGTTCCATGCCCAGCAGCGTAAGGCCCACCAGATTCGCCAGCAGTACGAAGGCAATCATTGCGACGATTTGCCTCGTCCTGGTGGCAAAGACCGCCGCGGGCCACTCGTCGAGAATGAGGGCAAGCAGAAATATGGCCCATAGTGCAGCCACCACGCTATAAAACAGCGCAGCGTAGATGCCGAGTGTCGTCGGTGCAAGAAGAGACAACAGCAACGGCCAGACCATGCTCGAGGACGGAGATGAGAATTCCGCGCTGTTTATCCCATAGTGCCCATGCGCAATGTGCTCGGCCAGGGCGAGGTGGATATAAGGGTCATCCTGAGGTGCAGTGTAGTGACCTTGCGTAAGATGAAGCACTCTCAGAAAAACGATCGCCAGAAGAGTTACGTATACAACGACCCCGGTTGCGACCAGAGGCGACCGGTAGCTGGTTGACATGCCTTTACGCTAAAAGGCGGCGCCAGCCTTGTAAAGCGCGATCCAGGCGAAGTATTACGCGCGGTAGTTATCAGCCGTGTCCGTCGGGCGCGCGAACTACCCGCAGCCGCCTCGATGGCGTTCAAACGAGGCGGCTGCGCAGCGCGGTAAAATGCTGGCTGCTTCGATGACCGAACGCTGTTCAGGCCAGGTCCGATTCAGCTGGTGGCTGCCTGGGGAGTAACCAGGCCGCTCTGGGCGACGCGAGTCATCTTTGCTGTCACGCGCATCACGCCCGGCCACACCCTGAGGCAAAACGGCAATACCGCGCGTGCGAAGGAGTTATTCAAGCCAGCGGCGGCGAACTCCGCAAGGCGCATCTGGGCCACCAGTGCGGACCGTAGTTTTGCCTGGAAGTGCGCTGCCGGTTCGGCGGCCAGATAGGCAGCAACTGCACAACGGGCAGTATGCAGCGCAATCGAAATTCCATCGCCCGTGAACGAGGGGATCACAGCTGCCTGATCGCCGATGCAGTAAAGCCCGTTCTCCGTGGTGCGACGAATATAACCGTATGGAATATGGCTGATGGCGATCGGCTTGGCGAGCAATGGCTCCGCACCGGCAAGCCTCATCGCGAGGTGAGGACAATCCTGCTGAATCTTCGCCAGGAAGTTCTCCCAACGATGACCCACCCGTGCGAGATGCCGCTGTTGCACCACGCAGCAGAGATTCGCTACGCCGCCCTCAACTGGCTGTATACCACCATAGCCCCCGGGATAGAGCATCAGTTCGGAGGCCCCTGCGAGCTCAGCAGCCTGGGCGGCGGCCAGACGAAAATACATCTTGAAGGCAACCCATCTCTCCGGGTCTTCCGGGCGCGTGTGGCCGCGGAGATCGTGCTTGCCGGTGGCAAGAAAGACCGTTGCAGCTTGACGCAGCGAGCCGTCGTCGAGCTTAGCTTGCCAGCTATTGCTGGTCGTGCGCGCCAGCGCCTGCACACTGCGGCCGCGCTCTACGCGGACTCCCGCGGCGATGGCCCCGGCGATGAGCGCTGTATCCAGCGCCTTGCGGGTAAGCGACGCAGCCGGAAACGGCAACGGAGCCTCCGCCGCGCGCCTGGCGGCGGCGAGGCGAACGTTATTGATGGGTACGGCGCCCAGTGAGGCCACATCCATGCCGAGCGCATGCAGATCCTCAAGGGCCTCCCCGCTGAGGAACTCTCCGCAAACTTTGTGCCGCGAAACGGGCTCGCGTTCGATCAACGTGACGCGCCGTCCCTTGCGGGCAAGCGCTATCGAAGCCGCGCAGCCGGCTACTCCACCACCCAGGACGAGAACTTCGTCTTGCAAGGGAACCTGGTTCAGATTAGACGTTGTAACGGGAATCTCCTTTTTCCGGATGGGATACGCGAAATGGAGCGCTCCCGGCGATGTTGCCCAGCGATGTTGAATGACCAATTGGGCGGCGGTGCATCTTGCCACCCCAGGCATCGTCTGCACCCGAGCACTCCGTCCGGCTCAAAATTGCGTTCGCTGGATTGAACCAATATGCGTCAGTTTCGAATTCAAAATGATGAACTCCCCTGCGGCCGTGACTCTCCAAATGCAAAGAGCCAGTAACCAGTGGATGTTCACCTGCCGCCTATGATTCTCTTTAATCTTTGACTGCCCAAACGCATAAACATCATGGCCGGAAATGATCAAAAAGCATGCGGCCTGTTGCAAGTCTTAATCTGTTAAGATTAGATGTCAAGTACTTCTTTGAGAAGACTCGTTTGTGCAACCTACAATAAAGTTGCATCCAAGCTCGAATAACCAGGGCTGAGGGCCTGTTTGCGCATGACTACGGCACATCTGAATCGAATCGCCACTGCCGTACCCGAAAACGATGTGCATGATGCCTTCGTCGTCTTCGCAGAGACTATGCTCGCTGATCCGCGGTTGCGCGCCGTCTTTCGCCGCATGGTGAGCCGCGCCCACGTGGCGCATCGCTATTCATTCCTCGATCCGCTGAAACGTGCCAGCCCGTTTTCGCCGCAGGACGCACATGAGTTTTATCGGCTGGGCAACTTTCCCAATACGGCACGACGTATGGAGCTATTCGAGCAGAGCGCTCCGGTGTTGATGAAGAAGGCCCTGGACCGGCTCATGCTCAATGAAAAGGAACGCGCCGGCATTACCCACGTGCTCGTCACCTGCTGCACGGGGCTCTATGCGCCGGGGCTGGACTTTGAGATCGTCGACTACCTCGGCCTCCCAGCGGGCGTGGAGCGCACGATGGTTGGATTCATGGGATGCTCGGCCGCCATCAATGCGCTGAAGCTGGCGCAGCACATTGTGCGCTCCGAGCCAAACGCGGGTGTTCTGATGGTCAACCTGGAACTGTGCACGTTGCACTTTCAGGAGACGCAGGAGCTCGAGCAGGTGCTCTCGTTCCTGGTCTTTGCCGACGGTGCGGCGGCCAGCCTGATTACCGCTCACGAGCAGGGCTTTGCCCTTGACAGCTTCAAGGCGGTATTGGTGCCGGGGACGAGGGGACTGATTACGTGGAAGATCCGTGAGCTGGGTTTTGATATGTTCCTCTCCGGCGATGTGCCCGAGGAGTTGCGCCGCGCGCTGCACGAGGGCGAGCTGATGGCTGACCGCGATAGCATCGATCTGTGGGCGGTGCATCCCGGCGGACGGTCGATTCTGGATGCGGTGGCCAAGGGCCTGGAACTGCCGCCCGACGCGCTGGCGGCGTCGCGCGAGGTGCTCAAGTGCTTTGGCAATATGTCGTCGGCGACGGTGATGTTTGTGCTGCAGCGCATCATGCAGCAGGCGCGGCCGGGGCAGCGTGGCTGCGCCATGTCGTTTGGACCGGGTCTGACCGCGGAGACGATGCGCTTCCATGTTGTCTAGCAGAGAGATCGACTTCAGCCGGAGGGTCTCGCCGCGCGAGCTGCCGGAACTGATGGATGGTAACTGTAACTATGACGAGTTCCGCGACTGTCTGCGCAGTCTGGAGCAAGTCAACCGCTGGCTGCTGGGCTATCGGCCGACGCTGGCCTGGCTGGACAGACTGGAGCTGGACCGGCTGCCCCGTGAACCGCGGCAGCCAATGCACATTCTGGATGTAGGCAGCGGCGGCGGCGGCCTGCTGCGGCAGATTGCAGGCTGGGCCAGGAGCCGCGGCATTGCTGTGCAGTTGACCGGGATCGACTTGAACCCTTATGCGGCGCGCGCCGCAGCGGAGTTCACGCCGAAGCAGCTTGGCATCGCGTGGGTGACCGGCAATGCTCTCGTCTATCAGCCAGAAAGGCCGGTGGATATCATCGTGAGTTCGCTGACCGCACATCATCTCGAAGATGACGAAATTCTCGCGCTGCTGCGCTGGATGGAAGCGACCGCGCATGTAGGTTGGTTCATCAATGATTTAGAGCGATCGCAGCTGGCTTGCCGGATGTTTGCCTGGGCCGCGCGGGTGTTTGCGTGGCACCGGTTCGTGCGCCATGATGGGCCAGTATCCTTTCGCCGGGCCTTCCGCCAGGAGGACTGGCTGCGGCTGCTGGCGATGGCTAAGCTTTCCCGGGAAGCGGTGACGGTGCAGCGTTGGCGGCCGGGACGGTTGTGTGTCGGGCGGTGGAAGGTCTTTGCGCCCATCGCCGTTGACGGCCTGCTGGCCACATCCATCGCGGGCGGAGGAGAGTAATGGCAACATCGACACTACCCAAGCCTCACTCCGCCCGCTCCAAATGGAAAACCGTTCTCTGGGCCTCGCTTGGCCTGATCGCGCTCTTCGTCTTCATTACTTCAGAAGTTCTGCTCATCACCGACTATCCGATGTACCACGCCTACCGTCTGCAGGTCATCGCCGACCGCCAGCTCCTCATCCCGCATACCCTTTGCGGCGTCATCGCTCTGCTGGCCGGCCCCATTCAGTTCTCCTCGCGACTGCGCCAGCGTCACCTCAAGTTCCATCGCGTCCTCGGCCGCATCTACGTCGTCTCCGTTTTTATCGCAGCCGCCACCGGGGTCGCGCTCGCCAACGGCCGTCCGGGCTTTCCCGGAACCTCCATGCAGGCCGCAGCCTGGGTCGTCTGTACCACCGCCGCCGTCATTACCGCGCGTAACCGCCAGATCCTCGCGCACCGGCAGTGGATGGCCCGCTCCTACGCCGTCACCTTTACCTTCGTCTCCAGCCGGGTGCTCAACCTGTGGCCCCGTTATTGGAGCCACCTCGGCGACACCTTCGCCGCCGTCGGCGTCATCGCCTTCACTCTTGCCTCGCTGCTGATCGTGGACCTCGGCCTTAACTGGCACGAGCTCACGGCCCGTCGCCGCTGACGGCCGCCCTCATCCTCATTCTTTTTTTCGCGTGAGCCTTCCCGGATGAGCAATGCTCTGCGGAGATGCTGTCCGGAGAGGTAATCTATCGTCATGCAAAACCAAAAAGTGGTGCGGTTTCAAGCGGGAAGCCTGAAACTCGAAATTCATCCCACCCGTAACGCTGCCGGCGAAGCCGCCGCGCAAGCGGTGGCCCAGGCAATCCATCATTTTGGCTCCTCCGGCAGAGAGGTGGGCATCATTTTTGCGGCCGCGGCTTCGCAGATCGAAACGCTGCGCGCGTTGACCGCCATGCCCGATCTGCCCTGGAACCAGGTGCTCGGCTTTCACATGGATAGTTATGTCGGTCTGCCCGACGATCATCCTGCCTCATTCATTTATTTCCTGCGCCAGCACCTGACGCAACATGTGGCGATGAAGCAGTTCTTCGGCATTGATGGCACGGCGCCTGACCCCGAGCTTGTGTGCCGCGCATATGCAGAGAGGCTGCTTTCTGCAAAACCGCAACTGTGTCTGGCCGGCATTGGCGAGAACGGGCACCTGGCGTTCAACGATCCACCGGCAGACTTTCACGATCCATTGGAGGTCAAAGTCGTTCCCCTGGATAGTGTGACTCGCGGACAGCAGGTGGCCGAAGGATGGTTCAAGAGCCTGGAAGAGGTTCCGACGGAAGCCATCACCCTCACCGTGCCTGCCGTGTTGCGGGCGCAAAAGGTGATCGCGTCGGTGCCCGGCAGCCGCAAGGCAGAAATCATCCGCCGGGTGGTTGAGGAGGCTATTTCCCCGAACTGCCCGGCCACCATTCTCCGCAACCATCCCGATGCAACGGTCTATCTGGACGCGGACTCTGCCGCTGCCCTGGATGCACGCATGCTTGCCAACGCCGCGATGTGATTTCCGGCTCCTGAGTGACGCCCTCAGAACTTGAACTCCAGATCCAGTTGCATACGCCGTGCAGGTTGGGCCGAGACTGAATGGCCAAAGAAGGGAGAAGTCACCACCCCCACATAAGTGATGTCGTTCTCATGGTTGAGAACATTGAAAGAATTAACCGCCAACGTCACCAACGGCCCGTCTCCGCGAGCTTTGGTCAACAGAAAAGTGTGGGCGAGGTTCAGGTCCAGGTTGATGTATCCCGGGCCATGCAGCGAGTTTCGGGGAACACCCGGCGGCCGATCGAGCGGCAGGCTATCCCGGTTGTTGTCATTGCCGGTGGTCACGTCCACGGGCTTTCCGGAATAAAGCGAGAGCGCCGTACCAAAGTCGAACCAACTGCCGGCGGTCAATGTTCCCAGCAGGTCAAACTTATTGCGCCGATCATTATCGGAGCGTGACCAGTCTGCGCCGGGGGCATAACTGCTCGCCGGGAAATAGGTAATGCCGCTGGTATTGTTGTAAGTCTTGCCGAGCGTGTACTGTGCCTGGCCGGTGAAGAAGCGGACCGGCCGGCCGCGAAAGCTCACCTCGAGCGCATTGCTTTTTAGATACCCTTCCGATTCGAGTTGCCGATTCTGGCCGAGTTGCGTGTCTGGTCGCGCCAGATAATCCGGCGGGGGCGGCGCGTTGGTGTCGATCGAACGAAACTGATCGATGCCGCGCGTGCCCACGTAGCTCGCCGCGACCGAGCTATTGCCGGTCAGTTGTCGCTCCACCCCAAAGCTGTACTGCAGCGCATACGGAATGCGGAGCCGGCTATCGAGCGTCACCACGCTGGTGGGTGCGGAAGCAATCTCCGCAGCAGTCGCCGGATAACTCGGGTTAAGCAAAATGAATCGCTGCAGCCGCTCTCCGTTGAAATGCAGCAGGTCAGCGATGGGCGCAGGCCCGGTACGATCGAAGAACAGGCCTGCCCCGCCGCGGAGAACCGTCTTTCCTTTGGCGCTCGGAGCGTAGGCGAAGCTCACTCGCGGTGCTACGTTGTGGGCAATGTCATGGAAATAATTCTGCCAGTAATAGCGCACACCCACGGCGACAGAAAGGTTCGGTTGCAGGCGCACCGTGTCTTCAAAAATACCCGCCACCGTCTTCTCCAGGAAGGTGACATGCCCTTGCCCACGCTGCACCAGATAGCTGAAGGGCATGCCGGACGAGTAGTCCGCGAGGGTGGCGAAGGAGTAGGTGCCGGCCTGGTTCGTAAAATCGTCGAAACCGCGCCGGCTGATATCCGGAATATCGATGCCAAACTTGATCTGTTGCCGTCCCCTCGTATAGGTAACGATGTCGGTGGCGTCCAGGTGGTACTCGGTGCGCCGTGCGTCTGCCTGGGCGCCGCCACCGGTGAACGATCCGGAAACAATCAGTTGCGGATCCTGATTCAAACTATGCGTCTGGTTATCGTAGTGGCCGACCAGAAAATGCAGTTGATTCAGAAGCGCCGGCGAAAATAAATAAACGTGCCCAACGTTGATTTCGTGTTCAAAAAACAACGTGTCGGTGCCCGCGCTGGGCAACACCGTGCCGCCCACCCCCAGGTTGGCCACCGTGCGGTGCTCGTACGAATACCCCATCCAGAATTGATTCGCCTGGCCGTAATCATGAAAGCCGCGGCCAGAAATAAAGTAGTGATGCGTCGGATTCGGTATGTTCAGATTCACCGGTCCACCCGGGGTCGCCGCCACCACCACCGCCTGCTGATTGTCGCTATCCCGGTCGAGCGCAAGCAGGAAGGTGGTCTTTTTGCTTCTGCTCAGGGGGCCGGTGAGCGAACCCTCGTAATAGGTTCGTTGCTCCGCCGGTTTCACTACGGCAAACGGGTTGCGCGCGTCGAAAAGCGAATCGCGGTAAAGAAAGTTGGCCGCGCCGTGGATCTTGGGGGTCCCTCCGGCGGTGGTGATCTCAATGCGTGCGCGGCCCGGTCGCGAGAAAAGCGCGGAGTAGGGGTTCTGGTTGATCTTGACACTCCGCACCGCCGACGGCGTCACCCCAGGCCCGTTCGCTTCCACGCCGTTTACCACCAGCGTCACCCCGTTCGTCCCCGTAGCGTCCGTATCCAGAAAGCGAGACAGTGTGGTGATGTAGTCCTGATCGAAGACCGGCAAGCGATCCAACGCATCGCGGTCCAGCGAATTGCTGTCCTGGTTCTGCGCGATCTCCGTGCTCACCTGAGCGCCGCTATCCGGAGCGCCCACCGTAACCTGCTCCTTGACGCTTGCGATGCTCAGCACAATCCGCAGCGGAGCGCGCGTGGGTGCGCCGGCAACGGCCGTGACTTTGCGTTCCTGAAAGCCGGCCTGCTGCACGTCGATCACGTATGAGCCCGGCGCCACGTTGCGAAATTCAAACCCGCCCGTTCCATCGCTCAACACGTGCCCGGCCTCACTTCCATCCGCACGTTGCAAAACGACCTGAGCGCCAGCGACCGCCGCGCCGTCAGGGTCTTGCACCGTTCCTTCCACCGAGCGAATTGCAGGCTTGCTTTCGCCCGCGAGGAATCCACTACTGAGGCTCAACGCCAGCAACAAAGCCGTACAGCGAAATTTGGATAGTGGATAGTTCACGCGGCTGCAGTCAAGTCTCCCATCAAGCTTGCCGCAATAAGCTTAAGACAGCATGAAGCGGATACCTGCCCGATCCACGGCAGGGCAACCTCGCAGACGCCCCGCGTCACCTCTGCATTTATTTGATAGACTTCCGCGATGAATCAACCATCCCTGCGCGCCGCTCGCAAAGTATCACTGTTTGTCGCCTGTCTCCCTCTCTGCGCCCTAGCCCAGGCCCCGCCGCCCGCACCCCCTGCGCTGCCGCCCTACGTCTCGCCCGAAGTGCATGCGGATGGCACTGCAACCCTGCGCCTGCGGGCCCCGAATGCGCAGAAAGTTGCCGTCGAGCTCGAAGGCAAAGTCACTCCTCTGCAACAGGACGCAGACGGCCTGTGGACGGTGACCACGCCTGTGCTCGCCCCAGAAATCTATGCTTACCGTTTCGTGGTCGACGGCCAGCCGATGCTCGATCCCAAAAACACCGATGTCCGTAGCAACCTGCTGAGCGTTACAGACAACCTCACTATCCCGGGCACCCCACCCGAGCCGTGGGAAGTGCAGTCTATCCCGCACGGCATTGTCGAACACCACTTCTACACCTCCCAGATCGTACTCGGCCTGCCCAACAATCAAAGTGATTACTACGTCTACACGCCACCCGGCTACAGCCCGAAAGCCCGGCAGAAGTATCCTGTGCTTTACCTGCTGCACGGCTTCAGCGACGCGGCCGATGGTTGGTCCTCTGTCGGCAAAGCGAACTTCATTCTCGACAGTCTCATCGCCACCGGCAAAGCCAAGCCCATGATTGTTGTCATGACGCTTGGCTACGGCAACATGGCGGTGCTCAAGGGCATGCGCAATCCCGAGCTCAGCGCACAGAGTTACGACTTGTATCAGAAAGCATTGCTGACCGAAGTGATTCCCCAGATCGAGGCCAACTACCACGTATCGAAGAAGCGTGATGACCGCGCCATTGCCGGCCTTTCCATGGGCGGCCACGAAAGCCTCTTCGTCGGCCTTGCGCATCCGGAGCTCTTTGCCTGGATCGGCACCTTCTCCGCCGGCCTCAACGCCAAGGCCGTCGCGGAACTACCCGCCACCAATGCGCAGAAGGCAAATCTCCGCTTGCTCTGGATGGCCTGCGGTGTAGACGATGCGCTGCTCAAACCCAACCAGGCGGTGATCGCCGCGCTCAAAGCCGAAGGCCTTCCGGTCACGGCCATCGAAACCCCGGGTCACCACCAATGGCCTGTCTGGCGTGACAATCTGCTCCATTTCGCTCCGCTGCTGTTTCAGAAGTAGCGGGCGACGGCGGTTGCGCCACGTGGGTCAACCTCTTAAGGTAGTGGATAAAACTTGAGGGCAGGGAGCGGAAAATCCTTGCGGTTGTCGGTCAACAGGGTGAGTCCATGTTCAAGGGCGGTAGCGGCCACCATCATGTCCGCCAAGGTGAGCGTCTGACCTCTCTGCGCCCATGCGTTCTTGAGAGAGCCGGCTCGACGCGCGATCGCACCGGTCACTGGGAAGCACTCCAGGCTGGAGAGAAAAGCCTCCGTCGAGGTTTCTTCCCCTGGCCGCATCCCGGCATAGATTTCACCAACATTGATGGCTGCGGTCGAAAGAACGTGACCCCCGCCCACCAGTTCTGCCAGCAGCCTTCGCCGGTTTTTTCGTGCCCGAAGAACGTCAACCAGAACCGTTGTGTCGAGCAAAAGAATCATTTTGTTCGTTTTACAGGCTGTCTGGTTTTAGGAACGCGCTTTTCGCCTTCTGAACGAATGCGTTTTACCCACGCTGTGCTGCCCGCTGCGAGTTCTGGATGATCGCTTTCGTTCCACGCCGGTCGATCGTCGCCCAGGAAGGCCAGCAACCGGCGCCGGCGGAGTTCTGCGCGTGCTGTTTCCACCAGAAAGGCACTCCGGCCACGAGGGCCAACGACTGAATCGATCTCTTCGATCAGCTCTTGCGGCAAAACGATATGTGCTCGCTGCGATCCCATGGGCATGTCCCATCGCTAGTGTGCCATAGATTGGCACACTGCGCCAGCGTCACGCCTCGCCGGGCAACTTGATACCCGGAAATATCTTGATCACCGCCGAATCATCTTCCCGGCCATAGCCTGAGCTCGAAGCCTGCAAAAACATTTGGTGCGCAGTGCTGGCCAGCGGCAAAGGGAACTTGCTGGCGCGTGCTGTATCGAGCACCAGGCCCAGATCCTTCACGAAGATATCCACCGCCGACAGCGGCGTGTAATCGGCCGCCAGCACGTGAGCCATCCGGTTTTCGAACATCCAGCTATTCCCCGCGCTATGGGTAATTACCTCATAAAGCGCCGCCGGCTCCACTCCCTCGCGCAAACCCAGCGCCATGGCTTCCGCGGCGGCCGCGATATGTACCCCTGCCAAAAGCTGGTTGATGATCTTCACCTTGCTGCCGTTCCCGGCCTCGTTGCCCAGTCGATACACCTTCGCGGCCATCGCATCGAGCGCACCGCCCACTTTGGCGTACGCATCCGGATGGCCCGAGGTCATCATCGTGATCTCACCCTTCGCTGCCCGGGCCGCCCCGCCCGAGATCGGCGCGTCCAGATATAAAATTCCTTTCTCCGCCAGCCGCTTTTCGAGCGCCACCGACCAGCCGGGGTCCACGGTCGAGCACATCACGAAGACGCTGCCCGCCGTCATGGCTGTTGCCGCACCACCTTCCCCAAACAACACCGTCTCTGTCTGCGCGGCGTTCACCACCACGCTGATCAGCACGGCACAGGCAGCGGCCACGGCCGCGGGGCTATCGCACGCCACGCCCCCCTCTGTGGCAAAAGCCTGCGCAACTTCGCTGCGCACGTCACATACATGAACCTGGTAGCCCGCCCTCCGCAAAGAGTTGGCCATTCCCAGGCCCATCGCGCCCAGACCGATCAACCCGATCGCCTTCTCATCCATTCGCATCTCTCCACCCTCATCAAAGCAGATTGCTGGATCGTCTACGAGCAGAAATAGTCCCTTTGATAACAGCTCAAACGTCAGCCCTGTCAAATTTACGTCCGCAACAAAATAGTCCCGCAGGGACGTCTGAAAATAGCCCAGGATGAAATCCTGGGAATGCCTGTCCCAAACTATGCAGTCCCGTCAGGGACGGCTGAAAATAGCCCAAGGATGAAATCCTGGTAGGGCAATGCAACCAGTGCAAACCCGGAGGGACGACTGATTATTTTTTTGGGGACGTCACTCCGTGGCGCCCAGCCTCGCAGGTAGCAATGAGACCATGACCGCCACCACCAGGTTCACCGCCAGCGCAGGCAGAGCCGCATAAATCCCATACACGTGGCCGCCAAGATGTACGGGATAAATGGAGCTCCTCAACCCCAGAGACCCAACCATCGCCGTCCCTGTCGCCATCCCCGCCATCCATCCGCAAAGCAGTCCCGATCCACGGAAGAACTGCGTAAACAACCCACCCACCACTGCGGGAAACACCTGCAGAATCCAAACCCCACCCAGCAACTGCAACTCGATGGCGAACTGCGCGCGCACCAGCAGAACAAACGCCAGCGCGCCAAACTTGATCGCCAGCGAGACCAGCTTGGCCATCGCCTCTTCCTGCCCGCCCGTCATGGCGCTTGAGAAGAAGGAGCGGTGCAGCAGCTCTCCATACAAGTTGCGGGTGAACAGGTTGGCCGTGGCAATCGACATGATCGCCGCCGGAACCAGCGCTCCGATCGCAATCGCCGCCAAACAAAACCCCGCAAACCACGGTGGAAACATGGTAGTCAGCAGCAACGGCACCGTGCTCGATGAATTCGCTGTATGCACGCCCGCGGCAATCGCCACATAACCCAGCAACGCGATAAATCCCAGCAACAGGTTATAAGCCGGCATCAACGCCGCGTTGCGCCGGATGACCCGGTCGCTGGCCGCGCTCAGCGTGCCCGTGATGGTGTGCGGATAAAGCATAAGCGCCATCGCCGATCCCAGCGCGAGCGAGGAATACGTCCAGAACTGCGCCGGGCGCAAAATAATTGAAGCCGGCGGCGTTTGCTGGGCAAGCGTTGTCGATGCCATCGCGAACACATGGCCATACCCGCCCAGGTGCGCGGGGATCACCAGCACCGCGGCCAGCACCATGATGTAGAGCATCACGTCCTTCACGATCGCGATCAGCGCCGGCGCCCGCAGGCCGCTCGAATACGTGTACGCGGCAAGAACCACAAAGGCCGCAATCAGCGGCCACTCCCCACGCACGCCCAGCGCGGCAATCACTTCGCGCATGCCGATCAATTGCAGCGCGATATAGGGCATCGTAGCCAGAATGCCGGTAACCGCCACCGCGACCGCGAGCCAGCGGCTGTCATACCGACCGCGAACATAATCAGCCAGCGTTATGTAATCGTGTTGGCGGCAAATACGCCAGAGCGGCGGCAGCACCAGCATCATCAGCGGATAGCTCAGGATGCAGTAGGGAATGGCGAAAAACCCCAGGGCCCCCGCGCCGAAGAGCGCCGCCGGTACGGCGATCACGGTGTACGCCGTGTAAAGATCGCCGCCGATCAGGAACCACGTAACCAGCGTCCCAAACTTGCGTCCCGCCAGCCCCCATTCATCCAGGCTGCCGCTGCCCTCCGATCGCCGCCACCGTACCGCCCAGAACCCGGCGCCGGTTACCAACAGGAAGCACAGGCAGAAAACCACTACCGCCACGGGATGAAGAGAAGAATCCATCAGGGAACAAAGGGAATACTAGCGCAACAAAGCGCCATTCGACCCCGTCCACTCATCCACCACGACCCCAAGGTCGTTGAGAATCTGAATGGCGGCCTCAACATTGCGACGGATTGCGACTCGCTCTGCCCGCGGAGCGGTGGGCGACTCCTCGATCGCGACCACACGGCCATACGGCCACACGTCGGGCGAAAGGGAAGAGATCGCCTGCGGTAAATCCTCAATCCGCACATCGACCTCCTGCTTGCGCGCCTTCGGCGGCCGCAGGGCGCCTCCCGCGCTGAAGGCTTCCGGATCCTGGTCACGGTACACAATATTCAGCGTCACCGTCTGCGGATGCACCACCAGAAATGGATTGGCGTAAGCATCTTTCGTGCGCACGCTCAGGTAGCGATTCTTTGAGGGCGGGGGGATCTGCTCCAGTTCCTCGCGGTCCGCCTCCATCTTGCTCTGGGCCGCCTGGCGGGCTTGCCGCACCGTGGCCCGTGAAGGCGCAGAAGTGGAGGAGGCCGGCTCCGTCGTCTTGCAGCCCGTCGCCACCGGCAGAAACACGCAGAGCAGGGCCCACTGGATAAGCGAACCTTTCCAGCGTCCTTGCGGCCCTATCGGGGAGAAAACGGTGAGGATTTGCGGCCGAGCCACAACATCAAGCATAGCAAGGGGAACACCCTATCACCGCAGAGTATGCGCGCTGCGGTTAGTGACCATGGTTCATTTTCCCATCCACGAAGGGGCACGCTTTTCGAGAAAGGCCTTCGTGCCTTCTTCCTTATCGCTCGTGGAGCAGGCAAGTCCGAACAGCGAAGCCTCCAGTTCGAGACCGCTCGCCAACGGCAAATCATAGCCCGCGTTCACCGCCCGGATGCAATCACGCACCGCCAGGGGCGCCATGCCGGCAATCGTCTGGGCGATCTGCTCGGCCCGCGTTAACAACTGCTCCGGAGCCACCACCTCATCCACCAGGCCCAGGCGCAACGCCTCGTCCGCGCTGACCGGCTCACCCGTGAGCATCATCTTCAGCGCAGCGCCTTTGCCAATCAGTCGCGGCAACCGTTGCGTCCCGCCATAGCCGGGAAGTATGCCAATCTTCACTTCGGGTTGGCCCAGGCGGGCTCCGGTGCTGGCGATCCGCAGCGTACAAGCTAGCGCCAACTCGCAGCCTCCGCCCAACGCGAAACCGTTAATGCAGGCAATCACCGGTTTACCGCAGTTTTCAATCAAGCTGAAAACCCGCTGCCCGCGGGTAGCCACCCGCTCCCCTTCGAGCGCGGAGAGAGACGCCAATTCGCGAATGTCGGCGCCGGCCACAAAGGCCTTTTCCCCCGCCCCGGTAACCAGCACCGCGCGGATCGCCTCGTTCTCGCGAATGTCCAGGAAGACCTGCTCCAGTTCGGTCATGCTCTGTAGATTGAGCGCGTTCAAAACTTTGGGGCGGTCCAGGGTCACCACCGCAATCGGCGGCCGCAGTTCGTAGCGAATATTCTCTAAATCCATTGCGCGTCGGCTCCGCAGCCCAGCAGTGAGTCTAGTGTAGTGCGTTCCTCAGGGAGCCGTTTATTCAGCCTTTGCTGCTCCATCGCAAAGCGCCCGTAGCCGCATAATCACGGTGTTACAGTCAAAGAGATGGTTAAGGGAATCACGATCGTCCGGCCTGCCGGCACGCCCGCAGCGTATGCCAAATTGGCCAGTTTCTTTTCCGCATTGGGATTTGAAGGTGGCCGCGGATGGGAAGAAGAGCTCAGCCGCGGCGTCTCCTTCCTGGCGCCGCTGGGGAACCTGGAGTTTGCCGAAGGCGCCACGCCCAGCCCGGCAGAGATTATGGTCGAGGTGACCGGCCTCGAAGCCGTGCAAACCGTGGCCCGTGACTGGATGATTCGCAACTGGGGCGAGCAGGAACTCACCAGCCGCCTGAGCCCGGTGAGCGAAACCCATTGGAAAGCGCGCCTCTTTATCGTGGAACCTGCGCCCGGTCACTCCATCGCTTTTTGGGAATGGGACGATCCCCACAAAGGCAAGCCCGTGGCCGTCGAGGGCGACCTAAGTGCCAGCGGCATGCGCTTCGCGGTGATTGTGGCCCGCTGGAACGCCGTGATCACCGACCGCCTCCTGCAGGGAGCGCTGGACGGTCTCTATCGCAGCGGCGCGGCCCGCCGCGATGTCCAGGTGATCCGGGTTCCCGGGGCCTGGGAGATACCCCTCGCCGCGCGCAAAGTCGCGGAAAGCGGACAGGTCGACGCCGTCATCACCCTTGGCGTTTTGCTGCGCGGGGAAACCGCCCACTACGAGGCCATCTACAACGAAGTGTCTCGCGGCATCGGCCAATCCCAACAGGAGACCGGCATTCCCCACGCTTTTGGCGTGCTCACTTGCGAGACCCTGGAGCAGGCCCTCGACCGCGCCGGGCTTAAGGCCGGCAACAAAGGGTTTGAGGCTGCCATGGCCGCGATCGAGATGGTCTCGCTCGACCGCAAGATGAGTGAACCGAAGCAAGTGCATCGGTCATGAGCGCTACCGGCAAGCGGCGCAAGTCACGCGAATTGGCCATGCAGATGCTTTTCCAGGCGGATGTCGGGAAACACACGCCCGACCAGGTGCGCAAAACCTTCTGGGCGAGCCGCGACGAGGTAGACCCCGAAACCAGGGGCTTTTCTGAGGACCTTTTCCGCGTGGCTACCGCCCGCAATGAAGAGATTGATGAACTGATCCAGGCCCATTCCGCCAATTGGCGATTGAACCGGATGCCGGCCGTCGATCGCAACGTGCTGCGCGCGGCGATTGCTGAATTGATAGGCTTTCCCGATACCCCGGTGCCGGTGGTGATCAACGAGTCGCTCGAAATCGCCCGCCGCTACTCCGCTCCGGAATCCCTGAACTTCCTCAACGGCGTCCTCGACGCCATCGCCAAACAAAGAAAAACCTAGCCGTTCCGCAACGGCGTCTCTAAAAAGAAAACATAGAGGCAGAGCGGGCACTGCATATGCAGCGCGTCCACCGGTATCAACGACTTGACCGGTGAAGCCGACTTGCAATCCCTGCAAACATACATGGATGACTCACCCGCGTCATCGCGGCCGCCCGAAGGCGGTTCCTGAATTTGAATCACATAGAAGTAACGAACCAGCAGGACGTATGGATTCGAGCTTTACGGTTCGTAGACATCGCGCGTTTTGCTCGGCTCAGGCGGCAGAAAACGGCCCCCTTCAGCGATAGACTCAGAGAACGATGAAGCCATTCCCCCACCAAGAACGATCGTGCTGATGGCCCGCTCGCTACGGGCTTCGAGGTTGCCTTCGAGGTTGGGCTCATCCATCCCATGTTTGACCCTGACATGGTGCCTGGCAGCTGCAATTGCGTCCGCCCAAACCACATCCGTGCCCGCCTCTGCTCCGCCCGCGACCTCGATGCCCGATGCTCCCACAGGCGCAGCCGGGCAGGATATCAAGCCCGGAGAGCAGCTTCCGTCCGCACCCTCAAAATCGCAACAAGAGAAGGCAGCCGAGCAGGTCAGGCAGCAGGAAAAGCAGCGAATCGCCGGCGTTGTGCCCAATTTCAATGTTTCCTACAGCGAAGATGCAGTGCCCCTGTCGCGCAAGCAGAAGCTGCATGTCGCCTTCCGCACCGCCATTGATCCGGTTTCGTTTGCCATCGCCGGCTTCGATGCAGCGCTGAGCCAGGCGGAAAATGAATTTCCCGGCTATGGCCAGGGCATGCAGGGCTATGGCAAGCGCTTCGGCGCTTCGTATATGGATAACTTCGACGGCACCATGCTGGGCAACGCAATTCTGCCCATCCTGTTGAAGCAGGATCCGCGCTACTTCCGGCGAGGCAAAGGCACCTTTAAGAGGCGCCTTTTCTATTCGCTTTCCACCACCGTCTGGTCTAAGAGCGATAACGGCAAGTGGGGACCGAACTACTCCAACGTCCTTGGGAACCTGGCTGCCGGTGGTATCTCCAACCTCTACTATCCGGCCTCAGACCGCGGTGCCGGGCTCACCTTCGAGCGCGGCTTCACGGTGACCGCCTACGGTGCTCTGGGCGGTGTTTTCAACGAATTCTGGCCGGACATCGCCAAAAAAATCTTCAAGAACAAGATGGCGAAACTCCAACCCCATGTGCCGCCGCCAAGTCCGATAGCTCCGCCACCGGCCGCCCCCCGCTAGGCCTTTTGTCAACTTGAGGGAGCCAGAGATCGTGAGAACTCAGTTCCTGAAGGGTACGGGCTTCAGCCCGTACGTAATAGCCGCAAAAATAACCCGGCTTCAGCCGCTGAGGGCGCATTTCTGACTGGATGCGCTGCCCTCAGGGCCTAAAGGCCAGCAGTCTTTGCTTGTTTACGTACAGGCCGAACAGGCAGCGGAAAAAACTCTGTTCCTGAAGGGTACGGGCTTCAGCCCGTACGTAATAGCCGCAAAAATAATCCGGCTTCAGCCGCTGAGGGCGCTTCTCCAACTGAATACGCTGCCCTCAGGGCCTAAAGGCCAGCAGTCTTTGCCTGTTTATGTACGGGCTGAAGCCCGTACCCTTCATCACCAGAGTTTTTCCGCAACTTGTGAAGCCCGTACCCTTCATCGACAGAGTTTTTCCGCAACTTGTGAAGCCCGTACCCTTCATCGACAGAGTTTTCCGCATCCTGTTCAGCCCGTACCCTTCAGGAAGAGGGTGTTTCCGCAACCTGTTTAGCCGCCGACGGTGCATTCACCGCAACTCCATCACCACGATCCGGCCATCCGACGCAAAACTACCGCCGGTTGCCGTCTTAGCCGTGGTCAGCGGACTTGCAGGCGTCACGTAAGCCGCACCCGCCAGAACCCCGGCCCCGGAGAAACTCTGCTCCAGAAAGTCCCGCTCCTGGTCGACATTGGCGTCGATGTGGTGGGTCACGCCTCCGGTCCGCTGGTCCTTCTCAAAACCGTTGTCGTGCGTGGCCGACCCTACCCAGAGCGGCTCGCCCCCCACCGTCTCCGTCGTCTTCCACACCCGCAGGTGATGGCGGATCGCAGCTACCTCGAGCGGCGCCGCACGCGCAAACGACAGATCCTGTGACCGGCCAAACAGATAGAGAGTGCTCATCGGCATCTCCGTGTAGGCTTCATGCGAGAGCGTGGAAATCAAGCCGTGCAGCACCGCATCCTGTGTGGTCTTATCCACCTGTACCCATCCCGCCGCGGCAAAGCCTTTGGTCACCTGGTCCTGGCTACCGATCAGGGCAAAGTTCACCATGTCGCCCGGATTGCCGGCCAGGTCTCCCACCCGCCGCGGAATCGTGGCAAACAGTTGCGGCGACAGAAGATTCGCCAGATCGGGCGCTGAAATCGCTTTCCGTGCCTCCTGCGCGGAAAGCTTCATCTTCACCGCAATGCTCCCCGTGCCCGACAGATCAGAGCTCAAGTTAAGCCGTAGAAAGAGGTGACCGGTGGCCGAGACGTCCACATCCTTGCCGGCGCCTATGAGGAAGGGAACTGCCGCGTCCCCATCCCCAACCCGCCCGATCAGCGCGCCGCTGTTCGCTGTGTTCAACGGATAGACGCGGATCAGGTCACGCCATCCGCGGGTAAGACCGTCGGGGGGAGCGGACCGTCCGTCGGCCAGCGCCAGGCTGCCGGTCGCGGTGAAGGTAAGGCGGTCTGCCGGCGTGACGATCACGCCGGTGTCCATCCAATCATTGCCTTCGACCTTGAACGAATACGAACCCTTGCGGGCTTTCAGCACAGCCGTATCCGGCGCCTTCGCCTGAATGACCTCGACCGGTGCATGCGTCGCGCCGGTGGCTGCGGGCGTCTGGGCCGCGCCAGAGAGCGAGAAAACCAGCAGACACGCGAGGATTGGACTGTGTCGCATGCTCATAAGACGTTCAACGCGGGGTAAGAGACACAATCGGCGTGACCGCAAAGAAAAAAGGGCCCCAGCCGTGGAGACTGGGACCCTCTGATTGTAATCAATCTACTTAGTAGCGGTAGCTGTCCGGCTTGTACGGGCCTTCCGGAGCCACGCCGAGGTAGTTGGCCTGGGCCGGGCTCAGAGTCGTCAGCTTCACGCCGATCTTCTCCAGGTGCAGGCGGGCTACTTCCTCATCCAGCTTCTTGGGCAGCGTGTACACATCCACCTTGTAGGTGTCCTTGTTCTTCCACAGGTCCAGTTGAGCCAGCGTCTGATTAGCGAAGCTGTTGCTCATCACGAAGCTGGGGTGACCGGTGGCGCAGCCCAGATTGACCAGGCGGCCTTCGGCCAGAACGAAGATGGTGTGCGCCGGCTGTCCCTTCGTCGCGGCGAAGTTGTACTGGTCGACCTGCGGCTTCACATTGATCTTCTCCACGCCCTTTTCGGCGTTCAGGCGATCGATCTGGATCTCGTTATCGAAGTGGCCAATGTTGCAAACAATGGCCTGGTCCTTCATCTTCGCCATATGCTCCAACGTCAGCACATCCAGGTTGCCGGTGCAGGTTACGTAGATATCGCCACGGCCTAAGGTGTCTTCGACGGTGGTCACTTCGTAGCCTTCCATCGCCGCCTGCAGGGCATTGATGGGGTCAATCTCAGTAACGACTACCCGTGCACCCATGCCGCGCAGGGACTGGGCCGAACCCTTGCCCACATCGCCATACCCGCAAATCACTGCTACCTTGCCGGCTACCATCACATCGGTCGCCCGCTTGATGCCATCCGCCAGCGACTCACGGCAACCGTACAGGTTGTCGAACTTCGACTTGGTGACGGAGTCGTTTACGTTGATCGCAGGCACCAGCAACTTGCCCTGCTCCTTCATTTTGTAGAGCCGGTGGACGCCGGTCGTGGTCTCTTCTGACACGCCGCGCCACGCCTTGGCAACCCCGTGCCAGTGCTTGTTATCTTCCGCGTGGATCTTCTTCAGCAGGTCCTTGATCACCTGCTCTTCATGGTTTGACGAGGGGGTGTTAACCCAGGTGTCGCCGTCTTCCAGCTCGTAACCTTTATGGATCAGCAAGGTCACGTCGCCGCCGTCATCTACGACCAATTGCGGTCCCTTGCCTTCGCCGTGATCCAAGGCCTGCGCGGTGCACCACCAGTACTCTTCGAGGGTCTCACCTTTCCAGGCGAATACCGGGACGCCTGCTGCCGCGATCGCCGCTGCCGCATGGTCCTGGGTGGAGAAGATGTTGCAGCTTGCCCAGCGCACGTCGGCGCCCAGGTCGACCAGCGTCTCGATCAAGACCGCGGTCTGGATGGTCATGTGCAGCGAGCCCGTGATGCGCACGCCGGCGAGAGGCTTTTCCGCGGCATACTTGCGCCGGATCGACATCAGGCCCGGCATCTCGTGTTCGGCAATCGAAATCTCTTTGCGGCCCCACTCGGCCAGGGAAATGTCAGCCACCTTGTAGCTGGTGGCGGTGCGGTTGATTGTTGCTGTTGCCATTTCTTCTCCCTCACATCGATACATCAGAATATATTGATACAATAGTCGGTAATGCCTACCGGGTCAATCGTAAAATCTCTTCGAGTACTGGGCGATACAACTCGCCTGAGAATGTTGTTACTTTTGTCACGCGAAGAGCTTTCTGTGGCCGAACTGCAAGAGATTCTGGGTTCGGGCCAGAGCACCATCTCCACTCACCTGGCTCAGCTCAAGCATGCCGGGCTGGTCGAGGACCGGCGCACCGGCAAGAACATTTGGTACCGCGCGAAGTCTGAGGGCGAGGTAATGCCCCAACTACTGGCCGCTTTGCAACAGACCCCTGACGAGATTCCCGAGGCCAGGCACGATCAGGCGGCGTTGGAATTGGTGCTGCGCAAGCGGCAGGACAAGACGCGCGCCTTTTTCGACGACATGGCTGGCCGCTTAGGGCGCGAATATGTCCCCGGCCGTTCCTGGCGCAGCGTAGCCGAGGCCCTCTTATATCTCTTGCCTCCCATGGTGATTGCCGATTTGGGAGCGGGTGAGGGGGCGTTCTCGCTCCTGCTGGCCCAGCGCGCGCAACAGGTCATTGCCGTCGACAATTCAGACAAGATGGTTGAGCTCGGCAGTGCCCTGGCGCAAAAGCAGGGCGTCACCGCGCTGGAGTACCGCAAAGGCGATCTGGAAGCCGTGCCGATTGCCGATGGCTCCGTCGATCTGGCGTTATTCAGCCAATCGTTGCATCACGCCCTGCACCCGGAACGAGCGGTGGGGGAAGCGTGGCGCATCCTGAAGCCCGGCGGCCGCATCGCGATCCTCGACCTGGTGCAGCATCGTTTTGCCGAGGCTCGCGAACTTTACGCCGACGTCTGGCTGGGTTTCAGCGAAGTAGAGCTCGAATCCCTGCTATCGCAGGCCGGCTTCACCGCGGTGCACACCGCGATCGTGCACAAAGAAACCGAAGCACCCTTCTTCCAAACCGTCCTTGCCACCGGCAGCAAAGCTTGAGTCCCGAAGGGACGGCTGAAGGCGGAAGCTATTACCACGCTAACCACGCACCACTTTGACACTTCGCGGAAAATTGCCGGGCCCCCAAAAGAATGGGGCGACCACAAAAAGGCCCCGCATAAAATGCGGGGCCTTTTTACGCTTCAGCCTAGCTACTTACCCGCGGTAGCCAACTGTGGCAGCCCCGCCGCTTCGCGCAGCGCAGCCGCTTTATCCGTAGCTTCCCAGGTAAAGTCCTTATCCGCCCGTCCGAAGTGGCCATAAGCCGCCGTCTTGCGATAGATCGGGCGCCGCAAATCAAGGCTCTCGATAATCCCCTTGGGCGTCAGCTTGAAATTAGCCCGAACGATCTTCTGCAAGGTAGCCGAGTCCACGGTGCCGGTGCCAAACGTTTCCACCAGCACGCTGACCGGTTCAGCCACGCCGATGGCATAGGCCAACTGTACTTCACAACGCTTAGCCAGCCCGGCGGCCACGATGTTCTTGGCAATGTAACGAGCCATGTAAGCAGCCGAACGATCCACCTTGGTCGGATCCTTACCACTGAAGGCCCCGCCGCCATGCCGGCCCATGCCTCCATAGGTATCCACAATGATCTTGCGGCCAGTCAGGCCGGTATCGCCCATCGGGCCACCGATCACAAAGCGCCCGGTTGGGTTGATGTGGTATTTGGTGTCCGCGTCCAGCAGCTTTGCCGGCATGGTAGCCTGGATAACATACTTCAGGATGTCCGCCCGTAGATCCTCGGTCGAAACGGTCTCGGAGTGCTGGGTTGAAATCACCACCGCATCAATCCGCACCGGGTTCAGATCCTTGTCATATTCCACCGTCACCTGGCTCTTGCCATCTGGCCGCAGGTACGAGAGCAGCCCGCTCTTGCGCACCTCCGTCAGCTTTTGCGCCAACTTGTGCGCCAGTGAAATCGGCGTCGGCATCAGGTCTTCGTTCTCGTTGGTCGCGTAGCCGAACATCATGCCCTGGTCACCGGCGCCGCCGGTGTCCACGCCCATGGCGATATCGCCCGACTGTTTGTTGATGCTGGAGATCACCGCGCAGGTGTTCGAATCGAAGCCGTACAGCGCGTTGTCGTAGCCAATCGACGCCACCACGCCGCGTACCAGCGACTGAAAATCCACATAAGCTTTGGTCGTGATCTCACCGGCAATGACAACCAGGCCAGTCGCGGTCAGCGTTTCCGCGGCGACCCGGCTAAACGGGTCCTGCGCAAGGCAGGCATCAAGAATCGCGTCCGAGATCTGGTCGGCGATCTTGTCGGGATGACCTTCCGTCACCGACTCGGATGTAAATAGAAATCGATCGTGTTGTGGCAAAGCAGCTTCCTCCTGGTTCTAATTCAGGTCGTTCCCGGCTTTTTAATCCTCTATGAGCACCTTTAAACGGTATCAGAGGGGGATCAGGCAGGCAAAGAGATGCTGCGCGCCGGGATTGGAGCAAGGTAGGTGACGGAAGCGGTCACGCCTGTTGCCTGCGGGGCCGGGCCCATTGAGATCTTCTTGTGTACGTAACTCCACACAAACCAACTCAGACCCGCAACCAGTAGAAGCAGTACCCCAATGCCGGTCCAGCGCAGCCTTTGGTCGGGACGGCCCCCAAGTGACGACCCGCGGGCTTTGCTCGCATTCTCAGCAAACCGCATCCAGCCATCTTCATCGGCCAGCCCTGCTGTCGGATGATGGGCAGACAGATAACGCCCGACCCACTCCTCCTGATCGAGCCCCACCACACGGGCATACTCACGCACCATGCTCTTGTTAAACACGCCTCCGGGCAGCACCTCAAAGTGCTCTTGTTCCAGGGCCATCAGGTGACGGTTGCTGATCTTCGTGACGCGCGTAATCGCGTCCAGCGTGATTCCGCGGAACTCCCGCTCCTGCCGCAATGTGTCGCCGAAACTACCCATGCATTCACCCACCGGTCTGACCGATGGCTCCGCTTGACCGTAAACCGACATTCTCAACCATAAAGCCGCTTGCTTGCCAGATCAAAACCAAATCGCTGAAGCACCTTTAGTTTGTGTACGCTACAGCATCATTTCAGTTACTGGAACGCGAGCGCGGTCGCTAGCGGGTTAAGCCATCAAGCAATTTTGCTACACTCGCCTCAGTCAGGCGAATAGCATGAATAGGTTAGTCATCGGCAACCTGCTTCACCGGCCCCTGCGGTCAGCCATCAGCATCCTTGCCATCGCGATTGAGGTCGCGATGATCCTTTCCATCGTCGGCATTTTGATCGGTCAGATCGACGGCGCCCGCCGCCAGACCAGCGGCATCGGTGCGGACCTGATCGTCCGCCCCCCTAATGGCAGCTTCCTGACCGGCGTCAGTGGCGCGCCCGTGCCCGCGAAGGTCGCCGACGTTCTGCGCCAGCTTCCTCACGTTCTGGTCGCTACCCCGGTCATCCAGCACTTATCCGTGGGCAGTGCGGTCGAGACCATTTGGGGCATTGATTATCCCAGCTTTAACGCTCTGCGTCCGTTTGTCTTCGTCTCCGGAACCCCCTTTCAAGGGCCGAACGATGTCATCGTCGACGATATCTTTGCCCGCTCCGGTAAGCATTATGCGGTGGGCGAGACCATCACCCTCCTCGACCATCCGTTCAAAATTTGCGGCATTGTCGAGCACGGTAAAGGCGGTCGAAAATTCCTGCCCATTCGCACCCTGGGTGTGCTGATAGGTGCCGAAGACAACGCCTCGCTCTTCTTCATTAAGAGCGACGACCTGAAGAATCAGGGGCTCATTGAGCAGGAAATCCACGACCGCCCCCACATGGGGCTTTACCAGACGCAGACCCTGGCCGAGTGGCTTTCGATCATGACGCCGGAGCATTTCCCCGGCTTTACCAATGCGCTCTACACGGTGATTGGGCTAGCGGTGGTGGTTGGCTTCATCGTGATCTTTCAAGCCATGTACACCGCGGTACTGGAGCGTACCCGTGAGATCGGCATTTTGAAGTCTCTCGGCGCTTCCCAGACCTACATTGTGAATCTGGTGCTCCGGGAGACGGCGCTACTTTCGGTGGTGGGCATCATTCTGGGCATTGGCGTCACCTTTCTCTTGAAGGCGGGCATGGACGTCCGCTTCCCAACCCTGCCCTTTCCGGTAAGCGTCCCATGGATCGTGGCCGCGACCCTCATAGCCCTGGGAGGATCGCTGGTGGGAGCCAGCTACCCGGCCATCAAGGCCGCCCGCAAAGACCCCATCGAAGCCTTGGCCTACGAATAGAGAAAAGCAGGTCCCTCCGCGGGCGGGCAGGATTTGCGAGCTCACTTGTAGGGCCTTTGTTTGGGGGACAGCCGCACTGCAGATCCGCCACCCTCCGCTCCGGTCGGGATGACAAATTTGCTTGAGGGACGGGTTTGAAAAAAACGCGTTCTCCATTCATTCTTCCTTGAGCTGCCTGGCGACAAGTGCGGGATGGCATGAACACGGAAAGCGCTTACTTCTTAAGTCCGTCCTTCAAACGAATTTGTCATCCCGAGGAGCCGACTTGCCTGACGGCAAGTTAAGAGAGGAATGAACGCGGAGAGCGCTTGCTTTTAAGCCCATCCCTCAAGCAAATTTTTAAGCCCGTCCCTCAAACAAATTTTTAAGCCCGGCCCCCAAACAAATTTGTCATCCCGACCGAAGCGTAGCGAAGTGGAGGGACCTGCGGTGCGCCTTCACCCCAAACCAAGGCCCTACAAGTGAGCTCGCAAATCCTGCCCCCGTTTGTTCGCGTAGTGGAGGGACCTGCAGTGCGCCTTTACCTGAAACAAAGGCGCTGTGAGTGAGTTGTCTAAGCAGAAGCCAACGAGAGCAACTGCACAACCCCTTCATGGGCCCGCTCCCGCGCATAGTCCACCGGCATCTTGCCCTGATCACAACGTTTAGCAGGATCAGCCCCTGCCGTCAGCAGCACCCGTGTCATATCCGGCAGTCCCGCCGCGGCCGCCTGGTGCAGCGGGGCATAACCCCCGCTCTGCGCGGCATTCAACTCCGCCCCCCGGGCAATCAATAACCGCGCCGTCTCGCAATCTCTCCCTAACGCAATACACGCATGCAAAGCCTGATTTTGCATGGGGTTCCGCGAGCGCTGGTTGACGTCAGCCCCGCGGTCGATCAGTAACGCCGTAGCCTTTGCCCCTCCAAAAGCGGCTGCCAAATGCAAGGGTGTCCACCCATCGGCTGAAGTCTGGTAAATAAGTTCCCCGTCCCGCTCCAGCAGGGCAGAGATGCGGGCACAATCTCCCAGCGCCGCAGCCTCAAAAATATCCAACTCGGGCAAGCGGTTCAGCAGGAAATCGCGGATCACCGGCTGCCGGCTATAAATGCTCCATAAAAAAGCAGAGACGCCCTGGGCGTCTCTGCTCTCTACTAACGAAGGATCTTCCTCTACAGAAGCGGCTACTTCTGCCGTCTCCCCACCACGTATCAAATTGAGAAATCGCTGGCTCACCGCGCCAGCTTACCACTCTAGCGGGTCATTGGCGCGTCTGTTTCGGCGACCGCACTCGCCAACACCGTATCCTTTGCTCCCTTGACCACCGAACCCGGTTTTGTCCGGTTCGAGTAGATGCGGAACGTGACCACCAGATCGATCACCACCGGCACCGGCTGCCCGTTTAACATCGCCGGCTTGAAGTGAGAATTCTTAACCGCATCCACTGCCTTTTCGTCCAGCCCAAAGCCAATGGGCCGGGCAATCGCCATCTCCCGCGGAATTCCCGAGGCATCGACCACGGTCCGCAACAACTCCATCCCGGCGATCCCGTACTTCTGCGCATACTCGTTCGAGGTGGGGTCGATACTGTTCAGAACCTTGGGCGGCATCATGCCTTCACTCAATACCTTGATGCTGGCGTCCGCCGGCATGAACGCCCGATGTTGGCTCTTGCTGTTGAAGTATTGTTGCCAGTAGTCGGGCAGGTGCGAAAGCATGCGGAGATCCATGTCACTGGCAAACACATTGTCCAGCGCCTTGTTCATCAGCATGGCGCTATGCGCCGGAGAGACGGCCGCGAGGGCAGCGTAGGTTTCGGAGGTGGCCGCAGGGGTCGCCGCCGGCGGAGGAACCGCCAGGGGCGCCGGCGTGGTTGCCGCCGCCGCATCGCGCGTCTTCAACGTCTGCGCCGCTGCTACTTCCTGCGCCGTAGGCGCATCCTTCTGCTTCTTTTCCTTCTTCACTTTAGGGATCACGATCAGCTCGCGCTCAATCGAGATATGCACCGGCTTTTTCGAAATCTTGACCTTGTCATACGACTTGCTTTCGTCCTCGAACGGCAACGCGCCGAAGTAGTGCAGTCCGTAGCGATCTGCCTCAATCTCCAGCTTGTGCTTGGAAAGCTTCACTTTTCTCACTTCAAAGGCAGAAAGGGTGAACGAGCCAACTTGCGGCGAGCCGTTCACTTTCCCGTTCATGTCAAAGTTCAGATCATCGCCCAGGTAGGACCCGCGCAGAAAAATGAGCTTGCCCACGTAGCGGGCACGCAACGCGTCCTCAGTGAGAGGCGGCGTCGACTTAAGCAACGCCGCGTCCGTGGATACCGGCGCTACAGCAGGGGCCACCGCTGCACCGGCGGCCGTTTGTTGCCCGCTCGAGAGGGTGGTAAAAGTCCCGCAGAGTAACGCCGCGGTCATCAGGGACAAGAGTTGCTTTGCAAACTTCATTGGGTCTCCTTGCTCGAACTACTGACCAGAAAACGTCAGGGCGGTTCGAGTACTCTCAGCGTGCAAGCCAGGCTGAGCTTTGGGCGATTGCGCTTGGGCGTTTTCGGCCATCAGCATGATGGCCAGAGCGAGCAAAAGCCCGATGCGGATGAGTGCAGCTACCAGGGATTCAGAGGCACGTTGGGTCATGAGGGGGGATCCTCCGCGATATTCCAAGGAGAGCGTATGACGTTTCGAATCAAGCGGAAATGCCTCTTTTGTGCGTAAGGAGTACACCCACCCCCGTTGACTCCATTGCCCGATTGCGTTACTCTGATCTTCTTGCGCAGTGCCGCGTGCGGCCGTCTGTAATCGCCGTCCGATCCGACCAGGTAGCCTGCCAGGAAAGCGACCGAAGAGACGCTTCAAATCTAATCTTCGCCAATCAAGCGAAACCTTTCGTTTGCGTACAGCATTTGCCAGCCGCGGTTTTCAGCGGATGTCAGGCAACGTGTTCGAAACAAGGTTTCCCCTGGGAGAACAGGTCACGATGTCTACGTATTTTCCGAGCTCGCACGATATCACCCGCAAATGGTTCGTCGTGGACGCCAGCGGCAAGACGCTCGGCCGCCTGGCCACCGAAGCTGCCAGCAGGCTGGCGGGCAAGAACAACCCTAAATACACCCCCTTCATCGACATGGGCGATCACGTCATCGTGGTCAACGCCGAGAAGATCGTGTTAACCGGGCTCAAGAGCCAGCAGAAGGTCTATCGCCGCTACACCGGTTTCCCCGGCGGCTTGCGGGAAGAGTCTTTTGTGCGCCTCCTGGCCCGCCGCCCCGAAAAGATTGTCGAAGACGCCATCAGGGGCATGCTGCCCAAGAGCAAGATGGGTCGCCAGATGGCTACCAAGCTCAAGGTTTACAAGGGCGATAAGCATCCTCACCAGGCGCAGCAGCCGGAAGTTTTGGAATTGGCAGCCCGCTAAGCGGCTCCCGCAAAGATCGCAAAGAATAGGACGGACATGGCAGATTTAGTTCAGTACTACGGAACCGGGCGTCGCAAATCGAGTGTGGCCCGCGTTTTCCTGCGCCCCGGCACCGGCAACTTCGTCGTCAACTCCAAGCCCCACGACACCTATTTCGTCACCATCGAGCAGCGGGTAGCCGCCAAGCGTCCCCTGGAGCTGGTGGAGCTTGCCGGCACCTTTGACATCCTGGCGACCGTAAAGGGTGGCGGTGTCAGTGCGCAGGCCGACGCAGTCAAGATGGGTATCGCCCGCGCCCTGCTCGAGTTCAACATCGAGCTGCGCAAGACCCTGAAGGCCGACGGCCTTCTGTCGCGCGACGCGCGCATCAAGGAACGGAAGAAGTACGGGCAGAAGGGTGCTCGTAAGCGGTTCCAGTTCAGCAAGCGGTAAGTCTGTAGCAAAAATCTTCCCCGCCCTGCTGGTCAGAGCGGGCGAGGGAAATCAATCCCGGCCCGGCCGGGATGCAACTCAAGAGGAGGTAGTTTGGCCACAATTACGATGAAGGAACTGCTCGAAGCAGGCGTTCACTTCGGGCACCAGACCAAGCGTTGGAACCCGCGGATGAAGGAATACATCTTCGGTGAGCGCAACGGAATTTACATCATTGACCTGCAAAAGACCTTGAAGATGTTCAAGGAAGCCAGCAAATTTGTCACCGACCTCACGGGACAAGGCAAGGTCATTCTGTTCGTCGGCACCAAGAGACAAGCCCAGGACGCGATTGCCGAAGAGGCGAACCGCTGCGGCATGTTCTACATCAACCAGCGCTGGCTGGGTGGCTTGCTGACCAACTGGATCACCGTGCAAAAATCAGTCAAGCGCCTCCAGGAACTGGATGAGATGGCCACCGATGGCCGCTATGAGCTGCTGACCAAAAAAGAAGTGATCAAGCTGGAGCGCGAGCGCAAGCATCTGCAGGCTAACCTGGCCGGCATCAAGAACATGCGCCGTTTGCCCGATGCTCTATTCATCGTGGATTCGAACAATGAAGCCATTGCCGTCAAGGAAGCCCGTAAGCTGGGCATCCCGGTGGTTGCCGTGGTCGATACCAATTGCGATCCCACGGTTGTTGACTATGTGATCCCGGGCAACGACGATGCGCTGCGGGCCATTCGCCTGTTCACTTCAAAGATCTCTGACTCCGTGGTGGAAGGCGTGCAGATGGTGAACGACAAGCGCGCCAGCGAAGCCGGCGTTTCAGCCGATGCAGCGCTTGAGGCTGCGCCGGTCGAATCAGCCGGACTCGAAGCAGGCGCCGATGAGCCAGCCGCTGAAGCCGAAGTCGTCGACCTGGAAGCCGCACTGGGTGGAGGCATTCGCAAAGCTCCTGGTGTGATTTCGGCCGTTGATGAGCCGGAAGTCGCGGAACGAACGCTATAACGCTCGGGCCTGTTCACAGGCCAGCAAAGGAATTGTAAGAGGATGTCTACTGTGACTGAAAATATCTCCGCCGCACAGGTCAAGGAGCTTCGCGAGAAGACCGGCGCGCCCATGATGGACTGCCGCAACGCGCTTGCGGAGGCCAAGGGTGACCTCGAGCAGGCCGTTGTTGTACTGCGCAAGAAGGGTATGGCCTCGGCTGCCAAGAAGGCGTCGCGCAGCACCTCTGAAGGCGCTGTCGGCACTTACATTCACGCCGGGGGCAAGATCGGCGTGCTGATCGAAATCAACTGCGAAAGCGACTTCGTCGCGCGCACTGAGGATTTCCAGGATCTGCTGAAAGACATTTCGATGCACATTGCCGCGACCGATCCGCGTTACATCCGCCGGGAAGATGTCACCGCAGCGGACCTGGAGCGCGAGAAGGACATTTACCGTTCCCAGGCTGCGGCCACCGGCAAGCCGGCTGCGGTCATCGAAAAGATCGTAGAAGGCAAAATGAGCAAGTTTTACGAAGAAGTTTGCTTGCTCGATCAGCCCTTCATCAAGGACCAGTCCTTTGCCATCAAGGATCTGATCGCGCAGAAGATTGGCAAGCTGGGTGAAAACCTTAGTGTCCGCCGCTTCGCCCGCTTCAAGGTCGGCGATCCCGTCTGGACCGTGGCCCAAATCAAGCCCACCGCAGGGGAATAACCTTCCCCTGTTTTCCTGTCTTTGTTGTAAATCCTAGTGTTTGCTTTCCCATTCGCGCATTCGCGTTTCGATAGCGGCCACCCGGTCGCTGAGCGTGTGGGTCACTGTCTCAGTGGCGAACATGCGGCGTTCGCTTGCCTCTGCATATTTGTAAAAAGCAGTGAGCAGGGAAGTCTCGGTCTTCTCTATGAGCCCCTGCATAAGCTCCTTCACTTCCGCAATGTCGCCCTTGGTTGCAAAATCTGCCGTATCCATGTCTTCCCCCGTTGCAACGATTGTACTGCCGCGATCGCGCTCAGATTGCCCCAAATCGATGCAATTCACCCCCATCGGGGGAGTCAGCCCCATCCCCCGAATGTGCGATACTTTGCATGAATGTACAAAAGAGTCCTGCTCAAATTGTCCGGTGAAGCGCTCGCGGCCGACCGCGGCTTCGGCGTCGATGTGGCCAAGCTGCACGAGATTTCCATGGAGATTCTCGCCGTCCGCGATCTGGGCGTGGAGGTCGCCATCGTCGTCGGTGGAGGCAACTTCTTCCGCGGCGTCGCCGAACAGGCGCGCATGATGGACCGCGTTTCCGCCGACCAGATGGGCATGCTTGCTACTGTGATCAACGCCCTTGCCCTGCAGGATGCGCTCGAGAAGTGCGAAGTCCAGACCCGCGTCATGTCCGCCATCGAGATGAATCAGGTAGCCGAGCCATACATCCGGCGGCGGGCAATCCGGCATCTGGAGAAGGGACGCGTGGTTATTTTTGCGGCTGGCCTGGGCAATCCCTACTTCTCCACCGATACCGCCGCCTCGCTGCGCGCCATGGAAATCAAGGCGGACGTGTTGTTGAAGGCCACTAAAGTGGAAGGGATTTACGACGCCGACCCTGTTATTAAAAAAGATGCGGTTAAATTCGAACAAATTACCTACATGGAAATCCTCCGGCTCGGTCTAAAAGTAATGGACAGCACTGCTGTGAGCCTGTGTAAGGACAATAATTTGCCGATGATCATTTTCAATATGAACCGCCCAGGAAATATCCTGCGCGTAGTAAGCGGAGAAAAGGTCGGTTCTCTGGTGACCGCCTGACCCCGCAGAGCACAGTAGCGGAACGCCCCCCAGCACTTCAGGCCCCAGAAAGTTCGGCCCCTGCAAGGCAGGCCCAGGCGACACACGCCCCAGCAGGTCCCACGCTGGTGCCCCCGGCTGCGCTTGCGTCGCCGCGTCGCTCCCAATTGCCGGCCCTCACGGGCATCCGCTGTTTCGCGGCTCTCAATCTGGTCTTCTTCCATTTTGCCGACCCCCACAGCTTTGGGCCGCTGAGCCCGGTCGTGAATGGCGGCTACATTTCGGTCAGCTTTTTCCTGCTGCTTTCGGGCTTCATTTTGACTTACAACTATGCCGACCGCGCCCAACAGGGAAAGCTCACCGCGCGCAGCTTCTGGTCCGCCCGTTTCTCCCGCCTCTATCCGGTCTACGCGTTCAGCCTTTTGCTCTCCGCCGGTATGCTGGCGCAGGAGGTAAATGCTCACACCAAAATGGACTTTAGCCTGGGCCTGATCCTCACGCCGCTCCTGCTGCAGGGATGGCACCCGGTCCTCTCCACCTTTTGGAACACGCCGGCGTGGACGATGTCTACCGAGGCCTTTTTCTATCTTCTGTTTCCCTGGCTGATCACCCGCCGCCGTCCACACCGGGTGCGCTCCATGCTGCTGATTCTGTGCGCAGCCTGGTTGGCCGGCCTGGTGCTGCCTGCGTTGTACATGCATTTCCATCCCGACGGCGACCTCCATCCCGATCGCTACTCCGTGGGAATCTGGATCCGTGCCTTGAAGTTCATGCCGCTACAGCATCTGCCATCGTTCGTCTTTGGCATGGCTCTGGGCTTCTTGAATGAAAAGATTCGTCCCGAGAGCCGCAAGCGCATTGCAGCTGGGCTGGTTGGTTTTGTAGCGATCTATCTGCTTCTTTGCGTGGGAGACCGTCTGCCCTATGTTGCCATGCACGATGGTTTGCTGATGCCTTTGTTTGGGGGCGTCATCCTTTGCCTGGCCGGTCGCAACCAGATCGCCGGCTTCTTCGGGCTGCTCCCCTTCATCGCCATCGGTGAGGCCAGTTATTGTTTGTACCTGCTGCACTTCAACCTCTGGACCTTACTGCACGATTCGCATCTGCTGGAAAAGAGCGGCCTGATCGTCTTCGATCCCTGGATCTCGTACCTGCTCCTGGTGATCGCCGCCCTGCTCACCAAGAGATTCATCGAGCGCCCAGGCCGCGGCTGGATCCTCCGTCGCCTGCAGCCAAGCCCCGCCCGCCCCGCCTAAGAGACTCGCGCTTAGCACCGGGGCTGCGCAGCCACAGGGGCTTGAGAGTATGTGTGAGAACGGGAAGAGCAAACCGCAGATCTCTCCACTGCGCTGCGCTCCGGTCGAGATGACAAAGTTGTGGCTACCTATCGGCCGATTTTCCACGGGAAACGGCTCTAAGTACCGCAACAACTTTGTCATCTCGACCGGAGCGCAGCGCAGTGGAGAGATCTGCGGTTTGCTCTCTCCCGTTCCCACACAGGCTCTCAAGCACAATTCTCTCTTACCCTCTTAAGGCCCGACTAAAGTTCGTGCCCTGATACAGCACCACAGCAGTCCATCTTTTAGACTGCCGCTTCGATCCCGGTGACCAACCTGGAATAGTTCAAAAATGAAAGATCAAATCGCTCGCCACCACCAGCTGGCTCTTGCGATTCCCGCGGTCGTATGATTTGCGATCCCAGGCGTGGTCGAAGCGAATCTCCGGCCGCATCTGCACGGTTGTCCCAATCCAGTGGCTCAGCATGAACGTGTTCTCTGTGTACTTGGTATTCACTCCGGTGCGCTGGCCCTTCTTGTCATTGAGCAAGTCGCTGCGGAACCCGATAAAGTCATGATCGGATAGCTGCTTCAATACATAATTCACCGCCGCATACTCGGGCGCAAAGCAAGTCGCAAGCCCTGGGCGGCAGGTGGCCCCGTAATTGTTCGCTTGTGGCTTGATGGGCCCACTCACGCTGGGCACGTCCCGCTGGTACATCACGTAAGCCTCCGTGGCCGTATGCCATGTCTTCGAAAACCGGTGATACCAGGTGCCATCGTATTGCTGCAGGTTGTTGTACGCGTACTTGCCATCGTTGATGCCGTTCGCGCACAGATAAAGATTGTCATTCACCGAAGCCGTGGTGTGGCTAACGCAAGCCGTTGCCGTGGGCTGCGCATCGTTGGTCCAAAGTGCAACGTCGTGGCCGCCTGTGATCCCCGCCTGCACCAACCAGCGATCGTTCAGCTGCACCGTCGCCAGCACCCCCGTATCGGTGAACGGATCGATCGCGTACAACAACGAATGGCTGAACATGTAGTTGTTCGGGGTGAGCTGTGCTTCAATTCCGGGGATGGAAATAAACCGTCCCACCCGGATATTCATTCCCTTCGCGACCTTAGGCACGTATATGTCGATGTACTCCAAAATGGGATCGAAGCCATATTGATGGTTGTGCACCAGCAGCTGGCTGCTCAAATATCCCTTGTCGGTGGTGTACTTGTAATCGGTGCCATAAAAAGCGGTCAGATGGTAGCCAACATCCACGTGGGTGCGCTGCACCGAGTCCGGTAGCCGCTCCACATAGACGATCAGTTGATTCATCTCGAAGCGATTGGAGTAAACATCGTTGGCAACCGGCGCATTGCTGTTGGCGGACGTGCTGAAGTTGAGTGTCGGTTCCACCCAGCCGTAAACCTTGGTGCGGCTTCGATTGTTGTTCCAGGCGCTCATCAGCGGATAACTGTTGGTGTCCGCCTCGCCGATCACGGGCGAGCCGCCATACGACCAGTCAGAGTTTGGGAAGGGTGGGGACGCGAGCGGGGAGGGCAGGCCGCGCCTCGCCGGGGCCGGTCCCGGGGGCGCCGTCCCATGCCAGTCCCGGCGATAGAACTGCGCCAATCTCGCCAGAAAGGTTGGCGGCGTCGCCACCTGCGGCGATGGGTTCTCGGGCAACGCCTGCCCCCAACAGCTTCCACCTAACCCGAGGCAGGCTATGAACAGGACCACGCGGATCGCGATAGCAGCAAATGGCATCTGGCCCATTGGATTCAGTTCGAGAGCTGTTGGCAAAACAAAATCCGGCCGGTAGCGGAGTGACTGCTATTGACTAATGACTCTCGCCGCAGCACTGCATATTCGTCAACAGCACTTTGCCCCCGCTCCGGTCCAAAATCTGAATGCGGTTCTGACCCAGAAGACTGGTGAACCTTTCCATCTGGTTCGCTTTCGCAATCAGGTAGTAGCGCTGCGACTGCGACCACATATCCCGCAACCGGGTGTCGTCGATAAACACGTCCGGAGCGTTCGGTGCGTTCGAGCCATACTCCAGGTTGTTCCAGCGGCCGTTCAGCAAGAGCACTGGTTCCCCTGTATAAAACGGAATCGATGAAAACCAGTAATAGCTGTGATCGAGAATGATCTTCCCGGGCGGATCTCGCAGAATATCCCGCGCCAGGTCTCGCGAAGAGAGCAAGGGATCAAATTTGACCATGGCCAGGCGGGCAGCCTGAAAGAAGATAATCATCATCAACGCCGCCGCCAGGTAAGCACGACGTAATCCAGCGAAGCCTTGTGCGCGCAACACGCCAATTGCACCCAATAGGAAAGCGAGGCCGGCGATGATCAGCGGTGTGCGCAGATAGGCAAATGAGCTCAACGTAAGATCTTCCATGTGGCCGAGCGACAGCTTGTAGGCATTGGGGTGCGGCACCAGCGCCATGGTGATATCGCCCGGCGTCGGCACCTGGCGCACGGCAAACAGGATTGCGAAACAAGCCAGCGCGGCCACCCCAGACACCACACTGAGCGCTCGCGTCCCGCCACGTACCCAACTGTTGTCTCCAGCCATGGCCGAGCCCAGCAGCAGGGCGAACGCGGGATAACAGGGCATCGAGTAGTACTCTTGCGTGGTCGAAAAGGTGAAAAAGACCAGCACAAAGCCAATCCAACACAGGGCCAGGAGCCGGGCTCGCCCCGCGCGATCATTGGGTTTGAAAGAAAGCCTGCTGACAGCTGGTAGATAGACGCTCCAGGGAAAGAGCCAGACCAGGTGAAAAAGCCAAAACCATACCCGGGGTACGGTGTCGTAGTCGCGCGGGTAGCGCAGGTTAAGGAACCGGAGCAGCTGCTCGTTGATGAAGTAGAACCACAAAAATCCGTGATAGTGGCCTGCCATGCTGGTCAGCGTCCAGGCGAAATAAGGAGGATTGTGAAGCGTGGCCAGGATATGCCAGGGGGCGGCAATCAAGAGAAGGAGCGCTGTTCCGGAAATCGGATGGAGCCGCTTCCAGGTCGACCAGGACCGCAATTGTCCCGTGAATAACAGAAACAGGATGGCCGCCCCAATCGGGAAGACGACACCGATCAGGCTCTTCAACATCAGGCCCAGGGCAAGAGAGACAAAGAAGACGCGCGACCAGGCGGTGGGATGTGGCTCGTCTTCCTCAAAAACACGAAGAAACGCCCACATGGCAAGTGTGATGACAAAGGTGAGCATCACATCGGGAATGAGAATGCGGGTAAACAGCCAGAGCCCGATACACGTTGCCATGACCAGACCGGCATAGAAGCCGGAGCGTCTGCCAAACGCCCATTTACCGAAGACGGCGGTCAACCAGGCGAGCCCAATGGACGTGAGCGCGAAGGCGAGCCGCCCAGACCAATCGTGAAAGCCAAATACCTTGTAGCCAATATCAGTGAGCCACCACGATAAGGGCGACTTCTCCAGGTACAGAACCCCATCAATGCGCGCAGTCACCCAATCGCCGGAAACCATCATGGTGCGGGCAATTTGTGCTTCCACCGCGTCGGTATCGTCCATGAGCGAGGGCGGCGACAAAATACTTGAGAGGTAGATGACGGCGGCGATCCCTACGACCACGATCAGAGAAGCGTTCCAACGCTTCTCTTCTTTCCAATTGAACAACGATGCGCTCCTGACAGAACCGGCTGCAAGCAATGGGTGTTCTGATACTGAGTTAAGAATACGTCAGCCTCTTTGCGGCCCGTCGCGGAGACAGCGCACAAAAAAGAGCCACACGCCATGCGTGTGGCTCTTTTGCAATCCAGGAATTACGGCTGGACCACTTCAACCGAGTGGTTGCCATGGGTGATTGCGGCTGAGCAGGTCGGCTGCCCGGCTGCCCTGAAGGGCGTATTCTGCACCGCTGAGAGCGACCCTGTCGAGGGGTTCAGGAACAGCCCCGACACCGTGTTGCCCAGGAAGTTCGCCGTGTAAATGTAACGTCCCTCCGCCGGTTCGATCAGGATACAGAGTGGGCCGGCATCCACCGCGTAGGTCGTGGAGCCGGAGACCTGGGTGGCGTTGCCGGTTGCGCGATCAATGGTGTAAGCGCTCACATCGTTGGAGTTATAGTTGGCCACGTAAACATAAATGCCGCGAGGATCCACTTCCACCGCATCGGGAAGATTATCTGTCTTGAAGGGGGTCTGCATGGCGATCAGTGTTCCGTTCGGCTGCACCAGGAACCCGATCATCTGGTTCGCCGCGCCATCGGTCACGTAGAGAAACTTGCTGGTCGGGTCGCTGGACGTCGCATTAGGAGCGACGCCCACCGGAAAGGTACCGATCAGGCTGAGCGCGCCACTTGAGCCCACCGTAAACGCGGAGAGCGTTGCGTCGGTCTCGTTGGCCACGTAGACATTAGCCCCGCTGGCCAGCACATTCACAGATACCGGGTTGTTGCCCACCGGGAAAAAGGCTTTGCTGCCGTTTGCAATCGGGGTGCACAGGCTGCCGGTTGCGCCCAGTTGACCCGTGGCATCGATGGGGTAAACCACCAACGCACCCGGACCGGGAATATTGGTGCTGAAATTGGGCTGGTACGTCTCTACTACGTAGAGATAAGTCCCGGCCTTATTGACCGCCAATTGGGTCGGAAAACTACCTGGCGTGTTGCACGTCTGTTGTGGGTAAAGCTTGCCGTCGGTGCCAATCGCGAATTCGACCAGCGTATTGTCGTCGTGATTGATCACGTATAGGTTTTTGCCGTTGGGGGACGCAACGTCTGCCACCGGGTTTCGGCCGCCCGATGAGTAAGGTGAGTCGGGGATGGCAAACAACGTGCCCGCCTGGCTGTCGACCTTGTAGACGTTGACCTGTCCTGGGTTATTTTTTGAAGACGTGACGTAAAGAAAGTCAATCGTGTTGCTGGGTCCGCACGCAATAACTCCGAAACCAAGACCGAGGGATACAACTGAGACCAGTGCGACCCGGCCGAATTTACTGAACTTCATGCGCTTCCTTCATCCTGGCCCAACGAAAACAGGGTGCAGGGCTGCAGCTCGCAGCAGAGCTATGGATAGAGAGTCTTTAGAGTCCTAATACATTGTAAAAGCTTGGACCGGCTTTCGGCCACTTGCGCCTGGAGCCGGGTCCGCACAAAACACTTCCGGAAAAACCCTAGAACAACGTGCCGCTGGCAGCGCACCAGGTTGGCTGAGGAGTGGAAACAAACCCACCTGATGGGGCTCTGCGTAGCGTGGTCAAGGTCCCGGTCGTGGTGTTAATCACCGCCCCGGTCACCGTGTTATCGGCGAAGTTAGCGGTGTAGATGTACTGGTTCGACGGATCCTCAAGAATGCACTGTGGATTGGAGCCAGAGCCAAACGTGGTGCTGGTGTTGCTCGACCCGCCGGAAAGCGTGGTCAACCGGCCGGTGACGGGATCGATAAAGTAAGCGCTCACCGAACTCGCCGGGCTGGTCGGCGTCAGGTTTGGTCCTCGATTCGCCAGGTAGAGAAACTTGCTTTGGTGATCGACAATCATGGTCTTCGGGTTGGCGACCGTGCCGGCATTGTTTACCTGGCCGCCGACCAGCGATTGCAGGGCGCCGTTGGTGCCGACGGTATAGGGCAAAATCTGACCGCTGTTCGCCCCGTTCTCGTCGTCAATCAAATAGACGTATTTCGGGCTCGCATAAATGTATGCAAGTTGCGTCGCACCCGTCGGAATAGGCGTGTTCTGCGTCAGGGTCAACTGACCCGCGCTCTGCCCGTACACAAACACGGCCTGTGAAGGATCGTTGGTACTGCCGCTACCCGCCTCGATGGTGTAGAGGTAGGTGCCGCTGGGGATGAGATAAAACTCAATCGGCCCGCTTCCGACCGGGAAATAGGACAAATTGGTGCCGTTGGAATTCTTCACCGTCGTGTTCGTGATCAGCGAAAGCCTGCCCGTGTTGGGGTCGATGTTGAAGGCAGTGATGTCTCCGCAGATGGTTGCCGCATTCCCAGGCACATAACCTTTGCAGGTGGTGGGGTCGGGAACCGTTGAATCGAGCACAAACAAATGGGTGCCGGAGGAGTCCGCCAGGATGGAGATTGGCTGGTTGCCCTGACTGGTATAGCTGGCCTGATAGCTGATGGCCCCTTTGCCGCCGACCGTGAACAGCGAGATGTTCGGCCCTGCATTGCTGGGATCCACGCCCGACGCGCAAGCCGCCTGCCCGGTTCCTCCGCACCCCGCGTTCAGGACATAGAGAAATTTCCCGGCGTTGGTTATCAGATCTTTGGTGGGATTGTAGCCGCCAGATCCATAAGGAGAGTTAGGCGTCTGCACCAGGTTGCCGTAATTGTTATCGATTTGGAAGCCTGTGATCTGACTGTATTGCAGGCCGGTGACATACATAAAACCGACTGTGTGATCTGAACTGCAGGATGTAACTCCCAAGCCCGTTCCAAGGGATACCACCAGGGCCAGAGTGATCCGGCCGAATTTCCTGAACTTCATGCGCTTCCTTCATCCTGGTCGCTGTCGCGGTCTAGGGCTGCCTTGGCAGCTAAACTATAAAAAACTGGATCGTACTGCCAATTGTAAAAGCTATAACCACTTTCGGCTAGAGCAGTGGCCCGGTTGGGGCATGCTCCGGCAACCTTAAAGAGCCAATTGCCGCAGAGATTTACCCTTGCAGCCTCCATTTAATCGCAGGCCGGCTCACCACACCCGGCACGCATTTTGCGGATACATCGGAGCGCCCTTCTTGCAGTTAAATGCCTTGCCGAACTCATCGAAGTTTTGTACCGACCCATTCACGCGGAATCGTCCCGGAGAATGGGGATCGATCAGGGCGTAACTGCGTGCTGTTTGTTCCCGCACGGTCCCGCACCAAACCTGCCCAAAGGCCAGAAAGTACCGCTGCTCCGGCGTGTAGCCGTCGACCTTTGCCGGAACCGTTCCCGGATCCTTAGCCAGTGTGTCCATCAATGCCAGGTAAGCTAGTCGCAGACCTCCGTTATCGGCGGTATTCTCGCCCAGTGTCAGGTGGCCATTCAGCTTAACCCCCGGCACCGTCTCGAAGTTCCCATACTCCTTCACCTCGCACTCCGTGCGCTCGGTAAAGGCCTTACGATCCTCCGGCGTCTGCCACTCGCGCACGTTGCCATGTCCGTCATACTTGCTCCCCTGGTCGTCGAAGCCATGGGTCATCTCATGGCCTATCACCACCCCAATCCCCCCAAAATTGACGGCGGCATCCTTGGAGAAATCATAAAAAGGAGGTTGCAGGATACCCGCGGGGAAGTTGATGTCGTTAAAGCCCTGGCTGTAGTAGGCATTCACGGTCGGCGGCGTCATGTCCCACTCCGTCTCGTCCACCGGCCTGCCCAACTTGGCCAGGTTGCGGCGATCTTCGAAGATCATGGCGCGGTCAATATTCCCCAGGAGATCGTCTCGCTTGACCTCGAGGGTCGAGTAGTCTCGCCAATGTTCCGGATACCCGATCTTGTTGCGGATCAGGGCCAGCTTCTCGAGCGCAGTCTTTTTGGTCGCCTCTGACATCCAGGGCAGTTGCTCAATATCCTGCGCCATCGCCGCTTCCAGCGCATGCACCAGCTTGAGCATGTTGGCTTTCTTTTCCGGGCTGAAGTACGTCTTCACCCAGTCTTGCCCAACAGCCTCTCCGAGCGCCCCATCGGTTGCCCGGGTGCAGCGCTTCCAGCGCGGCGAGATCTCTTTCTGGCCCGTCAACACCGTTCCGTAGAACTTGAAGTTCTCCTCCAGAAAAGCGTTCGACATCCAGGTAGCCGCGCCATGCAGGGCGCGCCAGCGAAGGTAACTCCTCCACGCCTCCACGCTTTGGCTGGCAATCAACCCATTCATGGTGCGGAAGAAATCCGGTGTAGACACGTTCAAAGTCTGGAAGGGGCCCATGCCGATGCCCTGCAGATAGGCCTGCCAGTCGAAGTCGGGTGTCAACTTGCCAAACTCCGCGAGCGTCATCATGTGGTACCGCTTGGCCGGGTCTCGCAAATCGGTACGTGCCACGGA
The DNA here is from genome assembly GCA_963834445.1 of uncultured Acidobacteriaceae bacterium. GTDB lineage: Bacteria > Acidobacteriota > Terriglobia > Terriglobales > Acidobacteriaceae > PALSA-350. The sequence continues at coordinate 73,331 of CAWIBU010000009.1, forward strand.
GCCTTGTGCCAGTGCGGTTTCGATCGCCATCACCGTCCTGGCTTCGCTAGCTGCCCGTTCCGGGGTGTCGCCGGCCAGGGTGAACATCCGCGTCATGTGGGCCACGTACTCTTCGCGAATCTTCTGTTGCGCCGGCGTCTGCTGCAGGTAGTAATCGCGGTCCGGCAGGCCCAGCCCAGCCTGCCCGGCTATGGCAATTTGCTGGGTTGAGTCCTTTTGGTCCTGCCCTACTCCGAAGCTGAAAAGCCCGCTCACCCCATCTCTGATCTCGAGCGTCCCCAGCAGGGCTCCCAGCTGCTGCTTATCGTTCCAGGCGTTGATCGTGTCCAGGGTCGGTTGCAGCGGGGTCACACCTTTTTGATCGGCCAGCGTTGTATTCATGCAGGAGGCATAAAAGTCCCCGTACTTTTGCTCCAGCGGGGTTCGCTTGGGCGATGCAATCGCCGCCGTCTCCAGCTCGCGATACAGCAGCCAGTCATTTCTTTCACGTAACTCGGCGAACTGTCCCCAGGCCGTCTGGTCCGGCGGGATGGGATTGTTCTTTGCCCAGTTGCCGCAGGCATATTGATAGAAGTCGCTGCAGGGATCAGCCGTCTTGTCGATCGACGTCAGGTCAAAACTTTGCGGGGCTTTTGGCTCCGGCGGCACGACTTTGCTTTGCGCGTGGACAATGCAGCTGCCCAACCAGAGGGCGATCACCGTTGCAACTGACTTCATAGTCTCCTGCACCAGAGACTCGATCAGAAAACCTTCACGTGGAAGGTCAGGTACTTTTTAGGGTTCTCGCGGATTGCCCCAATAAGTCCCCTGGTCTCCGTGAGTGACTGGTCGAGGTTGTTGTAAAGAGAGGGGTTGACGACCAGTTGGCCAATCGTTCCCTGGCCGCTATCAACCCGGTTCAGCACTGAATCGAGTTTGTCGACGGTATCGCGCAGCTTGGCGGCGAACTTGGGGTCTTTGGCGATCATCCCCAAGCCGCCTTTGCCGGCATTGATGTCGGCCAGAAGCTGGTTGGCGCTCGATACGGACTGGTTCAGGTTGTTGGCCAGCGTCTCGTCTTTCAACAGCTTGCCAATCGTGCCTTTGCCCTCATCCAGGCTGGTAGCCATCTTGTCCAACTTGGCCACCGTGTCGTTGATGTGGTTGTACAGCGTGTCATCGGCCACCAGCTTGCCGATGGACCCTTTGCCGTTCGCGACCGTGTCCACCAATGCCGAAAGCTGATTTAACGTAGACGTCGCCTTGTTGTAAAGATCAGGATTATTGATCAGCTCACCGATCGAGCCCTTGGTCGAGTTCAGCGAATCGGCCAGGTGGTCGACTTTGGCCAAAATGGTATTCAACTGCTCGATTGTGCCCTGGCTTGACTTGATGACATCCGAGAGGTTGGGAGTTTCATTGGTTTTGAGCTCAGCGTTGTTCTGGACGGCGGGCCCAGTGGCCGTCTTGCTATTGATGTCCACGACCGTGTCGCCCAGCACACCGATCGTTTCCAGGCTCGACGTTGAATCCGTATGCACGGCCTCCCGGTACTTGGCGCCGATCTTGTAGGTCACCTCAACCGGGGTCAGTTTGCGCTCGGGGACAATCGCGATCTTGGTCACATTCCCGACGGTGAAGCCTTCCAGGTTCACTGGAGCCCCAACTTTCACGCCGGCCGCGTTCTCAAAATAGGAGCGAAGTACGATCTTGCCGGTAAAAATACCGCCTGTGCTGCCGGTCATGAGGAAGATGAGGGCCGTCAAGGCCGCCAATGCCACAATAACCAGCACGCCCACCTTTAATTGTGACCACTGGACTTCCTGCTGGCTTGGCACCGGGCTCCTTAGTATTTTCCGCTCGGACTGAGCATATCAAATAGCACTGACGGTGCCCCACAAACGAGCCCTGGGCCCACCCATCTGGCACTCGCGGACGACCTGCAGTGTGCCTTATCTCACACAAATGGATTGTTGCAAGATGGCGCGGAGCCCAACATTATCCCTATCCCTCCATCACCACCATTGCCAGCGCCATCGCGCCCGTATGCGTCAGCGAGAGTGAGATGTTCTTCACCCCCAACTCCTTCGCCAGCACTTCAGCCCGTCCGCTGAGCGCCAGCACCGGCCGGCCCCCCGGTGCGCGCTCCACGGCAAACTCATTCCAGGTAACCCCGCGGCTGATGCCGGTTCCGAGCGCCTTGGCGCCTGCCTCTTTGGCCGCAAACCGAGCCGCAAAGCTCTCTGCGCTCGACCGTTTGCGGCGGCAGTACGCAATTTCATCCTCGGTATAAATTCGATGCAGAAAGCGATCGCCGTAGCGCTCGATCGAATGCGCAATGCGCTCAATTTCGATCAAGTCCACGCCCGTACCGATCAACATGCTGATCACATTACCATGGGTCCACTCCGGGTCACCTTGCAGCACCTGGCAGGTGACCCGTACGCCTGACCGTAGTACCTGTCCTGCGGTTGAAGATTGCCGGCAACACGCCGATCAATACTGCAAGCGAGGTATATTCAAGATTCGCAACGACCTTACCGACTCGAAATCCCTATGGCTGAAACTTATCTCGATGACGTTCTTTATCTGACCGCGCTCTTGCCCGAAGATCAGTCGCTGGTTGTGCCCAGACTCAGCGGCCTCATTCCAGACTGTGGGGCGTGGATTCGCAGCCGCTCTTACATCCAGCCCGGGACTGCTCGTTTTGTGTTTGAATTTCCCCGCGACATCTGTGTCGAGATCTACAGCACGCTGGTCTCCGTCGGGCTACAGCTCACGGCGACGTCGCATGCCTTGCTGACTGAGCTTTGCCGCTGCACCCCGCACGTCTTCGACCTCAACACGCGCAAGCTGCCGGCTGTGGATGGCGCGACCCTCGACGCCGCCACCCGTTACATCTGCTCGCTCGAGATCATCAAAGTGCAACTGCAGATCTGGATGGTCAAAGAAGAGGAACTGGAGACCAAGTTCGGCGGCAATCACAGCTTCGCTGCCTGATTTACGCATCCACCAGCCCATAGCGTCGCTGCCATGCCTCCCGCAGCCGGCTCCATACCCTGCTTTTCTCGGCTTCGCTGATCTCATCCCCTGCGGCCACAAACCGCGCCGATTCCTTCTTCGCCAGTTCCAGCAGATCCCGGTCGCGCACCAGGTTGGCCACCCGAAAATCCGGCAGGCCCGCCTGCCGCGTGCCAAAAAACTCTCCCGGGCCGCGCAACTGTAAATCCAGTTCGGCCAGCTCAAAGCCATTCTGCGTGCGCACCATCGCCGCCAGACGCTCACTCGCCTGGGGTGAGATTTTCCCACCCGTCATCAGAATGCAATGCGAGCGGCCACTGCCACGGCCGACCCGTCCCCGCAGCTGATGCATCTGGGCCAGCCCGAACCGTTCGGCGTGTTCGATCACCATCATGGTTGCATTGGGCACATCAACACCCACCTCGATCACCGTGGTGGCAATCAACACATCTACTTCCCGGCGTTGGAATCGGCGCATGATGATCTCTTTCTCATCCGCATCCAGCCGCCCATGCAGCAGGCCCAGGCGCAGACCTTCGAGCGCGCCGACCTTCAACTCCTGATACATCTCGGTCGCGGCCTTCAGCGAAGGGCCAGACGCCGGCGAAACCCGCTTGAACAGCAAGCCTGCGGTCCCGGCCTTTTTCCTGGTTTTGGCTACCGGTGCGGCCACCTCCGGCTCCGGCTCGCCGGCGGCAAAATCCAATTCAGGCTGATCCTCTTTCGCTCCCTCGATCACCGGATAAACCACGTATGCCTGATGCCCCATCTTCACTTGCTCGCGCACCATGGCCCATATCTCATCCGCGTGCTCGTCTGCTACCTGGCGGGTCGTGATCGGCGTGCGGCCGGGTGGCAACTCATCGAGCACACTGAGATCGAGATCGCCATAGAGTGAAAGCGCCAGGGTTCTCGGGATAGGCGTCGCGGTCATCACCAGTACATCCGGTTCGCCTGCGTTCGGCTTCTGCATCAGGCGAAAGCGCTGCAGCACGCCGAAGCGATGCTGTTCATCGACTACCACCAGGCCCAGTTTCGCGAAATCCACACTCTCTTCGATCAGCGCGTGGGTGCCTATCACCAATTGCGCCTCGCCCCGCGCAATCATTCGGCGGCTCGCCCGCTTGCGATCCTCATCCAGCGACCCGGTCAGCAGAACCACTTTGTAATGTTGTTGCGACCGTTCCAGGAGCTTGCGCGCGGCCAGATAATGCTGGGTTGCTAGTATCTCTGTGGGCGCCATCAGCGCCGCCTGGTATCCGTTCTCGATGGCTACCAGCATTGCCTGCAGGGCTACGATGGTCTTGCCCGAACCCACATCCCCTTGCAGCAGACGGCGCATTGGCTCGGGCGCCCGCATATCCGCCACAATTTCACCCAGGGCCGTCTTTTGCGCTTTCGTGGGGTGAAAGGGAAGTACCTGCCGCAGCGCTGCCCGCACCGCGTCATTGGTTGCGAAGGGAATGCCTTGCCGCCCGCGAAGCTTTTTACGCTTCAGCTCCAGGCCCAGCTCGAGAAAGAAAAACTCTTCGAAGATCAGCCGTTTCTGGGCCGGCGTTGCCCAGGCTTGCAGCTCGCTCATGGCGGTGCCGGCCTCTGGAAAGTGGGCCTGGCGGAGGGCTTCTTCGCGGTTGGGCAACCCCAGCCGGCGGCAAAGCGCCGCCGGCAGCGTTTCCGGGATGCGCCCCTTCAGATCCTCCAGGACCCGCCAGATCACGCGCCGCTGCCAGCGCGACGCCAGCTTGCTGCCCAGCGTCTCATAGACCGGCGCGATGCGGCCCACCTCCAGCAGCTTCGACTCTTCATCGTCGTGGTCATCCGGCAGGACTTCCACCTGGGGCTGGATCATCTTGAAGCTATTGCTGCTACGGGAGGCTTCCACTTTGCCGTACAGGGCAACCCACTGTCCTGGCTTGAAGCGGTCTTTCAGGTAGGCGCCATGGAACCACATGCACTTGACTCGGCTGCTCAGGCCCTGGCTTACCGTCATCTCAAAAATGAGCATGCGCCGGGTGCGCAACAGACTCATGCCCCGTACCTGGCCGATCAGGCTGGCCATCTCGCCCGGCTTCAGCTCTTCGATAGCCTGGGGGCGGAGACGGTCTTCGTAGCGGAAGGGCAGGTGGTAGAGCAGGTCTTCAATGGTGGTAATGCGCCGATCCAGCAGCGTCTGCGCAATGCGCGGGCCGATGCCCTTGACGAACTGAAGGGGCGTTTCCAGAGTCAATAGCACATCAGCGATGCTATCAGCGCCGCCGAAAAGACTCTCTCCGGGGTCACAGATCTCCGGGTGCCCCAGCTCCGGTATTCTGTGGGGCTCGGATCCGTGCCGCCCGTGCGCTCAACTACCTGGCGGCAAGACCCGGGCGCCGGCGGTGGCTGGCAGCGTCAAACATATAAACGCACTTTGCGTCGACATGTTCGGCCATTTGAAAAACTCGATCCAGCTTGTCTTCGAGGGACGGTTTACCAGATCTCGGCAGAGAATAGTTACGCGCAGTCAAAACAACCTTGGGTGTATTCATAATGAGTATGTGTATACGCCCGCGCCGCCAGCTCGGAAATGCGCCAATCTCACTATTACCCCCAAACAAAGGGGGGACCGGCGATGCCCACCCGCCCGACGATATGGTTACCTTCAGCGCGTCAACATTGTCGCGAACCGCCGAACAAGCTGTATCTGCAACAAAACAGGTGGCGAATGGACCGTAAGGGCACATTACCAAGGTGGCGTGCCTGTAGAATCGCTCGGTGAACCAGAGTTTCACCTACAGCCAGCGGCTTACCCTGGCGATTGTTCCGCGCCTGGTAGCACGGTTACTGCGGATACTCGACCGCACCTTGCGTTACGAAGTCGTGGTCGAGCCGGGTGCGGCGCCGGCAACGCCACCCGCCTTGCAGGTGTGGTGTTTCTGGCATCGCTGTCTTATTCCCTGCGCCTGCTATTTCCACGATCGATTCAAACCTGCCGTGCTGATCAGCCAAAGCTTCGATGGTGAGTTGATTGCGCGCACGATCGAGCGGCTCGGGTTTCTGACCGCGCGCGGATCGAGCACCCGCTCCGGAGGCAGCGGCCTGCTCGCGCTGGCCAAGGCCGTCGGACGAGGGAACCCTGCCGTCTTTACTGCGGATGGACCCCGCGGCCCCATCTATAAGGTCAAGCCTGGCGCGATCAAGCTATCTCAGCTGACCGGCTACCCCATCGGCATTTTCTACGCCCACCCGGAAAAAGCCTGGCTGCTGCGCTCCTGGGATCGCTTTCTCATTCCCAAGCCCTTCTCTCGCGTAGCCATCAGCTGGGGCCGCGACGTCGAGGTGCCCCAGACCGACGACCCACTTGTTCTCGAAGCCAAGCGGCTGGAAGTGGAAGAAGCCCTTGAGCGCGCCCGCCTCAACGCTGAGCATCACTTTGCCTAAGCAATGAACATGCAGTCGCCATAAGAAAAGAACCGGTAACCGCTCTCCACCGCATGGCGGTAAGCGGCCAGAGTTTTCTCTTTTCCGGCAAACGCACTCACCAGCATCAGGAGGGTCGACTGCGGCAAATGAAAGTTGGTAAGCAGAGCCCCCACGACCGCGAAACGGGATCCCGGAGAGAGAAAAATTTGTGTACTGCCGCTATGGGCCTCCAGCCTGCCGATCGCCGCGCAATGCTCCAGTACTCGCACGGTGGTCGTGCCACCCGCCACGACGCGGCGCCCGTCTGTCAGCGCGGCATTCACCAGGCGGGCCGTTTCTTCCGGCAAAGAATACCGCTCCGCGTGCAGACGAATCTCCGCCACCTCGGTCACCCGCACCGGTTGAAACGTACCCAGCCCCACATGGAGCGTGACGTGAGCGACGTGCACGCCGCGAGCGCGAATCTGCTCCAGAATCGCAGGCGTGAAGTGCAGCCCGGCGGTAGGGGCGGCTACCGATCCCCGCTGCCGCGCAAACACCGTCTGGTAACGCTCCCGATCCTGTGGTTGATCGGGCGTCTGCTTAGGACGGCGGATATAAGGAGGCAGCGGCACGTGCCCCAGAATCTCCAGGCGGGCAAAAAAATCGTCCACCGGCGCAAAGCGAATCAGCCGCTCCCCAAACTCGCCTTCGGCCGCGACCGTGGCATGCAGCGCCTTCGCTCCCTCGGCATTGGAAAAAACCAGCTCATGGCCCACCACCATCCTGCGCGCCGGCCGCGACAGCGCCAGCCACTCCCACTCGCTGACCTGCTCGGTCAGCAGCACTTCCACTTTGCCTGCCGCCACGCCATTCGCCAGGCGAAGGCCAAACAACCGGGCCGGAATCACGCGGCTGTCATTCAACACCAGCACATCGCCCGCACGCAGCAATTGCGGCAAATCGTGGAACCACAAATCCTGCCACGCGCCGGTCTTACGACTCAACGCCAGCATCCGGCTACCCCCACGTTCGGCGGGAGGTTGTTGCGCGATCAGCTCAGGAGGTAGCTCGAAGTCGAAGTCAGAGACCAGCACATCTTTAATTGTATGAAAAGACGCCAGAGCAGCCGGGACCTGCCGGCCGAGGTCAATCGGGGGTATCCTCAAAAGAGAGAGAGGAATGCCTTATGGCGACCACAACACATGTGCCGGTCGAGGTCTATCTGCGCTCTTCGTATGAACCCGACGCGGAATATGTTGATGGAGAAATTAAGGAACGTTTCGCCGGAGAGTACGACCACTCGTTGTGGATGGGCGCGATTTTAAAGGCTTTTTCGGAGCACGAAAAAGAGTGGAATATTCAAACGTTGCCTCCGTTGCGGATCAGGGTCGCGGCCACAACCTTTCGCGTTCCGGACGTCACGCTGTTGGATCGAAGCCAACCAAAGGAACAGATCATCACGCATCCTCCACTCGCTGTATTTGAGATCCTGTCTTCGCAAGACAGCTTGCATTCTTTAGGACGCAAACTGGAAGACTACCGCATCATGGGTATCCCGGAGATCTGGGTCATCGATCCGCAAGAGAGCACTTTTTCTCGCTACCAGGATGGGCAGATCATCCCCAACAACACCTTCTCCCACGCCGAAAAGGGAATCACTTTCGACATGAATGAAATCAAGAAGCTGCTCGACTAATTAATGGCGTCGCCCACCCAAATAGCTGCAAACCCCAGGAAGCCCGTCTTTCTGCTCGACGCGATGTCGTTCATCTTTCGCGCCTATCACGCCATGCAGCGTCAGCGGCCCATGTCCACGCGCAGCGGCGTGCCGACTGCTGCAACATTTGTCTTCGTCAACATGATCAACAAGCTACGCCGCGATTTCCAACCGGAGTACTTTGCCGCCGTGTTCGATGTAAGCGGCGCGGTGTTTCGCGACGAGCGCTCCCGCACCATCGCCACCGTGCGCAAGTGGAATATCAAAACCCAGACCTTTGATGAAATCGACTACGAAGGCTACAAAGCCAATCGCACCGAGATGCCGCCCGACCTGGCCCAGCAGCTGCCCTTCATCCGCCGTTCGCTCGAGGCCTTTCGTATTCCCATCCTGCAATCGGAAGGGTTTGAAGCCGACGACGTGATCGGCACCCTGGCGCGACAGGCCGCCGAGCAAGGGCACGATGTCTTCGTCGTCTCCAATGACAAAGACATGCTGCAACTGGTGACCGGCCAGGTAAAAGTGCTTAACCCTGTTAAGGACAACCTGATTCTCGATCGCGAGAAAGTGATTGAAGTACTCGGTGTAGCGCCGGAGCAGGTCATCGATGTGATGGCACTGCGCGGCGACTCCATTGACAACATCCCTGGCGCACCCGGCATCGGCGACAAGGGCTCGGTCGAGCTCATTCAGCAGTTCGGCAGCGTCGAGGGGGTGCTCGATCACGCCGCGGAAGTCAAACGTAAAACCTATCGCGAATCGCTCGAAAACAATCGCGACATGATCCTGCTCAGCAAAGAGCTGGTGACCATTCATTGTGAAGTGCCGGTTTCGCTCGACCTGGAAAAAATGCTCACCCAGGCGCCCGATGTGAGCGCCTGCCGCGCTCTCTTCAACGAGCTGGAATTCACCACCATGCTCAAGGAACTGGCCCCCGAAGAGCAGGCCACGCCGCTGACTACGATCCTCGATCCGTCGCCCGATGAGGTAACCCGGTTTGTGCAAGCGGCCCAGGGCAAAGGTTTCGCCCTGGCCTTCGACACCACCCTGCTTGAGGTCGCCGCAGAACAAGTGGCCGAGGCAGAAGGCGAAGCCATCGAAGAGGAAGAGCCGCAGCTCAGGAGCATGTCGCTGTTCGCCCAGCCCGATGCCTTGCCCCAGGCCGATGCGGCTCCGCCGGCCTTGCGCATCGCGGTCTCCGCCGAGCCCGGCCGGGTCCTCGTCTTTTGCGGGGGCCCATCGCTCGACGCCCTGCGCACGCTGCTGGGGGATGAGCAAACACCCAAGCTGGTCCACGATCTCAAGGCCGCCCTGCGCATTCTCTCCGCCCACGGCAACCGCCTCCACCTGGCGGGTCCGGTCGATGATGTGATGTTGTATTCCTACCTCATCAATCCCACGCACACCACGCATTACCTGGGCGACGTGGCCGCGCGCTTTACCAGCCGGGCGTTGCCGGTCGCAAGCGAGGAGCTGTTGCCTGCATCGGCCCAGGCCATCCAGACCCTTGCTCCTCTGCTCAAGCAAGACATCGAGTCGCAAGGCACGAGTGACGTATATCGTGACATCGATCTGCCGCTGGTGCCTGTGCTGTTGCGCATGGAAGAGGCCGGCGTCCGCATCGATCGTGCCGTTCTCTCCGCCATGGCCGACCGCCTGGCGATCGAAATGCAAACGGTCAGCGAGCAGATCTTCGCGGGCTCGGGCCACCGCTTCAACATCAACTCCCCCAAGCAACTGGGCGATGTTCTGTTCAACAAGATGAATCTTCCCAAGCCAATGAAGTATGGCAAGGGTAAGGTCGTTTCGACTGCGGTGGATGTGCTGGAGGAGCTGGCGCAGCATAACGAAGTTCCGCGCCAGGTGCTGCAATACCGGCAGCTGGCCAAGCTCAAGTCAAATTATGTCGATTCGCTGCCCTTGCTGGCCGATGCCGAAGGGCGGGTCCACACCACGTTCAACCAGGTGGGCACGGCGACAGGGCGTTTGTCTTCCACCAATCCAAATCTGCAGAATATTCCCATCAAGACGGAGCTGGGCCGCGAGATCCGCGCCGCGTTTATTGCCGCCCCTGGAAATCAACTCATCTCCGCCGACTACTCGCAGATCGAACTGCGGCTCATGGCGCACTTTTCGGAAGATCCTCTGTTGGTGCGCGCCTTTGCCGAAGGGCAGGATATTCACACGCTCACCGCCGCTGAAGTATTCGGCGTAGCTGCCGAGGGCATGGATAAGCAGACCCGTGACCGCGCCAAGGCGGTCAATTTCGGCATCGTTTACGGCATTTCCCCGTTTGGTTTGGCGGCGCAACTGGGCATCGAGCAAAACGTGGCCCGGCTGTACATCGAAACCTATTTCGCCCGTTACAGCGGGGTCCGCAGCTACATCGATCGGCTGCTCGAAGAAACGCGCAAGGAACAAAAAGTGCGTACTCTCTTTGGCCGTGTTCGTCCCATCCCTGACATGCAGAGCCGCAATGCAAATCTTCGCGGCTTCGCCGAACGCACGGCGGTGAACACGCCACTCCAGGGCACCGCGGCCGACCTGATCAAGATTGCCATGATCCGTATCGACCGCCGTTTGAGAGAAGAGAACTTCGCAGCGAAGATGACTCTTCAGGTCCACGACGAGCTCCTTTTCGACGTTCCAGAAAAAGAAGTCGACCAGCTCAAGCAACTGGTGAAACATGAAATGGAAACCGTCATTGCGCTCAAAGTCCCAATCGTAGTCGACTGCGGAGCAGGCCCCAACTGGCGCGATCTGAAATAGAATCACGTCTCATGCTCTCTTCGGGGCAAGTGTTCGATTTGCTTCTCGGAGCGTGGACCTTTGTGCGTGAGGTTTCTTCCCAGGCCACTATGGTCGGCCGATCCACGATTGCTTTGCTCGAAGAGGGAACCGCTCTGTATCAGGAAGCCGCGCAGGTGACTCTTGCCAACGGCCAGACGCTGAACGGTCAACAACGCTACCTCTATCGGCGCTCCCCGCATCCAGCGAACGGCTTCGACATTCTCTTCGACCGCACGCAGCAGCTCTTCCAGAGCCTACAGTTCTCGCCCTCCGGCAACGGGAGGCTCGCCGCGCGTGCAAGCCACCTGTGTAAAGCGGACTCCTATTTCTCGGAGTATGCGTTGGTCGGGGAAGACCGTTTCCACGTGCGGCACACGGTTCGCGGTCCGCAGAAAGATTATGTTGTGCGCACGACCTATCTCCGGATCGGTTGAGCGGGAGTGATGGCCACGAGACTTGACCAAGAGACGCTTTTTGATGCTGTACCCGGTTTTGTATCAGGTCACGACTTAGCGCTGCGGAAAACGCTTTCCGTGAAGCGTACGGGCTTTAGCGCACATGATGAATAAAAAGCGATCGGCTATAGCCGCTGAAAGGCCTCTTCTCCACATGATTGCGCCGGACTCAGGACCTGAAGAGCGTGTGTGAGAAAGGGGAAAACCGCAGATCTCTCCACTGCGCTGCGCTCCGGTCGAGATGACAAAGTTGTGGGTAAGCATCGCCCCCTTTCCATGGAAAAGGGTCCGATGCATACCCACAACTTCGTTCCAGTATTAGAGCTGATTTTCCATGAAGAAGCGGTCGATGCTTACCCACAACTTTGTCATCTCGACCGGAGCGCAGCGCAGTTGAGAGATCTGCGGTTTTCCCCATTCTCACAAAAGCTCTGAAGCCCGTGTCCTTCCCGCACAGGTTTTTCCTCAGCCCGTTTACTCCGGCCGCAAAGGCACGAAATGAAAATTAGCCTTTGGCTGCAGCGTTTCCACTGAGTCAGCTATTGACCGATCACCGGCTGTCAAAAGTTGAACGATACCTGGAGATCAATGCTTCGATTCGAAGAAGGCGACGAAAAGAAGCCGCCCGCCAACGCATTCGATTTACCAAACAAGGGCGACTCCAAGACCCCTACCGGCGGCGCCAGATTCACGTTGTTGAAGATGTTCCTGCCCATGGCGGTGAAGCTTAGCGAATAGCGCCGCGCAGCCTGCTGATCGAACATCGGCGGCCTGCCACCGGAACTGCTCAAGCCTCCTGGCCCTAGTCCACCGCCCGGAGGGCCACCGCCTCCTGGTCCGCGGCCGCCGCCCCCGCCCGGAGGCGGCCCATTAAAGCCGCCACCCCCGGCTCGCTCACTCCGCGGCCCGATGCCGATCGACTTGCTCAGGCGCAGGTTGGTGCTGAACTGTTTTGGTCCGTTGACAAAGTTATACGGAATGCGCGCCTCGCCGGCCGAAGGGTTCAAGTCAAAGTTGCCATATTTTGTATTCATCACATCGGTGCTGGAAGAAGTGGCGAACGAAGGCCGGTCGTTGAACTGGTTATCACCGTTCAGGTCTTGTCCAACCGTGATGTTAAAGGGTGAACCCGAATCCGTTACCACGAATGGACTGATGGAGATCCCGAGCGGCGCCAAATAGTTGCCGCCCAACAGAAACCGATGATGAGTGTCAAAGGTCGATCGGCCATAATCCGCTTTAGGGTCAAATTGATTCGAGGGAAAGTACGCCGCTCCCGACGTATCGGCCTTGGCGAAGTTCAGTACATAGAAGCCAAACAGGCTGACCTTGCGTGCGCGCACACTGAAATTCGTGATCAATTGGTTCTGATGGTAAATGCCGCCGGACTGATATTGATACGTATTCTCGTTTATGCCATTGGGGCGCACACCCGTGCCGGTGGTCACGTCATAGGTGCCGGGAAGAAAGGCGTTGATGTTGTCTGTATACAGCTGATGCAAACCGCTCGAGTTGATATACGTGCTGGCGATTGTTATATTCTTCCCGAATCGATGTTCCACACCAATGGCCGCCTGCATGTTCACCGGCGCCTTGAGATCGGGCGAGATAGAGTAGGTCGTGGGCGCCGCTTCGCTGGCCTGGAGCGTGGTGGTCGAAATCGCCGTCGTGCCGGGAGCCGGATTCTTCACCACGTACTGCTGCTGATTAATGCCATTCTGACGAATCGCCTGCAAGACGTTGGTCGCTTGAAAACGGTCAAAGAACCAGCCATAACCACCGCGGATCACGGTCTTGGCCGGGCCGCCTTTGCTGCCCACAGCCCAGGCAAACGCAAGCCGCGGGCCAAAGTCGGCGTGATCGCTGATCCGGTTCTGGCCCTCGTAGCGCAGCCCATAGCTGAGCGTAAAGCTTGGCCGCAGGCGCCAGTCATCCTGAAAGAACACGCCGGCGTCAAAAAGATTCACGCGCGCCGCAGGCGTACCCACCGTCACCTCGTACTGCGAGGGCAAGCCCGCCGCATAGCTGTTCAGAGAAGCATAGGTATAGTTTCCATTGAACCCCGCATTCGAGTCATTTGCGTCCCGCACAAACCGAAGCCGCGCCCCGAAACGGATGGCGTGCGCCCCCAGCGACGCAGTGGTGTAATTCTGCAGCTCGTAATGATCCTGCGCGTCCCGAATCGTGCCCTCGTTGCTGCCGCCGCCGGTAAAGGCGCCTTGCACCGTGATAGTCGGCGTAGCGTAGAGCGGAATCTGATTGTCGCGATCGCGAATATATTCAAAGCGCGTCTCATTAATGACTCGCGCCCCGAGCACCTGGGTGTCGCTCAACTGCAAAGTGTTTTCTTCGTTCAGCGTGTTGTAGCCCTGCGTCTGCAGGGCAAACTGCGACACCCCATTGTTGGTGCTCTTCTGCCGGTCAAACATGTAGCGGAACGTGAGCGTGTTGCTCGGCGTGAGTTGCAGATCAAGACGCGGACTGATATCCATGCGCGATTGCGGATTGGGAACCGCCGCCGCGTAGTTATAGCTCTCGCCCGTTGCATCCAGCAACTGCGCGTTGATGATGGAGTTGGCATTGTTGTCGCGCCGGAATCCGCTCAGGAACCAGGAAGCCCGGCTGTTCAAAGAGCCGCTCACATTGCCCAGAAAAAAGGTGGAGTAGTAGGCAGGCTCGCTGCTCACAAACGTGTTCAGCGAGTTGAAGGCGGAATCATTGCCGTTGGTCATAATCGATCCGTGCAGCTTGTCCGTGCCCGGCTTGGTCAGGATCTCGATGCGTCCGTAACCGAGCTTGTCGAATTCAGCGGAAAAAGGGTTCTGGTTGATTCTGATTTCACGGATGGAAGACTTGGGGGGCAGTTGTCCTCCGGAAAACCCGTCGATGTAAATCTGACCGCCATTTGGGCCCGCTGCCGGGCCGGCCAGTGCATTCAACTCATCCTGCAGTTGATCGGGATCGTCAGAGAGCGCGTCCAGGTCTTTGCCCTTGATGACAATGGAGCTGGCGTTATTGTCCGGGCTGGTGTCGAGCCCCGCGCCCTGTTCGGTAACCGTAATTTGCTGCTGGTCCACCGCAATACTCAGCACGAGATTCTGTACAGAAGCGCGCCCCGCCACCACCGTCACCGCCTGCGCCTGGGCCAACGCAAGCCCCTGCGCGGTGACGTTGAGCGTGTAGTTGCCGGGCAGAAGCTGCGGAAACGCATAGCTGCCGTCAGCGCCGGTCTCGACCGTCGTCGTGGCGCCATCCGCTGCCAGCAGGATGACAACCGCCTTCACCACGCGGGCCCCGGAGGGATCGGTAGCCACGCCATGCAGCGATCCGCTGGTCTGCCAGGCAAATAGAGGTGAGGCGCAGAGGAAGCAAAGCAATACCAGGGTGATGCGCCAGGCGTTCAGGCGAAAGTATGTGCGAGCAGGCGAGTGGTTTCTCATCTCCTTTAGCAGACAACGTCTACCCTGCCGCTGCGGTCATATTGGGTAACTCTTGGTAAAGGACTGTCACGGATCTGTGACAATTTGTTACATTTCCCACGCTCCCGGACGGCAGGATCGGCGTAGTCTCGGTAGGGACAGAAAGACGCGGCCTTTGGAACCCATTCTTCTCATCGACGACGACGTGGAGCTATGTGCGATGCTGAGTGACTACCTCGGCCGTCACGGTTATGAGGTAACTGCGGCGCACAATGGCAAAACGGGTCTGGCCACGGCGTTGGGTGGCGGCTACCCCATGCTGCTGCTGGACGTGATGCTGCCTGGTCTGGATGGTTTTGAAGTGTTGCGGCGCTTGCGCGCAGCCGCCTCGCCTATGAGCGTTCTGTTGTTGACCGCACGCGGTGACGATGTCGACCGCATCGTCGGTTTGGAGATTGGCGCCGACGACTATCTGCCCAAACCATTCAATCCGCGCGAACTACTGGCCAGGATTCGCGCCATTTTACGCAGGAGCGGCAATGCTGAAGCGCCGCCGGCCGCAGGCGACTTTCTCACCGTCATGGGTCTCGAACTGGACACCGCCGCGCGTGTCGCCCGTTGTAAGGGTGTGCTGCTGGATCTCACTGATGTTGAATTTGGCCTGTTGCAAACACTCATGCGTTCAGCCGGCGAGGTCGTCGCTCGGGAACAGCTCGCGGAGGCGGTGCTGGGACGCAAGTTTCATCCCTTCGATCGCAGCCTCGACATGCATGTGAGCCGGCTGCGTCACAAGCTGGATGCAGTCGATCAATTCGGCGACCGGGTCAAGACCATCCGTGGAGTAGGCTATCAACTCGCTGTCCCCGCGCAACGAAAACTCGCCGGGGACCGATAAGCGATGCGCGGGCTTTTCACCAAAATTTTTCTCGGCTTCTGGATCGCGCAAAGTCTCATCTTCCTGATCACGACCTTGCTCATCCTGCAACATCATTGGGTGCGGCCCAACGAGACCATGGAAGTTCTCAATGCCACCCTACCGATCGCCGGGACCGCGGCCGTGCATGCCTATGAAACAGCGGGCTGTGAAGGCCTGCGGCAGTATGCCGCATCCCTCGGCCAGACCATCTACGTTGCCGATACCGCAAATCATTTTCTGTGTCCGGCGCCTGGGTCTGCGCTGGTTGCCGAAGCCTTGGCGAAGTCAGATAACCGGCACATCGTCAACGCGTCAACAGCCGGCGACATCAACGTTTGGAGTACCGCGATACAGTCAGCGGCCGGCCATCGTTACGTCCTGGTGCTGAGCCGCCCGCGGAGCAATGACAATCACTGGCTACATGATCTTCTCTTCTTCGCGTTTCCCCAGATGTGGGTGGCGATCGTGGTCTGCGGGGCCACCACGTTCGTGCTGGTTCTGCTGCTCATACGGCCAATCGGCAGGCTGCGCGTAGCCGCCCGAAAACTCGCCAACGGGGAACTGGCCACACGGGTCCCCAGGCCGGATGGAGAAGCGCGCCTGTTTGGCGGAGATGAAATCCAGGGACTGGTTCACGACTTCAATTACATGGCTGAGCGCCTCGAACGTCTCGTCGATGCGCAGAAAATTCTGTTGCGCGACGTCTCTCACGAATTGCGATCGCCCCTGGCGCGCCTGAGTGTTGCTCTCGAACTGGCCCGCGAAGAGGCTCCTGCTGCCATGACGGAACAGCTGCAGCGCATCGAGCGTGAAGCGGCACGCCTCAATCTGCTCATCGGCCAACTGCTGCGCCTCTCCTCTATGGAATCTACGGATGGGGCCGCATTGACCGCATTGTTTTCTCTGCATGACCTGATCGAGAAAATGTTGCCCGATGTCGAGTTTGAGGCGCAGCAACGGTTGTGCAGCATTCGCGTGCTGGGCCAATGCAACTGCCTGGTGCAGGGCAGCCCCGAACTGATCTATCGTGCCATCGAAAACATTGTCCGCAACGCCGTCCGCTACACGCAGGAACAATCCGTGGTTGAACTCAAAATCAGTTGTGAACAACAGGCCGGCGTCAACACGGTCGTCCTCGATGTAAGCGATTGTGGTCCCGGGGTTCCGGAGAACGAACTGGACAATATTTTTCGGCCCTTTTACCGTGTGGATGATGCAAGACAGCTCGACACCGGTGGTTTCGGTGTCGGGCTGGCCATCGCAGATCGCGCCGTGCGTCTCCACCACGGAGAGCTGCGGGCGCACAACCGTCCGCAAGGCGGTCTGATCGTCAGCCTTCGGTTACCCTGCCGGAAGTCCGAATCAAGAAAGGATGTATAACCATGACTGTAGTTATGCCCAGAATGAATCGCAGGGACCACCATCTACGAGCCGCCATCGTGGCTCTGCTCTGCATCCTGGCCCCATGCGTCTTTGCTCAGGATCAGTTCGGGCCGCCGGTCAAGCAGCCTACAGGGCCAAAGCTCCCCACGCCCACCGTTTTTCCGTTGGCGGGAACCTTTCCTACCACTGAATCGCTGACCCTGCTCGACCCGACCGGGGTAGCGCGCATCCATTACACCCTCAACGGCAGCATGCCGACAGAGGATAGTCCCTCCGCAGGAGTCAACCAGCTCTTGTTCCTTTCGGGCATCTACGAAGGCAACCACGGCCTCAAGACCGGCTACACGGTGCGTGCCATCGCAATGGCGCCCGATCATGCCAACAGTGACGTAGCCACCTTTCAGTTCACCATCGACCGTCGTGATCGCACCGAATACGTTTCCGAAGAAGTGCTTCCCGGCGTCCGCATGATTCGTGACTCTGACAACGACAAAATGTTCCTCATTCACGGCACCAGCAAAGCGTTGCTGATCGATTCTGGCCTGGGCCGCGGGGAGCTCGCCCAATACGTCAGCCAGTTCACCAACGGTCTGCCGCTTGAAGTCATCTTCACCCACAACCACTTCGACCACATCGGGCAGTCCAACCAATTCATCGAAAACAGCGTGGAGCACATCGGCGCCGAAGACCGCGCCGGCCTGGTCAAAGTACTTGAGCGCGACGGCATCGCCTCTGCCGTGATCGAGAAGCAGGTGAAATCGGTAACCAACGCTGAGCAGATTGATCTGGGCGGTGACTCGGTCCAGATTTACCTGGCGCCCGGCCACACCAAAGGCTCGCTCGTGGTTTTGGAAAAGAATAACGGCTATCTCTTCACCGGAGATTCCTTCGGCAGCAACTCGCCCACCATCCCCGATGCGCTATGGTTGCAATTGCCTCAGGCGCCCACGGCAAGCGAATATTTGGAGATGATCAAGACCGTCCGCGGTGAGTTGCAGGGCCGCGAGAAATATGTGATCACCGGTCATAACGATCACCCACTTGTCGGCGAGACCTACCTCAACAATCTGCAAACCGCCTGCAATCTATTAGTCACCAAAGGCCGCTCCGTGCTCGTCCCTTCGATACGCCCCGCGGGCGTTTTGCAGGTCATTGTCGGCGACCGCCTCACCGATCCAAACTGGGTCGCCATCAACGTAAATCCCGCACAATACCCGTAGGAGCCGCAAACACTGCAAAGCTGGAGCTTGCACAACGGCGGGATCCCCAAAGCCGGCGCGGCTCACTGCGCCTTTCCAGAAGGGACGCTCCCGCGCGACTGCAGGTACGCCCGCAGAAAGTCGTGGAGAGGCCATCCCTCATGGGTATGGCTCCACTCCTGAATCGTCTGTCGTGCGTGTTTGAGTCCGGCGGACTCCTCGGCAAACGACCCCGGCATCGTCGCCAACACCTCGATCTCAATCCGTGGTTCGAGCGTCGTATCCGACACCCTAACCCGGTAGACTCCAGGCCCGGGCAGGTGTACCCGGGCAGTGCCGTCCGCGGCAGCCCAATCCAGCGGTTGCTTGCCCAAATCATTCGCTCCCGAACCGCGCTTGCTATCGTTGGTCAACGCCAGCACATATCGGCCAGCCGGTAAGACCCGCAGTGCGGAAGCAATCGAAATCTCCCCAGGTGGGCTTACAGCCGAAACAATTTCGACGTGAGCCGCCAGTGCTGCGTGGCCGGCCGGCGCCACGAACACCGCGTCGTCCGCCGCAGGTCGCGCCTGCAACACTTTCTGCACGCCAACGAACATCCGCCAAACCGCCGGGCTGGGCGATGGCGCGATTGCCGGGATGCGAAATCCCTGCGAACAGGCTTTCGCGTCATAGCATTCGCACAGCAGCCGCTGCCCGTCGGGCAACAAAATCACGGTGGATTGCGCCGCCTTGCTGCCGCCCGCGGTGAGCAGGCTGCCTGGGGCCACCGCGTCCCCTAAGCGAAGGCGCGTGCCGCTGCCGTTCAAATGCCAGTCGCCCCGCCTTTCCCAAACTATCCCGGCAAACGCCGGTGGTACCTTCTCCAGGCTATCGGCGGGTATCCGCAACGGGGCAGCGATCAAAAGCGTAGCAGCCAACCCAAGCACCGCCCCGCTAACCAAAAAACAGCCTGTAATTTTCACATCATTGAGTCTATCTATTGCGTTCAGTTAAGACCGAACTCCCGAAAATCTCACGCACCAAACCTGAAAAGGGCCTCTCGCCCGCATCTCCACCCACAAAACGGTTCCGTAAATACCACCGATGGGGTACACTCTTCGCTGGACGAGTAGGTTTTGTGCAGCTCTACCCCCTTTAGTTGCTGCAAATGAGTAACGCTTCATCCTTCCCCGGAACAATTGAATACGCCAGCTGAGCAAGCCCTCAGCCGCGGGACCCGTCCGCCACGCAGCGGAAAAACGCCGATCGATGGCGCAGGCCTGGGCAGAGAATTTTTGTTCGGCTGTGGAGGCCCTTATTTTTGTACCGGCTCGTTTTTTGCTGCCTTGTGCTTTGAGAAATCGCTGCTGGTGGAACCGCTCTCGCGGGGCCGCCGCTTGCGCCCCGCTGGCCTTGGTTTGTCTCGCGCTCTGGCTATCCACAGCAAGCCTCCTGGCTCAGGGCCCCAACGTCCTCACCTGGCGTTACGACAACACCCACCAGGGGCAAAACACCCAGGAAACCATCCTCACGCCCAGCAATGTAAATACCAACACCTTCGGCAAACTCTTCAGCTATACGGTGGATGGCCAGGTCTACGCGCAACCGCTCTATGTCCAGAATCTGACACTGCCCAACAACGCGACGCACAACGTCATCTTCATTGCCGACGAACATGATTCTGTCTACGCCTTTGACGCCGACAGCAACGGCGGCGCCAACAGCGGGCCCCTGTGGCAAGCCAGTATGCTCAGCACGGCCCACGGCGCCGCGGCCGGTGCGACCACCGTCCCCACCGCCGACATTCAATCCGGCACCGGAGATATTCATCCGGAAATAGGCATCAGCGCCACCCCGGTCATCGACCTCAACACCAACACCCTCTTTGTGGTCGCCAAAAGCAAAGAGAACGGGGCTTACGTACAACGGCTGCACGCGCTCAACATACTCAATGGCAATGAGCAAACAGGGAGCCCAGTCGTGATCACCGCCTCGGTGCCCGGCAAAGGTAATGGCAGCTCCGGCGGAACGCTCACCTTCAGCTCCTTATGGCAGCATAACCGTCCGGCCATGGGCCTCTTTAACGGGAACATTTACATCGGTTTTGCCTCCCACGCCGACAACGGCCCCTGGCATGGCTGGGTTATGGTCTACAACGAGACCACCCTGAAGCAGACTGCCGCCATCTGCATGTCGCCCAACGGTAACGGAGATGGTATCTGGATGTCCGGCGCCGGTTTCCCCATTGACACGGTCAGCGCCAACGGCCGGGCCTTTCTTGCGACCGGCAATGGCGATCTCACGGCCTATCCTCCGCTCACCTCGAGCGTCGACTACGGCGAAAGCATCCTCCGCTACGATCTCTCCAGTGGCGGCTTCGCCATCAGCGACGCCTTCACCGTGTTCAATCAAAGCGCGTTGACCAGCGGCGACATTGACCAGGGTTCCGGCGGTGTGCTCCTTCTTCCTGATCAGGCGGGCGCCAACCCACACGAACTGATCCAGATTGGCAAAGAAGGACGGATCCTCGTCCTCAACCGCGACAAACTGAACGGCTACGCTCCCGGGGGCAGCTCCAATACCAACGCCCTGCAGGATATTACCGGCGCCCTGGGGAACAATTCCGGGCTTTGGAGCACGCCCGCCTATTGGAATGGCAATGTTTATACCTGGGCGGACAACGATTCGCTGCGCATGTTCCCCATCACCAACGGCGTGTTAGCCACGCGTTCGACCAGCCGGTCCGCGGTCTCGTCGGGTTTCCCCGGCGCTAGCCCGGTCGTCTCGTCCAACGGCACCCAGAACGGCATCGTCTGGGCGATCGAGACCGACCTGTACAGCTCCAACGGATCCTCCATCCTGTACGCCTTCAACGCGCTCAACGTCGGGTCAGAACTCTACGCGAGCTATCAAAACGAAACCCGCGACAACCCTGGTCCAGCCATCAAGTTCACCGTGCCCGTGGTCACCAATGGCAAGGTGTACGTCGGCGCGGGTTACCAGGTCGATGTCTATGGGCTGCTGAATGCCGAGCAGCAGACACCAGTCCCGTCCATTTCCCCGGCCGGCGGAGCCTATGGCGGCCCGCAACAGGTAATCATCACCGATACCATTACCAGCGCTCCCATCTACTACACCACCGACGGAACCACGCCCACCGTCGCCTCAACGAAATACACCGGCGCATTCACGCTGTCAGCCGATGCCACCGTGCAGGCTATTGCCAGCGCCAGCGGTTATCTGCAGAGCCCCGTGGCCAGCGCGACCTATAGCTTCAGCACACAAACCGCGATTCCGCAGATCCTGCCCGCGGCCGGCAGCTACTCCACTCCGCAATCCGTCACCATTACAGATACGACCACCGGCGCGCAGATCTACTACACTACCGATGGTTCGACGCCCACCACCAGCTCTCTCCTTTACACGGCGGCGATTCCGGTCAGCAGCAATACCACCATCAAGACGATTGCCGTGGCCAGCGGACTGACCGCCAGCAATATTGTCACCGCCGCCTATTCCATACAGACAGCCGGCACTACCATTAATTTCGGTAGCGGCTTCGCTGACGTCACCGGCCTGACGTTGAACGGTAGCGCTACCAACGTAGACGATTCGCGCCTCCAGTTGACCACCGGCCTCACTTATCAAGCGGGCAGCGCCTTTTGGAATACCCCGGTCAACATTCAGTCTTTCACCACCGATTTCTCCTTCCAGCTCTCCAACGCCCAGGCCGACGGATTTACCTTCACCCTCCAGAACGTCGCGCCCACCACGGTTGGCGGCTATGGCATCAGCCTCGGTTACGGGCCAAACCCGACCACCGGCACCACCGGAGGCATCGCCAAAAGCGTGGCCCTCAAGTTCGACTTCTATAACAACTCCGGTGAAGGCACTGACTCAACCGGGATGTACCTCAATGGCGCCATGCCCACCATCCCCGCCATCGATCTCACTTCCTCCGGCATCGTGCTCGCCAGCGGTGACACCATCGCCGCGCACATCACCTACGACGGAACCAACCTCATCCTGACGCTCACCGACAACGTGGTGAACAAGACCTTCACTCACACCTTCCCCATCAATATTCCTGTAACCATTGGCGGCAACACGGCTTACGTCGGCTTCACCGGTGGCTCCGGCGGCTTGAGCTCCAGCCAGAAAATTGAGTCGTGGACGTTCTCCTCTTCCGTAGCCTCAACAACGCAACCGCCTTCCTTCTCGCCCGCTTCGGGCCTTTACTCCACCGCGCAAAACGTAACCTTGACGGATGCCAGCACCGGGGCAACCATCTACTACACGATCGATGGCTCCACGCCCACCACCACGTCGACGGTCTATAGCGCCGGCTCCTCAATCGGTATCGACAGCGGAACCGTCACCGTCAACGCTGTCGCTCAGGCGCCGGGCTTGAGCGTCAGCAGTGTTGCCAGCGCTACTTACACCATCCAGACTGCAACCGCCGCCGACCCTGCATTCAGCCCGCTGCCTGGCGTCTATACGGTGGCGCAAAATGTCGCTCTGAGTTGCGCCACCCCGAACTCAACCATCTACTACACCGTCGATGGGTCGACGCCGACGCATAGCTCCTCTGTCTACAACAACGCTCCCATTGTGGTGAGTGGAAACTCGCTCACCATACGCGCCTTCTGCTCGGCCAGCGGATTTCAGGACAGCCCCATTGTTGTGGGTACCTACCAGATTCAGACGGGAGGTTCCCCCGCGACGCCCGTCTCCGACGAGTTCACAGGCACAACGCTGAATACCGCCTTGTGGCAGGTACGCGCGCCCGCCGGCGGTTCGGCAACCGTGAGCAATGGGGAACTGGTGATCACGGTCCCCGGTGGCAGCAATCATGATCCTTCGGTGCCTGCACTCGATGCGGTCCAGGTGGTTCAACCGATCGGTAATGTTAATTTCGATGTCGCCGTCAAAATCGACTCGTCGCTTAGATCAGCAACGCAGTACAGCGAACAGGGATTGATGGTCGAAGGCGATGCCGCGGACTACATCCGCTTTGAGATCGGCGCAGGCGGCACGACGACGACTCTTGGCGTGTTTACCCAGACTGCGGGCGTGCAAAGTGTAAAACTTGCGCTCGCGCCTTTTACCGCTTATGCCGTGCCGACCTACCTGCGTATCCAGCGAGCAGGAACCACCTATACCGCCTACTGGTCAACGAATGGAACTACCTGGAACCAGGCGGTCACGTTCACCGATAGTATGGTCGTGACCGGCCTCGCGCCCTATGCGGGGAACTACAGCGCCACCCCCAGTCAGGCAACTGCGCTCACCGCTACTTTCGACTGGTTCCACAGCCCGGCTACCACTGCTGCTGCGGCGGCGCCGACATTTACGCCGGCCAGCGGCACCAGCTTCTCCACGACGCTGAGTGTGTCGCTCGCCGATACCACCCCCGGCGCAACCATCTACTACACCACCGATGGCTCGGCTGCGACTACGGCGTCGCTGGCCTACACCACCTCGTTTACTATCAGCGCTTCGACCACCGTCAACGCGATCGCTGTTGCCAGTGGTTACACACAAAGCCCCGCAACCACGGCCAGCTACGTGTACTTGCCGGCCACCAGTGGCTCGCCCGTATCCGACGAATTCAGCACCGGCTCGTTGAACACTGCCTTGTGGCAGGTAAGAGCCCCCGCCGGTGGTTCGGCAACGGTGAGCAACGGTGAGTTGGTCATTACCGTACCTGGGGGCAGCAATCATGACCCCGGCGTGCCTGCGCTCGACGCGGTACAGGTAGTGCAGCCCATCAGCAATGTGAATTTCGACGTGGCCGTCAAAATAGACTCCGCGCTCACAGCGGCAACGCAGTATAGCGAACAAGGCCTGATGGTTGAAGGCGACGCCAACAACTACATCCGTTACGAGATCGGAGCCGGCGGCACAACGACCATTCTCAACGCGACAGCCGAAATCGGCGGTGTAGAGAGCACAAAGCTGGGGATTGTGCCCTTCACTGGCTACGCTGTGCCGACCTACCTGCGTATCCAGCGAGTCGGCACGACCTACACTGTCTACTGGTCAACCAACGGCACCACCTGGACGCAGGCTGCCTCCTTTACCGACACCATGGTGGTGACCGGCCTGGCTCCCTACGCCGGAAACTACGCCGCAAACCCAGCCCAGGCCACCCCCCTCACCGCCACCTTCGATTGGTTCCACAACCGGGCCACCGACGGGCCCTAGCCTGACTATTCACGAAATCAGTTCTTTCCGTCACCTGTAGAAGTTGTGCGGTGATACAAAACAGCATTGGCAGTGGTTCGCTCTTGCGCGCATAATTACAGGGGTGGCGACGCCGCTGCTCATCGAATACTCAGGTCTGATCGGCAGTCTATGATTAGCCTCCCCGCAATCCCGTCCGCGGTCGCGAGTATGGCTTTATTGCTGTGTACCGCTGCCAGCGCGCAAAATCTGGAGCAGCTCTCGACCAACCCCGTCACCGATCTAAGAGTGCGCTCCAACCTGGTCCTGGTGCCGGCCCTGGTCAAGACCAAAGCCGGTGAAATTGTCTTCTCCCTCACCGCCGAGGATTTCCTGCTCAGCGACAATGGCGTTCCGCAGCGGTTGCAGATGGAGTCCGACATCATTGCCCAGCCCATAGCGCTGGTGGTTATTGTGCAGACGGGTGGACACGGCGCATCGCACCTCGATAACTACAGCAACCTGGGAGCCGTGCTGGACGCCATCATTGGCGACGTACCCCATCACGTAGCCGTGGTCAGCTTCGATAGCGTGCCCCATCTTGCGCAGGACTTCTCCACCAGTACCGACGTTGCGGCTGAGACCATTGCCAACCTCCAAGCCGGGGATCCAGGCGCTGCCATTCTGGACGGACTCAACTTCGGCATCCATCTCTTGCACGGTCAGCCGGCCACCTACCGCCGCGCCGTCCTGCTGTTCAGCGAGACACTCGACGGCGGCAGCCAGACCAGCTTTGAGGATGCCCTACGGGCCGTCGACGACACCAATACCGCCATCTACAGCTTCGCCTTTTCCAGTTCCCGGAGCGACCTGAAGCACCAGGCGGCAAAGCTGCCGCGGCCAGGAGGTACTCCTTACTCCGACACTCCGTATCCAAAGGGTGGCTGCATGAGCCGCGACCCGGACGCCGATCCCGACGCGCACGGCAAGCGCAACGTGCAGGCACTGGATTGCGCTTCCGATCTGTTCCCGCCGTTGCGGCTCCCGCGCTTAGTCTTCCTCGCCGCCAGGGATGGGTTCAAGCGCAACGTGCCCGAGTCCGTTGCAGAACTTACAGGTGGGGAGTACTTCGCCTTCAAAGACGCGTCAACCCTAAGCCGGCATCTGGTTGCCATCTCTAACGATGCCCCAAACTACTACGTCCTGAGCTTTCATCCGCAATCGCCCGATCCAGGGCTGCATGCGTTGGATGTGAAACTCAAGAACCGGCCGGAACTTCAGTTAAAGGTACGCAACGCATACTGGGTAGACGCCCAAACGCCCGCCACCAGGTGACAGTCGTCGCGATCGACACCTAAGGCGTCGTCTTATTGCTCAGACTGCCCGGGGCCTCATGAATGTGATGGATGAAGATGGTGTCACCCTTGAACTCAACCTTGTCGTAATCGCGGCCGGTACTCTCGACGTAACAGCCGCAGTCCGTGTTGGCGTGGTGCGCCTGCTCGATCCCCTCGGTCGTGCCCTGCAGTGCGGCCTTGGCACGAACGAGCTTGTCCTGGGCTTCTGCGACCGCCTGGTTGGCGTCGGTTAACGCTTTCACTTCCGCCGGGGTAAGTTTTTCTGTGCGGTCGACAGGCACACTGGCGTCCGGCGCGGCAGGGGCGGCCAGAGCAGAAGCTTGCGGTTGTATCAGGGCGAGCAAAAGAATGGCTGTAATCATGACTGTCTCCTGTTTCAAACGCCTATTTCCAGCCGAATCGCCTGGGCAATGCGCTCTGCGTGCTCGCGCATCAGCTGCTCCGATTCGGCTTCGATCATGACCCGCGCCAGCGCTTCGGTCCCGGAATAGCGCACCACTACCCGGCCATTGCCATGCAGATCCGTCTCTGCCTGCTGAATGCTCGCAACCACCGCCGGAATCTGCTCCAAGGGTCGCTTCTCCCGCACCTTCACATTCACGATCACCTGGGGAAACACCCGCAGGTCACTCAGCAGTTCGTGCAACGGTTTGCCCGAACGCGCCAGCAAATCGAGCAAGACCAGAGCCGTCAACAATCCATCGCCGGTGGTGCTACGGCTGGGGAACAGAATATGGCCTGACTGCTCACCGCCCAGGCTGGCGTGGTGTTTCTGCATCATCTCCAGTACATACTTGTCGCCCACCGGCGCGCGGAACATCCGGATGCCGCTGGTGCGCAGGGCAGCCTCGAGTCCCATGTTCGACATGGTCGTCGCCACCACCAGGTCGCCGGCCAGCTGCCCCTTCGCCTGCAGGTCGCGCGCCGCCACCAGCATCACACCGTCCCCGTTCACCACCCGGCCGTGCGCGTCGGCGAAGAGCGCGCGGTCCGCGTCCCCGTCAAACGTGATGCCCAGGTCAGCGCCCAGTTCTTTGGTCTCCTGCGCCACCACCTCAGGATGCAACGCGCCGCAATGCTCATTGATGTTGCGGCCATTGGGCGTCACATGGGTCAGATGGATGTCACCGCCCAGCGAGCTGAACAGCTCCGACGCAATCACCGCCGCCGCCCCATTCGCGCAATCAATCACGATCTTCTTGCCGTCGAGGTTCAGCGAGGGAACCACCTCGCGCAGAAACACCTCATATTCCTGGCGGAAGTTCGCGTCCACCGGCGGCGCGCTCAGCTCCTGGCCATTGGCTCCGGGGCCGTCCTTCAGGTGGCGAAAGATCTCCGCCTCAATCTCCATCTCGGTCGCGTCCGGCAGCTTGTAGCCGTCGCCGCCGAATACCTTGATACCGTTATCCTGCCACGGATTGTGCGAGGCGGAAATCACCACGCCCGCCGCAAACTGGTGCTTGCGCGTGAGGTAAGCCACCCCGGGCGTGGTGATGACCCCGGCATTCAGCACCTCCGCGCCACCGCTGCGCAGGCCGGCCGCAATGACCCCTGTAATCCAGGGGCTGGATTCACGGGTATCCGCGCCTAGCAGCACCCTGGGTGTTAGCTGCTGATGCTTGAGCGACGATGCCAGCGCCAGGCCGATGGCGAAGATAGTGGATGAGTCCAGAGGAGCCACCCCGGCGACCGCTCGAATACCGTCCGTGCCAAAAAGTTTTCTCATGAATCGCTTTGCGATGACTTCCTTTCCAGTACGCGGCTGCTCAGCGTACTGTGGGCGAATCGTGTGTGGATCAGGCTGCCCTCCGGCACGGCCGACGCCTCGCGTACCAGGGCTCCGGCCTCGTCGAACACCAGGGCATAACCCCGGTTCAGGACCGCCAGTGGAGAGAGGCTCCGCAACAAACCCTCCAGCCGCGCATGCCGGGCACGCGCCCGCAGTAGCAACTCCTGTTGCGCGCGGCCGATGCGTCCATCGAGAGCGGTGAGCCGCTCCCCCACCATACGCATGCGGTGGCTCACATCCTGGCGCAGCAGGCGAGCCTCGAGTTTTTGCAATCTTTCCGTCATGCCGCGGCAGTGGCGATGCCACGCTGCGTCCAGCTGGTACTGCAACTCATCCACTCGCTGCTGGCGGCGCGTCCAGGCATTTCTCAAGCGGGCAAAGGCGGCCGGCGCCGATAGCCGGGTGAACCGCTCCTGGGCCCGCATCAACTGGTAGCGGCAGGCATGGACGAGCCGCCGGTGTAGCTGCTCCAGCCGCTCCTCTACCTTGTGCTGTGCTTCCGTCAGCAGTTCCGCGGCGGCAGAGGGAGTGGGCGCACGCAGGTCAGCGACAAAATCCGCGATCGTGAAATCGGTTTCGTGCCCGATGGCCGAGACCACCGGCAGCTCGGATTGAGCAATGGCACGCGCCAGCAACTCGCTGTTAAAAGGAGCTAAATCCTCCAGCGACCCGCCGCCGCGCGCAATCACAATCACGTCCACCGTCCGCGACTGGTTGAAGAACGCCAGCCCCGCCGCGATCTCGATCGCCGCCGTGTCCCCTTGCACCGTCGCCGGGTATATCTGCACCTGCAAGGCCAGGTGTCGCCGCCCGGCCACATTCAGAAAGTCGCGAATCACCGCCCCGGTAGGCGAAGTGATGATACCGATGCAGTGCGAAAAGGTGGGCAGAGGCCGCTTGCTGTCGGCCCCGAAAAGGCCTTCCTTTTGCAGCTTGGCTTTCAACTGCTCGAAGGCGACCTGCAGCGAGCCCGCCCCCACCGGCTCAACGAACTCGGCGACCAGCTGCATTTGTCCCCTCTGCTCGTAAACCGAAACCCGGCCACGCACCAGGACTTGCAAGCCATCCTCCGGCCGGAAACGCAGCAGCATGGCCTGCCGGCGAAAGAGCACCACGGGCAGCTGGGCGTCCCCGTCTTTCAGCGTGAAGTAGACATGGCCGGAAGGAGCCGGGCGAAAGTTGGAGATCTCGCCTTCCACCCACACATCCGCGTAGGCGCGCTCAATGTGGTTTCTGACTTCACCGACCAGTTGGCCGACTCGCCAGACCCGGCGCAGGTTGGCGGCTGGTGCTTCCGGGAAAACCAGTCCCAGCTGGCTCAGTGATTGTTCCGGATTAGCCACAAACGCCTCCACCCAACATTGCCACCAGTCTACCGGCGAAAGCGGGACAGTAGATAGAACACCAGCGATAGCAGGACACTCACCAATATGGAGGTCCCCAGCGGAAAGTACACGTTGAGATTGCGGCCGCGATAGGAAATATCTCCGGGGAGCCTGCCAAGTGGGATACCCATCCGGCCCACCAGCAACAGCAGACCGCCGGCAACCAGCAGCACCAACCCCAAACCGATCAGCAGCCGGCCCAGATCATTCATACTTCCATTTTAGTGGACTGTAGCCGCTGCTTCAGAGGGGGCAGGAAATCTGGGGTATGGGGACCCGCCTTAGTGGCAGGGGTAAGCTTTCACTTTAGCTGGGTCGTATCGGCCCGAGTTCGATCAACCGGGCCAACTCCGCCAAGAGCACTTGCAGCCGGTCGATCTCCTCTTTCCCCGGGGGCGTCGCTTCGCCGAAGCGCACTTCGGCCTCCCGCGCCAGGTCGGTCCCGCGCGGCAGCCCGAAGGTGCCCAGCACCCCCGCCAGCTTATGCGCCGAGTCGACCGCACGCAGCCGGGTCGCCTCGTCCAGGCGGTTCTCCACCCATAGATTTCCGGCAACCTGCAGCAGCTCCGCACGCTCGGCAACCGTGTGCCGGCTCCGGTCCCAAAGGGCGGAGAGCATCGCCTGCAGCTTCTGTTCGTGATTCAGCGTATTCGCGGAAGTACTTTCACCTTGGGTCAGGGGATCACTCGCCATTTTTCCAACCTAATGCGGTAGAAATTTGTAACGCCAGGGTCAGAGGATCGAAAGGTTTGAACAAAATCGCCTCCACCCCCATTTCAGCAAATCGGCGCTGGTCGGCCCCTTGCACCTTGGCCGTCAGCAACAAAACCGGGATGTGCGCCGTGTTGCCGCCGGCCTTCAGCTTTAGCAGCGTCGTCGGCCCATCCATCTCCGGCATCATCACATCCAGAAGGATCGCATCCGGTTGCTCGCTGCTGGCCTTTTCAATCCCTTGCCGGCCCGAATTGGCCTCGATCACATCCCAGCCCGCGACCGTTTCCAGGCTCATCGCGGCCACCATGCGGATATCGTCTTCATCGTCAATGATTAAAATGCGGTGTGTCATAAGTTTGCAGGTCGGTGGCGATTCCTAGGCACCGGGGGAGCTAGCCTCATCCCAACCCAGGCCTACTTCGCTGATTTCATGCGGGTGCCGTAGCATCGAGAGCACCAGCGTCTCCACGTCCTGGGGCTGGACCCGCGCCTTGGTCAAAAACTCCGTGTGCCCCAGCCGCAGCTTCTGGCGCTCGTCTTCGCTTAGGTCCTGAGCCGAATAAACCACGACCGGTAGCTGCTTCATATCGTGTTGCTGGCGCAGCCAGTCGACCAGGCCGAAGCCATCGCCGTCTGGTAAAGCAATGTCGAGAATCAGCAGGTCCGGTCGCGAGGAAACACAAAGCTCCATCGCTTTGCGTTGCGTCGCTGCATGGTGAACCTGGATGCCGGCACGCTCAAAGGTAGCCAGAATCACCTTCGCCAGGTCAGCATCATCCTCTACCAGTAACACACGCGAGGGCGACCGTTCCACTTGTAACACCCGGGAAAGTGCTGCCAACATCGATTCCGTCTCCAGCGGCTGCTCCAGCCAGGCATCTGCGGCACTCTCTACTTCCGGATCGTTCATAGCGCCAAAGGCGCTCAACACCACCACCGGGATGGCCGCCGTGCGCAGGTCATCGCGCAGTAAATGCAGCGTTTCCCAACCATGCAGGCTGGGTAAACTCATGTCGAGCAAGATGGCCTGGATAGGGGTTTGCCGGGCGATCACCACGGCTTCATCGCCGCTGGCGGCTTCCAGCACCGAGTAGCCGTTCTGGCGCAGACTCTCCACCAGCACTGCACGGGTTTCCCGATTCTCATCGCACACCAGAACAGACGCCGGGTTCAGCGCCGGGGAGGCGGAACTGCCACTGAGACGCAACAGATCGGCGTCCCTGGTGACCGAGGGCAGGAACATGCGGAAAGTAGAGCCGCGATCGGCATTGCGCTCCGCCCAGATGCGGCCGCCGTGCTGCATCACGATGGTGCGGCAAATGGCCAGTCCCAGTCCCGTTCCACCCTTCTGCCGCGCGTCGGAAGCATCCACCTGCTGGAAGCGGTCGAAAATCGACTCCAGCTTGTCCTTGGGAATGCCCCGTCCGTTGTCGCTCACGCTCACTGTGACCCCATCCAGAAGTCGCTCCATCGTGATGGTGACCTGCGATTGCGGGGGAGAAAACTTAATGGCATTGCTCAGCAGGTTGGTCATCACCTGTTGCAGGCGATCGGGGTCCACTTCGACCAGAACCGGCCCGGAATCGAGCAGCAGCTGTACTTTGGCGGCTTCCGCCATGGGCGTCATGGCATCAATTGCCTGCCGCGCCAGCTCGCTCAGGTCGCAACTGCGATAAGTCAGCGGCGCACGCCCGGACTGCATGCGCTCCAGGTCGAGAATGTCGTTGATCAACCGGACCAGGCGGTCGGAGTTGGTGACCGCGATGCGCAGCAGGTTAGATGCCTTGGCTCCCATCTCGCCCAGCAGGCCGGTCGATAGCAGCCCTAGTGCCCCGCGAATCGAGGTCAGCGGGGTGCGCAGTTCGTGACTCACTGTGGAGACAAATTCGTCCTTCATCCGGTCCAGCGCGTAACGCTGGCTGATGTCGCGGAAGCTGAGCACGCTGCCCACCGCCACGTTGTGTTCGACCATCGGGGTTACAGAGAACTCAACCGGGAAGGACGCCCCATTCCGGCGGTAGAACACGTCCTGTCCGCTGGTGCCTTCGCGCACCAGGAACGCGCGCCCGGTACGGCATTGCTCAGAACATTTCTCTCTCCCCTTGCGTTCCTCATGCACCACCGCATGCACGGTGCGGCCGATCAGGTCGAAGGCGTGGGCGCCCAGCATGCTGGCGGCCGCCGGGTTCACAAAAACGATGCGCCCTGCCGAGTCGGTGCCGAAGATGCCGTCGGCCACCGAGTTCAGAATCGATTCCTTTTGCCGGTTCAGCTCCTCCAGCCGGCTTTCCTGGGCCGAACGCGCCATGAACTGGCCGATCGAGGCGCACACGGTTTCCACCGTCGCCATCATCTCGCTGTCTTCGCGCTGCTTCTGACGGCTGAAGAACTCAACCACCGCGATCACCTGGTTGCCTACCCTCACGGGAACGCCCCAGCCCGTGATCAGGCCGTCGGCCTTGGCCGAGGCACCGCGCAGAAAGTCAGGATCTTCGCGCAGGTCTTCAATCCAGAGCGGGCTCTCGGCCGCCCAAATCTGGCCGGGTAAATCCTTGCCCTTCTGCAACACGCGCCCAATGCTGTCGCGGTGAAACTCTGAGCACGCCCGATCGGGCGCGTACCAGCCCGCCAGGTAGCGGGTGTGATGGTCGCTGCTGACGAACCATAGGCCCGCCATATCGAAGCCCAGGTTGGTGCCCAGCGATTCAAGCATCGCCGGCAGCGCCTCGTCGGAGGTGGTAGATTCACCCACTACCTGGCTGACTGCCAACTGCATGGCGAGCCGCCGCTCGCGCTGGTATTGCGCGGTGACGTCACGGAAAATGCAGCGCACCGAAACTGGTTCCCCGCGGTCCTGCCGGCAGCTCAAACTGGCTTCGAGCTCACGAGCAATGCCGCTCGCGTCCTGCACTCGAAGATTGGCGTGGTCGATGCGCTCCCCACGGATGGCCCGGTCAAACAGCCCGGCGGCGTTGGCCTGCATCTCCGGCGGAAAGGCCGCCTCGAAACTGATCAAACTTTCAAACGCAGCGGCGCTCTTGCCGAAGCAGGTCTGCCAGGCTGGATTGACATATAGGTATTTGCCTCGCGGGCTGAGGGTGGCAATCATTTCCTGCGAGTTGTCGAACAGGTCGCGATAGCGTTCCTCGCTCTCGCGCAACGCGTGCTCCGCCCGCTTGGTCGCGGTCAGGTCGGTGGCAATCGCCAACAGCCCCGTAAGCGCGCCTTCTGCGTTGCGCACCGCGGAGAGATACACCATGGCGGGAAAGGTGGTCGAATCCTTACGCCGGCACTGAATCTCAAAGCCGCGCACCCGGCTGACCGGAAAGCTGGTGACGTATTGCACATAGTGCTTCAGGGAGGGGGCGACGCTTTCCAGGTCGATGGCCGGCGAGCGATCCAGGCGCGAAACCAGCAACTGTCCAACCCGTTCCAGTTCACCTTCCGGGAACAGCTCCTTGGCGGTCAGGCGTCCCAGCACCTCGTGGAAACGGTAGCCGAGCATGCGTTCAGCTGCGGGATTGAAGATCAGCAGGTTGCCTTGCAGGTCGGTAGCCAGGATCATCGGGCCGGCGGAGTCAAGAATGCTGCGCTGCAGCTGGGCGACCTGCTGCACCTGCCATTCGGCTTCATCCTGGCGCCCGGCATCAAGAAAACTGTGAACGCAGAGGGCGATCAACAGAACCTGGGCAAACGCCCAGGTAATCACGGCAGCCGAAAGAGTACCGCCCCGGCCCAGCAGCAGTACCAAGCCGCCGTAAGCAGATAATAGCAGCGCAACGGCGAAAAATATGGTGGACGGCAGCCTGTCCCGAAGCCAGTTCACTCGTGCTCGATCGATGCGGGTCTAGTTGATGAGCTCTACCAAGTCAGCCAGCCGAGAAGAGGAGACGACACTGGCCGACACTACACGCTAACAGTCCGGAGTATAGGCGGTTGCTTGCCGCCTACCCAGTGACTAAGCGTAGTCCACGCGTAGCTTGTAGGAAGATCTCACGCATCATCAACGGGTCGGATCGGGGGAAAAGTGCAGTGGATAAGCAGTGCGCTCCATAGTGTAAGGTCGCGGACGCATTGGCTTTTCTTCTCTAATTGCGATGGAACGGAATCACGTTGGCACGGCTCTCTACAAACCTGTCTGTCAGGGCCGACATACGGCCCAGGGACCAGAATCCAAGAAAAAACATTACGTAGAGCAAACCAACTACACCAAGAAGCAGAGACACGATAAACCCCCCAATTTGTTCAAAAACCACCTATTAGGGGATGCCTCGAAGTATACCGAGTTTGCTGCGGAAACTCTGGAAAAACCGCAAGCCTGCCTGCCACTTTAGTACTAGCGTTTAGGTTACCCCGCCCGGCAAAACCAAAAGGCAACGGTTAGGTGGCTCATGCAAGCCCGCCGTTGGCTTGAGCGGGATAACCAAACTAAGCTGTTACCGGTTCCAGAAGGCGCGACCAGTGACGCTGTTTCCGCTCAGTAAACGCCTTCTTATGATAGGCGTAGCCGGTGATCAGCGGGAGCGCCAGGGTAGCTTCGCTGTACACCATTTGCTCAAACGTGGTGTCGACTTTGCCCCATGAGCTGGCTTCTTTGAGGGTGCTCGAAGAGAGTGCGCCGTCGCGCACGTCCGCCACCGTAATCTGGATCGCATACTTGTGCATCGGCGCATCCACCCCCAGAATCTCGGCCGAAACCACAATATCCTGGGCAAAGTTCTTGGGCACCCCGCCGCCGATCATCAAGAGCCCGGTCGTCGGGTTGGCGATTTTCAGCTGGGTCAGCTCGTAGAAATCCTTGACCGAGTCGATCGAGACTTTAGGCTTGTCTCCCCGCTCATGTTGGTGCGCCACCAGCCCGAAGCCGGCCGAGCAGTCACTGAAGGCGGGCACGAAGATGGGTACATCCAGCTGGTAAGCGGCGTAGATAATGCTGTCGACGCCACCCTTGGCAGGGGTCTTGCCCTGCTTCTCAAGGTAGGCGCCCATTTCCCGAATAAACTCACGCGAACTGTAGGGGCGGGGATCGAGCGAGTCGGCGATCACCTTGCAGGTCTCGTCGCAGAGCCGCAACTCTTCTTCGTCGATCAGCGTGTCGTAGATGCGATCGATCATCAATTCGCGCAGGGTGCCGTCTTCCGTTCCCTGGCGATAGAGGTCGTCCGCGATCCAGTGCTTGTAGCCCAGCGCCTCGAAGAAATCCTGATCCACCATGTTGGCGCCCGTGGAAACGATGGCGTCCACCATGTTATTGCGCAGCAGGTCGATAAAAATCTGTTTCAACCCCGCACTGATCAGCGATCCGGCAAGGCAGAGGATCACGCCGCACTCCTGATCGCGCAGCATGCGCTCGTAAATCGAAGCCGCCCGGGCAAGATCACGGGAGCTGTAGGCCATGGACTGCATCGCGTCCACCAGGGGAACGACATTGTGCTGCTTGATGTCGACGTGCTGGATGGGAGAAGTGAGAAGCTCTTTTTTCGTAGGCATAACAGCATCAAGGATAGCAAAGCGGGGGTTTGCGGTTGTTAAATTCCGCGCTTAAAGCCTGGGTAATAGCTCGACCAGCAGAGTGGTCAGGTGCGCCTGTGCGCGAGCGCCGGTTTCCATCACTTCCAGGTGGTTGATCGGTTGATCGAGAATGCCGGCGGCCATATTGGTCACGCAGGAGATGCCGAGAACCGCAATGCCCATGTGTCGGGCGACGATCACCTCCTGCACAGTCGACATGCCGACCAGGTCCGCTCCCCAACTGCGGAAGGCCCGGATCTCTGCCGGCGTTTCGAAGCTTGGGCCGGAGACGCTCAGGTAAACGCCTTCGGGCAGGGCGATGCCATGCCGCGCCCCGGCTTCCTGGGCTAGCAGCCGCAGGCGCCTGGAGTAAGCCTCTGTCATGTCGAAGAATCGCTGGCCGAGACGTTCGTCGTTCGCACCCACCAACGGGTTGCGGCCGCTGAGGTTGATGTGGTCGGAAAGCAGGACAAGCTGGCCCTGCCGCAGATCGAGGCGAACTCCGCCCGCGGCATTGGTCACCACCAGGGTGTTGATTCCCAGTCGGCCGAGAACGCGGGTGGAGAAGGTGACGTCTTCCGGGCTATAGCCTTCGTAGGCATGCACCCGCCCCTGCATAACCGCAACCGGGGTTCCGGCGACGCTGCCGATGACCAGGCGGCCGCTATGGCCTTCCACTGTGGGACGTGGGAAATGGGGTATCTCTGAGTAAGGAATGGCGATGGGCTGCTCCACGCGGTCCGCAAACGAGCCCAACCCAGACCCGAGCACGACCGCCACGCGCGGAGTTACGGCAATGCGGCCGCGGATCGCGGCGGCTGCTTGTTCTGCTTTTTCGAAAATGCCGTCAGGCAAGGTCGGTTCCCTCGATTGCGATTCTAAGGGACGGCCCGACCCACCGGGTCTCCCTTTGTCCTGGCGACGGAACAGGGGTGCCCCATATCTCACGCGTTCTTTGCGGGAGATGTGGGATTTCGCAGCGCCCACCCGGTAACTTCCGTTTGGCACTTGCAGTTCAGGAGAGCGGTTCGTGGAATCCCACATCTCCCGCAAAGAACGCGTGAGATATGGGGCACCCGGAGATTGGTGGTCGTTCCGAGCGCGATAACTCCTAGCGCAACAGCACGCTGACAATGGCCGCCGACATCAGGTTGGCCATGGTTCCGGCCATCATGGCTCGCAATCCCAGCCGGGCCAGATCATTACGGCGCCCCGGAGCCAACGCGCCAATGCCGCCAATCTGCATGCCGATGGAGCTGATGTTGGCAAAACCGCATAAGGCAAAGGTCGCAATCGTAAACGACCGAAAGTCAAGCGACGCCTTCTGCGCGCCCAGCAGCGAATAGGCCACCAACTCGTTGGTTACGGTCCGCGTGCCCAACAAGTTCCCCACCTGGTGCGCGCTGTGCCACGGAATACCAATCAGCCACGCCACCGGCGCAAAAATGAACCCCAGAATCACATTCAAGCTGGAAGGAAAGGGAATATGGTGGCCTCCCAGCCAGTTGCTCGTGCCGCCCAGTATGCCGTTCAACAACCCGATCAGCGCCAGGAAAGAAATCAGCATGATGCCCACATTGAACGCCAGGCGGCCGCCGTCACTGGTTCCGCGGGCGATCGCCCCCAGCAGGTTCTCCTTGCTGTGTTCCTCATCCGCGGGCATAGTCACCTGGCCCAGGGTGGCCGGTGATGCCTGTCTCCGGCACCAGCATTTTCGAGATCAGCACGGTGCCCGGTGCGGTCATGATCACGGCGGCCAGCAGATGCTTGGCCTCAATCCCATACAGAATATAAGCCGCCATGATGCCACCGGAAACGTGTGCCATGCCGCTGGTCATGATGGTCATCAACTCCGACTGCGTCGCCCCCGGCAGGAAGGGCCGAATGCTGAGCGGAGCCTCGGTTTGCCCCATGAAGATGCTGGCCGCTACGTTGAGGGACTCAGCGCCGCTGATGCGCATCGTTACCTGCATCAGCCGGGCCATGGCCTTGATCACAATCTGCATGATGCCCAGGTGGTACAGGACCGCGAAAAAGGCGGAGATAAAGATAATGGTGGGCAGCACCTGAAAGGCGATGACGAGCCCAAAGTTGGAGTGCTGCTTGCCCAGCTCCCCAAAGACAAATCCGGAGCCGACAAAGGCATAGGCCAACATGCGGTTGACCGCGTCCCCGGCGGCCGCGAGCGCCCGCTCCCCGGCCTCAAAGCGCAGCACCAGCACGGCGAAGATCCATTGCAGGCCGAGGCCCCAGACGGCTGTTTGCCAGCGTATGGCCTTGCGGTTGGTCGAAAGCAGCCACGCCAGCAGCAGGATCGCCACCAGCCCGAGCAAGCCCGTCAATCGTCCCAAGCAGTTCTCCTTAGCTTTGCAGTTTGAAACGGTGGGGAAACACCTCTTCGAAGCGGTAGTCTTCCCAGTCCGCCTGGCCGCGGAAAAGAACCCGCGATGTGGGCGTCATGAACTCACTCAACACCTGCAAACAAGCGCCGCACGGGGGGCTCGCCTGCTGGTTCAGGTTGGTGATGGCGCAGGCCAGCACGCGCATCTCCGGGCCATGCTCGGCCACCGCGCGCACGACCGCGGAGCGCTCGGCACAAATGGTCAGGCCGAAGGAGGCATTCTCGACATTGGCGCCGGTAACGATGGCGCCGTTTTGCAACAGCAACGCGGCGCCAACGCGAAATTTGGAGTAGGGCGCGTAGGCGTGATCAGCGGCGTCGGCCGCCTGCGTGGTCAAGTGCCGCAGCAGTTCCGGGGTGGATCCACTTTCGCCTGCTTGCATCGTTCCCTGAGCGTAATGGCAGCCGGGCAGCGACGCAACTGCGATGTTTTTGCGGCTCATGAACGGCCGGTGCAACCCGCCGGCCCTTAACCGCTATCCTTGATGCAGAGACCGTGGCCGTCAAGAAACCAACCCGACCCGCAGACGATGTGCTGGACCTGTTTCATCCGGTCACGGCGGCCTGGTTTCGCGCCGTCTTTGAGCAGCCCACCGCCCCGCAACAGCTCGGCTGGCCGGCCATCGCACGCGGCGAAAGCACCCTGATTCTGGCTCCTACCGGCACCGGCAAAACGCTGACCGCGTTTCTCTGGTGCCTTGACCGCTTGATGCTGCGCCGCCCGGCGGATGAGACCGAGGGCTGCCGCGTCATCTATCTCAGCCCGCTCAAAGCCCTGGCTGTGGATGTGGAGCGAAACCTCCGTTCCCCGCTCGCCGGCATCGCCAACATGGCGCGCCAGGCGGGCGTCGCCTTCCATCAGCCGGAGATCAGTATCCGTACCGGTGACACTTCGCAAAAGGAACGAAGCCGGTTCCGCCGGCATCCTGCGGAAATCCTGATCACGACGCCGGAGTCGCTCTATCTGCTGCTCACCTCGGATGCCTCGGCCAGCCTGCGCCGGGTGGATACCGTGATCATCGACGAAATCCACGCCGTGGTGCCCACCAAGCGCGGCGCCCACCTGGCGCTCTCGCTGGAGCGGCTGGAGGCCATTACCGAGGGCCGCGTGCAGCGCATTGGGCTCTCCGCCACCCAGCGTCCGCTCGAAGAGGTGGCCCACTTCCTCGGGGGCGCCGCAGAA
This sequence comes from uncultured Acidobacteriaceae bacterium, assembly GCA_963834445.1. Classification (GTDB taxonomy): domain Bacteria; phylum Acidobacteriota; class Terriglobia; order Terriglobales; family Acidobacteriaceae; genus PALSA-350. Next base: position 112,079 of record CAWIBU010000009.1, read on the forward strand.
GCCGCTGAAACAGAAGAACAGGAATCGCCGGTAGTCGCATATCGCCCCGTCACTATCATTGACGCGAGCGCCCCCAAGCGGCTCGATCTGCGCATCGAAGTGCCGGTCGAAGACATGGCGCGGATGGGCCAGAAGGAAGACCTGCCCAGCGGAGCCGCTTCCCAAGGGCCGAAACGCACGTCGATCTGGACCGCGATCCATCCCCGGCTGGTGGAGATTATTCGCCAACGCACCTCCACCATCATCTTCGTGAACAGCCGGCGAATCGCCGAGCGGCTGGCGGGCGCGATCAACGAATTAGCCGGCGAACAGCTTGCCCGCGCCCACCATGGCTCGCTCGCCGCCTCGCAACGCTCGGAAATTGAAGAGCAGTTGAAGGCAGGAAAGCTGCGTGCCCTGGTCGCCACCTCTTCGCTCGAGCTTGGCATCGATATGGGCGCGGTCGATCTGGTGGTGCAGATTGAAGCGCCGCCTTCGGTAGCCAGCGCCATGCAGCGCATTGGCCGGGCCGGGCATCATGTGGGCGCAGCCAGCGAGGGCGTCATCTTCCCCAAGTATCGCGCCGATCTGGTCGCCTGCGCCGCAGTGACCAAAGCCATGCACGAAGGGCTGGTTGAATCGACGCGCTTCCTGCGCAATCCGCTGGATGTGCTGGCGCAGCAGATCGTCGCCATCGTGGCCCAGCCTCCGTCTCTGGCGAAGCTAACCGCTGCCGAGCGTAAGGGCAGCCCTGCCACGACGGTTGAGATCGGCGTGGAAGAGGTTTTCCGCATCGTCCGTGCGGCGGCTCCGTTCAGCGGTATCACGCGCGCCGCCTTCCTCGGCGTGCTCGACCTCCTTGCCGGGCGGTATCCGTCGGATGAATTCGCCGATCTGCGGCCGCGCCTTACCTGGGATCGGGTGCGCGACACGCTTGCTCCGCGCGACGGAGTGAAGATGCTGGCCATCCTGAATGGGGGCACCATTCCCGATCGTGGCCTGTACGGTGTCTTCCTCTCCGGAACGGAAGGCAAGCCGGTTCGGGTGGGCGAACTCGACGAAGAGATGGTGTTTGAAAGCCGCACCGGCGACACCTTTATCCTGGGCGCGTCGACCTGGCGCATCGACGAAATCACCCACGACCGGGTGCTGGTATCGCCGGCGCCGGGCCAGCCGGGCAAGATGCCCTTCTGGCATGGGGATAATGCCGGGCGCCCGCTGGAATTCGGCCGCCGCATCGGGCAGCTGGTGCGGGAGCTTCGTGAGATGCCGCGCAATGCTGCGCTCAGCCGGCTGACCCGCGAGCACGATCTCGACACCATGGCGGCAGAAAACCTGATCCGCTTCCTCGCCGATCAGGAAATTGCTACCACTGCGGTTCCAGATGATCGCACCATCGTCATCGAGCGTACGCGCGACGAGATGGGAGACTGGCGGGTCTGCGTCCTGACGCCCTTTGGCAGCCGCATCCACGCCCCGTGGGCCATGGCGATCAGCGGCCGTATTCGTGCCGGCGGCGGTGCAGACGTGGAAGCAATGTGGGGGGATGACGGGTTCGTGCTCCGCTTTCCTGACAGTGATGCGGCTCCCGACTCCGAGATAATCCTGCTGGACGCGGAAGAGGCCACCGACCTGGTGCTGCGCCAGCTTAGCGGCACCGCCTTGTTCGCAGCAAAGTTCCGTGAGAGTGCGGCGCGTGCGCTGCTGCTGCCGCGGCGCCGTGCGCAGGGCCGGGCGCCGTTGTGGCAGCAGCGCAAGCGCGCCTACGATCTGCTCTCCGTTGCCTCGCGCTACCCATCGTTTCCCATATTGCTCGAAGCCTATCGCGAGTGTATGCGCGATGTGTTCGACATGCCGGCGCTGCTCGAGGTGCTGCGCGCCATTCGTCAGCGCGACGTGCGCGTGCACGTCGCCGACACGCGTACCCCGTCGCCTTTTGCATCCTCGCTGCTCTTCAGCTATGTGGCCAACTACATCTACGATGGCGATGCGCCGCTGGCCGAGCGCCGGGCCCAGGCTCTCTCCATCGACCAGGAGCAGCTACGCGACCTGTTGGGCGATGCGGATCTGCGCGAGTTGCTGGATGCCGATGCGATTGCGGAAGTGGAAGAGCAACTGCAGGGTCTGCTGGAAACGCAGCGCGTTCGCTCTGCGGATGGCATGCACGATCTGCTGCTCCGTATCGGCGACCTCTCGCGCGAGGAACTGGCGCGCCGCCTTGCCGACCCTGAACTTCTCGGTCAGTTGGAGCGGTTACTGCGCGCCCGCCGCCTGCTTGAGATCAGGATCGCCGGCAGCAAGCGGCTGATCGCCATCGAAGATGCGGCTCGTTATCGCGATGCACTGGGCATCCCGTTGCCGCCCGGCATCGCGACCGCGCTCTTGCAGCCGGTAGCGGCGCCCGTGCTCGAACTGGTTCGCCGTTTTGCCCGGACGCACGGACCCTTCACCCTGCGCGAGATTACCGAACGCTTCGCCCTGGATACGGCGCAGATCGAGGCCGCCCTGCAGACCCTGCTGCTCGACGGCCGCATCGTGGAAGGCGGCTTCCGCCCCGGTGGAGTCTACCGCGAGTGGTGCGACGCCGAGGTGCTGCGGCTCATCCGGCGCAAGTCGCTGGCACGCTTGCGCCGCGAGGTTGAGCCTATCGAGCAGCAGGCGCTGGCTCGCCTGGCCACGCACTGGCAGGGTGTGCTGCAGAAAAGGCGCGGTCTGGATGCGTTGCTCGACACCATTGAACATTTGCAGGGCGCTCCGCTGGCGGCCTCGCTGCTCGAGACAGCCATCCTGCCCGCGCGCCTGGCGAACTATGCGCCGGGTAGCCTGGACACGCTCATTGCCGCGGGCGAAGTGGTCTGGTGTGGGCTCGATTCACTGGGCGAGCACGATGGCCGCATCGCCTTGTTTTTGTCTGACAAGTTGAGGACCCTGCTACCTGCGCGCGCCGAACCGTCGGCGGAGAATCCGTTAAGTCCGCGCGAGCGCGAACTGCTCGACCAACTGGGGCGTAGCGGCGCCGCCTTCTTTACCCAACTGCACGATGCGGTGGGCGGGGGTTACCCCGGCGAAACGCTGGATGCTTTGTGGAGCCTGGTGTGGCGCGGCCTGGTGACGAACGATACTTTCCATGCCCTGCGTGCCTACGTGGCGCGGCCGGTCAGTTCGCGCCAGCCGAAGCGGCAGCACAATCTTCCCTCGTTCCGCTCCCGGCGCACCACGCCGCCCAGCGCCCAGGGGCGCTGGAGCCTGGTGCCCACATTGCTGTCCACCCCGACGGAGTGGAGCCACGCCTTCGCCAATCAGTTGCTCAATCGCTATGGCGTGCTGACCCGCGAGTCGGCGGCTACTGAGAACCTGCCGGGTGGCTTCAGCGCCATCTATGACGTGCTCAAAGCTCTCGAAGAAAGCGGTCGCATACGCCGTGGATATTTTGTGGCTGGCCTGGGCGCGACCCAGTTCGCTCTGCCGGCAGCAGTCGACCTGTTACGTTCGTTGCGCAATGGGCCGCCGTCAGAAAAGCCGGAAATGGTAATACTCGCGGTTACCGATCCGGCAAATTTATATGGCTCCGTGTTGCGTTGGCCGGCGTTGGGTGAAGACGGCGCCGAGGGGGGGCCCAGGGTGCTGACCCGCAGCGCAGGCGCCAGTGTGGTTATGCGCAACGGCGAGCTGGTGGCTTACCTGCGCCGCAATCACCCCAACCTGCAGGTGTTTTTGCCCGCCGATGAACCGGAGCGCTCGGCGACGGCGCGCGATCTGAGTCTTTTCCTGGCGACGTTAGCCCAGCAGGATATGGAGCGGCGCGAAGACCAGCGTGGCGGCATGCTTATCTCTTCGATCAATGGTCAACCCGCGGCGCAACACTTTCTCGCGGCGTTTCTGCAGGATGCTGGTTTTCATCTCGCGCTGCATGGTCTTAACTTCCGCCGCCTTTTGCCTTCGGCGGTGCAGCCCTCCGTGGTGCAGTAAATGCCTGAAGGCGATACCATCTTTCGTTCTGCGCGCGCGCTGCAACAGGCGCTGGGCGGCGAGACAATCACCTCCTTCGAGACAGGCTACGCACCGCTGGCGAGCGTCAACGATCAGAGCCCGGTCGCCGGGCGCACGGTCGAGCGCGTCGAATCGCGCGGCAAGTGGTTGCTGATCCATTTTTCCGGCGATCTTATTCTCGCGACCCACATGTTGATGAGTGGCAGTTGGCATCTTTACCGTGTCGGCGAGCGATGGCAGCGCGCGCGCCGCCACATGCGGGTCGTGCTGGGAACGAAGGATTTTCTAGCCGTTGGCTTCAACGTCCCCGTGGCGCGCTTTTACACCGCTCGGACGCTGGAGCGCTTTGCCGGGGTCGCAGGGTTAGGACCGGACGTGCTGGGCGCCGAGTTTGCCAGGGAGGACGTAGCAGCGCGCATCATGGAGCACGGCGACGAAGAGATTGGTAACGTGCTGCTCAACCAGCGGGTGATGGCCGGCGTTGGCAACGTCTTCAAGTCGGAGATTTGTTTTGCCTGTGGCGTGCATCCGTTCCGAAAAGTCGCTTCGTTGCGCAAGCCGGAGGTGGAGTGCCTGCTGGACACGGCGCGGCGCTATCTGGCGGCCAATGTGGTCGACGGCGCCGGCGATGGCATCGTGACCTATACCGGCGCCCGCCGGACGACCGGCTCGAGCAACCCTGCATCGCGCCTTTGGGTGTATCACCGCACGGGAGAGGCCTGCCGCCGTTGCGGCACTACGATACTCATGCGCAAGCAGGGGCCAGGGGCTCGCTCTACCTTCTGGTGCCCTGACTGCCAGAAGCAGTGACTGTCTGTCCTGACCACAAATCAAAATCATGTCCTGCCCACTGACCGAACACTCCGAGTGGAGTGCGGGGTTAATAACGTCGTATTTTCAGCCGCAGTCCCGAAGGGACAACTGAAAATCAGTCTTGTCCAAATCAGCGATCTGCGATTCCTCTGTCGCCCCCAAACAAATTTGTCATCCCGACCGGAGCGCAGCGAAGTGGAGGGACCTGCTTTGCGCCTCCACCCCAACCCAAGGCCCCAGCCGTGAGCTCGCAGAGCCTTTCCGAATGCCTTGTTGAGAGCTTAGCTCACCGGTGGGTATTTCGTTTGGGCTGGAGGCGCAAAGCAGGTCCCTCCACTTCGCTCCCCCGAATTCCTGTCGAGGCTGGTGGCGCTGGCAAACTTCATGCGGCTTTCCTTAATGAAAGCCGCACACGCGGATCTGTCTGACGTAGCGAAACAGGAATTCGGGTACGCTACGGTCGGGATGACAAATTTGTTTGGGGGCGACAGAGGAATCGCAGATCGCTGATTTGGACAAGACTGGTTTGCTCCTACATCACATGAGCTTTGGTTCAGGGTCGGGGCAAGGATCCAGAGATGTTGGTCAGGATGAAGTCTTGGCCGCTTTCGCCGGTTTGGCGGCAATGTCTTCCAGCTGTTTGCGCCAATCGAGGCTGTCGACAAACCCCCTGGATTCCCGCCAGTTTTCTTCTACGATCACATGCAGTTCAAGATAGACTCGGGTGCCCAGCAGGGACTCAATCTCTTTACGCGCAGCCGCGCCGATGCTCTTGAGCTTGCTGCCGCCTTTACCAATCAGGATTGCTTTCTGCCCCGAGCGCTCACAGTAAATCACTGCCGAGATCCGCGTCAGCGGCAGCTTTGTGCTGCCCTTAGCCACCGGTTCCGGCTCTTCAAACGTCTCGACCACGACCGCCGAGGCGTACGGTACCTCTTCCCCGGTCTCCAGCAGAATTCGCTCGCGAATCAGCTCGGCCACGAGAAAGCGCTCCGGCTGATCGGTGAACTGATCTTTGGGAAAATATCGCTCACCCTTCGGCAAATACTCGACCAGTTTCGCCAACAGCGTATCCAAACCATCTTTCTTGGTCGCGGAAATAGGGATCACTTCCGCAAAGGGATGCAAGGCGCTGAAACGCTCGATCAACGGCAAAAGCTTCGACCTGAGAACCAGGTCAATTTTGTTGATCACCAAAAACACCGGGCAATCCAGCTTCTGAATAAGCTGCATCACAAACGCGTCTTCAACAATCTCGCGTTCCATCCGGGCTGATTTCTTGCCCTCCGGCGGCGGCTCGCTGTGCCGGGCGGCATCGACCATCAGGATGACGATGTCCCGGCTTTCCAGGGCCTCGTACACTTCCTGCATCATGCGGCGATCGAGCTGAGAGCCCGGCCGGTGGACCCCGGGGGTGTCGACGAAAACAATTTGCGCGGCGTTCTTACCCTTGCGCGCCGGGATCTCGACAATCCCCTGAATACGGTTGCGCGTGGTTTGCGGCTTGTTGCTGACGATCGCGATCTTCTCGCCGATCAATGCATTCAGCAGCGTCGACTTGCCTGCATTAGGACGCCCGAGAATCGAAACAAAACCAGATCGCACACCGTACCCCTTGGCTTAGTGTAGTCCCTGGCCCACAGGCCGATTGCTCTCAATCGCGGATACACGCACCCGTTCAATCCTGCGATCGGTGGAAGCGACCACTTCGAAGCGCAGGGAATCCGCCACGATCACCTCACCCGGCAGCGGGATGCGCCCGGCGATTTCGCTCACCAGCCCCGCGACCGTCGCCGCCTGATATTCCTGCTCGATCTGGTAGTCGCCGCGCAACAGGTCCTCGAGCCGGGCCAGTTCCAGGTTTCCTGAAACCAGCCACGTGCCCCCCGCCTCATGCACCGGGGCGTCCTGCTCGCTGTCGTACTCGTGCTCGTCGCTGATGCGGCCAACGATCTCCTCCAGCAAGTCTTCGATCGTCACCAGGCCCGACACGCCGCCATACTCATCGATCACGATGCGCATGTGCTGTTTTTCTCGCTGCATCTCGCGCAACAATTCGTTGACCCGCTTGGTTTCTGGCACCAGGGCAGCGACGCGCTGGATACTGGCCACCGTTTGCGTGCTGGCAGCGGCATCGGCAATATGCAGCAGGTCATGCGCGAACACAATGCCGGTGACGTGATCGAGCGAACCCTGAAACACCGGCACCCGGGAATAAGGATGCTGCTTGAGTCCGGAAATGAAGGCCTCGAGCGTCATGTCGGCGGGCACGGCAAAAACATGCGGCCGTGGGGTCATCACTTCACGCACGACTTTATCGCCAAATTCCACCGCCGAGCGGACCAGGTCGCGGTCGCCCTCCTCAATAATGCCCTCTTCCTCACCCGCTTCGATCAACGCTTCAACGGCCGCCTCGCTGGGATCTTCTTCCGCGTTCCCTGGCCGGGGCTCGGCTAACGCCGCGATCGAAAGCAGGAACGACAGCAACAACGTGACCGGCAAAACCAGATACAGCAGCACGCGAATCATCGGAGTCAGCCGCACTACCCACAACCCGGTAGTACGGGTGAAAAAGACAAAGGGCAAAAATTGATTGAAGAGCACGATGACCAGGATGGCGCCCAGCACCGCCTGCGCCACCTCGGCCGCGCTCGGATGCGCATTGCCGGCAAACAACAGCACGCCGAAAATAAGGGCGAGCGATGCCAGCGAAAATTGGCTCAGCACGGCGGCCGACAATGCCGTACGTTCCCGGCCAAGGCCCAGCCGCGGCTCGACCTTCGCCTCCCAGACATCGATGTTTTCCTGAAACTCGCCAGGGAGGAACTTGCCCGTCTCGGCATACAGCCGCGCGATATAAGACGAGAGCGTCAGGATAAAAAGCAGCAGCAGGATGACGAAAAAGGAAACCAGGGTCATCGCCGGCCACCTTGTTTGCTGCCCACTTTGCTCATTCTCTGGCCGCGCTGCCCGGCGCGCTCAACCAGGCCGGCGGGCAGAGCGAACTGCTTTCGCAGCACGCTTTCACGGCGGCGCATGCGCCCTTGATCCTGCTCGTGATCATAGCCCGCGAGATGCAACAGGCCGTGCAGAATCAGTACTTTGACTTCCATCTGCAAGCTGTGTCCTTGCTCGACTGCCTGGGTAGCAGCGGTCTCGAGCGAGATCGCCAGATCGCCACCCTGACCACCGGAAGCAGCTTCCGGGAGCGCGGGAAAGGAAAGCACATCGGTGGGCTTGTCCAGGCCCCGAAACTGAAGATTCAATGCACGTAGTCGTTCATCTCCCGCCAGGAGGACGGAGAATTCGCCGGTCAGACCAACCGCTTCTGCGGCACTGCGCAAAAACCGGTTCAGGTCACGCTTACCGAGAGCACGAGCGGCCGGCAGGGTCTTCTCTCGGGCAGCTTCGATAACGATCATCTTGCCTTAGTATGACGCGAATCCCACACTGGCACAAAGGTGTGCGCAATGTGGGATTCCTCGTCGTAACGACCCCTACTGCGGTTTTGGCGCCGACTTGGCGGGGGCGCCTTCGCGCAGGTTGAGCGGCAATTCCCGCTGTGCCCGGCCAAAACTGTCATAGGCCCGAATGACCCGCTGTACCAGGTGATGACGAACCACGTCGCCGTCTTCGAAATGGCAGAAACGAATGCCGTCTACCCCGCGCAGTATCTCGATCGCCTCCACCAACCCGCTTTTCTTGGGATTGGGCAGGTCGATCTGGGTTACGTCGCCGGTGATGACCGCTTTGGAGTTGCTGCCCAGCCGGGTGAGGAACATCTTCATCTGCTCACTGGTGGTGTTCTGCGCTTCGTCCATGATGATGAACGCGTCGTTGAGCGTGCGGCCGCGCATAAACGCCAGCGGGGCTACCTCGATCACGTTGCGTTCCAGCATCTTGTCCACGCGGTCCTGCTCCAGCAGATCGTAGAGCGCGTCGTAAAGCGGGCGCAGATACGGATCGACCTTCTCCTGCAGCGTGCCGGGCAAAAAGCCCAGGCGCTCGCCGGCTTCCACCGCCGGCCGCACCAGGATGATCCGGCTCACTTTTTTAGAGAGCAACGCGGACGCCGCCATGGCGACCGCCAGGTAAGTCTTACCGGTGCCGGCAGGGCCGACGCCGAAGACCATATCGCATTCTTCGATGGCTTCGAAGTAGCGCCGCTGGTTGATGGAACGGGGTTGCACCAGGCGCTTGATCCCGGCCGAACGCTGCTTGCCGCTCTCCACCAGTCCCCTTAAGGTTACCGCCGGATCCGCAGTCACCAGCTTCAGCATGCCGTGCAGCTCACCGTTTGAAAGCAGCGTCCCGCCTCGCCGCAGATGCTCATAATCGGCAAAAATCCGCTCAAAACGGACGATTGCCTCTGGGGCGCCTTCCACATGCAGCGCGTCAGATCGTAGATCGACGCGGACATGCAGGTTTTGTTCGAGTAGCCGAAGGTTTTCATCGCGAGTCCCGAAAAGGGTCTCAAGATTGGGCGTGATTTCCAGCGCTTTTTTCATCAAGCGGAGAAATGACCTCCTGTCATATCCGTTAGGACCGACATGATTGTTGGGGTGGTGGAAGAACACAATCTAAGGAAGGGCGCGGGCGCAGCAGACTGCGCGTGCATCGGATGGGTGGCCGGGTTGGCGATAATCACCAGATATTTCCCGAGGATGGGCACAGACTAGCCGTTGGCGACCATGCCGTCAACGCCTATTCGGTGAATTCTTCTCACTTAGGATGCAGCCTGGCGACTACGGGTCTGCCTGGCCGCGAGCGAGAGATTGACCGGGACCGCCAAACCCCGTAAACTTAAGGTTTGCAGGCGAGTCTGGACTCCTTTCCGCCTGCTCCCAGTTCTCAGAAAGTTAAGGGTTTACCATGGCAAATCATGTGTCGGCGCTGAAGCGCGCCCGTCAGACCGTCAAGAAGACCGCAATCAATCGCGCCAACAAGAGCCAGGTCCGCAAGTCTCTCCGGACCCTCCGCGAAGCCATTACCAAGGGTGATTCCTCCGCCGTTGCCGAGCAGTACAGCAAGACCGTTTCTGCGCTCGACAAGAGCGTGCAGAAGGGCATTCTGCATAAGAACACCGCGTCCCGCTACAAGAGCCGGTTGCACGCGCGGGTCAAGGCCCTGACCAAGAAAGCCGCCTAGGTTCACTTCTTCTTCTTCCCTGCCGGCGCAACTGGTTTTTGGAGCGCCGGCGGAGAAGGCACGTCGTAGATCTCGATCGCACCCTCTCGCAGGACCGCCAAACGATTACCGTCGTCGGATAGCGCGAAATTCTGGCCCGCGGTCAGGATCGGCGAGGCATTGGTAGCCATCAGGAGTGCGCCCGTCGCCGTATCGAAAACCTGCACTACCTGCTGGCGCACATCTTCGTCGTTGAGCGAGTCTGCCAGGTCGATGGGGTGGGCGACCCGCAGCACGCCCACGGCAAAGCGCTCCCCGCTACGCGAATAAGAGAACCTGGGCCATACCAGGTGTCCTTCGCGGGTTGCACTCCAAAGCTTCTTTCCCGCCGTGGTCCATGCGTCGAGATAAACATCCTGCGATTTTGGCCCACAGCTCTCAATGACCAGAGCGTCATGGTTGAGGAAGTTCTCGTGCGGCGTGCAGGTGGAGGCCACCTTGCCCAGAACTACCGGCTGCCCGGTAAAAGGATAAAAGCGAATCAGAAACTGGTCTTCCTTTTTGTCTCGGGTCACACCCACGTATCCGTTACTGGTCACCGGCACAGCGATGGGCAACTCCGTGTGCAGCGCGCCCAACACTTGTCGTGAGTCTGCGTCCAACAGCGTGATTTGCGTATCCTCGGCCGGAGGTGGGTCGCCAAATTGCATGGCCTGCGCGGTCAGCTTATTGTGTTCTTCCGGCGTGTGCTTTTCGAACTCGTGCTCGATGACCAGGAGGTGGCCGTCCGGCGACACCTCAGTGTCGTACACCGGGGTAGATACGTCGATGTAGGGGCGCAGCTTCAACGACATGCCGGTGAGTGAGTAGCTATTGCGCTGGCGCACCAGGAACCGGCCTCCACCCAGCGGCCAGAGGTATCTCGATTTGTCATGCATCCGCCATTCCGCGGAGGCGATTACATCGCCCTTCGGAAGCCCCAGGACCTCCGCATGAATGATCTGGTCGTTATCCAGCCGGCCCGGCTTCTCCTCGCGTTGCAGAAGCCGCGGCTGACGAAAAGTGAACAACAGGTGATGGTCGTCGACGAAGTCCAGGGAAGTGAATGCCTTGGCCGCCAGCATGTAGAGCGGGCCGGGCGGCCGATAGCCCAGCGGCTCGACCAGGATGCGTTCGGCTGGGACGGGGCCCGCAGGCTCTTGACGATGCGACGCCTGCGAGAGTGGCGTACAAGCCAGCCACAATGCGAAGACAGTCACCCTTGTTTGCATGCGAGCCACAGTTGCTTTGAGTGTAGAAGATAAGTGGCAAGCTGCTTGCGGGCGAAAATTCACTTTGCCGCAGCGGCACAGACGGCTTAAAGATCCATGGCGTATTGGGCGCCGGCGAGGGCAGCCGCCCGCACCCGAGGCTCGCTGGCCATCTCCAGCACCAGGCGCTCCAGCACCAGCCGCTTATCCGGTGGTGAGGAACGCAGTTCCACATCCGCGCGCGCGATCAGGCGCAGGATCTGGGTCAAATCCCGCCGCGAGCGATACCGGCGTGCCTGGCGAATCAGGTCCTCCGCGGCAAAGGGAGGCATGCGGAATCCCTGCCACAGCGCCTGCCAGATGGCGCGCGAGTCGCGCACATTTTTTTCCAGGATAACCACCATCTGGCGAAACGTGCGCGCCAGCATGTACAGGTGGCCGATGGCAGAATCTTCCCCACCGTCGGACGCATTCAGCAGCCCATGCAGCAGGGCCAGCGCCCGCGGTTTATCGCGCGCGCTGATGGCATCGGTCAACTCGTACAGAGAGCGTTGCTTGGCCGCCAGCACCATGGTCTCTACGTCGCCCAGCGTGATCCGGCGCCGCTCCGTCGCGTAGAGCATCAGCTTCTCCAGCTCGCCGGCGATCAGCATCATGTCTGCCCCCAGGGCATCGGCCAGCTCGCGCGCAGCGTCGGGTTCGAATTTCATCCCCCGTCCCTCTGCGGTCGCGATCAGCCAGCGCACGGCGTCTGCTTCGTCTACCCGGCCCAGCTCCACCAGCGCGCAGTCATCACCCAGCGTCTCGCGGATACGCTCGTATCGTTCCTTGTCCTGCATATCCATGCGCCGCAGATCGGCGGGCAGACGCAGGTGGTCAGCCACGAAGATGATCACGGCCTGGGGATTGGGCGAACGGAAATAGTCCTTGAGCGCGGCAAACTCTTCTTTCTTCGCTCCCCGGGTGTAGAGGTTCTTCAGGTTGCGGACAAAGATCACCTGAAACGGCGCCATCAGCGATGGGGTGCGGGCGCGATCCAGAACATGGAAGATGCTGGTCTCGGCCAGATCCAGATCGCTGAGCGAAAACTCGCGCAGGGTTGGATCGATCAGCAAATCGACAACCGCGCGGCGGCAGCGATCGTAGAGAAAAATCTCATCGCCGGCGAACACGTAACCGGCGCGCAGCGGGCCGTTGGATGCAGCAGCGCTCTTTACCTCGGCCACGAACCGATCTGCGGAGGAGAAGCTGCGGAGCTTGCTGAGGTCCTCCGTAGGCATGTTCTCCCCTTTCAGAAGGATTCCAGAATATCGCTCACCAGTGTTTGCGCAAAGTCCCGCGAGAGCCGTTGCACGGCCGGTGAATCTTCTTCGATAAAGCTGGTGAGATCGGAGGTGGTCTCGAACTGCTCATGAAAGACGTAGTCATTGTGTTCGTAGAGCGTTCGGTGGTCGCGGTCAGCCACCAGCACATTGGCCACGATTGTCACCAGAAAGCTGGATGTGACGCTGGTGGTCTGTCCTGTCTGGACGGTCGTGGTGCTTGTTCGGTAGGTCAACGGCTGTACGGATTCGGAGAGGATGGTGCCGCTGACCGTCGCATCCGTGTTCTCGTCGGGGGCTGGAATGACCCGCAGCCTGGTGCGCTGGTTAAACTCACGCACCACCGCCTGCGTCATGGGGACCTCGGTGTGATAAAACTGCGTCTTATTTTTGAAGATGGGCACGGCGAGGGTATGAACCGTATCCGGCAGGTGAGCGGCCGAGCCAAGGGTGTGATACCCGCAACCGGAGAGGCCAGGTAAAGCAAAAGCAACCAGCAGAAGAAAAGAACCGCGCATGCTGAGGCTATTGTCGCATTGCCGGGTGTGCCCCAGCACTTCGTACTGGGGCACACCTGCCGTCCCTGCGGGACTGCAGGCTGTATCACTAACCCAGGATCAGCAACAATACTGCCGCCCCTGCAGCAACAACACTGCTTGGCTGTGGCAACAACACTGCTTGGAGGCGCAACCCTACCCTTTGTCATCCCGAGGAGCCGACTTGCCTGGCGGCAAGTCAAGGATGGAATGAACGAGCGAAGCGATCTGCCTTTTGGCCTCGCCCCTCAAGCAAATTTGTCATCGTGTCCCCCCAAACAAATTTGTCATCGTGTCCCCCCAAACAAATTTGTCATCGTGTCCCCCCAAACAAATTTGTTTGGGGGGACGGGTTTAAAAGCGAGCGCTCACCGCGTTCATTCCATGCTTAACTTGCCGACTGGCGAGTCAGCCACTCGGGATGACAAATTTGTTTGGGGGGACGGGTTTAAAAGCGAGCGCTCACCGCGTTCATTCCATGCTTAACTTGCCGACTGGCGAGTCAGCTCCTCGGGATGACAAATTTGTTTGGGGGGACGGGTTTAAAAGCAAGCGCTCACCGCGTTCATTCCATGCTTAACTTGCCGACTGGCGAGTCAGCTCCTCGGGATGACAAATTTGTTTGGGGGGACGGGTTTAAAAGCGAGCGCTCACCGCGTTCATTCCATGCATAACTTGCCGACTGGCGAGTCAGCTCCTCGGGGATGACAAATTTGTTTGAGGGACGGGTTTAAAGCGAGTGCTGTCCGCGTTCATTCCTCCCTTGACGTGCCGCCAGGCAAATCGGCTCCTCGGGATGACAAAGAGAGGGGTTGCGCTTCCATGCAGTGTCGTTGCCGATGGATGGGTAGAGCTGGACCCTCTAAAGAGCCAATCTTGAACAGAGCGGCTGAGGTGGGAGGGCAAAAACAAAAGCCCCATCTCTTGCGAGATGGGGCTTTTGTGCTCCAGGACCTACGCCGGCGAAGGCTGGCTTTCGCCGCCGAACCCGGGCGCACGGCCTGGTTCCGGCTTGATCACCTGTTGCACGTCACCACTCGGGTTACCAGGCGGTGGGCCAAGCGGCGGCAACGGAGGCAACTGCTCCCCTGCGATGATCAGCTTGATGTCATTCGCATCCAAAGTCTCACGATCCAGCAGGGCCTGCGCCATGCGGTGCATCGTGTCCTTGTTGTCGCCAAGAATGGAGTAAGCCGACTTGTAAGCTTCATCCACCAGGCTGCGAACTTCAGCATCGATCTGCCGCGCCGTCTCTTCAGAGAAGTCACGGTGCTGGGCGATCTCGCGGCCGAGGAAGATCTGCTCTTCCTTCTTACCGAAGGTCAACGGACCCATGCGGCTCATGCCGTACTCGCAAACCATCTTGCGGGCCAGATCGGTGGCGCGTTCAATGTCGTTGCCCGCACCGGTCGTCTTACGGTTCATGAAGATTTCCTCGGCGCAGCGTCCACCCATCAGGATGGCGAGCTGGGTTTCGAGGTAATCCTTAGTGACGGTGTGCTTGTCCTCTTCCGGCAGCTGCATGGTCACACCCAACGCCATACCCCGTGGGATGATGGTGACCTTGTGCAGCGGGTCGGCATGGTCGCGCATCGCCGCTACCAGAACGTGGCCTGCTTCGTGGTATGCCGTATCGCGCTTGTCATCCTCAGAAAGCAGCATCGACTTGCGCTCGGCGCCCATCATGACCTTATCCTTGGCCAGCTCAAAATCAAACTGGTGGACCGCTTTGCGGTTGGCCCGAGCCGCGCTCAACGCCGCCTCGTTCACCATGTTGGCCAGATCCGCGCCTGAGAATCCGGGCGTACCGCGAGCCAGAATCCGCAGATCGACATCTTCCGCCAAAGGAACCTTCTTGGCATGCACGCGCAACACTTCTTCGCGCCCACGAACATCCGGCCGGCCTACCACCACGCGGCGATCGAAACGGCCGGGGCGGAGCAAGGCAGGATCCAGTACATCGGGACGATTGGTGGCCGCGATCAGAATGACGCCGTCGTTCGACTCGAACCCGTCCATCTCGACCAGCAACTGATTCAACGTCTGCTCGCGCTCGTCGTGTCCGCCGCCGAGACCGGCGCCGCGGTGACGCCCCACCGCGTCGATTTCGTCGATGAAGATGATGCAGGGGGCATTCTTCTTACCCTGCTCAAACAAATCGCGAACACGGCTGGCGCCAACGCCGACGAACATCTCGACGAAGTCGGAACCAGAGATCGAGAAGAAGGGCACATTGGCCTCGCCGGCAACTGCCCGGGCCAACAAGGTCTTACCGGTACCTGGAGGTCCAACCAGCAGGACACCTTTGGGAATGCGTCCGCCCAGCTTCTGGAACTTCTGCGCTTCGCGCAAAAACTCGATGATCTCCTTCAACTCTTCCTTGGCCTCATCCACACCGGCCACGTCTTTGAAGGTGATCTTCTTTTGCTGCATCGAGAGCAGGCGCGCCCGGCTCTTACCGAACGACAAGGCCTTATTACCGCCGCTCTGCATCTGCCGCAGCATGAAGAACCACAGGGCCGCGATCACAATGATGGGCGCAAAATTGAGCAGGATCGGCAGCCAGGAACTGCCCTGCGTATCCTTCACCGTGATGCTGACATTCTTATCCTGAAGAATCTTGTACATGTCAGGGTAGTTGGCGAGCACGGTGGTGTGGAACGCTTCTTTATCGCTGGCGTAGTGGCCGTGAACCTCAGTGTTGATGACGGTGACGTCACTGATCTTGCCCTGCTGAGCGTCCTGCATGAACTGAGAGAACGTAATCTCACGGTCCTTACTCATGCCCGTGCTCTTCTGGACGATCTGCCAGAGTAGAACCAGGCAAGCCAGGATGAAAACCCAGAAAATAATTGTCTTGACCGTCGAATTCACGAAAAACCCTCTTTCTCCTGCGCCTCGTTTAAAGAGGAGGGACCATTTCGGGCACCCGAAAGCCACCCAGAAACGCTCTTGCAGCCTTTACATCTATTAGACGACAGTAATCTGTCGCGGATTCCGAAGAGTTTGGATACGGCCAACAGCCGTACTCGTGCTACATCTACCCCTTGCGCCAAAAGTATTCTACTCCGCCTAAGCCGGGTGCGTACGCCAAACCACGGGAAAGCGTCTCGGAAGTTATCCGCGCCGGGTACTGACCACGAGGTTACTCCTCGATAAACCGAAAGTCGGGAGATTCGACCTCGGCTCCGCGCATCCAGAGGATCTTTCCCCCGGACTCGACCACCGGCCAATTCATCCGGGCATCGCCCGCAATGTGGAGCCGGTCCAGAACTTCTGCCACCTTCTTGGCGCCGCGGCTATAGCGAAGCGTTACCCGGTCGCCTGCTTTCCAGGGGCGCAATACAGCTATGCCGGCTGGCCCCTCCACCCGCAACGTCAAGCCGTATTCCGGGGCACGCACCTCACCCGGCACGGCAAACGGGTACACCGTGCCAGTGGACGGTGTGCTGGAACCCCGGGTTAAGCGGATTTCCCGCAAGCTCCGCTCGGCTTTGATACCGCCGGGGAGGTCAAACTTGCCGCCCTGCAGCAACTGTTCGGTCTGCTCAAAGCTAAGCCGCGCCCCCAACTGGCTTGCTGCCGCACGCAACACTCGGCGGGCGACGGCCGGAGGCAGCTCGCGCAAGCGCGCCTGCTCGATGGCCACGGTTGCCTCTTCGGGATGGGTGCTGCTCGAGCGCCCCCCGCCGCGGGTGGGCCGGCCGGGTAGCAGCAAGCCCGGCAGCAGGCGGCTCAGCTCACCCTGCCAATAGGCCTCCTCGTCCGCCGATATCGTTGCCAGGCGGGCCAATTGAGCGGCAATCTGGGGGTTGAAGGTGCGGAGCAAGGGCAGCAGCTGCCAGCGAATCCGATTGCGTGTATAAGCCAGGTCCTGGTTGGTGGCGTCTTCGCGCCAGGGCTGCGGCAGCGCCATCAGCCAGGCTTCAATCGTGGCCCGGCTGGTGTCGAGAAAGGGCCGCAAAACGCTCCCGGGCCCTTCCGCCAGAGTGGGATGGATTCCACTCAGCCCCTCCGTCCAGGCGCCGCGAATGAGCTTGTGCAGCACCGTCTCCGCCTGGTCGTCCAGGGTATGCGCCGTGGCCACCGCATCGGCCCGCCCCTGCGCCATCCAATCGCGAAAGAAGCCGTAACGAAGGTTCCGGGCAGCCTCCTCGAGGCTCTGGTGCAGCTCCGCAGCCGCGGCCGGAGCGTCGGTGCGATGCAGATGGAAACTCAGCCCATGCTCGGCCGCGAGTTCGCCCACAAATGCAGCGTCCTCGGCGGCAGCCGCTCCGCGAATGCCATGGTGTACGTGGAGCACCGAAAGGACAATGCCCAACCCGCCCCGTTCCTCGATCAACCGGCGCAACAGGGCGACCGAGTCGGCCCCTCCGGAGACGGCAACGGCGATCCGTTGGCCAGGACGAAAAAGGCTGCTTCGGAGAGTAGGTCGGGCGGCCTGCATGGCTGCGCCTATGTTATCGCCGGCGTCATCCCGCTCAAGCCACCCAGCATTTTCCTGGTATCTGGAGGTGAAAGCATCATCCTTCGGCATCCCACTCAAGCCACAAAACAAATGCTGAGGGTGGCCCATTCAAGCAAAGCTTGAATGGGCCACCCTCAGCCCTGCCAGGCGTTCCCCGTTTCTGGAGGCTATACTGCGGGCATGTACCAGATAAGGCCAGCGACGCCCGCAGATGCGGCCGTCATTACCCACCACCGGCGCCGCATGTTCGTCGACGCCGGACGGCAGGACAACCGGGTTCTCGATGTCATGGCGGAAAACTTTAAACCATGGGTGGAGACCAGGCTCGCGGACGGCCGATACCTCGGCTGGTTAACTACCGAAGGTGGCAAGGTGGTCGCGGGCGCGGGCCTGATCGTACTCGATTGGCCGCCGCATCCGCTCGATCCGCGCCAGGATAAACGCGGTTACCTGCTGAACGTGTACGTGGAACCGGAACATCGCCGCAAAAAGCTGGCCAGCCAGCTCATTGACCAGGCATTGGCCGAAGCACGCAAGCAAAAAATTCGTGTCGTCGCGCTTCATTCGACCGATGCCGGCAAGCCGCTTTACGAGAGCAACGGCTTCCGCCGCACCAACGAAATGTTCTACGTAGAGCCGGTCGACGGCTAAGCCGGTTTCGCGATCGGTCTCGACCGGAGGGCAACGCCTTTTCGTGGTTTTCTCCCGAAGAAAACCACACCTCGCGAACGGTATCAGCCCACAGCGATTGGGAAACGGCTCTACGCCCCAGACAACCGCGGACCGGGTGCTATACTCCGATGTTTATGCGGGTATTCGTCATACTACCGGCCGCCGGAATGGGTACGCGCATGGCGCCGGGCCACGCCACACCCAATGCGCCGAAGCAGTTTCTGTCGTTAGCGGGCCTGCCGATCCTGGTCCACAGTCTGCGCGCGTTCGCTGCGGTGCCGCGCGTCAGCTCCATTCTCGTCGCCGTGCGCAAGCCGGAAATCAGCCGCATGGCAGCGCTCATCGCCGAGCACGCGCTGGGTTCGCGCGTGAAGGTAGTTGAGGGGGGCGATACCCGGCAGGAATCCGTGAGCCACGCGCTCAAGAACCTTTCCGCTGAGGATGACGACATCATCCTGGTGCATGACGCAGTGCGACCCCTGATCGACCCAGCTACGATTGAACGGACCATCGAGGCCGTTGAACGTTATGGCGCGGCGATCGTTGGCCTGCCGGCCGTTGATACCATTAAGCAGGTGGAGCGCACGGCGAACGGGGCCATTGTGACCGCCACCATTCCACGGGAATACATTGTGCAGGCGCAAACGCCGCAGGGTTTTCGCTGGAGCCTGTTGCGCCAGGCGTTTGCCGCCGCGGAAGCCGACGGGTTCGTAGGCACCGACGAAGCCAGCATTGTCGAGCGGTCGGGGGCGCAGGTTGCCGTGGTCCTGGGAACCCCGGCCAACTTGAAAATCACCCATCCAGGCGATCTGAAGCTGGCTGAGTTTTACCTGGAACACCGGTCATAGGCAGACCCGGAAGAGACAACGATGAGCATGAGAATAGGGTACGGCTGGGACTCGCACGCATTCGCACCCGGCGTGCCGCTAAAAATCGGTGGCATTGCGATTGACCACCCGGAGGGTCTTGCCGGCCACTCCGATGGCGACGTGCTATTGCACGCACTCACCGATGCCCTGCTGGGCGCACTGGCAGTCGGCGATATCGGCAGTTTCTTCCCTCCGGGCGATCCCCGCTGGAAGAATGCCGACTCTGCGATATTCCTTGAACTTGCCCTGGATGAGCTGAAGACGGCCGGCTATCGCATTGTGAACGTCGACACCACGCTGGTGCTGGCTGCGCCCAAGATCGGGCCCATCTCCGGCGACATGCGGCAGCGAGTGGCGGAATTGCTGCACATTCAGCCCAATGCGGTCGGCATCAAGGCCAAAACGCCCGAGGGCATGAATATGGATCACGTGGCCCAGGCGCACGCCGTCGTCCTGTTGGAATCCATCGATGACAAGTTAGGCATCGGGCTGCTCGAAGCCCAGATCGACGACGAAGAGTCGCTCGACGACATCCTGACCAACATCGCGATTGAACAAGGCGTGGGCAGCAAGAGCCGGCGAACCGTGCCCCTCCCGGAGTTCGATACCGAGGACATCACGTAAGCGATGCTCGATGTTCCGCAAAAGCCCCGCGTTCGTTTCGCACCCTCACCTACTGGTTATCTCCACGTAGGCGGCGCGCGCACCGCCCTTTTCAACTGGCTGTTTGCCCGCCATACCGGGGGCAATCTTATTCTGCGCATTGAAGACACGGATTTTGAGCGCTCTTCACAGGGCATGGTGCAGGGCATCCTCGACGGCATGCGCTGGCTCGGCCTCACCTGGGACGAGGGTCCTTTTTTTCAATCGCAGCGCCTGCCCCTCTACCGGGCTACCGCGGAAAAGCTGCGTGCCAGCGGCCACGCCTATTACTGCTTCTGCAGCAAAGAAGAGTTGGAGCAACGACGGCGGCTAGCGGTCGCTGCCGGCAGACCACCCATGTATGACCGGCGTTGCCGCAGCATCGATCCCACCGTCGCGCAAGGACGCGCGCAAGCCGGCGAGCTCTGCGCTCTGCGCTTCGCCGTGCCCGAGGGGGGCGTGACCGCCTTTGCGGATGCTGTCTTCAGCCGGGTTGAATTCGCCAATGCTGAGCTGGAAGACTTCGTGTTGCTGCGCTCCGACGGCGTGCCCACCTATCACCTGAGCGTGGTGGCCGACGATCTGGGTATGCGCCTTACGCACATCATTCGCGGCGCCGACCACATCTCCAATACGCCCAAGCAGGTTTTGCAATACCAGGCCCTGGGAGAACCTTTGCCGGTCTTTGCGCATTTGCCGCTGATCCTCGGGCCCGACAAGAGCCGGCTCTCCAAGCGCCACGGCGCCACCAGCGTGATCTCTTACAAGGAAATGGGCATCGTGCCCGAAGCCTTTCGCAATTTCCTGGCGTTGCTGGGCTGGACGCCGGGCAGCAGCGCGCAAAAGGATCGCGAGCTCTTCAGCTCGGCGGAGCTGATCGATCTGTTCTCGCTGGACGGCATCTCGAAATCGAATGCGGTTTTCGATAATGACAAGCTGGCCTGGTTTAACACGGAATGGATCCGCCGCTATTCCCCGCAGGATTTGTTGCCGTTGATTGAAGAGGAGTGGGCCGCAGCGGAATTCAAGCCCGACCGGACGCTTGAGGAAATCCTCGCGGCGATCGCATTACTGCAGCCCAGGGCTCGTAATCTAAAGGACTTTGCGGGAGCGTTTCGAGGTTACTTCAGCGATGCGTATGAATACGACACCGCCGCGGTAGCGAAATTCCTCAGCGACGATAGGAGCCGCGCGCTACTGGCCGAGTTGGGAGAGCGCTACCAGCACCTGGATGCATTCAATGAGGCATCAACGGAGCAGTTGCTACGTGCCTTCGCGGAAGAAAAAGGGGTCAAGGCCGGCGCGCTGATCAACGGCTCGCGCGTCGCGCTGACTGGCCAGGGAGTAGCTCCGAGCCTGTTTGCCGTGATGGCTGCCCTGGGCCAAGAACGAGTCGTCAAGCGGCTTGGTGCTGCCTCTTCCATAGAAGTCACAGCGCCCTAACACAAAGCTGAACGTCAAGACTTCTGTCCTGCCTAAGGAACCATGGTTGCTTAGGCAGGACAGAAGAAAAGGTATCTCCTACTGGCCGACGACAGTGACTGATACAGGAATGGAATGCGGCGGCATGCAGGCATTCTGGTCGCAGGCCTGATAGCGAAGCGCGGCTGCCAGAACATGCTCACCCGGCTGCGCCGTCAAGTGCGCGTGCAGAACAAACTCGCCCGTGTAGACGCTGAGCTTCTCACCCGGAGCAACCTGCAGAGCAAACTCCGTGCCCGGTGGAAAATCAACCGCGGTCACATTCAGACCGGGCGCTTCGACCACCGCCAGCCTGGCCGGTATCAGCGACTTCTCCAACGGCGCGTGGGAGTTGATGTGCAGTCCGTTGGCAACACTGAAGTGAAGATCGATCTGGGCAGGATGACCTGCGGGAACAGTCACTTGTTCGGGGTAAAGAAACTGGACCGCCGCGGCTCGATCCACCCGCTCACCCGGCATCGGCAGCGGTTGATCTTTGATCACCTGCAGCAAAGACGCACCGGCTAACAACACAGCAAGGCGAAACACTACTGCCTCCCAGCGGCCAATGCCTTTTTGATGCTGGCTTCCACTTCGCTCTTCGAGACCAGGCCGGCAGTTTCCGCAACCACCTTGCCATCCCGCCCGACAAAGTAGGAAGTGGGCAGAAACTCGACCCCGCCATACTTCCGCGCCATGGCGTCCTCGCCTACCAGCAGAGGATAATTCAGCCCCTGCTCCTGGCCAAACTTCACCAGCTTGGAACGCGGTGTGTCGGCATCGTCTTCAGAAACGCCAAGAATCTCAAACCCCTGCGCGGCGTACTGGTTATGCAGGGCGACGAACCACGGCATCTCAATCTTGCATGGAGCGCACCAGGTAGCCCAGAAGTTGATCAGTACCGCTTTGCCCTTGTAGTCGGCAAGCGAGACCTTCTTGCCTTCTACCGATCGCAGCGTAAACTCCGGCGCTTTTTTGCCGCGCAAATCCGGTAGCCCCTCGTCGGCTGCGACATCCTGCTGGACAGATTGGTTATTGGCGCTCTCAGGAACGAGCGTGCCGTGCGCCTGCCGCTGTTGCGCATATTGTTTGCGGCGCTTGTAGTTGGAATAGCCTGACCAAACCATGAGCGCGAACGCGGCGAGAACCAGTACGATGACCCATTGATTGCGCTTCACGTTGAGTGACCTTCTCCGAAAGTGCCTATACCATTCTAATGGACAATGGATGAACTCACCCCAGCTCGCCTGATACGCATCGAAGCCGAGGCGCTGCTTAGACTTGCAGCCCGTCTCGAGGATGGCATGTCAGCCCACTTCGCCCGCGCGATAGACCTTGTGGCCGCCTGCGGAGACAAACGGGGAAGGGTGGTCGTGACCGGTATTGGCAAAAGCGGCATCATCGCCCAGAAGCTGGTCGCCACCTTCAATTCGACCGGAACGCCCGCGCTGTTTCTTCATCCCGCCGAGGCGCTGCACGGCGATCTGGGCATGCTGGCCAGGGGTGACCTGGTGCTGGCCCTCTCTGCCAGCGGGGAGACAGACGAGATTCTGCGCCTGCTGCCCACGTTCAAACGCATCGGCGACGCGGTGGTGAGCTTCTGCTGCGCCCCGGGTTCAACCCTGGCCCTCGCCAGTGATGTGGTGCTCGACATCAGCGTCGAGCAGGAAGCCTGTGGAATGGGCTTGGCTCCAACCGCGTCGACGACGGTCATGCTGGCGCTGGGCGACGCGCTGGCCATCGCGGTCTCACTCAAGAAGGGCTTTCGCGCACAAGACTTCGCCGACCTGCATCCGGGCGGCAAACTAGGCAGGAAACTGGCTCGAGTCAGAGAGTTGATGCACGCCGGGGAGGCGATTCCCAGGGTATCCCCCACCACCCCGATGCCTGCGGTGATCTACGAGATGAGTCGTAAAGGATTGGGCATGACCACGGTTACCCAAGGCGAAACGCTACTCGGCATCATGAGTGATGGCGACCTGCGGCGCCTGCTCGAGGCCAAAGGACCGGAGGCCCTGGCCATGACCGCCGGCGAGGCCATGAACGCCACTCCCCGAACCATTGATGCCCATGAATTTGCGGCTCGGGCGCTGGGCATGATGGAGGAGAAGAAGATCACCTCGCTGGTTGTCGTGGACCCGGCCGGCACCGTGGCCGGGGTTCTCCATCTCCATGATCTGTGGGGACTTGAACTGATCTAGTGTAGTGGGTCACTCTCTTAGAGTGGTTTCGTACCCACTACAAAGGATGGGTGGCCCATTCAAGCCAAGCTTGAATGGGCCACCGACAAAGCGAGGGTTTTGTGGCGCGAAGAGAGGTGTTACGAGCCAGCTGCTTCCGCAGCCTCTACATTGTCGTAGCTCAGGATCAGGGTGTTGGCATGGGTCAGCTCGAGCAGGGCGGCGACCCGGTAATTCACCGCCACCAGGCGGATGTGACGGCCGTGGCGTTTGCCGGAAACGTAATAATTGAGCACCACGCCCAGCCCGGCCGAGTCGATGTACGGCGAGTCGGTAAAGTCGAGGATGGTAACCTTCGTCGCACCCTCCACCAGGGCCTTCTGAAACTCGAACAGATTGCTCAGGGTAATCGGGCCCCGCAGATGGAAGATGCGGGTCTCCGGTGCTTTGCCCGGCACGACATCGAAGCTCAAAGGTTCGTTATACATACCATCCGTGATTGTAAGAACCACGCGGCCAAGTAATATGACAGTCTGGTAAAAACCGCCAGCCGCCGCTGAACCATTTAGAATTGGGGTTTCAAGCCGTTCAAGAAAGTAACCCCCAGAATGTACCGTTGGTCGAAGCTGTTTATTCCCACGCTGCGCGAAGCCCCGGCCGATGCCGAGGTTGCCAGCCACAAATATCTCTTGCGCGCCGGCTACATCCGCCAGGTCGGCGCCGGCATTTACTCTTACCTCTTTCTCGGCCAGCGCTCGATCAACAAAATCCAGGCCATCGTCCGCCAGGAGATGGATCGCATCGGCCAGGAGTTTTACCTGCCCGCCCTCCATCCCCGCGAGCTGTGGGAGGAGAGCGGCCGTTGGACCAGCATGGGCCAGAACCTCTTCAAGCTGCAGGATCGCAAGGGCGCGTGGCTGGCGCTGGGCATGACCGAAGAAGAGGTGATGACCGACATCGCCCGCAAAGAGCTGCGCAGCTACAAACAGCTGCCCCAGATCTGGTATCAGATCCAAAGCAAGTTCCGTGACGAGCCCAGACCCAAGGCAGGCCTGCTGCGCGTGCGCCAGTTCCTGATGAAAGACAGCTATTCCTTCGATCTGGATGACGCCGGTCTCGACCACAGTTACAACCTGCATGACGGCGCCTATCGCGCCATCTTCACCCGCAGCGGTCTAAAGTTCGTCGCCGTACAGGCGGACTCCGGCGCCATGGGCGGCTCCCAGTCGCAGGAGTTCATGGTGTACGCGGAGGCCGGCGAAGACCTGATCGCCAGCTGCCCCACATGCAACTACGCGGCCAACATGGAGAAAGCCACTTCGTACCTTCCCCCGGTCGAAAACCTGCCGGGCGATGCTGCCCGGGAGCTGGTGCATACCCCCAACCAGCGCACCATCGAAGAGGTGGGCGCGTTTCTCCATCTGGCGCCGGTACACCAGGTGAAGACCATGGCCTACATGGCTTTATCCGCGCAGGCCAAAGCCGGCGCACCCGAGATCGCGAGCCCGGTCGTGGTGCTGCTGCGCGGCGACCATACCCTGAACCAGGCCAAACTGGCCGCGCTGTTTCCCGGGGTCAGAGAACTGCGGCCCATGACGGCGGAAGAGATCGTCGCAACGTTCGCGGCGCCCGCCGGTTATCTGGGGCCGATCGGGCTAGAAACCGTCGCTGCCGGGGAGCAGGCCGAGCCCGGTAAAGCTACGGTCATCCTCGACCGTGCCCTCGAAGGCCGCCAGAACCTGGTGGCCGGCGCCAACCGGGAGGAATATCATCTGCGCAACATAACCCCGGGCAGAGATTTTTCTCCTACCCTGACCGCGGATGTGCGCAATGTCATCGAAGCAGAAAGTTGCCCGGTTTGCCCACCTTCGCCTGGCACTCCGCTCAAGGTGGCCAAGGCTATCGAAGTGGGGCACATTTTCAAGCTGGGATACCGGTATTCCGATGGCATGGGCGTGCGCGTCCTCGATCCCGGAGGCAAAGAAGTTACCCCGATCATGGGTTGTTACGGCATTGGCATCGAGCGCATCCTGACCGCGGCGATTGAGCAGAACCACGACGCGAACGGCTTCTGGCTGGGGCGTTCGATCGCGCCCTTTGATGTCGTGGTAACGGTGACCAACATCAGTGACGCAACCCTGGCGGCAACGGCCGAACAGGTGGCAACTCAACTCGAAGAAGCGGGTTTCGATGTATTGCTGGATGACAGGGACGAGCGAGCGGGCGTCAAATTCAAAGACGCTGACCTGGTCGGAATACCCTATCGGGTGAACGTAGGCAAGAAGGCAGCAGAGGGCCGGGCGGAATTAGTAACACGGTCCACGGCGAGCAGCCAGGACGTCGCCCTCGCTGAGATCGCGAGCCGGCTGAAGGAACTAACGCGGAGCTTCTAATTGGCAGTCAAAATCAAAGTCGTACGCGCAAGCTTGCTGAACCACCCGGTGCGCAACATTATTCTGTTCGCGATCGGTGGCATCGTGTTGCTGGGCCTGGTGGTGGGCGAATCGATCTTCGGCTACTACTACTACCAATCCCGGCCCATGGTAGACGAGCGGCTGCAGAAACCGCTCTTTGACCAAACCGCGAAGATTTACGCTGCGCCCAAGGAAGTGCGTATCGGGCAGAAGCTTACGGCACAGGCGGTTGCTGTTGAATTGCGCAACGCGGGATACAGCGGCGACAACGATCGCGACAAGTCGAAGCTGGGCACTTACGCTCTGAACGAAGGCAGCATCACCATTCAGCCCGGACCGCAGTCGTATCACTCCGAGCAAGGCGCTACGGTCTCATTCAATAAGGGTCTGGTCAGCCAGATCTCGGGGGATGGCGGGCAGGCGCTGGACGCGTATGAACTGGAACCACAGCTGATTACCGGGCTCTCTGAAGGCCAGAACCGCACCAAGCGCCGTCTGATCACGTTCAACGAGATTCCGCCGAACCTGGTAAACGCCGTCACTTCGATCGAGGACCGGCGTTTTTTCGAGCATGGCGGCGTCGATTATTTCCGGTTGTTGGGCGCGCTGCGTGCGGATCTGCGCGTGGGCCGACGGCGCGAGGGCGGCTCCACGCTCACCATGCAACTCGCCCGGGGATTCTTCCTGTCGCCGGAGAAGAAACTGAAGCGCAAGATCATCGAGATTGCCATCACCTTCCAGCTTGAAAATCGCTTTACCAAGCAACAGATCTTTCAGCTCTACGCCAACCAGATTCCCTTGGGGCAACAGGGTAGCTTTGCCATCAACGGTTTCGGCCAGGCGTCCCAGACCTATTTCGGCAAAGACGTGCAACAACTGGATCTGGCCCAGTGCGCGATGCTGGCAGGCATGATCCAGCGCCCCAGTTATCTAAACCCCTATCGCTATCCGGCAAGGGTCATTCAGCGCCGCAACCTGGTGCTGGATGCGATGGTCGAAACGGGCAAGATCACCAAGCAGGAATCCATTCCAGCCAAAGCTGAACCTCTCAACCTGGCTTCCGTCAACGTGGATGCGGGCGAGGCGCCCTACTTTGTTGACCTGGTGCGCGACCGGCTGGTGCAGCGGCTGGGCGACACCGATTTCAACCATGCTGGCCTGCGCATCTACACCTCGCTTGATCCTGATCTGCAGAGGGAAGCCCAGGATGCGGTCGCCCAGGGCATGAAAATCGTCGACGCCCAGGTTGAGAAACTGCACGCGCGTCAGGTCAAGGCGGGCAATACAACGCCCATCACTTATCCCCAGGTAGCCCTGGTGGCGCTGAACCCGCACACCGGCCAGGTATTGGCCCTGGTGGGAGGCCGGAACTATGGCGCCAGTCAGCTTGATCACGCGGTCGCGCATCGCCCCACCGGCTCGGTTTTCAAGCCATTTGTCTACGCGGCGGCCTTCAATACCAGCCTGGCTGGTACAGTGCTCACCCAGCCGGCAGCGAGCCCGCAGGCAAGCGAAGAACTGGTGTCTGCGCCCGGTCAGTCATCCGCTGAGCCGGCGCCGCCCGATCCCGGCAGACCCAGCGGAATATTTACCGCCACCACCATGCTGAACAATGAGCTGACCACGTTCGAAGGCGGGTACGCGCCTGGCAACTACCATCACGACACGCGTTTTACCGGAGATATTACGGCGCGTACGGCGCTGCAGTACTCGCAAAACAATGCGACCGTTTCTCTCGCGCAGATGGTGGGCTACAACAATGTAGCCGCCCTGGCGCGAGATGCCGGGATCAAATCTGCCCGGGGAACGCCCGCCGTTGCGCTGGGAGCGTATGACGCGACGCCACTCGATATTGCCGGCGCTTATACCGTCTTTGCCAACGCGGGCGTCAAGATCGATCCCTGGCTGCTGGCCTCAATCCGTTCCGCGAACGGCGATGTGCTCAATGATTACCCGGCAAACTCCAAACCGATTCTCGATCCGCGGGTGGCTTATCTGACCCTTTCTCTGATGGAGAATGTGATCAATGCCGGCACCGGCGCCGGTGTTCGGGCGGCGGGCTTCACCCCACCAGCGGCAGGTAAGACCGGTACTTCCCACGACGCGTGGTTTGCGGGCTTTACCAGCAACCTGCTCTGCGTGGTTTGGATCGGCAATGACGACTACACGGATTTGAAGCTGGAGGGCGCCAAGACCGCGGCGCCGGTCTGGGCCGAGTTCATGAAGCATGCGGTGAGGTTGCCGCAGTATTCCGATACTCGCCCGTTCCCGGCTCCGCCTGGGGTTTCGACCGTCCGTCTGGATAAGGTGACGAATTTGCTTGCGGATGCCAGTTGTCCGAGCGACTACGACGCCGCCTTTCTCGACGGAACCGCACCTACGCAAACCTGCGACCAGGCCAACGGCGATCAGCGGGACGTCTTCCAGAAAATTTTCGGCATAGGCAAGCAGGCCACCGTTGCGCCTGCAAACCAGGTCAACGGTATGCCCGCACTCCCGCCGCAATCAGTGGGGAGTCAGGCCGCTGCTGCCCCGGGCCAGCCCGGGCCGGCCGAGCCTGCGCCCGATCAGCAGAAGAAGAAGAAAAAAGGCTTCTTCGGGCGGCTCTTCGGTGGCAAAAACGACTCGGACAACAAACACTGAGAAGATGAGAGCTCGCGAACCCACCCCGGACGGGGAAGGGGCTGGTGTAGTCGGTCACTCATAGAGTTCGTTTATTTTCTTGCCCTCACGCGCGGGTTCGCGTGAATAAAAGCCTCTACGAGTGACCGACTACCCCAGTGGTTATGACAAAAAGCATGTCTGGCTACTCGCGGACGCTGATGCCCAGGCTCTTCATTTTGCGGTAGAGGTGGCTGCGTTCCAGGCCCAATGCTTCGGCGGCGCGGCTTACATTGCCGTGGCATTCGTCAATCTTTTTTAGAATGTAATCGCGTTCGTACGCTTCCCGGGCCTGGTGCAGGGTGCTGAATTCCTCTCCCTTGCGGCTGTTTCCGCGGAAGACCAGCATGGGCAGGTGCTTGCGCTCGATGCGGATCGTTTGCGGGTTCAGGATCATGACCCGCTCAATCACGTTCCTCAACTCGCGCACGTTGCCAGGCCAGTGATATTGCTTGAGCACCGCCACCGCTTCGTCGCTCATCTCAATGCGCGGCCGGCCATACTGGCGGCCAAACTCCTGCAGAAATTCCCTCACCAGGAGCGAGATGTCTTCCTTCCTGTCGCGCAAGGGCGGCACGTAAAACGGAATCACATTCAAGCGGTAGAAAAAGTCCTCGCGGAAGTTTCCCTTGGCGATTTCTTCTTCCAGGTCCTTGTTGGTGGCGGCAATCACGCGCACATCCACCTGGACCGTCTGCGTAGCGCCCACAGGCGTAAACCGCTGCTCATCGAGCGCGCGCAAAACCTTGGCCTGCATCTTGAGGCTCATATCGCCGACTTCATCGAGGAAGAGCGTGCCGTTATCGGCTCGCTCGAAGGTTCCGCGCTTTTCCACGGGGCCGTTGGGGATGGCGCTGTGACGGTAGCCGAAGATCTCGCTCTCGATGTAGTCCTCGGGGATCGCTGCACAGTTCAACTCAACAAAAACCCGGTCACTGCGCAGACTTTCCGAATGGATGGCGCGCGCGATCAGCTCCTTACCGGAACCGGATTCGCCATAGATCAGCACTCTTCCGTTCGTGGGCGCCATGAGCTTGATCTGCTGACGCAGCGCTTTGATGGAAACGCTCTCGCCGGTAATCTGCACGTGCATCAGGAGCTGGCGCTTGAACTCCTGGTTCTCGCTGCGCAGCCTCCTCGCCTCGACAGCGTTCTTGAGCAGGATCAGGGTGCGATCGATGGAAAGGGGCTTCTCCAGGAAGTCGAAGGCGCCCAGCTTGGTGGCGCGGACGGCGGTTTCGATGGTGCCGTGCCCGGAGATGATAATCACTTCCGGCGTGCTCTCGATGGCCAGGGAACGGATCTCGGTCAGCACTTCCAGTCCGTCGCGGTCCGGCAGCCAGATGTCGAGCAGCATTACGTCGTAGGAGGCGTCGCGCAGCAGGATCAGTGCCTCAGAAGCGGTGGCCGTGCTGGTAACGGCGTAACCGTCTTCTTTGAGGATTTCTCCCAGGGACTCGCGGATCTCGGCCTCGTCGTCGACGATGAGGATGTGGTTCATGGGGTCGCCCTGCCGTTAGCCCCTACCAGCGCAGCTTCCTGCGCGCTTTTGGCATCGGCCAATGGCAGTTCGATAATGAATCTGGCCCCGGTTGGGGTGTTCTGTTCCGCGCGAATGGCGCCGCTGTGTTCCTGGATAATTTTCGAAGCAATCGCCAGCCCCAGGCCGGTGCCGCGCTGTTTGGTCGAGAAGTAAGGAAGAAAAAGGCGCTCGCGCATGGCATCATTCAGACCATGGCCGGTATCGGCGACCACGATTTCAGCGTTGGTCTGCCCCTCCACCATGGCGGTCTCGATGGTCATTTCACGCAGCAGGCTGCTCTGCATCGCTTCAGCAGCGTTGTCGATGAGGTTCGCGAGGGCGCGCTTTAAGGCTTCCGGATCCGCCAGGACCGGGGGAATGCTCGTGCCCAGGCGCTGGGTGATTCGAATGTGATGCAGTCTTCCAGCGAACAGCGCCAGGGCGCTTTCCACAATTGCGTTCAGATCGCACACCTTGGGGCGGGAGGTGGGGAATTGCGCCAGCGAGGCAAACTGGTCGACCAGCCGGCGCATGGTTTGCACCGAGCCCAGAATCACTTCGCTGCATTTGCGAATAACCGAACTCGATTCCGGCGTAGGCCGGTCCACGTGCCTGCGGATGCGCTCCGCGGACAGCGCAATCGGAGTCAACGGATTCTTGATTTCGTGGGCCACACGCTGGGCGACCTCTTTCCACGCCATCTGCCGCTGGGCATGCAGGAAGTCGGTAACGTCTTCGAGCACCAGGATGCAGCCTTCGCGGTCTTTGCCTAACTCCAGCCGGGCAATGGTGGCGGTTACATTCAAGGGTCCACGGGGGCCGGGCAATTCAATTTCCGTGGCTGCGATGCCCATGCGTTTGCTGCGGCGCAAAAGCACGATCAACTCGTCCGCGATTTCCGGCGGCAGGATGGCCGCCAGCGGCATCCCGGCTAAGTCATGATGTTCGCGCGGGCTGAGGAGATTGCGGGAGGCGCGATTCGCCTGCAGAACGCACATCTGCGGATCGAGGGTCACGACCGCGCTGGGGATGGTCTCGAGCACCGTTTCCAACTCGCTGCGGCGTTCTTCCAGCGCGCGATTGGCAGCCGAGAGCTGCGTAGTCGAAGTTTCGGCCAGGGCACGGCTTTCTTCCAGATCTTCCGCCATGCGATTGAAGGAACACACCAACTCCCCTAACTCCTCGGTCGCCGCCACATTGACGCGGTGCGCGTAGTGGCCGGCGGCTACGGCATCCATCGCGTCCGCCAGCGCTTCGACTGGCTTGGTCACCTGCTTTGAAAAAAACAGCGCCAGCCAGCTGCTGGCGAAGAAAACCAGCGTCGTTAAGAGAAACAGCAAAAGCAGGTAGGTACTGCGTATGCGTTTGCGGGCACGATAAAGGGTCTGGTAGTCGCGTGCGCCGGCGCGAATGTCCTGAACAGTTGCACTGAGCCCTGGCGGAAGGGGCAGACCGGCAACCACGATACCCCCATCCCCAGTGCTTGCGGCTCCCAGGACATATTCGTTGCCACCCGCGACCAGCATGGGCACGTCGCTGCGTTGCGCGGCGTGCAAGACAGTAGTGGCGAGCGTTTCCTGTCCCTGGGCTACATCGTTTTCTGTCTCATCCATCCAGGAACGGATGATCGCCTGCCCGTTGTCCTGAGGTAACTGGTACTGGCCGACCGGGAGGCCATTGCGGAAAACGACGGAAAAGCCGCCCTCGAGCGTAATACGGTGACTGCCCATCTCGCGCAATAGCGCTTCCGCATTGCCGGTTTGTAGAGACCGGCTGAGCGTGGGAGAGCTGGCCAGCGATTCAGCCTCTGCCCGGGCATTGGCGGCGGCGTATTGCGAAAGCTCGAGCGAGATCCGGGTCGAGTCCTGGCGCAGTTGCGAGGCGGGCTGCGAAAACCAACGATCCATGGAGCGATTGAGCAGTCCGAAGCTGAACAGAAACATGAACACGGCCGGGGCAAACGACAGCAGCAGCGCCCCCACCATCATGCGGCTGCGAATTCTTGAGCCGAGCACCCGGCTGCGCTGGTCCGCCAGCAGCTTGACGATGTTACGGAAGAGCAATACCAGCAACGTAAGCAGCAGCAGAAATGCGATCACCGAGAGCGCGGTGAACAGGAAAATCGGTCCGGTGCCATGAGGGCGTAAAAATGGGGGTAGAGGGTTGAAAGCATTCAGCGCGGCCAGCAAGAGCAGCAGCAGGAACATGCCGCCGCCCAGCGCTGCCACCACACCCCTGCGGTGCCGGGACTCTGTCCCCATGCCACTCCCCCTGGTTGTCTAACAGATTACATGGGGGAGGGAGGCCGCAGCCTCCCTTCATGTCTACAGAGAGTTCATCTTGAGCAGGAACTCAGCATTGTTGCGGGTCTTGCCCAGCCGGTCCACAAGCAGTTCCATGGCCTCGACCGGTGAGAGCGGGTTCAGAACTTTACGCAGAACCCAAATGCGCTGCAGGTCCTCTTTGGGAATCAGCAACTCTTCCTTACGCGTTCCGGAGCGTTGGATGTCGATAGCGGGAAAGACCCGCTTGTCGACCAGCTTGCGATCCAGAATGACCTCCATGTTGCCCGTGCCCTTGAACTCCTCAAAGATGACTTCATCCATGCGTGAGCCGGTATCGACCAGCGCGGTGGCAATGATGGTCAGTGAGC
The DNA here is from genome assembly GCA_963834445.1 of uncultured Acidobacteriaceae bacterium. GTDB lineage: Bacteria > Acidobacteriota > Terriglobia > Terriglobales > Acidobacteriaceae > PALSA-350. The sequence continues at coordinate 144,638 of CAWIBU010000009.1, forward strand.
CGCCTTCTTCTATGTTGCGTGCCGCGCCGAAGAAGCGCTTCGGGCGTTGCAGCGCATTGGAGTCAACGCCGCCTGAGAGCACCTTGCCGGAAGGGGGAACGATGGTGTTGTAGGCCCGGGCCAATCGCGTGATGGAGTCCAGCAGGATGACCACGTCGCGCTTGTGTTCGACCAGGCGCTTGGCCTTCTCGATCACCATCTCGGCTACCTGCACGTGGCGCGCTGCCGGCTCGTCAAAGGTGGAGCTGATCACTTCCCCTTTAACCGAGCGCTGCATATCCGTTACTTCTTCAGGGCGCTCGTCGATCAGCAGAACAATCAGGGCGACCTCAGGGTGGTTGGTGGTGACCGAGTTGGCGATGGACTGCAACAGCATCGTCTTGCCGGTACGCGGAGGAGCGACAATCAGGCCGCGCTGGCCCTTGCCCACCGGCGTCAGCAGGTCCATCACCCGTCCGCTGGTGTTCTCGTGGACGGTCTCCATCTTGACCCGTTCCTGCGGATAAAGCGGGGTTAAATTGTCGAACAGGATCTTGTTACGCGTCTCCTCGGGAGACTCAAAATTGATCGCCTCGATTTTCACCAGGGCAAAATATTTCTCCCCTTCATGGGGAGGACGGACATTGCCGCTGATGGTGTCGCCGGTTTTCAGATCGAATTTGCGGATCTGCGAGGGGGAGACATAAATATCGTCCGGTCCAGGAAGGTAGTTGTAGTCAGGGGAGCGGAGAAAACCGTAGCCGTCAGGAAGGATTTCGAGCACGCCTTCGGCAAAGATATGGCCTTCTTTTTCGCTCTGGGCCTGGAGGATCTTGAAGATGAGATCTTGTTTGCGGAGGCCGCTGGCACCGGGAATTTCCAGGGTGCGCGCGATGCGGCTGAGCTCCGTTATATTTTTTTCTTTTAACTCGGAAATAGTCATTTTCACCTACGGGAGGATTTGCTGTGGAGGGGTTTACTGGGAAGGAATCTTGCTGGGTAAGCAGGTTCGAGTGTCTGGGGGAAGGGTTGGTAAGGCCCAGAACAGGCCGCGCTTAAGCTGCGCGGCGCTGCTGGATCTGAGTTGCTTCGGGGGTAACGGCGGTAGGAGCCGCCGGGCTTTCATGGTGAAAGCGGACGAAAACCTCATTGGTGGTGTCTTGAATGCGAGTCGTGGGCTTGTGCAGCTTACGGGTGGCCTTCGAGGCCAGCTGACACAGGGTATAGCGGTTCGTGACGTGGGCAAGTGCCCCATAAATAAGATCAGAACGCATTGTTATTTCTCCTTCATCCTTTGACCGTCCTGATGCGCATTCTGTGAGACGACAGGATCTGTCTTGCGCGGCGTCGGTCGATTTTCTATCTGTTAGACGCGTTTGTTCGCTTGCGGGAACAATTTTTTCGTCTAGGTTTCTTGTTGTCCAACCGGATACTGGATAGTGCGTCTGCGCTGAACAGCCGGCGCTTCCGGCGGTATTTCCTGCTGAATGAGCTTGTCTTCCGGCCGCTGGTCACTCATCTCTGAAGCTGAAGAACAACAGAAAGGAGCCAGATCGCTACGGTTCAGGTCGAAAGGATCGTACTCGTTAAGCCATGTAGAACTTAACGCGATCGAAAGTGGGGGTCAACACTTTTTTTCATATAAATTACTCGGATGATTCCCGAAAATGGAATATCTGGCAAGGCCTTTAAGGAGACGCCGTGTTTTCTGCAACCAAAATGCTTTAGCCATGATTCGGGTAACTGCGTACTATAGCAAAGAGTTACTACCCCTACACCCCGATGATGCGAAATCGAACTCCCGACGCTCCCGCCGCTGAGACACCCCAGCTCGCCCTGGAAAAGGTAGAGAAAGGCTCGCACCGCTCTATGTGGGAAGTATTGCTGCAGTTGCGCGTTTTGCTGCCTTACGTGTCCCGTCTGCTGCCTTTGCTCGACGGGGGCGTGGTCAAGGCTTCTCCCGACCTCACCGAACTGCATAAGGGACTGGCCGATATGCAAACCGGTAGCCGCGAACTAGAGGTAATGACCCGGAATCATGCCGTCCAGCTGGAACGAATCGAGCAGCAGATGACGCGATTGCGCGCCATTCATGAAAACAGTCTCGAAGAGAGCCGGATCTTTTTCTCGGATATGCGCTCCCTGCGCCGCTGGTTGATCACCGTGGGCATTCTGCTCGTTCTGCTTCTCCTGCTCACCGGTGGCATGGTGGCGTTCCTGCTGATTCATTCGTAGCAGCAGGGCGCGTCGTGCATTATTGATGGTATGAAAACGTATTTCAACATTACAAAAACGATTTCGTGGTCACCCCTATTTGTACCGTAACCTCGCGCCCTTTCTGTTGCCAGTCGTTCTAATGCGGGCATAGGATACCCAACAGTTCGGTGCAGTCCACTTCTCGGACGTGCCAGATCTCCCCTAACGAAGTCGTTCCAGGCCTCACGATAGCAAAGAATAGCTGGCGACTTCATGCGCCAGTATGTGTGGAGTGACTCTCATGGCATGGTATGCCTATTGCATTAGTGAAAAGCAGGCGTTTCCTGAATTGAGCCGGCACCGAAAACCAATTCCGTTGGAATCGGTGATGGGCATCTCAGGAAATCAGATATTCCTCTATCCAGCCAGTGATCTCGCAGTAATCGTAAGTGAACACAATCCCTCAGAAAATCTAGATCAGAAAGCGGCTGTCGATCACGCACGTGTGATCAGCGACTGTTTCAAGATGTCGACCGTTCTTCCTTTTCGTTTCGGCACCGTGTTTGCGGATGACGAAGCCCTGAGAAAATCGATTCGCTCCAATCAGCGGCAGTTTCTTGCCAATGTGGACCGTTTGCGCGGCAAGGCCGAGATGCACCTTAAGGTGCTTCTGGATGACTGCTGCCGCGAACAAGGCTCTCCGGTGGCGATGGACAGGGTAGGTAAGGAATACCTGTCGAGCCTGCGGGAGAATGCGACTCGCCAGCGTGAACGGCAAACCAAGGCGCGGGCCGTTTCGGTGCAGATGCATCGCATGTTCAGCCCGCTCGATGAAGAGATCAGTTGCCGCAGGATGGATTCCGGCAAGATGCTACTCGACATCGCTCACCTGATTGACCACAAGGGCATAGAGCGCTACCAGAATAAGTATTCAAGCGCCAGCCAGCAGTTGAAGGATTGCCATATGCAGCTATCCGGACCCTGGCCGCCTTATCACTTCGTGCAGCGGCTCACTCGTCCGGTGCATGCACATGCTCATGCGGTACCTGCGTAAGGTGATTCTTGCTTGAAACTCAACAAAACCCCGGCTAGATGCCGGGGTTTTGTGCTTTAGGCGCGCACGAGGGTGCCCCAGTCCCGCAGGGACGACTGAAGATTCATCCTGGGGAAATCATCAGCCGTCCCTGCGCGACTGCTCTGTTTTGTCGTGGTTTACCCAGGATTTCATCCTGGGCTAGGTTTCAGTCGTCCCTGCAGGACTGAGGTTGGAAACCTATGAGACGTCATCGACGACGCACCCCCCTAGACGACTTTATTAGCGGCGGGGATGTTCTTTCTTCGCGACAGGACGAAGCTGGCGGAGCGCCGGTCGGCCGAGGCGTGGTCGATCTTACGCCAGAAGGCGACAAAGTAATCGACCGCGGAGATGATCGACACCGCCACCATAAAATAGATAGCGGCGATCGCAATCCATTCCACCGGCATGATGAACCAGCCGAAATGCCAGGCATACCAGGCATGAGCCAGAATCACGGAGACCACGGAAACGATCTGCAGCACGGTCTTCAACTTGGCGAGGTCGCTGGCTTCAATGGTGAACCCTTCGGAGCTGGCGATCGAACGCAGGCCGCTGACGAGAAACTCCCGGCCAATCACCAGCACCGCCACCCAGGCCTTCATCAAATGAGGATTGAACTGGACCAGGCAAATATAAGCGGCTGTGATCATCAGCTTGTCTGCTAATGGATCGAGCAGCATACCCATGGTGGTGATTTGCCCGCGTTTGCGCGCCAGGTAGCCGTCGACGCCATCGGTGATCGAGGCCAGGATGAATAACAGGGAAGCGGCAATCTCCTGCTCCCCATGGAGAGTGCGAAACGGGAAGTAGCTGGAGAGCATCCAGATGAGCAGGGGGATGCAACAGATGCGGCTCATCGTGATGGAGTTGGGCAGGTTCACGATCGACTCGACTGTTGCTGGAAAGGCCGCGTTCGCCCCTCCCAATCATTATGCACCAGTCGCCTGCGTTACTTCCGTACCGCAGGGGGCGCGCCAGCGCGCGCCCCTGGCGGTACGGCTCAGGCGTAGATGCCGCGTTGTTTGATGGTAAAGGCCACCCGATCGATGGCCAGCATGTAGGCGGCGATCCGATTGTTAACCGCATGCGCTTCCGCGTAACGGACGACGTCGCCAAAGCTCTCCGTCAGAATGCTCTCCAATTGCTCGTTGACCACAGCTTCTTTCCAGAAATAGCCCTGACGGTCCTGCACCCACTCGAAATAAGAGGCAGTCACCCCGCCGGCATTGGCGAGAATGTCAGGAATAATGAAGACCTTCTTATCGGCCAGGATCTCATCGGCCACGGCCGTGGTTGGTCCGTTGGCGCCTTCGCACACGATGCGCGCCTTGATGCGATCGGCGTTCCGGCTGGTGATAACGTTCTCGGTGGCCGCGGGAATGAGGACCTCGCACTCCGTCACCAGCAACTCAGCGGAATTCACCGCTTCCGCGCCTTTGAAGCCCAGGATCGTGCCATTGCGCTGGCGGTACTCCAACAGCAGATGGATGTCGATGCCGTTGCTGTTGAAGAGACCCCCGTCATACTCGGCGATGCCGATAATTTTGTAGCCCTTCTCCATCATCAATTTGGCGGCGTTCGAGCCGACATTGCCGAAGCCCTGAATAATCACGCGGCAGCCTTCGCGCTGCATGTTCAGATAGCGCAGCGCTTCGTCGCAAACCACGCCGATGCCGCGGCCCGTGGCTTCCCGCCGTCCACGGGAGCCACCAATGTTAAGCGGCTTTCCGGTCACCACTGCCGTCACCGTCTGGCGCATATGCATGGAGTAGGTATCCATGATCCAGGCCATCGTCTGCTCGTTGGTGTTGACGTCCGGCGCGGGTACGTCCTTTTCTGGGCCGATGAACTCAATCAGTTCCGAGGTGTAGCGGCGCGTCATGCGCTCCAGCTCGCCGATCGACATCTTCTTGGGGTCGCAGATCACGCCGCCTTTGGCGCCGCCAAACGGAATGTTGACCACGGCGCATTTCCAGGTCATCCAGCTGGCCAGGGCGCGAACCTCATCCAGGGTGACATCGGGGGCATAGCGAATGCCGCCCTTGCCCGGACCGCGGGCAATCGAGTGTTGCACCCGAAAGCCGGTGAAGACGTCAATTTGTCCGTTATCCATCATGACCGGGATATGCACGATGATTTCGCGGGAGGGGTAACGCAGAACCTTCCAGATTCCTTCATCCAGGTTTAGTTTTTGTGCAGCAAAGTCAAATCGGGCAGCCTGGGCTTCCCAGGGATTAATCTCCTGCTCGAGCGATACGGTAGGCATAACCTATCTCCAAACATGAACTGCGACGTGGCAGTCCGTTTTGTCCCGCCGCGGTTGGGCCGATTGCACCCGGGCGGGACGGCGCAGGCACTTCGGGGGGACCCATTTCTTACCACTACCCCAAACCTATCGAGTATAGGCGTCGCCGAGAAACTCGGGCAAGCGCCGTACAAGCATGAGATGCTCTCCTGTTTGCACGGTTATGGCCATGGCCATTTAGTATGAGCAGGAATGCCGGCAGACACGACCATTTCGCCTTCGCGCGCTGAATTCCTTCAACTGGCCGCCACACATAGCCTGGTTCCGGTTTACCGTACCCTCACGGCTGACCTGGAAACCCCCGTTTCCGCCTTTTTGCGGCTTGCCGCCGACGAGCCTCAATCCTTTCTGCTGGAGTCGGTGGAAGGCGGGGAGAAAGTGGGCCGCTATACCTTTATCGGCATTCGCCCCTACCGGACCATCCTTTCCCGCGGAAGTGCCCTGTTAATCAATGAGCGGGGCAAGACCCGCTCTTTACAGGGAGATGTGTTCGCGCTGCTGAAGGAATTGCTGGCGGGGCAGAAGCCGGCACGGATTGCGGGGTTGCCGCCTTTTACCTGCGGCGCGGTAGGGTTCTTTGCCTACGACGTCGTGCGCAAAATTGAGAAGCTGCCCGAGCTGGCCGTCGACGATCTGGGCATCCCTGATGCCTGTTTGATGTTCTTCGATGAGGTATTGGCATTTGATCACGTGCGCAAGCAGATTTCGCTCATCGTGACTGCGGATCTTGGCCGGCAAAGACCTGCGGCCGCGTATGCGGATGCCTGTAAGCGGCTGGGGCGGCTCGAGAAGCGGTTGGCCCGGCCACTGCCAAAACCACAGAAAGTTTCGCGCCATGGCAAGCTGGCGGTCACCAGTCATACCTTGAAGAAGGATTTTCTGGCGTCGGTGGCCAGAATCAAGGAGTACATCGCTGCCGGGGATATCTTCCAGGCGGTGCTCTCCCAGCGCTTTGAGGTCAAGCCCGGGGTCGACCCGTTTTCCATCTACCGCGCTTTGCGCATCGTCAACCCGTCTCCGTATTTGTATTTCCTGCGCTTTGGTCTGGAAGACCAGTGGGCGAAGATGGCCGGTTCCTCGAGCGCGAAACCGACGTTTCTGGTGGGGTCGTCTCCCGAGTTGCTGGTGCGCGTGCAGGGGCGCCATGTGGAGTATCGACCCATCGCGGGCACGCGTCCGCGCTCGGCGAATGAAGAAGAAGATCTGCGCATCGAGCAGGAGTTGCTGGCCAACGAGAAAGAGCGGGCTGAGCACGTGATGCTGGTCGACCTGGGTCGTAACGATATTGGCCGGGTATGCGAGTACGGGTCGGTGCGGGTGAAAGGCCTGATGTATGTGGAGCGCTATTCCCACGTGATGCACCTGGTGAGCGCGCTCGAAGGTCAATTGAAGAAGGGGCTTTCCGCAGTGGATGCGTTTTGCTCGTGCTTCCCGGCCGGAACGTTGAGCGGTGCTCCAAAAATACGCGCGATGGAGATTATTGAGGAGCTGGAGCCGACCCGCCGGGGCATCTACGGCGGCAGCGTCTTCTACGCGGATTTTTCCGGGAACTTTGATTCCTGCATCGCGATTCGCAGCATGCTGATCAAAGGAGACCAGGGCTACATCCAGGCAGGCGGTGGCATCGTCGCCGATTCGGTTCCCGAAGAGGAGTACGAGGAGTCGGTCAACAAAGCCAAGGCGGTTGTTCGGGCCGTCGAGCGGGCAAGGGAAGTAGCTGCGGGCAAGTAAAGCACGGAAATAGATGGGTGGCCCAGGTCTCGCTTTTGAGACCTGGGGGCCGCGTGAAGGAGAAATCCCAGGTCTCAAAAGCGAGACCTGGGCCACCCACCCGCGTTCGCCGGAAGCGTTGCTCTACACTGTTGGTATGGTGTTTGTCCTCGACAACTACGACTCCTTCACCTACAACCTGGTGCAATACATGGGTGAGTTGGGGGCTGATCTGGTCATCCATCGCAATGATGACTTGACCGTCGAGCAGGTTGAGGAGCTTGCGCCGGAACGCATTGTCCTCTCGCCGGGACCGTGTACCCCGCAGGAAGCGGGCATCAGTATCGCGCTTATCCAGCATTTCGCCGGGAAAGCTCCTATTCTGGGTGTTTGTCTGGGGCATCAGGCCATTGGGGCGGCATTCGGGGGCAAGGTGGTGCGGGCGCCCAAGCTGATGCACGGCAAGACCAGCCCCGTGGAGCATGATGGCCGCAACCTGTTTGCCGGTCTTGCCAGCCCCATGACCTGCACTCGCTATCACTCCCTGATCGTTGCCGAGGAGGGGTTGCCAGAGGAACTGGAAGTGACCGCGCGGGTGCAACAGGATGGGACCATCATGGGTCTGCGCCATCGCCGATTTCCCATTGAGGGCGTTCAGTTCCACCCCGAGAGCGTGCTCACCACCGACGGCAAAAGCCTGATCCGGAATTTTCTCTCCCTTTGACCATGCGATTGTTCCTCATGGGCTTACTCATGCTGGCTGCGCCGCTGCTGGCCCAGCAGCCCATTGGGCGCACCTCGGCGACCGAAGTGCAGGTGTCCGGCGCAGTCGAGATCTCCCACGGCGAGACGATCCTGGGCAATGGCAGCGCCATTACGGCCGGCGACCAGGCGGTGCAAATCGCGCTGCAGCGGGGTGGGTCCCTCCGCCTATGCTCGACCAGCAGCGTTCACCTGTCGAAAGATCGCTCCATCGATGACCCAGCCAGCAGCGCGCTAATGATGGCGCTCGATCGCGGGGCGATCGAGGCGAAGTACACAGTCGGCAAGTATTCCGACGTGCTGCTGACCCCCGACCTGCGCATCCTCATTTCCGGCCCAGGCCAAGCCGATCTGAGCATCCGGGTAAACACGAAGGGCGATACATGTGTGGATAATCACGGTGCCGGCGCACCCTACGTTACTGTGACCAGCCAACTCGAGGGCGGCGCCTACCGCGTGCTGCCCGACCAACGCGTTAACTTCGAGCATGGCAGTTTGCGCGAAGTGGTCGATCACGAACCGGAGTTGTGCGGTTGCCCGGTCATGCCCGTAACGTCGGTGGCCGCTAACACCGCGCCGGCAGCCCACCCGGTCGGTGGTCCGTCCTCGACCGCGGCGGACACAACCTTTCCCATTGCCGAAAGTGAGGGGTTAGCGCCCCCGCCCAAGCCGAGTCCGGTGCCCGTGGTTCCTGCCGGGGAAACCCATGCCCAGGTCAACGTGCCGCTTACCTACAACGGCGAAACGCCGCCTGCGGTTCCCCCTGCCCCTGCTCCTGCGCCCGCCGCGACCGCAGCGCCGGCGCCAGCGGAGGTAGCTCCCGTAAGCCCGCCTCCCAGACCGCTTGCAGCCCGGCCAGGCAGTAGCGGCGGAGTCTTGCATCGCATCGGCCACTTCTTTTCCCGCATCTTCGGCCGCTAGCGAAGCAGGCGCTACAATCGACTGTTGAGACCATCGCGGCTCACCCAATTCAGCGAGAGATGAAGGAGTTCTTTTTTATGGCGATTCCCGCCACACAAATGCGTCCGGGCATGATCATCAAGCACAACAACGAGTTGCACACGGTATTCGCGGTTGAGCATAGGACCCCTGGAAATCTGCGCGCGTTCATCCAGGCCAAGCTCCGCAACCTGCGCACCGGCGCCATGTTTGAGCATCGTTTCCGCTCCCCTGATCCCATTGAGCGGGTCATCGTCGACGAAGTGTCGATGGATTTTCTGTACTCCGACGGCGACGACTACTACTTCATGGACACCCAGAATTATGAGCAGACCAACCTGAAGGGGGGTACGCTGGGCGATGCCATCGAGTACCTCATCCCCAATCTGCAGATCAAGGTTTCGTTTTTCGATGGGGTGGCGGTGGGTATCGAACTGCCGTTGACGGTAGAGATGACTGTGGTCGAAACCGAACCTGGCTTGAAATCGGCGACCGCCTCTTCGGTGACGAAGCCCGCCAAGCTCGAAACAGGTCTGGTGGTGCAGGTGCCCTCTTTCATCAATGAAGGGGAAAAGATTCGTGTCGACACCGCAGAGGGCGCCTACCTTTCGCGGGCGTAAGCATACGGGGCACAAAAACGGGGCTTGAAGACATGGTGCGTTATTACGTGGTCAAAGGACGTGTGCAAGGGGTGGGGTTCCGCTGGCTGGTGCATCGGGAAGCAGGAGCACGCGGATTGAAGGGCTGGGTGCGCAACACCGACGGCGGCGAGGTCGAGATCATGGTTGCGGGCAGCGAGGAAAAACTGGCGGAGTTGCGCGCGGTGCTCGAGCGCGGCTCCCGCGGCAGCCGTGTGGATGCTGTACATGAGAGTGACATGGATGAAGCCCTGGGCGATGATCTCGCATCGTTCCAGATAGAAGGAGCCTGGTAGTTACGCATGCCGCACCCACCGATTAATTGTGAGCCGCTGAAGTCGCTTATCCGGACGATTCCGGATTTTCCGAAACCAGGGATTCTGTTTTATGACATCACGACCCTGCTCAAAGACAAGAAGGGTTATGCCACGCTGGTGGATGCACTGGCCGCCCACTACATTGGCGTCGTGGATGTCGATCTGGTGCTGGGCATCGAGGCGCGGGGATTTATTTTTGGGCCCGCCCTGGCCTACCGTTTAAACGCCGGCTTCGTGCCGGTGCGCAAGCCGGATAAGCTTCCTGGCGAGACCGCCCGGGTGACTTATGACCTGGAGTACGGGACCGATGCGCTGGAAATCCATCTGGACGCGATTGAGCCGGGGCAGAACGTGTTAATCGTGGATGATCTGCTGGCTACGGGGGGAACAATGGAAGCCACGGTCAAACTGGTTCGCCAATTAGGCGCCAGGATTGTCGGGCTGGCCTTCGCGATTGAACTTGATTTTCTCAACGGGCGTGACAAGTTTAGAGAGTATGACGTGTTCAGCTTGCTGCACTACAGCGAGTAGGCTAGACGGCTCTGCGGCCGCCGCCGACCAGGTGGATTACCAAGGCCACCGCAGCGATGATGAGCAAAATGTGCAAGGCGAATGCGGCGATGTGAAAGAGCAGAAAGCCGCCTACCCAGAGCAGGATCAGGATAACCGCAATCGCCAGCCACATTTCTGGTGCACCTCGCGGCAAGTATCTCATCCCCATCGCTGCTTGTGGCGCCAATTGCGTGCTAGTGAAAAAAAGGGGTCATGACAGATGCGTACACCGTTTGCCCTGTTGCTGCTATTGGCGCCGCTCTCACTGGCCGCCTCTCCTGACCCTTCGCCAGGAGTCACGGCTCTGACCCATGTGCGGGTGATCGACGGCACGGGACATTCTCCGGTGGAAGATGCCACCGTTGTGATCAAGGGCAACCGCATTCTTGCGATACAAGCCGGGGCAGCGGCGATCCCCGCGGGCGCGAAGATTCTCGACCTGCATGGCGATACGGTGATCCCGGGGCTGATCAATGCGCATGGCCATTTGGCGTTGGTGGCCAATGGCCAGAATTCGGCGACGGCCTACTCGGCGGAGAATGTGCTTGCGGAGTTGCGGCAGTACGAAAGCTATGGTGTGACGACGGTACTGTCGCTGGGAGTAAACCGCGACCTGCTGTACGCGATTCGTCAGCAACAACGGCAGGGCAAACTTGATGGGGCGACCGTCTTCACCGCGGATCGCGGGATTGGTGTACCCAATGCTGCTCCGGGCCTGCCGGCGGCGCCCGATCAGATTTACCGGCCGGCGACGGCCGGGGAAGCCAGACTGGACGTAGACGCGATGGCTATGCGCCACGCGGATATCGTCAAGGTCTGGGTCGACAATGGCGGGGGAACGATGCCCGCTATGTCGCCAGAGATTTATGGGGCGGTCATCGCAGAGGCGCACAAACATCATCTGCGCGTTGCGGCCCACGTTCACGACCTCGCGGATGCGCAGTCTCTGGTGAACGACGGCGTCGACGTGCTCGCCCACAGCATTCGTGACAAGCCTGTCGATCAGGAATTAATCGCGGCGATGAAACGCAGACACGTGTGGGAGATTCCCACGTTTACGGTGGACGAATCGTTTTACCTTTATGCCGAGCACCCTGGGTTCATGCAGCTTGACTTCTTCAAGGATGCGGTTTCGCCCGTGCTGCTTACCACTTGGGACAGTGATGCTTACAGTCAAAAGGTAAGCCAGGATCCGAAGACGGCCGGCCACAAAGCCGACTTTGCCATGGATGGGAGAAATCTGAAAACTCTCTACGACGCCGGCGTGCCGATTGGTTTCGGCACAGACTCAGGCGCGATGCCGACGCGCATCCCAGGTTTTTCTGAACATCGGGAGCTGGAAGACATGGTGCATGCCGGGCTCACCCCGATGCAGGCGATTGTGTGCGCCACCAGGAACAACGCTGCGTTGTTGGGCATTGAGGCGATGCGGGGAACGATTCAACCGGGCAAGCGTGCGGATCTGGTGGTATTGGCGGCCAATCCTCTGGATGACATCACCAACACGCGATCGATCGTGGCCATTTTCCACGACGGACGTACGGTTGCGCCCAAGGTTCCTGTAGTGACGGCCAAGTAGGCCGCCGCCCCTAAGCCAGATGCCCCACCCTTCGTAGTTAGGGGTAGAGGGCACCGCCTTAGGGGCCAGAGAAAGCTTTCACAAGTGCCCACTTGCCGGTCTTGTTATTCAGCGCTTCCTGGCCACGGGGCCGGCTGCGCGCACATTCGCGGGTGCATCAAATTTCGCGAAGTTCTTTTCAAACTTCTCCGCCAGCATCACGGCCTGCTGATCATAGGCGCGTGGATCTTTCCAGGCATTGCGCGGGTTCAGCAGCTCCGCGGGGACGCCGGGGCAATCGACCGGGATACTCAAGCCGAAGGCCGGTTCCGTGACGTACGCAACATCGCCCAGGCGGCCATCCAGGGCGGCATTTACCATGGCGCGCGTGTACTTCAGGCTCATGCGCTCCCCGGTGCCAAAGGCTCCGCCCGTCCAGCCGGTATTCACCAACCAACATTGCGCGTTGTGTTCCTGCAGGCGTTGCCCCAGCATCTTTGCGTAGACCGCCGGCGCCAGCGGAATGAACGGCGAAGCAAAGCAAGTAGAAAACTCCGGCACCGGCTCACTCCCCAAGCCCGCCTCGGTGCCTGCCAGCTTGGCTGTATATCCGGAAAGAAAGTGGTACATGGCCTGCTCCGGGTTGAGCTTCGCGATGGGGGGCAGCACACCAAACGCATCTGCCGTGAGGAACAGAACATGGCTGGGGTGCCCACCCACACCGGGGATGACCGCCCTTGCGATGAATTCTACGGGGTAAGCAGCGCGGGTGTTCTCTGTATAGCGGATGTCGCTGTAATCCGGGGTACCGGTCTTGCTGTCGATTACTACATTTTCCAGCACGGCGCCGAAACGGATGGCGTTGTAAATTTGCGGTTCTTTCTCCGGGGACAAATCGACGCACTTGGCATAGCAGCCGCCTTCGATGTTGAAGATGCCGGTCTCGCTCCAGCCGTGTTCGTCATCGCCGATCAGCCGTCGCTGCGGATCGGCGGAGAGCGTGGTCTTGCCGGTGCCGGAGAGCCCGAAGAACAGCGCAGTATCACCCTCCTGGCCCAGGTTGGCCGAGCAGTGCATGGGAAAGACGTTGCGGTCGGGCAACAGGAAATTCATCACCCCGAAGATCGACTTCTTCATTTCGCCGGCGTATTTGGTACCGCCGATAAGAATGATGCGGCGGGTGAAATCGGTAATGATGAAGGTGCCGGAGTGGGTGCCATCGCGCTCCGGTATCGCCTCAAATTCAGGCGCGGCAATGACCGTGAATTCCGGCTGGTGGCCGGCCAGTTCGGCCTGCGGCACGCGGACAAACAACTGCTTTACGAATAAAGCGTGCCAGGCATACTCGGCGATGACCTGGACGGGCAGTCGATAGTGTTCGTCCGCCCCGGCGTAGAGATCGAGGACGTAAAGGTCGCGCTCCCGCATGTGGGCAACGACCCGGGCCAGCAGAGCTTCGAATTGCGCCGGGTCGAAGGGCTGGTTCACCTTGCCCCAGTCCACGGTGCCGGTGGTGATGGCGTCGCGGACGATAAATTTATCCCGTGGGGAGCGTCCCGAGCGCGCGCCCGTGAGCGCCACCAGGGCTCCATTGTCAGCCAGACTGGCTTCACCCCGGGCGATGGCCGCTTCGACCAGTTGGGGGGTCGACAGGTTTCTGTGGACGTGGGAGCCCTCGACCAGCTTCCCTGTCATTGCAGTTGACTTGACTGAATCCACGCAGGCACCTCCCGGCGACCGGTCAGGTACATGAGTTTACCCAAGGGCACCCGCGGGAGCAAAGCATTTAGCGACGGCTAAGCCTTGGATAGGCTGCTCGGTATCGTGTCCGACATCCGGGGTAGTTCTGGAAGCAGGGTCGAGTGCCCGGCTTCGGCCATGACCGCTGCCACCTGATCGAGCACCTCGGCAACGCTCATGGTGTACATTTCGCGTCCGTTGTCGTAGCCGCTCTCCGCCGCCTGCTTCAGGTAGCGGCCGGCGACCTGGGCCGCTAACCGGTCGGTGATGACGTGGCCGGACTGTTTTTTCTGCTGCACCCATGCCTCCGCCGGCAGGGCGATCCAGACGGGCCGGCCGTTGACCTCAAAACGGACGTCGACGGCATCCGCGTGACGGGTCGCGATGGCGACCACGTTTGCCGTCCAACGGCAATGGAGGTCGTCCCGTGTCCAGTGGTCGATAACGTGGAAGTCTTCGTACATGGCTATAGCCTAGTTCATTTTCCCCTGGCCTTCCACAGCGGTGGGGGAGTTCCCCAGTTGGTTACTGAAAAAGAAATTAGAAAAAAAATAAAAAGAAGGAGAATTTAGCCGGTAATCTGCGTCCAATGGAGCGACACTAGAGAGCGTTTTCGCAGCAACGCCGGGCGGACAGATTCAAGCAGCTCTGTAGATTCGACTTTAGTTGCCTGCACCCCGAGCAACCGCAATACTCTCTGGCGAATTTTTTAGTGGATTGAGGAGCAAAGAAAAGTGGTTCATAACCCCGAAACAATCAAGCACTTCGAAGCGGCGCTTCGCGGCCAGGAAAAACAGTTGGAGCACTCCATGATCTCGGCCGTTGAGCAGGGCCGGGAGGTGGCTTCAGACAGTGCGCTGGACGCTGCTGACCAGGCGGTGCAGTCTTACCAGAAGGAGATGCTGTTCAGCCAGGGTACCAGTGGGCATGAGCAGCTCGCCCTCGTCCGCCTGGCCTTGAAGCGGCTGGATGAGGGTACCTATGGGGAGTGCATTCACTGTGGCAAGACCATTGGTATCAAACGGCTGGAAGCGCTGCCCTGGACCCCTTACTGCATCGAATGCCGGGAAAAAATCGAGAATGGCGAGATCGAAGATCCGGTGGTCGCTGCCTGAGATGCCGGGCTGTTTTAAGGCATGCGCCGTGGTTTTGCCGGTTTGACCCGCAAACTTCGGCGCTGCTAAACTTCAGAGGCCTGCGCAGACGGCAACAACAGCGAGCTGCGACCCCTCCTACGAATGGCTTCTGAAGGAAATAGTGGACACACAGACACGTCACGCGCTTAAACAAGACCGATTGGTCGATGCTACCAAGACCAGTGTTGACTGGTTTCACGAGAATCGCTCGCGAGTGATTCAGGCTGTTGTCGCTGCAGTTATCTGCATTGCGGTGGTGATTGTCGCCATGGTGATTTACAGTACGCGCTCGGCGGCGGCCGACCTGGCATTCGGCGAGGCGATGGATACCTACAACACCCCTCTCGCGCAGCCCGGCCAGCCGGCGCCTCCCGGCGAGAAAACCTTTCCTACTGCAGCCGCACGGGCCAAGCTAGCCAACCAGCAATTTGTGCAGCTTGCGAACCAGTATGGCTGGCTGGAATCAGGAAAGACCGCTCGTTACTTTGCGGGCTTGACAGCGATCGACCTGGGCCAGACCGGGGCGGCGGAAACTTATCTGAAGAAGGTTGCTGACGGGCACGATGCGGCACTGGCTGCGCTGGCGAAGTTAGCCCTCGCCAACCTCTATCAGCAGCTGAACCGCACCAGTGAGGCGGTCGTGCTGTATAACCAGCTGATTGCCAAACCCACCAACACGGTTCCGGCAGATGCGGCACGGTTGCAGCTGGCGTCGCTTTACGAAAAAACAAATCCCGCCGAAGCCAATAAGATCTACGCCCAGCTCAAGACTTCAAAAACGGCCGCTGGCCAGATCGCCGCGCAAAAGCTGCAGCAAAAGTAACTGGCTCCGCGCCGTATCGCCCACAAACCTCCGGGTGCCCCATATCTCGCTCGTTTTTTGCGAGATGTGGGATACCACCGCGCCAACCCTCTAGCTCTTTCTCTCTAATTACGGCTCGGGAACTGCGATCGTGGTATCCCACATCTCGCAAAAAAGAGCGAGATATGGGGCACCCGGAGGTCTGTGGGCGATACGGCGTGGAGCGGGCTCACCCCCCAAAATAAACGCCCCGCGAGGTGAGCTCGCCGGTCTCAGCAAAACTCACTCCGATCAATGGGTCGCAGTAGCCCCTGGCTGTTGCACAGCATCGGTTTGGAATTTGCGGTATTGGTCGAAGCGGATGCTCACGTCGGCGCGGATGCCTGCGACCAGGAAAGCCCGCGCTTGCAGGTGCAAGGCAATTGCTGTGGGCAGCCACGCTTCGTTGTGGATAAGCGCCTGATCGAAGACGACATTGCTACCCTTGGCCACCGAGGCCAATAAGCCGAAGCCCACATGGTAGTTTTCCTCGAGGGTTGCGCTCATGCGCGAGACCTCGCGATCGGTCTCATCGATCCAGACGGTGCCGCTCACCTTCTTGAGCGCATCTTCCCCTCGCCCCTTCGTCTTGGCGTGCTCGTCTCCGGCAAAATCAAAGGCGATCGTGGCACGTCCGTTAAGTGAAACGCGGCGGGGCCGGGAAAAGGAAACAATCTGCAGCAAACGCCCGACCGTGATGTCGTCCTTGTCAGGATTGGTGTAACCCGGCTTAGAGAGCTTCATCACTTCTTTATTGACCCGCTCCTGCTCCTTGCTCGCCTGGTCGGGGGTCAGGTCTTTGCCGTTCTTGCGCACCAGCTTTTCTACTTGCTGGCCGTTGACAAAGAAGACCTCGTGCTCTTCTGTCTCGATTTTTTTCGTGTTCCCGCTGCCGTCTAATTCGCGGGTCGTTTGCATGGCGCGAAAGGTATAGTTCTCGCGCACTTTATCTAACTGCTTTTGGTGTGCTTCGACCTCGTGCAGAATGGCTGCAGCCTCGGGGAGGCCGGCCTGCTCTCCCGGTGCGGAGACCAAGCATCCCAGCGAGAGCAGTAGAGCTGCGGTTGCCAGCCGTCGATTCGAGCGCATGTTATTGGTTATGGTAAGACATTTTCATTTCCACGTTGCCCGGCGGATTCGGTCGACCTTGGTTCCTCTGTGTACATCTGAAGGCAAAATGCGGTAGCGTAGGCTGTTTGCAGGCAATGCGCGAAAGGAAATCGAAACGATGATTAATTTGCTGCTGAAGTGGATTCTGGGCGCCTTGGCCTTGCTGGCGGTGACATATATTGTTCCCGGATTCAAAGTGGTGAGCTTGCCCTCTGCCCTGGTCGCCGTGCTGGTGATCGGGTTTCTGAATATGACGCTGGGGCTGCTGTTGAAGGTGATTACGTTTCCCTTTGCCATTCTGACGCTGGGGCTGCTTTTCCTGGTGATCAATGCGCTCATGCTGATGCTGGCGAGCAAGATCACGCCCGGCTTGCAGATTGCCAGCTTTGGCGCCGCCTTTATTGGGGCGGTGGTGCTGGCGGTGGTACACGTGATTCTTGAAGCGGTGCTGTAAGCGGATGCGGCGCAACGCCGCGCGGCAGCGGTGCCAGGGCGCCCCCCGGGAGCAAGGACCGGCCGGATCGGGATCGTCCGCGCCCCTGGTTGACCGGTGTGGGCTGAACCGGTACCGGCTCCGCGGGCACATGCACCGCCGAAGCTGTGCCGAATCCTCCCAAACCGGGGGCGACGGCGCGCGGAAGGTTACGCGGCGGTGCGGTTTGGGTGACCGCATGCCCGTGCCGTACCAGGTTGTGCAGTACCAGATTCCGCAGGCCAGGGTTCAACGCAGCGGCGGATAGGGCAACGCTGGCAGCCAGCGCACCTGCGGCTACGGAGCGGGTGATGGAAAAGGAAAAACGGTGGGGCGGGTTCTGCAGCTGTAGCTGTATCCGCCGCTCTAATCCAGAGGGGGGCTCAACGCTCCCCAGCCGGCGCAAAGTCTGGTCGATTTCCGACTGTATGGTCATGGCAAACTTCCTTCCTGCTCCAGCAAAGCGCCGAGCGCGTGCCGCGCACGATACAGGCGGGAGCGGATGGTCGATTCGGTTGTCTTCAGCACAAGAGCAATCTCTACGGTCGACAGTTCATTCACCGCCGAGAGCAGTAGAACCTCGCGCTCCCGTGTCGGCAAGGTGTCGATGAGACGAAGAATGTGAGCGTGCCGCTGCGCGGTGATCACCATTTTTTCCGCGCTCATCTCGCCGGTGGGCAGTACCCGCGCCAGGTCTTCAAAGTCGTCGGTCTGGGGCCGTGTTTTGGCGCGCCGTTTGCGGTCGAGAACAAGGTTCCATGCAATGCGCACCAGCCAGACACGATAGTCGCGCACCTCAGAAAGCTTGTCATGATGCCTGAGAACGCGCAGAAAAGTCTCCTGCACGACGTCTTCCGCATCGGCAGCGTTGCGCGTGACCGAATAGGCGACGCGGTAAATGGTGGTGGAATACTCGTGCACCAGCGATGCGATCTGAGCCTGCGTATCGTGCTCTGACTTGGCCTCTGGTTTGGCCACTGCTTCGGCCTCCAGCCATCCGACGAATTGTCCTTCAACGGTTCCCATTGCGGTATTGGTTGGTGCCGTATGCTGAACGGAGCGCTGTCGTATCTAGAGACGCATGATACGCCCTTTCCGCTCACCGGCCGGCCGGTGACAACTGCTCATCTGCCTTTCTTGCTGACCGGCAACGCCGCGAGCATCTATCATCAACCGTCATGTCTGCCGTGGACTTTTGGATGATTTTGCGTTGCCTGCCGGCGTTTTGCTGTTTGGCTGCAGCTGCCTGCGTGGGGGCCCAGCAGCGAGATGTGGCCGCTCTGCAGCCGGCCAGCTACCTTTGGCGCCAGGAGGCCGACATTTCTGGTACCTACCAGGCGCACGCCCCGGCAAACGATGCCGCGCGACGCGTCTTCACCCTCAACCTCGCTGCCGACGGCACAGCCACACTGAACACGCTCTACCTTGGCAAAGATGACGCGCGACAAAGTGGGCGCTGGACGCGCAATGGGAGCCAGATCGTGCTTATTTTTGACGCAGTGGGATCCAATCGCCCGCCCGGCGCGATCACGTTTCGCCATCGCGACCATGAACTCAGCCCCATTCGATGGGACTCAAGTGAGTGGGGCCGGTCCGGACCACCGGTGTTTCACCGGGCACGCTCCCGGGACGTGCAGGGCGGGCTCTGAGCCGTGGGCATTTTTTATAACATCATGCTGGGATATTTCTTTGGTTTCGCGCTGGGCGTGGGCTCCGCGCTGGCTGTGTTTTACGCCATCTATTCCGGGGGATACCGCAAGGCGGTCGAGCATTCTCTGCAACAGGAGAAGCCGAAGCGCTATCTCGAGGCCATTGCCGCCGCGCAAAAAAAGCAGAATTAAGAACCAGGCTTAGTGCGCCACTCATCGAGTAGCATTATCCAGCCTTATTCCGCCACGAAAGTGGGTGCCCCACCCACCTTTTGTGGTTTGGGCGACTCTATGATCGGGCACAACACTATACGGAATAGCTAACCTTTAGATCCTTCAAAGAGGGCAGATAAGCTGGGTGCACTTCCACGGTTAGCCGGCCAGCCTTGACTCCAGGGTCGGCGGCGGCGATCGCCAGGGCTTCGGCGGCTGAGCTGGCCGCGATGATCGAAATGCCCACCAGGGAGCCTTCTCCGGTAATGGGCCCGGCCAGCAGATAGCGTCCCGCTTCCAATTGCTCCCGAATAAACGCCAGTTGACGCGGAACCAGGTCGGCGACCTCCGCCCCCAGGGTATCGTTCCACCGCTCACCTTTGCTCAGCAGCGCAATGAAATAGGGCTGCACGTCGCGCGGAATGTTTTTCATGCGCGGCTTTTCTTTGGGTGAGGTCTCTTCCGTCATTTTGTAGACGCTTCCGCCAACAGCCGCTGTGCGGCTGCGCTCTTACCTTGCTTTTCGAGCAGCGCGGCATGCTGGCGCAGAATGGCGCGCCGTTTCTTCTCCGACGCCTGGGTGATGGAAAGCTGCGACGCCTTGCGGAAGTTTTCCTCAGCCGCCCGGTAGTCATGATCGGCCTTATCTGTTTCCCCCAGTTGGTTATAGATCATGGCCCGATGCCAGTAGGCCGTGCTCCACTCCGCAGACCCGGGCTTCACCGCCTTGGGCACCAGCGCGACCTCCAGATCAAACTCGTCCAGCGCTTCTTTCTTATGGTCGAAGGCGGCGAGGGCAATTCCATATTCATCGTGCGCCATCATCCTGTCGATCATTCGCTGGTGGGGCGGATATTGCTCGGCCAGATCACGCTGCTGCTTGCAGTAGTCGAGCGAAAGCGGATCCTGGGCGGTGAGCAGATTGACGCACTTGACCATCAATTTCCCCACCTGGTCGCTGAGCTGGTTGGCTTTATCTTCATCGCTGAGGGGCGGGGCGGTGGTGACCGGTGCGTCCCCCGGGTGAGCGACGGGTGCGGCCGCCTGCTGGCCCCATAGAAATTGTGCCGGGCCGGCCATCACGAGCAAAACCACACAGCCGTAGATGCGAACGCGCATAATCCCCCCAAGCGACCTACCTCCTTGATTATGCCGGATGAGGCGCGGGGTTTGGCCGTGTCCAGACTCCCGATTGATAGCACTATTGTGTAGCTAACAACTTTTGCGCTTCGCTCCGCTTGCCCATACGCACCAGCATGTCGGCGTGCTGTACGCGCACCCGCTGACGCAGCTGGGTAAAGTGCTCAGTCAACGCAGAATTGCCGGCTGCAGCCGTTATGGCGCGAGTGAACGTACTCTCGGCCGTCCCCAGGTCCCCGGCGGCGTGGTCCCACTGCAGTAGTTGCTGGTAGGCGGTAGCGCGGTGCCAAAAGGCTACGGCCCACTGCAGACTGTCTGGCTTGACGGTACTGGATGGAAGCAAGGCGATGGCACGGTCAAACGCTGCCAGCGCCCGTTTTGGTTCATGGGCAATCGCCAGCAGCGCGACTCCGTACTCGTCGGCTGCCACGATGCGTGCCATATGTTCCGTGCCCGGCGCTTTCTCGGCTTCGTCGACTTGGGCTTTGCAGGCGGCGATGGCTTTGACATCCTGGGCCTGCAGCAACTGGGTGCAGTCCGGTTGCGCCTGCCCCAGAGCGCCCAGGCTGGCGAGCAGGGGTGCCAGAAGAATTGTCCGATTCAAGCCGGATCGACCTGGTAAAAATGGCAACCTGATTCCTCCTCTCCCCGGCACGTGGCAGCGCGCCGCGCCGTGCCAATTAGCATCACATGGATAGAATAACGTGCAGGATGTCTGACAGGCTTTACTACGCTGACCCATCGCTGGCTACTTTTGAGGCGCACGTTGCCGACATCCGAGAGGTTTCCCGGAGCCAGGGCCGGTCTCTGTGGCAGATTGCCCTGGACCGCAGCGCGTTTTATCCCACCAGTGGCGGGCAACCGCATGACACCGGGCTGCTGACGGCTACCTCCTCCGGGGGCGCCTTGCTCGAGGCACCCATTCTCGCCGTCGAAGAAGATGAGCACGGAGAGGTGTGGCATACGACGCCGAAGCCATTGTTGGCCGGAACCGCGGTGCGTGGCTATGTCGATTGGAGCCGTCGCCGAGACCACATGCAGCAACATTCCGGCCAGCATCTGCTTTCGGCAGTGCTGTACCGCCAGCTCGGCGCGGCTACGGTCTCGTTCCATTTAGGCGAAATGACTTCGACGATTGATCTGGCGCGTGAAGCTATTTCGGCGGAGGAGTTGGAGCGGGTGGAGGACGCAGTCAATGAGATCATCGCGGAAAACCGTCCAGTGACGATGCGGACCATTCCGCGGCATGAAGCCGAGATGCTGCTGGCAGCCGGCACTCTGCATAAATTGCCGGAAAGGGCAGGGGATATCCGCCTGATTGAGATCGACGAGATTGATCTCAATGCCTGTGGGGGCACCCATGTGCAGGCGACAGGCCAGATTGGCGGCCTGCTGCTGCGCGGTACCGAACGGATGCGGCAGGGGATACGGGTCGAGTTTGTCTGTGGCCTGCGGGCGGCGGTCACGGCCCGGCAGGATCTGGCTACCCTCACCCGTGCCTCCGCTGCATTGTCCGTGGGCCGGCCTGAGGTTGCGGAAGCCGTGGAGCGAATTCTGGCCGACAGCAAGGCGGCGAACAAGGCGCGCCAGAAGCTTACGGAAGAACTGGCCGGCTACCATGCCGCGAGCCTGCTGCGTGAGTATCCGGCACAAGGGGAGCGCCGCATCGTACGCCGGGCGCTCGACCAGGATGCAGCCTATCTTAAGCTGCTGGCGTCGCGGCTGGTCGCTTCAGCGCCGCATACATGCGCTTTGCTGGCAGCCACGCAGGAGGAACCGGTACGGGTGGTGATGGCGGCTAGTGCTGATTGCAAAATCGATTGCGGGACCGTGCTGCGCGAGGGCCTGGCCGCCTACGGTTTGCGGGGCGGTGGATCACCGGGAGTGGCCCAGGGACAAATATCCGGCGCCCACCTGGATGCGCTGTTCGACACAATCGAAGCGCGTATCCGCGGAGCATCTCCGTCACGGTAATTGCGAAAATGCATTAAACTGAAGGTCGGTCTTGTGGGGCTATAGCTCAGCTGGGAGAGCGCCTCGTTCGCAACGAGGAGGTCAGCGGTTCGATCCCGCTTAGCTCCACCAACTTCCTCCACAAGTCTCTATGCAATTGTTCGCCTCGCGCGGCCCCTTCCATTTTGGGCGGAATATCTGCTCTCACCCACGTTCGCTCGGCCGCAACGCGTCTTTGCAGGCTGCAGGAAAATTTTGTTTCGTGTCGCGGTACGATTGTAGTCGGGGCGTAAATGATTAAAAACGTGGGGCTTTAGCCCCGGCGGTGCGTTTTTTTACCGGGCACAGAGTTTTCCCCAAGCCTGTTCAGCCATCCTCGCGGGATGACTTTACGCTGTGCCTGTTTAACCCGTAAGTTTCTATCTCACAGGGAGATTTCAAAATGGAGCAGAAAGACTGGGCCGGCGTATTTCCGGCAATGACGACACCTTTTCAACCCGATCTCGCGGTTGACTACGCCGCCCTGGAGACGCAGGTTGAGAGGTTGGTTACGAGTGGCTGCCGTGGCTTGGTCGTGCTTGGTTCTCTGGGCGAAGCGCCGGTGCTCGAAATGCATGAAAAAATTGAGATTGTGGCGCGGGCAAAGCGCACTCTGCGCGGCCGGGCGCCGGTGGTTGCCGGCATCTCCAGCATGAGCACAGCAGAAGCGGTGGCGCTCGCCAGGGCGGCCGAAAATGCAGGCGCCGACGGATTGATGGTGTTGCCGCCTTACGTTTATCGCAGTGACTGGCGCGAGACGGAAGCACACGTGAGCGCCGTGCTACGGGCAACTTCGCTTTCCGCAATCCTGTACAACAACCCAATCGCCTATGGCACTGATATTTTGCCGGAGCAGATGCTGCAACTAAGAACAGAACATAGCAACTTTCACGCTGTGAAGGAATCGAGCGGCAGTCTACGGCGCATCACGCAGATCAAGCATCTTACTAGTCATTCGCTGGCGCTGTTTGTCGGTATGGATGACGTCGTTGTCGAGAGTGTTGCGGCTGGCGCGGTCGGCTGGATCGCTGGCCTGGTCAACGCATTTCCGCAGGAGACGGTGCAATTATTTGAATTGGCCCTGCGCGGGCCGGCGAAGAAGCTGGACGAACTCTATGCATGGTTCCTTCCTCTGCTGCGCATGGACACGGTGCCGAAATTCGTGCAGATGATCAAGCTGGTGCAGGAAGAAATGGGCATGGGATCGGCGCGCGTGCGTCCACCCAGGCTCGAACTGGTGGGCGAGGAGCGAGCCGAAATATTGGCCGTGCTGCGTTCCTCTTTGACGCGGCGTCCAGCTTAGAAGCGAAAGCGTTTAGGGAAGTCTTTGAGAAGAAAGCTGAAATGGCTTCTTAAACGCAGCCGCGGTGGATACAACATCAAGGTCATATTGTCCTGGTCTGGATGGATGAACCATGGCAGTACACGGGACTTCTGCACGAGGAGCGTACCATTTGCTGGTTGAGGATTTGCGTAGCCGCGCGTCGCGTCCCTCGGCGGTGCACTGAATGTGCAGACTAGGCTCCAATGGGGGGAGGGGCTATCTGATGGTGAAGATGAAACTTGCGCTCACTGGATGAGTGGCAACCGTCCGCCCTGGTCGAAGCAACTCGTCAGGGCCGAGTCGACCGATGTTGGTGAACGAGGGTCTGCGATTTAACAGTGGGAGGTTAATCCACTGGAAATAGCCGAAAGATTTATCTTCGATAGCCAAAAGACTGCGGTTACTGGAAGACCAAAAAGGCTACAGTTACTGAGTTGGACTTTGGTAGTTCTCGGGGCTGCTCGGGCGTTTCTAAAGGCATCGCAAGTATGCGTCTTTATTGAGTGCCGTGTGGTGTTTCCATACGAATTTTAAGTGCTTCTGGACTCAGGCAAGGTAACGTAATCATAGGTCCTATAAGCGAGCTTTCGTAACTAGCTAACTGATCGTTGGTATGGTATTCGTACTAGTGTCACGCAAGGGTAAACAGAGGCGTGATGTTTTATCAAAGTGCTGCAATGTTTTGCTTGTTGTCTTTTGTCTACCGCGTCTGATCGCCTCCCCCTCGAATCGTGTACTGCCGCGTCGTATTGGGTAAGTTGTTGAGGCCTTGTGCTTCGCTGCCCATGTTGTATTACCGCGAAACCACGGGTTTAAGGGGTGGCACTTGATCCTTACCGGCATATTCCCCGCCATGTTGATGATGTCCCTGTTTGTTACGACAGGGTATGTCTTTAGTGTGCTGCCCCCGTACAAAGATATTGTTTCCCGGGTCATCGCTAAGAAATCTTTCAGCAGTGAATTAGAGAGCATGCGTGGGTTGCTGGCCTTTTCGGTAGTGATTCATCACGCGGTGGTGTGGTACCTCATGCTCTATTACGGATCGCCCGACATCACCGGTCCGAACGCAAATCTTTACAGCCAGCTCGGCGTCGGGTCGGTCACCTTGTTCTTCTTTATGACCGGGTTCCTTTTCTGGTCGAAGCTGATTGCCAATCCCAATCCAAATTTCAAGACGTTCATGAGCGCACGATTGCGGCGCCTGGGCCCCGGATACCTGGGAGCGGCATGTTTCATGTTTATTCTGGTAGCCTTTCTGACTCATTTTCAGTTGCATACCAGCGTGAGTGTCCTGGGGCGCGACATGCTTCGCGTACTTGGAGCGGAAACGCCCTTGCTGAACGGCCTTACGGTCGCGCCCTGGCTGTGGGCAGTCACCTGGACGCTTCGCTTTGAGTTTTTGTTTTACTTGCTGATTCCGTTTGTTGGTTGGTTCGCGGGAAGCTTTCGTAAGTCGATCTTGTTTCTGGGCATCTGCGGTTTTGTTTATGCCCTGAATCATGTGGCGCAGGCCGCGCACCTGACTCCGTCAGGCTTCGGTCTTTACTCGGCCTTCGTCCGCCATCTGATTTTCACCTTTAGTGTCGGCATCATGTGTGCGCAACTGGTCCGGATCAAGAAATTAAAAGATTTTGGACGCTCGTCGTGGGCCGCTGTCATCGCGCTGGCGTTTATCCTCATTAATTTCTATCTTGTGCCGGCAAAGTACGGCCCCCTGGAATCTCTCTCGCTAGCGTTTCCCTTTTTCGCAATCGCGTGTGGATGCAGCTTCTGGGGAGCGCTCCGTAGCCGGGCGATCCTTTTTCTTGGCCAAATCAGCTACAGCGTTTATTTGATTCATCCGTTGGTTTTTGGCGCGATTCTGATTCCCTTATTCCGGATGGAAGGCGCGCACATGCAGGCTCCGCGTGCTTATTGGCCGGTCATGTTCTTGATAGCGCCGGTGCTTGTCTCCATATCCACACTGTGGCATCACACGTTTGAGCTACCGTTCCTGATGAAGAAAACCAGGGCGGTTGCTCCGCCCGTTACGACTGCGCCGGTGCTTGATATTCCAGCCTTCGCCGGCGGCTCCCCGCTCCCCCAGCGTCAAGCGCACGCATTTTCCCTGCAGGGCGGTCCGGAGCCGATCCGTGCGGGGCTTGCCTTTACGGACGGCGTGGTCCCTCCGATGCGCCGCGCTGGCTTCTTACCCAGGAAATCCCGGCGGTCTGGTCGAGGATAAGGCCCTAACCGGGCCTCCCATGCCTGGCGGCAAGGGCGAATAAACGCTGAGAGCGCTAGCTTTTAAGCCCGTTCCCCAAACAAATTCCTAAGCTTGTCCCTCAAGCAAATTTGTCATCCCGAGGGGCTGACTTGCCTGTCGGCAAGTTAAGCCTGGAATGAACGCGGTGAGCGCTTGCTTTTAAACCCGTCCCTCCAAACAAATTTGTCATCCCGACCGTAGCGTACCCGAATTCCTGTTTCGCTACGTCAGACAGGTCCACGTGTGCGGTCTTCGTTAAGGAAGACCGCATGAACTTTGCCAGCGCCACCAGCCTCGACAGGAATTCGGGGGGTAGCGAAGTGAAGGGATCTGCGGTGCGCCTTTCCCCCAAACCAAGGCCCTCTAAGTGAGCTCGCAAATCCGGCCCCAGCCATTTTGTTCATTAGGACCGGAGCGGCAGCGCAGTGGAGGGATCTGCGGTGCGGCTCTTTCCCACACAAAGGCCCGCAAGGGAGTTCGCGGTCTTACCTTAAGTCTCTTCCCTGCGGACTAGCCCGGCGCGTAGTGGCGAACCACGGACTTGTTGTGGTGGGAAAGGCCTGCGAGTCCACGAGAAGAAGGGGACGAGGCATTCGCCCGTCCCCCCTTTAAAAGGCTTCCCGGCGTCTAAGCGCCTTGCTGCCAGAGAGCTTGCTCGTAGAGAAGCGCGCCCGCGCCTTCGCTCCCGGCACCTTCCGCATGCGGAAAATGGTCGTGGCGTTTTTGACTGTTAATCGACGTAACCGAGGGCGCCGTGGAAAGGTTCACCAGATCAGAAACGTTCAAGGCGTGCTTGTAGGCATAAATGATAAGGCTGCTTCGATCTTTTATGCAGAGCTTGGAAAAGATCGAGGTCAGGTGGTGGGCCACCGTCGAACGAGAGATACGCAGCCGATCGGCAATTCCGCCGCCGTTCAACCCTTCACACACAGCCTGGATGACCTGTCGCTCGCGGGCAGTCAATTGATTTACGCGCTCGGAATCGGCGGAACGAGCGCGCACATTAGATAATTCGTCATTGAGAATCGCCTCAGCCGTCGTGTTGCCGATGCAGAGGTGACCACTCGCAACCGCCATGATTGCCTTTTGTATTCCGGCGGCAGTTTCATATCTGCCCAAGAAACCGCGCGCGCCGGCATGGAGCGCCTGACGCCGCTCTGCGATATCTTCGGGCATCGCAGAGAGGATGAGTTTGCTTTTGCCGGCGGCCTGCGTGATGTCCGCTAACGAGAGCATCTGCCAATCGACGATAGCCACGCATCCCGGATGCCCATCGATGGCTGATTGCAGATCTTTAGGGCTTGAGACTTCTCTGACGATTTCGATCTCCCGATTCTCGTGAAGAAAGCGGATGAAACCGGATAGCACTACCGGAGAACGGTCGGCGAGTATGAGTTCAATGTGCTTCATGATCAGCCCCAATCGTTTTCGCCCATCCGCATATTTGGGCGGTGACGGTCACGGTTCTCAAACTGCGAGAAGTTCCGTGCAAACCACAACCATCGGGCCGAAGCCCAGGCTGCTACTAAGTTTATGTCATACAACGACTTGTAAGGCGGTATTTAGTTGGCTTAGCAAGAACAACGCAACCCAACCCCGCTCTTCGTCGCTGTAAAAATAATGACAAAAGCCAATCGTGGGGTAAAGGTCTATGTTTGTTTAGCGGTATCTGCAGTACATCCGACTACTGTGTCGAATGGAGAAATAATTCACAAACGAGAAATCTGTAATTGTTGCAGGAACGAAGCATCCAGAGGATGACCGCAATGGGCGGGCAATTTATGCTCCGGGGCCAAACGTGTTGCACGCGGTGACCTGGCCGCTGGTATACCCGCGGTTGAACCAGGTCATCCGCTGTGCAGACGAGCCATGGGTAAACGAGTCCGGGGTCACATAACCCTGCGACATCTTCTGTAGCCGGTCGTCGCCGACAGCGGAGGCGGCTTGCAGCCCAGTCTGAATGTCTCCTGGTTCGAGTATGTTTCGCCCCTCAGTAGAATGTGCCCACACCCCGGCGAAGCAGTCCGCCTGCAACTCGACAGCAACAGACAGCCGGTTGCGTGCCCCCGGATTCTGCTGCTGCATGGCGCGCACTTTGCGCTCGATGCCGATCACATTCTGCACGTGGTGCCCAATCTCATGGGCGATCACGTAAGCCTGCGCGAAGTCGCCCGATGCGCCGTAACCCTTGAGCTGGTCCCAGAAACCCAGGTCGAGGTAGACCTTCTGATCGGCCGGGCAGTAGAACGGGCCGGTCGCCGATTGTGCTGTGCCGCAGGCTGACTGAGTGTAGTTGCGGAAAAGAACCATTTTTGCTCTGGGATAGCGGATATTTTCCCCGGCGAGAATCTTCGTCCAGGTGTCCTGGACATCGCCCAGTACAAACGATGCCAGCTGCGCGGACATGTTTTCCTGTGGAGAAGGCGCCTGCGGCGCGCTTTGCGGCGCGTGCGCTACGCCGCCGCTCGAAAGGTAAGCGCCTATGTAGTTGCGCCCCGTAACCAGACTGATGACCACCAGGATCACGAACCCGACTAAGCCCAGCCCACCGCCACCGAAGCCGCCACCACCTGATTGGCCTCGCCGATCCTCAACGTCGCTGCTAAGACCACCGGGTGTCCAACGCATAAAGTGCTACGAGTTTAGTACGAGGCTGATCCCGGGGGGGTGAAAAAAGCAGAGGGCTGGATTAGCAATTTACAGAAAGGCCAGCGCAATGCCGAGCAGGCCAATCAGCAACTGGAACCCGAACGTGCGCAGAAAATGGCGTGTGGTTCGGGCGCCCGCTGGTGGCGTTGTTTCGAGGCCTTGGGGTGCTGGCGCGACTTGCATCTCGCCGGATGGACTGCCAGAGGAGGGGGCGACCATGCAAACCTCTTTCCGTTGCTGAGATTATCGACTCATTTTTCGGAAATAAGTTGCTTTCTCTCTACAACCTTTAGTGCAGCGGGCGCCCTCACTGGCCGGCAGTACGGGAAAAGACGACGTAATTGCGGTTGATGTAGAGCCGGTACCGGCCGGGCGCGTTATCCGCCAGGATCTGCAACGGCGTTGGCCGCTTCAACTCGGTGTCGTGGGTAGCGCTGGTTGTCAACAGGTCATGTGCGCCCAGATCCATCACCAGGAAACGGTTGCCGGTAACAAAACCCACGCCGTAGGCGCCCGGCTTCAGCGTCTGGCCATTGATGTCGAGCGTCACTTCGGTGATGAAATAGCCCTGGTATTTTTCCTGCACACCGGTGGAGTAGCCGGACGTATCGACCAGGGCGCAGAGCACCAGCATGCCGTCAGACATCTTCACGCCGCCGGCGTTGCGCATCTGGGTGCTGGCCACCTGGCCGCGGAAGAAGACGGTAGCGGGAACCAATTTAGCTAACTCCGCCGGTTGCAGGAGGCTGGGGGCGGCAGCCGCCGAGGCCGCAACCGTGGTGCCGGGAAGGGAAAGGGCGGCCGCAGTGCAGACCAGAGCAGTGGCAAGGGCAAATTTGATGGGCGACAAGGGCTTTTCTCCAGAAGGGAACTGCAAGGAAGAATGTACCATCGCCCCCGGCCGGCGATTTTACCCGGCGGGAGAGCGCAGGCGGACCCGGTGCGGCGCTTTGCACCGCAGGCGCATCCTAGGGACATAATGGCCCTACGCCCCTTACAAAAGACCGCCCGCGCGGAAGCGCAGGCTGCTGCCGGCGCGTCGCAGACGCAAACGGAGCTCGATCGGCCAACCGCCGGAGAGATCTACGAGCAGGTTTCGCGCAACGCCCGCCATGAGCTGGATAGGGCTGCGATCGGCCTATTCATCTCCGGAGTGGCGGGTGGCATCACGATGGGGCTTACGGCGTTGAGCACGTCGATCGTGTTGGCCAAATTGGGGAGCAGTTCAACCGCCAAATTTGTTGCCGACTTGTTGTATCCAATCGGATTTATCGCGGTGATCCTCGGCCGGGCTCAACTCTTCACGGAAAACACGCTCTATCCAGTGGCGTTGATGCTTGCCGAGCGGCGCCATGGCTGGAAAACGCTCCGGTTGTGGTCCATCGTTTTTCCCAGCAATGTCCTCGGCGCCTTCCTGTTTGCCTTGCTGGCGGTCAAAACAGGGGCGCTTCGTCCGGAATTCGTCGCGGCGATGACCCAGCTGGGGGTAGTGGCCGCGAGCGTGACTACGAGTCACGCCTTCTGGAGCGGGGTGATCGGTGGCTGGATCATCGCGCTGGTAGCTTGGCTGGTGAGCGGCAGCCATTCCATTACGGGGTCTGTGATGTTGATCTGGTTGCTGACGTTTGTCGTCGGCCTGGGAGAATTCGCTCACTGTATCGCGACCAGCGGTGAGATTCTGGCGGCCATTCTTGACCATCAGCTCACGGTATCCCGGTATTTCGCTTGGCTCGCTCCAGCGACACTGGGCAACATCTGTGGCGGCGTGCTGCTGGTAACTCTGCTCGAGTATGGCCAGGTGAAGGGCGGAGAAGAGCAGGGGTACTACCGGTAGCGGACAGAGAAAAAGAGAGAGATCGTTAAACTTAAGACATGACCGAGATCAAGAAGCAGGCATTTGCCCCGATTGAGAGCTATGCCGTCATTGGGGACTGTGAGACGGCCGCACTGGTTGGTCTGGATGGTTCGATCGACTGGCTCTGCTGGCCGGCCTTTTCTTCTGACGCGTGTTTCGCGCGTCTACTGGGCTCGGAGGAAAATGGCCGCTGGCTGCTGGCGCCTGCTTGCGAAGTCAAGCAGACGACGCGTAAATATCGCGATCACACGCTCATTCTGGAGACAACATTTGCCGGGGATGATTTTGCCGTGATGCTCATCGACTTCATGCCGATTCGCGGCGCAAACTCCGACATCGTGCGCATCGTGAAAGGACTGCGCGGAAGTACGCCGATGAAAATGGAGATGCGGCTGCGCTTCGATTACGGTTCGACTGTGCCTTGGGTAACGCGGACCGAAGACGGCATACGCGCGATCGCTGGACCCGATCTGGTGGTGTTGCGTACACAAGCTCCCCTCAGCGGCGAAGATCTGACCACGATCAGCGAATTCACCGTCAGCGAAGGAGAAAGCATCGATTTCGTGATGACCTATGGCCGCTCGCATCTGCATTTGCCGCGGGCTATCCAGGTAAGCCAGGCGTTGGAAGCGACGCAGCGATACTGGGAAAAGTGGGCCGCCATTTGCACCTACCAGGGACCGTACCGCGACGCCGTGGAGCGCTCGCTGATCACGCTCAAGGCGCTTACCTACCGGCCCACAGGCGGCATTGTTGCCGCCGTGACCACGTCTCTGCCCGAGCAGTTGGGTGGTCCACGGAATTGGGATTATCGCTATTGCTGGCTGCGTGACGCGACCTTCACCCTCAATGCCTTCATGCATGGCGGTTACTACGAAGAGGCAAAAGCATGGCAGGCCTGGTTGCTGCGCGCGATTGCCGGCAGTCCCGAACAGGTGCAAATCATGTATGGCATCGCCGGTGAGCGTTATCTACCCGAGCGCGAATTGACCTGGCTGCCGGGTTACGAAGACTCCAAACCCGTGCGTATCGGCAACGCGGCCTCTGAGCAGCTACAGCTCGATATTTATGGAGAAGTGATGGCTGCGTTCCACCAGGCGCTGCGCCAGCTGGGTAAAGAGGGAGGACCTTCGTTTGCTATGCTCCGTGGCTTGACTGAGCATCTCGAAACTATTTGGCAGCAGCCCGACGAAGGCATCTGGGAAACGCGCGGCGGACGGAAAAACTTTACTTATTCCAAGATGATGGCTTGGGTGGCTTTCGATCGCGGCATCAAAGCAGCGGCCTTGTTGCGTGCCGGTGCCCCGGTAGAACGCTGGCAGAAAGTGCGGGCCCACATCCATGAGGAGATTTGCAGCCAGGCCTACAACGAGAAGCTGGGCAGCTTTGTGCAGAGCTATGGCTCCGATCAGCTGGATGCCTCATTACTGCTGATGCCGATGGTGGGTTTTCTTCCTGCAGATGACCCCCGGGTCAAGGGCACTCTCAATGCAATCGAGAAGACGTTGATGTCAGGCGGTCTGGTGCTGCGCTACAACACCGCCGAGTCCCCCGATGGGCTGCCTCCCGGGGAGGGTGTGTTTCTTGCCTGCAGCTTCTGGATGGTGGGCGCGCTCCAGCTGCAAGGTCGTGACGCCGACGCGAAGAAGCTATTTGAGCGGGTCTTGTCGTTGGCGAACGATGTAGGTTTGCTGGCAGAGGAATACGACACCGGCGCCAAACGCCTGGTAGGGAATTTTCCCCAGGCGCTTTCGCACATTGCGTTGGTCAATGCCGCTTTCAGTCTAACCAACGGCGCTGCTGCCGTATTGCCGCAACAGGCGCATCCAACCAGTTAACCGCACAATCCCATGGAGGACTGGCATGCACGTATTTGAGGTCTGGGCTCCCCAAGCCCGTACCGTGGAAGTCAAAATCGGAGATCAGAAGTTCGCCCTGGGAGCAAAAGAACGAGGCTGGTGGTTCGCCGAAGTGGCGAGTGCCGGGCCTGGTACAGACTATGGGTTCATCCTCGACGGTCTGGAGCCGCCGCTGCCCGACCCGCGGACCCGCTGGCAGCCGGACGGCGTACACGGGCCGTCACGCGTCGTCGATGACGCCGCCTTCGTCTGGACCGACACTACCTGGCAGCCGGCCCCTCTTTCGAGCGCGCTCATTTACGAGTTGCATATCGGCACTTTTACCGCCACCGGAACCCTGAAAGCCGCCGAGTCGCGGCTGGACTATCTGCAGCAACTCGGCGTGACCCACGTGGAGCTGATGCCGCTCGCGAATTTTCCTGGCAAACGGGGCTGGGGATACGACGGCGTCGATCTCTACGCGCCCTTCCAGGCATACGGTGATCCTGACGACGTCAAGCATTTCGTCAACGCCTGCCACGAGAAGGGAATGGCCGTGCTGCTCGATGTGGTCTATAACCATTTCGGTCCGGTGGGGAACTACCTGAGCCAGTTCGGACCCTATTTCACCGATAAGCACTCTACGCCCTGGGGCGGAGCCATCAATTTTGAAGAGGCCGGCGCGACCGAAGTACGCCGCTTCCTCATCGACAATGCGCTGATGTGGCTGGCCGATTACCACATGGATGGACTGCGCCTGGATGCGGTGCACGCCTTCAATGATCGCTCGGCCATTCATTTTTTGGAACAAATAAACAGTGAGGTGAGAAGGCTCGAAGCCGCACTGGGCAAGCACTTCGTGCTCATCGCGGAAAGCGATCTGAACGATCCCAGGATCGTGAAGGCCGAAGAAGCGGGCGGCTACGGTCTCGATGCTCAGTGGAGCGATGATTTTCACCACGCCTTGTTTTCTGTCATCTCCGGCGAGCGTGAAGGGTATTATGCGGACTTCGGCTCTCTGGCGGATCTGGCCAAGTCCCTGCGTTGTGTGTTCGTTTACGACGGCAATTACTCTGAATATCGCGGTAGAAACCACGGCCGTCAGGTGGTGGGTTTATCAGGCCACCGTTTCATCGGCTTTGTGCAGAACCATGACCAGGTAGGCAATCGCGCCAGGGGCGAGCGCGTCAGTCACGAGGCGGGCGAGGGCCGCGCCAAAATAGCCGCGGCATTGGTGCTCACCTCGCCGTTCGTTCCCATGCTCTTCCAGGGGGAAGAGTTTGGGTCGTCGTCCGCCTTTCTTTACTTCACTGACTACGATGATCCCGAGTTGGGGCGCGCCATCTCCGAAGGCCGCAAGAAAGAGTTTGTCGCCTTTGGCTGGAGCCCGGATCAAATCCCCGATCCTCAAGCGGAGCAGACATTCACCGATTCCATCTTGCGCTGGGATGAGTTACGTGAGGAGCCGCATGCATCGTTGTTGCAATGGCACAAAGACCTGATCCAGATGCGCCGCAGCCGCAGCGAACTGACTGATGGCAATCTCAATGCGGTCAAGGTGTGCTTCGATGAAGAGGCACAGTGGTTGATCGTGCAGCGCGGCTCGATCCGCATTGCCTGTAACTTTTCTCAGGCGCCGGTCGAACTGGAAGGGGGCAACGGAGCGCAGCTTTTGCTGGCCTCGGATGATTCGGTGCGCTTGAGCGGCGAGCGCCTTCAGCTGGGCCCCGACAGTGTGGCGATCCTGGCCAGCTAGATCGCGGAAACACAAGTCAGCCCAACAAGGGGTGTGGCCCATTCAAGCTTTGCTTGAGATTGGCCGCAGCCAACGGTAGAGTACATCTGCACCTCCCAGATGCCACTAGTGCAATAATCTTAGCGAAGCCCTGAGGAAGTTGCCTGTGAAGCGATGCTTTTTGCTCGTGTACCTGGCTGCGAGCATGTCGCTCACGGCGTTCGGTCAAAGTGCTGCCTGGCAACCGGACGTAACCCAACAACAAACGTATACACTGCATCGCGCTTCGAGCGCGGACGCCAAGGGAGCGAATGCCGATCGCCGTCAGGTCGCGCCCGGCGAGACGCTAACCGTGCTGGATACAGATGGACCTGGTCTGATCTCGCACCTCTGGTTTACTATTGCCAGCCGGGAACGTTATCACCTGAAACGCATCGTGATGCGTATTTATTGGGACGATGAGGAGACCCCGAGTGTGGAGGCGCCTATCGGCGATTTCTTCGGGCTTGGTCTCGGCTACTACGTGCGCTGGCAGTCTTCGATGTTATCGGTGGGTGGTGAGAAGAGCTTGAACTGCTTTTTCCCGATGCCCTTTCAACGCCATGCGCGGATCACCATTACCAACGAAGGCCACAAGGCCATCGAGGCGTTGTATTACAACATTGATTACCGAATGGACACCATGCCGCTGGCTCCGGGGGTCTTGTATTTCCATGCGCAATATCGCCAGGCGCAGCCCACTCACGGTTGGACCAATCGATGGACGTCAAACGCCCAGCCGCTGGTCAACAAGAAGGTTAATCTGACCGGCCAGGATAACTATGTCTGGTTTGAGGCCAGGGGAGCCGGTCAATACGCAGGCGTGACCATGTCGATTCTGCAGAACCAGGACGACTGGTGGGGCGAGGGCGACGATATGTTTTTCATCGATGGCGCCAGGAGGCCTTCGATCCAGGGCACGGGCGCGGAAGATTACTTTCTCGGCGCCTGGGGTTTTAGAAAGGGCCCTTTCTCCTACCTGCTCTATGGTGCGCCTGTGGTGGAGAAGGGAAGAGCGGGGTCCCGGTCGAGCGTGTACCGCTTCCATTTAGACGCGCCCATCACGTTCAAGACATCGTTCAAGGCAACCATCGAGCACGGCAACGCAAATCATCGTTCGGATAATTACTATTCCGTGGCGTACTGGTATCAGACCGAGCCGCATGCGGCTTTTCCGCCACTGCCGCCGGTGGCACAACGCCTGCCGATGCTGGAGCAGGTTGGCGGCCCGGGAAGCAGCGCACCCTCGCGCCGCTGAAGGCAAACTTTGTCGGAAGGGCACGGTTTCAGCCGTGCCCCCTAAGACTACCTGCAACCAGGGCTTCCGAGCGCAGATCTCTCCACCGCGCTCCCCCGAATTCGCAAGGTTGTGACTATCTGTCGGCCCCTTTTTCCATGAAAACTCGGCTCTCATACCGCAACAACCTTCTCATCTCGACCGCAGCGTACCCGAAGGTGCGAACTCCTCATGCATCAGCACAGCTACAAACCGCTAATTGCCACAGCGAAGGTTTCTTATCGCAGGGCCAGCGATAATCCCAGCGTCAACAGCAGGGCGATGAAGGAGATCAGCGTTTCGCTGATCGACCAGGTCTTCATGGTGTCGATAACGCTCATGTTGAAGTACTCCTTCACCAACCAGAAGCCACCATCATTGACGTGAGAAAAGATCAACGATCCGGCGCCCGTGGCGATGGCCAGCAATTCGGGCCGAACCCCCGGGCTGTGCAAGAGGATAGGAGCAAGAATTCCGGCAGCAGTGCTCAAGGCAAC
Source organism: uncultured Acidobacteriaceae bacterium (assembly GCA_963834445.1). Lineage (GTDB taxonomy): Bacteria > Acidobacteriota > Terriglobia > Terriglobales > Acidobacteriaceae > PALSA-350. Next base: position 180,423 of record CAWIBU010000009.1, read on the forward strand.
CGTGGAGGATCCCGTAGCCAAACGAATGAGCGCGGCTATCAACCATCCCAGCAGCAGCAGCGAAACGTGCGCGTGCAAAGCGACGGCGACGATGGCCTGAGAAACCCCGCTATCCTGCAAAATGCGCCCAAACCCACCGCCCGCTCCGATGACCAGCGTGATGTTGGCGGTCGGCGCCAGGCACTCGTTGGTGAATTTAAGGATCGTCTCCCGGTTGAAGCCGCGCATTTTGCCCAGCGTCACAAAGCTGACCAGCACCGCGCACAGCAGCGCCATGTCGGCGCTCCCCAGCAGGTGCAGGGCGCGGTTGGCGGCGCTGGCCGGCGCAGTCAGCAGATTCGCCCAGCTGCCCATCAGCATCAGCAAAACGGGCAGCAAGATTGTGGTCAGCGCGATCCCGAACCCAGGCAACGCGCGATCGTCGCCAACCTCGACAAATTCCTCCGCCATCGGGTTATGTGCGTCGAGAACAATTCTGGGCGCAATAAACCGCGCATACAGCGGACCGGCAATCGAAGCTGTGGGAATGCCGATCAGCAGTGCGTAGAGGATCGTCCGGCCTACGTCCGCGTGGAACATTGTCACCGCCAACATGGCCGCCGGGTGCGGTGGCACCAGTGCATGAACCACCGAGAGACCAGCCAGCATCGGCAGCCCCACTAAGATCAGAGAAGTTCGGGTGCGCCGGGCCACGGTAAAGGCAATGGGTATGAGCAGAACAAAACCCACCTCGAAGAAGACGGGCAGGCCCACCACCAGCGCGGCGCACATCATCGACCAGGAAACGTAGCGTTCCCCGAACAGATGAATCAGCGTTTCTGCAATGCGTGCCGAGGCCCCCGACTCGGCCATCATTTTGCCCAGCATGGTGCCCAATCCAACCACGATCGCGATGTGTCCCAGGGTATTGCCGGTTCCGGTCTCGAAGGAGGCAACGATGTTCTGGAGCGGCATCCCGGTGACCACCGCGAGAGCCAGAGAAATCATCATCAGCGAGATAAAGGGATTGAGCTTGGCGACCGCGATCAGCAGGATCAGCGCAACTACGGCACTGGCCGCGGAGAGCAGCAGGAATAAGCCGTGGCTGTCGATCATCCCTGAACACGAGCCTGAACACGCGGAGTGCGAGGTACGAAGCGCCCGCTCCGTTGGCCGGTGGCTTGTCCATCCTGGTAAGCAAGCACTCCGTTCACCCATACCGCGGCGATACCCTCAGCAGCACGGATCGGGTTGCTGAACGTAGCCGTGTCCCGAATCGTCACAGGGTCGAAGAGCACCAGGTCGGCGTGACTGCCAACTGCGATGCTTCCCCTTCCCGCCAGGCCGAACCGGCGTGCTGGTAAACCGGTCATCTTGTGCACCGCTTGCGCCAGTGGGAAGACACCTTGTTCCCGACAATAATGGCCCAGCACGCGGGGAAATGTTCCCCACAGACGGGGATGGGGCAGCGGGTCATTAGGCAGCCCATCGGAGCCGATCATGGTCGCGGGATGTTGCAGAATGCGCCGCACATCGTCTTCAGACATGCAGTAATAAATGGCTCCTGCGGGTTGTAATTGCCTGGCTGCCTCCACCTGGGCCACACCCCAGCTCTCGGCAATCTGCTGCAACGATTTTCCGGCAATTTCTGGATGCGGCTTCGACCAGGTGATGACGATTTTCACCCGCGCATCCACCTGGCGAAGATCGAGCGTGCTGGAAGAGGCCGCGTACGGATAGCAATCGCATTGCACCGGCTGCGTGGCGCGTGCAGTATCCAATGCCTGCAGCACTTCTTCGCTCCTGCCCCAGTTGGCGATGCCCGCGCACTTGAGGTGAGAGAGGATGACGGGCACCTGGCGCTCCCGGCCCACCTCAAAAACCTCGCTCATCGCTTCGAGTATTTTTTCCGCCTCGGTGCGCATGTGTGAGACGTAGACTGCGCCGGCGGCAGCGAGCGGTTCCGCCAGCGACAATATTTCTTGCGGCGGCGCCGAGTAGGCTGACAGGTAGGCAAGGCCCGAACTCAAGCCCAGCGCCCCGTGCTGCAACGACTCGAGCAGTTGCACGCGCATGGCCTCGATCTCTGCCGGGGTGGCCGCGCGGTCGAGGCGATCCATGTGGTTGTTGCGTAGAGCGGTGTGGCCCACCAGGGCAGCCACATTGACCGCGGGCGCTGCTGCCTTGAGGGCGGAGACATACGACGCGAAGGTGGGGTAACGAAAAGCATCCGCGTCGCCCAGCAGATTCATCGGGTCGGGCGGATCACCCGCTAATTGCACCGGCGCCGCGCTGATGCCGCAGTTGCCGACGATGACCGTTGTAACCCCCTGCGACAGCTTGGGCAGCATCTGGGGCGTGCGTATCACGCTGGTGTCGTCATGGGTATGAACGTCGATAAAACCGGGAGAGAGCACGCGGCCCTCGCCTGCGATCGTCTGGCCGGCGACGTAGCCAGACAGTGAACCGATGGCGATGACCAGGCCGGCATCCATGGCTACGTCGGCTGCTAGTGGCTCCGCGCCGCTGCCATCGAGCACCTGCACATTTCGGATGAGAGTGTCACAACGAGGCATAGGGCATGGTAAACATTCTTACTCGTCGTTGCGAGTTTCTCCTGCCTTCACTCATTAAAGCGCTTCTATGAGTGAAGCACTACACTAGACTGATCACAGGTGTTCCAGATAAGGAGGTTGCACCATGTCAGACGACGATTTGAAGGCAGAAGTTGAGAAACTGCGTGCGGAAAACGACCAGCTCAAGAACAAGGGCGTGCGTGGACTTAGCCTCAAGGTGAGTGAAAAAGGTGGTGTGTCGCTTTACGGCGTTGGCCGCTTCCCGGTCACGTTGTACAAGGAACAGTGGGCCAAAATACTTGGCATGAAGGATGAGATTGAAGCCTTTTTAAAAGCCAACGACCACTTGTTGAAGACCAAGGAAAACTAAGCCTGCCCTTTGCAGTCGATTCAACCTCGTCGCGGAAGCGAGCGACGAGCCGGCCTGCTGTTTAGCTCTCGCGGTCGGCCCGCGAGAGCCGCTGGTTGCGAATCGCTTTGTGGTCCAGTCCGCGCAGTTTTTCGATATTCGCCATCACCTTATGGATCGCCTGCACGACGGCGTCAATGTCGTTGCGCGGGCCGAGGAAGATCTGATGAGGAAACCAGATCGCCTCACGGTATGCGGCCTTCTCCGATTCCGGGCAGGGGTACATCGTCTTCAGGTTCAGCGGTTCCGGCCGTCCCCAGCTCAATGCCGGGAAATCAGCCGGATCGAGCGGGAACAGGGAGCTGCGGTAGACCGGCTCGTAGAACAACCCATCGCAGGGAACGCCCTCCAGCTGCAATGCGGCAACAAATGCAGCCCGCGGAATGTCGTTCACCTGTTCCGGGAAATACTTCATCACGAAGCCGTAGGGAGCCAGGGTTGTAATGCGTGGCTCCGCTTTCAGGAACCCGATGCCCGGGGTCTTCGCCAACTGTTGTTCAAAGTAACTCATGTTGGCCATGCGGATCACAGACTGGTCGGGCAGGCTCTCGAGTTGGGCACTGAGCAGGGCTGCCTGAAACTCGCCCAGGCGGTAATTAAAGCCAATTGTCCGGTGGTGAAACTGATCGGTCACGCTGGCGCGGCCGGCATTGATGTAAGTTTGTACGCGCTCATGGTATTCGAGGTTGTTGGTGAGCACGATGCCGCCCTCGCCCGAGGTAATGAGCTTGCTGGACTGGAAGCTGAAGGCGCCCAGGTCGCCGATCGAGCCCGCCCCCTTGCCCCGCCACTTGCCCCCGTGCGCGTGGGCGCAGTCTTCGACGATCTTCAACGAGTGTTTGCGCGCGATCTCGGGCAGCGCATCCATGTCGGCGAAACGCATCCCCAGATGCACGGGCAGGATGGCGCGCGTTCGGGGGGTGATGGCCGCCTCGGCAGCGCGCGCATCCATACAGTAGGTTTCGGGGTCCACATCGACGAACACCGGCACCGCGTTGACCAGCAGCACGGGCCCTACGGTGCCCTCCCAGGTGTAGGCAGGGACCAGCACTTCGTCGCCGGGACGAATGTCGATCGCTTTCAGCGCCGCCTGGATCGCGACCGTCCCGGTATTGACGCACTGGCCGTAAGCTACGTCGTGCAGCTTGGCGAAGCCAGCGGCGAACAGGGTGGAGTACTTGCCCGGGAAAGGCTGTCCTCCCCACGCGCGACTGCGCAATACGTCGAGAATGCGCGCTTCTTCTTGGTCGGAGTAGAGCGGCCACGGGGTGAAGGGAGTGGTGCGCGTTGCGTGGCCACCGAGAATTGCCAGACTATCCATCGCTGTTCCGCCTTAACTCAAGAAGCCCAACGATAGCGCATCGTGCTTCAGGCTTGCAAGCAAAGGACGGCTCTTTCGCTAAGCGGTTTGCAGATTTTGCCGTCTAACCGCCAGACCTCCGCGTGCGCCATGTTTGCGTTGTCTGCAAAAGGGGGCGAGCAAACCGTGCCCCCTGCTGTTCTTACGTGCTTAGCTTTTTGCGGCGAGCCAATGTACCAGGTTCGACCAGAGCTTCGGGTAGCAGTTCCAGGAAGTAAAAGCCGGCGGTCCCCAATGCGCGCTGCAATCCGAGGAGAAGACCGCCGTGCGTCCTGCCTTGACGTTTCTAACCGCAATCAAAGGATCGCCGCCGATCGTGGCGACCAGGTGTGCCTCCGGACGCAGCACCGCGCGATTGTAGCCCAGCATCGCCGGCCAGCCGGCAAGCCCCTGGGCAATGGGATGACTGGCATCTACGGTTACCGGCACTACGCCCTGCGGATTTTCGCGGCGATCATCGAACGGCGATAAGACGATGGGCAGCACTTCCTCCACCGGCGTGCCGTGATAGGCGGCTTTGCCTTCGATTCCCTGAAAAGTAAGGTAGCCGCCGATCATGAGCAGGCCACCACCCTTTTCGACAAAGCTCCGCAGCAGCTCCAGTCGATTCGAAGTCAGCTCCGATCGCACAAACGTGCTGTCGCGCAGTAGCAACGTGTTGGCGCCGATGTCACTGAGCACGATCACATCAAACGCGGAGAGAGCCTCTTCCGTGTCGGGAAACAAGCTGGCTGCGACATGGCAGGGTTGATAAGTTACGTCCACGCCCTGCGCACGCAGCGCCGCAATCATCGCGGTGCCGCCTTCCGCATAGGTGGATGTGGTAAACGAATCGAATCCCTTTACATGAAGGCTGGTGGTCATCCAGGATTCACCGGCCATGAGCACACGAGGAGCACGCGACGCTGGTCCATTCATTGGCATTTTCCCTGAACTGATCTGCAAATCTAAGCGAGTCTAGCATTCCATTTCCCGCCGGCGACTGGCTCGCCCTGGACGCCGGCACAGGGCATAGAAAATATGAATTTTCTTTACTTTGCGCGATTGCGATGCTATTTAAAAGTCATCACTAACCGCTTTGCGCTCGGCCCGGCCCGCTTTACCAGCAAGACATATTGGTCCCTCATTTGGAGGCAACGATGAAGTCTTTTCTAAGGCGTCTGCTCCCGCTTTCCGTCATTTTCTGTCTTTCTTCTGCAAACTATTCCTTCGCGCAAATCGACAAAGGCACCATCGCCGGCACCGTGAAAGATGCGCAGGGCTCGGTGGTTCCGGGCGCCAAGGTGACCGTCACACGCACCGACACACAGCAGCAACGTTCGCTGGTCACCGATAGTTCGGGTTCCTACACGGCTGAGTTGCTCACCGCGGGCGCCTACTCGGTGGCGGCCGAAGCGCCCGGCTTTACCAAGACCGAACTTACCGCCGTTCAGCTGGCGGTCTACCAGGTGTTGAGGTTGGATATCGAGCTCAAAGTCGGTAGTGCGAGCCAGACGGTCGAAGTCTCCGCGGCGCCCCCCATGCTCTCCACCGAAACCTCGTCGCTGGCCACCATTGAGACGGGGCAAAGGATTGTGAATCTTCCTCTCAATGGCCGTAACTTCACCCAGTTGGCCTGGCTTGGTCCGGGCGCGACGCCGGGTTCGTCCGCGGGTATTGGCCTCACAACTTCTACCGACAACCCCCGCCAGGGTGTTCAGCTTGCGGTGAATGGCCTGTTCGGCTTCGACAACAATTTTCTACTGGATGGCGTAGACAACAACGAGTTCGGAGAAGGCACCATCGCGGTGCAGCCTTCGCCTGACGCCTTGCAAACCTTCAGCATTGAAGAGAGCTCGATGAAGGCTGAGTTCGGGCGTGGCGGCGCGGCCGTGAATGCTGTGTTGAAATCAGGAACCAACGCATTCCACGGCGGCGGTTTTGAATATTTCCGCAACAGCGCGCTCGATGCGGCAAACTATTTTGCCACCACCGGCAAACCGCCCTTCAAGCGCAACCAGTTCGGTGGCTTCCTCGGCGGGCCGATCCTCAAGGACCGTACCTTCTTCTTCGCCGATTACCAGGGCACGCGCTTCAACGAGGGCGTCACGTACGTGAGCACGGTGCCGACGCAAGCGGAACACAACGGAGATTTTTCCGCCCTCGGTGTCAATCTCTACGATCCGTATACAACGGGAAGTGACGGTTCGCGTGCGCTGCTCAATCCAGCTAACCCGGGAGTCATTCCTCAGAATCGCATCGACGCGGTGGGTCAGGCAGTCGTGAACCTGCTTCCCTTGCCCACCATCAGCGGGGCGCAGACAAACAACTATGTCATTAGCCCCAGCGAGACCTACTCCGACGATCAATTCGACGCCCGAGTGGATCATACGATCCGCGCGGCCGATCACGTCTTTAGCCATGCGGGCTATGAGCGCATTGTGTTTTCCAAACCGCCCCCTCTGGGCAAAGCGGGTGGTTGCTGCAACGGTATCGGCAGCCACATCAAGACGCGTTATCAGAACTACGCGGTCGGCGAAACGCACACCTTCAGCAATAACCTCCTGAATGACGCACGCTTCGCCTTTATCCGCTTCGGTGTTGGCACGTTGGGCTACAACGCAGGACAAAATATCTCCCAGGAAGCTGGTATACCCAACGCCAACCGGGGCGACCTGATCACCTCTGGACTTTCCCTTTTCAATCTTTCCGGCTACGGGTTTGGGAACACCATGGGCGGACCCACCTATGTTCCAGAATTAGTAGCCGACAATACCTTCCAGATAGCTGATTCCGTGATCCTGATACACGGCCGTCACTCGATCAAGTTTGGGGTCGACTTCCGCCGCATGCAGCGCAACTTCTACCAGTCGCAGGCCCCTGCCGGCCAATTCACCTTCACCGGTCAATTCACCCAGAACCAGGCCACCAGCGATGGCGGCAATACGATTGCCGATCTGTTGCTGGGGCTGCCCATTTATCGCGAGCAGGACGGTCTGGCCGGCAAGGATCCCACCCGCTACTGGGAGTTAGGTGAGTTCGTGCAGGACGATTTCCGGGTGACGGACAAGCTGACATTGAACCTCGGGTTCCGCTACGACATCTTTTCGCCAGTTGGTGGTAAGGTGGGCAACTTCGACCTGGCCCGTGCCGTTCTCGTGAATAACTATGGGCCTAATGCAGTTTCCAATGCCGGCGTGAAGTTTGACTTGAGCGATGTAGGACCGCGCTTCGGTTTTGCCTACAACGCGTTGGGGAATGGCAGAACCGTGGTGAGCGGTGCGTTCGGTGAGTTCTATTCGCCGGAAGGCAACCAGTTCAATGACATCGGTGAAAATCCACCCCTGTTGCAGTACTACTCCCAGCAGTTGACGGCGACCACAACTCCCAGCGCCGCGACTTTGCTGTCCGCGGGCTTCCCCACTATTTTACCGTCGATCGATCCGGCGAATCCCACCGGGCAGGTCAAGACCAACGGTCCCAAACGCAGAGCTCCCAGGGTTCTGGAATGGAACCTTAGCGCAGCGCAACAGCTGGCCAGCACAGTTTCGTTGCGCGTGGCTTACGTCGCCACACGGGCCACAGGAATCTGGAACAATGAAGTCTCGAACCTCGATCAGCCGGAGCAGCCGCTGGACTCGAACTTCTCTGATTCAACCGGGAATTTCGGGCGCCCGTATTTCAATCAGCTGCCCGGTCTGTCTTCGATCTATCCCATCGACTATCCGAATTTCAGCTTGTTCTATAACGCGTTGCAAACCAAACTCGAAAAGCGCCTGGGAAATGGCGCGACTTTTCTCGCGGCTTACACCTGGTCGAAGAATCTGGGCACTTCGAATGGGCAAGTGGGCGGGCAGATTCAGAATGCTCATGACGCCAAGGCACAGTATGGCTACGTCGATCCCGATTACCGGCATCGCTTCGTTGCCAGCTACACCTACGAACTCCCTTTCGGACGAGGGCGCAAGTTCGGCAGCAACCTCAACCGTGTCGTGGATGGAATAGCAGGTGGGTGGCAGACGAGTGGCATCATCACTGCGCGGACCGGAGAGGCTTACACGGCTTTCCTGTCCTTTGATCCGACCAACACGGGTACTGGTGGACCCTGGCCCAATCGCATTCACAACCCCAAGGATTTCTCGTTTAATCTAAGCGGCCAGGCGGCGCTGGGTTGTCCCGCCACCGGCAAGCAGACGCTCACCTGCTTCTACAATCCCGCGGCCTTTGTCGTGCCGGATCTCGCGCCAGGGCAGACGTTTGCTCATCAATTTGGAAATTCGGGCAACGGAGCCTTACGTGGACCTGACCAGGTGAATGTAGACTTCAGCGCGATCAAGGATTTTCACATCACCGAGGCGCAGACGCTACAGTTTCGCGCAGAGCTATTCAACATGTTCAATCATCCGCAGTTTCAGATCCCGGGCGCCAACCCCAACGTCGCGGGTGGCCAGGCCATCACCAGCACACTTACTGACAACCAGCGCGAGGTTCAGTTAGCGCTGCGGTACACGTTCTAAACGGATGATCTTTCTACGCCGTCGCCATCTCTATAAGCAAGCGACGGTTACTGAGGGATCTTTCCAAATAGGGCGTGCCTGGTAGCCCATCTTTTCTGATCGACTCGCAGGCTGTACCATTCGAAGCAATCGCACTGGGAGATTGCTTCGAGATGAGAACACCTGAGAGACTCCTGGTGACGTGCTCAGTCGCAGCCCTGCTACTGTTGTCAGCATGCAGAAAGCAGGCCGTTCCTGACGACATCGCGACTCCGAACGTTTCTGGACCGCAGGATCCCGACCTGCAGGTCAACAAGGGGGGCTATCACGGGCGTCATTTTGCCGGGCCGGTCTACATTCCCCGGTCATCGCCGATGGAAGATGGCACCACCGTCTATAACGTCACCTACCAGCCCGGCGTTACCGTGATCAGCAAAGAAGATACGATGCGCCACCTGCTTTCCATCCAGCCGGATGGGACTTACCTTTTCGATGCGACGGCTGCTCAGATCGCGAAACTAAAGCCCGGCGGCATCGTCTTGCTGGCTGGGCTCGCCTTGCGCACGGTCGTCGCTGTGCAGCAGACGGGCAAGGGCTTTTCACTCAAGACAGCATCCGCCATGATTACCGATGCCATCAAAGACGGCCGGCTGGAGGGTACGTACAAGATCGACTTCAGTCGCATGCAAGCGAAAGCATCCGCGTCCCAGCCTGCTTGGCTGCCGCCTGCCCTTAGCGCGGTCTATGCCGCAAGCCCCGGCACAAACGTAGCCATGGGTGTGGCTGATTTTGATGTGGATTTTGCCGGCTACAACTATCACGTGAAATTCACCCCGGGCAATGACCGCATCGACGTCCAGGCAACCATTAAATTCGGCGGGCCTCAGGGCGCCTTGGCGTACGAAGGCGTGGGCTACCTCAGTAACTTTGTTTCGACCGTCAGGATGCAGATTCGAGATGGCAAGCTGACCAACCTGGACTTCACGAATTCGAACCTGGCGGGGCAGGTTGAGCTAAAGTGGTTTGCGGTGGCGACGGACGCCATGAAAGCAGGAGCCGTGGCTAAAATCACCTCGTGGCCGGCCGAGCTGCTGAAGAGCGTCCTGCTTTCGAAAGCTGCTTACCATGTGCCGATCCTGGTCGGTGCGGTGCCGTTTGACCTGAGAATTTCTCTGGGCTTTAGTTTCATCCCTGCATTCACCTCAAAGAACAGCGTGGTCGAGGGCAGCAAGCTGATCAAATACAGCGGGAGCGGAGGCTTCACGCTGGCAAATGGTCAGGCCAGGCCAGCCGGCTCCATGAACGTGCAGGGTGATGTGACCACCCACGATAACCGCGTCGTGGCACTTGGGCCAGTTGGCTTTACGGCCGCGACTGAGGCGCCCAGGTTGGAATTGACGATGGGCTGGCCGCCCCTGACCCTGCCTGTCGCCGCCTATTTGAACTTCGTTGCTTCCTACGGCATAGTCACCAACGGAATGGTCAACCCGATTCCGTGTCAAACCAACATCATGGCATTCAGCGTGAATGCGGGCGCGGCCTATTCCTCGCCAAACACGTTCGCCACCTGGCTTGGGATGGCCACCGGAGCGTCCCCGTCCGTCTCGCTGTGGTCGAAAACCATCAAGTCAGCGGGCACCGGGGGCCGCATGTGTCCCAGCTAAACGCCTTCATCCTAGCTGCCCGTACCCGTCAAAGCTTCTACTGAATCATCCCGTACAAACCACTAGCCAGCGTCGTGCGTCACTGGATAAACGACTCTATCAGTGACGCACTAGCAACATCAGGCCCCTTCAAAGCATCCTATCGCGTGCTCCGTTGAGAACCTGCAAGTGAGCACAGAAGGGATTTTGAATGATCAAGTACAGAGCGTTATTACTTTGCGGCGCCGCACTGTTTTTTGCGGGCTGTAACAAGCAGGATAATTCCAAAGCTAACTATCAATCCGCTATCAACGACTACTACAAGGCTCACCCCATGTGCCTGTGGCAGGATGCGAAAAAGTTTCCCGTGCAGGCGGCCACTTCCGACAACGCGAAGACAGAAGGCTATGACGCGTTGACCGACGCAAATCTTCTCGCCCGAACTACGGCTGAAAAGAAAGTCTTCATCGTCGCCTCCAAGCAGGTGAACAATTACGATCTTTCTCCGCAAGGGCGTTCCGCATGGACCGCCGACACGAGCCAGCCAGGTTATGGCAACTTTTGTTACGGCCACCGGGCCGTCGATTCCATCGATAGCGTCACCGCAGGCGTCAACGGCGCGGGGACAAAAACGGCAACCGTGAATTACCACTACAGCCTTGCAGACGTCCCGGGATGGGCGAAGTCAGAGGAAGTGAAAACCGCGTTCCCTGCAGTCGGAAGTGCGCTCGCGCAAAGCCAAACTGCTCAGGACACGCTGGTGATGAACGGCACCATGTGGCAGGTGACCAAGTAAGACCAGGCGGATGCCACCTCTCCGAGAAGAAGGTGGCATCCGCGCGGGTTACTTCTTTTCCGCCAGGCTCTCTGCTTCGAGAGCAAAGACCAGCAACGAACGCGACGTAACCCCGTACGTTTCACCTACCTTGAAGCTGCCGTGTTCGCTGTTATCCGTGATGTTGGTGTCGACCAACAGCGACCAGGTATCGCCCCCAGGGCATTCCGGCAAAGTGAACTCCACCAAATCGTGATAGTCGTTGATCACGATCAACAGGGTGGCTTGCCGTCCCCTCTGCCGTATGCCGGTCACCTGTGCTCGCCCATCGAGCAACATGCCAAAACAGCGCATGTTGGCATCGCCCCAGTTCTCCTGCTGCATCTCCGCACCGTTGGCATTGATCCAGGTCAGATCCTTTACCCCTAATTCTTCGTCATACTTCCCGGTAAGAAAGAGGTTGCGGCGCAGAATAGGATACTTGTGCCGCATACTCGTCAGCCGGCGGGTAAACGCAACCAGTTCCTTGCCCTTCTCGTGCAGATCCCAATTCAGCCAGCTGATTTCGTTATCCTGGCAATAGGCGTTGTTATTACCGCCCTGCGTACGGCCGAACTCATCGCCGGCCAGCATCATGGGCGTGCCCTGGGCGAGCAATAAGGTCGCCAGCACATTGCGTATTTGGCGCTTGCGCAGCGCAATGATCTCCTCATCGTCAGTCGGCCCTTCAACACCGCAGTTCCAGGAATTGTTGTTGGAGCTGCCGTCGTTGTTATCTTCGCCGTTGGCTTCATTGTGCTTTTCGTTGTAGCTGAAGAGGTCGTTCAGGGTGAAGCCATCGTGCGCGGTGACGAAGTTAATCGATGCCCATGGCCTGCGGCCCTGGCGATTGAATATGGAGCCGGTCGCACACAGGCTTTCGGTCAATGCAGACGGCGGCGCATGCCCGATCCAGAACTCACGCGTCGTGTCGCGGAATTTATCATTCCATTCCGCCCAGCCGGGCGGGAAGCCACCCACCTGGTATCCCCCTGGACCGCAATCCCATGGCTCGGCGATGAGCTTGACTCGAGAGAGACAGGGGTCCTGGCTGCAGGCCTTGAGAAATCCGCTCTGGTTGTCGAAGCCGTTCGGCTCCCGCGCCAGAATCGTTCCCAGATCAAAACGGAAACCGTCGACACGCGCTTGCTCTGCCCAATAACGCAGGCTGTCGGTGACCATCTGAATCACGCGCGGGTGGCTCAGGTTGACCGTGTTGCCGGTGCCCGTGTCGTTGATGTAGTAGCGTGGGTTGTCAGGCAACAGACGATAATAACTTGCGTTATCGATTCCTTTGAACGAGAGGGTCGGGCCGCGTTCGTTGCCCTCTGCCGTGTGGTTGTAAACCACATCCATAATCACTTCAATGCCGGCCCCGTGAAACCGTGCCACCATCTCCTTGAACTCGCGCAGTGCGTGGGCGCGGTCACTGGCATAGCGCGCATCGGGAGCGAAGAACCCAATGCTGTTGTAGCCCCAGTAATTCACCAGCCCTTTCTCCAGCAGATGGCTGTCGTTAAGAAAAAAATGCACCGGCAATAGCTCGACCGAGGTTATGCCCAGCTCCTTGATGTACTGAATCACCTGCTCTGTGCCCAGGCCGGCATAGGTACCGCGAAGATGTTCCTCCAGACCGGGAAAACACTTAGTGAAGCCCTTTACGTGCAGTTCGTAAAGAATGGTGTCGTCAAACGGAACCCGAACCTCGCTCAAGACGTTCTGGCCATGCCAATCGAAGTTCGGGTCGACCACGACACACTTGGGCATGAACGGAGCGCTTTCCCGTTCGTCGAAGGTGGTGTCGTCGCCCGATTCCATGTTGTAGCCAAAGACAGCCGGATCCCATTTGATTTCGCCGATATGCGCAACCGCATATGGGTCGAGCAACAGCTTGTTAGGATTGAAACGATGGCCCGCGTCCGGTTCATAAGGCCCATGCACCCGATAGCCGTAAACCGCTCCGGGACGCACGTCGGGCAGATAACCATGCCATATTTGATTGGTGTACTCGGGGAGAGCGATGCGCTCCAGTTCCTTTTCCCCTTTTTCGTCAAAAATGCAAACTTCTACTTTGGTTGCGTTGGCGGAGAAGATGGCGAAGTTCGTGCCTTTACCATCCCAACTTGCGCCGCGCGGATGAGGAAGGCCTTCGCGGATAGATGCATTGCGTGCTTCTGGCATGATGATGTGGGGTCCTTCTTGCTGATATGTAGAGTCAGATAGATGCGGATTACGCCGTTTTAGCTGGATGGCGGTTCCAGCCCATCAACGCGCAGACTCTCAAATTTCTATGCGGTGGGTGTGCTCTGTAAGGCAGCAAGGGCGGCCCATTGTTCCGTCCACCGGCCCCGTCCACTAAGTTTTGGGTAACGGCGTGAGCAGCCCCTGGTCTCGTAGCCACTGTTCAAGCAGCACCGGCCATTGGTCGAGCGCGGCAATGCCCGCGCCCATGCCGCTGCCGTGCTCGCCGTGACGGAAAATATGCAGCTCCGCCGGCACTCCGGCAGCGACCAGCGCATTGTAGAAGTTAATACTGGCGCTGATGGGCACGGTGCGATCGTCGCTGGTGCTGTAGATAAAAGTCGACGGCGTTTGCGCGGTTACATGCAGGCTTGGCGTGTATTTCTGTTCATCCGCTTTGCAGGTTTCTGGCGGAATGCTCTTGATCAGGGAGCAATAGGTAATGTAATGGCCGCTCGGCTGCATGGCGTTCAACCATGGATAGCCGAGCACCAGGAAGTCCGGACGGCTGCTGAGCCGGTCGAGGGGGTCGCTCGCATCTGGTTTGCCGGCCTCGTAGAGCGTGCCCGCCGCCGCAGCCAGATGGCCGCCTGCGGAGAAGCCAACGAACCCAATGCGGTCGGGACTGAAGCCGTAAGCGCCGGCCATGGAGCGCACCAGCCGGACCGCTCGCTGCGCATCCTCCAGCGGAATCGGATAAAGATATTTTGCGCCCAGTCGATACTTAAGCACGAAAGCAGTCACCCCGCGAACGGCGAACCAGTCAGCGACCTGGCGCCCTTCGAGGTTGGTGGCGAGACCCAGGTAGGCTCCCCCCGGAGCAATGACAACGGCCGATCCTGTCCCTTTGCCTTTCTGCGGAACAAAGACGGTGAGCGTGGGCAAGTCAGCCGCATCGGTGGCTGCGATCGCGGGCGCGCCCGCCGGCCAAAGCGGCAAGGTCGAGATACCCAGAGCCGGGTCGATAGCCTGGCCGGGCACAGCTTGTGCCTGCGATGGCCTCAAGGAGCCGGTTGCGACCAGGCAGAGCACCGCTGTCAACAGTTTCTTCTTCATCTTTCTTGTCTCCTAAACTTCGATCATCAGGTTACTTCGTTGCAGGGCGTTTGCCCCCTGAAAAGGGTGCGTCTCCGGCAGCGCTTGCTTTTAAGCCCGTCCCTCAAACAAATTTGTCATCCCGACCGGTGCGTAGCGAAGTGGAGGGATCTGCAGTGCGCCTTCACCCCAAACCAAGGCCCTCCAAGTGAGCTCGCAAATCTTATCCACGCAGTTTATTCATGGACCGAAGCGCAGCGCACCGGAGGCGCCTGTTGAGCGCCTTTCTCGTAAGCGCAGGCCCTGCGAGTGAGCTCGCAATGCTCCCTGGCCGTCGCACACTGACCTGCGGTCGATCATCGTGTCGTAATCTCGCGCAGAAAAAGGTAAAGGAACGTCAGCCCATCATCCAGTGATTTGACCCGCAGGCCGCTCGTCCTTGCCCTGTGCGCCTGGAACGATGCAGAGTTTGCAAGGCATCTTACGCACCTAGCATTTGCCTCGATCTCATGATTGGCCGCCTCAATGTATAGCGATAGCCGCCGGGGACTCAGAGAAAACTCATCACTGGCTCCGCGGGCAACGCGGAGTGATTTCGGACCATCCCTTCTACAGGCGAAGGAAAGGCGTAGGAGGGGAACATGGAAAAGCAGAATACGGTTCTTGAGCAACAAACAGCGCTACGCGAAGCGACCGAGCGCGCGGAACGCGCCGAGCGCCAAGTAGCACGGCTGCAAGCACAAGTGCCCACGCCGACGGCATGCAGACCTTACCCGAGGGCGAGGCGGCATTGCGCCAGGATTCAATGATGGCGCATTTGCTGGATGCGTTGCAGTCCGGGAAGGATATCGGCCACTATGGTCGCCTGGTCTTTGCCATGGTGGCGCGGCATTTCATGCCTCACCAGGAGGTGCTTGCCTGGCTCATGCGTGATCCTGATTTTCACAAAGAGGACGCCTTGACCATGCTGCGCCAGGTGGAGGGACGCGACTACAACCCGCCCAAACGTGAGCGGCTGCTCGCCTGGCAAGCCGAACAGGAGTTTCCCATTCTGCCCAATCCTGAGGATCCGGACTGCGGCAATCTTTATCGCAACCTTAAATTCCCAGACGCTGTTTACGAACACATCAGCCATTATCAAGAGCAGAAAGCAAACGCGGAATAGGCCTTCATTGAGCCCGGCGCCATACGATCATCGCCATCATCAGCAGGGCGGCGGCGCCAGGCACCATTAGCCCAACGCGCAGCGATCCGGTTTCGCTCGACACGGTCCCGGTGAGCCATGAGAGCGTGGCCCCGCCCAAGCCGGCGACGCCAAAAACCCATCCTGCGTTGCGCGACTCTCCAATCTCTTCGAGGAAAAGCGACAGGATGAGTGGAAACAAGGGCGCCAGGGCCAGTCCAGTGAGCGCTGAACCAGCCAGCAGAACGGCTGGGCCGTGGGCTGCCAGCAACAACCCCAGGCCGCCCATCACCGCGAGCAGTGCACCTCGATAGAGCCGGCGTTCGGTCAGGTACGACAGTATGGCCGGTGTCAGCGCGCGGCCGAGCAGCAGGGTGGCCCAAAAAAGAGCGACCGCGAGACTGCTGCCGGCAAACTTCCACGACGTAGCACGCGTTGCATAGGTGCTCATCCAGTTGCCGACGGAGGCCTCCATGCCCACATAGAGAAAGGCGAGCAGGGCAAAGAAAGTGATGGTCGCCCCTTCGCTGACCCCCGCGGGCGGAGGCACGAAATGGGTCGGCGCACGCAAATCAATCCGCTGGGCAGAGAGCGGTAACAGAGCAAACGGCGCAGCGACCATCCCCAGCAGCCCAAAGGCCGCGCCGCTGCTGGTGTGGCTGGGAAATTGGGTCACTACCAGCGGGCAGGCCACGGCCCCGGCGCTCCAGGAGAAGTTCAGGAGGGCTAGTTTAGCGCCCCTGCGGTTTGGGTAGAGTCGGCCAAATAACATGTTGGTCGAAGTCATGGCGGATCCGAGTCCTAATCCAAGAACGCCAAAGGCCATCACCACCACGGGAAAGGCTCTTTGTTGTAACAGAAAGACCGAGAGACCGCCCCCACTGAAAAGAACGTAGCCCAGGGATAACGACTTCCAGAGATTGCGGCGAACAAAGAGAGACCCTGCGGCCGAGGCGGCAAACTGCACCAGCAACAGCATGCCGGCGTCCTTATCCCGCAGGTGCCATTGCGCCGCAAGCCGGGGCAAAATGCAGCCCAACAGCACCGTGCCCACGCCGGTAAGTGCGAATCCGGCGTGCAGCAGGGGCTCCAGCGAAAAACGCCGCATCGACGAGCCTGCGCTCTGGTTTACATGGGTGATCGAGGGACGCATTCGATCCACTTTACGCGCCTCAGGCGCAATGCACGACGTCGCGCGGGCGCCGCGAGCTCGGTTTGACCCCATGCGCTGCGGTTGTTACTATCGAGATGCGGGGTGGAGCAGTCCGGTAGCTCGTTGGGCTCATAACCCAAAGGTCCTTGGTTCAAATCCAAGCCCCGCAACCAATCAGATCAGTGACTTACCGATTGGCTGCCGCGATAGATGCACTCCTGCTGACTCCCAATCAGAAAATTAAAGTTCAGCCGCTTGCTTAAGCACCACCTCGTCGCACCGCTCCCGGATGCGCACCGAATGTACGAACAACTGCTTGCCTGCAGCCGATGCGTTATCGCCGCTCCAGAAAAATGGCCGCATATGGCGCTTCACTTCAGGTATTTACGGCAAGTCTATGTAGCAAAAGCATGCGAAATGATGAAGTCCCGGGCGCGTCTAGCCGAAGAAAAGAACAACTGGTCTTCGAGGAGAGCTATATGGCGGCTACCAAGATCTTGCTCGTAGACGATGATGAAACGCTAAACATCATTATGCGCACTCTTCTTCAGCGAGAGGGCTTCGAGGTATCGGTTGCCTGCAGTGTCGCCGACGCTCTCAAGCTCATCAGTTCAGAACAGTACGATGTTCTTCTGAGTGATCTTCACATGCCAGGTGTCTCCGATGGTCTGACCGTCATCAGTGCAATGCGCTACCTCAATCCCAAAGCGATCGCAATCTTACTAACCAGCTTCCCAGAGATGGATGTTGCCGCCAAGGCGATCTTGCGACAAGCCGATGAGATCATGATCAAGCAGTCGGACCCGGCCGAGATGGTCGAATCGATCAAACGTCGGATAGCCATTGGAACTGTCTATGACCAACCCAAGGTCGAAACTGTGGCGACAATCCTTGAGCGGCAGGTTGAGAGCTGCATGGAAGACTGGCTTAAGAAAGTTCAGTCGGATGGCCGGCTGTCGATCGTTACCCTGACGGCAGAACAGCGTTATGGCCATCTACCTCAGATGTTCCGCGATCTCGTCACTCGCCTCCGCGCTGATCTACCTCTTGGTAGCGATGAAAAGCTATCAAAAACAGCTACCGAACACGGGGTGTCGCGACGCCGGCAGGGCTATTCCGCTGCGATGATGGTCGAAGAGTCACGCATCTTGCAGGTCTGCATTTTCCATACGCTTGAAAATAGCTTGGCCACTATCGACTTTAGCGTGTTGCTATCTCAAGTGATGACAATCGCGGACGAAGTGGACTCACAGCTTAGGCAGGCAATGGAAAGCTATGTCGAGGAGTCAATTACCGATTTGCTGCCGGCGTAATACGGCATTGCGCATAAGGTAGCCGCGATTTTGCCATCCTGGCGGCACTTATCTTCTGCGTAGCGATGTCGCAGCGAGGCTGGGCCTCGCGCCCGCTTTCTTAGGCCAGCATACTTTGGTTGTGCTCAACGGCCCCAGTCACGTTGCTGCCGTTGCCGTTGATCTCGTCCCGATTTGATCGGTCACTTGCAGAGCGAAATAGAAAGTGGCCCCACGCTCAGGTTCTGACTCCGCCCAGATCGTTCCCCCGTGTTTTTGAATGATCCTATGCACAGTAGCCAGGCCCACTCCGGTTCCCTCAAACTCCGAGGCGCTGTGGAAGCGTTGGAATACGCCGAACAATTTCTCGGCATACCTCAAATCGAAGCCCGCCCCGTTATCTCGCACGAAAATGATTGCTGGTTTACCCGCTCGCTGAATGCTGCCGACTTCGATCACCGGCTTGGCCCGGCCACGGGAGTACTTCATCGCATTGCCTAAGAGATTTTGAAAAACCTGGGCCATCAGGATTGGGTCGCACTCCAGCGCGGGCAGCTTCGCGACCCGCCACTCCACATCGCGCCCTTCGCACTCCGGACGCAGCATCGAAACCACCTCCTCGACCATGGGATTTAATTCCGTGACGCGCAGTTTCAGGGATTGCTGACCGAGCTTTGCCAGACTCAGCAAACCTTCCACCAGCAGCCCCATGCGGCGGACTGCGTCTTCGATGAGCTGCAGATACTCTCGTGCTTCGAGAGCCATCACCGGACCATAGTTATTCACCAGGATCGCGGAAAAGCCGGCAATGTGACGGAGAGGTGTCCGCAGATCATGGGAAACGGAGTAGGAAAAGGCCTCCAATTCATGGTTGGCTGATGCCAGTTGCGCCGTGCGTTTGGCTATCCTCTCCTCCAGGTCTTCGTTGAGTTTGCGGATCTCCCGCTCATCCGTTTTTCTCCGGGTAATGTCTCGGAACGCCACCACCCCACCGCACACGTTTCCCGCAGCGTCCCTCATGGGTCGTCCGGAAAATTCGACAAAGGTGTCCTGCATCTCCGTTTGACGGATGATCAACTCCGCTTGCAGCGATTCCCCGTTGAGCGCGCGTACCAGAGGCAGTTCCTGCGTAGGACACGGCGTGATCCCGTCGGGCAGATAGCAGGCATAGTGAGACGACCACTTTTCGGGGGGAAGGTTGGCCGCATCACGGCCCAACAAAGTGCTGGCCGCGCTGTTCCAAAGTAAGAACTGCCCTTCATGGTCCGCTGCCACCAATCCTTCCCCTGTACTCTCCAGCACCAACTTCAGCATCGAGGTCTGGGCCTGCAGCGCGGTCTGGGAACTGAGCAATTCCGCCCTGTGCCGAGAAAGTTCCTCCGCCTGCGTTGCCAGTCGCTCCTCCGTCTGTTTGATTTTGCTGATATCGGTGTTGGTGCCAAACCAGCGGATGACTCGGCCAGCCGAATCTTTCAGGGGCATGACGCGCGTAAGGAATGCATGATACTGCCCGCTCGCACCGCGAAGAGGAAATTCCATCTCAAAGGGTTCACCTTCCGCAATGGCACGCGTCCACCTGGCCAGCACCTCAGCAAGGTAGTCGGGATGGTGGACGCGTTGCCACCCAGAACCCTGCATCTGTGCGAGCGATGTTCCGGTGAATTGATACCAGCGCTGGTTGTACCAATAGATCGTCCCATCGGCCCCCGCTATCCAGGCGAGCTGGGGTATCCCGTTGGCCACTGCCAGCAGCTGCTCCTCGGTCTCTTTCAAGGCGGCTTCCGTCTGCCTGCGCTCAGTAATGTCCTGAGAAGTACCCACCAGGCGGATTGGGTTGTTGTCAGAATCGCGCTGCAATTCCCCGCGACGACTGAAAACCCGGACTGTGCCGTCGGGGAGTCCGACGCGAAAATCCAGGTCGGCTGGCTGCTCTCCCGCCGCACACGCCGTCATCCAGTTCTGCAGCAGACCACGATCCTCGCTAACGACCAGGCTCAGAAGTGACCCCATCGTGGGAACAAACGTTTCCGATGAAACCCCATAGAGACGATACAATTCGTCCGACCATACCAACCGGTCCGCCCCATCGTTCAGGTCACAGGCCCAACTTCCGATATGCGCGATACGTTGCGATTCAGACAGACGGCATTCTTTCTCCCGCAGTGCTGCTTCCGCCTGCTTGCGCTCAGTAATATCGCGGGCAACTTTTGAAGCGCCGACAATCGCGCCATCGCCGTCTCGAATCGGCGAAATCGTCACGGATACGTTGATGCTCGTGCCGTCTTTCCTCACCCGTATCGTTTCGAAATGTTCCACGCTCTCGCCGCGCTTAATGCGGGCCATGATGTCTAACTCCTCACTTTTACGGCCGGGCGGCACTAGCACCAGTATTGATTTGCCGACCATCTCAACCGCCGCGTAGCCGAACACCTTCTCAGCGCCGCGATTCCACGCGGCAACCGTTCCGTCCAGGGTCTTACTGATAATCGCGTCATCGGAGGATTCCACGATCGCGGCCAGCCGTTCTCGCATCTCCTCGGTCCGCCTGCGCACAGCGATCTCGGATCGCAGCGCTGCCGTGCGTTGCTCCACGCGCTGCTCCAGATCGACGTTGAAGGCCTTGACCTGAGCCTGTGCTCTCGCGGCGACGCGGATCTCCCGATTGACGGTGAGCCCGGCGATGGACAGGAAAATGATGGCAAAGATGGTGTCTAGCCCGATGGCCGAGCTGGTGAAGCGACGTGTGCCCCGGGCGCGTACGGTTCGCTCCTCTACCAACCGTTTCTCCTGGGCCTCCATCTCCTGTACTGTGCTCCGCACCGCGTCCATAGCCAGCTTGCCCAGTTTGAGGCGAGCAATGGATGGGGCATCGTCCGATTGCCGCCGGGCCGCCACCAGATCTGCTGCTTCGTCAAGCCTGATTTTCGCTTGCTCCGCCAGCACGTCTAACCGCCGTAACTGGTCCGGATCCGCGAATAGCGTGCGCAATTTCTGCAGGTCCGACGTGACCGCAAAGCTACCCGCGTTGTATGGCTCCAGAAAGGGCTCGTGGCCGGTCAGAGCAAAGCCGCGCGCTCCGGTTTCCACGTCGGTGAGATGGCGCAGTGTGAGTTCCAAGGTCGCCGAAACCTCGTGCGAGTGGGCCACCCAATCGACATCCTCAGCCGCCTGCAGCGCTATGCGCCACGAAAGCATGCCCAAAAGACCCGTCAGGAGCACAGCTCCGGCGACGCCCGCCTTGACCAGCTTCCGTTGCCGGACTTCCGTTTCCGGTTCCTCCATCGTGTTGAGTAGCCGGTCCAGGTGCCCCTCGCGAAGCTGAAGGGCTTCTTCCAGCCTTGTCCGCTCGCGGTCGCTGCGATCCACGATGAAGGCTGTCCAGCCGACAAAGGCCCCGATCATGCTTCCGGTCACGATGGCCAGCACGGTCACCTCGGCCCAGGTGAAGTGCACCCCATTCAGCAAAGGTTTCGAGAGCAACCAACCCAAGATGCAGAGCACCAGCAGTACCAGAGGAAAGGCTCCACGCAACATCTTTGCTCCCGGACGCTGGCGGATGAGAACCCCGCCCATGGCCCACGGCGCGCGTGAACACAGAAGAGCGGCGGTCAGCATGGCAAACCCCACCACGGCGGGCCAAGCCAACGTGATGGGGGGCGACCCCGGTCCCAGGATCCAGCCAAGCACTCCAAACAAGGGCGCAAATGCTGCCGCCAAACAAATAAACTGGGCCGGCCACTTCTCTCCCCTGGTCCGCCAATCGATCATCAGCAGAGCGAGACTGAGCAACAGGAAGGCTCCTGCGGCGACGGGGGACATGACGACGCGGGCGGCGGCAATCGGTGGCCCTGGAGATCGCAACAACAGGAGCCGGTCGATTCCGAGGTCGTGCCCGGACAATTTTTCCGTGAGGGTGAGCAAGCCGGTCAGGCCAAGCATGGCCGCTGAGGCTCGTGCGATCAGCTTCCGGATCGGCGCCAGGGGCTGCTTGTCTTTTTCCCGAAGCAGAAACAGAGAAAGGCCGGCCAGTAGGAAGCAGGCAGCGGCGTTGGGCGCCATTGCGGTCCCGTCTCCCCAGCTCACAAGAGCGGGCAGGTTCAACGCCCAACCTACCAGCCCCGACACCGCAAACACCATGGAAAAGACAGCGGCGCCCACAACGAATGCCTTCAACCGCTTCACCAGCTCGGCATCAGAACGGGAGGTCATACTCTTCACCTGCGCCATGACTCGATTAGGGCTCCCTTTCCCGCGAGCAGACAACCTGGTCCAGTAGCATCCGCCGTCAGGGACCCCGCTTGCGTGGCTGCCCCGCGCAACCTGGTGCAGGTGCTGAATCCTGCATCGGCAGCAGGTAGACGGTCCGGTAGATTACCAGTCTCGGGGAAGTTGGAACAGGCGACGAAAACGAATCGTCTGGCGAAAATTAGGCGAATCGGTCAGTCAGGGAGGCTGAGCTTCGCCGTAGACCAGGGACGCGGCCCGCCATGGCTACGCTACACTCTCTTTGGCCTCAGGAGAGTGCGTTGACGGGGATCATCACTGGTATCGCCTGGCACATGGTAGGTGCGGCATCGGCCGCGTCGTTCTACGCGCCGATCAGCAAAGTCAAGCGATGGACCTGGGAGTCCACCTGGGCCGTGGCCGGTATTTTCTCCTGGGTGCTGTTGCCCCTTGCGGTCAGCGCCACCTTGTTACCGGATATGCGCGCGTTCTACTCATCGCTGGACGCAGCGGTCGTTCTCAAGGCCTTCCTGTTTGGCTGCATGTGGGGAGTCGGCAATGTCAGCTATGGCCTCACCATGCGCTATCTCGGCATGTCACTCGGGATCGGGGTTGCGATCGGCGTGACCCTGGTTGTGGGCACGCTGATTCCGCCGCTCGTTCATGGTCAGGCACACGAACTTGTCAGCACGCGCGGCGGCTTGCTCACCTTGCTGGGCATTACCGTCGCGCTTTGCGGCATTGTGATTGTGTCGGTTGCCGGGCATCGCAAAGAAATCGCATTGGGCTCGGCTGTGCGCGAATTCGATGTGAAGAAGGGGCTGATGCTCGCAGTCATGTGCGGCATCTTTTCCTCCGGCATGTCGTTTGCCATCGACGCCGCCAGGCCGATTCAAGCCTCGGCGCTTCTGGTTGGCGTCAAACCACTTTACGCGGCACTGCCGAGTTACGTCATCATCATGGGCGGCGGGGGACTGGTCAATTTCATTTACTGCTTCAGCCGGCTCTACTTCAAGAAAGAACTCTCGCTCAAGGCAGACCTTGCTCTGCCCGGCGCTACGTTGTTCAAGAACGGATCACTGGCAGCCACCGGCGGCATCATGTGGTATCTGCAGTTTTTCTTTTATGCCTGGGGCGCCGCCAGCATTCCAGCCAGTTTTGCCTACGTCAATTGGATGCTGCACATGAGCGGTTACGTTCTATTCGGCGGAATTGTGGGCCTTGCGCTGGGCGAATGGGCCGGTGTTGGCTCGAAGCCAGTCCGCTTACTTTGGGCCGGCATGCTGGTGATCATCGCGGCCGCCAACATCGTCGGCCTCGGCATGGCTTCCTAAGCAGACGACCGCAGATCTCTCCACTGCGGTCGAGATGAAAAAATTGTCGTTGCGCTCAGTGCAAGCGTTATCCAACAAGATTTGTCATCTCGACCGGAGCGTAGCGTAGTGGAGAGATCTGCGGTCGTCTCCCCCTTAGCCAACGATCTCGATCTCCAACGGTTCACCCTCGCGCGCATGAATAGGCTCGGCGAGATACACCGTTGCCTCTGCCTTGCTCTTCTCCACACGCACCGCGACCTTCTTTGCGCCCACCATCGCCGTCGCCCGCGAACCCGATGCAGCCAGCGTGCACGACTGGCAAGGCAAACTCCCGGCCAGCACCTGGAGTGAGAAGCGAACACCCGACGGCGTGCGCTGCAACGAATAAGTCCCCCAGCCCGTACCCGTGGCCCAGAAACAATGGAAGTTTTCCTGCGGCAGCCTGGGCAAAGCCATGACATGCCCACGATCGCCCTCATAGTGGAAACCGCTGAGCGCCACCACGCTCGACCAGGAAGACATGGCCCGGGCATAGTGATGCCCGCACTCTGCCTCATCCCACGGGTTGCGCTTAACCCCGTCGTAGCGCGCGCGAAGATTCTCAACGTACTCAACACCCTGGGGAATCATGCCGGAGGAGAACATGAGCGCCGCGGTCGAATGTTCCATACCAGTCATCGCCTCAGCGTAATAAGGAAAAGGAATATGAGGACGAGGCGCCTTGCCGTAATCGCAGATCACCACCGCTGCTTCATCATTCAGAGCAAACGCTCGCTGCACATTGTCGTGGTCTACCAGGCTGCGCTTGTAGTTGTAGCGATAGATGGATTCGAGCGCAGTGCGCACATGCTCCTGCGATACCAACGGACCCAGCCCGGCGATATTTGCCAGGTATTGCCCCAGCATTTGATCGACCAGGCATCCCGCACCCACTTGATACTCTGGCTGTTCCGTATTCTCAGCCCCCATGCTGCTGCGCAGTTGCGGGGCGATCTGGTCCGCACGGAACCCCTGGATCTTCTGAATATAAAACTCGCCCTGAAAGAGGTTGGCGTCGATCCAGCGGCTGCCCTGCTCAAACAGCTTGCGATATTCATTGGCAGAAGCGTCATCCCCGGCCGCTCGTCCCATCTCCTCCGCCGCACGCAAAGCCCCGAGATAATAGATCCCGCAAAGAGGATTCGGTCCGTAGAACTCCACGTCGTAGGTATTGTGCTGCACGCCTTCGAGAACCCCGTCACGGTTCGCATCCCACCCTCCCGGGATCCAGGCAAACTCTATCCCCTTTTTCACCCGCGGCCACATGCTCTTCAGCCATTCCTGGTCGCCCGAAAGCTTCCAATCCAGATACGCATGCATGATCTGGCCCATCTGTCCGTCGGCCGCCGCAAACGTCGATCGCTCTTTACCATCGGGCAGCAACTGGCGAAAGCGCATGCCCCCCTCGTCATCCATGCTGTAACCGAAGGCGGCTTTGCGCAGCGAGCGCGCGTATGAAGGGAATAGGAAAGCGGTGGCCGTCTCGTAGTTCCAAACGTGGGTGCAATTGCCGAAGCAGCAACCCCGCTGGTCATCTGAGCCTTCGAAGCCGTGAAACTCCCCATCCGCCGTGCGGAAGCAGGTGGTGGTGGCCAGCGTCGACAGGTTGGCGCTGGCTGCCTCTTTCACAACTGCCGGAAGGGTGCTGGCGGCGAAGGCATTCGCGAAAGCGCGCGTTCGCGCTTCGAGCGACGAAAGGTTCGTTGCCGTGTAGTCGGCCACATCCCACGCATCTTTGAAGCGCGTGGCGTAGTAGTTGCCGATGATGGTGTTGCCTTCGCCTTTGGGAGCGTCCCATCCGCACCAGGCCGGAGTGCGGTTGGCAAAATGCCAGGCCAACACAAAGGTAAAATCCGCGGAGCCGCCGGCCGCTATCGTTTGCTGCTGGCACAGTGCGCCCACCGTGCTGCGCGATGCCGGCTCGTTCAGCAACGCGCCATCCTGCGAAAAAGCATCCCAAAACAACATCGGCGAATTCCACCAACGCCCCCGCGGCCATCCACGCCAATGCGTGGTGCCGGCATTCTGTCCGGCAAGTGCTGCGACCACAAAGCTCCCTTGCATCGGGTCGCCCGCGGGCAGGCTTGGATTGGTCATTACCAGACCTTCCAAACGCTTCGTTGTGCGGTATTCGTTCTGACGCGGATCTTCCGGGTCGCGTGCCTGGTCAGCGCGCGAGGGCGCCTTGACCGGGTTGTCGATGGAAAATGAAATCGCCACCTTGGCGCTGGCATGCGTCGGGTTGCTCACCCGATAGCGCAGAATCGCAACCGGCAATCCCGAAGCATCTGGATCGTGAGGGATGAACGGCGAAAACGCATCGAGCTCGATCCTGACCGGAAGAGTCGGGTCGTTGAAACGAAGATGTGCCAGCGGGTACTGCGCCGTAAATTCCGCGCTTGCGATGCGGCTCAAGCCGGGCGAGTTTTTCGACCCCAGACCATCCTGGCCTTCGAACGGCGGCAGAATGCGCGCTTCCAGCACCTTGGTGATGGGTTTGGCATCGCCGGTCTTGATCCAGATTGCAGGAAAGGCATACTGCGGAGAAAAACCCTTATTGGGCCGGTTGAAAATTTCCCAGTCGCGCAATTGACCTCGGCCGCC
The DNA here is from genome assembly GCA_963834445.1 of uncultured Acidobacteriaceae bacterium. Taxonomy (GTDB): domain Bacteria; phylum Acidobacteriota; class Terriglobia; order Terriglobales; family Acidobacteriaceae; genus PALSA-350. Next base: position 206,766 of record CAWIBU010000009.1, read on the forward strand.
CAGCGCCAGGCTGCCGGCGGCGACCCCACCCAGGGGGAAGGCAAGCATCTTGAGTTGTTCCCCGGTAAAGACCCGGGGAAATGAAATCTTCTCCGCCGCCAGGTGTGGATGCTGTTGCGTGCCTGGCGACCCTGCTTCAGCGAAGGCAGTCCAGTGGGGAAGTTGCGTGGTAGCGCCGATAGCGCCCGCGGCCTGCTTAAAGAAATCTCGACGCCCGATGCGATATCTGTCGTCCATTTGCCCCTCGCCCCACCTAGTGTAGACGCGCCACGCGCTGACTCACCTCACGCGATACCTTGCTCATGTCGCTCTTCTGCAAATGATAAGTATCCACCAGCAAGTCACCGCCAACATACACTTTGGCGAGGTTCATGGCATTGCAGGCCAGCACCACCGCAGCATAGGGATCGACCACGGGCCCGCGCTCCACCAGCTTCGGATCGACCACGATGATGTCGCCGAACTTGCCCACCTCAAGGCTGCCGACCTTATCGGCCACGCCCAGCACCTCCGCGCTCCCCATGGTGTGGAAGCGCAGCACATCGATCGGTTGCAAAATCTTGGCGCTCTCATATTTTGCGCGAATCACATAAAGACCCATACGCATGTTCTCAAACGGATCGGGCAGATCTGAGCTACCTTCGCCATCCACGCCCATCCCGATCTTGATGCCCATCCTGCGATATTTCGGGATGTCGGCGATCCCCGATGCCAGCCGTCCATTCGACATGGGGTTCCACACCATCCCCGAGCCCGCGGCCGCCACGGTCTTCAGAATGGAGTCGTCCGGGTGAATGAAGTGTCCAAAGCTGACATTCGGCCCCAGAATATGGGCGTCTACAATGTACTGGAACGTGGCGCGCTGTTGCTCCTGGTTCACCGGAGATTCGAGGAAATGTATCTCCGAGTACAAATGGTAGTCGCGGAAAAACGAAGCATCGAGTTGAAGAGCCTGGGGCGTTGTAATCCATCCCGAGTAGGCCATTCTCAAAACGGTCGGACGCGACATGTCCGGCTTGGCGAAATTCAAAAACTTCACCAGGTTGGCGCGCCGAACCTGCGCCGACGATTTGCCTGAAGGCTCGTAGGAATGGATGAAACGCATCCCCGAGTCGAGCTCGGCGCGCCACTGATCCTCTTCGAAAGCCTCGTTATCGTCGCGCGCGTATTCAAAGTTGTAAACCGAAGTGATGCCGTGGACCAGGTGATCGAGGGCGCCCTGCAGCGTAAACCAGTAGTAGTCCTCCGGCCGCGTGCCCAGCTCGCGCGTTTCCAACGCTTCTACCCAACCCGTCAACGCCGGATACTCGTAGACATATTGGTCAGTCGCCAAACCGCGAAAAGCACTCTCGGAAAGATGACTGTGCGCTGAAATAAAACCGGGGAGTACAAATTTCCCCTTCGCGTCGTAGACCGTCTGTGCGGTCATGCCGACAGGAGCAGTGCCCTTGCCGACTGCTTTGATCCTGCCGTCGCTGCCCACCAGAAGGTAGCCCACAAACGGCGCGGTCTGCCCATCTTTCATAGTTAGAGTGGTGCCGTTCACGATCAGCAGTTTATCCGCGGCCAAGGCCTGCGGAGGCAGCATCAGGAGAATTGGCACAACACAAAAAAGCCAGCCCCAACGACCGGAAACGATCATGCTCTCGGGTCCTCCTATGCATACAGGGGCTATAGACTACCAGAGTCATTAAAAGGAGAAACTTCGGGCAGGGTGTGTGCGAGCTAGCATGGCGACCTTTCGCGTACCCCGAAGGCGGGTGCCCCATGCCCGCAGATTTTCCGGTTAAGGAAATCCCCTGCCGACGGCAGCGTGTGCGGCTTTCGTTCAGCAAAGCATGCGCCGGGTAGTGCCAACAGCGTCCCGCCATAACCTCGCGACAGCCGGGCCGAAACCTGTAAAAATGCTGGTTCAGCAAAGTCCCAAAATGCGCGCCTGCCGCTGTAGACTGTAAGGCGTCCCCCGGCCAACTAAACCTGATCTTCCAGTCGAAGCCTTCGCGAGGTGAGCATCGTTCATGGCCTTTTCGATCACTGCGCGGGCGCCTGCTAAGGCGGGTTGCACCGTAAGCTCAATGGAAAGGATTCCTCCTCTGTGCAGGGCGAAAATTGGATGATTTGCAGCCGAGAGAAATTGCTGCGTGGCTATAAAGCTCTCCTGTGTTGTTTGCTGGCGCCGGCGTTGGGTGGCCTGCACAGCTTTGCCGACCCGGTTCCTGTCAGCACCAGGTTAGAAATTCGCCTCCAGCAACCAATCAGCTCGTACTCTACGCACAAGGGAACCAAAATAACCGGCGTGCTCATCGCACCGGTGACCGAGGGTGGCGATATGTTGCTTCCCCTGGGCACAACTGTGGAAGGTTCCGTTGTCGCGACCCGAAAGGTAGGTCTCGGAGTCGTGCATGAGACGGCGCGTATCGAACTGCAATTCGATCATGTCGTCCTCTCCGACGGGGTAACCGTTCCCCTGCAATGCCGCCTTCTAGAAGTCGAGAATGCCCGTGAGTCGGTGGATAGGCAGGGACGCATTCAGGGCATACGCTCGACTTCCACTCTCAGCAATCGCGCTTCTGGCGTGCTCGGGAGCCTCGCCTTCGGCGACCCGATCGCGGCCATCTTTACCACCGCCGCTTCCGCGTCGGTGCTCAGATTCTCCGAGCCGGAAATTGCGCTACCTATCGGCACAGAATTGATCGCTGAGCTCACCGCGCCGATTGTCCTTCCCAGGGCGGAACCAATCCTCGTTCCCCCCATGGCAACCACGCCGTTAGAAAAGACGGAGTTGGGTCAACTGGTCGACCAATTGCCATTTCGCACCTATACCGATAAGGCGCATATTCCGTCGGATATCACCAACCTGATCTTTATCGGCAGCGCTGGGGCGGTCGAGCGCGCGTTTGCCGCTAGTGACTGGGTCCAGGTCGATTCGCTCACCGCTGAGTCAACCTATGCGACCATTCGCTCGGTCGCGGAAAATCAGGGTTATAAGAGCGCGCCCATGTCGACCCTGCTGCTCGGCGGCCAGGCGCCCACTTATGCCTATGCCAAGACGCTGAATACTTTTTCCAAACGCCACCATCTACGCATCTGGTCAAGTTCACTGCAATGGAAGGAACAGACGGTGTGGACGTCGTCCTCCACGCACGACACGGGGATAGGTTTTTCGAAAAAAAATAAAACCTTCATCCATTTGATCGACACCCATATCGATAATGAGCGGGCGAAAGTCGTCAACGACCTCATCTTTACCGGCTGCGTCTCGCACGTCCAGTTAGTCGCCCGGCCCTCGATTCCCAAAGACGCGAAGAATGGAACCGGGGAAGATCTGATCACCGACGGAAGAGTCGCGGTGCTCGAGCTGAACGATTGCCGCGATCCCCAGAATACCGTCCAGTTGGCCGCCAGTACGCTGCGCATCCACGGCAATCGCGCCGAGCGTGCTTCGCGGCAAACCATATTGACCCTCAAAAACAATATCCTGCGCGACAACGTAGGCGTCATGACGTACTCCGGCATTCGCACCGGCGTCTCCGAGTTGAAAAAGAAAGACCCAAACCGTCCCGCAAGAAATATGGACATCGATGGAGCCAAATACACCATCAACGGACCCACTGGGCACAGTACGGAGTACGCCCTCGCGTCTATCACCCGCAGCAGCCCCGATGCAAACCAGTCAATTGACCGTTGGAAGCCACCCTCGGTTGAGATAGGTATTCGCGGATCATGGCTGGGCTACGCAGGCGGGAACGGCGGGGCCATCGGGTTCATCCTCAATTCCACCAATCCTCCCGGGCAACAAATCAACATTGTGCTGGCAAACTCGATGCACAATGGCTGGAATCTTGGCGCTTCCGTCACCCTCGATGCGCAAAAATATTTGTCCCAGGAGTTTAGCTATAACCGGAGTTTCAGCACTTTTCGTCTCGGTCTTGGCGTCGTCGACAATGACTCCAGCAGCACCACCGTCGATAGCGCATTCTCCTTCGCGAATGCTGGGCTGCTCACGTCCCAGATAGCCTACAACCTGCTGCTCAACACCCGTCCCAGGACCTCGAGGCTGCGCCCCTATTTTGCGGTCGGCCCCGCATTGCAGTTGATGCATCTGGACGATGCGCCCATTAAGAAAGCGCCCGGCTACTTTCGCCTCGGCCTCAGCAATATTGGCCTTTTGGGCGCCGCTTACAACTTCGGCACCGCTCCACCGCTTGAGGGCGGTGGCATTTTCCAGGTCGGATTAAATTATGGCGGGGGCGTGCGCTATCGCATTGCCCCGCGATGGATGATCCGGCTTGACTATCGCACAACGCTCACGTCGCAACCCGATTTTTGGACTAAGTCGAAGAACGACATTCTCGCCGGCATTGTGCTCGAGGATGCCACCCTGACTTTCGTCGGCCCGGTGTTCCAGGGACCGCTGCGTCAACAGCGAGTTGGCGGCGGGGTCTCGTTTACCTTTTGAGTGGGGTGCATCCTCGCCTCAACCACGCGTCCGGGAAGCGGCCTTGACTCGCTTACCTCCAGTAGAAGCACAGCGAGCCTGGGCCGTCGATTCTCTGACCACCAGTTCCGGCTGCATCACAACCTGCTGCGGATGAGACATCTTCGGATGGTTGATCTTGTTCAGCAGACACTCCGCGCCCGCCTTCCCCATTTCCCGCAGAGGCTGGCGAATCGTCGTCAGGCTGGGAATACCAAAGGGGGCGCTGAGCACATCGTCAAACCCGATGACCGACACGTCATCCGGCACCCGCAAACCCGCCTCATGCAGTGCGCGAATGGCGCCGACGGCCGCAATATCGTTGAACGCGAACAGCGCCGTGAAGTCCCTGGTGCGGGACAGCAGAGCTTTCATAGGCCCATACCCCAGCGCGGGCGACCAGCTGTTTTCTGTCAATTTAATCAGCAGTTCCGGATGAAGCTCCATCCCACAAGCGCACGCGGTCTCCATAATCTCCTGCCAGCGAGGGTCGGTGTCCACCGTCTGTTCCTGGCCTTTCATGAAGACCACTCTGCGATGGCCCAACTCAGCGAGATGCTTGAGCGCGAGACGGGCAGCGAGCTTGTGGTTCAGTTGAATGTTGGTCACGCCGGCCACATCCTCATGTCCTGAAATGGATACCGTCGGCACTTGGACTCGCGAGGGGCTGGGGGTATTTACCAGCAGGAGTCCATCCACGGACCGATCCAGAAGCATCTTCGGATATTCCTCGAGCAGGCCCGGCTGCCAGTAATGAGCGGCTAACAGGTAAAAATACTTTGCCGCCATCAAATACTCTTCAACGCCATTCATGACCAGAGTGAAGTATCCCTCGCTCATTTCAGAGACCAGAACCCCTACCGACATGCTGCGCTGTTTGCGCAGTGAGCGGGCAAAGTAGTTGGGCCGGTAATGCAGTTCACTGGCGGCGGCGAGGATGCGTTTTCTCGTGGCAAGGGGGATCGCCTGGGCTGCAGGAGAGTCACTCACCACGACCGACACCGTCGTGAGCGACAAGCCGAGGTGGCCCGCCAGGGTGCGCAAGGTTACGGACGCGTCTTTATCGGGCGCTTTTTTGACGCTCAATGTAAATCCTAAGTGGGAACGCCAACGAGTGTCGCATCTTATTTCGGCTCTGTCAAAACCGAAAACGTCTCCGCTTGAAACTATTTTGCGCTTTCATTCGTAATCGTTTTTGTCCAGTTACAGAAACGTTTCTGTCCTTTAGTGAAACGATTCTGCTGGATTGACAGTGTTACATGCCCTTCTGTACTCTCGTTAGCGGTCTGACCTGTGCCAGTTTCAAGTCGCCAAGCGCCAGGAAAGCCGCAAGACCTGCCAGGCAAGCGAACGCAGATTTTAGGCAGCCAAGACAACAACGTTCCGTTTCTGGGTTCTTCTTTGGAGGTTTTATGAGTCGCCACCAGCAGTTAGGCCACTGTGTTGCTTACTACCCCACGCAATCCAATCTTTTCGGCAATTCCCAACAGAGCCGCCACAGCATTTTGAAGCCAAGCCTCTTCCTGCAGCTCGCCTTGTTGACGTTGCTTGCCGTCTTTTTCCCAGGTGCGAAACTGCATGCGCAGTCGGGCTCCATCACCGGGACCATCGTGGACCCTTCCGGAGCAGCCATACCTGGAGCCCAGGTCCAGCTCACTGACCAGGCAACAGGCAACGTAACGCGCGAAGCGACCTCAGATGCCACTGGCACCTTCCGCGCTCTGAACGTGCCTCCTGGTACCTACAAGATCAAAGTGACCGCTGCCGGAATGGAGGAGTTGGACCGCAACGGCGTGGTGCTCGATCAGGATCAGAGCCTGGGCTTAGGCCAGGTTGCGTTGACGCTGGGACAGGCCACGCAAACCGTAACCGTCTCTACCCAAACCCCCTTGATCGATACCGCGACTTCGAGCAACGCCGCCGTTATCGACAAGCGGCAGGTGACTGAGCAGCCGTTAAACGGTCGAGACTTCGAATCCCTGCTGACGACGCTGCCCGGAGTGGTAACCAATAACAACTCGCAATTCCGGCTGGTCTTCAATCAGACCGACGATTTCTACGTAAACGGTATGCGTGGTACTGACAACAATTTCTTTCTCGACGGCATCATTAACACCGACGTGGGCGCGAACGATGGTGAATACACCGCGCCCAGTCTGGATGCTGTCGGCGAATTTAAAACGCTGACCGGCAACTTCAACGCCGAGTATGGCCGCAGCCCGGGCGTCATGATTCTCATTAATATCAAGAGCGGTGGCGAACACTTCCATGGAACGGCGTGGGAGTTCAACCGCAACACTGCCTACAACGCCAATGACTGGTTCAGCAACCATCAGGGTTCGGCCAGGCCCATCCTCAAGTTCAACCAGTTTGGCGGCAATATCGGCGGCTATATTCCCATCCCGAAGGTCTCGCCAAGGAGCGACAAGAAGGCTTTTTTCTTCTTCAACTACGAAGGCACCCGCGCGAATCGGCCCAACGGAGCGACCTATTACACCGTGCCGCAGCCGTCTATGCTCGGCATCGGGACACCCAATGGCCAGGCCGATTTGTCTCCGGTCTACCGTTCGGGCAATCTGTGCGACTTCAATGGCACCGCGAACTGCACGCCGATCCACGATACCAATGGAAATCTGGTGCGGAACGGGCAGGTCTTCGTGCCCGGAACCATCAAGTACAACTCCGTCGGTGAGATTGAAACCGGAACCCCCTACGCGGGAAACATCATTCCCGCATCGCAATTCAACAGCCAGTATGCGGCCATGATCAAGTACTTCACCCCCGCCTACAGGGGTAGCTTCACCCATCCCACCTACAACAATGGGTTCGGCGATGAGCAACAGGTGAATTTCCAGGACACGTACACGTTCACGAAAAATCAGTACATTGTGCGCGTGGACTACAACTTTGGGCCCAAGGCCAACGCCTTCTTCCGCTACGTGGACGACCGTCAGCAGGAAAGTGACGGCTACGGCATCTTCTCCGGCAACAGCTTCCCCGTGCTTCCGCAGTATCGCAAGAAGCCAGGTAAGAGCTACGGCTGGAGCCTGGTCAATGTCATCTCCCCAACCCTGACCAACGAAGCAACGGTGGGTTGGTTGCATCTGACCCAGGTGGTCGACATTGTTCCCGGCACGTCGAAGTCGCTCTATGACAAGACCGCGTTGGGCTTTAACTTCAGCGACATCTATCCTTCGACAAATACGCACAACCTGGCCCCCAACATTAATACTGGCGACGGTTACATCAACATCAGTCCCTTTCCTTCGGGCTGGACTTCTACCGGCAATACGCTCGTCGCTACCGATGACGTAACCAAGATCCTGGGCAGCCACGTCATCAAGTTCGGCCTTTTCGCCGATCTGAATGAGAATGGCCAGGAAGGCAACTGGACAGAGAATCCCAACCTGAACTTTGGCGCCAGCAATCAGAATCCGTTTAACAGCAACTCAGGAATTGCCAATACTCTCTTGGGAAACTACACGACGGTGAGCCAATCGAATATTTTCGCCTTCGGGCATTTTCACTTCTTCCAATATGAAGGCTATGTCCAGGATACCTGGAAGGCAACGCCGCGCCTTACCCTGGACGCAGGCGTTCGCTATGAGTTCATCGGGCCAACCTACACCACCGGTCAGTACCACCAATATTATTTCGTGCCCGGTGCCTACAATCCTGCGAACGCAGTAGCGATCAACACTGCACCCAATATTCCAGGTCAGGCGCCTACGCAGGGCTCGATCATTACTGGTTCGGGTAACCCCTATAACGGCATGGTGCAGGAAGGTACGAACGGATTGCCCAAAGGCGGAATCAACTTCCGCTGGAACAACTTTGGTCCACGCCTCGGCTTCGCCTACGACGTGTTTGGCGATGGCAAGACTGCACTTCGCGGTGGCGCGGGTGTCTTCTTCGAACGTCAGCAACAGAACGTTTTCAACTTCGGCGGTATCAGCAATCCGCCAACCGTCTACACGCCAACGGTTTATGGCGGCAACATTGCCAATATCTCTCCGAGTCTGGCCAATGGCGCACCGCTGACCCCATCGGGAGGAATTCTCTCTGCGGACCGGGCGGGTCAAATCCCAACCACCTACGGCTATAACCTGGGCCTGCAACGTGAGTTGCCGCTCAAGCTCGTGTTCGACATCGGCTATGTAGGCAATACCAGCCGGCACCAGGTATATGTTCAGGAACTCGAGCAACTGCCGCTCGGTTACACCACGAGCACGCCCATTCTTTCCACCGTCAACAACGTCTCTGCGGCTATTCTGCCCTATAAGGGATATAGCTCCATCCACTTCACCCGATTTGGCGCCAGCAGCGCTTATAACGGTCTCCAGGTTAAGCTGACTCGTCGATTCAGCAATTCCTTAACCATCAATGCGGACTACACCTGGTCGAAGGCGATTGACCTTTTCGATCAGGATAACCAGCCGGACGACATTCCGGATCAGGCACAGATACATAAGTTCTACGCGCCTGCAGGCTTCGATCGCCGCAACGTGTTCAACTTCCAATACGTATACAACCTTCCCAATTTCGAAGGGCACAGCAAGCTGGTCAAGCTGACCGCCGGTGGTTGGGAGTATTCGGGAGTAACGCAGTTCTGGAGTGGCAGTCCCTGCCTCAACGGCGATAGCCCGACGGATGACGCCTGCGATCTGACCTCCAGCGGTAACCTGGGCAACGGCGGCTTTGGCCACATTCGTCCTGACTACATCGGTGGCCCGATCAAGACTGCTCACAGCCACAACCAGCCCGCAGGACAGAATCCGATGTGGTTCAACCCGGCGGCCTTTGCTTCACCGGCTCCCGGCAGCTTCGGAGATTTCCATCGCAACTCGATCTACGGCCCCGGCATTTTGAACTTCAACATGTCACTCTTCAAGAACTTCAACTTCACCGAAAACACCCGGATCCAATTGCGGCTGGAGGCGTTCAACGTGTTCAACCATACCCAGTGGGCAAACATCAACAACACCCTGTCCGCGCCCACGAATGGAACGTCTTTCGCCAACTACGCCGGCAGTTCGGGACAGATCACCAGTGCACGTGATCCGCGCCAGCTGCAACTCGCGGGTAAGTTCTACTTCTAACCTCTCCCTCTGAGTGAATGGCCGGACTCATGTTGTAATGAGTCCGGCCATTTTATTTGTTGGCGCAGAGTTCTATGATGAACAAGACGTCTTCATGAAACTTACTGCGTTTGCCATCGCGATGGTCTTGCTCGTTATCCCTGGTGTCGCATCGGCTGCACAGCCGGATAGCGCCCGGCAAATCTTCGAGGCTGCGACCCAGGCGTTGAACGCCGGTGATTATTCAACCGCTGAGACAGGGTTCAACCAAGTCCTGCAGAGCGATCCGCACAATGTGAGTGCGCTCGCAAATCTGGGCGTCCTGTACGCCAAAACCCACCGCTATGGCAAAGCAATCGACGTTTACCAACGGGTGCTCCGCATCAGCCCCCAGCTGCGTCAGATCCAGCTCGATCTCGGCCTCGCTTACCTTAAGCAGGAGGACTACCTGCATGCGCTGCCGTATTTCCGCCAGCTGCATAGCAAGTCGCCTTCCGATCCGCAGGCTACGATGCTGCTCGCCACCTGCCTCACCTTCAGCGGGCATCCCGAGCAGGGTCTCGCTCTCTTAAAGCCCCTGACCGAGGGAGAAGGCGCAGATCCCGCAGCCCTCTACTTGCTGGGTGTCGCCTATGCGCGCGCGGGCCAGGCGCAACCAGCGCAGGACGTATTCACCCGGCTCTTTGCCGATAGTGCGACCCCCGCTCAGGCGAATTTTCTACTGGGTCAGGCATACTACGACGCCGCACGATTCCGTGAGGCGGAGCAGGCTTACAACGCCGTGCTGCAGGCGGATCCAGCGTTCCCGGGCGTCCATCGCGAACTAGGCAAGGTCTACATCAGCCTGCAAAAAAACGTGGATGCCGAGCAGCAGCTGAAACAGGCGATCGCAGCCGACCCGCGGGATGCCAGCGCGCTCTACTTTCTGGGGGCGCTTCTGGTGCAGTCGCAGCGTTATCCAGAAGGGCTCTCCTATCTGGAGAAGGCACAGGCGATGACGCCGGATTCCTGGGCGACCTATTTTTATATGGGCAAGGCTCAATTTCAGCAGCACGATACAGCGGCGGCCGTGCGCCTGCTACGCCAGGCGACCGACATGAATCCTGAAGATGCGGGATCCTTTTATCTGCTCGCCCGCGCCCTGCGGTCCGAAGGTCATATGCAAGCGGCGGATGCTGCCATGCAACGCGTCGTGCAACTGCACACCTCATCGCTGGACGCAGAGAAGCATGCTCTCAAAGATGCTGGCGTGGTCGGAGCGCGCTGACGTTTTATGGATGCATCACCAGCGTGCGTTCCAGCCGGAACGTCATGGCCGTCTCCGCCGGAACGCTGATCTGTTTGCCGCGCGTGAACAGCTGGGTAAGCGCGCCTCCGCCCGCCCCCGCCAGCGCGCCGATTCCAGCTCCTTGACCACCGCCGAACACGGCGCCCATCAAGGCGCCGATCCCCGCGCCGCCGCCCGTATACTCCGCCGTTCGGCGGTTCGCGCCCAGACCGCTTCGATTGCTTTCCGTGACCGAGGAACTATCAACCCGGTATGGCTCGCCGTGGAGTTCGACGGAGTAGAGATCCAATACAAGCTCAGGACTATGTACTTTCCCCCCGCTGGTGACGTTGCTCACGACCAGCTTGGCCCGCGTTCCCGCGGGAATCGCAATACTGCCGGAACTGCCATAGACATCTCGTTGTATGGTCGCGGGATAAAGCTGGCCCGAGGATCCCCGATCCGACCGGATGGAGTCAGACGTGAGAACGACAATGTCTGTGCCTTCAGGAATCACCACTGTCGGGATATGGTGCGCCACCGCCGGAGCCGCTGACCCACTCAAAACCAGGGAGCTGACGTCGCGCAGAGGGAACTGATAGTCAATCCCGCCGTTGCCCTCGAAGGCAAGCATGTCGCCGCCGTTCAACTGGCCGGAGTAAGTCTTGCCATTCCGCAGGGTGACATGATCGGCATTATTCGAAAATACCAGTGACTGAACGTCCCCAATGGGCATGTCGTAGTGGATGCCCTGCGTATCGGTGAACGAAATAGTTTTATTGCCTTGGGGCGTGTAGTGCCCGGAGTAGCTGGTGCCATCGCGCAAAACAACAATATCGGCGTAGCCAGGTACGGCAACCAGGAAAAACGTCCCAAGCAGTATTTGCGCTAGCATTCTCATTCAGCTCGAACCCCCGAAGAAGATTAAGAGCTAGCCTACAAGAAAGCCCAAAATCTATGGATAAATTTCGTCGTGCGCGAACAGCTGGCGTTCTGTCGGGTTATCGAACACGCAGATCGCTTGCTTTTAAGCCCGTCCCCCAAATAAATTTCAAAGCCCGTCCCTCAAACAAACTTTTAAGCCCGACCCCAAACAAATTTGTCATCCCGACCGTAGCGTACCCGAATTCCTGTTTCGCCATGTCAGACAGATCCACGTGTGCGGCTTTCCTTAAGGAAAGCCGCATGAAGTTCGCCAGCGCCATCAACTTCGACAGGAATTCGGGGGAGCGAAGTGGAGGGATCTGCGGTGCGCCTTTCCCCCAACCCAAGGCCCAACGAGTGAGCTCGCGAGTTCTATCCGTGCAGTACTTTATTTCATCACTCAAATTGGCCTGAAGCCAACCCGAAGATCGCTTCGGTCCACCAAACCACTGCCCTAGAAAAGCAGCTTCAACCCAAACTGGATCTGCCGCGAAGTCGTCGCCGTCGCACTGATCACGCCGGCCGTCGACGAGGGCGCAGCTTCCACCGTAGGCGTTTTCGGTGTCGGTCCCGAACTGTAGACCAGAGGGTTAGGCGTGGTGAAGTTGGAATGGTTGAGCACATTGAAAAACTCCGCACGAAACTGCGCCCGCAGCCCTTCATGGATCACCGTGCTCTTCGCGAGAGCCAGATCCAGCTCCGAGAGGCCGGGCCCGGTCAGCGTATCGCGGCCCACATTCCCGAAGGTGCCAGGCGCAGGCGCGCTGAAGGCAGCAGGATTGAACCACTGCCTCACCGTTTTCGCATAGAGCGGCCCACGGAAATCAGGATTCAGGTTAGGCCGAACGGGGTTACGCGTATCCCCGTTGCCGGTCGGGTTGTAGCCAAGCTGCGGCGAAAGAGGAAAGCCGCTTTCGAGCGTGGCGATGCTACTGAGCGACCACCCCTCGAACACCTTGTTTGCTGACGAGTTAGCCAACAAGCCATGCTTGAGGGGCAACTCCCACGTGCCGTTGATGGCGCCCGCATGGCGGATATTCGTGGCCGCAGGCCCATAATCGAGACCTGGATTGCCCGGGTACATCACATACGCCGGCGTGTTTGCCGAGACGCTGGTGTTCCAGGCCGAACCATCGTCCAGATTGCTGGCGAATGTATAAACACCGCGCAACTGCAGCCCGTGCGCTAACTGGCGCCGTACATCCACCTCCAGTCCGTTATAGTTACTGATTCCCTGGGAGGCCCACGACGTCGTGTTCGCGACCTTGGAATTGGCCTTGGTCGTGGTCGGGTAATAAACGGTTCCGGCGGTCAGGCTAGCGGGGCAAGCCGCGGCCGGGCAGACGACGGTCGCCGGCGTATTCTGGTCCTCGGAAAGAATCTGGTGGTACCCGTGCGAGCCCACGTAGCCGATAGTCAGCGAAGTGGCCGGAGCAATCTGTCGTTCGACTTTGAAAGTCCAGGCAAGCACGGTCGGCGTGTTGATATCCGGCTGCACATTGCTGGGCGAGATCTGCCCACTACCGGTCGCCGTTCCCGTAGCCAGGCTCGGCAGCATGGCTACCGTGGTATTGCTGAAAGAGAGCGTGGTATTAAACGGTGCAGTCTGGTCCAGCCGATAGTCCAGCGTATCGAGAACCGCGCGGTGCACACCGAAGCTGCTCCGCACGGCTGTCTTACCGTTGCCAAACAAATCGTAGGCCAGACCAATACGCGGCTCCGGCATGAAGGTTGCGCGGTTGTCAGAGAGAGCAGAACCGCCGACGGTCGGATTGGTGTTCATCACACCGTCGGTAAATCCGTAATTCGAAGCCCGGCCGTGGGCTTCGTTCCAGCCGTTGGTTGATTCAGAACGGAACCCTGCCCGCAGCTCCAGGCGCGGCGTTACCTTCCACGCATCTTCGATAAAGCCGGCTCCAAACAAAGATCGCCAGCCCAGCTCCGTGGGCGCAGGCACAACGGTAAAGGTTGCGACGTTGCCTTCGAGGAAGCTGCTCAGGGTCGAGAAGGACGCCTGTCCGTATTGATTCTGCGCCAGGTTGTCATTCGACTGCAGACGTTGCAGCCACACGCCAATCTCGAGTTGGTGCCGTCCGTGCGTCCAGAAGATATGCTCGTCCACCGTGAATAGGTTGCGCACCGCCCGGTTGTTGCTGCCGGTGTTCGCCCCCGCGAGCGTCACCTGCGACGCACCATTTGACGCCGTGCTGCCGGCGATGACGATGGTGCCGACCGGTTTACCCGCAACCCAACCAGGCACAGAATCGGGTGCTTGCCCGGTGAAGTAGTACGCTGCCCGTGAATAACCAACACGAAAGGTGTTCAGCAGGTTCGGCGAAAAGACATGCTGCTCCTGCGCGCTCACAACCTGCTCGCGCAAGCGTTCAAAAATGGTGGAGTACGGATTCTGCGACGGAGTATTCGCATCACTGTCGTCCACCGTGTAAACCCCAAAGAGCAAATCGTTTTGGGTGAGATTGGCATCGATCCGGGTCGTGCCAAAATCCTCCCGAACGTGTTGCGGCGGATTGGCAAAAGCCTCCGCAATGCCGCTCGGCGTGCCATTTGGGTTGAGCAGCTCAGCCCCGTTGGCGGTTGGCCATAGGGCAAACAGCGGTCGTACAGCAGCCGTAGCCGCTGCCCGCGATGCGTCGTCGGGAACAAAGCTGAGCGCGCTCAGGCCAAGATTTTGCCGGTAACCTTCATAGTTGCCGAAAGCAAAAAGTTTATCTTGCCGCAGCGCGCCCCCTACCGCCGCGCCAAAGTTATTGCGTTGAAATTCGGGGATCCGCGCCTGGTCAAAATAATTGCGAGCGTCGAGCGCGCTATTGCGCAGGAATTCATACACCGAGCCGTGCAACTGGTTGCCGCCCGATGCAGTGATGATCGAGATCTGCGCACCGGTGCGTTTGCCGTAGTTCGCGCCGTAGGTATCGCTGACCACATTAAATTCGCGCACCGCATCCACCCCAAGCAGTTGGCCGCTGGTGCCGCCGGGGGTCACGTTGATGAGCGAGGCCCCGGTGTACTCAATCCCATTCAACAGAAAGAGATTGTCTTGCGGGCGCCGGCCAGAAACGGAATACATATTGCCGACCGACGAATTCGAGGTGCCCACGCCACCCGAGCGCTGCGTCGTATAGCTCACCGATGCAGGGTTCAGCTGCACCAGCTGGTCAAAGCTGCGTCCGTTGAGCGGTAATTCCTTCACCTGGCGCTCATCGACCAGGCCTTGCGACTGCAAAGTCGACGTATCGACCACCGACGGCGTATCGACTACCGATACGCTTTGCTGCACGCCGCCTACCGTAAGCGCCAGGTGCAGCTGCACATTTTGTCCCACCGTCAGCACGATTCCCGTGCGCGTAAGGGGCGCGAAACCTTCTCGTGAAACCGACACGGTATAGACGCCAACCGCAACCGAAGGAGCCGAGAAGGTGCCGCCCTCCGCGGTCGTGAACTTGCGCTCGCTGCCGGTCTCATCGTTGCGGATGAGAACCTCGGCCCGTGTGATGGCGGCGCCGGCCGGATCCACCACCTCCCCGGAGATCGTGCCGCCCACCATCTGCGCGCGGGCGCGTATCACAAGAAATGTAACTGCAATAAGGACAGAGAACAGGCAAGACCGCATGAGGCGCATGAACAACTCCAATAAGATAGGTTTCCGGTCCGGGAATAGAGGAACGAGCGGTTAGCGGCGACAACAGGACCGGAAGCAGCGCTGCAAGAGGTGAGCGCGCGATGCAAGGCTGCCTGCTATCCTGAGTCTGAAGCCCATTGAAAAAGTTTCCTTCGCTTTTGTATCAGGGCCCGACTTTAGTCGGGCAGTAAATTTATGGAAATAGGAGGGGCTGCCTCGCCGCAGCGAGCTTTAGCCCCTGAGGCCGTTCTTCGCTGTGGATTTCCTGTAAAAGAGAGAATCAGTGGTGATTCAGGCTGTTGCGCGCTTTAAAGCGAACAACAACAGCTGGCCTGCGCCGAGGAGGCGCGGCAACAACAAACACGGTGGTGGGCAACTAACGTCACTCTAAAACACTAACATATCTCCACCGCAGTGAACACTCCGAAGTATCCCGGAGATTAACTGCGGTCATAGCAGCGGGTTACCGTTGCTTACGTTAGTGGCCCATCTCCTTTGACTTCGGGCTCGACGGAACAAATGTTGTCCACAGGTAAGCTTCCGCATCATGGGGGCTCGCGGATCCATTCCACAGGTCGGTACTGATCCCATTCAGGTCATAGACAATCGTGCCGTCTTTGATCGTAGGCTCGCACATCGACCACCGTGGTTACGCCCACCCGGAAAGTAATGCCATCGGGCGGAACACGTTGTTGCCTGCGTGGGAATTCCGCTCGCCCGTACCGGCATATACATGCACGTGCGTGTCATAGTGCCCACCGTTCCGATAGCGGTTACTTGTTAAGGTGCCGGTTGTCTGCGTCTAGTGTGATGCGTCACCGTGAAGCCATTTGTCCAGCCCTGTTCCATCACAAATGTGTACTCTGTCCTAACCACAAGCATCGGGCACCCCACGCTGATGGTTAGGACAGAAGTTCTACTAGATGTAGGCGATCAGGTCGATTTCCACCAGTGAGTTACCCGGGATACCGCCAGCCGGCGCAATGGTCGTGCGGACTGGAGGAACCTTACCCCAGCGGCCTGCATAGACAGTGTTCATCTTGGCCCAGTCGTTGATGTCGTTGAGATACACGTTCACCTTAAGCACTTTTTCCATCGACGAGCCTGCACACTCGAGATTCTTCTGCAGTTCATCGAGAACATGCTTGGTATGCTCTTCAACCGTGCCCTTGAAATGCGCGCCAACGCCGGCGAGGAAAAGCAGATTGCCGTAGGAGACGGCACTGGAAAAGAGAGGAGCAGCGCCGGGAGTATTGTCCGCAACCGGTACGCACGAATGTGCTTTCTTTTCCGGGCCGTCCATTTTCTTCGCCTCGGCAGTGCTCGCGAGCACACCGCTTCCGGTAGCAATAACGGCCGCTTTGGCCGCACTTTTGAGGAGACCTCTTCTGGATTGCGTTCCCATCGTCTTACTTCCTTTCAGTTGGTCAGTTAGATTAAGTTTTGAACTCACGCCGCAACCATCAAATCGTCCTGAGCGCCATGCTTCTGGGTTGGTCTGCGATTGCAACCGTCGTCTTACCCTGTAGCGCACCCGTCGCAGCGTCTGCGGTGAATTTGTCAATCAACCCACCTGCGCTGCTCAAGACGTAAACGCTCTTTCCATCTCCGGCAACGACGATCTGCCCGCGCAGGTCGACTGATACCTCCTGTGGCTGCGAGAGCCTCCCGCTGCGCTCATCCACCCGCCACGCACGCAGCCCTGATTGCGTCGTATACAGCATGCGCCCTGAGGGATGCAGCGCCAGCGATCCCTCCCACAACGTAGGCAATGAAAACTGCTGCCTCACCTCACCGACCGATGCCCCATCGTAGCGGTAGCAAGCCAGCACGCTCTTCAGGCCATGCCATACGTACAGCATCCCGGCGGAACCATGAAGCAGGCAGTCACCGGGTCCGCTGCCATCGCCGGTAGACCGCTGCATGTCCCGTCTCAGGTTGCTATCTTCTACCGAGAACACGCTCAACCGGTCTCGGCCGAAATCAGACGACAGCAGCTTGCCGCCGGCGCCATCGAAGACCAGCGTATGGGGATGCGCAGACGCCTGCAACTCCGAGTGCGCCCCGCAGCCTGCGTCCTTGAAAATGGTGTGTGGCTGGCCAAGGGCGCCGTCTTCCTGAATCGGAAGCAAGTTATAAACCCCGCCGCCATAAGCCGCCACCGCCAGCAGCCTTCCATCCGGTGAAATCGCCATGTGTCGCGGCCGAATAGCGGAAAGAGAAAGCGCCGTGCGTCCCAACAAAGTGAGCCGGCCGTTCCCGGCATCAATGTTGAAAGCCTCCACACTTCCGCGCGGCAAACCCTCATGCACATCCACTTCGTTGGCCACGTACAGCGTCCGCTGCGCCGCAGACAGCAGAACAAACGCCGGGGAACGGCTCGTCACCCGTTGTATCGCCGTCCACGTGTTTCCTCGCAAAGAGAAAACACGAATCGAGCCCTCCCCGCCACAGGCCACATAGGCGAACTGCTGAGCAGCGTGCAGCCCAGCCGGCAAATGCGGCGCAACTACCAAACCAGCGGCGCCGCGCACAAACTCGCGGCGGGTCCACTCTCCAGGCGACGTTCGACTATCAGCGCACATCGTTTTTCCTAACCGCGGATCGACATCTTGTGATGAAAGATATTGTTGGAGTCGTACCGCCGCTTTACCTGCTGCAGAAACGGATACAGATCCTGCGTCCCGTAATACACCTGCGGCCAGAACGCGTATGCCAGCATATCGCTATCGGGATAGTTGATGTAGCACCCTTCGTAATATTCGTTCGGGTAAGGAGTGCCCGCATACCGTGCCTCCACCTGCTGCGAGTAGAGGTCGGTATAGAATTCGCGCATCCACTGCATGCGCCCAGCATCTTCGTCCGCGTTGTCCCAATACTGCTGGAACTGCACCTTCATGATCGAAGATCGCTGCCAAACAGACGTGGTCGCCGCCAGTTCCTGCTTGTTAACAGCGCCCCCGTACGAATCCACCGCCATGACCGCACCCCGTAGATCCACCCCGGGAACCGTGCGCGTCAAGTGCTTGTAAATACACTTCGCTTCTGCCCGCGTAAAGTTTTGTTTCATGTAAGACGATTTGTAGGCAGCCCGGCCACTGTGCCCGCCCCCACTATCGTCAATGGTCGCCTCCAGCCACAGAAGCCGATCGATGCTGTACCGCCCCAGGCTTTCGCGCGCATCCGGCTTGCGTGCAGCAAACCGCTTGTCGCCAGGCATCGATGTCCGCTTTTCCAGCGGACCAAAACTCTGAAAGAGGTCAAGGAACTCTTCCAACGGCTTCAGGTTGTCACAGTGACCGTCCGGATTGCAGAACTGCAATGAGAGCCCCAACCGGCCAGCAGAAGCGTGCGACAGCCCGAGCCCTGCAAACAGCCCCCACGTATCGGGCTCGCTACCCCGCTTGGCCCAGTAATCCCCAAAAGCCAGCAGGATGTTGGTGAAGTTCTCCTCCGTCATGCCGGCCCAATCAAAGGACAGGTGCGCATTGGCCACCTCAAACGGCGCCACCGGCAAACGATCAAAAAGAAATCCGGTGATCAAGCCAAAATTTCCCCCGCCCCCGCCCCGGCAGGCTTTGAAAAGATCGGCGTCATGCTCCTTATCCACCTTGCGCAGCGATACGTGCCCTTTGCTGTCGACGGTAAGAATCTCCACCGCTGAAAGCCAATCGATGGTCAAACCATGCAGCCGCGAAAGTACCCCGTAGCCACCCCCGCTGATGTGGCCTCCGGCGCCGACGTTATAGCAACTCCCGCCCGGTATCGTCACCCCGCGCCGTTTATACAGGTCGATGTACGCTTCGCCCAGCTGTTGTCCAGGGCTGATGCGATAACGGTCTCCGTCGCCTGGCAGCTGATCCGTTTTCAGTAAACTCAGATCGAGAATCGCTCCGCCGGGATTGTTTACGACGAAATCTTCATAGCAGTGCCCGCCACTGCGAATTGTGGGGCGCATGCCCGCAGTCACCACACGCTGCAATGCCTCGGCCGCGTGCTCGGCACTGGTGCACAGTTCAATCTCGGCCGCCCATTCGGCTTCATTGCCGTCCCAGCGAAGGTTTCGGCTGCGTTGCAGCAGCGCATAGCGCGGGTCGGTGCGAGTAATTTTAATGGCCATCGACGATTTTTGCGGCCTGCTACTTTAAAAGTGAGGATTAGAAAGTGCTGGTCAAAGTATAGCCTGCGCTCCGGGCCACCAGCCAAATCGTTAACAGCGCAAACTGCACGTAGAACGTCCATTCGATCGAGGTCCAGAGCAAAGAGGCGCCCGTAGCGCGATGGGCAAACGCCAGCATCAGCACCCACAACACAACCAGGCAGGCAACGGCAGCGCGATAGCCATAACGCGCCGGCGCCAGCACCATTCTCGGCGGCAGTTGGGCGACCACCCTGGCCGCGAAGCCGGCGGGAATCTCAACCCGGTAAGGCCTCTGCAGCGCATCTGTAATTCCTGCATCCAGCGCCGAACCATCCGATAACGGGTTCAGGTCTTCTGCCATCTCAAACTCCTTTCCCTGTCTTGCTCGCGCTGCAAGCCTTCGCGCAGCTTTTTTCGCCCGCGATGCAGGTGCGTGCGCACGGTGCCAATCGGCAATTGGAGCGTCTGCGCGATCTGTTCGTAGCTAAGCTCTTCCTGATGGTAGAGCACCAGAATGGTCTTTTCCACCGGGTTCAGCAGCTGTAACTGCTGCTCTACAGAATACCGGAATTGCCTTTCGGCAAACCCCTCCTCCGCATCCGGCCCGGGATGCGGCAGGCGGTCTTCCCAACCGCAATCTTCGTCTGAAATCGAGACCAGTGGCCGATCGTTGCGCCGCCGCCGCTTCCATTCGTCCTGGGCAACGTTGGCGACGATCCGGTACACATACGTGCTGAGCTGTGCCTCCCCGCGAAACGTGGGCAGTGCCCGGTACAGGCGCAGAAACACATCCTGAGCCAGGTCGTCGATATGCTCGCGGCTGCCGGTAAGGCGAACCAGCGTGGCGAAGACCATGGCCTGATGCTCGCGCACGATCTGCTCGAAACTGGAATCGGCTGGTTGCAAGGAGAATCAGACTGCCATTCTCGCCGAAAGTTTCATGCGCCGCCTGAAACTCTGAGAAAGATCGGCAGTCTAAGGCGGTCAGAAAGGGAGGTAGAGCTTATGGATATGGGATGGAGTCCATTTATGATTCCGCTGGGGGCGTTCGCGGTCGCGGCGGTGGCCATTGTTGCCGGCGTGGTGGGCGGGGCATACAAGCAAAGGATCAAGGCGGATCAGCGCATGGCCATGCTGGCGCGTGGCATGGGCGCTGAAGAGATCGACAAGCTCTTGAGTGGCGAGGCCAAACCGATCCGGGACAGGAGCATCGCCAGCACGCGAAGAACCGCGATCGTTTTGATTTCGAGCGGCATAGGGTTGAGCCTCTTTTTTCTTACCCTGACGGTCATTTTGCAGGAGCACGACATTCTCTCGGGCGCCGCCGTTGGTTTGATTCCCTTGGCCATTGGCGTAGGCTTTCTCATCGACTACAAACTGCAGAAGCGCGATTTATCGCGCTTTGGCCTGGGGCTGGGGCACGCGGACTGACGCCCGAGTTTGATAAGATCAGCCCTTGTGCAGGAGCGGCTGATGCAACTGATTCAAGACAAGGTGGCGATTGTGACCGGCGCCGCCGCGGGTATCGGCGCCGGGGTGGCGCAGTTATTTGCCGAGGAAGGCGCCCATGTATTTCTGGTCGACCTCGACGGCGCACAGGCCCGTAAGGTCGCAGACGGCATTCAGGCGAAGGGTGGTTCAGCCTTTGCTTTTCAGGCCGACGCGCGCAACCGCGAGGCCATGGCCAAAGTTGTCGACGACGCGGTGGCGCGTTTCGGACGCATTGACGTCCTGATCAACAACGCCGGAGTTTATCCTCGCCAGCCCTTCCTCGAAATGACCGAAGAGCAATGGGACACCATGCAGGACATCAACCTCAAGAGTGTCTTCCACTGCACACAACTGGTGATGCCCCATATGGTCAGCCAACGATCCGGGGCGGTGGTCAACATTTCATCGGTTACGTTCTTTACCGGCCTCACCCCTCTGACCCACTACATCGCGTCCAAGGGAGCCATCATTGGCTTCACCCGCTCGCTGGCCCGAGAGATGGGCGTGCATAACGTGCGCGTCAACTGCATCACCCCGGGCGCCATCGAGACCGAGGGCGAACGCAAGCTGATGTCCAAAAAAGAGTCGGATACCTTTATGGACGTCCAAAGCCTGAAGCGGCGCATCACCCCGCTCGACCTGGCCCGCGTCTGCCTCTTTCTCTCCACGGAATTGAGTGACGCCATGACCGGCCAAACCCTGAACGTCGACGGCGGCTGGATCATGCACTGATCTCGAAAGTTCGAGTTTGATAACACGGGTGGCGCAGGTCTCGCTTTTGAGACCTGAGGGTATCCACAATCACATTCGACCAAATTAGCTTTTCCGGGCGCACGCGACCGTGCGGAGTCTAGGGAGAAATGAACGAGCGAAGCGATTCGTAGTCTTTATCTGCTCCCTTCAATCAAATTTGTCGTCCCGAGTGGCTGACTTGCCTGGCGGCAAGTCAAGGATGGAATGAACGAGCGAAGCGATCTGCCTTTTGGCCTCGCCCCTCAAGCAAATTTGTCATCGTGTCCCCCAAACAACGCCCTCGGCTTCCAACTCGTTCCTGTCGCCGCATGAAGGGTTTTGTTCATTGGGAGTGGCTGACTTGCCTGGCGGCAAGTTAAGAGAGAAATGAACGCGGAGAGCGTTTGCTTTTAAAGCCCGTCCCTCAAGCAAATTTCTAAGCCCTTCCCTCAAGCAAATTTGTCATCCCGACCGTAGCGTACCCGAATTCCTGTTTCGCCATGTCAGACAGATCCACGTGTGCGGCTTTCATTAAGGAAAGCCGCATGAAGTTCGCCAGCGCCATCAACTTCGACAGGAATTCGGGGGAGCGAAGTGGAGGGATCTGTGGTGCGCCTTTCCCCCAAACCAAGGCCACACGAGTGAGCTCGCAAATCCGGCCCCAGCCATTTTGTTCATTAGGAGCGGCTGACTTGCCTGCGGCAAGTTAAGGATGGAATGAACGCGGAGAGCGTTTGCTTTTCAAACCCGTCCCTCAAGCAAATTTGTTCATTAGGAGGCTGGAGGAAGTAGGCCGGCGTTCGATTGGAGCGTAGTAGCCCGATCCCGAGGATGGTCCCAGGCTGCGCGGTAGAGAGATTGGCAAGGTCAACCTCAAGCAAATTTGTCATCCCGACCGCAGCGTACCCGAATTCCTGTTTCGCTACGTCAGACAGGTCCACGTGTGCGGTCTTCGTTAAGGAAGACCGCATGAACTTTGCCAGCGCCACCAGCCTCGACAGGAATTCGGGGTAGCGAAGTGGAGGGACCTGCTTTTCCTCCATCCCGCAAACAGTTTCTGAGGGCAACCGCTGCCCTCCCCTTTGTCATCCCGACCGTACCCCGGATTCCTGCTACGCGGTGCAAGACATGTTCACGTGTGCGGCTTTATGTAAGGAAAGCCGCATGAAACTCGTCAACGCCATTGAGACTCAACAGGAATTCGGGGGTAGCGGAGGGATCTGCAGTGCGCCCTTACCTCAAACAAAAGCCCCACGAGTGAGCTCGCAAATCCTACCCACACCATTTGTTCAGTGGGACCCGACCGTAGCGAAGTGGAGGGACCTGCCGATCGCCTAAACCCCAATCGACGGCCCGACTGTCGTGCCCGGATACCAAGCGTTCAGAAAAACTTCTGCAGATGCTGAGCGCTCAGAGCAAGCGCCTCTTTGCGATGCGCTAAATCCCCTTCAAACGCCCGTTCCTCAACTTCGACGCACACCGCGCCGTCATACCCACAAGCCCTGAGCGCCGCAAAAAAAACCGCCCAGTCGATATCCCCCCGTCCCGGCAGCTTCGGGGTATGAAACTGCAACGGATAAGCCAGAATCCCCACTTGGTCGAGCCGTGCTCGATCGACCGT
Source organism: uncultured Acidobacteriaceae bacterium (assembly GCA_963834445.1). GTDB lineage: Bacteria > Acidobacteriota > Terriglobia > Terriglobales > Acidobacteriaceae > PALSA-350. The sequence continues at coordinate 230,137 of CAWIBU010000009.1, forward strand.
GACATCTTTCGCATGGGCATGAAAAATACGCGCTGAAAACTCCTTGAGCGGGGCCACATAATCCATCTGCTGCCACAGCAGATGCGATGGATCGTAGTTGAGACCGAAGTTGGGGCTGGGAATATCCTCAAACATCCGCCTCCAGATCGCCGGGCTACCCGCTAGATTCTTGCCCCCGGGCCATTCGTCGGCGGTAAACAGCATCGGGCAGTTCTCAATCCCGATAAGAACTCCCTGCTCCTCCGCGAACGAAATCAGATCGCGCCACACCGAGAGAAACCGCGGCCAGTTTTCCTCGACCGAGAGCTTCCAGTCGCGCCCAATAAACGTGTTCACCACCGAGAGCCCCAATTTCCTGGCGGCGCCGATGACACGGCGAAGGTGGTCGGCCGCCACGTGAGCTTCTTGCGCAACGGGAGAAAGTAAATTCGGATAATACCCCAGCCCACTGATCTCCATGCTGTGCGCCGCGGCGAGCTCCAGAATCTGCGACACCTCCCCCGCGTCAAGCTTGCTCACGTCGATATGCGTCACGCCGGCGTAGCGCCGTTCAGCCTTCCCCGGTGGCCAGCACATCACCTCCACGCAGCCATAGCCGGTGGCCTTGCCGATGGCGAAAACTTCTTCCAGTGTGCAGTCGGGGAGAATGGCGCTAACGAAACCGAGTTCCATATCCTCCGATTCTAATCAAGAATGCGCAGCAGCATTCGCCAACCTGCGGGTCAATTAAGTCATCGGCCGAATGAGAGCCTTCGGCCAGGCGAGCCGACGAAAATCAAGGGATTGTGTTGGGCTCGCCTTTTTTCTGCGCTGAGGATGGAATCGGTGAGTCGTGCCGGCGAAGCGACGTCGCCGGCGACACGCAAGCAGCCTCCAGCTACTTTACATCTGTGCCGGTACATTGATGCCAAAAGTCCACTTCCACGCCTCGCCGTCCTTCACATAAATCGATGTGCCCCAAATAGCCGAGTTGATCTTTTGGCCGTAGCAGGTGCCGGCGGCAGTGCCCGTAAACGTCAGAATGCCGGCTCTCGCCGACAGCATCGTACTCGTGGCGCCGGTGACGCTAACGCTGTTCACGTCGCATCCTGTCCCGGTCCAGTCCTTTAACGCCTCGGCCTTGGTCGGAAAATACGTGCCAAAAATATTGATGAATGAAGTGTCCCTGGCCATCGCGGCCTCGAGTTTTCGTGCGTTGTGTGTTCTCCATGCTTCCCAGAAGGGTCTTTCAACCGCGAGCATAGCCTCAGTGTTCGCATCGGTAGCGTCCCTCTTTGCCGCGTCTCTCTTGATCGCTTCATGTTCATTCGCCGGCTTTGCCGGCACTGCCTTTGCATCGAAAACCGCATCTTCTGCGTGGAAGACTAATTTCCATTGGTCACTTTCGCCAACGTAGACGCTGGCCGCCCGACTGTGAGCTGGTAGCTTCTGCCCGTCGCATGTTCCGTCAACGGTTGTCTTATACGTGATCAGTGCCGCATGGTCGCCGATCGGCTTCATCTGCTCGTCAGACAGCGCGTAACTCTTGATCGCGCAATCGGCACCCGTGTACTCCTTGATCGCCGACGCCTTATCAAGCTTGCCGGCCGAACCGTAACCCACAAACTTGTCCGAAAGATACGGATACCAGAACGTTGCGTCCTTAGACTTCCAGGCCGCGTAAGCACTCTTTTCCAGAGTCATGAGTCCATCCTGCGTAGGTGCGGCCGGAGTGGTCTTTCCAGCCGGGTCGGCGGCGTTCGCATAGTTCCCCGCAACATTCCCGGCGCAGGCTGTGAAAAGGAGAAGGAATGCGAATGTTTTGATTCCGGTCACTGCTTGTCTCCCCCAAGATAGATCGCATCAAACTCAACGCTCGACCGGGAGTCTTCACCATCCAGACAATCCTTGCGGCGCCAGATTCATTCGGATACCTCATCCTGGGCTAACCGGCATGAATTGGCGCCCCACCCTCTCTTTCTTTGATCCTTTCATCTTCCTTGCTAATGAAACGGCCCATTCTTATGCCTGATCCGGAGCCCCACCGGCCAGTTGCTCGATCCAAGCCTTCATCGTTTCCTTCGGCTCGCCCATGGCCGCATTCGACACCTCCTCCCACGCTTCCCATGTCTCCAGCCGCTCCGCATACGCGGCGCGGGCCCTGGGCAGAATAGAGGTCCCTAGCCCCAGCCGTAGCGGCGGATTTTCCGCGTCCACCAGCTTCAGGATGGCTTCTGCCGTCGCCTCCGGATCGCCGCGTTCCACATTCCCCAGATGCGTCAGAAACTGCTTCCGAAAATCAACGTAGGGTTCCAGCGCATCCACGATCTGTGAGGATTTTCCGAAATCGGTTGCGTAGGCTCCGGGTTCAACCAGTGTCACCTTCAATCCGAATGCCTTCACCTCCTGCGCGAGCGATTCATGCAGTGCTTCAACCGCCCATTTCGTCGCGCAATAGAAGCCGATCAGTGGCAGCGCCGTTATCCCCAGCCCGCTCGAGACACCGAGAATGTGACCGCTCCCTTGTTTCCGCAGCAAAGGCAGAGCCGCTCGCAGCACGCGAACCATGCCCAGGTAGTTGGCATCGAAGAGGCTGCGAATCTGCTCGTCACTCGCTTCCTCAGTAGCCGCAAAAAGACTCGCGCCGGCATTGTTCACAAGTACGTCCAGCCGGCCGAAGTGCGCGTATGCCTGATGAACTGTCTGATCCACCTGCGCGGAATCTGTGACGTCGAGGGCAAGGGGAAGCACCGTGCCGCCAAAACGTTCCGCGAGATCGGCGACGTCTGCCAGTTTGCGGGCGGTCGCTGTAACCCGGTCACCGCGTTTAAGAGCAGCCTCAGCCCAGATGCGGCCGAACCCGCGCGAGGCGCCAGTGATGAACCATGTCTTTTGCATTTTGATTCCTCCGTGATGGTGGGGTTAAGTTCAGACCTCGGCGTAGCGCATGTTCCCGAGATCCGTGAGAAGGGAAGGGCCTGTGGCGTTCCATCCGAGCCAGGCACGGGTCTGTGCACTTGAAGTCAGAGGGTCCCGCCCCACGAAGAAGCCGAGGAAGCCAAAATGTTCCTGGGCTTGCTCCAGCGCAATGGAAAGGACGGGCACATTCAGCCCACGGCCGATAGCCGTAGCGATGTCTTTGAGAGCCACTCCCTCTTCTGCGACGGCATGGTAACGGGCTCCCGCTTTGCCCTTCTCCAGGGCAAGCAGGTAAAGGCGTGCGACATCCGCAACATGCGCTGCAGGCCAACGGTTCTGACCATCGCCAATGTACGCCGAGACTCCCTGAGCGCGAGCCACCGCAATCAGCGGCGTGACCAGGCCCTGCTTTACCGTGTCGTGAACCTGCGGCAAGCGCATCACAGAGGCGTGCACTCCGCGCTCCATGAGTGCGGCCGCCGTCAACTCCGATACACGAGGAAGGGATGGCGAAGAGAGCGGCGGATCGCCCTCGGTAGCAGCGCGGCCCTGAGCTACTCCGACTCCGGAACTGACGATAAAAGGACGGCTTGAGCCCTGCAGCACGCTGCCTATGGTCTCGATGGCGCGCCGGTCCAACTCACAGCTCTCCGCGAACCTTGACCAGTCATGCCGGAAGGTGGTGTGGATGACGGCATCGGTCGCGGCTGCTCCGCTCCGCAGGCTTTCCAGGTCCTCCAGATCGCCTCGTTGTGCCTCGGCGCCCACGGCCTCCAGCGACTTCGCGCCCGTATCCGACCGCGCCAGTCCAAGAACGCGGTGGCCCGCGCCAATGAGTTCTTTCACCACTGCGGAACCGATAAATCCGGTAGCGCCGGTAACAAACACACGCATAGGTTCCTCCCTGATCTCATTCCAGCTAGGATTGACCAAGGACGCCGCCTCAACTAAAACGGAGACAGCTTCCGAATTAGTAGATAAGCGGAGGCAGCCTCCGGTTGCAAGAAATTTGGTCATGACGAAGAAACGTCCTCCGGCCGCCCGAAAACCGCGCACCGACGCGCTGCGCAACCGCGACCGTCTCCTTGAAGTCGCAAAGACAGCCTTCACCCGGCAAGGCGCCAATGCCAGTCTGGAAGAGATCGCGAAGCAGGCGGGTGTTGGCGCAGGAACCCTGTATCGCCATTTCTCTTCGCGGGATGAGCTAATCGAAGCTGTTTACCGCAATGAAGTGGAGAAACTCGCGGCTGCCGCTGCCCGCTTCGCCGAAACCATGTCTCCGCTGGAAGCGCTTCGCGCCTGGATGATGCTGCTGGTCGACTACATCGCAGCCAAGCACATCATTGCACCCGCTCTCAATACCATTGCCGGAGGCGCGTCCAGGCTTCATGAAGGTTCCCGCACCACGATCCATGCCGCGATCGATGGGCTCGTCAAGCGGGCCAAGAAGAGCGGAGATCTGCGCAGAGATCTGGATGCATACGACCTGCTTCGAGCGCTGATCGGTGTCTCGCATGTCGGCTCGGGTGCTGATTGGCAGCACAGCGCCAGGCGGCTGGTAGACATCCTCATCGCAGGCTCGCGTCCGCTCAAATAGACCGATTCTCGCAGCACCGATGTCTGATGACCGGACCTGAACCTTCATCATGCGCACATCCAGCATGGGCAGATCGCGATCGAGGGCTCCGCGGCTCTCCGGCAGTACGCTAGCCGGGTCGGCGGCAGTCTCACTGAGCGCATCGGCGATGATGTCCTCATCTACAAGCCGCAAGAGATCGCAGGATCGAAGTGCGTTTTCTGTTACTAATCGCGGAACGAAGCAGTCCGCAGGCACCTTGATGTTTATCAACTGGTAATTTCCGGATTGGCGACAATCCACCCGAAACTCAGAAGCGTGCCTTATTCCCGCTCGATGAGCGCATTGGCCTGCTCTCGCCATTTGAGTTTCCACCATCGCCCGTGCTTCGTAAAAACAATAAGGCCTCACTTACCTATCGAGGTGGAACCGACACGTGATCCCGTTAGCTCTGCTCTGCGCCTCAAGTAAACAAGATGACCGATTCAGATGCAGTGTGAACCTCAAACAAAGAGATCAGGTTCTGCGTGATGGGCAACAATACCGGTTCGTCCGGGAGCTATCTCCGCCGCAAGCTGATGTTTATCCTGGTAATCCCCGCTGTTTTGGGCACGAAACGGTATCGGTGCATCGGTGAACAATCCATCGAGCCGATTGTTCAGTCCCTCTATAGCGAGCCCGGTCTCTGCTTCGCTAAGACGACCGGTGCCATAGACGGCAAATGTGGGCAGCACTTCCATGCCGGAGAAGAACAAGGTTCCGTGAGTGATGGGAAAGAGGATCTGCTCTAGCGAACCGTTGATACCGCGCGCACCATAATCCTCAAAAGGACCACCAACTGTGACGGAGAGCAGTGCCCGTTTGCCCGCAAAGCCGCCTTCTCCATAGCGGTGTTGATTCCCAGCATCCTTGTATCCGTAGGCCAACCCGTACGCAAAGACGCGGTCAACCCAGCCTTTCAGGATCGCCGGAAAGCTGAACCACCATATCGGAAATTGAAAGACGATAGCGTCTGCCTGGCGCAGCTTGGCCTGTTCGTCCTCCACGTCCTGAGTTTGCGCGCGCTTCGCATATGCGTTCCCGGATTCGCTGACGAAGCACAGTCGGTCCTCGTTCACTCGCTGAGGAAAGTCAGCCGCATCGAAGACCGCTTTCCAGTTCATCGCGTATAGATCGCTTTCGAGAACGCGATGTCCAGACGCAAGCAAGCTTGTCTTGGCGGCTTCCACGAGCGTGCGTGTTAGGGACGTAGGCTCTGGGTGAGCATGGATCAGCAAAACAGTCTTCTGCATTTGGCTTCCTCTGGGTGGTACATCCTGACTCCCTAAAGAGATGAAGACTGAAGCTTCTAAGATGCAGAAATAATGGTACTTACAAATATGTGATGTACTATCAAAAAAGATAGTGTAGTGAGGAGCAGCCGGTGACGAAGCGTCGTTTCAAAGAATACGAACTGGAAACCGGCTGCGGCGTCGAGGCCTGTTTAGAAGTGGTCGGGGGAAAGTGGAAGGGGCTCATTCTCCACCACCTTATGCAACATGGGACGCTGCGCTTCAATCAGCTTCAGAAGCTGAAGCCGAACCTGAGCCCCCGCATCCTCACCGCCCAGCTTCGAGAACTGGAGCGAGATGAGGTAATAGTCCGTGAGGTCTATCCAGTCGTTCCACCGAAGGTGGAGTACTCGCTGTCACCTGCCGGGGAATCGCTTCGTGAACTGATTCAAGCGATGCAGAAATGGGGTGATCGTTTCCTCGTTCGGGTCAATGCACCCGTTCGGAAAACCTCGGCCAAGTGACACCAGTCGAAAATCCCATGGTTGACCTCTCTGGGAAGAGGCAAGCTCCCGCGAGACACATTCGGTGAACTTCGGAGAGTTATGATTTGTCGAGTCCATGTCGCTTGGTGGTAAATCGCCAAAGCACTCATCGAGCGACCGGTCCTCGACTTCCGCGTTCCGGTCGAATCACCGCCTGCCCGGAAATTACTACTTGATCAACAGATCAGCGAGGTCTTTCGTCCGGGCGTCAGGATTACTAACGATAAGTGTTGAGTCGTCACCTGCGCTAGAGCAGACGACGCTTGCGCGCCGTGGGGACACACTCTTCGACAGGAACAAGCGAAGGACGGGGCACCCGGATTGTTGGCTGGTTCAAAGGTGGGCTATATGCCGAACACTGTTTGGGGATTGGTGGCCAGAAGAGTGTTCGGGCGTCGAGGGTCGAGAAAGACCGGTTCTTCGTGACCGGCTGGACCAGGTTCACAGAGAGCTTTTTAGCAGGGCGCTTTCGGCTTGATGGGCGTCTGCTTAGACGGACAAAGCTGCGCGAGTTGTGATTTCGACACATGAGCTGGTATGTATTCGACGACGCTTCCCACCGTCGTCAGTTTCTGGGCGTCCGCATCCGGAATTTCGATGTCGAATTTTTTTTCAAACGCCATAGTGAGTTCACACTGATCGAGCGAATCGGCGCCAAGATCTTGCTCGAACCGGGATGTCAATTCGATGTCTTTTTCGTGGACTCCCAGTTGTTCCGCCGCTATTTGCTTAACCGTGCCTTCGATTGAGCAGGAACCTGCAGCCCGTTTCGATATTTTCGTTTGTGCGAAAAGCCGTTCGGCGGGAGCCAACAGGAGCAACGACGAAAGCCCCACCGAGCATCGGGCGAGTTGAACAAGAACTTGCCTGCGAACGAGTGATTTATCAGGATTCATAGGATGACCTTCCAACGACAGCTACGGAGATTAGCTCTGCCTTGCTTATTCAAAAAATCACGTTCCGTTTGGCCGGCTTTGCCTGGATCACCGATTACTTGCCAGGCGCGACGCGGTCTTCGGATTTGGCCGGTTGCAGTTGCGACAGGGTATTATCCGGAGATGACGGCTCGCTGCGAATCGCGCGCGCGATACCACGAACTTCCCAAATGAGTGCGAAATCCACGGTCGCGAATAGGGCGAGAAGGAAAGCTCGCGAGTGGCGGCCCACTTGCCAAGCCGCTCCAGGCCATTCCGTAGCAAAGGGCGGGAAAACACGGAAGAGCATGTATGCGGCGACTGCCAGCGGGAACAGCAGCGTTATGTAGATTACGGCGCGCGCCGGGATAGAGGACATGGTGCCGAAGAACTGCGACTCACCTACCTGGGCAAAGTGGCCCGGCAATCGAAGCGCAACGTTGCGCACGAGTGTGGCCAGGTAAACCATGAAGCAGAGCTCAATCAGACACCCGAAGATAATGGTCAGGCTTCCACTCAGCGATTCTCCGAGGATGTCGATTTTCTCTTTGGATTTTTCAAGGTCTTCCTGCTCCAGGTTCTGAAGCCAGGCGAGAGCCGCTCCGGGAGGGCGATTGCCAATGTCGGCCCAGAACCGCTCGACAACAGGAAGGACGATTGACGGGCTATCCTCGTTGTCGCCAAGGTCGTGGTTCTTGAGCGTATTGGCGAGCTCCATGTCTCTCCAATCCGGGCCTGGAGGTGCGACTTCGTCGACAGCGACCGCTATGGCAGGGACGTCGAGGAGGACGCTGCGGGTTCCCCGGAGGGCGCCGACCGGCAGGGTGTAATCGAGTTGTAGAGTGCAATGTACGGTGGCGTTCACCTCTGGGTCAGTACGGCGCAAAAAGACAATGAGCTGCTTAAATTCTGTCGGAGGCGCTGAGTCGAAGAGCTTATCGAGGGCCCTGGAGACCTGCGCACCCTGTACAGCGCAAAGATAGAAAGGGCTATTACCGTCGCGAAAGACACGGTTGGCCCATTTGACCTGGGAGTCGAGCGTGACCAGAGGGTCGACTTCTGCATCGGGGATTTGCAGGTTCCCGGAAGGGACGACCACGATACGAAGGTCCTTCTGCGGTACGCCGCGCATATTCAGCCAGGCGACAGTGGCGGATTTCAGTTCGGATTTGCCGTAGATCCTTTGAAATATGTCGTTGACCTGGTCGGTTACGGCCCCGATGGCATCCTGAAGCGAATTGATTTCGTTTTCTGCGTCATCATAGGTGCTGGTTGGACGATGGATTGAGAGACCGACAACACACAGCGCCAGGGCAATTCCGAGTATCAGCTTGTGCAGCTGAGCAATCATATCCAACGTTTTGTCCATCGCTTTTCCTCTTTACTTTAGGGTGGGCTGTCTGCTGGTGGGGAATTATCTCTTAAACAGCGGAGTTACGGAACACGCGAACCGTGGCAAGATTCGAAAACGCAGAAAACCGAGTTGGACTCACTCGTTGGCAGGGGCATTTCTCGTTACTTACTTGGAGCACCGGGTGGAAGCGGCATGATCTTGCCGAGACTGACTCTCGATGGAGTAGAGAACCAGGAACATATCTCAACCAATGTCATTATTCTGTCCTGAGCGCCCGCACCGGATCGACTGACGCTGCAGCTGCCGCGCAATCCGCCTCCGCATCGCACCCAGCGCCGCTCTGACCGAAAGCTCCGCCTTCCGCCCCATCCCCCGCACCAGCAGCAGATTGGCAATGTTCGCGCAGGCAATCAGTAGCACCAGCGCGCTGATCCACAGCAGCAGCTTCAGATTCGAGGCGTACTCCTTCTGCATCGACTGCGTGCCTACACCACCTGGGGTCAGCACTAAGTGCGTCTTAGCGATATCCGCGGCTGAAAATTCAGGATCCCCTGCCTGCACCCGCTTGAGTTGCGCGCTCAACTTCTCCTGCAACGGAACCAGCGCCGTTCCCGGCTTCACGCGCCCAATAATATCCAGCCAATTCTGCGTCGGGTCACGCATACTCTTTCCCCCCGCCTCGTCGGGCATGGTCGCAATCGGCAGGTAGAAATCCGGTGGCGTACTCGACATGCGATCGCCGAAGAAACCTTCGGGAGCCACACCCACCACCGTCACCGCCTTCGTAATCATCCAGAACGTGCTGCCGACCACCGAATCATCGCCCCTGTAGACGTCTTTCCATGTCGCGTAGCTCATGACCGCGACCACTGCTGCACCGGCAACATCATCCGTGTCGGAAAGCAACCGTCCCCTTGCAGGGTGTAGCCCAAACATGCGGAAGTAGTTTCCCGAGACGAATTCCCCCATCCGCGAACCTCCGGCAGTACGCTAGCCGGGTCGGCGGCAGTCTCACTGAGCGCATCGGCGATGATGTCCTCATCTACAAGCCGCAAGAGATCGCAGGATCGAAGGGCGTTTCTCGTTCGTTACTTGAGAGCACCGTTCACTCGCAAGCCTCAATCGTAACTCCCGCTTCAGTCCGTCGTTTGACATCCCTATGCATCTAGGGGTAAATTCACTCGTACTCATAGATGTATAGGGGTGGTCGCATGGCAAGGAAAGATCTTCAGGGAGCGCTCGATCTGCTGGTTCTCAAGACCCTCGAACAAAAGGGCGAGATGCACGGCTACGGCATCGTTTTGCATGTGCAGCGCGCCTCCGACGAGTTGCTGGCCGTCGAGGAAGGCTCGTTGTATCCGGCGCTGCATCGCATGGAGCAGAGCCGATGGATAAAGTCCGCCTGGGCGCTGACCGAATCCGGCCGCAAGGCGAAGTACTACCGGCTTACCGCTGTCGGCAGAAAAGAACTGGAGGCGGCCGAGAAGAGCTTCGATCAGTTGGTAAAGGGTGTCCGTGCTGTCATGCGCTATGCCTAGGAGGTACTCATGTCGCTGATTCGCCGTATTGTCACGCATCTTCGCCGCAGCGCGAATCTCTTCCGCCAGTCCAGCGTCGATCGCGAGATCGATGCCGAGTTGCAGGCCCACATCGAAATGCGCATCGAGGACAACCTCGCGGCCGGCATGGCGCCGGAAGCGGCACGTCGCGATGCGCAGTTACGCTTTGGAAACAAAACTGTAATGCGCGAACGCGCCACCGCTGCAGACACCTCGCCGCTGCTGGCGGGTATCGCCCGGGATGTCCACTACGCGTTGCGGCAAATGCGCCACTCACCCGGCTTCGCGCTGACCGCGATCCTGACGCTGGCTCTCGGCATCGGCGCAAATGTCGTCGTGTTGAGTGTGCTGAATGCGCTGATTTTGCGCCCGCTCGACCTGCCGCATGCGGAGCGCCTGTACGAGGTCGTGCAAAAGAACCAGGGTGACGATACGCAGTCATATCCGGATTACTTAGATTACCGGGTGCGGAACTCGACCTTCGGCGACATGGCAGCGTACCGGCTCGATGCGGCCGCAGTCAGCATTCGCGGTTCTGCTGAGAAACGATGGGATTACGAAGTCTCCGGCAACTACTTCGATATGCTCGGCGTGCAACCGGAGCTCGGCCGCTTCTTCCATGAGAGCGACGAGCACGGGCCTGATTCCGCACCGTACATCGTGCTCAGCGATGCTTTCTGGCGCAACCGCTTCCATGCCGACCCCGGTGTACTGGGAACCGCCGTCGAACTCAACAAGCATCCCTTCACGATCATCGGTGTCGCACCAGCGAGCTTCCACGGCATCGACCTCTTCATCTGGCCTGACTTCTGGATGCCGATCGTGAATGAGGGCCAGATCCAGGGCTACGACTTTCTTCGCAGCCGAGGCAATCACACCATCGGGGCTGTGGGACTGCTGAGGCCCGTTGTAACAGCGCGGCAGGCACAAGACAACCTCAACGTGATTGCTGGAGAGCTAGGCAAGCAGTATCCGGAGAATGACCAGGGCATGCGCGCGCGCCTGGTCAAGCCAGGACTGATGGGCGATTTGCTGGGCGATGCCACGCGCGCGTTTCTGCTCGGAGTTTTCGTGTTGGCCTTCCTGGTCCTTTTGGCCGCCTGCGCCAATTTGGCCAGCATCTTTGCCACGCGCGCCGCCGATCGCAGCCGCGAACTGGCGATTCGCCTGGCCATTGGCTCCAGCAAGTGGCATATCCTTCGCCAGCTGCTCACCGAAGCGGTGCTTGTTGCGCTCGCAGGCGGCATCGCCGGCACCGCATTCGCAACCGTCCTGCTTCGGCTGCTCACGCGTTGGCAACCCTTCCGCGCATTCCCCGTTCACGTGACCGTCGCCCCGGATATCCGCGTCTATGGCCTCGCACTGCTGCTTTCGCTCGCCAGCGGCATTCTTTTTGGGCTGCTGCCCGCACGGCAGATCTGGCAGACGGATGCGGCCCGCGTGATGAAGGGTGCGCCTGGTCCCGTTCTCTCCCGCCACTTCAATTTGCGCGATCTTCTGCTCGGCCTACAGATCGCGCTGTGCACCCTGCTGGTCACCGCCTCGCTCGTGGCAGCACGCGGCATGCAACACTCGTTGCACGCGCCGATCGGCTTTGAGCCGCAGGGTGCGATCCTGGCCTCGACAGACTTGCAGATGGCCGGTTACTCCGACAAGGATTCGTTGGTGATCCAGAAGCGCATGCTCGAGAAGACTCTCGGCATTCCCGGCGTCACCGCCGCCGGCATCATCAACTACACGCCGCTCAGCGGGGCCGGCAACTCCAACGGCTTCTATCGGGAGGGTACTACGGAGTTCACTCCGCCTCATGTTGCGCTCGGCGCTAAGTACTTTTCCATCTCACCAGGCTACCTAAAGGCTGCGGGCACCCGATTGATCGCCGGACGCGATGTGACCTGGCAAGACAACGCCGGCTCTCCCAGGATCGCCCTCGTGAGCGAGACTTTCGCTCGCCAGCTCTTCGGATCGGCGACAGCGGCCATTGGCCGGCATTTTTTGCGCGGCGCCCAGGACGGCATTGAGGTCGCCGGGGTCGTCGAAGACGGAAAGTACGATTCGCTGACCGAGGACCGTCAGGGCGCAGTCTTTTTCCCGCTTGCACAGGCCGGTGACACCGAGACCACGCTCGTCGTGCGGTCACAGATGCCCGATGCGGATACGGCATCTGCCGTGCATCGCATCATTACCGGAATTGATTCCGGCCTGCCGTTCACCATTTCCAATTGGCCCACTGCGCTCGGCCTGGTGCTCTTCCCGGCGCGCGTGGCTGCGGCCTCGCTCGGCATCATGGGCCTGCTGGCGGCGATGCTCGCCATCACTGGAACCTTCGGCGTGGCGGCCTATACCGTCAGCAAACGCATGCGGGAGCTCGGTATTCGCGTGGCACTGGGAGCGCACCGTATCCAGCTCATGCGCTCCGCCCTGGGGCGCCCATTTGTACTGCTCATTTCGGGTTCGATCGTCGGCTTGGCGCTCGGCATGCTCGTCAGCCGCTTCCTTGCCCAGATCGTCTATCAGGCCAGCTCACGTGACCCACTCGTGCTGGGCGGCGTAGTCGCAACCATGGCGCTCATCGGCCTGGTGGCGACCTGGATCCCGGCTCGTCACGCCCTCGCCGTCAATCCGGCGCGCCTGCTGCGAGACGAGTGAGCAGCAACGGTCCGTGATTACGATCGAAGGCGTGTTCGCCGCGCCAGATCGTGAACCACCGACAGAAAGGTACCGATAGGTCGGCCAGTGTTCAGGTTTTCAAAACCGAGTTGGACTCACTCGTAGGCAGGGGCGTTTCTCGTTACTTACTTGGGAGCACCGGGTAGAAGCGGCCGAAACTGACTCTTGATGGAGTAGAGAACCAGGAACATATCTCCAATGTCATTATTCTGTCCTGAGTGCCCGCACCGGATCCACTGACGCCGCCCGCCGCGCCGGAATGACTCCCGCCACGCAGGCCGCAACCAGTAGCATCCCCACAGCCACCACCAATGCACCGCTGCTCACCGTCGTTAGCTCATATAGCTGTGACTTCACCAGCGTGACTCCGTAGAAGGCCACAGGAATTCCAATTGCAAGCCCGAGCACCGTCTGCAACAACGCGCTGCGAAGAATCATCGCCACCACCCCGCTGCGATCCGCACCTAATGCCATGCGGATGCCAATCTCACTCGTCCTCCGCGCCACCGTGTACGAAGTCACCCCATACAACCCCACCGTCGCCAACAGCAGCGCCAGGCCGCCGAACAGTGTCATCAACGTCGACAACATCTGCTCGTGCGTGAATCTCCCTGCGATCTGTGCAGAAAAGGTCTCAAATTTCTGCATCGCCAGATTCGGATTGATTTCCCTCAGCGTCCGCCGCGCAATCGACTCCATATTGTTCATTGGTTGTGCCGTCTCAACCACAACAGCACCTGCATATCCCGCCTCTGACGGTTGCGTCAACGGGCCAAAGTACATGGGGTGCGTCCCGTTCCTGCGCACGTCGGTGTAAGACGTTCCTTGTACCACGCCTACAATCTCGTAAGCATCCCCTTCAGCAGTAAAGCGATGTCCAATCGGGTTCTCTCCCGGCTTGAAGAGTGCTTTCACAAAGTCTTCGTTCACCACCGCAACATGCGGCGAAGTTGCCGTGTCCTGCACCGTGATCCCACGTCCCATCAACACACGCGTTCCCACCGAATCGAAGTACTCCGGATTTACGATGATGTTGGTAGCAAGACTGGTGCAGGTTCGGCTGTCCCACGATTTGAACTCCGTAGCCGTCATCGTTCCCTTCCATCGGGGTAAAGGTGCTCACCCCCACCTTCAAAACGCCCGCAATTTCATGAAACCGTTCCTCAAGAATCCGGTACAGCGCGTTCACCTGCCCATCCTTATATCCAGCCGCTTGTACGTTGATATGGATGATATAGCGGTTCTTCGACTGCAGCTTCATGTCCGCATGCTGCAGCCTGGCCAGACTCTGCGAAAAAAGCCCCGCGCCCACCAACAGTACAACCGACAACGCCGCCTGCAGCACCACCAGCCCGCGTTGCAGCAGGGAAGCCGGACCCGTCGTCGTCCGCGTCCCGCTGCGCAGCGCATCCGCCGGCGGGGCTTTCGAACCCATCAATGCCGGAGCCACCCCAAACAGCACCCCCGTCACTATCGACATGCCGAGCGCGAACCCCAGCATCTCCGCCGATGGGCTCGCGCTGATCGGCACATGCGGCTCGCCCGGAAACGCCAGCATCAGCAGCATGCGAGCGCCGCCATAAGAAACCGCCAGCGCCGCCGCCCCGCCAAGCCCCGCCAGCAGCAGGCTCTCCGTCAGCAGCTGCCGCGCAATCCGCCTCCGCATTGCACCCAGCGCCGCTCTGACCGAAAGCTCCGCCTTCCGCCCCATCCCCCGCACCAGCAGCAGATTGGCAATGTTCGCGCAGGCAATCAGTAGCACCAGCCCGCTGATCCACAGCAGCAGCTTCAGATTCGAGGCGTACTCCTTCTGCATCGACTGCGTGCCTGCACCACCTGGGGTCAGCACTAAGTGCGTCTTAGCGATATCCGCGGCTGAAAATTCAGGATCCCCTGCCTGCACCCGCTTGAGTTGCGCGCTCAACTTCTCCTGCAACGGAACCAGCGCCGTTCCCGGCTTCACGCGCCCAATAATATCCAGCCAATTCTGCGTCGGGTCACGCATACTCTTTCCCCGCCTCGTCGGGCATGGTCGCAATCGGCAGGTAGAAATCCGGTGGCGTACTCGACATGCGATCGCCGAAGAAACCTTCGGGAGCCACACCCACCACCGTCACCGCCTTCGTATTCATCCAGAACGTGCTGCCGACCACCGAATCATCGCCCCTGTAGACGTCTTTCCATGTCGCGTAGCTCATGACCGCGACCACTGCTGCACCGGCAACATCATCCGTGTCGGAAAGCAACCGTCCCCTTGCAGGGTGTAGCCCAAACATGCGGAAGTAGTTTCCCGAGACGAATTCCCCCATCCGCGGCTTTGCCGCCTCCTGGCCTCCATCACGCCTCATAACGACGGGCCGATTCTCAAACCCCGCCTGCATCGCCGCCAGCTCTTCAAACTCCGGCGTGTTCTTCTTCATCTGCTCATAGGTGTCGGTTGAGAACATGCTGTAGTCTCCGTCGTGCCACGTGTTTGGCCCGGAGTTCTGGCAACAGTCAGCCCAATCACCCACTCGCACCAGCGCCTTCGGATCCACCACCGGCAGGTTCTTCAGCAGTACCGCATTCACCAGCGTAAAGATTGCCGCATTCGCCCCAATCCCCAGCGCCAGCGTGAGGATCGCGGTAACCGTAAATCCCGGCGTCTTTCCCAACTGCCGCAGCGCGAAACGCGCATCTTGCAACAGGCTGTCCCACCATCCCCATCCCCATGCCATATAGCTCTGCTCCTTGATGGAGGTTGGATTGCCAAATCTGCGATACGCCGCGCGCCGTGACTCCGGCGAAAGCACACCCGCCTCGGTCTGCTCCCGCTCGCGCAGCTCCAGATGCAGACGCATCTCTTCTTCCAGATCCGCGTGAAATCGCTTCCGGTAAAACAGCATGCGCAAACGGCGCAACAGTTCATGGATTCTATTCATCGCTCGCTGCTCACGCCGTCTGGATCACGCGCCCGATCGCCCCCATCACGCGCTCAAACTGCGAAACCTCCAGCACCAGCTGCTTGCGCCCAGCGGCCGTCAGCTTGTAGTAGCGCGCACGCCGGTTTCCAGCCGTCGTCCCCCATTCCGCCGTCACCCAGCCTTTGATCAACATTCTTTGCAGCGCCGGATAAAGCGACCCCTCTTCGACCTGCAGCACATCCTCCGAAGTGCGCTGAATCGAATTGGCAATCTCATATCCATGTAGCTCTTTATGCCGCGCCAGCGTCTTCAGGATCAACAGGTAAAGCGTGCCCGGTGGAATCTCATCTCGATTCAAACAACACCCTCCAGCCAAACAAAAAGCACCTCTCGCATAGCCAAGCTATGCCAACAACACGTTACTGCCATAGCCAGGCTATGTCAAGCTTGCCTTGATCCGAGGAAACGTAATGCATCAAAGCTGTCCAAAACAGCAAAACGAAATTGTTTGAGCGACGTATCGGTTGGAAAAAATTGAGAGGAAGAAGAGAAGGTGAAAACAGGCTGCCGTTCGCGGGGAGTGAAGCCAGCTGCAGTTCCTATCTCGATCCCCGAACAAATTTGTCATCCCTACCGAAGCGCACCGAATTCCTGTTGCGAAGATAGAAGCTGTTAGTGCTTTGAGGTCCTGGATCGGCCGGCTCGCTTTGAGATTGCGCTCTTCGGCAATCGCGGTACTGCTTGAACGCCCGCCCAAAGCGTTGCGATCGTTTGCTCGACCACGAGAGCTTGGTCCGGCAAGTCCGGCACAACCCCCTGGATCACCATGAGGGTGGCGAGGCCAAAAATATTAAACCACCAGGTGTGAGCTACTACTATGTCATCCCTGTTGGGCAATCCTTCATCCCGGGCAACATCGAAAAAGAGTTGCACGAAACGTCCGAACAATGGCGCACCAAGGTCGTTGATGTATTCTCCAGCGCGAACACCGTTGCGGTTCTCGGGCCCGAAGAAGACGTTACGGAACTGCTGTGGATGGGTAATGCAAAATTGAATCAAGCCGTGTGAAGTCGCGAAAAGACGCTCTTTCGGGGAACGATGTCTGGCCGCAATCGCATCGAAGTCCTGAACCATCAGCCCGATCGTCTCTCTGCTCAATTCAACAAGAATGTGCCACTTGTCGGGGAAATGCTGATAAATCACGGCGTGCGTATAGCCGATCTCTTTAGCAATCTCGCGCAGCGTTACGGCTTCGTAGCCGCGATCGGCAAACATTTTGCTGGCAGCCGCAAGAATTTCGCTCCGCAACCTCTCCTTGCGCTCTTCCCGTCGACTTGGTGATGCGGATGTCACTTCAACAGCTTAGTCCGACTCGACGTTTTTTGCGACCAAATGTTTATTTGTAACCATTGGTTTTAAAACCAATGATTATTTTGCAACCAATGGTTAATGGAGTTCTCTAATCTTCAGGTCGCGTATTTAGGTGGCGGCCATATACGAGGCAAAGGAGAATGCGATGAACGTTCTGGTGATTGGAGCAGCGGGCAAGAGCGGAGAGGCGCTGGTAAATGAGGCGTTGGCGGCCGGGCATAAGGTGACGGCTTTCGTACGCGGTGCCGCGCAGTACAAAAAGGCCAATGTCAAAGTTGTTGCAGGAGACGTGCTGGACGCGGCTGCGGTCGACCTTGCGGTAGCCGGGCAGGATGCGGTCATCGACGCGCTTGGCGGCAAGACGCCCTGGAAAGTGACGACGATGGAAACGACCGCGGCACACAATATAGTCAACGCGATGCGGCGCAATGGCGTGCGCAGACTGCTGAAAATTTCAGTGGTGGGTGCGGGCGAGAGCGTCAAGAACGCCGGCTTCTTCAACGAGCACATACTTATGCGGACGTTTCTGCGGGGTCTGCTGGTAGACAAGGCGGGCATGGAGGCCGAGATCGAAGGCAGTAGCTTGGACTGGACGCTCGTGCGGCCGCCGATGTTGACCGACCGCGAGAAGTCCGGCGTCGCCAGGGTGCTGAGCACGGAGGGCGGTGAGAAGGCGCACAAGATCGGGCGGGCAGATCTGGCAGCCTTCATGGTAAAGCAACTGGAAAGTGGCCAGTATGTGCGTCAGGCGGTGACGGTGACGACCACATAGCAAGACCTCGGCGAGTATCAACCACCTCTCATCGAGGCGTTCCGATCGGCCCTGTAAAGGGCTGTAACTATGCGCCAGACAGCTGTCGAAACCCGCGTGGCTAGCGACTTTGAAAGTCGACCAGGTTCATGGAATAGAACCAGACATTTCTCGTCGCCAGTCATGCAAAAACGGACTGCGAATACCGTCCGATATCGCTGCAAGAACAACCAGGAGGAAACAAGCATGTATTTAGTCATGGGCATTACTGGAAAAATAGGCGGCGCCACTGCACGGCACCTGCTCAAGCAAGGCAAACAGGTGCGAGCCCTTGTGCGCGATCGCGAGAAGGCGGCGAAGTGGGCACACCAGGGCGTGGAGTTGGTCGAGGGAGACTGGAACGATTCGACAGCCATAGCGGCTGCGCTCGAAGGTGTTGAGG
The DNA here is from genome assembly GCA_963834445.1 of uncultured Acidobacteriaceae bacterium. Classification (GTDB taxonomy): domain Bacteria; phylum Acidobacteriota; class Terriglobia; order Terriglobales; family Acidobacteriaceae; genus PALSA-350. Next base: position 248,391 of record CAWIBU010000009.1, read on the forward strand.
GCGCATTTGTGATGTTGCCGGTTGTGTGGGCGCCCTCGCCTGATTACCGAGAAGCAAAGAGCTTCACGGCGAACTATGTCGAGGCGCTCACCAGGGTAGCGCCCTCGCGGGTGGTAGCGCTCTCGTCGATGGGCGCGAATAGAACAAGCGGGGTAGGGATGATCACGGCCTTATCGCTCTTGGAGCAAGGTTTTCGCAGCCTGCCCTCTCCAGTTGCATTTGTGCGCGCAGGCGGCTTTTTTGAAAACTTTCTTTTTGGCTTACAGGCCGCCCAGGGCGGAACACTACCGGTCTTCTACCATCCCACGAACCGAAAATCGACCATGGTCGCGTCAGACGACATCGGCGCAGAGGTGGCAGCGCTTCTGGCTGGGCCGGCGTGGTCAGGGCATCGCGTCATCGAATTGGGTTCGATGGTAAGCGCGGATGAAGTGGCCGCCCAATTGGGTGAAGTCCTGACACTCGACGTAAAAGCTTTTGCCGTCCCGCGTGCACAGTGGACAGAAGCTTTCGAGCAGTTCGGCATCCCGAAGGGCCACACTGGGCCTGCCGAAGAAATGTATGAGAGCGTCAACGCGGGCTGGATGGACCTCGGAGTCACGGGTACGGAGCACGTAGCAGGGACGACGTCCGCACGCGATGTGTTTGCGGCCGCACAAAACGCCGTCAAGCCGTAAGTCCGGGCAAGCTGAATCAGCGCTCGGGAAACGCCGCGCTAACGCCAAAAATTGAGCGCAAACAGCAAAGTTCTTGTTTGCCTGCAACCGGGGAACCAGATGGTTGATCGTCCGGTTCCACCTGGCGAAGGCCTTGCCGTCGTGGCCCCCGTCTGCTCGAAGGCGAGCGCCGCTTTGCCATGATCGAGGGCGATGCTCGTGACGAGCTCACCCTCATCGATTCTCTTGTGGTTATGGGGGCAGAAAGCTCTCGTTTAATGCACGACCCGGAGCCCGTCCCGCCCATGCAGCGCGTCCAACTAAACCATTTAATCGCGAGACGAGGTCGCTTTTCCTATGAATGCTGAACACACAATCGATATACCCGCGTGGGCAGGTCGACCAACTCAAATAGCAGCGATGGTAATAACCGGCCTCGTCGCCGTCGTCTGGATGTACTTCGGGAGGTTATACCTAATTCACGATCCCGGCGAATGGAGGATCGCCAATCAGCAGCTCGGATACCCGCTCTATATCATCCCTCTGATTGGCATGACCCACATTCTTGGCGGCGTGGGCCTTCTGATTCCCAACATGCCTCGATTGGCTGAGTGGGTTTACGCCGGTCTCGCGATCAATCTTTCGCTCGCTTTCTATTCACAATGGAATAGCGGTGGTAGTACCTGGGACAAATTTGATCCAATTCTTGTCATGGCGTTCGTCTTTGCGTCATATGTATTAAGACGCTGCATGCGCCCAGGCAGGTGGTCGATATGAAGCACACGCTCGGGCCGCTTTCCCTTCTCCCCGGCAGGCGAGCGTTTACTTCAGCCAGCCTACGCTGCTGAAAATATCACCATCCCTCAATAGATTTCGGAGGATCCCCACCTCGTATAGGCTCAAGGGTCCTCTGCATGCTTCCGCATCGCAGGTCTCGCTCTCCCGGCTCATTACGGGAATCCAGTTTTCGTCGGGTTCATCTTTGCCCTGATTTGCAATTGATAGAACCCTTTCTGACTTGTACGACCCTCGCTACTCACCGTGATCGCTCTTGCCGGATAGCCTTTTCCCTCTCAACTTATGCTGGCCTGATCCTCGGTTTGCTCTTCATCGCCATTTGCTACAGCTTTGGTGTCGCGGCATTCCTGGGCATCCTTACTCCGCACTACCTTTCTCGAAAAGCAAAGGTGCAAATTGATTCAGGTAGTCTCTCCAGGTGTTCCAGGCGTGGAAGCCGCCGCTCTGATGCTGCTCTACGTTAATACCAGCTTTACGGAGAATGGCAACGGTGGCGTCGCTATTTCGAAGTGCGATATCGTATCGGCCGGCGTTTACCCAGAAAAGAAGAAATGGTTTCCCCGAGGTGCGGAATTGCTTCACATCGGTGTCCTCTTCTTCCTTTTGCGTGTTTGGAAACCAACCTGAGCTAAAAATGCCCACGTACGCAAAATCTGCCGAGTCATCGAGCGCGATGTTCAGGGCCTGAAGGCCGCCCATGGAGAGGCCGGCAATGGCACGATGATTACGGTCAGCGACGGTACGATAGCGCGCGTCGACCAAGGGCAGAACCACCTTCGTCAGATCGTCATTGAAAGCGTCATGCCCCATGCGGACGCCCGGGGTCAGCCGGAAGTCCGTTGAGATGTGCCCCGCCGGCATCACCACAATCATCGGAACGGCCTTGCCCACGGCAATCAGGTTGTCAAGAATGGCCCCCGCCCGCCCCACAGTGCTCCAGGAGTCGTCGGAGTCCCCGCCTCCGTGAAGCAGATAAAGCACCGGAAGCCGCGTAGTTCCACTTTCATAGCCCGGCGGCGTATACACATGCATGCGGCGCTGACCGCCGGTCGCCGCGGAGTCGTAGAAAACAGCCGAAATCGCGCCGTGAGGTATGCCGGCTCTGTACTCCGTGAAGTCCGACCCCGGAACTTCGTAAAGACTGGAAGAATGAGTCAGCGACTGTGACGTAAGCGGATTGCGCGGATCCGTGGTGCTGACGCCATCGACGGTAAACGTATAACGATAGGTCCCAGGTGCAATGGGACCTATGACGGCTTCCCAGATGCCTTGGCCTCCCTTCACCATCGCCACTCCGCCCTGGTTCCTGTTTGCCTCCTGCGGAGTGATCCCGGGTGTGGCTTCCGGGCCTTCTGCGTGGAGCTTCACCTCGGTAGCGTTGGGCGCCCAAAGGCGAAATCGAACGCGGCGGTCGGCCATCACTTCAAAGGAGTGAAGAGTGTCATTGGGGGTGGGCACAGGCATTTGTATCGCTGCTGGGGCGGCCGCCTGCGGCGCTTCTTCGCTGAATGACGTTTGCTTGGCCATCCAGAGGGCGAGACACAATAATCCAGAGACAGAAAGCCTGCTGACAAATCCCTTAGCTGTTCTCATCCTTCATCTCCTTGCACGAATTCCTTCGCCGTGTGCCGCGTGGCAGGGCTGCCATCGCCCAGGCTAAAATTCTTTGCTGATCGCCGGCGAGCGCGACGAGGTACTACCAGTGAACCCATTTTCGTCCGGATCTCCCCAGCAAGCGATTGTTGCACCGAACGAGAGTAAACCTGTGTACACTTGCCGCCGAGGGAAACGTTTACTATAATCGCCCGGCAGCGCGCAACGAAAAAAGTGCGGCAGCTCGCCTGCGCAAAGGGCATTCTTGCATGAAAGACCTATCCCGAAGAAAGTTCCTCAAAAGCGCCTCTCAGGCTGGCTTGGTTATGTCCGCAGCTGCCGTTGCCGGCCGGTTAGGCGCCGCACAGGCTTCGACCACCCGGGTAACGATCGATGTGACTCGGGAAATTGCTCCCGTCAGTCATGAACTGTTCGGCTCGTTCCTGGAACAGCTCGGGCGCGCAATCTACCAGGGCGTATACGACCCTGGGTCGAAATTGTCCAATGCGCAGGGATTCCGAAAGGATGTGATCGCAGAAGTCCGCGAGCTGCAGGTCCCCATTGTCCGCTGGCCGGGAGGAAACTTCGTGTCCGGCTATCACTGGCTCGATGGTGTCGGGCCCAGGGAAAAGCGGCCGACCGTGTTGGATCGCGCATGGAACACGCTGGAGACCAACCAGTTCGGCACCAATGAGTTTCTTGCCTGGGCGCGTCTCGCCGGTACGGAACCGCTCATGGGCCTGAACTTCGGCACGGGTTCGGCCGAGGACGCGGCCGCGCTGGTGGAGTATTGCAATGCCCCCAACGGCACCAGGTGGAGCGAACTGCGACGCTCCCACGGCTACGCTGAGCCATGGGGGGTGAAGTTCTGGTGTGTGGGCAATGAGATGGATGGCCCGTGGCAGATCGGGCACATGCCGGCCCGCGAATATGGCTTAAAAGCAACCGACGCTGCGCGGCAAATGCGCGCAGTCGATCCGTCAATCAAGTTGATCGCCTGCGGATCGAGCGGGCCTTTTATGCCTACCTACATTGAGTGGGATCGCACCGTCCTGGAAGAATGTTACGACATGGTGGATGGAATCTCCCTCCATCGCTACTGGGCAAATACCGAGGAAACCCATCATGACAGCCAGGTGTACATGGCAATGAACCTGGCGATGGACCGCCAGATTGGGGAGATAGCAGCAGTTTGCGACACCGTGCGCGCGCAAAAGCGCTCCGCCAAACAGCTGTGGTTATCGTTCGACGAGTGGAACGTCTGGTATCGCGCGCGCAGCGGAGATTTCTCGAACGGGCATGGCAAACCGCATCCGCATCTGCTCGAGGAACCGTACAACCTGGAAGATGCGCTGCTGGTGGGAGGCCTGGCCAATTCGCTCATACGGCATTCAGACCGCGTCAAGATAGGGTGCCTGGCCCAGTTGGTCAATGTGATCGCTCCGATCGCCACGAATGAGGACGGCATTCTGCGCCACACCATCTTTTATCCCTACAGTTGGGCGCTCAAGTATGCCCACGGCCGGGCATTAAGCGTGCTGCTCGAGGGCCCGGGATACGAGGTGGCAACCCTCGGCCGTCCCGTCGAAGACGGCGGACTGCCGATCCCCGGCTTTGGTGACGTGAAATGGGTGGATGCGGCGGCCACCGTCGACAAGGAAAGCAACGCTGCCGCGGTATTCCTGTTCAACCGTAATCTCGAGAAGCCGCAGGATGTGGAACTCATCTGGCGCGATGCAACGCCCAGTGCCGTGAAGCAGTTCCTCACGATCACGGGGCCGGATCTCAAGGCCGGCAATACATTTGCTGACCCGAAGCGGGTCACGCCACAGACGCTCGAAACCCCAAAAGCCGGAACGCGCATGACGCTCCAGTTGCCCTCGCGTTCTTATTCCGTTTTATCGTTGGCTATGTAGCTCAACTGTAGTTACGTTTGGCTGCCTGCAACGAAAAGGAGACCTATGAAGAAGACCATCGCTTTCTGTATGCTGCTGGCGCCGGCAATCTGTCTCGCCCAACCTCCCGCCGAGTGCAAACCTTCTTCCCTAAACGTTCCAGGGGCGCCCTACCCCTGTGTATTTCCCGACCATCGTGCCCAGTTCCGGCTATCGGCGCCAGATGCGCAAAAGGTGCGGGTCAGGGTTGGAACCGGCTTTGATATGGCTAAGCAAGCCGACGGCCTGTGGTACGCGACCACTACGCCTTTGCCCGAAGGCTTTCACTACTACATGGTGAACATCGACGGATCGAGCGTGTCGGATCCAGCGACGTCAACCTACTTCGGCGGAGGGCAGTGGAGCAGCGCGATCGAGATCCCCGCGGCCGATGCTGAATTCTACAGTCATCAACAGGTGCCGCATGGGCTGGTGCGCGACGAATGGTACTTTTCGACGGTAACGCAACAGTGGCGGCGAGCGATGATCTACACGCCGCCGGGCTATGACCAGAACGCCAAGGTTCAGTATCCAGTCCTCTACTTATTGCATGGTTGGGGAGAAAACGAGCTCGGTTGGACTTTCCAGGGCCATGTCGATCAAATAATGGATAACCTGCTTGCTGCCGGCAAAACGAAGCCCATGCTGATCGTGATGGACAACCTGAACGCGGTAAAACCAGGCGAAGATGGAAAGGTCTACAACGCGCGCAGCGTAATTACCCAGGCGGTTCCGCAGCCGCAGGCGCCCCTCGGCGGAGCGCCTGGCGTCCCGGGCGCGGGACAACGTCCGGCAGGCGGCGCACCCCCGCCAAGACCTGCACTTCATTTGAGCGGAACCTTCACCGAGATGATGTTCACGGATTTGATCCCCATGATCGAGAGAAACTATCGGGTCGCACCAGGGCGAGAGAATCGCGCCATGGCGGGGTTGTCGATGGGAGGATTTCAGACCTTTAATACCGGCTTGGAGCATCTCGACAAATTCGCCTACCTGGGCGGCTTGAGCGGTAATTGCAGCGGGTTCGGCGGCAGCTCCTTCGACATTAAGACCATTTGTGGCGGGGCCTTTGCCGACCCAGCCGCGTTTAACAGCAAAGTAAAGCTGCTCTATCTGTCGACCGGGTCGGTAGAAGGCCCGCGCGTGAAGCAGTTTAGCGATGCCCTTACTCAGGCGGGCATCAGGAATGTGTACTTTGAGTCCCCAAACACCGCGCATGAGTGGCTCTCGTGGCGGCGCGCTTTTGCTGACTTTGCTCCGAGACTCTTCCAGTGACCCACGTTTTCGAGACCTTGCGCCACCTTGTCCTTTTGCAGCCGGGGTTTGTGTTCCTTGAAAATGGGGGTACGGTTTCCTGGCCGTAGCCGGTCGAACGGCGTGCCGCCGCGTTTTGAGCAGACTCCACCAGGCCGGTTCTCCGGCGACGACTGCCACCATGGGAGGACGATTCTACGGCGGTGTGATCGGGGGAGCACTACCGGTCACAGTAGCGGCTCACTGGCTTGCGGATGCCCGGGACCAAAATGCCTGTCTCTATGAAATCTCCCCCATCTCCGCTTACCTGGAGGAACTCGTTCTCTCATGGCTGCTCGACCTCTTCCATCTGCCGAGCTCAGCCGGAAGTTGCCTGGGGACAGGCACGCGGATGGCCGACGTCACGGCAGCGCCAGGAAAGTTAAGCGAGCCGAGCGCGCAGCTCGCCTCGCCTTGGAACACGAGTGACCTTAGGTCATGTACTCCCGTGTCGAAAACGCGCACACAAAAATCCAAAAAGCCTTTATACCTAAGAACAGAGGATATCGGCAGGCGCGGGCTTCTCCGCGGCAGCGCCATGCCGGCACTAGCTGGTAGTTTCAGCCTAAGTCGGAGCGAAGGATGGCTTGACCGCTATCCGGTGACACACCCGATCCCTGTCCAGAAATAACCAACAGCAACCCAGCGGCTCGCCCCCATCCCTGGAAAACAAGGAAGGACTCACCATGCCGAAAAACCCTGTCACTGATCCCATCACCAATCAGGAAATAGCCTTTGTTCACCTCATCCTCGCCGGAACCATGAACGATCGCCGCGCCGCCAAAGCCGCCGGTCTCAACCCCGACTCCGCCGCCTACACCAAAGCCAAGCCTCGCGTGCAGGCCTACATGCTCGAGCACCGTGCCGCCGTCGAGGAAAAGCTCGTCGACCATGAAGTCGAAGGTCTGCGCAAACTGAATCTGAGTCGCGACCAGATCCTCACTCGCCTTTGGGAACTAGCCAAATTAAGCCCGGAAGTGACCCGAGGCAGCATCACCGGACAGGTCAAGGCCATGTCCATGATCGTGGCCCTCGAAGGCCTCCTCCCAAACCCGCACCTGGCCCGCAGCCTCGCCCTGTCCCAGACGCAACCCGCCACCGTCCAGCCACAGCGTGGCCAGCAGCAAACCGAAGGCACGCAGCCCTGCGATGCCGCTACCGCCGTCGCAGCTCAACCCGTTGCCACACCCGCTGCCTCTGACCCGGAGACCAGGCCAACGAACAACCCACCGTTGCCTCACTTTGAGAGCCGCCCCAGCCCTTTCAATCCCTTCATCAACTCCGAAAAGCCGAATCCGGTTTCGGCGACGACCGACTTGATCTTCGATACCGTTCTCAACGCGACCGGCCCTTTCAGCCTATCCCTCCCCCCCAAAAGGACGCCTTCGGACGCCGCCGTTAGATCGCCATCTGTCCGGCCGCAACCGCCGCCAAACAACTCGTGGGTGGCCGCAGCGTGTGCGGCTTTCTATAAGGAAAGCCGCATGAAGGGAGACGAGTTCACTAAGCTTCACAGGAGATCCGCGGGAATCGGCCACCCTCCAAGCCACTTCAGCCGTCGAGATACGCCTTTCCTGCAACCCCGGAGCTTTTCCTAACGCCGTTTACATCGAAAAGAACCAAATTTTATCGAATTTTATGGAATAACACGCTCGCCCATGCGCCTGAGGCTTACGCCAACAGGATGAGTCACCAGGCACGCCCCCGCAAGGTCCTGGTAAATGAGGAGCGGGCACGGGCTAGTCAGCCGAGCCCCTATAGAATGCGGAAACACATATGAAGAAGGCCTGGCGCTCGTCTGTTTTGCTCTGGTTGTCGTTTATTCCGGTCCTGCTTGTTCCCGGTGCGCATGCGGAGGCCGCGGACGCGCTCACCCCACTGCTGCTCGCGGTGCACGATGCTCCCGTGCCCTTCATGGGCTCCGACGGGCGCATCCACCTCGTGTACGAACTGGAAATGACAAACTTCTCAAGCGCCGAAATTGCCGTGGAAAAGGTCGAGGTGTCCGGGGACGGCGTGCCCTTACAGGCTCTCGACACCGTCGCTGTTGCCGGTCGTCTTCAGCCTGCCGGCCAGCGCGAAGCTGCCGGGACGCTCGCGAAAAGCACCAGTGCGCGGCTCTTTCTCAATGTGGTGCTGGCCTCGGGCGCCAGTGTTCCGGGGCAACTTTCGCATCGCGTGACCATACGCGTCAGTGCCGCTCCGCCCGGGCATCAGGAATTCGATGAGACCGGAGGTGTCACCCTCGTTGATCCGCAACCGGTCGCGCAAATCGCGCCTCCGCTGCAGGGAGAAGGCTACATCTCAGCCGATTCTTGTTGCGACGCAACCCGCCACACCCGCGCCGCTCTACCCGTGAACGGCCGCGTCTGGGTGGCGCAACGCTACGCTGTGGACTGGGAGCAACTGCACGCAAACGGTCGCATTTACAACGGGCCGCGTGAAAAGCTTGCGAGCTATGCCATCTTCGGCCAGCCCGTCCACGCCGTGGCCGACGCCGTGGTCGTCTCCACCATCGACGGGTTACCAGAGCAGACGCCGGGTCACTTTCCCACGAATATCCCGCTGGCTGAGGCTGATGGAAACTGCATCATCCTCGATCTGGGGCGTAATCGCTACGCCCTGTACGCCCACATGCAGCCAGGCAGCCTCAAAGTGCACAAGGGCGATAAAGTCCACCGCGGCCAGATAATCGGGCTGGTAGGCGACACCGGCAACTCGATCGTGCCCCACCTGCATTTCCAGGTGACGGCCGGGCCGTCGTCCCTCTCCTCCAACGGATTGCCGTATGAGATCAACGAATTTCAGGTGACCGGCAAAACCCCCGGCACCTCGGCATTCGATGAAGCAGAATCCAATGGAACGCCGCTCGCGATCACGCCGGTATCTCCACCGCAGTTCATCCAACAGGCTATGCCGCTTGACCAGCTCATCATCACGTTTCCGGCGCCTTAAGCGCGGCCCGCGAACTCCCTGTTCTCGGTCGACACTTTTACCTTTTCGCCTTCTTTGATGAAAAGGGGAACTTGAATTTCGAGTCCGGTTTCCAGCTTGGCGATCTTGGTCACGCTGCCGCCTGACGAATTGCCGCGCACCCCCGGCTCTGTTTGCGCGACGCTCAACTCGACAAACATCGGCAACTGCACACCGATCGGGTTGCCGTTGAATTTATGCAACTGGATCACTTCGCCTTCAATGAGCAAGTCCAACGCATTCCCGATCACGCCCTCAGTAAGGGTGAGGGTCTCAAAAGATTCCTGGTCGAGAAAGTGAGAGCCCTGGCCATCGCTGTAGAGATAGGAGGCCGGCACTAACGCCAGGTCAGGCTCTTTGAACTTGTCGCCGGCTTTGAACGTTTTCTCGAAGACCGCGCTGGTGAGCAGATTGCGCATCTTCAGTTTCACCAGGGTCTGACCGCCCCGGGCGGTAGGCGAATGGACCTCTGCCTCGAGGCAAGAGTAAGGAATATTTTCAAACTCAAACACGCTCTTGCGTTTCACGTTAATCGCGTCAATCAGTGCAGCCATAATCTCCTCAAAGGCGGGTTGGCGCCGGGTGCGGCCGCCAACCCAAATCCCTTCAAGTATAGAGGAGTGGCCTGTCAGATCTGGGAAACGCCGCCATCCACGAACAACTCGATGCCATTGATGAAACTGGAATCACTCGAAGCCAGGAATAAGGCAACCGTGGCGATCTCCTCCGGCTTCCCAATCTCTCCGCGCGGAATCAGAGAGGCGAAGTACTTCTTCGCGTCCGGCCCCAGCGGATCCAGAATCGCCGTGTCAATCGTTCCCGGGCTCAACACATTCACCCGGATATTGCGTTCCTTCAAATCCATCAGCCACGTCCGCGCAAAGGAGCGCACCGCCGCTTTGCTGGCGCTGTAAACGCTGAATGCGGGGAAGCCTTTAATTGTCGCAATGGATCCGTTCATGATGATCGACCCGCCATCGTTAAAGAGCGGCAGCGCCTTCTGCACCGTGAACAGCGTGCCCCGCACATTCAGGTTGAACGTGCTGTCAAACTGTTCCGGCGTAATCTCACCCAGCTTCGAAAGTTCGCCCTTGCCTGCGCTGGCAAACAGTACGTCTATCTTTCCCTTGGTCTCCTTCACCGTCTCATAAAGCCGGTCCAGATCGTCAAGGCTCCCGGCATCCCCCTGCACGCCGGTCACATTGCCGCCGATTGCTTTCACCGCCTCATCCAGCTTGTCTTGGCGGCGCCCGGTGATGAACACGTAAGCGCCCTCTTGCACAAATAGCTTTGCCGTGGCCAGCGCCATGCCTGAAGTGGCCGCCGTAATGACCGCTACTTTTCCATCGAGTTTTCCCATATCCAGTTCCTCTCCTGTGTGCCTCTAAGAATTGCTGTTGGAGCACTCCACCGCCAATGTGGCCTCAGGGATAGCCCACCGCTGCAGGTAAAGATGGGGAGAAACGGGCTGGAGATTCAATCGTTCAAGAGGAAGCGCCGCAGCGTAATCGCTGCAACACGTTATCGGTCGTCTCGGTTTCGCCCACACGGGGGAAGACGTTCTCGACCATATGGCTGTGCTCTTCGGCGCTACGGTCGGTCATCGCGTCGACTACCAGCACCACGTGATAGCCATGATCGTGGGCGCTGCGCGCCGTCGCTTCTACCCCGGAACTGGTGGCGATGCCGGTCAAAAAGACCTGGGTCACCCCTCGTTGCCGCAGGGTTTCATCGAGCGATGTGCCGATGAATGCGCCCACTCGCTGCTTGCTGATGCGGTAGTCGCTGGGTTGCGGCCCGAGTTCAGCAACCAGGTCGGCCCAATCGGCTGGGAGGGAAGAGAGGTCGCGTCGACCGGCATCGGTGCGGCCTGGCGCTGAACCGGTAACGTTCACCAGAACAACCGGCCAGCCTCGTTCACGGAAAGCGTTCGCCAGTTGCGCGCAGCGGCTCACGATTTCGCCGCTCGGATGGGCTGTCGGCAAAGCAACAATACCTTTTTGCAAATCGATCACGATCAAGGCAGCGGTGGCATCGAGGTGGGTCAGAGGCATCGGTTCTTCCCCGTTTCAATTAGCGTGCTTGTGGGCAAAATTCATGCTGGACATGATGCTGATGGCCACGATCCCGAGAAAGAAAGCGCCCAGGGCAACCCCTCCGCCGTTCGCGATTCTTCCCCCGCGAAACAGAAAGTAACCAACCACCAGGTTGAAAAGCGCCCAGACAACGTTCACCATGGGCGGCGAAAGGCCTTTGCCGGGAGGTTTCGCAAAAGGGGTAGGGAAGCGGTCGCCACAGATGCCCTTGACGAAATGGGGCACGGCGTTGGCCAGGAACATTCCCGCGAAAAAACAAGCGATGTAGTTGTACCAATTCATCATGATCCCTCGTAAATCGATTTAGCTAACCGGCAATAAGCCCTTGTCCTGATAGATGGGATGCATTACCGCCTTGATCTTGGGCAATTCGATGGTGAACCAAAGCGCTCCCGCAATACAGAACGCGCCGGTAATCATCACCGCGTGGGGCGCCCCGATGCGGTCGGCCAACACCCCGGAAAGCAGGCTCCCAAACGGCGCGCCCCCGAAGAAGGCCATGGTGTAATAACTCATTACCCGGGCGCGTTTATCTTCTGTAACCAGCGACTGGATGATCGTGTTGCTGACCGACGCACCCTGCAGCATGCCGAAGCCCACGAAGGCCATGAGCACCAGCGATAGCCACAGCGTTTGCGAGAAGCCAACGAGAATCAGCGCCGTCCCCAGCATCGCGACCGCCACTTGCAGCATGCGGGTCAGGCCGGCCACGGATTTGCGCACAGCCAACGAAAGCGCCGATACGAAGGCGCCGACCCCAGCGGCCCCGGTCAGCCAACCGAGCGTGGTTGCGCCTCCATGGAAAATTTGTGCCGCAAAAACCGGCAGCAGCACCGCCCACCCATAGCCCATCAGGCTGATCAGCGAGAACAACAGAAGGATGGTGCGGATGGGACGAAAGGTGCGCACATAATCCCAGCCTTCACGCATCTGTTCCACCATGCTGCTGGCATTGCGCCGCAGTTCCACGGGTTGCATGCGCATCATCAGCAGCGAAGCGATTACCGCAAAATAGCTGACCCCATCGATCAGAAAGCACCAGCCTTCACCCACCGCGGCGATGACCAGACCAGCAAGCGCGGGCCCAATCAGTCTTGCCCCGTTGGCCATGGATGAGTTGATGGCGATTGCGTTACTGAGATCGTTACGATCTTCGACCATCTGGATGAGAAAGCTCTGCCGTCCCGGCATATCGAACGCATTGATCAGGCCCTGCAAGGCGGCGAGCGCGATAATTTCCCCGAGGTTGATCTTATGCGCGAGCGTGAGTGCAGCCATGGCGAGTGACTGTACGGCCGCTGCTGCCTGCGTCCATATTAGTAACTTGCGGCGGTCGAGGCGCTCGACCCAAACGCCGGCAAAAGGCCCCAGGGCAAATGAAATAATTTGCCCCGCAAAGCTAACGATACCGAGCAGGAGAGCCGAATGAGTGAGGCGATAGACCAGCCAGGTGGTTGCCAGCCGAGTCATCCAATTGCCAATGACCGAGATGCTTTGGCCGACAAAGAACAGCCGGAAATTGCGATGGCGCATTGCTCGCCACGCGTGCGCAAGCGATGTCTTCATGGCTGGCCGCTTTCCGCCAGTTGCTTGATAATTTTGCCGGCGGCGAACAGGGTTGCCCGGTCCTGTTCGTCAAGCTGGTCGATGGCTTCCGCCACCCAGGTGCGTTTCGCATCGCTCGCGCTTTTTTGCACGGCTGCGCCCTTGGCGGTGAGCGTAATGTTGACTTGGCGGCCATCGGTTGCATGTGGCTTCCGCTCTACCATCCCCATCTGTTCAAGGGTCGCGACGATGGTGCGCATGGACTGCGGCCGCATCCCCTGCGCACGCGCCAGATCGGCGGTTGTTGCCGGCCCTGCTTTGGCGAGACGCCCCAGCACCGACGTCTCACTCCACGACAGCTCATGCGAAGCAGCTGCTGCGCGCACGCGCCGCACTAGGAGTCCGATCGCGTGCACAAAGTCGTTGACGGCGCTGTCGGAGGATTTTTTCTTCACTCCGTTAGTGTACGAGGTAAACAGCTAAACTTGCAAGTTTAGCTTGCAAGTTGTGGGCGGGATTTGCGAGCTCACTTGTAGGGCTTTTGTTTGGGGTGAGGGCGCACTGCAGATCCCTCCGCTACGCTGCGCTCCGGTCGGGATGACAAAGGGGAGGGTGACGGTTACCCTCAAGAATTTGCTAGTGGGATGGGCGCAAAGCAGGTCCCTCCACTTCGCTCCCCCGAATTCCTGTCGAGGCTGGTGGCGCTGGCAAACTTCATGCGGCTTTCCTTCATGAAAGCCGCACACGCGGATCTGTCTGACGTAGCGAAACAGGAATTCGGGTACGCTGCGGTCGGGATGACAAATTTGTTGAGGGGACGGACCTAAAGAGCAAGCGCTCTCCATGAAGAGCAAGCACTCTCTACTCTCTTGACTTGCAGACAGGAACGACAGCGGGGCGTTAGGGCAAAAGCAAATCTAAAATCTCTCGCGGTTCAGGGCGAACGCGAAAGTCAGCATAGGCGCCGGCGAACAATATGGTGCCATCTTTCCCGATGATGTAGGTAGCCGGCAGGGGCAGCCGCCAGCTCGCGTCCCCGTTGACCAGCGGGATGTTCACCAGGATGCTGCGGTAGTACTGCTGCTGCGATGGGGCGACCGCGTACGCTAATCCAAATTGCGCCGCCAACTGGCAGCCAGCATCGGTGAGAACCGGGAAGGGAAGCCCGTGTTGCACCGCGGTGAAGTCATTCTGGCGGACGGTCTGGGGAGAAACCCCGATCAGGAGCGCCCCGCGCTTGCGCACTGCACTGTAAAGATCGCGCCAGGATTCCAGCTCCGTGATGCAATAGGGGCACCAGCGCCCCCGGAAAAAATTGATGACCAGCGGTCCCAAAGCCAGCAGGTCGGTGCTATGCACCACGCGCCCAGCAGCATCCGGCAAGGCGAACTCCGGTGCCTGGGCGCCCACCGGCAGAATTCTGTCTTCCACCCCCGCCGCGTACAGTTCCGCAACCGCGCGCTCGCTGATCTCAAGGCGTTCCGGTTGGACAAGATTTCGCGTGTTAGCGGTGATCTGGTCGAGTTGATCTTGCAGTTTCGACATATTGCCGTTCAAGGATGCGCAGTTGCCCTAAAGCCGTTTGACGTTCTTCCCTCGCAAACGGCTTCAAGAAAATAAGCAAACGAGGAAGATAGTAAGACCCCGGCCTGTCAGCGGCCCATCCCGCGCATGCCGCCCAGGGCGCCCATCATGCGGCGCTGCATGCCGCCGCCCTTCGCCGCGCTCTTGAACATCTTGCGCATTTGCACATACTGGCGCAGCAACTGGTTCACTTCCTGCACGCTGGTGCCGGATCCGCGCGCAATCCGCTTACGCCGGCTGCCCTGGATGATTTCATGGTTGTCGCGCTCTTTTTTGGTCATCGAGTTGATGATCGACTCAATGCGGGTGAATTGCGATTCATCCACCTGCCCGGCCATCTGCTGGATGCCCTGAAACGGGCCGACCGAAGGCAGCATCTTGAGAATGCTCTGCATGGAACCGAGCTTGCGGATCTGCCGCAACTGGTCGCGAAAATCCTCCAGCGAAAAGCCGTCGCCGGATAAGGCCTTGCGGGCAAAATCCTCCTGCTTTTTCTTGTCCAGCGTCTCTTCCGCACGCTCAATGAGCGTCATCATGTCGCCCATGCCCATGATCCGGCTGACGATACGGTCGGGATGGAAGGGCTCAAAGGCATCCGACTTTTCACCGGTACCAATAAACTTGACCGGCTGGCCGGTCACGTGGCGAATCGAAAGCGCCGCTCCGCCGCGGGCATCGCCATCCATCTTGGTAAGCACCGTGCCCGTCAGCGCCAGCTGCTTATGAAACTCACCTGCGGAGTGGACCGCGTCCTGGCCTGTCATGGCATCGGCAACGAAGAGAATCTCCTGCGGATTGAGCAGATTCTTCAGCATCCGCATCTCCGCCATCAGGTCCTCGTCCAGGGCCAACCGGCCGGCGGTATCAACGATCAGCGTGTCGCAGCCGGAATTGATGGCTTCGCGGCGCGCCTCTTTAGCCAATCGCTCGACCAGCGCACTGCCCGGCTCCTCACCTTTGGTGTCACCCTCGTACAGGTTGACCTTGATCGCATTGGCCACCACCCGCAGTTGCTCGCGGGCTGCAGGGCGGTAAACGTCGACCGAGACCAGCAACGGGCGATGGCCGCCCTTTCGCAGCCAGGCGGCAAGCTTGCCCGAAGTGGTGGTCTTGCCTGAACCCTGTAGGCCGGCCATCAGGATCACCGTGGGCGGCTTGGAAGCAAAATTGAAGCGAGCGGTATCTTTGCCCAGAAGGGTCACCAGCTCGTCGCGCACAATCTTGACCACCTGCTCGGTCGGGGAGAGAGCCGTCATCACCTGCTGGCCCACCGCCTTCTCGCGGATGTGCTCGACCAGCTCCTTGACCACGTTCAGGTTGACGTCGGCTTCAAGCAGGGCGACACGGATCTCCCGCAGCGCCTCGCCGATGTTTTCTTCGGTGATGGTGCCCTGGCCACGGAGATTCTTAAAGGCCCGCTGCAGCTTATCGGATAGATTTTCAAACATGGCGGTTCTTCAAGTCTAACTGATCGGGGGGATACCGGGAGCTTGCGGGGGATGTATCGAATCCCCCGCTCTGCTGCGCCGCCAGGCTATTTTTGTGGCTTGGGCGTCTCGCTGATATTCGGGACATCGATACCCAAGGCCGTCGCCAGGGCAATCTGGTGATCCTGTTCCTGCATCAGGATGGTGCGGATGTGCTCGGCGGTGGAGAACTCGCCCAGCGCGTCGCACTGGCGGACCCGGTCGCGGTAGTTGCGAATGGTCTCATTCTCATTGTCCAGGTCGAAGCGAAGCATCTCTTCCGCTTTTTCCGAGGTCTTGACCGGCTTCGGGACGACCACGGGCATTCCGCCCAGATAGTCAATTTGATTGGCAAGGGTAATGGCGTGCTGCAGTTCTTCGGTAGCGTGCACCGCCAATTCCGCGGCAATATTCATGTACGCAGCGCCCTTAAGCACTTGGGAATAGACGACATAAGCGATGATGGCCTGATATTCACGCGCGAGATCTTCATTGAGCAGTTCGATCAGTTTTTCACGTGTGATGGTCGAGGTGGTTTGTTCTGCGGCACTTGCTGGGGACATACGTTCTCCTGTTTATCTTCTGTGTTTGATTGGGTGCGGTCCGCGGCCCAGAGGTTGCAGCACCAGGCGCCGCGGAGCCTCTGAAACACGTTTCACAAGGCAGTCAGTACCCCGGCAGGCCGGCTCTTGTTCCCCAGGCACCGCGACTTAGCGCTCCTGCGAGGGTCTGAACGCCTAGACGGATGTTGTGGAGTCGCTCGATTATGCCCTTACCTTCAGGTTCTCTCGCCGCCCGCATCATGGCCGGCCTTTTGATCGTCACCCTGGTCCAGGATCCAGCCACATTGCTGGCAGCCATCACCCCAGGCTGGCACACCAGGCACGCTCCCGCTGCGCCGCCACTGAGCGAGCAAGAACGCGCGACCCATGCCCTGAACCGGCTCACTTTTGGCCCCCGCCCCGGTGATCTGCAACGCGTCGAGGCCATCGGCGTCAAGAAATGGATCGAGTTGCAGCTCAACCCGGAGCAGATTGACGACAGTCTGCTCCAGGCCCGGTTGCAGAGTTTCCCCGCCATGCATTTGAGCCAACAGGACTTGCTGCAGGCCTTTCCGTCAGCAGCGGTGATTCGCGGCGCTGCGGACGGTAGAATTGCCCTACCTAACGACCGGGTCGAACACGCGATTTACCAGAACCAGGTCTTCGCTTACGAGGAGAGGCGGCAGAAGCAGGCCCAGGAAGCAGCCCATCCGCCTATGACGGAGCCCATCGCACCGCCCGCAGCGGCAGGCGTCGCCAACGACCGGGTCGTGGCCGACGCCATGGCGCTCGAAGACGTAGCCAGCTCTCCCTCGATCACCGTGCATGAGCAGAAGCTTTACGCGGATCTGGCCTCGACCCAGATCGTCAATCTCTCCCCTGACCAGCGTCTGGACAGGCTGGTCAACATGAAGCCGGGCGAGCTTCGCGGATTCATGAAGAGTCTTACCCCGGAAGAGCGCGCCCAGTTGTCCGCGGGCATGACGGCGCAACAAAAAGAGACGGTGGTTGCCCTCGTGAACCCAACCCTGCTGGTGGCCGGGGAGCTGCTGCAAACGCGCCTGCTGACCGATCTCTACAGCCAACGCCAACTGCAGGCGGTGATGACCGATTTCTGGCTCAACCATTTCAATGTCTATCTTAAAAAGGGTCCGTTTGCGCCCTGGTACCTGGTGGACTACCAGCAAAACGTGATCGCGCCCCATGCCATGGGCAAGTTTGAGGACCTGCTGGTGGCTACAGCAAAGAGCCCGGCAATGCTTTTCTATCTCGACAATCACACCAGCATCGGCCCGCATTCGTTAGCTGCGCTGCGTGCCCAGGCAAATCCCGCGGCTAAGAACCGGGACCCCGGCCTGAACGAAAACTACGCCCGTGAGTTGATGGAGCTGCATACTCTTGGCGTTGATGGAGGGTATACCCAGAAGGACGTGACCGAAGTAGCCAAGGTCTTTACCGGCTGGACCATCGAAGAGCCGCGAAAAGGCGCGGGCTTCACCTTCAACGAGCGCCGCCATGAGCCGGGGCCAAAATACGTGATGGGCCAGACCATTCAGGAGAGTGGTGAACAGGAAGGCCTCGCGGTATTGCACCGGCTGGCGACCAGCCCGGCGACCGCGCACCACTTGTCGCAACAACTGGCCGAGCGTTTTGTCAGCGACACACCACCCCCTGCGCTGGTTGATCGCATGGCGAAGACCTTCCTGCACTCCGATGGAGATATACGCCAGGTATTGCAGACCATGTTCGCCTCGCCCGAGTTCTGGTCGCGCGACGCCTACCGCGCCAAGGTAAAGACGCCTGAGGAATTTGTTCTCTCCGCCGTGCGGGCGACGGGTGGTGAAGTCACCCGCCCAGCCGTCGTGCTGAACGCGATGGGGCAGTTGGGTATGCCGTTCTTCGGTTGTCAGACGCCGAACGGCTACAGCTGGGCCGCTCCGGCCTGGGTTAACTCCGCTGACTTGTTAAGTCGCATCAACATTGCCCTGGCCTTGTCAAGCCATAAGCTGGGAACGGCCACTGACTTGGACGCGCTGATGAAAATCAAGGGACCGGATGCCGCGACGGCCGCAGAGAAGGAAACAAGGTTGGAGGCAGTCATCCTGGAGGGCGCACTGAATCCCCAGGCACGCCAAACTGTTCTGCAGCAAGCTGGCCAGTTGGCTGCGCAGGGACCGCTTCCTTCCGTTGACCCATCCAACCCAGGCGCCAGGCAGCCAGGAACCATGCCGGTCCGCGCTGCGTTCGTCCAGGTTATGGATCTGGCGACTCCTATTCCGGTACCGGCTGATAAACAAGCCGCGTTGGTAGCCGGTCTGCTGTTGGGGTCTCCCGATTTCCAGAAGCGTTAGCAGCAGTTATCCCACTTGAGTCAATCACAGGCTTGACCCGGATTTCCTGTACGCGTCTCCATTCGACGGCAGCGTGTGCGGCTTTGTGTGAGGAAAGCCGCATGAAGGTAGGCGAGTTCACGAAGCTTCACAGGAAATCCGGGGGACCCGGATTTCCTGTACGCGTCTCCGTTCGACGGCAGCGTGTGCGGCTTTGTGTGAGGAAAGCCGCATGAAGGTAGGCGAGTTCAAGAAGCTTCACAGGAAATCCGGGGGAATGGGCCACCCACCCTTGTTGGCAGGTCGACACGGGACTACTGAGCGTGTGTGAGAACGGGAAGAGCAAACCGCAGATCTCTCCACTGCGCTGCGCTTCGGTCGAGATGACAAGGTTGTGGCTATGTATCGGGTCACTTTTCCATGGAAAAATCAGTTCTAATACCACAACAACCCTTGTCATCTCGACCGGAGCGCAGCGCAGTGGAGAGATCTGCGGTTTGCTCTTCCCGTTCTCACAAACGCTCTACTGGGGGGTGTTGCTGGGAGGTGAGGTTGGGCTCACTGGGCTCGAAGGCGAGCCACCGAAACCAGATCCACCGCTGGATCCGAATCCAGATCCACCACTGGATCCGAATCCAGATCCACCACTGGATCCGAATCCAGATCCGCCACTGGACCCGAATCCAGATCCAGTGCTTGATCCAAAACCACTGTTGGTGCCACTACCACTCCCGAAACCTGAACCCGAAGCGCCATTTGTGCCCGTCGTTGTGCCATTCAGGTTGCCACCGCCAACCGCACCTGCTGCAACATTCTGCGTCGGATCAAAAACAAACTCCCACTGATTGTAGTGAGTCTGCTTGCGATAGATCAGGATCGACGTTTTCTTGCTGAGCAAGCCCACCCCGACGATCGGTGCGCCCCCGAACGAAGCGCCGGGCGATCCAAAAGCTGTGCTGCTCCCGGCGATCCCCGTGCCATTGACCCCGGAGGTTCCGTTAGCGCCGGTTGTCGTGGTTCCGCCAATGCCGGGGGATGAGCCAAACCCACTACTGCTGCCTGAGTTGGTGCTCGATGACCCGAATCCACTGGTGGAGGAACCGGTGTCAGTCCCTGTGGCAGGCGACGCAGGGGAACCGCTACCAAACGCCGAACCCGAACTTCCGCCGAAGGGAGAGGTTGACGAGGAAGAGCCGAACGCCGAGCCGCTACTATTGGACCCGCCCCCCCCAAATCCCGAGCCGCTGCTGCCGAACGAAGACCCTGAAGCGCCAAAGCCTGAACTGCTGCCGCCAACCCCGCCGCCCGTAGTGGTCCCATTGCTTCCGTTGGTGATGCCTGACGTGAGCCCGGCTCCCTGTACGGTCTGGCCGAATAAGCCCATGGGAGGAACCTTGGCTTCGCCCAGGTGAATGATGCGCCAGTCGTCCTTGCCGGTCATGGGATCCAGATAGCGCTTGCGCAAAAAGCGTTGGTTATCCGTCTTCATGAGTTGGTCCATGGTGTTGGGATAACGGCCAGTCTTGGCGTAGAACACCTGGATAGCGCGGGCATATTGCTTTCCGCGGTGCACCGTTTCCACTTCCTTATCGCGACGAATTGACTCGGCCATCTTGGGCGCAGCAATGGCCAGCGCAATCAGAATCAGCAGCAGCAAGAACAGCACACCCAGCAGCAGAAAGCCGCGCTGTTTTTCCATTCCGGGTTGTGTCGCGTTACGTTTCATTGGCGCAGCGGCAAGGTCTGCGTGTTGTGATACGGAATGTCTTCGACCTGGATCGAAGCTGGACCAATCTTTACCACGCGATAGCGGCGGTCGACAATATCACCTTCTGAAGCGATAAAGATGTCATCTCCATGTAGCAGAAAGACCTGTTTTTGCCCCGTTTTCTCCGCCGCATAGCCATAGAACCCCAGCGTAATGGGCGGGGGTGGCGGAGGCGGGGGCGGCCCGGTATCCACATGCGCCTGGCGAATGGAAGCGATCGGCTTGGGGATAGCTGTGGGCACCGAGGTGAGCGAAAAGATGTTGCGTCCATTGCCGGTGTACTCGAGCGACTCGGCCTGCCGCATCAGTTCTGGATGCAAGGTCGGGTCGAGCGCCGCTAATCCACCCACCTTTGCCGCCTGGTGCGCGCTCGTGTTCTCCCGGGCCGTCTCTCCGCCGGGCGCAGAGACCGTACGCGGCGCGCTCACCACCGCGGGCGCAGCTGGTGCGGGCGCAGGCGCTGAGGAAGGGCCGAAGTTCTGCCACAAAAACCTCGCCAGCAGAATTACCATGACGGCGCCGAGGCCAGCCGCAAGGTAAACCTTTTTCTTATCTTCCGCGCCGACCTTGAGTGCCATTAGCGGGCCTCCTCGGCGCCGGATGCTTCATCCCCTTGCACCGGCGGAGCAACCTGATTCAGATCAGAAGCACGCAAATAGGTAATGAGGCGCAGGCGCAGGTTGACCAGGCCACCCTGTTGCCCCGTCAGCGTGAGGCCGCCGATCAGGAAGAAGTTCTTACTCCGCTCCAATCCATTGATGAAGTGCATGAGAGGGGCGTACTCCCCGCTGAGGCTGGCGTCCATGCGGATCTGAATCAGGCCGGGAATGCCTCGCGTCGGTGTATAGGCCAGGTTGGTGAGGCGAACGGAATTCCTGGTAGCAAGATCATTGATCGCGGACGATATGGTTGAGTACTCGGCGGGAAAACGCGCCGCGTAGAAGTCATTCGCCTGGGTACGGGAAACGTCCACCTTCTGCGGCAATCCCTTTAGCGGACTCATCTCCAGTTGCAGTGCGCGATAGGCAGTCCGCTGCTGCTGCAGCTGGTCCGCATTGGCCGAGTGCAACGTGCTCCAGGCAAGAAACAGGCGAACGCCGAGAACCAGGTTCAGGAGTAAAAGCAGCGTAACCCCGGCAATATGCAGGTTCAGCAGGCTCAACCAGCTACGCAGTTGCTTCATCGTGCGGCCGCCTTGCTGCTTACCCGCGGTGAGGGGCTGGTCATCCGCGCAGCCCTGGGTGTCGCCTTTGCATGTTTGCTTTCGGCAGCAGCGTGGTCGTGATGCGCGGCCGGTTTTTCCCCCGGCTCAGGCAGAGGATTGTACTCGGCCAGCAGGTCAAAGTTCACATTCGAGGTCGCGCTTACCTGTTCGGGAGAGCGGCCATTCTGGTTGTTCTCCGCGGTCTCGCGGGCCAGTCTGGGGGCAAGAAAACGCCGCGATTTTTCCAGATTGCGAACCAGGTCGACCCCGCGATCGTGGGGCCCGTTCACGCGCAGCCGAATCGTCACCTTGCCGTCCTTGGCAATCACCGGGTCAATGCTCAACACCTGTACTCCGCTGGGCAACACATTTTCCAGGTCCATCATGACCGCGGTCCAGGAGAACGCCTTGCTGGCAAACATCTGATTGAGAAATTGCGATTGCGTCAGCACGGCAGCATTTTGCGGTTGCAGCATTTGCGCCTGAAAGGCCTGCCGTTGCGACTCGATCGCGTGGATCTGCTGATTCACCGCGTCCAGCCGGGCCTGGGCCGCGGCTGCCTTGCCCTTTTCGGTGGCCAGTAGCAGCCACAGCGGCACGGCGATCACGGCCAGCAGGATGAACAGGATCCGCAGCCGCAGGTAAAGCGGCCCCAGCTCGACAAACTTACGCGAAGCGAGATTGAGTTGGATGCGCATCAGTTGGCCAGCGCTCCAACCACTCCGGCCAGGATGCCGCCCGGCATCGACTTGTTGGTGAAAGGGGTAGGCACTAGATCGCGTATCGGAATGCTCTCGTCACCCAGCAAGCGGAGCAGCTCTTGCGGACCGCCCAGGCCACAGGAAAGCAACTGTCGCGGCGGCGTATTGAGCGTATCTTCAAAATAAGCAACGGCCACACTTACCGACTGCTGCAGCTCTTCCGCGGCATGGTAAGAGTTTTCCTCCGGCAGCCAGTCTTTCTCAGTGAGCTCGAGCGTCCGGTGCAGCAGTAGTTCGTTCTGCCGTGTGATGGCCGTGGTGACCGAGCTGCCATTGCGGTTGATCACCAGCGACGGTTCGTCTGTGCTGACGGCGGCCAGCGCAGCCAGGGTGCTGGGCAGCACCGCGCCCGGCTCGTAGCCGGCTTCACGCACCGCACTTTCGTATTCGGCGCGCACGTCTCCCGGGCAAACCGCGACAATCACCCGAATCAGTCCAGGCTTACCCGGCATGAGCTGATAGCTGACGGCTGCATCTTCGACTTCAAAAGGAACCAGCTTGCGGAGACGAAAGCGAATAATGGGCAGCGCCTCAGAAAGCTTGGCCGGCAACAGGTCGAAATCGAGCAACAAAACCCGGACCGCCGCGTCGGGGATCACGACCGAAATCGGCGACGCCTTTACGCTGATCTCATCGAGCGCCTGGCGCAGCGCGCCGGCGACCGCCGAGCGGTCGGCAAAGTTAGGTGATTTCAGCCCCGCCGCGAGCACGCCCGCTCGCAGGGGGGCAAACGCAGAGACAATCTCCTGTTCCGACTCGCCAGGCCGAGCCGCCACCACGCCTGCGCTGGTGATCTCGCAGGCCATGCGCGGACGCAGCGCATTTGCTTCAGACGGAAAGATACGGTTGGCGATCCTGGAAAGCATCTAGCGGAATGCCTCGATAAACGTGACCTTGTTGATTTCTTTCAGTGTAGTCAATCCCCGGCTGACGCGGTCGATCGCCGACTCGCGAAGAAATTGCATGCCCTGTTGTTGCGCCAGTTTTCGCACCTCCGAAGCCGGCTTTTTGTCGAGAATGATCTCGCGAATAGGGTCGTTCAGTTCGAGCAGCTCGTGGATCGCGGTCCGGCCCTTGTAGCCCGAGCCCGCGCACTCGATGCATCCCGCCCCTTCGTAAAAGTCAAAGCTACGCCACAAATCCGGGTCCAGCCCGCTATTACGCAAAAATTCATCGTCGTAGCGGACGGGGTGCTTGCAGTGCTCGCAAATGGTGCGCACCAGACGCTGGGCCAGAATGCAATTAAGCGCGGACACAAAGTTGTAGGCCTCGACACCCATATTGAGAAAGCGGCCGAGCACATCGACCACGTTGTTGGCGTGGACCGTGGTGAACACCAGGTGCCCGGTCAGGGCGGAGTTGATGGCAATCTGCGCCGTCTCCTGATCGCGGATTTCGCCCACCAGGATCTTGTCCGGGTCATGGCGCAAAATGGAGCGCAGTCCACGGGCAAACGTGAGCCCCTTCTTCTCGTTTACGGGAATCTGGGTGATGCCGCGGATCTGGTACTCCACCGGATCTTCAATGGTGATGATCTTGTCTTCATCGCTCTTGATCTCGTTGAGCGCGGCGTACAGAGTCGTGGTCTTGCCTGATCCGGTAGGGCCGGTCACCAGCACCATGCCGTAGGGCTCGCGAATATAACGGCGAAAGCGTTGCAGATCCTCTTCGCCAAAGCCAACCACATCCAGCGTCAGCTTGCGAAATTTCTCGCTCATCGATTCTTTGTCGAGCACGCGCAGCACGGCGTTTTCGCCATGCACCGTCGGCATGATGGAGACCCGGAAATCGATCAGGCGGCCTTTGTAGCGAACCCGGAAACGGCCGTCCTGGGGCACACGGCGCTCGGCAATATCCAGCTCGCTCATGACCTTGATGCGGGAAAGAATGGTGGCGTGATGCTCCCGCGCAATGGGCGCCATGGCGGCCTGCAGCACACCATCGATGCGGTACTTCACCACCAGCGAGTCGTCGTAGGTTTCAAGGTGAATATCAGAAGCCCGGCGCTCGAGTGCGGTAAAGATGGTGGTATCCACCAGCCGGATGATCGGGCTGATGTCTTCTTCTGACGTGAGCTTTTCAATCGAGATGTTTTCATCCGGATTGTCTTCGGCTGAGATTACGTCGAAGGTCAGGCCTTCAGTGGCTTCATCGAGCACGCGCTGGGACTGCTCGGTCTTCTTGAGCAGGTCGGTGATCTGCGAAAGCGTCGCCACCCGGGTGATTATTCGCTGCCCTAACAGACCGCTGATCTCGTCCAGCACCATCAGGCGGCTGGGATCGCTTACGGCAATCACCAGGCGGTCTTCGTGCTGCTCCAGAGGCACGAAGTTGTAACGGAACATCATGTCGACCGGTACGCTGCGAAAGAGCTCGTGCTGAATGCGGAAGTTTTTCAGATCCACAAACTCACAGCGGTAGCGATGGGCAAGATTCTGGGCACGGGTAGTCTCGTCTGGTTCCGATACAGTCGTGGTGACAAGGACGGTGCTCTCGGCCATGCAAACTCCTAACGGCAAAAATGAACAAAGTGGAGGCTGTCACCCATCCCGGCGGGGGCGGTTCCAACTCTCCTCAGTGGCCCCCCATCGTGCTTGCCTGGCCCAGCGAAAAGATGGGCAGATACAGCGCGATCAGGATAACCACGACCACCGAACCCATCACGATGAGGATGGCGGGCTCGATCAGTGCCAGCGACGCCGTGAGCGCCGTCTGTACGTCTTCTTCAAAAAATTCCGCAACCGAATTGAGCATCTGCGGCAACGCCCCGGTCGATTCGCCAACGTCGATCATTTCCACTGCGAGGTCGGGAAAGACTCCCGTCTTTTCCAGGCTCTGGGCGAGGCTTTTGCCCTCGCGCACGCTGCCCACCGACGCCGTCACGGCCTGGGCAATGGTGCTGCTGGAGATCGATCGTGCTGCGGTTTCAAGCGAGGGCACCGGCGGCAGGCCGCCCACCAGCAGGCTGGAGAGGGTGCGCACAAACAGCGCGACCTGGTATTTCCGCCAGATGTTGCCGAAGACCGGCATGCCGATGCGCATGCGATCGATACGTGCCCCGCCTGCCGTGGTCTTGCTGTACCGGTAGAGCAAGTAGACGATGAGCACGATGGCGCCCAGCACATAGAAAATGTAGTGTTGAAAGTTGTTGCCAACCGACAACAGCATGCGTGTGGCCGCGGGCAGATTGGTGCCGAGCTGGTCATAAAGCAGGGCAAAGCGTGGCACCACGAAACTGATCAGGAAAATGAAAAGCGCCACTACCATGGTGACGAGCAAGCATGGATAGAGCAGGGAAGCGATTAGCTTCTTGCGGAATGAAAGTGAAATGCGCTGGAAGGCAAGATAGCGGGAAAGCACATCCTCCAGCTGCCCGCTTCGTTCGCCCGCTAATAGGGTGGTGGTGTAGATCAACGGAAAACCACCCTGGGCTTCAAACGCCGCGGAGAGCGATTCCCCGGTACGCACCCGCGCGGCTACATTTTCCAATTGCGCGCGAAATGTCGGGTTCTTCTGCCCCTTCACCAACATGTCGAGTGAGCCAAGAATGGGCAGGCCGGCCCGAACCAACGTCAGAAACTGCTGATTGAAAATGATGAAGGCTTCCAGGTTGGCCTTTTTGCGGCTGCCACCCACGCCGCGCATGCCGCGTGGTCGTACGGAGTAGACGTAGTAACCGGCCGTGGTGAAGCGGTTGCGCAGTTCTTCGGCGGTGCCGGCGACCTGCACCTGCTCCTGAATGCGTCCGCGTTCATCTGCCAGTTTGACTACGTACTCTGCCATGGGCCCCTTACCAGTTTACCGGGATACGCCTGCCGTTGCGGCCAGGTGGGCCGGTACTGTTCCCAGCTTGCCAATCTGGCCGTGAGGACCGACGGCAAAGGGCAGGCTGAGCGCGTTCCAGCTACCACTATCGAGCCATTGCCACGTCTTGCCGTCGTCATAAGAGATATCGGATCCATTGCTCCCGGCCGTTATCCAAGCCTGGTCCTGCTCATCCCACGCCACTGCGGAGCGATAGCCATGCGGCAGTGTACTGGCGGCGCTCCAGTGTTCGCCGCCATCGGAGGAAAAAGCCGCTGTGCCGCGGGTGATTGCCGGCCTGGCATAGTCTCCCCCGACGGCCACTCCGTGCTGCGGATCGCGAAATGCTACGGAGAAGACGCCCGAGGAGTCGTTTCCGCTTGCCAGGGGCGTGTCCGCGGCCTGCCAATTGCCGCCCGGCCTTCGCCGCAGCACCCTGGCCTTGCTGGTTCCCAGCCATATCCATCCATGATTGGTGGTCATGGCGCTGTTGCTGGCGGCGAAGGCGGACTCTGCGGGCAACGGCTGCACCGTCTTGCCCGGCCTCCAGGTGCTGCCTCCGTCAAGAGTCTCCTGCAGAGGCAAGATCAGTTCCTGGGCTCCAGATTGATTACGCGTGGCGCCGACGACTGGATCACCGTAGATGAGCCCATACTGCCGGTCAATGAACAGTAGGCCATCCCAAAACCCGGGAAGTTTCTTTCCCGCATCGGGATTGGTGAACAGCAGTTTCCAGGTGGCGCACCCGTCCGTCGTCCGGTAGAGGCGGGACAAATCCCCCGGCCCACTCGACAAGGCCAGTGTAGTTTGTGCGTTCCAGGCCCAGATGCCGCGAAAATCCAGCTTGTCGCCGTCAGGAGGCGTGGCGCAACGATGCCATTGTTTGCCACCGTCGGTGCTGCGGAGGATGGTTCCGTCGGTGCCGCTGGCCCAGACAACATTGTCGTCCACCGCGTGAATGCCCCGCAGACCAGCTGTGGCGCCGCTTGGTTGCAGCTGCCAACTCTGTGCCGCGCAAATGCCGGCGGTCAGAAAAAGCGCCGAAGTGAGAACAAAAGTGATTCGCATGGATTACCGATACAGGAAATTCCGGCCTATTTTTACTAACTTTTCCCGAGCCACCAAAGCGGGGGGAGAACCACAGATCTCTCCACTACGCTACCCCGAATTCCTGTCGAGGTTGGTGGCGCTGGCGAACTTCATGCGGCTTTCCTTAATGAAAGCCGCACACGCGGACCTGTCTGGCGCAACGTAGCAGGAATTCGGGTACGCACCGGTCGAGATGACAATTTTTTTTGACCCACGAAATTTGTCATCTCGACCGGAGCGTAGCGTAGTGGAGAGATCTGTGGTTCCCCCCCGCCTTGGTGGCGCCTGAGGTTTTTGGCACGGCTGAAACCGTGCCCTTCCGGTGGAGTTTTTCTGCAGCCTCTAAAGTCGGGCCTCTTCTTAAATCGGCGGCAGACCGTCGATCACGGGAATGCCCGGCGGCACATGGAAAACGAACTCTGCTTCCGGCGCCGGTGCATTGGCCACGCTGTCGCTAAAGGTAAAAGCGGTCTCCGCCCCATCCGTCTCCTTGATGCTCATGGAGTGAATCACGCCCTCCGCACTCACGCCCAGCACAACCTTCTGCACCCGATTCTGCATTCCTTTGGGCACTCCGGAAAGCTCCAACCCGTCCGCGGTCGTCGAGAGGCTTAATCCTTCCAGCTCCTTTTGCAGTTGGGTGTGGCCGAGCAAAAAGCGCAGAGGTGACCGCAGATCATCCAGCTGGGAAGCCGAGACACGCTCTACCTGCGCATCCCCGGGCGAATAAAACCACGCGTACTTGCCGTCCAGCAAAAAGATTTTCCCTGGCGGATGGGTATAACTCCAATGCATCTTCCCCGGTTTACGCAGCAGCAGCGTGCCGCTCTCCTGGCGATCGATGCCCATCCCGCGAAACGTCTCGGTGAACGAAACCCGCAGAGATTGCAGACCGTTGTAATACTTGTCCACGCGCTGCGCCAGATCCTGGGCGGTCTGGGCGTGCGACGCTGCCGGCAGCAACAGAAAAAGCCCCAGCAGCTTGAGCAAGCTGCCGGGGCCTGACTTTCTGATCCCGGTGCCTATTGAATGGCCTGGGAGCAATTCGTGCCTCCCGTAAGGTCAGCCTTGATTTCGCCTGCCGGGTCAATGCAGAAGCCACGACGACCGGTCTTGCCGATCGCCTGGGGCACAGCCGTCGCCTCATACGAGGTGTACTGGTCCTGGTTGTTCACCGTGACCTTGGTGCAGTTGACGATGGCGAAGGTGTAGCCCGATTTTTGCCCGGACGCCAGATCTCCTTGCAAAACCTGGGCCGCCGTAGGGCTGGGTGGCCCCGAGCTTGGGTTGCCGCCTAACTGAGACAGCTGGCAGGCGAAACCGTTGGCGGGAAAGTTGGTCTGGTATTGAATCTGCGCCTGGTAGATCGCGCGCAGCGACTGCATGGCCGAGGTCTCATCGGCAGCAGCCTTCATGCTGATGAAGTTGGGAATGGCAATCAACATGAGAATAATCATGATCGACATAACGATCAGCAATTCCATCAAGGTGAAGCCGCGCTGGCGTAGGTGGCCCGCATTCGTTCTACGTGTGAAGAGGATCCTGGAAAGTCTGGTCTGGGTCATAAGTCTGGGTTCCTGTAACTGGCGCTACAAGTCTATCAATGTCTGGCAGCCGCTCCTATTAACCAGGTTCACACCTGATATAGACGCCGCCCGGCCCGGAACCGCTCAGCGGTCCTTAGCAGGCCAGCTGGCCGCGGCTCACCTTGAGCCCATCAAGCCGGCCCAGCAGCGTGACTGCCACCTTATCCGGATCAAAGAGGAAGTTGGCCATCGCCATCACCTGCTCGCCCGTAACCGACTCGACCTTGTCCATGATCTCGTCCACGCCAAAGAAGTGCTTGAAGTACATCTCCTGGCGAGCCAGGTTCGACATGCGTGACATCGAGCTCTCGAGGCCGAGAATAATATTGCCCTTGAGCTGGTCCTTGGCGCGGCGAAGTTCCTCCTCCGGCAGCGCTTCACTCTTGAGCCGGCGAAATTCGCACATGATTAACTCGATGACCTGGATGCAGTGTGCCGACGATGTGCCCGCGTACACGCAAAGCGATCCGGTATCGCGATAAGGATTCAGGTCGCTGAAGATGGAGTAGGCGAGCCCATGTTCCTCGCGCACCGTCTGGAAAAGCCGCGAGCTCATGCCGCCGCCGAGGACAGTATTCAACAGCAGGGTTACATAGCGCAGATCATGCGCGATGGGCGGAGAAGGTACACCCAGGCAAAGCTGCACCTGCTCCAGGGCCTTCTTGTTGCGCAAAACAATCTTCGAAACCGTCTGCGGCGGGGTTTCCTGAAGCTCTCCAGTGTTGGGAGCGATATGGTCGAAGCGGCGCGCCACCAGGTCGACGAAGGCATCGTGCTCCAGGTTGCCGGCCGCCGAAAAAACCATGTTGTTTCCGGAGAAATGCTGGCCGTAGTAATCGAACAAAACATCCTGCTCGAAGCGCCGGACGGTCTCTTTGGTGCCCAGAATTGGTTTCCCTAAGGGATGGTCCTTCCAGAAGCTCTGAGTGAAAATCTCATGCACCAGGTAGTCGGGATTGTCCTCGTCCATCTTGATCTCTTCAAGAATGACGCCCCGCTCGCGCTGAATGTCTTCATTGTTGAAAACCGGGTTCAGTACCAAATCAGAAAGAACATCGAGCGCCGTCGGCACATGCTGATCGAGAACCTTGAGGTTAAAGCAGATCGTCTCTTTGCCGGTGAACGCATCAAGATTGCCGCCAATCGCATCGACTTCACGTGCAATCAGTTGTGCGGAGCGCGAACGCGTTCCTTTGAACACCATGTGTTCGACGAAGTGAGAGATGCCATTCACTTCCGGCAGTTCATGCCGGGAACCAGCTCGGATCCACACACCCATGGCGACCGAACGGATGTGCTCCATGCGTTCGGTAAGAATGGTTAGGCCGGAAGGTAGGATCGTGCGTCGAATGCTGCGTTCTGTCACCATCACAGTGTATCGGTTTTCCCCGGTGCGGGAGGATTTCCTGCAGGCGGTTACCAGAATGCACCGAATCCGGGGCAAAGTTACCGGAGTGCTATGCTGCGAAAAGATGCCAGGCAGGGAACAGCTCGCCGATTCGCCAAAACCTGCCGCTCGGAATCTTTTTGGCCTTTCTCATCAGCAACTTAGCGATTTAATGCTACAGTTTCGCCAGCCCGCCTACCGGGCCGGCCAGCTGTTGCAGGCCATGTTTCAGCAGCGAGTCGACTCGCTGGACACTGTACGCACCCTGCCCGCCGCCTTGCGCCAGGAGCTGGCAGAAGCCGGCTGGGCCATCGACCGGCCCCGGATCGTGGAGACTTTCCGCTCCGTCGATGGCACCGAGCGTTACCTGGTCGCCGGCCAGGACGGCCAAACCGTAGAAACCGTCTGGATGCCGGGAGGGGACGGGGGCGAACAGGGCGACGGATCGTCCGAGACGGCCCAGCGGGCCACCATCTGTGTCAGCAGCCAGGTAGGTTGCGCCGTCAACTGCCAGTTCTGCCTGACCGCCAAACTTGGCTTGCAGCGCAATCTGTCGGCGGGTGAAATTGCCGGCCAGGTGATCGCTGTGATGGAGCGCCAGGCGGTGCAGGTCGGCCGCGACCGAATCAACCTGGTCTTCATGGGCATGGGAGAGCCGTTCCTGAACTACGACGAGTTCATGGCTGCCGTGCGTTTGCTGGTGAACGAAGCGTCACTGGCCGAATCCAGGATGACGGTTTCCACTTCTGGCATTGTGCCCGGCATTTTGCGTCTGGCCGCAGAACCCGTGCGCCCCAGGCTGGCCATCAGTTTGAACGCACCCAACGACGAGATCCGCGAAGCCATTATGCCGATCACGCGCAAATGGAAAATCGAAGATGTGATCGCCGCGGCCAGCCAGCTACCGTTAAGGCCAAGGGAGCGGGTCACGTTTGAATACGTGCTGCTGAGTGGCCTCAACGACGGGCCCAAGCATGCGGATGAACTGATTGTGCTGGCGCGTCAGGCGCCGATGCCGGTCAAGGTAAACCTGATTGCCTGGAATCCCGGGCCCGGCATCGCTTACACGATGCCAGAACCAGCGCGCGTAGCCGCCTTCCAACAGAGGCTCATTGCTGGCGGCGTGCCGACCTATCTTCGTCGTCCGCGAGGCCGGGATATCTACGCCGCCTGCGGCCAACTCAAGCGAACCGTAACCGAGATTCAACCCGCCCCGGTCTGAGGAGCAGGTCCCTCCACTTCGGTCCTATTGAACAAACGGCGGGGCCGGAGTTGCGAGCTCACTCGTAGGGCCTTGGTTTGGGGGAAGGGCGCACAGCAGATCCCTCCGCTTCGCTACCCCGAATTCCTGTCGAAGTTGATGGCGCTGGCGAACCTCATGCGGCTTTCCTTAATGAAAGCCGCACACGTGGATCTATCTGACATGGAGAAACAGGAATTCGGGTACGCTACGGTCGGGATGACAAAGGGGAGGGGCGTGGCTGCCCTCAAGGATTGCTATTGGGATATCGCCACCGCTCTTCCTTGCAAGCTGGCTACGGATGAAAAACTAACCCCGCCCGCGGCCACTGATTCCCAGCCGCAACACTGCCTCAGCCACCCGGTCCGCGGCGTGGCGCACCACATCGCCTTCCGCGGTAAAGTCTCCAGCAATGCAGCGCACCCCAAGCGCTTCGATCGCCGCGATATCCGCCGTGATCGGCGATGCCCCTTCCCCCGCATACCGATCCAGCAGGGTACGGGACACGGGAGCCGTATTCACCAGCGCATAGTCGAATATCGGCAAATGGGTGTGGGCATAAATCCGCTCAATGTGTTGCGAAGCGGTCAAATTCAGGCTTTCATTCGACTGCGTCATCAAATTGCAGATGTAAACCCGGACCGCCTTCGAAGAAGCCAATGCCTCGGAAACACCCTTGACCAGAAGATTCGTGATGAGGCTGGTAAACAGCGAACCAGGGCCGATGGTGATCAGGTCGGCACGCTCAATGGCCTCCAGAGTCTCCGGCAGCGGCGCTGCATCCGCCGGCTCGAGCATCAACTCAACGATACGTTGCCGGCTGGCCGTAATGTTGGTTTCCCCGCTCACCACCGATCCATCGTCCATGCGCGCCGAGAGCGATACATTGGCGTTCGTAACCGGGTAAATATGCCCGCGGGTAGCCAGCACCTGCGAGGACAGCTTGATTGCCTGGGCAAAATCCCCGGTGATCTCGACCAGGGCGGCGACAAACAAATTGCCGAAGCTGTGCCCTTCGAGTCCCTCGCCGGCCGTGAAGCGATGGCGAAAGAGCCGCGAGATTAAATGTTCGTCTTCCGAGAGGGCCACCATGCAGTTGCGCAGGTCGCCGGGGGGCAGCATATTGAACCCGCGGCGTAGCCGCCCGCTCGACCCCCCGTCATCGGTCACGGTCACCACGGCAGCCAGATCCGAAATCAGGCAGGGAGCGGCGTCACACTCGTCGGGGGACTGGTGGGGTGACGAAACAAATTGCCGCAGCCCGCGCAACAGGGTGGAAAGCCCCGTGCCGCCCCCAATCGCCACCGCGCGAATGCTGGAACGGTCGGTGCTGCGGCGAGCGGCAATGGCAGGGGGTTTCGTGGCCCGTGGCTTAGCCAGGGTGGGGGAAAGGGTTTTTACCATAGAAGAGTCACAGAAGGCGTAGTCATCAGGCTACGCCACGAAACGACGGCCGGCGATTCCCTGAAAGCGGGAGCCGGAAAAACAAAGGCTCCCGCCACTGCAGCCGGCGCAGTCGCTTTACGGTACTTCGGGGTAGAGCAACTCGGTGAAACGAGGGTCATCGGCCATATCCTGGAAGTCGGAATCGCTGCGCGCCTGGATACGATTACGCGGGCTCAGTTCAATCGCCTTAGCCAGATGTTCGAGGCAGGGTTCAGCCAGCCCTGTCATGCTCTCCAGAATTGCCAGACCATAGTAGGCGTAATCCGCCATTGGGTTGGTCTTGAGAATTCCCTGGAACTGGTCGCGTGCCTCTTCGTAGAAGCCCGTATTCAACAAGGAGATAGCGTAGTCATACTGCTCTTCTGTGCTGTTGAAGTTGAGACCGGCCTGTTGCGCATGCCGTTGGCAGGCGGAGAGATACACCCGCACCCGCTCCAGTATTTCGGCTGGCCCGTCCTGGCTGAGCTTCTCGAACGTCAGCCGGGCCTTCTCATACTTGCCTTCATGCATCCACTGCAGCGCGTTCTGATACTCATTCAGCGATTTCTGATGCCCAGCATTGGGCATCGGGCGCGTCTTGCCCTCGATGGTGCGAGGACTGCGTCGAGCGGGGACACCCTCACCTGCGTTTTGCATAACCCACTCTTCTCTCCCGAAACGTTCGTACGGAACCACAATCGGCCATTAGATTCGTTTTTATACGCACCCAGGGCTCTCACGTCAACCCGGCAAGCATCGCCGCAGCCTTGGCAAGACTGTAGCACGGGCAAGGTTGAGAGTGCCTTCACGGAGAAGACTTGGATTGCGCGGAATACACTGCGGGATTGAGCGCCGGGTCGTTATACATCTTTAGTTGGCGATAGAGTTTAAATCTGCGTTGGCGGCCCATCACCTGCTGCCAGAGGCGATCGAGCGAGCCCGCTAAATCCTCCCTCTGTTCCACCAGGATGCGCAACCGCTGCAGGTTCCGCTCACTGTGGCCCTGCGGTGCTTCGGGCCGGTCAATCTCTTCGCGAGTGTGAAAGAGCTTGAGCGAAAGAATCGAAAGCCGGTCCAGAATCAAGCCGGGCGATTCCGAGTGGAGCTCGGCGCCCGGAGCGGGCAGATCGTGCTGGCTGAGAAAGTTCAGCAAGAACACATCACATTGCTCGGTGAGATCGTTGCGCCGCTGGTTGGCGCGGTCGATAAAATGTTTGATGGCCGCGATGTCGTGGTCGCTGGCCTCCGGAGTACGGGCGCTATCCTCTGCATGCCAAAGCTCAAAGTTGGCCAGGTGCTGCTCGGCGACGGTTCGCTCAAAGCCCAGCAATGCAGGGGAAACAGCGGGAGAGCCCAGGTGCCAGGCAGCGGTGCAGTGGTCTTGCAACGAAGTAACCTGCGACGAGCTGAGGGGCGACGGGCCAGACGGGTTGATGGACATGGTCGGTTACCGGAAGGCCTTGCCGCCCGGCGTTCAGGTAGCTCCAGAACGTGGTGAGCTCGGTGGGAATCGAACCCACGACCCACGCATTAAAAGTGCGTTGCTCTACCGACTGAGCTACGAGCTCATTTCTACCTACTTTCAAAAGTACCACAATGAGCCAGCGCTCCCTGCCGTCGAGCAAAAGGGGAAACGACCCCATGGCAAACCGGTTCATCAAGGGGTATAACCAACTAAACCTCCCCTAAAAACAGTCGAAAAACAACAGTAAAGGCAAGCCCAGGCTTTCGCCGGGGCCGGATCGGTGAGGGAGCGGCATGACAGAAAGACCGTCGGACGCGGATAAAGGGGCAACCCCAAAGGATATCGCGACCCTCTATTCCCGAGCACAGATGCAGGGAACGCGCTACTGGGACTTTTCTGCGTCACGCAACGACGTGCGCGGACAATTTCGGCACCGCATCGTCCGCGAACCAGGTGAGCCGGTTGTGGAAGCGGCATCGTCCATGCGTCCACCTCAGATGGTGGCTTCCCCACGCGAGCCACAATTGCGCAGCGGGTCATTCCGCGTCCCGGAGGCGCCACCCCGGCCGGAAACGCAGCCGGAATTCCGCCCATCTGCGGATTCCCTGCAGTCGAGTATCCCGCGCCCCGCGCGCTGGCACGCACTGCATTCCGTCTTTGAGCCGACGGAAAGAATCCCCGAAGCCGCCCCGGCCAGCGCCGAACAGCGGCCACCGATCCTCGCCCTTTTTTCGCTTGCCGGCGGAGTGGGGAAGACTTGCCTGGCAGCCACGTTGGGCCGCGCTCTTTCTGCTCTGGGAGAGAACGTGCTGCTGGCCGATACCGCCGCCTGCGGACTACTACCCTTCTATTTCGGAGCACGCGACTTCAAGCCCGGCCTGTTGCGCACCTTTTCTCGCCCGGGCGCAGAAGGCGACGTTGCGGTGAACGTGTTGAGCCTTCAGCCCGATAGCTATTCCGAGGGCAGCGAGCGCGACCCACTGCTCGACGAACTGCTGCGTGGCGGGCGTGGCGCAGGACGCATCCTGGTGGATGTGGCCACCGCCAGCCGCGCAGTGACCAGCCGCCTTATGCAGCTACGGCCTACCTTCCTGGTGCCGATCTTGCCCGACATGAGTTCGTTGGCCTGCCTGGCCCCGCTGGAAACCATGTTGGCCGGGGCGGACACGTTTTATCTTTTGAACCAATTCGATCCAAATTCGCCGCTGCATTTGGCGATGCACGAGATTTTGCGGCAGCGGCTGGGCGATCGCCTTCTGCCCTTCGTGCTTCGCCGCAGCTCCGCGGTGGGCGAGGGGCTGGCTGAAGGCATGACGGTAATCGATTACGCGCCCGGCTCGGCGGCGGCCGAAGATTATTGGAGTCTTGCCGCCTGGCTGCGCAACTTTGCAGCGCCTGCCCTGGTGAGTTACGGCGGGGTGCGCTGGAGCGAACGATGAGCGGAGTTGCATTCCCCCCTGCTTGAGTTTGTCGCCCTGAACGGTCACAATCGTACTGGGGCCATCTGTTCATGCACACAACTTTGAAGAGTCTGACGGCAGCGATACTGCTTATGATCGCGTTCCAGGCCAAGGCTCTCGCACCTACTGAAATTGAGCAAGGCTTCCAGAGCATGTACAACCTGGACTTCCAAAAGGCCCACCAGGATTTTTCCACATGGGAAGGAAGACACCCGGAAGACCCCCTCGGCCCCGTCTCCCAGGCCGCTGGTTACCTGTTTGGGGAGTTCGCCCGCCTCGGCATTCTTGAAAGCCAGTTGTTTACCGACGACAAACTCTTTGCCGCGCGATCGAAGCTGAATCCAGATCCCAAAGTGCGTGAACAGTTCTATGCTGCCGTGGATCACGGGGATCAGCTTGCCGACGCCGCGCTCACGCTGCATGCTAACGATACCAATGCGCTCTTCGCCAAGATCCTGGCGTTAGGTCTGCGCTCCGATTACGTCGCCATGATTGAAAAGCAGGATTTTGCAGCCCTCAGCTACATGAAGCAAAGTCGCGTTCTTGCGCAACAGTTACTACAACAAAAGCCGGACGAATATGACGCTCTGCTGGCGGTCGGAGTGGAAAACTATATGACTGGCATCAAGCCTGTTCCCGTCCGTTGGATGTTGCGCCTGGGCGGTATCAAGACGGATAAAGCAGAAGGCATCCAGGAACTCGAGCAAACCGCCGCCCGCGGCGACCTATTGAAACCGTTCGCCAAGCTATTGCTGGCCGTGGCCGCCCTGCGCGACAACAACGATACCCAGGGGTGCGAGCTTCTGCATGAACTTTCGGTGACCTATCCGCACAATTCTCTGTATCGCGACAACGCTCCGCAGTGCAAGACAGTTCGACCATAACGCATTTTCGCCATGCGTCACTCATATTGAGGTCGTTCATCTCTCTTGCTCCGCCAAGACTGCGGGCGCCCTGCGCCCGCAAAGCCTCGCTAGCGCTTGGCCTTGCTGATCGGCACCACCTGCACCGTGGCATCACGAATCTCAGCCAGAAAGCGATTGATGACCGACCCGCGCAACAAAATATCAAGCCGTGACCGTGCCGACTGGCCAAAGACAACATGGGAAATGCTTTCCTGCTGGGCAAACTCAATCAGCGCATCCGCCACGTTCTTGTCTTTGAGCACGATCACCTGTGCGCCTAACTCTCGGGCCAGGCGCTGGTATTCCTCCATCCGCTGATACTCATCCGGATCTCCGTGGCGCGCATCTTCGTCGGGCGACTCCACCCGCACGGCATACCAATTGGTCGCGAGACGCCCGGCAATTCGCGCGCCAACCCGCAACAGGCGCTCGGCCCCCGGACGCGGGGAAAGGCAGACCATTACTTTTTCCGGCATCGGCGCCTGTTCCAGGCCCTGGCTCCGGCGATACTCCGCCGCCCGCGAGCCGACTTCTTCCGCCGTTGTCCGCAGCGCGAGTTCGCGCAACATGCTCAGGTTGCCCTTACGGAAAAAGTTGGCCAGCGACTGCTCGATCTTCTCCGCGGCGTAGATCTTGCCCTGCTTCAGACGGGAGCGCAGCTCCTCGACCGTCACATCCACGTTCACGACTTCATCGGCGCGCTTCAGCAAACTATCCGGGATCGTCTCCCGAATCGGTACGTCGGCGGATCGCGAAACGGAGTCGTTGAGGGTCTCGATATGCTGCACATTGACCGCAGTCATAACGTTGATGCCCGCGTCCAGCAGTTCGAGCACATCCTCGTAACGCTTGCGGTTTCTCGACCCCGGCACATTGGTGTGGGCCAGCTCATCTACCAGGCAGGTGTGCGGATGGCGGGCAAGAATCGCGTCCAGATCCATTTCCTCCAAAATCACGGAGCGATAAGGGATAGCCCGCCGGGGAATGATTTCGAGATCTTTTACCTGGTCCTGGGTGTCCTTCCGGCCGTGGGACTCGATCAGCCCAATCACGACATCGATGCCCCGTTTGCGCATCAGGTGGGCATCTTCGAGCATCTGGAAAGTTTTGCCCACACCGGGCGCGGCGCCAATGTAGACGCGCAGGGTTGCCGGTTCGAGCGCGGCGGGTGTGATGTCGGTTGCGATGTTGGTCATGTCCCTTGCGAAGCTTAGCCGATTTCGATCGGGTGGCGCGTGGCCATCGTGGTGGCTACGGGAAGCGTGAAGCTGAAGGTTGCGCCATGGCCGAGCCGGCTTTCGACGGAGATTTGCCCACCGAGTAACTCGACCAGCCGGCGCACCAGGGCGAGGCCCAGGCCCGTCCCCTGTCCCGTATCCTGGTTGTCCGCTGCGTTGAAGCGGCCGAAGATCGTGGGTAATCTCTCCGCCTCGATGCCCCGGCCAGAATCCCTCACGATGAATTGCACCTTGTCCTCCTGCTCCTTTGCCTGCAGATGGATGGTTCCATTCTCGGGCGTGTAGCGGACGGCGTTGGTCATGAGGTTGTCCATGATGCTGCGCAGGGCCCGTCGATCTCCGTTCACGTGCGACAGGTCGGTGAAGGCCTGGATCTCTACATCGATATTCTTGGCGCGGACATCATCGCGCGCTCGCGAATAGGCGTCGCGTAGGATATCGATGGGCCGGAATCTATCCATCCGGAGTTCGCGCCGGCCAGTATCGAGTTCCGAGACCTCGATCAGATCGGACATGAGGTCGTTGAGGCGTTCTGCTTCTTCCTCGGCTCCTCGGATCACGTCCGCTTGCAACGGACGCAGCTCGCCGGCGAACCCGGAGATCAGCGTGTACAGGCTTAGGCGAAGCTGCTCCAGGGGCTGGCGAAGCTTCTGCGAAGCGATGCTGAGGAACCGAGTCTTGAAGCGATCGATGTCCTGCATTTCCGTGATGTCTTCCAGTACGCTGACCGCGCCGAGCAATTTGCCATCGAGATCGCGCATGGGCGTGGTGCGCAGGCGATAGCTGCGCTGGCCTTCGCCCAGCTTCATGGGCAGCATGGCGGCTTCATCCGCGCTGGCAATGGATTGCCGCATGGAAACCGCATCGCGCACGGCGCGCAGGATGCGTTCTCCGCCCGGAGTATTGGTTAGCGCCATGCGATCGGCGGCCGCTTTCTCGCCCAGTACTTCGCTGGCCGCCTGATTCAGCTTCAACACGTGGCCTTTGGCATCGGTGACGATGACTGGTTCAAAGATGGATTGCACCACGGCATCGGAAAGTTGCTGGTCCATTTGCTTACGGCCGTATTCGGTGTCGCGCAGATCGCGCAGCCGCACCGCCATGCGATTGAGCTCGGTCGCGATACTGCCCAGGTCATCCCGGCTGCGCCACTCGATGCGTTGTTGCAGTTCACCCTGCCCGATGCGCCGTGCGGCGGCTGCGGTGCGACGGATGGGCCGGATGA
Organism: uncultured Acidobacteriaceae bacterium; assembly: GCA_963834445.1. Classification (GTDB taxonomy): domain Bacteria; phylum Acidobacteriota; class Terriglobia; order Terriglobales; family Acidobacteriaceae; genus PALSA-350. The sequence continues at coordinate 287,758 of CAWIBU010000009.1, forward strand.
TAGACACCAGAAAGCCGCCCGCGATGAGGGCGCCGCTGAGCACGCAGAGGATTGCGATGAGGGTGGCCCGCTGCGCAAGCAGGGCGACAGCCGGTTGGTGGTCGAGCGCCGCCGCCTGGTGAAGCGAACGCGCATCGTGCACGCCGACGGCGAGCAGAAGGGCCAGCAGAAGAACATAGCCAAAAATCATTCTCTGGTACAGCGTTAACATGGACTTCTCACCACTGTTATTTTGCGCCAATGCGGCACACGCGTACACCTGCGTTGACGAATGGACAGAAAAAGGCCGTGGCGGCCTGCGCGGGCAGAACGATCCAGCTAACGCCGAACGGCTTGAGCCGGGCCAGTCGCTGCGCATCGCTGGCGTTGTTGAGGTGGACCGTGGCCTGCGAACCTTGTAACCAGGGCACGGCTGCCGCGCGAAAATTGCTGGCGATGCCGCCGTCTTTAAAATAGTCAGCGACCGCGCTTCGTTCGGCGGTGGCGCGGAAGCCCTGGGCATCCTCGCCCGGCGTCTCGATGTAATCGTTATCCAGGGCGAAGATCGCATCGTTGGGAGTGTGGGCGCGAATCCAGAGAAATGCCTGTTGCCAGGGATTCGCCGGGGCCGTCCCTGGCCACTCGATGTGGTTGGAGGCTGGGTAGGTGAGGAGCTGGCCGGTGAATAAGACCAGCGCGATCGCCACATAGAGGACAGTGAGGGCACGTTTGTGGGCTAGCTTGCCCAACATGCCTCCGGCCAGCAAGACACCGATGAGATAGACCAGTTGGAAGATGCGCAGCACCTGGAACCGGGCGAGCAGCAGGCTGCCGCTGCGATGCACAAAGCAGAGGGAAACAAGCAAGGCACAACTGCCCAGCACCGTAGCGGCGCCGGCCAATGACCACCCACGATATGCGGCGAAGCCCAGTAGTAGCAGCGGCAGCAGCAAGCCGGGATATTCGTACCATTGCCAACTGGAGAGAAAGAAATAAGAACGGCTGAGAGCAGCCTGGTTGTAGGCCAGGCTAGGGTCGGGATGGCGGGTAATGAGGAAGATTACGGCACTCAGGAGCCACCCGAGCCCAAAGAGCACAAGCTTTCGTTTCGGGAGCGCAACCGTCAGCATGGCTATGGCCGCGTAGGCGGCCATTAGCGGATGCAGCAGCGCGGCTAATGCCAGCCACAGGCCAGCCCGGATCCATCGCTCCTCGAGAACGGCTGCGAGGGCAAACAGGGTGAGCGGTAGAGAGAAGGAGCGCGCCGTGACGTAGGGATCCATGATGCCAAGCGAAGTTCCAGCCACAGGCAAGGTAAAGCAGCACGCTGCTAGCAAGACGGCGCCCCATCGCGACGAGCTGTCGCGGAAAACACGCGCGGCGACTTTCCAGGAGCCGAGCAAAAAGAGATAAATCGAGGCTAGATAACAGAGCAGCAAGAGCGCGGGTAAGGGCAGGTGGGTCCAGCGAACGAGCGCAGCCAGAACATGGGCAAAGATGGACAGATTGGTAGGCGCCAGGGCGAAAACGGCATCTGTCTGGTAGAGCCGCGGATCAACCAGTTTTTTGATTCCGGCTGCGTACACGGCCCCATCATCGGCAAGCGGGTGGTAGCCATGGACCAGCAGCACCGCCAGCGTGAGAATGGTAAATGCAGGCAGGGGTGACAGATTTTCTTTAAAGCGAGCAATTTCCACGAAAGGGCCCATCCAGAAATACTGTCATCCCGGTTCTTTCGAGATTGGCAGACTGCGGAAAAACTCTGTTCCCAAAGGGTATGGGCTTCAGAGCATGTGTGAGAACTGCATTAGGGAACCCTTCCCCTGCCAGTAAGGCGAGTGACTTTTAAGGCCGACACGCGAGCAAACTTTTTAGCCCGTCCCTCAAGCAAACTTGTCATCCCGATCGTAGCGCAGCGAAGTGGAGGGATCAGCGGTGCGCCTTTACCCCAAACCAAGGCCCTCCAAGTGAGCTCACAGACCTTCCCCGACGGCCTTATTCTGCGAACGAAGAATCTGTAGTCGCCACTGCATGCTGGACCTACGCCGAGACCAGATTATCTCCGGGAAAGGTTCGCGAGCTCACTCGTAGGGCCTTGGTTTGGGGTTAAGGCGCACCGCAGGTCCCTCCACTTCGCTGCGCTACGGTCGGGATGACAAGTTTGCTTGAGGGACGGGCTAAAAAGTTTGCTTGAGGGACGGGCTAAAAAGTTTGCTTGAGGGACGGGCTAAAAGGTCTGCTTGAGAGACGGGCGCAAAAGTCACTCGCCTTACTGACAGGAGAAAGGTTTTTCCAAAGCTAGTTCTCACGCACCTCCTCGGACCGCAGCGGAGTGAATGGCCTGTGAAGGGCCCCTATTGCCGCTGATACCGCCCCAGCACATCCTCCAGCGACACGATTCCCTCCAGCGTTCCCTTACTGGCCCGATTCTGTACTGGCAGAACCGGCCAGCGCGCCAGATACGGAATCGCACTATCCAACGGCATATCCGGAAACAGCAGCGGCGCGCGATCAGGCTTGAGCGCCCGCTCCAGCGGCGTGTCCGCCGTCTGCGTGGCCGCGATCGCCGTGTACTCGCCCCGCGTCATGGAGTACCACGAACCATCCTGCAACTTGACCAAAAACATTGGCGCGTCAAAAGCTGCCAGGCTGGCAGACACCTCCTGCAACGGGGCCGAAGCGGCAAAAATGGGCACGTTCACCGGCCGCAGGGCATCCTCCAGATGCAACACGCTCTCCTCGCGCTGCTCCTCCATAGAGGGCAAATCGAGGCCATCCTGGTGGGTAAACGTCTCGAAAATCGGATATGGCTGCAAACTACGAGACACCAGGTACGCAATGGTGTTGGCCAGAATTACAGGCAGCACGATGGAGTAGTTCCCGCTCACCTCCAGCACCATGAAAACCGAGGTCAGGGGGACGCGCAGAAACGCAGCGAACAAAACCCCCATCCCCACTAACGCATAAGAACCAACCGAAATTGGGAAATGGGGGAAGTAGATCTTTTCGAAGGTGCCGATCGAAGCGCCCAGCATAGCCCCGATAAACAGGGTGGGGGCAAACATTCCACCGGGTGTGCCGCTGGAAAACGAGATGGTCGTGGCGACAATCTTGAGCAGAACCAGCAACAGCAGAAACTTCCAGGTGTACTGCCCGTGAATCGCCTGGTCAATCACGCTGTAGCCCGGGCCCATTACCTGCGGCATGCCGAAATAAGCGATGGCTCCCACGATGAAGCCGGCGATCCCCGGTTGGCAATAGTGGGTCCAGCGGGGAAGGGAACGTAGCTTCGGTCTAGAATACCCGAGCGCCTTTGAAAAGACGACGGACGCAACCCCCCCGGCGACGCCCAGCACCACGTAGGCCAGCAGTTCCTGCGGACCCTTCAGCGTGACCGACGGTATACGGAACATCGGTTCCGGGCCCCAGAATTCACGCGCGACCACCACGCTTGAGATGGCGGAGAGCACAATCGATCCCAGAACGACCGCGCTCCACCGCCCGATCACTTCCTCCACGACGAAAAGAATCGCCGAGATGGGCGCGTTGAAAGCGGCGGCCAGGCCAGCCGCAGCGCCAATGGGCGCAAACATACGCAACCGCTCCCGAGAGAGGTTCAGGCGCCGGCTGATCATCGAAGCCACACCCGCTCCAATTTGCAGCGATGGGTCTTCGGGCCCCAGGGAGAAGCCGCCCCCAATAGCGAGAGCCGACGTCAGGAACTTCCCGATCACCGTCCGGAACGAGATATAGCCGTTGTAGATGTAAAGCGCAGCCTTGGTCTGGTTGATGCCGCTGCCGCGCGCGCCAGGAAAGACAAGTTGTACCAGCGCCGCAACCACGAGCCCAACAACCATCGGCACAATAAGTAAACGGATCTGCCCGGGATGTGGGGCCGACCCCAGCGTGAGTACCTGGATCCAATTGATGGCGACGCGGAAGCAGACAACCAGGAGGCCCGAAATAATACCGATAAAAATGGAAAGCACCAGGAAAAGCCGCTCATCCCGATTGGGCGCCAAGCGCTGAACCTCGGCGGGGTTTGGCTTATAGCTTTTTTCCTCTGCCATCGCCACCGGGTCGATGCCGGGCGATGTCTCTGCGGACGTGGTCATTCCTGTTCCACCTGGTTCGGCGCCTGGGCAATTTTCAAGAGCAATGCGTCATCGCCACCCGGCTCACCGCACACCTGCTGCGTGACCAGTTCTGTGTCGTAGACGAGCTGAAGCTGGGTTTGGGCCAGATCGGGATTGCTATCCAGATCGGCCACCGCCATCTTGGAGGGTAGCTCATTCCAGCGATCAGCCAACCCCTGCAGAAGAGCCGTTGCGGAGGGTGCTGCCTTTTGATTGGCGGTGTTATCCGCGGGATGGCGCGAAAAACGGGAAGCGAAGTTCTTCAGCGGATTGGCAAGGGAAGCAATCGACTTATCCTGCGGTCCATTCTGCGATCCATCGTGCGATTTTGCAGGCGCCCCAGGTGTTGCCGTTTCCCCGTTATCAGCGGCCAACGGCAAAGGATTATCTCGTGTGCACTGTGCCAGTCGCGCCATAGCCAGCTTGCGGTCGGCCAGGATGCGGACATTCTGTTCGTGCGCGCTGAGTCGGGAGGATGGGTACAACAGCAGCAGGCGGGTGGCTTCATTCAACCGCTCGCGACTTTGTTCGACTTCGGGACTCGGCGCCTCATCCTCGCGTGCGCTCTCAACCGAGCGTGCGAGGTACCGCTTTGCCTCCGCATAACGCCCGAGCTGGAAGGCGGTATTGCCGGCGCCCTCCAGCGCCTCGCGCAGGTTTCCATGATGTCGAAGAAGCATCTTGTAAAGGTGCAGGGCGTCGCCCGGGTCCTGAGCCTGCTCCATGCGGCGGGCAATTTCCAATTGAATGCTGATGTCCTCTTGCGGAGCATTGCCCGAGGCCACCAGCAACTCGCTGCGTGCCTGGTCAAACAATTGATGTTCAGTCAGGTAGTTGATCAGCTCAAGGCGAACCTCCCGGCGGCGAACATACCCGTCACCCTCCCAGTTTCCGTAAATCGCCTTCTGGTAATCGCTGATGGCTTCATTCGGGTTACCCTGGCGAGCGGCCAGCCGGGCGAGTTGCAGATTAATCAGCCCATTTCCCTGTTCGCTCTCCAGCAGCGCGTTGAAATAAACGGTAGCTTCCTGGACGCGCCCAGCGGCCGCAAGGGCCTCCGCCAGTTTGATCTCTGTGCTGCGCTGACTGGGGGAATAAGCCAGTGCGGAACTTAGGGCGTCGATGGCTACCTGCGGCTTGCCATCTCGCAAAGCCTGCTCGCCGCGTTCCAGCCAGCGGTTGGCCAAGGCGACCTGGTGGGAGGCGTAAGATTGGTAGAGATAGTTGGTCAGTACGGCCAGCAATGCCGTGATCGCAAAGAGGGTGACCAGAGACACCGAATCTGCGAGAATCAGGCGGCGCCGCTCAAGACGGTCGTGCGCAGTAAGAGGAGACTTGAGAGCCGAGAACCACATCGTCTTCCAGTCTACTTGGAACGCGATCAGGTTGCCCATAACGCGCAAGGGCATTGGCCGCTGGGCCACTCAAGCATCTGGCAGCAACCTTGCGGCATCGCACGGTGTGGAGTGAGGGACTGGTAACGAGGCGATGACTCAACCCGGAAACATACCGAGCACCGAAGCAAGCAGCCTCGAACACAAGAAGCTTGCTCTGCAGGCGAGGTTACGTGAGCTGGGAAGCGTCATTGTCGCGTATTCGGGGGGCGTCGATTCCGCCTACCTGGCCTACGCGGCGCATGGCGTTCTGGGATCGACGATGCTGGCCGTGATCGCCGACTCCGCCAGCCTGGCGCGCTCGCAATTCAGCGACGCGCGCGCATTTGCCCAGGAACACGGCATCCCTTTAGAGGCTATCGAAACCCACGAGTTGGACCGAGAAGAGTACGCGGTCAATGGGCCTGATCGCTGCTTCCATTGCAAAGATGAGCTCTTCACCGTGCTCGAGCAGGAACTGGAGCGCACCGGCTTTCAGGCTCTGGCCTACGGATTGAATCTGGATGATGGCCAGGATTTTCGTCCCGGCCATAAAGCAGCGGCACAACACAGGGTGACTGCACCGCTGGCCGAGGCGGGCCTCACCAAGGCTGATGTGCGTGGCCTGGCTCAGCAGGCAGGGCTGCGCGTATGGGACAAGCCGGCTTCGGCTTGCCTCTCTTCGCGCATGGAATATGGCCGCCGGGTGACGCCGGAGGCGCTGCGCATGATTGAACAAGCCGAGGATGCGCTGCGCGGCCTCGGGCTCAAACGATTTCGCGTGCGACACCACGGTTCTATTGCGCGTATCGAGGTTGCGGAAGAAGAGATGGCCAACGTTCTTCAGCGGGGAAGAATGAAGGCGATGGCCACCGTCGTGCGCGCTGCCGGCTTCCGGTACGTGTCGCTCGATTGCGAAGGATACCGTTCCGGTTCCATGAACGAAGTGCTGCCCATCGAGGTGCTGACCGGGTTTGCCATCCGCGGGACAGGTGACTGAGACGTATGCGGATTGGCTACCTGGAATGCTTTGCCGGGATCAGCGGCGACATGTTAATGGGCGCGTTGGTCGATGCGGGGGCGCCCGTTGAGTTGCTGCAACGAACCGCTGCTTCGCTCGCGTTGGGCGCGGAGTTGCGCGTTATCCGCGTGAACCGCAGCGGGATTCAATCGACAAAAATCGATGTCATGGTCAAGGGCCAGCTGCACGAACCCCCGGCCGCGACCGGCGCCATCGAGCAGGAACACGATCATCTTCATGACCACGGCCACAGCCATGCGCATGGGCACGAAGAGCATAAGCACGAACATGGGCGGAACCTGCCTCAGATTCGCCACCTGCTCAGGCATGCGGACCTTACTGATCGTGCCCGTGCTCTCAGCTTGAATGCATTTCGGTTGCTAGCCGAGGCAGAGGGCCACATCCACGGCGTTCCCCCCGAACAGGTTCATTTTCACGAGGTGGGTGCGGTCGATGCCATAGTCGACATAGCCTGCAGCGCAGCCGCCGCGGATGCACTGGATCTGGATGCCTGGTATTGCTCTCCGGTGAATGTAGGCGGTGGCTTCGTCAACTGCGCGCACGGGCGCTTTCCTGTACCCGCACCTGCCACCGCGGAGTTGCTCAAGAATCTGCCAATCTACTCTGCCCACGTGCAGGTAGAGCTGGTCACCCCCACGGGCGCAGCTTTGCTGCGCGCGCTGGACTGCCGATTTGACGCAATGCCCGTGATGCGGACGCAGGCGATTGGCTATGGCGCCGGGACACGCAACCCTGAGCGCTTTCCTAACGTATTGCGCGTGAGTGTTGGCGAGGTTGCCGATGCGCCGCGGTTCAGCGAAGACAAAGTGACGGTGCTGGCGTGCGCCGTCGACGATTTAAGTCCCCAGGTTCTCGCCCACACTTCGCAATTGCTTTTAGAGCGCGGCGCGCTCGACGTGATGAGCTCGCCCGTGACTATGAAGAAGGGGCGGCTGGGGACCCTGCTTACAGTGCTCTGTAAGGCGGGCGATGCCGTCGATCTGCAGCAGTTAATGTTTCGCGAGACCACGACGCTGGGTATCCGCGTGCGCGAGGAGACCCGGGTCATTCTGGCCCGTGAAACCACGCCGGTGGCGACCGAATACGGGGTGATTCATATGAAGACCGGCTCCTGGCAGGGAGAAGAGTGGAACGCCGCGCCCGAGTTTGAAGATTGTCGAAGCGCGGCGATCGCCTTTGGTGTGCCGCTGAAAGCGGTGATGCAAGCGGCGATGGCTGCCTGGCGGGCACGCGAGCCAGCCGGCACATCTTTAAAGACCGAGGTGAGCTCATGACTGGCGATACCATCCTGGCCATGCTGCAGCGCGTGCGCGACGGTGGCTTGCGCCCGGAAGAGGCGATGGAGCGCTTCGCTAATCTGCCCTATGAGGAAGCTGGCTTCGCCAAGATCGACCATCATCGCCAACTGCGCATGGGGCTGCCAGAGGTGATCTACGCGGCTGGCAAGACGGCCGAACAGGTAGGCGAGATTTTTTTCCGTATGGCGGCAATGGGCGGGGATGTGATGGCGACTCGTGCCGATGAGGCTGCGTTTGCGGCCGTCAAAGCACTGGTTCCCGAAGCCGAGTATCATGACGTAGCCCGCATCGTTGCCTTGCGGCAGGCATCGCCGGCCAGCGCGTCAGGCACGCTCGCCGTGCTCTGTGCCGGCACCAGCGACCTACCCGTCGCCGAAGAAGCGGCCGTCACGGCCGAGGTAATGGGCGCACGGGTCCGCCGCATTTACGACGTGGGCGTCGCCGGTTTGCACCGCCTGCTCGCTCATCGCGAAGTCTTGCGCGAGGCCGAAGTGGTGATTGTTTGTGCCGGGATGGAGGGCGCGCTGCCAAGCGTGGTGGGTGGCTTAGTCGCAGCACCGGTCATCGCGGTGCCCACGAGCGTGGGTTACGGAGCGGCGTTTGGTGGCATCGCCGCCCTGTTGGGTATGCTGAATTCCTGCTCGCCCAATGTGACGGTAGTTAATATCGATAATGGGTTCGGGGCAGCGTACTCGGCGAGCATGATCCTGCAGCGCATTCACCGTCTAAGCCCCAAACGCGTGACCGATGAAGCACTAACATCTTGAAAATGTTGACTTTGTAGTCACGGGGCGCATTCTCTGTGTCACCGGGCCGAGCGATTTAAAGGTTGCTCGCAGGCGCGCCCGGACGATATCTTATCCCCTCAGGAGTGCTTATGGCGTCGACTGTCTGGAAGGGCTACATCTCGTTTGGCCTGGTCTCAGTGCCAGTACGGCTATATGCGGCCGCACGCGAGGAGCATGTCAGTTTCAACCAGATTCACGAAGTTTGCGGCTCACGCATCAAGCAGCAGGTATTTTGCCCTACCTGTGATCGCGTCGTTGAGCGCAGTGAACTCGCCAAGGGATACCAGGTTGACAAGGACAGCTACGTGCTGGTCAGCAGCGAAGAGTTGAAGACCCTGGAAGCCGATTCGTCGGAAGCCATGGAGATCACGCAATTCGTCAGCCTCAGCGAGGTCGACCCGATCTATTACCAGTCCTCGTATTACTCGGCTCCCGAGGATCCGGGGCGTCGCGCCTACGGGTTATTGCTGCAAGCGATGGAAAAGCTCAACGTGGCTGCCATTGCCAAGGTCACGCTGCACCAGCGTGAGCAGATCGTGCTCATGCGGCCTTATCACCAGGGCATCATCTTGCACACGCTCTATTTTCCAGCAGAGGTTCGGGAAATAGCCGAATATGGCAAGACGGAAAATCTGACCTTGCAGAAGCCCGAGCTGCAGTTGGCGGAACAGTTTATTGAGCAGCTTAAAGCTGGCTTTAATCCTGAGCAGTACAAGGACGAATATCAGCAGCGGGTGTTGGCACTGATTGAGACCAAGCAAGCAGGGCAGGTCGTTTCCGGTCAGCCGCACAAGGCAAAGTTGGCGCCGGTGATCGATTTGATGGATGCGCTCAAGAAGAGCATCGCGGAGCGGGGAGCGCCCGCCGCTGCTGCTCCCACGCTGGTAGACGCCGGGACCAGGAAAGCCCCGAAATCCTCTGAGGTTGCAGAAGCCAAACCCAGCCGCCGTCGCAAAACCGGCTAACCCACTATTTCGTGCCTGTGGGTTAGCCGGTTTTGCTCAAAACGCAGACTCTGGCGGCGAGCACGGTTAGCGCGATCCACAAAAGATCAGCACCCAGCAGATGAATAACCTGCATCCAGACCGGCGCCAGGAGCGCAACGTCAAGCAGGCCCAAACCGAACTGCAAAGCCAACAGACCACCCACCCAAACCGCCAGTTGCCGCTCGCTCGGCCGCGAAAAGCTCCTGGCCAACAGCCAAATAATGAACAGCCCCGCCAGCACCGCGGCGCCTGGATGAACAATGCGCAGACGTAATAGCCAACCGCCGCTAGCGGAAAAGTCCTGGGTCAACGCGGCGCGCAGAGAGACAGCAGGGAAGAGGGTATCGCTCAGCGCAGCCAGGGTTCCGGTCGCCCCTACCACCAGTATGGCGACCAGCCCGGTGACAGCGAGCGGCAGCTGCGTAAAGCGAACCTCGCTCCAACGGAAGGCGTCTCTGCGCGAAAGGAAATGTGCGGCCAGCGCGAGTGCGCCCAGCATCATCAAGGTGTTGGCCAGGTGCAGCGAAAGATAAACCGCCCGGGCCGGCGAGCGGTTATCCGCAGTCAGCCGAAACACCACCAGCAGGGCTCCCAACAGCCCTTCGTTCAGCGTAAACACGGTGGCGGCGATGGCCAGGCCCCGGGCAAAATGGCCCGAGACGGTTGCACGATAGGTCCACACCAGTAACACCAAAACCAAAGGAAGCGTAAGACCGCTGCTCAGGCGATGAGCCAGTTCGATGATCGTGGCCAGGCGAGGATGTATCTGCAGCACCACGCCGTTACAAAGCGGCCAATGATCGCCGCAGCCAGCCCCCGAGCTGGTGGCGCGCACCACCGCTCCCCACAAAACCGCCAGCACGTTATAGGCTAAGACGCCCCAAGCGAAACGCGGCAGCGCGCTCGATCGTTTGTGGGTTGCGAGGGCGGTGCCCGGAAGCGCATGGACAGAACTCATCGCCACTCCTTGGCTTATTCTACCCGGCGAGTTCCTTAGCGCGCTGGGTGGCGCGCATCACAGCTTTGATCAGCGTCACACGCAGGCCGCCTTCTTCCAACTCGAGGATGCCATCGATGGTGCAGCCGGCAGGCGTGGTGACCGCGTCTTTCAGCAAAGCCGGATGGTAGCCGGTTTCGAGCACCATCTTGGCTGCGCCAAAGGTGGTTTGAGCCGCCAGCAAGGTCGCCACATCGCGCGGCAGTCCGACCTTAACGCCCGCTTCCGCCAATGATTCGATGATGATGTAAATATAGGCCGGCCCGCTGGCCGAGAGGCCGGTGACCGCATCCATGTGCTTCTCTTCGACGACGACCGTGCGGCCGATGGTGGTAAAGAGAAACGAGGCAAGATCCAACTGCTCGTCGGTCACGAACCGCCCGCGATTGATCGCGGCGATGCCAGCACCCAGCATGGACGGGGTATTGGGCATTGCCCTGACCACACCGATGTTCATGCCCGCGGCTTCTTCGATGGCCGTAGTGCGCACCGACGCCGCAATCGAAATTAAAAGCTTTCCCGGCGTCAGCGAAGGACGAATCTGCTTAATGAGCTCAGGGACCTGGATGGGCTTAACGCCGATCAGGATCAGGTCGGCCGCTTCCGCCGCGGCCACATTGTCTGTGGATACATCGACCCCCCATTGCGCAGAGAGCTGCCCGGCACGATCGGCGTGACCCACGGTGGCGACGATCTGGTCTGCCTCCAGGACTTTGGATTTAAGAAACGCCTGCAGCAGAATTCCGCCCATTTTCCCGGCGCCGAGGATCGCTACCTTGAGGCCGGCAAGCGGCTGACTGCTTGTGAATGTACCCATCGAACTCTCCTGACTTACTTTTGTGTTGCGATCCAGGTATCGATCCGCTGCTCCAAAATATCCAGGGGGAGCGCCCCCGAATCGAGCACCTGATCGTGAAATGCGCGGAGGTCGAAACGATCCCCTAACGCCTTCTGGGCTTTGGCTCGCAGTTCCAGCAGCTTGAGCTGGCCTATTTTGTAACCCAGCGCCTGGGCCGGCCAGGCGATATAACGATCTGTTTCCGCTTGCACATCGATCTCAGGAATGGCCGTGTGCTGATGGAAGTAATCGACCATCTGGTCGCGGGTCCAGTGCTGGGAGTGGACGCCTGTGTCCACAACCAGGCGCACGGCCCGCCAGATGTCGGCTTCCAGGCGACCGTAATCGCTATAGGAGTCCTGATAAAATCCGACATCTTTGCCCAGCCGCTCGGCATAGAGTCCCCACCCTTCGGTGTAGGCGGTGTACTCGGTAAATTTGCGAAATTCGGGAATGCCGGTGAGCTCCTGCTGAATGGAAATCTGCAGGTGGTGTCCGGGCAGTCCTTCGTGATAAGCGATCGTTTCGACAGAAAACAGAGGCCGCGTCTCGAATTTGTAAGTGTTGATGTAGACCGTACCCGGCCGGGAACCGTCGGGTGTCCCGTGGTAGTAGTAGGCGGCTGCCTGATCCTTTTCGAGATACGACGGCACTGGCATCACGATCAACGGCGCCTTCGGCAAACGGCCAAAAAGCTGGGGAAGTTTAGGCCGCATTTGATCGAGTGCTGCGCGATAAGCGTCGAGCAGTTGATCTTTGCTGCTGGGGTACAGCTTGGGATTTTTTGCCGCGGCGCTCTCCAGGGCTTTCACGTCGGTGAAGCCAAGCTTATGAGCAATCGCCAGCAACTGTTCCTCATCTTGTTTCACCTGGTCGAGGCCGATCTGGTGAATTTCTGCCGGCGTCAGATCGGTGGTGGTGGACTGTTTGACGAGAAAGCGATAATACGCGTCGCCATCGCTAAGGGACCAGATCCCGGGATCGCTGCGGCCAGCGGGAATGTATTGCGATTGCAAAAACTTGCCAAAGCGCACATAGGCCGGAATCACCTGCCGGGCGATCACGGCAAGCATTTCTTCGCGAATGCGTTCCTGCTGGGTGGGTGAAACCGCTGCGGGAAACTTCTGCAGGGGCAGGGCGAACGGCCCATCCTGCGGCTTCTGGCTGGTGATTGCGTTCACCTCAAGCAGCACCTTTTGCATCAGGTAAGCGGGCGGCTCGCGATGATCATCCATGCCGATGGACATGTTGTCGGTGGTCTGTTGAAAGGCCAGCGGCACCTGTTTGAGACGAGCTATGTAATCGTCGTAGTCCTTCACCGAGGCGAAACTAAGCTGAGGGACAAGTTGCGGGAGATTAACCTGGATGCCGTTGAATTGGTTCACCGGCATTTCCCAGGGTTTGAAGCGCGCTTCTTGCTGGTCTTCGATCAGCTCGCGCACCAATAGCTCTTTGCTCAACTCCAACTGCGCGGGCATGCCGGTGGTATCCACTTCTGCCAGGCGGCTCAAAAAACCTCGATTGCGCGCGAGGAACTCGTTATAGGCCTGCACAGAAACATCTGCGAGCTGGTCGTTGTAACGCTTATCGCCGATGGAGGAGGCGAACTCCGGGTCATGCTTGAGACGGTCTTCCCACTGGTCGGAGAAGATGGCGTTCAGCGTTTTGATGCGCTCATTGAGAGGGAGCGGGGCGGGTGCGCTCGAAGTGCTTTGGGCGGCGAGCAGAACGCCGGGGGCAAGAGCGAACAAGATGAAGCGTGCGGCGAAACGGCTGGGTATTCGTAACAAACGGATTCCTGAACTCTCAAGTAGCTATAAAGAAAGTGTATCGGCTATTTGTGCGAGCGAACAGGGCAAGGCCAGGGCAGTTTCTCAATTACGGTGGTTTGATTAAGGATCGCGAGGCGTGGTTTTCCTGGGGAGAAAACCACCAAGAGGCCTAATGCTTCCCGGATTTTCTTCGGCGCAGCACTGGCCGAGAACAATTATGTGCGAATTTCTTCGCGGAAAGCCGCATGCAGCTCAGTGGTTCACCCAACATCCACAGGAAATCCGGGTTCGGTCAACACCAATTGCGAAACTGCCTTAATCGTGGTGCGCGATGCTGGGCGATGGAATCATGGCTTCGTGTTTGGTGTCGGGGGTTTGCATGGGCAGGGCGATATCGGTTTCGAGCATGCGATAGAGCGTGGAACGGCTAATACCCAGCTTGGAGGCGGCGCGTGCTTTGTTGCCGTCGCAGGCCTTCAGCACCTGCAGAATATGGCGGCGAACAACGCCATCGAGGGTAAAGTTTTCGGGCGGAGCTGGGTCACCGTCTCTGGCGCCGGCCGGTTCGAGCGGCAGGATGACCAGATCGATGGGTCGCAGCCACTGACCTTCGCACGAAAGACAGGCGGCCCGCACCACGCTTTCGAGTTCACGAACGTTTCCCGGCCAGAGATGGCGCAGCAAGATGGGCAGCGAACCGGGGCCGAGGCCCTGTAAGGGTCTTTGCTGTTCGCGGGAGACGGTATCAATGAAGGTTTGTGCCAGAGAAGGAATGTCTTCTTTGCGGTCGCGGAGCGCAGGTAGCGAAAAGGAAACGGCACTTAAGCGGTAGTAGATTTCGGGCAGGAACACACCGGTCAAAACGTGGCTGCGCAGGGGGCGGCGCGCGGTGCAGATTACCTGCGATGGCGATGGCAAGGCGCCCGGCTTGTCCGCAGAGAGCGAAGTTTCGAAGGAACGGATATACCGTAAAAGCTGGGCTTGTGGTTCGGCCGCTAATTCGTCGATGTTTCGGATCAAGAGGACACCGTCGCCTGCCCTGCGGATGGCCGCGCGTAGTGGCTCGGGTCGCAGATCGCTGGCGGGATGGGGGTCGCCGGTAAAGAGGCTCGATGCTTCCTCGGCGACAAGCATACCCGGGGCCGCGTGGCGTGCCTGGATGTGCCTGGCGAGAAGATGCTTGCCGGTGCCTGCTTCTCCCTCAATCAGCGCCAGCCGTACCCGCGGCCCAACCTGTTGCAGCTGCTCGCAAACCCGGCGCATCGCCAGCGAGCGTGAAACCAGTTCGGGCAGTGGAGCGCCGGGAGGCCGGCCTGCAGGCGCCCAGCGACCTTGTTCTCGGTTCGATAACATCGGCTGATTCATCGTCCACCCCTCGCTTCCATCAGCGGGCCGAGATTACGCAGGAGCAAATAACATCCTGCCTCGACTCCCGTGACCCACTTAGCCAATCTATCGGCGCGGGATGGAAGGAGTTGAGGTGGCGGGGATTGAAAATTAAACGCGTCCGCTTTGTGGTCGGGAAGATAAATCGGATCTGGGCGCGGGCCAGGGGTAAAGGTCGGGGTAAAGGTCCCCCCTCTGTACTACCCACCCTTTGTGGTTGATACAGAGGGGGGACTTAAAGATGAGTGACGCACAAAGCTAGTTCGCACATCGTTTTTAACGCCCACGCAATCGTTAGGCCTTGATCGCCCGGCCCCGGGCGGAGACGGCATCGGAGGCGATCATTCCATCGCGAATGTGCACTACCCGATGAGCGTACTCGGCGATGTCTGGCTCGTGCGTCACCAGAATGATGGTATTGCCCTTGGCGTGTAGCTCGTCGAAGAGCGCCATGATCTCATCCCCGGTCTTGGAGTCAAGATTGCCGGTCGGCTCATCGGCCAGAATGATAGACGGCCTGTTTACCAGGGCGCGCGCGATCGCCACGCGCTGACGTTGTCCGCCAGACAGCTCGTTGGGCTTGTGGTCCATGCGCGCTTCCAGATTGACCGAGCGCAAGGCCGCCTTGGCCCGCTCGATTCTCTCAGCGGCCGGCGTTCCGTTATAAATCAACGGCAGCTCCACATTGTGCAGGGCGGTGGCCCGGGCCAGCAGATTGAAAGTCTGGAACACAAAGCCAATTTCGCGATTACGGATACGCGCCAACTCATCGTCGTTCAACTCGCTGACCAGATGGCCGCTCAACCAATACTTTCCCTTGGTCGGCGTGTCCAGGCAGCCAATCAGATTCATCAGTGTCGATTTACCCGATCCCGACGGACCCATGATGGCGACGTACTCATTGTGCCGGATATGCAGCGTGATGCCGCACAGTGCATTGACCTGCTGGTCGAGCCCCATGGTGTAGGTCTTCCAGAGGTCCTCAACCACGATGACCTCTCCCTGGGTGCCGTCCACAGCCGCGTTGGCTTGGGCCGCGCTGCTGGTATCGAGTGCCATCCTGTGCTCCTGTTACGACGATTCCGTGCTCTGGGTTGCGGCTGCATTGTCGCGCTTGAGCTTCACGTCGTTCTTCAGCGTGCGCAGCACTTTATAGGGCCCGATAACCACCTCATCGCCTGGTTTCAGGCCGCTGGTCACTTCGATATCGGTTGACCCGGTGATGCCGGTCGTGACCGGGACAAACTGCGATTCCAGTTTGCTACCGTGCGCCCGCAGGACGAATACGCCCTGCGTGGTTTTGTCCTGCGCGCCGGAGGCCGGGGCTGCGCCATCCTCAGTGGATGCGGCATTTACGGTCTGCATCGCGCCGCCTTTGGATGCGGTTGGGTCGCGCATGGTCAGGGCCTGGATAGGAATGGCGATTACATCCTGCCGCCGCGCGGTGGTAATTTTGGCGGTCGCTGACAACCCCGGCCGCAATTCCGGCGGCGGGTTGGAGAGCGTCACCACCACCTTAAAATCCTTCGCCTCTTCGGTGCCCGTCGTGCTCTGACTGGTCGCGATACCGGTCGAGCGCAGAATCGCCTGGTCGCCGACTTCGGTCACCACACCCGGGAAAACCTTGCCCGGCAACGCGTCTACCGACACGTCCACCGGTTGGCCGAGGGCGACATTCACAATATCGGTCTCGTCGACTTTGACCTCGGCCGTGATGATGGAAAGGTCCGCCAGTGTCATCAACGTGCTGCCCTGAGCGTTCTGGATGCCCACGACTACCGTTTCGCCTTCGCGCACCGGCATGTTGGTCACAATGCCATCAAAAGGGGCAACACTGACGGTTTTGTTCAACAGGTCTTTGTCGCTGGTCAGCGTGGCTACGGCGGTTCCCAACTTACCCCGCGCCGAGGCCGTTTGCGCGCGCGCCTGCGCCAGCGCTGCTTTGCTTTGCGCCAGGGTCGCGACGTCGGTGTCGTAGGCCGCCTTCTTGGAGTCGTACTCTGACTTGGCGATCAGCTCCGCCTTGTAAAGCGCCTGCGCCCGCTGCCAGTCCAACAACTTTTGTTGCAGATCGGCGGCCGAGTGATCGACGGTCGCTTCCGCCGTCTTTTCCGCGGCGATGTAGGAGGCAATGTCCGTATTGGCCGACTGAATGCTGGCCTGTTGGGCCACCACGCCGGCCTGGGCCTGCACACTCTCCACCGTGGCGACCACCTGGCCCTTCTTCACGTGATCACCCTCCTTGACGTACAGGTGGGTGATCCTGCCGAACGAAGTGGCTCCGATGTTGACGTAGGTCTTGGGTTTTATCTGCCCCGTACCACTGACGATCGAGACCAGATTCTCCCGCACGACCTTGGCCGTGAGTACTTTGGTGTAGCCAGATTGCGCGCGAACAATGGTAAAGCCGATCACAGCGGCAATCACCACAATCACGCCTGAGATGATCAGTATCTTTTTGAGCTTCATGTATAGAATGGCGCCTTACCAACATCATACGTGGAACGTCTAAACGGAGTTCCCGGCTTTTCCAGGCCACAGGCATTCAGCTTGTGACCTCCAGCCAGGCAAGTACCGCAAAACAGGTTACCGGCGCCCGGGATCGTCCAGAAGATAAAGGGCGAAACCCCATTCGCCGCTTGAATTCGGAGTTACCGAACCTTAAACTTGATGAGCCGTACAGGGAGTATCGAGCACCTTATGCTAAAGCAGTTTCGCAATGACCGGGACACGATGAAGAGCGCGAGGAGTGGGTTTCCTTGGGTGAAAACCACGAGAAGGCCGTTGGCTTCGACTGGCATCAGTCGCGAAACTGTGGGCCGCGCGCACACCACGCTGGTGTTGCTCTTGTCGCTGGGGATACCGGGCGCGCTGCTGGCGCAAAACCCACCCACCCAACCTTCTTCTCCGGACCAAAGCGTCCAGGATCCTCTGCACAGGCCCCAAAGCGATAAAGATAAGTTCAAGCAGCAGAAAGAGTTGCGCAACGAGCTCAAGGGGCCCTACAAGCGCTGGGTGGATGAGGATGTGCGCTGGATCATCACCGACCAGGAACTAAAGGCCTTCCGCAGCCTGTCCAACGACGAAGAGCGCGACAACTTTATCGAGCAGTTCTGGCAGCGTCGTAACCCGAACCCCGATTCCCCTGAGAACGAATACCGCGAAGAAAACTACCGCCGCATCGCCTACGCCAACGAGCACTTTGCCGCCGGCAAGCCGGGGTGGAAGACCGACCGCGGACATATGTATATCGCCTACGGCAAGCCGGATAGCATCGAGTCCCATCCCAGCGGCGGCTCCTATGAGCGCCCCATGGATGAGGGCGGCGGCGAGACCTCGACCTTTCCCTTTGAGACCTGGCACTACCGCTACATCGAGGGTATCGGCGAAAACATCGATATCGAGTTTGTCGATAGCTGCATGTGCGGCGACTACCATATGACGCTCGATCGCTCGGAGAAGGACGCTTTGCTTCACGTTCCCGGCGCCGGCGCCACCCTGGGCGAGCAGATGGGTACCTCCAAGCGAACCGACCGCTTTAACGGCGGTCTTGAGAACCTTGGCGGCGGCCCCCTGGCCAGCTCCAATCAGGCCAAGGAGTTCGATCGTCTGGAGCAGTTCTCCAAGCTGCAGGCCCCGCCGGCAGTTAAATTCAAGGATCTGGAATCTTTCCTGGTCAACCACAAAGTATTGAGCGGACCGTTTTTCCCCTTCCAGGTTCGGACTGATTACGTGAAGGTCACCGAGGATACCGTGTTGGTCCCCTTGACCCTGCAGATCAGAAACCGGGACATTACCTTCAATACCAAGGATGGAGTAGCCAAGGGTGAGGTCAACGTTCTCGGCCGGGTTGCCACCATTACCGATCATGTGGTGCAGACCTTTGAGCAGACGCTCGAAGTGGAAGAACCGAGCGAGCTGTTGGGCAAGGCGCTGGATCAGGCCTCAGTCCACTGGTGGGCGTTGCCGCTAAAACCCGGCCGTTACCGGGTGGATATTGCCATTAAAGACGTGAACAATCCTGACCACATCGGTACCTGGGCTGAGGGCATTGTTGTGCCCAAGTACGACGATGAGAAGCTTTCGGCTTCTTCGCTCATCCTGGCCGACAAGATGGAGCAGGTGCCCACCAAGCAGATTGGCACCGGGCAGTTCATCATCGCGGGGACTTATGTACGGCCCCGGGTCAGCGCTGGACCGGGCGACGCGGTCAGTTTCCACCGCTCCCAGAAGCTTAATTTCTGGATGCAGGTGTATAACCTGGCCATCGACGATAAGAGCAAGCAGAACGCCGCCACTATCCAGTATTTAATCAAGGACTTGGCGACCAATAAGGCCATTCTGGATACCTCCGAGGCCAGTAACGCGGTGGGGGGCGAGAATGATGCCAACTCCGACCAGTTGACGGTGCGACGGTCCGTGTCCCTGGCCAGCCTGCAGCCGGGCAAGTACCAGGTGACTATTACGGTGAATGACCATGTTTCCAAGCAGCAGGTAGCACAATCGGCTCCATTTACGGTTGACTAGGCCTCTGATAAGCTGGAAATAGTGACTTTAGTTGCAGGGCTCCGTAAGTGAATGTGCTCTCGCGGCGGCGATCGTAGAACTGGATTTTTTTGTACTGCGTTTGAGTGAGTAGCGGATTGAGTGCGTAGAAGGTATTGCCAAATCGCAGCTCTGATGGTGGTGGTCGTGGCTGGTCTTGTGCCTGCCTCGGCAGCACCATTCCCGGCAACCGTGAGCGGAGTAGTGCGTGATGCTCGCGGTACCCCGCAAATGGGCGCTGTGGTGGAATTGATGGCTGCCGACGCAACCGTGGTTGCCAGGGTTTATACAAATGTTCGCGGAGGGTTTACCTTCAGCCATGTTTTGCCCGGTAAGTACCAGGTAAAAGCTACCGGCGAGTCCTTTCTTCCCACCCTGCGCGAAAACCTTGACCTGCGCTCCCGCAGCAAAATTATTGTCAATCTCACCTTAAGCACGCTGTTTGAAGCGATTCAATGGTTGCCTGCGCAACCCCGTGCGCCGGACGAGCCGGCAGACGACTGGAAGTGGACGCTGCGTTCTTCCAGCAATCGGCCACTGTTACGTTATTTGGAAGACGGTCCGCTGGTGGTTCTCGCCAGCGATGACAAATCAGCCCCACAATTGGCCGCCCGTGTAAGCGTCTCCGATTCGTCTGGAGAATTTGGCGAGGCTGGCCTCCACCATGCGTTTGCCATGGAGCGTTCGAGCGCCGTGGGTGGCCACCTCATTCTGCGCGCAAATCTGAGTCCGCAGCCTGCGGACAGCTCGGAATACATGGCGGCCTACCAGCTGGCGCTTGGCCAGGAACGTCAGGTACGCAACGTGGGTACCGTGCAGCAGATGAATGCAATCGAAGGTGCGGGTGGCCAGGGTCTTTTTGTGATGCGGCTGCGCAGCGCCGAGGCCGTGAATCTTGGTCCAGACGCTTCGCTGGAGGTGGGCAATGAAGTACAGACGGTGCACGGTGCTTCGCTAACGACCGCAAGCCTGCCGTTCGTCAATGCGGCCTGGCACTCCGAGGGCGTTAGCGTTGCTTACCGGTTGGCTACGTCGCCGGAGTTACAGAATGCAGGCGAGGTTGCTGACAACCTCACGATTGCCCCTCTTTTTTCTGAAGAAGACGGCAAGATGCGCATTGAGCACGGCCTCCATCAGGAGCTACGGTTTGAAGACGATACAGCGACACGTCGAGCGCTGGTTGCATTTTATGAGGACGAGGTGCGGAGTCCGGTGATCGGTGGCGGCGGATTTTTGTCGCAGCAACAATTGACCGGCGGCGACACGCTGTACGATCCCGTTGCGCAAGTTTTCCGGGTTACCGGGCCCGGCTTCACCACGGGTGGCTTCAGAGCTTCTTTCGCGCAAAAAGTAGGGACCTCGACCTGGGCCACAATCTCCTATGCTGACGGCAAAGCCCTTGCATTTGAAGTCCCTGAATCTGCACTCAACATCAGCGAAGCAGTGCAGGGGCTGAGTCAGCGCAGGGCAGAGGCCATTACTGCCTCGCTGCAGAGCGAGTTGGTACGCACTGGTACCGGTTGGCAAGCGTCTTACCGCTGGCAGCCGTCGAATACGGTAACGCCCGTGGCGATGTATGACAGCTTCGGTCAAGGCGCGTTCTTGAATCTTCTGATTCGCCAGCGAGTGCGCTGCGGTCGTTTGTTCCCGAAGGGTACCGATGCGCTGATCGACGTTCGCAATCTGCTGGCACAGGGCTACCGGCCTTTTCTCACCCGCGATGGCAGCACCCTGTATTTCGCCCAGGATGAGCGCTCTATCCAGGGCGGCCTTTCCTTCTCGTTCTAAAATCTCAGGCAGTCGATTATGTTATATTTTGCTTGGGCATAACGCTGGCAGGCGCGCCTCGCCTTTGAATGTTGCTCAACATTCGGCTGTTTTACCCTCCACGGACGCGTAGCTCAACTGGCAGAGCATTCGACTCTTAATCGACAGGTTGGTGGTTCGATTCCACCCGCGTCCACCATTCGCCACCCTCAAGTCTTGCATCATAGGTGTTGTGACCTGGGAATGGTCCTATGGCCAAGGAGAAAAGTGTAATGAGCGAAACGAAAAAGTGTGCGCACCCCGCTTGTAGTTGTATTCCCGCAGAAAATCACAAGTATTGCAGCCAGACTTGTCAGGATTCAAAGAGCATGACCGAGCTTGTCTGCCAATGCGACCATCCGGCTTGCCAGGGAGAAGCGCTGAAAGCGTGAGCGCCCACGCGCGCCCCTATTGAGTCACCGCTTTGGGCCCCGAGTCTGGCGGGCTGCACATCCCGGAGATGTGCAGCCACGCAGATCTAATTTTTTCTATAACCCACGACCGCGAACATGGCTCCCTGAGGGTCCATTCCAACGACGATCCACATATTCCCTGGGACCTGGTGGGGCCCCATGCAAACTTGCCCGTTCTTTTCTTTGACCCGCGTAACGGCATCGTCAATATCATCAACGTTGAAGTAATAGAGCCAAAAAGGCCCAGGAGCTGCTTTTGGGTCGCGCGTCATCATGCCGCCCATCGGCAAGCCGCCGCCGGCACTAAACATCCGGTAGCTGCCCAACGATCCCATATCCATCACGCTATCTTCCGTCCAGCCGAATACTTTGGAGTAGAACGACCACGCGGATGGCCCATCATTGGCGGAGAGTTCATTCCACCCAACGATGCCGGGCGAGCCTGCGGGCGGACGCGGCGGCGCATCGTCCAATGAGCCTTTGAACAATAGAAAGACCGCCCCCTGCGGATCCTCGACCGAAGCGAACCGGCCGATCATCGGAATATCCTGGGGCGGGCAATGCAACTTTCCCCCAGCTTGCTGCACGCGACTGGCATAGGCGTCTACGTCGTCGACCCCGATAAAACCAATCCAGGCAGGTCTCATGCCTTCGGCCAGCATCTCAGGAGAAAGCTGCATGAGGCCCGCGGTATCGAGGCCGTTGATTGAAAACAGCTTATAGGGAACGCCTCCCGGGTCGCCGGAATCTTTCGCTTGCCATCCGATCACGTGAGTATAGAAATCCGCAGCGCCCCCCGCGTCTGTGGTTCTAAGTTCATGCCAAACAAAGTTGCCGACTGCGGCTTTGTTTGGCGCTGCCACTTCATGCTGTGCTGTTGTGCTCATGGTGCCCTCTCTGAAACTATGCTTGTGCTGCTCGTTCGAGCTCGGCGATATCGAGCTTTTTCATCTTGAACATGGCCTGCATGGCCGCCGGGTTTCGAATCAGATCCGGCAAACGGGCGGGCACGATCTGCCAGGACAGGCCGAACTTATCCTTGAGCCAGCCACATTGCCCGTCGCTGCCTCCGGCGGAAAGTTTTGCCCAGTAATCGTCTATTTCTTCTTGTGTGTCGCAGCGTACGAGGAGCGAGATGGCCTCGGTAAACTTGAAGAGCGGACCGCCGTTCAGGGCAGTAAACTTTTGCCCATCCAGCTCAAAAGCGATAGTGAGGATGTCACCAGGCGCATTGCCTGTCGCAGCATTGCGCAGGACTTCGAGCTGCCTGGAATTCTTGAACACCGAGAGGTAAAGATTCACAGCGTCTTCAGCGTTGCGATCAAACCAAAGAAACGGAGTGATCCGCGGATAGGTTGCGAGTGTGCCCATGAGAGTTAACCTTTTTTAGGAGTAGATTTTCTATCGTTCCGGCACCGCTCGATTGCGGCCGATGTTATGTGTACGCCGTCCACCCATAATTACCAAACAATCTGTACACTGTCCACAAGAGCTCATGATTTCCACAAAAAAAAACAGGCCACCGGCGCGAAAGTCGTTTCGCCACGGAGACCTGCGGAGAACTCTTCTCGAAGCGGGCATAGCCCTGGCGCGAGACGGTGGCCCGAGTGCCGTCGTGTTGCGGGAAGTGACTCGCCGCGCGGGTGTCGCTCCGAACGCGGCGTATCGGCACTTCTCCAGTCATAGCGATTTATTACAAGCGGTCAGAGCCGCCGCGCTCTCTTCGCTGGCGCATGCGATTGAAGCTGAGATCGCGGCCATACGGCCGAGTAAGCACCTGCCGGACCAGGCGCGAGCGACCCTGCGTGCTGTGGGGACAGGCTATTTGAAGTACGCTCTGGCAGAGACAGGCATGTTTCGCACCGCCTTCTCCGTACCCGATCGGGTGGAGAGCGATCGCGATGTTGCCAAGGTCGGCAAAAGCGGTCTCAATCCTTTTCAGCTGCTGGGGTCGGCGTTGGATATGTTGGTCGAAGCGGGTGTACTTCCGCAGAAGCGGAGACCGGGTGCGGAGTACCTGGCCTGGTCGGCCGTTCACGGTCTCGCTTTCCTGATTCTTGAAGGCCCCCTGAGCACCGCGTCAGACAAGGAGATTCACGGATTGTCAGAACGGCTCTTGCTGATGGTTGAAAAGGGCCTCTAACGGCGATGGAGGTATACGCAAATCCTCCACCGGTCTGTGTCGCCTGGTTAGTCTCGCAGTTGGCTAATTTCCTAGACTGAAAATGACGCTGATCGTCGTTTCCACTTCAACCGGCTGCCCATTTAACTGGTACGCCTGGTAGCGCCAGGAGCGGACTGCATCCAGGGCCGCCTGTTGTAGCAACGGTGGACCACTGAGGACGTGGAGCTTCTCAATGGAGCCGTATTTGGAAATTGTTGCCTGTAAAACAACGGTGCCCTGAACCTGCGCCTGTCGTGCGATCGTTGGATACTGCGGCGTAACTTTGTCCACCAGGTTACCAGCCATGACACCCGAGGAGACGATTACCTTTTGCGGTGCAGGCGTCTTTATGACCGCGATATGTCCTGTACTGGCAACCAGGCTCTCAATTGCTTTGTCTGCGCCGCTGTCAGTCTGGTTTTCGATACTCACCACGCCAATCGAAGGCGGAGCTTCGGCTTCGTTGACATTCTTGATGGCGTGCGGGATTCGGCTTGGGGCCTGCAGCTCACTATCGAGGATTTCAGAACGAGCGTGGGATCTGGCTTGCAGGCGGGGCAATTGAGGCGGTGGCGGCGCAGGTGGCGCTATCAACAACGAAGTCATCGCCTGCTTCGGCAATGCTTCTGGATGCAACAACGGCCAGATGATCAATGCACTTACCAATCCGCAATTCATGAGCAGTGCGGGCAGCGACCAGTAGCTACTCCTGGTCTTGATCGCATGACCGGATTCCATCAGAGCGTCTTCGAACATCGCGACACCTCGATTCAAGCCGACAGTTAACTTAGACACCAGCGGCGTGAGTTTTGCTTGCGAAGCCAGTCCTCGCTTTTGCGACCTGAGATTTCTTCTTCACGCGCCCCCAGGTCTAAAGGCAAGAACTGGGCCACCCATCGATTGTTGCTTGATCAGTGTTAGCGTCTTATTGGCTCTGCCCACCGGCTTTGCCGGCCCGGGGGATATGAAACGAGTTCACGGTGGTACCGTGGGTATTGTGCGCTCATCATGTGCTGTTTCTTATTTGTAGCGAACGCAAACGCTACTGTGACAGTAACGTACCTTTCCACCCAGTATGTTTGCTAAACGGCTGCCGACTGGTTTTCGATAGACGTAGCAATCACGAGACCTGCAGCGATGCATTCCAACAGGATGCGCGCTCCCAGGCTTGCTTCCGATATTCCGAAAGCCCAGGTGGCTGCGCCGATCGCAGCCCCTGCCAGCATTCCGAGCAGGAAACGCATGAATGGCTGCCGGGGCACGCCAGCGAAGGCAAAGATCCCCAGCGTGAACAGGCCGCTGAAGAGCATCTCCGCCGCGCCCAGCTCGATCACCCGAATCGGTATCGATCCCGGGAGCCAGGACAAAATACGCCAGGGTAAGTGAGGCCTTTTTGCTCCCAGATCGACCTGGGCAACGCGTTTGCCGTCTACGTACAAACTCGATATGCGCCCGTCGTAAACCGCAGCTACGAACGATGGATGATCCAGGGAAAGAACGGGTCCGGAGTAGAGAGCGGGGCTAGTGCCGTTCAGGCCGGAAGCCGGCGTTCGCAGGCGGAACGTAAGGGTATTGCGAAGCTGGCCCAGGGTGAAGTTTCGGCTGGATGCGTCCTGTGAGTAGGTGATGATGCGGGCAGGACCGATTTGATCGAGATTGCTGGTCCGCATCCAGACGAGGAGTGTGAGTTGATTTCGGCTAACCAGGGTGTCGTACCATGTGAGCTCTTCTTGTCTGGAAAGCAATGGCTGGCCCGGATGTTGGGCAAAATCTGCGGGTGGCCGTAACCCACCGGGAGGGAACCTGTGGGTCTGATACAACGCGTTGATTTGCGGCGCCCCTACCGCAAACGGATAAAGCGCAAATTCTGAAACTGTTCCCTGCCAGGGACGGTCACCCGTCAATTCGTTTCCCACCGCCAGGTGAAACGCAGGATTCCAGTTTGAGAAATTCGAGGCTGGCGGGTGCCGAACCAATGAGATCGTGCCGAGAACAGCAAGCAGAATTCCCGCGGCCGCGAGGGGTCGTGGAACCCGCAGTGACTTCCAATCATGACCGGTAGCCCGAAGCAGAAATATTGCAAGCAGATAGCCACCCATCGCTCCCAACGTGTTGCTGGCGATATCGAAAGGAGAAGGGACGCGGTCAAGGTAGCCCAGCTGCAAAACTTCAGCGATTGTCGCCAGCGAAAGGCCGCACAGAAAGGTGCGCAAAAGAGAGGAACCGCTGAGCGCCACGCCCAGGGGCAAGTAAAGAAGGAGGTTGTTGAAAAAATCAGCAGGATCGAACGTGTAGTCGATGTGTTTGAGCGATGGATGGCGAAGGCCGACAGGGATCATTGTAGCTGCGACGATCAATGCGACTGCGGGACCCAGCAAGCGCAAGCTTATCTGCGGGCGTGAAGATAGGTTCAAGGTGCTTCAATTCCGGCAGCAAGTATGCAAGCAAAAGCAGCCATTCGTTTTTGGATCTCACCGCCAGTGTACCGGCACGCGTTTGACAGGGATTCGTTTGTCTGTAAATAATCACTTTACGTAGGTAATGAATACTTAACGGGCCGCTACCGCGCGCCTATCTTTGATGTCAGGGACGTTTCCAGTAACGAAGTTTGCCCCCATCACGTGAATCGCGAGTTCCCTGATTTCGCCTCTGAACCGGCTAGCCAAGCCAGATGCAGCTGGTATCTGTCTTGCTATGTGTAGTTTAGCAGAACCAGATATTTTCATAGAGGAGTGCGCCAACCGCCCATTTTCGGCATCTTAGAAAATGAAGTCAATCTGACGGCTGTTCGTTGCCGTGGCCATCGAAATGCATGGCTACCTTTGAATAGTGTTGGTAACCATTCTTACCTTCAGGTGACGGTCCCTCATTGAATTGGAATCCTGCTAAATTTGTCCGTCACGGTCTCGTGCAGAACGTTCTGGCCCTTTATGGCGTCCAGGCGTGCACGTATCTTCTGCCGGTGCTCACGTTTCCATACCTTGCGCGTGTTCTTGGCCCCGCAGGGTGGGGAAGTGTCGTCTTCGCGCAAGCAATCGGATCGGTCATCGCGATCTTTGTCGAATACGGCTTCGACATATCTGCGTCCCGGGAAACGTCGCGCCACCGGAAAGAGCCGAATCGGTTGGCCGAGCTCATTTCCGGCGTGCTTGGCGCGAAGGTTCTATTGGCTGCCCTTTGCGTGTGCGGAGCGATCTTCTCGCGGCGGTTTACCCATCATATTGCTCCTTCCGACGCACTGTTTTGGGCAAGCACAGGCTGGGGAGTTTGCCAGGGCATCAACATGCTGTGGTTCTTTCAAGGCCTGGAGCGGATGCGGCTGGCCAGTGCGCTTGAAATCGGGGGAAAAGTCATTGCGACCCTGAGCATCTTCCTGCTGGTTCGCAAGCCAGACGATGGGTGGAAGGTAATGGCAGCGCAATGCGTGGGCTGTATTGTGGCGCACGGGGTGACTGTGGTGCTGGCTTATCGTGAAGTGGGTTTTGCGTGGCCCACGCCTCGTTCCGTTTTTGATTCTCTCCGGTTGGGTTGGTCGATGTTTCTGTTTCGCGCGGCACAGGGTATATCCGGGTCGATCAACGGTCTAGTCCTTGGCTCAGTCGCGTCGATGGCTGCCCTGGGCGAGTACGCTGGAGCTGAACGGATCACGCGCGTGTTTCAACAGGGTCTCTGGCCCATCAATCAGGCGCTCTATCCACGTTTGAGCAAACAAATGCAGGAGGATCGGCACCAGGCGATGAAGATGGTTCGATTCAGCCTTGTCTTTCTAGGCGGATTGGGTCTGATGCTGGGTCTGCTTTTATTCTTTGCTGCTCCACTCCTGGTGCACTTCGTACTGGGTGCGGCCTTCCAGAACTCCATCCCCGCTTTGCGAGTTTTCTCGCTCTGGATACCGTTGATTGCCATCACCACGGTATTGACTTTTCAATTGCTGCTGCCCAACCAGCTGGACGGTCCGTTCAATGTTGTGATCATGACTGCGGGCCTGGTGGGGATTGGCGGTGCTTTATTACTGGCTCCGAGGTTTCAAGCGGTTGGCATCGCATGGTCCGCCGTTGCCTCCCAGAGTTACACTCTGCTTGCATTTCTCGTGATTCTGGGACGAGCTCGGTTGAATCCCTTTGCGTTTTCGCCACGCACTGTTCAGGAGTCACCCCATCCGGCGCCACGCCGAACCGCGTCCAATCCTGTGGTCACGGCACTGGCATCGGTGCAAGAAGATCGCAAACTTAAAGTGGGATAGCATTCCGCTGCGAGAACGCCGCCTACACGACAAGGCGCCCTGGCAAATGCCGTTATTCTCCTCATGGCACAGACATGGCGCTATATGGCGCTTTGCTCCCAAAAGGGAATGGCCTAGGGTAAGCGCAGACACCAATCCACGAATCAGGTTCGTATCCTGCTTTCGCTGCGGAGTCCCAGACTTCAAGGCGAGAGGATCGAAGCCATGGGCGAAGAGCACCAACCCGCACCGCTCATCTGCGATAGTCTCAGTTTACGGGTATTCGTGGTTGACGATGAGCGAGTCATTGCTTCAACACTCGCCGCCATCCTGCAACTAAATGGATTTGCAGCGGATTTCTATATTGATCCCTTTGCAGCGCTGGACGCGGCACGAACAAAGGCTCCTGACATCCTGATTTCGGATGTGGTGATGCCGGGACTCTCGGGAGTTGAGCTCGCGATCCGCACCAAAGCGCTCTGCCCGCACTGCAAGATACTGCTTTTTTCCGGCCAGGCAGCGACCGCGGATGTACTAAGAGTGGCTCGTGAACAGGGTTACGACTTCCAGTTGCTTTCCAAACCGATGCACCCAACAGAGTTTCTCTCGCAGGTGGGCCGGCTGGCGTATCAACCCGTAGCGGAATAGTCGTCAGTCAGCAACCCTATGCGAAGGTGGGATCGATCACCGTGCGCACCGCCTGCACCGAGTCTGCGGGAAACTGGCCGAGCCGTGCGTGTTCTCGAATGGTTGCCTCGTCGGGGGCAATATATATGCAGTAAACCTTGTTATCGGTGACATAAGATTCCAGCCACTGGATCTTCGGCCCCATGTTGCTGAGGACGCCACAGGAGACCTGCGTGATGGCGGCGAGTTGCTGATGGTCGAGCGCTCCGGCGCCCGGTATGTTGCGTTCAATGACGTACTTCGGCATAGACAGCGCGCCTCCTGAATAGCACCCATACTAGCACTGTAAGTTGATGGCGAGCAGCGCTCGGGCAGCTTTTTCTGGCTTCCGTGCGACTTGCTCAGTGGCATCTCCATCCAAAACTCCGCCGCAGCTTGCGTCAATTGCATCCAACAAGTTGGAGAAGCAAACATGCAAACCCAAAAGCCGCAGGTCAAGCTGGAAGACTGGGCCGTTGTGCCAAAACAAAGGGGCGAGTATAGGGAATTGCGCCCTGGAAATCTGCTGGTGGGTCGGGCCTTCGGCCATCCCAGAATTCAGGAAGGGGTCTTCATCTTTTCGTCTCCTATCACGAGCTTCGACGCTGACAGAAGAATCGCGGAAACGAAAAATACCTCTTATCGGCTAGGTCGGGTCAGCCGCGAATATCAAGCCTGGACCGGAGAGCAATCGGCAGCCTAGGCGCCCACCAGGGAAGAGAGTATTTCAGTGGCCGGTCCCAGCAGAACCTCATCAAACGCGTCGGCATTGAGAGGTTTCTCCGGCCCGACGTAGATGGTGCGTATCCCTCGGTCGTTGGCTATGTTCACGAATCCCGCCGCGGGGTACACCGCACCTGAGGTTCCTGCCACCAGTAGTTGCGTGGCATTAGCCAATTCACGGTAAATCCCTTGCATGTCCAGCGGTATTTCGCCAAACCAGACAATGTGCGGTCGAACCGGTTTACTGCACACTGCACACATGGGCAACTCAGCCGCAGTTTCATAGAGTGCCTGGTCCACGAAGGGCTGGTTGCATCGCACACAGCGCGACTGAAAAAGAGAGCCGTGCATGTGATGCACACGGAGCGAACCGGCGCGTTCGTGAAGGTCATCGACATTCTGCGTGCAAAGGTAGAACCGGTCGCCCATGGTCAATTCGAGTGCGGCAAGCGCCCGGTGTGCTGCATTGGGCTGGGCGGCAAGCGCATCGCGCCGGCGCATGGAATAAAAATTCCATACCAGTTCGGGGTTGGCGTTCCATGCTTCCGGGGTCGCAACTTCTTCGACGCGATAGCCGTTCCACAAGCCTCCCGAGCCGCGGAAGGTGGCAAGGCCGCTCTCCGCAGACACCCCCGCACCGGTAAGCACAAAAAGGCGGTCCGTTGCCGTGGGTCTCCAGGTCATGGGGATTAGTTCGTAACGGCTGCGGCTTCTGCAGTGCTGGCGGTCCGTTTGCGCTTGGCCTCTCGCAACGGGGGCGTTCTCAGCCGGCACACGGCGGGCACATTTTTCATTTGTTTGGCAAATACCTGATAGCTGGGTTGCGCAGGTCGCAGCGTCACCCAGTAACTCGATTGTGAAAGCAACGGCCGCCTCTGAGTGATCATCTGGTTCTCGAGAATCTTAACTCCACACAGCAGATTATTCCGGGGTTGCAAGATCGTCTTCGCCGGGTCCTTTTCGGGGAGGGTTTTATCGTGAGCCCAGTCAAAATCGCAACCATACCGGGTGGCGTCCATATAGGTCAGCTGCAGCAGTCCCTCGCTCCGAATCATGCGTTTGGTGACAGTGTCTTCTTTGGCGACTTCGGGTTCTGTGTGGCGCACGTCGGTGGTTGGCTTAAGCCCGGCCTCGGCCCCCGCAAGAGCCTGGAAAGTGTATGCCCAGAAAGCGCGTTTGTCGGCGTCGCTCATCATAGAGAAGCGAGGGCAAAAAGTTCTCACTCCGCGGCCTACGGTGGACGAAAGCATCGCCGGTGATAACGCCTGCTCCACAATTCGATCCCACTGCGGGTCCCAGGATTGTTCGCCCAGCTCCTGCTTTTTAACCGCAATTGGTGTGGGCGGTGCTACCTTCATCTCCGGTCGCGGTGGCGGAGCAGTCGCCTGTTGGGAACTATGCCTGCTGCAGCCGGCAAGAGCCAGTCCCAGACATAAAGCAAGGTTGGCCATGCGCCGGTTTTCTATGGACCGCATCATCTCAGCTAAGATGCCTGCTTTTGGGTAATGAAGTTGTATTTTCTCTCACCACCGTTCGCTGAACGGGGCCGGCGGTGGTTGGGAGCGAAGGATCCCGAAAGTGCGGGCGTAGCAAGCACCTCGGCTTAGGTTGGGCTTGCTCCGCGCACAGTCGAGGAACTCGGAACGTTGTCATGGTGTGCTGCCCGGTGGCATCTTCAAAAACTCATCCAGCGCCAGCGCTCGCCGCGTGAACCGGGCCTCGTAAATCGCGCCTTTGAAGTAGTCTTTCAAATTGATACGAACACCAATGGAAGAGTGCCCGGGCCGCTGCGCAACCAAGTGTACGGGACCCTCACCCTGTAGCTCATCGCCGACATAGTTCCTGAGCATGGTTCCGTCATAAACGGCAGTGACGCGATACCACTTGCCAAGCGGATGCAGTTTCTTGCAATCGAGCAGGACCTTCGATTGCCCGTTCGCCATGGCAAAGCTGTCCAGGCACCATTGCCCGTCCACGATGCGTATTTCAAACAGCAGCCGGTCATCGATATCTTTGCCGGTTGCCGGATCCAGGACCGACAGGTGGAAGAATCGCTGCGCTGCGGCGCCATCCGCGTCCGGTCTGAAAATGACTTCCCACGTCCATGTTTCGGCGCCTGCGAGGGGATGCACGGCGACGAACAGCGCATCGTCGATGCCGTTGAACTGAACTGCCTTGCCTAAGGGCGTCTCAATGAGATGGGGGTGCCCAAGTATTTTGGTGGCATGGGTGCCGATCACGGAGGTCTGATCGAACATCCAGACCTCTGTGCTCTTGGTGCCCGCCGTCTGCGCTGCCAGCAACCCACCTGCCAGCAACAATGCGAGCGCGGTTTCTTTGATGACGCGCCCTCCCATCGTCTCCATTCGGCTCCGCCAGACTGCCGGCTTAGAAATACAGTTTAGCGGCCAATTGGATGACCCGGGTTGCAAATCCGCCCGACAATCCGTTATTGATCCTTCCGTAGGTTTTGGAAGTAATGTTGGTTGTGATCGTTGAGGGATCAGGATTGTAGTGTTGGAAGGCATTGAAGAAATCCGCACGAAACTGCAGGTTACGTGACTCGCCAAACTTGAAGCCCTTGGTGGCGGAAAAATCGTCGTTGAACGCACCCGGGAGCCGGACTGCGCCAGTACGTGGGGATGTACCGAACTCCCCCGGTTGCGGCGCAGTAAAGGCCGCCGTATTGAATTGTTTCATCGGACTTCTGCCGTTGCGGCCCAGACTGACTGTTTGCCCGGGAACGATATCGGGACGGGAAGTTTGTCCCGTTCCAGTGTTCGAGGTTCCCGAATAGCTCACGTTCGAGGCATCCCCGGAGACAGCAGTCACGATCGTCGAAAGCTGAAAGCCGTCGAGCAGCAGCTTCTTGAGCCCGGTCGAGCTTTGGAAAAACGGAACGTCGTAGAGTACGGTTCCGACAAAACGGTGCGGAATATCAAATAGGGAGAGCGATCGATCGGAGCGGGGATCGTAGAGGTTGAGAGGACCTGCGCCAAAATTACCGCCACCGACGATTCCACCGATATCACCCGGCCCCGAGATCGATTTGGACCACGTGTAGGAGACGAGAGCGTCCAGACCGTGTCCTACACGACGTTCCATTTTGGTTTGGAGGGAATGAAAAGTAGAAGAACCGCGCGAAAAGTCTCCCTGTACCGGGCGCAGGAAAGTCTGGTTAGGCCGCCTCGCATTGATGCTTAGCGTCGTGCTTGCCGGGTTGATGGGGAAAGGCATGTTGATGTCGTTGTAGGAGATAAAGTTGTGCGTTCCACGCGCGCCGACATAGGCGATCTGGCCGGTGATTGCTCCGGGCAGCTGATTTTGCACCGTCAGGTTGAACTCCTGTGTCATCTGATCCTGCAAATGTTGATCGATCGAGGTATCGAAGGGGTAGGTCAAAGGGCCGCCCGTGGTAACTCCCGGGAAGGGATTGCCAAAGAGAATGTTTGGCGTCTTCTGTGCCGGATTAGGGCTGGTCAGGCCGACGTTGCCGGTAAGCTGTGCTCCGCTCTGCGCCTGGTCTCCTTCGCCCATGGTGAAGGGCGCATTATCGATTTCTGGAGTGAAGTAGATTCCGTAGCCTCCGCGCACGACCGTTTTGTCCAGGCCGTAGGGCTGCCACGCAAAACCGATCCGGGGCTGAAAGTCGTGGTAAGTAGGCTGCAAAAGACCGCGTCCGTAAGGCGAGGTCGCGGGGGTCACGACTTGAGAAGGATTGAGTCCGTTGGCCCCCACGTAAATATCAGCGTACTTATTGTTGTCCTGCACATAGGGTGCAAAATGGTCCCAACGGAACCCCAGGTTCAGGGTCAGAGTTTTGTTTACGCTCCAGTTGTCCTGGACGGAGTAAGCCTGAATAAGGCTCGAGATGCTGGTCCGGGTTACGGTGGGGTTAATGCTGTCACTGGCAATATAACCGAGCAAAAAGTCAACCATGGCAGAGCCAGTATATTGGCCGGTGAAATTGAATGTGCCGTGAGGGTCACGTGCCTGACTAAAGAAGTCAGTCCGGCGCCCAATATTGACTCCGAGCTTAATGTAATGCTTGCCTCGCTGGTAGGAGAGATTATCAACAAACTGATTGATGCCATTGTTACGATCACGTGGGCCGATATTGCGTAAATCGGCGAAAAAGCGATACGCTCCGTCCGGCCCGCTTACCGTGAGATTAGGTCCACCATAGAAGTGTGGATCAGAAGAAGAAAAGGGAATCTGCATCAGGCCGTTGGAGATGTTGTACTTTGCGTTGTTGGTCGTGCCGAAGGTCTCAAATTCCGCGAACTTCTGGTAGCCGTAGCGGAACTCATTCACGATGGCAGGCGAGAAGACGTGGATCTCAGACACTTCGAAAAGGTAATTAAAGGCGTCATTGTTATCCTCGTCGTTGCCAAAAAACGACGGACCATTACTGTATGTCTCGTCGTAAATATAGTGACCGTTCACCGTGTCGTTGTGCCCGATCGTGTGGTCCATCCGGCCGATATAGTCGTACTGGTAGTTCAAGGTGTTGACCGGAGTGGTGTTGTAATTGGTGGCAGAGCTGGCGTTTGTTACATTTGGCGCCGGGGTGACTGACATCATGATCGCCGAGCGCGGATCGACGGTGACGTGATCTCCCGCTTGAAAGTGGTGTCCGGAAATGGGATCAACCACGGTAAGCGGTTTCCCGCTGGAGGAGGTCAGTGCGGAAGCGTCAACGATGCCCTGGCGAACGCTATTGTCGGGAACAATCGCCTGTTGCACGTTGGCGCCATTGAGCAGCTTGCCGGTTTCCCAGTTAAAGAAGAAGAAAGTTTTGTCGTGCCCATTGTAGATATGGGGAATGTAGAGAGGGCCGCCAAAGTTCGCGCCAAATTGGTTGCGATTCAAACGCGCGGGGGTAACGCTGGTATTGGCGATTGCATCGTAGGTCTGCGTCAAGTCGTTGTTACGATTGAACTCCCACAGCGTGCCATGCAGGTTGTTGGTTCCTGACTTGATGATGATGTTCACGTTGGCGCCGGCGGCGGCGCCCGAATCAGTACCGCTGCTGCTGGTGTCGACCCTGAACTCGGCGATGGCGTCGACTGACGGCGAGAAGCTGTAGGTCCAGGCGTCATAGTCCATCGCTTCGGTCCCATCGATGGAGTAAAGATTTTGCGTGTCGCGCTGTCCATTCACCTGAATCGAGATCGTGCCGCCGGTTGCGTCGGTAGTTGCCACCGACCCGCGAGCGCGCCGAACGGTGATTGAACCTTCGACCCCGGTGTTGACGCCCGGGATGAGCTGCGCAAGCTGCACGAAATTACGGCCATTCAGCGGCAGGTCTACGATTTTTTTGCCATCGATGACCTGACCCACCGCTCCGCTTTCGGTCTGTAACTGCGCCGCAGCCGCACCCGCCTGGACTGCCACTGTCTGGTTCACCTGTCCGATTGTGATCTTGAAGTCCTGCCGTGCTGTCTGGCTGGCGTCGAGCACAATCGAATCCGTTCGCTGGCCCTGGAAGCCAGTCATTTCCACGCTCAACGAATAGGTTCCGGCAGGGAGAGACGGCAGGGTGTACTGTCCCGCGCTGTCGGTGACTGTGGAGCGAACCGTATTTGTCTGTGTGTTGGTCGTCGTCACAGTGGCGCCCACTACGGCCGCTCCGGTGCTGTCTGATACGTTGCCTGCGATGGTGCCGGTTGTTTCCTGCGCGCGAGCTGCGAAAACAGAGCCGCCGACAATCAGCAGCAGGAAAGCTGCGCCCGAAAACTTCCCCATTCGTATCCGCGGTAAACGTCTGCTGACATTGCTTATTGCTGCGGCTTGCCTCATCGAAACCTCCTGAAGTAGAACGACTGCGCTCTTGAGCCGCCTCTAGTAGGGCTGGTCTCAGGTGAAGCGCAATTATTGTTTTTGGCTTCGGACGGGATTCTTCCAGCCGTAACTTATAAGTGTCAAGGAGATAGTGCTCCTTAGTTCCGCCCTGCGGGACGCTTGTACAGGCAGTAACCTCATCGTCAGGCAGAAGAGCACTGCTTGACAGGGATAAAAGGCGATCCCGAGAATGCTGACACACCACCAGCATGCGAGATGGGCGACTATGATTGGCCTGTGGAGGGGTGAGAGTGTTGAAGGTCTTGCTGGTTCTGGTTGTCTTCGTAACCGTCGCGTATGCACAAGACGCACTCCTGGTGGTGACCAAGCAGTCGCACGCGCTGGCTATCGTGGATGCAACGTCGCTCCAGGTAATGGCGCGAGTGCCCATCGGCGAAGATCCTCATGAAGTCGCCGTGGGGCCTGATGGCAGAACTGCCTACGTTTCTAACTACGGAGAAGGCACGCTGCATACGCTCGCGGCGGTTGATCTGAAAGCACAGAAGGCAATGCCGCCGATTGACCTTACACCGCTCCGCGGACCCCACGGGCTCATGCTCCACGGCAACACGCTGTGGTTTACGGTTGAGGGATCGAAGGCCCTCGGCACGCTGAACCCTGCGACGGGACGGCTTCTGACGGTGCTCGGAACAGGTCAGGATAAGACCCACCTGGTGTGGGTCTCGCGGGATGGCAGCAAGGTTGTTGCTTCGAACGCTGGCTCAGGCACGATGAGCGTCTTCGATCTAACAGAAGTGAAGCCGGTCATGGTGCCTGGAGCACCGGCTGCTCCTGCCTCCTACACTACTACGGGTTGGCGGCACACCCTGGTTCCCGTGGGAGAAGCGGCCGAAGGATTTGCGGTTTCTCCGGACGAGCGCGAGGTCTGGGTAGGCAACGCGGACGGCACCATCACAATCATCGACCTGGTGGCGGAAAAGGTGAAAACGACGTTTGCGGCCGATGTGCGCGGCGCCAATCGTCTTCAATTCACACCAGACGGCCAGCGAGTGCTGGTGACTACTCACACCGGCAAGAATCTGGTGGTGATTGACGCTCGCACCCGGGTCGTTGTGAAACGCATTCCAATTGAACAGCGCGGCGCCTCGGGCATCCAGGTGCAGCCAGATGGCAGCCGAGCGTTTGTGGCTTGTCCACGCGATCACTATGTTGCCGTGGTCGATTTACGTCAGCTCGCGCTGGTAGGGAAGATTGATGCGGGACGCGAGCCCGACGGTCTCGCCTGGTGGTCTCGTCCCGCTAAAGCGGCGGCGCATAGTCTTCCCGGTACGGAGTGAACAGGTCCAGAACTTCAGAGTCTGCAAAGGCAGAGGCCTGGTGTTCGACGCCGCCCGGCACGAGAAAGCTGTCTCCCGCTTTGGCCTCGAAGTTTCCTCCGGGATGTTCGAAAGCGAGATGGCCACTGATGATGTAAACCATCTGCTCATGCGGATGGCTGTGGCGGGCGCCGACCCAGCCCTGCTTCATCGTGTGGCGGACCAGCATCATGCGCGGACTGTACGACATGACTTGGCGGCGAAGGCCCGGCTCCGGCTCCGACATCGAGTCTGGCTGTGAGTGCATTACCGCGATGGCTGCTGGTGACATGGAATCTCCTTGTGGTGCGTCAGGCTGCAGGTATAAGGGACAGCAGAAACAAGATCGCGACGTAAGCCCATTTCGACCCTCTTAACGTGCCATCCAACCGCCGTCGACTACCAGCACCTCACCGGTGATGTAGTTGCTCGCCGGGGACGCGAGAAAGACTGCAGCGCCGGCGATATCTTCTGGCTCACCCCAGCGAGCGGCCGGGATGCGGCCTAAAATCTGGCTGTTGCGCACCTCATCCTGGCGCAGCGCCTGGGTGTTCTCGGTGCGAAAGTATCCCGGCGCGATGGCGTTCACCTGCACGTTGCGCGCCGCCCATTCATTGGCCAGGGCCTTGGTAAGCTGCGCCACTCCACCCTTCGATGCTGCATAAGCGGGGACGCGAATACCACCTTGAAATGAGAGCAGTGAGGCGATGTTGATGATTTTTCCCTGTTGTTGATCGAGCATGCTGCGGCCGGCCAGCTGGCATAGTCGAAAGACGCTGTTCAGGTTCACCTGGATGACCGTCATCCACGCTTGCAGATCGTGATCCTCGGCTGGTTCGCGGTAAATGGTGCCGGCGTTGTTGACCACGATATCTGGCCGCCCCATCTCCCTGGACACGGCCTCGTAGAGCTTATCGGTTCCGTCAGGTTGACTCAGATCGGCGGCGAAACTTTGCGCGGCGTGACCCAGGGAGCGAATGTGTTCGCTGGTCTGATCGGCAGGGCGGCGATTGCCGTGGCACGCTACCGACGCACCCGCTTCTGCCAGTGCGACGGCGATGGCGGCGCCAAGCCCGGTGGCCGCGCCCGTCACCAGCGCGCGTTTTCCGTCCAGACGAAACTTATCGAGAATCCCCATGGTTGTTGCCTTCTTTCAAGGAGCCGATGAACATTGTTTGATTTCGATAACACATTGTCAACGGCCGCAATCAGAACACAGGGCCCCTGTCCCGGCATGCGGGACAGGGGAGAATAAGAAAAGTCATAGCGAAACGATAGACGCTGCGGTAGACTGTGAAAACACCGAAGGACAAGCGCTATGTTAATCAACCCACAAACTCGACTCTTCGCACAACCAGTCCGGCCTACCGGCGTATCGGACTTTGTCAGCTTGAAGGATGTAGAGCGCGCCTAGCGTACTTCGTTCGTTATTTCACGAAGGCCCTGAGGCGCAGCCTCAGGGCCTTTTTCATTCCCATAGTGGGATGAGCGCCTGGGGTAACTTCCTTTCTCTTACCCGTTTCTTTTGGATGAGTGATCTATGCGTGTTTTAAAAAATAACCAAAATGTCATGCGCGACGTGCTCGCGTTTCTGTTTAGCCATTGGCGGCGGGAGTCGTGGCTGGTCGCGGGTGTTGCCTTGTCGATGATCGTCGCCACGATCTCCGATCTATTTATGCCTGTCTTTGCCGGACGCATGGTGGATGCCATTGCGATGCATGCCGGCACGCATAGCCAGGCTTTGCATGCGGCGCTGTCTGCGCTGGCCACGATGCTCATGCTGGGCGCCATCCTGGTGGCCGGCCGCCACCTCTCGTTGATGGGCATCAGCCGGCTCACGGTGCGGTTGATGGCGCGCTTCGCAAGCGATGCGTTTTTTCGCGTGCAACGGTTTTCGACCGATTGGCACGCTAACAATTTCGCCGGTTCAATCGTTCGGCGCGTCACGCGCGGCATGTGGGCTGTCGACTTGATGGATGACACGCTGCTGCTGGCACTGTTGCCGGCGCTGATGGTGCTGGGCGGCAGCTCTCTGCTGCTGGGCTGGCACTGGCTGTCGATGGGCCTGATCGTTGCGATAGGAGCGACGCTCTACGTCGGCCTTTCGATCATGCTATCGCTCAACTACGTATCGCCTGCGGCGCGGCTCTCGAACGCACAGGACACTCTGGTCGGTGGCGCCATGGCGGATGCGGTGACGTGCAATGCCGTGGTCAAGTCGTTCGGCGCGGAGGCGCGCGAAGATGCGCGCCTGGGCCGGGTGTTGAACAAGTGGAGCCGCCGAACCTATCGCCATTGGAGCAATGGCACGCGCAGCGGCACCACGCAGATGTTGGTGCTGCTCGGGCTGCGCGGTTCGGTGACGCTCTACGCACTTTGGTTGTGGTGGCAAGGGCGGGCCACACCGGGCGGAGTGACGTTCGTGCTCACCAGCTACTTTATCGTCCATGGGTATTTGCGCGATGTTGGCCAGCATGTGGCGAACCTGCAGCGCAGTGTAAACGAGATGGAAGACCTGGTTGAGATGCACGTGCTTCCACTGGGCATAGCTGATCGGCCGGATGCGGAGCCGATCCGTATCGGCAAGGGTGAGGTGGTTTTCGACCACGTTACCTTTCGCTACGGCGCGCATACCGCGCCGCTCTTCCATGACTTCTCGCTGCGCATTCCGGCGGGCGAACGGGTGGGCCTCGTGGGTCACTCGGGTTCTGGCAAGACGACGTTCGTCAAGCTTCTGCAGCGGCTGTATGACTTGAATGATGGCCGCATCCTGATCGACGGACAAGAGATTGCGCGCGCGGCCCAGGTTTCGTTGCGGTCGCAGATTGCCCTGGTGCCGCAAGAGCCGTTGCTTTTCCATCGTTCCTTGGCAGAAAACATCGCCTACGCTCGTCCGGAGGCATCGTTGCAGGAGATCGAGCGTGCGGCGCACCTGGCGAACGCGCACGATTTCATCATTCGTCAACCCAAGGGCTATGCCACGTTGGTGGGCGAGCGCGGGGTCAAGCTCTCTGGCGGCGAACGTCAGCGGGTAGCGTTGGCCCGCGCCTTTTTGGCGGATGCGCCCATTCTCATTCTGGACGAGGCGACATCCAGCCTTGATTCAGAATCGGAGGCGCTCATCCAGGAGGCGATGGCGCGATTGATTATCGGCCGTACCGCCATTGTCATCGCCCATCGTCTGTCCACGGTGCGCATGTTGGATCGCATCCTGGTCTTCGAACATGGCCGCATCGTCGAAGAGGGTACGCACGTCTCGCTGGTGCGCAGAAACGAGGGTACCTACAAGCGCTTGTTCGAGCGCCAGGCCCTGGGACTGGTCGTCAATGAGACGGAAATGGCTGGCGCAGAAGAGCTGAGTGCCTGAGTCCTGGTGTCGTGCGTCGAACGTCCTATATGTTTTCAACATCAGTCCCGCAGGGACGACTGAAAGTAGCCCAGGATTTGATCCTTGGATGAAATCCTGTGTAGGTTCAGTCGTCCCTGGCGGGGCTGGGGCGCCTAACAGGTTGGCCGGCACTGGACGTTATTAGCGACGCACTACAAGAGCGTGATGGAAGTCTGGTTCTCTTACTTCTTGCCCCTATAAAAGACGCGCCAGACTTTTCCATTCTGGCTATCTGTAATGATGAGTGTTCCATCCGGCGCCTGGGCGACGCCGTCGGCGCGTGCGAGAGCATCGGTAGGGCTAACCAACGGATCTTTGCCAGCGAAGCCGCCGGCGAAGATCTCAGACTTACCCGCCGGTTTTTCCCCTGCGAACGGCTGAAAGGTTACGTTAGAAGGCGCCTGCGGCAGCGGCGCCCGGT
This sequence comes from uncultured Acidobacteriaceae bacterium, assembly GCA_963834445.1. Taxonomy (GTDB): domain Bacteria; phylum Acidobacteriota; class Terriglobia; order Terriglobales; family Acidobacteriaceae; genus PALSA-350. Next base: position 327,861 of record CAWIBU010000009.1, read on the forward strand.
TCCACGAACCGTGAAACGCAATGAATGCTCCCCCCTTGTAGCGCGCGGGGAACTGGTTGCCGCTGTAGAACATTACATCTACGGGCGCCCAGTGCGCAGGGTAACTTGCGATGGGTAGCGCAAATGCACTGCAGCGGCCCACGATCTTTCCGTCGCCACCATATTCCGGGTTCAGCAACAATTTCTGTTGTCCGTAATCGAAGAAACAGTAAGGCCAGCCGAAATTCAGCCCCTGGGTTGCGCGATACATCGGCTCGGCGGGTCGTGTGGCATTCTCTTCGGCGGTAAATTTGCCCGGCCACAAAACGTCTAACTGGTCGCGGCTGTTCATCACGATATAAACTGCGCCGTCGTGCCAGGTGATCGCCGGTTCCTGACGAAGCCCGGTGACAAATTTCTGACCGTCCGCTTCCTTCTGATGCAGTTTGTTCTCATCAAATTTCCAAATGCCGCCATGCGTTTCCAGCAGCGGACAAGGGTCTTGTCCCACAATGCCTTTCTGCCGGTCGAGTGACTGGCAAGCGTTGGAGGGCGAACCGATGTTGATGTAGAGCGAGCCCTTGCCGTCAAACGCGATGCCTTTGTCGTGATGTTCGTGCTCGCCCGGCAGGCCTTCGACAATGACCTCTGGCGGCCCGGTAGGCTTCAACTGCCCTGGAGTCATCTTCCAGCGCTCTACCGAGTCCACCTTGGCCACGTACAAGTAGCCCTCACGCAGCCCGATGCCCGTCGCGCTGCCATCACCAAAGTTCTCTTTGGTTTCGAAGCGGCCATCTCCGTTTTCATCGCGTAGCGCCACGATGCCTCCGGTCTTGCCCTTGCCGCTTTGCAGTGCCACATACAAATCACCGTTGGGGGCGAAGACGGCATGGCGTGCTGTACCCAGGTCGTCGGCCGCGACCAGCGCGCAAAAGCCTTTTGGCAGGGTCAACCCTGCATTGTCTTGATCGCAGGCGTACGATGTGGCGGCACGCAAGGTGAGGCTGGCCATGCAACAGGCTGCAGCGACGAGCACTCCAATCGTGGCGCGTGTTGAGCTCATTTCCTTCTCTCCGGTTGTTCAAGTACGATCAGGGGTAGTCTAATCTCTTCGAGGAGACCGCGCAGTGCTTGCGAAAAAGACCGTCTTATTTTCCTTCAGTCTTCTACTCAGTGGATTTTCGTACCAGATGATTTACGGCCAGGCCGCTGCGGCCGCGGGTGATGGCATCTACACAGCCGAGCAAGCTCATCGCGGGGAGACGGCCTACCAAAAGCAATGCGTGTCGTGCCACGGAGCGGCGCTCGATGGTGTCGGCCCCTATCCACCGCTCAGCGGAGATGATTTCCTCAGCAAGTATGAGGGGCAGCCGGTGCTGAATCTCTATGACATGATCCAGAAATTGATGCCGGCCGATCATCCAGGCTCCCTCACCCGCCCCGATGCCGCCGATCTACTCTCTTATATCCTCAGCTTCGACAAGTTTCCCGCGGGGAAAACTGAGCTGCCGAGCGACGAGGACAGCCTCAAGAAGATCACTCTGCCCAAGCCTGCGCCCAAGGCTTAGAGCGATAATGCGTTAGTGGCCCAGAGCTTTGGCGATCGCAGCTTCTGCAAGGGGCGCCATCACGGCGTACCCTTGCGCCGTCGGGTGGACGCCATCTGAGGACAGGCCGGGAAGCATCGCGCCCTTCGCGTCTGCCATCGCGCTGTAGTAATCCAAATAGACGCAGCCGTTGCGGGAACAGAAAGACTGCAGCCACTTGTTGAGGTCGCGAATGCGTTCGACGGGTTTAATTTCCGGTCGCCATGGGTAGGCGTAGGCCGGTGTAACCGACGCCAGCACAACCTTGATGCCGTTCTGTTTGGCGATCGCTACCATCGCAGCGAAGTTATCCTCAATCATCTGATTCGTCGTGGGGCCTGTGTTGCCGGCGATATCGTTCGTGCCCGCCAGGATAACAACCGCTGCGGGATGAAGATGGACCACATCCTGCTCGAAGCGCACCAGCATTTGGGGGGTGGTTTGGCCGCTGATTCCCCGATTCAGGTAAGGCTTGCCGGGGAAAAAGACTCCCGTGGTGGCCGAGCGGCCCCAGCTATCAGTGATTGAATCTCCGAAAAAGACAACCCGTTGTTCACCACTGCGTACAGGCGGTAGTGCCTCATTTTCTGCTCGATACCGGACTAGATAGGGCCAGTCATCGCCCGGGGCAGCCTCCGCGATGGGACTTTGCAACCACACATAACCTAGGCAAACCACTACGCTAAAAAACCAGAGGCTTCGTTTCACTGCGTTGGCCCTCCCTGGATCCGGCAGCGCTGGTGGTGCGGCCGGTTACTGTAACCGTGAACCGTCCTAATTAGAGCTGATCGAATATTTCACCACAACGCCCTCGACATAAACCACTTCCACGCTGCGGTCGCCGGTCAAGTATTGAACGGTTTGTGTTTTCAATCCCTCAGCCGAAACAGACTGAGATACCTGCTGCCCCGGCCCAAATAAGTTTGTCACTTCGTCCTGTTTCATACCCCGCTTAAGTTGGGCCGTGGCCGGGGTCGCGGCATCGGCGGCGACACTCTGCACGGTGGCAGGCACCGCTGCCGGGGCGGGACCATCGAAGCTTACATACTCCGCAAGCAGCTTTTTGACGGTGTCGGGGGTCTTCTGGTCGGCTGGTATCGAGCCCTGCCAGCGCAAGTTGAAACGCGAGCCGCCGCGCAGGCGATCATCGGATACTTTTTGTGCCTTGATCTGGCTGGCGATCTGGGCGGCGTCTCGGTTGTTGGCGTTTTGTCGTTCCCGTCGTGCGCGCTCGCGATCGAGGTCTCGCTGCAACCGCCGCCTTTTGTCATCGTCGGTGGTGTTGGCTATGTCTCTTTCCAACTGCTTTTCGTAATCGCTCTTATCCAGTGTCCTGGCTGCGACAGTCGGATCGCTGTCATCGCCAAAAGTGCCGAAGCCGCCCCCATCAAGCTGAAATTCGATGCGGTCATCTTTCACCACAACCGCCGTCACCCGGGCGGTAGCGCCTTTGGGGATGGCGACGCCAAAGCTCTTCAGGCGGTTCGAATACTCCTTCCAATTCATCGGAGCGTCCTTGCTCAGACGCAGGTCGACGCCCTGTTGCGTCCCCGGCATATCAATCTTCAGCACCACTTCCTTGCCCGTGAAATAGCTCTGAAGAGCACCCGGATCGCTTTGTGCGCTGAGTGGCAGGGAACAAAGCGCCAGGGCGAGAACGACCATTTTCTCTGCTGATCGAATCATGGCTCATCTCTCCTGTAGATCTGAGGGGGACCGACTGATCATAAGCGAGACCCGCCCTGGGCTCAACTCATTGCTGAGACAAATCAGCGCGCCAGGTGATAAACCTCCGAGCCAGCGAGAAGAAAAGCCCCGGTGCCAAATACATAGCTCGATGCAGCCGTATAGGCGCCCGGCGCCGCCCCAACCGGCTGAATGCAGCCCAGCCGGCCGTCCTGATAAATGTGCGCGAGCAGCCCCTGCCAGGCCTTCTGCACGATAGGTTGATAGCGGTTGCGATCCAAAATGCCCGCATTGATTCCGTAGGCAAAGCCATACGTGAAAAAAGCCGAGCCAGAGTTCTCCGGCAGCTGATAGGCAGCCGGATCCAGAAGGCCCGGCGTCCAAAGCCCATCGGCCCCCTGCAGGGATGCGAGTTCCTCCGCCATTTCTTTGAACTGGGCCACATACTTTGGCCGCGAAGGATAGTCCCGCGGCATCTCTGCCAGCACCCGTGCCAGCCCGGCGAAAACCCAACCATTGCCGCGCGACCAGAAGATGGCGCGGCCATTGGCTTCGTGTTTATCGAGAAACGACTTGTCTCGAAAATAGAGATGGTTGCTGGGGCTGTAGAGCAAGCCGGAAGTGATCCACCACTCGTGATCCATAAAGTCCAGATACTTACGGTCGCTGGTGGCGCGGCTCAGTTTCGCCAGCACCGGGGGAGCCATGAACAGTGCATCGCACCACCACCACAGAGGCTTCTGCGTGTCATCGGGCAACGCCATCACTGCCTTCATGCGATCGCGAATGGGCTGCATCATGGCCTGATCGTGATAGCGAAAGTAAAGGTCAAGGTAGGTTTGACCAATCGCCTGGTCATCGGCATTCTGCAAGCGTGGTCCTGGCTGCCAGTTAAACTTTTGTCCTAAGCGCAGCATGGCCTGCTGATATTTCTCGCCGTGGGCCGCTTTGGGTACCGCCATGAATCCCGTGTAGAGCGCGGCAAAGGTCCAATCCTTGTCGAATCCGGCTTCAGCACGGGCCAACTGCCAATCGGCCACTTTTTCGATCGCGTGGCTAACGTTCCTGCGGGTCAGCTTGGGCGATAGATCTGTCGCTAACGGCAACGCATTCGCTGGCGTGTCGCCGACCATGGGATTCTTCTCTGCAGCCGTCATTTGCGCAGTAAGACCGCGAGGGATCAGCAGGATCGCGGCAATCAGGCCAATCTGCCAGATACTGTGGCGGAGGTTTGCAGTCATGGGAAAGGTACTCCTCTGGCGAATCTTATACCCGCCGGCAGCCTGAATTGCCTGCTGTGGTGACGGAGCAATCCTCCCAGGGTTTCATCCTGGGGAAATCATGAGCCGTCCCTTCGGGACTGCTCTGTCTGGTCACACTAGCCAAAGCATTGCAGTGTTTCGGTAGCCGCCCGGCTAAGGGTACAGGTCAGCCCAGGCGACACTCCGCTTTGGCGGCAAGAGGCCGGGCAGTTATCCCCTTGAATTCACGCCACTACGTCGTGCGTCTCGTCGCACGCAAGCCCACCTACAGTACCTAAGTCATACTCCGTCGATTTCTCCGCCGCTACAACCTAAGTCGTACAGTCCTACCCCGGTGGTACCGTAAATGAACTGAGTCCCCCGGTCATAAGTACGTCATCAGCGCTCCCCCGTTGAGATGGGGAGATCTGCAATGACTCGGAAGCTTTGTCATAGCCTGGGGGCGGCCCTTACCGGCGTAGTGCTCATTTCCCTCATGGGTTGTGGAGGCGCCACGGGATCGAACCCTGCGGTTGCATCCGCACCCACGCCTGCACCAGTGGCCGCGACGTTGGCCGTGACCGTTAACGGCTCGGCTACGGTTACACTTGGTTCGACTGCGCAGTACACGGCGAATGTCAGCGGCTCCACCAATCAGACAGTCAACTGGACGGTGAATCAGACCGCGGGCGGCAACAGCCAGCTGGGCACAATCTCCACCGCCGGTCTTTATACTGCGCCGCCAGCCATGCCATCGGCGGGAACAATCACCATCGCTGCGACAATCGCTGCCGATCCGGCCGTCTCCAGCAGCATTTCTGTTGCCTTGCAGGCACCGGCTGTTACGCCGGTAAACCCGCAGACTACGGCCACGGCCGCGGCGCGCTTTCTCGATCAAACAAGTTTTGGTCCGACCGTAGACAGCATCGCCCACGTTCAGCAGATCGGTTTGCAGGCAGCGCTGGCGGAACAATTTAGCCAGCCCACCACCGTTTTCGGTCAGCCTCCAGCGGGGGACGCCGAGTGTACCGGTTCGAACTGGCATTGCACACAATCAGACTTTCTCAAGGTGACAGCGTTTGGTAACGACCAGTTGCGCCAGCGCGTGGCCATGGCCCTCAGTGAACTTTGGGTAGCGCCCATCCAGCAGGACAATGCGATGCCGTTCTATCTCAATACCCTGGCCAATGATGCCTTCACCAACTACCGCACCATCATGCAGGACGTGGCGCTGACGCCGCAAATGGGCAGCTATCTCAACATGCTCAACAGTGCGGCGCCCGGCCATGGGCAGATCGCCAACGAAAACTTTGGCCGCGAAGTGATGCAGCTCTTTACCCTTGGGCCGAGCCTCCTCAATGCCGATGGCACGCCGCAGACCGATAGCAACGGCAATCCACTCCCCACCTACACCGAATTGCAGGTGGAGGCATTCGCCCGTGCCTTCACCGGGTGGACCTATGCCAATGCAGACGGCAGTGCGCCAGGCGGCTTTAATTACACCCCCAACTGGAATTCCCCAATGGCGTCGGTGGATAGCCAACACGATACCAACGCAAAGATTCTGCTCAATGGGACCGTCCTCCCGCCGGCCCAGACGACGGCGCAGGATCTAAAGGGTGCGCTCGATAATATCTTCGCCCACCCCAACGCGGGCCCGTTTGTCTGCCGCCAGCTGATTCAACATCTGGTGACCGGCAACCCCAGCCCCGCCTATGTGCAGCGGGTAGCCGAAGTATTCGCTAATAACGGCAGTGGCGTCCGCGGCGATATGAAGGCTGTGCTGACCGCGATCATCATGGATCAGGAAGCGCGTGCGGGCGATGCCCAGACCGGCGACCAGGCCGAGTCAAATCCCGTAGTCGATGGCGGCCACCTGCGCGAACCGCTGCTTTGGACCGTGAACCTGGTACGTGGCCTGGGCGCTACGCAAACCAACCCTACCGATCCCTACCCATTCGTGGCCTTCATGTTTGGCTTTGTGGCCAATGCGGGCGAGGCGCCCTTCACCCAGCAGAGCGTTTTCAACTACTTTCCTCCCGACTACGTCGTGCCACAAACAGCAATCAACGCGCCCGAATTCGGAATTGAGAACACGGGAACGATCATTCCACGCCTGACCCTGGCCAACATGATCGTCCACAGCAACGCGCCCGGGTTGACTATCGATTTGAGCGCTACCAGCACCATCGGGCAGCAGGCGGCCGATCCAGCGAAACTGGCGGACTACCTGGGAATGTTGTTCATGCACAGCCAGATGCCGAGCGATATGCGCAGTGAGCTGATCACCGCCATCTCCGCCATTCCGGCAACTGACCTGCAGTCGCGGGCGCGGGTGGCGGTCTACCTGGTGGTCACCTCATCGCAATACAAGGTCATTCACTAACACGCCGCGAGGCGAGGAGCATTCATGCAGAGCAGTCGACGCAGTTTTCTGACTTCCGCATCTCTGGCCGCGGCCGGGAATGCACTCGGCTTTCGTCCGTTCGGTATGTTGAACGCGTTGGCGCAAACAACCTCGGATTACAAGGCACTGGTCTGCGTTTTTATGTTCGGCGGCAACGACGCAAACAACATGCTGATTCCTTTCGACGCCACGGGCTACGGCAATTATGCGAGTGCGCGTGGGGCGCTGGCGCTGCCGCAAAACCAGCTTTTGCAGCTCGGGCCGCAGCCAAATTTTGCCCTGCACCCGAGCATGTCCGAGGTACAGTCCTTATTCAATAACGGCAACGCAGCTTTCCTGGCAAACGTAGGTACATTGCTTTCGCCGACCACCCAGGCACAATTCCAGGCCAACCAGGTTGCCCGGCCTTCTAACTTGTTCTCTCATCCGGACCAGCAGTTGGAATGGCAGAACCAGATGCAGAGCGCCGCAGGATCTTCCGGTTGGGCCGGCCGCATCGCCGACAAAATGAACACGCAATACAATCCTGGCTCCCAGGTGCCGATGATCGCATCGTTGAGTGGCGATGCCTTGTTTTGTAACGGCGCGTCGACCTCGCCGGTTTCGGTTGCCGCTTCTGGCCCGGGCCCGGTCGCTTGCAGCGACCACTCCTATTGCAGCGGCCGCCAGCAGACGGCACAACAGTTCTCCACGCTCAGTAGCGGCGTTTCCTTGATCCAGGCGGATAACGGCATCACCAACAACGCATACACCTACAATGCCACGCTGATCAATGCACTGGGTGCGGTGTCGCCACTCAAAACGGTCTTCCCCACCACCGGCAATCCGTTCGGCGCGCAGTTGCAGGAGGTGGCGAAACTGATTCAGGTGCGGGCGGCGTTGGGGGTGACGCGCCAGATCTTCTTCGTGGGTGCCGGCAATTTCGATACGCACGGCGATCAGTTGGTAGGCCAGGCGGCTCTGCTCGCACAGGTCAGCGCCGCCCTGGGAGCGTTTTATCAGTCTCTGCAGGAAATGAATCTGAGTCAATCGGTCACGGCGTTTACCTGCTCCGATTTTGCCCGGACACTGCAGCCGAACTCGGCCGGCGGCTCCGATCACGCCTGGGGCAGCCACCACATGATTATTGGCGGGGCAGTGAAGGGAGGCAAAATCTACGGCACCTTCCCCACTCTGGTCGCGGGAGGACCGGATGACGCCGCGACTAACGGCCGTTGGCTTCCATCGACAGCTTCGGCGCAATACGCGTCCACTCTCGCGCAGTGGTTTGGTTTGCCCGCAAGCGATCTGCCTTACGTGCTGCCCTACATCGGCAACTTCAGCGCAAATGACCTGGGCTTCCTGGGCTAGAGAGCATGCGTGAGAACTGGCATTGTGAAAGCCTTCCTTGCCACTAAGGCGGGTGCCCCATCCTTTGCGTTCTTTGCAAAGGGTGGGATTCGCGAATGCAGACAGACCGTTTTTGTCCCGACCTTGTGGCTACTTCCGGCTACTGTGCGATGGGGATCGTTAACTGAAAAAACCTGACTCCAGGAACAGGATTCTCATTGAACCTGGAAATCTCCGTGAACCCCAGAGTGCGATAAAGTTCTGCAGCTTCCGGCATGGCTTCATGGACTGTATCCAGCACCACCGCGCCGCATCCCCGCGCCCGCGCCCATGCAATCGCCGCCGTTACCAAGCCACGTCCGATGCCCAGCCCACGAAAGCGGGGCTCGACCCAAAGCCGCTTCATCTCCGCCGCCTGCGTGCCGTCCGTCATCACTCTCTGCGTGATAGCGACACAGCCCGCGGCCTCGCCGTCCGCCCGCGCCAGCAGCAGGTCCGCCGCGGCTGTCGCGTATTTTCCTGGCAGGCTGCGAAGCTCTGTTTCATACCCCACCAGGCAAACGCCGGCTTTGCCGCCAGGGTTGGCGGCCAGGTAATGCCCGTAGTCGGCGAGCAGCGTGCGTGCCTGCTCGGTGTCTTCAGGCCAGCGGGCGGGCAAGATCTCGTACCTGGTTTGCTTCGCGGTCATACGCCCTCCTGAACAGCTTACAATCGCGAGCATGAAGATATCAGCCCGCAATCAGCTACGAGGGAAAGTGGAAAGCATCGTTCTTGGGGTCGTCACCGCCAAGGTTGCGGTGCGCGTGGGCGAGAACCTGATCGAGAGTGTCATCACCCGGCAAAGCGTAGAAGACCTCGGCATCCAGGTAGGGGACGAGGTCACCGCTGTGATCAAATCGACCGAGATCATGTTGATGGTGGACTAGCCCTCGTGAAAGCTACCCGCACCCTCTTCGCCCTTGCTCTGGGCGCCTTGACTTTGGCTGCACAACAGCCAGCCGGCCCGCCGCCGCAATCAAGGATGGCGGCCCTCCAGGCGCTCAAGTTGCCCAAATTGGTCGGGGGCTCGTTACCCACCTACTACAGTCCTGAGGCGATTGGCCGCGCACGCAAACTGCAGCTCTTTATCGAAGGGGAGCGTGCGTTCTATCGCGCGCACCTCGCCGTCCCACTCGATGATCTGGTCCTGGCTGTCCTGAACCCGAAGCAGTGGGATCCGGTCTCTGCCCCGGAACCCTACGGCATGCCTTCGGTAGACGGGCGCCCGCGGGTGATCGTGATGCCCGCGGATTGGGACAAGGTCGTTGCCATGCAGCTACCCAGGGAATCGGATGCCAGGCCCGATCTACGCCAGCAGGCGCAGGCCACCGGAATGGCATGGCGGGATCTGATGCATCGTGGCGCCGACGGCATTGGCGCCCACGAACTGGGTCACGCCATCGTTAAGGACTACGGTATCGACGCCCAAACCTACTGGTTCAACGAATTTCTGGCCAGCTACGTTGGGGATGTATACGTGGTCGAAAAGCGGCCGCGGGATGTGGCCGCCAATCGCATCTTTTGGCAAGCGTCTCTGCAGGGGCCGCACCCGCACACCACGCTCGCCTATTTCGAAAGCCATTACGACGAGCTTCAGGAGAAAGATCCAGGAAATTACGGCTGGTATCAATGCGCATTAGACCAGAGAGTCATCGCCGTACATGCGCAAGAGGGAATCGGCTTTCTGGTAAAAGTGAAAGCCGCCTTTCCCCGGGGCGGACCCAAGCTAAAGACAGAGCAAGTGCTGGACAGATTGGAAGCCATGGACCCGGGCTGGAAAGCCTGGGCGGCTGGTCTCGAGGCCGGAGCAGTGTCGTACTACGTGAAGCCCCTTCGACCACCTTCAGGAAATCCCAGAACCTGGCAATACGCTGCAGTAAGCAGAGCAAGTTTCCGCGCGCGGGGGAAAAGCGCTGGCGGCGTAGTCTTCATCACTCATGGGGAATTCAGCACGCCATAGCTTTCGCCAGCAACTACTCGCCTCCAGCACAGAGTCAAGATTGGGCTCCACATAAAGGATGAATATTTCTCGCGGCTCTCGGGCCAGGCTGGCTTCGAGTTGAGCGATCACGGCCGTAAACACCGGGCCATCGAATGAGTTCCAGAGATAAACCACTAACGGTCCCGAAGGGAAAGCGAACTCGGTGGCATCGCCCCTGACGGAGCGCACATCCTTGCAGCGCTGAGGTCCGGTGAAAGCGGCCAGGTTCGCCAGAGAAATGGCGTGCAGCCTGGGCGACAGCTCAACCCCGGTAATCGATCGAAATGGATACTCGGAGGCGATGAGCAGCGCACGACCCTTACCCGATCCCAGATCGACAAAGTCGAATCTCTCGAAATCCATCGCCAGCCGATGCAGAATCTGTCTGAATGCAGACGGGGCTATTCCAAAATACCCGTTGTTGTTCAAGTCTTTCCTGGTGCCGCTGGGAAGGTCTTCTGCAAAGAGCAAACCGCTGGTCTCGACCCCAAATTCCTTGTCAAATGGGTGGACGGCAACATAATCTTTTGGCGGATGAATGTGCCTTGGCGACCGTCGCAGCGCCTTCTGGAGCAACATTGCGGCCGTACCCACCGCGCCCTGTTGCACCAGCGACCTTTGCACCTTGTGCCGGATTCTTCGCAGATTCATATCTGGCCTCTTTTCTCTCTGTCTGCCTTTGATTCCGCGTTGCCTGACCGCGTGGGTTCCCGCCTCACCATTGCCTGCTGCACTTGCTTGACTGCTTGCATTATCACGGTGCGTCGGTGCCGGGTCGCCTGCAACTTCAGGGGTATGCATGCAACTCTGTACCGGCCAGCCCGCCGGCGCCCCCGGCCTTCCTGTTCCTGAGAGCCGCACACGCTGCCGTCGGATGCAGGTGTCTATAGGAAATCCGGGTCCACCAAAAGGTTGAGTTTTGCCTCTACCGTACCCGCGATGACGTAAGCTAGCGTGGGTGGGTTGCTCGCGGGTAGAAGCTTCTATGTGGGGTGCAAAACGGCAATTGCGGGCTGCGTCGAAGGGGCTCGCATTTTTCTATCCACGGTCGCCTGTTTTGGCTTTTCCCTTGCTGTTATTACTGCTGGCCGGGTGTGGTCCCGCCCGCCTGCCAAAGCCGGAGAGCCAGGCGTATTTGGACGAGGTAAGAGCGTTCTATGTCGGCTTGGCTGCACTGCAGGTGGGCGACGATGTGCGTGCCGACACTACCCTGCAGCGGGCCACCCAACTTGCCAGTGGAGAGCCGGCAAGCTGGGCGAATTGGGGTGTTCTCGCCTTGCGCCAGGGAAACTACGAAGTAGCAGCGCATCGGTTGAGCCAGGCGCAGAAGCTGGCGCCCGATAACGATCAAATCTATTATCTGTTGGGCGTCCTTGCGAGTAAGCGCGGCAATTCGTCCCAGGCCATCGTCGAACTCCGCAAGGCAGTGCAGATCAACCCCCATGCCATGCGTGCCATGTATCTGCTGGCCCAGGAGGTTGAGCGCCAGGGCGATGCCAATGGCGAAGCAGAGTTTCAAAAGTTGCTGCAGGCCATCCTCGTCGAACAGCCGGGTAACCCGGCGGCTTTGCTGGAGTTGGGGCGGGCCGCGGCCAAGCGTGGGGACGCACAGACGCTGCATTCGGTCATGGCACAAGTAGCGGCCCACGCTGCTGATTGGCCGCCCGAAGTGCAACAACAATGGATCGCCCTGCAGGCCGCCGCCGCCGGTCCGGACCCGCGTGCTGCGGCGGTGCGCATTGCCTTTCTGCGGAATTCCTTGATGCGCCTGCCCGCCTTTCGCCAAAGTCTCAGCGTGATTCAGCCTGCTGCCGGTAGCGAGGCGTTGCCCTTTAGTCATTTCCTGCTGTTGCCGAACCTCAGCTTCTCCCCGGCGCCGCCGGACATGACCCTTCACTTCCAACCTGTAGCGGTTGCTCATCCAACCGCGGCCTCATGGATGGGCGCCGTTTTTCTTAACGGCGAGGGTGCTCCTGTCATCGCCATGGCCAATAGCCGCCAGGTGGATTTGGCTACTGGCGCGGCCTTTCCTTTCCCCGGCGGCGCCGCAGATAGCCCGCTCTTGCCTGAATCCATCTTGCCCGTCGACTTCAATTACGATTTCAAAACCGACCTGGTGCTGGCCGGCGAAGGCGGCGTTCGTCTCATGCGCCAGGAAAACGCCAAATCTTTTACCGATGTCACCGCCCAGGCCAAGTTGCCCCCGGCCCTGCTGCATGGGCGCTACACCGGCGCCTGGGCGATCGATGTCGAGGCGGATGGAGACCTCGACATCCTGCTGGGTACGCATCAGGGGCCGCCCGTGGTGTTGCGCAACAACGGCGATGGAACCTTTACCTCCACCCAGCCATTCACCGGCATCTCTGGGCTACGCGGCTTTGCCTGGGTGGACATGGACAGTGATGGCAACCCGGATGCCGCCATGATCGACGGCGCCGGCGTGCTGCATTTCTTCCATAACCAACGATCCGGCACATTCCGCGAGCTCGCGTTACCCGCCGGCCTGCCTGCAATGAAAGCAGTGACTGTTGCCGATGTGGGTAACGGAACGCTGGCCCTGGTGGCGCTCGAAGAGTCCGGCACGCTGGTCGCAATCAGCCGCGTGAACGAAACATGGAATGTCACCCAACTGGGGAGCGCGCCGCGGTTCGCCGGCGAAGTGCGCCTGCACGCCGCGGATTTAGATAACAACGGGGCCACGGATCTGCTGATCGCGCCTGTCACCCCGAGCGCCGGTGACGCCTCGGGCGCCCTGGTTTGGCTGGGCACAGGCCCGCAGAAGTTTACTCCGCTGCCGCAGCCAGTTGGCCCCGCGCGTATCTTTGCGGTAGCCGATGTGAACGGAGACGGAAGGCTCGACCTGCTCGGGCTTTCCTCATCCGGGCAAGCGCAGCAGGCGCTGAATCAGGGAAGCAAAAAGTATCGGTGGCAGATTCTTCGCCCCCGTGCACGCCAGGCGACTGGTGACCAGCGCATCAATTCCTTCGGTATCGGCGGCGAAATGGAACTGCGTTCCGGCCTATTGGTGCAGAAGCAATCGATCACCGCGCCGCAACTGCACTTCGGTCTGGGGGAACAGGCTGGCGCCGACGTGGTAAGGATCCAATGGCCCAACGGCATGGAGAATGCTGAGTTTGCCCTGAAGGCCGATCAGGAGGTGTTGACGGAGCAGCGCCTGAAGGGCTCCTGTCCCTTCCTCTTCGCCTGGAACGGAAAGCAGATTGACTTCGTGAAGGATGCGGTTCCGTGGGGCTCTGCCATCGGCTTGCAGATCGACTCGGTGGGTTCCCCGGGAATCGCCGCTACAGAGGAGTGGTACAAAATCGGACGCGATCAACTTAAGCCGCACGACGGCTATTACGATTTGCGGATCACCGGCGAACTGTGGGAAACCTTTTACTATGACTACTTGAAGTTGATGGTGGTCGATCATCCCGTGGGCACTGAGATCTTTACCGATGAGCGGTTTAGAGTGCCACCCGTCAAGCTGGCCATCACCACCGTCGCCCCTCCGCACGCCATTGTGAAAGCGACCGACGATCAGGGAACAGATGTGACGCAGATCGTCAATAAGCTCGATGGCAACTATCTCGACACCTTCGGCCGTGGCCAATATCAGGGGTTGACGCGCGATCATTACGTCGAAGTCGATCTGGGCAACGATGTGCCGGCGCGTGGGCCGCTCTGGCTCATCGCCAGGGGATGGTTGCATCCCACCGACTCCTCGGTGAACGTGGCCATCAGCCAGGGCAGTCATCCAAAGGCGCGGCCCCTCAGCCTCGAGGTTCCCGATGGCCGGGGTGGTTGGCGCGTCGCTCAGGCCAACCTTGGGTTCCCTGCGGGCCGCAAAAAAATCTGCCTCATTAACTTGGAGAATGTTTTCCTGCCCGGCACTCCGCACAAGTTACGCTTGCGGACCAACCTCGAAGTCTATTGGGATTCGATTGAATGGGCGCAGGGTCTGCCGAACACCCGGCTGAAAGTTACACAGTTGAATCCATCGCTGGCTGATCTGCATTACCGCGGGTATTCGGTGGTGAAGCAGGCAAATGCATCCAGTCCCGAAACGCCCGACTACAACCGCATGGCCGCCAGCAAGCAAATCTGGCGTGACCTCGAGGGCTACTACACCCGCTATGGCGACGTCAAAGAATTGCTGGCAAGCATCGATGACCGCTACGTCATCATGAACGCCGGAGACGAGATGACTTTTCACTTCGCCGAGCAAGCGCCGCCCCCTCCTGGTTGGGTACGAGACTATGTGATCGCGGGGGACGGCTGGGTAAAGGATGGAGACTATAACTCCACTTACTCGCGTACTGTGCAGCCGTTGCCCTACCATGCCAAAACGGCGTACACCGAGGCTCCCGGCAAGCTCGAAGACGAATGGGTATATCGCCGGCATCCCGAAGACTGGCAGAACTACCACACCCGTTATGTGACCTCTGAGCCCACCGATCAGGCGCTCACGAGCGGAGCCGCGCAATGAAGCCAGGCATCGCCACGCGCACGGTCGTGACCCTTATTTTTGTAGGACTGTTGGCAACCCCCCTCATCGTGCAGCGAGTTTCCGCTCGGCGCGAGGAGGCCCAGGCAAAGCTCGATGAGAGCCAGGCGCTGACACGCTACGGCTTCCACCTGCAGGAGGTTTCGCAGCAAGCCGGGGTTCACTTTATCCACCAGGCGCCTACCCTCGACCCCAAGCTGGAGGGCATCATGCCCGAGGTCAGCTCCATGGGTGCATCGGTGTCCATCGTTGATTTCGATCGTGATGGCTGGCCCGATATCTACGTGACCAACAGCAAGACTGGCAGCATGAACGCCCTGTATCGCAATCAGCACGATGGCACGTTTCAAGAGGTCGCGGAGACGATGGGACTTGCCGATGTGAACAAGGCCGGCACCGGCGTCTCCATGGGGGCGGTCTGGGGCGACTACGACAATGATGGATACGAAGATTTATTTCTCATCAAGTGGGGCAAACCGGAGCTCTTCCACAACGATCAGGGCCACGTTTTTACCCGGGTCTCCGATGCCGCTGGCCTGCCCCCCTGGATCAACGCCAATACCGCGGTTTGGTTTGACTATGACGGCGATGGGCTGCTCGACCTGTTCGTGGGCGGGTACTACCCGGAAAACCTGGACCTATGGCATTTAAGCGACACGCGCATGATGCCCGAGAGTTTTGAGTACGCGAAAAACGGCGGCCGAAAATACTTGTTTCATAACCTCGGCAATGGCAGGTTTGAAGAGGTCAGCGCAAAGGTTGGCATTACCAGTACCCGCTGGGCGCTGGCCTCTTCGGCGGCCGACCTGCGGGGCACAGGTCATCCCGACCTGTTCATCGCCAATGACTACGGGGTATCTGAGCTTTTCCTCAACGACGGCGGACACTTTCACGAGGCGGGCGAAGCAACTGGTGTAGGCTTTGCGCCCAAGAGCGGCATGAATGTGGCTTACGGCGACATTTTGAATCAGGGCAAGTACTCCATTTATGTCTCCAACATATCGGAAGAAGGGGTGCTGATTCAGGGAAATAATCTCTGGGTGCCCAAAGAGGGCGCCGGCGCCTTGAAGTATGAAAACCTGGCCCGGGATATGGGCGTGGAGTTAGGCGGCTGGAGTTTCGGCGCACAGTTCGGCGATCTGAACAACGATGGCAATCTGGACTTATACCTTACCAACGGATATATCTCTTTGAGCCGGACAAAAAGCTATTGGTATGACTTCTCGAAGGTGGCTGGGGGTAACAGCAAAATCATCGCCGATGCGGCGCATTGGCCCGCCTTCGATGGCCGCAGCCTCTCCGGTTACCAGCAGAAAAAAGTATGGATCAATGATGGGGCGGGCAAATTTATCGATGTAGCCCAGGCGGTGGGTGCGACCGATATCTACGATGGCCGTTCCATTGCCCTGGCCGATCTGTGGAATAGGGGAGTTCTCGATGTGGTGGAGGCCAACCAGCGCGGTCCGCTGCTGATTTATAAGAACACCGTGCAGGCCGGCAACGCCTGGATAGAGTTTGCGCTCCAGGGCACCGCCAGCAATCGCAGCGCGATTGGCGCGCAGGTAACGCTCTATTGGAATGGGCAGCAACAGGTACAGCAGGTTTCCGGTGGAACCGGCTTTGCCGCGCAGAACGACCGGCGGCTGCACTTCGGGTTGGGAAAAAATCCCCAGATGGACAGAGCCGTTATTCGTTGGCCGTCAGGCAAGGTGCAAACCCTCGAGAACCTGGTCCCCGGCAGGCTCTACAATGTGAAGGAGGCTGAATGAGTCACCAAGTACTGGTTCCGAACACGGCGCAACCGATGAAATTTGCGGCGTTGAAGCGATTCTTCAGCCCGGCCAATCGCTACCTGTCGCCTCTGCTGATCACCTGCGTATTGCTGGTCGGCCAGCTTTCCTACGGCATCCTTGAAAGCTATACCCGTACCCTGTTAGCGATTGGCGCCAGCCTGGTCGCGGAGTTGATCCTGGGCCGCCTCTATCTGGGCAAGTGGCCCAACTTGTCCAGCGCCTATATCAGCGGCATCAGTGTAGGCATCCTGTTGCGTTCCCCCGCGTTCTGGCCCTATGCCGTTTGTGCGCTGATCTCGATCATGTCGAAGTACGTGCTGCGTGTGCATGGCCGGCATATCTGGAATCCTTCGAATTTTGGTATCGCGGTGATGTTCGTGCTGGCCTCAGGCACGGTCGCCGGGTTGAGCATCCAGTGGGGAAACTTTGTTTTGCCGATGATGGTGATCTGGGTGTTGGGCTCAGCGATTATCTGGCGGCTCAGGCGTTTCCATATCAGTGCGACCTACGTGCTTTCTTTTCTCGGGTTCGCCCTTCTCCGTAGCTGGATCACCGGCAATCCCTGGCAGGCGGAGGTCTCTCCCCTTACCGGGCCGATGTATCAGTTGTTTATCTTCTTTATGATCACCGATCCTAAGACGACGGTGCGTTCCCGGACCGGCCAGTGCGTGGTGGTCTTTCTTGTGGCCGCGGTGGAAATGGTGCTGCGCCTGCACCAGGTGGTGTACGCCCCGTTTTATGCGCTCTTCCTGGTCGGGCCCACGGCCATGCTTTGGGAGATGTGGATGGATTCCCGCCGCGAGCGGCTGGTGGCCGCCCATGCCTGACACGCTGTGAAAAACCCTGTTACTTCCTGTTTGCTGACGCTTCTCTCGCTGCTCCTTCCCGGCAGCATGGCGGCGCAGGCGCGACCCTCGGGCCCCATCCGGTTTGTCGACGCGACCACTGCCTCGGGTATCACCTTTCGCCACCATAGCGGCGCCTTTGGCAAGAAATACCTGCCCGAGACCATGGGCAGCGGCGTGTGTGTTCTGGACTATGACAACGACGGTAACCAGGACATCTTGTTCGTCAACTCGATGGATTGGCCTGGTCACGGTTCATCGAAGTATTACCCTGCGCTTTACCACAACAATGGAAATGGAACCTTCACCGATCGCACCCGCCAGGCGGGGTTAGCGGTTGAGATGTACGGCATGGGGTGTACTGTCGGCGACTACGACAACGACGGCAAGGATGATCTTTACATCACTGCTGTTGGTTCGAGCCACTTATTCCATAATCTCGGGAACGGGCGCTTTGCCGACGTGACCGCCAGGGCAGGCGTGGCGGGCAGCGGATTTTCGAGCGGCGCCGTTTGGTTCGACTACGACAACGACGGCAAGCTGGATTTGTTCGTAGCCCACTACGTGGACTGGTCGGTGGCCAAAGATCAGGTCTGTTCTCTCGACACCAAAAACAAGTCGTATTGCACCCCGCAGGTTTACAAGGGCGAGAGCGCCAGGCTATACCACAATCGCGGCGACGGCACGTTTGAGGATGTGACCAAGAAAGCCGGGTTGTTCGATGCGAGCAGCAAGTCTCTTGGCATTGCGTTGCTTGACTACGACGATGATGGCTGGCTCGATCTGTTGGTCACGAACGACACCCAGCCGAACAAGCTTTATCGCAACAACCATAACGGCACCTTCACGGATGTGGGCGTGCAGGCTGGTGTGGCCTATAGCGATGCCGGCGCCACCCGGGCCGGCATGGGCGTGGATGATGGCGATTACGAGAATTCAGGCCATCCCGGCCTGGTGATTGGCAACTTCACCAATGAAGGCATCGCCCTTTATCGGACGGACGGTTCAGGCTTATATACTTCCGCCTCCGAGATGACTGGGCTTGACCGGTGGTCTTTGCAGTCGCTTACCTTCAGCACGTTCTTCTTCGACTACGACCTGGACGGATGGCTCGATGTGCTGGCGGTGAATGGCCACGTGGCCGATGACATCAGCGTGACCCAGCCTCATCTCAAGTATGCCGAGCCGGCATTGTTATTTCGCAACCTGGGCAAGGGGCAGTTTGAAAACATGTCGACCAGGGTAGGCCCGGCGCTGCAGCAACCGGTGGTGGGCAGGGGCGCCGCGTATGGTGACTTCGATAACGACGGTGATCTTGATCTGGTGCTAACCGAAGCCAATGGACCGGCGCGTTTGCTGCGTAACGAAAACGGCAATCAGAATGATTCCCTGCGGGTAAAGCTGATCGGCACTCGCTCGAATCGAGATGGAATCGGGGCGAAGCTTAGGCTCCAGGTAGACAGCCATCTGCAACTGTTGCGCATGGTAAAGACCGGCTCAGGCTATTTGTCACAGAGTGAGTTGCCGGTAACCTTCGGGCTGGGTAAGCCGGATGCAGCCAGAAGAATGAATCTGACCGTGGTTTGGCCCAGCGGCCACAAGGATGCCATCCCAAACCTCAAGCCCAATCAGGCCATCACAGTGCAGGAAGGCAAGGGAATCGTCGCCACGCGCGCGATTGCCTTTTCTCATTAGACAAAATGGCGAGGCAGGATTTGCGAGCTCACTCGTAGGGCCTTGGTTTGGGGGAAAGGCGCACCGCAGATCCCTCCACTTCGCTCCCCCGAATTCCTGTCGAGGCTGGTGGCGCTGGCCAACTTCATGCGGCTTTCCTTAACGAAAGCCGCACACGAGGATCTGTCTGACATAGCGAAACAGGAATTCGGGTACGCTACGGTCGGGATGACAAATTTGCTTGAGGGAAGGGCCTAGAAATTTGCTTGAGGGACGGCTTTAAAAGCAAACGCTCTCCGCGTTCATTTCTCTCTTAACTTGCCGCCAGGCAAGTTGGCTCCTCGGGATGACAAAGGGGAGGGCGGTGGTTTTTCCTCAAGATTTGCTAGTGGGATGGGCGCAAAGCAGGTCCCTCCACTACGCTACGCTTCGGTCGGGATGACAAATTTGTTTGGGAACCGGTTTAAAAAAGCAAGCGCTCTGCTCGGCCGTTCCATCCTTGACTTGCAAGGATGGAATGAACACGCACAGCGTTAGCTCTTTAAGCCCGTCCTTAAAGAAAATTTGTCATCCCGACCGTAGCGAAGCGTAGTGGAGGGACCTGCTTTGCGCCCATCCCACTAGCAAATCTTGAGGAAAACCACCGTCCCCCCTTTGTCATCCCGAGGAGCCGACTTGCCTGGCGGCAAGTCAAGGATGGAATGAACGAGCGAAGCGATCTGCCTTTTGGCCTCGCCCCTCAAGCAAATTTGTCATCGTGTCCCCCAAACAAATTTGTCATCCCGACCGTAGCGTACCCGAATTCCTGTTTCGCTATGTCAGACAGATCCTCGTGTGCGGCTTTCGTTAAGGAAAGCCGCATGAAGTTGGCCAGCGCCACCAGCCTCGACAGGAATTCGGGGGAGCGAAGTGGAGGGATCTGCGGTGCGCCTTTCCCCCAAACCAAGGCCCTCCAAGTGAGCTCGCAAATCCGGCCCCAGCCATTTTGTTCATTAGGACCGTAGCGTAGCGAAGTGGAGGGATCTGCGGTGCGCCTTTTCCCCAAACCAAGGCCCCACGAGTGAGCTCGCAAATCCTGCTCCGCCATCTGTTCATTGTCATTGGGTTCGCGCATAAAACCCGGCCGTCTCCAGCAGGGCGACAATCTCTTCATGGCTAGCGCCCAGCTTCGACCGCGCATCCAGTAGATCTTCACCACGCACCGGGTACCGATTGCCCCGCGCGGCGTCGCCGAACCCTCCTACATTGAAAGGCTCTATCAACCGCAAAACATCTTCCAGCGTGCAGCCGCCCGCAAGCACACGCCGCGATGCCGGGCCAAACTGTGGATGGCGATGCAACAGAAACCCCGGCGCTAATTCCGGCTTGTTCAACCGGTACGCGGTCTCGGCAAAACTGACCGCAGCAAAATACACCAACGACGCCCTGGTAAATGCAGCAAAATCGCCCATCGTCGCGTACAGTGCACCGATCATCCGGCCAGCAGCGAGCAGATCATCTTCGGTCTCCTGCGCATACGCTTGCAAGGCCGCCGCAAGATCAGCGCACGCCAGATGTTTGCGGATCACCTGCGCCAACCTCTCGATCCCCATCAGCGTAAGCGTAAACCCGGTAGAAAGCAGAGGGTCAACGAAACCCGCCGCCGAAGGCAGCATCGCCCATCGTTCTCCGACCACGGTACCGCTGCGAAAGCTGATTGCGGGCAGGTAGCGGAAGGGCTGGCAGGCGACCGCGTGCTCGAACTGTGACTGCAACCCAGGCAGCCCGGTCAGAAGACGTTTCCACGCAGGCGCCCCTTCCTGCAGCGCCAGTTCTCTGGCCACGCCTTTCGTGGCCGCGACCCCGGCGCTCGTCACTCCATTGTTAAAGCGGAGCACCCATACCCATCCACCATCAAACACGTGATGTACGGCTGCGTCATCCACAGGAAACGGCGGAGAATCTCCTGTAAGTTCCGTCCGCTGAACGCCGGTGAAGTGGCTATAAAGACTCTCGGTGGCCGGCATTCCAGGCAACGCCGACTCGTCTAACCGCAAGGCATGGTGCAGAAACCCGCGCGGGCCCGTGGCGTCAATCAGAAATTTTCCATGGAGATCGAACCCCTCCGCGCCCGAGTGACCGGTAATCGTCACGCCCAGCCCCGTGAACTCCAGGGCTCCGATGCGCACCTGGTCGCGGTAGTCCACTCCCAGCGCCTGCGCTTCCTTGACCAGGAAGTGATCCACGTCTGCCCGGTACCAATGCGTATCCGCGATTGCATCGTGCGGGCTTGCGGCCACCAGCAGTTCCTCCCCCTGGTGGAAAAACGAAAAACCCCGTTTCAGCCCGCAGGCAACCTGCGGATAGGCGCGCTGCCAGCTGCCCCACTTCGCCAGCGGCGCCAGCCGCGGTAGATCGTAGGTCGCGCTCAACCTCTCGAGGAGAAGATTACTCAGCGGTGTGGTGGATTCACCGATCGCCATCCGCGGATGCCTGCCCTGTTCCAGCAAGACGATAGAGAGACCGAGTTGATGGGCGACCATCGCCATCAGGCTCCCACCGAAACCGGCGCCCACGATCACAAGGTCAACGTCACTCAACTGGAACCTCCACAAGCTGCGCAGTCTATCCTCGCGATCATCCGCTGTTGCAGATTCATCTGCTGCAGCCGGGCCGCGCGCTGCTCCCGGCAATGCCCGCAGGCCGCCCGCAGCCCCCAGAGGTCCGCGAACACTCTTCCTGCCTTGCGCTCCAGGCCATATTCCATCGCAGACTCCAGCATATGCAAGGCTGGGGGCGCAAACTGACCATTGGCCGCGAGTACTTCCATGGCGCCATTGCCGCCACGCGTGGGGATGAGGGTCGCGGCCGTAGCGCCGTGTTCCATCGCGAAGTTCAGCGAACGCTCCGCCCACAACGGTGCCTCGGCACTCGCCATCAGAGGGGGCTGCAGCAAAATAAAAACGCGCAGATCGATTCCGTTACGTCGCAGAAAGTTCGCTGCAGCCGAGAACTGATCGAGCGTCATGCGTTTGTTCAAGCCTGCCAGTACCCCGGGGTGCACCGTCTCCAGGCCCATGGCGACTTCAAACTTGCCCTGAAGCAGATCGCGAAAGCGCAGACAGGAATCGCCAACCAGCGCTGGATGATTCTCCACGATCAGTCGTTCGAATCGATTAGCGCGCAGCGCGATGGCCGCGTAGCCCTCCGGAGGAATCGCCCGCGGATCAAAAAAGCTGCCGCTGTTATAAAGTTTAAGCTGCCGCGCCGGAGCCAGCCTGGCCAGCGCATGGTCGATCTGCGCGGGGATCGCGCCTGGGGGAACTGAATCGGTGAGCGTATTGCGCCACAGATCGCACATGACGCAGCGAAACGGGCATTCCCGATTGGTAAGGAACACAGTGGCTACCGGTTCCACAACGCCCCGGTCCGTACACTCCTCTTCTACAAAATATTCATAAGGAACCAGTGGGTCGAGACGCTCCCGCGCTGGCCGATGATGAACGATCCAGGCATCCCGTTCTGTCGCGCTGGCCGGGTAAACGCTCATGGATACAGGGAAAGAAATTTCCGGCGATACTCTGCCTCACGCAAGGGCATCCTGGCGTTCATCGTGTTTTCGGAAACCGCGCCATGCTGAAATCTCCGCTTGGCAAACACCGGCATATCGAACCCGGTCACCGCCTTGATACCGCGCGACACAATCTCGCCCTTGAGCGAATACAGACGCTCCACATCGTAATTGGTTAACGGGATAAACGGAATGCCTTCCGCAACCGCGATCACAGGCGGTTGCGTAAACGGGCTGAACCCACGAAAACCGAAGTGATGCGCCGGCGCATACGTTCTGCTATAAGACCGGCTCAGGCCGCCGCTGTAGGTCAGCGAGTGCTTGATCTTGCCCACACCCCAACCTTCCTGGTAGAGCATTGGATTGTTGATCACGCTGCGAATCGTGAGCTCAGGATTTTGCTCGATGGGATAGTCTTTCAGATTCTCATCGCCGCCATCGCCGTCGACCAGATACCGCCAATAAGGATACCGCTGGCGCAGCCCACGGCATAATGCCATCGCCATGGTGGCTGATTGCACATCAAGCGCTTTGTAATCCTCCATCACGCGGATGGTCTCATCGACATCCAGCCAGGAGGGATCGACCTCGACCGGTTCGAGAAACAGACCCAGCCTCACAGCCTCCAGGAACGCCCGTGCCTGGCCGACGTCAGGGCCGTCGCCAACATCCAGTACGAAGGCCTTGAGGCGCGCCGGGCTCATGCCCAGTTTTTGCATCACGTGATAGGTAGTCAGGAAAACGCTGCC
This sequence comes from uncultured Acidobacteriaceae bacterium, assembly GCA_963834445.1. Taxonomy (GTDB): domain Bacteria; phylum Acidobacteriota; class Terriglobia; order Terriglobales; family Acidobacteriaceae; genus PALSA-350. The sequence goes on from CAWIBU010000009.1 coordinate 351,227, forward strand.
GCTATCGATCCCACCAGAAAAACAAACGCCGATCGGCTCCTCGGCAGGCACAGTTGGCAGCCATTGCGCGAGCTCGTTGGCGAGGGCGCCAATATAAGCCGCACCAATCTGATCGAGGTCCGTCGTCAGCGTCCCCTGCGCAGGCGTGAAGAAACGGGTGTAGACCGGGTCAGGATCAGGGCAACCGATCAACTGCAGTGCAACCACGTGGTGCGCGGGCACCATCCTGGTATAGCTGGGATGAAACTGGCCCTCCAGTCCCTCCCCCTGCAACCACTGGTAGATGGCGTCAATGCGAGCCGCGACAATCAGCACTGGACCTTCCTGGCGCTTGGCCAGAAAGTAGCGTAGCGGTCGATCCAGTGACCGCGCCAGCTTCACCGTTTTGCCTTCACGGGCGACCAGCGCAAACGAGCCCGCGATGCGGCCGACCGCATCCGCATTCCCGTGCAAAACAATTTCTCTGGCTTGCTCCAACGGTAACCGATAGAGCTGGTTCGCTTCCGGCTCGGTAAGGTCAACCACACGCTCAATGTACTGCTGCTGCATCATTTTCCTCGACTAGGCAAGGATAGCGCACTGAGCGGTTGCCGAAGTTCACGAGCTCAATGCTTGAGCGGCGTGTCCCAGTGGAAAATCAACTCGAGATAAGCCAGCTGCGCATCATGGCCCTGGGGATAGACACTGCTGGGCACGCGCTTGCCCCACACATAAGAATAATATCCGTTGACGTCCAGGGAATGCGTGGCGTGCCAGTCTGCACTGATATCGGCTGTGCTGGCGTAGGAGGTAAATCCTCCGCTGGGCCGCCCCGTGAAGCCGAATACCTTGTTATCGTAGGCCCCGCCGCCCTGATACCAGATATCTTTGCCGGAGGTAAGCTGCAGCCAGTGCAGGTCGCTGCGCAGTTCCACCTTGCGCGTTGGGCGATCGATGACCTGCACAAAATCGTCCGTCAGGTTCATCAAATTGTAGAGAGGGAAGCGTGCATAGACGCGCGGGGTGGGCAGCAGTCCAAAAAAAGTGCCGTGCTTGTTATCCGAGGCATTGCGGTCTCCGCTGCTGCGAAACCAACCGCCGCGCAGCCATGGTGTGCTGGCCACGTGCAGCAGCTGATACCCTCCTTCGACCGCGGCGGCGCCGGCGCGCTGGTCCTGCGCTCCCCACTGGCCGTTTTGCAACGTGCCCCAGCCCACGAAATCGAATTGTCCCGGGCCGGCGGGGATGGCGGTGAGAAAGTCTCCGCCATAGGTGCCAATGCGAATGTTTTGATGGTCTGCCTGGCGCACAGCCAGCGGGCGGTTGTCGGTCTTGGTAATGCCGGTGCGGCCGTCATGATAACCGATGGCAAACGTACGCCACAGCAAGCGCCCCTGCCAGTCAGACTTGGTGTAGGCAAGGTACTGCATATCCACGTTCAATTCCGGATTGCCGTTCATATTGAAGACGCCCTGATCGGCGCGGGCGGCCATTGCGGTTATATCCCACGTACCCTGGCCGTAGTGCGCATCGATTCCGTCGAAACTTCGCTGTGCGTTGGTAAAGCCAAAGTTGCCGACCACCCGTTGCGCCACCCGGTTCGGCTGCAGCCAGGCCAGCGTCGGATTTTTCGGCTTGGTCTCCAGTCCTTCAAAAAATTCGAAGCGTCCAACACGAATATTCTTGTCTCCGTCCAAGCCATAACGAACGAATCCCTGCTTGAGAAAGGCCGCCGCGGGATAAGAATTGTTGCCATTGGAAACGTAATAACTGGCGCCCAGGCCCAGCTGCCCCTGGGCGGTCGAGGAACTGACCGCAGTTTTGGGAGCGTCGAGAATCGTGGCTTGCGTGACCTCGAGTCTCCAGTCCCAGTGCGCGATGGTCTGTGAAAGCCCGAAACGCAACAGTGATTCGCCATAACCATAAATGTTGTCGGGAGGGGCCTTGTACCACTGCCAGCCCAGACCGCGCCCCCGTTCGTATACAAAGAAATTCACGGGATGCCCGGTGGGTGGCGTTTGCGGCGCCTGGGCCGACAGAGAAACCGCGCTCAATAACAGGAACATACAGCAAATAAAACGACGCACGCCTACCTCCAAAATGACTGCCCTGCCTTGCGAGTCTGCTTGCTACGAAGGGGTGAAACGCACTCCGCTACGCTCCGGTCGAGATGACAAATTTGTTAACCCACGAGATTTGTCATCTCGACCGGAGCGTAGCGGAGTGGAGAGATCTGCGTTTCACCCCTTCGCGGCAAGCAGACTCGCAAGGCCATTGATTTTCAACTTTTATGGATAAGAATTCGTCGAACGAATGTCGTCTTGGCAACCTGCGTCCCTGTTCGAGCCGTATCCTGGGAGAGACAGAATCTCTGTCAACATTGATAAACATCGATGGCGCAAGCATCTGTGAAGCGGCAGCCGATGGTCAACCACCCTGGGGTCGGTATCGAACTCAACCTTAAGATGGATGACATACCCGCTGGCAATTGTTTACCGTGCAAGACGAACCCTTCGTAAAGTCGCTTTTGTTTCACTCGATAGCGCCTACACTCTACCCGGAAGAGTCAGAGGAATTTCTTCAAGGATGATCGCGACGAAACCGGAAAAGAAGTCGAGGTCGCTGAGCCTGTCCATCCGGCTCCGTCCCATCGCGTTCATCATCGCTCTGCTCATTCTCTGGCAACTCGCCGTCAACCGGCATCCGGATCAACTCCTACCCGGCCCTGTGGCCGTGGTCAGAGCCATCGCTGAGCTGCTTCGCCACGGGTTGCTGGTCAAGTATGTCGTGGCCTCGCTTTTCCGGGTGACGTGGGGCTTTGCCCTGGCCGCGCTTCTCGCCATTCCGCTGGGGCTGATGATCGGCTGGTATCGTCGCGGCGAAATGGCCTGCAACCCACTGGTGCAGGTCTTTCGCCCCATTTCCCCGTTGGCCTGGATTCCGCTGGCCATTCTCTGGTTTGGCGTGGGCGATCTCGCCGCCATTTTTCTTATCTTTGTAGGCTGCTTCTTTCCCTTGCTGCTGACGGCGATGAGTGCGGTGCACAATATTCCCTCCGTCTACATCAACATCGGGCGCAATTTCGGCCTGAGCACACCTCAGTTCATCTACCGCGTCTTGTACCCGGCCGTAGTGCCGCAACTCATCACCGGCGCGCGCATCACCATGGGTATTGCCTGGCTGGTGGTGGTAGCGGCCGAGATGATCTCGGTCAATTCCGGTTTGGGCTTTCTCATCATCGATGCCCGCAACGCAGGCAATCGCTATGATCTGGTCATCGCCGGTATGGTGATCATCGGGGCAATCGGTCTGCTTCTCGATTTGGGAATGCGATCGCTGGAACGAGTGGAATCGTTCCGTTGGACTTATTCGGGAGATTGACCTTGGCTACAGAAACCCTCAAGACGCCGCCCGTGCCGCGTAAGAAGCTACAAATGGATCACGTGGGCATGGTGTTTGAACGCGATGGCAAAAGTGTCTCCGTGCTCGAGGATATTAATCTTGACGTCTCTGAGGGAGAGTTCATCTGCCTGGTGGGACCCTCGGGCGCCGGCAAGTCGACCATGCTGAATGTGATGGGAGGCTTTCTTTCTCCGACCAGTGGATCCATCACCATCGATGGCGAAACGGTGCACGGGCCCGATCCGCGCCGCATCCTGGTTTTCCAGGAACGGGGAGTCTTCCCCTGGCTTACGGTCGAAGGGAACATAGGCTTCGGACTCTCCCGGCTGTCGAGCGCGGAACGCAGCCAGCGCATTGCCCACTATGTACAGATGGTGCGCTTGCAGGGCTTCGAGCATACCTATCCATCCGACTTATCGGGGGGCATGAAGCAGCGGCTGCAGGTGGCCCGCGCGTTGGCGGTCAACCCTGACATTCTCTACCTCGATGAACCCTTCGGCGCGCTGGACTCGGTCACGCGCCTCATCATGCGTGGCGAACTGCTGCGCATCTGGCAGAGCGAGCGTCGCACCATCATCTTCGTCACTCACGATGTCGACGAAGCCGTGCAGTTGGCGGACCGGGTGGTGGTCTTGAGTTCCCGGCCGGCGAGCATTGAGCACGTGCTCGCGATCGACATTCCCCACCCGCGCAATATCAGCGCGCCGCGTTACCTCGAACTGCGCGACCAGCTCTTGAGTGAAATCGGTCTGGCCTACACCGTATGAATTCACTGGCCAAACCGGCTCCCTGGGAGAAATTTTTCTGGCCCCTGCTCGCGGCCGGGCTGCTGCTGGCGCTGTGGCATTACTCCGTCCTCTGGACGGCGACCAAAGTCTTTCCCTCGCCTCTCAGCGTGGAAAAGGGATTGGCTCAGCTGTTGCAACGCCATGTGCTCTGGGCTGACATTGCTGACTCGTTGCGCCGCGTCGCTCTCGGCTTCGGTTTGGCGGCAGTGATAGGGATTCCACTCGGCTTGACGCTGGGCTGGTATCCGGCCTTGAACCAGGTAGTCAATCCCGTGATCCAGATCCTTCGTCCCATCAGCCCCATCGCGTGGATACCCGTGGCCATCGTTCTGTTCGGCGTGGGCGAGCGTCCCGCTGTCTTCCTGATCTTCCTGAGCGCCGTTTTCCCTATCTTGGTCGCTTGCGTCAGCGGCGTTTCGAGTGTGCCGGTCATCTTCCGCCGGGCGGGTCGCAATTTTGGACTGTCGCCGGTGCAGATCCTTGCCCGGGTCGTCTTTCCCGCCGCGCTGCCGCAGATTCTGATTGGTCTGCGCATTGCCCTGGGCGTTGCCTGGCTGGTGGTGGTCGCGGCAGAGATGATCGCGGTCGATTCCGGCCTGGGGTATCTGGTCATCGATTCACGCAACTCGGGCAAGCGCTACGACCTGGTGGTTGCGGCCATGCTGGTGATTGGCCTCATCGGCTTAATCCTTGATTTTGGCTTCCGCCGGCTGGAACGCATGCGCTCGGTGCGATGGGGGTTCCGTCATGAGTCTTAGAGGCAAAATCACTTTGGGTGCTGTCGCCTGGCTGCTGTTGATTACCGGACTGCATGCATGGCTGAACGTCAATTGGGCGGCGGTTCTGAACGACTATCGACCACTCGATCAAAGAAAAATCACGGTTGCTTATATCCCGGTCACCTGCCAGCTCACGTGCCCGGTAACCGACTACATTTCCAAGTACTCGTTGTCGGGCGAAATGTTTCTGCCCAAAATGTTTCAAGGCTTTCCCGAGATTAAAGAAGCGCTCATCTCGAACCGGGTGCAGGCCGCCTTCATCGTTGCGCCTTTGGCCATCGCGCTTGTTTCCCAGGGTGTTCCTATCAAGGTCGTATACCTGGGGCACCGTTATGGCAGCGCGGTTGTCGTCCGCAAAGACGGACCGATCAAGACTTTTGCCGATATGCGCGGCCGCACCATCGCCATTCCCAGCCGCTTTTCTGACGAGCGCCTGCTGCTCTTCCGCGCCATGAAGGTGTTCGGCATCAAGCCCGGCGAGATCAAGATGGTCGAGATGGCGCCACCCGATGTTTCGAGCGCGCTCGCGGCCCACGCCATCGATGCCTTTGTGATGGGCGAGCCTTTTCCCTCGCAAGCGGAAATAGCCGGCTATGGACGAGTCCTCTTTCAGGCCCGCGAATATTGGCCCGACTACATGTCGTGCATTCTGGTCGTGCGCCAGGACCTGATCGATAAGCGTCCCGAGGTCGTTCAGACGCTGGTGGATGGCATCGCCCGCTCCGGCCTGTGGCTGGATACGAGTAAGCCCCACCGCGAAGACGCGGCGGATTTTGTGGGCCGCTTCTACTACAACCAGAAACCGGCGCTGCTGCGTTGGGCCCTGACCAAGCCGATGGACCGGGTCACTTATAGTCCTCTTGCCCCGCGCAAGGCGGACTTCGATATGGTGCGCGACCTGATGATCGAGACTGGCGTCTTGAACAAGAAAATCAATTTCAGCGACTACACCGACACCCGCTTTTCCGATCAAGCCAGTATCCAGACACCCTGGCGCTACGAACCCGGCACGGCAACCGCAAGGTAGGAGATAACAGAATGTTTCGCAGACGGTTCCTTCAATTAGTAACGATGGCGAGTGTGGGCAGTGTGGCCTCGCTCGAAGCCCTGGCCGCTGGAGCGGCCACGACCGTGGTCTATTTCGTGAAAGGGTTCAGTTGCATCACCTGCGCCACCGGCCTCGATACCATGCTCGGTCAACAGAAGGGCATCCTCTCGAGCAAATCAACTTACCCTGAAGGCAAGGTGACGGTCGGCTTCGATCCCCACCAGATCAACGAGCAAGCCATCGTCGCCTTCATCGCCGATCTCGGCTTTACAGTCGAAGGCCAACACAAAAGCTAAACGGAGCGAGACGACATGTCCCCAGCCAACCAGTATTCCCAGTTAGCCGCCACCCTGGCCACGTCTCTCGATCTGCGGCAGCCCGCGGTTGCGATCTCGTTCACGCAGTCAATGCCGCCGGATCTGGGCGCGCACGAGGGCCGCGTGGCCGCGGGCTGCCGCTTCTGGCAAGACGCCGCGACCAGCGCCTTTGCCACGTCCGCCGCCGATCACAGCCTGTGCTCCATTGGTGTCTACACCCACAATCTGCCGTTCACGGCGGCAGCTTCCGCCGACCTCGAGGACGCGCTCAAGGTCTTTGCTGAGCTGGACTACGTCCGGGCAGAAGACATCGCGGCCATCCCTGTCTTGCAGAGCCAACCTGCGTATGTGGTGTACGGTCCCCTGGACCAGACGCCGCTGCCCCCGGATGTTGTGCTGCTGTTCGTGGACGCCCGGCAGACGTTGATCTTGTCCGAGGCGGTGCAGCAAGTGGAGCAGGGAAACGCTCTTGCGATGGGGAGACCTGCTTGTGCCGTGATTCCCCAGGTGATGAATACCGGGCGCGCGGCGTTGAGCCTGGGTTGCTGCGGAGCGCGGGCTTACCTCGACGTGCTCACCGACGATGTAGCTATTTTTGCCATCCCGGGCACGAAGGTCCAGGCATATGCCGAGCGGATCGAGGCTCTGGCCAGAGCGAACGGCGTTCTGTCAAAATTTCATGAAATCCGGCGCCACCAAATTGCCGCCGGCGGCGCCCCATCGATCAAAGACTCCCTCGCCGCCCTGGCCGGCTAAAGGCTAGAGGGTTTGGCTAAGCATTGAAAAGGAGAACCGCAGATCTCTCAACTCCGCTCCCCCGAATTCCTGTCGAGGTTGGTGGCGCTGGCGAACTTCATGCGGCTTTCCTTAATGAAAGCCGCATACGCGGATCTGTCTGGAGCAGCGTAACAGGAATTCGGGTACGCTCTCTCGAAAAACATTCCCAAGAAAGAGCATCCGCACAGAGATCCCTCCACTACGCTGCGCTCCGGTCGGGATGACAAGGGGGGAAGGTGGCGCTTCCAGGGAGAGAAGATTGGCTGAACAGAAGCCGTTTTTCATCTCCTTGGGTGGGCCGCAGGCCCATGAAAACTCCGGTCGAGATGAAAAATCTCGTGGGTTAACAAATTTGTCATCTCGACCGGAGCGTAGCGGAGTGGAGAGATCTGCGGTTCTCCTACCCCCTCGTGGCAAGGAAAGATTCTGCGGTTCTCCTACCCCCTCGTGGCAAGGGATGCTTCTGCGGTTCTCCTACCCCTTTCACCATGCCTGGCTCTGACACATGTTCTCAAACCAAGCCTCACCTCCAACAGAAATAACCAGATCGCAACATCCCCCCTCCATCCTGGTTGCCGCCAGTGCTAGCCTAATTCTGTGAGAATGTCTGGATAGAACCAAAGTGCTCGCCGGGCATCCAAGAACCAGGCAAGGAAACGGAGCAGCAGTTATGGCAACAGCAGTGAAGGTACAGCCTCTCACCCAGCGAGCAGCCTTTAAGGCGCTCGAAGCGCATCACGAACAAGTCGGCAATACCTCGTTGCGGTCGTTGTTTGCGGAAGACCCAGGCCGTGCCGCTCGTTTTACCATCGAGGCCGCCGGCCTCTTTCTCGACTACTCCAAGAACCGCATCACCCCAGAAACCCGCGCTCTGCTTCTGCAACTCGCCCAGGAGTCTGGCCTGCGCGAACGTATCGACGCCATGTTCCGCGGCGACAAGATCAACATCACCGAAAAAAGGGCCGTCCTGCACGTTGCCCTGCGCGCCCCTAAGGGCGAGTCCATCCTGGTCGATGGAGAGGATGTAGTCCCAGGGGTGCACGAAGTGCTGGACAAGATGACTGCCTTCTGCGACCGCCTGCGCAGCGGAGACTGGAAAGGCCACACCGGCAAGCGCATCCGCAACGTCGTCAACATCGGCATTGGGGGCTCAGATCTTGGCCCCGTAATGGCCTACGAGGCGCTCAAGTACTACAGCGACCGCTCCCTGGTCTTCCGTTTCGTCTCCAATGTCGACGGCACCGACTTCGCCGAGGCCGTGATCGACCTCGACCCCGCGGAGACCCTGTTCATCGTCTCCTCCAAGACCTTCACCACCCTCGAGACCATGACCAACGCGCACACGGCGCGGGCTTGGGCCCTCGCCGGCTTGAAGGACGAAGCTGCGGTCGCCAAACATTTCGTGGCCGTCTCGACCAACGCGGCCGAGGTTACCAAATTTGGCATCGACACCGCCAACATGTTTGGCTTCTGGGATTGGGTCGGCGGCCGCTACTCGATGGACTCCGCCATTGGCCTTTCGACCATGCTGGCCATCGGCCCGGTGAACTTTCGCGCCCTGCTCGACGGCTTCCACCAGATGGACGAGCATTTCCGCACCGCTCCCTTCGAAAGCAACATGCCCGTCCTGTTAGGGCTGCTCACCGTCTGGTACACCAATTTTTTCGATGCCCAGACCATGGCGGTGCTGCCCTACGAGCAATACCTGAAACGGTTTCCCGCTTATCTGCAGCAGCTGACCATGGAAAGCAACGGCAAGCATGTAACCCTGGAAGGGGAGCATGTCAACTACGACACCGGCCCCATCTACTGGGGCGAACCCGGGACCAACGGCCAGCACTCCTTTTACCAGTTGATTCATCAAGGCACCCGGCTCATCCCTTGTGATTTCATTGGCTTCGAGAAGTCGCTGAACCCGCTGGGCCGTCACCACGACATTTTGCTGGCCAACGTCTTCGCCCAGGCCGAGGCGCTTGCCTTCGGCAAGACGGCGGAGCAAGTCAAAGCAGAAGGAACTCCCGATTGGCTGGTGCCCCACCGCGTATTTGAAGGCAATCGCCCGTCCAACGTGCTCATGGCCGAACGACTCACGCCAAAGACACTGGGCAGTCTGGTCGCTCTCTATGAGCATTCGGTATTCACCCAGGGCACCATTTGGCAGATCGATTCCTTCGACCAGTGGGGCGTCGAACTGGGCAAAGTTCTAGCCCAGCACATCATCGGCGAAATTGAGAGTCCGGCGGATGTTGCCCTGCAGCATGACCCGTCCACCAACAACTTGATTTCCCGCTACCGTAAGCTCAAGTAAAACAACCAAACGAATTAACAGAAAGAGGAGCGAGTCTATGCAATTAGGAATGGTGGGTCTGGGCAGGATGGGCTCCAACATGGTGCGACGGTTGATGAACAATGGCCACACCACGGTCGTGTTCGACCGGTCGGCGCAGGTGGTTCAGGATTTAGTGAAGGATCACGCCGTAGGAGCTTCTTCGTACGCCGACCTGGTCAGCAAACTGGCCAAACCACGCGCCATCTGGTTGATGATTCCGGCCGCCGTGGTCGACGAAACCATTGCTGCGATCGCGCCCCACCTGGAGTCCGGTGACATCCTCATCGACGGTGGCAATTCCTACTACATCGATGACATCCGTCGCAGTCAGGAACTGGCGCCCAAGGGGATTCAGTATGTAGACGTGGGTACCAGCGGTGGCGTCTGGGGTCTGGAGCGCGGTTATTGCCTCATGATCGGCGGCCCCACCGCTGCCGTGGAATACCTGGAGCCAATCTTCAAAACCATTGCGCCGGGCATCGGCGATATCCCTCCCACTGAGGGCCGCGACAAGATTGGCGGCACTCCAGAATTGGGTTACCTGCATTGCGGTCCCAGCGGCGGCGGCCACTTTGTCAAGATGGTGCATAACGGCATCGAGTACGGCATCATGGCCGCCTACGCCGAAGGCCTCAACATTTTGTACGGCGCCAACATCGGCAAGAAGACGGGAGAAATTGACGCCGAGACTACCCCTTTACGCGATCCAGAGCACTATCAGTACGACTTCAACCTGGCCGATGTGGCTGAGGTTTGGCGGCGTGGAAGCGTCATCTCCTCCTGGTTGCTTGACCTGACTGCCTCCGCTTTGACGAAGAGCCCGGCGTTATCGGAATTTGCCGGCCACGTCTCCGATTCCGGCGAAGGCCGTTGGACCATCAAGGCTGCGATTGACGAAGGCGTGCCGGTACCCGTGCTTACCTCATCGCTCTACGAGCGGTTCAGCTCTCGCGGCGAAGCGGCCTTTGCCGACAAGCTGCTCTCCGCCATGCGCTATGAATTCGGTGGACACCTGGAAAAGAAGAAGTAGCGTCTTGGCGATGGAAGAGCCCGGCTCAAACAGGCTGCGGAAAAACTCTGTTTGGTATCAGGGCCCGACTTTAGTTGGGCCGGAACGATTGACAATACGTCGGGCTTAAAAGCAGGTCCCTCCACTACGCTCCGGTCGGGATGGCAAATTTGTTTGGCGCCTTACTTTCTTTCCCAAGCAAATTTGTCATCCCGACCGGAGCGTAGCGTAGTGGAGCGACCTGCTTTTGTCTTCACATGGCCAGGCGTTTAGCCCCCGAAGGTTCGGCCTTCCTGGGCGTCCCGACTTTTCCGCGGCCTGACCCGGGGGATCCCCTCCCGCAGGCGCATTACCACGCTAACCACGCACCACTTTGACACTTCGCGCAATATTGCCCTACTGGGTCGGGGCACTCTCAAGCCCCAGATCATTGAATCGCTCGGAGTAAATCTCTGCGCCCAGCTGTTTTACCTGGGCCGGCGCCTGCTCGAGGATGCCGGCATACACCTCGCGCGCCTTCGCGCGATCTTCGTTATCTCCGATCAATTCCGTGCTCCCGGGTTCCTCATGTAACTCATGCGCATGGAGCAACGAGTACAACGTCATCGCCCTTTCGTGCTCTCCGGCATCCGCGGCGACGATCAGGATCTCATTATCCTGAGGATGAGGAATCACCGTCGCCCCGCTCACCTTCGCCTGCGCCATCATGATCGAGATGATCCCCAGCGGCTGCGCGACCTGAAAACTCAGCAGCGATGCTTTACCGGTAGCGTTGCGGTCGAAAACAAGCGCCGCCTTCTGATGGTAGTACCTGGCCAGCAGGGCGCCGATCGCGCGCGCCTTGTCGTTCGGGCAGCCATCGATCATGCCGGAGTTTTCTGCCTGTCCCTTCCACAGGCCAACTCCTCCATCAATACGTGGTTTCGGGCAGAGCTGCTCGGCGAGATAACGGGCCGCCGCCAGGTAGTGCAGCTCCTCAAAGGAGCTCAGCGAGTCGGCCGCACACGACATGCTTAAGAGCCCCTTGGTACTGGGACTGACGAAAACGATGCTTTGCGCTGACAACGCATGGAATGCGGCCACGGCAAGCAATAATCCAGCAGGCGCTATTCTCCTCATCGCGCGGGTCGCTCCCTGTTCCTGGTATCGATCTCAGAATAGGCGAGCGAGGCTGGTGCGCGATAGAGGAGATTCAGCTTTCGCTTTCGCTGGGGACCTGAGGGTCGGAGGGGGCGTCGGTTTCCGCCTTTACCCGCTCGTAGACGCTGCCTTCACGCGCGTGCTTGGCGGCCATCTCGAAGAAACTAGTGAGCAACCCAGGCTTGGCGATAAAAATATCGGTGCTGGGCTCGATTGGCTCGCAGTATCGGCGCAGTAACAGAGAGGAGCCGGCAACAAAATTAATCATTTGCTGCCGGCGTCCGATCTCGTGCTCCAGCATAAAAGCGCGCATCACCGCTGAGATAGATTCCTTTTTGTAGTGCATGTCGTTCATCTGCAAATCGACATAGGTCACACCATGAAAGCGCCAGCCGCTCAGAATGCTTAACCAGGAGCCATCGGGCAGTTGCAGCCCCATCGAGAAAAATTCACGGTTGGCGCGCAGCAAGCGATGGCGCGCGTGGAAGAATTGGCTGATGCGCTGCGGCATTGCCTTGGCTTCCAGTCCTAACATCACCTCAAGCGCCTGGTCCGGCTCAAGCACAGGGATGAATTTGACGTTCGTACTTTTCTCCAGCTGCTGGCGCTTGCCCGCCAGGCTGCGCCGGGTACGCGGGCCCATGCTGGCCAGCATGCCTTCGTAGGTGCTCTCGAGATGCAGCTTATGCTGCACCGTAGTTCCACGGAATCGCCGGAAGTGATTGGGCGGGCCCATCACCTGCATGCAGTCCTCAACCGAAGCCTTGATCGTGAGGCTCACCCCATGAATCCGCCATCGTTTCAGTAACTCCTGGGTGGCTAAGTGCACGTAGTGCACGCGCAGGGGATCGGGGCCCGCAACCAGGCTCTCGCCAATGTAATCTCCCCCGCGAAACAGTCCCAGTCCCACGCCAAATCGGGTGTGCTCGTAAAACAACACACACGCTTCCAATTCCCGATCCCGGCGAATCAGTACGGCCGCGCATTTCCGGTTGGCCAGCGTATTGGCTGCGATGAAATATTCCGGGTCGGTGGTGAGATCGTCTTCCTGGCCACAGCGTCGTCGCAGTTGGCGAATTTCAGGCAGACAGGCGAGCATTTCCTGATTGCCCCTGACCAGCCCAACGGCCCGCGGACCATCGATAAACACCGGGGCAGCCATCACATCGTTCCGTACCGCGCTCACCTTCAATTGTTGCTTGCTGTCAATCAACCCGCTTGCACTCAATGTACTTCTCCCACACGCAAGAAACTGGCGCGCCTGCTCAGTATGTTTCGGTCAACGGGGGGACGAGGAACCAGCAATCAGGCGAAAACAATAGTACCTACGTAAGCTGCCTGCACGGGGACCCGCTCTGCGCTATTTTGCGCTATTTTGAACGAAAACTGACCCCTGGCACTGCCGCCGCGAACCGAGTATAGCACCGAGAATCATAGGCAAACGGCAACAATTACTGCCCCTTTCAGGGTAGAGCGGAGGCACTCCTGTTTCGGTAATGCAGGCCTGCCAACCAGAACGCCAACACCAGCAATGCATCACAAGCGAGGCTCGTCCAGGCCGCCCCGCGCCAGGAGTAGCGGGGCAGGATTACCAGGTTGAGGCCGATGTTCACTACGGCGATCAGTACCTGGATCCCCGTCCGGACGGGCTGCAGCCCCGCCCCCGACAAGGCGTCCGCCATGAAGGAGTGCAGGCAGCGCAGCAGCGGGATGAGCGCCAGCCAGCGGACGGCGGATACAACCTCGCCATACCTGGGCCCCAGGATCAGAGGCAGCATCGGCGCGCACAGCCAAATGCCGGCTGACGCCAATACGCCATAGACGACCGCCTTCCGGATCAGCGAACGAGCGTAGGGCCAGGTTGCCTTCATTCCACCTGATCCCTTTTGGAAGAACTGTGGATAGGCGGCTGCCGCCAATGAGCGCACCGGGGTCATGCTGACATCGATCACCCGATAGGCCGCAGCATACACCCCGGTCGCGGTCAGGTCCGCCAGCCGGCTCAACATGATCTTGTCGATATCGTTGTAAACCGTCGCCGCTGAGCCGGAGATGCTGAAGAACACCCCCTCCGCCATATCTTCGCGCAGGGCAGCCAGATCGATCGCCGGCCGTCCCCACAGTTGTGATCCTTTGGCGACGCCATAGACCGCTCCCAGGAGCGTGGCCAGCAGATACACCAGCGCCCAACGAGGGAGGGTCACCGCCTGCCGCGTCAGCAGCAGCACCGTAATGCCGGCCAGCCGCAACAGGCTGACGACCACATTTTGCAGGGAGGTCTGCGCCATTCGGTCCATCGCGGTAAACCCGAACCCCGCCAGCTCCGTTACCTTCAACAGAACCAGGTCGGCCACACAAACCATCGTGACCACCCACGTTCCGGTCGGCAGGCGAATCAGGTACGTCAGTCCCAGCGCCAGCGCCGCCAGCAAGCTCCCAGAGAGCACGGTGAGCAAAATCCCGTTGCCCCAGCAGAGCGACGCAGCTCGTTTGCCTGAGCGCACGTTCTTGATGAATAGATTGGGCGTGCCGATTCCCGAAAAGGGTCCCAGCAGAGCCGCTAACGCCACCACGGTGACAAACGCGCCATAGGCGTTCGGCCCCAGTGAGCGGGCGACCAGCACAAAATAGACGGCCTGAATGATCAGCCGGAAGCCCTGCCCGATCGCAAGGTGAGCCGTGTCTCGCAGCAGCCCGCGCGTCTTGAAGGCCGCCAGTAGTTTCACAGAGCCATCCCGTCTTCTGATCACTCGATCGTATGCCCAACTTCGCAGCGCGGCCGGCAGCAAATCCTTTATCCTTTGGCGTAACGCTGTGAAGGAGATCGCTTGCTGTGTCGTCGTTTAGTTTTGCTTTCGCTCCTGTTTGCCTCAGGCTACACCCGGGCGCAGAACCCCGCGCCGGCTCCCGGGCCCGCCAATGAAAAACCCCAGGCCATGGGAGTGACCACGGGAGGCACCTTCGCCCCCGTGCTCGATGCCGAAAAGCGGCCGATCACGGCTGGCGGCTTCGTCAAAAGCGGTCCCATCGTTTTTGAAGACATCGCCGCCAAGGCCGGCTTGACCGTTTGGCGCCACAAAATGGGAACGCCCGAGAAGCGTTCTATCCTGGAGGCGCCCGGTTCCGGCGTCGCCCTGCTGGATTACGACAAGGATGGATGGCTCGATATCTATCTGGTCAACGGGTCCACGTACGATGCTCTGTCCGGTAAAGCAGGCGCGCCCCATGCGGCTCTCTTTCATAACAACCACGACGGCACCTTCACCGATGTCGCAACCAGGGCCGGCGTGACCAACGAGCGTTGGGGCTTCGGCGTCGCCGTCGGCGATTATGACAATGACGGCTGGCCCGACCTGTTCGTCGCCAACTTCGGCAAAAACCGCCTCTATCACAACAACCACGATGGAACCTTTACCGACATGGCCGAGAAAGCCGGCGTGCAATTGGGCAATTGGTCAAGCGGACCCACCTTCGGCGACTACGACGGCGACGGACGGCTCGATCTCTTCGTTTCCGGTTATGTGCACTACGATGAGACCCAGTCGCTGGGCAGCGCCGTCTCCTCCAACTTCTGCCAGTTTCGCGGGGTGAATGTGATGTGTGGCCCGCGCGGCCTCAAGGGTGAGCACGATCACCTTTTTCACAATAACGGCGACGGCACCTTCACCGACGTAAGTGAAAAGGCCGGGGTCAGCGACGCCAATGGCTACTATGGATTTACTTCTGTCTTCGCCGATCTGAACAACGATGGAAAAGTGGACTTGCTGGTTGCCGATGACTCCACGCCTAACTACCTGTACATCAACAAGGGCAACGGCACGTTTGAAGATGACAGCTACGCCTCTGGCTATGCGCTGAATGAGAATGGCCGGGAAACTGCCTCCATGGGGGTTGCCGTCGGCGACTACCAGAACAATGGCCGGCTGGGCCTGTTCAACACCACCTTTTCCGATGACTACGATGTGCTTTATCGCAATGACGGCGATGCCAACTACACCGACGACAGCTATGCCGCGGGGGTAGCTGAGGCCACTGTCCCCTTCCTCGGCTGGGCCACCGGCTTCATCGATTACGACAACGATGGGTGGAAAGATCTGTTCGTAGCCAACGGCCATGTCTACCCCGCGGTTGACCAGAACAACTGGGGCACGACCTATGCCGAACGGCCGCTCTTGTTCCACAACCATCTGGGCAAGAAATTTGAGCTGATGCCGGCGGTGGAAGGATCAGGCCTTGCGCTGGTGATCCCCGCGCGGGGCGCGGCCTTTGGCGATTTGTTCAACGACGGCCGGATCGATGTGGTGATTAACAAAATGGACAGTGTGCCTGCGCTCTTCCGCAATGTGGATCCTGACCACCATCACTGGGTGGAACTCAGCCTGGTCGGAGGAGCGAAGAGCCCGCGCGACGCCGTGGGCACCGCTGTCTATCTGACCGCCGGCGGGATGCGGCAACGGGGAGACGTGCTTAGCGGCGGCAGCTTTGTTTCGTCGAACGATCCCCGGGTGCATTTTGGCATCGGCGATGCGGATAAAGTCGATGCGGTGGAGATTCACTGGCCAAGCGGTCTCGTGGAGAAGGTGAAGCTGCCCGGCGTAGACAAGATCTTCACCGTCGAAGAGGGTAAGGGCGTTACTGCGCTGCCGAAGAATTGAGGGTGCTCGAGGCCAGATGACCGACACAAACATGCAGTTCCCGCATCGCCGTTTTGACCCCTTACGTGGCCGTTGGGTGCTGGTTTCCCCACACCGTACGCAACGGCCCTGGCAGGGGGAAGTGAGCCGGATCGACGCCAAGCCCGCTTTGCACTACGATCCGGAATGCTATTTGTGCCCCGGCAACACGCGCGCGGGCGGCCATCAGAACCCGCAATATACCGGCGTGTTTGCCTTTGCCAACGACTATGCTGCGCTGCTGCCGGACGCGCCTGCGGCCGTGCCGGAAACCGGCAGCCGTTTACTGCGCGTGGAAAGTGAACGCGGCCTCTGCCGTGTCTTATGCTTCCATCCCGACCACAGCCTGACCCTGGCGGGTATGGACGTGGCCGACATCGTGCACGTAGTTGAAGCCTGGACGGACGAGTACAAGAATCTCGGCGCGCGCCCGGAAATCCGCCATGTGCAGATATTCGAAAACCGCGGCGCCATGATGGGGGCGAGCAATCCCCATCCCCATGGCCAGATCTGGGCTACCGAGCATATTCCTGACGAGCCGGCCGCCGAGTTGGCGAACCAGTTGGCCTATCGCCAGGAACATAACGCCTGCTTGCTGTGTGACACCCTCCAGGTCGAACGGGAAAAGCGCCAAAGGATCATTTGCGAGAACCAGGAATTCGTCGTGCTGGTGCCCTTCTGGGCGGTATGGCCGTTTGAGACCCTCGTGCTGAGCCGCGCGCACGTGGGCAGCCTCGATCAATTCACCATCGCTCAGCAGCACGGTCTGGCGGATATTCTGAAGCAATTGACCAGTTGTTATGACCGTCTGTTCGCCACCAGTTTTCCTTACACCATGGGCTTTCATCAGCGTCCAACAGATGGCGAGGCGCATGCGGAGTGGCACTTTCACGGGCACTTCTACCCGCCGCTGCTGCGCTCCGCGACGGTGAGAAAATTTATGGTCGGCTTTGAAATGTTGGGCATGCCGCAGCGGGACATTACACCCGAAACCGCGGCGGAACAGCTACGCGCGGCGGCCGTTAAGTAGCCATGCGCTTTATCTGGCTCCTGGTTCTTCTCGCGACGGGCGCGGCCGCGCAAACGCTCGCGCCCGTGATCACGACCGGCCACGGGCCGAATTCGCCCGAGCAGCAGGCCAAGCCCTACGTGGTGATGGTCTCACTCGATGGCTTTCGTTACGACTACCTCACCCAATACCACGCCAAACAATTGTCGGCGCTGGCGGCGCAGGGTGCGATCGCGCGCGACGGAATGATTCCGTCTTACCCATCGCTGACGTTTCCCAATCACTACACCCTGGTGACCGGGCTTTACCCGGAGCACCACGGCATCGTTGCCAACAAGTTTTACGATCCAGTACGAAAGCAGCGTTATGCCAACAACGATCCTGCCAGTAGCCGGGACGGAAGCTGGTATGGGGGCACTCCGTTGTGGGTACTGGCCGAGGAGCAGGGCATGCGCAGCGCCTGCTTCTTCTGGCCCGGGTCTGAGGCGGAGATTAACGGCAAGCGGCCTACTTATTATCTGAATTTCAACGATCGCTTTCCCGACGAGCCCCGCATCGACCAGGTCATTGCCTGGTTGCGCCTGCCTGCGGCCGAGCGGCCGCATTTCATCACCCTCTATTACTCCAACGTCGATCACGCCGGCCACGAGCACGGCCCGGATAGCCCGGAAACGGCTGCCGCCGTCGCCCACGTCGATCAATTGATGGGTGAGCTATGGGCGAAGCTCAGTCAGCTGGGCTTGCCGGTCGATTTGCTGGTGATGGCCGATCATGGCATGGAGCGGGAGCAGGGCGCCTGGATCGATCTCGACAAGTATGTCGATCTCACGAATTTCACCACCGTCGGTCCGCTGCTCTATCCAAACTCGGAGGCGGCCGCCGAAAAGGCGTATCAGGAGCTCAAGATCAAGAGCGACGCTTTTACTGTTTACCGGCGCAAGCGGGTTCCAGCGGCCTTTCATTTCGACGACAACGCCCGCGAAGGGGACCCCGTCATCGTGGATAACGGTCCCTTTGCCATTCGCGCCCACGCGCCCGCAGCGGGAGCAACCGCCTACCCACCCGATGCAGGCGAGCATGGGTATGACCCGCGCGTGTTGCCGTCCATGCGCGCTCTTTTCCTCGCCGTGGGCCCGGATATCCGTCCCGGCTCCACCCTCGAGCCCTTCGAGAACGTAAACGTCTATCCGCTGGTGGCCAGGATCCTGGGCCTGACTCCGCCCAAAGTCGATGGCAAACTGAACGTCCTGTCAAAAATCCTGGTCCACTCCGCAACCGAAGACGCCCCCTGATTTCTCGGTTCTGAGGGTGGCCCATTCAAGTCGCTTTTGGCTTGAGTGGGGTACATCTACGCCCTCAAGATGTACCCCACTCAAGCAGAGCTTGGAATGGGCCACCCAGCCTTTGTGGCGTCCGGGGGCGTAGGGAGCGCCCAGCTTCTTGCCTGACGTTTACAATCAGGAATGACGATGCCTTCCATCGATGCAAAGAACGACCCGGCCGCTGAACCGCGCGAAGTCCGCTATGACCCGGCCGAAATAGAAGTGCGCTGGCAGCAACTGTGGGATGCAGATCCCGCACTTTACCGTGCGGAGCCCCCGAACAGCGGCAAGCCGAAGTACTACGTGCTGGAGATGCTGCCCTATCCCTCCGGCCAGTTGCACATGGGCCACGTGCGCAACTACGCCATCGGCGATGCGTTGGCGCGCTACATGTGGATGCAGGGCTACAACGTGCTCCATCCCATGGGCTGGGATGCGTTTGGACTCCCGGCAGAAAATGCGGCCCTCAAGAATCACAAACCGCCCCGCGAGTGGACGCTCGAGAACATTACCCACATGCGCCGCCAGATGCGCCGCCTGGGCCTGAGCTATGACTGGGCCAACGAAATAACCACCTGCCTGCCCGATTACTACCGTTGGACGCAGTGGTTCTTCCTGCGCATGCTGGAAAAAGACCTCGCGTTTCGCAAGCAGAGCAAGGTGAACTGGTGCCCGCTGTGCGCCACCGTTCTGGCCAACGAGCAGGTGATTAACGGATGCTGCTGGCGCCACGAAGACACCATCGTCGAACAGCGCGATTTGGAGCAGTGGTTCCTGCGCACAACAAAATACGCCCAGGAGTTGCTGGACGGGTTGGACAAGCTACCTGGCTGGCCGGAGAAAGTGCGCACCATGCAGCGCAACTGGATTGGGCGCAGCGAAGGGGCAACCATCGAGTTTGTTCTGGATGACACCGTGACCGCGGAAGACCGCGGCCGCGGCAAAGTCCCCCTGGCCGCGCCCGCGACGTTTGTCGCCGGCGCACCCGTCGACAAAGGCGCAACCAGGATCCCGGTCTACACCACGCGCGTAGACACCATTTTCGGAGCCACCAGCTTACAGCTGGCGCCGCAGCATGCGTTGGTCAAGCAATTCGCGGAAGCCGACGAACGGCTGGCTGGCGAAGTCGCGGCCTTGGTCGAAGAGCAGAAGAAAGCACGCGAGGCCGGGGACCCCGCGGCCATCGACAAGCGCGGTAGTTTTACCGGGCACTTTGCCATCAATCCCTTCAGCGGAGAACGCCTGCCCATCTGGGTGGCCAACTACATCCTGCTGGAGTACGGTGCGGGCGCGGTCATGTCGGTGCCGGCGCATGACGAGCGCGACTTTGAATTTGCAAAAAAGTATGGTCTCGAGGTACGCATCGTCATTCTGCCCCGGCGTAGTAGCGAGCCACCCGCCGCGGGCCAGCCCGAGGAGCCCGTATTGCCCTACACCGAAGAAGATAGCCTGTTGATGAACTCCGGCGACTACAACGGCCTGGGATGCCAGGAAGCCCAGCAAAAGCTGGCCGCCTTTGCCCAGGAACATGGGTTTGGGGAGCCCACCGTTACCTTTCGCTTGAAGGATTGGGGCGTCAGCCGCCAACGCTACTGGGGCGCACCCATCCCCGTACTCTATTGCCCCAAAGATGGCATCGTGCCGGTGCCCGATGACCAACTACCCGTGTTGCTCCCCGAGCAGATCGAGATCACCCAGCAGGATGGGTCTCCGCTCAGCCGGGTGCCCTCGTTCGTGAACGCGACTTGTCCTCGCTGCGGCGGCCCCGCCCGGCGCGAGACCGACACCATGGACACCTTCGTCGACTCGTCCTGGTACTTCTACCGCTATCCCGACGCGCACAATGCGTCCGCCCCGTTCAGCCGGGAAAAGATCGATTATTGGTTTCCCATCGATCAGTACATCGGTGGTGTCGAACACGCGATCCTGCATTTGATCTACTCCCGTTTCTGGACCAAAGTGATGCGCGATCTTGGCTTGATCGGAAATGATGAGCCGGCCACGCGGCTGTTTACCCAGGGCATGGTCATCCGCAACGGCGCCAAGATGTCCAAGTCCAAGGGCAACGTGGTCTCGCCCGATGAAATGATCGCCCGCTACGGTGCCGATGCCACTCGCATGTACGCATTGTTCGCCGCGCCGCCCGATCGCGACCTGGAGTGGCAGGAGGATGGCGTAGCCGGTATCAGCCGCTTCCTCGGCCGGGTCTACCGGCTGGGCATGCGCTATAAGGATCAGGTCAGCAGCGCCTCGGTCAAGCATTCCGCTGTGCCGCCCTCTCCGCTGGCCCAGGCCCTGTTGCGCAAGCTCCACCAGACCATACGCAAGATCACCCAGGATTTTGCCGGACGCTGGCACTTTAATACCTGCATCGCGGCCATCATGGAACTGGTCAACGAAATCATTGCCGCAGAGCCCGGCCTGGCGGAGATGCCGGCCGAAGTCTCCGCCGGGTTAATGGCTGATCTTGTCCCTGCGCTCATCCTTTTGCTGGCGCCGATGGCCCCCTATCTGGCGGCTGAGCTTTGGCGGGAAACAGGTGGCCAGGGCTCTATCCTGCGTCAGCCGTGGCCCGAGTTCGATCCTGATCTGGCGCGGGAAGAGGAGCTGGAAGTCCCGGTGCAGGTCAACGGCAAGCTGCGCGCCGTGGTGCGACTGTTGCCGGATGCCGGCACCGAAGCCATGCAGCAGGCGGCGATGGCCGAGGGCAAGGTACAGGCAGCCATTGCCGGCAAGCAGGTCGTCAAGGTTGTGGTCGTGCCCGGCAAGCTAATCAACATAGTGGTTAAGTAGTCCCAACGAAAGCTGAGGCTGGAACAAACTTGTCGCTGGCGAATAAGTCCGTAAGCATTGCGGTTAAGTAGGCTGAGCATGCGGGGAACTCAGTCGCTGGTGCACGTTTGCGCTGAGTGCTGGAGGCGTCCCAGTCTTCTGGGTT
Source organism: uncultured Acidobacteriaceae bacterium (assembly GCA_963834445.1). Classification (GTDB taxonomy): domain Bacteria; phylum Acidobacteriota; class Terriglobia; order Terriglobales; family Acidobacteriaceae; genus PALSA-350. Next base: position 372,737 of record CAWIBU010000009.1, read on the forward strand.
GGGAGCTGCTCTGGCGCTGGAGCTTCGGTATTCCCACCGCGGCTATCCTCTATCACGAAGGTGTGCGAATCCTTTCCCGTGCTGCGCTCGGCCCGGATGGCCTTTCCAGCATTTCTCTGAATGATCCGGTTCAGGCAGGACAACAACTCACGCTGGCGGCCACAGCACTGGCTCCGCTGGTTGAGCAGACGGCGCTCTGGCTGGGGCCGCTGCTGGCCGTGGCATGGGCCATCTTCTCCGGACTCGGACGCAGCGCCGTACTACGACGCCTGGACACTGCAATGCGCCCGGCGCCCTTCACCTTGATCCTTCTGCAACTGTTGCGCATGGCCGCTCTGGTCGCGGTTTGCCTGGGCTGGATTCGCGCCATCCACTGGGCAGCCGAGGCAACTCTGAATTTAGCCGAGCCGAATCTGGTGGCCTACAGTGCGTGGGTCATCTGCCTCTCGCTGGGCATCTTCATCCTCTGGGCACTCATGAGTTGGGTATTTTCAGTTGCCCCGCTGCTCGCGATGCTCGAAGGGACGGGCGTGTTCCGCAGTCTGGCCCACAGCTTTCACCAGGGCGCGCTCACCGGCAAGCTGGTCGAGGTGAACCTCGTGCTGGGCATCGTCCGGCTGGCGCTGATTGTGTTAGCGATGGTGTTCTCCGCGATCCCACTGCCCTTTGAAGCCGACATGACAGGTACCGCGCTTTCTCTTTGGTGGGTGGCGGTGACCGTCTGGTATCTCGTGGCCAGCGACTTTTTCCAGGTGGCAAGGCTCGCCGCCTTCGTCCAGTTCTGGCGAATCTACAACTCCTAGCCACGCGCACGCCGGTTGCCCATCAACAACCAGCCTGCAAATCGTCACCCGGCCGTTGTTGCGGAGATCCAGAAGGATGGTGCCTACCTGACTCTTGCTCACTTGCCGAAAGCCTGAAAAACTAATGCGTGGATACTTCCTCGATCGTCATTCTGGATTTTGGCAGCCAATATACCCAACTGATCGCGCGTCGCATTCGTGAACAGAACGTCTTCTCCGTAGTCCTCCCCTGTAGCGCGTCGATCGCCGAAATACAAGCCCATCATCCCCTCGGCCTCATCCTTTCTGGAGGTCCCTGCTCGGTGTACGACGCGGATGCGCCCCCCGCAGATCCGGCCGTGCTGGCCCTCGGGCTGCCCGTACTTGGTATCTGCTACGGCCTGCAATTCATCACCTATCATCTGGGGGGCAAAGTACGCCCGGCGGATAAACGCGAGTACGGCCCCGCGCACGTGTCGCTGTTGGACGCAGAGATACCGTTGTTCGCCGGCTTGCCCCCCTCGCTCGACGTCTGGATGTCTCATGGAGACGAGGCGCTGGAGCTGCCGCCCGGCTTCTCGCTCACCGCTCGCACCGCCAGTGCAGTGGCCGGCATCGCCGATCCCACGCGCAATATCTGGGCGGTGCAATTTCACCCCGAGGTTCGCCATACCCCGCTGGGTACCGATCTCATCCGCAACTTCCTCTTCCGCATCTGCCACGCGCAACCCAATTGGACCTCGGCCCAATTCATCCAGTCGACGGTTTCCGCCATCCGCGAGCAGGTGGGTGATGGACACGCCATCTGCGGGCTCTCGGGGGGCGTCGACTCCTCCGTCGCCGCGGTGCTGGTGGAGCGCGCCATCGGCGACCGGCTCACCTGTGTCTTCGTCAACAACGGAGTGCTGCGGAAAAACGAGTTTCTGCAGGTGCAGGGCAATATGCGTGACCGTCTGGGCCTGCGTGTGGTGGCGGTGGATGCCGGCGAGCGCTTCCTCAGCCGGCTCGCCGGCGTGACCGACCCGGAAGCTAAACGCAAGATCATCGGCAGCGAATTCATTGCCGTCTTCGACGATGAGGCGCGGCGTATTTTGGAAAGCCAGCAGGGAAGCAGCGAAGTGGCCTGGCTGGTGCAGGGCACGCTCTATCCCGACGTGATCGAGTCCTCTTCGGTTAAGGGTCCGTCCCAGACCATCAAGAGCCATCACAACGTGGGTGGGTTGCCGCCCAACATGAAGTTGAAACTGATTGAGCCGTTGCGCGACCTGTTCAAAGACGAGGTGCGACGCATCGGCCGTGAACTGGAGATGCCAACCGAGATTCTCGAGCGCCAGCCTTTCCCAGGACCTGGGCTCGCGGTCCGCATCCTGGGCGAGGTCACCCCCGATCGGGTGGCGCTGCTGCAGGAGGCCGATGACATCGTCGTCAGGGAAATCAAGGCGGCCGGGCTCTACCAGCAGATCTGGCAATCTTTTGCCGTGTTGCTGCCGGTCAAGAGCGTGGGTGTGATGGGCGATCAACGCACCTATGCCTACACCTGCGCCATCCGCGCCGTGCATTCAGAGGATGGCATGACCGCCGACTGGGTGCCGTTGCCCTATGAGTTGTTGAAGAAAATATCCAGCCGCATTGTCAACGAGATCCACGGCATCAATCGCGTTGTCTACGACATCACGTCCAAGCCGCCGGGGACCATCGAGTGGGAATAGGGCATACAGCGCAGGCCGCATGCCCTGATTGGATTAAGCCAGCGCCAACACTTCGGCAGCCGTGACGCCAACCTTGGGAAACCAGGAATGCGCCCCTTCCAGGCTCTTGTTGACGTTCTGGATGTTGATCACGCCCTGCCCGTTGAGCCAGTCTTCAAAGGCCTTGGCGCCACTCTTGGCGTAAATGGCGATCCCATCTTTCCAGGTGGCTCGGCCGCAGAGAACCCCGTTGAATGAAGTCCCACTCTCGACCGCCAACTCCAGCGTTTCGGTGAAGACGGCGTTGCTCACGCCGGCAGACAGGTAAATGAAAGGCTTGTGGGTCGCGGAAGCAGCATCCTGAAAATGGTGCAATGCTTCGGCCCGCGTGTACGCCGATTCCCCCTTGAATGCCCTGGTGCCCTGGACAAACTCCATCTGCACCGGAACCTCTACTTTGAGCACGTCGATCAGATATTTTTCCTTGCCAAACTCAGACATCGATCCGGAAACGATCTCCGGCTTCTTCTTCGCGTACTCGATCGATTTCTCGCTGTTGCCATGCACGTCGTAGCCGACGAACTCGAGAAAGAAGGCGATGTCGTGGGCTTTGCATTCGTCGCCGATGCGTTCAATGAAGGCGTGCTTGCGATCGTTGATATCGCTCTTCTCAAACGGGGTGTAGTAAAGCAGAACCTTCACGCAGTCCGCGCCCGCTTCCTTCAACCGGCGCACCGACCAGTGATCAAGCAAATCGGGCAAACGCCCCGGTGTATCCGCGTCGTAACCGGTTTTCTCGTAGGCCAGCAGCAGGCCCTTGCCGTGGCGGCGTTTGCTCGCGGGCAGGCCAAACTCGGGATCGAGCAGGATCGCCGAAGCATAGCGGGTGAGCACATCGGTGACCAGTTCTTTAAATTCGACCAGAGCCGAGTCAGGTAGATCGGCTACGCCCTTCTCTTTCGCCAGCGACTTCTTGAGCGATCCACGCTGATCCATCGCGGCCGCGGCGATCACGCCCCGGGCGTCCGAGACGGCCTTAAGCCCCGCCAGTTTTCCAGCTGTCATCTTGGTTGTCATAACTCATTCCCTTTCCCTTTTTCCGTTGCCATTCTAAAGCATTTTTCACTTCTAATCTGCACGGCAGGTTCTGGCCAACCGCGCGATTCCTGATGAAAAGCGCGCATCGATACTCGCCCCCCCGTTTCCCAGAAATAAAATGTCAAAGCCTGACCGCGCTGGTTAACGCCAGCGCTGTGCGCTGTGCCTCCACCAGTTCGATGATCCCAAGTTGCGCGTGATCCATCATCTCCAGCAATTTTTCCCGGGGAAAGGTGCTGCGTTCCGCCGTTGCCTGCACTTCGACCAAGCCACCGCCTTCGGTCATCACCACGTTCATGTCGACGTCGGCTTGCGAGTCTTCTTCATAGGCCAGGTCGAGAAGGGTTATGCCCTCAACGATGCCCACGCTGGTCGCAGCCACCAGCTGAGTGAGAGGCAATTTCTTCAGTGTGCCTGCGTCCACCAACCGCCGGAAGGCCATGGCCATGGCCACGCAGGCGCCGGTAATGGCGGCCGTCCGGGTGCCGCCGTCTGCTTGTAAGACATCGCAATCGAGAATTACGGTGCGTTCCCCAAGGGCCTGCATGTCGACTACCGAGCGCAGCGAGCGCCCGATTAGCCGCTGGATCTCGTGCGTCCGGCCCCCCACCTTGCCCCGCTCCGATTCTCGCGGTGTGCGAGTAAGCGTGGCCCGGGGAAGCATGCCATATTCCGCGGTCACCCAACCCCGGCCGCTGTTCTTCAACCAACCCGGTACTCCGTTTTCGATGGTGGCGTTGCACAGCACCCGGGTGTGGCCTACCTCGATCAGCACCGAGCCCTCCGCCATGGAGGTGTAGTCGGGTGTGAGGCGCACCGCGCGCATCGTGCCTGGTGCGCGGCCGTGCGGGCGGAAGAAGGATGTGGCGGCTTTTGGCTGAGGATTCATCTCTCGATTGTAAGAGAGGCTCGCTCGCAGCCCGGCGCGCGTTTTCCCATTTCGGGAAAGACATGTTTGATTCCCAAAACCGGATCGTCTTGCTAAACCACGGAGTGTGTAGGGGTTAAGGCCTGGACCAGCACGCGTGTAGTTCCGTTTCGGGACTTGACTCAAAGACGGGAAGCCCAGAAAGGAAGCGGACGTTTGTGTGGCGGGCCTGCGAAAGTTGAGCATTCCATGTGACTTAACGGTGAGCCCCGGTGCTCGCCCCGGCCCCCTGCGGTTTGGCGACCCGCGTGCTTTAAACCTTGCATCGGCCAAGCCAAACCGGCCGCGCTCAGCAGTCGTGAAAGCAGGAGGAAATGGTGATGAGATATGACGTGGAATGGGCGGAGCAAGAGCGCCCGCGGAGCGGGTACGCGGGCGGTGCGCGGGTTCATGCCGTTGATAAACGGCGCCGCGCAGATTTTCTGTTTCAGCACGCGATTGTCGGACCCATAAGTGTCGATACAGCAAGCAAGGAAGTTCAGTTATCCGGCAGGGAAGGGATCTGCGTACAATGGCTATAACAACTCCTGTTACATTTCCAGTGACTAATATGCCACGACCTGGGGAGCGCACCGGTAAGCTTCACCTTCTGGTGGTTGACGAGGACGCCGCCATCAGCTCGGCCTGCTGTGAAATTGCGGCCGACCTGGGGCTGCAGCCGCAGACCGTGTCCACCATCGCCGCGGCACGTTCCCTGTTGCGTGATCACGGTATCGACATCCTGTTGCTCGATCTACGTGCCCCTCTGGGGGATGGGCTGGGGCTGTTGAACGAGATCAAGGCGCTCAATCCGGGTCTGGTCGTCGTGGTGATGACGGCCTACGCGACCGTACCAGCCGCCGTGGAAGCCATGCGTACCGGCGCCACCGACTATCTGACCAAGCCTTTTGCCATGGATGAACTGGCCACGGTGCTCGAACGCGCGATGGAGCGGCGTTCGCTCGAGGGCGCTAACCGGCGGCTGCGGGAATCCATGCGCTCCCCGCAGGGCTTAGGCAACATGATCGGCCGCAGCCCCGAGATGGATAAGCTCTACCGGATTCTGGCCAAGGTAGCGCAAAGTTCTCACCCGGTGTTGATCCTGGGCGAGAGTGGGGTGGGCAAAGAGCTGGTCGCTCGTTCCATTCACTCCAATGGCCCCAACGCCGACCGCCCGTTTGTCCCCGTCGATTGCGGTTCCCTGGTGCCCACCTTGATGGAGAGCGAACTCTTCGGCTACGTGAAAGGCGCATTTACCGGTGCCAACCGGTCCAAAGAAGGCCTGCTGGCTTCGGCTCAGGGAGGTACGGTTTTCCTCGATGAAATTGGCGAGCTGCCGCTCGATTTGCAGGCCAAGTTGCTGCGCGCTTTACAGGAAAAAGAAGTCCGCCCGGTGGGAGCTACGCATCGCATTGCCATCAATGTGCGCATCCTGGCGGCGACCAATCGCGATCTCGCCGCCATGGTCGAACAGGGTCGCTTTCGCAAGGATCTCTACTACCGGTTGAGTGTCGTCAACCTGCGCATTCCTCCCCTGCGCGAGCGCAAACAAGATATTCCCCTCCTGGCCACACACTTTCTCGAACGCCTTGCGCGAGAAACCGGCAATCCCTACACGCTCAGCGACGATGCGCTGCGTACCCTGGTTGAATATGAGTGGCCGGGCAATGTCCGCGAGCTGCAGAATTCCATCGATCGCGCGTGCGCCCTTTGCTCGGGCCCAATCGTGTACCTGGGTGACTTACCTACACAGCTGCAGAACTTTCATTTGCAAAACCATCGCCCCGTCGTGGCCACTGCGCCGGTGCGACCCACTGTCGCTGCTTCCAGCCAGGGACCGATCATGCCTCTGGCCCAGCAGGAAAAAGAAGCCATTCTCGAAACCCTGCGCAAGTTGAACGGTGACAAACTTCTGACTGCGAAGTTGCTGGGTATCGGCAAAACCACGCTCTATCGAAAACTGAAGGAGTACGGCATTCATTCGCCGGATCTCGAGGATCACGGCGGCTAAAACCTGCCTTCTTGTGTCACAGTGATCGCGGTCTTGCCATCTGTTCTCGTCTCTCCGCAGGTAGCACCTGAGTGGATTCCGCGGACATAATTCAGCGCTGCGTCGCGCTTTGCTTTTGTCACAGCTGTTTTCACCCCGTTTCCCTCTCAAGGAGGTAGTCTGTGCCGTCCGCCATTCAGCATAGTGTCCTGATCGTCAGTCCCCTGGTCGAAGCCACCCGTGCTGCCGCCTCGCTGGAAAGCCATCTTGCGTGTTCGGTCAACCTGGTCACGAGCTATCGCACCGCGCTGATCGCGCTCCGTCACCGCGAATACTCGGTGGTGGTGGTCGACGACTGTGTAGCCGAAGGCAACCCGGCGGCCGCTGAGCAGCTGTGGCAGAGTCTCGGTATGGCTTTGCCAGTGCAAATTAACTTTGCCTTCTACGGTGCCCCGCGGCTGGCACGTGAAGTACAAGCCGCAATTGGCCGCCGCGAACAGCAGCAGGTCCTGGCCATGCGCGCCGCTGCCATGCAACTGGAAAATGATCTGAAAACGACCGTGACCGGTCTGCTTCTGCAGTCGCAGCTCGCTCTGGCTGAACCACAGCTGACCGCGAAGCTTACCGGCAAGTTGGAGATGGTGGCCGAACTCGCCGGAAGCTTGCGCCGCAGACTCGAACGGGCCCAAGCTTCGAGCCAATGACGGGTGATCGCGCGCGCTACCCATTTCCTCACGAAAAGATCGGACAGTCGCAATGACCGGCGACCCCGATTCCGTCGGTGTAGCGCGCATTTATCCTCTCGCCGCCGTCCACCCAACCCCGCTGTCGAACAGCGCTCGTCTGCCCCTCTCCGGCAGTCCCTTCTTCCCCTCACGAGTTATCTTTCGTTGATCCCATGAACAGTGGTCAATCATCGGCTGGGTGCATCGCTTGACGCATTTTCGCAATCACTGTGAACTTGCCGGCTAGGACTTTGTTGGCCTTTTCTTCAGGAAAAGGCCAGCCGGACCTGTAGCGTCGGTCTACCCCGTTGCGAGATTGCTCCAGGTCCTTCTCCCCCAGTTGCCGCACCGGATTGCGATCGCAGTTGGTGTAAGCTAAAGGCGTTCTCAACGCCGCTCCGTCGATCGGTTACCAGGAGCAGTTCCGGCAAGCGAGATTCCGCTGCTCCGCAATCGATGTGCGATGAAGCTTTCTGCGGCGACGCATGGACCGGTGTGCGGAAGTTCTCGACCGGCCCATCCGCGGGACAGGAATCCGGGAGTATCTTCAGGGGCCCCAAGACCGGGCCCCCAGCTAAATTCGGTCAAAGTGCTGCTTCGCAGCAGAGCAGCGATAAGGGGAGTTATTGATGAAAATGCAGTCGTCCTTGTTCTCACCATCGTTCTCACCATCGACCGCACAATCGGTCTCACCGTTCGCGAGCACCCAAAGCCATTCCGCCGGCCGCTTCGTGCGCGGCCAGTCCGCCTTCGCTCTGGCGACCCTATTAGGCTTGTCCGGGCTGCTGCTTCTGGGGGGATGCAATAAAACACCGGCGCCCGCCGCCGAACCAGCCACCACCGCCCAGGCTGCGCCCCCGCCGGCGGCTTCGCCTGAGGCTGCGCCCGCACCCGCTCCTGCGCCTTCGCCAGCCGCTGCCATGCCAGCCGCCCCGGCGCCGACACCTGCGGCAGCGGTGCCCCCGCCGCCTCCTCCGCCCAAACAATATACGGTCCCCGCGGGCACTCCACTGGTGGTCCGCATTGGGCAGACCATCAGTGCGAAGAACAGCAATGTGGGTGACAGTTTCAGTGGAACCCTGGCTCAGTCCGTGGTCGTCCATGGCGTGAATCTCATCCGTGCCGGGGTACCGGTCACCGGGACAGTGGTGGCTGCCAAGGGACAAGGCAGATTTAAAGGCGCCGGCGATTTGGGAATATCGGTTCGCCGGGTGGGCAGCTACACCGTGAGCACCTCTTCTTACGAGGCGACAGCGAAGGGCAAGGGCAAGCGTACCGCCGGCTTTATCGGCGGCGGCGGTGGCGGCGGGGCGCTGATCGGTGGTCTTGCCGGCGGCGGCAAGGGGGCATTGATCGGTGGCTTGCTGGGAGCAGGAGCCGGTACCGCAGGAGCCGCTTTTACCGGCAACAAGGATGTCACGGTTCCGGCTGAGAGCGTAGTCACTTTCAGTTTGTCAGAGCCCATCACGGTGGTGAAGGAAAGTCGCTAGGTCAAAACCAGAATCACCGGATGCGGGGAAGACTGGATTTTTAACCGGAAAACCCATGCGCGCCGATGACTGACCGGGGTGCTAATTCCTCAGATGGACGGCCAGCGAACGGAGCGGGTTGGGCTTGCGTTCGGGGTCCCCTGCGCTGTTGCGGAAGTGGGATTGCGAGGCTGCTCGAAGTTGCAGATACTGAACACCATAATCAGGGTTATGGTGACGCGGTCCGAAGGCCCACAGGCAGCGGTTGCTGGTGACTTGGCTGCACAGGAAAATGGTTTCCAACCTGCACCGGCTCTGATCTTGGATAGCATCGTAGTCCGGAGGCAGTAATGTACAGCGACCCCGCAAGCAGGATGCCGCGGAAGCACGCAAATGGTTGGATGACGGTGCTCGCTTTGGGCCTGCTGGTTTTGGGTTTGCTTGCCTGCCTGTACGTCCTGATCGGATTTCCAGCTGAGGCGCAGGTCAACGGTTCTACCGTAGAGCCCTCCGCCACCGCGGCACCCCCTTACAGCTCTCCTGCGGGGGCGCAACCTTTCCGGCGCCAGCCGCTGCAAAGTTCCGCTGCGGCCGCCGCGAGCGGGGCCGTTCCGCTGGCCTCTGTCACGACCCCGACGCGCGACACCACCGCCGAACAGGTGCAGGCTCAGCTCGATGCGGTTCGGGCACAGCTTCTTCAATCCGAGGAAAATCTGCGGCAAGCCGCCCGTGCGCAGGCCAGAATACGTTCGGCATCAGCGCTCTTTCTGGCGGTCTTTGCCATCGTCGCGGGCTTAATCGTTATCCAGGTCTATATCCAGGCCCGTGGCTGGGACCGGGACTCTGCGCGCGCAGTGGCCGATGTTGAAGCAATGGCGGCGCAATTGGAAGGTCTGCGCGGCGCGCGGGCAGACTCCAGAAATGCTCTTCCTTTGTTACTGCAGGAAGTGGGCGAGCAGCCCTTGAGCTTTCAGGAAGAGGGTAACGCGTTTGCTCCGCGTGCGTTAACGATTGTCGATGATATCGACCATCTGGCCTATGTCGGGCAGGGTCGGCTTTCTTTCCGTGATCTGGCGTCGGAGTCAGAGGCGGCAGTTTACCTGAATGGGCTGTTGCTGTCCGCGGTTTCCCATCTGACCCGTTCGGATCCCTGGACCGCGTTTGCCCGTCTGGATCAGTTTTTCTCGCAACTGGCGCACTTTCCCGACGCAGTGGAACGGCGCCGGATCGCCCAGGGTTATTCCTACCGTGCTCTGGCTGCTTACCAGGTGCTGGAGGCTCAGGATAGGGAGCCATCCTGGTTGAGGAAAGCGGAGCGGGCCCAACTCGAGTCCCTCTCCAAGCAGGCGTTTGCCGACGTCGCGCACGCGCTTTCTGTCGATCCGGAGTGGAAACACGCCACCTTTGTCGAAGCCTTGCTCTGCAGCCGCTTCTATCTCTCCGAGGAGGCTGCCGACACCGGTTCGCGCAGCGATCTTTTCGTGCGCGGGCTGCGTCGAGCGGTCAGTCTTTACCGGGGATTGATTGACGAGCGGGCGTATCGAGGCCCGGCGCGGCGCAACCTGGTGCGGTCGCTGAAACGCATTGCCGAACAGACCGGCGAAAAAAGCGATTTTTCAGATTTTGGCTACGCCTTGAATGCTTTCCCTTCAGACGAGGAGCTGGCGGATGAGGCGCTTGCTGCGCGCCAGCCCACGTCCCAGGACCGGTTTCTCTGGCAATGGCTGCTGGGGGATGAAGAGCTGTTCGCCAATGTCGAAACCCTTAACCTGGCGGAGTACCGCGCTTTCTGGATCCGCATGCTCGACAACAAGGTACATCTCAGAAACTGGAGAGCTGACCTGGAAGAGCTGCAACAGGCGAAGCCGGCGATGAAGGAATGGATAATTCAGCTGTTACAGTCGGAGCCGCCTATCTCGTTGTCTAACGCCATTTCGCGGCGGCAATTCGACAGCCCAGCGTCCGGCACCTAGAAAATCCCCGGGCTGCGGGTAATCCAAAAGTTACTAATTACGGCTGACAACTACGCCTTCTCCTTCGTATCATTGAAAAGTGCCTCGTATCACTACGGGCGCTGACACGAAACGCGATTGAAGGAGATTCTCCCCATGGCTACCAAGAGTGCAGACGCAACCCCGAAGCGCCGTAAACCGGCAGTCAAGATGACCACCCCCATGGAACCTTCGCGGGAGCAGATCGCGCGCCTGGCGGAACAGTACTGGGCGGAGCGCGGCTGGCCTGAAGGCTCGCCAGAGCAGGATTGGCTGCGCGCGGAACAGGAACTGAAGTCCGCTTAGCCAGAGCTGTTGACCGGCATAGTTTAACCAGCCCCGCATTACCCCTTAGAAGGCCCTGGAAACTCTGTTCCTGCTCCCCAGGTCGTCGTGGGAATGGGGCGATATTGCGGCTGGTTGAGGCGTTTCTGTAGTTTCTAACTTCCTCATATTTCGGATGATGCGGCCCATCCTCGTGACCGGGAGGGTGCAGTCGTTGTAGCACCCCTCCCCGGTTCGGTCACACTTCGGTGATCTTGAGTTTCTTCCTGGGCCGGCGATACTTAAGGACAAGGAAAGGCAGATAGTTGCGCTTTTCCTGCTATAACTCTTTGCACCCTTATCTGCCGCTGTCTCGTTCACTATGAAAAACGAAGTGCTCGACATTCTGATCCTCGGTCTGCTCGTGGTGCTCTTTGCCTCGATCTACCGCAAACGTGCGACCGCACGCTTACGATTCTGGGTCGCCGGTTGGATCATGGTGCTGCTGCACTTCGCTGCCCTCCTGATTTCAGCCATATCCGTTTGGGGACAGAGCCTCGTCGACAGTCTGAGCGTCAGCGCGCTGATCCTTTCCGGGCTGTGTTTCCTGTTCTCCGCCACGGCTATCTCCGAAAGCCGGTTGGGCAGTTCACTCGTCGCCTTTGGCATTGGTCTGCCCGCACTCTTCTATCCCAATTACGTAATCTTTGGCGGGGCGCATGCGTGGCCGCTTTATTTTGCTGCCAATGCTGTTTCTTTCTCCGGTGTGGTTTTGGCCTGGAAGTTGTGTCGTGGACGCAGCCGGGTCTGGGCGGTGATGACCACAGCCTTTTTGGCGAGCGCAATCTGGAGCACTCTTGCCATCGTGAAGCAACAACCAGATCAGGGCATCCTGGCCCTCCTTTTTGAAATTTTTCTGGTCTTTGCTGCGTTGTACTGGTTTGACTTCCGCCGGCTTTCCGCTGGTGTGCTCACATCGATTCTCGGGTTGGTGGCGTGGGCTTCAGTGTTTCCCGTCTCGCTGCTTTGTACCTACGTGGTTCCGGCTGGGATGATTCCTCCCGGGCTGTGGAATGTGCCCAAGTTTTTCGTTGCCTTTGGCATGATCCTGACGCTTCTGGAGGATGAGTTCCTGGCAGCCGCGCGAGCCAACGAGCACTATCGCCTGCTGTTCGCGGCCAGCCCTCATCCCATGTGGGTCCACGATCCGGAAACGCTGCGCATCCTCGAGGTCAACGATGCCGCAGTGGCGCACTACGGCTACTCACGCGAAGAGTTCGTGTGCATGACGCTCAAGGATCTGCAGCCTTCCGAAGAAGCCCAGGCCGTCAAGGAGGGCGCTGCCGCGACCAATTCCACCAAGGTTACGGGGCCCTGGCGACACCGCAGGAAAGACGGCTCCTATATCCAGGTGGAGATGGCTTCTCATGCCATCGACTTCAAGGGGCGCAAATGCAGCTTTGTCCTGTCGCAGGACGTCACCGATCGCCAGCAGCTGCATGAACAACTGGTGCACCAGGCGCACCACGATCTGCTCACCGGTTTGCCCAATCGGCTGCTGCTCGAAGACCGCATGCAGCAAAGTCTTGCCCAGGCGGCACGCTATGGCCAACAGGCGGCCATCCTTTGCGTGGACCTCGATCGCTTCAAGTACATCAACGATACGTTCGGTCACGCGGCCGGCGACCTGTGTCTGCAACAGGTCGTGGCCCGGGTTTCCACGCGGTTGCGCGCCATCGACACGTTTGCCCGCACCGGCGGCGATGAGTTCGTGATTGTTCTGGGGGAACTGGCCAGTCGCAACAGCGCCCTGATGGTCGCTCGCAGCGTGCTCGAAAGCATCAGCAAGCCAATTGAAGTTGACGATTACTCGTTCGACATCTCGGGCTCGATCGGTATTTCGATCTATCCCGACGACGGGACCGATCCCGGGCTGTTGCGGCGTGCGGCGGATGCTGCGATGTACCGCGCCAAGCAAGCTGGCGGCGGGCAATTTCTTCTGGTCTCCTCGCAGCTCAGTATCTCGGCCGGCGAGGTCAGTGAGCTGGAGCGCTTTATGCGCAGCGCCCTAAAGGAAGATGGTTTCGAGATCTATTACCAGCCGCAATACTCTATAAACGGCAACCTTTGTGGTCTGGAAGCCTTGCTGCGCATGAACCACCCGCAGCTGGGCGCAGTGAACGCCGATCGTTTTCTGCCCATTGCCGAGGAGTGCGGTCTGATCGTTCCTTTGGGCAACTGGATACTGGACGAGGTCTGCCGCCAGAGCATTGCGTGGCAGAGCCAACAGCTCACCACCCCGCGCATCTCGTTCAGTGTGTCACCGCTGCAGTTTCTTCACTCCGATTTTTCCGCCCGCGTGCTCAGCACGGCTACGCATCGCGGCCTCGACCCGCGGCTGCTTGAGCTGGTGCTCACGGAGAGTACGGTGATGCGCAACCGCCCGGAAGTCGCCTGCCAGATGCGCAGCCTGGCGGCCCTTGGTGTTCATTTCTCGGTGGCTGATTTCGGCAGCAGCTACTCCTGCCTGAGCCACCTGCATCAGCTCCCGGTCAGCACGCTCAAGATCGATTGCTCGTTTGTCGAGCGTATTTCCGATCCGAATGGGACCTACACCATCGTGCAGGCCATTATTGCGTTGGCGCACAGTCTCGGCTTGAAGGTGGTGGCCGAAGGCGTTGAACGCCCCGACCAGATGGAGTGCCTGCGGACTCTCCGCTGCGACTTTGTGCAGGGACATCTGCTGGCCCCGGCCGTACCCGCTGCAGGCATACCGAAGTATCTGGCGTCATCTGTGCGTACTGTTGCCAACCACGCGCGCAGCTAACCAGCGCCTGGTGCAGGAGTCAGCTGCTCAAGACTCTGTTTCCGAAGGGTACGGGCCTCACAGGCTGGGGAAAAAGGATGAGGTGTGAAAGGCAGCGAGCAACCTCGCTGCAGCGAGCAACCTCGCCGCAGCGAGCCTGAGTCCCGCAGGGACGGCTGAATGTAGCCCAGGATGCAATCCTGGGTCGGCGCGAGAATGCAAGAGTAGTCCCGTAGGGACGGCTGAAGTTGGAAGGACGATAGTCCTGTGTGCCTTCAGCTTCTCTGCAGGTCCAACATTCCCCAGGATTTTATCCTGAGGAATCTTCAGCCGTCCCTGCGGGACTGAAAACCCTCGCGTTATCGTACCCAGCACTGGCGTGCTGGGCTAGCTTCAGCCGTCCCTGCGGGACTCAGGCTCGCTGCGGCGAGGTCGACTGGCTGCGGCCCGACAGGCGTCCCTTGCGTATGGGAGTTTATGACACGGCCGAGTTCTCGCGCAGGGGACGAACAGATGCTTTTCCGTAGCCTGCTAGGGGGCGACGATCAGGCCGCAGGCGATTCTGCCCCCGGCGTTGCCCGTTGGGTCGGTCATCATATCGTCAGCTTTTTCGTGGATGATGAAGGCCGTGCCGCCGTTGGCGAAGATGTAGTTCTTGGCGTCCTTCTTGAACGAAATGCTATCCGTCACGAAGGAGACGTGTTCCGTTCCATCCGCCATCACCTGCAGGTTAATCGGCATATCGCCGGCGTGGGCGCCCTTGGGGTTCTTAGTTCCATGTTCTTTGCTAAACGGGTTTAGATGTCCACCCGCTGATTTAAAATCCGGAGCATCGCATTTGGCGCTCTGATGAACGTGGATGGCATGCTCACCTTCGGGAAGATTCATCAGATCGAGCTTGACCTTTACGCCGTTTCCCGCAGGCGTGAGGGTGGCTGTTCCTGCGTCCTGACCCTGGCTGGTCTTGAAGTCCACTTCCAGTCCCTTGTTCTTCTTGAACATATCTGCCGATGCAGATAGCGCCAGCAGCGCCGGCAACGTCATCGCACTTATGCACATCCTGAGCGTTCTCGTCATTCTGTTCCTCGTATCTTTGCTGGAATGCGCCCGGCCACCATGCCGGCAGTTTCACGGCCCCGATTGGCACGCAACTGCAAAGCAAACTTAGCATAACTGAAGCGCTTGCCGTCCGCTGTGGATAGCGCGCTCGTTCCTGCCCTAATTGGCCTGTTATGAAGGTAATGCTTAGCAAGTGCTATGTACGCTCGGGGCATACGAACCTAGAGTGATAACAACACGAAAGCGAGTTGCGGCATGATTCCTCGCATTTTGATCATCGACGATGAAGCCGACATTCGCGAAGTGACGGCGCTGAGCCTGGAGACCATTGCCGGCTGGCAGGTTATCCTGGCTCCATCGGGAGCGCAAGGCATACGGCGCGCCTCGCTCGAACAGCCGGATGCTATTTTGCTCGATGTCATGATGCCCGACATCGACGGCCCGACTACTTATCAGATCTTGAAGCAGAATAGAAACACGGCGCATATTCCTGTGCTCTTGCTGACCGCGAAAGTGCAGGGGCAGGAACGGCGCAAGCTCGACGAACTGGGCGCGGCCGCGATCCTCTCCAAGCCCTACGATCCTCTGACGCTGGCCGACCAGATCTCCGACATCCTGGGATGGGAACGAGACCGGGTAGACTATGGCGGAAGTTCCGGCGCCGTTTCGCTCGCAGGCGACTAATCGTTAAAAGCACATACCTCGCCACATACTCATTCGCGTGCGAGTTCCTCTTCACAATAAATTTGTTGCGGCACGGCGAGCGAGCGCCCACGTCTCGCTTTGGAGACGTGGGTTTTTCTCTGCAGCCCGGCGTCCTACGTGGTCGGCCGCGGTTTCACTGCCAGGAATATCGGCGGCAACGGATTCCCATTGATGTCGGTCAGCTTGGGGTTGATCTGCTGCGTGTCGAGCAGGGTGGTGGTGTCGATCAGGTGAAGCTGGTCGTCGCCGCTGGTGCCGGTGAAAAAAATGGTGTTATCCGGTGAGAATATGCCCGCCACGGGGGCCACGGCCGTGCCGGTGAGCTTGACACTGCTGAGTGTGCCCAGGGCGCCCGCCGTGGTTGCAGGTTTATAGACTGGCAGCAGCGCGCCACCGGCGGGCGGTGTGGTGGCATTTGTCCCATAAGTGATGAATGCTTCCGATGAGTTCGTGGAGGGAATCACCTGGTTAATGTTGCTCAGGCCATAGGCACTGAGCGAGGTCTGATTGATGACCGGGGGAGGGTTGAACACGATGCCGGTGGTCTGCGAATTCGCGTCCGCCGGGCAGGCATCGATCGGCACGGTAATTGAAAGATCGGTCAGCACGGGTGGATTCGCGGACGCGGCGATGATGTGCTTGCCATCAGTCGTGGACGCTACGTGGTCGGATGTGGCGGCGACGGCTGCTGCTTCGGGGTAATTGACCACCGGCTTGACCGTGGTTTCCGGGCAATGTCCGTAGGCCGAAGTGGCAGCGCCCGAAAGAAATACGGCAGCGGCTGGAATGGTCACGGCGAGATCGGGCGAGCAGAACATGTTGTAGGTGTTATTTGGGTTCGCAGTGGTGTTCGGTGGATACGTCGTTGGGTTGGCGGGGATGGGGCTGGTGGTGTTGGTCGCGGGGCAAATGCCGGTGGTGGGCGTCCCCTGGTTCGCCGGCAGGGGTTCGACCGACCAGCCGGTGAAGGTGTTGTGGATATAAAGTATTCCGTCGCCGACGACGTAAACGGTTTGGCCGTCCGGGGTGAACGCGGCCTTTTGGCCGATCCCGGCGAACGAAGTATAGCTTCCGTTTGACGTGGTGTAGAGGTAAAGCACGCCTCGCAACTGATCATTAATCAGCACCGAGGAGTTGGTCGGCGATACGGCCAGGACGATGCCGGGTGTGCCCGTGATCTCGCTGGCCAGGCTGTTGGTGGTGGCGCTGTACGTCATTAACTCACGATAGCTGCCGAAGTAAAGGGTCGTGCCGGTCGGATCCAGCACCATCGAGTTAGGCGAGTAGGGCAACTTGATCTGGTTGCCGATGGTGCCGGTGGAGAGATCGATGGGCACGAAGTAGGGCGACCCGGGGCTGGAGACCCAGATGTAGTTACTGTTTTTGCCGGGCGCAGCGATCTGCACGAAATTGCTGAGCACCGGTACGCCGGTGCCGAGAGTCCCCATCACGTTGATCGGGGCCGGATTGCAGGTGGTTGGCTGGCAGATGGCGGTGATCGCGGAGTTGGAAGGAAAGCTGGCGGTCACTCCGCCGGTAGCACTGACCGCGATTTGGCCGGGGTTGGTGGATACGTAGCTGAGCGCGAGGCCATTAATCACATGGTTGTTAACGTCCGTCACGGTTGCGGTCAGCGCCAGTGGTGTGTTGAGGGTGACGGTCGCGCTGGTGCCCGGGGGGGGAAGCGAAGCAACACTGAGGGCGATCTTGGCCGGCGGGCAGGTGTAAAAGTAGCCCGCGTTGCTGCTGGTCTGGGCAATGGTTCCGGTGATAAGGGTCGAGCCCGGCGCTTGCGCCGTGGCGACGCCATTCTGATCGATGGTGACGATACCTGCACTGGGCGTTGCGTAACTCAGGTGGCCGATGACGTTATTGCAATCCTTGGGGCCATATCCCCCGCCGGGCAGGATATCAGGGCTGCAAATAAGAACCTGTTGGCCGGCGCTGTTGGTGGTGTAGGCGGTGGCATCCAGCTGCGCGGTGAGGCCCTGCGAGAGACACTCTGGTTTGCCTGTGGTGGAGTCGGTTGGACCATTGACCGAAAGTGCGGTAATGCCTGGATGGGAGTAAACAGCCACCTGGTTGCTGGTGAATCCGTTGGCGCTGGCAGTCATGTAGGCAACGCCGGTCTTGCCGGTAGGCAGGCAAGTGGTGTAATCGGCGACGGCCGGTGTATGCAGATTCCAGGTGCCACCGCAGACGGCGCCGCTGGGCGAAACATCGGCGATGGTGCGGTCCGTCGTGCCGTAGGAATAGCTGCTTACCGAGGCAGACCCACCCTTGCAGTTGAGCGCGGACGGCGATTGCAGCTGCGAGGTCTGCGAGAAGGCAACAGAGAGCCCAGTCGTCTGCGGTTGCAGCGAGATGGAGACTGGTTGGTTGATGTTGTACCCATAGCCAGATCCGTTGCAGTAGTTTGTGTTTTTATTTGCACAACCCTGAAGAGAAAGACCCACGGGGACGGTAAGGAGAGCCAAAACTACAAAAGTCAAAAACCGCTGCATGAAACCTCCCCGCCGGGTGTCGCCGCTCCCAGCGGTTGATGAACTGCCACAGCGAATCTCCGCTAGCTGCTTCACGGAGCCGCTTTCCTGCACTTGGCTTTTCCCTCAGGAAAAGCCACACCCTGCACAAACTGGTGGTGCATCAGCAATCGGAATTCACTCGCTTGCCTGCGCACTCGTTCCACGAATCAGCTCTGCTGCAGGCTATCTCTCCAGCTTGTTTTGGAGCGTAGCTCTGCGTTGCCCGTTGTTGGCACCGTAGACACCGCCTCGATGCGCGTGCAGAGTTTTGCGTGGTCAACGATCTAAGTGTAGAAGGGACTGGGCCGTGAGGCAACAGGCCCAGCCGTCGTCGGAAGGGGGGGAGCGGTTTTAGGCTAGCTTTGCGCAGGCATGTATTGCTCAAACCAGGAGAGGGCGCGGGCCAGAACATCGCGGCGATGCTGTGGCGATTCGAAGCGGTGCCCCTCGTCCGGGTAGACCACCAGTTCCGTGGGTACGTGTTCCGCGCGCAGGGCGTGCCAGAACTCAAAAGACTGCGGCGCCGGGCACTCACCGTCCCGGTCGCCAACCACCACCAGGGTCGGTGTTTTTACATTGTGGATGAAGTCGATGGCCGAGCTCTTTGCGTAGACCGCCGGATCGTCATAAACCGAGGCGCCGAAAAACGGGGTCATCCATTGATCGATGGAGTTCTCCCCGTAGTAGCTTTTCCAGTCCGAGATGCCTGCGCCGGCGACGGCGGCGTGAAAGCGTTGCGTCTGCGTGACGGCGAACATGGTCATGAAGCCGCCGTAGCTCCAACCCGTGAGGCCGATGCGCTGCTGGTCGATACCCACCTTGGCGCTGACCTCGTCCACGCCGGCCAGGATGTCCCGCAGATCGCCGTAGCCGAAGTCCTTTCGGTTGGCCTGGGTAAAGGCTTCTCCCTGACCGTAGCTGCCCCGCGGGTTGGGCATCAGGACAAAATAATCAAGGGCGGAGAAGGCGATGGGGTTGTAGCCCAGATCCGGCCAATGGGGCTGCACTTCGCTCGAAGGTCCGCCATGCACGCTGACGATGAGCGGATATTTCCTGGCGGGGTCATAGTGGGCCGGATAGAGCAGCCAACCCTGCACGGGAAGTGTGTCGCTGGTCCAATGGACAGATTCAGCCTTTCCCCAGAGAGGCTTTTGTCCGTCGTTGTAGTGGGTCACGGGTTGGGCCGTGGCTCCCAGCTGGCCGAGAAAAACTTCGGGAGCCGCGGTGAAGGAACTCTTGATGTAGGCCACCATGCGGTTGGAGGCGACCGCGAGGCTTTGCTCGAACCGCCCATCGCTGACGGACGCGGGAAGCAGTGCATATTTGGCCGTGAGCGCACCGTCGGTGGGGCTTATTTCGCCGATTTCTACTTGTCCCGAATGTGCCCACGAGACCAGGATCCCCGATTTGCACCAGTCAATCCAGACCGCGGTTTGGCCAGAGTGAGCGGTGAGGTTGCGGGGCTGGCCGCCGCTGACAGGCAATACGTAGATGTCCCCGCCGGTGGCGCCCTGATCGCTCATCAAACCACCGATAAAGGCAATCAGTCGTCCGTCCGGGGAAAAGCGGGGAACGGCCATCTGCAGGCCGTGCATGGGTCCGGAGGCGCTTTCCGGGGCGAAGATGGGTTGGGGAGTGCTGCCGGCTAGTGGCTGGGAGAAAAGCTGGGCTACCCACCAGTTATTTTCACCAGGCGGAGGGGCAGCAGTGTAGGCCAGGTGAGCCGAGTCCGGCGCCCAGTCGTATTCGTAAACGTGAAGCGTGGCCGGGGTGATCGTACGGAACTCGCCGGAGGCGACCTCTACGGCGGCAACACCTTGGATCTCAAGCCCTTCCACGCCGATCACCCCGGAGGGTGGCTTCATGGCAGCGAGCGCCCCCGCGGGACGGGTAGCGCCTTCAATATAAAGGCAGGCAAGATGCAGCCCGTTGGGTGAAAAAGCCAGGCTGGTCACTCCGCCGTGAAGATGGGTAAGCCGCCGTGGAGATGTGCTGGGTGCGGCGGGTGAGGTGATATAGATGTCCGCCTGATCGGTGGCGCCTCCCGGGGAACCGCAGTCGGAAGTGAAAGCGAGCTGCTTGCTGTCTGGCGACCAGGCAAGATTTTCTTCGTTGCAGGCCGCTCCGGTGCCGGCGGTCAAGCGGCGAGCATGGGAGGGGTCAGCGGTGGGGGCAACTTCCAGGTCGGTGCCCCCCTGCGCGTCCACCACCCAGGCGATCATTTGGCCGTCTGGAGACAGGGCGGTTTGGTGGATGCTGCGGGTTTTTTCCAACTCAGAGAGGACCGCGGAGATGCGGGGATCCGCGGCGGGGCTCTGTCCCAATAAGGTGGGTGCGCTGCAGCAAAGGGCAAGAAAAAGAGGGGCGGCGGTGCGGAAGCTTGGGAAAGGCGCGGACATTTAGGACGGATGCTAGCACATCCTTGAGCCTCCGAAGGCAATACGGTGAGCTCGCAAATCCTGTTCCCGCGGTTTGTTCATGAGTGCCTGAATTTGCCGGGAGCTAGTCAAGGATGGCGGACCAAAGCGTTTTACGCCCTAAGTGAGTGGGTGGCCCAGGTCTCGTGTTTAAGACTTGGGGCGCGTGCAGAAGAAATCCCAGGCCTCAAGCGCGAGCGCCCCGGATTTCCTGTACGCGGATCCATTTAACGGCAGCTTGTGCGGCTTTCTTTAAGGAAAGCCCCATGCAATTGGGCGAATCCAACAAGCGTCGCAGGAAAACCGGGGACCTGGGCCACCCATTTGGGGTTGGGACAGAAGAGAGTTTGTTGGCGAAGTTCCAAATCCTGCCCGCGCCATTTGTTCATTGGGTGCGACCCGCTTCCCGCAAAAGGTGAAAGATTTCTCCACAATTGACGCCAGCGGCGCGTCTTGATATCTTAAGAAGGTTCCGCATAAGCCAGTAAAGTGAATGCCTGACTGATGTGCCGCGGCGAAGACTGATAGCAACACCAGGTCTTACGATACCGCAGCAGGGCGCTCCGGAAGCTGGCAGCAAGACATTGCGGCTCTCTCATCAGAGTCCCTGCAAAACGTTCGCGTGATGTTGGGGAACAATCGCATCGGCCTTTGCGACACCTCCCACCTGGGGAGACTATGCGGGCCGGAACTTCGAAACGGAACTGGCTTCTTTCCTGGTGCCTGTTTTGGCGCCTCGTCCAGCACGAGGCACACAGCGCGTTTGCGCCATGTGCATGTGTCAAGGCTGAAAACAGGGAAGAAACGCGCGGCCACCGTCGAAGTTTTCGTCTGGTTTGTGGTAAGCAGGCGGTTTCGCGAAGCGTATCTTCGCGTGCCATGGAATTGCGTGTGCAGTCAAAGTCTTTGAAGGAGTTAGGTTTGCCTACATTTAGTCAGCTCGTGAGAAAAGGCCGGACCGCCGTGCGCTATAAGACCGCATCGCCGGCACTGCAGGGATCGCCCCAGCGGCGCGGCGTCTGCACCCGCGTGTACACGCAAACGCCCAAGAAGCCAAACTCGGCGCTGCGTAAGGTCGCGCGTGTCCGCCTGACCAACGGCGTGGAAGTCACGACCTACATCCCCGGTATCGGCCATAACCTGCAGGAGCACTCGATCGTGCTGATCCGCGGCGGCCGGGTGAAGGATCTACCTGGCGTTCGCTATCACGTAGTGCGCGGCACGCTTGATTCGGTCGGCGTGGCCAATCGCAAACAGAGCCGTTCGAAGTATGGCGCCAAGCGGCCTAAGGTCGCGGCAGCTAAGTAATTAACCAGGATTCGGAAGGAAGCACAAGGCTATGCCGAGAAAAGGACATATCGCGAAACGGGAAGTGGCCGCTGATCCGGTTTACAACTCCTCGCTGGTTACCAAGTTTGTGAACTCGATGATGTGGGACGGCAAGAAGTCTACCGCCCAGGGCATCTTCTACCAGGCGATGACCAACCTGGAGCAAAAGGGCGGCGACGAAGCCTTGAAGCTGTTCAAAAAGGCAGTCGAGAACTGCAAGCCGCTGTTAGAAGTGAAGACCCGCCGCGTGGGCGGCGCCAATTACCAGGTGCCGATCGAAGTGAACCCTGAGCGTCGCACCTCGCTCGCCATTCGCTGGCTGGTGACTTACGGCCGGGCGCGGGGCGAAAAGGGAATGATTGATAAGTTGACCAGCGAACTGCTGGATGCGGCCAACGGTCGGGGCGCCGCGATGAAGAAGAAGGAAGATGTCCATCGCATGGCGGAAGCCAATAAGGCGTTCGCGCATTATCGCTGGTAGTCGAAGGTTTTGAAGCAGGGCCCGCTGCCCGAAAGGGCAGCAGCTGAAACAAAAG
Source organism: uncultured Acidobacteriaceae bacterium (assembly GCA_963834445.1). GTDB lineage: Bacteria > Acidobacteriota > Terriglobia > Terriglobales > Acidobacteriaceae > PALSA-350. Next base: position 395,028 of record CAWIBU010000009.1, read on the forward strand.
CAGCAAGCAGAATCGCGAGTCGAACATCTCGCGCAAGAATGAGAGAACACCGTGGCTCGTCTAGTACCCCTCGATCGTTGTCGGAATATCGGAATCATGGCGCACATCGACGCCGGCAAGACCACTACGACGGAACGGATCTTGTTTTATACCGGGATCACCCATCGCATCGGCGAAGTGCATGAAGGCACAGCGACGATGGACTGGATGGAGCAGGAGCAGGAGCGCGGCATCACCATTACCTCCGCGGCCACCACCTGCACCTGGCGCGATATCCGTATCAATATCATTGACACCCCCGGCCACGTGGACTTTACCGCCGAGGTCGAGCGCAGTCTGCGCGTGCTCGATGGGGCTGTGGCCTGCTTTGACGCCGTACACGGCGTCGAGCCCCAGTCTGAAACCGTGTGGCGGCAGGCGGACAAGTATGGTGTGCCGCGCATTTGCTTTATCAACAAAATGGACAAGATGGGCGCGGATTTCGAGCACGCCATCGATACCATTCGCAAGCGGCTGAACGCCAAGCCGGTCGCGATCCAGATTCCCATCGGCCAGGAAGGCGCCTTCAAGGGCGTGATCGACCTGCTCGAGATGCGGGCCATTCTGTGGCACGACGAGACCATGGGCGCCAAGTATTCGGTTGAGGAGATTCCCGCCAACATGCTGAAGAAGGCAGAAGCCTTCCGCATGCAGCTGGTGGAGTCGGTGGCCGAGAACGATGACGAGATGTTGCACAAGTTTCTCGAAGGCGAGACGCCGACCCCCACTGAGCTGCGTAAGGCTTTGCGCGGCGCGACCATCGGCATGAAGCTGTTTCCGGTGCTGTGCGGCAGTTCGTTCAAGAACAAGGGTGTGCAGACGCTGCTCGACGCGGTGGTCGACTTCCTGCCCAGCCCGCTCGATGTGCCTCCGATCGAAGGCCACAATCCGGACAACATGGAAGAGGTTATCCTCCGCCATGCCGACGACAGTGAACCTTTGACCGCGCTGGGTTTCAAAATCATGACCGACCCGTTTGTCGGCCAGCTGATCTTCATCCGGCTTTATTCGGGCCACCTGAAGACCGGCGACACGGTTCTCAATCCGCGTACCGGCAAGAGCGAGCGTATTGGCCGCCTGCTCAAGATGCATGCCAACAAGCGGGAAGAAATTGTCGAGATCTATGCCGGCGACATTTGCGCCTGTGTGGGCCTTAAGAACCTGATCACGGGCGACACCATCTGTACCGACAAGTCGCCGGTAGTGCTCGAGTCGATCGACTTTCCCGCGCCGGTTATCCACGTTGCGGTCGAGCCGAAGACCAAGGCCGATCAGGAGAAGATGGGCATGGCCCTGGCCAAGCTGGCGCAGGAAGATCCCACCTTCAAGGTGCATACCGATCCTGACTCAGGCCAGACCATCATCAGTGGGATGGGCGAGTTGCATCTGGAAATCATCGTCGACCGCATGATGCGCGAGTACAAGGTCGAGGCCAATGTCGGTAAGCCGCAGGTTGCCTATCGCGAGACCATCCGCAAGAAGGCGGAGGCGGAAGGCAAGTACATTCGCCAGACCGGTGGTTCGGGTAACTATGGCCACGTGAAGATTCGGGTCGAGCCCAATGAGCCGGGCAAGGGCTTCGAGTTTATCAACGACATCAAGGGCGGCGTGGTGCCCAAGGAATACATCAAGCCGACCGAGCAGGGCATCAAGGAAGCGCTGAGCGGCGGCGTGTTGGCGGGCTACGAGATTGTCGATGTGAAAGCGACCTTGTTCGACGGTAGCTATCACGACGTGGACTCGAACGAAATGGCGTTCAAGATTGCCGGATCGATGGCCTTCAAGGAAGCCGCCCGCAAGGCGTCGCCGGTATTGCTTGAGCCGGTGATGTCGGTTGAAGTGGTGGTGCCGGAAGAGTACATGGGGACCATCATTGGCGACCTGAACTCCCGCCGCGGCCGCATTGAAGGCATGGAGCACCGTGCCGGATCGCAGGTCATCAAGGCCAATGTGCCGTTGAGCGAGATGTTTGGCTATGCCACGCACATGCGCTCCTCGACCCAGGGCCGGGCCAACTACTCGATGCACTTCAACCGCTACGAAGAAGCGCCGCGGTCGGTGTCCGAAGAGATCATTGGCCGTAATCAGGGCAAGTAAGTCGCGGCTCGCGCCGCGCCTTACTTGGTGTAGGGCCCGGCTTTAGCCGGGCCACTCACTAACAAGAATATCGGGGCTTTAGCCCCTGAGTTTTGCACCGCAGGAGAAGGGGACGAGATGGCGAAGGAGAAGTTTGACCGGACCAAGCCGCACGTAAACGTAGGCACGATTGGTCACATCGATCACGGCAAGACGACGTTGACGGCGGCGATTACGAAGGTGTTGTCGAAGCACAACCCGAAGATTCAGTTTCGTTCGTTTGATTCGATTGATAATGCGCCGGAAGAGCGGGAGCGCGGCATCACGATCGCGACCGCGCACGTGGAGTATGAGACGGCCAACCGTCATTATGCGCACGTCGATTGCCCGGGCCACGCCGACTACATCAAGAACATGATCACGGGCGCGGCGCAGATGGATGGCGCGATCCTGGTGGTGGCCGCGACCGATGGTCCGATGCCGCAAACCAAGGAGCACGTTCTGCTCGCCCGCCAGGTAGGCGTTCCCTACATTGTGGTGTTTTTGAACAAGTGCGACGCGGTGGAAGACGAAGAGCTGACGGACCTGGTGGAGATGGAAGTCCGCGAGCTGCTGTCGAAGTACAACTTTCCCGGCGACGACGTGCCGGTGATTCGCGGCTCGGCGCTGGGTGGGTTGAACGGCGAGGCGCAGTGGGAAAAGAAGATTGACGAGCTGATGGATGCGGTGGACAAGAATGTGCCGCTGCCGGCGCGTGCGATTGACCAGCCGTTCCTGATGCCGATTGAAGACATTTTCTCGATTTCCGGCCGGGGCACGGTAGTGACGGGCAGGATCGAGCGGGGCAAGATCAAGGTGGGTGAGGAAGCGGAAATTGTCGGCTTCCGCGAGACCCGCAAGACGGTCGTGACCGGCGTGGAAATGTTCAAGAAGCAGCTGGACGAGGGCCTGGCGGGTGATAACGCCGGTCTGCTGCTGCGCGGCATTGCCAAGGAAGATGTAGAGCGCGGCATGGTTCTGGCCAAGCCGGGCTCGATCACGCCGCACACCAAGTTCAAGGGTGAGATTTACGTGTTGAGCAAGGAAGAAGGCGGTCGTCACACCCCGTTCTTCAATGGTTACCGTCCCCAGTTCTACTTCCGCACCACGGACGTGACGGGCACGGCAACCTTGCCCGAAGGCACGGAGATGGTGATGCCGGGAGACAACGTGCAGCTGAATATTGAGCTGCATACCCCGGTTGCGATGGAAAAGGGGCTACGGTTTGCCATCCGCGAAGGCGGACGCACTGTAGGCGCCGGCACCATCAGCGAAATCATCAAGTAGCCGCAAAAATCTGAGGGTGGCTCATTCAAGCCACAAAACGGCTTGGATAGGCCACCCAGCAGTGGTTTGCGGTTCAAAAAGTAACAAACAAAGTTCGTTGCGTGGCACGAAGGGGTTGAGATGGTAGGACAGAGAATTCGCATTCGGCTCAAGGCTTACGACTATCGCGTGCTTGATACCTCGACGGGTGAGATTGTCGAGACGGCCAAGCGCACCGGCGCACAGGTCGCGGGTCCGATTCCGTTGCCGACGGTGAAAAACAAATATTGCGTGCTGCGTTCCCCGCACGTCGACAAGAAATCGCGCGAGGCCTTCGAGATTCGTACCCACAAGCGGCTGATCGATATTCTTGAGCCGACGCAGCAGACCATTGATGCACTGATGAAGTTGGATCTACCAGCCGGCGTCGATGTCGAGATCAAGGCATTCGAGAAGTAGTCGCTGAAGGAGAGCAAGATGTCGGTAACAGGAATTCTGGGCAAGAAGATCGGGATGACGCAGCTGTTCGATGACAAGGGGGATGTTCACCCGGTCACCGTGCTGCAGGCAGGCCCCTGCGTAGTGACGCAGTTGAAGACGTTGGCCGGCGACGGTTACAGCGCCGCGCAAATCGGTCTGATCGAGTTCGTCAAGGGCGGCAAGGTAAATAAGCCCATGGCCGGCCATTTCGCCAAGAACAACGTTCCCCCGGTCAAGTTGATGCGGGAAGTTCCCCTGGAGCGGGTTTCGGCGCCGGCAGAGGGCGAAGAGGCAGTCGCGCCTCTCAAGGCGGGCGACAAGGTTCTGGTCGACATTTTTGAAGACGCCAAGTACGTGGATGTGATTGGCACCAGCAAAGGCCGGGGATTTGCCGGCGTGGTGCGCCGCCACCATTTCGGCGGCGGCCCCAAGGCCCACGGGCACATGTTCCAGGTGCAGGGTTCGATCGGCGCCTCCTCGTTTCCTTCGCGCGTGTTTCCCGGGCAGCGTATGCCGGGTCATTACGGGGCGGAGCAGGTCACGGTGCGCAATCTGCGCATCCGCGGCATCGATCTCGACGAGAACCTGTTGATGGTCGAAGGGGCGATTCCCGGTCCCCGCGATGGGTACGTGATGATTTCGAAGTCCAAGGCGCCGCCGCGGGAGCGTCGTGGCTTTGGTGGTGGCGGCACGGTCGATCCGTTGAAGGCCTCCAAGAAGGCTTCCGGTGGAAAGCCCTCGGGCAGCAAGAAGAAATAGGACGGCGCTACTGCCTCCTCTTAAGGAATTTCGATATGGCACAGATTGATGTAGTGGATCTCGCTGGAAAAAAAGTCGGCACGCTGGATTTAGCGGACGAGATTTTCGCGGCCGACCAGATCAACGAAGCGCTTCTTTGGGAATCGGTTAAGCATTATCGCGCCGCCATGCGGCAGGGTACGGCAGCCACCAAGAACAAGAAGCTGGTCTCCGGTTCAGGCAAGAAGTTGTGGAAGCAGAAGGGTACCGGGCGCGCCCGTGTCGGCTCGGTGCGATCGCCGATCTGGCGCCACGGCGGTACGGTGCACGGACCCCAGCCCCGCAGCTACGATTACGCCTTCCCGCGCAGGAAATTGCTGGGCGCGCTGCGCTCGGCGCTGGCGACCAAGCTGGCCGATGGCAAGCTGACCGTAGTTGAAAGCCTGGAGTTGGCCAGCGCCAAGACCAAGGCCTATCGTGCGGCGCTCGACATTCTCGACGCCAAGCGGACCACTCTGTTGGTCGAAAGCGGTCAGGAGCCCAGCCGCGCGCTGCTGCTCGGCGCCCGCAACCTGGATCGGGTGGAGTTGATGTTGTCCAAGGAAGTGCATCCCTACGACCTGTTGCGCTACGAGCGCGCGATTTTCTCTCGCGCCGCCATCGAGCAATTGCAGGAGTCGTTGAAGAAAACTGTTTCCCGGCGCAAGCATGCCGGTGCGGAGGTGGCCTGATGCCGACTCTTTATAACGTGATCAAGCGCCCCCTCATTACCGAGAAGGGTTTGGGCGCCAAGGAAACCGAAAGCACGCTGGTGTTCGATGTTGCTCCTGACGCCACCAAGACCGAGGTCAAGCAGGCCGTCGAGACCCTGTTCAAGGTGAAGGTGATGAGCGTACGCACGGCCAACTTTGTAGGCAAGGAACGGCGCCGGGGCAAGTTTTCCGGGTTCCGCCCTGACTGGAAGAAGGCTTATGTGCGTCTGCAGCCGGGCGAGAAGATGCCTGACTACGTTAACGCAATGTAGAGCGTGTTTCCGTAACCAAGACTGGTTCAGAAGTCGCACTTAGAAGTCGCACTGAGAACTAACGAGCGAAAAAATGCCGATCAAGACATACAGACCGATTACCCCCACGCTGCGTTTCCAGACATCCCTGGTAAACGACGACATCACGACCAATCGTCCCCACAAGCCGTTGCTGGCCGTGAAGCAGCGTACCGGGGGCCGCCGCAATTCCGGCGACCTGACGATGAGACACCATGGCGGCGGCCATAAGCAGATGCTGCGCCTGATCGACTTCAAGCGGGACAAGTTTGGCGTGCCGGGCAAAGTGGCCTCGATCGAGTACGATCCCAATCGTTCCTCGCGCATCTGCCTGGTCAACTACCTGGACGGCGAGAAGCGTTACATCATTCAGCCGGTCGGCCTGAAGGTAGGGCAGACGATCATGAGCGGGCCCGAAGCGGACATCCTGGTCGGCAATGCCTTGCCGCTCAAGAACATTCCCTCCGGCACCACCGTGCACAATGTCGAGCTTCGTCCGGGCAAGGGTGCGCAGATGGTGCGCTCCGCCGGTGCCTCGGCGCAGCTGGTGGCCAAGGAAGGCGACTACGCGCTGTTGAAATTGCCTTCGGGCGAAACCCGCAGGGTGCTGGTCGCGTGCATGGCGACCGTCGGTCAGGTGGGCAACACCGATCACGAGAATGTATCGATCGGCAAGGCCGGCAGAAATCGCTGGAAGGGCATTCGTCCCAGCAATCGTGGCGTATCGATGAATCCTGTCGATCACCCGCACGGCGGCGGCGAAGGCAAGACCTCGGGCGGCCGTCATCCGGTGACCCCATGGGGCCAGCCGACGCGGGGTTACAAGACGCGTAATAACAAGCGGACGGACACCTTCATCGTCAGCAAGGCCAAGAAGTAAAGCAAAGGTATTCAGGAGAGGGTTATGGCACGTTCGACAAAAAAAGGTCCGTTCATCGACACCCACCTGATGGTGAAGATCGAAGCGATGAACCAGACGAATGACAAGAAAGTCCTTCGTACCTGGTCGCGGCGCTCGACTATCCATCCCGACATGGTGGGACACACCATTGCGGTGCACAACGGCAGAAAGTTCATTCCGGTCTATGTGACGGAAAACATGGTAGGGCACAAGCTGGGCGAATTTTCCGCTACGCGGACCTTCAAGGGGCACTCGGCAAAGTCTGCTGAGTCTTCGGCCAAGCCCCGCTAGTGAGCGATTTCAAGGGAAGGATTTAAAGGCTAAGCCAATGCAACTGGAAACAACAGAATTCCGGGCTGAAGCGAAGTTCCAGCGGGTATCGCCCCAGAAAGCTCGGTTGGTACTCGAGCTGATCAGGGGTTGCCGCGTGGGAGATGCACTGGTCACGGTGGCGTTCACCAAGAAGGGTGTTGCGCCGCTGGTCGAGAAGGTGCTGCGCGCGGCCATTCAGAATGCGAACTATCTCAGCCAGGAGCGGGATCTGGATCTCGACGTAGACAATCTCTATGTCAAGACCGCGCTGGCCAACGAAGGCCCGCGCATGAAGCGTATCCGGCCCGCTCCGATGGGTCGTGCGTTTCGCTATCAGCGGCGCATGGCGCACATTGTAATCACGGTTGCGGAGCGCAAGCGGGGTGCCCTGGTCGAGACGGCTGATGCGGAGACGCCGGCTCTTAAGAAGCGGGGCGCGGCCAAGAAGACGGCAGCCAAGAAGACTGTGGCGAAGAAGAGCGCAGCAAAAAACTGGAAGAAGGCCGCGAAGTAGTTCGAGGAAATTATGGGACAAAAAGTTCATCCTTACGGCTTTCGACTCGGTGTCAACAAGCCATGGCGGTCACGCTGGTTCGTCGAGCGCGACTACGACAAGTTGCTCATCGAAGATATTCACCTGCGCGAGGAGTTGAAGGAGAAGCTCAAGGCGGCCGGCGTCAGCTCGGTTGATATTGAGCGGCCCGGCAACAAGCTGCGGCTCATCATCCGCACCGCGCGTCCGGGCATTGTGATCGGGCGCAAGGGCGCCGAGATCGAGAAGCTCAAGCTCGACCTGCAGAAGCGCACCAACCGGGATGTGTTCATCGACATCCTGGAGGTGAACAAGCCGGAGCTGGATGCGCAGCTGGTGGCTGAGAACATCGCGCTGCAACTGGAAAAGCGCGTTGGCTTCCGCCGCGCCATGCGCAAAGCGGTTGACTCCGCCCTGCGTTTCGGCTGCAAGGGGATCAAGGTCCGCGTTTCCGGGCGGTTGAATGGTAACGAGATCGCGCGTTCGGAGTGGTATCTGCAAGGGCGTTTGCCGCTGCATACGCTGCGCGCCGATATCGATTACGGGTTTGCCGAGGCGCGCACCACCTATGGCGTGATCGGGGTCAAGACCTGGATCTATCGCGGTGACATTTACGAGCAGAAGCGTCGCCAGCCGCAGCCGGCAGGCACCAGCGGAGTATTTTAGGGGCCGTTCCGGCCGTATTGCCGGGCCTGGTGAGTAGTAAGAAATTGGTTTAGGGGCGGAATTCTTATGTTGATGCCAAAGAAGGTCAAGTACCGCAAACAGCAGCGCGGCCGCATGAAGGGTAAGGCGTGGCGCGGGTCGGAGCTGTCTTTCGGGGACTACGGGCTCAAGGTGATGGAATGCGGCTACATCACGGACCGGCAGATTGAAGCCAGCCGTGTAGCCATGACCCGCTTCATCAAGCGCGGGGGCAAGATCTGGCTGCGCCTGTTTCCTGACAAGCCAGTCACCAAGAAGCCGGCCGAAACCCGTATGGGTAAGGGCAAGGGCGCGCCTGATCATTGGGTAGCGGTGGTTCGTCCGGGCAAGGTGCTGTTTGAGATGGAAGGGGTCAGCCCGGAGATCGCGGCCGAGGCCATGCGCCTGGCTTCGAACAAGCTTCCTCTGAAGACCCGGTTTGTCATGCGCCACGATGTGAAGGTAACGGTGGTAGCGAAGTAGCTGAGAGAGAAGAGCCATGGAAACAGAGAAGATTCGTAACCTGAATGATGAAGAGCTGGTACGGCAGGAAAAGCAGTCCGCCGAACAGTTGTTTCGCCTGCGGTTCCAGATGAAGCTGGGGCAGAACGAAGGCGTCAAGAAACTGCGCGAGCTGCGCAAAGATGTGGCGCGGATCAAGACCGTGGCCCGCGAGCGGGCGCTGGGCCTACATGGCGCGGCGTTGCAGCCGGCCGGCGAGCCGGCGGCCAAGCCAGCCAAAACGAAAAAGGCCAAGCCGGCCGGAAAAGAGGCTCGTTAAGCCATGCCAGAAGCCACCGCGGTTGCCACCAAGCCGGAGTCACGGCGCACGGAAAAGATTGGGAATGTTATTTCCACCAAGATGCAGAAGACCATCGTGGTCGAAGTGGAAATGCGCAAGACCCATCCCAAGTACAAGCGCGTGATCAAGAGCAATAAGAAGTTTTATGCCCACGACGAGCAGAACTCCGCGCATGTGGGGGATGTGGTGAGAATTCGCGAGAGCCGGCCGCTGAGCAAGTTGAAGCGCTGGACGCTCGAAGAAGTGATTCGCCGGTCGACCTTGCCGCAGGCGGAAGAGATCGCTCAGCCGGTGGTCTAGCGTTTGGGGTGGGCCGAAAAGCAGGTCCCTCCACTCCGCTACGCTTCGGTCGGGATGACAAATTTGTTTGGGATCCGGAAGGGTCAAACTGGCATTTGTTAGGGTTGGACAGGTTTTAAAGAATTAAGGGCGCGATCGTAAGGAGCAACAAGTATGGCAGTACAAATGAGAACCATGCTGGAAGTGGCCGATAATTCCGGCGCCCGCAAGCTGCAGGTGATTCTGCCTCTGGGCGGCTCGAGCGGCAAGAAGGCCGGTCTGGGCGATGTGGTCACGGCTTCGGTCAAGGAAGCGTCCCCCGATGGCCAGGTGAAAAAGGGTGTGGTCGTGAAGGCGGTTGTGGTTCGGACGCGCAAGGAATATCGCCGCCGCGACGGGACCTATATCCGCTTTGATTCAAACGCCGCGGTGTTGATCAATGATGCGGGCGAGCCGGTAGGGACCCGCGTGTTCGGTCCCGTGGCCCGCGAACTGCGCGAGAAGAAGTTTTTGAAGATTGTGTCGCTGGCGCCCGAAGTTATCTAGCACCGGGTGAGCGGGAGGAAGCTATGGCATTGAAGTTACAACGCAACGATACGGTGGAAGTGATTACCGGCACCGACAAGGGCAAGCGCGGCCGCGTGCTGCGCGTGCTGGGCGATAAGGACCGCGTCCTGGTTGAGCACGTGCGCATGGTCAAGAAGCATGTGCATCCCAACCCGCAGCGCAACATCAAGGGCGGCATTGCCGAGCAGGAAGCGGCCATCCAGATCTCGAATGTGATGTTGGTATGCGGTACCTGCGGGCCGGTACGCGTGGGCCACAAGTTTGAAGGCGATCGCAAGGTCCGGGTCTGCAAAAAGTGCGGCCAGACCCTGGCGCCCAAGAAGAAGAACTAAGCACCCGATCACGCAACGGTACACGGGCAAGAACAGCCCACTCCGGGACCGTGAAAGAAAAGAGATAGAGCGATGGCAGAAAAAGTAGCAGCGCGACTGAAGGAGAAGTACCAGAAGGAAATCCGGCCGGCCCTGGCGAAGGAGCTGGGCCTCGATAACCTGATGGCGGTTCCCCGCCTGGAAAAGATTGTGCTCAATATGGGTCTGGGCGAAGCCACCCAGAACGTGAAGCTGATGGATCCGCTGGTTGCTGACCTGGCTTCGGTAGCCGGTCAAAAGCCGGTAACCACCCGGGCCAAGAAGTCGATTGCCGCCTTCAAGGTGCGCGAAGGCATGCCGATTGGTGCGATGGTCACCCTGCGCGGCGACATCATGTACGAGTTTCTCGACCGGCTGGTTTCGGTCGCGCTGCCCCGTGTACGTGACTTCAAGGGTGTGTCCACAAAGAGCTTCGACGGACGCGGCAACTACACGCTGGGCATGCGCGACCAGCTGATCTTCCCCGAAGTGGATTACGCGCGCGTGGAGAAGTTGAAGGGCATGAACGTCACCATCGTGACGACGGCCAAGGATGATAACCAGGGCCGTGCCCTGCTGCGGCAATTCGGCATACCCTTCCGGCAGACGGCGTAAGCCGCACGGAAGCAGAGAGGATTTGGAAAGAGACAATGGCCACAACAGCGAAACGAGTTAAAGACGCACGCAAGCCGAAGTTTTCCAGCCGCCAGCACAATCGTTGCAAGATTTGCGGCCGGCCCCGCGCGTACCTGCGCAAGTTCGGCCTGTGCCGCTTGTGCTTCCGCCAGTTGGCGCTTCGGGGTGAAATTCCCGGGGTCGTCAAGTCGAGCTGGTAGTTCCATCAGGTCCCGCAACAAAAGCAACATTCCCGCTGGTTCTGCGGCCCGGAAAATGGGCCGGAGCGAACGGGGAGTGGAGGAGAGAGAATGAGTTTGACCGATCCAGTAGCCGACTTTGTAACGCGCATCCGCAATTCCATCCGGGCGCGCCACCAGAAGTTGGATGTCCCAGCGTCCAAGCTGAAGACGGAAATTGCCCGCATCCTCAAAGAGGAAGGCTACATCGCCAACTACAAGGCAGCGGAAGAGAATGGGCGCGCCGTGCTGCGGGTTTACCTGAAGTATGGGTCCAACAACGAGGCTGCCATTCGTGACCTGTCGCGTATCTCGCGTCCCGGTTGCCGGGTGTATGTGGGCCGCGACGAGATCAAGCGGGTGCAAAGCGGTCTTGGCATCAGCATCATGACCACGCCCAAGGGCGTGATGACGGGCCGGCAGGCGCGGCGCGAAGGCGTCGGCGGCGAGATCCTCTGCGAGGTCTGGTAACGCATTGATTGAGCGCGATTGCGCTTTGGCTGCAGTGGAACGGTGTTGGCCCGAGGGGCTGAGACACCGGGACTCGCAAGCCGCGAGAGGTTGAGAAGAGTATGTCGCGTATAGGCAAGAAACCGATTCCGTTACCCGCCGGGGTGAAATACACCGTGCAGGGCGCCACCGTGCTGGTCGAAGGGCCCAAGGGCAAGTTGACCGCGATGTTGCCCGCCGGCATCACGCTTGAGAAGAAAGACGGCACCCTGCTCGCCGTGCGCGAGAAAGAGTCGCTGGCCGCTTTGCATGGCCTGACCCGCTCCCTGGTTTTCAATGCGGTCGAAGGTGTGACCAAGGGCTGGACCAAGGAACTGGATATTGTCGGCATCGGTTACCGTGCGGAGCTTAAGGGCAAGGGCATCGTGGTCTTCACGCTGGGCTTTTCCCACGCCATCGAGTTTCCTTTGCCCTCGGGCATTGAAGTCACCATCGATCCCAAGCAGACCCGGATCTCGATCAGCGGCATCGATCGCCAGAAGGTAGGCCAGGTGGCCGCCGATATGCGCTCGCTGCGTAAGCCGGATCCTTACAAGAACAAAGGTGTTCGCTACGTGGGCGAACGTCTCAAGAAGAAGGTCGGCAAGACCGGCGCCAAGTAATTAAGACCGAACGGGGCTGCAGGGCAGCTCCGCTTTTAGGAAAGGGAACCAATGATTCCGTTAAGACAAAGAAACGTGATTCGCCAGCGCATCCACTTCAGGATTCGGCAAAAGATGGATGGCACGGCGCAGCGTCCGCGGCTGAACGTTTACCGTTCGCTGAACCACATTTATGCCCAGATCATCGACGATGCCAACGGGCAGACGTTGCTCTCCGCCTCAACCCTGGCCGCCAAGCTGAAGACCGGTGGCAATGTCGCCGCCGCCAAGGAAGTGGGCAAGCTGGTGGCTGAGCGGGCCATTGAAAAGGGAATCAAGCGGGTGGTTTTCGACCGCGGCGGCTATCTCTATCACGGTCGCATCAAGGCGTTGGCCGATGCCGCCCGCGAAGCAGGTTTAGAGTTCTAAGTTCAGGCGTTCAGGCGCGGCCACTGGCGGCGCAGAAGGATCGATAAAAGCATGGCAATACTCAAGAAGAAGCTGGACGCCGGGCAGTACAACCTGAAAGATCAGGTGGTGTCCATCAATCGTGTCACCAAAGTGGTCAAGGGCGGTAAGAACATGTCCTTTGCTGCGCTGGTGGTGGTCGGGGACCCTGGGGCAGCGGTGGTTGGCTACGGCTCGGGCAAGGCGAAAGAAGTGCCGCAGGCGATTCGCAAGGGCATCGAGGCGGCCAAGAAGAATCTGGTCCACGTTAATTTGTCCGAGACCACCATTCCCCACCAGGTGTTGGGTCGCTTTGGTTCCGGGCACGTGTTGTTGAAGCCGGCGCCGGAAGGTACGGGCGTGATTGCCGGCGGCGCGGTGCGTGCGGTGATGACTTCGGTCGGCGTGCAGAACGTGTTGACCAAGAGCCTGGGCACGGCCAACCCCCACAACGTGGTCAAGGCTACGTTCGATGCGCTGGTGCAGTTGCGCGATCGGGCCGAGGTCGCGGCTGCCCGGGGCAAGCAGGTACAGGAGCTATATTAATGGCAGACAGCAAGAAATTGATGATGCGCCTGGAGTACTACCGGTCCGCCATCTCCACGCCCGAGAAGCACAAGCGGGTGATCAAGGGATTGGGCTTTACCCGTCTCAACCAGGTGGTTGAGCGTGAGGATACGGTATCGGTTCGTGGCATGGTCAAGACGGTGCCCCACCTGGTGCGGATCGTAAAGTAGTCCGCCCCCAAATGCGAGTCGGGCTGGCAAGACCAGTCTGGCGTTGAGCGAGGATCAGTATGGCAAAGAATCTTTCTAATTTACGGGCGCCCCACAAGGCGAATTCCGGCAAGAAGCGTGTCGGCCGCGGTATGGGCTCGGGCATGGGTAAAACCTCCAGCCGCGGTCACAAGGGACAGCGTTCCCGTTCGGGCTCGCACATGATGCGTGGCTTTGAGGGCGGACAGATGCCCTTGCATCGCCGTCTCCCCAAGCGCGGCTTCACCAACATTTTCCGCACGGAGTATTCCGTCGTGAACCTGAGCCGCATCGCCGAACTACATGAAGAGCTTGGCAACGCGGAGCTGACGCTCGAAGCCTTTGCCGCCAAGGGACTGCTCAAGAAGCGCAAGGGGCTGGTCAAGGTGCTGGGCGATGGCGATCTGACCGTCGCGGTCACCGTGCATGCGCACAAGTTTTCCAAGTCAGCCCAGGAAAAGATCGAGAAAGCCGGCGGCAAGGCAGTCCTGGTCGCGTAAGGCAGATCGGGGCGGGGGCTAAAGAGCGTTTGTGAAAACGAGAAGAGCAAACCCCAGATCTCTCCGCTCCGGTCGAGATGACAAGGTTATTGCGGTATGAGAGCGGAGATTCCATGAAAAAGGGTCCGATAGAATCGCCACAACTTTGTCATCTCGATCGGAGCGCAGCGGAGTGGAGCGATCTGCGGTTTGCTCTTCCCGTTTTCACAAACGCTCTTTAGCCCCCATTCAGCTAGAAAGATGGTGTACGGGGTAAGCCCGTACCCTTCCCTCCGGCGGATTGTTAAAATCAAAGGGTACGGGCAACCTCGCGCAGCGAGCTTTAGCTCGGACATGATCCCGCACAAGTGCATGGGCGTAAGCCCTGAGGGAAATAGGTTTTATGTTTGAGAAGATCGGCAATATCTTCCGCATTCCCGACCTGCGCAAGCGGGTTCTGTTCACGCTGGGCATTCTGGCCGTATATCGCCTCGGCTCGCAGATCCCTACCCCGGGTGTCAACCTCAAGCTACTGGCTCAGTTCTTCGACCAGCAGGCGGGCAGCGCGCTCGGCCTGGTCGACCTGTTCAGTGGCGGCAACCTGCGCAAGCTGACCATCTTCGCCCTGGGCATCATGCCCTACATCACCGCCTCCATCATCTTCCAGCTGCTTACCGTGGTGTATGAGCCGCTGGCCAAGCTGCAGAAGGAAGGCGAGCTGGGGCGGCGCAAAATCACCCAGTGGACCCGCTACGTCACCGTGGTCCTGGGCGCGATCCAGTCGCTGGCCATTGCCTTGACCCTCTCCCACGGCTCGGGCGGCGTTTCCTACGTATTGAACCCGGGTATCGGCTTCATCCTCATGACCATGGTGACACTGACCACCGGCACCGCCTTCATCATGTGGCTGGGGGAACAGATCACCGATCGCGGCATCGGCAACGGCATGAGCCTGCTCATCTTTGCCGGCATCGTCGTCGGTCTCCCCCGTGGTATTCAGGATCTGATCGATAAGGCAAAAACCCAGGCATGGGGTTCCTTCACCATCCCGGCCTTGATCATCCTGGTGGTCATGATGATCGCCATCGTGGCCTTCATCGTGTTTGTGGAGCGCAGCGAACGGCGTATCCCCGTGCAGTATGCCAAGCGCATTGTCGGGCGTCGCCTCATGGGCGGCCAGTCCACGCACCTGCCGCTTAAGGTGAACTCCGGCGGTGTGATGCCGGTCATCTTCGCCAGCTCCATCCTCTCCGCGCCGTTGCTCTTCGCCAGTTCGACCTTTGTGCAGAACAGCGGCTTCCTCACCCGCGTATTTGACGGGCTGCGTCCGGGTGAGCCCTGGTACGAGCTTTTGTATATCGTGGGCATTGTTTTCTTCGCCTACTTCTATATCTCGATCGTGTTCCGGCCCGATGACATCGCCGACAACATGCGCAAGTACGGCGGCTTTATCCCCGGTATCCGTCCTGGCCGGCGTACCTCCGACTTTGTCAACGACGTGCTTACCCGCATCACCCTGGTGGGCGCCCTCTACCTGATTGTGATCTCGCTGATCCCGCAAATCCTGATCAGCGGCATTCACCTGAACGACTTGTGGCTGGTGGGCGGGGTCTTTGAAAAGATGCCAACCTGGGTGACCCACGGCTTGAATGTGAGCTTCTACTTCGGCGGCACCTCGTTGCTGATCGTGGTCGGCGTAGCCATGGACACCATCAACCAGGTGGAATCGCAGTTGATCATGCGCCACTACGATGGCTTCTCCCCGCGTAGCGGACGCGTGCGCGGAAGGCGGTCGTGGTAAGGTCGCTGCCAGTGGCGGAGGGGTCGAATACCGGGCCGTCAACTGAAGAAAAACTGGTCACACCGGGCCCGATTCTGCTGATGGGCGCCCCCGGCGTGGGCAAGGGAACCCAGGCCAAAGGGATCATGGCCGCCTGGGGCATTCCCCAGATCTCGACCGGAGACCTGCTGCGCGACAACCGGGTACGGGGCACGGCCCTGGGCAAACAGGCTACCCAGCTCATGGACGAGGGTAAGCTGGTCCCCGATGATCTGGTCAACCAGATGGTGGCGGAGCGGCTGGCCCATCCCGACACGGTCCGAGGCTATATCCTGGACGGCTACCCCCGGACCCTGGCCCAGGCCGAATGGCTGGACGACCGGTTGGCGGCCGATCCGTCGGCTCTGCCGCTGATTGCAGTAAGTATTCAGGTAAGTTATACTCAGTTGTTGCGTCGTATCACGGGTCGACGCAACTGTCCAACCTGCCAGCGCATTTACAACGTTTACCTGCAGCCGCCGAAAGTCGATACGGTCTGCGATGTGGAAGGCACATCGCTAGTCCAGCGCGCGGATGATACGGAAGCGGTCTTTCATGAGCGGATGCGGACTTATACGGCGCTGACTGCGCCAGTGGTGGAACATTATCGTGCCCGGAGCCGTTTTGTCGAGGTGGATGGCGAGCAGCCGGCGGGTGAGGTAATGGCGGCTATTATGGCTGCGGTAACGCGACTGCGGGCTTAGCTGCCTTGAAGAAAGAGAGTTAAACAGGCCAATGGCCATCATGATCAAGACGCCGCAGGAAATTGAAAAGATGCGGCGCAGTGGAGCGGTGGTTCGCGAGGTGCTGGAGCATGTGCGGGCACATGTCAAGGCCGGTGTGACCACGCTGGATTTGGAGAATGCTGCGGAAAGCAAGATGACCGCGCTGGGCGCGACCTCTGCGTTCAAGGGCTATCGCGGTTACCCCTGTGTATTGTGCACTTCGGTGAACGAGCAGGTGGTGCATGGCATTCCGTCGAGCGAAAGCGTTTTGCGCGACGGAGATATTGTCTCCATCGATTTTGGCATTGTGCTCGATGGCTACTACGGCGACTCGGCCATCACGGTGCCGGTCGGGTCGGGAGTTACCCCCAAAGCCAAACGGCTGCTGGAGGTGACCAAGGCTTCGCTCGAGACCGCGATCAAGGTAGTGCGGCCGGGAGCGACCCTGGGCGATATTGGCGCCGCCGTGCAGGAAGTTGTGGAAGCCGATGGCTTCAGCGTGGTACGTGAGTTTGTTGGCCACGGTATCGGGACCCGCATGCATGAAGACCCGCAGGTTCCCAACTACGGGCAGCGCGGAGCGGGCACCAAGCTGCGCGCCGGCATGGTTCTGGCGATCGAGCCAATGGTGAACGTGGGCAAGCCGGGTGTACAGGTTTTGAGTGATGGCTGGACGGCGGTAACGGAAGACGGAAGCTTGAGCGCGCACTTCGAGCACACCGTCGCGGTGACGGTCGACGGCGCTGCCATTTTGACGCAATAGGGTTAGGACAGCCGGCGGGATGCGCATCGCAGGCGGAATCGGGATAAAGTTTGTCGAAGGAAGACGCGATTGAGGTAATGGCAACCGTGGTTGAGACGTTGCCGAATGCAATGTTCAAGGTTGAGCTTGAGAACAAGCATCAGGTTCTGGCGCACGTTTCCGGGCGCATGCGAAAGAATTTCATTCGCATTCTGCCCGGTGACCGGGTGGCGGTGGAGCTAAGTCCCTACGATTTGACCCGGGGACGCATTGTGTACCGCTACAAATAGCGCAGGAAGTTAGAAAGTCAGGAGCAGTTTCGTTATGAAAGTTCGTGCATCGGTAAAGAAGATTTGTGACAAGTGCAAGGTCATCCATCGCCGCGGTGTGGTGCGGGTGATTTGTGAGATTTCCAAGCATAAGCAGCGCCAAGGCTAAGCCTTTGTGCCGCAAAATCCGGGTGCCCCATATCTCGCTCGTTTTTTGCGAGATGTGGGATACCACAAAGGTAAGACAGTCCGAAGGGGCTGTTGAGAGTTCAGGAACTGCAGTCGTGGTATCCCACATCTCGTAACAGCACGAGATATGGGGCACCCGGAGTTTTCCTGTTAGGACAGGTTTTTGAAGTCGCCGCAGTGAGTTCGACTGCGGCAAAACACGGCACCGGCGAGGCTAGTTAGCCAAAAAGGCTTGCGTTGAACCTCTCCGGCTGCTTCACACAGAACCGCTGCAGCGGTGAAGCTGCTGCCAGCACAGTCAAGAAAAAGGATCAGGCATGGCACGTATTGCTGGCGTCGATCTGCCCCGCCACAAGCAGGCAAGAATCGCGCTGACCTACATTTTCGGAATCGGTGACCCGCGTGCGAAACGCATCCTGGAGACGGCGAAAGTAGACCCGTTGAAGAAGATCCAGGACCTGGGTGAGGACGAGGTCAACCGTATCCGCCAGGTGATTGAAGCAGAAGGCCAGATCGAAGGCGATCTGCGCAAAGACGTTTCAATGCACATCAAGCGGCTGATCGATATTCAGTCGTACCGTGGACTGCGCCATCGGCGCAACCTGCCCACCCGCGGTCAGCGCACCCACACCAACGCGCGCACCCGCAAGGGACCGCGTAAGGGAACCATCGCGGGCAAGAAGAAAGCGACGGGTAAGACCTAATGGCGAAGCAGGAACAGAAACCGCAGGGCGCCGGCAAAGCCGGCAAGAACAAGAAGTTCAAAAAGCGCGAGCGCAAGAACGTTCCCTATGGATTGGTGTACGTGCAGGCCTCGTTCAACAACACCATCGTGACCATCACCGACGGCCAGGGCAACACGCTTTCGTGGAAGAGTTCGGGCTCGCTCGGCTTCCGCGGGTCGCGTAAGGGCACGCCCTTCGCCGCTCAGCAGGCGGCCATGAACGCGGCCAACCAGGCGCGCGATCATGGTCTGCGTTCGGTCGATGTGCGCGTCAGCGGTCCCGGTTCCGGTCGTGAATCAGCCGTACGCGCGCTGGCTGCAGCCGGACTCGATGTCCGCTCCATCCGCGACGTTACGCCGATTCCGCATAACGGTTGCCGTCCGCCGAAGCGTCGCAGGGTTTGATTTACTAGTTTCGCAATCTGGTGGACCGGGACGAAGGACGCTTTCTCGAAAAGCGATCTGTAAACCGGTCGGCCTCTGAAGTCAGGAGAATACCGTGGCACGTTATACCGGACCCGTCTGCCGCCTTTGCCGTCGCGAAGGCACCAAGCTCTTTCTCAAGGGCACCAAGTGCTTCTCTGAGAAATGCCCCATTGAAAAGCGCAATTTTCCTCCCGGCCAGCATGGCCGTGCGCGCAAGCCCAAGATTGTGGGCTATGGCCTGCAGTTGCGCGAAAAGCAGAAAGCCAAGCGCATCTACTTCACCCTCGAAAGCCAGTTCCGCGCCTATTACGAGAAGGCCTCGCGCGCCCAGGGCGTCACCGGCGAGCTGCTTTTGCAACAGCTCGAGCGGCGTCTGGACAATGTAGCCTTCCGTCTCGGCTTCGCCAGTTCCCGTCGCCAGGCACGGCAAATTGTGCGCCATGGTCATTTGGAAGTGAATGGCCGCAAGGTCAACATTCCCTCCTTCCAGGTGGGCGTGGGCGACGAGATCAAGATCCGCGAAGGCAGCAAGAAGCTCACCGTACTCGAAACCTCGACCGAGTTCGCCAGCCACCAGGTACCGCCCCGTTGGCTCGAAGTGGACCACGCCAATCTTTCCGGCAAGGTGCTGGCGCTGCCCAAGCGTGAAGACGTCAACATGCCGGTGAACGAGCAGTTGATCGTCGAACTTTATAGCAAGTAAAGTCCGGGGTGCAGACCCTGGAACTTTAGAGGTAAACGTAACAGTCAACCGCCGACCGTCGCAGAATGCTTCGCGACGGCGTGCATGGAAAGGAACACACCTATGCTTTGGAGAGGATTCCAAAAGCCAAAACGCCTCGCAGTCGATACCGACACACTCACCGAGAAGTACGGTAAGTTCAGCGCCCAGCCCTTTGAGCGCGGCTTCGGTACCACCATCGGCAATGCATTGCGTCGCACCCTGCTGTCGTCGATTGAAGGCGCTGCTGTGACCGCGGTAAAAATCGAAGGCGTACTGCACGAGTTTCAATCGATTACGGGCGTCGTCGAAGACGCAACCGACATCATCCTGAACCTGAAGCAGATTCCCTTCAAGCTCAATGGGGAAGGCCCGAAAGCGCTTTATCTGCGTTCGGACCAGCCAGGCGTGGTGACCTCGGGCATGATCGAGGCCGACGGGGACGTTGAGATTCTGGACAAGGATGTCTACATCGCGACCGTGAGTGAAGGTGGCAAGCTGGACATGGAAATGCGCCTCAAGCGCGGCCGTGGCTATGTTTCCGCGGACAAGAACTTCGATTCCGATCTGGGCATTGGTTTCATCCCCGTGGATTCGGTTCACTCGCCCGTACGCAAGGTGAATTACACCGTAGAGGCGGCACGTCTGGGTCAGATTACCGACTATGACAAGCTGACCATCGAAGTGTGGACCAATCGTTCCGTATTGCCTGCTGATTCACTGGGTCTTGCCGCCAAGCTGCTCAAAGACCACATGAGCATTTTCATCAACTTCGAGGAAGAGATCGAAGCCGAGAGCGCGCACGACGAGGGCCGCATGCAGTTGCGCAACGAGAATCTCAATCGCTCGGTTGAAGAGCTTGAGCTCAGCGTACGCAGCTACAACTGCCTCAAGAACGCGAATATCCAGACCATCGGCGAACTGGTTCAGAAGACCGAGCCGGAAATGCTCAAGACCAAGAACTTCGGCCGCAAATCCTTGAATGAGATCAAGGAAATTCTGGCGCAGATGGGCTTGTCTCTGGGCATGAAGATCGACGAGCACGGCAACGCGGTGCCTGGTCCGACCAGCGTACTGCCGGCGGCGACCCTGGCGGCCAGTTACAACCGTTACGACGATGATGACGACGACGACGAGGAAGATCTCGAGGGAGTGGATATTCCGCTTCAGTCCGAGCCGGAAAACTTCTAAGAGAGCGTGGCTCGGGTCTCTGCGGTTGAGACCCGGGTGCTCCAATTTCGCAAGAAAGAGAAACTCATGCGCCATCGCAATGCAGGATACAAACTAGGACGGAACACCAGCCATCGTCGCGCTCTGTTGCGCAACCTGGTGACCTCCATTCTTCTCGAGGACCGGGTGGAGACGACCATCACCAAGGCCAAGGCCGCGCGTCCTCACGTAGAAAAGCTGATCACGCTGGGCAAGCGCGGCGATCTCCACTCACGCCGCCTGGCTCTGTCTTATCTCCAGACCCGCGAAGCGGTCTCCCGCCTGTTTGACACCGTAGCCCCGCGCTACGGCGACCGGGCCGGCGGCTATTTGCGCATCGTGCGCACTGGCTTCCAGAAGGGCGATGGCGCCGAAAAGGCCTTCATCGAACTGCTTGGTTCTGAGCACGAACTGGATGAGAAACGCCAGAAGCGCGCCGAAGCACGGGCGAAGCGTCGTGAAGAGATAGACAAGGCCATGGCTGAGAATCCGCCACCCGATGGCAGCGGCAGCGACACCAACGCCTAGTTCGGGGCTTTCGTGCAAAGGGACGGCTGAGCTACCTGTGTTGGTAAGCTCGGCCGTCCCTTTTGTCGTTCAGAGAATTTTCCTCATCCTTGGACAGCAACAACTGTTGAATGGGCCACCCAACAGTTGTTGCTGTCCGCAGCTCTCGGGTGACCAACTACTCCACGTGGTAGTTGGGCGCCTCGCGGGTGATGATCACGTCGTGAACGTGGCTCTCACGCAAGCCCGCGCTCGAGATGCGAATGAAGCGGGCATTCTCCTGCAACTCCTGAATGGTGTTGCAGCCCACATAACCCATGCCCGATCGCAATCCGCCGACCAGTTGGTAGACCATGGCTTCGAGCGGTCCGCGATGGGGCACCCGTCCCTCAATCCCCTCTGGAACGAACTTGGCTAGACGATTCTCACCGTTGCGCTCGCGCGCCACGACGCCTTCGCTTGAGCGTCTGTCTTCCATATCGTCCTTTCCCTGGAAGTAGCGCTCGCCCGACCCCTGCGACATAGCCGAGAGGGAACCCATGCCGCGGTAGGTCTTGAAGCTGCGACCCTGGTAAAGGATGGTTTCGCCCGGGCTCTCATCCACCCCGGCAAACAGGGAGCCGATCATGACCACGCTGGCCCCGGCAGCGATTGCCTTGGTTACATCGCCCGAGTACTTGATGCCGCCGTCGGCGATGATGGGGATGTTGTGTTCCCGCGCCGCCCGGTAGCATTCGCTGATGGCCGTAATCTGCGGCATACCGGCGCCGGTCACCATACGGGTGGTGCAAATCGATCCCGGCCCAATACCTACCTTGACGCTATCGACCCCAGCCTCGATCAGCGCCTTGGCCCCTTCGTAGGTGGCCACGTTGCCCGCCATCAAGGCGACGTCAGGCAGCCGCCTTTTGATCGCGCGCACCGCCTCCAGCACGCGGGAAGAGTGGCCATGGGCCGAGTCGATCGAGAGCACGTCGGCCCGAAGCCGCACCAGCTCAACAGCACGCTCCAGAAAGTCGCCGGTTGCGCCAATCGCAGCGCCTACCCGCAAGCGCCCCTGATCGTCTTTCGCGGCGTTCGGGTACTTCAGCTTCTTCTGAATGTCTTTCACTGTGATCAGGCCCTTGAGCTCATACTGCGCATTCACCACCAGCAGCTTTTCCACCCGGTGGGTGTGCAGAATTTTCTCCGCCTCTTCGAGCGTGGTCCCAACCGGCACGGTGATGAGGTTCTCTTTGGTCATCACGTCGCCGATGGGGATGTCGGTGCGCGTTTCAAACCGCAGGTCGCGGTTGGTCAAAATCCCCACCAGTTTCTTGCCCTGGGTCACGGGAACGCCGGAAATCTTGTAGCGGCGCATCACCTCGAGCGCGTCGGAGATCGACTGTTGCGGCTCAATCGTGACTGGATCGACGATCATGCCGCTCTCGGAGCGCTTGACTTTATCCACCTCGCTGGACTGCTGCTCGATCGAGAGATTGCGGTGGATCACGCCCAGGCCGCCCTGCTGGGCCATGGCGATAGCCAGACGCGACTCCGTGACCGTGTCCATGGCGGCGGAGAGCAGCGGAGTATTGAGAGAGATGGTCCGGGTGAGCATGGTTTGCGTGCTCACCTGGGCGGGTACAACGTCGCTATAGGCAGGTACTAAGAGGACGTCGTCAAAGGTAAGGGCTTCCGGTACGGGTGTCTGGATCATAAAAGAGCGCTACTGTTAATCCTATAACCTACAGGAGAAACGCCGAGCGCGCGATTTCCCCCGGGTAGCTGGTGCCTCATCCCCGACCGTAGCGTACCCGAATTCCTGTTTCGCTACGTCAGACAGATCCGCGTGTGCGGCTTTCATTAAGGAAAGCCGCATGAAGTTTGCCAGCGCCACCAGCCTCGACAGGAATTCGGGGGAGCGAAGTGGAGGGACCTGCGGTGCGCCCATCCCACTAGCCACTCTTGAGGACAACCGCAACCCTACCCTTTGTCATCCCGACCGTAGCGTACCCGAATTCCTGTTTCGCTACGTCAGACAGATCCGCGTGTGCGGCTTTCATTAAGGAAAGCCGCATGAAGTTTGCCAGCGCCACCAGCCTCGACAGGAATTCGGGGGAGCGAAGTGGAGGGATCTGCGGTGCGTCTTTCCTTCAAGCGAAGGCCCTCCGAGTGAGCTCGCAAATCCCGCCTAAGCGTGTAACGCCGCCTTTTCCCCCACCCCAGGCACCGTTGAAGTTCGCTCCAAAACGGCGTATTCTTTACAAGCAGACGAATTTGTCCTTTGGCTTCGCCTTTAGCCCTTGCGGAGAAACACGGAGAAATGAGTGGGCCGCAAGCCCACTTTTCTTTTGGTGTGAAAGCCGTGAAGCTTGCGGTCCCCAGTGGCGGAGCATCTTCATTTCGAAGCGGCGATTATGGCATTAAGCATCGAGCAAATCCGCCAAACAGCGGATCGGGTGGCGGTCTCGCACGGGCTGGACGTGGTGGATATTGAGTACCTGGGCGGCAGCAAGCAGCGCGTTCTGCGGGTGTTCATCGAGCAAAACGCGGAACAACGCGCCCGGCGCGCGGAAGAGGCTGCTACGAAACTGAGGGATGGGGTCGCGGAAGCCGAAGAGCAGAGCCTGTTCGCGCATCTCGGAAGTGAAGGGGTTCCGCTCGACCAGCTGGCTTGGGTCACCCACGAGGATTGCGAACGCTTCAGCCGGGATTTTGGTACGGTAATCGACGTAGAAGACCTGGTGCCCGGGGCCGAATATACCCTGGAAGTCTCCTCTCCCGGGCTGGATCGAGGGCTGGCAACACGGGCCGATTATGAGCGTTTCCAGGCCAGCCCGGTCAAAGTCAGGACATTTGCGCCGGTCGCGGGCAACCGGCACTGGCTGGGAAAACTCACGGAAGTGAAGCCGGAAGGGATTGTGCTCGACCTGACGGCGAAGCAGCAAAAACGGAGCAAGAAGGGCCCAGCGTTAGGCAAGACCGTAGAGATTGCCTTTGCCAATATTGAGAAGGCTAATCTGGCCCCCGGGATTTAACCAAAGCTTGAGTGAATAGGTAAAAGAGAAAACCATGGCGAGTGTTCTTTATCAAAGTATCGAGGCATTGAGTAAAGACAAGGGAATTGACCCGCAGATTGTCGTCTCCGCGGTGGAGGATGCCATTGCGCTGGCCACCCGCAAGTACTACAAAACGCAGGAAAACATGCGCGCCGAGCTCGACCGGGAATCCGGCGAGATTCGTGCCTACGTCTATAAGACCGTGGTCGAAGCCCCGGAGCAGTTGGAAGATCCGGTCAACCAGATCACGTTGGACGACGCCCGCGCGCTGGCGCCTGAAGTGGAGACCGGCGGCGAAATCCGCTACTACAAGCCCACCGACGTGTTGGGCCGCATTGCCGCCCAGATGGCCAAGCAGGTCATTTTCCAGAAAGTAAGGGAAGCGGAGCGGGACACGGTCTACAAGGAATATGCCCACCGCCTGGGCGAGGTGCTGAACGCGACCGTCAAGCGCCTCGAATTGCAGGATGTCATCTTCGACCTGGGCAAGGCCGAAGCCAGAATGCCCAAGCGCGAGCAGTCGCGGCTGGAGCAGTTTGCCATCGGCGAGCGCGTGCGCGTGGTGTTGCAGCGCGTCGACCGCGCCGCCAAGGGACCCCAGGTGATCGTTTCCCGGGCCGTGCCCGAGCTGGTGCAGAGCCTGTTCCAGAGCGAAGTGCCAGAGATTTACGACAACACCGTGGTGATCCGGGCGATCGCGCGCGAAGCCGGCGAACGCACCAAGATCGCGGTCCTGTCACGCGACAAGGATGTTGACCCGGTAGGCGCCTGCGTGGGCATGAAGGGCATGCGCGTGCAGTCCATCATTCGCGAACTGCGCGGCGAAAAGATCGACATCATCGAGTTCAGCGAAGAAATCACCACCTTCGCCGAAAAGGCTCTGCAGCCCGCCAAGGTGAGCCGCGTCAGCATCACCGACCTGGGTGAGAAGCAGATTGAAGTAATCGTGGACGATTCGCAGCTCTCGCTCGCCATCGGCAAGAAGGGCCAGAATGTCCGTCTGGCGGCCAAGTTACTGGGCTGGAAGATCGACATCAAGAGCGAGGAAGAGAAGCGCCAGGAAGTTGAGCAGCAGATGCAGGCCATGAGCGGTGGGCCTTCGACGCCGATCGAGCAGGTGACGGAGCTGGGTGAGCAGATTATTCAGAAACTGGTGGTTGCCGGCATAACGACCGTCGAAGCACTGGCCGATATGACGCCTGAACAGCTGGAAGAGATTCCAGGTATCGGGGAGAAGACTCTGGAGAAGATCAGCCTGGCAGTGCGCCATTATTTTGGGGAGTATGAGCCGGGCGAAGAGCGCCCTGTCCCGGATGGAGGTACAGAAGTGGCTAAGTCGGACGAAGAGTTGGTGGAAAAAGCCCGGGCGATCGAAGATGCCCAGGTGGCCGAGGAGATCGACGCCCTGACCCTTGACCAGGAGGGGGAGCGGGAAACTCCTGACACCGAGGATGGTTCCGGTTTGATCAGTGACGACATTGCCCGGATGCGCATGGAAGAACTGACCGAATCGGGCAAGGATCTGGATGAGATCGGTGCGATTTCGGAAACCCCCGGACGAGAAGACACCAGCGAAGTGCTGGCCAGGCATAACCCGAACTATGAGATAGCCAGGTCAGAGGCGGTAGACGACGGCAACGTGGAAGAACCCAGCCAGGAGACCCGGCAGGACGCCAAGGTAGATGAAGGTGGCGTTTAAATGAGCGCCGTCGCGTGGTTGGATGACACACATTCCACGTTTTCAGAGGATAATAATAATACCTGTCATTCCCCCAGCCGTGAGGTTGCGATGAAAGTCTGAATGGCGGCGGGTACGACACAAAGGGACGGATGAGCAAAGTTCGAATTAATGATTTAGCGCGCGAGCTGGAAGTAAAGAGCAGGGCGATCCTTGACGCACTGTCGCACGTCGGTGTGACTGAAAAGAAGACGCACTCGAGCTCGTTAGAGGGCGACGAAGCAGAACGTGTTCGCCAATACTTTCACCGCAGCGGTGGGAAGAACGGTGCTGGTCCCGCGAAGGCCGACAGCGAGCCGAAGCAGAAGATTGACTGGTCGCGGGTCTCGAAGCCCGGGGACGTACTCAAGGCCATACAACAGAGAAAAGACGAAGCCGCCGCCGGAGCCCAACGGCCGCCGTCGCCGCCGTCCGTTCAGCCGCAGCCAAGCAGGCCCTCGGTTCCCGTGGCCACCGCGAGCGCCCCAGGCGCCCCGCCTTCGCCTCGCCCAGCCGCTCCCGCCACAGTGGTCAGCGCGTCGCCGGCCGTTCCGCCCAGCCAGGCAGCACCCTCTTACACGGCCTCTGGCCAAAGTGCGCCCGGGCAGCCTCGGCCAAATATTTCCGCGCCCAACGTGCCCGGATCGGGTGCAAGTGGATCAGGCATCGGCGCACCGGGGCAACAGCGCTTCACGCCGCCTCCGCCCCCTGCCCCCAGACGGATTGTTCCCCAGCCGCGGCAGGAGCCACGGATCGTGGTAGCTGCGCCGCCCACCCCTGCCATTGCGGCTAAACCGCCTGCGGGTCCAGTCGTTGCCAGGCCACCCGCTCCTGGGACAGAAGTGCGTCCGCCTGCCGGTGCGCCCGTTGCGGCCAAGCCTCCGGTGCAGGCTGTTGCTGCGCCTCCGGTCGTCGTTGCCGCTCCACCTGCTGCCCCTAAGCCACAGGCACCTGCAGCAACCGTGAGTGCTCCCGAGGTCGCCACCGAAGCGGCTGCCTCGCAACCCACAGCTCCCGTGGTCGAGCCTGTGGTTCCAGCTCCTCCAGTAGCGGCGCAGCCACCAGCGCCGGCTCCGCGGCGTGTCATCATGCCGCAAACCGGTCCGCGGCCCGTCTATCTGGCGCCCCCTCCGCCCCCTGTTACGCAGGCGGCGGCTCCGTCTGCCAGCAGTCCGCAGCCTCCAGGCGGGGTCATTCAGCGTGGACGGCCGATTTTCGATCGGGGACGGCCCTCTGGCGGTCCCGGCTCTGGTGGATCTGGCGCGGGCGGTTCAGGCTACCCTCCACGGACGCAGGATGGACCTGGCGGCGCTCGTCGGCCCATGCATCCCACCCGCACCCAGCCCGGCGGAGCCCCAGGCCCCGGCGGCAGGCCCGGGTTTGGTGCGCCTCGCCCTGGTTTCGGCGCTCGCCCCGGTTTTGGCGCGCCGCGCCCCGGAGTCGGGGGCGCAGGTGGTTTGACACCGCCTCCCGGCGAAGCGCCTCGCCCGCAAAGGGCAGCTCCGCAGCAACGTCGCGGACGCCAGCAATATCCCAAGACCAAAGAAGGCCCAATGAAGGGCTTTGCCCCGCCGCCTCGTTTCGGTGGAGCCCAGGTTCCTCATGAGCCGCTGCCGATCACCCGTACCATCACGGTGACAGAAGGCATCAGCGTTAAGGATCTGGCGGAAAAGCTCGGCGTGCGTGGTAAAGACCTCATTGCCTCGCTGCTGATGCGCGGCGTTTTCGTCACCGTCAACCAATCGCTCGACGCGGAGTTGGTCAAGGATGTCGCCGCCCAGTTCGGTGCCGACACCCAGGTCATCACCTTCGAAGACGAGATGGCCAACGAGGCGCTCGAAAACCTCATGAAAGATGAGGATGTCAGCGAGATCGAAGTCACCCGGCCACCCGTTGTCACCGTGATGGGCCACGTCGATCACGGTAAGACATCGTTGCTCGACGCGATTCGTGAGACCGATGTTGCTTCCGGTGAAGCCGGCGGCATCACCCAGCACATCGGCGCCTACAAGGTCCGCATCAGCAAGCAGGACTCACCTGCTTTCGGGCGTGAGATCGTCTTCCTCGATACTCCTGGTCACGAAGCCTTTACTCGCATGCGTGCCCGCGGCGCCAAGGTAACTGACATTGTCGTGATCGTGGTCGCGGCCGACGATGGCGTCATGCCCCAAACGCTCGAAGCGGTCGATCACGCCAAGGCGGCAAACGTACCCATCATTGTTGCCGTCAACAAGATTGACAAACCCGATGCGCAGCCCGACCGCGTCAAGCAGCAGTTAGGCGATCGCGGCCTGGTGCCTGAAGCGTGGGGCGGTTCCACGGTCTTCGTTGACGTCTCGGCGAAGAAGAAGCAGAACCTCGACCTCCTGCTCGAAATGATCTGCCTGGTGGCCGACCTGGGCAATTTGAAGGCCAGCCCCGATCGTCCGGCGGTGGGTACCGTGATCGAAGCCAAGCTCGATCGCGGCCGCGGCGCCGTGGCCACCGTGCTGGTGCAGAACGGCACCCTGCGCGCCGGCGATAGCTTTATCATGGGCAACACCTTCGGCAAGGTGCGCGCCATGTTTGACGATCGTGGCCGCCCCACTCAGGAGGCCGTACCCTCCACCCCGGTTGAAATCCTCGGGTTAGAAGGCATGCCCGATGCCGGGGACACGGTTCTCGTCGTCGCCGATCGCGACAAGGCCAAGGGCATTGCCCAGTACCGCAAGATGAAGGAACGCGAGTCGCAGCTGGCAAAGTCTTCGCGCGTCTCGCTCGAAGGCTTGGCCGAGCAGATCAAGCAGGCTGGGGTTAAGGAACTGCCACTGATCCTTAAGGGCGATGTGACCGGATCGGTCGAAGTGCTGGCTGACTCGTTGCAGAAGATGTCGACCGAGAAGGTGCGCATCAAGGTGCTGCACACCGGTGTCGGTGCGATTACCGAAAGCGACATTCTGCTGGCGTCCGCGTCGAATGCGATTGTTATCGGCTTCAACGTGCGCCCCGAGCGCAAGGCAGCCGATCTGGCCGAACAGGATGGCGTCGAGATCCGGCTGCACTCCATCATTTACGAGTTGCAGGACGAGATCAAGAAAGCCATGCTGGGCCTGCTCGATCCGACCATCAAAGAGAACTACGTGGGCCGCGCCCAGGTGCTCAACATCTTCAGAATTCCCAAGGTGGGCACCATTGCCGGCTGCCGTGTGGTCGACGGCTCCATCAAACGCGATGCGGAAATTCGCCTCATGCGCGACGGAGAACAGGTCTTCAAGGGCAAGCTCTCTTCGCTCAAACGCTTCAAAGACGATGCCCGCGAAGTCACCAACGGTATGGAGTGCGGCATGGGCATTGCCGGCTTCAACGACATCCAGATGGGCGATACGATCGAGGCTTTCGTGACCGAGCGGGTAGCCGCTGAGTTGACTGCTCAGTAGGGCACTCCAGGTCATGAACCTCGAACGTATACAGCAGGCTCTGCGCGACCAAAAACTGGATGGGTGGCTCTTTTACGACCACCACCACCGGGATCCGATTGCCTATCGGATCCTCGGCCTCAGTGACTCCCTGCATGTATCGCGGCGTTGGTATTACCTCATTCCTGCCGAAGGGGAGCCGCGCAAGCTGACCCACCGGGTGGAGCGGGGCAAGCTTGCCTCCCTGCCCGGCAGCGGCGAGGCATACTCGTCGTGGCAGGAGCTGGAAGCCGGCTTGCGCACCATGCTGCAGCCGTACACCACGCTGGCCATGCAATACTCGCCCCGCAACGCCATCATGTACGTGTCGCTGGTGGACGCGGGCACCATCGAAGTGCTGCGCGAACTGGGCAAGACGATCGTCAGCTCTGCCGATCTGGTCAGCCGTTTTGAGGCGGTGCTGACGGCGGAGCAGATCGCGAGCCACTACGAGGCGCAGCGGCACATTGACGAGATAGTAAGCGCAGCCTGGAAGCATATCGCCGGCCGTCTGCGTCCCAGCGGACCAACTTCTGCTGTTCCCTTGACGGAATATGAAATGATGCGCTGGCTGCAGGAGGCCATGCACCGCGCCGGCATCGCCGACGGCTACGGACCGAATGTCTCGGTGAACGCCAACAGCTCAGACTCGCACTATGAGCCCACCGAAGCGACTCATCAGCCGATTGCGGAGGGCGACTTTCTGCTCATCGATATCTGGGGCCGTATGGATCGCCCGCAGACTTGCTTTTATGACATTACCTGGACGGGCGTAGTTGGCCGTGAGCCCAGCGAGCGAGAGCACCAGGTTTTTTCGCTGGTCGCGGAGGCGCGGGATGCGGCCATCAAGACGGTGCAGGATGCATTTGCTGCGGGAGTGCCGATTGCAGGATGGCAGGCGGATGACGCTGCGCGGGCAGTGATTCGCAACGCGGACTTTGGGGAATACTTCACCCACCGGACAGGCCACAGCATCTCCACTGAGACCCATGGTAACGGGGCCAATCTGGACAATCTCGAAACCCACGACGATCGTCTGATCCTGCCCTACACGTGCTTCTCCGTCGAACCCGGCATCTATCTGCCGGAATTCGGTGTGCGCAGCGAAGTGAACATGTTGACGGAGCCAGGCAGAGCCGTAGTCACCGGCCCAAAGCAAACCGAATTAGTCCGCATCTAAACTCTTAACTATCCAGCATCTAAAACCGAGGAGCCGACTTGCCTGGCGGCAAGTCAAGGATGGAATGAACACGGAGAGTGTTAGCTTTTTAAGCCCGTCCCTCAAGCAAATTTGTCATCCCGCCTGTCGGCCCCCCAACAAATTTGTCATCCCGAGGAGCCGACTTGCCTGTCGGCAAGTTAAGAGAGGAATGAACGAGGACAGGGCATGCTCTTAAGCCCGTCCCTCAAGCACATTTGTCATCCCGACCGTAGCGTAGCGAAGTGGAGGGATCTGCGGTGCGCCTTTCCCCCAACAAACGCCCTACGAGTGAGCTCGCAAATTCTGCCCCCTCTGTTTTTTCAACAGGAACGGGTGATGGGTGGCCCAGGTCTCGCTTTTGAGACCTGGAATTTCTTCTTCACGCGCCCCCAGGTCTCGAAAGCGAGACCTGGGCCACCCATCGATTGTTGCTTGATTCGCCGGGCTTAGTGCCGAATAAAATACATCAGCCAGCTGGCAGCAATCACAGCCCCTAAAAACAGCACAAAGCAATAAGCTCCGTAGCGAACCATCGCCCTGGGAGTACTCCGCTGCGTGATGCCGAAAATAATCGATGCGAAAATCGCAAACAGAATCACCGTTGCGAAATGAGAGGGCGCCAGGCTCACGGCTTCCTCCCCACAGCAATGCTGTGCGCGTCTACAGCCGAGATCAGATTCAACAACCCAGCAACCACGACAAACTTCGCGCCATAATCCGCGGTGACTATCTGCACGGGCGCCTGGCCCAGCCCAAGGCCATGGCCAATCAAATACAGCAGTCCTGCTCCGAGATCACCCAGAAAGCCCAGCATGTCCAGAAGGTCGGCGGTGTTCGGCGCGTAGAGTCTGGCGCCCATCATGATGCCCAGCACGAACATGCAGCTGATCGAAACCAGCACCAGCACACCGCGGCCCCAACGCTTCAGCAAAAGATGTCCTGCTCCGGGAATAAGCCACCCGGCAATCAAAGCCATGTACCCCATCTGGCTGGTCTTCGAACCTGTCGATTTCTGTGCCATCAGTCAAGAATACACTGCTCGACTCAGGTTCGGGCTAGGTTCGCCCGTTCCCAAACCATCGCGTCAAACGTCTGGCGCGTAATGAATCCGCTACGCTGATAAAGCGCCACCGCCTCAGCATTCTGCCGTGTGACGGTGAGTGTCAGCGCCTGAAACCCCTTGCCCCGCAGAGCGCGCGAACACTCAGACAAAAGCCATCGCCCCAGTCCGCGATGGCGATACTGTTGGTTGACGCAGATCTGGGTCACGTGCCCCACCTCCTCGCGCACCCGGGAGCAGAGCAGTAACGCAGCAATCTCTTCGCGATCGCGATAAGCCAATACGCGGGACGCGGAAGCATCGAATAGCCCGCAGCCTGGGAAGCGGACAATGTTGTGCAGAAACCGCAGCGAACCCGAGACGGAGCGGTACTGGTCGTTGATGATGCCGTCCAGATGACCTTCGTAAGCCTGGGCGATGAGGTGGCCGGCCGCGGTAAAGTCGCTGTCTCTCCAGGCCCGCAATTCCAACCCATCGAGCCGGCTGTCGCGTGGCCGTTCGAGCAGGCTCACAGAATCCAGTTCGAGTTCCATGAAGAGTCGTTCGTAGATAGCAAACCCGGCGTTGCGCAGAGTTTCCGTATGGGTTCCATGGGGACGCAGCAACAGTTGCGATTCGATGCGATCTACCCCGGGAGAATGCTGCAGCAACTCGATCATGTGCTCCAGCAGGCGCCGCTCGACGTCCGCGGTGGATGGGAGGTTGGTCGCGGAGGGCATAGCAAACACATCGCCGACCAGGGCCTTTTCGCTCTCGTAAACGCAGAAGACGTAGCCGCAGATGCGCCCATTCTCGATGGCAACATAACCGGGCAGAAGCCGGGAATCGAGGTATTGCAGTAACAGGTTGGCGGAAGCCTGGAAGTCCCAGCGCAGGCGATCATTCCAGACGCGGCTTTCTGCCGCCAGCACCGGTTTCAGGTGGGTAGCGGAGAAGTGTCGCAGATCGAGAATTTCCAGGTTCAGGGCTGGCGTCATTCTGCTCTTATTTCAACAGGAGTGTACGGCACCAGACCATCCCCTGAAAACCCAGGGCGTTCACGGCTTGGCAAAAACCTGGTAGACGGCAAGACTTTGCGCGGGGTAGGAAAAGAGCGGTTGGTACGATCGCCCGGCAAGCAGACTATGCAATTGACCGGTATAGGCTTCACGCGTAATGAGAATGTGTTCGCCCGGGGGGATGCCGTCCGGCTCATAATTCACGACCTTGTGATTACGGTAGAAAGAGAGGCCGTATTCGACATCGCGCCGCACCTTATAAACGGCGACGCCTTCATTCGGCCGGGCGATCTGGCTGATGATGGCCGCCAGTGGCCGGGCGGAATAGGCGGCATCCAGCAAACGAATATTCTTCTTGGTCGAGGACAAAGCGGGCAGACCAAAAAACGGGCCGACCCCAAAGATAAATAGCAGCATGATGACCAGGGGAACGGTTGTGACCACGCGCAGACGCGTGACCCCAAAGCGCGCCACCACCACCAGAATCAGGAGAGCGGCTGCGAGTCCGCTGGAAACAGCGGGTATCAGGATGTTCATGGGCGGGACGACCCCAGGATGCCCGATATGCCACGGCAGCAGCAGTATCAGGATGATGGTCACGGAAGAGAGCAGTGCGTGGAGCACCAGCAACCAGGCGCTCAGGCCCTTGTGACGAATGCGATTGATGTAATCCCCGGTGAGGATGGTGAGCGGCGGAATCGAGGGCAGAATGTAGCCCGGCAACTTGGAACGGGAAAGGGAAAAAATGAGGATTGGAAAAAGCGTCCACAAAACCAGAAATTCGGGGAAGGCGTCTCCCCAGCGTGAGTGCCCGACATAGTGATGCTTGGTGAGGCGTGCTCGCCACTCGGCAATGGATTGCTCTATCGCCTCCACCAGCGCCCGCATGGCGATGATCGACCACGGCATCAGCGCGAGCAACATGATAGGCAGGTAATACCAGAAGTGTTGCTCGTGCATGTAGCGGTTGGTGGCGAAGCGTTCCAGATTGTGTTCCAGGAAAAAGATGCGCAGAAAATCGGGGTTGCGCCGCTGCACCGCGATATACCACGGCAACACCATCAGGAAATAGAGCAGAACCCCCGGGATCCAGATGGTGCGGCGCAACAAAGACCACTCCCTGCGTAACCCGGCGAAGGTAAGAATGATGAGCAACGCCAAAAAGGGAGCTACCGGCCCTTTGGCGAGCGTGGCCACTCCGACAAAAAAATAGAGGTCGAACAGCCAGAACTTCTTGTCAGTCTCATACCAGGCGTACCAGCCGAGCATGCCGATGCAGAAAGGTGCGGCCAGCTGCATATCGGTCGAGGCGCCGCGGGCGAAGCCCACGATCCCGGCGCAGGAAGCGGTGATGAGCGCGGCATCCAGCTGGCTCCCGGGCCGAAAGCGGCGCAGGTGCAGATAAATCAAGGCAACCAGAATGAAGGCGAAGCTGGCCGACGGCAGGCGCGCTGCCCAATCGTGGACGCCAAACTCAAGGAAGGCGAACATGGCTCGCCAGTAATAGAGGGCAGGCTTCTCGAGCCAGGGATGACCCCACAGTACCGGGGTGACGTAGTCATGGCGGACGAGCATCTCGCGGGCAATCTGCGCATACCTCGGTTCGTCGGCGCCGACCAGGCCAAGGCCATCCCCCCCGAAGATTGGGACCAGTCCATAGAACAGGAAAAAGGGGGTAAAAACGAACAAGCTGATTGCTTCGAGCGTGTCGTGCAAAGCAGGGAAGCGCGCTTTCAACGCTGCCAGACCGGTGCCTGGCCGATGAAAGACTCGCGGCGTTCCCAGCATTTCTTTTTTCTCAACCATTATTTCTGCCAGGCAGTAAGACCGGGTCCATGCAAAGCGGGGCGGTTTGCGCCGTCATATTGCTCTACGGGCATAAGGCTATCAGATTCAGCGTGCAGGCGAGCAGAGGAGGCGGAGTCGGATGAAGCAACACCAAACTCATCGCGAAGCCATCACCCCGCGGAGATACTCCAAAATTCGGTTCGTTGCGGCCGGGAGGGGGCCTTCCAGGGTGCAGCCGCTGGCATTCTCATGACCGCCGCCGCCAAACTCTTCCGCAATGGTAGCGACATTTACCCGCCCCTTGCTGCGCAAGCTCAGGCGGACGCGGTGGTCACGGAGTTCCCGCAAAAAGACCGCAACCTCGATCCCGGCGATGCCGATGGCGTAGTTGACGATGCCTTCGCAGTCTTCCTCCGCCGCCTGGGCGCGGTCCATGTCCCTCTCCGAAACCCACAGCCAGGCCAGGTCTCCGTCGTGGTGCAGGTTGGCCAGCGCAGCGCCCAGCAGCCGCATCTTCGCGGCCGGGTTCGAGAAGTAGACGTCCCGCGCGATATGAACCGGGTCTGCTCCGTGGCGAACCAGCTCGTGCGCCAACTCAAAGGTATGCGCATCAGTGCCCGCAAAGCAAAATGAACCGGTATCTGTCAGCACCGCCGTGTAGAGGCAAGCCGCCATTTCGGCAGTGAGGCTAATGCCGGCCGCTTTAATAAGGTGGTAGACCATCTCCGCCACCGCGCAGGCGTTGCTGTCAATCCAGTTGACGTTGGCAAACGCCCGGCCGCTGGTGTGGTGATCAATATTGATGAGGAAGCGATTTTCCAGTCCGCCGAGCCGGGTGCGCTCAATACTGTCGCACTCCAGCAGGATCACGGCATCGTAGTCGCCTTCCACCTGGCTGCAGTGCCGCACCTGCGACGAGCAGGGCAGCCCGCGATAAATCCAGGGCACCCGGTCGCTCAGCACCATGTCCGCGTGCTTACCCAGGCGCTGCAGCATCATCCAGCAAGCCAGTACGGAACCAACCGCGTCGCCATCGGGCCGTGCGTGGGCGGTTACCAGCAGGCGATCGGCTCTCGCAATTGAGCTGAGCACTGCGTCGATCGGTGGGGTGGATGGCATCATCGAGCCGCTGCGGCTAGTCCTTGGCGCTGGCGGCCGTTTTCTGTGGTTTCCTGTTTCGTCCGAGCAGCTCGTCGATGCGCAGCTTCAGGTCCTTGGACTTATCGATCTGAAACGACAGGTCCGGAACATGCCGCACGCCCATTCGCTCTAGCAATTCGTGGCGAATGAATCCGCGGGCTGCTGTTAACGCTTCGAGGGTTTTCGCTTCTTCGGCCTCGCCGCCGTCTACCGCGATGTAGACCCTGGCGGACTTGCCGCCGGCGTTGATGACCACCTCACTGACATAGGCAAAGCTGATGCGCGGGTCGGCGAGTTCGCCTACGATCATGGCGCTGATCTCTTCGCGCAGCGTTTCCGCGACGCGATCCCGATGGTACTTTCGTGCGCGAGGTTCCACCATGGAAAAAGTCCTTAGCTAAACCCTTAAGGTTATCAGAAAAACCCTAGGGTTCGGGCTCCTCCTCGAGAAAGGCGCACCAGGAGTCAGTGATCTCGGCCCCCAGGTCATTGGTGATGCGTACCGCGGCATTTTCCACCTGGCGCATCAGGCCTGAAAGATAATCGCGCGAACTGGAGATGGCGGTAACTCCGATCGTCGCGGACTGCCAGGTGACGGCTTCGTCCAGTTCGGCGACTGAGACGTTGAACCCATGGCGAAGCTTTTCTTTCAGGCTACGGACTACCTGCCGACGGTCTTTCAGCGAGTGGGCCATCTCGATGCGTATTTCAAGCGTGAGCGAAACAATAGCCATTGACTTCCACCTGGAGCGTATGCAGCCCGCCCCTT
This sequence comes from uncultured Acidobacteriaceae bacterium, assembly GCA_963834445.1. GTDB lineage: Bacteria > Acidobacteriota > Terriglobia > Terriglobales > Acidobacteriaceae > PALSA-350. The sequence goes on from CAWIBU010000009.1 coordinate 431,240, forward strand.
AGGCCAACGCCACGCTCGCTGCGGCAATAAACTCGACCGGCTCCATCGCCGCCAGCGAGCTGCATTGGGTCAATCCCCTGCGGCAGCGGGTATCTCCGCGAAGCTGCAGGCAGGGAGAACACTCCGGTTGATGAAACAGGCTGGAGCTGCCGGGTCCACTGGGCCGAAAGCGGTGTGGGTGGGCTGGACCGAAGTACCCAATGGCCGGCACGTCGTACAAGGAGGCGAGGTGCAGCGCGAAACTGTCTGGGGCAATCACCAAAGCTGCGGCTGAGATCTTTTCGAATAGCTCCCGGACCGAACGCTGACCATAGGAGACGACGCGTGGTTGCGATGCGAAGCTGCTTAAGGCGCCAGCAGCGCCGTGGAGGACGATCGTGTAACCGGGAAAGGCTCGCAACAGCCCGCTAATGATCCCCGTCCACTGTTCATCGGTAAGCTGCCTGGCTCGCCATCCGGCCTCTGCCGCGCAATAGATGTAGGGTATGTCCGGCTGGGTTGCTGGCGGGCATGCGTACTCGCTGCGATAGGTCGCGAGCGTCTGACCGGTTGCTCGCAGGTCCAGCAATTCGAGTTCCACGTCTCCGTCGTATTTGTCCTCTGGCCGGCGGGTCCTGCCCGGCCGATACACGGCTTTCACGACCGCCGAAAGCCAGGGACGAACGCTTTTCCAGGTAAAGAAACCGCCTTCCGCATAGAGCCGGCTAACCCCCTGGACCCATCCCGTCTTTCGCTTCCCCCGTACCAGCAGGGACAGGACGAGCGTAGTGCGGCTGTCGTCCAGGGCGTATACCACGTCGGCTCGCTTGATACCGCGGAGTCTGCGCAGAATAGCCCTTGCGGGGTCGCCATGGTCGACGACTACCAGCCTCAGGCGTGCGTCCATCAGCGGATAAACCTGGCCGCCTTTACGATTGCTGATCATGGTGATCTCGGCGTCGGGATACCGCCGGCGGAGTTCAAACAGAAAAGGCGCCTTCAAAACATAATCGCCAAACGTGCGAAAACTCAGCAATGTAATGCGCATTAGCACTGGCAATTATAGCGTTCAGCCATGACCATAAAACCGATGGATAACAGCCTGGTGGGTTACGTCTTTCTCGATCGCGACGGTGTATTGAACCGGAAAATGCCTGAGGGAGCCTATGTGCGTGCATGGTCTCAATTTCAATGGCTGCCGGAGGCGCAAGAAGCGGTCGCGCGTTTGAAACGCGCGGGCCTCACCGTGATCGTGGTCAGCAACCAACGCGGCATCGCGTTGGGTCTCTACACCGAGGCAGATCTGCAACTGATTCACCGCAACATGCAGCGTGACCTCGAACGGCAAGGAGCCGGTTTAGACGCCATCTATTACTGCCCGCATGACGAGGGCGAGTGTCATTGCCGCAAGCCGGATATTGGGCTCTTCGAGCAGGCCTTTGCTCAGTTCCCGCACGCCAATCCGCAGAACAGCCTGCTCATCGGTGATTCGCTTTCCGACATCCAGGCCGGCCATCGTATGGGGATGAAAACCATCTTCATCGCGGGTGATCCTGACCGTCAGAAACCGGGATCCACCGCAGCCGCGGACTTAGCGGATGGCGTAGCCAACTCCTTATTGAAAGCCGCAGAAATCCACCTGGGCCTCAAATAACAAAACACTCCGCTCAAAAACTCCTTAAAAAAAACTCCTTAAAAAACTCCTCAAAGACTCATTAAAAACTGGACGGGTGCCCCATGTTCGCCCCAGCGTACATGGGCGGAAACAGAAGGGCGCAGCCCACCTCAGCATTCCCGCAGCAGGGAGCAATAGCAATCGAAACAAACCGTACTCGGCCCACGTACGCTAAGGTTTTAGCCGAGAGGCTGACTAGCGCGCTTCCACTGCTTCCTTGAGGTACTCCGCTACCTGCTGTCCGTAGTGATTCCAGGTGTAGTTTTCCGTCACCGTCTTCATGGCGTTTCGGCCGAGCGATGTGCGCAGCGCCTCCTCCGATGAAACAAGCGCGATCGCTTCAGCCAGCGCAACCGAATCGTCGACTGGCACATAGATCGCACTCTTTCCATGTTCCAGGGGCAGGCCGCAATTCTCGGTCGTGATGATCGGCAAACCCGCGGCCGCGGCTTCCATTCCAGAGCGCGAGGAACCCTCGGCAAACGTGGGAAACACAAATAGATCGGCACGGGCAAAGGCCGCAGCCACCTGTGCCGGCGGCGCGAACGGCGTATGGGTAAAGAAAGCGTCGTCGCCGGCTTGCAGGCAAGCTGCCCCATTATCCAGATTGCCCATCAACTCCAGCCGCACCTCGAGGCCCGATTTGCGACACAGCCGAATCGCTTCCAGCAAAAGCCGAACGCCTTTGCGAATATCGAAATTTCCAGTGAACAAAATGCGCACCGGACCCTCGATGCGGTAGTCGTGCTTGAGGTCAAAGAAGTCTTCGCGTACTCCCAGATAGGCGACGCGCATCTTGGCCGGCGGATAGCCCTGTTCCACAAACGTCTTTTTCACGAAGCCGGAGTTAACCAGCAGCAAGTCCGCATCGGCGCAATCGCGCAACACCAGCTTCCAGAGGTCTGCTTGCGGGTCGTAGCCGGCGGGTAAACCGAAGCGGGCAAACTCTTCCCGCAGGGCGGCATGCATGAAAGCCGGATGAGCAATCGAGTGGTCCGTCACAATCGCCAATCCATTTCTGCGTGCCTTGCGGATCGCGCCCGACTGGCCGGCGCCACTGCGCACCAACAGCACATCTGCTTGCTTCAGGTAGGGGCGGCTCCCCCACGCGGCCACGCGAAACTCCATGCCGTAGGCGAGGTCCAGCGGAATCACGCGCGTTCGCTGCACCATTTTGATCAAGGTGCCGACAATCTCAACCCAGGCCACAGGAGTCACGGAAACTCCGGGAATGTCGATCTGCCGCGCAGCCATGCGCGCGGCGAGATGTTTTTCTCCCAGCAGCTTTCCCGCGAGCTCGACCAGCGCCGTCTGATTGTCTTTGGGTACCCAGCCGGTAAGAAAATTGACATCTACACCCGCGGCGGCCAGAGCGCGGGCTGTTTCATGAAAGTGCAGCTTGCCAAATCCCGTGGCAATGATTGCTTTCAAACCCTACTCTTCAACGTCCACGCGGGATTGGTAATAGTCGTTGTAGGCGCGACCATAATACTCAGCGTAATCGGAAGATTGCAGATCGACTGCGTTCAACACCACGCCCAGCAGGTGGGCGCCTGACCGCAACAGGATCTCGCTGGCCCGCGCGACCACATTTCTAGATGCTTGGCCGTAACGCAACACCAGCACCACGCCATCGCTGATCGAAACCAGCACCGCCGCATCGGTCACCGTCAGCACCGGCGGGGTGTCAATCAGGATGAAGTCATACTTTGCGCGCAAGCCCTCGACCAACCGCTGCATTTGGAGCGAGCCCAACAACTCGGCGGGCATGGGGGCAATCGGCCCAGCCGGTAGAATGTGCAGCGTCGGCACAGCCGCAATGGGAACGATCGCTTCTTCCAGTGGAGTCTTGCCCGTTAACACGGAAGTAAGTCCAACCTTATTCGCAATCCGGAAGCGCAGATGCACAGAAGGCCGTCGCAAATCGGAGTCGATCAGCAGCACGCGCGCGCCGTTGAGCGCAAAGACGATCGACTCTAACGTGGTGATCGAAGTCTTGCCTTCGGAGGGCTTGGCACTGCTGACCAGGATGACCTGGGGCGGCGTGCCCGCGCGCGAAAGCAGAATTGTGGTGCGCAGCGACCGGTAGGCTTCGGCCAGACGCGACCAGGCGCCCGGGACCGGCGAGGTCGCATCCCGCACGAAGGTCTCCGGTGACAGTAGCTTTGAGTCAACCTGGGGAACCACGCCAAGCATCGGCAGACCAAGGCGCTCTTCGATGTCGAAGATGGTCTTGATATTGGTATCGAGCGCTTCGATGCTGAAGGCCAACAGCAATCCCAGGCCGAGTCCGCAAAGGAAGCCCAGCGTCAGGTTGACTGACTTGCGGGGGGAACTGGGAAAGTCGGGTGCATCTGCAGGATCGATTTTTCGGATATTGGTGGAGTGCAGACCGGCAATGATGCCTGCCTCCTGCAGCCGCTGCTGTAATCCGTCGTACAGCGATCGATTGGCTTCGTATTCCCTGCGAGCCAGCGTATATTCCACGGCCTTGGAGTTACCCATGTAAGCCGAGCTCTTTTCCTGCTCCAGCCGGCCGCGCAAGGCATCCTGATTATGGGTGGCGGCGTTCACTTCTTCCTGCGCCCGGGCAATCACCGTGCCTTGCTCCGCCTTCATGCTCTGCATCACTTCCGCGAGCTCTGCGCGATTTTCCAGCAGGCGAGGATTCTTGGCGCCGTACATGGCGTTAAGATTGGCGTACTCGGCCTGCAGGGTAGTCATCCGGGACTTCAAACCTACCAGCACCGGATCTCCACTCAGGCTGGGCAACACCTCGGGCGGTGCGGTCTGCAGCGTAATCAACCTGGCTTGCGCGATCAGCCGCTGGGTCTCCGCCTGGCTCACATCGTGACTGATATCGACCAGCCGGGAAAGCACGATGCTCTGCGTCTGATCGATGCCGACCAGGCCGATATCCTTTTGCACCGTGAGCATGTGGTTCTGGCTCGCCTCCAGGCGGCTCTTGAGGTCTCCTAACTGCTTTTGCAGCCAGTCTGAAACCTGTTGGGTAGCGGCATAGTTCTGGCTGAAATTGTGCTCGACGTAGTTGTCGATGAGGGTATTGCAGATGACTGCGGCCAGTTCCGGATTGCGCGCGGTGAAGCTCAGAATAAGGATATTCGTATGCCCGTAGCGCTCGGCTGCCAAGCCGCCTTCAAACATGCCAATCAGCGCGTGGCGGTCGCCAATTTTAGATAGATCAAAGACATGATTTGAGCCAAGCGGTAAAAAATCCGGATTCCTATCCAGATGTAGCGTCTGGATGGTCGCCATGGCAAGAGTCGAACTCTTGAGAATCGCGATCTCCGTATCCAGCTTGGCGACATCGATATAACCGCTGTCGTAGCCGCCGCCCGTATCCATGCGAAATTGATCGGCGGTGTCCTGGGTGATCTCAATGTTAGCCGCGGAACGGTACTCTTTGGGAGTAGTCGCGTTCTCGATGAACCCCGCGCCAGTGCCCAGCAGAGTGCAGACCAGCACCAGCCAGATATACGACTTGCCGATGAGCAGAAAATGGTGAAGCGTCTGTCCATCGTTTAACCCAAGGCTAAGAAAGGAGCGCTCGTGCCCGCCTGGTTCGCGATACTCGGGTACGGTGACCCTGTCCGATGGTGGGGGATATACACTCATGCGCTTCGAACTTCACCGCCAAGGTAATAGAACAAAGTCCAGGGATGGGGCTGCGAATGAACCGCCGGGAAGAACGGTCTGCCGTTCCTCAACCTATACCTACCCCTGCAGGAAAGTGGTCGGATTTCCTTACCTCTAGACTCCAGATTATAAAGTGCGTTCAGCGGTGTACACCAATCTTTCTCGCGCGGGGAACCAGTCTGCTTAAACCCCATTTCTGGGTACGCGCGCACGGATGGCCGATTCGGCCGCGCCGGGGTGAGTCAGGATACGTTCAATGCGAAACAAATAGGCGCGCAGCGTATCCAGCGCCGTCCAGGTGCGGCCGCGGACCAGGGAGAACATCCGCTCCGCATCGCCCTTCATCATTTCGCTGTGACGTCGAGAACCGGTGATCGACTTGGCGTGGATACGAAAGAGTGCCAGATCGTGATCCAGATACTTGATCCTGGCGCCCTGCCGGACCATGTCCACCAGGAGCTCACCGTCCCAGCAAGAGCGGTTATTTACATTGAAACCGCCCACCGCACGAAACGCCGCGCACCGGAAAAACGTCGCCTGTTGCAGCCAGGACGCTCCCCCGTAGAAATAGCGGTCCAGGGTAAAACCGGCGGCCCGGATCCGGCGAATACGCTTACCCTGGGCATCAACGGTAAATCCATTGCCCATCACGATGTCGCACTCGGGATTCTGCGTGAAGGCCTGGGCGACCCGTCTCATGGTTCCCGGCAACAGTACATCGTCCGAGTTGAGAAACCCGAATATATCGCCGCTGGCCAACTCAAATCCTTTATTCAAGCCCTCGGCCGCACCCCGGTCCGGTTCAAACACGACTGCCGCCAACTGGCTGCGAAACTTCTCGATCAGTTCCCGGCTTCCGTCGGTTGAGCCGGGATCCACCACGATGTATTCGAGCGTGTCGTAATTCTGGGTCAGCACCGACCTCAGCGCTTCCTCTAAGTACTGTCGTTGATTGAACGAGATCGTTACCAGGCTGAATTTCATGGCAATTCGCTACCGTTGGCTCTGCGAAAAATTAGGTCCTGCTCAAACGCTCTAGTGACGTGTTTCAAACCGTTGATCGTTTAGCTGTTGTAGAAGGGTACGGGCTTCAGACCGTGCGTAAACGAGCAAAAACTGTTGGCCTTCACAGGCTGCGGAAAAAACATTACCGGAAAGGCACAGTTTCAGCCGTGGCAAAGAAATCTCATCTGTAACGGGCTGACGCTCGCCGCGGCGAGGCAGCCCTCATTGCCGTTCGTCGAAAGCGGCACAGCAGAACCCGTGCACTTTCGAATGACTTTTTCCGCAACTGGTAAAGCCCGTACCCTTCGCAACGCAATGTGCTGTTCAACTCCGTTGACGTGCTCTCGAATTGGTCTTGATCGTCGGGACCCACCACTAGTGCACGTAGAACAAGGCCTGCGTAGCGAATCCGACCGCAGCCGTCAAAGCAGTCTTGCCCGCTGCTTTCAGTATGCTTGGCGGAATAAACACGATGTCGTCCGGCTGCATGGTGATATCCACTTTGCGGCCGCGCAAAATGTCTTCCAGTTTCACCGTTTGCACCACTCGCGTTCCGCTCGTCGGGCTACCCGAGGTTCTGAGCAGCAGCGCGCGCTGTGTCCAGGAGGATGGCTTGGCTCCCTGGGCAAGGGCAATCACTTCTGACAGGGTGGTGTGATTCGATTCACAAAGCGGATAGGCCCCCGGCCGGTTTACATTGCCGCCCACGTAAACGACGCCGCAGCGGCTCACCAATACCGTCTCCCCTGTCTTGAGCTGCAGTTCGGCATTATCGTTTTCGCGCAGGGTTGGATCCCACAACACGGTCTCTGGATTCTTCATGGACCCGGCGGGGAAGATTTCGATGATATGTCCCGCACGGTCAGTCACGCCGCCCGCCTCAGTGAGCATATCGATCAGCCGCTTCCTGCCGGCCAGCGAGTAAATGCCGGGGCTCTTCACTTCGCCCATCACGGTCACGCTGTAACCGAACTGCTGTGTGGTGACAATGACGCGTGGGTCGCGCAGGATCTGATTTTGCACAAACAGTTGCGCGATGGCCTTGGCGGCTTCAATCGAAGTCATTCCCTCAATATGAAAGAGGCCAGCGTAGGGAATGGCGATCTCGCCCGCAGGGGAGACCGGCATGATCGTCGAGTATTCAGGTGCGTCGAAGATGTGTACCTCTACGATGTCCCCAGGACGAATCGGTCCGAAGCCCAGACCCGCCCCCGAAGAAGGCCCCATGGGAGAGGCTTCTCGCGACGCGCGGGGCGGCGGCGCTCCTGCCAGGGGCGCAGTTGATTGAGGAAAGATAGAAGAAGGCGGTGCCGCATTGGAAGAAGGGTTACTGGGTGCGGGTGTGATTTCGATTGGAGAAGGACTCTGCGCCGAGAGGCCCCCGCTATCGGAATTCTGTCCCTGAAGGTAGGGGACAGAAAGAGCGAACGGAAGAATGCCAAGAGCCACGAGCCCGAACGTTGCTCGACGAAACGGGCTACGCGGTCGCGTGTCAGGCACAACAGCAATTGCGGCGGCTACGCCTGCCGTTGCCGGGTCAGAGATTTCAAAGACAGGCTGCATCGCTACGAGCATTTCTCCTGAGCGGGTTTTCCCTGGCGAACGAAAGCCGCGTATCTACCACTTCACAGTAACAGGAGAGATGCGCGAAAGTATGGCCGCTCTTCGTGATGGAGTCGAACTCATTACGTGGCGGCCAGCCGTGTTTCGCGTTCCACTCTCTGCTTTATCGGCTGCGCCGGAACGCCGGCGTAAACCGTCCACGGCTCCAGGTCGCGCGTGGCTACCGAACCCAGGCCGAGCACCGCGCCCTCGCCGACATTAACTCCCGGAGAAACAGAGGCGCGTGCGCATACCCAGCAATAGGCGCCGAGACTCATGGGGAAAGAGATGAGTGGGAAGGCAGGATCGTTATAGTCGTGGGTGGCTCCGCAAATGTAGGCCTGTTGCGAGACGATCGCGTGCGACCCCATCGACACCGGTGAGGGGTTGTATATCTCTGCCTGGTCGCCCAACGTGACGCCGTCTGCACAGATGAGATTCCACGGAGCCCACACCCGGGACTGCGGGTAAAAATGACAATGAGGCCCGAGCTTAGCGCCGAAGCAGCGCAACAACAAAGAGCGCCATGCATGGAAGGGGCGGGGCGATGGGCGATACAACAGAGACCAGCAAACCGACCACGCCAGCCTGCCTAAACGGTTCGCCGCGGAGAAGGAGGGCCGCAGATACGGGTCTTCAACGGGGGCAGGGAATTGCATGGTGCGATGCGCGTCGGATTGGGCGGCTCGATACATCGGTACTCGAGGACGACAGGCCTTAAGAAGGTACATCCGCCCTATAGCTGAGAAAAAAGCTATAGGATGCCTCTCCCAGGCGCTTGTCCCGGCCTGGCTGGGGTTGACGATGGTCCTGGGAGCAATGCACGATCGCGCCCGGGATAGGACCGTGTGTGGGTTCGCAGCACCCTGGTAGCAGACGCTCAGTGAACCCGGCAATCAGCATCCGCTCGCGGAAGCGCCTCATCTTACGCGGATTACTACACCGAAGCTGAGGGTATAAGGCTTTAGCTTTGTGTCCACGTAAACGCCCGGCTGTCCGGGAAGGAAGCCCGGCGGATAATAATGGTTGCCCAGGTCCCACAACTGATACTGAAAATCAACAATACGAAAATTCAGTCTGCGGCTTTTGTGGTAATCGACGCCACCGCCAAATTCGTACACAATGCTGTTGTCCGTCTGACCCGACTTGTAAGTAATGTTTCCCGGCCCGATCAGGAAGTCGCCATAGGGGCGAAACCTGCGGTAAATGTAATGAAGTTCGGGCCCGACCACGAAGGTCTTTTGCTTGCCGAAGGTCCCCGTGCTGTAGGTGTAGCGAACCCCCAATGCTGGCTGGCCAAACACAAAGCGCCCCAGGCGGAAGTCTGCGCCGCCGGCAAAACCCTGGTTGAAGCCGTTCGCTCCATTGGTGCTGCTTGGCGGCTCGCTGCCGGGCGGATAGTCGAGCGTTGAATTGAAGTCGGTCTTTACCAGGGTGTAGAGCCCATAGACGTTGATTTGACTTCCGCCCCCCTTGATCGCGGGGACCACCTGGGCCTGAGATGCAGTCGGCAGTAAGGCTCCCGCCACGAAAACTGCGGAAGCTAGTGCTCTAGAAAGAAGTCGCATGTTAGCCGCCCGTGAAATCAAATGTAGATACCTTCGGTGTCTGGAGATCGCGGAACAACCGGGTCGAGAGGCCGCAGTGCACTCGGTGGTTCCGGCGTCCATCTCGTCACGCAGAGTACAGACACAATGAGAGCGTGCGCTGCATCCACTCGTTTCTACCAAGTAACCTCTCTGGTTACAAATCCAACAATAGTTGCAGCAGCACTACACCTATGATGCCCAAAATCGGCGGCATGCCCGGTAAATCCCACTTCGGAACGGTAACCGAGGGCCCCGGAAACTGAACGAACAACTTGCGCAGCAGGCTTGCGAACGACGTTACTATGTGCGTTATTTTGCAACAGTATCCCGCTAATGCACGTTCAGGGTAATCAAAACGTACCCATCTGTCTAGAAGAGAAACAGTTCTGTCCGGGGATAGAACAGCGTAAACAATTAGCGCGCAAGGTACTGCCTGCATTCGACGCGAACGCAGCGCAGACTCGCCGTGGTAGGCTTTTACACGGCATGAGCTTGCGCAGCAGTAGCAGCAACGTTAGGCTTAACGAAAGAACGGCGGGAACCTTTTCGGCTAATAGCACAGAGAGCACGCAAGACGCTCTGCAAACTCACGACGCGCTTCACGCCTGCGGCCGAGACAATTATTTCAGCGTGAAGCGACCGCTGCATAAAACATCTATCCTGTTACGGTGGTGTTGATGGGGCAGCGACTGCCGCATTGCCCAAGCATCCCATTTCCTCGATCTCCCATCGCAAGCTAGTGGAGCGTTCATGCCTAAAACCGCCATACTCATCGGCGCAGGTCCCGCGGGGCTCACCGCTGCCCTCGAATTTCTTCGCCGCTCCGATGTGCATCCCATCGTGCTCGAGGCCAGCCATGAGATTGGCGGCATATCGCGTACCATCCGCCACAATGGAAATCGCATCGACATTGGCGGCCACCGATTCTTTTCGAAATCGGACCGGGTAATGAATTGGTGGATGGATCTGATGCCGCCGGAGGCCAGCGCGGATACCCAGCATGCCTTGCGCCACCAAAACAAGCAGCGGACGCTCAACACCACTGCGCAAGGGCTAACGCCGGAAACGACAGATCTGGTCATGTTGGTGCGCCCGCGTAAGAGCCGAATTTATTTTCTGCGCAGGTTTTTCGACTATCCCATCAAGCTGACCGGTGATACGCTGCGCAAGCTCGGCCTCACGCGGACCCTCAAGATTGGGGTTAGCTATCTGCTTGCCAGGCTCTTTCCGCGCAAAGTGGAGCGATCGCTCGAAGATTTTCTGATCAACCGTTTCGGCCGACAGCTGTACTTAACGTTTTTCAAGTCCTACACGGAAAAAGTATGGGGAGTCCCCTGCGAGGCCATCAGCGCGGAGTGGGGCGCACAACGCATCAAGGGGCTATCGCTTACCACCGCCGTTTTGCATTTCCTCAAGAAGGCATTCTCTTCCGGGAAAGAGGATGCTATCCAGCAGAAGGGAACGGAGACTTCTTTAATTGAGAAATTTCTCTATCCGAAATATGGTCCCGGCCAACTGTGGGAACATGCGGCAGACCAGATTCGCGCTCAGGGCGGAGAGATCCTTCTGGGCTGGCGGGCCACGCGATTATTCATTCAGGGCGATGCGGTCACGGCGGTGGAGGCGGTCAGCGATAGCGGCGAGCGCTGCCGGTTTGCGGCGGACTACGTCTTTTCCACCATGCCGGTGCGTGAACTAATTGACGCGCTGGATACGCCGATTCCGAGCGAGGTTCGCGAGGTGAGCGACGGCCTGCAGTATCGCGACTTCATTACGGTGGGGCTACTGGTGAATGAATTGACGGTACGGGAACCAGACGGCGGTCCGCTCAAGGACAACTGGATCTATATTCAGGAGCCGGATGTGCTCGTGGGCCGGCTGCAGATTTTCAACAACTGGAGCCCGTACATGGTCGCCGATCCCTCAAAGACATGGATCGGCCTGGAGTATTTCTGCTACCAGACAGATGCCTTATGGAAGATGGCGGATGAAGATCTGAAGAAATTTGCCATCGCGGAAGTAGAGAAAATTGGCATTCTGCGTGCCGCCGATGTCACTGACGCACATGTGGTGCGGGTGCCGAAGACGTATCCCGCTTACTTCGGTACCTACGATCGATTCCACATCATTCGAGAGTTTCTCGATCGTTTCCATAATTTGTACCTGGTTGGCCGAAACGGGATGCACAAATACAACAACCAGGACCATTCCATGCTGACCGCGATGACGGCGGTCGATAACATCATCGCGGGCATTCGCGACAAAGATAACGTTTGGTCCATCAACACCGAGATGGAATATCATGAGGAAGACGTAAAAAATGAGGCGCAAAGCGCCAGTTCGCCTACTAAGAACACAGATAGCGTTGGAGCTACCGCTTAACCATAGTCCCTTTGCAGAAGGGGCGAACTGTTCTTGAAAGCCAGAAACAACCTCGGACCTTGCTTCGAAAATAAAAGCTCGAAAATCCGGGGCCCAAGCCTCTTGTCACTGGAATTGCTGTTGATTCCGTAGCGTTTAGCTCATTTGCTCCGGCAGTATCCAAAAGCTCGAAGCTAAAAGTTCGGCCGGTCGTCGTGGGAATGTTCGCAAGTGCGAAAATGCGTTAGACCGTCCCGGTTCGGTTTTCCGTGTCATCCTTGCACGATTTGAGTATGGCTTTCCCCCCGAAATAGTAGTTACATCAAAGCAATTGATGCTAAGGCGGATCCAGAAAAAGATGAGCGAATCCATTGCAATTACAGTCGTTGGGTCGGGATACGTGGGTCTGGTTGCGGCCGCGTGCTTTGCCGAAATTGGCCATCGCGTCTTGTGTGTCGACAACGACGAAGACAAAGTAAACAAGCTGAACCAGGGTGTTGTGCCAATTCATGAGGAGTTTCTTCCTGAACTGCTGGGGAGGCACCGCGCCAGCGGCCAGGTGCAGTTCACCACTGATCTCAGCCATGCCACGCAGGCTTCGCAGGTCATTTTTATCGCGGTGGGTACGCCGCAGAGCGAGGCCGGCAACGCCGATTTGTCGTATGTGGACGCGGTTGCCAGCGAGATCGCTCGTTCCATTCATTCTTATAAAGTCATCGTGGAGAAGAGTACGGTGCCGGTTTACACCAACGACTGGATTCGGCGCACGATCGAACGCAATGGCGTCTCCCGAGACTTGTTCGACGTGACCTCAAATCCCGAGTTCCTGCGCGAAGGCACCGCGGTCAAAGACTTTCTTCATCCGGACCGCATCGTGCTCGGCGCCGACAGCGAAGAGGCGGCGAAGTTGCTGGCTGCGATTTACGAGCCGCTCACGTCCGGCAGCTACTACGAACGCTCCGATGCGGTCCCTGGCAGCCGTTCCGTCGCGGATCGGCCGCCGTTTCTGCAGACCTCGACCAAGGCGGCCGAGCTCATCAAGCACGCCTCGAATGCTTTCCTCGCCATGAAGATCTCCTTTATCAACGTGGTCGCCAATCTTTGCGAGGCGGTTGACGCAGATGTGGAGCATGTGGCCCAGGGAATGGGGCTCGACCAACGGATCGGCAAGCGCTTCCTCAGCGCCGGCATCGGCTATGGCGGCTCATGTTTCCCCAAGGATGTTGCGGCGTTTCGTTATGTCGCGCAACAACTGGGTGTCGACTTCGGTTTGCTCGAAGAAGTTGAAAAGATCAACGAGCTGCAAAAGGAGCGCTTCTTTCAAAAAATTCGTTCCGCCCTGTGGACGCTGCGCGGTAAACGGCTGGGCGTGCTTGGTTTGGCCTTCAAGGGCGGCACCGACGATATTCGTGAATCTCCGGCGCTCGAGATCATCCGCATGCTGCTTGATGCCGGCTCCTCGATCTGCGCCCATGATCCTGCGGGCATCGAGCGCGCCAAAGTGGAAATGCCGCCGCACGCGAACCTGCAATACACCGAAGATCCGTATGCGGCCGCCGACAACGCCGATGCCTTGCTGATCCTTACCGACTGGGCGGAATTCAGCCGTCTGGACCTGAAGCGGCTGCGCTATACGCTGCGCTACCCCATCGTCATCGATGGACGCAACCTCTTCGATCCCTGGGTCATGCAGGAAATGGGCTTTACCTATCTCAGCGTGGGGCGCCCCTCGCAGCACACCTCGGTCGAATCTGCGTCCACAAAACGCTGGCCTTAAAGATGTTTACGTGGTCTTGCTTGAAAGAAAATCACCCGTTGCCTTTCCGCGGGTGCCTGGCAACTGAGAAACTGGCTTAAAAGGGGAAACCGTATTTTGAAGACTCAACGCGTCCTGGTGACCGGCGCCGCCGGCTTCCTCGGCTCTCATTTGTGCGATGCACTGCTTGCCGAGGGCCATCAGGTCGTCGGCGTGGACAATTTTGCCACCGGGCGTGCCGCCAACCTGGCCGGCATGAGCCATGAGTCGAGATTCACCTTGGTCGAGCAGGATATTTGCCAGCCGTTCGACGTGGGTCCGGTAGATTATCTTTTCAACTTCGCCTCGCCCGCCAGCCCGGCCGATTACGCCCGACTCGGCCCGGAAACGCTGAATGTGGGCTCTACCGGCACCAGGAATGTCTTGGATCTGGCTCGCAAATACCAGGCCGGTTTTCTGCATGCTTCTACGTCTGAGTGCTATGGCGACCCCGATGTGCACCCCCAGGTGGAAACCTACTGGGGCCGCGTTAACCCGATCGGACCGCGCTCTGTCTACGATGAAGCCAAACGATTTTCCGAAGCCCTCATCATGGCCTACCATCGCTATTACGGCGTGGATACTCACATGGTGCGCATCTTCAACACCTATGGCCCGCGCTTGCAGCCGACCGATGGGCGTGTCATTTCCAATCTGATGATCCAGGCCCTGCTCGACGAAGATCTCACCATCTACGGAGACGGCCTCCAGACCAGAAGCTTTTGCTATGTTTCCGACCTGATTGCCGGCATTCTTCTGCTCTCGCGTTCCCAGGAGCATCTGCCGGTCAACATCGGCAACCCCGTCGAGTGGACCATCAAGGACTGTGCCCGCGAGGTGCTTGCCGTCACCGGCTCGCGCAGCAAGGTGCGCTACGAGCCGCTGCCGGTCGATGATCCCATGCAGCGCTGCCCCGACATCACCAAGGCCAAAACCCTGCTCGGCTGGCAGCCAAAAATCGCGCTCCGCCAGGGTCTGGAGCTGTCGCTGGACTATTTCCGAGCCAGCCTGCCCACCCGTATCCCGTCACGCTGACCGGCAAGTGCCAACCCTGCCCTCGTAGCTGCGCAGCCCCGTCTCCATTACAATCCTTGGAACTACCATCCTTTGGAAAGCCAATCGCCGAGGTCACGCATGCTCAACGATTTATCGCCCATTCTGGTCACCGGCGGAGCTGGCTTCATCGGCTCGAACTTCGTGCTCGATTGGCTGGCTCTGGTAGGCACGCCGGTCGTCAACCTCGACAAGCTTACCTACGCCGGCAACCTGCAGAACCTGGTCTCGGTTGAGGGCAACCCGGCCTACAACTTCGAGCAGGGCGACATCTGCGATCAGCCTTTCATCGAGCGCCTGCTCGACCAGTATCAGCCTCGCGCCATTCTGCATTTTGCCGCCGAGAGCCATGTCGACCGGTCCCTCACGGGTCCTGAAGCGTTTGTCAAAACCAACATCGATGGCACTTTTCGCCTGCTCGAAGCGACCCGGGCGTATGTGGCCAAAGGCTCGGCGGACGATCGCCGGAAGTTTCGCTTTCTGCATGTCTCGACCGACGAGGTTTACGGCACGCTGCGGCCCCAGGATCCGGCTTTTGAAGAGACCACCGCTTACGCGCCCAACAGCCCTTACGCGGCTTCGAAGGCCGCCTCCGACCATCTCGTGCGCGCCTACATTCACAGTTACCAATTGCCGGCGGTCACCACCAATTGCTCCAACAACTACGGCCCTTATCAATTTCCCGAGAAACTGCTGCCGTTAATGATCACCAATGCGGTTGCCGGTAAACCGCTGCCGGTCTACGGCGACGGCCTCCAGGTGCGTGACTGGCTTTATGTGGGCGATCATTGCTCCGCGTTGCGGGCGGTGCTCGCCGGAGGCGTGATCGGCGAAACCTACAACATTGGCGGCCGCAATGAACAGGCCAATCTCGATACGGTCGAGCTGCTCTGCAGTTTGCTCGACGAGCTGCGGCCCGGCTCCCCCCATGTTCCCCATCGTGCCTTGATCAAGTTTGTGACCGATAGGCCTGGCCACGACCGCCGCTACGCCATCAACGCGGCCAAGATTGAGCGCGAGCTTGGCTGGCGGCCGGCCGAGACCTTCGCCACCGGTCTGCGCCGCACCGTCGCTTGGTATCTGGCCCATCAGGAGTGGGTACAGCAGGTGACCACCGGCGCCTATCGGCAATGGATTGACCAGAACTACGCCCACCGCGGGGGCGTCGCCCGATGAAGGGCATTATTCTCGCCGGCGGTTCCGGCACTCGCCTCTACCCGGTCACACATGTGGTCTCCAAGCAGCTGCTCCCGGTTTACGACAAGCCGATGATTTACTATCCGCTGGCCGTCTTGATGCTGGCTGGTATTCGCGAGGTTTTGATCATCTCGACGCCCGCGGATACGGCCCTGTTTGAGCGCCTTCTCGGTTCGGGCGAGCAGTGGGGCATGGCCTTTACCTATGCCGTGCAGCCTTCCCCCGATGGGCTGGCGCAGGCGCTGATAATCGGCGAGGCTTTCATCGCCGGCCAATCCTGCGCCTTGATTCTGGGTGACAATATTTTCTACGGCCACGACTTCGCCAGTAGCTTGAAACAGGCGGCGCAGGTTAAGGAAGGCGCCGTCGTCTTCGCCTACCCGGTCTCTGATCCGGAGCGTTATGGCGTGGTCGAGTTCGACGTTTCCGGCCGCGCCTTATCCATTGAAGAAAAACCGGAAAAGCCAAAATCGCGCTACGCGGTGACGGGCCTTTATTTTTACGATGGCGACGCGTCGCAGGTCGCTCGCCAGATCAAACCTTCGCCGCGCGGAGAACTGGAAATTACCGACGTCAATCGCTGGTATCTCGAAAAGGGCAGGCTCCGTACCCAGGTATTAGGCAGAGGCTTTGCCTGGCTCGACACCGGCACGCACGAGTCCCTGATCGAAGCCGCGGTCTTTATTCAGACTATTGAGAAGCGTCAGGGCTTGAAGATTGCCTGCCCGGAAGAAATCGCCTACCGCCTGGGATGGATTGACGCAACCCAACTGGAGAAGCTGCTTGCTCGGGTAGCCAAGAGCGGCTATGGCCAATACCTCCGCTCAGTCCTCGACGAGCGCGTCTTTTAGCACTCCAGGGACGCGATCGACGCATGCGCGTCGTTTATCCATTCCTGTTCCGCCACCATTGCGGGTGCCCCATATCTCACCGCGCTTTTGCGGGGAGATGTGGGAAATCTCACAACTTCTCCCCCCAAACATCCCAGACATTACGCCGTTAAGATGTACCCCGCCATTGGCTGCGTCAAGCGCAAGCAAGATGACCCACATTTGTTATACTACTTCTATGGCCAACGTTAAGATTGCATACGCTAAGGCGCACCTCCCAGAGCTGCTAGCCCGCGTGGCGCAAGGAGAGCGAATCATCATTTCGCGCTATAACACGCCCATGGCTGAACTCGTCCCACCTCCCAAAGCGGAAAAGGTCCAGCGCAAGTTCGCTACCGGCAAGGGCAAAGCCATGCTTATCGATCCTCGGGCGCTGGACCCAATGACGGATGACGAAGCAGAGGCCTTCCTCCAGGGGCGCCATTAACGCGTGCGCGTACTTTTAGACACTCAGGTGATGGTGCATGCCTATATTGGCGACGTTCCCTTGTCGCGCAAGGTGTACGCGCTCCTCTCCAGCCCAGACGCTCTGCCGCTCCTCAGCGCGATCTCAATTATGGAGATTGCCATGAAGCACGACGCGGGCAAGCTGAAGATGGGTGCGGCAGAGACCAGGCAGGCGATTCGCGATCTTCGTTTGCAAGTGATCCCCTTTGGACCCGATCATGCATTGCGCTTGTATGGTTTGCCGCCCCATCACCGCGATCCCTTCGATCGCATGCTGATCGCGACTGCGCTGGCCGAAGATATTCCCCTCATCGGATCGGATCGCCAGTTCAAGAAGTACAAGGGACTGAAAGTGATTTGGCAATGATTGCGTCAGCCTCTAGGACGTAGCGCCTGCAGGAACCCATCCACCGATCGCGTATTCAGCACATCCGCTTTTGTCAGCCACGCACGCCTGAGCTGACGAACCCCGTAATGCATCAAATCCATATCGCTGGTGTGATGTGCATCCGTGTTAATCACAATACCGCACCCCAGCTCACGCGCCCGCCGCAAATCGATGTCGCACAGGTCAAGCCGGTGCGGATTGGCATTATGCTCGACCGCCACGCCACACTTCGCTGCGTGCTTAAGCACCATGCCTAAATCCATTTCATAAGCCTCCCGCCGCAGCAACATCCGTCCCGTCAGATGCCCCAGAATCCTGACGTAAGGGTTTTCGATAGCCTTCAACAACCGTTCCGTCATCTGCTCTTTCGGTTGCTGAAACAGACTGTGGACGCTCGCGATCACCACATCCATCTGCGCCAGCACATCATTCGAGAGATCAATCGCTCCGTCTCCGAGTATGTCGACCTCAATCCCGGTCAACACGCGGATGCGGCCTTCCATCCGCGCATCCACTTCACGAATCTGCTTTAAATGCTCCAGCGCACGGGCATCGTCCAGCCCGTTCACCATGGCTAGATTCTTTGAGTGGTCAGTGATTGCGACGTAAGCATAGCCGCGCGCCAGCCCTGCTTCCGCCATCTCGAGTATGGTATTGCGGCCATCGGTCGCCACGGTGTGCATGTGTACATCGCCGCGCAGATCGCTGGCCTCGATCAACGCCGGCAGGCGGTGCTCGGCGGCCGCTTCGATCTCGCCCTGATTTTCCCGCAGCTCCGGCGGCACCCAGTCCATGCCCAGCGCCGCATAGATCTCTTCTTCCGATGCCGCCGCTACTACGGCGCCATTGTCCAAACGCGCCAGCGCATATTCGCTCAGCGTGTATCCGCGTTTTAAGGCGCGCTGTCGCAGCGACACATTATGCATTTTCGAACCGCTGAAATACTGCAGCGCCGCTCCATACGAAGCCTTTGGCAATAAACGCACATCCACCTGCAGACCACTGCGCAAGCGAAAGCTGACCTTGTTCTGCCCCTTGGCCAGCAACTCGGCGATGGGCGGAAAGGCGGCGGTGTATTCGACCGCCGCGGCCACTTTGTCTTCGGCGCAGGCCGGCCCGGTCACCAGCAGGTCGAGATCCCCAACGGTCTCCCGTCCGCGCCGCAGCGACCCCGCCGGCATCACCTGCTCGATGCCCGCGAATTGCTTCAGGTAGAGCGTCACCCGTTCCGCCGCGGCTTCGGCGTCGTTGAGCAAATAGCGGCCGCTGTTCTTCTGATAGTCGGCAATGCCGCGCGACAACTTCTCGATCAGCTTTTGCCCAAAGCGTGGCAGGCTGGCCAGCTTGCCGGCTTCGATCGCCGCCTGCAGTTGCTCGATGTCGCTGACCTGCAGCGCCTCCCACAGCAGCGCCACCGTCTTCGGCCCCATGCCCGGCAGCTTCAGCAACTCCAACATGGTCGAGCGATACTTCGTCAGCAGTTCATCGCGCAGCTTGAGGCTGCCGCGCGTCTCGATCTCCTGGATGTTGCTCGCCATACCCTTGCCGATGCCCTGAATCGCCAGTAGCCGATCCGGCGCATCCACCAGGGAACTCAGCGGCTCGGTGCTATTCTCAACCGCTTCGGCGGCTCGCCGGTACGAGCGGATCCGAAACGGATCGCCGGCGGCGATTTCCAAAAGGTCCGCTGTCTCTGCTAACAACTGTGCAATGGCTTTGTTATCCATCAATCCCGCCCTTGGAGGCCCAGGGCACATTAAACCACCTGCATAGCGAATCGTTCACAACGTCCTCCATGTTTTCCAGCCTCAGTCCCGCAGGGACGGCTGAAACTAGCCCAGGATGAAATCCTGGGTAAACAAATACAACACCGAGCAGTCCCGAAGGGACGGCTGATAATTTCCCCAGGATGAAACCTGGGTGGATTGCTCCGTCAACAATGGCTGAGGAAATACAGGACTTCGTCCATTTCAGCCGTCCCTGCGGGACTGCTGTGTTTTGTCTTTGTTTACCCAGGACTTCATCCCATAAGCGCTAACTTGTTTTAATTGTCATTCGATTTGCTGGGGAAGCCGCGTGGGCAGCGTTTGCGCGGTGCTTCGGCAAGTCCTTTGCAGATACTAGTCCACGTCTTCAGTGCAGTAAGCAGGGGCAGGCCCGGATCGACGGCATGCTTGATTTGATGGAGCATGAACTCAAACTCTCGCCAGTGGCTTTGATTCTGGCGTTGTCGCCAGGTTATATCCCCAGGGGGAAAATGTTTCTGCCCTTTGGATCAGTCGTTCGGTGAGTAAGGCCACAAAGAGCTTACCGTAAAGCCAAGCCTTGGAGCTTTCCTCGTCTTCCTTGGGAAGATGTCCTAGTTGAGCCAGTTGCTTGAAGCGCTTGAAGACCAATTCAATCTGCCAGCGCAGACGGTACATCTCCAGGATCTGTTGAGCGTCGAAGGAGTCTGGCGCCGTAGTGAAGACCATCACGTACTCGGCGTAGAGCAGCGTCGTTGTTTGCACTTTTCTGCTGTTTTTCTGCGCGCTGTGCATGGCTTTGGCATGCGCTTTGGCGATGCCAGCTCGGGTTTTGCGTATCACGCAGAGACGGCCCCCGATCGGCTTCTGCCCAGCAGCTCCGGTCAACTGCACGGGCCAGCAGCCCACAGCGCCGGCTTTCTTGACGCTACGCAGTTTTTTACGCAAGGCAAAGAGGGTTTGCTCTGCATCCAGCAGACGAACCCCCTGCGGGTTGAGCCGCACGGTGACTACCGCGCCATGAGCCGACACATGCTCTATGCTGACGTAATTGGAATACCCGCGGTCAGCTAGCAAATGTTCCCCTGGCTGCACGGGAAAATGCGTCAAGGACTCGCCACTGCCCTTTCCTTCGACAGGGGTCAACTTGAAGTGGTCACAACTAAGTTGAGGCCAGCGCAGACTATAGTGAATCCGCCATGCGCTTCCTGTGGGGCCGGGTTCCTGAATCAGCGTAGCGTCGATCAGACGCAGAGAAAGACCGCTCGCCGGCTGGCTCAACCCCGACTGTTCCTCCAGCAACCGCAAACACAGTGCCTGCAGCCAGTCTTTGCTCTTGCGCAATCGCTTTAGGATCGCCACGTCCGACAAGTCAGCCAGATCAGTCGACCGTGCCCGCACCGCAGTCTCGCGCAAGGAATAACCGCAGCCCAGATGCAGCAGGAGCACGCGCAGACACACGCTCTCGTCCTTGTCCTGACGCAAACCCTTCAACGCTTGCGTCTCTTTCGCTAGCTCCTGCCAGCCACGCGGCATCATCGAAAGCAACACCGCCCAGTCTTCATCCATTACGTTGGGTTGCGCCATAGTCGAAAACTATGCTCACCCATCCGTAAAAGCAAGCAAAACAAGTTAGCGCTTATGGGACTTCATCCTGGGCTATTTTCAGGCGTCCCTTCGGGACTGGGGCGCCCCGACAGGTTGGCAACATATTAGACGTTATGAGCGGCGCACTACACCAGCTGCGCAGAACTGCCGGGAGGCAGTCAAAGGTGGGGGCACAGCAATCGGGTAAGCGGTCCCGGTTATCTGGGACCGCGTCCAATTTGACACTTGTCTTGGTCGCTACCTGGTTACGCTACTTCCTGCACGCGAGTTACCGAATCGGCTTGAGGTCCCTTCTGCCCCTGAACGATGTCGAACTCGACTTCGTCGCCTTCCTTCAAACTCTTGTAGCCATCGAGCTGGATCGCGCTGTAATGCACAAACACGTCGGGGCCATCGTCACGGCCGATAAAGCCGTATCCCTTCGCGTTATTGAACCACTTCACTTTGCCTTTATGTTGGGCCACTCGCCTATCGACCTTCCTTGATGCGGATCGAGCAGGAAGAGAAAAACTGCTCCTCCTTAGAGACGCATGCAAGGGTGGAATGGTTTTCCTCAAATCTGGTGCGAATTGCGTGCCGCTTGCGCCGCACCAGAAAAAGATATGCCCTAGGGCTTGCTCTTCTTCTTCTCCGCCCGCCGCAAGCGGTCATAAAGCATCACTGAAATCAGTGTTTTACCGTCGCGGACCTTGCCCTCATCGATCATGGCCAGCAATTTGGAGAGGGGCATCAATTCAATCTCAAGTTGTTCGTCATATTCCGGTTGGGCCGTTCCCGCGCTCAGACCTTCGGCGATAAACACCTGCATCCATTCCCCCAGAAAGCCGGGGCTGGCAAAATAGCGCACCATTTTCCGCCAGCGTTTCGCACGATATCCGGTTTCTTCCAGCAGTTCGCGCTTGGCCCCCACCAGCGCATCTTCGCCGGCCTCCATCTTCCCCGCCGGCACCTCGAGCAGATACTCTTTCGCAGCGTGGCGATATTGCCGCTCCATCACGATCAGCGGGTCGCGCTTGCTTTTCGTATCGTCGACCGCAAGAATGACGATGGAGCCGTTATGGCGCACCACGTCGCGGGTTACCTCTCGACCGTTCTCAACAATTTCGTCGGTGTAGACGCGGAAAAGTGGGCCCTCGTAGCTGAGCTTCGATGAGATCACCTTCACTTGCCCTGGGTCTTTTTTGCTTCTGGCCATAGACTCCTCAGTTTTGCTGGACAATCTAAAATTACCATCCGGTCCCCGCACCCACACCCAATGAAGAAGCCGCAGCGCAGCGTTACCATCATCGGGCTAGGCAACTGGGGCGCCTCGCTCGCGCACGCGCTCAAGCGGGCCGAAGTGCCGCTGTATCCAGCTGCGACGCTTGAGGATGCCCAACTCGCAGCCGACATTCTCTGGCTCTGCGTGCCCGATGCCGCCATCGCTCCGGTCGCCCGCCGTCTGGCCGCCCGGTTCAAAGCGCGCCGCAGCAAAATGACCGGCCAGATCGTCGTCCATTCCAGCGGAGCACTCAATGTCCAGGCCCTGCGCGCGGTGGCAGCAGTGGGGGCATCTGTAGCCTCGGTGCATCCCGTGATGAGCTTTCCCACCCGCACCCCGGTTCCTCTGCAGGGTGTCCCCTTCGGCATCGAAGCAGACCCCGCGGCGCGCCGCGTTTTGAACGCCCTGGTTCGCCGCATCGGGGGCCACCCATTTGCTGTTAAGGCCGACACCAAGGCGCTCTACCACGCCGTAGGCGTGCTTTCTTCGCCGCTGCTGGTGAGCCATCTGATTGCCGCCCAACAAGCCGCCGAATTGGCCGGCTTTACCCCCGTCAGGCGCGCGCACTGGTAGAGCCCATCGCCCGGGCCACCCTCGAAAATTTCTTCCGCAACGGCGCCGCCGGCAGCTTCAGCGGGCCGATTGCCCGCGGAGACAGGGAGACAATTCGTCTGCATCTTAAGGCCCTGCAGCCCCATCCTATGTTGGCGGGCGTGTACCGCTCGCTGGCACTCTATGCGCTGCACGCGTTACCTGGGCCCGCCAGAGCCGAACTGCGGCGGCTGCTAAGGCAACCATGAGAAACTACAGCAGGGAGCAAGGGCATGGCGATGAGTGAGGGGCCGGCGATCAAGACCGAGTGTTATCCCATCTCCCTTTTGCCTGGGCTGAGCAAGCTGTTTCTAGACTTTGTGGACCGCCGGGAAGCGCTCGAGCCCTTCTACCCGGCCAGCGCCTACGCCACCGGCTGGATGGCCAAATCCCCGGTCTTAGCGCCCGCTCACCGCGCCGCTGTATGCGATTTGCTCGAGCAGCAGAACCGCGGCTATGGCGCCTCCGAAGCGGTCTTCACCAACATTGCGCGCTTGCGCGAAGGCGCGGGCGCGGTGGTTACCGGCCAGCAGGTGACGCTGTTTGGCGGCCCGCTCTTCACCCTCCTAAAAGCCGCCACTGCGATTCGCAAAGCCCACGATGCCTCGACCGCCGGCAGCCCCCATGTGCCCATCTTCTGGCTGGCGACCGAAGACCATGACTTGGCGGAAGCCGATCACGTAACCTTGCCCAGCCGCCACGAGCTCAAAACGCTGCGTCTCACTCCCGGCCTTGGCAACGGCGCCGCGGCCGGCGGCGTGATACTGGGCAAAGAGGTTGACGAGCTGGTCGCCCAGGCCGCCGAGATTCTCGGCCCCGGACCGCTGCTCGATCAGCTCGCTGCCTGTTATCGCGAGGGTCAAACCCTGGGCCAGGCGTTCGGGCAATTTATCTCTCAGGCCTTCGCCGCCCAGGGCCTGATCGTTATCGACGCTTCTTCACGCGCTTTCCATGCCCTGGGCAGCAGCGCCTTGCGCGAGGCCATCGTCCGCGCCGATGAGCTGCGCGTCGCCCTCACCGATCGCGATCAGCAACTCCAGGCCGCCGGCTATCACTCCCAGGTGCTGGTGCCGCCGCAAGCCAGCCTGCTCTTTCTCTTCGAGCCCACCGGGGCCCGAGTCGCGTTGAAGCGCACCCCAGACGGCGGCTGGCAAGCCGGCCGCCAGCCTTATTCCACCGCCCAGTTATTGGCGATTCTCGAGGCCGAGCCCGAGCGCCTCAGCCCCAACGCGCTGCTGCGGCCCATTTTTCAGGATTCCATCCTGCCCACCTCGGCCTACATCGGTGGCCCGTCAGAAGTCGCTTACTTCGCCCAATCCCAGGTGCTCTATGAGCGCATCCTCGGCCGCACCACCCAGGTCCTCCCCCGCCTCTCAGCAACCCTGGTTGAGCCGGCCATCGCCGGCCTGCTCGCCCGCCACGAGGTTACGCTGCCCGACGTGATCCAGAGCGGGTTGCAAGACCCGCTGGAGCTGTCGCAGCGTTTGGGCGCGCGCGCCATCTCCGTAGTCGGCAAGCGCAAGCTAGCCGCCGCGGGCAGCGCCCTTGACACCGAGCTTTCTTCGCTCGCGACCTTCATGCATTCGCTGGACCCGGGTCTGGGCCGGGCCGCCGACGTCAGCAGCTCCAAAATGCGCTACCAGATGAACCGCATGCGCCGCCTGGCGGCCAATTATGAGCTGCGCAAGCAGCAGACCCTGGGCCGTGACGCCGGGCTGATCGCGCTGAATCTCTTCCCCGACCGCCATCCGCAGGAAAGGCTGCTGGGCGCCGCCTGGTTTCTCGCCCGCTACGGCGAAACCCTCCCCGCGCTCCTGGTGGAGCAGGCCGGCCAGCAATGTCCCGGACACAAAGCCATCTGGCTGTTCTAGAATGTTGGCAGCAATGAAGGCTACCCACAGCAAGCCGTTTGACGTCACCTGTCCCGACTGCGGAGCGATCCTCAGGGTAGATCCTGAGACCAAAGCGATCCTGTCCCACACCTCCGCCCCCCGCAAGCGGACCTTTGAGGATTTTGAATCCGCGGCCAGGGCCATGCGCGAGCAGGATGTGCGTAAGGAAGATATTTTCCGGCAGTCGGTCGAAGCCGAAAAAAACAAACAGCAGCTGTTCGACAAGCGATTCGAGGAAGCGTTGCGCAAGGCGAAAGAAACTCCCGGCGAGGGACGTCCTTTGCGTGAATTCGATCTCGATTAAGCCTTTTCCCCGCATCCAACCGATAAATCACGCGAAAGAGAGACAGCAATGGGGATCACACATATTCCGCAACAGGTGGCATCTACGGTCGCAGACGCGGCAGACACATTGAAGCTTCAGGGCAACAAGCTGATCGACCGCGGTTTCGACAAGAACTGGGTGCGCACGGTCGCGGCGGGGTCACTCGTGACTGGCGCGATTCTGTTGGCGACCGGCAAGCGTAAGGCTGGCTTGGCCGTTGCCGCCGCCGGAACCGTGTTCGCGCTGGTTGAAGATCCAGCTGGGGTCAAGAAGGTTTGGAACGATCTACCCGATTACCTCGAGAACGGCCACACGCTTCTGGGCCGTTTCGAAAAATTTGTCGGCGAGCTCTCCGCGCAGGGTGAGAAGCTTCGCTCCGTGGTTGAGAAGGCTGTGCGCCAGTAGCTTTGCGTTAGCCGATCCCCAGTTGCTCGCGTGCCTTCTGGCTGATGCGATCCGGTGTCCAGGCTGGTTCCCACACCAGGTTGACCACCGTCTCGCTGATCTCAGGCACGCCCGCGAGCCGATTGCGGACCTGTTCAATGATCATGGCGTGCGAAGGGCATCCCTGCGAAGTCATCGTGATCTCGATTTCAACCCGCTGCCGCGGAAAAGCCCGTTTGGATTTAGGGTCGGGCATAACCTTGACCCCATATATCAGCCCCAGGTCAACGATATTCACCGGAATCTCCGGGTCATAACAATCCCGCAAAGCTGCAAACACATCCTCTTCGCTAAGCCCCATTTACTCTCCAAAATCCCCAGAACGAAACAGCTTAAATCTGCGTGGATACGGTCTACCGCGCCCCATCAATCATCCACGCCGCGGCGAGCATGAGTCCCGAAGGGGACGGCTGAAACTAGCCCAGGATGAAATCCTGGGTAGCCCAGAAAAATCAGAACAGTCCCGCAGGGACGGCTGAAGTAGGCAGGACGGTAGTCCTGTGTGCCCTCAGCTGTTCTACAGGCGCCAAGAATCCCAGGACTTTATCCTGTGCAATCATCAGCCGTACCTGAGGGACTGAATCCTTGCCCGGTTCTACACCCAGCACTGACGTGCTGGGCTATTTCAGCCGTCCCTGCGGGACTTACCGCGAGTCAACCGGATCCCCGTTGCCGCCAGGTGCTCGAGGTTTGTGGCAAACCCAGGATCTAGTTCTTGCGCTCCACCAGGTACTGCGCCACTGCCTTCAACCGCTGCGCCTTCTCCCCATAACTGCTCAACCGGGCAAAGGCTTCCGTAATCAGCCGCTCTGCATCCTTGACACTCTGATCCACTCCATAAACAGCCGGCCATGTCGCCTTCTCGCTGGCCACATCCTTGCCCGCCGTTTTCCCCAGTTGCGACGACTCCTGGGTAACGTCCAGCACATCGTCCATGATCTGAAACGCCAGCCCCGCCTTGCGCCCGAAGGCCTGCAGGCGCTCGATGTCTGCTGCGGATCCGCCCGCATAAATACCCCCGCTCACCAGGCTGATCCGAATCAACGCCCCCGTTTTCGCGCGGTGGATCGCCTCCACCATCTCTGCCGTCGGCTTATGCTCTTCTGCTTCGAGATCCATGACCTGCCCGCCGATCATGCCTTCCACGGTACCCGTCGCCTGCGCAATGGCGTGCACGATCTGCACCGTTTGCGCAGGCGGGCAGTGCAACCCGGCCAGCACTTCGTAGGCCTGGGTCTGCAGCGCGTCCCCGGCAAGTATGGCAATCGCCTCGCCGAAAACCACATGGCAGGTCGGCTTGCCCCGGCGTAGGTCGTCGTTGTCCAGCGCCGGCAAATCATCATGAATCAGGGAATAGGTGTGCAGCATCTCAATCGCCGCCCCCAGCGTTTCAACGCCTGCGGGCAGCTGATCTGAGCCCGCGATCATTCTCGCGGCCTCAATGCACAGCACCGGCCGCAGCCGTTTGCCTCCGGCGAAAACGCTATGCCGCATGGCCTGATGGATAGAGACCGGGGGTTGATGGGCAGGGGGTAGCAGGCTCTCCAGAGCGTGATCGATAAGCTCTGCGCCGCTGCTCAAAATATCGCGCACGCTTTCTGGCATTTTGGTAATCATACCCGACGGTTCGGGCGTCGCTTGCGTTCCAGCACGGCCACCCCAATGAGCGCCAGCAACGCGACGGCGGAGAGGCCCCGCCCCACCACCACGTCTTCGGTCGCCTGCCACTTCACGGCAATCTCGTGGTTACCGGCCGTTAACGGCACGGCCAGCAGGCCATCTTCGCGTTTGGGGCGGTGAGTCACAGCTTGCCCATCGACTGTCACCCGCCACGAGGGATAGTCCATCAAACGCAGCACGGCATAGCCGGCTTCGCTGGTTACCACGCTAACCACCCAATGTTCTGCATTCGGGCGTCGCGCGTCGACCTTTGCCTGGATGCTGCCCGGGTCTCCTGGACGCCACTCCGGATTATCGCCGGGTGTACTGTCAGCAGTGTCATCCTGTTCCGCATGCAGCACCCGAACCAGCGGCAAGTGTTGTTGTACGGCGGCGTTATCGACGCCTACCGGCGTGTACTCGTCCGTGCCTTCCACGCCTGAGCCCGTAGCGAACGCAGCGAGCTGGGGAGCGACTGCGTCTTCTTCATCGCAGGGCTGGAAGAAGAGAATGCCCCCGCCGACCGCCATTGCAGCGATCAGGACGCCGGCAACCACCGCTCGCCGCCTCGTTGAACCCCAGCGGATCGCCATGGCGCCGAGCGCGCAACCCACGACGTTCACGGCGATCAGCCAACGCCAGGGAAATTGCAGAAACTTCATGTGCGGCGCAAGCTTCCAGATCCCATCGCTCACCGGCAATTGCAGCAGCAGAACAATGGGCAGCAGCGCGCTGAGCACGATCCTCTCCTTGATGCCCGGCTGCCTCTTCCACGCCAGGTAAGCCGCCACCCCCGCCAGAACCATCTCCACCACCAGGATCCACGACGCCGCGTGCAGCACCTGATCATGAAACGCTTCTCCTGTGTGCGCGAACAGAAAGCTGTCTTCCACCCGCATCCCGGGAATGATCGCGCGCTCGATCTGTACCCATCGCTGTTCGAAGGCCGCGGGCACGATATAGAACGCGGCCAGCCCCAGCCCGATAGCCATGCCTCCCGCGGCGCGCAGCGCCGGCCACGGCTCACCTTCCGCGATCCACATTCCCAGGGCGAGCATGGCGAGCAGGTAGCTGCCCACCACCGCGGCGGGCGAATTGCTAAGCCACAACGCAGCCACGGCCAGGCTAAGCGGCGCGATCGTTGCACGCCGTTTGAGCGCGAACAGCACCAGCAGGGGAAGCCACGCACTGGCCAGCAACTCGCCCAGGGCTGAGCGCTCGTAGGCCACAAACATGGTGTAA
This sequence comes from uncultured Acidobacteriaceae bacterium, assembly GCA_963834445.1. Taxonomy (GTDB): domain Bacteria; phylum Acidobacteriota; class Terriglobia; order Terriglobales; family Acidobacteriaceae; genus PALSA-350. The sequence goes on from CAWIBU010000009.1 coordinate 459,645, forward strand.
GGATTGGCCACGTAGAGACACGCGGCAAAGGTGGCGGCGTCTGGAGGAACCCACTCCCGTGCCAGCAGATACATGCAGCCTCCGCCGGCCATCAGACAGAACAGCACGAACAGTACCGGAGCCGCGTGCCAGCCGGTGACCGTTCCCAACAGCGCGCCCAAAACCCAGGAGGCCGGCGGATAAAAAATCAGCCGCGGCTCACCCGCGCCATAGTTCGCATCCGGCACCCAATGCGGATAGAGAAGGCCGGTATGCCAGGCGCGCGCAACCTCCATCCACGACAGCAGGTGAAAATCGAAATCATGGCCGCACGAATTGCCCCGCACAAAAAACACCGCGGCAGCAAGCAGAGCTGAACATAGAATCAAAACTGCCGCCGTCCAAGCTCTACTCCTGCCACCAATCAATGGGTGCCCCATATCTCACGACGCCTTTTGTCGGGAGATGTGGGAAGCACAAAGCTCAATGTGGGAGCTTTGGCGGCCGAGTCGAGTGCTGAGACAGAGGGAGAGGTCATAAAATCGCCAGCCATCGTCAAGGCACCAGTCGAAGCGTATGAGCGGTGGAGGCCGCCACGGCCGCGTCCGAAAAAGGCATGGCAAAGGTCTTGCCGTTGTACCAGTAAGGAAACTGGTCAAGAAAATACGGGCTGAGTGGATCTCCCGATTCGCCGATTACGATGTTCTCGGTCGAGCCATCCAGGTTGCTCCAGTCCACCGTGAGCCGCTGGCTTGCGCCCAGCAGCCCGCGCACATGGTCGAGGGTCGTTTCATCGCCCGCCAGCTGGTGCGGGCCAGTGCTGGTGAAGCCTCGGAAGTAAGGCAGCATTGCGTACAAAGGGTGCTGCACATTCAACACATGCCGGCTGCCGTAGGTCCAGTCGCGCAGCGACAGCGGAGCGTGATTGTCGGCCATGCCCTGCTTTACGGCAGCGGCCACCAGGTCATCCCAGCTCTTGTATTTTGCCGGAAGCCATTCCGGTGGGGCCTTCTCCACCATCTCTTCCTGCACGAAGTTCTTGCTTTGCCAATCGTAGAGCTTCCAGTCGTCTCCCAGCTTTGGTTCAAGAACCATAGGCCACAGCGCTTGCTTGGTTGAATCCACGATTTCCGCAGCCACCGAATCCGTCGTGATCCCGCCATCCCAGCTACGCATCAGGTCGGCCGCCTGGCGTAGTTTTGCATCTGTGCCTTTGGCCCGATCAATCGCGTAAGCGAAGCGCTGGGCCAACTCCCGGTCGACTTCAGAATAGGTGTCCATTTGCAGCGTCAGCATATCCGCCGGCGTGAGCCTGGTATGACTTGAGAGCCATTTCCAGATGCGCTCATTGCGATAGGGGGCGTCCCAGTTGAGCGCGAGCGGATAGGGAAATCCATCGGGAGTGATGCGCGCGTTAGCAGTTGCAATGATCCCAGTGTCGGGGTCGAGCACAGTCGGGAGTTGGGCAAATGGGAGGTACCCTTGCCACTCGTGCTCGCTGTCGGCCGCCGTACCCGTTTCCACGATGGGCACCCCGCTCAGCCCGGCGGGTCGCACAGGAAAGAGTCCTACCGCCTGGTAGCCGATGTGCCCCTGGTCATCGGCATAAGCCACATTTTGGGTGGGCGCCCACCACTGGCTGACTGCCTGGCGAAATTCGGTCCAGTTGCTCGCCGAGTCCAGCGCCTGCAGTGCCAAACCATGTATTTGCGTGGTATACAGGGTCCACTTCAGCGCCAGCATGCGCGTCTCGTGAGGGAACAAGGGGGTAATCACTGGCCCGTGATCGGTCGTTTGCACGTCGAGCAGCACGTCCTTACCAAAACGCACATGGATGTGCTCCAGATCGTGCTCCGGCTGGCGCCATCCCTTGCCCGCCCAATACTCACCATGGCCATTCGTTTTTTCTACGTACACATCCTGCACGTCTCCGTTGAGCGTAGTGAAGCCCCAGGAAATGTGCTGATTGTGGCCCTCGATGATGAAAGGAATGCCCGGGGTCGTCACCCCGCTCACATGGAAGTCACCCGCTTGCAGGTCTTCTTCATGCCAAATGTCGGGGATAGAGTGCTCCAGGTGCATGTCATTAGAAAGCAAGGGTTTTCCACTGGCGGTGCGGGCGCCGCTCACGGCCCATTCATTGGACCCGGGTTGGCAGCCGTCGCAGCGGCTTGAGCCCAGTTTCAGGATTTGCCGCAGGCGCAGCAAGTCCTCGAGACTCGACTGCGACTCGTCCAGGGGAACCTGCGGAATATCCTGTTGCGGCGCCGTGAGGTCGGGAATGGACTGGGTTGGCGGGTGATCGCGCCAAGTGGTCGATGGGTACAACTGTGCCGCCAGGGTTGGCCCCAGCCGCGCCACGACGCGTTCCCGCTCCAGCTTCCAGGGATACAGCGTATCCAGCCGCGAAACCATGTTGAGCGCTACCAGCCAGGAATCCACCGGCTGCCAGGGCCGAGGGGTGTAGTCGAGCAGCCGGAACTCGGCCGGCAGGTTGTCTTTGTGGGTGGCGATAAAGGCATTCACGCCCCGGGCAAAAGCCTCGAACAGCAGCTTTTGGTCTGCCGGCATGGTCGCGGTCAGATGCTCGGCAGTCGGCCGGATCTCGAGCGTTCGCTGCACTTTATCGTGCTCCACCACGCCCGGTCCCAGCAGCTCTGCCAACTCGCCGGCGGCAAACCGCCGGGCCATGTCCATCTGCCATAAGCGGTCCTGCGCCACCACGAAACCCTGGGCTTCCATCAGGTCCGGCAGAGTGGCCGCCTGGATGTGGGGTATTCCATGGGCGTCCCGGCGCACCAGCACGGGAGCCGACAATCCCGGCAATTTCAGCTCGCCATCAAGGGTGGGCAACTGCGCGCGCATGGCGTTTTTGAGCCATGCCGCCCCTCCTAGGGCGGCCACCAGAGCCACAACCATCAGACTCAGGGCCAGGCCGGCGGCAATCCGCAGCAACAGCGGCAATCTTCGCCGCTGAGCGGCACGAGTGTCGACCTTCGCCATCATTCCGTCACGTCTTCTCGCGCTCATTGTCTCATCGCCGAGCGGTTTTCTGCGTCCGCAGCTTGACACAACAGCGCCACCCGGCAATCCTAGTCATTCGTCAGCGGGGCGAAAGGAACAGATTTGGTTAGCGTTTTTTATCATGACCGGTGCTTTGATGGGGCATGCTCCGCGTCGCTCTTCATGCGCTTCCACCGCGAATGTATCCGGCCGGACGCAAAATACTACTTTCACGGACTGGTGCATCGTGCCGGAGCACTGTTCCAGGAGTCGACTTTACCGGGGACGAGAACGCCATCGTCGACTTCAAGTACAGCCCATCGCCCCGCATCACCTGGTGGTTCGACCACCATCTGAGCGCCTTCCTCACCCCCGCTGACCAACAGCACTTTCTCCAGGGGCAGAGTGACGGCAGCATGAGCAATCGCCACTTCTACGACCCGAAATACATCTCCTGCACCGGCTTGATCGCACACATCGCGAAAACCCGTTTCGGTTTTGATGCCGCGCCCGTCGCTGACCTGGTCCATTGGGCCGACATTGTGGATGGCGCTTTGTATGAAAGCCCGCAGATCGCCGTCGAGATGGCGGAGCCGGCCATGAAGCTCACCCTGATCATTGAATCGAGCCAGGATCCGGCTTTCATTCCAAAACTAATTCCATTACTCACCACGATGAGCCTCGGCGAAGTACTGCGGCAACCCTTTGTGGCCGAGCTATTGCCACCGCTGTTAGATCGGCATCAGCAATCGCTGGCCCTCATTGGGGAGCGCACCGAGTCGATCGACGGCACGCTTTACTTTGACATCACCGATCAACCCGTCGAGGGCTACAACAAATTTGTCCCTTACTTTCTTCATCCCGAAGCAACGTACAGTGTCGGCCTCAGCAAGTCCAGTTTCCGCACCAAGGTAGCCGTCGGTTCCAATCCGTGGACCAGGGCCAGGCCGGAAGACATGGTCAACCTTGCGCAAATCTGCGAACGTTACGGGGGCGGAGGCCACGCTCGGGTGGGCGCCATCTCCTTTCCCCCTGATAAGGCCGATCTGGCTCGTGCCGCCGCCGCCGAGATTCTAAGCGAACTGCGCGCGCACAATCCCTTCCCCTGACCTCTGCGCACAGGGATGCTGCGGTTTGCTCTACCCTCCTCAGTCCCTGAGGTCCCTCTTTTCCTGTTGCCCAGACACGCTCGGAAGGGCACGGGTTTAGCCATGCCAGAAACTTTCTTCCGCAACGGACGGCGTTAGCCGCTGGGGGCCTGGTTTTCTGCAGCCTGTCGGCCCCTAATTTACACAGAAGCCGCAATTTATACCGGGTCACCGTGCAAAGCGAGAACGCAAATCTTACCTTGCAGGATGCTCTTTTTACTTCGCTCTGCGCAGCTGGCTGCCCCAACGTATCTGTAGCTGTTTCAAAATAAAGTTTGGCTGCATCTGCAGCCAAACTTTCATGCGTTTAAGGGTTGCGCTTGGCAGTTACTCTCGATATATTCCTCGAAGACACACAAGGTTTCATTCGTAACGCTTTGTGATTCGCGGCTGTCTGCCGCGGCGTTGCGCATATGTACTGGCGATTCAGCGCTCAGGCACGCACTTTTGCGCTTCGCATTGCTCATTTTTCGCTTGCCTGCCTCTCAATAAATTCGGCTGCCCGATAGGGGCGCTCGCACATGCGGCAGTCTAGCGACACGTCTGCCTGCATGATGCGTTCGCCGCTGCCGGAGCAGTGTGTCCTGGGTACTTTAACCTTTGTGAGGAAGCTTTCGTGAAAAATTTCCCCCCGTGCATTAGAAGTCTTCGGTTTCGGCAACCGCTCTGTTATGTGCCACTGTTGTTGAGCGTTTTGAGCCCAGTGTTGAGCCATGCTCAATCCATGACTTCTCTCTCCATTTCGCCCAGCCAGCCCAGCGTGGCCCTCGGCGCGACCACGCAGTTAACCGCTACCGCCGGGTACTCCGACGGATCCTCAAAGAACGTCAGCAGCAATGTGACGTGGAGTTCAGCGGACCCGCGCGAGGTAAACATTTCCTCCAGTGGTCTGGTCTCAGGGCAGGCGACTGCGACGGTCGCGGTGACCGCAAACTATCAGGGGCAAACGGCCACCACAGCGGTAAACAGTTCGATGGGCAATATTCAGTGGAGTGGACCCGTCACCATCACCCAGGGCGGAACCTATTCCGGCAACTGGAAGAGCACGACGCCAGGGATTGCCGCGGTCACGATCGCAACCGCTGCGCCCGTGATCCTCCAGAACTCCTATATCACGGGTCCCAGCGACCTGATTAACGCTCCCGTCTACGGCACCAATCTGACGGTCAAAAATGTAGTTGCGGTCGGCGTCAACCCTAATGTTGCTGGGCTTACCAATGGCATATTTGTCGATGCCCAGCATCCGGCCCTGCTCGACGTGCAAAACAGCTACTTCGAAAACGTGCTCTTTGGCATATATGTTCGCGGTTATGGTGGCAATGCAAATGGCACTGAGACGATTACAATATTGAACAATCGTGGCCGCAATATTCTGGGCACCAAGAGCGACGGCAAGGGTGGCTATCTGCCCGGCCAAACCAACTGGCAGTGGGCCCACGCTATCCAGATCAGCAACGTGAATTCCGTGCCCGGTATGCAGATCGCCTGGAACGAAATCATCAATTATCCAGGCCAAAGCCTGGTTAACGAAAACATCAATATGTTCGATACCAGCGGTACGGCCAGCAGCCCGGTACTCATTCACGATAACTTCATTCAAGGTGCGTATCCCTACAGTCCCGCGCAGAGCGGCTATAACGGCGGTGGCTACTCCACCGACGGTTCGAGCAGCGACACGCCCGCCACCGCGACCGCCTTTAATAGCATTTACAACAACCAGATCGTTGGCACGGTCAACATGGGCCTCGAAATCGGTTCCGGCCACGACAACGTCGTCTATAACAACCGGGTGCTTTCCAGTGGCCTGCTGCCGGATGGCACCCACATCCAATCGCAGAACGTCGCCCTGACGGTCTACGACGTATACGGGAATGTTAAGAACGGCTCCATGTACAACAACAACATGTACAACAACACCGTGGGGTGGATGTGCTGGGCCGCGCGGTGCGCCTGGGATGGCTATCGCAATGACGAATACTTTCCCAGCAATAACAGCTTTTACTCGACCAACCAGAGAATCTCGGCCAATCCGATCACCCTGGCCATGGAAGCCAGCGAATACTCCACGTGGTTGGGCAAGATCAGCTCCAATGGGTTGGTCGTCGGCCCAACCAACCCCTCGCTCGATTCCAATGGCGGCGGCGGATCGAGTAGTGGTTCGGGCGGTTCAGGGACCATCTCGAGTACGGCCTGGTATGCGGTCGTCAACACCAACAGCAAACTATGCCTGGATGCGGCAGGAGGCACGGGCAATGGAACCCAGGTCGTGCAAGACAGTTGCGGTGCCACGCAAGCCAGCCAGGAGTGGCAATTCCAGCCGATCAACAGTGGCTACTACCAGGTAGTGAGCCGGCCGGCGGGTAACGTGGTTTGGGATGTGACTGGCGGCATATGGGCGACTGCAGACGGGATCAAAGTGCAGTTATGGGGCCAGGGGGGCGGCACCAACCAGCAGTGGATGCCCATCTCGTTAGGCAATGGCGCCTGGAAATTCGTGGTTCGCAACAGCTCCAAATGTCTGGATGTCCCCGGCGCTTCTTCAACCGTTGGCCTCCAGGTACAACAATATGATTGCAACGGAACCGCCGCGCAATCCTACACCCTGCAACAGAAGTAGTTGTCCACGAATCCGCGTGTCACCACTCTTCGGAGTGCTGGCGCGCGGAACCCTACTCAATCCCGTCAAAGCCCATCCCTCAAACAAACTTTCAACCCCCGTCCCGCAAGCAAATTTTTAAGCCCGTCCACAAGCAAATTTGTCATCCCGAGGAGCCGCCTTGCCTGGCGGCAAGTTAAGGATGGAATGAACGCGGTGAGCGCTTGCTTTTAAACCCGTCCCCCCAAACAAATTTGTCATCCCGACCGTAGCGTACCCGAATTCCTGTTTCGCTACGTCAGACAGATCCGCGTGTGCGGCTTTCATTAAGGAAAACCGCATGATGTTCGCCAGCGCCACCAACCTCGACAGGAATTCGGGGGTAGCGAAGTGGAGGGATCTGCGGTGCGCCTTTCCCCCAAACCAAGGCCCTCCAAGTGAGCTCGCAAATCCGGCCCCAGCCATTTTGTTCATTGGGAGGAGCTGACTTGCCTGCGGCAAGTTAAGGATGGAATGAACGCGGAGAGCGTTTGCTTTTCAAACCCGTCCCTCAAGCAAATTTGTTCATTGGGAGGAGCTGACTGGCCTGTCGGCAAGTTAAGGGAGGAATAAACGCGGAGAGCGCTTGCTTTTAAGCCGTCCCTCAAGCAAATCTTTAAGCCCGTCCCCCAAACAAATTTGTCATCCCGACCGTAGCGGACCCGAATTCCTGTTTCGCCATGTCAGACAGATCCACGTGTGCGGCTTTCATTAAGGAAAGCCGCATGAAGTTCGCCAGCGCCATCAACTTCAACAGGAATTCGGGGGAGCGAAGTGGAGGGATCTGCTGTGCGCCTTTCCCTCAAACCAAGGCCCCACGAGTGAGCTCGCAAATCCTGCCCCCGCCGTTAGAAATCGGGATAACCAATCTGCGATCACCGATCGCTTTACATTTTCACCTTCCTGAAAATTGGCAGCACGTTTCCGGCACGATAGACTCCTTGAGCAGGAGCAAGCCAAGCATGAAACTTTATCGCACCGCCGGCGGCTACATCGTTGAGTATCAGGATCACTTCTACACAGGCGGCGACGCGTCCTGGGACCAACTGCTTATCCGTGAGGACCTCGAAGCCTACCTGACAAAAAATCTACTCAAACCAATGGCCGCCAACTCCTTCGCGGATATCGAGCACCTGCTCCTGCCGCCCATCGTCAACCAGGAAGTATGGGCCTCTGGGGTCACCTACTACCGCAGCCGTAACGCGCGGATGGAGGAAGCCAAGGTCGCCGGGGGAGGCGACTTCTATGAGCGCGTATATACCGCGGAACGTCCTGAACTGTTTCTGAAAGCTACCCCGAGTCGGGTGGTCGGCCACCGCGGCAAGGTAGCCATTCGGCAGGACGCCACCTGGTCTGTGCCCGAGCCAGAACTGACACTCCTCGCCAGCCCCGGGGGAAAGATCGTGGGCTACACCATCGGCAATGACATGAGCTCGCGAGACATTGAGGGTGAGAACCCCCTGTATCTGCCGCAGGCCAAGGTATATGACCGAAGCTGCGCCCTTGGCCCCGGAATCCTGGTGGCCACGGAACCTATCCCACCCTCAACTGAAATCCATCTGAAAATACTGCGCGGCGGCGAGGCGGTCTTTACCGGTGCCACCGCGCTGACCGAGTTGAAACGCAAATTCAGTACCCTGCTCGAGTATCTTTACCGTGACAACAGCTTTCCTAACGGTTGCTTCCTGCTCACCGGAACCGGTATTGTTCCGCCCGATGAATTCACCCTCCACCAGCAGGATGAAATCCACATCACCATTACCGGCATCGGAACCCTGATCAATACCGTTGGCTGATCGCTATTGTTTGGGGGCGTTGATCTTGTAGGTCAGCTTGTCTGACTCGAACCGGCCGTTGGGAACGGCAATCCCAGCGGCCTTTAACTTTTCATCGTCGGCCGGGGTTGCGCTGGGACCGTTGTAAACCACGTGAAATTCATAAGTCCCGTGCGCATTGGTGTCGACGCCCATCGCCAGCGGGCGCCTCGCCTCATAATTTTGCCCCGGCTTGATTGCCAGCCAATTCCTGGCCCGCTCGCGAATGTCGGGTAGCCCACTGCCATCCACCTCAAGCCCACAGTCAATGGTCGCCTGGGGCTGATTGGAATTCTCCGGAGTGAACTTCACCTCCAGCGACAGCGCACCGGGCGCACTCTTGCAAAGCAGAGGTGGATCCGGAATGTGTAACAAATGCCCCGACTGGTTGATCAGGTGGATGTCGAGGATGGGCTGCTGCTCAGGCGCAGCCATATCCATCGTAACCATTACCCTCAAATCGGGCTTATTCGTCTGTTTCGCGCCAGCGCCTGGCGATAACAGCAACCATGTCAGTCCGATTGCCAGCAGAGTTCGCATAGGGCCCTCAACCTATGATCCTAGTACATCCGTCAAGCAGGTCAGGGCCGTTCGAGGTCGAAGCGGTCGGTGGTGCGGATGTAGGTGGACCCAGCCATGCGGCCGATGGCCCGGAGCTTCTCCGGATCGATGCGGAAATTATCGATAAGATCCTCGCGCACATGGAAGCGGAGAACTTCACCCAGCACCAGGCTCCCCCCGCCCGGCTGGTCGCTCACATGCACCACCTGCCGTAGCCGGCACTCCATGTGAATGTGACTTTCAGCCACGCGAGCCGGTTTCACCAAGTCACTCGGGATCGGCGTCAGCCCGGAAAGCTCGAATTCGTCGACCTCCGGCGGCACCTGGGCGGCGGTGGCGTTCATGCCTCCGGCGAACTCCTCCGACACGATGTTGACGACGAATTCGCGCGTCGCCATGATGTTACGCAGCGTGTCTTTCGCCCCGGCCGGCACCGGGCGCATCACCGGACAAAAGACCACCACCGGAGGATTCGCGCTGCAGGCAGTGAAATAACTGAAGGGCGCCAGGTTCCTCACACCTCCCTCATCCACGGTCGAGACCAGGGCAATCGGCCGGGGCACGATCGCCCCAATCATCAACTTATAGATCTCACCGGGGGTATGATTTGCCGGATCGAAAGCCAGCATCTACAGGTTGCCGCGATCTGCTTGCTCACGCTCAATGGCCTCGAACAAAGCTTTGAAATTACCCTTCCCGAAGCTGCGGCTGCCCTTCCGTTGAATGATCTCGAAAAACAGGGTCGGCCGGTCTTCAACGGGACGCGTGAAAATCTGCAACATGTAGCCTTCGTCGTCGCGGTCGACCAAAATACCGAGTTTCTCCAGTTCATTGAGCGGCTCATCGATTCGGCCGGTCCGCGCCTGCAACTGCGTGTAGTAGGAATGAGGCACGCGCAGAAATTCGATCCCCTGCTCCTGTAACCGGGCCACCGTGTAAAGAATGTCGTTGGTGGCCAGCGCGATATGCTGCACACCGGGCCCGTGGTGAAACTCCAGAAACTCCTCGATCTGTGACTTCCTTTTGCCTTCGGCAGGCTCATTGAGAGGGAACTTCACCCGCCCGTTGCCATTTGCCATCACTTTCGACATCAATGCCGAGTACTCCGTCGAAATGTCCTTATCGTCGAAGTGCTGGTAGAGAGAGAAACCCATCACTTCCGCATAGAAATCTACCCAGCGGTTCATTTCGTTCCAGCCCACATTGCCGACCACGTGATCGACATGCAACAGGCCTGTCGGGCGAGCGAGCGAATCTTCCGTCCGGGCAACATATCCCGGAAGAAACGGTCCGCGGTAGTTCTTGCGCTCGACAAAGGTGTGAATCGTGTCGCCATAGATAGCGATCGAAGCCATGCGCGCGCTGCCGTGCTCGTCTTTTATTTCGTGCGGCTCTTCCACACTGCGCGCGCCTCGCCGCACGGTCTCTTTCCATGCCAGCCTGGCATCATCCACCCATAACGCAATGTCGCGCACGCCATCGCCATGCAGGCGGATGTGCTCCGCTACTTCGTTGTCGGGGCGTAAAGGGGTGGTTAGTACGAACCGGATCTTGCCTTGCTGCAAAACATAAGAGGCGCGGTCGCGCTGCCCCGTTTCCGGTCCGGAGTAAGCGACCAGGCTGAAGCCCATCGCCACGCGATAAAAATAGGCGGCCTGGCGTGCGTTGCCGACGTAGAACTCAACATAATCGGTGCCATTCAGTTGAAGAACTTCCTGTTTTGTTTGGGTTTCGGGATGCGTAAGCGTAGCCATAACTCTTGCGTTACTCCTTGGGTCGCTCTCATCTCTGAGAGCCGGAAGAAAGATATACCTTCGAGTAGGTGCTTGGATAGGCCTCGAAAGGTACGATGACAGTAAGGGCATAACCATTTCGGGCTATTAATTCTTCTGCCACTCTTTGGATGCGCAGAAGCGACCAAAGGCGAGCGCCGGCATCCTATGAAAGGTAAGAGAATCTGATGATTAGCAGCGCAGCGACACTGGGGGCCGCCGAGCCTTATCTGATCCAGCAGGACTGGGCTGCCTACACGCCTGGGCAACACGCCACCTGGGCAGAACTGGTGGGAAGGCGCATGCCCCAGATCGAAGCCCATGCCTGCGAGGAATACCTGGCGGGGTTTCACCAGATCGGTCTCAGGGCCGACCTCATTCCGAACCTGGCCGAGGTGAATCAGCGGCTTAGGCCGCGTAGTGGTTGGTGCGCGACGCCAGTAAGCGGCTTTCTGCCACCAGACGCTTTTTTTGCCATGCTGGCAGCCCGCAAGTTTCCCACCACCACCTGGCTGCGTAGCCGGGAGTCGCTGGCCTATATTCCCGAACCCGATATCTTCCACGACGTCTTTGGCCATGTTCCCATGCACGCGCACCCGGTCTTTGCCGATTTCCTGCAGCATTATGGGACGGTCTGCGCAGCCCTGACCGACAAGCAAGCGCTCGAGAAGATGGGGCGCCTGTTCTGGTTTACAGTCGAGTTTGGAGTGATTCGGCAAAAGGGCGGCTACCGGCTCTACGGCAGCGGCCTCATCTCCTCCCAGGGCGAATCCAATTACGTGATCGAAGGTGGGCCGGAGATTCGCGATTTTGATGTGGATCAGGTCTTGAATCAGGAGTTCTCCACCTCAGAAATGCAACCGGTTCTCTACGCCGTGGACTCTTTCGAGCAGATTTACGAGGCCACCCGCGAAGCGGAGCGGAAGCTATGTAGATGAACGCAAAGCAGATCCCTCCACCCCGCTACGCTGCCGGCGGCATAACAAATTTGTTTTTGGTCGTGCGGTGGGGTATTTCCGGCTCTCGTTTTGCAAAAAGTTTGTCATCCCGACCGTAGCGAAGTGGAGGGATCTGCGGTGCGCCTTTCCCCCAAACCAAGGCCCAACGAGTGAGCTCGCAAGTCCTGTCCCAGCGATTTTGTTCGTGAGGAGCGGCCACCCGCCGGCAATCGAACCCACAAAACCAGCGATTTTCTTCAAACTGTCACAACCGTGCTGCACAATTTATAAAAGAGGTTATTTTGCCACGCATCCACTTTCAGCAACGACTCGCCGCTCTCAAAGATAAGTTGCTGGCCATGGCGGCGCTCTCGCAGCAGGCGGTCAGCTCCTCCGTTGAGGCCTATCTGCAGCGAGACGCCGGCCTCTGCCAATACGTGCGCGAGAACGAGACCGCCATCAACACCGCGCAGCGCGAGGTGGACGAGATGGCCTACGAGTTGCTCGCCCAGGAACAACCGATGGCCATCGATCTACGCTTCATTCTCGCCGTGATCAAAATCAACGGCGATCTTGAGCGCGTCGGCGACCAGTCGATGAGCATTGCCATCCGCACCCAGGAATTGCTTGCCTATCCGGCCGTGGAACTGCCGGTGGATATTGAGTCGATGGGCGAACATGCCTCGCGCATGGTTCGTTCGGCCATTCAGTCTCTGCTCGATGCCGATGCCCAGTCTGCCGAGGCCGTCGTGGTCATGGACGACGAGATCGACCTCATGAACCGTGTAGCCCGCACTGAGTTGATGAAGGTCATGGAGCAGCACCCGGAGATCAGTCTGCAAGCCCTGAATGCCATCATCATCGCCCGCGCCCTGGAGCGGATTGCCGATCACGCCACCAACATTTCCCGGGATGTGATCTTCTGGATCCGCGGCGCCGACATCCGCCACCAGGTAAGCGCCGCAATCGATTGACCCGCCTGACACTTCAGACGTATTGACTTGAAGCCACCGTGGGGTTACGGTTAAAGCATGTCTTTGTACTGTCGCCGTAGCGCTGGCTGTCGCGTGATCCCATCACGCCGCACGGGTCCGTCCTAGAGATTTAGCTAGTCATCATCTTTCGGAAACCCGGGTGTCGGCGATCAGCCACACCCGGGTTTTTCGTTTTAGATCAATCTTTTATCTGCTTGCACTGCGGGAGAACAGCAATGGCTGAGGTTAAGGAAACAAAAGCGCAGCGCATGGAGCGGTTGAAGCGGGAGAAGAATCCCTGGGCGGCGTTCGATGAAGTGCGCGCCTTTGCCGCAGCCGGCAGGGCCTCCGTGCTCCCGGAATGGGCTTCCGCATACTTCAAATGGTGGGGCGTGTACACCCAGGGGGATGGGGCCGGCGTACTGGGCGGCAAGGGAGGTGAAGGCAAGGCCACCGACTACTTCATGATGCGCATCGGCCTGCCCAATGGGATCGCCAGCTCGGAGCAGCTGGAAGTGATTGCGGACATCGCGGCCAAATGCGGCCGCGACCTCGTCGACATCACCGTCCGTCAGGCCATTCAACTCCATTGGTTGACCATCGAAGATTTGCCGGGCATCGTGGAGCGGCTGGACGCTGCCGGGCTCAACCCGCGCGGCGCCTGTGGCGACGTTGTGCGTAACGTGACCGGCTGCCCGTTGGCCGGCCTGTCTGCGGATGAAGTTCTCGATGCGTCCCCTTTTGCCCTGGCAGCGGCTGGGGACCTCACCGGTAACTCTGAGCTCTACAATCTGCCCCGCAAATTCAAGGTTTCGATCACCGGCTGCTCGTCCTGGTGTTCTTATCCTGAAATCAACGACATTGGCCTGACGCCCGCAGTGCGTACCACCGCCAAAGGTCGGGAGACAGGATTTTCTCTGCGCGTGGGCGGTGGTCTCTCGGCCGATCCCCACCTTGCGGTGCGCCTCAATGCCTTCGTCCAGCAGGACCAGGTCGCCGCCGTTGTCCGCAAAATCACGGAGCTCTTTCGCGACCAGCAGGGCTTGCGTGAAAGCCGCGACCGGGCCCGCATGAAGCATCTATTTCTGCGCGAAGGCTGGACGGCCGAGACCTTCCTTGCCGACCTGAATCGGCGGCTCGGCTACCAGCTGGACCCGGCCGTCGAAGAAGCGATTCCCGACGATGTGTATCGCGACCACGTAGGCATCCACAAGCAGAAGCAGGAGGGCCTCAGCTTCGTCGGCCTTTCCGTATTGCGTGGACGTATGACGGCCGCACAATTGAAGGCAGTGGCCGCGCTGGCCAGGGAATACGGCAACGGTCAGTTGCGCACCACCGTCATGCAGAATCTGATCGTGGTCAATGTGCCCACGAACAGGGCGGCAGAGCTGGCCCGTGAGCTCGAGGCCCTCGGGCTACCCGTCGAAGGCTCTTCGTTCTGGCGCGGCGCCATCGCCTGCACCGGCAGCGAGTTCTGCAAGCTGGCCATTACCGAGACCAAAGGCTTTACCCGCTGGATCGTCGATGAGCTGGAAGAGCGCCTGCCGGCATTCGACCAGCAGCTCAAGTTGCATGTGACCGGCTGCCCCAATAGCTGCGGACAACACTGGATAGCCGACATCGGCATGGAAGGCAAGAAGCTCAAGCACGAAGGCAAACTGGAAGATGCCTACTACTTTTGCGTGGGCGGCTCAGTAGGCCTGCATCAAAAAACGGCGCGACCCATCGGCTATCGATGCCTGGCAACTGAAGTACCCGATGCATTGGAACGGCTGCTGGGTGGGTATCTGGAAGAGCGCCACCCGGGCGAGAATCTGCGGGCCTATTTCGGGCGCTCGAGCGACGAGCATTTACGTGAGCAGTTGGCCGGTGAGGTGCTCGAGCCGGTGACCAGGGACGCCGCGCCCGTCGGTGGTAAGCACGTTGAGTGAGCGCGTTTACAACGCGAACCTTTTTCCCCTCTTTCTGAAGCTCGAGGGCAAGCAGTGCGTGATCGTGGGCGCCGGCCCTATCGGTCTCGAAAAGGTCGAAAGCCTGCTGCGCTGTGGAGCGCGCATCCGCGTGATCGCTCCCCAGGCAGTCGAGCGCATCCAGCATCTGAGTGCCGCGGGTGAAATCGAATGGCTGTCGCGCTGCTATGAGCCGGACGATGTGCCCGGGTGTGAATTGATTATTGCGGCCACCAATGACCGCGCCGTCAACCGGGCCGTATTTGAAGAAGCCTCCCGCCGCGCGATCCTGTGCAACACCGCCGACGATCCGCCGCTGTGCGACTTCTTCTTCGCATCGATTGTGCAACGGGGCGCGCTGCAAATCGCCATCTCGACTGCCGGAGAAAGCCCTGCAGTCGCGCAGCGCTTGCGGCGTGAGATCGATGCCCAACTGCCGCAGGATCTGGGACCATGGCTGGAAGATCTGGGGCAACTGCGCCGTGAAGTGCTGCAGATCATGCCCGCGGGTGCGGAACGCAAGGCGCTGCTCCACGAGTTAGCGCATCGCGAGCTGTGTGCCCTGGCCGGGTGCCCGGCAAGGGCTTCTGTGGCCGCGAAGCCAGAAACCGGCAAGGTCTACCTGGTGGGCGCCGGCCCCGGCGACCCGGATTTGTTGACCCTGAAGGCCGCGCGGCTATTAGCCGGGGCCGGGGTGGTCTTGCATGATGACCTGGTGCCCCAATCCATTCTTGATCTGGCGGGCAAAGAAGCCTTGATCATCAGCGTAGGCAAGCGCTGCGGCAAAAAGAAGATCACCCAGGCTGCCATCCACGACCTGATGATTGAGTCGGCGCAAAGAGGGTTGGCTGTGATTCGCCTTAAATCCGGCGACCCGATGATCTTTGGCCGGGCTGCGGAAGAAATCGACGCCTTGCGAGCAGCGGGGGTGCCGTTTGAAGTGGTGCCGGGAGTGACGGCAGCCTCCTCAGCCGCAGCCTTTTTAGAGGCTTCGCTCACCGACCGGAGAGTCTCCTCAAAGCTCATTGTGCTCAGCGGGCACCACGCTGCGCGAACCGAGCCAACCCCAAAGCTCTGGCCAGGAGCGCTGCCCAAAGACGCAACCCTGGCGATCTATATGCCCGGTCAGGACCTGGAGCAAGTAGCCGCTTCCCTCGTGGCGAGCGGCTTGCCCGCGGTCACCCCCTGCGTAACGGTAACCGATGTGTCCCGGCCGGAGGCCGCATACGCCTCCGCCCAACTGAGCGAACTGGCCACCCTGCCAACGTCCTCCGCCCCTACACTTCTGTTTGTAGGCCAGGCCCTGGAAACGGTACTGCAGCGGGAAGCAATGGCCGCTCTCAAGGCTCTGTCCCATTAAGACAAGCAGCCGGTAGGCCACGGGGAGGGGGGCTTAGTGCGCTTAGTGCGCTTAGTGCGCACTTTTTTCACGAAAATTCAGCCCTTGCTGCCGAGGCCGTTGCGAGTAATCATCTGGCCACCGGCCCATGCAGACACGCGGCGACCCTGCGCCGGCCGCATCTCATATCCAGCGCTATGCTAGCCTTCAGACCAGCATAGCCGCCGCTCTCAAGTTTCCTGTTTCACAACCCGAACCGATTACGAGGGCCTGGTGAGAAAAATCAGCACGTCATTAAGAATCTGCATCCCCGCCCTGATGTTCCTGATGGTGCCGCTCCTGCAGGCGCAGAACAAGGGCCTGAAGGTGACGCTCGATCCTGCACAGACCGAGATCCACTGGAAGCTCGCGGGCCTCCACACGACCCACGGCACCTTCAAGTTGAAGAGCGGGGAGTTTTTTCTAAACCCCGCAACCGGCATGGCTGAGGGAGAAATTCTGGTCGATGCCACCACCGGAGAGAGTGGTAATGCCGAGCGCGACAAACGCATGCAGGATGAGGTGTTGGAAAGCAACCGCTACCCCGCCATTTTTTTCCATCCCACCCAGATGAAGGGAACCTTCAAGGAGGGTGATGGAACTCAGAGTTTAATCGGCGAAGGCACCTTCAACATCCACGGGGCAGATCATCCGCTGGAGATGCCGCTCAAGGTACAGCTCGCCGCAGGCGCGGTGACCGCAACCGCTCGTTTCACCGTGCCCTACGTGGCGTGGGGAATGAAAAATCCGAGCAAGTTCCTGTTCCGGGTCAGCAAGCAGGTGGAGATAGAGGTCACCGCAAAGGGAACGATTGCCCAAGTGCAATAAAGGTGCAATAAGCAACACCTCACCCCGGGGCGCCCTGCTCAGCCTTAGGGCGCCGCTCACACCTGAAACCCAACGACTTCTACATGTAGAAGGTTTTGATCGCGTCCCAGGCGTAGATCCCGATGATGGCCGCGGTCAAAACGCTGGTGACGCCGGTAAACACCCGCAAAAAGGGCTTGATTTTATCTAATTTGCGGATGATGGCGTCATTCTCTTTGTGCGCCCGATCAGAAATGTCATCCAGAAATAACTGATCGTCTTCGTAGCGGGTAATGGTTCCACGATAGAGCAGCAGCATCAGAAGAATCCCTGCAAATACTGCCCAAACAATCCACAGCATCGGAACGACGTGCATATTAGCCTCCCGGGGATGCTCAAAAAGTCCAGGTACCGAGCGGGTCCGGATTTGGCGGGCTCAGAGGGTAGCGAGGGCTTACGGCTGAGCAATATAGTCCCTGCGAGGGTCGATTGCCCAGAACTTTTTCGTTTACCGAACCGATTCCCCGCATCTCATTGCAGTGAGTTGGTTGAGGAGCGAGAACGTATGAACGGCAAGCAGCAGACGCAAAGGCACCTTGTGGTCGTTTCGACCGTTTTGGGAATGGTTTTCCTGACTTCCTGCAACAATCCGCCAGCCTCTGACCAGCGCTTGCAGGAGCAGGCCGCCCAGGCTACCGAGAACGCCAAACAGGAGTCGAAGGTCGCCCTGGCCGATGCCCGGGTGGCCGCGAAAAATGCGGAGCAGACGGTGAACGACGTCGCCGCCGGGGTCAAGCAGGGTCTTGACAACAAAAGTGCCCCCACAGGCGGCCGCCTCGACTTGAATGACGCGTCCGAAGCCGATCTTGCGGCGCTTCCCGGCATTTCCGTGGGCAAGGCCCGGCAGATCATCGAGCACCGGCCCTATACCTCCAGTCATGACCTGGTAAAGTCCGGGTTGCTGACCGAGAGCCAGTTCGATGGCATCGCGGGCAAAGTTACCGTACGTTAAGGTTTGATCGGAATCCTCGACACGGCCCGGCGCATCTCTTTGTCAGAAGGCTTGTCCTATCCCGATCTCTGGGGCTAAACTAGTAACTACAGGCAAGTACAGGGAGATAACCACATGTCAACAAGTGTCGCTGAACCAGTAACCAATCTTAATCCTGTAGCCATGCCCTTGACCCTTTCGCCCCAGGCGATCGCCAAGGTCCACGAGATCATGGCAACGCAAGATCCTTTGCCGGCCGGCCTTCGCATCGGCGTGGTGGGTGGCGGATGCTCCGGTTTCCAGTACTCGATGTCGTTTGAAAACCAGGCCGGCATGATGGACAAGGTTTTCAAATTCGACGACCTGAAGGTTTTCGTCGATGCAACCTCACTCATGTATCTGAATGGATGCCTGGTCGACTATGTAGAAACCCTTGAGGCCGCCGGGTTCAAGTTTGATAATCCCGCCGTAAAAAGTACCTGTGGATGTGGATCCTCCTTTAACGTCTAACCAGCGTTTCGGTATTCGGGAAAAGGGTCTCGCCACACGGCGAGGCCCTTTTTTACGTTTGGCCACAATATTCTCCCCCTGCTCACGTCTTCACGTTAGAGATCAACGATGTCGAGTCTGGACCAGGCAACCGCGGAGCAGGACCAGTGGATCGCGCAGGCGATGGAGCGAGACCAGTCGCGCCTGCGCAATTACATCCGCAAGCATGTTCCTGATCGCGAGGCGACGGAAGACATCTTGCAGGAAGTCTTCATCGAGCTGATCGAGGCATACCGGCTGCTGAAGCCGATCGAGCAGGTGAGCGCGTGGCTGTTTCGCGTGGCAAAGAACCGGATCATCGATCGCTTTCGCGGCCGCAAGCTGGAATCGCTGACCGCCGCAAAGTACTGCGACGATGACGACGTGCCCGTATCGCTAGAAGACCTGTTGCCGTCGCCCGATAGCGGGCCTGAGGCAGTGTTCGCGCGCAGCGTGCTGCTCGATGAGATCGATGAAGCGCTGCAGGAAATACCGGAGGAGCAGCGCGCCGTCTTCATTGCCCACGAATGGGAAGGGCAGAGTTTCAAAGAACTATCGGCAGAAACCGGTGTGAGCGTGAACACGTTGTTGTCGCGCAAGCATTACGCGGTGCTCCATCTGCGCCGCAGACTGCGTTCGATCTATGAAGAATTCACGAGGAAATGAGGCAAAGTATGAGGAAGAAATGGTATTACAAAGTACCTGGAATTATTCTAATAGCAATCGTCGCAGTTGCATTGTTCGGGACCATCGTACAACACCTGTGGAACTGGCTCATCCCCGCCGTGGTGGGCTGGCATGCGATTAGCTTCTGGCAGGCCGTCGGCATCCTGGTGCTGAGCAAGATTCTCTTCGGCGGCTTTCACGGCCGGGGAGGCATGCATTGGCGCCACCGGATGGCGGAACGATGGGAAAAAATGTCACCCGAAGAGCGGGAGCGATTCAGCCGCGGGATGCGCGGCCGTTGCGGCCCACAAACACAGGAGGGATGAGATGAACTTGCATGCCGAGGCCGCGCATCGGGAGATGACGCCCGCAGAATTAGAGTTGGAGAACGCCAGGCTGCAAAAGCTGGTGGCCGACCTGCTGGTGAAGAATCAGCAGTTGCGGTTGGAATTGAAGGCCGCACTGCGCTTTTCCAGTTATTAAATCGCTCTCCGCGATTGTCGCCGCTCCCAATCATTGCTATTCTCAGGCTTCCTGCATGGAGGCCTGAGAATCCGCTTGAAACCCCGACACCTGGCTCTTACCGTCGCTTTTTCCCTGACCACCGCCGCCTTCACCCAGGCCCTACCGGAAAAGTTACCCATCTGGGCCTTTCCTGGCCACTTTACGCCAGCATCCACGGCCCCCAGCACCCAGCTACAACATCTTCCCGGCAGCAAAGCTGCGTACACCAAGGCAGAGATTGGCAACATCTGGGTCGTTCCGGACTGGTACCCGGATGCGCACCCGCCGATGCCGGATATCGTTGCCCATGGGCGTAAGCCGGATGTCTATTCCTGTGGCCATTGCCACTTGCCCAACGGACAGGGGCGCCCGGAAAACGCAAGTGTTGCCGGCTTGCCTGAGGCCTACATCATCCAGCAGATGGCCGAGTTCAAGAGCGGCGCGCGCAAGGGTTCTGACCCTGACATGCTTTCTGTCACCAACATGGTAAAGCTGGCCAAGTCTGCGACCGATGAAGACGTGAAAGCCGCCGCCGCCTATTTTTCTTCGATCAAGCCAAAGCCCTGGATTCGCGTGGTCGAGGTGGAAGAAGTGCCCAAAACCAAGCCAGCGAGCGGCATGATGGTCGTAATCGACGGTGGTGGCAACGAGCCAATTGGCGACCGCGTGATCGAGGTTTCAGAAAATCTGGAACGAACGGAACTGCGCGACCCTACCTCGGGTTTCATTGCCTATGTGCCCAAAGGAAGCCTGGAAAAGGGAAAAGCACTGGTCACCACCGGTGGCAATGGAACCACGATGCCATGCACCATGTGCCACGGTGCCGACCTGAAAGGAACGGGAAACATTCCGTCGATTGCGGGCCGTTCGCCGAGCCAGATGACTCGGCAAATCATCGACTTCCAATTAGGTAACCGTAACGGATCGATGGCGCCGATGATGAAAGGCGTAGTGGCCAAGCTGACCGTACAAGACATCGTAGCCATTACCGGCTACCTGGCCTCGCAAGCGCCCTAACGTGATGAGCGCGCGGACGCACCACCAAATTCCGGGTGCCCCCATCCTTTGCGTTCTTGGCAAAGGGTGGGATCAAAGGCGGTTAGTCCGGCATTCGTGGATCCCACCCGCTCACCCATGGGAAACTATTTCATTCCCAAAGCCGGTCGGCAACGCCGTTCTACAACTGAGCCGGAGCGGGTGGCTTCTTCCGGCTA
This sequence comes from uncultured Acidobacteriaceae bacterium, assembly GCA_963834445.1. Classification (GTDB taxonomy): domain Bacteria; phylum Acidobacteriota; class Terriglobia; order Terriglobales; family Acidobacteriaceae; genus PALSA-350. The sequence goes on from CAWIBU010000009.1 coordinate 480,506, forward strand.
AAGAATTCCAGCATCGACTTCACCAGCACATACAGCACTGGTATGAACACCAGGTTCAGGATCGTTGAGAGCAACATGCCACCAACCACCGTGGTACCGACCGAACGTCGTCCCATGGCGCCGGCGCCCGTAGCAAAATAGAGCGGCATCACGCCCAGAATGAAGGCAAACGAAGTCATCAGAATCGGGCGCAAGCGAAGCTCGGCCGCTTCAATCGCGGCTTCGAAAATCGTCTTACCGTGGCCGCGAATCTGCTCGGCAAATTCCACGATCAAAATAGAGTTCTTCGCCGAAAGCCCGATCAGCATCACCAGGCCGATCTGACAATAGACGTCGTTCGCCATGCCCCGCAGTGCAACCAATCCCAGGGCGCCGAGAATCGCGGTCGGCACCGCCAGCAGGATGATAAACGGAAGCACAAAGCTCTCATACTGCGCAGAGAGCGTCAGGTAAACCACCAGCAACCCCAGGCCAAAGATCAGCACCGCCTTGCCGCCCGCTTCCACCTCTTCGAGCGATAACCCGGTCCAGGAATAAGTCATCCCCTGAATCATGTTCTTCTTGGCCAGCGCTTCCATATTCGCCAGACCCTGACCGGTGCTGTAGCCGGGCGCCGCCGAGCCATCGATCTCCGCTGACCGGAACAGGTTGTAATGGCTAATCACCTGCGGACCCGATTGTTGGGCCACTGTTACCAGGTTGTCGAGCGAGACCATCTGCCCGGTATCCGAGCGCACATAAAACTTGCGCAGATCGGCCGGAGTCATGCGAGCCCCCTGCCGGGCCTGCACATAAACCCGGTAAGACCGGTTGTTGTAGTTGAAATCGTTGACATACGCCGAGCCCATGAAGACGCTCAACGTCGAGCTGATCTGGCTGAAAGGCACGCCCAGCGCCTTCGCCTTGACGCGATCAATCGAGATCAACAATTGCGGGTCGCTCGCCGTGTAGCTGGTGTAAAGGTTGGTAAGCTCCTTACCCTGGCGGCTGGCTCCGATGATCTGGTGAGCCACGCGATCCAGATCGCCCAGCGTATTGCGGCCCAGATCCTGGAGCTCAAAGGCAAATCCGCCGAAGCTGCCTACGCCCTGAATGGCGGGTGGTTCAAAGATCGCCACAATGCCCCCAGGCACCCCGAAGAGTTTGGGAGAGAGATCGTGGAAGATATCGGCTGCGGTGTGGCCCGGACCCTTCTTGGTGCGCAGATCCACCGACTTCAAGGGAACAAAGATAAGACCATAATTGGATGAGCTACCGCCGCTGAGACTAAAGCCCATGACGGCAAACGTTCCGTAGACATCGTCATTTTTGCGAATGAGCTTCACTGCGTTGTCAGCAACTTCGCTGGTGTAGGTAAGCGAAGCGCCGGGTGGCGTCTGCACAATGCAGAGCAGGTAGTTTTGATCTTCGGTCGGCAGAAAGGCCGTGGGCACGTGCGTATAAAGGTAGCCCGTTCCGGCCAGTCCGGCGATGAACAGCAGCAGCACAACGTAGCGAACGCGCAACACCTGGCGGATCGCCTTGCCATAGAAAACTGTGCTGGCAATGATGCCGCGGTCGATCCACCCCAATAATCCGCGCTTATGTTTCTCGCCGCGTAGCAGAATCGCCGCCAGTGCCGGCGTCAGCGTCAACGCGTTGAAGGCCGAGATAGCAATGGAGAATGCGATGGTGAGCGAGAACTGCTTGTAGAGAATGCCCGTGGTGCCGGGGAAAAACGAAACCGGCACGAACACCGAGATCAGTACCAGCGAGGTGGCGATGACGGCGCTGGTGACCTCTGCCATGGCCACGGAAGTTGCCGTGTGCGGGTCAGAGTGATCGTCGTTGATATGGCGCTGTACGTTCTCGATCACCACGATGGCATCATCAACCACCAGGCCGGTGGCCAGGGTAATGCCAAACATGGTCAGCGAATTGATGGAAAAGCCAAATATCTTGATGAAGGCAAAGGTACCAATCAGCGCCACCGGGATAGTGATGGCGGGGATGATCGTTGCCCGCCAGTCGAGCAGGAACAGAAAGATGACGATGATGACGATGACGATTGCTTCGCCCAGAGTGCCCACCACTTCGCGAATGGAATCGCCGATAACCGTGGTGGTGTCAAATGGGATCTGGTAGACCAGGTCGGGCGGGAACGACTTCGCTAGCTCGTCCAACGCGGCCTTGGCTTGCCGGTCGACCGCCAGAGCATTGGCGTTGCTGAGCTGCTGCACGCCCACACCAATGGCATCGACGCCGTTATAGCGCACGCTGGTGGAGTAGGTCTCGGCGCCAATTTCAGCATAGCCAACATCTTTCAGCTGAACGATGCCGCCGGTTCCTTTCTTGACGATGATGTTGTCAAACTCTGCCGGTTGCGAGAGCCTGCCAATTACCCGAACGGGTATCTGGTAGTTCTGTTTCAGGTCTGAGGGAGGCTGGCCCACCTGCCCGGCAGGCACCTCGACGTTCTGTTCCGCCAGCGCGGCGGTGACATCGGCGCTGGTCAGGCCGCGCGCCGCCAGCCGCGCCGGATCAAGCCACAATCGCATGGCATACCGCCGCTCGCCGAAGATCACCACATCGCCCACGCCCGGAATTCGCTTGAGCGCATCTTTAACGTAAACATCGATATAGTTGCTGATAAAGAGATCGGAGTAGCGATTGTTTTTCGCAAAGAAGGCAGCCGCGAACACGAAGTTTGAGTTCGCCTTGGTGATGGTAACGCCAGTGCTGGTCACCGCTTGCGGCAGACGGCCCTGCGCGGAAGCAACCCGGTTCTGTACGTCCACGGCGGCAATGTCGAGACTGTAGCCGGTCTGGAATGTCGTGGTGATGGTGCTGGTGCCGTCATTCGAACTGGTGGAAGAGATGTAGCGCATCCCCTGCACACCATTGATTTGCTGTTCCAATGGAATGGTGACGGCCGACTCGACGGTCTGCGAGTTCGCCCCCACGTAGTTGCTGGTAACGGTGACCTGGGGAGGCGCCAATTCAGGGTAGAGAGAAATCGGCAGCGACGGGATGCAGACGGCTCCGGCGAGAATCAGCAACAGTGCGCACACTGTGGCAAAGATTGGCCGGTGAATGAAAAAATCAACCAAGGGAACGCTCCCGATTTTCGATACTTTGTTGTTTCGTCAGCCCAACGGCTGCACGGGAGCGCCATCCATCAGGAACTGCGTGCCCGACACGATGACCTTATCCCCATTTTGAAGCCCACTCAGGACTGCGTAGTTATTGCCCACCGTGTCGCCCACCGTGATGGGCCGCTGTCGGGCGAAGTATTTGCCATCCTGGTTGGTAGCGACGTACACGAAGGTCTGCCCACCGAGCCGGGTAACCGCCAACACCGGCACTACGGGAATCGCCGAACTGGACCAGATGACGCGCGCCTTGACCTGTTGCAGGTTACGTACCTTGGCCAGGTCTGCCTTTACCGGAGCCTTGGCCAAAATCCCCTGCAGTTGGTCATCTACCTGGGGTGAGACGAAATCAATCGCCGTGCGCTGCAGTTCATTCTCCTGATTATCGAGAATGACTACCGGCAGACCCTTGCGGATCTCTGAAACTCTTTCCGTTGGGATGTAGATGTAGGCTTCCAGATCGCGATTTTCGTCGACGGTAGTGAGCAAGGTGGTGGCGGAAACGTAATCGCCAAGGTGCACGGGCACGTCGCCAACGATGCCGTCAAAGGGAGCAGCAATGCGATAGTAGCCCAGCTGTTTCCGTTGGCTCAGCGTCGTCGCCTGGGTCGATGCGTAGTCCGCCTGCGAGTTCTTGTACGCCTGTTCCGCCTGGTCGAACGCATCGCGGCTGGTGACGCCCTGCTCAAACAGTTTGCGCTGCCGTTCCACTTCGACCTTGTTGTACTCGAAGACGGCGAGCTTTTGCTGCTCTGTCGAGCGGGCAGACGCAACGGTCGCTTCCTGCTTGGCCGGGTCGATCTCCATCAGCACCTGCCCGGCGCGCACGTGGTCGCCGGAGTGGGCATAGATCTTGACCAGGTTGCCATCTACCTGGGGATTGATGGTGGCGGAGCGCCGCGACTTGATGGTCGAGACGTACTCATCGTAGCGAGGCACGGCCGCGGCCGCGACCGTCTCGGTTTGCACCGGCATCGCCTGCATGGCGGGGGGCGGCGGCGCTTGCTTGGCGCAGGCGCTGAGCGCCAGCACGGCGAGGGAAAGACATTGCTTCATCGAAACGGGAAACCTTGTCAAAACGAAGTCCTCAGATCTAGAAATCAGGGTAGTTACAAACAAATGCGGCGGCTGGCGTCGCCAGCATGCTTTTAAAATTCCCGGGGACGAGTCTTGGATGAGAGCGGTGCGATGGTTGCTTCACAAAGTTTAGCGCGTCTGGGAAAAGGTTGCCTTTATTCAATCGATCGTGAGCACGATCTTACCAGTGTGCTGACCTGACTCCATGAGCTGATGGGCTTCCCCTGCCTGCTGCAGCGGAAAACTCGCACCCACCATCGGCCGTAGCTGTCCATTTACGAACAGCGGCCAGAGCTCCTGCTCTACGGCCCGCGCCAGCGACGACTTCTCCGCGACCGAGCGCGGGCGAAGCGTCGAACCGGTGATGACTACTCGTTTGCTCATCATGCGTCGCAAATCGACGGTGACCAGGCTGCCGTGCGAAAAGGCGATGTGCACCAGTCGCCCGCCGGTGGCGAGCAAGTCGATGTGTTTAGCGAAATAGCCGCCGCCAATCATGTCGAGGATGGCATCGATGCCGTGGGGCTGGGACCAGCGTGCAAGCGCAGTGGCCCAATCCTGGGTGCGGTAGTTGATGGCGACCTCCGCGCCCAGGTCGCGGCAGAACTGGCATTTCTCGTCGCTGCCGGCGGTAGTGGCGACCCGCGCCCCAAACGCGCGGGCTATCTGGATCGCCATGGTGCCGATGCCGCTGGAGCCACCCTGGACCAGGAACAGGTCTCCGGCGAACAAGCGGCACGGTGCAAACAGATTGGCCCACACGGTGATGGCCGCTTCGGGAATGGCTGCGGCAGCTGGCAGAGAAACGCCGCTGGGCACAGCCATGCATTGCCCTTCGGGCACGGCGCAATATTCCGCGTAGCCGCCACCGGCGAGCAGGGCACAGACTGCGTCGCCCACCTGCCAGCGGGTGCTTGTGCCGGCCTCGGCAATCTCGCCCGAAACCTCCATCCCGAGAATGGGGGAAGCGCCCGGCGGAGGCGGATAGTGCCCCTGACGCTGCAGCAGATCGGCGCGATTCAGCCCGGCGGCGCGCACCCGAACCAGAACCTCGCCTTCGCCCGGCTGCGGAACCGGCCTGCTGACAACGCGAAGCACTTCGGGGCCGCCGGGTGCTCCAATATCGATACAGCGCATGGATGCGGGAATGATCAATAGGACTTCGTTTCGTTCCGTAAGGAAAAGGGGTTGAAGTCGGCCTGGGTATCGTAGGCGTCCACGTGCTCGACGCGTTTCAGCCAGCCGACGACAGAATACGTGAGTGGAGTAGCCAGCGTCTCATAGCTAACTTTAATGAGGTAAGAGGACAGGATCAGCCGGACCATCGTGCCCTGGGACACCTGGCCTGCGAAGGAGATGAACATGACCAGGAAGGTATCGAGCGCCTGGCCGACGATCGTGGAGCCGATGGTGCGTGTCCACAGCCAACGTCCGCGGGTGAGGATTTTGAGCTGAGCGAGGGTAAATGAGTTGGCAAACTGGCCGCTCCAATAAGCGATGAGGCTCGCGGCGACGAAGCGGGGTACGAAGCCGAAGACGGTAGCGAAGGCCTGTTGGTTATGCCAACCCGGGTCGGCGGGCAGCGCGACGGCGAGTGCTCCGGCGGCGCTGAGCAGGGCAGAGGCGAAGAAGCCGATCCAGATAGCGCGCCGGGAAGCCGGGTAGCCGTACACTTCGGTGAAGATGTCGCTAAAGATATAGGTGAGGGGGAAGAGCAGTTCGGCGCCGCTGATGGTGAGGGGACCGAGCCGGCAGACCTTTTGCGCCACCAGATTCGATACCAGCAGGATGACGACGAAGATGAGTACGAGGGTATCGAGGTATTTATAACGGGCCATGAACCTGCATTTATAGCCCACAAAACGGGGGAGTGCCGCTTAAAAACGATGGAATTGTGTCTGGCGGCGGGATGGCGAGCCTTTTGACACGTGATTTCCGAGTTGCTAGAGTTGAGGTTGGCCGACTCCGGCCGGCCCGAAGGCTGCGGGTCGAACAAACGTCCCCGTCGTCTAGCCCGGCCTAGGACACCGCCCTTTCACGGCGATAACACGGGTTCAAATCCCGTCGGGGACGCCAACAAAATAAAAGACTTACGACTAGCTAGCCCTCCCCGTCATTCTCTCCCTGAGAGCATGTCTCGTAATCCTGTCCGCCATAAAAGACGCCGAGAATCGCCACCGGGTCGGCATCCACCTCAAACGCTATCAAAACGCGACGTGGAAGTGACTGCAAGCTCTCGCAATACGTTACGATCGAATCGGTATAGCGGGCCGCCACTTTCGGAGATGCGGCGGCGGGGATGTAGCGGTCCAGTTCGGTCGGTTGCGCCTCGGACTCGGCGTGAAAATCACCGTATAGGACATCAGCCTTTTTTTGCGACCTTCTTGTGTTCGGCTGAGAGCGTGGCTCGTACATCGCCCGCGGGGAAGGCACGCGACGGATCGGCTTTCAGGGCACCATAGGTCGGAGCCACCTGTTCCCGTAGCCAGCCTTCCACAGCGCGGTCTCGTGCAAGCAAGGTTCGCAATCCCTCCCGTATGACTTCGCTTTCGGTTGCATACTCGCCAGTAGCGGTTGGCGAACTTTGCGTTGGAAACTCCATCCGGAGAAGACGCGATTGATCGAGTTCGGTCGGTTCGCGCAGGTCAATCGAAGACAGCGTGGGGAGGGCAAGCCGGAGACGTTCACGTTTCTTGGATTCACGCACTACTGTGCGACGACCTCCAAGGGCCACTTCGTAACATGGCGTAGGACCGTGCCCAAGCGGATGCGCGCGACGCTTCATTTCATTAAAGCGAAGCTACGTCAGCGGATGCATGAGCCGGTCAACGCGGTGGGCGCGTGGCTGAAACGTGTGGTCAGTGGCTATTACCGATACCATGCGTTTCCCGAAAACCAGCGGGCGTTATGGCGATTCCGTGATCGGTTGTGCGATCTGTGGCGGTCGATGCTTGGCCGTCGCAGTCAGCGCAGCCGACCGAGTTGGGTTCGCATCGTCCGACCTTCGAACGATGGATACCTCGTCCTCGCATCCTGCATCCTTTTCCCAGCGCACGATTTGACGCCACTCATCCGAGGTGGAAGCCGTATGCGGGAAAGCCGCACGTACGGTTTTGTGCGGGTTGTGCCTTGAAGCTCATGGAATCCAGTCTCCTGAAATGGAGACCGCGGCAAAGCCTAGCTCGCAGCCGCGAACCAAGTCTTGCGTGATGTCCGGCGACGGCCATTGCGAAGCGTAGACAGGGAGGTTGCAGGCCGAAACGACAGTGCACGGCAACATAGCCCCGAAATCGATCGTGGTCGAAGCAGCCGACCCTATCCCGTTACGGGGAAGGCAGAAACTCAGCATGCGGTATGGCGAGTGTGCTGCGTTGCTTCCGGGGTTCTTACCGTCAGCATGCAACTGAGGGATTACATGGGAACAAGGGAGATCCGTCAGGCTCAAGCCTGGCTTGTAGGGTCCGACAAGCTGACTCAGCGAGGAAGATCCGAAGGCCTGACGGAAGTCAGACTGCCTGATAGTACTTCGAGGCCGGGAGAGCCGGCTACATGGGGAAGCGGGCAGCGGAAGTTGAATTGTTCGTGGGAAACATGAGCTCCATTCAAGGGGAGGATTCGGCCTTCTATGCAAAGAGAAGAACCGCCAGTCATGGAAACAGGACTCGAACGAATAGCAGTCAAAGCTCGGTGTGAGCCAAAACTCCGGTTTACGTCGCTGGCCCATCACATCACAAAGGAACGGGTTTGGGGGAATCTTAGTCAGATTCCGGCCAGGTCCGCGGCCGGAGTGGATGGACAGACCGTAACGGAGACGAAAGATAGTTTTGGGGAATGGATTGCGGGCATGTTGCAATCCGTCCATCGCGAAGGATATCGAGCGCCGGATATACGGCGTGTCTATATTCCGAAGCCGGGAAAGCAGGAGATGCGCCCACTGGGCGTGCCGACTGTTGCAGACCGTGCACTTCAACGAAGCGCCTCTCAAGTGCTGTCGGCTATCTACGAGCAGGATTTTCTATCGTGCTCGTTCGGCGGACGGCCCGGCAAAGGCGCCCACCAAGCGCTGGCAACCCTGCACGAAAGGATTGCGGGGGGAAAGATCGAGTGGGTGTTGGAGGCGGACCTCAAGAACTTCTTCGGGAGCCTAAGTCACGAATGGATGCTCCGTTTTGTGGAGCACCGAGTGGGAGATCAGCGTCTGATTGGTTTGATCCGGCGCTGGCTGAAGGCGGGTGTTTTAGAGAATGGAGAGGTTCATCCGAGCGAAGAGGGAACTCCGCAAGGAGGGTCGATCAGCGTACTGCTGAGTAACGTATATCTGCACTATTTGCTCGATCTGTGGTTCGAGCGAGTGGTCAAGCCGCGACTACGGGGCGAGGCCTGCATGGTGCGATATATCGACGACTTCGTGCTGTGTTTCCAATATCGTGCGGACGCTCTTCGCGCTCAGGAGGCGCTGGCCAAGAGGCTGAGTAAATTCAGTCTGACCTTGGAACCGTCGAAGACCAAACTCGTTGAATTTGGTCGCTTCGCAGATCGGCACGCGAGCAAACGTGGCCGTAAACGCCCGGAGACGATTTACTTCTTGGGGTTTACTCTGTACTGCACGCGCAATCAGAAGGGCAACTTTCGCATTGCCATGCTTACGGAAAAGTCACGTGTACGGCGTGCGCTCATGCGATTGCAAGACCAGATGAGGCGTATGCGGCACTCGTCGCTCCAGGAGCAGGCGAATCATCTCAATCAGATGCTCCGTGGTCACTATGCATACTATGGCATTGCCGGTAATCTTCGGGCATTGCTGCGGGTGTATCGGGCCGGGCGGCAGCCTCAGATTCCGCTTCCGGCGCCGATAGATATTCGCGCCAGGCCGGTACCGTCCAGCAGTTCCGCCACAGGCTGTCTGCCAGCCTGGGCTGGGTACTGTCTCTCCACAATGCTGTGCCGCGCTGGACCAGGGCCACGATTCCAGGTGGGAGACGAGCCCAGCCATGACCGGATTGAGTTCCGTATAAGTAACGTCGCGCATAGGTGTACTTATATAACCTCAGCAAACCTGCTTGGCTTTAGCCAGAGAGGGCAATTGAAAAATCCTGCACCCAGGCTACGGGATCTCAAAATGGCAAAAACGGTCGAACTTTACAAAAATCAAGAACCCACCAGCCATTGTTGGGGAGATAACGGGACAGCATGTGTGCTGCAGAAGCACGGAAGGAGTCGAAAGTGAAATAAGTCCGGGCGAAGAGGGGAAAGACGGACAGCATGAAAACGTCGGAGAAAGCGGTTCTTGCGTGCACGAACCCGCAACATGCAGCCCAGGATCCATCGTTCAGCTACAAATGATTGTCTCTATCTCCGACGCATTCCCGACCCGCGTGATTTAGCTGATTTAGTTATGGTGGGATTAAAACAAAATCGCGCAGATCGCTAACGTAGTTTCTTTACTCCGCGTGACATCTAAAGCGCTAAAAAGAGACACCCGGTGTTTCGGGAATCCTCAGTCACCCCCGTTCCCGTAACACTGCAGACGTGATTGAACCAAACCTGCGTCGCAACGCCGCGGCCCAGACGGGCCATTCAGCGGGTGGTCGCGTCGCCCCGGTGTAGTGCAAACGACGCCTACCCCGATTTTCTAGCAGTAAGATAGGCAATCGTGTTTCGTTCCGATAACTGTCCAGATTCTACTTGCGCGCGGAGACTACCTTCGAATTGGCGCTGTTCTATGTCGCTGAAGCTCGAGGAAAACAGCTCGCGTAACGTTGGAGCACCTGGTCGAGGCGCCGTGTCGATAAACGTATCCCACGGTATCGCACTCGTCGTCGCGATATCGATGTGTAATTCAAGATGAATCTCCTCGAAACCTGCCTTTTGGAACAGCCTGATCAAATCCCGTTCGCTAAAGTTTGTCAGCGGGTTCTTCTCAATCTCCGCCAACGTCGACGGCAATTGGGCGGCCCGCCAGCGTTGCCAAAGTCGAGCTGCCACGTTGTCAGGATCTGCAGGGCGAGAACCGAGGAGACTCGTAAGGGCGGCGAGGTTGACAGCTTGATCCTGGAAGATGGGTTCAGCGATGGAGATACGTCCGCCTGGCTTCAAAACCCGATAAAATTGACGAGCGGCGGCAGCCTTGTCTTCGACATACCCAAGCACTGCACGAGTAGCGAGCACGTCGGCACATTCGTCAGCCACGCCATCCAGTCGTTCAGCGGATGTTTGTACAAACGTGCAGCGATTCCGCACACCGCGCTCGATTGCAATCTCCTCAGCACGCCTTAACAACGGGGCCGATACGTCGGCAAGTATTGCTATTAGCGAAGGTGCCCCTCGTTCAAAGGCACCGAACGTGATGAGACCGTCACCCGCCCCTACGTCTATGAAGACCATCCCGCTTGAGAGACTCGCACCGTCTAGTACGCGGTCACGAATTTTCTCAACCCAAGCACGGACCATTGGCTGGTAACTTGGATCATCACCATACCTGTGCCTGAGCAGCCACTCCGACCAAGTGTCAGCCGACGGTTCGAAGTCGTCATGATGGGCCATAAAGTCGTCAATCGTAGGTTCAACATGAAAAAAGCAGGAAGTCCGTAAGCGCTGGCATTCCACTGCCTCGCAAAAGCGATCGCCTTTCGTTGAATTTGCTGGCTGGCCACTGAGTCCAGCTCCTGAAGGATGCGCTGCGGGTGAAACGCACTTATCTGAATAAAGTCTTAAGCAGTTAAGAGCTGGCGTCAAGTCTCGCCCTCGACAAACATATCTTGATTCCCGAATAGGCTCTCCCTTTCCCTTGACGAATAGATCTTTTGCAGACGGACTGTACCATTCTGAACAGTTAAGACTATTACTGCACGTTCCCTCAGGCGTGTCGCTTCTGAGCCTTCATGCCACCATTGAAAAAACTCAACGATGTGGCCGATAGAGTTCGAGGAGGCAATACCCATGAGCGTATCTATCAGTTCTGCCGTCACTGCCGCAATTGTGCCTGAGGTTCAGAAATCAGCATCCACCGTGGCATCGCAACCATCTGCGCCTTCCGCACCTTCAGCGCCGGCCGACCATGTCACCTTAAGTGCTGGCGCTCACAAAGCCGCCCCCGCAGGCGATGTTGACCACGACGGTGACTCTCACTAGAACAAAATGTTTTCTATGGGTAACGTCTGAGGCACAGACTGGAGCGGCCTTTCTCAAGGGAGGGCCGCCAATGCCCCGGACGGGTGCATAAGACGTAGGCTCATGTTCAAGGCACGCACTGCATCTTGGGCATTTGTCGCGATACTTCAGTGTTCGTTCTGACCACGTGTCATGGAGTATTGCTGGCGTTCTCCTGCGGCCCGGGCGACCGGGAGCAGAGTCGCTATCAGCGGGCTTTTCCAGAACCCGTGGGCGCGTCTTCTCACAACAGTCCGCTTTAGTTGTATTCGACCCTGAGCCTGTCCGGTTGTTTTCGCCGATAAGGTAGTCAATGACTTTTATCGTTTTCTCCTCGGGATGCGCTAATGCGGCCCATGCGTAAATCGACCGGTGACCTCGTTTGGGATTTCATCGTGCTCTGCAACCAGCGTAAGGCATTTAGCAAGATCCAGGAGTATGAGGCGTTCACGGACGTTTGCTCGGATGAATCAGCAATCGCAGCGGTCTGCGAATATCAGATGCTGCTGTCGCACGAAGAATTCATGGCTACAGGGTTTGCAGGACGTGTCGTTTGAACGTCAGTCGAGTTTGAAAGGCTAGTAGGAATCTGCACGAACGCCATTTAGCCCCAGGGGTGCTGTTTAGGGCACGCCCAGCTCGACCTTGCCTATGGATCCCTAACGGTGCGACCAGCAAATCCTCGGCGGAATTTATGGTTTTTATTATGGGCAGAAGTCCTGGAGTCATGCTCTCGAAGCGAACGACAACTATTGCTCGGCACATTCGAAAATAAAATCGACGGCAGTTTGTGCCAGCACGCGGGGACACCGCTCGCCTTATCGGTGCGCGTTGCGAATTGGTCGGCCCGTTCGACCTTCTGCTCTTGCTCTGTATTGCTCTGCAGTTGGGCCGGTAAGGACAGCAACAAAAGCAACTTAGCACTAGCGAAGGATCCGAATCTTCGGGCCTATCTACTCTTTCGGCTGATTTGCAATTGTCGATGTAGCACCTTTGGGCCACTCGGCCCTACATCGGGAGATGTGGGTTCAGGCATGAGTTCGGAGGGTGGGATCGACGGCCTGAGCGCACTTCACCTGGGCAACCGGTCTACGCAGCAGGCCGCATAGCGGCGTGAGACTAAGCTTGTGCTCGCCTCACGGCCTGCCGGGCTAACCCGCAGACAGCAGCACCCGGACCGATATGCCCGCCTCTGCCTCGAGCAAGCAGTTCTCAGCGGCCGACCTTAACACCCCGAACTGGACGAGCCATACCTTTGCCTCATGGCGATCCCGGAACACCTTGTAGGGGTGTTCTGCTGTCTTGGTCAGGGTCACCCAGTAACGTCCCTTCACGAATTTAATGAAACGTGTCTCATCCATGCTGCTTTTCCCTCTGGCATATTCGTTGCCCAGCCAGCGCGGTGGTGTGGCGCGCAACTCCAGCATCCGCCGCACCTTATATAAGTTCTTCGGTTTCTCAGGAAGGAACTTTAATCGAATCTCGCCTGTAACCGTGTTGAGTGGCACCACTGGTTTAGAGACTACGGCCGCAAGGAGGTACCCCGTCACGCCTCAATGAGTCCTGGGAATGGCGCCCCAAATACGTGATCCTGGTTGTGGCAAGAGTATCGATCACCTCAGTAATTTGCCGGCGATCCAATAGTCGACACTGAACTGGCCAGAACCGAAAGAGATTAGCCCGATAAGGAGCAGCACACACTGAACTTCCGGAAGGTAGAGAAAATCGTCGAGCCAGTCAAGAGCCGAAAGTCCTTGAGGCAGGGCGGAAAGTTTGGTGGTCAGGATGGCGACAACCATGTCGACCAATAAAGCCAGGCAGGCCAGGCTCGAAAAAAACCCCAGAGTCAGCAATGATCCACCAATGAACTCAACGCCCGACACGAAATAAGTCATGAGGCGGGGAAATGGGACTCTGGCCGCAACCAGCGTCTCGTACATAGTATGGGTGCTGCCGGCAATGAACAATTTGTTTGCTCCGGAGATGGCGAAGAACAGCCCTAGTGAAACGCGTATCGACAGGGTGGCAAATTGTTGCAAATCACTGCTTCCGAGCAGCGCAAACTGGACCAACTGTTTCCAATTCACTTCCTTTTTCCTCCATCGGAGCAACATGATGTAGCTTGACCCGGTCATTCAGGGGACATCCGTTCGACCCATTGAGCGCGCCATGCCGGAGCCGCGAAAGGATCCGCAAAGTACTGTGTTTCCCGTGCCACTTTTTCGTCCCTAAACTCCATGATGCTCACGGTGTAAGACGGCTTGCCGTCATACGTCAGAATGAATTCGGTGATCCAAAGATCACCGCTGCCAATGATTCGCCGGATCGTAAACCGCTTCTTGCTTGGCTGAATAGCGCGCTGGTTCTGTATATTGCTTCGACCGCGAGTTCGTTCGCCTGACTGCGGGTATTCCAGCACCGCGTCTTCGTGATAGATGCGGTGCTCCGTTTCAAGATCGTTGGCATCGGACGCTGCCCAATGCTGATCCAGGGCTGCACGGATCTCTCGATCTCGCACTCCCCTATACTGCTCCTTCTTTTGTTGATCGTTCATCTTAAGCCCCCAATCTGGCTGACCGTGTACTTGAGGCACCGAAGCGCACGATCGTATATTCAGGTCGCCGGCGGAGTCGCCGAGATATCACCTTTCCGAGCCACCGTTCTTGACTCGCTCCGGCGCACATAGTGTAAGCCCGGAAACAGCCTGGATGTCGATCGGGCTGTCACTACACGATGCCTGTTCGTGAGCAAATCATTGTTGCAATTGCAGTCTGAGCACCGCGATCACAAGCCGACGATCCGCTGTTGCACCCAACTCTGTTTTCTCGTAATGCCAAAGTGCAAATTCGATAATTTACTTCCATGCGTGATGCCGGTCACAGACAAAGTGACACGCTTAGCCACACAATTGAGTTGTACTTTCGGTTGTGCAGCGCGCTTTGCGTGAAGGCGAGCGAAATCGGTACGCCGCCAGGATTCCGTTCTTCCTACAGCAAAGGTGCTGGGTCGCCTGAATGGATGCGGACAGCCCGCCCAGGAAAGTATTGTGGGCCGCCGAGCACTCCGCGGGTACATTGACCGCCCTGTGATGAGTGCTCGTGCGGCCCGCTAAAACAAGCCAACAAGGAGAACCTATGTCCACTGCTATTGCAACCAGACCCAATATCTCCAACAAAACCGCAATCCAGTTTCCCCAGAACATCAGCTTTATGGACGAACTCGAAGCATTAAGTCGCGAAACTGCCAATCGTGCGTTTAGTCTTTTTCAGCAACGCGGTTATGTCAACGGCCGGGATTTGGAGGACTGGCTTCGTGCTGAGGCGGAAATGCTTCGGCCTGTGCCCATCGAAATGAGCGAATCACACGACACCTATACCATCCGAGCCGAAGTGCCTGGATTCGATGCCAGGAATCTCACGGTGCAGGCGGACTCCAATTCCGTCTACATCCGGGGCAAGAGTGAGCAGAAGAAAGAAGAGAAAAAGGGCGACCACGTCAAGTACAGCGAATTGTCGGCCACTGAGTTGTGCCGTCGCATTGCGTTGCCTGGCGCGATCAATCCAGAGAAAATTACGGCCCGGCTAGCGAGCGGGGTGCTCGAGATCACTCTGCCCAGAGCCGCACCACCCAAGATCATCGAAGTTAAAGCGGCTTGAAATAGGAAGATCGTTGCCGGCTCGACCAGATACGACCGCCGCTCAATCCGGTGGTTGTATCTGGTCGGATGCAAGTGAGAACCTAGTTCGCGAGCTTAGCGAGCCGAGAAGGATCGAGAATCACCAACGATGCTCCCTGCCGCGCCACGATGCAATTACGTTCAAATTGATTAAGCAGGCGGGTCACCGTTTCTCGCGAGGTACCGGTCATATCGCCCAGCTCCTCATGGGTGAAAACCATACTGACGCGAAGCGGAAGCGCACCATCGGCAGCGGCTGCTGACCAGTCCAGCAGCAGCCGCGCCAGCCGGCCTGAGGCAGAGCCAGACAACGCCAATCGGCGGGCATCCAGAAACAATTCGCGATATTGGTTGGCCAGCACGTGTGCCGTCTTGCGCCCGACCTCCGGGTAAGTTTCGATAAGCCATAGCAGGTCTCCGCGCCGCACGCCCATAAGTTGCGTTGGTTCCAGAGTTTGCGCGGAAACCTCATAGGGCAGGTCGTTGAGTGCCGCATTCAGGCCCAGAATATCTCCGGGGCCGGCGACCCTGATAATCATCCTGCGGCCTTTTTTGGAGGTACTGAAAAGCTTAACCCTGCCCAGCCGGACGACAAACACCTGACTTGAGCATTGGCTCTGTTCAAACACGATGGTCCGGCGGGGAAAGGCGAGATCCTTACCGATTTCATCAAAGTGCCGCAATGCGTTGTCAACGGAATTGTAAGACGTCGCGAACGGCGAACGCCTACGGGCAGGGGATCCCATACACCATCTCCAGAGAGCCGAAGAAAACCTGCGTGTGCCTCCGGGGCAAATGAGAAAAAAGGCAATCGCCTTATCATGCTCCCTGACAATGCGGCCGCGCTCTTTTCTCGTGTGGCCGCGCAGAAACCAAGGTGCGGTGGGTACGGCGTAGGCAGAGCCTGTCTTTCTGCCTCTACCTTTGCTCCTAGTGTACATCGATCGGGCTGTGTCACCCCCCTGGTTTCGCGTTGCCCGATCTCCATCATGCCTGGTATCGCGACTAAAATCGGGACGCGCGTGGCCCGGGGAATTCCGAGAAAAAGACCGAGCATCAGAAGAAGTGGAGTTATACTGGCCGCGGTTTTTGGAAGGAGAAGATTCGTGATGAAAGCGTATCGAGTTTGCTTGCTGTTGGGAGTCTGTTCTTCAACTATTTCTGCCGTCAGCGCCCAGGAGGTCGTGCACGCCTTATCAGGGACCGTGAGTACTATCGATTCAAAGGACAAGACAATTAACATCAAGACCGCTGATGGGTCCGAAGGAAAGTTCAACGATCTGACAAAAGCGAACGTCTCGCTCGACTTTGATAAGGCGATTCGAAGCGATTCCGTTCCTGCCGACAGCTTTTCCAGGCACGGAGCGGATGTCATAGTGTTTTACTACGGCGATAGTGACGTCCGAACGGTGGTTGCGTTACGTGACCTCGGTCCGGGGCCGATCACCAAAAGTAATGGAACCGTCGAAAAATTCAACAGGCATGAGCATCTTCTTTTACTCAAAGACTCTACGGGCGCCACGGAGTCCTTTCGCATCGATCCCAAAACAGTAGTTGAGGGCGCTGCCGGAGCCATGGAAGGTGATCGATACGATCCCCGAAAGGGTGACCAGCTTTACGTGCTTTCCGCAGTCGGCAATCAAAGCCCGGAGGCCCTATTTATTCGTCTCAAGTGAAGTATGCGGTGGGCCACGCAATGCTCGCGGCGGTGTCCACCGTCTAATGAGGCGCGTACCCACCGTGTTATCTAAATCCTGGCTAATGGGTGAATCGGGTCTCATGCAGCCCGCCTTTGCTCATTTCGCGGTCAACGAGACTTTCTTTGCCTGCCACCAATACCTGGTGCCCACGATCGCCAGGTGAATTTGCCAAGTCCTGTCGTCGAATAAAAAGGCTTTCAACCAGCCCAATCCTGCCATCGACTAGACCATTCTGGTCCTCACCGAATCCAACCAATTGAATGACCGGCCCTCTTGCGCAAGCACTGCGACCGGTATTTGTCCGTTCTGAAGGATGGTGCAAAGTTTTATGAAAACGGCAGACAGGCCGCACCTCCTTCTGGATTCTCTGGTACTCGGTATTATCGGCGGCCTGAGCGCGCAGTTATTCATTCGGATGTTGTCGCTCGCATTCAGGATCTTCCTGTTCTCGCTCGCCGGTTACCATCCTCCAGGACTTCACGAAGAGGGCGGAATTCTTCGCGAAGCAATCGGTCCTCACGGCTTGTGGCTGATACCGCTCTCCACCACTATCGGAGGACTGCTGTCGGGAGCGCTTGTTTATGGGCTCGCACCCGAGACAGAAGGCCACGGCACGGACACGGTAGTAAAGGCCCTTCATTGGACTGGAGGGAAAATCAGGGCTCGGGTCGCTCCGGTAAAGATGCTTGCTTCCGCCATTACCATTGGTTCCGGAGGATCCGCAGGACGCGAGGGACCCACCGCACTCATCGCCGCCGGCTTCGGCTCCGTATATGCAAAGCTGCTCCATCGATCGGAGTATGAGCGGCGATTAGTGGTTCTGATGGGGATGTCGGCCGGGCTTTCCGCAATCTTTCGTTCTCCCATCGGGACCGCCATCTTCGCCATTGAGGTTCTTTACGGAGGTATGGACTTCGAGGCTGGAGCACTCATTTACTGCATGCTGGCCGCCATTGTTGCCTATGCCGTCAATGGGTGGTTCGTCGGATGGCAGCCGCTTTTTCAGGTCCCATCTCATTTATATGCGGCGGGCCTGGTAGATTACGGCTGGTACGTGGCTCTTGGAGGAGCCAGTGGAGTCCTCGCTTCCATTTTGCCGGAGGCGTTCTATCGCTCTCGAGATTTGTTTGCGGCCTTACCCATACCGCCATGGACGAAGCCCGGCCTTGGCGGCCTGCTCCTGGGCGTCCTCGCTCTCCGTTTGCCCCAGGTACTGGGTGGCGGATACGGTTGGATTCAGGAAGCGATTGATGGCCGGTTAGCCCTGGGTTTGCTTATCATTCTTGTGGTCGCCAAGGTGCTGGCGCTGTCTCTTACCGTGTCCTCCGGTGGGTCGGGAGGAATTTTCGCGCCCAGTCTGTTTGTCGGCGCGATGCTGGGTGGGGTTTTCGCCGCGCTCGGCCATGTACCTCCAGCGGGCCTGGTGATCGTTGGGATGGCGGCAGTTTTCGCGGGTGCGGCCAGGGTCCCCATCGCGACCTTGCTGATGGTTCTGGAAATGACAGGGGGTTACCAGCTTCTTGTTCCCGCCGGGCTGGCCGTCATGCTCAGCTTTGTCATTCAAATCAATCTCTCGTCGTATCTAAAATACAGCAGCCTATATGAGGCCCAGGTAGACGGACGGTCCGACTCGCCGGCACACATCGCTGAGCACGTGCAAATTGCGCTCAGACTCCTGGAGCAGGGAAAGATAACCTTGCCCCCGCCTATCACTCATCTTCACCTCGCCGCCCTCCTGCGATCGGGGGTCTCGCTCGATCTTGCGGAAGGTTCACAGCTTACGGTTGGCGCGCTTAGGCCTGAGAGCCCCTGGGCGGGAAAGCAGCTCCAATCGCGCATACTGAGTGGTTCTCTCGCCGACTCAAAGGTTGCGGCAATACTGCGCGGCAGCACGGTTATCCGAGCTCGCCCCGATACCGTTTTACAACCAGGGGATCGGCTCCTGATGATAGCGCCGCAGCAAGCTCAAGCGCAGTTGTTAGAGCATCTCATGCCGCCCGCTCTCGTGGCTGCCCAACCTACGGCGGTTGCCGGTACTTGACCACCGGAAACCGGGCGGTCTGTGTCCTGGTAGCTAGAATTTATGTTCGCGCCCAACCGATAACCCAAGCAAGCCGGTGGAATTCGACTGAGTAAGTCGATCGCCTTTATACGTTTAGGAGCAGACGGCAAGATTTTGTACTAGGTCGGTCACAATCGGTAACAAAAGTGTTGCAGGCGCGTGTTTTTAGTGGGACTCTTATTGAGCCATGACCCGTAAGCCGCGAGCTTTACGCTCGGTGGAGGTCAGTTCAGATGACCGACATTTCCAACACGAAAGCCTCTGAAGCGCGCCAGTCGCCCTGGTTCGGGTTTATAAAATTCCTTTTGTTGGCTATCCTGGTTGGCCTCATGTTTTTACTCGCCCAGTCCATGGTGGCCCACCGCTTCTTTCGCGGAGGCTGGGTCGATCAACGGGATGTATTGAAGCCCTAGCCTCGAAGACGCGTCGCTTAACCCGCCGAATTCTATTTTCCTGCCCTGATACCGCACCTTGCTTGTGGGATGCATCCAACGCGACATGGGACAGATTAAGAAAATAGTCGACACTCTTGAGCACGGCAAGAATCCTAACTTCTTGCTGGTTGTCGTTCTAAGCGGCGTGGCCCTCATAGGATTGTTTATAGCGGCGTGGCTCTTGGTAGGGGATAAAGGCAGGAAACTGCTGCCCGGTTTGCACCATGACCCGCAGCCCACATCCTCCATTCGCCGCGACGCTTCAGGAAGCGTCGCCGTCTAAAAGTGCCGCACGCCCTGCTCACGGAGGCATGGAGCGTTGGGGCGGCTCGTTGTCAAACGGGCGATAGCCAACACCAACTACGCCAAAGGCAGGAAGCGAGCACCCACCCGCATGGCGCCACGGTTACCGGTAGTCACACGATTCCTGTTACCTTCATGCCGCCTCTTGGCTTCGCATGAAAAACCGGCGACATTGGCAAACCGTAACTTATGCATCGATGAACACTTGTGGTCCTGGAGAAATGCTCATGCCTTGTGAACAAATGAAGGAATTTGAAGCGACACGCGATCGGTATGCTACCGGCTGCTACGTAGCAATCGGGTTAACGTCTGAAAGCCTCGCCATTGTCGAGCGCCGGACCGGTCAATTCCGTGCGGCCTACGTGATCGAGGCACATCGACAATCCTGCATTCGCTGTCGCAGCGAACTCTGATGCAAGCGGAAGGAATGTGTTCTCCTGTTGGACTAATGGAACTGGCTTTCGTTGTTTAGTCAAAACCATAACCGGCTTGACTGGGCACTCATCCTTAGCGGCGGGTTCCGCGTTTCTTCCGCAGGCCTACGATTCCGCTCTCGATTCGATTGCGTCAGTTCCGGCAGCCATTTGCGCGTGTTCCACCAACGCTTGAATCAACTCGGTCGAGACCGATTCGTAGCGCTTGCCGTTGATCTCAACTGACCAATTTTGGTCTTGATAATTGCGCCAGAGCTTCACGTTGATTTCCTGCATGCCGGCCCCTACTGGGGAGAACGTACGGTCGGCCCTTTTTGGATGTTGTTACAATTTGGCCGTTCGCAAACGCAAAGAGTTGGCGATGACCGATACCGAGCTGAAGCTCATCGCGGCCGCGGCAATCATCGGGTTTAGAAGCACGCCGAAGATCGGAAACAGCACGCCGCCAGCCAGGGGAATACCGACAGCGTTGTAGATGAAGGCGAAAAACAGATTCTGCCGGATATTGCGCATCGTGGATTGACTGAGGCGCCGGGCACGCATGATTCCGCGCAGGTCACCTGTGAGCAGAGTGATGCCACCCGCCTCCATGGCCACGTCAGTGCCGGTACCCATGGCGATGCCGATGTCGGCCTGGGCAAGCGCCGGGGCATCATTCACACCGTCGCCGGCCATGGCTACGATCGATCCTTGCCGCTGACGAGCGCGGACAACGTCCGCTTTCTTTTCTGGCAACACATCGGCTTCAAACGCGATACCCAGCTTGTTGGCCACCGCCTGCGCGGTCGTCGCATTGTCTCCCGTCACCATGATGATCTCGAGCCCCGCAGCTTTCAGCTCGCGGATCGCGTCGGGTGTCGACGGCTTGATGGGATCGGAGACACCCACCAGGCCCGCCGCCTTGCCGTCCACGGCGACCAGCATGATCGTTTGGCCTTCTTTTCTCAGCGCTTCGGCGCGCGTTTCCAGAGGTGATGGGTCAATGCCCATGGCGCGCAACAACGCCGTATTGCCAACCGCCACCTGCTTTCCGGCTACGGTGCCCTGCACTCCCTTTCCGGTTGTGGAGTTAAAGCTTTGTACCGGCTCCAGGGCTAGTTGCTTCGCCTCAGCGCCTTTGACCATGGCGGCCGCGAGCGGATGCTCGCTCGAACGCTCCAGGCTGGCTACGAGTTTCAGGAGATCGGATTCAGCGATGCCCGGCTGCGCAACGACAGACGCAAGCGTGGGCTTACCCTCGGTGAGCGTGCCCGTTTTGTCGACGATGAGCGTGTTGACTTTGCCAAAGGTCTCCAGGGCCTCGGCGTTGCGCACCAGGATGCCGGCGTGGGCGCCACGACCCGTACCGACCATGATGGCCATGGGGGTCGCCAGGCCCAGGGCGCACGGGCAAGCGACGATGAGTACGGCCACTGCATTGACCAGCGCATGCGCAAAGCGGGGCTGAGGCCCAACCAGGTACCACACCACGAAAGTAACGACCGCTGCGACAATAACGGCGGGCACAAAGTAAGACGCGACCCGGTCGGCAAGCCGCTGAATGGGCGCCCGCGACCGCTGTGCCTGACTTACCATTTTCACGATCTGCGCGAGCAGCGTGTCTGCGCCCACTCGTTCGGCCCGCATGACGAAGCCGCCGGTTCCGTTCACCGTTCCGCCCGTGACCCTGGCAGCTACATCTTTCTCGACCGGGATCGGTTCGCCGCTGACCATGGATTCGTCGACCGAGCTGTGTCCCTCGATCACGACACCATCGGCCGGGATCTTTTCCCCGGGGCGCACGCGCAGGCGGTCGCCTACCCTCACCTGTTCGAGGGGCACATCGGCCTCATTCCCCTGGTTGTCGAGCCGCTTCGCGATTTTGGGAGCGAGGCCAAGAAGCGCGCGGATGGCGCTGCCGGTCTGGCTGCGCGCACGCAGCTCCAAGACCTGTCCTAAGAGCACGAGCGCAATGATGACCACCGCCGGCTCGAAGTACAAGGCGAGCGCGCCTCCTGCCATGCGGAACGAAGACGGAAAAACTTGCGGTGCCAATGTGGCCGCGACGCTGTAAGAGTAGGCCGCGCCGGTTCCCAGGGCAATTAACGTGAACATATTGAGCCTGCGATTGACGAGGGATTGCCAACCGCGCACGAAGAATGGCCAGCCGCACCAGAGAACGGCTGGGGTGGCCATCGCGCACTCGATCCACGCCCAGGTTCTGGCTGATAACAGGTGTTGCAGCGGCATGGACGGGAATAGCTCAGAAACCATGAGCGCGAGCAGCGGCAGGGCGAGTGCAACGCTGATCCAAAAGCGCCTGGTCATGTCGGCCAGCTCGGGGTTCGTTTCTTTGACCGCACTTTCCCGCAACTCCAGCGCCATGCCGCAGATGGGGCAATCCCCGGGCCCGGGCCGGCTGATCTGCGGATGCATGGGACAGGTGTAATCGGTGCGGGTAACGGGAGCGCTCACCTGTGCGGGTTCAAGCGCCATGCCACACTTCGGGCAGGCGCCGGGGCCCATTTGATGCACTTCAGGATCCATGGGGCAAACGTATTCCTGCGCAGTGCTGGTCTTTGGCGGGCGAGCTGCGACCGGCGCAAGATACTTCTTCGGATCGGCCTTGAATTTCACCGCGCATCCTGGATTGCAGAAATGGTAAGTCTGGCCCTCGTACTCAGTGTGGGCGGCGCTGGTTTTCGCATCGATGGTCATGCCGCAAACTACGTCTTTCACCATGAAAGTCTCCTTGCATGCCGGGTGGCCATTGCGCCCGGCGGTTCAGCGTGCGTTCTTGTAAATAAGACCGATCAGTTCGTCATACATCGCTTTCACCTGATCAGGCGACCCATCGCGGATGGCCTTGGTGGCGCACTGCTCGAGGTGGTTGCGCATCAGTCCGCGTTGCACGCCGCGGAGCGCCTCCTGCACCGAAGCGATCTGGTCGAGAATCTCGGCGCAGTAGCGATCCTCTTCGACCATGCGCTGAATACCACGCACCTGGCCCTCAATGCGGCGCAGGCGATTGCCGTTGGAAGCCTTTATTTGCGGATCGACGGCCGCGGCCTTTCTGACGTTGGCCACGACAGAGTCTTTCGCGGCGCAGCCGCATAGGGCGTCGTTCGACAGGATGGGGGGAAGTAGCGCAGCCTTCGATTTCATATACCCTCCAGCCCTATAGATGCGGATAGGGGGGCGGGGTATGCAGAAAAAGACAAAAAAATCACCGGACGCAGTGCCGGCGTCGGCTTTTGGCACAATAGAGTATGCACAAAAAGAAGCTTGGCAACTCTGACCTGGAATTGACGCCGATCGGTTTCGGTTCGTGGGCAATCGGCGGTGGGGACTGGCAATTTGCCTGGGGACCGCAGGACGACAACGATTCGATCGCGGCCATTCACCGGGCGCTTGACCTGGGCATTAACTGGATCGATACCGCGGCCGTATACGGGCTGGGCCATGCGGAAGAGGTGGTTGCCCGCGCCTTGCAAGACGACGGCTCACAAGCCATATATCTTTACCAAGTGCGGCCTGGTGTGGGGTGAGAAGCGCGAAGTCTCAAACAGCCTGCAGCAGATTCGCCGCGAGGCCGAAGACAGCCTGCGCCGCCTCGACGTGGAGGTCATCGATCTTTATCAGATCCATTGGCCGAAGCCGGAGGAGGCGATCGAAGAGGCGTGGGGTGTGATGGCCGACCTGCAAAAGGCCGGCAAGGTGCGCTGGATTGGGGTCTCGAACTTCAGCGCCGAGCAGATGGAACGGGTGATGAAGATTGCTCCCATCACCTCGAACCAGCCGCCCTACTCCATGTTGAACCGCACGGCGGAGACGTCGATACTGCCCTTTTGCGCCCGGAATAATATCGGCGTGATCAATTACGCCCCGATGCATTCCGGTCTGTTGACGGGGGCCATGAGCAAGCAGCGGGTCGCGGATTTTCCCAGTGACGATTTTCGCCGCAATGCCAAGAACTACCAGGAGCCGCTCCTATCGCGGAATCTCGCGGTCGCCGATTTCATCGGGAAGATCGGGCAAAAGCACGGCGTGAGTGCAGGGGTAGTAGCGATCGCCTGGACCGTGCATCACCCGGCAATTACTGCGGCGATCGTGGGTGGTCGCAATGCCAAACAGGTAGAAGGCATTATGCCCGCGGCAACCTTCCGCTTATCTGACGAGGAATTTTCGGACATCCAGGGTTATCTCGCGCAGCACGTGACCTAGGGTAGTGCGTCACTGACTCTATCACCGGCCAGGATCCTGAAATGGAACGGGTGGCCCAGGTCTCAGAAGCGAGACCTGGGCCACCCATCGCTGGTCGCTTGATCAATGCTCGGTTCTTCTGAGGAAGCGGGGTGAAGTTCTTTGGTCCCCAGCATCCTGCAGGACAAGCGTCACTGGGAAATTTCTTCGAGCGCGAGATTGCGTGTGCGCGGTCCCATGCCGCCGATCACAAGCATCACGATCAGCATGGCCAGGGCAATGAAGACAAATACCCCGGTCGTGCCGAAGCTCCTTAGCACGCCGGCGATGAGGAACGATGTGAAGATAGCGGAAAAGCGGCTCCAGGAATAGACGAAGCCCACCGCTAGCGAACGAATGTCGGTAGGGAAAAGCTCCGCCTGGTAGGCATGAAAGCTGTAAGACATCATGTTGCTGGCAATGGTCAGGCCCAGGCCCAACGCGATAAGCAGGATGCCGTCTGAAACCTGGCTGAAGACCAGCCCGCAAACCACGATGGCGCCTGCGGTGGCGACGATCACGCTCTTGCGTTCGAACTTGTCGGCGATCCATAGACCAAGCAACGGACCTACCGGCGCCGAGATGGCAATGATCGAGGAGTAGAGAAGGCTGGTGGTGAGTGTGATGCCCTGCTTCACGAGCAGCGTCGGTACCCAGTTGGCGAAGCCGTAGAAGCCCACCGTCTGACAGACGTTAAAGACGATCATCATCAGGGTACGCTTGGCGTAAGGCGCCTTCCAGAGGTCAAAGAAGGTGTGCCCTGGCTTATCGGGTTGCGTAAGCGTGGCAGCGGGAACGGGCAGAGGGCGACCCAATTCCCGGGTGACTCTCTCCTCCAGTTGCGACAGCACCCGATCAGCTTCCGCGAGCCTCCCCTTTTGTGCGAGCCAGCGCGGGCTTTCTGGGAGTGCGCGGCGAATGAACCAGACGAACACAGCTCCATGCGCCCCGAGGATCACCACCCAACGCCAGCCGTCGAGGCCCAAGGGTTTGTGGGGAACCAGAAAATAAGAGAGAAACGCGACCGCTGGCACGGCCATGAAGCCGACCGCTTGTTCGCAGGCAAAGGCGCGTCCGCGGATGTGTTTCGGCACCAGTTCGGAGATATAGGTGGCAATGGTGACCAGCTCCACGCCGATGCCAAGGCCCGCCATAAAACGCCAGAAAAGCAGTCCGCTCGCGGTGGACTGAAAGGCCATGATCAGGTTGGCAGCGGTATAAAACAGTAGCGAGTACGTAAAGATCGCGCGACGGCCGAAGCGGTCGGCCAGAAAGCCGCAACCGAGGGTGCCCAGGAAAAGGCCGGAGAACAAAGAAGCCAGGAACGCCGCCACACCTGTCATGCCAAAGAGGCGGATGGTCGTGGTGGTGAGAAGGCCGCTCTTTACCAGCCCGGGCGCGATATAGCCGGAGTAAAGCAGATCATAAAGCTCAAAGAAGAAGCCGAGGCTGAGCAGGATAACGAACTTCCATAGCGTGCGGGTTGCGGGCAAACGGTCGAGGCGCGCAGAAATCGCGGCTGCGGAGGGCGGCATTGGGCCGGTGGGTAAGCTGGTCGTTTCCAGGCGGGGCATGGCGTTTCACTCATCATACTGATGGCGGCAACAAGGTCGATTTTCGTGGCCACGCCGCGTTACCAAGTGAGGCGAAGTAAGGAGATGCCCTGTCGAGGGATTTCCGTGGTGATCAGGACGCTTCCCTTCGTAACCGAGATCCAGCGCGGGGAAGTGAGCAGTTGCAACTGGCCAGCGGCCTGGAGCGCGGCATATTGCGGCGGGGTTGGTTGCTGCGGCGACCCCATCGCCTGCCAAACCGTATACGCATTGGAGTGCGTCTCATCGAGCCGGTAGTGCTGCAAGAGCACGCGATGCACGTTGAGAGGAATGCCATAGATCGTAACCGCCGTTGTCGCGGATGGGCCCGCTCCCGCCAAGTCGCTGTAGTTCCACAACAGCACTGCGGCCGCATGACCCGCCAGGGTAGCGAAGGCGTCTACATCGGGCGTCTCGCGAACGCCTGCGGCCAGGATGCTGTCGAGCGGTATCTGCCCCGTGCTCGTGGTGCGCACGCGATCGCCCGACATGAGGCCGAACATGCGGAAGACATTCAGTACCGGCTTATCGATACCATTGGTGGCGAGCGAGCGGAAGCCTTCGAAGTAGTCCTTGTCTTCGAATTCGAACGACCAGCTCAGCATGGAAAGCAGGTTGACGGCATGGCGGTCCTGCAGATCGAAGAGGCCTTTTAGCGCGACCGCCGTATAGGTGGGATACAACGTGCTATTGCGGTAGTTGTTCGCCGGATTCACTCGTGAAGAACACGCGGCGCAGCCTTCGGGATCGGCTTCGGAAAGGATGATGGGCAAACGCCGGAAGCGGGGGTACCCGGCGATGAGCGCGAAGCCTGCATCCGCATCCTGCAATTCACTTTGAATGCCCATCGTAACCTTGCCCTCGAGAAACGTGGGATGCCCCTTGGCGTGAAAGGAGATGAAGTCCAGCGGAACCGGCTTGCCGGTGGCAGCGCTCTTGCCGGCGTTGATGTGATCGAGAAAGTTCTTCAAAAACAGTTGCGCTTTCGCGTTGCGCGGGCTGGTCGAAGCAGGGCCGCCGACGCGCGCGTCCGGGAGCGCGGCGCGTACGCCCGCAACCGCGTAGTCGTAGAGCTTGAAGTAGTCTTCCGGGGTGGAGTGCCAATAGTCGATGTCAGGCTCGTTCCATACTTCGAAGTACCACTGGCGCACGGCGCCGGTTCCATAGCGATCGACCAGGTGCGCGGTGACTACGCGGCAGAGTTCCTGCCATTTGGCATAATCCTTGGGCGGATTGTTCGATCTACCAGAGATGGTCGATTGCGGGTAGTGGACCTGGTAGGGTTCGTGCCGGTTGGGCAGGTCAGCGGCCAGAGCCTGCGGCATGAAGCCTAACTCGACCATGGGGCGCACGCCCGCAGCCTGGTACGCGTCGAAGATGCCGTCGAAGATTTTGAAGTCGTAGACCGGCTTGCCGTTGGCGTCTTCGCTGTAGACATTGGTCGAGGAGAACTTCAATTCAGCAACGCCGTTGCCCGAGGTGAGCAGATGGTGTGCTCGAAGGTAAACAGGCACCGGGCTAAGATCGTGTAGTTCCCGCAACAATTCAAGGCCGTGTGGCATGGTGGTGTAGTTGGCCTCGTCATACCCAAACCAGCTATAGATGGGGTTGAATGGGCCAAGGGTGGCGCCCAGTTCGACCTGAATCGTAACCGCCTCGGCAGGGGAGGGGGGCATGGGTTGCGCGGCATCCGCGACCGGGCAGAGCAGCGACAGAAGGCCGGCCAGTAACGTGGCGCTGAGGCGGCGAACGACATTATCCATAAAGGGCTCGCACGAAAGGGCTTTGACGGCGACAGGAGCCGCCACATCCACTCTACCGGCTCCTGGTAAAATCCGCAGCAGATTGAGGGAGCGATCCATGGCGTGTAACCCGGAATTGTCAGCCTGGGAAAGAATGACCCGGGACGCCTTGCTGTATCAAGCGAAGCGCCGCCAGGAAGTGCTATCTGCTGAGGAAGCAATGCGCGCGACCAGGCAAGAAGACCCAGGCACTGAAAAACCCGCTGCCGCGCCGGCAGTGGACTAAGGGCTTTAGCCTTTCCGTTCTTCCCGTCACTGAGCTCGCCGGGAACGGCTAGCGGATGGGCCTGCAGTATATTGTCTACTACCGGCCTAAGGCACAAAAGATAACAGCGCAGAGAGGATTTCCTGCATGTCGTTAACGGTTACCGGTCTTTCCAAGACCTACCCCAATGGGGTTCAAGCTCTTAAGAACATTTCCCTCTCTATCGGCAATAACATGTTTGGGCTGCTCGGACCGAACGGCGCCGGCAAGAGCACGCTGATGCGCACGATCGCCACCTTGCAGGAGCCTGACAGCGGGACGATCTTTCTCGATGGTATCGACGTTCTCAAGCAAAAGAACGAAGTACGCCAGACGCTTGGGTACTTGCCGCAGGAGTTTGGTGTCTATCCGAAGATCTCCGCGATGGACCTGCTCTCTCACCTTGCCGTGATGAAAGGCATAACCAACGCGGGGGAGCGTAAGGAAAGTGTTGAGGCGCTGCTGCATCAGACCAATCTTTGGGATTCTCGCAAGAAGGCGCTCAGTACCTATTCCGGTGGAATGAAGCAGCGCTTCGGCATCGCCCAGGCCCTGCTGGGGAAGCCGCGCTTGATCATCGTGGACGAGCCGACCGCCGGCCTCGACCCAGCCGAGCGCAATCGCTTTCTCAATCTGCTTTCTTCGTTGGGCCGTGACATCACCGTGATTCTCTCCACCCATATCGTGGAAGATGTGCGCGAACTTTGCCCGCGGATGGCAATCATCGCGGCCGGGGAATTGCTGCTCGAAGGCGCACCGCAAGAAGCGCTGGAGCGGTTGCAGGGCAATATCTGGTCGAAGATTGTGGTCAGCGATGATGAGCTGCGCTCACTTGAATCGGAACTGCGCGTCATCTCCAGCCACCTGATCTCTGGCCAGCACGAGATTCGCGTGTATGCCGATAGCTCCCCCGGGGATGGCTTTCGCCCCGTCGATGCCGGACTCGAAGATGTCTACTTCCTCAACCTCGCGCAGCCGGCTGCCCAGCAGCCTGCCCATTAACCCAAGGAGATCTTCGCATGGTGCTCTTTTGGGAGTTTTTCTTCTTCGAGCTCAAATTCCGCATCAAGTCCCTGTCGACCTGGGTCTATTTTGCGACGTGGTTTCTGGTCAGCTTTCTGGCCATCGCCGCAGAAGACTTCATCTCGACCGGCAACGGCAAGCAGTTACTGAACGGACCCTATTCCACCACCATTCTGTATACCTTCTTTAGCCTGTTCGGGACCATCATCATCGCGGCTATCTTCGGCACGTCGGCGCTGCGTGACTTTCAGCGGGATACCCTGCAGTTGATCTTCACCAAGCCGATCAACAAGTTTGCTTATCTCGGCGGCCGCTGGGCAGGCTCGTTCGTCACCTGCGTCTTTGCTTTCTCTGGCATGGTGTTCGGCGAGATCGCAGGAACGCTCGCGCCCTGGGCCGATCACACCCGCATCGTCAGCGGCCACACCTGGTGGTACTGGCAGCCGTTTCTCTGCATCGTCGTCATCCAGATCTTCTTTATGGGCTCGCTGTTCTTCATGATCGCCGCGCTGTCGAGAAAAATATTTATCGTGTATCTCCAGGGCGTCGCGGTCTTCATGATCTATCTGGTGGCCAGCGCAGTCTTCAGCGCAACTCGCTCGCTCGAACATTTCTGGTCTGGCATCTTTGACCCGGTCGGCCTGCAACTAGCCGATGTGCTCACGCGCTATTGGACCGTGGCCGAGAAGAATAGCCTGCTCTTTTCCTGGTCGCCGCATGTGGCCCAGGGCGTTTTCCTTTACAACCGTATCCTCTGGTCAATGGTGGGCATACTCTCGCTCGCGATGGCCTATCGTTTCTTCCCCATGTCAGTCGAATCGCTCACCGCCGGCGTGCAGGGCCGCCGGGCCGCCAGTACCAAGCGCCAGGAGGAGGAAGCCGCACAGCCGCGCCGTTCGCTGGTCGCCGTGCGGTTACCCCGGGTCAACCTGCACTTCGGAGGCAGGGCAGGCTTCGATCAATTCGTTTCGCTCACGCGCGTGCGCGTTGCCAATATCGCGCACGAGCTGCCCTTCCTCGCAATTACCGTTCTGCTGACCGTCTTCTCCCTCATCAACGGCTACTTCGCCGGAAAACTGAGAGACGCAAATGTATATCCCGTCACCTTTCTGATGGTGCAGGCCGTGGAAGGCGATGCGACCCTGTTTCTGTTTATCATCGGCTCTCTGTACGCGGGCGAGTTGATCTGGCGTGAGCGTGATACCAGATTTTCAGGCATTCATGACGCGCTCCCCGTGAGCGAAACCACCGATTGGTTATCGAAGTTCTTCACGCTGACCCTGATCGAAGGGGTGTTGCTTACGGTCATCCTCTTGTGCGGCATGGTCATGCAAACCGTGGCCGGTTATTACCACTACGACTTGCTGCAATACTTTAAAGAGCTCTACCTCATTACCTTTCCGCAGGTGATTGGCTTTACCCTGCTGGCCCTGTTTCTGCAGACCGTTGTCTCCAACAAATTCATCGGTCATGCCATCCTGATTGGCATCTTCGTTCTGGATCCGGTCCTATTTCGCTTCGGCATTGAGAATACGCTGCTTCTGCCCGGCCAGACCACGCCGTATACCTATTCCCAGATGAACGGCTACGGCCATTTTGTCCCGGCGCTGGCGTGGTCGATCGTATATTGGTTGGCCATCTTCGCGGTGTTGGGAGTCATCTCGATCGCCTTCGCCCGCCGCGGAGCTGAAGATGGCTGGCGCACCCGCGTGCAACAGGCGCGTGCACGTCTGCCTCGCCTGGCAACCGCGCTCATTTGTTTCTCGCTCATCGCGATCGGCAGCGGCTCCTGGTTCTATTGGAACGCGCATGTGCGCAACGAATTTCTCACCACCAAGCAGCAGCGCGGCTTGATGGCAGACTACGAGCGCAACTTCAAGCGCTACTACCGTTTCCCGCAACCGAAGGTGACCGCTGTCGATGCCAACATCGACCTTGACCCCGCGCATCGCGCCTTCTCAGGAACCGGCCACTACGTGCTCCAGAACAAGACGGCGCAGCCCATTGAGCAAATCCACCTCACCGACCAGATGCAGTCTCTGTCGCAGGTGCAGTTCGATCGCCCGTTTCATCGAGTAAGCAGCTCGCCCCGCGACCTCTATTCAATCTATCAACTGGAAACGCCGCTCGCGCCCGGGGAGAAGCTCAACCTGACCTTCCATGTCGGCTATCAACCTCATGGCTTCCGCGATGGCAACGAGCGGCCAGAGTTGGCCTACAACGGCATGTTTTTTGACTCCAGCTACTTTCCCTATGTTGGCTACGACTCCGACATGGAGCTCGATGACCCGCGTCGCCGGCGCGAAGAAAAACTGGGCCCGGTGTCTGATCTGCCGCCACGCGGCGACCCGTGGGGCAGCGTCAACAACCTCTTTTCTCCCCAGTCTGATTGGATCACCTATCACACGGTCGTCAGCACCCCAGACGACCAAATTGCCCTGGCGCCCGGATACCTGCGGCGCGACTGGCATCAAAACGGGCGCCATTACTACGCCTACGATATGGGCAGTGTGAAAGTTGCCGACTTCTTTGCTTACGTGTCGGGCAGGTACGAAGTGAAGAGTGAAAATTACAAGGGTGTGATGATTGAGGTCTATCACGCGCCCGAACATGACTTTGTTACCGATCGCATTATCGAAGCCGCCAAGAGCGGTCTCGATTATTACCAGACCAACTACAGTCCCTTCCAGTTCAAGCAGTTTCGCGTCCTGGAGTTTCCCCGCTATCGGCAGTTTGCGCAGTCTTTCCCTAACACCAGTCCCTTTACCGAAACCTTCTTCATTGAACGAGTGCTTGATCCTAAGAAGGACATCGACTTTACCTACTTCGTCACCGCGCACGAGCTTGCGCACCAGTGGTGGGGCCACCAGTTAATTGGTGGACGGGTAGCGGGATCCAACATGATGTCTGAGTCACTGGCGGAGTACTCCGCGCTGCGGGTTGCGCAGAAGAGGTATGGCGAAGCCCAGATGCACAAATTTCTCTCTCATGAACTGGACGGTTACCTGCGCGGCCGCGCCAACGAGCGCCGCCGGGAGCCGCCGTTGGGCCAGGTGCAGCGCGAATCCTATGTCTGGTACCAGAAGGGCAGTCTGGTACTCTACGCGCTCTCCGATTACATCGGGGAAGACACGCTCAACCTGGCGCTGCGCAATTTCCTGATGCACTATCGGTACGCCAACGCTAACGATGCGCAGTCCGGGCCCTATCCTGACACCCGTCTGCTGGAAGATGCTTTGCGCGCGCAAACGCCGGCAAATTTGCAGTACTTCATCGATGACAGCTTTGAAAAGATCACGCTGTATGACAATAAGGCGACGGAGGCGACGGCGCAAAAGCTACCCGACGGCAGCTATCAGGTCACGCTCACGGTTAAAGGCGGCAAGGCTTATGCCGATGGCAATGGCGTTGAGTCACCTGCGCCGCTGCACGACCTGATCGACGTGGGTGTTTTCAGCGGCAAGAAAGAAGACGAAAAGCCACTCGCCGTGCGCAGGGAATGGATCACGGGAGCTCCCCAGACCTTCGAGTTCGTGGTGAAGGAGAAGCCCGCGCGTGCCGGCATCGACCCTTACAACAAACTCATCGACCGCAACGGCGATGACAACACCATGGACGTCACGGCTAAATAGGATCAGCCCACGGCCGCTTGGCGGGTGGAATTGCGTTCGCGGCCGCTCGTAACACTGGTTACCGGCTGGGTCCTGGCCGTGGTTGGCTCCCGCGTTGAGCCCAAGAAGGGACCACGACGCGACGGACGTTTGGCACCTCGGCGCGAACTGAGTAGAATTCGCCATGAAGTGATCTTCGGGGTTTTGTGGTGATTGGTTCATCCAAAGTCGGGCTCGCGATCGTTGCCGTCTTGACGGTCATGTTGAGCGCGCCCGCGCCTGCAGTTACCCAGGTTACCATTCGGGGCACCGTTCACACCTCTACAGGCAAGCCAGTGGATAATGCCTCGGTGCGAACGGAGCAGCAGGGAACCCCAGCAATTGAGACCAGAACGGATGCGGCTGGTGACTTCACGCTTTCGGCCCCATCGGCTGCCCGCTACACACTCAGCGCGGAAAAGTCGGGACTGCACAGTCGCCCCACAACGATCTCCCCTGCTTCGCAGGGCGCCCCCAACCACGTCGATCTCATTCTTGATCCGGATAAGGGCACGAACACGGTTACCGATGCGACAGCCATGCAGTTTGCTGACAATCCGAATTTCACCGTCGCCGGGGTGACGGACTGGACGGCCGTCGGCGGCCACGGATCGGATTCCACGTTGCGCACCAGCGAAGACCTCGCGCGCGAAACACTTGCTCTCAAAGCGCAGGGCTCCGCCACCGCCGCACTGTCCGCGCGAACCTCGCCGGAAGCGGAAAGCAAGCTGCGCGCAGCGCTTGCCAGTTCACCGGGTAACTTCGCCGCCAACCATCAACTCGGCGACTTCTATCTTCAGGGTGATCGTTATCAAGAAGCGATTCCGCTGTTGCAAGCCGCTTACCAGATTGATCCGTCCAACAGAGCGAACGAATATAATCTGGCCCTCGCCTATAAGGACGCAGGGAACTATGCGCTGGCGCGTGACCATGCGCGGACGTTGCTGACCCACAAAGAGGATGCGGACCTGCATCGCCTGTTGGGTGAGCTTGACGAAAAAATGGGAGACCCGCTCGCGGCTGTTCATGAATACGAGCGAGCAGTCCGCCTGGACCCGAGCGAACAGAACTACTTCGCATGGGGCTCAGAGTTATTACTCCATCGGGCGGTGTGGCAGGCAGCCGAGGTTTTCAAAGGCGGAACGAGGGCCCATCCGGGGTCGGCTCGCATGCTGACTGCGTTGGGCACGGCACAGTTTGCGGGTGATCTTTATGACCAAGCAGCCGCAAGCCTATGCGCCGCATCCGATTTAGCTCCCACAGATACTGAGCCTTATCGTTTCATGGGCAGAGTCGAGATGGCTTCACCCCAACCCTTACCCTGCGTGGAGGTGAGACTGGCGCGGTTCGTGCAGCAGCAACCGGGCAACGCCGACGCGCACTATCTGTACGCCATGGCAATTTTGAAACGGCAGCCGCAGCCGGCTGATCCGCAGGCATGGCAACATGTCATAACCCTGCTGAACAAAGCGGTCGCGCTTGATTCCCGGTGCGCAGAGGCCTATTTGCAACTGGGCATTCTCTTTTCCTCCCGAAACGAGCTTGATAAGGCCATCGGCTACTACAACAAGGCCATAACGGCCGACCCACGGTTGGGTGAGGCGCATTATCGGCTGGGCGTAGCCTATGATCGAGCGGGAGCGCCAGAAAAGGCACGTCAGGAATTTCAGCTGCATGACGAAATTGAGCGATTACAGGCGGCTACAGTGGAAAGACAGCGGCGCGAGGTCAAGCAATTTCTGGTTGTCCTTCAGGGACAGCCGGCTTCTCCATCACCCCATTGAAGTTCTGGCGTATGATTTCGCCACGCTCAGTCGCATAGAATCCTACTCCCGGAGGCGTTGCATGTTGAAGCTATTGGCCGTGTTGCTGATTCCCGTGATGTCGACCTATGCCACGGATCTCCCGAGCAAAAAATATTTGAACTTAGCTGCCATCAAGACCATGGTTGCCGCTTCGGAAGCGAAGGCCAAAGAGCTCAATGTGCAAGTCACCATTTGTATCGTGGATGAAAGCCTGAATCTGCTTTTTTTGGAGAAGGAAGACGGTGCCTCGCTCAATACGTTACAGTTTGCCCAGAAGAAGGCCCGTCACGCCGCCGCGTTCGGCAGTCCTTCGAAAGACGCAGCAGACTCGATCAAAAAGGGCAATGTCGAAGCTCTCGCTTATCCGAATTTCTTCCCCAACCAGGGTGGGTTGCCGATTAAGGTAGATGGGCAATTGCTCGGGGGAATTGCCGCCAGCGGCGCCAAGTCTGAGATTGACGAAGAAATTGCCCAGGCAGGGCTCGATGCGCTTTTGAAAAAATAGCACCGCAGGCTCTGGTAACCCGCGGAAGTTTCTTTGAGATTGTGGGCGGACGCTTTCTCTGAATCTTGCAGTGTATTATGAGAATCTAAAATTAGAGCCATTCGTTCCATCGATGAATGTGACTCACAGCGCATGAATATCAGGGAAGTGGCGAAGAGAGCGGGTGTTTCCACAGCGACCGTCTCCCGTGTGGTCAACGGAACAGCTCCTGTGGATGCGGTTACCGAAAAGCGAGTTCGGGCTGCGATTGAACGAACGGGCTACTATCCCAACACCCACGCCCGCACCCTAGGCACAGGCAAGAGCCACATCTATGGCTTGATCATCTCCGACATTGAAAATCCATTCTTTCCCGAACTCGTGAAGTGCTTTGAGCGCCTCGCCGTGGAGCATGGGTACGAAGTGTTGATTGCTAACACGGACTACGAGGCAGAGCGCATGGAAGTGTGCGTTCGCCGCATGTTGGAGCGCAAGGTGGACGGGGTTGCCATCATGACGTCTGAGATGGATCCCGAACTCATCCAGATGCTGAATGGCCGCGGCATTCCGATCGTCTTTCTCGACACCGGGCTCGTAGGTGTGGGCATTAGCAACATTTCGCTGGAGTATGACAGCGGCGTCGACCAGGCGATCGACCATTTGACGTCTCTCGGTCACCGTAAGATTGCGTTTGTCAGTGGTCCGGCCAATCTGGCATCCGCCAGAACCAGGCGCGAGGCGTTTTTGGCGTCGTTGCGGCGGAAAGAAATCGAATGCCGTGAAGACTTTATCCGCGCCGGGAACCACCGCTTCGATGGTGGCTATGCGGCGATGCTGGAGATATTAAAGATGCCGTGCCGTCCCACGGCCGTGCTGGCCTCCAACGATCTGATGGCGATCGGCATCATGGGCGCTGTGTACGCGGCGGGTTTGCGGGTTCCGGATGATATCTCGGTGGTGGGCTTTGACGACATTGCGCTCAGCAGTTTCATGCCGCCGCCGCTGACGACAATTCGGTTATCGCGGGCCGAGATTGCCGAGTTCGCGTTCAATTCGCTTTTTGCCGCCAGCCAAGGCGGAGAGGCCGAAGGTGTGACCCACTTTGTTCATGCGGAACTGGTGATTCGTCAGTCCACGGCGGGTGTCCACCCGGAGCGGTAGGTCATTTTCCCCACCCACCCTTTGTGGTTAGGACAGAGGGGGGGATCTTGGATAAACGGCTCCTGATGCCGTGGCTGGGAGAAAGCTCTAAAGCGGCTTTGGCTTGAAAACCGAGACGATGCCATCCCCTTCGCGAATGGTGAGGATCTGGTTGGCCTTGACCTGCGGGAAGCGCTCGACCTTCTGCGTGGTGGGCCACTTGACTTCGATTAAGTCCACCGTCTCCAACTTCCCCAACCCGAAATGTAGGCGGAGATCCGATTGCGACATCACGCTGGTGCCGCTGTGAACCTCGTCCATCTGTACATGCTTTCCCGTAATCACCCGCACCCGCGCGCCAATCGCGGTGCGGTTGCACTTCGTGCCCAGCAGCTTGATCTTGATCCAGTTCTGTTTGTTGCCTCCCTCATTGCGTAGCAGTGAAGGCAGATCGTTCATGTTCAGAACCAGCACATCCATATCACCGTCGTTGTTATAGTCTCCGAAAGCGGCGCCGCGGCTGGAGAAATGCTCGCTGATGCCAGGCCCCAACTCCGATGACACGTCTTTGAAGCGGCCGTTGCCGAGATTCCTGTAAACCAGTCGCGGATTCTTGAAAGTCTGGCCAAAATCGTAGTGATCGATCTCCGGGTAGACGTGCCCGTTGATCTGAATGATGTCTGGCCATCCATCGTTGTCGTAATCGACAAAGCCGCAGCCCCACGCCACGTAGCGGTTGTTGACCGAAATGCCTGCCGGAAAGGTCACGTCGCTGAAGGTTCCATCGCCGTTGTTGTGGTATAGGTTGCAAGTGTCATCGGCAAAGTTGGTTTTGAAAATATCAAACCAGCCGTCACAGTCATAATCGGCCACGGCAACGCCCATCCCCGCCTGCTCGTGTCCGTTGTCACTGTAGGCGCAACCTGCCATGACCGCGACATCGGTGAATGTGCCATCGTGGTTGTTTTTGAACAGAATGCTGGGAGCAGAGTCCACGGCGACATAAATGTCCGGCCACCCGTCGTTATCGAAGTCGTAGGCGACGCCGGTGATCGAGTATCGTGGCCCAGGTTTCAGAATCCCCGACCTCTCAGAAACATCGCTGAAGGTTCCATCACCGTTGTTGTGGTAAAGGATATTCGTGTCCGCGGCCAGGCCGCGTGGCCCGCACATGGTGGGAACGCCCTTCCATTGACAGAAGCTGGTGTCGCTGGCCGGAAGAATGGTCTTGGGATCCAGCTTGAGGTAATTGCATACGAAGAGATCGAGGTGGCCATCCCGATCATAATCAAGGAAGGTACAACCGGCGCCCCAGCGAAATTGTGCCTGGTCAAGGCCGGCTTTGTGCGTGACGTCGGTAAACGTGCCGTCTCCGTTGTTGTGGAAAAGAATGTTGTGTCCCCAGAAACAGCAAAACAAGTCATCCCATCCATCGTTGTTGTAATCGCCTACGCAGACGCCGGTCTGCCAACCCGTACGCCCCAATCCTGATTTTTCGGTGACGTCGGTAAACGTGCCATCGCGGTTGTTCTTGTACAGCTGAGATGTCGGCGCTTTTCCCGAAGGCCAATGCGCGTCCAGCCGATCTCCATTGGTGAGATAGATGTCCAGCCATCCGTCCTGGTCGTAGTCGAAAAAGGCCAGACCGCTTCCCTTGGCCTCAATGATGGAGCGCTTGTGGTCTACGCCGCCCCACACGTTGGGGCTGGTCAGCCCGGCTTGCTGGGCCACGTCGACATACTGGACCGGAGATGCGACCGTAGCGGAAACCGCGGCTGCCACCATGCCCGGGTCTTTCCAGTTCCAGAGTGGAGTCGTCAGAGCCTCCGTCAGCTTGCTGCCGAGCATGAAGAGAGATGAGCCGAGAAAGCGCCTGCGCGGAAAAATCATAGCTTGCGATGATTATAGAGAATCATCGGGCCGGCACTTTGGGGAACGGATGAGGGACGATGCCCGCGCCTTCTTTGACCGCGATGATGCTATCGACGGGCAGATTCGCCAGCTTGTCAACCTGGCCGCTGGGCCAGGTGATCACCAGCGACTCGATTCTGGATCGCTTGCCCAGGCCAAAATGAATGCGCGGATCGCTTGCCGACATATAGCTCGTACCGCCCTTTGCCTGTTCAACATGCACAAATCCTTCCGAGGTCAGTTTCAGTTGAGAGCCGGTGCCGTCCCGGTTGGATTTTGTCCCGATCAGTTGCACCTCCAGCCAATGATTGGCATTGCCTCCGTCATTACGCAGCAACTCTGGATAATCTCCGCGATTGTTGACGGCAATGTCGAGGTCGCCATCGTTGTCGAAGTCCGCGGTAGCGAGGCCACGACCCGCGACTGGGCGAAGAAAATCGGGACCAAGGGAAGCCGACGACATCTCGAAATGCCCATGGCCCAGGTTGCGGAACATCAGCAGCGGTTCTTTGTAAGAGACCTCGCTATGGTATAGGCTCACGTTGTCCAGCATGGCGCCATTCAATTGCAGGATGTCAATCCAGCCGTCGTTGTCGTAGTCGAGGAACTTGGCCGCCACCCCGCTCAGCAGCCTAGCCTTGGCGCCGATTCCAGAGGCATACGTGTCGTCGGTGAAGGTCGTGTCACCGTTGTTGAGGTACAGCCGGTTCAGCTCGAAATCAAGATGGGTAATGTACACATCCAGCAAGCCGTTGCCGGTTACATCGGCAGCGTCTATGCCCATTCCTGCTTCGTACTTGCCATCTTCGCTGGCCGCCAGCCCGGATATCAGAGAGACATCCTTGAACGTACCGTCGTGATTATTCAAGAACAGGAAATTTGGCCAGGTGTCATTGGCGATTGCGATGTCCGGCCAGCCGTCGTTGTTGAAATCGGCCAGCACCACTCCCATCCCTTTCGATTCAGGCAGGCCGACCCCTGACTTGTCGCTCACGTCAGTGAACGTGCCGTCGTGATTGTTACGGTACAGCTTGGTTCTCTGGCCTTTGTAGTTACCGGGATTGCAGTAAGAGCGATAACCAGCAGCGCGTTCTCCACACCAGAGATTGTTCTTCGGGGACCAGTCAATGTAATTGGTGACCACAAGGTCAAGCCACCCGTCTTTATCGTAGTCAAACCATCCCGCACTCGTTGACCATCCCCCTTCGTCGGCGACCCCAGCTTTGGCAGTGAGGTCGGTGAAGGTGCCGTCGTGGTTATTGTGGTAGAGAATGGCACGCCCATAGCCGGTTACGTAGAGATCAGGCCAGCCGTCATTGTCAAAGTCTCCTACTGCGACGCCCTGGCCGTAATGTCCTTCATCCCCGACCCCAGCCTTGGCAGTGACGTCTGTGAAGGTGCCGTCGCCGTTGTTGTGATAGAGCGCCGAGCGTAACGGATGCGCCGGCTTGTAGATGTCCGTGGCCGCGGACTGGACGAAGTAGAGGTCCATCAATCCGTCCTGATCGTAATCAATCCATCCGACACCGGTGCCCATCGTTTCGAGGTAATACTTTTCATCTGTTTGGGTTGAGTCCTGAACAAAGGTGATTCCAGCGGCCTTGCGCACGTCGGTGTAACGAACGGTGATCGGAGCGTCAGCTGCTTTCCCTGCTTGTGGAGCACAAGCCGGGGTGGATGCGGCGATCAGGGCTATCAGGATGCCAAGCCAGAATCGGTGGGCCACGACTCAGAGTGTCCGATCTGCAAGCGTCAGCGCGAGTTGTAGCAGTTGCTGCCGGTTGGCCATGGTCATGGGCTCATGGGCAGCCGGGGAGGTCGCCGGCGCCGTTGCCAGGACCTGTTCAATCCGGTTTATGTCCAGGGCGCCGCGTTGGTTGCTGTTCTTGAAACGGTTCAGGACTTCTCTGGCTCTATCGATCTGTCCGGTTTGAAAATAGAAAACACCCAGGGTTGAATAGCTGCCAGGCCACTCTGGCAGCAGATCAACCGCACGCGCCAACTCATCAGCGGCCTGAGGAGTGTTGCCTTCTAAAGCCGAAACGATTCCCAGGCCCCAGAGGATTTTTCCGGAACTTGGAACGCGTGCCTGGCCCCTCAATAACGTCTGCTTCGCGTCTGCAATGGAATTTTCGCGAAGCTGCAGCAGGGAGAGCGAGAGATAGTCCTGATCATTGTCCGGATTGCGTGTGAGGGCATCTTCGTACACCTGCGTGGCGCGAGCGGTGTCGCCCAGGTGCGCATAGATGTCTCCCAGCAAAGCAAGATAAGCGTTATCTTTGCGCCCTTGCTCTGAAACCTGCCCGGCGGCATCGAGTGCTTCGGCATACTGACCTTTTCGGAAGTAAGCGTCGGCGATGTTGAACATCACCTCATCCGAGCCTGGGTTCGCCTGCAGCGCATCGCGGAAGTGCTGGATGGCATCGTCATACAGGTGATAACGGGCGAGCAGGACGCCAACTCCATTTTGGGTGCGGTAGTCGCCTGCGCTTAACTTGTCGAGCTGCGCAATGGTGTCTTTCGCTTCCGCTGTCTTTCCGGATTTGAGATAAGCCTCGGCCAGCAGGTACAGATCCTGCGGCTGATCTGGATGCTTGCTGATCTCGTCGTGGAGTTGCGTAATATCGAATTGGTTCTGAGCCTGGGGAGCGAGCTTCGAGCGATTATCCAGATAGTCGAAAAGGTGCTCATACGGATATGGGCCGGTTGGAGCGTCTTTGGAGAGGGTTTGAAATACCTTCAGATCGCGGTCGGCGGCCTCGGTCTGGTGCAGATTTCGCTCTATCATCGCGAGCTTGTAATATCCGGTCGCCGGGTTATGGCTAACCTCTACGTATCTCCTCAGCAGGTCGGCGGCTTCTGAATATTTTTTGCTCACGATGCGCAGGTTGGCTAGCTCCAGCAACGCGGCGGCAAAGTCCGGATTGGAGCGGAGTGCCTGCTGAAACATTGTTTCGGCTTGTGCGTCGTCTCCTTGCCGTTCAGCGATAAAACCGAGATTAAACAGGCATGCGCTGTTGTGAGGATCGAGCTTCAAGCCGTTCTCAAAATATCGTTTTGCCTCGTCGAATCGGCCGAGATGCCGATAAGAAATGCCAAGGAACACGTACGAGCGCGCTGATGGATCGAGCGTGATCAGTTTCTGGAATTTCTCGATGGCTTTGTCCACCCTGCCTGCCATGAAATAGCTCTCACCCAGCGCGGCCAGTAGATCGGCGCGCTGTGGGGCGATCGCAAGGCCCGATTCCAGAAGCGGTATCGCATCTTCGTAATAATTCTGAGACATGCTGACTCGGGCCATCAAAAGGATAATGTCCGTATTCTCGGGCGCAATTCTGTGAGCGCGAATCAGCAGGTCGAGTGCGTCGAGTGGGCGCGACTCATTCGAATAGACCTGCGCCAGCAAGTGGAGCGTATCAGGCGAGTCGGGTTTCAACGTGAGCGCGCGGTTTAGCGCGAATTCCGCTTTGGAGTATGCGCCTGCGCGAAGGTACGTCTGTCCCAGGTTGTAGAGGATCTCGAAGGTCCCCGGCCGCAATGCATCGGCCTTTTCTAGTTCCAACTGTGCCGGCCTGTATTGCTTTTCCGAGGCCAACATGATTCCAAGAGAGAAATGAAGCTGGATATCAGCCTTGTTCTGGGCTGAAAGTTCGGTTGCCAGACGCAAGCCCTCCGCCGTACGGTTGCTTGCGAGATAGGCATGAATCAAATTGAACTGGGTTGCGATCGTCGCGGGACGCACACGTTCAAAGTGCGGAATGGCTTCACCGGGTGATCCCTTGTTTAGCAGCAAGAGGCCAAAGTTGTAGTTCGCATCGCGGTTGCCGGGATCAGTCCGCAAAACGGTGCGAAATTCCTTCTCGGCCAAATCAGGCTTCTGCTCAAACATATAGACGTTGCCCAGGTTGTTGCGAGTCTTTGCTGAGCCAGGAGCGAGTTTTAAGGCATGCTGAAATGCTTCGACTGCGTTGCTGTAGTCCTTTTCGCCGACGTAGATAAAGCCCAGCATGTTGTAGGCTTCAACGCTGGCAGGATTATGCTGCAGTTCCTCTTGCACCTTACCCTTCGCCTGATCGAACAGGCCCTGCTGGCGTAGCGCTTCAGCCTGCTGGAGATTTGGGGAGGGTTGGGAAGATTGTTCTGCTTCCCTTTTGGTAGCGGAATGATGAGGCGCCTGGGCAGCGAGCGTAAGGCTGCTAAAAAGAAACAAAAAGAGAGTTCCGGCCCGGCATAAGCTCGACGCGGTGGAGCAGGCAATCGCGATTCTGGTTGCTAGCTGCATGAATACGCGACCCACCATCCACACATACCGTTGCCGAGTGCCCATCAAGGCAGCGATTTTAGCATTTCGAGGGCCTGTTGTGCCCCCCGATGTTGAGGCTGCACCCGCAGCAGTTCCAGCAGCACTGCTCTTGCCTTCTCCTTATCATTCTGTATCACGTATTGACGGGCAAGATTCAGATACGACTGGTCGAAGTTTGGAGCGACTCGGATGCACGTCTTGAATTGCGCTTCCGCACTTGCATAATTCTTGTCTCGAACATAGAGAACGCCCAGGTTGTTCAGCGCCTCGGGATAATCTGGACGCAGATCGATTGCTTTCTGCAGAGAGTCCGCCGCCAATTGCATTTGGTCTTGCTGAGCGTAAAACATCCCGAGGCTATAGTTAGTCTCAGGATCATCCGGTTGAATTTCGAGCGCGCGCTTCAGAAGAGTTTGTGCCTTATCAAAGGCGCCCTGCCGGCGATAAAGATTTCCCAGGTTGAGCAAGGCAATCGCGTAGTCCGGTCTCTGACTGAGTGACTGCTGGAAGTCCCGCACTGCTTCCTCTGCTTGTCCCTGTTGGGCGGCGATCATACCAAGGTTGTTCCATGCCTCTGGATAATTCGGGCGCAGCTTCAATGTTTGTTCAATATACTGACGCGCCTGCTGAAGATCATTTCGCCTCAGGTGGAGCGTGCCAAGGTTGTAATGGGCTTCCGGGTCGTCCGGTTTCTGCGCGATGACCTGCTCAAACGAGGCGGCCGCCGCGTCGAGGTAGCCATGCTGGTAGAGCGCCACTCCGTATGTGAAGTCGTTGCGCTGGAACGCATCGTGATAGCGCACGCCGCCAAACGGAAGCGCTTTTCGTATGCGATCGGCTGCGGTGGTTGGAATAACCTTGGAATCCTCCAGCAATCGCTGAGGGTCGATTTGCCCTTGATACACCTTGACGATCATGCCCTCTCTGTCGAGCAAAAAGGATGTCGGAATTGCGAGGTCTCTGCGACGGTCGAAGAGGTAACGGTAGACAATGTTATAAACGCCGGCCACACCCTCCGTCGCAAAAACGACAGGAAAGAAGAACCTCTCCAGCGCCGCAAACGAACGTGCCGTTCGTAGGTTGTCCCCGTGGTCAACGTTTACGGCTAAAACCTCCAGCTGGCTTTTGGCCAACGCCGGTTGGTTCCGATGGAGAAGCCTCAACTGGTCGGCGCACAGCGGCGCCGTAGTCGCCCAGAAATTGAGGAGCACGTAGCCACCCCGTAAACTTCCCAGTCCGTGCATGTTTCCCGCGAGGTCGGGCAGCGAAAATGTCGGTGCTTTCAAGGGTTCAATCAGCCAGGTGTCTATCTGCGAGGGCAGTGGTTCTAACTTGGGGGATGGTCCAGCTTGCGCGTAGGACTGAGGTGGTGCGGCGAATGGCTTGGCCACAAATTCAGCCGAACCCTCCTCAATTTCAATGCGATGGTTGACCGGGATACTTTCGAATTCCTGAGAAAGCCCACTTGGCCAGCGGACCGCGGCCCGAATTACGCCTTCCGGCTGCCCTAAGCCAAAGAATATTTCTTTAGAGTGCTGAGCAACAAACCCGGATCCTGCTTGCAAATACTTGGTCTGGCGGAGGGTCCCCACTTCGATTGTGATCGAGGCCCCGATGGCATCGCGATTGCTCGTTTGCCCTCGTAGGCGGAACGCGATCGATTGACCCAGTTCCTTCATCACGTTGTGCAAGATCCGCAACTGCGGGGCATTCCGATTTTTAAGGATGACCTCTAACCGTCCGTCATGATCGATATCGGCGAGAACAAAGGAACGGCTGTCCTCAGGAAAGTCCAATCCCACCGCGCCTGAAACCTCGGTGAACGTGCCATCGCGGTTGTTCGCGAACATGACATTTCGTTCATAGCCGCTCCAGGAGCGGTCTGACCGAATCAATTCATTGATTGCATTCCAGCCATGCTCGTAAGCCAACGACGGGGTGGCATCCTCAGGTGATTTCGCTACCACCTGCCGCCAGAAAAAACTTGCCAGGTCGTTCCGTTCCGGCGCGGAGATGTATCCGTTGGCGACGTAGAGATCCGGGTAGCCATCGTGATCGAAATCCCAGAAATCCGAAGACCATGACCAACGGCCCATCTCGACTCCTGCTTGCCGGCTGACGTTTTGAAACTTTCCGTTTCCCAGGTTTCGATAGAGTGCATTGCCTCGCGCGTGCCGCCGGTAGTGCGCGCGCATTTCCTCCGGCGCTTTTTCGTGAAAGCGCTTTTGCCCGGAAACCCTTTGGCCCGCGGACGACCACATGTCGGCAACGTAGACATCCTGTTTGCCGTCGTTATCGAAATCAGACCAGCATGCGCTCATGCCAGCCCCCGGATCGTCGGTGCCGGCTTCGCCTGCGACAGCGGTGAACGTCCCGTCACCGTTGTTGCGGTACAGGTTGCTGCGCCCGAAATCGTTGGCCACATAAAGGTCGGGCAAGCCACTGGCAGCGTAGTCGCCCCAGGCGCAAGCAAAACTATAACGGTCGTTCTCGGCATTCAATCCTGCTGCTCCGGTCCTGTCTACAAAGGTTGCGTTCCCTTCGTTGTGCAGCAGAAAATTAGGCGGACCATTCCTTGCATCGAAATAGGGTACCGGATAGTGATACTGGTCTAACCCAAGGTAGTAGCTGTAGAGGCAGAAATAAACATCGAGACGTCCGTCACGATCGTAGTCGGCCACCGCCGCATGC
The DNA here is from genome assembly GCA_963834445.1 of uncultured Acidobacteriaceae bacterium. Lineage (GTDB taxonomy): Bacteria > Acidobacteriota > Terriglobia > Terriglobales > Acidobacteriaceae > PALSA-350. Next base: position 525,338 of record CAWIBU010000009.1, read on the forward strand.
GTAAATGTTCCCTGCGGAGGGCGCTCAAACTTGAAGGCGTCGCGCTTGATCGTGAAGGTCCCATCCCCTTGATTCAGAAAAAGCAGGGGACCGCTGCCGCAAACCACAAGAAGATCCTGGCGCCCCTTGTTTTCAAAGTCGGCGAACAGGGCGCATGACGAATTGTCGAGCACGCCGACCCCGGCTTTTTCTGTTACGTCTTCCAGGGTCCCGTCGCCCCGGTTGCGGTAAAGCCGGTTTGGCAGGCCCGACGGCTGGCAAACGTAGAGATCATCGAAACCGTCATTGTCGAAGTCACCCGCCGCCACTCCATTGTTGCCGTAGACGTCTATGCCGCATGCACCATCCAGAACGGTACGCCAATAGTCGGAGCCACGAAGCATCTGCTTTGTGTACGATGCCGCTCCGCCGAGAGTTTGCGAGGTTATGTCAATAAACATAGGCCCGTGCGTAACGCAGAGTGTTTCTTCGCTGGCCTCCCACCTCCGAGCCTTCCACACCTCTGCTGCATCGCGTGACCACTCGGTGTGCCATGATCCAACTCGCTCTTCACGCTGCTCATCGTTCCTTTTGGCGACAATGTCGTAGCGGATATTCAGGCGAACCGTCAGCGGGGAGCTGGCGATTTCTTCGATCCCGGTAATTTCGAATTCCGCAAGCTCCATCGCTGACACCTGCCCCAGCCAGGCCCGTATCTCCTGCAGAAACCGTTCCCGCCCGGGAACAACCTTGCCGTCAAACAATCTTCTCGCGACGTTGATCCCGTTCCCGGCACGCAGCGTGATTTCCTTGGCCGGAATCAGCGAGGACGCTTCGATCGACGAATCCAGTGACTTTGCCAGGACTGAAAGGTCGCGCACCGATGCCTTGAGCGCGTGGCTCCACTGTTTGAGAAGGGATTCAATTTCCCAGGCATATTTTTCAGTAACGTAATCATCGGACCCCGGAGCGACTAGACGGAGGACATCTTCCAAAGGGGAGGCTGCCGGATAGTGGGGCGTCAGACGAGCATCGGAGAAAGGGACACCTGCGTTACGGTTGGGTAGGCCCTTCGCGGGACCGAACACAAACGAGTACCCATGGAAGGGAGCCGGACGGAGGAGTAACGGCGCCAACCCCATGCTTTTAAGGACTGCCCGCCGGGAAGGGAACTGGCTCTCGTTTTTATGACGCGACAAGGTGTCTGCATGCTAGAGCATTTTGGCCTTGGGCTCAAACCGCAACAAAATGGCAACAAACCTCCGGGTGCCCCATCCTTTGCGTGGTTTGCAAAGGGTGGGATGACAAAATCCCGTCCTTTGAACCCTGAAGGTGAAGGCCGGAATTCCGGCTCTTGCCGCGTCTGATTCCACCCTTAGTAAAAAGGCAAAGGATGGGGCACCCGGAGGTTGGTGGAGGCTCCAGCCCCGGAGCGGATGTTAATTAAATGACTCTCAACTCCAACTTTAGGTTGACAAGGGTTGCCTGAGTAGATTAGTTTTCAGCGCGGTGATGTAACCGGTTACTCGCATGTCGGGAAAACGGTTCCTCAATCGAGTCAGCGCTCAAAAGCGCAATGACCAAAGGGCCACTTAATTTTTTGGAGGTTGTTCGGATGAGCCGTGATCGCAGCGCCGCCAGTTGGTTTAGGTCGTTTGGCCATTTAACCCTGATAATCCTGGGTTTGTTGCTGATTCAAACCCAACGCATGTACGCCCAGGTCGATGAAGGATCAGTTACTGGAGTGGTTCAGGATGCCACGGGCGCGGTGGTTCCCAGTGCTAAAGTGACGCTCTTGAATACGGATCAGGGTTTGTCTGTGGTGACGAACTCCGACAGTTCCGGCGTATACACCTTCTCGCCGGTCAGAATCGGCAACTACTCCGTATCCGCCACGGCCCCTGGTTTCTCCGTGACCACCCAGCAGAACGTGAACGTGGCCGTCAGCCAGAATGTGCGCGTCAATATTCAACTGAAGCCAGGCACCGAGACGCAGACCGTTGAGGTGACCAGCGCACCGCCCCAGTTGCAAACCCAGGATGCGTCGGTCGGGCAGGTGGTCGACGAGCGGAGCGTGAATAACCTGCCTTTGAATGGACGCAACTTTACCTTCCTCGCCCAACTGGCAGCCGGCGTGAACACCCCGCAGGCGGACACGCGCGGTAACGCCGCGAACGGAGCTTTCTCCGCCAACGGTCTACGCCCATCGCAGAACAACTACCTGCTAGACGGCATCGACAACAATTCCGACAACGTCGACTTCCTGAACGGAACAAACTTTGTTGTTCTGCCTCCGCCCGACGCGATCGCGGAGTTCAAGGTCCAGACCTCCGACTTCAGCGCCGAGCTGGGCCGGGCCGCAGGCGCCGTCCTCAACGCAACCGTCAAATCCGGCACCAACCAAATCCATGGCGCAGCCTGGGAGTTTTTCCGCAATGACGTACTCGACGCAGCAGACTGGTTTGAAAATAACAACGGAATTAAAAAGGGAGAGCTCCGTTGGAATCAGTTCGGAGCTTCCATCGGCGGCCCCGTCATCAAGAACAAAATCTTTTATTTTGGTGATTATCAAGGGTTCCGGCACGTACAAGGCAACACCCAGTCTGGGATCGCAGTGCCGACCATGTTGCAGCGCAACAGCGGGTACTCCAATCTTTCCGAGTTGATTACCGCGAATGCATCGAGCGCTCCGAAAACCGATGCCCTCGGACGGTCAATACCGGTCGGCACGGTCCTCGACCCCGCGACCACGCGTGCCGTCCCTGGTGGCTATGTTCGCGATCCGTTCGGCCTCTCCACCTGCACAGGAAACACGATCTCGCTCGCCGCTTGCCCGGGCCTCAATCAAATTCCTGCCGGCCGCATCGATCCGAACGCTGTCAAACTGTTGAATCTTTTTCCGTCGCCAACTGGCCCTGGAGTCAGTTCGAATTACGCAGTTAGTCCTAAACTCTACCAGCATAACAACCAGTTTGACACCCGGCTCGACTACGATGTCTCCGACAAAAACCAGGTGTTCGCGCGCGTCAGTTATTGGGATAACCCGCAATTCATCCCCGGGCCCTTTACGGGCGTAGCGGACGGCGGCGGCTTCCAGCAGGGCGTCCAGACGGCAAAGTCTTTCCAGGGTGTGGCGGCGTATACCCACCTGTTCACGCCATCCACAGTCAATGTAGCGCGCATCGGATGGGACCACCTGCACACCTCACGATTCGGACCAGAAGGCTCCGTATACGGCATTCCGGCGCAATACGGAATCCCAGGTATCCCACAGACGGATAACAACGGCGGTTTGCCCGCCTTCGGATTTGGTGGACTGCAGACTTTGGGCGCCAATAACTTCCTGCCTTCGGACGAAACCACCCAAACGACTCAGGTAGTCGACGACTTTTCCAAGGTTTACGGCGCTCACGGCTTCAAGATGGGCGTTGAATACCAGCATGTAGTGTTCAATACGCTCCAACCCGCCTGGGCGCACGGCCAATTCGACTATAGCGGTACCTTCACCGATATTCCGGGCAACAACAGCAGCACCACGGGTATCGCACAATTTATTCTGCCGCCGATAGCCGCGACCGTTCCGAACGGAGTTGATTTCTCCGGCGGCTCTGACGATGTCCGCTCCTCCAACATCAACAAAACCTATGACGAAAGAGCCTATTTCGCGACTTACTTCCAGGACGACTGGAAGGTCACTCCTACGCTGACTCTCAATCTCGGCTTGCGTTGGGAGTACTTTGGACCCATCAACGAGCAAAACGGCGGCCAAGCCAACTTCGTTCCCAACTATAACGGAACTCCGACGTTCATCATCCCGGCGTCCGGCAAGGACAACAGGGCTTTGTCTTCAACGGCCAATAATCCGTCCCTGGCAGGCAACGGCTTTATAGATGTGCTGGCCAAGGATGGAATTGCGATTTTGTCGACCGATAAGTACGGGAAGGGATTGCTCAAGCCACAATACAATAATTTTGCGCCCCGCTTCGGCTTTGCCTATGAAGTATCCCCCAAGCTAGTGGCGCGCGGCGGTGTTGGTCTCTTTTGGAACGCCTTCGAGAATCAGGGTTACGGACCGAATATTGGTGAGAATTATCCCTTCGTGTACAACTTCGAGTACAACCCCAAAGTTCCTAACGGCTCCCCTGCCGGCTTGTCTAACGTCGTACCTGTTAGTTACAACACGCCGTACGCTACTTGCCCGACAGCAGGTCCGGGTCAAACAGCGACTTTTGAGTCCGGCTTCTCCTGCCATTCCTTCACCCCTCTTGACGTCAACGCATCCGGCCTGGGGCTGCAGGGCCTTCAATTCAACTTCGTAGATCCCAAAACCCTGGCTGCTAACCTCACTTTCCAATATGCGATCACTCACACCATGTCGGCGCAGGTCGCTTATGTACTCACCAAGGCCGACAATCTTCAGATGAATCTTGGCGCCAATAACGTGACCGCACTTTTGCCCTACAACGCCAGTGCCACCGGCCCGGTCGGTGGAGGCGCCTTAGGGCAAGAGCCGTTTCCAGATCTCGGAGGGGGTTCGACTGGGCGAATGATTGGAGCCAGTATTTACAACGGATTGCAAACCAAGCTCGAACAGCAGTACTCGAGCGGACTGAATTTCCTCCTCACCTACACATTTTCGCGAACCTTTACGGACGCCGGCGACTTGCTCAATGGTGGTAGTCTGAATGGCTCCCGCGCACCGGACGTGCCCGGCTTTGGTGTCCGTGGAGACTGGTCCCTGGCCTCTTTTAACGTCACCAACGTATTCCATTTCAGCGGCGGGTACGAACTGCCGTTGGGCAAAAACAAGCAATTTCTGAGCAACACGGGCAAGCTGGGAAATGGGTTCGTCGGAGGGTGGAGCATAAACTGGATCACTACCCTTCAAGGCGGCCAGCCTCTCTCACTCGGTTGCCCCACTGCAACGACAAAAGGCACGAACTGCAACGATGTGACCGTTCCCGGGCAGAGCCCGAAGCTCGGAATCAAGGTCCGGCCAAACGCAAGCGGCAAATTGACTCCCTATTGGCTTGGAAACCCGGCTGCCTTCCAACAGCCTTGCCTGTTGGGCGGCGATGCAAATTCTAATCCAGCCGGATGCGTACCTACGACTGGTTTCGGTTATCTGGGCAACCGTCCGGGCACAACCACCGGGCCTAGCTACCATCGCTTCGACTTCTCCGCCTTCAAAAACATCCCCATCAACGAGCGGTTCAACATGCAGTTCCGAGCTGAGTTCTTCAACATCGTCAACCATCCGAATTTCAATGCTCCGGGATTCGGCGGCAACGGCGTTGTTTCGATTGCGAACTCAACCAACTTCAACAACAGTAACTTCGGCGCCATCGGATCGACCCGCGATGCTCCCAACGCTCCCAGGCAAATACAATTTTCTTTGAAGTTGTATTACTAGGCTAAGATGAAAACACCCCGAAAGGCTGCTTTCTGCGGCCTTTCGGGGTGTTTCTGCGTAGCGCTTGGCTCACGCGGTAACAACATGGGTGGGCTGTGAGCAAAAAGTACTGGTCCCCGGGGATGGTTCTTAATACTCTTGTCGTGTGTGCGACGCTGGCCACAGGCCAGGACCTCCAAAACCAAACCCAGGCGCACCAAACCCAGGCGCCCCCAAACAGGACGCTAGATCGTCAGTTTCAATCGGCGGTCACTGAATACGACGCGGGTCGGCTTCCAGAGGCTGAGGCGCAACTCGAGGCCCTGTTACCCTACGCGCAAAAAGCCTTTGAGGTTCATGAGCTTTTAGGGTTGGTCTATGCTGGACAGTCACAGGACGCTAAGGCCGTAGAGCAGCTCCAAATAGCGGTTCGGCTGAAGCCCGATTCAGCAGCCGCCCGAACAAATCTGGCGGCCAGTCTCTTCCATGCAGGCAAATCGCAGTTGGCTGAGGGGCAGTTTCGTAAGGCTCTTGAACTGGAACCTCGCGACTACGACGCTAACCACAATCTGGGCGAACTCTACATACAATCCAAAAGGATTGCCGACGCCGTGCCATTGCTGGAAAAGGCACAGGAGATTCGTCCGTCTTATGACAATGGGTATGATCTCGCGCTAGCGTATTTCCTAACTGGAAAGCTCGGTCAGGCCACGCGACTTGTGGAAAATCTTGAGCAGATTAACAATACCGGCGAATTACATAACCTTCTGGCGCAAATCGACGAAAAGAGCGGAGCGTTTGTGCCGGCGGTGAACGAATATGAACTCGCTGCACACTTGGATCCCAGCGAGGGCAACCTGTTTGACTGGGCGAGCGAGATGCTTCTCCACCGCACGTATGAGCCCGCGATCGAGGTCTTCCAGCAGGCGACCCAGCGCTATCCCAATTCCCCCCGCTTGCTCATTGGGCTGGGCATGTCTCTCTACTCACGTGGCAAGTATGACGAGGCCGTCAAGGCCCTGCTTGCTGCCGCGGATCTCAATCCTGCAGATCCCCGTTGTTATCTCTTTCTCTCCCGCGCCTACGACAGCTCTCCAACCCAGGCGGAGGAAGTGATCCAAAGGTTCCGCCGCTTCTCTGAGCTGCAGCCGAACAATGCGTTGGCGCTTTACTATTACGCCATGAGTTTGTGGAAGGGAAAGCGGGCAGAAGATTCCGGCTTCGACCTGCGCGAAGTGGAGTCGTTGCTGCAAAAGTCGACCGCGCTCGATCCATCGCTCCCGGACGCGCATGTGCAGTTGGGTAATCTGTATGCCGACCAGCGTGCCTACGAAAAATCGATTTCGCAATATACGCGTGCCCTGGAATTGAACCCGAATCTTCCCGACGCACATTACCGCCTCGGGCAGGACTACGTTCACCTGGGGCAGAAAGATCGCGCCCAGACGGAGTTTGATGTCTATCAGAAACTGCGCGCGCAGCACATGGCTGAAATCGATAAGGAACGGGCTGAGGTGCAGCAATTTGTTTATTCCGCCAAGGCGGGTCCTTCCACCAAGCCGTAAGACATCGACTATGAGGTGTACTTGAATTGACGGCTCTGTCAGCACTGCACGACCCGCGTGAGATCGCCCGGTACCTGGGTTGCAGCCGGCGCGACTTTCTGCGTGCGGCCGCGGGCGTCGCTCTGGGATCGACGCTGATGAGCGCCAGTCCGTTCGTGCGCGGGGCGGCTGCGGCGAAAAAGCGCAAGGTCATCGTGATCACCTTCGGTGGTGGCGCACGCGACCAGGAGACCTTCGCGCCCGAGGGCCAGGAGAATATCCCCCGCCTGCTGCACCAGCTGATACCGCAGTCGAGCTTCTTTACCCAGGTAGTGAATCAAGGCATCCTGGGCCACTACGTGGCCACGGCGAGTCTCGCCACAGGGGTGTACGAAACGCTCAATAACTTCTCCTCTCTTCCCCCGGAGCACCCCACGGTCTTCGAGTATTTCCGCAAAGATCTGAACCGGCCGTCCTCGGATGCGTGGGTTGTCGCCCCCAGCAACGGCTTCAATCGGATTGGCGAGAGTGAGTATCGATCCTTTGGTCCGGGCCTGGGGGCAAGGGTGGTTCTGCCCAAACATCTGTTGGCCGCGGCCATGTCGGGCAGCGCCTTCGACTACCAGCACCTGCTTCGCGATAACTACGAGACACCGCTCTACACCCCACAACTGGCCGGCGGCGAATTCGAGCTGCAGCAACTCGAAAGGATCCTCAAGCTTTCGGTCGACAACTTCAAGGCACATGCACGCACCGTCTCGAGCCCGGACGAGCTCTCAATGTATATTGCTCGCCGTCTGATGCAGCAAGAGTCGCCCAGCCTGCTTTGGATCACCATGCACGACATTGACATCGCGCATGCTGGGGCGTATTCGCTCTATGTCGACGCCATCCGGCGAACCGATCGCTTGTGCGCAGAACTTTGGCAGACGGTACAAAGCGAGCCTGAGTATGCGGGCAACACGACGCTGTTCATCCTGCCGGATTTTGGACGGGATGCCGATGAGGACTCTGGTGGCAACGGCTTTCAGCACCACCGCACCGGCGACGCTGCCTCCCGCACCACCTGGATGATGGCCCTGGGCGCGGGTGTGCGGCCGGGTGTGGTCTATGACCATCCCATGCAATCCATTGACCTGGTGCCTACCCTGGGCGCGATGATGGGCTTCTCTCCGTCGCTGGCGCAAGGCAGGCAAATCAAAGAATTGGTTTAGTCCATGCTTCCCAGCGATCTCAAACCCAGCCAATTCGCGCAGTACCCGCCCCTGGCCATGGCGCAGGTGACAGCGCACCTGGACGCGTTGCAAAAGCTTCCCCTTAGCTTTGTGCCCAGCCTGCTGCGCGAGGTCATCGATTACGATTTCAAGTTTCCCGCGGAGCGCGTGGCAATCGATAGGGAACTGGGGACACTCAGCTCGCTTTCTCAAACCCAGGTGAGCGACTGGTTTCTCCCTTTCGCGCGCTTGTCACTCTCGTCGCAGCTGCAGCACTTTGACTGGATTAACCAGCCGGCCCAGTTCGTCGAACAATTGTCGGCCTACCTTTGGACCACCCATCAACAGGATGATTTTCGCCGGGCGGCCACGGCCTATGGAGACCGCTTGCACGCGGCAGCGCCGCCGGAATCCCTCCCCATGCGCAGGCTTGGCATTGCGGTGATCGGGCAGGGCGTTGATTCGTACGATGGACAGTTATTTCGCAACCTGCGACCCCATGGTGTCTCCTTTGCCAGGGTCACGCCAGACGATGGACTGTCGCAGTTACTACACGCGGTAACGGTGCGGGCTAAGGCGCACCCTGCTCCCTACGGCCATTGGTATATCGATGGCGGTAAAGCGATCGACCGCGACCCGTCGCTCACCTGTGCTTCGTATGACGGGCTGCAGCCTGCGCGCGACGCATTGCTGCACAACATTCAGAAGGAAATTCAGCGCCCGGGTATGGGGCCCGAGGAACTGCGTACCCACCTGGCCAGACTGGTCCCTGCTGACCTGGGCATGGATAGCGGGGTCCCGGTGCTTGACCGCTTCCAGGTCAGATTGCTGACCGAGGGTTCCGGTACACAAATTTTCAGCACCACGTTTGCTCAGTGGACTGCTCGCGAGGTTTTGCGCCGTGCGCAGCCGATGACAACGTTGGTGCGCTTCGCCCCGCGTCAACGGCAGAAACCGATGAATGAGCTGCTGTCGAGCAGCCAGGGCAACGTAGAGCTGGATCTGGTGGGCTCTTTAGTCGACGCAGACATGGGCGCCTACTACAACTGGATAAACCAGCAGCGGCTGCCGGGCGCAGAGCAAGCCGCCTTTGTGGTCTGGTTTGAAGGGCACAGCCAGGCCCTGGCGATCGCCCCCGGCTTGCCTCGTGGAACGCAGTCGAACTCGGTCATTGATTTAGAACACCTGGTTTCGCTGGCGCTTTCGTGAGCAAGACTCTCGTCGTTGCAACAGAACTCCGGGTGCCCCGTAACGGGAAGAAGCTGGTGGCGTTGGCATTCCTCATGCGGCTTTCCTTAAGGAAAGCCGCACACGTGGATCTGTCTGGCGCAGCGAAAAAGGAATTCGGGTACGCTCCGGTCGAGATGACAAGGTTGTTGCGGTATTAGAGCCGATTTTCCATGGAAAAGGGGTCGATAGATGGCCAAGACTTTGTCATCTCGACCGGAGCGCAGCGCAGCGGAGAGAGCTGCGGTTTGCTCTTCCCGTTATGGAGCACCCGAAGGTCTGTTGTAGAGAGAGATTTAAATGAAAAAGCTTCCTCGTATTGCATGGTTGTTTCTTATTGTTTGTGCGAGCTGCGCCTTCGCGCAGGGGCGCGAAAAGCTTTCTCTCGACCGTGGTTGGTTGTTCCATGAAGGCGACATCCCTTTCCCGGTCGTCATGGGACATCAGGCCTCCTATGACAATGCAAAAGCCGGGAGCTCTTCCGGCGCCGCCTCCCCGGACTATGACGACTCGTCGTGGCAACAGGTAGACTTGCCCCACGACTGGGCCGTGGAACAGCCGTTCGACCCCAAAGCCAACATCTCCGAGGGCTATCGTGCCCGGGGCAAGGGTTGGTATCGCAAGTACTTCCGGCTTGATCCTGCGGATCACGGTAAGCACCTGGAAATACAGTTGGACGGGGTCGCGACCCATTGCACCGTGTGGGTGAACGGAGTGCTCTCGGCACGTAACTGGACTGGTTACACATCGATCTACATTGACATCACGCCCATCGCGAAATTTGGCAATGAGGTTAACACCATCGCCGTGCAGGTGGACGCAACCCCACTGGAAGGTTGGTGGTATGAAGGCGCAGGCATTTACCGTCATAGCTGGCTGGTCAAGCGAAACCCCGTGCACATTGAAACTGACGGCGTCTTTGCCAATCCTGTCCGCAGCCGGGATGGCCAGTGGTCAATCCCAATCGAGGCCACGCTCTATAACAGTGGAGAGGCTCGGGCGAACGTCGAAGTCGAGACAACCCTGATCGACCCAGCAGGTAAGCCGGTAGTGAGCGGCCACGCGCAGATCGCCGTCCCACCACTGCAGCAGCCGGTCGCGAAGTACGTGCTGGCCGTAGACTCGCCGAAGCTGTGGTCGGTCGATGAGCCAACTCTGTACTCGGTGCGCACAGTGGTGAAGCGGGATGGCGTCGTGATCGATGAAGTGACCACACGTGCTGGGTTCCGTACCCTTCGTTTCGATCCCAACCTGGGATTCTTCCTTAATGACAAACCGCTCAAGCTGTTGGGAACCGGCAACCACCAGGACCATGCCGGCGTGGGCGTCGCGGTGCCCGATGCACTCTGGGACTTCCGCATCAAACGGCTGAAGGAGTTGGGCTCCAATACCTACCGCTGCGCGCACAATGCGCCGGCCGCGGAATTCCTGGACGCAGCCGATCGCCTGGGCATGCTGGTGATGGATGAGAACCGGAACTTCGGCGTTTCTCCCGAGCATCTTAAGCAGCTCGATTGGATGGTGCGCCGCGATCGTAACCACCCCAGCATCATTTTGTGGTCGGTGTTCAATGAAGAGCCTTCGCAAGGCACCGAGATGGGCTACGAACTGGTTCGCCGGATGAGTGCCGCGGTGAAAGAGCTGGATACGACCCGGCCCGTCACCGCGGCGCAGAGCAACTCACTCCTGAACCCGGTGAATGCCTCACAGGCGGCCGATGTCGCCGGCTTCAACTATGTCTATAGCGACTTCGACCGCTATCACCAGCTGAATCCGAACAAGCCAATCTTCAGCTCAGAAGACACCTCGACGGTAATGACCCGCGATGAATATGTAACCAATCAGAAAGAGTCCATTCTCGATTCCTACGATGACCAAGTCATGCCCTGGGGCCTTTCTCATCGCGATGCCTGGAAGCAGGTTGCAGAACGTCCCTTCGTTGCCGGAACAATCGTATGGACCGGCTTCGACTACCGCGGCGAGCCGCAGCCGCTGGAGTGGCCGGCCGCCGGTTCTTCCTTCGGCATCATGGATTTGTGTGGATTTCCCAAGGCCGCCTATTACATCCACCAGGCGCAGTGGATTCAGAATCGGCCTATCGTGCATGTCGTTCCTCACTGGAATTGGGCGGGAAGCGAAGGCAAGCCGATCAAGGTGATGATCACCGCCAACGTGGAGAAAGTAGAGCTGCGGCTGAACGGTAAATCGCTGGGCGAGCACCTGGTCGACAAATATCAGATGGCAACCGTCGAGGTGCCCTACGGGCCAGGCAAGTTGGAGGCCATCGCTCTCAGCGGTGGTAAAGCAGTAGCTCGCTTCGCGGTTGAGACCACCGGCGCGCCGGCGGCCCTGCGGGTCGTTCCCGATCGCGCCAGCCTGGAGGGTGATGGGTCGGACGCCCAGCCGGTTACGATCGAGGTGGTCGATGCCCAGGGCCGCCTGGTGCCGACTTCGGAATCTGCGGTGAAATTCACCCTGCATGGCCCAGGGGCGATTATCGGCCTGAACAACGGCGACCCCACCAACCACGAATCGGAAAAAGGGAATGAGCATCAGGTCTTCCATGGTCTGGCCCAGGTGATCGTCCAAAGTCGGCTGGGTGCCCAGGGCAAACTAACCCTCACTGCCAGCAGCCAGGGGTTGGCCAGTGGGGAAGCCGTGATCGACGTACTGCCCGTGCCCCCGCGCCCTGCTGTGCCCGCGATTGCGAATCCGCCGCTCGTGGTCCTGAACTGGATCAGGTCACCCGCAACCGTTGAGCGGCAAGACCCCAACCAGCCGGGTGTAACCAGCGACATGAACCGTTGGGATATAGCGCACCCCGGCAGCGGACCGGCACCGCTCCAGGGCGGGCGCTTCGCCATATATCACGCGGAGTTCACCCCGCGCGCGGCAGCGCAAAAGGCCGGCGGCCGACTGGTGCTGCGCGATGTTGGCGGCAAGGTACAGGTGTTTCTGGATGGGAAGTTGGCCGGCGAAAAGACCACCGCGGAGCGGGCCGACCTTACCGTATCTTTCCCCGCGGGTGTAGGCGTGCGCGTGGTGAATGTCGTGATTGAGGCGGCCGCTCCGGATGCACCGGCCGGTCTGGGCGGCATCGTGACCGTGGAATAGGGCGCTGGTGAGCCATTTAGACCATCCAGGAGGATGGGCGCCGGTATAGCGTAAAGCGAGGAACCCTAAAATGACCCCCGGCGCCGTGATTAGCAAAAACTCGAAGCAGCTGGAAACCTCGCACAAAAGGCGCTGGCTCAGCAAGTTCCTGGGGTTTCTCTGGTTTGGCCAGAAGTGCCCTCTGTGTACTTCCATGCTGTTTGCCCAGGCGGAACATCGATCGTCGGACCGTCTGTTTGCGCTGCTGGCCCTGCATCCGGTCCGTTGCGTTAATTGCTTTCGCCGCTATTATTGCTTTGCCAAAGCATAGAATGGCAGCGACTTATAAGGAAGGCTGTCGCCTATTTGCCGCGCAGGTTCATCAGGGCAAGCGCCAGTAGCTGCCGGGCAAGCGAATGACGAAGAAAGTCTCTGTGGCTATCAAGTAAGCGAGCCGGATGCGCAGCGCAGACAACTGCCGTCACGCCGTCGCGGCCGTGGGCCAGAAACTTGCTCCGGCACAACTCTCCAGGCATCGCAAAGCAGGTGGGGCAATAGACATCGTGATCATTGCCCATAATGTGGCTCTCTCAGTGAGGCTTGCGCGCCGGCCGGATTACAGAATCTGTGCATTCCTGGCGTTGTTCAGGGTTATCTGCACGGCCAGAAGAACCGCTTGATCGGCCTCAGTCATTGGCTTCTCCGCCAGCAGCAGCTTGTGCGAATCTCGCAACCGCTCCAGAGCAGAGATCAGATCTTTGTTGCTCTGGATGACGCCGCGAAACCACTTTTCCAGCTTGCCTTCCATGGAAGCCTGGGGCACGACGAACGGCAGAATTTTATTGGATGCTTTGTTTGACTTAGCCATTTGGCTTGCTCGAATGCTGGATGATGGTTGTTGTTGAAGGCGGATGTAAGAACGGCGACTCTCCCTGTTTCCACTATCGAGTCCCTCCCCCGAAAGAATCGATCACAGAGTCTGAAGAATCGCCGCTTGAAAATGAGCATAGCCTTTCCCTCAGAAATTGCTACAGCTCTTGCGTAACACGACGGGGAATTGTGGTAATCGCTGATGGTAATGGATGCTCGGCAAGAGGTCCATTCTACCCCCCGCCGCCGGCCTTCCCATGGTGCCTTTTCCCCTGAAAAAGCCGTATGGAAGTGTTCCACTTTGCTCCGGTCAGTCGAAAAAGCCGAATTGCCGCGGACTATAGAATGCAGCGAAAGTGCCGTCGGCGGCCCATTCACAAGGATGAACTCACTTGCGCAAAGACCTAAGTCGTTCGTCCGGTCAAACCAATGAACTGTCTTAAGGGATGGTTTCATTGGCCGTTTAAGAGGTACTCAAACCTCGCTCGGTTCCCCCCCCCAAAATCGATATTGCCAGCCGGCGATAATCCGCGCAAAATAGGTGTCGCCATCTGGTCATGCATTTCCATGACCCGCAAGTGCCGGTTGCATCGCTGCAATCGGTAAAACTTGCATAACAAGGAGGCGACCCATGGGTGAAATATCCGCTGTAACATCCTTCCGCGTTCATCTCTGGTTGGTTATTGCCTTTCTGGTATCAACTACGGTCTGTGCATCCGCCGCAGTACCCCTGATACCTACCGGCCAAATAGCCAACAACCCTACCCCGCAAGCCACCGCGCCTGCCCGTAGAACGCTGCCGCGCGAAGAGGTTCCGGCCGAAATGCGAGCCGATATTCTGATGGCTCGCGGCGAGTACGCCGCCGCTATCGCCGCTTACCAGCAAACCAACCTCAACTCTGCTGTCACCATGAACAGTATTGGGATGGCTTACCATCATCTCTACGCTCTCGATGAAGCGCGAAAGGCCTACCAGGCGGCCCTTGTGATCAACCCGCGCTTTGCCCCCGCTTCTAACAACCTCGCGGCCGTTTACTATGGGCAAAGAAACTTTGGCGAGGCTGAACACTATTACAAGCGAGCCTTGAAACATACCTCAGAGAGCGCAGTCATCTATTGCAACCTGGGTACCGCCTACTTCGCCGAGGGAAAATATAAGCAGGGCGTAAAGGCATATAGGAAAGCTTTCTCCATCGACCAGCAGGTATTTGCGCCCAGGGAGTCGGCCTTAGTGGAAGCCGGCGCCTCGCGTGAACAACGTATCGCCATGAACTACTTTGTAGCTGAGACCTACGCCCGGGTGGGGCAACACGATCAAGCGCTTGTTTATCTGCGCAAGGCATTCGACGAAGGCTTTAGTGATCGTAAACGCCTGATGGAAGACAAGGAGTTCGCCACTCTGCGCACCACACCGCAATTTCAACAGCTGTTAGTTCAGGAAAATCTGAACTGACGCCTGCGTCAAAATGTTCGCCGGACTAGTAGAGTGGGTCACAAATAGGATCGTTTCTCCAACGAGGCTTGAGCGAGCCGCAGAGTCCCGAAGGGACGGACTGAAAGTAGCCCAGGATGTCAGTCCTGGGTAAACCGGAACCCAAGGACCCAGTCCCGTCAGGGACGGCTGAAACGCTGTGCTGCTGTGCTCAACCGTCCCTCACGGAACTGTTCAGCTAGCTATCGTCAACCCAGGACTGGCGTCCTGGGCTACTTTCAGTCTGTCCCATCGGGACTCTGCGGTTCGCTCAGGGCGTCACTGGATAAACGCGTATCTGTGTGACGCACTACACTAGGGAATTCCGGCAGGTGACGAGCCTGCGGTCCGCACCGCTTGCGCAACGAGGATACTAGCTGCGAAGGTCAAGCCTCTCCTGAACTTCTTCCCAAAAGGGACACCTCCGCTGCGTGGCTAAGACGAAGAAAATTCGCGCCATCATTTGACCTGCATAAGTTGTGCCCTTAGACTTTGAAGCTCAAGCGAAACGAGGCGAGATTCCGTCATGGCGAGAAGACTGCACATTGCCCTAGCACTTCAACTGGTCACTTTTTTTTCGATGGCGGGTTTCCACGCGTTGGCGCAAACGCAGACCTGGTACCTCGATCCGCCGCACTCGGCGGCCCAGTTTTCGGTTCGACACATGGGCATCTCCACGGTTCGCGGAACCTTCACCAAGGTTACGGGCGTGGTCGAAGACTCTCCAGAACTGAGCAAGGCGTCGGTAAACGTTACCATCGACGCCGCTTCTGTCGACACCCGCGTGGAGATGCGCGACAAAGACCTGCGGAGCGACAATTTTTTTGACGTAGCCAAGTATCCGACGATCACCTTTAAATCGACCAAAGTGGAGTCTGCCGGTGCCGGCAAACTCAAGGTGACCGGTGACCTGACCATGCACGGAGTCACCAAGGAGACCGTTCTCGATGTCGACGGCCCCACTCCGCCGTTCAAAGACCCAAAAGGTAAGTCGCACCGTGGTATTTCGGCTACCACCACCCTGAACCGTTCCAGCTTTGGCATGACCGCGGATGCCGGGATGGTCGGAGATTCAATTGCTATCCAGATTGATGCGGAGATGGTCGACCAGATGCCGGGTCCGCCGCGCCCCGGGCCAGGTGGTCCCCCGCCGCCCCCAGCCGGCAAGTAGCTGGCGTCGTGCGCTCCTGGCATTCGTGGGAGAGATAAAACGAATCTACAAGTGGTGCACACTGAGCCGGATTCTCACCAGGACTCTGGGGAGAAATCCGGCTTAGTCCCGTAGGGACGGCTGAAAGTAGCCCATACATGGGCTAAGTCTCGAGTTGCTCGGGCTTCAAATACTTGATCAGCACGACTTCGTTACCGGTCTCGCCGTAGATCAACTCGTCGATGATCTTTTGCGTCATTAGAATGCCAAAACCACCGGGCCGCAGCCCTTCCTGTTGGCGGATGGCCGCATGCCGGATCGGATCCGAGGCCGGGTTCATGATCGCCGCATGGGGAACTTCGTTCAGCGAGAATCCTTCCCCTGGATCCTTCACACGGCATAAAACCATATGCTTCGCACGCAGATAGGAAATCTCCACATGCTGCGTGGCGTTGAAATGAGCGCCGTGCTCGATGGCGTTCATCAGCATCTCGCGGAAGGCGACGCCCACCGCTTCTCTTTCTTTCATGGGAAGATCCGCCACTTCATGAATGAACTGAACCAGGCGATCGGCGGTCCTACGATCGCAACGCGCTACCAGGTGAAGGAGCTCGGGCGTGGCCGAACGGATTTCGATCCCTTCATCCCAAATAGGGCTGGTAGTTGCCAGAAGAAGCATTCTTTCAAAAGTGTCGATCGAATAGGGCTGAGAGAAATAACTGAAGGCGCGCTCGCGCATCGCAGCAATCACATCCGCAGGCGTACTTTCCGTGGTGATGATGATGAGGCGAACATGCGGCCGCACAATCCGGATGCGGCGCAGAAGATCTACGTCCTGCGCACCGGAACTCTGTTCGCCCGTGAGCACAAGGTCATACGGCTTCGCCTTCAGCATAGTCAGCGCAGACTGGTTGTCCCCGGCATACACGATTTTCCAGTCGGGCAGCACTTTGCGTACGGCTGACCGAACGTCGTCGCCGGAACCAACCAGGAGCGCTGTCTTGTCGGCGGCAGTCACGTTCAATTCATCTTCATCCCCGGCATCGCCGAGTGGTCCATGTTATCGTGGCCCTGGTCGTCATCATCCGTCGCCCAGATTTTCTTAGGGTCGGCTTCGTTGGCATAGACATGCACCATCCAGCCAAAGATGTGAGGATGAAACTCCCCGCCAGCCGCTGCGCACGCTTCTTTGGTGGTGATTGACCCAAGCAGTCCAAACTTTGCGCCGGGGCCGAAGTAGAGCGCCTTTTGGCCAGCAGGCGCCTTGCAGAAATTGGTATGCAAGTGCCAGCGTGCGATGCTGAGCGGGATCCGATCGTTCAACTCATCTTCCGTCGCGTCAGCCCGGTCCGTGTACATCGCACCAACCAGCGTGTAGCCACCGTCCGCTGTCTTCTTATAGAGCAAAGAGGTCGGCTTCGAAGGGTCGAATTGCGACCGGGCGGCAAGACCGTACGCATACCTGGTGAAGTGATACTGAGCTTGCGGAACGTTGGGCAGAAAGATCTGGTAGCCATCGGCCAGGGCCTTGCGGTAATCCTGGTACGGCGCCATCGCCGCTTTGGCGGTTGCCACAATCGCGTCAGCTTTTTGCTGATCGCCGGTCTTCAGAGGGCGAAGCGCCGTCATGTACATATGCCCGTGCATCGACGCCATGTCGCCGGGCTGGTCGCCCGCCCACGCGCGGGTCCCTGCTGCCGCTAAGCAGAGCGCCAGGCACACGTATGGAACCAGGCCGGACCACCGAGCAGCTTGCTGCATCATCGTCTCCCCGGACCATTATTCTATAGAGACGAATGATTTCATACTCCGGCTGCCGCCAACCGGGTGGCGCCTCTTACGGATTGCCCAGGTTGTACACCACTGGTTCGTCCGCTTGCGGCACTTCTCTGAGGGCCTTGCGGATGGTCGCCAGCAGTTCCGCATTGTTCACCGGCTTCTGCATAAAGGCGGCGGCTCCGGCTTGAATAGCCCGCTTTTGGTTGGCACGAAAGTCGCGGGCTGTCACCACGATCACCGGCACAGAAGCCAGCGCGGGCACTTGTTTGAACCGCTCCATCAAAACAAAACCGTCTCCAGCCGGCAGTCCCAGGTCGAGCAGGATCAGGTCAGGCTCATTCTTGCGCGCCTCGGCCATGCAGGAAATGGCATCCCCAGCGGAGAAAGTGTCGTAGTTGTGGGCTCGCAGACGAACATGCATGCTACGCAGCAAGTCCGGATCATCTTCCACAATCAGAATCTTTTTGTTGCCCATCCTTCACGTATCGGCGGTGCTACCGTCATCTTCAAAGAACGGCCCATTCTGAATCAGCTAATGAAATCTGCAGAAAATCCGATGAAGGAACCAGCGAAACCCGTGTGGGCCGTAACGCCAAGCGCCATCGTTCACTCAGCCAAAGCGCCACTCGAAAAGGGTGGCGTTTTGGCTGCGCGAACTTACCTGCTGAATTGCCGAAGGTGGTGATCCGCGTGCAAATATCCCCAACGCATCCAATCTGCGCTGCTCATCTTCCCGAAGATCGGGTGTTCCAGGCAGGGGCTCGGTAAGTCGTCGCAGAATGTTCTGAACGTAGCCAGCAACGAAGCAACATCCTGACCAAAATCTATCGGCGTTGAACCACCCTTTCCCTGTTCTATCTCCGGACGGGTGGGGACCCCGTGGGGCCATCGCGTCGGCGCGTGCAGCGCGCACCACTTCAACACAGTTCGTTGCACCAGGCCGGTTGCCGGACTGGCCGCCTTCTGTCCTAATGCGCATTGATACGAGTCGTTCACGTGGCACACCATTTGATGGACAGACATCAATCCCCAACACGCCGTGTCCTTTGGCGACAACAGTGCCAGTCGTTGCGCGATGTTTACCCGGTCGTCCGCGTGCCGCAGTGTTTTCAAGGTCACTACCTGGGCGTGACGCGATGACACACTGAACTCATTTTGCCCGCCAATGAATCAGACGAGAAGGTCGTGGATCGGCCGGCGGCGTCCCACCAGATAAAATCTGAGGCCGCGTACCGTGCGCCCGACCCTGCGCTGACGTTCGCGAAGATCATCGACATGCCATGAACAGGAACAATCGCCAGGCTATTGCCCGCACCGTTAATGTATTCAACCGGAAATACGGCTGCCGGAAGGCCCATGGCCGCACCCTGCGCATCACACTGGTATTGGATGATCTGCCGCGAAATGGCTTGTGTGCCATTCAGGTGTAGGGTCAGCTCAGTCGCTTGCGCAAGCGCACTCCACGCGAGTACACCGAATCCAATCTGCTTCCACGTTAACCGCACGCACACCTCCGCTCTCTATCCAACGCCAACCGCTACGACAAAGTATTGCGCGGGTTCAGTCCCCGTATTGTGTACGCCATGCAATTCGTTAGAGTGGACGAACGCCGCTCCGCCCGGCCCGATGACGCCACTGAGGCCCGCAATCGTCACCGCCAGCGTGCCCTTCATGACCATGAAAAACTCTTCGTGCTCGTGACGATGTGGCGGGTGCGGTTCACTCCCCGGCGCAAGCGTGGTTTCGTGTACTTCCAGATGCGTCCCGGTATGCGTCAGGCCGTCGAGAATGGCTCGGGATTGGTTCGCACCGTTTTGCTTTACCGGCAACTCGCCATAAGGCTTGATGAAAGATGGGATAGTTTGCGTGTCGGATGCGAACGCCGAAGAGGCCGCCAACATCGGGATCGCCTGTAGAAGCGTGCGTCGGGTTGGATTCATCGATTCCCCCACGGGCTGTGACAGCGTTGTTATAGCCCGCCGGGTTAGGTCAAATCAAGGCCGCCCGGTCCGATATATGCCATGTCCCGCATTTCACTGATAATATTGCCCGGGAACAAATTGACGGGGGCACCATGTCTTATAAGCCGGATCGTCGCAGCTTCATCATTGCCAGTGGGCTCACGGCCCTTGCTTCAACCAGAGCTTTCGGAGCCAACGATATCCTCCGCGTCGGCGTGATTGGGGCCGGCGGCCGCATGAGAAACCTGCTTGATGCCGCCGACGCTTCCGGCATTCCGTTCCAGATCGTAGCCGTGAGCGATGTGTACGGGCCGCGCCGGGATGCAGTGAAAGAACGGTCAAAGGGCCTGGCCACCACCCACCTGGACTACCACGAGGTCCTGGCCAAGGATATAGATGCAGTGCTCATTGCTACCCCGAATCACTGGCACGTGCGCATGGCTGTCGATGCGCTAGCTGCGGGAAAAGACGTGTATCTTGAAAAGCCAGTCACCCACACCATTGAGGAAGGCGCCACCCTTGCCCACGCCGTGCACAGCAGCAAGCAAATTCTACAGTGCGGCATGCAGCAGCGCAGCTGGACGCACTTTCGCAATGCGGTGGATTTGATTCAGGGCGGCAGCCTCGGCCGCGTTACCCAGGTAAGAACCTATTGGTGGCAAAACTATTCCAGGGGGAACTGGGTTCCCAAGCCGGTGGATACCCAGGCGCTCGACTGGAAGATGTGGCTCGGGGGCGCCCCCGACCAGGCATTCAGTGAAGAAAAGTTTTATCGCTGGCGCTGGTACTGGAACTTCGGTGGCGGCGCCATGACCGATTTGTTTGCCCACTGGATCGATGTGGCGCACTGGGCCATGAAGTCAGACGAACCCCGTCTGGCCCAGATGCTGGGAGACAAATACATCTTCGAGGATTGGGATTGCCCTGACACCATTCAGGCCGCGCTGCGTTATCCCGGTTGGGATGTCGTGTACGAAGGCAACATGAGCTCCTCGATCGACGACGGAGGCCTCGAGTTCCGCGGCACCGAGGCGACTTTGAAAATCGATCGCGCCGGCTTTGCGATCTATCGCGAAGGTCTCAAGAGCGGGCAAAATCCCGTCCTTAGCGAAGACAGCTTTGTCGACGGAACAACCACCCACATGCAGAATTTCTTCGAGTGCGTCAAGACGCGCAAGCAGCCCAATGCTCCGGTGGAAACCGGCATCTCTGCTGCACGGGCCGGCCATATTGCCAATCTCGCCTACAAGCACACGGGCCAGATTACGTGGCCGCCCAAGGGCTCGGCGTAACTCGTCGTCCAGGCGGCATACGGTATAAAAACCTTATGTCGCTTGGCTTGTTCCGCTTCGCCGCCCTTCTCTTACTCTTTCCGGCATCGTCGGAAGCCCAACATGCCCACTTCGTAGATCCGTTTCTCGGCAGCGCCGGCGGGGGGAATGTCTTTCCGGGCGCGACTCTTCCGTTCGGGATGTTGAAGGCCGGCCCTGACACCGGCGACAACAGCGCCAACAGTGGCTGGACGCCCGATCAACCGATCAACGGTTTCAGCCAGACGCACGTGAGTGGAACCGGGGGGGGCGCGAAATACGGAAATATTCTTGTCCAGCCGACCACGGGACCGATCCTGCCGCGAGACCACGGTTCCCTGCGATCGCAGGAACATGCGTCCGCCGGTTTCTATGGCGTAAACCTGAGCCGCTACAACATAGCGGTCGAGATCGCGCCCGCCCGCCGCAGCGCCATCTACCGTTTCACCTACCCGGCCGCTGTCACAGCGAACTTGTTGTTCGACGTCGGTCATTGCCTCATATCGAGCGCAGCGCATGGCGAGGGACAGGCAATTACCTCCTCCTCGGTAGATGTCCTCTCGTCAACAGAGGTGGTTGGCTTTTCGAGCGTTACCGGCGGCTGGAACAAACAGCCCAATGCCTACACCGTCTACTTCTACGCGTTGACGGACACGCCCACATACCATGCTGGCGCGTGGCGTGATGGGGTGCTGCAACCGCAAACCCAGGGCGAATCAGGAATTGAGGGTAGCAAAATCGGCGTTTGGCTCACTTTCCCCGTGCGCTCAAGGGTCGTGCGCATGAAGCTTGGCATCTCCTTCGTCAGCGTGGAACAGGCAAGGCAAAATGCTATCTCTGAGATTCCCGGCTTTGACTTCGAGCGCGCGCGTGCAGCGGCGCAGAAAACCTGGGACGAAGCGTTAGCCTCCATCTCCATCGAGAATGCAACCAATGACCAGCTGCAACAGGTCTACACCGCGCTGTATCACACGATGCTGATGCCGACCGATCGCACCGGGGAGAATCCACTCTTCTCCTCGCAGGAACCCTATTACGACGATTTCTACGCCATCTGGGATACGTTCCGCAGCTCTAGTCCCTTGCTGACACTCATTGCGGAAAAGCGTGAGTGCGACATCGTCCGTAGTCTGGTCGATCTCTATCGTAAGGAAGGTTGGTTGCCAGACGCGCGGAGTGGTAATTACAACGGACGTGTGCAGGGCGGCAGCGACGCCGACATGACGATCGCCGACGGGTATTTGAAACAGCTACCGGGGGTGGATTGGGAAACGGCCTACCAAGCGGTGGTGAACGATGCCGAGCAGACGCCCGCTGATCGCAACAAAGAAGGCCGCGGAGACCTGGACGACTGGCGTGACCGCGGTTACCTCAGTATGGAAGGAACCGACCGGCCCGCTTCCAAGCACATGGAATATGCAGCCAACGACTACGCGGTCGCCCTTATGGCCAAGGGGTTGGGCAAGGATGCCGATTACCGCAAGTACAGCCAGCGCGCTGCAAACTGGAAGAATCTCTGGGATCACGAAGCCACCGATCACGGGTTCAGCGGATTTATCTGGCCGCGGCATCGCAATGGCAGTTGGAAGACAGATTTCGATCCGCTGCTATCGGGCACCTGGGGTAGCGACAATTTCTATGAAGGCAATTCCTGGACCTACTCGACCTTTGTTCCCCAGGATGTCGCAGGCCTGATCGCCGCAAGCGGTGGTGCGTCGCGCTTCGTCGAGCGCATGGATGCCTTCTTCACTCTTCCGCAGCGCTACGATGTTTCCAACGAGCCGGGGTTTCTGGCGCCTTACCTCTATCTCTGGGCTGGCCGTCCGGATCGCACGCAAAGCCAGATC
This sequence comes from uncultured Acidobacteriaceae bacterium, assembly GCA_963834445.1. Taxonomy (GTDB): domain Bacteria; phylum Acidobacteriota; class Terriglobia; order Terriglobales; family Acidobacteriaceae; genus PALSA-350. The sequence goes on from CAWIBU010000009.1 coordinate 548,175, forward strand.
CGCGCCATCCTGGCGAAGAGCTACCATTCTGGCGCGAACGGTTTACCGGGGAATGACGACTCTGGCGCGATGTCCTCCTGGTATGTCTTCGGGAAAATGGGAATCTATCCCAACGCCGCGCAGAATGTCTATCTGATTGGCAGTCCCGCCTACCGGCGTTTAACGATTCGCCTTGCCAACGGCCGCACCTTCACCATCGAAACCGAAGGCAGCGGTCCCTACATCGCAAGCGCAACCTGGAACAACCGGCCCTACTCGAAGTCCTGGTTCACCCACGAACAACTCGAGCAAGGGGGCACGCTTCGCTTCACCATGTCCTCCAAGCTAAAAACCTGGGGCGCAACCGAGCCACCACCCTCGATGTCGAAGCCCTGATGCGTTGAATTTCCCAATCTGTTAAGTCATTTATTACACAGTGGTTACGAATACGTAGTTAGCGTGCGTTAGGCAGCAAACCTTTTTCGACCAGGACGGGCGGCTGCCGGTGCCGGGTTGCTTGTTCGTAGGCATAGGCCCAGCCCAGAAGATCCCCGTCTTTCCAGGGCCGGGCTGAAATCTCCAGGCCGAACGGCAGACCATCCGCGTAGAAACCGCCGGGAACGACCACTGCGGGCACACCGATCATGTTCACCCACCCGGTCGCGCTATGCGGACCACCACTTATTTGCCCATCCTGCGGCATGGTCTCGTCGGGTGGTGGCATCTGGGCTGCTGGATACACAAAGCCGTCGAGATGCAGCCGGTCCAACTCAGCGTTGTAGGCTGCCACTGCCCTGCGGCGGGGCGCAAAAAAGTTCGCTTCCGCGTGCGGATCGTGCTCCAGGGTCGCTTGCGTTACGTTTGCTCTGCCGAGGACCGCGGGCGGCAAAGCAGAGCCAGCTACCTTTTCGTACTCCTCCGCGGAGTGGTATTGACCCGGCCCATAGGCTGCCAGAAAATGCTCAGTGCCTTCTCGCGCGTAAGGCGAGGTGTATACGTTGGAAACGGTTTCAGCAAAGTGATCGTCCAGAAGTGAGTCATCAAAGATGACCGTCGCTCCTGCCGCGCGCAACCCTTCGATAGCCTCCATGAAGGCTGCGCGCGTGTCCGGCCTTAGCGGAATGCGCGCCGCCGCCCGGGCTGTCGAGGCCACGCTCGCAGGTTCCGAGAGTGAGGTTCCCTGGAACGGAGTTCCAGCCCCCTGCATCACCAGGGCGGGTACGCCGAAGCGTTTTCCCTTGAGGGCATCTGCGCGTAAGTACTTCGTATACGGCCCTGGTTCAGCCAGCACAGCAGAGCCTACGGTGCGCGGATCCAATGGATCTTCTCCCACCATCACATCGAGCGCAACGGTCGCGTCGCTTACGTTGCGGGCGATGGGCCCTGTGTTGTCGAGCAGCCAGTCCAGCGGCGCGATGCCGGCAATACTGACCAGACCCCGCGTTGGGAATACCCCAACCACGGAACTGGTGGCTGCCGGCATCCTGATCGAATTACCCGTGTCAGTGCCATTGCCAAGCAGTGCCAGGTTGGCCGTGATTGCGGTCACCGTGCCTCCGGACGAGCCCCCGGGACTAAAGCGCACATCGTACGCGTTGCCGGTGCGGCCGTATGCCGTGCTGCGATTGGTATCACTGTCGGCGAAGTCCGGCATATTGGTTTGCCCCAGGATCACGGCGCCTGCGTCGCGCAGCTTATCGACGATCGTCGCGTTCTTCGGTGCGATCAACTCATGCCCGGCGATCATGTATCCCTGCCAACCATCGGTAGTGATCAGACCCTTGATCGAAGTATTGGCTTTGGTGACGATGGGAACGCCCCACAGCGGCCCGCGCTGGTATTGATTGCCACCCGCAGCGGCCTCCGCGTCCTCACGAGCAGCACTCGCCAGGGCGCCCGCTGTATCTACGGTCTGCACCGCGCGATAGATGCCGTTGTACCTGGCGATTCGAGCCAGATACCACTGCACCACTTCGGTGACCGTGTATTTGTGCTCGCGATACATCGTCTCGAGCTTCGCAATGGTGACCTCAAGCAGGTCCCGATCCATAGCCGCCCCGCGAGTCAATCCCTGCGCATTCGCGGCCATCGAGCCAACCAGCAGAATCAAACACCAGCAAACTGGACGCATCCGAACTGAGCTCCTTAAAACAGAACTCTTCAAATAGAGCTCCTTAAAAACAGGGACGGCTGCCCAATGTTCCTCGGATTTCCTGTCGAGGTCTTTGGCGTTGACGCACTGCCTGCGGATTTCCTCAATGCAATCCGCACACGCGGCCATTTCTTGGGCTGCGTAGCAGGAAATCCGGTCGCCTCAGCGTACCTGGCACGACAAGACGGGCGAAGCCCTCCCTTGCATTTGCACTTCTATCTACATTCAAGCGGATTCCAGTGTGAAGCGCGCCGCATCACACTGTAGCAATCTGCGCTGTCAGGTTCACGCGTGCCTGTGCCGGTTCTTCGGCCGCCGCCAACCGGCGAATCGACAGCACTGTGATGTCGTCTTCCTGGCCGAACGCGCACGCTGCCTCCACGATCTGTTCCGCCGACTTCTTCTCCCGCGCCAACTGCTGGGCGCGCTCAAACCCGTAGAGCTCGCCGCTTGCGCTGCGCGCCTCGACAATGCCGTCTGTATATAGCACCAGCGTTTCCCCTTCCTGCATGCGAAACACCAGATCCTCATACGCGGCATCGGCAGATACGCCCAGCGGCAGCGATCCCCGTACCGGTAACTCCTCGCCATCGCGAAAAGGCGCCAAGTGCCCGGCGTTGGCGATCGTCGCATCGCCGTTCGGTTTCACACGCAACACCACACAGGTCACGAACCCATCCTGGACCCGCCCGCACAGCCTGCGATTCATGCCCCGCAATATCTCCGCTGGGTCCTGCGTGTAATCCGCCATGGTCCGCAGCGTGCCCACGATCAGCGACACCGTCATGGCTGCTTTCAGTCCCTTGCCGCTCACGTCGCCGATCACGATCAATGTGCTCGCATCCGGCAGCGATACCACCTGGAAGAAATCACCTCCCAATTCAGCAGCCGGTTTGTAGACACTGTCGATGGCGAACCCCGGCACCACCGGCACCGCCTCAGGCACCAGCACGCGTTGCACCTCGCGTGCCGATTTCACCTCCAACTCCATGCGCGATTGCCGCCGCCGTTCCAGATACTGCTCACGCGCCACGGTGAAGACCAGCGTCACCAAGACCAGCGACTCCAGAATCGGGCGCATGTCGAAGCTGTAGTCGCCCACAGTAAACGCAAAGCGGTTCATGACGGAGCGCAGGCCGCCCCAGTCAAAGAGTTGCAGGCCCTGGCCGGTAATGTTGCGTAAGAAGACCCACATGCCGGCGATAAACACGGTGAAAGCCAGCGGCCACAGGTCAAGCTGTCTGCGCCGCCGCAACCCGCCAATCAAAATGGCGACGATATACAGCGGGGTAATGGTATAGACCGCGGTTGTGATCGCATCCGTCAGCACCAGCCCCTTACCTGCGGTGTCCCAGAAGAAGAGGGCGATCACGTCCACTACTTGCGCGGCAAAGTAAGCAGCGGCGAGGCCAAACGTCCACCAGCGCCAGCTCTTCTCCTGATCCAGCCCGAAGAGCGATAGCAGCACCGCCCAAAGCGACAGGTCGGCCGCGCAGCTGAAACCTTGCACCAATATCTGGTACGAAAAGAAATCGCTCGACGTGCGCAGAATGTTGTCCACCCCCTGCACACCGATCGCAACCAGATAAATAGACAGCCACAGATACAGCCACTTTTTCCGCTCCCGCAAAAACACCAGCAACGACAGCAGCCCCGTTGCCATCATGAATGAAGAGGAGAGCAGCGCCGGCAAGGCCCGCCGCTGCGCGGACACCCGTACCGATTTCGACAGCAACGTCAGGTAATCTGCGTTGCCGAGCAGCGGAGCCCTTTCAAAACCACCCAGGGTCGTCGGGTCGGTCGATGAAAGCGTCGCCTTCCAGACCCGCACCGCGAGCACACCCGAGGTGTCTGGTAGGGGAATTACAACGCCGTGTGGCGTGGCGCTCCAATGCGCATGGGGAGGCAGCTGACCATCGCTGCCGATCTTCTTCCCATCCCAGTAAACTTCATACGCATCATCGACCGGCCGTATCAGCAGCGCCACGGGCCCGCTCGCGGGCTTAATCTCGATGCGCTTGCGATACCACGCGAACCCCACATACGAAGGATGTGTCTGTGCTCCCCATGTCTTGTCCCCCCGTAACTGCTCCCAGGCTGAATCGTCATACCCCGGTTCAGCCCATGCCAGATCGTCGCCGGTGTGGAAGTGCCAATTGCCTCCCACTTCGATATAGCCTTTACCGGGGTCGGGTGTCTTGAAGATGGTCGCATCCTGCCCGTGGAGCGGAACGGCCATGCCAAGCAGCATGAGCAGCAGGGGCAGTCTCAGCAAAAACCGAAAATCGCGGATCACGCAAAGCATGCGAAAAACCTCGTGCAGTAGGCCGATAGTTGTGCTTTTGAGAATACGTCCTATCCCCGCGGCTGGCTAAACAAAACTGGCCGCCAAGTTAGCCTAAGTCGCTGATAGACTGCTGGCACCACCGTCAGGAAACGATGACCGTAGCTGAGGGAACACAGTTTGGTCCCTACCGCCTGCTCGAGAAGATCGGGTCGGGTGGAATGGGCGAAGTGTATCGAGCGCTCGACACGCGCCTGGAGCGCGAGGTGGCACTTAAGCTGGTTTCCCAGACCTATCTCGGGGCCGGCAGTGGTTCGCCCTCTCCGGCCGGCACGCCAGATACGCCTCACTCGGCCACGCATCTTTCGCATGAACGCTTTCTCCGCGAGGCGCGCTCGGCCGCGACCCTGAACCATCCCAACGTCTGCGCCATTCACGATACCGGCGAGCAGGACGGCCGCCCCTATCTGGTGATGGAACTACTACGCGGCGTAACCCTGAAGCAGTACCTTGCGGCAGCCGGCGGTAAGGGCCTGGCGCCCGAAGAGGTCATTTCCTTCAGCCAGCAGGCAGCGGCAGCACTCGCCGCAGCCCATGCCAAGGGCATCATCCACCGCGACATCAAGCCCGCCAACCTGTTTGTCCTCGAGGCTGATCGAGGTAAACGGCAAATCAAGATTCTCGACTTCGGCCTGGCCAAGAAACAAGACGGCTCCGCACTAGCGGACTCGAGGGCTTTTGCCAGCCCAGGAAGTGGGAGCTCAGACCTGACCGCGGCGGCCGGGCCGGGTACCGCCACCATGGATCTCACCAGCCCTGGTTCGGCCATCGGCACCGTAGCCTACATGTCCCCGGAACAAGCGCGGGGCATCCCGCTCGATGCGCGCACCGACCTCTTCAGCCTGGGCTCGGTCATCTACGAGATGGCCACCGGGCAAACGCCCTTCGCTGGTGAATCGACAGCCGACGTGTTTGCCGCGCTGCTGCGGGAGAATCCGCCGCCAGTCAGCACCCGCAATCCGGCGATGCCTAAAAAGCTCGATGCCATCGTCGACAAGCTTCTGCGCAAAGACCCAGCCCAACGCTACGCAACCGCCGAACAACTGCGCGAAGACCTCGAAACTTTGGATGCCTACGCTACACGCCCCCCGGAAAAGCCGGCCGGGCGCAAGTGGATGGCCGTGGTGGCCACAGTACTCGTGCTCCTGATCGCAGCCGGGTTGGCGTGGTGGAAGCACCAGCCTGCGGCGCCGCCGCCAGCGAACACCGCAGCCGCCCCCGGCGCGGCGCCGAAGGCAAACAAGGATTCCATCATCCTCGCCGATTTCGTGAACCACACCGGCGATCCGGTGTTTGATTCCACGCTCAACCAGGCACTCAAAATCGATCTCGAACAATCGCCCGTGATCAACATCGTCAGCCAGGAACACCTGACCCAGAGCGTCAAATACCTGGGCAAACCGGAAGACACGCCGGTGACCGCCGCCATTGCCCGGGAGATTGGCGAGCGCGAAGGCATGAAGGCCATCCTGACCGGAACGATTGCCAATCTGGGCAAGCAGTATGTCATCACGCTGACGGCCCAGAACACGGCGACTGGGGATGAAATCGTCAGCGAGCAAGCGCAGGCATCTGACAAGGAACATGTATTGGGGGCTTTGGGCGAAGCTGCTGCGGCCATTCGCGCGAAGTTAGGCGAAGACCTGGGTAGCATCAAGAAGCTGGACACCCCCTTCGGCCAGGCAACTACGTCTTCGCTGGAAGCGTTTCGCGCTTACGCCCTGGGCGACATCGCGCACAACAAGGCGAGAAATATTCCCGAGGCAGAAGGCCACTACATGCGCGCCGTAGAACTGGATCCAAACTTTGCCATGGCCTACGCGCGCCTGGGTGTGGTCTACGTCAACTCCGGTCAGGTAGCCAAGGCAAATAAATACTTTGAAAAGGCCTATCAGCTATCAAAGCATGTCAGTGAGCGCGAACGCCTTTACATTGCCGGTCATTACCACCAGAACGTAACCGGCAACCTGCCCAAGGTGATCGAAACGCTGCAAGAGGAGATTCAGACTTATCCCGCCTCGCTCGACGCCTACATCAATATCAATGTTGCGTACCAGACGTTGGGTCAGTACGAGCAAGCGCTGCCCTTTGCGCAAAAAGCGGTGGAGATGGCGCCGGAGGATGCCATCGCTTCAGAAAACCTCGCGGCCGATTACGTAGGTTTGTCGCGGTTGTCCGAAGCCAAAGCGGAGATGGACCGGGCTCACAAGCTGGCGCTCGATGGAAGCACCGACTTCGCAGGCGGCAATCTCATCGCCTATTTTTTCCTGCAACAGCCAGACGAGATGCAAAAACTGCTGGCCCAGGTGGCGGGCCGCCCCGATGAGTTCGCGGTCATCCAGGCCATGGCATACACGCAGCAGTTCTCTGGCCGCTACCGCCAGGCCAACGACACGGTGCGGCAGGTCTTCGAATTGGCGGAGCATCAGAAGGCGCCCGACGTGCAGGCTGGCACCATTCTCAGCAATGCTGAGGGGCGCGGGCTGGCCGGTTTGTGCGAGGGGAATGCGTCAGTCGTGGAGCAGGGCCTGGCCCTCGACAAGAACAAGCAGAATCAGGAAACTGCAGTGCTGGCTGCTGCGGTCTGCGGCAACAACAAAGAGTCGCTTCCCCTGGCGCTCGATCTCAGTAAGAGATTCCCTGAAGATACCCTGATCCAGGATGTCTACCTGCCGTTGACCAAAGCTTTCCTTGCTTTAGCAGAGGGCAGACCGGCGGAAGCGGTTGATTACGCCAAGGTCGCCAAGCCCTACGATGCGTTGTACCCGGGATCTTACGTTCAGGGCCTGGCCTACCTGCAGATGCACAACGGCGCGCTGGCCGTCAGCGCCTTCCAATCCGCATTGCGATCAAAGGTCAGCATCGCGCAGGGAAACGCGCCGTTCTACGCCCAGGCCCAACTGGGGTTGGCTCGCGCCTACGCGATGACCGGTAACAAAGCAAACGCAAAGCAGAACTACGAAGCCTTCTTCCTGACCTGGAAGGATGCCGACACCGACCTGCCCATGCTGCTGGCAGCCCGCAAGGAATACGCCGCCCTCTAGGTCAAGACCTCCGGCATTTCCACGACCGATGGGTGCCCCATTTCTCACAACGGGTTTTTGTTGGGAGATGTGGGGGGCGACCGATGGTCGCCCTTTTGCACCCACAAGCAAAGCGCCAGGGCCAAACCCAGCACGGTAGATGCCACTCGGACTACCACCCATTCCCGCGACTGATAGACTGCTGGGAACCACATAGGGAACCATGACGATCGCAGAGGGAACACAGTTCGGCCCTTACCGTCTTCTGGAGAAGATCGGCGCCGGCGGCATGGGCGAAGTCTATCGCGTGCTGGATACGCGGCTGGAGCGTGAAGTCGCGCTCAAGCTGGTCTCCGCAAGCTACCTCGGTTCCGACGTCGCCAGCGGTTCCCCCATGGCCACCCCGCAACCGCAGGGAACTCCCCACTCCGGCGGCCATCTCTCGCACGAACGCTTCCTCCGCGAAGCCCGCTCCGCCGCCACTCTGAACCATCCCAACGTCTGCGCCATCTACGACACCGGCGAGCAAGACGGCCGCCCCTATCTGGTGATGGAACTGCTTCGCGGCCTAACCCTGAAGCAATATCTGGCAGACGTCGGTGGAAAAGGCCTGGGCCCAGAGGAAGTAATCGCCTTCGCGCAACAAGCCGCAGCCGCGCTCGCCGCAGCCCACGCCAAAGGCATCATCCATCGCGATATCAAGCCTGCAAATCTCTTCGTGATCGACGCCGTCCGCGGCAAGCGGCAAATTAAGATCCTCGACTTCGGCCTGGCCAAAAAGCAAAGCAGCCTCGCCTCTCTGACCTCACCCGGCTCCGCCAGCTCCGACGAAACCGCGATCGGCCCCGGCGCCGCCACCATGGAATTGACCAGTCCCGGCTCAGCAGTGGGCACCGTCTCGTACATGTCTCCGGAACAGGCTCGCGGCCTGCCACTCGATGCGCGCACTGACCTCTTCAGCCTCGGCTCTGTTATCTACGAGATGGCCACCGGCAAAACGCCGTTTGGTGGCGGCTCCACGGCAGATGTGTTCGTGGCCCTGCTGCGGGAAACACCGCCGCCGGTCAGCTCGATCAACCCCGCGATGCCCAAGGCGTTGGATCCCATCCTCGAAAAGCTGCTGGCGAAGGACGTCGCCCAGAGGTATGCGACCGCCGACCAGTTGCAGTCGGACCTGGAGAGTCTCAATACCCAACCCGCGCGCCCGACGGAGAAACCCGTCGCCGGTAAGCCGAAGTGGCCTTGGGCCGTGGCCGCAGTGCTCCTGTTGCTGATCGCAGGCGGCGTGGCCTGGTGGAAATATAAGCCGGCAACGACCCCGGCAAGCGCGCCCGAAACCGCGGCCGCGCCCAAGGAGATGAAGGATTCGATCATCCTCGCTGACTTCGTCAACCATACCGGCGACCCCGTATTTGAAACCACGCTGAACCAGGCGCTGCAGATCGATCTCGAGCAATCCCCGGTACTCAACATCGTCAGCCAGCAGCATCTGTCGCAAAGTGTGAAGTATCTGGGCAAGCCCGAAGGTACGCCGGTGACGCCACAGATCGCGCGCGAGATCGGTGAACGTGAGGGTGTTAAAGCCATCCTTACCGGCACCATCGCCAATCTGGGTAAGGAATATGTCATTACCCTAACCGCCCAGAACACAGCTACCGGCGATGAAATCGTCAGCGAACAGGCCCAGGCCGCCGACAAGGAGCACGTGCTGGACGCGCTCAGCAAGGCCGCAACGGCGATGAGAGGCAAGCTCGGCGAGGATCTTTCCAGCATCAAGAAACTGGACACGCCCTTTGGGCAGGCCACCACCAGCTCGCTGGAGGCGTTTCGCGCCTATGCCCTCGGAGACAAAGCGCACACCAAGGCGCTCGACATTCCGGAAGCAGAAGGGCACTACCTGCGCGCCGTCGAGCTGGATCCAAACTTCGCCATGGCCTATGCCCGGCTGGGCGTAGTGAATATCAATTCCGGCCAGGTGGCGAAAGCCAATAAGTATTTCGCCAAGGCCTACGAGCTCTCGAAGAATGTGAGCGAGCGGGAAAAGCTCTACATCGCCGCGCATTACTACGAAGTAGTCTCCGGCAACGTACCCAAAGTGATTGAAACCCTGCAGGAAGCCATCCAGACCTATCCTGGGCAACTGGATAGCTACATCAACATCAACGTGGCGTACACGACGCTGGCGCAATTTGATAAAGGCCTCCCCTACGCGCTCAAAGCCGTGGAGTTGCAGCCGGACAACGCCATCGCGTCAGAAAACCTGGTGGGCGATTATGTCGGTTTGAACCGCTTGGTGGAGGCTCGCGCCGAAGTGGATCGTGCGCGCAAGCTGGGGCTCGATAGCAGTACGGACAACCTGGTCACCCATCTACAGCTGTATTACCTGCAAGGGGATCAGAGCCAGATGCAACGGGTCCTCGCCCAGGTGGCGGGCCGCCCCGATGAGTTTCTGGCCCTGCTTTTTCTGGCGACCACGCAGCAATTCTCGGGCGAGTATAAAAAGGCGGCGGCGACCAACCAGAGAGCGTTTGAGCAGGCAGGTCGTGTCAAGGCGCCAGACGTGCAGGCGGGGTCTCTGCTTACCAATGCTGCGGGACGGGGAATCGCCGGGTTGTGCGAGGGCAATGAGGCGGCCGTGCAGCGGGCCCTCGCGCTCGACAAGAGTAAGCAGACGCAGGTTACCGCCGTGATGGCGTCGGCCGTTTGCAACGGGAAGCTTGCCTTGCCGCTGGCCGAGGAGCTAAGCCGGAAGTACCCCGACGACACCCTGATTCAGGGCTTGTATCAGCCGTTGGCCAAAGCCATTGTGGCCCTGGCCGCAGGCCACGCGCAGGAAGCGATCGATGACGCCGAGCCAGCTAAGCCCTGGGATGCAGCATACCCGGCTTCGTATATTCAGGGTCTGGCCTACCTCCAGTTGCATGACGCTGCCCATGCCCTCAGCTCCTTCCAGGTGGCATCGCAGGCTGTTGGAGGCAGCCTCAATTCAGCTTTGCCCTTCTGCGCCCTGGCGCAACTCGGGATAGCGCGCGCCTATGCCATGGGCGGCGACAAGGCAAACGCCAAAAAAGCATACGAAGCGTTCTTCCAGACCTGGAAAAACGCGGATGCTGATCTGCCCCCGTTGATAGCAGCAAAAAAAGAATACGCCGCCCTCTCCTAGCCGCACGACATATTCACATCCGTCGGAGTATGATCCGTGACATCCTTCCGACCCTGTCGTCAGAAGGGAGGCTATGTCATGCGGGCCCCCGGTTTTTATCGATTCTGTTTCTCTCGCTTGTTAACCCTGCTTATTTTGCTCGGCATTTGCCCGCTCCTCGTCGCAGCTCTCGAACCCACCACCCCCACAACAACGAACGAAGCCTTCGCGGCGCTCCCGCCGGAGACGCAGGGTGACTTGCTCATGGTCCGCGGCAAATACGTCGCCGCGCTCGATGCCTACCGACATGGCTCACTGCGGTCAGCCGTGATCTGCAACAAGATGGGGATCGCCTACCACCACCTGTTTGCTTTGGAAGAGGCGCGCAAGCACTACCAGATGGCGCTCACGCTGAACCCGCATTATGGTGAAGCGCTCAACAACCTCGCGGCCGTGTATCACGGCGAGCACGATTACAAGCAAGCGGAAAAGAATTACAAGAAGGCCCTGAAGTACGCGCCGGATTCCGCCGTGACCTACAGTAATCTCGGCACCGCTTACCTCAGCGACGGCAAGTACAAGCTCGGCGCGCAGGCTTACCAAAAGGCGCTTGCGCTTGATCCCAACGTCTTCGATCCCAGGCAAAGGCAGTTGATCGATGACGCCTCCTCCCGAACCCAGCGTGCCGATGTCAACTACTACCTCGCCAAAACTTATGCCACCGCCGGCAATAAAGAGCAAGCCCTCTCGTTCCTTCACAAAGCGCTGGACGCCGGTTTCAAAGACCGCCGCCGCTTGATGGAAGACAAGGATTTTGCACACTTGCATGCCACACCGGAGTTTCAGCAAATGATGCAGCAGCTGCAACAGGTACACCGCGCGGGTTAACGCTACAATCGGTGCGAGGTAAAAACTTGCGCCGATTGAACTATGCTCCTCTCGTCGTGTTAACCCTGCTCATGGCGGGCTGCACCTCGACCTACTACAAGGCGATGCAGACCCTGGGCAAAGAAAAGCGTGACATCCTCGTCTCGCGCATCAAGGATGCCAGGAAGGATCAGGACAAGACCAAACAGCAACTGCAAACTACCATGGAGTCGTTCCAGGCTTTGACCGGCTTTCAGGGCGGCTCCCTGGAAAAGTCATACAATCGTCTCAATTCCGATTATGAAAGTGCTGATGCCCAGGCGAGCAAACTGCACGAGAAAATTCAATCGATCGACCAGGTCAGCAACGATCTGTTTAAGGAGTGGCAGGGCGAAATCGCCGCCATGGGCAACGCGAAATTAAAGGCTCAGGACACGGTTATGTTGCGCAACGCAAAGAGCCGCCAGGCCACCTACATGCGCGCCATGCGCCGCACCGAAGATCAGATCGCCCCAGTGCTGAAAGCCTTTCGTGATCAGGTCCTGTTTCTCAAACACAATCTCAACTCCCGCGCGATCGGCTCTCTCAAAGGCACTACCGTAACCTTGCAGGGCGATGTTGCGGACCTGGTCCAAAGCATCGACGCCTCCAGCCAGGAAGCGGACAAACTGATAGCCTCTCTGGCGGCCACAGATAACAAAAACTAAATCGAGGAAAAGATAACAGCCACCGTGGCTTTGCACCCAACCGGCTCGACCTAAAGAAAAATGGCCGCGCCCGAAGCCGGGCGCGGCCACCGCAACAATGATCTACTGCAGTTCCTCCACACTGCGAGCCACAAATACCGGCTGTCCGGTGTTCGGATTCTTCAGCACCAAACCCACCACACGGATGTTAATCGCCGCGCCGCCACTCAGGTCGCTGAGTCCGTTCAAACCTCCCAGGTAGGTAGTCACCGGTGTGGTATAAACCGTGATCGGACCGTTGAACAAAACCCCCGCCAGACCATTGGAGTTGAACTGAAACGTACCGTTGCCCGTATTCGTGCTGCCTACAACCCACTCGCCGGCATGACCCTCGTGACGCAGCACGATGCGATGTGCCGTGACCGATTGCGAATTAGCGGCGCCGCTCAGCGGACCGCCGATACTGATGTGCTGCCCTGGAATCATCAAGCTGGAGTTAAACAAGAAGTTCGTAAGCGGCGTATGCAGCTTGTACACGAAGTACTTCTCCCCGCCGGTTAGAGTGATGTTCGCAATTTGGCCCAGCGTCAAGCCGGTATCCGCCGGTAACTCCGCCCGCACATACAGGTTCAAGGAGGTCGCCGCACCCGAGGTGGGAGTCACGTAGGTAACCAGGCCGGCAGCCCAATACCCGTCCTGGGACAGAATGCCTAGGCAATCGGCATCGATCGTCTGGCTGTTCGGCGAGAAACTACCAGAAACCTGAATAATCGAACTAGTCGTCAGATTCGCAAGCGTTTCACCATTTTCAAATTCAGTGTTCGCAGAAAGCTGAACAGTGTATTGACGGCCATGTGGGCCCTGCACCACAAACGAGTCTGATGCGGTATCGATGCTGACCACGCCAGCATCAAACTCGTCGATGTAGCGTTCGGGGTCGCTCGCGCTCAGTGCTTTCAGATCGAGCGTAGGGGTCACCTGCCCCGTGATCTGTCCGTTGCTATCTACCTGGATCGATTTCCGCAGGTCGAAGTCGAAGCGCAGTGCATCCATGTCGCCGGCGTTCACGACAAACGGGCTGGTCAGATTAATCGTGACCACGGACTGCGTGAGTGTGGCCGGCATGCTGGCAATCACGGGCGCCGTGCCCGTCTGCGTATTGAGGTAACCAAGCGTCGCCGTACCAAGTGTAATCGTCGCGGTTGTATAGGTGCCCGCAGGGATGGCATTGAAATCAAGCAGCGTGGAAAGACCATTGAAGCGCGCAAAGTCTACCGTCTGAGCGCCATTCAAAATCGATACCGGGGCGGAAGAGCCGTCGGAAAGCGTAATGCTCTGTACGCCGACCGCAAAGGAAACTACGCTCGGGAGAGGAGCATCGGTGCCCAGCAAATATACCGATCCCGTCTGTGCCGGGGTTGCATTGGAAGTGCCGTTGCTACCGCTTGGTGCGGTACCGCTGCCTGAGCTGCAGCCAGCAACAAACGCGGTGATCAAGATCATCATGAACACACGAAGTCCGTAGGTATGTTTCATCATTTGCCTGCCTTCTTGGTCGTCTAAGTTTGTGCAGTGCAATCACACCCAAAGGTGCAAGCTTGGGGGGCGGTATATCTCGGCGTCGCTGCCACACGATAATTGTGCGATTGCTGTCACTGTGGAGAAGAACACGGTCGTCCTTCTTAAAGTTTCGAAAATAAGTGCAACTTTAGGGGGAGAGTTGTGTTTTGCTTTTTAGCTCGATCGTTCGATCCGGCGAGCCATTATTTGCCGGCCCGCGCCACGCAGGCGACGCACCCGCAGAGGCGGATGAGCGCGCGCTGAAATGCGCTTGACAGCGCAAAATTACAGCGTATAAAAGCGGTTATATCTCGTTTAAGGACTTTTTCTGAAATTCCAGGCAGGCCTTCTCCACACATCCAATCCAGCTCAGTTCCGGGCGCTTCGGATCATTACGTGGCCGGTAACTTTGGCCCGGTGACCGGAACGATGACAAACAAACCACGTAAACATCGCGTCCTTGAGATTGCCTGGCCAGAATTCAGTCAGGCCGCTTATCCCGTCCCGGTCTCCTGCGCGGAGTTGGAACTGAGAGTCATCAAGCTCCGCGCCGCCATGGAAGAACGAACGCTCTCGCATCTCGTTGTCTATGGGGATCGCGAGCATTTCGCCAATCTGGCTTACCTCACCGGCTTCGATCCCAGGTTCGAAGAAGCGGTCCTCATCCTCTCCTCCGGCCGTACGCCACTGCTTGTGGTCGGCAATGAGTGTGAAGCGTATGTCGGCGTGAGTCCCCTCTTCAGCGAAGGCAAGCTGCGCCGAGAACGCTTTCAGCCCTTCTCCTTACTCAATCAACCCAGAGAACACAGCCGCACATTACGCGAGATTTTGGCTGGAGAGGGAATCGGCGACGCCTCCCAGGTGGGCTGTGCCGGATGGAAATATTTCGCTGAGAGCGAACATCCGGATGCCGCGCACGCAATAGAACTCCCTTCGTACCTGGTGGATACTCTGCGCGCGCTTGCCGGCAGTCAACGGGTGGTGAATGCGACCGATTTGCTCATGCATCCCGGGTATGGTTTGCGCACCTTCTGCACGCCGTCAGAAATCGCCTATTTTGAATACACCAGTGTCCAGGCTTCCGAGAGTCTCAAGCGCATGATCTTTGGCATGCGCGAGGGGATGACGGACCATGAGGTGGTCGCTCTGGGAGGCACTTGTGGCGAGCCACTCGCGTGCCACACCACTTTTTGCACCGGGCGCACGGCGCCGCTCGGCCTGTCTGGCCCGCGAGGCGAACAAATCAAGCGTGGGCAGTCACTTTCCATGAACCTCTCCTACTGGGGCAGCAACAGTTGCCGAGCGGGATGGATTGCGTCCTCATCTCAGGACCTGCCGAATAACGCTGCCGATTACGTGGCCAACTTTGCCGGCCCCTATTTCGAAGTTATGAGCGAATGGTTTGCGATGTTGCAGCCAGGTATGCCCGGAGGAAAAATCTGGAGCCTGATCCACGAACGCTTGCCCTTCGAGAAGTTCGCCATCTTCCTCAACCCGGGCCATCTGATTCATCTCGACGAATGGCTCAGTTCCCCTATCTACCCAAATTCGGAGATACCCCTGCATGCCGGTATGGCAATCCAGGTTGACGTAATCCCCGACTCAAAAATCTATGCATCCACCCGCATGGAGGACGGCCTGATCCTGGCGGACAAGGAGTTACGCATCCGGCTAAGCGAACAGTTCCCAGATTGTTACAACCGCTGCCAAAAGCGGCGCCAATTTATGACGGATGTCTTAGGCATCAACAACCTGCCCGAAGAGATTCTGCCGTTATCCAATATTCCTGGCATCGTCCCGCCTTTTTTCCTTGCTCCCAACAGAGTCTTGGCCCTCGAACCGTAAGCACGTCCTGACCAGCCTGAAGGGTACGGGCTTCAGCCCGTACATGATGCAATAGAAATTGATCGGCTTTAGCCCCTCAGTTCCTGACGCTCGCTGCGGTGCCGCGGGCCAACAGTTTTTGCTAGTTTATGTACGGGCTGAAGCCCGTACCCTTCGGGAACTGAGTTCTCATGCTACTGGCCCGACATCATCATAAGTACGAACGTTTGTACGTGTGTGGGCGCTCCATTACCAGACGCCGTCACCGTGACGTTATACGTGCTTGATTGTCCCTGCGGGCTCGCCGTCGTCCCACTGCAGCCAACCATCGTGAGCGCACACACCAACAGCAACACCCAGCGCACACTCCGGAATTTCCTGCCAAAAAGTCCCAGCAGAAAAAATGGAATAGGCGAGACAGCAGCCAGGAACATCTTCGACGGCGTCGGCATCAGCCGGCTGCTGTTCGTAGCGCCAATCGTCATCTTCGTGCTCTGAGGTGAACCGCCAGAGAGCGTCGCCGGAGCAAAGCTGCATCCCCACCCGCTCGGCAGTCCGGAACAGGCAAACGAAAGCGCAGCACTGAAGCCATTGCTGGGCGTCACCGCCACCATCAAAGAACCGGTCGTGCCCGAAGCGACAGACAAAGTTCCGCTGGAGAGTGTGAGCCCATAATCGGCTGGGGGCACTGGACCGCTAGCGGCCGTAATAGTAACCGTCACCGCACTCGAGGTTGTGCCGCCATACGCGGCCGTCAGTGAATGACTGCCAACGTTCAGCGTAGAGACCTTAAACGTCCCAGTGCCCGCAGCCAGAGAAGCAGAGCCGATCGCGGTACCTCCGTCCTGAAAGGTGACCGTTCCGCCGGAAGGGGCTGGGGTGACACTCGCCGTGAGCGTGACTGGCTGCCCCGCTGTGGCCGAAGTAGGGGAGGCTACAAACGTAACCGCCGTTGTCGGTGGCGCGCTGCCATTCACCTGAATGGACACCGCACCCGAAGTGGAAGCCCCATCCGCAGCATCTGCAGCATAAGAAGCAGTGATGCTGTGGGTGCCCGCCGTGAACGAGTTAATCGAGAACGTGGCTGTCCCATTCGACAGGGCAGACGTTCCTATCGACGTAGATCCGTCCAGCAAAGTCACGTTTCCAGACGGCGCAGAGCCAGAAGCAGCCGTCACCGTCACGCTGAAAGTTATGCTCTGTCCAACATTGATTTGGGTTGCCGAAGCAGACAGCGCTGTTGTCGTCGTAGTCACCACCGTGCTGCTGGGCTGCACCACAAACAAAACAGCCGAATACGCGGGAAACGTGTAGCTCAAAGCCCCACTCGTGATCGCGGCATCAGAAGGATGGCCAATCGAGGTAAGACTCGCCTGCGAATACGTGTACACGTGTGCCGTCGAGGGCAGGTTCAGGTTGGCGAGGGTAATCGCGCTTGTGATCGCCGCGGTTGTTTTGTTAATCACCAGAATCGTCGCCGCGTTGTCGCTCGATCGCTGGGCGGCATAGATCGAGAGCGATCCCTGGTCACTGCTCACGGCACTGATCGAAGTGTCGCCGAACTGGCTACCATTTCCGTCATAGTTCCTGAACATGCGGAAGGCATACGCAATCGGATCCGTAGGTGCCGGCGTGCTCCACATGTTGGCAAAATCGATTGGTTCGCGGCCGAAAATACCAAGCACATCCATTTCGGCAATCGCATCCACAATCGACTTCTGTCCGCTGTCAATGCTGTATTCAGAGAGCGACAACAACGTTCCCGGATAGTTCGCGCTGATCCAGCCGCGGAACCGGGGAATCAACTGCATCGGCCCGTTGAAGTCGTATTGCTCGACCCATGTCCCCCCGTTGTAGGTCGGGTCCCACAACGTGCGGGTCGAAGCCAGCTGTGCCGCTGGGGACGATACGTTGAAGTAATAGTGTTCGTCGAAGTAATCCAGGATGCGTTGGCCATGTGCCTTGTCGTACGCGGCCATTTGTTGCAGGTAGTATTCGCCCGCGAACAGACCGCCTTGCTGGCTGGTATTGCCAACCCAACCGCCCAAGGTGAAATCTGAGGGTCCCAGAATCAGGGCTGTGCTATCCGCCTGCTTCACCACCGCCGCGTATTGCTGCCCCAATTGGGTGATCGTCGGATAGTCGGCCTGAACCGGCATCACATCCCGATGTGTGTTTGACCAGCCGAACGGCTCATTATCCAATTGATAAAACTTCACCCCGCCGTTGGCCGCCGTGCCGAAGGTGCTGACCAGATGCTGTACCCATTGCTGTTGCAATCCGGTGGTGTTGGCGATGTGATTGGCCAGAATGTTGTTATCGATAAGCTGCGTTCCGGTGGTTGTGAGACTATTGCCGCAATTGTCTCCGTTGGGATGTACGTAGGGATTGGTCGATTGCTGTGCACCGTACACGGAGACCGGGAAGCTGCAGTTCCACGCTGCAGTTTTGTTGACATAGGGCAGGATAGGGATGGTGATCAGGTCGTTGGCTGGCTTGTAGGTATTGACCATGAGGTCTACTGAGGCGCTGGGCACCGGTGTCGTTTCCCCATTGCCGCCCACGAAGTACCAGTCAAAGCCTGCGTTGCTGGAATCGACCATCCAGTTATAGCGTGACGTACCGTCACCGCCCCAGCGTATGTTCGGAACCTGGATCTCTTTCGCAAAAGTGGCATCCAGGCCATAATTGGCCAGCCCATAGACATTTGGGCTGATGGCGTGACGCGATGCATTGGCGTCGACCGCAAGTGTTTGGGCTAACGCTATCTGGCCTGCGCACGTTACCAGGCAGTTAACCAGTAACAAGATCCTTCTGCAGCTCAGCCGCATGCGTGGCCTCCGTGTCTAAGTCCGACTCGGGCAGGGTACCGTTAAAGCGGTTACTCAATCCAGTTACTGATGGGGGATAGCTAGTACTGGTCAGCGTAGCCTGACACTAAAGGAGACCGGCCTTCCGAAACAATTCAATACCATCCTAACCCCGGTAGTCCCGTCAGGACGACTGAAGTCAAGTCTTGTTCTATCCTTTTGGGCGATGCCATTTGCGTTCATGAACCCCCGTAGGGAAGGCTGTGCAGATGCCTATCGCCGATTCTCTCCTTGGCAGTTGGGACAGTCGCGCTGATGAATCAGGATGGCACGGCCCAGGCGTGCCTGGTCGGCTCTGCATTCTCTAATCATAACTTTGTGGGTGCTGCTCTTTGTCGAGAGCACCGCGGCGTGGTGGCAACGCAGAAACGACACGGCTTCGCTGTGCATCTTCCGTGCGTCTTCCAGCTGACTTAATTTGTGGCACCGCATGCGATATTGCTCCCACTTCGGATCTGATCCTTCAACTCGTTTACGGAGTGTTGGGGATCGATAGATCTGAAGAGAATCGCAGAGGGGCCGTTATCAGTAATCACCACAGGGTGCCCGAGGTGAGCCTTATTTCTTACCCACCCCTTGCAAGAACGCTCGGCTTACCTGCCGGCACTCCCGTAAGCAGGAGACTCCACCCGCTTGAATCCTGCGGGCACAACAAATGCGGACTCAGAAACCTGCCCCTGCGAGAAGTTTGACTTCTGCATGGTCATCTCCATAAGCACCGCGCTCTGTGTTGTCTGCGCAGCGCCCGCGGTCGCCGTTGTATCTGCTGCCGGCGTAGGCGCTGGTGCCGCAGCCTTCTTGCGATGGAAAGCTCCCAGCGCGGAGCTGCCCAGTGCCGACCCCAATACACCCATCCGGCTTGCTTCACTCGCCGCGGTCTGGGCGGCGGTGTCCGTAGCTACCTGGCCCGCAACATTGCCGCCGCTGGGAGCCGTGGGTGCCGGGGTTGCCTGCTGTGCCCCGGCAGTACCCGTTCCACTTCCACCCATGCGCGTCACCTCCATGACCCGCGTGCCTTTCAGTTTGGCCATCTCCTTCTGCATCTGCGCCATGGCTTCGGCAGATCCAGGCTTACCCCCGAAAAGCTGCGCCATGCCCGCGTTCTGGCTGCTCATCTGCGATCGGAATGCCGTCAGGTCGACTCCGGCCATCAGTTGCTTGCCCATTCGCACATCGAAGTCCTGAATCTCCTTCACCTCTGGCGGGTCGGGCGCAATCCATGCGTCCGTGGTAACTACATAAGTCACCGAGTTTGGCCCTTGTGAGGCCGGCGCGTCGGGGTCGGTCGCATGCATCCGCATAGTGACCACCTGTTCCTCCGCTGTGAGCCCATTGATCTCCCGGGTCACCCCGGTGTTCTTTACCGATACATCGAAACTCGTTTGTATATTGCTCTTCGGCTGTTGTGCCTGTTCGGCCTGCGCCTCTTTTACCTTTGCCTGTGCCTGCTCCATCTGCTTTGGCATATTCGCAATCGCCTGTCGCATCTGGGCAAAGGTCATCACGGTATAGGTCTTATGTACGTTATCGATCCGGGTAATGGTTTCCCGGTCCAGATCGGTGATCTCCGTCGAATCCTTACCCACCACCGCCTTCTGATTGCCACGCACCATGCTGATCGTCGTGGTGGGTGCAAACATGTTGCTCACCGATTTAAGGAAACTCACCGACTTCAGCGCGTCTACCATGCTCCCACCAGTGATCTGGCTGGTCTCCTGATAGCTCGCATCGGCCAACGAAAACTGGTTC
This sequence comes from uncultured Acidobacteriaceae bacterium, assembly GCA_963834445.1. GTDB lineage: Bacteria > Acidobacteriota > Terriglobia > Terriglobales > Acidobacteriaceae > PALSA-350. Next base: position 568,371 of record CAWIBU010000009.1, read on the forward strand.
ATCAGCAGGATCACTCCCACCGCCGCAACGTTACGACAATTCATCTTCTGGCTCCCTCAAGAAGTACATCTACCTAACTGTGTAAGCAGCACAGGGGAACGTTACAGCCATGGCGCGGGATGTGTCCGGGGGGCACGCGGGCACATCCCGCTCTTCGGGCAAAAGCTTACCACAAAAAGCGCTTAGCGAGAGCTCTTGAGTGAGTGCAATTCAGCTGCAGTAGCGGCTCCCGGGCCGCTACTGCCAGGCTTAACTCCAGGTCGCGCGGCCTGCCGCCGGGACCGCGGCAGGATGCTGACGCCGGTCGGGATTACCTCAGTAGGCCGACGGAGGTGGCGTCGCTCCATGACGATACACCTGGTCATAGCCGTTGCGAAACCCGTGCCGGTAATCTTCCATGAGTGGTGGCGGTACGGGGGGATTGCGGAATCGAGGGTGGCGTTCAGGGTTTGGCGGTGCCCCTTTCGAGATATCGCGCTCTCCCGCGTTAAAGCCATCATGATAGCCCTGTTGTGCAGCTTGCGAGAAGGCCGGTGGCGGTGGTGGGTAATATGGCCGTGGATGCGAACACCCAGCAACAGCAAGCGAAACAAAGAGAGTTGCCGCCGCAAACAGTTTCTTCATGTCGTGTCCTCTTAGGCAGACCACGTAACCCGCAGTCATTGTTCAAGAGAACCCGAAGCCCCCGGATTTTGTCGCGCAAAGACGCGAAAAACCGAAACTCAGTAACGATCCTGCCCCGTTGCGTAGGGGAGCGGTCAATCGCTTACGAGAAGCTTCCTGTCCTGGCGCGCCACAGCGCTCCCTCAATGGGATCGACCGGTTTCTCGGGCGTTTCTACTGCCGGAAACTCCCGTTTTACCGCCGCGATCAGGGCATTACGCACCGGGGGAACGTTTTCCAGAATGCTGCCGGTAAAAGCGATGGGTGGCGTCCAGTCCTTTTGTTTCGAGGCAATCCGCAGCCTGCGGATGACCAGGCGGACCAGGTAGGCAAGCTCTTCTCCTTGCTGACACAAGACCGCCAGCGCGATTTCGTCCCCTTGTTCCGCACATTGGCAAACAACGCCCGTCAGCGTTGAAAAGTCAGGCGCCGGCACGCTATTCGCATATTCCACCAGGTGGTCCGCTGAAGACAGCTGCCAAAAGTCCAAAACCGCCGGCAGCAACGTTGTCGACCGCTCCTCGTCTTTGGCCAGAAAGATGGCGCGCAGACTCTCGTGGCCAATTCTGTGCCCTGATCCCTGGTCCGCCAACGCCGGCCCCCATCCACCCGCAGGCACCAACAGCCCCCCGTTGGTACGGCCAACTACATTCGACCCTGTGCCCGCCATTACCAGGACGCCACGGCGGCCCGGGAAAGCTGCGTCCAGGGCGATCTCGACATCACCCAGAATCAGCAGCCCACCGCCAACCTTCGCTCGGATCGATTCCTGCAACCAATCTCTTACCAACGGGACGCTCTCGCCCGCCGTCCCCACGCAGGTCCGCGTCACCGCAGCCATGGAGATCCCGGTCGTTGTTGAGAGTTCGCTGAGTGCGATCTCCAGGTTTTGGCTGGCGGTTTCCGCGTCCACGCGCATGCGCTTGATGCTGCCGGTGCGCACCCTCGCCAGCTCCCGTGTCTCATCGGCGAGAACGTAGTCGGTCTTGGTCCCACCCGCATCGAGTGCCAGAAAGAAACTCATTCGTTCACAAACCCCGCGCACGGCGCCGCAAGCTAAGCAGCTTCAAAATAAGCCTCAATTTCTTCAAGCGTCTTGCCCTTCGTTTCTGGAAGGAAGAAGGCCGCCGTCAAGAAGTAGATAACCGTGAAACCACAGAATAAGAAAAACATCATCGAATAGCCATACTTGCCGACCACCGGCAAAAAGATGGCCGCAAGCGTAGTCGAAACCATCTGATTGATGACCAGGGCGATGCTCATGCCATTCGAACGAATGCGGGTGGGCATAAGTTCCGACAAGGCCAACCACACGCAAACACCCGGGCCCAGCGCATAAAAGGCGACGAAGCCGTACAAGCCCAGGGCCACCAGCCATCCATGCAACGCGTCGGGCACGGGACCGATATACGCATGTTCAATCGTGAGTGGCGCGGTGCGCGCCGCATCGAGGTTCACCAGCGGGTTGCGGAAAAATGCTTCGACCTTAGTGGAAGGAAGAGTGCTTTGGCGATTGATAGGGACCGGGACTTCACCGGCCTCCCCGGGCCGCATCGCTTGCGTGGTCGCGGTGAATCCGCCATAAGAGTAGATCACCGACACGGAGAGCTTGCCTGGCCCTTTTTCCGGGAAGGTGTTTGGCGGCAGTAGTCGCTCGACCTCAGCCCGATCCAGGTGCAAAAGCAGGCTTTGGTCCGGCCCCACCATCGTCTGGATGGCGCTGCGTGCGTCGTAGCGATGCCTTTCCGTATGCAGAAAAAGTAGCCCAACGAAAAGGGTGCACACGATGATCCCAGACGTTCCCAGGATAAAGAGGAACTTGCGTCCCTTGCGGTCCACCAGCGTCATGCCCACGATGGTCATCAAAAAATTCATCAGGGTAAATACCACGTAGCCCCAATGCGCCCGCAGGTCCGATAGCCCGCTCTGCAACAAAATGTCTGTGTTGTAACCAATGATCGAGTTGATCCCCGTGGCCGTGTTGCAGAAAAGAATGACGCAAGCCAGCAGAAAGGGGAGCACATATTTTCTGCGCAGCAGCGAGTCTTTCAACCCACCTCTCGCCGCAGAGGCGGACGAGGCCGAAAGGGAAGTCTGCTCCATCTCGTGGAGCTCGAGCGTGGCCTGCTCGCGGGTGCGCGAGCGCAGCAGCGCGTTCAACGCTTGTTCCGTGCGGCCTTTCCGGAACAGCCACCGGGGAGACTCGGCCACAAACAGGCTGCCTGCCAGAAAGAGCACACCGGGTGGCATCGACATCCAGAAGATACGCCGCCAGGCTTGGTCTTTGACCGAGAACAGGGATGCGGCGGAGGTGGAACTCGCCAGCCCTGCTACGCGGTAGCTGTAATAGATGCCGATAACCGCCGCTAAAAAAACGCCCAGCGTCAGCAGCCACTGAAAAGCGCCGGTACCTTTCCCTCGATCCTGGGCTGACAGGCATTCCGCCAGGTAGAGCGGAACCACCATACCGACAAATCCTCCGCTGACGCCTTGCAGCAGCCGCCCCAGAAACAAGAGGGCGAAGCCATGCGACAGGGCAATGACGGGAATGCTCAGCACAAAGATCGCACCGCTGATCATCATCAGGGGCTTGCGTCCCAACCAGTCCGCCAGCAAGCCGGCGAACAGCGTGGAGATCACGCTGCCCAGTAGCACGGCAGCCACAATGATGGAGAGCTGGCTGGCGTTCAGTCCAGAGGTGGCCTCCAGGTAAGGCAACGCACCGCCGATAATACCTACATCCACTCCGTAGAGCAGGCCGCCCAGCCCAGCTACCAGAAGTAGCAGGCGATTATAAGTTTGCATTCGACTCAGCTCGGCAGAACTTGTCATTGAGGGCGACTCGGCGAGGCGGATTGAACTCCAAGCAAGTAGAGTAACCTGTCGCATGGCGAATGGTTTTCGAGATCTCTCGCAGTCACGAAGTGGACGGTGCTCTGTTGCTCACAAAGTTTCTGCCGGAAGATTAGGAAAGCAGATCGAAATCGAAAGTTCGCGCCACCGGTATAGCTCTACCGAAGTCTCCGCTTGGTCTCCATCAGGGCTTGTTTGCCCGCCATATCGCCGGCAATACCGAAGATCATGAGTTCCAGTGGTCCACTACCCGAGTTGGCGAATGATTGCTTCTCCGCCAGGCGCACCGGGACGGCGTCTCCACTGTGGATCTGGGCTGTCTCGGAACCGATAGTCACCGTGCCGTCGCCCGCCATGACATAGTAGATCTCAGTCATGTCTGGCTTGGATACCGGGCCGATCGTGGTTCCCGGCGGCATCAGCAGGTGGTCCACATACGACCAGGTGCTGGAGAACACGGTCGGGTCGAGCGCCCGGCGATATTGCACGGTGCCGGTCCCGCCGTCTTTGTTGTCGACCGGCTTCAGCAGTGATCGATCCAGATGCATGGTAATGAAGGTTGGAACCGGGTCCAGCGGGGCGCCCACGCGGCCGTCGTCGAGATTGAAAGCGTCGTAAACGCCCTTCATCGTTCCCACGTTGAAATTGATCCACTCGACCGGCTTATCGGTGGCGTTATAGATGGCATGCGAGTGGCCCAGGCGCGCGGGCGCCCCGGCCGGACCCTTTAGCAGCGAAGTGCGTCCATCGATCGTGAACTGGGCCTCTCCGTCCAGAATGATGAACATCTCTTCGCACTGATTGTGAAAGTGGGCGCCGATGCCGCTCCTGGGCTCGATCACGCCGCGATGCATAAAAAACAGGTTCGACTCGAGCGTCTCCGCATCGAACAGCGGCCTGTAGTCCAGCGAGCCCGGACCAGCGTGCACGGCTTTCATGTTGCGATACTTTGCCGGGTCCGCATGGGCGATCCTTTGCTCGAGGGGCACAGGTGGTATCAGGGGAGCCGGCCGTTGGGCGAGCGATGGCACGCTTGCCAGCATCAATAAGACACTGAGGTTTTTGATCATGCGAGTTCTCCCGTGGCCGGTGGACGCAGGCCCAGCCGTGCCAAAACAAAGTAGGTCAGAAAGCCAACTGCAAATGCGTAAAGCTCAGAGGGGTTGTCCGCCTTGACCCACGAAGCGGGTAGCCCGGGAATATGTTCCGGCATCCCCACCATGAAACCCAGCACCCAGGCAATGCAACCAGCCCAATTGATACCCAGCCGCGGACCGGACCAGCGCCGGCCGGCGAGCAGATAATCCGCTACCATCGCCCCGCAAATAGGGCCAAACGATGCCGCCACAATGCTGAAGAAACCGACCAGGTTGTCGGCCACCCCGGTCAAGGCCAGAATGGCGCTGAGGGTCACCGCGGCCAGGGTGGAAACAGGGCGCGATATTTTCGGCAGCATGGTGCTGAAGCTATTGGCCCCGATGAATGCCGAGAAGCAGGTCGGCACCATGCAGGCTGCTGCGAAGAGAAAAAACATCACCGGCGCCAGGGCGCCGACGCTGGCAATCGTATTGGTGTAGTCGTAGCTGGGCGGCCCGCCGTTCCGCCCCAGGTACCCGGCCACCGAAAGCACCGGGATGCCGCCGCAAATAACCGCGCCCGCCACGATGCCCGTTAGGCCGCCGAGAACAATGTCTTTCCGGCTGCCGTTATTCATCCCGAAATCGGTGCCGGCTGCACCCGCGGTCGCGAAGAAACCGATTGTGACTAGCAGCGCATTCAGAAATCCGGTCATCGAGTCATGCTGCGGTGGCTGGTAATGAGCAATGCCGCTCCGGTTGGCCCACAACACCGCCAGCATCATGACAAACGGTACCCAGTTTAGAATCTTGGCCACCTGGCTGACGTAATGGATCCCCTTGATTGCCACCCACCCGAGCGCATACAGCCAGACGATCACGATGATGCTAAACAGCGTTCTCGACGTCTGGTTCAGGCCGCGCATGATGAAATGGGTCGCCACGGCCGCATCGACCGCTACCCAGCCCACCTGCAGAAAGCCCATCAGCAGGCCCGGGATCAGGAAGCCGCCCGTCGTGCCAAAAGTCGAGGTGCCCACCACATAAAGATTGCGGCCCGTCTGCATGCCGAGCATCGCCGGCACGTAGTAGTAAAGGCCAAAACACAGCAGCCCCGCCACCAGCAGGCCCCACATGGTGACGCCCACGCTGGCAAAGCCGAGCGTCGGCCCGGCCAACCGGAGGTAGTAGCCGACAAACAGAAAGATGCCAAAGTAGCTGGGGAACGTGCTCTTGTACCAGGGCAGCCTGCCCGCCATCGGTACCGGAACTGAGCGGCTCACATACTCGGGAACGTTGCGCTCCATGGGGCCTCCTTTGGCGGTCTAAACAGCGGTGTAGTCGTTCACGGAGTAGTCCGCAGCATGGGCTTCCATCTGCGGCCATACGACCTGATGCAGGTCGCTCGCTACCCACTTCTTTTGCAAATCGTGAGACTCGAAGGCGATACTGAGACGGTATTCGCCACCGTCTCGGTTCGGCCGCAGCAGAGCCACCGCGCAAAAACCTTCCTGCCTGGCAATCGCTGGCTGGAAGGTCTGCGTGTAGGTCTTCTCCAGCGCCTGTTGCGCGCCGGGGCTGATCTTCATATCAACAAACAGAACGAACATCGTCACCTCACCATTTCAACTTGAATACATCGATGGCTGTGCCACCCAGTACCTTGTCGTAGACGTCGGATGAGAGCTCGAGCGCCTTGTACTTTGCGTATTCCACGGGCACGTTGCTGGGCAAATCCGCGCCCAGCATCACGCGATCGGCTCCGATGGTGTCGATCATCCAGCGAATGTCTTCCCCGATGCACCATGAGGTTTCGAGATACAGGTTGTCGCATACCGAAGCGGCCACCTGCGCCTCGGCCGTGAAGACCGCGAAGCCGGCATGGGCGAGAACAATTTTTAAATCGGGGTACTTGCGGGCCGCGGGGATACACAGTGCAGGCAGCGCGAAAGGGATGCCCGGACCGGTATGCACCATGGCCGGAACGCCCAGCGCGTGGGCAGTGGCAAAGACCCGATCGCCATCTTCCGACAAGGGATTAACGCCGTGGCCGATGGTATGCAGTTTGATCCCGACAAATTTCAGGTCCTTGATGCAACGCTCCATTTCGCGTTCGTACGCGTCACGGTCGCCATGCGGTGTGAGGCTGGCGATGCCGAAAAAGCGGCCTGGATGCCGGGCGCACATATCGGCGATGCGATCGTGTGTTTTCGAAGCGACGGTCGCTCCTGGATACGGCTGCACGATGGTGGCGTCTACCTTGCACTCCTCCATGCGGCGCAGCATATCTTCTTCCGTGCTGAGCAGGCCGAACACGCAACATTCGCCCAGGTGAGCGTGCGTATCAATTCTCTTGGTCATGAAACGTCTCCATGAATGCGGGTTTTTTGAGACTGCCTATTATAGGTGCTGGCTCAGTGGCCACGCACCATCGCGCCCAATTCGGTATCGAGCACGTCCTTTTGAGCGGAGATGCCGACGATCATCAGTTCCAGGTCGGCTGAGCCATTATTGAGGAAGGAGTGGGCTTCGTTGAAGCGAATCGGGATGCCATCGCCCTTGTGGATAGCAGCGGTCTCGCCATTGACCTCCACCTGGCCATCGCCGTTGAGCACGTAGTAAATCTCTTCCACGCCTTTGTGGTAGTGCTGGCCTTCCGAAGCACCAGGCGGAATCAGCAGGTGGTCCACGTAGGCCCAATTGGTGAGGAATACATCCGCGTCGAGTGCGCGCCGGTATTGCACAGTGCCGGTGCCGCCGCGGTAGTTAGGGATGGGCCGCAGTTCCTTCTTGTCCAGATTCATGGTCATGAAGGTCGGGATGGCATCCTTGGGTGCGCCGACGCGGGCATCGTTCAGATTGAAGGCGTCATAGTGGCCTTTGATCTGCGCGACATTGATATTCATGAATTCCACGGGCTGGTCAGAGGGGTTGTAGATGGCGTGGGAGTGGCCCATCCGGCAGGGCGCGCCGACGGTCCCCTTGAGTACAGAGGTTCGGCCGTCGATGGTGAACTCGGCCTGCCCGTCGAAGACAATGAACATCTCTTCGGTGGTGTTATGGAAGTGGTGGCCTACGCCCCCGCCAGGCATGATCTCGCAGCGGTGCATGAAGTTGAGATTGACGTCCATTGCCGTGGGGGGAACCAGCAGTTCGCATGCCATATCGCCGGCGCTATTGTGCGAGCGGCTGCGGGTGTACTTGCTGGGGTCGGTGTGGCCGATGCGTGCTGCGAGCGGACTCTGGGCAAATACGGGTGCGAACGGCAGCAGGGTCAGCGCACAAACGAACGGTCGCAGATACACGGGTGGGATCATAATCGTTGTCCTCGCAGGATGCTCGGTGAAGCCGCCCAAGAATATAGAGCGAGGAAAGGGAGCGTCAAGGTAAAACCCGGATTATTGTTCCGGAAACCGAATTAAAATTCGATTTCCGAAACCGCCCGCCCGCGGCCCCCTTTATCGGGGCCGGGGCCCCAAACGAGGTCACACAAGACCCTCCCCCCTGGACGGGTGCCCCATACCCCCGGATTTCCCACTGAGGGGTAGGAGAACCGCAGATCTCTCCACTACGCTACGCTCCGGTCGAGATGACAAATCTGGTGGGTTAAAAGATTTGTCATCTCGACCGGAGCGTAGCGTAGTGGAGAGATCTGCGGTTCTCCTACCCCTCAGTGGGAAATCCGGGGAACATGGGGCATGGCGCAGTCGAGGCATCTGCGGTGAGCCCTTACCTCAAATGAAGGCCCAGCAAGTGAGCTCGTAGATCCCGCCCAAACTGTTTCCTTATCGAGCAGCGGGCTGCCGGAAAATTCTCCCCGCCTCAGGCCTTTTTCAAATCACTGGCAAGCTGCTCCGCCGTCGCCCTGACGGCGGCGATAATGGCTTCTTCGTGCGCCGTGTCGCGCAACCGGGTCTTGGGCATCGATGAGCTGAGCGCCGCGGAAACCTGCCCATTGGCTCCAAAAATAGGAACACAAAAGCAGATACCGTCATAAGCGCACTCTTCCCGATCGATCGCATACTTCTGCTGCCGAATTCCTTCATACTCATGGCTCAGCTCTTTGCGATCGGTGATCGTATGCTTGGTGAATCGATACGTCCCAAAGCTCCGCAGCAACTTTTCCCGCTGCTCCTGCGGCTGGAACGCGGTGATGGCCTTTCCCAGCGAGCTGGCATTGGGGGGCAAAATGTGCCCGACCACGTTGCTCATCCGGATCACATGCGGGCTTTCCACCACGGCCACCACTTCAACCCGGTTCTCAAACAGGGCCGCCAGTGTAGACGTCTCCGCCAGCTCCCTGCTCAGCGCCTCAAGATATGGCACGCCTACGCGGTGCAGTTTACCCAACCACTGGGTCGGCGTGACCGCGTGGATTCCCGGCGCAAGCAGGTAACGGCCGCGCCCATCGACGGTGACGCAGCCCAGTGTCTCCAGGGTACGCAGAATCCGGAATGCCGATGTTTTCGATAGCTGGATCTGCTGGCCAATCTCACTCATAGAGAGCGGCTTAAGCTCAACCTGGAGGAACTCAAGAACCTCCAGCGCCTTGCCGACCGCGCGGGAGAAGTACTGGTCTCCGCCATGCGACTCTTTTGATCTCTCGGGCTTCACCAACTTGGGAGCCCCAGCTTTGGCCGGGTGAGCAATTTTGGTTTTTAACATACGAACTCGAGTGACTTCATGATAACGGAATCTGGGCCCATGCAATGGCCAGATGATAGCGGAACCCGTACCGGAATGTCGACCGACAACTCGTATTTCGAAACTTTTTCCAGAAAATGTTTGCGCATCGTTATTTGGCAGTGATATAGGTTTCTCCGCACGATTTAGGAGGCTCGAACTGTGGTTAAAAAACAGAAAGTGCAAAATGCGCTTTGGCTGGCAAGAATCCTTTGTTTTCTGGCGGCAATTTTCTTGGTTTGCTCGCGCTGCCCAGCGCAAATGGCAAGCGCAGAATTGAGTGGCAACGTCCTCGACTCCTCGGGCGCCGCCATTCCCAACGCCACTATCACCGCCACCAACATCGAAACCACAATCGCTCACAAGACCATCAGTGGAAAGAGCGGCGACTATGTTTTGACCGACCTTCCGCCAGGGGATTACACCCTCACCGTCGAAGCCGCGGGCTTCCGCAAGCTCGAGCAAACCGGAATCAGTCTTCAGATCAACCAGCAGGCGCGTGTCGATCTCCCACTGCAGGTAGGCCAGGCGGCCGAAACGGTCAGCGTGACCGGGCATCCTCCGCTACTCGAATCCGAGTCTTCTTCTGTAGGAACGGTCATCAACCAGCAACTCGTGAATGAGCTGCCCCTGAATGGCCGCAACTTCGTCCAGCTCGCAACGCTCAGTCCCGGCGTGAACGGGGTGGGAGAATCCGCGTCAGGCACGATTATGGGTGGCGGCAGGCCAGACGACAAGCGCCCCGCATCCGAGATATTTTCCAATGGTAACCGTGAAGGCGATAATAACTTCCTTTACGACGGGATCGATAATAACCAGCGGCTCACGCTATCCATCACACTGCGTCCCGCAGTGGAGGCGGTCAGAGAATTCAAGATTCAGACCAACCTTTACAGCGCTGACGTCGGCCGTAACTCGGGCGCCGTGGTCGATGTAATTACCAAGTCGGGCACCAACACCTTACACGGAAGCCTGTTTGAGTTCATCCGCAACTCAGATGTGGATGCGCGCTCGTATTTCAATACCGTAGGCACCAATTTCCCCGCTTTTCGCTTGAATCAATTTGGCGGCTCTCTGGGGGGGCCTGTGGTCATACCCAAGGTCTACCACGGTAAAGATAAAACCTTCTTCTTTGTGGACTATGAGGGCTTCCGCAACAGCACGCAGGTTTTTGAACGGGGTAACATTCCCACCTTGCGCATGCGCAACGGCGACTTCGGCGAATTACTGCCCAACATCGTTATTTACGACCCGTTGACCACCGTACCTAATCCCGCCAAACCTGGCAGCTTCCTCCGTACTGCCTTCCCCAACAACATCATTCCGTCTTCCCGTTGGGATCCCATTGCGCACACAATGATCAATGCCTACCCGACACCAACCAGCAGCGCACGTCTGAACAATTACAATGCCGCCCGCATCCAGACCCAAAGCTGGAACCAGGGCGACGTGCGGGTCGACGAACAGATTACCGCCAGGGACTCGATCTTCGCGCGCTATTCAATTCAGAACACCGCAACCACTGTGCCTAGCACCTATGCGCAGAGCACAATTCCAGGAATTTCGCAGCCCGTGAGCCTGAGCGACGAGGCCTCCTTCGCAGGCGTCTCCCTACAGCCAACCCAGCATGTCGCAACCAGCTATGTAAGGGTCTTCACACCGTCCATCGTCAATGACTTCCGCGTGGGTTTTAACCGCTACCGCCTGGACTTTGTGCCCATCAATTTTGCCAACGGCGCAGCCCTTGGCAACCAACTTGGCGTGCCCAATTCAAATGTCACTCCCCGCGAGCAAAACCTGCCGATCTTTTCGCCGTCTACCTATCTGGGTGTCGGTCAAAGTCGCTCGTTGCCGTTGTACCGCCGGGAAAACACGTTTCAGGAACTCGATAATCTGACCTGGACAATAGGTCTGCACACGTTGAAAGTAGGCGCGGACTTCCGCCGCAGGCAGCTGACGATCTATCAAACCAATGAAGGCAACGGTCGTTTTAACTTCTCCCCGGCATTCACTGATTCACGAAACCCTGCAGGCAAGGGCGGTGATAGTGTGGCTAGCTTTTTACTCGGCTACCCCACGCTCGACGCGCACGACTACACCTATCCCTTCCCGGGTATACGGCTGAATGAGTTCGGCATGTACTTCGCCGACGATTGGAGGATCACCAAGAACCTGACCCTCAATTATGGTCTGCGGTGGGACTACTTTAGCCCTCCGGACGAGGCCTTCAACCGCTGGTCTAACTTCAACATTGTCACCGGCGTGTTCGACATCGCAGGCGTGAATGGAGTCAGTCCGACTGCCGGCGTCCTGAAGTACTGGCCGAACTTTGGCCCACGTTTTGGCTTCGCTTACCAAGCGCTGCCGCACACCGTGTTTCGCGGTGGAGTCGGCCTCTTTTACAACGCCACCGGCAGTGAGGCCGGCAACATGCGCTTGGCCCGCAATCTGCCCTTCGGCCTGACCTACCAGATCACCCCTGGCGATGTCACCGTGGGCCCCACCGTAAGCCAGGGATTCCCAGCCTTGCAGCCCGTCGTTATCCCTCCACAGGTATTGGGCGTAGCTACCTCGATCGCACCCAACTTCCGGCCTTCCTACGCCGAACAATTCAACGGTGTGGTTGAGCACGAAGTCGTTCCCTTGCAGATGGTCTTAAAGTTTGCCGGAGTTGGTAACCTGGGCCGCCACTTACAAGACTCCTGGAACGCTAACCAACCGATACCCGGGTCTACCTCGACCGTCTCGCGGCGCCCGCTCTACGCTATCGACCCCAAATTGAGCGACGTAAATTACTACCTGTCTGATGGATTCGCTGAATACTTTGCGTTCCAGTTCACCGCCGACAAACGTCTGAGCAACGGAGTCAGCGCGCTTCTGGGTTACACCTATTCGCACGCCATCGACGATGTGCCACTGGAATTCGGTGGCGGCGATGCGGGACCCAACCCTCAGGATCCCCGCTTTCCCCATGAGGTCAGCAACTCGATCATCGATCAACGCCACCGTTTGACGTTGAGTTACCTCTGGGCGCTGCCCTTCGGAAAGGGGCAAAAATGGCTGAACGGCGGCGGCGTTTCAGATTTTCTGTTGGGCGGCTGGCAGACCAATGGCATCCTGATCACCCAGAGTGGTCTGTGGTTCTCGCCCGTTCTTCAAACCTCTACCACCAATACAGGTACATCAAGCCGTCCTAACATCACGGGTCCCGTCACCTACCCCAAAACGCTGCAGCACTGGTTTAGCCCGTCGGCGTTTAGCACGCCGGCGCCCTACACCTATGGCGATGCCGGACGTAACTCGCTGGTGGGTCCAGGGCGCACAAACTTTGATACGTCGCTCTTCAAGACCTTCCCCGTTCACGATCAAATGTTCTTCCAGTTCCGCGTGGAAGCATTCAACGTCTTCAATCATCCGCAGTTTGGGTACCCGATCTCGACCATCGGAAACCCCCAGGCGGGTGAGATTACCTCGATCGTTGGCAACCCGCGCAACTTGCAGGCTTCGCTGCGGTTCCAGTTCTAGCGGCATACAGCCGCCAGTAGCCCACTCTCTTCGGAGAGTGGGCTGCGATTCCCTTTTGCCATGCTCCACAAGGAAGCCCAATGATCCTTCTCAAAACGCGTATACCGATTCTCACGATCACCGTCCTGCTTGCCGGAGTGCTCGCAGTCCTGCCCGGCGCCTGGGCCGCTAAGCGCGATTTGCGCGTGTACTTCATCGATGTCGAAGGCGGCCAGTCTACACTTTTCGTGACTCCTACCGGGCAATCGCTCCTGATCGACACCGGATGGCCGGATAACGAGGGCAGAGATGCAGATCGAATACTCGAGGCGACCAAAAGCGCTGGCATCAGCAAGATCGACTATGTGCTCCTGACCCACTATCACGATGACCACAGCGGTGGAATTCCCCAGCTGGTTGATAAGGTCCCGGTCGGCACCTTCATCGATCACGGAGCCAACATCGATACCCAGCCTGGGGGAAAAACAGAGAAAATCTACGCAGCCTATCAGCAGGTGCTGGCCAGCGGCAAGTACAAGCACATGGTCGCGCGCCCGGGCGATGTGCTACCCATCACCGGTATGAAAGTTACGGTGATCAGCAGCGATGGCAACGTTATTGACCACCCTCTGCCGGGTGGCGGCGAGACCAACCAATACTGTAGCGTGCCTGAAACCAAGCCCATGGACCGCAGCGAGAACTCGCACTCGCTCGGGGTGTTGATCAACTTCGGCAAGCTCAAAATTCTCGACCTGGGCGATCTCACCTGGGATAAAGAGATGCTGTTCATGTGCCCGGTCAACCGCATAGGGCATGTCAACATCCTGGTCGTCTCGCATCATGGTTTGAATCCGAGCTCCAGTCACGCCCTGGTCAACGGTGTGCATCCCCGCGTCGCCATCATGAATAACGCGGCGACCAAGGGAGGGGCGCCACAGGTGATCGATACCGTGTTGCAGTCTCCTGGTTTGGAAACGCTGTTCCAACTGCACTACTCGGAGAAGGGTGGGGCGGACCACAACACCGCGGCTCAGTACATCGCAAATCCTCAGGGCGCCGACCAGGGCAACTATTTTGTCTTGACCGCAACTCCCAAAGGGAGTTTCACCGTCTACAACTCGGGTACCAAGCAGACCAAGGATTATGCGGCGAAATAGGCGATTTCTGAAACCGGTTACGTGCTGCCAGGGTTACTTCTGACACAATGGCTGCATGTGGTCAGGAGAGAAATCCCAGGAGCATAGGCCTTGATTGCAGTGGATTGGGGTACCAGCAATTTCCGCGCGTTTCGGCTGAGTGCAGAGGGAGCGGTGGTGGCCCGGCGCTCCTCAGCCCAGGGCATTCTCCACGTCGCCGAGGGCAGTTTTGAAGCAGCGCTCCGTGCCGGGGTGGGGGCGTGGCTGGCAGAGGGCGAGCAGCACATTCTGTTGTGTGGCATGGTCGGTAGCCGGCAGGGGTGGGTCGAGGCCGAGTACGTTCCCTGTCCGGTTGGCATTGACGATCTTGCCGATGCAGTTGTTCAAGTGCCTTTCTCGGGGGCCTCTGTGCGGCTGGTGCCCGGCGTTATCGGTCCCGATGCTGCTGGCGTACCCGAGCTGATGCGCGGCGAAGAGACGGCGGCGATGGGCATGCTCGACGCCTGCGGTGGTGGGGGCCTGGTGTGCTTTCCGGGAACCCATTCCAAGTGGATTCACTTGACCGATCGTAAGATCGTGAACTTTACCACGTGCATGACAGGCGAGATCTACAGCGCCTTGCGTAAATGCACGATTCTCGAGCGCACGATGACCACTGGCGCCGCCATCGATAAGACCAGCTTCCTTGAAGGAGTGACCCGTTCCGCCGATTCGGGCGGCTTGCTGCACCATCTCTTCGGCGTGCGCACCCTTGCGCTGATGGGCCAGATGAGTGAAGAGGTCTCCTCGTCGTACCTGTCGGGGTTGTTGATCGGGCACGAGGTGCGCGCAACTATGCCCCGCGCCAGTAGCGTTCACCTGGTAGGTGCAGCGGAACTCTGCGGCCTCTATGCACAGGCGATCGAGGCTTGCGACGGTTTAGCAACCGTAGAAGACGAGGACGCGCCGGCGCTTGGACTCGCCGCGATCGGCGGGAGGCTGCGATGGACGTAAGAGCATGGCTCGATCGTTGTCCGCTGGTCGCAATCCTGCGCGGTGTGCAACCCGCGGAAGTGGAGTCGATTGGTTCTGCTCTGGAGCGTGCCGGCATCGCCATTGTGGAAGTGCCTCTCAACTCCCCCGATCCTTTTGCCAGCATAGCCATCTTGGCGCGCAGCTTCGGCAGCCGGATGCTGATTGGCGCGGGCACGCTGACCAGGCCCTCGCAGGTGGCGGAAGTGGCGGCTGCGGGGGGTCGTCTGATCGTCACTCCGCATGCCGATACAGCCATCGTGCGCAGCGCAAAAGAGGCGGGCCTGTTTGCGTTCCCGGGATTTTTCAATCCGACCGAGGCTTTCGCCTTGCTCGCAGCCGGCGCAGATGCCATCAAGCTTTTTCCCGCCGAAGTTTTAGGGCCGCCCATGTTGAAGGCAATGCGCGCGGTACTTCCTGCGGCGACGGTGGTTATCCCTGTCGGCGGTGTAGACGTGCATCACGTTGCGCCCTGGTTGGCCGCGGGAGCGCTCGGCCTGGGCGTGGGGTCGTCGATCTATAAGCCTGGTGACGATGCAGACGCTGTGGAGAAGAAAGCGCGCGCGTTAGTGGCCGCGGTGGAAGCGTACCGCAACCGGCAGTCAGGCACGTGACGTAACCAATCTTCGGGTGCCCCATTCTTCGCGTTCTTTGCGAAGGGTGGGAAGGCAAATGCTGGTCGCGAAGAATCGGGGCGCCGAAGATTTGCTTGAAGACAAGTTGGAAGGAGCAATTTCGTTATGAAGAGAAGAGCCTTTCTGCAATCCCTGGGGGCCACGGCAATTGCCAGCGGCTTGCGCGCTGTCCCGTCCTACGCCACGCCCGTGCCGAAAATGAAGATCACCCGGGTACGCGCTTATCTGCCGCCGCATCCCAACCCACTGTTCAATCAGAGCGACGTTGTCGTGACCGTCGAGACTGACGCCGGCATCACCGGCATCGGTGAGGGCGGCATGAAGGATACGCTGTCGCAGTCAGCCGGGCGGCTGATTGGCCAGGATCCGCAATACATCGAGCATCTCTGGCAGGATATGAACCGCGCCTTCTTCTATCCCGCGGGCCGCGAGCGAACCGACGCGATCGGCGCCCTGGACCTCGCTTTGTGGGACATCAAAGGTAAAGTGCAGGGAATACCCGTTCATCAATTATTGGGTGGAATGGTTCGCGACCACGTCGAGTGCTACAACACGGCCGGCGTCATTCCCGGGGTAACCAAAGAGACCAGCCTGAAAGATCGCGCCCGGCTCACCATCGAAGCCGGCTACCGCGCGTTCCGATTCGGCGCTTCCGAAGCACCGGCCAACGGAACCTACAACACCCGCGAGCGCATCACCCACATGCGCGAAGAGTGTGCCCAGGTGCGTGAAGGGGTCGGCAAAGATGGCGACTGGGTCATCGATTTCCACCAGCGGTTCGATCTTCCCGACGCCATCCGCGGCTGCAATTCGATTGAGGATCTGGCGCCCTTCTTTGTGGAAGATCCGGTGCGCACCGAAGCCTTTCAGCAAGACCTTCCTATCCTGCGCAGTAAAGTGAATGTTCCTCTTGCCGCGGGCGAGGAGTGGGGAAATATCTGGGACTTCAATCGCCTGGTCGAAGAGCATTCCATCGATTTTGTGCGGGCCACGCTCCCCAACGTAGGCGGCATTACAGAAATGATGAAGATCGCCGCCATGTGCGAAACCCACTTTGTCGGTATCGTTCCTCATTTCACCGGACCCATCGCGACCGCCGCGCTGGTCAACTGCCTGGGCACGTTCTCCGGCCATCTCCTCATGGAGTACAACTACCAGGGTCGCACCCTCGCCTATTTGCCGCAGTGCCTTGATTTCAAGAATGGCAAACTATACCCCAATCAGCGCCCGGGCCTCGGTGTCGAGCTCGACTATAAGCAATTGACCCAGATCGCCGAGATTACCGAACCCGTCACCGCACGGGCCCAGAACTACTACCGGCCAGACGGTTCGATTACGAATTGGTAGGGCGTTATGAAACCAGCCAAAGCAATTCTCAGTAGCGCGCTCGTGTTCATGCTCTCGCTGACGCTGCGAGCGTTTCCGCAAATGACCGCTCCCCACACCCCGCTCGCGCAGCGCATCGGGCACACGGATCTGAGCAAGGTCGAGCCGGCCCATTCCCATGGCAGCGTTGGTTTGAGAAAATGCCAGACGCTGGTGCCTGCCAGCGCCATGGACGTCAACCTGAACTTCGTCTTTCGCTGCCAGATGCAACCCGGCGGCGGTGTGGCCGAACACTTTCACAACACGGTGGAGGAGATGTTCACCATCCTCAACGGGGAAGCCGAGTTCACCGTCGATAGTCACACCTCGCGGGTGAAAGGCCCTGCCGGCGCCCCCCAGCATCGCGGCCACTCGCACGCAATCTACAATCCCACCAATGAACTGGTCGATTACCTCAACATCAATGTGTCGATGGTCAAGGGCCACTATGATTCGTTCAACCTGGGCGACTCCCGCGATAAGGTAGCGAACAAGGATGAGATCCCGCAGTTCATGCTCATGCGGCTGGATAGATCGCTGCTGCAACCCGTACCCAACTATCACGGTGGGCTGGGCGCGGTGCGTTACCGCCGCGCCCTCGATTCGGATGTCTTCGAAACCAACTGGGCGTATGTGGATCATCTTTTGATTCCGCCGGGCGCGTCGGAAGGCCTGCACTACCACACCGGCGTGGAAGAGATTTATTACGTGATGGATGGTGAAGGCCAGGTGCGCGTCAACGATGAGACCCAGCCGATTCACAAAGGTGATGGCGTGCCCATCCTGTTCCGCGAAGCACATTCGTTTACCAACAGCGGCACGTCGGATCTCGAGCTCATGATTATCGGCATATCCGCGGCGAAGGATGCGTTGGACACTGAGTTGGGTGCGCCGCAACGACGGTAGGAGGACTGGCGATGGAGCGAAGAGCTTGTTTAAAGGCGATGCTGGCATTAGCCGGGAGCGCGGTGACGCCCGCCCTGGCGTTCGATGGCCGTCCCATTCAGATCCATCTTGACCTCGCGGTCGATCCCGCTCAAGAGCCCGAGATGATTCGATTCTTCGTGGAAAAATTCCGTCCGGCCGCTGCGCAGCAGCCCGGCTACCTGGATCTGCGCTTGCTCAAGTTGCAGGCCGCACTCCGCGGCGTTCCTCCACCGGGAACGAACTACCAGTTTGCCATGACGTTTGCCAGCGAAGAATTGCGGCAGAAATGGGCCGCAACCGACCTTCACAAGCACCTCTGGCCTATCTTCGAAAGTTACCTGACCGCTAAGACCTACAGCCGCCTGCTCTACGAGGTTTACTAAAGTACGGCCCCCACAGTTGTCGTGGCCAACTCCCTCACGTGGTTAGGTTATGAGCAACAGCCCAATACGAAGCAACGCACGCTGGCTCGTCGTTGTACTGCTCAGCATGGGCGTCATCATTGCCTATACCGACAGGATCAATCTTTCCGCCGCACTCCCCGCCATTCGCCTGAGCTTCCCCCTTTCGGCCGAGGCTTCGGGAATTCTGCTCTCGGCTTTTTTCTGGGCCTACACCCTGCTGCAGACGCCGGCCGGATGGGTAGTCGATCGCTTTGGCCTGAAGTGGCCTTACGCCGTGGGGCTCTTCTTGTGGAGCGCGGTTTCCGCAGCCACTGCGCTGGTGAGTTCGCTCCACGGCCTGCTTGCCGTACGCATCGTCCTCGGCATTGGCGAGGCCATCGTCATCCCTGCGAGCATGCGTTACATCCGGGAAAACTTTGCCGAGCGCGAGCGCGGCTTGCCGATGGGCATTCTCATGTCAGGCACCAAGTACGGCCCGGCCATTGGGGCGCCCATTGCCACCTATCTTGTCCTGGCCTACGGATGGCGGTGGATGTTCGTCCTGAACGGCGCGCTTTGCATCCTCTGGCTCATTCCGTGGCTGTTTTTTGTGCAGGAGGATAGCAGCCGCGCCGCCGCACAGAAAAAGGTTGCAGTCGTCTCCTGGGGCGCCATCTTCGCCACGCCCGTTATCTGGGGCACCTGCCTTGGCACCTTTTGCTACATGTACTTCGTCTATTTCTGCATGACGTGGATGCCCACCTATTTCAACACCCGCTTTGGTTTGTCGCTGGCTGCTTCCAGTTGGTTCACTTTCATGTCCTTTGCCGGCATGGGTACCATTGCGATCCTTGCTGGTTGGGCGGCGGATCAGCTCATCGCGCGCGGTCGCAATGCTGCCACCGTGCGCAAGGCCTTCATCATCGTTGGCTTTGTTCTGGCCTTCAGCGAAGTCTTCGCCGCCTTCTCTCCCTCGCGCGCGATGGCGCTCTTCCTGGCTGTGTTTTCGTTGACTGGGCTTGGCCTGGCCACAGCAAACTATTGGGCGCTCACGCAGACACTCACGCCCGCCTCCGCCTCGGCCCGCATCGCCGGGGTGCAGAACACCGCCGCCAACCTGGCCGGCATTGCTGCTCCCTGGATCACTGGAACCCTGGTGCAGCGAACCGGAAACTTCAACGCACCGCTGCTCGCGATTAGTTTTTGGCTGCTGGTCGGTGTCGGGTGCTACCTGTTTCTGGTTAGGGAACGGTACGCAATCGATCCGTGACAAGGCGTTCTCAGTCTTGTCCATATTAGCGATCTGCTATTCCTATCTCGACCCCAACAAATTTGTCATCCCGAGCGGCTGACTCGCCAGTCGGCAAGTTAAGCATGGAATGAACGCGGTGAGCGCTTGCTTTTAAACCCGTCCCCCCAAACAAATTTGTCATCCCGACCGTAGCGTAGCGAAGTGGAGGGATCTGCGGTGCGCCTTTCCCCCAAACCAAGGCCCCACGAGTGAGCTCGCAAATCCAGCCCCAGCCATTTTGTTCATTAGGAGGAGCCGCCTTGCCTGGCGGCAGGTTAAGGAGGGAATGAACGCCGGGAGCGCTTGCTTTTAAGCCCGTCCCTCAAACAAAGTTTTAAGCCCGTCCCTCAAACAAAGTTTTAAGCCCGTCCCTCAAACAAATTTGTCATCCCGACCGTAGCGTACCCGAATTCCTGTTTCGCTACGTCAGACAGATCCACGTGTGCGGTCTTCGTTAAGGAAGACCGCATGAAGTTTGCCAGCGCCACCAACCTCGACAGGAATTCGGGGGAGCGAAGTGGAGGGATCTGCGGTGCGCCTTCCTCCCAAACAAGGCCCCACGAGTGAGATCGCAAATCCGGCGCGAGAGCTCTGAGTCGTTCTGATGTCCGCAGAACCCGCTTGGTTCCTGACCATCCGTTCGTTCTCTGGTTCAAGGGTGTGCGGTTGGATGGGGCGCCAGAAAGCCAGACTCAGTGGCAGTGACTTCGGAGACGAAACGAAATTCGCCGGGCGTGATGCCGCGCCAGAGCGCAAGCCGGTACGCCGCTAGCTGGATGGGGACAATTTCAAAGATGGGTGCGAGCACCGGCTCGATCGTGGGCCAGGGAACCAAAGCCGGCGCCGCGCCTCCCGCCGGTCCGATCCAACCTACGTGTGCGCCCGCGGAAAAAAGATCGCTGGCCAGCGCGCGATCGAGCTCTTGCGTCTTCAACGGACTGCCAAAGACGACAGCCCGGAAATCGGAAGACAGAATCTCGGCGGGGCCGTGACGGAACTGTCCTGAAGACATCCCCACCGCTGCTGTCTTAGCGGTCTCATGCAGCAGCAGTGCGCCTTCATGCACTGAGCCCAGCGCGGGTCCGCGGCCCAACAGATAAAGTGGCGCACCCATCAGCAGGTCACGCCAGTGCTCGCTGGCCTGCACACATTCTTCTATATACGCAGCCAGTACCGGCAGGGCCGCCCCGCATGCATCGCTCAGTTTCACGTTTTCTCCGGCGATGACTTCTTCCGCCAGCAGTAACAGCGTGAGGACTGTGCCGGTGTAGGTTTGCACGGCGATAAGCTTGTCAGGCTGCGCGCCGATCATCAGCGTCACATCGGCAATTCTTTCCAGATCGGATCCGGGTACATTGGTGACGGCAATCACCGTCATGTCCGCCTTGCGCATGGCTTCCGCGAGCCGCACCGGTTCGATCGATCCCCCGGAGCGCGAGATCACAATGCCGACGTCGCCCGCGCGCAGAGTAGCACTGCCGTAGTGCAGCAGTTCTGCGCTCTCCACCGCCTGCACAGCGTAACCCTGCTGCACCAGCCGGCTGACGGCGGCCATGCTGGCAAAAAGCGAGCCGCCCATACCGGTAAAAACCACCTTGCCCCGTGCGTCACGAATGAGCTTCGCGCAGGCTCCCAGCGTCGCCTGCTGGCTTCGCTCGTGCAGGTCGAGCAGAGCGCGATGCGAGCCAGGTTGCCCGTAAATGTTGTCCAACATGGGAATCCGGCTCATGCTTTTTTCTTCCTGTTCAGCCACTCATAAACCGGCAACTCTTCGCTTGGCGTGTAGGGAAAGAAAACTTTTTGTCCCAGCCCCGCCGAAGCGTAGGAGGCATAGATGGCCTCAAGTACGGCCTTGCCGTCTTCGCCGGTGACCCGTGGCGCTTCTAACCCGCGAATCGCGCGCGCAAAATGGCGCATCTCCTGGGGAAAACCATAGTTCCACAATTCTTCGAAAACCGGATAACTCCATCCGATGGTGGTCGGCGCCTTTTCGACTGCGTATCCGAAACCATACTCACTGTAGGTGGGCAGCGCGTTGCCCATTTGCAGGTTGGCAATGGTTGAGCCGCCTTCCCCGTAAACTTCGATGCGATCGTCCATGCCGCCGCGGCGGCCCCAGCTGTTCTCAATCATGCCGAAGGCGTCGCCTGCGAACTCCACGATCGTCACTGCTTCGTCATCGGCCAACGTCTTATCCCCGTGGACATACGTGCCGAGGTGGCAATAGGTGCTCAGCATTTTAGGCCTTCCGAGAAACCACCAGGCAAAAGCGATGCCATGGCAACCCAGGTCAAACAGCGCTCCACCGCCTGATCGCTGCACATCCCAGAACCAGGCGGAATGCGGGCCGAAATGCTTCTCGCTTTGTTTCACCAGGTGTACTTTGCCGAAAGCGCCCGCGTCGGCCATCTCTTTGGCCTTCACGTATTTCGGGGTGAAGATGAGCGACTCCGCGTACAGCAGGAGCACGCCGTTGGCGCGGCACGCCTCGATCATTCTGTCTGCCTCGGTCAGGGTCACGCACAGTGGCTTCTCGCAGATGACATGTTTGCCCGCCTGCGCAATCGCAACCGCCATTTCGCAATGCAACGCGTTGGGTGCGGTGATCGTGACCGCTTCAATCTCCACGTCTTTCACCATGTCCCGGTAATCGGTGTAAACACGGGGAATCCTGAACCGATCGGCCAGACCCTGTGCGTGGGCAGCGTTAGGAGAAGCAACCGCGACCACGGTCATGTCGTTCTCGATCATGCTGATGGCCGACGCGTGACAATCCGCCTGAAACTGTGAACCGATGATGCCTACCCGCACCGGACCATTTTTCATCACTACCCCTTTTTCTCAAGAGACTACATCTGATCCTTAGCATACAAGGGGAACGCGGAGCCCACGCGCCACCGGCCGCTGCGGAATTTCGGGTGCCGCACTACACTAGAAGGTAAACGCAAACCCCACTGTGGCTCGCTGCTGAATGAATTTCGCCGGCGCTTGTGCGTTGGTCACGGTCGTTGTGTAAGTATTGTCGAGGCCAATCGGTTCATAACCGAGATAACTGTCGCGAATGATTTTCGGATTCTCGGAAAGCGTTTCGCCAAAGTCGGCCCGCATCGTCAGCCGCGGCAATACGCGATACTTGATGCCTCCTCCATATTGCACGCCTAGCTGAAAGATACCCCCTCCATCGAGAGGCGTGGTGCTGCCGAAATCAAAGGCCGCTTTGATCAATCCGATATTCGAAAGACCAAGGCGAAAGTAACCGCTGGGCTTCTTCAGGGGAGCATTGGAAAGAGAAAGCAATTGCACCACCGGTCCGGCCGCGAGGTAGGGGCGCCACCTCGATTTCCTCGGCCGCAAATTAAATACAGTGTTATAGGCCGCACGCCGCGTCACCAGTCCCACGATCTGAGAATCGACTTCTGGTTCCGTAGCCGGATCAGTCGATATGCTAAGCGCCACCAGGTCGAATTTGGTCTGTTGCCGCATGTAAGAGAATTCGTTGGAAACGTAATTCCATGAGTTGAGTGTCAAAGAAATGCCGGCAGCCCAACCGTCAAAGACCCCGTCTCCCAGTCCTATAAAGTAGTCGGGTTCGTTTGGGTTGGGTGTCTTCAGTTCCACGAGCGTCGTTTCGAGCAAGTTGTTGCGATAGCGGGAGTAGCCAAGATTCAGTCCTATCTCGAAATGAGGGGGATCCCATTTGTGCGAAAGAATGCGCGCGCGCGCCGCCGCATCCAGATCGCTCTGCCCTTCGACCGGCGGTCGCACGCCCCATCGGCCCGATCGCGACCAATGCGGCCCGGTGCCGACTACCTTGTACTCCGTTCCCGACGCGTCGCTCTTGCGCCAGTTGCCCTGGTCTTCGCCCAGCTCACCCCTTTGTGCCAGATAGCCGTGTATTTTCGTGCCGTAAGAAATCCCCTGGTACACCACATTTCCGCGATAGATCTGGTCCTTGATGGTAAGGGCCGTGTTCCGTTCGCTGCGCGCAACAATTCCGGCGCGCGGCGGAACAGTGGTCGGGGTACTCCGCGGATCGGCACAGTCATTGATATACAAAACGGCTGCGGCGCCGTCCGTCCGCAGACGGTCGCCGGTCGAGTTGTAAGCATCCTGCGGAACCCATGGACGGGGAGCCAGGTCGATCGCATCCACGCAACCTGTGAACTCCAGATCGTTGGTCACCTTCGACCGTTCATTATCCAGATACTGGTCGATCACGTGGATGAAGGTCTTCTGCTTGGCAGAAAAGGCGATGCCAATATCCTGTGTCGATGAAGCGGTCAGCACCGTCTTGCCATCAAATGTCTCGCTCGTGGGGAACACGCGGATGTGGTGCCGTGATGAAAACGTGTTGGTCGTTTTCGAAAGCGTGAACAGCGGCTTCTGCTCATCCAGCAGCAGGGTTGACATGGGTGCCTGGGTGTAGGTCTGGGTTCCTGAAAGTGTCTTTGCCGTCCGGAAGGCCGAGGCCGCAGTCAGTTCATCCGAGGGAACCCAACCGGCAGCTTCAAAGGCGCGGCGCAGGGAACTCGCCTTGCCGACAAAAATCAGGTTCGTGATATCAGACACATGGTTGCTCCCCTCCGTTTTCGTACGGAAGGGCAGGTCTTTGACCATGGCATTGAATTCACTCAGCTGTGTTCCGCTCAGCTCGATCGGTGGTACACGAGGCTTGTAGGCTTGCGCCGTAATCAGCGGGGTGTGGAATTCAATCGTCAGTTCAGTCCCGGCGCTGTACAAAATCTCAGGCTCGGCAAAGCCCAGAACCGCCGGCCCCGCCGTGCCCAGAAAGAGATAGGCCATGGGGTCAATCTGTGCCAGGGAAGAGATCTTGTTTTCCGCAGAATTGCCAATTGTTCCCGTCGACCGGATGCCCTGAATCTTGCCGTTCGCCGTCACACTCTCCTGTGAGTTCTCCACCTTGAAGACGCGCGCGTCAATCGCAAGCGTGCGGTCGTCCGGTAGCTTGACCGTGTCGAAGTGCAGGGTCAACGCCGCTGACTCATGCTTGATGCCCAGGCCTACTCCGTGGGCAGCGACAATCTTGCCGCTGAACTCGCTGCCTTGCGGAATGAGCAGGGAATCACGGAAGAAAGCCGGGGTGATCGAAACCGCTCGCACTTCCATGCCCGCCTTTGCCGTCCGTGAAGACAGCGGCTGCAGCAGTCGCACCGTCATACGTTCCGTCGCTGGAATGCCGGTCACCGGGTGTAATTCCGCTTCCGGCCACCGCGTGAGCGTACCCTTGGCGGAGGTGACTTGAAAGGCCTCGCCCGTCCTGATCCAGCGGCCCCGATCCACCTCTCCCGTAGGGCTGATGGTAAGCGAGTCGCCATCCGGCAGAAACTCCAGGTAGGCGCTGGTCGCGTTCGCGGCCGGTGCGTAAATGGCACTCTGGTAGTCCACGCCCATCAGCTTTGCCAGGCTGATGCTCCTCGCGCCGTCCCCGGTTCGGAAAGACAGCGCGTCGCCTGAAAACAGTGGTTGCGTCGCATCGTCGATGCGGGCATGGATTGCCTCTACATCGCCGGCGAAAATCTGTGACTGTTTGCTGGCAGGGTCAACGCCGGCGACCGCGAAGGCCCACGGCCCGCTGCCGCCCTTCCGCTCTGTGATCGTTGCCTCCGCGAATGGCACATGCCCCAGCACTCGGCCTTTGTCCTGGTCCAGTTCGTAGTAGCGCAACCGGTAGGGACCGCCTTTCTTCTCCGGTGTCAACAAAAGCAGGGCCCCCTGGCCGTCCATGATGATCCAGGCTTCGACCGCGTGGCTCGCGATCCGGCCCGTCTTCTCAGCGACCACCAGCTTGCCCTTTTGTTTGACGGGACCCTTCACCGTGGCCATGGCCCGGCCCTCGCTGGCGCCCGGCTTCTTCTCGATAATCAGTTTGACGATGGACGATTGTTGCGCGTGTAGGCACGATGCCACTGGAGGCAGAACCACGCCAACCAGCAGAAAAAGGGCGCGCCGGAGCACTCTTGGAAACCAATGATTGGGCATATTGTCTTTGGCTTCCAGAGAATACACTGCGCCCGGCATTTGTGACGGCGATTCATGTGATTTGCTCGGCGTTGGGGCAACGTTTTCCAGGCCAACTGCAACAAAAAGTTTTGGTGTTGCTGCCGTGCTGTTATGGCTCTTGACCTTTCGTGGACGACTCGCCGTTGCCTGAAGATTGGGGATCGGGCAGAATTGCAGAGTAGGGTCCCTGTCGGGCCTTCTCGGGTCACCAGCCACTGGGGACAGGCCACCCGGGGGACCACTTGGAAGTCGCCGCGTACCGACGATTACTTCTGCGGTTAATTGTTCTGCCGATCGTTGCCCTTGCTTTGTTAGCTCTGACCCTGGCTTACGGACTACAGCGGGTACAAGAGAGTACTCGCCAGGTCGATCATGCGGATCAGGTCATCGCGCTTGCCAATTATCTGTTGCGACTGATCGTAGACGAAGAGTCTGGGCTCCGCGGGTTTCTCCACAGCCGAGATCAAACCTTCCTTGAGCCCTTCCAGAAGGCAAGCAAGGAAATGGATCCCGCTTTCGCAACGCTCTTCGGTCTTGAAACCCTCGATCCGCAACAGACGGCGCGGCTGCAGAGCCTGAAAACCGCCTTCCAAGCTTGGCAACAGGACGCGCTGCAGGCCATTGCTGAGCCGACACCCGCCGATGAGGTCCGGGCTCACATGCGTGGGCGCAAGCTGCAAATGGACCACATCCGCGCGCTCGCGGACAATTTCATTTCTGCCGAAACGCAAAAAAGGAACGACCGATCCACCACGGCCCTAAAGGTCGATCGAGTCAGCCTCTATGGGCTCATCAGCCTCGCGATGGTGCTCGGCCTTTTCCTGGCGTGGGAAATTCGCCGTCTGTTCCAAAAGCTTGCCAACGCCTACGACCTGCAAATCAAAGAAGTGCGGCGCTGGGGCGACGAGTGCTACGCTCGCGAGCAATGGCTGAATACGACCCTGCGCAGCATCGGCGATGCGGTCATCGCCTGCGACCCCACTGGCAACGTCGTGTTCATGAACGGCGTCGCGGAGCAACTCACGGGGTGGAAGGAGACCGAAGTGCAAGGGTTGCCGATGGCCAATATCTTTGTCATTGTTAACCAACGCACCCGCGCTGCGGTCGAAAATCCGGTAGACGTCGTGCGCCGTTCGGGCAAGGTGGTCGGCCTGGCCAACCACAACATCCTCATAAGCAGGGAACAGAAAGAATTCCATATCGATGACAGCGCTGCGCCCATTCTCGATAAGGACTCCCACCTCATCGGTATCGTCCTGGTATTTCGCGACATCAGCGAACGGTATGCCTCCCAGATTGCACTTTTGCGCACAGAAAAACTAGCATCTGCCGGCCGGCTGGCGGCTGCCATCGCACATGAGGTCAACAATCCCCTGGAAGGCTTGGTCAACCTCGTCTACCTGGCGCGTAATGAATCTGATATCCAAAAGGTCCGCCTACATCTCACCGAAGCCGATCGGGAACTTCAACGGATTGCTCACATCACGCGCCAGTCCCTCGGCTTCTATCGTGAAAATACCGCGGCGCTTCTCTTTCGCCCTGACGTGGTCACCCAGGAAGTATTCGATTTCTATTCTTTCCGGGCGAACAACGCGCATATTGCCCTGCACGTGGACATACGGACAAATCAAACAGCCTTCGGCAACGCCGGAGAGCTGCGCCAGGTGCTCTCAAACCTGCTCGCGAATAGCCTTGACGCCTGTCGACCGGGCGATGCCATTTGCGTCCGGGTTCACGCCTCCCGCAGCCCGCGAAACCCGACCCTGCAAGGCGTCCGCATCACGGTGGCAGACAACGGCTGTGGCATAAGCAGAGAAAACCTGCAACGCATTTTTGAGCCGTTCTTTACGACCAAAAAAGACACTGGGACCGGCTTGGGATTGTGGGTATCGCGAGAGCTCATGGAAAAGCATGGCGGGCGCCTTACCGTGCGCTCCAACACACACGGGTCCCCAACGGGCACGGTATTCTCGTTGTTTCTTCCCGGGTCTGCCGCCGGCAGCTACTGACGTCCTTTCGCATCTCTTACCTTGGGTCTAATGAACCAGCGCGACATCCAGCGGCAGCGAGAGGCGAAAGGTCGTTCCACTCTTGCCGGGCCGGTAAGAACTGCGGAAGCGAATCGTCCCGTCATGCTTGTCCACGATACGCTTCGACAGCCAAAGTCCAACACCCGTTCCAGTCTTCTTATTGGTGACATAAGGCTCGAATAATCCTTTGCGCACCGCCGCGGGAATTCCGTGTCCATTATCAGAAATAAGAATGTGCGCGCGTCGCTGGTCGGTCCTGATGCGCAGGCAAAGCACCGCCCCCTGCTCGGGCAGTGCGTCGATTGCGTTCAAAATGAAATTGGATAAAACCTGGAGAATTTCGCCCCCCGTTGCCTTTACAATCGCACACGTGGGTAGATCCTTGCGCAGCTCGATCGATCGCGCAGTAAGCCGATGCCCGTGAATCCGCAAAGCAGACTCCGCGATCTCTACCAGATCGAGCGCTTGCGCTTCCAGCGGTTCTCGATAGAAAGAAAGGGTCTGCCGGGTAATCTCCCCCAAGCGACCGAGTTGCGACTCTGCCACCATCATATTCTTGCGCACATCGTCCGGGTGGTTGGCGTCCAGTTTGGTCAAGTAAACCAGATTGCTTAGGGCTTCTAACGGATTGTTGACCTCATGCATAATTGCGCCGGCAAACCGACCGGCAATGGCGAGTCGTTCACTCTTCCTCAGCGACTCCTCCGCTAACCGGAGACGCTCGCGCAACTGCTCGTTTGTGGGATCGTCGTTTGCCAAAGAAATCTCACGGTAACCATAAATAGAGAGCATATATAAGCACAAAACACTTGGCCTGCTTACTCAGAGGGGTAGAGTCGGTTTGTGGTTGGCTGGACGCCAACCGAAACTTTTCGATTGCTTCGCAACGATACATCGACTGTTTCACCACACCCGGAGATCGCATAAACGCTTCCCTGCGTGCCTGACAGAAGGATGAAATAAGGTTGCAACCTATGTTCGTGTGCTGGAAAAGTTGCTCGCTGCGCTGTTGTAATGCCAATCGATCTGATCGCGCGGGGAAAACGGGCAGCGGTAACCAGATTTTAATCTGGTCCACCTGCGGCAAAGACTAACATCGCGCAAAGGAGAGAAAGATGGCGACTGCACCAGAAACTGTCTTCCATTACGAGGTTCAGAAGTCAGGGGATGAGAGCACGGGGCCGGTGACCACCATTCTTTGTCACGGCAGGGTCGTCAGCGAAACCTCCAATCAGTTGAAGGAATTGGTAAAACCCCTAATACTCAACGGTGGCCGCATCGCTCTCGACCTTACTGACGTGACCTACCTCGATAGTTCGGGCCTGGGAATGCTGGTGGGGCTCAAAGTGTCGGCCATCAAAGAGGGCTATTGCAAACTGGAATTACTTAACCTGTCCCCCCGTGTAAAAGAGTTGCTTCGCCTCAGCAACCTGACCCACCTGCTCACTCCCTAAGTGGGCTCACTCCTGGCGAGGAGAGTGCGCAGTCGCGATCGTATCGGGCGAGACCGATACCAGATGCGCGTGCACCACAAATCGCCTGGGGGCGGCCCCCACGTAATTAAAAGGATAGCAAGTGATCAGGGTCAGTTCGGGCCGCGAGCGAATGGCCAGAACATCCACCGTTTCGGGCCTAACGATCTCCGTCGAATCCACCATGTAGTGATAAACGCCGGCCGCGTTTGTGGCGCTAATCTCCATCCCTGCAGCAACTTTGCGTAGCGGCCTCAGAAAGGTGTCGCGGTGCCCGGCAAGCCCGACCGTTCCCAGGCCGCCTAATTCGGCGGTCCCGGGTATATGACCCAGGCCACGAAGCAGACTTTTCGTCTGATCATCTTCGAGAACCGCGACCGAGAGGTGAAGGTCAGGAATGTCGACCCGTCCGATCACGGTTCCTGACGCGGCGGCCTGCATGGCCGCCCGCCCCGCTGCCGAAAGGTCTTCCGCGCGATGGTGGAACACTTGCGCCTGCGCTGCTGCAAACAGCAGGTAGCCCGCGCAGGCGAAGCCAATCGCCCAAAGGGTCTTTTCGATCTTTATTGACAACCCGGTCATCTCTTGCCGTTCCGTGAAACGTACGCTGGCCGATAAACCCGAATGCCGGCGGCGGTGAGCATCGACAATGCGCCCAGCAACAGGATCCAGGGCAGGCTGCTCGCAGTTTGAGGTAATCGGGCGATGACCGGTTTATGCTCAACACTCGCGATCTGGCGGTAGCGTTCTGCCTGAATGCCTGCGGAGCTATCGCTTGGACCTACGCGGGTGGATGAAAGCAGCCAAAGAGTCACCAGTTCCAAATCACTTTTCGAAAGTCCCTTGATAGTAGGAGGCCGCCCTTCCGAAGCAGGGTCGATGGCGGGAACCTTGGCGTTGTTGGTCTTGGCAATCGCGACCGCTTCATTCTTCGGGAAAACGAACTCCAGCACCGCTGGCTCATCGCGAAACAGCCACCCTCGCAGATACTCCTTATCCCCGGGAGAATTGGCCCACAGCACCCTGCCGGGAGTCGTCGGCTTGGGCACCTCGGGATTCTCGATTGCCAGGAAAGTCGAATGTATCCGGCCTTTAAGGCCGTCCACACGAACCACATAGCGCTCCGAGAGGTGGTCGACTACATGAATCGTGTAGGAGCCTGGCCGCAAGGTCATACCAGGAATTTCTGTGGGCTCAGAGACAGTGAACTTGTAGACGGCTCCGGTGAAGGCAGAAGCCGTGAGCGGTAAGAGCCCTGCTGTGAGGGCAAAACACCAGGATAAGCATTTTCGAATCAGCATGGAGTAGCTCCTTTATGGGTTGTCTTGCTCTGCTGGCCTGGGGGGGATGGGGCGAACCGAAGTGTCACGCGTATCTGCTAAGCACCTGCGGTCCCATTTTGACTACGTTCGGGAAGTCGTAATGGATGTCGGCAACCAACAAATTCCGGCAGATCTTTTCGGGTGCCGAGGCCGCACGTCTTGCCTCCGCAGTCACATCGGTAACTGACAAAGATAACTCTTAAGTCAGTGCTGTATTGGTCCTAAATGGCGTCTTTAAAAGAGTTACCTGCAGCTACCGCGATGGTGGTTTGTGCCTGCACTCCCCCGAAAGTACCCTTTGCTTTCGTGACCTGCTTGGTTACTTTCAAAGGGTCACTACGGCGAGCGTCGCGCTTTCCGACGTCAATTTCTTCCTAACTTAGAACGGTCAAGTGCGGAGCGCAGTATGTCGACAGCTCACCGATCAGCAAAATGGCAAAGCTGCAGCGGCGTGTTCTGCCTGGCGGTCGCCAGCAGCCTCATCGCCGGCTGCGGCTTTAGCCTGAATGAAGCAAATGTTATTAAACTCTCCGCAATCTCTGCCGGCGGCAACAATCTGCGCGTCACCCAAACCCTGCAGCTAAAGACCGAGGCGCCCGTCACCTGGTCGGTGAATGGTATTCCCGGGGGCAACGCAGAGATCGGTACCGTCAATGCACAGGGCGTCTACACCGCCCCCGCGATCGTCCCGGTACCCAATAACCAGGTCACGGTTGAAAGCTCTTCTACCATTTATCCATCCAAGGGAAGCTTTGGGGTCTCGGTTCTTAATCCAATTCCGATCGTGAACACGATCACGCCAGGCTCCTTCGCTGAGGGGCAGGCCCAGATCGTGGTCAGCGGATCGGCCTTTGTCTACGGGGCGCAGATCTATTGGAACGGTGCGCCGGTTCCCACCACCTACATGTCTGGCACGCAGTTGGTGGCCGTCATCACGGAGAATACCCCAGGCACGTATCCCGTCACCGTGGTCAATCCCGATCCAGGCTCGGCCTCGTCGCAGCGCGTCAACGCTCTGGTGCAGCCAGGCCAGGTAGTCATCAAGCTACAGCCGACAGAAACCAGCGTTCGCGTAAACAACACCATCACGATTACACCCACGGTCACCGGGTCACAGGATACCGCCCTCACCTGGACCGTGAATGGCATACCTGGCGGCAACGCAACCATCGGCACCATTAACCCGCAAGGCGTTTACACCGCGCCCGCGGTGGTGCCCAACCCTAACCTGGTCGTGGTGCAGGCGACCAGCGTTGATAATCCGAACGCGGTCACGATTGTCAACGTCCAGGTGCTCAACCCGGTCCCCGTCCTGCTCACGGCCGCACCCGTCAATCTGAACATTGGCTCCTCAACCGTTGTCCTTTCCGGCGCCAGCTTCATCACCGGGGCCACCGTGCTCGAGAACGGCGCGCCGATACCTACGCAATTCAACTCGGGCACGCAGCTCACGGCGACGGTCGACCCCACGGTCGCCGGTCCCTTCGATCTGCAGGTACTCAACCCTGATCCCGGGGCCGCTGTTTCGGCAGATTTGGTGGAGCAGGTGGCGGGCACTCCGCCCACTCCACTGGTCGATCCTAACGATGCCTCGCGCTTCCTCATGCAGGCGACGTTTGGCGGTTCCCAGGCAGATATCAACCATCTTTCAACCATCGGTTACGACGCTTGGTTTGCCGAGCAATTCGCTCTACCCAACACTCTCCATGAACCTTATGCCGAGCGCGAGATCATGCTCAACACGCAGCCCGCATGCGGCGCCACTGACTCCGTTTGCAATCAAAAGCTGTTTCTGCAGACCAGCGGCGACCAATATTTCGAGCAGCCCTTTTGGAATACCGCACTCACGGGTAAGGATGCGTTGCGCAAACGAGTGCAGTTCGCGCTCAGTGAGCTATTCGTCATCTCCAGCCAGGATGCGATCGTCGGGCAAATGCCGCGCGGGGTCGCCAACTACTACGACATGCTGGGCAATGACGCCTTCACCAACTACCGCCAGTTGCTTCAGGATGTGACCCTCAGTCCGATGATGGGGATCTACCTGTCGATTCTGGCCAACGACAAGGGCGATGCTACGCGCGATCCAGACGAGAACTATGCCCGTGAAGTGATGCAGCTGCTGACCATCGGGCTTAACAAGCTGAACCCCGATGGAACCACGCAAGTCGATGGCAGCGGCAATCCCGTACCCACCTACGGCCTCACCGACGTAGAAGGCCTGGCCAAGGTGTTCACTGGTTTTAGCTGGAACATGGCGGGTAATACCAGCGATCAGGCCTGGTCAGGCTACGGAGCGGTTTACGTTGGACCCGGGTTTGGCCAGGACCTGCTGCCCCTGACCACCTATCCCAATCACCACTCCACCGATGAAAAAGATTTTCTCGGCGTAACCATACCCGCGGGCAGCAGCGACCCGAGCGCCGACGTCAAGCTCGCACTCGATACGCTGTTTAACCATCCCAACACGCCGGTATTTGTTTCCAAACAGTTGATCCAGCATTTGGTCACGAGCAACCCCAGCCCCGCTTATGTGCAGCGGGTCGCGGCGGTCTTCCAGGATAACGGGCAGGGAGTACGCGGCGATATGCAGGCCGTGATCACCGCGATCCTCATGGACGACGAAGCGCGCAACACAGTTTCGGCAACCTACACCGGTCCGAACTACGGCAAGGTGCAGGAACCGATGCTGCGCTTTGCCCACATGGCTCGCGCCTTTACGGCGGAGTCGCGCAGCGGCGCCTTTGATGTTGGCAGCACCGAAGATCCAGCCTACGGCCTCGGAGAGATGGCTTCGCGCGCGCCGAGCATCTTCAACTGGTTTGCTCCCGGCTATGTTCCGGCCGGCACCAGTATTGAGGCTGCCGGACTGACTGCGCCCGAAATGGAGATAACCGACGTGACCACCGTGATCGGCTACCTGAACAGCATGCAGGCCGCGCTGTCGGGCGGTTACGGCAACAACGGCGATCTGTACATGACACTGGCCACGGAAACCGCGTTGGCCAACAATCCCGACGCACTGCTCGATCGTGTGAACCTCTTGCTGCTCGCCGGCCAGATGTCCTCCAACTTGCGCGGCGAGATTTTGGGAGCTGTCAACGCGATTCCTGTGCCGGCTACCGGTGATCCGACCGCTGCGCTGCTGGCACGAGCGCAAACTGCCATTTTCCTAACCGTCGCCTCGCCCGAATACACCGCCCAGCATTGACGACGCAGCAACCAGAGGAGTGACTATGCGCAAGATCGACCATTCACGGCGGCAGTTCATGAAGACCGCCTCCTATGCGGCCATGAGCGGCATAACGGCGAGTCCGATGATGCACAGCATGCGCGCCCTGGCAGCGATGACGTCGCATACCGCCGGCGCATCGACCGATTACCGCGCCCTCATTTGCGTCTATCTCCAGGGCGGTAATGATGGCCACGGCACGCTGATCGCCACCGATTCTGACTCGTTCACCGCCTTCACCCAGGCACGCAGTGGCGCCGAAGGGCTGGCCTATCCACTGAGCTCACTCTTGCCCATCGTGCCCACTACGCCGCAGTCAGGTCGCACCTTCGCCTTGAACCCCAATCTCGTCGGCGTGCAAAATCTGTTCAATCAGGGCCGCGCGGCGCTGGTTGCCAACACTGGCACCCTGATCGAGCCGGTGACCAAAGACCAGTGGAATGCGGGCACCGCGACTCTCCCCCGCTCGCTCTTTTCCCATTTCGATCAGACCAACGCCTGGGAGGCCATTGCTGCCGATGGCGCCAACCGCGGCTGGGGCGGCCGCATGGCCGACCTGTTCGAAAGCATGAACAGCAACACCTCGTTCACCTGCATCAGCACCAGTGGAACGAGTCTCTTTCTTTCCGGTCAGAAAGCATTTCAGCTGCGCGTCAGCGCTGCTGGGGCTCTGGCATCGAATGGCATTGCCAATCCGCTATTTGGATCGACGCAAGGTTCGGCGGCCCTGCAGTCGATCATCAGCGCTGACGATGCCAACCTTTTCGAGAAGGAGTATGCCGTCATTGTCCGCAGGTCCCTAGCCGCGCAGGCAGCACTGGCTTCCGCGATGGCGCCGGCTGGGCCAACTGGCGTCCCCAACCCGCCACAATTTCTTGATCCCGCGACCGGCATGCTGGCCGATAATCAGCTGGCTAGCTCCTTACAAACCGTCGCCCGCGTGATTGCCGGCCGCAGCGCGCTGGGCGTCACCCGCCAGGTGTTCTTCGTGCAGTTAGGTGGCTTTGATACTCACGATACGCAGGCCAAGCGCCTCTCCACATTGCTCAGCCAGATGGGTTCTGCGTTCGAATATTTCGACCAGTTGATGATCACGGCGGGCTTAAGCAACCAGGTCACCACCTTCACCGTCTCCGATTTCGGTCGAACCCTCACCGCCAATAGCGATGGCACCGATCACGGTTGGGGCAGCCATCACATTGTGTTTGGGGGAGGCGTCGCCGGGCAGAATATCTACGGCGAGTACCCCGTCGTAGGCGCAAACCAGACCAACGACGTCGGTCAGGGCCGCCTCATCCCAACCACGGCCGTCGAGCAGTACGGTGGCACCCTGGGGCGTTGGATGGGCCTATCCGATAGCCAGATCCGCGAAGTCTTCCCGAACTTCGCCAACTTCGGCAGTAACCCCTATCTGGGCCTGATGGGCTAACTAGTCTATTGGTGCTCTGGGAAATGAACCGAATCCAGACCCATCCCCCGATAGAAATCGGATAAAAAAGGGACGGGTCCCCCATGTTCGCTGAGTACATGGGCCGAAAAGGATGGGGCGGAACCCCTCCATTGTTTTTTCGAACCCTGTAGTCACCCGGATGCTAACTGGGTTTTGCGCCAGGTAGCACATTCCGCGTAACCCGCCGATCCGCTTCCCTGCGAATCTCTGCCGCGTCGACCGGGTCGCTTGGCGGTGGCACAATTTCAAAGTTGCCCCACACATCCTTCCCCCGCACCAACTGGACCATCTGACGTTCGCTCCCTTGCTGCACCACCTCAGGCGCGATGTATCTCACCGCGATGCCGATCCGCGGCTGGTCTGTTGTGTTGGCCCGGGAACCGTGCGCAATCCCGATATGGTGCAACGACATTTCACCCGGCCTGAGCGTTAACGCCACCGCCTTGGCTTCATCCACTTCGACCGCAATCTCCTGCCCGCGCGATAAAGCGTTGTCCCGCGCATACGTTTCCCGCTGCGTGAACTGCATTTTCTGCGTTCCCGGCATGACCCGCATGCATCCGCTCGCGAGCGTGCTTGGGGAGAGAGCGATCCAGGCGGTGGTCACGTTGGGTGGATTCATCCCCCAGTAGGCGCCATCCTGGTGCCAGGAGATGAAGGCGGGGTCATGGGCAAACTTTACGAACCAGTCGGAGCCCCAAACCAGAATATTCGGGCCAATCGCCCCTTCCACCGCATCCAGAACCCTGGGATGCGAGGCCATCTGGTACACCCAGGGCAGCTCAAGGTGAGTAAGCCCATACACAGCCCGCCGCTCCCGCGGGATCACCTTGCTGAGCAGCTCGCTGTTTTGCGCTGTGTACGCGTCGAACTGCCGCCGGAATTCCGTGGTCTCCGCCTCACTGAAAACGCTCAAAGGAGCGAGGTAGCCGTATTCCTCATAGAATGCCCGTTGCGCCGCGCTCAACATGGAACAAACCCCTCTTACAAAAAAGGCCGCAGTAGCCGCGCCAACTCATCGGGCTCTGCCAGAAACGCGTCGTGGCCGTGCGACGAAACCAGTTCCCGGTAGTGGCAGCGAACCCCGGCCTTGCCCAGATGCACAGCCAGATCGGCGATCTCGGCCGCCGGAAATAGCCAGTCTGACGAGATACCCACCAACAGCACTTCCGCCTGGATGCGGCCATAGGCCGCCTCCGCCGATAAATATCCTCGAGTGGGATCGAACGTGTCCATGGTGCGGGTGATGGCCAGGTAGGCATTGGCATCGAAGCGCTCGACAAAACGCTCCCCCTGGTAATCAAGATAACCGGCGACATCGAATCGCTGCCCGCCCAGTCCCTGCCCTTGCGCATGCGACGAATCCCAGGGGTCTTCGCCGCTTCGGTCGGGCCGCCGCCCAAAACGCTGGTCAAACAGCTCCGTCGACTTATACGTGGCCACCGCCAGGGCACGGGCCAGCGCCAGGCCCTGGCGGGGTGGCTCGGCTGCCGGATACTCCCCACCGCGCCATGCCGGGTCCAGTTGAATCATCTTCCGCTGCAAATGGTTCATGCCCAGCCCCATCGCACCCAGCGGCGCCGCCCCAATCGAGATCACGCGTTCCACCAGCGCGGGAAACTGGATGGCCAGCTGCAGCGCCTGCATGCCGCCGATCGACGCGCCCATTACCAGTTTCAGGCGGGGAATGTTGAGGTGCGCCAGCAACCGTGCCTGCAGCGTAACAATGTCGCGGATGCTCACCAGGGGAAAGTTCGGCCCGTAGCGGCAGCCGGTAAGCGGGTCTACGGAACCGGGCCCGGTTGAGCCGTAGCAGGAGCCCAGCATATTGATGCCCAGCACGCAGTTGTTTCGTGCCTGCAGCAGCCCGCCCTCCGCGAACAGGCGTGGCCACCAGTCGGCCACCCGCGCCGACCCAGAGAGTGCGTGGGCCACGAAGATGACGTTATCGCCAGCCGCATTTGGCTCGCCATACATTGCGTAGCGCAGCGTAGGGGACGCCAACTCTCCGCCGGCTTCAAGAGGGAAGACCTCACCCAGAGAAAAATCTCCCTCGAAACTGGGTGTCACCAGCGCCGCGCTGGAGCTCGCGCTCATCGCGTGCTGAGTGCTTCCACCGGCTTGGCTGAGTGCCCGTTCGCGACCTCGATGGCATCGTTCAGGTCGGCCAGCATATCGCGAATGTCCTCAATGCCCACCGACAGCCGCACCAGCTCAGGGGTAACGCCGGTGGAGTGCTGCTCCTCGGCGGTCAATTGGGCGTGTGTGGTCGACGCCGGATGAATCACCAGCGATTTGGCATCGCCGATATTCGCCAGCAACGAAAACAGCTTCAGCGAATTGATCAGCTTCTTGCCGGCTTCAAAACCGCCCTTGATGCCAAAGGTGACCAGTGCGCTTTGCCCGTCGGGCATGTACTTCCTCGCCCGCGCGTTGTATTTGCTCGAAGCCAGCCCGGGATAGTTCACCCACTCGATCCCAGGATGATTTTCCAGGTACTTAGCCACGGCCAGCGCATTCTGCGAATGCCGTTCCATCCGCAGGTGCAGCGTCTCCAGCCCCTGCAAAAACAGAAATGCGTTAAAGGGTGACAGCGCGGCGCCGGTGTCTCGCAAACCCTGTACCCGGGCTTTGAGAATAAAGGCCAGAGGGCCAAAGGCATCCACATACGACAAGCCGTGGTACGAGGGATCGGGTTCGACAAAGTCGCGGAATCGTCCAGAAGCCTTGTAGTCGAACTTGCCCGCATCCACGATCACGCCTCCAATCGAGGTTCCGTGCCCGCCAATGAATTTTGTGGCCGATTCCACCACAATGTCGGCGCCCCACTCGATGGGCCGCGCCAGAATCGGCGAAGCGGCCGTGTTGTCAATCATCAGCGGCAGGCCATGCTCGTGCGCAATGCTGGCCAGCGTCTCGATGTCAGCGATGTCAAGTTTGGGGTTGCCCAGGGTCTCGGTGTAAACCGCGCGCGTGTTCCCATTGATGGCCGCGCGCAGGCCGTCAAAATCGTCGGCATCGACAAAACGCACCGTGATGCCCAGCCGGGGCAGAGTGTAGTGAAAGAGGTTATAGGTGCCACCGTATAGCGAGGTAGTCGAGACAATCTCGTCGCCGGCACCCGCCAGCGTGGTCAGGGCCAGGGTTTCGGCCGCCTGCCCAGACGCGGTTGCCAGCGCCGCTGCGCCGCCTTCGAGCGCGGCCACCCGCTTCTCGAACACATCCGTCGTCGGGTTCATGATGCGGGTATAGATGTTGCCGAACTCCTGCAGGGCAAATAGACGCGCCCCATGGTCCGCGTCCTGAAAGACGTAAGAGGTGGTCTGGTAAATGGGAACCGCCCGCGACCCCGTCGCCGGGTCCACCTGCTGGCCGGCATGCACGGCCAGCGTGGCTAAATGTTGATTCCTGCCTTCGGACATCTGCTTTCTCCTTTAGGAAACTGATTACAAAGCGAAAGGCCCGCAGTCCACGTGGACCGCAGGCCTTTGGGAAACTCGATCCTGGTCCGTTCAGCCCGTAGGCCGGTCTCCCAAAACGCCTGCATGGGTTCGCATACAGCAACAGCGTGTGCGCGCGGCCGGACTGGCGGGGACAAAAGTCATAACCCACAGTATTAAGCCACCAGCCACCGGCTGGCAAGTCATTCGCTCGCGCTTCCTCGTCCCGCAACGAAGGCCAGGGTTATTCACTTCCACGCCGTCGAC
This sequence comes from uncultured Acidobacteriaceae bacterium, assembly GCA_963834445.1. Taxonomy (GTDB): domain Bacteria; phylum Acidobacteriota; class Terriglobia; order Terriglobales; family Acidobacteriaceae; genus PALSA-350. The sequence goes on from CAWIBU010000009.1 coordinate 607,129, forward strand.
AAAAGCGACCTCCCCTCCCGCAAATTTCAGCCGATTCATTGAGGGGATAGCGCGACTGGTTCTGACGCGAAAGTGTGATCTATTCTCGCCAAATTTGGGGAGTAATATCAGTTCCGCATCCATCTGACCCTGTCGTCAGGAAAGGAGGCAATTATGCGTGACCTTCATCGTCGCAGGTCATCTAGCCTCTACTGTTTGTTGTTCGTTTTATCCATAGGGGTGTGCCTGCACACCGCCTTCGCTGCCACCACCGACTCGTCTCCTTTGGCCACAGAAGTGGCGCCCTCCCAGCCGGCCACAACGCTCTCGCCACAGATTGAAGGCGATTTGCTCATGGTGCATCACAGCTATGCGGCTGCGATTGACGCCTACCGGCGCGATACCCAACCGTCCGCCGTTCTGTGGAACAAGATCGGTGTCGCTTACCACCACCTGTTCGCCCTTGAGCAAGCGCGCAAGTATTACCTGCGGGCGCTGGCCATGAACCCCGACTATCCGGACGCCCTCAATAATCTGGCCGCCGTCTATCATGGCCAAAAAGACTATGGGCAGGCGGAACGCATATATAAGCAGGCCCTCAAGTTCGCGCCCAACGCCGCCGTCACTTACTGTAATCTCGGCACTTCCTACTTTGCGGATGGGAAATACAAACCCGGAATGGAGTTCTACGCCAAGGCGCTTGCTCTCAATCCCCACATCTTTGATCCAGGCCAGGTGCAGATTGTTGACGAGACCAGCTCCCGGCGCCAGATTGTCGCTGTGAATTATTACCTGGCAAGGACCTATGCGGCCGCCGGCAAAATGCAGGAGTCGCTCGCGTATTTGCGCAAGGCCCTACAGGCCGGTTTCCACGACCGCAAGCATTTAATGAAAGATAAGGAGTTTGCCGCACTCCGCGCCACGCCGGAGTTTCACCAACTCATGCTGGATCAGGCTATGCGTGATTAGAGGAACCGATGCGTCAGAGAGAGACGCGATGACCCTTCACAGCATGCTCATCGAATCCCTCCCCCGAAGAAATCGATGACATCGATGGTGAAAAATCACCGCGTCGCTTTGTAGGATACTGTTTAAGGATGGCGAGTCTGGTCACTCCGGGCGGCGTAACCCGAGGGCAGTAGCTAGAGAGTTACCTCCGGGGCTCCGCGGTGAGGTTCTGCATGCCGGTACTGGTCACCGCTGCCCGATCCACTCAAGACGACGAGTCTGAAATGGCAGTCGTTTTGAAGGCCTACCGCACCGAGAATGGCCGCACTCTGCTTGACCTGGTCGATGAGTCGCCGGTTTTGCTCATTTTTCTGCGTCACTTTGGGTGCTCGTTTTGCCGCCAGACGCTCGACGATGTCTCCGCGATCCGCGAGGTCATTGAGGGGAGGGGCATTCGTCCTGTTTTTGTGCATCTCGGTTCGCCCGAGCGCGCCAAACCCTACTTTGACTACTACCACCTCACGGACGTTGAGCGCGTCAGCGATCCGGAGGCCACTCTTTACGGCCACAAGGTCTTTCAGTTGCCCCGCAGACACTTCTCCGCGCACTTTCTGGTTCCAGCCGTCTGGAAGGCCTGGCTACTGGGCTCGCTTCGCAAGCATGGAATCGGCATGATCCGGGAAGATGCAGACCAGATGCCCGGCATCTTTTACCTGCAAAAGCGCTCTATCGTCCGTGCCTTTCGCTATCGCACCATAGCGGATCAACCCGACTATCTAAAGCTGATTGCCTGACCTCGCACGGAATCCGGAATCGCCCACCGCCGTCGGGTGCCCGATTTCCCCGGATTTCCTGTGAAGCTTGATGAACTCGCCAACCTCCATGCGGCTTTCCTTACAGAAAGTCGCACACGCGGCCGTCGATTGGATACGCGTACAGAAAATCCGGGTCAAGCCCGTAGTTGGCTTGAGTGGGATAGCTGCTGCCGACTGTCAATTGCAGGACCCCAAACCAATTTATCCATCCTGCCGGTCCCAGCCTGCGGTGTAGGCCTGGTTAAGGGATCTGCTCTGACCTCCCAGACCCGCCCACCCGTCACGCCACTCCAACCACATCCGTCAACATCCAACTATCAGGCAGTAAATCGGGATAGTAGCTATCTTCGGTCACATCCCAATGCCTGGGTGCGATCACGATCTTGTCCGCCCGCGGGTTGAGCCACGCGGCCCACCACGAAAACGTGCTGTTGGCGATGATGTGATGGCGGCAGGACAACATAAGCCGCATATCTTCCTGGGCGCTGAAATCATCATTGTGGTCGACAAACACAACATTGATATCCGCCGGGAGGTATTGCTTCACGAAGGGAATATCGTCAGAAAATACAAAGAAGGTGGGGTCCCCCAGTTGCTCTTTCAACCTGGCGATAGCATTGGCGTAGTACGTGATTGGCAGCTCAGCGCGCAACGTTGCCGGAATCGTGCAATCACCGCGCCGCACGTGAATCGAAACCGACGTTGTCTGATTAATCTGCTCCAGCACTTCCAGGTTCTTGCCCCGCGCAGGCTCTTTGAGCGTCAACTCCGTTCTTAACTCGTCGGCAACTTCCTCGACCATCACGTGCGTATGCCAATAGCCCACCAGATACAGTGTCTTGACGTTTCGCTCCAATGGCACGTCCGGCAAGAAGGAATAACGGCATGAAGGCTGTTGCGTAAATACCTGTGTGCGTAACGCCTTCTTGATAGGGACAGCCGCGGTTTGCAGCCAGGGCTTATCGGTAACCAGCAGGCGGTCCGAGAGCGTACGTTCTTCCATCGGCACCGTGATCGCATAGTGCGAGAACAGGCAAGGCCGCGGATATCCGAAGGACACCGCGTTCCACTCGGGGTCTACCGATATCTTCATATCGGCGCCATACCGCTTGGCATAGTAGCGCAGCGCCGCGTAGCGAAATAACTGATTGCCCAAACCGCCAAACTCTCTCAGGATGATTTCCATGCAACACCTCGGTCGAGAATCAACAGCAAAAAATGAACATTAAGCGCAAGGCTCCTGCTCCGGATCGGCGCCGAGCAGAAAGCGAAACATTACAATGAACAGGAACTCCAGGTTCCCGATGAGGTACCGTCTCCATAACCTTTTGGGCTCGCGCAGAAGGCGATAACCCCACTCCATCCCAATGCGTCGAAGCCATTCGGGTGCTCTGGGTACACGGCCGGAGATCATCTCGAAGGTGCCGCCTACACCGATGGCAACCGCTATACGTAACGGTCGTATGTGTTGATCAATAAAATATTCCTGCTTGGGCGCCCCCAGGCCGACAAAGACAACCTGCGGCTGTGCATGCGCCAACCTCGCTAGCACACCATGCAATTTCTCGGGACTGTTCTCGAAATGCAGCGGCGGACAATCAGTGCCCACAATATGCAGTCCGGGATAGCTCTCTGACAGGATGCGCGCCGAGTCCTCCGCCGCGCCCGGAACGCCGCCCAGCAAGTACACCCGCAGACCGTAGCTTGCGCCCTCCTTGCATAGATCGTGAACCAGGTCGACTCCAGGACAGCGGACAACGGGTGTCTTTGCCAGCCACTTGCAGGCCAGCTGAATCGAAAACCCATCCGCGCACACATATTCTGCCCGTTCCAGGCATTTGCGAAAGCGCTGCAGACGTTCCGCCATTACGTAAAATTGCGCGTTGGCCGTGACCACGTGCCTGGTTGATTGGGCGGTCAGTGAGTTATAAACAAGGCGGTCTGTGAGCTCGTTAGGAAAATAGGTATCGACTTCGATCAAACCCAGGGGGATGCGTCTCTTATCAGCCGGTATCCGCCCATTCAAATAGTCAGACAGGACTTGATCTGAAAAAGGCAAACCGTCAGGATCAGGAAAAGTAAAAGTATTATGTATCGCCAATTGGAGCCCCCAGTTGGGATGTATCAATGCGAGCTCACTTGTCAGGAGATCGCTTACACCGGGTCAGATCAAGCATGGACCAGCGGCAATAGACAAAAGTAACCACAACGGTGCGATACCATTGCAGCTCTACCTTAACGCAAAAACCGCCTGTTTTGACTGTGAAATATAGTTACCGAAGTGTCCGGGAATGACCCATTTTGTTAGGGAAAATGCACGTAGATGTAGGAACCTTTTAGATAGTCTCTGCGCTTGCGCAGTCTGCAGATTGTGCCTGTATTGCAACGTTGGTAATCACTACGAAGCCCTTGCCACAACACACCATGAAAACCATTCTGATTTACCGGCAGGCGCTGTTACCGATCTCAGAAACGTTTATCGAAGCGCAGGCGGGAGCGCTTCGCTTGTACAAGCCGCAATTCGCCGGTCTGCTTCCTGCTGCGCGCAGCCTGCCGCTCGCACCCGGTGCTATGTTGCTGTCGCGCTCCAGGTCTCTCGCTTCCCATGGCAGAACTGCTCTTTATAAGTCAGCCGGTATTGCCCCTCGTTTTCATCAACGGATCCGCCTGATTAAACCTTCTCTGATTCATGCGCACTTTGCCCCTGATGGCGCCGCTGCGCTGCCGCTGGCTGAGGCACTGGGCGTGCCCTTGGTCGTGACTCTGCACGGCTACGACGTGACCGAGCGTGATCGCTACATGGGCAAAACTCTGGCCGGCAAATTGTATCTGCGCCGCCGTGCCTGGCTATGGCAACGGGCCTCCGTGTTTATCTGCGTCTCCCAATTCATTCGTGAACGGGCGCTTGAGGCGGGCTTTCCCGGGGAAAAACTGCGCGTGCACTACATAGGTGTCGATCGCAATGTCTTTTGCCCGAGCGAAGCACCTGAGGGAAAGACTGTTTTGTTCGTTGGCCGCCTGGTTACCAAGAAGGGTTGTATCCATTTGCTGAGAGCGATGCGCCGGGTGCAGCAAGCCGAACCTCTCGCAAACCTCGTAGTCCTGGGCGATGGGCCTTTGCGTCAGTCATTGGAAAGCTCCGCGCGCGAACTTCAATTGAATTGCGAGTTCCTCGGAAGTCAGCCGCTCGCAACCGTGCGCGCGTGGATTCGGCGAGCCAGCCTTCTGTGTATTCCGAGCATCACGGCGCCCGACGGTGGCAGCGAGGGTCTGGGGATGGTGATCCTCGAGGCTCAGGCTTCTGGAAGGCCCGTTGTGGGCTTTCGCAGCGGCGGCATTCCAGAAGCCGTCAGAGAAGGGATAACCGGCCTCCTGGCTGAGCCCGAAAATGACGAGGAATTGAGCCGTCACATCCTGCGCTACTTGCAGGACAAGGTGTTTTGGCAAAGCTCAAGCACGCAAGCGCTCGCATGGACTGCGGAGCGCTTCGACCTCGATCGTCAAACGCGTGAGCTCGAAAGCATTTATGAGGAGTGCCTGGTGTCGGCGGGTGGAGCGACTCACAAAAAAAACATGAGCTTTATGAGCTAAAAGAGTTTTAAGGCCCGCCTCATGCGCCTGCTTTCGGCAATTCTGCTTGAAAAACTGCGGACTAAGCTGACTAAGTAGGCTTTGCCCTGAAAACACAACGATTCGTTTTCTATTAGATGCATTTGCGCAGACTTTCTATGCTGTCCTCGCAAAAAATTTCTCTTTGCTACCGGATGCCGCGGTCTGCAAGTTTGCAAAGCCAGAACAGTCACGCAGGGCCGGCTGAAGACGTACCCAGTACATTGGGCCGGTAAACCTTCAGGCCGCGCAAATGCCCGAGCCCCTTACAACATCGCTCTTGCCGAATTGAAGGCCGCCCGGAACCGGAGCGCTGATCGCGCAGGAAGCGCAAACGAGTCCAGGAAGGACTTAACCAATTGTTCGTTGTCGGGATCAATGCCCCCCGTAGCCCAAAGCAATCCCAGCCCCTTGCAGAACACGATCTTGCTCAGGGGCCTAAGGGCAGGGAACCGCTCATGCAGAAAAATTCCCGTCAGTAGACCCGTTTGGCCCACCACCCGCGTTTTCCCGGCCGTTCGATTGGTATAGGCATTGTTCCCGTGGATGCGCTGCAGAGTAAGTTTCCGGCCGTGCATCCACCCCTCGGTCAAACCCATCGCAACGAATTTCAAATAGTTATCACTTGTAATCCGGATCACATCGGGCATGGGTAGGATCTGCGCGAGCGTGTCCCGCCGGAAGGACAAGCCGGAGGTGGCGGTTGCCATATAGGGAGGCTTTCCGGCCATCGTATTCTGCCGTACGTCCAACAAACCGGATTTCCAACTGGCCGCCGGCGAATCGTTCGCTCCATCGCTCTCCCCAAACAGGTAGAGTTGGTTAAAACACCAGCCAACCTGCGGGTAATGCTCGAAGATCGCTACCAGGCTGCTGACTTTGTCGGCGACGAAGAGATCATCCGCATCGAGGAAGCAGATAATCTCTCCCGTGCTTTCGGCAAATCCTGCATTGAACGCCGATGCCTGGCCGCCATTCACCTTTGCCACCAGGCGAACACGATCCCCAAATTCCCTGATCACCTCGAGAGAATTATCCGTCGATCCGTCGTCGACGACAATGATCTCAACGTGCGGATAGGTCTGCGCCAGGGCGCTTTTGATCGCTTCGCCCACAAACTTCGCGTAGTTGTAGTTATTGATGAGTATGCTGACCAGCGGGTTCATACCTTGTCTCCCAGGGCGCACTACGCAGCGGTTGGAGTAGCGAGTTAAGTCCGTAATCCCACTGGGTGGGCGGAGACATCTCCGGTTCTCAGGAACAGGCTGTCCCGAATCGTTCTCCGCGTACTTGGTGTGACCAGGAATGCCCCGAACAGAAACGCGATTGTAACCGGCGTGGGGTAGCCATGAATCACGCATTCCGCCAGCAGCCGTCCCAATGCCCGCGTGCGGCTGCCGGCCTGGGCGCGCGCGGCCGTTCCTGCACACGAGCCCACAATGAAGCGGGAGTAGGCGCGCCGTGTCATGAGGCCGCGGTTCTCCTGGCCCCAGGCCAGGCGCTTCTTCCAGTCCAGCCGGGAGGTGATGGTCGCCCGTTGATCCGGGGAATGATAGACCGAAAGCGTTTCGGCGACCACCGCGAACTGGACAGTAGGATCCGAAGTCACCCGCAAAAACCAGTCGATATCCTGAAAACTCTTCAGCTCCCTGCGAAACGGAATATCCAGGAAAAGCTGACGCGAGCAAAAAAAGGTCGACGTTTGGAAATAGCAAAGGAAGTCAAACATGTATTCGCAGATGCGTTCTCCCCTGAGTGGCAGCCTGCGTGGCCGCACCACGTCCAGTCTTCCCGGGGAACGCTCAACGAACTGCGACACCACCAGCGCGCGTTTACTGTTGCAGGCGCGCGCCGCCTCCAGTTGTTTCTCAATCTTGCCCGGCAGCCATTCGTCATCGTCGTCCAGTAACGCGATCCACTCCCCATTGGCTTCCTGGGCGCCGATATTTCTTGCCTCGGCGCCGCCCACACTCTCTTCCAGTGCGATCACCCGCAACCGCCGGTCACCGATCTCGGCCAGCGCATGCAGCGTAGCCTGGTCGGGCCCATCGACGACAACGATGACTTCAAGCCCAGCGAATGTCTGCTCCAGGGCGCTGACCGCGGCCCGTACGACGAGGCCTGGCCGATTGCGCGTAGGGATCACCGCGCTCACGATCGGATATTCGAGATTCATGTGACCTCATCAAGACAAGTTGGTTGTCTAGGGCAACACGTAGATACTGGCCGACGTGGCGGCCGCAGCCACGCTACTCGCCTGCATCGCCAGGTTGCGGAAGTAGCTGAAAGGTACGTACACGATATCGCCAGGCTGGAGCGCAATATCGGGCTGCTTGCCCTTCTGCATCGCGCTCAGTTGCAGTGTCTTATCTTTGAACCCGGAAGTGCCGTTTCGGCTGATCAGACGGGAGTGGGACGGCACCGCGGAATGGTTGGTGCCCCCGGCAGCAGCAACAGCCTGCAGTACCGTGAGCTGCGAGTTGTTGTTGTTCATCACATACCCGCCGGGAAGCTTGACATCGCCCAGCACATACACCAGCCCGGCCTTGGGAATGATCACCTTGTCCCCGGGATAGACCAGCATGTTGTTGTTGAGTGCGTCCTTCGAGTCATTGGAGAGAAAGAATTCCACGCGTTTGCTCGGGTCGCTCTGGCGTTCGATCGTAATGCGGCGGTCGGCAACGTCGGTGAGTCCGCCCGCGGTGGCGAGCATATCGATCACCGAGCGCGGCGCGGTGATGGGATAGGTGCCCGGCATTTTTACCTGGCCCAGGACAGTTACGTTCTGGGTGGCAAACTCCAGAATGCCAACTGTGACCAGCGGGTGAAGCATCAACTTTTTCTGCATCAGCCCTTGTTCGATCGCGGTCGCAGCTTGCGCCGGCGTCATCCCGGCTACATGCAGGTTGCCGAGCAACAGGATGGGCACGGCGCCCGAGTCGGTGACTCTGGGGCTCTGGTTTAATTCCGGGGTGTCGAAGACCTGGATATTCAGCAGATCCCCTGGCCCGATCAGCAGGCTCTCCGTCGGCTTCGTACCTTGCGCAGTGTTTTGACCGGGGCTAGGGAGAGCCAGGCAGAAAGCGAACAGTAGAACCTTAAACACGTTCATGTGTCTCTCCCGCATAGAAGTTGTTGGCGGCGTAGCCGTAGTAGTTCGAGAAGGCATAGGAACCGGGCTTGACGCCATTCAGCACGATGCGGAGATGTCTACTGTCTACGTGCTCTTCCAGCAGCTGGCAGGCACGCCGCAGGGACGAACGCACGGTCAAGCCACAGCGCGCCACCAGGATGGTGGTGTCGGCCATTCCGGCCAGAGCCAGAGCATCCGTAACGGGAAGTGCCGGCGGCCCATCCAGAATCACCAGGTCAAACTGCGTACGCCACGACTGAATCAGGCAGCGCATCCGGGCAGAGTCGAGAAGCTCCGCAGGGTCGGGTGGAATTGGACCGGCGGGCAGCAACGTCAGGCTCGAAAATTCCTTCGGGCTCAACGAAGCGCCCAAACCATTTGCCCCATCTTCCTGGGTCGCCAACACAACACTCAGGCCCCCGGCGCCTGCCAGATCCAGATACTCATGCATCTGCGGACGCCGCAGATCCGCTTCCACCAGCAGCACTCGGCGACCCTGCTTGGCCACCAGCACGGCCAGGCTCTTCGAGAGCGTGCTCTTGCCTTCGCCAGGCACGGCGCTGGTCACCAGCACCACCTTCGGCGGGGCACCGCTTTTGCTTAACATCAACGAGGTGCGCAAGCCGCGCACCGCTTCTGAAAATGGCGAGGCCGACTCGGCCTCCAGCTGCTTGCCGCCCTTCAGCTTTCTGGCCAGGGGTACGATGCCAAGCAACGGCAGGCCGTACTGCAGTTGCAATTCATCGACGTCCTGAATCTTGTCGTCCATCGTGTCGAGTAGCAGCGACATGCTACCGCCGCTGAACAGACCCGCTACCAGCGCGATCGCCAGGTAGATCGGCACGTTGGGCGTCTTCGGTTTGTCCGGAACGCGACCCGGATCAACCACCGTTACATTCGAGGAACGCAGACCTTCGAGAACACCGCCCTCTTTGAGCCGTTTCAGCAAACCCTGATAGAGCGTCCGGCTATCCTCCGCTTCCTGCCGGGCAATCGTGAACTCGACCGCCTTGTCGTTCAGTTGTTCTGCATCGTGGCGCGCCTTTTCGTAGCCGGCGCGCGTATCCTGCTCGGTCTGCTTGGCAATCTCGTAATCGTTCTTGGCGCGAGCCGCTACCCGCTGAATTTCAGCGTTGATGGAGCGATTGACGCCCTCGAGTGAGGCGCGCTGTTCCACCTGCGTGGGATAATCCGGCCCAAACTTTACCGAGTCATGGGCGATTTGTTGTTGCAAGGCCGCCTGCTGACCACGCAACGTTTGAATCAGTGCGAAAGAGTTGCCCACAGCCGGCGACGAAGTGCCGACACTTGTGCCGCTCAGTCCCGATACCAGGTCCGCGTTGCCGCTCTTGACCACTTCGTAGAGCGCGCCTTTCATGATGCGGTTCGATTCTGCCGCCGACAAGGCGGTCGTCTGTTGCTGCAGGCGGTCAAGAACAGCACTGTAGATCTGTGGCTTGCCGTCGGTGTCGGTATCGCCCAAGCTCACCACGCCCATGTCCTTTTGCAGGTTTGCGACTCTCCCTTGCAAATCTTCACTTTGTTTGCGGAGATCGCCCAATTGGCTCGAGAGCCAGGTCGACGCCTGCGAGGTCGCAGACAGTCGCGTTTGGAAAGTGTATTCAGTCAACCCCTGAATCAGGTGGTTCACCACCGCGGCCGAAGTCCTGGGATCTGAACTCAGGTAGCTGATGTCGATCAACCGCGTGCCCGAATCCACTTTGACCTTCAGGTTCTTGCCGAAAACCTTGAGCACGTGCGAGCGTCGTGCGGGTGAGTCTTCCAGACTGGCATTGCGGGGGTCTTTGATCCCGCGGGGGGAAATCAGACCCATCGCCCAGCCAATCGGACTGAAGCTGCCGCGGAAATCCCGGGTGTGTTCCAGATCCAGGTCTTCAATCACGCGCAGCGCCAACGTGTCGGACTGCAAAACCTCCGACTCCGTCTGCAGATCCAGGGCCGCATTCAGGGCGTCCACGGCCGCCGTCGGACCGCTCATGATGTTGTCAAGACCCAGACCGTCCGGGCTCTCCTTTTGCACCTGGATGACCGCGGAGGCACTATAGCGGCGCGTACACACCGCGCAATAGAGCGCGGCCATAGCCAAAAATCCAAGGAGAACGCCGTAGAAAACCCGGCGCCTGCGGCGGTATACCTGCATCAGGTCTCCCAACGTAATCTCGGTGCTTGAATGACTCGTCCTGGTTAATGAATGGTTCACTTGGTTTTGAGTCTCCTCTTGGCTACGCAGGCTAATGACAACACCCATGGCAGGGCTACCTTACGGTGAGCCGTGACAACACACTTGTGCTCGCGGTTACTTCTCGGGTTGTCGGATACATCGCGCCTGCAAAGCCGTTGCGGCCCCGAATCTTGGCGCGATTACAGTGTCGCGCATGTCCATTACGCTCGTCACCGTTTTCTTTTGCTACACAGGTAACAAAAGTAATAGTCATTGCAACCATTACTACAGTACTGTGCAGCGCGAAAAGCGACGGGAATGATAGGCTGGCTGCCCTGTTATGATCCGCTTGAAAGAGCATCGCCGGAGCTTCGCGGCTCGCCCTTTGCCAATCGACTCAATCGCCACGCCAGTCATCGATCACATCTCGATCGAATGGAAACCATTCTGTGATCGCGACGGTAACGTTAAGAGGGCTCCCCCTGAAGGTGTTTACCCAGACCGAGGCGGTAACCGAACCGAAACCAGTGTGGCACCTGCTGCTCGGTTGGATGATCTGCATCCCGTTGTTATTCTTTGCCACCGATGGAACCCTGATACCGGAAACGGGTGCGGTCGCCTATCGCGCCACGGCAACCGAGGGTGGTGGCGGCTCCGCAGCCCATCAGTTGGGCCTGGCCATCGTTTTCTTCATCTGTTCGGTGCTGATCCTCTCGCGTCTGCCGGCTGTCTCCTCGATCAGTCAACGCACCAGGACTCTGGTCGCCTATCCCATCCTCGCCTTGTTGTCGAGCGTGTGGTCGCTGCAGCCGAAACAGAGCATCGTGAGCGGTGTCATCCTGTTGCTCTTCACTCTGTTCGCTTTATATTTCGGCGTCAACTTTACCCCACACCGCCAGTTTGAGCTACTCGTTCTGGCCGGGGGCATCGCTGTTGTCCTGAGCATTCTGCTGGCCGTCTTCGTGCCCTCCATGGGGTCAGGCGCCGAGGGCTGGCGCGGCATCTTCGGCCATAAGCAAAACTGCGCCGGGGCCACTACACTTATTCTCGTCACCGGCATTCACTGGCGACCCACAGGCATCTATCAACGAGCCTTCCGCGTGCTGTACGTGATCATGTCCATCGGCCTCATCGTCATGTCCAAGTCGCGTACGGGTTGGGGATTGGCTCTGCTGGCCCTGTGTCTCTCCGGGGGCATTGCGCTGTTGCAGAGATTGAGGGCAAAAGATGCCTTGTTCGTTGGCTTGTGCACGATCCCGGTCGTTGCTGCTCTGGTCTACGTGGGTCTTCAGGCGGCGCCGCTCATTCTCTCTGGAATCGGTAAAGACCCGACGCTGAGCCAACGCACCATCATCTGGGCCGCTGTCTGGAAAGAGATTGTCCGTCACCCGCTTCTCGGCTACGGCTATAAGGGCTTTTGGACTGGTCTCAAGGGCGCTTCCCTGAACGTGGTTCTCACTTCCGGGTGGGTTTTGGCCCAGGCTCAGAACGGGGTGCTCGACACCTGGGTACAGCTCGGAGTGTCAGGGGTGGTGCTCTTCGCGGTGATGGTAGGGCAGGCCGTCCGCAATGGCATTCATTGTTTCCGCGGAACCGGCCACGACAGTTACGTGCGCTGGTGCATGGTGGTGATCCTCTGCGGGTTGGGTTACAACGTGGGCGAGAGCTCGCTCGGTATCGTCAGCCTGGTGTGGTTCTTTTTTCTCCTGGCCTGCATTGGCCTGAACGAAACAGCACACGCCATGAACCAGGCAGCCCTAGTCTCCGCTAACATCCCGGCCCGGCAACCTGGCTGCAGCGCACGTGACCTGCTGCTCACAGGCGATCGCCGCGTCCTCGCCGCTGACCGTGCGAGGTGTTTCTGAAATTACTGGAGCGGGTTAAGCAAGAAGGCCTGGTGAGAGACGCGACGCACTTGTCTATCGCGCAGGGCCTTCGGCTGTTCATTCAAGGCGCCTACTTTGTTCTGATTGCGCGCTCCCTGGGGCCCAATGCGTACGGCGCATTCGTTACCCTGGTCGCCATGGCAGGGATTCTGGGACCCTTCTCCGGCATGGGTACGCCCAATCTCTTCATTAAGAACGTGCGCTCTGGTAAACGGGAGGCCGCCGTTTGCTGGGGCAACGGGCTGTTGCTGACGACGGTATCCGGCCTGCTGTTTTCGTTGCTGATGGTGGCAACAAAATACGTTCTTCATCTCAGCACCGGCGTGTTCGGCCTGGTGATCGTCTGCATCTCTGATCTTGTGTTCGTCAAGGTGACTGAGCTGGCAGCCTTCGGCTTCGCCGCCTCGAATCGCATGAAAGAGAACTCCATACTTACCGTGATCGTCAGCCTGTTGCGGCTTATCGGTATCGGGGTGATGGTTGCGGTGCTGCATAAAGTGTCTCTGCAACAGTGGACGCTGGTCTATCTTCTCACCAGCGTGCTGGGAACTCTTTATGTCGTGGTCAAGGGAACCAGGATGTGGGGCCGTCCCCGGTTTCGGCTCGCGGCGCTGCGAGAAGACGTCACTGAAGGCGTGTTTTTCAGTATCGCCAGCTCCGCCACCACGGTTTACAACGACATCGATAAGGTCATGCTCAGCAAGCTATCTGACTTTGCTTCGACCGGGATTTACGCGGCCGCCTATCGCATCATCGATGTCAGCATGAGCCCGGTGCGGTCGCTGGTCGGCGCAGCTTACCCCGAGTTCTTCCGCCGGGGCGTCGCCGGCATGAGCGCAACCTATCGCTACGCGCGTTTGCTCATTTCAAAAGCAGCCGTTTTTGGCGCGATCACGTTCGTCGGCCTGTGGTTGTGTGCGCCCATTCTGCCCCATATTCTCGGTCATCAATATGAGGCTGTGATCCCAGCGCTGCGCTGGCTGGCGCTGATTCCGTTTCTGCGCTGCGTACACGTCTTCCTGGGAGATGCGCTCTCTGGCGCAGGCTTTCAGCGCACGCGCACCGGCATCCAGGTACTGATTGCCATAATTAACGTCGGCCTCAACCTGCTGATCCTGCCCAGGTACTCATGGCGCGGCGCGGCCTGGACGAGCCTCGGTTGCGATGCTTTATTGATGGTTCTCTTCTGGGTCGCGGTTAGCTATTATGCGCGGCAGGAGTCAAAAATGGTCCTGCAGGTCGCCTAACACGATCGTAAGTGTCTCCGTTGCATTTGTGGTTCAAATGTGTTGTGCGCCAGTGGTATGCTGGCATTGCGATTAACCAGGTGTCAGCAGGCGCCCGGCGTAGCCCAAGCGCAACATGGGCTGAAAATTGCAAGCCAGACCGGCGCAATCAAACCTCAAATAAGGTACCGATGCAGAACACAGAGAATCTGTCCCCCAACTCGACTTCTCGAGGTGTGCTTACCTTGGCATTTGGCAAGCCGCGTTTTATCGATCAGGTCAAATCACTTGGCCGGTCGATGCAGCTCCATGCGCCGCGCATCGAGACCGCCATTGTGACAGATTCAAAAGACCCGGAACTAAAGGAATTATTTACGCAGGTAATTCCTTACCGGCGCGAATTCGGCTCCAGCGTTCGGCAGAAACTACATCTCAACCTGTATTCCCCTTTCGATCAGACCCTGTTCGTGGATAGCGATTGCCTGGTACTGGGCGATCTTGAGCGATTCTGGACGGCTTTTTCCGGGCAGGCCTTTGGCGTTCCCGGCTTCGAGTTTGTAAAAAGAGGAGAAGCCGACCCCTATCTGGACGTGGACTTCGCGCTCGACCACTTTGGCCTCGAACAGTTGCCAAAGTTTAACGGTGGAACCTACTATTTCGATAGCTCAGAGAGGGCTGCGCACTTCTTTGCCACCGCCCGCGAGCTGCTCGCTAACTGGAAAGACCTGCGCTTCGCGGAGTTTCGCAGAGATGGGCCGGCCGACGAACCCATCATCTCCGTAGCGATGGCGATCCATGGCCTGGGTCCCACTCCCATGGGAACCGGCGGCATGTATACGCCCACCGCCTACAGCGGTCCACTACACCTCGATGTACTGAAGGGGACCTGTTCTTTTAAGAAAAAGGGCAGGATCGTGGCTCCGGAGATCATCCATTTCGCCGGGGAGTACGCTTTTTGCTATGCCTACCCTCGAGAAGCCGCCAGGCTTAACAAATACTTCGGCGGCAAGCCCTCTTCCTTACGATTGGCCAGGGCCTATATAACCTCTCTCTTATGGCAATGCACGCGCCGCTCGCCCGGGTTGGCGACCGTGGCCAGGGGCTGGATGCGTCTCTACCGAAGTGGTGCCAGTTCGTTCAAGCGTGTGTCGACGGCATGAAGGGATTGATTCCAGCTACGCTGCTTGTCTGCGGGGTGCTCGCCGGGCCGGTCTGGGCCAGCCAGACCGCAATTGTCGATCCCGGCACGCGGTCGTGCCTCGAGATGCAGCATTCAGACGTGGCCAGCCCTTCGGTAGCACAGGCCGCCTGTGACGGGCGGCCCAGTCAACAGTTCGTGCTCACCGAGCAGCCGGATGGTTACGCTCTGATTGCGTCGCCGAGTGCGCAACAGTGTCTTGCCGCTTTCGCTGTGCTGGTGTCGCGGGCCTGCGACGCCGCCGACACCAGCCAGATGTTCAAGCCGGTCCCGCAACCAAGTGGAGGGTTTGCACTGCTCAACCGGCGCAGCGGCCTGTGTGTTGGAAGTGATGGTGATCATCCTTCTCTGGCCGATTGTGAGTCCAAATCAGCCACTGGCTATCGAATGCCGGGATGGGTTCCGGTGAAACCCGCCGTGCCGCTGGCCAGTCTTGCGGGGGCGGCTCGCTCGCAAGCTCATTCACCCAGCAGCGGTTTGATTATCACCGGGTTGCATATCAATGGCGATTACATGCTATATGGAAGCAAATTTGACGGAGCCTTGCTCACCCACTCGACGATCACCGGCGCGCTCAAGATCGATGGCGTGAAAAACCTGTACGTCCAGGGAAACCATCTCAACGCAATCTGGTTCCGCGGGCAACAACCTACCGATACAGTAACGATTGATGGAAACGACATTGCCGGCGCAGACAATGATTGTATCCAGATTCACGATGGCCCCGCCCACCCGACGCACGTTCTGATTGAGAATAATGACATTCACGACTGCGGCAGCAAGTACCCGGCGAGCGGCCTGTACCACGCCATTTATGACCAGGTGCCCGACGTGCTCATCCGGCAAAATCATATATGGAATGCGAAGTCGGCAATCAGCATCCGCTCCAGCGCGCTCGTTGATAGCAATGTCATTGAACGCGTCACCAACGGCGGAGCCATCGAATATTTCTCTGACCACGAGGCACCCGAGCAGGGCAGCCTCATTCTGCAAAATAATGTGATTGTCTCGACTCTGACCAACGCACCCAGCGCCCTGGGAACAAACCGCGGGCTCATCATCCTGGGCAATGGTATTGGCACCAACAAGCGCGCCGTCGCGATCGTTGTGTTGCGGCACAATACAGTAAAGGTGTTGAATACCGCGCAAGACAGCACCGGTACCTATTTTGTGGTTTATACGCAGGCCTCATCGCCGGCGGTAAAGCTGTCAGGAAACACATTTACGAACTCAATTCCGAAGGGCGCCTGCATAGGGCCTCGCCCGGTCGACTCAGCGTCGAACGCTGCATGTTCGCAGTAAAAGGGGATGCCCGCCATGTCGTCTCAACTTCGTACCCTCACCAGTGGGCAGCGCTGGATCGTCTATGGCCTTTTGCTGTTGGCCGCGATTCACTGCACTTTGAGCATGTTCTGCACCAACTACAGCTATCTGAATCTCGCTGCGTATGCAGCTGGCTCCGAGCAAATGCCCTATCAGGGCCGCGTCGCGATGATGTGGGTTCTCCGTTTGGCCCAGCACGTGCCGGCAGTCGCGGCCGCTGCGCACGCAATTGACGACAGCCTGCAGCGTCATCACAAGAACAGCAGGTTAGTGGGTCTCACACCAGAGGAGCTGGTCTGCATGGTGGTTGGGCTCATCTCGATGTTGACCATAATCTGTGCCGCCATCTGGTACGGGCATCGCAGCTTTCGCAGGCTCTGGTGGTTGCCTGCGACGCTTGCGCTCGTGATGTTTTATGTGACCTATGCAGCTCGCTACGAGACCACCCTGTGGTATCCCTACGACCTGCCCCATTATGCGGCGTTCGGTCTCGCCTGCCTCGCGATCCTTGAGGGTGCCTGGTGGCCCGTGATCCTGTTGTTTGCCATCGACACGCCGATCCGCGAAACAGCGATTTACCTCGCACCGGTATCCTTCGCGGTTGCCTGGGCGAGGGGTGAGAAGAAGCAAGGCGCCCTGCTGGTAGGCGCGATGATTGCGCTATGGATTCCCTTTCGTCTCTATGTAAACCGCGCCTTCGCGCACAATGGCTCAGAAGCCGGCATTCACTATCATCGCCTGCGAGACTCTTTGCTGGGTCCCATGCACTGGCCTCAGACTGCGAGTGCTTTTGCCTTCTTGCTGATCCCGCTCTGGTGGGGCCGCAGCCGGCTTTCCCGTGCGCGGCGTAGCTTTTTGCAGGCCGCGTTGCTCTGCATTCTCGCAACACTTGCATTTGCTGTCTGGTCAGAGACTCGTGTCTTCGACGAGTGGATTCTGGCAATGGCGGTGCTTCTTACCGCCGAATGCGCCACCTGGTTTGGCGATGCTCCCACCGTCTACGGGGAAACGACGGAATCAATGTCAGAGTTGGTCATGGCAGGCGATTAGCGGCAACCAACAACAACAACCAAAAAGACTAACGGCGACTCTCTTGATACCTTTTATCGAATCCCTCCCCCGAAAGAATCGATAAACTGCTTTAGAGAATCGCCGCTTGAAAAGAGCATACCGTGTCTGCGTGGAACCGCCATGCATCTTGAGTAATAAGCACCCGAATTAAGGTAACAGCAGGTAGTAATGACGCTTGCGGTTGCCGCCATCTCGTTGCAAATGAAAGCGCCACAGTTTCATAACCCATTTGGGGATTCCACCAGGCGGTTATTACCTGCGGTGCGCTTGACACCAGGCAGGCCGGCAGCCGGTAATGGCAGCAGGAGCGTTGCTGCATGTCTGTCGTAGATCTGATTCGAAAGAAGCGTGATGGCGGCATCCTGACCGACGCCGAGATAGCCACCCTGGTCGCTGGCGCAGCCGCCAACTCCATTCCCGAGTACCAATTGGCTGCGTGGCTCATGGCGGTCTTTTGCCGCGGCCTCAACGGCGAAGAATTACAGAGCCTCACCACCCACATGCGCGATTCAGGACGCGTGCTGAACTTTCGCCTGCCCGGGCCTAAAGTTGACAAGCACTCCACCGGCGGCGTCGGCGATAAAACCTCATTTCTGGTGGCGCCCATCGTGGCCGCTGCTGGCCTCTACGTGCCGATGATTTCCGGCCGGGCGCTGGGTCACACCGGGGGAACGCTCGATAAGCTGGAAAGCATTCCCGGCTACCGGACCAACCTGGAAGAAGATGAGATTTTTGCCGTGTTGAGCGCCTGCGGTCTCTCGATCGTGGGCCAGACGGAATGGCTGGTACCGGCCGACCGCACTCTCTATTCGTTGCGCGACCGCACCGGTACCGTCGAAAGCCCGGCCCTCATCTGCGCCTCGATTATGAGCAAGAAGCTCGCCGCCGGCCTCGATGGGCTGGTGCTTGATGTAAAAACAGGTTCGGGCGCCTTCCTTAAGCAGGAAGCAGAAGCCGTCCACCTGGCTGAGCTGATGGTTGCGACAGGGAACCGCGCGGGAACCCGGACTGCCGCGCTGATCAGCAACATGAACCAGCCGCTCGGGCGCATGGCAGGCAATGCCTCCGAGATTGTCGAAGCGATTGAGATCTTGCAAAACCGGCGACATCCGCTCACTGAAGATCTGCGCCGACTCTCGCTCGAGCTGGCCGGCTGGATGCTCTATCTGGGCGGCAAGGTCAAGACGCCTGAGGATGGTCTGCAACTGGCCGAAGAGCTGTTGCACAGCGGCTTGCCGTTCAAGAAATTCCGCTGCCTGGTGGCGGCGCAAGGGGGCTCTTTGGCCTGGTTGGAGCGACCCGGCGATCTGCATCGTCCGGCTTATCAATACGCGGTCAGGTCTCCTTCCACGGGCTATCTCTCCGCGGTCGATTGCGGCCAGGTGGGCTGGGCGGTGCAGCGTTCGGGGGCGGGCAGAACGCTAGCCGGCGAAACGGTTTCTGCGCACGCCGGCGTCGAGTCGCACAAAAAGATAGGCGACCGGGTAGCTGCCGGCGAAACTCTGTTTACTGTATTTGTCGAGCAGGAAGATCGCCTGAAGCCGGCGGCCGCGATGCTGAGCCACTGCTTTACTCTTAGTGCTGCGCCGCCGGCCCGCGTGCCGCTGGTTTATTGCGCGATCGCCTGAGCGGCGTTAGCGCCCGTATTCCAATCCATTATCCAGGCTCGATCCGCGCACCGGCTGGTAGGGCTCAACGGCGAGTATATTGCCCAGAATGCCGCGTTCGTAGGGGGTGAATTGTGATTGGAACTGGCCCGAGTTCATCATAACCGCACGCTGTTCCGGCGGGTACTCGCGCAGATCGCGAAAAGCCTTCTTCACCATCCGCTGCCGGTCTTCGGGCAAGGCGTGAAACTCCTGCACCGACATACGCACTTGTTGCCGCATTTGCGGGCTCAGGCGCTCCATCGCCTCAATGCGATCGATCGTACGCTGCCGCTGGTTGGGCGGCATACGGTTGATCTGGCGCAGGCGATTAAGCAGCTTCTCCTGTTGTTCCTGGGGCAGCCGGGTGAAGCCTGGTTCGCGCTCTAACGCCTTTTCCTGCTGCTCCGGAGGCATGTTCCCGTGGCGTTGCAGCCAGGGACCAAGATGGCCCTGCTGGTTGTTCTCGAACCGCGGCCGCGCTGCCTGGTAAGCCGGACGCGCTAAACACATCGTCGGCGCAGCCATTACGGGCAGCGCCAGCAGGAGAGCCACGCACGCACGGCTACCCAGCTTCCCGCGGGGGGATAGGCTCTCGAGCTCGTTGTGGCTTGCCATGGTGTTGCCCTTCACCCCAATCAGTTTGAGGTGCCAGTCGCGTTGTCCTCATCTCCGTCCAGAGCATTCAACTGCTGAAAGAGTTGGGCGTTTCCGTCGAATGACTGCAGGTCGCGCACCGTGGCGGACGTCTGCGCCACCGGTACAGTTTCATGATTGAGCAGGGCAAACGTGCCCCCGCCCAACGCCAGTACCGCGGCCAGCGCCCCACCCGCCGCCAGCTGCCGCATCTGCAGATTGCTACTGTAAAGCAGCCATGCCTTGGCGCGCTCAAAAAAGCTGGCCGGGGCGGTTGTCTGTTCCGTCCGCAACCGGGCATACAGCTTGGCGTCGAAAAAAGCGCTCGGCTCGGGAGCCTGCCACTCATCCAACAGCTTAAAGGTATTCTCCATGGCGGCCAGCTCGCCCGCACAACCGGCACATTCTGCGATGTGTTCGCGGGCTTCGTCCGGCAGTGGACGCTCAAACAGCAATTTGTTCATCTCAACGCAAGTCATAACTTCCTCAATTCCGGTTAAGCAAAATCCTTCAGGTTTTCGCGCAGTGTCTGGTAAGCCCGAAACAAAAGAGACTTGGTCGCTGACTCGCTCAGCTTGAGCACGTCGCCAATCTCTTTGTAATCCATCTCCTGGTATTTATGCATCAGCACCGCGTTGCGTTGCCGTTCAGGCAGAGCCATTACATGTTGGCGGATGGCGTTCATGCGTTCCGCGCGCACCAGTTCCTGCTCCACGCTGAGGGTGCTATCCGCCACATCGGGGCTGGTACCCGTCTCCGGGTCGGGTTGGTCAAGATAGACGTTCTGCGCGGTGCGTTCATATTTGGTATCGCGCGCGTGGTTCACGCCCAGGTTGGTCGCGATGCGATAGAGCCACGTACTAAATTTCGCCTCGGCCCGGTAGGTTTGCCGCGAACGGTATACACGCAGAAAAACCTCTTGTGCCAGCTCTTCGGCAACTGCCTGGTTCCGCGACATGCGAAACATGAAGTGAACGATTTGCTTACGATATTTCTCAATCAGGATGCCGAAGCCCGAGTCATCCCCGGCGCTCACGCGCAACATGATTTCCGCGTCAGAGAGCTGCGACCAGTCCACACCGGCAGGCATCGCTCTCCCCGTCTGCGTGCCTTGGAATCCGTTCTGCGCAATGGCTACGGTACCCATATCGGTTGTAACCCCGTGGTCCCCACTAGGTTGCGCGGAATGGGCAGGGTTTTTCGCGTCCTCTTGATCTTCTTCGAAAACAGGCGGTAGTCCCCGGGAATGGGGGGTGTCATGCGGCCTGGGGGGAGGAAGCGCCATCGGTGAGTGGATTGTAACTGTTGCCCCAAGCCCCGGTCTCGCCCAGTTTTGTGGGATAGCAGCACCCGCCAGGCACTGGCCGGCGCTTGGGCTGGCCCCGAACCTTCGTGTAAACTACGGCATGCCCCGGGGGCGCTTAACTCAGCGGTAGAGTGCCACCTTCACACGGTGGAAGTCGCAGGTTCGAATCCTGCAGCGCCCACCATAAGTCTAATAAAATGATAGAGTTGAGGATTGAATGGCTTCGGTCGTTCGACTGCGTACGTCATAGACGCCCTGAGAGTTTGTGGCTTTTTGGGCTAATTTAGAAAAATTCAAGTTATCCCGTTTGTTTTGAGCATTGAATTTTCAAAAATTAAAGATACAAACTCTGAGCGGAGTGCCGAGGCACAGCACGCCGGGCGGCTAATGCCCGAACGAGATCGTCAGCACGCTCATTTCTTCGCATCTTCTTCTCCTGATCTTTTGCCCATGTCTCACTACGACGGAGCGTCGCACAAGGTCTACATGTACTTCTTCAAACGTGGGGGCGGGAGGGTAAGTTTCTTGAAGCTGACTTGAAAACGCCACTGTCTGAAAGCTTAGCCACCCATCCTGTCCAACCAGGCGTCCACCTGACCGAAAGCATCTTGTTGCCATTGCTCCGGTGTCAGGTTGGCTAGGGCGTGCGTCGCTTCCACAAACTGTCTTACCGAGGTCGGTCCATAGCTCTCGACGGATGCAAATTTCTCTCGAATGTAGGAGTAGCCCTCTCGACCGCTGTCGTGTTTGGCAACCTCTTGGCAGTCGACTGCCAGGACCCCGACTCCGCCCGGGTAATTGCGAACGCAGAAGTAGATGTCGTAAGCGTCCTTTCGCTTCATCCGGTTCTGCATGGCAAAGCCTTTCATAGCTACGCCTTTCGAAGATGATCCGCCGCCTCGAGTCCTCGGTTGGCGGCCGGTCCGGCGTGCGGCCAGCGCTGGGTTACGACCTTGGTGCGGGTGAAGAAGCGGAAGCTGTCCTCGCCATATTGATTAAGGTCTCCAAAAGCTGAGTCCTTCCAGCCGCCGTGGCTGTAATAGCCGACCGGCGTTGGCATGGGAAAATTGACACCCACCATACCGACTGCGACCTGGCCAACGAAACGCTGGGCCCAATCTCCGCTGCGCGTGAAGACCGAAACGGCGTTGCCCTGGTGATGGAGGTTCGGGTAGCTCAGTGCCTCCTCGAACGTCTCCGCACGAACGATCTGCAGCACGGGGCCAAAAATCTCGTCCTGGTAGCTCTTCATGGAAGGCGTTGCGTAATCGATCAGGGTCGGCCACAAGAAAAAGCCCTCCTCATGGCCCGGTAAGCTCCGGCGCCGGCCGTCGATGACCAACTCGGCACCCTCGTCGGCAGACATCTGGATATAGTCTTCGATCTTCTTCTTGTGTTCGGCGGTGACGACCGGACCCATTTGCGCATCGGGATCAGTGGAGACGCCGATCCGCAGATTCGGTATCTGTTGCAGCAGCCGCTCGCGAACAGCCTCGGCCATCTTCTGCCCAACGGGAACGATCACCGGCATAGACATGCACCGCTCGCCGGCGGAGCCAAAGGCACCGGCGAGCACATCCGCGACGACCTGGTCAAGATCGGCGTCAGGTAGGATGACTCCGTGGTTCTTGGCTCCGCCCATGCACTGCATACGCTTGCCGTTACCCGCGCCGCGCGCGTATACCAACTTCGCCACAGTCGTCGAGCCGATAAAGCTTACGGCCTTGATCTGCGGATGATCAGTAATGGCTTGGCCAACATCCTCGCCACCAAGCACGACATTTAGGATTCCCGGCGGCACGCCGGCTTCGTTGGCGAGCTCCGCCAGCCGAACGGCAACGGAGGGGGTGCGCTCCGACGGTTTCAGAATGAAGGCGTTCCCGACGGCGATGGCCGGGGCCAGCATCCAGAGCGGGATCATGGCGGGGAAGTTGAACGGCGTAATTCCGGCGACGACGCCTAATGGTTCGCGAATCGAATAGACATTGATGCCAGGGCCCGCGCCCTGGGTGAATTCGCCCTTCTGCAAATGTGGGACACCGCAGACAAACTCCACCACGTCCAGGCCGCGCTGCAGCTCGCCCATGGAGTCGTCCAGCAATTTGCCGTGCTCGGAAGACATCAGGTGGATGAGTTCCTGCTTATGCTCTTCAATCAATGCCTTGAACGCGAACATCACCCGGGCCCGGCGCTGGGGGTTAATTGCGGCCCAGGCCGGTTGCGCCGCCTTAGCGGCCGCGACCGCCTCCGCCACGATTGCGGCGTCACCGCGCTCCAGCCGGGCCTGCACATGGCCGGTGCTCGGATCGTAGACCGGGCTGGTCACGGCGCCAGTGCGCGTGACGCTTTCACCCTTGATGAAATGGTTGATCGTGCGCATGGGGATGTTCCTTCCGCGAGTGGTAGATGTGATTAAGCCACACGCTGGAACCCACCACCATTGGACCAAGGTATCGCAGATACCTTGGTGTTGACTGGAGAGCAGTCCACATAAGTTACCGGTTAAGACGAAGTCGAAGCTTCAATGTGAAGTAAGTGTGAAGTTGTCCGAGTGATAGGGCCGTTGACACCGATGCGTCGGCAATACCTTTGCCTCATTGCTCGCTTCGCATCATTCCAGTGTGATCGGCTCCTGCCCACTCGACTGTAGTGGTCGCGCAGCAGTCCGCATTAGACCTTGGTCGCTATCGATACTTTCGTCTAATGGCTTCGCGTCTGCGCTTCGGGCTTAATGACACGAGTGGAGCCGGGGTCTGACTCAGGTAAACGCAAAACGATCAGGAAGTAGGTGAATTTATGACGACCGCAGTCGCAACCATGAGGGCTGTCCAGGTGGCCGCAGCTGGCGGCGATCTTAGAATCAATGACCTCAAGGTTCCCGATCCAGGCCCGGAACAGGTGCGCATCAAGGTTCAGGCATGTGGAGTGTGCCGCAGCGATGCGATCATCGTCGAAGGCCGCCGGCCAGGTATTCCCTATCCGCGGGTTCCAGGGCATGAAGTCGCTGGCGTGGTGGATGCATTAGGGAATGGAGTGACTGAATGGCGAATAGGCCAACGGGTCGGCGTTGGCTGGCACGGAGGCCACGACGGCACCTGTCCCGAGTGCCGACGCGGAGATTATCGACTCTGCCGCAATGAGAAGAATCCCGGCATCAACTATGACGGCGGCTATCAGGAGTACATGCTGGCTCCCGTCGAAGCGTTAGTCCCGATCCCAGATGCTCTTAGCGATGTCGATGTGGCGCCGCTGCTGTGCGCTGGAAGCAACACGTACAACGCCCTTCGATATGCGGGCGCACTGCCAGGTGACTTGGTCGCGGTGCAAGGGATCGGCGGACTCGGGCACCTCGGAATTCAATTCGCCAACAAACTTGGCTACAGGGTCGCTGCAATCGGACGCGGCTCGAAAATAGAATCTTTGGCGATGGAACTTGGCGCCGATGTGTATATCGACAGCAAAGTAAAAAACGCAGCAGCAGAGCTACAACAATTAGGCGGCGCAAGAGTCATTCTGGCGACAGCGCCAGACCCCGGGGCAATGACCGAACTGATTGGCGGCTTGGGTCCGAACGGCAAGCTTCTGCTGATCGGTGTCTCTGCCGGCACCATAGAGTTTGCGCCCCTTCAACTCATCAGGGGCGGCAAGACTATAGAAGGATGGGCAGGGGTAACTCCAGCGGATTCAGAGGACACGCTTCGCTTTGCTGAGATGCGCGGTGTACGCGCCATGATCGAAGCCTACCCTTTGGAAAAGGCCGCCGAGGCATATGCCCGCATGATGAGTGGTAACGCGGAGTTTCGCGTTGTGCTGACGATGTGAGTGAACGAACCAGTGCAGCCAATTAAGACTGCCTCCTGAAAATCCCCCCGCGCTGCAATTCTCTGCGCACGCTCGCGCAGGCCGGAACGCCAAAATGTCCGGACTTTCCCCCAGCCTCCAAGATCTTTGAATTAATTCCCCTGCCATCATCACGGAGACGCACACGAGCTGATCTTGATCCTGCCGGCTTGAAGTGGTCCTGACATATATCAGTAAGACGCCGATTTCCAGCTCGACCGGCCTTTCCTCGATGCACTGACCGACATGTAGGAATCGTCAGTGCGCGCAAAGCATGGTAATTTTCTGTCTATCCTCACTTTGACGGCTACGAATGCGGCGGCTGCCGCGAGTCGATCGAAGGAGTCCAATCATGAGCCAATTACCTTGGGTCAGCGGTGATGGTGAGGATGGTCTTTCTGAGGTCTTGTGGGAGGGTGGCGAACGTTTGAATATCCGCAACCCGGAAATTCAAAAAGCTGCTGAGGTGATTAGGGTCGGGGACGCTGAGCGATACCGTCGGCTTGTCCACAGTCGGGCCGCCCCCACGTTCACGATCATCCAGATATTCGCGAGCTGAAGATAGCCAGGTGCATTGCCGTCGCCCAGGCTCAGAATGCGAGCACCGAAGACCTTTTCGTAGTAGCGAGCCGACCTTTTGATGTCGCCAACGGTTAGAAAATGCGCGATGCTCATTCCCTCTTGTGGCGGCATCTCATAGCTGTTCTGTTCGATTTGTACGCTGCCCATTGTCGCTCCTATTCCGATCGACCAGGCTCATCCGCTGATTCTGCAAGACAATCAGAGCAAACCACCATTCATCTGCGCTCGTAGTCGGTAAAAACGTAATCTTTTGTCTTCACTGCCGTGTGGCACGCGAACCCGCACTTAGCGTCGTTCCCCTGCGGTGGCTTGTCTTTCAAGTTCGCGGGCGTGAACGTATTCGATGTCGCGTCATATTCGAACGCACCATAACCCCATCCGCCGCTGCCGGCGAACCTCTTGCTGTCTTTCACCATGAGATCAACGTCATGCTGAGTACCTGGTACCGTCGGTGCACCTGGTTCTGCGGGATTCACTTTCGCGTTCCAATGAACCTTCACCATCTTGGCGCCATCTGGAAAGGGCTTGCCGTTACCGGGAATACCCGCCTTATAGGCGTTGATCATTACAGGATTTCCGAGGATTGCAGCGAGCGTACCTCCGTTATGACTAATCGCGATCACCGGCCAGCCTTCGTATCCCCTGAACTCAGACAACGCGAGCCCATCCGGTATTTTGAGGGCGTACTTGTCCTGCGTGGAAGTCGCGCCCTTTGACGGTGACGCGACTTCCGTGGAGCCGGAGGCAGTGTCCAGGCGCGGAAGGTGGCGGACGAAACCCACAAGCTTCCAGGTATCGTTTTCGGAAATGGTCGACTTCCAGGAAGGCATGCCCGTTAGGCGAACGCCGTTCTGTATGATCCAAAAGAGTTCCGCGTCGCTCCAGTGCTGCACGTGCGGTGAGCTCAGGTTCATGGCCGGAGGCCCCATGTTGCGCCCGACGTCAGTCTCTCCGCGCCCATCCGCACCGTGGCATTGGGCGCAGGTCCCCAGAAACACTTCCTGGCCCTGGCTCACGACTTCATCCGTCTCAGGCAACGGGTTCTTTTTCCCCCCTGCTTCCAATGGAATGGCAACATCTTTGGCGGCATTGGCCAGGGCCGCTCCCTCCCGGGAAGGAGGTTTGTCTGCCGTGCAACCTTGAAGCCAAGCGCCCAGCATTGCACTGATTAGGCCGAGCATTAGCTTATGTTTTAGCGCCGCGCTGCGCTCCTTTCTTCCCCTTCCGTCAACCCAGGACGGGCCCACAGAGTTTCTTTTGAGTTCGGGCATCGCGTGTTCTCCTTCACAAATGAAAGTTTTCTGGCGCCGTCCTGATGTTCGTCCAGAACAATTGCAATTAAGCCAGAGGGGAAGGCGGCAAACAATTGTACGAAGGTATCGGTCTATCTCTTCGCGTTAGATGTCTATGGGTATGTAAGAGCACGTATTGCTCTGAAATCTACAAGGGACCCGTAGTGATTGCCGGCAAAGCTGCGTTGCATTTCGGGCAGCAGTCACAAGTAACAATGCTTGTTCGAAAGGGAGTGCTTGAAAGATACCCTTTCGACATATCTCCTGGAGCAGCATTGAAGACACCTCGTCGATTTAGTCCGAACAAAGACCACGCTGACCGCGCTCGAAGGAGAGGATGCGTCGGAAGGAACTATGGTCGCGATGAAACTTCTGGAACGACTGAACCTATCGAGACGCCGCGTCTTCGTTGGTATAGGGGGCAGCGTGGGGCACCCGACCGTTCGCCGGATTTCCGCCCTACGGGCCGTCCTGGACGCACTTTCCCGCCTTTAAGGATTGGCAGTGCACTTGAAGCGTGGCAAATTGTTGTTTATTCTCATTTTGACCTTACGAATGCGGCGGTTTCCGCGAATCGATCAAAGGGATCCAATCAATGAGCCAACCACCTTGGTTCGGCGCTGATGGTGACAATGGCCTGTCCGCGGTGCTGTGGGAGGACGGAGAACGCGTCTACAGCAGGGCCTGGCGCGATCATCCCGATGGCACCCGTTTTGAATGTGTGGCTGTGGCTCCTGCAGGAGAGCACCCGACGCCTGGCTGCATCCATCGTTTCGCGCACGAATATGGACTTAGGGAATACCTTGACAGTGCGTGGGCACTGCGGCCGCTTAGGTTGGAGCGTGAGCGCGGGCGGACGATGCTTTTGCTCGAGTATCAGGCAGGGAAGCCGCTCCACCATTTCATTCGTCCGCGCATCGAGATCGCGGAATTTCTGCGGGTAGCCGTCGCCATATCGGCGTCGCTGAGACGGTTACACGAAAGCGGACTGGTCCACAAAGATATTAAGCCCGCTAATATTCTGCTCGATTCCGTAACCGGCCGGGTCTGGTTTACGGGTTTCAGCATCGCCTCACGCCTAAGGCGGGAACATCAAGCGCCTGAACCTCTAGAGTCCATCTCAGGAACGCTTGCTTATATGGCGCCAGAGCAGACGGGCCGAATGAATCGCTCCATAGACTCCCGAAGCGATCTTTACTCGCTTGGGGCTACTCTGTATCAAACGGTCACCGGGCTTCTTCCCTTTACAGCTTCCGAGCCCGTCGAGTGGGTTCACTGCCATATAGCGAAGAAGCCGGACCCTCCAACGGCACGCTCCGAGGAGGTCCCGGGGGCAGTTTCCGACATCATCATGAAGCTGCTCGCAAAAAACCCCGAGGAGCGCTACCAGACCGCCACGGGGCTGGAAGCCGACCTCCGGCGCTGCCTGACGGAGTGGCTGTTGCACGGTCGTATCAATTCATTTTCTTTGGGCGCGGAAGACTTGTCGGACCGATTGCTGATACCGGAGAAACTGTACGGCAGGGAGCTCGAGGTAGATAGTCTGGTTGCGGCGTTCGATCGCGTCGTAGCCGGAGCAAGACTAGAGTTAGTTCTTGTGTCAGGATACTCTGGCATTGGTAAATCAGCTGTTGTCAATGAGCTGCACAAATCCCTCGTTCCACCCCGGGGTCTACTTACCTCAGGCAAGTTCGATCAATACAAGCGCGACATTCCTTACGCTACTGTGGCGGAGGCATTCCAGAAACTTATCCATCCCCTATTGGGGAAGCCTGAAGCCGAGCTGAACGAATGGCGAGACGATCTCCATCAGGCTCTAAGTCCGAATGGCTCTCTTTTGACAGGCCTTGTTCCTGAATTGAAACTAATCCTAGGAGAGCAGCCGCCTGTAGTTGCTTTACCGCCTCTGGAGGCGAAAGCTCGTTCGCATTTGATCTTTCGGCGGTTCATCAGCGTCTTCGCGCGCCGGGAGCATCCGCTGGCGCTGTTTCTCGACGATTTGCAGTGGCTTGATGCGGCGACGCTCGACTTTCTGCAGGATTTGCTGGTCCAGCAAGATCTGGCATACCTGCTGGTGGTGGGCGCTTATCGAGACAATGAGGTCGACTCGGCGCATCCACTGATGCGTATGCTGTCCGCGATCCGTCAAGCCGGAGCCTCCTTACAAGAGATTCGGCTAGCACCGCTGGGCTCTGACGACCTGGCACACTTGATTGCAGATACTCTTCATTGTGAACCGCAACCCGCGACGTCGCTAGCGCGCCTGATACACCAGAAGACTGCCGGCAACCCGTTTTTTGCCATTCAGTTTATTCAGGCCCTGGGGGAAGAGGGCCTTATTACTTTCGAGTATGCAGCTGCCCGCTGGCGCTGGGATCTGGATGCCATTCGCGCTAAGCGTTACACCGACAACGTAGCGGACTTGATGATTGATAGGTTGCACCGGCTTCCAGTGACAACACAAGAGGCGCTCCAACAATTTGCGTGCATTGGCAATAGCGCCGACGCGGCAACGCTTTTCGCAGTTCTTGAGATGTCTGAACAAGAGACCGACGCAGCTTTGTGGGAAGCTATCCATCAGGAACTGATTGTCCGCTCTGAGGCCTTCTACCGGTTTGCGCACGATCGCGTGCAGGAGGCAGCCTATTCGCTGATTGCGCAAGAAGCGCGGGCCGAGGCGCATCTGCGAATAGGCAGATTGCTGCATGCACACACACATGCAGAAAAGCGTGAAGAGGCGATATTTGAGATCGTGAGTCAGTTCAACCGTGGAGCCCAGCTCATCGCTACAGAAAATGAGCGCTTCCTGTTGGCTGAGCTAAATCTCGTCGCCGGCAATCGGGCCAAAGCTTCTACCGCCTACGCCTCAGCCCTTCAATATTTCATCGCAGGCGAAGCGCTATTGGCGAATGACTTTTGGGAGGGCTGCCACGATCTCGTTTTTCAACTGGAATTGCATCGCGCCGAATGCGAGTTCCTGACCGGCGAGCTGGCCGTCGCAGAGAAGAGCTTGACCATGCTTTCATCCCGCACCGCCAGCACAGT
The DNA here is from genome assembly GCA_963834445.1 of uncultured Acidobacteriaceae bacterium. Taxonomy (GTDB): domain Bacteria; phylum Acidobacteriota; class Terriglobia; order Terriglobales; family Acidobacteriaceae; genus PALSA-350. The sequence goes on from CAWIBU010000009.1 coordinate 636,846, forward strand.
CGAGCGAGCAGCCGTCGAGTGCTTGCGCATCGATTTGTTTACGGTTCTCGAACAACCCGATCGTGCTGTAGCCGCCTGTCTAGACTATCTCCGGCATATGGGGCTCGAATGGCCGGTCCATCCAACCGAGGAGCAAGCACGTAGCGAATATGACCGGATCTGGTCAAAGCTCGGAAGTCGCGAGATCGAGCAGGTTTTTGACTTGCCCCTGATGAACGACCCGACGTCGATCGCGACTCTTGACGTGTTGACCAGGGTGTTGCCTGCGGCATTGTTTACCGATTCGAACCTTTTTGCCATGGTTATCTGCAGGGCGATTAGTCTCAGCATCGAGCGGGGCAACAGCGATGGCTCATGCGTCGCTTATGTGTTTTTCGGAAAGATCGCCGGGCCGCAATTCAGCCACTACAAAGCTGGCTTTAGATTCGGTCAGCTTGGCTATGAGCTGGTCGAGAAACGTGGCTTGGCGCGTTTCCAGGGTCGGACCTGTGTCTGGTTTGCCGAGTTCATCGTACCGTGGACGAAGCACGTGCGAGATTGCCGTGGACTCATGCGGCAGGCGCTCGAAGCGGCGACCAAGGTCGGTGATCTTACCGTCGTGGGGTACAGCCTCAACAACCTGAATACAAACTTTCTCGCCGTCGGCGATCCACTGGCTGAGACGCAGCGCCAGGCTGAGAACGGTCTCGAGTTTGCCGAAAAGATGAGGTTCAGTCATCTGATTGACGTGATCGCAACGCAACTTGGCCTCATCAGAACGTTGCGTGGTTTGACTTACCAGTTTGGCTGTTTCGATGACGGACACGTGAGCGAGGCGCTGATCGAGCAGCACTTTACAGGCAACCCGGCGGCGAAGCTGCCGGAGTGCTGGTACTGGATTCGTAAGTTGCAGGCACGCTTCTTTGCTGGGGATTATTCTTCGGCGCTCGAGGCTGCAGCGAAGGCGCGACCCATACTCTGGACATCTGCCGCTATGTTTGAGACCGCCGAGTATCACTTCTATGCTGCACTTTCTCACGCGGCATCCTGTGCGAGCGTGGTTTCCAACCCGGATTCCAACCAGGATTCCAACCATGACGGCAACCTATCTGCGCGCCCCACAGAGTGCGAGGAACATATTGAGTCTTTGGCGGCCCACCACAGACAGCTGGAAATATGGGCGGAGAATTGCCCCGAAAATTTCGAGAATCGCGCCGCGCTGGTTGGCGCGGAGCTTGCCCGCGTGCAACGCCGGGACCTGGACGCCGAGTGCCTGTACGAAAAGGCGATCAGGTCAGCTTGCGAAAACAACTTTGTCCACAACGAAGCGCTCGCTAACGAATTGGCGGCGCAGTTCTATCGAACTCGCGGCTTGGAGAAGGTTGCCAATGCATATTGGAAAGATGCCCGATACCTCTATGCGCGTTGGGGCGCCGATGGCAAGGTAGCGCAACTGGACGAACGGTATCCGCGCCTGCGTGAGGAAGGGGCTCCCGTCCCTTCGGCCATGATCGGCCGGCCAGAGGGGCAGTTGGATGTCGCGACGGTAGTGAAGGCATCGCAGGCCATCTCGAGTGAGATGATCCTGCCCAGGCTGATCGAGAAGCTCATGCGCATCGCGGTCGAACATGCGGGGGCAGAGCGAAGTCTGTTAATCCTGTTTCGAGGCGGCGATCCCCGGATTGAAGCGGAGGCTAGCACCGGCCAGGGCATCGTCGAGGTTGTCGTTCGACAGCTAACCGTTACGCCGGCTGATCTCCCTCAATCCGCTCTGCATTATGTAATGCGAACCCAGGAGACGGTGCTTCTGGATGATGCTTCGGCGGACGACGTGTATTCCCGAGATGAATATGTGGAGCGGAAGCGCTCAAGGTCCGTACTGTGCCTGCCAATCGTCAAGCAGAAGGAGCTTGTCGGTGCACTTTATCTGGAGAATAATCTGGCGCGGTTTGCCTTCACTCCCGACCGCGTTGCGGTGCTGCAGTTGCTGGCTTCGCAGGCCGCTATTTCGCTTGAGAATGCCACCCTCTATTCTGACCTGCAACTCCAGGCTGGGCTTCTTCAGCGTCTTCCTGTATCCGCCTGGACGCTCGATCCTGATGGAACACCAGACTTCGTGAATCAGGTTTGGCTCGAATACTCCGGTCAGACTCTCGATTTCGTCCGCTCGCATCCCGAGGCCTGGATGACCGCGGTTCACCCCGAGGATCGCGAAGCGGCATCGCGGGCCTTTTGGAAAGGTATACGCGCGGGACAGGGTTTTGCGATAGAAACCCGGTCTCTCCGCGCTCGCGACGGAGTCTATCGCCGGCTTCTCCAGCAAGCCGTGGTTTTGCGCGATGCAGCAGGAAAAGTTCTCAAGTTCGTCGGTACGACCACCGACATCGACGACCAGAAGCGTGCCGAAGAGGAGGTGCGCGCGAACGAACTCCGCCTGCGGGAGATGACCGAAACCATTCCCGAGATGCTTTGGAGCGCCACATCCGAAGGTGTTGTCGATTACTGTAACGCGCGCTATCTGAAATACACTGGCTTCTCGGCCGAAGAAGTAATGGGCTACGGTTGGCAGCAAACGATTCATCCTGATGACGTAAGTCGAGCCGAGCGCGCCTGGATGTCCTCTGTTAAAGCCGGGGCGCCGTACCGAGTCGAGGTTCGCACCTTCCACGCCGCCGATCGCACCTACCGGTGGTGCCTGGTATCCGCGGTCCCATTGCTCGATCAGCAGGGCCGCATTCTTAAGTGGCACGGGACAATTTTGGACACGCACGATTGGAAACAGGCTGATGAGAAAGTGCGGCAGAGTGAGGCAGTTCTCACTGAATCCCAGCGCCTTAGCCTGACCGGTAGCTTTACGTGGCGTGTGGCGACCGATGAGATCACGTGGTCAAAGCAGCTCTCTCGCATTTTCGAGTTTGACCACGAGATGTTGGTTACCTTTGAGCGAATCTCTACTCGTATCTACCCTGAAGATTTGCCAATGTTCAAGGAGCAAGTGGAGCGATCACGCCAGGAAGGCAGTGATATGGAATTTGAGCTCCGGTTGCAAATGCCGGACCGCTCGGTCAAGTATCTACACATCGTCGCTCGCAATCGAGGCGATGGCGATCAACCGGAGTACATTGGCGCGGTTCAGGATGTGACCCAGCGTCGGCTTTCAGCAGAGGCACTCACCAAGGCACGGTCAGAACTCGCGCACGTCGTAAGGGTCACGAGCCTGGGGGTGATGACGGCGTCGATTGCGCACGAGGTCAACCAACCGTTGTCGGGCATCATCACCAACGCAGGCACGTGCCTTCGCATGTTGAACGCTGATCCCCCAAACCTCGATGGAGCTCGAGAAACCGCGAGACGAACAATACGGGACGGGAATCGAGCGTCTGACGTTATCACGCGACTGCGGACGCTCTATAGCAAGAAACAACCAACTTTGGAAGCGATGGACCTCAATGAAGCTGCGCGTGAGGTAATTGCGCTTCTGCTCAGCGATCTACAGAGGGACGGGGCCATTCTGCAACATGAATTTGCGGAGGGTTTGCCGATTGTGCAGGGAGACCGCATTCAACTTCAGCAGGTCATTCTCAATCTTGTCCGGAATGCCTCCGATGCGATGCGTAACGTCGAGGACAGGCCAAGACGGTTGCTGATTCGCACTGAGCAAGTCGATCAGAACGTCTGCGTCACAGTCCAGGATTCCGGAATCGGCCTTGACCCTGCAATCGCAAATCGGCTCTTCGAATCTTTCTATACCACGAAGCCGGAGGGTATGGGGATCGGGCTCTCGGTGAGCCGCTCGATCATTGAAGCCCACGGCGGGCGGCTGTGGGCAGTTGCGAATGAGGGTCCCGGTGCCACATTCACGTTCTCTATCCCTTGCGGATAAGCCTTCAAATCGCCAGGCATCGTGGCGGGCAGGTTCAAGTGAAAAGTGGCGCCCCGCCCGGGCGAACCGACCGCCCACAGATGCCCACCATGCGACGCAATGATGGAACGGCTGATGCGAAGTCCCATGCCGGTGCCGTTCGGTTTGGTGGTAAAGAACGGGTCGAATATTTGTTCCGCGAGCTGAGGCGGAAGTCCTATGCCGGTATCACTCACCGACACAAGAACCTGCTCGTTTTCAGCTCGCTGCGACTTGATGACCAGCTCTCGTATTCCATCAACGTCCTTCATCGCTTCGATGCTGTTGATGATTAGATTCATCGCGACCTGCTGCAATTGCACACGATCTCCAACAATCTGAGGGAGATCGGCTGCCAGTTCCGTCCGGACCGATATGTTGTGTCGCACTGCCTCGCCGCGCAGCAGGGCAACGGTTTCTCGAGTGATTTCGTTAACATCAATAATCTCTCGAGTCACGGCGCCCCGCTCGAATTGTAAGCGGATCCTGGCGATGATCGCAGCAGCACGTTGTGCATCTCTTCCAATTCTGGTGACAGCCGTGCGCACTTCATTGAGATCAGGCTCATCCTGCCCGAGCTTGCGCATACAGACGTTGGCGTTTGTGATAGCACCACTGATCGGTTGACAGATTTCATGAGCCAGGGATGCCGTTAACTCGCCCATGGTTGTCACCCGGTTGATGCGGGCAAGATCGCCCTGCGCCTGGCGCAGTGCTTCTTCGGTACGCTTCTGATCGTCGATATCCGTCGTCGTACCGACGAACTTGAAGACCCTTCCTTCTGCATCGCGCAAGGCGACGGCTTGCTGAAGATGCCAGCGATAGGTCCCATCCTGAGCGCGGAGAGATCGGGTCTCTATCGAAAATCCCATTCCCGCGCGTATTCCGTCCCAAAAGGCCCGCGATGTTCTTTCGCGGTCCTCAGGGTGGACCGCGGTCATCCAGGCCTCGGGGTGCGACCTTACGAAATCGAGGGTCTGACCGGCGAAGTCGAGCCAAACCTGATTCACGAAATCGGGTGTACCGTCGGGGTTGAGCGTCCAGGCGGATACGGGAAGATGCTGCAGCAGTCCAGCCTGCAGTTGCAGCTCTTCGTTGGCTTCAGCAATCTCCCTCGTTCGTTCCGCAACCCGCCGCTCAACTTCATTTGCAATCCGCTCTTGCTCATCCAAGCGCTGTGCCTGATCGACTCGCGTACGCAGGATCACGCTCTCGTCCTTGATGCCGTCATTCAAGCGCTTGTCCCTGCTTTCATCGCGGTGACAGTGGAAAGAATTTTGCACCGATCGCTGAAAGTCGGCTTGCTTGTAGGAGACGATCAGGTCGAACTTCGTTGGGATCGCCTGCTCGGAAGGGATGACCGGACTCGAATCAAGCATATTGACCTCTGGTGGAAGGAGGAAGGGGATGTTAACTGAGGATTCGTCGATTCGACACTTTCTGAATCAACAACTCAGAGTGGACGCATCAGGGTACGAGAATCACTATGCAACTTTGCCAAGAGAGCCGACAACCCCAGATAGAAGGAACCTTCTTCGTTCCTTCGTGTGCCCGATTTTCATACTTTAGGTGGTGAGACAGAGTGCAACCCGCGGCATGCGTTCAATTACCGATATGCTTTCTTCCGAAGAGCCGAGCATCCATCGACCAGGCCCCTGGGCCGATCATCGCCAACGTGCCGCCAAGGGCCGCCAAAATGATTGCCACCGAATCATCGCCGGCTCCTGTGAAGGCGATCCACACCTGCACGACCGCGACCAGCGCACCTACTGCGGGGGTCCACAAGCCTGCCAGTATGAAAAATCCCAGGATACTTCCGGTTAATTCCGGCACAATCGGCCCAGCGGCAGGCGTTTCCCGGAGCACAGCGGCCCCATGGTAGAGCAGAGCAACGCCCAGGACTAATCGTTGCAGCAGAAGGCCGAAGCCAGGCCAGCCGTTCGCGAACGTGGAGAAGAGTCGTTGCAAGGAACCCCCTCAGGGAGCGTATCTCCCCTCGCAACACTCTGGGAACGTCTGAAACGCGGAACAGCATTCATACTTTCGGATGATTAGATCTCGATGATTCCGCGTTTCAGGCCGATTGTGACGGCATGAGCTCGATCGCTGGCGTTAAGCTTCGAGAGGATGTTGGTGACGCGGCTCTTCACGGTCGCCTCCGCGATGAAGAGCAGGTCGGCGATCTGTTTGTTGGAGTTTCCCGTTGCAATCAGCTTCAGAACCTCAATTTCGCGCTCGGTCAATTGATCGTCGGTGGCGTGTTCAGCGAGCTCCGCGGCGACCTCGGGCGGTATTCTTTTTCGCCCTTCCATGACCGTATGGATCGTTTCGATGAGTTCCCGATCATGGCCTTTCAATAGATAGGCCCGTGCGCCGGCACGCAAGGCACGCAGCACTTGCACATCGCCGCTATAGGTCGTAAGGACAATGATGCGCGCGTTTGGAAATTCAGCCAGGATACGGATCGTAGTCTCGATCCCATTGAGACCGGGCATTTGAATATCCATCAGAGTTATGTCTGGGCGATGGGTACGGAACTTCTCGATGGCCTCTTCACCGTTCGCCGCCTCGGCGACCAGCTTCATGTCGGGCTCAGCGTTGATCGTAGCCGCAATGCCCTTGCGCAGAAGAGCGTGGTCGTCGACGGCGAGAATTCGAATCAAGCCAGGAATGCTACTCATCGCTACCTGCCCTGGGTAGCAGCCGGAATCGACGGTTAGGACGACGCTTTTCATACGCCATCGCAGCGGGAACCGTCAGTTGCACCTCGGTGCCTGCGCCCATCTCGCTCCAGAAATCCAAGCGCGATCCAATCCGCTGAGCCCGTTCGCGCATCCCCGATATGCCCCAATGTCCAGGTTCTCCGCCGGCCGCGAGAATCTTTGCATCGATCCCTTTTCCGTCGTCGCGGACACGCACTCGAAGCTGATCCTTATCGTATCGGATCTCGACCTCGATGCGGCTGGCACTAGCGTGTGCGAAGGCATTCCGAATCACCTCTCGCGAGATCCGGTAGACCTCATCCTGAAGGATCGGCGGCAAAGTCTGTTGCTTGCCTTCGACGATCACGCTGAAGATCGGAGGGGGCCCTTCGGGTTGTTGAGCCGTCGCCGATTCGCGACCTGCTGCATTCAATAATTCCGGAAGATCGCGCTGCGCGGCTGGTTCCGGACGCAGGTCATGGATGGCAGCACGTCCCTCCGTAATGCCTTCCTCCGCCGCTTGAATTGCCTCATCGATGACCTGCATCGCGTTGTCCGCATCGCGCAGCAGCAGCTTACGGGCCGCCTGAAATTGAAAGACCGCTCCCTGAAAACTTTGCAGCAGCGTATCGTGCAGCTCACGCGCCACGCGCGTTCGCTCATTGACGCGCGCCTCCATGCCGATGGCGAATTGATGCCGCAGTTGCTGAAGACGCAGCAGATAGAGCGCCCACAGCAGAGCCAGGAGGGCAGCCGCGCAGAGCAGCATGAACGACCAGGTTTGATAGAAGAATGGAAGTTGTTCGAGCAACAGCGTCGACGATTCCTGCCACTGTTCCTCGCCGACCCGGGCCGCAACCCGAAACTTGTAAGCGCCCGGTTTCAGATTGTCGTAAAACGCAAACCGACGCGTATCTGCGTCAACCCAGTCCTTGTCCATTCCTTCCAACTTGTACCGGAATCGAACCGCTTCGGCATTGGAGAGCGCGAGCGCCGTGTAGCGGACTTCGATCGAGCGCGTGCCCGGTGGCATTCCGATCACCCCGCTTGCACTATGAACGACGCTATCGACTGTGACGTCTTCAACCAGCACGGGGAAATGGGAGGTGTGCGAAGCGGCGGGGTCCAATGGCGTTACCTCGGTCAATCCACCAATTCCTCCGAACCACAAGTTGCCGTCGGTGCTTCGGGCAGCGCTGGGAAAAAACATAGTAGAAAAACCAGCCTCGACTCCCCGAGGAAAGGGATAGAGGACCGGGTCGAGCTTGTGGCGAACTCCGGAGGCCCATTCGGAGAGGCTCTTCTTATCGATGGCAGTTATACCTGTTTGCCCGCCCAACCAAATGCGGTTGAACGAATCGTCGAGAATTGCGAAGACCTGGTCGGCCGGCAGGCCCTGTTGGGAATCTACCGTACGGATATGCCCATCTTGAAACCAACTCAGGCCGTCAGCCGAGCCAATCCAAAGCTCACCCTGCTTATCGACATTGAGCGAATAGATCACCGTAGATCGAAATCCTTCGTCTCGGCCGAAATGTTGCACCTTTCCGCCGTCTACGCGATATAGACCGCCCCCGCTAAAGCTGCCCGCCCAAACAGCTCCAGTGTGATCCTGGGCAAGGGGTATGATCCATTTGTCGGGCACGCCGGTCTCAGTCAGCGTTCGCGATCCGGCAGACGGTTTCCAGTGCAGAAGTCCCCGATTGGCGGTGCCGATCCAAATGCTTCCGTCACGATCCTGAAGCATGGAACGTATACTCAATTTCGATAATTCCGGCACGACACTAATGTGCTTTCCGGTCCAGATCAAGGACCCTTTGTCCGTTCCGATCAAGAGGCCACCATCCGGTCTCGACAAAACGGTGAATATAGTGGCACCCCTCGGCAGAGATACTTGCAAGGGGCGGACCCCGTTAGCGGCTACGCGCGCTATCTGTCCATTCGACGCTGTCAAGATACCCTGAGCGTCCGAGACAACGGGACCCGGTTGGCCGATGGACTGAACTTGATCGTTCCGCAGGCGGTCTAGACCGTTGCGCAATCCTACCCAAAGATTTCCTTCGTGGTCCTCAAAGACATCATTTACGAAATCATTGCTGAGGCCCGTGCTTCGATCCATTCTGTCCACCTCCGAGCCGCGGACGCGGAACAGGCCGGAGGTTGATCCGACCCATAGATTTCCGTCGCGATCTTCGAAACATGAAACAGACTCGCCCACACTTGCATTGACAGCTTCATTGGCGACGAACCGGACCCCATCCCAGGAACTGATACCCTTCCGACCGGCTGTCCAGATTCTGCCGGCGTGGTCACGGTAAAGTCCAACGACGCGGTTATCGGGAAGGCCGTCTTTAACGCTGAAGGACCTGATAGTTCCATTTTGCAGACGGAAGACTCCGAATCCGTCCGTTGCGATCCAAAGCGAATGGTCCGGGTCTTCAATAAACGCGGTAATGCGACTTGCAGGGATCGGAACAGGGAATGTTTCGAATTTCCCATTGACCATCCGGGCAATCCCTGCGCCACGTGTTCCCACCCAGAGAGTTCCGTGCGAATCCCGGAACAATGAATTGATATCGAGGGAGGGGAGACCATCTCTTACGGTGTACGTGTGAAATCTCCCTCCTTGATAGTGGGAAAGGCCGCCGCCAAGAGTGGCAACCCACATCGACCCATCTGGATCTATGAGGAGATCCTGGATCGTGCTGCTTTCGAGACCTGTGTCAACCCCGGCTTTGAAAATCGTAAAGCGGACCCCATCAAAGCGGAAGAGGCCGGCCCGGGTGGCCAGCCAGAGATAACCGTCCGGGGCCTGCTTGATCCGACGAACGGCCGCGATTCCGGCGTCGATCCCCCAGGAAGCGTGAGCATATTGCGAGATCTGGTTGTTGGGGTTCAGGGCCAAAGACGGAAGGGCAAAGGCAAGCACGCAGACGAATCCCCAACCAGTTCGGCAGGCGAAGCTTGCCGCGCATGTCGAGAACCAGCGGATAGTGCCCATTTCCTACCAGGACAGGCGTAAGGCAATTTGGACCTGCCTCGACGTCGTAGCTGTTGAGGTAATGAGTCCCGCGCTTGCGATGGGAACTCCTTTGGAGTTGTAAAGGGCGTTATTCGCCAAGGGCGGCTCGAAATTCGGGCGGTTTGCAAAATTGAACACTTCGCCCCTGAACTGAAGTTTGGCAGACTCCGAAAACAAATGCATGTTGAAATCCCTGGCTACCGAGGAGTCCAGCTCTACCAGGTCGGGCCCCACGAGAGAGTTTCGGCCGGCATCTCCTAACAGATTCGCTGGCCGAGGGAACGAATAACACGCGAGGTTTACATACTGCAACGTGTTTCCACGATTCGTGAGGTGCGTGCACGCTGGGCCAACCACGCGATTCGGTACGTCGTAAGGGCTGGAACTTTTCTCCCCTGCGACGTCACCGGATAGAACAGGTGTAAACGGCATCCCGTCGCTTATCGTGAAAATCCCTCCCATCTGCCAGCCGTTGGCCAGCGCCTTCAGGAGCGGTTGCGGGGCGCCGGCTTTGGGAAGCTGCCAAAGCCCGTAAATTACCGCAACTCGACCGACATTGAAATCCGACACCCCGCGGTTGAGGCGAGCATTGATGAAAAGTGTCCCTACTGAATTTTGAAATTGTGTGGGGAAGATACTCGACGAATAGCCGTCGATGCTTTTCTGCCAGGTGAGGGCTCCCTGTAACTCGAGACCATGCCTGAACTGCTGTTGAACACGTGTCTGGAGCGAATTGTAGTTGGAGCCGTCTCCCCAGGTGAGCTGCCGAATGGAACCCACTGCAGGGTTCAGCCGAGTACCGCTGCCGATTGGCGAGGGAAACAAGTAGCCCGCCGGCGTTAAAGTCGGAACAACGATGTCCACGTCGTTCGCGAGGTCGAACATGTGCACGCCGCGCGATCCAGCATAGGCAACCGACAGAAGAAGATCGGGAGCAAGAAGGTGCTCCACGCTCAGGTTCCACTGCATTACGTAATTGCGCCGCGGATTACTTTGGATGCTGGGTTCCCGGACCGGCAGGCTGGTCTTAGTCGATTCCAGAATCGTTTGATATCCTCCTGACGGAAACGACCCGGACGGAGGATCGGCCAGCGTTACAAGGCTCGAAAAGGGTCCGCTGTAAGCCTCTAGCATGGCCGTCTCGTAAATCAAAGGCAGAACGTCGAAAATGCCAAATGCGGCTCGAACTGACAGTTTCTTGTCTCTGGATGGCACCCAGGCTAGTCCGGTGCGGGGTTCGAAGTTGCGATAGGTTGGGTTCTGGAAAAGAGGCTGTCCGACGTTTAGGTCCGTTTTGTCGATGTCCCGCAGGTTGGAAACAAGTCCGTGTACTTCGTTCGGCACGGAGGCGATCTCATATCGCAGGCCCGAATTCAAAGTAAATGAGGAACTCAACCACCACGTGTCCTGAACATATGTACCGGCAACATTCTGCCGGAACCCGCGTTCGGGGAAATCAATGCCTGACGGGTTGGCCTCTCCGCCCTGATAATTGACGTCAGCAAAGAAGTTGGTAAGCTTCTGGTTCGTCAGAAAGTCGGTCAGCGTAGCGAAGCTGTACGCACCGTTTGGGTCTGCCGCGACTCGAGTGTTATAACGGTACCGAATAAAATCGCAACCGAACTTGATGACGTGGTTTCCCTTCTGAATACTCACGTCGTCGTATATCTGAAAATTTGTAAACCAGAAGTTCGTCGCCGAAAGACCGCCGACACCACCGGTAAATGTCGTGAGGCCGGGCACAGTCAGGGCGGGCGCGTCTCGTCCCGGAAGAATTCCTAAGCTCGAATCCGATGCCGCAGGGTTATTCCCCGGCGATGAATCCAGAGCCTTAGCTGTCACCCTATTGACGCCAAACCGGAAAGCGTTGACGAGTCGCGGGTCGAAGATATGAACGGAATTGAGTGCCAGTGTGTTTCGCCGGAGACTATTAAGGGAAAGGATACTGTTAAGCGAGTCCGGAGTGCTGATTTCGCCTTGATCAGTCGACCACGAAATCGCCAGGTTATCATTTGGTGAAAAATTGTGATCGAGCTTGGCTAAACCGGTACTTTCTGTGGCGGGGTTTTCGGCAGAAAAAACATACTCTGCGGTATCACCGTTGCCCAGAAGCGGTCCGTTTGGTAGAGGCCAAAGTGCGAAGTAAGGCGCGGTCGCAGGACTGACGACGATCTTGCCTTCTGCGAGATCGCCTTTGCGGGCTGCGGCGGAGGGTACGATGCCGATGGACGTATTCTTAGCGGCCTGCCGCAAACCTTCATAATTCACGAAGAAGAAGGTTTTATCCCGCCGGATCGGCCCGCCCAGAGCGGCGCCAAATTGATTCCGCCGCAGCGGGAGTTTCTCCCCGTCGAAAAAATTGCGTGCGTCAAACTTGTCGTTGCGAAGAAACTCGTAGAGGTCGCCATGGAACCCGTTTTGCCCGGAACGAGATATACCGTTGATCACGCCGCCGGATGTTTCGCCGAAGGCCGCGCTGTAATTGTTGCTTAAGACGGAGAACTCCTGAATCGCGTCGACGCCAAGAGATAGCCCCAAAACGCTGCCAGGCGGGCCGTTCGTGTAGTCGTTCTGGCTGATCCCATCGAGCAGATAATTGTTTTGACCAGGGCGGGTTCCGCCAATTGTCACCGCTGAACCAAACCCACGACTCCCACGATTGGAATTGCTTCCGTTCAGTGCATTCTGAGTTCGGATACTCGAGACGCCTGGTTCCAGTAGGGCGAGTTGAGTCCAGTCGCGGCCGTTCAACGGGAGTTCCCGCATGGCTCCGGGGTCGACCACACCAGTTAACGCTACGCTCTCGTGGTCGATGTTATTGGCCTCGACATGTACCTCTACACTTGATTGGACGGTTGCCGGGTTGAGACTAAAATCCACGACATCCTCTGCGCTAACGGAGAGTTCAACATTTGTTCGGCGCTCGATTGCGAAAGTTGGCGCCGCGATTGTGATTTCATAAAGGGAAGGCGGCAGATCGAATACGACGTAGGTGCCTACTTTATTTGTTTGCGTTTCGCGGGATACCTGGGTATCGGCGTTCCTCACAGTCACCTTCGCATTGGCGACGATGGCGCCCGACCGATCGCGCACGGTACCACGCAGGCTCGCGAATGTACTTTGACCGTACATGCAGCCGTCGACGATCACGAAAATCGCCACGACACTCAGACCAGTCCGGTTGCGCCAATTCACCATGGGCCACTAGATGAACACACCTACGATAAAGTCTCATCGTGCGAACTCTTAGGTGGACAGTGCTCTCCCTCTGTCGGGAGCGTATCCCCGTAATTTACCACGCAGGCGACAGGAATAGGATAGCTTCTCTATCAAAACTCACGCGAACCGCCGCGAGAGGCTCAAAGGACGGTTGATCGGTGATCAAGATATGGCGTAAGTTCAGGGCCCGCACAAAGAACGGAAAGACAAAGGAGCGTCCTTTCTTACCGAGTCATTAGCCAATCCGGACGGCTGGGAATGGCGCTGTTACATGCGTGATGCAGATGGCTACCTCATCGAGGACGGCTCCGCCGGCCTTATGGACCGCAATACCCGGCGGCGAAGTGTTCAAGCCAGCCGCATTTAAAACGCCGCATGATGGACAGCATCCGTTGTAGCGCTCATCCCCCTGACCCATCGCCTCACACGCGCTCGATACGCTCAAGTTGATCTTGGGCTTCCATAAGGTCAAAGCGGAGGAGCTGGTTTCTGTATAGCAATTCGGCTACAAGGATTCTCAAATACGATCGTTCTTCACATTCTGGGCAAGACGGATCGGTCAACGAATGCGAGCGCTGTGTATGCGAGGGTTCGACCGCGGGCTTGTTAGTTGTATCCATGGTGGGCGGCTGCTCCGATGTCTTGAGAGGCTCCGTTTACGATGGCTGCTTCCTGCTTTGCCATGACCATCTCCAGTTATTATTCGACAGTGCCCGTAGGGCCCTGGCATATCCGCGCGGGTGTTTTTCCGAAAACCACCGCGGCTTGCAGCTCAGGTTGTGCCAGCATCGCGCAACCCGTTCACTTCCGTCTGGTATTCAGATTAAGCGTAGGGCGGGGGAACTGCTATTGGACGTAAGTAGGGGGCAATACCTTTGTACGAGTGTATGCTGTCAAGTGGTAGGAGCAGCCGCTCCAGAAGCGCGTTTGAGGCGGAGCTTCCCGGCCATCTTAACCAGGTCAGCGATGGAGTCGGCCTTCATCTTTTCCATGACCCTGCCGCGGTGCGCCTTTACCGTAATCTCGCTGATGCCGAGTTCGCCGCCCACCTGCTTATTTGCCTTGCCGGAGACTACCAAAGCCATCACCTGGCGTTCGCGACCGGTGAGCGACTCATAGAGGCTCTTAAGCCCCTGCATCTCGATCTCGCGGTCGAGTGCGATGCGGCTGCGTTGCAGGGCCTGCCGGATGGCGGCTAATAGTACTTCTTCGCGGAACGGCTTTGTGAGGAACTCCTGCGCCCCGGCTTTCATGGCCCGGACCGTCATCGGGACATCGCCGTGGCCCGTGATGAAAATAATGGGCATCTCCGGCCGTTCGACGGCCACTCGCTTTTGCAGGTCAAGACCGTTCAGGCCGGGAAGGGAAACGTCGAGTATCAGACAGCTAGGCGTCGGCACCCAGCGACGCGCGAGGAACTCCTGCGCCGATGCGTAGGTCTCGGGCTGCCAACCTTCACAGCGAAGCAGCGGCCCCAGTGATTCGCGTATCGATACGTCATCATCGACAACAAACACGATTGGATCGGCTTGCGGCATCATCAATTGCGCCACCTCAGCATTACGCTGCCCACTGGACAAAAGTATATTTCACTCACTCGGCCGATTTATTAATTGACGAGCTTTGTTATCACAGACGGTCGTTTGATCGCCGGGCCGAATCCCTGCATGCTCGACGATCGCGGCTCGGGCGCTTGTAAAGTTGTTCGCAGAAGTAGCTGCGAAGTCCTCAACTTGTTCCACCTTTCGGTAGGAATCTGAACCGGTAGAAGGAAAGTAGGACGCCCCGTGATACGTAGGTGTCGGTCGATACCTTGGTCCAATGGATCACACTTCGGCCCTCTGGCTTAATGACAATGTAAGCCTATCCGGATGTGCTTGTTGTGTAAGACCACAGCATGCCAATTCAAAGGGAGAACGTCATGATTGCTGCCAATGAGAAAAATGCAACTGATTTCGCTGCGTACGAGAATGAGGCGTTACAAAGTCAAAACCTCGTTGCCGCGGCGCGCTCGGGGTCTACCGCCGCCTTCGCCCAACTGAGAGAGATCTATGCGCAACGCGTCTACCGGAAACTTTTCACCATGACCAGGAATCGGGAAGATGCCGAAGATGCTTTGCAGGACACCTTTCTGAAAGCCTACATGGCGCTCCACACCTTCGAAGAGAGATCGAGCTTCTACACCTGGGTCACCAGGATTGCGATTAACTCTGCGTTGATGATCCTTCGCCGACGCCGTACGCGTGCTGAAGTATCCTACGACGGTCCAGGTGAAACGGAAGATACGATCCTTGGGTTTGAATTCAGAGACTCCGGCCCCAGCCCCGAGCATGTCTGTGTTCACCGCCAGAGTTATGCTTGTATGCTTCGATCCATCTGGAGTCTTCAGCCGCGACTTCGTCAGGTCATCGAGATGCAAATGGCGGATAGCTATTCAATCAGAGAGATTGCTCAAGCGCTCGAAATATCCGAATCCGCTGTTAAATCCAGGCTTGCCAGGGCGCGTGCGCGGCTGGCTTCTGCTCACGGCGCCAAGAGTTCAAAATTGGACGCACCCGTCCGTAATAGCTCGTGGCCCGGGGGACGAGATATAGAGACTTCGTGGCGTGAAGTTCAGTCGTCGAATGCAATCAGGACAGCATAAACGTGGGGCGCTGAGAGGAAGCGAGCCGCGGCAGCGCTTCCTGCACGGTGTCCCAGTAGTCTGTCACAGATTTGGGCACCCTCGGGCTGCAAGGAGTCAAAGGCGTGCGGATCAATCGCTCTCCTCGCCATTGCATGGAGCGCCGGAGAGCATCCGTGGCGCTGAAAAAACGAGTGTATCCCCCTTAAATCTCGTTCATGGATGACGCTCATTAGTCGGATGAAGCATCGTGAGCAAACGCCTCGCGCGCGCCGTATTGTTTATCTGCCTCGCTGTTCCCACCCAGAACCCGAAGCGCCGCGGCGGCGACGTGATCAGCGGTGAACCCGAGATGATTGAAGACATCCTGACCCGGCGCCGATGCTCCGAAGCGCTCTACGCCGATGACCACCCCCTCGTCGCCGGCCCATTTGTGCCAGCCGATCGGTGAGGCAGCCTCAATGGTCACCCGCTTCTTGATACTTCGCGGCAATACGCCTTCGCGATAAGACTCGTCCTGGTTTTCAAATAGGTTCCAGCTCGGCATGCTAACCACGCGCGCCCGCACTCCACGGTCCTTCAGCATCTCTCGCGCCGTCATGCAGAGACTGACCTCCGAGCCGGTGCCGATCAGGATCACATCCGGAGAACCACCGTCGGCTTCCGCGAGCACATACGCCCCTCGTGTCACATCAGGATCTTTCGCCTGCGTGCGGTCGAGATGTGGTACTCCCTGCCGTGTGAGCACCAGCAGTGTTGGCCCGTTATGCCGAACCGCGAAAGTCCATGCCTCCGTAGTCTCGTTCGCATCGGCTGGGCGGATGACAGTGAGCTCCGGTATTCCTCGCAGGCCGGCCAGATGCTCGATCGGCTGGTGCGTCGGGCCGTCCTCGCCGAGTCCAATGCTGTCGTGCGTGAATACGTAAATAACTTTGAGGCGGCTCAAAGCTCCGAGCCGAATAGCCGGCTTCATATAGTCAGAAAAGGTGAAGAACGTTGCGCTGAACGGCAGCACACCACCATGGGCCGCCATTCCATTCACTATGGCGCCCATCGCATGCTCACGAATACCGAACGCGATATTCCGCCCGGCATAGCTCCACACCCCGCCCACCGCACCGAGCGTTCCCGGCCCTGACACCGCGGTCGACTGGAAGTCTCCTAAGCCTTTCAGAGCGGTTCTCGTCGACGGATTCAAGTCCGCCGATCCACCGACCAGGTTAGGAATGTGCTTGGCCAGCGCATTGATGGCTTCTCCACCCGCAGCACGAGTGGCCATCGGTTTATCGCTGGGCTTCCACTTGGGAAGGTCGACGTCCCACGCTTCTGGAAGCTCGCCATTCATGATCAACTCGAACTCAGCAGCTTCTTTCGGAAACTCCTTCTTGTACGCACCGAATCGCTTCCGCCACTCTCCCTCTAGCTGCGCTCCACGCGGAATCGCCCGCCGGAAAAATTCCACCGATTCCTCAGGTAAGTAAAACTTGTCAGTTGTTGGCCACCCCAGGGCCTTCTTGGTTGACTGTAATTCCTCCTCTCCTAACGGATCCCCGTGCGCCGTGAAGTTATCTTGCTTGTGCGGGCTGCCGTAGCCTATGTGTGTCCTCGCCAGAATTAAGGAAGGTCTTTGGCTCTCCGCCTGCGCCTCCCGGATGGCGGACGCCACGTCTTCGGTATCGTTGCCATCGCGCACGAGGCGCGTGTGCCATCCAGACGCTTCGAAACGCTTTGCAACGTCTTCGGTGAAGTCAATCTCGGTGGCCCCAGCGAGAGAAATATGGTTCTGGTCGTAGAGATAGATGAGCTTCCCCAGGCGCAAATGTCCCGCCAGCGATGCCGCTTCTTGACTGATGCCCTCCATCAGGTCTCCGTCGCCGCAGATCCCGTACGTATAGTGATTCACAATCGTGTGGCCAGGCCGGTTGTATCGTTCTGCCAGCCACGCCTCAGCCAATGCCAGGCCGACCCCGTTGCCGAACCCCTGCCCAAGAGGACCCGTAGTCACCTCCACTCCTGGGGTTTGGCCGCGCTCGGGATGCCCCGGCGCTTTGCTGCCCCACTTCCTGAAATGTTTGATCTCCTCCAGTGGCAGGTCATAACCAGTCAGGTAGAGCAAGCTGTACAACAGCATCGATCCGTGTCCCCCTGACAATACGAAACGATCGCGGTCGACCCACAGAGGATTCTGCGGGTTATGCTTCAGAAAACCGGTCCAAAGCGTATAGGCCATCGCAGCTGCGCCCATCGGCATTCCGGGATGACCGGCGTTCGCATTCTGCACCGCATCCGCCGAAAATATTCTTATCGTGTTAATGCAGAGATTTTCGAGTTCTTGATTCAGTGCCATATCTCCTCCTGTGAGCGGCCGTGTCAAAACCTACTGAGTGCGATCGGGTCTAAGCGCAAACAGCTGAAACCCGCTTCCTGATTTGCGCGCCACGTGGCGTCTTGAAAATTACCGCCAGGGCATCCTGCAAGCCCTGGCCATAGCTGTCTCCGATACTCACGCTGTCGCCTGCCGTTGGCTATCGGGCTTCGATCCGCTTAGAGCGTAAAACAAGATGTACAGATAGCAGACAAGGGGAAGCACAAAGGCATGGTGAAGCCCCACATGGTCAGCAATGAATCCCTGGATCACCGGGAGAATCGCCCCGCCCACGATGGCCATATTCAAAATGCCGGATCCGCTACCACTCAAAGGACCGAGCTCTGCCTCTCCCAAACTAAAAATCGTAGGGAACATGATCGAGTTGAAGAATCCGACGGCAAGCATGGTCCACATTGCCATGTGACCGCTCGAGAGCATTGAGGTGGTAACCAATGCGGCGGCAACAATCGCACTCAGAGCAAGCAGATAGCCGGGCCTGAAACGCTGTAGAAGTCCTGCGCCAATAAACCGCCCGACCATGGCGCCGCCCCAGTAGAACGAGACAAAACCTGCGCCAGTCCTGGCCGAGAGACCCGCAATCTCGGGCAAGCCAAAGTAATTCACCAGAAAGCTGCCGATGGAGACCTCTGCACCCACGTAGGCGAAAATCCCAATTGCGCCGTAGACCAGACTGCGGTGTCTCCAGATCGAATCATTCACCTTGTTTTCGCGGAGAGATGTGCTGCTTTCGATTTTTGGCAGCTTCGAGGTGCCGATCAACGCCGCCAGCAACAGCAGTGCAACGCCAATCACGGTATAGGGCATCTTCACCGAGGCCGCCTGTTGTGCGCGGCACACATGCAACGCCTCGGGGGTGAGATTGCGTAGCTGTTCGATTGCCAGGGGTGCTGCACTCAGGATAAGAAATCCCCCAAGCTTCGGAGCGATGGTCGTTCCCAGCGAGTTGAAAGCTTGGGTCAGATCCAGCCGGCTCGATGCTGTTTCTGGCTTACCCAGCAAAACCACATAGGGGTTCGCCGACACCTGCAGCCCAGTTATACCCGCGGCGAGGACAAGAAGTGCTGTTAGAAAAAGAGGGTACGAAACAACAGACGCAGCAGGAATGAACAGAAATGCGCCTGCCGCCATGGTCAGCAGGCCGAGCACCATCGTCGTTTGGTAGCCGATCGTATTCACGATCTTCGACCAGGGCACCGAAAATAAAAAGTAGGCGGAAAAGAACGCAAACTGGATCAACATAGCCAGCGCATAACTGAGATCAAAGATTGACTTCAGGTGTGGCACCAATATGTCATTCAAGCAGGTCAGAAACCCCCACATGAAGAACAAACTCGTGACAATGGCCAGAGGCCGTGAGTAATTCGCTATGGCCGGAGCACCTGAGGTGCCCCGGACGTCGTCAGATCCGGTTATAACCTGCTGAGTTCCCATAGTTCTTCACCTAAATTTCCGCGGGTGGCTTGCGGGGTTACTTCCCTCTTCCCAACGAACACGACTTTGGATCAAGGGATCTCAGCCCTTAGAAGATGATTCGCATTCTCGCGCTGAGAAGGGTCGTTGTGTAAGCTCTGGTTGCGTAGGTGGGATGAATGGAAACCTCTACATCCGGCCCAACCTCGACACTTTGCGTCAGACGAAGGCGATAAAACGACTCAAATATGCTCTCGTGGTGCTTGGCGGGGGCGTTCGGTTCACTGTAATTCAACGCGGCGCCGAACATATCTCCCCGGCGTCCGAATGGATGAACCTGGGCCAGCCCGAGTCCGTATTCATCCTTAATGGCCGTTCCTGTCCTGGTCGCGAAGCGAATCTTCCAAATGGCGTCCAGCCATCCATCCAATTCATGGTCGAACTCAAAGCCGCCCCCATATCCACTTCCGCGGTCATTGGTATCGTCTCGCCACATGCCGGCGCGATAAAGCTTATACTTTTCACCCGGTGAACCTGAGGACCAGCCTACTTCAACGCCTTCCGCGTATTTCCGATCGACCAGTGTTTCGATATTTCTCTGCTGTGCGCCCTCCGTATCTACGGCGATCGCGTGGACGAAAAGATGCCTGGTGGCCTGGAATTCAACCGCGCCGCCACCGGCGTAAGTCCCATCCGAGGCAACGGCAAGATTTCCGTCGTTTGTCCCATTCAAAAACTGTGTGCGCTCGTCGTTGTTGAACATGCTGAGGGTCACGTATTCGTTGGGGTGTATCTTGCCCACATAAAAAGAAAGCCGTTTCCTGAGAAAATCCTGCCGCCAATAGAGGATGTTCAACGTGATTGGCTCCTGCGGGCCTCCACCCTGGAGGCAGTTGAGATAGAGCCCTGAGCCGAGTTGATCGCTCAGGTTAAACTGCTGACTCATGCCAATGTTGGTTCCGGAACGAACAAGCAGGCTAATGGACCCCGCAGTGCTTTCACGATCGAACACAGTCCACGCCCCGGTAAAATCGAGACGTCCGCTCGGTTGATCGTGCCGGACCCCGTCCGGCGTTATGGTTGCGTACTGGTTGAGGAAGGTATAAGTCGCACCAAACTTCAACCGTAGAGAGTGAATACTGTGATCTACGAGCATGTTGATCGGCCGAAAAATTGGCGCTACAGGATCCGGCTGTATCAAGGGATCACCGGGTATCTTCGACAATGCGATTGCGTCCGCATCGAGTTCCTGTTTGAGTTCGTCCGGGTGGTTATCCTCGTCAGTCGGCAGCGCGCTCTGGGCTGGTGGGCCCGTTTGATCGTGCATAGCTCCTACCGTGCTGCCTTGACCGAAGGCCAACAGGCTGGATGCAAGAAGAAGCAAGAGCAATTCGATTCTTGCGTGCCTCCTCTCACGACTCTCAACACCCAAATCCGCAGAGCTATTGCCGTCGTCGACGATGCCAACCCCGCCAGTAGCGCTTGTAATGAGAGCTTTGCCCTTTGAGTACGGAGTCATGTGTATCTCCCGATTTCTTGATCAGCGCAACGATCTGAATGCCAGCCCGATATCGAATTGTCCGTGGAGGAGCGCCACGCGAGCCTCGCGCTTCTCGGACACGTACTTATAGATGTCATTGCGGTGGCAACGGCTTCGTAGGCAAGATGAGACGAAGGTATTGATCGATACCTTCGTACTGACGTGATCGGCTACAGTCAGGACAAAGACGGGATGACGGATCGCAGCGTGCGATGGAAGCTTACCTGGCCGGCGGCAGACCCGACCCAGGCGGGCGCGTCAGGCGGAGACGTGTAGCGATCCCTACTAATTCTGCGAGAGATTCAGCCTTCATTTTTCGCATCACGTTTCCGCGATGTGCTTTAACCGTGATCTCGCTGATTCCCAGTTCGCTGCCAACCTGCTTATTCGGCAAGCCGGCAACCACCAGCGTCATCACCTCGCGTTCGCGAGCCGTTAGGCAAGAATACCTGGCCTTCAAAGCCCGGATTTCGGTATAGCGGTCATGTAATGCCTTGCTGCGTCCCAGGGCGCTGCGAATGGCATTCAGCAGAAGCTCGTCACAGAACGGCTTGGTCATGAACTCGACCGCCCCCGCCTTCATCGCCTGCACGGTCATGGGAATATCTCCGTGGCCTGTGATAAAGATGATGGGCATCTCATGCCGTTCCATCGCGATACGTTTCTGCAGATCGAGACCATTAAGCCCGGGGAGAGAAATGTCTAGAATCAGACAGCTTGGGACAGTCACGGGTGGGCGGCTGAGAAATTCCTGTGCGGAAACAAACGTTTCCACATTCATCCCCTCGTGGCGAAGCAACAGCTCCAGCGATTCGCGAACAGAGATGTCGTCATCGACAACCAGAACGACTGACGGGCTCTCTGACATAGGCAACGCCTTCACCTCAAAACCGCGCGCACTCGCACGAGGACCTGATTCCAGTGACGGCGATCATTTGGCCTGAAGCGCGGAATTCAGCGCCTCGAGCATCGCAGAATCACTGAAGGGCTTGGTCAAACACGCGATCGCACCTTGTTCGATAAGCTGCGATCGCAACGTTTCGTCTCGAAGTCCGGTGATAAAAATAATAGGGACGGTGATCTTGCGACGGTTCAACTCCCTTTGCAGTTCGGGTCCGCGCATTCCCGGCATAGCGACGTCGAGGATCAAACACTTGCTTCGCGAGATACCATCCTGCGCAAGAAACTCCTCGGCAGAAGAGAATGTCTGAGACGCCAATCCGAACATCTCCAGCAGGTCCGGGAGCGATTCGCGGACCGATTCATCATCGTCCACGATCGATACAAGTAATTGTGGGTTCATCATCGAGATCTCAGTCCGCCTCAAAAAACAGCTTCGCCTGACTTTGCGGTGCGTCTGCTCGCTCCAACGCTGCTCAATGAAGTCAATATGCACCTTCGTGAGGTGCCCCCTACGCCACTCAGGATTGCAGATCAACATTGCGGCCGACTTTGACGCTGATGGCGCCCCCTCTTGGAGTGCTCCAAAACATCATCATCTTCTCCGTTCCCGGCGGGGTCTATTGTACTTAGGTATCGGGTTCTGTTCGATAGCAAACGCCCCTCAACCCCGCTCGAACTGTTGCAGGCACTCAACGAACATCGCGGCCGTGCGGGACTCGCCCATCTCGGTATTGAACATTGCGTGGTACAGGTGAGGCTCCGGCCACTTCAGCCCGAGATAATCGCGAACGAACGCAGCCCGCGCTTTATCCGTCGTGTCGATCTGTTCGATTGCCTTAGCCTCCGTTGCGCCCCTTGCGATCAGCCTGCAAATCTTATAGTCGCGGGAAGCATAGAGAAACACACGCAAGACATCCTTGCGATTGCGCAGGAAAAACTGCGAACCTCGGCCGACAATCACCGACGGACCACTGGAGAATGCAGTTGTTACCGCTGTCTCCGAAACGGCGGCGATCCGCCGCGCATCGAGCAAGTGCAGCCGGCTGGCGGGCGGCAGGCCTCCCTCGAAGGCGCCCCGAAGAAAGTCCTTGAAAACCGTGTACACGGCAGGATCGCTTCGCCATTCTCTTTGCTCGACCGCCTGCACCGTACTCTCGGTCAGTCGCGCGATTTCCTGTGTCAACCGTTCGTCCCAAAGGCTCCACCCCAGACGGCTGGCGACCAGGTTGGCAATCTCGGATGCGCCGCAGCCGAACTCGCGCTCAATTGTTATAGCGTTCATCATTGCGTTTATCCTCAACCCACCGCGACATCTCCCCCCGCTCCTGGATCATTTTTCTTTAAGAAAAACGCAAGCACAAACATGATGGAGCAGAGCGCGCCTAAGACCCAGAAAATGTCCATATAAGACAGTGCGCCGCCTTGTTGATGCACCAATTCGTAGAATCTCGCAACCGCCTGGTCGTGAGCGTCTGCGGCCCGTAGCCCGGAGTGCGCGATTTTTGAGCTCAGCGCACCAAGTGCGGAACGATAAGCAGGGGAATCGGGAGTGATGTGGCTAATGAGGATCTGCTGGTGATATTGCGCCCGCCGGGCAATCATGGTGGTCACGACGGAAGTCCCGATACTGCCGCCGATGTTGCGCATGAAATTGATCATGCCGGAGACGCTGTTGCCTTTTTCTGGAGGAACGCCGATGTAACCCGCCGCCGTGATGGGAACAAATAGAAATCCGATTCCTACCACCTGGGCGACGCGCAGCCACATTGCAAAGCGAAAGCTGATGAACAAGTCAATTTGGTGCGCGCAATAGAATAATCCAATGGCGAGGCACAGCCATCCCGTCGCGATCAGCCATCTGGCTTGAATCTTTGATGTAAGGCGCCCCACGATGGGCATCATCACCAGCAAGACAACTCCGCCGCCAGACAGAACGAGACCTGCAAGCTCTGCTGTGTAACCCATGAGTGTTTGCAGAAATTCTGGAATCAAAACCAGGGTGCTGAAGAGCATGAAGCCCATCATGAACATCATGAGGTTCGATGCCGCGAAGTTGAAGCTCCTGAACATGCGGACGTCGATGATCGGCTCCTTGCGAAACCATTCCCAAATGACCAGGGAGATAAGGCAAACGGTTGCGGTGATCGCCAGCGTGGTGATGAACTGTGAGCCGAACCAATCGTCTTCCTGCCCCTTATCCAGAACAATCTGCAGCGAACCCACCCCCAGCGTCAACATCGATATTCCGATGTAATCCACCCGGATGCCCCCGCGCTTTATATGACGGAGGAACGGCGGGTCTTCGACGAGGGTATAAGTCAGATATAGGGCGAGCAGGACTACGGGCAGCGTGATAAAAAATATCCAGCGCCAGGAATAGTTGTCAGTGATCCAGCCGCCCAGCATCGGCCCGACGGTGGGGGCCAGAACTGCCGTAATGCCGTAGACAGCAAACGCAGAGCCGCGCTGCTCCGGAGGAAACGTATCGTTGAGAATGGCTTGTGCCATTGGTTGCAGTCCGCCGCCGCCGATGCCTTGCACAGCTCGAAAGAGCAGCAACATCGGCAGGTTGGGCGCTAAGCCGCAAAGCAGGGAACTCACCGTGAAAATGGCGAGCGACATCATGAAATACCGCTTGCGCCCGATCATCTCCGCGAGCCATCCGCTAATGGGGAGCACGATCGCGTTCGCAGCAAGGTACGAGGTGAGTACCCAGGTGCTGTCGTCGTAGCTGGCTCCCAGGCCTCCAGCGATGTAAGGCAGGGCAACGTTGGCAACACTGGTGTCCAGGACTTCGATAAACGCTGCCATCGACACCGTGGCGGCAATCGCCCAGGGATTTACCTTAGGGCGCCAGGCGGCCTGCTCCGACGGAAGAGTCAGGGTTGCAGTGCTCATCGTAAGTACACCTTCGCGTCGATATTCATACCGGGTCGCAGCGCATGGTCCTGATTTTCGCCCGGCTCCAGAACAATCTTGACCGGTACCCGCTGAACGATTTTCACGTAGTTGCCGGTTGCGTTTTCCGGCGGCAACAAACTGAAGATGGGCCCCGTTGCTCCCGCAATGCTATCGACATGACCGCGGTAGGTGCGGCCGTTCGAGTCGAGCTTGACCGTTGCTTTCTGGCCTACGCGCATGTGCTTGAGCTGGGTCTCTTTGAAATTCGCAGTGATCCAGACCTGATCCAGAGGCACCACGGTGAGCATCTGCTCCCCAGGCTCGACGTTCAATCCCACGACAACCTTTTTCGTGACCTCCCCGGATACCGGTGCGAATATTCTGGTGTATCCAAGATTCAACTGCGCTTGTTCGACAGCGGCCAACTTTTGGTGCACATCCGCCATCGCCGAAAGCGCTTTGGCGCGCGTCGATGCCACCCGTTGCGGGCCGGCCTGGGCATCTTCGTAGTGTGCCTCCGCCTCAGTGAGGCGGCTGTGCGCTTCTACAACGGCTTGTTGTGCTGCAGCTTCGTCTGCTTCTGCCGCCGCTACGGCGGCGCCATCGGTCGCAGCGGCGGCATAAGCGTGGTCGTAGACTTGTTTCGGGACTTCCTCTTTGGTGAGCAGCAAGCGATAGCGGGTTACGTCGTCCTGACTCTTTACATTTTCCGCTTCCGCTTCCAGAACGCGGGCGTGGGCGGCCGTGGCTTGCTTTTCCGCTGCCTCGATCGCTGCTTCAGCATTCTTGATATCCGAGGACGTGAATTTCAATTGACTTGAGGTATCCGCGGAGGATACAGGCACATCGATATTCGAGCTCTTCGCCGTCGCTTCCGCAGTGTCGAGTGTTGCCTGGGCCCTTGCTAATGCGACTTCATAATCTTTTGGATCGATTTCTACAAGCGTGGAACCCACTTCGACCCATTGATTGTCCTCGACGTTGACCTTCTGAATATATCCGGAGATGCGCGCGCTGACCGGGTAAAGATGGACGTCGACCTGCGCGTCGTCGGTGGATTCGAAGCCGGAAAGATAGTGCCAGAGAAAGGCGCCTGCAACGGCCAGAACAACGAACAAGGCAAGCAGTATCCAAAGTTTGTAGGAGCGCCTGCTCGGATAGGTTGGAAAGGACGCTTCACCGGCCGCGGCGTTCTCCGCCGGCATGCTGGGTGGATGCGTTACTTGATTTTGCTCGGCCACACTCATTTTCCCTCCATGTATTCAGCAAAGCCAGATTCTGCGACGCCGATTGCTCTTGCCAGTGATATTTTTGCCAGGTTGTGGCCGTAAAGACTGGCAATGTAGCTGTCAGTTGCGATTGCCAGCGCGTCCTGTGCCTGCACCACTTCAATGTTGTCCGTGACGCCCGAAGCGAATCGATCGCGAGATTGCTCCAGGTTCTGCGTGGCGAGCGCTACCGCGCTTTTCTCGACAGCAACTTCTTGCGCAGCAGCTTCCAGATCGAGGTAAGCGTCGCGCACCTCCTGATCGATCCGGGCGCTCAGGTCATTCAGGCGTTGTCTTTCCCCCGCCAGCGAAGCGTCGGCCCGCAAGACATCGCCATGTACTCTCCCGCCCTGAAAAATGGGGATGCGAAGCGTCGCAGCCGCATCCACGGTGCCATGCGACGACCCGGGGTTCACTCCGGAGAGACCATAATCTGTCTCCACGCCTAACGATGGATACCGTTCGGCGGAAGCAGCTCTTCTGGCGAGCTCAGCGGACCGGACCTGATTCATCTGGCTCTGAAAGTCGGCGCGGGATCTAAAGGCGCTTTGGATCGCCTCATCGAGGCTCGATGGCGTTAGCTCCCTGTAAGGAACCTGGGTGGTGATCTCGAACGTTTGCCCCAGAGGAAGACCGATCGCGCGCGCCAAAACCAATTTCTGCTTCGCCAGATTATTTCGCGCGACAATCAGTTTCTGCTCGCGTGATTGCAGTTGCACCTGTGACCGCAGAACGTCGACGGCTGAGGCAAGGCCTGCGGTCTTCTGGTCAGAGGTCTGTTGAAACAGTGCCTTGGCGGTGTCCCTTTGCGATGCGGCTGATTCGACTTCCGATTGGTCGGCGATGCCCAACAAATAGTTGGCGACAATCACAAGCACGACAATCTCGCGAGCGTCTTTGGAGGTGAATTTCGCCGACCTCACCTGCGCCGTTGACGATCGCGCCCGCTCGATGGAACTCCAATCGAAGGCGGACTGCGTGAGATAAGCCCGCGAGTCGAAATAGCCGAATGGACCAATGATTGGGGGCTCTCCATGAATCGTCAGACCAAAGGCGGACTTTACATTCACTTGATGAACTCCGAAACCTGTATCGGTGACTACATGGGGAAGCAGGTCGCTTAGCGCTTGCCAGCGTGCCCCCTGCGCGTCGATCACGACATCCGTGGCCAGCACTCCGCCGAGATTTTGCTTGAGCCCGAGGGCAACGGCGTCTTCCAGGGAAAGCGCCACTGGCGTTGCGCTTAGCCTTCCCACAGGAACTCCTCCGAGGTACGGGTTCTGCGACAGAATTTGATAGTTGTTCTGTCCGGCCTGGACGGCGGCTCGTGGCGCTCCCGTTATTTCCGCCAGAGCAATCGGGTTATACGGCGCAGGCGTAGCTGGTGGGTTGTACTGTGCGACGGCCACTGCTTCACCGAGAACGAGATAAATAAGCAAGAGCAGCTGATTTCGGGGGCTCCGTCGCATATCGTGTCCTTTGCCAGAGAAGGCTCGCCCATGGGCCGGAGGCAGCTAAGCCGCTTTCCGGGCGAGCAGACCGATGAGATTCTGGGCGGCAACGGTTGAGGACGCGGGGTTCTGCCCTGTGATCAGACGGCCATCAACGACTGAAAACGGCTGCCAGTCAGCAACCTTCTCAAAGATCGCTCCCAGCCGCAGCAGTTCGTCCTCTACCAGAAACGGCACAACCTGTGTTAGTTGCACCGCTTCTTCCTCTCCGTTGGTGAAGCCCGTGACGCGCTTCCCCTTTACCAGCGGCTCACCCTTATAGGTGACATGACGCAGCACGCCTGGGGAGTGGCACACCAGCGCAATCGGCTTTCCCGAGCTATAGAAGGATTCCAATAAGGCGATCGAGACAGGGCTCTCTGCCAGGTCCCACAGTGGACCGTGTCCTCCAACATAGAACACCGTGTCGAAGTCGTCTGCGGTCACATCCTCAAGCTTGACCGTGTGGGCAAGGGCCGCCTTGGCCACGTCATCCTGTTTGAATCGTGACATAGCCGAGGTTTGATTTTCAGGCAGATCGCTCTTGGGGTCGACGGGAGGTTGGCCCCCTTTCGGTGAGGCGAGGGTCAGCTGAACTCCGGCGTCCCGAAAAACAAAGTAAGGGGCAGCAAACTCTTCAAGCCAAAAGCCTGTCTTGCGGCCCGTGCTACCCAATTGATCGTGGGACGTTAACACCATCAGTATTTTCATGTGTGCTCTCCATTTTTCTGCGTCCTTCATTTCCCGATTGAACCGGGGCGCAATGAGGCAATCAGAACAAAAGGGAAAGACCTGAACAATTGGACGAAGGTATCGATAATACCTTGGTATCGGTTTTCTGGTTACTCGTTGAACTCGCACCTTTAATTGATACGAAAGTATCGCCGATACTATCGTCCAATTGCGCGGCCCGATTGCCTTCTGGCTGAATGAATTAGTCGACGCGGCTGGCTGACGTGGCTCCTGGCTTCGTCGACGAGCGAAACGCGGTATCTGCTATGGGTAACCGGAAATTGGCCGAGCTGGTGAAGACGGCTCTGCACAAGCACAAACAAAAGGAAGACCATTATGCGAAACAAAGAAACCGTACTGGTGACCGGCGCCTCGCAGGGGATCGGAGCCGCCATCGTCGGACTCTTCCTGAGTCGCGGCTATCACGTTGTTGCAACTTCGCGAAGTGCTACGAAAGCAGGCTTTGCACCCTCGCCGGACCTGGCCGTGGTCGACGGAGACATCGGCAGGGCGGCAACGGCCGAGAACGTCGCGCAGACCGCGATGGCTAAATTCGGCTCAATCAACCATGTCGTCAATAATGCCGGAATCTTCTCCGCCAAGCCTTTCACGGACTATACCGCGGAGGAATTCCGAGGCTTTGTTTCGACCAATCTTGAAGGGTTTATCTTCATTACCCAACGGGCGGTTAAGCAGATGCTGACGCAGGGTACCGGCGGCAGTGTCACTACAATCACATCGTCTTTGACCGAGAACCCGATTGCAGGCGTTAGCGCTTCGATCCCGATGATCACCAAGGGAGGGCTCGAGGCGGTTACTCTCAGTCTTTCCAGTGAATACGCAAAAAACGGCATTCGCTTCAATGCAGTAGCGCCAGGTGTTGTCGATACCCCACTTCACAATAAAACTCCGAAGGACTTCATGAAAAGTCTTTCGCCGATGGGCGCGATCAGTGACGCGAAAGACATTGCTGAGGCGGTTGTCTATTTGACGGAAGCTCGTCACGTGACAGGGGAGGTGCTGCACGTGGACGGCGGTGCGCACGTGGGCCGATGGTAGTCGATAAAGGTTCTCAGCCGCGCGGTGCTGATCGTCGGCTGCAAGACCTTGGCATACAGCTCCCTGCCACACCGACACCGTTTGGCAGTTACGTCGAAACAGTGCAGACGGGCAACCTGCTCTTCTTGAGTGGGATGCTTCCGGTTGTGGACCACAAACCGAAGTACGTCGGCCGGCTCGGAAAGGAACTTGATGTCGAGGCCGGTCGAGATGCGGCCTACATTGCGGCTTTGAGCGTTCTCGCTGCGGCGAGAGAGCATCTCGGCTCAATCGATCGAGTGACTCGTGTCGTCCGTCTCGCCGTGTACATTGCAACCTTCGGTGATTTCTACGAACAGCCCAGGGTAGCGGACGCCGTCTCGGATCTGTTTCAAGATGTCTTTGGCATCGAGAAGTCATCGGTTCGGGTGATCGTCGGCGTGGCGAGCCTTCCGCTCGGCGTGCCCATCGAACTCGATGTAATCTTAGAAGTCGATTCGTAGCCGACAACCATAGACGTTATGCAACCCCTGGCTATTACCCGCGGAGGCTGGCAGTGCAAAAAGAGTCCATCTGTTCGTCCGCGCCATGGAGCAAGACTCGCGTTTCTTCCATCCTGGGAATTGAGTACCCAATTATTCAAGGCCCCCTGGGTGGTCTGTCGACGCAGAGACTAACAGCGACGGTCTCGAATTTTGGCGGCCTCGGCTCCTTCGGGGCGCATGGCCTGCCCCCCTCTGCAATCAACGACGTCATCGCCGAGATCCGTGAACTCACTACCAGGCCTTTCGCGATGAATTTGTGGGTCTCGACGGAGGATGAGGGCGCACGCGCTTCCGGCAGGGAGGAGTTTGCGCGCAGCCTTAAGCACATTGCCGGACATATCGAGGCATTGGGCGCACCGCTTCCAGACTATAAGCCCTATGTTCCGGTCCGGTTTGAAGATCAGGTACGCGTGCTGCTCGATGCAAAGGTCCCTGTCTTCAGCTTCATCGCCGGAGTACCGCCGAAAGAGATCCTCGACGAATGCCGTACCCAGGGAATCCTTACGATTGGTACTGCAACAACAGCAGCCGAAGCCACGGTTCTGGACCAGGCAGGAGTCAACCTGATTGTCGCGTCTGGCTTTGAAGCGGGCGGCCATCGTGGCTCTTTTCTGCTGGCCGCTGAAGACTCCCTGACCGGAATATTTTCGCTCACGCCTCAAGTCGTAGATGTTGTTTCGGCGCCGGTAGTGGCCGCGGGAGGTATCGCCGATGCGCGCGGAGTCGTCGCTTCTTTTGCCCTCGGGGCCAAAGGCGTACAAATGGGCACAGCCTTTCTGGCGAGTGACGATTCCGGTGCGAATGTCTATCACCGCAATGCGCTACTCACCGGAAAAGCTCAGAGAACTTCTTTGACCAGGGGCTTTACCGGACGACTCGCTCGCGGAGTTCATAACCAGTTGATCGAGGAACTAAATCGCCCCGGAGTGGAGATCCTTCCTTATCCACTGCAGCGCACGCTGGTGAGAAACCTCGCTATTCCTGCGGCAAGAGCCGGCAGAGCAGAGCTGCTCCAACTGTGGGCGGGACAAAGTGCAGGCCTTGTCCGGGAGAGGGATGCGAAGACGCTGCTGCAGACATTGATATCCGAGGTCTCCGCGGTTGCCGGGCTGGTGCTTGATTGGAATCGCGAAAGGCGATGCAAAGCGTGGCGTTAGCGCAAAACTACCTCGGTTGAGCGCATCGCCGTCCGTTACGGGTCGAGCATCCGCATTTCTGGTTTGCAAGAAAGGATTTGTTCAATATGACGATGCCGTCAGGGGTGCTCGCCACCAACACGGGCCTTGATGCCCAGAACGGGGAAAATACCATGGGGAAGCAGATCTTTTACCGCACAGTGGAAGTCAACGGACTTTCTGTCTTTTACCGGGAAGCGGGCCCGAAAGACGCTCCCGTGCTCCTCTTACTGCACGGTCTTCCCTCGTCGTCACGCATGTTTCAGCCGCTACTGACACGGCTTGCAGACAACTACCATCTGATTGCCCCAGATTATCCCGGCTACGGACATAGCGACTGGCCCGACCCGAAGCAATTTGATTACACCTTTGACCAGATCGCCTCCGTGATGAATGCCTTTACGCAAGCGCTGGGCTTGTCGCATTACACGCTTTATATGCAGGACTACGGTGGGCCGGTGGGTTTCCGCATGGTGTTGGCACACCCCGAGCGAGTGCAAGCCCTCATCATCCAGGATGCGGTGGCGCACAATGAGGGGCTTGGGGAGAACTGGGCAGCGAGGCGAGCATTCTGGGCGGATCGAGCCGCACATGAAGAGCCGTTGCGCGTGAATCTGCTGTCGCTCGCAACCACCAGGACACGCCATATCGGAGATGATCCGAACATTGAACTCTACGACCCGGATCTTTGGATCGATGAGTACGCATTTCTGAACTCTCCGGGGCAGGCACAGATTCAAAGCGATCTCTTCTATGACTACCGCACGAATGTCGATGCTTATCCGACGTGGCAGGCATGGATGCAGAAGACGCAGCCGCCGCTGCTTGTGATTTGGGGGGAGCACGATCTGTCCTTCGATCCAGGTGAGCCAGAGCGCTATCGCCTGGATGTGCCAAAGGCGGAAATACATGTCCTCGATGCTGGTCATTTCGCACTTGATACAAAAGCAGACGAGATCGCCGCGATGGTGCGCCAGTTCGTATCAGCAGACGTTATTCGCGCAAATCTAGACAAGAAGTAGCTCGAACGACCACCCACCCACCCACAAAAACCTGCCCCGCGCTCCCGACGTCGCTGGCAACAGTGCTTCCTGCGCATCACAAGAACTTCCCGGCAAATAAATAGCAAGGATTTCGTCTTTACGTCGTAAGTATAGGTAATGCTCCGGGGTCAACCGCTTGCGCGGACATCGTGGAGTCAAGAGTAGTCGGTCAGACAGTGTCAGCCGGTGGCCTGGGCCTCACTGAAGTGGCGGCTCGGCAGATCGACCTGAACGTGGCCGGCTTGCGAATTGTCTAGAGCGCGGTTCATCGGCCCAATCTCGAGCGAGATGTAAGTCTCGCCCGGTTTTCGGGTAGAATTACCCGCATAATCCCAGTTACTTTCCCATTACCGTGGGTGCCCCATATTCCCGTCAGGCGTTCGATCATTCCTTTGTTTTCCGGCCCGCATAATTCGAGGTGCGAATCAAGTCGGGTCAGGCACGTTGCACGATATCCATAGGAGAAGAAAGGCCATGAAAATCGCCGCAACGCCCATCTCCCTAGCCGGCTCCCATCTCGGCGAAACGCGTCACGTGTGCGCGTTTTTTAACAACGAAGAGGAAGAATATCGGACCCTGCTCCCGTTCATCAAGGACGGGTTGAAATCCGGTGACAAAGCCGTTCACGTCCTGAACCCGGAGCAACGTCAGGACCACCTGCGGCGACTGACTGCCGCGGGGATCGACCCGGCGGCCGCGCAACAGAGCGGGCAGCTCGAGCTGCGGACGAACACCGAAGTCTATCTTCCAGATGGCCGCTTCGATCAGGATCGGATGCTGGAGTTGTTTGAGCAACTGGCCAGCGGAAACGCCCAGGGAGGCTTTCCTCTGAGCCGCATTTGTTGTCGTATGGACTGGGCGGTTGAAGATCGATCTCATGTCGATGACGTCATTGAGTTCGAGTCGCGCGTCAATAACGTGTGGCTTCATCATGACGACGCGGTCATCTGTACGTACCATCTCGGTCGCTTTGGGGGTGACGCAGTGATTGACATTATGCGAACCCATCCCATGGTCATTATCGGCGGCATCCTTCAGCAGAATCCTTTCTTCGTACCGCCGGATGAGTTCCTGCAGGAGTTTCGCCAAAGGCGAGCTGGTCGAAGCAGCTTGCCTTCAACGGCCTGAGATATGGACGTGCAACGCAGAGATCCTGAAGAGGAAATCAAGCGCCTTCAGCGCTGCCTGAATGATCTGATTAGCGTACTCGCTCTACCCGCGACGTGGAGCGGCGGTGAGCCATCCCGGATTGTTCCTACCTTGCTCGACGCCCTGCTGCGTATGCTCCGGCTGGATTTCGTCTATGCGCGCTTGACAGAAACGGATGGTAAGGCGCCACTCGAGATGGCTCGGTTCGCTCCGTCGCAAGAATCCATAACCCACCCGCATGAGCTCGGCGTGTTACTTGAACAATGCTTGGGCGCCGAGCCTCAGAAATGGCCCCCGCTGCTGCGGAACCACCTGGGAGACCGCGACATTTCAATTGTGCCCCTGAGACTCGGGCTGCAGAGCGAAATTGGCGTGATCGTGGCCGGGGCAGAGCGAGAGGACTTTCCCCAGCAAACCGAAAGACTGATTCTGGGCGTGGCTGCGAATCAGGCGTCCATCGGGTTGCAGGAAGCACGACTCCGCAGCGAACAGAGACGGGTCGCGAGCGAACTCGACAGGCGCGTCGCGCAGCGAACTTCAGAACTTGCCGCGGCCAACGAAGAGCTGCGCAAGGAAATCGGCAGTCGCCAGCACGCCGAGGAAGGTCTTAGAACCAGCGAAGAAATGCATCGTGTGATCGTGGAAACGGCCAACGACGCAGTGATCAGCATGGATGAAAGCGGCGCTATCCTCCTTGCCAATCCCGCCACGAGCCGCACTTTTGGCTACGACCCGGTCGAACTTATCGGTAAACCGATGACCGTGCTCATGCCCGTAATGGCGGGGAAACGGCATGAGATGGGGTTCAAACGCTATCTGGAGACCGGAAAGCGCAACCTCAACTGGCAGGGCGTAGAGGTGACCGCTCAACGCAAGAATGGCCAGGAGTTCCCGGCGGAAGTCTCGTTTGGAGAACTAAGGAGCGATGGGCATAAAATATTTACTGGCTTCATCCGCGATGTCAGTGAACGAAAGCAGGCTGAAGAGCGGATCCGCGTGAGCGAGCGTAATCTACAGACCGCTCAGGCGGAGCTTGCGCGGGTTTCGCGGCTCACCACTATGGGAGAACTGGCGGCGTCGATAGCCCATGAAGTCAATCAACCTCTGACCGCGGTCATCAATAATGGCAGCGCGTGCTTGCGACTGCTCGCCAATCATAGCCTTCAACCCGAGGTACTGCGTGGAGCCCTCGAAGGGATCATCGCCGATGGTACCCGGGCAAGCGCCGTTCTGGCTCGGATCCGCGCATTCATAAAAAAGGGACCCGCTGAAAAGAGCGAATTGGATATCAACGAAGTGATTCATGAGGTGCTCGCCCTGGCTGACCGCGAACTTTATGAAAATCAGGTAACACCTGACCACCAGTTAAGAACAGATCTCCCGTCCGTGCTGGCTGATCGCGTCCAGTTGCAGCAAGTCCTGTTGAATCTGGTCATGAACGGTATCGAGGCCATGGCCGCAGTAACAGATCGACCTCGTTCACTTCGGGTACGATCTCGGGTCGACGAATCCGGGGACGTGCTAACCGCGGTAAGCGACTCCGGCACTGGCCTTGGTTCAGAGTCGGGGCAAGTCTTCAATCCCTTCTTTACAACCAAAGCGAATGGTTTGGGGATGGGTTTGTCAATCAGCCGCTCACTTGTAGAAAGCCACGGCGGCCGACTCTGGGCTGCGCCCAACTCTCCTCATGGGGCTGTGTTTTCTTTCACGCTGCCAGCGGCCGGGGGGAGCCCTTCATGACAGGTGCTCCCATCGTCTTCGTCGTCGATGACGATCCCTCAGTACGTTCTTCGCTCAAGTTTCTCTTAAGCACGGTGGGTCTTCACGTGGAGACCTTCGAATCGTCGGATGCCTTCCTGCACAAGAAACCGTCAGATGCGCCTGGCTGTCTTGTGCTCGACGTCAGACTTCCCGGATTGAGTGGGCTCGATTTTCAGCGCGAGCTCACAGCGAGAAACGCTCGTATTCCGATCATCTTTCTCACCGGCCACGGCGACATCCCCATGAGTGTCCGCGCCATGAAAGCGGGAGCAATCGAATTTCTCACCAAGCCATTCCGCGACCAGGATCTGCTGGACGCTGTTCGCGTCGCACTGGAGCGAGACCGCGCCCGGCGTGAACAGGAAAAGGAAATCATGATCATCCAAAAGCGCTTTGACTCATTGACTTCGCGCGAGCAAGAGGTGATTTCCATGGTCGTCTCAGGCATGCTCAATAAGCAAATTGCAGACCGGCTTGGAACGGCCGAGAGCACCGTAAAAGTCCAGCGCAGTCGGGCAATCGAAAAGATGCACGCCGAATCTCTGGTTGATCTCGTGCGCATGATCGAGAAGCTGAACGGTCTCTCGGGAAAATCCCAATAAGCGAAAGCTTATTCGCATACTCCTTTTTTAGATACCAGGTATCCCAACATCCAATTGATCCCTTTTCCGTCCAGAGTTAACTTACGGTCAGTGGGGGGGCAAATGACTATGGATTTGATCTCGGTCGTTGACGACGATGAGTCCATTCGCAGGACCACCACATTTCTCATCGAGTCCTTCGGCTTTCGAGCGGCCGCCTATGAGTCTGCCGAACATTTCCTGACGTCCGGCTACCTGCTTGACACTTCGTGTCTCATCATCGACCTTCAAATGCCCGGCATGGATGGACTCGAGCTTCAGCGGGAACTGGCAGCCGGGGGGCATCATATCCCGATCATTTTCATCACTGCTTACGACAATAAAGCTTCACGCCGGCAAGCGATGCAGGCTGGTGCTGTTGCATTCATGGGCAAGCCTTTTAGCGACGGCCACTTACTCGAAACCGTCCGAGCAGCTTTACGTCACGATGACGGCGAAGCGCAGTCAAAGTGAATATCAAGGCATAAAGATGAGCCCATCAATTGTTTAACCCGCATCAAGCTCTCGTTTGTGGCGCGAAAGAAGGCTTGTCAAACGTGCAACGTCGAAAAGTGCGAGGGGCAAACGATGTCGAAATAAGGGTAAGCATGCGCTCAAGCAGACTCTGGTCTCAGGAGATCGGTTTCGTCGCTAGCGACGTTACTTCCCCTGATTGCAGACTCCATTTTTTCATGTACGACCTACGCTGGGTGGAGGGCAATCGTCGTGAACCTCTCGGAGTACATATTCGAACCAATTCCCGCACAGCCGATCGTGTTCATCGTCCAAAACGACACTTCTGTGCGCGCATCTCTCGAATCGCTGATTCGCAGTGAAGGCTGGCGATCCGAGACATTCGCATTCGCTCAGGAATTCCTGGCCCGGCCCCGGCCACCTGTTCCAAACTGCCTCGTGCTCGGCGTCTCTCTCCTCGATCTCAATGGGCTTGACCTGCAAAGAAGGGTCGTCGTCGAACGCCCCGACACGCCGGTTATATTTGTGACCGGTCACGGCGATGTACCCACGTCGGTTCAAGCCATGAAGGCGGGCGCGATTGAGTTTTTAGTCAAGCCATTCTGTGATGATGTTATCTTAAGTGCCATTCGTGAAGGGTTCAGGCGTAGCTCCATAGCGCTTAACCGCGAGGCAGGGCTGCGGTCGCTCCGCGATCGCTACGCATCCCTTAGCCACCGTGAACGGCAGGTCATGGCTTTGGTGGTGTCCGGACTTTTGAATAAAGAGGTCGGTGCGAAACTAGCCATCAGCGAGATCACAGTAAAAGCA
This sequence comes from uncultured Acidobacteriaceae bacterium, assembly GCA_963834445.1. Lineage (GTDB taxonomy): Bacteria > Acidobacteriota > Terriglobia > Terriglobales > Acidobacteriaceae > PALSA-350. The sequence goes on from CAWIBU010000009.1 coordinate 673,540, forward strand.
CACCGAGGCCAGGTGATGAGAAAGATGAAGGCTGAGTCCTTCGCTGACCTGGTAAGAATGGCCGCACGCCTCCGTCCCGAGCTCGCCCTCTGCGCGACAGGTTCGGTCCAGGTCGCCGTCTAGTTTTGAAAAAGCATTGCGGCCTTGTTTGCATAGGCTGCCCCCAGGGATAGACCGTAGCCACCGACCGTTCTCGGATGACTTTTCTGGGCACCTGTCCCGGGCCTGGGCCGGGAGCCTCCAGCTCAACGACTCTAAGACTGATTCAAGCCGCGGTCATCTCGGCGGTCTTCATTGTTGCTACTCCCGCTGCGGTCGTCGTAGCTCCTCCCGCTTGGGACTGATCAAGGCAACGTCATCGAACGGCAGTGATACCAAAGTATCGCCGACACCATCGTCTAATAGCATCGCCTGCATGCTTCTGGCGTAATGGCACGGACGCAATAATCCTGAACGGATCGGGGGCGCGTACTCAACCCTCTCTAAATTCGGCGCATTTTGCTTCAACGACTCGAATTGGGGATGCGCTTATGTTTAAGACCGTACTGAGCTTCTCGGCGAAATGCGGAACCCACAAAGCTCGCACAAAAGGGGCAGCGAGTGATAGAGAGTCGTCGATATGAGATGTTGTCGTCGGGCAATACAAGTTCCGTCGCGGCCGGCCGCCTTAAGGCTGCTAAAAACCAGCTTGGCTGTGACATTTTCCCTATCCATCGGAGCGTGGGGTCAAAGGGCTCCGAGCACAGCGAATGTGCCCTGGGTCCCAGACCAGCGCCTGTTGGAGCGCCGCACAACAACAGTCGCCCCCCATGAAGCACTGATCGAGGGTGATCACGTTTACAGTTTAGGGGAACTGATCGATCTTGCGGAATCGAACAGCCCTGCAACACAAGCAGCCTGGAACCGGGCTAAGATCACTGCCGCTTCGGTCGGGATCGCCAGGAGCGAACTGTATCCGACCATCATTGCAGCCGCGTCTGGAAGAACTTATCTCAACCCGGAGCTCCTGTATCAAAGTTTCGTCAAGCAGGATTTGGGGGTCTTTGATGCCAAGGTCGAGATGGCCTACACGCTGGTAGATTTCGGTGCGCGGCGTACGGAGATAACCGCGACGCAAGCTCGCCTTGTTGCAGCGAACCTGTCCTTCAACAATGAGCATCTGGATCTCATCCGGCAAGTCAGCCAGGCCTATTTCAGCCTGCTCGCTGCGAGAGGATTACGGGAGGCAGCGGAGGTTTCGCTCAACGACGCCAGGACTACAGAAAGTGCTGCGCAAGAACGTCGTAAGAACGGGCTCGCTACCGTACCGGAAGTGTTGGAGGCCAAGGCTGCGACCGCAAAAGCAGCCTATGACTTGCAAAGTGCCATCGGAGTGGAACGGGTCCAGATTGGAAATCTCGCCAGGGCCATTACCGCGAATCCGGTGAGGCCTTTGAAGGTGGAGCCCCTCGACCAACTGAGAATTCCAGACAGGCTGGATCAATCAGTCGAGGATGCCATAACAACAGCATTCAAAGATCGCCCCGATCTGGAGGCTGATCAGGCACGAGTGCGGGCGGCACAGGCCGAGGTAAAACACGCTCACAGCTCCTATTACCCATCGTTGACATTTGACGGCTCGAAAGGCTGGATCCGTGCCTTCGGGCAGCAACATGGTTGGCCGAGTGACTATGCAAAGACTTACACCTACGACGGCGAACTCAGTCTGAAATGGACGGTATTCGACGGGCTCCGCCGCGAGAACCGTATTTCCGAAGCTAAGGCGGAAGAGAAGGCAGCGACGGAAGAGGTTCGCGACCGCCAAGACGAGATTACCAATCAAGTCTGGAATGACTACGAAGATGCGGCGACGGCGCTTGAACAAAGGAAGGCGGCAAGCGCCCTGTTGAGTGCTTCGTCTGAGTCGTACTCGGCGGCGCTGGAGTCGTATAAAGATGGTGTCCGCAACTTCCTGGATGTTCTCGCGGCGGAGAATGCGCTGGCACAGGCCCGGGCTATTGACGTCACCGCGCGCACGCAGGTGCTTCAGACCTTCACCGATCTTGATTTTCGAACAGGCGACTTATTAAAAAATCATCCCAGAGGCAATCATCCATGATTTCCAATCCTCCGCCATTGCAGCGCTCTCCGAAACTTGCCGGTCTGTCAATCGTTGTTGTGACAAGCGCTATGGTGCTGGCAACCTCCGGCTGCTCCGGTCTGCCACCCATTTTCAATGTGCTTGGATCGTATTTTCCATCATGGCTTGTATGCTTGGCAGTCTCGATTGGGTTGACGTTTTTGGTCCACGTATTGATCACAACAAAGAAGTTTGCGGATGAACTCTGGCCTCTGTCGATCGTCTACTCAGCGCTCCTCTGTCTCTTCAGCTGCACCCTTTGGCTGGTCTTCTTCGAGTAGAAAGGAAACGGCATGCGAATTTCAATTCCACCGGAGTTTCGGCGCAAAGGATCGATTATCAGCGCCTGCATTGTCGCCGGGGCGCTCATATCTGCTGGATCGGTGCTTCACGGGGTCGTGCGGTACCCGCGTACGGATGACGCTGAAGTAACAGCAAATTTCATCGGAATAGCTCCTATCGTCGAGGGTCCCGTGGTGCAACTACCTATCCACGATAACGACTTGGTAAAGAAAGGTGACTTGCTGTACAAGATCGATGATCGCCCCTATCTATATGCTCTGCAGAGCGCAGTCGCTGCTCAAGCGGAGCTCGAGGGCGAGATTGAAAATGAATCCCGCCGCATCTCCTCCCAGGTCAACGGCATTGATGTGGCGAATGCAGGCGAGCAAAGTGCGTTGGCGAACGAGACCAGGGCGGCCGATGAAATCGAGGTAGCCAAAGCCGCGATTGCGCGATCAGAAGCTGTGCTCAGGCAGGCGAAGGCCGACGAAAGTTATGCTATCGGCAATTTTCATCGTATTGAGCCACTCCTCGATAAAGGCTACGTCACCGAGGACGATGTTCATAAAGCTCGCACCTCAGCGGACGCGAAGACGGCGGAGGTGGAGCAGGCGCAGTCACAATTGCAGCTGGCAAAAGCCAGTTTGCTGGCCGCGACTGCGCAAAGGCAGCAGGCAACGGCGCAGATTTCGCAGAGCCGCGCCCAGGTCAACGAATCGGCACACTCGGTTCTGGTTCTGGCCCCTCTGCTTGCCCAGCGAGAGAGCCGGGCCGCGGCGGTTCGACTGGCCCGCTACAACTATGAGCAGTGCAACGTCGTGGCGCCATTCGACGCCCGCGTGACCAACCTCACCACATCCGAGGGGCAATATGTGAAAACTGGGCGGCAATTGTTCACCCTGATTGACAATCGAAACTGGTGGGTGCTCGCCAATTTCAGAGAAACCCAAATCTCACACACGCGTGCCGGAACACCGGTTGACATATTCCTCTTGTCCGATCCAAATATGAAGTTCCACGGCGTTGTCGAGAGCGCGAGCTTTGGGGTCACACCCGACCCAGACGTGGTGGGAAAGCTCTCGGAGGGATTGCCGGATGTACAACGTACGCTCAATTGGGTGCGTCTGGCATCACGATACCCGGTGCGCATCAAGATAATCGACCCTCCGCCGGCTACGCTTCGTGTTGGTCAGGTTGCGGTTGTTGTGATGCGGCCGTCGTCCCGGCATTGGGGATGGCCATGACAACCTATACAAGCGCCCGGCCGTCGGGTCAGAGCGTTGTCGAAATGCTGCGCGCCGAACTCGCGTGGTACCCGGGGCGGCACGCATTAGTGGGAAGGATGGTCCTCGCGTGCACCAGTGTGGTGCTGTGGGCCGTGGTCTTTCGAATTCCCGGCGCCGTATTGGGTGCCGGCTTCCCGATTTTAATTTCGCGAGAAAATCAGAAGGCTACCCGGAAAACTGCAGTTCAAATCGGCTTGGCTTGCTCCATCGCCACTGCGGAGATACTTGTCGGTGGAATGTTGACGGCCGGTTCCCCATTTCTGCATGCGATGTGGGTGATGGTGAGCCTCTTCGCTGCGTTCTACGCAATCAGCAGCATGAACTTTGCGAATGCGGCGCTCACTGCCAGCGCAGTGCTCGCGCTTTCCATCCGAACGTGGGATTATCCAATCCTCGCCAAAGTACGCGTGGAACGTACGCTCTACACTTTGCTCGCGATTCTTGTAGGGTGTATTTTTACCGTTCTCATTGAAGCCATATTCGCGAAGAAGAATCCGCCGGACCCCGTGATCGAGGGAGTCTCGCGACGTTTGAACCTGGTGGAAGCGCTCTTGAGCACAGCCTCCGCGGCAGGTTTTGCCTCCCCCGCGTTGACGATTCAGCTCGCTCGCTATGCCGCAAAAGGTGTGGATGACCTGTGTGGACTCCTCGCAACCTCCAGCTACGATGCCGGCTTTCGTGATGTACTCGCCACGGTAACCACTCTCACGCGTCAGCTTATAGAGCTGGGTGCGACTTTTGGTGAGTCAGGTCCACTCTTATCTCATGAAGACCGTGAACGTTGCCGCGCCCTTGCGCGAAATCTGGGTTCGATTCGTTCCAGCCTCGTGCGCATGGAATCTCCGCAATGGATCGATCTTCCCTTTGCCAGTCACGCGTCAAATCCGATATTGCTGGAAATTGAACGTACCTCGACGTTAATCGCTCACAGCTTTTTCAATGAGAGCCTTCGGATACATTGCCTCTTGCCGGCGGAGGTTCCGGCCGTTTCGACCAGTCAGTTTGTTGCTGACGCAGTTCGAAATACAGAACATTTCAAATTCGCTGTGCGCGGAACGCTCTCAGCTTTTATTTGCTATGTGTTCTTTATGAGCACAGGTTGGATGGGGCTTGGGCCTTTGTCTATCGTGACGTGTACCCTTACTGCTCGTCGATTGACAGGCGCCAGCCGCCAAAGGCAGAGCCTGCGATTTGCCGGCTTCTTTCTGGGGGCAGGCATTTTTGGATTAGCAAGCGAGCTGTTCATTCTTCCCCAGCTCGACACGATTGCCGGGTATGCACTGTTATTCGCGTCGGTCGTCTGGATCGGTTCCTGGGTAGCGACCTCGGGCCCACGGATAGCATTCTCCGGGTTTCAGATTGTCCTGGCTTTTAGTTTGGTCAACCTCAACACGTTCACGCTCAATACCTCGCCAGTGCCCGCTCGCGACGCGGTTCTGGGCATCGTACTGGGGGTGGTTGCAATGTGGCTAGTCTTCGATCATCTCTGGGCGAAGACCTCCAGGACAACAGTCCGCGATCTACTTTTGACAACGGTGCGCAGCGTGGCGAACCTCAGGGCTGTTTCGGTTGGGTCTTTTCGCGAGGCGAACCAGCGGTTGACCGCGGAAAGCTCAAAGATCAGCCGGGATCTCGATACGTTGCGAGATCTCGCCGACATTTACGACTTTGAATCCTTCCCGAAAAAATCCAACGAAAGTCTCGTTAATCGGAGCATTCGAACGCTCCTGCCCGGCTTGCGTACGTTCCTGCTGGCGAAGACGGGACTCTTGCAGCACGGAGGCCTGATCGTAGCCGAAGTGGACGACGTCCTTCTCCGGGAGGTGGAAGAGAAAGCCTCCGCTGTACTGAGTCAATTCGCGGATGCGATCGAAAGAGAATCACCTGAAGTCCTCTCATCGTGGAATGGCGGCATTGAAGAACTCCGCGCGAGAGTGTCCATTGAGAAAACAAAAGCACGAGAGGCGAAGAACCTGCCGGCGCATACCGAAATGCGGTTGTGCGCTTCGCTGTTGGAACTGGCCTCTGATCTCGGGCGCCGAGCCAGGTTGAACTTCGTACTGGAAACCGGTGTTGTCCAAGCAATCGACAAATGGTCTGTTGGCACACTCACCGAGACCCACGGGGGCATCTCTCGCACTGATTGAAGATGAGACGAAGGTATCGGTCGATACCTTCGTCCTATAGTTACGATTTCATTCTTCTGGCTTAATCAACATATCAGCCTCGCGACTAACGTCGCGTGAACCGCTGGGAGCAATCCTCGTTGGAGCCGAACCCATGATCCTCCGATCTCCAGCCCATTGGAACCGGAAGACTGGTCAGTGCGACCGGCGTTGGGTCCGCACAAACAACATCAAACCACGCGTTGTCGCAAACCGCATCCCGGACCCGCAACGCGATCTAGGAGATTCAAATGAGCCTGATCGAACGCGCGATTGCTGCAAACCGCAAGAATGCAGCGCACCATGATCCCTCGTTGGCCAACAAGCCAGCCCCGAAAGTTGCAATTCTTACCTGTATGGATCCCCGCCTGAACCAATTGCTCGAATGGCTCGATATCAAACCCGCCGACGCGGATGTGATTCGCAACGTCGGAACCGCGGCAACGACAGATGTTGTGCGGTCTCTCATGTTTTCCATTCACGTCCTGGGCGTGCAAGAGGTCATGATCATCGGGCACACTGGCTGCGGGATGGAAATGTTTTCAGAAGAAGACTTCGAGAAGCACCTTCACAAACAATGCGGCGTCTGGGCAGTCGCTCCCGACAGGTTCCATTTCTATTCCGACGTCACTGAGGCGACACAAAAGCAGGTGCTGAAGCTCAGGTCCCACCCGTGGATTCCTTCGGAAGTAGTAATTCGCGGATTTGTTTTCGATTTGGGTTCAGGCGCACTGAGAGAAGTGACGCCCAAAGAGGTGATCGGAAAGACCCTCGTTGCCGAACTGGCGCGATGAGAAGTCGCTGGTGCACCGGAACGTCGAGACGAACCAGCCCAAAGTGACGCAGGCTGCGCGTGATCGAGTGTTTGCCGGCTATCGCATGCATATTGGCGAGGCCGTCGTCGACACGCGCGTGCCTGTCGCCTAAGAACTGGAGATTGGCATGACAAGCAAAAAGACAACTATCGTAACGGGGGCCTCACATGGCATCGGAGCAGGAGTTGTCCGGGCCTTCCTCGATCGCGGCTATAACGTCGTCGGAAACGCGCGGAGCTTTGCCCACGAAAGCTTCACTCCATCATCGAACCTTGCGCTCGTCGAAGGAGACATCGGGCAGGCAGCAACAGCGGAAAAGATCGCGCAGACAGCAGTCGAACAGTTCGGCTCGATCGATCATGTGATCACCAGTGCCGGCATTTTCTCGGTCAAGCCATTTACGGATTACACTGCCGACGAGTTTCGCGCCTTTGTCTCCACCAACCTTGAAGGGTTCATCTTCATCGCTCAACTTGCGGTGAAGCAGATGCTTGCGCAGAGCACCGGCGGCAGCGTAACGTGTGTCACGGCATCATTAACCGCCAATCCCATCGCGGGCATTCCAGCCTCCATTCCGACCGTTACCAAGGGAGGCTTGGATGCAATCATCCTGAGCCTGGCCAGCGAATATGCCAAACGCAACATCCGCTTTAACGCGGTAGCTCCTGGAGTTGTTGATACTCCTCTTCACAAAGACGACGCAAAGGACTTCATGAAGACTCTCTCACCGATGGGTGTGATCGCGGATGCGAAGGACATTGCCGAAGCCGTCGTTTACCTGACCGAAGCTCGGTGCGTCACCGGTGAGGTGCTGCACGTCGACGGTGGCGCGCACGCAGGCCGATGGTAGCCGGCTAAGGCTCGTACTGGCACTGCAGACGCGACTCTGGTTCTCTCGGAAGACTCTAAGAACTGACCTCCGGATGAGCCATCAAGAAATTGAAGTACCGCCCGAGAAAAGGAGACTTGCCATGAGTGAATCTCATTCTGATGCCCTGGTGTTTTTTGGCGCCACAGGCGATCTGGCCCACAAGAAGATATTTCCCGCCCTGCAAGCGATGATTCAACGCGGCCACCTCAACGTGCCGGTGATCGGTGTGGCGAAAGCCGGATGGAACCTTGAGCAGCTTCGCGCCCGGGCACACGACAGCCTCGCGAAACACGGCGGAGTCGACCCAGCCGCCCTCCAGAAGTTGACCAGCTTGTTGCGTTATGTAGACGGCGATTACGCAGATCCTGCCACTTTTCAGGCCATCCGCAAAGAACTCAACGGAGCGCGGCGACCCGCGCATTACCTGGCCATTCCTCCCCTTCTGTTCGGAACGGTGGTGGAGCAATTAGCAAAATCTGGTTCCGCCGAGGGCGCTCGTGTCATCGTTGAGAAGCCTTTCGGAAACGGCCTTGCCTCAGCGCAGGAGCTCAACCGGATCCTTCATGCAGCCTTTCCCGAATCCGGCATCTTTCGCATTGACCACTATCTGGGCAAGCGTCCTGTGAATAACGTCGTCGTCTTCCGGTTCGTCAATTCGTTCATGGAGCCGTTCTGGAATCGCAACTACATCGAAAGCGTGCAGCTAACCATGGCGGAAGATTTCGGAGTGCAAGGGCGCGGCGCCTTCTACGATCAAACTGGCGCCATTCGCGACGTAATCCAAAATCATCTTTTCCAGATCCTCTGCAACCTCACGATGGAGCCTCCGGTGCGCATTGACAGTCAAACCATTCGCGATGAGAAAGTGAAGGTACTGAAGGCCATTTCGCCGCTGGAAGCCAACAATCTCGTGCGAGGGCAGTTTCGTGGGTACCTGCAGGAGGAGGGAGTGAGCTCCGATTCGCAGGTCGAAACCTTCGCCGCACTGCGGCTGGAGATTGATTCCTGGCGCTGGAAAAATGTGCCCTTCTACATCCGCGCAGGAAAGAATTTGCCGGTGAACTGCACCGAGGTCCTTGCCCGGTTTCGAAAACCGCCGACGGTCTTCAAGGAGAGCGCCCTGTTTCAGAACCATCTGCGGTTCCGGATCAGTCCCGAGATGACGATCGCCGTAGGCACCAATGTCATGGCTCCTCGCGAGGGACTGAACATCGAAGACGTCGAGATGGTTGCGAGTCGTCATCCCCGTCCCGAAGAAATGGAGGCGTACGAGCGTGTATTGGGCGACGCGATGGCGGGGGATGCCACTCTGTTTGCCCGCCAGGATTATGTAGAAGAGGCCTGGCGAATCGTCGACCCCGTGCTCCAGGCCGGCACTCCGATCTTCCAGTACGATAGAGGCTCCTGGGGTCCGAGTGAGGTCGAGCAGAAAATCTCGCCCGCCGGCGGTTGGCATAACCCGATCACTGCAGACCAGGAAGATTTCCGCCTGGTTGCCAAAGCCAGCTGAACCGGCAGATTGCGCATGGATTAGATCGCCAATGGCAAAACTTCTGTCCGTCAACGTCGGCCTGCCACATGAAATCGCGTGGCACGGCAAAGTCGTGTTCACCGCGATCTGGAAGCGCCCTGTCTCCGGGCGCGTCTTGGCCCGGCGCCTCAATCTCGACGGAGATGCCCAGGGCGATCTTGTAGGCCACGGCGGTGAACACCGTGCTGTTATGGTGTATCAGCTCGAAGCCTATCGCTACTGGGAACGCGAACTCGTCCGAAATGACTTCGAGTACGGACAGTTCGGTGAGAACTTGACCGTTGATGGCCTCCCTGATGACGAGGTTTGCATTGGGGACCGATACAGCATCGGTACTGCGGTCTTTGAAGTGACGCAGCCCCGCGTCACCTGCTATCGCCTGGGAATTCGAATGAACAATCCAGAGATGGCAGCCCTGCTTGTTGCGCATCGCAGGCCAGGGTTTTATTGCCGTGTCATCACGGAAGGCGAGGTGGGTGCCGGGGATGAAATTCAGAAGATTGCAGACGGACCCGGGCAGATCTCGATTGCTGAAGTGGACGCCTTGCTCTATACGCCGAACCATGATCTTAATCGCATAGCAATTGCCGCCGGTATTCCCGCCCTGAGTCCAGGATGGAAGAGCTCATTCGGCGAGTTTCTTCAGGCAGACAAAAATGGAATCCACAACGGCAATCCGGGGCTGACACCCTCCATCGCGTCTACCCCAGCGTGGAAGGGTTTTCGCTGGGCGAGTGTCGCCGAAGTGTATCGGGAAAGCCGCGAGGTCGCGTCCGTTGTTTTGGCAGCTGAGGGTGCATCGGCCCTGCCGCCTGCGCTTCCCGGCCAATACCTGGTGCTGCGCTGCCGACCTGATAAGCATTCAGCGCCCGTGGTGCGCAGCTATTCCATTTCGGGCGCATCAGATGCGGGCGCCTACCGTATCAGCGTAAAACGCGGGACAGGTCCAGGCAGCCAACATCTTGTCGAGGCGACGCAGGTCGGCGACAAATTAGAGATCAGTGCGCCGCGCGGCGAATTCATTTTGCGGATCGGTGGCCGGCCAGTTGTTCTCATGAGCGCCGGAATCGGCGTCACCCCGGTTCTTTCAATGCTTCACGCTCTGGCGTCCACGAGCGCAAAATCTCCTCGGAAGGTGTGGTGGATCCATGCTGCGCGCAATGCCGCCGAGCACGTCTTTGCCCAGGAAGCTCGGCAACTACTGGCCGCGATTCCTGAAAGTCATTCGGCAATCGCCTACAGCAAGCCAGATCCGACTGACCGGAATGGCGTCGACTTCGAACTCCGAGGTCATTGGGACTTCGCGAGTCTGGAGAAGCTCGCCATGCCCGTCGAAGCAGACTTTTACGTGTGTGGGCCATCCACTTTCCTGAGCGATATGAACCGAGCTCTCATCTCGTTGGGTGTGCCAAAACCTGCGATACATTACGAAGTGTTCGGACCCGCGGACAGTATCGAACCCGGTGTAACGAAGACAGAAAGAAAGCCACCGCATCTCCCTGTTTCTCTTGGGACCGGACCCATCGTATCGTTTACGCGAAGCGGCCTGGCCGTGCCATGGGATGCGCGGTTCAAGAGCCTGCTCGAATTTGCTGAGGCATGCGACGTCCCTGTCAGATGGTCTTGTAGGACAGGCGTGTGTCACACCTGCGCATGTGGCGTTCTGGACGGCCAGGTACGGTACGCGCCCGAACCACTTGATCCACCGGCACCGGGAAATGCTTTGATTTGTTGTTCGACACCTGAAACAGCAATCGAGCTGGACCTTTAATTCGGCAGCCCACGGCTAACAACGTGATGGGCAGGATCGCACCTTTGCCGTGAGACTCGATTCAGCGGGGAAGCAAGCTGCCTGTACTTTCCTACTTCATTTAAGGAGTTCACAAGTGCGTTCTGATATCTGCGCCTCAGATGTTGCAAGCGTGAACCTGAAACTGAAAAGCATTACCGGCCATTGACAGTGATACCGAGCGTTGCAAGCCGCCTAAGACCAGCCCGCGTCCTTGGTTTCCGGAGACCCTTGGCCCACTGGACCTCCACTAGCCCTAGAGTAGCTTGGGCTTGTTCGCTCGAATAGTGCTTGCAATGTGTGAGGGGGAATAGTGGGCATAGTGTTCTTCGGCAACTCTAGTGCTGGCGTGCCCAAGTTGATTGGCAACCATTTGGATCGAAGTGCCAGCGGCTACTTGCCACGTTGCGAAAGTGTGCCGGAGATCGTGAAAGCGAACATGCCGGTGGATTCCAGCCCCCTTCAGCGCCGCTCGCATACGTGGTTGTTGTGCTGACTTCACCCATGCCCTGCCGCCCGGTTGGGTGAATAGTAGTTCGGTGCTGCGTTTGCCAGCGGCCATGTGTTCGAAGAATATGGCTTCCTCGTCGGTCAAGTAAACGTGTTTGACCTTGCCGGTCTTAGCCTGCACAGTCGATATGCTCTTGTTCGAGGGATCGTAGGCGTTGACAGACATTCGAACGAGTTCCATGTATCGGCAGCCTGTGATGACGGCACCGCGCACCAAGTCAGCAAGATCCTGTGGGCACGTCGCTGCGAAAAGCTTGAATTCTTCTATGCTTAGGTACTCATTCTTGGCCCTCCCGACTTTTTCAAACTTCGGAACCGTCTCCCAGGCCGCCCTGCTCTGTACCTTGCCGTTGTCATACGCCAGGGTCAGCAGGGCACTCACGTCATTGAAAATACGGTTAGCAGTGTCGCGGCGCTTGCGTATCGTTTCCGGGTCGTTCGGATCGAATTTGACCTTGGTATGCCTGGAAGATGGAAGCTTCCCGGTCGATGTCAGGTGCTTTAGGCGCCTCACCGGTGGCTTGGTAGCGAGTTCCTGGAGCCACTCCTGAACCTTCTGGCGCTTGAGCTTTGCAACTTTACCACCTACACACGGTGGAAGCCGCAGGTTCGAATCCTGCAGCGCCCACCATAAGTCTATGACAATAGGCCCCTTGCCGGTGCGGGGCAACCTCGATGACGGTGGATTCGGAGATTTAACTCCCGCATCTCAACCCCGGGGAGCGCTCCCATTAACTCAAGATTCCGCAGCAAATGGTCAGCGCAAACAACAACCATTTCGCCGCAACGGTGTTCCAACGAAGATGAGAGTAAATGTGCGCCGAAGCAAGCCCGTAACGATGTGGTCCCTGTTGCTGCTCGCCTTCATGGCCAGCGTACTGGCGATCGGGATGCTTCACCCCCAGGGTCACGCAGGTTTGCACTTGCGACAATCAAGCCAAACAGCGAAGGTGTGGATCGCCAAGGCGCTTTAGCGGCCAGTGTGTCCCGCTGAATCCGTCCTGCGTGTCCCGTTCTTGCTATCCTTTGCGGCTATCGCTCTAAAATCCATAGACCCGCCGCCAGGTTTCGGCCTTTTTGTGATTTCCCTTCGAACCACTTAGGTAAAAAGCCCTCGTCCGTGGTATCGTCCACCCATTCTGAAATTCAGCGTCGGCAGGCCTGCATCCGGCCGCCGCAAAGGCAGGGGAACCATGGCGACAGAGGCCATCTTTGCGCGTACTTCCGGTCAAAAGACCCAATACCGGCCGGTCCATCGAACCGTCGAACGCGTCTTTTACAGTGGCATGGCGATCGTGCTCTGCGTTTGCGTTTTCATCGGCTTCTCGCCGACTTATTTCCGAGCCGGTCTGTTGCGCGCTCCGCTGCCCAGCCCCATCCTGCACATCCACGGCGCGGTCTTCACGCTCTGGATGCTGCTGTTCGTCGTGCAGGCCGCCCTCATCTCGGCTCGCCGCGTGCAATGGCATCGTTCCTTCGGCACCGTGGCCTTTTGCCTGCCTCCAATCATGATTGTGCTCGGCGTCATCGCCGCCATCGACGCCCTTCATCGCGGAGTGCAAATCGGCCCGCTTGATCCCTCTGTCTCCGCGGCCATTCCGCTGATCGGCATCGCCGCCTTCACCATTGTTATCTATGCTGCCTGGCGTGCCCGGCGCCGACCAGACGCGCACAAGCGTCTGATTTTGATCGCCACCATGGGACTGGTGGGCGCAGCGTTTGGCCGCTTTCCCTGGGCTCGGATCGGTTTGCCGCCGGCCGCGGGAGCCGCCACCGGCGTCGGCTGCCTGCTGCTACTGCTCCTCGTCTACGAACTCGTCTTTATCCGCCGCATCCACCGCTCCACCCTGTGGGCAGCGCCGCTGGTTTTCGCGTCCATTGCCTTGGCCGTCCCTATCGGCATGACGCCCGCCTGGCACGCCTTCGCCGCATGGCTCAACCAAACCATCGCGCCGCACCTTTAGCGGCGTGCGCTCTATCTGACTCTTCTCGCGGCGCACACTTCGATGCCGCGCCGTGCGCGGCACGCGGACTTTAGCGGTCTGGGACCTTGGCGAAAAAGAACGCCGCAACGCGCACAAAGAGCGATAAGCCACGATCGTAGTTCCATACCCATCATTGACGCGAGCGATGATGTCCGAAGCGAATAGCAAGCCGACAATCATCAGCATGGCCGTCCTGGCCATCGCGATCTCATCCGCGCTGCATGAAGGCATCGGCCACGGGCTCACTGCCTGGTTTCGCGGTGACATCCCCACCGACCTCACCAGTAACCACCTGTCTGACCTTCGCCCTGACCGCCTCGTCGATGCCGCAGGAACTGTCGTCAACCTCGCCTTCGGCACGCTTACCATGTGCGCGGCCCATCTCTCCGGCCGTCGCAGTAATCTCCGCTACTTCTTCTGGTTGCTGGGCTGCTTTAACCTCATGGATGGGGCAGGTTACTTCCTCTTCTCCGGCATTCTGGGTCTGGGTGATTGGCAGGCGGTCATTGCCGGACTGCCCCACTACCTCGCTCTTCGCATCGCGATGTCTCTTTTCGGCGCGTTGCTTTATTTCTTTGTAGTCAGGATCATGGCGCGAGTGCTCGTGCCCTTCTGTCCTGAGAGGACCGGGCATCGAGCGCTCTACAATACCGTAGGACGCCTTCCTTATTTCGCGGCCTGCGCCTTCTATTGCCTTGCAGGCGCCTTCGATCCGCTCGGCCTTCCAATCTTTTTGCTTTCCACGGTCCCGGCCGCCTTCGGCGGTAAGTCCGGTCTGTTATGGGCCGACTCTCTTCTTCCCAGGACTTCTACCGCTCCGGGCCGTCCACTCACCGTTGCCCGCCAGCCTGCGTGGTGGGTTGCTGCCGCTGTCCTGGGCATCCTCTACATCCTCTTCCTTGGCCGTGGCATCCACTTCGCTAAATAGGCGCGCGCTGGTTTGCAAGAACTAATGCTGACGTAATGGACCGACCGAGAGCTCTACTTTGCCGGTTCTCTGTGTCGAACCAACGGCCCCGGCAGGTTCCTATTCAGATCGTTCCGGGAGCCAGGGGCCGCGCCAACGAGCCAGTTCTCGGAACAACAAGATTGACACCGCGTCGTCTATACTTTCATCCAGTATTAGAGGATCCTCATGCGCAGCATTCTTATGGACCTCAAGTTGGTTGTGCGTCAATTGCGTACCTCGCTCGGATTCACAGCAGCGGCCGTGCTCATGTTGGCCTTTGGCATCGGCGCCACCACCGCCATCTTCTCCATCGTCGACGGAGTTCTTCTGCGCCCACTGCCCTTTCCCCAAGCCAACCGTCTCGTCACTCTCGGCGACCAGGTTAGCAACACCGACTGGGGTAAGCAGGATCCGGGCCCTGTAACCGGCCCTGAGGTGGTCATCTATCCGCGGGACACGCATTCTTTCGAGAGCCTCGGCGGCTTCGGCGGCGCAAGCTACGAGCTTTCCGGAATCGGCGAGCCTGCCCAGATTAACGGCGCGCGCATGACCCCCTCAATCTTCTCCGCGCTGGGCGTCGCGCCGATCATGGGCCGTGTCTTCACCGCCCAGGAAGATCAGCAGAAACAGCAGGTCGCGGTGCTGAGCTATGCCACCTGGAAGAGCCGCTTCAACGGCGACCCGCACATTCTCGGCACCAAGATACTGCTTGACCGTAAGCCCTATCTTGTTATCGGCGTCATGCCCCGAAGCTTCGAGTTCCCGCTCAACTCCGGCCGGCTCAACCGCAGCGAGCTCTGGGTCCCCATGAGCCTATCCGCGCAGGAGATTTCGCCTGGGGCCAGCTCCAGCTGGTATCTCGCGCTCGTTGGCCGCCTCAAGCCCGGCGTGACCCCAGCCCAGGCGCAAAGCGATGCCGGCCGCGTGGCCCAGCAGATCATGCGCAATTATCCGCCAGACGCCGCGAACTTCCGCATCAAGCCCGTCGTCTATCCTTTGCAGCAAATCACCGTGTTGCAAACCCGGCCGCTGCTGCACATGCTCTTCCTCGCCGTGGCTGTCGTTCTGCTCATCGCCTGCGCCAATCTCGCCGGACTTCTCCTGGTCCGCGCCATTCGCCGTCAGCGCGAAACCGCCGTCCGTCTCGCCCTCGGCGCCTCAGCCGCCAGGTTGCTTCGCCAGACCGTCCTCGAGAGCCTCATGATCAGCGTCACGGGGGGGCTGCTCGGTATCGGGCTTGCGGCGCTTGCGCTCGCAATCGGAAAGAGTTTTTTGCCGGAAACAATGCCCCTGATGGACGAGATCACCCTCAACTGGTCAGTCGTCGGATTCGCTTTGGCCCTCGCGATTCTCACCGGCTTGTTCTGCGGATTAGCGCCCGGCTTTGCCGCCCTTCGCACCAACGTCAACGCCTCTCTGAAAGAAGGCGGACGCAGCGGCTCCTCGGGTGGCAGCCACGCACGCTTACGTTCCGCCCTTGTGGTCATGGAGATTGCCATCGCGCTCGTTCTACTCGCCGCATCCGGCTTGTTGTTGCGCAGCTTTGGCAATATGAGCCAGGTTGATCTCGGATTTCGGCCTGATCACGTCACCACCGCCCTCTACGCTCTGCCGCAAAAACAGTACTCCGCTCAGCCCCAGATCGACGCCTTCAATCACAGGCTGCTGCAGCAGCTTCGCCAGTTGCCCGGCGTCGAAGCCGTCGGACTGACCAGCACCCTTCCCGCCACCGGCGACGGCATCGAATCCTTCGTCGCCGATGGCTACATAGATCCACGCGGCCCAGACCAGACCGCCGCTTCGCCTTCTCAGGTAAGCGGCGACTACTTCAAGGCCATCGGCACCTCGCTGCTTCGTGGTCGCTATTTCACTGAGTCCGACAATCCCGGCAATGAGTTAGTAGTCATTGTGAATCACGAGTTCGCCGAACACTATTGGCCGCATCAGGACCCCATCGGCAAGCGCATGCGTACTGGCACCCTGAAGTCGGGGACTCCGTGGATGACGGTCGTGGGAGAAGTTGCGGACGCCAAACTCACCGCGCCCGATGCCGACGCCTCCGAGCAGTTTTACCAGCCGGTTCAACAGCTGGAAAAAGATGCCGGCGCCTACGCCCAACCAACTGATCTGAACGGCACGGGCGGCTACATCGTGCTGCGTTCTGCGCTGCCGCCTGAGCAGATGGAAAACTCTCTGCGAGCGGTCGTCCGCTCCATCGATGCGCAACTTCCGCTCAACCAGGTGCAGACCATGGAGCAGGTGGTTGCCCTGAGCGAAGCCCCGCGCCGCTTCAACACCATTATCATTTCAAGCTTTGCCCTCGCGGCGGTCCTGCTCGCCGTCCTCGGCATTTACAGCATCATCGCCTTCTCCGTCGCCTCCCGCGTTCAGGAAATGGCCATCCGCATGGCGCTTGGCTCGCAGCGTTCGCACATCATGCGTCTTGTCCTCGTCTCCGGCCTCAAACTCGCTGCCATCGGATGCGTGCTCGGTTTAGCCGGCGCCGCTGCGGCCTCAACGGTCCTTCGTTCCTTCCTCTTTCACGTGAGCCCCTTCGATCCGGTGGTCGTGGTTCTCGCCGCCATCGCGGTCTTCGCTTTGGCTCTCGCCGCATCGGCATTGCCCGCTCGCCGCGCCGCGTCCGTCGATCCTATCCAGGCGCTCCGAGGGGAGTAGGGCGAGGTCAACTGGCAAGCGAGCCCGGAGTAGAATAAAGCCGGAGGCCGGGTGTGATCCCAAATCGTCTTCTGTTCTCCGCTCTTTGCCTCGCGACTTTGGTCTCCCCGCAGTCACTGCAGTCGCAGACGCGTTTGACCATCGCATCTCTTGTCCTGAACACCTTTTCCCAGACTGCGGATTTTACCCTGGCGTTGCCGCCCAAAGACCTTGACTGGAAAGCTGCAGATCGCGGCAAGAGCCAAGCAGACCTGATCCTGATCATTGCGATCCTCGATAAGAGAGGAGACGTTCTCGTCTATGATCGGGAACCCCGTACGATCACGGCCAACACAGAGAATTCGGTAAAACTGGCCATGACGCCTACTCGACTTATGGCCAGGGTGAGAATTCCCGCAAAGATGAACAAAGTTCGGTTCTTGATCCAATCATTGGATCAACGAGAGATCGCTGCACTTGAGGTTGACCGCATGGCAATTTACACCGCTGGCCCACCCGACGATACACCGGCTCTTCCCTGCAGATCTCGTGGACTGTGCTATCCGTAAAGCGGGTTGCAAAACTTGTCGGCACCTCGAGCCGCCGGCGCCGAGCCTGTAAAAGCCCTCCCGGCCGAGATTAGGGTAGTTCTCTCAAATGGCATGCATCAACAAGAGGCCGACGACCAGCATCACCGCGCAGGTTACGCCGTGAACTGAGAACGCTTTCGATTTCGATCCGCCCGACCCCAGAACGATTGACATGTCGCCCAAAGGAATGATGGCAAAAGCGATGAGAACTATGCCCACCAGCCGCGTGTTCGCGGTCAGCATCATGCTCAGCACCACCAATCCGGAAGTGAAATCCCGAATCCCTTTAAGACGCAGCCAGGCACGCGTGTCAGCATCCGGTGGCGGCGGCTTAAGACCAAATGATCCTGAGATTCGTTCAGGAGAGGCAAGGTAGAAACAGCCGATCACCATGATCGATATGGCGATCAGAGCAGCCAGGCAAAGCGCGATAGTGTTAAGCATGAAACATTATCCTCGTTAGAAAATCTAGCAACGCTATATCAAATGAGAAGTATTTGAAGGACGATTCAGCATTTTATCGAACCTTTTTCCGAGCGGAGCTATAATTACTATCAATGATAAAAAAGCTGCCGGCAAACCGGATATCGGAACGAAAACTACGTGACAGGCAGGCGCGCCGGGCACAAATTATCGCTGCCGCACGACGAATCGCGGAACGGGAAGGGTGGCCCGGCGTAACAGTTCGCCGGCTATCCGATGAAATTTCCTATAGCCAGCCCGTCTTGTACGCTCATTTTGGCAGCCGCGAAGGCATTCTCGCCGCGGTTGCCATTGAAGGCTTTGAAGAGTTGGGCCTGGCTTTGGAAAAGGCGCGGAAGCGGGCTAAGCGTGGCAACACGGTGGAATCGGTCGCGGCCGCATATCTGGAGTTTGCTGCCTCTTCACCGGCACTGTATGAAGTGATGTTTTCGCTCAGCCTGAGTGTGCCTTTCGATGACGCTGCCACTCCTCCCCAACTGAGATTCGCGTTTTCCCAGTTGCTGGGGTTGTTTCCGGGGCATGGATCGAAGTCGGAGGTGCTATCGGAATTGTTTTGGGCGAGCCTCCACGGCATCGCCGAGCTTACCAGAGCCAAACGATTCCCGCGCAGCCGCCAGAAAGAGCGCGTGCGGGCGCTGGTCGAGCTCTTCACTTTCCCAGCGTAGTGGGAGGGATCTGCTGTGCGCCCATCCCACTAGCACTTCTTGAGGAGAACCGTAACCCTACCTTTGTCATCCCAGGGAGCCAACTTGTCTGGAGGCAAGTTAACGATGGAGTGAACGCGGAGGTCGCCTGCCTTTCAAGTCTGTCCCCCAAACAAATGTTTAAGCCCGTTCCTCAAGCAAATTTGTCATCCCGACCGTAGCGTAGCGAAGTGGAGGGACCTGCTTTTCGTTCATCCTGTTGCAGTGTAATCGTCCCTCGGGGGCAGCTCAATGTGCCACACCGCAACCAGCGGCGCAGATTGAAAGTCCTCAGTGGCGCACGCGCGGACGGCGAGAATGGACCAGTAGTCGAATCGTCTCAACGCTCGCGGGGCGTCGCAGCAAAAGCGGCGGTGAGCCCACTATGAGACACGCCCGCAATCGCTGTCATCAACTCCGCAAAGAAGTTCCTGTGAGCATCCAGGAGATCCAAAGTAGTATCCTCCTCCGGCTGATCTGCTTCAATCTTCGCGTGCCTTGGCCGGCCTCATAAATGCTAGCCACATTCGCAGGACCCATACGCCGGCTGTTAAGTGGGCGGAATTTTACCGATAACCCGGCTTGTCCGGCACAACTACCTGGCATCGCTGCTGAGCAGCCGTAGCTCCAGTTTAGTGCGTCACTCATACGTCCAGTATGTTAGGGCCAACCTGTCGGGCGCGCCCCAGTCCCGCAGGGACGACTGAAGGCGGAAGAACGAAGTCCTGTCTTCCCTCAGCTATTGTTGACGGAGCAATTCTCCCAGGATTTCATCCCGGGCTACTTGCAGTCGTCCCTCTCCTGCGGTTGCCGGCGCATGTCTCGGCGGATATGCTGTAGGCCATGCCCGCGCTGTCCATCCTTGTTTGTCTCGTGCTGTCGGGTTCATTCGCCGCCGGTCAGGCCTCAACCAAGAATCCGGCCTTTGATGTTGCGTCGGTGAAGCCGAGTGCACACATCGTGGGGCCGGACTACAACAATCAAATCACATACTCGCCCACTGGGGTCACAGGCAGAAATGTGACCTTAAGGCGGCTGATAGCAGAGGCTTACCAACTGCAACTGAATCAAGTACTGGGCCCAGGTTGGCTTGACAAGAACGAATACGACATCGACGCAAGATCAGCCGGAGTTAACACGAAGGCGGAACATGCCCTGATGCTGCGAAGCCTTGTTGCCGAGCGCTTTAAGCTAAAAGGGCACAGCGAGACGCGAGATATGCGCGTATACGAGTTGGTGACTAGCAAGTCAGGCTCTAAAATTCACCCGGTCAGCGACGAACAAACCCCCACGGCAGGACCCGGATTTCACTTTCACGGGGATTTGCGCCAGTTCGCGGATCTACTCGCCGTCCAGTTATCCATACCCGGATCAGACAATCCGGCCGAACCGGCGAGAGCAAGTACCTCCCCGATTTCGGTGCTGGATAAGACCGGACTTCCAGGCATTTTCGACTTCAGTGTGGACATTCACCCGGAGCTGGGCACCGATATGTTCGCGTCCTGGCAGCGGGTCTTGGGCGATCAGCTTGGGCTGAGAATCGAAAGCCGCAAAGAAAACGTCACCGTATTTGTTGTGGACGAGGCGGCACGGATCCCGACTGAAAACTAAATTCAGCGCAAGGAGCACGGTCGGGATGAAACGATGGCAAAGGACTGTCGTCGCCTGAAGCTTCTCTCAGACTTGGCAGAAGGACCGGCAGCGCTGCTCTTTCTCCTGGATGAGCTGCTCTCGGGAACCAATTCGCATGATCGCTATGATGGAACACGATACGTGGTACAGGCGCTGGTGCGGCGGGGGGCCATGGGTCTGATGACGACCCACGATTTGGCACTCATCGGAATAGCAGAAACGATGGACGGAATTGCACAGAACTGCCATTTCGAGGACAGCATCGAAGACGGAAGGCTGAAGTTCGATTTCCGGCTGCGGCCGGGAGTCGTACGCACCAGCAATGCGCTAAAACTGATGCAGACGGTCGGCTTGGAAATGGAGGAACGGGGCTCCTTATATTTTCGGTCCACGTAGGGAGAACCCTTTGGGGCCACAGACCTAAACATCCGGAACAGTCACCAGAGGCAACTTGGCGTATGGCCGCGTAGTCAACCACCATCAGACGGTGGAACGAGAGATTCTCGACAAACGAAATAACCTCCTGGTCTGCAGTCGCCGATTTTGAGAGCTATCGCGTCCGTCTCACCTCCCCATTACGGCCGTTGAGTTGGTTGATATCGAACGCGAGTGGCCTTAGGGCAGGTACTCCCGTGTCGAAACACACAGACAAAAAGCCCACAACACTCCATCTCTAAGAGCAGGCGTTATCGTTCTGGCTGCGGGCGAACTGTTTCCGCATTCCAATCCTCGAAGGTCCTTATAAAACAAGGCCCAGCTAACCTGCATACTTTCAAACGCAGGGGAGAAAGGTCAGGGTACGTGTCTGAGGAGCTTCAGGCCGCCTGGACTCGGCGGAGGGAATCTACCAGTAATCCGACGCCGCAGGCTGTTGTTCGAGGGTCAGGTTATTTGGCCGCCTTCCAGAACATAAGCGGACTGCAACAATCAATGAGCGCATGGCCCTTGGTATCAGTTGAGCACCCATCGTAGAGAGTTCTCAGGGGCCCTGACCGCGTGCGGCTTGACTTTAAGTTCTTACTTGAAGCACTATTCCCCTAGATTTCTATAGGAGAGGCGGCGGCTTTGAAGACCCGAAATGACAATTTACAAGGCAGTCTGGTTCTTCTGGTCCTCAAGAGCCTGGAGCACGGCCCTATGCATGGATGGGGAATCACGCTGCACATCGAGCGCATCTCCAACGACGTTCTCCGGGTTGAAGAAGGATCGCTCTATCCGGCGCTTCACCGTATGGAGCAAGAGCGGCTGATCGCTTCGGAGTGGGGAGTGAGCGAAAACAATCGCCGCGCCCGCTTCTATCGCGTTACAGCGTTAGGTCGGAAACGACTGGCAGCGGAGCAGGAGAACTGGCGCAAGATCACCGGTGCGGTCGCGCTCGTACTAGATTTTAAACCGGCGTAAGAAACAGGAGGCAGCCATGCCATGGATCGCCCGAATGCGCGCACTGTTCCGCGGAGAAAAGTTAAGGAAGGAGTTCGAAGAGGAGCTTGATTTCCACCTGGCCATGCGCGAGGAAAGGAATATTGAGCAGGGCATGCCTATCGCAGAAGCGCAACGCGCCGCCCGGCTCCGCTTTGGGAATCCAATCCTATGGCGTGAGCGGCTAACCGAAATTGACTTGATGCTCTTGCCGCAAACCGTGCTCCAGGACATCCGGTACGGGATCCGTATGTTGCTCCGCAATGCCGGTTTTACGCTTGTGGCGGTTGTAGCGCTGGCGCTCGGGATCGGGGTGAATACCACAATCTTTACCGCCTATAAGGCCTTCTTCGCCTTGCCTCTGGACGCGCGCGATCCGGGCAACATGGTTGACCTTGCGCTGATACTCCACTCTGGCGTCATCGCACCGACTTTCAGCTACCCCGACTATCAAGCTTACCGCGACGATCTTCGCTTGCTCAGCGGCGTCATCGCCGAAGGCGGCGGCGAGCAATTGACCCTGTCAGGCGCAGACGGCGTTGCCAGGCAACGGAATTCCGGGGTGGGCTCATTGGTGGAGAAGCTGCGATTTCTGCCCGCCAGCGCCAGTGCGGCGCAGTTTGCCAGCGTCTTGTTCGTCTCCGAAAACTACTTCCCGGTCCTCGGGGTAACCGCGTTGCGCGGCCGTCTGTTTCAACCCGAAGATACACAGGCATTGAGCGCCTTCCCCTCGGTGGTGATCAGCGAAGACTACTGGCAGAGAGAATTCGGCGGAAATCTGGCACTCCTGGGAAAAACTGTCCGCCTCAACGGGATCGCTTTCACCATCATCGGCGTCACGCCCCACAACTTTACTGGCACCATGGGCTTTGCTGTGCCGGATTTCTGGCTTCCCCTCAGTCTTGAACAGCTGGTTCATGCGAACGATGACTTTTTGCATGACCGCGAAAATCAGTGCTGCCGGCTCTTCGCCCGACTAAGTCCGGGGGTGAGCATCCCGCAGGCGCAGTCAGAGATGACTCTGCTGGCCCAGCACCTTCGCCCGCTACATGGCTCTCAGTCCGAACTAAACAAGCCCGTCACCGCGCTCATATGGCCTGGCTCTCCATATCCGGTTCCCCTCACGCAGAACAGTGGATTGCAATTCGCCATTTTATTGATCATGGCTGCCGGCGGAATGGTGCTGGTGATCGCCTGCGCCAACGTTGCCAGCCTGCAACTGGCGCGAACGGCCTCGCGGCAGAATGAGCTATCCATGCGGCTTTCGCTTGGCGCCAGCCGGTTGCGGCTGGTCCGGCAATTGCTAACGGAGAGCGCTTTGCTTGGTCTCTTTGCAGGCGTCTTTGCACTGCTCTTATCGTGGGCGTTTCTAAAGGTCCTGGCAGCCCTGCTCGCGGCGACCATACCCGCCGAATACGGCACGCTGGTCTACAACATGACTCCCGACCTTGGGGTTTTCACCTACGCGTTTTCCATCTCTCTGGTGGCCGGAATCCTGTTTGGGCTTGCGCCTGCGCTTGAAAGTTCCCGCTCCGCTCTCGCCAATGCACTCAAGGCGCATATTGGAGCCGGCCAGCTCCGCCGCCGCCGCCTGCGCGACGCTCTGATAGCCGCGCAGGTTTCAACGGCACTGACACTCATGATCGCCGGGAGCCTGCTCATTCGCAGCTCACTTCATGTGCTTAAGGAGGATCCTGGCTATAACCTGGATCACGTCGTTAGTCTTCAGATCCAGTTTCCCGAGGCGGCAAAGTACACGCCAGAGCGCAAACTCAGTCTCTTACGAGAACTCCGCGACCGGCTTGCCGCGCTGCCCGGAGTAGCTGCCGCCACCAGCGCGCAGCCGCTGCCCTTTCAAAATAGAACAGCGACCGTTGCGTTCAACGGAGAAGGGTCTTCTGCCGGAAAGGCACGAACGGTGGTCAGCTTTGACTATGTACAGTCAAACTACTTTCAGACCCTTAGTATTCCACTCCTCTCCGGCCACAGCTTTGAGTCGCAGACCGGCGAGCATGAAGCTTCCGTGATCCTGAGCAGAGCGGCGGCCGAACGGCTTTGGCCAGGGAAAAACCCGATCGGGCTCAGTCTTCGCCTGGGAACAGAAGGCCAGGTGCATAACAAGAGCGAGCTCTTGCCCCATGATCAGACCGTCCAGGTAATTGGAATCGTCCACGACGTACGACGGGATGTAACGAATACAGATGATGCCGTGTTGGTCTACTTGCCATTGCCGGAAAAACGGCTTGCGGACTATCCGATTCTTATTCGAACGCACACCGATCCTGAGCAGTTGATCCGTGCGCTCGCGCCCGTTATCTCGTCCACCGACCCAGACCTGGTCGCCCACGCATCAACTGTGTCGGAACTATTTCGCATGACACCAGCCTTTACCATCCCCAGCGTCGCCGCTGCGATTGCTACCTTGGTAGGAGCGATCGGGCTTCTCCTGGCCTCTATGGGCATCTATGGCACGGTCAGCTATGTCGTCGTATTGCGAACGCGAGAAGTCGGAGTACGGATGGCGCTCGGAGCCAGGAAGAAAGACATTCTCAGCCTCATGTTGGGTGAAAGCGTTCGTCCCGTGTTTGCAGGCTTGCTTCTTGGGACGTGTTTCGCCGTTGGCGCGTCGTATCTGCTGCGTCGAATCCTGTATGGCCTAAACGCTGTTGATGGCATCTCATTTGGGGGAGTTTCAGCCTTATTCCTCTTAATCGCCCTCTTTGCCGCCTACGTACCGTCGCGGCGAGCCATGCGCGTTGATCCCGCGGTGGCGCTTAGAGCTGAATAGCACAGTAACTATTGCGAGCGGAGTGCGTCCATCGGTTCTACGCAAGCAGCGCGGCGGGTGGGAATGACCGATGCCGCCAGCGCAACCAGCAGGATGGAGATAGCGGAACGTGCAACCGGGGCCGGATCGTTGGCGTCGACCTGGAACAGCATCGAACGCAGTAAGTGGGCGGCAAAAACAGCACCGATCGCGCCGATCCCACAGCCGGCCAATCCGAGCCTGGCGCCAGAAACGAGAACAAGCTGTACGACGCTGGAGCGCTGCGAACCAAGAGCCAGACGGATGGCCATCTCCTGGCTGCGTAACGCGACCGAGAAAGCGATGACACTGTATATCCCGAGCCCGGCCAGCAACACGGCCGCGGCTGCAAAGGCGGACACGAGCATGCCGTTGAAGCGTCGCGATGCTTGCCCCTCCCCGACAACGCGATCCATAGATTCGACCTGGGTCAGCGGAAGCTGCGGATCCATGGAGTGGACCACCGCGCGCAGAGAATCAGCAATCTGCTCAGGCGGCAACTGACCTCGAATCACGACAGAACCGGTATTGCCGGTGAGCATGCCTCGGGGTGCAAAGGATCCGGCATCGGCCTTCGCCTGGCTGATTCTTCTCGTGCCGAGACGTTTCAAAGGAGGCCGGGTCTGGGCCATGCTGATCTGTATGTCGGCAGTCGCCGCACTTGCAGTGAGCGGTTGCAGCAAAGGCGCTGGTCAAACCGCTGCGCCACAAACGGGCTACAGGCACGTATAACTTTACCGTCACGGCAATCTCAAGAAACGTGCAGACCCAATCCGCTTATACACTTGTCGTGCAATGAGCAGCTCCAGCTATGGATGCCGGCCGGTTCTTAGCGTGATCAGTTCGTCGGCACATAATCAGATTTGCTTCCCGAAAGGAAGGAGCGACGCTTGGTGAAGTTTCTGTACACCCTTATCATGGCTGCACTTTTGCTGGCGCCCTTGGCTCACGCGCAGCAGCTCGATGTCATCCTCCGCAACGGCACGGTCATCGATGGCTCCGGTTCGCCGCCCGTCCACACGGACGTTGGCATCGCCGGCGACCGCATCGTCTTTGTCGGCTCCAGCGCGGGTAAGCAGGCCACGCTGGTCATCGATGCGACCGGCATGGTCGTCACGCCCGGCTTCATCGATCCGCACACCCACACGGCCGACGATCTTACCGATGCCAGGCGCAGCCAGAACGCGCCCTACCTGATGCAGGGAGTTACCACCATCGCTACTGGTAACGATGGCGACAGCCCGGAGCACATCGGCGAGACACTCGCCCGCTGGACCAGGCAGGGCATCGGCACCAATGCGATGCTCTTCATCGGGCAGGGCAGCGTGCGCCGCCAGGTGATGGGGATGTCGGATGCTCGACCTACGCCGCAGCAGATCGAGAAGATGAAGGCGCTGGTCGCCACGGCAATGAAGGAGGGTGCGATCGGTCTCTCGACCGGGCTCTATTACGCTCCCGGCAGCTACTCGACGACCGAAGAGGTGATCGCGTTGGCCCGCGTCGCCGCGCAGCAGGGCGGCATCTATGACACCCACATGCGCGATGAGAGCACCTACAACATTGGCCTGCAGAACTCTGTGCGCGAGACGTTGCGCATCGGCAAAGAGGCCGATATCCCGGTGATGATCTCGCACATTAAGGCGCTGGGAGCGGACGTCTGGGGGCAGAGCAGCGAGGTGATCGCATTGATCGACGCCGCCCGCAAGGCAGGCATCCGGGCCACGGCCAGCCAGTATCCGTATGATGCCTCGGGCACCAGCGTGACGGCATCGCTCGTTCCTCGCTGGGCGGAAGCCAATGGAAAGCTGCTCAGGAATATCGACGACCCGGCGCTGCATCAGCGCCTCGTGAAAGAAATGACCGAAAACCTGCGTCGCCGCGGAGGTCCGGCGACGCTGCTGATGACCGCCGCGCCGGATAAGAGCATCGTAGGCAGGAACCTCGCGCAGATCGCGCAGCAGCGCAATGTGTCGCCCATTGAAGCGGCGCTTGCGATCATTCGCGCCGGCGGTTCCGACGTTGCGTCCTTCAACATGAAGCAAGCTGACATAGACGCCTTCATGAAACAACCCTGGGTGATGACCTGTTCCGATGGCTCGGACGGGCATCCGCGCAAGTACGGTACTTTGCCCCGCAAGATCCACGAGTACGTTTACCAGAAGCACGTGCTCTCGCTCGCGGCAGCGGTACGTTCCAGCACCTCGCTGCCTGCCGAGACGCTGCAGATCAAAGATCGCGGCCTTTTGAAGCCGGGATATTACGCGGACGTCCTGGTCTTCGATCCTAAAAGCTTCATCGACCGTGCGACCTACGAAGATCCGACTGTTCTTGCCACGGGTGTGCAGTATCTCCTGGTGAATGGGCAACTCGCTGTCGACAAGGGTGCGTTGACCGCAACCTTGGCGGGACGGGCTCTGAGGCACTCACCTGCCGGCGATCGCGGGAGATGAAGGGGTCGCAACCGAGTTGCAGCGATTCACAGGGAAAGGCATGCTGTCGCTTGCTCCATGTCGCTTGATCCGTGGGCCAGGGATGCCCGCACGCCTCCGATTCCTGCAAACCTCCTTGAAAATAAGACCCGTTCCCCACGTTCGCCCCAGTGTACGTGGGCCGAAAATAGCTTGCTTCGACTGCTATCGCGCAATCAGCCGAAGACTCTGTCGGGGGGTGGTCATCGTCTCGCGTTTCTGCCGTGCCAACAAGTTCCCCTGCTTTGGACTACGACGCAGTCGCCCCGCCGGCCAGGGCCTGCGCCGCCCTGGGCTGAGGACGCATCAGCCAGGAGAGAGCGACGACGTGCGTGATCATCAACAACGGCACGTAGAGAATCGGGATCGCATAGACGGCGCCCAACTGCCCCGCCAGGGCAGGGAGGCCGGCCTGGATCGCGTGGTAATAGGCGAGGATGAGGTCGGCCGTCCCCAGTAGATTGAAGGCGACGATCAATGACCAGAAAAGCGGACGTATCCTTACCGTGAGCAGCGCCAGTAGCGCCAGCACCCCGGTTGCGAAGTCGCCGTAGGCAGCGAACGTAGCGAATTTGGCGGGGAGATTGGCTCCAACGACGCCGGGAACAAGAAAAACAAGCCCGAAGAAGCGGAAGCTGTGCAGCGTGGCGATGGCGCGGTGCGCTTGCACCCCTCCCATCGACCGGAGCCTCGGCAGAAGGTATACAGCGAAACAAAGCAACCACGCGGCATAGCCTAAAACGAGATGGATGGGGAAGATGATTTCCGGTGACATATGACCCTCCTGTCGGTCATGGGATGATGTGCATCAACCCATTGCTTCACTTCGTGTGGTTGTCAAACGATTCCGCATTCTCTTGAAAAATGCCCGTAACGTCTGCGGCTCGCGGCCGGTCACCGCGCGAATCGTATCGGTGGCCTGGCGGCGGTCCTTACTTTCTCTGAAGTATTGCCAAAGATGGGTCAGGTGATCGAGTGCATGGGGATTGACGCGCTCCTTCACTGCATCCACCCACTGCTCGTCTGTGATGGGCACATAGCGAATAGGCCGCCCGATTGCTTGACCCAGGGTTTCGACAATCTGCCGTACAGTTAGCGTTTCACTCACCAGCGGGTATACGGTTTCAAGGGGGGCGTTGGAGCCACTCAAAAGAGTGGCGGCGACGCGGGCCACATCCTGGGCGCCGGCGAGCGGAATGACAGCGTCGCCATCGCCCCAGGGCAGGAATGCGGTATCATGCTGCGCCACGCCGCGGCTGACAAGCGCGCGTAGATTTTCGTAATAGGGGGGCGTTTGCAGATGAACGGCCCCAATCTCCGCCCAGTCGAAGATACGATCGACCAGCCGATGCTGCAGATTCCGAAAGGATGGTGCGCTTTGAAGGTCGCGGAATACGGGATCCTGCGGCGTGCCCTGAAACTGCGAGTTGTTCACAACCAGCGATACCCCAGCATCGCGGGCCGATGTGGCGAAAATGCTGGCGGCTTCGAGCAGCCCATCGGTCACGGGGTAGGTGAAGTAAGCGCGCCTCACATCTTTCATCGCCGCCTGCACCGAGGCCGGATTGAGGAGGTCGCCCTCGATGATTTCTGCACCTCTTTGGCGAAGCTCGCCGGATCTCGCATCGATTTTGTGGACGAATGCGCGAACGGGAAGCCCCTGATCGAGGAGAAGCATGGCGATGACGCGTCCGGTTGAGCCTTGCTGGCCGCCGGCCGCGCCTGTGATGAGAATGGGGTTGGGCATGAAAATTCTCCTTTCTCAACATAGGATGTCGATCGTAATCCTATGGATTCGACTTTTTCTTTACCGGCAGCAGGTTGCATCGTGGGATGATCTCGAGCATCCTTAAGTCAGCCATGCGTTACCGACCGGAACATAAAGCGGAAGTCCATCAGAAGATTGTGCGCGACGCCTCGCGACGAGTACGCGGCGAGGGTCTGAACGGCGCGGGGGTTGCGGCGGTCATGCGCGACACGGGTATGACCCACGGAGGCTTTTACAAACACTTTGGCAGCAAGGACGAGTTGCTGCTCGAGTCGCTTGGCGAGGCTTTCCGTGAGATTGCCGATCGCTGGGCTCGGGTTGGGGAAGAAGCAAAACCGGGCACGGCTTGGAAGGCGATTGTGAAGGCCTATCTGAGCCTGGAATACTGCGATCACGCTGAGCGCGGCTGCCCAATCACCGCACTTGCTCCAGAGCTGGCGCGGCTGGATAAGAAGATGACGGGACAGGTTTTTGCCGAGCTCGTGAACTACAAGGATCGAATGGTTCCCTTTATGCCGGGCCGGCTAACTGCAGACAAAGAGCGTGCTTTCTTTGCCATCTTTTCAACCATGATCGGGGCCATTCAAATCGCTCGCATGTTGCCGGAACCCGCGATGCGCGAGAAGGTGCTGGCGAATGCAAGAGATTTTCTCCTGCGCAGCTTTTGAAGCGGGGGAGCAAGGGATGGTCAACACCGCCACCATCTGGGGGTGCAACAATCTGTGTCGCTACCGCGATCAGGATTACAACTCCATGGCTCAGTGGCTTGCCCCCGGCCGGCTATCCAGTTGCTGAAGGTTCAACCGATCAGCGCCTTCCTCGATGAGGTAGAACTTATCGGCTTCTACGTTGCGGAACGTTTGTAGCCGTCCGCTGGGCCATTTAACCTCAACCGTTTCTGCGCGCACAGCCTTTCCCAGGCCAAAATTCGCGCGCAGATCGCTTTGCGAAAGATAGCTCCCACCGCCTGCAGTTTCTCGAATTTGCGAAGTGCCGATGTTCAGGAGCTGATCTGTAAGATCTGCGTTGCCGCGGGCACTCTGGTTGCCTGATTTTTGCTGCTCAACTCCCCTCCAGGTAACGCCGCGCCCGGCGTAGCAAGTCCAGCTGCACTTCCAGTTCGCTGATCACCATCGCGTACCCGTCCAGCTTGACGCGCTGTAGGGTTTCCATCCGCTTTTCCAGGCGCTTTTCGAGCCGCTCAAAGACCTGAACGGGCGTTAGCTTGCGGGCCGTCTGCATGAACGCAGTATATTCGCTTTTTATTCGCCTAACTGTGGATTTCTTTTACCCGGGAATAGGAACTGAGTGCGCTGCGTGTGGCCTTTAGTCGTATTGCATGCGGAGGAGGGTTCGGTTACCAAAGTTCACCTTTGGTGCTCATCCGTGTGGCACGAGGCTCCCTTGATCCCGTCTTATGGACGTGGAGGAAACCTATGCCAGCAGAAATCTGCAAACAATGTGGTGAGATGATGACCGAACAGCCATCAGCGTACGAAACCGTCGATCTCGCAGGCGTCCCCGGGCACTCCGCGCGCTTCTATGAACAGTGGTTCATCTGCCGCAACGGCCATCGCAAAGGCTATATCGCCGGGCACGGCCGAACCCCAGGGGAGATTCGCGTCGTAAGTCAGACCAATGTGGTCAGTGTCCGCACTTAGACCTCTTATAGCTGCCGGCTCAGCGTCCGCCTTGGAAATGCGCTAGAACGCGTTCGGGCTCAGAATCTCGCGCGTTATGGTCAGCAGCATGATGCGCAGGTCGAGCCAGAGCGACCAGTTATCGATATAGGCCAGATCGCAGGAGACCCGGTTCTCGATCTGGTCAACGGTCGCCGTCTCACCCCGCCATCCGTTCACCTGGGCCCAGCCCGTGATACCGGGCTTTACCCGGTGCCGGTGGGCATACCTGGCCACCACGTCGGTGAACAGTTTGTCGGCGGCTTTGGTGTTTGGCGGATGCGGGCGCGGCCCCACCAGCGACATGTCTCCCCGCAAAACATTCAGCAGTTGCGGCAGCTCATCGAGGCTCAGGGCGCGCAGCCATTTCCCCAGCCGCGTCACCCGCGGATCGTCGCGCTTTGCCTGCAGGCCGCCTGACAGGTCGGCCATACGATGGTGCATGCTGCGAAATTTGTAACAGATAAAGAGGCGATTGTTGAAGCCCAGCCGCGGCTGCCGAAACAGCACCGGCCCCGGGCTATCAAAGCGGATCGCCAGGGCGATCAGCGCTAGTAAGGGACTGAGCAGAACCAGCAGCAGGGAACCGAGCACCAGGTCGAACGCCAGCTTTTTACCCGCCCTCCAGTCTTTGAGCGGCCGTTCGTGAATCAACACCACGGGATTGGCGCCGATTGAAGATATCTCGCCGCTGCGATAGCGAAAACCCGCGAAATCCGTGGTTAGGCATACGTCGGCAACCGCGCTCCCGATCTGTTCCAGAATCGCCGCGATACGCGCCGCCGCCTGCAACGGCAGCGCGATCACGATCAAATCAATGCGCTCTTCACGGCTGCGCGCCAGCAGGTCATGCACGCTGCCGCGCACCCGCACCCCATCCTGTATTGCGGGAATGCGGGATAGGCGGTCATCATAAAGACCCACCACCGTGTAAGAATCCGGCTCCGCACGGAGCCGGTTGATGAATTCGCGGCTGAACTGCCCCGCACCCACCACCGCAACCCGTCGCGCCAACTGGCCTGACCCAATCCACTGGCGCAGCATCCACGCGACATAGCAGCGCGCAACGCTCAGCAACGCCGCGCTGCTCAATAACCATAAGAAGGGCCATTCCCTGAAGACTTTGCCGTCCTGCTGCATCAGGAAAAGGCAGACGATCGTGCTGCCGCCACCCAGCAGCAGGGGCAGCAGCAGCAGCCGGATTTGCTTTGTCGGCGAGCGCAGCGCAGGCAGCCGGTAAGCCCCGGCGCCCGCTAGGAAGGCCGCCGCCACGGTGCTGCCCGCGATCGTGGCCACGAGCAGTGGACCCTGCCGCAGCGGACCCTCTGCGGATGAGAGAATGACCCGGCTCAGCCACCCGCTACACAGCAACAGCAGCACGTCGCAAGCCCGCGCCAGGCTCACGATCACCGCCGGCGACATGCCATGTTTATCGCCGCGCGACGCTTGCCGCCCTGGCGATCTGCGTTCGATCGAGGTCGCTGAGCCATCGACCGGCTCTAGCCTTGCCGGACCTTCCGGGTTCGCCTTTGGCTGTGAGGAGACGCGTGCGGGGGTAACCATCATTTGGCAGCAGTAAAGAGTTGATCGGCCACGCGCCGGGGCGCATTAGCTTTGTACGGCACACAGAAGGAGAATTACATTACTAAGGAAACACCTGCGAAGATCGGAGCGATTGCATGAGTGCTGTGAGGCGAGGATTTCAACGCTTCGTTGGTTTGCCCTTGCTGTTTGCGGGTTTCTGTCTGCACGCGCAGACACCCAACCTGACCACCGATTGGGTTGCCGGCGCCGGGAGGCACGTCGACGATGTACCCACTTTTGTGTGGCTCGAAAACGGCTCCGCCATTCTGGATGATGTGCGCCTGCCCGCATCCCAGCAAACGTTTGAAAGCTTTGATCCGGTCACCGGCAAGCGGCATCCGCTGCTCGATATGCCGCGGGCCCTGGCTTCGCTCAAAGCGCTCGCGCCAGACGCCGATGTACCCGACACGCTGCCATGGCCGGTCACCTTTAATCGCGCAGGCAAGCAGGCGCTCTACCTCTTCAGCGGAGACATTTTTCTGCTCGACCTGGAGGCAGCAACCTTCTCACGTCTAACGCAGACGCCTGAAGAAGAGAAGGATGCCGACTTCTCCCCCAACGGCCAATTTGTCTCCTTCGTGCGCAGCAACAATATCTATGTGTACGATCTCGCCGGCAAGCAGGAAACCCAGCTTACCCACGACGGCTCACAAACCACGCTGAACGGCACCCTCTCCTGGGTCTACTGGGAAGAAGTATTTGGCCGCCACGATACTGGCTATTGGTGGTCACCTGATTCGCAATCCATTGCCTACCTGCAAACCGATGAGGCGGGCGTACCCGTCAGCACCTTCGTCGACTTCTCGCCGGCGAATCCCCGCTTGCTTCACCAAACCTACCCCCGGCCCGGTGACCACAATCCGGTCGTGCGCGTTGGCGTCTTCTCGCTGCCTACGTCCTCCAACTACTGGCTTACCGTGCCCGATAAGCCGTACGAGTGGTTGCTGCGCGTGAACTGGCTGCCCGATGGCAAACACCTCACCTTCAAAACGCTTGACCGTAGCCAAACCTCCCTGGGCCTGTATCTCTCCGATCGCCAAGGGGCGGAGGTGAAGCGGTTGCTGACCGAGACTGACCCTGCTTGGGTCAACGTGAATGACGACCTCTATTTTCTACGGGGTGGACAATTTCTCTGGGCCTCGGAGCGCGATGGCTTCATGCACCTTTACCGCTATGCGGCCGATGGCACGCTCCTCAACCAGGTCACCCGGGGCAACTGGGCGATCGTATCCTCGCAGGGGGGAGCGTTTTGGGTACATCAGGGCGTCGTCGGCATCGATCAGGCCAATGACTGGATTTACTTCACCGCGCTTAAGGATGGCTCGGTGCAGCGCCAGCTCTACCGTATCCACAGCGATGGCAGCGGCCTGGCCAAAATATCCACGGAAGCCGGCACGCACGCTATCGGCATGTCTTTCGATGGCCATTACTATTTCGATACATACTCGAATATCCACACGCTACCGTCATTGTCTCTCCACGCCGCAGATGGCGAGCTGAAAGCCGTCATCGCCTCGCAGCGGCCAGAGCTTCTGCCCGCTGGGCTGCAATATCCGCAGCTCTTGACGATCCCCGCCGCCGACGGATTCCTTATGCCCGCACAGATTCTCAAGCCCGCCGGTTTCGATCCCGGCAAGCGGTATCCGGTGATTCTGCATGTCTACGGCGGCCCTTCTGCGCCAACCGTCAGCGATGGATGGCAGAATGAAACTCTCTTCGATAACATCCTGGCCGGCAAAGGCTACATCGCGGTGGCGATCGATAACCGTGCTGCCACCGCCATCAGCAAAACGCTCGAGAACACCCTCCTGGCAAGCCCCGGCGCCGGCGAAACAGCAGACCTGGCGGCCGGCATTGGCTGGCTCAAAGCGCAGCCGTGGGTCGATGGCGGCAGGGTCGGCGTGTGGGGCTGGAGCGGTGGTGGCACCATAACGCTCAACCTCATGACCCGAACGCAGGAATTCAAGGCCGGCATCGCGGGCGCGCCCGTGACCGACTGGCGCTTCTACGATTCCAAGTGGGGAGAGTCTTTTCTGAAACTGCCCCATAATAACCTCGCAGGCTACGACGGCGCCTCGCTCATCCCCCGCGCGCGCGATCTGCATGGCTACCTGATGCTGATCTATGGAACCTACGACGATAACGTTCATCCCCAGAATGAGGAGGCTTTTATGAATGCCCTCATCGCTGCCGGCAAGCCTTACCAGGTGGAGTTGTTCCCCATGCGCAAACACGGGTTTGTTGATATTCCTGCCCTGGTTCAGCGATATAACGCGATGCTTGCTTTTTGGGAGCGCAATCTGTGATGCAAAACAGAGCCTCGAGACCCGGCCGGCGAATTTGTATCTACCACGTTCGTGGACTATCACGTGCCGAAGGTAATGCTTTAAAAGCAATACAAGTCACTTGTTCGACCGTCATCCCCCATGGAACCGAAGACCAGCTCATTTCGCGGAAGGCACTCTGTTGTGCGGTTGGCCCTGGGCCTGTTGCTCGCGGCGGCGACCTGCGGCGCGTCGGCCCAGATCATTCCCGGGCTCAATACCAAATCGAACCTCTCCGCCTATGCAACCTTTCCTTTTAATTTGACGCCGGATTACCGCTACTTCGGAACCCCGGTCGTCGCCGGATACTCCCTGGGAGGCTTCTTCCAGACACCTTACCTGGTCGGTATTGAGGTAAGAGGCACCATTCAGCGGCGGCTGAATCCACAACATCAGGAGTCGGCCCTCATCGGCCCGCGGGTTGCGATGAGGTTCGGTCCTTTTACTCCCTACGCGTCGTTCCTCGGCGGGGCAGGCAATGGATGGCGGTTCCGCGAACCCCCCATCAGCGGTGAGAAAGCGCCCAAACCCGTAGAAGGACTGGGTGGGCAATGGACACTTCTCGGCGGACTCGATATCCACCTTACTCATCACATCGGCGTTCGTGTGGGCGAGATCTCTTACTCCAAGCTCTATCTGAAGGACTGGAGCCTGAACCCGGTGAACTTTACTGCGGGTGTTGTTTACAGGCTTAACTAGTGGGCGTTTAGAGATCTTGTATCAGGCCCGAATAAAGTCGGTCCGCGACCGCCGCCAAACAGCTGGTTGGTGGCCCTCGAAGCGAGTTTTCATGCGAGCCGAGCGTACCGCGCGGCGCTTCCGACCCCACCGAAGTTGTAGCTCGTTAATGCAACAGTAATGTTACCTTTGGTTTGCCGGAGATCGAGCCGGGTCGCATGGGTCGTTCCCACTGCACATACTAAAGACACCACCACTCAACCTTGTGGACTGCCCTTCAATGGCTTTCGAAACCAATGCGCTCTCCGGGCCACGCGACACGCACTTCAGAGTTGGGAGTGGGGACCAATTGCATACCTTGCCAGAAAAGGATCCAACGTTACGCGACCTGCTGAGGATTTTCCATCGCAGAACGCGCGCCGTCGTCGTTACCGCTTCTATCGTGTTTGCGCTCGCTGTATGTGCCTGCATCTTCATGACGCGCAGGTACACGGCCATCAGCGTCATCCAGTTGGAAAAATCATCCTCCGATAGTCTTGGGCTCGACAGCCTGATGGGCGCCGCATCCGGTGGCGCATCCGATGCCCTTTCGGTAAACATCGATTTGCAGACGCAGGCCAATATCCTGCAGTCCGAAGCCCTGGCGCTCAAGGTAATCAAAGATCTCAACCTGGAACAGAACGATGACTTCAAGCCCCACTTCAGCCCCATCGGCTGGGTAATGGGGCTGGTCAGTCCGAAAGGTCCGGCAGATCCCCAGCACGCCACCCTTGAGGATTCACCGGCTCGGCGTGCGCGCGTCCTCAAAGCATTCAATAACAATCTGAAGGTAAAGGTCACCGCGGGTACGCGCCTGTTGGAGGTTGATTACACCAATCACGATCCAAAGGTCGCCGCCGCCGTCGTCAACCACCTCGTCCAGGCACTTATCGATTACACCTTCCAGACCAAGTACAAGGCCACTAACCAGGTTTCGCAATGGCTCGAGGGCCAACTGGGCGACCTGCGCAAGCAAAGCGAGCAGCTTCAATCAAGAGTGGTCGCTTTACAGCAAGGCAGCGGCATCTTCGGCGTGGGTGGAACCGATACACAGGGCAAACCGGTCATCTACAGCCCGGTTCTCGATCGTTTGCAGCAGTCAACCGCGCAGCTCTCCCAGGCGCAAATGAACCGGGTGCTGAAAGCTTCGGTGGCCGAGGTAGTCAAATCGGGAGATGCGGAAATGATCTCCCAGTTAAGCGGTACGGCGATCGCGGGCTCCAGCGGCCAGGGCGTCATGAACTCTCTTGCCTTGATTCAGAATCTGCGTTTGCAGCAGGCAACGCTGCAGGCCCAGATCGATCAGGACGCCTCTCAGTTCGGCTTCGCCTACCCCAAGCTCGTGCAGGAGCGGGCCTCGATGAAGGGGATCCAGCAGTCGCTGCAGGATGAGATCAATCGCACCGCTGAACGTTCGCAAAACGATTACCGGATTGCGACCAAGACGGAGCAGGGTGCGCGCGCTGCTTACGAGAATGACCGCAGCGCGGCAGAAAAATTGAATGACAAGAGCATCGAGTACGCCATTCTGTCGAAGGAAGCTGACCAGAGCCAGGAGTTGTATCAGGATCTGCTCAAGCGACTGAAAGAGGCAGGCATTCTCGAGGGTCTGCACTCCTCGAATGTGACCGTGGTTGATCAGGCCAGCGCACCGGCTCGGCCCAGCAAGCCCCAGGTTCCGCTGTACCTGGTCATGGGCCTCGGCCTCGGCGTCTTTCTCGGCTGCTGTATCGCGCTGTTAGTGGATGCGGTCGACAACAAGATACAGGGTGCCGAGGAGATAGAAGCGCTGCACATCCCTCTGCTGGGCATCGCCCCCCAGATCGAAGGGGGCAAGAACAGTTCACGAGCCATCATGCTCGACCCACGGCACGCCGACGGTGCGTTTGGAGAATCGGTGCGCCGGCTGCGCTCCGGCCTGCTTATCTCGCGCAGCGGCCGGCCGCCCCAGGTCCTGCTGGTATCAAGCGCCAGCCCGGGCGAAGGCAAGTCGACGCTGGCGCTGAATCTGGCTGCCTCGCTCTCTCAGTACGAAAAGAAAGTTCTGTTGGTGGAAGCAGATATGCGTCGCCCCGTTCTACGCAAACGGCTGGGTTTACCCGGAACCGGCGGTTTGAGTGTGCTGCTGTCTGATCGGGAATCAGAGAGCAGCATTTTGGCCGTGCCGGATAATCCTGACCTTTACCTCTTGCCCGGTGGGCCCACTCCCCCCTATCCAGCGGAATTGCTGGGCTCGCCCCGCATGCACACCCTGATGGAAGAGTGGCGCACGGAGTACGACTTCATCGTGGTCGATTCTCCACCGGTACTTCCCGTGACCGATGCGCAGTTGCTCGAAGAAATGGCCGACGCTACCGTCTTGCTGGCTCGCGTAGGCACCACGACAAGGGCCGCCCTCGAGCGCTCATACAATCTTTTGCTCACCCATCGCAAAGACCCGGCGAGGCCCGCGATTGGTGTTCTGCTGAACTTTGTTGCCCGTCGTTCTTCCGCACACTACGGTTACTACGGTTATTACGGTGGCAAGAAATATGAATATCAGCAGGGGTAAGTCCATGATGAGAACCGCGCAAGCGCTATTGATCCTCGTCGGTTGTGCAGCCTGCTGCAGTGCACAAACGGAGAGCCTTACCATCGGACCTGGAGACCTGGTACACGTAAAGGTTCTGGAGGCATCGGAGCTCGAGCAGAGTACCCGCGTCACCGACGCCGGCGCGCTCTCGCTGATTCTTGGCGGCAACGTGTATGTTGCCGGCCTCACGCCCTCCGAGGCCGCCCTCGCTATCAAGAAGGTGCTGGTTGCCGGGCATTACATACTGAATCCCCACGTCAGCGTGATGACGGAACAGACTGCTACCCAGAACGTTACCATCCTGGGCCAGGTGCGGTCGCCGGGAAGCTACACCATCGGCACGCCTCGGCCTATTCTGGATGTGCTCGCATTGGCCGGTGGTCTGACGGATCTCGCTAATCGGACGGTAACCATTCAGCGGCGTGCTTCGAAAGAGCGACTCAGCTTTGTCGTGTCAAATTCTGCCAACGCGGCGCTCGACGGAAGCGTCTCCGTGTTGCCGGGCGATACCGTCATTGTTTCTAAGGCGGACGTGGTCTACATCCTCGGCGATGTCAATCGGCCCGGGGGCATTGCCATCGTCACCAACGACTCCAAGCTGTCAGCGGTGCAGGCCATCTCGCTTGCCGGGGGAACGCCGCCCAACGCTGTGCCCTCGCATACCCGCTTGATTCGCAAGGCAGCGGATGGAAGTCACGTCGAGATACCACTGCAGCTGAGCGCAATGGAAAAAGGAAAGCAGCCGGATATTCAATTGCAGGCGGATGACATCCTCTATGTCCCCTTCAGCTACGCGCGGAACATGGCCGTCGGGGCAGGCAGCCTGGTGAGCGCAACCTCGTCTGCGGCTATCTACCACTTCTAACACTTTTAAGCGCTCGCTCCCGATACGCGGCAATGGACACTCATGATCGGCTATCTCAAACGGCTCACCATCCGTAACATCGTTTCTCCCTATGGGCTGGCGATCGTCTCCTATCTGGTCTTTCTATTTGCCTGGGTGTTTCCCCCTGGCTTGTACCAGGAATATATCCACGAGCCGGACCTGATGTTTCTTGACCCGGTGACGTTCCTCTTTTTCACCGTCTGCATCATCACGTTTCTGGTGGGGGTTCGCGCCAGTCGCTTCTTGGTGGTTTCGCCGCCGCAAAATGCGGAAGGGCGCGTCTCCGTCCGCAGCCCGCTCTCTTACCTGTTGCCGCCACTGTTGATGGCCGCTTCGTTCAGTGCGATCTACCTGGTCAAAATGGGCGGCAAAATCAACTTTGTTGCCCTGCTTGCTTCCCAGCAAGGCAATACCATCAAGGCTGCCGGCGGCGCCGGTCAAATGAGTGAGGGCCGCTGGGACGAATCGGTCCCGCTGCTTACCGTGGTCCTATGGTGGAGCTTGTTTCGTGCTGCTCAACTTAAATTGAAAGGGACCACCAAAGTCCTCTTCTACTTCTTGTTTTTATTCTCTACGGCGCTCGGCATCATGGTGGGGATCGCTACGGTCAATCGTGCCAACCTCATGCCTATCGTGCTGGGAACGCTGGTGGTCTACCTGTTTCCCAGGACTCGCAATACCAACACGAAAGTAGTTAAACTCGCGCTGACCGGCGCCGTCGGCTCCGTGAGTGCGGTGGGGACGTTTCTCCTCCTTTCCTTTCTGCGCGGAGCCCTCGGCCTGAACCTGCTGATCACCGCTTTGCTGGGCTATACGATCGTTTCTTACAACCGCATGGCCGCCCTGCTGACGGGCGTGATGACTTACGCCTACCAGGGGCGCGGCGTATACCTGGTTCCCTTCCTTTTGGGGGAGGAGAAATTCAACTTCCTGTTTCATTTTGCTGACCACTTTGGATGGCCCACCAGCCTCGCACTCTGGCAAACAGAATTTTCTTCCACGTCGATGGCGGGCCTCAACTCCGCGTTTATCTGGGCCGGGGCGTTCGGCTATGTCTATTCAGACATCGGTTGGGCGACTCCCCTCTACTGGTGTGTGCTGGGTGTGCTCGCGGGTTGTCTGTGGGCGAAGTTCAGCGCCAGCCGATCGGTCGGCCTGGTGCTTTATCCGTGGGTGGCCTTTTCAATTCTTATGTGGTGCGGGCCCAACTTCATTTTTAGAACAAACTTCATTCAGTATTGTGAGTTTGCCGTGGTGCTCTCCCTCTACGACCGGATGTTTCTGCGTCGGGCATCTGCAGGCAGGGAAGCGACCGTCACCGCGCCGCTCACTTTCCTGGAGCCTCTTCGCGGCAGTCCGGATCGAGGCATCTTCTAATGTCACGCTTCTTGCGTTGGCTGCAGGGCATGAGAGACCACCGTGTCTCGCGCAATGCGTCATGGGTTTTTGTCGGCCAGGGGGCAAACTTCGGCTTACAGGCCGCGTACTTCATCCTGCTGGCCCGGGTGCTCGGCGTAAAGGAGTATGGGGTGTTCGCCGGCGCCTTCGCGGTCGTAAACCTCATTACGCCTTACAGCGCGCTCGGCGCGGGCATGCTCTTCATGCGCTATGTGACCGTAGATCGCAGCCGGGCGGCCACCTACTGGGGAAACTCACTGGTCTTGACCACGCTGGCAACTTGCCTGATAGCGGGCGCGCTCTTTTTTGTGGGTCCACTGCTGACCCGGACCAACAATCATTTGATCTTTCTCGTACTGGTCGTGGCCAACTGTCTCTTCAGCCAGATTGCCAATCTGGGTAGTCTGGTTTTCCAAACGTTTGAGAAGATGCGCTGGACGGCGGCGCTAAGCATGGTGTCGAGCCTCGCTCGCTTCCTCGTTCTGGTGGTGATGCGCTTTACCCTTCACCATGCAACCG
Source organism: uncultured Acidobacteriaceae bacterium (assembly GCA_963834445.1). Classification (GTDB taxonomy): domain Bacteria; phylum Acidobacteriota; class Terriglobia; order Terriglobales; family Acidobacteriaceae; genus PALSA-350. Next base: position 714,025 of record CAWIBU010000009.1, read on the forward strand.
CGTTTCAATGGGCCATCGGCGTGTTGCTTGCCTCCGCCTGCGCCGCTGGCCTAGCGATGGTGTGGGTTCGCGCCGAGATTGGCCCTGCCACCTTTGAACGCGGATTGCTTTTTCGCCGAATCAAGGAAGGTCTGGGTTTCTCCTTCGCCGGCACCACGCAGGCAGCCTACAACGATGTGGATAAGGTGATGTTGAGCCACTACGGTTTGAATCGTGAGAATGGCTTTTACACCCTTGCCTACCGCGTGATTGATGTCGCCACGACGCCCATCGCCTCGTTGGATGCAGCACTGCTGCCGCGGTTCTTCCGCCTTGGCCCTACCGGGAAGGCGCAGGTCATCCGCCTCGCCGCAAAATCCGCGGGAACTTCTTTGTTGTTAGGAGCAGGCACGGCTGCCGCCATCTTGCTGCTTGCTCCGTTGATTCCTCACCTGGTGGGCCGCGATTTCTCCGGCGTGTTGGTTGCGCTGCGCTGGCTCTGCTGGATCCCTCTGCTGCGCGGCATTCATCGCGCCACTGGGAGCGCGCTGACCGGTTCGGGACGCCAGAACCTGCGCACCACGGCGCAGGTGATCGTGGCAGCCGTCAATCTCCTGTTGAACCTCTGGTGGATTCCACTCTACGGCTGGATCGGCGCGGCCTGGTCAAGCCTCGCTTCCGATGGGCTGTTGGCGGTGTTGAATGCGCTGATGCTGCTGTGGGGCTGGAAGCAAGGGCTGGGCGCAGAAACGAATGCTCTGGCCGACACCAAGGCCTACTCATGAGCACCTGTGCTGTGGTTGTTACCTTTCATCCTCAGGCGGCCGTTCTGGGCAACCTCGCCAAGGTGCGTTCGCAGGTGGAAGGCCTGGTTGTGGTGGATAACGGCTCGCCTGCGGAGTTGCTTGGCCCGCTGCGTGCGACCGCGCAGGCGATGGGCTTCACCTTGATCGAGAACCAGGTAAATTTGGGAATCGCTGCCGCCTTGAATACCGGGGTTCGCTGGGCGAAGGCAAGCGGCTTCTGTTACGTGCTGCTCTTTGACCAGGACAGCACCGTCACCGAAGGCTTTAGCCAGGCGATGCTGGCCGCGTACGAGGCCCATCCCCTGCGTGACAAGCTGGCCCTGGTGACGCCCAGCCAGGTGGAGCGGAGCACGGGCCACGCGCGCAGCCACCGGTTTGCGAAAGATGGAAGCCCGTTGGTGGCCATCACCTCGGGCAGCCTGATGCCTGTCGAAATATTCGAGCACTGCGGTTGGTTTCAGGAGGAGCTGATTATCGACTGCGTCGACCATGAGTATTGCCTGCGAGCCCGATCCTCGGGTTACACCCTGGCGGAGTGCCGTCAGGCTGTATTGCAGGTAGCGGTTGGATCGCTCACGGCTCATCACGCTTTTGGCGTGACCATCCTGGCCAGAAACTATAGCGCCCGCCGCCGATACTATCTCACCCGCAATCGCCTGGTGATGGTTCTAAGGTTCTGGAGGCAGCACCCGGCATGGTGCTGCCGGGCTCTCCAGGATATCGTGCAGGACGCAATGAAAGTTGCATTTGTGGAAGAGGAGCGGTGGAGCAAGATGACCCACACCGCCCGCGGCGTCTATGACGCATTGTGCGGCCGCATGGGTAAGGTCGTGGAGCTTTAGTTCTCCGCTTGAGTGCTTCAGGAGGGGTTTGTGTCTGACAACGGTGTGTGCGCAGTGGTAGTTACGTTTCGTCCGCGCACGGAAGATCTCGGCAACCTGGCGCGCGTGCGGCCACAGGTGCAGGATCTGGTCGTTGTGGACAACGGCTCCACGGAGGAGAAGCTGGTGTTGCTGCGTAAGTTGAGCCGGGAACTGGCGTTTGTGTTGATCGAGAACGGCCAGAATCTGGGCATCGCTGCGGCGCTCAATAGCGGAGTCAAGTGGGCCCAGGAAAACAATTGCAGATGGGTTGCCCTCTTCGATCAAGACAGCGCCGTCACCGAGGGGTTCATTGCCCAGATGCTGGCCGACTTTGCCCAGGAGGCCGCCCGGCGCAATATAAAGTTGCTCGTTCCCAGGTATAGGGATCCGGAGTCGGGCGTCGAACGCGTCTGCTGCCTTGATGAAGATGGAGGACCGTTCGTAACCATTACCTCGGGCAGCCTGCTGCCCATCGGCGCTTTCGAGAAGTGCGGATACTTCAAAGAAGAACTCTTCATTTACACCATTGATGACGAGTACAGTCTTCGTCTTCGTTCCCAAGGCTACTCCATCGGGCTGAGCCCGAACGCGGTCTTGCTGCATGTCTCGGGTGTTCCGTCCTATTACCGGCTGTTCGGCAGGCAACTCTTCCAGACCACCAACTACCGCCCTGGAGTCCGTTACTACATCAGCCGAAACCGTGTCTGGATGTCGCGAATGTATGGAACGAAGTATCCGCGCTGGGTGCGCGGCGCCTTCCGCGCTTCCATGATTGATCTTTGCAAGCTGGCGATTGCGGAAGACGCACGCTGGGCCAAATGCAGAATGATTTTCCTTGGTTTTCGCGATGGCGTGCTCGGGCGGATGGGAAAGACGGTCACACCGTAGAAGGGACTTATGAACGATCAGCATCCGATAGTCAGTGCCGTTATCCCTACCCGCAACCGCGCCGAGCTGGTATGCCGCGCGGTGCACAGCGTTCTGTCGCAAACCATGCGCGCAATCGAGTGCATCGTCGTCATTGATGGTCCCGACGCAGCGACCCTTCATGCGCTCAGCGAGATACTCGATTCACGGTTGGAAATCATCGCGCTGGATGAAAACGTTGGCGGCTGTGAGGCGCGCAACGTCGGCGCGCGGGCTGCGCGGGGTGAGTGGGTGGCGCTGTTAGACGACGATGATGAGTGGCTGCCGCACAAGATTGAAACCCAACTCGCGGCTGCGGAAAGCGCGGCCGAGCCGGTCACCATGGTGGTGAGCCGCTACCTGGACCGGGGCGCGGGCAACGACGATTTAGTGCGGCCCCAATTTTTCCCCAGGCGTGGCCAGCCCATCAGCGAGTTCCTGTGGTGCGAGGTCTCCTGCTGGGGAGGCATCGTCGGCTTCCCGCAAACGTCTACCTGGCTCTTGCGGCGCGACTTCCTGCTCAGTGTTCCTTTCCGGAAGGGGCTAAAGCTGTTGCAGGACCTGGATTGGTTACTGCGTGGCTTTCCCGATCAGCAAATGCGGGTAGCCTTCGTCGAGCAGCCGCTGGCTATTTTTCACAACGACTATTCCCGGCAGCGGGTGACCAAGCGGATCGACTGGCAGTACTCTCGGCAATGGGCAATACTCAACCGTCACCTCTTCACCGACAAAGCGTTTAGCTTTTTTCTCGTCATCTTCTGCCTGAATCCCGCGGCTCAGCAAGGGGTGGCGTGGCCGGAATTAAGGAGAATGCTGCAGGAAGTTCGCAATTATGGAAAGGTGACGCCAAAGCTGATCATGCTTTGCTTTTTATACGTCTGCGTCTACCCATGGATTAGCAAAGCCCTGTCTCCACGTAAGCGGACCAGGATGCTCTATCAAGTCAGAAGCCTGGTGGGACGAAAGAGTTTGTCTTCCTTGTAGATCTACTTGAAAACTGGACGCATGCCCCAAGTTTGCTTCAGCGTACGTGAACCGAATACGATGTCTTTCCATTGCTCTGTGGTGGAACCATGGCGAAGAATTTCTGGCAGACCGCGTATTTCGCACCGCTCGATGGCTTGAGAGCGCTGGCGCTGTTGCTCGTCATCGCGGCCCATACACGCAGCCAGTTGCCCATACAGAGTTATTTCAGCGGTGGTCTCGGCGTTGGCATCTTTTTCGTCCTCAGCGGCTTCCTCATCACCATCCTTCTGCTTCGTGAAGAAACGGCTTCGGGCGAAGTCTCTCTCGGCGGCTTCTACATCCGCAGAGCCTTTCGTATTCTGCCCCCCTACTTGCTTGCCATGGGCGCCTATCTCCTGGTTGGGCTGATACCGTCGCAGCATGCACTGCAAACCAAGTTCCTCAACGGTCTGCCGTATTTCCTCACCCTGCGCAACGAGTATGTGCCCAGCGGGCTGGCCGTTGCTTTCACCCACTCGTGGTCTCTCTCGGTAGAAGAGAAGTTCTATTTCGTCTGGCCGCTGTTCTTCTTCGGCCTGTTGCGCAACCGGAGGGCCCGCTGGGCAGTCGTGCCCATCACCTGCGCGCCCTTGCTGATCTCGACCAGGGGATCGCTCCCAGTGGCTTACTTTTCGCTGCTCATCGGCTGCTGCATCGCTATCGCCCTGCACGCTTTGCGCACTCAGCAGGAGCAAGTCCTGGCCCGGGTCCATCGCATTCCGGCGACTCTGTTCTTTCTGATCTGGGGGTTGTCTTACCTGGCGTCCCTGCGCGCCGTCTTCCGTGTAAGCTTCATTCTCTGCACAGCGGCGGTTCTTCCCATCCTGCTGTTAAGGCAGACCTGGTTATCGCGCGCGCTGGGCGCGAACATTTGCACCTGGGTGGGCAAGCGGACCTACTCTATGTATCTGTTCCACGCATTTTGCCTGACGGCGGTCGAAGAAAGACTGATCCATCCTGCGACCGTCGCAAGCTATGTTGGCGTGGTCGTGCTGGCCTATTTATTGACTCTCAGCGTAGCGTCTGTCGTCTATGTAGTTCTGGAGAGACCAGCCATCGCATGGGGAAGGAAGCTCGCCAAAGCCTATGCTGCGCGGCGGTCTCAGTCTAGGAAAGCCCAAACGCCTGAATATACTGTCGCGCTGCCCCAGTGAGACTATAGCGCTGCTCAACCAGCTGCCGGGCAGCCAGTCCGTGTTGCTGACGGCGGTTCTCGCTCTCGAGTAACTGTCTAAGCTGCCGGGCAAGGCTGTCGCTATCTCCACCGCTAAACAGCGCAGCCGCATGCCCGTCCCTGGTAATTTCCCGATGCACCGGCAGATCGCTGAACAGGCAAGGCAGGCCATACGCCATCGCCTCCAGCGACACCAGCGGCAAACCCTCAGGCCCCAGAGATGGATTGATGAAGATGGTCGAGTCATTGTAGAAGCGAGAAGGATCGGCCTGGAAGCCCGCGAACTGAACATCGAGCCCGCGAGCCGCCGCCTCGAGCTGCGATCGATACGATCCATCGCCCACGACCAGTAAAGAGACGTCGGGTATCTGCTCCATCGCTTGCAGTATGAATTGAACGCCTTTGTATTCCTCCAGCCGGCCAACGAATAACAGCTGCGGACGTTTGCTAGTGGAGAAGACGCGACGAAAGGTCGCTGGGGAATCGACCCAATTGGCGATGACCTTCACTTGATCGCTGGGCAGAATCGTGCGCGCCAGATCGCCTACCGCTTCTGAGACGCAGATAACCTGGGTCGCGAAACGCAGAGAGTGTTTGGAAAGAAGCCGGGGAAAGTACCGCTCGGGACTGCGCCACCAGGAATAGCGATCCGTTTCGAAGGGATTATGCATGGTGAATACCGTCTTGCAGCCGGCAACGCACAGCGGTCCGAGAAGCAGAGATTCGAAAAAACCATTGAGCTGCACGGTTCGGATTCTGAAGCGCAGCAGCATGTATGGGATGAGGAAGCAGGCGAGCAGGAGCCGCACTCCCTTAAGCCAGCTTGAGCCCAGTATCGGCAGGCAGATCACGGTCATCCCCTGGGCACGCAGCTCGGCCGCCAGCTTCGGCAGCGAGAGCAGAGCATAGCCCTCGGCGTGAGGGCTAAGAATATTGCCCAGTCCCTTTAGGTACGTCTCGACGCCACCGTAGTGCGAGCCCAGATCGATGAAGAGTATCCGCGGTGCAGGCATGGAAGGGTTACGCGCAGAACCAGGCGTTATCTCACGCTAAGGGAAGTGCGCTGGTTGTTCAATCACACGAAAGTAATAGTCTGGCCGGTCATGGTAAAAGTACACATGAGCGAAACCGCGAGCGCGTGGGCACTCCCTGAGAGTGCGGGCTATCGTCGCCAGTCGGCTCGCCCTATGCACCGCCGCCCGGCCGCGTTTGACAAGCAGTTCGATGCGCTGACGGTGGTCTACGATTGCTTCCGTGTAACCGCCACCCAGGTGATGTTGATCGCCCCGCCGCTGAACCAGTTCGCCGGCATCCTTGATTCGCTGGTCATCCAGGCCCTGCCCGGCAGAAGTAAATGTTCTTATGCAGTCGAGCATAAGTTCACAACAGCGTTTGCTTATCGGCGGACTGACAACCTATGTCGTATACGCGTCGAAGTCCCTGAGAGTGCAGTGTCGCTCCACCTGCAAAGCAACGCCGGCAACAGCGTTCTGGAAATTCGTGCTCAGGCCAGCCATCTTTTTCGCGGCCGGCGGGTGCTCTTCACGCTGAGTAAAGACAACGATCCCCTGTGGATCTGCGACTGGATGCGTTTCCATCGCGATCTGCAGAGCGCCGACGCTGTGCTGCTTTACGACAACGGCTCGACGGCCTACACCACCCAGACGCTGCTCGAAGCCATGCAGCAGGTTGCCGGTTTCGCCGTGGTGCATGTGGTTGCGTGGCCTTACAAATATGGCCCGCAAGGCATAGGCAGGGGGACCTGGGATTCGGCCTTCTGTCAGGATGGCGCAATGGAAGATGCGCGCTGGCGTTTTCTGGGCGAGGCCTCTGGCGTTCTCAACTGCGATATCGATGAGTTAGCTCTTTGCCATCAGGGCAACTTGTTTGACCGGGCGGCGCGCTCAACATCCGGCTGTGTCAGATTCCCGGGCAGATGGGTCAACGCGCAAAAGCGTAAGAATGCAGATCTCGCGCCCAGGCACACAGAGAGCAGCTGGCAATTGCAACCGCGATGGCGTTGGCAGGGGCTCCGTCTAAAGGATATCAATCTATGCCCAACCAAGTGGGCCGTCGTCCCCAGCCGTTGCCCGGCAGACGCACATTGGACGACCCACGAAATTGTGGGCATGCGTTGCCAAGTACTAAAACCGCAAGACGCTTGCTATCGGCACTTCCGCCAGATCAGCACCAACTGGAAGAAGAATCGCCGGGACATCGAGGTTGCGGATCAGGCTCGCCACCAACAGGATGCTGCCTTACAGCAAGCATTTGCCAACGTGCGTTGGGGTGAGTGAACCGGGCCTGGTTCAGGCCGGCACTTGATTCCGCATACCGGTCAGCTGTGGTTCAAAGGTCCGGGGAGCAGCAGTGATAACGGGCTGCAAGTCGCCGGCAAGCAGAGGGGCGCCGACGCTCGCCAGAAACTGCTGAAAGCGCGCCTGGAATACCTCGATGCCAAAACCCTGGGCATGGCGGCGCAACGTATCAGCCTCCCACTCCTGTTTTTCAAACCTGAGGATTGCGTCAGCCAGATCGCTCGCCTGCTGGCGATCGAAGAAGATACCCGTCACGCCTTCCACAATTGTTTCCACCGCGCCCCCGGCGCGATAAGCAATCGTGGGGCGGCCGGTAGCCGCGAGCTCGAGCGGCGCCATGCCAAAGTCTTCTTCTCCTGGAAAGATCAGCGCGCGACAGCGGGAGGCGTAATGCTCCACCTGGGCGTCAGAGAGATGGTTCAGAAACTCAACCGTCGGGCCGGCCTTGGCCATTAGCCGGGCGCGGTCCGGTCCGTCCCCGATAATCAGCAGCCGGCGCCCGAGCGACGCGCAGGCCTCAATCGCGAGGTCGATGCGCTTGTACGAGACCAGCCGCGCCAGCACCAGGTAGTAGTCATCCTGCTCGCTCGAGGGGCGGAAGCGGTTGACGTCAATGGGCGGGTGGATTACTTCGGCCGAACGGCCGTACACCCGTTGAATGCGATCAGCCACTGTTTTCGAGTTGGCGATAAAGTAATCGGGGTGCCGCGAGGCACTTTCGTCCCACTTACGCAGGGCGCGAACTACGGGCGCCATCATGATGCGTTTGGCTTTGCCGGCAGGTTCCTGCGCCGAATAGCTATCGAAATTCCAGGCCCAGCGCATGGGTGTGTGACAGTAGCAAACGTGTACCGCGCCGGGGTTGGTGCGCACCGCTTTGGCATAGCCCGATGAGCTTGAAATCACCAGGTCATAGCGCGATAAGTCAAGCGAACGTACAGCCAGGGGATAGAGAAAGAAGTAAAGCCGATAGCACTGCTTCATATGCGGCAGATGCTGCATCCACGAGGTTTCAATCTGCCGTCCGGCCAGGCCAGGAGGCATAAGATCAGGCAAGGCAACCGTGGTATGGAGCGCGGCGTTTGGCAGCATGCGCACCAGCTCCTCTGCCACCCGCTCTGCGCCGCCCATCTGCGTAAAGTAATCGTGTACTACGGCAATCTGCATTGAGCCCTCAACGGGTGCCTGAACAGCGGTGGTTGTGCATGGTTTCGTTGGTTTCGGTGCTCGGCCCGGGAGATGCGGTCAAATGTGGCTGTCAACCGATTTCCCCGGCACACCTATTACCAAAATCACCACTTTCCACCCTAAGGTCGCAGGGGTCATTCTTCAATCACACGAAAGTCTAAAGAAGCTTCGGCGTAAAGACTCATGTCCTCTGCCTGTCCTCACCGCGACTGGTGGGTGGCCCATTCAAGCCTTCCGTTGGCTTGAGTGGGATTCGCAAACGTCCGTGGCTTAGGTCTGTCGTTGCCATCAGGCCTAGCATCATGGGACAGGGTTCAGGATCCGGGGCTAACCTATCCCACTCAAGCCAACGGAATGCTTGAATGGGCCACCCACCGGTTGTGGTGAGTACAGGCATCGGAAAAGTCGCTCAAAGCTACTCCTCAGGCTCGGAAGCATGCGTAACAGCGATATATCTTTTTTACATAGGTTGAACGCACTGTTCCGGTACGATAGGAATTCGATGGTTACAAAATACATAGCTCTATGTATTCTGTGCGCCTTTTCCTCTCTGCTGGCAGAGCCGCGTGCTTCGATGCAAAGCTTCCAGATTCCCAGCCATGGAGCGCAGCTCAACGCGTTTGTCTATGTCGCGGCGGGCGCCGGGCCCCATCCATTGGTGGTTCTGCTGCATGGGTTTCCCGGCAATGAACGCAATCTTGATCTTGCCCAGGACATTCGCCGCGAAGGATGGGATGTTCTCTACTTTGACTACCGCGGATCCTGGGGATCGCCAGGGGATTTCTCGTTTACCCACAGCATCGAAGACACGGCGGCGGCCGTCGATTATTTGCGTACCCCGGCGATGGCGAAGATTCTCCGCCTTGACCCGTCGCGAGTTGTGCTCATCGGGCACAGCATGGGTGGGTTCATGGCCGTCCAGGACACCGCCGCGGACCGCTACATCCTCGGCATGGCACTGATTTCCGCTGCCGACATCGGCGGCCGCATTCCGCTACTATTGCCGAAGGAGGCGGAGCCCGCAGCAACCAGAGCACTGAGCGCCGCCTATGATCGTGAGGGGATGGCCCCGCTCAGCGGCTGCACGTCAGAAGGGCTCGCGCATGAAACGCTGGCCAATGCGGCCCAATGGCGATTTCTGGGTAAGGTAAGTTCACTCAGGAGCCGGCCGGCCCTGATTGTTACTTCCAATGATGCGTATGCCCGGGGAGATCAGGCGTTTGCCTCTGCCTTGCGGCATGCGGGCAATAACCGGGTAGCGACCCTGCATCTGGCTACAGATCATGTCTATTCCGATCAGCGCGGCGCTCTTTCAGCGGCAGTTATCCGGTGGCTAGCTACTCTGGATGCGTCACCCAGGTGAAGCGGACCACATGACCGGCCGGCAGCCACATGGTCTCTCACTCGTTTAAGCGCGGGGGTGATGGCGGTGATGATGCCGGCGATGATGGTGGTGCTGCGCAAAAGCCGAACCGGTAAACAGCAGAATCATGGTGAACAGCAGAGCCTTCTTCATGTCCGAATCATAGCAACAAAGATTTAGCCCGGATGCCTCTTCCGTTTACTGACCGGTGACGTCCGTTGGGTGCCGGCACAATGCCCTCTGGGTCCGTTCGATTATGAGAAATCTTCGATCGCCATCACGGTGGCATTGCGCTTTTGCCGGCTGCGAAAGAAGAAGCCGAGCGCGGTCAGCAAGTAGACAAAATACAGGTAGGGTAGCCACGAGTAGGGTGCGTCCGGCACGGGATAAAGCGTACCGGCCAGCGCCATAATCATCGACACGCCCCCCAGAATCGCGACCACCAACAGCGTCATCGTGAGCGCCCCCTGTCGTTTTAGTTTGAGCGGCAGCGCAATGCAGGTAAGTCCATAAATGGTGATAAAGCCGTAGACCGCGAAGGAACCGAGCCAGCCGTAGATATCGGTGCCAGAGTGGCCAAGCGCGGTGAGAGCCCATACGGGCAGACCGACCGCGGCAGCGCTGATTACCACGCCCAAATGCGGCGTTTCATTGCGTTGATGGGTGCGACAGAGCTGCGCAGGCACCAGCCCGTTGTGTCCCATGAGCAGCAGGATGCGCGCCGCCGCCGTGATGCAGGCCAGCAGGCAGGCAAACATGCTGATCATCGCCCCGGCGTCGATAATGACGCCAAGCGTCGGCATGGCCACCTGGTTGGCCAACACGTGCATCGGTGCCTCGCTCTTGTCGAGGGCGAGCCCCGCGTTGCGAAAGCCCAGTACTTCGGCGTAGGCGGCCAGGATGAAGAATGCGCCCGCTCCTAACGCACACTGCAAAACCGCGCGCGGAATCGTACGCAGCGGCTCTTTCGCCTCGTGACCCAACGCGGTCGCACTCTCAAACCCAACAAAGCTGAATATCGCCAGCACCAACCCCAGGCGGATGTTCGCCAGCGAACTACCCTGGTTGCGCAGTTGGGGCCAATCGAGGTGCAAACCGTTCTTCCACAAAACCAGCACCAGCACGGTCACAATACAAATGACCGATGCGCCCTGCAGCCACAGCATCGCGCGCGCTGAGAGCTTTACGTCGCGATAGGCCATGGTGGCGGCTCCGATCACGCACAACAGAACCAGCAAAGAAGGCGATACCGTGTGCCCGGTGAACGTTTTTAGCAGCACATTGCCATACAGCACAAAGCCCCCGGTGATCGACGACCCGGTGGCCACATAGCCAAGCACCAGGGCCCAGGCCGCGACGGCAGCCACCATGGGCGGAAGCGAATCGGTGGCATAGCTGTAGAGCGAACCAGGCGAGGCCGAGCGGCGCCCGAGCGCGCCAATCAACACCGCGATCAGCGTGATTTGCACGGTGCCCAGGGCGTAGGCGATCCAGGTTCCATTGCCGGCCAGGGCAAACACCAGCGGGATTGTCAGCACGGGCGAGGTGACTGGCGCGATGGCGGCCACCGACTGCGCCAGGGTTTCCCAGGGCGTCAGAATATTGTGGCGCAGGCCGTACTCGGTGTCTTTAGGTGCAGTTGTAGTCTCAGGCGGCAGTTGTGCGTCTCCAGGAAACTGGTTTACGTGAGCTGACTTTTAGGAAAACTGGGGAAGCCTGAAGGGGCAATGTCTTAGTGTGCTGGCAAGGGGAAGGGGAAGTCAAAGGATTTTATCAACCGTGTAGAGTGGGGTCATGGCGTCGGTAGCAGTTGAGCTCGCCGAGCAGGCGTTAAGCCTGTACGGTCTCCCCACGGGCGCGACCGTGCGACTCGTCTGCCTTTCAGAAAATGAGACCTACCAGGTAGAGGCGCCTTCTGGTAAGCGGTGGGCTTTGCGCATCCAGCGCCCGGGCTATCAATCGAGAAATACGCTTGCTGCCGAGATTGCCTGGCTGGTCGCGCTGCGGAAAGATGGCGTGGTCGCTACGCCGGTGCCCATCCTTGGGCGCGATGGGCAATGGGTCCAGAGCGTGGGAAACAAGGCTGGGGAGTCGCGCAATGTGGCTCTCTTCGCCTGGGAGAAGGGATCTCATCCGGCCATCGGCTCTGATCTGCGCGCGTGCTTCCGCAGCCTGGGCGCGATTGCTGCGAAGATGCATGCGCACAGCAGCCAGTGGCAGCGGCCGCCTGGCTTCGAGCGCTTTACCTGGGATTTTGAAACCTCGCTTGGGGAGATGGCCCGCTGGGGCCGTTGGCGCGACGGGTTGGGGATGGATGCTGCCAGAATCGAGCTTTTTGGCCGGGCCGCGATCGTGATCGAGAATCGCCTGGCCTGCTATGGGCGCGGTTCAGACCGCTTTGGCCTGGTCCACGGGGATATGCGGTTGGCCAATTTGCTTCTATATGAAGGCGAGGTCAAAGTGATCGACTTCGACGATTGCGGATTCAGCTGGTACATGTATGACGTGGCGGCGGTCTTGTCGTTCTACGAACATCTGCCCCAGGTGCCTGGGCTGATCGAGTTGCTGCTGGAGGGCTATCGCACGGTAAGAGCGGTCAGCAGAGCGGAAGAGGAAGAGATCCCGACTTTTCTCATGCTGCGCCGGCTACTGCTGGTCGCCTGGATCGGCTCCCATGCAGAAACCGACCTCGCCCGCTCCCTGGGCGTCGCCTACACGGAGCAGACGGTAGGTCTCTGCAACGCCTATCTCGCCCGTTTCGGGTAAAACAAAATAAGGTATGGGCGCAGCCCATCTTTTTCGGCCCACGTCCGCCTGAGCGTGCTCCGGATTTCCTGTAGAACTTGCTGGCGTCGGCGAACCTCATGTGGCTGTCTGAGAAGAAAGAGACTCTCAGACTTAGGATTTCTCCTGACCGCCAAGGCTCCGGGTGCCCCATATCTCGCTCGTTTTCGCGAGATGTGGGATTCCACGAACCCCTCTCCTGAACTGCGAGTGACAAACAAGAGTTACACGGGGGCGCAGCGGAATCCCACATCTCGCGAAAAACGAACGAGATATGGGGCACCCGGAGCTTGGTCGTCAGGAGAAAAGGAGAAAAACTCTTTCATCCCACGTGGGCCGAAAAAGACGGGCGCTCAACCGTCGACCCGCACCATGATCTTAGAAAACCCGCTCGGGTTGTCGCTCCACGCCTTGATCATGGCAGGCGCCTGCTGCAGCGGCACAATCGCGCTCACCGCCTCATCGACCGGAAAGCGATGCTCTTCCAACATGCGGATCACTTCGCGAAAATCTTCGGGCAGCGCGTTGCGTGAGCCCAGAATATCGATTTCCTTCTGGACGAACAGCTTGGTTTCGTAGGCGACCGGTTCTTTTGCGTAGCCGATGTAGACCACGCGGCCGGTGAAGGCCACCTCATCCACAGCGCTGCGGAAGGTTTGCGGCAGTCCAATCGCTTCAATAATCACATCTGGCCCGCGGCCGCCCGTCAGGTCGAGCAGCCGTTCGTGCAACGGCTCGCGCACAGTGTTGATGGCGTGGCTAGCCCCGGCGCGCAGCGCAAGGGCTAACTTCGCGTCATCGAGATCGACGGCGATGGTATTTGCTCCCCGAAAGCCCGCAGCCGCAACAGCGCCCAGGCCCACGCCGCCGCAACCAAAAATCGCCACCGTATCCTGCGCCGTCACCCGTCCGCGGCCGACCGCATGCAGGCCGACGGTCAGCGGTTCCACCAGGCAAAGTTCCTTGATGCTCAGGCGCGCGGCATAGAGTTTTTCCGCGGGCACGGCGATATATTCCGTCATCGCGCCGTTCCGCTGCACGCCCAATGTCTCGTTGAACTGGCATGCATTGGGGCGGCCGCGCAGGCAAGCGGGGCAGCCACCGCAGCCGAAATAAGGCGACAGGGTTACATCCATGCCGGCCGCCAGCTCTGGATGCGCCTTGCTGGGTTCAGCGATGGTCGCTGCTACTTCGTGGCCCGGGATGCGGGGAAAGCTCACCATGGGATTGCGGCCGCGATAAGAATTCAGGTCGGTTCCGCAAAGGCCGATCATGCGAACCTTCAGCAGCACCTCGTCGTTCACCGCAACTGCATCTGCAACGGTTTCAATGGCGACCGCGCCCGGCTCTTTCATCACGAATGCTTTCATGTTACGAACCTACCTCAATCGACCCGTTTTACCCATACCACGCTGCGGTCAGCCCTGGTTTTCTGCGCGGCCAGAAGGCCAGACGTAATCAAACACCGGGGCGATGATGGTCTCGAGTTGACGCACCAGTTCGCTGTCAGTCGACATGCTCAGCAGCCTCAGGCCCGCCTCTACCTGTTGCGTGGTTCCCATGCCAACCAGTGTGCTCGAGACGTAGGGGTGGTCGAGACAGAAGCGCAGCGCCACTTCTGATATATTCGCGCCGTGTGCGCGGCAATACTCGACCGCCTTGCGAGCGGCTGCGCGCACGGGCTGCGGTGCTGGGTGCCAGTCCGAAGGCCCTTGCTCCGTCAACATGCCCATGTGCAGGCCAGACGCATTGATCAGCCCGATACCGTTTTCCCGGGTGAAGGCGGTAAGCACTCCATCCATGTCGGTGTTCATCAGGTTGTAGTGGCAATAGGTGAGAATGGCATCCACCGGCACAGCCTCAGCAATGCGCCGCAACAGTTTGGGCGGGTAGCCCGTGATGCCAATATAGCGAGCCTTGCCCTGTTGTTGCAATTGCCGTAGCGCCGGCAGCGTTTCATCCATAATCTGCTGCACGTTGCCAAACTCCACGTCATGCACATGGAACAGATCGAAATAGTCGGTCTGCAACCGTTGCAGCGATTCATCCATGCTGGCGATGACGCGCTTCGCGGAAAAGTCAAAATCGGCCATGCCATAACGGCCGCACTTGGTGGCCAGTATGACCTTATCGCGCTTGCCCGCCAGGGCGGCGCCGAGCCTTGTTTCTGCCAGCGTAATGCCGTAGTAAGGTGAGGAGTCAAAAAAGTTAATGCCGCTGTCGATCGCAAGATGTACAGCCTTCTCCGCCTCTTTAGGGTCGATGTTGCCGAAAACATCGCCCAGCGCCGCGCCTCCAAAGCCAACGATCGAGACGTTCAGATCGGTCCGCCCGAGCTTTCTATATTTCATGTATGCCGGCCCCGTTTGTTTTGCTAGTGATTGACGCCGCTCGCCAGAAAGCCGCCGTCGACAACGATGATCTCGCCTGACACGAACGAGGCCGCATCCGAAGCCAGGTACACGGCCGCGCCCACCAGTTCTTCCGTCTTGCCAAATCGCCCCATCGGGGTCCGCAGCTTGAACTCTCGTCCGCGCTCCGTGCTGTCCAGCAAATTGGCGTTCAGATCCGTGCGGAACACGCCGGGGGCAATCGCGTTCACACATACCCCATGCCGGGACCACTCCACCGCCAGCACTTTGGTAAGCGCTCCGACCGCTGCCTTGCTGGCAGAGTAAGCCGCTACTTCGAACAGCCCAACATACGTGGAAAGCGAAGCGATGTTGATAATGCGCCCGTACCCACGGCTGAGCATGGCCTTGCCAAACACCTGGCAACCGCGCAGCGTGCCGGTGAGATTGGTATCGATGATCAGGTCCCAGTCTGCCTCAGGAAAGTCCAGGGTGGGTGCGCGTTTGGTGGTCCCGGCGCAGTTGATCAGGATGTCGACCTTGCCAAATGCCTGCAGCACCTCATCGCACAGTGTTTGCAACGAAGCGCGATCGCCCACGTCTGAAGTGCGGCGAAGTGTTTTTCGGCCTTTGGCCTCAATCTCTGCCGCAGTTTGCGCCACCTGCTCGGCTCTTCGCGAAGAGGCGACAACATCTGCGCCGGCGTCGGCTAATCCGAGAGAAAGCGCGTGGCCGATGCCTGTGGTGCCGCCGACCACCACTGCGGTTTTACCTTGCAAATCAAAAAGGGAAGCAGTCATGAGAGGGTTGTTTCTTTCCGGCGGGCTAGAGCGTTGCTCGTTTGACCGACGATAAAGTAAAGGCTACATTGAGTTTATATCAAAGCGGCTTGGTCCTTGCGAACCCAGGGCACAGCGCCGGCGAGAAGAAATGGCTGCCGAAAAAATACTCCGTATCGACCCCAAAGACAACGTCCTCGTAGCGCTGAAGCCCCTGCCCGCGGGAGAGGCAATTACCTTCGCCGGGGAACAGTATGTTCCGCTATCCGACATACCTGCCAAACAAAAAATTGCCATGCGCGATCTCGCTTCAGGCGATGAGGTCATCATGTATGGAGGCATCGTCGGGCTCGTCCGCCAGGCGATTCCGCGCGGCGGCTTGCTCAGCCAGCGCAACGTGCAGCATGACGTCTCCGGCTTTGGCCCGAAAGTGGGCCAATACGCCTGGACGCCGCCGGATGTCTCGGCCTGGACTGCGCGCACCTTCGACGGCTACCACCGGGCCGACGGCCAGGTAGGCACGCGCAATTACTGGCTGGTGATTCCGCTGGTATTTTGCGAAAACCGCAATGTGGAAGCCTTGCGCGATGCCTTCGAAGAAGAGTTGGGTTACGGGCGGCCGAAACTGTACCGCCAGCAGGTGCGGCAACTGATTGAACAGCACAACCAGGGGGTGCAGGCAAGCGAGCGCAACGACTTGAGCCCCGGGCGGCAGGAACAGATATTTCCCAACGTCGACGGCGTCCGCTTCCTGGTGCATGAAGGTGGTTGCGGCGGCACCCGGCAAGATTCGAAAGCGCTTTGCGGGCTCCTGGCCAGCTACATCCATCATCCCAATGTCGCCGGAGCCACAGTGCTGAGCCTGGGTTGCCAGAATGCCCAGCCCTCGATCCTGATGGACGCCCTGCGTCAGCGCGACCCGGATTTGCGCAAGCCGGTGCTGATGTACGAACAACAGCAATCGGGGCTTGAATCAACTATGCTGTCGGATGCCATTCGCGCCACGTTTGCCGGCCTGATCGAAGCCAATCGCCTTACCCGCAAGCCGGCTCCGCTCAGCAAGCTGACGGTCGCCTTGAAGTGTGGCGGCTCCGATGGATTTTCCGGCATCTCGGCTAACCCTGCGCTGGGTCATGTCTCTGACCTGATGGCGGCTCTGGGCGGCAAAACAATTCTGGCGGAGTTCCCTGAGCTGTGCGGCATGGAGCAGAGTCTGATTAATCGCTGCGTCGACGAAAGCGATGCCAACCGCTTCATCGAGCTGATGCGGGCATATGCGGCACGCGCCAAAGAAGTCCACTCCGGCTTCGAGATGAATCCCTCGCCTGGCAATATCAAGGATGGCCTGATCACCGATGCCATGAAGTCCGCCGGCGCGGCCAGGAAGGGCGGTACTTCCCCAGTCTGTGAGGTGCTTGATTATCCGGAGTACGACACCACCCCGGGTCTGGCCCTTCTCTGTACGCCGGGCAATGATGTTGAGTGTGTAACCGCCCAGGTGGGCGCCGGCGCGAATGTAGTTCTCTTTACGACCGGCCTCGGGACACCCACCGGTAACCCGATCGCACCCGTGGTCAAGGTTTCTACCAACACTGCGCTTGCAGAAAAAATGTCAGACATCATTGATATCGACACCGGCGCTGTGATTCGTGGCGAGACCTCGATCGAGCAGGTCGGAGAGTCGATACTTGATCTGATCATTGATGTTGCCGGCGGCAAGGTACGCACCAAGGCGGAGCAGTTGAATCAGAATGACTTTATCCCCTGGAAACGCGGGGTTTCGCTCTAGAGCGATTTCGCCCTGACTGTGGACCACGCCCATGGGTTAACCTTGTTGCGTGCTCACCACAGGCATCCTGAATCCCGCGCTCAACTCGCTGCTCAGCCGTATCCGGCACACCAATACTCTGGTCATCTGTGATCGGGGCTTTCCTTTTTGGCCACGGATTGAGACCGTCGATATTTCCTTGGTTGACGACATACCGAAGGTACTTGACGTCCTGACCGCGATACGCAAAAACTTTGTCGTCGCGCAGGCGTTCATGGCCGAAGAATTTCTGGCCGTGAATCAGCCGGCGACCCGGGCGGCGTTTGCAACCGCACTACAGGGTGTGCCCATTCTTTACGAGCCGCATGTAGTGTTCAAGCAGCGAGTGCCCCTGGCCATTGGTCTTATCCGCACGGCTGACACCGTGCAGTATGCCAACCTCATACTGGAATCAGGATGAGGCGTCGGAGGCGAACTCCCCCACCCGCCAGATCACGCCGGCTTGCGCGCCAGAGCGCGCCGCAGCACGAGCTCGAGCGCCTGCTTTTGTTGCTCATACTCCGCATCGGAGAGCTTGCCCTCGAGGCGATCGGTCTCCAGCGTGAACAACTCGTCCTTGAGCGCCGCCAGGAGACCCCCGCCCGTAACCACGGGCGCAACCGGCAACACCGGCAAAACCGGCGCCTCCACCGCAGAGGCATCTTCCGGACGGCTCAATAGGAAACCTGCACCCACCGCAAACACCACGGTAATCGCTCCCAGGATCCACCACTTGTACTTATCGAGCGGGTCAGGCGTATCGATCGGCACGCCCAGGCCGCCACCAGGACGAGTATCGTTAGCCGCTGCACTCCCTCCGCCGCCCGCTCCCGAGCCATCGCTCGCCTGCGATTCCGCCTGCGTATCGCGCGGCATCGCACCCGATCCCGAGACCGTGAAGCCGAACGGACGCGACGGCCCGCCGCCTCGTGCCAACATGGTCAGCGCGCCGGGGGTCTCATTCAGCGACTGGAAAGAAGCGCCTTCACCCGGCTTGAAGCTCATGCTCTTGGGCATCATCACCACAAAGCTATCCGTGGCTGTGGCGAAACGCTGGTCGAAGGCAAGGCTGCCAGAGTAAGGCAGGTGATAACTGAGCTGAAACTGGGTCACGCCGGGGCGCAGCGGAAACAGAAACGCGTAGTGCCCCTTGTCTCCCAAAGGTACGGGCGAGGACTGCACCGGCATCCCGCCCGGGGCCATGGCCGCCGAGCCTTCGACCTGCGCATCGGCCGGCAAGTAAAACTCGAAAGAGTGACCGCTGAACTGGGTACGCGGCGGGCTGGAGTCGTTCTTGATAAAGAAACTCTGGGTCACGCGTAACCCCTGCCCATCCGTCTCCACGCGCATCACATCGGCCACCGTGCTTACCCCGGCGACCACCGCGGCAACATTGTAGACCTGCACATTCACATTGGGCGTGTTGGGCGGCGCTGGCTGAAAATAAGCCGCGCCTTCATGGTCAATGCGGATGAGGTGCATCCCAGGATCGGGCGCGTCGATCGAATAGTGACCCTGGGCGTCAGTCTTGGTGCGTGCAATCTCGCGCATGCTTTGGTCGAGCGCGATCAGCACCACCGCATCGCCGGCCGCCGGCGTATTCGTTGTGCCGTTGGTGACGGTACCAGTGATGGTGGCTGCGGAAGCAGAAGCGGCGAGTGCCAGGCAGAGCAGAAATCTAGGAACGTAACGCGCCATGAGGCTCCAGTTGATCAATCTCGGCAAGCACAGCGGCGGCCTCGTTCTCGAGGCCAGCCCGCTGCGCTGCGTAATCTTCAGCAGTGTATTTGCCGGCGCTGTACTCGAAATTTAAATCGCGAAGATTCTCGTACAGCACCTCTTTTTGCTCGCGCAAAAAGTCGAGGCGGGTCTTCGGAATCTGTCGCGCAGTATGCCGCTGGGGGTAGAACACAAAGGCAAAAATCGCCAGAAAGAGAAGGCCACAGGCAACGGTGCTCATAGTTGAGTCTCTCGGCGAATGCGCTCGCGCGAAGCGGCAAAGCCCGGCGTGTCCGGCGTTGCCGGCATGGGCACGGTACGCATCTTCCAGTTGCGCACCACCAGCAAGACACACCCGATCCCGAGCAGGAGAAATACCGGTGGCACGATCCACGCCACGTGGTTGAACCGGGTGAACATGGGCGAGGCCAGCACCACGGGCCCGTACTCATCCTGAAACTGGTGGAAAATGGCATCGTCGCTTTCGCCCCGGGCAATACTGGCCGACAATTCATTGAGCATGCCCGGCGAAGCCGGGCAACCAACATGGTTACATTCGCCCAGTAGTTGATTGCAGCCGCAGCCGCACATCATCTCGTGGCTGTCTTTTTGATAGCGGGCAGCGGCATCGGTCGCGCCGGCCGTCACCGCGACCAGAATGCACACCAACGTCAGTTGAGCAACGCGCCCCAGAACACTACGAGCGATCAATCCCCACTCCTGCCGGCGATCGCGACTTCTCGCTCTTCTGCCAAACGCGGAGCACCTGGCAGTGCTCCGTCTGCCGTCCCGGTGCGCCCGCGCCCGGTGGCCATCGCCGCACTCAGGTTGGGCGCGAGCGCCACCAGCGTGCCCATCGCCACCACCACCACCCCAATCCAGATCCACGCCATCAGCGGGTTCAGAAACACCTTGATAATGGGCAAGCCGCTGTCTGGATTCTTGCCCGCATAGATCACATAGAGATCCCAGGCCAGCGTGGAGTGGTTAGCCACCAGGGTGGACGGTTGCTGCGAAGCCGTGTAGAAGCGCTTTTCAGGGGCAAGCTGGGTGATTTTTTTGTTGCCGCGATAGACGTCGAGCAAGGCGAACTCGGTGTCGTAATTCGGATTCGAGTCTTGGGTAAAACTTTGGCACACCAGCCGGTAAGGCCCAATGGTCATGCTCTGCCCATTGTTCATTTCCTGCTCGTGGCTTTGGTTAAAGGCGCCCCCGGCGATACCAATAAAGATGATGACCACGCCGAAGTGGACCAGGTAGCCGCCATAGCGGCGGGTGTTGCGGCGGGTCAGTTGCACCATCGCAGCAAAGATGTTCTTTCCGTTGTGCTTGCTGATTACGTTGGCGCCGCGCAGAAATTCAGAAGAGATGGCCGTAACCACACCGGCGCCCAGGGAAAAGGCAACCAGCGAGTAGAACGTGGCCTGATCTTTCCAGGGGCGAAGCCCAACCGCCAGCAGCACGATAGCGGTCACAAAAATAACTGCGGTGGGGAGAATAAAGTTTTTCCGCACGCTCTTGAACGACGCGCTGCGCCATGCGAGCAGCGGTCCGATCCCGGTGAGGAAGAGCAGAAAAAGGCCGATTGGCAGGGCGATGCGGTTGAAGAACGGCGCGCCGACGGTGACCTTGTTGCCCTGCACGTACTCCGAAATGATGGGGAACAACGTGCCCCACAAAATGGTGAAGCAGGCGGCCAGCAGCACCAGGTTATTGAACAGGAAGCTCGACTCGCGCGACACCAGCGATTCCAGCTTGTGCTCTGACTTGAGATGGTTTCGCTGGTGCAGAAAAGTGAACAGACACACAGAAAGTACGATCACCAGAAACGCGGTAAACCAGCTACCAATCGATGATTGGGCAAAAGCGTGTACTGAGCTGACCAGCCCGGAACGCGTCAGGTCGGTTCCCAGAATGCACAGCATGAACGTGCTGAAGATGAGCCACACGTTCCAGTTCTTCATCATGCCACGCTTTTCCTGCATCATGACCGAGTGCAGAAAGGCGGTGCCGGTGAGCCAGGGCATAAGCGATGCATTTTCCACCGGGTCCCATCCCCAGTAGCCGCCCCACCCCAGCACCGAGTAAGCCCAGTGCGCGCCCAGGAAGATGCCGCAGGTCAGAAAGAGCCAGGTCACCATGGTCCAGCGGCGTGTAATGTGAATCCACTTTTCGCCGGGGTAGCGCATCATCAACGCCCCGAGAGCAAATGCAAAGGGCACGCTGAAGCCGACATAACCCAGGTAAAGCATCGGCGGATGGATCACCATCTCCGGATATTGCAGCAGCGGGTTCAGCCCGAAACCGTCGGCCGGCTGCACGCCCTGCACCAGCGCAAATGGCGGCGCCGCAAAGTTGAGCAACAGCAGAAAGAAGATCTGGATGCCGGCCAGGATGGTGGATGCGTAGGCCGTCAGGGTGACGTCGACCTTGTGCCGCAGACGGAGCACAAAGCCGTACGCCGTGAGCAACCAGGCCCACAGCAGCAGGGATCCTTCCTGACCAGACCACAACGCAGCAAATTTGTAGGGGCCGGGCAAAGCGCGATTGGAATGATGAAGGATATAGGAGACGGAGAAGTCGTTGGTAAACGCGGCGTATACCAGGGCGACCGCTGCACAGGTCACGGCAAAAAAGCTGCCGATGCCGGCGCGGCGCGCAGTCTCCGCCAGCCTGTCTGCGGGGATCCGGCCGCGGTAGCCGGTGGCCAGTTGCCGTAGTGCGACTCCGCCGGCCAGCAGGGTGTAGCCGCTCAGAACAAGGGCGAGGAGGAGAGCAAAACTTCCAAATTCCGGCATGAGAAAGACCCTCTCGATTGTCGCAGAGGCACAGGGGCGACGGCAATGCCGCCTAGTAACGCGGTCAAAGTAATCATGGGGTCAACGCGGGGAACGACGCAAGCAAAGGCGTGGAAGGGTACGGGCTTTAGCCCGTACAAAATGAAGTAAAAGGTCAATCGGCTTTAGCCGCTGAGGGCAGCGCATCCAGTCAGAAATGCGCCCTCAGCGGCTGAAGCCGGGTTATTTTTGCGGCTATTACGTACGGGCCGATGCTCGCTGCGGCGAGGTAGCCCGTACCCTTCAGGGACAGAGTTTTTCCGCAGCCTGTGAAGCCCGTACCCTTCAAGGCTTGAGGATTATGCCGAGCGGCGCATACATTGCCTGAGCAAATCCTGCACCAGCCGGATGAGGCTATCGGGATCGCAAGGCTTGAGCCGGAATACTACGTTCAAGTCGTCGTAGGCGGCTTCCGCGTCGGGTAATCCGCTCAGCACGATGATGGGCAGGTCAAAGCCGCGCCGCCGCACTTCGGCAACTAATTCAGGCCCACTCATGACCGGCATCAGATGGTCGGTGATAATCAGGCGGACAGGGTTGGGACCTTCGGATTCAATCAGAATATCGAGCGCTTGCCGCCCTTGGGGGGCAACGGAAACTTCCCACCCCGAACTCTCAAGGATGGCCCGCCGAGTGGCCGACTGTAGATAATTATCATCGACCAGCAGGATGCGTGCAGACATATTCAAGGAGCCCGATTACCCTCTCGACAATGGATGAACACACGATGAAAACGGTTGCCCGAAAAACCCGTCTTTTCGCAAAGGCGGCTCTACTTAACCGTACCGCTTTCGGGGGATCAGACTGGCCCAAAGTGGAAGTGGAGTTCCTGCACGCTGGCGATCGGCGTTCCATCTTTAGTTGCGGGGCGAAAGGTCCAGGTCTTCAACGTGCCAATTACACTCGATTCGATGCCGTAGCCCAGCGTGTGCAGAACCGCCAGGTCGGCCACCTTACCGCTGGGATCGATGGTCACATCGACCACCACATCGCCCTGGATACCCCGGGGAAGCGCCGATAGATCGGGCGCCGGGCTGGGGGAAAAGGTAGTCAGCGCGATCTGAATGGAGCCCGATCCCCAGGAATCTGAGCCGCTGCTGGCATCGGGTACAGCCGACGCGGGCGCGGAAGCATTGGGAGAGGGTGCCGTCTCGGTCACTGTCAGGTGGGGCAGGGGCGGTAGGTGGAGCGTGGCCGGGGCCGGCTCCGCAGCAACCAGACTGGGCGTTATTTGCGGGGCGGAGACGGCCCGCGGCTTCGCTTTTACGTTCGCATGCAACACCGGGACAGGCGCTCGCCCGGGCAGGTACGCCAGCTCCACGCGCGTGCCTGATTCCGTGCCGGGCAGGCTGAACACATGCACCGGATGCAAGCGCAGGGTGAGGAAAATGGCCCCCGCACACACCGCGTGCACGGCCACAGACAGCGAAGTTGGGCCGAGCAAACGCCGCCGGTTTGGGAGCGGAGCAAACATGGTTTCCCACCATTTTAATTGGCACGATCCGCTCGCAACAGCAATTGTGCGCATGAATCTCGACCCTGACTTCTGGATGTAAATAAAAAGCGCACCCTGGAGGGGGTGCGCTTTTGTTGGGATGCGCTTTCACACACCATTCCCCATACGGGGAGAACGTCTTGAGCGGTTGGTTAGCTGCCCTGATGCACAACAATCACTTTCTTGCGATGAGTCCTGGGCTTGGGTGCCGGGGGCGCCACCGGGGGGGCCGGCGAGCTGGTTGCCACCAGCCAGGTTTGTGCGGCCTGCACAACCGGGTCGTTGGCTTCAAGCGGCATGCTCGCACTGGCAGGGAATACCTGGTCGGGGGTAAAGCCGTCCGGGTAGGGTTTGCCTGAGCGGTCGGCGTCGATGGCCGTGGTCAGGTAAAGTTCCGCCCCATCATCCAGCTTGAACGGCTGCACGGCGGTGGATTTTCCAGCCGTGTGGGTGCCGAAGGACCGGGAGTTAGGGCGTCCGTGGAAGGCGATGGTAATGGCCTCCGCGGAGCTGGCCGTGCTGCCATCCACCAGAACCGCAACCGGTGTGGTGTCAGACATGGCGTTCAGGGCAGGCGTTTCGTCCAGCGTCAGAGAAACGGTCTCGAGACCAGCCGGATTGCGGGTGCCCGTCTTGCCGTCCTGATAAAACCAGTTAACGTTGCCGTCGGCGGCCACAAACGAACCTAGCACGCCATCGCCCAGGATCGGCCCGATGCCGGTCAACATCGGCCACATATTACCGCCGGTGTTGCCGCGCAGGTCGACGATCCAGCCCCTGGGGCTTTGTGCCGAGAGGTCAGCCAGAATACGGCGCACGTCGGCTGCATACAGTAGCAGTCCGTCGTTGTCCTTCGCCGAGCACCGGGGCAGCACGACATAGCCAAAATTCTTGCCTTGAACCGTCACTATGTGACCTTCCGGCAGCCGGCGAGCCGTGAAGGGGGTAGGAACAGGCGTCTCCGTCCGGGTACCTGCAGGGGCGCTGTCCTGGGCTTCTTTCTCGGCCTGTTGCATCAGGGCGATTTGATCGGGGTAGAGGCCCGGAGGCAGGCGAAGGTGGCTGCCTGGGTCGCCGAGCTGTACCAGCGTCCAATAAATCGCCGGGTAGGTGTCGATGGGGTTGAAAGCACCGCCCGCACGTTTAAACGCTTCGGTACGAAGCGTTGCCCAGTCAACGCCCTCACCATGCAGAGCGTGTTGCCGCATGATGTCGATGGCGTTGTCCAGAAAAGCCGCAGCATCCGGCGTAATCGCCGTCGGACTTTGTTGCGGGCGGGGGACAGACTTCTTACCAGCCAGGCAGATCGCCGGGCTGATGAAGAGCAACGAGCATGCGAGAATGCGTATTTGGTACTTCATGGCAGAGCAAGACTAGCATGCCATCAGTAACCATTCTGATCGCACAAAGGTTGCAGATTGAACATCTTGCGGGCTGACATCAAGTTCACAAAAGTTGTAGGTAACGACACCGAAGCAGTTGCACAAAGCGCGCCTGATCAGCGGCTGATAGGCAAAGCGAAGTCCACCCCGGCGGCGTGGTTGGCCGCGATCGTTTGTGGCACATCAAGCAGGGAGAGTGGAATCTCCTGCCGCGTCTCGCCGTCCAGCGCGTACAGGGTGGTCGCGGTCAGCGCGTAATTGTGCACCTGTTGGGCCGGGCGGCCGTCCTTGAAAATCAACGTGGTAGCCGGTTGGGCATGCACCGGCGCGGTGACGATTGGCCCCTGGTACATGGGCCGGAAGAGGGGCGGCTCACTGGCAGCCACTTCTGGGCTTGCGTCTGCGGGGGGGGCGGCTGAAGGCCCGGCGTAGCCGGCTTGCGCCGGGGGATTATTGACTGCAGCGTCCTGCTCGTCGGTATCCCCGGTAACGCCGGACGTGAACGGCAGGCCCAGGGGCACCAGACCACCATAAAAGTACGGGTATGGTCCGCGATAGCCAGTGGCGCGGCGGCCGTCATCATGATCATGATCGTGGCGTTGCCCCCCGCCGGGCCACGCTCCCGGATGGTTAATTTGTCCGGACCGGCCCCACAGCAAAGGCGCCGCCGGCGGCGTAAAGGTGTGCCCCGATGGAGTGCGACCGGTCGAGGGCATGGCGGGTCCGCCATGTTGGCCAAGCAGGGCCGTCTGCAGGATGAGAAGGCTGGAAGCGACTTGAAGAAAACAGGAAAGCCTGCGCCGCATTCTTCTATTCTAGTCCCCTTCGCGCGTCGCGCGCCCGGTCCGGCGAGAATGCTCTGCAGCGCGCAAACAAAAAGCGCGGGGCGACATCTTAGCCGTGCCAAAACTCTCATACGCAAGGGAAAGCTGGCTGGCCGCAGCGACCTGACCAGTCCAAGCAAATGTCAGTCCCGAAGGGACGGCTGAAGTATCCCCAGGATGGAGTCCTGGGGACTTTGTATCCAGAAGAACTGCGCAAGTTACCAGAACGATCGGTCGGCTTCCCTGCGGGACCCTTCAGAATTACCGAGTCCCGAGGAATTGTTCGTGTTTCTACTCGAGAACCGGGAACGGACTAAGACCCGAAGCAGGGGCGGGCGGCTTTGCCCAGACCGGCATCGCGAGCTCCGGCATAGGCTCCGAGATAAAGAACTTACGCGTGTGCTTGGAAAGCCACCGTGCCCCGCTGTTGGCTTTCTTCCGGCGCGCACTGTCGGTGCTGATGCCCGTCCCGGCATACATCTTGCGGTAAAGCTTGGAGAGAAACACAAACGCGATGCGCGAGCGCAACGACGGTGTGCAATCGGCTCGCTTCCAGATGTTCGGAAAGCTGTAAAAGCGATCCCAAACTCCCTGGGTACGGTCGCTGATCTCCTGTGCGCTCATCAACGGATGGGGCATAAACATCTTGGGCCGGGTCGCGGCGGGAATTAACCAGTACCGTGTGACGGGGATGCCATCCACATATACCGGATCTTTCTCCTGTTCCTTCTCCCAGCGAAGAAAGTCGACCGTCCCCGGGAAAGGCGTCAGCATCACGAACTGTGCAAACGCCAGCCCAGCCCGGCCCGCGAGATCCGCCGTGGCTTTAAACGTCTCCGGCTTATCAGAGGGAAGCCCGAAGATGAACGATCCCAACATGTGCAGTCCGTGCGCGCGGAATGTCTGCAGCTGCTTCACCAGCCCTTCACCCGACAAGTTGAACTCCTTGAAAACCGACTTCAAGCCTTCCGGGGTAACAGCCTCAATGCCAACCAGCGCGCCCTTGATATTCGCCTTGCGCATGGCATCGAGATATTCGGGATCTTCCGCTGATTCCATCGTGATCTGAGTAAAAAACACCATGTTTTTCGGGAGCTTGGCCAGCTCGGCCATGAGCGCAAACTTATCACTCCGGATCTGCTCCAGCTCCGCCAGCTTGGCCAGGTTGTTCTGCTCCCGCGCCAGCCGCAGATCGGTGAGCGTGACGGGATAGAAGTTGTCGTCGGCCAGCGCAATAAAGCGGAAACCCTGGCGTCGCAGCTCCACAATCTCTTCGATCACGCTCGAAAAACTCCGCTGCCTGGGCTTTTGCCCATCGGTCCGCCACACCGAACAGAATGAACAATGCTTCGGGCAACCACGCACTGTCTGCACCGATGCCCACATATATTTGTCGGGCGGTAGCAGGTCCCAACGCGCGGGCACAAACTGGTCGGCATCGATCCTGCCGCCTTCGTAGATTTTTTCCGGCGTACCGTCAAGGCAGGCACGCAGTGCCTTAGACCAGACAACATCTCCGTCGCCCTTCACCACGGAATGGGCATGACCGCGCTCCAGGGCTTCTTCCGGGTAAAGCGTGGCGTGAATGCCGCCATAGATAACCCAGGCGCCGCGCTCGCGAGCCACCCGGCCAACTTCGTAACCGCGCAGCGCATTGCCGGTGTGAATGCCGATACCAACCAGATCACCGGCCTGGATAGTCAAGGGGTCAAGCGCTTCAAGCGTCTCATCGACAATGATGGGGTCGCCAAAAGAAGCCGGGGTCGCCCCAGCCAACACATAAAGCCAGCGCGGGGTGATCACAGCGGTGCCAAAGGAATGATCGCTGGGATTGATGAGAAAAACAGCCATACTTTACTAGTCCTTTCAAGACGCACGTACACCACTGGCAACTCGCCATGAGCGCGAAAAATCGTCCAGGTCGCACAAAATAGGAAAGTTGCGATGACAAGGGTCGCTAGAGCTTCTTGAACAGGAGCAGAAGAGATCACGTTTGGCAACGTGGTAAGCCTATTCCGAAAATCGCATTTTGTATAGGAAAGTCGGCGTTATATGACGCATGTGCCCCTCACCTGATACGGACTTCCGGTCTCTCTTACCAAAATGAACACGGTGTTCCCCGCATTTCTCACCACCGTATCGGTGGTCCTGAAAATGGCGCGGACGAATCTCTGGCGGGTTCGATGTGATTGCACAGAGAGGTGCTGAGTAGATGATACGTTTTTCCGCCTGGCACCGAGTTTTCCGCAGCCGTGCAGCCCACCCACGGTGATGACAAATGGCTTCCGTTGAGCGATGCCTTTCTCAGACCTGCCCAACCCGGCAGGAAGCGCCTGAGCGGAGCGATTGCTCGGCGGCTACTGCGATCGCAAGCGCGCGCAGACCGTCTAACCCGGTGACCAGCGGGTCCCGGTCGCTGAGGACCGTGTCGACAAAGTCAGTCACTTCGGCCAGGTAAGCATCCCGGAATCGTGAAAGAAAGTGATCCGCCAAAGGGTAGCTGCCTTGGCCGGGTTTCAGCAACGTTGCCGCGTGTTGCCGCAGGCCGCCGATCAGCACAGAACCCCTGGATCCAACGATCTCTGTGCGCACATCGTAGCCGTACAGGCTCTGCGCATACGATTCGATATTGCCAATCGCGCCGCGGTTGAAGCGCAGGTTCACCGTGCTGGCCACCACGTCTCCAAATTTCTCGATCTCGGGCCGAATCGCGACCGTGCCAAAGGAGTGCACGTCTGCGACTTCATCCCGCGTCAGCCAACGCGCCAGGTCGAAATCGTGAATGGTGCTGTTGTAAAAGAGCATGCCGTTGATGCCCGACTGGTACGCAGCCAGTGGCGGCAGGTCTTTGTCGCGGCCAATGGACTTGAAAATCACCGGCTCGCCGATTTCCCCAGCCTCGATCTGCTGCATAGCCCACACATACGCAGGGTCATAACGGCGCATGAACCCCATCTGCAGGCGAACCCCAGCATCCTTGACCACCTGCAACGCGTTTTGTGCGCTCCGCAGGCTCAGGCCCAGTGGCTTCTCGCACAAAATGTCTTTACCGGCGCGCGCCGCGGCTTCGACCGCTTCGGCATGAAATTTATCGGGCGTCGCAATCAACACCGCCTGAATATCTTTGCGTTCCAGCATCGCGTCCAGGCTGGCATAAGCGTGCTCGATCTCCAGCTCGGCGGCCACTTTGCCGGCACGGGCCCCATCCACATCCGCCACCGCGATCAGTTGCGCATGCGGAACCAGGTGACGCAGGTTCTCCGCGTGCCGCTTGCCCATTTCCCCAACCCCAAGCACGCCCATACCCAACTTGCGCATCCGCGTATGCTCCTGACGTGCCAAAACGATAAGCGCTTAGCGAACATCCTTCAAGCCACGCCGGCCGTCTGGGCGCCGGGCAGCGAGGCTGTTTTATTCTGAAAAATTGCGAATATACGTGTCGGCCGGTAAGCCCTCGCGGCGCGCCTTGTCGAGCATCTGGATTGCCTGCGAATGATCCATTGCCCCGCCGACGACCACCATGTACACGCCACTGCCCGCCGGGTTGAACACAGAGATATTCAGGTCGGCGTGCTTGCTGCCAATTTGTGACACTGCGTCGGCCGCCTTGGTCTGGCCGCGATAGGTATAGACCACCACGCGCCAAATCGAGCGGCCACTGGCCGCGGCCGCGGTGGCCACCGGTGTTGGCTTGGCCTTGCGCGCGGCGGGCGCCGCTGCCGAGGGTTTCGTGGTAACTGGCGCGGCAGGCGTAGTCGCCACCGGCGCAGCCGCGGGCGCTGCGGTTGCTGGATTGTCGGCCTTGGCCGGCGCTTGCGCCGATTTGGGCCAGAGTAGCCATGCCACGATTGCCAGCAAAACGACCGCGACCGCAGCGTAAAGCGCGATCGGGCGCCGTTGGGTCGCAACCGCCAGGGGCTTCGCGCCCACGGGTGGACGCGGTGGCGGCGCAACCGCAGGTGGAGTCGGAGCAGGTGGGCGACTGGCAGCCGGCGCTGGTCTCACGGGGGCCGGGATGTCCACCGGGGACTCAAATCGCAGGGCTGCCTGCGCAGGTATCGGGGCGGGCGGCGGCGCGCTGGCCGCTGCTACGGTCATTGGGGGAACGTTCGTCGTGCTGGCCCTCGGGCCAGCTGCTGGCTCAGGCGTCGCGCTGCTGGGTACGCTGGTAATGGGCTGCGCCGGTTTCAACGCATTGGCAATTTGCGCCAGGTTCCAGCGCCGCGAGAAAGAGTTGCGCACAATCTCGGCAAAGGGGGCCGGGATGCGGTTGATTTGCGCATCGGTGCCTGAGAGCGCCTTGCGTTGCGTGAAGGCGTGAAATACGGTGGCGCCAATGCCGGCCACATCGTCACCCTGCCCAGACGCGCTGGTTTGCAGGCAATCGCTGCGTAGCTTTACCGTCTCTTCGGTCGCCAGCACGCTGGCTGCTTCCACATGGCCGTGCGACATGCCTTTCTGGTGAATCGCGCTGAGAGCCCCCACCAGGGCCTCTGCCACCTCGCGGCCTTCGTCTGCCGTCAGCGCCTGCATTTGCAACACATCCGAGAGACTTTGCTCAATGTGTTCCATGACCGCATAAACGATGGTGGTGTTGTCGACTTGCACCTGGCCGACGTTGAGGATGCTGACCAGGTTGGGATGTTGGATACTCTGCGCAGCCTGCAGCCGCGCGGTTACTTCATCTGCATCGGTGAGCGCCTCGGTCAGGCTGATGGTAGCGGCGGAGCCGGGGGCCACCTCAGTCTCAAACCAGGCGCGTCGCCCTTCGGACCGTACCAGCCGGCGCAGAGGATAGCGCCCATCGATCGTTCCGCCTTCCAACTCATTCCAAAACTGCATAGTGTCCTTTGTTGCCCCCAAAAAGTAGGGGTATGAAGGTAACCGAGCGATCGGTGTGTTCTGATAAAGACAGCGTAGCTGTCCGGCCCCGAAATGCGCACGACTAAATGCAGCCCGGGTATTACCTGGGCTGCATCTGCCTAATGGATGCGGCGGCGCCTTTACTTCACCAGCTTACGCGATTCTTTCGATATTGGGTTTTGCCGTGCTGGTGCGGGCCAGCATGGCCATGCCTTCGCGGGCCATCTCCCGCGCCATTTTGCGCAACTCGTCGGGACGCTCGTTGTGGATGGCGGTCAACTGCTCGAGGGCGGCGGCGGCGCGCAGCTTGGCCACTCCCTGAAAAGCAGCCTCGCCGGAATTGCCGCAGGTATGAAGAATGCTGTCAGAGGTAATTTTAAAAACATCTTCGCCCTGGATGACGAAGGCTACGAAATATTTTTCCGGTGCGGGGATCGGGCTGTGAGAGGCCATGGCACTTCCTTTGTTGGTGTGAGCGGTGAAACAAGACTCTATGTTTGGCATACTAGAAGCGGACGGATAGATGCAAGCCTATTGAGCATGTGGAACCGTAGAGGTAACCGAAGTTGTATTTATTTTTTTCGCAAGAGCGCAGAGAACAGCGGAGCGCCCCACGTTCCGATCGCCAGCAGGCTGCCGAAAAGAAACACCGCATCAATACTCTCCCGTCCCTGCGCCGACCAGTAGACGTTGGCCAGGTTGAGCCAGAGTGCAAACTCGTCCAGTGTTAATGCGGCTCCCACGCCATAGAGAATGGCCATCAGCCGGCTGGCGAAAATCGAGGCCGGCGTTGCCCCTGAGCCGACCTCGTTGAGGTAAGCGTAGCCGACCCCCAGCAGGATCAGAATCCCCCACACCAGGTGGTGAATGTGCCGCCCGCCCATGGTGACGTATTGAAACGGCCCGATATGGTGCTGAATGCAAACAACCAGCAGGCGGACAGCCAGAAACGTGAAGAAGAAGCTGATCGACGCCAGCAGATTTCTGCGGTGCGGCCGATCCGGGAGATTATCCCGGAGAATGACCCCCAGTTCAGTGAGATGCAGCAGTAACAGCATCAGGGCTGTCACCGCAACAATGAACAGCAGCAGAATCCACTCGCCTGACAAATGCATAAGGTAGTAGAAATTTACATCCGCAGGGGGGAAAAAGACTCAGGAAAAAAGAAACTCCTTGGTCCGCAGCTCCTTGATGCTGTCGCGCAGCTTGGCCGCCTTTTCAAACTCAAACTTCTTGGCTGCTTCGCGCATGTCCGACTCCATCTTGCTGATATAGCTATCTAGTTCCTGTTGCGTCGCAAACTCCGGCAGCGCGTCATCCTGGCTGGTCAGGTCGGCGTACTCCGCCTTGAGAATGTGTACCAGAGACATATCAAGCGACCGGCTGATCGACATCGGGGTAATCCCATGTTCCTCGTTATGCGCCTGCTGCACCGTGCGCCGTCGATCCGTCTCATCCAGGGCGCGGCGAATCGAGTCAGTAATGACGTCGGCGTAAAGAATCGCGCGCCCGCTCAGATGGCGGGCGGCGCGTCCGATGGTCTGGATCAGCGACCCCGCCGAGCGCAGAAACCCTTCTTTATCGGCATCGAGAATAGCCACCAGCGAAACCTCCGGCAGATCGAGCCCTTCTCGCAGCAGGTTGATGCCGATCAACACGTCATACTCCCCGCGGCGCAAATCGCGCAGCAGGCGTACCCGCTCCAGGGTCTCGATTTCCGAGTGCATATAACGGCACTTCACCCCGACTTCGGAGTAGTACCCGGATAAATCCTCGGCCATACGTTTGGTCAGCACCGTCACCAGCACCCGCTGGTTGCGTTCCACCCGCAGCCGAATCTCTGCCAGCAGATCGTCGATCTGTCCCCGGATGGGCCGAATCTCCACCTCCGGATCCACCAGCCCGGTAGGCCGAATGATCTGCTCGACCACCACGCCGGCTGATTTGGTGAGCTCATAGGGACCCGGCGTCGCCGAGACATAGATCGTTTGGTGGGCGCGGGTCTCGAACTCCTCAAACTTAAGTGGGCGATTATCCATCGCCGAGGGCAAGCGGAAACCATAGTCAACCAGGTTCTGCTTGCGCGAGCGATCGCCATGCCACATACCGTGCAGTTGCGGAACGGTCACATGCGACTCGTCGATAAATACCAGGTAATCGCGGGGAAAATAGTCCAGCAGCGTGGGTGGCGGCTCGCCTGGCAAGCGGCCGGAGAAATGGCGGGAATAATTCTCAATGCCATGGCAGTAGCCCATGGATTTGATCATTTCCAAATCGAACCGGGTGCGCTGATGGATGCGCTGCGACTCGACCAACCGGCCCTCAGACTCCAATTGCTTTTCCCACACCGCGAGCTCGTCCAGGATGGAGGCGACCGCCGTCTTCTTGCGCTCCGGTTGCACCACGTAATGCGACTTGGGATAGATCGGCAGCCGGGCATACTTCTGCCGCACCGTGCCGAACAGGGGATCAATCTGCGACAGCTCTTCGATTTCGTTGCCGAACAACTCGATGCGATACGCCATTTCATCGTAGGTGGGGTACACCTCGATCACGTCGCCGCGCACGCGGAAGGTGCCGCGGCGAAAGTCGCTGTCATTGCGCTCGTAGAGAATCTCAACCAGCCGCCGGGTAATGTCTTCGCGGCGAATTTTCTGCCCCTTCTCGAGCAACAGCAGCATGCCGTAGTAGGCCTCAGGCGAACCCAGACCATAGATGCAGCTGACCGAAGAGACGATGATGGCGTCGCGCCGCTCAAAAAGGGAGCGCGTCGCGGACAGGCGCAGCTTGTCCAGCTCTTCGTTGATCGTGGCTTCCTTCTCGATGTACAGGTCACCGGAAGGGATATAAGCCTCGGGCTGATAGTAGTCGTAGTAGGAGACGAAGTACTCGACCGCATTATCGGGAAAAAACTGTTTGAACTCGTGAAACAGCTGGGCGGCCAGCGTTTTGTTGTGGGCGAGGATCAGCGCCGGGCGATTCGATTGCTCGATGATCTTGGCCATGGTGAAGGTTTTGCCCGAGCCGGTAACGCCGAGCAGGGTCTGGTGCTGCTCGCCGGCAGCCAATCCAGAGACGAGCTCCTGGATCGCGTGGGGCTGGTCGCCACGAGGACGGTAATCACTGACTAGCTGGAAATCCATGGATACCTGTATTGAGTGGGCCGCGCGACGAACCGCCGTGTGCGGCGTGTCCCGGAAACGCGCAGAGCTCCCCTGATTATAAACGCGGAGCCGCGCTAAAGTCGGGGCAGGGGAGGATAGGCAGCCGGCTCTCGCACCATGCGGCGCGTGAGCACGATCAACCAGCCCATGATGGCGCTGATGACCAGGATGACGGGCAGGAAGATGATGGGGGGGAACACCGTATAGGTAACGGCCGCTCCGGTCGTGGCCTGGTGCAGGTGTCCGCCGAAGATGATCACCTTGCCGCCGACGTGGGCGTTGTTGGTGAGCGTTATATTCCCGCCAAAGACGAGAATGTTGCCGGCGACCGAGCCGTTCAGAAAAACGTTGCCGGCAAACGCCCGTACGCTGCCGCTACCGCGCCCTTCGACCGCAGCTGAGCACAAAAAGCAGCTGGCATTATGGAATGGCTGGTCCTGCGCCAGAACGATGTTCCGGCCAAACCGGACGATGTCCTTCGAGCCTTGTGAAATACCGGGAAGCGACGGCGCCAGAAGCAGCGCGCACACAACGAAACACCGTGGAAGCATACGTGCGGTTTCCTCGGGGAGCTGTCGCTATTCCATCATCAAAGCGGGGGCAAGGAAAAGTAACAAGGCGGCTTCCGCCGCCTGCGGACCCTTTGCCGCATATCGGCGCACAGCAACTCTTGAGGAAAAACCACCATCCCCCTTTGTCATCCCGAGCGGCTGACTTGCCTGCGGCAAGTTAAGGATGGAATGAACGCGGAGAGCGTTTGCTTTTCAAACCCGTCCCCTCAAACAAATTTGTCATCCCGGCCGGAGCGGTAGCGCAGTGGACCTGCTGTGCGCCCTTTTCCCTGGCAACTGTTTTAGCCGCTACCCTTCCCACCACCCCTCACTCGTATCGCAGCGTACACATCGGGTCCACGTTGGCCGCCTTGCTCGCCGGGATCAAACAAGCCATCACCGTAACCAGGAGCAACAATATCGGCACCGCAATAAATGTGACAGGATCAACCGCGCTCACCCCATAAAGCGAAGACGACAGCACCCGCGTAAAACCAAGAGCCCCCACCAGCCCAATCACCAAACCGGCGCCGCTGAGCAGAATCCCTTGACGCAAAATCATCCCAAGCACGCGTCCGCGCGACGCCCCCAGAGCGATTCGTAGACCGATTTCCGCCGTGCGTCGTCTGACCGAATAAGCCAGCAGGCCAAAGACCCCCACCATCCCGAGCAGCATGGCCATCGCCGCGAACGCTGTCACTAGAGTTGTTTGAAAACGGCGTCGCGCCGTCATCTGTGAGGCCAACTCCCCCATCGTCTGAATCTCGCCGGCAGCCAGACCGGGATCGATTGTGCGCAACGCTCCTCGAACCGTGGTTCCCATGCTCCCGGCGGGAAGCGTGGACCGAATCACGACATATGCAGTCTGGCTGATATCGTTCTGCCACAACGGATCATAGACCTCCGGCGGCGGAGGCGCTTCCAGGTTGGTATGGCGCACGTTCCCCACCACGCCGATCACGGTCCGCAAAGGGTCTTTCGGCCCCGAGACACGAATCCCCAGGCCGACAGGATCGCGGCCGCCGAAGTATTTCTGAGCGAACGCCTGGTTGACCATCACCACGATGGGATGACCGGGAGCGTCGTTCTCGGTAAACCAGCGTCCTTCCACCACCGGAATACCCATCGCGGAAAAATATCCCGGCGAAATGTCGCGATCGTTCACTATCTGATCTTTCTGGTTCGCATACCCGTCTACCCAAAACGAGCTGATGCTCTCTCTGCCGCTCAACGGCAGCGCACTGGTGACCCCAGCAGCCTCAACCCCCGGCAGCGATTGAATCTTGATCAACAGCGATCGGAAGAAGGCCAACCGTTGCTCCAGGCTACCGTAGTCGGCACTCAGCTGAACATTCATGCTGATCGTTGAGGAAGAGAACCCAGGCTGCAGGCCTTCAACCTTGAGATAGCTTCGCAACAACAGCCCGGAGCCTACCAGCAGGATCACCACCAGGCTGATCTCTCCGATCACCAGAAGCCCGCGCGCTCGATGACCGCTCCCGATACTTCCACGATTACCACCTGTTTTCAAAAACTCAAGCAGGTTGATACGAGCCGCAAACAGCGCGGGCAATATGCCGAAAAGCACGCTCGTCAGCACAGCCACGGCCAGAGTAAACCCAAGCACGCGTGTATCGATTGAGGCCTCGTTGAGACGCGGTATATCTCCGGGATTCAAACGCAGCAGCCCGTGCAGGAAAACATAAGCCA
Source organism: uncultured Acidobacteriaceae bacterium (assembly GCA_963834445.1). Classification (GTDB taxonomy): domain Bacteria; phylum Acidobacteriota; class Terriglobia; order Terriglobales; family Acidobacteriaceae; genus PALSA-350. The sequence continues at coordinate 749,893 of CAWIBU010000009.1, forward strand.
GCACAACCCCGGCGGCTCCCCCGCCGAGCCCCAGCAGAAGCGACTCGGTCAGCATCTGCCGAATGATCCGTCCTTTGGCCGCGCCCAGCGTTGCGCGCACCCCAAGTTCATGCGTTCGTGCCGCGGCACGCGCCAACAACAGGCAGGCGGCATTGCCGCACGCAATCAACAGAACCAGGCAAACCGCTCCCGCAAGCAGCCACATCAGCACCCGTGCCGACCCTACTGCGCTATCGCGAAACGGTTTGACATACGCGCCAAAGCCACGCATATCCGCCGCGTGGAGCAAGTCAAGCGGGACCATCAGCGTGCGCATTTCCGCCTGTGCTTTTTGCCGGGAAACTCCCGGCTTGAGCCGCGCGATCGCGTTGCCGCTCAAGTCATTACGTTCCGCCTTCTGTTGAGGAGACAGAGCGAGCGGCACCCACACGTCGCTATCTCCCGCCGCACTCACCCCCGGTGGAAAATCCAAAGCGTGCGGATACCGGAACGCCGCCGGCATGACGCCGATGATCCTGTAAAGAGCGCCGTTCATGCGCAAAGATTGCGTCAGGATGCGCGCATCTCCCGCAAACATCGACTGCCAAAGCCCATGACTGATGAGGACTACATTGCCGTGTCCGGGGCGATCGTCGTCGGCGCTGATTGTCCGTCCCAGTTCGGGGAAGCTTTCGAGCGTAGAGAAGAACTGAGCATCCACCCGGGCGCCCTCCACGCGTACCGCGATATTCCCCATGTCGGTGCTGTAAGTGGTCTGCTCGAATAGGGACATACTCGAAAACGAATGGCTCTCTCGTTGCAGATCGAAGAAGTCTGCGTAACTCGGACCAAAGGCCTCAACCGGTATGTCCGCGCCAAAGTGTGGATTGGGCGTAAAAAGATAAACCAGCCTATCCGCCTGCCCGTAGGGCAGAGAGCGCAGCAGGACCGCATTGACTACGCTGAAGATAGCCGTACAAGAACCGACCCCGAGGGCTAGGGTAAGCACGGTAACGATCGCAAAGCCGGGGTTTTTGCTCAACGCACGCAAGCCATAACGCAAATCCTGCAGCAGGTCGTCGAGCAGCTTCGTGCCGCGCGATTCGCGGCAAACTTGCAGAACCTGTTCCGGGCCGCCCAGCGCCAGGCGCGCGCGGCGCATAGCCTCTTCTGCAGAGACTCCGTCGTTACGATACTTTTCTGCCTCGCGTTCCAGATGGTATTGCAGTTCTTCCTGCAGCTCATCCTCTACGCCGCCACGTCGGAAGAAGGTGCGCAGACGAAAAAAAAGATCATTCAGCATAAAACCCTCAAGCCATATCGAGAATCTGGTCGACGGCGCTCGTCAGCTTGCGCCACGCCGCTGTCTCTGCTTCCAGTTGCTTTCGCCCCTGCGTGGTCAATTCGTAGTACTTGGCGCGGCGGTTGTTCTCGCTGATGGCCCACCTGGCTTTGATCCATCCCCGGCGTTCCAGGCGGTGCAGCGCGGGATAGAGCGAGCCTTGCAGAACCTGCACGGCATCATGCGAAATTTGCTGCAACCGCTCCGAGATCGCCCAGCCATGCAGCGGCTCCAGCGCAACGGCCTTCAGAATCAGTAAATCGAGCGTGCCTTGGGGCAATTCAAGTCGTTTTCCTGTCATTTTTTTTCTTTCCCTATTGCTTCGACACCAGCAGCCTACCAGCCTCTATTGTCGAAGCGCAAGGGTAAGCTTGCGGCAAATCGGGTAAGGTAAAAGCGATGGCCTCTTTCCTTTTCATCGCCAGGCGTTTCTCGGTGGCCTTGACGTTCGCCGCCTGTCTGCTGAGCGTCGACTGCGTGGCCGCCGCCCCCACCATGGGTTACACAGTAATCGCGAAGTACCCCCACTCGACCGAGAGCTACACCGAAGGCTTTCTCTATCTCGACGGCCTGTTCTACGAGGGCACAGGCATTGCCGGCCACTCGGCGCTCCTCGCCATCCAGCCTGAAACCGGCAAGCCCCTCCAGAAGCGCGAGCTGCCGCCACAATATTTCGGAGAGGGAATTGTCGACTGGGGACCGAACATCTACCAGTGGACGTGGAAGTCAAACATCTGCTTCGTGTACGACCGTTTCAGCCTTCGCCCCATCAAGCAATTCAGCTACACCGGCGAGGGCTGGGGCATGACGCGCACGGCGAGCGAGATCATCACCAGCGACGGCACGGCGACCCTGCGCTTTCGCGATCCCAACACGTTCAAAGAAACCCACCACATCCTGGTCAAAGATGGGACCAAAGTCATCGACGAGCTCAATGAGCTCGAATTCATCAAGGGTGAGATCTACGCCAACATCTGGCACTCAGACGTGATTGCACGCATCGATCCCAGGAATGGACACGTCATCGCCTGGATCGATCTCAGCGGCCTGTTGCCCCGGGATCAAATGATTAACGCGGAATCCGTATTGAACGGGATCGCCTACGACGCCAAGAAAGACCGCCTGTTTGTGACCGGCAAACAGTGGCCGGCGGTGTTTGAAATCAAAACTGTCCGGCGTTAGCGCAGCAGCTCCCGAATGTGGCTTTCGAAGTTAGCCTTGTCCACCATGCCGGTGTGTGCCACTGCGATCCGTCCTTCGCGATCAATGAGCAACGTCATCGGCATGCTGGTGAGGTTGTACTGTTTTGCCAGTCCTTCGCTGCCCAGGACCACTGGATATTGCATGGACGTGTTGCCGCCGGTTTCGGGGTCTTTCTTGAGCGCCAGGAAAGGCCTGACCGCTTTCCATCCCTCATCGTCCATGGCGACGCCAATCACGGCCAGACCCTGCTTCCTGTATTCCTTATCGAACTCCATGTACCACGGGATTTCGATTTTGCATCCTCCACACCATGTCGCCCAGAAATCCAGAAGGACGACTTTTCCTTTATAGGCAGACAGCGACACCAACTGCCCCTGAGCATCCGTAAGTGCGAAGCCCGGGGCAGGCTTTCTCATGCCCGCGGCGATCAGCGTGTCCGGGGTTCCCGCAGTTCCCTTGACGGCGGCTGTGGCCGGTGCATCGCTTGCCGTCGCCTGTGGGTTAGTCCAGCCAACGGCCGCAAACGTAGCGGCCACCATGATGGTGCGCATGACAAGCTTCATGAGTGCATCCTTCCTTCCAGGGGGTGTCGTGCTCGGTGCAGCAGACGCGCGCCCGTGGTCGCGAGTAGATACACCAGCGGCCAATACACAATTGACCGCAGTCCTTGTCCTTGCCAGCCCCGCCACCATGTCCCCGCCCATTGGTGAATCTTGAGCAGCATCCATAAGTCAGGGCTCTCGATGACCATTGCCACCACAGTCGTGATGGCAGCCGTCCAAAGAATCACGCGCACGACCGGTTGAACGCCGGCTCTTCGTGCGCCGGCTCGCATGCCCAACAACGAAGGCAACAGAACCAGCACCGCCTGCACCAGCAGCGGAAAAAATACCCGGTAAAACCTAAGCGCGAACACCGGATCCTGAGACACACCGATTGGAAAGTGGAAGATCGGGCGCAAATGACCCTCGATAAAGCCCAGATACAAGGGGGCCCCCACCAGCGCTCCGAACGCGAGCAGGAGGCAAAACAAAACACTACTGGCACGAACCACGCGGCGTGACGCAGAACCGAGCACAAACCCAGCGCTCCACGACCAGCAAATCAACGTTAGGTAAGTCACACCGATTTCCGCGGAAGCATCAGCCAGCTGGTGCCAGAAACCGCGATACGTTAACAGCTGCCAGTCCCAGTTATTTGTGTACATCCAGAGATAAACGGCCGTTGGGCCGGTAGTCCGCCTGCACACCACCGACAGCAACATGCTGAGCGGGATAACCAAACCCGCGAGACACAGCCATGGTTGCCAATTCGCCCACAGGGCCGCCTGCCGGCGAAGCACTAAACCCAGCACTTCGCCCAGCGCCTGCCGCCCACTCTCTCCAGACTCCGTCAGGTCGCCGCAGACTACCTCGTGCTCAGCGGGATCCAACATCCCACAAAGGGCATCCACCCACCACCAACTCCGTGCGCGCCGGCCCTTCATTATGACCACATTGTGATTCTAATAGGTCCAACCTGTCAAGGGGCTGGCTCTCCTCGAAGACAGCCATCGATCGCTTCCTGCCAATGGGTGCCGCTTTTCCGATCACTTTTTCCCATGGCCTCGACATCGTCATTCGCGGCTACGTCCAGAGCCGTGCGCGCGTAGGTGACTTCCACCGTGGTTCTCAATCGATCGAGCGCAGTCAGGCGAACGTCCACCGTTGACACCAGCTTGTCCGGAATGAAGGCCACGTACTGCATGCGGCCTCCCGGCAGGTCGAAGACCGTGTTCACCCACACACTCTTGTGGGCGCCGTGTTGCACCGTGAACACTGCGCCCTGCGTGTCTCTGGCCGGCAGCGGGTGCAGAAACTCCGGGTTCCAGTGCGGCCCTGCCCAGCAGCGTTCGCCTTCCGGCCCGAACAGGGTCGCGGCCCGGCTCAGAGGCGCGTTGACAACGAATTGGAAGCTGTTACTCACGTGTGCTGCTGGTGTATTCGTCATGGCGATGAGCAAGTAGAAAATTAGCAAGGCTCCCCCTTTCATTTGCGCTCTTTCAGGCGATGGCTATCGGAAGCATGCAGCGTCAGGCCGTAAATATTTCTGAACTGCTCAATCTCTTTAAGCGTCTGCGGCGAAAACGCGGACTTGCCTTCAAACGCATGCAGAACGATCCCCTCCAGCAAATCGCCCAGGCTCATATCCTTCAACTCGGCAACCGCCTTCAACACCTTGAGCAGTCGTTTTTCGATCCGCACCCCGGTCTGAATTCGTTCCACTTCGACTGATTCTTTTGCGCCCGCCATGTGTACCAAGGTACCACGGTACATCAAGTTCTTGTGACATACTTTGCGAGAGGCATTAAGGAGAACCACGCTCATGAGCTACGAACCCAATGCGAAGCGGTATGACGGAGCGCAGTTTAGGCGGTGCGGGCGATCGGGAATTGTATTGCCGCCGGTTTCGCTCGGCCTCTGGCAGAATTTTGGCGGCGCCGACGTCTTCGAGACGGGCCGGGCCGTCGTGCGCCGAGCCTTTGATCGCGGTGTGACCCATTTTGATCTGGCCAATAACTACGGGCCGCCGTACGGCTCTGCCGAAGAAAATTTTGGGCAAATCCTGCGCAAGGATTTTGCCAGTCACCGCAACGAGCTGCTGATTTCTTCCAAAGCGGGCTGGGATATGTGGCCCGGCCCCTACGGCCTGGGTGGCTCGCGCAAATACATGCTGGCTTCGCTCGACGAGAGTTTGCAGCGCATGGGCCTGGAGTATGTCGATATTTTCTACTCCCACCGGCCAACCATGGACGTGCCTTTGGAAGAAACGATGGGCGCGCTGGCCCACGCCGTACGCCAGGGCAAAGCGCTCTACGTGGGTATTTCTTCGTACAGTCCTGAGCGAACGCGTGAGGCAGCCCGCATTCTCAAGAGTGAAGGAGTGCCATTGCTGATCCACCAGCCTTCCTATTCGATGTTGAACCGCTGGGTAGAAAGGGAATTGCTGGCCACGCTCGAGGAACTGGGCGTCGGTTGCATTGGCTTCTCTCCCCTGGCGCAGGGTCTGCTGACGAGCAAGTATCTGAAGGGTGTTCCAGAGAACTCGCGGGCCAAAGCCGAGGGTTCGTTCCTGAAGGGCTTTCTGAGCGACGACAATCTCAAGCGGGTTCGAGCGCTGAACGACATCGCATCCGGGCGCGGGCAGACGCTGGCGCAGATGGCGATCGCCTGGGTGCTGCGCGACCAGCGTGTGACCTCAGCACTGATCGGCGCGCGTAACATTGAGCAACTCGACAACTCGCTCGATGCGCTAAAGAAACTCCAATTCAACGATGCGGAACTTAAAGAGATTGATAGTCATGCGCAGGACGGGCAGATTGATCTTTGGAAAGACGCCCGCGAGGGGGCCGCATAGTTTCCCGGCAGCAGCCTCATTGCGGCCCCTTCACAGGCTAAGGTAAAAATTCTGCTGTCTGAAGGTACGGCCTTCACAGGCTGCGGAAAAAATCTGAGTGAAGGGCAACGAGCCTCCCGCCGCAACGAGCGTGAGTCCCGCAGGGACAGAATGATCCATATCCAGGGCCGGGACTGGGAGCGAACAGGTTCCATATCGAGATCGTAGTCCACCCCTTCGCGGAAAGGCCAAAAATGCAGCCAATGGCCGCAGCCATGCAGCCGCCGGCCTGGCTGGAAAGCGCGCCTCGACGGATACTGTTTCTATGTTGACCACGGCGAAGACCGCATTGCTCTTGTCGCTGACTCTATGCTCCGCACTAGCCTACGAACAAAATCCAGCCAGTCCGCATCCGCGCTTGCAATACACCCAGGATGCGCAACTCAAGTTGCCTGAGGACTACCGCGAGTGGATCTACCTGACCTCCGGGTTCGACATGAGCTACAACCCGGCGGCGCAGAGCGGGAGCCACCATATGTTCGACAATGTTTTTGTGAACCCTGAGGCCTACCAGGCGTTTGTCAAGACGGGCACTTGGCCCGATCAAACCATGCTGGTGCTTGAAGTGCGCAAGGCCGAGGGCAGGGGGTCGATCAACCAGAAGGGCAATTTCCAGGGTGCCCCCATGGGCCTCGAGGTTCATGTGAAAGACGAGGCGCGCTTTCCCGGCAAGTGGGCATTCTTTGGCTTCGATGACGGCAACACCGGCAAGCTGGTTCCGCTCCAGGCGGACTGCTACAGTTGCCACGCCGCCCACGGGGCCGTGGATACAACCTTTGTTCAGTTTTACCCAACGCTGCTTTCGATTGCCTCGAGCAAGCGTACCCTCGACCCCACCTACCTGAAAGAGATGGGGTCGCCGCCGGGTAAGTAATCCGAGGGCCGCCTGCTTATTGCGTTTGTATCTTTCGGTCGCGAGTGGCTTCGTCTAATTTCCGAGTTGCTTCTGCAATACTGCGCTCGACCTCTTCCATTTGCTGCTTGAATTCCGGATTGTCGACGATCTGAGCGGCTTGCCGCTGGGCCTCCTCAATTTGCCGTTTGAATTCTGGACTGTCCACCATCGCCGCTGCCTTCAAGGCTTCCTGCTGCGCCGCTTCGATCTGCCGTTTGAATTCTGGACTATTCACCATCGCCGCGGCCTTCAGGGCTTGCTGTTGCGCCGCTTCGATCTGCCACTTGAATTCTGGACTGTCCACCATCGCCTTGGCCTTCAGGGCTTGCTGTTGCGCCTCCTCGATTTGCCGCTTAAATTCCGGACTATCCACCATTACCTTAGCCTTCAAAGCTTGCTGCCGCGCTTGTTCCATCTGTTGTTTGAATGCGGGGCTATCCACCATAACCTTCACCTTCAAGGCCTGCCGCTGCGCTTGCTCCATTTGCCGTTTGAACTCCGGGCTATCGAAGGTTGCTTTGATCCGTGCAGCTTGTTCCCGGATGTCTTCCATGCGTTGCTTGCGTTCTTCTTCTGTCCGCGCCTGCTCCGCGGATGGGGTGGCTTGCTTCTTCGCGACGGGCGGCTTGTCATCCGGCGTAACGGGTAACTCTGGGGCGGATGGTTCTGTCGGCGGCTCGGCAGGCTGAGCTTGCGTCGCCACCGGTGCGGCCGGCGTTGCTTGTTGGGTAGCAACAGCCGTGGCCGCCGCCATCGTCGGCGTAACGTGAAACATCGCGGCCATCGCAGCCGTAGCCATGGTCACCACCGCACCGCTCACGATGCGCGCCAACTTAATCCGTACGCTTGCCGTTGATGTATCCACCAGTTTCATCACACGCTCCTCCAGTCGGTTATTGCCGAACAAACCCGGGTACTGCGTCGGCTTCGCCAGGTGCAGCGGTCCGAGCAGGCCGTGCGCCAGAGCCAGCAGGCTCTTCGCGTACCTGAGAGAAGATTCCATCTCCTCGGCTGCCATCGCGTCGCACACCATTTCACGCGTCATCCGAATCCGTTGCTGCACAGCGTGCACCACGGGATGCCACGCGATGGGCAGCGCGGCCAACTGGCAGATCACGTTCCCCAGGTAATCCCTGCGTTTGACGTGAGCCAGTTCGTGGCACAGCGCGGCTCTCACTTCATCCGCGGTGAAGCGGTCAAAGCCCTCAGGCAGCAGCAGAACCGGTCTGGCCACTCCCAGAACCATCGGGCTCGACACCTCCGCCGAGGCGCGTACCTGCGGCAACGGGATGCCCAGCCGTTGCGCGTAGCGTTCGAAGACCACATTATTTCGATCGTCGAGCGAGGTCGCTCGAGCACGCGCAACCAGATGTCGTGCCCCCAGCCACGAACGCGCAATGCGCAATAAGCCGAAGACGACCGTAGCCAGGTACAGCCGAACCAGCCAGCGCGTCGTCTGCTCGTTCAGGCGCACGCGGTGCAAGCCCAGCGCGTGGCCCGGGGTGTTCGCGATCGATGGCGCGGGAGCCGCGATTCCAGGCTCGCTGCCAGGTCGCGCTGGCAGCGCCTCCCGTCTCGGCATACCGTGCAAGGGCAGCAACACCGCCAGACCCAGAACTGCCAGCCACACACGATGCTGTACCTGGGGCTGCGGCCTCACCATGTGCACCAATAACCACGCGCCTCCCGCCAGTAGAGGAATCTGCCAGAGACCGTTTGCCAGGTATTCGACGAGGGCTCGCTCCATTATTCCTTCTCCTCCACGGCGCGTCCTTCGACGGCGGCTAACCGCTGCGCAATGCGCGTTAGTTCCTCGGCCGTGATCTGCCGGGTATCCACCATGGCCATGAGCAGGGCCTCGCTCGATCCGCCAAACAGGCGCTTCACCATGTCACTCAGGGCGCTCCCCGTCGCACGCTCGCGGCTGACGGCGGCACGATACCGGTAAGCCCGCCCCTCCTGCACGCGCTTCACCTTGTTCTTGCGCAGCAGCACGTTGAGCATGGTCTGCACTGTCGTGTAAGCCAGCTCCGCCTTTAACTTCGGCTGCACTTCTGCCACGGTGCAGGGCCCCGACAGCCAAAGCACCTGCATGATCTCCAGCTCCAGCGGTGTCAGCGTTTGCTTGTTGGTCGGCATTGCTCGCTCATCTCCTAAATACTTAGTAGATTAATACGCGCGCCCGGCAAGATTGTCAACTAATGTCTTAGGAGTTAACCGATATCGCCAGCGCGAGCGGCCAGTCGACCGGCGATTCGACCAGGCAGTCCGGAGGAGTCGCGGCCAGTGTATGGGGGGCCAGACCATAGGAGCAGCCCATGCTCCAGGCGCCTGCATTGCGGGCGGTCAGCACGTCCACATCGGAGTCACCGATCATCAGCGTCTCCTCCGCGCGCACACCAGCCTCTTCGATCAAGGCCAACAAACCTTCCGGATTGGGCTTTTTAGTGGCAAAGCTGTTGGCGCCGTAAATGCGAAAAAAGTAAGGACTGAGCCCCAGCGCGTCGCAGATGGCCTGCGAAGGCCCAATCGGCTTGTTGGTGAGAACCGCCATGGAGCGCGGCGCGCCGTCGGGGTCGCAGCGCAGGCTTTCGAGCGCCGCAAAAACGCCGGGATAAACGTACGTCTGGTCCAGTTTGTGCTCGCGGTAATAGTCGAGAAAGTAGGTGATGGCAGTGTCGAGAAAGGCGGAATCAGTTGGCTCACCCAGCGCGCGGCTGACCAGCCGTGCCGCACCATCGCCGATGTAGGTAGCAATCACCGCCTCGGCGAGCGGCGGACGGTCGAAGTGCCGCAGCATGGCGTTGACCGAGGCACAAAGATCCGCTCCTGAATCAATCAATGTGCCGTCAAGGTCAAATACCAACAGCCGGAGAGCCCCGGCCGGAACGGGTGAAAATATCCTGTGCATCCTTCTACTTTAGTCGATGCAGCTACTCCGGCACCCGCCAACCGTTGACCGTCAACACCAGCGTGGTGCGGTCCTGCGCATTGCCCGAGGTCTCCTTCGCGAACACAGGAAAGGTCTGGCGAATCTGGTCGGAGTTGGCCCAGCCGGGCACATCCATCATCTTGTAGTGATAGTCCACCTGCGTGGTTGGCTGGCCGTTCATGGCAACAGGCGGGGTAAAGCTGTCGATACTGGTCACCACCCGGTGCCCGTAGCAGAAGCGGGCTGGTACATGCGAACCGTATGGGGTAACGGCGTACCGCTTGACATGGATATCCCGGTCTTCGAGCGACTTGAGCAGCCCGGCCGCGGTCAGCGCATCCAGACCCTTCTTATTGCGATCGGTATCGCCGGCCGCGGTGCTTGCCTCGTAAGGAAAGCGAATCGCGCTGGGGAACAGGCAATCGTCGTTGTTGCTGTAGTAGTAGTTAAGCGCTTTCGTGAAATTTTTCGGAGTCGCGGCCTTGAAGCCATTGCAGCCTGCCAGCCCCAGCACGAGCGCAAGAGTCACCGCCGTGCGGGAAGTCCATATTCGGTTAGTCAAGTTGTGCCCTCGCAGAAATCGCTTGCCTCGCGAATCAAAGGTTAATTCTTTTCTCGGTCTAACGGGAGTTTTTCCCCGGGCAGATGATACGGTGAAGGGCGATATGCAAACCAACGATCAGCGCGTGGTACTGGTTACGGGCGCATCTTCCGGCATTGGGCTGGCCTGTGCAACGCACCTGGCCGCGCTTGGTTTTCGCGTGTACGGAACGTCGCGGCACGTCGAAACCATGGCTCCAAACAACGTGACCCTGCTCACGGCAGACGTCACCAGCGATCAGTCTGTCGAACAGGCGGTCGCCTCGGTGCTTGACCGTGAAGGCCGCCTCGATATCGTGGTGAATAACGCCGGGATGGGGATTGCGGGACCGGTGGAGAGCACCTCTGTGGACGAGGCGAAGAGTCAATTCGAGGTCAATTTTTTCGGTGTTTTGCGAGTTTGCCGCGCAGTCCTGCCGGTGATGCGCAGTCAGCGCAGTGGGTATCTCGTCAACATCGGTTCCATCGGTGGCCTGGTCGCGATCCCTTATCAGGCCATGTACAGCGCCTCCAAGTTTGCCCTGGAAGGGCTGAGCGAAGCATTAAGAATGGAGGTGCGGCCGTTCGGTATTCGCGTGGTCATCATCGAACCGGGCGACCACAAAACCGCTCTGACGAAAAATCGCCGGCTCACGCAAATGTCTGTGGACGCCTACCGTTCCTCGTTCGAAGCTGCCCTGGCGAAAACAGCGCACGATGAGCAGGGCGGTCCGGACCCGGAGCAGATTGCTCGTTTGCTCCATCGCATCGTGAGCAAGCGCAATCCGCGGCTGCGCTACACCATTGGCCCGCTGCCGCAGCGCGCCGCCGTCTGGCTCAAGCGGCTGGCGCCGAACAGCCTTTCGGAATTCAGCATGCGTACCTACTACGGCCTGGGCGGCTAAAGCGGATACAGCAGGTCCTTTGTGTATCGAGGGATCTGCTTTCTCCCTCGACGAGCAGTTGCTGCCAACCAAAGCGCCCCTCTCCCCTTTAGTCATCCCGAGTGGCTGACTGCCTGGCGGCAAGTCAAGGATGGAATGAACGCGGAGAGCGTTTGCTTCTAAACTCGTCCCTCAAGCAAATTGTTAAACTCGTCCCTCAAGCAAATTTGTAAGCCCGTCCCTCAAGCAAATTTGTCATCCCGACCGAAGCGCAGCGTAGCGGAGGGATCTGCGGTGCGCTTTCACCCCAAACCAAGGCCCTGCAAGTGAGCTCGCAAATCCTGCCCGCCTCCGCGCCTCGCTCACTGACGACTGTCGATCCTCTCCCCCCGCTTGTCATGTCGGTCAAGCGTTTCGCGTTGACCGACCTGCTTCTGCTGCTCGCAAAAAAATTACTGGATATGAATATCCCCCGACCCCGTCTGCGCCTTCACCGTGGGCCCGCCCCCATTGATCGTTCCCTGGACGTGATGTTTATCCGACACCCGTGTGGTCAGCGGAAGGTCCGATTTCACCGAACCCGAACCGGTCTCAGCATCCAGCGTGAAATGTGCATTGCCGACGTGCAGTGAAACATCACCCGAGCCGGTCTCAAGCTTCCACGGCGAAGTGGGTTGGCCGCTGATCTCAATCGTGCCCGAGCCTGTTTCCGCTTTCAGTCCCCCCTGCACATTGGCCAGGTTGATCGACCCGGAACCGGTGTTCGCCACTACATCGCCCGCTGATCCGAGCTGCGCGCGGATATCCCCCGAGCCTGTCTCGAGCGAGGTCGAGCCCATCAGCTCACTGGCGTCGATCGTCCCCGAACCAGTTTCCAGCCTGGAACCGGCGCCCAGCTTGTTGGCGTGGATCGAGCCTGATCCGGTGTGTGCCTTGACCGTGCCATTAAGGTTGGCCAGCTGCAGATCGCCCGAGCCGCTCTCCGCCACCAGCATCGTGTTGGCCGGGGTCATGATTTCGTAATCAATCGCCACATGGTGGTACGAGTCGTCGCCGTTGCTGTCGCCCACACGAATAATGTTGCCCGCCTGGTTGATCGGTGGATTCGCGGCGACCTTCGCCACCGCCTCGTCCGACGAGCCGCCCCACCAGTTATTGCTTCCCTTGACGTGGCCAACAATGTGCACTTGGTTGTCAGACCCCGGTGAGACGTGGATATAGCCGGAGCCGGTAGAAACGCGCAGCGTCACCGGCCCATTCACCGAAAGTGTGCGGTCGAACGACTTCTCCGCGGCCATTGCCGCCGCTGTCAGGCTCAGCGACATGGCAATCAACATCAAGACGGTCGCTTTGCGGGTTGGGGTGATTTCGCTGTGCATCTTCGTCGCCCTCCTTGGGCTGTTTTACGGTTGCAGATATACGGTCTGGCCTTCGCGGAGCCCAGAGAGAATTTCGGTGCGGCTGCCATTGGCAATGCCCGTCGTTACGGCAATCCTGCGCAAGCCTGTACTGGCCTTCGCATCGGGTACATCGACGAAAGCATTCTTTCGGCTGTCGTAAACCAGCGCCTGCTCCGGAACCGAAAGCGCATCCTTGTGCTCCTGGCTCAGAATCTCGGCATTCGCGGTCATGTTGGCTTTAATCTCGTGATTCGGATTGTCGATCGAGACCCTCACTTCAAACGTGGTGACGTTGTCTTTCTCCACGCCCAAGGGGGCAATCCGCGTTACCTTCCCGGCAAACGTCTTGTTCTTGAACGATTCAATCCGAATCCTCGCCGGCTGGCCAAGGTAAACAGCGGCAATATCCGCCTCATCCACTTTGCCGTTCACATAAACCTGGCGCGTGTCGCCAATCGTCATCACCAGTGTCGCCGTGGAACCGAGCACCAGAATGGAGCTGACTGCGTCCCCTACCTCCACGTCGCGCGAGAGCACCTCGCCATCGATGGGCGCGGTCAGCGTGGTGTAGCTGAGCTGCTCTTCCAGCGATTTCAGGCTGGCCTGGTTCTGCGCCACCTGCGCCTGCGCCTGGTGTAGCTTGGCGCGGTCCACATCAATTTCCGCGACCGCGACATTCTTCTTGTTCAGCGCGGAGAGATAGTCGCGATTGGCGTTATCCATCCCTTGTTGCGAAACAATGCCCTCGCGCACCATCTCCTGGTTGCGCTGCAGGGTCGCATAATACATGGGCAGGTCGGGCGCTGCGGCATCGACCTTATCGTGTTCAATACTGGCCGCCGCGCTGTGAACGTTGGCCTCGGCGGCCTGCAGGGTGGCGCGCTGGGCCTCTACCTCGGCGGAAATCTCCTGCCGGTCCAGTTGCGCCAGCACCTGACCTTTGTGCACGTGTTGATTGATATCCACGTAGAGGTTTTGCACGATTCCGCTGGCTTTCGATTTCAATTCGATCTTGGTAATAGGCTGCACTTTGCCCGTGGCCACCACGCTCTGATCGATCTCGCCCCGGGTCACTTTATCCAGGCGGCTGGCATCAAAATGCTTGCCCCCGCGATGCATCGCCATCCCGGTCACCACGGCCACCAGGACAATGGTGACAAGGCCCCCCCAAATCCAGAATCGTTTGCCTTTCCGCTGCGCCGCCACAAAACCCCCGAACCAATGATCCCCGAACAGAAGATCCCCTGCCTGATGCTCCCTGCCTGATGGTCTTTGATACGCAGACCAACGAACCATGGTTCCATCTTCCTATCGAAACGATCGGATTCTAAGTACGACGGGTGGCCCAGGTCGCGCCTTTGAGACCTGGGGGCGGCCTGAGCAACCCGCCTTGCTTGTCAGAAAATCGCACACCTTGCCGTTCGATCGGCCGCAGGCCTCACCGGTATCATGTTCCATATGTCCTGCGTCTCTCCATGCCGGTCCAATTGCCACTGCCCGGCTCGGGGCGCGAAATGATTGAGTTGATGCTCTTTCGCATGGTTTCCGTCGCCTTGCTCATCCTCGCGAACGGCTTCTTCGTGGCCGCCGAGTTCGCCCTGGTCAGCGTGCGCGAGACCCGCATCGAGCGTCTGATCACCCTCGGCAGGCCGGGCGCGCGGGCCGTCCGCCGGCTGCAGGAGAACATGGAAGACTTTCTGCCCGCGGTGCAGTTGGGCGTGACCCTCTGCAGCCTGGCCCTGGGCTGGATCGGCGAGCCGGCCGTGGCCACCCTGTTCGAAGTTTGGTTCACCGGCATGCCCCACGCCCGGGTCTACGCCCATTTGATGGCGGTGCCCATCGCCTTTGCCCTCATCACCTACCTCCATGTACTGCTCGGGGAGCTGGTGCCCAAATCGCTTGCCCTGCGCAAAGCAGAGGTTCTCGCCGTGGCCGTAGCCGGCCCCATGGATGTATTCATTCGCCTCACCCGCCCGGTTGTGCGCTTAATGAAGTGGTCCGCACGCATAGTGATGCGCCTTTTTGGCATGGAGATGATGCAGGGGGGCGAGGTCCACTCGCCGGAAGAGTTGAAGCTGATTGCCACCGCCTCCCGGCGAATGGGTCTGCTGCCCCCTTTCCAGGAATCGCTCATTCACCGCGCCGTCGAGCTCAACAGCGTCCCCACCCGCGAGGTCATGACCCCACGGCAGCGCATTTTCTCCTTACCCCTCGACATGCTGCTCGAAGACGCAAACGCGCGCGTCGTCGAGGAACAGCATTCCCGCGTCCCTGTCTACGATCCGGCCCATGGCCCGGAGCATATCGTGGGCGTGGTCTACTCCAAAGATCTCTCCCGCCTGATGCACTTTCGCATGTCGGCCCAAACCCGCTTTGCCCGCGCCCCGTTTACCGAGCTGCGCCTGGGCCAGGTGATGCACGATGTGCTGGTAGTGCCCGAGACCAAGCCGGTGCTCGACCTGCTCAGCGAATTTCAGCAACGCCGGCGGCACATCGCCATCGTGGTCGATGAGTACGGCTCGACTGTAGGCCTGGTGACAGTAGAAGATGCCATTGAGCAGATCATCGGCGAAGTAGAAGATGAGTTCGACATTGGTCCCCGCGCCGCGCTGCAAACCACCTCGGGCGCCGTAGTGCTCGATGGCGGTGTGAACCTGCGCGATCTGGAGACGCAGATGAACTGGCACCTGCCCCGCAGCGGCGGCGTAGAAACACTGGCCGGGTTTCTGCTCAGCCGGCTGGGAAAAATCCCAACCGGCGAAGAGACCGTGGACTTTGAAGGAAGAAGGTTTACGGTATTGGAAATGAGCAACCATCGCATCAGCCAGGTGCGCGTCGAACGGCTCGAAAACCAGGGCGAAGAAGCCAAACAGGGCACCACCCAGGCGGGCGCTTGATTTGCTAGCCCTGCTCAAGCGACTGCTCTACATCCTGCCTGTCATCTGGCTGGTGGTGTCGATGGTGTTTCTGCTCATCCACCTGGTCCCGGGCGACCCCGTGCAGCAGATGCTGGGCGAAGGCGCCACCGCCTCCGACCTTTCTGCCCTACGCCATCAATACGGGCTCGATGCACCGCTCCATCTGCAATACGTCCACTACTGGCGCGGAGTGCTGCATGGTGACCTGGGCCGATCGCTGCGGCTTAACGATTCCGTCGCCCACCTGGTGTTGACCCGCTATCCATACACCCTTGAGCTGACCGTGGCTGCGCTGGTGCTGGCTCTGGCGCTGGCCATCCCCGCGGGCGTGTTGGCTGCGCTGCGCCGGGCTCGCTGGCAAGACAGCACAGTCGGCGTCGTGAGCCTGCTGGGGCTCTCGTTCCCCAGCTTCGCCCTGGGCCCAATCCTCATCCTGTTGTTCTCCATCAAGCTGGGCTGGCTCCCCGTCTCTGGCGCCGGTTCCTTTGCCCATCTCATATTGCCCGCGGTCACTATGGGCGGCAGCCTGGCCGCCATTCTCACCCGCATGGTGCGCACCGCCATGCTTGAGGAGTTGAGCCAGGACTACATTCGCACCGCCCGCGCCAAAGGCCTCCCCGAGCACGTGGTCGTGTATCGTCATGCGCTGCGCAACGCCATCATCCCCGTCATGACCCTGGTCGGTTTGCAGTTTGGCGCTCTGCTCGCCGGCGCAATCGTCACCGAGACTATTTTTTCCTGGCCTGGGATCGGCCGCCTCACCGTTGCCGCCATCTCCAATCGCGATTACGCGCTGGTGCAGGGCTGCATCCTGGCCGTCGGCTTGACCTATGTGCTGGTCAATCTGCTCACCGATGTGCTCTACACCGTGGCCAATCCCAGAATCAGAAGTTGATCGTGTTTACCCTGTAAACAGCGCCAACAACCTCCGGGTGCCCCATCCTTGCCGGCTTTTCTGGCAAGGGTGGGAGAACGAGACGTCGATATTCGTCTTCCCACCCTTTGCGAAAAACCGCGAAGGATGGGCCACCCGGAGATTTGCTGGAGAGCCCGGTGTTTACCCCTTCTGCGCGAAGATCCCCGCGAATGCGGGGCGATGACCGAAGAAGACGATGAACCACAACACCGTTGCCAAAAGTGCAGGCGGAAAACCGGCCGGTAACAGGAACGCATGAAACAGAAGAATGTTGAAGATCACGGGGCCAAGCAACACCAGGGCCAAGGGAATGAATTGGCCCGTGAGCAGCAGCAGGCCACCGGCCGCCTCGATCAGATACACAACGGTGAGATAGTGCGACACAAACAGCAGGCCTAGGTACTGACCAGCCGGGCCTGACGGCATCGGCATGTGCAGAAAATCGTGAAATCCGTTGAGGCCAAAGATCAAAAACATCAGGCCCAGCAGAATACGTGCGATCAGAACTGCTATTTTCATTTGTCTTCCTCTTTCGATGGGCTAAGTAAATACGGAAAGCTCGGCTCCTCCAGGAAAAGAAAAGTCGAGTGAGTGGGCACGGGCTAACCCACGTTTATGTAGCCACGGCGCGCACCAGCTCCAGGTGGGGCTCCAGAAACTTCACCCGATCGGCATCCGGAGACATCAGTGCCGACGTGCCCCCTGCCGTCACAAACGTCACGTCCTTAACCCCGAGAAATCCAAAAACGGTCCGCAAATAGGGTTCGACAAAATTAAATGCCGCATAAGGCGTTCCCGCGTCGTAAACCCCGCCGGTGGCGAGAAGAATGGTGGCTTTCTTGCCCGTCAGCAAGCCTTCGGGGCCGTTCGCTCCGTAAGCAAACGTCTTGCCTCTGCGTGCGATCTGATCGATCCAAAGTTTCAAAACCGATGGAATGCTGAAGTTATGCATGGCCACGCCGAGCACGTATTCATCGGCTTCCTTGAGTTCGGCAACCGCCTCATCGGAGTAGGCAAGCAGCGCTCTCTGCTCCGGTTGCAACGCCTCTTCAGGCGTGAACATGGCGTATATAAAGGCTTGCACAACCGGTTTTGGGGGCATCGCGGCCAGGTCGCGGTCAATGACCTTGCCGGAGGGGTGGGCGATTCTCCAGTTAGCAATGAATGCGCGAGTGAGTTCGCGGCTAACCGAGCTTGCGAGGGGGCTTGTATCGAGGTGCAAAAGCGTTGCCATAACAATCTCCAGAACAACATGCGTTGGTTACACATCGCTTGTCGTTGAGTATAGGACGACAGTTGTCGTTTTACCGATTCTTTTTTCTTAAATTAGGCTCTAATAGCAGTGACCATGCCTATTTCCGACTGCCAGGTTCGCGATCCGCGGATACGCCGCACCAGAAAGCTCCTACAGGGAGCACTGGGTGCTCTTTTGCAGTCCAAAAGTTTCGACGAGATCTCGGTGAACGACATTACCGAAGCCGCGACCGTGAACCGTGCCACGTTTTACGACCACTACACCGACAAGTTCGCCCTGCTCGAGGCGCTAGTGGCCGGCGGCTTCCACGAGTTCCTCCATGAGCGCCACGTCCGCTACGACGCCGGTTGCCCGGCGGCGTTGGGCGCCATCATCCTTGCCACCTGCGACTACCTGACCCAGGTTCACTCCGCGGGGGCCTGTGACCGGCAAACAGCGTTTGAGCCCCTGATGGACGCCGCCATCGTGACCGCCATCCGGCGCCTGCTGATGGAGGGTCTTCGCCGCGCCCAACATCCATCCGGCCTTCCCATCGACATGGTCGCGGCGGCCGCGAGCGCGGCTATTTGCGCCGCTGTCAAGCAGTGGTTGTCGATGCCAGAACGCCCAGCGGCGCAGGCGATGGTTCCGCAGATGCTCGAGCTGGTTCTCCCTATACTCGACGCTGGGGTTACAGCAGGGTCACTAGTTGCGGTTCCAGCTCATCCCCACGAATCGTCAACAGGCTAAGCGAAATGGGCAGGGTAAAGCGTCGCGGCCCGGCGCTGCCAGGGTTCAGATAGAGCACGCCGTGGCGCCATTCGATCAGCGGCCGGTGCGAGTGGCCGCTGATCACCGCGGCAAATCCAGCGGCGACCGGGTCCAGGTCGAGCGCCTGGCGATCGTGCAGCATATAGAAGGTATGGCCGTGCAGGGTTACCACTTCGGTGGCGGGCAGGCTGGCGCACGGCCCCTGCACATCGATGTTCCCGCCGATGGCGGTAACCGGCGCAATCGCGCGCAATGCATCCAGAATCGCCGGATCGCCGACGTCGCCGGCATGCAGAATATGTTCGACGCCGCGCAGGGCCGCGATCGCTTCGGGGCGAAGCAGACCATGCGTATCCGAGATGACGCCAATCATAGGCTGATAAGCAGCTTGGTCCGCGGATCGAGATAATCGCGCAGCGCGTCGCCAATAAAGTTGAACGAGAGCACGCACAGCATCACTGCAATCGCAGGAAACACCACCATGTGGGGTGAGTCGAACAAGTGGGAGCGGGCGTCGTTGAGCATGCCACCCCAGCTGGCAGCGGGTGGCGGCAAGCCTAGTCCAAGAAAGCTGAGCGTAGCCTCAGCCAGCACCGCCCCTGCCATGCCGATGGCCGACTGCACGATGATGGGTTGCAGAATATTGGGCAGTATGTGGCGGGTAAACACCCGCAAATCTGACGCGCCCAGCGCCCGCGCCGCTTCGACGAATTCCCGTTCCTTCACGGCCAGCACCTGGGCCCGCACCAGGCGGGCGTAGCCGACCCATCCGCCAATGGCCAGGGCCAGAACCAGGTTGACCAGCCCGGGCCCAAGAAAAGCCACGAACGCGATCGCCAGCAGAATGCCGGGGAACGACATAAACGCATTCATCACAAAGAAATTGAGCAGGGTATCGACGCGTCCCCCGTAGAAACCGGCAAGGCCGCCCAGCACCAGCCCTACAGACAGCGAAAGCCCGACCACGCTGACGGCAACCATCAGCGAGAGTCGTGCGCCCGAAAGAATGCGCGAAAAGATGTCCCGCCCCAGCTCATCGGTGCCAAACCAGTGGGCCTGCGTAGGTGCAATGAGCCGGTGGGTCAGGTCAATCGCGGCCGGGTCATAGGGCGTAATGGCAGGCGCCAGCACCGCGATAGCGACAAACAGTATTAGCAGGCAGATGCCAATAACGCCGAGCGGCTGGTGGCGAAGGGTGCGAGCAAAGGCCATCGAAGCCCATGATCGCATATCACGGATAAGCCCGGACCGGCCAGCCCCCGCCAACGCCTCTTTTCCCAGCCCGTCCCGCAAAAAATTGCTGAGAGGACCTGACTTGCCGGGCGGCAAGTCAAGGATGGAATGAACGCGCACAGCACTTGCTTTTTAGGCCCGTCCCACAAACAAATTTGTCATCCCGACCGCAGCGTACCCGAATTCCTGTTGCGCGACGTCAGACAGATCCGCGCGTGCGGCTTTCATTAACGAAAGCCGCATGAAGTTTGCCAGCGCCACCGGCCTCGACAGGAATTCGGGGGAGCTGGGGACCTGCTGTGTGCCTTTCCCCCAAACAAAAGCCCTGCGAGTGCGCTCGAAAATCCCGCCCTCGCCGTTCGTTCCAATTTCCATCCCCCGTGTTGTTACCATCAGGAGGGGCACGCGATGCGCAAAAGATACTGGCCTTCAACCCTGTTGCTAGGAATAATGGCCGCGCCCGCGGCCCTGCCTCAGCAATCACCCGAGCAGCAAGTGCTGCAGTTGGCCAACGCCGACCGCGCGCAGCAAGGCCTGGCTCCCCTGAAGTGGGACCCAGCTCTGGCCCAGGCAGCCACCGACCATGCCCAGCTGATGGCCCAGCAGTCCGCCCTCTCCCATCAATATCCGGGTGAGCCGGATCTGGTCGCGCGCGGCGGAGCCGCGGGCGCGCATTTCCGCTCCATCGCCGAAAATGTGGCCCTGGCGCCCACTCCGCGCGCGTTAGAACAGGAGTGGATGAACTCCGCGCCCCATCGCGCCAACATCCTCGATCCACGCATGAATACCATCGGCATCGGCCTGGTGCGCAAGGGAGGAAACTACTACGCCGTCGAGGACTTCGCCGACGGCGTGGCCGAGTTGGGCCCCGAGCAAATCGAGCAGAAGATGCGGCAGCTGTTACAGCAACGAGGCCTGCTGCCCGCCGGCATGACCCAGGATGCCCGCCAGACCTGCGAAATGGAGCATGGCGCCGCCGGTGGCTCCTCGCCCCTCTTCATCATGCGCTGGGAGGGATCAGACCTGGACCATTTGCCACCGGTACTGGAACAAAAGATCTCCTCCGGCCAGTTTCACAAAGCGGCCGTCGGCGCCTGTGACGCAAGCAACTCGGCGCCCGGGTTTACCACCTACAAGATAGCGGTGATGTTGTATTAAAGAGGCCCCTGGCTTGCTCGCGGCCACGTTTCACCGCCGTCAACATCATTCCGTCTGGCCCGGGGCGCAAAGCTGAAAAGCGTTCTACCCTCGCCCTATGAGTCTATTTCTGCAGCGAGTGAAACCAGCTGCGCCCACCCCCAACCAGATCCACGATCGCCGCTGGATTTTTGTACCCTACGATCGCTTGACCGATCGCGCAGGACCCTTGTCCGAGACTCCTGCTCAAGACGCCGGCATCGTGATGGTGGAGTCTCTGGAGAAGGGAACCCGCCGCCCTTACCACAAGAAAAAGCTGGCGCTGCTGCTTGCGAACGAACGCCACTTCGCCCTCGAGCAAGCCGATCGCGGCGTGAAAGTCATTTATAACTTCACCCGCGGCAGCTTTGGTGAGGGCCTGCTCGAGGTCCAGAAAAAATACGCGCTCCGGCAGATCACGATGATGCGCCCGGCCGAAAGAGAGCTGCGGCTTGACCTGCACGACGCGCGCCGGCAAGGTTTGCAGCTGGCGGAAGTGGACGACGCCACCTGGCTAACCAGCGAAGCGGAGTTTGACCAGCTCTTCGCCCCCGGCCAAAATTTCCTCATGGACCGCTTCTACCGCGCCATGCGCAAACGCAGCGGCGTGTTAATGCAGAACGGCAAACCCATCGGAGGCAAGTTCTCCTACGACCATGAAAATCGCCAACCTTTCCGCAGGCAGAGACCCGTACCCATCCGTCCAGGCTACGTCCCCGATGCCATAACCGCCGAGGTTCTCCATCTGGTAGCAACCCAGTTCCCCACCCACTTCGGGGCACTCGATGGCTTTGACCTGCCGGTCACCGCAAAAGACTGCCGGGCAACCTGGACGTTCGCGCTCGAGCACCTGCTGCCCCACTTCGGGCCATGGGAAGATGCGATGGTCGCTACCCAGCCAGACCTGTTCCACAGCAAAATTTCTGCCTTGATGAACCTCAGCCGCGTGCTCCCGCGCGACGCGGTCGACGACGTGGCTGCGGCCTACGCCAAAGGCGACATTCCGCTCGCCAGCGCGGAGGGCTTCATCCGCCAGATCCTGGGGTGGCGTGAGTTCATGCGCCACGTGCATCGCGCGACCGATGGCTATCGCAACCTGCCCGTGCCCTATGAAAAACCGGCCAGGGGGCGATATGCTGGGGCAGCCCCCACCGCGCTGCGCGCGACCCGGCCCCTGCCCGCTGTGTATTGGGGAGTGCCCAGCGGACTGCACTGCATCGATACGGTCGTCGGGCAAGTGCTGCGCGAAGGATGGTCGCACCACATCACCCGGCTGATGGTGCTGAGCAACCTGGCGACGCTCTGTGGTTTCTCTCCCCGTGCGCTGACCGATTGGTTCTGGATCGCCTATGTCGACGCTTATGACTGGGTAGTGGAGTCGAACGTGCTCGGTATGGCAACCTTCAGCGACGGCGGCGTGACTGCGACCAAACCCTATGTCAGTGGCGCCGCCTATATCAATCGCATGAGTGACTATTGCAAAAACTGCAGTCTTGATCCGAAGCGATCCACGGGCCCGGGTTCGTGCCCCTTCACCGCGCTCTATTGGTCGTTCCTCGAGCGCAACAGCGATACGCTCAGCAGTAACCAGCGCCTCGCCATGCCCTATGCAACCTTGCGCAAAAAGCCGGCCGGCGAACGTAAAGCCTTGCGCGAGCGCGCCGACGCAGCCATCGCAGATCTAGCAAGCGCCACCCTGAGAACGGAGCAGCAATGAACGACGTAGTCATCATCGGAGCAGGCCTGGCCGGCCTTAGCTGCGCCTTATCCCTCGACGCTGCGGGTATCCCGGCGACTCTGCTCGAGGCCAGCGACCAGCCCGGCGGCCGCGTACGCACCGACCTCGTTGAGGGCTTTCGCCTCGACCGCGGCTTTCAGGTGATGCTGACCGCCTATCCTGAAGCGAAACGGTTGCTCAATTACGGCGCCCTGCAGTTGCAGAAATTCGAGCCCGGCGCTTTGGTGTGGCACGGCCGCCGGTTCCATCGCTTTGCCGACCCGCTGCGCAATCCCGCAGGTGCCGCCAAATTCCTCTTGGACCCCATCATTCCGGTAGCCGACAAGCTGCGTGTCGCGCAGTTGCGTGCCCGCGTGCAACAAGGCACGGATGAAGAACTGTTTACCCGCCCGGAGAGTACCACGCGCGCGTATCTCGAAGCGCTTTCCTTCACCCCCGCGATCATCGAACGATTCTTCCAGCCTTTCTTTGGCGGCGTCTTTCTCGAGCCCGAGTTGGTCACCTCGAGCCGCTTCTTCGAATTTCTTTTCCGTATGTTCGCGGTGGGAGACACGGTCGTGCCTGCCACCGGTATGCAACAAATACCGTTGCAATTAGCGGCAAAGCTGCCCGCTGGCGCCCTGCTGACCGGGGCCGCGGTCAAGACGGTCACGCGCAATGCCGAGTCATTCCACATAGAAATTGAAGGCCGCGAGAAGCTGGAGGCCCGTGCTGTCGTCCTCGCGGTGGCAGGCAACCAGGCGAACGCGCTGCTGGCCGGCGTCGGTGGTTGGAGCGCGCCCGAAGTGCGGGCCTGGAACAGCACCACGGCATTCTGTTATGCAGCCCAACAGCCCCCGGTGGACGAACCTATCATTTTGCTAAACGGCGAGGGCTCAGCCGCCGGGCCGGTGAACAACGTGGCCGTGATGAGTGTGGTGGCGCCCGGTTACGCGCCCCCGGGCGCGCATCTGGTGGTGGCCAGCGTTATAGGCCAGGCGCTCGAAGGGGAAGCCGCATTGCAGCGCCTGGACGACACGGTCCGGGCCCACATGCGGCAATGGTTTGGCCCCATGGTGGACTCGTGGAAGCGGCTGGCGGCTTATCCGCTGCCCCGCGCTCTGCCCCAACAACGGCATGCGGAGTGGGAGCAGGCCGCCGTCCGGCTGGGCGGCAGCGGGGGTGTTTACCTGTGTGGGGACTACCGGGAAACCGCCTCGATCCAGGGTGCCCTGGCCTCGGGGAGGCGCGCCGCGGAGGCCGTGATGCACGATTTGCGGCAGAAACGCTAGCGTTTTGACCAGCGGGATCGGGTTTGCGGTAAAATCAGAATCGGTACGAAGTGGCCCACCTGGACACTCCTCAGTAGCTCAATGGCAGAGCATTCGGCTGTTAACCGAAGGGTTGTAGGTTCGAGTCCTACCTGAGGAGCCAAATAAATCATTGAATAATAACCCCATTAGAAGACTCTAGAGTTCCACGAGATTTTTTCGCTGTACGAACTTTTGTTCGAACTTTGGGAATCTCCACCGATCACACCGGCTTTTTCTTCTCCCGCTCGCGGGCGCCGTCAAAATAGGCTTCGAGCTTCTGCCCCGCCTAGAACATCCTCCGCTCGTCGACAATCGAGTAGCGCCGGAACATCGACGTGGTCTTGTGGCCGGTGATCAGCATCGCTTCCTTTTCGCTCAGGCCCGCCCTGATCATATTGCCGTCCGCCGTCCGCCTGAGATCAAGGACCAAGAGCTCGGGCACCCTCGCCGCCTTGCGCGCCGTCTCCCACGCCGTCTTGATGTCCGCAACCTGTTTGCCGGCAGAAGGGATGATCCGCTCGATCGGCGCGCGGGTACTGCGGGTAAAGGCACCTGCTTCGGACCCGCTATCCGCTGGCGAAGCCTTCGCTTCTGGCCTAACAGCGCCGCCTTTTCTTCCCAGCCACGCCCTCCGGTTCGCGAGGTTTTCTTGGCCGCCGCGACGACCTCGGCCAGCCCGTCGCCCGTAAGTTTGAGATCGAGGATGCGCCGCGCCGTCTTCTGCGTCACCCCCCAGGCCTCCGCCTGATCGACCACCCAGCCCGCTTTCCGCGGCCGCCCCGTATTCTCCCTTGGCCGCCGGACGTGGTCGCTCGCCCGATAGGAAACGATGGTCAGCTCCCCTTCGCGCCGCTCCAGATAGGCCGGCTCGAGCCAGGCCCTGACCTCGCCGTAGATCGGAGCGACCCGCGCCTGTTTACCTTTGGTCTGCTTCCGCTCCAGACGGATCATGTCGCCGGCCCAGTCGACCTGATCCCACCTGAGCTTGAGAATCTCGCCCTGCCTATCCCGTAGTGGTAGCCGATGACCAAAACCATCTGCAGGTAGAAGGGGAGAAAGCCGAGCAGCCGCCGGTACGCCTCAGGCTCAAGCGTGCCCTCGCGAACGTTATCGAGCTTGAGCATGCGGATTTTCGGAATCACGACCACCAGCGCCGGCGAGGCGTCGCGGCCGAGGTGGTAACCCTTGCGCAAGGCTTCCAGAATGGAACGCAGCCGCCAATACTGCGCTTCCACATCCACCGAACACCAGCCAGAAAGTGCCAAAGAATTCCGCCATACAACGTTTTGAGATAGGCATGATGCCTCCGATTTAAGATGATTCTGTTGCGGGACCCGGAGGAGAATGAGCGCTGTCGCTCATGTTTACAACATGTGCAGAAAGCTCATTAAGAGCAACCAAACAGGAGAAGCGTACGATGGCTTTTGTGCGTTTTCTATGCGACCGAGGGAGTATGAGAGATGTACGCGGCTGCTGCTCCCGGCGCGCCGGAAACACTGTCGCCTTAACCGCGCTTCTTGGGGAACAGGAAAGTGGTAGAGAAGCGCAGTCCCCACCGCGGAGCGCCAGTTGGCCCGGCTGCAAAGTACTTTGCGCCTACAGTTAAATTCGTAAGCTGAGAGCCGAACTTGAAGATTTTGCTCACTGTGAAATTGATGGGAACCGTCCATCCATTGCTCCCGGCGAAGTCGTAGGTTGACTCAAGATTGGTGGAAAGGGATGTCGTGTTCTTGAAGGTATAGGACAAGAATGGCTGCAGGTACATGGAATTCACGTCGCTTCTGGCAGACTGACCGGCAAAAGAAAAGATTTGATTGTAAAGACCACCGGCAGTCCACGGCCCGGTCTGTTTGAGAACAACAATCGTGGGTCCTGCACCCCACTTGCCAGTTCCGAGATACTTGTTGGTTGCCGTGGGCAGCATGAAGATTGGACCTGCTCCGACAATGAATCCTTTGACCGGAGCGGAAGGCGAGAAAAAGAAACTCGACGTCAGATCCCCCAGGCCCGACTGATCGCCCTGTCCAGGATAGACCCCACTCTCCCCTCCATCGTCCTCGCTCAGGGGAACAAACACATTGGATTGATGGAGGATAGGAAGAATATTTCTGGTGATCAGGTTGAGCTTCGGAGTCAGCGCAAACGGAACGACAGGCTGAACAACGGCGGTAAAGCGAAAGCCTGCATTCGCCGGACCGATGCCAAAGTCGTAGTTGGTTTGAATGGGTACGCTTATCAGGCTGGCCACGGGGTTCGCTAGTTGCTTTGCCAGATCCGCTGTAGCATCTGCCGCGGCGGCGGCGTTCCGTTCTTGCGACCATGCAGCGCCGCTTGAAAACGATAGGATCAACGCACTCTGCAGCATGACGGCGCTCATGCTCAGAAATAGTCTCTTACTTGTTGGTGCATGACCAACTGCGGTCGAAATAGACATTTGAAACACGCTCCTCTCAAGTGTCGGCAACTTGCGCACTAAGGCATGCATTTATGTCGTGAGCATGATTGCGCCGTCGGAAAGGCAGTCTCGCTCAGGCCATCTCAGCGTGATCGGAGAACTGCTCTCTCGTAACGAATATCTACGGTTGTGGGGCGGATGCACCCGGTCCTAGATTCAAGCTGTTGGTGAGACGAAAAGGGAGGACGGTTTCAGCCGGATAAGCAATATCGCGGTTGTTCCCGGTAAGCGCGGCGCCCGCGGTTCCGGCGCCAGCACCGACCAAGCCACCGATCAACGCGCCTTTGCCACCCCCGGCAACGCCGCCGATCAACGCACCACCTCCGGCGCCACCGCCGACCATGACTCCGGTGCGCTTGCCTTTACCCTTGGTTTCCTGGCTGATAAGGGCGGTCTCGATGGGGTAAGTGCGCCCACGTACATCCACTGACACCAGCTTCAATGAAAGCGTGGCCGCGCCTTTGAACTTGCCTGCGGAGTGAGCGCCGGCAACAACACCGGTTACCGGAGAGCCAGCGGGAATGACTACGTTGCCGTTCAGGCGAGCGGAGTTTACCAGGGTGCCACTAAAGCCATCTCCAGCGTTATTTGCCTTGGAACTAAGTGCGCTCGAAAGCCGCGTGCTTAAGGAAGTACCCGCGGGAAGAATTCGAGGTGGTGGCGGGGGAGGAGGAATTACCGGCGCGGGAGGCGGAGTTGGCTGAGCCGCCTGGGCCTCAGGTGCAGGTGGAGCTACAGGTTCAGGCGTAGGGACGGCTGTTGGCGTCGCAGGTGCAGGCGTCGCTGTGGATGCCGCCTGTTCGGTGGGCGCCGCCGGCTTGTTACATGCTGTCAGGAATAGTGAAAGCGACAACGCGATACTCAAGGTAACTGGGACGCGAAAGTTGTAGCTGGTCATGATGCACTCCGTTCTTGCACTCAGGATTCATTCCAGGCAAGGATCATGTCTGGCAAGAGCGGAACGACTCCAACCTGCAGTCGTTCCGCTCTTGCGATAAATGAAGCGCTAGCCCATTGGTCTGTCTTAGATCATTCGGCTGGGGCAAACGTGAATGGCGTCGCTGACTCAAATTTACTTGCCGCATTCCCCGCATAGACCTTGCCGCCCGCCATGGTGAGCTTTCTTACTGGAGCGCCCTTTGTGAAATCCAGGTCAGACAGGGGAACCCAGAAAGCATTCGGGCTGGTTGCCGAGTCGAAAAAAAAGACCTTGTTTTTTTGGTCGTACACGGTGCGCCACAGGGTCGATGCGAGATTGGGCTTGTCTGGATGGGTGATGCCCAAAGGCGTACTGACTGAGCGCATGACGCCCAGCACGGCTGCCACGGCCTGATTTTCGTAGGTGGCGCCTGGCACAGCCTTGATGGTGTGCGGGTCCATCTGTTTTGGAATAGCGTT
Organism: uncultured Acidobacteriaceae bacterium; assembly: GCA_963834445.1. Lineage (GTDB taxonomy): Bacteria > Acidobacteriota > Terriglobia > Terriglobales > Acidobacteriaceae > PALSA-350. The sequence continues at coordinate 777,673 of CAWIBU010000009.1, forward strand.
AATGAGGAATGAGGTACGGACAAAGCGATCCGGAGCACTGATGGAGCCGGGCAGGAAAGCCAGAGGGTTTACGCCGCTCCAGTAGGTTTCGATCGCGATCTGTTGGTCAAAGCTGGGTGAGTTGGTCATCACTTGATACTTTTTGTCGTGGTGAATGACCAGCTTGCCGCCGATGTATTCGAAGATGGCCGAATCGCCAGTCGGGTCTGAAATCGCCAGGTGCAGTTGCGCACCCTTACCGTTCGGTAGTTGTGGCGCGATGACCTCGAAGGGCTCAGCACGCAAACCATCGACTGCTTCCGCGACGCTTCCATAATTGTCCAGCACGTACTGCGCCCAGGCCATGATCGAGATCGTCGGTTGGCCGCTTTTGGGAGTGCCGTAGTCCGATTCTGCGAGATAGAGCAAGTTGGCGACCAGGCCCTGTTCGTTGATGCCATCAGCCGTGCCCGCGTCGTAGCCCGACACCGCGAGGCTACCGTATTTCGAGGTCCACTTGACGCTATTCGGTCCGGCGGCCCCCTCGCGAACCATGCCCCGTGGAAACACCCACGCATTCGAGTAGACGTCCTCTGCCCAGTCCATGGACCGGCCGGTTATCACCACATGGTCGCTACCGAGGTAAACGGCACGCGTGCAGGCGTTCGCCGGATTGCTCATGCCGGCAAAAATGATGACAGGCGTCAAGACTGCTGCGACATGAGCACGTGTCCTGGAGAAAAGGCGGAACTGTTGTTGCATTAGATCGCTCCTTCAAGCGGTTGCTCGCGACTGTATATTTCCTCGGTATTGTGGCCGGTCATGACTTCACCTCATTGTTTTATGATCGGGCACAGATGTTAGTTGGGGTAAAGCGTGCATCGGCCAGGATCCGTTTCAAGGCGTACACGCAAACGTAAGATAGATCCAATTCGCTGTCTGCGATATGCGCCCTTGGTCGCATAGGAAGAGCCGGTAGCAGCATGCAAAGCATTGCATCGCTTGAATCTCGACCGGACCCTTTGTAGATCCGCAATCTAAACTGACTTATCCAATGCTGAGCATTATGAGCAAACAAGAGTGGTCCAGGGCCGCGACCCGCAGGTTGCTCAGCGGCGCGGCAGGCGAACTAGGGAAGGCTGAATCGTACCGGCTTAGGGTTGGATAGGGAATTTGTTTCCTTCGAAGACGGTCCCCCAAAGCTTGATGTCCTTCAAGTGCATCGGGGCAACCACATAGGGATCTTCGTCGAGCACAGTAAAGTTTGCGATCTTGTTCGGCTCGATGGATCCCAGGTCTTTCTCCATCTTCCACGAATACGCTGCGTTAATAGTGATAGCGCGCATCGCTTCATCTACAGAAATCCCCAGGTCGGGACGCGCAGCGCGGCCGGATGGAGTTACGCGATTCACCGCACACCAGGCCAAGTAGAGCGGAATAGCAGGGCCCATCGGCAAATCAGAGTGAAGGGATACAGAAACGCCTGCCTTTTCGACAGAACCAATGCGGACCATGGCGTCTGCGCGTTCTTTGCCCAGACCGTTCGCCCCGAACTGGTCGGCAAACCCGGTCACATAGTAGGGATTGGCGCTAACGATAGCACCATCCTTTGCGATTCTTGCCACCTGAGCTTCCGTTGAGTTAGCGAAGTGGACGATCACAGTGCGATGATCGGCGCGCGGATGTTCCTTGATGTTATTTTCCAGGGTATCGAGAACCACGTCCAGACCTTGGTCGCCGTTCACGTGGACATGAATCTGGTAGCCGGCATCCCAATAGATCTTGAAAGCCTTTGAGAACTCATCTGGCTTCATAATCCATTCGCCGTGATGGCCGTCGGTATAACCATCCTTCATCTGCATGAGCAGGGAGATGATGGCGCCGTCGGCGTAAAGCTTTATCTCACCCGGCAATCGTCTGACCTTGCCCGTGGTCGGAATTACGGCGACCGCGCCCTCGGCCGCCTGTATTGCTCCGGCAACTCCTCCTTTTTCATAGCCGGTCTTTCCGTCGGCGATGAAGAAGGAGTACATCGGGACGTCGGCGGCCCCAAGGACCTTCACATAGTAGGAAAACAGCGCCGGTGTTCCAACCGCGCCCGGTTCCATATAGGCAGTAACCCCGTTGTTGTGAAGCATCGCGACCATCTGCTTCAGGCCAAATGCAATGTTTGCCGGTGAAGCAAGCGCTGGGAGAACTTTCGGCGCCACCAACACGAAGAGAGCATTCTCGTAGAAGTAGCCCTTATCCCAATCGGCCTGTGCGCTGGCCGGTCCCTTACCGGTGACGGACTCCTTCGTGATTCCGTACTTCTTCAATGCGGCTGTATTGAAAATCATCTCGTGGCAGGAGCGATGCCACACCACGATGGGACGCGTGGTGCTGATCGAGTCCAGGTCCTGGCGGCGAACGCTGCCATGGAAATACTGGTGATAGCCCCAGGTGAAGAGCGTTTCATTGGGGTCTTTCATCCCCTTCTCGAGAGCGCTCAACGCCGACATGTATTCCTCGTGGTTGGTGGCGGCGGGCCAGGTTTTACCGGGGAGCACCCAGGCCTCATTTGCAACGACCGGGATGGAGAGGGTGAGCGCTCCCAGGATGGGATGCAGATGCTGTTCAATCAGGCCCGGCATCATGAAGCGTCCGTCGAAGGTGGTATCGACGGAATAAGGAGTGCTCCCGAGAGCTTTCTCGACTGAATCAAGCGAACCGACGGCGACGATGCGGTCCCCGCGCACTGCCACCGCAGTGGCGCTCGTGTTCTTCTCATCCATCGTGATAACACGCTTGGCGGTATAGATAGTCGTTGGGAATTCGATGGAACCGGCAAGAGCTGCTTCCGCGTCGCTCTGTGCGTGCGCGGAGAGTGCTGGTGTGCCTGTGAACAGGATTGCAAAATACGCGCAGCTCCACAGAGTCCGCAGATATTTGCGGTTCGAGGTTCGCATTTCCAATAACCTTTCTCAATCAGAGACGTGTTCGGCGTTCGTGTTAAAGGCCGGGTGCATGAGCTATGTAAGACTCATAGGGCCGGCCTTTACTTATCCTGCTACGCCGGGCGCTTGTAGACGGACTTGCCTTCCTTGATCGTTTCGACGACTTTGATGTCTTTGATCGCGTCGCCGGTGGTGGTAATCGGGTTGCCGGAAAGAATGACAAAGTCCGCCAACTTGCCTGGCTCTATCGACCCCTTCGTCTTCTCCTCCATGTATTCGTAAGCAGAATCGAGAGTGATCGCCTTCAATGCCTGGGTTGCCGTCAAGCGCTCACCGGCGCCCAGCACGACGCCGGTACGGGTTGTACGATTCATCGCCGTCCACATAATCATCATGGGGTCGAGCGGGAGAACGTTGAAATCCGAATGCAGGGTAACGTGCAGCCCTTTTTGGATCGCGCTCTCGGTAGGGCTCATGAAACTGGCCCGTTCCATGCCCAGGTTTTTGACATGCGCATCGCCGAAAAAGTAGGTATGCATCGGGTACATGGCTGGAATCACGCCCAGCTTGACGTATCGGTCGAGCTGATCGGCACGAACGAATTGCGAGTGGATGACCACCGGGCGCAGTTCAGCTTTGCCGCCCAACTTTTCTTGGATATCGAGGAACATGTCAACGGATGCGTCTCCGTTGCAGTGATCGAACGTCCTCAGGTTGTTGTCGTAGATCGGCTTCATAAACTTAATGAAAGTCGCTTCCGGGAAGCCGGGCTCGCCTCGCCAGTTCTTCTGCCCCGAAGGGCCGCCAGTCAGGTAGGGCTTGGTGAAGTACGCCGTCTTCCCCTGTGGCGAGCCATCAAACACCGTCTTCACGCCGCCCAGCTTCAGCCGGTTGTTGTAGGTGCCCCAGGTGCCGGCAGGGTTGTTTTCGAGGACCGCTGGAAGGTCGATAAATAAAGGCAACGAAACCAGGTCAAGGTACAAGCGTTTCTCGCTCGCTGCTTTTTTTAGCAGTTCCACGTCGTGCGCGTGGGTCGCCCCTTCCTGCATCGTGGTGTAGCCATTGCTCGCATAAATCTGTTGTGCCCCGTCGAAGTGATCGAGAGTTTCCGCCTCGGTCGGCTTAGGCATCGCTGCGAACACTGGAAGATATGCGGTCTCCATCAACAGCCCCGCGGGTTCTTTCGAGCCAGGCTTGCGAAGGATGACTCCCCCCGGTGGCGTGGGTGTCTTCGCTGTAATATTGAACTTCTTGAAGGCCGCGGAATTCAGCACCGCCCCATGAGCGGAAACGTGGATCAACATCACGGGATTGTCAGGAAAAGCGGGATCGAGATCATCGCGGGTGGCCTCGCGTCCCTCCGCCAGTCCGTTTCCGTCATATCCCCACCCAACGATCCACTCGCCTTTCGCGATCTTCAGACGCTGCTGAGTTTCCTTCAGGGCTGCGATGATGTCGGGTATGGACTTGACCGGCCCCACGGGCGGCCCCGACACATTTGCTTGCGTAGGCATATCGAGGGCGAACATGAAGTGACTATGCGCATCGATGAAACCGGGCAGAAGGCTCTTGCCGGCGAGGTCGATCATCTGGGTGGTGGTCCCTTTGTGAGCTTTCTCGACCTCCGCCGCTGAGCCCACCATGAGGATCTTGCCATCCTTGATCGCGACCGCTTCCGCGTTAGGCTGCGCGTCGTTGACAGTGATGATGGGGCCGCCGAAGTAGATAGCATCAGCAGTCGAAGCGGCGTCCGGGCCTGTATTGCATCCGACGCCTAAGCCTAAAATGACGGCAAGCGCTGATATCACAATCTTTTGCATCGATTCACCTTTTTCAATTGGTTTGCAATGGGGAGCCCGGTTCTACATGGTCCGGTTGGAGTACCGTGGAGACCGAGGTGAGTTAGCAGCCCGCTCGTTGGGCCAAGCATTCCCGCACGTATCAGCACCCGGAAAAATCTAACACACCGAAGCTAGAACCAATTTCCAGGTAGCGATATGCGCCCTTGGTCGCATATCGCAGAAGCCGCTTTTTGCCGTAAAAGCAGACATGGCCAAGAAGAGGCTTCGCAAATCAATCAGTGCAGGTTGTTGGTCTAAATTCCTCACTTCTCTCAAGAAATGTTCGTAGCCCTTGCCTTTCGATACGTCGTCGTGCATCAAAACACGAAAGACAGCCATGCCTGCACCGGGATTGAAACGCAGCTCGATTGCGATTGTTGATGACGACATCAGCCTCCTGACCAGCCTCGCGCGCAATCTGAGAATTGCCGGCTTTGAAGTGCGAACGTTTGGCTCCGCCGAAGAGTATCTGGCTCATGACAGCGTCTCCACCCCAGACCTACTGATCGCTGATCTGCGTTTACCGGGGATGGGTGGAATCGCGCTCAGCGTTGAACTTACGCGCCGCGGCATTAACACGGCTGTGATCTTTATGACTGGCCATAGCCAGCAGGAAACAGCCCGTGAACTGGAGTCCATCGGCCTACCCATGTGCTTGCGCAAACCGTTCGAAGCCAGGGAGCTTCGTGCCGCCATCAAGTTACTGCTCACAAAGGCGGCTAATGAGGCGAACTCAGTGGAGCCCTCAACAAGGGAGTAGAATGGCCCTACCTCTAAATGCACGCAGTAAGATCCGCCGCAGGTTTTCTAGCGTTGCTGCTTGTTCTGTCGGCCTCTGCCTTCGGTGTTGAGCCGCAAGGGCGGGAGATCCTCGTCCTCTCGCCTGCCGAACCCATGCGTCCGTCGGTCTCAGCCTTCGTAAGCGGGTTACAAGCTGAGTTGGACCACGAACTGCCGGGCACCAATATTTTAGTGGTCGAGCAGGTCGCCCCCTGGCAAGATCCTGACGGAAATAACGATGGTCGGAAATGGTTTGACGAGAAGTACCGTAATCGCGAGTTCGATGCGATCGTCGCGCTGGGGTCAGGAAACCTGGCGACCGCTCTGCGTCTTCGCAACACCCGATGGCCGAACACCAGGGTCTTCTATGCCTTATGGCCACACGGGGGGCGACCCATCCCTCGTCCGCCTGATACGGCGGGGGTTGTCGCGGATTTTGTTCCAGCCAGATACGTGCAGACCGCGACCAGGCTTCTTCCTGCTACAAAACAATTATACGTAATCGGCGGAGGTTCGCCTGCTGATCACGCAGTCAACCAATGGACGTTCGCCGAAATCAAATCTGTCTATCCCGGTCTTCCTTTAATCGATCTCACCGGTTTGTCCCTGCGCGATATGATGGTGCGGTCTGCTCAGCTCCCTCCAAACTCAGCCCTTCTCTTGATGACTACCATCGCCGATGCTGACGGAAGGCCCGTCGACACGCCCAAGCTGGTGCGTTCCATTTCGTCTGTTGCCAATGCTCCGATCTTCGACTATCTCGATTTGAGTTTTGGGAACGGGGCTGTGGGTGGGCCGCTTTTGAGTTGGGACCTTCTCGGCAGAAAGCTTGCGCCTCAAGTCGCGAAGGTGTTCGAAGGGCGCGACCCAAACACCCTTCCTGATGTGGTGCTCGAACCCGAGTCACGATTCGATGCGCGACAACTAGAGCGATGGGGAATACCCGAATCCCGGCTGCCTGCGGGGGCGACGGTCGAGTTTCGAGCCCCGACACTGTGGACCGAACACAAGAAATTGATTCTCGTGACTCTGCTTGTGCTCGCTTTGCAGGCGGCGATGATTGCTTTGCTGTTGATGCAAAGAAGGCGCCTGCTCCTCTCGAAGCTAGCTCGCTCAACCTCGGAGCGAGCCCTCCTTTCGCAGGAGGCGCTCCACCAGGCGGTACTTCATTCGTTGCCAGGGTATGTGGCTATTCTCGACCGGGCTGGCATAATTCTGCAGGTGAACGAACAGTGGCGCGACGCCGGTGTGGATGTTGCTGACGGTTTCTTTGCCAGGACCTCTTCCGGCGACGACTATGTTTCTGCCTGGGAGCGGAGTTTGCCTGGGCCGCAAGCCTCCGCCGGCCTCCTTGGGCGCCAGGTAAGAAGCGTGCTCGCGGGCCGAACCAGCCAGGCTGTTCTCGAGCGGCAATTCTCTGCACTCGATTCCGAATCACGCTGGCTGGAGATTCGCTGTGACGTTCTGCAATGGTCGCAGGGGGGAGCCGTCTTATCTCACGTCGACGTTACCGAACGTAAGAGAACCGAAATGCGGGCGGAAAGAAACCTGCAAACCCTATCTCAATTCCACCGTGTCGCCGCGCTCGGCGAATTGGCCGGGGCACTAGCGCATGAACTCAACCAGCCCCTGGCAGCCATTCTCATCAATGCCGAGTCTTTGGAGGAGTTGCTCGCGAATGAGGTGCCGCAAAACTCTGAAGCCCGCGAGGTAGTGCGCGAGATCGTTTCTGATGACGAACGCGCCGGCCAGATCATCCGTAAAATGAGGGCGCTGCTACAAGACCGCGAAAACAACTGCATCGCGCTTGACTTGACGGAGATTGCGGCTTCCGTGGTCAAGTTGCTGGGCAACGAGGCGATGCTACGCAAAGTGATTCTTCGCTGTGAACTTGCGGGAGATCTGCCTGCCGTCTTCGGCGACACAGTGCAACTGCAACAGGTTGTTCTCAACCTGGTGATGAATGCCATGGACGCCGTAAGGGACGTTGCCGAGGGCGATCGAACGGTCACCGTCGCCACCTTCCTAGCCGCTAAGGACGCAGTTGTCGTCGAGGTCCGCGACACCGGTCCCGGCATCTCTCCCGAACACCTGCCGCGCTTGTTCGACCATTTCTTCACCACCAAGCGGGAAGGCCTGGGTTTGGGGCTTTCGATCAGCAGATCAATCGTAGAGTCGCTCCATGGGAAGATCGAGGCGGACAACTGCCCAGCGGGTGCTCGCTTCCGTGTGTTTATGCCTGTTGTGCAGGTAAGCGCCGTCGAGGAGGTGCCGGCATGAGCGATGTAGTTAAAGTCTTTCTGATCGATGATGACCAGCCGCTACTTCGAGCACTTTCCCGCAGGCTCGCGCTCGCCGGTTACAATACGGAGACTTTTACCGCCCCCGACGAGTTTCTCGCGCGGAAGCCTCATATCGGGCCTGGCTGTATTGTTCTGGACCTGATGATGCCGCAGATGAACGGGCTTGAATTCCACAAGACCTTGCGCGCACACGACATAGAACTCCCGGTGATCTTCCTGAGCGGTCACGGCACTGTGCCGGCTGCCTCCGCAGCTTTCAAAGCGGGTGCAGTGGACTTTCTCACCAAACCAGTCCGGTCAGAGGATCTGATTGCGGCAGTTTCCGACGCTCTGGCGAAGCATGCAACCGCATTGGCCGAGGAAGACCGGGTCCGGTCCATACGAACGCGCTATAACCAGCTAACCCCGCGGGAGCGGGAGGTCTGCGGATTACTCGTGCGGGGATTACTAAACAAGCAGATCGGCTATTCGCTGGGCGCAGCCGAAGCAACCATCAAGAAGCACCGGGCTCGCGTACTGCAGAAACTGGGTATCCAATCGGTCGCGGAACTCGTGACTGCGGTCGAACTCATGAAGCGCCACAACCCGGAAGAGCCGAAATCCACTCCTTCTGTATTTACTGTTGTGTGAATTTACAATGTTGTTTCCAAGCGTTACCTCTTTCGGGACGGGGGGAGCTGAAGCTCCCGTACAACGGAGTTCGGTTGCATCTCACCCATGTAGGAGGGTTTGAGCGAGGCGAAAGGAATGTAGCGCTTGAGAACATCGTAAAGCTCGGTAAAGCGCTGTGGTTATCCTCAAGGGACCTGTTTGGCGATCTACCCTAACTATTTGGCGTGCAATTGTCAGCTTTTCGGGGTTACAAGTAGTGATACTTTGTTCCGGAATCTCCTGCAGCGCTTTGCGGCGGCATGCATATCGCAATTGGCCCCAACCATAACAAATGAGAGGGTTTCTGCTTGTGAGTGCATCACGATGCAAGCTGGTGCGATGTGGAAAAAACGGACCCAAAATCCCGTTCCGCGTAATCGTCTTCCGAACGACGGCAACCGCACCTCTACGGCCGCCGCGGTGTTCTCTTGCCCTTCGCTGCTTTCTTTTTCTGGAAAGTTGTGCGGGTGAGTACGGCCGCGTGCGGGTTTGTCCATAGACACCCCCTCGCGAAAAAGTCGGCCCAAAATTTGGCCGGCATCTCGGCATGTAACTGTACGAACTTTTGTACGAACTTTGCGCCAGAGCTGGCTTCGCATGGTTTCGCCGATTCTGGCGTGAGTGTTTGTTTTGAATCGGATAGGCTAACTCGGCCATGGTGAGTTAGCCCTCTTAACCGGCTGTTAACCGAAGGGTTGTAGGTTCGAGTCCTACCTGAGGAGCCAAATAAAAGACAAGCAAAACTCCATACCCCCCAGTAAACAAAAGGGGCCGCCGACTCCGCACGTGCGCGTTCTTAGAAACCAAAAACTTTCCCTCTGCTCGGTAGCCGCGCAGTCAGCGCGAAGCATCAAGTAAGATTGCCGGCGCCGGAGCCGCGGCACTTCCTATACAGTGGTGTCGAGCCTCCTGAAAAAGGGAAACGAGCATGTCAAAACGCTGCCCCCACCTGGACAAAATTCTCGGTCTCGATCAGTCGATTTCGCGCCGCGACTTTCTGGAGGGGGCACTCGTCGCCTCCGCCGGTTTGGCCGTATCCTCGTCTCCCATCGAGCTCCTTGCCCAGGCAAATGCGCCCGCGGCCTGGGCCGGGTATACAGGCGAGGGCGACTACAAAGGCTCCGCCGGCAACAGCGAGCAGGTCGTGCATAATGCGCACGCGGTCCGTGACGGCGCCTACGATCAGCTTCCTTCGCAAATCACCGATACCGCTGAGGTCTACGATTGTGCCGTCGTCGGAGGAGGTCTTTCCGGTGTGTCTGCGGCCCTGTTTTTCCATCAGAGAACGGGGGCCAATCGCAACTGTATCGTGCTCGACAACGCGGCCATCTTCGGCGGGGTGGCCAAACGCAACGAGTTTGAAGTCGACGGCCATCGTCTCTATGCCGCCCAGGGCTCCGTGCACTTCCAGCCCCCTTACCCGAACAGTTTCTTAAGCACAGTCTACGAATCGATGGGCCTGGATTGGAACGCCTTCAAGTCCTACCAGGACTGGCAAGGGCCTTCGCCGAAGATGTCTTTATCCCGCAGCACCTACGGTCAGGGCGCCATAGACGGCAAACCGGCTTATGGCTTTTTCTTTGGTGCAAAGTTCGGGCATCGTCCCGGCATTTGGGTAAAGGATCCCTGGGGAAAAAATCTGGAAGGCACACCCTTTTCTGAAAAGACCCGCCACGAATTGCTCGCCTTGCACCACAATCGCTTTATCGTACCTCCCCTGGTCTACGACTATCCTGGCGACGCGGTCTCCCGTCAGTTAGACAGCATGACCATCGAAGACTACCTGGTGCGCACCTACGGCGTGAGTCGCGAGACGATACGACTCGACCGGGCCGAAGTCGCCGATGGATTCGGTCTCGGCCCTGACGTCTTGTCGGCCTTTCTGATCGACGAATGGGAGAAAACCGTGCCCACCGTCGATAACAGCATGGAGACGGGCATCCAGATGTTTCCCGGGGGAAACTCGGGCATGATGCGCTTGATGGTGAAAACCCTCATCCCGGCAGCCTTCGACGGTCCCCGCACCATGGAGGCCGTTTGGAAAAACCCAATCAACTTCAGCGCCCTCGATGCAGCCGGCCAGCGTGTCCGTTTGCGGCTCAACTCCACGGTTGTGCGCGTCGAGCATATGGGCGAGCCAAGCAAGTCCGAGTTTGTTTCCATCATTTATGTGAAGGATGGCCGCCTGCAACGAATCAAGGCCAGAACGGTGGTCATGGCCGGCGGGGGCTGGATGACAAAGCACGTGGTGCGCGATCTCGACCAGACGCGGCGCAACGCGTATGCGCAGTTTCATTATTCGCCCTACCTGCTTGCCAACGTGGCGGTGCGCAATTGGCGGTTCCTTTATGATCTTGGCCTTGCTGGCGGGGGCTGGTTCGAGGGGTTCGGCAACTCGGTCAATGTACCCAAGCGTGCCAAGTTTGGTGTGGATACGCCCTTCGTCGGCCCCGATCTGCCCACCGTGCTTAACCTCGAGGTAGGCTTTGCAAAACCAGGCCTTCCATTGGCCGACCAGGGTAGCCTGGGCCGTGCCGAGCTGTTATCAACCTCTTTCATGGACTACGAACAGCAAATACGCGAGCAGATGACGGAGATGTTTGCGGCTTCCGGCTTCGACGCCAAGCGGGACATTGCGGGAATTGTTCTCAACCGCTGGGGACACGCGTTTATCAATCCCCAGCCGGGGTTCTTCTTCGGCCTGAACGGAAATCCTGCTCCACGTCAAGCCCTCCGCGACGGGCCGTTTGGAAGAATCGCGTTCGCCCACTCCGATCTTTCCGGCGCCATGGATCATCGCAACGCCTTCATCGAAAGCAACCGCGCAGTCAGCCAATTGTTAGACCGGGTGCTGGTATAGGTTGGGAATGCGCCTTCCCAGTGCGGTCTGTATGTCGGCGCACAATATTGGCGGCAAATCGTTATCCTGGTTCACGCATTCTCTTCCGTAGGCGATCACCTCAGGCGCAGGTAAGCTTGCGGAATCCTCAGGGCTGCCGTTCCTGCCGGGTGGCCCAGGTCTCGCCTTTGTAGCTTGGGGACACGGCCCGTGCCGAATTATTGGCGCAAGACCTTAGCAATCGCTACCCATTCGACACGCAGATGCAGAAATTATGGCTGCCGGCCATTCGTGCGCATTCTGCGTTATGCAAGAAAAACCCGGCCGACTTATGGAAAAATGCCGAACCGGGAATACCCCTCAATAAAGAAGCCAGGGCGGAGCACGCTAAACTGCTAAGTCCGTAAACGGCTGCGGCCATCGCAGCGCGCCAGCAACGCGAGGCGAGCGACCATGACCGCCTGGTCCAGACCCCAGCCTTCATGCCTGTCGGCACCGCTGCTCGCTGCGCTATACAAAACCAAGTAGACGATCTACCTCCAGTGGGAGTAGATTGTCTACACCTCGGATCTGGCCCGGTGGCAGCGCATCGTCCAGGCGATTGGGGCCGGTGCTGTACATCCAGCCGAAGGAGAGTGAGTGGTGAAGCGGTTTCCCAGCATCGGTTTTCAGCGGCGCAAGCGCGAATTGCAGGAAGAGATCGATGCTCACCTGCAGATGGCCATGGCAGATCGAGTTGCGCGAGGCGAGACGGCGGAGACAGCGCGACAAGCAGCCGTGCGCGAGTTCGGAAACATTCCTTTGGTGCAAGAGGTGACGCGCGAGATGTGGGGTCGACGCGGGCTTGAACAATTAGGGCGGGATCTCCGTTATGCCCTGCGGCAACTGCGCAAGAGCCCCACTTTTACGATCACCGCGACGGCCATGCTGGTAGTCGCTATCTGTGCCAACAGCACCGTATTCAGTTGGATTGACGGCACCATGCTGCGTCCGATTCCTGGCGCGCGGGAAGCGGGCGATCTGGTCAGCCTGCAGCGGGGGGAACGCAGCTTCTCCCCGACCCCGCCCCTCTCGTATCTTGACTATCGCGATCTGCGCGAGCAGAACCACACCTTCGCCGGCATACTCGCCTATCATCACGATTGGATCACGCTGACCGGCGGTACCCAGCCGGACCGTGTCTACATAGCGAACGTGACGGCGAACTATTTCGCTGTGCTCGGCATCAAGCCGGCGCTGGGACGATTCTTTCTGCCGGAAGAGGAGTCAGCTCCCGGTGCTGTTCCCAACGTGGTCCTGGGTTACTCGCTTTGGAAGACGCGCTATGCCGCAGACCCGGCAATTGTGGGCAAGGCGATCGACATCGCCCGCCATCCGTTGACGGTGATCGGTGTAGCGCCCGAGGGGGTTGTCGGAGCCATGCCCGGCATCCGTGAAGATCTGTGGGTAACGCTCGATCCCCTCGGGACCGATGTGTGGCGCATGACGCATCGCGATGCGGACTGGCTGAACGTAATAGGAAGATTGCGGCCCGGCGTGAGCCTTGGCGCCGCAGCCCAGGATCTCGACACTCTGATGCGCCATATAGTGGCGGTATATCCGAATGAGCATCTGGGAGAGAACCGCATCACGCTCGATCCCATGTGGCGCTCGCCCTTCGGCGCCAACGGATACATGGCGGCGACGCTGCCCATCCTGCTCGCCATCGCCGGTTTGGTGCTGTTGCTGACCTGCGCGAACGTGGCCACGCTCACGCTGGTGCGCTTTGTATCCCGCCGGCGTGAGCTTGCCATCCGGCAGTCGTTGGGGGCCAACCGCATGCAACTGGTGCGGCAGATGGTGATGGAGGGCGCCGCGCTTTCCATCGTCGCAGGCGTTGTGGCCCTGCTGCTGACATCGTGGACTGCGAAGACATTCGCATGGTTCTTTCCAGCGAATGCAATTCCCCTCGTACTGAACGGGAACATGGACCACAAGGTGGTGATTGGGATTGCAGGGTTCTCTCTCTTGGCCGCTATGCTATGCGGCGCGCTCCCCGCCTGGCGTTCGTCGCACGCGCCGGCCATTGAGGTACTGAAGGCAGAGTCTGCAAGTATCTCCGGCGGCTCACGCAACCGGAAATTGCTCAGCGGGCTGGTGGTGGCGCAAATCGCGCTTTCACTTCCTCTGCTGTTGTGCTCCGGGCTACTTCTGCGAACACTACGGAATCTCTCCGGCGCGTATCCCGGCTTTGACCAGGACCACATTCTCACTGCGTCCGTGGGGCTGAATATCGCCGGCTACAGTAGCGATGAGACACAGTTGATCCGTCACCAGATACTTGACCGCGTGTCGGCATTGCCAGGCGTGAAGGTTGCGTCTCTTACCGACTGGATTCCGATGACCCTGAGCCACAAGGGCGAGGACGCGTATCCGGAAGGGTATGTGCCACACCCCCATGAATCTTTGCACGTGTACCACGCCGAAGTGGCCCCGCGGTATTTCGAATCCCTTCATATACCCATTCTGGAAGGACGCGAGTTTACGCCGGAGGACGATGAAAAGGCCCCGAGGGTACTCATCGTGGATCAGACCGCGGCCAGGCGCTACTGGCCAGGGCAGGATCCGTTGGGAAAGAGGCTCAGGGTGTGGGGCAGACTTTTCACGGTTGTCGGCGTTGCCAGGAATTCAACACATATTTTCGTGAATGAGTCGCCGGAGCCTATGGTCTATATGAGCTTTTTCCAGGCGGGGTACGAGACGATCGTGCAGGTGAAGACCGAGGGAAATCCCGTAGACCTGGCGCCCGCGGTGGAGCAGGCCATTCATGGAATCGATTTGCAGCTGCCGGTTTTCGATGTGCGTTCCATGCGGGAGTGTACCCAGATGGCCAGCAGTTTCGCGGTTATACAGAGCACCCTGGCAGGCATGTTTGCGCTGATCGGGCTGGTTCTTGCGGTGACCGGGATCTACGGAGTTGTGGCCTATCGCACTCAAATGCGGACCCACGAGATCGGAGTACGAATGGCTCTGGGCGCCTCGCGCGTCGACGTGTTGAGACTCGTGCTGTTGCAGGGATTGTGGCTCACAGGCATTGGAATGGCGCTGGGACTGGCGTTTGCGTTGGGACTGACACGTTTCATCGCCCGCCTGTTGTACGGCATTGGCGCCAACGATCCCATCACCGTAGCTTCCGTCGTCATGCTCCTGGGAGCAATGACTTTGGCCGCATCCTACCTTCCGGCGCATCGAGCGATGCGCCGAAACCCTGTGACTGCGATTCGCGAACTGTAAGCCGCAGCTCGGGCTCGACGCGAATTAAAATCAGTAACCTGGCGGAACTGACCCGACCCGCTGCGACGTTTCGCGGGTTTAAAGATCACCCTTCAGGAACTCATCCCGCAGCGTAGGCGAGAATCCATCCAAAATCCTCTTGAAATCGTCCGAATCGCGAGGCCGATGACGGCCAGGAGCTAGTATGTTGGTTACGCCGCGCACGGCCTATGCGGCCGCGCCTTTTCTAAACTCAGGGAGAACCTACCCTTGCCTCTGACTAAACATTTCACCGCCGCCGTAATCCTGCTTGCTGCTTCTTCGCCTTGCGTCAGAACCTTCGCACAGCATCCAAATCGCAAGCCCGCAGCCGGCAACGGCCCTTACGGAGTTCCGCAGACCACCTTCCTTGTCCATCGCTTAGGCAGCGATCACGCCGAAGGCATCACCAGCCTCGATATGAACGGCGATGGTCATCCTGACCTGCTCAGCGGCTCCTACTGGTATGAAAACCCCGGACCGAATGGGGGCGAATGGAAGCGTCACCAGTACCGCACCGTCGAGATCGTCGGCGAGTTTGTCTCCGACTGTGGCGAATGGGCGGTCGACGTCAACAAAGACGGTGCGCCCGACGTCGTGACCACCGGTTGGATGACCAATGGCGTCTACTGGTACGAGAATCCGAAAAAACCCGACGTCATGTGGCAGCGTCACAAAATTGCCGACAGTATCGACACTGAGGGCGGGGCCTTCGCGGATATCAACGGTGACGGCAAGCCCGACCTCGCCCTTGCTCACTACAACCACTCCGGCATCCTCTGGATCGACTTTTCCGGACCCGAGCCCAAGGTCCATCACCTCGGCGACGAACATCAGGACGGTCACGGCATCGGCATCGCCGACATCGACGGCGACGGAAAGGCCGACGTCCTCACCCCGTTTGGCTGGTTCAAAAACATCGACGCCGATCACGATCAGTGGGAGTGGCATGGCGACTGGGATCTCGCCGACGCCGGCTTCCCCATTATCGGCTATGACGTCAACAACGACGGCAAGCTCGATCTCATCTACGGACAGGGCCATGGTTACGGCCTCTATTGGCTCGAGCAGCAGGGCGACGCCGGCCATCGCACCTGGGTCAAACACATCATCGACGAATCTTTCTCGCAGAGTCACGCACTCAAGCTGATCGACATAGATGGCGACGGCGAACCCGAACTGCTTACCGGCAAGCGTTATCGCGGCCACAATGGCGCCGACCCCGGCTCTTATGATCCGCTGGTTGTCTACTACTACAAGATCGACCGCAAAACCGGTAAGTTCACCCGCTACCCAATCTCGGTGAACAGCACCGCCGGGGTCGGCTCCCAGTTCATCGTGGAAGACCTGGACGGCGACGGCGACCTCGACCTCGCCACGGCCGGCAAGACCGGAGTTCACTACTTCGAAAATCTCACCATCAATGCAATTCCGAAGACAACCCGCGAAGACCAGCTCTTCCTCAACAAAGACTGGCCATTCCCAGGCGAAGGCCAGGTCGTTCCCTGGGACAATGGCCCAGCCAAACCTAAGCGATAGATTCAACCCATTAGAGACGCGGCGGCTCCGGCCACATCTTTGAGAACTATGACTTCGGGTGCCCGGGAAGGCCACAGGTTCATGCCACCCTGGGGCCAACACACCGTCAGTCGTTCGCAGGGATACTGAACCGAAGAGTAGGCGTTAGAGCCCTTCGAGTCGAGAAAAGTCAGAATCGGAATGTTCGATGGCAACCTGATGATGTCGAGCGCAGGCACTGATCAAAAGATCGGTTGCCGGAATCGAGAGACCAGCCGAACGCGCGCGGCGTGCAAGATCAAAGGCCACACCCCAAACCGTAGGGTCAATGCTGAGTTCCGGAAGCAGTCGTTCAAACTCCCTGAGCACTTTTCTCTCACGATCCCCGCCCGCCCCATTCCATAACTCCAACCGGATGATGGGGCACCAACAGGCCTCACCAGCATCGAGAGCCCGCACGACGCGGCTTCTGACAGACGCGTCTCCATTCGGACGAAGCATGTGAATCCAGGAGGAGGAGTCAACCAGAATCACAGCGGCTCAGCCCTTTCGCCGTTGCAGCAGCAGTTCCTCGACGCTCAACAGATCCTTGCAGGTTCCAGCGTGTTTGCTGAGCTCAGCCACACGCTTCCGGCGGTTGAATTCCTGGATGGCGGTGACGATCGCCTCGCGCTTCGTCTTTGCCTCCGTAAAACGCATGGCGTCTTCTAGATCCTTATCTGGAATATCAACCGTGGTTTTCATGATGCTATCGTAGGCACCGCAATATTCCATGTCAAGCACGATTGGAATATGAACCCACCGCCTCAGTCTCCGCCTCAGGGCCATGACAGCCAGCAAGGCAAGCCAATACCTGCGCCGCCGCGACTGGCTGGCAGCACACAATGACAGACAACTACATCTCACTTGGTTTTGTCCCGCTATTCCACCAGATTAGGATCGAACTATAGAACCAAGGAGCTCGCATGATCCCGAGTGACGAATCACCTGTCAGGGTCGGCTTGATCGGCTACGGTTACGTAGGGAAGACCTTTCACGCGCCGCTGATACGTTCGGTTCCCGGGCTGGAGCTGACCATGGTGGCATCCAGCCAGCCCGAAGCGGTGCTCAAGGATATTCCACGCGCCCAGGTTCTTCGCGACCCTATGGCGCTTGTGATCCGGCCGGAGCTCGACCTCATCGTGATCGCAAGCCCCAACGAAAGCCACTTTCCCTTGACCGCCGCCGCCCTCCAGGCGGGCAAGCATGTTGTCTGTGACAAGCCGTTCACGCTCACCCTCGCCGAGTCCGAAGCCTTGGCTGACCTCGCGCAGCAGCAGGGCAAGCTTCTGTCCGTCTTTCACAATCGCCGATGGGACAGCGAGGTCCTTGCCACGCGTGCGGTGATTGCGTCGGGTATGCTAGGCGAGATTTCTCTGCTGGAGACGCACATCGACCGCTACCGGCCGACGGTACGCAAGCGCTGGCGGGAGTCTGCCGGGCCGGGAGCGGGCCTCTGGTTCGACTTGGGACCTCATCTGATCGACCAGGCACTGCAACAGTTCGGCATGCCGGAGACTGTGTTCGCGCAGCTTGCGGTGCAAAGAGACGGCGGAGAGACGGATGATTGGGCTCACGTTCTGCTTGCCTACAAGAAGACCCGCGTCCTTCTCCACGCAACGTTATTGGCCGCCGGTGGCGGAATGCCAAGGACGGTGGTTCATGGAACGCGCGGCAGCTGGTCCAAGTTCGCCGGCGATTTGCAGGAGACGCGCTTGCAAGAGGGCATGCATCCGGATGCGCCCGGCTTCGGTGACGACCCGGACCCGGGCTGGTTCTATGGAGCTCCGGGAGCGAAGCCAACACCCATTCCGGCACCCGCGGCCAACCAGCGCGACTACTATGTCGCCGTGCTCGAAGCGATACGCGGATTCGGGGTGAATCCCGTCCCCCCCGAAGACGCGCTGGCGGTGATGGCGGTACTCGAGACGTGCTTCACCTCCGCACGCCAAGGCGTGGCGCTCCCGGTCGCGCGGCCTCGCTCTCCTGCGGCTGACGGCGGCTTGCAGAGATTCCTAAAGCCATAGCGGAACAAGCTCAACACGGAAACGATTCCCAGGGGAGAAAAGGGATAGGCGAAACGACTTCCTAATTCTGACGAGGGACAAGACGGGACCGAGGGGGACATGTGAGAGCCGGATTAGGGAGTAGCCTGAAAACCGTACAGCTTCCTTTCGATAATACGGATTCTGTTTAGCATTTCGTTCCGTCCGAGAGTTTTGCGGAGTTTCGTGGACAGAGTTTCTTCGGAAACGAGACCATGGAGGGCGCGAAAGACGAGCGGCTACTTCCGAGAAGCCGACTTCCCGGCGCCAATCCGGTGTCGGTGAGTGCATAGGCGCTTTGCCGCCAACTAGGAAGAATAACCAGAGCGATAAGATCATTACATGCAAGGATCTACATCGAGCGGCGGCTCCGGCCCGGGAGGGCCACAGGGCCCTGCACCCGATGAGTTGGCGTCGCTGCAACTCATCCTCTCGATCGGCAGAGCGTTCAAGTTTGTCGATGATTATGTGCGCCCGCGCATGCAGAAGCACGGCCTGACCATGACTGAATTCTCAGTGTTGATGGTGCTTTGGCACGGGGGGCCCACCCCGCTCGGTGAGCTGAGCGAGCGCATCCTACTGACCGGCGCAAGCACGACCTACACGGTCAAGAAGATGGAGAAGCGCGGGTTGATCGCACGCGAGTCGCGAAGCGAGGACAAGCGCGTGGTGATGGGGGTTATCACCGATAAGGGTCGAACGCTGGCGCGAAAGATTGCCCCGTTGCATGCCACCGAGCTTGCAGAAGCAATGCATCGTCTTTCCACCGTAGAAAAGAAGACTGCGGCCCAGCTACTGCGCAAGCTGCGTGGCCTTGGGCCTAATGAGCGCTGAGTAGCTGATGCAGCAGATCCGCAGTTGCAGCCAGCCGGACAGCATCCGCCGCTTTCCGGATCCAATCTGTGCGGCGGAGCCTCCGCATGAGTTCAGGCGAGTAGCCGTTCCGGTTGAAGGCTGCATGGATCGGAAGCTGAAGCAACAAGGTGGAGACCGCGCCGGCTGCGGTTGCAGCCACCATCACCCAGGCGATCCGCGGGTCGATGCCGGCCGGCACCCTGAAAGCAAGCCATACCTGGAGCACGAACCCAATGCACATCGGCGCTACCACAAAGGCCTGGATCCGCGGCTGTTGCGCTCGGTGATAGGCCGGGAAAGCATCGCCGGGGATAAGATGCCAGGTCTGATAGTTGACGAAACGCTCCACGCAATTCGCGCCGAAGCAGTAGGCATTGAGGAGAACGATTGCGAGGACGAGTGCTTGCTGAAGGCGTGATTGCATGACGGAACCCGCGCGGATTAGAAGTTATAGGTCAGCTGCGGAGAGATGAAGTTCAGGCTGTGCCCGGGCGGGCTCTGCTTGAGAAATTCACCAGCGAAGAAATGCTCGTAAGCCAGCGACCCGCTGAGATGCCGGCTGAACGCGTAATCAATCTCCTGCTGGATCTGCGTGCCGATAAATCTTGCGCTTGATTTTCCTGGGGCATGCGTGAGGATGCCGGCGATGTTGTAAACACCATCCTCTGTGGCTTGGCGCCAGAGGAGTTCGACGTTGGTGTTGGTGCTGGCTTTGCGGGTCAGGGCTGTCTTGAAGGTGGGACGCACAAGGATAAGATTGTAGGGGCCGAGCAGAATACTCTGACTGAGAAAGTTCCCGTTGGGAAAGAGTGGGTTGAAGGTGCTCAGCGTGTTGTCGTGGACATGGTGATCCCCGCTGAGCACGCCCCCGTCGAGTTCAGGGTGCGGGGCGAAGCGGGTGCGATGGAAGGTATAACCGGCGTGATAGCCCGTGCCCCAGGCTTCGATGTTGCCGCTTTTGAAACGTCCAAACTGAGCCGTGTATTCGAAGTCGTAGTCCCAGGTGGGAGTATGGGACCAGATACGGGCGCCGATCGTTTCTCGCTGCTCGCGGCCCGTGCCCTGCGCGTATCGCACCGACTTGTGGTCATAGCCAAGGTAGTAGAGATCGAAATTGGTGTGGAGTGGCGGAAGAGCCCGGCTTAGGTACAGCCCCCAAAGCTCTTCAGCGGGATTCGGTTCGTTGTCGAAGATACCGCTCTTCACCGCCGCGGGTCGCACAGCGAGGCCATCGCCGGTCCAATGTCCTGCGTGGAGCATAAGGCGAATACCATCGAACGGCTGCTCGACATTGAGGCCAGCCCCAGTGGCGATAAGGCGAGTGGAACCTAACGAGATCAGCTGGCGGCCGGCACGAACAGTAAGAGAATGATCTGACGCACGCAAGGGGGTGATATCGATCAGGCCCTGATTGAAGTCAAGCTTATCCTGGTCGATGCCGGGGCGTGGTCCGCCGTCACGACCGTTGATGAGGCCGCTATCGAGTTGGATAAAAGTACGAAAATGCTCAGAGAGGTGCAGGTCTGAGCTGAACAAATAGCGCTGCAGCAGGTAGCCGTTATCCGCGGGCTGCGCCCCGAAGGCGGGGTGGTCCTGATACTCGCCACGCTCGCGCACCTGTCCGGTGATCGAGAGGAAGCTGCTGTTGCCCAGCGGGATGTAATGCAAGCGGTCGCTCCAGTCTGTCTCCGAAGAGCGCGCAATCGCCGGCTGAGCGAGATAAGACCAGTCGATGTCCCACACCTGTGGCGTGTATGGGGGGGGGGTTCACCGTCTGAGCGGTAAGCCGATGACTGGCGCCCAATGCCGCCAACGCGCAGGTCGTCACGACGAAAAGAGAGGCTCGAGCGTTCAACGGTTGACCTTTCTAAAGGCCTCGCCCAGAGCGTTCACTCTGGGCGAGGCAGCATGGAACCGCTACTAGAGCTTGGAGATGACTTCGTCGGAGAGAATTTGCTGAGCTTTGAGGCCGTCGGCACTGCCGAAGTCGTTTTCGAGCTCGGTGACGATCTGGTTGACCACGCTGACCGTCGCACCGAGGCTGCGCAGCCGATCGAAGGTGGTGCTGTCGCCGATCGCAGACATGGTGCCGCAGGCATCGGCGATGACGTTGACGTTGTAGCCAAGACGAACGGCATCCCGGGCCGCCCAGAACAGACAGATGTCGGTGGTGAGGCCCGCCAGTATCAAGTTGGTGCGGCCCGTGGCTTTCAGTGCGGCGACGAGTTCAGGTTGGTCGAAGCAGCTTAAAATGCCGCCGCGCTTGAAGCGTGCGGCGAAGGCGTCGCGCGCGACCTCTTGAATCTCAGGCAGCGTGGGCCCTACATACTCCTCCATGGTGGTCGTAAGGAAGAGTGGCATGGAGAAGGTGACGCCCATGCGGGCGAGCACACGGCAGCTGGCGATGACTGTGGTCTTCGGCAGGCTCTTGACCCAATCGATGGTCATAGTCTGATGGTCGACAAGCAGGATGATGCTGTCGGAGGGTGAGAAACGAGGTGCGACGGTGGCCATGAAAATCTCCTTGAGGATGGTTCAACTATTTAGAATTCTAAATGATTTCTAAGGAGTTGGATCAACAAGCGATTTCGATGGGACGGAAATAGGGCGACGCGTCACCTATCCGCCCAAGCTTTCCAAAGAAGTTGGGGATCGCTATCGTGTGCCTAGAGTTACCCCACCCCGGAATTGAGGATGGCGAACCCGGTTTTGTAACGGAGTTTATGCCTGACAGTTCATGCGAGACTTGGCTCCACGCGTGCTAGTGACCCTCGCCTCTCTGCTCGAGGCCCGGATACCACCAACGCACGCAGAGAATCCGCGAGTGGACGCCCGGGGCGCTGTAAAAGCCGACGGTCCCGTTGGCGCGAACGAAGTAGACATCTCCGGGTTTCGCAGGATAGCGGCCCTCGACGCCATTGATGCCGCTTCCGGCAACCTGGTCTCCCTGTCCGCTCAAGACCTGATAAATCTCCTCTTGCCGCACATGATGGTGAGGAAAGTTAGTGCCGCCTGGGTCGATCTCCATGAGAAAGAGGCTGGTGACTACACGGCCCGCCTTAATGCGCCCATCCGGGCCAGTAACGTCTTCCAGCAGGAGGCGGTAGTGAGTTGATTCCGGATGCCCGTTGACAAGCTGCAGAGGCACATTTTCGATGTTGTCTTTGCGGGCATGTGGGGGTAATGGGGGAGCATCGTATCCCTTGGTGCTGAAGCCCATGACGATCACAAGCAGAGGCGCAGTCGATTTGTTTGTCAACGCATGCGCAACGGTGGCGGGAATGTAGAGAAAATCTTCTTTCCTTAAAGTCACCTCTTCAGAGCCGTAACGCGCCGAGCCGCTGCCATCCACAACGACGTAGATCTGGTCCTCTTGTTTGTACTGAACCGCAGTGCAGGAGCCGTTGGGATCTACGACCGCTTCGCCGTAGCGGGCCAAACCGCTTCCTCGAAGTTGGGGAGCTCCCTCCCCAAAGAACGGCTTGTAATGACAGGTTGCCGTGGTTAGGTCGGACGTTTTCTCCGGCGAGGTGTTCGCATCCGCGTGCAGAAATGTAGGATCGACCTTATGCTCCTGGCCATGAAGCAAAGGCGAATTGGAAGCGGCAGCGAGAAAGACGATGAAGGCGGCGGCATGCCGCTTGCTGAAATGCATATCTTGATTCCTTTAGTGGTCTACAGTGAGCTGTGGGTCAAACAACTGGTAACAGCTGGCGACAGACAAACATGGCGCTCACTACCTACGGATGACCGTCGCGTTTCTGCTCCATAATACGGCGTGGTGCCTGTCACCGGCCGAGTTCGGCGCGGCTAGGTTTAAGTGCTCCATTTAAGATGTTTGCATGGGTGCTGGGAGAACCAAATACCTGACCCGTCTTTTTGGGTTGCAAAACGCCGCTCCGACTTTATGAGAAAGCCAATCGAGATTGCAGCCGGGTCGGGCGATTCATCGTCGCTCCTGACCCGGCGTGAAATGCTGGGGGTCACCGGTATAGCGGGTTTGGCTGCTTTGACCGGCTTCGCTCCCAAGGCTGCCTCGCAGTCAACGCCGGCTCCGCAAAAGCGGCCTCGTATCGCTTGCCTCGTAAGCTATTGGGGCCTCCCAACCTCGCATGCGGACTGGATCATTAATAAGCTGCTGGACGGCTATTGGTGGCACGGCGCCCACACTCCTTCGCGCGTGGATGTGGTTTCGGTTTACATCCACCAGTTCGACACCAGCTTACTGGGACAAAAGGTTTGCAAAGCAAAAAGTATTCCAATCTACAAAACCGTCGCCGAGACAGTGACACTTGGCGGCAGCGAACTTGCCGTCGATGGTGTCGTCATTGTCTGCGAACATGGAAACTATCCGACTGATCTCAAGGGACACTGGCTGTTGCCGCGATGGTGGATGTACCAACAGGTCATGCGTGTCTTTGAGCAGAGCAATCGCTCCGTGCCCGTGTTTAACGACAAGCACCTCTCCTACAACTGGGACGACGCCAAGTGGATGTTCGACAAATCCCGTGAACTTGGCTTTCCTCTCACCGGAGGATCTTCCATACCAACCTACTTCCGCAAGCCCGAGATCGAGCTCGCTGTCGATACACCGATCAGAAACTCAATCGTGGTGGGAGACGCCCCGGATGAAGGGGCGATCTTTCATTGTGTTGACGTACTGCAGGCCTTTGTCGATCGCCGCAAGGGCGGTGAGACGGGCGTCCAGTCCGTGCAGTCGATTCGCGGGCGTGAAGCCTGGAACTGGGTCGAGCGCACTCCCTGGGCAAACAACCTGCTCGAGAGGGTGCGAAGAAATTTTGACCTGAAGCCGCGATATTTTCGCGAGGGTAAACAATCGAATGTCTGCATCGTGGAGTATAACGATGGCACGAACGCTGCCGTTATCTCCGGCACTGGTGTCGGCTGGACCTACGCGGCGGACATCGAAGGACAAAAAGATCCGGCCATCGTCTCTATGCTGGGCTTCCCTGGGCCCGTCTCGCAATACCACGCTGCCAATGCCCACGAGCACTGGATTACGGAGATGATGCTCACACATAAAGAACCATTCCATGCCGAGCGGCTTCTTCTCTCCACCGGCATTGTGAATTACTACATGGATTCAAACTGGCAAGATGGTCGATACTCCGCCGTCGGCCGCCGCATGGAGACACCGTACTTGAATATGACCTATCACTCGACGCACGGGCCGCTCTTTGAGACGGGGCCGCGTCCTCCGGACACTCCGTACATTCGGGGATTTACGTCGTAGGCGCAGCCAGGCAGCATCCGCCAGGTTGGGCCATGCAACCTGATTTTCCATAAGGAACCGATTGGGCTGGATCTACTGGCTAAAGTTTCCACCGTGCCAGGTAATCGAAGCGCGTAGCCCAGACGCATAAACTCCATCCTGACCATGACTGAAGCGTCGTTACGGTAGATAGAGCCGTACCAACCACACGATAAGGAGTAGCGCGATGATCGCGCCTATGACGTGGACAATCCAATCGCCAGCGGTCTTTGGTTTCCCGAAATTAAACACCCGGCGATGGTAGCACTCTGGTCGTTTTGTGCCGGGTAAAAGCAATGTAGCGGCAATTTGCCGACAGCACCCCCGAAAAGGAAGTTACTAAAAACGAGACTTTGAACGCCGTCGAGCAACTGCCTTTCTGCTCGTGACAGCCATGCAACCTAATGGCGCTGCAGGCAGCGATTGACGTCGTTGAATCATCACCCTGCGCCGCGCCAATTCGATTTTCGAGATCTGTAGCCTTAAAACTGTAAATCTGGCGCCTGGTGGTGGACACGGCCGCGCTCGGAGGACTAGCGGCCGGGCCGGCAAGATGGCCAATTTATTTGGCCGCCTTGGCCACCTTCCCAGAAACAAAGTACTTACGAACCACGTCAACACATCGTGAAGTGCACTCAAAGGTAACAAAGCCGCAAAAGATGCATTACGGATTGCACTATTTACAGTATGGAAACGCCATCTGTACGATGTTGGTGGTCGATCCGTCTGTATATACGTGGCGGCTTCGCTGACGAGTGGAGGGAGCCCCACATTCCCGGGGTCCCCAGCTGCGTAGCTGCTGGGGTGGATTCATGCGGGGGAGCAGGGCTTCAGCGCTCCCGTAAGACTCCAACACGATCCCGCGCTTGAGCGCTGATGTCGGTGCGCAGAAGTTTGCTATTGGAACCGGAGCCGTCGCCGCAAGTAACGGCGATTCCAGCATGCAGAACTAGGGTGCAGAACAGGGTGCAGAAATACTCGAGGCGTTCGCTTGCACGATGGATAGGCTGCGCGGCTCTCGCCTTGGCGGCGATCGACGGCGCACGCGCGCAGAGCGATGGTTTCGAGACCATCGTGAAGCCAGTCATCCAGCAGAACTGCAGCGCCTGCCACAACGCGACTGCCATGACCGGCGGCCTGGATCTGACCCGGTTTCTCAAGCAGTCGAGTTCCGAAGCTCTCAAAGACCGGGAAGTTTGGGAAAAAGTCATCCTCAAACTGAAGGCGGGAGCAATGCCGCCACCGGGAATGCCCCGGCCGCCGGCTGAGAAGCTGGCCGCAGTCAGCCAATGGCTCGAGCAACAGTACGAAACCGCGGATGCCAACGCCAAGCCAGAGCCGGGAACCATCACTGTCCGGCGGCTGAACCGCGATGAGTACACCAACACCATTCGCGACCTTCTGGCCGTGAATCTCGATGCGGCCGCGGATTTCCCTCCCGACCCGTACGCCTACGGTTTTGACGATATAGGCGACGCGCTTTCTCTTTCCCCGGCACTGACGGAAATGTATCTCAAGGCTGCCCAACGGACGGCCAGGGCCGCCATCCCGCTGACCCCGCCGGAAACCGGAGTCTCGATCAAGTACGACGCCGTATCGATCCGCCAGAGCAAGCACATGCACATCCAGACAGTGCATCCGTTTCCGGTGGAGGCGGACTATACCCTGCGCATGGCCTGGGACCAACAGGTGCCGGTGGGAACCGTGCTGACTGCGCATATTTTTCTAGATGGCAGGGAAGTGATCAAGCGAACCTTCGCCTTCACCACGACTCAGGAACGCGCCGTCTCCGCCCCAAAACTTCACGTCACGCAGGGGCCGCACAAGATCGAAGCCCTGATGGAAGTGGTGTCGGAAGTTGCGCCAAAAGTTGCGCCGCAAGTGGCGCCCGATTCCAAACAGCAGCCGAAGCCGTCTCACCCGGCCCTTCCTTACCCAACCTCTCTCGAAGTGATCGGCCCCTACAAACCGATTCCGCTGCAACAGACCCCCAGCTATCAGCGCATCTTCTTTAAGGGACCGCCCCGCGGCCAGCAGGATGCCTATACCCGCGAGATACTGCAGCGGCTCGCCTACCGCGCCTATCGTCGGCCGGTAACCAAAGCGGAAGTAGACCAGCTGGTGAATCTGACCAGGCTTGTTCATCGCCACGGTGGCGGATTCAACGAAGGCATTCAGATCGCGCTTGAGGGCATCCTCATGTCGCCCAATTTCCTCTTCCGCATTGAGCGCGACCCTGCCGGAGAAGCCTCCCATCCGGTCAGCGATTACGAATTGGCATCCCGGCTCTCCTATTTTCTGTGGAGCAGCATGCCCGACGATCAGCTCCTGTCGCTGGCCGCGAAGGGGCAACTACACGATCCTGAAGTCTTGCATGTCCAGACCCGCCGCATGCTGGCCGATGCCAGGGCCGGCGCGCTCGCGACCAACTTTGCCGGTGAATGGCTGGGAACCCGCAATCTGAATTTTGAAGGCCCCGATGCCAAGGCCTTTCCCCAATACGACGTCGAATTGCGCGACGCCATGCAGACCGAGACGCAGATGTTTTTCCAGTCCATCGTCGCCGAAGACCGCAGCATTCTCGACTTTCTGACTGGCAAATATACGTTTGTCAATGAGCGCCTGGCGAAGTTGTATGGAATCCCAGGTGTCCACGGCCGCGACTTTCGCCGCGTAGATCTCGATGGAACCGAGCGCAGCGGAATCCTGACCCAGGCCAGCGTGCTCACGATTACTTCTTACCCCACCCGCACCTCGCCGACGATTCGGGGCAAGTGGATCCTCACCAATATCCTGAATACTCCGCCACCGGAACCGCCGGCGAATGTGCCTGCGCTGGCCACTTCCAAAGAAGATGGCAAGCATACTTCGATTCGTGCGCGCCTCGAAATGCATCGCGCCAATCCCGTGTGTGCTTCCTGCCATAGCGGGATGGATCCCCTTGGTTTTGCGCTTGAGAACTACGACGCCATCGGCAACTGGAGAACAGCCGTCGACGGACTCCCGGTGGATGCCTCTGGGCTATTGCCGGACGGGACGAAATTTTCTGGCGCCGGCCAGTTGAAGACCCTGCTCATGGCCCAGTCGCCAAAATTCGTCGATTGCCTCACGGAAAAACTTCTCACCTATGCCCTTGGCCGCGGACTGGAATCGAGTGACCGTCCTGCGGTGAAGAAGATCGAGCTTGCCGTCGAGAAAAACGGATACCGCTTTTCCGCCCTGGTCGACGGCATCGTCAACAGTGCTCCCTTTCAGATGAGACACGCGCAAACCGTGCGCCCTGACAATAACCAGAGGGCTAAAATCTTAGAACCGAACAATTCCGCATCTGCTTCCCGAAGGAGTGGCCAGTGATGAAGAAGCTATCACGCAGAACCATGTTGAAGGGGGCGGGTACGATGGTTGCGCTTCCATTCCTCGATGCCATGTTACCGGCCTTCGGCGCCAGTACGCCTCAGGTCCCGATGCGCATGTTATACGTCTACGCGCCCACAGGCATCATGCCGCAATATTGGACGCCCACGGCAACCGGCCGTGATTTCGAATTTCAGCGGGTGATGAAGCCGCTCGAAAAGTATCGCGAAAACGTGTTGGTGATGACCGGCCTTAGCCAGCATGACGTAGCCGCAGCCCTGCAGGATGGAGCCGGCGACCACGTTCGCGCGTTCTCCACCTATCTGAATGGCGTGCGTTCCAAGAAAACGCTCGGGGCCGACTTTCAAGCCGGTATTTCGGCCGATCAGGTCGCCGCCAAAGTCCATGGAGAAAAAACCAGGTTTGCCTCTTTGGAATTGACCTGCGAGAACAGCCGTACCGTAGGCGAGTGCGATTCCTATACCTGTGAATACCAAACCATGGCCTACAAATCGCCGACAGAGCCGCTGATCCCCGAAATGAATCCCCGTATCGTGTTTGAGCGGATGTTCGGCGACATGGATCTCAGTAGTTCGCCCGCACAGCGCAAGAACCAGGAACTCTATCGTCGCAGCATTCTCGATCTAACCATGCAGGATGCCGGCAGCCTGCAGCGGGAGTTAGGTCCAACCGACCGGCGGAAACTTGACGAATACTTTACCTGTATTCGCGACCTGGAGACGCGCATCGCCAAGACGGAAAGCGGTCCGCAGCCAGCCCTCCCTGCGGGGGTTCATGCTCCAGCGGGCGTGCCGGCTGTCTACGCCGACCACGCGCAATTGATGTTTGAACTAATTCGTTTAGCCTTCCAGACCGACACCACGCGCGTCGTAACCTTTGCTCTGGCGCGTGAGGGCGGTCTGCGGCCTTACCCCGAAATTGGTGTTCCCGAGGCCCATCATTCCATTTCCCACCATGGCGGCAATCCGGAGCTGATTGAGAAGCTGGCGAAAATACAGACCTACCACATGGAGCAGTTCGCGAAGTTCGTGGGCGATCTCAAGTCAACGCCCGACGGCGCGGGCACCATGCTCGACCACACCGCAACGGTCTATGGCGCAGGCCTGGCAGATCCCAATGTTCATGATCACGACCATTGCCCCACGTTGATGGTCGGCAGTGCCGCCGGCAAGATCAAGACCGGTCAGCATGTCGCTTTCAAGCAGGGAACTCCGCTGAGCGACCTCCACCTCACAATGTTGGATCTCGTGGGCGTACCAACGGATAAGCTAGGCAACTCCGACGGGCAGTTGAACTTCCTGACAGGCGTCTAGCCCGCCGGAAAAGATACACCGCTCCTTGTCTACTAGTGTAGTCCGCCAGAAATAGGATCGTTTCTCCCACGAAGTTTGAGCGAGCCGCAGAGTCCCGCAGGGACAGACTGAAAGTAGCCCAGGACGCCAGTCCTGGGTAAACCGGAACCAGGGACCAGTCCCGTCAGGGACGGCTGAAATGCTGCTCCTGTGCTCAGTCGTCCCTAACGGGACTAATCAGCTAGCTATAGTCAACCCAGGACTGGCGTCCTGGGCTACCTTCAGTCCGTCCTGCGGGACTCTGCGGTTCGCTCAAGCGTCACGGGATAAATGACCATCTGTGTGGCGGACTACACTAGCTGCCTGCTATAGAAGAGGTGCTCCCATGCCGACCAATCTGGCTATTGACGATCGCTTGATCGAGGAAGCTCGTCAGGTAGGCCGTCACGCAACCAAGGAGGAGGCTGTGACTGCCGCTTTAGACGAGTACTTCCGTCGCCGCAAGCAGATGCAGATCCTCGATCTGTTCGACACCATCAACTACCACGAACATTACGATTACAAGGCCAACCGTCGCCGCGACCAGCTCGAGAACGAACGGTGAAACGGCTCGTCGATACCTCCGTCTGGTCGCTCGCGCTTTGTCGCAGGAACACCGCCGGCCTCAGTCCCGATGAACAGAAGCTCAAGACGGAACTGGTTCAGGCCATTCAGGATGGTCGAGTCGCGATGCTTGGGCTCCTGCGTCAGGAGCTTCTGTCAGGCATCAGGGGAAAGGCCCAATTCGATCAAGTGAGAGTCGCGCTCAACCCGTATCTCGACGAGCCGGTCAACACCGCCGATCACGAGTACGCGGCGCGCGTTTACAACGAATGTAGACTCCAGGGCATTGAGGCCGGCACGGTCGACATTCTCATCTGTGCCTTCGCCGTGCGGCGACGCTGGGAAGTCCTCTCTGGCGGTGGCGGCCTGAACGGCTGCCTTGCCGTCACTAAGAAGTTTCACGAAAAGCAAGCGAGGGCCTCAGCATCGCAAGAGGGCAAAACACGTCGCACTTCTCGAAAGCGCCTGGTGTAGTGCCTTACACAGATATGCCTTTATCCAGTGACTGTGCGAGCCGCCGAGTCCCGAAGGGACTTCAGTCGGGCCATTCCAGCTGCGGCGGCGACTTGGATTCCTTCTCTCTCCAATCTCGTATAACTTCAACCTGGACGAAAAGTGTTACCTACATGCCCGGTACTTTCTGTTACCGACATGCCCGTTCGCACACTGTATCAGGGCACGACTTTTAGTCGTGCCATTCCATCTGCCCCAGTCCGGGCTTTACAGGCTGCGGAAAAACTCTGTCCCTGAAGGGTACGGGCTTCAGCCCGTACTTAATAACCGCAAAAATAACCCGGCTTCAGCCGCTGAGGGCGCATTTCTGACTGGATACGCTGCCCTCAGGGCGCAAAAGCCACTTACTTTGCCTGTTTATGTACGGGCTGAAGCCCGTACCCTTCATCACCAGCGTTTTTCCGCAGCCCCTTTAGCCCATCTAAAGCCTATTGTGCAAAATCAGGGACGGGTTGATTACGCAATGTTTGATCCTGGTGCTCTGTATCAGGGCACGACTTCAGTCGGGCCATTCCAGCTGCCCCCAATCCGGGCTTTAGCCCCTGGGTTTTTTGTTTTGAAATCCCGCCGCGCAACACCCGCCCACGGTTCCGTGCCGCAGCCAGGGCCGCAGCATCTTTTCAGCCCCTCGGGGCTCTCACGCAGGTTCAACCAGTACAGGAGCGGCCCATCGAACTCCGGGCGGATGCTGCTTCACTTGTCCGATGAGCCGACATGATCGGTACTGATCTTTCCAAGCGACACTGGCCTTTTCCGAGCTATTGCTCAAGCAGTAACTGACGGATAGGCGACAACCCAACCGGAACTCGGAAGTCGGTGCCGATTCAGATCCGCGAGAATCCAGGATTTGAAAATCGGAACCTAAGAAGCCTCGGTGGGCTCCTTAATTCTCGGAAGGCTGCTCGACGTGATCGATGACAAGAATCTCAACTGGCGCTTTGGCCGATTCGAGTTTCAGTCCAAGTTGTTCCCTGACCGCGGTGAAAATCGAGAGACCCGTTGAATCGGCTAGGGTGGCAGATCTCGCGGCGTTCTCCGGCACCTCAGCAGTCCACCTCAGATGTAAATCAAATCCTCCAGCGAGTCGGGTCCTGTCGATGACAGGTCTGTCGAGCCCGGATCGAGATAAGGTAGTGGCCAACTTTTCAATGCTGACCCCCGCCCCGTCGAGTGTCCAGTTGAGCCCGTCGCCTGTAAGCCGCGGAAAGTCACAATAGACAGGGCGCGGCGCGTTTGGCGCAGGGAGAGGTGGCGGTGAATCGATGGAATAGGGAGTGCAACTGCCTTCCTTCGACAGTTGCATTTTCACACCGCCCTTTTCGACGGTCAGCTCATATACGGGGCGCTCCACCGCCTCGCGATGAATCTTCAGTTGAAACCTCTCTTCGAGGAGCGCCTGCAGCATCGGCCCCTCCAACTGTTTCACCGTTGGAACGCTCTCCGTTGTGGCCTGGATATCGAAGTGGTTAGAATCCATCCAGGCCAGAACGCCCGAAACCTGGTTGTTCGGGACATTGTAGGCAAAGAGGATGAGCTGCTTCAGGGAGAAATTCGCCATGGCAAGCCTACCCTCGGAGGCTTGAACGTATGCCCTGTTGTCACCGTTCGCGTGGGGCCTGATCGATGCTACTTCGAATTCGGGGCGCGTCACCGGCTGTTGCGTTTGACAAAAAGCGGCGGCATTCCCAACAGCGGCTACCAGCATTAGTCCACTGCCGAAGTACAGACTTCGCGCGCACCAAGACATTCCAGATTCTCCCGAGTCCGTCAAGCCTAGAAGCGCCCAGTATACTGCCGTGGCGGAACGCGGTGCCCGAATCCATTGAGCGTCTGCAGGTCACGCCCCAATGACCGCTAGCCTACATCGGAAGCAATCCCCAAAAAATAGTGCGTCCGGTTGGGTGACAATCCGGACAGAACTCGAGAAGTTTGCCTCAGTCCCGCTCGGTGAGTCATTAGCCTGTTACTGCGATTCGAGAATTCACCGCCGAGTCACGTGGGGCTCGTTGTGTCCATTGAATTTGTGCGGCCTACCTGCGATCGTGCAGTAATCTCCAGTGGTTCGCCGTTGCATCCAGATGTTGCTCACACCGTGCGGATTGCTTCCATCGGGGAGATTCTTGTCGCTCTCCATGCGGGCAATAGAGCGAGGATGAACGCGACGAATTCCATGAGAAAGGCGACCGCCGCAAACTCCATGACATGGAGGGATGGCGCGTCGAACCAAAGCGCACTGAGAGCCTTACTCAAAATAGTCGCAAGCGGCATCCCGATCGCCACGCCGATAAGGGTTCGTACCAGAGACCCGCGGATTACGTTACACGCAATGCTTGTACGGCTTTGTCCCAATGCAGAACGAATGCCGATTTCACGCGATGTCTCGGCCACACTGGCGTTCATACTGGCTGCCAGACCGATGCAGGCGAGGGCGAGCGCGATCAGCGCGAACGAACTGAACACGTCGATCGAAACTCTCGATTCCTGGTACTCCCCTTCCACAAACGTACGCAGCGCATTGGCATGCACCCTTTCTACCTGTGAATCCACCTTCCATACGGCGCCTGCAACCTCATTGGCAATACTCTGTGCGCTACGAGGCGTGAGAAGAAAATAGCTGCCCCCCTCCAGCGGAACCTGGAGGCAAGACAGGTAGATCTCCGGCTCTGCTTCTTTGGCGATAGTCCGATTCCTGCTATCCGCGACAATCCCGATGATTTCGAAATGAGACCACGGCTTCATATCGTTGCCGTTGTAGAAACCGAGTTGCATGCCCGCTCCGAGCGGATTCACGCCGGAAAGATAGCGCCGGGCAAACTGCTGATTGACGATCGCGACATAAGGATGGTTTAGCCGATCGAATGTATTAAAGCCGCGACCGGCCAGAAGTGGCATATCCAGAAGAGTGAATAGCTCGGGGCTTGCGATCGCCACGGGCGCGTAGGGCCTTTGCGCAAGGGACAGTTTCTGCGAATCGAGTTGGAACCTCGTTCTTACAGGATGAACAGGAAGTCCGGCGCCGAAACCCGCCTCCTCCACTCCAGGCATATTGCGTAGCTGTTGCACTGCTTTCTCGTGGAACGCAATCAGCTTCGCGTCTGTGTTATAGCGCGCCTCGGGTATGCCAATACCCGCGATGACGACGTTCTCTTCCCGGAAGCCGGGATTGCGTGCAAACAAATGGTGAAGAGAGCGCGCCAGCGTGGTCGCGGAGGCAAACAGCGCGACACTCAAAGCGATCTGCATGACGATGAGCGTAGTCCGGAGACGGCGTCCGCGCCGCGACGGCGACAGTATCGCCCCCTCCTGCAGCACCTGCTCCAGCGGAAGCTTACGCACCATTGCCAAAGGCAGGAGACACGCGATCAGCGCAGATGCAAGTGAGAGGGCGCAAGTAAAGAGGAGCATGCGCCAATCAATGATGGCGTGGCTCTGCTCTCCATGTAGCACAGAGTGCAAGGCCGATGTTTGCATCAGAATCCGCAGAGTGGCTACCGCCGATGACAAACCCAGCACGCTCGAGATACCCGCGAGCAGACAAGCCTGTGCAACTTGCTCGCCGAGCAATCGACGAAAGCTGACGCCAAGACTTGCCTTGATGGCATATTGCCGAAGATGCCGTAATGCATGCGCCAGGAGAACCGCTCCGGCATTCAATGCGGCGATCGCGCTCAACAGAGACGCTGCGAGCCACAGCAGAAGCAACGGTCGCCTGCGATCGCGGGCAAGAAACGACGCCTGCGGTGTCGCGGTGAAGGTAATGCCCTCCGGAAGAAGATGATGAGCCGAGGAGGCCAACTCCGCATTTGTGGCGGTCAACGAGACGCCCTGAATCATTCGACCAATCCCCTCAAGCGCCCGCGCGGAAGCATCGCAACAGAAATCCGCGTGGCTTAGCGGGATGTAGAGATCGGGAACGTCTCCATCCATCTCGAAGCGGAAGTCAGCCGGCAGAATCCCGACGATGCGATGAGGTACGGCATTGAGCTCGACCGAGGATCCGATCGCGTTGAGGTCGGCGTGATATCTCTTCTGCCATAGGGAATAGGACAGAAGGACCACCTGCTGATTGCCTTCAGAGCCGTCCTGCGGTTGGAAGTCCGTTCCGAACCGGGGGGCTATGTCGAGCGTCCGCATGAACTCCGTTGTGACCATTCCCGATAGAACGACCTCAAGAGGAGACCCCGTGGAATCGGAAAGACCCCACGTCCGTTTACGGTAACCGGCGGCGTTGGCAAGGCTCTTGGTGGATGCACGAATGCTGGTGATGTCTTGCCACGAAAGCAGGCCTGTGCCCTGTTTGGTGGCTGTGCCGAGAGCAATGAGTTCCGAAGAATGCGGAAACGGAAGCGGTCGCAGCAGCACCGCGTTGACTAGAGCGAATATCGTGAGGTTGACGGCGATGCCAATGGACAGAGTGACAACGGCAACAAGAAGCGGTGTAGGAGACCGCCTGAACGTCCGAGCGGCAGATCGAAGAACCTCCAAATCCATATGCCTATCCCGCTCCTTCGTGAGTCAATTCATGGTAAATTGCCGATGCAACCATCAAGAGTGGCTGGCCGAGAAACCTTCCTCCCCCGCAGTTCCGGTCGAGTCACTGCCAATCCGGAAATTACCCCGGGAGAGAAAGGTAGAACAGACGAACATGATCCTAAAGGAAAAAGCGCGAGAGTAGATGCCAAGGAGGCGCATTCTTTAGGGTCATTGTGTCCTATTGTCCTGTCCAATTGTCCGGAATTTGAATCGCCCTCTATCCGGCTCGATGAGCGCATTGGCGATATCACCATTCGATCCTTCCCATCCCATTTGGCACTCATGCAAGCAAGTGCGAATTGCGCTTGCGGGTCTCCCGCGGCAGCAGCCTCGCGAACAGCATTGAAATCACCGGCCGCCGGTAGTGCTTGCACTTGAGTCCGCACTTGTTCTTGGCCTCGCAGGTGTCGCGCCATGGTGGAAACCACAGCGAACAGGGAAACCCGGGGACGGGGAAACCCGGCGGGAAACCCGGGGGAAACCCGGGGACGGAAACCCGGGAAACCCGGGGAGCGCGTTTCCTCGCGATTTTGTAACAGAGCTCTAGCGAGACTTCACACACGCCTGCTGGAAGACCCGGGGGAGATTTGTGACAGGAGATTTTGGGGGAGATACGTGGAGATGGGGGTCAGACAAAACAACATCTCACGAAACCGGCGATTGGCGAACAAGAAATCGATTCCCCGCTCGGAGACCGGATGGCTACGCGCGTCGAATCGAGG
Source organism: uncultured Acidobacteriaceae bacterium (assembly GCA_963834445.1). Classification (GTDB taxonomy): domain Bacteria; phylum Acidobacteriota; class Terriglobia; order Terriglobales; family Acidobacteriaceae; genus PALSA-350. The sequence continues at coordinate 813,060 of CAWIBU010000009.1, forward strand.
CAAGAAAGTTCTGCATAGGATACCGGATGGCCGGCAAGCTCATACAGCGGAGCCATTAGCCTCGTGCTCCCACCGTGGGAGCACGATATACTCGAACCGTGAGGGTGATCGCGCGAGGTACGCTGGACGGATTTGTCCGCAATCGTGTACGGGCTAAGGTTGAAAAGCGACTGGTAAAGCAGCAGCTCGATGCATGGTACGGGGAAGTCTCCAGGGCAGAGTGGAAGAATTCAGCAGAACTAAAAGCTCAATTCGCCTCGGCCGGTATTATTTCTGTGCAACGAGTTGTATTCAACATAAAAGGAAATGACTACCGGCTGGTTGCAGCCATCACGTACCGCCATCAGGGCATGATGATTAAATGGCTTGGCAGCCACGAAGAGTACGACAAAATCGACGTCGCGGCGGTTACATTTGACGAACAGCGTTATGCAGATCCAGCCCGTTAGAACGCGCCTCGATCATATTGCAGCCGTGAAGCGCATTGAGGCGTTAATGGACGCGGGCGTGAAACCGGGGACTCCGGAAGATGACGAGTTGGAAATATGGCTCACACTCGTCAATGCTTATGAAGCCAAGGCATTTCCGATCGACGCACCCGATCCGGTCACCGCGATTCAGTTTCGTATGGAGCAGCAGGGGCTGAGCCGTAAGGATATTGAGCCATACATTGGCAGCCGCGCTCGCGTCTCGGAGGTCATGAACCGGAAGCGTCAACTGACCCTCGATATGGTGCAGCGTGTCCGGGAGGGCCTGGGGATTTCGGCGGACTTGCTGATTGCACGGTATCCTTATCAATTTGCCCCAACAGTTAACGCCGAAATGCGTGCCAACAAAATCAACGTCACAAAGACTGCACCCAAAGGCGACGGACGATGGAAAGGCCACGCGGGTCTGGACAGTAGCGTACGGTCCAATGTTCGGCGCAAAGACGCTGCAGCCAAAGTAGCTAACCCCTTGGAAGGGGAATCGGGTAAATCGCGGCGGGCGCGCCCGGGCAAATCGGAACGGGCTAACTTGCGGTCGGGAAAGTAATCGCGGACGGTTTTCAGGGACCGACGGGATTTCCCCTGACGCTTGGAGCGGATGCCAGGCATCGGATATGAGACGCGCTTTAGTCTTGGCGTCAGCTCTAATCCACACGCGACGCTCATAAGGGGAAATTCCGTCCGTCCCCGTAAAGGGTCATCAACGACAAAGGTCGCACGCAGAAGGTCCGCATAATCCCCGTCCCGTAAGTGGCAAAGGTCAAGTTCCATCGCGGCTGAGGCTCGCCCTGGCCAGAGTTTAGAAGTGGAGTTGGTCTGGATTGAAGAAATAAGAGATCGCGAGGATGCCGAAGATGATCAATGGCGGCAATACCTTTGCGGACTCTTTGCTCGCAAGGTGCGAAAACATAGCCCCTGTGTAGTTGAAGGTGAAGCCGGCGTAGGCCCATTCACGAAGCAGCGGAGACACAGGCGCTACTAGCGCAATCGCGCCGAGAGTTTTCCAAATCCCGAGGAGAATGGGTAGGTAGCTGGGAAAGCCGAGAGACGAAAAGTTTTGTAGGATCACACTCGGTCTTGCGAAGTAAACAATGGCGGTCGTGAGCGCGATGAATGCGGTCGTCCAGGTGGCGATGTAGTAGATGGTCAGGTGGCCCATGTGTCCTCGTTTGTTTAGATTGATTGATCATTTCCTCTCAATCTCAGGATCTCGGCTTGAAGAGAAGTTGGAATATTTGTGGTGCAAGACGGAGAGCAGTAGAAAACATTCTCAGCTCGAAGCCAGTGCGATAAATCGTCTTCGGGTCTCGATCTGTAATCGCGCGCTCAATGACCTCGGCTAATATTTCATCCCCAATCCACCTCTCGAAATCTGATGCAAGCGCAGCAAGCGTCTTGGCAGAGCCCTGGTCATAGCGCCGCAAAGGTCGCGCCGTCAAACGAATTTCATTGTCTACACGCCTGATAAGGCCGCGCATAACTGCCGTGACTTGGATCCCAGTCCCTTCCAACTCTCTGGCGAGGCTCTGTGACCAGCTTTCGAGCGCCGCGTGAGAGGCTGCGTACATCCCTAGAAATGGAGCTGGAGACGTGCCGAACGGAGAAACTTATTGACCACTCGCCCCATGCCGCGTGCCCGCATGAACGGAATGACCGCGTAAGTCAATCGAAGAACATCAAAGAATCCATCCGCGAAATGTCGATTAGTCTGCTCCTCGCTGAGCTCCTCCAACCCACCGATTGTGTACGTCTCGGAGATATTTACGAGAGCATCGACACACCCGGCGACGCTAAGAATTGTCGCGATAGTGTCTCTGACGGCCTCCGTATCACCTCGTTTCAGTTGTATTTGTGTAAACGGAAGCTCTTCCGTCGTCGAAACGTACTCGTCGGCCGTGCCGAAGACCTTGAAACCACGGCGAGAAAGTAGAATGGCAGCCGCAAGCCCAGGACCTGACCACACATTCGTAACGACAATAACCTTCTCAGCCAAGCTTCACCTCTCGTCCTTTCCCCTGCTTGGCTTGCTGCCATAGAGATGAAGTGTTGGGGGCACTTCGTCTCTATGGTGCTTGCGACACTTACCTACTTCTTCGCCGCAGGGGGAGCGGCGCTGGCCGGAGGAGCTATACCGTTCATTCGCAGGTACTCCACCATCTGCCCGTACTCATCGGAAGCATGCACCACGATGAATGCTGCCTGAGTGGAGCGCGTCATCGAACCACCTACACTTTCAAAGGCGTTCGCGGTCGTGATCGTCCCTATCGCCTTGTGATCAAAAGCATACGAGTCTTCGAGCGTTGCAATAATCTCATCCTTGTATATCAACGTAGGAAGCAGGGTCAGATCAGTATCGGGCTTTAGCCCGCTCAACTTCGAACCCAAACCGTAATTCGCCTGCGCGACGTGAATGACCAACGCCCCGAAAGTGCGGACGCCCGCGTACTCAGTTCGTTGCCCAGGTGCAAAAATTGCCGCGCTTGGTGCAAACCCATACTTGTCGGCAGGGAATGCCCTCACCAGACTCATCATCTGGCTCTCAGTCATATTCAGCAGCGAATTCAATGCCTCGGCCGGAGCAACCAACGTCCCGGGAGCAGCCTTCTCGACGCCCTGCTGCGCTCTCGCTACCGGTGCCATCGCCGAGATGACCACTAAACTCGCCGCTACCAAAATCTGTTTTATCGCTTTCATTGTTTCCTCCGTGTGTTGCGCTACACCTAACAGGCTTGGACTACTCGCTCTGAGTGAGCAGTGGCGACGACCAAGCCGACGCCACTGCCTCCTGAGTCGCATCGGGTGCGCTATAGTACCCGAGTCCTTGAAAACGTCCCGGGTGTCACACCTCCAGGCGATGCAAGCCTTAGAGTTGCGACCAGCCGCCATCGACCGGAAGTTCAGCGCCGGTCGTGAAGGTCGCGTCGAACGCCAGGAAGAGGACGGCCTTCGCGATTTCGTCTGACGTTCCCCAACGCTTCATCGGGACCATCCCAGGTATTTTCTCCCTCATCTGAGCGGCTGCCTCAGCGGGAAACGCTTTGCCGAGGATCGGCGTGTCGATTGACCCGGCGTCACTGCGTTGACGCGAATTTCCCGAGGAAGAAGCTCAGCAGCAAGCCCCCGGGCGAATGACCGCAGCGCAGACTTGGCGGCTCCGTATGTGGATTGGTTGGGCATTCCCTTGACGTTTGCGATCGAGGTCGTGAGGATGACGGAGCCTCCCCGACTGATCATCGGCGCGAACTTCTGGACCGCGAAAAACGGTCCTTTGGAGTTCAGGTTGAACATCTCGTCGTAGATGGCCTCGGTCACGCCCTCGAAAGGCGTTGGAATACTGAAACCGGCGTTGACGAAGAGCAGGTCGATGGTGTCGAACTCCGTCTTCACCCGAGAGGCGAGGGCGTCGATGTCCGTCAACGACCGTGCGTCGCTCGAAACCACGATGGCCTCATTCCCAAGCTCCTTCTGCGCCGATTCCAGGCCTTCTTTTGAGCGACCCGTCACCGCAACGCGGGCGCCTCCATCGAGGAGCATCTTCGCCGTAGCGAGTCCCATGCCGCTCGTGCCGCCGATGATTACCACTTTCTTACCTTCATACCGTTTCATGTTCATTCTCCTGGTGACGGGTTGTTATTCGTTGGTCGCCCTAACTCCAAGTTAGGAATGTGGCGATGTTGATTTGCATAAGACCTTGATGACGGCCTGCTGTCTGTTGTGTTCAACCGTCTTTTGGTTGAAACGCTTAGACAGCACTCAATCCGCCATCCACGGCCAGATCAATGCCTGCAACAAAGCTGGCCTCGCTTGAGGCCAGAAAGAGCGCTGCCGCCGCAATCTCCTCGGGCATGCCAATTCTGCCAAGCGGGGTCGCCGATGCGAGTTGCGCCTTTCCCGCTTCAGCAGCCTCTTTCGAGCCAAACAAGTCTTCGAGGATCGGCGTTTCTGTGGCCCCCGGACTGAGGACATTCGAGCGGATACCGCGATCCTTCAGCTCAATGGTCCAGGTTCGAACGAAAGCACGCAGTGTTGCCTTTGTCCCGCTGTACAAGCTCCGGCCTGGCGTCGCCTTATTCTTCCCCGCGGAAGCAATGAGGATGATGGAACCACCGTCGTTCATCAATGGGAGTGCCTTCTGGACGGTGAAGAATGCCCCGCGCGCATTCGTATCGAAAGTCTGATCGAACTGTTCGAGTGTCGCAGTTGTGATTGGGGCCACTAAAACTAAACCCGCACCAGCGACGACGACATCGATTCTCCGTCCTTGAGAGGACACTGCCGAATAGAGCCGATCCAAATCCTCCAGCTTCGAAACGTCGCCCTGGACTGTGGTGACGTTCTTCCCGATCTCGGCCGATGCTTTATCCAATTCGGTTTGACGGCGACCGCTGATAAGAACCGTATGCGCCTTCCGAGACAAAGCGCTTCGCGATAGCCAGTCCTATTCCGCTACTGCCGCCCGTGATCACGGCGACCTTGTTGTTCAAAGCAGGCATTTTCCCTTCCTTCTCGTTCTGCAATACTCAAGAATCCTGGCCAAGACAAGTCCATGCCGCAGACCTTCACCACCGCCTGCCATGCGGCTTCCTGGCTGGCGCGGCCGTGGAGTTGGGCTTGTGCTGCGCCTCAATGGGCCTGAGAACTTCCCTTGAGCCGAGGCGAAGAATTCCCTTGAGACGTCGGTTCCGAGCGCCTAGTTTATGAAGCGGTGAATTGCTTGGTTGGCGTTATCTTGAAACGAAGTATTTCTCAAATCAGTCAAGAACGTGCCCTGGTCCACCATCTCCCCGGATAACTTACCCTCTTTACTGGCATAAAACACGCCGCTTTTATACCGGTCATCCGAAATGGCATCTACAAATCACTTTGCACGTCCAGTGAATGCACCATTCCGCCCATTAATGGGAATACGATAGGCATCATCACAAACTTCAACATAAACCGCATTGGCGGCGGAAGACTATCTGGCGCGAGAGTTCCTGTTGTGTTCCCTGGGCTCACAACAACAAACTTCAGCTTGGGATATTTTCTGGCCATGGATAACGTCCACATGGTCTCTGCATACTTGACATATGCGTATGCATTCAATGCAACGAACTTCTTACCGAAATAGGATCCATCAAGAACAGCAGCAAACTCATCTACAGAAGAAGTCCTCATTGAAACTCGTTTTATTCCGAGCGCCTTTACTCCTGGAACAGCTTCCGCACTGACTGCTAGAACTGCTTTCCCTAGCTTGTCCCGTTTAATCAATTCCTCCGCTAGAATCACGTTGCCTAAAATGTTCGTAGCAGCTAGTTCATTCATTCCGGAAGGCGTAGAGTTCGCGGCCGTTTCCCCCACTACTCCACCTGCATTTAAGACAATCGCGTCAATCGGCTCCTTTATCTCCTCTACAGCTTTTCTCACGGAATCCGCGTCCGTCACATCCCCAATAACGATGTCAAAAATCTTCTTCCCCGTGTTCTCCTCAAGCTCTTTTTTTGCTGCCGCCGCCCTCGCTCGATTTCTGCAAAAAAGGATCACCCTCTTTGTCTCTTGTTCCAATGCAAACTGTCGGCAGTCTCTTTCCCAAGCCCAGCATTTGCTCCGGTTATAAGATGCTTGCGATCATTTGTTCTCCTTCTTAGGTTGTTAGTTACTTGGGGAATGGAACAATGCCACAGGCAGTCGACGATGACCTCGCGGTAGCCCTCGGTGGCGAACAAGCGGCCTGCGGCGTGACCGAGCCCGTAGGTGGCGCCGGTGCCGAAAGCGATTGAATGTTTCATGAGTGGCTCCTTAGTGAAAGGGCAAAATAGAACCGGAAAAGCACCAGGCCAGAGCCAGTTGTTAATATCGAACTATTTGGTTGTATATTGATAGAATGGACGTGTCAAGGAGTTTTGAACTAAATGATTACAAATACCGCGAGGCCGCGAGGACGACCGCGCAGGCTCGACGAGATGGCGGCGCTGGAAAAGGCGACCCAGGTGTTTTGGTCGAAGGGCTATGACGGAGTGACGATTGACGACCTCGTCGCAGGGATGGGTGTGGGACGACGGGGCCTCTGCCATCTTCGGGGACAAGCGGGCGATGTCTGCGCGTCCTCAGAGCGTACGCAGAAAGGAAGGGCGCACTAGCCGCGAAGGCACTCCTCGCGCCACAGAGTCTTCGCGACTCAATTGCGGGTTTCCTCAGGTACAACGTCGAAAGTGCGACCGAGAAAGGGTCCGCCCCGGGGCTACCTCTGATTTGCGTCGCGCCACTTGTTAACGACGCCGAGGTTGAACGTTTTTTGCAGAACGCAGCCACGGGCGGGGCGGCGCTACTCGAGCGTCGTTTCCGTGACGGGATAAGCGCGGGTGAAATCCCATCTAACTTTCCCGTCGCCGCGCGCGCGATCCAGGTTGCCGATCTAGCGCGTGGGCTGTCCATGCGTGCGCAGATAGGCGCGCCACGCAAGACGCTCCTCAACGATGCTGAGGAAGCTGCCGACTTGGCGCTCCTGCCCGGGCGCGTCTAACGGGTTATCGGAGACGATTCACTTTGCCGTGGAACCTCGCCGGTCGTGAAGCGCACCACCCAGCGAATCGAACGCGAACACACGGTAATCAATGCGGTAATGCAATGAGTTTTTGCTCAAGACGAAAACAGAATAGCCGGTCGCCCCCGCATCGCCACCCGATCGAAGATCCCTAAAAGTCTGACTATGGGTAAGTTCCCAAATAAAACCGGAAAGATGGTGAACCCCACCCCAAATCCTCACCCCCCGCCGGGGGAATCGGGTCCGGACTATGGGCACTTAACTCACTCCGCTATTCAGAAGTAAGGCCTGCCAGGAACTATTTATGGGTGAGGATTTGGGCAAACATGGGCAGGTTTTTTTCGAAGGTGAAACGTTGTTCCTCCGGGGAGAGGGTGGCGGCGCAGTCAGAGAGCGCAACCATGCTGAAGCCCTTCTCGTAGCCGGTGCGTCCGGTCGATTCCACACAGCAGTTGGTCAGGAAGCCGGCAACGGCCAAGGTATTAATGCCGCGGGAGCGCAGGATGAAGTCCAGATTTGTGCTGGCAAAGGTATCGAGGCCGCATTTTCCTTCTACGACAATATCTTCAGGAGCAGGGGAAATAACATCCGCGATGGCCGCGCCCCAGGTGCCGCGCACGAAGGCATTCGCATCGACCACACCTTGAGGTGCCATACAGGTCTGCCGTGATTCGGGTAGCCTTGGGCAAAAGAAATGGGAGCGAACTCGCCGTCACGCCGGCTACTCGCGCCTCGTTGGCGGCCTGCAGGGAATTGGCGAGCATGTTGGTGCTCTGCATCACCGCCCTTACACCCTGGTGCAGCGCGCCGCCTTCCGTAGTGAAATCATTCTGGTATTCGATGAGCAGCAGAGCTGTCGTTTTCGGATCCAATGGCATGAAAATGTCTCCCGTCTTCAGTTCTGTACTTTCCAGTAAACAGAGTAACGCTGGCCGGCAATCGAATATAAGGGGGCCATTGGTATCTCGCCTTTCGCCGGCGGCAGTGAAGCGCAGCTCGGATTCGACCTGAAGCCATTGCGGCACGTTTGTATCTCTTGCGGCCGCGACCTCTAGCAAGGGCTCTGGCGGTGGAAGATGCTCCGGCGCAGTGCGGCGGCCGTGAACCACCCGCATGGGGCCGTCGGGTGGACCTGCTCCAGATCGGTAGCGAGGACAAGCGGGCCGTACAGCGGCGCAATGACGGAGTCGTCGCCGGGCAGAGCCTCCTGCCGGAGTCCCATGGGCAGGGTGAGAGTGATGGTGTCGCCTTGCTGCCAGACCTTGCGCAGGGCGAGGTCCGAGCCCGGATCTGCTATCGCTACGAGCGGGTCTCCGTTGATCTTCACGCTCGCATCTTCCGTCGTCCAGTGGGGAATGCGTATGTGGATGGTGAGCGGCGCCGGACGCGAAGACTTGATTTTGAGGGTCGTGCCCTGCTCGCGCGGAAACTGCGTGACCTGCTCAAGGACAAGGCCCTCATCTTCCAGTCAAGCGTGGAGGCAATGAACTGGTTGACAAAGAGGTCGCTGCCGCGCCGGAAATAAATTGTGTCGACAAATTTGGCAAAGTCCTCAGCGCCGGTGCCGGTACAGCACCAGAACGATTCCTCCGGCGAGTTGTACGCACGCCAGTACCCGGTTGCGAGGGGAAAGAGTACTGCTTCAGGCCCTGCGGGTTCTGCGTGCCCAGCCTGCAGTTGAAGAGCGTGCGCTCGTAGGCATCCATCCAGCGCGCGTCGGCAGTCCAGCTAAAGACATGGCGCTGAAGCTTCATCAGGTTGTAGGCCACACAGCATTCGGCGTTGGCCCAGGCCAGGGTCCCGTTGAGTTGATCCGGCGGGGTCGTCCAGTGCTCATCAAGACTGGTGTTGCCGATGGCGTAGTTGCGCGCGGTGAGAACTTCGGCGAGGAAGTACTCGGCAATATCGCGGTAGCGGCGATCGCCGGTGACCTCGTACATGCGGGCCGCCCCGATGATCTTGGGCACATTCGTGTTGGCATGCAGCCCCTGCAGCTCGTCTCGGCGCTCGGCCAGCGGATCGAGGAAGCCGGGCTGCTCGAAGAGGCGGGCCGCGGTGAGGTAGCGACCCTTTTGCGTCGCGGCGGCGAGATTGACCAGGACCTCGTTCATGCCGCCGTACTCGGTGCGCAGCATGCGCTGGCGCTGATCGGCGGAGAAGCCCGACATGAACTGCTGTGCCCATTGACCCATGCCTTCGGCGACTTGCAGAGCATCGGAGTTGCCGGTGTGGAGATACATGTCGAGCAGGCCGGCCATTATCTTGTGGTAGGTGTAGAAGGGCGCCCAGACCGGAATGCCCTGCGCCAGGTGCTCGAAGAGTTCCTCGGGAAATGCGCTGAGATAGCGAGTTGCGATTTTTTTCTGGCATGCGTCGAGCCCGGAGACGAGCCTGTCGCCGCTGCTCTTGAGAACGGTGTTTCCCGAAGAGGCGGAGGCCAGAGCAACGGCAGAGAGAACGTGGCCGCCGGCAAAATGGCCGCGCAGCTCGCAGGTGGGGTCCTCCCAACCTCCATAGGGTGTGGCGCTGGAGGCAAGGCCGGCGGTGATGCGGAAGGAATGCAGCAGGCGGTCGACGGTGAGCGAGTCGAGATAGCGCGCGTTGATCTCCTCCTGATCCCGAAAGATGCCGGGCCCGAGGCGCACCGAGGTCAGCGGGAAGGGCTCGAGCCTGCCCAGGGGATGCTCAGGCGGGGCGGCAGCGAAGGCCTGTATGGCTGAGGAGGGGCCGAGCATCCACGACCGGCAGCCCCGGCAGTTTTCTTGAAAAAGGTTCGACGTGAACGGTCAATCATAGTGGTCCTCTCAACTCAGTCGCAGCGCGCCTGGACGCAGAGGCACTTGCGGAGGGGTCCAGAATATCGTGCAGCTTCGCGGGATGGATAGGGGAACGGGGGGGGGTAACCCGGGGACGGTCACCTCGTTTCGGAAGCAATGTGGTTATTTGCAGATGCGCCTCGCAGCCCCGGAGATTTGTGACATCTCGCCCGAGGGTGGACAGACGAACAGTACACAATCTGTAAAACACGCCATCCCTGGAAGATAAAGAGGGAAACTCATGGAAACTCAGGAAAGGAAACTCAGGACAAGGAAACTCAGGACCGACGAACATGACCCTAAAGGAAACTCAGGACCGACGAACATGACCCTAAAGGAAAAAGCGCGAGAGTAAATGCCAAGGAAGCGCATTCTTTAGGGTCATTTTCGTCTGTCCCGCATCCCTCACTTAGCGGCGAACTTTTCTGTTTCGACCATACGCGCCGGATCAGCACGCAATCCGCCGAAGATATCGCTGCCGCCGCTCAAGTCCAGCGCCAGCAAGACGACGTCACCGTCCTTAGCCTCACCTTCGTCCCCGCCGAGGTACTGCTTGCAGAAGCACCGTGACGCTTCATGGCCGCCGGTGGGGTCGGAAAGACACTTCAGGGCGGACTCTCACTTTGGCTTTATATCGATCCTGGAAAGCAGACCGAATCTCCGTAGCGAATCGCTCCCGAAGTCGCCGTTGCACTCGCCTGAATGAATTTATTCTTCGTTGGTGGGATATAGTTTGATCGTGCCTTCCCCGCCGAACTTCTCGGCAGTGTAAGCCTGCAGCCATGCATCAGCAGACGCAGGTTCGGACAATTGCTGCTGGGCGGCGTTGCTATTTCAGATTGCATTCAAGCCGCCTGGGCGGCAAGCGCGCGCGATGCGGGCGATGGTCTGCCCCGCAGCCAGCCAGAGCTTCAGGGAGTCCGCTCTACCTCAATCCTGGCCTTTTTGGCGGATCTCGAGCAGTTGGGCGTGGAACTGCACAGCTTCATGCTATCGCGCAATGGATCAGTGATCGCCGAAGGCTGGTGGTGGCCATATCAACCACAGCGCATGCACATGACGCATTCGCTGACCAAGAGCGTGATGGTCAGCGGAGTCGGCATCGCAATTGATGAAGGCAGGTTCAGCCTGGACGACAAGGTCGTCTCGTTTTTTCCTGAGCATCTGCCGCCCGATCCAGACCCGAATCTGTTGGCGATGACCGTTCGCGATCTGCTGACGATGCGCACGGGACAGGATCATGAAACATCCGGGTCAGTGTGGCGTCCACTCAAGTCCAGTTGGATTGCAGAGTTTATGAAGATTCCCGTTGTCTACCCGCCGGGAACCAAGTGGGTGTACACCAGTGCCGCCAGCTATATGCTGTCGGCTATCGTCACAAAGACCACAGGTCAGAAGCTGGCCGACTATCTTCGCCCGCGAATGCTCGAACCCATGGGGATTCGCGACTTTCAGTGGGATGTGACCCCGAAGGGGTCACGCCAGGTGGAAACGGTTTGAGTTGGTCTACCGCGGACTCGCTGAAGCTCGGCATGTTGTACGCGCAGAAGGGAGTCTGGCGCGGCAAGCAGTTACTGTCGGCCAAATGGGTTTCCGAGGCCTCCAAAAAGCAGGTGACCGACGGTCCCTACGGATATCAGTGGTGGATCGGGCCCGGCAGTGCGTTTTACGCAGCGGGGCTGTTCGGTCAGTTCTCCATCGTCTTTCCGGAGCAAAATGCCGTGCTGGCGATCTTCGCTGCCATCGAAAGTGGCCCCAAATTCCCCCCCCGATTTGGAAACACTTCCCATCAACGTTTGAGTCTTCAGCACTCCCGCTGTCGCCCGATACAGCCGCTCTTAGCCAGCGCGAATCCCAACTTCGACTACTGAAGCCTTGCCCGCCAAGCGATTCGCCTACGTCAGCAAGAGTTTCCGGCCGCCTCTTCAAACTCAAATCGAACGATCAGGCCGCTTCTACGGTTGAATTTGAGTTCTTGCCAAGCAGTGTCCGTTACTCGCTCATTGATGATCGGGGGTCGCACTCCGTCACCGCCGGCATAGGCAGGTGGATCGAGCAAAGTACGACCATGACCGGAGCACGCTTGCATCACGAATATCAACCCGAAAGCATGCGTGTCGTTGCGGGTGCGGTATGGCGGAGCCCGTCTGAGTTGGAGATGACCTGGCAATTCGTTGAGTCGGCTTTTCGTGACACCGTCGTATGCGTCTTCGATGAAGATCGCGTCTCCATTGACCGTCGCGTCAATGTCAATTCAGGTGAGCTTAAATTGCCGACACTCAATGGAAAGCTTGCTTAACAGCGCCGGCCGCGCAAAAAGGCGCCATCGTTCGGCCCACCGATCTGGAGACAGAAGTTGACACCGTTGGCTGCTGCTGTGGCGTAGCGCACGGCATCCATCTCGAGATCGATTTTGCGGATCATCCAGTTGAGCGATTTGCCATCGGGTGGCTATGCGGGGACAGCATATACGTATTAACCATCTGACGATAAGGCTTCTGCACCCGGTATGACTCTGTTGGGCTGCGCCCTGATTCCTCAGGCGTTGGCCAAATGTCCGTAAACCGACTATTCGTCCAAGTGAATCACTTTATTGAACGACCGACGATTCACCGGCCAAACCAACGGCAAGACGGAATCACCGCGCCTTACGAGCAGCTTCGGCCAGAAATTTAGCGATCCGGTAAGAGCTGGCTCTCGTGCAGAGACATGTAAATGACAGAGTATGGAAAGCCATAAAGTCGGGTGGCCCGTTTAAGCTCTGCTTGAGTGGGGTACATTTGCTTAAGTACGCGGAGTAACCTGTAGCTCCGCAGCTAACCCTCTCGGGTAACTGCTCGCGCATGACCATCGATTTTTACTTTCATTTTGCCAACCCAACTAATTCCTCCAAAATGCTTCTTATCTATGTGAAGCCTATCCCTATAAACGAGGTCGCTGTCCCACTCACCGGTCCACCCGGCCGAAATCGCCTGTCGCAGCTGCTCGGCGTGCAGGCGCAACTGCACCCTTGCTCCGCGCCCGCGCGAACCGCGCGCCAACCCCTGGCCAAAGAGAATGTGGCTTAATTCGCTTAGTTCGCACGTTTACAGCCGACTTTCCCGGGCGGGGGCGAGGGGGCTTAGTGCGCATAGTGCGCAGTTTTTCCCCCAGATTTCCCCGCCGGGGAACAGGGAGGGGCTTAATTCGCTTAGTTCGCACGTTTACAGCCGACTTTCCCGGGCGGGGCCGAGCAGGGGGGCTTAGTGCGCATAGTGCGCACTTTTTTCCCAAAATTTCGCCGCCGGGGAACAGAGCATGGGGCTTAATTCGCTTAGTTCGCACTTTTACAGCCGACTTTCCCGTGCGGAGGGGCGAGCAGGGGGGCTTAGTGCGCTTAGTGCGCATAGTGCGCAGTTTTTTCGCTAAATTTCCCCCGCAGGGAAACAGGGTAAGGGCGCTTAATTCGCTTAGTTCGCACGTTTACAGCCGGCTTCTCAGTTTTGACATAACGGGAAACACCGGTGCTTTCGTCAAAAGACCTGTTCCCACACCGGCCGCGACGGGCCATGCCAGACGAGCACAGGCATCATCCCTGAGATGCGAGGGCAAAGTTAGCGAGATGCCAACGCGCGATTGCCGCCGATCTTCGCGGATGCCCTGTTGATCGTGCTTCCTTCATTTTAAGAACCCCAACTGTGCCAGATAGCTCTTTGCATCCAACATGAGGTATTACTTCCTGCCATCCAATTTCGGAGCGACTCTGGATATGCCGACAATTGTTCCTCTCACTCAGGAAGCTGCATGGCTTCCCGCATTGCAGGGTCTCGCTGATTGGGAGCCGCCGCTGCTGCCGACGCTGATCCTCGCACCTCATCCCGATGACGAGACGCTCGGCGCCGGGGGCCTGATTGCCAAACTGCGCGGCGCGGATGTTCCGGTGACAATCGTCGCCATCACAGATGGTGAAAACGCCTATGCGGACCTAGATGATCTCGGCGAAACTCGCGTGCAGGAGCAGACCGAGGCTCTCCATCGCTTAGGTGTTCCTGAGCGCATGATTCACCGTCTTCGTTTGCCCGATCGAAATGTTTCCAACTATGAGGACCAGCTCGTCGACCGCCTCTTACCCCTTGTTACCGCGGACACCCACTTGGTCGCGCCCTGGCACCGGGACTTTCATCCCGACCATGAGGCAGCGGGGCGGGCGGCAGCGCGGGTCGCTCAACAAAAGAATCTGGCCCTCACCTGCTACCTGTTTTGGACCTGGCACCGGGGCGAGCCGTGCATGCTGGATGGGCTCCCGATCACGAAGCTTAACCTCAGCGAGGAGGAACGGCAGTCGAAGCTGCACGCATTGCAGGCCCACGCCTCTCAATTCGAGCACGCCGACGGCCAGCCCATCCTGTCACCGCAACTGCTGGCGCCCGCGCAACGGGCGTTTGAGGTTTACATTCGGTGAGCCGCGAAATGCATTCCACCTCCTCCGCTGCTTTTTTCGAAGCTAAATATCAGAAGCAAGTGGACCCATGGGGCTTTGCCAGCAACGCTTACGAATTGCAGCGCTACGCTGCCATCATCCGCGCCATCGCCCATCGCCATTATGCCCGCGCCTTTGAGCCAGGTTGTTCGATCGGTGTGCTCACCGAGCGTCTTGCGGCTTACTGCGACGAGGTGTACGCCATCGATTTTTCACGCACCGCCGTCGCCCAGGCGCAGGCGCGTTGCGCCCATCTGCCGCAAGTGGAAATTCATTGCGCCGCATTGCCCCAGGGAACACCGGCGAAGGATTTCGATCTGCTCGTCTTAAGCGAAATCGGCTATTACTTCGCTCGCCACGACTGGCAACGCATTGCCGGCGCTCTGATCGATTCTCTCGCCCCAGGCGCTACCGTGCTCGCCGCACATTGGCTGGGCCATTCCCAGGACCACCGCATCTCGGGCGAAGAGGTGAATAACATTCTTCTCGCCCACCCCAGGCTTCGCTTGCAACACACGGAGCGCGACCCAAGCATGAAGCTAGATCGTCTGGTGCGCCTGTGAACACACCCTGGCACATGGCCATCGTGATACCGGCCCGCGACGAACAAGAGATGCTGCCGCGTTGTTTGCGCTCCGTGCAGAGCGCCCGCCAGGCGCTGCCTTCTCACGTAACCACAGACCTGATTGTGGTCGCCGATCAATCGACGGATGACACCTTCCAGATCGCACGCGACTTCGTTTACGGGAACGGCGTGGTGCTTGAAACCGATGCCGGCTGTGTGGGCGCGGCGCGTGCTCTCGGCACCGAGCGCGCCTTGCAACGCTACCGCGGCGCTCGCAATCTTTGTTGGCTGGCCAACACCGACGCCGACTGCCAGGTGCCTGCCACTTGGTTAAACGATCAACTGGCCTTTGCCAACGCTGGCTTTGCCGCAGTCGCAGGCATCGTCGATGTGGACTCCTTTGCCGAACATGAAGCCTTCGTTTCCGAACGTTTCCGTCGCTCCTATTTGATCCACGCCGACGGCACCCACCCCCACGTCCACGGAGCCAATCTTGGGGTGCGCGCTGATGCCTATCTTCAGGCAGGTGGCTGGCAAGACCTTTCGACCGCGGAGGACCATGATCTCTGGCGGCGTCTGCAAAACGGCCGCCATAAACGCGTGTCCGATGCCCGCCTGTGTGTCCTTACCAGCGGCAGAAGAGTCGGCCGAGCTGCGCTGGGGTTTGCCGCTGCGTTGGCCGCGCATAACAGGCTTGCCGGATGACCACAGAAGAATTAAAGGCCCGCCTGGTCACCATTGTCTCGCAGCAACTGCCACTGCCCGGGGGCGGGCATACCGCGGAGCGGCTTCGCCTGCTGGCGCAGACCGCGCGCGAAAATCTCAGCCTGGCAAAGTTGGCTGAAGCCCACTGGGATGCGCTGGCCATTCTTGCCGAAGCCGGACGCGTCCCTGAACCCGGCTGCCTCTACGCGGTGTGGGCCTCAGAAACTCCGGGCCATGCACTTCGACTGGAACCAGGAGGCAAAGGCTATCTGCTCAGCGGTAGTAAGCCGTTCTGCAGTGGCATCGGCATCGTGGACCGCGCGCTCGTCACCGTGGGTCTTCCGCAACAACTCCTCGTCGATGTCGATCTGCGTAACAACCGTGACCATATCGTGACTAATCTGCAGTTATGGAAAGTGGAAGCCTTTCGTTCCACGCAGACGGGCGCAATCACATTTCTGGATGCGCAGGTAGCGCCCGACGCGGCCGTGGGCGGTTCTGGCTGGTACCTCGAACGGCCAGGCTTCTGGCATGGCGCTTGCGGTCCCGCTGCATGCTGGGCGGGTGGTGTGGCCGGCTTATTGGATTTCGCCCTCGAGAGTCGGCGCCAGGACCCTCATACCCTGGCTCACTTGGGCGCGATGCAGGCAGCCGTTTGGGGTATGGACTCGCTGCTGAGACAGGCAGGCGACGAGATAGATGATGCGCCTTGTGATGGAAAGGCAGGGCAGGTGCGCGCCTTGCAACTCCGCCATTTGACCGAGCAAATGGGCACGGAAGTCCTCGAGCGATTTGCTCGCGCCTACGGCCCCTATCCATTATCGATGGATGAGAAGATCGCGGTTCGCTATCAGGAGGCCAATCTGTATATGCGCCAGTCGCACGCAGAACGGGATTTGGAAAATTTAGGTCGCTTGCTTCGCCCAGCTAGGACCGCAGCCATCTGAGAACCAGCCGCGCCTACTTCGCGCTTTGCAGCGGCGAGGAAATGGCTTCGAGCGACTTGCCCGCCGCTTCCACGCCGATGAAGTGCTCACACACCGCGCCCGCCAGCATCAGCAGCCCACCCAGTAGATAGCCCATGCCCACGTGCGTGCGCGAGTGGCTGGCGATGAGAAAGCCAAACAGCAGCGGCGCTCCCACCCCACCCACCAGCGTTCCCATCGAATAAAAAACGGCGATGGCAAAGGCACGAATCTCAAGGGGAAAGATTTCGCTCACCGTCAGATAGGCGGCGCTGGCCGCCGAAGAGGCGATAAAGAAGATCACCGTGAAGCAGATGCCAAGTCCGCGCGGGCCCAACATCCCATGGGCAAACGGGTAGATCGTGCCCAGCAGCAGCAGCCCGGCCGCGCCATAGGTCGCCGTGATCATCGGCTTGCGCCCTATCTTGTCAAAGAGCGGGCCCAGCACCATCGGTCCCAGAAAGCTGCCGATGGCGAAGGGCAATAAATACCGCGGCAGGTTGTCGTTGCTGACATGGAAGAAGGTCTTCACCACCAGCGCGTAGGTGAAGAAAACCGCGTTGAAAAAGAACGCCTGCCCGATCATTAAGGTAAGAGCTAGAAAGGAGCGCTGACGATTGTCGCCCATCATGTTACGAAAAATTTCTTTGAGCGGCGTGTGGTCGCGAACCGTGATCTTGAGCTTCTTTCCCTCAGGTGCAGGCAGGCTGCCTGGGTTCCCTCGGGAAACCTTGGCTTCAATATCGCTGACCACCTTGTTGGCCTGCTCTTCATAGCCGCGCAGCATGAGCCAGCGTGGGCTCTCGGGAACATAGAGACGAAGTATTAAGACGGCGGCGCCAAGTGTGCCCCCAACTCCGAAGGCATATCGCCAGCTATGAGCGGCGGATAAGCCATGGCCCTGCAGCAGGAACATGGCCGCCAGCGCACCCAGGGTCGCGCCCATCCAGAAGGTTCCGTTTACCACCAGATCGACGGTGCCGCGCACCTTGCCGGGTATCAGCTCGTCCACGGCCGAGTTGATGGCGGAGTACTCGCCGCCAATGCCACACCCGGTGAAAAAGCGGAAAATAGAGAAGCTCAAATAATTCCACGAAAAAGCACTCGCGATGGTGGCCAGTGAGTAAGTGGCCAGCGTCACCAGAAAAAGCTTCTTGCGGCCCAGACGATCTGTCAGGTACCCGAACAGGATGGCGCCCACGACGGCGCCGGCAAGATAAAACGTCGCCGCCGAGGTGACCTGTTGATCGCTGAGCGAAAGCCCGTTCTTGCTCTCGAGCACCCCCGAGAGCGAGCCGACAAGCGTGACCTCGAGCCCGTCCAGCAGCCATGAGGTGCCAAGCGCGGCAATGATTCGCGTGTGCCAGCGGCTCCAGGGAAGCCGATCGAGACGAGCGGGCACATCGGTTTCTACGGTCTGGTTTTCGTCCACACGCTTCACGGCGATTTTGCCCCGCTTGCCCTAGGTTTTTTGCTCGTTCTTTATGATGCTGATTGCGCCATTGCGTTCGAGAATCGCGTATGCGACGTCGTAGATCGAGGCCACACCTTTCGTCCTCGCCGCCGCCATCACGTCTTCCGGATCAATCTTCATGCCCGTCATCACTTCGTTTTGCCACTCGCCCTTCTTCAGCAGGGTGAGCGGCGTTCCATCCACAACTGCTCCAAAACGGGGAAACTTGCTCTTGATAGCCGACACCGCCCAGTGCATAAAGCCAATGGCCAAAATCGCGGTGGCGCAATTGGTGATCGACCGGTCTTTTCCCACAGTGCTCAAAATAATGACGCCGCCAATCAGAAAGACAATGACAAACTCAAACAGCGTGAGTTGGCCACCCGGTCTGCGGCTCAGCACGCGCACCACGAGCAAAAGAAAAAAGTATCCAAGTACAGCGTGAATAATGGTAGCCACGGCAGTTTCCTCAAGGAACCACGAAAACTTTGGCGTGTACCGGCTCGCCCCCGGCAACTCCGATGGTGAACGCATACAGACCCGGACCGGATGGCTCCAGTGCCAGATCCACTGAAGCCGGGACCTTGGAGGCAAGAAAGGTGTAGGTCAAACCACCATTGCCCACCTCTGTTGCCAGCGGTGCGGGAATGATGCGCTGCGTGCCCAGCCCGCGCACCAGGCTTTCGCTGATGTAGAGCTTGATCTTTCCGTCCATAATCGCCGATTGTCCGAAGCGAATCGTGAGGATCGAGGGTGATTCGGTGCGCTCAATGCGTTCGTACTTCACGTCGATGCTGCCGTCCCCTGCGCGACGCTCAGCTTTGGCCACCGGGCCGCGTCCAAACACGCCGCATAAATCAAGCACGATGATCACGGAAAAAATGATCCAGACAGCATTCTCAAAGCGCCACCACTTGCGCTGAAAATCCAGGTCCTCGCCAACCTCAATCTCGCTGTTGACTTTAGAAACCGATTCTTCCACCGGTTCGGTAAATGAGTCTGTCGCCATGCCTGCTCCCTAATGTTTTCGAGGAATTGCCTGCGCCGGAGAGATACTGATTTCTCCGTTGCGTTCCAATACCGCGCGGTCCACCTGCGCCAGCGTCTTCAACCCCGAGTCGCGCGCCGAGGCCATCACGTCGTCGTCGCTGATGCGCATATGGCGCAGCGTGTGCGAACGCCACGCCTTGTGCTCCAGCAGTATCAGCGGAGTTCCATCCACTAAACGGGCCAGGGCGCGGGACTTGGAACGCGCCCAGGCTAACGTGTAGTGCGCGAATCCGATGGTGATGATCTGGCAGATGGCGTTGGTGAACGAAACCTCGTCTCCCACCATCGCTGTCAACGCCAGCCCTCCGATGAAGAAGATGAGTACAAACTCGAAGGGCGTCATCTGTTTACCCGGCCTTCTGCCCACGATGCGCACGATAAAAACCAGGAAGAAATAACCTACAAATGCACGTGCCACGGCAGCCATAAAGCAAACCCTCGAAGCAACCCAATGTTGAAAGGAACTGAACTCAATTGCGCCTGCGGCAGCCCCCATGTACCTCAGAGGCGGAATGAGAAATCCTCACGCGGTTGAACGACTCTCCTCGACTGGCTTTACGCGGAGTCACCGCGCTATCTTCCCACCAGGTGTTTGCTCAATCGTGATGCTCCCTGCAGCTACTGTACGAAGAGATGCAAGGCGGAGTGTCTGGGTGGTCTCACTTCGCAAGCGGAGTATGGTGACGCAAAAGCGCATGTACGCTCTGCTCCCTTTTCAGGGAACAACCGCTCGATGAACAAACTTCAACAACGCACGAACTGAACATTTAAAGACGATCCCTGCGGCTGCCGATATTCCATACACAGGCGCGCAGAGTCGATAAACCTTGCTCTGGTCGTCCCTCCGGCGGGAAGCACACCCTCCGTCCGATTTATCGAAAGTGCACAACGAAGGGATGCCCAGACTGTGCAGATCGGTGGACAGCGTGACCAGGCGGCCGGGATACCCTGGGCTCACCTGCGGATTCCTGCCTTTCCTCAAATCGCCATCCGCGTTCTCCAATTGTCGAGCAACGAAGACGTGTCGATGCGTCAGCTCGGCGACCTCATCTCTTTCGATCCGTCCTTTTCCAGCGAAGTGCTCACGATTGCAAACTCTGCCTTGTATGCTCGGCGGGCGCCTGTCACCAGCATTCTGCAAGCCATCGCCGTTCTCGGCCTTCACCGCCTCAAAGGCGTTTGTCTAACCGTTGGAGTTAGGGCCTATCTTGGCAAATCGCTCAATCGTCTCTCCTTGCGCGCTATTTGGCGCCACAGCCTGGCTTGTGCATTGATAGCAGAGCAGCTGGCCCAGGGGGGCTCGGTCAACAGAAACACTGCGTACACTGCCGGCGTTCTGCACGATATCGGCCGATTGGCAATGGTAGTTATCCGTCCCCAGGCATACGACACTCTATCGATGAACCACAGCGGATCTCCCAGCAGCATTCTGCCCTGCGAGCGAGACCTGTTTGGGTTTGATCATTGTGAGGCGGGAAGACACCTGATCGCGGACTGGGAATTGCCGGCGGACTTCGCAGCCATCGTCTCCAATCATCACTCCCCGAGACAAAAGCACGACCCTTGGAATCTGGCCGCCTTGATCAACGTTAGCTGCAGAATGGCCGATACTATAGGCTTCGCGGTGTTTCCTGGGTGCGAGGTTACCAGCTATGCAGATCTGCTGGCCGAACTTCCGGAGGGGGAGTGCACGATGTCCTGTACTGATAGGGAAGTCCTCGCCTTCGAGGTTTCAAGCAAGATCAACGCCATAGAGCTGGCTTGATAACCTGCAGTAGCAGTGGGCGCAGCGGTGGGTGTTGCCCCTGGGCTGGCTGGCCGCGCGGCCATTAATTTAGCTACGTGCGCTTCCAGTTCCTTCAGGCGTGCGTCCTGCGCTTTCAGCAGCTCCAGCAGCTGTCCCGTGGTTCCGGGGGACGGATCCGCCGCCGCTGGCGCCTGCTGCGCCCTCGCCGAATCCAAACCGGCCAACATCAGAACAAAGAAAAATACAAAGACTCTGGTTAGCCACATTGCTGTTGCATTCCTTTTCGACCGCTGCGTTTGGCTGTACCTGCGGTCGTTACTTTTACCGGTTCGCCTGCCATCTTGAAGTCAGTCGTCTGGTGACAGACCCGCGGTCCTGAGCCCCGCTACGGCACCAACCATCAACGGAAATCTCGTCTGAAGCAGGGTGGCGGCTGCCGGGCATGGATCTAAGTGCGTTGACGATTCCGGCTTTAGCCCCGAAATCAATCACCTGACTGCTGAAGGTTATCGGCGATTGAATGACGGGGTTTAGCTAACTTTGCAGAGCACGCTATTTTCAGTAACGTGAATGGCGGCAGGGGGTTGGGTGCGGATGGAACGACCGGACACATCACTATTCAGCGGGTCACTGACTGAGCCACCGATACGTCAAGCCCAGATAGGCAATCGTCAGCGGCGCTACATGGGCATTCTGTTGCATCAACGTGCCGGAGAAGAAGTGTCCTACGCCCGCATTCATCACCAGATAGTTGCCGAATACATATCTGCCCGAGGCATCGAACTCGCGACCAAGGTCCTTGCTTTTAAAGCCCGCTGCAGGAGCCGTGATGAGGGTTCCAGCAGTTCCGTTATAGACATTCTCGTGGATCGAAGCCACCTGTAACCACCCCTGCTGCAGCAGCAGGGTCAGGTGCCGGGCCGGATTCAGATCGAGATTAACGCGATCCTCTTTGATGTTCTGATAACCAAACAGGTCGGTGAGGCCAAATGCGTTATGGTTGGTTGGATACTGCGGTCGAACGTACCATGCCTCTGTATATCTGTGTGTGGGTTTCGGGAAGCATACTCATACTCGCCGCGCAGACGCGGTTTCCATGTCAGGTGCGAGGCACTGTAGCCGGCCTTTACATAGTCGGCGGCCGAGCTGATCGAATTATTTGAATAGCTGCCTCTCTGGAGCACCCCCAGAACGTCGTAATCGAATCCACCGAGAAAGCTACCAGTAACCTCGGCGCCCGGCGTCACCTCAAGCTCAGTACCAAAAGTGCTTTGCTGGCTCGAAACGCGCGGCAGCTCCTTTACAAAGACAAACGGTTGAATCACGGTGTGAGGCACCCACGTCCGAATGGCCGGCGGTTCAACCATGTCTTGCCTGGGCCTGCTGACGATGATCAGTGACTACGACGCCCAGCTTGACTGGCGCTTTGACGTCGACCCCACCCAATCCGAGAGTGTGACCGTTACCACGAGCGCGGTCTTGCCTCTCACGAATGTTTCAGGAGCGTCCGTTTGAAAAACATTCATGGAGAGTCCTTTGATATCCAGCTAGAGGAGGAAAACTCCACCGTTCTTTTCAAAGGCGCGCCGCGCCTTTACGGGACGGAGGATTACGCACCAATTCTCGATATGCTTAAGGAAACCCTGGTCGGCGCCGACAGGCCGATTGTGCTGGATATCAGGGAACTAAATTTTCTCAACAGCTCCGGCATCACCATGCTCTCCCGATTTGTCATTGAAGCGCGCGACCGCACCGGGATCGAGGTTCTGGTGCTCGCTTCTGATACGGTGCCTTGGCATGCCCGCTCGCTAAGGAATCTGCAACGACTCATGCCCTCGTTGAGCATTCATCTGACCTGACTCCTTAGGCAGCAGCCGCACGAAAAAACTGGAGTGATCAAGTTGGATTCCCTGTCCAAACCTACCGGGAATTGTGAAGGTTTCTGGGACAAGTGGGCTGACCCGCTCCGGCCCGAATTTGGCGCAGCCGATGACACCTGCAAGCTGCTGCAACTTTTTTTGAATACTTCCATTGTTGAACGAGCGTTGTTTCAATGAACTAAGACATTCAGAACGTTTAACGACACGACGACGCGCTCGAGATAAAGGCCACGGAGGAGACTTTCTCGCTGAAGAGACAAAGCCTTTTGCAGGTCATGCTGGGTGTGAACGACCTTTCTATCTCGCGACCCCCATGTGCCCATCCGGTTCCACGAAGACGTGGTGGTATCGATGAACGAAAACGATATCCGCTTCATTGCTTTCCGCAGTTACGATGTGACGCTGGTTCGATGGAGCGAGCGCGAAAGTACACGGGGCGAGCTTGCCACATAAGCGCCAAGCCCATCGCAAGAACGTTACCATTAAAGACACTAAGTAAGTAGACGGGGTAACCCCTCACTCCGCAACCAACCCTCTCCGGTAACTGCTCGCGCGTGAGCATCGATTTAATTTCAATATGCTGCGCGCGACTTAATTTCTCCAAATGCTTCTTATTCATGTGAAACCCATCACC
The DNA here is from genome assembly GCA_963834445.1 of uncultured Acidobacteriaceae bacterium. Classification (GTDB taxonomy): domain Bacteria; phylum Acidobacteriota; class Terriglobia; order Terriglobales; family Acidobacteriaceae; genus PALSA-350. The sequence continues at coordinate 836,345 of CAWIBU010000009.1, forward strand.
GCAGACGGCGCAGTCGCCCACCCCTACGGGGTCCACCCTGGCCGAAATCGAGCACCGCCTGTCAGAGCTGCTCGGCGTGTAGGCGCAACTCCATCCTCCCCCGCGCCAACCGCGCGCCCCACCGCCCCAAACCCCTCGCTGAACCACCACCGCCCTACGATAGAAATGGGCGAAGACGCTCTCCGCGGCCTAGCCGGGCGCATCGTCAGCAAAGGCCGCAAAGGCGCCCGCTGCAATCTTATTGCCAACCTCTTCGCCAAGGCCGATGCGCCCTGGCTCTCCACTCGCGTACCGCGCTCGCCTCACCACCCTCGGCCTCAGCAATCAGCAGCCCCCACCGGCCGCCTTGTCGTGCTCTCCGACGAATTCGCCAGAATCCTCAGCACCTTCAAGCGTGACGACGCACCCCTCAGCGCCGACCGTATTCGCGAACCCACCGAGGCAGCGCAAGACGGCTTTTCCCGCAAACAAATCAGCAACCTCTTTCAGCGGGCAAACGTCTTCATCCGCCTGCAGGAAGGCAAAGCAAATCTCTGGGTGCACCACCTGTCCCGGCCTGCCGTGGATCCTTCGCGTCCAAGGCTGGGATCACCCGTGTCCACCCCGGAACCCTTACCCCCGATATCCTGCTGGAGGGGTTTTACGATCGCGTGGCTTCCAGCCCCAACCTGATTAAAAGACGCTGCGGACACCCGCCTGCCGAATTGCGCGATCATTGCCTCCAACATCGCGATTTATCCCGTGGCAGTCGAAGCTCACTGAAACCCGACCGTAGTGGGCCCCTGTCTATGTGGCGACCTCGAATCCCAGAAAAAGGGCAATGGCAAGGACGAGGTGCACCGGCTCGCCACTATACTGGTTACCGAGCGTTACCACTTGGAATGAGTAAAGTTACTCATGGGATGTGCCGCATTTCGATACACCCGCGTATTCTCTTTTTCAAGCGGCGATTCTTCACGAGCTTCTTCATGGATTCTTTCGGGGGAGGGACTTTATGAGGAAACGGGAAGAATCGCAGCTTTTCGTTCGCAACAGTGATCGTCCTCAATTTTTCGATTACCTTTAGCAAGGCACCTGTTCTCTGTAAATATCTCGGAACTCTTGTTTGCAACGACGGCGCGGAACCCAAAAAGAAAAGGGAAGGGTCTGCAAAGCCTTATTTGGTGGTTCAATTCCATCCCGCGCCTCCACCTCCCCAAGCACGCGTATTGATTCTGCACCTCTTACCTCGCAATTTGGTCTAACCAGCTGCGCCTCCTGGGTGCATCCTCTTGTTTGCACCTGAAAGGCAACAATAGTAAACTTAGAGATAGCTCCCCGGCAGCTATTGAAGCGAAGGGCTGTAGGTTCATAATCCTACCTGTGGAGCAAGTCGAGTCAGACTCGTGAGCCATTGCGCTAAACCGTCGACCTGATATTCGGGATCCCTTCAGACAACATCCCTTTTCGCAGCCAAACTGAGTTGCGCGCAGCAATTCGGACCGAAGACCAGGTTCGAGGCGAAAATCCCGGTCTGCTCACTGGTTCCGTCCGGGCATTGGATTGTTCGACTGAGAGTGATTTCCAGATTGATCCCGGAGTACCGATTGCATTTTTCTATCTCTCACAGGATTGAGGCAGCCCGATTGATTAGACAGCGGTGGATGATGGCTGCATCGCTTGCAGTTTTCTCAATTTTTTCGGGTGGGGTCGAGCGGTCCTACGCGGCGGATACCCCTCTGGATCTGCCTGATGATCCATCGGTGCTCGCGCAACCCGCCCTGAGCAGCACCGCTACAGGCTATTCTCAGTCGCAGTCCGTCCCTGCCCAAACCGAGGAACAAAAGCGAGCTGAGGCGCAGGCGCAGCTGGAAAAACAGGAACACCAACGGGTTTTCGGTGTGATGGCCACCTTTAATACCACCACCAACAAAGACGCGCTTCCGCTGAGTACGAAGCATAAGTACCAGCTCTTTTTCAAGAGCGCGACCGACCCGTGGCCCTTTTTGCTGGCAGGTTTTGGCGCCGGTATCGATCAGGCTGAGAATAGCTTTCCCGAATACCACCAGGGAATGGAGGGGTACGCCAAGCGATTCGGCGCCTCCTATACTGACTACTTTACCGGTAACCTGCTGGGGAATGCGGTGCTGGCCAGTCTGCTGAAAGAAGATCCGCGCTATTTCCAAAAAGGCAGCGGCAGTTTCCCGACGCGTGCTTTATGGGCGGCTTCGAGCACCGTGTGGTGCAAGCGCGACAATGGCAGTTGGGGCCCGAACTACGCAAACGTCGTCGGCAACTTGATGGGCGCTGCCGTTTCGAACTTCTATTATCCGGAGTCTGATCGCACCACCGGTGAAACCTTCGAGCGCGGATTCACGGTCACAGCAGAAGCGATTGTGGGTAGCGAAGTCATCGAATTCTGGCCAGACATCGTGCGCCATCACAAACGCAAACAAGCAGAAAAGCTAGCCCGCCTCGGGGCGCAGAGCGGTGCCCCGAGGGCGGCTCAGCCCACGCCACCGCCTTCCACGGTCGCCCCTTCTCCTGCTCCTTAAAGGGCTGCCAGGTCAGCGTGGCGTCACTTTCACTACGTTCGCCCGGCATGAGCGCACGCCCTGGCAGGCCTCCGGGTGCAAATCTTTGCTTAGGCAGATCTCTATCGCTGTCAGCCGGTTATTGCCGCAGCTCAACGCAAAACTGCCCGCTGGATACGAAGGATTTGCCGCTGCAAAGCGCGTGAGCAGACCGTCTGGCGTCACGCCGTCGGCATCGCTCCCCAGGCCAATACTCGCCGGAATCTTTACCGCTGCATAGGCCTTGTGGATCGCTTGAAAGTATTCATCCACCCCCAGCCCTGAGCAAGTGCCGTGGGTCTGCCACTCATGCTCTACCAGGCTCGCGGTCGGGATGATGTCGGTGTCGACCTGCGGGTTCGCAGGGCCGGGCGCATCGCTGCAATGCTGCGGATAGTCGCCATTGTTTTCCTGCGGCCACAGACCGTGCACCACAAAGCCCAGGTTGCGCCCGCATTCGGGACTGTCTCCGTGGGTCGCGCAAAATTCTGGCGACCAGGAAAGGTTCAGCAGATAGAAATCGAACTCGCCTGGCGCCGTTTGTTCCTCTGGACGTCCGCGGCGCGAACGGCGCCTGCCGCTGCGCTCCTCGTTAGCGCCGTAATCTGAGCGATCCTGAGTCGGATAAACCTGCGGCGCAGGCCGCGCTTCCATATCGCTATGCGCAGGAACATTCGCTGGTACCGTATTTTGGCAACCGGCCGCGGCCAGCAGCAGGCAGCCAAGCCAGGCCAGCCTGCGCGAAGTGTCTTGGTTTTTAGTGTCGAGCGTAGAGCGACCTCGCTTGTCCTCCAGGTCTGATCGGTACGCGATGCAGCCGGACAAACCTCATAGTACAGGCGAAGCGTCAGGCTGCGGCGCGAATGGTCGCTTCAATTTCGTGTCGCAAGTCCGCATGAATGCGGTTGGCGTTGATCCAGAAGGGAGCCTTGCATTCCACTTCCAGCAATTCCGCTTGAGCATCATAAGCCCATCGGATCACCACACCATCTTTCACTGCTTCTCCCTGGGGGCTGGCCACCTGGATGCCAACCTTCGAGGCTCTCTGCCGCAAGCGGGCGAAAATAGCGCGTGTGATTCCACGAAATATCTGCCTGGGATTCCCTGCCATAAAAACTCCTTCTTTGCCAAGTTAACCGATTTTGCCGGCGCCACCCTTTACCTTTTAGGGGCCTACATGATGGACGAACCGGAGAGCGAGACTGTTCATCCACTGTGTTAATTTCCGGCGTTGCTCACGACCGGCTTCCGCGCCATCTTCTGGATTTACAACTATGCCGTTGGTCGTGTAGCATTCGCACGTTCACGGCCGATCCGTCGTCGCACGCTGCGAAATTTTCTATGCGCATCTTTTTGGGTTGGCGAACGTGGTTGCTGATCGTGGTGGCCGGCGCCTCTATCTGGACGCTGCTCGAAGTCGTGCTACCCTCTCGCGCGACGCGCGCCTCCGCGTTGCCGGCCTACGTGACCACAGGGACGTTCACGCCCGCACACCCCACCGCATCCGCTGCCATCAGAGATTTCATCGACCTGCATCCGGAACATCCCGTGCAGCCCATTGCCTATACCCACACCGTGCATCTCGCCAAAGGCTTGCCCTGTACCTTTTGTCACGTCGGCGTGGATCAGGGGCCAGAGCCGCGCATACCCGGCGTGACGGTTTGCATGAGCTGTCATCAGTCGATCGCCACCGATCGTCCCGAAATCAAGAAGATTGCAGCCTATAAGGAACGAGGCGAAGAGATTCCCTGGGTGCGCGTTTACAGCTACAGCCAGTCTGCCCACGTCCGCTTCAACCATGCCCCGCACATCGCTGCCGGGGTTGATTGCGCTTCGTGCCACGGCGATCTCACCAAGCAGACAACGGCGGAACGCAAAGTGAATATGAACATGGGTTTTTGCCTCAATTGCCACACCCAGAAGAAAGTCTCAATCGATTGCGAGACATGTCACTACTGATCGAGTCAGGCATTTATGGAACGGCGTAACTTTATCAAAATTTCGGCGCTCTCCGGGGTTGTGGCCACGCTCGACGGGTGCCGCGGCGCAGACAAGCAGCTCATCCGTTTCATTCCCGAAGAAGAGTTAATTCCCGGCATCGCCACTTTCAAACCGAGCGTCTGCACGCTGTGCTCCGCGGGCTGTGGGCTGCTGGTGCGCGTGATGCAAGGGGAAGCTGCGGTCGTGCGCCACGGCCAGCAGGGTTTGATCAAGATGGGGCTGGCTAAAAAGCTCGAAGGCAATCCGCAGCATCCCGTCAATCGAGGTAAGTTGTGCGCACGGGGCCAAGCCGGGTTGCAGGTGCTGTACCATCCGGATCGCATCACCCATCCCATCAAGCGAACGGGCGCACGCGGGTCGGGCGAGTTTCAGCCCATCACCTGGGGTGATGCGTTGCGGGAATTGGCTACCCATCTGACCGCACTACAAGCATCCGGCGCCACTAACTCGCTGGCCTTTATGTCGCGGCCGCTGCCCGGGCAGCGCCACGTGTTGATTGAGCGGTTTCTCAAAGCCTATGGCGCGCCACCCGCTATCTGGTATCAACCTTTCGATGAAGCCGTGTTGCGCCAGGCCAATCTGCTCAGCTTCGGCCACGCGGCGTTGCCGACGTTTGATCTGGGCCGTGCCGATTACGTAGTTTCCTTTGGTGCCGATTTCCTCGGCACCTGGAACTCGCCTATCGCGCAATCCATCGGTTACGGCACCATGCGCCAGGGCCGCCCCGGCCGCCGCGCAAAGTTTGTGCAGGTCGAGTCACGCATGTCGCAGACCGGCGCCAACACCGACGAGTGGATCGCATGCAGGCCGGGTACAGAAGGTGCCCTGGCGTTGGGCATTGCGCACGTCATCCTCAGTGAGAAACTCGCGCCGTCAGGGGCTGCGTCGCGTGCCGGCTCGCTGCTCGCTGGCTGGTCTCAGGGGCTGCCTGACTTTACCCCTGAAGCGGTGGAGAAGCAGACCGGGGTAAGCGCAGCCGTGATCAAGCGCCTCGCGCAGGAGATGACTAAAAGTGGATCGGCTGCGGCAATCATCGGTGGCGCACCGCTTGCCCACACCAACGGCTTGTTTACCGCGCTCGCCGTCAATGCGCTGGAAGCGCTGGTGGATACGGGACGCGACCAGGGGCCCATACTGAGCTTCACTCCTGAGTCCTTGCCGCCCACACCGCCGATTCAGGCGAGCCTTGCCAGTCTCAGCGCATTCACCGGGCAGGCGCACGCGCCGAAGATGCTGCTGCTCTACGAGGCCAATCCTGTTTTTGCTGCGCCGCCGTCTCTTCATCTGCGCGAAGCTCTCGCAAAAATTCCCTACATCGTCAGCTTTGGTAATTTCATCGACGAGACCAGCGCGCAAGCTGATCTCATCTTGCCGGACCATGCGTCCCTTGAATCCTGGCTCGACAACCTGCCGGAATCAGGTTCGTTGCAGGCCGTGGCCAGCCTCGCTCCGCCCGCTGTGCTGCCACTGCATGACACGCGCTCCATGCCCGACGTATTGCTTGGCCTGGCGCATCAATTAGGCGGCGACGTCGCCAAGGCTCTGCCATTCGCTACCTACGACGCCATGCTGCGCGCGGCGTTTGTGCCGCTGCGCACCCGCGGCGGTTCGATCGACGCCAAGACAGACGATGATTTCTGGGATGCTGCGCAAACGCAGGGCGGCTGGTGGGGCGCATCGTCCCCGGCCCACACGCCTCCCCCATCGTCTTCGCCAGCGGTCAAACCCGCGCCCATGGCTGCTGCTGAACCGGAGTTTGCCGGCAGCGCGGCAGACTTTCCCTTCTATTTCCTGCCCTATCCATCGCAGTCGTTTGGTGATGGCTCACTCGCCCATTTACCCTGGCTGCAGGAGCTGCCCGACGTGCTCACTTCGGCCATGTGGTCCAGTTGGGTCGAGATCAATCCTAAAACCGCAGAGCAGCAGGGCATCAAGCCAGGCGATCTGGTGGAGATCGCGTCGCAGCAGGGAAGCCTGCGTGCTGCCGCCGTTCTTTCCCCCGGCATCGCGCCTGACATGGTGGCGATGCCGGTTGGCCAGGGGCACGAGAATTTTGGCCGCTTCGCCAGCGGTCGAGGCGCCAATCCGCTGGGCCTGCTCGCCCCGCTCGCCGAACACGCAACTGGATCCCTGGCGTGGGCAGCGACCCGGGTGAAGATCACGCGCGCAGGAGGACCCGAACAAGCCAAGCTTATCTTGTTCGCGGGCGGAATGAGCGGTTTTCCGCACGAAGAGAATCATCGCTAGTTGGGTAGAAGAAGGGTAGGCAAGAGAATATGGCGCACAAATGGGGATTAGCGGTAGATCTGGATCGCTGCACGGGGTGCGAAGCGTGCGTGGTCGCGTGCCATGCGGAAAACAATATCCCGACCGCCGGCGAAGATCAGGCTGCGCGTGGCCGCGCCATGCATTGGATCCGCGTCGAGCGCTACTGGGAGGGTGATTTTCCCAACCCTAAAATCCGTTTTCAGCCCGTCCTCTGCCAGCAATGCGACGAAGCTCCCTGCGAGCCTGTATGCCCCACCTACGCCAGCTACCACACGCCAGAAGGGTTGAATGGGCAAGTCTACAACCGCTGCATTGGCACCCGTTTTTGCGCCAATGCCTGCCCCTACAACGTGCGTTTCTTCAATTTCTATAACCCCACGTGGGATATGCCACTGCAACTGCAACTAAATCCTGATGTCTCCGTGCGCAGTGTCGGCATCATGGAGAAGTGTACCTTCTGCGTGCAGCGCATCAAGGCGGCCGAGATCCAGGCAGAGGCCGAAAAGCGCGAGCTGAAAGACGGGGAATTCACAACCGCGTGCGCCCAATCCTGTGCTTCAAAAGCACTGGTCTTCGGTGACCTCAACGACCCCAACAGCGAGGTCTCGAAGTTGTCGAGCGCGCCGCGCGGCACTAAATTATTAGGCGAGCTTGGCACCAGGCCCAACGTAACCTATCTCGAACGAGGCACCTGGCAAGATGCAACCAACGGCTGAACAAATCCAGCAAGATCTGCTGCGGCCCATCTTCCACTCGAGCGCGAAGTATTGGGTCGCCGTGGCGCTCGCCACCAGTCTGCTGCTCGCGGGCGTGGCTGCATTTTGTTATCAGTTATGGGCCGGCATTGGGGTGTGGGGTCTCAACTCCCCAGTGTTCTGGGCCTTCGACATCACCAACTTCGTCTTCTGGATCGGCATCAGCCACGCTGGCACGCTGATCTCTGCCATCCTGCGACTCACCAACGCTACCTGGCGCCGGCCAGTGACGCGTTGTGCGGAAGCCATCACCGTTTTTTCCGTCATCATCGGCGCCCTCATTCCGCTTTGCCATATCGGCCGACCGTGGCTCGGGTTCTGGATGATCCCGTATCCCAACCAGCGCCACATCTGGCCTAACTTCCGTTCCCCCCTGGCGTGGGATTTTTTTGCCATCTCTACTTATCTCACCGGCAGCACCACGTTCCTGTATTTGCCCACGATTCCGGACTTCGCGGCGGTGCGCGATGCTTCCACCGGTCTGCGCAAAAAAGTCTATCGCGTGCTGGCGCTTGGCTGGCAGGGCACGCAGCGTCAGTGGCAGCGGCTTGAAATCGCCATGCACATCATGGCGATCGTCATCATCCCGGTCGCGGTATCGGTGCACACCATCGTCTCCTGGGACTTTGCCATGACGCCCGTCCCCATGTGGCACTCTTCCATCTTCGGCCCATACTTTGTGGTGGGCGCCATCTTCAGCGGCATCGCCGCGCTGATTCTAGCCATGGCGCTCCTGCGCAAACTGCTGCACTTGGAAAACTATCTCGAGCCGATCCATTTCGAAAACCTCGGCAAGTTGCTGCTGACCCTGAGCCTGCTTTGGTTTTATTTCACCTTCGCCGAGCGGCTTACCACCTGGTATGGCAACTCCCCGCCGGAGATGGAAGTTTTCTGGCAGAGCATTCGCAGGCAATTCGCGCCGCTGTTCTGGACCATGGTGGTTTGTAACTTCATCATCCCCGTACCCATCCTGGCCATCAAACGTTTGCGCACCATCACGGGAACGGTGATTGCGTCCTGTACCGTGGTCGTGGGTATGTGGCTGGAGCGCTTCCTCATCGTCGTGCCCCCGCTGGAGCACAAATTTTTGCCATACTCATGGGGCACGTATAAGCCAACCTGGGTGGAAGTAACTCTGATGGCGTCGAGTTTCGGCTTCATGACGCTGCTTTACCTGTTGTTCTCTAAATTTGTGCCCATGATTTCCATCTGGGAAATGAAGGTGGGTTTACAGCCGCACTTCCGAGTGCGCACCGCCCCCGCAGCCGGTAACAAGGCATGCCGGGGTGGCGCGGCCCGCGGAGGTGCCGGAATGAAAGCGCTCTATGCTATGTACGCCGAGCCGGAAGCCGCCCAGTTGGCGCTTGACTCTTTGCGCACTGCCAGCGCCGATCTGCACATCGATGCCCGGCAAATCATCGTCGTCTCGGGCGAACCACACGAGGGCTACGCCTTTACCGATGAGCACGCAACTGGCATCCCTTATCGCTGGGCGGTGCTGGGCGCTGCCGTGGGCGGCGCAAGCGGCTATTTGCTGACCACTTTCTCCCAGAAGACCTATCCGATTTTCACCGGAGGCATGCCTCTTTCCCCTGCATGGACCAATGGCATCATCGTCTACGAGATGATTATGCTGGGAGCGATCCTCACCACGCTAGTGGTGTTGCTCGTGGGCGCGGGGCTGCCGAATTTTAAGGGAGTGCTTACGGATCCCGAAATAGGGGCGGGGAAGATACTGGTCGGGGTCGTTGACCCGCCCGAAAGCGCTCAGCCAGAACTCGAAAGGCGCCTGCAGCAAGCAGGCGCCTCGCAAGTGAAGCGATCCTCCACGCAATAAGACTCGGTGCTAACCACGGTTAGTCGACGCGCCTAGTTACGATCCCGCCTTGATGCTGGCCACGTGAATCGTCTTGGTCGCTGGGTTCAAGGTTCCTGTCACTGACACCTTAGCGCCGGCAAACATCGCCGGCTTTTTCTGATCGTCGAGTTGATAAGCAGTCTTGGTCGCAGGGTCGAAGAGCGTGTACTTGCCACCCATGCCTACGCAGCGATTGGTGCAATCCTTGGGGCTTTCGCCCTTTTGCTCCATCACCTGGTGGCCGCCTAACGCGGCACACTGGCTGTCAATGATCTCGCCCTTGAAGGTTTGCGGGGCTTGCGCAAAAATGCTCAACGATGCGACCAGACAACCTGCACAGATGGCTACTTTCTTCATTGAGTCCGTCTCCTCGTGCCCAAAGTTCAGGGCCGCGTAACTGCATCTATCAGTAACGTCCGGGATACTTTCATAATGCTTCCAGCCTTGTCAATGCTGGATTTCGCCGTGGTGGGCAACGCCAATTTTTCGCAGCCCGTCTAAAACTCATGTAACTTGGATTCGACCTGAAGAAAAGGGTGAACGATGCACCAGCACCCCGACCACCACGCCCATCATCCTGCTGCGCACACCCACAATCACGGTGTCGAGAACCACCCCACGCGCCGCGACTTTCTGCGTGTGTTGATGGGCGGAGCCCTGGCGGGCGCCTCGATATTGGAGTTGGCCTACCACCGTGCAGCGTGGGCACGCGCCGCGGCGCCCAGCGCAGACCCCGATCTTTTCAACATTCACAAAGTAGCAAACGGCATCTACTTCGCACAGGCCCGTCCCCAGGCTCTCATCAACAGCAATGCCGCGATCTTCGTTCGGACGAACGATGTAGTGGTGGTCGACACGCATTCCAAGCCTTCGGCGTCCGTTTCTCTGATCGGCCAGATGAAGCGGGATGTCACCACCAAGCCGGTGCGCTATGTCATCAATACTCACTTTCACTGGGACCATACGCAAGGCAATCGCTCTTACCGGCTAGCCGGCGAGAAGGTCGATTTCATTGCCAGTGCCGTTACCAGGGACCTGATGGCTAACCTGGCCGTTGCCCGGACGAAGGCTTCGGTCGCGGCGGTCCCGCAACAGATCGAGGCCATGCGCGAGCGCGCCGCACACGCAACCTCACCCGGAGAGAAAGCATTTTGCGCGGATCAGATTCGCCAGCTCGCGGCCTACCAGGCAGAGCTCAGCAACTACACGCCGGAACTGCCGACTATTACCTTCGACAAAACATACCTATTGCGAGACCCCGCGTACGATCTGCACGTCGAATTTCACGGACGTGCTCACACCGCGGGAGACGTCGTCGTCTACTGCCCGCAGCAGCGCGCGATCGCCACGGGAGACGTGATCCACGGCTTTCTGCCTTTCATTGCGGATGGCTTTCCCCGCGTATGGCCGAGCACGATTGACTCGATCGGCGGCGCCGATTTCAACACCATCATGCCTGGCCACGCAGCGCTGCAGACGGGGCGCACGGTGATGATGAACCTGCGCAACTACATTGAGGAATTGACCGGGCGGGTGGAGCAGGCGCATACGACGGGTCTGACCGTAGCCGAGATGCAGCAGCGCATTACCGTTGCCTCGCTCAAGTCGCTACGGTCGAACGGCTATCAGGAATACCTGGGGCGAATGAGTCAGCAGAGTCACTCGCCCTTTGCCAAAGTGGCGGCCTTGCAAACCGGGGTCAACGGCAATATCAGCGATATTTATGCCAACCTGAACCGCACTTAATCGCGCCCCCGCACCTTGGTCAGCAGCCGCACAATTTCCAGGTACAGCCAAACCAGCGTGACCATAATGCCGAAAGCTCCGTACCACTCCATGTACTTCGGTGCGCCCATGCGTGCGCCATTCTCGATGAAGTCGAAATCGAGAACCAGGTTAAGTGCCGCGATGCCAACGACAATCAGACTGAACCCAATCCCGATCACGCCCGAGCCGTTGATGGAAGTAAATCGAACCCCGAAGAATCCGAGCCCGAATTGCAGCAGGTAAAACACCATGATCCCGCCGGTTGCAGCCACGATGCCCAGGCGGAACTTCTCCGTCACCTTGATCAGTCCAGAGCGATACGCAAGCAACAGAACCAACAAGGTACCGAAGGTTAGGCTCACCGCCTGAATAGCAATCCGGGGAAGCGCAGCTCCAGGAGAGAAGAGATGCTCCCCAGCGCCAGCCCTTCGAGCAGCGCATAAGCAGGCGCAGTTACCGGCGACCACTCTTTCTTGAACACGGTGATCAGCGCGCAGACAAATCCACCGATCCCTCCTATCCACATCCACGGCATCACCGCGGCAACGGAATGGGAATCTGCAAATAAGTGCCATGTCCAGGCCGCGCTCCCGATTGCGCAAAGCAGCAGCAGGCCGGTCTTGTTGACCGTTCCCTGTAGTGTCATGCCTCCGCCCAGTTCCGCAAAACCCTCGAAACGCTTTTCGTTCAGAACGGGATTCGATGTCCTCATCAGTTGCGCCAAAATGCACTCTCCTTACTCTGAGTACTCACATCTCAGTTTACGCCAGGAAGGCCGGGGGCTCAGAAATCCGGGTTTTAAAGTAGGTAAGTGAGGGAACAGAATCGCGCGAGAGTCAGGTCGAAACACTCTTGCTCCCCGCTCATGCATTGCATAAACTACTCTCGTTCGATGGAACGAGGTGGCTAGGGTTCCGGTCTTCGCCGGTCCAAGCGCCACAAAGGGCCGTGCGGCCCGCACCCAAGGGCAAAAATCCCAGAGGGAAAAGTCGAAAGCGACTTCGTGTCTCTGGGGACTAATCTTGCCGCCTACAGCGTTCTTGCTCGTCACCGTTGCCTCCTTCGCTCACGCCACCTGGAACTTTCTTGCCAAGCGGGCAGCCCACAGCCAACATCTCATCTGGATTTCTTCGGCGACCGAAGCCTTGTTGTACGCGCCGCTCGCGGTCTGGGCATTGACTAGGGCGTGGTCGCACCTCGGCCTGCGGGCAGCGCTGTTTCTGCTGGCGACCGGTGTACTCCATCTGCTCTATACCGAGAGTCTGCTGCGCGGTTACCGCGCCGGCGATCTCACGGTGGTGTATCCCCTGGCCCGCGGCACGGGCCCGCTGCTTTCTTTCTGCGGAGCGGTTTTGTTGCTGCATGAGCATCCTTCGCTGCTCGCCGGCGCCGGCGCGCTTATGATCGCTTTTGGCATCCTGTATTCTTCCGGTGGTCTTTCCGCTTTGCGCAACACAGATAACCATGCCGGATTGTTCTGGGGCGTGGCCACTGGCTGCCTCATTGCGTGTTACACGCTGGTCGATGGCTACTCCGTAAAAATGCTTTTCGTCTCGCCGATTCTGGTCGACTACGCCGGTAACTTGTTCCGGTTCATCGTGCTTTCGGGCGGAACCTACCGGCGCCGCGACACACTCGTGGTGGACTATCAGCAGTATTGGAAAGAAAGTCTTGGAATTGGCGTGCTCACTCCCCTCGGGTACATTCTGGTGCTGTTTGCCATGAAGCTGGCGCCCATCAGCCACGTCGCCCCCATGCGCGAGATGTCCATGATGATCGGCATGTATTTCGGGGCAAAGTTCCTGAGTGAGGGACAAATTCTCCGTCGTCTCATCGGCTCGATCGCAATTGCCTGCGGTGTAGCGGCCCTCGCGTTGGGCTAGCGACATCGCCCAAGCCCGGGCATAGGCTCAAGCTGCCTGCCACGCCGTGCCGCGGGGTCGCCCGGTCGCCAGACGGCTTCTGGCTTTTCTGCAGTTGTCCGCTTGTAGAGCCGGCTGCGAGTGGCATATACTTTGGTATCTGCCACCCGCCCGGGAGGGAATTCCATGCAACGTACCGCCAGGATTTTCATGAATAACCGCAGCCAGGCCGTCCGCCTTCCGAAGGAGTTTCAATTCGACACTTCCCAGGTGTTTATTCGCAAGCTGGGCAATGAAGTTATTCTCTCTGCCCGTCCCGCTGACTGGTCTGCCTATCTCCAGTCGGGACCAGTCGCCTCGACAGAGTTCATGGAGGGAATCGAGGACTTGCCCCTGCAGGAACGCTGATCAGCATGCCCGTCTACATGTTCGACACCGACATATCTTCCTACATCATGAAGCGCTCGCACGACAACCTCTTGCGCAGGCTGCAAAGCATTCCGATTGACGACGTTTGTATTTCCGTCGTGACCAGATGCGAGCTCTTATTCGGGGTCGAGGTGTCTCCGCGGCGCCAAAACGACCAAGCCGCACTGGATGTGTATTTGAGCCATGTCGAGACGTTGGACTATCCCGAAGACGCGGCCATCCACTATGCGCAGATCCGCGCTCACCTTAAACAGCGCGGAACGATGATTGGTGCGAACGATCTATTCATCGCTGCCCATGCTCGTTGTCTGGGGCTAACGCTGGTGACCAACAATACGACTGAATTCAAACGCGTCCCGGGCCTTACTTTGGAAAATTGGACGCAACCGAAGAAGTCGGGACGTGGTTAAGAAATGTGTTGTTAGTCCCGGCTGAATCGATAAAATTCCAGGGCGTCGTCACTGCAATTCTGAGAGTTCGTTTGTCAGGCAAGATAGAACATCGCGAAGCGCTTCAGGAGCACCCGTGTCATCGAACAAACTGCCAACACCGGGCAATGGGCCTACGCTTCTGCTGCGCGGCCTGCGCAAGGTATTTGCCGACGTCGTAGCCGTAGCCGGCCTCGACCTCGAGGTCACGCGCGGAGAATGTTTCGGCCTGCTGGGACCGAACGGCGCTGGTAAGACCACGACCATCGAAATCTGCGAAGGACTGACCGCTCCCGATAGTGGCACGGTCCAGCTACTCGGCCGCAATTGGGCCAGCGACGAACAGGAACTGCGCCAGCGCATCGGCATCCAACTGCAGGAAACGCAGTTTCCAGAAAAGCTGACCGTCGCCGAAACCCTCCGGTTGTTTCGTAGCTTTTTTCGCCGCGGCCTTGCCCTCGAAGAATCGATCCGAACCGCGCAGCTGGAAGAAAAGCGCGATGCGCGCGTGGGCACACTCTCGGGTGGCCAGAAGCAGCGCCTGGCGATGGCCTGCGCGCTGGTCGGTGATCCTGAACTGCTGTTTCTCGACGAGCCGACCACCGGGCTCGACCCGCAAGCGCGCCGTAACCTATGGGACCTGGTGGATGGGTTGAAAGAAGCGGGACGAACCATCATTCTCACCACGCACTATATGGATGAGGCGGAGCGGCTCTGCGATCGCGTCGCCATCATGGATCATGGACGCATCATTTCGCTTGGCAGCCCCCAGCAACTCATCGCTTCTGTGGGTGGAGAGCACATCGTGGAATTCGCTATCAGCGGAGACGGTCTGGTCGACGCGTCCGTGTTAACGGCCATCACCGGAGTCCAATCCCATCGCGTAGATGCCGGCTTGCACCAGCTGTCTGTCCGGGAACTGCATACCGCGGTGCCCCTTATCTTTGCCACGCTCCATCGCCACGGCTTGCATCTGAGCGAGTTTCGTACCCATTCCGCCACCCTTGAGGATGTATTCGTCGGCCTGACAGGAAGGAACTTGCGCGATGAGTAGTTTGCAGCAAAGCAGCCTGTATCAGTTGACCATGGTGCGGTTTCGCCTTTTGCTGCGGGAGCCGGAAGCGATCTTCTGGATCTTTGTTTTCCCCATCCTGCTTGCTGGTGGATTGGGCCTCGCCTTCCGCAATCGCCCCGCGGATGTGCTTCCCGTGGGCGCGACCACCACCCAGCTTACCCAGGCGCTGGCCGCCAGCAAGGGGCTCAAAGCGTCCACGATGAATGAGGCCGATGGCACGCGTGCGTTGGCTACAGGCAGCATCCTGTTGCTCGCCATGCCGGCGGCAGACGGTGTCGCGTACAAATACGACGAGACCAATCCCGATGCGCGCACGGCACGCATGGTGGCCGATCAAGCCGTCCAAACGGCGGCTGGCCAGCATGAGTCGGTGCACGCTGAGAATCAACTGGTGCACGAAACCGGATCACGCTACATCGATTTCGTCGTGCCCGGCTTGCTGGGAATGAACCTGATGGGTTCGGCTATCTGGGGCTTATGCTTCTCCATCGTCGAATCCCGGCAAAAGAAATTGCTTAAGCGGCTGGTCGCTTCGCCCATGCCGCGCTGGCAATACCTGGCCTCATACCTGCTGTCGCGGTTGTTGATGCTGGTCGTCGAGGTCGTAGGCTTTTTGGGATTTGCGCGGCTGGTGTTTGGCGTGCCGTTTCGCGGATCGCTGTGGCAACTCGGCTTTCTGTGCGTGCTCACCTCGATGGCATTTTCCGCCCTCGGACTTTTGGTATCTTCGCGCGCTAAGACGATGGAGTCTGCTTCTGGCCTGATGAATCTGGTCATGTTTCCCATGTGGATTTTGTCCGGGGTGTTCTTCTCTGCATCGCGCTTCCCGGCGATCATTCAACCGGTGGTAAGAGCTCTGCCGCTCACAGCGGCTATTGATGCCATGCGCGGCAATATGCTGCAAGGCATGAACCTCATGCAACAGACGACACAGATCGCAATATTACTGGCCTGGCTGGTCGTTCCCTTTGTCATCGCGCTGCGCATCTTTCGCTGGAGATAGCCGTCTAACATATGACACTCCGTAGTGCCCCGAAGGGATGGTATCTGGTTGAAGCAACTCAAAGCCACAGACATCGTTGTGATCGGTAGCGGCTGGAGCGGCCTCGTCATGGCGAAAGAGATAGCTACCCGAACCGCTTTGAATGTAATCGTCCTTGAGCGTGGCCCGGCACGCAACATCGCTCAATATGCCGACGGCATGGATGAAATCAACAACCGCCGTGTAGGCCTGGTGCAGAACCCCGCCGACCAGACCATCACCCATCGGCACTCAGTCAGCGATCGTGCTGCACCCATCCGTCAATACGGCGCCTTTCGCCCGGGAACCGGAACCGGGGGCACCTCAGAACACTGGGGCGGCATTTCCGATCGCTATCTGCCCGA
Source organism: uncultured Acidobacteriaceae bacterium (assembly GCA_963834445.1). GTDB lineage: Bacteria > Acidobacteriota > Terriglobia > Terriglobales > Acidobacteriaceae > PALSA-350. The sequence goes on from CAWIBU010000009.1 coordinate 852,726, forward strand.
GTTCTTTACCCTGGCCACGCACGTACGGGAAACGTTCGGAGCCGCGCGCATGTCACCAGATTGGACGATTCAAGACTGGGGCTTCACTTACGACGATTTTGAGAACTATTACTGGCGGGCCGAGCAGTTGATGGGCATCAGCGGAAAAGCCGGAAACCTGCGTGGACAGCTGATCCCGGGCGGCAATATCTTCGAGGGACCGCGCCAGCATGAGTATCCAAATCCACCCTTGACCCCGACTTATACCATGGGCTTTTTTCACCAGGCTGCTACGCAGTTGGGGTATCATCCTTTTCCGCTCCCCGCCGCGAATCTGAGCCAGGGCTATACCAATCCAGATAACGTGTCCCGGCCCGGCTGCGCTTTCTGCGGCTTTTGCCCCAACTACGGCTGTATGATCGGCGCCAAGGCGCAACCCACCAACACGCTGATGCCGGTGCTTACTACCCGCAAGAACTTCACCCTGCGCAACAACTGCTGGGTTCGCAAGATTGTGCATCGTAATGGCAAAGCCGAAGGCGTCGTGTACATGGACGAGAACGGGAACGAGACCATGCAACCTGCCGAGGTGGTTGTGCTTTCGGCATGGACGCCAAACAGCGTCCGCCTGCTGATGCTGTCCGGCATTGGCGAACAATACGATCCGGCCACAGGCAAGGGAACATTAGGCAAGAACCTGACCCATCAGGTAACCAGCGGGGCAAGCGGCATGCTCGTCTTCAACGAGCGGTTGAACTTGTTTATGGGATCGGGTGCGGTGGGCTATGGCATCTCCGACCTGGAAGGCGATCTCAAGCACGAAGTGCCGGAGAAAATAATCCGCGGCGGAGCCTTCCTACGCGGGGCGGCCGTAGGAGAAGCAGCCGCTGCATCCTTCGGCCGCGTGCCCAGATCAGAGGTCCCGCGCAACTGGGGCTCGGCCTGGAAGAAGGCCGCGATCCAACACTGGGACAAAATCGGCCCAGGGGTCGAGATGCGTGGTGAGCATTTTGCCTACCGGCAGAACTTTATGGATCTGGATCCGACGTACACCGACAAATGGGGTGATCCGCTTTTGCGGATGACGCTTGACTGGACCGACTACGAGATGCGCCAGATGGCTTTTGGCGCTCGTGTGGCGAACGAGATGATTGAGGTGATTGCCCAGGTCTCAGGAGCGACCCTGGTCAAGGGTAATTTCGGTAACCGCGGTGGCGGCACATTCCATCACTACAACGCCGCCAACTACAGCACAACGCATATCCAGGGTGGCGCGATCATGGGCAGTTCTCCCGGCAAGAGTGTCGTCAATCCCTGGCTGCAGCATTGGAACATGCCCAATCTGTTTGTCGTGGGCTCGTCCTCTTTCCCGCAAAATTCGTCCGCCAATCCAACCCTTAGTATCGTGGCGGTCAGTCATCGGGCGGCCGATGGATTGATCGACCATTACTTGAAAAAGCCCGGCCCGTTAGCTTAGGAGGCAATTGTGAAACGGCGTGAATTCATAGTGATGCCGGCAAAAGCACTGGGTGGTCTGTTGTTGTCTTCGCTGGTGGGCGAGATCTTGCCCGCCATAGCGCAGGACACCGTGAAGGTGCCTTTGCGCTTCTTTACCGGCCCCGAGGCTAAGACTATCCAGGCGGCGGCCGAACGCATTTTCCCCACCGACGAGAGTGGCCCGGGCGCAACCGAAGCCGGAGTGGTGATCTATATCGATCGCCAACTGGCGAGCCCTTATGCTCAAGACAAGTATCGCTATACGAAGGGGCCATGGATTGAATCGATTCCAGAGCATGGCTACCAGGGCAAGGAAACGCTGCAGGAAATCTACCGCGCGGGCATCGCGTCGCTTGGTGCCGATTTCTCCACCGTGCCTGGCGATCAACAGGATCTGCGCCTGGAAAAAATAGAGCACAGTTACTTTTTCCAGCAACTGCACACGCACACGGTCGAGGGAATGTTTTGTGACCCCATGCACGGCGGCAACATCGGAATGGTCGGCTGGAAACTGATAGGCTACCCGGGACCACGCATGAGTTACCGCTACGAAATCGACAAATATCCTGGCAAACCCTACATTGCGGCGCCTAAGAGCCTGGAGCAAATCCTGCGCCACCCGGTTAAACCGGTAGAAGACGAAACCTAGAGTAGTGCATCACCTATCGAGCCGTCCCGATCACAAGGGTGGCCCATTCAAGCCTTCTGTTGGCTTGAGTGGGGTACATCTACGCTCTCAAGACGTACCCCACTGCCGGCCACCCACCCTTCGTGGTCAAGACAGAATCGATGCGGTTAGCTGCAAACCTAGAAACTGAATCGCGCCACAAACTGCAGTTGGCGCATCCCGGCAAAGGTTCCTCCAAGGATATCGGTGATCTGACCATTCCCAGCGCAATCGACGCAGGTCGTGCTGGGGTTGGCCATGTTGACATGGTTGAAGGCATTCTGTGCCTGTACTTCAAGCTTCATGGTCAGGCTCTCGTACAGGTTAAACAACTTGCTGACTGAGAGGTCGGTGGTGAATAGCCCGGGTCCCCAGAAGCCGTTATAGGAGATATTACCGAACTGCTCAATCTGGGGGCGCTGGTAAGGACCGCTGATTTGCCCGTTGACCGCCAGTGGTGCAACCGGCGTAAAGTAGGTCGCCGAGTGGGTGGCGGCATTCAACCCGCTGGCACTCTGCGTGAAGCTGTGAACCAGATTCGGCCGGCAGGGTCCGTTGTCCCTGTCCGATCCGCATTCACCATAAGAAGGTGTGTACGGCAGCCCGCTGGCCCAGTTCATATTGGCATCCAGCGCCAACCCACCGACAATCGCGTTCGCCCATCCCGGCAGGCTTGAGCCGAACTGTTGCCCGCGGCCAAAGGGAATCGCGTAATTTCCAAACAGCTTGAAATCATTGGTACGGTTAAAGTCAAAAGGTCCCCAGTTGGCGTGAGGATTGATCTGGAAGTAGCCACCATTCGCTACGCCGACTGCTTTTGAGAACACATAGCTCGAGTTCAACTGCAGCCCTTTGGAGAAACGTTTTTCAAACGTGGCCTGTAAGGAGTTGTAGTGAGCATTCGCCTCGTTTGCGTAGTAACCGATATACCCCGGGCCACAATATCCGTTTTTCGCGAAGAACACCGATCGTTGGCACTGGCTTAGACCTTGGGCAAAGCCGGCCACGGTGTAATCATTCCAATTGATGCCGCCCCAGGTGGAGTTGGGGATAGAGTGTGTTGACTTATTGCCGACATACGCCAGGCTGAAACTAGTGGTCGCGTCGAGCTGCTGTTGAATCGTTAAGTTCCAACCGTCCACCTCGGGAATTCTCATTCGATCGGGCCGCGAGGTCGGAGAGATTCCGGGAGGCAAAGGAAGCTGACCGTTGGCAGGTATGACGTACGCATTATTGGGAGCTGACGGTCCAGAGGCAATGTTGTAGGGAGTCCCATCGAGGTTACGCGCAACATCGTAGATCTCGTTATCCAACGGGCTCAATTGTTGGTTTTGCAGAACAGGAATCGTCTGGGTTACCAACTGGCCGAAGATGTCACCGAAGAAGCCAGGATCGTACGCCCGCCCATAGCCGCCACGAATCACCGTCATGGGCGTTGCCTGATATGCAAAGCCAACCCGCGGCGCTATGAACGTAAAGTTATTCTGAATATTCAGATTCATCCCGATGTTTCCATAGCCGGCCACGCGAACCGTGTTGGTATTCAGGTCGTAAAAGCCGCCCAGTCCCTTGCCGTTAACCGCCTCCGGAAAGTAGATCTCCCAACGGGCTCCCAGATTCAAAGTAAGTTTGGGTGAAACCTTCCAGTTGTCCTGAACATAGAAGAACGTGCGGTACTGATGTTCGGTCGCGGTGGTGGAGGTACTGAAGTATCGCGACATGGTCGTGACATCTCCAAACAGCATGGAGGCAAGGCCCAGGCCTCCTGGAGTCGAGCCGGAGGAAGTGGCGGTGCGCTCGTTGGCAAACTGCAATTCGCCGGAACGGTTTACATCGCTTGGAATACGCAGTTCCTGAAGGTGACGAATCTCAGCCCCGAACTTGACCGAGTGGTGACCAATGTCGCGTGTCCAGTCGTTCACAAAGGCATATTCCTGCTCGGTCATGTTGAGCGGGCAATTGCAATGGTTGGCGCCATGATTTCCGGAACCGAGGTAAGACATTTCACCAATTGCGGTGCCGCCGTCGCCGATCTCCATTTGCGCCGCGCCTCCCGATCCGGGAGCACCCGTGTTTAAGCCCGCCCATCCAAGATTCGTCATCAGCGGAGTTACGCCGTCATACTTAGCCTCCACGAATGCGTATCGAAAGTAAGAAAATCGAAGATCTGTAACCATCTTGGGTGAGATGGCCACGTCACCGCCGGCCGCCACGCTGTCGTTGCCGCCGGTTTCACTGCCCGCCCAGCCGCCCACGCCAAAGCCGTTGCCGCCCACCGCGCCTAGCGAGGCGGGCGAGCTCTGACTGGAGCCAAGGTAGCCATAGCGCCCGAAGATGTGTACCGTGGGCCTGAATTGATAGTCAACGCGGGTATCGGCCTGGTTGAAGTTGTACACGCCAAACCCGCCTGCAACGTAGTTGTTTTGCACCCCCGGCAAACTGGGAGCGGGAATGATCTTGAGTAGATTGATCGCGGCCGGCGAAAGCCGGGCGTTTGGAATTTGATTGTTGGCGAAGGCTACGCGTCCCGCGCCGGTCGCCGCGCCATCCGCATTTACCGCCCCCGTCGCCGGGTCATAGGCCTGACCCTGGCCGCCTTGCAGGTATTCGCTCAGATCGCAGTTGGTGCCCGCCACTCCAGTGCAGGTAGTGTGCACCAAGGCTGTGGGAACCGTCAGCTTGAATGAGTTTCCCACCTTCTGCCGGGTCCCCTGGTAATCGGCAAAGAAGAACAGCTTGTCTCTACGAATCGGACCGCCGATGGTCCCCCCAAACACGTTGGAGAGAGTGTTCGGGATATCCGGACCGACGGGATTGTTTCCTGGATACTGGGTAAATGGGTCGCGTGCTTGCTGGGCATCGCTATGCCGGTAATCGTAAATCGATCCGTGAAATTTATTTGTGCCCGATTTCGTCTGCATCACGGTCACGCCCGCGACCGCGGCGCCAAACTCGGCATCGTAGTTCTGGTTGATGAATTTTAATTCCTGAATGGAATCAAGCGGCGGGTTGACGACGATCTCGCCGATAAAACCATCCTTGTCGTTGGCGCCGTCGAGCACAAAGCCGGCGGAAAAAGGAGATTGGCCGTTCGAGGAAATGGGGATCGAGCGCTGCGGGTCTTCCGCGTTCGCATTCGAAAACGTGGAAGCGGTCGTGGCCGGCGCAAGCAGAACCAGGCTGGTGGTATTGCGAATCAGATTCGGTGTTTCCTCCAGGGTGAGGGTATTCAGCGTCGTCGAGACATCGGCGCGATCGGTCTTTAATTGCGCGGCCTCCGCAGTCACCTCAACCGTCTGCGATGCACTCCCGGGCTTCAACTGGAAATTCACCAGCGCTGAACTATCGGCCGAAACCGAAATGACCTCGGATTCGGCCGTGCTGAACCCTGCGGCCTCGACCTTCAACTTGTAATGATCGGGAATCAGGTCATGCACCAGATAGTCGCCGGATGCTGAACTGACCACCACCCGGGTTGTGCCCTTATCCGTGTCTGTCAGCGTGATCGAAGCGCCGGGCACCACCGCGCCGCTGGCATCTGTGACCAGACCGTTGATGGAGCCAAAGATTGCCTGTGCGCGCGCCGGGATCGGAACCAGTGCCAACAGGAAGCACAGCAGCAGGGCCGGTATCGTGCCTGATTGGGTGGCGAGCCTGCGGCCGATCGTTGAAGCGGAAACGGAAACCTGCGTCATCACAATTCCTCCGAAACGGTTCTTGCAGCATCGTGAGCACCTGCTGTCAAGTTTTGATAAAAGCAAACCAAACCCGTCTGGCCGATCATTTGGGCCAGGTTTCACAGCGTCTGCGAACAGGGTTTCTGATCGGGTAGAACTGTATGCACTCGCAGGTACAACACGAATCCGCCTAAAGTAGGACTTTGCGCAAAATAATTACGGAAGATCAACCCAGGAACAAGGTCGATCAGAAGATCTGGCCGGGGCTGCCGGGGTGGTACACTCCAGCCGTTCAGGGCAACGCAATGTCCGGTTACCGAAGCAGTAGCGTGACGTCTGGTTGGCGCGGCAGGGTGCTGCGGTGGGGGCTGCTCTTCGCCGCGTTGCCGGCGCTGGCGCACGCCTCGGCTCCCAATGCCGCTGCGCGTGCTGCCAAGACAGCTTCGGCCGAACAATATACCCGCCGCATCTGGCGCATTCAGGATGGCCTTCCTGAAGATACGGTGCAGGCGGTGGAGCAATCACGCGACGGATATCTTTGGATAGGGACAACCGGCGGCTTAGTGCAGTTCGATGGATCTCGCTTCCATCTCTACGATCACGCAACCACGCCAGCTCTTGCCGACAACAGTGTCTTCTGCATACTGACTGCGCGCGACGGCAGCTTGTGGATCGGCACCGATGGCGGCGGATTGGCGCATTTGAAGGATGGCGTTTTCGTTGCGTACTCTCAGGCCAATGGTTTAAGCAACAGCTTCGTGCGCAGTTTGATTGAGGATGAGCAGGGCCGCATCTGGATCGGCACCGACAACGGTCTCTTCCAGATGGCGCAAAATAAGCTTCGCCAAGTGGACACCTCTGCCTATGCCTCGGCCTTCGCCGTGCACTCCATCGTGGAAGACCGGGAGCACCGGGTATGGGTAGGCGGCTCATCGTTGCTGGTGTTTGACCAGGGCGGAGTCAGTGAAAAGCGATTGCCTGGCCGGGATAGCGAAAATCGAGTGAAATCGATAGTCGAGACGCAGGATGGAACCATGTGGGTCGGTACGGTCGGCGGTCTTGATCGGATGGTTGACGGAAGATTCGTGCCCGTGGAGCAGATTAAAGGTACGGTGCGCACCCTGCGCGAAACCCGCGACGGCGCCCTCTGGATAGGGACCATCGGTCACGGTCTCTATCGCTATGCCAAGGGAGATTTTGTCCACTGGACTAGCGGGAATTTATTGCCCAGCAATACCATCCTCAGCATTTTTGAGGATGCAGAGCAGCAGGTCTGGATCGGCACCCAGGAAGGCATGGTGCGCCTGAGCAAGACGCCGGTCAACGTGCTGCCCCTGCCCGGCGACTCCGATCCCGACATCGGCACCATCTCCGCCGACACCAACGGAACTATCTGGGCTGTCTCGTCGGGAGTTTACGCGATCCGTGACGGGGTAGCACGGCCCTACAAATTTGCTAATCTCCCCGACGTTCCCATCCGCAATATCTTCCGCGATCGCTCGGGTGACCTTTGGATCGGCACGGATGGCAGCGGCGTCTACCGATCGACCCGTGCGGGCGTAGTCCACTACACAGCGCCAGACCGTTTGATCAATAACTTCGTGCGCGGATTTCTGCAGAGTCAGGATGGCGCCATGTGGATAGCCACCGACGAAGGAGTGAGTCGCCTCGCCGGTGCGGAGACCAGGAACTATCAGGTTAGTAACGGCCTCGCCTACTTCAGCGTGCGCGCACTGGTCGAGGATCGTGCAGGGGACATCTGGATCGGCACCGATCATGGTCTCAGCCATTTGCATGCAGGTGCATTCGTGCATGACGCTGCCACCACAGTGATGGCAGAAGAGAAGGTGTGGTCGATACTTGAGGATAGCCACGGCGCCTTATGGTTTGGCACTCGTGGTCATGGGCTCTTCCGCTACGCCGGCGGCAAGATCACCACGTTCACCACCGCACAGGGGCTGGCCAACAACAGCATCTACCAATTGCTGGCAGACCGGCGGGGCTCTCTGTGGCTCAGCGGCCCGACCACCATTTCGTCGTTCCCCTTGCCTGGCCAGGATGCCGGCGCCGATACCCACCTGAGAGTGACGGTATACGAGTTGCCCTACGACACCATCGCAGCACAGATGTACGGCGGCCGGCAGCCCGCCGGTTGTGTGGATCTGGAGGGCGACATCTGGTTTGCCAGCAGCAGAGGGGCAGTACACGTCACGCCCCACCCACCGGCAAGTGTCGCGCCACCACGAGCGCTGCTCACGCACATCAATGCAGATGGGCGCGTGCTGCCTCTATCCTCGCATCTGGTCTTCCCGGCATCGTTGTCGCGGTTGGAAATTGCGTTTGCGCCGTTGCTTCTGCGCTCGCAGGATGATGTGCGCTTCCGTTACCGTCTTGAGGGTTTTGACCGGGACTGGGTCGACGCCGGCAACGGTCGGGTGGCCAATTACACCAATCTGCCTGCCGGTAAGTATCGTTTTCGCGTGGCCGCATTTGAGGTAAATAACCCGGCGGCGATTTCCGAAGTTTCTTTCGCGCTGGAAAAAAAGCCGCACTTTTACGACACATGGTGGTTTCTCACTCTGTGCCTGTTGACCATCGCGCTCCTGATCCTGGTCATTTACCAGTCCCGCATCCGCTCCTTGCGGCTCCGTTTCAAGGCAGTTCTTGAAGAGCGCAACCGCCTGGCGCGCGAAATGCACGACACTGTGATTCAGGGGTGCACCAGCATTTCTGCCCTGCTTGAGGCGATCTCCAGCTTGCGCCGCGAAAACCTGGCGCTGCAGGAAAATCTTCTCGACCACGCCCGCATGCAGGTGCGCACCACGATCGATGAGGCGCGCCAGGCGGTGTGGAATCTGCGCCATCGGGAAGAGTCCGTTGCCGATCTAAGAAGTGGGGCTGCCGCGATCGCGGCCCGCACCAGTGAAGAGTTTGGCATCGCCGTCGACTCCACCGAAGAAGGCCGGCCGTTCAACGTGCGCGCTTCGGTGGCGCGCGAATTGCTGATGGTAATTCGTGAGGCTGTCTACAACGGCGCGCTCCACGGGCATCCGCAGTCGATTGAGATCAAATTGACTTACAGCCGCGACGAGCTGAATACCATTGTTCGCGATGATGGCTGCGGCTTTGACGCGGCGGCCCTCAAGCCCGAAGACGCAAAGCATTATGGAATTGAAGGCATGCGGGAACGCGTGGAACGCATGGGCGGCCGTCTCTGCATTGTCAGCATTCCCGCCCTGGGAACAACGGTCTCCTTCAACATTCGCCGCGCCTACTTACAATTCCCCGCTGCCGAGGACAGCATGCACATATGAGCGTCGAACCAAAAATCAAAATCCTCATCTGCGACGATCACCCCATCATGCGCTTCGGCATCGCGGCTATCATTCAATCGCAGCCCAACATGACCGTAACCGCCCAGGCCGGCACGGGCGAAGAAGCCTTGCGCTTCTTCTGGGAACATCGTCCCGACATCACGTTGATGGATCTCCGGCTGCCCGATATGAGTGGGGTCGAAGTCATTCGCACCGTGCGACGCAGCGCCCCCCAGGCCCGTTTCATCGTGCTCACGACCTACGATGGCGACGAGGATATCTACCAGGCCCTCGAGGCCGGAGCCATGGGCTACCTGATCAAGGGTATGCCGCACGAGGTGTTGATGGAGGCGTTGCGTAAGGTGCATGCCGGCCGCAATTTTCTGCCCCCGCCCGTGACCCGCGCCTTGGCCTCGCGCATGCCCGACGGCGAACTCAGCACCCGTGAGCGAGAGGTGCTTGCCCTGTTAGTGCGCGGCAAGAGCAATCGGGAAATCGCCGACGAATTGTCGATCAAAGAGACCACCGTCAAGTCGCACGTGAGTGTGATCCTCATGCGCCTCAACGTAACCGATCGAACCCAGGCCGTCGTAGTCGCCTTGCAGCGTGGGCTCGCCCACCTCTAGTGGCCCGTGACAGCTGATTAACAAGAAGCGTTCAAGACTAAAATCGTGAAAGCTGTCCCCTGCCACAATGGCGGGTGCCCTATACCCGCGATTCTCTGTGGGTCCGGTGGCGTTCGCGCAGGTCGATCACTCCACCGCAATCAAGGTCCGGTACAATCGGGCAGCGCCGCAAAACTCATGTCCGGAACCGACGACCCACCCCCGCCCAGCCCGTCCAACTCCTTCTGGGGGCCCTATCTCAGCGAGCGCCAATGGGGTACGGTGCGCGAGGATTACTCCAGCAATGGCGATGCCTGGAATTACCTTTCCCATGACCATGCACGCAGCCGTGCCTACCGGTGGGGAGAAGATGGCTTAGCCGGCATCAGTGACGAGGAGCAGAGACTATGCTTTTCCATCGCACTGTGGAACGGGAAAGACCCGATCCTCAAAGAACGCTTGTTTGGCCTTACCAATGGTGAGGGCAATCACGGAGAAGACGTCAAGGAATACTATTTTTACCTCGACGCCGCCCCTGATCACTCCTATCTGAAGATGTTGTACAAGTACCCGCAAGCGGCCTATCCCTACGAGCAATTACTGCAGCAGAATGCCGCCCGTGGCCTTCGCGACAACGAGTACGAGCTGATTGACACCGGCATATTCGACGAAAATCGCTACTGGGATATCTTTGTCGAATACTTCAAAGCCGCCCCCGACGACATCCTGGTGCAAATTACGGTTCACAACCGTGGCCCCGAAGAAGCTAACCTGCAGGTGCTGCCCCAACTGTGGTTTCGTAACACCTGGTCGTGGGGTGAGCCTGCAACCAAGCCACAGATCAGCGCACCGGCGGGCGGCAGTCTCCTGGCCCAGCACCCGGAACTGGGCGACTACTACTTCTACACCGAAGGTGACGCTGAGCTGCTGTTCTGCGAGAACGACACCAACGTAGCGCGTCTCTATGGAGCATCCCCGCAGGGCTACTATAAAGACGGTTTCCATGAGCACCTTGTGGGCGGCAATCGCCTGGCGGTGAACCCACTTTTACGAGGCACCAAGGCCTGCGTCCATCTCAAGGCACGCGTGCAGGGCGGCCAGTCCGCTACCTTCCGCCTGCGCCTCGCGCACGTCGAGAACACAAACCCGTTCGCTGGATTTGACCAGATCACCGCCGCCAGAAAAAGCGAGTGCGATGCGTTTTATGACAGTCTGCAGGTGATCCTCGAAAACCAGGAGGACGCCCGCCTGGTGCAACGGCAGGCCTTCGCCGGAATGATCTGGAACAAGCAATACTACGGCTACGACGTTCGCCGCTGGTTAGCCGGGGACCCCAACTCACCACCTCCGCCGGCCGCGCGGCAATCGGGTCGTAACGCCGAGTGGCAAACGCTCAACAGCGGTGCGGTCTTCTCCATGCCCGATAAGTGGGAGTATCCCTGGTTCGCTTCTTGGGATCTGGCCTTCCACGCCGTCATCTTCGCACTCATCGATTCAGAATTCGCCAAGCAGCAGCTGGTTGAGCTCCTGCACGTCTGGTATTTGCACCCCAATGGCCAACTACCTGCTTACGAGTGGAACTTTAGTGACGCCAATCCTCCGGTGCACGGCTGGGCCGCCTGGCGCGTCTTCGAGATCGATCGTAAGTTCCGCCGCCAACACAAGCCAGACGACCCGGGGGATATCCTCTTCCTCGAACGCATCTTCCAGAAGCTGCTGTTGAACTTCACCTGGTGGGTCAATCAAAAAGATCTTCATGGCCGCGACCTCTTTCAAGGTGGCTTTCTCGGCCTCGACAACATCGGGGTCTTCAACCGTGACGAGCTTTTGCCAGACGGCGGATATCTGAGCCAATCCGATGGAACCAGCTGGATGGCCATGTACACCCTGTCGATGATGCGTATAGCTATTGAACTTGCCCAGCACGATATCGTCTATGACGACATGGCGACCAAGTTTTTTGAGCATTTCCTTTATATTGCCGGCGCCATGGCAGACATGGGCGGTGGTGGCGTGGGTCTTTGGAACGAGGAAGATGGTTTCTACTACGACGTGCTGAATATGCCCGACGGTCAAGCCGTGCCCATGCGGGTGCGCTCCATGGTCGGCCTGATCCCTCTGTTTGCCGTCGAAACGCTCGATCCGGAATTACTGGAAAAGGTTCCCGCCTTCAAGAGCCGCATGGAGTGGTTCCTTGCCTATCGGCCCGATCTCGCCCAGCTCGTATCGCGCTGGTTTGTACCCGGGAAAGGAGAACGCAAGCTGCTCTCGTTGCTCCGGGGACATCGCATGAAGGCGCTCTTGCGCAGAATGCTTGACCCCAATGAGTTTCTCTCTGACTACGGCGTCCGCTCGGTCTCGCGCTATCACCTGGAGCATCCCTTCGTCTACGCCTCCGACGGCTGCTCACTGACTTTGGACTACGAACCCTCTGAGTCGCGTTCGCGCTTATTCGGCGGCAATTCCAACTGGCGTGGGCCCATATGGTTTCCCACCAATTTCCTCATCATCGAATCGCTGCAGAAGTTCTATTACTATTACGGCGATGACTTCAAGATCGAGTGCCCCACGGGCTCAGGCGTGTTCCTTACCATTGACCAGGTGGCTGAAGAACTCAGCCGCCGGCTGACCAGCATCTTTCTCAAAAAGAGCGATGGATCTCGCCAGGTAAATGCACTCTACCCGCGTTTCCAGGCCGACGAACATTTTCGCGACTACGTACCTTTTTACGAATACTTCGATGGCGACACCGCCCGCGGGGCGGGTGCATCTCACCAGACTGGATGGACGGGGATCATCGCCAAACTGCTTCAGCCGCGCGCCGATTACGACCCAAAAGCCTAGCGTAGTGCGTCACGCATATCTCGCTCCCAAACAAATGGTGGGTGGAAGATCAGCTCTAATACCGCCACAACTTTGTCATCTCGACCGGAGCGCAGCGCAGTGGAGAGATCTGCGGTTGCTCAGTGGGCTTCACGGGAAATCCGGGGGAATGGGCCACCCACCATTTGTTTGGGAGTACCCGCATTGGTGGCGGATCAAGACTGGATAAACGGCTTTATGCGTAACGCACTACACTAGAACCATCTCACTTGCAAAAGGAAATGCAAATGTCACTCGCGAACAAGGTTGCAATCGTTACTGGCGGCAATAGCGGCATCGGCGAGGCCGTTGTACTCGAGCTTGCGGCTCAGGGCGCAAGCGTTGTGATCGACTATGTTTCTCACCCTGAAGCCACCGAAGCGCTTACCGCGAAGATCACCGCCTTGGGCGAAAGGGTGATCGGTGTGCTGGCTGATGTCAGCAAACGGGATGACCTGCAACGGCTCATCGCCGCTGCGGTTGAGAAGTTTGGCCGCGTCGATATTATGGTCAACAACGCCGGTGTTGAAACCAGAACGTCGATTCTTGACACCACCGAAGAACAGTACGACAAAGTGCTGAACATTAATTTGAAGAGCGCGTTCTTTGGCACTCAGCTGGCCGCGCAGCAGATGATCAAACAGGGCGGTGGCGGCCGCATCATCAACATGACTTCGATCCACGAAGACTGGCCCATGCCGGGCAACACCGCCTATTGCCTCTCCAAGGGCGGCATGCGCATGTTGACGCGCACGGCAGCCGTAGAGCTGGCCCCCCACAATATCCTGGTCGTCGGCGTAGCCCCAGGCGCGGTCGCCACGCCCATCAATCTTGCTACCATGAACGACCCCGCGCTCATGCAGAAATTGAACGCAGCCATCCCTCTGGGCCGCATGGCAAAACCGGAAGAGATTGCCAGCGTGGTGGCTTTCCTGGCCAGTGATGCCGCCAGCTACATCACCGCGACTACCATCATCACCGACGGCGGCATGATGCAAAGCAGCCCCGGTTTGTAAGGCTCACCAAAGGTATGTAGCCCCGTCCAAAAAAGCTGCTGCAGAAGGGAACTATTCAGGAAGAGCAAAGGTATACAAGACATTGCCCGCGGCCACACTAACGAATTGCTTACCGTCGACCGCATAGCTGATGGGCGAAGAAGAAATCCCGGCCCCGGTTTGGAAATGCCACAGCGACTTGCCCGTCTCGCTGTCGAGCGCAATGAGATTTCCTTCCTGCGTGGCGGCAAACAGAACCCCACCGCCGGTGGCTAACACGCCCGCTGCGGCTGACATACCATTGATAGGAAACTTCCACTTCACCGCGCCTGTGTTGGTATCGATTGCCATCACCCCGTTCTCGCTTGGTTCATTGAGCAGGATGGGCGCGCCGCCCATATACTGCCGCCCGGCTTCATACTTTACCGGCGTACTGCGATAACCCATTCCCGTATCGCGCGCCGCTACATACAGCACCGAGCGAGCCGGATCGAACGAAGGACTTTGCCAATTGGTGCCCCCCACGAGCGATGGAAACACATCGTTGCCCTGCGGCGAAGATTTCCAATTGGCCGCAAGTAATGGCCGCCCGTCTTTGTCAAAACCCAGGTTCCATGTCTCGCGCACATAGGGCTTGCCCAGAATCAATTTTCCGTCGTTGCGATCGAGTACATAAAACATTCCATTGCGATCGGCCTGCATCAAGACTGCTTGCTGCTTGCTTCCGGCCGTTCGATTCGCCAGCACCAGATCCTCGTTGGCGTCCCAGTCGTGGGTGTCGCCAGGCGTGAACTGGTAATGCCACTTGCGCTTGCCCGTCGCTGGGTCGAGCGCCACCACCGAACAGGTGAACAGGTTATCGCCGGCCCGGCCAGCTCCGTTCAGATCAGGCCCCGGGTTACCCACCGCCCAGTAGAGAACATCGCGATCCGCGTCATAACTACCCGTCATCCACGTTCCGCCGCTGCCTTGTTTCCAACTGTCGCCCGCCCAGGTCTCATTCCCAAACTCCCCCGGCCCGGGAATGCTATTGAACCGCCACAGTCGCTTGCCGGTCGCCGCATCATACGCGTCGATGAAACCGCGAATACCAAACTCCCCACCCGCAATACCCACGATGATCTTGTCCTTGAGGGCCAGCGGCGCGCCGGTGATGGAATAGCCCTTCAGCGTGTCCGCCACCTGCGTTTCCCAAAGCAGGCGCCCGGTGCGCGCGTCCAGGGCTACCAGCGCAGCATCCAGGGTGCCGAAAAATATTCGATTGCCCAGCATCGCGGCCCCGCGGTTGAACGGGTTGGTCTGGTAAGGATTCAATACTTTCTGCCGCCGCTCATACTTCCAGATGCGCAGCCCCGTCTTCGCGTCGATGGCAAACATCTCCCCTGGAGGTCCAGAGGCGTACATCGTGCCATCCACCACCAGCGGCGTAGCTTCCAGAACGGAACTTCCCGGCATCTGTACCGACCAGCGCGCCTGCAGTTCACGAACGTTGGCAGGCGTAATCTGATCCAGGGCAGAGAAGTGGTGCCCCTGATAATCGCCCCAGTAAGTCAGCCAGTTTTGCGGCTCTGCCTGGGCGTTGCGTAAGCGCGCGAAAGTAAGGCCGCCAGGCACATCCACCTGGATCGTTTTCGTTAGATCGCGGGCTTTCAAACTTTTTAAGTAAGCGACCGTGTTCTGAATCTCAGCCGGGGAAAGAAGCTGGCTGTAATTAGCCGGCATCAATGAGGCAAACTCGGTTTTCTGCTCCGCTAAATCGCTCTTAGCCAGCCGGTGCAGATGGCCGCTGACATCCATCAGCAGTAAATTGTAGCTGTCTTCGGCGCGCGCGATCCCGCGAATCACTTGCCCGCTTTTGGTCTTGACGGTGATGACGCTCGGCCCGAAATAACGCCGTCTTCTGAGCGCGGGGTCATTCGGGTTCACGATCACGCTGTGCAAATAGGCTGCGGTGTCTGTACCGGCGGCAGATAAATCGGGCCCCACATTCCCGCCGCGGCCGTTGACCTCATGGCACGAACCACACCCGCCCTTGCCCCAGAAGGTCTTTTCCCCCGCGGCTGCATCGCCCGCGACTACTTCGTTCAGCGCCGCTGCATTGCTGTTGAGGCTGCGCAGGTAAGTGATGATCTTCCAGATGGAGTCGGTCGGTAGAACAGAAAACGCCGGCATCTGCGTTCCCGGTACCCCGCCGCGGATGGTTTGGAACAAATCGCTGTCTGCGCCGCCATGGCGGAAGGTGCCGGTTGCCAGCGCCGGACCACGGTCCCCGCGCGCCTCGCCGCCGTGGCAGGCCTGGCAAGTCTGCGCATAGAGATCTTTGCCGGCAGCGACGGCAGCGGCATTGCCTGCAAATGGATTCTTCACCGTATCGGGCGCATCCGCGGCGATTGCCAGCGCCGCGTGCAAGCAAACTGCCACCAGCGGCAGATAAAACATTGGCCTATGGATCACCCGAAAAGTTCCCCTCACCTTGATTGCTTAATGCTTCAGTAATCCCTGGCCGTTCATCCATTCCAGAAAAAGCTGTGTCCAGCCGGAGACCGGCGCAGGGTTCGTTTTGCGTACGCCGAAGCCATGCCCCACCCCGGCATAGATGTGCAGTTCCACCGGTACATGCAGACGGGTGAGCGCGAGATAAAGATCCGGCAGCCCCTGCGCGATTTCCGGGCGATCATTCCCTCCGCAGGCCAGAAATGCACGCGGTGTCTCGGCAGTCAGCCGCCGGTCATGGGGAATCGCGGGATACAGCAGCGCCTGGAAATCCGGACGCGAACCAGCGCGCTCGATAGGGTCGTCGGACGAGGGCGAACCTTCGTCATAGCGTGTGCTGGCCAGTGCCGCCAACTCGCCGCCGGCAGAAAATCCCATCACCCCGATGCGCGCCGGGTCGATGCCCCATTCCTTGCTGCGGCTGCGCACCATGCGGATCGCACGCTGCATATCCCCCAGCTCGGTTTCTTCAACGGTGTAGGTCGAATCCTTCTGCCGCGCGAGCCGATATTTCAAAACAAAGGCGGCGACGCCATGGCTGCTGAGCCATTCCGCTACCGAGTAGCCTTCATGGTCCATCCACAGTTCGCTGTGGCCGCCCCCCGGCGCAACAATCACCGCTGCGCCCGTCGCCACATCGGCAGCTGGAAGATAGGGAAGGATCGACGGCTCTTGAATGTTCGACAGGATGTGCTCACCATCGGGGCTTAGGCGGACGGTTTCTGCGGTGACGGGGCCTTCCACGCCCGGGGCACCCTTGGGCCACAGCTTGATGGCCTCTGGTTGTGCGCCTGCTAACGCAAACGAGGAGCAGAGAAACAAAAACACAATCCAGCACCGCACCACTTTGGCCGATCGCAAAATGACTCTCCTAAGCTTCGTCCGTATCGGCGAAGGCAGCCAGCCACCGGGACGCGAATCCTGAAAGCCGCTTGCGCACCACCTGCGTAAATTCCGGCTCTGCGATATTCTCGAGCGCATTGACCAACTCATAGTGCTCGCGGCCCATCGATCCCGTCAGGGGAGCACCACTGGCCAGCACAACGAAGGTGAACAGCGGCGCCATCAGTCGATCCAGCGTCTCGGCGAGATATGCATTGCCTGAGAGCGCCCAGCAGTGCCGGTGAAACGCATAATCGAGTTCCAGAAATTGGCGTCGATCGCCTCGTTCGCCCGCCTCCACCACTTTCGCGATTTGCTGGCTCAGCTCCTTGAGGTCTTTGGCCGTCACCCGTGGCTTCGCCCATTGCAGCGCCAGCAGCTCCAGTTCCAGGCGGAGCGTATACAGCTGACGCACCTCCTCCGTCGTAAACTGCGTCACGTAGGTGCCGGTATTTGTGACCCGGCGGACGAATCCCTGACCCTGTAAGGAGATCAGCGCTTCCCGCACGACGGGCGTGCCAACCTTCATTTGCCGTGCGAGCTCCCGCTCCACAATGGCGTCGCCCGGCTTGAGCTGGCCGGCAAAAAAAGCATCCTTAAGCGCGTTGATGACGCGATCGCTCAGAGATAACGGTTCAATTTCAGCAAAGGTAGCCATTACAAACCCTCAAACGATATGGGCGGATTCAGGACCGGGAAGGTTATCTGCTCGTTGATCGATCATCGCAGCAATCCCCGGCTTGTGCCTAGCATGAGTTGGCGCATGTGTGTACACTTCTCCTTTCCCGGTTTGTGAGTAGGATGATAGATCAATTATCACGCCGTCGTACAGGCTCTCCCACGCATGTTCGCTATATCGTCTTAGGCCTGACCATTGCAGCCTACATGATCACCTATATCGATCGGGTGGTCATTTCCTCCGCGGTTCCCTCCATCCAGAAAGAATTTGGCTTTTCCATCGTCACCATGGGATGGATTCTGAGCTCCTTCCAGTGGGCGTACGCGCTTTTTCAGATTCCCGGCGGTTGGTTAGGGGATCGCATTGGTCCGCGGCGCGCACTTACGGCCATCGTGACTTGGTGGTCGGTATTCACCTGTGCCACGGTGCTGGCCTGGAGCGCGGGATCGATGGCCCTGATCCGCTTTCTGTTTGGCATGGGCGAGGCGGGCGCCTTTCCGATCGCCACCCGCTCGCTCTCTCGCTGGATGTTGCCGACGGAGCGCGGCTTTGCGCAAGGCGCCACCCACGCCGGCTCCCGCTTGGGCGGCGCCCTCACCCCGGCGCTGGTGGTGTTGATCATTGTGCATTATGGCTGGCGCACGGCGTTTCTCTGTTGCGGTTCGCTGGGGTTGATCTGGTCGGCGGTCTGGTACTGGTACTACCGTGACTCGCCGGATGAGCATTCGTCCGTCAACAGCGAGGAGCGCGAGCTGATCCGGTCGTCGCTCGAGCTGGCTCGCGGCAGTAAGACCACCCAGAGTGTTCCCTGGAAGCGGATTGTGCGCAGCCCGCAAATGTGGATTCTCTCCGCGATGTACTTCTGCTACGCCTACAACCTTTCCGTGTACCTGGTGTGGTTTCCGAAATATCTCAACGACCATCGCGGTTTCAATCTCCACCAGATGGGCTACTATTCGAGCTTGCTCTTGTTGGCCGGCACGGTGGGCGATATCTTCGGCGGTTGGATTTCTGATTTCTGGGCCAGGGGATCGGGTGATTTGAAGCAGGCTCGGCGCATGGTCGGCGCCGCGGGCTTTCTTCTTTCGGGCGCGAGTATCGTTCCTGCCTGTCTTACGACGAATTCCATGACCTGTGTCTGGTTTTCCTGCCTGGCAATCTTCGCCCTGGAGTCAACCGTCGGTGTGTCCTGGGCGATTACGCTCGATATCGGTGGGGACTCGGCCGGTTCCGTCTCGGCGGTCATGAACACCTGTGGCAACTTCGGTGGCGCCATCGCCTCGGCCCTATCCGGCTACCTGGTGATGTTCAGCGGATGGAATGCGCCCTTCCTGGTCATGGCCGGTCTATCTGTAGTCGCAACGGTGCTCTATCTGCAGATCAACGCCAGGCAAAAGCTGCTAACGGTTTAATCCTGGGAACATTCTCGTGCATCACCAATAGGATCGTTTTTCCAACCAGGCTAGAGCGAGCCGCAGAGTCCCGAAGGGACGGACTGAAAGTAGCCCAGGACGCCAGTCCTGGGTAAACCGGAACCCAAGGTCCCAGTCCCGTCAGGGACGGCTGAAGTGCTGCTTGTGTGCTCAGCGGTCCCTGACAGGACTATTCAGCTAGCTATAAACAACTCGTTTTGTATCAGAGCACGACTTTAGTTAGTCGTGCCAAACCACCCCCAAAGCGAGTTCAGCCAAATTTGTTACTGAGGCTGTTCCTTTGGCTGAATGCGGTTCCCGGCAATGTAAACCGCATCGATGCTGCGCGTATTCTTGATATCGTCCAGCGGATTCTTATTGAGCACAATCAAATCGCCCCACTTGCCGGCTTCGAGGGTGCCTAGATCCTTGGCGTGCAGAAATGTGGCGGCGTTCCCCGTAGCGGCAGTAATCACCTGCATCGGCGTCAACCCGGCCTGCACCATCAACTCCATCTCCCAGTGAGCAAAGTACCCGGGAAAACGCCCCGGCGGCCCACTATCTGTGCCAAAGCCATAATGCACACCGGCGTCCGCTTCCGCCTTGAGGTTATGCTCGGCAGTTTTCAAAAATCCCGGATACATACCAAAGTCAGGATCCGAGCGAATCGTTGCCTGGTAGGCCGGGCTCTTCAACTTGGCTAGTACGGCCGGCGAAACACTACGCGTAAAGAAGGGATCATTCGCGAACGGAGGTGTCTGCCCATAGACAAACATCGAAGCCTCCCGCGAAAGCGTGGCCGCCTCCTGCCATGTGCCATGCTGCTTCATGGCATCGATCAGCGCCTGGTCAACTGGTTTGTCGCGCACGCTATGCGCCAGACCATCCACTCCATCGCCAACCAGCTCTTTCGCATCCTGCAGATAAAACACATGCGCCACCACCCGCAAATGATGCCGGTGGGCGCTCTCAATGATTGCTTTGGCGATCGGGTAGGGCATCTTCTTCTTGGTGCCCAGGTGGTCATCCATCCACAACTTGATCAGGTCGACATGCTTGGCAGCCTGGGCGGCCACCGCGGGCTCCACTTCCGCCACCGTGGAGACACCATGGTTCACGCCTTCAAGACCGCCATAGCCGCCGGTGAAGATGAACCCCTGCCCAACGGTGTAGATGCGCGTCTCCTTCGGGCGCCCAGCCCGTTGTTCATCGCGCATCTTGAAAATGGAGTCTTTATCCGTCCCCATGCTGAGAACGGTGGTCACACCATACGAAGCGTAGGTCCGCAGATCGCTGTTAACGTTCTCCGGCGTGAAGAACCTGGCATTTTGTTCGAGGCCAATCGTGTCGCCGAGATGAACGTGCAGGTTGATGATGCCCGGCATCACATACTTGCCCCGCAGATCAATCACCTGGGCTGACGCGGGACTTTTCAACTGATCCATCGGCCCCACCCAGCGGATGCGGCCGTTGTCGAGGATCATGGCCGCACCCGCCACCGGCGCGTGGCCGGTGCCATCGATCAGGGTGAAGTTCCTGAGTACTTTTACTTCTGCAACCAGGGAGGTTGCCAACAACACCACCGCACAAGCCAGCAAGCTACTTCGTATTCGTCCGTGCATCTTCTAGAATCCTCTTCGCCCGCGACGGATTGAAAATACCACAAGAACAGAAGCGCGAAAGATAAGTAGCCGCTTCCTCTGGCGTACGGCGATTTTCTTTCACGAAGTCGATCATCTTTTTGGCCAGCGAGTGGGCGATCATGCCGTGGCCGCACATGGTCGAAAGCATCGTTACCTGCGAATTGGGAATCTTCTCCGTCTTGCCTTCGAAGCCGAGCGAGTAGCCCACGCTATGGCGATCGATGCAGGCAAAGTTGCAGCAACTCTCCGCGCCCTCGATGGACGTGGAGACATTGACGCTCATCCCCAGATCTTCTTCCTTAATGCGCTTCACGAACTGCTCCGCGGCCGGCAGGTTGTCGAAAACGGCGGCACAGGTGGTCGGGACGGTCAGGCCGTCAATCACCGCCTGGAAGTTCGGTTGCATATCCCGCTTCCAATGGGCCAGGGGTCCCAGGTTCTTTGAGGACCGCAGAGCGCCCCCATGCCGCGCGTCGCCCAGGTTCACCGGCTTGTACTCCATCGCAATCTCGAGAAAACGGTGGAGCTTGGGCAGCGCGTTGGGGTCTTTGTTGCCTTTGCTGGGGATCGCGAACACGATGTAGTCATCGCGAAAACTCTCAGAATCGCCAAAACGATGCAGTGTATTCGTCATACGTTCGCCGTCTCCCTCGCAGGCTCGATCGCTGGTTGAACCAGCCGGCCCAAACCGATATTGGTCTTGGCGCGTTGAACCTTGTATCCCATTTTTTCAAGAATCGGGGCGACCACAACTTCTTCTCCGTGTTCACCGCAGCGGGTCGCGACCCCGATGGCGACAACCGTATCGAGTTGCTTCTCGACTTCCCAAACCACGCGGATGATCTCTTCCGTGCGCGTGACCGGGACCTTGATCTCAACGATCGCCGACATCACCTTTTCATTCATAATGTCGTCGCGCAGTGTACCCGTGCTCACATCAGACATCAGCGAAGTAATCGGGTTCTTCTTCTCGAAACTGACATTCGCCTTCGCCAGCGCCCAGCACATCTGCTGAATCTCGCGGAAGCGCACGCCCACGCCCGGTCGGCCGAACTCAATGGTAAAGCCCACGTCGCCGACCTTCACCCGGCCAGTCACATCATTGGTCTTCACTTCCTCCGTGCCCCGCCCCTCCACACCGGTGGACTCATGGGGCACGCTCGGATCGGAGAAGGCCCGGCGCACGATCCGCGGCCAAACCAGTTCGTCGGGCTCAAACGCAGCCGTAGGGCAAACATCCGGTTCCGGTTCAAAACGAATCCGCAACGCAGCAAACACGCGCCGCACCGTGCGCACCAGGGTAGGGTTAAGGTGTTCCTGGCTCAGCCCGTTGAAGCAGGCGTAGCACTCCACGCACTCGTCGCGATTGATGGTTGCCCGTTTGAGGACGGGGTCGATATAGATAGCGCCCATGGGGCACACATAGGTGCAGTTCCCACAAGCCACACATTTTTCAGGGTTGATCTTCATTCTGTTCTCCCGAGCAAAGGCAAGATTACACGATGATCTATCGTAGATATTAACATTTCTGCAAAACCGCCAGCCTTGTTAGAGTCGCTAACGGTGATTTATGATCTATCGCTCTGTAATTGAGACCCGGTAAAGCACTGAAAGGAAATGGCCATGGATCGCAGACAATTCTTAACCGCCACCGGAGCCCTTATCGCGACGGGTGCCGTTTCCTCCGCGGACGCTCAGACTGCAAATTGCCCTGACCAGGCCATCCGCCAACTTCCAGTTAACCCACCGCAACAGCAGTACCGCATCGGATACACCACCAATACCCGTGGTGGCTGGGAGGGCGAGCCCTTCAAAGGCATGCGCGAGGGCCGGGAGGTGGGCTTTCGCTACATGGAGATTTTCGGCACGTCGTTTTGCCGCCCCGACTCGCTCTATTACCCCGACGACGCTGAGGGGTTGATGCGTCGCATCTTCGAAATCGGAGTGAACTTCGTCAGCATTACCGGCGGTTCGGCCAAAGGCAGCACCCGCTTTGAAGACCCCGCCTCACGCGACGCTGTGATCGAGAACCACTTCAACATGGCCCGATTCAGCCGGCGATTTGGCTGCCAGGTGCAGAAAACCAACACCGGCCGGCGGCGCCCCGGCGGCACCACAGACGAGGACCTCAAGAACATGGCGGAAACTCTCAACCCGCTCGGCAAGCGGATGCTGGAGGAGCTGGATATGCAGCTTGGCGTGCACCCGCACCTGGGCAGCCAGCTCCAGTCCCTGCACGAGCTGGAGTTCATCATGACCAACACCGATCCAAAATACGTGGGCCTGGTGATCGACACCGGTCACTTCACCATGGCAGGCATGGATCCCCTGGTGCAGGCGAAAAAGTATGGCAAGCGCGTCGTGGAATACCACCTGAAAGACACCAAGCCAGAAGACCGCGGCGGCACCAAACATGTTCCTGGGCCCGAAGCCGACCTGATGAAGGATCCCTACTTCCTGCCCCTTGGCAGCGGCGGGGTCGATTTCCCCGGCCTCAAGGCCTATCTGGATAGCATTGCGTGGCGGGGCTTCCTGAACGTAGAGCTGGATTCGTCGCCGTTCCGTCCCCCGCAGGAGAGCGCCCGTATCACCGCGAAATACATCCAGGATGTACTGAAGATCCCGTTCTAGCTCGCTAGTGCAGGGTCTGCTTCAGCCAGCTCACGACCTTCTCTTTGTACCCCAGCTGTCCTGCGTTCTCTTCCCACTGGCCCATGCCATGCCGCGCGCCCTGAACGGTGTAGAGTTCGCAACTATTTCCTTTAGCTTTGAGCGCCTCACAAAAGTGCGGTGACTGCTCGTAAGCCACCTGTTCGTCGGCTGTGCCATGCAGCAGCAGAAAGGGCGGCAGCCCGGCGCGCACCATGAAATAGGGCGACATGCTCTGTAGCTGCGCTTCCACATTGGTGGTTTGCGGCGTGACCCCGAAAAATGCGCGCATCGCTGGAGGTAATCTGGCCGCCATTCCATGGAAGGTAAAGTCCGCAGGCCCATAAAACGAAACAACAGCCGCGATGGGATCGTCCTTAGGCGCGACCATGGCGACATAGTCGACCAGGTAGGCACCCGCTGATTCACCCAACAGCGCAATGCGTTTGGGATCGACCTTGTATTGCGCGGCGTGCTGGTGGACCCAGGCCAGGGCGCTCAGCACATCATCGATTTGATCCTTAGCCGTGGCGGCAGGCGCAAGGCGGTAGTCAATGCTGAACCAGGCAAAACCCCCGCGCGTGAGGGGTTGAAAGATAGGTGGGACGTAGGTCACCTTATTGCCCTTGGTAAAGCCACCACCGTGGACGATGATCACCGTAGCGAACGGGCCAGGCCCGTCGGGTATCGAGGCGTCTAGTAACAAGGGGCCGGTGGGCCGGGTGACGTACTCGATCGCATTGGTCACGGTCGCGGCACGCAGGGGCAATGACCATAGCACCAGAGATGCAAGACAGATCAGGATTTTATGCATAGCGCCAGAGTATAGGTAGCAACGTGAGCAACTGTCTAATCTTGCGGGTTACGGTTGGTGTCGACTCTGCTCTATCAAGGCGCGCAGCTTCCTGATTCCACGAAGCACCGCAACCTTCTCGCGATCACTTGCCCCACGCAGCGCTGTAAGCAGTGGACTGAGGGCAAGTTCGGGCATGCGATGCGCTAGAAAATCGCGCACCTCGCTGGAAATCACGATCACGGTTGCGCGGCCGTCGCTTTCGTCTCTCTGCCGTGCCACCATTCCGCGAGCCTGCAGCCGGTCAACAATGCCTGAGACAGTGCTGTGCGCCAGGCTGACTTGGGCGCTCAGTTGCTTCAGGCTCAAACCCTCGGAGCGCACTAACGCCTGCATCACAATGCGCTGCGGACCAGTGAGGCCGCCACTGGCAAATTCCGCCTCCAGCGGCTCGCGCAGGCGTTGCCGGATGACGCGCAGGTGCTGATCCACCTCCTGCGCCAACTTGAGCGAAGCCTCATCTACAGGCAAGGAATGCAAATTTTTCATGACTAGAAAATATAAGGAATCAACCCTTTGACCTGATGCTGGTAGGTTCGATACTCCGCACCGAATTGCTCCTCCATGAATTGCTCTTCCTGCCGCGACTTTAACCAGAAGGATAGAAACAAGACCGCTACCCCGAGAAGCCCGCGAAGCTGGCCAATAATGAGCGCGACCCCCAGCAGGGCAAGCAGAAAACCGGTGTAGATCGGATGGCGAACAATGCGGTAAGGGCCACCGCGAATGAGTGTGTGATCCCGCTTGACAGTAACCGATCCACTCCAATTCCCGCCCAGGTAAATGCGTGCCCAGATCGAAAAACCTACACCCACCACTACCAGCAACAGGCCAACCGCGCCGAACCCATCCGTTTTCGGAACAAAGGCTCGCGCGCACCATCCGAACTGGAAGTATTGCGTGAAGACCAGACAAAAGGCGAGAAAACTGAGTGCCAGTTCAAGCAGGCGAGAGCTGCGAGATTGGGTGCGCACGGTAGTCTTCGCGCCCAGCATACCGAACAGCCAGACAACGAGGAGCAGGTACCAAAAACCACAGGCAATGCTGTAGTAATCGAAGCGCATCTATCCTCCACAAATCAAATACGTCGTATGCGACGTATCTTAGGAGCCTCCCCTGGTAAATGCAAGCACAAACAAATCCGTCCCCGAACGTGATAAAAATGGGCACACTTTGTGCGCCGGCTGATTGTTGCCGTGATCCCGTGAAGTCCGCGCAACGTGCCTGCGCATGCTCAGTCGCGAGGAAGAAATGAAATTTGGCGTCAACACCTTCATCTGGTCTGCAACCTTCGAGCCTGCGCATTTTAGTTTGCTTCCGACCATCAAAGAAGCAGAGTTCGACGGTGTCGAGATTCCCCTATTCAGGCCGCAGGATCTGGTCGCCGCCGCAATTCGCAAAGCCATGGAAGCCAATGGTCTGGAGTGCAACGCCTGCACCGTACTCGTAGACGGCTTGAGCCTGATCAGCCCCAGCGCCGACATACGGCGCAAGACAATTACGCACCTCAAAGACATTGCTAAAGCAGGTGCCGAGGCGGGCATAAAAATCGTCGCCGGGCCTCTCTACAGTCCGGTCGGTTATCTGCCCGGCAGGCGCCGCACCGGCGATGAATGGCAGTGGGCCGTCGAAGGCTTTCAATCCATCGGCGACACACTCGCCGCCCATGACGTGATTTTCGCGATCGAACCTCTGAACCGATTCGAAACCTACTTTCTCAACACCGCCGCCGATGCCGCCCGGCTCTCAGAGGAAATCGGCCATCCCAACATCGGAATTCTGTTCGATACCTTCCACGCCAACATCGAAGAAAAAGATATTGCGGCCGGCTACCGCACCGTCGGCGCTCAACTGAAACATGTGCATACCTGCGAGAACGATCGCGGCATCCCGGGCTCAGGACATGTGGAATGGAAGCAGGTTTTTGCAGCGTTGCGTGACCTGAAGTACGACGGCTGGCTGACGATTGAGAGCTTTGGTTTTGCCCTTGGCGACTTGAGCGCTGCCGCCGCAATATGGCGAGACATCGAGCGCACGCCAGAGTCGATCGCTTTTGAAGGTGTCAAGTTTCTCAAAAAAAGCGTATCGGAATCTGCCGTTAATCGGATGTAAGACACAGGTATGAATCGAAGAGAGTTTATGCAAAGCGCGGCAACTTTCATGCGTCAGTCTGATCGCCATCTCCTTCAATGCATCAACCTTTCCCGCCACGCCGACACTGACTATTTCAATCCTGTGCCCATGACAAATATTCAAGCCCGAGTGCGGGGCAACTTTCGTTCTGCCCGCGCGCTCAGATCGGGGCAGAAGATCGAGGTCATCCAGAACGCGGGCTATGCGGAGTTCACGCTACCGGCCCTCCCGGAATATAAGCTGCTCGACCTGGGTTAAGTAAACGCCTCCCGATTGGGCTATATTTGCGGGGGGAGCGATTTCGCCGTAAGCCCATTGTTCTATCGGAGATTTTTCATGCCACAAGTGATTCGCTCGCCAAAGGTGTACGACGTTTGCATCATCGGCTCCGGAGCAGGAGGCGGAACTGCCGCCAAGGTGTTGACCGAAGGTGGACTCAATGTAGTGATGCTTGAGGCGGGCCCCTTGCTGAATCCTGCCAAAGATTACAAAGAACATGTATGGCCGTATGCGCTGCCCCATCGCGGTGCCGACGTCGGCGGCCGCGCGCTGCACCAGTTGAACAATGAGTTTCTGGCGCCCAACGGATTCTGGGAAATTGATGGCGAGCCCTACACCACTGCGCCGGGCACTGACTTCCGCTGGTTCCGCTCCCGCATCGAGGGGGGCCGCACCAACCACTACGGGCGCATCACCCTGCGCGTCTCGGCCGCCGACCTCAAAGCCCGCTCACGCGATGGCCTGGGCGACGACTGGCCCATTACTTATGAAGAACTCGCACCCTATTACGATAAGGTCGAAACGTTTATTGGCGTTTTTGGCAGCAAAGAAAATCTTCCTTACGCGCCCGACGGCATCTTTCTGCCGCCGCCCAAGCCGCGCTGCACGGAAACCCTGGTCAAGAAAGCCTGCGACCACCTCGACATCACCTGCATTCCCTCGCGCATGGCGATCCTTACCAAACCCGTCAATGGACGGCCGCCATGCCATTATTGCGCGCAATGCGGCAGAGGCTGCATCAGCGCCTCTAACTTCAGCTCCAGCCAGGTAATGATTCCGCCCGCCCATGCCACAGGCCGCTTCACCATGATCCCCAACGCCATGGCGCGCGAGATCGTTATCAGCAAAGATGGTCGAGCGCAGGCTGTCTCCTACATCGATAAAACCACGCGCAAAGAAATGCGTGTTCATGCAAAGGCGTTCGTGGTTGCGGCGAGCGCCTGCGAAACAGCTCGCTTGTTGCTCAATTCACGCTCGACGCTTTTCCCTGATGGGCTGGCGAATTCCTCCGGAGTGGTCGGCCGCTATCTGACCGACTCCGTAGGTAGCAGCGCGAGCGGATATTTCCCGCAATTGGCAGCGGTCGCTCCCCATAATCATGACGGCGTGGGCGGCATGCACATGTACATGCCGTGGTGGAGGGCAGATCGCAAGAACGATTTTCCGCGCGGCTATCACATCGAGTTCGGCGGCGGCCGTCACATGCCCAGCGTCAGTATGTTCGACGGTGTCTGCAAAGATCATGAGGGCTATGGACCGTCGCTGAAGCAGAAATGCCGCAGCATGTATGGCACCTCGATCAGCTTCTCGGGCCGCGGCGAAATGATTCCCAATCCCGACACCTATTGTGAGATCGATCCTGTGACCGTCGATAAGTGGGGCATCCCGGTACTGCGCTTTCATTTTGCCTGGAGCGATCACGAGATCAAGATGGCGAAAGATATGCAGGAGACGTTTCGCGCCATCGTCGAACAAGCGGGCGGCACCTTTCATAGCGGAGCCACGGCGGGAGGCAAGTTCCCCTACGGAATCTCTGAAGGGGGAGAGATTATCCATGAACTGGGCACGGTGCGCATGGGCGACGATCCGAAAACCTCAGCGCTGAATAAGAATTGCCAGGCGCACGACGTCAAGAATCTGTTTGTCGGCGACGGCGCGTCGTTTGTCACCGGGCCTGATAAAAACCCAACCCTCACGATTACGGCCCTATCGTGGAAGATGTCAGAGTATTTGATCGAGCAGTCGAGAAAAGGGGAGATATAGCATGTCTGTATCCCGGCGTGATGTTTTGAAGTCCATAACCATGGGTGCTGCAGCGACCTCGGTGCTGCGCGTCATTCCCTTACAAGCAGCGGAGTATGCCCACCACATGGTCACCACGGAAAAGGCGGGGAAGGCGGGTGTATATACGCCGAAGTATTTTCCTCCCGAGCAATACAAGACGCTACAGGCGTTGTGTGAAACGATACTTCCCGCAGACGCGGATTCAGGCGGCGCCATCGCAGCCGGCGCGCCGGAATTTATCGATCTTCTCACCAGCGAGAATCCCAAATTTCAGCTGACCCTGGGCGGCGGCCTGATGTGGCTGGATTCCACCTGCGCCGATCGTTACGGCAGCGCGTACCTCGACTGCACGGCGAAGCAGAAGACCGAGATTCTCGATCAAATTGCTTTTCGAAAAAACATTGCCCAGGATCCGAGCCTGAGCCAGGGCGTAGAGTTCTTTTCGTTCCTGCGCAACATGACCGCGGATGGCTTCTTCACCAGCAAGATTGGCATCGATTACCTGGGTTACATCGGCAACGGCTACCTCGCCGAATTTCCCGGTTGTCCTCCAGTCCCCGGCGTTTAGATCATCGCGATCCTATTGCGAGAGAAGCCCGGACCGGATTTGCGACTCACTCGATGGGCCTTCGTTTGCGGTCGAGGCCCACAGCAGATCCCTTCACTTCGCTAAGCTACGGGTCGGCAAGACAAATTTATTGCGCGCACTACGCTTCGCTGCGGTCAGGATGGCAAATTTATTTATTTAGGATCCGGCCTCAAACAAATTTGTCATCCCGACCGTAGCGTAGCGTAGTGGAGGGACCTGCTGTGCGCCTTCACCCCAACGAAAGCCCTGCAAGTGAGCTCGCAAGCCTTGCCCCCGGCGTCTGGCTCGCTACCGCCGCTTGCGCAACCACGCCAGTCCTTCTGACGTTGCCCCTTTGGGCCGGTACTCGCAGCCGATCCAGCCGTCATAATCCAGTTCTTCGAGCACGCCGAACACATATTCGTAATCGAGTTCACCGTCATCGGGCTCATGCCGCGCCGGTACGCTCGCAACCTGGATATGCCCGACGTTCTTTTGCTCTGCATCGCGCAGATACTTGCGCAGCTTCATGCTTACATCGCCTTCAACAATCTGGCAGTGATACAGATCCATCTGCACCTTGAGGGCAGAACTACCGATTTCCTCAACAACGGCATGTGCCTCATCCTGCCGGTTAAGAAAGTATCCTGGCATATCGCGCGTGTTGATCGGCTCGATCAACAACGCAATGCCGGCCTGCGAAGCCGCCTCTGCCGCCCACGCCAGGTTGTCTACAAAGGTGCGCCGCATCGCAGCAAGTTCTACACCGGCCGGCTGCAACCCGGCCATCACGTGCACCCGCGGGCAGTCCAAAGTCTGCGCGTACGCGAGAGCCGTGTTGATTCCCTCGCGAAACGCACCCTCCTTGCCCGGCACCGCAGCCATGCCGCGTTCGCCTGCCGCCCAATCGCCTGGCGGCGCATTAAACAGCACTTGCCTCAGCCCATTCTCACGCAGCCAGACGGCTAGTTGCTGTGCCGGATATTCGTAGGGAAAAAGAAACTCTACTCCGCTGAATCCATCCCTCGCAGCGGCAGCAAAGCGTTCGGGGAAGGAATACTCCCCATACATCATGGTCAGGTTGGCGGCGAAACGAAGCATCTTCTATAGTCCTACCACGACGCGCCAAAATGCTGACGTAGCTGTTCGATTTGCTCTTGCGTAAGCGGCTCGGGCTTGCGCTCGGTCAGCAACCAGAGTCGGGCCGTCTCCTCCAGTTCCTCGAGCGCCGCCATCGCGCTGGCCGCTGTGCTATGCCAGACATTTGGCCCCAAGCGGTCCAGCATCACCGCACGAATTGGCGTGCCCTGCGCACGCATCCTCGCAATCGCATGGGCCACCAGGTCACCCACTCCCGCGTCTCCCGGCCGGTGGTATGCAATCAGCGGTACGTGACCAACCTTCATCACGTAATACGGAGTAAGCGGTGGAAGAATATCGTCCTGCCGCCAGACCCCGGCAAGCGTGAGCGCAACCAGATGCGTGGAGTGCGTATGAATCACGCAGCCGGCATTGGCATCCGCCTCATAAATCCGGCGATGCAGGGTCAGCGTCTTGCTGGCGCGGTCGCCACTCAGTTGCACGCCATCTGCACCGATTTTCGAGAGAGCCTCCGGGTGAAGAAAACCGAGGCAGGCTTCCGAAGGAGTAATGAGAAAACCATCGGGCAAGCGAACACTGATGTTGCCCGCTGTGGAATGCACGTAGCCGCGCTCGAAGAGCGTGCGGCCTACTCGGCAGATCTCTTCCCGCAATGCATGTTCGTTCATAGGGAAAGGCCTTGGTAAAAAATTCGCGCGATCAAAAGTTACTGGACTGCAAAGGGATATGTAAGCGCGCTCCGGCCGAGTAGCACCACGCCACGCCGCTCAACCGGCCGCCTGCTCAGTCTGAAACTGGCGAACGATGGAGAGAAAATCCTGATCGGCAGAAAGCCCCAATCGACGTGCCCGGGCGCTCTCAAACACCGCCGGCCATCCACCCACAATACGCGCCGTGGCAGCGTTTATCTCAAAGCGAACGCGCGCGCGCACCGTGCGGCCCGCCGCGGCCTCCAGTGCATCCAGCATCTCGCTTACCCGCACCGTGAGTGCGGGCATGTTCACCGCCGTGCGGCTGCCCCACAGATCCGGCGTCGCTTCCGCCACCGCAAGCAGACCTTCGATGGTACGTTGCGGTGAGGCGATCGCGACTGCCATCTCCGGCGGCACTGGGCACACAGCTTCCTGTCCGTTCAGCGGCTCGCGAATGATGGAAGAAAGAAAGCCGGAGGCAGCGGCGTTCGGCCGGCCCGGACGCACCGCTACCGTCATCAACCGTGCACTCCGGCCATCCACTAGCCCGCGTCGCGTATAGTCCGCCAACAGCTGTTCGCACATGAACTTTTGAATGCCATACGAGCTTTGCGGAACCGGTAATGTCTCATCGTGGATCACTCGCGGCAAGGGCAAATCAACATCGCCACCGAAAACCGCCACGGAACTCGAGAAGATGAAACGCGGATTGCCTGCGTCCCGCAAGGCATCGAGCAGAGCACGGGTCGTATCCAGATTCGAGCGCAGACCGAGATCCAGGTTCGCCTCGCACTCGGCTGAGACCGCAGAGGCGAGATGGAAAATCACGTCGCACGTGTTCAGCCGCAAAGCATCTAGCAGGCTCAGCAAAGTGCCCGTGTGCGCGCATACTTGTGGATGTTGCACTAGATCCGGCGCCGGCGGAGCCAGATCAGCTAATACCAACTCGGTGACCGCGCACTGGGAAAGATGTCCACGCGTTAACAAGGCGCGCGCTAGTCTGCTACCCAGAAAACCCGCTCCCCCTGTGATCAGCACTCTCATTCCATTTGGGATCCCCAGTCCATCACTACCCCTTAAGAATAATCCCTGATTCTGTAGGCGCATGGTACAGCGCACGTTGTTTCAGCTACCTGCTCAGCAACTCTTTCGCGGTTTCCGGGCAATTATGAGATAACTCCTCCGGTTTTTCTGTTACCACCTTTTCTCAACCACGGGGCCTTCAAAAAGGAACAAGCCTGCCTTACAATTCTGTCTGCTATCGATTGCTCCTGTAGTGTTACGCTAACCGCTTTGTATTCGCTGAACAAATCCAAATGACCTTTCGTAACGTTCTTAAGGCAGACGCTTACGGAAAACACTGCATCAAAATAGGTCTGTCCAAGACCTCTGTCCAAAATCCCTGTGAATTGAGACGAATGGCCAAAAACTCCAGGAAAACTCCTTCCATCGATACGGTGAGCGAGGCAACCGTCGAAGCTGCCATCCAGTCCAAGGGCATTGGGCAAAAAATTCGCCGCCTTCGCTTGAAGCGTTCTATGGGACTGGTTGAACTTGGCGAACAGGTTGGCCTCTCGGCAAGCTTTCTCTCTCAAGTGGAAACGGGACGCGTCGTTCCCACCTTAAGAAACCTCGCACGAATCGCGATGGTGTTTAAAAAAGAACTTTCCGACTTTTTTAACGAAGAAAGCGAAACTGTCTACCGGCTTTCCAGAACGAAAGATCGTATCCGTCTACTGGCCGGAGAAAAAGACGCTACGTTCCTGATATCCGACAGCCTGAGTGTCCTGATTCCCGACAGGAGCATGGTTCCCTGCGTTGCCGAGTTTATACCGGGTGTCGAAGGCGCTGCGTTTCATCCTCAGTTGTTTCCTGGGATCGAATTGGTGTACGTGATCGATGGCCCACTGACTGTCTCCACCGGCAATAAGACAGAAGTGCTGGATGCCCACGACAGCGCATGGCTGGATGGCTTTACCAAACGTCAATACCGATGCCATGAAGACCGTCCGGCTAAGGCACTCATTGTCACCTTCTCACTCCAGTGGTGAAGCGCACTGCCTGCATCTTGCAAACGGGATTTGCAGGCCCCACGCTTCGCTATATTTGCGGCTCCCTGCCACAAACCCCTTTGGCAGTTGTATGCTTCGCATGAGATGAATAACCGCCCGCGGCATCAGGAAAAACAACCGCCACTGGTGACGCGACGCTCATTTCTGAGCAGTAGCGTTACTGCACTTGGCGCCGTAACCATTCGCTCGGCGGCTGGGCAGCAGGCAAAGTCATCTTCGTTTCTCGATCTCTTGCGGGTGCCCGATGGAGTGGTGGCCTATGGCGCTTTTGCCAGGACGTTGCCTGCGGCCGCTACGCCACTGCAACGTACTCGCGAGCAGTGGCATGGCGGCCAGATCCTGATCGAGACGCTGGTGCGACCAGAGGCTCTGCTGCTCACCCTCGCTGCGCCCACGACGCCCGTCGCTGCGGTGCACCTGCGTTGGCAAGCCGAGGTAACTCCTGGCCTGCGTGTTCTTGGCGATGCCTGGGAGCGCAGCTATGGCGATCTGGGCTGGCGCGACCTGATTCCCGAACGGGTGATGCCCTGGTATGTTGCGACCCACGATGGTGTGGCCTGCCATGGCTACGGCGTAAAAACGGATGCGGCCGCATTGTGCTTCTGGCAGCTTGATCCCGAAGGTGTGTCGCTTTGGCTTAACGTCACCAACGGTGGTGAAGGTGTCGTGCTCGGCTCGCGAAAGTTGACCATGGCGGCGGTCGTCGCGCGTCGCGGAGAAGAGGGTGAGAGCCCTTCAGCGGCCGTCGCGGACTTGTGCCGGGCCATGTGCGCGCGCGCATCCCGTCCCGGCGTCCCCATCTATGGCGCGAACGACTGGTGCTACAGCTATGGACACAGCACCGCGCAAACAATTCTGCGCGATACCGCATTCATCGTTGACCTTTCACCCAGCGGCGGCGTGCGTCCGTTTTCTGTGATTGATGAAGGCTACTTCAACGGCACAGCGGCGTGGCCAGACATGGCCCGGTTGGCGTCAGATATCAAGCAACAAACAGCGCGGCCCGGCATCTGGATTCGCCCCCTTCGGGTGGAAAAGGATACCGATCGCTTGGCGTTGTTGCCGGATGCGCGCTTCGGAGAAAAGAAGGATCGCGCGCGCGAGCTCGCCTACGATCCTACGCATCCGCAGGCGCGCGAAAAGATTCGCGCCAAAGTGCTGGAAGCGACCGGCTGGGGTTACGAAATGGTGAAGCATGACTTTTCCACCTACGATTTGCTGGGGCAGTGGGGGTTCGAGATGGGGCCGCAGCCAACGCTGCCGGGTTGGTCTCTGTACGATCGTTCGCGAACCAACGCGGAGGTAATAGCGGATCTGTATGCGTTGATCCGCGAGGCGGCCGGTGACCGCATTTTGCTTGATGGCTGCAATACGGTCGGCCATCTGGGGCAGGGCATCTTCGACCTGCAACGAACAGGCGACGATACCAGCGGCCGCCAATGGGAGCGCACACGGCGCATGGGGGTGAACACGCTCGCATTTCGCTTGCCGCAAAACAGAACCTTCTACACCGTCGACGCGGATCTGGTCGGTATCACCGAAGACATCCCCTGGCACTTCAACCAGCAGTGGCTCGATGTGCTGGCGCGCAGCGGAGCAGCCACCATGGTTTCGCCCGGGCCACCGGCGCACGGTCCCGAGCAACGTGCGGCGCTGCGCGCCGCATTCCAAATGGCCGCCGCGGGCGGCATCGCGTCCCGGCCCATCGACTGGATGGAGAGCAGCACGCCCGAACGTTGGCAGCCAGACGCGCAGGGCAGCGCCGAGTTGCGCTACCGCTGGAGTGGGCAGCAAGGCGCCTCACCCTTCTTAGGCCCCTGACTAGTCGGCCTCCTCGCCAATCTCCGTATGCTTTATCCTTCGGTCCAGAGGCACTCTCTGCGGAGCTAACGAGCGTGTGTGAGAACCAGCATAGGCAAAACTTTCCCCTACCTCGCCGCGCTTTTTGCGGGGAGATAGGGGAAAGTCGCAAATCTCGATCTGTATTCTCTTCCAGGTCCCCGGGCACACCCTAACTCTTCGCCGCTTTGACCTTGTCGTTCACCTGGCTAACCGCGCGCAGTGCACTCAGTGCAGCCCCCTCCTGCCAAGCGACCAGGTGACTCACATGATCACCCGCAAAAACAACAGGCCCATCGGGTTCAATGAGTGTCTCGTATCCAGGGTTTGTTGCCGGCGCCTCTGTCGGCGCCCGCTGATCGCCGCTCTGCCGCGTCAAGCCAAAACTCTGCCTCTGCTGCCCCGGTCCATACGTGCTTATCCATGAGCCCTCATTGTGCGCAATGTTGCCCCAGCTCACATACATCGGCTTCTCCAGTTCTTTGCCGTGCCCGGGATGCAGCCGCTCAATCGATTTGCGGCTCTCCTCAAACTTCTGCGCCATCGTCAAACCCACCAGCGGCGAGCGTGCCTCATCGCTGTATCCACACACCAACACACCGCGCGGCGTAAACATCCCCGCAGAAGGAAACCACACCGGGCTGCATCCCCTGTTCACAAATTCCAGCCCACCATAAATGTGATAATCCTGCTCCCAGAATCGCCGGCTTTCCCACGCGATCTTGTATGCGCTGGCATACGTACACTCCTCGATCACCTTCTTGTACGGCGCGCTGAAATCGTTGGGCGTCTTCTTCAAAATCGTCAGCGGCATCGCGCAAATGCAGTAGTCCGCCTCGATCGCTCGAGCCGATCCCCGGTCCACATAGCCAACCCTGACGCCCCGCGCTATCTTGCGAATCTCCGTCACGGGCGCGTTGTACTTCACCACATTCCCCAACGCCTTGGCAAACGCATAGGGAATACGATCCATGCCGCCCACCGGTTGAAACATGGTCGCCTGCATATCAAACTGCTCATCGAACAGCATGTTCTGCCAGAACTTTTCATCGAGCAGCGTGTGCATATCGATCGGCTGGCTCAACACCCCAGTCTGATCGCCCGCGCCCGGCATCTGGGCGTAGCCTGCTCGATCGCTGCCTCCGTAGCCGCCCGCACTATCCAAAGGCCCATAGCTGCGCAAAAAAGCCAGCATCCTTTCCCGGTCTTCACGAGAGAGATCCTGATCGAGCGCTCCCCGGTTGATGGTCTTCGTCAGCAACTCGCTTACGTGTCCCCGGGTATCGTTCTCCACCTGCCGCAACACCACCGGCTTGCCGCCATTGGCATCATCGTTCTGCAGAAAAGCGGAGCGTGACATATTCACCTCCACCTCGAGCGGCACACCCAGCTTCTCGCAATAGCCCAGAATGGTGGTGTGGACGGACGGCAACCGGGCGGGGCCAAAATTCTGATAATGCCCCGCGTCCCAGGTGCACTGCTGGGTCGTGCCGTCGATAAAAGTCACGCTGTCCCCGCCGCGTACCGACCAGTTTCGTCCGCCAGGCCGCGTGCGCGCCTCCAGAACCGTGCATTCGTACCCCAATGCGCGCAGTTCATACGCGGCAACCAGCCCCGCGATGCCGCCGCCCAGAATCACCACTTTGATGCCTCGCCCGGAACCAGGAGCAGCGTTCGCCGCGGGCGCGGCCTCAGCCGCCAGCAAACCCATTCGTTGCATCACCAAAAAAGCAGCGCCGTATCCCCCCGCGCGTCCTACCCCAGTCAAAAACTGCCGTCGGCTCACAGCCATCGCTGACCTTCCTCCTCTTGAAAAAAGAACCCGGACGCCCAGGGTTGATAAAGGTGCTTTGCAAAGATATAAACATGGGCGGCCCGGAATGATGCAAAATTTATCTTGTTAACCAGCTCGATTAAGGCGGCGACTCTTCATGCGATTTACGCGGCGCAACACGATTAAATTGCTCGGCTATGCAGCGGCCTGGGCAGGCACCAGGGGTGCGTTTGGCGACGTCGCCAATCTTCCCATTACCCCAGGCCCTTTCAAAGCGACCCGCGGCTCGCTCGATGCCTACAAGATTCCCGACTGGTTTCGCGATGCGAAATTCGGCATCTGGTCCCACTGGGGCCCACAATCCGGCGTCGAAGATGGTGACTGGTACGCCCGCAACATGTATATCCAGGGCACTCCCCAATACGATTACCACGTCAAAACTTACGGACATCCTTCTAAATTCGGCTTCAAAGACCTGATTCCGCTGTTCAAAGGAAACCGGTGGGATCCCGAACGGCTCATGGACCTCTATTCCAAGGCCGGCGCCCGCTACTTCGTCAGCATGGGCGTACACCACGACAACTTCGACATGTGGAACTCGAAGTATCAACCGCGCTGGAATGCGGTCGCCAGCGGGCCCATGCGCGATATCGTCGGGCTCTACAAAGAAGCGGCCCGCGAGCGTAACCTGCGCTTCGGCGTGAGCGAACATCTTTCCAATAGCTTTGACTGGTTCGCCCCCTCCCACACCAGCGACAGCAAGGGCCCTTTGGCAGGCGTTCCCTACGACGGCGTGAACCCCGCCTACGCCGACCTGTATCACAGCTATGCGGAGATGCCCCCTGACTTTGCCAAGAACGCCAAGGCCATGGGACGCGTCGCCCCCGACGATTGGAAGCTGCAATACTTCAACCGCGTCAAAGACCTCATCGACCAGCACCAGCCCGACCTGTTGTATACCGATGGCGGCATTCCCTTTGAGGAGTACGGCCTCGCCACCGTAGCCGAGGTTTACAACATGAGCGCCAGCATGCACGGAGGCAAAGTGGAAGCTGTCTACTGCAGCAAGATGGCCAGCGACTGCGCTATTGGCACCTGTCTGGTTGACCATGAGCGCGGCGTCTCCGACGCCATCTCAGACACCCCCTGGCAGACCGACACCTGCATCGGCGATTGGCATTACAAGCGCGGGCAGGAATACAAAACACCCAAGAAAGTAATCGATATGCTGGTCGATATCGTCAGCAAAAATGGCAACCTGCTGTTGAATTTCCCCCTGCCTAACAGCGGGGAGCTGGATCCCGATGAAATGAAGGTGCTCGAAGGCATCACCACCTGGATGGCTCTGAACAGCGAAGGTATCCACGCAACCCGTCCCTGGAAGATCTATGGCGCCGGACCCTCCACCGAGGTGACCGTAGAGCAGACCGGTTTCAATGAGAACAAACAACCCGACCTCACGGCCCAGGATGTACGCTTTACCACCAAAGGAAAAACACTCTATGCTTTCGTGATGGGCATACCGGCGGGTGAGTTTGTCATCAAGCCTCTCGGTACCCATAGTCCACAGCAGCCGGGCAAGATCGAGAACGTGGAGCTGCTTGGCTATCAAATCAAGCTGCGTTGGAAGCAGGAGAACCAGGGGCTGAAGATTAAGATGCCGCTCGTCAAAACCTCTGACATTGCCCTCGCCTTCAAAGTCACGCTGGCCTGAAGGAGAGGTTTGCATGCGAAGCAGGTTATTGCTCTGTACTCTCGTGTTCGCCGTCGCCCCGCTATGGGCGCAAGGCGTGGACCATGCCATGTTGCTCAACCCGCCGGCCAATAGCTGGCCGTCGTATCACGGCGCCTACGACGGCCAGCGGCACAGCAAGCTCGAGCAAATCACAACCCAGAATGTGAGCAAGCTGGCGCTCGCTTGGGCCTTCCAAACCAACCAGCGTAGTGAACTCAAATCCAGCCCTCTGCTGGTCGACGGGGTGTTGTACTTTACCACTCCAGACAACGTCTGGGCGGTCGATGCACTCTCGGGCCAACAGCTCTGGCACTACACCTACCCGCCCAATCATGGCTTGCACATTGGCAGCCGTGGTGTCGGTATGTACAAAGACTGGCTCTATTTCCTGGTCCCCGACGGGCACCTCGTCTCCCTCAATGCCAAAGATGGCACCGTGCGCTGGATTGTCCCGGTAGCCGATTCCACCAAAGGCTACTGGACCAGCATGGCCCCGCTCATCGTGGGCAACCATTTGCTGGTCGGTACTTCCGGTGATTTCGATAATCTGGTCGGCTACATTCGTTCCGTCGATCCCGAGACCGGCAAGACCCAGTGGCAGTGGAATGCCACACCCCCGTTGGGCACTCCCCAGGCAACCACCGGTGGCAACACCTGGATGACCGGCACCTACGACCCCGAACTAAACCTGTTGTACTGGGGAACCGGCAACCCCACGCCAGTGCTCAATGGTTCCAGCCGACCCGGAGACGACCTCTACACCTGCAGCATTGTGGCCCTGAACCCGGACACAGGGAAACTGGTGTGGGCCTTTCAACCCTCGCCTCACGATACCCACGATTGGGATGCCGCCGAGACCCCGGTGCTGATCGACGGCACGTTTCACGGCAAGCCGCGCAAGATGCTGCTGCAGGCCTCCCGCAACGGTTACTTTTTCGTGGTCGACCGAACCAACGGCAGCAGTCTGCTCACGGTTCCCTTTGGCCCGGTGAACTGGGCGCTGGGCGTCGATAAGCAGGGCCGTCCCATTCCCAACCCGGCCAAGGAACCAGCGCCGGATGGACGTCTGATCGCGCCTGACGAGGGCGGCATGACCAACTATCGTGCTCCCAGTTTTGACCCCAAGACCGGCCTGTTCCTGGTATCCGCGCATCCCAGCTACTCCCTCTATTTCGCCAAACCCGCCGACGGCACCTATGGCTGGGCGGGCGCCGACTACGATTTGTGGAGCAAGGGCGTGCTTGAGGCCATCGATTACCGTACCGGCAAAATTCGCTGGACCCACGAGCTAGGGCAGGGAAGCCCCTCCGCCGGCGTCATGACCACCAGTTCGGGCCTGACCTTCACCGGCGATTCCAGCGGTAATTTCCTGGCTCTCGACACCAGCACCGGCAAAACTCTCTGGCACGCCGGCCTGGGTGGCCGGATAGGCACCTCGCCCATCAGCTATGAACTCGGCGGGCGTCAATATTTAATCACTGGCAGCGGCGGGGTGCTGTACGCCTGGGCTCTGCCGCGTTAGGCTGGTTGGGCACAGGAAGGGAGAGACAATGCAGCCATTGAAAGTAATGAGTGCGGTCGCGGTTTTAGTGATCTCGGGGGTAGCGTTCGGGCAGGCAAGCCCGTTCCCGAGCGAGGTGCAGGGTAACTACGCCCGCATTAAAGCAAACGTGCTGAAGGCAGCAGACAAGATGCCGGCAGAGAGTTACAGCTTCAAGCCCTTGCCAGACGTTCGCACCTTCGCCCGGGTGGTGAACCACGTAACCGAAGCGCAAATGCACATTTGCGGCGCCTCCAACGGTGCAACATCGAGCGACGCAAAAGTCCCCGCAGAAACCGCGGACAAGGCAGCCATCGTCGAGGCCCTGAAAGCGTCGTTTGCCGAGTGTGACAAAGCGTATGCCGGCCTCACCGATGCCAACATGGCTGAACTGCTTTCGTTAGGGCCGGCGAAGCGCACCCGCCTGAGCATGCTATGGGGCAACGTCGCTCACGACAACGAGCAATACGCAACCCTTTCCCTCTACCTGCGCCTGAAAGGAATCGTCCCCCCCAGCAGCGAAAAGTAAATCGTAAGGATGGGGTGGCCCATTCAAGCCGCTTTTGGCTTGAGCTTGGCCACCCACCCTTTGTGGCACTCAGGCCCGGCCAACCACAGCAACCTTACCCTCTGCCGTCCGGGTAAACGCGTGCAGCGTGCCACCCTCCTGATTCAGGTGCCGCAGCGTCATCTCTCGTTTTGTAACCGAGATATGACTAAACCCATAAACCTTCTGCGCATAAGGCCCGCGCCGCGCCGGGTCCGTCGTGAGCGTATACAAATCCGCTCCGCCGCCGCCAGAAAGAAAAAAGCTGGTCGGATGCCCTGCGAACTCCAGGTGCTGCATGTCATGGTCATGACCCGCCATATACAGATCCACCCGATACTTCCGAAATAACGGATCCCAGTCACGAATCAACACCGGGTGGTCCCCGTGCGGGCCGTCCGAGTAGACCGGATGATGGGCAATCACGGCCAGAAACGGAGTCGTGCGCTTGCGCTGCAGCTCCGCCTCCAGCCACGCCAGCTGCTCTGCCTGTTGCGCCGCCGTCAGGGTAAAATCCCGCCCGTGCTTTTCCTTGCCATCCGCCCGAGGCATGTTGCTATCCAGCGCCAGAAAGGTAACCAGCGGCTGCTTCGTTGGAAATTCAAACCGATACCAGCGCGCCGGCATGGTCCATCGGCTGTGGCCGCTGCGTGCATACGCGAGCTCCGTATCCACCTTGCTCTCTGGCCATACCTGGTAATCGTGGTTTCCCAGCACCGCATAGGCGGGGCAAGCGAACTCCTGCGCCGGGTACATATCTTCGAACTGCGTCTGCCACCGGGGCGAGGCAATGCCTCCGGCTAATTCGCCATACCAGTTATCCCCCAGCAGGAGCAGCGCCTGCGGGCGCACGGAGTGCTGTTTGGCATACGCGCGCAGGCCCGCTGCCACCATCCCTTGCGCCTTGGGATCGTCATAGCCCCAGTCTCCCAGGATCAGCGTCTCCGCAGCGGCCGGCTCTGAGGGCACGGCGCCGGCGACCGACCCCAGGCTGGCCAGCGCACTGAACGCAAAACTCTGTCGCAAAAATCGCCGGCGGTTGAGAAAAGAAGTAGTCATACAGCCGGTTTATACCACTTTCCCGAGAATGCCTGAATAAGGCCATGTTTTAATGGCTCGGCAACAAATTTCTCTGCCGGGGACTCCATGCAAATCAAGCTCTCTTTCGTCATGATCGCGATTCTCGCCCTGTCGCCCTTTCGTGGCTGGGCCCAGGCAGCTCCGCAAACCTACGAGGTAGTGGTCGAACGCGGGGTCAAGGCCGCCATGCGCGATGGTGTGGTCCTGCGGGCAGATATCTATCGTCCCCGGGCTGAAGGCAAATTTGCTGTTCTGTTGCAGCGCACCCCCTACGACAAAAACAACAGCTTTCATTTCGGCATGATGGCAGCTGCCCGGGGCTATGTCGTCGTCATCCAGGACACGCGTGGCCGCTACACCTCCGATGGCGAGTGGTATGTCTTCAAGCATGAATCCGACGACGGCTTCGATACCGTAGAGTGGGCCGCGGCCCTTCCTTTTTCCGATGGCCGAGTCGGTATGTTCGGTGGCTCTTATGTGGGCGCTACCCAAATGCTCGCCGCCATCGCGCACCCGCCGCACCTGGCCGGCATTTGCCCCATCGTAACCGCCAGCAACTATCACAACGGCTGGACCTACCAGGGAGGCGCCTTTGAACAGTGGTTTAACGAGTCCTGGACCTCGGCCCTGGCGCAGGACACCATGAACCGCATTCTCAAGGCGGATACCAACGCGCGCCTGGGAGAGAATGTGCTGCCGCTCACCCAGTACCCACTCTTCAATGCCGTCCCCGGCGCCCAGCAGATGATGTCCGCGGCCGCGCCCTACTTCCTCGACTGGCTCGCTCATCCCGATTACGACGAATACTGGAAGCGTTGGTCGATTGAAGAAAACTACTCGTCCATCCAGGTGCCCGCTCTCACCATTGCCGCCTGGTACGACATTTTCCAGGGTGGCTCGTTGAAGAACTATCAGGGCATGCTGACCCAGGCCGGCAACGAAGCCGCGCGCAACAACCAAAAACTGCTGGTGGTGATCGGGGGTCACGCCGGCTCTGGCCGCAAGATCGGCGATCTCGATTTCGGCCCGGCGGCGGAGCAGTTCAACGAAGACGACGCCATTCTCGAGTGGTACGACTATCTCTTCCACGGGGTGAAGAATCGCTTTGCCGCCGGCAAGCCGGTCCGCCTCTTCGTGATGGGAACCAATGCGTGGCGAGACGAAGACGCCTGGCCGTTGGCGCGCGCGAAAAATACAAAGTTCTTCTTGTTAAACGGAAATGCGGGCAAGCTGTTGGCAACCACCATGGCTCCCGGAACGGCCACGGAGAGCTACGTCTACGATCCCATGAACCCTGTGCCCACCACCGGAGGCCCTTTATGTTGTGACGCCGAGCATCTCGGCGCGGGCCCAAGAGATCAGCGCGCGGTCGAGACGCGTGCCGATGTGCTCAGCTACTCGACCCCGGTGCTCACTCAGGATACTGAGGTCACCGGACCCGTCACCTTGGAACTCTATGCCTCGTCGTCTGCCGTCGACACCGACTTCACCGCGAAGCTGGTCGATGTATGGCCCAACGGCTACGCGCAAAACCTGACTGAGGGCATTGTCCGCGCCAAATACCGTGATTCAGCGTCCAAACCGGACCCCTTGCAGCCAGGTAAGGTCTACCCATTCCACATCGACCTCTGGTCGACCAGCAACGTCTTCCTCAAGGGCCACAGAATTCGCTTAGAGGTCAGCAGCAGCAATTTCCCCCGCTTCGACCGCAATCTAAACACGGGCAAAAGCGCTGCCAACGATCAAACATCCGTCAAAGCAACAAATACCATCTATCACGACGCAAAGTACCCGTCGGCGCTGACTCTGCCCCTTGTCCCCTGACCCTCAGTCCCGTAGGGACGACTGAAGGTAGCCCAGGACGTAGTCCTGGGTAGGGAAGCAAAACAGAGCAGTCCCGTAGGGACGGCTGATAGCACCCAGGATGAAATCCTGGGTGCCGTTTGGCCTCACTGAAAAGCTGAGGGTACACAGGGATTTCGTCCTTCCTGCTTCAACCGTCCCTGCGGGACTGCTCTTGTGTTTCCTGCGAGCCCAGGATTGCATCCTGGATTTCATCCTGGGCTAGGTTCAGTCGTCCCTGCGGGACTACCTGAAGCATTCTTCGGACG
Source organism: uncultured Acidobacteriaceae bacterium (assembly GCA_963834445.1). Classification (GTDB taxonomy): domain Bacteria; phylum Acidobacteriota; class Terriglobia; order Terriglobales; family Acidobacteriaceae; genus PALSA-350. The sequence continues at coordinate 896,189 of CAWIBU010000009.1, forward strand.
GCTTTCACTGCCATGAGCGAAAATGCGTCAACCCGGCAACACCGGCTGATCCGGCAGCCGACGCCGCCAGCGATACGCGGCCACAGAATTCTTCCAGAAAAATTTCTCCTGGGCCGAGCGGCTCTTAGCGCTAACGTAATCGCGCACAATCGAGATCGTCTCCCGATAAGTCACATGGTGATCGCTGTTCGGCCAGTCACTGGCATACAAAACATGGTCCTCGCCAAACACATCCCAAAGTCCATCGAGCGTATCTTTATAAAACGTAGGTCCGCCAGATTGCTCAACGCGACCCGCCGCCACCTCCGACAGCTTGACGAATACATTGCTATTCTTTGCCAGGTGCCGCAGCAGCGACCAATACTCATCGTGCTCAACTGGCTGCGGGGGAACCCGTGCACTGGGCAAGTGATCGGCCACGATGCGCAACTCCGGCAACCGGTCTGAGACGCCGGCAATTGCCCGCAGCAACGGTAAATCGGGATTAGCGCTATCCATCACCAGCCCGCGCTCGGCCAGCATCTTCAGCCCCGCCAGAAACTCCGGTTTCTGCGAATCCACACCCAAATCGCGGCCCCACAAGTTGCCGTAGCGTATCCCCAGAAACAAAGGATTCCTATGCAGCCGATCCAGCTCTTTCTCATACGAGGGCGTTCCCGGGATCAGATCGCCGACCATCCCCACCAGGATGGGATGGTTCTCCGCCAACCGCAGCACCCAATCGTTATCGCTGGCTAGGGGACTGGCCTCGATGACAATCGCCCCCACCACGCCGAGTGGACCGGCAAGGCTCTGGTACCGTTCAGGCAACGCCGGCTTATAGAGCGCTGTGTCTGTCTTCGCCGGCCACGGAACGCCCCCCGGACGTCCAGTGTCAAACATGTGGATGTGGGTGTCGATGACCGGTATCGGCGAGAGCGCAGCCGCAGCCATCCGTTCCATAACCACTCCACCCGCAAGCGCTGCTCCCAGCTTGATAACCTCTCGGCGAAGCATACCCATCTCCTTGGTTGTTATGACCGGCCCCGCCACACTAACAGAAGAAATGCATTAAAATCTTCCTTTGCCTGGAGGCCCTTTTGCAAAGACGCCATTTCCTAACCACGTCCCTGGCCGCAGCGGCCGCAGCCGTCGCGCCCACGAATGCCACGGCGCAGGCAAAACCCCGCGAATACTACGAGCTCCGCAAGTACCAGCTGGTCTCAGGCGCAGAAGGGAAGTTGTTGCAGAACTACCTGGCCGATGCCCTCATCCCCGCGCTCAATCGTATGGGCTTCTCCCCCATCGGCGCTTTCAATCTCGACATTGGCCCTGAGACGCCAGCCCTCTACCTGCTCATTCCATCCACCTCTCTGGAATCGCTGGTCACCGTTGAGTTCCAACTCGCCAAAGACGAGCAATTCATGAAAGTCGCGGCGCCTTTCTGGAACGCGCCCGCCAGTGCGCCCGCCTACAGCCGCATCGAAAGCTCGCTCATGATCGCTTTCGAAGGCTGGCCGCGCCTGGTGGTCCCACCCGTCACCGCAGATCATGGCAAACGCGTATTTCAACTACGCACCTACGAAGGGCCAAGCAGCCAGGATCACATTCGCAAGGTAGAAATGTTCCACCACGGTGAGTTTGAAGTTTTTGCCCGCGCTGGTTTCTGGCAGGTGTTTTTCGGCGATATGCTGATCGGCCCGCGCATGCCCCAGCTCACCTACATGCTGAGCTTCCCGGCAATGGCTGAGATGGATGCCAAGTGGGACGCATTCCGTAGCGACCCGCAATGGAAAAAGCTGGCGAGCGATCCGAGATACAGCTACGAATCAATCGTGAGCAATATCTCCAACCTGATCCTCACGCCGGCGTCGTTTTCGCAGATTTAGTCTTGCCGAGTCCGAGCTCGTCGACACCCTTGGCGCCGTGCTTCTCCAGATCGGCCAGCAGCCCTTCATCCGTGAGGTCGAGCTCGTGCGCGCTTTTCCAGTCTGCTCGCACCACGTCATGCAGCCGGTCGACCACATGCTTATCGTCCACTTCGATGGCCAATTCCCGCCGGCTGTCAAAGCTGCCGGGCGCCAGGTTGATCGACCCGATAATCGCCCGTTCTCCATCGGCCAGCAGCATCTTGGCATGCAGCTTCAGCCCTTTCAGCTTGCGCACCTTGATGCCGACATCATGCAAAATGCGCAACCCGCCGACACCCTCAATCAATTTGTCTTTCTTGAGCGTGTGCGCCGGCCGCGCCATCACATGGATCTTCACCCCGCGCTCTTTAGCCCGAACCAGGCATTCGATGATCATCTGATCCTGGTAACGCTCATTCTGTAACCACAACGAGTGCTTAGCCTGGTTAATAAACTGGGCGATTCGCTCCCGGCCGTTGCCGCGGCACCAGATCAGATGAGCCGTTGCTCCCGAGGCAAACTCCTGCCGGCTCCAATCCGCTTCAAAGCCGTCGATCACCTCTTCCACTTCGTGCGGGTGCATGGTCACGACCGCATAATCGCGCGTGACGGTCAGGTTCTCCGTCTGCCAGTTCAGCGATTTCACAAACGCCGCCGCATCGTCGACCACCATCGACTTCTCGTGGGTAAGATCGAAGGCCGGATTGCTGTCGCGCACCTCGATGCCCGCGGCCTCCAGTTGGCTGCGGCTGGCATCGTTTTCTGAAACCCCATTGCGCCGCTTCGGGTTCAGCATGACCCGCACCTTCACCCCTCGGCGATGAGCATCGATCACCGCCGTCAGCAGCGACGGGTCAGTGAACACAAACATCTTGATCCGCAACGACTTTTTGGCATGGTTGATCGCGTCCAGAATTGGCTGGACTGAGTCGTCGGGAAGTACGATAAGGCGACGGGACATAACGCGGGCCTTGAACTCCGTTAAAGCGCGGCCTTAGCCGGCATTGTATCGAACTGTACACTATAAAGCTGCGCGTAGATGCCACCGATCGCCAACAACTGGTCATGCGTGCCCTGCTCAGCCACCACCCCGTCTTTCAGCACGATGATCTTGTCCGCATCGCGGATCGTGCTCAACCGATGCGCAATCGTCAGCACCGTTCGCCCTTTCATCAACCGCTCCAGCGCTTCAATCACCAGCCTTTCCGATTCCGTATCGAGCGCAGCCGTCGGCTCGTCGAGAATCAGGATGGGATTGTTGCGGATGATCGCGCGCGCAATCCCCAGCCGTTGCCGCTGGCCGCCGGAGAGTGTATCCCCGCGATCCCCGACCAGCGTCTTGTATCCCTCCGGCATGCGGGCAATAAACTCATCCGCATTGGCCAGCTTGGCCGCCTCGATGATCTCTTTGTCGGTCGCGTCCGCCCGGCCGTACGCGATGTTATCCCGCACACTCCCGCGAAACAGCACCGTCTCCTGCAGCACATAGCCAATCTGGTCGCGCAACGACTGTAGCCGATAGTCGCGGACATCCACGTCATCGATCCGGATCGCGCCCGCACTGGGGTCGTAGAAGCGGGGAATCAGGCTCATGATCGTCGATTTGCCTCCACCCGTCGGCCCGACCACCCCAATCATCTGTCCCGCCTTGACCGAGAAAGATACATCCCGCAGCACCGGGCAGGTTTCATCATAGGCAAACGCTACGTGCTCGAAGACAATGTCCCCTTGAATCGTTTGCTCACTGCCCTCTGGCTTTTCCGGCAGCATCGAATCCGCGTCGAGAATGGTCCGAATGCGCTCCACCGCCACCGCCGTCATGGCGATGGAATTGTTCATGCTGGCCAGGTCTTTCACCGGCTTGAAAAACGAACCCAGGTAAGCAAGAAACACGGTTAACTCGCCCGCCGTCATTCCGCCGGCCAGAATCAGCAGGGAACCGCGCCACAGCACAAAAGCAACACAGAAGGATACAATGACGGTGACGATAGGGGAAAGCAGCGCCTTTACCTGGCGAGCTTTGAGCGCGGCGGCCACGGTGGCATGGCTCACGGTTTCGAGCGTCGCCTGTTCCAGTTCCTGCCGCCCGAAAGCCGTTACCACCCGAATCGATTCCAGATCCTGTTGCACCACGGCAACGATATTGCTTTGCTGCTTGCGCACCTCGTGGGTCGATTTCTTCACTGCCTTCTTAAACCGCGACGCCAGCAAAAGTAACAGCGGGGTCACCCCGACCGCGATCAAGGTAAAGTCCCAGTTCAGGCATAGCATCACCACCAGCATGCCCAGGATGGTGAACATATCGACCACAATCCCCAGGGTCGCCGAAGAAGCAAAATTCTGGATGGTGAGCACATCGGCGGTAATGGTGCTCAGCAAGACCCCGGACTGGTGCGTGTCATAGTAGCGCAGCGAAAGATACTGCAGGTGGTGATACGTTCGCATGCGCAGGTCGTTCGCCACCCACTGGCCGACACTCTCGGTAAAGTAATTGGCGGCATACGACGCGGCTGCGTTGAGAACCGCTATCAGGATCACGGCCAGCGCCGCCACTTCCGCGAGATGGATGCGGTGGCCATGGGTCAGCAGCGGCCTGAGCAGCCCCGCCATCCACGGATCGAGCTTCTTGCCCACGACCACATTGTCGAGAACGATCTTGAGCGGCCACGGAGCGGCCAGCGTCATCGTACTCTGGACCAGCATCGCCACCAGAATGATGACCAGGCTTCGCCAGTACGGGCGCAGCAGCTCGCGGACGAGCCCCATCATCCCGGAACCCTTCGCGCCATCTGGCACTGCAGCAATACCGTCCATTGTTGGCTTCCACTGTAAACGCAAAACCCTGCTTCTCGCGCTTCTTTTCAGCCTGGGCCGCCGGGAAACGGAATAAGGCCCCGCGGACCTCTTGCTTCTTAAGCCCGTCCCCCAAACAAATTTGTCATCCCGACCGGAGCCGACTTGCCTGGCGGCAAGTTAAGAGAGGAATGAACGAGCTGAGCGCTTGTTTTTTTATTCCGTCCCCCAACAAATTTGTCATCCCGACCGTAGCGTACCCGAATTCCTGTTTCGCTACGTCAGACAGATCCGCGTGTGCGGCTTTCATTAAGGAAAGCCGCATGAAGTTTGCCAGCGCCACCAGCCTCGACAGGAATTCGGGGTAGCGAAGTGGAGGGACCTGCGGTGCGCCTTTCCCCCAAACCAAGGCCCTACGAGTGAGCTCGCAACACCCTACCCCAATCGGACCAATCAATCAGCCGAAGCAACCAGGTGATAAATCTGGGCCCCGTACTTCTCCACGGTGCCCATCCCAATCCCCGGCACCGCCAGCAAAGCAGAATCACTCTGCGGGCAGCTACTGGCAATATTCCGTAACGTCCGGTCGCCAAAAATCCGGAACGCCGGCATCTTGCGGCGCTTCGCCTCCGTCAACCGCCAGGCCCGCAGCGCCGTCTCGATCCGAGCCTGCCGTTCCGAAGCAGGCCCATCCGCCTTTGGCAGCGTTGCCTGCGCCGCAGACGCCACCCGGCCCTTGCTCCGTTTAGCGGTCACCGCCGGCGCCGCCGCATCACGCATCACAAACCCCGCGCCCTTGTTCTCATCAAAATGCAATCCCCCAGGCAACAGACTCACCGTACGGTAAGGAATCTTTTTACCCTGCTTCTCAAACACGGCATCCGCAAACGAGATCAACTCCGCCCGTGCCATGGCTCCCAGCACTTCCTCAAACTCATCCCGGGTCATTTCCCCCTCGGGATAAAGATCGGCATGTAGCTTGCCAGTAGATCGCGCAGGGAACGACTTCAGCTTCTGCAGAATGCGCTGGCACGCAGCCTTCTCCGCGTGCAGCGGCCCGCGAAACTTCTGCGCAACACAATTCGCAGGCGCGCAAAAATCGCAAATCCCGCAACTAACCCCCTTATCGGAGCTATCCCCAAAGTGATGAACCAGCGACGTCATGCGGCAATGATGCGTCTCCGCAAAGCGGATAATCTCTTCCAGCTGATCCTTCTTCTGCTCCGATTGCAGCGTATAAGACGTCCGCCAATTCTCGATCCCTCGACTCACATTCTCGGCAAAGTCCACAATCGCGCCCTTATGAATCCAGAGCTTCTCCAGGGACTTGTCAAAGATGTCCTCTTCCATCTTGGCGCGCTTGCGCACCGTCTCCTTGCTTTGTGGTTCGTCGCCGAGCGTGGCAAAAATCCGATCCAGCAGCGCCACCGGAGGATAGTCGCGGCCAAAGAAGAAATCGTGCGTGTGACGGTCCGCATAGGAATACATCAGGATCGCCCGGCTCGGCTGGCCATCACGTCCGGCGCGCCCGATCTCCTGGTAGTAGCCCTCCAGGCTCCCGGGGAATGCAGTATGAATCACCGTCCGCACATCCGCCTTATCGATGCCCATGCCAAACGCGGTCGTCGCCACCATCACGTCCAGCTTGCCTCCCATGAACTCTTCCTGCACCCGCCGTCTGCGTTGGGCATCGAGCCCGGCATGGTAGCCCGCCACCCGAAACTTTCCTGCCCACTCCGAGGCCAGCGCTTCGGCCTGCTTACGCGTCGGCGTATACACAATCGCCGGCCGGTTGCCCGCTTCGAGCAGTATTGTCTTGGCCAGCATCGGCCGCTGCGAGCGCAGCGCCTCGACAATCTCAATCCCGATATTCTCGCGGCGAAAGCCATGGATAAACTGCTTCACCGTGCCCAGCCCGAGCTGGGTCGCAATATCCTTCTGCACCAGCGGGGTCGCAGTGGCCGTCAAGGCCAGCACCGGCGCCGGGCGGAAAATCGGCAGGTACTGCCCCAGCATGCGGTAGTCGGGACGAAAATCATGGCCCCATTGCGAGATGCAATGCGCTTCATCGATGGCAATCAGCGCCGGCTTCCGCTTGGCCAGCATCTCAGGAAAACCCACCACCCGCAGCCGCTCCGGGGCAATGAACAGAAACTGCAAATTACCCTTCATGTAGTCAATGCAAACCTGCCGCGAGCTCTCCCGATCGCGGCCGGAATGGATGCACTCCGCAGCCAGGCCAAGCTGTTTCAGCTTGCCCACCTGGTCATCCATCAAGGCAATCAACGGGCTGATCACCAGCGTCGTGCCGCCGCGCGCCAAACCCGGCAACTGATAGCACAGCGACTTACCCGAACCAGTCGGCATCACCAGCAGCGCGTCTTCGCCGGCGGTCACCGCCTGGCACACCGCCTCCTGGTTAGGACGAAAGCTGGAGAAACCAAACACGCTTTGCAGCAACTGACTGAGCGTTGCGTCCCCAGCAATTGTCTTTCGTACTGGAACGGCAACTTCGCTCGTGACCATTTGCTCCGCAACCGCCACCCGCGCAACTGAGCGCACAACCGGCGTCGTCTGACTCACCCGGCCCACCACCGAGCGCACATACTCACTGATGCGTTCGAGAAAGGGATCGAGTTCTGCCTTGCCCTGCTGGATCTGGTTGAGAAAGGCCTCCCATTGCCCCGTCATCGCCGGGCTCTTCACTTCCGCATGCACCACCTCGATCAGGTGTATGCCTTTGTCGGTGGCCTCCAAATTCTTGCCTGCTCTGACCACGTAGCCGCGCTTCAACAGCACTTCGATAATGGCTGCCCGCGTCGCCGGCGTCCCCAGCCCGGTCTCTTTCATCGCATCCGACAGCTCTTTCTCATCCAGCGTCTTACCCGCGGTCTGCATCGCGGTCAGAATCGTGGCGTCGGTAAACCGTTGCGGCGGCCGCGTCTTCTTCTTCACCGCCTCCGCCTTCACCACGGTCTGCCCTTGCCCCTGGACAAGACTCACGGGCAGGCTCACGGCCTGCGCTTCCTTCTTGCGCGTCTCTCCCCCCACATCAAGAATCTTCCAGCCCAGTTGCCGTTCCACCGTCCCGGTGGTGCGATACCGATCCACAGCTGCATCGTTGCGGATCGCCGTGATCACCGTGGTCACCTCCTGCAGATGATCCTCATGCCATAACATCAGCAGCCGCCGGCACACCAGGTCGTAAATCTTGCCTTCCTCCTCGGAAAGACGATTCTGCTGCCGCGCCACCGTGGTGGGAATAATGGCGTGGTGGTCGCTCACCTTGCTGTCATCCACATAGCGTTTGCCCAGAGGGCGCTCGCCTGTTCCCGGCGCCAGCTGCTCCCGGTACGCTCCGGCAATCACCGCCGCAACCTTGGGAAGGGTCTCGGCAATATCGGTCGAAAGATGGCGGCTGTCGGTGCGCGGATAGCTGATCAACTTGTGCTGCTCATAGAGCGTCTGCGCCAGATCGAGTGTCTTTTGCGCACTGAAACCGTAGAGCCGATTGGCATGCCGCTGCAATTCCGTCAGGTCATACAGCAAGGGCGGCTGCATCCGAACCGTCTCCGCGCTCAGCTTCTCAATCGCGGCCTGGCCCGTTCGTGCCCGGGCCACGATCTCATTGGCTGCCTGGCCGTCGGGTGCCAATCGATCTTTTTGTTCCCCCGGCTTGCTATCCGGGCGAAACCACGTGCCTTCGTAGCTTTCCTTCGCCGATAAATCCGCGGGATGGAACGTGGCCACCACCTGCAGGTAATCCTCGGGGACAAAGTTGCGCAGGCTCAGCTCGCGATCGACAATCATGGCTAGGGTCGGCGTCTGCACCCGGCCCACGGAAAGCTCTTCGTTGTAAACAATCGAATACGCGCGGGACAGGTTCATCCCTACCAGCCAATCGGCCCGGCTGCGGCCGCTGGCGGCATCGGCCAGCCGGTCGTAATCGCTGCCCGGGCGAAGACTGGAGAATCCCTTGCGAATGGCATCGGGCGTCAGCGACGAGATCCAGAGTCGGCTGAAGGGCTTCTTGCTTTTGGTCGCCTCGTAGATATAGCGGAAGATCAGTTCGCCTTCACGCCCGGCATCGGTCGCGCACACGATGCTCGATACCCGCGGAGACTGCAGTATCTTCTCCACCACGTCGAACTGCTCTTTGCTGCGCTCGTAAGGCACCAGCGGCCATTCCCCGGGCAGCATGGGCAAAGATGCCAGCCGCCACTGCTTCCACTGGGGATTCATCTGATGCGGCTCGGCCAGCGAGACCAGGTGGCCAATGGCCCAGGTGACCACATACCCGTTGCCCTGCAGGTAGCCCTTGCCCTTCTGGTCTGCCCCGAGCACACGGGCTATGTCGCGGGCTACCGAAGGCTTTTCGGCCAGAACCGCGATGGTACCGGATTCAGGTGCCTTCATCGTGATTCTCAGTCTATCGCGATCCGCTTGCGGGCGTGGTTGCCCTTCCCGGCACCCATGTTTCCGCAGTGATCCTCCCCTGAACATGAGAAATGCTTTAATAACAACTGTGCACGTTTCCCTCGCAGAGATACAGCTAGCCGAACAAAGAATCCGCGATTTCATCTACTTCTCTCCCTGCCAACTCTCGGCCGCTCTTTCTGAGGTGACCGGTCAGCAGGTCTTTCTGAAGCTGGATAATTTGCAGCGCACCGGGGCTTTCAAAGAGCGCGGCGCCCTCAACCGCATTCTTCTGCTGAGCCAGGATGAAAAGCGCCGCGGCGTCATCGCGGCCAGCGCCGGCAATCACGCCCAGGCCGTGGCCTATCACGCTACCCAGCGCGGCATCCTGGCCAAGATCGTCATGCCGTTGATGACCCCGCTGGTAAAAATCTCAGCCACCCGCGGCTTTGGCGCGGAGGTCATTCTCCACGGCGCCAACTACGATGAGGCCTGCGACGAAGCCCTGCGCATCTGCCACGCAGAGGGTATGACCTTTCTCCATCCCTTCGACGACAATGCCGTCATCAACGGCCAGGGAACCATCGGTCTTGAACTGCTGGAGCAGGTGCAAGGTCTGGAAGCAGTGGTCGTGCCCATCGGCGGCGGGGGACTGATCAGCGGAGTCGCCTGCGCTTTAAAAGAAAGCAACCCGAAGATCCGCGTGGTGGGCGTACAGACAGAGCGTCTCCCCTCCATGCTGCGCGCGATTGAGTGTGGAGAGCCGGTCACCCTGCCGGCGGAAGCGACCATTGCCGACGGCATCGCGGTTCGCCGTGCCGGCGAGCTAACCCTGCCCCAGGTCGAGCGTTTCGTCGACGAGATCGTCACCGTCGACGAAGAAGAAATCGCCAATGCCATCATGGTCCTGCTGGAACGGGAAAAGACCTTGGCCGAGGGTGCGGGGGCAGTCGCCCTGGCCGCCTTGTTGCAGCGCAAGACCTCGCTCCGCGGGGAACGCACTGCGGTGCTGGTCTGCGGAGGTAACATCGATGTCAGCTTGCTTGCGCGCATCATCGAACGCGGCCTGGTCAAGGATGGCCGCCGCGTCCGCATCCGCGTCCACCTGGCCGATCGGCCGGGTGCGCTGCATCACCTGACCAAAATTCTTTCTGACCAGCGGGCCAACATTGTTGAGACGTTACACAACCGGGCCTACTACGGCGTCAACCTGGGTGACACAGTCATCGACATCACCCTTGAAACCAGGGGCGCTGCGCACATTACCCAGATAGCCGGCGCTCTTGAAGCCGAGGGCTATCGCTACGAGCGCATTCAATAATTGTTTTGCATGCTCTTTCCAACCAAGAGGCCAACGATCCATGCAGGAATTCTTACGATTAAAGCGGCTGCCGCCTTACGTCTTTAACATCACGGGCGAAATGAAGGCCGCGGCCCGGGCGCGTGGAGAAGACATTATCGACTTCGGCATGGGCAATCCAGACGGAGCCACTCCCCGCCACATTGTGGACAAGATGATCGAGGCCGCCGGCAAGACCGACACCCATCGCTACTCCTTGTCGAAAGGCATACCGCGGCTGCGCAAAGCGATCTGCAACTGGTATCGCAAACGTTATGACGTAGAGCTTGACCCATTGACCGAAGCGATCGTCACCATTGGTTCCAAAGAGGGCATTGCCCATTTATGCCTGGCCACGCTTGACCGTGGAGATGTGGTTGCAGTGCCCAGCCCCAGCTATCCCATTCACATTTTCGGCCCGGTCATTGCCGGAGCAAATGTGCGCGGCATCGCGGTCCACAGCACCGATGATTTTCTGGCCGAGCTGGAGCAGAGTGTGCCGCTCATGTATCCCCGGCCCAAGATGTTAATCCTGAATTTTCCTGCGAACCCAACTACGCAGTGTGTGGACCTGGCCTTTTTCGAGCGCGTGGTCGCGCTCTGCAAAGAATTCCAAATCTACCTGGTGCACGATCTGGCCTACGCCGATCTAGTGTTCGATGGTTATCGCGCGCCCTCGATCCTGCAGGTCAAGGGGGCAAAGGATATAGCTGTAGAGTTCTTCACCTTATCCAAGAGCTACAACATGCCCGGCTGGCGAGTAGGCTTCATGGTGGGCAATCCTGAATTGGTTGCGGCCCTGGGCCGGCTCAAAAGTTATTTTGACTACGGCACCTTCACGCCCATTCAGGTGGCATCGATTCTCGCCCTGGAAGGCCCGCAGGACTGTGTGCAGGAGATCTGCGACAACTACCGCAAGCGGCGTGATGTCCTGGTGAAAGGGTTAAATCAACTGGGTTGGCAAGTAGCCCTGCCAAAAGCAACAATGTTTGTCTGGGCCTCCATTCCCGAAAGGTACAAAGCCATGGGCTCGCTCGAATTTTCAAAAAAGCTGCTGACCGATGCCAAAGTAGCGGTCAGCCCAGGCGTCGGCTTTGGCGAATACGGAGACGAGCACGTCCGCTTCTCTCTGATCGAGAACGAAGAAAGAACCAGGCAAGCCTTGCGCGGCATCAAGCAGATGTTCCAGCAATAACCATGCTGATCCTTTGCAAATAGACTTTAAGTCGTGCGAGAAGTCCCAGGAGCGCTTCCTCTTTGGGTGCGCCTCCCAAACAAATTTGTCATCCCGACCGGAGCGTAGCGAAGTGGAGGGACCTGCCTTTCGGCCATCCCATTAACAACTCTTGAGGGCGACCGTTACCCTCCCCTTTGTCATCCCGACCGTAGCGAAGCGAAGCGGAGGGATCTGCAGTGCGCCTTTCCCCAAACCGAGGCCCCACGAGCGAGCTCGCGGCGCCAGCATCCAGTGGGCGAACTGAATGCACTTCATCTACAACTGGGTGGGCCACCGGCGTGCGCCGTGGAGTATAGCCAGGATGCGCACAGTCCTCCCTTCAAACGATAGGCCACAAGATAAGGTGTAGTTTGAATGACGAGTTCTCGCGTGCCCTCAACTCGGCCAGGGCGACCCATCTCCGGAAAATTGGCAAGTTGGTCGACAGCTCGGTTAATTATCCCCAGTCGATTTTCAGCCGCGGATAGATTGTCTTCGGCTACAAAAGCAATTGCGGCTTTGAGCTGCTCTGAGGCTGATCGTGTCCAGGCTATCCGCAAGTGTCATCGCGCTTTCGGATCCCGCACCCAACCTGCCGCCGTATTCATCAGAGTCTGATGATCGATGACCTCACCGGCGTCATCCTGCCGTATGCCTTCTTCGATCAGAGAACGGTGATAGTCGTTCAGTGAAAGGTATTGAGTCACTGCCTCGTTGATAACGAAGCTTCTGTCTCGCTGCTGAACCTCGGCGACCGAGTCCAGCGCCTGAAGCTTGTCTTCAGGTAAACGAAATGTGATCGTTTTCAGTGGCATTCTCTGAGAATACAGGAAAATACATGAGAATGCATGAATGGTTCGTCCCTACGGACCTGGGAAGAAGAAGATAAGTCTAGCCGCCCAAACCTAAACAGCAGACAGTCTCTTGTCACACTCAGCAACACCTGCATCGATGCTGCACCGTGCATAGAGAGCACGCGCCTCGAGCCAACGCGCTCGAGCTGTATCGGGTTTCACCAATGCCTGGTTCACCAGGGCTAATCCTCGCAAAGTATTCGCCAGGTCAAGCGTAGCGTCCTCACCCAACTGCCGATAAATGGTTTCAGCTTCCAGGAAAAGCGGCTCGGCCTCCGCTGGCCTGCATTCTTCTCGCAATACGTCCGCCTGGTGCCTGAGCGCGTAAGCCAGCCTCTCTGGCGGCCCGATCTGCCGATAGAGAATAACCGCATTCCCGTAGTGATGACCAGAGGCCTCAAGATTCCCAATGTCCCGTTCCGCCTGCCCCAGACCGCAAAGCGCCTCGGCCAGAGAAGGCCGATCCGCGTCTTCCGCAGCACTACGTACAACCTTGATAAAGATCGCGCGGGAATCCGCCGCCCGGCCTTCTCTCCGCGCGCGATAGCCCTGCGCAAACTGCTCTTTGAAATCCCCGGTCATCGCACCCGTAGCTTAGCATCAGAAGCATTAATGGAAGTCATGCGACCGTACTTCCAGGTCGCTGAAGGCCAGCGCCTGAATGCGCATGGCCTTGATATGCACCACGCCATCCTGATTCTGCAATGCCCCTTCAACCAGAACAAATTGGCTGCGGGTAACCACGACCCGCTCCCGCTCATAAAGATCGGGAGTGATGATCACATTCGCAATCCCGGTCTCATCTTCCATGGAAAGAAAGATAAATCCCTTGGCCGTCCCCGGCCGCTGGCGTGCAATAACACAACCAGCCGAGCGTACATAATCGCCATCTCGGCCATTGCGCAATTCCTGCGCGGTCTTTACCTTCCTCTGCTGCAGTTCCTGGCGGCGGTAGTAAAGAGGATGATGGCCAATCGTCAGGCTGGTGCCGCGGTAGTCCGCGCTTAACCGTTCCTCGGTATTCATCTGCCGCAAGGGAGATGAACTGGAAACCTCATGCGAAGATTTGAGCAAGGGACCAACCGGCCTGACTGTCTCTTCCACCTGCCAAACCGCATCGCGGCGATGATCAATGCCCTCGAGGCCATTCATCGCGCCAATACGCGCCAGCAGCCTCAGCTCCTTGCGCTGCAACAAAGGTACGCGCAGCGTAAGGTCTTCGGCCGAGCGAAATAACCCACCCTGCGTGCGCGCAGCGACGATCGCTAGCCCGGCGTCCTGCCGCATCCCTTTGGCATACATCAACCCCAGGCGCATCGAAAGCTCGCCATTGCGCTCATGCTCGATCGTGCATAGCCATTGCGAGATCTGCACATCGATCGGCCGAATGCGCAAACCATGGCGCTGCGCATCCTTCACCAGCACCGCCGGGGAGTAAAAACCCATCGGCTGATTATTCAGAATCGCGCAGGTAAACGCAGCCAGATAACGCACCTTGAAATAGGCCGAAGCATAGGCAATCAAGGCAAAGCTGGCAGCATGCGATTCAGGAAAGCCATACAGCGCAAACGAGGTTATGTTCTGAATAATATTTTCCTGCGTGGCTGCGTCCAGCCCATTCGCGGTCATACCACTACGCAGTTTCCCTTCCAGTTGCTCCATCCGCTGCCACGAACGGCGCATACCCACAGCGCGGCGCAACTCTTCTGCCTCGGCGCCCGAAAAATTAGCCACCGTCATCGCCATGCGCAAAAGCTGTTCCTGAAAAAGCGGTACGCCTAACGTCCGTTTGAGCACCGGCACCAGCGAAGGATGGGGATACGTAACCGCCTCTTTTTTCTGCCGCCGGCGCATATAAGGATGCATCATCTTGCCCACGATAGGCCCGGGTCGAATGATCGCCACCTGCACCACCAGGTCATAAAATCGATCCGGGCGGTTGCGCGGCAGGGAAGCCATCTGCGCCCGGCTTTCCACCTGAAACATGCCCACCGTATCCGCGCGCTGCAGGGTCTCATACACCACCCGATCCTGCGGCAATTGCGCCAGGTCCACTGGTTCCTGGTAGTGCTGCGAGACCAGCGTAAGCGAATCCTGAATCACCGCCATCATCCCCAGCCCCAGCAGATCCACTTTAATAATGCCCAGATCGGCACAATCTTCCTTATCCCACTGAACCACCGTTCGCCCGGGCATGGAGGTGCGTTCCAACGGCACCACATGATCCAATTGTCCCTGGCAGATGACCATTCCACCCGAGTGCTGTCCAAGATGCCGCGGCAGGTCCTGCATACGCACACAAAGCTCCAGGTATTTATGGATATGCGCATGCTTCAAATCAAAACCGGCATGCACAAAGGAATGTTCCAGGGTGTCATTCTTCCCCTTCCACTCCCATTGCGACACCAGGCTTGATAGCCGCCCGAGCGTCTCAGGATCGAAACCCATCACCTTGCCCACTTCCCGGGCGGCCGACTTTCCCCGATAGGTAATCACGTTGGCGGTGATCGCGGCGCCTAGTTGTCCATAGCGCGTATAGATGTACTGAATCGCCTCCTCACGCTTATCGCCGGAAGGCAAATCAAGATCGATATCCGGCCACTCTCCACGGCTTTCGCTGAGAAATCGTTCAAACAGCAAGTCCATGCCAATGGGATCGACCGCCGTAATTTCGAGCGCGTAGCAGACCGCGGAATTTGCGGCGCTCCCCCGCCCCTGCACCAAAATATCGTGCTTCTTGCAGAACTCAATCAGATCCCACACGATGAGAAAATAGCCGGCAAACCCAAGTTTCTGAATCAAGGCCAGCTCATGCTCAACCTGCTTCTTGGCTCTCTCCAGCAACCCCCGATTCTGTTGAGAGCCATAGCGCTTCCTTACCCCCGCGAGCGTTCGCTGGCGCAGAAAGCTGTCCATGGTTTCGCCCTCCGGAACCGGATAGCGGGGAAATTCATACCCCAGATCATTCAGCTCGAATTGCAGCCGATCAGACAACGTGACGGTATTCGCGATGGCCTGGGGAAGATCGCTGAACCGCGCATCCATCTCCCGCGCATCGCGTAAATGACGTTGCCCGTTCAAGGTAAGCAGTCGTCCTGCATGCTCCAGGTCAGTATGGTGGCGCACTGCGGTAAAGACATCGAGAATCTCCCGCTCATCCGCGGTTGCGTAACGAACGCCGTTGGTCGCCAGCAGCGGCAAGCCCAGCCGGTGAGCCATGCGGATGGCAGCCTGGTTGCGCCATTCCTCTTCACGCTCACCATGGCGTTGCAGCTCGACGTACACGTTCTGTTGTCCAAAAATGCCAACCAGCTGCTCGATAACAGTTACGGCTGCAGATTCACCGCCACGCATCAGGGCCGCCGCCACCGGACCCTCATCGCCGCCGGTCAGGCAGACCAATCCGGAAGAATATTGCTGCAAGTCTTCGACTGTAGCCGCGCCTTCGCACTTGGTCGTCTCCCGCATCTTGAACCGGGTGATCATTTGGCAGAGATTCTGATAGCCGGTCCGCGAATGGCAGAGCAGGGGGAGACGAGCTGCTTCGGGAGCATGGCGATGCGGCAGCCACGCGGGCGGCATAAGACGTTGGCCAAAGCTGGATACGGCGATTTCTGCTCCGACATGCGCCTTGACCCCATGCTTCTTAGCCAGGGTATGAAATCGTGCCGAGCCGTAAACCCCATTGCGATCCAGCAGCGCCATGGCCGGCATATTGAGCGCCGCCGCGCACTGGATAAGGTCTTCCGGCAGCGATGCGCCCTCGAGAAAACTGAAGGCGCTGGCCGCGTGCAGCTCCACATAGCGCTCAGTCATAGAGCGCCTCTACCTGCCAGCGTTCCTGCGCCAGGTCATGGGTCAGGCAGCAGCATAGCCAGGCCTCATCCTGGGCCCGGGCTACCAGGTCCCATTGCTCGAATGACCAGAGGCTCGGCCGCCACCACTCGCCCGTGGAGGACCATGGACCGTAGGCGCGCTCGACAATATAACGCTGTTCGCGAAAGAGGAAAGATGCCGGCTTATGATCGCGTACCGTAACCTTCACCACTTCAGGCGGCCGCACTTGCCGCTGCGCAACCCGCTGTGTTCTCAGGTCCCGTTCGAGCGCGGCAGACGAGGGCACAACAAAAGGTTCTACGCGGAAAGCGTCCGGCCGGTGTGTATCGTTGAGGATGGCCTGCCCCACGCAGCCTTCGCCGACGATACTGCGGATTCGGGCCAGGGTTACATCCAGCCGCATGGGCTCCGGCACCTGCGGAGAAAAAAGTCCGAGCTGTACTTTGCTCGTACTGCCCGTCTGCGCGTTTAGGGTTAGCGACAGAATTCCCGTCTGCGGGGGATGAGCCTGCAGATCCAGGTGGATAAGCTTCAACCATACCTGGCGATCGTTATTCGGTAGCGCCGGCCGTACCGTGCGTGTATGCGGCGCTCCTTGCTCGAGGCCAAGCTGAAGCGTGATCGACGCCAGCGCCAGGATGCGGGCCTGCGCGCGCACAATCAGCTGGTCAAGCAGCATGCCCACGATAAAAAGCAGGGAATCCAGCAGTTCCACCGGCGTGTCCAGTTGCATCTGTTCTTCGAGCCGGAAGCCAGGCTCGATGGGGGTAAACAAATGCCCAGCCTCTCCCCGCGCCAACTGGCGTAGCTGTTTGCCCGCTTGCCCCAGCCGCGCAATCAACTCGGTTTCTTTAAGATTCGCCAGCTCTCCCAAGGTGGTAATGCCCCACGAAGCCAGGGTCTCCGCGTGTTCCGGCGTTAAATCGAGAACCATGAGCGGCAACGGGGCAAGCGCCGCACCTTCCTTACCCCGCGGTATCACGCGCACCCCGGAAGAGCGTCCCCGCGCCAGGCATAGCGCGGCGTGAACATTGCCGCAGATAGCGATCGAGGCCTGTAGGGCAAGCGCTTGTGCCTTTTTGAGCAAGCTTTCGCCTAATACATCCGGGGTACCGAACAGCGTTTCCATACCGGCAATGTCGACCACGCAGGTAAAGCAACCGTCACGGGTGCGATCTTCCACTCGCGGCGAAAAGAAACCGGCACAATCGAGTAAAGCAGCGTGGGCCGCGGCTTCTTCCCCGCGCGAGCGTGTGAGCACAAGAGCGCTGGGAAACATCTCCATTTCGAGCCGCGTCATACCCTTGGCTATGCCCAGCATCCGGGCCTGCTTATTGACCGAACAGACCTGCTCAAAAGGCGGCTCCCCATCCAGCACCGCCACCGCTTTGCCCTGCAACTCCGGCCGCAATCGGCGCAAAGCCTGTAGCGGGAATTCTTTTACCTCCAGGCAGACATAGCGTTCGTTCATCGCTTGCCTGCCCAAACAGTTCTGCCTTGCCACTGGGCTGCCGATACGCTCTGCGGCTGCTTACGCATGGCGAATACATTGCCCGGAGACTGCGCAAAGCGCTGCCGTTCGAGCGAAGCCTGGCGTTCCAGCCCGGTGAAGAGGGTTGAGTCGCGGTCCAGTACGCCTCCCGGCTGAAGGTGCAGTACCAGGCCCGCGCTGTTGCGCGAACAGGCGTGTTGGGTCAGCAATAAAACATGCGACTGCTGCCGCTCGGCTGCTGCGCGAAAGCGAAACCAGGTCGCCAGCGGTACCCGCAAGGCATACTCCGCCTGCAGGCTCCCCATATCCAGCACGAGGCAGCGAAAGCCACCTGCCTGCAGCAGCAAATCCGCAACCCGTAGCCCTTGCTCCAGACGCGACCATGGCTTCTTGCTCTTTGCCGCACAGCAGCGAACCCACAACAGCCGCGTAAGATCGACGCCCATCGCCGCGGCCGATTCAGGATGCAGCGTGTCGGAAACATCCACCCAGGCGCATACCTGGCCTGCCTGGGTCACGCCTGCGGCAAAAGCCAGCGCAAGCGACGTCCGTCCAGAACACTCCGGGCCCACGATCTCGCTGATCGCACCCACAGGCAGGCCACCTCGCAAAAGTTCGTCGATTTCGCCAATCCCAGTCGGAGACAAGGGATACGCCACACGTGCCAACGGGGTGAGCGCCGATGGCATTTTTTTTGCCAGGGTAGCTTCCAGTTGTGCGCGCAATCGCTGGGTTTGGGCGGAAGGCATGTGATCTTCGCCTTATTTTCGCCTATTGCGGGTTGTGAGTGTCAACATTCGCTTGTGGGAAAAGCCTGGACCTTAACTTCAAGTGTATGAAAATAAATAGCTTAATGGCTCTTATTTTAAAAGCCAAGCACCCCTGAAACAGCCGGATACGGATCTTCGTCTCCACTACGACAACAATTTCCCGCAGAACCCGTCAGTTATCAGGTTAGTTATGGAACACTTTGGCGCAGGAAAAGTGCGTATCGCTGCTTGGGAGATAATCAACTCATATGGGAATTAGGGGCTGAATGATCCTGAGTCTTTTTCATTTCACCGTATTAGGGATAGCCGCAATCCCTTTGATCTACTACTCCCTTGCTCTCTTCAGCGCCTGGCGATTTTTTCGCGCTTCGCACAAAAGCAAGCCCCTGGCTTCACCCAGCTACACCCCTCCGGTGAGTAATCTCAAACCCATTCGCGGGCTCGACCCCGATGCCTACGAAAACTTCGCCAGTTTTTGTCGCCAGGACTACCCGGAATACGAAATTGTCTTTTGTGTCGGTGATGCCTCCGAGCCTGCCTTGCCCACCATACAAAGGCTCATGCGCGACTTTCCTGAATGTCAGATTCGTGTACTGATCGGTTCCGGCCGCGTTGCCACCAACGATAAAGTTGCCAAGCTGGCGCGGCTGACCGCGGAAGCAAAATACGAGACCGTCGTGATGAGCGACAGCGATGTGCGCGTGCAGCCCGATTATCTGCGCACCATCGTTGCCGGGCTTGCGGACCCCAAAGTAGGCGCAGTTACCTGCTTTTACGTGCCTGTTCCCAGCGAAGAAAAAACCTTTGTGCAGCGTGTGCAATCCGTAGGCATGCTCTCCGATTTTTATGCCGGCATTCTGGTTGCCCGGCAACTCGATGGAGTGAAGTTTGCCCTGGGCCCAACCATTGCCACGACCCGCAAGCATCTAGCCGGCTTTGGTGGCTACGCCGCGATTGAAAACCGCCCTGCCGACGACTTACTGGTGGGACGTTTGATTGCCGAACAGGGCTACGAAGTTTCGCTGCTCAACTATTCCATCCACACCGTGTCTGATTTCCAATCGCTGCGTGATCTCTTCCTCAAGCGCTTGCGCTGGACGGTGGTGATGCGCATCATGCGCCCATGGGGCCATTTCGGTCTGATCTTTACCCTTGGTTTGCCCTGGGCCTTGGCGGCGATCTTTATACAGCCCACGCCTCAGGTAGCCTTCGCCTATTTAAGCGCCTATTTCGGCTTCCGCATCGCCATGATGGAAATGATTGGCCGCTGGGGTTTAAAGCAACCGGGCATCTACAAAAAACTATGGCTATTGCCCGTCTGGGATCTACTGGCCGCCTGCATCTGGCTAGTCAGCTTTACCCGCAACAGCATCCGCTGGAGAGACGGCTACTACTACATCCGCAACAACGGCGAGCTAGTCCCCGTCGATCCCGCGGCAGCCCTGCGAGCAGCAGAAAAGTCCCCAGAGCGAATTTAGAACGCCGAGAGCGCCTGCTTTTCAGCCCGTCCCTCAAAAAAAATTGTCATCCCGAGGAGCCAACTTGCCTGCTGGCAAGTTAAGGGAGGAATGAACACGGAGAGCGCCTTTTTTTCAGCCCGTCCCTCAACCAAATTTGTCATACCGTTCCCCAAACAAATTTGTCATCCCGACCGGAGCGTAGCGTAGCGGAGGGATCTGCGGTGCGCCCATCCCATTAGCAATTCTTGAGGCCTACCGTTACCCTCCCCTTTGTCATCCCGACCGGACCGTAGCGTAGTGGAGGGACCTGCGGTGCGCCCATCCCATTAGCAATTCTTGAGGGCTACCGTTGCCCTCCCCTTTGTCATCCCGACCGGAGCGTAGCGTAGCGGAGGGATCTGCGGTGCGCCCACCCCAAAGCAAGGCCCTACAAGTGAAGCGCAAATCCGTGCCCCCAAACAAATTTGTCATCCCGACCGAAGCGAAGCGAAGCGGAGGGACCTGCTGTGCGCCTTTATCCCAAACCAAGGCCCTACGAGTGAACGCGCAAATCCGGCCCCCAAACAAATTTGTCATCCCGACCGGAGCGAAGCGAAGCGGAGGGATCTGCGGTGCGCCCATCCCAAACCAAGTTCTTGAGTGAACGCGTAAATCCGTTGCCCCCAAACAAATTTGTCATCCCGACCGAAGCGAAGCGAAGCGGAGGGACCTGCTGTGCGCCTTTACCCCAAACCAAGGCCCTACAAGTGAACTCGCAAATCCGGCCCACAGCCAAATTTGTTCATCCGGAACCGAAGCGAAGGCGAGGTGGAGGGACCACTGTGCGCCTTACCCCAAACCAAGGCCCACGAGTGAACTCCAAAGACGGCCCCCAAACAAATCTGTCATCCCGACCGAAGGAAGCGAAGTGGAGGGACCTGCTGTGCGCCTTTACCCTTAACGAAGGCCGACGATGAGCGAGCATTTCCGTCTTAAGCCAGCACAGGCTTTTCCGCGCGCCTGTGCGCCTTTACCCTTAACGAAGGCCGACGATGAGCGAGCATTTCCGTCTTAAGCCAGCACAGGCTTTTCCGCGCGCCGGTCATTCTTCGGCTGGCGCCAATTTACCCGAGGCAGAAACAGCGCAGTGTCGATGCGATCCTTATACCGAATCGCAATATCGATCAGCGAATCCACCAGCGAATCCGACAAAAAGTGCGGCTGCAGCCCAAGATCAATAAGCTTGGAGTGTTTGGCATTGAAGTAATGCTGCTCCAATTCCACCCGAGGATCAGGCAAATGGTCGATCTGGATCTTCAACCCAGCCTGCTTACCCGCCTTCTGCACCAGGTTAGCCAAATCAAGCACAGAAAACTGCTCAGTAAATTGATTGAACACGCGAAACTCGCCCCGCGCCGCCGGATTTAAACACGCCAGCTCAACACAGCGCACCGTGTCACGAATATCCAGGAACCCACGCGTCTGTCCGCCCTTGCCGTAGACGGTCAGCGGATGGCCGATCGCCGCCTGGGCGCAAAAGCGATTGAGCACCGTGCCAAATACCTCGTCATAGTCAAAGCGATTGATCAGCGCCTCATCCATAGCGACTTCATCGGTCATCGTCCCGTAAACGACTCCCTGGTTCAGATCGGTAGCGCGCGTTCCCCAGATCTTGCAGGTAAACATCATGTTATGGCTGTCATGCACCTTGGAGAGGTGGTAAAACGACCCCGGCTGCTTGGGATAGGGCAGCACATCCTTGCGCCCGTTGTGCTCGATGGTGATGTAGCCCTCTTCAATATCGATATTCGGCGTGCCGTATTCGCCCATGGTGCCCAGCTTGACCAGGTGGCAATCAGGCTGGAATTCGCGCAACGCAAACAGCAGATTCAAGGTGCCGACTACGTTGTTCACCTGCGTGCCCACCGCGTGGCTGCGATCAATCATCGAATAAGGCGCTGAGCGCTGCTCGGCAAAGTGAATCACTGCCTCCGGCTCAAAGCTCTTGATCGTCGAAGCCAGAAATTCGTAATCCGTCACATCGCCTACAAACAGCTCAATCGTCTTGCCCGTCAGCTCGTGCCACACGCGCAAGCGATCAGAAAGCGGGCGAATCGGCGTGAGCGTCTGCACGCCCAACTCGTAGTCCCAAAGACGGCGCACAAAGTTGTCGATGATGGCAACGGAGTGACCACGCTGCGAAAGGTAGAGAGCGGTAGCCCAGCCACAATATCCATCGCCCCCAAGTATGGCAATTTTCATAGTCCCTCACGGAAGTACAGGTTGTAACCCAATCGGATTTGCTGGGATGTTCCAAACCCCAAGTTTAACAGGCGTTTAACAACGGGTAGCAGGCTACGTCGCTGTTCCAGCACCTGCGGCTATCAAAACGGGTAGTTTGCTGGCTGCAGCCGGCGTCGACTGAATGCGCCATTGCTTCATCCAGAGAAAAAGGATCATTAAACCCCACAAGTGGTATCCCAGGTTGGCTCGCCTATCCAGATGCAGCCGCAAATAATGCTCAATCGTATCGGCGCGAAACAGATCCGCGTGTTCCGCAAGCCCTTCTTGCAAAGTGTTCTCCAGCAACGGACGCAGAGAGCCACGCAGCCATTCGTGCGCAGGAATATCAAAGCCCACCTTCTTGCGATTCAGAATCGAGGCGGGCAATTTGTCCTTCATCAATTCCTTCAGCAACAGTTTCTGGCGTGAACCTTTCATCTTCAGGCTATCCGGCAGGGTAGCCGCAAACTCAACGATGCGGTGGTCCAGAAAAGGCGGCCGCACCTCAACCGAGTGAGCCATGCTCATGCGATCTGACTTCACCAGAATGTCGTCCGCCAGGTAGTACTGCTGGTCGAAATTCAGATAGGGCTGCAGGCCATCCTGTGCGGCCAGCCCACGAGCCAGCTCGTCGAGAATGTTGCCCATCGAGCCGGGTAAGGGACGGCGCAACAACGCCGCCTTGGCGGTTTCAGAGAAGGTTCCATTCCAATGAACATGCGCCTGTTCCGGCGACAACAGGGAGCCTTCCAGAAAGCGCTTCAGCTTATATTCCAGGCTGATTTTTTCATCGGAGACAGGCCAGAAGCGCAGCCCCTCGAGTGCCAGCTTGCGCGCCGCTGCTGGCATACTCCGAACCTGGCGGGCAAGCTGGTTGGCGCGATACGTCAGGTAGCCGGCAAAAATCTCGTCAGCTCCCTCGCCGCTCAACGCCACCGTCGCGTGCGTCTTGCACATACGCGAGAGAAACCACACCGGCAATGCTCCGGCATCGGCGCTGGGCTCATCGGAGTAGTACGCGAACTGCTCGATAGCCCCCGGCAAATCTTCCTGCGGGTTCAAATCCAGCTGTTCATGCTCGGTTCCATAATGTGAAACCACCCGCTGAATGTGCTCCGACTCATCGAAGCTGCGCCCGTTGAAGGAGATGGAAAACGTCTTCAGCCGCGCATGGTTGGTAGCCGCCGCGTAATGCAGAATAGTGGAGGAATCAATGCCGCCGCTCAGCCACACCCCCAGAGCCACGTCCGAGAGCAGATGTTCGCGAACAGACTGCTGCAGTAAGAAATCGAGCTCTTGCTTGGCGCTCTCCAGATCTCGGGCACGCGCTGCAGGTTCGGGCAAGCGCCAATAGGCTTCGCTGCGCACCTGGCCATCCCGCCATTCGTACCAACACCCGGGCGGCAGCTTTTCCACGCCATGCACCAGCGTCCACGGGCAAGGAACGTAGTTCAGTGACAGGTAACAATCCAGCCCTTCCATGCTCAAGCGACGCTCTACTTCAGGGTGGATGAGGATCGCCTTGAGCTCAGAACCGAACAGCAAATCCTCCCCATACTTCGCCAGGTACAGAGGCTTGATGCCCATGCGATCGCGCGCCAGCACCAGTCGTTTGGTCGACTTGCACCACAGGGCAACCGCAAACATGCCGCGCATGCGGGCGAAGCATGCTGTGTCCCACGCCAGGAAGGCGTAAAGCACGGTCTCGGTGTCGCAATGGGTATGGAACTGGTAGCCGAGAGCTTCCAGCTCAGGCCGCAATTCCAGATGGTTGTAGATCTCGCCGTTGAAGACGATGACGGTATCGCCATC
The DNA here is from genome assembly GCA_963834445.1 of uncultured Acidobacteriaceae bacterium. GTDB lineage: Bacteria > Acidobacteriota > Terriglobia > Terriglobales > Acidobacteriaceae > PALSA-350. Next base: position 920,329 of record CAWIBU010000009.1, read on the forward strand.
GCTCGAGGTGATGGGCTGATCGCCGGCAGCCAGGTCGAGAATCTTTAAACGGGTCGCGCCCAGGGAGCACAAGCGGGAGGAGAAAACTCCTTGCTGATCGGGTCCGCGATGGGTCAGGGTTGCGGTCGCGGCATCAATCCGATCAGGATCGGACGTCCAGCCTTTCTGGGTAAAGCCAGCAATGCCACACAAATTGCGAACACCTCACCAATCTATAGTTATAACGAATTTTGTCATTCCTTGGGATTTCCCCCTGCAATTGGCATCTGCTGGCCCAGCCACAACCGATCGGGTGCCCCATCGGTTGTAGCGGGGCCAGCAGATACTGGACGCTATTTGCGACGCACTACACGAGTACAATCAAATTCTGCTGGCCGAACGAATGAAGTCTCACAAACCGCTACAACTCAAAACCTTCCTGCTCATCGCGGTGATGGTCATCGCCGGCCCGCTCGGTAATGTATTACTCAGCAAAGGCATGAAGCAATCCGGCACGCTGCTGGTGTGGCCACCCACAGAGGCGCTGCACACCGCCTTGCGGGTGCTCAGCGCCGGCCCCATCTGGCTGGGCATTGCCGCCCTGCTCACCTTTTTCCTGGCCAATATCCTGGTGTTGACCTGGGCAGACTACAGCTACGTACTGCCTGCCTCCTCGGTAGGCTACGGCGTCTCCGCGCTGCTCGGTTACCTGATGTTGGGCGAGCCCGTTTCGCCTTTGCGCTGGCTGGGTATTGCCATCATCTGCCTGGGCGTATTTGTCGTCGGCCAAACCAGCCCGCGCAGCCTTGAGCGCAGCCCAACAGGCATGGAGCGCAGCTAGTTGGTCGAAGTCATCCTCTTCCTGCTCATTGTGGTGTCTGGCACCGGTGGGGAACTGTGCGTCTCCCGCGCCATGAAACAAGTGGGTGAGGTGAAAGACTTCCGTCCCCAGGCCATCGTCCGTGTTATTTTGCGGGCCCTGCGCGTAGGCTGGATGTGGGCAGGAGTCGGCATGATGGCCCTCGCATTTTTCTCCCTCCTGGGCGCGCTGTCCTTCCTGAACGTGAGCTTTGTCGTACCCGTAACCGCGCTCAGCTATGTAGCCGGAGCGCTGGGCGCCGTGTTCTTTCTGCGTGAGCGGGTGAGCCGGCGGCGCTGGCTGGGCGTGTTCCTGGTCTCGTTGGGGGTCACCCTGGTGTTCCTGGGTAATCGATGAGTGCTTCTCTACCAACTCGCCCCACCCAGAGCATCGCATTTCGAGAGATCGTGCTGCTCGCCATCGATTCCTTCCGGCTCAACCAGGTCCGCTTCGCGCTCACCGCCCTCGGTATGGTCATCGGTACCGCCTCACTGATCCTGGTGGTCACCATCGGGCTCTCCGGCAAAAAATACGTGCTCACCTCCATCCAGAACATTGGCACCAACCTTGTCTGGGCCGAATACGCCGGGCTGTCCGATGCCAGCAACGCCTCCACCCGCGACTACCTAACGGTGGACGATATGCGCGCCGTGGAGCAGCAAGTCCCCGGCATCCAGGCAGCGTCCCCGGTCGTCAACCTGCACCAATTTTTCACCACCGGCGGGGGCAAGGAACGCGACGTGCTGATCCTCGGGGTGGCCCCGGAATACGCCGAAATTCGCCGCCTCCGGCTCATCGCCGGGCGCTTTTTCGATCAGCAGGACTCGTTCGCCCATAGCAAGGCTGCCATTGTTACCAGGGGCTTTGCCTCCACCCAATTCGGCAGCCCCGATCAAGCCGTGGGCCAGACACTGGCTATCTCCAGCGTGCCCTTCGTGATCGTCGGCGTCTTTGCCGAGGGCACAGATACCTTTGGCCAATCGGAAATCGTGGATGAGACCGTGCTTATCCCCTACACCGTAGCCCGCTACTTCACCGACAGCGATTCCGTGAATCAGATCTATTTCTCCATGACGGATGCGGCCAGTGTGCCCTGGGCCACCACGGCAATCAGGAAAGTTCTCAAGTCCAGGCATCGTTCCGAATCTGTTTACGACGTAGGCAATCTTTCCGAAGTGCTCGACATGGCCGCCAAGACCGCCACCGCCTTCAGCATTGTTCTCCTCATGTTTTCGCTGGTGACCCTGCTGGTCAGCGGGGTGGGCATCATGAACATCATGCTCGCCACCGTCCGTTCCCGGATCCGCGAGATTGGCATTCGCAAGGCGCTGGGAGCCACCTTCCGCGAAATTCAGCTTCAATTTCTAGCCGAAGCGGTCTTGATCTCGCTCAGTGGAGGGGTCGTGGGCACCGTGCTGGCCATGCTTTTGCCCCTCGGGGTAACCTTCTTTACCGATTACCGGCTCCAGGTCTCATGGCTTTCGGCGGTGATTGCCATCCTGGTTTCCTGCGCGGTGGGTATCGCCTTTGGCACGGTGCCGGCGGTGCGCGCCGCCCGGATGGATCCTGTAGAATCGTTGAAGTACGAGTAAATTCAGGCGGGCAGATTCCGGGCAAGCAGGCAAAATTTTCATTGCACTTGTCGTATCTGCGGTATATCCTAAAAGAGCGTCGAATACGATTTTGGTTCTCAGCTCGTTCTGCTTTAGGAGTCCGCACTACCTGCAGATACCCCGATTGAATTCAGCGTCATCTCGTTACTAAGGAAGAAACAATGGAACAAGGTACAGTGAAGTGGTTCAACGATGCCAAGGGGTTCGGCTTTTTGAGCCGTGCAAATGGTGAGGACGTTTTTGTGCACCACACAGCGATTCAAGCAAACGGCTTCCGCACTCTTCAAGAAGGCCAGGCGGTTCAGTTCAACGTAACCAAAGGCCCTAAGGGTTGGCAGGCAGAGAACGTTCAAGTTCTGTAGTCTGTAGTCAGCTTCAGCAGGAAAAGACGGCCTTATCCCCGTCTTTTCCTGCAGCTTCCCGGTGAATTTTGGCCCAGCAAAATCGTGGCCTGCTCCGCACACCTCTTCTGCGTCTGAGCTCATTCCTAAATCGTTAACTCCCACCCCACATACCATCCTGACCGCGCAGCGTTCACTGAAAAGTGCGTTACTATCGCTCTCAAGGAGAAATCATGTACCGAGCCTCTCTTCTCTTGCTGCTCGCGTCCTGCGCGCTCGTAGTCGGTTGCGATACCGGCAGCACTGCTCAAAATGTCAGCACCACTGGCTGGAAAGGTCAGAAAGTCGGCAAAAGCTCAAACTATGCGGAAGGTCCCGTAGCCGGCTCGACCACCGGTACCCCAGGCAACATCCAGAACCCCCAGCCAAAACCAGCGCAGGACGAACCAAAAGCCACCCAGAATCTCGACAGCGATTAGGGTAGTGACCCCCAACAACTGCGGTGGCCCATTCAAGCTTTGCTTGAGTGGGGTACATCTACACCGTGCAGATTGTCACCCTTAAAGAGATTTCCCCTTGAGGCGAGACACACTAGACTCAAAACGTACGACTAACCATAGGAACGGGAGTCCAGCATGGCTGAAGGCGAAGTAAAGATCACAGTACGACCGAACGGACCTTTTCGCGTCGAGGGACCCATCAAGCTAATAGACGCAGACGGCACAGAGTGGGATCTGGCCGGTAAACCTGCCATCTCCCTTTGCCGCTGCGGCGCTTCCACCAAAAAGCCGTTTTGCGACGGAACCCACTCTAAGATCGGCTTCCAGGCAGCCGAAGCCGCAGTTCCAGCCTCTGCCGAAAAAGTCTAGCCTCAACATTCTGCCCACGGCCTTCCGAAATCGATCTCCGCAGGGATGAAACGATTTCCCACGGGTTGGACGCACCACTCAACTCCGGGTGCCCATCCTTTGCGATTTTTGCAAAGGATGGGATCCACGAAAGTCGGACTGACCGCCTCTGATCCTGCCCTTCAGAAAAATCGCAAAGGATGGGGCACCCGGAGCTGAATGGTGCGTCCAAGGGTAACGAATCAAGGGCCGCCTACTCCTCATTCCCCAGTGGCACCTTCGGCCGTTTCCAAAGCCGCGGTAGCAGCGACAGATTCAGCAGGCTGCGGGTAAAGTCGCCCAGGTTATCCCCCAGCAACTGCAGGCTCTCGTGCAGCACGTAATACGCGGTAAACAGGTCTCCTGCCACCAGCGCGATGGCCGCGCCCCGCAGCCCAAGTGCGGGCACATGCATCAGCAACCAGGCCAGCACCAGCGCCAGGCAGGTGGCCGTCAGCATGGCGCGCGCCATCCGCTGATGTTGATTGGTCGCCATTGGCACCACCGAACTGGTAAACCAGAACGCCGACACCAACATTTGCAGCAGCATGATGTTCAGCAGCAGGGGATCCGTCGGCACCTTGCCCACAGTCCAGATCTTCCAAATCCAATCGCCGAAGAGCGCCACCCCTAGCGTGATGGTCAGGCACAGCAGCAGCGAGAGCTGGCAGGCACGGCGATGCAGCATCCGGGCAACATCCATGGCGCCGGTGCCAAAGGCGGCAGACATCTCCGGCCAAATCGCGTTGTTGATGAGATTCATGCCCTGCGCGGCGCTGCGTGAAATGGTGCGCGCGGTATTGAACGTCACCACCGCGATGGGGCCCATCACGTAGCCGATCACCACCAGGATGCCCTGCAGGTTCAGGGCATTGACCAGGGGAAAGCTCATGAACGAGAGCGCCGGCCCGGTCAGGCGGCGAATCACCGCCCATTGCGCGTGCCGAACGCCAAAGCGAATCCACGGCACTTCATGCTTCAGCAAAAGCCACAGCGCGAACACACCAATCGCATTGGCCCCCACATAAAGCTCAGCCACCGGCACCGGCGAGAGGTGCATTCCCACCCCAACCATGGTGCTCAGGAACGCTGCCAGCACCACCAGGCTCTTGGCCATGGTCCCCAAAGGGTACTTGCCCACACAGCGAAAGGCGGCCTGAAACAGCGTCTCCTGCATACCCAGCAAAACAGCCAGGCCGAGCAGCACCACGATGATTTTCGCGTCGCCGTTGCTGATCGCGTGCATATGCAGCCATCTGCCCAGCGGCAACAGCCAGACCGCCGCAATCAGCAACATGCCCAGCACGCTGGTAATGACCGTGGTCAGCACCCACACACTCTGAAAAACCACCAGCGCCTGCTCCAGGTCTTCCGTCGCCGCCAGCATCGTCATCTCGTTGCCGGCAACGCTGCCGAAGCCCACATCGCTCAGGCCCAGGTAGCTGGGAATGGTGTTGAGCAGGATCCACTCCCCATACAAATGCACGCCCCAATGGCTGAGGAAAACGGGGACCGAGAAAATCTGGGTCAGCGTGGTAGAGAGCCGGCTGAAGGTATTGGCGCCGAAACCCGCAATCAGTCTGCGCTTAAGACTGTCTGTGCTCATAGGTTGACGCGGTCACGCACTGAGCACATGGTACATGGATCAGACCGCTGCTTGCTTGAGGCTGCGGGTCTTCCCGATGTAACCTTAGGTCCACTATGAAAGCTCTGCTTCTTTCGCAATACAATCAGCTCGCCATCGCCGAACTACCCGCGCCCGTGCCCGCCGCCGAAGAGATCCTGGTGCGTGTGGCCGCGTGCGGCATCTGCGGCAGTGATGTTCACGGCTACGACGGCACCTCCGGCAGACGGATTCCGCCGATCGTGATGGGCCATGAAGCAGCGGGCGTGGTGGCCGCCGTGGGCCCTGGGGTCAGCAACTTCAAGCCCGGTGACCGGGTCACGTTCGACTCGACCGTCTACTGCGGCCAGTGTGAGTTCTGCCGCAAGGGCGATATCAATCTCTGCAACAACCGCCAGGTCATTGGCGTCTCCTGTGGAGATTTCCGCCGCGCCGGCGCGTTCGCGGAATACGTAGTCGTGCCCCAGCGCATCAGCTACCACCTTCCCGACGCACTTGAATTCCAGGAAGCTGCCATGCTGGAGGCCGTTTCGGTCGCCCTGCACGCCGTGCGCGTCTCCGAGATGAAGGGTGGCGAAACCGTCCTGGTAATCGGCGCCGGCATGATCGGCTTGCTCACCTTGCAGGCCGCAAAAGCCGCTGGCGCCGCAAGCGTACTGGTGGCGGATATCGATCAATCCCGCCTGCTGCGGGCAGAGAAGATCGGCGCCGATAACACCTTGTTGCTCTCCGGCGCCGAGTTGGTCAAGGAGATCCACCGCCGCACAGAAGGCCGCGGGGTAGACCTGGTGCTCGAAGCCGTAGGCCGCGATGAGACCGTTGCCGCCTCCATCGCCAGCGTACGCAAAGGCGGAACCGTGACCCTCATCGGCAACATCTCCCCCGAGATCAAAATTCCCTTGCAGGTGGTCGTCTCGCGGCAGATTCGTCTGCAGGGATCCTGTGCTTCCTCGGGCGAATACCCCCAGGCAATGGAGCTGATGGCCAGCGGAAAAATACAAGTGAAGCCGCTCATTACCGCGGTCGCTCCTCTCGAAGACGGACCGCGGTGGTTTGATCGGCTGCACGCGGGCGAGCCCAACCTGATGAAGATCGTTCTCGATCCCGGCGCATAATGCAAAAAGGAAAATTCATGACCAAGCTTCGATCCACAATCGGCATGTGGTCTCTATTCGTCACTATTCTGTTCAGCTGCGCGCAGGCCGCTTCAGCGGCAGGCAAAAGCCTGCAGGTGTATTTCATCGACGTCGATGGCGGCCAGTCGACGCTTTTTGTCACTCCCGAAGGCAAGTCGCTGCTGATCGACACCGGCTGGGCCGGCAACAATGGCCTGGACGCGGGCCGCATTGCCGCAGCCGCGAAAGACGCGGGTGTGACGAAGATTGACTATCTGCTCTTCACTCATTACCACGCCGATCACATTGGCGGCCTGCCCGAGCTGCTGGCGCGCATGCCCGTGGGCACGTTCATTGATCACGGGCCGAACAGCCCCACCGATGAATCCACCAACAAGGATTACGCGGCCTATCAAAAGCTGCTGGCCACGGGCCATTACGGCCATATCGTAGCCAAGCCGGGAGACGCTCTGCCCATTCCAGGTCTCAAGGCCGTGGTCATCAGCTCCAACGGCGCCGTGCTCAATCACGCCTTGCCCGGCGCGGGAGAACCCAATCCCTACTGTGCGAGTTCCGAAACCAGGCCCGCCGACCAGACCGACAACGCTCGCTCTTTGGGCACCCTGTTTACCTTCGGCAAGGTAAGAATTCTCGACCTGGGCGACCTTACCTGGGACAAGGAAATGCAGTTGATGTGCCCGGCCAACAGAATTGGCAAGGTAGACATACTGGTGGTTTCGCATCACGGTTTGTTCCAGAGTTCGAGCCCCGCCCTGGTAGATGCGATTGCGCCGCGGGTGGCCATTATGGACAACGGCGCCCGCAAGGGCGGATCGACGCCCACCTTTCTGACGCTCGCCAAAACGCCTGGACTGGAAACACTATGGCAGTTGCATTTCTCGAACGAGGCGGGTGAGGCGCACAACTCGCCGCCCGAATATATCGCCAACCTCGCCGGGGCGGCGGATGCGGCGAACTACCTCAAGCTGACCGTCAGCCCAAACGGTAGTTTCGCGGTTTTCAACTCCCGCACCGCGGCCACCAAAAACTACGCGGCGCGTTGAGCCTCGGCGGGAATCTTCTCGATGCGGCCCAGCAAAAAGATGTAAGCCGCTATGCCGATGCATAAATAGATCCCGGCGACGCCAAAGGCCCAACCGAACGAGTGCCGGGCCGTGACCAGGTAGCCGGTTACGATGGGCGCCAGAATTCCTGAAAACTGGCTGGAAAAATTCTGTATGCCGGCCAGTGTGCCCACGCTGCCCCGCGGGCCGATCAGCGAGGGAATCGACCAGCCCACCGCCGAGGCCGACGACAGACCTCCCAGGGAAAGGCTGATCCACAGCAGCGCGACCGTAGCCGTTTGGGCATAGGCTGCGCCGATAATGCCCAACCCCATGGTCGTGCCCCCGATCAGCACCACCCGCTGTACGGTGCTGCTATTCCAGCCGCGTTCAATCAGGTAGTCGACCAGCCATCCGCCCACCACCAGCTCACACACCCAGCCAATCAACCACGGCACACCCGTGTAGAGAAACGAGTGCAGCAGATCAATGTGCAGGGCTTGCGAAAGGTAGCTGGGCAGCCAGGTCAGCAGCAAATAGAAAACATAGTTATAGGCGCCGAACCCAACCGTCACGCCAATCACTTTTGGTTGCCGTATCAAAAAGCCAAGCGATGCGGTTTCCGCGGGCAACCCTGCCGCGGGGGCATTCTTCTCCAGGATGTAGTCGCGTTCCACATCGGTAAGTTTGGGGTCATCCACCGGGTCGCGATAGACCCGGTAAAACAGCAAAAAATACAGCAGGCTGATCAATCCGGTCGCAGCAAAACTCCAGCGCCAGCCGACCCGCAGCAGCAGGATGCCAATCAGTGGCACCCCGATGGCCGACGCAAATTTGGCGGCGCCGTCGAAAATCGAAGTAGCCGAGCTGCGTTCCTTCGCGGGAAACCAGTAGCCAATCGCCTTTGCATTCGAGGGAAAGGTAGGCGCCTCGCCTACGCCCAGCAGCAGCCGCGCCGCAAAAAAACCGCCCAGCGTGGGAGTCACCGCGGCGGCGAACGAAGCCACGCTCCAGATAAAGCTGCTGATGCGGCCTACCCGGCGCACTCCAAATTTGTCCAGCACCACCCCCAGCGGCAGTTGGCACAGTGCGTAGGTCCAGTTATAAGCAGCGGAGAGGTAGCCAAACGTGACATTCGAAATAGCAAACGTGGTGATGAGCGCGGCGTGTGCGACCGACAGGTTAACCCGGTCAAAGTAATTGACCAGCACGCCAACGCCCAGCAAAAAGGCGATGCGCCAACGGCGCCTGGGAATACTAGGTTGAAACGAACCGCTCGCACTGGCCATAACCACTGGTAAGACTAACCTATGCGACCAATTTGTCCTCTCAACCGGAGCGTAGCGACAAATTTGTCATCTCAACCGGAGCGTACCCGGATTCCTGTTTCGCTACGTCAGACAGATCTACGTGTGCGGTCTTCTTTAAGGAAGACCGCATGAAGTTTGCCAGCGCCACCACCCTCGACAGGAATTCGGGGGAGCGTAGTGGAGAGATCTGCGGTTTCCGGCGGCCAAGCTAAGCACTCCCCACCGGCTTCTTGGCCTTGCGTTTAGTCTTACCCGCCGGCGCAGCCACGCTTTTCCCGTTCTCCAGCACGCTGCGCATCCAGTAGTCGCCCTCAGCGTCCACCTCAACCCCATGCACTTCCCGCTCAAAGCCAGGAAACTGCTTGCCGAACTTTTCCAGCGCCAGCAGAAGACTAATGGTCGGGCTGTCCTTTTCCCCCAATCGTTCCCCGGGCATCCGCACCGGGATCCCCGGAGGGTAGGGAACCAGCATCACCCCAGCCACCCGCCGCGCCATCTCTGAGATTCGTACCTTCTCCGTGCCATTACGAATCAACTTCTGATACGTTTCCGCCGGCGTCCACACCGGCTCCGGGTCTACATCGCACGCCTGATGCAGCAGGTTGGTCAAATTCAATTCCCGCATGGCCGCGTGCATCTCGTCGCTCAGTTCCTTCAACGTCATGTCGCGGTAACGGTGCGGATGCTCGGCCACCAGATCCGGCAATGCTTCATACAACGTGCCCTCGTTGTCGTAAAGCCGCTTGAACTCAAACAGCGTTTCCAACAAGCTGCCCCATTTCCCTTTGCTGGTCCCAACAGAAAACAGGATCAGCGCCGTGTAGTCCCCGGTGCGGGCAATCTCCACCAGCCGCGCATCCAGAAACTCGGTGAGGATCGCCGCCGGTATACCCCAATCCGCCAGCTTCCCGTGCGAATCAATCCCCGGCATGAGAATCGTAACCTTGGTCGGATCGAGCATGCAGTGGCCATCCGCGATATCGTCGCTTTCAAAGCCATGCCAGTCTTCTCCCCCCATCAGAGTCCAGCACGCGGATGACTGAATCAGCAGCGAATCGGGCGTCTCCTCAAACAGAGCCGTCTCCCCGCTCATCGGATCAGTGACTGTATCCGGCTGGTAAATCCGAAAAAACCATTCATCCCCATTAGCCGAGCGCAGCCGGTGGGCAATCGAAGACATGGCCTTGCGGAAGCTGATGGCGTCCTGAATCGTCTCGTACATCAGCGTAGGACCAGCCGGCTCATCCATCATCGACGTGGCCACATCGAGCGACGCAATCATGGGATAGAACGGCGAGGTAGTGCCATGCATCATGAACGCTTCATTGAACTGGTCAAAGTCCAGCGGCGCCCGGTCGCTCAGCTTCACGTGAATCATCGACGCCATCGAGAAGGCCGCCAGCATCTTGTGCGTGGACTGCACAGCGAAGATCAAGGGCCGATTCGGCATGTCTTCCGGAACATCCATGGCGAAACGTCCGCGATAGATCGAGTGGAACTTCGCGTACGCATACCAGGCTTCATCGAAGTGGATGCGCGGCACCGAGCGCGCCAACTCGGTGGTCACGCGCTGCACGTCATAACAGAAACCGTCGTAGGTGGAATTGGTGACCACCGCGTAGGTAGGTTCAGGGGAAGCGGCCCCCGCGCTGAACGGGCTGTCTTTGATCAGTTGCTGAATATGCTCCGGAGAAAAACGCCGCAACGGCACCAGCCCGATCATGCCATAGCCGTTTCGGGTGGGTTTGAAGTAGACGGGCCGGCCTCCCGTGACGGTGAGCGAGTGGCAAATCGATTTATGGCAGTTTGCATCCACCAGCACCAGGTCGCCCTGCCCGATCACGCCGTGGCCCACGATCTGGTTCGACGAGGAAGAACCGCTCAGCACATAAAACGTCCAATCCGCGCCAAAAATGCGAGCTGCGTTGCGCTCTGATTCCGCCGGCGGCCCGATGTGGTCCAGCCACGAGCCGAGCGACGAAGTAGATATCCCCAAATCTGCGCGCAGCAGATTCTCGCCGAAAAAGCGATGAAACTGCATGCCCACCGGATGCTTGAGGAAGGCCACGCCGCCCATGTGTCCGGGCGCGTCCCAGGAATACGCCCCCTGGTCGGTATATTTCTTGAGCTCGCGAAAATACGGCGGCAGCAGTTGCTCCTGATAGCGAGCAACCGCAAAATCCACCCGATTGGCAATGAAGGCAGGCGTATCGCCGAACAGGTGGATATATTCGTGAACCTGTTTCACCACTTCCAGGGGAAGCTCGCTGACCAGCGTCCGATCGGCGATCAAAAAGATGGGGACTTTCTTATTGCGGCGGCGCACGGCCCGAATAATCTTCAGCGCCGCGCGTTCATCGAACTGATGTTCTTCCTCGAGATCCCAATCGAGCAGAATGGCGCTGTGCGACGGATCCGATTTCACCAGTGACAGTCCATCCTCCGGTGTCGACGTGCGCACCACCTCGTAGCCTTCTTCTCCGATCGCATTGCACAAACGTTCCATGGCCCGATCTGACACTGAGTTTGTCCCACCCAGTTCGCTCGCAATCAACAGTACCCAACGCCCATCACTCATATCTGGAGTCTCAACCAATCTTGTTACGGAAATGTTTCAATCGAATGCTGGTGATCCCACCAAGCTCCGGGTGCCCCATCCTTTGCGTTCTGTGCCAAGGGTGGGATCAACAAACGGTCAGTACGACATTCCGCGGATCCCACCCACCCTTCACAGAAAACGTGAAGGATGGGGCGCCCGGAGCTTGGTAGCGCTACCGCAGGTACCAGCGCTCAGGATTCGGTCTCAGTTCTTAACGCGAAGCAAGCGAAGAGCCGGTCGTGGCCTGCACCAGCTTCTCCACCGCCGGCGCAATCATGTTCAGCAACACCGCCTGCGGTTTTTCCGCAGTCTTGAGAAAAGCAAGCTCCCGCATCCGCCAATCAGCCGGAGCGCTCTTATGTTCGCGCAGGTACCCAATCGCATCCAGGCCAGTCTGCGAAACCTGGTGCAGGCTGGTCGACACCGGCGCCAGTTCCCGGGTCAATTCAGACCGGGGCAATATGGGCTGCAGCTGCGCATCGTTGTCCCGCCACAGCACCAGCCACTCCTGGGCCTGCTCCCAATCCTCCTGCTCTGCCCGTCCGGCCACAATGCGGTTGACCATCTCCATAAATTGCCGCGCAGTTTCGCTTTCCGGCGGTACCGCGTCGATCAAACGGTTTAACGGGCTGAAGGCATCGTAGCTGCGCAGCTCTTCACGGGCATAGAGACGAGGCGGCTGCATGACATCGCCAAACACCCGCAGGGGCAATGGGTCAGGCTCGCCCGTCATGCGGCTCAACATCGCTGGATAGCTCGCGTTGTGCTGCAGCCCGTAGCTATTCAGCGTTTGGGAAACGATCGCCATCCGGGAATACATCGAAGCCACATCCCGTGTCGAACGTGGTGACCAGAGACGTTCCGCGATGGCCGCGGTGCGCGGCCAGATGCGGCTATCGACATTCTCCGGCGTCACAAACTCCGACCACATCGTGGCTTCCCCACCGAGAATGCTTTTGCGTTGTTCGGCGGTGAGGGTGCTGGGTCCCTCGCCCTCAGGATCAGCCAGGTAATGCTCTGACGCAGCCTGGTTCAGATCGATGTAGTAACCCGCCGACAACAGGGCGCGATTGCCGCCGCGCACTGCCTGGCCAACAAATTCCGCACCGCGCCACGACTGAATGACCACGTCTTTCGGGGTGTCCGGCTGCAGAACCTCATCCCAACCCACCATGATCTTCTTGTGGGCGGCCACGATCTTCTGCACTTTGCCGCTGAAATAGGCCTGCAGCGCAGCGTCATCTTTGAGCCCATGAGCCTTCATGAATTGCTGGATGCGTGGGTTCGCGTCCCACTCCTTGCCATTGCACTCATCGCCGCCGACGTGGAAATAGGCGTCTGGAAACAAGGCGGTCATCTCGCCGATCAGTACGTCGAGGAATTTGTAGGTGCTGTCGCGGGTGGGGTCCATGGCCGGGTCGAAGATGCCCCACTTGCGTTCGATCTGGTAGGGACCAGGGCCGCTGGCCAGATCCGGGTAGCCCACGAACCAGGCGGTGGTGTGTCCCGGCATGTCGAATTCCGGCACCACCCGGATGCCCCTGTCGCGCGCGTACTCGATCACCGCGCGCACCTCATCCTGGGTATAGAAAAGCCCGTCTGACCCCTTCTCCTGCAGCAAGGGAAACTTCTTGCTTTCCACCCGGAAGCCCTGATTGTCTGAGAGGTGCCAATGAAACACGTTCAGCTTCACCGCTTCCATACCGTCGAGCGTGCGATACACCACATCGAGGGGCATAAAGTGCCGGCTTACATCCAGCATCAGCCCGCGCCAGGGAAACCGCGGTTGGTCATCGATCGTCACCGCCGGTACGGCAAAGCCACTGGGGGTGATGCGGACCAGCTGGAGAAACGTCTGCAGACCGTGCATCGCGCCCAGCGGGTTGGCAGCTTCCAAATGGACGCTCTCCGCCGTGACCTGCAGGTGGTAAGACTCGTCTTCCTCCGCCTGTTGGATCGGCGCGCTCGCCGCCCCGGTCTTGATGAAAAACTGGGGCTTGTTGAGCTGGGCCTCGCGCCACAGGGGGATGCCGGTCTGGCGCGATAGAATTTGCAGGAAGCGTTGCTTGGCTCGCTCGAGGCGGGGCTCCTGGTAGCCTTCGAGAGCGATGCCGAACCCGTTGTTGATAAGAAACTCACCTGTGCCAGGTTTTACCTGGGCCGGCAATGGCATCAAGGGTAGCTGGGCCGGAGTCTGTGCCTGGGCGATCAACCCGCTCAACAAAAGAGTCATGCCAGCAATCCGAATCGAAGTCCGAGACAAAATCCGAAACAAGGGCAACCTCAAGCAAAAGCGTGTACTACGCTCAACGATTCTATCTGTAACGGTCGGCCAACGGTGGTATAGATAACCCAAAGGAAGGTCTGCCCAGGATGACAAGCACCGCACTCTTTGAACACGCCATGTTGCGTGAGATTTATGAGCAGCCCCGGGCGCTCGCCGACACCATCGAGCACTACGCTCCCAACGGCAAACTGGCGGCCGACGTATTTCAGCCGGTTGCGGATGCGCTCCGCGGCCGGTCGCGCCTGGTGATCGCCGCCAGTGGCTCCAGCCGCCATGCCGGCCTGGCCGCAGAGATTATGCTGGAGGATCTGGCCGGCCTGGTCGTCGACGTTGAATATGCCAGCGAGTACGTCTACCGCTCGACGCACACCATTCAGGATCCGGGGGTCCTGGTCATCTCGCAATCCGGCGAAACCGCGGATACCCTGGCTGGCCTGCGCGAGGCAAAATCGCGCGGCTTGCCCACGCTGGCCATCACCAACAATGCCCGTTCCAGCATGGCCGAGGAAGCGGACGCGTTTCTCCCTACTTGCGCCGGGCTGGAGAAGGCTATTCCTGCGACCAAGAGCTTCACCACGCAACTGGCGGTGCTGTACTCGCTCGCGCTTTATCTGGCGCGCATCCGGGGCAGAATGACCACGCCGACGGTCGAAAGCCACACGGACGACTTGCGCCGGCTGCCGGCGCTGCTCGAACCTGTCTTGGAAAACTGGCAACACCAGATCGCTGCCATCGCTCCCTCGCTCAAGAGCTCGCGCGCCTTTCTCTACCTGGGTCGGGGCGTACATTATGCGATCGCCCGGGAAGGTGCGCTCAAGCTGAAGGAATCGGCTTACCTGCAGGCGGAGGGTTATCCTGCCGGCGAGTTGAAGCACGGTCCCAACGCCCTGGTGAGCCCGGATGCGCCGCTGGTCGTGCTGGTGACGCGTGATCCCTCGGATCCCGACGCCATGCTGCGTTACAGCAAGGTGCTGCAATTGATGAAAGACATGCGCGCCCAGGGCGCGACCATCCTCGCGGTAGCTACAGAAGGCGATGAGGAAGCGGCCAAGCTAGCCAACCACTGCATTGCGATCCCGCAAACGGAAGACATGCTGGCCACCATGCTGGAAGTGGTGCCGCTCCAGCTACTGGCCTACCAACTGGCCATCCAGAACGGAATCGACGTAGACAATCCCCGCAACCTGACCAAAGCCGTCCTCCAGGAGTAACTAAAAACCGCACCAAATCTGTAAGCCCGTCCCCCCAAACAAATTTGTCATCCCGACCGGAGCGAAGCGTAGTGGAGGGACCTGCTGTGCGCCCATCCCTCAAGCAAATCCTTAAGCCCGTCCCCCCAAACAAATTTGTCATCCCGACCGTAGCGTACCCGAATTCCTGTTTCGCTACGTCAGACAGGTCCACGTGTGCGGTCTTCGTTAAGGAAGACCGCATGAACTTTGCCAGCGCCACCAGCCTCGACAGGAATTCGGGGGTAGCGAAGCGGAGGGATCTGCGGTGCGCCTTTCCCCCAAACCAAGGCCCTCCAAGTGAGCTCGCAAATCCGGCCCCAGCCATTTTGTTCATTGGGAGCGCAGCCGAGGGATCTGCGGTGCGCCCCTCCCCCAAACCAATGCCCCACGAGTGAACTCGCAAATCCCGCCGCTTGTCCATCGGCAGCGGCGTGCAGAGCCCCCCAACCCGGAAGTTATAATCAACCAGTATGGCCACGAAAAATCTCCCAGTGGAACCCCACCCCGGCACCCTCTCGATTTCACAACGCGACCAGGTCTTTGACGCCTTCCGCCGTTGGGGCCATCTGCAAGCGCAACTCGACCCCCTGGGTCAATACCTGCTCCCCAAACCCATCCCGGAACTGGACTTCACCGGCCCGGACGCCGAAGAAGCCAAAGGCTATTACAGCGGAACCATCGCAGTGGAGTTCATGCATCTGCCCGACGCTGCCCGGCGGGAGTGGATCCAGGAGCGCATGGAAGCGCCCGCCCCCGTCCCCGATCAACGCCACATCCTCCAGCGCCTCACCCAGGCCGACCTTTTTGAACAAGTCATCCAATCCCGCTATCTCGGCACCAAGCGCTTCTCGCTGGAAGGGGTCACCGTCCTGATCCCGTTCCTCGACGAGGTTTTGAATTGCGCCGCGGAGCATGGCGCAGAGACCGCCGTCATGGGCATGAGCCATCGGGGCCGCTTGAACGTGATGGTGAATACCTTTGGCAAATCTCCAGCCGATATCTTCTCCAAATTTGAAGACGTCAATCCGCGCAGCATCCTCGGCGGCGGCGACGTGAAGTATCACGTGGGCGCCACCGGCCAATTCGTCAGCCGCGGCGGTGGCGCCATCAGCCTTCACCTGGTATCGAATCCCAGTCATCTGGAGGCAGTCGATCCAGTCGCCATGGGACGCGCCCGTGCCCGGCAAACCCGTGTGGGCGAGGACGGCCAGACCAAAGTGCTCCCGGTCCTGATTCACGGCGATGCGGCCTTCGCCGGTCAGGGCATCTGGGCAGAGACGCTGAACCTGGGCGCGATGCCCGGCTTCACCGTCGGTGGAACCATCCAGATCATCGTCAACAACCTCATCGGTTTTACCGCCGACCCCGAGGAGTGCTATCCCTCGCGTTTCTCCTCCGACATCGGCAAGCGTTTGCCCATTCCCATCTTCCACGTGAATGCAGAAGACGCCAACGCCGCCATCCGGGTCGCTGCGCTCGCCGTCGAATACCGGTACACCTTTCACACTGACGTGATCATCGATCTGGTCGGGTACCGCCGCCACGGTCACAGTGAGGTCGACGACCCGACCATCACGCAGCCGTTACGCTACGCCAGGATTAAGAATCACCCACCACTCTACGAAATCTACGCCGAAAAAATCAGCACAGACACCGCCTCCCGGGTCAAGGAGATGCAGGCAGAGCTCGCTGAAGCGCAGAAGCAAGCCAGGCAGATGACCAAAAGCGCCGTCCTGGCGAAGATGCCGGCTTACTGGTCAAATTACATCGGCGGCCCCTACAAGCTGGAGTACGAGGTCAACACCGGCCTCAGCGCCGAAGAGGTCGAGACGATCAGCGACCGTCTTACCACGTATCCGAAACAGTTTCATATCCACGCCAAGATCAAGAAGCTGCTCGAACAGCGCCGGGAAATGGGGCACAACCAGCGGCTGTTCGATTACGGCATGGCCGAAGCGGTGGCCTTCGGTTCTCTCCTGTTGCAGGGCACGCCCGTTCGTCTCTGCGGTCAGGACAGCCAGCGTGGCACCTTCAACCAGCGGCACAGCGTACTGGTCGATATCGCCGACGAGCAGCACTATGTTCCGCTGGCTAACCTCGCGCCCGATCAGGCCCGCTTTGAGGTGTATAACTCCATCCTTTCTGAAGCCGGCGTGCTCGGATTTGAGTATGGCTACAGCCGCGACTATCCCGAAACCCTGGTTTTGTGGGAAGCCCAATTCGGCGACTTTGCCAACGGCGCGCAGATCATCATCGACCAATTCATCGCCTCGGGTGAAGACAAGTGGGGACTGTTAAGTGGGGTGGTCATGCTATTGCCGCATGGCTACGAAGGCCAGGGCCCTGAGCATTCCAGCGCCCGCCTGGAGCGCTATCTGCAATTGGCGGCGCACGACAATATTCAGATCTGCCAGCCCTCTACGGCCGCGCAATACTTTCACCTCTTGCGCCGCCAGGCGATGCGTTCATGGCGCAAGCCACTGATTGTCTTCACGCCCAAGAGCATGTTGCGCAATCCCGATGCCAGCTCTGCGGTCGCGGCGTTCGCTTTGCCGCGCTTCCAGAATGTGCTGCCGGAAACAGAAGTGCAGCAGGTCAACCGTCTGCTGCTCTGCACCGGCAAGATTGGGCACGAGCTGCGCATGGAGCGGGCGAAGCACAAAGACAGCACCACGGGTATTGTCTTCCTCGAGCAACTCTATCCCTGGCCGGAGGCGGAGCTGACGGCCGAGATTGAACGTCATCCCGAAGCGCGAGAACTGGTTTGGGTTCAGGAAGAGCCTGACAACATGGGCGCGCTCTCGTTTGTGGTGCCGCGGCTGCGCCGTCTGTTCCCCGAGCGCAGGGTGCTCAGCATCAAGCGTTCGGCGGCAGCCAGCCCGGCAACCGGCTCCGCCAAGGCGCACGAGCTCGAACAGAAGACGCTCATCAGCCTGGCTCTGCGAAGCGAAGGCAAATAATCCTCCCGCCTGACTTGCCTGGCGGCAAGTCAAAGATGAAGAGAACGCGGAGAGCGCCTGCTTTTAAGTCCGTCCCTCAAACAAATTTGTCATCCCGAGCGGCTGACTTGCCTGCGGCAAGTTAAGGATGGAATGAACGCGGAGAGCGTTTGCTTTTCAAACCCGTCCCTCAAGCAAATTTGTTCATTGGGAGGAGCCGACTTGCCTGGCGGCAAGTCAAGAGAGGAATGGACGAGCTGAGCGCTTGCTTTTAAGCCCATCCCTCAAACAAATCTTTAAGCCCATCCCTCAAGCAAATCTTTAAGCCCGTCCCTCAAGCAAATCTTTAAGCCCGTCCCCCAAACAAATTTGTCATCCCGACCGGAGCGTAGCGAAGTGGAGGGATCTGCGGTGCGCCTCTCCCCCAAACCAAGGCCCTACGAGTGAGCTCACAAATCCAGCCCCAGCCATTTTGTTCATTGGGAGGAGCCGACTTGCCTGGTGGCAAGTTAAGGGAGGAATGAACGGGGAGAGCGCTTGCTTCTAAGCCCGTCCCCCAAGCAAATTTGTCATCCCGACCGTAGCGTACCCGAATTCCTGTTTCGCCATGTCAGACAGATCCACGTGTGCGGCTTTCATTAAGGAAAGCCGCATGAGGTTCGCAAGCGCCATCAACTTCGACAGGAATTCGGGGGAGCGAAGTGGAGGGACCTGCTGTGCGCCTTTCCCCCAAACCAAGGCCCTACGAGTGAGCTCACAAATCCAGCCCCAGCCATTTTGTTCATTAGGAGGAGCCGACTTGCCTGGTGGCAAGTTAAGGGAGGAATGAACGGGGAGAGCGCTTGCTTTTAAGCCCATCCCTCAAGCAAATTTTTAAGCCCGTCCCCCAAGCAAATTTGTCATCCCGACCGTAGCGTACCCGAATTCCTGTTTCGCCATGTCGGAGAGATCCACGTGTGCGGCTTTCATTAAGGAAAGCCGCATGAGGTTCGCAAGCGCCATCAACTTCGACAGGAATTCGGGGGAGCGCAGTGGAGGGATCTGCGGTGCGCCTCTCCCCCAAACCAAGGCCCTACAAGTGAGCTCGCAAATCCTGCCCCCGCAATTTTGCTTTTATCAGCCCACAAGACCTCATCTTGACTCGGTCAGGCAATTAGTTGAATACTCGGAACGCACGGAAGCTCCGCTTCGCTGAGCTCTCAGCCAAAATTGAGTGGCTTCCCCCACCACGCGCCAGGTGCAACAAGGATGCAGCCCCCGGAGCTCCTTTGCATCAGAGGTACTTAAACTCCCCTCCCAGTTCGCTGGAGTGGCTGGAGACACTTGATGTGTTTGCTGCAGTGGTTTGAACAAAGAGCCTCCGCTGTTCCCGATGGCCTCGCGGTTGCCTGCGACAGTCGAACAGTCTCTTACCGCCAACTCCACCTGCTCGCCGAGCAAATCGCCTGTGAACTGAAGAAGGCAGGTGTCGCCCCGGGAATCCTGGTTGGCGTTCTCCTCGACCGATCTCCGGAAATGGTGGCCGCGCTACTAGCCATATGGAAAGCTGGCGGGGCGTATGTCCCGCTCGATCCGGCCGCTCCTCCCGACCGTTGGACGTTCCTGTTGCAGGACGCCGCTCCCAGTGTGGTCATCAGCCAGAAACGCTTTCGCGGCAGCCTGGGCCAGAGCGCAGCGCCCATCCTGGACCTGGAAGATCTTTGTGCCGGCCCAGCCAACAGCTCTTCGCGCGAAGCCATCGCAAGCCCGGCCCCGGATGACAGCCTGGCCTACGTGATCTACACCTCTGGTTCCACCGGGAAGCCCAAAGGAGCAAGAATCTCCCACCGCAGCCTTGCTAATACAGTCGAGGCCATTGCCCATGACCTGATGCTGCAAGCCGAGGATATCGTCCTCGCCTGGTCCACCATTTCCTTTGATGTGGCCTGTCTCGAGCTTTATCTGCCGCTCGCCCGTGGCGCCAGCATCTACCTCGCTGAACAGGATGCAGCGACCGGCGGGTCAAGGCTGCAGCAGGTGCTCCAGTCGCGGGCGACGGTGATGCTGGGCACGCCTACCATCTATCGCCTGCTGCTCGAAGAGGGATGGCAAGGCGATGCGCGCATGCAACTCGTCGCCGGCGGCGAGGTGCTGCCCTTGGCGTTGGCCCGCGACCTGGCCGGTAAATGCCATGCTCTTTGGAATCAATACGGACCCACCGAAACCGCCATCTGCGCGACGCGCGAAAGAATCGACCCCTCCGTCGACAAGGTCACAATCGGCCGCCCCCTGCCGAACGTTCAGCTGCATCTCCTCGATAAAGGCCTGCAGCCGGTGCCACCGGGCTCGATCGGCGAGATCTTCATCGGCGGTGTCGGCGTGGCCCGCGGTTACCTCAATCGCCCCGATCTGACCCGCAGCTGCTTTCTCCCTGACCCGTTTGCGAAAGGCGCCCAGGGATTGCTCTACAAAACCGGCGATCTTGCCATCCAGTTGGCGGACGGCCGCTTCGATTTTCTCGGGCGCGTCGACGGGCAGGTCAAGATTCGCGGGTTTCGCGTCGAAACCGGCGAGGTGGAATCAGCGTTGCGGCGATGCAGCGGGGTCCAGGACGCCGTGGTCCGGGCCATCGAACTGGAACCGGGCGACCGCCGCTTAGTCGCGTTCGTGACCAGTGACGAGCAGCGCCGGGAGAAGGAATGGAGGCAAGCCCTCAGGAGCCAGCTGCCTGCTTACATGGTGCCTTCTGAATTCGTCATCCTGCGCCATTTTCCAGCCACCCGCAATGGTAAGGTGGATCTCCAGGCTCTGGACGCGATGCGGCTCAAGGCCGCAAAACGCAATTCGTCTCTAGCTGTTTGCCCAGTCGATCCGGTGGAAGTATGGCTTCAGGCAAGCTTCGCTCGATTGCTCAAGATCGAGACGGTCGGCATCCACGATGACTTTTTTGCGCTGGGAGGTCACTCCCTGCTGGCCGCCCGCCTGTTGACCCAGATAGAGCAGCGCTTCGGCTGCAAGCTCCCACACGCAGTCCTGGTGGAACATGCAACTACCCACGGGCTGGCTGCCTACCTGCGCAAGAAGCCCAGCAGTCACTGGCCCGCACTGGTGACCATTCAGGCCGGCGCCCACCTGGCGCCGCTCTTCATCGCCCACGGCGTAGGCGGAAGCCTGCTCAGCTTTAAAGAGCTGGCCGCCCAACTGGGATCGGATCGGCCCGTCTATGGTCTCCAGCTACCGGCGTTCATTGAACCGCATCAAGCAGACTTGACTGCCCTCGCGGCGAATTACCTGCGGCAGATACGCACGCTGCAGCCATCCGGCCCCTACCACCTTGCCGGACATTCCTCGGGTGGCCTGGTGGTCTACGAGATGGCTTGTCAGCTTCAGGAGCAGGGCGAAACGGTTGGCCTTCTGGCGCTACTGGATTGTGATCCGGAGACGGGCAAGCCGGCGCCGCCCTTGCGCGGTTCGTGGAAGCTTGTCCTTCAGCGCGCCCGGTTCCGCCTGCGTGACCTGGGATGGAAAGAGGTGCTGCGCCGACGGGTGATCTACCAACGGTTAAAGATCCGCGCCGGGCTGGCAGCCAGATCGCGCCGCGCCGGCAGATCCGGTGGCCCC
Organism: uncultured Acidobacteriaceae bacterium; assembly: GCA_963834445.1. Lineage (GTDB taxonomy): Bacteria > Acidobacteriota > Terriglobia > Terriglobales > Acidobacteriaceae > PALSA-350. The sequence goes on from CAWIBU010000009.1 coordinate 941,778, forward strand.
GTTCCCGCCGAAGGCCACCTCGCTCTGGCTTTTCGGGAATGCACCTTGAAAAACTATATTGGCGATGCAACCCTGTTCATCGCTGCAAATGAGGCGCCTTCCCCGGTTCCTTCCGCAAGGGCGTGGCAGCGCAGGATCCTCGGCGTCTGCGAGAAGCGCACCGTCCCGGGAAACCACATGACCATGCTGACCCACCCGCATGTCATTCCGCTGGCCCGGGAAATGGCCCAGCGGATGGCGTCACGGGAGCCGGTAAGCGTACTGGCCTGATCAGGAAAGAAAACTGCGACAGGTAAGCCGGGCTCTCTTCTGCAAAGTCGCCAGTGCGCCAATGGTTCCCGGCGCCGGCGACACATCATGAAGATTCCATGGATGGAGAAAATTTTCTCGCGTGCCCAGTAGCTTCGCCGGCGCATCCGGCAACAAAGAGACATCAAACCCATCGAGCGTGCGCTGCAGACCGACGCCCTCCGCCTTCAGAATCGCTTCCTTGCGCGTCCAGCAGCGATAGAAGCCGCCCAGCCATGCGTCGCCGTGCAAGCTGCTGAGGTCTGACAGTTCTGCAACTGAAAAGTGCGCGGCAGCAACTTCTGCTTCGATCGGCCTCACGTCTTCCACATCTACGCCGATTTCTTCATCGAGCGTTACTGCCAGAACGGCGATGGTCTGACTGTGGCTCAGACTGAATTGAAGAGAGGAAGAGGCATCCTCACCGTTTAGTTGGGGTTTGCCAAAGCGATTGACGGCGAAGTGAATGTCTTCGGGAGAGCGGTGAAGGTACGCCCCAAGAATTCTGCGCAGGTTCGCATGGGTCAAGGTGTAACGGGCGCGATCCTCAGCAAAATGAAAAGCCCGCATGCGCTGCAGTTCTGTGTCGTCGAGAAGTGCGACATGGGGTGTCAGCTCTTCCTGAATTGCATCGAGCGACCATCCCCAGAGATGTATCTCGGCAGCGGCGATCGTTCCGCAAACGCGCGCACCGGGCCACCAAAGTGTCAGATCCACATCAATTCAAGTTGGCGCAGTTTATTGGCCAGGAAGGCGACGTCACGCGCACTCACATCTTCCGATTCCGCACGTGCGATCTCGTGCTGCAAAAAATTGAAGGCGGGTTGCAGTTCTGCCGGGAAGTCGTCGCTGCGCAAGCCGCGCAGATTCTCCCAAGCCTGCAGAAGGAGAGTGCGGTCGCCCGCTTGCGCCTCGTCATTCGCTAGCAGCGACGCGGCACGCCGAAGTCTTTCGTGAGCATCCAGTTTGGTCATGGGTAGTAAAGTGTGACACGAAACAGGTAAAAGTATCTACCACTGCATTGCGCTGCACGTGGCGTTCGCGCCATGCTGGGAACACTATAATAAAACGAGGTCAGGCGATGAAAACAACTTTCAACGCAGCCAGGCCAGATCAGAATTTTCGTTCAGCGCTGGCCGAGTACGTGCGTACGCAGGCACTGCCTGTGGATAAGCTGGGACATCAGCCGCGCCTCTATGCGTTGACCCAACTCGTCGGCGAGGGCCAGGCTTACGACGATGACGTGGTCTACGCTGCCGCCTGGCTTCACGACCTCGGCGTATTCATCGGCCATCGCCCCGAAGATCCCGTCCAACTCGCGGGATGGGACAACGTCAGCTACGCCATGAAGCACACACCCGCAGCTCTCGCCGCCGCCGGCTTCCCTACAACGAAAGTTGCAGCCGTGGTAGAAGCCATCCGCACCCATCAGCCGCATCTGACTCCGACCTCGGTAGAAGGTACGATTCTGCGCGACGCAGATATTCTTGAGCAGTTGGGCGCAATCGGCATCCTACGAGTGACGGCAAAGATCGGCAGGGATACGCGATACCCCACTTTCACCAATGCGGCCGCGACGTTGCGCAAGAGCCTGGCAGATTTGCCCGGCCAACTTCGTCTGGATACAGCGAAGACGCTCGCGCGGCCAAGAATCGCCCTGCTCGATGCTTTTCTGCACGAACTGGATCAAGAGACCCAAAATGGTCTCTATTAATAGTCGTCCCACCGTGGTTACCGATGATGTTCCAGAGTCGGAAAGCCGGTTGTGGATGTGAGAAACTAACGGTTGCTGCGGCATTCCATCCATGGCCTTTTCCGGTTCGGCCGGCCGACGGCATAAAGCATTGGGGGCCTGTTCAATGAAGTTGAAAAACGCCAAAGTAGTGGTGTGCGGAGCCGGCGGTTTTATCGGCGGACATCTGGTTAAGAGCCTGCTGGACAACGGAGCCAACGTCATTCGCGCGGTCGACGTAAAGCCGCTTGACGAGTGGTATCAAACCTCGCCCGGTGTCACCAATCTTTCTCTGGACTTGAAAGACAAAGACAATTGCATGGAAACGGCCCAGGGCGCGGAAGTCGTCTTCCAGCTCGCCGCCGACATGGGCGGCATGGGCTTTATCGAAAACAATAAGGCCCTGTGCATGTTGAGCGTGCTAACCAATACGCACATGCTGATGGCTGCGCGCGAAAAAGGAGTGGGGCGCTTCTTCTATGCTTCTTCCGCCTGCGTATACAACGGCGACAAGCAGAAGACTCCCGATGTCGTCGCGCTCAAGGAAGAGGATGCTTATCCTGCGCTGCCCGAAGATGGCTACGGCTGGGAGAAGCTGTTCAGCGAGCGCATGTGCCGCCACTTCGAAGAGGATTTCGGCCTGCAGTGCCGCGTAGCCCGCTACCACAATGTCTACGGCCCGCTCGGTACCTGGACCGGAGGACGTGAGAAGGCGCCCGCCGCCATTTGCCGCAAAGTGATTGAGGCCAAGGCCTCGGGCAAGCATGAAATTGAAATCTGGGGCGACGGCAAACAGACCCGCAGCTTCATGTACATCGATGACTGCACCAAGGGGTCGCAGGCCATTCTCGAAAGCGAAATTCACGAGCCCATCAATTTGGGCAGCAGTGAACTGGTGACCATTAACCAGCTAGTTGATATCGCCGAAGGCATTGCCGGCATCAAGCTCGATCGCAAATACAACCTGGGAGCGCCCAAAGGCGTCAACGGACGGAATAGCGATAACACCAAGATCCTTGAGTATCTTGGCTGGGAACCGTCGATCCGTTTGAAAGCCGGCCTGGCAAAAACCTATGCCTGGATCGAGAGCGAAATGATGGCGGTATCCAAATCGTAACCAAAGTTGCATGAATAGGTGTTGCCAGTTCTATTCAGTAACTTTGATAGTGATATAGGCAGTGGTTACGGAGACCTGTGGGAGTGACGGCGGTGGCGACAGCAACGGCTCAGTTCCGGCAGATTCTGGGAATTCGATTTTTTATTGGCAATGCGGATGAAGCCATCGCTCGTATCAGCGGTGGCGGTTTACTGGTAGTTCCTGCAGCGCCCGCGTTAAAAAACCTTGAAAACGATCCGGCCTATCGCGAAGCGCTGCAAAGCGCCGACCTGGTCATTACAGATAGCGCATTCATGGTTCTGATCTGGAATCGCCTGAAGCGCGATTCCATCCGCCGTGTTTCTGGCTTGAAATATCTTTGTTCCTTGCTAAAGCAACCCGACTTCTTAGCCCCGGGCCATAGCTTCTGGATCATGGCTAGTGAAGAGAGTGCAGAGAGAAACTGCGCCTGGTTGCGCCGGCAGGGAATCGAACTCGCAGCGGCCGACAGTTACATCGCGCCGCAATATGGCCAAACTGTGCTCGATCCCGTCCTTCTCCAGCAAATCAATGAGCGGCGTCCTCGTCACATCGTTGTGTCCATTGGGGGCGGCAAGCAGGAACGCCTCGGTCTTTATCTCCGGAGCCAGCTCCAGTACAGGCCTTCCATTCATTGCATCGGGGCGGCCATCGCCTTTTTAAGTGGAGACCAGGTACAGATCCCGCGATGGGCTGACCGTATGTATCTCGGCTGGCTCTTTCGCTGCCTCTCAGATCCGCGTCGTTACATGCCGCGCTACTGGGATGCCCGCAAGCTTCTTTCCCTGATGATCCGTTACGGTAGCAGTCTTCCTGATTCCCTCAAGAACCCCGAGTTAACCAAGAACGACCGCATCCCCTCCACTCCCACCACCGTCCCCTAGTGTGGTGCGTCCCTAATAACGTCCACTATGTTTACCAACCTGTCGGGTGCCCCAGTCCCGCAGGGACGACTGAGAGTAGCCCAGGATGCAATCCTGGGTAGGGAAAGCAAAACAGAGCAGTCCCGTAGGGACGGCTGAAGTGGGAAGGACGAAGTCCTGTTTTCCCTCAGCCATTGTTGACGGAGCAATCCTCCCAGGATTTCATTCTGGGGAATCATCAGCCGTCCCTTCGGGACTGCTCTGTTTTATCCGTGTTTACCCAGGACTTCATTTAGGACTTCATCTTGGGCTATTTTCAGTCGTCCCTGCGGGACGGAAGCTTGAAAATATATAGGAGTTATTTCTCTTAGACGACTACTGGCTCGATCGCACGCTCGCGCGCTGTGTCTCCGCATGCTTGGCCGCCGTTTCCAGCGCCTTTGCCTGGGGTAGATAGTCGAGCGCCTTGTTGATCATTGGATCCCAATTGGCCCGCACCTTCAGCCCTTCTTCCTGGCCAAACTGCGTGGTGAAAATCTCCGCCTTGATGTTGGCCTTTACCCAATCCATCACCGGGGCCAGTTCCGCATCGGTATAGGGAATCAGCTGGCTGGTCAGAAACTTCTTGAATTCATCCATCACCGCATCGTCGACCTGAAAGTCTTTGCCCACCGTCCGGCTGGCCATGTAGTGCTTGGCGAAGTTGAAGAATGCGTAATGCTCGAGCAGTACATCCTGAACGGGGACAGACTTCGGCGTGTCGATCTTATCGTCGGGAGTAATGCCGCCACCCCCAAACACCGTGCGTCCGGAGTCGGTCGCCTTGACCTCACGACTCTTCGTGTCCTGCGGTTGATCGTGATTGTAGTAGTAGTCATACAGCGAAACACCGTTGTAGTTGCGCTGGATGAGCCGTCCGCTCGGCGTGTAGTAGTGATACGTCGTCAGCGCCAGGCCAGTGTTCTCAGACAACGGATAAACCGTCTGCACCAGTCCCTTGCCGAACGTGGTTTCGCCGGCAATGATTGCGCGATCGTGATCCTGCAGTGCGCCGGAAACAATTTCCGCCGCCGATGCCGTCCCGTGGTTCACCAGGACCACAATAGGATATTCCCGGCCACCATTGCCGTGGGTCGCACGATACGTCTGTTCCGGAAACGCCCGCCCACGCTGGGAAACAATCACCTGTCCTTTTTCCAGAAACTTGTCGCAGACTGCCACCGCTTCACTCAGCAAACCACCCGGGTTACCGCGCAGGTCGAGCACCAGTCCATCGATGTTGCCGAAATGCTCCAGCGCATCCGAGAGCTCGTGGCCGGTCGTCTCCTGAAAATTCGTAATGTGCACATATCCCACCGTGGGCCGGATCATGTACGAAAGGTCAATGCTGTTGTGCGGAATCTCATCCCGGATCAGATCGAATACCAGTGGCTTGGCCGCACCCTCGCGCGCAATCGTGATCTGCACATGGGTCCCTTTGGGTCCCTTGAGCACGTTGGCCACATCTTCCGAGTTCATGTTGTCGGTCGACTTGCCGTCCACCGCGACGATCACATCGCCGGGCCGGATCCCTGCCTTGAACGAAGGCGTGCCTTCAAACGGACTGACCACCACAATCTTGTTGTTCTGCGGTTGAATCAACATCCCCACGCCGTAGTACTTGCCATGCTGGTCTTCGCGCATTTTGGCGTAGGCTTTGGGATCGTAAAAACTGGAATGGGGGTCGAGCACGCGCAGCATGCCGGGGATAGCCCCGTCGTAGATGGCTTTGCCCGCCTTATCGCCGGTCAGTGGTTCCGCGTAATTTTGTTCCACCATGTCGTACACGCTGGTGAAGGAGCGCAAATCATCGCGCAGCGCAGACTCGTCGGTACTCGATTGCGCACCCAGCCTCTGGCTTACCACTGTACCCAGGAAGCCACAAACCACAAAAAAGAGGAGGAGGGAGAACAAGAAACGTCGTGTGCGGGAAGCCATAGTGCGGTAATCCTCAGGGTCCGGAGGCGCAGGGATAAGCGACCCTGCTGCGCGGCCCCAGGGTCTTCTTGACTCGAAGTATATCATTGCGTGTAGGCTGGTTTTGCACCCATCCAGTGGGGTGAAACAGCAGCAAATCCGGGCTGGTCCGCTAGCTGCCAAACGTTGAGGCTGCCAGACCAGGCAAACTACCACGTAAGAGATAACGCCTACCACTTAGCAGCTATAAGAGATACTTACACCCATGACGTTTTTTGAACTTCGGCAATCCACGGTGATTTTGCTTTTGAGCGCGAGCCTGGGCGCCCTTCCTTCCTTCGCCCAGGCCACCACCCCCGCCAAAGGCGCAACCGACAACCCGCCCGTCACCGGCAAGGTTGTGGAAGATATCGTTGCCCGGGTGAATGACCAGATCGTCACCCAGTCTGATTACGATCGCGCCGCCGAACAACTTGACGCCGAGGCCAAACAGCAGGCAATACCTGCCCAGCAGCTGGCTCAAAAGCAAAAAGATCTGCTGCGCGATCTGATCGACCAGCAACTCCTGCTTTCCAAAGCGAAGGAGCTCGGCATCACGGGCGAAACCGAGTTGATCAAGCGACTCGATGAGATAAGGAAACAAAATCATCTGGAGTCGATGGATGACCTGGAGAAAGCCGCCCAGCAACAAGGTGTCTCCTATGAGGATTTTAAGGCCAATATCCGCAACGGCATCGTTACCCAGCAGGTCGTGCGCGACGAAGTTGGCCGCCACATCACCATGTCCCCCGGTGATGTGCAGAAGTTCTACAAAGCCCATGAGAGCGAGTTTGCCCAGCCCGAATCCGTAACGTTGAACGAGATTTTGATCCCCACCCCGGTTAAGGCGGGAACGGAAGCGACCGACCCAGCACAGGTTGCGGCCGCGCAGGCGCAAGCCGATGCGATCGCTGCCAAGCTTGCGGCTGGCGCAAAATTTGACGAGCTGGCCAAGCCTGCACCCGCCGATCCACTGGCTCCCAGGAGCGTTGCCCTGGGTGAGTTTCGCCGCGGCATGCTGGCCAAAGAGATTGAGGACAAAGCCTTCGCCCTGAATGCCGGCCAATATACGCAACCAATCCGCACCAAACAGGGCTTCATCATTCTGCAGGTCACCGACCACACCCAAGGCGGCGACGAAAGCTTCAAGAAAGCCGAGCCTCAGGTCGAGGAAGCACTCTTTATGGAGCGCATGCAGCCGGCACTGCGTACCTACCTCACCAAGCTGCGGGAAGAGGCTTATGTAGAAATCAAGCCAGGGGCCGTGGACACCGGGTCCAGTGGCAATGAAATGCGCCTGAGCTACAGCGCCTATACCCCTCCGGCGCCTAAGAAGAAACAGAAGTTTGCCCGCACGCGTTTCCGCGGCAGAGACCGCTCCCGGTCCGTTAAGACCGCATCGGCGGCCACTGCCGCTCCGGCGGCGTCGCCGGCAGCGACTCCCAACGCGGTTACCGCAAGCACGGCTCCCGCCACCGCGGCCCCCGCCGCCAAGCCCGCGGCCGCGCAACAAGCCAGCAATAACGAACCAGGGATCCAGAAGCCAGGCAAACGCGAGAAGATCCGCTTTGGCCAGGCGCCGCGTGAGTCTCTGCCGGCTTCGCAGGTAGCGACCGCCGTCGTTCCCGATAACACCCCCGGAGTCACCACGCCCGAGACCCGCGTGGTCAACCCCGACGGCACGATCAGTGGGGAAACCGCGCCGGTGAATGAGCATAAAACCCGCCTCAGCAACCGCCCGTCCGTGAAGAAGGTGAAGAACGCCAAGCCCGGCGCTGACGATACCTCGTCCCGCCCGACGGATGAGGAGTTGGCATCGCAGAAGGTGCAAAATGCACCCTTGGGATTGACCGACCCAAACGCCAAGCCGAAGCCCAAGGTTAAAGCTGAAAAAACCCGCTACTCGGCCAGGCCGACAACCACCGATGAGCCTGCCCCGTATCTGGGCAAACCGGAGCCGGGGTCGACTGCGCCCGCCGCGGGCCCCTCCAGCACCCCCCCAGCTCCTGCGAATACCACCCCGCCGGCCGCGCCACAACCGTAAGTGCCGGGCGACATGAAAGAAAATTACGTTGCGGACTTGGGCAAGTTCGAAAATCAGGCCGTGGTCTCTTTCTTTGCCGTCACAGCAAAGCAGTTGCGCAGCCGCAAAGACGGTGGCCAATACCTGGCGTTGACCCTGGGCGACCGCACCGGCCAGATCGAATCCCGCATGTGGGACAACTCCGTCGAGTCCGCTGCCGGGTTTGACCAGGGGGACGTGGTCAAGGTTCGTGCCGAGGTCTGTCGCTACAACGGCAAACTGCAACTCAACCTGGAAAAAGTGCGCCGGGCCACCGCGGATGAGTTTGAGCTGGCCGACTACGTACCCCAGACGAGCAAAGACGTGGCCGAGTTGTGGGCGACGCTGGTCCGCACCGTCGACAGCTTTACCGATCCCGCTCTTCAGGCGCTGGTGCGTTCGTTTCTTGACGATCCCGTCTTTGCGGCTGCATTCCGTGAGGCTCCGGCGGCCAAAGCTCTGCATCACGCCTGGCTGGGCGGTCTTCTGGAGCACGTGGTCTCGCTGCTCGGGCTGTGCGACCTGGCGGCAAAGCACTATCCTGAGATCCACCGCGATCTGCTGCTCACCGGCGCGATCCTGCATGACATTGGCAAGCTCGAAGAGCTGAGCTGGGGCACCAGCTTCGGCTACACCCTGCAGGGCCAGCTGGTGGGGCACATCACCATCGGCCTTGGCATGATCGAGAAGAAGCTCGCCGCGTTACCCGACTTCCCCCCCAACCTGCGCCTGCTGGTCGAGCACATGGTCTTGAGCCACCATGGCAAGTTGGAATTTGGTTCGCCCAAATTGCCGATGATTCCAGAGGCTGTGCTGTTCAATTTCCTCGACGATCTGGATGCCAAGATGCATACCATGCGCGCCGAATTTGAACGTCACGAAGCGCAAGGCGGCCTGCCCGGCGAGATGACCGACTGGGTGCGCTCCATGGACCGGCCGCTGCTCAACACCGCCACCTTCCTCAAGCCCAGATCGGAGGAGTAACGCATGTACTATCTGCTCAAAACAGAACCGTCCGCCTACGCTTTTGCCGAGCTGGTCAAGGAGAAAGAAACCGACTGGACGGGGGTCACCAATCCCCAGGCGGTGAAAAACCTCAGGGCCATGCAGAAGGGCGACAAGCTGGTCATCTATCACACCGGCGACGAGAAGGCAGCGGTTGGTCTGGCGCATGTAAAGTCAGTCGACATTTCTGATCCCAAAGTGCCCCTGGTGCGCATCGTAGCTGGGCCGGCGATCAAGCATCCGAAAACCCTGGCAGACATGAAGCAGCACGCGCTCTTTCAACAGTCGCCGCTGGTGCGGCAATCAAGGCTCTCAGTCGTGCCCCTCGACCACGCCCAATACGACTGGATTGTGCTCTAGTCCAGAAATTTGTCATCTCGACCGGAGCGTACCCGGATTCCTGTTTCGCTACGTCAGACAGATCCACGTGTGCGGTCTTCTTTAAGGAAGACCGCATAAAGTTTGCCAGCGCCACCACCCTCGACAGGAATTCGGGGGAGCGTAGTGGAGAGATCTGCGGTTCGCCCACTCCCTCTACTGGACTGCCATCCTGATTCCCCCCTCAAAATCGTCTACAATCAAACGTTAGGTCTACTCGCCCAATGCTACGTTTCTCAACAGCTGGTGAATCACATGGCGAGTGTCTCATCGCCCTTATTTCGGGTCTCCCCGCGGGCCTCGACGTCGACCTCGCCTTTATCGACCGTGAGCTTTGGCGGCGGCAGCAGGGCTTCGGCCGTGGCGGCCGCATGCACATCGAGCAGGACCGCGCCCACATCCTCTCTGGCGTCCGTCATGGCAAGACCATCGGCTCCCCGGTCGCCATCCAGATTGAAAACCGCGATTGGAAAAACTGGACCGAGGTTCTCCCGGTAGCTGCCGGCGATCCGGCAAAGCACAAGGCCGTAGCCTCCCCGCGCCCCGGCCACGCCGACCTGGCCGGCTCCCTCAAGTACGACTTTCCCGACGCCCGCTATGTGTTGGAGCGCGCCTCCGCGCGTGAATCCACCGCCCGCGTGGCCGCCGGCGCCATGGCCAAGCTGCTGTTGAAGTCGTTGAATATCGAGGTGGGCAGCCATGTCGTCCGCGTGGGCCGCGTCGACCTGCCCCGTATCGCCAAATGGGAAGAAATCGCCGCCCTCAACCAGCGCGACGAAATCCTGCTCAACTGCGTCGACCCCGCCACCGAAGAGCAAATGAAAGCCGAAGTGGATCACGTGCTGCGCACCGGCGACTCCATCGGCGGCGTCTTTGAAGTCGTGGTCCACGGAGCCCCTGCGGGCATCGGCACCTACGCTAACTGGGATGAGCGCCTGGATGGCCTGCTCGCCTGGGCGGTCATGTCCCTGCAGGCGGTCAAGGCAGTCGAACTCGGCCAGGGAGTCACCGCCGCCCAATCCTTCGGCTCAGCCGTTCATGACCCCATCGGTTACAGCCCGACCGACACCAACGGAGCCACGCGATTCACCCGCGAGCACAACAATGCCGGTGGTATCGAAGGCGGCATCTCCAACGGCGAAGATATTGTCGTGCGCGGCTACCTGAAGCCGATATCCACTCTACGCCGCCCTCTGGGGTCCGTCTCCTACACCACCCGCGAGACCACCAAAGCCGCCTACGAGCGTTCGGATGTATGTGTCGTGCCTGCCGCCGGGGTGGCCGCAGAAGCGATGGTCGCCTTCACCATGGCGAAACTCGCGTTGGAAAAATTCGGCGGCGACTCAGCCGGCGAACTCAGCAGAAACTACCAGGGGTACCTGGAGCAGATTCGCCGATTCTAAGGGACTCCGCCGCAATGATTTATCCGATCGTCAAGTTTCCTGACCCCATCCTGCAGCGGCCGGCGGCCCCCGTCACCGTCTTCGATGAGGAATTGAGCCAGCTGGTCGACGACATGTTTGAGTCCATGTACGCCGCCCACGGCATCGGCCTCGCTGCCCCGCAGATCGGTGTGCCCAAACGGCTGACCGTCATCGATCTCAGCTTCCAGAAAACGCCTGAGGACAAAATCGCCCTCATTAATCCCGAGGTCATCACTTCCGACGGAAAGATTTTTGAGGAAGAGGGCTGCCTCAGCCTGCCTGACATTCGCGAGAAGGTAGCGCGCGCCGCAAAAGTGAAAATCCGCGCCCAGGACGTCAAGGGCAACTGGTTCGAGCGTGAAGCCGACGACCTGCTGGCGCGCGCGTTTCAGCATGAGATTGATCACCTCGACGGCATCCTCTTCATCTTTCGCATCAGCGCGCTCAAGCGCGATTTTGCGCTGCGCAAGATCCGCAAACTGCAGCGGGCCGGGGAATGGTAAGGCTCGTCTTTTGCGGAACTCCGCAGTTCGCCCTTCCCACACTGCAAGCCCTGCTGGGCGCCGGTCACATGATTGAGCTGGTCGTCACCCAGCCTGACCGGGTACGCGGCCGCGACCAGGCTCCCTCCCCACCCCCGGTAAAAACGCTGGCTCTCGAAGCCGGCTTGCCCGTCTTGCAGCCGGAGAAAATCAAGAACAATCCTGACTTCCGCGCCCATCTGGAAGCGATCAGACCCGACGCCATCATCGTCGTCGCCTACGGCCGCATCATCCCCGACTGGATGCTGCAGTTGCCGCGCTACGGCAACCTCAACCTGCACGCTTCGCTGCTCCCCAAATACCGCGGCGCCGCGCCCATTCAGTGGGCTGTGGCCAACGGTGAGACCGTCACCGGCGCCACCACCATGCGCATCGACCAAGGCCTGGATACCGGCGACATGTTGCTGCAGCGCGAGTTGCCGATCCATCCTCAGCAAACCGCCGCCGACCTTTTCCCCCTGCTCGCGGCCAGCGGAGCCGGCCTGATGCTGGAAACGCTTGCCGGCTTGGAGGCAGGCACCCTGCACCCCATCCCGCAGGACAACAGCGCCGCCTCCCTGGCGCCGATCCTCGAGCGTGAGGATGCGCTGGTCGATTTCCTCCGCCCAGCCGGCGAGATCTACAACCGCTGGCGTGGCTTTCAGCCCTGGCCCGGCGCCTACACCTTTTTCCGCGGCAAGAAGCTGACCTTGCATCGTCTGCTGCCCGCCGAGCCGGCAACCCTTGCTCCCGCGGAGCTGTTGGTTGAGGGCGATCGCCTCTACGTGGGTGCGGGCGCGGGTACGCGGCTTGAGCTGCTGGAGATTCAGCTCGAAGGCAAGAAACGCCTGCCGGTGGCCGAGTTCCTGCGCGGTGCCGCTCCCCTTCTCCACGAGACCCTGGGGTCATGATCGCGCCGGCCCGCCAGGTCGCCTTCGAGCTGCTGCTGGAGCTAAGGAGCAAGCCGGATCTGCACAGCGACACCCTGCTGCACAGCAAACGGGTGAATGCCCTCTCTGACCTTGACAAGAACCTGGCCACCAACCTGGTGATGGGCGTATTGCGTTGGCAGCTTGTGCTGCAACAGCGCATCCGTGCGTTGCTGACCAGGGCCGGCCACCTGGAAGAGCCGGTGCAGGTGGCTCTCGAGTTGGGGGCCTTGCAGCTCTTGCTGCTTGACCGCATCCCAGCGCGCGCCGCCATCTTTGAGAGTGTGGAACTGGTGCGCCAGTCAGGCGAGACCTACGCTGTGGGATTGGTGAACGCGGTCCTGCGCAAGCTGTCCCAATCGCCACGGCTGCAGCCTGCGGATGCCGTCGCGGCTCATCCCCCGTGGATCGTCGAACGTTGGCTGGCGGCATACGGCCAGGAGGCTGCCGAAGCGATCTGCCGCTACGACCAGCTTCCTCCTGCCGGCGCCGGCGGAACCTTCGTCGTGCGAGCGCCCCATCGCCCGCAGGATGAGGGATCGCAGTTAATCGCTGAGCTGGCAGGCCAGGGCACTGACATTTTGGATTGCTGCGCCGCGCCGGGAGGAAAAACCGCGATCCTTGCCGAGCGTAACCCGAACGCCCAAATCACCGCCTGCGACATCAGTCCGCGCCGCCTCCAGGCCATGCAGCAGCTGCTCGGTCTGCAGCAAATCCGCTATCGCGTCCTGGATGCGACCGAGCTCCCTCCCGACCAGCAATTCGATTTGGTGCTCTGCGACGCACCCTGTAGCGGAACAGGAACTCTCGCGCGCAACCCCGAGATCCGGCACCGGCTCACTCTGGAAGGCCTCGCTCGTCACCACAACCGCCAGCTACGCCTTCTCCGTTCCTCTATGGGCGCCCTACGGCCAGGGGGCAGGCTGATCTACTCCACCTGTTCGCTCGAACCGGAAGAAAATGAACGCGTTGTCGCCCACGCCCTGGAGCAGCAGAAGGGGTTCCGCCTCCTACCCTGGCGCCCGCAGGTCCAGGCTCTGGAGCAAGCTGGCGTACTCCATCAAGGCACAACAGACCGTCTGCTTCCCGGCAACCTGCCCGATGATTTCGTAAGAACCCTACCCGGAACCGACTCCTGCGACGGCTTCTTCGCCGCCTGCCTAACTCGAACCTAGCAAAACTTTATTTTGGTTCGCCGATTCGGAAGGGGCAAGGGGCCGAGAATCTTTCCTTCCAAATGACCTCTGGGTGCCCCATATCTCGCTCGTTTTTCGCGAGATGTGGGATTCCACCGGTCTTTCTCCTGGACCGCTCGTAACCAGACGAAGTTATAGCTTTGGCGCGGTCAAATCCCAAATCTCGCGAAAAACGAGCGAGACCCGGCCCTGCTCCCGCCACCCTTAGTGCGCTTAGTGCGCGTTTTTTGCCAAATTGCACGGGCGCAGAATCTACTGGGCGACGCGCAGCGTAACCGTCATCCCGGGCTGAACCCGATGCCCCGCGGCGGGGCTCTGGCTCAACACCGTACCGGCCGGATCCACCGTATCCGCCGGAGCCATATCGCTCCCCACCGCATCACTGGTCGGCAGCGCGCTCGAGTAGCTGTTCTCCACCGGCCCCACCTTCAGCCCGGCGTGCGCAATCATCGCCGACGCGGTCAACAGCGGCAACCCGATCATCTGCGGCATCACCATCGCCGGCGATGTCGCTGGCGCCGGGCTGCTCACCAGCAGGCTCACGCTGGGCCGTTCCACCCCACCGGCTCCCGGTTGCGGATTCTGCGCAATCACCGTGCCCGGCGCTGCCCCGCTATACGGCATCTGCGCCGTTTCTTCCAGGTCTAATCCCAGCCGCCGCACCTCGATGGCCGCCACCCGTTCCTGCTGCCCCACAACCTTCGGAATCGCCACCCGCTGCGGCCCCAGGCTTTCCGTCACCCGCATCCGCCATTCCCGCCGGACAATAGCCCCGGGCAGCGGAGATTGCGCTAAAACCCGGCCGGCGGGCACATCGACGCTGTAATACTTGTTGTCAATCCCCAGGTTCAACCCCGCGTTCGCCGTCTTATGTACCGCTTCTGAAACCGTGAGCCCCTGCAGGTCAGGGACCTTCACTTCCGCTCCATGGATGGCAAGACGCATGGTGATCACAGCCGAGACCAGTCCCGCCATGGCCAGCGCCAACCCGGCGAGCACAAGGCGAAAAAAATTGATCATGCCGGGTTGGTCCCGTAGATGATCTCGTAATCGATCACCGCCGCTTTCTCCAGCATCTTCGAAACCGAACAATATTTGTTCTTCGACAGCGCCACCGCATCTTCCATCGCCTTAGCGGAAACGGTTCCACCCACCTGGTAGGTAAGGTGAATATGGGTAAATACCCTGGGAGTATCGGCCGCCTGCTCGGCAACCGCTGAAACCGTGAGCGAGGTAAACGGCTCCCGCTTCTTGCGCAAAATCGAGACCACATCCACCGACGTGCAGCCGCACAGAGCCATCAGCACCAGTTCCATGGGGCTCGCGCCTGCCAGGTGGGCAGCGTCCCCATCCATGGTGACGTGGTGGCCGCTATGCGACTCGCCATCGTACTGCTGGTCCTGCTTCCAGGTAACCTTTGCCCGCATACCCTCAAGTCTATCCAGTTACCTCGATGCGAGCGCATCGGCGAGCTCCAGGTGACCTCACCTGGTAACCTCGCGGGCTGCAACTTTAGGAGGGCTTGACGCCGCGATACAGACCGGCGATCCCGAAGCTGTAGGGGGTCCAGGAAACCTGTTCGAAACCCACCGAGCGCATCGTTCTCAGCAATTCAGGGGGGGAAGGGAATTGCCGAACCGAGCTGGGAAGGTAACGGTAAGGTCCGGAGACACCCGAGATCAGCCCACCTACACCCGGCAGCACCCGGCGGAAGTAGAAGGCGTAGAGCTTGCCCATCAATCCGCCAGGTTCGCTGAAGTCGAGAATCCCCAGCTCGCCGCCCGGTTTCAGGGTGCGGTAGAACTCCTCCAGGCCGGCTTGGTAGTTGGCCAGATTGCGAAACCCGAAGGCGGTGGTGAGCAGATCGAGCGAGCCGGCGGCCAGGGGGAGATGCAGCGCATCGGCCTCCAGCGCAAGCGCGCCTTTCGCGCTAAATTTGGCCGCCCCTCGCACCAGCATCTGGTGCGCGAAATCGGCCGCCAGCACCGGCCTGCCCTGTTTCGGCCTGCGCTTCAGCAGCGCCAGCGTCATGTCTCCTGTACCGCAGCACAAGTCCAGGACCTGCGCATCCGGCCGGGCAAGCACGTGGCGAAAAGTGCGCGCCGCCCGCCGCCACCAAACGCGATCGATATTGCACGAGAGCACATGATTCAGCAGATCGTACCGCGGTGCGATCTGGTCGAACATGGTGCGCACCGCGGCCGCTGCGCTTTGCTCGTCCCCGGTACCTTCTGGCTGGGCCCCTGGCGCCCGCATGGCTACGCGCGGCCCCCGGCTTTGCGCCCGGTCTGATAGATGGTCGCAATGGCTGCCAGCACTTCGGCATCGTTCACATCTTCGACGACCACGGCCTTGCCGATGCCCTGCAGCAGCACGAATCGGCGCACCCCGGCCCGGTTCTTTTTATCGCCGGAAGCTGCCCGCAACAACCGTTTGCCGCTGACCGCCGGCAGCGCCGGAGGAGCAAAGTAGCGAATCAGCGCCTCCGTGCGGCTGGCTTCCTTCTCCGTGACCAGCTTGCGCTCACGGCTGATGTGCAGTGCGGCGAGCATGCCCCAGGCAATCGCCTCCCCGTGCAGCAGCGCGCCATAGCCGCTGGCGGCCTCAATCGCGTGACCGATGGTGTGGCCAAAGTTGAGAATCATGCGCAAACCCAGTTCCCGCTCATCCAGGGTCACCACCTCGGCCTTCATTTTGATCGAGGCCGCGACCATCTTTTCCAGAGAGGCCGGGTCGCCCCGGTCGATCTGTTCCTTGTGGCTCTCGATGAAGCGGAACAGGGCCGCATCCCGAATCAGCCCCGCCTTGATGCTTTCGTACACGCCGGCGCGTAGCTCTCGCTGTGGCAGCGTGCGCAGCAACTCGATATCGGCGATCACGGCCTGCGGAGGGTAAAAGCACCCCACCAGGTTTTTGCCGGTTTGCAGGTTGACCCCGGTCTTGCCGCCGACCGAGGAATCGACCTGCGATAAGAGCGTGGTCGGAATCTGAATGTAGTCGATGCCGCGCATATAGATCGCGCTGACAAAGCCGCCCACATCACCGGTCACGCCGCCGCCGAAGGCGATCAGCATGGATGAACGATCGGCGCCTGCCCGGGTCATCTCCGTGGTCAACCGCTCCACCTGGGCCAGGCGTTTATGACTTTCTCCGGCGGGCAGAAACAGCACAACTGGTTCGCGAGGTGCGAGCGCAGTCTGCAGCCGCTGGCCCCAAAGCGCCCAGATCTCCGGCGAGGTTAAAACAAAGGTGAGTTTGCCGGCAATCGCCGGCGCTAAGGAACGAAGGATGCCGCTCCCCACGGAAACGGTGTACTGCCCAAGCTTGGTCGATACGGGTATCTTGCGCACGGCTGAGACCATCGTATCGCAGGCTTCAGTTCTTCCTTGTGACCCGCAACGAAGCGATTGTAGCCGCTACCACCACCAGGACGATGAAGCCGAGCGAAACCGTCACCGGCACATGAATCCATCGCGAAGCCAGCATCTTGCCGCCGACGAACCCAAGAATCGCAGCCAGGCCCAGATGCAGGTAGCGTAGGCGGTCGAGCAGCCCGGCCAGCAGGAAGTAGAGCGACCGCAGTCCCAGAATGGCGAAGATGTTCGAGGTATAAACCACGAACGGATGGTTCGAAATTGCCAGCACAGCGGGCACGGAATCCAGCGCGAACACCAGGTCGACGACTTCAATGGCGACCACCGCGAGCACGAACATTGTCCTGGGGTTGGTCCCGAAACGCTTTGTCCAGCGCGTTATCCATTGAGCTGGGGTAGGCGCAGCCCCTTTCTTCTTCGCCATCAGGAGCCGCACCGCCGCAACCAACAGCAGCGCGCCGAAAAAATACTGGATCCAGGCAAATCGCCGCAACAGCGCAATGCCGGCAAAGATAAACACCCCACGCATCACAATGGCGCCCAGGATGCCCAGCAGCAGCGCTCTCCTTTGTGCCTCGGCGCTCAAACCAAAGGACCGGAACATGAGCAGGAAGACGAAAAGGTTATCGATGCTCAGGGAGAGCTCGATCAGGTATCCAGAGGCAAATTCAAGCGCGATTGGGTGGCCGAGAACGTGGCCTATCCAAACCCCGAACGAGGCGGCGAGGGCGAGGAGAAACAAAACGAATACAAAATTCTGCCTGGTTTGGCTGGAAGGCTTTCCCCGGCCGAGAACGGTGAGGTCGACAACAATCAAAACCAGCAGAATCAGGTGGAAGCCGATCCAATAGGAGAGAGGTGCGCCTTCCAGCATGATCGTTTCTACCACGAAGCCAACTTGGCCCTCTCAGGATCCACCTGCACCCCGAAACGACCAGCCTTCAAACAAATTTGTCATCCAAAGTGGCCGACCTGCTTGGCGCCAAGTCAAGGATGGAACGAACGCGGAGAGCTCTTGCTTTTTAAACCCATCCCCCAAAGCAAATTTGTCATCCCGACCTGAGCGTAGCGCAGCGGAGGGACCTGCTGTGCGCCTCTCCCATTAGCAACTCTTAAGGGCGACCGTTACCCTCCCCTTTGTCATCCCGACCGAGCGTAGCGAAGTGGAGGGATCTGCGGTGCGCCTCTCCCCCAAACCAAGGCCCCACAAGTGAAGCTCGCAAATCTTGCCAAAAACAGCCCTTATCGCTCGTTCAACAGCCGCACCGTTTCCAGAAACACATCCCCCACAATCGTGAGGCTCTTCGCGCTCAGCTTGTCCATGGTGTCCTGCGGCGTGTGCCAAAAGGCGTTCTGATAGCCATAATCAAAATCGATGATATCGGCGCAGGGCACGCCCCGCTGCACAAAGGCAGTGTGGTCATCGCCCACCGTATTCTCCGTCTGGAAAAAATACGACTGGTCGCCAAACTTCCCAGCCGCCTGTTTTACCAGGTCAAGCAACCAGGGCGTCGAGCTCAAATCCCTCACCACATCGAGGTCGCGGTCCCCGATCATGTCTGCCAGCAGAAATCCCTTGATGCGCTTCAGCGTGCCATCCGCTTGCCACTTCGCGGCGAGGTGCCGGCTGCCGTATGCTGAGTCGGTGTCGGTCCACCCCTTGATCGCCTCTTCGCCATCAAAGAAAACCAGCCACACACTGTATCCATCGAGCTTTTTGCCGCGAAAGCTATTCGCCAGTTGCAGCAACAGTCCCGTGCTCGACCCGCCGTCATTCGCGCCCACGTACCCCGTGTCTTTCAGGGGGTAATTGGTGTCGTAATGGCTGGCCAGCACGATAATGCCATCCTTCGTGCCAGGAAATTTGACAATGTAGTTGGTCATGGCCAGCGGCCCGGCCGGGGTCGGCATAGTGAAGCTGTCTTTCACCAGATTGTCTTTGGCAAACTGCCGCTCGAGGTAAGCCTCGGCCCTGGCATGCCCTTTGCTGCCCAGCCAACGAGGTCCGGTGGCTACAAAGTCCCGCGTATAAGTCAGCGCGCGCTCGCCATCAAAGCGCGGCAGCGGCGCCGTCTGCGCCCCGGCCACGCACACAACCAGGGGCCAAAAGAGGCAAAGCCAGCGCGTCATGCCGCCTGCTTTTTCCTGTTCCTGCGGTTAGGATGAACCATGTACGCGACCCCAATGCTGAGCAGGTAAAGCATCAGCATGGGTGCGGCGAACACGCACATCGTCAGAACATCGGGGGTAGGCGTAATGATGGCGGCAATGATGAAGATGACCAGGATCGCGTAACGAATGTTCTTCCACAGCCAACCCGCCGTCACCATGCCGAACAGCGCCAGAAAGAAAACCAGGATAGGCAATTCAAAGGTGATGCCCAGGCCCAGGATCACGGTCATGAACAGCTCGGTATATTCCCCCACCGTGACCATGGGCCGGAACTGATCGCCATAACCGATGAGGAAGTTCAGCGCTCCGGGGTAAACATAGTGGTAGCCAAAGAAGGCTCCCAGGAGAAAGAGCCCGACCGTGGCCGTCATAAAGGGCAGGATGTACCGCTTCTCCTGCCGGTATAGTCCTGGAGCAATGAACAGCCACACCTGGTATAGGACAAACGGTGAAGCAATGATGCAGCCCGCGACCAGGCTTATCTTGATGAAGAAATTGAACGGATCGACCGGATTGAGATAGACCAGGTGGGGATCGAGGTTGTGCGCCTTCAGCGCCGAGACAATCGGCTGCTCCATAAACGCAAAGAGTCGTTGGCGGAAGCCATACGCCACGAAAAACGCGACGATCAGATAAATACCGGAATGAATGATGCGCTTGCGCAGTTCCTCCAGGTGTTCCAGGAGGCTCATGCCCGGTAATTCTGCGCGTTCTGTCACGGCTGTCCGGGCCCGGTCCACGAGGTCAGTCATTGTGAAGGGTCGCCTGCTCCGGCAAACGTTCGAGTGCGTCGTGTGCTAATTCCGGGTGCTCACCAATCACGGCCTCGAGTTCCGCGACCTCCTCATGGACCGGGACCACCCGTGAAGACGGGCTTTCGCTGCTCACCGTGGTCCCCTCACTCGGGGGCCGGATGGTTGGGCTCTCGGCCAGCGGGGCCGAAGTAGTGGTCACGACCGGGGCCGCGATTTCCTTTTGCCGATCCGCATGTTCGGCCGCGCGCAGTTCTTCATCGATCTGCATCTTGAACTCATTGCTGGCGCGCCGGAACTCGAGCATCAGCTTGCCCAGCTGGCGACCGATTTCCGGAAGCTTCTTGGGGCCGAAAATCACCAGGGCCAATCCGAAAATAAAGATGGTATCGGGCAAACTCATTGCTTTGTCATGATACCTGCCCTGCCAAAGGGCCACAAATCACCCGGTCTGGGGTTTACCATAAGGCTTAGACATAGGTCGTATGTATGAAGACATTTTCCCTGGATGAAGCGCAATCGCTCCTGCCGATTCTCGAGTCCCTGTTGCGGCGGGCGATCGAGGCCAAAGAGAGCGCCGGTCAGGTCGAAGCCGATCTGCAGCGGCTCAGCCAGAGAATTTTCCTTTCCGGCGGTCTGTTGGTCGATGTGGCGGCGGTGGCCCGCAAACGCATGGCCCAGCGCGCTGCGGTGCAGCAAGCCCAGGATGCCATTCAGGAAATCGACTCGATCGGTGTCCAGGTAAAAGACCTGGATAAGGGGCTATTGGACTTCCCCTGCCAGCTCGGGGAGCAGATTGTGCTGCTTTGCTGGCAATTAGGCGAAGCGAAAATCGACTTCTGGCACACCATGGAATCGGGCTTTCAAGGCAGGCAACCACTCGACGAGCGCTTTCAAAAAAGCCGTCCCGAGCGACCCAACTAACCGTCCCGTCCTGCACAATACGAAACCCACATGTTCCAACACCGTCCAGAGGGTTACTGATATTGACCCCGTAGGCTCTCCGCGCGCAATCGACTGTTAGACTGCAACCGACCGTCGATGAACGAAAAGCACACCATACACGCCAGCCTTACGCTCCTGCTCGGTACGCTGATCACCGACCGGCAGGGCCGTGTGCAGGGCCGACTGAAAGATGTGGCCGTGGGCACCGGAGCCTCTGCCGGCAATGTCGCGGGCTTGGTCCTCAAGACGCGCGCCGGCGCTGTGCTGGTGGCCGTGAAGGATGTATTGCAGACGCCAGCCGGGACATTGGAATTGCGCGAGGATGCCGCGTTACAGCCCCTTCGCGGCGATGAAAATTTCCTCCTCCTGCAGCAGGACGTCATGGACCGGCAAATCATCGACGTGCATGGGCGCAAGGTCGTCCGGGTCAACGATATTGACCTGCAGTGGTTCCCGCAGAATGGTCATGAGAGCCTGCGTGTCTCAGAAGTGGCGGTGGGCCTGCGCGGCGCTGTGCGCAGGCTGCTGAAAGGCGTGATGCCCAGGCATACTCTGGAAGCCTTCGCCATGCGCTTCCGCGCCAGCATCATTCCGTGGGAGTTTGTCGACCTGATTGAAGTCGATCCGGCGCGCCGCGTGAAGCTGAAGATCGAGCACGCGCGCCTGGCCAGCATGCACCCTTCCGACCTGGCTGACATTCTGGAAGACCTGTCGGCCCAGGAACGCGAGGCCATCTTCGTCTCTCTCGACGAAGAGGTCGCCGCCGAAGCACTGGAGGAAGTCGACCCTCGCATGCAGAAGGCTCTGCTCGAATCACTCGATTCCGGGCGCGTTGCCGACATCGTGGAAGAGATGGATCCCGGCGCCGCGGCCGATCTGCTGGCCGAACTTTCCGACGAGCGTTCCGAAGCCATTCTCGAGGAAATGAATCCGGAAGAACGGCACGATGTAGAAGAACTACTCGAGTTCCGCGAGGACTCGGCCGCCGGCAGAATGACGACCGACTGTGTTCAAGTGAACGCGGACGCAACCGTCGGCGAGGCTGTCCGGGCGCTGCGCGATTTTGATGGCGATCCGGAAGGGGTAACCGAAATCTATCTCACCGGGAAAGACAACGTACTCGAAGGGGTTGTGGCGCTGTCGCGGCTGATTCTGGCGCTGCCTGAAACGCGGCTCAAGGTTCTGGCCGAACCGCGGATTATCTCGACCCATGCCGAGACCCACCAGAATGAAGTCGCCGAGCTTTTCGATAAGTACAATCTGCACGCGCTCCCCGTGGTCGACAGCGCAAATCGATTAGTTGGCGTCGTGCAGGCCGATCACGTCATCGCATTTTTACGATCAAAATAGTCATTTGAAGGTCTAACCCCGACCCATGCTCAAGCAATGGCGAACCCGGATACTGCTCTTCCTCGCCGTGCTCGGCCCGGGCTTCATTACCGCGAATATCGATAACGATTCGGGCGGTATCCTCACTTATTCCAATGCCGGCGCCCAATTCGGGTACACCCTGCTATGGACCATGATCCCCATCACCATCGCCTTGCTGGTGGTGCAGGAGATGTGCGCGCGCATGGGCGCCGTCACCGGCAAGGGGCTGAGCGACCTCATCCGGGAAGAGTTTGGGCTGCGCATGACGTTCGTGCTTATGCTGCTGCTGGTCGTGGTCAACTTCGGCAATGTCATGGCTGAGTTCGCCGGCATCGCCGGTAGCATGCAGCTCTTCCACATCAGCAGGTTTGTTTCTGTGCCCGTCAGCGCGCTCACCATCTGGTTTCTGGTGGTCAAGGGCGACTACAAGGGCGTGGAAAAGGTTTTTCTCGCGGCATCCGTTTTCTACATTGCCTACATCATTACGGGCGTGCTGTCCCAGCCCAGCTGGCATGACGCCACAGTGGCCACGGTAACCCTGCCGAGAGGCTCCATCTGGCACTCAAAAAGTTACATTTATATGATTGTCGGCGTCATTGGAACCACGATCTCGCCCTGGATGCAGTTCTATCTGCAATCGTCCATCGTGGAAAAGGGGGTCACGGCCAAGAGCTACCCGGCCTCCCGCCTCGATGTGATCATAGGATCGTTTTTCACCAACATCGTGGCCTGGTTCATCGTGGTTGCCTGTGCGGCCACGCTCTTTGCCCACGGCATGGGCCCCATTGGGGAGGCGGCTGACGCGGCCGAAGCAATGAAACCGTTGGCCGGGCGCTATGCATTCCTGCTGTTCGCGGTCGGGTTGTTCAACGCTTCGCTCTTCGCCGCCTCGATCCTGCCGCTCTCCACGGCTTACACGGTCTGTGAGGGCCTGGGGCTGCAGTCCGGGTTGGATGGCGGCTTCAAGGAAGCTCCTGTTTTTTACTGGCTCTATACCCTGCTCGTGGCCGGCGGCGCGATTGCCGTGCTGTTTGTTCCCAACGCGAAATTGATCAGCATGGTCATCTTGTCGCAGGTATTGAATGGGGTGTTGCTGCCGCTGGTGATCATCTTCATGCTTCGGCTTATCAATCGCAAAGACCTGATGGGTGAGTTCGTAAACTCGCACTGGTTCAACGTCGTGTCCTGGCTGACGGCGGCCGTGGTGATCGCATTGTCGCTGTTCATGATGTTTACCGGCATCGCGGGCTGAGCGCATGAGAGACGAACCGGCAAACGCTGACTCCGCTCTGGGCTGGACCCTCTTCTTCTTCGTGCTCGCGTGGGCGGCCTTTTATGGATTGTTCCGCGCATTGCCCTATGTAAAGAATGGCTCCGATCTCGTGTTTGACGCCAAGTTGCGCTGGGAACGGCAAGGGCAGGTCTTTCCGGTTGACCCCACCGTGACCCGGGTATTGATCTTCGGCAACAGCAAGATTCTGGCTGGCTTCCTTCCCTCCGTCTTCGATCAGAGGAGCGCGGCGAAGCAGCACAACGTTGCGTCGTTTAATTCCGGCTTCCCCGGGAGCGATTTATTCCTGCCCCCGCTCCGGGCCATGTGTGCGCGCGGGCAGGCTCCCAACGTACTGTTGCTTACGCTGCCGTGGGATGCGGATCCACCCCCGCGGGGCATCTTCCATTTCATTCCCGATGATCACGCGGTGATCGATTACCTCTTCCCCTTTCGTAATTTCGTAAGAGATCTCACCGCGTTCCTGCTCAGCGCGCCCAGCCACGGCGGGGTGGCCGCGTATTATCGGGAGTCGGCTGACAACGAGCGCTCGGTGATCGCCGAGCGCGGCTACCACCTCATTACCGAGCAGAGCCATTTCCCCGGAGGCCGCTTGCCCGACAACTTCCATCTCGCCTCGGATCGACCGCAGCAGATCGTTCCCAGGGTCGCGCCCACGCAAAGCGCTCAGATTGGCCAACTGAATCAACTTGTCCAGCAGTACCACATGGCGTGTTACTACGTGCCCATCTACCTTCGCCAAGGGGAAGCTGCGCCGCCGGCCGCGTATGACCAGCGCTTTGCTGCGTTGCTTCAGCAGAACACTGCATGCCAGTTGCTGGGCCCGGACTATTACCTCTATCCCAATCGGCTCTTCGCCGATCAGACGCACCTTAACCAGGCCGGAGCAATCGTTTATACCGAAGCGCTATGGCAGCTATTGGAGGAGCATCATGCTCTTCAATAGCTTCCAGTTCCTGTTGTTCTTCGTGGCGGTGTGGCTCCTTTTCCTGGCCACGCGCGGCACCTCGCGCAAAATCATCCTGCTGGTCGCCAGCTACTACTTCTACATGTGCTGGAGCACGCGCTACATCTGGGTGATCTGGGGCATCACCGTGATCGACTTTGTGGCCGGCCTGCAGATTGAAAAAGCGCAGCAGCCTGCGCGCCGCCGTCTGTATTTAGGCATCAGCCTGTTTTGCAATCTGGGGCTGCTGGTCATCTTCAAGTATTTCAACTTCCTCACCGGCTCGTTGCACAGCGCCTCGCATCTGTTTGGGCTGCGCTACGATCCACCCCTGCTGGCCATCATTTTGCCCGTCGGCCTTTCCTTCCACACCTTTCAGGCTATGAGTTACACCATCGAGGTCTACCGGCGCAGAGTGCCGGCGGAAAAGAGCCTGCTGGAATATGCGCTCTACGTTGCCTTCTTTCCGCAGATGGTGGCCGGCCCGATCGAGCGGCCCTATGAATTGCTGCCCCAATTTCATCGCGAGCCGAAAGTCACGTTTGCCGGCGTCCGCGCCGGCATGGTGCAGGCCTTGTGGGGGCTGTTCAAGAAAATGGTGCTGGCAGACAACGTGGCTGATTTTGTAAAGCTTATCTATGACACGCCGCGGCATTTCGACGGGATTGCGCTGGTGCTCGCCACCTTGTTGTTCTCGCTCCAGATCTATTGTGACTTTTCCGGATACACCGACATTGCCCTGGGTCTAGCCCGCATGATGGGTTACGAGTTACGTATCAACTTCATGCAGCCCTACTTCAGCCGGTCGGTGGGCGAATTCTGGAGACGGTGGCACATCTCGCTCTCCACCTGGTTCCGGGATTATGTCTATATTCCGTTAGGCGGCAATCGCGTAACCTTGCCCCGGCATTATGCCAACCTGATGGTTACGTTTGTGATCAGCGGCCTTTGGCATGGCGCCAACTGGACCTTTGTCGCCTGGGGATTTCTGCATGGCGTCTATTTGATCGTCGCCCAGGCCATTGCGCCCTGGACCGGGCGATTCACCCGCATCAATTTCCTGAAGACCATCGTGACCTTCAGCCTCGTTACCTACGCGTGGATATTCTTTCGCGCCAACAACCTCAAAGACGCCTGGTTCGTCGCGACCCATCTACTGCCCCTGGGCCAACTGGACCCATTTTTGCTGAAGGTGGGCGGCTTCAGCCGCGCCACCGCGCCCTACCTGGTCCTGTCGATCGTTGCCATGTTCGTAGTCGAGTGGTGGATCGCTCATCCAGCACAGGTACCTCGCCTCTGGCGAGTGACGGTTATACGAGCTCTGGCGTACAACGCCTGTCTCTTCGCGATAGCCTTCTTCGGCTTCTTCGGCCACCGCGACTTCATCTACTTCCAGTTCTAGGGAGCGCGACGAAGCTCTCGGATAAAACCGGATCTCAAATAAAGCCAGCTCTCGAAAAAACTAGCTCTCGGATAAAACAGGGACGGGCGCCCAGCCTACGTGGGCTGAAAAAGACGGGCGGACCCATCAACACTTTGTGCCAATCCGCAGAAAGGATAAACCATCGAAAAACTGATTCCGTCACGCAGATTGCAAAATCGCCTTATGCACAAGATGTATTACGATTGATCCTTCCCCGACCGCAGATGCCACACGTTTGACATTGCCCGATCTGACATCGCCGACTGCGAAAACGGCGGGAAGACTAGTCTCGAGCAATTCCGGCGTACGGTTGCTCAACCATCTGGGATCGGAAAGATCTTCAGCGCCCAGAGTGCTGCCAGTCTTCACGAATCCTTTCTCATCCAACGCAAGACAGCCATCGAGCCATTTCGTATTTGGCATCGCACCGGTCATGAGAAACAAGTGCCCAATTTCTTGCCGCTCGACGGATTCAGTGCGGTTGTTGCGCCACGTCACGGCTTCTAAACAAGCAGCGCCCTCGAGCGATTCTATCTCCGTGAAGGGATGCAGCGTGATCGTGTCGCTCTCCTCGATGCGGCGAATCAAATAGCGCGACATGGTATCGCTGAGTTGGCCGGACCGGATAAGCACATGCACGTGCTTCGCCGTCTGAGCGAGAAAAACTGCCGCCTGCCCCGCCGAGTTACCCCCACCCACGACGATGACCTCGTGATCGAGACAAAGCTGCGCTTCGATGAATGTCGCGCCATAATACACGCCGGCACCTTCAAAATGTGAAAGGTTGGGTAGCGGAAGTTTGCGATACTGAGCGCCGCTGGCGATCACGATAGAATTCGCCGTGACGTGGGTATCGCGATCGAGTTGTACGCGATAGGGTTTCTGGTCGCACTCTATTTTGGTTACTTCTCGCGCAATCATGATTTTGGCTCCAAACTTCTGCGCCTGGGCATACGCGGAGGTCGCAAGCTCATGGCCCGAGATACCCGTCGGGAATCCAAGGTAATTTTCGATCTTCGAACTCGAACCGGCCTGACCGCCCGGCGCGACGACCTCAATCACGAGAACATCAAGTCCCTCCGAGGCGGCATAGACGGCCGCCGCCAAACCGGATGGCCCAGCCCCGACCACAATTACGTCGCGGACCCGGGACTCGTCGATGCCTTCGTTGAGTTCCAGGCAATTGGCAATCTCGCGATTGGTTGGGTTGCGAAGCACGTACTGTCCCCGGCAGATGACAATTGGAATCTCGTCCGCTGTCACCCGGAAGTGGTCCAATACTGGCTGTACGCCCGAGTCGCCGTCTATATCGACATACGAATAGGGATGCCCGTTTCTAGACAGGAACTCCTTGATTCGGAGAGTGCCTGGCGAACTCCTGGAACCGAGCAGCACCACGTCGCCCCAGCCGTTTGCGATCAGTTCGAGGCGTCGAAGAATGAAGGCGCGCATCAGGATTTCGCTCAGATTGCTATCGTTCTGCACCAATTCCTGGAGCTTCGCCCGATCGATGCGTACCAGGCTGCCTCCTTCTTTCACGCGAACGTCGACCAGACTCCGACGCCCCGAGAGCATCCCCACGTCTCCGAAGAACTGGCCTGCCGTGTGAATTGCAATGACCTCATTTCCTTGCGCCGTCGGCCACAACACTTCGATGGCGCCTTGGATGACCAGCAGAAAAGGCAGATCCCGTTCGCCTTGTTTGACGATGATCTCCCCTCCTCGCATTTTGCTCACCTGGCCTAGATCGACAAAACGCGCGATCTGGCGAGCATCCAACGTGGGAAACAATTGTTCGCGATATAAGTCGCTGCCAGGGCTATGAGTTTGCGTGATCACGATGCCTCGCTCTTGAAGTAATGTTCTGTTTTAAGGCCTTCATCTCGACAAGCGGCGGCTGCTCGAGGAATCAAACCCCGAGAGCTTCAATGACCAAACGTGCGACGGCCGCACCGGAATATTGTTGCTGCCCCGTGATCAGATTTCCATCCCGCACGGCGTGCGATTTGAAGCGGCCGGAGACGATGAAGTTGGTATCGCTCAGCTTCTTTGCCTCGTCCTCAATGCGAAACGGCTGGATGCGCTTGCCCACAAACTCGTCTGCGTAGTCTTCTTCCGAGTTTGCGAAACCTGTCCAGGTCTTGCCGCGTACGATCAGCTTGCCATCGAGCTTGCACCTGAGCAGAATGCAGGTGGCGTGGCATAAGACGGCCGTAATCTTGCCGGCCGCATAACACTCAGCGGCGAGGTGGTGAACTCGTTCGTCCTCGTAGTAGGTGTACATGGGCGCTTGGCCGCCCACGAATAGGATCGCGTCGTACTCCGACAATCTGAGTCGACTCATGGGGAGGGTGTTATCAGTGAGCGCAGAATGCTCGGATGAACTCAGGAAGCCAAGCGAAATGAGATCGTGGGAAGAGTACTTGCTCTCGTCCCGCGGATCGCTCCAACTGTCGGCCGCGAGCTTGCCTCCATCGGGACTGTAGATATCCACAGAATATCCGTGTTCGATAAAGTCCCAGTAGGGATGGGTTAATTCACTCCACCAGAACCCGATCGGCCAGCCGGTCTGTCCGGAGACACTTGGGTTAGATGCGATGATTGCAACGTGTTTGGGAACGTTCGGGTTCAGGATGTCGATTGCCGCACTCATGGAGTTCCTTTCAGATCGACGCCATTTCAGTGTAGAAACCCGGGGTCTATGGCCGCCTCCCCCGAATGGCCAGGACTTTGCCTACCCGATTAGGTAGGCGAAGTCCATGCGTCCTGAAGGCATTGAACTGGCATAATGCAATGCAATGGGCGATGGCTCAATTCGTTGTGCCGTCGCAGCGGGTGTGGCCGTTATGGGGCAAGTGCGAAGCCGGTTAGCCGCCTTGATGCAACCGACCGTTCTAAGATCCGCGCGGGCGCGGAAGCAGCGGCTGTTCGCGTGTTTGCTCTTCACCCAAAACTGGCTTGCGTCGCCCTTCATCCACGTTGCAATGGCGCAGGAGCGATCTCTGGCGCAATACTCGATGCGTCTCTATAAAACCGAGCAAGGGCTACCGCAGAATGAAGTGCGCTCCATCGCTCAGACCCCGGATGGCTATTTATGGTTTGGCACGCGGGACGGCCTTGCCCGGTTCGACGGACTCAAGTTCACCGTCTTCCGGCAAGAGACGACTCCAGGCATCGGGCACAACATGTTTGGAGCGATGCTCGTGGATCGAGCCGGCCGACTATGGATCGCAACTGGGGACGGCCTTTCTTGTTTCGAGCATGGGCAGTTTCGACGCTACACAGAACGAGACGGCCTTCCCGCTAATGCAGTGCATTCGCTGCTTGAAGACCGTGCAGGAACGCTTTGGGTAGGAACGTGGAATGGCCTTGCGGCCTTCGACGGCACGCGCTTTCGCAAGTTTGCGCGCAAGGACGGTTTGCCCGAGGGCTCCATCTCTGGACTTGTGGAGGATGGTACGGGCGGCCTTTGGGTGGGAACGTATGGCGGTGGACTGGCCCACATGTCCGACGGGAAGATCAGCGTACTTACAACACGGGAGGGCCTGCCCGCGAACTTCATACAGACGATCCTCCATGATCGATCCGGAAATCTCTGGATCGGCACGCAGAACGGAAGTGCACGATTGAATCCCGCAGGTAAGTTACAAATACTGCGTGATCTGCCGGGAAAGGCCATCTGCTTCTATCAAGATCGCGAGGGCGTGATCTGGGCGGCGACCGATAAAACCTTCGGCCGATATCGTAGAGGCGCCAATCTCGTCTTTGAACAGCAGGAGGGTCCGAATCAGGATGTCGAGACGGTCTTTGAGGATCGCGACGGAAGCCTTTGGGTGGGAACTAGCGGGGCGGGTGTGGCTCGCTATCGCTCTGGCGCATTCGTTCCTTACACCACCAGGGAGGGTCTCGCCGACGACAGAACGAGCACTATCTTCCAGGATTCGCGGGGAGACATCTGGATCGGCGGAGCTCACGGACTCACCCGCAAGGCCGCGAGCGGAGTGTCGATCGTCCCTAAAGAGGACTTTGGAGGTGGGGCCGTTCGATCCATCGCTGAGGACGAACGCGGCGTTCTCTGGGTCGGCACCTCGAAAGGAGTTGCTCGATTTGACCGGCGACACTGGACCCAGATAGGCCCTCGCGACGGCGTTCCCCTGGAGGTACACGTTCTTTACCGTGACCGTGTTGGTCGAATATGGATTGGTTCATCCACAGGCGTGACCATTTGGGATCATGGTAAGACCTCGAGTTTGACCCAGAAGCAGGGTCTGCCTGGCAACTATGTCATGTCCATTCTGGAGGATCGTCGCGGGTCGATGTGGATCGGCACGATCACCGGTCTGGCGCACGTCGAGTCAGGCTCTATCACGAACTACACCACGGCCAACGGCCTGTCGAGTAACTATGTCCAATGCCTCTACCAGGATTCGGAGGACACGATATGGATATGTACCCCCAGCGGACTTAACCGGCTTCGGGACGGACACTTTCATGCGTTCAGCACCAGAGATGGGATTGTATCCGACAGTACGCTGCAACTGCTGGAAGACGGACAGAACCGCTTCTGGATTAGCTCCTATCGGGGAATATTTCGGGTGAATCGGAGCGATCTCAACGCGTTCGCGGCTGGCGCAATCGGGAAAGTCGATGCGGTCTCTTATGGCACGGAAGATGGATTGAAGAGTACTGCGTGTGCTGGATTGGGGATGCAGCCAGCGGGTTGGAAGGCGCGAGATGGCACGTTGTGGTTCCCGACCGACACCGGCGTTGTTAGCATCAACCCTTCCGCGTTACCCTCGCTGGACCCCTCGCCGGTTCCCGTTCTGGAAGCGGTGCTGAAGGACGGTGTCGAGTCGCCCAGTGCGACCGTCGGACCGAATATCCATCGCATCGATTTTGTCTTCTCCGCGCCCACTTCCATTGCAGCCGAGGCAATCGAGTTCCGTTATCGCCTGCAAGGCTATGAAGACGAGTGGCATGACGCAGGGACTATGCGCCTTATCTCCTTTACCAATCTGCCTCAGGGCAAGTATCGCTTTGCTGTATCGGCCCGCAGGCCGGGGAACCCGTGGGGACGGGAAGAGGCGTCGTGGTTCCTGCGGATTCGACCTCACTTCTATGAGACGCGGTGGTTCTATACGGCCATGGGTCTGCTGGCCGCGATGTCGATCTGGTTAGCCCATACCATCCGCGTGCGGGCTACGGAGCAGCGGTTCAAGACAATTATGGGAGAGCGCTCGCGCGTCGCTCAGGAGCTCCACGATACGTTGCTGCAAAGCGTTTCAGGAACCGCGATGGAGATCCGCGGAGCGCTTCGAGTTCTCAGCCAAGGTTACTCCGAAGTAGGAGTTCACCAAATCTCTCTGGCTTTGGACCATCTGGGAAGCAGCATGGCCGATGCGAGACAGGCGATCTGGGACCTCAGATCGCCAGCGAGTTTGGAACAGCGATTGGATCACGCCTTGGTTGCAGCCGCCAATCGCGTTTGTGCGGGCGGCCCTGAAGTGGATTACGAGATATTGGGAGAGCCCTGCGAGCTAACGCGTGCGATCGAAAAGAATGCCTACAGGATAGGTGTTGAGGCCATCACGAACGCAGTTCGACATGGCCAATGCACCAAGATATCGATGCGTCTGCAATATCAGAAGAACTCCTTCCTTTTGTTCATTCATGATGATGATGTCGGGTTCAGCCCGGTTAGGCCGGAGTCTGATTTATTAGCCAATCACTGGGGGCTTTCTGGAATGAAAGAAAGGGCCCATAAGTGTTCGGGCCAGCTGACCATCTCAAGCACTCCTGGGGCAGGCACGATCATTTTGTTCGAGGTGCCGCTTGGGTGAACGACTGCAAGCATCGACTGACAAACGTCCAATTCGCATTATCTGTGTCGACGATCACCCGCTGATTCTGGCGGGTGTCCAGTCCATGCTGAATGCTGAGCCTGACCTTCTCTTCTCCGGCGGCGTAGCCACAGCGGTAGAGGGGATAGCGCTGTTCCGCGCGCTACGACCCGATGTCGCTTTGATCGATCTCCGCCTCAGAGGCACGCCAGGAACCTCAGCGATTGCGACGATTACGCAGGAATTTCCCGAAGCTCGCGTGATCGCGATGACGACTTATAAGGGCGATCACGACGTTCATCGAGCATTGGCGGCGGGAGCGCAAGGTTACATTCTCAAAGACCTAATGCACAAGGATCTCATCTTTGCGATTAGGAAGATTTATCAAGGCGCTCGTTGGATCGCTCCGGAGGCGGCGGCACAACTCGCTGAGAATTCGCCCCGCATCGGTATAACGTCTCGTGAACTCGAGGTCTTGCGACTCTTCTCCGAAGGAAATCGGAATAAGGAGATTGCGGATGCGCTGAAAATCAGTGAGGACACGGTGAAGTTCCACGTCAAGAGCATCTTTGGGAAACTCGGTGTCAGCGACCGGACTCATGCGGTCGCCATAGCGGTCAAGCGTGGGATTCTCCACATCGACTAGTCTGCACGATCATCGCCGTTCACACTGGGTTTTTCGTTCACGTATGGGGGGAACGGCATCCCTGCAAGCGCGGCGGCAGCGGTTTGCTTCAGATCCTTTGCAAACTCAAGGGAAACTTCCAACCGCTCATCCGCGGAAATGGCCCACAAAAATGACATGGCATGTCGAAACGTGGTGTTTCAATCTACGGAAAGAAACTGACTGGTGAGTCTACACACCAAAGCTAAGCGCCAGGGTGCTTTGTGGGCAGTAGGTGCGGCTCCAGGCGTCTTGCGGATTGTTCGCGCGAAAGAAGAATGTTGGACGGACCGCTCTTGGTCCCACCCTTTGCAAAAAAACGCAAAGGATGGGGCACCCGCAGATTGGTGGTAAGTCCTGAAGGAGAGCGACAGTTCTTAAGCAGTCCAGTTTAGAAATGGCTAGAGCAGCTTACCCGCGGCGAGATCCTGGATCAGGATGCGGTCGGCGGCGAGAAAGTCGTAGCGGGTCAGCTCGCGCAGCGGGCACCAGCGCAGGTCGTTGAAAATACGGTTCGTCATTTCCCCGGCAAATTGGTGCACCACAAAGAACTGCAGGTCGATCGCGCTGCCGCTGCGGTAGGTGTGCCGGGTGTGGGCCACGCGATTGCCGATATCGGCAGCGATGCCCAACTCTTCGTCGAGCTCGCGGCGCAGGGCTTGCTCCGCGCTTTCGCCATCTTCCACCTTGCCCCCGGGAAATTCCCATTTCAGGGCCATGGGCTGGTCTGGACGCCGTTGGCAGATCAAAACCTGCTCCCCGCGCAGGATAAGAGCGGCCACGACCAGCCGAACAGTCTTCAAACGGCTGGATGGGGTGTATTTCTGCACGGTCATATGATTTTAGACGTACTGTTGACCAGACCGTCTGCTAGCAGGGTGCGAACCCCCTTTTACCGCGCCAAAAGAGACACGCCGGTCAACGCCCGCCGGGCAGCGTGCCTTCCGGGTAGAAAAGGGGCCAGCCATGCTCACTGGCGATTTGCACCAGAGCCGGCGTGGGGTTCACGGGAAAGGCCTTTTGCGCGATTTTGAGCATCGCCGCATCGTGAATGGAGTTGCCGAACACCACATCCGGGTTGGGAACACCGGCCGCGATCAGCGACATCGCCTTGCCCTCCCCCGAAGGAACGTCGAGCAGTTCGCTGGTGATCACGCCGCCGGCCACCTTGGCGCGCGCACAAATCACCCGTGAAGGCGGAATATTGAACTGCCGAACGCCCTCTTCAATCACCCAGTGATTGGTGGAGCTGACCACCCATATATCGGTACCGCGCTCGGTCAATAAACCGACCAGCGCCGCCATCTCAGAAAATGTCTTGTCCTGGAAGCGCGCCTGAAAGAAGGCGGCGGCGGCCCTGCGGATTTCCGCTTCACGCAGCCCGTCATAGATCACCACCATCTCGCCGCAGATGGCGACTTCAGAAACCGTGCCCGCGCGGTAGAGCCGGTAACGGGAGTCGATCCAGTCGCTGGCGTTGCGCGAAACCAGCCCCTCCTCGATCGACCACAGCATGAAGTCATAGCCGGAGTCGCCGTCCCACAAGGTTCCGTCGCAGTCGAAGACGGCGACTGCGGGCTCACGCGAGAGAACAGAGTCGAGAAAAGCTTGGGGAGAAAGAAGAGGGCTGCTGCTGGTCTTGCTGCTGTCCAAAGCGGGCTGGTGCTCCTGGCGGGGCACACGCCCCTCAACCATTGTCCGCGATCTGGCGCAATTTTGCACTCTGCGGCTGTCTCTCTTGATTCCTGCCGCGGCACGCCCCCAGGCCATGCGGGGCGCCGGAAGCGATAATCAGCCTGTGCCCCCAACCCCGGTAAAGAACGCCAACGGCCTCCTGCGCCAATACCTCACCTACCTGCGCGTAGAAAAGGGCCTGCGTCCGCTGACCTGCGAGGCTTATCAACGGGATCTCTTCCTCTTTGCCGAATATCTTGAAACCGGCAACGGGCTGCCGCTCACCGCCGGACAAGCACAAGTGGCCGGCTTCCTGGAACATTTGCAGAAGCATGGCGTGCAGTCGCGGTCGATCGCCCGCAAGCTTTCCTGCCTGCGCGGCTTCTACAAATGGCTGCTGCTGGATAATCAGATCAACCACGACCCCACCGTCAACCTTGAATCGCCTGCGTCGTGGAAGATTCTGCCCAAGGCCCTGGCTAAATCGGAAGTGGATCACATGATGGACCAGGCCGGGACCGCGGCCAATCATCCTCAGGCCGATGCCGTCGCGCTGCGCGATCGCGCCATCGTCGAAATGCTGTACGCGGGAGGAATTCGCGTGTCCGAGCTCACCGGTCTGGGGATCGAAGACCTGTCTCTGGCCGAGGGTCGCATGCTGGTTCGCGGCAAAGGAGATAAGGAGCGCATCGTGCCCCTGGGCCGGTTAGCGGTAGCAGCGCTCGAAACCTATTTAACGCGGGGAAGGCCAGCCCTGGCGCTCCGTCCCGCCGAGGGGCGTCTGTTTCTTTCCGTGCGCGGCGTCGCGCTTACGCGGCAATGGATTTGGCGCCTGGTGAAGCAACTGGACGGTCGCGCCAGCCCGCACATGCTGCGTCATAGCTGCGCCACCCATATGGTGGAGAACGGAGCCGATCTCAGAACGGTGCAAACCCTGTTGGGGCATGCCGATATTTCCACCACCCAGGTTTACACCCATCTGGCGCTGGGCCGACTCAAGGCCGTTCATCGCGCGCACCACCCACGGGCCACCCGCATGAGCGCCAAGTGAAGCCGACCCGACTGGCAGCAGAGTTTCTCGCCATGTTGGCGCATGAGCGGACGGCTTCTCCGCATACTCTGCGTGCCTACCGCCGCGAGGTTGGTAATTTCGCAGACTACCTGGTCGAGCAGCGAATAGACGTGCACCGGGTGGATCATTTGCAGGTGCGTGGCTATTTGGGGGAGCTATACGGCCGAGGGCTGGGCAAGGCCTCGGTCGCCCGGTCGTTGTCAGCGATTCGCTCCTGGTTTCAATGGATGGCGAAGGCGGGGCATGTAACCAGCAATCCGGCGTCGTTGGTGGCGACTCCCAAATTGCCCAGGCATTTGCCGCGCGTGCCGTCGATTGAGCAGATGAACCACCTGGTGGATACGTCCGCGGAGCAGACAGCCGCGGCGTGGCCGGAGCGCGATCGCATGATTTTTGAGCTGCTCTATGGCTGCGGTATTCGCAACGCTGAGTTGGTGGGCCTGAACATGGAGGATGTGCACTGGGCGCGGGAAGTGATCCTGGTCCGCGGCAAGGGGCGCAAGCAGCGCTATGTCCCCTTGGGGGATGCTGCTGCCGACGCTATTCGCGCTTATCTTCCCACCCGCGCGGCCAAGCTGGCAGGGAAGCAGATGGAAGCGTTGCTCCTGAACCTGCAGATGAAGGGAACGGGGCGGCTGACCACCCGCAGTGTAGGCCGAATCGTGAAGCAAATATCGCAAGCCAAGGGCCTGCCCGCGGAGATCCATCCCCACACCCTGCGCCACGCCTTCGGAACCCACATGTTGGAGGAAGGCGCCGATCTGCGGGCCATTCAGGAGCTACTGGGCCACGAGCGCCTATCCACCACCCAGCGCTACACTCAACTGACCGTAGGCCAGGTCACACAGGTCTACGACAAGACCCACCCGAGGGCAAAGTAGTCTCTGATCTCTAACCTTTGTCCCAGAAACAAAACTCCGGGTGCCCATATCTCGCTCGTTTTTTGCGAGTTGTGGGATACCACTGGCCCAACCCTCTAACCTTATGTTGACAACTACGGTCCAGGAACGAGGACCGTGGTATCCCACATCTCGCGAAAAACGAGCGAGATATGGGGCACCCTGAGTTTTGTTTCTGGGACAAAGGGCTAGGACAAAATTTGGTCGTCTAAAGCGAAGCAATCGCCGTGGCTTCATCGCGATGCAGCGCGGCGTACTTCGTAATCCCGACCATGGTAAACACCTTCTGAAAATGCGGCGTCAGCCCAAAAGCGGCAATCTTCTGGTCCGCTTTACTGGCTTCCATCAACATCTGGATAACCAGCGCAATCCCGCTCGAGTTGATGTACTCCACCTTGGAGAAATCGATCAGCACCGGGCGGCTCTTGGTCACGCCCTCATAGGTACCCAATACCGTGTCGCGCGAACTGCTGGAAATATCACCAGTGAAGCGAAGAACGGTGACCGGCGACCCATTGGCCGCCATAATCTCATCCACTTTTGCTTTCGTCTCCGTCTGCACTTTACTCACTCTCCTTGGCCAGTCTAATGACCAATCGTACGTAGCTGCCTTTGCCGGCGCTTCCCTTGACCCATTCCGCTTCATCCACCAGGGACTGAATCAGGAACATTCCCATGCCGCGAGGGTCTTCCTCGCCATGCATTTTGCGATCAATATTTGGCTTGGAAGGAGCTTTGGCGATACCGGAACCGTTATCCATCACTTTCACCTCCAGCGCTTCGTCACTGGCGGAAAGGATGACACCGACACAGAGATTGTCGTTCAAAAGATTGCCATGCTCAATGGCGTTGATGCAAGCTTCGGCCAGGGCGGTCTTCAGGTCTTCGATACGGTCATCCGGGAAGCCCATGAGCTTGGCAACGCTGGCGGCCGTGCCCATCGCTACTTTTTCGAAGCCGAGCCGCGAGGGGAGTCTTACTTCCACCGCCGTGCCCCTGGTTTCTGTCATTTGCTCTTCCCCCGTTTACGCGTGCATCCGGACCAGTGCCAGCGCAGTCATGTCGTCCTGCTGCGGTTCTCCCCTGGAAAATTCAGCCAACTGCTGCCAGAGGACCTTGAGAATAGCAGTACAATCCTGCGACTTGCACTCTCGAAATGTTGCCAACAAACGCTCTGGACCGAATTCGTCATCGCCCTGAAACACTTCCGTAAGCCCATCGGTATAAAAGAGCAAGCGCGATCCGGGCGCGAAATTCAGGCTTTCCGCCGTGTACTGCATCATGGGAACCAGGCCAATCGGCGTGCCACTGGCTTCGATCTCGTGCACGGTTCTATCCGCGGAAAGTAAGAACCCGGGGTTATGACCGGCATTCACGACCTCGATCGTGTGCGTGTCCGGGTCCAGTTTGAGGAAGATCGCAGTCACGTAACGCCTTTGCGCCTCGGGCCCTTCGCCGTAGTGGTGCTCGTTCATGCGCGCGGCCAACTCCGCCAGAGGTAAGCCGGCAAGCGCCATGGCACGAAAGGCAGAGCGAAACGAAGTGGCCACAATGGCAGAAGCCAGGCCCTTACCCGCCACATCGGCTACCACCATGATCTCGCCCCCTGCGGGCAGGCTCACGATATCCACGTAGTCGCCGCCTACCTCGTAACAGGTGCTCGAACGAACCGCGACCGAATAGCCGGAAATCTCCAGAATCTTCTGCGGCAGCAGGCTGCGTTGAATCGCGCGCGCCGCGTCAAGATCCTGCTGCACGCGCGCCCATTCTACAGCGCGGTCGTGGTAATGCGCGTTCTCCACCGCGACCCCCGCCTGCAGCACCAGGCCTTCCAGAAAATCCTGCTCATACAGCGACAGCGTCTTGCCAGGCCCAGGGTTGACCACCAGTTCAGTCAGTGCCTCGCCGTCTTTGCTCAACAAGGCGTAACGGGTGCAGCCTTCCCACGGAGCAGACGGCATATCGCCGACGGTGAGCGCGGGCTCGGTGAAATGAGCGCCTGCCATTTCCAGCTCACGCAAAACAATACGCAAGACTGATTGCAGCACCTCTTCGGGCCGAACCGCCGCATGCACCTGCCGCGAGACCTCTAATAACGCCTGCAAACGAGCTACCTGCTGCTGCAGATCAATCACGTCGGCGTGGCTTCTGGAGAAGGAAGAAGTTGACATTACAGGATGGCATCAATCTAGCACAGCGCTGCCGGGGGCCGGATATACTAAGGTGTTGCGTTCCACCACGAGCAAACTATGGAAACCAAACTCGCCGTTCCCGTGCAATCGAAGTTCTCCGAAGAGGTAGCCGAGTGGATTGAGGCTTTTGACGATCTAATCGTCGGCGAAGGTCCCGAACAAGGCGCCGAACTGATCGCCGCCCTGCGCCAGCGAGCGCGCGAGGCGGGCATCTCGTCCCCCGGAGCACTCAC
This sequence comes from uncultured Acidobacteriaceae bacterium, assembly GCA_963834445.1. Taxonomy (GTDB): domain Bacteria; phylum Acidobacteriota; class Terriglobia; order Terriglobales; family Acidobacteriaceae; genus PALSA-350. Next base: position 980,154 of record CAWIBU010000009.1, read on the forward strand.
CACCCCCTACCTGAACACCATTCCCAAACATGAAGAAATTCCTTACCCCGGTGACCTTAAGCTCGAGGACCGCCTGGAATCCCTGATTCGCTGGAACGCGATGGCCATGGTGCATGGCCAGAATAAAAAAGACGCGGGCATTGGCGGCCATCTCTCGACCTACTCCTCGTTGGCCACCCTGCTCGAAGTCGGCTTCAACCACTTCTTCCACGCCAAGTACGGCGACCAGCCGGGCGACTTTGTGTATTTCCAGGGCCACGCCTCTCCGGGAGTGTATGCGCGGGCTTATCTCGAAGGCCGGTTTGACGATGAGCGGCTGCTGCATTTTCGCCACGAGCTGCGCGGCAAGCCGGCGCTGTCGTCCTATCCCCACCCCTGGTTGATGCCCGATTTCTGGCGTTTCCCCACGGTCTCCATGGGCATTGGCCCGCTGAATGCCATCTACCAGGCGCGCTTCATGCGCTATCTCGAGAACCGCAGCCTGATCGAGAAGACCGAGCGTAAGATCTGGGCCTTTGTCGGCGACGGCGAGACCGACGAGGTAGATACCCTGGGCGCACTGACCATTGCTTCCCGGGAAAAGCTCGACAACCTGATCTTTGTGGTCAATTGCAACCTGCAGCGCCTCGATGGCCCGGTCCGCGGCAACAAACGCATCATCGATGAACTGGAAGGCGTGTTCCGCGGAGCCGGCTGGAACGTGATCAAAGTAATCTGGGGCGGCGATTGGGACGAGCTGTTTGAGCGCGACCAGACCGGCCTTTTGCTTAAGCGCATGGAAGAAGCGGTAGACGGCGACTACCAGGCGTTCAAGGCGAAAGGCGGGGCGCACCTGCGCGAGGTGTTCTTTGGCAAGTATCCAGAGCTCTTGGAGTTGGTCGCGGATAAGACCGATGAGCAGCTGGAAAACCTGCACCGTGGCGGCCATGACCACGCCAAGATCTACAACGCCTACCGCCGGGCCATTGAGCATCGCGGTTCGCCCACCGTCATCCTGGCCAAAACCGTCAAGGGCTACGGTATGGGCGCCAACCAGGCACGCAACGCTTCGCACCAGGAGAAAAAGCTTACCGACAGCGGCCTGGCCCAGTTCGTCAAGCGATTCAAAATCCCCGTGCCCGAGCAGCAGGCCAAGGCAGGCAAGCTCTATCGGCCGGCGCAGGATAGCCCTGAGATTGTCTACCTGCAGCAGCGGCGCAGCGAACTGGGTGGCTACCTGCCCACGCGAGAAGTGCCGAAGCTCGACTTCAAGGCCCCCGCGCTGGAGGAATTTGCCGAGTGGACCGCCGGCTCCAAGGGCCGCGAAGTTTCCACCACCATGGGGTTTGTCAGCATCCTGCGCCACCTGTTGAAAGATCCGGCCATCGGCAAGCTGATCGTGCCCATCGTGCCCGATGAAGCCAGGACCTTTGGCCTCGAGTCGGCCATTCGCCAGGTAGGGATTTATGCCAGCGAAGGGCAGAAGTACAAGCCCCACGATAACGACATGCTGCTCTACTATCGCGAAGAGCAGGACGGCCAGATTCTGGAGGAAGGCATCACCGAAGCCGGCTCCATGGCTTCGTTCACCGCCGCCGGTACCGCCTACTCCAACTACCGCGTGCCCGCCATTCCGTTCTACATGTACTACTCCATGTTTGGCTTCCAGCGCGTCGGCGACATGATCTGGGCCTTTGCGGATTCGCGCGGCAAGGGCTTTCTCATGGGCGGAACCGCCGGCCGCACCACCATGCTGGGCGAAGGGCTGCAGCACCAGGACGGGCATAGCCACGTGCTCGCCAGCACCGTGCCTACCTGCCTCAGCTACGATCCCGCCTACGTGTACGAACTGGCCGTGATCCTGCAGGACGGCATTCGCCGCATGTACCAGCAAGGCGACAGCGTCTTCTACTACATCACCATGTACAACGAGGACTACGCCATGCCGGCGATGCCCGAAGGGGTTCGCGAAGGCATCGTCCGCGGCTTGTATCGCTTCCAGGCAGCGGCTGCGGGCAAAGCCGTCGCTCAGCTGTTCGGCAGCGGGCCCATCCTCAACGAAGTGGTGCGCGCGCAAGCCATTCTGGCCGAGAAGTACGGCGTGCCTTGCGACGTTTGGAGCGTGACCAGTTACAACGAATTAAGGCGCGAAGCCCTGGCCGGGGAACGCTGGAGCCGTCTCCATCCCGGGCAGCCCGCAAAGGTGCCCTACTTGATCGAAGCCCTTCAGGGAGCCGAGGGCCCGATCATCGCGGCCAGCGATTACATGAAGGTGCAGCCTGATTCGCTTGCCCCCTGGTTGTCGTCGCGCTTGGTTTCGCTCGGTACCGATGGCTTTGGCCGCAGCGACAACCGGGAACACCTGCGCCGGCACTTCGAAGTGAACGCGGAGTCGATTGTGGGGGCTACGCTTTCCCGCTTGGCGCGCGAAGGCAAATTCGATATGGCACGCGCCGAGGCAGCCTTGGCTGAGTTGGGATTGGAGACGGAAACGGACGATCCGGCCCACCTGTAAATCAGGCGGCCAGATCGCTCGTTTCTACCGGTTTTCTGCTCCATGCAGGTCGCCAGCCGCTGTCGCTGAAGGGAGACTTCACTCTGCGGCCCCACCACAGCCACATCAGCAAGGCCATGAGGGCCAGCAGGCCTATCACCAGCAAGCTGCCTTCGGGGCCGGTGGTGCCGCCGCTCCACAGCTTGAGCCCCGCTGGATGTTCACTGAACAGGTGACCTTCCGCCACCAACCCGCTATCCGACGTGCCCCAGAAATAGGACTCAGCCCAGTCCCAGCTGGCATGGCATCCAATTGCCCACCACAGTGACCCGGTGTACCAAAGGCTGAGGCAGAAGACGAGACCCACCGCTCCAGCCGCAAACAGGCCAACCGGTGTCTCCCCGGGATTGGTGCCGTGGGAGAAACCGAACAGAAAAGAAAGCAACAGCGCGCCCCACCAGAACCCGATGCCCCGGCTCAGGGTGTACTGCAGATACCCGCGCAAGGTGGATTCCTCGAAGAAGGCGACCAGGAGGAAAACGAATGCCCAGGCGAAGCCGTATTTCCAGATCGCGGCCCCATGCAGCGTTTCGCCGTCAAACACCAGCAGGCCGGCCTTCCACAGAATACCCACCAGCACCGAGAGTGCGACGAAACCCGAGACCAGCCCCCAGAAGAAGCGCGCAGCCCTTGCTGTGCCTTGATATCCATAAGCCAGCAGCGGCCGGCGCTCGATCCACGCCATGATCGCTGTCGCCAGAAGCACGGGTATGAATTGCGCAACCTCGCCCATCAGCGCAACCTTTATCGGCAAGATCGCCGCGAGGTGATGCCGGTGCATGAAATGCCGCACCACCAGGGCGGCAAGAAACTCAAAGCCGGCAAACAGCGCGACGAAGCAAAGCACGCCCCATCCCGCGCGCAGGCCGTTCGCGCCTATAAATACCCAGCGCAGATCGCGTTTAGGGGGTGCCCCAGCATTCTGTAGATCCTGGTCCAAGATGCCTCCCGGAAATCTGCAAATCATCTTACGCAACTTTGTCCCTGCTGGACCTAAAAACAACCTCCGTGTGCCCCATCCCTCGCTTCTTTGCGAAAGGTGGCATCGAACGCGCTTCACAGGTTGCGGAAAAACTCTGCTCCTGAAGGGTACGGGCTTCAGCCCGTACATACATGGACAAAAAATAACCCGGCTTCAGCCGCTGAGGGCCGGGTTTCCGCATGATTCCGCTGCCCTCAGTGCCTAAAGGCGACTCATCTAGGGTATTTACGTACGGGCTGAAGCCCGTACCTTTCATGAACCGAGTTTTTCCGCAGCTCGTATAGCGGATCCCACCCTTCGCCAAGAACGCGAAGGACGGGGCACCCGGAGGTTGGTTGCCGAGGAAAGTTCACGATCCGGGCTTGCCCGGTTGGCCAAGCCACTGTTTTGCGTGCGCAATCTGAGGCAGATCCGGGTCAGCCGTTTTCCAGGCGCTAAGAAATTGTTGATACGCCGCCGTGGTTGCGGCGGTATCGCCGCCTTTCTCCATAGCCTGGGCAACCGCGTACAGCGCAAAACCAGAATTGGGCCGATCCACCAGCGCCTTCTGCGATGCCGCCTTCGCCTCCGCCCACTTACCCGCGGTCATCATCGCCACCGCCTCATTCTCCGCCACGGGACGGATAAACGCGGGTGGCTCACGATAGCCAAGATCCTTTTCCTCCTGCCGCGCCCGGGCGAACAGCTTCTCCGCTTCCGGAACGTTATCCTGGGTGGCCAGCATCGACGCGCGTAGCTCCAGCGACATAATGGAAAGAACCTTGACCAACGGCTCAGGCAGGGGGTCGAGGGAGAAGGGTGGCTTACCCTTAGGCGCGTCTTTCACCTGCTGCGACAAGCGCCACAGGCTCGCATCCAGCAGCACCGAGTGACGCTCGGCGACGTCGGGCTCACGCGCTTCCACGGATTGCATCCCCAGCGCGAATTGGGAGAGGGCGCCGGCCAGGAACTCCATATGCGGCATGTTCTGCTTGAGGTTCGCCGCATCGACCAGCGTAAGCACGCGTTGCCAATCGCCCGTTCGTAAGGCAATCGGCAGTTCAGGATTGAGGCGCGCCATCGCATCGCGGGCAGAACCGCGATACAGCGTGTCATCCAGATGGCCGCGTGCGCCGGTCAGTTTACCCGAGACCTGAGCCGCCTCCTGAAAGCGGCCGGCTTCCAACAGGTTGGCCACGGAATACATCAGGTTGTGCACGTAGTTCCAATCATTGTCGATGGCGACGTGTTGCTGCTGCATGTAGCCTTCGTCGGTGTGCATCGAGGCATCGAAGGCCACTTGCGCGCGCGCGTAATCGCCGGTGCGATAAAAAATGTGGCCCGGCATGTGGACCATGTGCCCGGACGCGGGCGCAAGCGAACCCAGAATCTCCGCGCTACGCAGCGCCTGTTCCGGGTGAGGGCTCGCTTCCACGGCATGGATCCAAAGATGGTTGGCCACCGAGTTATCCGGCTCTTCCTTGAGCACGCCCTGCAGCAGTGCGAGCTGTTCTTTCTTGCCTTTGCGCGGCTCGCCCTTGTCGTCATAACCGTCGTCGACCGCGTCCGACAGCAGGATGCGGGCATTTGTATCCGTAGGATTTTCCTTCACCAGGGTGCGCAGAATTTCAATCTCATGATCGAACTTGGCCTTGTCTTCAGAGCCGGCGTCACGAATGGCCGCCTCATGGGCCTCTGCCGCCTGAATGTAGAGCTTCTCGCGCGCGCTGGCCTGGGCTTCGAGCGTAACCGCTTTGGCCAGCGCGTCCCGCGCGTAGTCCCTGGTTTCGCTATGCGTGAAGCTTTCTGCCTGGTAAAGCCCCCAGTAGCACATGGCGCACCTGGCATCGCTGCGAATGGATTGCTCAAAAGCCCGGTCGGCTTCGTAGTCCCAAAAGTCGTAAAGCAGGTTGTAGCCCTGCACAAACCACATCTGCGCCTGGGCATTGGCGGAGATAGGGAAGCGCGCATTGCCCACTCCCACCATGTGTTGCGGCGCAGGCAGTTTATCGGGCGGGACAGGATCCCCCGTGTCCATCGACCCCATCGAGGATCCCATCGGCATATTCATCTGGCCGGCGGCGCCGCCGGCCTGCAGCAGAACCAGGGCAACGCCGGCAACCAGCCGCAAAGGAGACAGAAATCGTGGAAGCATAAGGGATTATCTCTCCAACAGGGTATTCTCCCCCAAAGACCCGGGGTGCACTAAACTAGAGGAGGAGACGTTGGCCCCGTGGGCAGCAAAGGAATTATCCATTGATCGCAAGCACTTTAGCCAAGATTTTCGGGACCAGTAACGAACGTACGATCAAGCGGATGTGGCCCATGGTCGAACAGACCGGGGCGTTCGAGCCCGCGATGAAGGCCTTGTCTGACGACGGCCTGCGCGCCAAGACGCTCGAGTTCCGCGCCCGCATTGCCGCCCGGCTGGAGGGTATCGACGACGCCGAAGAACGCGCCGCCGAAGAGAAAGCAGTGTTGAACGAGATTCTGCCCGAGGCCTTTGCCGTCGTCCGCGAGGCAGGCTGGCGCATTCTGCAAATGCGCCACTTCGACGTCCAGTTGATCGGCGGCATGGTGCTGCACCAGGGCAAGATCGCCGAAATGAAGACCGGCGAAGGCAAGACCCTGGTCGCAACCCTGCCCTGCTACCTGAATGCCCTGGCCGGCCACGGCGTGCATGTGGTGACGGTCAACGACTACCTGGCCAAACGCGACGCCGAGTGGATGGGCAAGATTTACGAGTTCCTCGGGCTGACCGTGGGCGTCATCGTGCATGATCTGGATGACGCGCAGCGCCGCGCCGCCTACGCGTCTGACATCACGTACGGAACCAACAACGAGTTCGGCTTCGACTACCTGCGCGACAACATGAAATTCGATATTGCCGATTGTGTGCGCCGCGGGCAATATTTCGCCATCGTCGATGAAGTGGATTCGATCCTGGTGGATGAAGCCCGTACCCCCTTGATCATCAGCGGCCCCACCGACCAGACCACCGACAAGTATGCCCGCGTGAACCGCATCCTGCCCTCGCTCGAACAGGGAGAAGAGATCGAGCGCGGCGAAGAAAAGATTCTGACCGGCGACTACGTGGTCGACGAAAAGCACAAGACCATCAGCGTGACCGATGAAGGCTGGGAAAAAATCGAGCAGCTGCTGGGCATCGGCAACATTGCCGACCCGGAGAACTGGGACCTGAAGCACCATGTTGAGGTTGCCATCAAGGCGCACTCCCTTTACCGGCGCGATGTGGCCTACGTGGTCAAGGATGGCGAAGTCATCATTGTGGACGAATTCACCGGGCGTCTGATGCCTGGGCGCCGCTGGAGCGACGGGTTGCACCAGGCGATCGAGGCTAAGGAGCAGGTCAACATTCGCCGCGAAGATCAGACGCTGGCGACCATCACTTTCCAGAATTATTTTCGCCTGTACAGCAAGCTCTCCGGCATGACGGGCACAGCCGAAACCGAGGCTACCGAGTTCGACAATATCTACAAGCTTGAGATCGTGGTGATCCCCACCAACAAGCCCATGCGCCGCGAAGAAAATGCGGACGTTGTGTTCCGTACCGCCAAGGAAAAATACCTTGCCGTGGCGGACGAGATCGCCCGCCTGCACGAGCAGAAGCAGCCGGTGCTGGTGGGCACGACTTCGATCGAGAAGTCTGAATTGCTGTCGACGATTCTGCAGCGTAAAGGCGTGAAGCACGTCGTGTTGAACGCCAAGTTTCACGAACGCGAGGCAGAGATCGTCGCCCAGGCGGGGCGTCTCAGCATGGTCACGATCGCCACCAACATGGCCGGCCGTGGAACCGATATCGTGCTCGGGGGCAATGCGGAGTTTGCCGCCAAGCAGGAGTTGCTGAAGCGGGGCGCGGCGCAAGCGGTGAATGCGGCTGAGGGTGCGATCAATCCCATGGCCGGTCCGGGCATGATGCGCTTCTACTACCAGGGGCAGGAATTCGAAACCAGGCAGGAAGTCTGGGACAAGGCTTTCGCCCAGTATGCGGCTTCGGCCGAGCGTGAGCACGATGAAGTGATCGCTGCCGGCGGATTGCACATCGTGGGCACCGAGCGCCACGAGTCGCGGCGCATTGATAACCAGCTGCGCGGTCGAGCCGGCCGCCAGGGTGACCCCGGCGCCTCTCGTTTCTATTTGTCGCTGGAAGATGACCTGATGCGCATCTTTGCCAAGGAGTGGGTGTCGAACCTGCTGCAGCGGCTGGGCATGGAAGAGGGGGTGCCGATTGAGTCGCGCATGATCAGCAGCCGCATCGAGGCAGCGCAGAAGGCAGTCGAAGGACAGAACTTCGAGGCCCGCAAACACCTGCTTGAATATGACGACGTGATGAACAAGCAGCGCACCGCGGTGTACGGTTTGCGCCAGCAGCTGCTTGAAGGGCTCGATCAAAAAGAACTGATCCTCGAAGACTACGTAGCCAATCTGCTCAGCGCGGCGCTGGAAGCACACGCGCCGGAAGCGATGCACCCCGATCAGTGGGATATGAACGGGCTCAGGGGCCGTTTGGCTTCTCAGTTCGGCATCGATCTCGAAAAAGAAGGCATCAATCCCGATGAGTTGAACCGCCATGAGCTGGGTGAGGCCTTGTTTGAGCGCCTGAAAGAGAAGTACGAGAAGAAGGAACTCATCCTGGGTGGCATGACGATGCGTTATCACGAGCGCATGGTCATGCTCAGCGTGCTTGACGGCTTATGGAAAGACCATCTGCTGAGCATGGACCACTTGAAGGAGGGCATCGGTCTGCGCGGCTACGGCCAGCAGGATCCGCTGGTCGCTTACAAGAAGGAGTCCTTCGATATGTTCGAAGCCATGATGGGGCGCTTTCAGGAGGACACGGTTCGTTTCCTTTTCCTGATGCAGATTGTCGGGCCAGACGGTCAGCCGATCAACGAGCTGCCTGCGATGAAGGCGCCGGAAATTTCCAGCCAGTCGATACCCGAGCCGCCGCGCATGATTGCCTCCCCGGCGCCCGCAACCATAGATGGCAACGGTGCGCGTCCCGCAGCGCCGCCGGCCGCGCGTCCACCGGCTTTGCCGGTACCGGTCCGCGCTCCCTCGACCACGATCGATGCCCTGGAGCAGGAGTTCCAGCGCAAGAAGAAGCGCGAGCTGGAGCAATCCCGGATGGCCGGCGCGAATGGAAGTTCTGAGGCAACGGCTCAGCGCAGGACCGGTGAGAAAGTAGGCCGCAACGATCTATGCCCCTGCGGCTCCGGCAAAAAATACAAGAAGTGCCACGGGGTTGAGAGTTAGCCAGGGATTTGAGAACCGCAGATCTCTCCACTCCGCTACGCTCCGGTCGAGATGACAAATTTACTTAGTAATGGGCTTTGGCTTTTCTGACCGGAGCGCAGCGTAGTATTTGTCATCTCGACCGGAGCGCAGCGTAGTATTTGTCATCTCGACCGGAGCGCAGCGCAGCGGAGAGATCTGCGGTCATCCTCACCCCCAATCAAATCTAAGCGCGAGCACTCTCCGGAATTTCCGCAAACGTAAAGTTCTGCGCCGTGGAACCTGACTGGTCCCGCCAGCTCTCGAAAATGCGACCGTAACTGAGCGTGATGAACTGGCTCTCCTGCACGCCCAGTTTTTGCGCCGTGGTATCGATCCACTCCCCCGGGCCTTCCAGTTCCGCATAGAGCCCCAACGGTGTTTCATCGAGAACGCAGTGGCCCTGTTGATCCGCCCACTCCGTGCGCCATTTTTCATAGACAAACACCGGTGCAAAGCCGAGCGCCTCAAAAATTTTGCCCAGCGCGGGGCCATCTTCAATCTCGGTCTCTGTCTCTACACGATTCTTGTGGCGGCCTTCTTCGGTCAGGCCGCTGGGGACGCTCTTATGCGTAACCACCCACTTGCTGCCGTATTGCCGAATGCGCAGGATTTGCCGCGAATTGCGCAACCCACGCGCCGGGGTGTCGTACAACGTGTTACGCTCCATCGTCCGCGCGGTAACGCGCGTGAACCCCAACGCGGGCAGTTTCTGCTCAAATACTTCGCGGTCCAACACGCGCAGTTTCACTTCTGTTTCCATCGCCTGCATAGGGCGGAGTTTATACCACCGCAGACAACATGGGAAAATGGCACAGGTGACCTTGAAAAAAACACTGCGCCTGTTTGTGGATGCGAATGCCCTCGATGCGCCGGCGTTAGCGCAGGCTGCGGCCATCCTGCGCGATGGCGGCACGGTTGCTTTCCCGACTGAGACGGTTTACGGCCTGGGCGCCAATGCCCTGGATGAAGCCGCAGTGCGCGCCATCTTCGCGGCCAAGCAGCGGCCGGCATGGGATCCGTTGATCGTGCACGTTGCCAACCAGGAACAGCTACACAACGTCTCTGCCGGCATTCCGCACAACGGCCGCTTGTTGATGGATGCCTTCTGGCCCGGTCCGTTGACTTTATTGCTGCCCAGGGGCGCTGCCGTCCCAGTGATCGTCACCGCGGGGCGTGACCGCGTGGGCGTACGGATGCCGCGCCACCCGGTTGCGCGCCGGCTGATCGAGCTTGCCGGGGTGCCGATCGCAGCGCCTAGCGCCAATTCCTTCGGCAGAACCAGCCCCACGCGCGCGGAGTTTGTATTGCAGGATCTGGATGGACGTATCGACGCCGTAATCGACTCGGGGGAAACGGCGCTAGGGCTCGAATCGACCGTGGTCGATGTATGTGAGGAGCCGCCGATCCTCTACCGCCCCGGCATGCTGACCTTGCAACAGATACAGGCGGTGTGCCCTTCGCTGGTGGCGTATCGCGAACCGCAGGCGACTACCGCGGCGCCTCAGTCGCTGCCCTCTCCGGGGGTGGGCTTGAAGCATTACTCGCCTCGAGCGCGGCTCATTCTAGTGGATGGGCTGGTGGATGGGGATATAGAAGAAATCGTGCGCCTTGGCAGGGAACTGCAAGCCGCCGGAGAATCCGTTGGCATCATGTTGCCCGGCGCTGCAGACCTCGGCTCAGGTTTTCTGATTTTCCCCTGGGGTGTTCTGGCCGATCAGGATCAACTGGCGCATCGCCTCTTCGCAGGTCTGCGTGAGCTGGATGCGGCCGGGGCCTCGGTGATCCTTTGCCCTCTACCGGCCAACGAAGGTCTTGGCGTGGCCATCCGTGACCGGCTGCAAAAGGCTGCTCGTTAACGCGATTTTTCTGAGGCCTTGTACAGATACTTGATGCTGGACTTGTAGATGAGCGTGCGCACCCTGCCGTGACGCACCTTGATAGCTGCGCGGTCATACCATTCGATATAACCTTCGATCTGTTCGCCGTCTTCAAGCACAAACGTCATCAACGTCTGGCCTTGAATTTGCTTTTGGAAATAAAACGCTTCAGCGTGCGAGCTCGCCTCGCGGCCGGCGCTTGCTTTCCGCTGCGGCGTGATCGCGGCCAGCCGCGCGGGGTAGGGACCGTTCGCTATGCCCACAGGCAAAGGGGGTCGAATGAGCTTGCGCGGTCCTGCGGTGCTAACAGAGGCAACCGGCGCCGGGTTTACTGCAACAGGTTTCGCCTTCGGAATGGCTGAAGAGTCGGACATTGTTTTGGTTTCTGACGGGTAGGATGCAGGATGTTGCCTTCGGGGTTTTACCGCCAACGAGTGGCGCAATACGGCGTAGGTTACGAACGTGTCAGGCCAACCGCGAAGGAATCGAGCGATAGCGAGCGCAGCAGGTTACGACGCATCCCTTGCTCTACCTGGTCAACGCCGCGGACAGCCGATTCAATCCAGGCAATTGTGATACTTTCCGCCATGCGCGTCAGCTCAGAGGTCAGGTCAATGTTGCGCAGCAGGTGCGCGGTTCCAGAATGCAGCATCAAAAGATCTTCGAGCAGGCTGGAAAATGCATGCAACAGCGCGCTGGTCTTTTGCTGCCCCTCGGCGCCTGCGCGGTAGGTCTCGGTCACGCGAAAGAGAGCCCCAAGTTCAGCGTCGGTGGTGCCGGTTGCGTTATGCAGAATCACCAAAGCGTCTTGCCTGCTGGCGAGATAGCCTTCCAGATCGAAGCCCAGGGCCTGACCGATGGCTCCTTCGGCCAGGCGTGCTACCAGCGCGCGCTGTTTCGGTTTCCAGTCGGTTCGCCGCTCAGCCAGCAGCGCCTCGATTTGTTCCGGCGGCAGGGCGCCCAGGCGAAAGATGCCGGCACGCGAACGGATGGTGGGCAGTAGTTCGCCAGGATTTTCTGCGAGCAGAAAAATGTGCGCGTAGGCCGGCGGCTCTTCGAGAATCTTGAGCAGCGAATTCGCGGCCTCTTTCATGAAGGCCGTGCTGGTGAAGATGTAAACCGCGCGCGGAGCATCGGCGGGCAACCGGTAGATGCGCTGAATCACGCTGCGCACCTGGCCCATCTTGATCAGCAACTGCGGTGGGTCAGGCGGAATCACCACGACATCGGGGTGCGTTTGGATAAGGATGCGGGTTTCTTTCTTGTCGACCTCGCGTAAGTCTTCTCGGGCGGCGATGGCTTCGCTGACCCGCTCCGCGAGCGGCAGGGAAAGCGCAATCCGTGTGCAGTTGCTACACACTCCGCAGAAGTCGGGCAGGCCGTCGCGGATGGGGTGCTGCAGGCAGGCCATCGTTTGCGCCAGCATAATGGCCAGCGTGTATTTGCCGGCGCCCCGTGGCCCGGTAAAAATGAGTGCCGGCGGCATTCGCTCCGCCGCAATCGCCTCCCGCAGATGGCGCACGGTCGAAGCATTCCCCGCAAATTGATCGAAGCCCACAAAACAAGGGTAGCAAACGTCCCGCTACCGCTCCTCGGGAATAAACATCATCGGGTACTTAGGCCGCAGCGTGATCTTGGGCTGCACCTCGACCGTTTGCCCGGCAACAAACCGCAGCCGCCATCGCTGCGCAAGGGTGGCCACCATCAACACTCCTTCCATCCAGGCAAACGCTTCCCCAATGCACTGCCTGCCCCCAGCGCCAAAGGGAAAATAAGCAAACCGCGGCCGGCCCGCCTTGTTCTCTGGAAGAAAGCGATCAGGATCAAACCGCAGCGGGTCAGGGAAATACTCTGCCGTCCTTTGCATGATGTATTGGCTAAAGAAGAAATACGTTCCCGAGGGAAAACGATAAGGCCCAATCTCCACATCGGCAGTCGATTGCCGGCCCATAGCCCAGGCCGGCGGATACAGACGCATCGACTCAGCCAGCACCATCTCCGTATACCGAAGGCGAGGCATATCTTCGAGCGTAGGCAGCCGGCCGCCCAGCACTTCGTCAATCTCGGCATGCATGCGCGCCTCCGCCTCGGGATTCTGCGCCAGCAGGTACCAGGTCCAGGTGAGCGCATTGGCAACCGTCTCATAGCCGGCGAGAAAGATGGTGAGCACCTCATCGCGCAGTTGTTCGTCGGTCATGCCCGAGTGGTCCGACTCCTCATCGCGCGACTCGAGCAGCATGGAGAGTAGGTCACCGCGGTCCACTCCATCCGCGCGATGCTCTGCGATCATCCTCTGCACCACCTTGTCGAGCCGGCCGCGCGCGCGGCGAAAGCGAATCAGCCCGGGAATCGGCCAGTGCAGATACGCTTCCGCCCGCGGCAGCGCGATGAGAAAGTTGTAGAGCTGCATGATCACGTTGACCTCGTCGTTAATCTGCAGCACGTCTTCGGTAACGTCGGTATTGAACAGCGTGCGCGCCACCACCTGCAGCGCGAGTTGCATCATTTGCGAGGCAACATCCAGCGCCACGCCCGGCTGCCACTGCTCCCGCAGATGGGCCGCGCGATCGACCATGACGGCGCCGTAGGCCTGGATACGCTGGCGGTGGAAGGCAGGCGCGGCAATGCGTCGCTGACGCCGGTGGACCTCGCCGTCGCTGGTGATCAGGCCCTCACCCAGCAGGATTTTCATTCGCCGCTGCGTCCGCTCCTTGATGAAATTCTGCGGCTGGTTGATGAGGATCTCGTGGATAAATTCCGGCTCGTTGATGAAGACGATGTGGGAAAGCCCGAGCCGGTAGTGAGCCATGCGCCCATAGGTCTGCGCCAGGTGTTCGAACAGCGCGATGGGGTTCGCCGGCTTGAAAAAGCGGCGCAGCAAATAAAACGGCAGATTCAGTTGCAGGCCTGGAGGAAACCGATACCCATCCCGTTCCAGCACGACCCATGCTTGCTGCTGCCACGCTGGCGGTGAAACCGTTGTGCCCACTACAAACGACCTCTTACCACTTGTACGACGCGCTCGTGTACTTCATCAATGGAGCCATCGCTGTCGATTGCGACCACACGCAAAGGCTCGCGCGCCGCGATCTCGAGGTATTTATCGAACACGCGGCGATAAAACGCGGAGTTTTCCTTTTCGAACCGGTTCTCGTCGCTGCCGGTGGCGGCGGCGGTGCGCTGGTTGCGCTGCCGGGCGCGCGCGAGGGAAGTATCGAAGTCCGGCAACAGCAGCAGGGTCAGGTCAGGCGCAAGCCCACCGCACAAGGCGGCATGCAGGTCGCGCACGACCTGGCTGCCCAGCTGCCTGCCGCCCCCCTGGTAAGCTTCGCTGGAATCGGTAAAACGGTCGCACAACACGATCTGCCCCGCCGCCAGCGCGGGCTCGATCACCTGGGCAATCGACTGTGCGCGGTCTGAGAACATTAGGCCCAGCTCCGCCAGTGGGGCGAGGCTATCGGTGCGTGAATCCAGCAGCAGGGAACGGATGCGGTCGCCCACGCGCGTGCCCCCGGGCTGGCGGGTGGCCGTGACCGTCCGTCCGGCCGCTTCCAACCATTCCTTCAGCCGGCGAAGCTGGGTACTTTTACCCGACCCATCCAGGCCCTCAAACGTAATAAAAAGCCCGCGTGCCATGCACGAAGTCTATACTCGTCCGCGCCACGCTTTCTGGTGGGAAACAAACCTGACCAGTGAAACAAACCTGACCAGCCCATGACTCTCTGAGTGACGGACTACACCAGTGAGTGGGTGGCCCATCTCGCTTTTGCGACCTGGGTTTGTCGTTGCGAAGGAACCCAGGTCTCAGAAGCGAGACCTGGGCCACCCACTCACTGAGTTAACCCGGCCGGAACCAGATCCGCGATCTCCAGCTCCAACCCGGAGTATCCCGGACGCAAATTCTCCCGCAGCTTGTAGGCCAGGTGGATCACCGATCCCTGCTCCAGTCCCAGCGCCTGCACACGCTCCGCCCAATGCCATCCCAGGGCCGAAAGGCTGGCGCCCCGCATGCCCTGGGCCAATTGCAGGCAAATATGCCGTTCCTTGATCAACCGCACTGGAGCCGTGAGCCGCGCGTTGTAAGCCACGTAGATCGGTTCTTCATTGCCGTTGCCCAGCGGCTCAAGCCTGCGCAGCCAGCTGTACAGGGCATCGGTAACCTGGTCCAGCGGTAGCACCGCGTGGCACAGCAGCGTGGGCGCTGCCTGCTCCACATGCAGGCCCGCCCAGGTTTCGAGATGGCTCTTCAACGCGGGCACGCGTTCCGCAGGCAGACTAAAACCGACGGCGTGGGCATGGCCGCCAAAGCGCGTGAACAACTCCTTGCAGCTCTCGATCGCCTGCAACAGATGAAACCCGGGCACCGACCGTCCCGATCCATAGGCCTCATCGCCCTCAAGCGCAATCACCATGGCCGGCCGCCGCGTCCGGTCGACCACGCGCGAGGCAAGAATCCCGATAACCCCACGATGCCAGCCGTCGCCTTCGACCACGATGCAGCGGCTGGTCTGAAACGCTGGCTCCTCCTGCAGGCGGCGCTCGATTTGCGCCAGCATGCCCGCTTCGGCCTGTTGCCGCTCACCGTTCAGGCGGTCGAGTTTGGCCGCCAGTTCGACCGCTCTCACCGCATCGCGCGTGGTGAAGAGCTCGACTACGTCCGAGGCCACATCCATGCGCCCGGCGGCGTTGATGCGCGGCGCGATGCGGAAAGCCAGGTCGGTCGCCGTCACCGCCCGCTGCGCCGGATCGAGCTTAGCCACCTGCATCAGGGAGCGCAGGCCGGCGCTGGCCGGGCGACGCAACTGCTCCAGCCCAACGCTCGCGAACACGCGGTTTTCTCCCAGCAAGGGAACGGCATCGGCAACCGTAGCGATCGCCAGCATCTTGAGAAACGAAGGCAGAATCTTGGCCCGCGTACGTTCCCGATCCCATGCCTCCAGCAGCGCCTGCGCCAGCTTGAACGCCACCCCAGCCCCGCATAAATGCTTGCACTCATACCCGCACCCCGGCTGGTTAGGGTTGAGGATGGTCAGCGCCTGGGGCAGGCCGACATGCGGCAGGTGATGATCGGTAACGATGAGATCAAGCCCCAGCCGGGCGGCCGCGTCCGCCGCGGCAAAATCGCGAATCCCGGTGTCCACGCTGACCACCAGGCGCACGCCCCGGGCGGCTGCTGCCAGCAGCACCTCTGCCTGCATGCCATAGCCTTCGCGCAGACGGTGCGGCACGTGGAAATCGACCACCCCGCCGAGCATCTCGATTGCGGTCTTGAGCAGCACGATGGCGGTTGTGCCATCCACGTCGTAGTCGCCGTAAATGAGGATAGATTCGCGCTCAGCGATCGCTGCCTGCAGCCGCGTGACTGCCGCCGCCATCCCCAGCATGACGTAGGGATCCAGCAGGTGTTCCATCCGGGGATGGAGGAAGAACTCCGCCTCGGCCGCGTTGCCCACGCCCCGCGCCGACAGCAGCTCGGCCACAATCAGCGGCAGCCCGGCGCTTTTTGCCAGGGTTGCCGCCGCCGAGTTGGCCGCCGGCAGAACCCAATGGGTAGGAAACTCCGCGTTGAGGGCGGGGGAACTGACAGCATTCACCCTTCTTCTTCGTCCTCGTCGTCTTCGAAAACCACGTCCCCGAAGTCTTCCACGAACTCCAGCAGTTGCTGGTAGCGCTCATACCAGGGGGTCGCATTCTCATGCACGAAGAGGATGCCCTGGTGGGCAAAACCAAGCTGGACAAACCCAACTTTGCCCACGTAATTGACCAGGTACTGTGCCTCGTGGACTTCGGCCGCTGCTTCGTCGGGGAAATTGTCATCGCGAATCTGCTCCAGCAGGAGAGCGATGTCTTCTTTTTCCAGCCGGACGTCGCTCATGGTGACGAACGGCGCAGAGGCGGTTTTGGCCATCTCGACGAAGTCTTTCCAGCTGTCGGGGTTGTCTTCGTCTTCCCACAGCACAGTCGGCAGATCTTCGGTGATAAACCCGGGTAGTCGGCGCATGGCGTGGCCTTCGATAAAGGCCACCATGTCGTCTTTCAGGGAGAGCAAATCGTCGGGCTGCATATGCCGGTCTATTGTCGCAGATGTCTTCGTCTCCGTGCGCCTGATTCCGCCTGCCCGCGGCCCCGGTCGCAGCCAGGCTGGCCTGGCAGATATGCTATAGTCCGAGTCAGATCACATGATTTTTTCGCGGGAGTACGTGAATTATCTGGCGCGCCAAACGGTCAACCAATTGATCGAAGCCAAGATGATCCAGGCAGGCAAAGTAAATGTAGTGGTGGAGCGTGTAAACGCCGCCATTCTGGAAGAGCTGTCGCTGGAAGACCGCATCAACGAAGAGGTGCGCGTCATCCTTGACGCCTACCAGGAAGACATGCGCCGCACCGGCGCCAGCTATGCCGAGATGTTCAAAAAGGTGAAGCAGGAACTGGCCAAGAAGTACAAGGCGGTCTTGTGAGACTTTCGCGTGACAAGCTGAACAAACTGGCGCACGTGGTCGCGGACACACTCGCGGAAACCGACGAATGTGAGTTTCTGGACAACCGCAACACCATCCGCCAGGAAGCCCGCAAGGCGCTCGAAAAAGTGTTGACCGACGAGATGAAGATCGACCAGGCTGCCCGCCTGAAGATCGGCTCTCAGCGCAAAATCATCGTGGAAGGCAGTCAGGAATGGGACATCCTCTACCGCAAGTATTACAACGATGAGGTAAGGAAGTTAGGTCTGTAGCCTGGGCCTCCGCCACCGCCGCTTTGCTATACTAATGCTTGTCGGACCCCCACCGTGGCGTCATGGTGTAATTGGTTAACACGCCGCCCTCTCAAGGCGGAGAGTTCGGGTTCGATCCCCGATGACGCTACCAGATAGACCCGACAGAATCAGCAGGAAACGCCAGAATCCCAGCAACAATCAAAGCACCTAATCTCACAAGGTTCTCACAATTGAAGGATTGGTTCGTTCTCGCAATGGATTTGTGAGAAATGGCGGCGGACCGCAGCCAAAACCTATTTGTGTGGGTGATTGTTGCTTGTATCTGTGGGCAATGGTGCGAGCGATGGCGGTAAGAATTGTAGGGATTTTTGCAGAGTGTCTTGTGACGATTACGGGGGCGTTGGTGTGGCGTTTCTCGCTACCCGTTGAGCAAACTTCCAGGGTTCGATGTAAAGCGCGTTCAAGAGTTCTTCCGTGTAGGCCATCGTTTCGACGATGTTGTCGGTGCTCACGTTTAGTGCTCTGTCTGGATGCGCGGCATCGTGGCCGTCTTCGGTGATTGCAGTAAGCCAGCTATCGAACATGCGAGGAAGTCGTTCTTTGGCTATCAACTCCGCGCAACCGTCCTTTAGGGGTCTCACTGTGCAACCCTTATCTATGAGCACTCCGTAGAGAACCCGCCGCGCCATCATCGCCGTTGCCTTCACAGCGCCAGCCTGCATTGCCTTCTGTGCCTCTTCCCAATCCTCCGCGATGCTCCCAGGTATCGCCGGATGCCGAGGTGAGACAGCACGCGATGGGTACATATAAAAGGAATGGGTTGACCTAAGCTCATAAACCCCACGTGGATCCCGATAAGCACAAAACATAGCCGTTGGCAGGGCGCATAGTTGCATACAAGAATGAGGCGAACTTCCGAGTCGGCGTTACTCACGAAGGTCAAACTGTGGCATCTCACCGCGAACGTTGATGCTTTTTCACAATGGGGGCAGATGGCACTCGGACTGAGCACGCTCTGTAGTTGGTTATTCTGAATCTGAAGTGAACAGCTAAAATCCGCTGGAACGGCCATCGCAATCTCTTTCTGAAAACTCCATCGCATCATTTCATACAATGTGGGCATGAGTGACGCTCCCGAGTTCTTTCTTGCCTCCCACATCCCACAAATACAAGAAGCCTCATTCGCTTTCATGGCCAATGGCTTGAACCGGGCCGTACCTCCCATTGGTGAGCGGGTTTACTCAATAAGCTTTGAGTCTGACGGAACCCTTTGGGTAGGCAAGGTTGGTGAGCGGCTAAAAGGCAGGAAAGCAAAGCTCGTTAAAGGCAAGACCGTTGGCTGGGAAGAATGGTGGTTTGATGACCCGGCTTATGTGCTCGCCATCTTCCCAGGAAGCCCCTTCATCGTTGTAGGGTTGCCCGATCCCCACTCCCACTTCAGGGATCAAGAAATTGGCGCAGCGCCTATCGGAATCGAGTTGTTCGCTCACCCTTCCAAATAAACCTTCGCCCCGCCCAGGTAATGCCGTTCCACTGTATCCATCCGAGCAAAGCCACTCTTTTCACCGATCTGATTGCATGTTGAAGTGGAGGCATGGGAGATACGAAAGCGGTTGTTGAGAGACCTCGTCGGAGCCAGGCGGAAGCAGAGAGCCTGGTGCGGGATTTTGAGCAAAGCGGATTGAGCCGCAAGGCATTCTCGAGTGCGCGCGGTGTCGCACTTCACACGCTGGATTATTATCGTGCCCGGTGTCGCAGGCGTCGAGCATCGACTGCAGCGCAAGGGTTGTTCCCAGTCGATCTGGTCGGCGCGCCATCCTTGAGCGGCGGTCTGCGTGTGGAGCTTGCCAACGGGCGGCGCATTATTGTCGAAGCCGGATTCGATGTCTCTGTTCTGAAGCAGCTAGTCGCGGCTCTGGAAGGCTGAGGCGATGTTCGCGTTAGGAGCGGCGACGCGCGTATACGTTGCGACCGGAATCACGGATATGCGCATGGGTTTCGATGGTCTTTACGGCAAGATCCGTGATGTGCTGGAAAGCGATCCGACCAGCGGACACATCTTTTTGTTTTCCAACGCGCGAAGAAACCGCCTGAAGCTGGTTTTTTTTGATGGTACCGGGTTATGGGTATGTTCCAAGCGCATGGAGGGCGGACGTCTTTACTGGCCCGCGCCTGCCGGGGGCGAGAAGCGGTTACAGCTAAGCCAGGAACACTTTGCGTTGCTGATCGGAGGCATCGACCTGATCCAGACGAGGCCGCGGAAATGGTATCGCCGAGCCGTGGGTGAGGAATCGAAAGAGTCACGGAAAACCGCATAAAGACTGGTGATTTACCACCTAATCGACGACGAATGTCTGCTATCTATAAGACATCTTGAATCCCCCTGCACAATCGATTCCGCAACCTGATCGGAAGCTTAGCGAGATCCTCGCGCAGCTTCAGGCGGCCCTGGTGGAGAGAGACCAACAGATCGCAGATAGGGATCAACTGTTGTCTCGCAAGGATCAGGCGCTGGCCCTGGCGGAGATAAAGATCAAGGTTCTGGAAGAGCGCCTTCGCCTGGACCGTATCGCCCGGTACGGCAAGGGCAGCGAGACGCTGAGCGATTTGCAACTGCAACTGTTGGATCTGGAGCCGGGCGTATCGAGCCAGGAGGTGGAAGCCGAGAGCGAACGCGAACCGATCAAAGCGCCGCCGGCCGAAGGCAACACTTCCTCCAGCGGCAAGCCGCGCCGCAAGCATCCCGGGCGGCAGGAGCTGCCCAGCCATCTGGAACGCGTCGAGCAGATCGTCGCCTGTACGCCCGAACAATGCAACTGCGGCCAATGCGGCAAGCAAACCACGGTGATCGGCTACGAAGAAACGGAAGTGCTTGACGTTCGCCCGGCTGAGTACTTCGTGCGCGTCATCAAGCGTGAGAAGCGGGCCTGCAGGAGTTGCCAAGAGCAGGGAGTGCAGACGGCGCCGGTGCCGGAGCGCATCGTGGCCAAGTCGGTTCTCTCCGACCAGTTGATCATCGAGGCGATGGTGGGTAAGTACTGCGCGTCGCTGCCGCTTTATCGTCAGCTGGCTATCATCCAGCGAGATGCCGGTGTCCAGATCGCGCCATCGACGCTCAACGATGGGGTGCTGCGGGTCGGAGAGTTACTGATACCGATCGTGGCGGCGATGAAGCGCGAAGTGCTCGCCGGAACATATATCCAGGCCGATGAAACGCCCATAGGCGTGCAGACGCATGACAAGCGCGGACGCAATCACCAGGCTTACATGTGGCAGTACGGCTCGCCAGGCAAAGGCGTGGTGTTCGACTTCCGGATGGGGCGCGAAGGCGAGGGCCCGAAGCAGTTCCTGGGCGATTTCAATGGGCTGCTTCAGACCGACGGCTATCAAGGATACAACCACGTCGGCGGCCCGAAGATGGTTCACGCCTGCTGTCTCGCCCACGCGCGGCGCAAGTACGTGGATGCCGTCAAGCTCAATGCAAACGATCAGGACTCGGCGCAGATCGTCGCACTGATGGATGAGTTGTTCGCCATCGACCGCAGAGCTCACGAACAGAACCTGGATCAGGCGCAACGCCACGCTCTCCGGCAAGAGCTGGCGCCCGAACTGCTGCAGCGCCTGCGCACTGCCGCACTGGCCCTGAAGAAAACCGCATTGCCCAAGAGCGCGGCCGGACAGGCCGCCAACTACACGCTGTCGCTCTGGAGCAAACTGACGGTGTTCCTCAAATATCCGGAACTCGAGCTCAGTACAAACCTCGCCGAGAACGCGATGCGCTCCATAGCAATCGGCAGAAAGAACTGGCTGCATCTGGGAAGTAAGGAAGCTGGACCAAAGATCGCCGCCATCTTCTCTGTCGTCGAGAGCTGCCGCCGGCTCAACATCCCCATCCGGAAATACCTTGGCGACGTCCTTCCCGGACTCGCCACCCGCTCCATCCAATCCCTCGCTGAGTTAACCCCAACCGCCTACGCCGCCAGAATGGCTAACTAAGTTCTCAGCTCACCGCCCTAACCGTCAACCGTGTAGTTGCCTGGATGGATACGTTCCACTTCCAGTTCCGTAATCACCGGCCCATGCCCTTCGAACTTGACCCGCTGTAGGGCTTCGATCCTCTTTTCCAGGCGACGGATCAGCCGGTCGAGAACCTGTGTGGGCGGCAGTTTTTGGGGTGGAGGCATATCAGGATTTTATTCGCTTTTTGTTCTCCTTTGCGGCCGAGAGTTTGTTACTCTTGGATTCGTTGGTGATAGGTCAGCATCATAAAGTGCAGAATCGGGAACATCCTAAAATACTGAAAGTTGCCTAAGCGCGTGATTGACTTTTGGCGTTTACACTGCATACTCTTATGAATACAGCAGATATTGCATCGCAAAGTGGTGTTGAATCTGATTTGCTTTTCGGTGCATCCTTTGGTGTCAAGCTGCGTCTAAAGAGTGTGATGAAAAGGATAGAAGAGCCGCAAATGGAACATAAAAGGAGGGTTATCATGCCTACGGCAGTTGCAAGCCGTGACACCCGCGCTACCACGGTGCGCATACCCCGTCCCGTATACGATCAAGCCAAATATTTCGTGGATACTGAAAAGGCGAACTGCTCTGCATCGTTTAGCCTGAATGACTTCTTTGTGACCGCCATCCAAGCTTACGTGAAGCTGCACAAGCGCCGTCAGATTGACGCCGCCTTTGCGATGATGGCAGAGGATGCCGATTATCAGAAAGAGGCAAGCCTCTTGTCCGAGGAGTTTGAGCCAAGTGACTGGGAAGCACTTGGGTTGAGCGAGGATCGTGAGGAAGAACTTGAACTTGCCACCAGTTCAGCGCGGTGACATTTTCGAGGCGAATCTCAACCCCGCGCAGGGTTCAGAACAATCAGGAAAGCGCCCTGTTGTCGTAATCAGTCGTGACGCTCTAAACCGCAGCAGCCCTGTCGTGATTATCGTCCCGTTCACTGATGCTGCAAACAAACCCAGAATCTATCCAAGCCACGTTCCTTTTTCAGCAGGAACCGGAGGTCTGACGATGGATTCAATCGCCATCTGTGAACAGATTCGTGCAATCAGCAAGGGGCGTCTAGCGAAGCCTCTGGGTAAGCTCAATCGTTCTCAGATGGCCAATATAGAAGCGGCTTTGAAAATTACGTTGGACCTACCGTGATTTCTTGGGTCGCAAACGAAAAAGCCAGCCCATTAAAGGCTGGCTTTCTCCCAAACCGCTAACTATGTTCAGCTATCGTCAGCTACAGATATGCCCGGTCCGACGACTCGTTGAGCAAACTCCCTCGCAATGCTGGCGCTGAAGCCGAGCGCGACCTTCGCTCAAATGGTCCCAAAAGTCATTCATAACCCAGGCAGTAAAATCCTTCTCATTGCGGAAGATGCCATCACTGCGACCAGAGGCGTGACGACCAGAGGCGTGACAGACGGACATGACCCCGTCATCGACGGTGAAAAGGACAGTCGCAAGTCGCCCGACGATGGGCTTGTGACTGGCTGGGCCATGGTTAGTGTTGGCGGCGGTCAAGCAGTCGTGTGGTGGTCAGCCCGCTCGCTGCAATTCGGCGGCTGCTTCTGTAGCCGGCGCTGCACGGGTTTTGGGACTGCTGTTTCTGATGACCGCCGAAAAAGGCGAAAGAAGTCTTGCCAGGGTGGAACGTGCAGTACGACCAACGTAGGATGGATCAGAAAGTAGACGCGGACTCTCACTCGTTCCTCCTACAAAATGGGGCACCGGCCGATACTCAGTCGGGATCAAGGAAGCTGACCGATACGATATTTGCGTTCTTGGTTAAAAGAATTCCTGGCCCATTGATCGGCACGGTCGTATTTTCATCCCCTATCCATCGAGCGTCGCCGAGAAATACAGAGCATTCGTCAGCGGTGTCTAAAGAAAAGCAGGACAAGAAAAGCAGAGAAAAGCAGGACAGACTGGAGTGTGGTAAAGGACACTACCCGCAACAAAAAAGGCCGGCAAGCTTCCTCATGCTATATTTCACGCATTATGGCTCCCCAAGAGATCGTTTTGTGGGTTTTGGAAGTCAGCGCTGCCGCTAATCTAGTTGCAACAGTTTCCATCCTCGTCATCGTTCGTAGACATAGGCGAGCACAGATGGAAGCTCCTCGGAAAGAACGTGAAGATCAACCCGCGCAGCTCATCGAAAATCGCTCGGGCGAGGGCCGTGCCAGTAGTCAGGCGATTGGAGCAGGAGCAGAGACTAGCGAGACTCGGTCGTCCAACGAAGGCAACATTGACTCGCTCCAGCGAGAAGTGCGCAAGGTCCGAAGGGCATTGCTGAAAGCAACTAAGCGCCTTGGAACCGTCCGGCATGAGTTGAACACCGCAATAATAGGGATCGAGCGAGAACAACTAATCCTGAGAAATAAGGTCGACCATGAATTCGATGATATCTACGGGAGGCAGCGTTCTTGGCTAGCCACACCATACCCTGGAACATTTAGGCTCGAAAGCAGCGGAGTTTCGCTAGGAGTACTCAAGGGTCTCGGTCTGACATGGAAAGGTGAAATAGGATTCTATCCCTTATGTGAGGAAAGACGATGCGAATGGCTGAACAAATATCCAAAAGAGCAACAGAAATATTCCTTCACAGGTAATCACCTGAAAGCGACACCTGAACTCGTAGGTAACGCCGTCAAACTAACAGTCGTCGTGATCGGGGCACATCACCTCGCAGATCCTTTGCACATTCCAATCCACATTCATGTACCTTATGCCCATGCTCTGGAACTATTGAAGGAAATTCACAAAGCGCAGCCGGACCTGCTTAAGCATGTACTCCAAAAACTGCAAGTGCTGGAAAAGATCGCGCAGCAATTAGGAAAGGCGACGCACGAACCGTTGGAGCGCATATCTGATTTTCTGTCGGAGGAAGCCGCTGCAGTGGGAGTAGCAAAATTGGTCGAATATTTGGCTCATGATGAGAATTCCCCACTTCGCTCCAGAACACAAGGATGGAAAACGATCAAAAACCAGCTAGAGGCGCTAATTGGCAACTCGCTGAATAAACTTCCAGGATATGTAGCAGAACCGGGAAGTACCGAACATCTTTTCCTGGGCAAGCTCATGGAAAAGGAAGACGATCCCAAGAAAAAGCGCGTTCTTCTTGGTGGCCTAGTAAGAGTTTTGAAGGTGGATGA
Source organism: uncultured Acidobacteriaceae bacterium (assembly GCA_963834445.1). Lineage (GTDB taxonomy): Bacteria > Acidobacteriota > Terriglobia > Terriglobales > Acidobacteriaceae > PALSA-350. The sequence goes on from CAWIBU010000009.1 coordinate 1,004,691, forward strand.
CAAAACGACCAGTCCTCTGAAAGTGAGAAGTGAGTATCGTTGGGTTTGCGGTGATTGTCGGAGAAAGCACTACAGATACAGCCTAGACGTCGGCATTGTCCGATGATGTTACTAATTTCTCGCGACCTTTCTCCCATGATCATCGCACTCGTTGCAGCGCCTGGAACTCCCTAATTCACCTTGACTCATCTTCGCCGCTAAAGGAAAAGCAGAGGAAAAGCAAGAGGAAAAGCAGGACAGAGGAAAAGCAGGAAAAGCAGGACAGGAAAAGCAGGGAAAAGCAGGGAAAAGCAGGGAAAAGCAGAGGGAAAAGCAGGACAGACGAACATGACCCTAGGGAAAAGCAGGACAGACGAACATGACCCTAAAGCAATATGAGCCCTTGGCGAGATAAACCCACTCCTGCATGTAGAAGGACGCAGCAAAGCCCGAAACCTGAGAAATTCTTAATGAGCCGCTCGAGAGAAGTTTATCAGTTGGCGTGCATGATGTAGTGGGGTTGCTTGGCTGCCAAAGGTTGCGTAGCCAATATGAGCCGCAAAGAGGTTCATCTCTAACGCGAGGTGCCGCTCATGACGCGATTGGCGCGAGTCGTGGCCGTTGGGATGCCGCATCACGTGACCCAGCGAGGGAACGGGCGACGGTTCATCCTTGATGGTGATGCGGATCGCAGGGTTTACCTTGATCTTTTGCGCCAGAGCATTGAGTTGCACAGCTTGACGCTCATTGGCTACTGTCTGATGTCCAACCATATCCATCTCATCGTGATTCCAGGCGAGCCTGACTCCCTCGCGCGGGCTTTGAAGGACACACATGGCAGATACGCTGCCTATTGGAATGCCACCCATCATTCCAGCGGCCATGTGTGGCAAGGCAGGTTCTACTCCTGCCCCCTGGATGAGGCGCATCTCTGGGAAGCGCTCCGTTACACAGAGTTCGGGGGATGCGGGACAGACGAAATAACTTCTTAACCTCGCACAGGGGAGATTGGGAATTGTTTCGTCTGTCACGCATCCCCTGTCACGCATCCCCTGTCTGTCACGCATCCCCTGTCTGTCACGCATCCCCTGTCACGCATCCCCTGTCACGCATCCCCTGTCACGCATCCCCAACACGCCGCCCTCTAGGACAGGGAAAAGCAGGACAGACGAACATGACCCTAAAGCAATATGAGCCCTTGGCGAGATAAACCCACTCCTGCATGTAGAAGGACGCAGCAAAGCCCGAAACCTGAGAAATTCTTAATGAGCCGCTCGAGAGAAGTTTATCAGTTGGCGTGCATGATGTAGTGGGGTTGCTTGGCTGCCAAAGGTTGCGTAGCCAATATGAGCCGCAAAGAGGTTCATCTCTAACGCGAGGTGCCGCTCATGACGCGATTGGCGCGAGTCGTGGCCGTTGGGATGCCGCATCACGTGACCCAGCGAGGGAACGGGCGACGGTTCATCCTTGATGGTGATGCGGATCGCAGGGTTTACCTTGATCTTTTGCGCCAGAGCATTGAGTTGCACAGCTTGACGCTCATTGGCTACTGTCTGATGTCCAACCATATCCATCTCATCGTGATTCCAGGCGAGCCTGACTCCCTCGCGCGGGCTTTGAAGGACACACATGGCAGATACGCTGCCTATTGGAATGCCACCCATCATTCCAGCGGCCATGTGTGGCAAGGCAGGTTCTACTCCTGCCCCCTGGATGAGGCGCATCTCTGGGAAGCGCTCCGTTACACAGAGTTGAATCCAGTCCGTGCTGGCCTTGTAGCCAAAGCCGAGAACTGGGAATGGTCCAGCGCCAGCGCACATTGCGGTATAGTCCGACCCAACGCCTCCCTCGCGATGGAGGCGTGGCAGGCTTGATGGCCGGTACGCGAATGGCGAACCTTTCTCGCCGCGGGGGAAGCCGAATCCGAGTTGACCGCGATACGCAACTGCACTTACACAGGGCGGCCTCTCGGAACGAAAGAATTCATCCGGTCGCTCGAACGGGAAACCCACCGCAGCTTGACCGTGCAAAAGCGCGGGCGCCCAAGGAAGACCGCCGCAGACGAGAGGCAGTCCACAATGGTATTCACCCCCTAGCAAGCAGATCGCAGGGCAGCCGGGCCAGTTGCTTTAGGGTCACTTTCGTCTGTCCTGCGTTCCCTAGTTAGGGAGTCATGCGTTTCAGCACCAGCAGTTGCATGCGCGCGGCCTTTTCCAGATGATCATCATTGGTCAGGAATGCGACCGCTTTACCTTCGTGCGCCGCTGCCAGTTGAATCGCGTCTGGGGTGCGAATTCCGTGGATTGCGCGCAGGCGTGCCGCTTCCACCGCGATCTCGGCCGAGACCGGAAGTGTAGAGAAGTTGCGAGCGCGTAACAAAATATCGGAATATTCGCGCACCAGAGCCTGATTGCCATGCCGGAAGGGGTGAACTAAGACCTCGGTCAAGGTAAGCGCCGAAGTAACAACCTCTACCTCACCGTGCTCGACGGCTGCGAAAAAAGGTTCGACCAGCGGGTAATACAGAGGGTGACGTTCGATGAAATAGATGAGAGGGGCTGTGTCCAGTCCCACGATTTGTCCCGTGAGACGCTTTATCCATTCCATGAAATGCGTTCGTTACGCACGTACTCCTGCGCCTCGATTCCATCCCAGATTTCTGCGCCAAGACCCGCCAGTTCAAGGATGCTCCGATCCTTCTCGGAGCCGTTCTGTTCCTTGGACCCTTTCGTGCGCGCCGTCAGTTCTCGGATCAGACGCAACTTTTCGTCGTGACTGAGTGAGTCAGCCAAGTGAAGAATATTTTCGTAAGCAGCGCCGTCCACAAAGATTCTCCCCTCGCAAATCATACGCCTCATCGTCGAGCAGTACACGGGATTTCTCCCCTGCAGCGCCTAGGAATGAGAGTAGGAATGAGGGGGAATGAGCGAAAGCCTGATCCGCGATGGCAAGGTAGGACAGACGAAAATGACCCTAAAGGAAAAAGCGCAAGTCCCCCGCGTGCAGGAATGGGTTTATATCGCCAAGGGCTCATATTGCTTTAGGGTCATGTTCGTCCTGCTTTTCTTGTTTTGCTTGTCTTGCTTTTCTTCTGATCAAGTTATCTTCACAACCACGTAAGGAGAAACGGGCTATAATGTAAGGCGGGGGGAATGATGGCGCCGGCAGCCCGGAAAAACACGACCAGCGTGGAAGCAACGGTGACTTCCAAAGGCCAGGTCACGTTGCCCAAGGAACTGCGAAAGCGCCTTGGAGTCCAACAGGGAAGCCGTATTCGGTTCAGCATACCCGCCACTGGTTCTATCAAGATCGAGCCTGTGCTGTACGATCTCGAGGATCTCTGGAGAATGGCCGATCAGGCTGGCAAGCCCAGCAACGTGATGACGTTTGAGGAGATGGATGCCGCCAAGGCCAGGAGCCAGTGGTAGTGCTGGCAGCTGACACCAATGTATGGGCTCGAGCCTATCTCAATGATGATGCGTCCCAAGCCCGGAGAGCTCGCTCTGCCCTTGCGGAGGCCCGGTCGGCGACGGGGGTCTTCGTTCCGCTTCTTGTCCTGGCGGAGCTGTCCTGGGTTCTCCGCAGCAAGTGGGAGAGAGAGCGAGTTCTCAATACAATGGAAGCCCTTCTTCAGACCCGCGGCGTAACGATCGAATCTCCATCCATTGCCTGGAGAGCCCTGGAGGCTTCCCGCAAAAGCACGGCTGGCTTTGCCGATCACCTTATGGCTGAAATTTCTTTCGAGTCGGGAGTTGGCGAGATAATTACATTCGATAAAGCCTTCAGTCGCAGGCCCGGCGTCCGTCGCCTCAAGTAATTACACAGGTTCCGGAGCACACATGCCGTCGCCGCATTCCGGCCCACAGGCAACGCGGGCATGGGATCGATCCGCGAACCGGCCGTCGCCAAAGCCTTTGTGGAGTGCGTGGAGCGCGACTGGGGCCGCATGATAGCCGTTACCTTGAAGACCGCATTCTGCGACGCGCGCCTTCCTGCCTGGCATGATCGAGGCTGGCTATGGACGGATCATCAACGTCGCCGCCGTAACCGGTCCGTATGTCAACAATCCAAACGAGTCGGCGTATGCCACCGCAAAAGCCGGGATGATAGGCAGGACTCGTGTGCTCCATCATTAATGTCGATTGGCGACTTTACCGGCTTCATAAACCACGCGCCCACCGACCACGGTTTGCAGCACCTTGATGTTCGCGATCTGCTCGGCGGGGACATCGAAGAAATTGCGGTCGAGCACGACGAAATCGGCAAGCTTACCCGTTTCGAGCGAGCCTACGTTGGCGTCCTCATGCAACTCATAGGCAGCGTTGATCGTCATCGTCCGCAAGGCCTGTTTGCGCGTGAGACCGCTGTCCTCGCTCAGCCGCCCCGCGTATTGCTTGCCGGCGTCCGCAGAATTGGTGCGGGTGACGCCGACCTTCAGCGCGAACCATTCGTCGAGCCGATCCACCGGCCAGTCGCTGCCGTAGGCGATGCGCGCGCCGGCTGCGGCCAATACACCCGCTGGCTCCATGTACTTGAAACGTGCCGGGCCCAGATAGTCCCGCGCGCCGTCAATGGTATCGGGTGCAGGCTTTTCCCACTGCAACGACAGCACGGGAATCGCATCCAACGCTGCGTAGCGCGAGAAGTCCGCCGGATCGACGATTTCGTCGTGCGCGATCGCTGGACGAATTTTGTCGCTCGAGAATCCAGCCTTGCGCAACGCTGCGATGGCATTCAGCGCTTCGCGGACCGCGCGATCACCGTCGGCATGCATGTGCGGCTCGAACCCGGCTTTGGCTGCTGCGATCACCAACGGGTCGAGCACCGATGCGGGGAAATATACGTCCGGTCCGCGGTTCTTACCCGGTGCCCAGTGCGGGCTTGTCACGGTGCCTTGATTCACGAAATAGGGGGATAGCATCGCACCGGTTTGCGCCGGCGCGGTGATGACCCCGTCCAAAAAGAATTTGACGTTGTGCACGCTCAAGTGCGGTTCAGGGACGAGTGGCCCCTGATCATATTGCTTCGCCATCGACTGCAGGTATGCCACTGCCTTCTGCGGATCCTTCCCCTCGGGTGGTCCGATGAGCACAGCGAAATGTGCGCGCAGCGTCAGTTTGCCATCCTTCTCCGCCCCGGCGAATGCGGCGAGTGACCCAGACGAAGCAGCCGCGTCCAAAAAACCGGTAACGCCCTGAGCGCGCAGCGCATCCAGGGCCGTCTCCGCTGCCTTGATGTCCTCGGCAGGCGTCGATGGCGGAACGACGGTCTCTACTAATTGATACGCGGCATCCTCGAGGATGCCCGATGGCTTCCCGGATGCATCGTGAGCGATCCTTCCGCCCTGCGGATTGGGTGTGCTCGCTGTGACGTGTGCAAGTTCCAGAGCCCGCGAATTGGCGAGGCCTGTGTGCCCGAAAGACGAGAGAACGAAGATGGGCCGGCGGGTATGCAGCGAATCCAACACCGCGCTGTTGGTCACGGTTCCGGCCGGTAGCATCGCCTCCTGAAACCAGTTCACGACCTCGAGCCAACCATTCGGCTCTTGGTCTTTGGACTGGTCCAGGCACTGTTGCACCTTCGCCTGCATTTGCGCGATGGTGAGCCGCTCGTAATTCAGGTTGCACTTCAACAGCACGGTGCCCCCGGCGAGCGGGTGCATGTGGCCGTCGATGAGTCCCGGCATGAGCATCCGCCCTTGCAGATCCGTGACTTTCGTGTCCTTTCCGATGAATGACTTCAGACCCGTATCGCTGCCCACGTACACGATTTTCCCATCACGCACGGCCAAACTCTGTTGCACGCTGTCCTTGGCATCCACCGTATAGACATAGCCGCTGCGATATACGGCGTCGGCAGGCACAGCCGGTTCGAGCCCCTGGGAAACTCCGCGGCCCGCGGAAACACACAGCGACAGGAACACCAGGCAGATCCTCATCTTCATCAATCAGCTCCCTCCGTAATGACTCTGTATGTTGAATGAAATGCAGTACGCGGGCCTACTCCAGCTTGCTACCTTGCGGGAATTCGTCTCGGGAATATCACCGGAGGTTAACCTACCGAATACGTGAAAACGTGTTTATACGTGGCGAGATACATCAGCACCACCGTGTCCGACACCCCGTGAAGAACGCGAATCTTTTCATTCGTCACCCGCAGTAAATGCTCGTGACTCTCGCAAACCAGTTCGGCGATCACGTCGAACGCACCCGCCGTTGCAACGACGTAAATCGACTCCGCAAGGGCACTGATCGCCTTGGCCACCTTGCGTGAATCAGCGGTGGTTTTTATGCCCACCATGGCCATGAACTTCGAACCGAGTTGAATGGGATCCGTCACCGCGGCAATCTGCATGACCCCACGCTTCAAGAGTCGCTGGACTCGCTGCCGGGCCGCCGCTTCCGAAAGACCCACCTTCGGTCCCAGTTTGCTATACGGTAGGCGACCATCTTTCTGCAGCGCTCGAATGATCGCTATATCGGTGGCATCCAGTGCGCGCTTGCCGCGAATAACCTGGCCACCATCGGGCTTTTGCATTGTCGTCATTGACTGTCGGCCCCGTTTGATACTCGCCATCCCGTTCCGCGCATCTGATAAAGCGTTCCATTTGCCACAGACTATACGGAATCCGTTGTTGTTTCCCTGAAAAACAACTGATACAGTTGAACCTTAGGCTCGACACCCGGTGATGTCAACACTTTCATTTTCGATGTTCCGAGCAACGTAGAAGTCCCATGGCATTCGTCGCCGATTCGAGGTAGCCGTGTCATTTTCAGCCAACGGGAATACCCACCCTCGATTGGACAGAGCGCGGCTGCGGCGCCTCACGGCGAGGGAACTGGAACAGTTCGCAGCGCTTCATCCCAGGTCGCGGGCATTACACGAACGCGCTTCGGGCTCGATGGTGGGGGGAGTCCCCATGCCCTGGATGGCGCACTGGCCGGGCGGATTTCCGCTCTATGTCAAACATGCCGCCGGCGCGCATTTAGTCGACGTGGACGATCATGCCTATGTTGATCTCTGTCTCGGTGATACGGGGGCGATGGGTGGTCACAGCCCGCCCGCCGTGGTAGACGCCGTACAATCGCAACTCGGTCGCGGCATCACGACGATGCTACCGACGGAAGACAGCATGCGGGCGGCGGAAGAACTCGCCCGCCGGTTTCGGGTGGACCACTGGCAGTTTACGCTGTCGGCGACCGACGCCAACCGCTGCGCATTGCGCCTGGCGCGGCAGATTACGGGACGCAAGAAGATCCTGGTATTTAGCTACTGCTATCACGGGACTGTCGATGAAGCGTTCGCCGTGCGCGACCCCCACGGGCAAACACGCCTTCGCGAGGGCAATGTCGGGTCTGCGGTTGATCCCGCCACCACGACTCGCGCCATTGAATTCAACGATGTCATGCAACTTGAGCACGCGCTTGCCGACGAGTCGATTGCTTGCGTCCTGGCTGAGCCCGCTATGACCAATATGGGCATCGTGTTGCCGATAGAGGGCTACCACGACGCGCTGAGAACGATCAGCAGACGGCACGGAACCCTGCTCATTATCGATGAGACGCACACGTTCTCAATGGGCGCTGGTGGCTGCACCCAGGCCTGGGGCTTGGATCCGGATATTGTGACCATCGGCAAATCCATTGGCGGAGGGATTCCAAGCGGCGCTCTCGGCATGAGTGCTCGCGTCGTGCGGGATATGAGTTTGCAGCAAGGGGTCGACTACGAAGATACAGGCGGCGTTGGCGGAACCTTGGCCGGCAACGCAATTTCGGCTGCGGCGATGTGCGCAACACTCGAACAGGTACTAACGGCCGAAGCCTTTGACCGGATGATTCCCCTTGCCGGTGAGTTGCATCGCTCAATCCAGCGACTCATTGAATCGCACCAGCTACCCTGGAATGTGGTCCAACTCGGATGCCGTGTGGAGTACGGATTTCGGCCGAAGCCCGCGCAAAACGGTACGGAAGCGCATGCTTCCACCGATCGCGAGCTGGAGTCTTACTTGCACCTATACCTGCTTAACCGCGGCGTATTGATCACACCGTTCCACAACATGGTGCTCATGTCGCCCACGACCACCTTGGAGGATGTGACCCTTCACGACCGGCTCTTCACGGCTGCCATCGATGAACTGATGGCGGCGGTTTAGCGCCGACACAAGGAAATGAGGGACGGCCTGGCCCTCACCCGTTCCCCCACATTTCCCAATTGCTTGCGTCTCCCTATGCGCAGAGGATTGAGAAGCCGTACTCCCGGGAAGCGCCTTTCGTTGTCCGTCACCACGACGCATTCTTTCGCCTCGGCAATTGCGGCAACCACCATATCGAAGGCACTCCTCGGTTTTCCCGCAGCCGTGCCGGCCGACATGAGGCAAAGCCCAGATGAGCGCCGCTCTCTCATCGAATGCCAGTACGCGTCTTAGTGGCGCGTTTGGATTAGGGTATTTTCCGTCCATCCCCGAAGAGGGCCCCGAAAAGGGCCGTCCCCGAAAAGGGCCCGGTCGTCGTTGCCGTGACGGTTTGGCGATCCCTCCGAACGGGGTGGCGGGATATGCTCAGGAAGATCAGTAGCAAGTCGTGCGAACATGGACCCGCCGTTAGAGCGGCCTTAAGAATGCCGATCTTCTGAGACACCAGAGATTGCAGAGTAAACCCGCACACGGTTTAGCCAATGAACCCGCGCGAATCCAAGGAATTGGACAGCGGCAATGCCTGTCATGATTGCTGACAATACAAGCACCCAGGGGATTTGGCGTTTCTCGATCAACTGATAGGCAATGCCATGTGCCCCTGTCAGCACGATCGCTAGATAGGTCCACCTTTGCAGGGACTTCCAGCGGCGCGCTTTCAAGGTGCGGAGCGAAAAATCGTTAGAGATCGCTAAGAGCATCAGGAAAAGCGCCGCCGCCCCAAGTCCGGTGAAATTGGCAAAACCGAATTTTGTGTTCTGCACGGTAAGTGGGTGCAGGCCTTTAAAGAAGTACATCCACATCCGTCCGCGAAGATGAACGGTCAAACCGACCGCCGTATGAACGATGGCGAGAATCGCCGCCCAGATGCCAATGTCCCGGCGCAGGTCGAAGCTGACAGGATTTGGTCGGCCTCGCAGAACATTCCAGGGACCAAGCCATAGGGATACGGCAAGAAAGATCAGACCGGCATACGCAGTTGCCATGCTCAGGCGATGACGAACATCCGGCGGAGGTGTGGCAACATACGCTAGCCAGCTGATTGCGACCGCTCCGGCAGCCAGCGTCACATGCCGCTTGGATCGCCGGACCCAGTAGGTAGCGTGAGCCATGATCGAAGTTTACCTGTCCGCAGCCCCAGCTCGGAACCTCTAGTGGCAAGAATCTGTTGCCCTTTCCCGAAACCCGATCAGGCCCGGAGTTCTGGTCTCTGATGGGGTCGTAACGCTCTCCACGTTTTTTCTGGAGCGCCACGGCCATCTGGCGCAAATGACGATAGAGCATCTACACTGACACAAAGCGATGCAAGCAGAGGCACGCCGGACCTTGACGTAGATGCAACCATAGGAACGGTTTATATCCACACTTCCAAGCCAACCCGAAACCACCCAAAATGCCTTTACCGCCCTCTCAAGGCGCAGAGTTCGGGTCAGGTCCCCGATGACGCTACCGCCGATCTATCTCTCCGCCTTCGTGGCAGGGGAAAGCTTTCCAAAAGCCAGTTCTCCACACCCTCTTTAGCCCATCCTTGCCGGTTTGCATCTATGGCTGTTTCAATCAGGCTTGGGGATAATCAAACAATTACCTTTCTGGTCCTTCCGTGCAGCTTTGGTAAACGGTCCGGCCAGCCCGTTCAGGTTCTTGCGTCGATTCAGAAGCCTTATAGTACTATTCTGCTGCGGAGGCATTGCGGTTTCTAGCGGCTCCGTTTGCAACAAAGAGTGAACAAAACGCACTACACCCCAAGGATCCCCCCTTCCAGGTAGGTCGCACTACATGGAGGCCAAGAGGTGGTGAGATGTCATATAGTCGAAAATTTCCCGAGCAGGACCGTGCCATCGAAACGGTCTTCAATTTGATGCGCCTGCACCCTGACGGGGTCACGGTCAATGAACTCAACGAATTGATGCAGTCGCATGTGGATAAGATCCAGAGCGAGATTGCGTGGTTTCATTCGATCGACGTGCTGATCGATGAAGGCAGAGTCTATACCTGCGCCAAGTGGCGAGAGCAGGGCTATCTCGAAAGCCTTAAGCTGTTTGCCAAATGAGGTTGCGCTTTGCGCCTCCTGCAAGTGAAGCTGGCGGGCAATTTTCCGGGCGGCAGCGTAGGAATCTCCCCGCGCCTCTGTGGGGTAGGTCGGATGCTTCCGGTTCCATGCATCGCTCAGCGCGAACCAATCAATTGGCTTTGGAGCAGTCCCGGTTTTGAGCGCGTTCGCAAGATTGGCGAATTAAAATGCCCACCGCTTGCGGTAAAGATCCGAAGTAAGACTGGCCCAGCCTTTATTGCCATATTCATGCAACCCGCCGCGCTCGCGGAGCGAGAGCGACTTCTCGGCCGCGGCGTCCCCCTATGACTGCCGCAATGGCCGGTCCCGTTCTGTAATTTTGTTTTGCCTAATGCGATAAATAAATTGGATTGCCGATGAGCAGCCGATGACCTTCCGCCGTGCACACGTCCAACCGAATCCATTGGCGTCGGATATTTTCCTTAATCTCGAAGGTTGTCCGCTGGTCGTCGAGCGCGATGGCCGCGCTCTCCCCAAGCGGTAATGGTGCGCCGTCCGCGATCAGTACCAGGTGCGCTCCCTTTGCGTGCTTGATGTGCGCCGAAAGCTGCAGGCTCGCGTCTCGCCCCAGGGCCAGCGAATCCCCCATCGACGCGCTCTGCGTGCCGTTGCTGGCCGAATACTCCAGCAGGCGGTCGCTCGTGCCCTCGGTATCGACGAAGACATGGCCTGCGCGCAGGCCGGCAAGAATGGCAGGGGTCGAGAGATCGGCCGCCTGCACCACGGTGGTTGGGTAACCGATCGACCCTGGGCCGGGAACAGGAATATCCGCATCGTGATTGTCGCTGCCGCCGATGCCGGTCAGACGATAACCCTGGTTCAGCAATCCCTGCCAAAACGGCACGCCGCTCGCTTTGCCCTCGGCATCGCGTCCGTTGACTACCTCGACCGCCTGCACCAGGTGATAATCCACCCGGCCCGTGGGCGTCCAGCCGCACCCCATGCAATCCTCTCCGCTGCGGGCGGCAGGATGGTTGATCGACAGAATAGCTCCCAGGTCCTCCACCTGGCGCAGCATGCTGTTTACGCTGGGTTGCTCCCGCGTGCCGATCCTGAAGTCGACAAAGTCTGTCGTGCCGAACAGGTTTGCGTGTCCCTGGTAGGTGGTTATTTCTCGCCCCGGCATCAGGAGAATATTGTCGAAATATGGCTGCAGCTCACGCTCTGCGTCGTAGTGGGACTGGGTATTGTGATCGGTGATGGCAATGAAGTCGAGTCCGCGGGCCAGGGCCGACTCCACCGTGAGGAACAGAGGGCAGGGAACCTTCTGCCCCATGCGACTCTTACAGGAACCATCGCTGTGCGCCGTATGCATGTGCAGGTCGCCGCGATACCACCCGGGCCCGGGTTTGATCCGCAGCGTGAGCAGGGGATCCTTCGCCTCCTGCTGGGTGGACCGGTCAAAGTAGACGGCGGCGGAAAACTCCGAGGCCACATGCTCGCGGATGTTGGGCACACCCAGCAACAGGGTCCAGGTGCCCGGCTCGATCGGACCAGGCAGGTAGGAGGGGCTGGCGTCGCTCAACGAGAGGGTGAAGTCATCTTTGTCGCCTCCGCTCCATCCCCGAAAACCGCTGGGTCCCAGTAAGCCGAAGTCGAGCGCAGTGCGTTGGTCCTGTGCAGTGTAAGCAAATTTCATACGCATCCGCCGGGTCCCGGGGGGCACTTGAAACGGCAGAGAGAGAATCCGGTGATAGTCGCTAAAACGAACCGTCCGCCGCAGAATGAGATCCGGCTTTTCGCCGCCGGCCGCCCGCTCCGCGTGAGCAAAGCGCGCCCAACCAGCGAGCAATAGGGAAGCGAGCAAGAAGAGTGTCGTCTTTTTCATTCTGGAAGCTTGCACGGCAAACTGGGTTGTCAATGGCGAACGGTCTTGCCTCGGCCGCTCTCGTTCGATGCAACTACAGTGCGTTCACAGATTGTGGTCGAGGGCAGAAATGTAGACAAGGTGTTTTAACCGGGTACGCCTCCGCATCTGCCGGTGGGCAGGCACTTTATCCACGCCGCAACCATTTTCCACCGTGCAGAGTACACAGTGCAAACACTTGTCGGCGACTGGAGAGAGCCTCATGATAGAGGCGTTTCCGGGTATCCTCCCCGCGGCTGCTGGGAAAGTTCGTGCGCTTGAACGTGTTGTCAATAGAAGAAGCGGCCGTCGCTCCTGGAGGGATGGAAGACCGTGCGCTCGACCTCAATCAGAACCGTGAACTCAGAATCCAACCACGAATAGCTAAGGAGAGCACCGTGCCCGCTCGTCGCTTCAAGTCTTCTCTGCCCTATGCATGCATCGTAGCCATCTTGTTGTTGCTCGGCGGCCGCAGCTACGCGCAACAAGACTCCGGTGGAATCCTGATCAGCGTTCGGGATGCATCCGGCGCAGCCGTCCCGGGCGCGTCCGTCACCGCTGTGAACAACGGCACCCAGTCCGTCTCCCAGGGCAAGACGAACGATATTGGCGACTGGAACGCAAACCCGTTGCCCGCCGGCGACTATCGCGTCACCGTGACTGGAACCGGATTCCAGACCGCCGTCGCCGAGCACGTAACCGTTCAGATCCAGCAAAATACCCGCTTGCCCATCGCGCTCAAAGTGGGCAGCATGACCGAAAATCTGGTGGTTCAGGCCCAGGCGCCGTTGTTGCAGACGGAAGAGGTTTCGCTCAGCCAGACGATTAGCGGAGTTCTCAAAGACGATCTCCCGGTCGTCGATCGTGACTTCAATCGACTGGCGGTTTTGACGGTAGGCGTCAGTTATTCCACGCCGTCCGGTCCGCGCGATACTGCCAGCGGAGCCTTCGCCGCCAATGGCATTTCCCAATACCAGAACAACTACGTCCTCGACGGCACAGATAACAACAGCTACGACCAGAACATTAATGAAGGGCGCACCTTCGCCATCGAGCCTTCGCTCGACGCCATCTCAGAGTTCAGTGTGCTCACGAATGCCTATTCCGCCGAGTTCGGACGAAATGGCGGCGCCGTGGTCATCGTGAACACCAAATCCGGCACCAACCGCCTGCACGGTTCGGGCTATGAATACTTCCAGACCAGCGACTTCAACAGCAATGACTTCTTCAACAATGCCCTGGGGATTAGCAAAACCAGCTATTACAAAAACATCTTCGGCGCCTCCGTGGGCGGACCGGTCTGGCTGCCCAAACTCTACAACGGGCGGGACAAGACATTTTTCTTCGCCGATTTCGAGCGCCAGCCCTACCGCTCGCCAGGGACGGCCAACCGCGGCCTCATCCCCACCCCCGCCGAAGCGGCCGGCAATTTCCTGGGCGACGCGCCGATTTACGATCCCACCACCGGTATGCCCTTTCCTGACAACGCCATCCCCCCGGACCGGATCAATCCGGTGGCCCAGAAAATCGCCGCCGCCATCCCAGCGCCTAACCTCAATGCGTCCGGCAATGACAATTTCTTTCACAATGGTCCGGTGAACAACAACGACAACCGGGCCGCCGTTCGTGTCGATCAACGGCTCTCAAGCAAAGACACGATCTTTGGGCGCTACCAGTATCAGGACCAGACCCTGCCCCAGGTGGGTCTTTTTTCCACCACCATCCTTAGCGGCGACGTGAACAATTCAGCCAATGCCCAGGGCGTGGTCATCGGCTGGACCCGCGTCTTTGGAACCACGCTCGTCAACGATGCCCGCTTCGGCTGGACCCGTCTTAACTGGATCACCGCCCCGGCCAACGGCAGCCAGAACATCAACCAGGCCGTAGGTATCGGCGGCGTTCCCTTGCAGGGTGGCCTGGCCGGCGGTCTGGCCACCATCAACTTCAACAACAGCGCCCTCAGCGGCTTCGGGGGCGCCTATTCCGAACAGGATCTGAACGGTACCTACCAGGGGGAAGACACGCTTACCTGGACCCCGGGCCGGCACAGCGTTAAGCTCGGCGGCATCTACCGCTCCGTCTTCTTCGATAGCTCGGCCAGCTCGTTCGCGCCCAACGGCGAATTCGATTTTGACGGGCATTACACCGCGCAGTACGCCAACGGCGTGACCCAGCCGGGCACCGGCAGTCCTTTCGCCGACTTCCTGCTCGACCGGCCGCAAATGGCCCGCATCTCCGCCATCCACACCAACAATTACCGCCGCGCCGCGTACTCCCTGTTCGCCCAGGACGACTGGAAGATATCGCAAAAGCTAACCCTGGATTTCGGGCTCCGCTGGGACTTTGTCACCCCGGTATGGGAAGCCCACAACCACGGCGCGATTCTCAACCCCAACACCCATGTATTGAACGTACCCGGTTACACCGGGGCTTTTCCCAGCGCGACCCAGGCCCAGTTCGGCCAGGGCATTCTCATCCTCAACACCAAAGCCAATCGGTACTTTGGCGTCCAACCCGACCACCACGATTTTGGCCCCCGCCTCGGACTCAGCTACCTGGCTCACCCCTTCCACCGTGTTCCGGTTGGGCTACGGCCTCTATTACGGTCCCGAACAGCTCGGCCCCTATGGCGAGCCGAGTCCTGGTTTCTCCACCCCCTTCCTGTTGCAGGATAGTTTCCAGGTCGCCGACAACAATCCAGCGACCGTCAACACCGTCACCATGTCCACTGGCTTTCCTGGCTATGCGCTTACCAACCCCGGCGATCCAACCCTGTTTGCCGCTGCTCTCAATCTGCGCACGCCTTACTTCCAGCAATGGAATGTGACGGTGCAACAGCAAGTTTCCGCTAATAGCTCACTCGACCTGTCTTACATTGGCTCGAAGACGACCTCGCTTTATACCAACCAGGACTGGAACCTGCCCTCCCCTTCTGTGGATGGTTCGGTTCCGTACGCGCTGCGTCAACCTTTTCCCAGTGTGGACGCAGACGGAAACCTGATCGCAGGCAGCGCGATTCAGGGGCCCTCGAATCAGGGCTTCGGCACCTACAACGCGCTGGGCGTCAAGTTTCAGAGCCGCTTGCGCAACGGCTTGTCCATGATCAGCGCCTTCACCTGGAGCCACGACATCGATGACATCACCAACTCCGGTCTGAGCGTCGGCAACAACGGGCGGGCCAGCTATCCTTATCAACAGCTCACCCTGCAACGGGGAAACTCTGACTGGAACATCGCCAAACGTTCGGTCACCGGCTTTATTTATCCCATCCCATTTGGCCGCGGCATGACCTACGGCAACAACCTGCATCGCACCGCAGACGCGCTGCTCGGAGGCTGGCAGGTAGGCGGAATCCTCACTTTCGAAAGTGGTCCCTGGTACACCGTCAACCAGAACTTCGACAGTGCCCATAACGGGTTCATCTGCGGCAATTGCCGCCAGCGCCCCGACACCGTTGCCGGGCAGAGTGCCAATGCCGGACCACGCAAGGTAGATCCCAACAACAAAGCGACGCATTGGTTCAACGTGGACGCCTTTACCCAGGCGGCAAATGGCACTGTCGGCGATCTACGCCGCAATACAGTGCTCGGCCCGGCCTATAAGAATTACGATGCTTCGCTTGCCAAGGTGTTTACTTTCCGCGAGGGCATGACCTTCCAGGTCCGCATGGAAGCCTTCAACGCGACCAACACCACCAACTTTCTCGCCACCAACGGAGGGACCAGCCCCTCGGGTTTTTCACTGGGCAACTCAAATTTTGGAGACCTGACGGCAGACCGTGGCGGACGCACCGTACAACTGGCCGGCCGGTTCGTCTTCTAACGCATTTTTGTTAGTTAGCGCCCCACAACTCCCAGCCTCATCCGTTGTGAGTTGTGGGGAGATCTGCTTCGGTCGCTCCGGGTGCCCGGATAATCTCGCAACATTCTTGTAACCTGCTGCTGTTACTGTGATCATGGACGAACGATTCTTTTCCTGGAATTGAAGGTTCCATACGAGCGGAGCAGCGAAATTCGTTTCCACCAGCGCGGTGGCTGATCAACCACCTGAAATCGCTACCGAGAATGCCGCCCTCTGGCAGCTCGTCCAGCGCATTGCCAGGAGCGAGATTTTTGCCCGGTCCGAATTTCTGCCCAGGTTTCTGCTGTACATCTGCGACCGGCAGTTGCGTGCCCGTACTCATGAAATAACCGAACAGCAGATTGGCGAACGTGTGTTCGGTCGCCCCCCTGGCTATAGTCCTGGCGAAGACAATATAGTCCGCAATTACGCCGGGCAGTTGCGCAAGCGGTTGGATATGTACTACGAGCGGGAAGGGAAACACGATGCCGTGTGCATCAGCATCCCGCGTGGCGGCTATGTGCCTCTCTTTCGCCCAAGAAACCCGATTCCCGAGAGCGCACCGGCAGAGGTAGCGGCGGTATCGGAAGGGGTCGAGACAAAAGTGCCTGAGCCCGCACCTCAGCTCACGATGCTCGCCGAGGTTGCTGCGAGCAGCCGTCCGCAACCCGGAAAATGGCTCATATTCGCGTTCGGCGCGGGCTGTTCTGCCGCTGGGTTCGCGATCATTTTATTCGCCCTGCATTTCTACCAAAATCGTCCGCAGCAGTCCGCTTCTCATACACTGTGGTCCTCGATTTTCTCCAACAATCAGGACACGTTTATTGTGCCTGCGGATAGTGGCTTGGGCATTCTGCAGAACCTGACCGAACAGCCCGCGGCGCTTGCCGACTACGCCAACGGTAAATACATGGCCAACGTAAAAATACCAGCCATGGATGACGCCAACCTCGATGACCTGCGCACCCAGCGTTACACCAGCATCGCCGACCTCGGGATCACGTCGCGACTGGCCAGGCTGCCTGAGGTGGTTCCCGATCGCTTTGTCATGCGTTACGCCCGCGATTTGCGGATGGACGACCTGAGAAATGGCAACGCCGTCTTGCTCGGGGCTATCCATACTGACCCTTGGGTGAACCTCCTCCAGGAAGGCTTGAACTTCCAATTCGTTTGTGAAAACCATGTAAATGAATGTTCTATCGTTAACCGGCATCCTTCAGCGGGTGAACGATCCGTCTACCCCGGCTCAACGAGTGTTTCCTCCCGTGAGACCTTTGCCGTGATTGCTTTTCTTCCGAATCTAAGCCGGACCGGCCACGTGCTCGTGATCGGAGGACTCAACATGGCCGGCACCCAGGCTGCTGCGGATATGCTGCTCGACGCAGAAAGCATTCGGCCGGTCATCGAAAGGGCCAAATTGCCGAACGGGACGCTACAACCCTTCGAACTGCTGATTGAGACCAGTAGTCTGGGAGCGGAGGCTCTGCCCTCTCGCATCATTGCCGCACGCTACGGAATTTAGGAGTTTGCTAACCTCTTTTGAGCCATACGAAAACGTCTTGGCAGCAGGGGTGTTGACAGACGTTGTCGGGGCCGCATAAACGGCGTACTATCGGCAAACTGAAGGCGACGGTTAAGTCGTACCGCCGCACCCCATTCTCCAACGCTAAACCACGTAAAGGAGCAACTATGGGCTTACTCGATGCCTTGACATCTATTGCCGGCGGAGCCTCACCCGAACATCACGGCGTCGCCGATGCGCTCAGCCAGGTGATGCAGGAGCATCCTGGTGGTATGGACGGTCTTCTCAACCAGCTGAAGCAGAACGGCCTCGGCGACCAGGTTCAATCGTGGGTCAGCCCGGGAGAGAATAAGAGCATCAGTCCCGAGCAGGTCCAACAAGGCTTTGGCTCGTCGATGGTGGATAGCATCGCGCAGCGCGCCGGCATCTCGCCCGCCGTGGCCACTGGCATTATTTCGGTGGTGCTGCCCCTGGTGGTCTCGCACTTTTCCGGCAATGCGCAAAATGCCCAGCCGAGCGGGATGGGTGGACTCGCCGGGTTGGCAGGCAAACTCTTTAGCTAAACAAATCGAACGCGGAGGCTCGGGAAGAATCCGCACGCTCGAGCCTTTTCCGCAAGCTGGCATCAGTTAAACGAAGTGCAGACCATACCAGCTTTTGTTCCTCGCGCAGCTTTCCCAATCAGCCTTGGGCGGACGTTTTTCGGGCTCGTCCAGGTGTCGAAGCCATATTCCTTCCCGCCCTTGGTCCACTCTTTATTTTTCCAGACCACCCCTTTTGCCGGGTGGGTGCATTTAGCAGCTTCTGGGGTTTTCGCGGCGACCACTGCGTAGGCGTAGGCATCGCTTACATAACAATCGGGGCTCCGTTTGATCAGGTACAAATTCATCGAATCCGGCCTCTCCGGCTGCGTGCTCGATCCAACGCTAACCTTAGTCCAGAAGTCGGAGGTTGTGGCGTAAAATGAGAACAATGTCAGAAAACGCGACAAAAGAGCCGGAAAACGAAGAGCCGAAAGCGGCGACGGAAAGCTCGGTGGTCGATTGGGCTGACCTGCGCGCTCAGGCCGCCAAGCTGGGGATCAGCCTGAGCGAATTCCAGCAGCGCGATCGGGAGAAGAAGTTGAGGCTCGCGAAAAAGAGCCAGGGGCGCGCCCCCGCAGCCCCCGCCCCGGCTAACCTCACCGAGTAGTCGCGCGATCAATCGATCGCGCCAATGCGCAGGATCGCAGAGACCTGCCACCAAACCAGAAAAGACTCCCATAACCAGGATAAGAGGCCGCACTCGCCCGGTAGGGCGGTTGCGCGCCGCCCCGCCACCCATGCCAGGGCCGTCGCCGGTGAGGGAGAAGGCTTCCGCGGAAACGCTCTTTCGTAGCGGTCGATCGCGGATTGAATTTCGAACATATCCCCTGGAGTCAGCATCACGCGAAGGCAGCCAGCGATGCGAAAAAAAGGATCACCAACGTTGAGATGGAAGTAGACTTCACTGCAAAATCCCTCCGCCTTAGTAGTGCGCTCTACCTCCCCTCCGTTACAAAGCCATCTGGATGAGTTTCTGGTTCTTGTCAGAAAACGGCTAGAGGCAATTCGGATAGGTCCACTTATGCCCCAACCCTCCGCGCTCGCGTTTGTACCAGATAAATAAGCGAGCTGACCCCGACCACCCCAAATAGTCCAAGGATTTCTGAACGCGCCGCCAGAGCGATCAGGACCAGCATGCTGCTTGTTGCCATCACCATCGCAGAGCCCAGCCAGCGAAAGTTCAGCGGCTCGCCAGCCTGGGCCACACCCTTGCGCGCCAGGCGCCAGGCCGCGACGCTGCCCGCGGCATACAGCGCGGCGCTGCCCAGCGTGGCCAGGACCGCCAGCTCGGCGAAAGTGCCCGACAACGCCAGCGCCATGGCCACCCCCGCGTAGCACAGAATCGCTACATAAGGGCTATGCGTGCGGGGATGCACGCGTCCGAGAAAAGCGGGAAGCATCCCGTCGCGCGCGAAGGCGAACAGAATCCGCGGACTGCCCAGCAGGTCGCTCGCGGTCCAGCCCATGATTGACAGCCCCGCGCCGGCCAGCATCACCACGCGTAACCCCGGACTGATGCGCCCCATCGCATCCGCCAATGGTACCGTGGAGAGCGCCAGCGAGGCGCCCATAATCCCCTGCGCCGTGATCTGGATCGCAATGTACAAGAGTGTCACCGAAACCAGAGCAATTCCCAGTGCGCGCGGAATGGTGCGCGACGGTTGCACCACCTCACCACTGGCACTGAGCGAAACCTCCATGCCGGTAAGCGCGAAGAGACAGAGGATGAGGGCCCGCCCCAGATCCCGCGTGGTAGGTGCGACCGTTGGCACGAAATTCACGCGATGGATGGCGTAGGCGCCGACAAGGACGAAGAGGAGCAGTGGAATCATTTTCACCACCGTCGCCCAATCGATCAGCCGCGCCCCGTAGGCGGCGCCGGCGACGTTGACCAGCGCGAAACCACCGATCACACTGATGATCACCACCGCGTGGGCCACTGCTTGAAACCCGTGCGGCAACAGGCTTACTACCACGTCGGCCAGGGCCGCGGCAAGACCCCCGCACGAGAGCGCATTGCTCAACAGCAGCAGTGTGCCCGCCACGTAGCCGGCGAGTGGTCCAAAAGCGGCGTCAATGTAGCCGTAGGGGCCGCCGCTGCTGGGGATGCGGCTGCCTCCTTCTGCGTAGCACAGCGCGACCGAGCCAACCGCGACGCCACACAGCAAAAACGCCAGCGGTGCATAGACGCCCATGCAGGCGGCCAGAGCTCCCGGGAGCGCAAAGATGGCGGCGCCGATAACAGCATTGATGATGCTCGCTGCCAGAGCCTTGGTCCCGATGGAGCGCAACAGTCCGGCGTCGCGCCGGTTCTCGGTCATTCGCAGACTGTAGCATGCCGGCCGCAACAAGCCTTGCCCATTCCGTTAGTCATCTTGAAGGAGTTACCCCGGGCTGCAACATTTGCATTAGCCTCTTACACCAAGGATGTAGCTGGGCTACATTGCTCATAACAACTTGCAGTTATGGAGCTTTCTTTATGCCTGGTGACAAGATGACTATATTCGCAAAGCCTTCCATCGCCGTCCAGCGCGCGCTACGCGCATTTGCGGCAAGCACAATACTGATGCTTGCGCCTGCTGCTGTGTTTGCAGGGAACACCACTACTCCTCCGACGCTGGCTGGGATCTATGTAGCCCGCGTCCCCAAGACTGCGCCCTCGATGACGGTTAGCCTCGGGGCCGACGGCACCGCTACGGTGACCGGTGATTTGGGCAAAGGTTCCATCACCTCCTTCGGTTCCTGGGAAGATGACGGCAGCCGTGTGAAGGTTACTTTCAATGCTGAAGAAGGGGCTCCGCCTGCTCCGCCGATGATCTTTCAGCCTGGCCACAACAAGTTACAGGTCATTAGCTGGGACCACGAGGAATGGGGTAACGCCAAGCCGCCGGCAATGACCAAGGGATACAAAGTGAAGTATCTCTTCTGGTCAAAAACCATGCGGTAAGCTTTAGCGCCCTTAGAACCTGACGTTCCTGTGCCCCAACCGTCCACGTCCAACGTGGCGATTGGGGCGCATGTATCTTTGGTGATCAGAATTGGGTTACGACCGGCGGCGTCTGGCGGGAAATGGCCTGGCCTTCCGTTTTCATTCGAGATAGAGTAGTGACGTAAGACACACAGTAAGTGCTTCAGGCAATGGCGCGGAACCCAAACGGTCAGGGAAAGGTCTGCAAAGCCTTTGTTTGGTGGTTCAATTCCATCCCGCGCCTCCACCTCTCCACCTCTTCGAAAAGTCAGCATCCCTTCCGCCAATCTCACTGACGACCACATCGTTCTAAACGATGACGAAAGTCTGCCGATAGCATAATCAACGATGTCTGCTATCTCAGGTCTCCAGGTCGATCGAGCGTATTACGCGGAGCAGGCGCGAGGGTTCTCCTGGCTGCTCGCGTCGGCCTCATTTCGCGGGGGGCCGTCCCTCGGTGCATGACGGGCCCATCTTTCCCGAAGACCAGGCCAGCCTTCAATTTCTGGCCGAAAACAGTACCGATGTGATCTGTCGTGCCGGGACGGACACGATGTTGCAGTATGCTTCTCCCTCTTCGTTCCATGTTCTCGGGTGGAAGCCGGAAGAAATGGTTGGCAAGCGAACCGATGTCTTCGTCGTGGCGGAAGATGTTCGCGCCCTCGCGGCCAACCAGGTTGAGGGTTCCCGGGTCTCCGTCCGCATGCGCAGGAAAAACGGTAGCCTCGCGTGGGTCGAAGTCAAATGCCGTCAGGTCTGTGATGCAACCACCGGTGAACTCAGGGAGACCCTCTTCCTGATGCACGATGTCACGGAACGAAAGGCCCTGGAAGAAAAACTTTCCTTACTCGCAGCCGCCGATACCCTCACCGGCCTTTCCACGCACAGTGCCTTTGATGAAGCGCTGGAACGTGAGTGGAACCGCGCCTTGCGCGAAGGCTCGCGCATCTCTCTGTTGCTGCTCGATTTTCATGATTTCAAGCTGTTCCATAGCTGGCCGGGGCATTTGGAAGGCGATGGATGCCTGGATAAAGCAGCGGCGGTGGTGATGGGAGCTTTACGCCTGACGGATGTCGCCGCGCACTCTGGCGCCGAAGATATCGCGGTCTTGCTCCCATCCACGGGACCGACGGGCGCAGCCAAGGTTGCGCGAAAGATTAAGTCTGCCTTCCAGGCCTTGCGCCCTTCGCGCGGTGACATAGCCAAGCCCGAAATCAATGTTCCTTTGAGTATCGGGATTGCCACCGTCTTTGCCCGCCCGGGGGCAACCGTGAATATGCCGGAAATCCTGTTGCTCGCAGTCAATGCCGCCTTGCACGCCGCAAGGCAGCGAGACGGCGAAAGACTTTAGCGCCTGCCTGCCTGACTATATTTTGCCGGGCCGGGGAAGCGTGTAGTACTCGTAGCGATACTTCCAGGAGGACGCGGCGCCAGGTTCGATCGAAAGGTCGATGAAAGGCTCCACGGCAATAACCGAGCGAATCGACCAAAGTGCCATTTTGTATAGCGGCTGGTCGCCGGCAATCGTCATCCCCATGTTTGCCTTGGTATTTTCAATTTGTATTTTGTAGTCAGCTGCGCTCTTGCCGAAGCCTTGAATGTTGAAGGAGACCCGGTCCTCCCCCGTCAGCGTGCTGCGATATAAAAGTTGATTCTTCTCAATCTCTGCTAAGTGCTTATCCGGGGTATGATCCGCTTGCACGGCGAAGGGAAACGTAATGGAGAACGCCGCACTCGTCGGTTGTTTATCCAACACCAGAAAATTGTGATCGTAGACATTGGCGTGGATGGCGCGCTTCCCAGTGTTCTTGAGGCTGTGCTCGATCACCATCTCCGGCTTGCCCGGAACCAGGCTTATCTTCTTCCAATAGACATAGGCGTACCCCGATGCAGCGTCGCGCAGTTCCTGCGTAAATTCGACGGAATCGGCGTGGTGCGTCACCTTCCACTGACCACCGTTCACGATAGGGTAGAGTTGGTACGCGCTATACGGTTTGCCATCCAGCTTGCGCAGAATGCCGACGCCGATTTTGAGAAAAGTGCCGCCCGCCTTCGCCTCGTCATAGCCCAGTGCGGGGTTAAACTCTTCCACCGGACCGGTAATGGCACTGCAAGGCCCCGCGATGATTTCTGAGCCTTTGTAGATGAAGTCTGAGACCGTGGGATCGGTTCCCGTGAACCAGGGGCCGTAGTAATTGTGCCCTTTGTATTCCAGGTCGGCCACTACCCCGGACCAGTCGAAGCGAGTTCCACGATAGAATCCGTGGACCGCATCAGGCAGGTAGAGTTTCACCCGCAGCACCCCGTTTGAGATCTCAGATTGTGGTACATCGGCGCTGATCTGTGAGAGCGCACAGCAAACAGTGAGTAAAGGAATCAGCAGAAACACAACAGTTCTCATAGGCGAGAATTGAAAAGCTTTCCCCGCGCTTTGTCAATTTTTTACGCCGCAGAAGCCACGGGTGACACAATAGAGACACACGCATCAAGTGCGGAAGGTGCCGCGCTATGAATACTTTCAAAACTGCTCTTCTGCTCACGGCTCTCACCCTCTTTCTCATTTTCATCGGGGGCCATTTTGGTGGCCGCAACGGGATGGTCCTGGCCTTCTTCGCCGCCGCCGGGATGAATTTCTTCAGCTATTTCTATTCCGACAAGATGGCGTTATCCATGTATCGCGCCCAGCCGGTCACGCGCGAGCAACTTCCGCGGGTCTACCAGATCCTTGAGCGAATGGTGCCCCGCATGGCGTTGCCGATGCCGAGGGTCTATGTCATTCCCGATGACTCACCCAACGCCTTTGCCACCGGGCGCAACCCGAAACACGCGGCTGTTGCGGTTACCCAGGGAATTCTTAATCTGCTCAATGATGAAGAGTTAGAAGGCGTGCTGGCTCACGAGTTGGGCCACGTGCGCAACCGCGACATCCTGACTAGTTCTGTCGCGGCGACGCTCGCCGGAGCCATCACTCTGCTCGCCCACTTCGCCCGCTTTGCCGGCTTTTTTGGCGGTGGCAATCGCGATGGTCGCGGTCGCGGGATGGATGGTGGCGGCGTGCTCATGGTCCTTCTCGCCCCCATTGCCGCTACCCTGATCCAACTTGCCGTTTCCCGGTCAAGGGAGTACGAAGCGGATGCCACTGGCGCGCATGTGACCGGAAACCCTTACGCCCTGGCCAGTGCGTTGCAAAAGCTGGATGCTTACTCGAGGCGCTTGCCCATGCAGGCCTCCGCTTCGACCGCGCATTTGTTTATCGTCGCTCCCTTGCTCAGTGGGGCGAGCCTGGGAAATTTATTTTCGACGCATCCACCCATGGCGCGCCGTATCGAGAGGCTTACCGGCCGCACGCCTGTATAACCAAAAATATGCGAACCCTTTTTCACTCCCTGGTATATCTCATGTTGGGCCTATGGCTGGGCGCGCTCCTCTTTTTTGGCGCAGTGCTGGCGCCGGTCGCCTTTACCCAGTTGCCGCCGCTTTTTCCTACCCCCGCCGCAGGCATTCACGCCGCCGGTATGGTGGTTGGCACCTCGCTCGTGCGCCTTCACTGGATAGGTCTGTTGTGCGGATTGATCTTTCTCGTGGTGATGGTCGTTGCACGAGCTCACTACCGCTCGGTCCTTCCCCAGGCGGCGTTGGTGCTGGCCATGATGGTGCTGACTGCCTACTCCCAGTTCTCCATCATCCCGCGCATGAACACGGCACGCGACTCCATCGGCGGCAACGTCGATGCAGTGGCTCCGGACAACCCCGGGCGCGAGATTTTCGACAGCCTGCACCGCACGTCGACGCACGTCGAAGGCCTCGTCCTGCTATGCGGGCTTGGTGCGTTGGTCGCTACCGCGCACTGGTCACGGCGCGAGATTTAGGAACGGGGTTGGACCACATGCACAAGTTACTTAGCCGTGCTGCGCTCCTGGTTGTCGTCTTGCTCGGTGCCAGCGCAGCGAGTGCGCAAAATCTCGCGACCACCTTGCCCAACGGCCGGCGCATTACGCCGGCAGGCGCGTGGATCAAGGTTGCTCCTTACCCCTATACCTTAGCCATTCGGCCGGGCGGGGGCCAGTTGGTCGTGCCTTCGATCGGCTGGCCGTTCTCCCTCAATATCATCGACAACCCAGGCGCACCCTCAGCAGGTGTTAGCCGGGTCGCAGTGCAAAGAATCCCCGCCGGCCGCAAGAACGATCCCGAGGTGCAGGTCCATACCGGCGTCGTCTACTCTCCCGATGGCAAATTGCTGTACGACACCAGCGGCGACACCGGCGAGGTCCACATTCTGTCCACCGCAACCTGGAAGCGCGTGGCCACCATTCCTTTGAACGGACCCACCGGTGGCCGGTCGTTCGCGGAAAGTTTCGCGGCTTCGCTTGCCCTCAGCGCCGATGGGCGCTGGCTCTACGTGCTCGATCAAGGCAACTGGCGGGTGGTCGTGATCGATACCAGTAGCCATCGCCGGGTGACCTCGCTGGCCACTGGCAGCAATCCCTTCTCCATTGCCCTCGCGCCCGACGGCTCCCGTTTATACATCACCAACTCCGGGCTCTTCGAATACCAGCCGATCGGCGGCGTCGCTAAAAGTGACATCCTCAAGACCGGCATTACTTTCCCTGCATTCGGATACCCCTCCAGGGCGGCGCGCGAAGGCGTCAAGGTCGAGGGACATGATGTCCCCGGGCTGGGCAATGAAAACGATCCGCGAGGCAGTTCGCTATGGACCTATAACGTAGCGGATATTGAAAGCCCTCGCCTGCTGGGGAAATTGCGGTTAGGGCAATTGATCCAGCCCGGCAGCGCCGTCGGCGGAGCCTCCCCGAGCGGGGTAGTGGCCAGCCGGGACCACGTCTACGTTGCCCTCGCCCATGAAGATTCCGTCGCCGTGGTAGATGCAGATGGGACCCGGCTTCTCCAGGAAATTCCACTCAGCCCCTTTACCGGCAAGACGTTTCTGGATCGCCAGGGCAGGCCGCTGCGCGGCGTCATGCCCGCCGGACTGGCGCTCCACGGCCAGCGTCTTTATGTAACCGAGGCTGGCATCAATGCGGTTGCGGTTATCGACACTGCCGCCAACCGTGTGCTCGGCCATCTTCCTACCGGGTGGTATCCCACGGCCGCCGCCGTCTCTGAAGACGGGCGCCTGCTCTACGTAGTCAACACCAAGGGGAAGGGAAGCGGACCCAACGGCGGCGACTCGTTTCATCCCGAGAACACCGGCAGCTACGTGGGTGAACTTGAATTCGGCAGCGTTTCGGTTATCCCCCTGGCAGACGAGGGCGCCCTGCGCCAGGCAACCGCGGTCACCGTCCACAACAACGAGGCTGCCTTGCTGCCAGATGCAAAGTTGCCAACCTTGGGCCACGTCTTTCTCATCATCCGCGAGAATCGCACCTACGACGAAATATTGGGCGATCTCTCCGGCGGAGATGGCGATCAAAAGCTCGCCCGCTGGGGGCTGCAGGGATGGCTCTCGACCGCCCCTCTGGATAAGACGATCCAGGTGACGCCCAACGCCCATGCGTTAGCCCAGCGCTTTGCCACCAGCGATCGCTTTTTCGTGGACAGTGATGTTTCTGCCGACGGCCACCGCTGGGCAATGGGCGCCGCACCCACTCCCTGGTTTCACATTGCCTGGACTTCGAACTATGGTGGACGCCGGACGGGTGACCCCTTCAGTGCCGCCCTTGGCCGGCGCGCCATCGGCGGCGGCGCCGATGCGCCTATGCCGGAAGATGAGCCCGAATTTGGAACGCTGTGGGAGCACATCGCTGTGGCGGGTCTGACCATCCGCAACTATGGCGAAGGGCTTGAAGTGGAGGGTGGCGATGAGATGGATGGCTCCGCGCCGTCTGGTCAACGCCTGGTGTTGAATGCGCCGGTTCCCCAGCCCGTGTTTACTGCGAGCGATCGTGCTTTCCCCACCTTCAACCTTGGTATACCCGATCAGTTTCGTTATCAGGAGTTCGCCAGGGACTTTACCCAGGTGCTACGTGGCAGCCATCTTCCGGCGTTGATCGTGATCCGCCTTCCTGGCGATCACACGGCCAGCCCCAGGGCCCGTGACGGCTATCCCGACCGTGCGTCCTACGTGGCGGACAACGACCTGGCGTTAGGCAAGATCATCGATCTGCTCTCGCACAGCGCGATCTGGAAAGACAGCGCAGTGTTTGTTACCGAAGACGACGCCCAGGGGGGCGTGGACCACGTCGATGCGCACCGCAGCGTCTTGTTAGCCATGAGCCCATACATCCGCAAGGGCATCATTTCTCACCGGCGCAGCAGCATGACCAGCATTCAAAAGACCATCTACGAATTGCTGGGTGTGGGGCCGCTGAATCTGGATGATAGCCTGGCCGCCGACCTGAGTGATCTCTTCACCGGCGCACCCGACCTGGCTGCCTACACCGCGTTGCCGGCAGACCCCAGAGTCTTTGATCCAGCCAAGGCACGCCTGGCGCGGCCTAAGAATGCGCAGCAGGCAAGGGAACTGCTCGACTGTGACGATCCGAAAGAGATCGAGGCTGAATTTCGCCGGGAAGCCCACAAGGCCGCGGCGCACCCCGCCGGCCAGTAATTGCTCAGCGCTGTCCAAATGAACGTTAGAGGTCGGTCTGATTTTACATTCATCAGGAAATGGCGCACCAAATATAGGTTCGGCCCAAAGAACAATGTTTGGCTGGATTTGCGAGCTCACTCGTAGGGCCTTGGTTTGGGGGAAAGGCGCACAGCAGATCCCTCCACTTCGCTACCCCCGAATTCCTGTCGAGGCTAGTGGCGCTGGCAAAGTTCATGCGGTCTTCCTTAACGAAGACCGCACACGTGGACCTGTCTGACGTAGCGAAACAGGAATTCGGGTACGCTACGGTCGGGATGACAAATTTGTTTGGGGGACGGGCTTAAAGATTTGCTTGAGGGTCGGCTTAGAAGCAAACGCTCTCCGCGTTCATTCCATCCTTGACTTGCCGCCAGGCAAGTCAGCCGCTCGGGATGACAAAGGGTAGGGCTGCGCTTCCAAGTAGTGTTGTTGCAAGCAGCGAAAAGTTAATTGGGATGGAACAAACCGCCTGGCGACTCATTTGGACAGCCACGATTTCGCCCGTCCCCTCGGCACTCTTGTTTTGCTGACGTAATTCGCCACGTTGCTCCGACAAAAGCAAAGCGCGGGCCTTTGGCCCGCGCTTTGCCGGCATTACCGTCCTACTTAGAAGTCCAACCGGGCTGACACCTGGCCGGACCGCGCGCCACCAAAGTCTGAGCCGATCGTATTCGTGATCAACCCGAAACTGGGAGAAGCGACGTTGGTGTTGGGATCACCCAGGTTGGTGTGATTCAGCACATTGGTGAAGGTTCCTTCCAGGCGGAAGTTGAGCCGCTCCGTGATGGGAAAAACCTTGCTGAGTCCGGTTGACAGATTGACGGTACCAGGACCGATGATCGAGCCAGCCTGGGCATTGCCAAATCGGCCAATCGGATTGGGAACCGGACCGGCGCCGCTCCCCGTGGTGCAAGCCGTGCCCGGCGTCCAGCCTGGATACCCCGGGCAAACAAACGACTGCGGATTCACCCAGCCGTAGCGAGTGCGGCCTTGAGGCTTCTGGCTGATCCCCGCCACCTTATCAGGGAACTGGTTGCGATGACCGCCATCAAAGCCCGAGTTCGTGCCCGTCAACCCCG
This sequence comes from uncultured Acidobacteriaceae bacterium, assembly GCA_963834445.1. GTDB lineage: Bacteria > Acidobacteriota > Terriglobia > Terriglobales > Acidobacteriaceae > PALSA-350. Next base: position 1,033,360 of record CAWIBU010000009.1, read on the forward strand.
AGCCGGTACCCGAAGGATCGCCCTGCCCGCTGGGGAAGTAGGGCGAGTCATAGGGCCCCGTCTGCACTAACAAGATATTGGCCAGCCGCCATCCGCCTACAGCCAGATCGGTGATGCGCGACATGTTGGAGCCAAACTGCCGTCCTCGTCCGAGCGGCAGGTCATAGACCATGGTTGTGTTCCAACGTTGGCGGCGCGTGCCGTATACGTTGCCGAAGTCGACTGCACGATCCAATACCGAGGATGCGCGTGAGCCGCCATTTTCCCCGGCAAAGCCGCTGTTATTCGCCGGCCCCTGGTTATCGGCCAACGCCTTGGCAAACGTATAAGAGGAGTCGAACTGCAAACCCTTCTGGAAGCGATGACCAAACTCCGCCTGCAACGAATGGTAGCTCGCGTTGGCCCCGGTTGCGCGCGTGTTGATACGGCCCCAGTTGGGATACAGCCGCGCACTCAAAGGCTGGTTCGTCGCCGACACTGTGCTCGAAAAGGGAAGCGTGTTTTCATCTGGAGCCCAAACCAGTTGGTGGGTCTCCGAGCCGATATAAGAGAGCCGGGTTGAATAGCCGGAACCAATCGAATGATCGATGCTCAGCGACCACTGCTCGGTATAAGGATCCTTCCAGTTTGCGCTGTTCGCGGTTCCAAAATAGTCTTGCCCGTAGTTGGTTGAGCTGCCTGCGCTGCCTGCGCCCGCGTAAATCGAGGGCCATTGATAACCGATCGCATGCGTTGCGGGGTTGAGCGTATTGGTATACTGCGTGGTCTGCGCCTGCAAGGTGCCCGTCAGGGAATAGAAGATCGATCCCAGCACAGTGATGTTGTACATGCCAAATCCGCCGCGGATCGCCGTCTTGTCATCGTTGAACGGCCGATAGGCAAACCCGAACCGTGGCATCACCCGGTCATGGGGGACTTTCTTGAGATATTTCGGGTAGCCTGCCTGGCTGTTGGTAAGCACCGGCATGCAAGCGGCTCCGTTAATCACGCTGCCCCCTGAGGTCGATCCGTAAGGCGTGCAGGCATTGGCGCTGGCCAGAAACGTGGTGGCCAGCAGACTCGCCGAACCATCGGGGTAGATGGATTCGCCTGAGCCGGCAACAGGTACAAAGTTGCCGATATCGCCGTGGGTATCGAAGTAGCCGGGATGGAACTCATAGCGAAGGCCGTAGGTGATGGAAAGGTTGGGCGTCAACTTCCATTGATCCTGGGCAAAAAAGTGATAGTGCGTCGACTTTCCGTCGTTGTCTTCCTGCACCACGTCGTAGAAGGTCTGGTAGGGCAGTCCGAGCAGGAAGTCGGCGAAGTCAACCCCGGTAAAGAGACCGCTGCTGTTCTTGGTGTTGTATTGGAAAGTGCCGTAGTTATCGGAGCCATTGAACCCCAGGGGCGTAATCGCTTCGATCATGCGGATGTCGGCGCCGAATTTGAATTCGTGATGCCCTTTGGACCAGCTCAGGGCGTCGGTATAGACATAGGTATGCGATTTGGTGAGTGAACTCAAACGGTCTGCGTTCAGAGCGCTCAGATTGTTGAAGTCCAGTTCCGGCAGCCCGTTGTAAAACAGGTTTTGCAAACCCGTCAAACCCAACCCCTGGGTAAACGCTTTGCCGTCGAAGCTGTTGGCGGTTCCGATGGTGTCCAGCGTGAAACCAAATCCAAACTCATTGATGATGTGGGGCGTGACCGTATAGTTCGCGCTGATCTTCAGAACCCGGGTCTGGTTCGTGTTTTGGGCAGAAGGTACCGCGAGCTGTACCGGGCTGTTGGTAGGAAAGTTTTTCCAGGTAAAGCGGCCCCACAACAGAAACTTCTGGTTCGCTCCAAAGTATTGGTCACCCCGGATGTCGAATTGATCCGAATGACCGCTGGAGTCTTTGTTGGTCACATAGTTGGGGGTTCCATCGTCGCTATAGGCGGTAGGATCGCCGACATTCGGGTCAGGGAAGAACTGCAACAGTTTCGCAGCCGACGCATTCAGGCCCGGCAGAGCCGTACCGTAGCTTCCGCCGGTGAAAGGATTGTTCAGCGTGGTGAAGCCCGATGAGACATATTTGGAAAAATCGCCTTGCTTCATCAGCGTGCTGGGCACCTTGTAAAGCTCCGTTGTTTGCGCAGGGTGCCGCCACCCCTCGTAGGCGCCAAAAATGAAGGTCTTGTTGTGGCCGTTGTACACATGCGGAATCACCACCGGGCCGCCAAAGCTGCCACCGTAGGTATTACCAATCAGCTTAGCCTTTTTCGTGGTGATCGGGAACGTGTAAGGAATGGCGTTAAAGGCGGCGTTCTGGTGGTACCAGAAGGCCGATCCATGAATTGTGTTCGTCCCGCCTTTGCTGATCACCGTAATCTCGCCGGGCTGGCCAAACTCGGCATTATTCATCACGCCGTCGGCGCGTATTTCCGAGATGGACTCGGTGGAAGGGAAAGCGTCTGCGATCGGGGAGTTGCCAGTGGCGCTCTGCACGGTGATGCCGTCCACCGAAACCTCCGTCTGAAACGGTAAGCCGCCCTGCAGAGAGAAAGAGGTATGGTCTGCCTGAACACCGGGAAGGGTACCGACAATGTTGAGCGCGCTGGTGCCGTTCGCGCTGGCCCGCGTATTCACCGGCAGGTTCGCCGCTTCGGCCGACGAATACACGGCACTGATTGTCGGCGTGTCGGTGTTGATCGAGCTGATGGTATCCGCCGATACATCCACTTCCTGTTGGATACTGCCGATGACCAGGGCAACGTCGATGCGGAGTTGTTGGCGTGATGCCAGCGATGCACCTGTCGTCAACCACTTTTCGAATCCAGCCATGGTTACTTCGACCGAGTACAGTCCCGCCTTGGCGTCGAGAAACTGGTAGTCGCCACTGGAGTTCGACACCGTCGTGCGTACCGACCCATCATCAAGATTCTTAAGGGTGACGGTTGCGCCCGGAACCACGGCGCCCGCCTTGTCCTGCACGGTGCCAAGGATGCTTCCCTGAATGGATTGAGCGAGGCCTGGGCGGCCTGCGGAAAGGCAGATGAGGGCAACGACGAAAGCGCCGAAACATTTGCCGAAATTGCGGACGAAGCAGCGGTATGGATGCATAGCGAACCTCCTAAAAGAAGAACAGGGTAATTTGAGGGCAGTAGAACTAATTTATTTAAAGCGGGATCGGGAAAAAGGCTGCGGCCTGGGCGGCAAGACCAGGCGCCTGGAACGTGGAGCTGGGAAAGCGTGGATGACTTTGCATTAGTTGTACTGGAAGATAACGGCTTTGTGTTAGAGAATTGTGAATTTGCTCGGATGAGCTTCGTTCCTGTACTCCAGCCGGGAAATCCGGCTGTAAAAGTGCGAACTAAGCGAATTAAGCCCCCTTCCTTGCTCGCCCCTGCTGGGAATTTTCGGGAAAAAAGTGCGCACTAAGCGCACTAAGCCCCCTTTCCCTTTGGCTAGGGCTGCTCATTTCCTAGGTGAGCGGCGCTTCGGCCGGCAGATAGTAGGTGGTGGAGCGTCCCGCGGTTTCACGGATGTGGCCAGTGATCGCGCCCAGGGAGCTTAGTTGGTAGAGGGCCTCGTCGATGCGGGCGCTGTCCACGTGACCGTGAAAGAGGTTGCTGATTTGTTTGCGGGAAAAGCCGTCTTGCGCGGCCTCGATGGCTTCGCGCATGCGGTCGGCGATGGGGTTGCCGGTTGACACGCCGAAGAGGCGGCCGGCGCTTTCGTAGCAGTAGGTCCATACCTCGAAGGCGGCCTCGAGATGAGGTGCCTGGATGATTTCGCTGCGATCGAGGGCGGCGAACAGGGCGCTAAGGCGGAGGACCTGGGCCTCACCTCGGCTGGTGGCTGCCCCGCGAAGGCCGGGACGATGGTAGCTGAGGTCGGAATAGCATTGCGCCCATAACTTGTTGGCTGCTGCATCGCGTTGGAAGAGTCTTTCGGGTTGCTCGGTGGCCCAGCTGACGGCGCGGCGAAGGTCGGCGACGACAGCGGCCAGTTCCTGAGCGGGCGGGCTACTTGCGTTGGGCAGGCAGTTGGCGCGTTCGACCCAGGTCCAGAGGCAGCGGTTGGCAAAGCCGTTGTGAGCCTCGGTGCGGTGCAGGGAGTGGATGAGTTCGTCGCGGCTGATGTGGGCGATGAGACTGACGTGGGTATCGGTGGCGCGGAGTTGCTGACGCATATCGAGGGTGGGGAGATGGCCGCTGTCCCAGGCTCCGCGGAGCACGGGGCTGAGGGGTCCGTCGCCACGCTTGAAGGTGCGGAGGATGCCGGCGAACTCCTCGGCGAGCACGAGGAGGCGGCGGTCGGTGGGGGGCTGCTGATCGCGCAACGCCTGGATAAGGCCGAGGGCGGTGAGGCGAGCGCTGCTGACGCGGGTGGAGAGCCAGGAAGGATCGACCTCAGCGAAGAGGTTGGCGATGAGGTTCCAACTGGTGCCTTTGCGGCCCTTGCTGGAGTCGCCGACGAGGACGACGAAAAGGTTGAGGCCGTGGCGGGTGGATTCGACCATGCAGTGGGGTCCGCGGCCGATGGCGTTGCCGAAGGCGGCGAGTAACTGCAGCAGGAGGGCGGCTGGATGAGCTTCGGAGTGAGGAGCGAGGAGATTGACGATGCGGCCGGCGAGGCCGTAGAGAGCGTTTTTGTCCAGTTGTTGTTTGTAGGGCGGTGGTGGAGGCGGGGCGGGTTTGGCGACTGGCTCGGGCGCGGGGGAAGTATGGAGCTGCGTGCGCACTCCGAGCAGTTCTGAAAGGCGTTGCTCAACTGCGGCCAGGGTTGACCCGTGGGGGCGGGCGACTGCCTCGTCTGCGGTGATTGTGTGCATACTTATACGATCCATTCCGGGGAATAAAATCGAAGCGATAAATTAGAGCGATAATCGATGGTCACACGCGCGTGGTTACCCGAGGGGGTAAGTGGCGGAGTTAGAGGTTACCTAGTCTACTTACTTGCGGTCTTTGACGGTTACAGTTTTCGTTCTTCCAACGGACTTGACGAGGCTGGACGAGATGTGATGCCGGGTGCGTCGGCCGGCGTCATAGCCGTAGCCAAGGTCGCCGGCCGTATACGAAGTGGTTATGTGTCCGCGTCTCTGGGGTCGACCCAATGAACTGTGATCAGCCGTTGATGCAAATGGAGAAAATCACGGTCTGTGGTAATCAGCGGCAGGCTGCACAATAAAGCAGTCGAGGCGATCCACATATCATTTTGACCAATCGTGCGACTGCCGCCCACGATACTTCGGCACGCCCGATCAACCTCCACGTAGGCTTTTACCAAGGATTCGCTCTCGACGTTAACGGTCACGAGATTTTCCAACGCTATGGCTAGCGCATCCCGTTTTTCAGCGCCCCAGTCGCGTCGTTCCGCAAGCACCTTCAGTTCCCCGACAGTCACGATGGAAATGGTATGGAATTGCAGGGCGCCACTCAATCCATAAGCGCGGTCGATCCGCGTGCCCAATTCCTTTCCCCGGACCAGGTTCAAAAGCACCCCGGTGTTGAGGACGTAGCTCTGCTTCAATGCCTCAGATCTCCGAGCGCGGCCAACAAATCCTCATCCGTCTCATCACCGGGCCACGTACCGAAGAATGCGGCTACGCCCGTCTTATTTGATTGCGCTTTTCTTTCCGCTCGGTAGGGCTTGCTCAATGCTTCAGGAATGGATGAGAAAGCCGCTTTGCCCTCCGTGGTGTCGAGAATCTCTTCCGCATCCAGCCGCAGAAGCGAACCGGAGGGGCGATAGATCGCCTTGCCAAAAACGGTGATCTCCTTGCCGAAATGCTTCTGTAACAGCTCCGGATCGCGCTCTTCCAGAACCCCGCGAATCTCTTGTCCGCCGGCAAGCAACAACGCGAACGATCGCGTACTATGCCGGACCATATCCAATTTGCCGACAATCCTCACCTGGCGGGGAGCCGGCATCTGATCGCTGAGTAGCCGCGCATTCCTCGCCACTGTGATGTCTAATCTCACCGGCCCCTCGTCTCCGGCAGTGGAACCCGGCACTTGAATTTCCTTCACTCCGCGTTTGAAGAGAAGATGCCACTGGCCGAAGTGCCGCAAAAGCGCCTGATCATACAGATCGCTTGCCACTTCATGCCGCTTCACCGCATCACCGACCCGGCCAATGAGCTGGATGGCTGTTTCATGAGGCTGGGCCATCCCCGGCCAAAGGCTACGTTGGTCAAATATCTCAGGGATAGCATCACCCAGGCGGGGTGCCCTTACGTGTAAGACGGATTGGCCGCCTCGCTCACTGAATCCAATTGTTCGGATATCTGAGGCACGCTCAAGCCAGAGAGGCGTGGCGCCAACGGATGCGCTCGACCCTTCCACGGCCATCCGAACACAGGGGCGCGCCGTGTCCTCAAGCCTTCGCAGCAATAAGGAACTGATGGCGAGCGGCATGTCCGCACCAAAGCCAGTTTTGGTATCGATGGCGACTTCCTGGTCTATATAGGTCAGCGGGCTAACCTCCAAATCTCCATGATGGCATACGCCTCGGCGCTTAGGACATGCGCGCGATGATCCCGTCCGCTTGGAGCCGGTATGACGATCTTATCGGGAAAGCCGAGATCGAAGTGGAAAACCGACACGGCGGCCCTGACAGGGGGGAACCTGAAAAACACGGTGAACTGCCGGAACCGGCCCTAATCGACACATATTACAACTGCTAGCCATTGCTTTCCGCGGGGGTAACCGGGGCGATATTTGGCCTGGCACGGAATCGACAAACGGCAACTTTGCGTCCTGCCCCTCTGCGATTCCCGTCGTACCAAAGCACCAGACCTGTCTGGCCACTATTCCTCTGGCCACTATTCCCCTGTACTTTATCCCCCGTCCGCCAAAAACCGAGTAACCTCCTTGCCGGAAATGTAGTGGGAGAGATGTGGCGACAGGATACATTTTCGCGGTCATTTAGTTGGCTTGCTGCAATAGGTATGCTGTCGGTGCGCCAAGCAAGCTGGCGTGTTCCAGCCGGTGGAAGTCCGGCCCAGGTAAGGCGTAGCGCCCGCCTGGTAGCGAGTGTTGCGTGGTGGAAGGTGACGACCACCGCGAAGCGTACACAGCGATTGTGCAGGGTGGGCTATTGAGCCGCGAAATAGACAATGTCGCTGAGGCCGAGGCCGTCGACATAGCCGAAGGCAACATGTGCGGCCCGTTATGCGAGGGGCTGACGCTCAGCCGTGGTCGAAGACCCCATCACGCACAAAGGGAACGCGTCGGAACTTGGGAGATCTCGCGTCTGACCGGGCGGTTGTATGCGCGCGGTCCGCATCGGGAAGGTGATGAGCCGAAGCCGATGATGAACGGACGCGAGAAGTCAGACCCCGCCGTAGTAGCTGTGAAGTCCACGAACAAAGCCGGGCGACCAGGGGCGGAGTCGGTGGAGCCAAGGGCGGGGACCAAGGGGAACGCGGACCGGCAAAGCACGCTCCGGGCACAGGGCCGGGCAGGCGTGTCACAGGCGCTGGGCCGCATACGGCAAGCCGCAAGGCAAAGCAAGAAGGAGAAGTTCACGACGCTGCTGCATCACGTGGATGTCGCGCTGCTGCGGGAATCGTTCTCGCATTGAAGCGAGATGCGGCGCCCGGGGTGGATGGGGTGACATGGGAGGACTACGGGCCGAACTGGAGCCCAGGCTCATGGATTTGCACGAGCGGGTCCATCGAGGCGCGTACCGGGCGCAACCGTCCCGGCGGGTGATGATACCGAAGGGTGACGGAAAACAGCGACCGCTGGCGATCGCCGCACTGGAGGACAAGATTGTCCAGAAGGCGACCCTCGCGGTGCTGAACAGTATCTACGAGGAAGAGTTCCTCGGGTTCAGCTACGGTTTTCGGCCAGGGCGAAACCAGCACGACGCGCTGGATGCGTTGGTGGTGGGGATTTCCGGTCAGAAAGTGAACTGGATCCTGGACGCCGATATCGAAGCTTCTTTGACTCTGTCGACCAGGATGGTTGATCAGATTCCTGGAGCATCGGATCGGCGACAAGCGCATCCTTCGCCTGATCCAGAAATGGCTCAAGGCGGGGGTATTGGAAGACGGGACCGTAAAGGTGAGTGAGACGGGGACGGGACAGGGAGCGGTGATTTCACCGTTGCTGGCCAACATCTATCTGCACTACGTCTTCGACCTCTGGGCCGAGCAATGGCGCAGGCGAGAGGCACGGGCGACATGATCATGGTGCGATATGCCGATGATGTTGTCTCTGGGTTTTGAACACGAAGCCGAAGCGAGGCGCTTCCTGGGAGCCATGAGCGCGCGGCTGGAAAAGTTTTCGCTGGCGTTGCATCCGGACAAGACTCAATTGATCGCGTTCGGCCGCTTTGCAGCGGATCAACGCGCCCGAACGGGTCTTGGCAAGCCGGAGACTTTTGACTTCCTGGGCTTCACTTTCATCTGCGGCAAGACACGTCAGGGAAAATTCCTCGTCAAGCGGAAGTCCCGACGCGATCGCGTGAAGGCCAAGCTGCGAGAGATCAAAGACACGCTGCGAAGAAAGATGCATCTCCCCATTCCTGAGCAAGGTCGTTGGCTTGGGCAGGTCGTCACCGGCTATTTCGCCTACCACGCCGTGCCGAGTAACCTCGGCTCGCTCGTGGCGTTCCGCAACCATGTCACTGACCTATGGCGACGCACGCTCCGGCGGCGCAGTCAGAAGGACCGTAGAACATGGGCGGATATGGGGAAGATAGTCGCCCAGTGGCTACCCAAACCGCGCATCCAGCATCCGTGGCCACCAACGCTTCGCCGTCAAATATCCAAGGTGGAAGCCGTATGCGGGAAAGCCGCACGTACGGCTTTATGCGGGGGGCGCATAGCAATATGCGTCCCTACCGCGATACGCATTCCCTGCTGCAATAGGTATGCTGTCGACGCATTCCCGCGACGCATTCCCGACGCATTCCCGTCGACGCATTCCCATTAGTCGACGCATTCCCATTAGCCGGACCTGAGGCCTGAGGCGTACCTTCCGCGCTTTGCCAACGCCGTCGTGTCTCGCCCGCCGATCGCACGTTCCGCAGAGTCGGCAGCAAAAGAGTCTTCACCTGATCTCGGATGGCGGGACGGCCGCCGCATTCACTCACCAGGACTTGCTGAATCCCGCTCCCGCAATGCCTCATAGAGCTGTGCCGGTCCTAGAAGACTTCCTTCAAGACCACTACGAATATGCTCAGACTCCAGCGCCTGCTTGCTCAGAGAGGACAGCGCCGAAGACGCGTCCATGATGGCGTTGATAAGTTCGTGATTCAGATCGGGTGAACTGGCGAACTGCTCCTTGCTGTTGCTCACCGCTTGCTGCCTCAATGTATCCGACTCCATCAACTTGCCCTTGAGCACATCGTTCACATAGACGAGCTTGTCGCCTTCGGTGGTATCGGCTCCGAAGAGGTCATTGACCTTCGCGATGATCTCACCGAGACGCGCCTTTTCCTTCTCCTGCACCGAGCCGGAGCCTGCGTCGGTCAGTGGCTTCAACGTCGGCGAGTCCCCTTCGCCAAGAGGCAAAGCGCGGTTTCCGCGATCACGCAGGATGTGGTGCGTGAGCACCACCTGCGAAAGATCGACACCGTCCCGCTCGCGGCCAAACTCCAACAGTGGCGTAAGCCGCTTGTAAAAGATGGCTCGCTTCTCCAGCCCTGTATTGCCGTAGTCGAAGATCTGCGACAGGAACGTATAGGCATGACCGAAGCTGCCCATGTCGCGCTTGAAGAGCATCAGCGTTTCCATCTCAGCGTGAGCGTCTTCGACCGCACTTTCATCAGATTCCGCCTTCGCGACCTTCCAACGCTCATGAGCTGCTTTGAACTGGCGCACCAGCCTATCGGCCACCGGCTCCAGAGCGCGCACTAGATCGCCTTGCTTCGATTGCGGATTCAACTCAACCGTCGCCACCCGGTCCACCTCGAACTCGTCATAGTGTCCGGCTGCGTCCAGCTTGGCACGCAGGTTGTAGACGAGGTTTGGATCGGTCACGTCCTCAAGCGTGGCGGTGGTGTAGTACGTACGGAAGGCTTCCAATACCTCTTCGGCCTCATTCACAAAGTCCAGGACGAACGTCGTGTCCTTAGTGCCGAACGTGCCAGAGTAGGCGCGGTTTAACCGCGATAGCGTCTGTACCGCCTGAATACCGCCGAGCCGCTTGTCCACATACATCCCGCATAGCAGCGGCTGGTCGAAGCCAGTCTGGAACTTGTTCGCGACAAGCAGGATTTGGTACTCGTCCGTCTTGAAGGCCTCGCGGATGTCGCGCCCACGCAGATTCGGATTCAGCACCTGGCTGTTCTCGGTGAATGGGTCTTCGCCAGACGCTTTATCGTTTACCTCACCGGAGAACGCGACCAACGCGCTCAAGCCGATATCCCCGCGACTGAATGTACTTCTGCATGGCGAGTTGCCAGCGCACTGCCTCCAGCCGACTCCCGACAACGACCATCGCCTTTGCATGACCTGCAAGCAGCGGTTGCACGTTCTCAAGGTAGTGCTCGACCACCACCTGCACCTTCTGCGAGATGTTGTACGGGTGCAGCCGCACCCAACGCATAATGCCCTTCATCGCCGTGGAGCGTTCGACCTCTGTCTCGTCGTACTCCTTGCCATCATGGGCGAGCCTGAAGGCGAGCTTGTAGGTCGTGTAGTTCTCCAACACATCGAGGATGAAACCCTCCTCGATAGCTTGCCTCATGCTGTACACATGGAATGCCTCGGGTACGTTCGTCGGCCCTGCTGGCTGATCTGGCTCTGGCCTGCGGCCAAACAACTCCAGAGTCTTTGCCTTCGGTGTCGCCGTGAAGGCAACGTAGGTGATGCCCGTGTCGGCGGTACGAGCCGTCATCTGCGCCCGCAGCACGTCATCGAAGCCAACTTCGCCGCCGTCCTCGATCTCCTTCCACTCCTCGGCGCTGAGCACCTGTTTCAGTTTGCGGCTGCTTCGCCGGTCTGCGAACTATGCGCTTCGTCGGCAATCACAGCGAAGCGTTTGCCCTCGGACGCTGCCAGCTCACGAACCTTCTCCAGGGCGAACGGGAAAGTCTGAATCGTGCAGACGACGATCTTCTTATCGCCGGAAAGAGCCTCGGCAAGTTCTTTGCTCTTGCTACCGCTTCGCCCTTGATGCTGGTCACGACGCCCGTCGTGCGTTGGAAGTCGAAGATGGCGTCCTGCAATTGCTGGTCGATCACATTGCGGTCGCTCACCACGATCACCGAGTCGAAGACCTTCTTGTGCTCGGCATCGTGCAGGTCGGCGAAGAAGTGCGCCGTCCATGCAATCGAGTTGGTCTTACCGGAACCCGCTGAATGCTGGATCAGATACTTGCCGCCCGCGCCCTCCGCCTTCACGGCTAGCAACAGCTTCCGCGTCGCGTCGAGCTGGTGATAGCGCGGGAAACAGATAGCGCGTCAGCTTCTTCTTGTCGTCCTTTTCGGTGACGAGGTAGCGGCCCAGGATGTCGAGAAAGCTCTCCCGCTCCCAGACTTCTTCCCACAGATAGCTTGTTCGATGGCCGGACGGCGATGGCGGATTACCGGCCGCCGCCATTGTCTCCTTTATTGAATGGCAGAAAGCGCGTGGCTGGCCCGGCAAGCCGGGTCGTCATCTCGCCTCGGAGTTCCAGACGGCAAAGTGAACCAGCGCGCCGCCGGGAAAACTCAACAGCGGCTCGGCCTTCTGGCCCTTCGGCTGCGGATGCCGGTCAAAGCGGTATTGGTCGACCGCGTCTTTCACGCTCTGCGTAAAGTCAGACTTCAACTCCACCGTGGCGACGGGCAGGCCATTCAGAAAGAAGACGAGGTCAAGGCAGTTCTCATTGCCTTCGGAGTACTTCACCTGCCGCACGACGCGCAGACGGTTGGCCGTATACCTTGTCAGGATCGCCGGGTTAATCCCAGAGGCCGGCCTGAACTGCGCCAGAGCAATCTTGCTCTTCACCGGGAATAGCTCGATGCCGTTCCGCAGCACGTCCAACGTTCCGCGCGCATCTATATTTTGCCGCAGCCGGTCCAGCAGGCGCTTATCGGCGTCCAGGCCGTGACCCTTAGCCAGCGCCTGCCACGCCTCCGGCTGCGACTCCTGCACCCACGCAATCACATCCTCGGGGAACAGCGCCCGCGCCCGGTCGTACTGCGCGGAGACGCCTTCTTCATAGACCCAGCCATGCTGCCCGAGGTACTCGGCGATCTCTACCTCGAAGTGAATCTCTTTGTGCAGGCTCATGCGGCCTCTTTCGGGGTGTAGTTGCGAACGTCGATCTTGCCGGTGACAGCGGCGGAGATGAGCGCGGTACGGCGCTCTTGAAGCAGAGCGATGGCTGCTGAGACATGAGTGGTCAAAAGCCGTCTGAAATTGCTCGACAAGATTCTCACGATCAGTTCGTTCCTGAGCAGGTGGGTGTTGGCAATCATTGTCTTCACATGCTCGCGGTTTAGGTTGACTTGACTTCGCCATGTGCAATCGTCATGAGGTTCGGACACGAAGAACGTGCGACAAGAAGTACCGGACTATTCGAACTTCTCCGCATCTGACTCTGAGTGAGAGCATGCATTGATCTGCGTAACTATTCCTCGGAGTGGTGAATCGACCGCCTAGACATTTCCGACTATACGTAATCCGCCAGCGTCCAACAACCGATAGACCTGCTAGCAAATTTCGTCGTGTTCGATATAGCCGCTCATCAGCATCCATGTTCCCTCCAATATCGGCAACTGATTACGTCGAGGGAGTCGCCATCACAATATCGTCTAGTTGCAAAGACAGGCAACGCTACCGCCCCGACGATAGTGCCAATTGCAAACGGGCTTAGTGATGTCACCAAGTCTGCGGAAATCTCCGAGCCATTCCATACCGGAATCCTTCATCGGGGCATCGGGCTTAAGGCCCTTGGTGACGGCGTGCGAGATGACCGCCTGACGTTTCTCCTTCAGCAACTCGATCAGCCGCCGCTGTTCCTCAATCAGTGCATCAATCTTCGCCGTCTCTGGTCCAGGAAATTGCATTATCTGCGCTTGCTCGCTCAGCGTTGGGTAAGCAAGAGCAACTCGTCGAACGCTTCAGTTGATAGCGCCAACGACTGAGCTGCGATGCACCTGTCCAAACGCATAAAGATTTTCCGTGAGTACGCACTCTGAAATAGGTCGCTGAAAAAATCCCGGCATGACAGAGCTCGGTGCGCACAAGAAAAACGTCGATATCCGCACTCGAAACGTCTGGACGTCAGAAATGTCGATATACCCAGTGAGTAAGTCCATTGATTCATCGATAGTCGCCTGGATATCACGGACTAGATAACTTTGCGTAGTCCATCGCAAGCTTGTGGCCTTCGAATTCGCTTTCGAGGTATCATTTTATCTGTTATGAACATTCTGTGTGATCGAAGAAGTCGTACCAGTCTCGTCAGCATACTGCGCTTCTATGCTCTCAAACAATCGTATCTTGATGTCGCTCGAGTCGACCAATGCTCGGGCACCTCACCCAGCCACTCCACCCCACTGTCCTTGTACCGCTCATAGCGCGGAAAGCTCATAGTCGTCCTCATCTTCGGGAGCCTAGCATCTGGCTCCACTCGTGGAGCTTTTGCTGGAGGACGGTCTTGGGAATCACTTGGGTCTGGTACTCGGCGACCAGCGCGGGCGAGAGATGTGCGACTCATGGCATACTCCACGACCTCATCGTCCTTGGTGCGGCAGAGCAGGACGCCGATGCTGGGGTTTTCATGCGGCTCCGCCGGTCGCGGTCCAACGCCTCCAGATAGAAGGCCAGCTTGCCCATATGTCCGGCTCGAACGGCCATCTTCAGTTCAAACGCAACAAGGCATTGAGGTCGCGATGGTAGAAGAGCAGGTCCAACTCGAAGTCCTGATTCCCACCTGCACGCGAAACTTCTCGCCGACGAAGGCAAAGCCGTCGCCAAGCTCCAGAAGAAATCTTTCGCCGGTTGAGCAAGCGCTGTTGCAGGTCGGCCTCGCTGTGGGCTCGCGGCAGGCCGAGAAAATCGACGATATAGACGTCCCTGAAAAACGGCGACTGCCTCTGGGTGCAAAACTCGCACCGCTGCCGAGATTTTAGGCGGAGAGCATCGTCCGCTCGAACAGCGCTCTTGAGCTGGCGCTCCAACTCGCGCTTGTCCAGTGTGCTTTCACGGCGATGCTGGATAAAATTCACGCTCCTCCCGGCGCTTGGACTGGCCGAGAATGATGAGGTTGTGAGTCCAGGGCAATTCTCGCAGCAGTGGTGCGAGAGTTGCGTCACCCCGGTAGACCTCGTAAAACTGCTTCATTCTCCAGAGGTTCGAGTCGGAGAACCCCTCACCCTGGGGGGCGTTGGGCAAGGAGCCAGGCGAGTTTCTGCACCATCCCTTTGCCCCAGTCAGCATCCTCAACTTTCCGGCTAAGGTGCTCGCCCACCGCCCAATAGATATCGATGAGAGCGAAGTTGACGGCTGGTAGGCTGTGGCGCGAGGCCTAGCATAATGGATGATATTGAGAATCGTCTGAAGGCTCAGGGCCGAGCGAGTTTGCAAGTTGCTTAGGCTCATGCGCTCAACCCCGCAATCATCGTCAGGATACGGTCGGTGACGACCTTAAGGTCGGCGTCGATCTCAGCAAGCTCCCGTGGCGGTTTGAAGACGTAGAAGTGCCGGTTGAACGGAATTTCATACCCCACCTTTGTCTTCTCGTGGTCGATCCAGGCATCCGGCGCATGTGGCAACACCTCGCGGTCGAAGTAAACCTCCACATCCTCACTGAGCGGGACGTTCTCGGTGTCGCGGAGGTCGGCATCGGGCATCGGCTTGCCCTTCATCTTGCCCTTGGTGCCAACGACAACGTTGCCCTTCGCGTCGCGCAGCGGCCGCTCCACCGTAATCGTCCGGTAGCCAAAGCTCTCATTGGGGAAGATCAGCGAGATCGGCACGCCGTCCTCAGCCGCCGCACCTCCTTGAACTCGCAGAAGAGGCGCGTGATTTCGTCGATATGCTCCGGGCTCAGCTCCTTGCGCTTGTTGCCGAGGCTCTTGCGCATCCGCTGCCAGAAGCCCGAGGCGTCGATCAACTGCAACTTGCCTTTGCGTGCGGGGAGCTTATGGTTCGTAACGACCCACAGGTATGTCGAGATGCCAGTGTTGTAAAACATTTCCGTTGGCAGCGCGACGATGGCTTCTACGAGGTCATTCTCCAGTAGATATTGCCTGATATTGCTTTCGCCGGAGCCAGCGCCACCGGTAAATAGCGGGGAACCATTCTGGACGATGCAGAACCGCGCTCCCCCATCCACCATCGGGCGCATCTTCTTCACCAGGTGCAGCATGAACAGAAGTGAGCCGTCGGAGATGCGCGGCAAACCAGGCCCGAAGCGTCCGTTGTAGCCCTGTTCTCGTACTCCTTGCGGACGGCCTTCTCGGACTGCTTCCACTCCACGCCGAACGGCGGATTGGAGAGCATGTAGTCGAATACCTGATGCGCATGACCGTCATTGGCTAGCGTGTCGCCCGGCTTGATATTGGCCACATCCTGCCCCTTGATGAGCATGTCGGCCTTGCAGATGGCGTAGGACTCATCATTCAACTCCTGCCCGAATACCGTGAGCCGCGCCTTGGGGTTGTGCTCATGCAGCCATTCGCCCGCGACCGAGAGCATGCCGCCCGTTCCGGCTGTCGGGTCATAAATGGTCCTGACCACGCCGGGTTTGGAGAGCACATCATCGTCCTCGGCAAAGATGAGGTTGACCATGAGCCGGATGACCTCGCGGGGAGTGAAGTGCTCGCCGGCCGTCTCGTTGGAGAGTTCGGCAAACTTGCGGATCAGCTCCTCGAAGATGGTGCCCATGTCGGCGTTGCTGACCTTGTCCGGGTGCAGGTCGATCTTGCTGAACTTCTCGGTGACGAGGTAGAGCAGGTCGGCGTTGGCAAGCCGGTCGATCTGCGCCTCCAGCTTGAAGCGGGAGAAGATGTCTTTCACGTTGGGCGAGAAGCCGTGAAGGTACGCCGCAAGGTTGACCGCAATATTGTCCTGATCGCCGACGATGGCCTTCAGGTCCATGGGCGAGGTGTTGTAGAACGTGTTGCCGGAGGCGCGAGTGAGATAGGGATTGACGCTGGCCCTAGAAACATCACGCTTGGCTGCCTCCTTCAGGACAGCTTGTTTGGTTGGCTCGAGGACGCAGTCCATGCGGCGCAGAACGGTAAAGGGCAGAATCACTTGGCCATACTCGTGGGGCTTGTACTTGCCACGCAGCAAGTCCGCGACTGACCAGATGAAAGAAGACAGATTCATACCGAATGTTACCGTGTTCGCCTCTGGAGAGGCATCGCTGGCCAACCAGTCTTGGCTGCCTTGGCCCCGCAGGAATCGTTCAAGGCGCGACTCACCGGTCTAACGTGTCAAACCTGCCCGGACTGCTTGGGTCGCGATTGATGGGGCAGGTTCTCTTCGCGGCTCTGGTCCCTGACTCAGCCGGGCCCGGGCACCTGAAGTCCTAGTTCTCGAAAATGCGGCCGCGTCTCACGGTTTGGGAGCCAACACTTCAAGCGCCTGTGCGATGGCCCGATCAAATGCTTGATCGAGCTTAGGATTAACGCTTCGGCATCCGGCGACCACTTTCTCGCTCCATGCGAGATACTCGCGACGGCGTTCCAGTGACCAATCTGCCGGGGGGCCGAGCGTGACATCGCGAACGTTGCAGATTTTGTCGGCAATCTTCACCTGCTTCGCGCGAACGGACGATTCTCGTGCATGTTCGATTTGAAGTCGCTTCCGCTCGCCTTTTTCGAGGGACTTGTCATCTGTCACCTCGCGCACCAGACCGGCCACGTCGGGTCCGAAGTGTTCCGTTAGCTCGGCAAATGTGGTTTCGGTATCCTCGACGGTATCGTGTAGCACCGCAGCCAGAAGTGTCGTTTCATCGTCCACATTCCCTTCGGACGCGAGTACCGTAGCGACTCCGATGGGGTGGTTAATATAGGGGGATGCATCCGCGTCCTTACGCCTTTGCCGGCGGTGCTTGTCGGCGGCAAAGGCGAGTGCCTCAAGAAGGTGAGTGGGATTCAAACTCTGCCAGCCTCTGCAGGAGACAGTATCACGCCGAACGGTGACCGCGTGGGGCGAAACTCGTGACCGGTTCCCTATTCCGGAGCTGCCGAGGGGATCCTTCGGGGACGGGATCCTTCGGGGACGGATCCTTCGGGGACGGACGGAATTTCCCCGGACGCCAACCAAGCCGTCTTGACCATCGTTGAATGGAACTTTCGAAAGACCGCTTCCATGTAAAACCCGGTAAACCCGGTGGACAGATAGGCCGTAACCACCGTCAGGACCACGACAGCTACAAACAGAAAGTCATTGGCTGGGGCAGGATTTGCGAGCTCACTCGTAGTGCCTTGGTTTGGTTAAAAAGGTGAGCGGTATCTGAACCGCAGGGCTGTGGATTACTCGAACGTTGAAGGAGATTGGTGGAGTTTCCACTGGTCGGGCAGCCAGGCGGAGAGCCGGTCTGCGTGCGTAGTCGGAAGATTGACCAGCAGCTGAGTGAAGTACAGTTGCGGGTCGATTTCATGACGGCGGCAGAGGGCTGGTCAGGCTGGCTGAAAGATGGCCGCCGTCCTTCCCCCGCGTGGGTTGCCCACGAACAGCGAGTTTTTGCGATTCAGGACAACACGCTTCATCTCCCGCTCGCTTGCGTTGTTGTCGATGGCCACAGCGCCGTCGGAGCAGAACACGCTCAGCTCCCGCCACTGGCTTAGCGCATAGCCGATCGCCTCCGCCAATATTTTATTTTTTTTTTTTTTTTTTTTTTTTTTTTTTTTTTTTTTTTTAAAAAAATAGCAACATCGGCGCCGACTTCTCCTGGCGCAGCTTGAGCCTCTCGGCAGCGGATAGACCCGCAGCCTGTCTCTCGACGCTGCCACAGCGCACCGACTCGTTCAACTGCCTGGCGCGCGATCTCCGGCGCGGCCTTCTCCGCTTCAATCACCTTGCGGCGCAGATGTGCCCAACAACCTGCGCCAGTGATCTGAGTTGCCGGCCACCACGCCGTTGTATCCTCCGTAAGCATCGGCCAGAAGCACCTGGCGGTAGTCCTTAAGAAAATACTTCGGTCCGTCGCGGCCGCGGTTGAGTGTGAAGTCGAACACGTTGTAGGGATGAAGATCGTCACCGAGATAAACCCACATCCTGGCATTGGCGGTTTTGCCGATGCTCTGCATGGGCATGATGGTGTCATCGGTAGAGACAATATGAGAGCCGCGCACGCGCTCGGCCATCAGCTCATACAGCGGCTCGACCAGGTCGGCCACATCCCCGCACCAGACCGATTGTGTGGCGCGCGAGATCTCAAAGCCTTGCCGGGTGAAATATCTTCCAGCCTGTAGAGGGGCAGGTAATCGGCGAACTTGCTGGTGACGATGAAGGCCAGCAGTCCTTTTTTTTTTTTTTTTTTTTTTTTTTTTTTTTTTTTTTTTTTTTTTTTTTTTTTTTTTTTTTTTTTTTTTTTTTTTTTTTTTTTTTTTTTTTTTTTTTTTTTTTTTTTTTTTTTTTTTTTTTTTTTTTTTTTTTTTTTTTTTTTTTTTTTTTTTTTTTTTTTTTTTTTTTTTTTTTTTTTTTTTTTTTTTTTTTTTTTTTTTTTTTTTTTTTTTTTTTTTTTTTTTTTTTTTTTTTTTTTTTTTTTTTTTTTTTTTTTTTTTTTTTTTTTTTTTTTTTTTTTTTTTTTTTTTTTTTTTTTTTTTTTTTTTTTTTTTTTTTTTTTTTTTTTTTTTTTTTTTTTTTTTTTTTTTTTTTTTTTTTTTTTTTTTTTTTTTTTTTTTTTTTTTTTTTTTTTTTTTTTTTTTTTTTTTTTTTTTTTTTTTTTTTTTTTTTTTTTTTAAAAAAAAAAAAAAAATCTGCAGTCTGAGAACTTCCAGGTAAAGATCGTCGCGCTGGCCGAGCAGCGTGGAAACCATGGTCTTCAGCGCGTCTTTATCGTCAGGTAAGTGGGACACGACGGCGGGCACTCCTTAGTTATGCCACACTTCCTCCGAGATAAACCAACTTGCTACCGCCTCCTTGTTGCTCGCGTTGGTTCGCCGGTAGCGCGGCGTCCGCTTCCAGCTTCGTCATGTCGATCCCATCCAGCATCATGGCCAGTTCGCTCGGACGAAGCTCCACCGAACGCGCTCCCTGTTCGACTCGCGGCAGCTTGAACACACCACCCTCCAGCCGCTTGTACCACAACACGTATCCGTCACGGTCCCAGGTGAGAATCTTCAGCCGGTCGTGGCGCCGCGAGGCAAATACAAACAGATGGCCGCTCAATGGGTCCTGGCTTATCAGCGCACCGACTCGCTCGGCCAACCGATCAAACCCGCAGCGCATATCTGTCGCTTCCACCGCCAGCCAAATGCGGGTCGTCTGCAAGCCATCCAGGGAACGCAAACTCGGCAAGCCTAGGATGGCCGACTCTCCAGCACCGCTAACAAGGCGCGCAGGTGGCTCGCGTCAAATCCGGCCTCGACCACAACACCGCGTCCGCCGGCAAGCCGCACTTCAATCGCGCTCGCTGCGGTCGCTAAGGTCTCAGCTTGCACCATCGGCGCCACCTTCAGCTGCACAAACCCCAGGGCCGGCTTTGCACCCACGAACCGCTGTTTCCAGGAATACAGCTTCGAAGCCGCTATCCCCCGCTCGCGACAAAACTCCGCCACTGTCTTGCCGCTCTGCTCTTGCTCAGAAATCAACCCCTGCCATTTTGCCTCGGCTTCCGCTCCACGTGCTCTGATTCCCTACGACTCACACCTGCTAACGACCGATGACAAGATGTGCTTCAGATACCGCTCCCGATAAAGGCGCACTGCAGATCCCTCGGCTTCGCTTCGCTACGGTCGGGATGACAAAGGGGAGGGTAACGGTTACCCCCAAGAATTGCTATTGGGATGGCTGAAAAGCAGGTCCCTCCACTACCCCCGGATTCCTGTTGAGTTTTATGGCGTTGACGAACTCCATGCGGCTTTCCTTACAGAAAGCCGCACACGCGGTCCCGTCATGAGTAGCGTGGCAGGAATCCAGGGTACGGTCGGGATGACAAATTTGTTTGGGGCACGGGCCTAAGGAGCAAGTGCTTCGCGTTCATTCCATTCTTGACTTGCCGCAGGCAAGTCAGCCACTCGGAAAAGGCGTGACGGAAAAGGTGTGACAGACGGGACGTTCCCCCCCGCTTCACGGGTGGCTTTGGCATTCTAAAATGGCCACTTCGGCAGTTTGTTCTGGCCCACCCTGGATGTCGAGCGCGGTCGGCCGATTCGACGGCCCAGGCAGCAATCGACCAGGCGATGGTTAGGCGACTCGGGACAGGGAAAGCACTGGACGTTTCCTTTTGGAGTCGGGATCGCGGCCACCTTCGTGCAACGCAATCTACCGCACCACCAATTCAGTAAATGGCTGGGCAAGGGTCGAGAAACGGAGCGCCTTTTCCCGCGCAGGTCCGGCGCTGAAGAGCAGCTCAACTTTCTCGATTTCGCGATCGATCTCCGGCTCACCCACTCGGCTTTCCAGGATCAGAACCGCATTTTCGGGAACGAATAAAACCCGGTAAAAACCCGGTGACAGATAGGCCGTAACCACCGTCAGGACCACGACAGCTACAAACACAAAGTCATTGGCTGGGGCAGGATTTGCGAGCTCACTTGTAGTGCCTTGGTTTGGGATAAAGGCGCACTGCAGATCCCTCGGCTTCGCTTCGCTACGGTCCTAATGAACAAAATGCTGGGGCCGGTTTTGTGAGCTCACTCGTAGGGCCTTGGTTTGGGGGAAAGGCGCACAGCAGATCCCTCCACTTCGCTACCCCCGAATTCCTGTCGAGGTTGGTGGCGCTGGCAAACTCCATGCGGCTTTCCTTAATGAAAGCCGCACACTCGGATCTGTCTGACGTGGCGAAACAGGAATTCGGGTACGCTACGGTCGGGATGACAAATTTGTTGGGGGGACGGAATAGAAAAACAAGCGCTCAGCTCGTTCATTCCTCTCTTAACTTGCCGCCAGGCAAGTCGGCTCCTCGGGATGACAAAGGGGAGGGTAACGGTTACCCCCAAGAATTGCTATTGGGATGGCTGAAAAGCAGGTCCCTCCACTACCCCCGGATTCCTGTTGAGTTTTATGGCGTTGACGAACTCCATGCGGCTTTCCTTACAGAAAGCCGCACACGCGGTCCCGTCATGAGTAGCGTGGCAGGAATCCAGGGTACGGTCGGGATGACAAATTTGTTTGGGGCACGGGCCTAAGGAGCAAGTGCTTCGCGTTCATTCCATTCTTGACTTGCCGCAGGCAAGTCAGCCACTCGGAAAAGGTGTGACGGAAAAGGTGTGACAGACGGGACGTTCCCCCCCGCTTCACGGGTGGCTTTGGCATTCTAAAATGGCCACTTCGGCAGTTTGTTTTGGCCCACCCTGGGTGTCGAGCGAGGTCGGCCGATTCGACGGCCCAGGCAGCAAGCGACCAGGCGATGGTTAGGCGACTCGGGACAGGGAAAGCACTGAACGTTTCCTTTTGGAGTCGGGATCGCGGCCACCTTCGTGCAACTCACTACCGCACCACCAATTCAGTAAATGGCTGGGCAAGGGTCGAGAAACGGCGCGCCTTTTCCCGCGCAGGTACAGCCGCTAACCAGACAGGAATTAGTGTGACCTGGTAATTGGTGCTCTTCGGGGACGTGCTCTTCGGGGACGGAAATTACCCTAATGCATATTAATTACGTAACATCGACCGTTGCGGTGCCATGAAGGGCAGATATAGCCTGGTTGCGAGGTCTCTCAGCGGCGCCTTTTGGGGCCGCGTTTGGATGAGGGTATTTTCCGTCTGGAGCGGCCACCTTCGTACAACGCAACCTACCGCACCACCTATGTAACGACCCGTGACAGACGAAATGACCCCCGAAGCCCAGGCGTCCCCGCCGGAAATCCTCCAGACCAATCGCAGGGGGACGCAGACGGAACCTAACCTCCGTGGTTGCTGAAGCAGCCGGCTAAACCTTGACGACTTTCAAGATGAGCTTCAGTGCGGCAAAGTCAGAGGGGCTGCGTGTGTGGAGCTGAATATTCGCCGCTTACGACAAGGGCATTGTCCTTGATACGCACATCGTCCGCACATCGACAGCGTCCGCCGGAAGGCCAGGAACCTCGTCTGATCACGAATCTCATGGCTTCTCAGGACACATCGGTAGGATGGCGAACATGGAGACCCTCAAAGCGCCGGAAATCTCGGATATTGATGGTCAGGATCTGCCCGACTCCATAGACATACATACTTGCCGTCCCAATCGCGCGTCATGGACCTGTACGCCCTTAATGTCATGTAAGACAAGCAGTAACCGCCAGCGGTCGTGGACCTCGCGGCTATCCGGCAGAAACTCAAAGTCCCGCTCGATCACGCGGGCCAGCGATCCGTCTCGGCAACGCTCAAAAAGAAAAAAAAAAAAAAAAAAAAAAAAAAAAAAAAAAAAAAAAAAAAAAAAAAAAGGTGCCGATTACGGCTTGCTGGGGGTCATCACTCTTGCTGAGCCTTAACAGGATATTACTGTCGAGCAGGCACGCGTCGCCGACCGGCATCAGTCGTGATCTCGATACAGGTTCTCGCGCGAGAATGCTTCATCTGGTAGAAGAGGAATCTTCTGCGAAAACTGCCCAAGTTCACGAAGAGTTTCGTCAAGCTCGTTTCGATTGAGCCTTTTCGCCGGAGAGTGTGTTTGCGCGGCCTCTTCAAGCAAGCTGGCCGCATAGGCAACAATGTCAACACCGTGAGCGGCCGCCTGTCGGCTCAGTTCCGCCTGAACCTCCGGCTTGATATCGATAATGATTGTCATCGGCGCGGCCCTCCCTTTATTCTCCTACGGCTCGCCCCATCGAAAGCCTCTTTGGTGGCAACCGAACCACGTTACCAACTCAACGCGGCCTAATGACCCGAGCCATAAGCTCCCCTAAATATAATGATTTCAGTATGTTGAGTCGAGAGCGGCGGTTTACACGGTTTGCATGGCCATCCGGCCGAGATTCGAGACGACTCAATACCCCCCGAAGCCCCGGCCCCCGGAAGCCTCCAGAGATGCGTGACCGAGAGAGATGCGTGACAGAGAGCGCCGGGATAAACCGGCACATTGTCCTAGTGCCTTAGTTTGGGGTACAGGCGCATTGCAGATCCCTCGGCGTTGCTCCCCCGAATTCCTGTCAAGGTTGGTGGAGTTGCCGAACGGCACGCCGGGGCGGGCGGGATGACAAAGGGAAGGGAGGCGGTTGTTCTGGAGCGTTACCGATGGGCTGGACAGAAAGCAGGTCGCTCCACTACGGCCGGGATGACAAATTTGCTTGAGGGGCGGCCCCAAAAGAGCAAGCGCTCTCCGCGTTCCTTCCATCTTCGACAGGAATCAGGCGAAACGGGAAACCAACGAGCGCCGCCTAGGAAGCTGCTGAAAAAGTCGATATCCGGCGAAATCGCAGCCCTCATCGGCTAAAGCCGCATTGATTCTACAGTTGTTACGTACGGCCTAAAGGCCGTACCCTTCATCGAAGTGACTTTTTCGGCAGCCTGCTAGGAAGCAGAGCCATCCGGATTAGGCAGAATCAAATCCCTGACACGAAAAGCGAGTTCGTGGGTGGCCTCGAGGAACTGGCGAAGTGTCCGCACCGTGGGACCAAACGTGTCAAACTCCTGCAGCGAAAGCCCGTTCTCGCTGTAAGCGCGCTGGAATTCGGGAAACTTGCGCAGTAGCTCATCGACCACGTCCGGATCCACCGGCGTCTCGATCCGTGCAGCAACCTTCACATCGCTCGCGTTAAAACGCACCTGCCATTTGTAGGGCGGCGAAATGACCACGTCGCCACCTACCAACTCGCTCCACTGCATGTGGTTGCGAAAGGCAGCGGAGAGCAGGCGGGCGCGGTAACCGCGCTCGCGATAAATTTTGTAAGCTTTCTTGAACACCGCAACGCCCGCCCATTCCAGGTGACCGGGGTCCAGAATGATCTCCTGTTTTTCGGCCACCACCTTTAACCAGTCATCCAGCCTGCCGGCCATGATGGTGCAAACTGGGCCCATGGTTGCGATATCCAGGCCTTGCTTTTCTCGCCGCCGCAAACCCCGCTCCACCGCTTCCGCAACCGCGATCGCTTGCGGCAAGCAGAACGATACGGTCGCGTTGATGCTGATGCCGCGATACGTGGCTTCTTCGATGGCCGCAATACCGGCCCGCGTGGCCGGAATCTTGACGATCATGTTCGGGCCCAGTGCATCGAAGCGCACCGCCTGTTCCAGCAGTGCCGCAGCGTTGCGATAGAAATGCGGGTCGGTCTGAATCGAGAGCCGGCCGTTTCGTCCGTTGTACTTCGCGAACGCAGGCAGCAATAATTTCGCCCGCGCCGCGGAAATCTCCTCAACCAGCTTCCATCCGATTTCGTCTTCCGTGGCCGTGGCAAATTCCGCCGCCAGGCCGCGGATGCGATCATTCCAGAGATGAGCTTCTTGCTTGAGCGCTTCCAGAACGATGACGGGATTGCAGGTAGCGCCTACCGCACCGTGCTCGATCGAGTAGCTCAATTCGGAGAGAGTGGCCGAGTCATTCCACAGGCAGGTAGGGGTCGTCTGCGTCATCTCATGCAAAGGGCTCTTGTAGGCCGCCGGCTTTTCCAGGATCTTGCTCATCACTCGTCTGCGCGCTCCGACCTGTTCTATCGATTATGTCTCGGGATACATCAAGACCTTAATGGCTGTTTTGTCTGCGCACAATTGAAACGCTGTGCGCCAATCGGATAGGGGAAGCCTGGCGGAGATCAGATCATTCAATCGGACGCGGCCCTCGGCATAAATCTTCATCATCCGTTCCCAGGTTTGCGCGGTGTAGCAAATGGAACCAGACATCGTCAGCTGCTTATAAAAGATCAGATCGATGGGAAATTGAATGTCCTGGCCACAGATCGCCACTTGCGTGTAGCGCCCCATGGGGCGAAGGGATTCGAGACATCCCCGCACCGAACCAGGATGCCCGGCGCATTCAAAAGCCACATCCACACCCTCGCCACCCGTATGTTCCCGAATCGCTTCGCCGAGGTCCTGCTCGCCGATGTTGATGACTGCCGCAGCGCCTATTCGCTGCGCGGCAGCCAGGCGGTCCTTATCTCCTGGAGCGCCGGCCACGATGACCCGTACCCCCTCCGCGACTAACAACTTCAAGCAAAGCAGCCCGATCGGTCCCGGGCCGGAGACCAGGGCCGTGTCGCCGATGCGGACATGCGAGATCTCCGTAACCGCCTGCACGACGGCCGCGAATGGTTCGCTCATGGATGCTTCTTCCAAACTGAAATTGGCGGGGATGCGATACAGCTGGTCGGGCCGTAAGAGAACGTAGCGGGTGAACGCTCCGTTCACGCCGTGCCCCATGCCTCTGCGGTTGGAACAGAAGATGAAATACCCTGAGCGGCAGTACGAACAGTGCCCACAGGTCACGGCCGTGGCTCCGAGCCCGGTGACCCGCTCGCCTACCGTGGCGTTGGAGACATTGCGGCCTACCTCGACTATGGTGCCGGCAAACTCGTGCCCCAAAATTACCGGGGGGTAGTTGCGAAAGGTATCGTGGAGTACGTGAAGGTCGGTTCCACAGATTCCACAAAAGGCAACTTCAAGCTTGACCTGATGCTCGCCGCATCGCGGTTCGTCGACTTCGCGTAGGTCGACATTCCCTTCGCCAGGCGCGTATTTGACGAGAGCTTTCATGAAGTGGGTCCTGGGCCTTTTTTCACTCCAAGTCTAACCGATTAGCAAACTTATCGCCTCATGCCGGCTGCGGGCTCCTGGTCACGAGCGTTTATACTCGATCAGTTAACAAAATCCCCGTCGAGTCCCCGATGAAAACTGACATGATTCGGTCCGCCTCAACCTGACGGCAAAGAGATGCATATCCGTCACCGCGGCTAGTCCATGTCCAATTTCACCCTATCGCTGATACTTGGCTTGGTGGCGGCGCTCGCCGACGTCCTGGGCGCGCTCATCCTGGTGCGTACCCATTGGGAAAAACGTTACCTGCGCTACTTCGTCGCCCTGGGCGCCGGCTTTATGCTCTCGGCCGTTCTCCTGGAGATGATTCCGGAAAGTTTTCGCCTGTCTTTCCGCTGGGCTCCCTTGCTGATCCTCGCCGGATACTGCCTCATCCATCTGCTCGAGCACACGGTGACGCCGCACTTTCAATTTGGCGGAGAGACCCACCATCACGACTTTATCTCGGCGCACACCAGCAATTCGGTAGTGTTCGGGCTGGCCGCGCATTCTCTTTTTGACGGCGTTGCCATCGCGTCGGGTTTCGTGCTCTCGACCTGGCTGGGGTGGATTATCTTTATCGCCATCCTGCTGCATAAGCTGCCTGAGGGCTTTACCGTTGCGTCGGTATCGTTAGCCAGCGGGCACAGCAGAAAGGCGGCGCTTAGTTCTGCCGTGATCGTTGCTTCAGCTACCCTGGCGGGCGTGCTGGTCATCAGCCTGGCGCCGGGTCTGGTACGTGCCGGGCTACCGCTGGCTGCTGGGGTGGCCATTTATGTTTCTGCCACTGACCTGGTGCCAGAAGTGAACCGGGAACCGGGCATTCGCATGGCGCTGGTATTTTTTGCCGGGGTCGCGGGATTCCTGGCCTGCAAATTTGTTGCAGACCAGGTCTTGCGCTAGTGTGGTGCGTCACCGATAGAGTCGTTTATACAACGAGGCTTAAGTTTAGAAGGGCCGTGGCGGTTGGGACGAGGTTGTTTTTTTAGGTCGCCAGACGGTCGCGCAACGCCTTCACGCGATCATGCGCAGTCAGAATATGCCGCTGCTGCCGCAGCAGAATCTCCCGCAGGGGCAATGGGAAGTCTTCGCTGGCCAGCGCCTCTTCGTAGGCCTGCTTGGCTTCGTCCTCACCCTTTTCGGCAGTCACCAACAGAGCGTGATCGCCACCGCCCATCCGATTCTTCAATTCACCCCACGCGCGATGCACTTTGGCCGCGGTGGAACTCGACACCTTCACATCCTTGACCCCGAAATGGTGAAGTTCGTTCTCAAGTTCGCCGGCAAAGCCCGCGCGAGCAAGGGTTTCTTCACGGAACAGCTGGCGTGCTTCCGGATCTTTCAGATTCTTCTCGAGCTCCATAAACCCCTGGTGCCCATCGCGCAGGGTCTCGATCAGGTCGCGCAGGTTCTTCTCCGTTTTTTCCAGTGTTTCTGACATTTTGCTTACCCCTCTTCTCTCTCAGATGTCTGCATGCGCGAAGGGTTGTGCCGCAACCTTGTATAGTGTGGTGGTTGCCAGTTGGCGGGGGAAGGAAAACAGGGCTCAGATGAAGATCATCGTTTTCGGCGCCACAGGGGGTACTGGCAAGCTGATTCTCACCCAGGCGCTGGCCCAGGGGCACTCCGTCACTGCGTTTGCGCGCAATGTCGAAGGTTTGCCGCAAAACCCGCATCTGCGCGTCATCCAGGGCGATGTGTTCGATTTCGCGACGGTCGTGAATGCCGTCCGCGGCCATCGCGCGGTGCTCTCGGCGTTAGGCGCGCGCTCCCGGAAAAAGGCCGATGTGCTTTCTCAGGCCATCCCCAACATCCTCGAGGGCATGCGCCAGGAGTATGTGACCCGCCTGATTGTTCTGGGGGCTGCCGGCGCGCACCCTGACTACGGCAAGTATCAGAACGCGCTCACCAACTTTGCTTTATGGACGGCGAAGAAGACCGTGCTCAAGTATCCGTTTCTCGATCAAAAAGAGCAGGAGCGTTTGCTCGCGGCCAGCGATGTGGATTACACCATTGTGCGCGCGCCCCGCTTGCTCGATGGACCCTTCACCGGCAAGTATCGCGTTTTGCCCGATGCTCTGCCGCCGGGCGCCCTGAATGTCTCCCGCGCCGATGTTGCCGACTTTATGTTGCTGCAGTTGACCGACCCGCGCTTCCGTCGCCAGGGGCCCTACATTGGGGCGGGGGATGAGTAGCGTTAGTGGCCCATCGCTTCGCTGGACGGCTTTTCTCGCTTGGGCGGCCTACGCATGATAAAGGGCCATGGCACCAGCACCGCTGCCACCACACTCAGAACCCAAAAAGCATTCTGATAACTCAGCATCGACGCCTGCCGCAGCAACTGCTGGTAGGCGTAACCGGTGGCGGCGACTTTCGCCTGCGCGGCCGACTGCCCCGCAGTCATGAGCGCGTTTCTGGTTTGGGTAAGAAAATTCTCATAAGCGAAGCTACCCGGAATCAAGTGCGCGGCCAGCGCTGACTGGTGCGTTTGCTGGGTGCGAATCAGGAAAGTGGTCAGCAGTGCAGTCCCCATGCTGCCGCCGAAGTTTCGGGCGAAGTTTGAGAAGCTGGAGATCTGGTTATTTTTGCCCATGGGCACGCCCACATAGTTGAGGGTGCTGATAGGGATAAAGATGAACGACAACCCGAGTATCTGCAGCACGCGCCACAGCACAATGTGGCCGAAGCTTACGTTCAGGTCGAGCCGGGTCATGTTATACAAGCCCAGCGAGGTAGCCAGAAAGCCGATGGACACCATCAGGCGGGCGTCCATAATAGACACCAGTTTCCCTGCAATCGGCATCATCACCATCAACACCAGGGCGCCTGCCGAGAGCGCCATCCCGGCCCGTTCCGCCGTATAGCCCAGCAGCCCCTGCAAAAATTGCGGGATCAGCACCGTGGTGCTGAAAAGCACCATGCCCAAGATGTACTGGAAGCCCACGGCGGTGCCGAAATTGCGATTCTTCAACAGCTTCAGGTCGACGATCGGATCCGGGTGGCGCCACTCCCACCAGACGAAGATGGCCAGCGTGGTGATGGCCAGCAGAAAGGTCATGGTGATCGTCCGGTCGCCGAACCAGTCTTTCTCCTGCCCTTTATCAAGCACAAATTCCAGGCACCCCACGCCCACTGCCACCAGCCCCAGGCCCATCTTGTCGATCGGGTTGGCGTTAGCCCGATGCTCGACCAGGTAGGGCGGATCTTCGACCATCCGGTTGCTCAGGAAGAGAGAAATGAGGCCAATCGGCAGGTTAATGAAGAAAATCCAGTGCCAGTTGAAATTGTCGGTAATCCACCCGCCCAGCGTGGGCCCGATGGCCGGGGCGGCGACCACCGCCATGCCGTAGAGGGCGAAGGCTTGTCCGCGCTGTTCCACCGGGAAGGTATCGGCCAGGATTGCCTGTTCGCTGGGGGCCAGCCCACCGCCGCCGATGCCCTGCAAAATGCGCGCCAGGATCAGGAAAGGCAGCGTCGGCGCCAGACCGCACAGCAGCGAGCAGACGGTGAACAACCCCACGCACGTCATGTAGAAGCGTTTACGTCCGAAGCGGGTGGAGAGCCACCCCGAGATGGGCAGCACGATGGCGCTTGAGACCAGGTAGCTGGTCAAGACCCAGGTAGCCTCTTCCTGGCTGGCCCCCAGGGTTCCGGCCATGTGCGGCAGGGCCACGTTGGCGATCGAGGTATCCAGCACCTCCATGAAAGTCGCGAGCGTCACGGTAAGCGCAATCAACCAGGGATTGTGCTTAGGGTGCCAACCCGGCACCGAAGACTGGTGCAGCGGCCTGGGCTTCTGCTGCGGAGCGAGCGTTGCTGTAGCCAAGGGTACCCGGGAAAATGTGGAGTGTTTCCCCCATTGTACGAAGGATTAACCCAGGCTCCAACTCAAGCTCTGCCCTGACCACAAAGGCCATCCACCCTTTGTGGTCAGGGCAGAAGGCTAATCCACCTGCTGTTTAGCTTTATACCCATCCCGGGCAATCACGTCGTACTTCATCGGGTGCTTCTTCTCGTCCTGCATCCGCAGCGGCTGCCCTTCGTTATCCACCAACTCCACCCGAATCTTGCGGTACGTTCCGTCCTGCTTGGCGTTGGTGGGCGTATACGTCAGCACATACTGGTTGCGAATCGATTCATTGATAGAGCGAAAGATATCCGGCATCTCGCCCTGGAACCGAGGGAAAAACGACATCCCCCCGGTCATCCGGGCAAACGTGGACATCTGGTTATCCGCTTGCAGGTAATCAATCTCTCTGGGGCCAAACATGCCACCCTGGCGCGCGTTACCGGTGATTCTGGCGGCCTGACCGGTACCGATGCTGAAGATGGTCACGTTCGGGGTCGCCTTGATCTTGGCCAAAACCTTATCCAGGTTGGTCTTGCTGAAGGTATCGATACCTGAAGCAATCAACACTAAATACTTCCGGCCCTCAATCCGGCTCAGCCGGTCGAGCGTGGAATAAACGGCGTCGAACATGTCCGTCTCCCGGAACCCGGGGATCGTCAAGGCATTCAGCGATTCGTACACCTGACGCTTGTCCTGGGTAAAGTCGGTCAGGATCTGTGTTTTCAGGTCGTACGTAACCACCGCGATATAGTCATCCGGCTGCAACTGCTGGGCAAAGGCATACGCAGCCTCCCGCATATCGTGGACGAAGTACCAGTTCGTCGAAGCAAACTCGCACAGCAGCACCGCCGTAATGGGCGCCTTGATGCGCTGAAAGTGAACCACTTTCTGCGGTATGCCGTCCTCATAGACACGAAAATTCGCTTCCTGCAGATTGGGCACAAACTCGTGTGTTTTCTGCAACACGACGCCCACATCCAGGGTCACCTCGGGCACATCCACGCGCAGCGAAAAGTTCGTCAGCCCGGCGGGATTCTTCACCTTGGGCTCAGGCGGCGGTGGGGGCACATCCGGCTTTTCTGCCTTCTTGGGGATGGCGATGGCGCCGTTATCCGCGCCCGGCCCTCCCGAGTCCGGCCCCGACTGGTCTGGCTGCTGCTGTTGCGGGGTGGCCGGAGGCGTTTGTTGCCCATAGGCAGGTAGAGCAAGCAGCAAAGCCAGCAGCGACAACTTTTGCCAGGAACGATTGCACTTCATCCAATACCTCGATTACCACGAATTGCAGAAACTCGGTCACGCAGACCCAACGCATGAACCGTTTCAACGCCAAAAAGCGATTTCAACGCTGAAACCGCGCTAATCTGTAGACGTGCCTACCAGCAGTACAGCAACCCGTTTTTCGCTCTTGACCGCAGTTTTTGTTGTTGCGGGCAGCCTGGCCGCCCAGGTCAACTCGTCAACTCCGCCGCCATCCGCCACGGCGGGTATCTATCCCTTGTCTGAGGTCCACCGCGGCCTGCACGGGGTGGCCTATACCGTCTTTGAAGGCACGCAACCAGAAGCCATGGACGTCGAAATCCTCGGCGTTCTCAAAAATGTGCTCGGGCCTGATCAGGATATGATCCTGGCGCGCCTCCGCGGTTCCAAACCAGAGTACACCGGCGTCGTCGCCGGCATGAGCGGCAGCCCCGTCTACATCGACGGCAAATTACTGGGCGCGCTGTCTTACCGCATCGGGCAATTCAGCAAAGAGCCCATCGCCGGCATCACCCCCATTGCCGAGATGCTGGCCGTCAACGGCCAGCCGGAAGGCATGCGCACCGCATCCCTGTCGATCCCCGCCCAGGCGTCCGCCACCGCCACCTCAGATGCCAGCGATATCCATCCCATTGAAACCCCGCTGGCGCTTTCCGGCTTTAGCCCCGAAGCCGTCCGCTTTTTCCAGGAACACGTTTCGACCATGGGCCTCATGCCGGTAGCCGGCCTGGGGGGCAGCTCGTCCGATAGCGCCCATCCCGAGCTCTCCTCCGCAGCCCTCGCTCCTCCTCTGCTCCCCGGCTCGGCCGTCAGCGCGCTGATGGTGCGCGGCGATCTCGAAATCGCCGCTACCTGCACCGTCACCTACGTCGATCCCCACCAGGTCCTGGCCTGTGGCCACCCCATCACCCGTTACGGCAACGTTTCCATGCCCATGACCAAAGCCGATGTAGTGACTACCCTGGCCTCCCCGTTGAATGCGTTCAAAATCGTCAACACCACCCAGACCATCGGCGCCTTTACCGAAGATCGCTCTTCCGCCATACGCGGCGTTTTGGGCGAGTCGGCGCGCATGATCCCGGTAGCGATCCACACCCATGGCGGCCTGCGCGACCACACCCTGCATGTAGAAGTCATCGACAACCCCGATATCACCCCGGGCGCGCTCATGGTCTCTCTCTACGAATCCCTGCTCGAAACCAACAGCTACAGCGCCGAGCAGACCTACGAACTAAGGGGAACGGTGGCCATCGATGGCTATCCTGCGCTGCACCTGAAATCTTTAATTGCTCCCACCGACCAGCTGCCTTCCGCACTACGGGCCGCGCTCACCCTGGGCCAGCGCTTCCAGACCGTCTATGGCAACTCCGCCCGCTTGCACAACATCGACCGCATCGATCTCGATGTCGATTCGCTGCCCGGCCGGCGCAGTATCCAGCTGGAGCGAGCGCAATCCGCGCAGCCGGCCGCTCATCCCGGGGATACCGTGATGGTCGAGGCCACACTCCGCCCGTTCCGCGGCGAGCCCAGGAATCTGCGCATTGCCATCCCCCTGCCCCTCACCCTCAACCCCGGTCCCCTGCGCATCCTGCTCAGCGATGGGGGCACGCTTGACCGGTTGACGACCACCTCGGCCGCGAGCGAGGCGCCGCTCGAGCTAAGCAGCATCATCCACCAGATCAATGCGGCCCACGAAGATGATCAGTTGTATGTGTCCCTGCTCTTGCCCAATGCGCAGGCGGTGGTTGACGGGCGCACCCTGGCTTCGATCCCGATTTCCATGGCCAATGTTCTGGAGCCGCTGCGCACCAATCGGGGCATTTTGCTCAACGGCGAATCGGTGGTTCCGGTCACATCGATCCCGGTGGATGCCATGTTGAGTGGCATGCAGGTCGTCTCCCTCGAAATCGAATAAGCTACACTGACGCGGGCCCTTGTTTTGTTCCTAATTTCACTGCCAAGGGCAACCTATGCCGCTCATCCAAGGTTTCGCCACGCACGCTGCTGGCGCCGAACTGTTGCCCTACAAGTATGACCCTGGTGACATCAAGGCAAACGAGGTGGAGATCGCCATTTCGCATTGCGGCATTTGCCGCAGCGATATCCATATGGTCGACAACGACTGGGGCATCAGCCAATATCCCTTGATTCCGGGCCACGAGATTGTCGGCAAAGTAGCGGCCACTGGCAGCACGGTGCTGGGCTTCAACAACGGCGATCGCGTGGGTGTCGGCTGGCAGGCAAGTTCCTGCGGACTTTGCGAGTGGTGCTTGCAGGGAGCGGAAAATCTGTGTCCTGACAGCCAGGGCACCTGTGTCCATCGCAACGGCGGTTACGCCGATCGGGTCCGGGTCAATGCGCGCTTCGTGTTCCCCATTCCTGAAGGTCTTGAGAGTGAGCGTGCCGCGCCTCTGCTTTGTGGGGGCATCACCGTCTACAACCCCATGCGCACCTATGGCATAAACCCCGCGTCTCGGGTTGGCATTGTCGGCATCGGGGGCCTTGGGCACCTGGCGGTGCAGTTCGCCCATGTTTTTGGCGCTGAGGTCACGGCGTTCTCCATGTCTCCGGCGAAGGAATCGGATGCCCGGTCGCTGGGCGCGGACAACTTCGTCAACACCCGCGAGACCAAGACCCTCAAAAAATTAGGGGGCCACTTCGACTTCATTCTGTCCACGATCGAGGCCGACCAGGACTGGGGCGCGTACATCGCCGCCCTGCGTCCCAACGGCGTTCTCTGTTTCGTGGGTGTGCCGCCAAGTGTCTTGGGGCTCCCGGTCTTTCCCCTGGTCGCGGGCCAGAAGGTTATTACCGGCAGTCCGGGGGGCAGTCCGCGCATGATTCGCGAAATGCTGGGCGTGGCCGAGCGCCACAAAGTGCAGGCCATCATCGAGCGCTTCGCCATGTCCAAAGCCAACGACGCGGTGACAAAAGTAAAGAAGAACCGAGTCCGCTACCGAGCCGTGCTGGCCAACTAAGCGCTTTTTGAACACCGCCACTGTCCAACCCCGCTCTCGAGACCTGGGATAGTTGACCACCGGCTTCGCCGACCCACGGGGAATGAAACGATTTCCCGCGGGTTGGTGGGTCCAACTGTAGCAAACGCGCCGCACGCTGCCGTCGAATGGATACGCGTACAGGAAATCCGGGTCAAGCCTTCTTTTGGCTTGAGTGGGATAAGCAACTGTCCATCGTCAAGACTTTAGTAGACTCGGTTCAGCATGATGCCTCGCGTTTTAACCGCCAGTCTCCTGGCCCTGATCCTTTATCCACAACTCGCAACAGCCCAGGGAACCCGTCTGTGGGTGCAATCCCGCTACGAAGAATTCGAAAAAGGCCAACCCGAAAGCACCTCCATCGCCAGCCGGGGATACCTCGAAGCCGGTCCCACTCTGCAGTCGGTGTTGTTGACGCCCTCCACCTACATCTGGGCCGTAAGCTCCGATAAAGAAGGCAACGCCTACGTCGCCACGGGTGCTCCGGCCACCGTTCTCAAGGTCACCCCCGCCGGCGTTTCGACCAAGCTCTTCTCCACCAAAGAGCTGACTGTGCAGAGCGTCCGTGTCGGCCCGGACGGCTCCGTTTACGCCGCCACCGTGCCTAACGGCAAGGTCTATCGCATCAAACCAGGTCAGTCCGGGCTCGACGACAGCACGGCAACACTTGTCTTCGACGCGGCCGCCAGCGCTGCCAAGCCCACCGGCCAGGCTCACTACATTTGGGATTTAGCGTTCGATGCCCAGGGTGCGCTCTACGTCGCTACCGGTGGACCTGCCGCCGTCTATAAGGTCGACCTCTCCACCGACAAGCCGCACGCCGAGGTCTACTTCGAGAGCGACGAGCAGCATATCCGCTGCCTGCTGTTCGAGCCCAACGGCAACCTGATCGCCGGCAGCGATGGCGGGGGACTGGTTTACCGCATCGGCAAAGACCGCAAAGGCCTGGTGATCTACGACGCACCCAAGCGCGAAGTAACGGCTTTAGCCGAATCAACAGATGGCCGCCTCTATGTCGCGGCGGTTGGCGAGAAGACCAAGAGCAGCCTGCCGCCGCTGCCGGTACAGGGTGTGGCCGTGGCCACGGCAACCATTACCATCGTCACCCCGGGCTCAGTGCAGGCGTCCAACAACAATGGCCTCATTCCCGACGGAACAGAAGTCGACGAGCTGAGCGCCCAGGGAGCTCCGCGCAAACTGTGGATGTCGCGCGAGGACGTAGTCTATGCCTTACAAGCGACGCCGCAAGGCCTTTTGGCCGCCACCGGCAATCGCGGTCGCATCTATCGCATTCACGAAGATGGAACCTGGGTCGATGTGGCCCGCGCCGCCACGGGCCAGGCGACCTCGTTGGCCCCGGTTGCGGGCGGCTTCTATGTAGGCACCAGCAATACCGGCAGGCTCTACAAACTCAGCAGCCAGCCGGCCGCTCACGGCGCTTACCTCAGCGATGTCTTCGATTCCGGGGTGTTTTCCCAATTCGGCCGGGTGGAAGTGAACGCCAAAGATGAGGGCAGCACCGGCGCTTACGAGATGTTTGTCCGCTCCGGCAATGTTGAAAACCCTGAGCGAAACTGGAGCGACTGGCATCAGGTGGCGCCGAATGCCGCCGCGGCCGGGGTCCCCGCCGCGCGGTTTATCCAATGGAAAGCGGTGCTCGAGCCCGGCGCCAGGGTTGGCTCCGTGGGCATTGACTACCTGCCCGTCAACATTGCCCCGGTGGTGGACGAGATTGCTGTCGAACCAGGAGCGCGCGCCACCCAGTCTGCGCCGCAGCCAGGCCAGCCGCAACAGATCACCATCAGTTTGCCCTCGGCGCAGAGCGGCCTCACCTATGTGCAGGATCCGGCGACCGCGCCGCTGACCGCAGTGAAAGACAAGACTGCCGTGACCGTGCGCTGGTCTGCGCATGACGACAATGGCGACGAACTCATCTTCGATGTCTATATACGGGGTGATGGGGAAAAGAACTGGCGCCTGCTTAAGTCGCGGGTCACCGAACGCTTCTACTCCTTCGATTCCATCCGCATTCCCGATGGCGGCTACCGCATCCGCGTGGTGGCCAGCGATGCGCCCGGGCATCCGTTAGGCGACGGCCTGACGGCGGAGCGGGAAAGCGATCACTTCCTCATCGACACTACGCCCCCTGTGCTCACCGCCCTTCAGGGCAGCCTGCAGGGCGGCATGCTCCACGCCAGCTTCGTGGCCAGCGATGCTACGTCGCCGATTGTGCGCGCCGAATACTCCTTCGACGCCGGCCTCTGGCAGTACCTTGACCCGGTCGGGAAGCTGTCTGACTCCCTGACCGAGCACTATGACTTCACCGTTCCGATAGCCGCGATCCCTGTACGGTCCGCATCCGCGGATGAGCCGGCAACGGCCCAACCGCCTCCTGCCGACCCGCGGGAACATCTGCTGACCGTGCGTGTCTACGACCGGTACGACAACGTCAGCGCTGTTAAGACCGTGATCCGCTGAGCCCGATGCGCTTCGAGCTATTTGTCGCCGTGCGTTACCTGCGCGCCAAGCGCCGCCAGGCGGTGGTCGGCATCGTCACCGTGATTTCGATTGCCGGGGTAGCCGCGGGCGTGGCCTCGCTGATCGTGGCTCTGGCCATTACCAACGGCATGCAGCGCGATCTGCAGGACCGGCTGCTGGGCTCGACCTCCCATGTGCGCCTGATGCGGATCAACAGCGACGGCATCCGCGACTGGCGCGGTCTCACCGCCCGCCTGCAGCAGCTGCCCCACGTCAAGGCGGCGGCCCCCGGGCTTTACGAACAGGTGCTCATCTCGAACGGCGCCCGCTCCGGCGGCGCCTTGATCGAGGGCGTTGTGCCTTCTGAAGAGCGGCGTGTCAGCGACCTGCTCTCCACGGTGACCATGGGCAGCGTGGCGTCTTTGGACCCAAAGCCGGCGCCCCCTGAAGATCACGCTCCTCCGCCCATTGTGATCGGCCGCGATCTGGCCGAGTCGATCGATGCCCGGGTGGGCACCACGGTACTGGTAACCAGTCCACAAGGGGAACTGACGCCACTCGGGCTTATCCCCAAATACCAATTCTTCCGGGTAGTTGGCATCTTCCATTCCGGCTTTTATCAGTACGACGCCAACATGGCCTTCACCAGCCTGGCCGATGCTCAGCGGCTGTTTGGCGAACCGGACGTGGTCTCGGTGATCTCGTTTAAGGTGGATGATCTCAACCATGCCGATCGAATCGGGCGTTCGATTGAGCAGGCTGCCGGCCCCGGCTTTCTGACCACCAACTGGATGGAAGAGAACCGCGAGCTCTTTCGCGCACTGCACCTGGAGCAGATTGTTACCTTTATCGTGATCGGGCTGATCGTTTGTGTAGCCGCGCTCAACATTCTCACCGCGCTCACCATGATGGTGATGGAGAAGACCCGGGACATCGCGGTTATGCTGTCCTTCGGGGTAAAGCCGAGCCAGGTGAGGATGATCTTCCTGCTGCAGGGGATGTTGATTGGTTTTACCGGCACCGTTTTGGGCCTGGTCGGCGGTTACGGTCTTTCCTGGCTTGGCGGCCACTACCGTTTTCCTCTTTCGGGAGAGGTCTATTCGATCGACTATCTGCCCTTTGCCCCGCGCTGGACCGACGGCCTCATCGTGGCCGGCGTCGCCTTTGCCGTTTCGCTTCTGGCCACGCTGTATCCCTCCACCTCCGCCGCCCGGATCCTTCCCGCCGAAGCCCTGCGCTACGAGTAACCTTAAGACAGCAAACTTCGCATATAGTCTGCCCCGCCGCCTGCGATCTGCTCTGGCGACACAGCCCTATCCGCCCACAAAAAGCCTGGCGCACTCATTTCATGCGGTGAGTAGCCAAAGCCCTCGATCATAAGAAACCCCTGGTACTCGATTTCACGCAGCGCCGAGAGAATGGCTGGAAAGTCCACCTGCCCGGACCCCAACAAACCCCTGTCATTCTCGCTCACATGCATATGCCTGAGGTGTTTCCCCAGCGATCGAATCGCCGCGGCTGTGTTCTTTTCTTCGATGTTGGCGTGAAAGGTATCGATCGTGACGCCCACTCTGGGATGGTCGATCGCTTCGCACAGGGACTTGGCATCGCTGGCCGTGTTCAGCAGAAACGTCTCCGACCGGTTGACCGGTTCGAGAGCAAGCGTGACCTCGCAGGCCTCCAGGGTCGGGGTGAGCGAAGTAAGGCAATCGACGGCGTAGTTCCAGTCGTCCTCATTCCGGCGGCGGCCGGGCAAATAACCTATCGGTGCATAGACCGGGCCGCCCATCAGGGTCGCGCCCATCTCGCGACAGGCCTCTATGCAGGCAGTCAGATGCTGCACCGATTTTCTTCGCGTCGCTCGATCCGCGCTGATGGGG
This sequence comes from uncultured Acidobacteriaceae bacterium, assembly GCA_963834445.1. Lineage (GTDB taxonomy): Bacteria > Acidobacteriota > Terriglobia > Terriglobales > Acidobacteriaceae > PALSA-350. The sequence goes on from CAWIBU010000009.1 coordinate 1,071,554, forward strand.
TTGATTCCCGCGGCCAGGATCGCACAAACGGTGCATGACAGACCGCTGGCTTCGACCTCTCGCCGTATCCTCCTGGACGGGAGCCTGGCCGGGTCAAACATGGGAATTTCAATCGCGCTCACCTGCTGGTCGCGGAGCCAGGGCAAGAGCGCAAGGTGCGCTTCCGTGAAGTCCGCGGTCCAGGCAAAAGCGCTCACGCCGATCTTCATGACGGCGTATCCCCTGACATGGCGGCTTTGCGGCCCTGCATGCGCGAGATAGTCACGGACTCGACTTTCGCATCTCCGCCGAAACAGCGGAATGCCAATCCTTCGCTCTCCGGCAGAGTGGGATAGATGCGCGTGGCGAACGCGGCACGCCGATCGAGGAATACCTCGACCACCGATACATCGAGATAAATATCCACAGCGAGCACATTCTCTCGCTGGGGAAAGTACGTGACCTCCTGCAGGTCGCGTCTGACCTCTGGATCGAGGCTCGACCTGGTCCGGTCCAGAACCAGCCGGCCGATCTCCCACTCATAGCGCAGAACAGTGCCCTCGCGGTCATCCGCGGAACGCCGCAGCCAGACTTCCACCACTCTGGACGTCTCCCTGGAGATCGTCGCCTGCAGGTGCAGGCAAGAGCCGGAAACCCCGCGCAACGTATCGGGAATATTTTCCCGCAGCTTGAACGGAGTGAGCGAGACCGGGTCACTCGCCCATGAAACCAGCCTTTCCCACGGAGACTGCTGCAGCCGCCCATCCGGACCAATCGACAAGCGCCTGGGCAGCGAATACAGGTGAGCCCATCCCCACCTCCAGCACTCCTGGGGAGAACGCTGGTCGGGGATGATGCCCATGGTGATCACTTGCCCGTCGCCGGTGACGTGCGGTGTGGGACTCAACAGGTGGTTGAATAATTCCAGGCGCCGGGGTTCCACCGCAAGCGGGGTGAAAACTTCGTTTTTCCAGTCGCCCACCCAATAGGAAGCGCGGCCGGGCACCTCGCAAACAATGAGCACATGCCGGTCGCCGACCTTCACAAAGATCGGCATCTCCCAAAAAATGCCAGAGGTCTCGCGGTCACCTTCCAGCAAGGGCTTGAGAAAATTCCAGTGGACCAGGTCCTCCGAGCGATACAGCAGCGCCGTGCCTCCGCGGCCTTTTACCGCTGAGCCAATCAGCAGATAGTAGCGATCCTGTTCCCGCCACACAAAGGGATCGCGGAATTCGGGGTAAACCCCGCTATCCGGTGTCGCGGCGATCACCGGGTTGCCGGTGTGCTTCCTGAAGCTGGCGCCATCGCTGCTGGTGGCCATGCAGATGCCTGCCCCGTGTCCGTCGCTGCCGGTGTAAAAAATGGTGAGCTTGCCCTCATGCTCGATCACGCTGCCGGACCAGCAGCCCTCTGCGTCCGCGCCGTGTTCCGGCGTCAGCGCCACGGGCACCTCGGTCCACTCCCGCAGATCCGGGCTGGTCATGTGGCCCCAATTGATGTTTCCCCAGTAAGGGCCATTGCCGTTCTTCTGGTAGAACAAGTGGTATTGACCATTGAAGTGCACCAGCCCGTGGGGTTCATTGGTCCATGCCCGGGGCGGCATCGCGTGATATTTCGGCCGCTGCTTGTCGTCGCCGCACCAGTCACCGTTGATCTCGAGATTGGGCGTCTCCCGCGGGCTGGCCTCACTCATCACCCGCCCCAGCGAAGCCGCGGAAAGCGGAACGGTATAGACGCGCACATCTTTGACCAACCCGTTGAGGACGCCGGTGGGAAAGAGCTTGCCGGTCACCGGACAGTCTCGCGCTCTCCCGATCATCAGACCCATGAGGCTGGGGTCCGGTAGAGCCGGCGGCGCTGCGTTCGGCAGCGGGTTCGATTCGCATGCCTTGCCGTCCATAAACAGCACCGGCATGCTCTTCTCCGAGACGGCTCCGGCCAGGTGTACCCAGCGATCCCTGGGCACCGGTTGCGTGCCGATACTCTCCTTCCAGCTACTTCCCACCCATGCGCCGAAGCGTGGATATCCCCATTGATCGATGCAGAAACAGCAGCCCGATGCGCTTCCTGCGCTCCACTGCAACAGGGCGGCAGTGTGTACCGGATAGGCTTCGAGCGCCACCCACGCACAAATGGTGAGAGCCTCCGCTGCCGGCTTGAGGTTGGCAACGGGGTGATCGATCCAGACCGAGTAACCGTCCAGGCGAAGCGCGCGGTCGCGACCTTCCCCGACCCAGCGCGCGTTTGCGGTGCGCGCGGTAATCGGGTCGCTTGTTCCGCTCAGCGATTCCCGCGCGTAGTTACCTTCCCCATCCAGCTTCCAGTGCATGCCCAAATTACTTTCCGTTTGGGTCCACGCCGAATGGGTTACGACGCAGGCTGCCAACCCGGCAAGAAAATACCTGCGCGATAGTTCAGACGTAGAGCAAGCGTCCATTTCTCCTCACCGGTCCCACTGTGCTAGAACACGAGCTTCCCGCTCAACTGCAGAGTCCTTGCCTGGGCGGTTCCGTTGGCCTTGCCAAAATTACCTCCGGTGGGCGTTCCGTCCGGGGCAAAGAAGCCGTCGGCCAGATTCGTATCCCAACCCTGCACGTTCACGCGGTTGAAGACGTTGTACGCATCCAGGCGGAATTGGAAGTTAGCCGACTCCTTAAAGAAGAAGGGAAGATGCGTGTCTTTGGCGATGGCCGCATCCGTCTGGGCAAAGCCGGGTCCGCGGAAGGTATTGCGCCCCAGAGTTCCCTCGTGGCCAAGCGGGACGCCGTTGGCATCAACGGGTAGCGGAAATTGGTTAAAAGTGAAGGTGCCTTTCAGGAACTGCGAGCGGCTGAGGCCTTTGAGCGTTTTCCCGAAGGTCGGCACATTGGGCAAATCGTAGTTGAACCCGTCAAGGTTGAAGTCGTTCTGCGGTTTGGTGGTATAGACAGTCGCCGGGAAGCCGGATAGCAGCGTCCCCAATGCGCTGACTTGCCAGCCGCCGACCACGTTCTTAGCCCATCCATGCACACCCGGAACAGGAACCTGCCAAAGCCCGTTGAACGAGAGCTGCTTGGGCGTGTCCTGGCTGGAAACACCGCGCTGCGCGGCTATGTTGTAAGCATCGATCACTACGGAGTACTCCGCGCCCTTCTGCACCCCGGGCACCGTACTCATTAAATCGATGGTTTTTTGCGCCGTGAAGGCCACCTGGAAACTGTAGCCGCGACTGAACGCTTTCCGGACGAAGGTAGTGAAGCCGTTGTAATTGGAACCGTTTCGGTTGTCGGCGTAGTTGATCGCCGAAAAATAAGGGTTCGGCAACGGTCCAAGCGTTTCGCTGTAGCTGCCGTTCCCAAGATAAGCGATATTGTTCACTCCATCGATCCGGTTCACGTTGGTGATGGAATATTCGTGGATAGTATTCGAGTGGATGTAGTCCGCCTCGGCGATCCAGTTCGATTTGAAACTGTGCTGGATGCCAAAGAAATAGTTCTCCGCATAGGCCATCTTCAGGTGCGGGTCAGGACCGCCGATATTATTGAAGTTGCCGAAGCCGCCGCGGGGATTGAGAGGCGGCAAGGTTCCGATAAGACCAGGGGGCAGGGGACAATTAAAAGGAAAGACGTTCGATTGGCACAGCGAGAAGTCCGGCGGTTGCGGTGATCCGGGTACATGCACACTGGCATTGAAATTGGCGTCGATGGGTGGATTGGCCGTTTCCGTATCGCTCCAAACCGTATTGCCACCCCGGTCGAAAAACACTCCTGCCCCGGCGCGTACTGACCAGTCGGGCAACGGGCGCCAGGCAAAGCCCAGTCGGGGCGCAAAGTAGGTCTTCTTGTGATCAATGAACGGTCGCCGCTTGCTCGGGTCGGGATTCAAACCTACCGAAATCCCTTCAATCTTCTGCAGCAGTGACGGTCCGGCACCCAGCGTAAGCGTCGACAGATTTCCGTGCGCTTCCGACGGATTCGAAGTCGCATCCCAACGCAGCCCGAGGTTGAAGGTAAGGTTTGGCGCCGCCTTCAAATCGTCCTGGATGTAGGCGCCGTATGTACTGTTGTGGAAGTACCGGTCGTTGTTGGCAATGCCGCCGGTGGTGGGATCGAACGAGATCGTTCCGTAGTTATCGGCCTTGTCGGCGGCGAAGTCGAAGATGGTGTCGAAGCCCCACGCCTGCTGCCGGTTGTCCGGCTTGGTAAAGGGAGCTGTGTCCTGGTTATGAAACCACTCGAAACCGGTCTTCAACGTATGTTTTCCATGCGTGATCGAGAGCATATCGCGCCAGTGAAAATCATTCTGGGCAAAACCCACGGGTGAGAAACCATCGCCGAATCCAGTAATTCCGTTGATGTTAGTGGGGAGCAGATCGCAATACTTGCAGGGAATGATGACCGACGTCCGGGTATAGCCAAACGCCGCCTGGTTCACAATGTCCGGGGAAAATACATGGATGTAGTTCACCGCCCCAAACCATGCGTCCTGAGGAAAATTGATGTCAAAATTCTGCCGCACGCTGGTGTCCCAGGGGCCGACCAGATGGGTGTTGTACATGTTCCCGTACACCCGATCCTTCCCATTGGGAAAGTCCTGATCGAGGCGCAGGTTATACTGGCGCCCATTGTGCACCGATATGCTGGTGCCGTTCGCCGTATCGATCATGTTCAGCGAGCAGGGGATACCCAGCGGGCCGATCCCCAGCGGGTCGTTCACCGCATCCGCGCAGTTGTGGGCCGAATCCGGAATCGACCCCTGATTCTGTTCCACGCTCGCCACCGTCGCCACCGAGGTTGCCGGCCCCACCGTCGCTTTATAAGAGGTGAGCAGCGAAGTCGACAGGTTGTTAGGAAGGTTGGTGCTCATCCAACTCACAAACGCGGGGTCTTCTACCGTCACCGAACCTACCGAACTCGTGGACGAAATCACCTGATCGTAGCTGAGGAAAAAGAACGTCTTGTCTTTCCAGATAGGGCCTCCCAGAGAGCCGCCGAATTCATCCCGGTGATACGGTGTGATGTAGTCGCCGGTAATCGGATCCTTGACGTTCTGGAATTCGGTACGCGCCGTTAGCTTGCTGCTCTGGTACTGATAAAAGCTGGTGCCGTGGATCTGGTTCGTTCCCGCCTTGCTGGTGATTTGCGTCACCAGGCTGGCGGCCTTGCCAAATTCCGCCGAGTAATCACTGGTCGACACCACGACTTCCTGCACCGAATCGGGATTTGGGACCAGCTTCGCGTCACCCCCCGAGGGCGAGTCGTCCAGCGAAACGCCGTCGAAGAGGTACGTGTTGCTATGGTTGGGCGCACCATTGGCCACCACCGCCGGCGTGGTGGTCGCGAAAAAAATGTCGGTGTTGGCCGCCGACGATCCCATCAAACCCGTCCCCGTCACCCCCGGGGTCTGGTTCGCCACCGTGTAAACGTTCCTTCCCTGGATAGGCAGTTCCTGGATTTGTTTGGCGTCGATCACAGTCGAGATCTTTGCCTCATCCGTATCCACGGCGATCGTGCTCGCGCTGACCTCCACATTGGTGGTCACCGTCGAGGGCTGTAGCTGCACCGCCACCTGGCGGATGCTCATCGCATTCAGGGCGATGTTGTCCACCGTAACCGTGGCGAATCCCGGCGCAACCGCCAATACCCTGTACATGCCGGGCCCCAGCCCGGGGAATTGGAAATCGCCTTGCGTGTTGCTCACCGCGTTGAGAGTAACCCCGGTATTCACGTTGCTCAGGGTTACTTTGGCTCCCGGAACAACCGCACTCGTGTTGTCGGTAACGGTGCCTTCAATTGCACTGCTGAACTGCGCGGACGCCGTTTGTACATAAAGCGCCGCCAGCACAGCGATCCATACGAATCGCATAATCCCTTGCGTCATCGACCACCTCCCGTGGACCGTCCGCTGAATTTCGTCGTCGCTTTTTACCACTCAGCCAAGCACGAAAGAGACTAGACAGATCAAGCAATAGCTGTCAATACATTTAATAAATAAATGTTCGGAAAAATTCTGGATATGTGTTTACAGGTAGCCGCCTCGCAGGCGTAAGCTATAACCGGCAATTGGAGGGTGGCCCATTCAAGCCGTTTTTGGCTTGAATGGGCCACATTTCGACCTCAAGATGTACCTCACTCAAGCAAAGCTTGAATGGGCCACCCTCAACGGGCGTAAAGGGCAGCGATCGGTCTTCCATGAAACAGCGCGCCACGACTCGGGCAATGACGGCCGCCAGCTCCTTGCTGCTGCCGGCCGTTCTGCTCGTGCTGCTCGTCCCGGCCAGCCTGGCCGCCGACGACGACTATGGGCGCGCCACGTCGCTGATCCGGAATCACCAGTGGGACGCGGGGCTCGCCCTGCTCGACCCGATGCTGAGAAGCGATCCGCGCAATCTGCAGGTCCTCAATCTGGCCGGGCTCGCCTATACCGGCAAAGGAGAAATCGCCCGGGCCGATCAGCTCTTCCAAAGGGCGCTGGCCATTGCCCCAGCATTTCTGCCGGCTTTAAAGAACCTTGGAATCAATGAGTTCAACGCCGGCGACTCCGCCCAGGCCGAGCATCACTTCGCGCTGGCGCTGCAGCAGTCGCCCGCAGATCCAGTGGCCAATCTCTATGCCGGGCAGTTGGCATATAGAAACCAGAACTTCGCCCTGGCGGCCAGGACCCTGCCCAGGGCGGAACCGTTTCTTTCCCGAGACGCTAATTTAGCCGCCGAGCTTGCCATCAGCGATCTCCACCTTGGCCGCAAGCAGGACGCCACCAGCCTGCTGCCCTCAGCCCGCCCCTCGGCCTTAACTCCCGAAGCGCAGTTTCGCCTGGGTGTAACCCTGGCGGATGCCGGCCTCTACGATGCCGCCGTGGCCTACCTGGTCGCGGCCCGCGACTCCCACGCCGGCTCGTTCAATGCCTCATTCGACCTGGCATTCTGCTATCTCCGTTTGCGGCGGTATACCGACGCGGTGACCGTGCTGACGGAAACGGCGGCGCAGGGCCATGAAACCTCTGAGCTGGATAACCTGCTGGCCGAGGCATACGAGGCCAATCATCAAACGCAGCCGGCGATCGACGCGCTGCGGCGAGCCATCGCGCTTGCCCCGAACGACGAGAACAACTATCTCGACTTTGCCGCCCTCTGTATTGAGCATCAGGACTATCCAGCCGCGGCGCAGGTGCTCGATGTCGGCTTGCGGGTGCAACCCAAATCCGACCGGCTGCTTTTCGAGCGAGGCATTCTCCATGCGGTGCAGGATAATTTCCAGCTCGCCGAGCAGGACTTCAAGCAGGCCGCCGCCCTTTCTCCAGAAAAAAATGCCAACTACAAAGGCCTGGGCATTCTGTATCTTGAGAGCGGCAACGCCGCCCAAGCCGTCGCCACGCTCCGCCAGCGGTTGCGCGCGCGCCCTGACGACCCCGACCTGCTTTACCTGCTGGGTGAAGCCTTGCTGCGCTCGGGGGCCCGGCCCGGAGACGCTCAATATCGCGAGGCCCAGGATGCCTTCGAAAAGTCAGTCAAGCTTGATCCCAGGGCTTGCCTCCCCCACGTCTCCCTGGGAAGGATGTACCTGGAGCAGGGCCGCACCCAGGCCGCGGTCGAGCAACTGGAGCAGGCCAGAGCCGCCGATGCGACAGAAAAGTCCACTTACTGGCAGCTGGCCAACGCCTATCGAAAACTGGGCGAGCCGGAAAAGCAAAAGGCCGCGTTGAAACAATTGCAGGCTCTCAACATGCTCGAGCGTTCCGGCCCGCGCCCTCAAGCCGGCCCAGCGGGCGACTCGCCTGACGCTGCGCCGATGGGGCCAAAATGAGGCGTCAAAAATTGCCCCCCTGGGCAGATTGGCGCAACAAGCCAAGCGGGGGCGCCGGGTTAAGATGAAGGCAACCTTGAGCGCAAGATTGTGATGAAGAAGACGCGGAACACGTCCGTTGATCGAGAAGCGAAGCCATCAGCCGTGCACGAAACCGGGAATGGGAACACCGCTGCCGAACTGCCTATGCACCGCAGGATTTATCGCGAATTATTGCGCGAGATCGAGAATGGCACGTATCAGCCGGGTGACCGGCTCCCCAGCGAGGCCGTTCTTGGAGAGCGTTTCCAGGCTTCCCGGATCACCGTCGCCAAAGCCATTCAGCAGTTGCAGAATGAACGCATGGTCAGCCGTATTTCCGGCTCCGGCACCTACGTCGAAAAACCGGCCCATACCGAAGCCTTTCAATTCGGCCTGCTGATCCCGGAGTTGGGCACCACGGAAATCTTTGAGCCTATCTGCCAGGGCATGATGAACTCGCCCCTGGCCAAGTCGCACTCGCTCATCTGGGGCCATTCCTCCCTCAATGGGGCAGATCGTTCCAAAGCCGCCATGCAACTTTGTCAGCAATACATTACCCAGCAGGTCGCCGGCGTGTTCTTCGCCCCTATCGAGTACGCCCCCGAAAGCGATCACACGAACAACGATATTGTCGCCGCCTTCGCACGCGCAAACATCCCCATCGTCCTGTTGGACCGGTGTTTCATGCCTTATCCCGACCGGGCGCCTTACGACCTGATCGCGATTGACAATCACCGCGCCGGCTACATCGTGACCAGGCATCTGCTGCAGTCCGGGGCCAGCCGAATCGTCTTCGTCGCCCGTCCCAACTCTGCTTCCACGGTGGATGCCCGTCTCGCCGGGTATCACGACGCGCTGCGCGCCCGCGGCCAGCAACCCCCGAATGGCAAGGGGGGGTACTTTGGCGAATGCAGCGACCCCTCATTCGTAAGACACATGCTCGACCAGGCATCGCCCGACGGAATTGTTTGCGCCAACGATGTAACTGCCGCGATCGTCATGCGGACCCTCCTGGAACTCGGAATCCAGATTCCCCAACAGGTCAAAATCGTGGGCATTGACGATGTTTCCTACGCCAAGTTTCTCCCCATCCCCCTCACCACGCTGCATCAGAATTGCGCCGGGATGGGCGCGGTTGCGCTCTCGACCATGCTCGACCGCCTGCAATCGCCCTTCACCCCTCCGCGTGAAATTCTTCTTGCCTGTGATCTGGTGATACGCGAGAGCTGTGGCGCTCATCGTCGCACCGCGGCCGGCCACCCACCCTCTGTGGTTAGTACGGAGGGGGACCTTGAATAAACGACGCTCTGCGTGGCGGACTACACTAGCTGGTTAGCCGGTCAGCGGAGATAGGCGTTACCTGAGCAATGCTCAATTCTTTGAGGGCATGCGATGCTCCCACCCACACCGCGCCTATCTCCCCCGCATCGGCTCCATAGCAGCGCTCTGTAATCGCCTGCCGTTTATCGACAAAAACTTCGATCACCGAGCCATCCATCCACAGATCCAGGCTTGAAATTCCCTCCCCGTCAGGCGTCAGCGGTATCCGACGCTCGCCCAGGGAGACAACAGGCTTGCTCGTCGAGCCATCATGTCGCAGGGCCAGCAGAGGCTCGTCGCTTTTCCCTTCCGGCCGGCGGTGCAACTCCAGGCCGCAAGCCCCAGCCCCGATCTTAAAACGCAACTCAATTCTGCCCGCCCGATGGGCGATCGGCATCCTTGACAGGGCAACCGGGATGTCCACTTCCGGGCTCGCCGCAAGCCTGCCCGTCTCTCGGCACAAGGTCGAGAACTCCGGCGCCACTTCCATGCGCAGGCAGTTATCTGCGCCCAGCGTGAGCACGCGCGGCAGCCCCATGCTGCCCGCCCAGCCCGCCGCCAGACACTCCTGGGGGGCGCGCGTCTCCTCCACCCATCCCCACAAGATGCGCCTACCCTTGGCGTCCTCCATGCTTTTCATCGCATAGTACGAGCCGTGATCGAGCAGCCCGCTGGTTTCCGCGTGGAACTTCAGATCGCGTCTGTCGAATTCGCCCACCTGCCAATAAACCTTGCGCTCCGCTGAGTGCAGCAGCACATGCTTGCCGCCCAGCGGGAAAAAATCCGGACACTCCCACATCTCACCCGTATCAACCGGATTGCTCTTCGTTCCCTGGTTCCACTGCCCCTGGGCCAGCGGATGCAGATAGCTCCAGTTTCGTCCGTCGGACGAGCGGTACAGCAGCACCGCACCCCCAACCTGCGAAAAGCCCGAGCCCACGGCGAGATACCACAGGTCGCCTTCCTGCCACAAACATGGATCACGAAAGCCAGTGACCTTCAGGCCTGAAGGCGGCGCATCCAGCACTGGTTTATCCAGTTTCTTCCACACCCGCAGAGCCGGATCGTCCGAGGTAGCCAGACACTGCACCTCCCGCAAACCCTCGCCGCGGATCGTCTCCCGGCCGGGAGAGCACCGGGTCACTCCCGTGTAGAGGATAGTCGGCGTTTCCATGCCGGGCACAACGCTCCCGGTAAAGCAACCGAAGGCATCATAGGAACCCGGCGTGGGGGAGAGCGCAACCGGCAGATGGGTCCAATGGATAAGATCAGGACTCTGCGCGTGACCCCAGTGCATATCACCCCATACCGCGGCCTCCGGATTGTACTGGTAGAACAAGTGGTACTGGCTGCGAAAGAATCTCGGCGCACAGGGGTCGTTCATCCAGTTGGCTCGAGGCAGAAAGTGAAACTGGGGCCGTAAGGGATCGTGCATCAGTTTTTCGCGCAATTCCGGGGGCAGGGGACCCGAACCGGGAGTTTTCGCCGATAGCAGCGAACTCCGCGAAACCCTGTCCACGACCGCCGACGCGACCCCCGACAGGATCAACCTGCGACGATTTATCACCGTAACCTACTCCCTGGTTCGATCGCAGATTGGCTCATCTTCACCCCCCAATAGAATCCCGATCCGTCCAATCAAGGCAGGTGGAAGCCTGGGGGTTGCGCCCTGCTGCGACGCAACATAGCTACCGCAAACATTGCCCACTTCCGCCATCGCCTGCAGGCTTGCGCCGCGCAGATAGGCATGCACTAAACCCGCAGCAAATGCGTCGCCGGCGCCGACCGGGTCGACCGGCTGAATAGGAAAACCCGAGTGTCTCTGCACCTCGTGCCGGGAAACGATCAGGCATCCCTTGGCCCCCAGCGTCAACGCCACCACCGCGCAGTTGGAGAAATGCTCGAGCAGGCATCGGGCAGCATCTTCGGCACTGCCGGGGGCGACCGGGATCTGCGGCAGACTCTCGCCGAGCAAGGCGAAAACCTGGGTCAATTCTTCGTCGCTGATCTTCATCAGCGTGGCCTGACCCATCGACCACACCAGAACCTCCGAAGTACAGAACGGCATCCGCAAATTGACATCGCAAATGCGAACGCAGCTGCCCGGCGCGGCCTCCACAAAGTTCCTCATCGTGTTTCGAGAAACCGGATGACGCTGGCTCAGGGTTCCGAAATAAATCGCGTCGGTCGTCGCCGCCAGCTCCACCAGCCGAGGTGTCCACTCGATGAAATCCCAGGCCACCTCCCTGGTGATCTCGTAGTGAGGCTGATTTTGCGCAGAAAACTGAACATCGACCGTGCCCGTCGGATGCTGCGCGCTGGTCTGGATATCGTCTAACCCCAGCCAGGGTTCCGCCAGCATCTGCATCGCCTCGCGCCCGTAGGCGTCTTTCCCGATCTTTGAGACCAGGGAGACATGGTTCCCCAGCCGGGCAGAGAAGACTGCGAAGTTAGTCGTCGCCCCTCCGAGCCTGGGGCCGGCCGGCAGCCTGTCCCACAGCAGCTCACCAATTCCGGCAATACGAGGAATCTTCATGGGCTGTCTGCCTCGGGACTTCGCTTTGCGCATGGCAAAATTGATCGGTTAATGATATGACATATCCATGTATTATGTAAATACATTATGAGCCGTTTCACCCGCATGCGCGCCCCGAAAGCGTCTTCATGAATCGCTATCTCATAAAAGCCACAACCGTGGGCGCACTCGGCGGCCTGCTCTTTGGGTTTGATACCGCCGTCATTGCCGGCGCCACCCAGCAGCTCACTGAGATCTTTCACCTGACCCCGGCCACGTTAGGTCTTACCGTCTTCATCGGGCTGGCTGGCACTGTCATTGGCGCGATGGGCTCCGGCGTCATCGGTCAGAGGATTGGCGGCCGTGAGGCCCTGCGCATCATGGCCATCCTTTACACGCTTTCTGCCCTTGGCTGCGCGTTTGCGTGGAATTGGGATGCCCTCATGGTGGCGCGCCTGGTCGGCGGACTCGGCATTGGTGGCTCCTCTGTCCTGGGGCCGGTCTACATCGCGGAGCTGGCGCCGGCAAAGTGGCGCGGCCGCATGGTCGGCATGTTCCAGATCAATATCGTGGTCGGCATTCTGCTCGCCTATCTGTCCAACTACGTCATCACCACCCTGAACCTGGGGCCCCTGCAGTGGCGTTGGGAATTTGGCGTGGCCATCGTGCCCTCGATCGTCTTTCTGATCCTGTTGTACGGTATTCCCCGCAGCTCGCGCTGGCTGGTCACCACCAATCGGACCCGGGAAGCCCTGGATGTGTTGCAGTTGATGGGGTCGCCCAACTCTGAGGCTGAATTGCAGGAGATCATCGACTCCGTTCACATGGAGCGAGGTCTGAAGCAGGAGCCTCTATTCTGTGGCAAGTACAACCTGCCCATCCTGCTGGCGGTCTCGGTCGGTCTGTTCAACCAGTTGTCCGGTATCAATGCCATTCTGTACTACTCGAACTTCATCTTCGCCTCGGCTGGGTTCAGCGTAACCTCTGCTGCGCTGCAAACGGTTGGCGTCGGGCTGGTGAACCTGCTCGCCACCTTTCTTGGCATGAGCCTCATCGACAGACTGGGCCGCAAAACTTTGCTGCTCATGGGTGCGGTGGGCATGGCCGCGGCGCTGGCGGGGGTGGCGGCAATCTTTTATACCCACTCGCACCAGGCGGTCCTGGTCTGGCTGCTGTTGATGTTTATCGTTTTCTTCGCTATCTCGCAAGGTTCGGTGATCTGGGTATACATCGCCGAGGTATTTCCCTCGCGCGTGCGGTCAAAGGGGCAGAGCCTCGGCTCTTCGTCGCATTGGATCATGAATGCACTGATCGCCGGCTCCTTCCCATGGATTGCCGCCAGGTCGCAGGCCGCCCCGTTCGCCTTCTTTGCGGCCATGATGTTGGTGCAGTTTCTCGTGGTGTTCCTCGTCTATCCGGAGACGAAGGGGCAGACACTCGAGCATATTCAGTCGCAACTGGGCATCCACTAGGAAACTGGCCAGGGTGGGCGCAATGACCCGCTCATATTCCGGGCTAAATGGTTCCTGGCGCGTTGACGGGGAACGGGGCCTGGGTTTACCCAGAAGGGAATCGAAGCGATCCCTTACGGCATCAAATGAACCACCGCTGATGTATTTTGAAGCAACCCTGTAACAAAGGGTCTTTCGCAGAGGGATGCATTAGTGATAAATGAAGGTAGGTCATTACACGTTACCGACCCCAGGGGCAGATGATGGAACAAGCCGCCACCGCCGACGATGCCGCCCCAGGCCGGACCGAAGACAAGTGGCGCGCGCGCGGGAGCGAAGGGGTTCCCCAGTTGTTGGTCGAAGTACGCAATCTGCGCAAAGAGTACGCCACCGGTCGCGGGCAGCTGATCCTTTTTGAAAGCATCAACTTTCAGGTAAAGCAGCAGGAGATGCTGGCCATCGTAGGCCAGTCAGGCGCGGGCAAAAGCACGCTGCTGCATATACTTGGCGCGCTTGATACCGCTTCCGCCGGTGACGTATACTTTAACTCAACACTCTTGCGATCCTTAACCCCCGGTGAGGCAGCGGATTTTCGCAATCGCGAGGTCGGCTACGTCTGGCAGTTTCATTACCTGCTGCCTGAGTTCACAGCCGCCGAGAACGTCGCGCTCCCCCTTCTGGCGCGAGGTCAGTCTAAAAAAGAGTCCATGCAGCAAGCACGGCACTGGCTCGACGAGGTAGGACTGGCAGACCGGTCAACCCATCGCGCGGGGGAACTCTCTGGCGGGGAGCAGCAGCGGGTCTCCATTGCCCGCGCGCTGATTACCCAGCCAAAACTTTTGCTGGCTGATGAGCCTACAGGAGATCTGGACAACCAGACTGCGGATGCCCTGTTTGCCCTGATCGAGCGCCTGCATGCAAGCTATGGTCTTACCTCCATCCTGGTGACCCACAATCTGCCTCTCGCGAGGCGCTGTGAACGGGTTTTACGGTTAGGTCATGGACAGATCGAAGAGTTGTCTCCACTGGACGTTTAGGTGGAGGCTCACCACCCACGCTCTCCAAATTGCACGCAAGACGTTTTGATGGCAATGCTTTACCCGAATGGGTGACTCATTGGAGTGGCTGAACCGATATAAGATCAATAAAAGAGCTTAGATCCGTACCCAGCCGAGTGGCACAGGAAGCTAGTCAAGGGGGAACATGTTCGAACGGTATACAGAAAAAGCGCGTCGCGTTATCTTTTTCGCACGGTATGAGGCCAGTCAGTTCGGGTCCCCTTATATTGAGACGGAGCACTTGTTGCTCGGTCTTCTGCGTGAGGACAAAGCGCTGACCAATCGCTTTCTCCGCTCCCATGCTTCGGTTGAATCCATCCGTAAACAAATTGAAGGTCACACCACCATCCGTGAGAAGGTTTCGACCTCGGTCGATCTGCCCTTGTCGAACGAATGCAAGCGGGTGCTCGCCTATGCTGCGGAAGAAGCAGAGCGGCTGTCGCACAAGCACATCGGGACCGAACATCTGCTGTTGGGCCTGCTGCGGGAAGAAAAGTGCTTCGCTGCGGAAATATTGCACGAGCGCGGGCTGCGTCTTCTGGCCATTCGCGAGGAACTGGCACGGGCCACGCAGGAAAAAGCTCCGCCCTCCCAGCGCAATCGTGAGTCAAGCCTGCTGGTCGAGTTCTCGCGCGATCTGACCCAGGCCGCCATGGACAACCAACTCGACCCTCTGGTTGGCCGCGACGCGGAACTGGAGCGCGTGATCCAGATTCTCTGCCGCCGCACCAAGAACAACCCGGTGCTGATCGGCGAACCCGGTGTAGGTAAGACCGCCATTGTCGAGGGACTGGCCCAGCGCATTTCCGATGGCGAAGTGCCCAGCTTCCTGGCCGACAAGCGCGTATTGGCCCTGGATCTGTCGCTCATCGTCGCCGGCACCAAGTACCGCGGTCAGTTCGAGGAGCGTCTCAAGACCATCATGAAGGAGCTGATGGAGAATCAGAACTCCATCATCTTCATCGACGAACTGCACACCCTGGTGGGCGCGGGCTCGGCGGAGGGTTCGCTCGACGCCGCCAACATCCTGAAGCCGGCTCTTTCGCGCGGCGAAATTCAATGCATCGGCGCAACCACGCCGGCGGAATATCGCAAGTCGATCGAGAAAGACCGGTCGCTCGAGCGCCGTTTCCAGGCAGTCAAGGTGCCCCCTCCGAACGAAGAAGATGCGATCAAGATCATCATGGGCATCAAAGACCGTTACGAGAAATTCCACGCGGTCAGCTATACCGATGATTCCATCTTCTTTGCCGTCTCCCACTCGAACCGTTACATCCCCGATCGGTTCCTGCCCGATAAGGCCATCGATCTGATCGACGAAGCCGGTGCTCGCGTCAAGCTGCGCCAGACTTCGCTGCCGGAAGAGATCACCGAAGTGCAGAAGCGCATCAAGTTCATCGTGCACCGCATGGAGAACGCGATCGCCAACCACGAGTTTGAGAAGGCCCGGTTCTATTCCGATGAGGAGCGTAAGGAGCGCGAGAACCTGCGCGCCCTGCGCGACAAGTATCACCTCGACGATTCCACCGCCGGCATCGTCGGCCGCGAAGATATCGAGGATGTTGTCAGCCGCTGGACCGGCGTGCCGATTACTTCGATCAAGGAAGAAGAGACCCAGAAGCTGCTCCGTGTGGAAGAAGAGCTGCACAAGCGGGTGATCTCGCAGGATAAGGCGATCTCGGCCTTGTCGCGCGCGATTCGCCGCTCGCGTGCAGGCCTCAAGTCTCCACACCGTCCGATTGGCTCGTTCCTCTTCCTGGGACCGACCGGCGTCGGCAAGACGGAAATGGCGCGCACCCTGGCCCAGTTCCTCTTCGGCAGTGAGAAGGCGCTGATCCGCTTCGACATGTCGGAGTTTATGGAGAAGCACTCGGTCTCGAAGTTGATCGGTTCGCCTCCGGGCTACGTGGGCTACGAGGAGGGTGGACAGCTCACCGAACGGGTGAAGCGTTCGCCGTACTCGGTCGTCCTGCTGGATGAAATCGAGAAAGCGCATCCGGACGTCTTCAACATCCTCTTGCAGGTCTTTGAAGATGGTCAGCTCACCGATGGTCTAGGCAACACGGTGGACTTCAAGAACTCCATCATCATCATGACCTCGAACATTGGCGCCCGGCACTTGCAGAGGAAGCAGGGGCTCGGCTTCCAGTCCGACAGGGAAGACCATCTCATGGACAAGATGGAAGAGCTGGTCAAGAACGAGGTGAAGCGAACCTTCAACCCCGAGTTCCTGAACCGGTTAGATGAGGTGATCATCTTCCTGTCGCTCTCCGATTCCGATCTGATCCAGATTCTCGAGTTGCTGGTACAGCAGCTGAACGCGAACCTGGTGCAGAAAGCGATCACGCTATCGGTGACCGAAGACGCCAAGAAGTGGATTCTGGAAAAGACATTAGTCGACCGCACCTACGGGGCGCGTCCATTGCGCCGCGCGCTGCAGCGCTATGTCGAGGATCCCTTGTCGGAGGCATTGATTGCCGGTGGCATTTCGCAGCGGCCAGCCTTTCTTGAGGTCTACCTCGAGAACAACCAACTCTTTTACCGGCCCGTCAGCGAAGTCGGTGAAGACAAATCGGCCGGTATCCTCCTCTTCAGCGCATAAAAGCACTGAGGGCAAAAGGCCGGGGCCAAAACCCCGGCCTTTGGTGCGCGCAGTGGAGGGACCTGCTTTTCCCATTCCGCCCCAAACAAACTTGTCATTCCGTCCGATGAGTCCAGTCCGGCAACCGAGCTTCATAGAACCGGGACGGGTGCCCCACGTTCCCCCGGATTTCCTGCGCGGGCTAGTGTAGTACTTCGTAAATAACGTCCTATATCTTTTCAAGCCTCAGTCCTGCAGGGACAACTGCCGGTGGAAGGACGATAGTCCTGTGTTCCCTCAGTTTCCGTTCAGGTTCCAGCGGTACTCAGGATTGCATCCTGAGGGGACGCAGCCGTCCCTACGGGACTGACTCTCCTCTTGTGCCAGAAACCCAGGATTGCATCCAGGATTGCATCCTGGGCTAGCGGCAGTCGTCCCTGCGGGACTGGGGCGCCCGACAGGTTGGCAAACATACTGGACGTTATTTACGACGCACTACACCAACGACCGCTTTCTCTCCGCCGCACCGTAAACTCATCCGATGACTTCTCGCCCGAAATTCATAGCCGAGCTGCGCCAATTAGATTGGGCGCGTGGCCTGCGTGCCGGCCTGGCTGTCGCGGTGGCGATGACGATTTGCCGCGCCCTCAACCTACCCCTGAGCTGGAGCGCGCTGGGTGCATTCGAAGGCAACATCGTCGACAACGGCGGCCCTTACCGCACCCGCTTTGGCTCCATCGCGCTGCTGATGGGCGGGGGCGGCCTGGGCGTCGTGCTGGCCAGCCAGGCCAGCCTGCACCTGGGCTGGACGCTGCTGCTCACCGCCGTCTTCGCGTTCGTCGTCACCTACCTCCGTGCCGCGGGCCCACCCTTCACCAACGCCAGCGTCATCATCCTGGTGGTTTACTTCGTGGGCCTCGATCATCCGTCCGCGACGCTGGCCGCGTCGTATTATCAGGCGGCACTTTTCCTGGGAGGTTGCGTCTGCGCCGCCATCCTGTCTTTGATCCTGTGGCCGGTCTACCCCTTCGCCCACGCGCGGCGAGCCATCCGCGTCTGCTACGGCGTGCTGGCGCAATCGTTGACCGAGATCGACACCGCGTTAGCTGTGCCGGCCCCGCAACCGGACGAGCCGGCGTGGAGAAACCGCTGGTTCCATCTGGCCCACAGCTTTCCCAACCGCATGCGCACCGCGCTCGAGACGGCCCGCGGCAGCCTGGGCAGCGTGCGCGCGCGCACCCCGGCTCGCACCCTCCGCGGCCGTAACCTCGCTGTGCTGCTTGAGACCGCGGACATCCTGTTTGGGCGGGCCCTGGTCTTCGTCGAGTTAGCCGAACGCTCTGTGCGCGCAGGCGGCGCCGAGGAAATTGCTGCTGTACGACAGCGCCTGCAGTGGCTACGGCAAGCAGCCGCGTTGGTAGAGCACGCGATCCGCGAACCGCTAGGCCTGGCCGATGTAGACCTGCAAGGGACCATGCTCCTCGCCGCCATGCGCAGCGCGCCACCGGATACCATCTTTACCACCCCTCTGCATGCGCTCGATATCGAGTGCGCGCAAAACATTGAGACCGCGCTCGAAGCCCTGGTCGGCATCTCCACCGGCGTCTCCACCGGCATCGATCCCGCGCGCACCGAACAACGCCTGCGCCGGCAAGCTCCGGATACGCTCGAACTGCTGCGCCAGAACTGGACCTTTGACTCCTCGGCCATGCGCCACGCCCTGCGCACCGCCGCAGTGTGTGTGGCCAGCGTGCTGTTGGTGCGCGCGCTGCATGTGCCTTACGGAGAATGGATGGCGCTGACCGCCGTGATCGTTCTGCAGCCCTATGTGGCCCACACTTGGCGCAAGTCGCTGCAGCGTGTAGGCGGCACCATCGCCGGCGCCCTGCTGGCCGCCTTGCTCGCGGTGTTTATCCGCTCGCCAGACAAGCTGATCGTCGCGGTGTGCCTCACCTCGCTCTTCACCCTGGCCTGGTATGCCGTCGACTACGCATGGTACTGTTTCTTCCTGACACCCACCTTTGTGCTGCTGACGCTGCGTGGCCAGCACGGCTGGAATGTTGCCGGCATACGCGCCATGGACACCCTGCTGGGTGCGGCCCTGGCCCTGGTCGCCGTCAAACTTCTCTGGACAGAATCAGAACATCTCCGTTTGGGGACAATCCTGGCGCGATCCGCCACAGCCAATGCAGCGTATCTCTCGGCCATGCGCCGCTACTGGTGCGCTTTGCCTGAAGAAAAGGCTGAAGCCGACCGGGACATCCTGTCGCCGGCCCGCCGTCAGGTCGGCCTGGCCAACACCGAGTCCGAAGAGGCGCTGGAGCGGATCATGATGGAGAACACCCAGGGCCCAGCCGCGGCCGTGCGTACCGAGCATGCGCTGGCCTTCGCCACCTACGCGCGCCGCCTGACCCAGGGCATCACCACCGTGGCGCTCTTGCACCCAATGTCGCCGGGCCTCGAGTGGGCTGACTTTGTGGATGACCTGCGCGAACGGCTGCAAAACATCGCTCTCTTGTTGGCTGGAGAAGGCGGCCAGCCGTCGCCTGCGCGAGCCACCTTGCCGCCCGGCGAAGAACAGGGGCAGGGCGTGCGGTTGCGCCGGCAAGTGGAGGTGCTGGAGAGATCCGCCCTGGGCCTGGGCGCCACGCTACTTCGCTAAACGAGAGGAGCCGACTTGCCTGGTGGCAAGTTAAGGGAGGAATGAACGGGGAGAGCGCTTGCTTGTCATCCCGACCGTAGCGTACCCGAATTCCTGTTTCGCCATGTCAGACAGATCCACGTGTGCGGCTTTCCTTAAGGAAAGCCGCATGAAGTTCGCCTGCGCCATCAACTTCGACAGGAATTCGGGGGAGCGAAGTGGAGGGATCTGCTGTGCGCCCCTCCCCCAAACCAAGGCCCCACAAGTGAGCTTACAAATCCAGCCCCAGCCATTTTGTTCATCAGCAAGCAGCACGAACAAGCTCGTAGTCCTGACGAACCGCTTCGCTGCCATACTTGCGCTCCAGCCGGCGCACCAGGAAATGACCTTCCGCAAGACTTTGAAAATGTTGGCTGAACAATACGTTGAGTGTCAGGCCGCCGACCGCGCCGGCGATGGGGACCATTTCCGCGGCCACCTTCTCGCTGACCTCAAGACCGAACCGCGAAGCAATCCTGCCGGCGAATGACAGCAGTGCCGGTGCGCTCTCCTTAGCCACGCCTTTTTGCGTCACGTACGACACCGCTTCGCGGGTCACCTGGGCCAGCGCGGTGCGCGTGGCGTAGTAGGCGCTCTCTGTCGCTTCGCGATGGGTGTGCGCCGGCCCCAGGGCAAAAACCTCCAGGCAAGCCAAACTAGCTTCAGGGTTCGACAAGTCCTCACCATAGCTGCGGGCGATGGCAACGATAGAGTGCAGCATCACCGTCGTGGTCACCGGCAACTCGACCAGCAGACCGGGCAAGCCGAAGAAACCACCGACCGCCCCAGTGACTGCTGTCGCGGCCGTATGCAATCGGCTGTGAACGGCGCCCGTCGATTTCGCCCTGACGGCAATGCGCAAACACTGCGCCAGCGCCTTATCGACAGACGCGTGAATCGCGGATTGCGCCGGGCCGGGCAGCCTGCGCAAAATCGCTTCCACCGGCATACCCAGCGTCGCGGCGATCCTCATCGCAAAGCTTTGGCTTTCCAGCTGGCTGACGGCGCGCTGCAAATCTGCAAAATCAGAAGCAGAGAGGTTGCTCATCAGGAAGTTACGCCGCCGCGGTTCGGAGCCACTGCTCCATCTGTTCGTGGCCGACTAAACCCGCCTGTTGAAACACCTGCCGGCCGCCCGAAAGAACGACGAAATTGGGAATTCCTTGCACCGCAAACCGCGCCGCGAGCTCGGGATGCGCTTCGGTATCGACCTTGAGCACGATTGCTTTGCCCGCCATGTCCAGCGCCGTGCGCGCGACTTCGGGCGCAGCCGAGCGGCAGGGCCCGCACCACGCCGCCCAGAAATCTACCAGCACGGGAACGGTAGCGTTGTTCAGGACCTCGTCGAAAAGAACCGGGTCTGCGGCCAGCGGTTCCGCGATCGGCTCAAGTGTGTCCTTGCATGCGCCGCAGCGCCCGGTACTCGCCAAATGCCTGGCGGTGACCCGATTCTTCTGTTGGCAATGAGTACAGGTACGGATAACTGGCAATTTAGGCCTCTTTCTTCCGCTTGTTAGATGCACAATCGCCCCCAACTTCTTCACCCGAACGAAGACCGGGACGTTGCCGCCACCATGCCGGCGAACCGGCCACCCATCGATGGCTGATCAATGATCGCAGACCGCAACTTCGAAGATTTACTCGTGGAGGCATAAACGTTCGCGGGAACCAAAAGCCTCCCGCTTGCGTATCCAGCGTCATAGTTACCTCCTGGAGACTTCGATGCGCCCACAGATCGCCTGTTATCTCTTCCCGTTGCTCCTCACCGTCAACCTGCCCGCGCAGTCGTTCACCACCGGTTCCTGCGATCAAGACGAAGGCAACACGACCAATAACAGCTGGTTCTCCGGACACCAGGAGCGTGCCTGCGAGTTGCGGCGCGCAACACTGCCTCTGGTGAATGGCCAACTGAACGTGTCGGGGAAGAACGGCGGCATCGAAGTGATTGGCGAAGAACGCCAGGATATTTACCTGGAGGCGCGGGTCCTCACGCAGGATACGAGCCGTGAAGACGCGCAGGCCCTCGCACGCAAGGTCACCATCGTCACCACCGGTACCATCCATGCCGAAGGACCAGACAGCTGGGGTTTGTCGCGCCGCAGTTGGTCTGTCAACTATCGTCTGCGCGTCCCGCGGCATCTTGCCGCTCATCTTCACACTGAGAACGGCGGCATCAGTGTGACCAACCTCGATGGCGCGATTCAAGCTGACACCATGAACGGGGGCCTTACGCTCGACGATCTGGCAGGCGATGTCCATGCCACGACCGTGAATGGCGGTATGCATGTGCGGCTGATGGGGGAGCAGTGGCGCGGCGAGGGTCTGGTCGCCAAGTCGACGAATGGCGGTGTCTCCGTGAAGGCTCCTGATAACTATTCCGCGCATCTGATCGCTGAAACCGTAAACGGCGGGGTCTCTCTGGGCTTCCCGGTTACTATCCAGGGCAAGATCGGCAACCACATCGACACCAACATCGGCCGGGGTGGCGCAACCATCCACTTCCAAACCGTCAATGGCGGTGTATCGATCAGGCAGGACTAACGCGGCTTTTGCCACATGACCTATTTCCCTCATCGCTCCTCTGCGCTCAGGTTCTTGCAACGCAGTTGAACGCGAGGGGGAGCGAATCCCTGAAGCGGCGTGCGCACGGGCGCTGCGAACCACCTCATGCGCGCCGCAGTTCCATCGCGTTTGAATCCGCTGATCCCGTATATTGCCAGCATGGGTTTCCATAAGCAGGGCTAATGGCAAAACGGTCGCGGCACATTTGTTCGGCTCTCTGTTGTCTGCCCATTCTCGCGTTGAGCGTCTCGTGTGCTCCGGCGTTCGCTGTGGCCCAGGACGCGGCAACGGAGCCGATCGCCATCGTCGAGATAGGCGCCGCCGCTTCGCGCAGCCTCAACAGCGGCAGCGCCGGGCCCACGGTAGCGGTCGAGGTGACGCCGATCGACAATTGGCTCGAGCTGGAGGCAGGCGTCACCCCACTCTTCAATCGCTCTTCAACCGAGTGGGACACCGATCTGCTTTTCAAGAAGCCCTGGACACTCTCCAGCAAAGCCGAGCTCATGGCCGGCATCGGACCCGAATGGATTCACACCAACCAACCCGGCGCCCAGGCAAACTCAATCAGCGCGGAAGCGGCGTTGGATTTTATGTACTGGCCCGCCGCCAGGCACAAATTCGGTTGGTACCTCGAACCCGGCTTTGAGCACAACTTCGGGCGCCAACAGGAGCAGTCGTTTGCTATCAGCGGCGGTCTACTGATCGCAATTCCGTGATCGACTCAGCGTTTGTGTTTGCGAACCACACGCAACGGCCGGCAGTGCTGATCGCGCTTGGCCAACCACATCGAGCCATCCGCCAGCCGTGCAGCCTGAAGAGAGACCACGATCGACGCCGCCCGACCCGGGTAAGCAAACGAACTGCTGTAGTCCGTTCCAGGAAAAAACAGCCCCATCTCCTCATGACAGACCGCAGGACCCTTGCTCGGTGTGCATGCGAAGGCAAGCTGCTGGACAGGCAGTTTACCAACGTTCCTGAAGGACAGGGCGATGCCATCCGGGCCTGCCTTTCCATCGAACAGCGAAACCGGACACGCGATTGCCGCAGAAGACTGTTGAAGGGACGCGAACAGCAGGTAAGGGATCAATATCCAACGCGCACGGTGTGTCATAGGGCCGCCTGCTTCAAAGTTTACAGGGGCACGGTTCTTGTCTTCTGGGCTCCCTCCCGGATTACGCAACCCATCGCGCTCTAAGACGCGCGGCTTTCAGCACGCAGGCCGCCGTGGGTATGCTCTGCGTTGCCACAGACCGCACAACTCCTCTGGTGGAGCAAAATCGCATTCGCTGCTTGCGCCTGTTTGGCTCGGCACTCCCGCACCAGCTGCGCATGTGTGGTCGCGTTCTCCCCGAC
Source organism: uncultured Acidobacteriaceae bacterium (assembly GCA_963834445.1). Classification (GTDB taxonomy): domain Bacteria; phylum Acidobacteriota; class Terriglobia; order Terriglobales; family Acidobacteriaceae; genus PALSA-350. Next base: position 1,094,855 of record CAWIBU010000009.1, read on the forward strand.
AGCAAACAAACCTCCGCATGCAACATGCGTGGCTCGTTCGTATCGCTGCCTCCAGATATTTTCCAGTGCCACATTCTCTCTGCAATGCATCGTTACCTCCATTCTCTTACTACGATGCGGACGAAATGTACCGTACAGCGACAGTAGCGTTTCCGTTGCAAACCAAAGTAACGTATGCCTGCAGAACCATTGCCTGCAGAATTGTTGCAGGAAATGTAGATCGAACCTGCGCATTTTGGCTGGCCTTTGCTTAAGCGAAGATCAATCTGGCATTTTCTGGTGACTTCGCCGTCATTGTGAACACGCATTCAGCAAACGCGGCCGTCACTTCGCCGCCGGCGCCTTCTCGTTCGCGGCGAATCCCGCAACACTCCTCAGCTTGCGCAACTCTGGAAATAAAACCATCCAGAGCAAGGCAATGACGATGCTCCCCACGCCACCGAAGATCGTGGCGGGCACAATTCCAAACCAGGAAGCGGTGACCCCCGATTCGAATTCGCCCAGCTGATTCGATGTCCCGATAAAGAGAGAGTTGACCGCGCTGACGCGGCCGCGCATCTCATCGGGCGTTTCCAGTTGCACCAGCGACGACCGCACCACCACGCTGGTCACATCCGCGGCGCCCAGAAGGCAAAGAATGGCCATCGACAGAATCACGTTGCGCGAGAGAGCAAACGCAACCGTGGCCACGCCGAAAACGATGACCGCGGCAAACATGCGGTGCCCGGCCCGGGTGCGAATGGGATGATGGGCCAGAAAGACCGAGGTCGATAACGCACCCACAGCGGGCGCCAGGCGCAGCAGCCCCAAGCCCCACGGTCCGGTGTGCAGAATATCGCGCGCATAGGCCGGCAGCAGGGCGGTGGCGCCGCCCAGCAGCACAACAAACAGATCGAGCGAGATGGCGCCCAGGATGTTCCTGCGCTCGCGAATGTAATGGATGCCGGAGAAAATGGATTGCGCGGTCACGGGCGCCTTGCCCGGGGTTGGCCGCCTGGCAACGATGCCCGAGGACAGCACAGCCGCCGATCCGAACAGGCAGGCACAGAGCCCATAGGGCACGTGCGCGCCAAATGCGTAGAGCAGGCCGCCCAGCGCCGGCCCGACGATCGAGGCCGTCTGGTTGGCAGAGGTGGACCACGCGATCGCCTGCGGCACCTGCTTTGCTTCCACCAGCCCGGGAACAATGGCCTGGGTCGAGGGGCTCTCAAAGGCGCGGGCCGCCCCAATGGCCGCGACCGCGCAATAGATGCCCAGCGGGTGCAGCTGATGCAGATAACTGCTGATCGCCAGCAGCGCCAGGGTCGAGCCCTCCACTACCTGGCAAATACTGATGATGGTTTTGCGGTTGAAGCGGTCGGCCACATGCCCGACCACCAGGGTGAGCAGCAGCATGGGCATAAACTGCACCAGCCCGACCATGCCCAGGGCGAACGTGCTGTGGGTCAGCGCGTAGACCTGCCAGCCCACCGCCACCGCGCTTATCTGGAACGAGACGGTCGAGCAGATACGGGCAAACCAGAACCGCGTATAGGCGGGTTCGCGGAAAACGGATTCCGGGTCTTTCGGTTGCTCTGATTCCTCTTCCAGTTCCTCTGGGTTCATCTGTTCTCGGTTATAGTGACTCCATCACGAGGGTGCAAATGAAGCGTCGGTCGAACTCTGTGGGCCCGGTACTGCTCTGTGTCAGCGCCTTCGCGGGGATTCTTCTGGTTGCGCAGGCGCAAACGAAAGGCGAGGCTGATCTCATCGCCCACCGCAACGCCGTCGAAGCTGAGCTCGAATCGATTGCGGTCATTGAGCGCAAGGTCATGGTGCCGATGCGCGATGGCAAACGCATGCAGGCCGACATTTATCGGCCGAAGGACTTGTCGAAGAAGTACCCGATTATCTTCGTTCGCACCCCTTACAACTTCAATTACCGGGATGTGCAATTGGGTGCGCCCCGAGATATGTCGTCCGAATTGCAAGCCGTCAAGCACGGCTACGCGTACGTCCAAATGAATGAGCGCGGCCGCTATTTTTCCGAAGGCGAGTACGACATTCTCGGCACGCCGCTCACCGATGCCGATGATGAACTGGACTGGCTGGGCGGGCTGCCCTGGTCAGCCGACAAGGTCGGTCTGATCGGCTGTTCGTCCACAGCGGAGTGGCAGTTGTCCGTCGCTTCCCGCGGCAACAAGGCCCTCACCACCTTCATTCCCGAGAGTTTCGGGGATGGGGTTGGCCGGGTGGGGCCCTACTACGAGCAGGGCAATTGGTTCCGTGGTGGCGCGGTGCAGATGCGCTTCTCGAACTGGCTTTACGCGTACGGGTTTGCCACCCGGGACGGTCGTCCCAACTTTCCCCCAGGCATGTCGCAGCAGCAACTCGTCGCGGCTGCCAGATCGTATGATCTGGGGTCGAAACCTCCTCCGGTCGATTGGGACAAAGCATACCGGCATTTGCCGGAGAAAGACGTTCTTGCCGCCATCGGTAGCCCGCGCAGCATCTTCGACGACACCACGCCCTCGGGGAAACGGGCGATGATCGAGCGTACTCCCAATGACCCCGCCTGGTACCAGGGTGGTCTCTGGAACGACAGCATGCGGATCGACATTCCCGGCCTTTGGATCATGACATGGTACGACAACAGCGTCGCGCCCAATCTGGCCGCGTATAACTACGTGCGCCAGACCGCCAGCCCTGAGGTCGCGAATGAGCAGTACGCCATCATCGCCCCGGTTACTCATTGCGGCTACAAGCGGGCCAGGGAACACACCATTGTCGGTGAGCGCGACCTGGGGGATGCACGGCTCGACTACGACGCGATCACCTTCGGCTGGTTTGACCGCTTCCTCAAGGGTGACGATAAGGGCGTGCTGGCGAAGACGCCGAAAGTGCGTTACTACACCATGGGCAGCAACCAGTGGCAATCGTCGGATACGTGGCCACCCGCGGGCGCAAAGCCAATGACATATTATCTTGCCGCCGGTGGCCTGTTATTGCCCACGCCGCAGCCAGACGATGACCCGGACAAATTTGTCTATGATCCTCTCAATCCTGTGCCCACACCGGGCGGCGGCTTTCTCGGCCTGGATCACAAAGGAGGAGCGTTCGACAACCGTGCGCTCGAGGCCCGCCGCGACGTACTCGTCTACAGTACCGGCCCGCTTAAGCAAGGGATAGAGGTCAGCGGCCCAATGGAGGTGACGCTCTACGTAGCCAGTGACGCAAAGGACACTGATTTCACGGTCAAGGTCATCGATGTGCTGCCCGACGGCACCGCCTACAACATCGAAGACAGCATCCAGCGTATGCGGTACCGTGATGGTTACGATAAGCCCCCTGTCTGGATGGAGAAGGGCAAGGTGGTAAAGGCTACTTTCCAGCCGATGCAAACCAGCAACTACTTTGCCGCGGGCCATCAGCTACGCATTGAGGTCAGCAGCAGCAACTTTCCCCTCTACGACCGCAACCTGAATACCGGTGGCGACAACTACAACGAATCAACCGCCGTCGTTGCGCATAACGAAGTCCATCATGGAAAGCAATACCCATCGAGCATCACCCTGAGTGTAGTAAAGAAATGAGCGAGCGGTCCCGGTTTGAGTCCCGCAGGGACGGCTGAATGTGCGGCCGGGATGATTCTTTACACTTTGTACCGCGATGATTGTTTACACTTTCGTCGTTGGTTTCAGGTTAACGTTTTTGGTGGCTTTGTGAGTTTGCTTGCCCGTGGTGGAGCGACGGTAATGTGGGAATCTTGGTTTTTTTGCGAGATTTCCAAGTGAGTGTGGGAAGGTAGGAAAAGCTCTTTCTGTACTTCTGAGCAACAACACTCTATGGAAGCGCAACTCCCCGATTTGTCATCCCGAGCGCTGCGCTCCTAATGAACAAAATGGCTGGGGCTGGATTTGCGAGCTCACTCGTGGGGCCTTGGTTTGAGGGAAAGGCGCACAGCAGATCCCTCCACTTCGCTCCCCCGAATTCCTGTCGAAGTTGATGGCGCAGGCGAACTTCATGCGGCTTTCCTTAAGGAAAGCCGCACACGTGGATCTGTCTGACATGGCGAAACAGGAATTCGGGTCCGCTACGGTCGGGATGACAAAGTTGTTTGGGGGACGGGCTTTAAGATCTGCTTGAGGGACGGCTTAAAAGCAAGCGCTCTCCGCGTTCATTCCTCCCTTAAATTGCCAACCAGGCCAGTCAGCTCCTCCCAATGAACAAACTGGCGGGGCAGGATTCGCGAGCTCACTTGGAGGGCCCTGGTTTGGGGTAAAGGCGCACCGCAGATCCCTCCACTTCGCTACGCTTCGGTCGGGATGACAAATTTGTTTGGGGGGACGGGTTTAAAAGCGAGCGCTCACCGCGTTCATTCCATGCTTAACTTGCCGACTGGCGAGTCAGCCGCTCGGGATGACAAATCGGGGAGTTGCGCTTCCATAGAGTATTGTTGCTCAGAGGTGTAGAACCGAACTGCCTGAAAACCTAATTTGGACAAGACTGGCTGAAAGTACCCCAGGATGCAATCCCGGATGCAATCCTGGGTAACATTTGTTCGAAGGATGCAGTCCCGAAGGGACGACTGAAAGATTACCCCCTGATTTCATCCGGGATGTAATCCTGGGATGGTTGGATCCGGTAGAACAGCTACGGGTACACAGGACTATCGTCCTTCCCATGTCAGCCGTCCCTATGGGAAGATAGCTCGCAGCCGCACCCCGCCGGCACAGATCGTTCTCCAGCCACCTGCAGAAACCCTTCAACCGCTCCGCCCCTATACAATTTCCAGGGAGTGAACGTTTTGCAGCGAGTTAAAATTATTGATTCCCATACCGGTGGCGAGCCCACCAGGACGGTCACCGAGGGCGGCCCCGACCTCGGCAATGGCGACCTGCAACATAAACTAATAACCTTCCAGCGAGACCACAACGCCTTCCGCCGCGCGCTTGTCACCGAACCGCGCGGGGCAGAAGCCATGGTGGGTGCACTGCTATGCGAACCGCGCGATCAAAACTGCGTCACCGCCGTCATTTTCTTTAACAACAGCGGCTGTCTGGGCATGTGCGGCCACGGAACCATCGGCTTGATCGCAACCCTCGCCTATCTCGGCAAAATTAAACCCGGCCATCATCGCATCGAGACCCCGGTGGGCATCGTGGGAGCTACACTGAACGAAGACGGCTCCGTGACCATCGAGAATGTGCCCAGCTACCGCTTGGCCGCGGCCGTCGAAGTCCAGGTGCCCGGATACGGCCCGGTGACCGGCGACATCGCCTGGGGCGGGAATTGGTTTTTCCTGGTCAAACATCACCCCTACACCCTCGACCGCGCCCATCTCGATCAACTCATCCACTTCGCCTGGGCCATTCGGCAGGCGCTGACGGCCAACAAAATCCAGGGTGCAGACGGCGCGGAAATCGACCACATCGAACTCCACAGTCCCTCGCCCACCCCGGGCATGAGCAGCCGGAACTTTGTCCTCTGCCCAGGCAAGGAGTATGACCGATCCCCCTGCGGCACCGGCACCAGCGCCAAGTTGGCTTGTCTTTACGCCGAAGGCGCTCTCGCTCCCAACCAGGTCTGGCGGCAGGAAAGCGTGATCGGCAGCGTGTTCGAGGCCAGCTTTACCCTGCGCGCAGGAAACCTGATTCCGAGCATCACCGGCACCGCGTTCATCACCGCAGATGCAAACCTCATCCTTAATACCCAGGACCCTTTCTGCTGGGGCATCCCAACCTCGTGAAGCAGACCTTCGACGCAGTCATTGTGGGCGGTGGCATTGTCGGCGCTGCATGCGCCTTAGCCTTTTCCCGCCAGGGCATGCAGGTAGCGCTGGTAGAGCGAGGCGACATCGGAGCCGGCGCCACCGTCGCTGCCATGGGCCACGTGGTCGTGCTCGACGATTCAGCAGCCCAGTTGGCCCTCACCCGCTACTCGCAACAGCTATGGAGACAGATGGGGCGCGCCCTGCCGCCGGAGGTGGAGTATAACGAGCGCGGCACGTTGTGGTTGGCTGCGGACGAAGAGGAAATGCAGGCCATTCGCTACAAACACAGTGTCTATTGCGGGTATGGCATCCCCTGCGAGCTGCTCGATGCCGATGCAGTTGCCCGCGTAGAGCCTGCCCTGCGCCCTGGGCTCGCCGGCGGATTTCTGGTGAAAGAAGACGTAGTCGTCTCCCCGCAGTCCGCTGCCCGCGCACTGTTGCAGCAAGCCCAGGGTGTCACGCGGCTGCAGGGATCCGCTGTCGCAATGAGCGCGGGCCGCGTAGTGCTGGCCAACGGAGACGAGTTGCAGGCTCCCATCCTGGTGAACGCTGCCGGGGAGTGGGCTTCTGCCCTGACCCCCGCGCTTCCGGTAGCCAAACGAAAAGGGCACCTGGCCATCACCACACCCTATCCCGGCTATCTTCGCTACCAGGTGGTTGAACTGGGATACCTCAAAAGCGCACATGCCACGGCGACGGATTCAGTCGCCTTCAACGTGCAGCCCAGAGCCAACGGTCAAATGCTGGTCGGTTCCTCGCGCCAGTATGGCGTGGAGGGCAGGGAAGTGAACGAAGACATCCTGGCCCGGATGTTCGCGCGCGCCGCCGAATACCTGCCCGCCCTGCCATCGCTCACCCTCGAACGGGTATGGACCGGGTTTCGCTCGGCAACTCCAGACAAATTGCCCCTGATCGGCCGCTCCCCCGGCGACCCAACCGTCTTTCTCGCCACCGGGCACGAAGGCCTGGGCATCACCACGTCGCTCGCCACCGCGCAGTTGCTCGCCGATGCCATCTCCGGCAAAACGCCGGCCATTCCCATCGAACCCTACGACCCGGCCCGCAGCGCGTTGAAGCGGTAGACTGGAAAAGACAGGAGCACACCATGGAGCTTGCTTTGGAAATCAAACCCGTGTCCCTCATCGGTTTTGGCGAAGGTGCGGAAGCCGCCGCATTCACCGCCATGAACCCGGCGACCGGCGCCCCCCTCGAACCACAATTCTTCGCCGCAACCACCGCCGATCTGGAGCGCGCAGCCGCCCTGGCGCACGCCGCTTTTCCCATCTACAGCAATCTATCCGGCAAGAAAAAGGGTGCTTTCCTGCGTCACATTGCTGCGTCCATGGAGGCGGCGGCTCCGGCCATCATCAAGCGGGCGAACCTGGAAACCGCGCTGCCCGAGGCGCGCCTCCAGGGGGAGACGGCGCGTACCTGCAATCAACTGCGGCATTTTGCCGACGTGGTTGAAGAAGGATCCTGGCTCGACGCGCGCATCGATAACGCCGATCCCGACCGTAAGCCGCTGCCCAAACCCTCCATTCGTTCCATGCACAAGCCGCTCGGCCCGGTGGCTGTTTTTGGCGCCAGCAATTTTCCCCTGGCCTTCTCCGTAGCCGGTGGCGACACCGCGTCTGCACTGGCCGCGGGCAACCCGGTCATCGTCAAGGCCCACCCGGCACATCCCGGAACCAGCGCGCTGGTCGGCCAGATCATCCGCGATAGCGTGAAGGCCTGCGATCTGCCCGAAGGCGTGTTCTCCATGCTGTTCGACGCCGGTGTAGAGGTTGGCATTCAGTTGGTGAAGCATCCGGCGATCAAGGCGGTTGCCTTTACCGGCTCGCCCGCCGGCGGTAAGGCTCTCATGAAGCTCGCGGCCGAACGCCCGGAGCCGATCCCTTGTTATTCCGAAATGGGCAGCATCAACCCCATCTTCGTCCTGCCCGGAGCCCTGAACAAGCGCGGAAGTGGAATCGCCACTGGCTTGCAGGCATCGTTCACCGTGGGTGGCGGCCAGATGTGCACCAAACCCGGCTTGGTCATGGTGCCGCAAGAAGATGGCACCCCAGGGTTTATCAAGGAGCTGGGAGAGAAGGTCACCAGCACCCCGGCACCCACTCTGCTGACCAAAGCCATCGCCGAGCGATACAACGCGGCCGTCAAGGGCCGCACCGCCGATGCCACCGTGCTGGCCGAGGGAGAAGCCGTAAACGGTACCGGGGCTGCGAAGGTGCAGCCCTCTCTCTTTGTTGCCGACTATAAGGACCTGGTCGCCAACGAAGAGTTGGTGCAGGAGATCTTTGGCCCCACCACGGTCGTCGTCGGCTATCAGGACCGTAAGCAACTGTTGGCCGTGGCCGAACAACTGGAAGGGCACCTCACCGCGACCCTGCAGGGAGAGGAAAGCGAACTGGGGGAATACTCTGATCTGATTGACATTCTCAGCCGTAAGGCCGGCCGTCTGATCCTGAATGCCTTTCCCACGGGCGTCGAGGTCTGTCATGCCATGGTGCACGGCGGCCCGTTCCCGGCTACCAGCGACGGCCGTTCCACCTCGGTCGGTTCACAGGCTATCTTCCGTTTCACCCGGCTGGTTTGTTACCAGTCTTTTCCCGACGCAGCCCTGCCGGATGAGCTCAAGAGCACCAACCCCCTGGGCATCATGCGCCTGGTCGATGGCGTCAGGACGCGAAGCTAATCTCACGATGAGCGAGCAAGTTAGTTAAGTCACCTGTTGGTCAGGAGTTTAGCAGGCTGCTGAAAAACTAAGTTTTTGAAGGGTACGGCCTTCAGGCCGTACGTAATGAAGCAAACAGTAATCGGCTTTTAGCCGCTGAGGGCAGCAGCTCTGTCGTCTGAATTCGCTGACCTCAGGGCCTAAAGGCCAAAGTTTTTTGAGGTTTTTGTACGGGCTGAAGCCCGTACCCTTCAGGAACTGGGTTCTCACGCAGCCTCTACCCTTATTTCGCTTAGTTCGCACTTTTCCACCGGGTTTCGGTCCCGCCGGACCCCATTACCACGCTAACCACTCACCAAAAGTGCATTTCGTCCGGCCGTCCCGCTATGCGGTCTGGATGACGATTCAATTCGTACCCCTGTAAACTCTCTGCGACAGTGAGAGCGAGGATTGCCCGTGATATTTGAGGATAAGAACCGCAGAGACTTCCTGAAAGTAGGTAGCGCCGCGCTCGCCGGCACCGCAATGTCGTGGAATGCATCGAGCTACGCGGCGATCACGGGAGCCAACGACCGCGTCCGGGTAGCGCTGATCGGGGCCGGCGACCGCGCCAAAGGCGCCCTGGTCCCGGCCTTCCTGGAAAACGCCAAAGACCTCAACTTCGAGTTCGTCGCTGTCTCGGATATCTGGAACCGTCGCCGCGACGAAGGCGCGGCCTTCATCCAGAAGCAGTGCGGCTGCAGTTCCATCGCCAGCGTGCGCAACAACGATGAGCTCTACGCGCGCAAAGACGTCGACGCCGTCATTGTGGCCACGGCCGACTTTCAACACGCCTTGCACGGCATCGAAGCGGTTCACGCCGGGCGCGATGCGTACGTGGAGAAACCCACGGCTCACACCATGCAGGACGCGCGCGACTTTCTGGCTGCGGTCAAGCAGACGGGAAAAATCGTCCAGGTCGGTACCCAGCGGCGCAGCACGCCCAGCTATCAACGCGCCCACGACTACATTCAGTCGGGAAAATTTGGCGACATCGTCGCCGTCGAGATGACCTGGAACGTCAACCAGCCAGGCCGCTGGCGGCGTCCCGATGTGGTGCCGTTGCTGAAGGAACAGGATACGGACTGGAAACGCTACCTGCTCAACCGGCCCTATGAAGCCTTCGACGCGCGCAAGTATCTCGAGTTCCGGCTCTTCTGGCCCTACTCCTCCGGCATTCCCGATCAATGGCTGGTGCACCAGATCGATACCGTCCACTGGTTCACCGGCTACCCGCATCCGCGCAGTGTGGTGGCCAATGGAGGCGTCTACCTGTGGAAGGATGGCCGCAAGAACTGGGACACCATGACCGCCGTGTTCGATTACGGCCCGCTCGATGATCCCACCAAAGGCTTCCAGGTGATCTATTCCTCGCGCATGACCAACTCCGCGGGCGGGGTGAAAGAGATTTACCGCTCCAACGGCGGATCGCTCGATATGGATAAGGCCTGCGTCAGCTCCGAGGGCGGCATGACAGCGAAAGCCGCCGCGGAAATGGGCATGAAACAGAATCTGCTGGGCGATGTTTCGCTCAGCGATTCGGTGTTAAAGGCGGAGACCTCGGCCAATACCGGCAACGATCCGATGACCTCAGCCAACATGCGCAATTGGATGGAGTGTGTCCGCTCGCGCAAAACGCCCAACGCGAGCATCGAAGCTGGTTACAGCCATTCGATCGCGCTGTGCATGAACATCGCCGCGATTCAGACCGGTCAGCGAATCACCTTTGACGATAAGACGCAGCGGGTGATGGCTGGAGACAAGGTCTATGAATAGGTGGTTGTGCTGTGGCCTGGTGCTGGTTGCGAGTCTGCGGGGAATGGCCCAGGGCGTGAAGGTAACTCCTGACGAAGCGCACCAGCGCGTCGACATCACCATCGACGGCAAGCCGTTCACCTCTTACGTGTGGCCGAGCACGCTGAAGAAGCCGGTACTCTTTCCCTTGATCGCATCAGACGGAATGGATGTGGTGCGCGGATTTCCCCTCGCGCCGCGGCCCGGGGAGCGGGTCGATCATCCCCACCACGCGGGCATTTGGTTCAATTACGGAAACGTAAATGGATTTGATTTCTGGAACAACTCAGACGCCATCCCGGCCGCGGACCGCGGAAAGATGGGTACTATCCATCAACAGAGCATCGTCTCCACCAAAAGCGGACGCAACCGTGGAGAACTGGTTGTCACCTCGTTGTGGACGGCGGGCAGTGGAGACGATCTGCTCGATCAGAAAACGCGCTATGTTTTTTCCCGAGCTGGCGATGTGCGGACAGTCGACATGATTGTCACCCTGCATGCGCGCCAGACAGTTATTTTCAACGATGATAAGGAAGGATTGTTGGGCATACGGGTGGCCCACTGGCTCGAGTCGGCCAACGAAAAGGGTGGCAAATTCACCGACGCGAACGGACGGACCACGGACGTGCCACCTTCGAATGTTCCTGGGGCCACCGGCGTGTATCTCACCAGCGAAGGCAAAGAGGGGGATCAGGCCTGGGGCACGCGAGGCCGCTGGTGCGTGTTGACCGGTCACACGGAGGGGCACACCGAGACCATCGCGATCCTGGATCATCCCGGCAATCCGAACTATCCGACCTACTGGCATGCGCGCGGCTACGGATTATTCGCCGCCAATCCGCTGGGCCAGCATATTTTCGATCCTAAGGCGCCGTTGCTAAATTTCACCCTGAGCAAAAATCAATCGGTAACCTTCACCTACCGCATCCTGTTGATGTCGCGCGCTCCGCAACCAGGAGAGATAAATCACGACGCCGACGCCTTCGCCTCCGAGTACCGCTAAAAGACCAAAAAGCAGGTCCCTCCACTACGCTACGCTCCGGTCGGGATGACAAATTTGATTGGGAGACACATAGGTAAAAGCCGGTCCCTGCGCTATGCTCCAACGCTGTCGGTCGGTAATTCTGGGTCTCTAACAAACTTGTCATCCCGACCGGAGCGTAGCGCGGTGGAGGGACCTGCTTCTTGTTCCCAGGCAGAACAGCTCTACCCTTATTTCCCCCTGCGGATGAGCCAATACACAGGAAGGCCGGTGATCACCAGCGCCAGGCCAGGCCAGGTGGTCGCGGGCCGATCGATGAAGAGACAGAGCACCACGGCGCCGGCGCCCAAAACATAAATTGCCGGAACAAAAGGATACCCCGGCGTCCGGAACAGACGTTCCGCATCTGGCCGCTTGTAGCGCAACACCACCACCGCCGCAATGGTGAGAATGTAAAACAACAGGGCCGCGGAAATAATGTAGTCAAGCAGATCACTGTAAAGATTGCCATACCCTTTAGCCGGCGAATAGGTGGTGAGCAGCACCAGCACGCCTGCCCATACACCCTGCATCGCGAGCGACCAACCAGGAACACGCGCCCGGTTCAACCGGCCCGCCGCAGGCACGAATAGCTTGTCGCGCGCCATGGCGTAGTACGCGCGCGGGCCGGCCAGCACCAGGCTATTGATACAGCCAAAGGTCGATACCATGATGAGCACAGCCAATGCCTGCCCGCCCCAGGCAGGAAAGATCTGTTGCAGCATCGCCGTCGCGACGCGATCATGCGGCGCGTGCTGAATAGCAGAAAAGTTCAGCACCACCAGGTAGGCGACGTTCGCCGCCAGATAAATAAGCATCACCAGCACCACCCCAATCGCCAGCGCCCTGGGCAGCGTGGTGCGGGGATCCTTCACCTCTTCGGAAGCAAAAGTTATGTCGTGCCAGGCGTCGGCGGCGAACAGTGACCCCGATTGGGAAACACAAAACACCATCAACAGACCGAGCACGACGCCCATCGGGGAGGTCGCGCCCGTGGCTGGCCGCTGCCAGAAATTGGCCAGGTTGGCATGCACCGCTGTGCCGTTCCAACCGACGGTAAGCCCGAGCAGGATCAGCGCCGCCATGGCGCCCAGCTTGGCGACCGTAAACCCATTCTGGATGATCTTGCCGTACTCGATCCCCAGCGTGTTGGTCGCCGTGAGCAGAGCAATCACCAGCAGCGCGACCAACTGTGCCGTAGATAAGGTAAGCGCGTAGTGAGTCGAGAGAGGAATCGGGGTTATCAGGTAACGCGATTCGGAAATCCCCGGAACCAGCACGCCCAGGAAACGGGCAAACGCAACTGCCACGGCGGCAATCGTCCCGGTTTGAATGACGGTAAACAGCGTCCATCCATACAGAAATCCCCAAAGCGGCGAGTAGGCCTCGCTGAGGTAAAGGTACATGCCGCCGCCACCGGGCATCATCGACGCGAGTTCGCCAAAGGAGAACGCCGCCGCGATGGTAAGCACCGCGGCAAACAGCCAGGCCGCCAGGAACCATCCCGGACCGCCGAGAATCCGCGCCATGTCAGCCGGGACGATGAAGATACCCGAACCAATCATGACGCCGATCACCACCATGGTGGAGTCAAACAGGCCGAGCGCCCGCTTGGGCTTTCGCTGTTCCTGGGTTGCTGCCAGTTCTTCGGCTTTGGTCATCGGGGCTGCCAAGATGCTATAACACTCGCTGAGACGGCAAATGATCAAAACCAGGGCAGAAGGCTTCTGTAATGGGGAATTAGAGGGAGTCTACCGCGCGATTCGTGAGCGGCGGGACGTCCGCTCCGGTTTTTTGCCGGAACCACTGCCCGACGATGTGCTGCTGCGCCTGCTGGGAGCCGCACACAATGCCCCTTCGGTCGGCCTTATGCAGCCATGGCGGTTCATTGTGATTCGCAGTCCCCGGGTCCGTGGGGAAGTGCGCACACTCTTCGCCCAGGCTCAGCAAGTCGCCGCGGAAACGTACCAGGGCGAACGAGCGGAACTTTATCGGGGGCTCAAGCTGGAGGGCATCCTTGAGGCGCCACAAAATCTGTGTATCGTCTGCGACCCGGTGAGCGAGCGAGGCCATCGCCTGGGCCGCCACTCGATGCCTGAAACCGCCATCTACTCCGCCGTGTGCGCCGTGCAAAATCTTTGGCTGGCCGCGCGGGCAGAGGGCATCGGCGTGGGCTGGGTCAGCATCCTCGACCCCGCAGCGCTTAAAGCCGTGCTGGGCATTCCCCCACACATGGTGCTGGTGGCTTACTTATGCCTCGGCTACGTGGATGAGTTTCAACCCAGACCAGAACTGGAACGTGCAGGATGGGAACAGCGCGTGCCTCTGGCGGAGGTGATCCGGTTGGAGCACTTCGATGGCGAGCCAATGCTGAAGTAGCCGGCTCCTACTTGCGGGTTCGACGGATCTCTTCCGTCAGGATAATTGCCTCAGCGATCTCGCGAATGGCCTTGCGCTTCTGCCGGCTCTGCTTCTGTAAAGCCAGGTAAGCGCCTTCTTCATCCAGATGCAATTCGCGCTGCAGGATGCCCTTAGCGCGATCCATCAACTTTCTTACCTCGAGCCGGTCGGCGAGCAGCAAGCGTTCGCTTTCCAGGCGCGCCATTTCCAACTCGGCGCCCACCAGAAAGCCCACCGTCGAGATCAGTCGTACCTGGCGGCTGCTGTGGTGATGCGGCTTACGATGTTGCACGTTGATCACGCCCACTAACTTGCCGCGGCACAAAATCGGCACGGAAAGAAATGCCTCAAACTGATCTTCGGGCAGGTCATTGAACATCTTGAAACGAGGATCGCTCCATGCCTTGGAGTCAATGACGACCGGTTCTTCATGCTTGGCAACCCAGCCGGTAATGCCCTGGCCCACTTGCAGGTCAAGCTCATCCACCAGGTCGGCATGGGGATTTTTTGAAGCGCGCAGCACCAGCTTGTCCTGTTCGAGCACATAAACGAAACAGGAATCGCACATCACCATCGTGGATACAAAATCGACCACCCGCTGCAATACAGCATGAAACGGATCCGCGGCCGCCATGCGGCTGCCGATCTCATGCAGAAACTCGATGTCCAGTAGATCTTCAGCGCTTGAGCCTTCTTCGGTCATTACCCCACATCCCAACACTTCATTTTGCAGTTGCTTTCGCGCGCCGCTACCATTAACCTCAACCACATCGTCGTACCTGCGCTGAGTTGCACGCGGTTACGGGTGGTGAACGTTTTCCTTGTCGAAACGTAATGCTCTTGCCACCTTTTTGCCTTCCTGACCTTCCAGTTGTGCCAGCTTCCAGGTTGAAGACTGAGAATTCTTTTTGCTTGTTCCATGCTCAGGACTTCTGAGCGTAGGATGCTGTTTCCCTGGGCCAAAGTCGCGAGATAAGCCGGCGCGTGCATAGACTGCGGCGCCAGGAGCGGTACCGTGAACGATCATCCCTTCTCCGCACCAGCGGAGGCCCTTATCCGCATATCAACATCATGTCGGAAAGTCCCAATTCTACCATCCCCTCAGACGGCAGCAACAGCGCTGGAATTCGGGTGAAAATGGATAACCAGCCAGCGAGCAGGAGGCAGCAGCAATGGGTTTAGGCAAAGGATTCACCAGGCGCGATTTTCTGATGAGAGTGGGCCAGGCGGGCGGGTACCGCGCGGCTTTCACCATGATGCAGTCCCTGGGTCTGTTGCCACTCGCGGCATCGGCTGCCTCCACCGTCGAGCAGCCGGCAGGCTCGGGCAAAGGCGCCAGCGTCGTGATCCTGGGCGCCGGCATCGCCGGCCTGGCCACCGCCTACGAGCTGTGCAAGCTGGGCTATACCTGCACTCTGCTGGAAGCGCGGGAACGGATCGGGGGCAGGAACTGGACGGTCCGTGGCGGCACCAAAATCGAGTTCACCAACGGCTTCACCCAGAACTGCGCTTTTGGCGAAGGCCTCTACCAGAACATCGGCCCCGCCCGGCTGCCCTCGGTGCACCAGACCATGCTCGGCTACGCACGCGAACTCGGCGTGCCCCTGGAAGTGGAAATCAATACCACCCGCAGCGCGTTCCTGCAGGCGGATAACCTCAACGGCGGCAAAGCCGTGCAAAACCGCCAGATGGAGTACGACACGCGCGGCCACGTCGCGGAACTGCTGGCGAAAAGTATCAACCGCGGCTCACTCGATCAGGAGTTGAGCCATGACGATAAAGAACAGATGATCGCGTTTCTCAAGGTCTATGGACCCTTGTCCCCCGATCTGTTTTATAAGGGATCGGCGCGCGCCGGCTACAAGGTCAAGCCCGGCGCGGCAGATGTCGTGGGCGTTCCCCATGACCCGCTGGATATGCGCGCGTTGCTTTCGGCCAATCTCTGGACCCAGTTGATGGAAGAAGATGAGATCGATTGGCAGGCCACCATGTTTCAGCCCGTGGGCGGCATGGACCAGATTCCCATGGCCTTCAAGAAAAAGCTGGGCAGCGTGATCCGGCCCCGTGCCGAAGTGGTCCAGATTCGGCAGAGCGCGAGCGGTGTCAAGGTGGTCTACCGTGACCTGGCGACCGGTAAACATGAGACCGTCAGCGCCGACTACTGCGTCTGTGCCTTGCCCCTGACGATTCTGAAGACCATGGACACGGATTTCTCTCCCCAGTTGAAAGCAGCCATTGCCGGCTGTTCCTACGACTCCGCCTACAAGATCGCCTGGGAGTCGCGCCGCTTTTGGGAGCAGCAGTCCAACATCTACGGAGGACTTTCTTTCCTCCGCCAGCCGGTCGACACGATCTGGTACCCCAGCGCCACGATGTTTTCCGAGACCGGCATCATTCTCGGCGGGTATGGCATTGAAAACGGTTCAGAATTCGGCAAATTGCCGAGTGCGGAAGCCAAGCTTGCCGCCTCACGGCACTCGATTGAGCTGCTGCACCCCGGCTGCTCACAAGAGCTGAAGAACCCGGTGTATATGAGCTGGGGTCAAATCCCATATAACTTGGGTTCGTGGGTGAGTGGCGCGGATGCCGGCACGCCAGCCGGCTACGAGATATGGACGCAACCGCAGGGCCGCATCTTTTTGGCCGGGGATCACACCAGCCATATCGTCGGCTGGCAGGAGGGTGCGGCGCTCTCGGCGCACCGGGCGGTCAACCTGATCGGCGCCCGGGTCGCGAAAGCCTAAGTAGCCAGGCAAGGAGCTGAAACGACCCTCCGCATGAAGCGCTACACTAGCGGCCTGTCTTGCTGAGGAAGGTGGTGAGCGAGGCTTTCTTGCTTTCGCTTACCGGGCCGCTGGAGCGCCACAGCACGTGCCCCGCTTTGTCGGTCAGCAGCACGGATACCTCCTGCTCGGAAGCGACTTGCAGCGAACGCAGAAATTTTGGCTTGTCGACGTACAGGGGAACCGTGTAGTGCCGCGGCTCGGTAGCGGCCAGCCCACCGCGAAAAGACGCATTCAGCCACCACTGGTAAAGGCCGTTTTCCCGCTGCGAGACGGGCAGCAGCCAGGTTTGTAAGCCTGGGTTCGCCGCCGAAGCCGCCACCGGCACCCAGCCGTCCACGACTGGCTGTTGATTCCGCTGAAAGAACAGGATGAGCAGGTTGAACGGCGCGGCGAAATCGCCAGGCAGCGTTACCTTTTGCCGATCCAGCGCGGTAGCCGTCACAACGGGGAGACTTGCCTTTGCGGCAACCTGGGAATCCTGCGGAGCTGCCAGCGCGCCGGGAAGCGCGAAAAGTGTAAGAACCAGGGTTGGTATCAGTCGCATCTTTTAGGGGGTCAGCTGTCTCTCGATCTTAACCCAGTCTTTTGATGGAGCGCGACGAACCGGCAAAAGCGCCGGCGGAGTCGAGTATCATAAGGGTGTGAGTAAGCACAGCTTCCAAACCGATGACTCGCGACTGCGACCCATTGCCGAGAAGGTCTTGGCTAACGAGCGGCTTGATTTTAAAGACGGTGTCGCGCTGTATCGATCGGGCGACATTCTGGCAGTGGGCTGGCTGGCCAACCACGTGCGCGAACGACTGCATGGCAACATCGCTTATTTCAATGTGAACCGGCACATCAACCCCACCAATGTTTGTGTCGCGGCCTGCCGGCTGTGTGCCTTCGGCCGCAGAAAAGATGGTGAGGGGGCGTACACGATGGCCCTTGAAGAAGCCTGGCAGGTTGCGGCCTCTGGCTATAGCGAAGCAGTGACGGAGTTTCACATCGTCGGCGGCTTACACCCGGACCTTCCGTTCCAGTATTTCCTCGATCTGGTGTCTGGGTTGAAGGAGCGCTTTCCCCAGGTACACATCAAGGCGTTCACCATGGTGGAAGTCGCCTACCTGGCCCGTCGTGCCAGGTTATCGATTGCCGACACGCTGATCAAGATGAAAGCAGCCGGAGTAGACTCGCTGCCCGGTGGCGGGGCTGAGATTTTCTCCGATCGTGTGCGGCATATCATCTGCGACCACAAGATCGACGGCGACGAATGGTTAGAGACGGCGCGTACGGCGCACAAGCTGGGTATGCGCTCCAACGCAACCATGCTTTACGGCCACGTCGAGAACGACGAAGATCGCGTCGATCACATGCTGCGCTTGCGCGCAGTGCAGGATGATACGGGCGGCTTTCAAACCTTCATTCCGCTGGCGTTCCATCCCGCGCATACGGCCCTCGATCATCTGCCGACGACCAGCGGTCTGACCGATATCCGTCAGATTGCGGTAAGCCGCTTGTTGCTGGATAACTTTGCCCACATCAAAGCCTATTGGCAGATGATGACCGCCAAGATCGCGCAGATCTCTCTGCGCTTTGGTGCGGATGATATCGACGGGACAGTCGTCGAGGAGAAGATCTACCACGACGCGGGAGCGACCACACCGCAGGGTATGCGTCGGTCGGATCTGGTTCGGTTGATTCGTGAGGCTGGCCGTGAGCCGGTAGAGCGTGACACGCTGTACCGCAACGTCGTTCGCCACGAAGACACCTTCACCGTAGCTGTCTAGAGTTTCTCGCAGCGACTAAACGGTTTTCCCAAAAGCTTATTTCGTGAAGGGTACGGGCTTCAGCCCGTACATAATTAACTCGAAAATGATCGGCTTTAGCTGCTGAGGGCCGCTCTGTCGCCTGAATTCGCCGCCCTCAGGGCCTAACCCGCATTTCTCACGATCAAGAGGCAGAACGGTGGGGGGCATTTAGAAAGTGGCTTGGAAAGGCCGTCTTTTCATGGCATAACTGCGTTGTCGAGACGTAGTGACAGCCGAAGAAGGGCGGCCTTTCTGATGACAGAGTGTAGCCAAGAATCGTTTTCATTTACAGACCATTTTTCGCGTCGGGTGGAGGCAGGCTTTATCGCCGGTCAGGTTTCCAGCGACGGCGGAGCGCTGCTGTTGCGCGAGGTGGACCGCAAGATCAACCT
This sequence comes from uncultured Acidobacteriaceae bacterium, assembly GCA_963834445.1. Taxonomy (GTDB): domain Bacteria; phylum Acidobacteriota; class Terriglobia; order Terriglobales; family Acidobacteriaceae; genus PALSA-350. Next base: position 1,113,503 of record CAWIBU010000009.1, read on the forward strand.
GCTGGGTCGGCTGACGGGCAGCTTTGTCGACGGCCGATCGCCGTTGCTGGTCAAGCACCAGCTTTCTGAGATGCTGGCGCAGCGTATCTTCGGTCTGGCGTTGGGGTACGAAGACCTGAACGATCATGAGCAGTTGCGCTCCGACCCGCTGCTGGCGTTGCTCAGCGGTAAGCGCGAGCTGGATAAGCCGCTGGCTGGCAAGAGCACGCTGAACCGGCTGGAACTGGTTGGCCGCAGCGGTCGCTATCACAAGATCAGCTACTCTTCGGAGTCTCTGGACCGCTTGTTGGGGGAGCTGTTTCTGGAGTCACATCGCAGTGCGCCGGAACAGATCGTGCTGGACCTGGACGCCACCGATATCCCGCTTTACGGTCATCAGCCGGAGCGCTTCTTCCACGGCTACTATGGCAGCTACTGCTATTTGCCACTGTATATCTTTGCCGGCGACCAGTTACTGTGCGCGCGCCTGCGGGCGGCTAACCAGGATGCAGCCGCCGGTGCGGTGGAGGAAGTGAGCCGCATCGTTGCCCAACTGCGGCAGCGATGGCCGCAGACACGGATCGTGTTGCGCGCCGACTCCGGCTTCTGCCGCGAAGAGTTGATGGGCTGGTGCGAGGCCAACAAGGTGGATTATCTGTTTGGCTTGGCGCGCAACCGGCGGCTGCAGAAGATCATCGGCGCCCAGATGCAGCAAGCTCGTCTGCTTCACCAGAGCACCGCCAAGGCGGCGCGCGTCTTTACCAGCTTCCCCTATACCACGCGCCGCAGCTGGTCGCGCGACCGTCGCGTGGTGGCCAAAGCCGAGTATCTCGACAAGGGCGAGAACCCGCGCTTCGTGGTCACTTCGCTGACCCCGGAGCAATGGCCCGACCAGGCTCTTTACGAGAAGTTCTACTGCGCCCGTGGTGAAATGGAAAACCGCATCAAGGAACAGATGTGCCTGTTCGCTGACCGGCTGTCCACCGACGAGATGAAGGGTAATCAGTTGCGCCTCTACTTCTCCGCAATGGCCTACACGCTGATGGAGGCCCTACGCCGACTGGGCCTCCAAGGCACCGAATGGGCGCAAGCTCAGGTCGATACCATCCGCCTCAAGCTGTTCAAGATCGGCGCCATCGTGCGCATCAGCGTGCGCCGCATCCTGCTTCAGCTCAACTCGGCTTATCCCTGGAAAGAACTCTTCACACAAGCCTTCCATGCCCTGCGCTGCTGAAACTGCGGCGGGCGACCAATTCCAAGTCCACCTTGACCCAACCCGGGCTGGGCGGAGCCATGCCAAAATGACTCTCGCTCACCACCAAACAGGTCGTCGCACGCCAGAAATTATCTCGGTCGACCAACCCATCACTCCCAAGCGCGGCAACGGAGGGTATCGCACCGTCGATCCTGGCGCAAAATCGTTTATGGTGAGAAATGCGGCCTAAAGGCCACTCACTTTGCTCATCTACGTACGGGCTGAAGCCCGTACCCTTCACGAGCAGGGCTTTCCCGCAGCCTGTTTAGCCTGTTCTTCAGCCGAGCAAAAAAATCGCACATGAGAGTTCTTGGCGCTAGCCTTCAGCGCGGCTCTCTGCCGGAGGTGGCGTCAACCCGGGGACGGGTCGAAACGCGTCGCGCGGCGGTCCCGCATTCGGGTTTGAGTGGCGCAACTTTCGCTTGCGTCTTACCTCACGCACAGCAATCAGGATCAGCGCAGAAAACGTAATCGCCAGCAGAACGACGGCGTAGCGGCCATGCAACTCCGTCACCTCGCCGTACAACAACGCGAGACCGATAAAGACAAAGAAGACATGAGCACAAAAAACTTCGAGCGAGGCTTTGCCCAGCGTGAGAAAAGGCTCCACCAATACCAACCTGGTGAGGGCTTTTCGAAACCAGTACACCATGCAGGAGAAGGCGAAAAGGTTCAACACGCGCAGCGGACCAATCTGCCATTTGTCCAGCGAGAGGCCTAGCGATTCCTGTGTGAGACGCGCTCCCAGCCAGTCATGCCGCACGCCCAGAAAAAACAGGCAGACCGCGGCGCTGAGGGGAAAAACGAAGCCGGGTAGCCTGCTCAACGGGTTCACCCCTTGCGCCGAGCGGGCGCCCAGCCACAACGCTAAAACCCAGATGGCCTGCCACGCGAAGAGATTAAAGGCGCCCGTTTCCTGCAGGGGGATATGGAGGCCAGTGGCGTGCACAACCAGGGCATGCATCCACGTGCGCAGCCCAAATTGCGCCAATAGCCAGACCAGACTGCTGACAACAAGAATGCGGCTCCAACCGCGGCGCACGGCGACGTTGAGGATGTACGGCGTGAGCAGCAGGAAGGTCACGTACATGGGAAGAATGTCCAGGAGCGGCGGACAGTAGATCAGCAGCAGAGATCCGATAATCGCGGTGATGGGGTGGGCCAGGTAAAAATTAAGCAGGTTGTAAATGGCCGCACGATGGGTGTGCAAGGCGAAGGCGGCCACGACGGTGAACACCATCGCCAGCATGATCAGGTGATAGCCATAAATCTTGAGGGCTCGCTTCCAGAGCCTGGCGCGGACCGCCTTACCGTCTTCTTCGGCCTGGTGGATGTAGAGAGTGGCCACCAGCATGGCAGAAAGAAACACGAAGCCCTCGGCGGAGGAGACAAAGCCAAAGGGTTGATTCACCAGGTCACTGAGACGAGTGGGCAGGTGAGTCAGCGTCATCCAGACGAGAAAAAGTCCGCGCAACGCGTCCAGCTCAGGGCGGCGCTGTATCTTTCCCAGGCGAAGCACTTTTCTTGAGGCTGACTTTACATCCATGCGCACACTCGTTAAGACGCAGCTTGGACCCGGAGGTTGCGGGGAAAGGGGAAAAGGGTCGCTCTCAACGGCAACCCCTTCTCTGATTCTATCTGAACCGGATCAACCTAGTAGGCAGGGATCCCGGTGATGCTTTGTCCGATAATCAGCGCGTGGATGTCGTGCGTGCCTTCGTAGGTCTTTACCGATTCAAGATTCATCATGTGGCGCATGATCGGATAATCGTCGGTAATGCCATTACCGCCGAGGATGTCGCGTGCCATACGGGCACACTCCAGGGCCATCCACACGTTGTTGCGCTTGGCCATGGAAATATGCTCGAAGCCGACTTTGCCGGTGTCTTTGAGCCGGCCGACCTGCAACGCCAGCAGTTGGCCTTTGGTGATTTCGGAGATCATCCAGGTCAGCTTTTCCTGCACCAGTTGATGGCTGGCGATGGGTTCTTCGCGAAACTGCTTGCGCAGTAAGGAATATTGCAGCGCGGTGTCGTAACAGGACATCGCGGCGCCCAACGCTCCCCAGCTGATGCCGTAGCGCGCCTGATTGAGGCACATCAGGGGCGATTTGAGACCCCCGGAACCGGGCAGCAGGTTGCAGGCCGGAATGCGCACGTCCTGCAGGGAGAGGCCAGAAGTGACCGATGCGCGCAGCGACCACTTGCCATGCACATCGTAAGCCGAAAAACCGGGGCGATTGGTTTCTACGAGAAAGCCGCGGACCTTGCCGTCTTCTCCATCCACCTTGGCCCAGATCACAGCCACGTCAGCGATGGACCCGGAAGTGATCCACATCTTTTCGCCGTTAAGAATGTACTCGTCGCCCTCTTTGTGGGCGCGGGTGCGCATGCCTCCCGGGTTCGAGCCGAAGTCAGGCTCGGTCAGCCCGAAGCAGCCGAGCTTTTCGCCGGTCGCCAGCAACGGCAGCCATTTGCTCTTTTGCTCCTCGCTGCCAAAGGCGTAGATGGGGTACATCACCAGCGCGGACTGCACACTGACAAAGCTGCGCAGGCCGGAGTCGCCACGCTCCAGTTCCTGCATCACCAGACCGTACTCGACGTTAGACATGCCGGCGCAGCCATAACCTTCCAGGCTGGCGCCGAAGAAACCGAGCTGGCCCATGGGCTGGATCAGCTCGCGCGGAAAGCGGCCATCGCGATTGCATTGCTCGATGATGGGAATCACATTGTCTTCCACGAACTGGCGGGTGGTGTCACGCGCCAACAGCTCGTCGCCAGAGAGCAGCCCATCAAACTGGATAAAGTCGACGCCTTTAAACTTGAACGCCATCGGTAGATTCCTCAGATGCTGGTAGCAAACCCTTAAGATTAGCAGACCAGCTTGCTCGTGTCCCTTACGCCAATTCGAAAACTCCCGCCAGACCACCAACCTCCGGGTGCCCCATATCTCGCGAAATACCAGCGAGATATGGGGCACCCGGAGGTTGGTGGTCAGGACGGAAAAGACTATGGGCTTTACAGTGGGAGAAAGACCGTAGCAGTTGCTTATTACGACAGATATTCCTTGAGGAACGGATCGTCGCTGTGCACCAGGTCGTGGGTCGTGCCGTCGAAGACAATGTGACCATCATGCAGCACGAGAAAGGTGGTCTTGGCATCCAGCTTGCCATCGGGAATCGGCACCATATGGTTTTCCTTGCGGTCGAAGGTGTGGGTGGCCAGCGTGAAGGCGTCTTGCAGACGATGGGTCACCAGCAGGGAACTGGTGCCGTATACGTCGCGCTGCTTCATGACCAGCTCAATGATGGTGGTCGAAGTAATCGGGTCCAGGCCGCCGGTGGGCGAGTCGTATAACAACAGATCAGGCCGATTCACCACCGCCCGCGCAATGGCCACGCGCCGCCGCATGCCTCCCGACAGTTGCGAGGGAAATTTATCCAGGGTCTGTTCCAGCTCCACAAAGCGCAATGCCTCGGTCACCCGCTGCGTCACTTCCGCTTCCGGGACCTTCTGCTCCATCAAGCGGTAGGCTACGTTGTCGCGAACGGTGAGCGAATCGAACAGGGCGCCCTCCTGAAAAACCATGCCGATGCGCCCGCGCAGTTCGAAGAGCTTCTCTTCCGGCATGTTGTTGAGCTCTTCGCCGAAGACGGTCACAGTCCCGGAGTCGGGCTTCATGAGCCCATTTGCCAGCTTCAGCAGGACGCTCTTGCCACTGCCTGCCGGCCCCAGTAGAATCCGCGTTTCGCCCGGCGAAACGGTCAGAGAAATATCGTCGAGAACCTGCTTGCCTTCAAATCCGATCGAGACGTGATCGAAAATAACGACCGGCTGCTGCGGATCGTCGTTGGTGACCGTGGCGGCCGGCTGGGTCGAGGTGCTCATCGGTCAGAAACCAAAAATCCCAATCATGAGCTGGCTGATGACAAAGTCAATCGCGATGATCAATACCGACGAGACCACGACGGCCTGAGTGGTGGAGCGGCCCACACCCTGCGTTCCGCCCTTCGTGGTCATGCCGTAGTAGCAACCAATCGAGGCGATAATGAAGCCGAAGACGATGGGCTTGACCAGGCCCTGGAGGATATCGGGGTAGCGCAGGGTCTGGTAGGCAGTATGGAAATACTGGGAACCGTCCTGCCCCAGCATCAGGACAGAGACGGCTGCTCCGCCCATGGTGCCCACGGTATCGGAGATGATAGTCAGAAAAAAAAGCATGATCACCGTGGCGAAGAGCCGTGGCGTGACCAGTTTTTTGACGGGATCGGTGCCCAGCGCGCGCATGGCGTCAATCTGTTCGGTCACCATCATGGAGCCGAGTTCGCTGGCCATGCCGGACGCATTGCGACCCGAAACCATGAGGCTGGTGAGCACCGGCCCCAATTCCTTGATCATGGAAAGACTGACCAGCTCCCCGGTGATCGCTGTCGCGCCAAACTGAGACAGTGAAGACGCAGATTGCAGGGCCAGGACGCCGCCGGTGAAAAAGCCGGTCAAAACGACGATGGGCACGGAGCCTATCCCGATGGAATTTGCCTGCACAATCAAATCGCCGAAATAGTGGGGACGCTGAAAGATGTTGGCGACCGCCCGGCCGGCGAGCAATGCATAGTCCTGAACGGCAACGACGTATTTTTTCGCAACACCTTCAATTGAGTCGAATGGCATAAAAGGCGAGGGTACCACACGGCGATTCGGAACCTAGTCTTTGAGCCGCTTCTTGATCTCGATGGAAAGGCGCTTGATTTTCTGGTTGAGGGTGGAGAGGGGAATGCGGAATTGCTCGGCCGCATCGGTCTGGTTCCACTTGCAACGCTCCAGTTTGTCGATAATGATGCGCCGCTCAATGTCCTCGAGAATGTCGAAGAGCGAGGCATCCGGATTATGCTCGAGCAGGCTGGAGGAGTAGCTGCGACCGGTCAGGTGGCCGGGGAGAAGGTCGAAACCGATCACAGGCGTAGAAGAGAGAACGACGCCGCGCTCAATCACGTTTTCCAACTCGCGCACATTGCCTGGCCAGTCATAATCCATGAGCACGCGCATCGCTTCGGGCGCGAGCGTGCGGGGGGGCAAATCGTTTTCTTCGGCATAACGCTTGAGAAAGCTCGCCGCCAAGAGCGGAATATCTTCCCGGCGGGTGCGCAGCGGCGGCAGATCGAGCGTGATCACGTTAAGGCGATAGAACAAGTCTTCGCGGAACTTGCCTTCCCGTACGGCCTGGCGCAGGTCAACATTGGTGGCGGCGAGGATGCGCACGTCCACCTGGATCTCGTGCACCCCACCGAGGTGCATGAAGCGGCGATCCTGCAGCACGCGAAGCACCTTGGCCTGGGTATCCATGCCCATGGTGCCAATCTCGTCGAGAAACAGGGTACCGAAGTTGGCAACTTCAAAGAGCCCCTTCTTGGCGGAAACCGCCGAGGTGAACGCGCCCTTGACGTGGCCAAACAGGGTGGACTCCAGCAAGTCGCTGGGCATAGCGCCGGTGTTGACCGGGACGAAGGGCTTGTCGCGGCGCGGGGAATTGGCGTGCAGCGCTTTGGCGATCAGCTCCTTGCCGGTGCCGCTCTCACCCTGGATCAGGATGGTCGAGCGGGTGGGCGCCACCTGCGCCACCAGGTCAAAGATGCGCAGCATCGGCTCGCTCTTGCCCACGATGTTTTCAAAGTTGTAGCGCTGCTTGAGCGCGCGCTTGAGCTGGACATTTTCTTCTTCGGCGCGCTGCCGGGCGGTCGCGGCGCGGATGTCGGCGAGTAGCTTTTCGTTATCCCAGGGCTTCTGGACGAAGTTCTGTGCTCCGCCATTCATGGCGTCGACCACATTGCCGACAGTGCCGTAGGCGGTGATCATGATGACCGGCAGGTTGGGTTGCCGCTCGCGAATGCGGGCCAGAATTTCGAGCCCATTCTGGCCGGGCAAAGCCAGGTCCAACAGAACCAGGTCGTAGGTCCGGGAATCGATCAGCTTTAGTCCAGCCTGGCCCTCGGGGGCCGACTCCACGACGTAACCTTCGAGCACCAGCAGCGTTTCCAGCGATTCGCGGATGGCCGCTTCGTCATCGATGATGAGGATGCGGTGCCCTAGCTCTGCATCGGAGACCGGGGTCTTACTTTGGGGGGAGAGGATTCCGGCCTCAGACATGGGCAGGTTTCCTTACCATGGGGAATTCGAGGTGGAAGGTGGTTCCGCTGCCCACCTGGCTTTCCACCTGGATCTTGCCGGCGTGCTCCTGAATGATGCCGTAGCTCACGGCCAGGCCCAGCCCGGTGCCGCGGCGCTGGCCCTCGACCAGGGCTGCCTTGGTGGTAAAGAAGGGGTCATAAATGCGCTGCATATGTTCGGAGGCGATGCCGGAGCCTGTGTCAGAGACATCGACGGCCACATGACCGTTGGCCACGGTGGCTACGCGAAGGGTTCCACCAGCCGACATCGCATCTTTCGCGTTGAGGAACAGGTTGAGGAAGACCTGCTGCAGTTTGCCGGAGTTGCCAAGGATTGGCGGCAGGTCGCTTTCGAAGGAAGTCTCCAGGTTCACCTGGGAGGCGCGGAACTGGTGCTCCAGCAGCTTCAGCGTTTCTTCGATCACCTGGTTCAGATCGAGCGCGGTGAACTCGGCCGCGCCGGTGCGAGAAAAGTTAAGCAGGCCGTTGACAATCTCGGACGCGCGGAAGGTTTGCTGCGTGATCTTGTCGAGCAGCGGAGCAACCCGCGAATCGCCGCGCACCTGTTTGGCGAGCATCTGGGTATAGGAGGAAATCACCGCCAAGGGAGTGTTGACCTCGTGGGCCACGCCGGCCGCCAGCAGTCCGATCGACGAAAGCTTATCGGCCTGCGCCAACTGGGCTTCGAGTTCCATGCGCTCCGTAATGTCATCCACAATGATGATACGTCCGACCACCTCAAAGTTGCGCGAGACCAGCGGGGCGATGGCCACATTGACGGAACGGTTCTCGCCGGCGCGACTCTTCAACCGGAAGCGATAGAGATTGTGCACCCCCGGCTCATCTTTCAAGCGCAGAAATTCGGTGACGAAATCCGCCGGCAGAATGTCGCGCAGATATTGGCCCACGGCCTCCTGGCGAGACATGGCGTACATCACTTCCATCTGCGCGTTCCAGCTCTCGACGCGCTCTTCGAGATCGACGGCGAATACGCCCACATTGATGGATTCGACGATGTTCTCGTTGAACTCTTTCAAGCGCTCGTACTCGGAGATTTTCTGTTCCAGGCTGGCGTACAAGCGCGCATTCTGGATGGCGATGCCGATGTAGCTGGCCATCGATTCGAGCAGCTCCACATCCTCACTGGAGAGAAAGTCTCCATGGGTGGTGCGGCCCAGGCCGATGATGGCAATCGTCTTCTGTTGGAGTCGGCAGGGAAGGTAGTAGTTGAGATCGAAGGCCGAAGCGGCTTGGCGCTCTTCCGCGGTGAGGTGGAGCACCTGCTGCGGGTTCTCGAGGAAGATGTGGGTACCGGCGTCCGGTTGATCGAAATTGAGAAAGCCCAGCGCGGGATGGCTTTGCGGCGAAAGCAGTTGCGTGGGCAGGCCATGGCCAGCCTTCAAGATGTAGGTGCCGTCCGGGTTGGGGAAAAAAATGGCGACGCGCGCCACCAGCAGCGTCTCCGATAGGCGATCCACAATCGAATGCAGCAGCCGGTCCAGATCAGTTTGCGAACTGAGGCCGCGACCGAACGTGATCAGCGTCTGGCGATAGTCATAGCGCTTGTGGTCGAACACCCGGTCGACGCGATCTTGAATGGCCCGCTTGAGCGGCTCGAAGAGCTGAGCGGTGATGATGATGGCGGCAATCAGGCCCCACGCCCCCGCACTCGGCAGCCGTCTGTGCACCACCTCGGCCGCGAAGGCGACCGCCCCAAAATAGAGAGCGACCAGCGATGCGGTTGCCAGGGTATAGGTGACGCCGCGCTTGAAGATAAGATCCACGTCCATGAGGCGGTAGCGGACGATGGCCCAGCTGAAGGTCAGGGGCAGGAAGACCAGGCAGATGCCGCCCAGTCTGACCAGAACGTTGGGAACGGGGACGCCGGTGAGAAATGGGATGACATCGAGCAAGGTGAACGGGATGACCGTGAGCAACGTGCCGCGAGTGAGCCACTTTAGCTGCTGCCTACGCAACGGGTTCTTCTGACGCAGGTAGTTGCGAAAGAAAACCAGGGCAGCCAGCACGTAGTAGATCGCCAGGTAGCCGTAGGCGAGCTGGTCAAGGCGGGTTTCGAGCAACCCGGTCGCTTCCCACTGCCGCATGGCTATCACTTGCAGGCCGATCACGGCCAGGCCAGGCAGATAGATCAGAGAGAATATCCAGTGCCGGCGGGAGGTCGTTCTTTCTTCTGGAAACGCCAGGGCAAAATGCAGAAACAGCGCCGGCTGCAAGGCCCCGGCGAGGATTCTGCCCCAATAGATGGTCCAGTCAAAAGTGTTGAATCTGCCGGTGTAGTCAAACGAATACAAGACAAACGAGGCCAGGCAAAAGACGTAAAAGTGAGTGGCCCGAGGAGCCGTCCATCTGCGGAAGAGAACATAGAGGCCGATCGACAGGTAAACCAGCGCGATCAGGCGCAAGCCCTGATTCTGGCTGCGGTCGGTGGGCTCGAGCAAAACGGAGGCATGAATGGGAACGCCGGAACGGACGAGCAGGTAGTCGATGTTGCGCCAGGTGCCGACCGCGGACCATTGCCGGGTAAGGAAAGCGACGCGCGGGGTGGGCGCGCCATTGGCTTGCACCAGTAGATCCCCGGTCTTGATGCCGGCCCGATCCGCAGGGCCGTGCGCCTCGACCCGGTCTGCCTTGAGACCGCCGGGCGTCTCCACCCAGGAAGCCTGGTCGGTGGGGAGGGCGAAGGAGCCCTCTTTAGCGAAATTCAGGGAGGCAAGAATCGCAGCCGCCACCGTGAATCCGGCGAGAAGGACTACGGCTACCCGAATTTGAAACGACTTAAGCATTGCGTCGGCGCGCGAGCAGAAAGATGGCTCACCCTGAGGCTAAGCACGCTGTGGACCAATAGGGAAATCTGGTGGCCGCGGGAGCTGCCCATGGTGCGCTAAATGGCAGCCACAGTATACCCTTGATTAAAGAAGAGATATACGCTTTCCTGTCACCCTGCAAGCGACTGGGAGCAAGCCTTGAATCGGGATCTGCGTTTTTCAACAGAGGGTATATGAAGGGACATATTGGTTAATCCCGTTTTCGGGAAATTACCATCTTGTCAAAGAGACGGACAGGGTCCGTTTCTTCCTCCTTGGTGATTACATCGAATTTGAATAGAATGTGAATTCTGCGTCAACGTCTGGGGCGCATCATCAGAGGTCGTCATGGCATTATCGCGCTGGATGTTAGGCACTTTTGAGCGCATCCAGATTGAAAACTACTGGGTTCCGGTGCAAGGCCACCAGATGCATTGCCTCAAGGCGGGGAGTGGACCAGACCTCATCCTGTTGCACGGGCTTTTAGGAACAGCTTCTACCTGGGAGATGACCCTCCCGAGCCTGGCAGAAGAATCAACGGTTTATGCCGTGGACGCGCTGGGCATCGGAGAGTCGGAACGCGTTCCGGGGATCGACTCCACTCTGGAGGCGCAGGCTGACCGTGTGGTGCAGTTCATGGACGCCTCGACGATTGCCTCGGCTGACTTCCTGGCTACCTCGCACGGTGGCGCGGTGGCCCTGGCTCTGGCCGCCAAATACCCTTCGCGGGTAGGAAGCCTTATGCTGCATGCGCCGGCCAACCCCTTTTCGAACCTCGGCGACCCGCTGATTCGTTTCTATTTGTCCGGCCTTGGAACCTGGTTTGCGCATCGTGTGCCCCGCCTGCCTGAGCCGATGCAGGCGCTGGCGCTGGGCCGCATGTATGGCGACCCGACGCAAGTACGCGATGGAGCGCTGGCTAAATACATCGGCTCCCTGCGGGTGCCGGGCACGGTCGCCTATGTGCTCAGCATGCTCAGGACCTGGGCAGCCGACATGGCGAAGCTTGAGGTGGGCTTGCAGCACCTGCGGCCCATTCCGGCACTGCTGCTGTGGGGCGATCGGGACCGCGCGGTCTCGCTTGAATCCGGGGAAACGCTGCGACGCTGCTTTGATCGTTCAGAGCTGGTCGTGCTGCCCGGCACGGGACATCTGCCGTATGAAGAATGCCCGGAGCTGCTGACGAGGCTGGTTAACTCCTTCCTGGTGCGGATGCGGGGGAAAAGCGAAGCTGGCCCCAGGCTGGTGCGCAAAGGTCTTGCTTAAACGCTAAGCGGCGGCCGGGATGTTAGTGGGCCTACTGGAAGCGAGCTGGAACCATGACACGCAAACACTTTTTGATCTTTTAGCGAAATACCAAGCCGGCAGCTAGCCAAAACGCGCATACTTGGTCTAATAGGCAAGGCGGGGTCCGCCTCCGGTGGTGAGACCGGGTGAATTGAGGGTTGTCATGAGCAATATGCTGCGCAAGACGCTGATACCGGCAGAGTTCATGGTCGCGAGTAGCTTGCTGCTGGCGCCAGGCTTTGTCCAGACCGGGTACGGACAGAACAGCCCGCAAACCACCCCCCAGCCAACCACTCAGACAACGGCCCAGTCGGCGTCCCCAGCAACGAGCACGCCTGCGGAGCCGCCTGCGTCGGCAACGCCGATCGTGGCCCCCCCGGCCAGCGATGGATCGATGCCGGGGGTGAAGCAGGGCAGTGTGAACGATGTGAACGCGGTGGGCACGCGCGATATTGGTGGCCGTGGGATGGGGAATTGGTACTCCACCGAGACCGAAATCCGGATGGGCAAGTCGTATGCCATGGAGCTCGAAAAGAGCGTTAAGTTCGTGAATGATCCGGTGGTGGTCGAGTACGTCAACCGGATCGCGCAAAACCTGGTCAAGAATTCGGATGCCAAGGTTCCTTTCACGATCAAGGTGATTGACTCGGACGAAGTGAACGCCATGGCCCTGCCGGGCGGCTTCATGTATGTGAACAGCGGTTTGATTTTGACGGCGGACGATGAAGCGGAGATGGCGGGAGTAATCGCGCACGAAATTGGACATGTGGCGGCCCACCACGCGGTACGCGAGCAGACGCGCATGAACTACGCCCAGCTGGGAACGATCCCGCTGATTTTTATTGGTGGATGGACCGGCTACGGCATTTATGAGGCTGCCCAGATTGGCATTCCGCTGACGTACTTGCAGTTTTCGCGTGGGTTTGAATCGCAAGCTGACTTTCTTGGCGTGCAGTATATGTATCGGTCAGGTTATGATCCGCAGGCTTTTGTGACCATCTTTGAAAAGCTGGAAAATCTGGAGAAAACGAAACCAAATTTGATTTCGAAGGCGTTCTCCAGTCATCCGCAAACGCCGGATCGCATTGAATCAACGCAGAAAGAAATTGCCACCATCTTGCCTCCGCGGGCGGAGTATGTGGTCACCACTTCGGAGTTTGATGATGTAAAGGCACGTTTAGCGCGCATTGAGAACAAGCGCAAGCTGAACGATGGTGGCAAGGGCAACCAGCCGACACTGCGTCGCGCGAGCTCTACCAGCAACGATCCCAACGCATCGTCTGATCCGAATCAACAAGGCAACGACCGGCCTACGCTGCAACGCCGCGACGATAACTAGGGACGAGTGATCAGAGAAACGCAATAAAGGCCATCCCTCGGGATGGCCTTTTACTTTCCAATTCGAGCATACCGGCACAGTGGAAGCGTTTAAAAATAGTCCCATAGGGACTATTTTGTTGCGGGCCCAATTCGGACGAGACTAATTTTCAGACCGTCCGTGCGGGACGTGTTTACAGGTTTACTGAGCGCTCTTCAGCAGCCCTTCTTGCACTTCGCCAGGATGGCAGACTGCAGGCGCTCACGCAGCCCCGCCGGCAACTCGTAAACTTCGTGGTTGCGGTAAATCTCGATGGTCTTTTGCGTGGTGCGCATGGTGATCACGCAATGGTCGCATCCTTCGAGGTGGGCCTGCAGATCGGCGACAAGGCCCGTGGGGACCTGATTGTCGAGAAAATCGCCGAGTTGCGCCAGAAACTCTGAGCAGTTCATTTCGTCCCATCCTCATTCTTACGAAAGTAGCGGCTCAACCGCTCGCGCAACTGCAACCGCGCTCGCAAGAGCCGCGACTTGACCGCCGGTACACTTAGCCCGAGTGTCTCAGCAGTTTCTTCGGTCGAAAGCCCTTCCACGTCGCGCAGCACAAAGACCACTCGAAAACCAGGTGGAAGCCCCTGGATCGTTTTGCGGAGAATCTCTGCCAGCTCCGACTGCCCGTACATCATCTCGGGGTCGGGCCGCCACTCCGCCAGGTCGCGGGGCATCGAGCCTTCTTCGGTCTCTACGTCCTCGTCGATCGAAACCATGCGGCCGGTGCGGCGTTTGCGCAGCCGCATCAGCGATTCATTCACCGCGATGCGGACCAGCCAGGTGTAAAATTTCGAATTTCCCTGGAACTGATCGAGCTTCTCGTAGGCCTTTAGAAACGCATCCTGAACCACATCCTCCGCATCCTCCCGGTTCTGGGTGATGTGTTGCGCAATGCGGAAAACCTGCCGATCATATTGCTTCACCAGTTGCTCGAAGGCTTGCACATCGCCTTGGCGCGCCCGGTTGACCAGTAAAATATCAGGGTGAACTTCTTCACTCCCTTGTGCTTGGATGATAGGCATTTCAGTCGGGTTCAGAAATTCCGCCTTTCCAGACTTTTCTCCTGTTGGTGCCTGCTGCAGATGCGCGCGAGGGAGAATAGGCTTCAATACTTGGGCGCTCCGGGTGGGACGCCCTCGGGCGCCGCGCGTCCTCCTCATACTAAATGGGCATGGCGGCCCACGGCAAAATGCGTAGTCTGCGAGGTAGGGCTGCTTTGTCTGTTGGTGGGGGCGGGGTGCCGCAAGCCGGCGTTTACCGGGCCGCCAGACCAACGCGTCCAGCTACTGATGAAGCAGTGGGAAATGGTTCCAGAGACGATCGTGGTGGCACGCAACGCTAAAGTGGAGTTGACGATCGAAAGCGCCGATGTGGAGCATGGTTTGACGGTAAAGGGCCTGGATATTGATGAATCGGTGAAAAAGGGCGGACCCGTCGTGGTGCGCTTTATTGCTAAGAATGCCGGCGAGTACGTTATGCGCTGCAGCATCCTGTGTGGCCGCGGACATGACGAGATGAAGGGGAAGATTCTGGTTCGCTAAATTCGCCCGCTGAGTTCACCCCCCTTCGTTCCTCTAGTGGCCTGATTTGAAGCATTCCCGAGCGGTGTTCGATTGGGTTCCCATGGAACCCGTGGTGGGTGTAAGGGATACGCGCAACCAAAGTTTCCGCTTAGAGTCATATAAGAGAAGTCTTGCGAGTGCCAGGCAGGCAGGGAAGTGAAACGTTGGCGGAAGCGATGCATCGCATGGGGAAGGTAAACCTCAGCATTATTTTGCCTTGGGCGGCTTTGCTGGCTGTGAGTGTGACGGCGGCTGTGTCGCAGACCACTGCGGCCAAGCCCAGGCCCAGGCATCCTGCGGCAACCGGTCATCACGCCGTGCATGCCCATTCTGCCGCCAGGCCGACCCGGTCGAAGAGCCGCGTTCGCCACGTGAAGACGCGACGTAAACCGCGTAGCGCCAAGAGCCTTGCGCGCAGCCGCAAACTGCAGATGGCCTTCGTTGCGTCGTCTCAACTGAGGCCGATGGCCCAGGAACTGACGGCCATGCGCTCCCCGGCAGCCTACACCGGGGTGACCGCATACGCGCACGCACACACCGGCGAAGCCGCGTCGGCGGCTTATCTTGCATTAGGGCACGCCTACTTGCTGGATCATCGCTACCCCGAAGCGATCAGCAGTTTTCAGAAAGCGAATTCGGTGGGCACGACGATGGACGACTACGCTGACTTTCTGGCGGCCCAGGCGATGATGGAAGGGGGCAAGCTTTCGGATGCGGAGACACTGCTGACCGGCTTTGCCGGCAAGTATCCGGAGAGCATTTTTGTCACCCATCTGCCGGTAACGATTGCCAACCTTTCGCTGCAGCAAAACGATCCAGGGACGGCGCTGCGGGTTTTGCATGCGCACGCGTCGGAGGCGATCGCGAGCCACGCTGATTTTCAATTGGCGCTGGCGCGGGCCGACCAGATGTCAGGGAGTCTTGATGAAGCGTCGCGGCTTTATCGCCACATCTTCCTCAACTTTCCTTTGAGCAGTGAAGGGCAGCAGGCAAAGGCGCAGTTAGCGGTGGTAGGCGCAACCCCGCCGCTCACCGTGAGCGAGCGCAGAGCACACGCGGATGCGCTCTATGCGGGCGGCCGTTATGCGGATGCGGGTGAGGAATATCGCGCCCTGGCGAATGACTCGCAAGGCGATGCGCAAGCGAAGAATGCGCTCTTAGTGGCAGCTGCCTCGTGCGACCTGAAGACCAAACGGCTGAGCAAGCAGGAAGTGGATGCGCTGCCGGATACTCAGGATGAAAGCGGTGCGCGGCGCATGTATCTTTCCGTAGAGCTGGCGCGCAATCGAGATGACGGCGACACGCAGCATGCGTTAGTCGATCAAATGGAACAGCGTTTCCCCACGAGCCCGTGGTTGGCGGAAGCCCTCTACTCCTCGGGGAACATGTATTTGCTGCGCAAGGATTATCCGCAGGCGATTGTATATTTCACCGAGCTGGCCACGCGTTTCCCCGCGCACCGTTATGCGCCCAGCAGCCACTGGAAAGCGGCCTGGCTGAACTATCGTCTGGGCAACTACTCCGCGGCGGCGGTGTTGTTCGATAAGCAGATTGCGCTCTATGGCGGAGGTAAAGAGATTCCTGCGGCGCTCTACTGGCGCGGCCGTTTGTATGCGGACCAGGAGCATCAGCCGGCCATGGCTGCGGCTTATTACCAAGCGGTCTCCAAGGCGTTCGAGCATTATTACTACGCGCAGATGGCGCGCGATCGTTTGGCGGAGCTGGGAAAGGTGGAACCTGCCGATGTAGCACTGCTCAACAACATTCATCGAGAAGAAATTCCGGCGCTTACCGATGATGTTCCAGAAGATGATGAGCATGTCATCAAGGCGCGGTTGTTGGCCAATGCCGGATTGAATGAATACATTCCGGCAGAGATTCAGGCGGCTGACGGCAGCGAGGAGTGGGGAGCCTTTGCCGAGGCGGAGATCTATGCCTCGGATGGCGAAACCTTTCGCGCGATGCGCGTCTTGAAGCGGGCGCTGCCGTTCTATGCTTCAGCGCCGATCGACACCATCCCCATGGGCTGCTGGAAGATTCTTTTCCCGCAACCCTACTGGAGTGCGATACAGGAGCAGGCGGCGAAGAATGGGCTTGACCCTTACATGGTGGCCTCGCTGATTCGCCAGGAGTCAGAATTCAACCCTGCCGCGATCAGCCCTGCCAACGCATTTGGGCTGATGCAGTTGTTGCCTTCGGTCGGACGGTCGTTGGCCAGGGAAGAAGGCATTCGACACTTTAGCGAGGGGGAACTGCTGAACCCGGAAACCAATATCCGGCTCGGCACGCGCTACCTGAAGCAGACGCTGGATAAGTTTGACGGCCAGGCGCCCTATGCCTTCGCGGCTTACAACGCGGGTGGCAGCCGGGTGACGGACTGGCAGGCGATCGGAAAATATCACGGCATGGACGAGTTTGTGGAGTCGATTCCGTTCACCGAAACCAGGGAGTATGTACAGGCGATTCTGCGCAATGAATCGATCTATCGTGAGCTGAATGCCGGCCATGAGGGCACGGCCGCGCACGCGGCGAAGAGCTTGGCGCCACTGGCCCAGGCAAGTACGAGCGCATCGCAGAAGCCGGTCACCGCGCAACCGTAGGGGTATGCATGTTTGGTGCATTGGTGCCTGAATTGGTTCAGACGAACGAATCGTGGATTGACGAAAGCAAGACGCACGGGAAGAATTAGGGCAATGTTCCGCTGTTGCAATCTGGAATATTGGCATTACAACTTCACCGCGACAGGTGACTCGGCCAATGAGTAAAAATCCCCAAGCCCCCAGGCTCTCGATTGTGGGTTCTTCGCATAAGAAGTTGCGGCCTGTAGGCACGCAATGGTGGGGGCCAAAACGTCCGCGGAATCTTAGCCTGCCGAACGAGCCGGCGCAAAAGCTGCATGCGCCTTCGCCATCGCTGCGGATGGCGGTGATGCCTACGCTTTCGCGCAACTTATGGTTCGCGGTGATGGTCCGGATTTTTCATTTCATTCGCGATTATTTTGTGACTGGGACGGCGCGGCAGCGTGGTGCTGTGATTTTGTCGTTCCGCCACCGGGCCGCGCAGCCGCGCAAGAAGAGCAGCGGCAGTGTTTATTGGCACCGCGATCAGGGTGTAGCACCGCAGGAGGGAGGCAGAGGCTAACGAGCGCAAACAACGCAGGCAAGAACCCTGCACGCTACCAAACATGTGGTGCACAAGTAACGGGATCGCACAGGAGGAACGGCATGTTGACGGATCTTGAATTGCTTGGTGAGTGGATTCCAGAGCAGATGGAACCTGGAACCTTGTTTGTGCTGGAGAACACGGGCGCAATGGGCGAAGCGAATAACCCATATGTTGCTGTGCTGGCATGCCCTCAATGCGGCGCGTTGGGTTTGATTACGAAGATGCAATATGTGGGGATGGAATCGATGATCTGCGGTTCGGATCAATGTTCGTCGGAGTACTACTTGAACGACGAAGGGATTGAATACCGAAAACCGCATTAGAAATTTTTGCAGAGGTTAGGAAGCAAAATAGGCGGCCCGGGCGACAACCGGGCCGCCTGTTTTGCTTTTTGGAGCTGATACCATGAAGGCGTTGCGCGCGGGCCCGGATGGCGAAATTGGCAGACGCAGCGGACTTAAAATCCGTAGGCCTTAAATGGCTGTGGGGGTTCAAGTCCCCCTCCGGGCACCAAGCACAGTCGATAAGTCCCCTAAAATGAAATGCTTATAAGAGGCACAATCTTTGCCGCAGTGCGACATCTCGGTTGTCGAGGCGATCTTCAGGTGCAGAAACAGGTACAGCTCGCATCCTGTTTTTTTCCGTAGGTTACGAGATGTTGGCTTTTCTGGACATCGGCTAATCACGCCTGACTTGCCTCAATTACGGTAGGATACGGGTGCGTAGCGGATTATGGTGATTCGCGAGTTCAGAATTGAGTTGCTGCCCTAACATTTGGAACCACCTCACGAAACGGAAATTTATGTACGTTTGCAGAGAATCGATGTAATATTCTCGATCGTTTAGCCGGAAAGCGAGAACGAATTGAGCCCAGTCCAAGAACGGCGCATTCTCTACTTAGATCTTGCTGATTACGAAAGGTTTAGGTGAACTGAATTTCGCCTTAGCGTGAGTGGCGTTCCGTTTCGTGAAGTGTCCCCTACTTGATCGCGTAAATGCTGTAGATGACACTCGATTTCGTCCTATTGCCCACACCTACCGTCACCAGCTTGTTGAGCCAGCTATATTTTTCAGACCCCGTTTCAAAATAGGGCGTGGTGCGAAAGTAATATTGCGCGGGGTCGACATCCTGGCCACTCATGATCCGTTGCCGAACGTCCGGAGGGATGACCGACACACCCCGGTAACTGACATAGATCAGCGCCCCATCGTCGGTTCGAAGCGTCGTGCGTACATCGAGTTGCGCAGCGCCGTCTTTGCGAAACAGCAACCAATCTCCACCCCCACCCGGGAGGACCTGCCCTTTTAACTGGGGCCCCGAGAACGATCCGCCGATGACCGGGATGATACGGCGATCGCCCTGCGGCGTATCACCGATGAGCTGAGCCGGATCCAACTCCGCAGTGAGTTGCATCAGAAACTCGGACTGCAGTGGCAGACGGTCTTCCGGCTTCTGATTCGGCGCGGGTTCGGCCGTAACCAAGGCCGACACCATTCCTGCGGAAACCAACAGACCGAATAAGATAACTTTGAATCTTTTCACTGACGACTCTCCCCGAACGGTTATTCGCGTTCTTTCCGGGTACGCAGATGAGTCTAATAGACTAATGGCTTTCATTCTGTCGCGCTGCAGTTAAATGGGATCTTCCGCACTTTCGGTGCAGGCTGGGCGGCTCGACATGACGCTCAGCAGTTCGAGGATTGATGGACGCTACTCCCGTATGCTCAACGGGTTGGCGCTGCGCTACCGTTTCGAGGGGGTGCACCGAAAGTGCGGAAGATCCGATTTAAGCGCATAACGTGCCCTTCCAACTCGAGATCCGGGACTTAAGTGCAGCTCGACAGCAGAGGACGCCAGGGCCGGCTCAACGGGCAGAGATCACGCATCTCTGCGGAGATAAGAACCAGGGCCAGGGAGCTGCGTGTCGAGCTCACTTCCGGATATCCGACTACCTATCGGGAATCGACAGGGATAGCCTTCGTCACCACGAAATTGTGAAATATCAATCGCTGACGCTGCGCCGAATTACGCTAAGTTACGGTCGACGAAAAGGATTTAGGCCTGCGCTCAATTCCGCCCAATTATTTTTTCATAAATTTACAGAGCTTTCGGCAAACTCAAAATCCAGAGTCAGTCGCTCGCGCTCAGCTATTTTGCTGTCTGGCTTTTCAAGCCAACACCAGGAAAGAGCGTGCGCCAGACGGCGGCCGGTCCGTGTTTCGATAAGAGGCGCAGCGGGCGTAACAGGCACATCCATCGGGAAGGGATATTGTGCTGCTGCGCCCACAGTTGATCCTGCTGGGAAGGTAAAAATAGACGCCAGCGCTGTGCCCACCTTCTGCCGGCATCTGGTTCAAGTTGGACAAACAGGCCCGCGCCCTGATGGGACGTTTGCGGGTTGGCTGGCCCCCCTAGAACGTTTTCCCACATCACCTTCGCCTGCGCGGAGATGGCGGGTTTGCGCGCAATCACTGCAGCGATGGCAGGTGGCAACACAGCATCGAAACCGTAGCCAGCCAGTGCGCAGGTGGTGAGCAGAGCTCCCTCGACCCCGATGCCACGAGCTATCTGCAGCGCCTGGTTAAGGTCATCCTCATCGCAATCCGCCAGTGCGCGCACGACATCCAGAACCCAGAGGAGCCGCGCAAACTCGTGCTTCACGCCGTGCAGAGTGAGATAGACCAGTAAATCCGGCTTGGCAAAACAACGCGCCTTTTCTCCGCGAAACTGAACCACCCGCGCGCGACGCCACGCACCGGCGAGATCCATGGATGGGCTCGAAGGCGGAGCAACGGCGAAATGTAACTCAACGCAGGTATCGCCGCGGTGCAGGGTTTGATGGTAGTCGTCCGGCTCATATGCCGGCGTGAACCCGAGATGGGTTAGCAGAGATTGCGCCTGAGCAAAATCTTCTCGGCGTACCAGCAAATCGAGATCGTCGGAAGGCCGCAGGGTCGGGCTGCCATAAAGAGCTGCGCCAAGCAGCGGGCCCTTCAGTGGCAACACCTCTACACCGCGGAGGCTGAATTCTCTGAGCAGGCCCTGCAGTTCACTGGCCAAAAACGCGGCATCGGCCCACTGAACGCGCACGGCATCGGTCAGGGCCTCAGGCGACGCGCCGGCTAGATTTCTGCAAAAGATGGGCAACACACGGTGACTGTCGGCGAGATCGAGAAGAGCTTCCCAGTTGACCGATTCCGGAACGGCGGTGTGCGCCCCGCGCAGAGTGGCCAGCAGAAACTCTGTTTCCCGCGTCATGCGGTTTCTCCAGCAAGCTTGCGTGAAGCATCAAAGTGCTCGGCGATCCACCTGACCGTCTGCGATGCCTCACCGCGCAGCCCACGAACGATCGTGGCATGCGAAACAGCCTGCTTCAACGTGCTGAGCGCAAGCGCCGGCGCGCGCCGTGCCGACACCGTGTTATCGAGGAGCTTCAAGAGCCCTATTCCTGGACTGAGCGGGCGAGGCCGCCACTGCGCTCCCAACTTGTACTTGCTCACCACGACCATACCGACTCGAAGCGGCTGTGTGCCGGCCGTCCCTCCCAGGGTTTCGACGGGGTGTTGGGTCTGGTGGTAAGAGCCGCTTTCTCGTATCTGCAGTGGTTGCGCATACGGATAGACCAGACCGCGGCTGTCAAGGACGGCGAATTCGTCGGAATAGTAGGTTGCTCCCGCGCGGACCAACTCCGCAACCAGCGTGGTTTTGCCGGAGAAGCTTCGCCCGGGAATGAGGATCGCTTGATCGCCCCAACCGACAACACCGGCATGGACAAAGGTACGAATCGGGCTAGCCTCTGCCACGTGAAGAGCAACTACCGACCGGAACCGCTCGAGAAATTCCGCCCGGTCGGCACATCGAAAAAGTGGCCTTCCATCCAGATCAAGTCGATAGCCCGGCCGAATATTTCTGCGCGATTCGGCGTAATAAATCAGGAAATACTTCGGGGCATCAGAAACCGCAAAAGACGTCTTGCATCCCAGAGGCAGAGAGAGCAACGCCTCGTGCAATAACGCGGCTTGGCTTGCGGCTACGGAAAAACGGACTCCGAACGCGCTGATGTTTCGAGTGTCCGCTTCTACCAGTCTCAATGCCTGATCGAGATGACCCCGAAACGAGGGAATAAGTCCAACGTTTTGGGACTTTTTCCGATTCAGGTCGTTAGCAAGAGACATGGAGAGTACCTTGAGCGGTTTGCAGCCGGATCTGATGAAGGATGAAACCAGCAATGCAGCGTAAGCGGTCCGCTCGAGGGGGTCGAGGACCTACCTGCATGGGGACGGGCTAGTGAACAACTTTGGCCTCAAGTTAGAGAATCAATTTTGCAATCGATTGCTTGAGGCCCGGACGCAAAAAAGACGCAAGTGCCAATGCAGCAGTTGCAATTTACCAATGGTGCTTCTTGTGGCCGCCGCCACTGTTCCCGTTGCCGGATGCGTGCGCCTTGGGCGTGGCGACCAGCAGCGCGGTCACCAGCGGAAGGGCCACTGCTGCACGTACGCCGACTTTTTGGATCAAGTCGCGCCGCGTCATACCGGCCATTACGAATGAGGAATCAGCAGGTTCCAGCAATCCGTCCTGTGCCAGGCTTTGCAGGGCAAACTCGACGACTTTCTCATCGACGGGCTCGCCTAGCGACTGCTCCATCTTCGCGGCGATTGCTGCAATAGTCGTTTGGCCGTCACAGTTCTGCCAGACGAACGCTGCTTTTTGATTAAGACAGAATGCCTGGTTCCGCTTCTGATCGTAGATCATCAGCTCAGTGCCCAGCTCTTCAACAACCAGCTGATCACGCTTGAGACTTTTTGGGTTCGTTTCCTTGGGCGATATCAACTGCGTGCCCTCCACAACTTTTTATTTTGCTCCCCCGGGGATGCCATGAGTGTACTGGACAAATTTAAGGAACACGCAATTCTTTTTGGAAATTTGTGGAAATATCTGACGAGTTACTTCGTATTTGCCGAGCGATACCAGGCAGCCGCTCATTGGTAACTCGACCTATAAGTGAACGATTACCGCTGTACATGAACGGGCACGCAGTAGCAACGAAAAAAGTGGAACAAATCCCAAAGCGTGGGAAGTATTTAGAGCATCGCAAGACGAGTAAGTCTACCGAAGCAGGATGCGCATGATGTCCGCGAGCCGACGCACATTTTGCTGTAGGTCATAGAGCTCGGTCACGCGACTGCGTGCTGCAATTGCAAATCTGCGCCGAAGGTCTGGATCGCCGATCAACCGTTGCAGGGCAGCCGCTAACGCCTGCTCAGAGGATGGAGGCACGAGCACACCTTCGAGTCCGTCGCGGATTAGTTCAGGGATGGCCGCCACGAACGTGCTCACACAGGGGATGCCCATCGCCATGGCCTCCATGAGCGCTACGGGCAGGCCCTCGGCGAAGCTGGCAAGAACAAAAATGTCCGCTTCGGCGAGCCTTTGTTTTGTCTCTTCGTGATTGAGCGCGCCCTCGAGGACCACAGAAGCTTCCAGCTTTTCCGTAGTAAGGAAGGACTCGATGACAGCCCGTTCAGGGCCGTCGCCGATCAGTCGCAAGCGAAGGTCGACGCCGTTGCGTCGAAGGTTTGAAACGGCACGCAGAAGAACGAGATGACCCTTGGCGGGAACCAGGCGGCCGACGCAGATGATCTCTGTGGCGCTCCCTCGATTCACACGAGGAGCGGGCGCGAACGTGCGAAGGTCCACGCCCAGGCGAGTGACGTGCAGCTTGCCCCACTGCGCGGGATCGGAGACTTTCATCAGCTGGCTGCGGCAATAGTCGCTGATACATAAGACGAAGCGGGCGTGCTCCACCTTTTGGCGCAGGTGGAATTTCTCCACGTCATAAAACTCTTCCGGGCCGTGGATCATGAGTGAGTAGGGGATCTGCCACGCGATCGATGCCAGCATGCCCACGGTGGCGACCGGGCCTCCAAAGTGGATATGCAGGTGGGTGTGGCCGCGTTGCCGCAGCCAATCCCCAAGCAGAAGTGCTTCCAACAAATAAAACAATGCATAGCCGGTCGCGGGCAGGTTCCAGCCGTTCAGCTGCAGGGCGGCGCGCAATCCGCGGAGGACCACGCCTGGCCGCGTGCCAAGGATTCTCAGCAAGACCAGCACGATGCGCGATGGCCTCATCGCCTTAAGGTAGAACGTGGTGGCGAGCGCCGATCGCTCGCGTTCTGAGCCGGTGCCGGCCGGCCAGTCTGGTTTGTTGATGGAGGCGACGTCAATGGGGAAGCCGAGATCTCTGAGTCCGGCGATTTCGTTCAGGAAGAACGTATGCGAAATGGCAGGATAGATGCTCAGCAGATAGGCGAGCCGGGGCTGCGGCCCATCCTGCGTTTGGTGTTCCAGGCCGTTGATGGGCGGAGCGCTGTTCATGGCAGTTTCGCGAAACGAGTGCCGGTGTCGGATCGCCTCAGAACCACGGGCGTTCCGGCTGGCTTCGCCGCCGGGGCGGGTTGGGGAATGACTCGTCCCGGGGAGACGACGCCCGCCGAGAGCGGTACACTCTCCGCGCTCAATCCACCGATGACGAGCAAGAGAGGCAGAATCATCGAACCGTTCAGCAGGTTATCGATCGCCGACATCAGGATGGCCGCGGCGAGCGCGCTGCGCAGGGCAGCCCCTTCCTTACCGCCATGGCCAGGGGGAAACCATAAGACGCGGGCCACGGGGAGCAATTGCAGGCTCTCCAGGGCTAACAAACCAACCGTGCCATACATCCCGAAGGCGAGCAGCCACAGGCCCCACGGACGCGAAGCGCTTTCCTCCCACCAGTCCCAATCCCCGGTGCCGAGGGCCGGCGTTTCGAGCGCGCTGGTAACGTGTTTTTCGTCCTGCGACAGGCGCCATCCGAAGGAGCCGCGACCTACCTTTCTGAGTGCGTAGGCGGCGGAGCGCGCGATCCGGTTTTGTTTGACCAGCGATTGCAGTGAAATCACATTGGCCAGGCGAAGGCCCATCGCGCCAACGATCGCCAGCAAAAGCAGCGCGATGAGCACGCGAGCCAGGTGGCGTTGCCGGACGAAGACAAATGGAATCAGGCAGAGGAGAAGAACGATGCTGCCGCCCGACTGGCAGAGAATCGTGACGACGAAGAGGAGTCCGCTGGCCCACGCGATCGGGATGCCGAGAACGTTGGCAGCCAGGCCCCGTCTCCAGAGCCAGATCGCCAGCAGCGCGGCGATCGCCATCCAGATACCCAACTGGTTGCCATCTTCGAGCAAACCGATCGGGCGAAAGCCGAAGTAGCGTTGCGCGCCGATCCAGCGATAGGGTTGATAGCCATACAGGTGGGCGTAAATCTGTGGGCCGGTGAATAGTTCGAGCAGGCAGATGGGCACGTAGGCAAGTCCCGCGATCACGAAGGCTTTTGCGGCCAGTCTTAGGGATGCGGTGTCGACGAAATAGAGTCGCCCAGCCAGGTAGGGGACGCCCCAGGCCAGGGTTTGGTAAAGTTCGCTACGGAGTGCAGTTACGAGCGCCTGGGAGTTGGCCACGGCCGACAGCAGGGGAACGACGCACCAGACCAGCATGGGCAGGTCATAAAAGCTGAGTTTGAGGCGGCTGAGGACGCGCCGATCGACGAGCAAAATGCCGAGAAGGCAGGTCAGTGAGGGAACCGTCGCCTTGGTGAAGAAGTGAATCGAGGGCAGGCAGGTGCCGAGAATCCAGTAGGGGAATGGTGCGCTGTCGCGGGCAAAATTGGCGCCGGGCAAGATCCCCCAGGCGGCAATAAAGTTGATCAGCAGAGCCACGCGCACGCGATAGCGTTGAAAGCAATAGACGCTGATCGGGACCCAGGCCAGGAACGCTATCCACGGTGAAATCATCAAGCCTTCCTGGAGATCGCGAACGCTTCCCTGAGAGCGAGGAATAATAAGACTCATGATAGCAAGCGCAGACTGGTTCAACCCCACGCGGGCCACGGGGCTGGCCGCCTACGGGGCGGCTCTCGCCTGCTGCATCATTGCGTGGATGCGGACGAAGGACCGGCTTGCTCTTGGGTTGATGGGGATCGAGGGTGTGCTGCTGCTCGATATCGTTTTCAACTGGCGCTGGAGGTTGCACGGGCTGGTCGGAGGGTATGCGCAAAGTCACCATAAATATGAGCAACGGAGGTTACCCCAGGTAATTGCTTTGGTGATCCTTGCCGGGTTGTTACTCATCGGCCTCATCGCGGTTCTGCGCATGTTTCGCAAGCGGGTGGGGGCGTTGCTGGCAGTGTCAGGAGCTTTGCTTTCTCTGGTTACCTGGTGTGTCGAGGTTGTGTCTTTGCATGCGGTGGACCATGTTCTGTACCACTCCATCGGTAACGTGATGGTGGTGAGCACTCTCTGGATTTTGGCGTGCGTGATGACTTCGGTTGGTGTGTTGATTGCCTAGCAGCAGTTTGCGACCGCACACAAGCTGCGATCACCCATCCATTCAAGTCTCATGCAGAGTTTTCTAGAGCAACAAAGCAGCACACATGGCCTCTCGACAAACATACCGCTTCCAGGGGGCGCGCATCGTCGTCGGCTTGCGCTAGAATATCTCATAATTCAGCCAAAGGTCCCAAATCTCCTAAGTATCAGCCGTGAATCTAGATAAACTGTCTCTTGATGAACTTTTGATGAAGCGCAAGAGCCTTCGGCGCAAGCTTTGGGTGCAGGGAGACCTCCACCCGATACGCATAGCAGTTCTAGGCGGTTCGACAACGAGTGCGATCGTCGACCTACTCGAAATTTTGGTTCTTTCCAGCGGCTTCGCTCCCACTTTTCATGAATCGGAGTACGGTCGCTTCTATGAAGATCCCGTACATGACCCGCAGTCGCTCATCGACTTTCGTCCTGATCTTGTTTACATCCACACCACGTGTCAAAACGTCCCGCCTCTCTCCCCCAGGACCAACGAAGCAGAACTCGCAGATCAAGTGACAATGCAGGTAATACGCTTTCGAGCAATTTGGGACGCTATCGAACGCCATCTCGCTTGCCAGATCATTCAAAATAATTTCGAGCTTCCGCCTTACGCCATTTTCGGCAACATGGACGCGACCGGGAGCGCCGGCCAGTCACGTTTTCTCATGCGCCTCAACGAGGCGTTCGCCGAAGAGGCTAACCGCCGCCCCAAGCTCCTGATTCAGGACATCCATGGCATCGCTGCCCACGTTGGTCTTGGTAACTGGTTTGACTGGGACCGCTTCTTCTCGTACAAAATCGTTCTCAAGCCCATCGCCAACCACGCTGTCGCGCTATCGTTGAATGCTCTGATTCGGTCAATTTACGGCAAGAGCCGAAAGGTACTCGTCCTGGACCTGGACAACACGCTGTGGGGAGGCGTCATCGGTGACGACGGAGTCGAAAAGATACAAATTGGCCGCGAAACTCCGATCGCAGAGGCCTACACCGCTTTTCAGGAGTATTGTCTTGCCCTCCGTAACCGCGGAATCCTGCTCGCTGTCTGCTCAAAAAACAGCGACGAAATCGCCCGCACAGGATTCGCGCATCCGTCATCGATTCTTCGCCTCGAGCATTTCGCCTGTTTCAAGGCCAACTGGTCTCCGAAGCACGAGAACCTGCTGGCCATTGCTCAAGAGCTTAATCTTGGAATCGATTCCTTTGTTTTCGTCGATGACAACCCCGCAGAGCGTGCCATCGTCGAGGCCCAGCTGCCTGAGGTAGCGGTCCCCGATGTCGGCAATGAGGTTTCCCGGTTTGCTGCGATCATCGATGCCGGCCGGTATTTCGAGCCTGCCAGCCTTTCGCAGGAAGACCTCGAACGAGCATCTCTCTATGTTTCGAACTCGCGGCGCGCCGAACAGGAGTCGCAGTTTGCGGACTACGGAGAGTACCTTGACTCGCTGGAAATGGTCGCCGAAATCGAACCTTTCAAGCCGGTTTATCTGGACCGGATTGCGCAGCTTACCAATAAGACAAACCAGTACAACCTCACGACGCGCCGATACACTTTGGCTGAAATGGAGTTGCTGTCCCGTTCGTCTTCACACATCTGTCTTTATGGAAGACTCATCGACCGTTTTGGCGACAACGGTCTTATTTCGATCGTTGTCGGTAGCCATCAAGGCGATGCTCTACACCTGGACCTTTGGCTGATGAGCTGCCGCGTGCTCAAGCGCGACATGGAATTTGCCATGCTCGACACCCTGGCGCACCACGCTGTTGCCCGTGGAATCCGCTATCTTTGCGGTTTCTACTTGCCGAGCAAGAAGAACGCCATGGTGGCTGACCACTATCATCGCCTCGGATTCACGCAGAATTCCGCGCCTGCCGGCTCGCCGGAAGGCGCCACCTCCTGGATTTACGATCTCAGCGGATATAGAGACAAAAACAAACACATACGGTGCCAGATCGAAGTATCTTGAACGGTGCTTTCGAGTGCCGTCCACGGTACGATGAAGGTGACTCGTAACGCTATCGTCAACTCACCAGGAAAGGACAAGCAGCATGGCAGTTTTGACTCCCGATCAAGTGCTCGCCGAACTCCAACCCATCTTTCAGGAAGCTCTCGAAGAGCCTGATCTGACGGTGACCCGGGACTCCAACGCCATGAACACGCCTCATTGGGATTCCCTGTCCCACATCTCTATCATTGAGATGGTCTCGCACCATTTCAAAGTTCGCTTTGCTCTCGCCGAGCTACAGGACCTCAAGGAAGTGGGGGATCTGGTAGATTTGGTCGTTGCCAAGCTCAACCGCGGCTGAAACCGCGCGTTGAGCACAGTTGACATCTGGGCTACGGATTACTGCTCATCTGAATGATCGCCCCCCTGCTATACTAAAGCTCCCCTAACTTTCAGATCATTGTGCCAAATTTGGAGACTGCATGCTGTTCAATTCCTATGCTTTCCTGTTTGGCTTTCTGCCCATCCTTTTGATCGGCTATTCCATAGCTGGACTGTTTCATCGCAAGGCCGTTGTCATTTGGCTGGGGATGGCATCGCTAGGGTTCTATGCGTACTGGCACCCGGCATTTTTGATCGTTCTGGGCAGCTCGATCCTGGCTAATTTTTTGTTTGCGCGATTGATTAGCCGCAATCGAGACAACGGCGGTGTCTCCAGGCTCCTGCTCTGGCTGGCAATTCTTGCTAATCTCCTGCTCCTCGGATGGTTCAAGTACTTCTTTCCGCTCCTCAGATTCGTCGCAGGCTTCGCGCACCTTGGCCACCACTGGAGCGCCGTTCTGCTGCCACTGGGAATTTCCTTCTTCACCTTCACCCAGATCGCGTACCTCGTTGATCTGCAACAGGGTGTGGCCAGCGAGCAGGACTTTTCCAGTTACTTGCTCTTCGTGACGTTTTTCCCTCATCTGATCGCGGGTCCGATCCTTCATCACAAAGACATCATGCCCCAGTTCCAGGAAGACCGGGTTTATCGTCTCAGGTTCGATGACCTTGCCGTGGGCTTCACCTGGTTCGTAATGGGCTTGTTCAAAAAGGTCATGCTTGCAGACAGGTTTGCGCCCACAGCCGATGTGGTCTTTGCCGCGCAAGGCGCCACCAACTGGCAGACGACCTGGGTGGGTGTTCTCTGCTATGCGCTGCAACTCTATTTTGATTTTTCGGGTTACTGCGACATGGCCTGCGGCCTTGCTCGCATGCTCTCTGTCGATTTTCCACTCAATTTCAGCTCCCCCTACAAGGCATCAAACATCACTGACTTCTGGCAGCGCTGGCACATGACGCTTACCCAGTACATCGGTGCTTACTTGTACAGCCCCGTCCAGTTTCGAATTGTTGCCCGGCGTCGCAGTCAGGGCAAAAAGGTAACCCGCAAGGCGCAGGCTACCCCTGAGGGGTTTTTCCACATGGTCGCCATCCCCACAGTCTTTACCATGTTCATCGCTGGCATCTGGCACGGGGCCGGTTTGCAATTCATTATTTTTGGCCTGCTGCACGGTGTGTACCTCACAGTCGCCCACGGTTGGAGTCTCTTGCGGCCGGAGAATAGGGCGGCGGGTCAATCCACGTATCGGGTGCGTTTGAACCATGCTGCTTCTGTGTTGCTGACCTTCGCCTGTGTGTTGCTAGCGCAGGTATTTTTTCGCGCTCCCAACACGCGAGCAGGCATTCTCGTGCTGCAGAGAATGACGCATCTGTACGTGACCTTTCCTGCAGCGACGGTGTCCGCAGGGAACCTGCGTGATCATTTGATGTTGTTGCTGGTAGGCTTCGTGATCGTCTGGTGCTTTCCCAACACACAACAGATTCTGGCGCGCTACAAACCCGCGCTGCGCCTGGCTCCCGCGGACGAAAACCCGCGCTTATTCCCCATCTATTGGGGCCCAAGTCCCGCGTGGGGAATGGTGCTGGGAGCAGCGTTCACGCTGGCTCTGATTCACCTGGAGAATCCGTCGACATTTCTTTATTTTCAGTTCTAGTGTCAGCTCTGATGTTGCGCCGGTATAGATGAGGCAATATGCAAACTACAATCGAGCCCGCGATTGCTCCGCACGCAACCTCTCGCACGGCCGAGTCCAGAGGGCGGCGCTATCTCGGCATCCTTTTCATTCTTCCCCTGGTTGCGTTTTGCTTTCCCTATCTCGCAGAGCGAACTGAGCTGTTGCGGGGTGCAACTCTCTCCAGCCTCGGCCAGCTGCTGGACTACAGCTATCAAACCGCAAACCAGAACGCGGATGTCGTCCTGTTTGGCGATTCCGCCGCGCTTTACAATATCGATCCCACGCAACTATCCAGGGACCTTGCGCTTAAGGTCATCAATTTGCCCAATACGCGAGACAGCTTAGCGGTCACTGGGGACAGCTCGCTGCGACGCTACCTGGAGACGAATCGCCCTCCCCGTCTTATTGTGTTTTTCTTTGCTCCGTGGGATCTCAATTTGTACGATCCGGATCTCAGACTCTACGACGGCGAAGAAATGCTATTTCGCCATGGAAGCTGGCGGCAGATCGGCCACTTTGCACGCGAGAGACCGCGGGAGCTTCTTCTTTTTCCATTTCACTTTTATGCCGCGGGCAACGAGCTCACAGATTTCATCCATCGGGAGCAATACGCACCGCCGGCGGTGATTCTTGGCCACACTCCCTATCCCGGCGGCCGGCCTCTTGCGGCTGATTGTGTCTTTCCGTCGTGGATTTCACGTGTCGTGGGCACTGATTTTGTCGAACAACTCACCCACAACTTTAGCTCCAGTAAGACAGAAACGATGATCTTCCTGTCGCCGATGCCGAACTGCCTGCAGAAACCGGAGGTGTTGCCTGGTGGATATTCGCATCTTGCGGTCGCTCATCCGGTCGTTTTACCTGCGGCCGACTTTGCGAACGACGGTTCGTATATCCACCAGTTGGCGTCGTCGATTCCGGTCTCGACGGAGATTCTCAACCGCGCCATCCAGGCAAAGCTGGGAATTGGCCAACAGCCGTGAGGCGCCTACGTATAGATGCGCATGGGATAGGGCGGGGTGTTTGGATCAGGGGGGCGGATGCCCTGCGACCAGCCGATTAACAGGAAAAATATCTGGTAGGGTTCAGAACCGAGAAAGACCGTCCCGATCGTGACAGCTATTCCGGCGATGATGCCGAGCATGGAAAAGGCAAAAGCACGATCGTTCCTCGGCCCCTTTTTGATTCCCAGCAGTACGAGCGAGAGCGCTGCTTCCGTCATAAGCAGGACCAGCGCTATGACTCCCATGTAGCCCTGAATCAGCCAGACCAACAGGTATTCATTGTCGATCGAGGTTTGTCCTTCGATAATCGGAAATTTTGGCCCATATCCCCACGCACCGCCTGCTTTGGCAACCGGGATGTAGTTATCGATCAGTTGGGTACGATATTGGGCCGTCTCCCTTTCACTGCCATAGTCTTTTCGGGGACCACTCGCGTACTCTTTGAAAGAGTTATATCCAGGAACGCCAATAAAAATGCCTAATGTCAAAACGAAAATGGCTCTACGAAGAGGCCTCTTTGCCGCGCCGATGGATGCAATGGCCAGGGATGCAGCCATGCCGAGCCAGGGACCTCTCGCCTGAGTCATGTAGAGAGTTAGACCCAGCACGCAGATCATGCCGATTCTCTTCCATCGTAAAGGGGTGACGCCCTTCTTCTTCTCCGGCTTCGGATCCGGGCCTGGCGACGATAGAAAAGTAAGCCATAGGGCAAGGCTTAAGCCGACAAAGATAACGATACCCGCTTGCTCGGCTCCTCCATAGGGTCCACCCAGTCGGCCAAACCCGTTACGGGTTGCAGTGACTAATTCCAGATACTGGCCAGGAAAAAACCTGACCCAAAAGCGGCGAAATAGATTTATTTGTTTCAAAAACTCGGGAATCGACAAGAGCGCTGCGCCCGCCAGGAGCCATGTATATCGCCTGACCGCTTCCAGACGCACTCCCGGCTGCTCGGCAACCACTTTGCCGGCCATATAGGGGATCGCACCGGCCGCTACAATCGCGAACAAACTCCACGCCCAGTCCAGGGTGTCATTGTTGTGAACGGTCGCCCTTTCGTATTGCTCATAAACGGCGCTGAAGACAAACAGCACCATCCAGAAATCCGTCCGGGTCAACTTCCATTTGGGAAGGTCAAAGTACAAAATTCCCAATCCCAGCGGTATACACGCTGCGTCGACAAGACTGACGGGAGGGAGGTGAGGCGGTCTCCAGTAATAGACTGTTGGGCAGAAGATGAGGACGGGTATAAATACGTCGAGGAACGCTCGCCTTGTATTGCCGCGCAACAGTGCAAGAACGCAGAGCAACCCCGGAATGAGAACGATGACAGACATCTATTGTTCGATTAGTTTACTGGACTCATACACTGATTGGTATGGGATCCACTCAGGGGTGCGAAGCAGAGCAACTGAGCGGCTTTTTGTGCACTTAAGGAGCTACCGCACTGGGCCGGGCCACTGGTGTGGCATCGCTAATGACTACGGCGAGGCATGCCGGTTGCGATCGTGCCCGCGGGGCAGTCATCCGTTCGCGGCGCCCTATTCTGGCGGGGGCGCGTCGAATAGCCCTTGGATCATCTGAATCCGATATTGGTTCCAAAAGCTTCTGGTATTTCCGAGAGCACGAGTCCGAGCAGCGTGGGCCGCCCGAACAAGCAGCTCTCTATCGCGATGGAACCGTGCAATGCCGTCTGCGAGGCCCTCGTCATCAGCATTGGGCGTAATGAGTCCATCGATGCCGTCCCTCACCGTGTCTTCGCTGGCTACGGATCGAAATGCGATGACTGGGCTGCCCGCGGCCATGGCATCAAAGAAGGCCCTGCCGAAATCGGTCGTGAGGTGCGGCATCAAAAACAGATGTCCCTTGGCCAGCGCTTCCCGCAATACAGCCATCGGCGCCAGTGGCCCTGGCAGGTCGACCTGGTCCTCAACCCCGAGCTTCGCGGCCAGGTGTCTGAATCTGGCAAGCTGTTTGCCCTGCCCATAGAGGTGCGCGCGAACCAGGATATCGCGCTGTTTCAAGATAGCGATGGCCCGCACGACAAAGTCCATGCCCTTGAGGAACTCCATGCGGCATGCAGCGCATAATATGAGCGGTTCATTGTTACGAATGGACGTGCACTTCGCCTGCAGCTGTTCGATCGAAATTACATCCTGTTTTTCGTGCACTGACTGTCGAATCGCAACCGCATTCGCCGCGTAGGAGCGATAGCGTGCCACTGCAGCGGGTGTGTGCAGGAAGGTGAGCGAGCTGGTACGCACTCGTTTTTTCACATGCTGGTCGAGCCGTCGAAGTTGCCACCGAGCGCGCCATCTCTTCAGCCAATTGGTTTCAAGCCTAAGCCATCCCCAAGCCTGCATGTCGTAAAAATCTTCGGCTACAACGAACAATGTTTTCTTTTTGAGGCGAATCGCGAGGTCATGCGCGTAATACAACGATGTGTATGGGGGGAAAAGATTTGAAGAATGGATAAGATCGGCGGTTTCAATTACCTGGCGAAGGACCTTTCGGCTACGGAGGAGCTTCTGAGGATTGAAGCCCGTCCTATGTTCGGGCAAGGACACGAAGGAAATGTGGTCGTCCGCTTTTAGCGTGGCCACGGCTGGTCCCCAGGGCTCGATACTTCCGGCACTTACTTCAGGGCCTGCAACGGTCACGGCACCCACAGCTGCCACTAAACCCCTCAAGTCTTCTGCCCAGAGCCCGTCGACCAAAATCGATTCGTTCTGCCGGGCAAACGGAATGCTGGTAACTAGCAGATAGCGCATCCTGGTTCTTTCAGTTGCGTGATTATGAGGGGAGCAGAATGTATCGTACCATTGCGGACGCGAAGGAATCCGGTTGCCAGATGTTGCTCGACGCTGTACCCAGGCCGCCGCAATGTTGTGACATCGAGCCGCACACGTGGATCGGATTAAAGCTAGGGCATTCTTGGAGAAATGGGCATAGCCGGTATGCCAACCACGGTTACGCCTTCCGGTACATCGCGCGTCACAACCGCATTGGCGCCGACGGTTGCCTGGTCGCCAATCTGGACTCCGCCGAGGACGGTGACGCCCCGTCCCAACCAGACCTCCTCGCCGATGGTGATCGGTTTTGCAGCAAAACCAGAGTCGCGAAAGGGTCGATCGGGCTCGCGGGTATGATTTGCATCACGAATGCTGGTGTATTCACCGATCATGCTGCCTTTTCCGATCGTCACCCCGGCCATCGCTACGATGTGGGTGCCGCGCGAAATAACGAGCCCATCGCCCAGCTCGATGCGAGCATCTCCCTGGGTTTCCAAATGGACGTCGGGGTACAGCAGCACATGCTCCCCTACGTGGATGCGACCGGTGCCGTGGACTGAGACCCTTCCGAGCACGACAACGGAGGCAGGCAGCCGCTGACGTAAGTCCGCGGCAAGATGAGCATGGGCGTAGATGCGTGCGAGCCCTTCTCGAAGCGGAGATGTGATACGAAGAAGCCGCGACAGCAGGCTGCTTACCACCGATTTGATGGGACGCTTGATCTTCATACGGATGCTTGCTCGATCACCAGGGCCGGGGTGGCGACGTGCGGCCGCCCTTTGTCTCAATCCAGGCCAGGCGAACGGCCTCAGCGAGGTCCTTATACCTTTGCCTACGTAGCTTTCGCCGGGGATCCCTGCTGAATAAATTGCGCAGGGAGAAAACCCGATAGAGCACGAGCTCCAGCCACTTGGAAAGCCACGCCGACCTCTCGTGGTGCTTTCTGTAATAGAGCAGGGTGCTTCGCATGCGCCAGGAAACAACTTGTGATCCGGCAAGACCAACATCGCTCATGTGACGTGAAGATTCTCCGCCGACGTGTACCACGAGAATGTCGGGCCAATACCAGATCTCGTAGCCCGCGCTCTTGATTCGGCGGCAAAGATCAACTTCTTCTCCATAGAGGAAGAATCGCGGGTCGAAAGCCCCTAACTCTTCGAGCACGTCGGCACGGATGATGGAGAAGGCGCCCGGCACCCAATCCACCTGAGCCGGTTGTGAAGGGTCAGCCCAGGTTCTATCAAAATGTCCAAAAAATTTGGATTTAGGATATCGGCCCGCGAGGCCAGTCATCACCAGAGCGTCGGTGCGGATACTGGGAAACATGCGTGCCGACGGCTGCCATGAGAGATCCCTTCCCACAAGCCGAGCGCCGCCGAGCGCTACCTCGGGCTGACGATTCATATGGTCGATGGCAAGTCGCAGGGAGTCCTGGCCCAGGAATGCATCCGAATTCAGCAGGATGATGTACCGGCCCTGGGCCGCATGAATCGCAAGATTGTTGGCGGCGCCAAAGCCAAGATTGACAGTGCTTTTTATGAGGCGGACCGCAGGAAAAGCATCTTCGACCATCTGTGCAGACCCGTCCCCGGAGTCGTTGTCCACCACGAACGTTTCGATCCGTAGGTCTTTCGACTCACGCTGTACCGTTTCGAGGCATTCGCGCAATGTGTCCCTTGTATTGAACGACACAATCACGATGGATGCTTCGCATGGATATGCTTTAGCTTCTGGCACGATCGGATGTCCCAATGTTTTCAGGAAAAAACCGCGGCAGCATAATTGTTCCAGCCAGTCAGGATTGTGGTGTTGATTATCACCAGTGTATTGTATTGAGCCGCCCCGACGCGCCGGAAGTTGGGAAGGGCTAACGATTGTTAGCCGTAGATCTCCAGCGGTACTCAAGTGCTAAAGCGAAATTAATGCCGTTCGTAACGGGTTCGCGGCGCTATGCTGATTACAGAAGTTCTATCCGGAGGGCCATGGGCCCTGCGGCGCGCATCGCTTGAGCTCTCCCGTGCGATCGCAACTAAATTTTTCGTGCAACTTTTGTCGGATGCAATTTACATAATAGGTTTCTATCGGGTGATACTTGAGGCTCTATACTCGACAGAATGATTAGCCGCCCCAACAGATAGTTGCCCAAGCTACTAAAAGGGCAGCGGCGACGGCTGTCGCCCAAAAAGCGTGGCGCGCGGATGGAACGACCGCCGTTTCGGTACGTGTCTTTCGTAATTGCAGACCTTCATTGTGGTGCTGTTGTTTTTGGCTTAATGACTCCTTAGTTCCTTTAGATGTGAGGCGCTCGCGCAAGAGCGCGATTGGATCTGAAGGAGCTCAATGATGTGCAATCCCCCGCGCGAAAATCGATCCTTTGCCTTTTCGTTAAAGGAGATCGTTCGGCTTTCTCTCCTCTTTCGTCTATCCCTCCTGATTGAACCTGCAACTTCGACCCGGATGGCAAATGCGCAGCCGGCCCTCCCTACTCTCGGCGGATCTAGAGGCGCCAAAGGTTCGATTACGCTCAAAAATCCGCTCGCGAGTGGGTTTGTCCATTTGGCTGCAAGTCCAAGTGGATCGGTGTGCTGATGAAGAGGTACCTATTCATCGCAGCGATCGCGTTGGCGTGTCTGAGTTCTGCATTTGCCCAAACGACCTTCAATTGCTCATCAGGATTCAGCGCCTCGGCTTCGGGTGCCTGCAGCGTAGCGCCAACTTATCCACCTGATACGACTGCGACCACGGGAAGCATCGGAGACGCGATCACTGTTGCAGCGAATGGCCAGATGGAGTGCTGGAACAACATTGCCGCGACCGAATGGTATTGCAAATGAAGAAGCTGATTATCCTCGCGATTTTATTCGCCGCCGCCTGTTATGGGCGCGCACAAGTCTTTAGCTGTTCCTCGTTTAACTCTGGAACCAACGGAGCGTGCAGCGCGGCGGGAGCTTACCCGGTTCCCGCCACAGATTTCTGGCTTAGGGGGGCATCTGGATTCCCCGTAGTATCCGGATCGCAGATAGAGCTTGTTGGGGTAGGTGGTGGACATGCAGGCTACGGGATGTTTTATAAAAGTGTTGTGGACGTAAGAGCGTTCACCTCTACGTTCACCTTTGTTCCCGATCGGTGGAATTTTGCGTTTGTTGTCCAGAATGCTACGTATCCTTCTGGATACACAAACCAGCAATTCACGGCTGGGGCTGGTTGCGAGGGGGGATTTTACCAGGCGACCAACGTGGGGCCAACCAACAACACATTCGCGCTGTCATTCTCAAATTCGGACTACTTGCAGGCGTCGGACTCCTCATATACTTACTCGAACGTACAGCTCTATCAACAGCAGCAGATCCCTTGCAATCCTGACGAGGTGTTTCCGAACTATTGGAGCACAACGAGATACAGCACCTCCCCAGTGCCGCTAAACTCTCCATCCAACGCATCAGGCACGACTACGGGGGATACCTACTCGGCCACGGTTTCTTATGACGGCTCAAACTTCAGCCTATGCATGTATGATGCTACGCTGGCAGCCGGCTCCTGTTCCTCAAGCACATCTGGAACGGGTACGTACTACACGCACACGTGGTCTAACGTTTCAATACCAGCTTATCTAGATAGCACGACGGGCTGGGTTGGTCTCATGTCTGGTGTGGGGAGTGGCCCGAATGAGCCGTCAGCGGTGCCCCTGTATGTCAACTCCTTCAGCTACACGGTTAATTCAGCCACCGCTAGTCCAGGATCGACAGCCCCCGTGAACGGTGCTCCCGCTACCGCCAACCCTACCTTCTCGCCAGCCCCAGGTAGCTATGCGGGAACCCAGGCCGTGACGATTTCAAGCACAACCAGGAACTCGTACAGTTGTTACGTCTTGAGTGCGTCTACCTGCGCTGGTTCGGTAACTCCCATTCCTGCTAACGACGGCACTTGCGGTGTGGGCACTCTGTACTCCAGCCCGGTCGCCGTATCCTCCAGCCAAACTTTATGCGCGAGATCGGGTACTAACTATGGGGGCACGATGCCCAGCGGCCTGAGCACCGGGGTATACACGATCAATGGCGGTACAATTCCCGCATCAACGCCCACATTTTCTCCGAGCGCTGGAACGTATTCCTCAGCGCAGTCGGTGACCATCTCGGATGCCACCTCGGGTGCAACCGTCTACTACACGACCGACGGGTCGACGCCAACTACTTCGTCGACAAAGTACACAGCTCCCATTTCGGTTGGCTCATCGGAGTCGCTGGAGGCGATCGCGGTAGTCGCGGGTGACACCAATAGCGCGGTCGCGTCGGCCGCCTACACCATCACACCGCAAGTGACGGTTGCAACGCCGTCCTTCTCACCGGGCCCCGGTACGTATACTTCTGCGCAGTCAGTGAGCATCTCGGATGCTACTCCAGGCGCAACCATTAATTACACGACCAACGGCTCGACGCCGACCGCGTCGTCGACGCCGTATACGGGCCCCATCGCGGTCAGTTCGACTGAGACCCTGCAGGCGATTGCAGTAGCCACGGGGGACACCAACAGCGCAGTTTCGTCGGCTATCTACACGATCACTACACAGGCGGCAACGCCGGCGTTCTCGCCTGCCGCCGGCACGTATAGCTCAGCGCAGTCAGTGAGCATCTCGGATGCTACGTCTGGCGCGACCATTTATTACACGACCAATGGGACGACCCCGAGTACATCGTCGACCCGGTACACGGGTCCGATCCCGGTGAGCACGACGCAGACGCTGGAAGCCATTGCGGTAGTCACGGGCGATACCAACAGCGCGGTCGCGTCAGCTACATACACGATCACGGCGCAAGCGGCAACGCCAACCTTCTCGCCGGCGTCCGGCACGTATGCCACAGCGCAGTCAGTGAGCATTTCGGATGCCACGTCAGGCGCGACCATTTATTACACGACCAACGGGACAACGCCGAGCACATCGTCGACCCCGTA
Organism: uncultured Acidobacteriaceae bacterium; assembly: GCA_963834445.1. Classification (GTDB taxonomy): domain Bacteria; phylum Acidobacteriota; class Terriglobia; order Terriglobales; family Acidobacteriaceae; genus PALSA-350. The sequence goes on from CAWIBU010000009.1 coordinate 1,152,256, forward strand.
TACGGGCCCGATCACAGTGAGCACGACGGAGACGCTGGAAGCCATTGCGGCAGTCACGGGCGATACCAACAGCGCGGTCGCGTCAGCTACCTACACAATCACCGCGCAAGCGGCAACGCCGACGTTCTCGTCTGCTGCCGGTACGTATACCACAGCGCAGACAGTGAGCATTTCGGATGCCACGTCAGGCGCAACCATCTATTACACTGCCAACGGAACTACGCCGACAACGTCTTCGACCCGGTACACCGGTCCGATTACGGTGACCACGACAGAGACGCTGGAAGCCATTGCGGTGGCCACGGGCAGCACCAACAGCGCGGTTGCGTCTGCTGCCTACACGATCACTGCACAAGCGGCAACGCCGACGTTCTCGCCGGCCGCCGGGACCTATACCACTGCGCAGTCCGTGAGCATCTCCGACGCCACATCAGGCGCAAGCATCTACTACACCACCAACGGAACGACGCCGACCACGTCTTCAATCCCCTACACCGCGCCTTTTACGCTTAGCTCGACGAGGACGCTGCAGGCCATCGCGGTGGCCACGGGCGCCACGAACAGCGCGGTTGCAACCGCCGCTTATACCATCACGCCTACCGTTTCAACGCCGGTCTTCTCTCCTGCCGCCGGTACGTATACCACTGCGCAGTCCGTGAGCATCTCCGATGCTACGTCAGGCGCAACCATCTACTACACCACCAACGGAACTATGCCGACCACGTCTTCGACCGCCTACACCGGCCCCATCACGGTTAGTTCGACTGAGACGCTGGAAGCCATTGCAGTCGCCGCGGGCAGCACGAACAGCGCGGTTGCGCCTGCTGCCTACACCATCACTGCACAAGCGGCGACGCCAACGTTCTCGCCTGCCGCCGGGACCTACACCACTGCGCAGTCCGTGAGCATCTCCGATGCCACGTCAGGCGCGACCATCTACTACACCACCAACGGCTCGACGCCGACCACGTCTTCAATCCCCTACACCGCGCCTTTTACGCTTAGCTCGACGAGGACGCTGCATGCCATCGCGGTGGCCACGGGCGCCACGAACAGCGCTATCGCGTCCGCTGCCTACACCATCACCAATGCGGTGGCAACGCCGGCCTTCTCCCCTGTCGCCGGAACCTATACCTCGGCGCAGTTGGTGACGATCGCGGATGTAACGTCGGGCACAAGCATTTACTACACGACCAACGGCACAACGCCGACCACATCGTCGACTCCGTATACGGGCCCGATCACCGTGAGCACGACGGAGACGTTGGAGGCTATCGCCACGGCCACGGGCAGCAACAACAGCGCGGTCGCCTCGGCTGCCTACACTATTTCCTCCTCCTCGCAGCCGACCAATTTCGCGATTGGGACAACCGTCCAGCAGTCGCCGGTAAAGCACCTGGGAATCAATATCGGTGGTCAGAGCTACTATGATTCCGGCCAGATCTCGCGCAACCTCGCCGTTCGCAATCCGGGATTCGAAGCCGAGATGTGGTCCTCCATTCTGAATTGCCAGGCCGCCACGGCAACAACCTGTACGGATTCTGATACGTCCAACGTGTGGCCGGCGAATTTTCTTCAGGGAGCCACGTTCCAGGTCCTCTACGGCGCAGCCAAGGGGCAGACGGGCACGATCACCGGAAACACCGTCAGCAACTCATCCGGCATCACCCTGACCTTCTCATCACCCCTTTCCCCCGCGCCTGCACCGGGAGACGTTGTGCAAGTCCGCATGCTGGTACCGGGGAACCCACAGGCTGGTTGGTGGGTAACGGCTTCGGGAGGTGCGACCTTCTCCCCCGATACAACGGATCTATCGCCGGAAACGCCCGGTAAGCAGGCGCTCGCGATCAACGCGGCAGCAAGCGGTCAGTCAGCCCAGGTGAATTCCTATTTTGATTCGTACAACGGGCGCTCTTTTCTCCAACTCAACGGCGCTTACACGCTGACTTTTCGCGCCAAAGCCGTCAGCGGCAGCAACCAGATCAATGTGTCCTTTGGGAGACCCGCAACCACCGGACACGGCAGTGTAAGCTATCTCGATCAAAACGTGACCCTGACCAATCAATGGCAGGACTACAGCTACTACATTCAACGCCGCGGAAGACGGGACCTACATTGGGACAGCCGCATTGACTTTTTCGATTTCCGGCGGCCAGATCTATCTGGATGACGTGGCGCTCACAGAGCCGGCGGCTGCGAATAATCCGACGGCCTTTCGCAATGCGGTTGTCGACACCCTCAAGACCCTGCAGCCAGGGGTATTGCGTTTTATGGATGGCGGCGCGGACTTTGCCAGCACTACCGACAATATGCTCGCAGTGCCATTTGCCCGGCAGCGTGCAGGGTACAGCGAGGGACAGACGGAGCAGGACGATATCTCCATCGGGCTGCACGACTTCCTGGTGCTTTCCCAAACCGTTGGCGCTGAGCCGTGGTACACCGTTCCAGCCGGTATTTCAGCGGCTGACATGCAGAATCTGATTCAGTATCTGGCGGGGGACGCCTCGACCCCCTACGGCGCCATCCGCGCGTCCCTGGGCCAATCGGCGCCGTGGACGTCCGTCTTTCCCGACTATCCATCTCGAGTTGGGCAATGAGATGTGGAACAGTGGCTATTTTGCCGGTGAAGCGATTGCCAATCCAGCAGCGTATGGCAATGTTGCTGCGACCGCTTTTGCGGCTGCACGGGCATCGGCTTCGTACGACGCCAGCAAGTTCGACCTGGTGATGGGGAGCTGGGCGGAGCAGCCCAACTGGACCACGCAGGAGATGGCGAGCAGCTCCGGGTATGACTCCGTCGCCGCCGCGCCTTACCTGTTCAACAGCCTCAATGATTATGGTTCGAACGAGGCCATCTTTGGGCCGATGTTCGCCCAGCCTGAGCAGGTCGATTCGTCGTCGACTGCGAGCGGCAACTACATGTACCAGCAAGCCCATGCCGCGGCCGCTGGAAGCCCACCGGCCAAGTTGGCCGTGTACGAAGTAAACTTGAGCACGAACTCGGGCACAGCGCCGCAAACCATGGTGAACCAGGTGGCCGCGGGCCTGGGAGCGGGCATTGCCATGGCCGATCACCTGCTGCTGATGATGCGTGATCTGGGAATCACCACCCAGAATATGTTCGCGCTTCCCGAATATGTAAATGCATTCAACAACTCCTCCATCCCCAATGAAACGGTTCCCTTGTGGGGTTCGGTGATTGATATGGGTGGGGAGACGAACCTGAAGCGCCCACAGTTTTATGCCCTGCAGTTGGCCAACTCAGCCATTCTTCCGACCTTGCTGGCCACCACGGTATCGGGAACCAACCCGACATGGAACCAGGCGCAAAGCAGCAACGATTCCATCCAACTGGCCAACGCACACTACCTGCAGTCGTTCGCCTTTACCAACGGCACGCAGAATAGCGTGGTCGTCTTTAATCTGAGCCGCAGCGGGTCTCTGCCGGTGACGTTCTCCGGGGTCAATGCGCCCAGCGGCAGTGTCGTCATCAGTCAATTGACCTCACTCAATCCTACGGACAACAACGAAGGCTTGTTTACCAACAGTCCGGTCGTCGCCGCGCCCACGCAGACCAACGTCAGCAATTTCAACCCGGCGACGCCGTACTCGCTGCCGCCCTATTCCATGACGGTGTTCGCAACGGGAACCGCGGCGCTGGCGGCGACCACGACTACTTTGCAGGCGTCTCCGGCCTCCGCCAACACGGGACAAAGCGTCACCCTGACGGCAACGGTTAGCGCACAGTCGGGTACCAACACGCCGACGGGGACGGTCACCTTCTATAACGGAAGCACCTCCCTGGGTACGGCGACTCTCAGCCCAGCCGGTACAGCCAACTTGAGCACCACGACGCTTCCCGCTGGACCGGACTCCATCACCGCTTCTTACGGCGGCGATTCCAATGACGCCGAGTTCGACATCACCACCCCTTACCGTCACCATTGCTTCTGCTGTCGTAGCCACCAACACGGCCCTTGCCTCTTCGGCAACTGCGATCAACGTTGGACAGAGCGTGATCTTCACGGCAACCGTCACGCCTCAGTCGGGCAGCAATGTGCCGACTGGTACCGTTACGTTCCTGGACGGGACCACGAGCCTGGGTACAGGGACCTTGAACGCGAGCGGGGTAGCAACGTTCACCACGACCACCCTGGCGGCTGGGACGCAATCGATCAAGGCATCCTACGCTGGCGATAGCGGGGACAGCAGCTCTGTGTCGCCGGGAGTGAGTGTGGTCGTAGGGCCAACGGCGGTAGCAACGACAACGACGCTGACGGCTTCCGCTACGCAGATAGCGGTTGGTCAGAGCGTCTCGTTCACCGCCAAGGTGGCGCCGCAATCGGGCAACGGCGTGCCGGCCGGCTCTATCCAGTTTTATGACGGCACGATAAGCCTGGGCAAGGCATCGTTGAACGCGGGTGGGACGGCGACATTGAGTACTACCGCCCTGGCAGCGGGAACCCACTCCATCACGGCTTCTTATTTTGGAGACAGCCAGGATGCCGGCTCCGTGTCGCAGGTGGTGACTGTGGTCGTGGGCCAAAGCACCATTGCATCATCCACCACCTTGCAAGCATCGGCGACACAAATAACCAGCGGGCAGACTGTAATATTCACGGCTGCTGTGTCGCCGCAGGGTGGTAGCAATGTTGCTACAGGCACGGTGACGTTCCTGGACGGGACAATCACCCTGGGAACGGCATCTTTGAATGCTGGCGGGATGGCTACGTTGGCGACAACCCTCCCAGCCGGAACCGATTCGATCGTTGCCTCTTACGGAGGGGACAGCAAGGACGGTAGTTCGGTCTCGTCCGCTGTAAGCGTAACGGTTGCCGCGGTCGTATCTGCCCCACTGGGCCCTGAACCCACCACAACCACCCTCTCGGCGTCGTCGACCGCGGTGTTGCCGTCACAGCCCGTAACTTTTACCGCGGCGGTTGCGCCGCAGTCCGGCAGCACTGTGCCCACGGGGACAGTCACCTTCCTCGACGGTACAAACAGTCTCGGTACAGCGCAGTTGAGCGCAAGCGGAGGGGCTACTTTGAATTTGGCATCCCTGCCGATTGGTACTCACTCCATCGTTGCCTCCTACGGAGGGGATGCAAACGACTCCCCGTCGACATCCACGGCCCTGTCCGTGAATGTTTCAGCTCCCGAGTATGCGATGGTGGTGAGCGCGACCAGCGTAAACCTCACTCCGGGGCAGGCATCGAATTTGACTGTGACCTTGATACCAGAAAATGGGTTTAACTTGCCGATCAACCTCGACCTGTTCCGGATTGCCTAAGGGCGTAACTTGTACCTTCAGTCCCTCAAGCGTGACACCGAGCGGCGCCCCGGTCGTGAGCACGGTCACCATGATGGTTTCCAACCAAGCGGCCTTTGCACCCGTGCAGACTCCCCACCCTTCACCGGGCGGAACGATGGCCTTCGGCTGGGTCATGCCCTGGGGGTTCATCTCCATGTTGGGCTTGGCGAAGACGCGTAGGCGTTCGCTTGCCCAGTGGTCGTTCCGGCTGATGCTGGCTGCGGCATGCATTGGCGGGGCATTGTGGGTCTCGGGCTGCGGGTATTCAGCGAATGCGAGTGGTGCAAGGTTTACCGTGACTCTCACGGCCTCGGCCTCGAATGCGCAGACTCACACGTCGCAGGTCGCAGTACAAATTCAGCAGTAGCCTGACTTTTGCCGATCTCGAACACAAGCCGCTCAACCGGACTTCGGGCCCGCGCGCAACCATAACCCCTCGGTCGTGACGTTGGAACCCGTTTCCTAACTACCTCAGGCGTAGGTTTGCCCGCTCTCGGCAGGCTCCGAAGCGTTCCAGGTCGGATCGCCGGCTAACATCCGATGAATCTTGCCGGCCACTCGGAGCGCGTTGGCTGCGACGGTGAGGGATGGGTTGGTTGCGGCGCTCGAAGGCATGAAGGATGCATCCGCGATGAAGAGATTGGCGATTCCATGCGCCCGACAGTCTCGATCGACTACCCCAGTTGACGGGCTATTGCTCATCACACAAGTCCCGCAAGGATGGCCATAGTTAAGCTCAACATCCCGGGAATGGAAAGTGATCCGCCGGCTTTTGAACCGCGCTGTCAAAAGCTTGCGGAAGCGGGTCGTCCGTTCTCGCAATTCCTCCTTGATGGTGTACTTGATTATGATGCCATCGGGTTCCCTGTCGTCGAGCACGACCCGATTTTCCGGGTAGGGCATGTCCTCAATGATGCACACGAAGATAGTTCCGGGGCCAAGAATCCGGGTCGCGATCGCGGCTGGTATCCGCAGAAGGGGACGTAGAAGGCGAAGTTTTCTCAACCTGCCACGGTCAAACAGTGTATAGAGATGGACCAATAACAGACCATACGGCAATTCGAGCCCACTTGATTGAACGGACCCGTAGCGTTGGCCGCCAACCTGATAGAAGTCGCGAAAAGCGATGGACTTTCGTGGTCCTGTGCCGGGCCGCTTTTTGCTCGGCCACAGAGTGAATGCCTGGCTTCCGTGGAACATTAGGTTACGGCCAACCATGCCGGAGCGATTGGCCAGGCCTTCTGGCCAATGTTCGTTCCTGGATAGGAGCAACAATTTCGGAGAATGAATCGCTCCTGCAGCCAACACGAAAACTTTTGCTTGGATCTCGAACTGGCGACTACCCTGGCGCACGACTGCATGGGTGACGTGGTCTGAAAGCGCTTCAAGCTTGACAACTTCGCTGCGCGCCATGATCGTTGGCTTTCGGGAGGATTCGGAAAGCACAGAACGCGCGTCAGCCCGGCAGTTTTTGTAACACAACTGGCCAAGGCATTCGTCACAACCAGGCCGATAGCGGATGCCAACGTGAAGCCGATAGGGATGTAGCCCCTTTGCCGCGAAGAACTCGACGAAATGAGCATCGCAGGGGCCGAGCGGTGGCGGGGGAGGAATATGGTTGGCTATATCGGTGGCGAGTGGGTCCTGCGTACCGGAGACGTGAAGCAGCCGTTCAGCCTCTTCGTAGTGGGGAAGAAGTTCGTCATAGCTGATCGGCCAACCGCCGGCTCGATGCTGTGAACCCTCGCGAGCGTCAATGTCGAGCCGATCAAAGCGTTCCAATGCTGCCGCGTATAGGTTGGTGCTGCCGCCGATCCCCGTACCGATCGGTAGATAGTGTCGATTCATGACTCCGTCCACTTCCACGGCGCTCATCGTAGGCCACTTGCTTTCCGCTAGCCGGGTTTCCAGATCGTTTAATGGCTCTGTGGTGGAGGACGAGATGTCTTCGTTGCCGTAATCGATGAGCAACACGTCGTGTCCGGCTTTGGCGAGGGCGTATGCAGTGAAGCTTCCCCCCATGCCGCCCCCAATGATCACGGCGTCCCACAGCTTGTTCTCATGCTGCAAAATGGATGACAATCCAAGCCTCTCTGGTCCAGAGAATAACATCGGTTCGGTTGTACTCAAACGGGAACCTAAAGTAACTGTTACCGTATCGAAAGTGCCCAATAGTATTTTACCAAGCTCAGGCCAGGACGTGAGTGGCAAGCGAGCTGTGTGACCACATACGATCGTGTGGGGCGATTTCCCTGTTGCTGTTCAGAAGATTTGTTTAGCATCACGTTTACGAGACCGATGGACTGAAAAATATTAAAATCAACTGAGCGCTCAGATTTTCAACCTTCGGGTCACGTTTGGAGTATCTCGAAGCTATGACCATTGGCGTCGACCAGGAGAAGATTCTGACCCAGCAAGGTCCTCCCAGTGAGCCCCAGGGACTGAAGAGGCAGGCGGTCCGAGGCACCCTGTACGTGATCGCGTACTACGTGATTTCTCTCTCGTTGCGCACGGCAAGCAGCGTGGTCCTAGCTCGTCTTTTTTCGCCCGAGTACTTCGGCGTCATGACCTTGCTGACGACCGTACTCGTAGGCCTTAGTCTCTTCTCCCATATCGGGTTGGCAGACAGTATCATCCAGAACCCGCGGGGGGATGAACCGCTCTTTCTGAACACGGCCTGGAGCCTGCAAGTGCTGCGCGGAGCCGGTCTCTGGTTGATGACCATTGTGGTCGCGTGGCCCGTGGCCAGGTTTTACCACGAACCGCGAATGATTCTGCTGCTGCCGGCTCTGGGGTTTAGTTGCGTCCTTGCCGGGGTCAGCTCACCTAGTTTGCTGACGTTGTCGCGCCACATAGGGGTCGGCAAGCTCTCATCCGTGGAGTTGCTGGGTCAGGTGGTGCAGTTTGTCGTCACGCTGGCCTGGGCATTTGTTTCGCCATCGCTGTGGGCACTTGTGGCCGGGAGGCTCGCATCCGAAATTGTGCGCATGGCCGCCAGCTATCGCCTGATTCCAGAGCTTCGTCCTCGGTTTGTCCTCGATAGGGAGTGCTGCCTCTCAATCCTTCACTTCGGCAAATGGATTTTGATTGGAACAGCACTCACCTTTTTGGCTCAACAGTCGGACAGGTTGATCCTGGGCAAACTCGTATCGATCGAAACGCTTGGCGTTTATGGAATAGCCTTCCAGCTCTCTGATTTGCCGCGACAGATTATTGGGTTATTTTGCTCGAGGGTCGGGTTTCCGTTCATTGCACGGTTTGCGGACCGGCCGCGCGTGGAATACCGTGCGGTATTGTTGAAATATAGATTGCCGGTACTGGCGGTCGGCGGTTTGGGACTGATTCTGATCGCCTGCACGGGGGATATGTTCGTATCGCACCTTTACGACCATCGCTACCGTGACGCATCCTGGATGGTCGGGATCCTCGCCATCGGATTGTGGCATACGACCCTTTACAGTACGGTCAGTTCCGCAATTTTGGCGCTCTCCAAGGCGCACTATAACGCAGCCGCAAACCTGGTCTTCGTGGTCTCTCTATTCACGCTTATTCCATTGGGATTTCACTACTATGGCATGTTCGGTGCGGTAGTCGCGGTGGCAGCGGGCGACCTCCCAGTTTATTTCGTGGTGCAATATGCGGCGCTTAAGGAAAAGGTCGGCACGTTGTTACAGGATGCGCTGATGACTGTGGCCTTTGTCGCAGTGCTTGCCTGCGGGTTATTGTTGCGAGCATCTTTGGGGTTTGGGCAACCGTTTCGAGGGATACATTGGTAAAAAGCACATGTAGGTTGGCTCCGTGCACAGAGAGGGTGGCACTGTTTATAGGAGTCCACTAAACTGAAAGGACATAAAGATGGGAACCAGCCTCTTTAAGTTCAGGATCTGCCGCCGTACTTTACATCCCGGTTCCATGAGCGTTGACAGTATACTCGTCGACGGAAGGTGGTATTCCGAGTGATGCGCCCATCAGTTTTTTGGCCGGCTGTACGGAAAATATCTTGGGCTCGAGCCAGGATCGAAAGCGAAGCATAGGACGCTCCACCAGGTAATAAGAAATTAGAGTGCAGATCGCTATCATCGAAAACCGCGGCATTGTCTTTGAAAGCAAAGTCCAGCGCCCGCTGAGCACCAGCGCAGGATGCGTATGTAGTAGGGATAAAAACGGTTGTTGCCACAGGTAAAGGGAGTAGCTAAGGACGCCTATATAGACAACCCATCTGCTATTCAAGCAGCGAAACGAAACCCCCTCCGACCTCATGACTGACCAATCAATCCACAGAGCAATTGTCGCATTCATGAATAGCGATAAGACCGTGTCCTGAATGCCACTCGCATGATATGCACACATGCTGAGGATGACGATTAAAAGCGGCAGCAGAAGGCCGAGCCGCGAACGGACCCACAAACGATAGTGGCTAACACGGTGTAGAGTGTCTTGAACAAGAGCAAGAAGACAGCCGATGCCGATAGGTCCGTTAAAAAATGCAGGTACGTGACCGAATCGCCTGCTCAGGATATGGCTCAAGAGCGGCGCTGCTACAAGAAGTCCTAAGAGCGCTACTGTGCCCCGACAACGCCCCGAGATTGACAGTACGGCAGGCCATATTAGATAGAACTGCTCCTCTGTTGCTAGCGACCAACTGTGCACGACCGTAAACGGAAGCCGCGGCTGAAGATAATTGCTGGTGTACGTAAAGGCAATTGCCGCTTGTCCCCATGTGAGATTGGCAAGTCCGAAACCTGCTAAAAACAACATGCAAGCAATGTAAAAGTAGAAGGCAGGAAATATCCGTAGGGTTCGTCGAAAATAAAACCGGTACAGGTTGATGCCGCCGTGCCTTTCCATTTCGCTTATGAGGAGCCCTGTGATTAGATACCCAGATATCACGAAAAATATTCGAACGCCGAGCGAACCGAAATCGAGAGGTTCGTGCCAGCCGACATCTCTGCAATAATGACTAATCAAGACGAGCGAAATCGAGACAGCACGGATGCCATCAAGTGAGGGGATTCTCTTTGAACCAGAACTCATATGTTTCCCCTGCAATTTTGCCCTTGTCTAGACTGATGATCAGCCCTTCTAGAAATGCAACCGCCAGGTTTCCGTGCGGTCTATTGATAACGAAGTTAACCCAAAGATAATATCCACTGGGAAACCCATGGGGAGGACAATTCACTGATCGGGTAGACTGATTCTTGAGCGAAATTGCAGACCCCTTGGCCCGGTCCCACGCCGCTCTCCGTGTAGCATATTACCCTTTCACTCTCCATAGGCGTTGACTAAAATCGTTTCCGATGCCATCTTCACGACTAGTTCGTCTGCAAAACGTGCATGCTGGTTGCTTCGTGCTCAGGATCGCCCGTTGCGACTACCTCCTGCTGGAAGAAGATTCGGGCGACAACGGTGCAGAGAGTCAGCAAGCATGCCAGGTCCAGGAGTGCAGTATCAAGGTGTAGCCCGGGCCGCAATTTATTTTGCACGGTGCTGCCAAACCAGAAATAGGCAACGCTCACAAACCCGAGGGTTCGCGCTCGCGAACGACGTGCTGCAAGCAGAGATGCCACCGGCACCAACAAGACAACGTAATCGTAGATGACGTGCTTGAAGCAAAGCAGCGTGAACAGGATGATAAGGGAAAACTCCTGTTCACCGGTCAAGGTTGCTCTGCCAATCCATAACGCTATTGCCACCGCCGCACCCAGGCCAAGCAAAGTAGGCAGAAGATACACGAGGCCGGGAGCAAGACCGGCGTTGTGCAACAGGAGTTCGACCGGCGTCATAATGTCGGCATATCCGGGGCCCATGGCGACGCGGGAGGTCTTCAGGGGCTCCGTCGCCAGACTGATCAAACTTCCGCCCAGCCTTTTCCACGCAAATAGCAGGCCAATCGCGGGTGGGATGAAGGAGATCAACATGACGGACCAGCGCCGGCGGACCAGCGCAACCAGAACAAACAGCGGTGAGAAGCTGTACTTTGAATAGCTCAAGCCCAGCGCCAGACCCTTGAGGGTTAGGCTCGAAACGTAATATAGCGCCGTCAGCAGGAACAAAATAAATATGCCATGCTGACCGTTCGCCATGGTTACGCGAAAGGGCGTGGCACATAAGGTCAATAGCACGAGCAATGTGGCGTGATATCGATCGAGCGCAAAGAGTTTGCACACCATTGCCAGCGTGGTCGCCAGCAACAACAGATTAATGGCGCACCACCACAGGAGCGCTCGCGAGAACTGCATCGCTCCCAATGGCCCCAATAACTCGTAGAACTCCGGGAGGTAGTTGGGCTGCTGCCCTAAGAGGATCTCATGATGAGCATCGCCTGATAAGTAGGTGATCCATGGGTCGCGACCCTCCCCGAGAATGTGGGCGCCGCTCCATTGAAAATCAATACCGCCAACGCGGGCCTCTTTGATCGCTGTTCTTAACGAGAGCAGAGCTCCGAGAAAAAGAACAATGAGCACAATGCTGCGCAACGGCTGAAGGCGTGCCGGGCGGAGGAAACCATTATCCAGAAGGGAAGAGCTCCTCATGCTGCGTCCAGGTTGGCAAGTTGCGGAGTTGACGCCTGGACATAAGAAATGCGGGTGCGTCGCCAAGTGACCACGGCATTCACTCCGTAATTCCAGACAGAGCTAATGCCCAAGCCTGAGAGCCCGGCCACGTACCAGGGCAAACCTGCGGTCAAGAGCCGGTGGGCGAAACTGAGGTTGATCAAAACACCTATTGTGCAGGCAGCATAAAAGACGAATAGGCCGCGCACGAGCGCAAGCCCTTTCAGTCTACGATCGCGAAAGGTTACGAGATTATTCAGGAAGAAGTTGAACATCATTGCGCTGAGCGTAGCGACCACCTGACCAAGAGAAAACGCGGTCGCATCGAAGAGATGGAAGACTCCCAAAATCGTTAGGTGGATCAAAAGACCCAAAGAGCCGACACACAGGAACAGGACGAACCGTGTAGGAAGGTACCGACCCAGGAGCTTGTCGACGATCAGGAAGAGGTATTCGAGTTCGACAGTGACGTCAAGCTTGCTTTCGCCAACCTGTCGGTTACGAAATCGGTAGGGGACTTCAGCGATGCGCGGTCGATTGGGGCTCGATGCCAGGATGTCGACCAGGATTTTGAAGCCCGTGCCAGTTAGCTGCACCACGGCCGCCCTGAAAAAGGCTGTGTTCACAACAAAGAAACCGCTCATCGGGTCTGTTATGTCGCAGTGGCAAACAAGCGTACTTACGCGCGTGCCGAGGTTGCTCAAGCGAACGCGCTTGCCCGAGAAATCGCCCATGCTTCCGCCGGCGGTGTGCCTGCTGGCGACAACCAGGTCCAAATGGTTCGATTGCAACAGATGAAGCATTTGCGGCAATATCGATTCGTCGTGCTGCATGTCGGCGTCCATTACGGCCACAAAGGGCGCAGGGCTGGCCATGATGCCTTCAATACAGGCGGAGGAGAGACCGCGGCGGCCGATGCGCTCAAGGATTCTGACGCGTGGATTGAGCGCTGCTACTGAGCGAACGGCATCGGCGGTGCGATCGGGCGAGTGATCATCGACAAAGATCACTTCCCAGTTGATTCCCCGCAGGCTCATCTCAAGAGCGGCGATGACCGAGAAAACATTCTGTCGCTCCTGGTAGGTCGGAACCACGACGCTCAGCTGGAGTGGCTCTGGCTTACTAGCTGCTGCTGTTTGCACCGGCGAACGGTCGATCACGCTAACCATGGAAAACACTCCATTGACTTACGGTGGTGAGAGGCCCGGGGGCATGGTTCTCGTTGGATATGTCCGCTGAGTGTACTACGGGGGTTGGAGTCTTCCCAGCAGAAAATAAGTCGATTATGCATTGAAAACGTAGAGGAAACCGAGGTGCCGCTGCGCGGTTAATCGTGGTTACCAATGAGTACGAAGTAACTGCGAATATGGCCACGCGTAATCCTTCCCGGCGCACCGGAAGTGCATAAACACACCACCCGGATCTGATGAGTGAGTTGTCGGCAGATCCTGCTCTCTCCGCTGGGAGGCAGGGTGTCGGCTGGTCTTTTAGCTATGTCGCCGGGGGGTAAAGGTGGTTTCGAGTGATAGTAGTCAGAGGGTCCGCTTAATGTGCAGCATCCGCCCTCAACCGCCATCCGCTTTTCTGCCCATTAACTCAGACTACTTCTCAATAGGCTTCTTGAGCACCCCGCGATAAGTTCGTGAAGAAGCAGAGTTCTACTGTTCAAGACTGTAACTGCGCAGAACCGCCTCTAGATCTTCTCGGACGCTGGCCTCCGAACAGTGTTCACTAGCGAAGCGAAAGCCGTTCTCGCCCAGTATGCGTGCGGTCTCGGGTTCTTCCCATAAGCTGCGAATCTTCTTAGCCATATCCGTGGCGCTATCTGGTTCGCAGAGTAGGCCGTTCCATCCATCCGTCACATAATCCGCGACGCCGGCAGAATTAGTCGCTACCACAGCCTTTTTGAGCAGCATCCCGGAAACCAGCGTCACATGGCCACACGGCACCCTTGAATCTTTTAAGGGAACTACCGTCAACCGGGAGTGCGCTACCACGTTCATGGCCTGTGGATAGGGAATATTGCGCAGGACGTGCACGTGCGATGGCAGATCCAGCCCGGCAACGTTTTCAGGCCGGACCACCCATACCATCGGTACAGTCGACAAGAGTCGAGCCGCCCCGAGGAGGGTCACATAGTCGCGTGCGTTTCCACCTACCGCGGAAACATAAGGTTGGTTCAGGATGGGAGGATCAGCCGATACCTCCGGAATATTCATGCCCCACAGATGTACCTCGATGCGGCTCTCAGGAATACCGAAATAACCGCTGTACAAACTCTTCTCAACTTGCGAGGCGACACGCAGGCTCTTGAGCTGCCGAAAGCCAAAACTGAATATTTTTTTCTTCCAACCCGTGGGCAACTCAACAAAGTTAAAGGCGAAGGCGTAGTGGTCAACAGGGGCTCGGAACAAACGGCAGAACACTCCGCACCAAAAGCTGAATCGTGGCCCGATGGTGACCAGCAGCCTGGCGTTGTGCCGTTTTGCGTACAGCACGGCGCGCATCCCCGCGATGGCCGTGTTAAAGTTTGGCCGCTTGAGAAGGCTTTGCCAGAAGTGTCTCTTTTGATCACTGAAATACTTCCAGCGAACGTCCTTGCCGCCGAGTTCTTCCAGCAGCGAATGCCAGTCGCTCGCAAAGGGAGTGTACAGGACCACCAACTTGTCACTCACCACTCGCCTCTTTCCTTTTGCATGAGCAGACGCCTCCGATTGGGGCCTGACAGGGTGCAGGCGGGATTAGAGAAGAGACGAGTCAGGGAAACATTCGCTCGTCGCCCAACAAACCCGCCGTTACCCTCGTATCTTCCTATAGGTGTCCACCACGATTGGGGGGCAGAAAGCGCGCACCGCCGCTTTAAAGGGGTTGGGTTTCTGCTCTACCTCGCCCGGGCGACGAACAAACAGCGTCGAGTGCTCGTCGCGGACCTCTTGCTCGGGCCGACCGTTGGAATAGTAGTAGGTCGCCACCGACTTGCGGGTCCGGTCAGGGGGACAAGTAAGGGGATTGGGATGGCCGTGATACGAAACCGAAGTGGTTGAAAAAATGGCGCAGCGATTGAAGATGGGCAGGAACCTTTGCTCGGCGGCGGTCATGTCCTTATTCCAGAGTTCGAAGTGTCCGCCGTACTCCTCTTTCCAATCTTTGTTGAGGTAGATGAGAACGTTGATGCGGCGCTCCAGGTTGAGCCGCTTATGGTGATTGAAGTCAACGTGCACAGCGAGTTTGCCGCCAGGCTTGATCTGGTGCAATCCGCCGCCGACGTAATAGGGATCGGGAATGACGCCGTTGATGCCGGTCAGAATTTCCAGAAATTCGAGCATGGGCCGGCTATTCATAAAGTAGAGAAGGCCTCTCACGGCCGTGGGGAGTCTCTCCACAATATCGAAGGCCAGCTTCTTTTCCTGGGGATTGTCGAATTCGCTCCACTTGACCTGCCGTGGCTCTGGAAAATCGCGCAAGGCCGCCTCGGCGACCTGCGGGGGCAGGAAGTTGTCGAAATAGATATGCGGGAACGGCGCGGCGGTGGCATATCTCTCGGCGTTCGCACGAGCCAGACTCAAAAGCTTGCCGGCGTAGTCATCGCTGAGAAGTTCCTGCATTCCATACTCCTGAGGCGCTTGAAGGGTAGTCGGATGAGCTGAAGCCATCGGTCGTAAGTCCTTTTGTAAGAGTTTATATAGTACGTCCTTGCCCGTGGGGCGCAAAGGCAGAAGTTAGTAATCGTTCGTTCCGCGTGGTCATCAAACGGTTGTTACTAAAGTGTCAGGCACGGTTTCGACCCGGAGCACGCTCTTCGATAGTGCCGCTATTTCCTTGTATGCGCGGAGACGGAGAGGCTCGCGAAACGCTCCTCTGCTGTTCATGGCGTCTCTCACTCACGCGCGAGAGAAAGTTCCTTTCAACTAAAAACCATGACAGCACGCCTGCTGCAAGACTTGTGGGGGCAGCCAGGAAAAACAGCTCAATCGCGGTAAGACGGGCCTTGAACAGGTGAATCAAGGTTTGCTGGATGGGGAATGAATAAAGGTAGACCCCATACGAGAAATCGCCCCAGCGACCGAGATTCAGACTAACGAGCGCAGGGCTGAACGCGAGGTACAGCAGAAGGTAAGAGCCGAAGATCGGGTAAGCTACATACGGAAGATATGCAAATGGAGTTGTGAAAACCAGGAGCACAGCAGAGATCAGCGCATAGACAGGCCTTAGCTCGATTCGTTGTTCCACAAGGGCAAAGAAAGTGCCTGCCAGAAAGAATGGCAAGACCCGAACCCAGAATAGGGGAAAGCCGACGATACGCCCCAGCAGCATGCCACCCGGGGACCAGCCACGATAGTCTAGCCAAATGTGAGAGGCGACTACGACGCAGAGAAGGCCAGCGATTGAGGTACCACGCCTGAGGAGAGCCAGGAGGCCAAGGAGCATGACTCCCAGATAACACCAGAATTCGTAGGGTATCGACCACAGGGAGCCGTTGATGACATTCGGAAATGGATTGCCGGTGAAGACAGCGCTGCTATCAAACATCTTCAACTGGAGCGCGTTAGACAAGAAGTTCCAAAGGCCAGGAAGCCCAAGGGTCCCCTTGCCTGTCAGGAACGCTTGGATGAGGGCACAAACCGAAACAGCAACCAGAAAGCCGGGGTAGATCCTTCGGACCCTTTTACTCAAAAATGATCGGGGTGAGGGACTGCGTTGCCAACTTTTCGTGATCAGAAAGCCACTGATCACGAAGAAGGACCATACTGCCACGGTACCCAGGGTAATCTCATCCCCTGGGAGCATCGGCGGTGCGGCCAGTCTAAATAAAGGCTCTGTCGCATTACTTCCACGTGTCAAAGGAAAACTATGGGAAAAAATGACCAGGAGCGCAAGTAAAAGCCGAAGTGAATCAAAGCTATTCCGAGTTTGACTCGCAATGGTGGGATAGCGGACTCTTTCTGTACTGATCAAGTAACCTCCCAACCGAAGTCGAGTCGCGGTGGATCCGACTTGCAGAGCGTACGATTCAATCGCCAATCGATGCATTGCCGCCGTTGCTTGCATTTCAAGCGCACGAAATCTGACCATTCACCGGGTTAAGGACCAAACCGAGGCTGAGTAACTTTACGCGACCCATCGGCAGATCTAATTGGGTAGCAACCGAACTATTGCGTGGCCAAAATTGCCGCATACGAGAGGGTCGACCGTTGCATCCTTTCTTTTTGTACACCGAGAAAATTGAGCCAATTTCGGTAGATGTTCGAGGCGCCTGAGTGCCACGTGTTCTCAATTGACGTTTTTACGATTTACGCCTTCCTGTCGAAGTCTCGGGCCGTCGCCGCGGCCACCCGGAGTACAGGCGTGAACGGCCGTGAGGAACGATTGCGCCACTGAGAATGATTCAGTTATCAGCATATAAATGAGCAGTATTGAGTGGACGGGTGTACCACCTGCGCGTTTTGAGGTGGGTCACCGCAGCCATTTCAGCTAATACATGTATCGCTGCTGCGGTTCAAGCAGGCTCAGAACGGATTCCCAATTGGTCAGCGGCTGTGTTGAGGGCTTGCCTAAAAGGGAGCGCAACGTTACTACGGAATGCTCTACAAAATTTGAGGGCGAGTGATAGTCGATTAGCGCTTGGACCGGAAGGGTAGGGGTGTAGTCGGCTGAGTGCTCCAGCGCCGATTCAATGGCGCTACTGAATGACTCTGTTTCGTGGATGTTACACACGGAGCCTGCTGCGAAGCGTTTAGCAATTGCGCGCATCCAGCCAAAGTCGTGAACCAGGACGGGGCGCCGCGCAGATATCGCTTTTAGCATTAGGGACGAGAGAGATGGGAAGTCGTAGTAGGGAAGGCAGGCGACGTCTAATGCGCAATTTGCGTCCTGGAGTTCCGTCTCCGTCACCCATCGATCAATCACAATCAATCTGCCACTTTCCTGCAGTGGGAGATATTCACGGGCTATCAGGGTTGCCAACTCCGTTGTCATTCGCCCGATGAGCACGAGCCGATCTGTCGCGGAAAGGCGGGCATTCCGAAATGCGTTTAGAAGTTCAGGAATCGCCTTTCTATTGTCCATAGTGCCGACAAACCCAATTATCCTGCCGTCTTCTGGAAGACCAATCCGTCGCCTTGCATCGTTGCGATCGATCGAGGGGTACTCTGGCACCGGGTCGGGGATCATTGCGATGCGGCCACCGATGCCTCGCCGCGACAGAGCCTCATACTGAAGGCAGTTAACAAAATTCAGCCGCGTCCAGGAGCTCCACGAAAACGCGGTGTCATATATCAGCCGCTTCATTGCGGGCTTGAATGCCATGGCGCCAGGACCATAGCCCCAGTGGAGAATGCACTCGGAGTTCGTATTGAGGGAAAGATTGCCGAGGCAAAAGGGTCGAGCGAGGCCGAGGGTGATTGTTTGTGCGTCGCCGGACGGCAAGAACAGGTATTCCGGCTTGCTCCTTGAAATCGCCTGTCGGAGGTTGACTAGCACGTTGAGTCTTTCTCGCAAGGGCAGCGTAGGGTTGGCCTCGGGTACTTGAAGGTCAAAATGAAGGTTGTTATTGCTGGGCCAGGAAGAGCGAACGCGCTGAAACCCATCCGAGTGATAGAAGGTCGGACTGATTGCTAGCGTGACCTCCGACGCGAGCTCGCAGATTTTGGGCACAAGATGGGCAAGATAATTGGTATAGTGGCCACCACCCCATTGCTCGAAGATGAGTACTCGCATTGAATTGACTTCCTTCAGGTGGAGAAGTGCGATTTGCAAGTCGGGGAGAACCTGGGCTTTGCGATGCGAAAGACGCCGTGCTGGGCTGATTGACACACCTTCCTGTAGGACAGTTATCACTTCACCCGCAGAAGACCCGGACCCGCTGCGAAGCTACGTGGGTTTCCGCGCGTATATGTCTTAGCCAATTTGCGTACATGATGGTTGCGTCAGAACGCCAGGTGTTCTCGGTGACATTGCTCTCCAGAATGGTCCGGAGCTTTAGCAACAAGTTCTCGTTGCGACAGGAAAGCGCCCCGTCCGTAAGGTCGTGCAAGACAACCTCGGCAGCTTGGTGGAAATAGTTCTTAGGCACGCAAGGGCAATTGCGCGACTCCCCTTTGCAGTAGCGCCCAATATCCCTGCGATATTCGCGTAACAGGGTGTTGGCCTCATACTCCGGATGACCCTGGAAAAAGACGAAAAGGCTTCTTTCCTGCTTAATGAAGGTGTCTACGCCTGGCGTCGAGCCGCGAGTGAGCAGTTGATACCGACAATTCGTCAAGGCGGCTTCGGATACACCGTTCCAGCGGGAATGCGGGATCGCGATCCGCGACGGCAAACCAGCCGTCAACGGATGGTCGGATACACGTTCACACTCGAACACGCCGAACAACTTTTCCTTGCTGCGGACGCGCTCGATGCCATCCAGGTGAAGAACCGCTGCGTGCGCGGCAAGACACGACCAAATGGAAGAGTGCGTATTCTCCTGGGCCCATTCCACGAGTCGCGTAAAGCTGGGCCAGCAGGCTTCGTCTCGCAAACTCGCGGTGACTGGCTCTTTGCCGGTCACGATAAGGCCATCGAGTTGGCCCTCCCACAGATCATCCATGCTGGAATAAATACCTGCGATATGACAACGGCTCGCCTCGTCGCGGGGGATATTGGGCAACGTGTAGAGAGACAGACGGATCTGCGTGTCGCCGGATGCGGAATTGAGCAAAGAAAGGTATTGCCGCTCCGTGGCCTTGAGTGCCTCGTCGGGCATGTTGTTGATCAAGCCGATGGTGAGGCACTCCGGAGAGTGTGATTGGCTGGCATACGACTCAAGAAATACAGGCATCAGTGCCTCCCTCGGGGGGAAGTGGTTGCGTCGAGCGCCTGGCTTAAATCGGCCAGGATATCGTCAATGTGCTCGATGCCAATGCTGAGCCGAATCATCTCGGGCAGCACGCCGGCGTTGCGTTGCTCTTCGGCGGACATCTGCCGATGCGTGGTCGAAGCAGGATGGCAGGCCAGCGATTTGGCGTCGCCCAGGTTGACCAGGCGGGTCACCAGTTGCAGGGCATCGTGGAACTGGGTCGCAGCGTCGAGGCCGCCCCGGATGCCGACCGACATGAGCGAGCAGGCGCGATTCCCCAAGTACTTCTGCGCCAGCGCGTGATACGGGCTCTCAGGGAAGCCGCTGTACTTGACCCAGGCGACCCGGGGATCGTTGCGCAAAAACTCTGCGACCTTGCGGCCGTTCTCCACATGGCGCTCAACCCGCAGGGCCACGGTTTCTATTCCCTGCAGCAGGAGAAACGCACTCAGCGGAGAGAGCACCGCCCCGGTCGTTCGTTGATAGACGCTGCGGCATCGACCGAGGTACGCACCCCGGCCGAAGTGGTCGGTGTAGACAAGGCCGTGATACGAAGGATCCGGCTCGCTGAACATGGGGAAGCGCGCCGCCTGCTCCTTCCAGGGAAAATTGCCGCTGTCTACAATGGCCCCGCCCAGCGTCGTACCGTGGCCCCCGAGAAACTTGGTCAGGGAATGCACCACGATGTCGGCGCCATGCTCAATGGGTCTTAGCAGGATGGGCGTGGCCACCGTGTTATCGACGATCAGCGGAACCCCGTGGCGATGGGCGACCGCTGCCAGTGCTTCGAGGTCGCAGACGTTGCCCGCCGGATTACCGACGCTTTCGCAAAACACCGCGCGGGTTTTGTCGTCGATGAGTTTCTCAATGGCCTGCGGACTGTCGCTCTCTGCGAAGCGGACCGTGACCCCCTGACTCGGCAGCAGGTAAGCGAAGAGCGTATGCGTGGTGCCATAAAGCTGGGGAACGGAGACGATATTGCATCCCAACTCGGTTACGTTCTGAACGGCGTAGCTGACAGCCGCCTGGCCGCTGGCCAGGCATAGCGCCTCAAGCCCGCCCTCGAGCGCGGCGACCCGCCGCTCCAGCACCGCGGTGGTGGGGTTCTGGATGCGGGTATAGCGGAAGCCCTCTGCTTCGAGGTTGAACAAGGCCGCGGCATGCTCGGTGCTGTCGAAGGCATAGGCGACCGTTTGATAAATGGGCACAGCGACCGCCTTGGTCGTTGGATCGACATCGTAACCGCCATGGATCGCAATGGTTTCCCGTTTCATCGTTGGCCCCGTCTCTGTGTTGCCCCGGCGTACACTCATGCGGCCAGGCGATTCATCTCGCCCACCACCCACTTGATCTCTGCCTCGGTGGTTCTGAAACTGGTGATGCAGGCGCGGACCACCGGTGTTTCACCCACGCGTGCTTCTGACATCCACGCGATCTGTTGCTGGTGGAGAGCGGCCAGGAACTGGGCCGGCACCACTCCCTCGCGCGTGAAGCACACGACCGGCAGCGGCGTTGTATTCATGATGCGCCAGCCGGAAGCCTGCAGCGCCTCGCGCAAAACTTCGCCCATCTGCGTTTGGTGCTCGATCATCGCGACGTAGCCGGATTCGCCCTGCTCGGCCAGCGCCATGAACAGCTTGAGCCCAATGAAGCGGCGGGACCACTGCGCGGAGGTGGTGTAGGGGTCGAAGACCGGGCCTACTTTTTTGCCCGGCATATACGAGACGTCGGCGCGAAAAGCCTCAGCGACGGTATCGGCGTGGCGGCAGAAGAACATGCCGCATCCCATGGAAACCGAGAGCCACTTGTGTGCGTCACAGGTGATCGAATCGGCGGCTTCGATGCCGGCCAGATGGTGCCGGAGTTTCGGGGAGAGGATGGCGCTGCCGCCCCACGCGGCATCCACATGAAACCAAAGCCCTGCCTCACGGCAGAACTCCGCCAGCTCGGGCAGGGGATCGATTACCCCTGCGGCGGTCGTGCCGCCGGTGCCCACGACCAGGAAGGGCGCGAAGCCGTTGCTGCGATCTTCCGCCACTTGCTTGCGTAACGCGGCGACATCCATTTTCAAGTTGCAGCCGGTTGGTATCGGCCGCAGCGCTCTGCGCCCCAGGCCCGTCATGTGGGCGATTTTGCTGAAGGAGTGATGGGTCTCTTCGGTGAGATAGATCGACGGCGACGCGTCCAGATGGCGAAGCCCGTGTTCGCCATACTCGGGGAAAGCTCGCGTCAGGGCTACGACAACCGCCGAGAGATTGGCTTCGGTGCCCCCGCTGGTAAAGGTCGCGATCGCCTCGCGCGGCAGGCCAAACTTCTCCGCCAGCCAGCTTAGCGTGTGCCGCTCCATCTCGTTGGCCGCCGGCGACGTGCGCCAGTTGGCCAGTTGCGGGTTGTACATCGCTACCAGGGTATCGGCCACCACAGACGCCAGCGTAACGCTTGGATTGAAAAGGCCAAAGTAGCGAGGGTGCGTTACCTGAACCTGCCATGTGCCCAGCATTTTCTCTACGTCGGCGATGACTTCTTCGAGAGGCAGCGCTGCCTCGAAGCGATATCGGGAGCCGAGGTAAGCCCTGATCTCCTCCGCGGTGACCGTGGGCAGAATGGGTCCGGCGGCGATGGAAGTCTGTAGCCTGGCAAAGTCACACTGGATTTCGTCGATAACCATTCATGCCCTCCTTCCGCAAAACGATCGTGCCCTGCTGTACCCCACCACAACGGGTGGGTGGCCCATTCAAGCCTTCTTTTGGCTTGTGTTTGGCCGCAGCCAACAGTGGGGTACATTTCCACCGCCCAGATGTCCTCCACTCAAGCAAAGCTTGAATGGGCCACCGTCAATCAACTCTTCCCGCAGCCTGTAAGGCCATTTCCATCTAGACCCGAACCCCGCCGGCCTGTATGCGCTGGTATAGCGCCTGATCCATGGGGATGAACGATTCCGACTCCGGATTGTCAAAATAGACCGCGTCATGACCGGCCAACGGATCGTAGCCCTGGCGAACCAACTCTGCCTTGGAATACTTGAAGGTGCCGGTGACGGCGACGTCGTTGTGCATGCGCAGGAATAAGGGCCGCGCATACGCAGGCAGACAATTTGCCAGGTGCCGGCGCAACGCATCCAGGTCAAGCGGCTCTTCGGCGGCGATAGCCGCCATGCCGGCGCGGCCTTCTGTCGCCGGTACGATTACGCCATAAACGTTGGCGTGCCTGACTCCCGGGAATGCGCAGAGTGCCTCCGCAACTTCACTGGTGGCCACATTCTCACCCTTCCATCGGAAGGTGTCACCGATACGATCGACAAAGTAGAAGTAGCCCTGCTCGTCTTTCCGCATCAGATCGCCGGTGCGCACCCAGGCGTCGCCCAGCTCGAAAACATCGCGCAGTATCTTTTGCTCAGACGCTTGCTGGTTGGTATAGCCTTCGAAGCGGCTACCGATGCTGGAGGGGTCGTCGGCCACTTTGCCGAGGGCCTCGCCCACTTCATGCGCGGCGCAGCGTATGCAGAAGCCCTGCGTATTCCGCAGCGGCTCGCCGCTTTCAACGTCGAACTTTACCAGGGCGGGCGCGAAGCGATGCGCCAGGTATCCCGGGATGTGGCCGATTGCTCCCCGCTTGCCCTGTACGTTGAAGAGAGAAACGCCGCCCTCGGTCGCGGCATAGAATTCGAGAATCTGCGGGATGTTGAACCGCTCTTTGAAATCTGTCCCAAACGTCCGCAGCGAGCCCGTTGCCGCAGGCCATCCGGATGTGATGCCCGGTGTCGTGGCCTGACGGCGGGGCGTTGAGCAGGTAGCGGCACAGTTCGCCGATGTACTGGAAAAGGGTGCAATCCCACCCCGCGATGTCATCCCAAAAGTGACTGGCGGAAAACTTTTCCCGGATCACGAGCGCCCCACCGGCGACCAGGATTGCGCCCGGCGCCAGCACCCCACCAACACTGTGAGACATGGGCAAACAGTTGTACATTCTGTCTGCCTGTTGGGCCGCCATCATGCCGGCAAACCAGTGGCTCCATTGCATGATGCGCGCGTGGCTGATGTTGGCGGCCTTGGGTAGCCCGGTTGTGCCTGAGGTATAGATGTAGAGCGCGCGGTCTGCGATGGTAGGTGGTCGACGTTCGCCGGCACTGAGTGCCTCGCCGGACTTTTCCTCGAGCACAAGCTCGATGCTGCGGTAGGAAGTGGGCGCGCCGCCGTGCATCCAGATTTTGATGGCTGGTGAAAGTTGCGGCAGGGCTGCGTTCAACTGAGCAGAAAAGTCCGGTACAAGCACCAGGTGTTTTGGGAACACCACCTGAATGCAATGCGCCAGCGCGGGACCGGGCAAATTGGTATTGAGCAACGAGACCACGCCACCCACGCTCGTGATGCCGAGCCATGCGGCCAGGTATTCAGGCCGATTGGTCATCAACAGGCAGACAACGTCGCCCGGCGCAATGCCCTCGTCGAGCGCCCAGCGTGCATACTGATGCATACGCGCCGCGAGGGTTTGGTAGGTCATGCACTCGCGCGCTGAGAGCAGTGCGGGCCGCTCTCCCCAACGCTCGGCAAGTTCTTCGATCACGGTCGACATCACGCGAGCGGGGTTGCGCGGGATAGGCGCAGTGAGCTCCAGCGCGCGCAGCCACGCTTTGGCCGGCGACCCACTCGTGTTGATGGATGGCATACTTTGCAGGGTGCTCAAGCCGTATTACCCGCGTCCACAGTAAGAACCGTACCGGTAATGTTTTTTGCCCGATCGCTCAAAAGAAATTCAACCGCGTTGGCCACATCGTCTACCTCGACCAGGCGATGCAGCGCACTACGGCGCACAATCCGCTCCCGGTCTTCTGGCTTGAGCGCCTGGGTCATATCGGTATCGACAAAGCCGGGGGCGACGGCGTTCACGGTTACGCCCACGCGCCCCACCTCTCTGGCCAGCGATTTCGTAAAGCCAACCAGCGACGCTTTGGTCGCGCTATAAACGGATAGCCCGCTATAGCCGGTGCCGGCCACGATGGAGGAGATATTGACGATGCGTCCGCCGCCATCGGCCATCATCGAGCGCACCACGTATTTGCTCATCATGATCGGAGAAAGCGTGTTCAGCCGGACCAGCCGTTCTATCTGTGAATCGTGCATCATCGCCAGCGTGCCCTCGACGCTGATGCCGGCGTTGTTGACCAGCCCGTAAATGGGCCCAAAGTCTTTTCGTAATTGCTTCACC
The DNA here is from genome assembly GCA_963834445.1 of uncultured Acidobacteriaceae bacterium. Taxonomy (GTDB): domain Bacteria; phylum Acidobacteriota; class Terriglobia; order Terriglobales; family Acidobacteriaceae; genus PALSA-350. The sequence continues at coordinate 1,177,163 of CAWIBU010000009.1, forward strand.
AGCGCGGGGATCGCCTCAATCTCAGCCAGATCGGCTGCCACAAATCGCAGCGACTGCTCCGCCTGTGCCAGCGCCGCGGTGAGTTCGGGGCCTTGTGTGCGCGCGATCGCGATCGCACAGAACCCCGCCTCGCTTAGCCTGCGAGCGATGCCCAGGCCAATGCCGCGGCTTGCACCGGTTACGATGACGTTACGCATGCTTGCGGATAAGCTTCCCGGTCTCAGCGACCGCTAAGGTGCGAACGAAATTGATCGCAGCCGGTACCTTATGCGGGGGAAGGGCTTCACGGCAGAATCGAAGGATATCTTGATGCAGAGACCGACTATCTTCGCCGGCTGGCTCGACGGCGGTTTTGAGCACCACATCGGCTACGACCAGCGCACCCGTAATGGGATTCTTTTTTGTCCTGACCAACGATATTTGCACGTTAGGGTGGCCGTTGATCACCGCTTCTACTTCCTCGGGGTAGACCTTCATGCCGCCCACGTTGATCATGCCGTCGCCGCGGCCGATGAAGTGGTAGCGGTCCTCCCGCAACTCGACCACGTCTCCTGTGTCCACGAACCCTTCCGCATCGGCCAGCGGCTCGCAGCGGGAAGCTGCATCCCGGTACACAAGATAGCCCTGGGCCGTACGATGGGAGCGGACGCGTAGCGAGCGGTCAACGATTTTCATCTCCACTTGCGCTGTGTGTTCGAGCGCGCTTGCAGGAAAGCCCATCAGGCCATCATTCACGGCGAACACCACGCCGGCCTCAGTGGTGGCGAAGGCATGACCGATGCGCGCGTGCGGGAAGAAAGCCCGCAAATTGTTGAGAATCGTCTGGTCGGCGATTTCGCCTGACAGGCGCACATAGGCCGGCGCAATCAAGTGGGCTGCGCGCGCTCATCAACGCCCGCCGCCAGTGAGACGGTGTTCCGGAAATATGCGTAACGCCACATGCGCCGGCGCGCGCGAGAAACTCACCCGGTGACTCGTGTGCGCTTGAGAGCACCAGCGAGGCGCCTGTGAGCGCGGCGCGGAGGAAAATCTGCAGGCCGCCATAGCGGCGAATATCGTAGAAGGTACTCCAAATCACCTGGTCCGCCAGTGGGCGATCGTCACCAATCGCCCCGGCAAGACTGGCTAGCGTGTGGACGACGAGTTTGGGGCGGCCTGTCGTGCCGGAGGTGAGCAGAACCCACTCGGTGGCGTATTCCTGCGCCGGAGCGCGGGGTGAGTGCCGCCTGGTCAAACGCGATGGCGTCAGGCAGGCAACGCCCGGGGCATCGAGGCCGGAAGTCATTCGGTCAGTGACGATTACATCTACGGCCGCGGACTGGACGATGAAGGGGAGATAGTCCAGCGACAGGTCTGGAGGATAAAGCACAATACGACGGGCAACGCCATCGAGCTCTACCAGTGCTGCTACAGCAGGCAACTGGCTCTTGGTAGCAATGAGAACAGCTTGTGCCTGGAAGCCGGTATGCTGGCCGGCGAGCATGGTGCCGCTCGTCAGATCGTTCCAGGTGATCGTCTCTTCGGCAGCAAAAACTGAAGACGTGAGCGAGTCGCCCGCTGTGCCCAGAGCATCGCTTAGCGATGCCCAGCTAGTTCGCGGCGTTTTCATAGAAGGTGATGAACTCGCCGAAGGTTACGGGGAAGCGGGCATCCTCTGAAGTGCTGAATGGGTCAACGCCGATGAGGGTTTCGAGCCTGGTTACGATGATGGCAAAGCAGAGTGAGTCTAACCCTGAGTTCATAAGCTCGAGGCCATCTGTTAGCGGCGCGAGGCGTCGGTCTTGTTCCTGGGCCACCTGCTTAAACTGAGTTACGATCTCGGAACGAACCGTCATAGAGGCTGATTTTCGACTTTCCAGGGCAGAAATTATCCGTGCAGGCAATCAAGGCTATAGCCAGTGTAAGAACTATTGTTTGTTTCAGCGTCTGCGATCGCTCCAGCGGTCGCGACGCTTTCCGGCTCCGTAGCGGTAAATTGGAGTGAAGCCAGGCTTCGGTGCGCTGGCAAACAGCCAGGCGGCCCGCGCGGTTGGCAAACGAGTGATCGGTGCCCTCGATCAGCTCGACAGCCACCTTGCTTCTGCTGCCTGCCAGTTGCAAAACATGCTGCAGATAGTCAAACTCACCGACCCTTGGTTTGGTTCCCGTGGCTTTGCGGCTGGGTGCTTTGCAGAGCAGGATCGGCAGCCCTGTGGCCGCCAACTTTTTCCAACAGGCAAGCAGGGGAACGTTTGCGTTCTGCGGGGGGGCATTTGTCTTGAGATAGCGGCGAATACTTCTCAGACGGTCGTAAACATTGCTGAGAAGACCACCGAAGCAACTATGCAAAGCCCATTCGCTTAGACCGCGGCGCAGCTTAGGCCGCACGGCCTGCGGTAAGTGAAAGTAAGGATCGAGCAGAATGAGCCCCTTACATTCGTCGCTGCAAGCCGACGCTGCATAAAGAGCGGAAACAGTTCCGGCACAATGGCCAACGAGAACCACCCCGGCAAGAGCGAAGCGATCAACCAGTTCCTTCACCTTGGCGGAGGTGATCAAGCCGTACTCTCCGGCGTTGATGAAAGTTCAGCAGCTCGTTCGGAATTTCGCCGGCCGTATCGCCTAGCCCTGGCAGATCGAAGCGAAATGATGGATAGCCCGCATCAGCGAATGCATTCGCCCAATAGACAGCAGAGTCGCCGGTTGCTGCACTGGGTAACGAAAGCGAATTGAGAAAGACAATACCAATGCGACCGCTCGTGCCCGCGCTCCAATGCGGGCTTATGAAAAGTTCCCCGCAACAGCACGCCCTGACCATCGAGGGTAACTAATTCGCGCCGTTCAATTGCCTGGTTCATTACCTCTCCGTTGAGCGCTGCTCGCACATGCGGCGATCCAAGCTTCATTGGGGGAGAATAACCAGGTGAAATCTTTTGCCTCGTCATAGCCGACGAAGCCCCCTTTCACCAGGGGCGCAGCTTGCCTGTCAAGCTTAACAATCTTGACGGGCTTTTGATACGCCAGCGTGGCGGTGGCGTCATCGGTCATGGAAGCAGGCAATTGCAATTGGAACGAGTCTCGCCAAAGGCCGCTTGTCCACTGGTACCCTTCTACCTCGATCGAAGAGCCCTGCTCCAACTCGCGAATGTAGGCGGATGCGGTCTTGACCTCGTCTGCCGGCTTGTACAGGTGCTCCAGGCCAACCCATCGCATGAGCGTTGAGCGAAGCGCCTGATGTGCGCTGGCAGGGGGAGACCATAACAAAACAGAATCCCCGATGCCCTGATCGAACGCATTGGCCGCCAGCAAGCCGCCCAGTTCCAGACCATGCAATAACAGGGGCGTATGGGGTGACCGCTGCTTAAGCCAATCGGCAAGCAGAGCAACATCCTCGCCCCAGTGGGTGAAACTAAGTTTTTCAAAGACGCCCGTGCTCTCGCCGATGCCGCGATAGTCGTAACGCAGCACCTCAATTTGCCTGGCGGCGAGATACCGAGCCCAGCGTACCCAGGGAAGATAAGAATTGTGCCTCTCTGAGGCGAACGGGCCGACCAACAGCACGCGAGCCAATGGATTAGGCACCTCGTGAAGCACGGTATAGAGATGCGCGCCGGATACAGAGAAGTATCCGGCGCGTTCCAGCAAAGTGCTGTCGGTATGAAGGTCGGTTTGCACTACTGGGCCTCAGCAAAATAACTACGCAGCAAGCTTTTGTCCATCGACACGATTGATCGTCGCGATAAGGTTGCGCAGCAAGTCTACCCCTTCGAACAGGTCAGCGGATGGATCCAGCGGGTTCACCGCCATCTCCACAGCGGTCGCGCGAAACAGACCTTCTGAATGGGCCACATCGCAAACCCCATGCACGTCGGTGTAAACCCGCTCAGAGGAGCCCTGCAGTTCTGCAAGTTCAGCAAGATAACTCATAAACTGTTGGATATAGCCTTCAAAGAACGCCATCGTGAGCAGATTTTGCACTCCCGACAGCCGGCCGAGAAACAAACGTACTTTGGTCAAATCGGCCTGGACGGCGTGCGCGTCTGCTTCCGTCGGGAAAGCGTTTGCGGCAACCGTAAAGCGCCGGAGCATCTCGGGGTGGCAGTCACCCACTTCCTCTCGCAGGTTATCGATCAGGATGGGCCGCGCCTCTTCTGACCGGGTGGAGAGGTAGGTTGCCGTCATCCAATAGATGAAGTTGCCTTCAAGCACGGCGCTATAGCGCGCGATGATCCCGCGCCGTTCTTCAGCGGTCAATCGTTTTGGGTCCGGTAGCGCGACCATGAGCTCGGTAATGATGCTGTCGATTTGCGGCTTGAGTGAGGCTCCGATCAGGCCGCTGTGCACCTGGGGAGTAGCTAGGGAAGTGGTCATAGTGTCTCCGCTTTACTAAGTTGAGTGTCAAGCGCCGGGTTCGGAGCACAACATGTGCTATGGGTACGAGATGCTCGATTGCAGCGGCCAAAATAAAACAAACTCTTGCGGCTCAACAAGGCGGCAGCTCACGTTCAATGCGATTCAGATACCACGCCACTCAGCTCAGGACCTGCCTTTCATTAATCAGCAGAGCAAAAGCGGTTACCATCCGGCTAGGAATCAGTATTGTTGAAAGGGTCCAGGTACAAAGGGTGCTTCATGGCAAATCAAAATGGTCCAGGCACAACATTAGGTTCACAATTGCGAGCAAAACAACGTCATTCACTGTTTGGATCTGCGATTATTTAAGTGAAGCATACATGAACAGCGGTGAGCGAAACAGCTCATTATGGTACTGACTTACCAGAGTGTGGTCCACGGTTACCTTGGTTGCGGAAAAAGCCGGCAACCGCTCCGTCGCGCTCAAGGCACTGGATTTATGGGTGGCGGACGATCCAACGAATTTCGGTAGATTGCGAGCATACGGTCTACCTTATCCTCCCAGTCGAAACCTGTTTCAATCTTGTTCCTGGCCGCCTCGCTAAGCTTGCAGCGAAGCTGGGGTTCGTCGATCAAGCGCTGCATGGCGGCACGAAAGCCAAGAATCGTGGCTTCGACACTGGTTGGGGGTATAAGGAAACCGCAGCTTTCGTCGATGTAGTCTTCAGGTCCGCCCCACGCCGTCGCGATGACCGGAGTGCCCGTTGCCATGGCTTCGAGAACCACCGCCCCCCCGCACTCATAGACGCTCGGCAAGACCAGCGCGATTGCAGACTTTAGCTGTTCAGCACATCGCCGCTGTGACATCCAGCCCAGGAATGAAACTCGATCGGCCAGATGCAAACTGGCAGCCAGCTCTGTCCACTCGGCACGCATCGGTCCATCCCCAATCACGTCGAGCCACGCGCCAGGGATCTGTGCCAGTGCGTTGAGCACAATATCAACCCGTTTCCAATCCACCAGGCGGCCTACGAAGAGAAAGCGGGGGACCGGGGCCGGCGATGCTGTATGGGGTTGACCTGACCAAAGGGTCAGGTCGACACCATTCTCGGCGAGCTCAATGACTTCACCGGTAACGCACGATGGTAGCGCCAGCCGCGTTCGCTGGTTTGCAACCAGGATCGTTCGCGCCAACTTTTTTCCCGGGATCAGCCGGTTGATTACGTCCGCACTCTTTCGACCCAGCGCGATCGAGACTCTGGTTGACCACGACTCAATGTTGCGGAACGCCGGGGGGTATTCCATTCCGCCGTTCATCGGTCCGATGACCACGGGCACTCCAAGCTTGCAGATAAATGAAGGTGCGCGGGGCGAAACAGGGATAGGCTGATGCACGATATTCACTCGTTGAGTCGAGATCAGGCGGCGCACCATCTGCCGCTGGATGTATTGATTGATCAACACCATCGCTGTGCCCAGCGTCGCATCCGCCACGCGTCGCGGTAAATACTTATTCAGGCTCCAGATCAGCTTATGAAACCACTTGTCAGGAATGAACTGAATGCGGTCCTTGTCATTGGGAAAGAGGGACTCCAATTCCATTCGCGTTCTACCGTGGACAATGAGCCATGCCTCGACTCCACGAGCCCGCAGGCGAGAGTAGTAGTGCAACGGCAGGGAAGCTTCGCCGCCAAATTGAAACGAGGCGTGTTCTGCCACAACGCAAACGCGTAGTGGTGTTCGACCGTCGATTCCCATGGCGGCTACGGCAAAGCTCCGCTGGGGAAGAGAGTGTAATAGCCAAGTCGTTTCAAGCACGCCTTCAGTAACTGGTCTCTCCGATGGGCGCGCCGGGTTAACTCAACAAAGGGCCGGATGAAGCCAGGCTTAGCCAGCAACTCGTCACAGTCCAGGCATGCACCCTGCTTGGCTCCCTGGAGCCAGTACTTGGCCTCTCCCCCGGCGTGGAAACATTTCATGCGCGAAAAAGGCTCCTGGCGCAAAAGTCTTGGGCCTGAAACGCCCAACCTGCGCAGTACGCGTATGCGCTGGCTGCGTCGCCAGCAATGCCATTGATCGGGAGGGAGATAGCCACCGCCTGCGCGCATCGCAATGGCGGCCCAGACAATCGGTTCAATGTGCATGAAAGACTTTGCGCTTGGATAGTTCGCTATACCAAGCTTTTGCAGCAGCCACTCCAGCCACTCCAGATCGGGCTCGGCGCGCCAATGCGCGACCCCAATGTCAACATGGTGGGCCAAAGCAATTCTGTTTCTCAACGCCGCATCTACAATTCCCGCGGGAAACAGACAACTGGGCTTCTGCCACATGAGCAGCAAGCCGCGGGCCGGCGTGGGCTCGAAGCGAAACCGGTTAGGAAAGTAAAGGTCGGGGTCGAGTACGACAATCTCTTCCTCTCCACGGCTCATCAATAAAGGATCAGTGATTTTTCTCCAACAGGGATGCCCTTGCCGGAAGAGCCGGAGGTTTGGATACCCGGCAAACGTCTCGGCCTCACGATCGTCCAATTCTCTCTTCGAAAAAACAGAGCAACGATGCATATTCGGGTACGAATAGTCGGCGATTTCATCGAGAACGATTTGCTTATCGGCAGCTGAGTCAGTGACCAGATGCAGGTCAAGCGGTTCGAGCGAATGGTTCAGCAGACTCTGCAAGGCATATCTCGCGTAGGCGAGGAACCTTGGCGACAGGATCATGAAAATGCGGCGCGTCGTCGCGGATGTAGGAGCAGCAACCATCGTTATGTATCAAATGATAGCGCGGGGGATCGAAGGGGAAATAGACTCAGGCGCAAGTCGAGCTTTCCTTTGCTGCCTGTTCGCGACTATCGTACCCGGCGGAGCTCTCCGCGCCTTTGTTCCAAGCGCTGTTCCATTTGACGCTGCCTTTATCCGCACGTGCTGCAAAAGCACTCAGGTCTTCGCGCGTGGCTCGATTCGCCCTGCGGAAGGCGACCTTGTTAATGATCGCCGCCATGCCAGGAATCTGGAGTCGTTCCAAAAGACGGGTCGCGCGAACCAGTTGGGCCTTGGTCGTGATGCCGGCCTCGGCAACCAGTATGGTTACGTCTGCAAAGCGGGCCAGATACTCGGTTTCCGCCGAAATCAGGACGGGCGCGGCGTCAATCAGAACCACATCGTAGTCAGTGGTTAGGTCTTTGAAGGCCTGGTCCATAAAGTTGGTTAAGGGCGTTACCTTCCCCGAGAACGGTTGGGCAATCACCGCCGTCGACCACAAATCCATGTCTGGCCGGATGAAAGGGATGCCGCCGATTCCGCGGTGCGCGGCTTGATCCAGGTTGAGCGTGACATAGGCGACCGGCGGCGTTGCGCCCGAGGCGTCGATGGTCAGCGTCTTGCGGCCCAATTTGGCCAGGGTGCTGCCCAGGTTCTCAACAATACAAGTGGTGCCCGCCCCTGCTGTGACCGACGTAAGTACGACCGTGTGTACGCTTGAGGTCCGTGCCGCCTGATCGATGCCTGCCGCCAACCGCAGCGTGCATTCATCGAACACCTGCATGCTCACATCCCGGTCGTTGAAGAAGCTTCCGATCGGTGAGAACCCAAGCGTCTGTTCGATGTCTGTGGCGGAGTGGATGCGGCGATCGAAGAAGTCGATGACAACGACTGCAATCACCGCCAGCAGCAGCGCCACCGGCAGCAGGGCGGGCAGAATGAACCGGCTGCTGCTGGGCAACGGGCCGGTCGGCGTTCGTGCTGGTGAAAACATGTGGACCGAACCGGGCGACTTGCTCTCCAGCTCCAGGTTGCGCGTGCGTTCATCAAGCGCGGCATATCTTGCTTCCAGCGCGGCTATTTCCGATTTGAGCACCAGAGCTCTTTGAAAACTAGGTGCGGCGTGGGTCGCTTGATGGGTATTCGACTGTAGATCGGAAAGCAGCGTCGATTCGACCATGCTGGCCCGGTTGAGGTTCGTGCGCAGCTTTTGTTCCAAATTCGTGGCGGCATGGTTGCGCAAGCTTGTCTGCATCTGCGCCAAGGCGGATTCAATTTGGGTAAGTTGTTCTTCAGTCGTCTTGCGCAGAGGGTGGCTTGCTGTCATACCGGCAAGTTGGTCCATCAACAACGCGCGTTTCGCACTCAGAGAAGATTTTAGAGCGAGCAGGCTCGGATCCGATGCGATGAGTTCGTCGGCGGCAGCGTTGAGAGCAGCACTGGGTGCCTTGCTGTCGCCATTTTCCAAAGCGGCAAGCTGAGCCTCGGCCTGGATGCGTTGTTCGTGGGCCACTTGGAGATCAGTCCGCAGTTTAGCCACCTGCGTGTCGAGCTGGTCTCCTCCTTCTGCAGAAACAACAGCCACACCGAGGGCCTGGCTGATATCCGTTTGTTCCTTCAGCTTTGCAGCCAATTCTTTTTCGACGTTGCCACGGGCTTCACGCAGGGAATCCAAACGTTCGTCACGCCCGTAGAACTCCTCGTTCTTGACCGCGTCCAGGTAGCTGGCGGTGACTCCATTCACGATCTCCGCGAGGTGTGTTGGGTTGGTGCTATCCAGGGTGATTTGTACCTGGTAGCTCTGCCCATCGCGCTTGACCGTCAAGCTATGCTGCAGGCGGCTTACCGCAGATTCCAGGCTCTCCCCGGGAAACTGCCATACTCCGGGCGCAAAATTGCGGACCGCGTCGGCTACGATGTTGTAACTGGTGACTGAGTGCACCTGTTCTTCAACATACGAGTCGTATGGATATTCCTGCTCCTGGTTTGCGACCAGGGTCGCATGGAAGTTGGGCGATACGTAAACCACGCTGGTTGCTTCATAGGTCGGGTGATGCCGAACCACCAGCGCCAGCCCGATCATGATCGTGGAAATGGCGACAAGGGTCGCGGCCAGTCTGTGGATCCGTAAGCTTCGCAGTACGTCGATGCGTGCGAGCCAGTCCGGTGTATTGGAAGTTGGGGCAGTCGGTGCGGATTGACTTGCGTGACGGATATTCATGAAATTAACCTTGGCGATCCATTGAAATGTTGTCAGCTGTGAAGCAAAGACAATAAATAAGTAATCAGGGAACGACCGCAGCCATCATGCCCATGGTTGCAACCGGGCTTAAGCGTTGAATGACATAAGTTGATTTAAAGAATCCACTCTGTGGTACATACACGACGTCTCCGGCATGCAATCGAACTTCATCTGTGCCCTTGAGCGTCATTAGCTTTTTGAACGATACGGTCAACGTCTTTCCGGTTGACGGCTGAATCACTTGGATATTTCCGGATGCGCCTTCTGCGAGGCCTCCGGCCTGGGCCAGAATGGATGCGAGCGTCGACTCCGGTGTAAGGGGGATGGCGCCCGAGTGCGTCACGCTGCCCAGTACGGAGACGAAGACTTCCTGCTGTGCGGGAACGAAGACGATGTCATTCCGGCGCAGCCGCAGATCGGCCATGGAGTTCCCGCTTTGCAATAACTGCTTCAAATCTACCCACATCACCTGGTCGTTGCCGCGATAGATGGCGCAGCGTTCGGGAATTCCATCACGCAGGTTCGAGGAGTTCGTCGGTCCGCCGCCCGAATTCGCAAGCAAGCCACCCCGCGCGATCACATCAAGCAGCGTCGGGGTAGTGTCAAAATAAAGCACACCCGGGTGCTGTACGCTTCCCAGGACGATGACCCGGTTTGACCCGTATTTGTCGACGTTGACGGTCACCGTGAGGTCCTTGTAGTAAGACGACAAAGCCTCGACAACCAGCTTGGCAACCTGGCTACGGTTCTTGTCCGCGACGTTTAATGGCCCAACCAGGGAAAGTGTGATCCGTCCGTCTGGTCCAACGACTTTCTTGCCTCCGAGTTCTGGATGCCCGGGAAAGTCAAGACTGATCTCGTCACCCGCACCGAGTGCATATTCCTCGTCGGCCGCAGGTTCAAACTTTTGCAGAGCTTTCATCGGGCTCAACTGCAGTTGGGCGTCGTTGCTTTTAAATTCGCCGGCCGTGCTCTCCTGGCCGAGGGCCGAGGCAGCATTTGCTGCCGCAAACAACCCAGCAACCAATAACCCTGTCAGAACGACTATTCGCTTCATGAGGCCTCCAATGAGTGGGTGATCCGGAGCGCATGTTCCATGGGGGAGCTAGTTGCACTCTCCAGGCCCGCGTCTGACATAACGTGTTGCGTGGCCGGTTCGCGCTCGGTCCGAACCCATGCCGCACCTGCGCGAGAGTCGCGAAACAAGCTGGGAAGTACGCGAAATTTCCAGAGAATGTAGCCGGGTACGCGCGCCAAAATGCGCATATCCCCCGCGAAATCGGCGCCTTCCCACGCGGCAGCCAGTACATGACATCCCAGAGCGGTCGCCGCCAGAAGCGCATAGAAGCGCAGCCACTCTAGAGGCAGGCAAGCCGCAATCAGCAATAGAACGGCGCCATACCCGATGGGCAACGATGCCAGGTCCAGCAATGGCTCTAACGCGCGCAATCTGCCTCGCGTTAGTTGCTTGAGCAAGGGCAAGAACCAGGTCTCTGCGGCATGAACCCGTCCCCCTTCCCAGCGGGAACGCTGAGTTGCGTCGCCCTTTTTTGAAGAGGGCATGCCTGAGGAAACCGTTGCGTCGGGAAGGAACTGAACCTGTGTACCAGCCAGGACGAGCTGGATATGAAATTCAAGGTCTTCTACAACAGAATGCGAATTATAACGATTCCGTGTCAACAGCGCCTGGCGGATGGCGAAGCCGTTGCCGAAGATCCCGGCGGAGAGGCCAAGGCGATCCCGCCCAGCCGGTCGAACAACATTGAAGCCACGAAAGGCGAGCGCAGTCAACCGCGTCGAGGGACGCTTCGCAGAACTGTGCAATTCATACCTGCACTGCACGGCCTCGGCTCCGTTCGCAATGGCGTCGCGGACGGCGCCGATCAGATTGCTGGAAACCGCCGAATCTGCATCCACCACAAGAGTGGCATCCATGTCTTGTGAGGTGGTGTATTCGAATCCGATCGCCAGGGCCGAACCTTTCCCCTGTGCTTGTGGGTCGTCGTAAACAATAACCTCTGCGCCTGCTCTTGCAGCCCGCTGGGCTGTATGGTCAGAGCAATTATGAGCGACAACAATAATTCTCGTCTGGGTCTTGGCGGCCGAGGCGCGCATGCTATTGACGCATGAAGCGATTAAAGTTTCTTCGTTGTGCGCCGGAATTATAACAGCCAGCTGCACTGAATCAGAGCTTGCTGTGTTTGCGCGGCGACGCTTCGGTAAGCGCGAAGCAATCGTTAATACTGCCAGTTCCAAGACCAATGGCAAGGTCAGGAGCACGAGAGCCCCTCCAACGGGGTCAGCCAAGTAGGGTGTCATGGGCATCGAATTAAAACCAGAGGTTGCAGGGTTGAGGTCACTACCGCACCGCCGACGTTCTGGCGCCGGCGCGGTTCGAGGCCAGCCTTGAGTCCTGGCTGAGAAAAACAATCCTACGGCAGAAATCCTTGAGCATCTCGACCTGGACGTTCAGATTGCGCGCTGGGGAAGCGAACGTGCGCACGCTGATTACGTCGGAGAGCCGATTCTCCGATTTGCGAATTCGATAGAGGGCGTCGCTGACGCTCGAAGTGGTCACGAAGTAGTGATTCATGCGTGCCGCTCGAAAAACCCTCATGACATGCGTGGGCATGGCAGAAAGCCAAAGTTGCTGCTTACGGCGCTTCATCATTTTCGCGAAGTGCGTGAGGCAGCCCACCGAATCGAGACCCATGTAGGCGGTGTGGCTCAGATCCAAAACCACGTGGTGATGCTCTTGAAAAGCGCGCCACAGATGAGCTTCGAACTCCCGCAGCAGTGTGCCCGTCAAACTACCACGAACTGAGATGACCGAGAAGCTCTCCTGGCGGTCCGTCGTCACGCGGGAGTTTTCCACCTTTCGGGGCTGAATCGCATTTGCAGCAACTTGCGCGGGCAAGTGACGTGCCAACGCGAGAGCATCCAGCAAGTACCGTTGAGCCAACCTCCGCGGTTCGTGCGCGGCGCGGTGCAGCCATTCCAGCCCAGCCGTTTGCATCCAAACAGGGGCTCGTGAAACTGTACCGGCGAGAAAATCCAGCGATGCGCCGATGCCCATGCAGAGGGGGACGTGCAGGCGATCACGGTGCATGGCGAGCCACTGTTCCTGCTTCGGATGTCCCATGGCGACCAGTAGAATGTGTGGCCGAGCGCGTTCAATTCGGCGCAAAATCTCTTCGTGGTCCATTTCCTCCAACGGCGTAACGGGGGGAGCATAGCGACCCACGATCCGGAGCTTGGGAAAGCGCTGTTTGAGCACCTCAGAGGCGCGGCGGGAACTTTGCTCGCTCGCGCCCAGAAGGAATATCCCATAACCGCGCCTGGCGGCAAGCTCCGCCAACCTGGGAATGAGATCCACCCCGGAGACCCGTTCTTTCAGCCGGGAACCCATCAAACGCGAGGCCCATACGATCGGCATACCATCAGGAACGATCAAGTCACAGGCGCAAAGCATCTCCTGCAGGGTCTGATCGTAGAGCGCATGCATCACGAAGTCGACGTTGGCTGTGGCTACTTGATGAAAGCCTCGCTCATCGATCTTTTCTTCGATAAGATCCATGGCTTCGCTCATCGTGACATTGTCAAATGGCACGCCAAGCACGGCCACCGACCTACGATTCCAATAAGACATTACGGGCACTCCATCGCTCATCGAATAAAAACTGCGACTATGGGGCCGCTTCGAACAGACAGGGCTTTGCCACAGTCAGTCCCATGGAAATCCAGGTGTTTTCCCATTCGGTTCTCCAAGGCTGCCTAAATCTGACTGCTTGTTCCAGCATCGTTCAGCTGCACGATGCCACTTTGGTCGGGTCCAAAAATCGGGGAAAGCACGGTGGTTACTTTTCTTGCTTTGCACAACGTGGCGTACAGGGGGATGCAGGTCTTGGAGCAATTCGTGGGCCAAACTTAATTCACTGAAAAATCAAAGCATTTGCTCTCAATCGCCGCAGTTGCCGCCTCTTCTTTCAGCAATATTCCAAAAGTTAGGCAAGTGTTCCGACACTTCTTGGTTTCCGCTCGCCGCGCCGGCCCTGATCGCAGTAACAAGTTTCAGCGCTATCGAAGGTAACCTCCGCAAAACTCTGGTAAGCCGTCACCGAATAGACGAGGGAGCCTTCCTTCGCTGGGTATACTATGTGGCAATCTAACAAACGACGAAACCAAGATGATCCCGCAGGGACCACATTCCCCCGAGCCAAATAGCAGTCTTTAATTGTTGTTCTGCCGAAATCGTGTTATTCGATTGCAACTTAGTCAAAACGTCAGATAAGGGGAGTTCCAGTTGCTAGCGGCTGGCCTCTGCCGGGAGAAAAGATGATCCGCAAAATCGTGTTGGTCAGTGACGCACCAGAAGCACAAAACCACCTGGTGCAAAACATGGCCGCAGAAGGATTCGAGGTTGTGCCGGTGCCGACATTGAACGCCGCCGCGTCGTTCTTGCGCGACCCGGAGAATGGCTTATTTGCTGTCGTTCTCGATATGCAGCTGTTTTCTCGGTCCGACGCAGAGCTATTAATGCAGCAGAGCGTCCAGCATCCTCGGACGCCGATGATGGTTTTTGTTTCCGCCGCATCGCACCAAGAGGCATGCGCTCGATTCGAACACTCGCCTCAAATCAGGATATTGAACGCGTCGCTGGGCGATCCTGTTTCGTGTGCATCGATAGCCCGGGCGCTAACGTTACCCTTACCGGCAGAAGCCTCTTGGTCGCGAGCAGATCACGACAGTCAAGCCCCGATCGTCCAGAGCAATCGCCCCGCGTCTTTCGACCGCTGCCAGGCCGCTCCTTCATCTGCACGCGCGACCCGCATCGGTGTAGAGGATCCGTTATATGCTGACGAATTTCTGCGGCGCGTAGGGCGCTCCGACGTCCCTGTCTTGCTGCACGGCGAAACGGGAGCAGGCAAAGAAGTAATGGCTCGAAAGCTTTGGACTTACTCCAATAGAGTCGGCAAGCCATTTTTGAAGTTGAATTGTGCTGCTTTGCCCTCCGAGTTGATCGAAAGCGAGCTCTTCGGCTACGAAAAGGGCGCGTTCACCGGAGCGTTGGTCGATAAACCCGGTAAGTTCGAGTTGGCGCAGGACGGTACTATCCTCCTCGATGAAATCGGAGACATGGATACCAGACTCCAGGCCAAACTCTTGCAGGTGCTGCAGGATGGTGAGATTCAACCGCTCGGCAGCAGTCGAATTATCAATGTGAATGTGCGCATCATGGCTGCAACCCATCGCGATTTGCAGGCCGCAATTACGCAGGGAACATTTCGCGAAGACCTTTACTATCGCCTCAGTGTAATTAACATTACGATTCCGCCGCTGCGCGAGCGGCGCGATGAAATTATCCCTTTGGCAGAAAAGCTGCTCTTACGCCATGTCGGCCAGGGCTCGCCAGCCCCGGTGATTCCGGAAACTCTCCGCCGTGCAATGCTCGCGCACCCGTGGCCGGGTAATGTACGCGAGCTTGAAAATGTGATGCGGCGTTTCCTGGTTTATCAGGACGCCAGCCTTTTGGCCGCTGAACTAACCGATCCTCTCAATCCGCCCAAGATCCGACTGGCAGTCGCGCGTACAGCCGTCTCCGCTCGTGCTGCGGCCGAAAGTGGCCGCATCAGCTTCGACCATTTCGCAGAATCGTCGCGCACCGCGGAATCCAGATTGTTGCTTGAAACACTTGAATCCGTCCGCTGGAACAGACGTCAGGCCGCCATACAGCTCAATATCGATTACAAAGCGCTTCTCTACAAACTTCAGAAGCACGGCATTGTCGAGAGCAAATCCAAGCGTCGAGAAGTCAGCGCGTAATGCAGCGTTGTGGCCTTGAACCCGGCTACGCGAACCGGCCTGGTAGAAAAGGCCCTCATTCAGGCTATGTTCGATAATCTGCGTGAAGATTGGCAGACACACGATAGGGACCTGTTGCGCCAGGGCCTGTGGGTCTTGGCTGTCTATCGTTTTGGCAGATGGCGTTACCAGATTCATTGGCGCCCATTGAGGATTCCTTTCTCAGCGCTCTACAAGGTTCTCAAGCTTCTCTCCGAAATACTCACGGGAATTGAGCTTCCGTGCGAGGCCGTCATCGGCCGTCGGTTTCGTATCGATCATTTCGGAGGAATTGTCATCAGTGGCGACGCGGTTTTTGGCGATGATTGCATTATTCGCAACGGGGTCACGGTGGGCTTGCGCAATACCGGAGAGAGAGGCTCGCCCGTGCTTGGTAATCGGGTCGATATTGGCTCAGGTGCGAAGATACTCGGTGCGATTCACGTAGGCGATGACGTTGCAATTGGCGCCAACGCGGTCGTACTCAACGACATTCCCTCTAATTCCATTGCGGTGGGGGTTCCAGCCCGCGTTCTGCCCCGCAGGCCCAAGGCGAACAAAGTAACGATCCTGGAACGAGCCGGTCTGGGAGCGAAGCGATGAGCGACGTGCCCATGACGCTTTCTACGGATGATGCGTGCGCGCATAAGCCTCATCTGTCCGTCGTGATTATCGGTCGGAACGAGGGCGAACGGCTGGTTCGCTGCCTTAACTCGGTGAGCCTGATACGCGGGGTGGAGGGTCAGGTAGAAGTCATCTATGTCGATTCGGCCTCCACGGATGGAAGCCCACAGGCTGCCAGGGCCCGCAATGCGCATGTCGTGATTCTTGAATCGGGAAAGCGGACCGCGGCGCGCGGCCGAAATGCAGGTTGGCAGACGGCATCTGCGCCCTATGTTCTCTTCCTCGACGGCGATACGATCCTGCATCGGGACTTTGCCCGAATCGCTCTCGGCAGTCTCAAGGCCGACCAAGGCATCGCGGCGGTTTGGGGGCATCGCCGGGAACTCAATCCGGACCGTTCTGTCTATAATCGCGTGGCCGATCTGGATTGGGTCTACGCTCCCGGATTTACGGATTACTGCGGCGGTGACGCATTAATGCGGCGAAGCGCCCTCTCCGAAGTCGGTGGATTCGATGCTGATCTCATAGCCGGGGAAGAACCGGAGCTTTGCCGTCGTCTGCGCGCGCGAAGCTATCGAATATTACATGTTGATGCGCCGATGACTTTGCACGATCTGGATCTGCGGCGGTTCAGTCAGTATTGGCGCCATGCCGTGCGTGCTGGCTATGCTTACGCGGAAATGTCCCACCGCTTTAGGGGAAGTTCCGATCCGATGTGGTCGCGGGAAAGCAAAAAAAATTTACTCGCCGGAATGTTCTGGATGCTGTGGTTCGCAGCAGCTCTTGGCGTGCTTCTGTTCGCCAGTTTGTGGGCCGTTCCCGGCATCGCTCTCTGGATCGCCGCTACGGTAGGATTGACCGCTCGTTCAGCTTGGAAGGCTCGTTCGAAGGCTCCAGGACGGCCGGCGCTGCTCTTGCTCTATGGCGTTCACTCCCATTTGCAACAAATACCCATACTCTTTGGTCAGGTTAAGTATCTGCGCGATCGACATTTGGGGAAGCAGCGAAAGTTGATCGAATACAAGGAAGGGGCCAACGCCTGAGCATTACCCAGGCGGCCGCGCAAGCGGGGGCTCGCCTACCAACCAGTGCCGCGAAGAACCACGCCCGCGGTCTTGATCAGAATTTTGAAGTCTAGCCAGAAGCTCCAATTCTCGACATATGCCAGGTCAAGGGCAACATAGCGATGGAATGACGGATCCTGGCGCGCGCGAACCTGCCATAGGCCGGTAATCCCGGGCAATACTTCAAGCCGCCGGAAATGTTCCAGTTCATACTGGCCGACCTCATTCGCCAGGGGCGGCCGCGGGCCAACGAGGCTCATGTCCCCCAGCAGAACGTTGAACAACTGGGGTAACTCATCCAGGCTGAATTTTCGCAGAAAGCGCCCCAGCCGGGTCAAGCGCGGATCTTTCTTGATTTTGAACAGGATGCCATCACGCTCGTTGAGGGAAGCCAGGGTCTGTTTGAGCTCATCCGCGTTGGCGACCATGGTTCTAAACTTCAGGCAGGGGAAAACGCGTCCTTTTTTTCCGATGCGATGGGACACGTAGAATACCGGTCCTGCTGAATCGAGCTTGATGAGTAGCGGTATCAGCAAAAGGGTCGGTAGCAACACAATCAAGAAAAATGTCGACAGGCACAGGTCCTGGATTCGCTTCAGTAAATGGTCAATCGTCTTTCCATTCCTGCGATGGAGTGCCACCACCGGGAGATTTCCCAGGTACTCGATCGGTGATTCAGCCGTGAGCTCGTCGTAAAAGCCTGGAACAACAAGAACTTCAATGTCCAACTGGCGAGCAATTGCCAGGAGGTCGAGTATTGCGGGCGCCGTGCAACGCTCCGCGATGATGATCTCATCGACAAAGTTCTGCCTCGCAATGGCTGTCACCTGAGCCAGGTTCCCGAGCACACACTTTTCGGTTTCCAGGGCCGAGATACCCTCGTTGGTCGCCACAAATCCGGTGAAGATCCGGCCGAGATGGCTACTCCTGGTGATCTGCCGCCGTACCGCACTCCCCATATAGCTCGCGCCCACGATCAGGACGTTTCTGGTATTAACACCTTTTTCATATTGCCGATAAAGTGACCAACGCCAAAAGGCTCGGAGTACGCATAGTGACAGGGTCGTCAAAGCGATAAAGTAGGCGACGAAGCCTCGTGAAACGGTGCTGTTATGCATTACAAACAACCCACCGCACAACAACAATCCGCTTCCAAAACAGGCCTGGATTGTTTTCCGCTGCTCGTGCAGGATGCCTTGGGCCTGCAGTGGACCGTAAAGTCCGTCACGGCGATTGATGATGAGGAGCGTGGCCAGAAAAAACAGAAAATATCCTGAATGAATCGGTGCCTCTCGTCCAGTCAACAGCCACGGACGCGCGTGAAGCCACTCGGCCGGGGACAAATCGAAGCGGAACACGGATGCCATGCAGAAGGCAAGAGCGACCGCGAGCATATCAGTGACCATCATGAGCGACGCGTTCAACGCCGCCTGGCTGGGCGACCGGCGCCGGGCCAGGCTCGGATCGTAAAGTGCAGGGGCCGTGTACGTCGTACTTACGGATCCAGACACCGATTCTGACGCAGACATGGAGTTCTCTTTCAGGCGAAAATGCAGCCTACTTGGTGCACTCACAGTGCTTAACTGCGTTGCGGCGAAGCACGGGTGAAATAGAAAGTTCTGGTTTCGTCGGATTTACTAATCTTGAGGCACAACACACATCAGTTGCTGTTCCCCAGCGAATGCGAAAGTATTAACAACTGGCGCCATCGAGTCTTGCCCAGGGAAGGCAAAAGTGAAAGTACCGTGTGGGCCCAGATTACAAAACAGGAAAGTACTTAGACCATTTCACTCAGTAAGTATGTCGAATCATTCAAGATTATCTCGCGCCCATGTTCCTGTTTGTGCTTGTGCTGAGCGTCGCGTCTTGTTACCGAAAGTTTGCTCTCTTCCGACACAAAAAGTCTACCTTTAATTAGGCTGATGGCTATCTCATTCTGGTAACAGCGGTGTTCGTCGTTTGCCAGTTACCATCGAGTGTTTCATCGATTGGTTTGTCCGGGCCGGAGATGTGTTCAGCGGGCCCAGTTGGATGAGTGGAAAAGTTCTTGGACTAAATGATAATTAGTAGGAAAAATTCGCATGGTGAGCGATCCATCTGTGTGGCGCATCCTGACGTCGTACGGCCAGGGCATTAGTGGTTACAATCTCGCGTCATTGCTGACCAGTTTTTATGGGTCGGTAGAATTGGCGAACGGGATGGAACGATAGGGTTGCGAGAATTGAGCGGGGGCGATCGCCGGCACCTTCAGCAAACACTTGGCTGGCGTTGCAAGCGATAGGCCCAGACCCGCTTGCTCAATTCGACTCAGCCGATGGTTTTATCCTGCGTAGAACTCTACCCCGCTTCAGCTCTCCGCAAGCCAGCGGTTCGTCAAAGGACTCTGCCTGCTCCTGTCGGGGGGGCCGCAGCCGATGGTAAAGGCGGGCCGCCCACCGGCGATCAGGCCAACTTTCCCGCAATAGTTCTCGCATGAGAGCTGGTTCGGTCCACGGTGTGTCCTGGTAGCCCGTTTGCAAATAGCTGCGTGTTCCATCCCAGTGAAGTGCCTTGGGGAAGAAAGCAATCGTCTCCCCCACCTTTAACCCCGTGTTTGCGGGGGGCTCGCCGCTCCGCGCCCAATCGGCTCCAAGCTTCTCACACAGCAGGCCTGCCAGATCGCCGCCGCCCGCTACTGGCAGATGGCCCAGTTGTGTGCACCGCGGGTTCAGTTCAATCAGGTAGGCTGCCCCCGATGTTGCCTCCAGCATGAAATCCAAGCCGTGAAATCCTGATAGTGCCAGCTTCTTTGCCAGCGCGCAGGCCGCCCGTGCAATCTCACTATGTTCGATGAGCCTGACCACCATCGCCGCTCCCGTTGCCCCATGCGACCACAGAACCTCAACTGTAACCGCACCCAGCACGTTTCCCTTCCAGCACGCCATCATCACATTCGCCGGGCGCCCCGGGATAAACTCCTGCAGCGTAACCACCGGTTCTTTGAAAGTCCTGCCGATCCACAAGGCCATGGGATCGTGATTGATCACCATCCGCTTGTAGGCGAGGCTCCTGGGCGCCGGCCGCAACATTCGCGTTAGCTCGCCCGCTGCCTCCGGCAGAGAGCGTACCACACGAACACCATTGCCCCCCCATGTGCCGTCCTGCTTCAGCACGCAGATGTGCCCTGCACGCTCGAAGCAGTGCCGTAACTCTTCCTGCGTCCTGACTCGTTCGGTTCGGGGGACACGAATGTGCAACTCGTGCGCGATCTGCTGTAGTCGTTCACGGCTCTCCACCGTCTCGAAGTGTGCGGCCGACCCAATGGAGTGCGTTATCAGGGCGCGTAGTTCCGGCTGATCGCGATAAAGTTGGTGCATCTGCCACACCACGGCGTCATCGCACGGTACAACAATCTCCGGATTCGCTGCGACGATCGATTTATGCAGCGCGCCTAGCGAATCTAAACTGCGATATAAGTGGTGGCGGCGCACGCCTTTTACATAGCGCAAAGGATGCCCCGGCGGACACAGCGCCTCGATCACGCACCCATGATCCCGCAGCGCAATAGCAAGCTGTGCAGATAAGGGCCACCACGTCGAAGCCGCCACGAGAACGGTAGGTTGCATATTCTTCTTCAATTTGAACTGAATCTGGTAGCATCTCGGAACGAAGGAAAGACCTGCCCGCAAACCTTGCTTCGCGTCAGGGCCTTTCTGCGCACTCACTTACGCGGGGAGTGAAACCATCTTACTCACCACTTAACGTGCAGGCATACTTTATTTTCAATAGTTTCGGAGGACTTCAGTGAGATCATCGACAACCGATGTTGCCATCATCGGAGCTGGCCCCTATGGACTATCCCTTGCCGCACACCTAAACAGCCGCGAACTTTCGTACCGTATTTTCGGTACTCCCATGTCCAGCTGGCGTAACCACATGCCATCGCGCACTTTGCTTAAGTCAGACGGCTTCGCCTCCAGCCTCTATGACGCCAACGCAGACTTTACCCTTGCCCACTACTGCCGTGAACAAGCGCTTCCTTATGCAGACGTTGGTCTTCCCGTACCCATCGAAACCTTTGTCGCCTATGGACTTGCCTTCCAGCAGCGCTTTGTCCCCCAGCTCGAAGAGACAGACATTCTTGCCGTCGAGCGCACACCCAGTGGCTTTACCCTCACGACGCAGACCGGGAAAATCGTCCATGCCAAACGCGTCGTAGTAGCCGCCGGCATCTCTCACTTTAGTTACATCCCGCCGTGCTTTGCTGACTTACCGCCGGAGTATCTAAGCCACAGTTCCCAACATACAGAAGTCACCGGGTTTCACGGCCAGCGCGTCGCGGTGATAGGCGCCGGCGCTTCTGCCGTTGACCTGGCCGGCCTATTGCATGAAGCCGGCGCCGACACGCACCTGATTGCCCGCCGGCCCGCAATCGCCTTCCATGAACCCTCCCATGAGCCTCGCCCGATGGCGCAGCGCCTTCTCATGCCGCGTTCGGGCCTCGGTCTCGGGTGGCGTTCCCGCCTCTGTACCGACGCCCCCCTGCTCTTCCACTCGATGCCTGCTAAACTGCGCGCGCGTGCGGTCCAGCGGCATCTCGGCCCGGCCCCTGGTTGGTTTGCCAAGAACAAGTTTGTCGGCCGCGTAACCAATCATCTGGGCACGCGCATGAAGCAGGTCACCCGCCGCGGCAACAGCGTCTCCCTTTCGTTTACCCGGCAGGATGGCTCGGACATTGAGCTCGAATTCGACCACGTGATCGCGGCCACAGGTTACAAGGTTAGTCTGCAACGCCTTAACTTCATCCATCCCCACTTGCGCAAGCAGATGGCGGCGGCGGAAGACGTGCCCGTGCTCAATAGGAATTTCGAAACTTCGGTGCCCGGATTATTTTTCGTCGGTCTGGCTTCCTCAAACAGCTTCGGTCCGCTCTGTCGCTTCGCTTATGGCGCGAAATTTACGTCGAAGCGGCTGGCCCGTCATCTTGCGGCTGCAGGTTAGACACAAACTGTAACTGTATGTGCGTGCATTGACAGACGTGTACCGGCACGGTGATCTAAGCCAGTCTTCTATCCAGCATGACTAAGGTTTCCGCCAGAACCCGCGCGCCGTTGGCGCAATCGCCGGGTTCTGCCCATTCCTCAGGTGCATGGCTCCGACCGTCGCGGCAGGGCACAAAGATCATCCCCATGGGGGCGAGACGAGCCACGAACACGCCGTCATGTCCGGCTCCGCTCGGCAAGCGAGTGCTCGTCAGTTCCGCCGCCGTCGCCGCTTCCTCAATTGCACTCTGAACCACATCCGAGCAGGGCGTGGGCAAGGTTTGACTCAGCAGCGATATGCTATGGCGCAATTCCCGATCATGCAACTCGGTGGCAATTCGCTGCCACAACAACTGTTCAAAATCGGTGAGCGCCGCCTCCTCGGTGCTGCGCGTCTCGAGGATCATGCGCACGGAACCCGGCACCGCGTTCACCGCGTTGGGTTCGACTGTCATTTTTCCAATCGTCGCCACCAGGTAGGGGCTGGCGGCGCCCCGCCTCCGTGCCAGCTCTTCGACCGCGCGGATCACCTCAGCCGCCCCAACCAGCGCATCGCGGCGAAGCGACATAGGCGTGGTGCCGGCGTGGTCGGCGCGGCCTTCTACCGTTACCTCATACCGGCGGATCCCGACGATCGCCGTCACCACCCCAATCGCTGCGTGGCGCTCCGCGAGCACCAGCCCCTGCTCAATGTGCAACTCGACGTAGGCGCAAACCGAGTCCTTCTCGCGCACCGGCCGGTTCAATTGCAGAGAGCGGCCACCGACGCTGTCGATGGCGGAGGCAAGCGTCCCCAGCGATGGCAAAAAGCGCGCGCAATCGTCCTCGCTCAGTACCCCGGCCCAGGTGCGGCTGCCAATGCAGGAAAGCCCAAAATCACTTGGCTCTTCCGCCAGAAAGTCGACTATTTCCAGAGGATGCAACAGGGCGATGCCCTGCTCCTGCATGCACTGCGCCGCTTCGAGCGCGGCCAGCAGGCCCAACATACCGTCGAACCGGCCGCCCGCGGGCACTGTGTCGGAGTGAGACCCGGCGACGAGCGCTCCTGGGCTTCGCCCGGTCCCTGGCATGCGGCCAATCAGATTTCCACCCGCATCGATGGCGACCGAGAGGCCGGCCGCCTTGAACTGCGCCGCAAGCCATTCACGACCGCGGGTAAACTGAGCGTCAAAGGCCCGGCGTGTCCAGGGCCTTACCGGATCGGTGAAGCGGCTCAGTGCCCCAAGCCGGCTCCACAGCCGATCGGCATTTATCCCAACCATGCGCTAGGCGAGCGCCAGGTTCAGATTGTTGATAGCCTCGTCGATTTCACCGTTGTTCTTGTAACCAACCGTCACCGCATTGACGCCTGCATGTCTGAAAGCAAACTTCATCGCTGCCTGCCGGTCTTCGTGGCTGAACGTGCCTTCGCCCACCAGCTTCATGCTGATCACGCCCATGCCTTCTTTGCGTACTTGCCGCACGTGATGAACCACCTCGTTCACGTTGCCCAGACCGTTGGTGTTGTAATCCTCGGCGTCCATTCGTGTGCCCTTATGGTTCACGCGGATCATGGCTACTTCGAGCCACTTATTTCCCGGGAACTGGCGCAGCGCCGGTAGTCCATGCACGGACGCGCCACGGGCCACCACCACTTGCTTCGCCTGGGCCTCGGCAATGGCATCCTGCCACTTGAGGCTGTCGCTCGGCCACGTCGGCGTATGCTGCCAATGCAGCAGCATCACGTCAAAGTACTCAGTGTTCGCGAGCTTACGTAACTCGTCGATCTTGTCCTGTGGGTTCACGTTATCGTGCGTCGTCACCTTAGTCATGAGCTTGTAGCTATCCCGCGGTACGCCTTTGAGCGCCTCGCCCAACATCTTGTGCATGCCGGCATACGATTCCGCAGTCTCGAAAAAACGAATGCCGCGGTCGTACGCGTAGCGCACCAGCGACGTGAACTGCTCCTGCCCCAGGTCGCGTTGCACCTGCCCGGAAAAACTTCCGGTTCCAAATGCCAGCCGGGTTACCTTCACGTTCGATTTTCCTAGCGTCACCCAATCCGTCGCCGTCTCGCGCGTCGCATGTAGCGCCAGAGTGCCGCTGCTCGCAACGGCGCCTGCGGCCAGTCCCGTTTTGAGAAAATCACGTCTCGAGTAGTTCGCCATAGATCCTCCCCAATGCGCCGAATGGTAACACATGCGCGGGCCCAGGAAAGGCCGCCTCTATAATGGACGCATGGGTGCCTCCAAAGTTTCCCACGTGCAACGCGTTTTGGACTGGTTGCCGGCAGCGCTGAGTGTTGTGATGATCACACTCGAATCCACCGCCACCATGTCCGCAGAAAATACCAGCGAATGGCTTTATCCTCTGTGGGTAAGGCTTTTCGGCGCCGTCACTCCGGCGCATTGGGCCGAGATACACCATCTCATCCGCAAGACCGGTCACTTCGTTGGCTACGGCACCGTAAGTCTCGCCTTTTTCTATAGCTGGCGACAGACCTTCCATCACCTGGCAGTCAGAAGTTGGGCCCTGTGGCGCCGGGCTTCTGTCCTGGCTGTCCTCTGTACCCTGCTGATCGCCAGCCTCGACGAGTTCCATCAGAGTTTTTTGCCCACCCGCACCAGTTCGCCGTTCGACGTCGGCATCGACCTGTGCGGAGCCATTACCGCGCAACTGCTTCTGTTGCTGGCTATCCAACTATTCGCGCAGCGCCCAAACTTTCGCGTCGCGTGATTGCTATCCGGCTCTGAGGAAGCTACGATCGGGTGCACATGCTTACTCGGCGCACCTTCCTCGAACTGTCAGCAGCGGCCCTCCCTGTCTTCTCGCGCACGCTGTGGGCGCAAGCGCGTACTCCCATCGGGCTCCAGCTCTCAACGCTGAACGGCATGGCTAAACTGGACCTTCCCGCTACACTCCGCCAGATCCGCGCTATCGGCTATCAAGAGGTCGAGCTCACGCCCGTCGCCTACACCCTCCCGGTCGAGCAACTGCGGAAGGTTGTCGCGACCAGCGGTTTACATGCGCCCAGCGGGCACTTTGAATACACTGATCTATCCGGGCAATTCAACTACGCCAAAGCGCTCGGGCTTGATTGGGTGGTCTGTCCCATGCTGCCCAAGGTGCAGTGGACCTCGGCAGACGGCTTCCACGCCGCCGCCACCCAGTTCAACCAGTGGGGCAAACGCGCGCACGAAATGGGCATGCGCTTCGCCTTCCACAATCACGACTACGAGTTCCGGCGCTTTGGCGACACCACGGGTTACGACATCCTGTTGCAGGAAACAGATCCGAAGCTGGTTTTCTTTGAGCTGGATTGTTATTGGATCACGCAGGCCGGGCTCGAGCCGGTCGACATGCTCAACCGCCTGGGCAAGCGGGTGCGTATGATCCACATCAAAGACCGCAAGCCCGGCTTCCCCCCATCCAACGACATGAGTCAGAGCTCGGCGCACTTTACTGAGGTAGGCGCCGGCGCGATCGATTGGCCCCATATTCTGGCGACGGCTGAAAAGCTGCAAATCGAACATTACTTTATCGAGCAAGACCATATCGATGGGCCGCCCATCGAGAGCGTGCGCGCCAGCTATAACTATCTGCGCAAGATTCTGCCGTAACCTGAGGCCATGTCTATTCCACCCGCAACGCTTCCATCGGGTCAAGCCTGGAGGCGCGCGTTGCCGGCAACCAAACGGCCACCAGTGCGACCCCCGCCAGCACCACCGGGACGGTTACAAATACGAGTGGATCCCACGACTTGACGCCGAACAGGAAGCTGGCAATCAGGCGCGTCAGCCCAAACGCGGCGCAAACGCCCACGATCACGCCCGCGATCGCCAACTGCATGCCCTGCCACACCACCAGATTGCGAATCCGGCTACGATCCGCACCCAGTGCCATGCGGATGCCTAACTCTTGGGTGCGCTGCTGCACCGAATAGGCCATGAGGCCGTAAATGCCGATCGAGGCCAGCACTAACGCCGACGCTCCAAAGATGCTGAGCAACAGCATGTTGAAGCTTTCCCGGGCGGTCGAGTGGACGACCACTTCGTCCATCGAACGCACCCGCGCGACAGAAAACCCGCCGCTTGCCTGGCGTAGCTGCTCGCTCACCGCGGAGGCAAAGTGGTGCGGTTCGCTTTGTGTCCGTACTAACCATACGATGGGCCCGATGCGCGCATTCAGGGCGGTCATGCCATCGGTCACCTGCCCGACCGGCACAATCATCAGCGGGAACGGATCCCGGTTCAACCCATTGCTGTGAATATCACCGACCACGCCGATGATCTGCCGCGCGGGCTCATCAAATTCCTTACCCACCCCTTTGCCGATGATGAGCTGCTGTCCCACGGGATTTTCTTTAGGAAAATATTTTTTCGCCATGCTCTCGTTGATCAACACCACGCCCGGCGAGCCGGTCGTATCGTTATCGGTGAAGCCCCGGCCGCGCAAAATAGGAATCTTGAAAACATCGAAATATCCAGCCGACGCGCTCATCCATCCCGCACCGGTCAATTTCTTGTCGTCCACCGGCCGCCCGATAATGTTGAAGGGTAGACCGAAGCCGCCCTCCATCGGCAGGCAGCAGCTGGACGCCGAGGCCTCAATCCCGGGAATCGCATTCAGCCGCTCGCGGCCATTGCGCACCAGTTGGGCAACGCCGGCGGTCTTTTGAAAACGGTCACCGGTGAGCGACATTTCCATCGTGAGCACGTTGCGTGCATCGAAACCGGGGTTCACGCGACGTATGGCGATCAGCGTTCGAATCAGCAGGGCCGCGCCGATCAGCAACACCAGCGCCAGCGATATTTCGCTGATCACCAGCAGGGAACGTGCCTTGCTTTGACGGAACCCTGTGCCCGTACGGTTGCTGCTTTCCTTAAGCGTGGAATTGAGATCGGGGCGGGACGCGCCGATCGCGGGGAACAGGCCGAACAAGATGCCGGTAAAGAGCGAGATGCCAAGGGTAAACACCAGCACGCGCCAGTCAATGCTGACTGCGGCGCCCTGTTCGCCGATGCGCGGAATATCTCCCGGACTCACGGCCAGGAGAGCGCGCAGGCCAACATAGCCCAGGGCCAGCCCAAGGATGCCGCCCGTGACCGAGAGCAGCACGCTTTCCGTTAGCAGCTGCAAGATGATGCGTCCCCGGCTTGCGCCGAGCGCCGCGCGAATGGCGAACTCACGCCTCCGCCCTGTCGCATGCACAAGTAACAAGCTGGCGACATTGGCGCAGGCGATCAACAGCACCAGGGTCACCGCGCCCAGCATCACCAATAAAGAAGAGCGTGCATCGCCCACAATCGAATCGCGCAGCGGTTCAATCCCGTAGGCTTCATTCGGTCCAAGCCCGATCACCGGGTAGCGGCGGCGAAACTGCTCCGTGGTCACCTTCAGCAGTGCTTTCGCCTGGGCCAACGTGACGCCCGGCTTCAGGCGCCCGGCTGCCATGAAGTAATGGCCTTGATTGGTGGTGTTGCGGTCAAACTGAAAGGGAATCCAGATGTCCGATGCCGGATCGGAGAAGAAGGACTTTCCCAGCACGCCGACAATCGTGTAAGGCTCATTGCCGATCGAGAGGGCCGTTCCGATGATGTTGGGGTTACCACCGAATTTGCGTTGCCACAGCCCATAGCTCAGCACCACCACCTTGCCGCCGTTGGGTGAGTCTTCCTGGGTGGTGAAGGTGCGACCCAACACCACTGGCGCGCCGAACAAACGAAAATAACCTTCGGTTACATGGATCCCGTGTACCAATTCGGGCCTGCTTTCAGTCAGGTTGAACCCCGGGCCGCCGAAATCGTAACCGGCCACATCCTGAAAGGCGCT
This sequence comes from uncultured Acidobacteriaceae bacterium, assembly GCA_963834445.1. Classification (GTDB taxonomy): domain Bacteria; phylum Acidobacteriota; class Terriglobia; order Terriglobales; family Acidobacteriaceae; genus PALSA-350. The sequence continues at coordinate 1,204,854 of CAWIBU010000009.1, forward strand.
CGTTTGCTCTTCCCACGCCATAAGGTCGGGGATGGAGGCCCCCGTGCCCTTACCGTCTGGCGATACGTGCAGGAACTGCACAATGCGATCCGCGTCCGGGTAGGTCAGCGGCTTGAGAAGCACCGTGTCCACCACGGTGAAGATGGCGCTGTTGATGCCGATGCCCAGCGCCAGGGCAGCGACTGCAGCAACAGTGAATCCTGGGTTAGTGCGAAACATGCGCACTGCGTGTTTGAAATTGTCCCAGAAGCTGCTCATGTGCCTCTCTCGCCGACGTTGCCATCTTAGACGATTCGCTTCACAAACCGTCTTGCCGACTGTAAAAAGCCTCCGATTAAAAGCGCGAGCCGAACCAGTCACTCCGTACGCAAGGCTTGCACAGGATTAATCGAAGCCGCCCGCTGCGCAGGAATAACGCTGGCAACCAACGCGCATAATCCCAGTGCAGCAATCGAACCCGCCAATACCACCGGATCCCAGCTCTTTACCTGATACAGCTGCGCAGCGATCAAATGCCCACACCCAATCGATATCGGGATGCCAATCAACAACCCGAGAAACACCTGGCGAAACGCTCCCCGCAATACCAACCGAATCACATTGCCGCGATTGGCGCCGAGCGCCATGCGCACCCCAATTTCGCTCGTGCGCCGTTCCACCGTGTAGGCCGTAACTCCATAAAGACCGACCGCAGCCAACACCAGCGCGAGCAAACCAAACAACCCCGTCATCTGCGCCACAGCGCGCCGCTGATCGAAATCGCTATCCACCTGCTGCTGCATCGGCGCAACCGCGATGATGGTCAAATTCGGATCCACGTCACTAAACGCTTTACGTACCATGCCTTCGATCCCCAGCGAACTTCCGCGCAACTTAAGCACAGCGCCGCTAATGTAATGGGAACGGTGCTCAATCAATGCCATGACCGGTTGGTCATAGCGAGCGTGCTGTGCCAGCGGAGCAAAAAACATAGCTCGTGCCGGCCGTTGCGGGTTCTGATACTTAACATCGTGCACCACCCCGACGATCTCGAACGTAGTGTTGTACTCCGGCATATCGAGCCCAAAGTGTTTCCCCACAGGATCCTGATTGGGGAAAAATTGCCGGGCAAATTTCTCTGTCACCACCACCACGTTGCGCGTATTCCCACTGTCTTCTTCCGTGAGGCTGCGTCCGCGCAGAATGGGTTGGCCCATGGTTTCCAGGTAACCAGGGCTCACGCGATCCCAGGAGGAGTTGGCATCATCACTCAGTTGGGGCACACCATGACCTTCGGGTACGATCAACTCGCCCCAGTTATCGATGTAAGGCGTGTAAAGGGCGAGTGCGGCGCTCTCCACGCCTGGGATTTGTTGAAGGCGTGCCTGCAGCGCCGGGTAAAGCGCGTCCAGTTGAGCTTCGCTATAGCTGCCCGGTGGCCCGTTCATCACAATACCGATGCGATGGTCCGTCTCGAAGCCAAAGTTTTGATGTTCCAGATTGCTCAGGCTGCGGGTTAACAGGCCCGCGCCGGCCAGCAGCACGATCGAAAGCGTAGCCTGCACCACCACCAGGATCTTTTGCGGCAGGCTGGCGCTATCGCGCGTGCTGCGATTGGCCCCGCGCAGAGCGTCTGCCGGGTTGCCGTGTGAAGTAAACCACGCCGGCGCCGTGCCAAAGAGCACGCCGGTCAGCAAAGACAGGCCAAAGGCGAATCCCAGCACAGGCAACGACGGGGTCGCGTCAATGGGCACCGAGACCGCTCCCTGAAAAGCCAGCGCAACCACCAATTTCACACCGAGGTACGCCACCACAACTCCGGCCGCGCCGCCCAACACTGAAAGCACAACACTCTCCGTGAACGACTGCCGGATAAGCCGCTTGCGCGAAGCACCCAGGGCGAGACGCACAGAGGTTTGCGCCCGGCGCGCCGTGCCCCGGGCCAGCAACAGGTTGGCGATGTTGGCGCAGGCGATCAGCAACACCAGGCAACACACCGTCAGCAGGATGCGCAGGCTGTCGCCATAGTCGGCCTTCATTGCGCCCACGCCGGCGCCCCCAGGCACGATTTTGATCTGCTGCGTGGGCAGCGACTTGAGGATCAGCGGCATAAACTCCGCCGGCCATCCGCTATCATGCGCCATCCATTCCCGCAGGAGACCGGTAAGCCGCGGTCCAACGCCGGATATGCTGGCGCCTGGTTTCACTCTGCCGATGACGCGCAGCCAACCGGAAATAGACTGCTTCAGCAGGGAGTTTTGTGCATTGACCAGAGGTTCCTGTTGCAGCGGAAGCCACAGTTCCGGCGGATTGCTGCGCAGCGTTTCTCCAAAGAAGCCGGGTGGCGCGATTCCGGCGATGGTGAAGGGATGCCCTTCTACGATAAACGTCGAGCCGACGACCGATGGGTCGCTATTGTATTGTTGCTGCCAGGCGCGGTAGCTCAGCATGGCTACCGGCGGCGCAGACGCTCGATCGTCACTGGGGTTGATGGTGCGGCCGGCGAAAGCGCGAATGCCAAACGTATCAAAGTAGTTGCCGGTAACAAATTCGCCGCGCAGAGGTTTGGCGATGTTGTTACGTTGGCCGCGGCGGACGCTGAATTGAGCGCCCGAAGCCTGAAACGCCGTCATTTGCTCAAACTCCGGCGCGGCGCTCTGGAGACGCAGAAAGAGGGGGTATGAGTACAAACCCCAGTCGTCCTGCGGTCCCCCCTGCACGCAGCACGTGTTGCTGGCGCCGATGCGGTAGAGGGTTGAGGGGTCCACAACCGGCAGGGACTTGAGCATCACGGAGTAGATCAGGGAAAAGATGGCGGTAGTCGCCCCGATCCCCAGGGCCAGCGTGAGCATGGCAGTCAGGGTAAATACCGGCGACAGGCGCATCTGCCGAAGTGCGTAAGCGATATCTTGCCGCAAGCTCTGCATAACAACTAACTACGAGCCTCGCGCCTCCCAGGTTCCAGGAATAATTTCCCGCCGCTCCTTCTTGTTGCTGCTACGTCCAGTCGCGGGCAGCGATGCCCGGGAACGGACAGAGACGTGTCGCGCGCTCAACCCCCATTGTTGACTATCTACAATCCTCTGGTGTAGATAGTCACAGTATGGGGAAACCAAGCGATCTTGTGCAGGGAACTCTCGACCTGCTCATACTCAGAACGATTTCACTCGAACCAAAACACGGCTGGGCCATTGCCAAGCGCATCCAGCAAATCTCAAACGAGGTGTTGCAGGTGCAACAGGGCTCACTCTACCCGGCGCTTCACCGTCTCGAGCAACAAGGTTGGATACGCGCGAAATGGAGTGAAAGTGATAGCGGCCGTCAGGCCAAGTTCTACTCCCTCACCGCCGCCGGCCGCACCCAGTTGGAACGGGAAAAAGAAAATTGGAATCGCCTCTCGACCGCCATCAATTTGGTCGTCGAGAGCGCGTAACCAGGGAGGCGCCAATGCGCTCAAAACAAAGACTCCGTATTGCCATGCTGATGCTGTTTCGCCGTCGCCGCGAATCCGTGCGCCTGAACGACGAGCTGCAGTTTCATCTGGAACAGCAAATCAAAGAAAACATTGCCAGTGGCTTATCGCCGGTCGAGGCGCGCTATGCCGCATTGCGCGCTTTCGGCAATCCTGCGCTTCTCCGCGAGCAGGCCCGGTCGAGCTGGAGTTGGAGCTGGCTCGAAACCCTGCTGCGCAATCTTCGCCATGGCGTGCGCACGCTCACCCGCTCGCCGGGCTTTGCCCTGACCGCCATTCTGGTTATGGCCCTCGGCATCGGCGCCACCACTTCGCTCTTCACCATCGTGCGCGCCGTGCTGCTCAGGCCGCTCCCCTTCAGCCAACCTGGTAACCTTGTGATGGTCTACGAACATTTTCGCGCCTCCACCACCGGCGATGGATTCAACTGGGTTTCTCCCGGAGATTTCCGCGATTGGCGTGAGAAGACCCATGGCTTTCAGGATATGGCAGCCTGGCGCACCTATGGCTTTGATCTCACCGGTGAACACGCAGAACTCCCTGAAGTGGTCGAGGCGGCAGCTGGTTCCTGGAACCTGTTTTCCTTATTAGGAACGCCCATGGCTCTGGGACGCGCCTTTTCTGCAAATGAAGACCAACCTGAGGTGAACCGCGTCGTCGTCCTTTCCTGGAGCCTGTTCCAGAGGCGTTTTGCGGGCGATCCCTCTGTCCTGGGCAGGCAGATTCGGCTCGATGCCGTCCCCTATCAAATCATCGGCGTGTTGCCCAGCTGGTTCAATTATCCCGACCCCAAGATTCAACTTTGGGTGCCCTACGCGTCGACCTTCCTGCCCGCCGCGTTCAACTCCCATGACCATCATCAAAGCCATGTGGTCGCGCGCGTGAAACCATCGGTGACCCTGCAGGCCGCCGCCGCGCAGGTAGGCGCACTGCAGTATCAGATTCATCTCGCCAATCAATCGCAAGCGGTCGCCGAAGAAGTGCGCGTTCGCCCGATGATCGATGATGTCGTTCAGGACGTGAAGACGCCGCTGATCGTGCTGCTCTGTGCCGTGGGCTGTATGCTCTTGATCGCCTGCCTGAATGTGTCGAACCTGCTGGTCGCACGTGCCGCAACCCGGCGTAAAGAACTCGCCGTGCGCGGCGCCCTGGGTGGCAGCCGCCTTACCCTGATCGCGGAACAGATGACGGAAAGCTTGCTCATCTCGCTCACCGGCGGTGCCCTCGGTGTCTTATTGTCGTGCCTGGCAACCACTTGGCTCGCTCGCCATTGGACCGACCTTCCACGCGCCGAATCGGTTCACCTCGACGCAACCGTTCTGGCTTTCTCCTTCGGCCTGGTGTTTCTGACTGCGCTGCTCGCCGGCTTATTACCCGCTATCTCCTCGACCCGCGCCGGCATGGTCACGGCTCTGCAGGAGTCTTCTCGCTCCGTTGGCGGCAGCCTTTCGCGTGCCTTGCTGCGCAAAACCCTGCTCACGGCGGAGATCGCGCTCACCGTCGTTCTGCTCGTTTGTGCCGGCGTATTGTTCAAAAGCTTTCTGCACCTGCGCACAGCGGATATCGGCTGCCCCACCGACCACGTGCTCACTATGAAGTATGGCTTGCCAGAGATGCAATACGACACCCCTGCCAAAGTCATTGCCTTTCACGAGTCGCTGCTGGAGCGCGTCCGCCGTTTGCCCGGCATCCTTGCCGCCGGGCTGGTTTCTACGCCGCCCGGTGGGGGATACGAGGGTGACTACCTGTTCACCATGCCGGAGCATCCCTCGACCAGTTTCCAGCTGCAGAACGACGCGCTGAATCGCACCGCGGATCCCGGGTACTTTAGCGCGCTCAAGATCCCCCTGCTCAGAGGACGTTTCTTCACCGATCAGGAACGTCTCACTCGCTACCACTACGTCATTGTCAGTAAGAGGTTCGCCGATAAGTTTTTCCCCGGAGAAAACCCGATTGGCAGAAGAATTAACACCATCTGGAGCGGAAAACCTGAGGACTACGAGATCATCGGCGTCGTCGGCGATACGTCCTATTATGTAACCGATCCCATTCGGCCCATGATGTACTTTCCTATCCTTTCCGGGCTTCCTGAGCAGGCCAGTTCAGCCACTCTCGTGGTGCGCACGGCAGGCGATCCGCTGGCAGCTTCCCTTCCGATCCAGAAGCAGGTGGCCGCACTTGACCCGACCCTGCCGGTCGACGAGATTTTGACCTTACAGCAGATACTGGGCAAGTCGACCGCCAGCCAGAGCTTTATCGCCACGCTGGTGCTCGCCTTTGCCATGCTGTCTCTCCTGCTGGCTGCGGTCGGCCTTTACGGGGTTCTCTCCTATCTTGTTTCGCAGCGTATCACCGAGATCGGTGTGCGCATGGCGCTGGGCGCACAGCGTTCTGAGGTCCTGCGCTTGGTGCTGGTCGATGGCCTGCGTCCCGTCCTGGTAGGGTTGTTGATCGGCCTGGCCGGCGGCGCCGCGGCCGCCACATCCATTCGCTCCATCCTCTACGGAACCAGCCCACTCGATCCGGCCGTTCTCGTGATCATGGTCGGCAGCCTCCTCCTTACCGCGCTCCTCGCCTGCGCGGTACCCGCGCTTCGCGCATCAAGAATCGAGCCCATGCAAGCGCTACGCACTGAATAACGCTGGTTAAACGGTTGCCAATTCATCACGAAGCGTCTTCGGATCCGAGCATTCATCGGCAACGAGAGTTCATGGAAACGCCACTCCCAGATTTGTCATCCCGAGGAGCTGACTTGCCTGTCGGCAAGTTAAGGGAGGAATGAACGCGGAGAGCGCTTGCTTTTAAGCCGTCCCTCAAGCAGATCTTTAAGCCCGTCCCCCAAACAAATTTGTCATCCCGACCGTAGCGTACCCGAATTCCTGTTTCGCCGTGTCAGACAGATCCACGTGTGCGGCTTTCCTTAAGGAAAGCCGCATGAAGTTCGCCAGCGCCATCAACTTCGACAGGAATTCGGGGTAGCGAAGTGGAGGGATCTGCTGTGCGCCTTTCCCCCAAACCAAGGCCCCACGAGTGAGCTCGCAAATCCAGCCCCAGCCATTTTGTTCATTAGGAGCAACCGGGGGTGCTTGGTTATCAGCGACGCACTACACTAGGTCAGGCAATATCATTCATCGAGGGTCCGCGCTCATGGCCACATCCGAAGTCTGCGTAAGTGGAGGATTCACGCCCTCGGCATGCACGTGCGGCTTCACAAAAATCCGGGGCAAGATTGCAGCTGTAGTTGCCGCAGCCGGCTTTCTAGCCGCACTGAGCGGAAGTACCGTTTGGGCGCAGAGCCCCGCCAAGCCGGACCGGTACCTGGCTAACAATCTACCAGCCGATGCGCGCTTTAAGGCCGACATCCTGGTGGTTGTGGCCCACCCGGACGATGAGGTGATGGTCACCGCATACCTGGCGCGCGCGATCTACGAGCAGCACAAACGCGTGGCGGTGGTATACGAGACCTCGGGCGATGGGGGAATCAACGAGGTAGGGCCGGAGCAGGCGGCGGCGCTGGGCAACATTCGCGAAATCGAAGGGCGCCGCGCCGTGGGCTCCTTAGGCATCACCAATGTCTGGTTTCTCGGCGGTCATGACACCGCCAGCCAGAACGTGCTGACCTCGCTCGAACACTGCGGCCACGGTCATTGCCTGGATCAGCTGATTCGCATTGTTCGCATCATTCAGCCCGCGGTGATCCTTACCTGGCTGCCGGATTTCACCACCGGCGAGAACCACGCCGATCATCAGGCATCTGGTGTGCTCGCCACCGAAGCCTTTGATATGGCCGGCGACCCTACCGTTTTCCCCGAGCAAATATCTCCCGCCACCAACCCGGACAAGAATATGAATCTCACCGACGGCCTCCGTCCCTGGCAGCCGGAGAAGATCTATTACTTTTACAACCCCACCCATGACATCTTCGCCGGTCGTGGTCCGCAGTATTCTTCGCAGGAGATCTCGCCCTCCCATCATGAAAGTTATGGCATGATCGCCGCCAGGGTATTTACCTATCACCTTTCGCAAGGCGGGGAGGGCATCGTGAACCAGATCGCCGACGGCACCCTGCAGAACGCGAAAGGGGAGATAGCGAAGATCGCGATGGGGCCGGTGCGCCTGATCTTCGGCAAGTCTCTCGTCCCTTCCGGCGTCACCGACGACGTGTTCGCGGGCGTTGTTGCGGAGGGGGTACCTTTCCAAAGCGCTCCGGGATATATAGCGGTCAAGCACACCGACCCCGTTCTTCAGATCGGCGATCCATGGAGCTACTACCAAAAATTCTGGCAAGCCCATTCGCTTGATCGGTTGTCCGACATCGTTCCTTTGGAGATCACGGTACATACCGATGGAATGCTGGCTATCCCGCTGGTCATCGATAACCCTCTCGACCACTCCATCAACGTGACCTTCTCGGTGGCCTCGCCGGCCAAATGGATCGTCATGCCTGTAGCGCCGGCCACGGTCGCCCCGCATAGCCTGTACTTCCTGCGCGTCCAGGCCGCAGCGCCCAGTGCGAAGCTGCCTGGGTGGCAGGAATTTATAATCAGTGCGGAGTCCGGGAACAGCGTGATCGGAGCCGTGCCCGTCCGGGCGGAGCTCTCCACCGGTTGGGTCGCTCCCCAATAACCGCCTCAGTTACAGTTTTACAAACGATCGCGTACGGTACATCCAATACAGGATGAGCCAGATCACTGCCAGCGCCGCCGAGTCGGCAAGCAATGAATCCCATCTGCCGGCGCGCGGAAGAAGATTTCCCACAAAGATGTTGCCGATCTTGCGAAAATCAAACAGGTTCGTAGCCATGTAAACGGCCAGTGCGTTCATCCCGATTACCTTGAACGGAAATGTCCATCGCTGGTAGCCAAGCACATCGATGATCAGGTAAAAAAGCGCCAGGAAAAGGCAACTCAGCCCGCCTGCGACGAGAACAAACGAACTCGTCCACAGCAGCTTGATGATGGGCAGCCAGAGGCTCCACACCAGCCCGGAGAGCAGGAGACCGCTGCCATAGCCGAACAGAAGCAAACACTTTGCTTTTGGCGTCCGCCCGGAGAGCAGTAGTTCTCCGGCGAGAGAACCCAGCAAGACCGATGAAGCGAATCCCAGATAGCTCAAAAACCACGTGTTCTCGCCATAATGGAAGCGGCCCTGAACCAGAGTGTCTACATAGATGGCCGCATTGCCGGTAGGCGTCAACACCCCTCGTCCCACACCCGGCACCGGAATACTCACCAGCAGTATCCAATACAACAACAGAAAGATCGCCGTAACCACGGCCTGACCTTTCATTCTGAACTTCAGCGTAACCACGGTGGCGATAAGATAGCCGGCGGCTATACCGTGCAACACGCTGTAAAAAGGATGGAGCGTGGCCAGATTGAACTCCAGCAGATTGCCCTGCGCAGTCATGCCCAGTGTAAACAGCACCAGCGCACGTTTTACGGCATGAGCGTATGTGCGGCGCTCACTCTCGTGCATGAGCTTACGTCGGGCGATGGAGAACGAAAGCGAGACGCCGACCATGAACATGAAAAGCGTCCAGATCACGTCAAAGCAATGCAAACCTACCCAGGGCACATGTTCGAACTGGTTTGCCAGCCCGCTGGTGAATCGGTTGGGCACGGCCCTGGCCACGCTGCGGATAATTTGCTGGCCGCCAATGATCCAGAGCATGTCGAAGCCGCGCAGGGCATCGAGCGACAACAACCGCGCCGGCCTTGGCGCATGTGCCTGCTCCTCAACCGGCAGGCTGGCCGGTTGTATGAGGTCCGTTGCCATTTTCTGCATCCTCTCCGAGCCCGATGCTGATCAGTAGAACCTATTCAGAGCGTCTTGTCTTGAGCACAGAGGCTGAGGTTTCAAAAGCTGCCTAAGGCTTGTTCTCCTTCTTCTCCACCGCGCCTGGGAACACACCCTTGAGCGGCTCGCTCTGCTTATCGGATAACTCCGGATGCGGCAGCGGCTTTCGCGGCAGCATCTGGTCGCGCATGGCCGCGTTATACACAAAGATCGCCTCCACCACGGCTGCCTGCCGGAGATCGGTCACAGACAACCGCTCGTAAACATCCTGGTTGCTGTGCAGGCTGCGGGTTTCATAATCGCGCGGGTCCTGGATGAACTGAAACCCGGGAATGCCGGCCTTGTCGAACGATTCATGATCCGTGGAGCCGCTCTCGCGCATGCTCACCGTGGTGACCCCGAGATCCTTCAGCGGCGCCATCCACTGCTTGAAGATGGGAACGATTGCAGCATTGTTCTCCGCATATACCCCCAGCAACTTGCCGCCGCCATTATCGAGATTGAAGTAGCCGGAGATCAAAGCATGCTCAGGTTTCACCATCACCGGCCCCACCTGTTCCCGCAGGAACTCGGGGACGGCCAGTTCTTCTGGCTTGGTGGACAAGCCAATCGTGGCAAAATGCTGGCTCACATAGCCGATCGACCCGAACTCACCCTGCTCTTCCCCCGACCACAACGCGATGCGAATCGTTCGCCGCGGCTGTACATGCAGAGCAGTGAGTATCCGCATGGCCTCCATCGCGACAATAGCCCCCGCCCCGTCGTCGGTGGCGCCGGTGCCGGCGATCCAGCTATCCAGATGGCCGCCAACCATCACCACCTGGTCCTTCAAGGCAGGATCGGTGCCGGCAATCTCCGCAACTGTGTTGTAGCCTTGCTCGTGTTCGCCCGTAAATTCGGTATTGACGGCTACCGAGACAGTGACCGGTACAGAATGTTCCAGCAAGCGACTGACCCGGCCGAAATTTTCGTTGGCGAGCACAGCCGACGGAATCGGTTGCCGGTGATTCGGAGAATAGGCCAGTGCTACCAATTGCTCGCCGTTATCGTCGCGCACAATACCACCGTCGCCGCCCCACCCGTGCACCAGAACCGCCACTGCGTGTTCGTCGGCAAAAAACCTGGCTACTCGTTCTCCGAAAGCGATCCTCTTGAAAGCGTCTTCCCAATATTTCGGGCCGCCGGAATTGACGTGCTGTTCCTCCATATCCCCATCCAGCGGATATTGGTAGATTTCTTTCAGCTTCTTCTCATCGTAGTGTTCCATCATAGGCACGAGGTCGGGATTGATCTTGGGTGCGGTTCCGTACAGGATGATCTTGCCCGCCAGCTTTCCCTTCCATGCGTCCAGGTCTTTCTCTTCCTTGAGCCTGGGCACGGCAATCACTTCGGCGGTCACCGCGCCATGCGTGGCCGGCGACCACGGCGTGGCCTGCGCAATAAACACCGCCGTGTCCGGCGTCGCCAGATCGACCGACGTGCTGATCTGCCGCCAGCCCATCCCGAACTCGCCCCAGCTTTCCAGGTGCGCAGGGGTGCAGCCCATAGCGGTGAGCTGGTCGCGCGTCCATGCGTCTGCCCGGGCCAGGTTCGGTGACCCGGTCAGCCGCGCGCCGATGCCGTCGAACAATGCGCTGGCATACTCCATCACGTGCGAATGAGCGAGCCCCTCTTCACGGATGCGTGCATACATGCCAAGGTCCAGCGGCTCAATCGCGGGTTGGGTTGCGGGCCGGCTGTAATCGTAGCCGCGGCTTGCCGCCGGGGAGGTGGGTTTAGGTGCGTCCTTGGCGCTTGCGCCGGCCGCCGGCAGGGGTGAGACACACAGTAGCATCGCAGCGGTAACAACAAAACATCGATAGTTCATGCAGCTTCCTTCGCGCACGACAGCCTAACGAGCGGGGGTGAGAACTCGGTTCCTGAAGGGTACGGGCTTCAGCCCGTACAGGATGAAGCAAAAAGCAATCGGCTTCAGCCGCTGAGGGCTGCATCTCCAACTGAATGAGCTGCCCTCAGTGGCTGAAGCCGTATTATCTTGCGGTGATTACGTACGGGCTGAAGCCCGTACCCTTCAGGAACTGAGTTCTCACACACGCCCTAACGGCCCTCCCAGCGCATCTCTCCTTTTTACCTGCAAGTTCGTTCTCTGTCTCGAATCCAGCGTTGATTGTCCAAAAATGGACATCCGAAGACAGGATTGAACAAATCTAAAGCCTCCTGCGTAAGTAAGAATCATGGCAAAGTGCTCAAATCCATGGAAAACCGTTGCTGCATGGCTTTGGCCACCGGCATGCATCAATCACTGACGATGGATATCTCTCGCCCAGATCTAAAAGCAAAGAAGCGCCGGCGGCAAGTCGTGACGATTGCGATTGGCGTCGTTGTGCTGGCGGTGGTCACTTTCCTCGTGATGCGTCTCAAGCCGGCTGCCCCGACCGTCGATCGCAGCGTCGTTTGGACCGACACCGTCAAGCGCGGACCCATGGTGGTGCAGGTACGCGGACTCGGAACCCTGGTGCCGCGCGAAGACGCCATTCGCCAGATTCCGGCGCAAACCGAGGCTACGGTGGTGCGCATTCTTGTGCTGCCCGGTTCGGTCGTCAAGCCGGACACGGTTCTTTTGGAATTAAGCGATCCGCAACTGAGCCAGGAGGCACTCAATGACGAGCTCGCGCTCAGAGAGGCGCGCGCGGACTTGAGCAACGTGCAGGTTAAAGTCCAGAGCGATCTCATGGCGCAGAAGTCCGCCGCTGCCACCGTCAATGCAGATTACAAGCAGGCACAGCGCCAGGCGCAGACCGACAAATCGCTCTATGGCCTGGGCGTCGTTTCCGGTCTCACCTACAGCAGCTCGCAAGGCAAGGCCGATGAGTTGAACACCCGCAACAAGCTCGAAGAGCAGACCGTCGACATTAACGAAAAGGCTACGGAGTCGCAGCTCGCCGTGCAGCAGGCCAAGGTCGCGCAGGCCCAGGCCATGTATGAGCTGAAGAAGCAACAGCTGGATGCGCTCAAGGTCCGCGCCGGCATTTCCGGCGTGCTGACCGATCTCCCCATGGTCGTCGGGCAACATGTCATCGCGGGAACCATGCTCGCCCAGGTGGTGCAGCCCAACCAACTCAAGGCGCAGTTGAAGATCGCCGAAACCCAGGCCCGCGATATCCTGATCGGCCAACCCGCCTCGATCGATACCCATAACGGCCTGGCCGAGGGCACGGTATCGAGAATCGATCCTGCGGTACAGAACGGAACCGTCACCGTAGACGTCAAGTTAACAGGCGCTCTGCCTGCGGGCGCGCGCAAGGATCTGAGCGTCGATGGCGTTATCGAATTGCAGCGGCTGCGCGATGTTCTTTATGTAGGCCGCCCGGCCTTTGGCAATGAGAACAGCACCATTACCCTTTTCCGATTGGATCCGGATGGCAAAGGAGCCGTCCGCGTTCCGGTCAAAGTAGGCAGCGTCTCGGTGAATGCGATCCAGATACTCGAGGGTTTGCATGAAGGCGATACGGTGATCTTGAGTGACATGTCGCGCTACGACACTACCGATAGAATTCGTCTGGAATAACTGAATCAGAAAATAGGAGAGAAAGATGCAGCCACTGATTGAGATCGAAGCAATGACCAAAGTCTTTTACACCGAAGAGATCGAGACCCATGCCCTCTCTGGTGTCCACCTCTCCATCGCCCGCGGCGAGTACGTCGCCATGTCCGGGCCTTCCGGTTGCGGCAAATCCACCCTGCTTTCGATCATCGGCCTGCTTGACACGCCGACTGGCGGCAAGTACGAGCTCAATGGCCGGCCGGTAGAGAATTTAAAATTCGCCGAACGCTCGCGCATTCGCAACCAGGAAATTGGTTTCATTTTTCAGAGCTTCAACCTGATCGGCGATCTCACCGTTTCTGAGAACGTGGAACTTCCCCTGACTTATCGCTCGGGCATGGCATCCAGCGACCGCAAGCAGCGGGTGCAGGAATCGCTGGAGCGCGTCGGTATGGCCCACCGCATGCGCCACTATCCTTCGCAGCTCTCCGGCGGTCAGCAGCAGCGTGTAGCGGTCGCACGTGCCCTGGCGGGGTCACCCTCCATCCTGCTGGCCGACGAACCTACCGGCAACCTCGATTCGAAGAACGGTGAGGCAGTCATGGAACTTCTCAAGAACCTGCACAAGGAAGGCGCGACCATCTGCATGGTGACCCACGATCCCCGTTTTGCCCGCCACGCCGACCGCAACATTCATCTCTTCGATGGAAAGATTGTCGCCGAAGGTGAATTTGCTGAGCACAGCATGGAACTTCAATAACCGAATCCAGGACTGAGGCTGCGATGATCTCGCTCGAAAATATTGAAAGAAGTTACAAGACCGGCGCCGGTCAAACCTGGGTGCTGCGGCGCGTCAATCTGAAGATCGAAGCCGGCGAGTTCATCACCATCATGGGGCCTTCCGGGGCAGGGAAGTCGTCTCTGCTGAACGTATTGGCACTACTCGACGATCAGTGGCTGGGCGGGTACTGGTTTCACGCAGAAGCCGTTCACTCCATGAACCGCAAACAGCGGTCAGAACTGGCCCGGCGCAACATCGGTATGGTTTTTCAAAGCTACCACCTGTTAGACGATCTCAACGTCGCTGAAAATATCGACCTGCCCCTCTCGTACAAAAACATCTCGCGCTCGGAACGCCAGTCACTGGTGGCGGACACGCTTGATCGCTTCAATATCGTGGGCAAGAAAGACCTCTATCCCAACCAGTTGTCGGGCGGCCAACAGCAACTGGTCGGCATTGCCCGCGCCGTGATCCATCGTCCGTCCCTGCTGCTTGCTGACGAGCCAACCGGCAATCTTCACTCCTCCCAGGCAAAAGAAATCATGGAACTCTTCCAGCAACTGAACCGTGAGGGGACCACCATTGTGCAGGTGACCCACTCTGAAGTGAATGCTTCCTTTGGCAGTCGCGTGCTTGAAGTGCGCGATGGCTGGCTGGTACAAGACACCGCCAATCCCGGATTGAGCCAGGGTTCTGAGGTGAAGGCATGAGGGGGGTCTCCCAAGCGGGGTCTGCAATACAGAAAGCAATCGCGGTACTTTGCACGACGGGTCTACTCGCTTCCACCACCTTGGCGCAAGCCAACGCCACCTTGCCTTCTGCGCCTGCGGCTCCGCAGCAGCCTGCGCCCCCGACCATCGCACAGCAGGGGCAAGCCGCGGCACAACCGGGGCCGGTTGCCTATCAGGGACCTTTTCACATTGAACTGCCGCACTCACGCAACCCCCTGGCTGCATATATACCCAGCACTGTGCCGCCACTCAACCTGCAAAACTCGCAGCGCCTGTACGACCTCATTCGCGACGGCAATCTGCGGCTCTCCCTGCAGGACGCGATCGCTTTGGCGCTCGAAAACAATCTGACGCTCGCCTCCTTCCGCTACAACTTCCCTATCGCGCAAGCCGATCTTCAGCGCACCAAGGCGGGGGGCCTGGCCAACGGCGTCAACATCGGCATCACCCAGACCACGCAGAGTGGCTTTGGCGCCTCCGGGGGCGGCGGCGGCTCCAGTGCCTCGAGTGCGGCCGCAGGCGCCGGCGGTATCGTCACTTCCGTTCTCGGCGCCGGCGCGCAAGTTCCCTCGTTTGACCCCTTCCTCAACTTCAACGGCTTTGTGAACCACAGTGTCACCCAGGAGCCAAATATTTTCCTGTACGGCACCCCGATCCTGAAGACAAACAACATCGAGGTCCAGTCGCAGTACTCGCAGTCGTTTCCGCTCGGCACCAACGTGACGGTCAATTACACCGGTCAACGCCTCGCCAGCAACGGCCCCTACAACGTAGTCAATCCTGAACTGTTTTCTCAGTTCCAGGTCATTTTCACTCAGCCCCTCCTCTACGGATTCGGCTTGGCCAGCAACGAGCGCTACATCCACATCGCCAAAAGAAACGTGCAGACGACGGATCTCGCCTTTAAGCAGCAGGTCATCGCTACCGTCACCGACATTGAAAATCTCTATTGGGACCTGGTGAACGCTTATCAGGACGTGCAGGTGAAAACCCGGTCATTGGCCTACGCCAATCAGACTCTGGCCGACGACCAGAAGCAGTTGGAGCTCCAGAACGTACCCGCGATGCAAGTCGTGAAGGACCAGTCTGCGGTCGCCACCAGCGAGGGCGACCTTACGATTGCCAAGGCCTCGCTGCGGCACAACGAGCTGCTCATCAAGAACGATCTCACCCGAACCGACGACCCTTCCATCGACGAAATCCCGGTCATTCCGCTCGACCTTCAGGGCGGCCCCGATCCCCACGAATCGCAGTCCATCACCCAGCTCATCGATGAGGCCATCAAGAACCGCCCGGAAGTCGCGATTTTCCGTAATCAGGCAGAGGTCTTGCGTCAGAGCCTCAAGGACATTAACAGCGAGCTGCTGCCGGTACTCAACTTGTTTGGTGTCTACCAGGGCGCGGGCACTGCCGGCCCTCTGAACCCGTATTGCGATCTCGGCCCGGCGGAATGCACCACCAACCTGCCCACCGACTTCCCCAGCATGCTCAAGAACACCTTCAACTACTCGTCGCCCACGTACGAGGTCGGCGTCAATCTCCAGATCAACCTCCGCAACCGTGTTGTCAAAGCCGATCAGTTCCGCGCCGTGCTCGCGTACCGCCAGAGCCAGATCGCCCAGGAGCAGCAGCAGAAGAGTCTTCGCTTCGACATCCGCGACTCCCAGTTCGCTCTCGAGCAGGCGCAAGCCCGCGTGACGGCCACGCAAAGAGCACGCGATCTCGCGCAGAAGACCTTTGATATCGCCAAGAAGGAGCAAGACATAGGAGCGATGTCAAGGTATGACACCCTGATTGCAGAACAAGGCCTCGCTGTCGCTGAATCCGCGTTCTTTACCGCACAGACCGCGTATGAAAAGGCGAAGGCGGATATTGACCGCGCCACCGGGACAACGTTGGACCGCACGGGTGTCTCGATAGACGACGCAAGAAGTGGCGTCGTCGCTCAGAGCAGGCCTTAGGAGTGCGTGAGCGCTAGCTTTCCAGGCACTTTTCCCGACCCACCACAACTGGTGGGTGGCCCATTCAAGCCTTCCTTTCGGCTTGAGTGGGATAAACGAATCCAGGATGCGCATTTGGTTCTCCCGTTCAAGCCAGAGGCGGCTTGAATGGCCCGCCCCACCAGTTATGGTGGCTTGAGTATCCGGGAACATGGGCACCCGCTTCGGTGGCCAGAAAAGGTTAGCGAAAGCTATTTTCACGCAGACTCTGCAGGCCCCATAGGAAAGCCTTTGGGCCGAAGACCAGGAACTATACTTATCAGGTAAATAACCAATGGCAACCTACCCGCAAGCCGCGAAAGAAGGCCCTGCCGCCCGCGCCCACATGGATGCGCCAAAGATCCTGGCCGCCGATGATCAGCCCCACATCCTCGACGCGATCGAGCTTTTGCTGGGTCCTGAGGGCTACCGGGTCACCCGGGCGCAATCTCCGCGCGAGGTGCGGGAAAGAATTGCCAGCGAAACCTTCGACGCGCTCCTCATCGACCTGAACTACACCCGTGACACCACCTCGGGGGCAGAAGGCCTGGAGTTACTGGCCCAGCTAAGCGCGCATGACAGCCGTTTGCGCATCATCGTCATGACCGCATGGGCCAACATCGATCTCGCCGTAGAGTCCATGCGCCGCGGTGCCTGTGACTTTATCCAAAAGCCCTGGGAAAACGTGCGCTTGATATCCATTCTGCGCACCCAGATCGAACTGCGGCGGGCGGTGCGGCAAGCGGAAATGCTGGAAGCCGAGAACCGGCTGCTGCGCGCGGAAGGCCGGCCTGAACTGATTGCCAAGGCAGCGACCATGCAGCCAGTGCTTGAGTTGCTGGCGCGCATCGGGCCCTCGGATGCCAACGTGCTCATCACCGGCGAGCACGGCACCGGCAAAGAGGTGGTCGCGCAAACGCTGCACGCCCTCTCTTCCCGCGCATCCCGTTCGCTGGTTGCCGTCAATACCGGAGCGCTCGCAGAGGGGACCTTCGAAAGCGAGCTGTTCGGCCATGTGAAAGGAGCGTTCACCGACGCGCGCATGGACCGCATCGGCCGCTTCGAGCTGGCTGATCGCGGAACTCTCTTTCTCGATGAGATTGCGAACGTACCCATCCGCCAACAGGCCAAGCTGCTGCGTGTGCTCGAGACCGGCGATCTGGAACGGGTCGGCTCTTCGCAAACCAAACGGGTGAACGTGCGCCTGATCTCTGCGACCAATGCCAATTTGCAGGAAGAGTGCGCGGCAGGACGTTTTCGCGAAGATCTGCTCTTCCGCCTCAACACGGTTGAGATCCATCTTCCGCCCCTGCGCGAGCGGCGCGAAGATATCCCCGTGCTGGCCGGTCATTTTCTTGCCCGCTACACCACGCGTTATCGCAAGCAGGTAACCGGCTTCGAGCCCAGCGCGCTCGAAGGTCTGCTGCAACATTCCTGGCCGGGCAACGTTCGTGAACTGGACCACGCCCTCGAGCGCGCCGTGTTGATGGCCCGCGGTCCACGGATTCAAAATTCGGACCTCGGTCTAAGCCAGGTCCGTTCTTCCCCGCAAAGTCTCGATGAGCTCAGCCTCGAGGCCGTGGAGAGTATCCTCATCCGCAAGGCCCTCGGCCGTGCCGGCGGCAACGTAAGCCATGCTGCCGAGGCACTTGGTTTAAGCCGGGGGGCGCTCTATCGCCGGATGGAAAAGTATGGAATCTGACCTCACTCCGGGCACCGGAAGTGATTCAGCCCCGCGCACCCGCCTACGCCCGCACAAACAGGTTGGTCCTGCCGCACCCTTCGAACGCCGCATCCGTGTGATGTGTCTGTTCATTACCGCCCCCGCCTTTCTACTCGCCGCGATCCTGCTATGGCAGGCCAATGTGTCACGGACCATGACGGTGACTCTTCTGGGCGGGGTGGCTTTACTTTCTCTGATCGCGTCGGCGTTGCTGCTCGAACAGATCGTGCGTCCTCTCCAGACATTGGCCAACGTGGTGTCTGCCTTGCGCGAGTCGGATTATTCATTTCGTGCCCGCGGATCGAGACAGCGCGATTCGCTCGGCGAGCTTGCGCTCGAGATCAATGAGTTCGCTGACATTCTGCAGGGGCAGCGCCTGGGTGAATTGGAGGCGACCACGCTCTTGCGCCGGGTCATCTCTTCGATGGATGCGCCTGTATTGGCCTTTGATCCCGGGCATTGCCTCCGTCTCATCAATCCGGCAGCGGAAAGCATCTTCCATCTCACCGCCCAGCGAGCCCTCGGTTGCCGCGCCGACGACTTGCAGCTGGCTATGCTGCTCGATCAGCCAGATCGTGAAATCCTTGTCCTTCCCGGCAAGGGCAATCCGGTGCAATGGATGGTGCGCCGCTCCAGTTTTCGCCAGGGAGGTATTCCGCATACGCTGCTGGTGCTGTCTGACGTCAGCATCGCGCTGCGTGAGCAGGAGCGCGAGGCTTTCCAGCGTTTGATTCGCGTGATCGGCCACGAAATAAATAACTCGCTCACACCGATTAAATCCATCGCCGGCAGCCTGAGTTCACGGATTCGTAACTACCCCCCAATGGTTGATGAAGACGACCGCTTTAGCCTCGAACGAGGACTCAGCATCATCGAGAATCGCGCGGAATCGCTCAATCGTTTCATCCAGGCCTATCGCCAGCTTGCGCAGTTGCCACCCCCAGCGTTGCGTCCGGTCTCGCTGCATACCTTGATCGAGCGAGCTGTCGCGCTCGAGACCCGGGTCCGTGTCCAGGTCAACGCGGGTCCGGATATCGCGTTGGAACTCGATCCAGATCAGATGGAACAGCTGATCATCAACCTTCTGCGTAATGCCGCGGAAGCTTCTTTGGCGCGCTTCCCGGACGCGCCGGGCAGCCGCAGTAATGCACAGAACTCTCCCGAGGTGACGATCACCTGGCGAGTCAGCCCGCAAACCGTCGTCATCCTGATCGAGGACAACGGGATCGGGTTGACGAATCCGTCAAATCTATTTGTCCCCTTCTATACGACGAAGCCAGGAGGCAGCGGGATCGGTCTCGCGCTGGCGCGGCAAATCTGCGAAGCCCATGGTGGTGTTCTGCAGCTTGCCAATCGCGTGGATGGCCAAGGCTGCGGAGCGGAGATCCGCCTGCCGCTCGGGCCGGCGCGAGGTTTCCTCCAGCCTGGGCAGGAACCTAAATCCACGGATAAGGTGTATTCAACGGGTTGACCCGCCTTATTGGCAAACATTGCCAGTTTTGATATGGTCTGTTCAGGATTGGAAATGAGAACAGGGAAAAACTATGCCTACGCGCAACGTCAATCTGACCGAAGAGCTTGACAGCTTCGTATCGGCAAAGATCGAGAGTGGCCGCTATGAGAATGCCAGTGAGGTTGTACGTGCGGCGCTGCGAACTTTAGAACGTGAGGAACAAGAGTTCGAGTTGAAGTTGGCCGCGTTGCGAACCGCGATTGACGAGGGCGATGCGAGCGGGGTTGCAAAGGGAGATTCATTTGCGCGTGTTCGGCAGAAGCTCAAACTTCCCCGCAGGCAGCGCTAGCGGTTTGCGATCCCAATGGCTACCTATCGCCTGTCACGCCTTGCCGAGGCAGATCTGATGGAGATCGGTGCCTACACCCTGAACACCTGGGGCGAAGACCAAGCCATCCGCTATCTAGACTTGCTTCAAGCATGTTGTCAGCAGCAAGTGGAGCACCCCGAAACAGGTCGAGCCTGCGAACAACTTCGTCCAGGTTTGCGTCGTATCGAATGCGGACGACATGTTATTTTCTATCGCATGGACACCGGCGGCATCGTGGTGTCTCGTATTCTTCACCGGCGAATGTTAGTGGAACGGCACACTCTCGAAGAGTAGTTCAGCGCCGCTTCAGACTTTCCAACTCATCCAGGGTGCGCGGCCAGTCGGATTTCAGGAGCCGCGAGAGACTGCGATCCGCCAATAGCTTGCCCCCAGTTTGGCAATGCACACAGTAATCTGTCTCATTGTCGGCATAGCGAATGCGTTGAATTGGCTGCCCGCACCTGGGACAAGGCTTTCCGAACTTCCCGTGAACCGCCATATCCTGGCGGAAGGCGGTTACTTTTTCCGGGAAGGCAGCTTTTGCTTCGTCGCCCAGCCGCTCGATCCAGAATCGCAGCGTGGCCCTGGATGCGCCGAAGAGCCTCTCCCATTCCACAGCGTCCAGCTTTCGTGTGAAAGCGATCGGGGATAGCTTTGCGGCGTGCAGAATCTCATCCGAATAGGCGTTGCCAATGCCGCTCAGAATGCGCGGGTCGGTCAAAGCCCTTTTCAGGGTTCGGTTTTCGAGTGTGAGCGTCTCCTGGAAAGTCTTGAGGTCGGTGGTCAGGACGTCGATTCCTCCGGGATCGATGGAGCGGAGCGCCTCTTCATCCGCGAACACGTGTAACGAGGCGCGCCGCTTGGTTCCCGCCTCCGTCAGCACCAGCGAACCATGGGGAAAGTCAAAGGCGGCCAGGTTCTGCCGGCCCGCCAGCTTAGCGCCCGGGGGACGCCAGTGCAGGCGGCCGGCAATCATGAGGTGCAGCACCAGCCACAGGTCGCCCTCGACTCCGATAGCAATGCGCTTACCGATGCGGCGTAGTTCGCGAACCACGCGGCCTTCTACGCTCGAAACCGGTGGCCGTGCGGTGCGCAGCAGAAACGCGCTGGCCACGCGGACCTGCTCGAGCGGCTGACCGACGATCCGCGGCTCGAGCGCGCTGATATAGGCGGTGATGTCCGGCAGTTCCGGCATGCCTATTAGATTGCCGTTTGCGTCGGGCGAGTGCAACCGGGAAGCGCACTTCTTTTTCTGCCACCCCTTCTTTCGGAGGATGCGGGTTGGTGAGGCCATCCCATAGAGTGGTTTCCGCTTTCTCATGGGGGATTTCTTTGCCGAACGTGCTGCGCATGCTGCCCATCCTGTTTGTATGCTTTTTACAGCCCGCGCTGGCCAGCAACGCGATCGATCTGGACCGCGATTGGCAATTCCGCACCGATCCGAAACAGCAGGGCGAGACCCTCGGATGGAACCGGGCGATGCCTACAGAAACAGCGTCGGTGCGCATCCCGCATACCTGGAATAGCGGCCCCCACGATGATTTTGAAGGGGTGGCGTGGTACTTCCGCCGCTATGTGCCCGCCCCCGGGCTCAAAGGCCAACATGTCGAGCTGCATTTCGGGGCCACGTTCGATCAAAGCAAAGTCTGGCTCAACGGAAATCTTCTGGGTGCGCACTCGGGAGGCTTTACTGAGTACTGGTTCGATATCTCGCCGCAACTCAAGCCAGGCGAAAATCTAATTGTGGTGGAGCTCGATAACCGGCCGACTGCGCAGACCATTCCGGGGATACCGTTAAGGGGCGGCCGAGCCTGGTATGACTGGTGGCATTACGGCGGCATCGTGCGTGAGGTTTGGCTTTCGGTAAGCGGTGACGAGCTGATCCGGTCGCAGAAAATTACCAGTCAACTATCTCCGCAGAGTGCCACCGTCCTCAGCCAGGTGGTTGCAGAAAATCACCATCGATCCGCCAACCGGATCTCGCTGCAAGCGGTCGCCTTTGCCCCGGATGGATCGGTCAGCGGACGTTCCGCCACCGTGGCGGTTCAGCTCGCCGCAGGAGCTTCGCAAACCGTTCCTTTAACGGTGGCGATCGACAAGCCGCAATTGTGGGGAATCGATCATCCCCACGTCTATCGCATGGTCATCAATATGACAGAAGGAGCCACCAGCGCACTCATTGACACCAGGACCGATACGTTTGGCTTGCGCACCATCGAAATCAGAGATCGCCATCTTTTTCTGAATGGCGAACGGGTGCGCCTGACCGGGATGTCGCGCCATGAGGAATCTCCCTGGGAAGGGCTGGCGGAAACGACCGGCACCATTAAGCATGACTACGATGAGCTGAAGCAGCTGCACGTCACCTTCACCCGCCCGGTGCATTATCCACAGAACCAGCAGGTGCTGGATTACGCCGATGAGCATGGCATCCTGCTGATACCCGAGATCCCCATCTGGCAGTTTAGTGCGCAGCAGTTTGGCGATCCCAGGGTGATCGCGCTGGCAAAACAAATGATGAAGGAGATGATCGAGCAGGATCAGAACCACCCCAGCGTTTGGGCATGGAGCCTGTGCAATGAGAGCGCCGTTGCCTCGCCAGAAGGGCACGCCTACGTAAAGCTGATGAAGCAATGGGTCAACGGATTGGATCCGGGCCGCTATGTCAGCTACGCCAGCGACGCGATGGCGATCGCGCCCGACGCCGGCAATGAGGCGACGGAGAGTATCGACTTCATTATGCTCAACACTTATTGGGGCACTTTTCACGGCCCCGAATCGAATGCCGGGCCATACCTGGACAAGATCGGTCGCAACAACCCAACCAAGATGGTTGTGATCTCCGAGTTCGGCGCTCCGGGAAACTTTGCAGGTAATACCGTAGCCGGCGACCAGTTGCGGGTGCATATCATGCAGACGCAGATGGAGGAGTTTGCCAGGAGAGATTGGATCGGCGGCGCCATTTTCTGGACGTATGCAGACTACAAATCGCACCGTGGCATCTGGCCAGGCTATAGCGAAGGCTATGACGATATCGGCGTGGAAGACGCCAACCGCCAGCGCCGGCCATCGTTTTTTGTTTGGCAGAAAATCAATGAGCCGGTGCGGATGGAGGCTGCGTGGAAGAAGGATAAAGCGCAGGATACGGTTGGTTTTTCGCTGCACGTCGTGCGCAAACCGATTGCGTCGCTGCCCTCCTATCCGCTGCACGACTACATGGCCGTTTGGGAACTGCGTGATCGCTACGGCAATCTGCTGCAGCATGGGCGGCAAACCTTGCCCGATCTGGAGCAGATGCAGACGGTCTCCGCGGACTGGTCTGCGCAGCAGGACACAATGAAGGACACGCTTACGGTGAAGATTCTGGACCCGCAGGGTGAGGTCGCCGGTGAGTTGAGTCTGGATGCAGTCAAAGGCGTGTTTGGCGGCACGCAAGTGCCCGTGTATCCCTAGGCGTGATACACTCCGCCCGATGAATCGACGCATGTTTCTTGGCCAGGCTGCCATGGCTTACGGTGCATTTTTATTGCATGCACAGGGCCAGGGCACGTCGCACGCGCCCAACCTCACCATTCGCGAGATTCGCGCCGTTCGCTTGCGCGACGGCTTCAATAGCCGCTTTGTTCGCGTCTACACCCACCAGGGATTAACCGGTACGGGCGAAATGCTAGACACGGTGGGCGCGGAGTACATCGTCAATCAGAATATCGGTCCGGCACTGGCTGGCCGTGACCCGCTGCAGATTGAAGCAATTCTTTTCGACTTGTGGGGAGGCAAGCACCTGGCCGCTGGAGGTTCTCCTTCGCCCGTCTTCATGCGGGGAATGGGCGGCCCTTACCTCACGGCGGTCAGCGGCATTGAGATGGCTCTTTGGGACCTGGCGGGCAAAGCCTTGAACGCGCCCGTGTATCAGTTGATGGGCGGCCGCGTGCGCAGCCGGTTGCCGGTGTATTTGCATGCCGCCAACCCGGCCGAGGCCACCAGCCTGATCGCCAGGACAAAAGTGAAAGCGCTGAAGATCGGTATCGACTACAGCCCGGATGCATGGACGCTGAAGAAAGGCTATGACCCGGACAAGCTTTGGGGTCTGCATCTGAATACGGTTCAGTTAGACGATGTCGTCAATTTTGTGGGCGCGATTCGGGAAGCTGTGGGCCCGCACTACGACCTGGCGCTCGAATGCCATGCGCGCTACGACGTTGAAACGGCCATCCAACTCTGCCACCTGGTGGAGCCGTTCCGCCTGATCTGGGTAGAGGAGCCAATCCCCAGCGACGATGTCGATGCGATGGTGAGAGTGCGCAACGCGACCCGCGTGCCCATTGCCGCGGGAGAAAATATTTATAGCCGCTATGGCTTCCGCCCCTTCCTCGAGAAGGAAGCGCTGAGCGTGATTCAGCCGGATGTCTCGAAGACCGGCGGGCTGCTGGAGACACGTAAGATCGCCGCCATGGCTGAAGTCTATTCGATCCCGATGGCGCCGCATGGAGTCGCTTCTCCGTTGGGCACGATGGCTGCGGCGCACGTGGCCGCAGCCACACCGAACCTGATGCTACTGGAATTCACCCACTACGTTGACCAGGCTTACACCTCGCTGACCGAACCGGTTTCGCTCGACGGCGACGGCTATCTGGAAGTGCGGAACAGGCCCGGGATCGGGGTCGAACTCAATGACGATGTCATGAAGGAACGGACAGATCCCGAGTTCCACCTGCTCTGATATCGTTTCACTCATGTCGCGCTCTTTCCGGATCGCTCTGCCCTTGCTTTGTTTAGCTGGTTTGCCATACGCTGTTGCCGCGCCGGCTGCGTTTCGTTGCAATGTTGCCGCGCACGAGACCTTTCCTGACCAGGCGAATCGATTCATTCTCGCGGGACTGCGCTACCAACCGGTAGAGGCCACCCAGGCCGGCTATCACGGCGATGCCGGTGCTCCCCTCGACAACGAGCTGGATGATGCCAGCCCTGCTACGATCGCGGCTCAGCGTGCGTTACTGCTGGATGGGAAAAAATGCTTCGCCGCGACCAAGGTGACCGATCCCGAGGAGTCAGCAGACCTTGCACTGGTCCGCGGCAACATTGAGTCGGGGCTTTTCTCGCTCGACGTGCTGCAGACCTATCGTTATCGTCCGCAGGATTATGTCGAGATGATTGGCTCCGGGCTGTTCTTTCCCTTGACCTCGACGGACGGCACCGAGCAGGCGCGGCTCAGCTCGGTGTTGGCGCGCATGGAGAAGATTCCGCGCATCCTCGATGAAGCGCGCCAAAATCTCCAAGAGGCGGACCCGGTCTATCTGGATACGGCCCTGGAGGAGAACGCAGGGAATACCGCGGTCATTGAACAGATTGGCGGAATGATCCCTGTGGGATCGCCGCTGCGTGCTCGTTACGACGGCGCAGCCAGGGCGGCGCGCGCGTCACTCGATAGCTATGGCGCCTGGCTCAAGAACGATCTGGCGCATCGCAAGCACACAGTCACGTGGCGTACCGGTGCCGCCGTATACGCCAGGATCTTTAGCTTTGCGCTCGGTCCGGGCACGCATGAGACGCCCGACTCCGTGTTGGCTTCCGCGGAGCGGGACCTGACCCGGGTACGCGCAGAGATGTACGCGGTGGCGTTACCGCTGCACAAGCAGTGGTTTGCTGAGCATGGGGAGCATGGCGACCTGCGTGGAGATGCGCTGCAGAACAAGGTGATTGCTGAAGTGATTGATCGCATCAATCAGGATCACGTGGCTCCCGGTCAATTGCTGGAGAAGGTCAAGGCGCAGGCCGGCGGCATCCGCGCGTTTATTGTGCAGAAGGATCTGCTCACGCTGAGCGATCGCGACAACATGCACATCGTGCCTACCCCGGTCTTTCTGCGCGGGGTTTATTCGGTGGCTGGGTTTCATCCCGCGCCGGCGCTCGAGCCGACTGCGGAAGCGGAGTATTGGGTGACACCTATCGATCCCAAGATGCCCAAAGATCAGGCTGAGTCGAAGCTGCGTGAGTACAACAACTGGATGTTGCTGTACCTGACCATGCACGAGGCATTGCCGGGCCACTATACGCAGTTCGAGCATGCGGATAACGTGCGCCCGGCGTCGCGGCGCGTGTTGCGGGTGCTGCTGGGGAATGGTCCCTATGAAGAGGGTTGGGGCGAATACGCGGTGAGAGAGATGGAGGATGCCGGTTACGCGAACCATGATTCGAGGTTTGTGCTGATGGTGCAGAAAATTCGGCTGCGCGTGATCGCGAACGCCATTCTTGACATCCGCATGCAGAGTCGCAACATGACGGACCAGGAGGCGCTCGCTTTGATGCAGCAGAAGGCGTTTCAGACGGCGGCCGAGGCTGAGGGCAAACTGCGCCGGGCTAAGCTGACAGCCGGCCAGTTGATTACCTACTATGTGGGATACCACCAGTGGATTGATCTTCGCAATCACATCCAGCAGCAGCAGGGCAGTGGCTTTTCGTTGAAGCGGTTTAACGACACGGCTCTGGATGAGGGCCCTTTGCCGCTTCCTCTTGTGCAACCGTTACTGATGCATAAGTTGGGCTTGCACTGAGAGAACCCAGATCTCAACGGCGAGATCTGGGCACCCACTTTTTTCTACTCAGGCGTGGAACTTCTTCATGTATTTGGCGTCGACGGCGAGCGATTCCATGATGGGAGCTTGAAATTCTTCCTGCTCTACGAAGCAATGGCGTACGTGGCCAGCGGCTGCGGCGGCGGCGAAGATGGGCGCGTAGTCAATGGAGCCGGTGCCTAGTTCCACGGAGGGCTCTTTGCCGTCTTTGAAGTCTTTCACATGCAGCATCACGATGCGCTTGGGGTAAGTCTTCAGGATGTGCACTGGGTCCTGGCCGCCGACGACTACCCAACCGCAGTCCAACTCGAAGCTGACCTTTGCGGGATCGGTGTTCTTGAGCAATTCTTCGTAGGGCATCACTCCGTCGATGGCGGCGAATTCAGCCCGGTGGTTGTGATAGGCAAAGTGCATGCCCGCCGCTTCTACCTTGGTGGCCACCTGGTTGAATTGGTCAGCGGTCCAGCGCCAGTCATCCATGGTCAGCGGGCCCTTGCCGGCAGACGGGTTCTGATGCATCGGTGAAGAGCAGACCACATAGCCGACGCCGAGCGATTTGCAGAAGGGCAAAATGTCGTCGAGGTATTGCCGGAGCTGAAAGAGGGGATAATGCGCGCTGACACAACGCAGGCCGGCCCCCTTCATGGCCGCTTTCACCTGCTCGACGGGCATGTTGAAGAACCCGGCTGCTTCCACTTCCTTATAGCCAAGAGCGGCAATCTGTTTCAAAGTGCCGGCGTAATCGGTGGGGAGCAGGGTGCGCACCGAGTAGAGCTGCAGGCCAACGGGGAGCATGAGGGATGCGGCATGGCCCACCCCGCTGTACAACAGGGTGGCGGCTGCAGAACTGGTGCTTAAGAAGCTGCGTCTGGTAAGGGACATGGAAATAGACTCCTTCTGAATCAGCGCTATGGTATACCGGCCCTACTCCATAAACCAGCCGTGGGTTAAGAGGATGGATTGGCCGGTGAGGGCGAGCGTGGTTTGTTCTGACAGGAAGACGGCAGTTTCTGCGATCTCGGCAGTCGAGGTGAATTGCTTGTCGACAGTGTCTTTCAACATCACTTTTTCAACTACGTCCTGCTCGCTGATGTTGAGTAGTTTTGCCTGCTCGGGGATTTGCTTTTCGACCAGCGGCGTGCGCACGAAGCCGGGGCAGATGACGTTGGCGCGCACGCCATGGGGCGCACCTTCTTTGGCGACGGCCCGGCAAAGGCCGAGGATGCCATGCTTCGCGGTGACATAAGGCGCCTTGAGCACGGAGGCGAGCTTGGAGTGGACGGAACCGGTGTAGATGATGGAGCCGCCCTGCCCGGAGCGGTACATATGCCGCAGGCAGGCACGCGAGGTGAGAAAAGATCCGTCAAGATGGACGGCCATGATTTTCTTCCAGTCGCTGAAGGCGAGCTCGTGGATGCCGCCGATGATTTGATTGCCGGCATTGCTGCAGAGGATATGCACGCCGCCGAATTGCTGGATGGTTTGTTCGACGGCGTGCTCGACGGATTCTTCCTCGGTGACGTCCATCGCGAGGCCAATGACCTTGCCCTGGGTGGCGGCGGCGATCTGTTCCGCCGCTGCTTGTGGCCTTGCCTGTTCGAGATCGGCAATGACGACGCTGGCACCTTCCGCGGCGAAGCGTTGGGCGATGGCGCGACCGATGCCTGAGGCCGCTCCGGTAACGATGGCTACTTTTCCATTAAGGCGCATGTTGATTCCTACTTACAAACGAAATTGGCTGCGTCGTCGGTGCTGCCCGATCCGCGATAAGTTGCGTTGCGCGGGTACGGGCAGAGCGGGCGTTGCAGGGTGGGCGCTCCTGCATTCTCACCTTGCGGTAGCTTGGCGGCGATGATCGTTTCCGGCGCGATACCGCGCTCTACCCAATCGACGACTGCGCCCAGGGCATCGAAGTGCGTGGCCCCGGGGCCACCGGAACAGTGGCCCATGCCGGGAACCATGAACAGGCGCACGGACTGATCCAATGCCTGATCCGTTTGCTCAGCGCGGGCGAGCACGGCGTCGTAATAGTGGATGGACTCGCCGGGCGCTACCAGCCAGTCGCTCCAGCCGTGATACATGAGCAGTTTGTGGCCGTGTTGGCGAAAGGTGTCGATGTTGGGGTCTGTGGCGTTCAACATGCCGGCGAGCTTCTGGGTGAAGACCGTGTCTTGATGATCGAAGTCGAATTGCTGCCAGGTCCAGGTGGGGCCGAACACCCATTGAAAGATTGGGCCGAAGGGAGGCGGGCCGCCAGGGGTTGGGTCTAAGCCGTTCCAGCCGAATTCGCTGCCACGCGGCAGGCCTGGATAAAGGCTTTGCCCGGTGCGCGGATTGACGGGACCGGTGTAGAGTTGCTGCGCGGTTTCGACCTGGGCAGCGGTGAGGCAATCTTGCTGGCTGGCGCTTTTGCAGGCGAGCACGGCGGGATCGAAGTGGCATTGGTCAGGATCGGTGATGATGCCGTCTTTGACGCCATCGAGATTGTCGCAGGCGTTGACTACGGCCTGGGTCAGCAGGGCGCGGGCTTCGGCGGGCAGGTAGGCGCGTTCGTTGACGACAAAGTTCCACAGGATGCTGACGTGCACGCCGGTGCGGTTTTGGGCCGGGGCTCCGCCGACGATCCCGTCGTAGTCATCGGGGTAGCGCTGCGACTCCATCAGCGCCTGCTCGCCTCCGGTGGAGCAGCCGACGAAGTAGGCGTGGGCGGCATCCTGGCTATAGAAGGCATGCACGACCTGCTTGGCAGCGAGGGTCATTTCATGGGTGGCGCGGTAGCCCCAGTCGATCCATCGCTCGGGGCGGTTGATAAAGATGGCGGCGGTGGCGCCGGGCGGGGTGGCCATGCCCATATCCGTATTGGCGACGGAATAGCCGCGGCGCAGCCCTTCCGCCATCGCGGGATAGCCGATTTTGCCGGCGAAGCCTCCGTTGCCCAAACCTTCGAGGCGCTGGTTCCAGCCGGTCAGGGGCATCCAAATCTCGACCAGAATATTTGAGTCGGAGCTGGGTTCGAGGGTGGCGGCCACGCGGCAGAAGGGGGGCAGGCCAGTGAGCGGCAGGCCGCTGGGTGGGGTAAAAGCGCCATCGGTTACGGTCGCTGCGGCGGTGATGGTGGTGTGCGGCAGGCGAAGTTTTGCCAGGCTTGCGCAGTCATTAGCGCAGGCGGGCAGGGATGAGAGCGCGAGTGCCGCAACGGCCAATAGCGAGAAGCTCCGTGACATTTGGCTGGCAGTCGACAAGCGCAGAGTTTACTAGGGCGGGTATTCCCCGCGCAATCGACAGCAATTTGGGAGTAAAAGTGCGCACTAAGCGCACTAAGCGCACTAAGGGTCCGCAAAAGTGACCGCGATCCGCCCGTTTTCCCTTTGCGATGGCATTTTGGCGGTGTTCACCCGCCGATAAGATGCATTTCGTGGGGTTTTGTCGCGCGGCCGTGCAAAAAATAATGCGGCACGCGGGGTCAGGACGGTTTCGCTTAAGATTGAGCGGACAGGAGTTTATGGCCATGAGTGGTTCCAATCATTTTCCCCGGATGATCGAAATGGGGCAGAGCTATCCGCCCTCGCGGAAGCTGGATTTCCCGGCGCTTCTGGAGCAGCAGTTCACAGAGACCGGGTTGCGCGGCAGGATTACGCCGGGCATGAAGATTGCGTTGGGCGTGGGCAGCCGGGGCATCACCAACCTGAAAGAGATTGTGCAGGCGACGCTGGGCGTGTTGACGGCGGCGGGGGCGCGGCCCTTCATCGTGCCCGCGATGGGGAGCCACGGAGGGGCTACGGCGCAGGGCCAGATCGAGGTGCTGGCGAGCTACGGCGTGACGGCCGAGAGCATGGGCGTGCCCATCGAAGCGGCGATGGATGTGCGCAAGGTTGGCACGGCGTGCGATGGGCTCGATGTGGTGCTCAGTGTGCCGGCGCTGGCGGCGGATGGGATCGTGGTGCTGAACCGGGTGAAGCCGCACACCGATTTTCGCGGGACGCTGGGCAGTGGGATCCAGAAGATGCTGGTGATTGGTTTTGGCAAGCAGGTGGGGGCTAATAATGCGCATCGCGCGGCGGCGCATCTGGGATACGAGGTGGTGCTGCGGGCATTCGCTGGGACGATTCTGGGGGCGGCCAAAATCTTTTGCGGCATCGGGTTGGTGGAGGATCAGCATCATCAGACGGCGGAGCTACAGGTGATGACGCCCGAGAATATTGTGACCGAAGAGCAGAAGCTGTTTGCCCGGGCGGAGCAATTGCTGGCGCGCCTGCCGTTTGATGAGATTGATTTGCTGATCGTGGATCGCATGGGCAAAGACATCAGCGGCTCGGGCATGGACACCAATGTGATCGGTCGCGACATTGCCGGTTATCTCTCGTCGCTGCACTCGGAGAGCCCGGTGACGCCGCGGGTGTCGCGCATCTTCGTGCGTGATCTGACGCCGGCGAGCAAGGGTAACGGGGTGGGGATCGGAATGGCGGACTTTACCACGGCGCGTTTGGTCAAGGGGCTGAATCTGCAGTACACGTATATGAATGCGCTGACGTCGCTGGGTTTGCTGCCGGCCAAGATTCCGATTTATTTTGACAACGATCGCGAGGCGATCGAAGCAGCGCTGGCCTCGCTGGCGTCCGAGGCGCCGGAGACGTTGAAGGTGGTGAGGATTGCGGACACGCTGAATGTTGAGCGGTTTCAGGCTTCGGAGGCTTGCGTTGGGGGGCTGAATGGGCATAAGGGCGTGAGCACGGTGGGGAGTGCGCGGGCGATGGAGTTTGATGCTAGCGAGAATCTGGTCGCGCTCTGAGCCGCCAAAGCTTATGTTACAGAAAGTTGGGAATTGGAAAATCTGCTGCGTGTGGGCGGCATGAGCTTCATCGGGCCTTCTGCTGTGACAGCTGCTTAAGCAGCGTGTGCAGAGGCATTATCTCTGTCTTTGCGTCATGCTTGTAGCTCTCCTGGCCTGGATAGAGGACGATTTGACGGGTTGCTTTGACGTCGGCGCAGCCAATGTAAAAACCCTTGCCTGGTTTTGGATCGCTCAGGGATCGCTTGATCTCGATTGCCCACCGCTCATTTGGCGCGGTCTCGAGAACCAGGTCAATCTCGGCTCCGACTGCGGTCCGGTAAAACGACGCCTGGGTGTTGGCTGGGACCGTACTCAATATATTCTCGATGAGCATTCCCTCCCAACTTGACCCGACCACGGGATGGCCAAACAAGGCTTCCTGATCGCGTATTCCCAGTAGGGCATGCAGCAGTCCGCTGTCCCGCACATAGATCTTTGGGGAGCGCACAAGTCGCTTGCCGACATTGGAGGCCCACGGCTGCAAACGACGCACGAGCAGGAGGTCAACCATGATGTCGAGATATCTGGCGACCGTCTGGCCGCTTATCCCCAGCCCCGCCGCAAGCTGCGCCGCGTTCAGCATCTGGGCCTGATTGTGTGCGAGCATTTGCCAAAAGCGGTGAAGTGTCTCGGCTGGAATGCGCGGACCTAAGGAAGGAACGTCCCGCTCCAAATATGTCTGGATAAAGGCCGACCGCCACGCGAAGCTCTGAACTTCGGTTTCCGCGAGAAAACTATCAGGAAAGCCTCCTCGCACCCAAAGGGTCTGGCCGGCATTGGCAGTGAGGCCGACTACTTCGCTCTCAAGGAAGGGGGTCAGCTCCATATAGGCGATTCTTCCCGCAAGCGTTTCCGCAGACTGCCGTAATAGATCAATCGAAGCCGATCCAAGTATCAGGAACTGCCCGGTGCGCTTTCCTTTTCGCTTTCTCCGATCGATCAAGCTCCGCAGAATTTGAAAGATTCCGGGAAGACGGTGGATCTCGTCCAGGATCACGAGCCGATCTTCATAACCTGAAAGGTAAAGTTCCGGGTCTGCAAGTTTGGCTCGATCTGAAGGAAGTTCCAGGTCGAGGTACAAAGCCGCATTCCCGGCTTCACCGGTCAGGCTGAGCGCCAGGGTTGTTTTGCCAACCTGCCTCGGCCCAAGCAAAGCGACGGCGGGAAATTGAGCTAGAAACTGTGTAAGACCAGTGGTGGCGGCGCGGTGGATCATACCTTGCAATTATTCCATAATGTGGAATTATTGCAAGGTAATCTGAATCGGGCGAAGCCGCATACCGATTTTCGAGGGACGCTGGGCATTGCCGGGTATCTCTCGTCGCCGCGCTCGGAGAGCCCGGTGACGCCGCGGGTGTCGCGCATCTTCGTGCGTGATCTGACGCCGGCGAGCAAGGGCAATGGTGTTGGGATCGGGATGGCGGACTTTACCACGGCGCGTTTGGTGAAGGGGCTGAATCTGCAGTACACGTATATGAATGCGCTGACGTCGCTGGGTTTGCTGCCGGCCAAGATTCCGATTTACTTTGACAACGATCGCGAGGCGATCGAAGAGCGCTGGCCTCGCTGGCGTCCGAGGCGCCGGAGACGTTGAAGGTGGTGAGGATTGCGGACACGCTGAATGTGGAGCGGTTTATGGCTTCGGAGGCTTGCGTTGGGGGCTGAATGGCCACAAGGGCGTGACTACAGTGGGGAGTGCGCGGGCGATGGAATTTGATAGCGCGGGGAATTTGGGAGCGCTGTGATCAGCTACAGCTTGCGGTATAAGAAGCCTGGAATGGGAAACCTACGCTGATCCAACACGGCGCCCAGGATTTTGACTCCGGCACTCTCCAGACGTTCCTTTGCCTGGCCCACAGACTTTCGTCCCGTTTGATTCGCCTCAACGATAAGAACGGTCCCGTCGCCCATCTGTCCCATGGAGGTTGCTTCTGTTGCGCGGGCCAGAGCAGGCGCGCTGAGAAAGACGTAATCGAACTCTCTGCGCAGTTCCCCAACGCGTGCGCGACAACGCTCGACGTTTAATTCGTAGTCTCGTTTGGCTGGGCCTGCCGGCAACAGCCACAGATTCTTAACCGGGAGTTGGGTTGTGAATGAACGGATCATGCTGTCGCTGCCAAGGGCGGTTGTCAGTCCGGTGCGGTTGCTGACCTCGTAATGAGCATGCAACTGCGGTGATTGCAAATTTGCGTCGACCAGGCAGACCGATCGGTCCGCCTGAGCCGCCAGCAATTCTGCGGCGCGGGCGCAAATCCAACAGCTGCGGTCATCGCGGGCTATGCCGGAGAAGGTGACGACCCCAGGACCGCCTGCCCGGCCGCCGGTAAAGAAGAGGCGTTGGACAAGCTTCGCCAACTCTTCCCTGGCGGAGCCTTTCAGCGGCGGGAATGACCTGGGGACGCGCAGGACAGCCGGCAGACCACCTGGGGTAAGACGTTCCTCTTGCGCAAGCCGTTCCAGCAATTGAAAGTTTCTACTCATGGTGGGGCAGGTGTGCTCCTCAGTTTGCGCCAGCGGGCCCTGAAGGATTGGCAGCTTTGGAGGTGAGCGGGAGGCGAATCTCCTGGTCTGCTTCAATGTGGTCGGGATTTCTCAAGCCGGGGTTGAGCAGTTGAATCTGCTTCATGAGTTTGCTGTCGTTTTGTCCCAGGGTGCGGAGCGCGATCTGCTGCAGAGTTTCTCCCGGGCGGACGGTCACCTTTACGGTTTTCGGGGCGTCCGTTGTCTGCGTTTCGGAGTCGGTGCTGGGCGCCAGTGCCACGGGTAACGGGGAAGGAGAAACTGTCGCTGTGCTCGATAGATCCTCTGTCTTTTCGTTTTGCGAGGGAATCGGGCTGGCGGGGGTTGCTGTGGGCACAGGGACAGGAGAAGATGGCGGCAAAGTCTGTATTTTCGCAGCTGCCGCTGATTTCGCGGGCAGGAATCGTCCCAGTTTACCGTGGGAATAAGATCCCAACGCGAACACAATGAGCAAGGCAGCGGCTGCACTGCCAGTGCCAAGCACCCAACGTCGCGTTGCCCCAGTGGCAACCGGCGGATAAGAAACCACAGGGGACTCGTCGATCGCGGCCAGGATGCTGTCGCGGGAAGCCATCAATTGCAGCGGCGCGGGCGATCTTTGCGCGGATTCGACTTCGAGATCGGAGACGACTTCGCGCATCATTTCGGCGTCGATTTTTTTGCGACCCATGGCATAGCCCAGCGAAAGGGCACTGAAGCAAAGCCGGTTGATGTTGCGCGGTATTCCCAGCGAGCGATCTTTGATGATGTCCATGGCCCCGGAGGTGAACAGGTCCGCGCCTTCGTAGCCTGCGACCTTGAGCCGGTGGGCAACATAGTTGCCCGTTTCCTCACGATCAAACGGTTCCAGCTTGGCAAACATTGAAATTCGCTGCTGCAGTTGCTCGAGGGCAGGGCTGGCCAGTTTGCGAGCGAGTTGCGGCTGCCCGACCAGCAGGATCTGGAGCAATTTGGTGCGCGAGGTTTCAAAATTGGAAAGCAGGCGAATTGTTTCGAGCACGCTGGGGTCAAGATTCTGAGCCTCGTCGACAATCAGGACGAAGCGACGACCGGCCTGCCGTTCCTGGGCAAGTATCTGATTCAGTTTGTTGTGCATGGCAACGGTTTCCATGCCGTTGACATCGACGCCGAGGTCGTTCAGCAGGTACTGCATCATTTCGCGGGAGTTGCACTGCGTTTGAAAGAGAAACACCGTCCGGGCATCGGGCTGCAATTTCTCCATCAGCTGAAAGATGAGTGTGGTTTTGCCAAAGCCCGGGTGAGCAATCAAGACCATGAAGCCCCGGTCTGCCTCGATGCCATAAAAAAGTGTTGCCAGTGCTTCGCGGTGACTATTTCCGAGATAGAGAAAGCGGGGATCGGGTGTTACGCCGAACGGCTGTTCCTGCAACCCGTAATAATCTAGAAACATAAGTCCGCCTTTTTCTAAGTGGTAGCGCCGCAAATACCGCAAGGTCTCAGAGAATGAACTCACCGGGGTTCGAACTGGGGGATGCGAATCATCGACGTCAACTATCTGTCTGGAAAGACGGGAAAGCAAAGTTCTCATCGAGAAGGTCAGTGACCGGCGAGGAGGGTAGGGAAGCCGGAACATCGACCAGCTCCGTTGCCCACGTTCGCGACCCTCTGGCAGTCGGAGCATCACCAGGCCACGCTACTTTAGTAGACCAGCGTTATGGCCGGTAGTCAACCAAATCAATGGGCGGGGCGGACGGCGGATCGAGGGGTTTTCCGGAGTTTTCCGGACTTACCCGGGGCGACGGCGGCGTTGAGAGAATCTCGTTGTTCACCAACTACCGCTGCGATAAACTCACAGCAGCCGTGTAACCCACTCGTGACCTTTACCGCCTGACTTCCAATTTACCTGGCACGCGATCCACTCTTGCCATCGAACACCGTCGGTACGACAGGAACTGGTTACTCAAAACAAGAAAACAATGGAAAATCTGCACAATGTAATGCGGCTTTTTGAGCATGACTCAGGTGATGTGCGCGCCTTAGTCGTAGGGGACGTCATGCTCGACAAATATGTCTGGGGCGATGTAGAGCGCATTTCTCCTGAAGCCCCTGTTCCTATCGTGCGCGTGGCGCACCGGCATGAGCAACCTGGGGGCGCGGCCAACGTGGCGATGAATTTGGCCGGCTTGGGAGTGAACGTCACGCTGCTGGGTTTCGCCGGGGGCGACGACGACCAGGCTGTGCTGGAGCGCCAGCTCGGCGCGGCGAACGTCGACTGCCGGTTGACAGCGACAGCCGGCATCGCGACAACTTCAAAATTGCGGGTTCTGGGCGGCAGTCAACAGATGATGAGGCTCGATATTGAGTCGGATGCGCCGCGGCCGGCGGCGGCGTATCACGAGCTGCAGCAGAAGTTTGAAGCGGCACTCCCGTTGGCGACCGTGGTGATTCTTTCCGATTACGCGAAGGGCGTGCTGACTGAGGATCTTTGCCGCAGCCTGATACAAGCGGCGCGCAGAGCTGGTGTTCCCGTGCTGGTTGACCCCAAGAGCGCGCACTTTGATCGCTATCGTGGGGCGACGACAATCTGCCCCAATCTGCATGAATTGGCCCTTGCCACGCAGGAGTCTTCTCGTGATCTGGAACGGATTCTGGCCGCGGGGCGAAAAATGGTTGCCGGTCTTGAACTGGAATTTCTCACGGTAACCTTGAGCGCACAGGGCATTGCCGTCTTATACCCAGACCGGCACGTGCTGTTGCCAGCCGTTGCGCGCAACGTCTATGACGTTTCGGGCGCCGGCGACACGGTGATCGCGACCCTGGCCGTTGCCATGGCTGGCGGCCTGCCGATCGAGGTAGCGGCCCAGCTCGCCAATATGGCCGCCGGCGTCGTCGTCGGCAAAGTGGGTACGGTTCCGATCCAAAAACACGAGCTGATTGGAACGTTGTCCGAAGAGATCGGCATCCATGGGGAAGAGAAAGTGCTCAAGCTCGATCAGCTGGTGGCGCGGGTCTCAGCGTG
Organism: uncultured Acidobacteriaceae bacterium; assembly: GCA_963834445.1. Classification (GTDB taxonomy): domain Bacteria; phylum Acidobacteriota; class Terriglobia; order Terriglobales; family Acidobacteriaceae; genus PALSA-350. Next base: position 1,241,588 of record CAWIBU010000009.1, read on the forward strand.
GCGGTCGTCGGGTGACAGGATTGTGTTTACCAATGGGTGCTTTGACCTTCTGCATATTGGCCATATTTCACTGCTGGCAGCAGCACGGCGCCAGGGAGACCGGTTGGTGGTTGGCATCAACAGCGATCAGTCGGTGCAGCGCCTCAAGGGTTTATCGCGGCCTCTGGTCGCCGATCAGGATCGGGCGCAGGTGCTGTCAGCATTGGCGGCCGTTGATGCGGTCGTGATCTTTGAAGACGATACCCCGATGGCTCTCATCCGGGCGTTGCGTCCGGACGTTCTCGTGAAGGGTGGCGACTATACGGAGGCGACGGTGGTAGGCGCTGTGGAGACTCGCAGCTGGGGCGGGGTGGTCAAGATCATCCCTACTGTGGCGGGATTCAGCACGACGAAGATTATCGCCAAGGCGGTTGCTTATCCCGAGAGCAAAGTTGTCTCCTGACGCGCAAATCCCGGCTTTCCTCTGGGATCACAGGTCACTCTCGGTTTTTGCCAGGTAGGTGGACACGTAGTCGCGGACCGCATCTTCCAAAGAAATAAACGGGGTTGTGTACCCCGCCCCGCGAAGCTTTGACATATCCGCCTGGGTGAAATATTGATATTTGCCGCGAATGGCTTCCGGCATCTCAATGAAATCGATCTTCGCCGGCACGTCCATTGCAGCAAAAGTAGCACTCATCAGATCTTTCCAGCTGCGGGCCTGCCCAGTGCCGCAATTGAAGAGGCCGCTGACCGTTCGATTCTCCAGGAAATAGAGGGTGACTGCGACGGCATCTTTCACGTAAACGAAATCGCGCATTTGCTCGCCATCCGCATAGTCAGGCCGGTGCGACTTGAACAATTGGACTTTGCCCGAATGTTTGATCTGGCCGTAGGCCTTGTTGACCATGGAGCGCATATCCCCTTTGTGCTCTTCGAAGGGACCGAAAACATTGAAGTACTTCAGGCCGACGACCTGATCGAAGATTCCGTGCTTTTGGATCCACAGATCGAGCAGGTGCTTAGAATATCCATACATATTGAGGGGTCTGAGAGCAGAGAGGGTTGCGACATCATCGCTGTACCCGTTGCTGCCATCGCCATAGGTCGCGGCGCTCGAAGCGTAGACAAAGCGGGCGCTGTTGCTGAGGCTCCACTCACACAGCCTGCGGCTGTAAGCATAGTTATTCTGGAGAAGGTAATCGGCATCGCGCTCGGTGGTGGAACTGCATGCGCCCAGATGAAGGATAGCGTCGAGCTGAGAGAAGTTCCCCGATTCAAGGCGACTCAAGAAATCTGCAGGGGTCAATAGGTCTTCGAAGCGAAGCCCCTGCAGGTTGCGCCACTTGTCATCCGTTCCCAAAGTGTCGACCAGGAGCAAATGGTCGTAACCACGCGCATTCAATTCTGCCACGATGTTGCGTCCGATGAAGCCGCTTGCGCCGGTCACCACGATTGTCTTAGCCATTTTGTAACTCCACGTTATGTATATTTCGATTGTCTCGGGCAGCCAACATGTCTGATGCTATTAAAGCAGACATCCTACTGCGGGTCGGCATTGCAAACGGCTGGAGTAGGGCGGTTCGGCGATGAGGTTCTGTTAAACTTGAACGAAATGATTCGCGGATCGTTAACCTCTTTTCCTAAAGAAATATCGTACGGGCGATAGCAGTGTTCGGCGTCATTTTTGCGCACGATTGCCTATTCATCAGTAGACCATCATTGACCGAGTTTGGTTCAAGCCGACGGGTATCACGCCGATGGTTCGGGTAACTTTAGATTTTCACGGACAAGGAGGCCAGGTGACGACGGTGCACCCATCCATGAGCGGCGACGCAGAGCAGGAAGTTACCGCGGCCGGACCACCTGTGCATCCGGAGTGGGTGGTCTGCGTGTCAGACATGTTCTGGGACGAGCATTGGTCGAGCGAGCAGCAACTGATGTCGAGACTGGCCACCCGATGCCAGGTGGTTTACGTAGAACGGCCGGTATCGCTTCTCAGTTTTTTTACCAGAGTGAGTGATGCGTCGGTGGGTCGCCAGCTGTGGCGATTCTTGAAAGGTGGAATGAGGTGGGAAACAAAGACCCTCATTCTGGTGACGCTTCCTCCCGTTCTGCCATTTCGCTACGTTGGTTGGGTAAACAGGATTAACGAATACATTCGTCTCTGTTTCATTCGCCGCGCCTTGCGAAAGCTTGCTGTACGGGATGCAGTGCTGTGGGTGTACGCGCCGGATGCGGGCCGGATCGTGGGCCGGCTTGGCGAATCCTGCAGCATGTATTACTGTGCCGACGATTGGGCTGCTCAGGATCAGTGGTGGAACAAGGCATCTGACATTCGAAAGCGGGAAGAAGAGCTGGGCTCGAAGGTAGACCTGATTGTGGGCACGTCGACAAAGATCGTAAAGAGATGGAGTCAGATTCACGACAACGCAATCTTTGTATCGAACGGTGCCGACGTGGCTTCGTTCAAGCAGGCCCGAGATCCTGGATTGCAGGAGCCTGACGATCTGCGCGCAATCCCTGCGCCGCGGATCGGCTATATAGGCTTTGTGGATTCAAGGCTCGACACTGCGCTGTATGAGACGTTGAGCGCCTCGCGGCCGGATTGGAGCTTTGTCATTGTGGGGCCATTGAACGCGATGAATATGGATTTAACGAAGCTGCGGAAGATGCCCAATGTACATTTTCTGGGGGGGCGTACGCGGGCGCAGCTACCGGCGTACCTCAAGGGTTTTGCTGTTTGTACTATTCCCTACATTCTGAACACGCTTTCGGAGAGTATTTTTCCGTTAAAGCTGTTTGAGTATCTGGCGGCGGGCCGGCCGATTGTTACAACTTTATTGCCCGAGTTATTGCCTTACCAACATTACATTCGAGCTGCGGGCACAGCGGGCGAATTTGAACGTTGCATCGAACTCAATCTGACCAATCCGCTTCCGCAGGCATCGGACGCATTTCTGGAGGAGAATTCCTGGGATACGAAAGCGGAGTTTCTCTGGGGGCGAATCTCACAGCTCCACGCGCTCTGCATGGATGCTGGTCGCGGCAGGAGAGAATTTGAGTAGCTGGAAGAAGATACTGCTTTTGCCCATGTGCGGCTTCGGGGATGCTGTGTGCTATCTTCCCTTTCTCACGGCACTGCGTGCGCAATACTCTCAAGCGCATATCGCATGCATGGTGATCTCCGAGCCTGCACGCATGGTCATCGAAGGCGCGGCGCAGAACGTCGAAGTCATCGTGTTCAACCGCGGAGGCCAACAAAGCGGATGGCGTTCTTTTGTGAATGTGGTGCGCCGGGTGCGCCGGATGAAATTCGACGTTGTTGTTTCGGGAGCGCATCCTGATTCACCGAGGATCCCTGTGTTCGCTTTGCTGTCGGGCGCCAGGATGCGGATAGGCGCGCGCCGGGAAAGGCTTAGTTTTCTTTATAACCGGCGGCTGGATATTGACACTGGCGGACATGCGTATGATCGCTTTCGCCTGCTGTTGAAGGGGCTTGATGTCGAGATGTCGCGGGAACAGTACGTGCCGATGATCCAGCCACTGGAAAGCGGGCGGGAGAAAGCCTTGCAGATCTGGAGTGAGGCCGGTCTGGATGATGCTTCGCGGGTGATTGGATTGGTTTCTGGCGCCGACACCAATGCTCGCGGACTTTGGAAGCCGTACCTGAAGCGGTGGCGACCGGAACGCTACGCTGAACTTGCGCAATGGATTACGGAAACAGGCGGGCGCGTGGTGATGTTTGGCGGCGCGGACGAGAGCCCCCTTGCGGAAGAGATAGCGCAGACCTCCGGGGTAGCGCTGGTTAATTTCTGTGGCAAGACCGGGGTTCGTGAACTGCCCTGGTTACTGCAAATGTGCAAGGCTTTAGTTACTAACGATACGGGCGTTATGCATGTGGCGGCAGCGGTGGGAACGCCAGTGGTTGCGCTGTTCGGGCCAAGCAGCCCACTGGGCTTTGCGCCGACCGGCCCGCAACACTTCATTGTGCAGGGAAAGATCCATTGCTCCCCCTGCTATCCTCACCCTACCTGCGATTTAAAGGGGTGCGGCGCGATGGACGACATTTCATCCGCGCAAGTGAAACGATCCCTTTCCGGCTTGCTCGCTGTTTCCCTCTGACCCCAGACGGGCATCGCATTACTTTCGTAAGCCTTGCAAGCCAATCTCTAACTGCTAAGTTCTTGAAACCACACCGGCCCAGGCAGTCTGCATCTATCGTGACCTTGTCATTCAGGTAGCGATAACCCACTCTGAGTGCAGAGATGGCCCCCGACAGTCTTTTGCTTTGGAGAAAGCCTGAAAATCCGGTATGGATTCGGGCCGCCTCGGTTTTTGTCTCGACAGTGACGCTGGCGTTGAGCGGCTGCGGGCTCACGGTCACGAATCCGGCATTATTCAACGGAACTTCCGCGACGACCAGTTCGCCGGGCACATCAAGCCAGATTCACGGACATGTTGGAAACAGCCAGTCGTCGATCAGTGCTTCGAGCGTACAGCTCTATTCGATGGGCACGCAGGGGATGGGTTCTGCTGCCACTCCGCTACTGAGCACGCCTGTTACAACGGATAGCAGCGGCAACTTCACCATCAGTGAAAGTTACGCGTGTTCGTCGTCATCGCGGCTTTACCTGGTTGCGACGGGTGGCAACCCGGGCCTCGCTGGGGGTACGAATAACCAGGCGCTGGCCCTCATGACGATCCTGGGCGCGTGTGGTTCGATCGCGTCAACGATCGTATACCCGGTCAATGAAGTGACGACGGTTGGATCTGTGTGGCCACTTGCTTCTTATATGACCTCGGCGACGCAGTTGGGTTCGAGCACGACCGACACCTCGTTTACGTCGGCGATGACGCGGATCGGCCAGCTCATCAACCTGGTGAATGGGGCTTCTCCGGGCACGGGCATTCCCAGCGGGTATGCTGTGCAGACGGCCAAACTGGATACGCTAGCGGGCGATCTTCATGCATGCGTTGCTTCGCGCGGCGGAGATGCAGGAGACGGCAGCGCTTGTGGCCAGCTTTTTTCCCTGACTACGGCGCAGGGAAAAACGCCGCCGAACGACACGATCGCGGCAGCGCTTTCTCTGGCGCAAAGCAATCAACTGAGTGTCGACGGCCTCTTTCAATTCCTGCCAGCAAACGGACCCTTTCAACCAGTGTTGCCGGAGGCTCCTACGGACTGGAATCTCGACCTGGTGCAGATTCCGGCGGCGCCTGCAATTACGCCCGCCTCCGGGGTTTATACATCGGGACAGTCAATTGCGATAAGCAGCAACACGGCGGGCGCCGCTTTGCATTACACCCTGGACGGCAGCGTTCCTGGTGCAGGCTCGCCCTTGTACACGAGTCCACTGGCGCTCACAACCACCGAGACGGTACGCGCTATTGCGGTAACAGACGATATTGGCAGCGCGGTGTCTTCCGCAACCTTCGATGTAAGCGCGCCCGTGGGCGCCGTAGTGAGCGTTGCGGTGGCGCCTTCGCAGGTGAGCCTGTCTCCGGCACAGACGCAGCAATTCACGGCGGCGGTGAGCGGCGCTGCGAATGCGAGTGTCACTTGGACTCTGAACCCGGCGGTCGGCTCGATTTCGGCTGCCGGCCTTTATACGGCGCCGTCTTCGATACCCAGTTCGCAAACAGTCACAGTGACGGCCAGCAGTGTTGCCGACCCGACGAAAACGGCTAGCGCTACGATTGCCCTTGGTTCGCAGCCGGTGGTTGCTGTGGGGGTAGCGCCCGGTAGCGTGACGTTGGCGCCATCGCAGGCGCAGCAATTCACGGCTACAGTCACGGGCACGGGGAACGCAGCGGTTGCCTGGGCAGTGAGTCCAGCAACTGGGAGTATATCCGCAAGCGGCTTGTATACGGCGCCATCTTCGATCGTTGGCGTGCAGACGGTTACGGTGTCAGCTACCAGCAGGGCAGACCCGACGAAAGTCGCGAGCGCGACGATTACTCTTAGTTCGTTACCAGTTGTTGCTGTGGAAATAACGCCGGGAAATGTAACCCTGGCGCCGGCCCAGACGCAGCAATTCACGGCGACGGTCACGGGTACGTCGAACGCAGCTGTTACCTGGGCTGTGAGCCCGGTAGTCGGGAATATTTCGGCGAGCGGCGTGTACACAGCACCGACTGCGATTGCTGGTCTGCAGACCATTACGGTCACGGCGACCAGCGCCGCAGATATAACGAAAACCGCAAGTGCGACTGTTTCAATCACGCCTGAAGGGAGTGCGTATCTTACCTATTACGTAGACAACGTAAACGGAAGTGATGCGAACGCCGGCACGAGCGCAGCCGCCCCACTGGCTACGATTGCCAGGGTGAATACGCTGAACCTGCAGCCCGGGCAAACTGTGGCATTTAAGGCCGGCGACGTGTGGCACGAGATGTTGACGGTATCTCAGTCTGGATCGTCGGGACTTCCAATCAACTACACTTCGTACGGGACGGGTGCGCAGCCGGTCATTGACGCATCGGATACGGTAACGGGGTGGACGCAGGCCGGTAGCGGCGCCTTCGCCAGCCTGCCATCCTATGTCTGGACCCACCCGCAGACGACAGATCCCCTGCTCATTAATTTTGCCGGGCAAACTGGAAACCCGGCTGCTAGCAGCACGAATATTTCCGCGCCGTTACAGTTTGCGTGGGATGGTTCTACGCTTTACGTGTACTCCAACAGCGACCCGACGCCGATCGTAGAAATAGCCGCAAGGCCTTCGGCATTAACGAGTGCGGGAGCGAGCTATGTCAAAGTTTCTGGCCTCGAGCTGCGAGGAGGTACAGATGTTGTCTACTGTGGCGGGAGCCATCCATGCACAAATTGGGATTTTGAAAGCAACACTATCGACTCGGGGCATGGAGTGGGACTTCGCTGGATACCCAGCCCTGGCGTAAGCGGAGCAAACCTGACAGTCAACAACAACACGTTTCGAGGCACTGGGGGCGCTGGTATCGGCATCTCGAACGGTGGTTCGGCGCTGGGCGACGTTGTGACCGGCAATACTTTGACGGACCTCTGCAAGATCTACATAGCCGGATCATCCGAAAATGCATTTTGCGATGCGATTAATCTGTACTCGCAGACTGGGAATGACGGTGGCGGGAGTGTTGTCAACAACTCGATTTCACAGGTGGGGTTGACGTCGGGTGCGCCTTACGGTGGTGGGATTCACGCGGACACCGTGATCAACTGGGACATCGAACACAATTATGTTGTGAATACGAATTATCCTGGCGTCGAGTTGGAGAAGGGGTCCGGCTCCGTGGTGCGTTACAACTTACTCGTAAATACGGGACAGCATCAGTATTTTGGTGGACTATTTATCAGGGCGGGGGATGGGCTAAGTGTGTCCGATATGACAGCCCAGTACAATACCGTGGTGGGCGGCTACTGGGCGTGTGCGCTGGGAATCACGCAAAGCAGCGGAGCTGTGACTGCGACGAACATAACGCTCGCCAAGAACATTTGTACGGGGTCAAGCGGTGGCACGCAGCTTTGGTTGGATCCTGGATATACCGGTGCGGGTAATAGTTTTATAGGCAATGGATTTGGGATCGCGAAGGCAGATTTCGTGACGGCAGCGGACGTGAGTTTTGGGAGCTATCAGCTTCTGCCTTCTCCTCTCATTGACAGCATTTCCGGCGATCCGCAATTCATCAATCCGACCGCAGGCGACTATCACTTGCAATCGACTTCGCCTGATCTCACGATTGGGGCCTTTGCGCAACCGTGAACCACCTATGCTGTTCGAGTTTTGCTGTCACTGGTTGCTGTAGCATTCGTATTAAGAAGTGAGAAAGCCAGCCCGCTAGACGTTGGAACACTTCCAGCATAGAGCGATTGTGGTAAGACTGCCTCGTCTCGCATGCTTGCTTAGCCCAAAGACAATTCGTTCCTTGTCAAATCGACGCGACTATACTTGGGTTTAGAAGTGAACTCCTTAATTCAATCGGTGCTTTCAAGCTGACGCTGGATTGCGTCGGGTGTCGGTCTTGCCAGCCTTCAACGTAGCGACAGCAAATTCAGGTTCAAGGACAAACTGTGAAGTCGGACGAGATAAAAGCACATGCAAACAGAAGATCGCTGGATACTGGAGACTGGTTCTGTATAGGCATTGGAGTAGTACTGATTTCATTTGCAATTTCAAATGTGAGTCTCTGGATAGATGAGGGCTATTCGGGCATGTTGGCTTCCAAGCCTAGTATCGGAGCTTGGGCGCATGCGTTGAATGCCCTTACCGGGTCCGACTCTCAATTACCCGGCTATTATCTTTATCTCTGGATTTGGTCGCGGCTCTTTGGATTCAGTGGGCTGTCGATACGGCTTGCGAATCTCCCTTGGATCGTTATTTTTGTTATCTCGATTGCGTGGGCCTCGAAATCACTGCTAAACGTGAGAAAAGTGTGGTTAATCGCTTGTCTGTCGCCCTTCATCTGGTTCTACGCTAATGAGGCCCGACCGTACTTGATGATAATCGCGGTATCGATGGCACTTTTGTCGGCTTCGCTTGCGTATGTTGGCCATCCTGGGGAACCTCGGAGACTACCATGGTTTGTAGTCGGAGCCGTCCTTCTCTTGTGGTTCACCCACATGCTTGCGATCACCATACTTCCCAGCCTGCTTATATTGTTGGTTTTGCTTTTGCCTAAACCTCTACCGCTTGATCGGTTGGCGAAAGATTGGGGACGCCCCATTCTTACGCTTCTTCCGCTCTATTTGCTTTTAGCTGGCTATTACGCATACACGCTGACCAGCAAGCGCGGAGGCGTATTGGAAAAACCAGGACTAGGCAACCTCGCGTTTGCGATGTATGAGTTTCTGGGCTTCGATGGACTTGGGCCACCGCGAAGCCTGTTGCGTACGGGAACCCTCCACTCGTTTTTCCCATACGGTGGAACCGTCTCCCTCGGGATCGTAGCCGCCGCAGTTGTCATTTGGGTTGCAGCATCGCAATGGCTTCGATCTGGCGATCGAGGCGAGAGGTCTGCGCTATTGCTTTCATTTGGGTTTGGGTTGATCTTGATTTTTGCGCTCGCATACCTCGCACACTTTAGAGTTCTCGGGCGCCACATGGCGGTCTTTTTTCCTTTTTTCTTACTCCTTTTACTGACCGCGCTTTTCCCAAAAGATGGGAGTGGCTCTCGAACGGTCGCTACGGTAGCGCTATTAATGGTGGCGATTGCCTGGTCAGTTTCAGATGCGCGTCAGCGGCTTCTGCCGAAATACCAAAAGGATGACTACCGTGATGCAGTCGCGACGGCGCGTGCATTTCAGAAAAGCGGATACGAGGTGCTGTGGCTAGCAGACGTAGCCACAGCACGGTATTACGGTTTGGAGACAACAAGAGCCTTGCAACAATCTGTCGCGAGTGATGATTTGGTTGCTGCCGGAGGGGACTGCTATCCCGAGCATCTTCGGGTCGAATTACAGAAGCATAGTAAGTTTCTGGTCGTTTTCACCGACCGGCAATCTTATGACCCAACCGGGCAATGCCGCAGAATTCTTGCCTTGCGGGCGGGTCAGCATGTGGCGAACTTCAATGACTTCGAGATCTGGCGTCTCGGTCCATAGGTTCGGCGCTTACCAGCTAGCTAGTAAGCGCTGATTCAGGAGAGCCGCGTGGGGAAACAGGCCCGGAGGGAGTGGACCGAAAGTGCACACGGAGAGCCGTATCCTGGGACTAGCAGAAAGTACCAGTAGGTGGTTCGGGAAAACGTCGCGGTTCACAAAGCGGCCTGACCAATCGGATTGTTCTCCGGGTGTCGCTTTAGGCTGAGCCCGAGTGTGGGTACCGACGCCTCAAGTTGTTTAAGGGCGAGAAGTGAAACGATCATGTAGAAGGCAGTATTGCTGAAGGTGGATCCGATGTCGATCCCCTCGGTCACGTCATGAATGGTGATGAAGAGTAAAACCGCTGCGAAACTGCCGTAGCCATTTCGGTGTCGCAGGAATTGAAGTGCACACCACACCAACGAAGCAAGCAGGAGGGAGACATACAGTAGTGCTCCCGGAATTCCGATCCCAAGCAGTTCCTCGATATATGCGGAGTGACTCTGCTCGATCGCCCAACCCTGATCAGCCGAAATGTCTTCGATGCGTTGCGGCGACCAGAAAGCGCCGAAGCCATAGCCACGCCAAGGGCGTTCTGCAACATAAGTGAGAAGAGAATGCCAAAGGTCCGTGCGGCCGTTCAATGAGGTGGCGTTGCTTTCATCTTGGTGCTTGATCAAGTTTCCGAATCCCGCATGTGACGAAGCGGACGATAATGCCAAATCGGCCAGGCCGCTCAGTCCTAGGATTAAGGCAGCGGACGCAATAGCGAGTGGTATCAGTCGTTTGTGATCCCGCACAAGCGAAAGAATCAAAGAAACAGCAAGGGATGCAAGCACGGCTATCAACGATGTTCTCGACCCGCACAGTACCAGGAACGCGCTAACGACGGCAGTTATCAGCATAAAGCAGACTCGAGTTCTGCCTCGTGTCAAAAAGCAAAGCCAAAAGAGAAGAATTGTCGCTACCGAGAGGTTTGCGGCTTGCACATTTGGGTGGGGGGCGGTCCCACCGAACCTGTACCCGTTGCTGAATGGATGGAAGAGCCCGTATCTAACTTCAGCCTGAACTCCTGGGATGATTCCTATTGCTGGAATGCTTGCGATAAACACCGAAAGCGAGAAGGTGTTCATGCGGACCGCGCAACCGGCACAGAAAGTCACCATCAGGCCTAACGACACGAGCCTCCGTATGGACAGAGAGGGATCCACCGACCAGAGAGCCGTGGTGAAGTTCCAGGTAAGAAATAGGAACAGAATGGTCGAGATCACTCGTTCGCGGTGGAGGCGCTCCCTATACCGGAATAACAGGGAGGCGCCGATGAGGCCCAAGGCTATGATCAGGACTCTACCGAAGATATCGCCCGTTTGCGCTTGTTGAGCGATATCGGAAGCAGACTGCGCTTCATATGGATGGGAAGGGGCGTCCAGTTTGTTGTACAGATAGAACAACATTGGAAACGAGGAAAAATAAAGTAGCCAAGGGAAGGAACGATTTACACGTTCCTTCATATGAGTGAACTACCTGTGAGCAAAGGAGCCGGGGGGGGAGCCAGCAACCGCAGTGATGTCATGTTGCCATTTTAAGCGCAGCGCATCTCTATTTGACTTGTGCTGTCTATTATCTCCAAGGCCAAGCACTCATCGCCAAGTGCCTTTGTGGGGACGTTTTTGTTAGAGCGGTTCGGGTCCAAATCGAAAGCGATGGAAGAAATGGAGCGACGGCCTCCCTAAGCCATTTCTTCCGTTGACGACGACGCCTCCGTTAGACGGAGGAGACCCGTGACCTCGAGAAGGATAGCGCCCAGAAACAGGAAGTTGTAGAGCGTGTAGCGTTTCCACAACCTTGCCGGATCCTGAAATAGCCGGAACAGCCATTCGAAACCCAGATTTCGAATCAGGCGAGGGGCCTGCTGGATGCGCCCGGAGAAGAAGTCGAAGGTTGCTCCGGAAGCAATCAGAATGCAACCAGGCAATTTGTCACAGTGGTCCGCAATCCAGACATCCTGTTTGGGCGAGCCCAGGCCAACCCAAACGATATTAGCTCCTGAGTCGAGAATTGTCTGGCAGTCTGCCTCGTCTTCCTCAGCAGTTTGCCGGCGAAAGGGTGGGGAGAGGGTTCCGGCAATTTGTACGTCGGGATGCACGTCTTTCAGGAAGCGGGCCATGGCTTCGGGTGCGCCTTCGGCGCCGCCATAAAGGAAGAATTTATATCCACGCTGCTGCGATACCTTCGCGGTCTCGAGCATCATGTCGGGGGCATAGAGTCGATCGCTGAATTTGTTTTTGAGCAGCCGGGCGATATGGAGAAATGGCATGCTGTCGATTCCCAGCAAGTCTGCCTGTTGATAGAGTCGCCGTACATTGCGGTCCAGAAGGCCCGATACGCAACAATTGACATTGATCAAGGCAACGCTACGGCCGCGATGGGGACGATTGTGAATCCACTTGTCGAATAGTTGAAACGTGTCCTGGTAAGAAACGCAGTGCAGTGAGAGTCCAAGAAAGCGTATCGTTTGTGTATTTTCTGCGAGACCCTGCTGGTCGATATTCATGATTCTCCTCTGCGTAGTTGGCCGTTCATTTGGGGGGGAAGACGACGTTAGCTCGCCGCCAGTTGGCAGTAGTCGCCAATGAAATGAAGCGTTTTTGTAAATCGACCCAGATTCCTTTGCGGTCAACTGAGTACTGGTTAACTCGTTGGTCCCGTTCTTGCAGAGAGGATAGTAGCCAAGGCTAAAAAAAAAAGCAGCACCATGGTTGTTGGGGAACGTCGTGCACAGTGTCTAATGGCATGTCTTGTAAGTTTGTTTTGTCAGGAAGGGTCAGCACCGGCGAGCTGCTCCTTCAGTTTGTAGTGCAAGGTTGAAGTTTCGGTGAAAGGACTAATTTTGCGTTTGAGAAGAACAACGCAGACTGCAATTGTCACCAGGTACTCTGAGAAGACAACGGCGCACGCCATGCCCATCTGCTGCCAGCGTGAGGCCCAGGCGAGCGCGAGCATCAAGTTGAGGAAGCCGGCGGAAATGATGATCTTGTTGTAAACGGCATCCATACCAAGCGGCAGCATCCACTGGATACCGAGGACGGTGCTGACGGCCACCGCGGGAAGAAGAAGCGAGAGTATGCGCATCACAGGAACGGCTGCGCCGTAGCCTGGCCCGAGTACGATGCGCGTGATCAAGGGAGCTGCAATCAATGTGGTGATGCAGAAAGCTAGGGCACACAGTGTGGTCACGACAAGACTGATACGTGCAAGGGAAACTGCGCCTGCGCGATCGGTGGCCAGGAGCCGATTGAGGCGCGGGTAGAGGCTTTGGGTTAAGGGAGACAGTAGATTGGCCAGGGCTTTGACCAGACGTTCGGCGCCGGAATAAAAGCCGACGGCCAGTGGAGTCGAGACCGCACCGAGAATCAATGCGTTTGCCGTCGTATACAGGCTGACGGAGCTACGGAATAAAAACATCGCTGCGGAATCGCGAAGCGCGCTGCGGATGATGTTGACGTTCGGCCAGCAGAATTTGATGTCGCGATAGGTGATGGTGAGCAAAATGGCGGTGACGCCCCAAAAACAAATGCATTGCAGTCCGACAACTTTCCACGCGTCCTGCTGCGTATGAACGAAAACAAAAATGCCTGCTGCTGCGGCCGCCTTACCGAGCATGTCCATTGCGGCGGGCAGTTTCATTCTTTCCAGTCCCTGGAAAAACCACAACATGCTGAAGCCCTGACCGATGCCTGAGAAAGCGCCGGCCCAAAGAATAATGCCGTAGCGTTGAAAAGACCGAACGAACTGTTGCAGCAGTACCATCGCCAGGAGACAGAGGATGGCGAGGAATATTTTTGCGCCCATGACGCCGGCGGCAATTTCTTCGAGCTGCTTTCGGTCATCCCAGGCGCGTGCGACCCGACGGGTTGCCGAGAGGTTGAAGCCAAACTCGACGACCATTGCCAGGTAGAGGCCCAGGGCCTGGGCGAAGGCAACAATGCCCCAGTGGACCGGGCCTAGAACTCTGGCAAGATAGGGAATCGTCGCCAGCGGAAAGGCGTAGGTCGCAATCTGGGTACCGAGCATCGCCAACGCGTTATGCGTTAAGGCGCTGCCGCGGACGCGTCGCAACCATGATTGAGCGGATGATGACATAGAGTAAGCGTTGATGCGGTGTTCGGTTGCCTGACTAAATGCGCTGGTAGAGTGCCTCGGGAATGGGAAAAGTGCGATTGTGCAAGACCGTTCCCAGGACGCGGACGCCTGCATTCTCGAGAATCTGCTTGGCCCTGCGTGCGGCCGTGCGGCGGGTCTTGCCGGCTTCGACGACGAGGACGGCGGCGCCTGCCATCTGGCCCAGGAGGGTGGCATCACTGTTCACGTTCACACCCGGAGAATCAATGAGCACGAATTCGAATTCCTTTGCGAATTGCCGGAGTTGATCGGCGACCTGGTTCAGCGGCAAAAGATCGCGACCCCTGGTCGCGCCCAGGAGGATCTCCGCCAACCACAGGTCGTGCTGCAGCTGCACACAACCCTGTGGGTTGGACGCTAATGTGCCGAGTAGTGTCGAAAGCCGCCGGATGCGAGGATTCGCATCGATGAGGCAAATGGGCAAGCTCGTCTGGTCAGCTAACATTTGACCGGCGCGGGCACATATGGAACTACTGCCACTTTCACCATCCACACCGCAGAAGATGACCTGCCGGGTTGTTTCGTCTGCCGGGGAGAGAAAGATCCGCCGAACCATTTGCAGGATTTGCTCGTCGCCGGCTTGACTGCCGACGGAGGGACTAAGTGCGGAGCGCGATGGATAGTCTTGCGCGGTCCGGTAATCGTTATGTTCTCTTGCGGGCTCGGGTTCAACTTGCGTCAACAGATTCAACTTTGCAGTCATGAACCATCCTTAAACGGTGGGGCTTACTGGTTTCAAACAGTGGAGGGGTGATTACCCTTTGGCAATGCGGCAAGAACAGGCGATTCGAGAAAACCGGCCAGTTCATCCGGAGTGCGGAAGGAAGGATCGAGGAAGTCGACGATGCATCCAGTGGATAAACTGACGATGCCGGCAAGAAAGAAGGCAAGCATACCCACGGCCAGCGGCGAGCGCTCGGGAAGCGTGGGCACACGCGGCGGTTCGGCAATGGCGACATTCAGAATGCCGCGGCGATCGAGAGCATCGCTGATGCGGGCCTCCTCACTCTTGCGCTGATAGAGGAGGTAATTGTCCTCTTGCGTCTTTTCCTGGCGCAGCAGATTTTGCTGCAAGACATCATCTTGATCGAGCGTACGCCCACGCTGCTGGGATTCGCCGGCGATGGAGCGCGCGGATGATTCGCGGGCCTGTAAACCGGCCAGCTCGGTTTGCGCTTTGGTGAGCTCGGTGCTGATCCACTCGTAGTTGGGATCCTGATCGGTTGTTTCCTCGCGCAGCGGCTTTGCTTCTTCTGCGCTGATGGCTGCATGGGCGTCGGCGATCTGTTGATTCACTTCGCGCACCAGGGGATAGTCGGATTGATACTGGGTCAGCAGTTCCGTTCGCTTGATCTGCAGATTGAGTAGTGTGGCTTTCAACTGCTGCATGAGCTGCGGATTTTCGCTGGTGCGTACCGCTGTGGTGATGCGAGGGTGGGTCGATAGCAGTTGAGCCTTTAACTTGGCGATCCGCTTCTCGAGTTCCGCCGCCTGGGTCTGGGACTGGTCGGCAGAGGTATTGAACTCGCTCATGCGCTGGAGTGCGAAATCACGCTCCATCTGAGCCGAGACGACGTTGTGTGTCTGGGTGAAATCGGCTAACTGACGTTGCGCATCGAGAAGGCCTTTGCGATAGTGCTCCATCTGTTGATCGAAGAAGACAAATTCCCCAGACGGACGTGCCAACTCCAGATGTTTCGCGGTGTAGGCATTGGCAAGAGCGGTCAGCACGCGGGCCGCCATTGCCCGGTCGCGCGATTGATACTGGACGGTGATGATGTTGGATTTGCGCACCGGTTCGATGGATAATTGCTTGCTTAAGGTCCGCACCGCCTTAGCGATACGGATCTGCTCGGCATTACCGGTGAGGGATACGCTATGTGGCTTATCGGGTTTATCCAGGCCGGTCTCGATGACCACTTTGCGTAAAAGGTCTTCGTCGCCGAGGAGCTCTGCTTCGGAGTTGAGATCCTCTTCACTGACTTCGTCACCATTGAACTGCGCCGGGACATTTGCCTGCGGTGTGACGACGGCGTCGAGCCGCTGATGGCGAACAAGAATCTTCATGTGCGCTTTATAGGCGGGGATCCATATGCCGGAGACGGCTACGCCGAAAAGTACGATTGCGAAGACCACCAAGATGACGCGACTTTGGCGAAAAAGAATTGCGGCGATATCGCGCAGAGTGGGGAGCGAAGCCGTCGTCGGCCCCTGCTTCCAGAGCACTGGTTCATTTGCCATGGGAATGCCTCGCTTCAGTAAGTCATCGGGTTCAGGTAAGCGCCCACGGACGAGGAGGGCAGGAACTTACGTATTTTGGAAATGGTATTTTGTGGGACGTACAGCATGTCGCCGGGTTGCAGGCGAACGTCTTCAGAGAGGTTGTGGGTTTCAAGCAGATGCTTGATGTCGAGCACCTTTGACTCGAACATGCCATCGCCGGTTGGGTGAAAGAGCACGACTTGCGAATGCTTGGAGCTCTCAGTGAAACCGCCCGCGATGGCGACGGCTTCGGTAACTGTCAAAGAACCGCGCAGGTCGTATTTGCCGGGCTTACCCACCTGTCCGCCGGCAATGAAGTAAGGCTTCTCAAAGTCTTTGAGCGCGATGGTCACGATGGGGTCGCGCAAAATCTTGCCGTAGGCTGTCTTGATCGTTTCCGTCAGCTCGGGAACGGTCTGTCCTTGTGCCTCGATCGATCCGATGTTCTTGAGGGTGACGTATCCATCGGGCTGCACAGCCACGGACTGATCGAACGCCGGAGAGATGGGGAAATCCAGATCGAAGGTGTCGCCAGCCTGGATACGGTAGCTGGGGCCACGATGGTGGAGAGGTTCGGCCTGGCTTGGCGCTGCCGGCCGGGTCACGGAGACGTTGGCCGGGGAGGGCGCTATGGATTGGGCAACAACTCCCGATGGGATGGAAGCGATTACGATCGCTAACGGGATCCATGAAAGGTTCATGTTCGTACCTCGTTGTTTTTCGAAACAGCGATCGCTTCGAGGTTGGAAAGGTTGCGGCGAAGTCTGCGGCTTTTAAGACGCGTTGCGGAAGCCTTGAAGAGGAACTAATGGATCAACAGGGCCTCTGGTTTTTGCCGGGAGACAGGTTGTTTGCCAGGTGCTGGCATGCACGGGGTCCAGGTCAGCTGCCTTTACGTCCACGGCAACGCTCGACTGGATCACATCGATGGTGAGAATCACGCGCAGCTTACTCTTTTTGCGCAGGAGAACGCCTTCCATCCCGGCCAAAGCGCCTCGTCTGATCCGCACCCGCTCGCCGACAACAAGATTAGGATGTGGTTCCAGTTTGCAGACATCTACGGCACAGCGAAAGGCCTCTATCTCGTGGCCGGCGAGCGGCCAGGGTTGAAGCCTGGAACCCACGACAGAGACCACGCCGGGGATATTGAGAAAAGATGCTTTTTGTCCTGCGCGCACGAATAAGTAATTGGGAAACAGCGGCAGCTCTAACGTGACCGGCTTTCGATTCTTCCACGCTCGTTGGGCACGGTAGAGCGGCAGGAAATTTTCTATCTCGCGCTCCGCCAGCAATTTAGATACATGCTTTTCCTGACGGGAATTGGTATAGAGAGCAAACCAAGTTGTTGAAATCCCTGTAGGAGAAGTGAATTCGGGCAAGGCTTCGCCATCCTTATTCGGCAAGAACTTGGTGGTAGACCGGGGCCCACATCAATTATCGGCGTTCTGCCTATCGGGCACAAGCCAATTTGTCGATAAGAAGTAATCTATTACCCGGATTCGCTGCGCGAAGGTAAAGTTTGCACGGAGGTTGTAATTGCTGCACGGCTCGAGCATCGCTGGTGGGCGCAAGAGCGCAACCTTCGGCTAAGAGAGAATTGATTTTGTTCTCTCTGATGTGATTTTAACGCGTTCGTAAACGCTTTCCGATTTAATTCGCGGGACAATTACTTTAAACAGCGAAGCGCGCAGGCAGGGCCGCCAAATAAATATTTCAGTGGAGGGCTCAATGGGACGGCAATATCGTCTCAGCAACAGTGATGTTCCTCCGACGAAGTTGATGAGTTGCTGCCGGGCTGCGATTTCATGCTCCAGCATGAAGGCGCGCATCACCGCGGAAATCGAGTCTTTTCTACGGAGCCGGTCGTTCATTTGTAGATCGACATAGGTGACGCCATTCAACCGCCAGCCACTCAGAACGCTTAGCCACTCGCCGTCGGGCAAGCGCAGACCCATGCAAAAGAAACTCTGTTGGTCGCGCAGCAAGTGGTAGCGAGCCTGATAGAAACCAGTGATTCGATTTGGCAGGGAGCGCGGTTGAAGACTCAGCATGGCGTCGAGAGCCTGGGGCGGTTCCAGGGCAGGCTCGAAGACCACATGCGCACGGGCTACCAGCTGCTGGCGCTTACCCGCCAGACTTCTGCGCGTGCGGGGCCCGAGACTTGCCAACATTGCCTGATAAGTGCTTTCCAGGGGAAGCTTGTAGCGAATCTCTCTCCCGCAAAAGATTCGGTAGTTATCCCGAGAGCCCATGATTTCGATGCAACGATCGGCGGAAGCCCTGACTGCGAGGCTTACGCCGTGTATACGCCACCGTTGTAGCAGCGAATGCGCTGCGAGATGGACATATTGCAGGTGAAAAGTTTCGGGGCCGACCGCGAGGGTTTCACCCAGGATGCCTCCGCCGCGAAATAAGCCGAGCCCCAGGCCAAACCGGCAGTGTTCGTAGAACAGCACGCAGGCTTCGAGTGCGGAATTCTGGCGAATGAGAACTGCGGCGACTCGTCTGTTTTTCTGTGTATTTGCGGCGATAAAGTAGTGCGGATCCGTGGTCAGGTCGTCTGCCTGGCCGCACTGGTGGCGAAGTTGTTGTATTTTCGGGAAGTACGCGCGCAGGCTTCGCTCGCCCACAATGAGTTCTGTGGTCCGTTCGTGGGCATCGAAGGGAGGGGTCGCTCCTCGTAAGTCGAGGCCGGACAGATCCGCGTTATTCGAAGTGAATAGTCCAGTTGCGCTCAGTTGACTTCTCCCGCTGGGGACGAGGGATTCAGGACAAGAGAAAAATCCTGGCCGACGCGTGCATGGCTTGCGTGTGGGCTTGAGGAGAAAGGTGGCTCAACAACCTCAGCCTACAGGAGTATACTTCGGGATCGTGACGAGGGCCCTATCGATGAAGACCGCTGCACCGCTCAGCCGGCGCCAATTTATTTCTACCGCGGCGGCGGTTGCCGCGGCCGCTGCTTTACCTGCAGGCGACGTTGCTTTCAGCCAGACCAGTATACAGGGCGGCGCGCACGCTACCCTAGACCCCGATTGGGCAACCGCCGGTATCATCGCCACGCGCCATTCTCCGTACGCCAAGCTAAAATCCGTGCCCGTGAACGCGGTAACCATTACTGCAGGTTTCTGGTCGAAGCGGCGGCAGACGAACGTCGAAGCCAGCATCCCGAGCATGCGCACGGAATTGATCGACCATGGGCGCATGGAGAACTTTCTGCGGCTAGAAGGCAAGGCGACGGGGCCGCAGCGAGGCCCGGTTTACTCCGACTCAGATATCTATAAGTGGATGGAGGCGGTTGGGTTCACGCTGCAATCTGGGCCACAGCCTGCCCTGCGCGCCACAACCGAGGAGATGATTCGCCAGGTGGTCGCGGCCCAGGAGCCGAGCGGATACTTGAACACCTATTTCGTGGATAGCCACCGCGCCGAGCGCATGCTGCCCAAAACGCAGATCGGCGGCCATGAGCTCTATTGCCTCGGCCATCTACTGCAAGGTGGCATCGCATACTATCGCGCCACCGGGGACCCGACACTGCTGAACGCGGGCAAGCGCTTTGTGGATGACTATCTGCTTCCGGGCTATGGGCCGGCGGCCAGCCAGGACCCGATCGTGGCCGGGCACCCGGAGATTGAGATGTCGCTGATCGAGCTGTATCGCACCACGGGGAAGCGGCGAGTATCTCGACCTGGCTGGTTACATTCTGCAGGGCGATGCGCGTATTCCTCTGCAGCAGCGGCAGATCGTTTATATGTTCTGCGGGGTGCCGTTTACCACGCGCACCAAGCTCGAAGGCCACGCCGTGCGCGCCATGTATGCGTGCTGTGGGGCGACTGATTACTACCTCGAAACCGGCGATCCGGCTTATTGGAAGACGTTGAACCGGCTGTGGGATGATCTGTCGGAACACCAGCTGTACGTGACCGGCGGAGTGGGCGCGCGCAGCGAGGGCGAGGCCTTTGGCAACGCGTATGAGCTGCCCAACGAGCGCGCCTATGGCGAGAGCTGCGCGGCCATCGGCAACATGATGTGGAATTGGCGGATGCTCGCCGCCAGCGGGGACGCGAAGTTCACCGATGTGATGGAACGGGCGCTGTATAACGGCATTAACTCGGGCATGTCGCTCGATGGCAAGCTGTATTGCTATCGCAATCCGTTGGCGTTCGATCCGGCGACCGGGGATACGATTCGCAATCCGTGGTATGACACGACCTGCTGCCCGCCTAATCTGGAACGCACGTTTGCGTCGCTGCCGGGGTATTTCTACAGCACCTCGGCGGAGGGGATCTACGTCCACCTGTATGACAATTCTGTGCTGAGCTGGCAGCTGGAGAACGGCGCCAAAGTCGCGATCGAGCAGACGACGCAGTATCCGTGGGAGGGCACGGTGCGGCTGGCGGTGACGCCGGCGTCGCCTCAGGAATTTACCTTGTTTGTGCGCATTCCAGGTTGGTCGCAGCAAAGCCACGCCGCTGTCAATGGCCGCCCATTAGAAGGGTTAACGGCGGGGCAGTACCTGGCGATCCGGCGCACCTGGTCGGCGGGGGATGCGGTCGATCTGCGCTTCGACATGCAGCCGCAGGCGCTGCATGCCAACCTGGCGGTGGCCGATGATCGTGGGCGCGTCGCGTTCCAGCGTGGGCCGATCGTGTATTGCATGGAGCAACTCGACCAGGCAGTGGGGGCTACGGATACCGCGAGCTTTCCTCGCTACACGGCGCAACTCACGGAGACCACGGCGTCGCCTTACCAGGCTGAGTTACTGGATGGGGTGGTGGT
Source organism: uncultured Acidobacteriaceae bacterium (assembly GCA_963834445.1). Lineage (GTDB taxonomy): Bacteria > Acidobacteriota > Terriglobia > Terriglobales > Acidobacteriaceae > PALSA-350. Next base: position 1,262,346 of record CAWIBU010000009.1, read on the forward strand.
GCTGGAACACGCCGGGGAGTGGCTGCCGGCGCAGACGCCTAACCTGTATCAGCCTGCGGAGCCGGTGCGCGCGGCCGCTCACCCGACGACTCTGCGGCTGATTCCTTATTACGCGTGGTCGAATCGGCAGCTCTCTGCCATGCAGGTCTGGATACCTTACCGGCAGGCCTGACCGGGCTACGGCTGCATCTGCCTGATAAGATGTTGATTGGGCGCAAATGGGCGCCCACGGGCTGGCCCGCATTCAAAAAAAAAATCTACGCAAGCAATTGCAGGAGACGCAGCAGCATGTCCCTCAGAATTAATGACACAGCTCCCGATTTCACCGCCGAAACAACCCAGGGCCCCATCCATTTTCATGAGTGGATTGGCGATGGTTGGGCGATTTTGTTTTCTCACCCCAAGGACTTTACCCCGGTATGCACGACGGAGCTGAGCAGTGTGGCTGCACTGCAGCCGGAGTTTGCCAAGCGGAATACCAAGGTGATTGGCCTGAGCGTCGACCCGGTGAGCACCCATGGCAAATGGGCGCTCGATATTGAAGAGTTTGGCGGTTTCAAGGTCAACTACCCGATGATTGGCGATACCGAGTTGAAGGTGGCCAAGCTGTATGACATGTTGCCGGCCGATTCCGGGGTTACGTCGGACGGGCGAACAGCGGCGAACAATGCGACCGTGCGTACAGTGTTCATCATCGGCCCGGATAAGAAGATCAAGCTGCACCTGAGCTACCCCATGACGACGGGCCGCAATTTTGCGGAGTTGCTGCGCGTGATCGACTCGATGCAACTGACGGCGAAACACAAGGTCGCCACGCCGGCAGATTGGCAGCATGGCGAGGATGTGATCATTCTGCCTTCGGTTTCGGATGAGGACGCGAAGCTGCAATACGGCGAGGGCTTTAAGACAGTCAAGCCATATCTTCGTTTGGTGGCGCAGCCAAAGTAGTGATCGCTGGCTGTTGCAGTCTGTTCGTGAAGGATGGGTGGCTTATGCCAAGAGTCGCGTTCCTTTTGCGGTTGCAGCCGGGCACGGAAGAGGCGTACGAACAAGCGCATACCGAGGTGTGGCCGGAGATGCTGGCGCTGCTGAAGCGGGCCGGGGTTTCCGGCTATTCCATTTTTCGGCGTGATTTGCTGCTGGTGCTGACGATGCAGGTGGAGGATTTTGACGAGGTGTGGGCACGCATCGAGGCCGATCCGGTGAACGCCCGTTGGCAATCCGCAATGGCTCCTTACTTCGCGCCCCTCGATCCACTGCGGCCCGGGGAGCGGTTCCCCATGATGCACGAAGTTTTTTATCTGCCCTAGCCTTGGCCGGCGAACTGGTCTAACAGCAAATGGAGCGATTGCCTCAGCAGGGCTTTGTGGCTTTGCTCAGAGGCGACGACTTCAAGTTCACCCTCGAGCGTGAGACTGGCGTAGCCATGCACAATGCTCCAGGCGGCGGTTACGAGCGCCTTCTGCCGGCTGGGCGATGCCGCAGGGAGCAGATCCGTTGCGGCCTGCTGTAGCAGCAGGTAGGCTTCGTACGCGGTCTGTTCGACCGCCGGGTAATCGGCTTTTGCGACGCCGCTCTCCCACATGACTTTGAAGTGGGATCTATGCTGCAGCGCGAAGTCGACGTAGGCCATGCCCATGGCGACCAGGCGCTTGACCTTGTCTGGCTGGTTACTGCTTGCGGCTTGCGCCAGCGCGTCGCGAAACATGGCAAACCCTTCACCCGCGATCTCGGCTAACAGAGCCTGCTTATCTTTGAAATGACGATAAGGAGCGGCTACGCTGACTCCGGCCAGGTGGGCGGCATCGCTCAGGACCAGGCCCTTTACTCCGTGCTCGGCGATGAGCCGCAGGGCGGCTTCGATCAGGGCTGCCCGCAGATCTCCGTGGTGGTAGGGGCGCTTCGGCTTGGCTGGGGCGGGCACTTATTTATTTTAGCTCAATGTGAATCTCTTTAACATATATGTTAATCTCTTTCACATGGCGATCGCATGGAGAAAGATGACGGCCCTCGGGATAGCGGCAGCGCCGGCGCTGACGGTGTTGGGATTTGTGATGGCGGCGGATCTGGTGCTGTGCCTGCTCGGCCTGGTGCTCGACCGGCGCGTGATTACGGGCGCGCCGGCGTGGCTGAAGCCAGCAAAGTTTGCCATCTCAACCTTGATTGCGGTGTGGAGTTTTGCTTTCTGCATGGCCTCGACTACGGTGTGGCCGCGTTTGCTGCGTGTGCTGGATTGGGTGCTGGCTGGGGGGCTGGCGATCGAGATTGCGCTGATTGATATGCAAGCGGCCCGGGGTACATCCAGCCACTTTAACTTTACGACGCAGTTTGATGCCACGGTGTTCGCGGTCATGGGGGTGAGCATTGCCTGCATATGGCTGGCGATGCTGGGGCTCACAGTGGTTCTTTTCCGCCAGCCCTTTGCTTCGGCGTGGGGATGGTCGCTGCGCCTGGGGATGGTACTGGCGCTGATCGGCACCGGCTCTGGCGCGCTGATGACGGTGCCTACTTCGCAGCAACGGGCGGCGGCGCAAGCCAGTGGGCGACTGTCGATCGGCGGGGCGCATACTGTCGGCGCGCCCGATGGTGGACGTGGGCTGCCGGTTACCGGTTGGAGCGCGGATCATGGTGATTTGCGGATTGCGCACTTTGTCGGTATGCACGGTTTGCAGGTGCTGCCGCTGCTGGCGTGGTGGATCGGGCGGCGGCGCGCAGCTCCCGATGAGCGTACACAGCGTCATCTCGTGTTTGCGATAGCGGCCAGTTATCTTGCGCTGTTTGGGTTGCTGCTGTGGCAAGCCTTTCGCGGGCAGTCGATTGCTCAGCCGGACCGGCTCATGGTCGGGAGCTTTGCGGTGTGGTTGGTACTGACGGCGGTTACGATCGTCGCGATACATTCGCGGTTAAGGGCGCGACCTGAGGAGGGCATGGTATGAGTGCGGATTCGGTCTTTCGTTTTTGCAATAGCGTGGCGCTGGCTGGATGGGTGCTGCTGTTGGTGACGGGATGGTCGGCGCGGGCTTCGCGGATGATTTCGTCGCTGATTACAGGGCTGCTGGTGCCCGCTTTGCTGAGTGGCGTTTACCTGGCGCTGATTGCTACGCATTGGGGCGGCCACCGGGGCGGGTTTGACTCGCTGAGCAACGTGATGTTGTTGTTCACCGATCGCTGGCTGGTGCTGGCCGGGTGGGTGCATTACCTGGCCTTTGACTTATTTATTGGCAGCTGGCAGGTGCGGGATGCGCGGCGGAACGGCGTGACGTTCTGGCTGGTGGCGCCTTGCCTGGTGCTGACGTTTTTGTTTGGGCCGATTGGCTTGTTGTTGTATCTCGTTCTAGCGGGCGTGGTGAGCCGGGGAAAGGCCTGGCCAGGGCACCCCGTGGCGGTCTGATAAGGAACCTGCTTTTCAACTTCCATTCCACGAAGATCTGTCATCCCGAGTGGTTGACCTGCCTGGCGGCAAGTTAAGGGAGGAATGAACGCGGAGAGCGCTTGCTTTTAAGCCGTTCCTCAAGCAAATCTTTAGGCCCGTCCCCCCAAGCAAACTTGTCATCCCGACCGGAGCGGTAGCGTAGTGGAGGGACCTGCTTTTCACCCCCCCGCCGTGATTTTAAGGTCGTTGACGGCGCGGTAGGCCTGGTTGATGGCGCAGTCGGTGTAGGCGTAGGCGTCGGCATCGGCGTTGGCGATGGCGATGCGGCCAAAGGGCTTTCTGGCTTCGACACAGGGCAGCGGGCCACCCTCTAACCAGAAGGGATCCCACAGCGAGTTGTATTGGTAGGCGTAGCCGTGGGGCCAGCGGTTGACGGTGATGGCGGCGATGTCACGCGCCGGGTCGAAGCCGCCCGCGCCGATGCTGCGGGCAAGCTGCTCGCGAATGTTTCGCTCGAAGGTCTCGAACGTGGTGGCGTAGAGATTGGCGCGACCGGCACGGTGCTGAGCGCGCGCCGGCAGGCCCGGAGAACAGGGATACCGCCCCATTGTCACGACAATGGGGTCGGCTGGATCTTTCGTACAGTGATAGTTGCCTATGCTGACACGGTGGTCGAGATTGGCCTCGTTGAAGTAGGATCCGGGGGCGTAGATGCCCGAGGTTTGCAGGCGAACGAAGCTCTGCCAGTTCCTGATGGCTACGTTGGTGTAAACGATGGGAACTTTTTCTGCCGAGCGCAAGGCCGCGATCTGCTCTTTGGGCAACTCTGTGGTGAGGTAGGGAATGACCGGGTGCCAGCAGGCCAGAATGCAGTGGGATGCTTTCACCGTGTACATCTGGCCGTTCTGCACATAGGTTATTTCCACTTCCTTTGCGGTCGCCGGGTCGCCGTCATGGCGCACCTTGACCACGGTGCTGTTCAGGCGGATGCGGGTGGGGTTTCCGGCCTTGTCCAAGTCGTCGTATTTGACCTGTGAGCTGACAATGTCATCGGCTGAGTTGCCGGGCACCGCGTCCGGGATGAGCGAACGCACCAGCAGCCGCGCGATCGAAGAGTTGCCGTCGGGGAAGTGAAAGAAGTATTCTTCCGCAGCCTCGTTGAAGATGGAGTCGCGCCCCATGCCCGGGCCGGGCCCCGGCGCCAGCTTGAGGCCATGGAAGCCGGGCAGCCGCAAGCCCCACGCGTCCTGCGCCGACACGGCATCGATGCCCGCTCCATAGAGCGACTTCGGGTAAGACTGCAGCAGCGCGACGACGGAGGGATCGACCTTGGCCAGATTGAGCAGGTAGTAGGTGTAGCTCATGCGCGCCAGCTTGGCCTTCTTCTGGTCAGAGGTGAGGCCGGGCAGCAGGTCCTGGTCGAGGCTGAAGAGGCGCTGCAGGTCAGTTTTAGCTTTATTGCTCAGCGGGGCTTGCTCGGCAAACTCCTGCCAGGCCTTTGCGTTCTCGGCGGCCGTATGTTTGCCGCGGCGGGGAGAGGGATCGGGTGTGAGGCGATCGGCGCCGAAGGTTTCCTTATCGAAAAAGATCTTGTGCTTGAGGCCGAGCGAAGGATAAAGGTTTTCGTCATTGTGCTGCTCGTACGAGGAGACGTCGATGCCGAGATCGCGGATCACGCCTTTGGCGACCGGGCTGTAGGGCGCCGGGCTTTCGATGGCGTAAGTGCCGCCGTAGCCGAGCATGAAGGTTTTGTCGACCTGGAATTCGTTACGTTTGGCATGGCCGCCGAAGTCGTCGTGGTTTTCGAGGATGAGCACGCGCGCGTTTTTGCCCGCGGCCTGATGGAAAAAGCGGGCAGACGAGAGCCCGCTGATGCCGCCGCCGACGACGATCAGGTCGTAGGTTTCGCCGGTAGCCGCCGGTTGGCCGGCGTGGGACCAGAAGGTGCCATCACGCAGGCTGTGGGCTACCTCGAAGGCTCCCTTGTGGGAGCCGCGCATGCCGTGCAGAGCGGGAGGGTCGTAGCCGGTTGCGTTTTGTGCCTCGGGCGCGGCCTGAGCAAAGAGAGAATGGTGGGGCGTGACGGCGGCGGCAATCGCCATGGCCGCGCCGTTCATGAAGTCGCGGCGGGTGATGCGGCAGTCCATGCCCAGTTCTTTGTCAGTCCAGCTCATAGGCGAAGTTTACCTCGAAGACGTTTGTTGGGTGGTCAGCCACTGTGACAGAAAGATGGTGACGACTGAGAAAAGAAAGATCAGGGTCGCGATGGCGTTCATTTCCGGGGTTGCGCCGCGCCGCAGGCGTGACCAGATCTCGAGCGGCAGCGTGTTCTGTCTGCCGATGAGGAAGAAAGTCACGGCAATTTCATCCATCGAGAGGGTGAAGACCAGAAGCGCGGTGCCGAGCAGGGAAGTGCTCAGACCCGGAAGAACGATGCGCATCATGGTCTGCAGGCGGCTGGCCCCCAGGTCCGCGGAGGCTTCTTCGAGCGAGCGATCGAGCTTGGAGAGCCCAGCGAAGATCTCGGTGGTGGCGACGGCTGTCAATGCAGTGGAGTGGCCAAGAATCACGGTCACCAGGCTGAGATGGAATCCGCTGCTGACCGTCAGCAAGAGCAGGGAGATGCCGGTGATGACCCCGGGAACAATAAGCGGCAGCAGGACCAGCCTTTGCAGGGTCGCTTTGCCGGGGAAGGCGTAGCGGTCAAGCGCATAGGCGGCGGGAAAGCCGATCAGCATCGAGAGCACGACGGTGGAGAGGGCGACGATGAGGCTGTTGCCCACCGCGCTCCCCATGGCGGCGTCGCCGAACAGGGTGCGATACCAATCGAGTGTGAAGTGTTGCGGGGGAAAGCCGCCGACGCCATCGCGGTTGAAGGAGTAGACGATCAGAACCACGATGGGCAGGTAAAGAAACGCATAGGCAGCGCACGCGTAGGCCGCGCCGAAGGCTCGGCTGCCGGATCTCATGCCGCTCTCCAGCGGCGCTCCAGGCGCTGGGTAAGGGTGAGGATGGCGAGCACCATGACCAGGATCAGCACCGCTACGGCTGCGCCGAGCGGCCAGTTGTAATCCGCGCCAAAGAGGTTGGCTACGATGTTGGCGATCATCACGCTGCTCGGGCCACCCAGCAGCAGCGGGGCGAGAAAGTCACCGAAGCTGAGGAGAAAGGCGAAGGTTGCGCCGGAGAGAACGCCGGGCAGGGAGAGCGGGAGAATGACGCGGGTAAAAGTCTGCCAGGTGTTGGCGCCGAGGTCGCTCGATGACTCCAGCAGTTCGTGGGGAATCTTTTCGAGCGAGGCTACAACCGGCAGCACAACGAAGGGCACATAGATGTGGGTCAGGGTGACGATCACCGCGAAGGGACTGTAGAGCAGAAAGCCTAACGGGTGGCGGGTGGCGTGGCACCAGAGCAGAAGGGTGTTCATCACACCTTCGTTGCCGAAGATGACCTTCCATGCGTAAGCGCGCACCAGGTAGCTGATCCAGAGCGGAAGAATCACGGCCTGGTAAAGGATGCGGCGGTACTTGCCGGCCTGAAAGACAAGGAAGCAGGCGAGGGGATAGCCGATGAGCAGCGAGAGCACCACGACCGAGAAGGCGATGCGCATGGAACGGAGAATGACGGTGAGGTAGAGCGGCGTGTGCAGCAGGTGGAGATAATTGGCCAGGGTTGCGTGGTGCACGACTTGCTGGTTGGCGTCGAGACTCCAGAAGCTGTAACAGAAGAGCAGGCAATAGGGCAGGAAGAGAAAGAGGGTAATCCAGGCGAAGGGCGGCAGGGCTACCAACGAAGCGGAGAGACGTGAGCGGGGCATGCTAGGCCTGCTCCGGTTCGAGAGGGACGAGATCTTGCGGGTGGAAAGCGAAGTGGTTGCCGGTGATGGGTCCGGCGATGCGGGCGCAGAGCTCCACATCGCCGGCGCAGCGGAGGGTTAGCAGGGAATCCGCACCGTGGAATTGTTCAGCAACTACATCGGCGGCAAATTCCACCCCCGGCGTGGTGTCAGCGGCGGCCGCGATGCACTCCGGGCGCAGGGAAAAGACGGCGGGCCCATCCGGCAGGGTGACGGAAACGGAGAAGGCGCCGCAGTTGGCCACGCCTTGTTTCACGACCCCGGCGACCAGGTTACTGTTGCCGATAAACGAGGCCACATAAGCAGTGCGTGGCGTGGTGTAGATGGTTCGCGGGGTGGCGCACTGTTCCACCTTGCCATGGCGCAGCAAGACCACGCGATCAGAAATGGCCAGCGCCTCGCTTTGATCGTGGGTGACGAAGATGAAGGTGATGCCGACTTCGCGCTGCAGCAGCTTGAGTTCGCGCTGCATTTCGAGGCGTAGATTTGCGTCGAGCGCAGAGAGCGGTTCATCGAGCAGCAGCAGCCGGGGGCGATTGACCAGCGCGCGGGCCAGGGCGACGCGTTGCTTCTGTCCTCCGCTGATTTGCCGCGGGAAGTGTTTGGCAAACGGATCCATGCGGACTTTTTCCAGGGCCTCGCCCACCCGCGTCGTCATCTCGCTGCGCGGGCAGCCACGCACGCGCAAGCCGTAGGCTACGTTGTCAAACACGTTCATGTGGGGGAAAAGGGCGTAGCTCTGAAAGACGGTGTGGATAGGCCGGCGATGAGGTGGCATCGCATCGAGCGGTTGGTCCTCGAGCATCACGCGTCCCGAGGTGGCTTCTTCAAACCCGGCCAGAATGCGCAGCAATGTGGTCTTGCCGGAGCCGCTTTCGCCCAGCAGGGTGAGGAATTCGCCCTGCTCCACGTCGAGCGAAACGCCGGCGAGCACGGTGTTCTCGCCGAAGCGCTTGCCTACGTTTTCCAGGCGCAGAAAGCTATTCATGTGCAGCCCTTCACTGGGCGGCCTTTACTTCATTCCAGATCTCGGTGTAGCGGGCGCGGCGGGGCACGTCTGCCCAGAAGATGATCTGGCGCTGGTAGGCCTCGATGTCGTCAAGGTGCAGGCTGTGGCGCTGCTCCGCGGTCATCAGGGCGGCGGCTTGCGGGTTGGCCGGGATGTAGCCGGTCACGTCGCTGAGCTGCTTCTGCACCTGGGCAGAGACCATGTAGTTCAGAAACTGGTAGGCAAGGTCTTTGTTGTCGCTTGCCTGGGTGACCATCAGGTGGTCGATCCAGCCGGTGGTGCCTTCGGCGGGAATCTCTTCCTGGATGGGCAGGCCGCTCTTATGCAACTGGTTGGTGACCAGCGGCCAGCCCATGGCGGCGATGACTTCGTGGTTCTGGAAGAGGTTGGTGAGCTCGCCGCCGGTGGTCCAGAGTTTGCGGATATTCGGTTTGAGTGCGATCAGTTTTTGCTTCACCTGTTCCAGTTGGGGATCGGTCAGGTGGTAAATGGCCGCCGGGTCCTGCTTGCCGAAGCCGAGAACCTGGGCTGCCATGTATACCGTCGAGAGGTCGTCCCAGAAGGAGAGTTTGTTGGCAAATTTTGGGTCCCAGAGCTCAGCCCAGGTTGCGGGCGGCTTGGCAAAGGCGGTGGTGTCGTAAAGCAGCGGATTGGGTCCCCAGGTGAGGGGCACGCCGTAGACTTTGCCATCCTGGCGCACCAGCGGTTTGCTGGTGAGGGTTGGAGAAAGCTGGCCGTAGTTGGTGACCTTGCTCAGGTCAAGCGGGGCCACCAGGCCGGAGCGGCTGAGCATGGTGGCTACGTCGCTCGAGGGCGAGATAACGTCGTAATTAGAAGCGGCGCCCCCGCGCAACTTGGCGACCAGCTCGTCGCTCGATCCCATGTAGGCGGCGCTTACTTTGCATTGGCATTGGGCTTCGAAGCCGCGGACGAAGGAAGGGTCCGCGTAGCCTTCCCAGACCAGCAGGCTGAGGGTGGGCGGGCTTTTTTTGCAGCCGCCAAGCAAGGCGAGCGCGGCCACGCTGCAGAGAAGGAGGAACCTTGTTGCCTTTGCGTTTACGCTCGACAAATGCTGCTCCAATGTGAGGGCCGGATCTCCGGTGAAAGCGGGAGCACGCAGAATTGACTAATTTCCCAAAAATTACTACAAGGGTTTACCCGTGGCAACGTCTTTCCTGAGAGACTTATTAAGTCATATAATGCAACCAGGCTTCCCCGACGGAATGTTTTCTTCTTCCAGTTTCGCAGCAGTCAGCACGTTTTGCCGCATGCGGTGGTTTCTCCGCTATGCCCGCGGCGAAGCCCGGCTGTGCCTCCGACCCAATCCCAGCCTTTAAATCCCAGGCCCGCTCCACAGTTTTCAGCGGCACCCGGCCCCTCTTCTTTTTTACCGCCCATTGGGCAAAGGATGAATCCCATGCACCCCCTTCTTGAGAAGGAACTCGCTACTTTTGAAGCACGTACCCCCGGCTCCCGCGCCGCGCTAAAGCGTGCAGAACCCCGCATGCCGCTCGGCGTAGCCAGCAACTTCCGCAGTTACGAGCCCTGGCCGTTGTTTGTGAAAGACGCGGCGGGTACGCACATTCATGATCTTGATGGCAATGAGTACATCGATTTCAACCTGTGTTTCGGCGCGCTGATGGCCGGACATTGTCACCCGGCGGTGGTGGCTGCGGTGCAGGAACGGTTGATTACCGGCACCATGTACGGCATGCCGCACACGCTGGAGTATGACCTTGCGGATGAGATCGCGCAGCGGTTCCCGGTGGAGCAGGTTCGCTTCGGCAGCAGCGGCACCGAGGTGACGATGCATGCTATCCGTATCGCGCGTGGCTTTACCGGCCGCGACAAGATCATCAAGATGGAGGGCGGCTACCACGGTGTCCATGATTCGGTTCTGGTGAGCATGAAGCCGAAGCTGGAGCTGTGCGGTGATCCGGATCGGCCCAACCAGGTGCCGGCGTCGGGTGGAGTTCCCGCGGACACAATCAAGAACACATTGGTGGCGCAGTTCAACGATCTCAAAGCAGTGGCTGGGCTGTTCGCAGAGAACCCGCGCCAGATCGCTGCGATCATCATCGAGCCGATCATGATGAATATCGGCATCTGCATGCCGGAACCGGGCTACCTGGAAGGCTTGCGCGAGATCTGCACCCGCGAGGGCGCGCTGCTGATTTTTGACGAAGTGAAGACCGGCGCCAAGCTTGGCCGTGGCGGCGCTTGCGAGTACTTCAACATCAAGGCAGATATCGTGACCCTGGCCAAGTCGATTGGCGGTGGCTTTCCTTTGGCGGCCTTTGCGGCCAGCAAGGCGGTGATGGATGTGATCGCGGAGCAGAAGGTGTTCCACGCGGGTACGTATGCCACCAATCCGCTGGTCATGGCGGCCGGGCTGGCTACCCTGCGTGAGGTGCTTACGCCTGCGGGTTATGCCCACATCGGCAAGGTGAGCGATGCGTTGGTTGCTGGTTATAAGCAGATCGTCGAGAAGAACAGCCTGGAAGCGTATGTGGAGAGCGCGGGCGCAAACGGCGCCATGCTGATGTACCCAAAGAAGATTCGTAACTATCGTGAATGGCATGCGGTCGATACCAATCTTTGGAAGCTCTACTGGTTCGGCATGGTGAACCGCGGCGTGATGGCGCAGCCGTATTGGTGGGATGAGCAGTGGACGATCTCGGTCGCACACTCGATGGCGGATATTGACAAGCATCTCTCGGCGTTTGAAGAGGTGGCGCCGGCTCTGGCCCAGGCACAACAACAGACGAAGGCGCTGCAGGAAACGTTGGCTTAGTCGCCGGTAACGGCTTTGTATCGGGGCCCGACTTTAGTCGGGCCACAACCGCCCCCAAGCAACTGGTGGGTGGCCCACTCAAGCAAAGCTTGAATGGGCCACCCTCAAAGCCGTTTCGGAGTTGAGATTGGAAAGGATCTAAAGATGGCCGTCTCGCAGAGTAGTCTGGAGCCCATGTTCATCAACGGGGAATGGACGGAAGGGACTTCCGGCAAACGGATTCCTGTCTATGACCCTTCGACCGAAGAGGTCATTGCTGAGATTCCCGACGCCAGCGCTGCTGATGTCAACGCCGCCGTGGCTGCGGCGCGTCATGCCTTCGATGAAGGCGGATGGCCGCAAACGTCTGCGCAGGAGCGAGGACGCATCCTGTTTCGCATTGCGGCCAAGCTGCGTGAGGAGGCTCCGCTGCTGGCGGAGATGGAGTCGCGCAACTCGGGCAAGCCGATTGTGGAAGCGGAGTACGACATTGCCGATGCCGCTACGGTGTTTGAGTACTACGGCGGTTTGGCCAACAAGGTTTCGGGGCTGGTGAATCCGGTGCCCGATAACGCGCTGAGCCTCTCGATGAAGGAACCAGTTGGGGTGGCGGGTCAGATCATTCCCTGGAACTACCCCATCGGGATGGCTTCCTGGAAGCTGGCGCCCGCGCTGGCCGCGGGTTGCACCTGCGTCATGAAGCCGGCGGAGCAGACGCCCATGACCATGCTGAAGCTGGCGGGTTGGCTCTCGGAGTGCGGCGTGCCGCCTGGTGTCGTGAACGTGGTGACCGGGCTGGGAGAGACGGCGGGCGCCGCGATTGTGGCCCATCCCGACGTGGATAAGGTGGCATTCACCGGTTCGGCTGCGGTGGGCAAGATCATCATGAAGTCGGCTGCCGATACGCTCAAGCGGGTCACGCTCGAGCTGGGGGGCAAGTCGCCCAACATCTTTTTTGCCGATGCGGATTTCGAAGCCGCCATCGATGGCGCGCTGTTCGGCGTGTTCATCAACCAGGGTGAGGTATGCTCGGCCGGGAGCCGGGTGCTGGTGCAGCGCTCGATCTACACAAAATTTGTCGAGGCGATGACAGAGAAGGCGCGGAGCATCAAGCTCGGGCCGCCGCTCGATCGTGCAACCAAGATGGGTCCGCTGGTCAGCCGGGAACAGTACGATCGGGTGTCGGCTTACCAGGTGCTGGGCAAGTCCGAAGCCAAGCTGGCATTGGGTGGCGGAAGACCGGCTTCGATGCCTCGCGGCTACTACGTGGAGCCGACCATTTTCTACGACGTGGATAACTCATCGCGGATTGCGCGCGAAGAGATCTTTGGTCCCGTGGCTTGCGTGATTCCGTTCGAGGACGAACGGGAGGCCCTGCAGATTGCCAACGATACTCCGTTCGGCCTGGGCGCCGCGGTGTGGTCACGCGACATCTTCCGTGCCATGCGCATGGTGAAGGCTTTGCGCGCCGGCATTGTGTGGGTGAACCATATGCAGCCTACCTGCGTGGAAGCGCCATGGGGCGGATTCAAGCAGTCGGGCTTTGGCAGGGAGCTGGGCGTACACGGTATCGACGAGTATCTCGAGACCAAGCAGGTCTACATCAATCTCAACGAGCAACCGATTGGATGGTACTGAAGCCATGTCGAACATTCGTCTGAAGACGCAACTTCCAGGGCCCAATTCGCGCGCGCTGATGGCACGCAGGAGCGATGCGATTCCGCGCGGGGTCTACGCTTCCACGCCGCTTTTTATTCATCATGCCGAGGGCGCGTTGATCGAAGATGTCGATGGCAACCGTCTGCTTGACCTGGGCGGGGGCATCGGCTGCACCAACGTGGGTCATCGCAATCCACGGGTGGTGAGCGCGGTCAAGGCGCAGCTGGATGCTTTTCTGCATTTGTGTTTCCAGGTCACTGGGTACGAGAGCTATGTCGCGGTGGCGGAGAAGCTCAATCAGCTGACGCCGGGTACGTTTGCCAAGAAGACCTTTCTGGTGAACAGCGGGGCGGAGGCGGTGGAGAATGCGGTCAAGATTGCACGCGCATTTACCGGGCGCCCCGCAGTGCTCTCGGTGGAAGACGGCTTTCATGGACGCACCATGCTGGGCATGTCGCTTACCAGCAAGACGCATCCTTACAAGGAAGGATTTGGGCCGTTTCTGCCGGATGTTTACCGGATTCCTTTTGGTGTGCCTGCAAATACGCGGCTGGCCAGTCGGGGCCCGATGACGAAAGGGCAAGTTGCGGAATTGCTGGACCAGACGTTCCGCCGGGTGGTGGCAGCGGAATCGGTGGCAGCGATTGTGGTTGAGCCGGTGCTTGGCGAAGGCGGCTTTGTGGTGCCGCCTGTTGGATTTCTACCGGCATTGCTGGAGATCTGCCGCGAGCGCGGCATCGTGTTTGTGGCAGATGAAGTGCAGACCGGCTTTGGCCGCACGGGGCAGCTGTTTGCCTGTGAGCATTTTGGTATCGAGCCGGATCTTTTGCTGACCGCGAAGTCGCTTGGCGGTGGGCTGCCTTTGGCGGCGATTACGGGGCGCGCGGAGATTATGGATGCTCCGGGGCCGGGCGGCCTTGGGGGTACATTCGGGGGGAATCCGGCGTGCTGCGCCGCGGCATTGGCGGTGTTTGCAGAGTTTGCCGACGGGCAGTTATTGGCTCGTGCCCGTTCGCTGGGAGAGCAGTTTCAGCGCAAGGCTTTTGCCTGGCAACGGCAGCATGCGTTCATCGGGGATGTGCGTGGGGTGGGCGCCATGCAGGCGATGGAGTTCGTCGATGCCAACGGGGCAGGCTATGCTCCGGCGGCTAAAAAGCTGGCGCAACATTGCCTGCACCATGGGGTGCTGGTGTTGACGGCTGGGACCTATGACAACATTATTCGCCTGTTGATGCCGTTGACGATCACTGACGGCGAGTTCAGCGAGGCTTTGCAGGTGATCGAAGATGGGCTGAGTGTGGTTGCGGCCGAGTTGGGTGAACTAGCGCACGCTGCGCATTAGGCAGCAGGGCCACCGACTCAGTCCCGCAGGGACGGCTGCAGCTAGCCCAGGACGCAGTCCTGGGTTCAATGGTGAGCCGAGTGCAGTCCCGTAGGGACGGCTGCCGGTGGGAAGGACGATAGTCCTGTGTTCCCTCCCTGTTTGTTCCAGGTCCAGCAGCACTCAGGATTTCATCCTGAGGATCGGCAGCCGTCCCTACGGGACTGGATTTCGGCTCGGGTTGGTTTGCTGATCGATGGGCTAACAGCTGCTGAGGGGTTGGTTCTGGATCAAAGGCACGCAATGCGTAGGATTGAAGCTGTTTCGAATGCTGACCTGGCGGAGTTGACGCGGCTCTATATCGCTTACCGCGTTTTCTACGGGGAAGCAGCGGAAGAGCAGCAGGCGGCGGAGTTTATTCGTGAGCGCGTGCTGCAGTCGTCGGGGCGATATTTTCTGGCTTGGCAACAAGGTGCGGCGGTTGGCTTTATGCATTTGATGCCTTCGACCAATACGCTGGCGATGCGCCCCATCTGGTTTCTCGAAGATCTTTATGTGGATGAGGCGACGCGCGGTCAGGGTGTTGCCACGTCACTGCTCACGCATGCAGAAGAATTTGCTCGCAGTACTGGCGCTGAACGCCTGACCCTGGCCACGGCGCACGACAACCTGGTTGCGCAGCATATCTACAAGAAGCTTGGCTACGTGCGCGAAGAGCACTTTTTGTATTTTCATCGTGTGCTGGCTGGAGACGCCTGATGTTGCAACTCGCCTGCGGTGACCTGATCCTTAGCCATGCCTGGATCGACAACAAGAGAGTTGGATCGAGTGACGGCCGCAGCTTCACCGTGGAAGACCCTGCGGATGGGACGATCCTGGCCACGCTGCCGGACTGTGGCGCGGTGGAAGCTGAGGCCGCGGTCACGGCGGCTCAGCGAGCTTTTTCCACCTGGCGCGCACTGCTGGCGAAGGAGCGGGCACAGCACCTGCAGGCCTGGCTGGCGATGGTCCGCAAGCATGCGGAAGATCTGGCGCGGCTGATCTCGCTGGAACAGGGCAAGCCGCTGAGCGAGAGCCGTGGGGAAGTGGCTTACGGCGCGGCTTATATCGAGTGGTTTGCCGAAGAGGCCAAGCGCATTTATGGGGACGTGATCCCTGAATCTGCTCACGGGCGCCGCATCCTGGTGACCAAAGAGCCGGTGGGCGTCGCAGCGGCCATTACTCCGTGGAACTTTCCCATCGCGATGCTGGCCCGCAAGATTGCGCCCGCGCTGGCGGCGGGTTGCACGGTGATTGCCAAGCCGGCGGAGGATACGCCGCTGTCGGCGCTGGCACTGGCGTTTCTCGCGGGGGAGGCGGGCATTCCCGCGGGCGTCATCAATGTGGTGCCTGCTTCGCGTGAGCGTGCGGCCGCGGTGGTCGATCCGTGGCTCGACGATGTGCGGGTGCGCAAGCTTTCTTTTACCGGCTCGACGCCGGTGGGCAAGCATCTGGCGCGTGGTTCGGCCTCTACGCTCAAACGGCTGTCGCTGGAACTTGGCGGGAACGCGCCCTTCATCGTGTTTGACGATGCCGATCTGGATGCCGCGGTGAACGGGCTGATCGCTTCCAAATTCCGCAATGCAGGGCAGACCTGCATTTGCGCGAACCGTATTTATGTGGCGGACGCGGTCTATGACGCATTTGCGGAAAAACTGGTTCGTGCTACCTCCGCACTTCGGGTTGGCCGGGCGGGCGGCGAGGCCGAGATTGGTCCGCTGATCAACGCCAAGGCGGTCGATAAGGTAGAGCGGCATATCGCCAACGCGGTCGCTCACGGCGCGCGCGTTTTGCTCGGCGGTCAACGGCATGCATTGGGACGCTATTTCTTTCAGCCCACCATCCTGGCTGATGTGGACGCCTCAATGGATGTGGCCTGCGAAGAAACGTTTGGCCCGGTAGCGCCGCTGTTTCGGTTCCATGGTGAAGACGAGGTGATCGCGGCGGCCAATGCGACTCCCTTTGGCCTGGCAGCTTATTTTTATGCGAAAGATCTGGCCCGGGTGATGCGCGTGTCTGCGCAACTGCAGGCGGGAATAGTCGGCGTGAACGAGGGAGCGATCTCGACGGAAACCGCTCCTTTTGGTGGAGTAAAAGAGTCGGGCTATGGCCGGGAAGGCTCGATGTATGGCATCGACGAATACCTGCAGACGAAGTATCTCTGCCTGGGCGGACTAGGGGCCTGAATCAGCTGTTACAGGCCACCAGGGGCGGCGTAAAGTAGCTAGAGAGCGAAGGGAAAACACGATGAGCGAGACGATAACTTCTCCCGAGATGATGACCAGCCAGGAAGTGGTCGACTGGACCAAGAAGCTGAACTACGGCACCTGGAAATACCAGAAGAGCTGGAATCCTCTGCATGTTGTGGATGCGGAGGGTTGCTACTTCACCGATGGCAACGGCAAGCGCTATCTCGACTTCTCAGCGCAGTTGATGTGCTGCAACCTCGGCCACAAGAACCAGGCAGTCATCCAGGCGATTGAAGAGCAGGCGCGCAAGCTGGCCTACATCATGCCCGGTTATGCCACCGATACACGGGTGGAGTTGAGCCGGCTTTTGCTGGAGGTTTTGCCGGAGGGGTTGACCAAGTTCTTTTTCACGACGTCGGGCACGGAAGCGAATGAGGCGGCTTTCAAGATTGCCCGTATGTATACCGGCAAGACCAAGATTATCGCGCGTTATCGTTCCTATCACGGGTCCACGATGGCCTCGATTGCAGCGACGGGCGATCCGCGACGGTGGGCAATGGAGCCGGGGGGCAAGGGACAGGGGTTCTTATTCGCTCCGGAAGTTAACTGTTACAAATGTCCCATCAAGCACACGTACCCGGGCTGCGGGATTGCCTGCGCCGATTACCTGGCGCACATGATTGAGAACGAACATGATGTTGCGGCCGTGATTGTTGAGCCCGTAGTCGGCACCAATGGAGTGCTGATTCCGCCGCCCGAGTATATGCCGAAGCTGCGCGAGATTTGCGATCGGGCCGGTGTTTTGTTGATTGCCGATGAAGTAATGTCGGGTTGGGGCCGTACCGGGGAGTGGTTTGCCATGGATCATTGGGGAGTGAAGCCCGACATCCTGGTCACCGCGAAAGGCATCACGTCGGCGTACGTTCCGCTGGGGTTGTGCGCCACGACGGGGAAGATTGCAGAGTATTTTGAGGACCACTTTTTTGCCCATGGGCACACGTATGAGGCCCATCCCATGACGCTCGCGCCGGCGGTGGCGGCGATCCGGGAGATGCAGCGGCTTGACCTGGTGAACCGGTCGCGCGAGATGGGTAAATACCTGGGGGACAAGCTGCACGCGCTCAAGGCGAAACATCCCTCGATTGGCGAAGTGCGTGGGTTAGGGTTGTTCTGGGCGCTGGAGATGGTGAAGGACCAGGTGCTGAAGACTCCGTTCAACAGCAAGCAGGATAAGGTGGACGGTAAGGTTGCCATGGTTGAAAAGGTCGCCGCGGAGATGATGAAGCGTGGTGTCTCGATGCAGGCGTGGATCAGTCATTTTGTGATTGCGCCACCGCTGATTATCGAGAAGTCGGAGATTGATTTTGCGGTGGACCAGCTGGATGCTTCGCTCGCGATTGCGGATGCGGCGATCGCGGGTTAAGGAACGATCACTCAGACTTTTTGATACCCGGCGCAGCGATCTCCAAGCTTGATGGAATCTTATGACCTGATTGTGGTTGGGCTGGGCGCGGTGGGCAGTGCGGCCCTCTGCCAGGCGGCGTTGCGCGGTGCCCGCGTGCTGGGGATTGATCGCCATACGCCGCCGCATGATTTGGGTTCGAGCCATGGGGAGACACGCATTACCCGCCAGGCCATTGGCGAGGGGGCGCAGTTCGTTCCGCTGGTTCTGCGGGCTAACCAGTTGTGGCGGCAATTGGAAGCGGCGACCGGAGAGCAATTGATGGTACAGAATGGCGGCCTGATTCTGCTGAATGGTGCGGAGGCAGACGGTGCCGGCTCAGAGTTCTATCGGCGGACGGTTGCGTGCGCGGAGCAGTTTGGGATTGCGCATGAGTTGCTGGGAACAGCGGAAATACGACGGCGGTTTCCGCAGTTTGTTATTGGGGATGGTTCGCAAGGGTATCTGGAGCCGGGGGCGGGGTTTCTGTATCCGGAGAAGTGTGTTGCGTCGCAGTTGCGCGTTGCGCGCGACCATCGTGCTGAGCTGCGAACCGATGAAATAGTAACTGATATTGTTACCAATTCAGACAGTGTTGCTGTAGTTACGAATCGCTCGAGGTATAGCGCGGGTGGGGTGGTGTTGACGCCTGGTCCGTGGATGAGGGATTGGGCCCGCGCCTTGGTTGGTCTCGATCCCGCTTATTTTTCGGTGTATCGGCAGACGCTCTATTGGTTTGGGCTGGACGGAGAACCGTCCCGGTTTGCGCCGGATAAGATGCCGATTTTCCTTTGGAGTTCGGCCCAGGTCGAGAAGGGGTTTTATGGCTTTCCCAGCCTGGATGGGGTGAGCGCGAAGGTGGCTACGGAGCAGTTTGCGGTGGTAAATTCTGCTGACGACGGAGCGGGGACGGTTGCGCCCGTGGAGGTGCAGCGCTTCTTTGCAACTTTTGTGCAGGGTAGCATTCGCGGTTTAAGCAACCGGTGCATGCGCACAGCGACCTGTTTCTACACGGTGGTTCCTGATCATGGGTTCGTGATCGATCATGGGGTTGATTCCGAGCGGGTGTGGTTTGCGTCGGCTTGTTCCGGGCATGGGTTCAAGCATTCGGCGGCGGTGGGCGAGGCGTTGGTACAGAAACTTCTGGGCGAGGTCACAACGGTAAATTTGCGTCCTTTTGCGCGCCGTCCGGTGGCGACTTAGTGCGCTTAGTGCGCACCACTTTGACACTTCGCGCAAGATTGGCGCCTGCGCCGGGGGCCTTCACTTTCTCAAATCGCTGGCTAGAAGGCGGTGGAAGAGATGCTCCCCTGCTTCCCGGCGGACGGATAGCCGCCCGGCCCCGTAGGCGCGCGAGTGTAGGCCGCGTTGTACCGACTCGCAAATATCGACGTCTTCGGCCTGCACTCGGTCGCTGACGGCTACGCTCTCCCGGTTATATTGCTCGCGCTCAGGGCTCACGTCCCCAAAGAAGAAGTCGAAAATCACCAGGCACTTGTCCGGGCCCAGCGGGAGCACCAGGTTGGTGTCCATGACGCCTTCGTAGCAATTGATCATGAAGTTTGGATAGAGCCAGTAGTAATAGGCCCGGTCGCCGGTGCGGGTGCGGGCAACCGACGCATCCTGCGACGGCACCAGGGGGCTCTGTTGCAGCGCATAGTGCTCGCCGTTTTCGATGGTGTATTCGCTGTAGTCCAGCACGCTGTTGAGTGACTTGTGCAGGTGGGGCACGTGGTAGCCGCCATCTAAATAATTGTCGACGTAGACTTTCCAGTTGCAGGCAAGGGTGTAGGTCCTGCGCGTGAAAAAAGGCAGGGCGGCAATCGCGAGCGGCGCTAAACGCTGCGGCAGATCGGCTAGAAATGTTTCCAGCGCAGGGCCTTGCTGCAGCAAATTGACGAAGATAAAGCTTTCCCAAGTGGCGACGCGCACCGGCGCCAGGCCGTTGGCCGCGCGCTCAAAGTTGCAGACGCCGGCGAATTCGGGCGCCCCCTTAAGTGCACCATCGAGGCCATAGGTCCAGCCGTGGTAGGGGCAGCGGAGAAGCTGGGCAACGCCGCAGGGCGCGGTGGCCACGGCCGCGGCGTGGTGACGGCAGACGTTGTAGAAGGCGCGTAGTTGGTTGTCTGTTCCGCGCACGACGAGGAGCGGCTCTCCATCCAGATCGAACGTGAAAAACTGCCCGGGCGTCGCGGCTTGATCCGTTCGCCCCACGGCAATCCAGTTGCCGGCGAAGACATGGTCGTGCTCGATGCGCGCGATGCGCGGGTCAATGTACCAGGCAGCCGGGATGGTGTAGGCCTCCGCCAGCGGCGCATCCTGATCGTAAAGGGCTAGTACTTCTGCAATGGACGGGTTCATTGTGGATGCCTCATGGGCGGGCCTGGAGATTAAGGGGACCATTATAGGGACCGCGGCGCGAGCGCGGCCGCACGCAGGATGGAGCGCTGGCCGCGACGATAAACGGCGATGCCCGCGAGCAGAAGCACCACGGTCATGCCCAGTAGTTTAAAGAGGGCTGCCGTTGGATGCTGCTCATCCTCCGCCGGAAAGAGTGAGAGCAGGATGGCGGCGCTGGTCGAGAAAAAGCCGACGCAGGCGAGTGCGATGGCCACGCGTTTGCCGCCGGGCAGACGGATCGTGCCCGGCAGGTAAGGCCTTGCCTGCAGGCGGATCATGGCGGCGAAGAGGAAGAGGTAGGGGATGAAGTAGGTGATGATGGCCATGCTGACGAGCAGGTCATAGGCGCCCTTGACGCTGGTGCCCGCCTGGCTCAACAGGCCGAAGAGCATGCCGGCCAATCCGTAGGCAATGATGGCGACGTAAGGAGTCTTCCAGCGCGGGTGGATTCTTCCGAACATCGCGGGCAGATAGTGGTTGATGCCGGCTACAAAGGGTAAGCGCGCCGTGGCGGTGAGATAGGCTCCAGCCGCACCCACATTGCTGACGGCCACCAGCACGGCTACCGGCGCGACGAGCGCGGCCAGCCCCAGGCGGCGACAGAGAAAATCGATCGCGGTCATGAAGCCACCGAGGCCGCTGATGCTGCTCGAAGGCAGCGCAACCAGCATGGCTACTGTGCCGGCAACGTAACCGAGCGTGATGATGACGCCGGCGACCAGAAGCGAACGAGGCACGATGCGCCTTGCATCCTTGATCTCGTCTCCCATGAAGGAGGCAGCTTCGCAGCCCCCGAAAGCGAAAAAAATGGTGGACCAGAAGATGAGGTCTTTTACGTGGGCATGGGGAACGGCGGCCGCGAGCGTGAACTGGGTGGCGGACCCAAAGCGGACGAAGGAGAGGACGCCGAGCAGAATGAGGATGAGGATGGGCACCGTTATGCCGAACGCTCCGAGATTGTTGAGCCATTTGCCGGCGCCCAGGCCGAAGAAGTTGAGCAGAGTGATGAGCGCAAGCATGCCTACGGTGAAGAGCAGGTAATAGCTGTTCTGGTTAGCCAGATGGTGGAGAGCGGGGTCCGCAAAGAGCAGGCTGCCGGCAGCGAAATAGAGTACCGCGGGGAAGTAGGGAAGATTGCTCATCCAGTAACTCCAGGCGGCCATAAAGGCGGCGAATTCGCCGTAGGCTTCGCGGGTCCACACATAGAGGCCGCCCTCTTGCGGGTAGCGCGAAGAGAGTTCGAGCACGCAGCCGGCCAGGGGAAGAAAGAAGCCTAGCCAGGCCAGCAGCCAGACGGTAATGGCCGATTCGCCTGACGCTGAAGCGGTGGCGATCCAGCGCAGGCTGAGACCGCTGACGATGTAAAAGAGAACGACATCGCGAAACCCAAGTTCTCTCTTCAGCTTCTCTGTGCTCATGCGGTTAGGTCATGTCTTTGAGCACAGCCATGGCTGCATTTCGGCCGTTCATGGCGATTACGCTGCCGCCGGGGTGGGTGCAGGCGCCGCAGAGGTAGACGCCGGGCATGGAGGTGCGCGCGGCGAAGCGATGGCTCCACATGTTTTGCGGTAAGCAGTCACCCTGAAAAATGTGGCCGCCGGTGAGGCCGACTTTCTCTTCAATATCGGGCGGCCCCATCACCTGCGCATCGAGCACCGCACCGGGCAGGTTCGAGCAGAAGCGCCCGATGGAATCGAACGCCAGTTTGCGCACGCGCGCGCGGTGGTCATCCCAGGTGCCGTTGGCGAAGGTGTGGGGCACGTATTGGGCAAACACGCTCATGGTGTGCTGGCCTGCGGGCGCCACGCTGGCATCATGCACGCTCTGGAAATAGATCTCGCACCATAAGCGCTCGGGGAGTTCACCCTTAGAGCTGGCAGCGTAGCTGGCCTTCCATTCCGCGTGGGTCATGGGTGCATTGATCTGCCCGTAGTGGTGGGGCTGCAGTTGGCCCGGGCGCGCGAGAAAGTCAGGCAACTCGCGCAATAAGACGTTGAGCTTTACGGTGCAGCCTTCAATCGCGAGATGCTCCGCCTTGGTGCGGAAGTCAGAGCTTGCCGATTTGCCGAGCAGACGGAGGGTGACCACTGGATCGGCATTTGAAATGACGACGGGCGCGGAGATGCGTTCGCCGCCCTCAAGCACGACGCCTTCGCCGGGCATGATCTCGGCAACCACGACTCCGGCGGCGATGACGGCCCCAGCTTCACGCGCCGCGTCGCAGAAGTAGAAGGAGACCATGCCCATTCCGCCCTGCACGTAGCCCCACATACCGGGCAGGCCCCCCAGGCGGCCGGAGGAATGGTGATAGCGAATGGAGGCGGTGCCGGGATCGAAGGGGCTGGCTTTGGTGCCGATGACACCCTGGCCGAGATAGGCATATTGCAGTCGCTCGTCGTCTAGATAGTGCTCGACGAATTCTGCCATCGACCAATGGAAGAGCACCTGGCGAGCTTCTTCGTCGCTGCCGAGGCGGGCGTCGAGTTCCTCTTGCGAGGGCGCGTCGCCGATCCATATGTCGCGATCGCCGGCTGGCCGCAAGGCGTCGCGCAGACGGCGCACGACCGCAGTCATGGCTTTCCAGCCGTTCACATCGCGCGGTGAGAAGCGGCGAATCTCTGCTTCGCAGGCGTCGTCGTCATCCCACAGTTGCACGCTGGTGCCGTCGAGGAAAGGCACAAAGAGGCCGTTGAGTGCGGGTGTCCAGTGGAAGCCGCGTTTGGGCAGGTCGAGCTCGTCGACGACCAGCGGATGCAAGAGTCCTGCGAGGTAGGCGCAGGGCGACATCAGCACGCCGGGGAACGGTTCCTCAATGGTGCAGGCGCCGCCGACGCGTGCCCGGCTTTCGAGTACCAATACGCGCTTGCCGGCGCGCGCCAGGTAGGCGGCGCAGGCGAGGCCGTTGTGGCCGGCGCCGACGATGATGGCATCCCACGCGCGCGAAGCTAGTTCAGAGAGCGGGGCGGGGAGGCCGATCTCACCTAAGACCGCGGCGGTGGGTGAAGCGGTGCTGCGTTGGGCCAATGCGTGTTTCCCTTGCTTTGGATTCAAGAACCCGAGAGTGAATGAATTGTAATCGGTGGCGTGCAAACTTCGTCCTGGCCGAGCGAAGCGATTGCGAAGGGTACCCGCTGGTCTGTGGTTAGTTACGCTCGCCCGCGCAGCCGATCGAGCGCACGGCGATTGCGCTTCGAAGGTTTGCCCGCGGTCACCGGTTCAAAGTAAGGCATGGCCTTACGCGCTTCAACCAGCTGCTGGCGGGTGGCACGGCTGGCGTCTGTTTCCCGGTAGAGCGTTTGCGCGACGGAGGCCGGGCCGCGCACTTCACTCAGCAACAGCACTGCTACCTGAAAATCTCCGCCTTCGTTCTTTACTTGCAACAGGTTGCCTACCCGCACCGGGCGAGCGCTTTTGGCTGGCTGGCCGTTCGCGGTGATGCGGCCCAGCTCGCAAGCCTTCGCGGCCAAAGCCCGTGTTTTAAAGAACCTTGCGGCCCAGAGCCACTTGTCCATGCGTACTTCGGTCATAATCCATTGTCGTACATATCTGGTATTCTCCTGGGGTCCGCAAGCAAGGGGTTTGTCATGAATCAGCAGGAAAAAATCGACCGCATCAGCAAGGCGTTAGATGGTCTGCAGATCGAGATACCGTCGTGGGGCTTTGCCAACACGGGAACTCGGTTTGGCAAGTTTCTGCAGGCTGGAGCGGCCACCTCGATTGAAGAGAAGTTCGCGGACGCGGCGCAGATCCATCAGCTCACCGGCGTCACCCCGACCATGGGTTTGCACGTCGACTGGGATCTGCCCGAGGGTGTGGCCAGTGTGCCATTGATTCGGGCACTGGAAAAGAAGTACGGAGTGCGGGCCGGGTCGATCAATCCGAATTTGTTCCAGGCGCAGGAATACAAGTACGGTTCTATCTGCAACCCGGATGCGGCGATCCGGCAGAAGGCGCTGGCTCACCTGCTGGCTTGTGTTGAGATCGCGCGGCAACTGGGTGCGCGGGATATCTCTCCGTGGGTTTCGGATGGCTCGAATTACCCGGGGACGCAGAGTATGCGGCAGCGCATTGGCTGGATGGAAGAGATTTTCAGCCAGGTGCATGCGGCCATGCAGCCCAACCAGCGGCTGCTGATCGAGTACAAACCGTTTGAGCCTGCTTTCTACCACACCGATATTGCGGACTGGGGTATGGCGCTGGAACTGGCGCGGCTGGCGGGTCCGCAGGCAAAGGTGTTGGTCGATACCGGGCATCACTACCAGGCGCAGAATATTGAGCAGATTGTCGCGTGGTTATTGCATCTGGAGATGCTGGGCGGTTTTCATTTCAATGACCGCAGGTATGCGGATGACGATTTGACTCTGGGGTCGATCGATCCTTACCAGGTCTTCCGTATTTTTCATGAGATTTTGAGTTATGGGGCAGAGCCGGGGAATCAAAGCCAGATCGCATTCATGATCGATCAAAGCCATAATTTGAAGGGCAAGGTTGAGGCGATGGTGCAGACGATTGGCATGGCCGAGGAGCTGTATGCCAAGGCTGCGCTGGTCGATCTGGAGCGGCTGGCGACGTTGCAAAAGCAATGCAAGCTGGTGGAGGCGGAGGAGCTGTTTCGGGCTGCGTTCTGGGAAGATGTGCGGCCGCTGGTGCGCGCGTGGCGTAGTGGGAAGGGCTTGCCCGCGGACCCGCTGCTGGCGCTGACTGAGAGCGGCTATGTGGACCGCATCTGTAGAGAGCGCGGTGCGAAGAACGCGAGCATCTCGACTACTTACGCGTGAGGGTGTCGTAACCACGGGTGCAGTTTCGAACTCTGTCTTGACCGGCTCTTCCCTGACCAAAAACCTCCGGGTGCCCCATACCCCCGAATCCCGCTGGAGAACGGGAAGAGCAGACCGCAGATCTCTCCGCTCCGCTGCGCTCCGGTAGAGATGACAAGGTTGCGGCGGTATTAGATCTGATTTTCCATGGAAAAGGCCCCGATACATAACCACAACTTTGTCATCTCGACCGGAGCGCAGCGGAGCGGAGAGATCTGCGGTCTGCTCTTCCCGTTTTCCAGCGGGATTTCGGGGGTACGGGGCACCCGGAGGTTTTGGTCAGGGCAGAGTTGGTCAAGACAGAGGTTTGGTGTTGGGCTTGCCTATAAAATTGTTTGATAACGAGGGCCAGGATGAGTTCGAGTACAGTCAGCGCATTGCAGTATCTTGAGGATCGGTGGGACGAGAAGGTTGCCGGCAGTCTCGATGAGCAGGAGTTGTTGCGTTACCGGTCTAACCTGCTCGGATCCGATTTGCGGATCACGAATTTTGGCGGCGGCAACACCAGCTCCAAGATCGTGGAAAAGGATCCGCTGGATGGCAGCGAGCAAACGGTCCTGTGGGTGAAAGGCAGCGGCGGCGACCTGGGCAGCATCAAGCGCAGCGGCTTCGCTACCCTGTACCTCAACAAGCTGCTGGCGATGATCGCCGGCTATCGTGGGGTCGCGCACGAAGATGAAATGGTGGAGCTGTATCCGCTCTGCACCTTCGGCAAGAACAACGTCGCCGCCTCGATCGATACGCCACTGCATGGCTTTTTGCCATTCGCGCACGTCGACCACCTGCATCCCGATTGGGCCATTGCGCTGGCAGCAGCCGCCAATGGCCATGAAAAGCTGGCTGAGTTTAATGCACGGTTTGGACGCAAGCTGGTCTGGCTGCCCTGGCAGCGCCCCGGTTTCGAATTGGGGCTGATGCTGCGCAACGCGGTGAAAGACGATCCGCTTTGCGATGGGGTCATCCTGGGCGGCCATGGTTTGTTTACCTGGGGCGCCACGCAGCGTGCATGCTATCTCAACACCATCACCATCATCGATCAGTTAGGTCAGTTCGTTCAGGAGCACGTGAGCAAAAAAGGAAAGCTGATCTTTGCCGGCGCTCGCTTCCAGCCGCGTAAGGATCACCGCGAGCTGGCCCTCGACATCATGCCCTATGTGCGCGGCCGGGTCTCGGTGAACAAGCGCATGATCGGCACCTTCACCGATCTGCCCGAAGTGCTCACATTTATCAATTCAAACGACGCGCAGAGATTTGCCTTCCTGGGAACGAGTTGTCCCGATCATTTTGTGCGCACCAAGATTCGGCCGATGTACGTGCACTGGAATCCGGAAGACGATCTGACGCGGTTGCGTAAAGCGATAGACGTTGCGCTGGCCCAGTATCGCAAAGACTACGCCGACTACTACACCCATCACGCGCAGCCAGAAGATCCGGCCATGCGCGATGCCAGTCCGACGGTGGTGCTGATCCCCGGCATCGGGATGTTCAGCTTCGGCAAGAACAAGACCGAGTCACGCATTACCGGCGAATTTTATGTGAACGCCATCCATGTGATGGAAGGCGCGTCGGCCATGGAGTCCGGTGCGCAGCCTGGGACTCTTCCGCAAGCCGGGCCGGCTGCTGCGAGCGCGCTGTTCCAGGTGCATTGCAACTACGTTGCGTTGCCGCCTTCAGAGGCGTTTCGGATCGAATACTGGGCGCTCGAAGAGGCCAAGATTCGGCGCCAACCGGCGGAGAAGGAACTGAGCCGCCACATTGTGTTGGTGGTGGGTGGGGGCAGCGGCATCGGCCGCGAAGTGGTGCGGCTGGCTGCCGAGCGCGGAGCTCATGTGGTGGTCGCCGACCGCGATTTCGAAGGCGCCTCCGCGGTGGCGCAACAGGTGGCTGCCGTTGCCGGCAAGGAATATCAGTTGGCGGCGGCCGTGGACATTCGCGACCGCGCCGCGATTCGCGCCTTACTGCGCAAGGTAGTGGCGGCTTTTGGCGGCCTTGACATCGTGGTCAACACCGCGGCCATTTTTCCTTCTTCTGCTGACGGCCATGTTACCGATGAGCAATGGGCTTCGACACTACAGTTGAATGTGACCGCGAACCATCTGCTGGTAGACGAGGCGGCGAAAATTCTGGCTGAGCAGTCGCTGGATGCCTCGGTGGTGCTGACCAGTTCTGCCAACGCGGTGGTGGCGAAGCGGGGCAGTGAAGTGTATGACATCAGCAAGGCCGCGGTCAGCCACCTGGTGCGCGAGATGGCGGTCGCGCTCGCGCCGCGCGTGCGGGTCAACGGCATTAGCCCGGCGACGGTCGTCAAAGGTTCTACTATGTTTCCCCGCGACCGGGTAATGGCTTCGCTGACCAAATATAATCTGCCCTTCGAGCGCACCATGACGGATGATGAGCTGCGCACACTGCTGGCGAACTTCTATGCCCAGCGCACGCTTACCCACCAGCCGATCGATCCGGTCGATTGCGCGAACGCAATTTTGTTTTTAGCCGGTCCTCAGGCGCGCTGCACTTCAGGCCATTTGATTCCCGTAGACGGTGGCCTGCCCGAAGCTTTTTTGCGATGACGCCGGCGAGGGTGGCCGTCGATCTGGGCGCAGAGAGCTGCCGCGTCTCGTTGCTGCGTTGGCACGAGGGGCGACCGCGCATCACGCTGGTGCATCGTGTTCCCAATGGCCCAATCGCGCGGGGCGAGCAATTGCGCTGGGATCTGCAGGCTATCTGGGCGGGGGTCGAAGAAGGCCTGCGTCGCTGCGCCGGGTTGGCCACCGAAGGCATTGCGTCGATTGCCGTGGATGGTTGGGCCACGGATTACGTCCGGCTGGATCAAGATGGCCTCGCCATCGGCGATCCGTTTTGTTATCGCGACCCGCGGAATATTGCCGCGGAACGGGCGGTGCATGAGCGCATCGATGTTCGCCAGCTTTATGCGTTGACCGGACTGCAACGGTTACGTTTCAATACGATCTACCAACTGTATGCCGATCAGATGGCTGGTATTCCTGCGGATGTTCCCTGGATCAACCTGCCTGAATATATGCTGTACCGGTTGGGCGGTCGGCGTGTGGCGGAGTACACCAACGCGACTCACACCGGGCTGGTGAGTGTGGCGACCCGGGAGTGGTGTGCCGAGGTATTTGCTGCGGCAGGGCTCGATCTTGCGGCTGCGCCGGAACTGGTTGCGCCGGGAACAGACGTTGGCGTGCTGCGAGGAACCTTGGCAGACCTGCCGGCATTGCAGCAGACGCGCCTGATTGCCCCGGCATGCCACGATACCGCGTCGGCGGTCGCTGGTATTCCTGAAGCAACAGATGACTCTGCATATATCAGCTCTGGCACCTGGTCGCTGGTGGGGGCAATGCTTGATCGGCCATGTACGACAGAGGCGGCGTTCACTAAGGACTTTACCAATCAGGGCGGGGTTGCGGGTCAAACCTGTTTCCACAAGAACGTGAATGGCATGTGGTTGCTGCGCCAGTGTATCGAGCACTGGAACCATTCCTGGAGCGTGCCGGATCTGATTGCTCGCGCGGAGGGGCTCCCCGCGCCGGATCATGTTTTTAATGTGGATCAGGACGAGTTGATGTTGCCGGGGAATGTACCGGCGCGAATCAATGAACAGCGACGCGCGGCCGGGTTTGTTGCCGTGGAGGAAGGGGCCGGGAATGCACCGATGATTACGAATCTTATCCTGCATAGCCTGGCGGCAAGGTATGCGGCGGTATTTCATGACCTGGCTGAGGTTACCGGGAAGAAGCTGCAGCGGGTTTACATTGTGGGCGGCGGGAGTCGCAATGGTTTGCTGAACCGGCTTACCCAGGAGGCCACTGGGCTCGAGGTCCATTGCGGGTATGTCGAGAGCGCTACGATTGGAAATTTTGCTTTGCAGTTAGCGCAGGGCAATTCCAGCAAGGCTGAGATTGCGAAGTGGGCTCGTACTCTGGGCGCTGCGGTTGAAGCGTAGCCAGACTCCCGTAGCCGAGTCCGCGGATAGTGACTGGTTTTTCAATTGCGATTAGGTCGGAATTATTCGGCGACAACTTCGTAGGGGCGCATCATTTCATTGTCTTCGTGCTCCAGGATGTGGCAATGCCAAACGTAGCGGCCGGCAAAACCTTCGAAAGGGATGATGATGCGGGTGATTAGCCCCGGGTCGGCGCGGACGGTGTCTTTCCAGCCATCTTCGCTGGCTGCGGGTGGCAGCGCGGGTCCGGTGAAGCGCACCGTTCCCTTATCCTGAAATTCAAAGGTGTCGAAGGGCCGCCGATCGAGTATCTGGAACCGTACCAGATGCAAATGGATCGGATGCGCATCTTGTGTCAGATTCACCAGCTCCCAAATCTCCGTCGTGTTGAGCACCGGCTTCTCGGTGATCGGCATGTGCCAGGGAGCTTTGTTCAGCAGCATGCCCTTCGACTGCTGTACCAGATCCATGCGCTCATCCAGCGTGAGGCGGCGGGTTCTCACAGCCTGGTTCTCTGGTATCTTCGCGTAGGAGCGAAGCACCGGGGGTAGAGAGGACGCGTCAGGCGCTGCCGTGGCAGCGACCTTGAACTGCATGATGTCAAAGGTATCGCTGCGCAGCAGGATGGATTCGCCCGCATGGGCACTGAAATCAACGATAAGATCGATGCGCTCCGCAGGAGCCGTCAGCACGCGCTGGGCCGTGACTGGCGCGGGCAAGAAGCCTTGTTCTGTGCCGATTAAATGAAACGTAAGTAGCTCGCCGAGAGAAAACCGGTAGAACCTGCCATTCGAGCCGTTCATCAAACGAAAGCGATACTTGCGCGGTTCCACTGCAAGGTAAGGGAACAGCTTGCCGTTGACCAGGATCGCATTCCCAAAAACCTCGGGAACCCATGGGGACTTCGGATGGGGCGAGACCGGATACTGCAGCTGACCGTTGGGCAAAAGAAAGCGATCGTAGATCAACAGTGGGATCTCGTATTTTCCTTGCGGCAGGTTCATCGCGTCTTCCATTTCATCGCGGATGAAATACATACCCTGCAGACCGGCATACGTGTTCAGCCGATTAATTCCCATGGTGTGGTCGTGATAGAAGAGCGTCGCTGCGTCTTGCCGGTTGGGATAATGGAAGAGCGCGGACTTGCCGGGAACGGACCACTGCTCAGGATAGCCATCGCTTTCAGGAGGGGTTTTGCCGCCATGGAGATGAATCACACAACGCACCTCCGGCAGGTCCGTTTGGGCGCCGTGCAAGGTGTGGTCGATGGGCAGAAAGTGTTGTTGGGGTAGTTCGTTCACCCATTCCACCAGCAAGCCATGGTTGCTGCGGGTTTCAAACGTGGGACCGGGAGAAGACGATCCGAAGCCCCACATGCGCGTTGCGGGCAAATCGCGATGGACTTTGCAGGCGACGGCCCGCATGGCCATGCGGTAGTAGGGGAGCTGTATCGCCGCATCGTAAGGACTTGGGCGCATACCGCTGGCCTGCGCGATCTGCGGGATAGGCAGCGGATCGACGTAGGGAGTGACTGTTTCAAGTCTCGCGAGTGGCGGAGCCGGTAGTTTGCCGGTGGATAATCCGGCAGCCAGGATGCCGGTTCCGCCGAGGAACCTGCGGCGCGTAATCAAATCAAAGCCTCACCGAGCCAACATAAACGAAGCCGTTGTATCAGCCCAGGACCGGGCAGCGTTCAACGGGTTTGGATTGCTGTCCGGCAGTCAACAGAGGCCTAACACGCGATACGTCAGGCAGAAGAAGGTCGCCGGCACGACACAGTACGCGTAAACGTTATAAGGTATTTCTCGCCCGAAGGTTGCGTATGCCGAGAGGCCGATGGCCAGCAGGAAAACCGGCAGCAGTTCGCGGAGAAAGAGCCGCCAACCCTGGCGCCGGCGATAAACGACGGCTGCGACGGCAGACGTAAAGAGCAACTCGACCAGCAGCAGGAGCCCACGCTTCGATACCAGCAGGGTGATCGGTTTTCGTGCGGCCTTGCGGGCAATCTGCAAAGCCATGTGCTGGTGAAACAGCGCCAGGTGATGGAAGATGTAAACGCACTCGAGGCCGATGGCGATAGCGACCGCGGCGACGATCAGCGTGGTGAGTATCGGCCCTTTGATCGGCGGGAAGCTGCTTTTGTTGAAGAAAGGAAGCGCTACATCCGCAACGAAGATACCGATTCCATAAAGGGTCGCGCCAATCAGCAGCGCTGGGTGTACCACCACGCCGAGGAAGAAAATGGCGGCGGCCGCGATACGGCGATCATAGCTGTGGAGCAGCAGGCCGGTGCCTACCAGTATCAGGATGAGCGATTCCATGCGGATGGTGTTGGCGGCAAAAATGACGCCGGGAGAAACCAGCAGCAGTCCGCAGAGCAAGGCGAAGGCTCGGGAGCCACAGAGGCGCGCATAGGCCACCACGATGAGCACAGCAGCGAAGGCCGTGGCCAGTTGGCAGACACGATGGGCCACCTCTACTGTGGGTCCGAAGATACGCAGAAAAAGAGCAAGCCAGACGTAAAAGCCGTGTGGCACCCAGAAGATTCCATAAGGCGCGTTGAGGATGGGCGTGCGCAGCGTGCCATGAAGAGCCAGGCTCCAGGAGGGAAAAAAGAAGCGGGCGTCATCCTCATTGGCAAGGGGAAAGCTGAATGCATTGGCGCGCGCGATCAGCACGATGGCGGCGAAGATCAATGACAGGCCCAGGCCAAAGACGAGCGGAGACGAAAGCCAGGCTGGGCCGAGCTGAGGCTTCTCCATCGAGGTCGCCGGAGTGGCCTTCATCGCGTTTCCCCTGCCGCTACGTCACTATGCTGGCAGCTTTTGGCCTGCAGCAGCTTGAAATCGAATTGTCCGTCGTCCGATCGCCATTCGCTTACGGGTGCGACTTTGCCTTCGAGTGAGCCAAGATAATCCCAAAGATGCTCGGCGTTCCAGGCGTTGGGCATTCCTTCGTCGACAATCAGGGCCGAGCAGGCGAGCTTGGGCGCGTCATCCACGAGGGTTACGACGGTTTCACGATGAATCACGCAGTTGGGTTGCGCCTCGACTTCGCGCACCAGGTAAGGCGAGATCACGTCACCGTCAAAGAAATAAATATCGCGCACGCCGTGCTGCGCGCACTGGGCGATGAGATGGTCACGCAAGGCTGCCGTGACTCCGAGAAACTCATGCTTGATGTGTTGATGCTGAGAGCTGAAGATCGAGGTGCTGCCGGGGCTGCGGCCGACGATCCATTGCACGGGAATATAAAGCAGCAGGAGAAGACAGAGCACGCGGATAGATGTGCGTGTCACCGCGTGAGCGGAAAGCTCGTCGGTCGCCTGGTTGTCAGGGCTCTGGTTCATAAGGGAAGCAAGTCTAGAGGGCCGAGAGGGCGATCAGCAAAACTCCGATGCCCAGCAACAGGCTGGTGCGGTCGGTCAGGGCAAATACTACCGGATCTTCATCCAGTTCGCCACGGGATGCCAGGAGCCAAACGCGGCTGATCCAGAGAATCATCACCGGCGTCATCAACCACATGCGCTCGGGGTGATGATACAGCACGGCCACGTCATGTCCACTGATGTAAAGAGCCAGCACCACGATCGAGGCATAGGCGCTCGAAGTGCCGAAGCTGCGCAATTGCTCGATATCGCTGAGCAGATAGCCCCGGCCGTTGGAAGGGTTGACGCCCCGCGCATGCAGGTTCTGCAATTCGCTGAATCGCTTGACCATGGCCAGGCTGAGAAAAAGGAAAATGGAAAAAGCAGCGAGCCAGGGAGAGATGGGCGTCGCGGTGGCGGCCGCGCCGGCCAGCATACGTATGGTGTAAAGGCTCGAGAGCACGATCACGTCGACCAGAACAATGCGCTTCAGGGAAAGCGAATAGGCCACCGTCGTCACCAGGTAGACCAGGAGGTAGACGAGAAATTTGCGGGGTAAGAGAGCGGCCGTGGTCAAGGCCGTGGCTGCCATGATCAGCGAGAGGCCAATGCCGGTGGCGACGGAGAGATCGCCGGCGGCAAAGGCGCGCTTGCGCTTTTTCAGGTGGATGCGGTCTGTTTCGAGGTCGAGCAGGTCATTCAGAATGTAGGTGGCGGACGCGGTAAGGCTGAAGCAGACAAAGGCTGCGGCCGCGGTCAACAGCGAAGCTGCATGCACGGAGTGGGCCAGCAGCAGAGGCAGAAACACGAGCACATTCTTGGCCCATTGGTGCAGGCGAAGGGCCTTGGTTAACGCGACCAGCAGGGGGGCGCGGTCCTGGAACCGCTTGCTCACGGGGATGTTGCGGCGTTTGAGAGCGCGGCGCAGGCCGAGGTTCGGGTTAGCCACCATCGCCTGGGTGGCTCCCTGCAGCAGCGGTAGATCGGGCATCGCGTTGCCGATGTAATCGAAGCCGTTTGCGGAGTAACGTTCCTGTAATTGTTGCAGTTTGTTGCGGCCGGTGAGGTTGATTGCGCCATCGCTGGCCATGACGCCGGCGAAAATCTCCAGATGGGCCGCAATACGCCGCGCCAATACGCCGTCGGCGCCCGTGGCCAGAATGAGGGTGCGACCGGCGGCATGCTGGTCACGCAGGTAGTCCAGCAGCGGACGGTTGTAGGGCAGGTGGGCCACATCAAGAGTCACCAGCCCGGCGACCTGTGCCTTGAGATGGGCCTTGCCTGCGAGAGCCCACAGCGGCACGCGCAACAGGGCTTTGGGGGTGCGGCGCGCGAGCACCATCAGCGAGTCGACCAGGGTGTCTGACTTGATCAGCGTGCCGTCGAGATCGACGCACAGCGGCCGCTCCGTCTGGAGCGAAAGAGGGAGCTCGAGCGACTCCATTACGTGAAGGCTGGCCATCGCGCTACTTTCCGAAGCCTTTCAGTCCGGTCAGTTGCAGGAAGGTAAGCCAGGCGAATTTTGGATTGTTGAGTAAGTACCGGCGCCACAAGCGTCTGGGTTCTTTGATCAGCCGATACAGCCACTGCAGGCCGGCGCTCTTCATCCAGTCAGGAGCTTCGTCGAGATTGCCGCTCAGCAGGTCGAAGGCGGCGCCCACGCCGACCATCAACTTGACGGGCAGGCGGCCGGAATAGGCGGCCATGAAGCGTTCTTGCTTGGGTGTGCTGAGGCCGCACCAGAACACATCGGCCTGAGACGTTTCCAGCTGGTTGCGCAGGTCTTCTTCTTCCGCCGGATTCAGCGGGCGAAAGGGCGGCGTGTAAGTGCCGACGATCTTGAGTCCAGGAAATCGCTGGGTCAGTGCTATGCGTAGTTCTTCGGCGACGCCGGGCTTGCCCCCGTAGAGAAAATGGCGATACCCCTTGGCTACCGAACGCTGGCAAAGGCCGAGCATGTAATCCGGCCCGTAGACGCGCCGCATTTCCTTGAATCCTTGCAGACGGCCCAACCATACAGTGGGCATGCCATCGGGCGTGGTCAGGAAGGAGTGATTGAGAATGTCACCAAACTGTGTGTCCGCCTGGGCTTCCATGATGCCGTGCACACCGGTGACGCAGACATAGCCCTGCTCTCCCCGGTCCAGCAATGACTCGGTGTTGCTCAGGGCAGTCTCCATATTCAGAGCACTGATGCCCACGCCGAGAATATTGACCCGCGGTTGCTCGCGAGGGTCGAGCACCATGCCTTCACTTAATTGATCTGTCGCTATGCGCATGAGAGAGCCTCGACCTTGATTTAAATCCTTCGGTTGAACCCACCACCGGCTCGCTCAGAAGCCGCTGAGAGCGGGTGGAATCAAAAGTATACGGGCAGTCTCCGGCCCGCGTAGGCCCGCCGGTAAAGATATCTTCCCGCTGGGCTCGAAGCTTGGTGACTTCCGTAAGGCAGTGCGGAAAATAATGGCTAAGCCCATTCTATTGTTAGAGATGGGCCGTACCGCTTTCAGGACTTCAAGGTCAGTCGTTTGACGAAAAACTGGTGTTTGACGGCGTAAAGGGAATAATTGCCCAAATCTTTCTCGACGATTGCATACAGATTGCTCCTTTGCAGCGGAAGTGCGCGAAATCCCAGATAGAAGGCAAGATTGATCAGAATGGAACAGGTGAGCAGGGTTGCCGCCAGCCGTCGATTCTGGCTGGCGCCCATGCCCAGCAGGCAGAGCAGGATAAAGCCGCCCAACAGGCAATTCAAATAGGGGGCATCGGAGATAAAAAGCAGGAGAAAGAACAGCGACCCGGGGAGTACCCATGTCCAGAGCCACAGGCCCTGGGCGCTGCGGGTGCGAAAGAGGTAGATGGCGGCCGGACCGAGCGCCAGGCCGAGAGGCAAGAAGAAGCGAATGGCATTGGCAATGGTATAGACGTTGAATTTGCCGAGCAGGACGGAACCGAGCGCAACCCGGCTCAATTCTGCGCCGGCGCTGTCAGGATGGTAGCGATGTTGCGCGATCTCGCTGGGGATCAGCCATGCCAGGCAAACAGCGATGACCAGCGATCCCAGCAGGATTTTCTGTTTGCGGGGCAGGCGGAGGAAAAAAAGCAACAGCAGCGGCGACATGAACACACCGTCAGAGGGGCGAAAGCCGGCGCCCAGGGCATACGATGCGGCTACCGCGCATACCCACAGGGCGCGCTGATCTTCACGGTAACGCAGCATCAGGTAGAACGTCAGCGGCGGAAACAGCAGTTGCGACGCATAGGTGCTGTGCACGTTGCCCGAGAACCAGGCGAAGAATGCGGTTGCGTAGAGCAGGGCTCCCAGCTCCGCGAGCGGAGTGCGCACCAGCCGGCGGGCGCAGCCGTAGAGCGCCATGCAGCCCAGCGCGGAAAAGAACCAGTTCAGCAGCAGTAGCCCATGTTCGGGGTTGGGGAATAGCCCGCCGATGCGATTGAACAGCCAGTATCCTGGTGGCTGAATTACGTAGGTGTGGTTGGCAATGGCGGCGAGGTGCCTTGGCCCGTCAGCAAAATAGGCGGGACCGCTGGTGACTGCACGGATCAGAAAGACCCCAATCCCCAGGCAGGCGGAGAAGATGAGGGCTCGAAGTTTACCGGAGTCTGTCGCGTCCAATTCCATGAGTCAACCTATCCCAATGAGTATTCAGGTTTTAGCCCTTTTAGCGGCGCAAACGCGCGGTGAGAAAAGGGGAGCCCGATCTGGCTGCTTATCGGGTTGCATGACGAAATGCCTTGCGTATCTTCACCAGTTCATAAAAGGCGACGAAAAAATCAGTTGGGCGCACTTTGGACCCGGCGACATCTTCCCAGCGGGGCAGCGGATGTTCGTAAATGGCGTTGAAAGCATAAGACCCGTCTTGGTTATGGATTGCCAAAAAGCGCGCGATGATCTCTACGTCAAATATCCAGCGCGAAAGAAAGGGCGAGGCCAGAATCACGCGCAATGCTGGTGTGATGCGAAAAAGCTTTGCCCCGCACTGAGTGTCATACACGGGCAACCCCAAAACGATCGAAACCGCGGTTGCAAAGCAGCGGCCGAGGTAATGGCGGATCGTTTTTCGATGGATAGCGTGGCCCAAAAGGCGCACCCGCGAACCGAAAATCATTTCCAGTTCGGGCTCATCGCGCAGTTTGGCCAGCAGGCGGGGAATGACATACAGCGGTGTTGCCAGGTCAGCGTCCCAGAAGCCGGTCACGGTGTTGCGTCCGGAGGCAATTGCATGCAACATTCCGCTGCGCACGGCCTCAGCCTTGCCTCCATTCACCCGTTGATCGAGAATCTCGATGCGGTCTGGATGCCGGGCGCGCAACGCCTCCAATATGGAGAGCGTCGCGTCCTTGCTGCCGTCGTTCACGAACAGAAAATGGATTTGCCGGTCTTCTGCCAGGAATTCGGAGAAGCGTCCGGGTTGCAGGCGTCCTGCTTCGTTGTAGCAAGGCACCACCACGACACATCCAGCTGGGGGCGAGTCCATGTGATCTTTCCGCGGGGCTTTCTGGTGGAGTCAGTCAAAGAATACGTGGTGGCGCGAGGCCTCCGTGCCTTTGCCGAAAAAGAATTGGCTCCGGCAATCCCGAATAATCGTCACTTCGGTTATTTCAAGTCACGCTCTGCGTGGATCAAACCAGGACTCAACCTCCGCAGCGTAACGAGAGATGGTAACCAGACCAATAGGCGATGCGATCCTGGGCCATTGTTCTCAATCAGCTAGCCAGGGCACACCCTAACGGACCAGCGGGTGTAGTAAAACACCTTTCGTTTGGATGCGAGTTGATGGAAAATGAGGACAAGAATTAGCCGGTGTTCCGTGGGATGAGGTTGTGCGGAAGCTGAACCATTTCAGGAGCAATTGGAGAACACGTCTTGTGAAACTGATCCTGGTCAATCTTTCGCCGATGACTTCCGATTTGCTGCGGATGGCTTTTGCAGAGCAGCCGAGCATCCGGCTGGCCGGCTACGCCGCGACCCCAGCGGAACTGGTCGTGCTGCTCAACGAAGCGTCTCCGGATGTGGCATTGGTGGGCAGCGGTGGAGTGCGCCATGGCGCGGGGGCGCTGCCCTTTCTGGAACAGATGACCACCCTGGGCTCGGCGGTTCGGCCAATTGTGATGTCAGATGACATGGCGGGCGAGGACGTCGTCTCTTTTTTCCGCAATGGTGCGCGGGGCTTAATTTGCGAATCGCAGACGGACGTGCCCTTGTTGGTAAAGTGCATTGGCTGCGTGGGTGCGGGTCAGCTCTGGGCCAGCGCCGAGCAGGTGGAGCAATTGCTTTGCTCGTTGTCGCATCCCCGCTCCTTGAAAGTGAAAAACGTGATGGGTGACTCGCTGCTGAGTCAACGCGAAGAGCAGGTGCTTGATTTATTGGCACATGGGCTGAGCAACCGTGACCTGGCGCGGACGCTGAAGCTGAGCGAACACACGGTGAAGAACCACTTGTTTCGCATTTTCGACAAGCTGGGCGTGTCGAACCGGATGGAAGCCGTGTTGTACGCGATCGGCAACGGTCAACGAAGGGTTTTGCCTGCCCGCGAACCATCGGGGCACAAGATCGAAACTGGGGCCGCCTGAGCCTAAAGCATGCCACCCGTTCGGCTGGCTTTCTCCAGAAAGCCGTTAAAGCGTTGAGTTCTGCAGGGCCACATCGCCCGGGGGCCGGGTGAGCTCCTCGAACAGCGCTGCCATGCTGAGATAGGTATTTTCGAGCGAAAACTCGCTGCGCACGCGGCGCCTGCCCTCGTCGGAGGTTCGCTGACGGTATGCTGCATCCGTTAACAGGCGGTCCAGAGCCTGAGCAAGATCCTGGGCATTGCCCGGAGCGAATAGAATTCCGCTGACCCCGTCCTCAATCTGTTCGGCGATACCGCCGTTGTTGCTGCCGACAACAGGCGTTCCCGCCGCCATGGCCTCGATGACTACACAGCCGAACGGTTCCGGTTGCACCGACGGCACGACGGCGACATCGAGAGCGGCAAATACGGAGGCAGAGTCCACCACGTCGCCGGTCAGTGTCACGGTCTCATCTAGGCCCGAGGTGGAGATGAGTGCGCGCAGCCGTGATTCATGTTCTTCGTTGCCCGGTGCGGCGCTGCCCACAACAACATAGTGGACATCAGGATGGCGGGATCGCAGCAGTTCAGCCGCCTGGACCAGGACTTCCTGTCCCTTGCGATGAAACTTGATCCGACCCACCACGCCAACCAGCAAACCTTTGGAAGCAAAGGACTTGCGGAACGTATCGACGGTGGCTGGATCGGGTGTTGTCGCGCTTGCGTCCAGCCCGTCGTAAATCACATGGATCTTGTCCCGGAGTTGGGGAAGGAACTGGTCGCGGGTGCAGTAGGAGATGGCGATGATGGCGGAGGAGAGCAGGTGCATGTAGCGCTGGTAAGGCTTCCAAACCCAGCCATACTCATCGAGCAACTCGCGCACATGCCAAACGTGGGTTCTGCCGGTGAGGAAAGCAGACAGGGCCGGGGTGGGGGTGACGCTCACATTGGTATGCACTAAGTCAATGCGCAGGCGAACAATGAGTCCTGCCAGCCACAAGACGGAGATGGGGTAGGAAAACAGAAAGCGAAGCACGCCGGCCAGGGAGCGGAACTGGGCGCGCTCGATGATGGCGAGCCTGGGATGAATGTGAACATGCACTCCCTGAGCCTCGAGGTGCTCAGTCAGAACGCCGCGCTTGGGCAGAACCGCATGCACTTCGTGTCCATCCTGCGCGAAGCGGCTGAACACACGCTCCAGGCAGCGGGCTGAGCCGTAGATATCTGCCGTATTGTTGATGGTCAAAATCTTCATATCGCAAGCGAGGGTAGCAAAATCGTGCCCCCTGGACTATGAGGAGATGTTCCCTGGCACTTTCTTCTCAGTGCCGGTTGCGGGGCTCCACGTGTCCAGGACCGGAGGTCAATACATAGGATGCAGTGATCACGCCACTGGGTACATAGCCGAAGCCGGGCGGGTAGCTGACAGGTTGGTTTGGCGCGCCCCACATGCCGACGGCCTTCACGGTGGTGGTGCCGGTAAGGGGGATGGGGGCGGTGTAATAGCGGGCGGTTCCAGTGCCGGGAACAGGCGTGCTTCCGTCAGTGGTGTACCAGATTCCGGTATTCAGGCCGGGGTCGGAGAGGGTGACGGTCTGTGGCCCGGCGAACGATCCGCCGGCCGGGGAAAAGACGGGCGCCTTTGAAGCCGTGGGCAGGCACTTGGTGTCAACAATATTGTCCGACTGCAGGGGCGGGTTGTTCTGGTGTTGCTGGTTGGTAATGTATCCGCCTTTGGGCACAAAATTGGGTCCGCAGATGTAGTTGTGGGTGATCGACCAGGGAGCGGTGCCATAACCCCAGGTGTAGCCGTGGCAGAAGTTTCCCTGAATCAGGCTGTTGGTACCCTGCGGACCGGTACCCCAGAATTCCACGCCGTAAGGCGGGCACATGCTACCGATGGGCTTCGACGCAATCAGAACGTTGTCGTTGAAGATGTAACCGGGGGAGTGGCCGTTGACGGTCTGGGTAAAGCCGGATTGGCAGCAGGCCATGGAAACAGCATATGTGCCCCAGGATGAGTTGATGGGATCGACGATGGCATTATGCTCTACCAGGATCGGGTCGACGGGGGTCGAAATCTGAATCTCGATGCCGATGCGGTGGTAGTTCAGGATGTAGTTGTATTCGAGCCTGCATGAGATGCAGACACTGTTCGGCTGTCCGGGCACAAACGGCGCCACCTGGAAGAAGTGAACGCCTTGTTCCACGTGCATGAAATTGTTGTAGGAGATGGTGATGTTGTTGTCTTCGCCCTGCGAGGTCAAGACGCCCGCGCAGTAGCCGCCTTCATCTTTCACTGTAGCGAAGATGGCCACGCATGATTTGTCGTCGCCAAAGGTGTTGTACCGGATCATCACATTCTTCAGCTTGGTAGTGAGCGAACCATCAAAATAGAGTCCCGACTCGGCGGCAACGTTGTTCAGGCCTGAAGGCAGTTCAGTGACCAGATTGTGCTCGAAAGTGAAATTGCTGTTGTCGCCAACGCCAAAATAAACGGCGCCTGTTTTCTCAAAGTGCAGATACCTCACTGATCCCAGGCTGGGGCATCCTCCTTGAAACACGAAGATGTCGCCGTTTTTATAGAGCGCAGAGAGCGTGGCGGTGGGTGTGGCTGCGACGGGTCCGGTGATGTGCAGATTATTGCAAGGGATGATCAGCGCGGTGGAAAGCGAATACATGCCCGCCGCGAAGACAACGTTGGCTCCGCGTGGGGCCTGCAGGAGCGCGCTCTGCAGCGTTTGTGCACTCATGCCCGGGTTCAGGTTTACTCTGGGCCCGGCCGCCTCAGCGCCTCCAATACAGCAACCGAGTACACCGATGAAGACAGCCGAGATGAAATCAGAAGAACGCATGGACTCCGTGTCTCGCGAGGCTCAGTGGCCTCGGGCATGCACCAGTTCAGGGAAAGCGGGGTCTGGTGAGTCCGGTTCTAGCTCTTCCACCGGACCGTCACTCGCCAGTCGTGAGGTTGGGTTGGTTGAGCTGAACATCGGTCCGATAGCGAGGCCCACGAATAAGTAGATGAGGATGCCGGCCTGTGGCGTTTCAATGTTATTGCCGAACAGCGCATTGATGAATTGGTAGGCGAAATAAATCAGGCCGTAGGTCTGGCCGGTCACCTTGTACGCTCGCCAAAGCACGAAACACAGGGCCACCTCGAGCCATAGAAATATTGCTACCCCTACCAAACCTGAATAGGCATAGGCAAAGTAAAGAATATCGTGGGGAGACCGGGTGCCCTGCTTTTCTACGTCCCGGTTCGCGAGATGCGCGAGCGGGTAGCCGTAGCCCATGCCAAAGATCATGGTGTTGTATTCCTTGGAAACCTCGGTGCGGATATTGCCCCACCAGTGTTCGCGCCAATAGACCGTGCCATAGTAGAACTTTGCGTTGGCGCGATCACCGCCGAGATTGGCAGCCAGGTCGGGGCTGATCGCACCGAGCATGCGGGAGACGGTCCCTCGAGCCGAGAGTTCCCCGCCGCGCCCGGGGATCGGCGGCAGCTTTAAATCCAGTAGGGCGGCGATGAGTAGAACGGCAGCGATACCCCCTGCCACGGCAAACACGCGCTTCATCCTCTTGGTCAGAAATCCCCAGATGAGCAGCGACACGCTCAACCCGAGCCAATCGGATCTCTCCTGGTTAGCAATGGTTAAACAGGTGAGAACGATCAAGGGCAGCCAGAATCTGGTCAGGTTAGGCTCGAAGGCGATCAACCCCATCAGGGTGCCCGATCCTGAGCCTGCGTTCGCCAGGATCACCATGTCGTTGCCCGGCAGTAAGCCGGACAGGCTCACGTTCATTTTGCTAAAAACGAGAAAATAGAGGGGCGTGTAAACCAGGATGAACCAGGCCGAATACCGCGTGTATATGCGCAAAATCGTCGGATGTTGGGCGCCCACGAAGATGCCGAGAAACAGGTACACCGGATTGATGTTGAAGACCAGGATCTCGAGCGCGGTGAGCAAAGGGTAACCCTGCGTCAGGCCGTAATACAACTCACCAAAACCGTATAGCAAGGAGACGACAAGAGCCCAGGCCCATCCGTGTAAAACGTCCTCACTGCGGGTAAGCGCCCGGTACCAGCGATCCCACAGGATGCGCGAGCTAAAAAGGAGGAGGCCGCCGATGGCAAGTCCGATATAGGCAGAGAATTTGCCGATAAGTGCCCCGCCCCACAGGAAGAGCACCACCATCTTGGTCCAGACGTCAAAGTTGAAAAACTTTTTTACCATTGGACGTTTTCCCGGGCTAGCGCTCCTGGTTCTCTGATTCTAATCGACGCGGGTTTGCATGCACTTCCGCAGATCAATCGAAGTTATTCATTTTGCTGCCCTGTAGCGACCATAAACGAGAAGATCCGGGGATGATGTAACCCAAAGGTGGGCGGTTCCCTGAAGACGTACAGGAGCGCTACAGTGCCCTTACGGCCCGGCGGGGGCTTTCCTGGGGAAACTCGCGGGCCAAGAAGCTGTAGGCGGGAAAGAATGCTGCGCGTCGAAAAGGCTGCGTGCTTCTGCCGGTAAACGAAGCATAAAGAGAGCTTTTCCTGCCGGAACGCTTGCTTGGATGACATAACCCAAAGGCGGGAGGTGGCGGCGGGCGGCCATGCAGTTCATACGCTTCGCCAGCGTCCCTGGCCCCCG
This sequence comes from uncultured Acidobacteriaceae bacterium, assembly GCA_963834445.1. Classification (GTDB taxonomy): domain Bacteria; phylum Acidobacteriota; class Terriglobia; order Terriglobales; family Acidobacteriaceae; genus PALSA-350. The sequence continues at coordinate 1,304,773 of CAWIBU010000009.1, forward strand.
GCTTGCCTGCGGCATGTTGGCGTGTCCTCTCATCCGTCTCTTCGAGATCGCCCGTTGTTCTGCTGCCTGACCCCGAGCTGCGAAACGTTTCGCCAAAAGAAAAGTCCCGTAGAGACGGCTGAAGATTCTCAGACGTCTCTACGGGACCTAACGGATCCCCACATTAGTTAGAAGCTGGGCCCGATCTTAACGCCGGCCGAGGCCGTCTTGTTCAACCAGAGCCGGTATTCCCCCTCTTCCATATCGAGGGTGATTCGCCCGGAAGGCACCACAGAGTTGGTTGCGTAGTCCCCAGGGGAGGCAGGGAAGTATTGATCCTTGCGATATCCCTGGGCGCCACACGAAGACGTCCAGCAGGTCCACCCGACAAGATTGTCGTGCATCGAGTTGTTGTAAACACTGCTGCTGTTTGGGCTGCCGGTCAGCCCAACCTTCTGGGCTGCGATCCTGGTGCCGTCGGCCAGCAGGCCGCTGGAAATGACTCGGTTGTTGGCAGCGACATTATCATGGCCGGCGCTGAACGCAATCCCATAGCCGACCGTGCCCACCACCTGGTTGTCGTGAATGTAGGTGAATGCCGTGGCGTTGGCTGCCGTGTCGTCAGCCGCCCCATCGGTTTTGATGCCGCCTCCCTGGTAGGCATCCTGCGCTGGTTTGTACGGGTATGCTCCCTGGATGTAGGTATCGTGCACTTCGAGCGGAGCGTTGAGCGTGCCGCTCGAGCGATAAACCTGAATGACGTCGCTCGCCAGGCTGTGCGCTGGATAATCGATGACTTCGTTCCAGCCCACGTCGACCCCCGGCGCCGATTGCACGCCGTCGAAGGCGACAAAGCGCGAAGAGGTGCGCTGCGAGCCCTCACCCGGCAGATAGCCGCCTGCGCCATCACTCAACATGCCGTTGAGGTTACGGGCGCGATTGCCGCGAATAATGAGCGTCTCCTTAGCACTGGCGCTGCCCGAGTAGCCACGTACGAGTACGCCGTCGCGCACATTCTCCATGTAGTCGTTTTCGACATCGAGCCGTGCCGGTGCATTGGCATCCAGGAATGCGCCGTTGGGCTGCCCCTTGGCGGCCGCACTCAGGGCGATGCCGATGCTATTGCGAACGGTCACATCTGCGCCTGCCACCTCCACCTTGATCAGGCTGGCTGCGCTGCGCATATGCGCGTCCTCGATGACGACAGGCGCCGTGGTCGTAATCGTAACCGCTGCGGTCTTGCCGTCGGTGCTTTGCCAATTTCCGGAGTAGGTTCCCCCCTGGTTGATGACGATGGGCGTGCTCCATTCCACCTCACCCACACTGCTCGATGCCAGGACGGCGGTTTGCCGCCCCTGCCAGGAGCCGGTAAGCAGAGCCTGGCCGCTCGCCAGGCCGGAGAACGCGCCGGACGCACTCACCGCAATGGTCCGCAAGTCAGAAGACGTCCAGACAACTTCTGAGGTGACGTCGCGGGTCGAGCCATCGTCGAACGTGGCTACGGCCTTCAGTTGGGTCGTACCCCCGATGGCCAGTACCGGCGCGGAGGGAGTAATGGTCAACGCCTGCAGGGTAGTTGGCTGCGCTCCGCCGGTGGCTGCTGGTGTCACCTCATTGGCGCCTGCAATCGAGCTGACCTTTGCGCCGGGCCGCTTGACGGCGGCAGGGGTAAAGCTTGCCGCGACGACCGCGCTCGGGACATATCCCAAGCCTGCTGGAAAACTGGTCGGCTGGGGAGCCACGCCCCACATGCCGATTGCTTTCACCACTGCAGCATTGGCTGGCGTGAATGGCCCGGTGTAGAGCGTAGAGGCCACGGTGGGCGTACTGCCGTCAGTAGTGTAGTAGATCGAGATGGCCTGGTCGGCGCCCGGAACTCCGGCATCGGTCATCGTGACCGATGAGCCGGTCAGCGTGATCGTGGGCGCGGTCGTCGGAACCGTGCTGCAAGTCGGCGTGGTGGTGTTGCTGACCAGTGTGGGAGCGGCCGAGCCCTCTTCGTCGGTAATGTACCCATTGGCTGCGCCGGGTGCGCACAGGTAGTTGTTTTCGATATAGAGAGGCGCCCCGTTAAATCCCCAGTTGATCTGGTTGGCATAGCCGCCGCCAATATAGTTGTAGCTCGCGCTGCTCTGTGAGCCGCCCCACATTTCGATGCCGATGACGGGCGCGTGGAAGCCGCCGACCTGCTGGTTCACGGTGGTGATGATCACGTTGTCGTTAGTGGTGTTGGGGTCAATCGGCGCGCCGCTCGTCCCTGCCGTCCGGCCGCCCGTGCAGCAGGCCATGGAAACCGCCATGGTTCCCCAGGATGGATTGAGGGGCGTGTCGTAAACGTTGTGCGACCCGTTGATGCCGGTCGTGACCACCTGCGATTGCACCTCGAGACCGATGCGATGCCAGTTGTGGATGTAATTGTGGGCGAACTCCACCTTGGTCAACACGCTCACATTGCTGCCTTTAGGGCATCCGTTGCAGATCTGGTGAAAGTGCATACCCTCTTCCAGGTGTTCGAAGGTGTTGTAATCGACCGTCCAATTGCTGGCGATGCCGGCTTGCTGGTAGATCCCCGCGCAGTAGCCGCCATCATCGGCGACCGTGGCAAACACCGTAGTGCAGGAGCTGGCATCGCCGAAGGTGTTGTATTGGATCAGAATATTGTTCAGGGCCGTGTTCACGTTGCCGTCAAAGTACAGTCCGGCCTCCGAGTTACTATCGGCGGGACCAGAGGGCAGGTTGGTGATTAGGTTGTACTCGAAGGTGAGATTGCTGTTATTGCCACTGTTGAAAAAGACGGCGCCCGTGTTTTCGAAGTGCAGATAGGTAACGGAGCCCAGGTTGGCGCAATTTCCGTTGTAAGCGAAAATGTCATTGTTGGTGTAAGAAGCTGCGAGAATCGCCGTGGGCGTCGATGCCACCGGTCCGGTGATCTGCAGATTGTTGCAGGGGATTGTTAGCTGGGCCGCAATGTTATAGGTTCCCGCAGCAAAGACGATGAGGGAACAGTTTGGCGCGCTCATGATCGCGCTTTGTATGCCGCCAGTGCTCATGCTGGGATCGAGATTGATAGTCGGCCCTCCGCAACTGGTTGGAGTAGGCCCAATAGGGCCGCCTACCGGCCCCCCCACCGGACCACCCGTCGACCCGACGGCGAGGGACACGTGTGCGGTGGCGGCAGCATAGTCGGTTGCATCTGTGGGGGTAAACGCGGTCGTCAGGGTTTGCGTCCCCGCCGCGGGTACAGAACCGGCCGCCGGCGAGTACACGAAGGTGCCGGGCACGTTGGCGGTGGCATTCAACTGCGCGGCACTGAGGGCGGTTCCAGTCGCGACCGGGGCGGGCGTAGCCCAGCTAATCAACGGGTTAGCCTGGCTAACACTCAGTTGCACCGTGGCAGTAGCCGCAGAATAGGTTTTGGTGTCGGAGGGGGTGAAGGTTGCGGAAAGCGTCTGAGTTCCCGCGGTGAGCACTTTTCCGGCCGCCGGCGTGTAGGCGAAGGTCCCGGCCACATTCGCGGTCGCATTCAATTGATTATTGCCCAATGCCGTGCCGTAGGGGATAGCCGCGGGCGTACTCCAGGTGATGGTGGGAACGTTACTCGAGCCGGCCGGCATGATGGTGACGTTGGCCGTTCCGCTCAGGGTCTGGGGACCCGTGCTTGCGGCGGCTGGAGAGCTGCCTGCGGGCGTCACCTCAACATAAGCGGCCTGCACGGACAGGGTGCCGACAGCTTTGGCGTTCAAGGCGCCGTTGCTCACCGTCGCCAAGGCAGCGTTCGATACGGTCCATGTTGTGCCCGAGCTTACATCTTGTGTCGTGCCATCACTCAAATGGGCCACGGCGCGGAGAACGGCCGCGCCCCCTACGCTTAACGTCGTTGGGGTTGCGGTGACCGTCAAGGAGGCCAGGTTCTGGGACGAGGGGTTACTACATCCTGTCATCGACAGCAAAAAACCGCACAGGAGCCCGGAGCACACCCGTGGCATGAGAGATATACGCATACATCGCCTCGTCAAAAGTCGTTAATTTCTAAGCACCGCGGCCTGGGGAAAGGGCCAATGGAAGGCACGAACGACCGTTCGCGTCATTGAGACACGCTGTGCCGCCGGCGAAATTTTCTTGTCTTGTTGTTGTTACTATCCGCGTCTGTCGGGGAATGCGGCAATCACACTGAGGAGCCATTACGTAAGTTTGTAAGCGTATGATTTGAAAGGGTTTGTAGGGTGAACTTTTTGCCCTCTCACCAGGTATTTCGGGGCTCTGCCGTGTGGAATTTTCGTAACCTGAGACCGTTGGTAACCATGCCTCGCCGCAGCGCGGCAGGCAGGATTCTCAGGGCGATGTCAGAGGCGGAATAGGGAGGGGCTTGCGCTGCGGAAACAGGGCCCCTTGCTGAGCCGCAAGGCGGGCAAAGTGGACAGTTCAAGCCGGTTGCGGAGTCAGGTTAGTAGCGGGCGGATTCCGTATTTGGGGGTGCCGAGGGCTCTCTCGATGCGCTTTGGCTGCTGTAACGCGGAAGATAAAGGTTTTAGGGAAGCATTAAAAGCATTCATCGATCTGCAGGAGTGGTCGGGCCGGGCTAAGTCCTCTACACTGGGTTTGAAAATCATGAGAATTTTGATTACCGGAAAGAACGGGCAGGTCGGCAGCGAGTTTCTACGCTTGTACGGTCCGCAGAGCGAAGTGGTCTTTGTTGGCCGGGGCGAGTGCGATCTCAGTAGCGAATCGTCAGTTCGGGATTTGATTCGGCGGGTGCGGCCTGCGGTCATCATCAACACCGCCGCTTACACGGCTGTCGACCTGGCAGAGAAGGAACGCGAACTTTGTTTTGCGATCAACGCCGGGGCTCCGCGGGTATTGGCGCAGGAGGCGGCGGAGCTGGACGCTCTGCTGATTCACTATTCGACGGACTATGTGTTTAACGGAGCGAAGCGGGCGCCTTATGTGGAGACGGACCCGATCGATCCGGTCAGCGTCTACGGGGAATCAAAGCAGGCGGGGGAAGCGGCGATCATGGAAAATGCGAGCCGCTACCTGGTGCTGCGGACGAGCTGGGTTTACAGCGCGCAGGGGAAAAATTTTCTGCGCACCATGCTGCGACTGGGCACTGAGCGCCCTGAGTTGCGGGTGGTGGACGACCAGTTGGGCGCGCCCACGTCGGCGGCCGCCATTGCTGCCGCCACGGTGCGTCTGTTGGCGCACGACCCTGTGCCGGCCGGGATTTATCACATGACGGCCGGCGGTTCGACTTCATGGTGTGGTTTTGCCCGTGCGATCTTCGCTGCGGGTGCACTCGCCTCACCGCCCCGGGTGCAGGCGATTACCTCGTCTGAATATCCGACGCCTGCACAGCGGCCCGCGAATTCAGTACTCGCAAATGACAAGTTTGTGCATACCTTCGGCTTTCGGTTAGCGCCCTGGCAGCAACAACTGCAAGAGGTGATGGCCGGCATGACAGAAATGAATGGAGCGATTCGATGAAGGCAGTAGCCACCAGCATTCCGGAAGTTCAGATTCTTGAACCCAGGATTTTTGAAGACAGCCGCGGTTACTTTTTCGAGAGTTACAATGAGCGCGTTTTGGCGGAATTTGGTATCGTGGGCAGCTTTGTCCAGGACAATCAGTCTTTTTCGCTGCGCGACGTGGTACGTGGTCTGCACTATCAAATCAAGCAGCCGCAAGGAAAGCTCATTCGCTGCATCAGCGGAGAGATTTTCGACGTGGCCGTCGATCTGCGTCGCAACTCGCCGACTTTTTGCCAATGGGTGGGGCAGGTTTTGAGCAGCGGCAATCGCCGCATGCTCTGGATTCCCCCAGGGTTCGCCCACGGGTTCATGGTCTTATCGGAAACAGCAGAAGTGCTTTATAAGGCAACTGATTTCTATGCACCTCAGCATGAACGCACCATTCTGTGGGATGACCCCACGATCCAGATCGCATGGCCGGGGACGAATAGGGCGATTCTATCGGTGAAGGATCTTGCCGGTTCCACGTTGGAGCACGCGGCGGTTTACGAGCAAGCGCTGCAGGCGGCGCAGGGCGCGCCCGCCCATGCTGTGGCGCGGTAGCCGCAATCCTTCGCGGAAAAACGGTTGGCGAACGACTGAAATATTCTGAACCGATAGAAAATGAAAAGCCCAGGACCTTGGTCCTGGGCTCGATCGAGATTGGGATGGCCGCTAGGAAAGCACGGGTACGGTGATTTCCTGGCCTACCTGAATCTTATTCGGGTCGGCAATGTTGCTGGCAGTGGCGATGTTTGTGTAATGGTTGGGTGACCCATAAAAGCGGTTGCTGATCTTCGAAAGGTTGTCGCCGCTCTTCACGCTGTAGCTTTGATTGGGGCCACCCGTGGTCGCGATCTCGTGGTGCAGGTCAGAGTACTGCGGGTCTACCTTCTTGATCACATCCCATACGCGATTGGCGACTACTTCTGAGGGTACCGAGCCCTTCAGGTAGAGCTTTTCCCCGTCCAGGCTTACAGAATCAAGCGTCGCGCCCAGGTCGCTGAATCCCTGAATGGTTTCGATGACGGGCGAATACTTCTGTTTCAATGCATCCAGATCTGCCATGAATCTCTCCTTATCGTACTGTTAAGGGCCCGATACAAAAACGCCTCTTGGGCGACTTGCTGACTGTCTCACGCTGGCGTTGCGAGTGTCTATGCCGGGACCGTAAAACGTCTCGACCCAATGAATTTTTGCGTGGATCGCACCGATGGTAACCAGGCAGGGAACACGTTGGCGTCAGAAACTCGCCTTAATTCGTTGACCGGACGAGATTGCCCCTCTAGATTACGGGACGTGGGCAGAGAAAATTTTTCTGCTCTCACAGCTTCTGTAACTGAGACGGCGAAGCTGCATCCAGAGCGAATAGGTTGCCTGCATTTTTTGAAATAAGTCCAGGTATGCACTAACTGTGGTGCACTGTGAGTGGTTTTGCCCGCAGCCCCGTTGGTAACGCACGTTGGCGTTATCCACAAAGACGAGATTTGTTGACACCGGTCCCGGGGACCGCTAGATTACCGCTAGTAAGTACTGCAAGACCAGCGGCGGCTAAGGCAAAAGTAGCCAAATCCGTCGATCAGCCCATCACCCCCGAGTGGCGGTCTTTAGATAACAATCGGCATCTATATAGCATTGGTCTCTGTGACTGAGAGGGCGAAGCTCTGAGAAGCCGAAATATGGCAGGGACTGAAGACAAAGGGCTTAGGGCGATTTCTGATGTGCGACAAGTAATATCGCCACTGCGTCCAGGTTGAGATTGCGGATTTCATTGACAGTGGACCGGGTCTATAGCAACATTTGAGCAGACCGTGAGTTTAAGCGGCCCTGATTTTTGGACGAAAGCCTGAAAACAGATGTTGTGACTGAGATGGCGGAAGCCCGTCTAGATGTTTCTGGGCTCCACCGCATCGAAAATCGAAGTTTCGCATCGTCCCCCTCGAAGCGAAGTGAGATCCCAGCGGGAATTTGCAAGCAGCAAGCTCACTCTTGTAACGGAGATACGCATGTATCGCAATCCAGGGTCTGACGAATCGAACGAATGGTTTGCCTTCCGTGTCCGTCCGCGACACGAGAAGCAGGTCGCGATCGCGCTTCGCGAAAAAGGCTTTACCGAATTTCTGCCCCTCTATAAATCTAAGAGACAGTGGGCAGATCGCACCAAGATCGTGGAAATGCCGCTTTTCCCTGGATATATTTTTTGCTCCACCAACCGCTCTTCGATCGTGCCGGTTTTGATGACCAGCGGCGTGATCGATGTGGTCCGGGCGGGAACCAACCCGCTCTCCGCGGACAAAGCGGAAATAGAAGCATTGCAGCAAACGGTCAGCGTGGATGTGCCTCTCGAGGCGTGGCCTTACACCGAAGTCGGGGAGTCGGGTTCGTTCTCGATTTTGCGCGGTCCCCTGGCTGGGTTAACGGGCATTTTGGTCGAAGTCCGCCGCTCACAAAGATTAATTCTCTCTGTAAACCTGCTCCGTAGGTCTGTATTGGTAGAGGTGCATCCTGACTGGGTCTCGCCGTTTGCACCCGTAGCTGCTGAGCGGAAGATGGCCTAGCTGTCAATTTGCAACACTTTCGTACTTTTCTGTCTACTCCTTATTTTGGTTCTCGCTCGTAACGTACGCCCCCCGGTTCACTAATTCCTGGTTCGTACGTCCCCCTTGCCGGCCCTCATGCAGGCAACCCCAAGAGTTCGTTCGTTATCCCTATATCCTAGTTGCTCTTTTCGGAGCACGTTCCCCGCCGGAGGTATTTCTTGGCGGGACCTCAGGTACCCATGGTGAATGATTTTATGCACAAGTCTCCAGCCCGATTGATTCTGCTGTCTGTTTGCTTTCCAGGCATCATGTTGGCTCCCGCTCTTGCTCAAAGCACAGGTCGCACGCCCATTAGTGCGGAAGCCGCAACGTCGGCCTATACAGCGCCCACCCAGGCGCCTTACAACGGTGCAGCGGGCGCCCCGGCGACGGACGTAAACGGCGCCCAACAGCCGCCTGCCACCAGCGTTTCGGCCAGCGTGACGCCGAGCAACTACATTCTTGGTCCGGAAGATACGATCACCGTGCGTGTTTTTGCCGCGGATGACATTCCTGACCGTCCCGCGCAGATTGGCAACGATGGGACCGTGACGCTCCCTATGGTGGGCCGCGTCCACGCCGCTGGATTGACCGTTGACCAACTGCAGGCGTCGTTGGCCACTGCGTACAAAAAGTATTTCAAGGATCCGCAGGTCACCGTGCAAGTCACGGATTTTCGTAGCCAACCGGTCTCAGTAGCCGGCAATGTGGCCATCCCCGGCGTGGTTCAGCTGCGGGGCAATCGCAACCTGATGGAAGTGATCAGCCAGGCCGGCGGTCTGCGCCCCGATGCCGGTGACAGTGTTCTGATCACCCGCAACCTGAGCGAGGGCACGATCCCGGTAGCGGGCGCCTTTACCGATCCCACCGGGAAGTACAGCGTGGCGCACGTGAATATCCGTAAGGTCATGGCCGGCACGGATCCGGAGTTGAACATCCAGATCAAGCCGCACGATGTGATCACCGTCCCCCGGGCGCGTCTGATCTATGTGCTGGGCAACGTGAACCGTCCTGGCGGTTACGTCATGACCGATAACGAAACCGTTTCTCTCTCCCAGGCGCTCGCCCTGGCAGGGGGCTGGAACCAAACGGCATCGCTCAAGGGCGTCAGGATTCTGCGCGCCTCGGGCGGAGCCGAACGGGAACAGATTCCGGCTGACATCAAGAAGATCATGGACAATAAAGCTCAGGATATTCAGATGAGGCCAGACGATATCCTCTACATCCCCAACAGCTTTGGCAAGACGCTGGCCCTGCATAGCGTGGATACGCTCATCGGCGCCGGCGCCGGCGCTGGCGCCGGGTATGCCATCTACCACTAAAACTTTTGTAAATTAGGCCCAATTTCCTGGAATGGCCCCATGCAGACCCCCGGCTTCTCGGTTGGCCGTACTTTTTCAAAGCGAATTGCACCGTGAGTGAGATCGGTTCGCCCAGCGAACTCGATCAAATCCGAAAGGACTACAAAAAGATGACTCCGAACCAGCAGATAATCCCTGGACCCCGCCTGCCCGAAGTACGGCAGGGCGGCCGCTCCAGTTCGATTGAGATTTCACGTCCGGCGGCGGGAAATCGGCCCCAGCCTGAGGCCTCGGTGAACTATTCTGCCTTGCTTCGCCGTCATCGCAAACCAGTCGCGATGATTCTTGGCGGCACCATTTTGCTGGCTATCCTTTACACCTTGGTGGCGCCCAAGACTTACAAGTCCGAAGCGATTCTTGAAGTGATGGGGATCAACCAGGACTTCATGAACAGCAAGGACGTTGATCCGACTGCCACCCAGGTGACCGGCGACGAGTTCATCGAGACCCAGACCAAGCTGCTCAAAAGTCCGCCGGTGGTGCAGCGCACCGCAGAGCTGATGGCTCCGAGCGTTCCTGGCGCGATCGCCGCCGCGCCTGGCCTGATCGGTAAAATTCGAGGCTTTTTCGGGGTAGCTCCGGCTACGACAACCGCCGAAGGTGAGGCCATCGTGCTCGACATGCTGGATGGCGCCAAGGTGAAAGTGGATGGAGCTTCGGACCTGATCACGTTGACCCTGACCGGGCCTACACCCAAGCTGACCGCAGATGCGGCGAACACACTAACCGAGCAATTCATCGAGCACGCGCAGGATGTGCGCCTGAATTCCGCAGGCAACACCAACAAGTTTCTGACTTCTGAGCTGGACGGCGCGCGCAAGAAGCTGCAGGCTTCTGAAGACGATCTGCAGAATTATGCGCGCCAGACGGGGATTGTCATTCCGAGTGACTCGCAGGAGAGCGTTGCTGCCGACAAATTGCGTCAGATTCAAACAGATCTGCAAAAGGCTGAGGCGGACGAAGCCGACACCAAAGCGCAGGTGGAGACGTCGCACAGCAGTCCGGCTGAAGCGATGCCCCAGGTTTTGGACGATCCCACGTTGCGCGACGACCGGGCCCGGCTGGCTGACCTGAAGCGACAATTGGCTGACTTGAGTGTGACGCTGACCCCAGCCAACTACAAGATTCAGCAGTTGAACGCGCAGATTGCCGATCTCGAGCAACAGGCTGCCCATCAGCGCGCCAATATCATCAAGCGCCTCGGCGTGCAGAACTCGGAGACGACGCGCCGTAAGCAATTACTGGGCGCCGCCTACCAGCAGCAACTGGGTGTGGTTTCCGATCAGTCGGCAAAGGAGGTTCGTTACAACATCCTCAAGAAGGAAGTGGATGCGAACCGCGATATTTACCAATCCATGTTGCAGCGAGTGAAGCAGGCAAGTATTGTTGCCGCCCTGAAGTCGAGTGATGTGCGCGTGGTCAGCCCCGCGCAAGCCGCGACCAGGCCCTACATGCCTAACCTGCTGCTCAACCTGGCACTCGGCCTGCTGCTCGGCCTGGTGTTCTCAACCTGCTACATTCTGCTCAGCGAGCGCAACGATGCCAGCCTGCGCTCCCCCGGCCAGAGTGTCAAGCACCTCAATGTGCCTGAGCTGGCGGTGATTCCGTCGGCGCGCATTGGCAACAGTGAGCGCATTCCGCTCACGCTGCGCAATCTCAATGCGGCGGCCATCGCTGGTGAATCGAAAACTGGTCTGCTGGCGGACAAGTCGGCGATCGTGGACAAGGAAATGGTGCAATGGTGCCAGGACGAGACCATGATGGCGGATGCGTACCGGTCTGCGATCACATCGATTCTCCTGACGCGCATTAACGGGGTGAGCCCCAGGGTGATCCTGATTACCAGCCCGCGCCCCAAGGCAGGAAAGACAACCACGGTTGCAAATCTGGGTATTAGCCTGGCGGAAATCGGACGCCGCGTATTGTTGATCGACGGCGATTTGCGGCGGCCGCGGCTGGGTAAGCTGTTCGGCTTGCAGTTCGCTACCGGTTTGAGCGATGCGTTGCTCGACGAGGGTACCGGCAAGGTTACGCTGGACTCAGTGGTGCGTCCCAGCAGCGTGCCCGGGCTTTATGTGTTGCCTGGCGGTTCGGAGCCGGCTAATATCTCCAAGCTGCTACACTCCACTTTTCTGGACAGCCTGGTCGAGCGCGCACGCTCGGAGTATGACTTCGTTCTCATCGACTCTCCGCCGATGATGGGCATGGCGGATGCCCGTTTGCTGAGCCGCAACGTGGACGGGGTCATTCTGATCTGCCGCGCCGGTGAAACCAGCCCCGAACAGTTGGGTGAAGCCAAGGAGCGGTTGGCCGACGATGGAACGCCGGTCATCGGAACCATTTTGAATGGCTGTAATCTTCGCGTTGAAGATCCGGCCTATGTCAACCACTACAACAGCTATGCGGGCGCTGCACGTGATTGAGGCTGTTGTTAACTTTCGGGAGTAAACAGGCGAATCAAATTATTTCTGGCAACTCGAACCGGCTCACGATCATCTTCGTGAGTAACCCGTGGTCGCAGTGTCCCCCCCCAGCGCGAGCCATGGGTTGCATAGACCGGCAAAGAGTCGACAACAAGGGAACAAAGGCGTCGGCGACCGTTCACTAAGATTTAATTAATCTGCCGCTTAGTGGAACGGTTGTGACTTTAAAAGAGCGTCTTCAGGCACTACGTTCCCTCTTCTAGCGCGTTCTCCTGACATGTTGCAAGTCAGCAGGAGAAAGGGCGCTGACTGCATCACTAAAATGGAACGCTTTCCTGGCTGTCGCCAGGGGAAGCGTATGGGGAGAACCGCTCTCATGCACGTCCGGAATTTACGCTTTTATCAAACGATGCAATTCGTTCTGGATCTTCTCGCAGTGACCGCTGCCTGGAGCTGCACGATCCAGATGCGCGTGTTGTTAAATCCGTTGGCCAACCGATGGGTAAGCTGGAATTATGCTTCGATCTGGGCGCCCTCGTTGATGATGGTGCTGGTGCTCTGGGTGGTGATGGCGTGGCGTCTGCACCTGTATCGTGTGGAAGGCCGCATTCGGTTGTGGAGCAGCGTCATCAACGCCGCTGAAGGCGCATTGTTGGCTAGCTGCATGATTGTTGTTGTGACCTTCTTTTCGCGTCAGCTCGGCACCGGCGTGTCGCGGTCGTTTTTCATAATCTTTGCGCCGGTCAGTTTTGTCAGTCTGGGGCTGGCACGCTGCGTCAGTGTGACTGCGGCGCTGTTGGCTGAGCGTCATTGGCCTTCGCCGATCCGCGCGGCTTTGCTGGGCGATGGTTTTCATGCGGATCGCCTGGCCGCTCTGATGAGCACGGCCAACGTGTCGAACCTGATCAAGGGCCTGATTGTGCCCGAGGGACACACCACCGAAGGGCTGTCGCTGGCGATGCCGATCCTTGGAACCACGGCGCAGCTGGCCGAGGTCATCAATCGCGAACATTTGAATCGCATCATTCTGCTCAACGGCTCGATTTCGCGCGGTGAGCTGGACGAATGCAACAAAATATTCAAGCGTATGGGCGTGATCGTGAACTGCACGGTCGACTTCGCCCCGGATCCTGGCCGCATTAATGTAATCAACCAGTACGGTTTGCCCCTGGTCGAGCTACGGCCTCTGTCATTCACCAGGAGCCAGGAGTTCATCAAGCGGGGATTCGATATCGTGGCCTCGACGATCGCTCTCATTCTTCTGGCGCCTACCATGCTGGCCATTGCAGCCGTAGTCAAATTTACTTCCGAGGGACCGGTTCTTTACAAAGCGCCGCGTGTGGGCAGAGGTGGACGGCACTTCATGTTCCTGAAGTTTCGCTCCATGTACACCACCATGGATCGCAGCCACGTAGCTCACGCCAATGAAAAACAGGGTCACATCTTCAAGATGAAGCAAGATCCGCGGGTGACCCCGATCGGCCGCTTCATCCGCCGCTATAGCCTGGACGAGTTGCCGCAGTTGATCAACGTGTTGCGCGGCGAGATGAGCCTGGTTGGGCCACGGCCGTTGCCCGCCGGCGATATGGGCCCGGATGGCATGAGCCGTGAATATGCCGATTGGTCTGAGGGCCGGTCTGCCGTATACCCCGGTATCACGGGGCTGTGGCAGGTGAATGGCCGCAGCGAACTTCCGTTTGAAGAGATGGTGCGGCTCGATCTGGAATACATTCGCGAGTGGTCGCTGCTATTAGACATCAAGATCATTCTCGCGACTCCCGGCCTGGTGGTAAAAGGCGTCGGCGCTTACTAGGGGTCCAGGGCACGACTTTGGTCGTGTAACAAACGCCGTAAACAACTGAGAATGGAAACCACAAGAGTCCCCGACGAGGTTACGAACAGCCCGGACCGCTAAGTAATTCGGGCTATAGCGGTGCCTGCCACGCCGGTCGATAATGTCTTTGACTTGTTGCACGCGAGCTCTCCCTTATGGCCATCATGGAGTCTGAAACGATTACCGGGCTGCAACCGATCCAGCTGCGCCTCTTACCGGCAGAACCGTTGGTTTCCATCCTGGTTTCCAATTACAACTACGGCCACTTCATCGCTGAATCGATCCAGAGCGCGCTCGCTCAGACGTACCGGAACATCGAATTGATCATTTGTGACGATGGTTCGACGGATGACTCGGTACAAGTAATCGAAGAGTTCGAGCAGAAGGACGCGCGTCTCCGGCTGATTCGCAAGACGAATGGCGGCCAGGCATCGGGATTCAATACGGGCTTTGCCGCCAGCCGCGGCGATATTATTGCGCTGCTCGATTCAGACGATCTGTTCCTGCCCCATAAAGTCGAGCGCATTGTTGCCGACTTTCAGGCGCACCCGGAGGCAGGGTTTGGGGTGCATCGGGTTATTCGCATCAGTGCCGACCATCGCCGCCAGGGTGTGTGGCCCATGTCTGCACCGTTGCCACGCGGCTGGTACGGCCCCCAGCTTCTGGAAGATGGCGGCTTGTTGCCGTACATGCCTCCAACCTCAGGATTAAGCTTACGGCGCGATGTGGCGGAACGAATCTTTCCCCTGCCGCTGGATGAGATTTTGGTAAAGTGCCCGGATCAGTACATCACCCGGGTCGCTCCGTTGCTCACCCATGTCACCAATTCCGGGGAAGCCCTGGCCGAGTACCGCCTGCATGGCGACAACAACTACGGACCGGATAAGGTCACGGCGGCTTCGTTCAAGCGCGAGCTCGACTACTGCGAAGCCTTGTGGTTTGCACAGAAGCGCTTCCTTGGAACCATTGACCCGGCGCTGGCGCAAGAGCTGCAACCGCTCAGCCAGCATCCCTTCATCATCCAGGTGAATTATCTGCACGCCCGCCTGACGCGCGACCCGGACGTTCGCCGCTATTATGAGCGCTACATGGAATGCATGAAGCTGCCCGGCGCCAGGCACATTCTGTTCTGGAAGCTCTCGCTCTATATGCCGCTTCCGTTGTTTGATTTTGGGATCAACCTGCTGATCAGGCAAAGCTGGCTCAAGCAGGTGGTCGCCCGCTTGAAGAAGATGTCCTAAAAACGTCTTGTTTGGCCTCTGCGATTATTGCACCCCCCCTCAGCCTTCCCCCTCGGTTCAATCACTACCCAGATCGGAGCACGATTCAAATGAGCACCACCCCTCTCGTCAGTATCGGGTTGTTCCTCTACAACGGAGAGCGCTTCCTCGAAGCTGCCATCGATTCAATCCTGAACCAGACCTTTCAGGATTTTGAACTCATCCTCTCCGATAATTGCTCGACCGACCGCAGCGAAGAGATTTGCCGCCGCTTTGCCGCCCAGGATTCCCGCATTCGCTACTATCGCGCCGACAAAAATATGGGCGCCGGCTGGAATCTGAGGAATGTGTATTTCAAGGCCACGGGAAAGTACTTCAAGTGGGCCGCGCATGACGACATGATTCAGCCCGACTTTCTGCGCCTCTGCGTGGATGCCCTGGAAGCCGATGAATCGCTCGTGGTTGCCCACACCCTGACCCGGGTGATCGATGAGCACGGCCAGTTCGTTCAGAATTACGAGTGGCGGCTGCGCACCGAGTCTCCAGACCCCATCATCCGCTTCAAAGATCTGTTGCTCAACGATCATATGTGCTACCAGATTTTCGGCGTGATGCGCCTGAGTGCCCTCAAAACGCTTCCGCCGCAGGGCAGCTACGTCAACAGCGACGGCGTTCTGCTGGCCCAGATGGGGCTGATCGGGCGCTTCTACGAAACGCCGGAGTTCCTGTTCATCAGCACCCGTCACAGTAACCAGTCTTCGCAGGTGAAGCCGATTCGTCTCAAGGCCCCCCGCTTCCGGCTCACCAACCGCCACGGCACGCTGCCCAGCCCGGAGTGGTGGGATCCAAACAAAACATCGACCATCACCTTTCCCGAATGGCGCATGTTGCGCGAGTACTTTCTCAGCATCACGCGCGCGCCCCTCACCCCCTGGCAGCGTCTGCGCTGCTACCTGTTGCTGACACCCTGGTTGGTCAAGCATTTCCGGCGCATGGGCAAAGATGTGTTGATCGCGGCCGATGTGGTGCTGTTCAGGCTGCAGACGCCGCGCGCCAAGCCGGCGCAATCCGTCGAGAGCGTAACCACCCTCGATGTTGCGTCGTAAAGTTTATCCCCCCGGAACCGAAGAAATATCGGCAAATTGACGGAGGTCAAGATCTATGAAAGTTGCAATTCTGGCAGGTGGTCTCGGTTCACGTCTTGCGGAAGAGACGGAACTGAAGCCGAAACCCATGGTGGAGATCGGCGGCAAGCCGATTCTCTGGCACATCCTCATGCACTACGCCCAATACGGGTTCGATGAGTTTGCCATCGCACTCGGCTACAAGGGCGAGGTTATCAAGAAGTACATGCTGGACTACTGTTCGCTGAACCGCGATCTGAACATCTCGCTCAAGACCGGCAAGGTCAAAATGGCGGGCGGAGCGGTTCCTGACTGGTCAGTCGACCTGGTGGATACCGGGAACAAGACGCAGACCGGCGGCCGCATCAAGAGACTGGCGCCCTATCTGGGCAACGAGACCTTCATGCTGACCTGGGGTGATGGCGTGTCTGACATCAACCTGCACGACCTGCTGGCCTTCCACCGTGCGCATGGCAAGCTGGCGACACTGACCGCGGTGCGACCGACGGCGCGTTTCGGCCACCTCGAGATGGACGGCAACCAGATCACCGAATTCTCTGAGAAACCGCAGGCAAAGGAAGGCTGGATCAACGGAGCGTTCTTCGTCCTCGAACCGGAGATTTTCGATTTCATCGACGGCGATGAAACGCACTTTGAGAAAGAGCCCCTCGCGCGGCTGGCTGAAGAAGGTCAACTGATGGCTTACAAGCACACCTCTTTCTGGCAGTGCATGGATACCATCCGCGAGAAGAAATACCTGGAAGGTCTCTGGGAAAGTGGAAACGCACCATGGAAAACTTGGGAGGAACCAAATGCGAGTATTAGTAACGGGCCACGCGGGGTACATCGGAACGGTTTTAGTGCCAATGCTGTTGCAAGCCGGGCATGAAGTAACAGGCCTGGACACGAACCTTTTCGAGGGCAGCACTTTCAGCGACGGAATCGCGAAGATTCCTGAGATCCGGAAGGATGTCCGCGATGCGACCCTGTCGGATGTGGATGGCTTCGATGCCATTCTGCATCTGGCCGGTCTCTCGAACGATCCCTTGGGCGATCTGAATCCCAACCTGACGTTTGAGATTAACCACGAAGCATCGGTCAACCTGGCGCGGCTGGCCAAGAAGGCCGGCGTACAGCGCTTCATCTTCTCCTCTTCCTGCAGCAACTACGGAGCGGGCGGCGATGACCTGTTGAACGAGCACTCGGCGTTCAATCCGTGCACGCCCTACGGCACTTCCAAAGTGAAGGTGGAGCAGGACGTGGCCCGGCTGGCCGATACGCGCTTCAGCCCCACGTTCCTGCGTAATGCCACCGCCTTTGGCGTTTCGCCCATGTTGCGCTTTGACCTGGTGCTGAACAACCTGGTGGCCTGGGCTTACACCACGGGCAAGGTCTACATCAAGAGCGACGGTACTCCGTGGAGACCGATCGTTCACATTGCAGACATCTCGCGCGCGTTTCTCGCGGCGATGCATGCCCCCATCGACGTGGTCCACAACGAAGCGTTCAACGTGGGCCGCAACGAAGACAACTACCGTATTCGTGAACTGGCCGACATCGTCAAAGAGACGGTGCCGAACACGGTGATCGAGTACGCGGAAGATGCTGGCCCGGACAAGCGCTGCTACCGCGTCGATTGCAGCAAGATCACCAAGGTATTGCCCGAGTTCCAGCCCGTATGGAACGCGCGCAAGGGTGCCATCGAACTGCATGAAACGTACAAGAAGATCGGTCTCGTGCTCGAAGATTTCGAGGGACCGCGTTTCAAGCGCATTGCCCATATTCGCAAACTGATCGCCGAAGGCGCTCTGGATGCGAATCTCCGTTGGACCAACCAGGATGCAACCACCAGCGCAGCCGCGGTCGTAGGAGCCGCTACTGTATGACCCAATCCACTTTTCATTGCCGGGCCTGTTCTTTCTCGGAGTGTGTTCCGATTCTTTCCTTCGGAACCACTCCCCTTGCGGATGCATTGCTCTCAGCCGACCAGCTCGGGTCGCCGGAAGTGACGGCGCCCCTTGACCTGGTCTTCTGCCCCCAGTGCTCGCTGGTGCAGATCACCGAAACCGTTCCGCCCGAGATTCTCTTTTGCCGCAATTATCCTTATTTTTCATCGGTGTCGAAGAGTCTTCTGCAGCACTTCGCAAGTAGTGCGGAAGCGGTGATCAAAGCGCGCGGCCTCAACGCCAACAGCCTGGTGATCGAAGCCGCATCCAACGACGGTTACATGTTGCGCAACTTTGTCAACCACGGCATCCCCGTGCTGGGTATCGACCCTGCCGAGGAGCAGGTACGCACCGCCAACGAGCGCGGCGTTAACAGCATCAATAAATTCTTTACCAGGGAACTGGCCGAAGAGCTGGCTGCCGAGGGCAAAAAGGCTGACGTGTTCCTGGCCAACAATGTGCTCGCGCACGTTGCCGACCTGAACGGCTTCGTCGACGGCATCAAGGCCCTGTTGAAGCCGACCGGGGTAGCGGTGATCGAGGCGCCTTACATCGTTGACCTGATCCAGAAGTGCGAATTCGACACCATCTATCACCAGCATCTTTGCTACTTCTCGGTGACTGCCCTGGCCAGGCTGTTCCGCGATCACGGTCTGTTTTTAAACGATGTGGAACGCACCAAGATCCACGGCGGCTCTCTGCGGCTGTTTGTGGAGCCGACCGAGACGCCCACCGCCCGGTTGAAGGCAATACTGGCAGATGAGAAGAATGCCGGCGTCTCGACCATTGAGTACTATCGTGGTTTTGCCGACCGGGTGCACGCGGTGCGTGACGAGCTGACGGCGCTGTTGCAGGACCTGAAGGGCAAAGGCAAGTCGATCGCCGGTTATGCGGCGGCAGCGAAAGCCACCACCCTATTGGCCTTCTGCAATATCGACAAGAAACTGCTCGACTACGTAGTTGACCTGAACGAGTTCAAGCAGGGCCGGTTTATGCCGGGCAACCACCTGCCGATTCTGTCTCCGCAGAAACTGCTCGATGCCAAGCCCGATTACGTTCTGGTTCTGGCCTGGAATTTTGCCGGCGAAATCATGGAGCAACAACACGACTACAAGGCGCGTGGCGGAAAGTTCATCATTCCCATCCCGACGCCCGCGGTTGTCTAAAGCAGCCGAACCATCCAAGGAGATTCGATCCATGCATAGCATCTACGTAGATTCAAAATTCGATGACGAGAAGCGCCGCCGGCACTTGTATGACGGCCAGCTATTCGTCTATTCGCCCCGGCCCAGCTCGCTGGCCTTCACCAACTTCGCTGCCGAGATGATCAAGGAAGCCTTTGGCAAGGAAGACCCGACCAAGGCACAATACGACATGCCGGTCGAGGAGTTCGTCAGGATCTTTGCCCCGTTGAAGCCGGCCTTCATTCATCACCCGGAATCGAAGCGGCTGATCCAGGCCATGCTCGAAGATTTTGGCTGCGATATGGAGACCACTTACCTCGATGTGCCGCGCCTGCGCGCGGTGACCTCGGATGCCTACCTCACCTCAGGTGTGGGCTATGCCCACCATCTCCATCGCGACACCTGGTACTCGGCGCCGCTGTGCCAGTTGAACTGGTGGCTGCCGATCTTCGAGATGTCTTCGGAGAGCTCGATGGCCTTTCACCCGAAGTATTGGAATGAAGCCGTCAAGAACGGTTCCAGCAAGTTCAACTACTACGCGTGGAACAGCACCGGCCGGGCCGACGCTGCCAAGCACATCAAGTCAGACACGCGCGAGCAGCCCAAGCCGGAACAGCCGATGGAGCTGGATCCCCAGGTTCGGGTGATCTCTGAGCCAGGCGGCGCGCTGGTTTTCTCGGCCGCCAACATGCATTCGACGGTGCCAAATACCTCGGGCAAAACCCGCTTCAGCATCGACTTCCGCACCGTGAGCCTGAACGACGTGAAGACCAAGACCGGCGCTCCCAACCTGGATTCGTTCCCGATTGGCACCTCGTTGCGCGACTTCATGCGCGGCAGCGATCTGAGCCGTATGCCTGAGGACATAGCCGCGGCTTATGACAGCGCGGACGTAGATGCCGGCGTTAAGGTCTATCGTCCCGAGGTCGTCGGCGCCCGCTAAGATCCCCGGAAGGGTACGGCTTCAGCCGTGCCCAAAACTGGCTTTACAGGCTGCGGAGAAACTCTGTTTTGTATCAGGGCACGACTTTAGTCGGGCCGTAAATGATTGAAAATAAGTCGGGCTTTAGCCCCTGCCGTACGTCGTTTGCGCCTCAAAGCGAGTTTTTCCGCAACCTGTTTAGCCACTGAGGTACGGTTCTTTCTCTCGGATTTCGTATGCGAATCGAGAAACAAACGTACCTCAGGGGCTGAAGCCCTTAAGCGCAGTAGGTCAGTGCGGCACGGCTGAACCCGTGCCCTTCCACCGTGAAAGGCCAACGCCTCAGCTCCACGGAGCCGGCATCAGAGCCCACGCGGGTACCACCTTTGTAACTGTATATTGAGCTGCCGCGTCCAAGGTTCATCTACACCCTCGATCGTGCGTTTTGAACAGCCACTCCATGGGAGTGAGGATGGCGGGTTATGCCTTCCACGTCAGCATGCGTGTCTCTCAACGTTAACCATTGACGAAATTTTCCTATACGGGGATCGAAAAATGCCAGAGATCAAGACCTGCCCAAATTGCCTCAAGGGAGACCTGAAGGTTTTCTATGAAGTTCCACGGGTGCCGGTGCACAGCGTGCTGTTGATGCCGACGCGGGAAATCGCCGTGAACTTTCCCAAGGGCGACATTGCCCTGGGCCATTGCTCCCATTGCGGCTTTATCACCAACACGCTTTTCGATCCGACCGTGCACAACTACTCCGCGCAGTATGAGGAGACGCAGGGGTTTTCGGGAACCTTCCAGGCCTTTCATCGCAAGCTGGCTGAGCAGATGATCGAGAAATACGACCTGCACGGCAAGAAGATGATCGAGATTGGCTGCGGCAAAGGCGAATTTCTCTCGCTGTTGTGTGAGATCGGCAAGAACACCGGCGTTGGCTTTGACCCGGCGTTTGTGAGCGACCGTAATCCCTCGGCCGGCGATACGGATGTTGAATTCGTAGCCGACTTTTATTCGGAAAAATACACCCACGTGCAGGGCGATTTTGTGTGCTGCAAGATGACGCTCGAGCACATTCCCGATACGGCTAACTTCATGCGTACGGTACGCCGATCAATCGGCGATCGTTATGACACGGTCGTATTCTTCCAGGTACCCGACATGAGCCGCGTGCTGCGCGACCTGGCCTTCTGGGATATCTATTACGAGCATTGCTCCTACTTCAGCGCGGAATCGCTCTCGCTGCTGTTTCAGGAGCAGGGCTTCGACGTGATGGATGTGTGGACCGACTATGACGATCAGTACCTGATGATTACGGCCAAGCCCTCACGGACCACGCCGTTATCGGTGCCCAGGCCTGATCCGGCACGGATCAACGACGACATCAAGTTCTTTACCGAACACCAGGCGGCCAGAATGGCCGCCTGGAAAGACAAGCTCGAAGAGGCGAAGAACACAGGCAAGAAAGCGGTTGTCTGGGGTTCGGGATCGAAGGGCGTGGCCTTTCTCACCGCGCTCAACCTGCGAGAAAACAGCGAAATCGAATACGTGGTCGACATCAACCCTTTTCGTGAAGGCAAGTACATGGCCGGCACCGGGCAGGAGATTGTCGCCCCGGCCTTTCTCAAGCGTTATCAACCTGACCTGGCCATTGCCATGAACCCGATCTATCAACCGGAGATCAAAGCGGATCTCGAAAAAATGGGCCTGTCTACCGAGGTTGTTTCCGTTTGATGTAAAAATCCAGCCCCGCCCCAGGCGGGCGCTTCAATTAAAAGGCAAGCTATGTATGATTTCGCAATCATCGGTGGAGGAATCGTCGGTCTCGCGACCGGCGCAGCGCTGGGACGCAAGTATCCGTTTGCGCGCATTCTTCTGGTGGAAAAAGAAGTTGGTTTTGCCCAGCACCAGACCGGCCGAAACAGCGGCGTCATTCATTCTGGTATCTATTACAAACCAGGTAGCCTGAAGGCGGAGATGGCGCAGGCAGGGAACCAATCCCTGCGCGCCTTCTGCTACGAGTATGGGGTGCCGTTCGATGTGTGCGGCAAACTGATCGTGGCCACCCGTCCGGAAGAGCTTCCGCAACTCGACATCATTTTCGACCGCGCGCTCAAGAACGGCGTCCCCGCGATGCGCCTGACTCCGGAAGAAGTAAGGGAAGTAGAGCCGCATGTATCCTGCATTGCCGCCATTCGCGTGCCCACGACGGGCATTGTCGACTACCGCCAGGTTTGCCACGCGCTGGTACACGAAATACAACAGCAGGGCGGGGAACTGAAGGTTGGTACGGAGGTTCTGGGCATTGTGCCCACACCGCTCGGCCATCTCCTCGAAACTTCATGGGGCTCGCTTGAAACGCGCTTTCTGATCAACTGCGCCGGATTGCACAGTGATCGCGTGGCGAAACTCGGGGGTATGGCGCCGAAGGCCATGATTGTTCCCTTCCGCGGGGAGTACTTCGAACTCAAGCCCGAACGCCGCCACCTGGTGAAACATCTCATTTACCCCGTTCCCAACCCGGCGTTTCCGTTTCTGGGTGTGCACTTTACCCGCATGATGGATGGCAGCATCCATGCCGGGCCGAATGCTGTGCTGAGCATGAAGCGTGAGGGGTATAACAAGTCCGACTTCAGCTGGCGTGATCTTTCCGAGGTCATGACTTACCCCGGCTTCTGGAAGCTTTCGTCGCGCTATTACCGTGAAGGTGCACAGGAGATGTTCCGCTCCTGGAGCAAGGCTGCGTTTACGCGCAGCCTGCAGCGGCTGGTGCCGGAGATCCAGTCCGATGACCTGATCCCAAGCAAGGCGGGTGTGCGGGCTCAGGCTCTGCTGCGTGACGGAAGCATGGTGGACGACTTCCTGTTGCTGGAAGGTAAGAATTCACTCCATGTATGCAATGCGCCGTCGCCTGCGGCCACGGCCTCGCTCGAGATTGCCAAGAAGATTGTCAGCAAGGTGCCCCGTCCGGGCCGCCTGTCGCTGGTGAAGATGGCCTGAGCCGGCTTGGAATTTTTTTTGAGCACGCGCAATAGAAACCTTGTGAAATGCATCTAATCAAGATGGCAACCACTGTTCTTACCAGCCAAAACCCTACTTAGTCAGCTTAGTCAGCACTTTTTCAACCACAAATCACCCTAGCGGACCTTGTAGGTCGTCTGTTGCTCCGCCTTGGTAGCTCGGGACAAGTGAATAAAAAGCTAGTGTAGTGCGTAGTTCGTAACGTCTATGCTTTCAGTCGTCCCTGCGGGACTGGGGCGCCCGACAGGTTGGCAAACATACTCGACGTTATGAGCGGTGCGGTACACCAGTCTCACGCATACTCTGAAGCCGGCCATTGTTCTTAAGGACCCCCGTTTGCGCATTGCTATTTTTGATTACAAAATAACCCACAACAACCCAGCCGGGAGCTGCCATCTGGCCATGCTTCGTGCGCTGGCGGCGGAGCATGAGTTCACTGTTTTCGCGGTCGAGTTTGAGAATCCGTGCCCGCAAAAGATACAGTTTGTACACGTGCCGTCGCCGACACGGCCCCTGGCGCTGCTTTTTATCGTCTATCACGTGATGGCCGCCCTCTGTTACCTGCTTTACCGGGTGCGCGGAGGTGCCAGGTTCGATCACATTCAGGCTCTGGAGAGCAATCTCGCTTTCGGCGACTTCCTTTACTCCCACTTCTGCCATCGCATGTACCTTAAGAATCACTGGAGCAAATCCGGCGCCAAAGGCCTGCGCGGCTGGTTTCGCTGGGTCGATCACACGCTGCATGCATGGATGGAGTTGTTCACCTACCCGCGAGCCAGCCAGGTCGTGGTCCCTTCCCGCGGGCTGGCCCGGGAACTCACAGCAGCCTTTCCTTATATCGAGAACAAGCTGACCGTTCTGCCCAACCCCGTCAACCTGCAGCGCCTGCAGGCGCCGGCCGACTTCGACCGCGAGGCATTTCGTAACCGTCTCGGCATTGAACCCCGCGATGTGGTAGGTTTGTTCGTCGCCCTGGGACAGTTCGAACGCAAGGGGTTGCCCCTGCTATTGCAGGCCCTGGCCACTCCCGGAATGGAACTGATCAAGCTGATCGTGGTCGGTGGCGAGGCCGATCTGATCGCACGTTACCACGGGGAAGCCGCGAAGTATCAACTGGGTGACCGGGTTAAATTTGTTGGCATGCAGTCAGATGTTCGACCCTATCTCTGGAGTTCAGACGTCTTTGTCTTTCCGTCGCTTTACGAGACGTTTTCCCTGGTGACGTACGAGGCTGCTGCATCCGGTCTGCCGATTGTGGTTTCGCAGCTGTACGGCGTGGAAGACCTGGTGAAGGATGGAGACAATGGGTTCCTCATTGAAACCAGCGTTGCCGGGGTCAGAGAGGGCCTGCAGCGCCTGCTCGGGCTCAGTCCGGAATCACGGGCAGCGATGGGCCAACGAGCGCGTCTGGCCGCCTCTGCATGCTCAGAAGAACACTTTGTGGACGCATGGCGAGCCTTTTACCTGCGCCAGCAGCCGGCGTGATCTGGCCTCTTCATACTTGATAAGGTGATCTACGCGGCCCGTAACCCCGGAGAACCAGCGCAATGGCAATTAAAACCGCAATGCACGACGGAACGGTTCCCGGCGCAGGTCCGGGCAAGCTGGCTCCGATTGCCTTGCAGGCGCTTCCGCAGAAGCCCACCGTCTCCGTCCTGATCACCTGCTTCAACTACGGCGCCTTTGTGGGGCAGGCGATCGAGAGCGCGCTTGAGCAGACGTATCCGCCGACGGAAATTATCGTCAGCGACGACGCCTCGTCTGATAACTCCTGTGAGGTAGTGGAGTCCTACATCAGCCGCGGCCTGCCAATACGGTTGCTGCGCAATCCGCACGGCGGCATGGCGGCCAACCTCAACGCCGCCTACCTTCACAGCAGCGGAGAGGTAATTTGCCTGCTGGACGCCGACGATACGTTTCTACCCAACAAGGTCGAAGCTGTGGTCCACGCGTTGCAGGCAAACCCCCTGGCGGGCTTCGCGATTCATCGCGCCAGCCTGGTGGACAGTCAAAAGCGCGCGCGCGGCATCTATCCGCTGCTCAGCGCTCTTCCATCAGGGGATTGCGCGCGAATAACCTACGATAATTCAGGCATATTGATGGGCCTGCCACCCACTACCAACCTGGCGTTGCGGCGCGCAGTGGCCGACCGCATTTTCCCTATTCCGGTGGAATACACCGGGTACGCGGAGCAGATGTTTCATCGCCTGGCGCCGTTGATGACGGAGGTCTGCGCCGTGGACGCGCCGCTGGCTCACTGGCGCCTGCATGGAGCGAACGATCAGAACTCCACCCGCATTACCTCTCGCCGTCTGGAGAGGGAACTTAAAATCATGGATTCGCTGTGGCTGGAACAGGAACGTTACCTTCGTGGTATCGATGCCGCCCTGGCCGCCGGTTTCCCGCCCATCAACCGCAATCCGCTCTACCTGAAGATGAACTACATACGGCATCGTCTGAACAACGATCCGGCGATGCAACAGGCCTACGGCGATCTTTGCCGTTTCGGGTTACGGGCCAACTCCAAGGTGGATCGCTTCTGGCGGCTCTCCAACCGTCTGCCCCGGCCGCTGTTTCAGCGAGCCGTCGATCTGCTTTTGACCCAAAGCGTATGGAAGCAAATGGTGACGCGTGCCATTCGTGGTAAACAGCCAAATTAATGCTAGAAATCCCCTACAGGAGGGATACTCCGCGGCCGATATCCTCCAGTAATCTCACCCAAGGTGGCGGGGCCTAATGAAGATTTTGTCAGTCCATAATTCATATCAACTGCCGGGCGGCGAGGATCAGGTTTTTGCCCAGGAAGCTGAATTGCTGCGCGCCCACGGCCACCAGGTTTTTCTCTACCATGCCAGTAACGATCAGGTTAATGGCGCCAACCCGCTGGTATTGCTGGGAGAAACGATCTGGAACCGGCAGACGCACCAGGAACTGCGCACCCTGATGCAACGCGAGCGGCCGAATATTGTGCACGTGCACAATACCTTTCCGGTAATCTCGCCAGCCGCCTATTACGCTGCCAATGAAGAACAAATCCCTGTCGTACAAACGCTTCACAATTATCGAACGCTTTGCCCGGCGGCGACCCTTTTTCGCGATGGGCAGGTGTGCGAGCAATGTGTTCCCAAACAGATACCCTGGCCGGGCATCGTGCACGCCTGCTATCGCGGCAGCAGGCTCGCAACCGCGGCGGCGGCGGCTATGCTGGCAACCCATAACTACAAGCAGACGTGGAGCAAATCCATCGCCGCTTATATTGCCCTCACCGATTTCGCGCGCAACAAGTTTATTGAGGGCGGTCTGCCGGCCGACAAAATTATCGTCAAGCCCAACTTCCTGCAAACCGACCCGGGGCCCGGCCGGGGTAAGGGCAACTACGCTTTGTTTGTTGGCCGGCTGACGCCAGAGAAGGGCATCAGCACGCTGCTTGAAGCGTGGCGGCAGATCGGCAATGAGCTACCACTGCAAATTGCCGGGGACGGCCCAATGGCTGCAGAGGTAGAGCAAGCAGTGGGCGAGATGGAAGGCGTCACTCTGCTCAAGTGGCTGCCCCACCAGGAGATACTGCAACGCATGAAAGAAGCCTCGGTGCTCATCCTGCCGTCGACCTGGTATGAGGGGTTCCCGATGATTCTGGCGGAAGCGTTCGCGGTCGGTCTGCCCGTGATCGCAAGCAACCTGGGCAGCATGTTATCCATTGTCGACCATCAGCGCACCGGGCTGCACTTTGAGGCGGGCAACGCCGCCAAACTGGTAGAAGCAGTTCGCTGGTACCGCGCCCATCCGGTGGAAGCCGGCTTTATGCGCGGTCAGGCTCGCCTGGAATATCAAGCCAGGTACACGGCGGATGCGAACTACGCGCAGATGATCCGCATCTATGATGCAGTGCTCTCTCCACGCCTGACGGACGTCAGCGCGGCCGCGCTGACGCACGCCAGCGTCTAGCCCACAGGGTGTTTTATCAAAACAAATGGCGGGTGGCCCATTCAAGCCGCTTTTGGCTTGGGTGGGCACCCTCGTTTGTTTGGGGGCGGAACACTCTGCTCTTAGCAGCGAGATAAGGCAACGCGCACCGCCAGACTCTTCACATTCAGCCCGTGGGTATAAGTTCTGACCAGCGATCTGCGCAGGAACGGGAAACGCATGGCGCGAAAACCACGCGCCGGATTCGCATAAAAAGCTGCCGCTGCCCGTGAAGAGAAGCGCAGCGTCTGCAGATAGTTATCCAGGGACTGCGCAAACGCTGCTCGCGCCAAACTCTCGCCCCTCGCCTCCCCCAGGATTGCCACCGCCGCCGCTTGCCCACTCAGCAACGCGCCGTAGATTCCTTCTCCCGTGAGGGGATCGACAAACCCACCCGCATCGCCCACCAGAAACACACGATCGCGTAGCTCCGGCTTGACCGCCTCACCCGGATCCTCGCCTGCGCCGATTCCCAGATATTGGCCCGTCACATGATCCCAAGCCTTCACGCCTACCCTGTGCTCCACGTAGCTCAGGAGCTGGCTGCGTGTGACGGTGGCAGCAGCGGAATGGGAATAAACCCCTACGTTGAGATGGTCCTGTTTGGGAAAGATCCAGGCATACCCGTTCGGCACCGCGGCAAAGTCGAAGGTAAGCGGCACAGGCTCGCGGGGGAGTGCGGTTTGCACCTCGAGGGCAAAGCCCGGCGACCACGATCCTGCCCCGCAAAGGCGACGCACCTGGCCGCTGGCTCCGTCGGCGCCCACTAGAAAGCGGGCTGTGTATCGCTCGCTGTCGGTCGTCAACTCCACATTTTCGCCCGAGCGCGCGATCTGGCGCACGGCGGAGATTCTCTGAAAAAAGGCGCCGACGGCCATCGTCTTGCGCAGGCAGTATGCGTCCAACTCCGCACGCACCGTCATCACGCAAATAGGTTGGCGGCTCTTCAGAATCACCGGCGGGGCATCCGCGCCTTCCAGCAGCACCCGCCGTACTACTTCTTTGACCACCGGCTCAATGGAGTAGCGCAGTGCCTGTACGGCTTTGATCGTCAGCCCACCGGCGCATGCCTTGGGGCGCGGAAAGTCACTTTTATCCAGTAGCAACACTGACTGCCCGGCGACAGCCAGATCGTAGGCGGCCGCGCACCCTGCCGGCCCGGCGCCCACCACAATCACATCCCAAAGCTGAGCCTCTGCGTCCATCGCTCAGGTGGGCTTGGTCAGCCACTCGTCCGCATGCTGTTCCAGGGCAATGCGTACCAGTTGGCTGCGCGTGCGTACGCCGGTTTTCTCGAACAATTGCTGCAGTACTGCCTTGACTGAGCTTTCAGAGATGGCGAGGCCGGTGCCGATTTCCTTGTTGGTTAGCCCTTCAAATACTCCTTTGAGCACGGCCTGCTCGCGTTGCGTCAGGCCCTGTGCGCGGCGGGGGACGGCGGCATTGCCGGTTGCCGCGGAGATGATGGAACGCGTTACCGCAGGGTCAAGCCAGACTTCGCCGGCGATCACTTTGCGGATCGCGTCGACCAGACGGCTGGGTGGGCTGTGCTTGAGAAAGATACCGGAGCAGCCATTCTCGAGAACGCGCAGCATGACGGCGTCGCTCATGCCGGCCGTCACCATTAAAATCCGGCCCAGGAAACCTGCGCTGCGCGCCCGCTCGAGAAACTGCGTGCCCTGCTCCTGGCCAAGATCGTAGTCCAGTAGAACCACGTCGATGTCGTCGAGCCGCGGCAGGGAGAGCGCCTCGGTTGCCGAGGCGCAGGTGCCCACAATGTGGAAGTCAGACTCGGTCTGAAGAAGCCGGCTGAGGCTCTCGCGGAACAGGCCGTGGTCGTCGATCAGCAATATCTGAATTTCGCTGCTCATAGTTGTCATTCTTGTTCTCACGTGGTGCGGGTGATAACTCGACGACGAACGTCGAGCCCCCGGTTTCTGGTTCGTAACGCAAATCGCCTTTGAAGCTGCGCATGAAGGCGCGCGAGAGATAGAGACCGAGGCCGGTGGATTGGGCTTCGATCTGGAAAGGGTGGAAGAGCCGCTCCGGGTGGGCAACTCCGCCTCCGGTGTCGCGAAAGCGAATCGCTACCCCCGATCCTTCGCGCAGCGCACTCACCGTTAATTCCTTGGGCTCCTGCGTCTCCATGGCGCGTTCGCTATTTTTTGTCAGGTTGAGAAACACCTGCATCAGGCTCTGGCGATCGGCCCATACCGCAGGCAAATCGTCTTCCATCTCCCAC
The DNA here is from genome assembly GCA_963834445.1 of uncultured Acidobacteriaceae bacterium. GTDB lineage: Bacteria > Acidobacteriota > Terriglobia > Terriglobales > Acidobacteriaceae > PALSA-350. Next base: position 1,334,078 of record CAWIBU010000009.1, read on the forward strand.
CGCATGGTGACGCCGCTCTCGCGCAGAGAAGACTCGATCACGATGCGCAGCTCGTCCAGCAAACTGGAAACTTCCAACCCGCACGCATGGCTTGCCGTTTGCCGCAGGTCCATCGCGGCGATGCGTTCCAGGGCCAATACCAACGTGCCCAGGGTTTCAAAGTCCTTATTGTCTTTCAGCGTTCCGCCGCGGGCCAGGTTTTCATGGACCAATGCGATCGCGCCACACACGTTACGCACTTCATGGGAAACGGCGGCCACCATGATGCGCGAACTGGCCAGCATCTGGTGAAAGCTTGATTCCTCATGCGTCCTCAGGTCTTCGGAAGTATCGAGCACCATGGCCGCCAGCCGGGGGCCGGCGCTGGTGACGTAGGTGCTGAACCACACGTCCGCCTGAAATACTTCCCCATCGGCTCTGCGCCCGCGGCATTGCATAGCGGTGCGGAAGGCCTGACGGCTGCTGTCTAACGCAGGCACGTTGATCAGCGATGGCAGGTAATCGCGGATGGGCTTGCCGGAAAGCGTGCCCAGCGGGAGGTCGAACAGGCGATGCGCTGCATCGTTGGCGAGCAGGATGGAGCCATCGGAGCTGGTGGTCAGAATGGCGGCGGGGCTACTGTCGACCAGCACCTTCAGTTGCTCCTCCGCATCCCTGCGTGCGGTCATCTCGTTTTCGATCTGACGCATGTGACGCACAGAAAGTTTGCGGCTGCGTGTCACCTCATGCATAAAAAGGCCCATGCAGAAAAAAGCAGCGAGGTAGAGAAGGTCGCGTGGCAGGCCTGTATTGGGGCCCCAGGGAAACTCGTCGAAAGCTTCGGCAAGCCAGGCGCAGATGACAGCGACGATGCCAATTTCCCAGCGGGTGAAGGACGCCCCGATGACCAGCATGGGAGCGAGATAGAGGAAGCCGAGCGGGATCTGCGATGCCACATGAGCATCGACGAATGCGATCAACGCAATCATCAGTGCGCCCATCAGCAGCGCGGTCCGGCGGGTTCCCCAAACGAACATAGAAAAAAGCGCCATTTAATCCCTTATTCATTCTAGCGGCCTCGAGCAACCCCTGTCGTGGGAACAAGAATGAAGTAAACCCCGGCACATACCACTTTTGTTGAGATCGAGGGGGAGAGCGGCCGGCAACGCGATCGGCTGCCAACCATCGAGGTATAAGCGGATGTTCGTCTTAACGGATTCTCAACAAAAGTCTTATACATTCCTTGCAACTTAACAGGTAGTCTCAAGATCGAAAGATACGTTGTTCTGGCCATTCGTGGCCCCTAGCCTGAAGTAACATCGTGTCTGGTGGTGGCGGTTCTACAAACGTCTGTCTTCGTTCGGCGAGCGTAGCTGGCGAAGGGCCTCATTCTCTTGACGGAGGCTTTCCTTGTGCTGGTGGAATGGGTTCCGCTTATGTGAACGATCGCACCGGGCAGGCCATCTGAGGGGCTGCGGGCGCTGAAGTCGCGGAATTGGCCGACCGGACGAGGTTTGGTGCAGGCTCCGCGCTACGGTAGTCTGGCCGTCAGCAACGCGAGGTTCTGCTGAATGGTGGGTCGCCGTTTCAGTCCTCTGTTTCGCCCAATTTGTGCTCCACGAAACGCGAATAACTCGTCCCGGTTGGTGCAGCCCCGCACCGGGAAGGTCTGGAATTCTGTTCTGGTAAAGGAAGTCTATTGCGACGAGGTTTATTCATGAAGCACCCGGTATTCGTTGCCGCGGCTCTCAGCCTCGGGATGCTGAGCGGTTGCAGTAGCGAGAAGCGTGACCCGGCAGCGCAAGCGCCGCCCTCCGTACAAGTGGAAGAGGATGGGGGGGCAAAGCTCGTTACCGTGGATCATCCGGACCGCTTTCCCTTGGTCGCGGCCGCGCAATATGCCTCGACCTCAACGCTGAACGTCACCGGCACGGTTAGCCCGGACGTTTCCCGGACCATCCCGGTCATTTCGATAGCTTCCGGCCGGGTGGTCGCCATCCATACCCAGATCGGCGCCCAGGTGAAGAAAGGGCAACTGCTGATGGAGGTGCAGAGCACCGACATCTCCAACGCCTTCAATCTGTATCTGAAAGCCGTCAACGACGAGCGACTGGCGCGCATCCAGGATGAGCGGGCCCGGCTTCTTTATGACAAGGGCGCGATCGCCAAGAGCCAGATGGAGATTGCCGATGCCGGGGAGCAGGATGCGAAAACCGACCTGACCGCAGCAGAGCAACAGTTACGTTTCCTGGGTGTCGATCCCGCCCATCCCTCTCTGACGGCTAAGATCTATTCCCCCGCAACCGGGGTGGTGATCGCGCAAAATGTAACCAACGCGGCGGCCACAGGGGTCACGTACGCGGGCTCGGCGACCGCCTTTACCATCGCCGACCTCTCGCAGGTGTGGATCATCTGCGATGTGTATGAGAACGATCTGCCGATCGTGCGCGTAGGGCAGATCGCCGAAATTCGCCTTAACGCCTATCCAGAGCGCGTAATAACCGGCACCATCGGCGAGATCGACGCCGTTCTGGATCCTTCCATCCGCACGGCAAAAGTGCGCATTCAAGTGCCGAATCCGGGAGGTCTGATGCGCATCGGCATGTTCGCCACCGCGACCTTCCACGGCCGCAAGCCCCAGGAACACACCTCGGTACCGGCGACCGCGATCCTGCATCTGCATGATCGGGATTGGGTCTATGTACCCGCGGGCGACGCAAAGTTCAAGCGGGTAGGCGTGGTCGGTGGGGCCATGATCGCCGGCGGAATGCAGGAGGTCCTCTCCGGGCTAGCGGCCGGGCAAAAGGTCGTGTCCAACGCGCTCGAGCTGCAGAACACGGTGGACCAGTAATGATCCGTGGTCTGGTTGATTTTGCCCTGAACAACCGCTTCATGATCCTGGCGGTTGCCATTCTGCTGTTCGTTTGGGGCGCCATTTCCTTTCATAATTTGCCCGTGGAGGCGTATCCCGACGTAGCCAATAACTACGTCGAAGTGATCACCCAATGGCCCGGGCGCGCCGCCGAAGAGGTGGAGCAACAGGTCACCATCCCCATCGAAATCCAGATGGCCGGCATCCCGCACATGCAGCATCTGCGGTCGTTTTCGCTGGCCGGTCTTTCCGACGTCAAAATGATCTTCGACGATGACTCGGTCAACGACTGGAACCGGGAGAAGGCGCTCGAACGGTTGTCGCAGGTCACGCTGCCTGCGGGTCTGCAGCCGCAGATCGGCACCGACTGGAGCCCGGTCGGGCAGATCTACTGGTACACCCTGCACAGTACCAACCCCGCTTACGACAACATGGAGCTGAAGTCGCTGCAGGACTGGACGCTGACGAAACAATTGAAGTCGGTTCCGGGCGTGGTGGATGTGGCCAGCTTTGGCGGCATCACGCGTGAATACCAGGTGCGTGTGGACCCCAGCAAATTGATCGCTTATGGGTTAAGCATTGGCCAGGTGGAACAGCAACTGGCGAATAACAATACCAATGCCGGTGGCAGTTTTATCGAGCAGGGGCAGCAGCAGGTCAATGTTCGTGAGGTTGGCCTTGTTCGTAATGTGCATGACATTGAGGAAACGGTTCTCAAAACCAACAACGGTACCGCTCTGCGGGTCAAGGATATAGCCGAGGTTTTGCAGGGACCCAAGATTCGCCTGGGCCAGATTGGTAAGGCAATCCGCCGCGAAGATGGCAAAGTCATCGATGACGGCGACGTAGTCGAGGGCATCGTGCTGCTGCAGAAGGGGGATGACTCCGATGCGACGCTCGAGGGCATCCACGCCAAGGTCAAGGAGCTCAACGATCAGATTTTGCCTAAGGGCGTCAAGGTAGTTCCTTTTCTCGATCGCAGCGATTTGCTGCATTACACCACGCACACAGTTCTGCACAATCTGACCGAGGGCATAATCCTCGTCGTGATCATTCTGTTTCTCTTTCTGGGGAATGTTCGCGGTGCCATCATCGTTTCGCTCACGATTCCCTTCGCCCTGCTGTTTGCCTCGATTTGCCTGGATCTGCGGCACATCCCGGCCAACCTTCTATCGCTGGGCGCGCTGGACTTCGGCATGGTAGTCGACGGGGCCGTGGTCATGGTGGAGAATATTGTTCGCCATCTTGGCCGCCGGCGCGCCGACACCACCAGCCCCAGTGAGCAGATTCGTGAGGCCGCGCACGAAGTGCAGCGGCCCGTCTTCTATGCCATCGGCATCATCGTAACCGCCTATCTGCCTATCTTTACCTTGCAGGCGGTCGAGGGGCGATTGTTCAAGCCCATGGCGTGGACGGTGGCGTTTGCTTTGCTCGGCGCCTTGATCTTCTCCATGCTGATCGCCCCGGTGCTGGCCAGCTTCCTCTTCTGGAAAGGGGCGCGGGAGTGGCATAACCCGGTGATGAGCTGGCTCACCGAGCGCTACCGCCATGCCGCTACGTGGGCGATTGAGCATCGTTACGTAACCGTTGGCGTTGCCATTGGCGCGCTGCTGCTAGCTGCTTTTCTGGGCACCAGCGGCATCATCGGCTCAGAGTTTCTGCCCCATTTGGATGAAGGCGCCATCTGGGTTCGCGGAACCCTGGCTCCGAGTACAGGCCCCACCGCGGGCGTTGCCCTGATGGATAAAACGCGGGTGGTGCTGGCGGCGTTTCCTGAGGTCACCAAGGTGGTGAGCCAGGTGGGCCGGCCCGACGACGGCACCGATACGACGGGCTTCTTCAATACGGAATATTTCGTCGATCTGCTGCCGCGTAATAAGTGGCGCCCCGCCTTTCACCAGAACAAAGATGAATTGATCGGCGCCATGAATCGCGAGCTGCAGAAGATGCCGGGGGTTTCCTGGAACTTTTCCCAACCCATCTCCGATAACGTGGAAGAGGCGGTCAGCGGCGTCAAGGGCGAACTCGCCGTCAAACTTTATGGTGACGATTTAAAGGTGCTGGAGCAAAAAAGCGACGAGATCCAGGCCATCATGAGCCGCATCAGAGGTATCCAGGACCTGGGTGTCTTTCGCATCATCGGCCAACCCAATCTGAACTATGTCGTCGATCGGGCAGCCGCTGCTCGCTTCGGGATTAATGTGTCCGATGTGCAGGACGCGATTCAGACGGCGGTGGGGGGCGGCATTGTCAGCCAGGTGCTGCAGGGCGAGGCGCGCTATGACCTGGTGGTTCGCTACCAGAAGCCCTATCGCGACACCACCGAGGCCATTGAAGATATTCGCCTGCTTGCCCCATCCGGCGAACGCGTCTCGCTGGCGCAGTTGACCAAGGTCAATGTAGAAGATGGCGCGGAAGAGATCTATCGTGAGACCAACCAGCGCTACATCGCGATCAAGTATAGTGTGCGCGGTCGCGATCTGGGCAGCACCGTAGAAGAAGCGATCGCCAAGGTCAACCGCCAGGTGAAACTACCGCCGGGATACCACCTAGACTGGGCGGGTGAGTACCAGAGTCAGAAGCGCGCAAATAAGCGCCTGGCGCTGGTGTTGCCCATCACCATCACCATCATCTTCATCATTCTTTACACCATGTTTCGTTCGGCGAAATGGGCTCTCCTCATCTTGTGCAATGTCGCGATGGCTCCACTGGGCGGAATGCTGGCGCTGTTGTTGACGCATACCAACTTCAGCGTGTCCTCCGGGGTCGGCTTTCTTGCCCTGTTCGGTGTCTCGGTACAGACCGGTGTCATTATGCTGGAGTACATCAACCAGTTGCGGGTACGCGGACACTCGATTGAAGAGTCTGCGGTCGAAGGCGCGGTGCTCCGGCTTCGTCCCATCATGATGACTATGCTGGTGGCGACTCTGGGGCTGTTGCCGGCGGCCACCTCGCATGGCATTGGGTCTGATTCGCAGCGTCCCTTCGCCATCGTCATTGTAGGTGGCCTGATTGCTGCCTTATTGATCAGCGTCTTTTTGCTGCCGACGCTGTATGTGTGGATCGCGGGCGACGGCGACGTGCTGCCGACGCCGGAAACGGAGTTTGAGAATTGAACTCCAGCAAACGAATGACGTGCGCGCTGTTGCTGACCTTGGCGTTTGCTGCCTGGCAGCAGGGTCATGCGCAGGCGCCGATTACCATGCAGCAGGCGGTCGAGCAGGCCCTGGAACACAATCCCGCGCTGCTGGCCGCACAACAGAACCTGCTCTCCATGAAAGGGCAGGAAGTGCAGGCCGGGGTACGCGCGAATCCGTATTTCGTTGCCGCCGGTACTGACATTTCACTCCCAGCTAATAATCCCTCCAGTCCTTACTCCTACTCGGTAGGGTTTAACCGGTTGTTTGAACGCGGTCAAAAGCGTCGTTGGCGGCTAGACAGCGCCCGCGCGCAGACGGCGCAGACCGATGGCCAGTATCACGATCAGATTCGCCAAGTCACGTTGCTCGTGAAGCAGAACTTCACGACGTTGCTTCTAGCCAAAGCAACCTTGAAGCTGGCGCAGGATAATCTGAGCAGCTTCCGTCATGAGTTGCAGATCAACCTTGATCGTTACAACGCGGGAGACATCGGCAAGCTGGACTATGAGCGGCTCGATCTGCAGCTGGCCCAGTTTGAGTCGGACGAATCGAGCGCGGAGATGAACCTGGTACAGGCCAGCGACCAACTCCAGACCTTGATCGGCCATGCCCAACCAAGCCGGTCCTTCGATATTACCGGCGAACTGGTGCCCCCACCGGTCGCGACAAGCCTGACGGATCTGGAACAGAAGGCGCTGGCGGCAAGACCCGACTATCGGGCGGCTCAGGCGGCGGTGCTGGCGGCGGATGCCAATGTGAAGCTCGCGTATGCCAATGGAACCGCCGACCCCACGCTCGAGGCCGATTACAACCGAGTCGGGGTGTACAGCTCCGCAGGCTTCAGCGTAAACATTCCGATCCGCATTTTCGATCGCAACCAGGGCAACAAAGACACCAGCAAGTACCTGGCGCAATCCAGCCGCTTCAGCGAAGTCGCGGCCCAGAACCAGGTCTACTCCGATGTGGACCAGGCCTGGATCGGCTACACCACGTCGAAGGTTTTGTCTGACCGTTACAACGGGCATTATCTGGCGGAAGCCAAAGACGTGCTATCGATCGCGCAATTTGCCTACGAACACGGGGGCCTGGCGCTGCTGGATTATTTGAGCGCCTTGCAGGACGACCGGACCACGAGCCTCAACGCGCTCAACTCCTATGCCCAGACCTGGATGGCGATCCACCAGCTAAGCGCTGCGGCCGCAACTGAAGTGGTGCCGTAGTCCTGGATTTCATCCTGGGTGACTTTCAGTCAGGGCTCTCCAAATTAGCCGAAGATGAAAGCGCCCTTGTCGGCAACAGCACTTCATGGGAGCGCAACCCTCAGATTTGTCATCCCGACCGAAGTGTTCATGGGCCTGCGGCCCACCCAAGGTGATGAAAAACTGCCCCTGCTCCGCAATCTTCTCCTGGAAGCGCTCCCCTCCCCCTTGTCATCCCGACCGGAGCGGTAGCGCAGTGGAGGGATCTCTGTGTGGATGCTCTTTCCTGGGAATGTTTTTCGACAGAGCGCAGCGTAGCGGAGGGATCTGCGGTGCGCCTAAAACATCAAGCGAAGGCCCTGCAAGTGAGTCTCGCAAGTCGTAACTTATGTTTCTTTCCCGTTGACTTGCCCGGCAAGCAGTGACGAAAGACAGATTGTTTGGTCAGAAGACCAAGGCTTTTGGGAAAGGTCTGCGAGTCCACTTGGAGGAATTCGTTTGGCGTAGGAGGCGAACCGCAGATCCCTCCGCTACGCTGCGCTTCGGTCGGGATGACAAATCTGGGAGTTGCGCTGCCATGAAGTGTTGTTGCTGTGGAACGTCAAACGGAGCGGTCCGAAAAGTTAATTTGGACTGCTCTTGGCTTCGAGCTCAGCCCAACGCGTATAGAGATCGTCAAGAGCACTCTGTGCCAACTCCATCGCCAGCAAGGCTGCCTGCAGGCGCACCGCATCGGTAGCGACGGCGGGGTCTTCGACCGCCTCGCGCTCGCGGGCAACCTTCTCTTCCGCTGCGGTCACGCGATCTTCAATGGTGGCAAACTCGCGCGCTTCGAGATAAGAGAGCTTCTTCTTTGCCGCCGGGGCTCGCTTATCCTGCGCGGGCGATGCAGTATCCTGTTGTGGTTGACGCTGCCAGGCCTCCCACTGCGAGTAATCGGCGAAGCGTTCCGCGCCGCCGCGCCCGTCTAGCCCCAGCACCGTGGTGGAGACGCGATCAAGCATGTAGCGATCGTGCGTCACCAGCACCAGCGCGCCGCGAAATTCCAGCAGACTCTCTTCCAGAATCTCAAGTGTCGCGATGTCGAGGTCGTTGGTGGGCTCATCCAGCAGCAGCAGATCGGCTGGCTCCAGCATGAGCCGAGCAATCAGCACGCGGGCACGTTCGCCTCCGGATAGCCGTCCTACGGGTTGATTCAGTTGATCGCCGCTGAACAGAAAGCGTGAAGCCCAGGAGGCGACGTGGATCACACGATCCTGGTAGATCACCGAATCGCTGTCGGGAGCCAATGCCCGCCGCAAGGTGACGTCCGGTTCCAGGATGCGATTCTGGTCGAAGTAGACGGTGCGCAGTGCGGTCGCTCGCTTGATGGTTCCAGCGAGCGGTTCAATCTCACCCCGCAATAGGCGAAGCAGGGTGGTTTTGCCGCTGCCGTTCGGGCCCACCAGGCCGATGCGCATGCCCGCCGTCAGCACAAAATTGAGGCCGGCGAACAGAGTACGCCCGTTGAATCCATATTGCAGGTCTTCGAGTTCCACCAGCCGCTTGGTCTGCCGGTCGGTGGCAGAAAACTCAATCGAAGCAGTGGCTGTGCGGTTACGGCTGGATACATCTGCCAACTCGCCGATCAGTTCGTGTGCCTTGTCGATGCGGGCCTTGGACTTGGTGGTGCGTGCTTTTGGTCCGCGGCGCAGCCAGTCGATTTCCGTGCGCACGCGGTTGGCCAGGGCATCCTGCCGCTTGAACTGTGCCTCCAGAAAGGCTTCCTTCTTTTGCAGAAACTCGCTGTAGTTGCCGCTTACGCGAAACAGTCCGTCGGGATAGGTGCGGTTCAACTCCACCGTTTCGGTGCACACGTTCTCCAGGAAGTAGCGGTCGTGGCTGATCACGACGCAGGCAAACGTAGATGTATTGAGCAGAGATTCCAACCAATCGATCCCGCTCAAATCAAGATGGTTGGTAGGCTCGTCGAGGAACAGTACATCGGGCTGCTGCACCAGGGCCTCGGCGATCGCCAGGCGCTTGCGCCAGCCGCCGGAAAGACGGGATGCATCGGCGCTGAAATCTTCAAATCCTGTGCGTCCCAACGTCTCGCCGAGGCGACCTTCCCACTCCGCCGCGGGCGCACCGACCCGCGCTAGAGAGGCTTCGAGGACGGCGCGAATCGTTGTCCCGGGTGTGAATTCCGATTGTTGTGCAACATAGCTGAGCCGTGCGCGCTTACGCGTGGCGACTTCGCCACGATCGGGATCGATTTCGCCCGCGAGAATGCCCAAGAGCGTGGACTTGCCCGAGCCGTTGGGCCCGATGAGCCCGATGCGTGCGCGCTCTTCCACCGTGAACGCAACGTTATGTAAAAGCGGGTCAGCGCCAAACTTCTTGAAGATGCCCTGGGCGTTGAGAATGGGGGCCAATGTTTTCCTTATTGTTCAGTTTGAGTGAGGAGTGCACAGCAGGTCCCTCCACTTCGCTTCGCTCCGGTCGGGATGACAAAGTTGTTTGGGGGGAAGAACTAAAACCGAAGATCCGTCTCTCCAAAACAACAGATGTGCGAAGTCTCGTCTCCAAACAACTTTGTCATCCCGACCGGAGCGTAGCGTAGCGGAGGGACCTGCTGTGCAGTAAGTTGAGACCCGATCGCTCTAGAACAGCAACCAGGCTGCTTTACCGCGCCGCAGCCATCGCCGTCATGTACTCTGCGTAAGGGCCCTTGAAGTCATCGATCTGCTGTCCATCGAAGTGCCAGATGCGGGTCGCCACCTCATCGATCAGATCGTGATCGTGGGTGACCAGCAGTACCGTGCCTTCATATCGCTGAATGGCAATGTTGAGCGCGTTGATCGCTTCCAGGTCAAGGTGATTGGTGGGCTCATCCAGAATGAGGATGTTCGGCTTCTGCAGCATCAAACGGCAGAAAATCAGCCGCGCCGCCTCACCTCCGGACAGCGCCTCCGTCTTCTTCAACCCTTCCTCGCCGCTGAACAACATCTGCCCCAACAGACCGCGGATATCTTCCTTCGTTACCCTGGGATCGAACTGATGCAGCCAATCGGAGACCGTCATACCTTTTTCAATGGACCCGGTGTGGTCCTGAGGAAAGTAGCCGATCTGCGCTTCGTGTCCCCACTTGACCGTGCCCCCGTCCAACGTGAATCCAGGCTCTGCCTGATCGGGCATCTTGACCAGCAGGGACTTGAGCAGCGTTGTCTTGCCCAGACCGTTGCGCCCCATGAGGCAGACTTTTTCCCCGCGCATCACGGCCGCGCCAAAATCCTGAATGACCGGCTCATCGCCGTACGACTTGCTCAGGTGCTCGAACTCGAGAATGTGTTTGCCTGAAGGCCGCAACATATCAAAGCGGATAAAAGGGCGTTGGATATTCGATCGCGCCAACTCCGTCGTCTGCAGCCGCTCGACTTCCTTCTTGCGCGAAGTCACCTGGCTTGACCGGGTACCAGCCGAAAACCGCGCAATGAACTCATTGAGTTGCGCAATCTTCTTTTCCCGCTGTGCGTTTTGCGATTCCAACCGAGACCGCACCTGGGTCTTCGCCATAACCATGTCGTCATAGCCGCCGGTGTAGGTAATGATGGTCTCGTAATCGATATCGGCAATATGCGTACACACGCTATTGAGAAAATGCCGGTCGTGGGAAATCGTAATCAGTGTGCCTTCAAACTCCAGCAGGAAGTTCTGCAGCCAGTGCACCGAATCGAGATCGAGCGAGTTGGTGGGCTCGTCCAACAGCAGCGCCTGGGGCTTGCCAAACAGCGCCTGTGCCAAAAGGACACGCACCTTCTGGCCGCCCTGCAGTTCGCTCATCTTGCGTTCGTGCATTTCATCGGGAATATCCAGGCCCTGCAGCAGGATGGCGGCATCGCTCTCTGCCGTATAGCCATCTTCTTCGCCCACAATGCCTTCGAGTTCGCCCAGCCGCATGCCGTCTTCATCGGTCAGCTCCGCCTTCTCATAGATGGCATCGCGTTCCGAAAGCGCCTTCCAGAGGGGCTTATTGCCCATGATCACGGTATCGATCACCCGATAGGCATCGAAGGCATACTGGTCCTGGCGTAGCACGCCGACCTTTTTGGGGCGCACCAGAGTGCCTTTTTGCGGGTCAAGCTCGCCCGACAAGATCTTCATAAAGGTCGATTTGCCCGCGCCATTGGGCCCGGTCAAGCCGTAGCGGCGACCAGCAATAAACTGCACGGAAACGTCTTCGAACAGGAGCTTGGCTCCATAACGCATGGTTACATCGCTGACAGAAATCATGATTCAGTCTCTTGTTTTCTTGTTTTCTAAGATTCACTTCTATTTTCGCAGATATATGGCAGAAACCCGTAATGCAAATCGGATCCGTGCAGGCCACAGGTCTTACTGGGAAGATTTCAGAAGATACGCGACAGGATCTGGTTGGTCGCTAACGCCGCTACATAAGCCAGTCCCGTCATATAGAGGAACTGCAGTGCCGGCCATTTCCAGCTATTGGTCTCGCGCCGCACTACTGCCAGAGTTGAGGTGCACTGCATCGCGAAGGCAAAGAAAACCACCAGCGCGATGGCGCCCCCGATCGTCATGTCATGGCGCAGGGCTGCCTGCAACCCTACCGATTGGGTAGCAGGATCGGCCCCGTACAGCGTGCCCAGCGTGCCCACAATGACTTCGCGCGCAATGATCGACGACAGCAGGCCAATGCCGATTTTCCAGTTAAAGCCGAGCGGCCGCAGCACCGGCTCAATAAAATGCCCCAGCTTGCCAATCACGCTCTGGGTCAATGGTGCGACCGCGCCGGCATGGAAGGGAACAATGCTCAGCAGCCAAAGGCCAAAAGTAACCGCCAGAATGACCGTACCCGTCTGCTTGACGAAGACGGTGCCGCGGTCGAGCAGCCGCAGCCCAATCGATCGCAAGGTTGGCCACCGGTACTGTGGCAATTCCAGAATGAAGGGAGCCGCATTGGCCTTCAGGATCGACGACTTGAGCAAGCGGGCGGTGCCCAGTGCGGCCAGAAAGCCCAGCAGATACAGGCTCAACATGACCGCCGCACGCAAGCCGAAAAAGCTGCCCAGGATCGGCCGATTGGGAATGAATGCGGCAATGATCAACGTATAGATGGGCAAGCGGGCGGCGCAGGTCATGAAGGGCGCCACCAGGATGGTCGCCAGCCGGTCACGCTTATTCTCAATTGTCCGCGTGGCCATGATCGCCGGCACCGCGCACGCATAGGCCGACAACAGCGGGATAAACGCTTTGCCGTTCAAGCCAATCGACCGCATGACGCGGTCGGCAATCAGCGCGGCGCGAGCCAGGTAGCCCGAATCCTCGAGAACGCCGATCACCAGGAACAGCAGAAGTATCTGGGGCAGAAACACCAGCACCGCCTGTACGCCATTCCAGATACCATCGCGCAACAACACCTGCAGCCAGGGCACGGGCAGTACGTTGACCACCACCGCGCCCGCCTTGGTAAAGATCTCGGTCAGCCAGTCGCTTAAGGGAAGACCGGCCGCGAACACGACCTGGAACACGCCGATGACGACCGCCAGAAAAATCAGCGGTCCCCAGATGCGGTGCAGCAGCACGGCGTCCAGCTTGCGCGTCCAGTCGGGCGAGAGCGGCGCCTTGTACTTGCCCCGCGAGCTCACCTGCGTAGCCCACTGGTGACACGACGCGGCATTCTGTAAAACCGGAAGCTGCACTGGACGCATCCTGGCTTCCGCCGGTTCGGAAAGCCGGACCAGGAAGCGCGCAATGGCATCCAACCCGGTGCCCTTGGTCGCGCTGATCATGGCCACCGGTGCACCCAGCTCGCGGGCCAACGCCAGGGGGTCGATCTCACCGCCCCGCGCCATCATGAGGTCAGACATGTTCAGCAGCACCAGTGTCGGTAAACCCATGGCCAGCACCGGCGCGGCCAGCATCAACTGACGGTTCAACTGCAGGGCGTCGAGCACCAACAACACGGCGTCGGGCGCGGCGGTGCCGGGCATGTTGCCCTGCAACACGTCTACGGCCACGCGTGCGTCTTCAGAATAGGAATTGAGGCTGTAAATGCCGGGTAGATCGATCAGCGTCAACTCGCGATGGTTGATACCGGCCATCCGCGCCGAGCGTTGTTCGACGGTCACGCCGGGATAGTTGGCCACCTTCTGGCGCATGCCCGTCAGGCGGTTAAAGAGCGTCGACTTGCCGGAATTCGGCGGGCCGATCAGCGCCACGGTGCTGATCTTGCCGGCTACCCGGGTCCGGCTCGGCTCGACGGCAACGCCGCCTCCTGGATCGCAATGGCTCATCGCGCCGCCTTACGGTCGGCGACAAACACGCTGTGGATGGAGATAAACTTTGCCGTTTCTTTGCGCAACGCGACCTCGGTTCCATCGACGCAGTACACCGTGGGGTCGCCAGCCGGCGCGCGGCGCACCGCCAGCACCCGGCTTTCGGGAACAAAGCCCAAATGCATCAACTGACCCTGGATTTCCTCAGGAAGCTCAAACGAGGCCAAGGTAGCGCAGGATCCAATAGAGAGTTCGCTAAGCGTGGTCGGTGGGCGCGGCATGGCAGTAAGAAGTCGTCCTAACAGTTCAATTAGGGGGACAAATGCGACCGTTGAGGTCGCATATCTAACTATACGGGCCCGCTGTCCCAAAAACAATCCCCCACATCGGCCACTCGCTCACCGGGCGTAGAATTTTGTTATGACGATCGAAGAATTTCGCGCTTCCGTGCGTGAGTCGGTGCCCCCGGCAGGTCTGCCGCCGCTGCTCAACGCGCTTTGGTGGGATGCCAAGGGAAACTTCGATCGTGCGCACGACATTGCCCAGGAAGAGTCTTCCGGGCAGGAGTCGGCCTGGGTCCACGCCTATCTGCATCGTAGAGAAGGAGATCCGGAAAATGCAGGTTATTGGTATAAGCGCGCACACCAACCACACCCGGAAACCTCGCTGGACGACGAGTGGCGCCAAATCACGACTGTGCTGCTCCATCGCCACAGAAGTTAGCTCGACCCGCCTGATCCCTCGAATTCCTGGAGCATCTCAATCATGAAAATGACTGGAAACACGATCCTCATCACGGGCGGTGGCTCAGGTCTTGGGCGCGCCCTGGCAGAAGCTCTGCTTGCAGAAGGCAATCAGGTCATCATCGCGGGCCGTCGGCTCCAGGTGCTGGAAGATACGGTAAAGGCCAATCCCGGTATGAAATACCTGGTCCTGAACATCGAAGACCCAGCGAGCATCCAGGATTTGGCCGGCCAGTTGGCGGCGGAATACCCGGCCTTGAATGTCCTGGTCAACAATGCGGGCATCATGCGTCCAGAGAACCTCAAGGGCGGGGACACGGCCGATGCGGAAGCCATGGTCACCACCAATTTGCTGGGCCCGATCCGTCTTACCTCGGCGCTGCTCCCGATCCTGCAAAAGCAGGAGCGAGCGACGGTCATGAACGTGTCGTCGGGGCTGGCTTTTGTTCCCCTGGCGATGACGCCGACCTACTGCGCGACCAAGGCCGCCATCCATTCCTGGTCGGAATCGCTGCGCTACCAGCTACAGGACACGGCGGTGGAGGTTCTGGAATGGATTCCGCCTTATGTGCAGACAGAATTGATGGGAGAGCGGCAGGCAAGCGACCCGAACGCCATGCCCTTGAAGGAGTTCATTGCCGAATCCATCGAGATTCTGAGAACACAACCCGAAGCGACCGAGATTTGTGTGAAACGAGTCGACCCGCTTCGCCACGCGGCCGATAGCGGGCATTATGCCGCCGTTTTTGAGGGCATGAATGACGCCATGAAGGCAGCCCACTAACAGGAATTTAATTTCGTTGGGGAGAGTCCTTCCCAGCTTTGGCAACATCTTCTATTTGCAGTTCGAAAGGAAAAGATATGACCACCACCGCAGAACGCATTGCCCGGCAGGAAGCTCCCCTCACTCTCAAGTCAGACATCGACGCCAAGGCAGTGAAAGACATTACTGGAGCATTGAACGCTCTGCTCGCGGATGTTTTTGCCCTTTATCTCAAGACCAAGAATTTTCATTGGCACATGAGCGGCCCTCACTTCCGCGACTATCACCTCTTGCTCGACGACCACGGCGATCAGCTTTTCGCTATGACAGACGACATTGCAGAACGCGTCCGCAAAATTGGAGGCACCACCATTCGCTCCATTGGGGAGATTGCTCGTTTGCAGCGCATCCCTGACAACGACGCGCACTACGTCACGCCCGCCGACATGCTGAGCGAACTGCACGAAAACGAGAAGGCCCTGACGTTGAGCATGCGTGCCGTCCACTCGCTCTGCGATGATGCAGGCGATGTGGCCACCGCCAGCCTGCTGGAAAACTGGATCGACCAGGCACAGCGCCGTAGCTGGTTCCTGTTCGAATCCACCCGCGCGTAAGCCGGGGCTGTCTAATAAACACCCGGTTGTTTTGTAGGCTATGCGAGCTCACTTGTAGAGCCTTGGTTTGGGGGGAAGGCGCACCGCAGATCCCTCCGCTGCGCTTCGCTTCGGTCGGGATGACAAAGGGAAGGGCAGCGGTTGCCCTCGGTAACTGGTCATGGGGATAAGCGCACCGCAGATCCCTCCACTTCGCTGCGCTTCGGTCGGGATGACAAAGGGAAGGGCAGCGGTTGCCCTCGGTAACTGGTCATGGGGATAAGCGCACCGCAGATCCCTCCGCTGCGCTTCGCTTCGGTCGGGATGACAAAGGGAAGGGCAGCTGTTGCCCTCGGGAACTGGTCATGGGGAAGGCGCACCGCAGATCCCTCTGCTGCGCTGCGCTTCGGTCGGGATGACAAATTTGCTTGAAGGACAGGCTTTAAAGCCACGTGCTCAGCGTCTTCATTGCTCTCTTAACTTGCCGCCAGGCAAGTCATCCCGAGAGCTGCGGTCCTAATGAACAACCGGCGTGGGCGGGATTTGCAAGCTCACTTGGCCTCGCCTTAAGAACTCCCGGAGTTTTGGCAATGGCTCAATGCGCTTCCGAAGGTTTGCCGCCCGCCTTGAACTTCTGGGTAAGAAAAACCAACGGGGCAGCCGCCAGCGTAATGACCCCCAGCAGAAAAAAGCAGTCCATAAATCCCAGCAACTTTGTCTGGTCAAGAAGCTGCTGGTAGTAGTGGTTGTAAGCCGCGCCCATGGCGTCAGCATGCGCGAAGCCACGCTGCTCGAGGAACGCCGACATCTGTCGCACCGCCTGTTGCAATGGTCCGGAGGATGTGGTGAGGTGGTCTCCCACTCGCGACTGGTGGAGATCTTGCCGTCGTTCCGACATCGTCGTCACCAGCGAGATCCCTACGCTGCCGCCCCAATTGCGGAAGAAATTCGTGAGCGAAGATGCCTTGTTATTCTGATTTGGCTTCAGTTGCGAATACGCTGTTACGCTGAGCGGCACAAAGAAAAACGCATATCCGAAACCTTGTAGTACGCGGGTCAGAGCCCAGTGGGTGTAATCGGTCGCCAGGTTGAGGCGGCTGTAGGTCAGGAACGAAATGCCTACCACGACCACTGCGCCAAACAGAAGAATGCGCGGGGCGACGATGCCGCGCTGCACTAACTGCGCCCCAACGGGCGCTAGCAGTGTAATGACAAATGCGCCTGGCCCAAGCACAAGACCCGCATCCACGGCTCGATAGCCGTACAGTGACTGCAATATCTGCGGAATCATGGTGGTCGAAGCAAACAAGCCTACGCCGAACAGGAAGTAGAAAATATTCGCAATGGCAAAGTTCCTCACCTTGAGCATGCGCAGGTCAATCACCGGGTCGGGATGGTCCAACTCCCAGAAGACCGCAGCGGTAAGGCATGTGCCTGCAATGATCGCCGCCCAGAGGATCAGCGGGGAGCCGAACCAATCGTCGATCTGGCCGCGGTCGAGGAGAAACTCAAGCGCTGCCGACCCCAGCCCGACCAGTGCGATGCCGATTCCATCGATCCGCAATGCGCCGTTGGCAGAGCGCACACTTTTCCGTTCCTCCGCGAACGATGGCGGATCGTGCACGAAGCGATTGGTGAGGAAGAGGGAGAGGCAACCGATGGGGATATTGATAAAAAACACCCATCGCCAGTTGTAGTTGTCCGTGATCCAACCGCCGAGCACTGGTCCGATGGCGGGCGCGGTCACGATGGCGACCGTGTAGAGCGCGAACGCCATGGCCCGCTTGTTGGCGGGAAAGGTGTCGACCAGGATAGCCTGTTCAACGGGTGCGAGGCCGCCGCCGCCCACGCCCTGTAGCGACGCGGGCAAACAGCATCATGCCCAGTGTTGGCGCCAGTCCGCAAAACAGCGAAGCGACGGTAAACAGGCCCACGCAGGCCATGTAGTAATTCTTGCGTCCGAACACGCGCGACAACCAGGCCGACATGGGCAGCACGACTGCGTTGGCCACCAGGTAGGTGGTCAGGATCCAGGTAACCTCGTCGAACGATCGCCCCAGGCCACCCCCAATGTAGGGCAGAGAGACGTTGGCGATCGAGGTATCCAGCAATTCCATGAACGTTGCCAGGGTCACGGTCAAAGCAACGACCCAGGGATTGATCGCTGCGGCCCGGGCTGGTACGGCTACGCTGGTTGCCAAGTATTTTCCTCAGGTCGATTGGATTCGCTGCAAAAGAGACCGATGCGTCTTTTTTTGTTAACCTAGTACCCATACATGAGCAAGGGGCAGGAAACCAGGCAGCGCATCATCGCCCAGGCAGCGCCGTTGTTCAATCAAAACGGCCTTGCCGGCTGTTCCATGCAAGACGTGATGGATGCCACTGGATTGGAGAAAGGCGGACTCTACCGTCATTTCTCCAGTAAAGAGGAGTTGGCCGCGGAGTGCCTGAAATATTCGCTTAATCTCGTCCTTGAGGCGCGGTTCGGGGCCGCAGACCATGTACCCAATGCGATCAACAAGCTTCGCTATTTGGTCGATCGATTTGTTTCCACGCCCTCTCCGCTCAAGGGCGGTTGCCCTTTGATGAATGCAGCGGTGGACGATGGCAACCTGCAGTTGCGCAAGCTCGCGCAGCAGGCGACGCAGCGTTGGAAATCGAGACTCCTCAAGATTCTGAGGGAAGGCATGGAGAGGGGAGAGATCGTGCCCGGCGTCGACCCTATCCGCGTAACGAATACGATTATCGCCCTGTTGGAAGGCAGCCTGCTGATCAGGCGGATCGAAGGTTCATCATCACGGGCCCTGCAGGATGCCCAGGGTCATCTCGAAATCCTTTTCGATGGGTTAGCGGTCAGGGGTCAGAGAAGCACACGCGCAAAGTGAAGCTCCCTTCGCTTGCGTGGGATAGCTGCTGCCATGGCGAGTTCTGCTCCCAACACGCACTCTGCACGTTCACTGTTCGATTGTGAACAATAACTTTCGATTTAGGACATTGCCGGGGCGATCGCGGTTCTGAAAGCATCGCAGATGGAGGATCACGAAGGCACCTTCATCCACGAAGACATGTATGAGGCCGTCGACCAAGCGCTGCGCGCAAAAATTACGGGAAGCCTCCACGTGCTGATATGGCTGACCGATGGCAGCGCCAACGCGCAAAACCGCTTCATGCAAAAGGCGATTGGCGAACATTCACCGTCGTACCTGCATTCTCGCCAGGAAACCACCGATAAGCTTACCCACTCGGATGTGGTGACCAGTGCTTTGATCGAGCGCTCAGCCGCCGGCGACGCCATGATCGCCCTGTCTTATCTGGGCGGAGGCCACATGGGGGGTGTTCATCATTATGCGGACCTGACCGGCGGACCGGTTCTGGAGACCTCGAGACCGCTGGTCGCAGCCAGGCTGGCTGCCTTGATCGACGAGCTGCGGCAACGGGAAACCCTCGGCTATAAACCGATACAGACCAAGCCGCCCGGAACCTATTGCAAAATCAAACTACAACTCAGCCCGTCGTTTTTTGCCAGGCATCCAGAGATCAAGAGAAGTGACGTGGTGATCCGCATCCGGCAAGGGTATTACCGTTAAGTCAGTCCACACGTAGAAAGCGGCACATCCGCGTGGATTCCTCTTTAAATGCCCGGTCGAAGGCTTCTTCCAAAGGCTGCTGACCAGCCACGAAGCCGGGGCTGATCGTAACCTCGCTCCCGCGCCCCACGACATTCACCCAGCCGATCACCTCGGCTCTCCACAACAAAGGAAGAGCGTAGTAACCGAGCTTACGTTTTGCCGGCGGCGTGTAAGCCTCGAAGCGATAGGGCCAGCCCCATAAGTGTTCGAATCGCCGCCGGTCCCAAACCAACGGATCGAACGGCGCAAGAAACCGCACCCGGTCCTCGGGTTCGCGGCGAATCAGTCGACCCTGGGGCCACACGTAGCGCACTCCGTCGATCACCGCGCTGTCCAGCGCACCCGATTTGAGGAGTGCCGTAACTGCCGCTCGTCTGCCGGCCAGATCCGGCGCGGCGCGGCGCAGGAACCGGATGGTCGCGCGCAGGCTCGCCTCCGGCAACGGCTGCAGGATGGCCGCCATCAGCAGCACCAACCGGCGCAAACGTTCCTCGGGCTCGAGTGGCTCATGGGTGCTAGCTGCTCGTTCGTATATCTTTATTCCGTTCTCGCGCCTGGCAATGCGGAGCAAGCCGAGATAATGCAGTCTTTCCAAACTCCGTGTGGTCGACTTCGAGTAGCCACCCCAGGCATTCACTTCACGTCCCTTGCCCAGGTGCGCCTCCAACTCCCGAGGATGCAGACGCTTCTGACCGGTGACAATGGCGAGCACCTTTTTCTCTCCGCTGGTGAGTGCCCGCTGACCGCGTGGATGCAGAAGCTGCCAGGTTTTGACCGGCATGAACCCATAGGCGTAGAGGAAATCCTCTTCCAGCTTGAGTGCACGATAACTCCGGTCGAGATCACCTGCCCGGTAATCAGTAACCCGCTGGCGCAGGATAAGATCCTGCGCCCGTGCGGGTGATCGAATAGGGTCAGCCTGAATAAAGCCGATTCGGCTAATCGCTCGGCCCAGCGTGGTCTCGGGAAAAAGAGAAGAGGCAATGGCATGGTGACGCAGATCGGCTAACGTGATCTTCATCTAGGTTATTTTTGCAGGATCAACCCATTCTTCCACAGCGCCAGCACGACATCCATTTGGCTGCTGTGCTGTTTCTCCGGCTCACTTGCGACCGCTTGCCACAACGCATTGGTGGACCAGCTTTGCGTTCCTTTTGTCAGTAATTTCACCGCATGCACTGCATAGGCTTTATTCTCTTTCGAAGCGTTGTATTGGCCTGCGGCGATTCCCTTGACCAGCCCCTCTTCGCACAGGCCGAGAAACGCCCCACGCGGGCTGATCTTCTTCCGCGAAGTCGGACTTGTGGGGTAGAGCTGATGCATCGCGCTTTCCCAGCGAGCAGCTGGATCAGCGATTCCCGATGACCCCTGCCTTGCCGCAATGAGTGCTGCTTCTCCGTATCGATTCGCCATCACCTCTCCTTTTTTCTTAACCAGGCACTCTGTTCCAGTAGAGCACGCTGATAAGATTCTCCCGGTCGAGCAGCGGCGCACAAGGGGAAGCCATTGGCAAGAAGAAGCCGCCTCGGTCGAGTTCTACCTGAGGAATAAGTTCGGCACCAGGTAAGCAAGGGTGCGCATTTCCCTCCCGCCATGATTGAGAAGCACAAGTGTTGGTGCATTTCATGTGCCCCGGAACAAAGTCCGGCGAGTTGTACGCGAAAGTTGCTAATTCGGTACCCTTGGCCTTAGGATTAGTCCAGCCTATGAAGTATCTCGAACTGCTTCCCCCCACACAGGAAATGCGTGAATGCTGCTCCATTCTCGGCCAGGAGATGTTGCACTGGCCCGGCGTGAAGATGTATCACGTCTTCGGTACATGTGCTTTCTACCATCGCAAGGTGATGTTCGCGATGCTTCCTGACAAGCGCAGTCTGGATAGCTCAACCGCCATTTCTTTCAAGGCGTCTTCTACCGGTGTGGCCACCAAGGACGCGGAGTGGCATACGTTTGAGCTCAAGAACCGTACGCTCGTCGACGCCGCGCTTGTCTCGCTCGAGAAAGCGTACAGAAGCAGTATCTTTTAACGGAAGATCCTATACGTGACAGTTGCATATAGAAAGCGCCCAACTAAAAAGTAGGGCGCTTTTTTTGGGCAATTCGTCGGTGGCAGGTTTCAGCACTGTGGCGGGTACCATTGTTCCTGCCGGCCCGAATGGTCATGCTATTCCATACCGACAAGCGCCCGAGATGAAGGCTGCGCCGGCGGGTGCCACGCCAACTCCTGCCACAGGCTCGTTATTTCCAATAGAAGCGTATCCGCCATTGCCCGGGTAAATCCGTGGCGAACCAGAATCCGCTGAATCACCATATCCTCGCGGAGCGGAGGCATGGAATATGCAGGCGCCAACCAGCCGCGCTCACGCAATCGATCGGCAAACTGATACAGCGAGAAGGGGGACGCAGCTTTCAGTTCTTCGGTGCTATGCAGCGGCATGGCACTTCCTCTTAGGTGTGAATCCGAAGTTTATTGGCTGATAGCCCAAAGAAGAAAGAAATGACAATGAATCAACCTCATGGCCTGCAGTCGAGCAATAGTTTTGCCAATCTTGAGTCAACAGCCAGGGAGTGCATCGGCCGCGGAAATGCTCGGTTCTGTATCAGGGCGGGACTTCGTCGGGCCGTCAATCTTCGCAGCCTCTATAGCCCAATAGAATAGGGCCGAACACCTGTTTTCGTAACCCGGGCACGAACTCCTGATTGGGTTAAAAGCCCGGCAAAGCAACTATCTGCTGTCGCCGAGGCTCTAAGGCAATAACAGAGGAGAAATTATGTCCCATTGGAAAAACCTGGCTCTTCCAGCTCTCGCAGCTGCCTTCTTAAGCTGCGCGCCCGTCGCGCCAGCCCAAATCTCCATCAACATTGGACCGGCTCCGGTGTGCCCTTATGGGTACTTCGACTACGAGCCCTACAATTGCGCTCCCTATGGCTACTATGGCCCAGATTGGTTCGACGGCGGCATTTTCATCGGTGCCGGACCCTGGTTTCACGGCCATCGCGGGTTCTACGGTCATGTCGACAACCGCTATGACCCGGACCATGGTTACCGCGGCCCCCTGCCAGATCGCGGGGCACAGCAGTTCAATCACTTTCACGGAAACGAAGCGCGCGACGGACGAGGTCACGTGGGCAATGCCGGGCACGATGCGGGTGGAGAGCACGCGCTCCCCGGAGGCTTCCGCGGTGGCGGCGGTCACGGTGGCGGCGGGCACGATGGTGGCGGGCACCGCTAGAGCATGGCCAATCAGGCCGGCACTCCGTAGGGAGACCGGCCTATTTTGCAACGGCGATTGGGTTACGGCCGGGCGCGGTTGTAACCTCAATCCGGGTGTTTTTGACAAACACCACGTCGTGGCCCCGCGCGATCCATAAATCGTAGAACGATAGCGCCGCCCCATAAATACCGATTCCGGCTGCAACGTTCCGCGAACTCGCCACAATGCCCACCACTCGCCCAACAATGCCGAAGCCGTTGGACGCAACGGCGCTATGGCCGAGTTGGCTGCCATCATTATCAAAGGCGCGCCCCGCCAGCAGCGTGAGCACCAAGGGCACAATCACTTTGTTTTGCGATCGCTGCTGGATGCCTCCTTCTGAGTCAATTTGCAAATCCTCCGCCTTGTTGGCATCGACACCAGCCAACGTGCCTTGCACTGGTTGAGAAAAGCCTCCGGGCAACTTCAACTCTCGAAAGCGGAACCGAAGCTTACCCTTGCGTCCAAAAGAGCGGGCGGGTTTCGTCTGGGTGATCTCGCCAATCAACAGCGAGCCTTCGGGAACGGCCAGACTGTGGTCGGCGTTGAACACTGGCTCAGCCACAAATGCCTGAAACGTGTCACCCGCTTTTTCCGTGGCAGAGCTGATGGTTTGCTCTAAGTAAGCGCGCAATTGCCATTCCTTGCCCCCGTTTAAGCCCGTCGTAGCCTGGTGCGGCGCACCCTCAACCTGCTTGACGCGGAGAGGCTCAGCCAACGCAACCGTCCATGTGGTTCCGGTTTCGATTCTCTGCGGGTGGTAGGGTAACTGCGTGTAAATAAATTGAACCAGCCGGTCTCCGCGGCCGGGCGCCGTGATCAACGCCGCTGTCTCTTTGACGCGTTGCTTGGCGGCCGCAACCTGGCGGCTGAGGAAAGAACCCTTTTTTTGGCCTGCCGGCGGTGACAGGTGCAAAACCGGCACGCCGTCCGTTGCGCTGTCGCTGGCCAGGGTCTGCACGGTGCCGTCGGACAACTGCAACTGGTCGAATCGTACAACCGGGATGCGAAAGGGCGTAAAGTCTCCCCGCAGGCGCGCGTGGATGCGCCGGCTACGGTCGCGATCGAGCCCGATCACCCTGCCCCGCAGAACAGACCCCGCCGGCAGGGCGATCCGGTTCTCCACGTAGACCGGGTAGAGCAGCCGGCACTCCAGCCGTTCGCCATCCTTCATGGGAGTGTGTTGCAATAGTTCGACCGAGAGCGGGGTGCCGGCAGCAATCTGAACCGTGGCGGGCTCGCCGCGCAACAATGTAGGAAGCAAGGCAGGAAGCAGGACTGCCAGTGACGCAAATGCGAGAGAACGGGCTAACCGGTTAACCGCCATTTAAAATTAAAGTCTTTATTCCTTAAGATTGGGAGCCAGATTCTATCTTAAGCTATTAAGATGTTTGGGTGAGGCAGCAATGGTAAAGAAACTATTGAACGCAGGGCCCGGAATGCGGCAGCTGACCGTACCCACTGCTGCGGAGATGCGGCTATTGCAAATTCTATGGGACCGGGAAGAAGCAACGGTTGAGGATGTAGTGAATGCCCACACCGAGATAGAGCGGCCCAACTACAAAACCACCCAGACTTTGCTCCGCATTATGGAGAAAAAGGGCTTTATCACCCATGAGGCGCGCGGCCGGGTCTTCGTCTTCGCACCCCTGGTCTCCCGCAAAACGATCGACCACCTGTCGGTACAGACCCTGGTCTCCCGTAATTTTCGCGGGTCGGCTTCGGGATTGCTCATTAATCTGTTGGAATCCAGTCCAATCAAAAAGAAAGAACTGGACGAACTCGAAGCCTATATCCGGGAGTATCGTAAAAAGCAGGAGTGAGGTGCTCGCGACCGCGAATTATGCCGTTAGCTATGAACCCAGACCTGTTGCTTAGCGTACTAACGGCCTTTGTGGCCTTTCTTTTGAAGACCACCCTGGCTTTTGCCACGTGCCTGGTCTTGAGCCGGCTCGTCGCATCGGCTAACGCCCGATTCATTCTCTGGTCGGGCTTCGTTTTTGCCTCGGCCGCGTATTGGCTTTGGCTGGCGCAGAGTATTTTCTTCGCAGGCCCGCTACCCCCCGCCGCCCCCCACACCCTGCTTCAGGCAGTGGTAGCTGATCCAGGCTCCTGGCGAATTCCAGATACTTGGGCTCTTTTCCTTAGCTTCACGGTGCGGGCGCTCGGCATCGTTTACCTTCTGGTTCTTGGCTTTATGTGCTTTACCCATGCCAGAAAGCGACGCCATCTCAAGTGGGTCCTCGGGTTCACCAGCGAACCACCCGCCACCATCGCCCTGACCTTCCAGTCCCTGGCGAAAAGTCTTTCCATCGGGCGGGCAAAATTGCTGGTATTGTCCGGAGCCACCTCGCCGGCAACCTTCGGCTGGATTCGGCCCACTATTCTGCTGCCCATATTCTGCCTCGAAGAAGATGGCTCCGAGCTAGAGGACATTCTGCGTCACGAACTCCACCACGTGCGCCGCTGGGATTCCTTGTGGAATGGCCTAGCCCTGGCGTGCCGCGCGCTCCTCTTCTTTCAGCCGGCGGTTTGGTATGCGGTGCGCAAAATGCAATTCGAGCGGGAGTTGGCCTGTGATCTGGCAGTCGTCTCCCATTGCCCGGGAAGAAAGGGAAGCTATGCGGAGTGCCTGCTTCGCTTTGCGCAGTTGAACCTGGTGCAGGAATCGCGCAGCTGGGGAATTGACTTTGCCGCATCCGCCGAACATTTAACCGTACGCGTGCACTCCATTTTGGGCCCATCAAAGATCGTACCGGCCTGGCTGCTTTGGCTACGCACGGCTTGCGCGCTTACCCTCAGTGCCTTGTTTCTAGGGATCGCTCCCTCCCTGGCCGTCCCACTCTCTTATGCCCCTCGACTGGTATCGATGGCGCCGGTGAATGAGACTCTGTCCGCGAAAAGGGGGAGTGAGGAGAGGGTCGCCAGAAAAATTCGCACGGCAGGGGCTTCTCGCAGCAAATCTGCTGTGGTTGCCGACTTAACGGATGCGCCCGGTCAGGAAACCAGGATGGGTTTTTTGCCTGAATCGACAGCAACCCGTGTTTCTTCGGGCCAAGGCGCCCAAGGCCCGCAACTGCTCCACCGCTCGTCTGCCAAGGCTTCTGCCGCCACGCCTGGAGCGGTGATTCTGATTGACCCCGATGCCTCGGGTCAGCCGGTTAAAAATGCGAGAACCGAAACCAGGCAAACCCTGCAGCAAACCGCGACTGCAGCCTTAGCTTTATACAAACGGGCGGCCGAAGTCGACCGCCATTAGGGTCGTTAGCGAATTAGGATGAAGAATGCGCTGATCGCCACCACAGCGATGGCCACCATTGCTGCCACGGCAAAAAGCAAGTATGCCGCCGGAAAATCCTCATCATCAGCTAACATTCTGGCCGCCTTGGTAAACAAGCTAAAGTCTTAGCGCATTAAGACTGGAAGTCAAGGAATATCTTAAGTGGTTAAGACCTGCGCTTCACCGTACCAAACCTGTCCAGCCAGCGGGGCCCCCCCCTTTCGACCTGTAAAGGCAACATGCCACAAAAGGCCCGCTGCAATACTCTTTCAGTGCCGGCCCACCGGGTTGCACCGCGAATCCTCCTGGCGTGGGATCTTGTAAGGGGAGATCACGGGGGCACAAGTCTTAATGTATTAAGATTAAACTTGCCAAGTTGTCTTAAGTGATTAAGATTATGGCAGGAATTACTTTCACGGGAGTCAGCATGCGTCTGTGTTTCCGAGTTGCCGTACTGGTGTTTCTCTCTACGCCCGTTGCGTTTGCCCAACATGAAACCTTTACTGTCGACCCCGGCAAGAGTGATGTCGCGTTCACCCTGCCCGATGTATTGCATATGGTGCACGGTACCTTCCACGTGGAGAGCGGGACGATTCAATTTGACCCCAGCTCACCCGAGATTTCGGGTTCGATCGTGATTGCGGCCGGAAGCGGGAAGACCGGCAACGACACCCGCGACCACAAGATGAACAACGACGTGCTCAACGTAGCTAAGTTTTCCGAGGCCAGCTTCAGCCCAAAGCACATGAATGGCTCTATCTCCGCCAGCGGCGATTCAACGGTCCAGGTGGATGGAGTGTTTACCCTGCACGGGACGCCCCACGATTTAACCGTGCCCATGCAAATTCACATCGAAGGCAACACCTGTGTGGCCAAAACCCACTTCAGTATTCCGTATGTGCAGTGGGGGCTAAAGGACCCGAGCAACTTTCTTTTTAAAGTCGGCAAAGCCGTCGACGTGGACATTGCCCTCAACGGGCAGCTCGCCAGGGCCGGCGCGCAGTGAGCGGGGCACTCACGGTAATAGGGGGATCGGTACGGAGATGAGGCTTCCCCGATTGCTTTGCTTCCTGATTCTGATCCTCTATTCCATCGTCAATCCGGACCTTTACGCGCAACCAGACCTCACGGCCAGCCAGATCGTCAACCAAATGGCGCAGGCTGAATCGACCGCGATGAAGAGCCGCCAGCGCTTCCTATATAGAAGGGAAGTGCGCTCCGCGCGAACCAGGGGCCATCTTTGGGATGAGCTGGTGGTCGAAACGCCGGAGGGACGCATGCACCGCCTGGTCGCAGAAGACGGTAAGCCATTATCCGGGGAGCAGAAGAAGAGCGAAGATAACCGCATCACGAACCTGGTGAACCATCCTGATGACTTTCGGCGCGAAGCCCAGTCGCGCAAAGACGATGAGGGGCGCATGGCGGAGTTGCTGACCGAACTTCCCCGCGCCTTTCTCTTCCAGTTGCAGGGCTCTGATTCCGGTTGTACCCGGATTGCCTTTCAACCGAATCCATCGTTTCAAGAGCAGACGTATCAGGATCGCATCATCCACGCCATGTCGGGCACATTGCTCGTTCATCTGCCGGCTATGCGTCTATGCGCGATCAATGCGCATCTCGATCACAAGGTGCAATTTGGCTTTGGGCTGCTGGGCGAGGTGAGTGACGGAAGCCACTTCTCCTTTACGCGCGAAGAAGTGGCTCCTGGCCAATGGAAGACGACAAAGATAAGCATTCATGTAAATGGAAGCCTGCTGTTTTTGAAAAGCTTCTCCCGAGACGAAGAGTCCACCCATCATGGCTTTCAGCGAGTCGCTGACCATCTCACCGTGGCAGAGGCCGCCGCTATCGTCCGTACGACGACCTACTAGACGGCCTGCTTTCCTAATCTTTCTGCTTTCAGCAAACTCAGCACACGTTGACGGATATCGTCGCGTACCGCGCGCACTTCTTCGAGGGGGCGCCCTTTGGGATCGGGCAGCGGCCAATCATCCCGGCGTAGTCCCGGAACATAAGGGCATTTGTCGCCGCAGCCCATGGTGATGAGCAATTGAGCGCCCTGGGCCAGTTCCGCAGTCAGCTTCTGCGGTTTGGCGCCACTCAAGTCGATCCCTGCTTCCCGCATAACCTCCAGCACTTCGGGATGGACCCGCTGTCCTGGCTCAGTCCCGGCGGACAAGGCCTGCGCGCGCGCCAGGTCAGCGAGCTGGTTAAAGAAGGCCGCCGCCATCTGCGAGCGGCCGGCATTGTGTACACAAGCGAAAATTACCTGAAACATCGTATCTCCTCGAAAATGTCTGCGATCCTGATGATTGGCACTACTGCTTTCCAATTCTGTCGATCTCTCCCTTGATGGCCAGGGAATTCATCGTCGCCAGCGGAAGAGCCAGCAGCAAAGAGATGCGCGTCATCAACATTGAAAAGGCCTGGCGGTAGGCTCGCTCGATCGCCTCCGCCGTGCCTTGCACCGCCGCCGGATCGGGAATGCCCCAATGAGCAGTCATGGGCTGGCCCGGCCACACCGGGCACACTTCGTTCGCTGCGTTATCGCAAACCGTGAATACGAAATCGAGCTGAGGCGAATCGGGTCGAGTGAATTCCTCCCAGGACTTGCTGCGAAATCCCTCCGCGCTCAGTCCTGCATCTTTGATCTGCCGCAGGGCTTCCGGCCGCACGGTGCCGGATGGATGGCTGCCGGCACTGAATGCCGTAAAGGTGGGTGCACCCTTCCGGTTCATGATCGCCTCCGCCATAATCGATCGGCTCGAATTGCCAGTGCAAAGAAATAGAACGTTGTAATGCGGCATTTGAGTTTCCTTTTCGACGAACCTGGAGTGATTGCCGCTTTCTACGAACAGCATTCAGGCCCGCAGCAAGCCTTGTCCTTTGCGGCAGCCGGCTTCACCGCATAAACCTTCACACTGGCTGCTGCCGCGTTCACGTCGTAGTTCGAGAGTAGAGTGGTCAGCTCATCATGAAATGAGGGCTGGCTGACAGCGGGTGTGCAGCAGCCACCTTCCACAACTGCGAACGGATTGGCTGTTTCCATGCGGGGTGAGCAGCAGGCGGCCTGGTTTTCAACCTTGGCATACGCATTCAAATCGGCGCCGCTGTCTACAATCTGCACGTGCTCGAACCCGGCGGCAAGCAGGCCCGCGCGGTAGTCGTCAATCCGAATCGCTCCCGCGATGCAGCCGACATATGCCGCCATGCTCTGGGCCACCTCTACCGGCAAGTCATGCTTCAGCGCGATGTCGCTGATCGCCACACGCCCACCTGGTTTGAGCACACGCGCCATCTCACGGAACACCGCCGGCTTGTCGGGCACAAGATTGATGACGCAGTTGGAAATGATGCAATCCACCGACGCGGCTGGTAGCGGCATCTGATCGATGGTCGAGTGATAAAAGTCCACATTGGTGTAGCCACCCTTTTCCGCGTTCTCTCGCGCCCGCTCAATCATGGCTTCCGTCATATCGATGCCAATCGCGCGGCCGCTGGGGCCAACCATACGCGCAGCAAGAAACACATCGAGTCCACCGCCCGAGCCCAGATCAACCACCACCTCACCTGCTCGCAGGTGCGCCGTTGCCGTGGGGTTGCCGCAGGAAAGCGCCATGTTCGCGCCTGCCGGAATCGAAGCCAACTCTTCGGCACTGTAGCCGAACGCTTCTGCGACCGCCTTCACCCCCGCGTCGTTGTTCGAGAGCGTGCTCTCCGCCACCGCGCCGTACTTCGCCTGCACCGCTTCCGTTACTGAACCAATTGCCTGCTGTGCCATCTCTGCCTCCCGATATATATTTGCTTAGGCGACTATATTCCCTGGATATAAATACGTCAATGCGTATATATTAAGAAGCATGGCGGCTAAGCAGAACTTCAATGTAGAACGGTTTTTCCAGGCGCTCGGCGATAAAACCCGGCTCCGCCTGTTAAACCTGATGGGCGAGCAGGAGATCTGTGTCTGCTACTTCGTCGAAATACTGGGTGGACCGCAGCCAAAAATTTCACGGCACCTGGCTTACCTGCGCAGCGCCGGCGTCATCGCAGCCAGGCGTGAGGGAAGATGGATGCACTATCGCATCGTGATGCCGCCCCATATCGGTGCGGCGCAGATCCTTCGCCAGACGCTTGACTGGCTCAGGGAAGACAGAGAGATGCGGGCAGACAGAGCGCGCTTGACCAAAGCTTGTTGTGCACCGGCAAAGTATGCCCTGCTCGAAGGAGCGCCGGTACCCATGGCCATCGCGGCACCCTTTTGCGAGGGCTGCTGATGGCCGCGACGCAAGCAGGCGTCTGCGCCCCAGGCGCGCGCAAGCACCTCTCGTTCCTCGACCGATTCCTGACGCTCTGGATCTTTCTTGCCATGGCCATCGGGGTTGGTATCGGCCACTTCGTGCCGTCGTCGGCCGGCTTCGTCAATCGCTTTCAGACGGGAACCACCAACCTACCCATCGCGATCGGGCTCATCATCATGATGTTCCCGCCTTTAGCCAAGGTCCGCTACGAAAAGCTGGGAGAAGTTTTTCGCAACAAGCGTGTGCTCGGCTTATCGCTGGTGCAGAACTGGCTGATCGGCCCGGTTCTGATGTTTGTTCTGGCGATCGTTTTTCTCCGCGGCCAGCCCGCTTACATGCGCGGCCTCATCCTGATCGGTATTGCGCGTTGCATCGCCATGGTACTGGTGTGGAACGAACTGGCGGAGGGAGACACGGATTACGTTGCCGGCCTGGTCGCCATGAACAGCGTCTTCCAGGTGCTGTTTTACAGCCTTTATGCCTGGGCGTTCCTGACCGTTTTTCCCAAGTGGTTTGGCCTTGCGGGAAGCGTGGTCAACGTCGGTATCGTGCAAATTGCAAAGAGCGTCGGACTGTATCTCGGAGTCCCTTTTGTCGCGGGCTTTCTCACCCGCTACTTCCTGATTCGCGCCCGGGGAGAGCAATGGTACCGTACGCGTTTTGTTCCCCGCATCAGCCCGCTCACGCTGGTCGCGCTGCTCTTCACCATTTTGGTTATGTTCTCGCTCAAGGGCGATCTCATCGTCCGCTTGCCGCTCGATGTGTTGAAGATTGCGGTCCCACTCGTCCTGTACTTCCTCATCATGTTCCTGGTCAGCTTCTGGATGGGCAGGAAGCTGGGGGCTGACTACGCACAATCTGCCACGCTGTCTTTCACCGCGGCGGGCAACAACTTCGAACTGGCGATTGCGGTGGCGGTGGCTGTATTCGGGTTGAACTCAGGGGAAGCGTTCGTTGGCGTAGTCGGCCCCCTGATCGAAGTCCCCTCGCTCATCGGCCTGGTCGAAGTAGCTTTCTGGATTCGGCGCCGCTATTTCAGCAAGTAGTTAGTGTCGCTACAGGCGGCGATTGCAGCTTTACCGCTTTCCCCCCGAGATCCGTGCCCGCCTTGCTGTGGGCGCGCAAATCCCAAATACCCCCGTGTTACGATAAACCGCCCCCGGAAAAGCGCTCCTAATTGCAACTATTTGTGCCCTGAAGATAGGAATTCTGCTTGGCCCAACCGTTCCTGCACCAAGACCCGATTCACCTCGAGAAAACATTCGGCCGGAGGCATGCCGCGTTGGGCCGTGGTCTTGACCTGGGTACGGGTAACGGCCATGAACAGGGCAGCCGGAATGCCTTTGCCCGAGACGTCCCCGATGACAATGCCAAGCCGGTGGTCGTCAATCAAAAAGAAATCAAAGAAATCTCCCCCCACCGCACGAGCAGAGGTCATCTGCGCATGGAGATCGAAATCCCTGCGTTCGGGAAAGGGCGGAAAAGTCCGCGGAACCAGCAGATGCTGAATCGTGCGCGCCGTGTCGAGCTCTTTCTGAATGGCGATAAGCTGCTCACGGTCGCGAGCCGCGCCCACCATCTCTGCGGCCAGCAGCGAGTTCTCAATGGCCGCCGCCGTTTGCAACGCGATCGTGTTCAAGAGCTTCAGATCGGCGGTGGAGTAAACGGCTCCCACAGCGTTAAGCAAAGCTTGAATGGGCCACCGATGAGTTGTTTGGTGGCTGGGACAAAGCCGGCAAACTAAAACAGCATGGAGCGGAGACGCACGTAGTTCCTCCTAATCCGAATCCGAATCATATCTCTGTAGCGTAAACTCAATTCGATTGCCACTGGACGAGACCTCAGCGAACGAGGATGTAACGATCATGACCGACACGACTGCACCTAAACCACGATTTAGGCATCTGCTGGCCGTGATCACGTTGTTGGTGTTGGGCACACTGCCGATGGCCTCATTGCGCGCGCAAGCGACGCTGCCGCCGATGGCCGCCAGCGCATCGCCCAGCTTCGAGGTTGCCACCCTCAAGCCCAGCGACCCCAGCGGGCCAACCTACAAAAGGTTCCTGATCTCGGGAGGCCGTCGCTTATCCACCAACAACACCACCTTGAATGACCTGATTGCCTGGGGCTATGTTCTCCACGCCAAACAGATCATCGGCGGACCCGCCTGGGCCGCGACCGACAAATACGATCTGCAGGCACAACAGGACGGCCAAGGCCTGCCCAGCACCCAACAATGGAAAGGCATGGTGCAGAAGTTGCTTGCCGATCGCTTCAAGCTGGCTTTTCATCCGGACAAGCGAGAGATTCCGGTCTACGTACTGACCGTTGCCAAAACCGGACCAAAGCTTACGAAGAGTAAGGGAGATCCGAGTGGCCTCCCTGGCCTGGGCTTTCGCCCATCCGGGGAGCTCGATCTCTATAACGCAGCCACGGCCTCGCTCGCTGAAATGTTGCAGCGCTCCGTGCTCGACCGCCCCGTCGTGGATCAAACCGGCTTAGCAGGGAAATACGACATAACGCTCAAATGGTCGCCCGCCGACGCACAGCCCGGACCGGATGCGCCCCCCGATTTGTACACCGCCATCCAGGAGCAACTCGGCCTTAAGTTGACGGCAACCAAAGCACTGGATGAGGTCTTCGTGATCGACCATGTGGAAAGGCCATCGGAGAACTAGGTCACGCTCGTCATCAAAACCAATGCGTGCAACAGACCCGATTGTGGCCACCGAAGACGCGATAATACGAGAGTGAGCGCTATAGGATTCGCCTCTTCTACGAAAGCTATCGAGTTGCGCCTGGAGCCGCTGCGCCGTCAACTCGCCAACCATCCACTTTATGAACGGATGCACACGCTCCACCACGTCCGCCTGTTTATGGAGTCGCATGTCTTCGCAGTCTGGGACTTTATGAGTCTGCTCAAATCCCTGCAGCGGACGCTTACCTGCGTAGAGTTGCCATGGACACCGACCCGTTCCCCGGCGAGTCGCCGATTCATCAACGAGATCGTGCTCGGTGAAGAGAGCGATCTCTTTCAGGGCCGTCCGATCAGCCATTTCGAGCTTTACCTGGAAGCCATGCAACAGGTGCAGGCCGATACGCGACCGATCCAACAACTCATCAACCGTGCCGGGCAAGGCATACACAGGCTACCGTTTGAAGCCATCCCCAAGGCAGCGAATGACTTCGTAGAGACAACCTTCCGAGTCATTCGTGAGGGCACGCCGGCCGCCCAGGCCGCCGTCTTCGCCTTTGGCCGCGAGGATGCGATTCCAGATATGTTTCGCTCGTTGGTCCGTCAACTTAATCAAGATATAAGCGGCCAATTAGACCAGTTTGTCTGGTATCTGGAGAGACACATCGAGGTCGACGGTGACGATCACGGGCCGCTTGCGCTGAAGATAGTCGCCGATCTATGTGGCAACGATCCGACCCTCTGGGAAGAGGCCGCCGCATCCGCCGAAGAAGCACTCCTTGCCCGCGTGAAGCTATGGAATGGTGTGCTCAAGCACATCGAAGAGAGCGAGCATGCGGACGCGACACAGAGCCGTACACCCCTAACCCGCATTTCTCACCATAAACGATTTTGCGCAGGTGACGGTGCGATACCTGCGTTGCGGCGCTTGGGAGTGATGGGTTGGTCGACCGAGATAATTTCTGGCGTGCGACGACCTGTTTGGTGGTGAGCGAGAGTCATTTTGGCATGGCTGCGCCCAGCCGGGGTTGGGTCAAGGTGGACTTGGAATTGGTCGCGCGCCGAGTTTCAGCAGCGCAGGGCGTGGAAGGCATCTGCGTAGATATCTTTCCACGGATAGGCCGAACTGAGCTGGAGCAGGATGCGGCGCACGCTGATGCGCACGATGGCTCCGATCTTGAACAGCTTGAGGCGGATGGTATCGACCTGCGCCTGAGCCCACTCGGTGCCTTTGAGGGCCAGCCGGCGGAGCGCCTCAACCAGCGTGTAGGCCAGCGCGGAGAAGTAGAGCCGGAACTGATTGCCCTTCATTTCGTCGGTGGAGAGCCGGTCGGCGAACAGGCACATCTGTTCCTTGATGCGGTTCTCCATTTCGCCGCGGGCGCAGTAGAACTTTTCGTATAGATGCTGCGCGGCCCACTGCTCCGGCAGTGAACGAAGTGACCATGAAGCGCGGGTTCTCGCCCTTGTCGAGATACTCGGCCTTGGCCACCACGCGGCGTGCACGGGACCAGCTCCTCGTGGTCGATAGTCGAACTCGGCGAAGACGCGGGCGGCCTTGCCGGTGCTCTGATGAAGCAGACTCGCGCCTGGTGCATCTGGGCGCCGATGATCTTCTGCAGCCGCTTGTTGCGCGCCAGGCCGAAGACGATAATCGCACTTTGTTTCGCTCGCACCAGGCCATCAGCTCTTCGCGGCAGAAGCCGGAGTCGGCCCGCAGCACGATCTATCTCCGGCCAGCGCTCACGCAGTTGCGCAACGATGCGGCTCACTTCCTCCACCGAGCCGGCCGCCGCATCCTGGTTGGCCGGACGCAGCCGCGCGCACAGCAACTGGTCGCCGGCGAAGATGTACAGCGGCAGATAGCAGTAGCTGTCGTAGTAGCCATGGAAGAAGCGCTCCGGCTGATGGCCGTAGAGCGGGATGTCGGTGGCGTCCAGGTCGAGCACGATCTCGTCGGGCGCGCGTGGCGATGCGACTCGATGAAGAGATCCACCAGCAGCCGGTCAAGGGCCTCGGCCGAGTAGCCGATCTTGTGATAGCGTCCGCTGCGGCCAACCAGTTCCAGCCGGTTCAGCGTACTCTTGCCCGCCAGCGGCTCATCCAGCTCCCGCTTGCCGCTGAGCAACC
Organism: uncultured Acidobacteriaceae bacterium; assembly: GCA_963834445.1. Lineage (GTDB taxonomy): Bacteria > Acidobacteriota > Terriglobia > Terriglobales > Acidobacteriaceae > PALSA-350. Next base: position 1,368,928 of record CAWIBU010000009.1, read on the forward strand.
CCAGCAGCGGATCGGAGCGCAATTGCTCATGATCGTTCAGGTCTTCGTAGCCCAGCGCCAGCCCGTAGATGCGCTGCGAAAGCATCTCCGATAAGCTGGTGCTTGACCAGCAGCGGCGACGGCCGTCGCTGAAAGCATGCCCGCCAGACGGCCCAGCAGGTTGATCTTCCGGTCCGTCTCGCGCAACAGCAGCGACACCGCCGTCGCTGGAAACCTGACCGGCGGTAAAGCCGGCTTCCACCCGGCGCGAAAAATGGGCTGTAAATGCGAACGTTTCTTGGTTACACTCTGTCATCAGAAAGGCCGCCTTTCCTCGGCTATAACTACGTCTCGATAACGCAGTTATGCCATGAAAAGACGGCCTTTCCAAGCCACTTTCTAAATGCCCTCCACCGTTACTGCCACTTGATCGTGAGAAATGCGGGTTAGGCTGTGACGGCGGTGATTTCGCAGGATTGCGTTGGTTAGGATCGCTCGATATCGGTCGAATCCCAGCCTGCGCGTCGTAGGCCTTGATCAGGTCATCCGTAATGTCGATGTTAGGGGCTGCATACCAGACGACTGGGTTTGCGTCTGAACCTCGCTCGATGACAGCGGAGTATGCATGTTGCTTTGAGTAAGTCTGCAGGAAGGCAAATACCTTCTGCCCAACCCGTTGAAAAATCTGCTGCGACTCGTTCTGCGAGTCATTCTTGAAATCTTCTGCTTCGCGCTGTAGCTGCTTCTCTTTACTGTCGAGTGCTCGGGTCTCCGTTAATCGCTCTGTATCACTGAGCTTGTCGCCGGTGTTATCAATCCGTTTTCGTAATGCTTCCACCTCGTCGTTCAGCGTTTTCAACGCAGCTTGGCGAGGAGCAAGCTTTGCTTGCAGGGCGTTCAGGTCCCTCTGCGCTTCTGCCGTCTGAATGGCAACGGCGTTAAAGTTCACCGTGACGATATGTTGCACATTCTCTCGTATGGGCGGAGTTTGCGCCTCTATGGCACTTAGAGCTGCAACGCAGAAGACAATAACTAGCGAAGAGGTATTCTTCATCGGTGACCCGTCTACTATGGTGGAGTCTAGGGAACCAAACCCTGAATAAGATGGAATGCGGTTGGATCCAGATTGAAATGTGGTCTTGAGTTTGATGAGTGCATGTCCAGATCAAGAGCTCCGTAGCCAACCTTGTCAGCGGATGGCGCGAAGACAAAACGAGGTCGAACGCTCGAAGAACCAAAAGAGCAATATTCGCAATCAGCCAGTAAACCTGGTGCTTCTCCCTTGTTGATCTCTGAATCTATTCGAAGAGCCAATACGGGCGCTTGAAACCATGGGGACGATGATCTTAACGCATCCGGCAGAACCCTCGTGGAGGGGTAGTCTCGCATGAGACTGTTCTGTTGCGCATACCTGTTTAGTACAAACCGGTGGCTTAGTCGGGTAGCGGAAGCTAACAATTCTGTTGTCTGAACTACTCGGTGTCCATGCCGTCGACGCGCGAAACCAGCCTTATCTCGCAAAAGAACATTGTCGCGCTGCGGTACGGAACTGCGCAGCAGGTTGCTTGAACCCGTTTCCGCATGACTGTTGTTTTTGGCATGAATAGCGAGAAGAAGATGCGAGTTGATGCCTGTGGAAGTTTCCGGGGCAAAGCCCCTCTTATGGACGACTGCGATGCTGAGCACGCCCAGTATGATTGCGGCTGCGCACCCCAGCATTCTTGCATTTATGGTCGAGGATCGTGTGCTGAGCGGAATTCCTTCGCAAATCGCACGTGCGATGAAGCGGTCCTTCATGCCTCCGGGTGGACGCCTGCCTGGATGAGTCATGGCGTGGGCGAGCAGAAGGTGAGCGCGTAACTCAATCAGTTCTGCCATCCGCCTGCCACAAGCACCGCAGGTCATCTCGTGCTCACGCAACTCCGCCAGTTCAATTTGCGTGAGCTGACCGCTCGCCGCAAGTGTACACAAGACCTCGAAGTGAACGTGGTTTGCCGTCATCTCGACGACTCCTTCCGAACGTGTCTGTTTGCGGATGCCGTACCAGCGAAAGCCCTTCTAAGCTTCTCAAGGCCACGATACAGATTGTGACGTACAACTCTGACTGTTTCTCCGGTCCGAGTTCCAACCTCTTCTGCCGTCAGTCCCTCGTAGTAGACAAGTTCGATCGTCCTTCTCTGGTGAGGTTTGAGACTACTCAAGGCTTGTTCGACCAAAATATTCATTTCCCCCAGGGAGTAGCCGGAGGTGACTTCCGGCCCGGTAAGCAGCTCCGGCAGAAGTTCGTCGAAAGAGTCTGTCTGGAAAAAGCGATTTGCGGCGAGCGATCGACGGCAGTTGAAGATTCGCTGGTAAGCGAACATCATCAGCCAGGTCTTGAAACTTCCCTTATCGGCGTTGAATTGGTGAACGGAGCGGAAGACGTCAAGAAAAATTTGCTGAACGGCATCTTCTGCTTCCGCATCATTGCGCAGAATGCGGCGCGCTATGCCAAAAAGGCGCGGGCTGTGTCGTTCGAACAGAACCGTCAAGGCACCGGCATCGCCGTTTTGCAAGCGCTCCACGAGTGACTCGTCGGACGAAAACTGTTGCTGCAATTGGTCGAGGAGAGAGGTGGCTTGGCCCGTGTCCGTGGCACATAGATCAGCAACGCGCGCATCTTCAAACGCGACTTCCGTCGGAATTGCGCCGAAAACAAGACGGGCTATCCTTGAACTCATCGGGCTCTCAGTTTAACGGCATTCGTAAAAACGCTGCTTCAAACGACATTGAAGGTGATCGTCCTATCAGTGTATGCACGCGAACTGCAGCAAACTCCCCAACCCTACCAGCCTTATTTCCTATACCGTCCTTCGATCATTGAGTATTCGAAGTGCGTTTTCCCTTCATTTTCAGGCTGGAACAGGCATGCGGAGACTCGGGACCGGGCGGGAAAAGACGTACCTCAGGGGCTAATGCTCGCTGCGGCGAGGCAGCCCAACATCTTTTCAATCGCTTATGGCCCGACTAGAGTCGTGTCCTGATACAGGGAACCTAATTTTGGCGCAGCGTGTGTGGCCAGTTCTGGAACGAAAAATGCGGTACCGATAAAAAATGCGGTACCGATAAATGATGAGATTATCGATGCACTACACTAGCATCATGGCGTTCTGTCTGAGAGCTGGGTAGGCTAAACGCAACGGCTAAAGTTAGCGTTCTTAGAGGAGGAGCCAAGATGGCTCCAAGCAGCAACATAGATAGCAGGGGACGGCTCACGATCCCGATCGAAATACGCCGACATCTGGGCCTGAACGCAGGTGATTGCGTCGAGTTTGTTCTGCAAGGAGGGCGGGCTGTGATTCGCCACGCACAGACGAACCCTTTCGAGAAATACGTCGGCGCGCTACCCGCTTTCAAATCCAAGATCAAAATCAATACCTGGATAAGCGATCTGCGTGATGACAGGTGAGACCCTACCCCGTCAACCGCACCAGTTGCTCGGCCTCGATCCTGGTTCCCAGGATCGACACCTTAGGGATCTGCCCGCGCGCCATCGCCACTTCATCGCAGCGGTAGAGCCGCGGACAGTTCTGACAGTCTTTGTAAATCTTATCGGGCAACGCCGTGCGGTCTTCCACCACGCGAAACCCGTGCTTGAAAAAGAAATCCGGGATGCGCGTAAACAGGCATACACAGCCCACACCGTGATCCTCGGCTTCATCCAGCAGCGTCTGCAGCAACATGCCGCCCGTGCCCTTACTCTTGGCCTCCGGACGCACCACGATCGAGCGAACCTCTGCCAGATGTGGACCGTAAAGATGCAACGCGCCACAGCCCTGAAACACGCCCTGCGCCGATTCCGCGACCGTAAAGTCGCGTACGTTCTCGCAGATCTCCGCGAAAGCCCGCCGCAGCAACGTCCCGTCCTGCGATAGGCTGTTCACCAACTCATATATGTTGGACGCATCCTGTAGCCGCGCCTTACGAATTTCCATCGATCTGTCCCATGGCTACCTTGAGCCTTGCTTCCTGCGCTGCCAGGGCCTCATGCACTCGACCACCCGCAGTGCCACCCATCACGTCGTGGCAGTTCACCGTGGCATCGAGGGTGATGCTGGCAAAAAAATCAGCCTCGAACTCCGGCCCAAACTCCTTCAGCTCCGCGAGCGTGAGGCCGTCGAGTTCACAACCCTTCTCCAAACCATAACGCACCGCCAACCCAATTTTCTCGTGCGCCTTGCGAAAGGGAACTCCCTTGTGCACGAGGTAGGTGGCGGCTGCCATCGCATTCAGATATCCAGTCTCGCAGGCGCTGCGCATGCGCGCGATGTTGAAGTGGAGGGCCGCCGTAAATCTGCCCAGCAACCCCGTCATGCGCACCGCGGCGTCGCAGGCGGAAAAAATCGGCTCCTGGCTCTCTTGCAGGTCTTTGTTGTAAGCCAGCGGAAGACCCTTGAGCAGCATCGTGACCGTCTGCGCCGCGCCGTTGATGCGGGCCACCTTGGCGCGTACCAACTCCGTCAGATCCGGGTTCTTCTTTTGCGGCATGGCGCTCGAACCGGTCGAAAACGCTTCCGGCAACTCCACAAAGCCGAACTCAGCGGTGGCATACAGCGTGATCTCTTCCGCGAAGCGGCTGGCATGCAGTGCAATCAAGGTCAAGGCCTGCAGAAACTCGAGAGCGAAATCGCGATCGCTGGTCGCATCCATGCTGTTGGCCGTCGGCGCCGTGAAGCCCAGCTCCCGCGCGGCAATGGTCCTGTCTAACGCCAGGGTCGCACCCGCGACTGCCCCGGAGCCTAGTGGACAATAACTCAACCGGCGGCTTAAATCGCCCAGCCGGGTTATGTCGCGCAGCAGCATCTCCACGTACGCCTGTAGCCAGTGCGCAACCAGCACCGGTTCCGCGCGTTGTAAATGGGTGTAGGCGGGCATCACCGCATCCCCGGCATTTCGCCCTTGTTGGGTCAGCGCGCGAATCCAGTCCGCGAGGTTGTTGGCGATCACGCTGCACTTCTCGCGCACAAAAAGGCGCAGGTCGGTGGCGATCTGTTCGTTGCGGCTACGGCCGGTGTGCAGCTTGAAACCCAGGTCGGCGACGCGCTTCACCAGCTCCAATTCGACGAAGTGGTGAATATCCTCCGCTTGCAGGCAGTCGTAAATGTCGCTGGGCGGACGCTGCGCATACTCGTCACGAATTCCGTCAAGCGCGCCGACGATCTGCTCCAGTTCCGCCGGCGTGAGGATGCCGGCGGCGGCGATGGTGCGGGCATGGGCCTTACTGGCAGCTACTTCCTGGGGAAGCAGCTGCCAGTCAAATGCCAGCGATCGTTGCCATTGTTCGAAGTCGTGGTCTAGTGGCTCGCGGAAGCGGCCAGACCACATCTTCACTGGTGCGCCTCTTTCTTTTGCAGCAGACGCGCCCGCGTGCGTGCCGGCAAACCCAGAATCTGGATGAAGCCTTTGGCATCCTTCTGATCGTAGCTATCGCCCATCGTGAACGAAGACAGATCGTCGGAGTAGAGCGAGAAGGGGGAGTGCCGCCCGGCGACGGTTATATTTCCCTTGTAGAGAGAAAGGCTGACTGTACCCGTGACATGCTTCTGGGTGTTGTCGACAAAAGCGTCGAGGGCTTCGCGCAGCGGAGTAAACCACAGACCGAAGTACACCAGCTCGGCATATTTCAGCGCGACCTGTTGCTTATAGTGCATCACTTCGCGGTCCAGGGTCAGCGCTTCCAACTCGCGGTGCGCCGTCGTGATCAGCGTGCCACCCGGGGTTTCATACAGGCCGCGGCTCTTCATGCCAACGAAGCGGTTCTCCACCAGGTCGATACGGCCCACAGCATTGCGCGCGCCAATCTCGTTCAACAGCTCAACGATCTGTACTGGCTCCAGTTGCATACCGTCCACCGAAACAGGCTTGCCTTCGACGAAGCCAATCTCCACCACTTCCTCACGGTCGGGGGCTTCCTGGGGGGACCGGGTCATCACCCACGTGCTGGCCAATGGTGCATTGCTGGCATTCTCCAGTTCGCCGCCTTCATGGCTGATGTGCCAGAGGTTGCGATCGCGGGAGTGGATCTTCTGCCGGCTTGCTGCCACTGGGATGCCGTGCGCCTCTGCATAGTCCAAGCAATCCTCACGCGACTTCAGGGTCCATTCCCGCCAGGGAGCGATGACCTTCAGGTCGGGAGCCAGGGCCTGGTAGGCATGCTCAAAACGAACCTGGTCGTTCCCCTTGCCGGTGCATCCGTGGGCCACTGCTTCGGCGCCTTCTGCAAGCGCCACTGCGACCTGATGCTTGGCGATGACCGGCCGCGCGATCGAAGTGCCCAGCAAATATTTATGTTCGTAGATGGCGCCGGCCCGTACGGTTGGATACACGTACTCACGCACGAACTCGTCGCGCAGATCGAGCACAACCGCCTTCTTGGCGCCAGTCGCGTAGGCCTTCTTCACCACTTCGTCCAAGTCTTCGCCCTGGCCAACATCGGCAATCATGGCGATTACATCCATACCGTAATTCTCATTGAGCCAGGGAATAATGATTGAGGTATCAAGACCGCCAGAATAAGCAAGAACAACTTTCTTCGACATGTAAAACTCCTTCATAGATTGTGGGTGCGTATTAAACGCGTGTGCGGGGGAAAGAAACAGCAGGTCCCTCCACTGCGCTACGCTCCGGTCGGGATGACAAATTTGTTGCTAAATTTCGTCCCCCCAAACAAATTTGTCAGCCCGACCGGAGCGTACCCGAATTCCTGTTTCGCTGCGCCAGATAGATTCGCGTGTGCGGCTTTCATCAAGGAAAGCCGCATGAAGTCCGCCAGCGCCACCGACCTCGACAGGAATTCGGGGGAGCGCAGTGGAGGGACCTGCTGTTTCTTTCCCCGCACGCGTGATCTGGTCTTTCATCTAGCGAGCCGCGTTGTTCTGGCCGCCGGCCATCCCGCCGCCGAGCAGCAGAACCATTAGCGCCTTCTGCGCGTGCAGACGATTCTCTGCCTGCTCAAACACTACCGATTGCGGCCCATCGAGCACCGCATCAGTAACCTCCGCATTGCGATGCGCCGGCAGGCAGTGCATAAACACGGCCTGGGGCGCGGCATGCGCCATCAACGCTTCGTTCACCTGGTAAGGCTTGAAGATGGGCGCCCGCTTGGTCACCTCATGCTCAAAGCCCATGCTGGTGCAAACATCGGTGTACACCGCATCGGCGCCGCGCACCGCACTCACCACATCGTGCGTCAGGGTCAGCGTCGCTCCGCTCTCTTCACCGAGCTTCCTGGCCTGCGCCGTGATCTCCTGCTTGGGCATATAACCTTTGGGTGCAGCCACCGTGCAGTGCGCACCCAGCAGGGCAGCCGTAAGCATCAAGGAGTGACACACATTGTTACCGTCTCCAACGTAAGTGAATTTGACCCCACGCGCCGAGCCAAACCGTTCCTCAATGGTCATGAAGTCAGCCAAAGCCTGGCAGGGATGCTCCAGATCGCTGAGCGCGTTGATCACCGGAACCCGCGAATATTCCGCCATCTCGGTAATGGTCTCGTGAGAGTACGTGCGCAGCACGATCAGGCTCACCCAGCGCTCTACGTTGCGTGCAATATCAGCCAGCGATTCACGTTCGCCCAGCGGCGACTGCGTCTGGTCGACGAACATCGCCGAGCCGCCCAGCGTATTCATCCCGGCCTCGAAGGTGAGCCGCGTGCGCAGCGACGCCTTTTCAAAAAACATCACCATCTGGCGGGCGTCGAGCGAGTAGCGATAGTCCGACGGGTTCGCCTTGATCGCGTGCGCCAGTTCCATGATGGCGGCAATCTCTGACCGCGAGAGATCGGCAATCGAGCAAAGATCGCGGCCGGCAAGCGTCACCGTAGCTTGAGCAAGCATGTTGCTCTCCTGATGGAATGCGTGTTCTTCGACGACCAGTGTCTTGCTAGCCATTTTGCGCCCCCCCTGTATTCTGATGCGCGACCGCGAAGCTGGGCACCCCTGCGTTCTGCTCCGCCAATATCTGGTTGAGCGCAGTGACCGCCAGATCCACATGCTCGCGGCCCATGATGTAGGGCGGCAGAAAGCGCAGCACCGTGTCGCTGGTCCGATTGATCAGGATGTGGCGCTCGAGCATCCTGGCGACGATCTGCTTGGCCAGGTCGGCAGAGTTCATCTCAATGGCCAGCATCAGCCCCATGCCGCGCACATCGACGATGCTCTCGTGCCTGGCGGCCAGATCGTGCAGCTGGTGCTTGAAGTACGCACCGGTCTGTTGAATGTTGGCCAGCAAGCCTTGCTGCTCGATGGCATCGATGACCGTGATGGCAACCGCACACGCCAGCGGCCCACCGCCGAACGTGGTGCCATGCAAGCCAGGATGAATGCCGCGTGCTGCTTCCTCGGTGCACAGCATCGCGCCCAGCGGAAGCCCGCCGGCGATCGGCTTGGCCAGCGTGGTCACATCCGGCTGAATGCCAAAATGCTGGTACGCAAACCACTTGCCGGTGCGGCCCAGGCCGGATTGAATTTCATCCGCGATCAGCAGCGCGCCGGTCGATTGCGTCAACTCGCGTGCGGCGGCAAAAAACTCCTGCGACACCGGGCGAATCCCGCCTTCGCCTTGCACCGGTTCAATCAGGATGGCGCAGACGTCGTTCGAAAAGCTGGCCCGCAAATGCTCCACATCGTTGAAGCGGACAAACTCTACCCCCGGCACCAGTGGCTGAAACGGCTCGCGATACTTGTCTTTATGGGTCGTCGATACCGAACCCATGGTCCGCCCGTGAAAGCTATTTTCGAGCGCGAGAAATTTGGTCCCGAGCGTATGGCCTTCGTTCCGCTGCAAAGCCGAGTAAGCGCGCGCCAGTTTCATCGCCGCTTCCCATGCTTCCGTACCGCTGTTGCAAAAGAAGGCGCGATCCATACCGCTGCGCTCGGTCAGCCGCAACGCCAGCTCGGCCTGGCCTTCATGAAAGTAGAGGTTCGAAATGTGCACCAGCTTCCTGCTCTGGGCAACGATCGTCTCCGTCACCGCCGGGTGTCCATAACCCAGCGCGTTCACCCCGATGCCGCTCAGCAAGTCGAGGTACTTGTCTCCGTGCTCGTCGGTCAGGTACATACCTGCTCCATCGACAAAGAGAATCGGATTGCGCTCGTAAGTAGGCAGTAGCAGCTTGGCCTCCGCTGCCTGGATTGCTTTCAGGTTCATGCCACCATCACCTCAGTCCCTTGGAGTACCCGGGTGGAACACAAGTCCGGTAATACCGATGCCGCATCCGCGGGCAAAATACGTACCCGCTTCACGCCCGCCAGCAGCGCTTCGCGGCAAGCGCTCAGCTTAGGCAGCATGCCGCCGCTGATCACCGCCGTCTGCGTCAAGCCGGCAATTTGATCGACCGTGAGCCAGCGCATCACCTCACCGTTGGCGCCGCGCACGCCGGGCACGTCGGTAAGAAAAACCAGCGCATCGGCGGCGCAAGCCACGGCGCAGGCAGCCGCCATCTCATCGGCGTTGATGTTGTAATACTCGCCGTCGAAGCCCAGCGCCAGGCTCGAGATCACCGGCACCGCGCCCATCTTCCAGATGGCTTCGAGCCAACGCGGATCAGACGCCACAATCTCGCCCACAAAACCCAGGTCAGGCGTCGTACGCTTCTTGCGCGCGCGGAAGATCAGGCCATCGCCCCCCGTCAAGCCCACGCCGGCCTGCCCGTGTCCGCCGAGCGCTGCCACCAGTTCCTTGTTCACCCGTCCGCCCAAAACCATGAGCGCGGCGTCGCGCGTTTCGGCATCGGTAATCCGCAGGCCGGCGATGAATTCGCTCTGCTTACCCATCTGCTTCAGGATGCGGGTCAACTGCGCGCCGCCGCCGTGCACCACCGCGACCTCGTTGCCGTCTTTGGCCAGCACGGCAATGGCGCGCGCGCAACCACGCAACAGGGCCGGGTCTTCCAGTGCGGAACCACCGAGCTTCACGACGTATCTCATGCCAGTCCCTCCGCTTCATCCCATCCGCACATCAAGTTCATATTCTCGACCGCTTGTCCGGCCGCGCCCTTGAGCAAATTATCCAGGCACGAAACCACCACGCAACGGCGCCCGTCTTTGGCCAGCTGGAAACCAATGTCGCAATAGCTGGTGCGCACCGAATACTGTATCTGTGGCAGATGCGCGCTGCCTCGGCCGGTTTTGCCCGGGCTGAACACTCTGACCATGGGGCTCCCGGCAAAAAAATTACGGAAGCACGCATCCACCTCGGCGACTTCCTTCTTCTCCCGGAAGGTCACGTACGTGGTCGAAAGAATACCCCTTGGAATCGGCAACAGGTGCGGCGTGAAAATAAGCTGCGACTCCTCGAGGTTAAGCTGCTCCAGCATCTCGCCCATATGGCGGTGGCCAAACACGCCATAAGCGGAGAGGTTGTCCGCGGCATACATGAAATGCGTTCCCGGGGTCGGCGCTTTGCCCGCGCCCGAGACACCCGACTTCGCATCGCAGATGATGCCTCTATCCAGATCTACCCATCCCGCCGCTACCAGCGGCTTCAACGCCAGAATGATCGACGTGGCATAGCAACCAGGGTTGGCCACCAGCTTTGCAGTACGAATGCAATCGCGATGCAGTTCCGGCAGCCCGTAAATACTTTTCTCTTGCACCTGGGTGGCCAGGGACGCGTCTTCATCGTGAAAGTTGTAAACCGCGCGATGCTCGTGCGCCCGCAACCGCCATGCCCCACTCAGATCCACCACGCGCAAGCCGTGCGCCAGCGCTTCGGGCACCCAGCTCCGCGATTGCTCATGCGGGGTAGCCAGGAACAGCAGATCGACGCCACGCTGTTCCAGCAAGTCCCAGGAAAAAGGCTCCACCAGCAAATCCGCGTTGCCGTTGTTGTTGGCCAACTGGGGATGCAGGTCCGTCAGTCGCACCGGTTCCGCGTCCCGTCCCACAAAAACCGGCGGCTTGCCCTGGAGAGCGGGATGGTGCAGCAGCAGCCGCGCCAACTCCATCCCCGCATAGCCGCTCACTCCAGCAACTGCAGTTTGCATCGGGCCCTTCTTCATTAGCCAATCATCGCTTCCAGGCGATCCTTTAACAGGCTCGCCCGCTTCTGGTCGGGACAAATGATCAACACCGTATCGTCTCCCGCAATGGTTCCCACCACCTCTGGCCAATCTTCGCCATCGACCGCAAGAGCCACCGGTTGCGCACTGCCGCTGGTGGTGATCAGCACCAGTTGGTTGAGCGCCTGTTTTACTTTCAGGCCAAAGCTGCTCAGCATTTCCGCCGTATCCGGGGGTGCATCCTCATCGTCATCGGCGGCCAGCCCATTCGGCGCCGCGTACCCATTCGGACCCTTATAGAGATGCAACTCGTGGATATCCCGCGACAGCGTAGCCTGGGTCACCTCGAAACCGCGCTTCACCAACCGGCGGCGCAACTCATCCTGACTGCCGATAATGGCGCCCGCAACGAGTTCCCGAATTGCACTATGCCGGTCCTGCTTCAAAAGAGATCAACTTTCAACCAAAAATCAGAGCGCGGCCGATAGCCGCGCTCAGCGTGCATAAAAATACACTTCCATGTATAAATATACAGAGTCCGTTTGTCAACGAATGGATGCCTTTTTCAAGCAAAATTAATAGGGTTTTGCCGTTACCCATCGTGGTGCAAAAGAAAATTTCATCGCCAGATGCCTGTCACAGAAACGGGGATTATAGTTACGTATGGGTTCCTTTGCCTCAAAGACGCTGCAGCACGGGTGTGCACCTAACCTTCTCGATCCCCGGTTCGATCAGGACTCTTGCGGCGTCGGCTTTGTCGCCACGCTCCGCAACTTGCCCACTCATGAAATTCTGACCCAGGCTTTGACCGCATTGTCCCGGCTGGCGCATCGCGGAGCCATTGCCGCCGACGGCAAAAGCAGCGACGGCGTCGGCATCATGACCGCAATCCCGCGCGACTTTATCCTCGCGTCGACAGGTGTATCGCTCGCCCCCGGCGCTCCGCTGGCGATCGGCGTGGTTTTTTTCCCTACTGAACACAGCGCCGGTCAGCAAGCGCTCGAGCAGGCCCTGGCCGCGCAAAAGCTCGAGGTCCTGGCTTGGCGGGTCGTGCCCACCCGGGAAGAGGTTCTGGGCGAGATCGCCCTTTCCACCATCCCGATCATCCGTCAGGTGTTGATCACCTCGAGCGACGCCGCCCATTTCGAGCGCCGTCTCTACCTGGCGCGCAAACAGTTTGAGCGTGACGGCACCGCCGCGGCCGGCTACGTCTGCTCGCTCTCGTCCTATTCCGTCGTTTACAAGGCAATGTGCGCTGGGCGCCTGTTGGCCGACTTTTATCCTGACCTGGCAGATCCGGCGTACGTGACGCCGTTCGCCATTTTCCACCAGCGCTACGCGACCAACGTCGCTCCCTCGTGGGACCGCGCCCAGCCCCTCCGCACCCTCGCTCATAACGGCGAGATCAACACCGTTTGGGGCAACCGGGGCCGCATGGACGCCCGGGCCGCCACGATCCCTGCCGAGTGCCACCCCATCCTCACCAAAGACGGCTCTGACTCCACCAGCCTCGACGAGGTGGTTGAACTGCTGGCCCGCAATGGCCGCAGTGTTGCGGAAGCCGTCAGAATGTTACTGCCCCCGGCCGGCCGGCAAAAGGAATCGCCCTTCCTCCGCTACCACGCCGACTGCGTCGAGCCCTGGGACGGGCCCGCTGCCCTCGCTTTCGCGGATGGCCATCTGGTCGGGGTCGCGCTCGACCGTAATGGCCTGCGCCCCTGCCGCTTCTTCCTCACCGAAGATGCCCTGGTAGTTGCCGGATCAGAAGCCGGCCTGGTCGACCTCGATCCGGAGCGGATCATCCACAGCGGCCGGCTCGGCCCCGGCGAAATGCTGGTCGCCGATCTCGATGCCCACCAGCTGCTCGAAGACGATCAGTTGTTGAAAGAGTTCGATCGCTTTACCACCTATGGCGCTCTGGTCGAAGACACCCCGCTCGATCCGGTCCCGTTTACCCCTGCGCTTGAAGACCTGACCCAGCTCCAGCAGGCCTTTGGCTACACCCGCGAAGACGTCCGCATGGTGCTTGCCCCTATGGCCGCAGACGGCAAAGACGCGGTGTGGTCCATGGGCGACGATACCCCTCTGGCCCCTCTGGCTCACGCGCCGCGCCCGGTCTACGCCTTCTTCCGTCAGCGCTTTGCCCAGGTCACCAACCCGGCTATCGATCCGGTCCGCGAGTCGATCGTCATCCAGCTGCACACGCGCCTCGGCCCGTGGCCCCACATCCTCGATACCAAGGCGCGGATCCCAGGCCTTTCTCTCGAGTCTCCTTTCCTCTCGCTGGGCCAGATGCATGCCCTGCGGACTCGGCAGCATCCGCTCGCCGACGAGATGCCGCTGGCGGTGCTCGACTGCGTCTTCGCCCCTTCCTGCAATCTGCGCCAGGCGATCGACGACCTCTGCGCCAAGGCCATCGAATTAGTGCGGGGCGGGGCGGCGATTTTGCTGCTCACCGACCGCGCCATCGCCGCGCCCGGCGCACGCTCGGAGCTGCTCGCGATTCCCATGGCAATGGCCACCGGGGCGGTGCATCACGCGCTGGTGAACGCCGGGGTGCGCACCCATGCCGGTCTTGCCGTCGAAGCCGGCGACTGTCGCGACCTGCATCACGCGGCCGTTCTCTTCGGCTACGGAGCAGGCGCCGTTTGTCCCTGGCTCGCCCTCGAAACCGCGCGCAATCTGGACGCTGAACAGGGCGAAGCCAACATGCTCCATGCCTTCGACCTCGGCCTGGCCAAAATCATGTCGAAAATGGGCATTTCTGTGCTCGACAGCTATCGCGGCGCCCACCTCTTCGACATCCTGGGTCTGGACCGCGATGTGGTCGACAATTGTTTCGCAGGCACCCCGTCCCCCATTTCCGGCATTGGCTTTGCCGAGCTGGAGGTTGCCCTGCGCGATCGCTGGGCCGCCGCGCAGGATGAAGACAGCCAGCCCGCCCTGGTGAATGCGGGGGGCCCGGAGTCACCGGCCCCGACGGCCACCGCCCAGCAGCCGGCCGCTCCGCGGCAAGCCAAAGTCCTGCCCGACTACGGCTGGGTTCGCTTCCGCAAAGACGAGCGGGCGGAACCCCATGGCTGGCAACCCCAAACCGTCAAGGCCCTGCAAGTGGTCACTGGTACGGCTCGTGGCGCTGCCGCCCTCGCTGTATTGCCCGGTCAGGCCTGGACAGCCTTTAATGCCCAGGCAGCCGAAAGCAAGCCAACCGTCCTGCGTGACCTGTTGGAGATTCGTCCAGCCGCCGCCCCCCTGGCCCTCGACCAGGTGGAAACATCTCCTACCATCGTCCACCGATTCATCGCCTCCGCCATGTCGCTTGGCTCGCTGAGTCCAGAAGCGCATCAGACCATTACCGAAGCCATGAACCTGCTCGGCGCCCGCTCCAATACCGGTGAGGGCGGGGAAGATCCGGCCGTGTATCCATCCTTCCCGGGTGCGCCCGCCATCCTCAACAACAAGGTGAAGCAGGTCGCCTCCGCTCGCTTCGGCGTCACCACCGAATATCTCGCGCATGCCGAAGAGATTGAGATCAAGATCTCCCAGGGCTCCAAGCCCGGTGAGGGCGGCCAGTTGCCTGGCCACAAGGTCACCGAGCTCATCGCCCGCTTGCGCCACGCGCAGCCCGGCGTTGCCCTCATCAGCCCGCCGCCACACCACGACATTTATTCCATTGAAGATCTGGCCCAGCTGATCTTCGATCTCAAGCGCGTCAATCCGCGTGCTGCCATCGGCGTCAAGTTGGTTTCAGAGTGTGGTGTCGGTACGGTTGCCGCCGGGGTAGCCAAGGCCTACGCCGACTACATTGTCATCGCCGGGCATGCCGGTGGAACCGGCGCGTCGCCCCTTTCCAGCATCAAGTACGCCGGCAATCCGTGGGAACTGGGCCTGGCAGAAGCGCAACAAGTGCTGATGCAAAACGGTCTGCGGGGTCGTGTGCGCCTTCGCTGTGATGGTGGTCTGCGCACCGGCCGCGATGTGCTCATCGCTGCCCTGCTCGGGGCCGATGAGTTTGCCTTCGGCACCGCGGTGCTGGTTGCGCTCGGCTGCGACATGGCGCGCCAATGCCACCTCAACACCTGCCCCACCGGCATCGCCACGCAACGCCCCGACCTGCGCGCCAAATTCCGCGGCAAGCCGGCAAACGTAGTCCGCTTTTTTGAAGAGCTGACGAAAGATCTGCAAGCGTTGATGGCCAGCCTGGGGCTGCCCTCTCTGGAAGCCGCCACGGGTCGTGTCGATCTTCTGGAGCAGGTAAGCGCCGCCGGCGGACTCGACCTGAGCGCTTTGCTCGCGCCCGCCCGCGAGGGGCATGTGCGTTGGCAGGGTCAACGGAACCGCCGCCCCACCGACCACGCCGCCATCGACAACGCCTGGGTGCAGCCTGCGCTTACCGCCCGTGCCGCCGGCGAACCCTTTTCCGTCGAGGCCACCATTGCCAACCAGCATCGCACCCTCGGTGCAAGGCTGGCCGGGGAACTGGTCTGGCACGGACTGCATGAGAACGAAACCCCGCTGAACTTCAAGCTCACCGGGATTGCCGGCCAATCTTTCGGAGCCTTCGCCATTCCGGGCATGCAGATGGTGCTCGAGGGTATGGCTAACGACTTTGTCGGCAAGGGCCTTTGCGGAGGCGAGCTCATTCTTCGCGGCCAGGGCCGTGCCGCGCGGGAAAGCGAGCTGCACGTCATTCTCGGCAATGTGGCTCTGTACGGTGCCACCAGCGGTTCGTTGTTTGCGGCCGGCCGGGCCGGTGAGCGCTTCGCGGTACGCAACTCCGGCGCGTTGGCGGTGGTGGAAGGCATTGGCGATCATGGTTGCGAATACATGACTGGCGGCTTGGTTCTGGTGCTCGGCTCCACTGGCCAAAACTTCGGCGCGGGCATGACCGGCGGCTCCGCCTGGGTCTTCGATGAAGACGATACATTCATCTCCCAGACGCGCTATCACACCAGCTTTTTGGCCCCCGAGCCCTTTTCCCAACTGGACCAGGATGCCGGTGAAGAACTGCGCCAGCTCATTTTGTTGCACGCAGAAAAGACCAACAGCACCCGAGCCCACTGGATCCTCAACGACTGGGTCAATCTATCCGCCCGCTTCGTGCGCCTAACCCCCATCCCCCAAGCCTAGGGATGGGGATAGGGCTTCTCTTCGCCCGCAAACAAAGTTGTCGGTACACAGAAGAGGAGGTGGGTTTGCTTGAGTGGGATAATCGACCCCCAAACGCTTCCATCAAGCCATAACAACATCCGATCAACCTACCCGGGTTACAATCGTCAGGTTTGTAACCACCCTTTATGTTCAAACTCGAAACCCTGGTAGACGTCGTTGCACTGTTCGCAGCCGGCAAGCGCGAGCGCGCCATTCTCTGGCAGGATGGCGTCGGCAACTGGCACCCCTGGTCGACTGACCAACTCATGGCGCGCGTCTACGCACTGGCCAGCACCTTCAGCTCCTGGGGCATTGTCAAAGGCGACCGCATCGCGCTGCTGGCGGAAAATCGCTGGGAGTGGCCCGTCGTCGACTTTGCCACACTCGTCCTCGGCGCCGTCGATGTCCCCATCTACCCCACACTCACCGCCGAACAAATCGCCACCCTACTCATCGATTCCGCCGCTCGCATAGCTGTGGTGTCGACCGAAGCGCAATATCAAAAAGTGGCCTCCATCCGCAGCCAGACGCAGCTGGAACACATTATCGTCATGGACGACGTAGCCGGCGCCGAAACCACCTTGCCCTCCCTGCTACGCCTCGCTGACGCCATCGCGTCTGCAGTCGACATTCAGCAGTGGGTGCGCAGCGTCCCGGTCAACCCGCAGGATCTGGCAACGCTCATCTACACCTCCGGCACCACCGGCGAGCCCAAGGGGGTCATGCTCACCCACGGGAACATCGCCTCCAATCTCAACTACAGCACCCGGACTTTTACCTGGGGTCCCCACTCCACCTGCATCTCGTTCCTGCCGCTCTCCCACATCACGGCCCGCCATCTCGACTACGCGCTCCTCTGTTATGGCGCGACCATCGCCTACTGCGGAAACTTCGATCGCCTGCCCGCCGCCCTCACCACCATCCAGCCCACTGTGTTCGTCGCTGTGCCCCGCGTCTATGAAAAGATCCGCGATGAGGTACGCCGCCGCGCCGGCAGCAAACCCATCCTCACCAAACTCTTTCGCTGGGCGCTCGCCACCGGTCACCGCCATCGCGACGAAATTCTGCAGGGAAGAACACCCACCTCTCCCACCTGGCGACTGGCCAATCGCCTCGTCTTTAAAAAAGTCAGCCAGGCCTTCGGCGGCAAGGTGCAGGACTTTATCGCCGGCGGAGCCCCCCTGGGTATGGACACCGCGGGCTGGTTTGCCGATGTAGGCATTCGCATCTTCGAGGGTTATGGCCTCACCGAGACCTCGCCTGTGTTAGCCCTCAACAACGCCAAAGATCATCGCATCGGCTCCGTCGGCAAGCCCATCGAATCCGTCGAACACCGCATCGCGAGCGATGGCGAATTGCTGGTCAGAGGCCCCTTCGTCTTCACCGGCTACTGGCACAAGCCAGAAGCGACCGCTGAAGCCATCGATCCTGATGGATGGTTCCACACCGGTGACATCGCGCGCCTCGACGAAGATGGATTTCTTTACGTCACCGACCGCAAAAAAGAACTGATCAAAACCTCAGGCGGCAAAATGATCGCCCCCCAGCCGATCGAAAGCCTGTTGAAAGACAGCCTGCTGGTTGAGAACGCCGCCGTCGTCGGTGATCGCCATAAATTCCTCAGTTTGCTCATTGCGCCCAACTTCCCAGCGCTCGAGAACCTGGCACGGCAGCGGGGAATCGTCTTCGCCTCGCGAGTCGACCTGGTCAACAATCCAGCCATCGTGGCCGAATACCAGGCCACCATCGACCGGGTCAATCAGGGCCTGGCAAACTTCGAGACCATCAAGCGTTTCCACCTGGTCGCCGACGAATGGTCTATCCAGACCGGGGCACTCACACCCAGCATGAAACTCAAGCGACGCGTTATCGTGGAGCGCTACGCAACCGAAATTGCCGCCTTCTATCAGGACGAATCTACTTCACATCGCTAGACTGAAGCTGTAACGGTCGGCGCCCGCATCTAATACGCAGTTGCATCCGTCTTGAATTTCCAGAGGTGTTCGCATGAAGAAGCATCCGCTGATGAGTATCCTCGTCGCCGTCGTCGTTCTTTTGTTGCTGGCTGTTCTCCTGATCCCGTTGTTCATCAATGCGAATACCTTTCGGCCCACACTGGAGACCCAACTCTCCACCGCCCTTGGCCGCAAAGTGACGCTGGGCAACCTGAGCTTCTCCATCCTTTCCGGCAGCCTGGTCGCCGACAATATCTCCATCGCCGACAATCCGGCCTTTAGCAACAAGCCGTTCCTGCAGGCAAAGTCGCTGCATATCGGGGTCGAAGTCGCGCCGCTCATCTTCCATCGCCAGCTGTTGGTCAGGAGCTTCGTGGCGGATGCGCCCTCCATCAACCTGGTGCACAACGCTCAGGGTGCCTGGAACTTTTCTGACATTGGGCGAACGGCCGGCAGCCGCACACCCAACGCCACGACAGAAAGCGCTCTGCCCAACTTCTCGGTAGGGGAGCTGCGTGTCGCAGACGGCACCGCAGTCGTCTCCGATCTGCCTCTCACCGGCGCACCCTTTACCTATAGCAACCTCAATCTTGCGGTGCAGCAATTCTCCTTTGCCAAATCATTTCCCTTTACCGTCACTGCCGGTCTTCCCGGCGGCGGCTCGCTCGAAATGAAGGGTACTGCAGGTCCCGTAAGTGTAAAAGACGCTTCAGATACGCCACTGAATGCCACCATTGACTTGAAGCATTTTGACCCTGTGGCGGCCGGCGTTGTCCAAGCCAGCCAGGGTATTTCCATGCTGGCCGACATCAATGCCCAGGTCACCTCCGACGGCGCAACGCTCAACAGCAAAGGCACCGTTCGAGCGTCCCAATTAAAGCTGGTGCCCAATGGTGAACCCACTGCCACACCAGTGGATATTGCCTACACCGTCATCCATAACCTTGACGCGCGCAGCGGCCAGGTCACTGATCTGGGCATCAATGCCGGCGGCGTCACTGTGCATGTGAACGGCACCTACGCCATGACCGGTGCGCAGATGACGCTGGCGCTGAAGCTGGCCGCTCCGAACCTGCCCATCAACCAGGTAGAGGCGTTGTTACCGGCCGCCGGCGTCCGTTTGCCGAGCGGTTCAAGGCTGCAGGGGGGAACCCTCACGGCGAACCTGGCGATTAACGGCCCGGCGACGGCGCCGACCATCAGCGGACCGGTGCAGGTCGACAACACCCGTCTGACGGGCTTTGATCTGGCTTCGAAGATTGGCGGCCTCAAGCCGGGTACCCCGACCCAAGGCGGCGGAGGCACGCAGATTCAAACCTTGCGCGCCAACGTTAACTCTTCCGCGCAGGGCACGCGCATCGACAACCTTTACACTTCAGTGCCCTTGCTGGGCACGGCCACGGGTGCGGGCACCGTTTCCCCGCAGGGCGGCCTCAATTTTCAGGTCACCGCCAAAATCAATGCCAACTCCGGCCTGCTTTCCGGTATCAGCAGCGTCGGCGGGGTCCTCGGCCAGGCCGTGAGCACGGCCGCCCAAAACGGGATCCCTGTGCACATCACGGGAACCACCACTAACCCCGTCATCCAGGCCGATGTCAGCCAACTCCTGCAAAAGAACGCCGGAAATATCCTTAAACAGCAGCTCCTCGGCAAAGGCAATACCAACGGCAACGCCGGCGCCGTACTGAACAAGCTCTTCCATCACTAGAGGTCACACGCGCTAAGTCGTGGGGTTTGCTACATCCGGCCGGGGAAGCTTCCTGAAGAGGAAGTCCATCCCCTGCACGGATGCCCCTTATCGATAAGCTGGCCACCTGCATTTCCCTCCAGCGGCCATCGCAGCTATGATTCCATTCGATGTCCCATGAGGAGAAGACTTAAATGCGAGTTGGAATACTGACAGGTGGCGGCGACTGCCCCGGGCTCAACGCAGTCATCCGCGCTGCCGTGCGCAAAGGCATTTTCCACCACAACGACGAATTCGTCGGATTCATCGAAGGCTGGCGCGGCGTAGTTGAAAACAAAACCATGCCGTTGACCCTCGAAACCGTCTCCGGCATCCTGCAACTGGGCGGCACCATCCTGCGCACCTCCCGCACTAACCCGCGCAAGATGGAGGGCGGCATCGATAAGTGCCTCGCCACCATCAAGGCCAACCAACTCGATGCGCTCATCACCATCGGAGGCGACAACACCCAGGGGGTAGCCAATGCCCTCATCGAAAAAGGTATCAAGATCGTTGGCGTTCCCAAAACTATCGATAACGACCTCAGCGGAACTGACCAGTGCTTTGGCTTCGATACCGCAGTGTCGATTGCCACCGAAGCCGTCGACCGGCTGCACTCGACCGCCGAGGCTCACAATCGCGTCATCGTGTGTGAGGTCATGGGGCGCGACGCAGGCTGGATCGCCATCACCTCCGGCATCGCCGGCGGCGCCGACGTAATCTTTGTCCCGGAAAAGCCCATCGACATCGACCAGGCCGTGAAGATCCTCAAGGACCGGCATAACCGCGGAAAACTGTTTTCGATCGTTGTGGTCGCGGAAGGCGCCAAGATCCCCGGGACCGACAAACTGGCAACCCTGGGCGGCAAGCTCGATGCCTTCGGCCATGCCAGACTCGCCGGCATCGGCCAAACCATCGCCGAACTCATCGAAGAGAAAACCGGCTACGAAACGCGCTCGGTAAACTTGGGACACACCCAGCGGGGAGGCACACCTACCGCCTATGATCGCATGCTGGCCACACGCTACGGGTCGGCTGCCATCGACCTCGTTCACGAGGGCAAGTTCGGCCGCCTGGTTGTTCTCCGCGGCACCGAAATCACCAACATTCCGCTCGCCGACGCGATCGCGAAAACGCGCACCATAGGTGACGACTTGATTTCTCTTGCCGCCGGTCTGCAGCCGGAACTGTAACGGTCAAAAAAAACTCAGCGGTGGTCAGGTGTCTATCTAACCTCGACGAATGAATGGGTTAATGGGTAAATGAAAACTTGAGGATGAACAATCCTGTTGCGGGGATCAGATCGGATACGATGTCCTTGGTAACCCTCTGATCTCCGCTGGTAATGCTTCGCATCTGCGCAAATTCTGTTACGCTCCATTTCGGAACTCAAGAACAAATACCACCAAAACCCTAGGGATTCGAGCGATACAAGATAATCTCTTGAATTACAGGGTGAAAACGCGGTATAAGCACAACGGCGGGTAAGTCCTCTCGCCCGGTCCCGCAGTTCCCAGAGGAGAGCACTTCGATGAGAACCACACCGGAGAGAGACGGAGTTCGTGAAGTCAGCGTGCGCGAAGTGATGGACATTCGCATGGCTTCCGACTACCTCGGCATCAGTCCTGACACACTGTACAAATATGCGTCCGACGGATTCGTTCCCGCGTTCAAACTCGGCAATCGCTGGCGCTTCAAGCGCTCGCGCCTCGATGGCTGGATGGATCAACAATCGTCGGAAGGTGCGCTGCCGCGTAAAGTGGAAACCCAGCTCGATGTAACCCAACCCCGCAAACCGCAGTCCGTTGCCCCCAGGCAGAAGAGGGCCGTCGCCGCCGCGCGCTAGCTTGATGCTGGAAGGGCACGGCTTCACCGACTGCGGAAAAACTCGGTTGGTGAAGGGTACGGGCTGCCTCGCCGCAGCGAGCGTTAGCCCGTACATAATGAAACAAGAATGGATCGGCTTTAGCCGCTGAGGGCCGGGTTTCCGCATGATCGCGCCGAACCGAGTTCTTCCGCAGCCTGTTCAGCCCCTGCGCCGCCCGACAAACAACGATCTGCGTGACGCACACGCTTAGCGGAGATGGTCCCTGAGAATCACCAGCAATACCCCGGCGGCAATAAAAAGCAGCAGCGTGAGCGTGCTGTAAGCCACCCGCAGGCGAAGCTTCTCGTGCATCGACGGACGCCCGAAAGCCTGCCGCAGCTTCTCCCGGCGAAACGACATGGCCGTTTGCTGCGTACCCAGCACCAGCATCACCAGGGCAGCCAGAAAACTCACCGGCAGGTGCTCCCGGCTGGAGTTGTTGTAGGCTCGGTAGAAGAACTGACCCATCAGTACCGAGAGCCCAAGTACAGTAGAGAGTTCGAAGATAAGAGCGATCTTCAAAAAGCGGAGCAACGGACGCCTCCCGGGCTTGAGCTAAGTTTAGTAAGGATGGTCCGGATGGGGCAAGGTCGAAGCCAAAAAAAGAAAACCAAGGACATGTTGACCAGGCTCCGCCGGCCGTTACCGAAATAAGAGACAATGCAGCCATGACGGCCACGCCGACAACCGAACAAATCGTCAAGGTCGGCCTGCGCTCGTCCCTGCTCGGTATCGTTATCAATCTGGCCCTGGCGCTGGTCAAATGCCTGACTGGGCTGGTGGGTCATTCCTTTGCCCTGTTGGCCGACGGCATTGAATCGTTTCTCGACGTCATCAGCTCCTCGGTGGTTTATTGGGGGCTCCAGCTGGCGATCAAGCCGCCGGATAAGGATCACCCCTACGGGCACGGCAAAGCCGACCCCATCGCCGCCGCCGTGGTGGGCGTTGCCATGATCGCCGCGGCCCTCGGCATTGCGGCAGAGAGCATCAATCTTATCCGCACCCCGCATAAGCTGCCCCACGCCTATACACTCCTGGTTCTGGTCTGCGTGTTTCCCATCAAGGCGCTGCTGTCCCGCTACGTGGCTGGCGTAGGCGCAAAGATTCAGAGTGCTGCCCTGCGTGGCGATGCCTGGCACCACCTCAGCGACGCCGTTACCTCTGGCTTTGCCTTCATCGGCATTTCTGTGGCCCTTTGGACCCGCAACCCCACAGCCGACGACTGGGCCGCTCTATGCGCCGCCCCGGTGATTCTCCTGGGGGGCTGGCAACAACTGCGACGGCCGGTTGCCGAGCTGCTCGACACCGCCCCCGCGCCCGAAATCGAGGAGCAGGTTCGCCGCGTCGCCGAGGCCGTCCCCGCCGTCTTTGGCGTGGAAAAGTGCTTTGTGCGTAAGGTAGGTTTCCGTTACTACGTAGATTTGCACGTGGTCGTGCACGGCGATCTCACCGTCCGCGAAGGCCACCTCATTGCCCACGCTGTTGCCGACCAGGTGCGCGAACAGGTCGACAAAATAGCCGAAGTGCTGGTCCACATCGAACCCGAAGAAGAGCTGCTCACCAATCATCCGAGCGAGCTGATGGCGGAAGAGGTCAGGGAAGCGCCCCCTTCCTCCCGCGTGCTGTGAAAGAGGGCAGAACGATGCTGAGTCCCCTTTTTTATCAGGAGAATACTAGACGCTATTGACGACGCATTACACTAGCGGCCGATCGAAGGGTAGGGAGGGAACTCGCGTTCCAACTTGCGTGTTGCCCGATCTTTCAGGCCGACCCAGCCGGCATACAACAGTTGCACCAGGATGGTGAGCACATACGCGAGTATCAGGTGACGATGGGCCATGTCTTCCTACCTTCGTTAGAGGGTGACTTCGAGGCTGGCTTCGAGAGCATGCAGCGCCGCGTGCTGTTCTGCCATCTGCCGGCGCCGTTCGACGCTATACCGCCAACCGGCGATCAGGATGCCCCATGCCAGCCACGCTGCCAGATTCCACCACACGGCAGGCCACATTGCAGGATCGAGACCGGAATTGGCATCTCCGCCGATGACAGGAGACGGATGTTGCGTGCGCCACCAGCGGGTCGAGAAGTAAACAATCGGGACGTCCACGTAGCCAAAAATGGCCACCACTGCGGCCAGCGTCTGCATCTGTGGCCCTTCGGCAAACTTGCGCAGCAGCAGATAGCTGGCATAGATAAGCCAAAGCACCAGGGTCGTGGTCAGGCGCGCGTCCCAGGTCCACCAGATACCCCAAACCGGCCGTGCCCAAAGCGGGCCCTGAATCAGGACCAGAGTGCAGAAAACCATGCCCATCTCCGCACCAGCCAGGGCTGCGGCATCGGCGTTGAGAGCCTGCTGGGGATGATTTCGGCGGGCGGCCAGATAAACAATGGAAGCGACAAAGCTGACCAGGAAAAACAGGAAAGTCATCATTGCCGAGGGAAAATGGTAGTAGAAGATGCGCTGGATGTCGCCCATGGTAGCCTCGGTGGGCGCGACATACATGCCCTGATAAAACGCATAGCCAAGCAAGCCAAGGGTGATTGCCAGCCAGATCCAGCGGACGATCTTCATAGCGACTCCTGAAGCGAACTAGACCAGTTTAGATCATAGGGGCTTGTGCGCGCGGGGCGAAGCTCAGGGATTTGAAGTCACAAACGAAAGTTACGGAGGGACCAACCTTGATCTACTTAGCTCTGGTATTAGGTGTTTTCCTGGCCATGGCCGGGATCCTGGGCCAGGTGTACAGCCTGAAAACCAAACGCGGCGTCTTGCCGCCGAAGTCCCGTATCTGGCGAGTGCTGGGGAGGCTGACGTTGTTCCTTGCGGGGTTACTGCTGATCGCCATGGCGGCGGGCCGCATCATTCTCCATCACGGCGCCGCCCCCCGGTGACCATTTTGGGCCACCCACCGCGGTTGGGTGGCCCATTTAGCGCAAAGCGAGCCGCCGCGCCGTCATCCCTTCTCCGCAGCAATCGAATCCAGACTCGCAAGCACGGCAGCGGGAATCTCAAGCCCACCAGCCTCCAGATTCTCCCGCAGATGTTGCAGCGAAGACGTACCAGGGATCAAAAGCACATTGGGAGAGCGCTGCAGCAGCCACGCCAGGGCAACCTGCATCGGCGCAACCTGCAACGCCGCCGCCGCCGCGTCCAGCGTTGACGACTGGAGCGGATTGAACCCACCCAGGGGAAAGAACGGCACATAAGCGATGCCCTGCCGGGCAAGGTCATCGATAAAACCATCATCCACGCGGTGGGCCACGTTATAAAAATTCTGCACGCAGACAATCTTTGTAATCCCCTGTGCCTCCGCAAACTGCTTAGGACTTACGTTGCTTAAGCCGAGATGACGAATCAAACCCTGTTGTTTCAGCTCAGCCAGCACGCGCAGTGGTTCTGCGATCGATCCATCGGCTGGTCCCATCACCCCACCTACGCGAAGATTCACGACATCCAGAGCATCGAGCCCAAGATTGCGCAGGTTGTCATGAACGGCGTCGATCAGCTCCTGGCGCGAGAGCGCATGCATCCACGACTTGTCCGCGCCCCGCCGGGCGCCCACTTTGGTAACGATCACCAAGCCATCCCGATAAGGGTGCAGTGCCTGCTTGATGATCTGATTAGTCACATGCGGACCATAAAAATCGCTGGTATCAATATGATTCACGCCGGCCTCGACCGCCGCACGCAACACCGCGACAGCGGCCTCCACGTCCCGCGGTGGCCCCCATACTTGTGGACCGGCCAGTTGCATTGCGCCGTAACCCATGCGGTTCACCGTGGTCGAACGCCCGGGAAACGTGTAGGTCCCGGCAAACTCCATCTGCTTCGTCATGTCGTTGCTCCTGATTGATTAGATGAAGGAAGCTTCAGTTTCGAAGTTCGCATTTCCAGCGCCCCTGCTCAGTACTCTGGCCGCCCCACAAACAACCAGCGGGAGCTCCTTTGCCCACCCAGACGGACACAAAGCGTGCACTCATCCTTCAGGTTTGTGCGCCGGCAATTCAATCAGCGGGACGGCGCAAATCCCGGTCACGCACGCCAATCAAATACAGCAGGCTGTCTAATCCGAGAAACGAAACAGCATGACTGGCGGTTTGCCGTACCAGCGGCTTAGCCCGAAAGGCGATCCCCATGCCGGCGATCCCAAGCATTGGCAAATCGTTAGCACCATCTCCCACCGCGACGACCTGATCGAGCGAAATATTTTCCTGGTGGGCAAGCTCCCGCAGCAGCTCAGCCTTACGTGCGCCGTCGACGATGGGCGTCCGCACTTCTCCACTCACCGCGCCATCCACCGTGTCCAGATCGTTGGCGAACACATAGTCAATGCCTAACCGCGACTGCAGGTGTTGCGCGAAAAAAGTGAAACCTCCTGAAAGGATCGCTGTTTTATAGCCCAGCATCTTGAGCGTTGCAATCAATTGTTCTGCCCCTGCTACCAGCGGAATGGTATTTAGCAGACCGCGCACGCTTGTCTCCGGAAGCCCGCGCAGCAGCGCCACACGCCGCCGGAAGCTTTCCTGGAATTCAATCTCTCCCCGCATCGCCGACTCGGTGATCGTCACCACCTGGTCTGCTACGCCTGCCAACTTTGCCAGCTCATCGATCACCTCACCCTCGATCAACGTGGAATCCATGTCGAAAGCGAAGAGCCGCCGGTTGCGCCGGAAGATGCTCTCGCGTTGGAAGGCGATGTCGATTTTTAAATCATGAGCGGTCGCCAGAAACGCCGCGCGCATCGAGCGCTCGGACGAAGCATCGCCATTCACCGTCAGCTCAACACAAGCGTTCGCATCGGGCGTATGCACAGCCAGCGACAAACGTCCCGAGAGCCGTTCAATGCGTTCCACATTCAAACCATGTTCGGCGATGATGGCGCTGACCCGCGCCAGATGATGGGCGCTGATCGCGCGCCCGAGGATGGTGACAATAAATTGATCTTTGCCCTGCGCGGCGATCCATTCGTCCAGGTCGCGCTTCGGCACCGGTGTGAAACTCACTTGCAACCCGAGCTCTTTTGACTTCGCCGCCAGGGCATCTTGAACGCCGCGAAAACGCTCGCTCCGCGGAACCTCGACCAGCAGCCCCAGGGAAAGTGTTTCATGCACCACAGCCTGCCCAATATCCAGCACGCAGCTATTAAAGTCGGCAAGGATTGCGGTTAATTCCGCGATCAGCGCCGGCCGGTCGCGGCCGGAAAAGTGAATCAGGATGGTCTCATTCATCGATACGAAAAGTATCTCATTGAGCCTGGCAGGCGAACGCTCGGGTGGTGGCCTACCGCGGTTTGCGATCGGCTTCCTTATCCTCACGAGGCCGGTCAGCGCGAATGCCCAGTCCAGTCGTTCCATCAGGCGGCAACATGCCGTGACGAGGTGTGCCGCACGCTGCGCACGCTTCCGCTTTTAAACCGATTTCAGCTCCACAGCATGTACAAAAAGCAGCCATTGCAAGAAGTCTCCTACCTGGAATGTGTTTTAGATGAACGCATGCAAGGCGAGGATTCTTCCATCAGACATGTGAGAAAATGGCGGCGTTTGCAATTTGCTTCCGGTGGCTTCTATGATCCGATACTTAGCTTACGCGGCGCTTGCTATATCATTTGCCGCAGCATGTGCGCAGTCTCCGTCCTCGCGCCCCAGGTTCGACGCCTTTGAAGTGGCCACCGTCAAGCCTGCAGATTCCGGTCCGAAGAGCGGCCGGTTTATCAAAATGGAGGGCATCAATCGATTTATCGAGAAGGACTACACCCTCAAGCTGCTGATCGCAGCAGCCTACGATCTTAATCCGCGGACCATCTCCGGAGGTCCCCCGTGGCTTACCTCCGATCACTATGACATTGTCGCGGTGACTCCGGGTGAGACGCGGCCCGACCACGATGAGCAGATGTCGATGCTGCGCAGCCTGCTCGCTGAGCGCTTCAAGCTCACCTTTCACCGCGAACAGAAAGTGTTCTCGATTTACGCGCTGGAAGTTGCCCGCGGCGGACCAAAACTGAAAGCGACCGCCTCATCTGCCGGCGACCCGGTCATCGTGGGCCCGGGCGTGGTCTATCCGCAACGCGTGGTGTTACCGGGCCGCAACGCAAGCATGGGGAGCCTGGTCTCCTTGTTACAACGAGCCATCCTCGACCGGCCAGTGGTCGACAAAACCGGACTTACGGGCAACTACGATTTCGATCTGGAGTGGGCTCCGGACGAAACCCAATTCGGCGGCGACTTACCGCCGGCCTCCGCGTCCGCAACCAGTCCGCCTCTCTTCGAAGCGCTCCAGCAGCAGCTCGGTCTGAAGCTTGAGGCGATGCGCGGGCCAGTGGATGCGATGGTTGTCGATACTGCAGAACGGCCCTCTGCAAACTAAATTTGGCAAGAAAACGCAGGGGCTAAGAGGGCGTGTGAGAACGGGAAGAGCAAACCGCAACCACAGTTGATCGAATGTGGGAAGAGCTCACACGCCTTGCACTAGTGTGACGCGATAGATCGCACCTTTGAAACGATGCTCGCGTACCGCCCGATAGGCAGGACCTTCATACCACGCCCTGGCCGCCTCGCCGTTCGGGAACTCGATGATCACGGTACCTTCCGTAGCCGCGCCTTCCAGGTCTTCGTGCCCGCCATAGAGAGCAAGAATCCTGGCATCGTGCCCGGCAAGCGTCGCTGGGACGTCCTTCGAGTAAGCCGCCATCTCCTCTTGGTTCAGCATCTTTTCGCGCGTGAAAACCAGGTAAGCACTCATAGCAATCTCCGTTCTGGTAGTGGCTTCGTCTGTCTAAGATTGCCCGGGAGGCGCAACGGACTCATCTTTTAGCCCACGTTCGCGCGGAGTGTGCACAATGAGAATGGATACCGGAGAGGTGCGCAGCAGATCCCTGGAAGTCGATCCTTCGAGCAAATAGCGCACGCGCGACACATCGCGGTGCCCGACCACGATCAGATCGACCGCATGTTGCTCGGTGTAGCGCTCAATCTCTTTTCCCACTACCTGCCCGTTGATCACGGTAAGGGTCACCTCCACCCCTGCCTGTCTTCCCGCGGTGGCCGATTTCTCCAGTTCCTCCTGCAGACGCGCTTGCGCCCGGTTATGCTCCTCCAGCCCATATCCTTCTGCCTGTTGCTCGGCCGAAGGGGGCGTCTTCACAAAGAGCAGCGTTAGCCGGGCGGAATAACGCTTGGCCAGCGAAAAGGCAATATCCACCGCCCGTCGCGATGCGGGCGAACCGTCGTCACCCACCAGGATGGATGTGAACTCATCGACATTCTGCATGGCTCCGTTCCTCCTCCAAACACAGTGTTCAAGGGTGCGGAAGAGTCCTTGCGCTTACCACGCAGTCTTTTTACCGCCATCTCACTCGGCGTTCAAGACCGTGGAAAACAGCAGCAGGCTCACCGTCGTGAAGATCACATCGTAGCCAACCAGCAATTTGATCCAGAGACCTGGTTCCGAATCACCGACCAGGATGGCGGTAGAGGCCTCGACCATCCCCAGCAGCGCGGGAATGAAGATGGGAAAAAGCAGTAAGGGAAGCAGCAACTCGCGATTGCGCGTGCGCACCGAGAGTGCCGCAAAGAACGTTCCATTTACCACCAGGGCCCAAGTCCCCAAAGGTAGGACCACCAGCAAAAGCCATGTCCCCCCCAGTGGGTGCAGGTTATAGAAAATAGCAAACAGGGGCGCCAGAACAATCTGCACCAGCGTCACGAAGATAAAGTTGGCAATCGCTTTAGCCAGAAAGAGTGCCGATGCCGGCGCCGGCGCCATGCGCTGCGCGTCGAGCACCTGGTGACGCAGCTCCCGGGTCCAGGCTTGATTGAGCGCCGTCACCGAAGCAAATAAGGTGGCCACACACAAAATGCCGCCGGCAATCTGGCGCGAGATGGCAGCCGTGGGGTCAAAGGCGAGGCTGAACAGCACCACCACCAGCAGCGCGAAGAAGAGCATGCCGTTGACGGCGTCCTTCGACCTCCATTCCAGACGGAGGTCCTTCGCCAGGTGGATCAGCAGATAGCTCACGCGCGCACCTGCTCTTTGGTCAGGTCCGCAATCGTGGCGTTGGCGGCACGCAGGTAATCCGCCGGCGCGAGCAGGATCTGGGTTCCACGTTGCCCGGCGGAAACCGAAATCAGATCGAAGAGCTCGATGGTCTCATCGGCGAAGACGGGAAAATCCTTCTTCGCGCCAAACACGGTGACGCCGCCGCGGATGTATCCGGTCAGCGGCTGCACATCCTTGAGCGATACCATCTCCGCCTTGCGCGCGCCCGCAGCCCGGGCCAGCTTCTTGAAATCCAGCTCCGCGTCTCCGGGAACCACGGCAAAGGCATATTGGTTCGGACCGGTAATCGTGAGCAGCGTCTTGAACACCTGTTCCACCGGTAGGTCAATTTTCCGCG
Organism: uncultured Acidobacteriaceae bacterium; assembly: GCA_963834445.1. Taxonomy (GTDB): domain Bacteria; phylum Acidobacteriota; class Terriglobia; order Terriglobales; family Acidobacteriaceae; genus PALSA-350. The sequence goes on from CAWIBU010000009.1 coordinate 1,399,037, forward strand.
CCACCGCGATCGCCGACAGATCGTCAGGATCGACTTCATACTCCTGCAACCGGAAAGGGATGCCCAGGCTTTCAAGCAGGCGCGCGCCGTTGGTCTTCATGCCCGTTGCACCGCCACACTGGAGATAAGCTGTCCCGCCTCCATGGTCAGAAAGTAGTCGGCCAGGGGTTCTGCCAGCGATCGTTGGTGGGTCGTCAACACAACCGTGCGGGGTGTGCCCCGCAGGCTGCCCAGCAGAGCCACCATCTTGCCCGCGCTGGCTGCATCCATGTTCGAGAACGGCTCATCCAGCAGCAGCAGTTCCGGTTGTGGCAGCAGCACCCGCGCCAGCGAAGTACGCTGCCGCATACCCTGCGAAAACTGGCCAACCGGGCGCGTCAGCGCCGGATCAAGTCCCACCGAGCGTAGCGCCTCTTCCGGTGTAAGGCAGGTGCAGGAGCGGTAAAGGCTGGCGAAATAACGCAGATTTTCGACCGCGGAGAGCTCGTCATACAGCATCGCCGCATGGCTCATATAGCCGATGCGCGCCCGCTGGCCGGCGATCTTCTCCGGCCTGCCGTCCGCGAACATGCGGGCTGTTCCCAGCGATGGTTCCAGCAAACCGGCGAGTACCCGCAGCAGGGTCGATTTGCCGGCGCCATTTTCCCCCAGCAGCACGTAGCAACCGCCCACCGTGAAGCTGGCAGAGACTTTACGTAGTGCGGGGAAGCGCCCAAAAAGGCGCGATACCTGGTCCAGCTCTACTAAGGTTGATCCCATCCCATTGGAGTATAGAGTGGGCTATCGGCCGGGCACGGCCGGCATCGGGGCTTTCATGGAAGCGGTGTTGGGCGCGGGCTTGGCCGCCGCGTATTTTGAGGCGCATTTGGCTTGCAGTTCCGTGGCATGAAACACACCGTCCCGGCCGTAAGTGCCCACAGCCAGCGCCTGGGAACCGTCTTTGAAGGTGTCCGGCGGCGGCTCGATCCCCTGGTAGCTTACCTGCAGCGTTTTCCCCTGCTCCGACAGGACGAAATGGGCATTCGTCCCACTGCGTTCTATGGAATGCGGAGCCACGTCGCCCGCCACCCGCAAATGGCGCGTATAGGCCTTGTTGCCCATCGCCTGCAGCTCGCTGATGGTCACGTAGTAGCTCTTGTTCGCCTGGGCCGCGGTCACCGACAAATAGATGATGGTGCCCAGGACAATAACCACCGCGGCGCCAATCTGGAGTACGTGGGGACGGATCTTCATCGCTCCTACAAGAGTAGGAGCGGAAATCGCTTCCGTCAAGCGTAGCCAACCTTGGCGGTTCAGCATCTGAACGTATAATCGACGCAGTGTGCTGACCCGATTTTCTTCATGAGGCAATCCTAAAAATGAGCAGCAATGGTAACGGCAACCCGACGCACGAGATTTTGCAGCCGCGCGCTGAGTGGATCGTGAAGCGAAAACTGGAAGCGGCGCGCACAGGCGAGAGCAACATGTCGCAGATGCACTTCGCCCGCCAGGGCAAAATCACCGAAGAGATGGCCTTTGTCGCGGAGCGCGAGAAAATTTCGGTAGGGTTGATTCGCGACGAGATCGCGGCCGGCCGGCTTATCATTCCGGCCAATATCAACCATCCGGAACTGGAACCGATGGGGATCGGCGTCGCGACCCGCTGCAAGATCAACGCCAACATCGGCAACTCCGCCGTGACCTCAAATATCAGGGAAGAGCTAGACAAGCTGCACACCGCCGTCAGCTATGGCGCCGACACGGTCATGGACCTTTCGACCGGCGGCAGCATTCCAGAAATCCGCGACGCGATCCTGCGTCACAGCCCGGTGCCCATCGGTACGGTGCCCATCTACGAAGCGCTCAATCGCGTCAAGAAGCTCGAAGACCTGAACATCGATGTCTACCTGGAAGTGATTGAAGAGCAGGCCCAGCAGGGGGTCGATTACTTCACCGTGCACGCCGGCGTGCTCATCCAGTACGTGCCCATGGTGGCCAAGCGTATCACCGGCATCGTCAGCCGTGGCGGCGCGATTCTGGCGCAGTGGATGACCCACCACCACAAGCAGAATTTTCTCTACGAACACTTCGACCGCATCGTCAAGGTGATGGCCAAGTATGACGTCAGCTTTTCCCTGGGCGACGGCTTGCGGCCCGGCTGCATCGCCGATGCCAGTGACGAAGCCCAATTTGCCGAGTTAAAGACCCTGGGTGAGCTGACCCGCAAGGCATGGCAGAGCGACGTGCAGGTCATGATTGAGGGCCCGGGACACGTGCCCCTGGACAAGATCAAGGAGCAGGTAGAGAAGGAAGTAGAAATCTGTGACGGCGCGCCCTTCTACACCCTGGGGCCGCTGGTGACTGACTTCGCGCCCGGTTACGACCACATCACCAGCGCAATTGGCGCCGCCATCATTGGCTGGCATGGCGCCTCCATGCTTTGTTACGTCACCCCCAAAGAGCACCTTGGCCTGCCCAACGAAAAAGACGTAAAGGACGGCATGATCGCCTACAGAATCGCCGCCCATGCCGCCGACATTGCCCGCCACCGCCCCGGCGCGCAAGACCGTGACGACGCGATCAGCTACGCCCGTTACACCTTCGACTGGAACAAGCAGTTCGCCCTGGCGCTCGATCCCGAGACAGCGCGCTCCATGCACGACGAGACGCTCCCCGACGACTATTACAAAGAGGCGGCGTTCTGCTCCATGTGTGGCCCAAAGTTCTGCTCCATGAACTGGTCCAGCAAAGTAGACGCTTTCAACAAAGAAGTGCACGGTCTGGAAAAGAAAGACCTGTCCGAATTAGTCGTTCTCCAAGCCGAAACGTTGGCCAGCCGGAGTTAGCCAGGCTTTGGGATTCCACCCTTTGCGACTAGTGGCGAAGGGCGGAATCCCAGAGCCCGCACGGATTTTTCATCCCGAGGAGCCGACTTGCCCGGCGGCAAGTTAAGCATGGAATGAACGGAGCGAAGCCTTTTCAGTTTCCGCTTTCCTGGCCATTTTGTGCCCGGGAAAGAAGAGAGCTTGTGGGAGAGCTTCCAAATCCTTCTCACTCCTTTTTGCTCATTAGGACCGAAGGGAAGCGTAGTGGAGGGAACTGCTATGCGCCTTCACTCCAAACGGCATTACAAGTGAGCTCGCAAACCTCTCCCCGCTGTTTGTTCAAGCGAGGGGCTGCAATCGTCAAACCTAAGGCACCGACTCCAAAGTAGCCGTCGCCCGCACCAGCGCCGCCGTAATATTGGTCATCTGTGCTTGCGCGCGAGCCGGGTCCCGCGCGTCGATCGCTTCGTTCACCCCGGGAATAACAATCGCGGCGTAGCCCGTATATTCCCCTGGCGCAAAAATCGTGTGTTTGAACCACGGCCGGCCTGGCAGCCCTTCCGGCGCCAGCATATCTGACTCCACCGCGCGCAACGCCGCATTCAACGCCGTCAGGCTCCCCGTGTAGCTTTGCTGTTTGGCAAACACCACCGTTGCTTCTGCGGTAAACCGATTCGCCGCGGCCAGCGCGGCGCTGAAGTCGATGCTGGTCAGCCCCGCGTCCCGCGCCCGCCCCTGCGCCGTCCCCAGGTAGGCTTGTATCTGCCGCGCATAGGTGACGTAGTCATAAGGCAGCACATCCGCATCGGCCATATGCAGCGCTTCCAGCCCAAATACGCGTGCCATCTGCTGCTCGTAGACGAACGTAGGGTCGGCGTTCATCAAGAACCACGCGTAGTTGTCAAAAGCCGAGTGATACACCCCATATGGCCCCGTCGAGCCAATGTCCGTCGCGGGGACGCCCAGGTGCTGGATAAACGGCGTGTAGTCAGAACCGCTTCCCAAGTCGCCGACCCGCACGTCGCCGTTCATGGTGGTAACCGTCTGCGTGTCGTGTCGCCGGGCAGCCGCATCCCACTGATCCTTTTTCCATTCGTCATAAACCGAGCCGCCCCTGGGACTGGCGACCTCCATCGTGACCTCGCGCACAAATTGTTTGAGCGAGGGCACCGCGGACGCCTCAAAATGCGTGCCCGAAACGCTGGCATCGGTATTGATGTAGGCCACGGCGTGGGCCAGTTGTTTGGCATGTTCCTCGGCCCACTCCGTAGAACCAATCAGGCCTTCCTCCTCCGCATCCCAGCTACAAAAAAACAGGGTTCGGCGCGGCCTCCATCCGTGCGCCAGCAAGCCACCCACCCCATGCACCGCCTCCAGCATCGCCGTGGTCCCACTGCTCGGGTCAACTGCGCCAAAGACCCACGCATCCCGGTGGTTGCCAGTGACCACCCAGTCATCTGGAAATTCACTCCCGGGAATTTTCCCGATCACGTCCCATATCGTGCGTTCGGCATAGTCCATCCGCAGCCGCATATGGATCCGCACCGAGGCCGCCCCACCTACGTGGTAGCTGAAAGGCAGCGCACCCTGCCATTCTCGCGGCGCTACCGGACCGCCCAGGCTTTCTAGAATGGGCGCGGCATCATGATAAGAGAGCGGCATCGACGGGATGGTGGGTAAGCTGCTGATTTGCGTAAGCGACAACCGCTTTGCGGCCGCCAGCCCCGGCGTCGAAGCAACGTCCGGGGTCGTGGCGTCGCCGGGATATTTGAACATGAACTGCACTGAACCCCGCTGCACGCCGGTATCCGGGCGCCACGGGCCGTGAGGATATTTATCGCCCTGAAAGTAGCCGTCATCCGCAGGATCGGAATAAATGATGACCCCGGCAGCTCCCCTCTGCTGTGCAAGGTACACCTTCACGCCGCGGAAGTTCATGCCATAACGAGCCAACACAATCTTGCCCGCCACGCTGATATGCATCTCTTCCAGCCTCTTGAAATCCTCCGGCCGCCCATAGTTGGCATAGACCACGTCGGCGGTCAGATCGCAGGCGGGTGAAGAGCCGTTGAACGCAGGTAGAATGCGCGGGTCGTCCTGATACGCATCGTTGTCGACATGCTCGCGCGACGGCCCGGTCATCACCACTTTCCCGTCCGCAGTGGTGGCCTCAAGAAAAACCTCCTGAGGCAGATTCATCCACGCCTTGTAAGGCACAATCTGGGTCTCGAGGCCTGCCGCCTTGAACTTGCCCGCGACGTAGAGGGCGGTCTCATAGTCCTCTTTGCTGGCGGCAACATGGGGGAAGGCGGTCAGTGTTTTGAGCTCTTCCTGGGCCAGTTTGGCATCGGGAATGGCGAGGAAATCCTGATCGATCTTTGCCTGCCGGTTGAAGTTGCGGTACCCAAGCACACGATCGGGAAAAGGAGAGACCTGGGCGAGCAGGGATGCATGCCACAGAACCAGCAGGGAACAAAACGCAATTCGCTTTGGCAAAGACTATCTCTCCATGCCTTGAGTTTATAAGAAGCAGGAGAGCGGCTGCTGCCGCAGTCTGCGGCAGCAGCGTTATGGGCGGGTGTCTATGCCACCAGTTGGGTGCAATGCGAGCAGCGGGTGGCGGCGACCGGGATGTCGCTCAGGCACTGCGGGCAGGGCTTCGTGGTGGGCGCCGCCACTACCTTGGGACGGAATCTCGCCATCAACGAATTGACCGGCAAAACCACCAGGAAGTAGACCACGGCGGCGATGATCACGAACGACATCAGCGCGTTGAGGAAGTCCCCGTACTTGATGATGCCGCCGTTCACATTGAGCAACAGGGCGGAGAAATCAGGTTTGTGAACGATGGCCGCAATCAGCGGGTTAATGATATCGGTAACCATCGCGTTGACGATCGCCGTGAATGCCGTGCCGATGACGACGGCAATGGCAAGATCGACCACGTTGCCGCGCAGGATGAAATCGCGAAATCCTTTAAGCATGGTGCTCCTGGATGGAGGGGAATGTGTTTGGCCGGTCCGCCCCGAAATTCTACTGCAATATCAGCCGGCTCTAACAACCGAATGTCGAATTGCGCTAGTGCCTGATGAAATGGATGTGCGGCCTACAGAAGCCACCGGCCGTACGGGTACAGCAACAGGAAGAGAATCATGCACAAAGCCATGATGTCCATGTAGATCAGCACCACCACCGCGCCGTGATAAAAGCTCCAGCGATTCTGCAGGCAGCGCATCGTGTCCCACGTCCCCAGCGACGCGACCAGGGTTGGGACGAGGAGCTTCAGTGAGGGGCGGTCCTCGGGAAAACCAGCCAGCAGGAAGGCGACTACCAGGCTTACGAGCACCAGCGCCGTGCCTCGGGGCAGCGAGCGCTTGCGCGGATTCAGTGCGTTAACCATCATGAGGTGCCGCTGTCTCTACTCTACTGAAGCCCACGCGGCGGCCGCGAAGCGCGGGGATGCCATGGAAAAATTCGGTTGCCGGTTTAACCCCGGGCTGAAACGGCCGCCGCCTCAAGTCCGCGCAGCGCTTCTCCGTAGGGCGCCCGCAAAACACCGCGCTCGGTAATGATGGCGGTCACATACCGTGCCGGGGTTACGTCAAAGGCCGGGTTCTCAATGCCAACCCCGTGCGGCGTGAGCTGCTTGCCGCCATGGTGCGTCACCTCGATCGCCGGGCGCTGCTCGATCGGGATGGCGTCCCCGTTCGCAGTCGCCAGGTCGATGGTTGACCAGGGGCAAGCCACGTAGAACGGGATGCCATGCTCTTTGGCCAGAATGGCTACACCGTAAGTGCCGATCTTGTTGGCCACATCGCCGTTGGCGGCAACCCGGTCAGAGCCAACAATCACGGCCTGGATCTTGCCCTGGCGCATGAGGCTGGCAGCCATGTTGTCGCACAGCACCGTGGTGGGGATGCCGTCATGCATCAACTCCCACGCAGTGAGACGCGCGCCCTGCAGGAATGGACGCGTCTCGTCGGCGTAGACGTGCAACTGGTGGCCGTGTTCGACGGCCGAACGGATGACGCCCAGGGCCATCCCATAGCCGCAGGAAGCAAGCGCGCCCGCATTGCAGTGGGTGAGCACGCCGCCCGCAGCCGGCATCAGAGGTGCGCCGTATGCGCCCATGGTGCGGCAGGCTGCGATGTCTTCGTCATACATAGTGCGTGCCTCGGCAATCAGGCAATCCTTAATTGCCTGAATCGTGATGCCCGGCTGGCCAACGAGCGCGAAGTAGCGCCGGCGCATCCGTTCGATGGCCCAGAAGAGATTCACCGCTGTAGGGCGTGTCGAACCCAGCTTTTTTGAAATGGCGTCCACCTCGACGGTCAGCGCGGGAACGGTCGTGACCCTGCTGTTCTGCACACCGAGAGCGACGCCCATGGCCGCGGCGACCCCAATTGCGGGTGCTCCCCGGACTACCATGGTGGTGATTACATCGGCCACCTGGTCGCTGCTGGTGGCCAGTACGTAAGTTTCTTCAAGCGGCAAGCGCGTCTGGTCGAGGAAGCGAACGCCTGCTGAGGTCCATTCAAGGGTAGGTATCATGCTGCTTCCAGTCTAAAGCACCTGGGAAGTTTGCCGCGCCATGTCCAGTAAGGTGTTGACAGTATTCCAGTTCCTGCCCGTTGAGACGCACTGCAGCATCTTCTCGATGCGGGCCAGCGGAATCCTGGGCCGGGCCATTCCGTTGGGATAGTACACGTAGAGCTCGCGGCCGTGGATCACGTGTTCCTCGGGCTCAGACGGAAGCGCCAATATCTGAGCACAGGCCTCGGGCGTTGGTTTTTCTGCCAGGAAGAGCACCAGAAGTCTGCTCGGTTCAATGCCGTCCCGCCCGGCAAACGGGTTCTTCGCGACGACCTTTTGCAACTCGGCAGCCGTGCGCAGGACGACCCCCGGCTTGAAACCAAACTTGCTTTCGATGGCTGATTGAAGGCGGTGGGTCAGCGCCCTGAGATCGGCCCCATCGTCACGGAACACCAGGTTGCCGCTCTGGATATAACTGCGAACGTCCTGCAGCCCGAGACCGGTACAGAGGGCTCGCAGTGCTTCCATGTTGAGCTTCTGGTGGCCGCCGACATTGACGCCACGCAGCATCGCGATGAACACAGCCATGGCTCCCCAAGTGTATGGTGTAGGAGTCGGCGTGGGAGGTGAAATGCAGGATCCCCTCTGGATAAAGTCTTTAGTGGGCGCCGGATGCACGGTCGCTTACGAAAAGACGAAATTTGCTCCGCGTAGGAAAATGGAAGGTCCTTCCCCCGCTTGATCGCCTTCCGCCCCGCCGTGCCCGCCGATGCCTTTGCGCTTGCCGAACTGTCCATCCTGGGCGGCGACGGCATGTACGAGTTCCTGCTCGAAGACATGGCGCCCAGGGAGATGCTTGCCGGACTGATGGCGCGCACCATGAAACAAGATAGCGGCGGCTATTGCTGGCGGCACTGTTTTGTAGCCGACGACCAGGGTGTGGCCGGGATGGTGAACGCCTACCCCGCAGCATGGCTTCGCGAGGAGGAGCGCGATGTGCTTCCCCCGGATCGCGTCCAGATACTGGATCCCATCGATCAGGCACAGGATTGGGAGAGCTTTCTCATCAACAGCATCGCTGTTCGTCCCCAACACCGCAGACAGGGGATCGGGACGCGCCTGCTGGAGTGGGCCATTGCGCAGGCGAAGGAGGCCGGCTTCGCCCGCCTCAGCGCCAACGTTTGGGAGGACAATCTGGCGGCAGTGGGCCTCTTCGAGAAGCAGGGATTTGGCCTGTACACCCGGGTCGCCGTCCCCGGGCACCCTGGCCTGCTGCACGTTGGCGGTAGCCTGGTGATGACGCGGCAAGTGGAGTTGAGTTGATCAAAACGACAGCAGATATGCCACCCTTGTGGGACCCTGACCCTCCTCTGTCCGCTACGGAAGGGGCATTGCGTGTTTCGCAGGGGTGGCTAAGCTGAGCCTATGACTCTCCCCCTGACTGCTCCTCGGAGACCACGCCACCTGTACACGATTCTCTTGACCGGTGCCTTGCTGGCAGCGACCGCGGGCTATCGATCTTATGCCCAGCAACCGACTCTCCCCAGTGGACTCGCCCCGGTGAGCCAGGTGGTAGTGGAGGGATCGCAGTTAGCGCTGGATGCGAACGGCGCGCTGTTCCGTTTAGACGATCATGGCAAGCACTGGAAGCAGGTCCACCAGCAGTGGGAAGGCAAAGCCGTGGAATTGCTGGGGATACCTGCCTTGACCGCCGCACCCAGGAGCGGACAAATGCCGCGATCGGACGCCGATCAGCAAACCTATGTGGCCGTTCTGTTAAAGAGCACGGCTGCTCTGCACTGGGTCAGTGTCGATCGAGGTAAGACCTGGAAGCCTTCCACCCTCGATGACGTTCGCCGCAACGACGTCAAGTGGTCCGGCTACTGAATCGCGCTTAGGTCAGGTCCAGGTCCAAATCCGCAGGGCATACGCACGCTTGCCACTCTGTCCCAACCACAAGTCCGGGGTGGCCCATTCAAGCCTTCCGTTGGCTTGAGTGGGATTCGCAAATGTCAGTGCCTGGATTTCCCAGGTCTGGCTTCAATTTCGCTTGGTTAGGCAAACTGGCAAGCTATCCGTCGGCATGACAACCTTACCGAGCCAGGCGCTCGAGGCGCGCTTTGAGCGGTGTCCAGAGCAGACGGTAGCGTCCGGTCTTGCGCACGTTGGCAACGACGCTGGGTTGAAAACAGGCCACGCAGGTGCCCCCTTCGCGACGTACGCTGGGATAGATAATGCCCAGCGATCCTATCTCCATCAGTTCCAGTGCCAATTGCTGTGAGTGCACATAGCTGGTAGGGCTGAGCGCCGGGTCATCGATGGCCTCCCGCAGGTCGTGGAAGTCCGCGGTGAAATCGGCAAGGTAATCGTCGTAGTCAATCTGCTCGCGTTCCTGCCAATCGATTTCCGCAAATTCAACGCCCTTGTGAAACAGGACCTCGGCCTTGGCCGTCGCCAACTCGAACGCGGCATACCAGGCGCCGCGTTCCGGGCCAGAGAAGCGCGCGCCCAGTGGGTTGGCATGGGTAAAGGCAGCGTTGATCGCGCGATAGTTGGGCACGTGGTAGACCAGCTCGTGCGGGCTGATCGCGGGGCTGCGATTCTCCTCGGCCAGCAGGCGGTCGTTGGTTGCGTTGTCGAGCTCGAAAATCAGGGGCAGATCTTCATCATCGGCAATGCGCGTCAGCACGGAGTCGTCGTGCGGTGAGTACTTAGCCGGCAACAGGCGGTGCGTATCAAAACGGCGCAGGTTGGTTACGGGAAGGGTAACCATGGTTGTTTGCTCATCGGCCACCCCGGCGCGCATCCAGCAGGCGGCGCACAACGTCCATTGCCTGCGCGCCTCCGCGCAGAATGTAGTCGAGCGGTGTGCGGCCGTCAAAGATGGGGTTGCTGTTAGGTAGCTGCATCCACTGGTCTGCAAGCCGCTGACTATAGAGGATGTTCAGCGACTTGAAGATGCCGATCAGGTAAGAGATACGCAGCAGGCGATCCTGATCGAGAGGTCTGGCCGCGGCCCGCGGGTTCTGCTTGAGCGCATAGTAACTGCCGCTGGAGATGCCGCCTAAAAGCTCGCGTACATCCTCGTCGCGAACTTTCCAATGCTCGGCAATGTTAAACAGCGCCTTCAGAGCGGCAGGCGAGAGTCGCTTACGTTCGTCGGCCCGTGAAAGGTCGGGGAAGACCGGGGCGGCATACCGGGTATCTGGATAGGCAAGGGCCGCAGGCGTTCTGGGCATTGAAACCTAGTCTCCAATTATGGAGTAGTATATCTCCATTTTTAGTCTTTGACCAGAACGTAGACCACGGCGGTTATGGCGGCGGTAAGAAGTACCCAGGCAAACTGATACCAGTAAAAGAAAGGGAAGCCGAGCAGGGTCGGCGTGGCGCGCGCGTAGAGAGCGGGGAAGAGCAGCCCGAGGGCGGGCAACACGAGAAGCCAGTTCCAGCGGGTGCTGCGCTGCTTGCTGCCGGTATCGGCCATGCACGAGATTATAGAGCTTCCACGGTAGACTGAAAGCATGAAGCGCCGTCTTATCGAGCACTACGAGGTGGTTCGCAAGCTGGGCGCGGGCGGCAGCGGCGTGGTTTACCTGGCCAACGACACCCTGCTCATGCGACCCGTGGTGCTGAAGATATTGAAGCGTGGCGCACTCTCGATCGAGCAGATGCGGAACACGGTACTGCGCGAAGCCCGCCTGGCCTCAGCCATCGAGCACCCCAATGTCTGCGCGATCTACGAGGTCGGCGACTCAGAAGACGAAGCCTACATCGTTATGCAATATGTGCCCGGCGATTCGCTGGACAAGATCATCGCCAACGGGGCAGCCAGTGTGCAACTCGGGTTATCGGTGGGCATTCAGATTGCCGATGGTTTGAGCGCCGCGCACCGGCTGGGGATTTTCCATCGCGATCTCAAGCCGGCGAACGTCATGCTGACGGATGGCGGCGTGGTCAAGATTCTGGACTTTGGCCTGGCGCGCAGGTTGTCGGCGGCCGAGGCTGAATTCGATCCCGCCAAGCCGCGCCAGGATGCGACCAAACGTCAATTGCGCACCACCTACACGGCGCGCGGTGGGACCATCGCCTACATGGCGCCGGAGCAGTTCGTCACCGGCCAAACCAGCGTGCAGAGCGATATCTTTGCCGTGGGCGTGACCCTGTATGAGCTCTTGAGTGGCCGCCATCCCTTTGTGCGCCCGGAGGCAGAAGAGTTTCAAAGCGTGCGCGCCATCCAGTTCGCTGATCCGCAGCCCTTGACGGAGTATTCGCCCCAGATCCCGCCCGAGCTTGCCAATGTCATTCTCACTTGCCTGCACAAGACGCCTGCCGGCCGCTACGCGTCGGCCGCCGATTTGCGCGAAGCTTTGCGGACCATCATGAAGACCATGCAATTCGAAACCGGCATTCTCCCTGGCGAGACGGCGACCAACCTGCAGGTGCCTGCGGCTGAGCGCGAAAAACGGACGACCGGATTTCTTTCCATGCTGGCGGAGCGCTTCCGTGAGTCGGCAGATCTGCAGCAGCGGCAAAATACAATTCTTGTGCTGCCGTTTCAAAACTTTGGCCAGACGGGCGAGTCGCCGCTCTACGGCTACGCGCTGGCTGATGCCATCGCCGCGCGCCTGGCGCGCATGTCTTCTCTGGTCGTGCGGCCTTCGAGTTCCCTGATGCAGTTGCCGGTACCGATGCAGCAGATGGATCCGCTGTCGGTAGGGAAAAAGTTGCTGGTGCAGTGGGTGCTGGCCGGCAATTTCATGCGCTCAGAAAAAGGTTTTGATCTCAACTGGCAGTTGCTCGATGTGCCTGGGCAGAGCGTGCGCGCCGGTGGCACCATCAGTGTGCCTTCTTTCGATCTGATTGCCGTGCAGACGGAAATTTGCAACGAGGTCTTCGCTACCTTGCAGGGGTTGGGCAAATTGCAGCAGAGTGGCGAACCGACCCGCAGTGCGCCCATGGCGGAAGAATTGTCAGAGGAGTATTTGCAGGCGCGGGCTCTGCTGTCGTCGTTCATGTCACGGTCTGGTGCGCGGGGCGATTTGAACAAAGCGCGGGAATTATTTGAAAGCGTGGTCGCCCGCGATGCCGAATTCGCTCCCGGGTGGAGTGGGCTGGGGATTTGCCAGCTGCAGTACGTGCGCCACGGACTGGGTGGTCAACTGTACCTGCTGGCCGCGCGCCGCAGCTTTGATCGCGCGCTCGAGCTCGATTCCGGTTCGCTCGAAGCCAACCTCTATCGCGTCTACATGCTGCTCTCCCGCGGAGAGAAGGAAAGCGCTCGCCATGGCATCGAGCATTTGCTGGCAACGGCAGACAATAACTGGGACGTGCACCTGGTAGCTGGTCAGACGTTGCGCCTCGACGGCATGTATGAAGAGGCGCTGCAGCAATTCAATCGGTCTCTGCAGTTGAATCCTTCGAATGCGCCCATCATTTACAACCACCGGGCGCGTGTCTACCAGTATCAGAATCAACTGGAACTGGCGGAAGAAGAGTTACAGAAGGGGCTGACGCTGGAGCCAAAACATCCCTTGCTGCGCACTTCGGTAGCGTACCAGCGCATGCGTCAGGGCGATATGCAACAGGCGATCGGCATTCTGGAAAAGGTGATCCACGACGATGAGAGCATGCGCATCGCTTTTCCTACGCTGGCCTTGTGCTACGTACAGGTTGGAGAAAGAGAGCGGGCCACTGCGCTGATCGAAGAGGATTCGCTGTCGGCTGCGGAGGCTGACAGCGAGATGGCCTATCGGCTGGCCACCTATTTCGCCGTCGAGGGCGATGAGAGTGAAGCGCTGCACTGGCTCCGTCGAGCAATTTATTTAGGCAATGAGAATTATCCCTGGTTCTCCAAGAACCCGGCCTGGAACCGGCTGCATGGGCATGCCGACTTCGAACGTATTCTGGAAGACCTGAAGAAGAGCCACCGGGTTAATCAGAAGACCTGGAAACGCCTGCTCGAGCGGGTGCCAACTGAGAAGCTGGCGTAGTCAGCCTCGCATCAGCGACACCCTACCTGGAAACGCAACCCTACCTCCCAAGCAGACTGATTTGCGGTGTGCTCGTCCGCGGTGTGCTCGTCCGCGGTGTGCTCGTCCGCGGTGTGCTCGTCCGCGGTGTGCTCGTCCGCGGTGTGCTCGTCCCATTAGCTATTCTTGAGGGGAACCGCTACCGTCCCCTTTGTCATCCCGACCGGAGCGAAGCGTAGCGGAGGGATCTGCGGTGTGCCTAAACAGCTAGCAAAAGCCCTGCAAGTGAGCTCGCGGACCTTGGCGAAGCGCCTTCTTCTTTAGGTCGAAGCTATGGTGCGCTACTGCAAACGGCGACAAGTTAAGTGAGGAAGGATCAAAACCGCTACGTTAGAACTGCGAACTCACTCGTTGGCTTTTGTTGGCTGTTTAGGCGCACCGCAGATCCCTCCGCTACGCTTCGCTCCGGTCGGGATGACAAAGGGGACAGTAACGGTTCCCCTCAAGAACGGTTTAATGGGACGAGCGCACCGCAGATCCCGCTACGCTTCGCTCCGGTCGGGATGACAAAGGGGGCAGTAATGGTTCCCCTCAAGAATGGATTTGATGGGACGAGCACACCGCGATCCCTCGGCTCCGGTCGGGATGATAAAGGGGACGGTAAAACTTTGAGACGCAAACTCGTTGCGGCGAGGCAGCGTTGAACGGGCGGACCCTTTTCTCAGTCTCTAAAGCCCGCCGCAATCCTTACTGGTTCATGCCGGAAAGGGTTTGCGGCAACAGCTCGGTCTTTTGATCCTGCGCCTGCGTCAGGAACATCGGATCGGTCAGACTGAACACCACCGTCGACTCAGCCGGCAAATCTGCCGACCAGTTCGTCAGTAGCCAGTGCGCAGTCACGACGCCGGCGCCCACCGCCGTGCCCACTACTGCACCCACGCCCCCGCCCACCACACCACCGATGATCGCTCCGCTGCCGGCACCCATCCCCAACTCGGCAACCGTGCGCTTTCCATGTTCGTTGGCCACGATGTTGCCTTCACCCTTGGCCTTGGTATCGGAGCCAAGCGTGTCGATGACTTCAGCGTGCAGATGGTAGCGGGTGCCGTCCGGCAGCACAAACTCGTCGGGACGCAGGTGAATGACCGATCCACCGTTGATTCGACGGCCGGAGTAGGCGTAAACCACGCGGCCATGCAGCTCGGAACCAACCGGAACCACGATTTTGCCGTTGCGTTCAATGTTTTGCGTCAGCTGCGCGCGAAAAGGCGTCCCCGGCGTGACGGTGCCGGCATCGATATCCTGCAGCATGCGGACTTTGAACACGGTTCCTTCAGGCAACGCATTGGCCGGTCCGGGAACGTAGGTGACGATGCCGCTGTCGCGATTGTCGTTCGATGCGTCAAGGGCCGCTTCGGCCGAACCTGCATGCAGCGGCGTCTCGATAATGCCTTCATCGGGATTGCTCGAAACCGGCGGCGGTGCAACCGGCGCAGGGATCGCCACGGGGGCCGGAGCCGGCCGTGTTACCACCACCGGCGTCGCGGGCGCCTGCTCCGTGGTGGTGATCACGTCACTCGTGGGCGGCTCAGAAACGCCCTGGTACGGACTGGGCTTATCGGATTGCGCAAACAGGATTGAGGTGCTCAAAAGCAGGGTGGCCGCGGCGGCCAGAGATAAACGGGTCTTTGTCATAGATGTTCCTGACTCCACCGAAGTGGTATTGCACTTACAGCTTAGATCAACCTGCCCCGGCGAGTGGCACCAACAGCAGGCAAAGAACCACGGGGGTAACATAGACGGTTGTCTTAAATAACAACAGTCCCGAGAGCCTGCGGCCTAAAAGGCCTGGACGAATTTTCAGTTAGAATCTGTTCTGGCGCAACGATGGGAAGTTTCCTCAGCACGATAGGCGGGGCAGATGGAAGAGTGATACCCGTCGATCGGCGCCCCCGCCTGAACGATCGTTTAGACCACCGCATTACCAGGAGTGATATGACGGAGATTGTTGCCATTCACGCACGCGAGATTCTGGATTCCAGAGGGAACCCCACGGTAGAAGCCGATGTGGTGCTCGCGGGCGGAGCCATGGGCCGGGCCGCAGTACCCAGCGGCGCCTCCACGGGCGAACACGAAGCGGTAGAGCTGCGCGATGGCGACAAAGCGCATTACCTGGGCAAGGGCGTCCTGCACGCGGTCGAGAATGTGGAGACTGTCCTGGCTCCCGAGCTGACCGGCATGGATGCTGCAAATCAGCGGCTGATCGATGCCACCATGATTGCCATCGACGGCACAGAAAACAAGGGCAAGTTGGGCGCCAACGCCATCCTCGCAGTCTCCATGGCATGCGCCCGGGCGGCGGCCAACGCCTTGCAGATCCCGCTTTATCGTTACCTGGGCGGCGTCAATGCCTCGATACTCCCGGTGCCGATGATGAACATCATCAACGGCGGCGCTCATGCCGACAACAACGTCGACTTTCAGGAGTTCATGGTGATGCCGGTGGGCGCGGAGCGCTTTAGCGACGCGCTGCGCTGGGGTGTCGAGACCTTTCACACCCTGAAGGGTGTACTGAAGAAGCGCGGCTACAGCACAGCGGTCGGCGATGAAGGCGGCTTTGCCCCTTCCCTGAAGTCGAATGTGGAAGCCATTGAGGTCATCCTGGAGGCGATCGAGCTCGCCGGCTACAAGGCGGGCGAAGACATTGCCATCGCCCTCGATCCGGCGGCCAGCGAATTCTTCGATAAGGAAAAAGGGCTTTACGTTTTCAAGAAGAGTGATCGCAGCGAGAAGACCAGTGAGCAGCTGACCGCGTTCTGGCAGGACTGGGCGCGGCAATACCCCATCATTTCGCTCGAAGATGGCTTGGCGGAAGATGATTGGGCCGGCTGGCAGCACCTGACCAAAGTGATGGGCGACAAGGTGCAGTTGGTGGGGGACGATCTCTTTGTGACCAACACCGAGCGCCTGCAAAAGGGGATTGAGCAGGGTGTGGGCAACTCCATCCTGATCAAGGTGAACCAGATCGGCACCATCAGCGAGACGTTCGAGGCGATCTCGCTGGCACGCCGCTACGGCTACACCTCGGTGATCTCGCATCGCAGCGGCGAGACCGAAGACAGCTTTATCGCCGACCTGGCTGTGGCGACAGGCGCAGGCCAGATCAAGACCGGCTCGGCTTCGCGTACCGATCGCATTGCCAAGTACAACCAGCTGCTGCGCATCGAGGAAGAGCTGGGCCAGGGCGCCGAATTCCTAGGCCGCTCAGCGGTCAACGCAGGGGAGTAGATCTTTCCCATTCATGGCAAGGGTCAGGTGGTCTGCGCGGGGCGCGGAGGAGAGTAGACGTGTCGCTGAAAAAGCCGGTTGTACTTACGATTCTGGATGGCTGGGGTTATCGTCCGGACACCTTCGCCAACGCGGTCGCCCTGGCGCGCAAGCCCACCTACGACAAGCTGCTGGCGGAGTTTCCCAACAGCCTGCTGCATGCTTCCGATCATTTTGTGGGTCTGCCCGATGGGCAGATGGGCAACAGCGAAGTTGGCCATCTCAACATAGGTTCCGGCCGTGTGGTGCATATGGACATCACGCGCATCGACGATCTCATTCGTTCGGGAGATTTCTTTCGTCATCCAGTCATCGTGCGGGCGTTGCAGCACGCCGGCGAGAAGGGCCGTTCTCTGCACCTGTTGGGCCTGGTCTCCGATGGAGGCGTTCATTCTCAGCAGGAGCATCTGTACGCACTGCTGCGGGCGGCCAAACAACACGGCGTGGAGCGCGTGTTCGTGCACGCGTTTCTCGATGGCCGGGATACTCTGCCTACCAGCGGTGTCGGTTATCTGGAAAAGCTGCAGCAAAAGATCAGGGAAATTGGCGTGGGCAAGATCGCCAGCGTAGGCGGCCGATACTTTGCCATGGATCGCGACCGGCGCTGGGAGCGGGAGAAGAAGGCGTTCGACGCCATGATGGGTTTGACCGAAGGCGGGGCGTACGCCGACCCCGTAGCCCGGCTCAAGGAGTGTTACCACAATGGGGTAACGGATGAGTTCGTGGAGCCGTTTGTGGTGGTCGATGCAGCGGGGCAGCCGATCGCGCGGCTGAGCGATGGGGATGCCTGCATCTGTTTCAACTATCGTGCCGATCGCGTCCGTCAGATCACGCGTGTAGTGGCGCGCAATAGCGGCATCACCAAAGATGATGGCAAGTCGCTGCCTGGCGCCGAAGATCTCGACCGTACCATCCCGCCGGCCGAGATACCGAAGGGCCTGCACTATGTGTGCATGACGCAGTATGACAAGCAGTTCACTCTGCCCTTTGTGATCCCGCCCGAGGCGATGGAAAATTTGTTGGCCGACATGCTCGCCCAGGCGAATCTGCGTAACCTGCGCATTGCCGAGACGGAGAAGTATGCGCACGTGACTTATTTCTTCAACGGCGGCATCGAGCAGCCGTTTGCCGGCGAGGACCGCGTTCTCGTGCCTTCACAGAAAGTGGCGACCTACGACCTGGCGCCAGAGATGAGCGCAGCGGGCATCGCGGATGCGGTCATCCAAGCGATCGGCGATCCGGCCTTCGACCTCGTCGTCGTGAACTTTGCCAACGCCGATATGGTGGCCCACTCCGGCAAATTGGAGCCAACCATCCAGGGAGTGGAGACGATTGACGCCTGTCTGGGCCGCATTTACCAGACGATCAAGCAACAGGGGGGCTCCATGCTGATCACCGCCGACCACGGCAATGCTGAGCTGATGATCGATCCGGGGACGGGCGGTCCGCACACGTCGCACACCACCAACCCGGTCCCCGTGATTCTGGTCAGCGACGATGCGCACCAATACCGGCTGCGCGGAGATGGTTCGCTGCGTGACATTTCTCCCACGCTGCTGGGCATGCTGCAATTGGACAAGCCGGCACGAATGACCGGCGGAGATCTGCGCATAAAAATAGAATCGCACTAGGGACATTTCCCTTCCAACCTTCCGGGGACCGCACACATTCTCTGACCGGGTTGTAAACGGTCGAGGTTCGCGAGACCATCCCATCTTCCAGCAAAGTGCGCGGTGAGAAATCCGCGGCAAGCCGGGACAGGTTGGGCAACCGCCCTGGTGGAGGGTAGAAAGTCAAGATGAAGTCTCCCGGATGAGCGCGGCAACCAGCACATTAACGCAGGCAGACCATGATTGGAAGCCAAAAACCAATCCGTGGCTGATCGCGTTTGTGGTGTCACTGGCCGCATTCATGGAAGTGCTCGATACCAGTATTGCCAACGTCGCGCTGCCCCATATTGCCGGCAACCTGGGCGCCAGCCAGGACCAAAGCACCTGGGTCCTCACTTCTTACCTGGTCTCGAACGCCATTGTTCTGCCGATCAGTGGCTGGCTGGTGAGTGTGTTTGGCCGCAAGCGTTTCTTCATGACGTGCATCGTCATCTTCACCGTCAGCTCACTCGCCTGCGGCATTGCTCCGAGTCTGGGAATTCTGTTGATCGCACGCGTGATCCAGGGTGGCGGCGGCGGCGGTTTGCAGCCCATGGCGCAGGCGATTCTCGCGGATACGTTTCCGCCCCGGCTGCGCGGGCTGGCGTTTTCTCTCTATGGCGTGACTGCGATCTTCGCCCCTTCGATTGGGCCCACGCTCGGTGGTTGGATCACCGACAACTACACCTGGCGCTGGATCTTTCTCATGAACCTGCCGGTCGGCATTCTCGCCCTCTTTCTGGTTTATCAACTGGTGGAGGACCCACCATATCTGACCCGGGCCCGCGTTCTGGGCAAGCGCCCTCGCCTCGATTACATTGGCTTCTCGTTGCTGGTATTAGGTGTGGGCGCTTTGCAGATCCTGCTCGATAAGGGCCAGGAGGACGACTGGTTCGGATCGAACTTTATTGTCACCCTCATTGTGGTCGCCAGTGTTTGTTTGACGGCGCTGGTGATCTGGGAGCTGTTTCAAAAAGCGCCGATCATCGACGTGCGGTTGTTCAAGAATTTCAATTTCACCACCTCGAGCCTCATGATGTTCGTGGTCGGCGGCATGTCGTTTGCGACGACGGTGCTGGTTCCGCAGTTCCTGCAAGCCAACATGGGCTACACGGCAGAGTCGGCGGGAATGGTGCTTTCTGCCGCAGGTTTTGTGTTGCTGGGGGTGTTGCCGTTTATCGGCATGTTGGCCGGCCGGTTTCAGGGAAGGTATCTGATCGCCACGGGTTGGTTGCTGCTGACCGCGGCCATGTACGTATCCACCCAGCGCATCGATCTCCTGATCAGTTTCAAGTCGGCTACGCTGCTCCGGATAGCACAGTATGCGCCGATGGGCCTGGTGTTCATCCCGACGACGGCTGCTGCCTATTACGGAATGTCAAAAGAGAAGAACAATGCCATCGCCGGGTTGGTGAACTTCATGCGCAATATCGGCGCCAGCGTGGGAACCTCCGTGGTGACGACGGTGCTGTCGCGGCGGGACCAGTTTCACCAGGAGAGGCTGGGCAGCCACATCACGGCCGGCAATCCAACCGTGCAGAGCACGCTCAATGGACTGAAGCAGCAACTGCAGCAGGGTGGCATGAGCGCACACGAGGCCATGAACGGAGCCTATGGGCGTATCTATCGGAGCCTGCAATTGCAGGCTTCTACTCTGTCGTACATTGATACCTTCTGGTTGCTCACGCTGGCAGCGGGGGCGATGTTTTGCCTGACATTTTTCCTGAAAGGGAATGATCCGCGCGGTGGTGAGAAAGTCGTCGCCCACTAGCCTACCCCGACCACGCCGCCGCCACTCTACCGATGCAGGGTCATTTAATGCACCAGAAGGATATGCAAGAATTCCCATTATGAATTCGACCGAGAAAAAAGCCGGACCGCCGCGTAAAGGTCGGCGTCCTGAGGCTGCACGCCTGTCACGGTTGCATAAACCCGACGATTTGACGTTGGACGCATGGCAAGCCGCTTTGCGCAAACAGTTTGGACGGGAGCAGAAGTTCAAGCTGGAAAATGTGGGCGGCCACGCCATCTTCTCCCATTTCCAGGTGACCAACCCGCAAAGCAAACAGACCTACCGGGTGGTGATTCGAGGCGGCGGCGTGGCCGACAATTTCTGCGCGTGTCCAGACTTTGCCACCAACACACTGGGGACCTGCAAGCACATCGAGTTTGTATTGGCAAAACTGCGACGGCAAAAGGGCGCAACCGTAGCGTTGCGCACCGGGTTTCGTCCTGCTTACAGCGAGATCTATCTCCGCTATGGCGCTCAGCGCGAAGTCCGTTTGCGGTTGGCAGACAAACGGCCGCCAGGACTAGATCGGTTGGCCGCCGAGTTCTTCGACGCGAACGGCGCTCTTCGTCCGACAGCCTTTGCGCGTTTCGAGCATTTTCTCTCCGCGGCGGAAAAGATCGATCATGATCTGCGCTGCCATGAAGATGTGGTTGGGTTTATTGCCGAAGTGCGCGATCAGGATCATCGCCGCCGGCGGCTGGAGAAGATATTTCCTCAAGGAATCCGTAGTCCGCGGTTTGACAAGCTTCTGCGCGCGCCGCTGTACGGGTATCAGCGGGAGGGTGCACTGTTCGCCGCCCGCGCCGGTCGCTGCCTCATCGGGGACGAGATGGGCCTGGGCAAGACGATTCAGGCCATAGCCGCGGTCGAGATCATGGCCGCCCACTTTGGGGTGGAACGCGTTCTGGTTGTCTGCCCAACCTCGCTGAAGCACCAGTGGCAGCTTGAAATCGAAAAATTCGCGGCCCGCTCCGTGCAGGTCATTGGTGGCTTACGCGCCCAGCGGGAGCTGTTGTTTACGTCCGCGGCGTTCTATAAGATCACCAACTACGATACCCTCCATCGCGATCTTGATTTGATAGCCGCGTGGTCGCCCGATGTCGTCATTCTCGATGAGGCCCAGCGCATCAAGAATTGGAATACCCGTGCTGCCCGATCGGTCAAACGCCTGGCTTCGCCGTACGCCATCGTGCTCACGGGGACGCCGCTGGAAAATCGACTGGAGGAGCTGGTTTCGATCGTGGAGTTTGTCGACCGGCATCGCCTCGGTCCGACATTTCGATTTCTGGCCGAGCACCAGAGCCTCGACGCGGAAACAGGGCGAGTGGTGGGCTACAAAAATCTGGACTCGATTGGAAGGACCCTGGCGCCGATCCTCATCCGGCGTCAGAAGAATGAGGTTCTGCAGGAACTGCCCAAGCGCCTGGACAAGTACTTGTTCGTCCCCATGACGCCGCAGCAGATGAATCACCACGAAGAAAATCGGGAGGTCGTGGGCAAAATTGTACAAAAGTGGCGGCGACTTCATTTCCTTTCTGAAACCGACCAGCGGCGCCTCATGATCGCCCTGCAGAACATGCGCATGAGCTGTGACAGCACTTACCTGCTCGATCACAAAACCGATTTCGGGGTCAAAGCCGATGAGTTGGCAACCGTGCTGGGCGAGATATTGGAACAGCCTGGCGCCAAGGTAGTGATCTTCAGCCAGTGGGTGCGGATGCACGAATTGCTGGTTCGGCGCTTACAAGCGAGGCGGTGGGGGCATGTGTTGTTCCACGGTGGGGTGCCCACCCCGCAGCGCCGGAAATTGGTAGACGAATTTCGTGAGGATGGGCGTTGCCGGGCATTTCTCGCCACCGACGCTGGGGGTGTGGGACTGAATCTGCAGCACGCCTCAGTCGTCGTCAACATGGACCTGCCCTGGAACCCGGCGGTGCTGGAACAGCGGATCGGGCGGGTGCATCGGCTGGGTCAACGGCAACCGGTGCGCGTTTTAAACTTTGTCGCTGAGGGCACCATCGAGCAGGGAATGCTCTCGCTTCTGAAATTCAAGAAATCGCTTTTTGCCGGGGTGTTGGACGGGGGCGAGAAGGAAGTTTTCCTCGGCGGCAGCCGGTTGACGCGCTTTATGGAAACCGTGGAACAGGCGACCGGCTCGATTCCCCAGGCTCCGGCGCCAGATCCGCCGGAATCCACGGCAGAACACGAGAGTGCGGACCACAAGGCGGCCTTTGAGGATGAGCCAGGACGAACGGCTCCTTCCGCAGCCCCCTTATCGTCCAGTGCAACGGGTGATCTCTGGTCCGCATTGCTGACAACTGGGTTGTCCGTGCTGGAACAAATGGCCCGGACTTCCCGCGCGGCGCAGGCCACAGGCAATGGGTCTTCCCGTCCGTCGATCGTTCGCCAGGACGAGCGCACCGGCGAGAGCTATCTGCGCTTTCCCGTTCCTACCCGTGAAGTCCTCGACCGCGCATTAGGCGCCGTGGCGGCTCTGCTGGAAGGATATGGAAAGTGATCGTGTTGTGCTGCTGAATGCCCCTTCGAGGGGCTTCGGTTCCCGGCGTAGTCCGTCACTGGTAACGTCCAGTATGCTTGCCGACTGTCGGGCGCTCCAGTCCCGCAGGGACGCCTGAACGTAGCCCAGGATGAAATCCAGGACGAAATCCTGGGTAGGGAAAGCAAAACAGAGCAGTCCCGTAGGGACGGCGAAGGGGGGAAGGACGAAGTCCTGTCTTCCCTCAGCCATTGTTTAATTGGGTGCCCGAAGACACGCCTCACAGCGAAACGCCCCACACGCGCATTGCATCCGCTCAGCTTCCACATCCCTCAGTAGAGAAACGATCGGGTCGACCGGAGCTGGGTCGTGCTACCTGTAAAGGGGCCTGGTGGCCGACGAAGTTTTTAGTCAGCTTGTTCCCCGAATCCATCACGGGTGGTAGGCTTCGGGGATGGATGCTCAGGGCATGTTGGCGGTGGCTTTGGAACAGGCGCGGATCGGGTTCGCGGAGGGCGGCGTTCCCGTGGGCGGCGCTATTTTTCAAACCGACGGAACTCTACTCAGCGTGGGCCGCAATCGCCTGGTGCAGGAAGGCAACGGCTCGCTGCATGGCGAGACCGACGCCTTTCGCGCTGCGGGCCGGCGGCCAACGTGGCACGACACCATTCTGGTCACGACCCTGGCGCCTTGCTGGTACTGTAGCGGCCTCGTCTACCAGTTCCGTTTTGCCCAGGTGATCGTCGGTGATTCCGTCAATGCCCAGGGTGGCATGCATTGGCTGCGCGAGCAGGGAATCGAGATCGTCGATCTGCACTCGCAGGAATGTATAGATCTGATCGCCCGATTTCAGAAGATGCGCCCTGACCTTTGGAAAGAGTGCATCGGCGAAGCGTGATCAGTCTTCGCGCAGGGCCACCATTGGTTCCAACGCCATCGCACGCCGGGCGGGCAAATAACTGGAGCTGAGCGCCGCCAGGGCGAGGACGATCACCACCAAGGCATACGTCGCAGGGTTCCACACGCTGACGATAACCATGCTGCCCACCGATCGGGCAACCAGCAGAGCGATGCCCAGGCCAGCCCCCAGGCCAATCGCGACGATCACGATCGATTGCCGGTAGATCATACGAAACACCGAGCCGCGGCTGGCCCCAAGCGCCATGCGCAAGCCTATCTCGTGCACGCGAAGGCCCACAGCGTACGAGACCACCCCGTAGAGGCCGATTACGGCCAGCACCAACCCAAGCCCGCCCATGATCGCGGCCAGAGACGCGCCGACTTGAAAAAGCAGAAGTCCATTCATGGTGTAGAGCGCCTGGCGCATGGTTTGCACCTGAAAGACCGGTAATTGCGGAGCGAGGGAATGGATCGTTTTCTCGCCCTCAGCGGCAAGCCCAGGCACATCCCGGTCAGACTTCAGCTGGAAAACCATCATGGTGTTTCCCTTGAAGTGCTGCGCATAAGGGAGGTAGAGGAATGGCTGCCGCTTAGCGCCTGAATAGATGTGAAATTCAACGTCGCGCGCGATGCCTACCACCTCGATGACACGGTCTTTTTCTGCTCCCAGGCGGAACGTGCGGCCAATGGGATCCTGGTGCGGCCAGAACTTCCTGGCAGCGCTCTCGCTCACGATGGCCACATTCCGCCCGTGCTCGTTGTCGACGTCCGTGAACACACGGCCCCGCATCAGGCCGATGCTCATCACGTCGAAATACTCGGGGGAAATAACGTTGTAGCCGGCATTCAGATCGGCGGGATTCGTGGGGACCGGTGCTCCATCGATGACCATCCGGCCACTGCCACTGTACAAGTAGCCGAACGGAATCACGCTGGCGTGGCTTACCGAGTGGACCCCGGCCAGTTGATGCAAACGAACCGTAAGCTGTTCGGTCAGATCGCGTACAGCTGCATCGTTCATCCCGATTTCTTTGGCGTCGATGCTGAAATTCATGACATGGTCTGGGTTGAACCCGAAATCCATTTTCTGCATGGCGGAGAGGCTGCGCACGAAGAGTGCGGCGACCACCAACAAGACGAGGGAACCCGCAATCTGCAGAGCAACCAGGCCATCGCGTACCCGATGCCTGCCTCGGGCTACGCTTCTTCCCCCCTCGTGCAGGGCGGATTTCACATTCGCCCGGGCGACCTGCAGCGCCGGCGCGATGCCCACCACCAGTCCGCCAAGCAAGGCAACGGCAAAAGAGTAGGAGAAGATACGCCAGTCAAATGTGAAGATAAACTGCACCGGTAAATCGGTGTGCAGGTCGAGGTGGCCGAGTGTGCTGCTGGCGAGCATACCCATCACGACACCCATCACTCCACCGAAGATCGCCAGCAGAATGCTCTCGGTGATCATCTGGCCGACGAGCCTGGAACGCTGGGCGCCCAACGCCGAGCGGACAGCCATCTCCCGCGCACGGGCGGTCGCACGCACCAGAACCAGGTTCGCGACATTGACGCAGGCCAGCAGAAGCACCATCACGGCCAGTGATAAGAAAACGTCGGCAACGAAGAAGGCGAGTTTTGGGTCGCCTCCACCGATGCGGAGGTCCGGCTCAGGATAGGCCTCCATGCTGAGATTCTTTTCGAAGTCTGGATGCAAGTGGGTGAGGTTTTGGGCGGTCACATCCAGCGAGGCGCTGGCCTGCTTCATGCTGACTCCCGGGCGGAGGCGTCCATTGACGGCGAACATCCGGCCCTGCCAATCGTTGATCTGAGCGGCCGTCACGCCGGAGAGGGTCAACTCGGACAAGGGCAGATAGGCAGCCATGCTGAGAAAAGGCTGCATGCCGGGAAAGCCTTGAGGCGCCACACCAATGATCGTGATCGGGTGCCCGTCGAGGGAGACAGACCGGCCCACCGCGTTGGGGTCGCCGTTGAATTTTTGTTGCCAGTAGTCGTAGCCGAGAACCACGACGGGATCCTTGCCCGGCGTCTCTCCTTCGCCGGGGACGAAGAGGCGACCGGCCGCCGGCTTCAGCCCGAACGTGTCGAAGAAGTTTCCGCTGACGTACATCGCCATGATCCGATCGGGCCGCTGGCCCTGGATCGCGAGGCCGTCGAGGTTCATGGTCCAGGCGAAGACGCCGCTGAAGGATTGGCTGCTCTGGGCGCGGATCACCTTGTATTCATTCCAGGAGAACGCCTGCTGCAAAGGACCATGGTTTTCGCGCAGCACGAGGGTTGCGATCTGTTCCGCATGGGCGACAGGGAGCGGCTTCAGTAGCAGGGAATTCACCAGGCTGAAAATGGCTGTATTGGCGCCGATGCCGAGAGCCAGGGTCAGGACAGCTGTGGTGGCGAAACCTCGATTCCGGATGAGTTGGCGGATGGCAAAGTGCAAGTCGCGGAGAACGTTGTCGAGACCGGCCAGCCGGTTTCTTAGGTTGAAGCGCTCCTGGGCAGCATGCAGATTGCCGAATTCCACTCTCGCTTTGCGCTGCGCTTCTTCTTCGCTTGCGCCTTCACTCTTCAGTTCATCGGCTTCGAGTTCCAGATGCGCCTGGATCTCGGCCGCGAAATCATCTGCGCTTCGCCTGCGTTTGAACATGACTAGGCTTCCTCGGTGTTTGCTCCCAGAATGAGCCCCATCGCTTTCGTCAACCGCTGCCACTCGTTGGTCTTTTCCAGCAGCTGTTCCCGGCCCTTGACCGTGATGGTGTAGAAGCGGGCCTTGCGGTTGTTCTCGCTTACGCCCCATTTTGCGCTGATCCACTTCTTGTCTTCCAGCCTTTGCAGAGCCAGGTAGAGCGAGCCGTGATCGACAAAAAATACTTCTTCAGATTGGCGCTGTATCAAGCGCGCGACACCTTGCCCGTGACACGGACCCAGCACCAGCGTCTTCAGGATCAGCAGGTCGAGGGTTCCCTGTAACAAGGCGATGCGGTCGTCGGTGTTCTTTTGGGTAGCCATCCGACACAAGCATCCCACTACTTGGGTCGGGTGTCAACCCAAGCGTGATCCGCTACTGACCGCACTCCGCCAGGGTGGCGAGATTGCGGCCGTAATGACGCAGGGCGGTTTCGAGCGTAGCTGCTGTGTGCGCCCAGGTCTCATCCGCCGCATCCACATTGCCGTGGGCACCGGTGAAGAGAAGCGCTTTGGGGCTGCCGCAGACTTCTAGTTTCTCCGTCGGTCGCGACCATTTTGCCAGCAGCTCCGGGTCGCCATACAAGGGCGCACCGCCAACCGTCACCAACTTGACCTGCCCCGCCGTCGCGTGGCTCACCGTCCACCAGGCATCATGCCGCTCATCCGCCTCTGGACGGATGACCAGCAGGTCCGCATCGTGGCCGGGTTGCAGAGCGCCCAGTCGATCACTGGCGCCAATCAGGTCGGCTGCCGTCGAAGTCGCCATGCTGACCAATTCGCGGTCGGTAAAAGGATGTGGTTCCTGCGCCTCGTTCCAGGCGGCGGCGTAGTTCAACTCCGCCAGCAGGCCATCGCTGCCGGTCGGGCTCCAGTCGGGGGCCAGCGCTATCTTTACTTTTGCCGCCTTTGCGGCGGCGACATCAGCGGTGCTGCCGTAAAGCTCGAGATTGCTGCGCGGCGACCAGATCAGGCTCACTCCATGCGCGGCCATCTCGGTAAACATTTCCGGTTGCAGGGCCACCCCGTGAATGATCGCGACTCCCGGGAGCAACAGATTACGGCCCTTGAGCATGGAGAACTCGCGCGCCGCCGACGCATCTTCGTGACCGCCTTCGTTGAGATGGATCAGAAAGGCGTGCAGCTGGTGGGTCGCGAGTTGCTGACGAATTGGCGCCAGTTCGCCCTCTGCCATCTGCAAAGGAAACACGTTATAGGCCACATGCCACTCGGCTTCGGTATCGAGATTACGAACCAGGCCCGCGCTACAGGCATTGGTCAGGCTGCCCACCGCGGAGGTTTCTCCTTCGGAGAGGGCTTTGACCTCAGCATAGCGTTCCATCTCACACTCAAGGCCATCCGCGACCATCGCCGCGTGCGGCGATTCGATCAGGGTCTTGTAGATCGGCTTCTGCTGCCAGTCATAGCGGTTGCCAAACTCCTCGATTGGATGCCAGCGGGGGAAAATGTTGTAGGTGAGGTGGTTATGCAGGTCGATCAGCCCGGGGGCGATGACGCCATGTGTATCAATCACAATTACGTTAGCGGGAATGTCTACCTGGGCGCCCGCTGCCACGATCTTTCCCTGCCGAACGAGAACGGTTCCATCGGCAACGATGCCGCCGGGAGTGATGAGCGCTCCGCGCAAAGCGTAGCCGGGGGCCTGGGCCAGTAAACGGCACACGCATACGGCAAGCGCCAGGCAAGCTAAGAGAGTTTTGCGAGGAGTCATCGTGATTATCCTAAGCTAGTGTAGTGCGTTGTTAATAAAGTCGAGTATGTTTGCCAACCTGTCGGGCCCCCCAGTCCCGTAGGGACGACTGCAACTAGCCCAGGATGAAATCCGGGGTAGGGAAAGCAAAACAGAGCAGTCCCATAGGGACGGCTGAAGAGGGAAGGACGAAGTCCTGTCTTACCTCAGCCATTGTGGACGGAGCAATCCCGGATTTCATCCTGGGGAATCATCAGCCGTCCCTTCGGGACTGCTCTGTTTTGACCTTGTTTACCCAGGATTTCATCCTGGATTTCATCCTGGGCTACGTTCAGTCGTCCCTGCGGGACTGAGGCTGGAAAACATGTAGGAGGTTATGAACGACACTACACTAGAATCAGTTTATTGAGCTCGGCCACACCAAAGACGCGATACGCGAGATCGCCTGCGGGTAATTACGGATGTCAAGACAAAGCGCAGGCCTGCTGATGTATCGGCGGCGCAATCGCAAGTTGGAGGTTTTTCTGGTCCACCCCGGTGGGCCGTTCTGGGCCAGGAAAGATCTGGGCGCATGGTCGATCCCAAAAGGCGGCTACGGCGACGAGGAATTGCCCATCGCCGCGGCGCGGCGTGAATTCCACGAGGAGACAGGATTCACTGCAGGCGAAGATTTTCTGGACCTGGGTACGGTTCTGCAGGCGGGCGGTAAGGTGGTCACCGCCTGGGCCTTTGCCGGCGATTGCGATCCTGCTTTGCTGACCAGCAATTCTACCCAGATGGAGTGGCCGCCGCGTTCCGGCCACAAAATCGAGATCCCCGAAGTGGATCGTGGCGCGTGGTTTTCGCTAGACCAAGCTAAAAAGCGCATCCTGAAAAGCCAGGCGCCCTTTCTTGATCGCCTGCGCGCACTGCTGAGCGAGTAACTGCTTAGAGCGCGGCGTATTCCTTCTTGCCCGCCACCAGCAGGGGCAGATCCGGGTCGGCGTTTTTCCAGGTTGTCAAAAAAGCCTCGTAGGCTTTTTTAGCGTTGGCCTTGTCGCCGGCCATGACGTAGGCGCGTGCCAGTCCCAGTTGGGCCTGGGCATAGCTGGGTGGAATCGCGGCTACGGCTACCACCAATCCGCCACCTCGCGATTGCAGCGCGGCTTGAAAGGCGGCCACGGCATGACTGGCATCCTGGAGCTTGAGATATGCCAGACCCTGCACATACGAACCCGGATAGATCACGTCATAAGGTTTT
This sequence comes from uncultured Acidobacteriaceae bacterium, assembly GCA_963834445.1. Classification (GTDB taxonomy): domain Bacteria; phylum Acidobacteriota; class Terriglobia; order Terriglobales; family Acidobacteriaceae; genus PALSA-350. The sequence continues at coordinate 1,428,150 of CAWIBU010000009.1, forward strand.
GCCGGGACGGCATAGTCCGCTGCCTGCCGTGGCTGATCCGACGCCAGAGCCACAAACGATTGAGCCAACGGCAGAAAGACATCGTGGATCAGCGTGTCCTCCGGGTATTTGGCGCCCAGCTCCCTGGCCATGGGCAACGCCACTTTACCGTTGCCGCACACCGCGGTGGCAAACATCGCGAGCTCCTGCGTCTGCTTACTCTTGTCTAATGAAAGTGCCCGCGCTGACGCCGCTTCGTTGCCATCACATAGACCGGCGAGCCCGCGGCCTGCCGCCTCCATCAAGAGAACACCGGCCTGCACATCGGGGGCATTGGCATGGCCAGCCTGCTCAAAAGCCTGGGCGAAGGTGGCGGCCGCCTGACGGTAATTGCCCGAGAACTGTTGCGTCATCGCCAGCGCCTGGGTGACTAGAAATTCATCCGGACGGCCGGCTACCCGGGCCACAATTCTCTGCACCTCCTGCGGCTCGCCCATCAGGAAATAAGTGTAGAGATGCACTTGCCCCACGTCCGTACTGGTGTCGAGGCCCATCCGGTGGGCTCGCTGCATCTCTTGCCGGGCTTCCGCCATCTGACCGCGCGCGACATAATCGGCCACCAGGTTTTCTGAGCTGATGGCCTCTTCGGGTTGCAGTTGTACGGCCTTCTCGGCGAACGGCGAAGCTTTGTCCAGTTGACCGATATAACCATAAGCCGCGTTGATGTTGACGTAGCTGTCGAGTTGCGCGGGGTAAGTCAGGATCAGGTTCTGCAGGGACTCAATCTCTTTGGGTATGTTTCCCGTGACATTCCCGTAGTAGTGTCCGGCAATGTAGAGTCGCTCGCGTGCGCTCACGTGTTTTGAGAGCGCAAAAGCTCTGGTGAAGAACTTATCGGCCTTTGCATACTGTCCCGAATTCAGATAGATAACCCCTAAGCGCGCATAAGCCATGGCAAAGTTGGGGTCCAACTCGAGCGCGCGCAGGTAATGCCCTTCAGCATCGGGAATGTTCTGTTCCTTGGAGTGCGCTTCATCGCCCAGCGCGTAGGCACGAAACGCTTCCAGCGATGGGGTGGTCGCCTGACCAAAGGGAGTATTCAGTTTTTGGATACTGGCCAGGTCTTCGCCCAGCTTGGCGCGCATGGCCGCAGCCGCGGTGCCGAGGGCGCCCAACACATGATCCTTATCGGCCGCGGTCGCCTGCTCGCTGGCAATCTCGTCGCCGGTGGCGGTGTTTTGCGCCGACAGAGTAATCACGTATTCGTTGCCCAACTTGGCGATGACGCCGGTGAGAATGGCCTTCATGCCTTCGCGCTCACCAATCTCGCGGGCAATCTCTGAGGTGATCGTCGTGCCTTCTGGCTTGCCCAGGTACTTGACGCTTTGCCGCAAATGCTCCTGGCTCACGATGTTGATCACCGGCGACTGCTCGAGGTCAATTTGCAGCGCTTGGTTCAGGGTGGTGTCGAAAACAGGATCGCCGGTTCGATTGACGAAATCCGCCAGGATGATCGAGTCCTTGGTCACTTTCGGAGTGGTGTTTACGAGTGCGGCCCCGCCGTTAGTCGCGGCGTCATTGGGAATCGATGCCGGGTGCGGTTTCAGCATCCACCACGCCACGCCGCCCGCTATCAGCAGCAGCACGGCCGCTGCTGCGGCGTACAGCGGCTTGCGAGTTGGCTTGGCCGCGGGGTAAGTGTATTGCGCGGCGGCGACGTGTCCGCTCGACCCGCGCGCGGCGGTTTCGTCCAACGTCTCCAGGTCCTGCAGCAGATCTTCTGCGCTTTGGTAGCGCTGTTCTTTTTCTTTGGCCAGAAGTTTGCCGACAATGGCATCCAGGCCTTCAGGCATGGCCGGGTTTACTGTGCTCACCGGCGGCGGGTTCTCACGCAGCAGGGCCACGAATACTTCTGCGGTGCTGTCGCCCGGAAACGGTTTGTGGCCGGTCGCCATCTCGTAGATCACCGAGCCCAGGCTGAACAGGTCGGTGCGCGCATCGAGCGGCAATCCCTTGGCCTGTTCGGGAGACATATAGGCCACGGTGCCGATGGTGCTTCCCGGGCTGGTCAGCTCGAGCGTTGAGGCGACGCCGGTCTCGGTGGCGTCCGCGCTGCTGCCTCTGACCGTGGTGACGGCGCGCGAGTCGGCAGAGGCGAGATCGCCCTGCTTCTTGGCCAGCCCGAAGTCGAGAATCTTGATCTGCCGCCGCTCGCGGCCGAGCTCATGCACAAACAAGTTGGCCGGCTTGATGTCGCGGTGAATGATGCCTTTGCTGTGCGCCGCGGCCAGCGCCGAAGCAGCCTGCTTACTGAAGGCGATGACCTCGGCGGGCCGTAAGGCGTGGCCCAGGTTGGCCAGATATTGCTTAAGGGTTCCACCCTGCAGCAGTTCCATCACCAGGTAGGGCCGGCCGTCCTGCTCTCCGGTGTCATAAATGGCGCAAATGTTGGGATGGCTCAGGGTCGCGGCCGAGCGCGCTTCCCGCAAAAAGCGCTCGTGGGTGAGGTGGGCGCGTCCGTGGGGCGTCGTGCCCGCAGGGGAGGGGCTGGCTTCCGACGCAGTCCCGAGAAACGCCTCGGAGACGAGCTTGAGGGCGACCTCGCGTTCCAGGCGCGTATCCAGCGCACGGTAGACCTCACCCATGCCCCCCGAGCCTATTTTCTCGAGGACTTTGTGGGGGCCAAACTGTGTACCTTCTGCGATGGTCATCGTCTCTGCAGCACAGCTGGATTTAAACGCTTAGAACGGTGCGAGCAGTTTAACAGTGCCTGGGGTTTTGTCTTTACTGCAAATCGAGTGATGTTTCCCTGTGGCAATACCACAGAAAATGTGGCATTCTGATGTGGCATTAACACAGGAGACTAACCAGATGGCTGAAGCGAAGCTGGATCTGTTGCAGGGCACGCTGGACGTCATGGTGTTGCAGACACTGGACACCATGGGAGCAATGCACGGCTATGGCATTGCCCGCCGCATTGAGCAGGTGAGCGGGGACGAGATTCTGCTCAACCAGGGCACCATCTATGCCTCGCTGGTGCGGCTGCAACAGCGGGGATGGATCGCCGCGGAGTGGGGTACTTCCGACAACAATCGCAAGGCGAAGTACTACTCCATTACCAAGAACGGCCGCAAGCAATTGGCAGCAGACTCGGCTTATTGGCATCGTCTGTCGCGGGTGATGGGCCGTGTACTGACCATGCCGGCGGAAGGGGAAGCGCGATGAGCGTGTTATCAGAAACATGGAATCGGGTGCGATCGTTCCTGCATAAAAAGGATCGCGACGCGGAGCTGGACAGCGAGGTTGCGTCTCACCTCGAGTTTGCAGTTGAAGAGAATATGCGCAACGGGATGCCTACCGACGAGGCGCGGCGGCAGGCGCTGGTGCGGTTCGGCGGTGTGGTGCAGGCGAAAGAGCAGCAGCGCGAGGCGCGTGGTTTGCCCTGGCTTGATGTATTGTCACAAGACCTGCGGTTCACGTTTCGCGCGTTGCGGCGTGACCGCGGTTTTACCGTGGTCGCGGTGTTGATTCTTGGTTTGGGGATCGGCGCGAATATCGCCGTCTTCAGCGTAGTGAATACCCTCCTGTTGCGGCCTTTGCCTTTCCGCGATCCGCAGCAATTGGTGCGCATCCTGTCCAAAAATCCGGCTGGTGGCGAATCGAGCATGACCTACTCTGCGGATGCCACGGAGCAGTTCCAGCAGCAGAATCGGTTGTTCCAATCGGTTTCCGGCTACTTCGCATTTTCTGGCCCAGACAATCTCAAGTTGGGGGGGCTGGACAGCCCATGCCGGTGACCGGCCTGCAGGTGGGCGGAAATTTCTTTCAGACGCTCGGCGTGCAGCCCCTGCTGGGGCGGTTGTTTACCCCCGAAGAGACGGTGCATAACAGCCGGCCGGTTACGCTGCTGAGTTATGCCTTCTGGAAGCGGCAGTATGCCGGCAATCCGGGCATCGTGGGGCAGGCGATCGATCTAAACAAAACTCCGGTTACGGTGATCGGTGTTCTCCCCGAGAGCTTCGACTTCGGCGCGGTGTTTTCTCCGGGGTCCAGGGTCGATATGTATGGACCGGTCATCTACGACGACATTCGCGGCGAAGGCAATACCATGGCGCTGGTCGGGCGACTGAAGCCTGGCGTCAGCCTGGCGCAGGCGCAGGCGGAGGCCGACCTCATTTTCCCCACCCTGTTCTTTGAGCTCAAGCACCCCGAATATGGAAAAGGCTACAGCGGCCGTTTGTTAGATCTGAAGGACTATGTCAGTGGCAAACTGCGGCGGTCGCTGATTGTGTTGTGGTGTGCGGTGGGCGTGATTTTGCTGATCGTGTGTGTGAACCTTTCGAACCTGCTGCTGGCGCGCGGGGCCGCGCGTAGCAAGGAGTTTGCCATGCGCACCGCGTTGGGCGCGGGGCGTGGCCGCCTGGTGCGCCAGTTGCTCACCGAGAGCCTGATCCTTTCCGGTATGGGCGCCGCGCTTGGTTTGGGTATTGCTTTCTCGATCACCATCTATCTGGCTCATCAGGGTTCGATCGCGCTGCCGCTGTTGAGCAGCGTGCGCGTCGACGGAGCCGCGCTGGCGTGGACGGTGCTGATTGCAGTCATCGCCGCTGTCTTGTTTGGCCTGGCTCCGAGCGTCAGAATGTCGAGCGGCAACCTGCAGGAGTCGCTCAAGGATTCAGGTCACGGCACCAGTCTGGGCAGGAAGCACGACACGTTGCGCTCAGCCCTGATCATCACCGAGATTGCGATGGCTTGCGTGCTGCTGGTGGGCGCCGGTCTTCTGCTGCGCAGCTTTCTCAAAATCCTTGATGTGGATCTTGGCTTTCAACCCAGCCGCGCTGCCTCGATCAGCGTCGATTACGACGATGGCAACAATGCAGTGAAGCGAAGCGCGATCTGGCAGGAAGTGCTGCGCCGCGTCGAGGAAATTCCCGGCGTGGAGACCGCGGGTATTACCGACAACCTGCCCATGAGCCGTAATCGTGGATGGGACATTGCGGCCAAGGGCAATGAGCATCAAAAAGGACTTGAAGGCACCTTCGTCTATGTGGTTTCGCCGGGTTATCTCAGGGCGATCGGCATGCGCCTGGTCGAGGGCCGAGACATTCGTTGGGAAGACATCGACCCGAAACAAGGGGTCGTGATCATCAATGAGACGGTGGCGCGCCACTTGTGGCCGGGACAAGACCCGATCGATCGCATTGCGGTGGTGGCCGGCATGGATGCCCGGGTCATTGGTGTGGTCGCGGATGTGCACGAGAGTACGGTTGAAGATCATGCCGGATGGCAGATGTACGTATCGGGCGCGTCTCCGCAATTTGGCCCCGAAGGAGCGCAACTGGTAGTGCGCACCAAGCTGCCCCCCGGCACGCTGGCTCCCCAGGTGATGAATACTTTGCGCGAGATTAATCCCGGCCAGCCGGCGAATGAATTTCGACCGGTGCAACGGCTGGTGGATCATGTTGTTTCGCCGCGGCGATTTTTTGTTTGGCTGGTGGGCGCGTTTGCCGGGTTGGGCCTGCTGTTGGCTTCGTTGGGGATTTACGGTGTGATCTCGTATTCGGTTACGCAGCAGACCCAGGAGATTGGGATCCGTATGGCGCTGGGCGCAAGCCAGCGCCGGGTGCAGTTGGCGGTGATTGCGAGAACGCTCCGCCTGGCGGTGATCGGGATTGCGTTAGGTACCGTCGCGTCGTATGGCATTGGCAGTCTGATTGCTTCGTTGCTGTATGGAACCCAGGCTACCGATCGAGATACGTTTCTCGGCATGATTTGCCTGCTTGCCGTCGTGGCGCTGGTGGCGGGTTATATTCCGGCAAGGCGCGCATCGCGCATCGACCCAATGGTTGCCCTGCGCAATAATTAACTATCAACACGGTTGCTTTACAGGCCGCGGAAAACTCTCTCGATGAAGGGTACGGGCTTCAGCCCGTACATGATGAGATAGAAAATGATCGGCTTCAGCCGCTGAGGGCAGCTCTGCCGCCTGAGTTCGCCGACCTCAGGGCCTAAAGGCCAGCAGCTTTTTTGAGTTTACGTACGGGCTGAAGCCCGTACCCTTCACGTACAGCGTTTTCCGCAGCCTGCTTATTGCTTAAATGAGCACTCTCGTTCTGTGCTTGAGACAGCGTCTTTTGATCCGTGGTTGGCAACCGCGTTGGTTGCGTAACCTCAAAAACGCCGATCGAGCTTGGGATACCAGGTCAGCTGGAACGTCGTACTGGTATCGGACTGCCGTCCGGTCTTGTAGACCGGAATCAGCCAGCGCTCATATTGCACGTTGGCCTTCAATTCAACGTCGGGCGTGAGCCGCTTGACCAGATCGAAGCTGAAGTCGGTCTGGGTGGTGCCGCCGGGAATGAAATCTTTAGCCGCCTTGTCACTGCGATAGGAAGCCTGCACCCATTCACGGGGGGATAGATGGTAAGTGAGCCAAGCCTGGCCGCCTTTGTTTTCGCGGCCGATCCAGTCACCCATCAGCAGGCCGTTGTTGGTGTATCCGTTTCTCTGCACCACCTCGGTATACATATTCTGGCCGCCGACGCTGAGGCCGGTGTCAGGATCGGTGGAGACGGCTTCGACCCGAAGGTCGAGTTTGGGCACGCCAGGGAAATGCGACAGGTAAAGCCCGGGGCGAATCGCTGCGTGGCGCGGCGCAGTAATGGGGAACACGTCGTCATGCACTTCAGAATCGTTGTAAAGCGTAAGCCAGTGGTGGAAGTAGGGCAGACGCCAGGAGAAGTCAAAGGCGCTGAAGCGCGCCCCCGGGTCTTTGCGTGAGAATTTCTCGCCACCGTTGGTATCGCTGATGCTGTAGAAGCTGCGCCAGAAGGTACCCAACGTGACTGGCTCGTGGCCGATGCCTCCCCAGATGACGGTGCGCTCGAATCCGATCTCTACATTGGGCGTTGGCTTGAAGGAAATTTTTTCCGCGTGCGTCCAGGGACTCACCGGGTCGTTGTGACCCTTGAGCGGTCCCACAAAAAAGTCATAGCGAATCAGTCCCGCGATGCGGGAGATGTAAGGGATGTACAGCGGCTCAACCCGGTTGATGCGGAAGCTCCAGACGTTCTCTGCGTTGTTGCTCCAGGCCATGCCGCCGCCGACCGCCGGCCCGTACCAGTTATCCATTTTGCCAAAAGAGACTTCATGGCCGATGACATGGGCAGAAACGTAACCTTCCAGGACAGTGAGGTTGTTGACCGAGGAAATCGGGCCCAGCGGAATGGTGGTATTCCCGGGGAGCGGCACCGAGCTGAAGGTAGCGAAATCGTCGATCCTGGCCAGAATGTTGGCCAGATCCAGCGGATACCCCTCCCACGAGGGGGCATGTTGGAATTCTCCGCGGAAGTAAGCGGAGAACATACCATAGCGGCCGCGCGCGCTGAACCCGCTGTAGTTGTTGAAGCCGCTGGCGTAAGGACGGCCGAAATCATTGATGTCGGTCTGACCCAGGTGGAAGCTGTCGCGCAGGGGCGTGCCGCCAATCCCCATCACCCGCTGATACACCGACTCGAGCCCTACGCGGCCGAATTTCTGGTCGAGTGGGATGCGCATGTCCGGCTGCAGTTCCCTTTCCAGCGCGGTAAAAATCTCAATCGCTTCGTCGTTCGTGCTGCCAGTGATGCGATCGGAGCTTTCGTCGAGCATGTGGGCAACGCTGAGCCGCGTCCAGGGACGCAAGCTCACAAATACGGTGTCGACGAAGCCCATTCCATAGAGACGCAGCACCGCGGGATAGATCCAACTGTCGAGCGGGATGTAGGCGGAGCTCTCCCGTTCAATCGCTTTGAGTGGCTCGTAGGGCGCAAAGTGAATGGCCTCACGCGGGGCAGGCAGCTGGTCGGCAGCAGCCGGCGGCGCAGCCTGCGGGGAAGAGGTTTGCTGGGGGGCCGATCCTGTAGCAGAAATAGCAGAGGCAGAAGCGATTCCAGGGGTCAGTAAGACCATCACACATAAGACAGCAAGGAATTCCACTCACACCTCAAATACAAAAACGGTTGATGCCGGCAATATGGCAGCAGACAGATAGGTCCGAAAATCGATAAGCATCTTCAAGCTAACGAAAGCGGGACCACCCGGTCAATCGTTTGCAGGGGCAGTGAAGCGCGAAGATAACGGGTAGGCAGGGTGGGCTTACTGGGATCCATGTATGCCGCTGCTAACGGGCGGCCTTGACCGCGCCTTTGATCGCGGCGTCCAGACGCCGCGAAAAGTCGTCCATGACCTTCTGCTTCCAACGCTCGGAAAACAGCTTCTTGGCGGTCAGGTAGCGCTCCATGTGGGTGAGTGGATCGCGAGCCTCTTTGCTGAGCCTGCGTTGGCCTGCGGTGCGATAGGTCTTACCTTCGACGAGCACGGGACCGTCCCCATGGCGCACCCGGTCAAGGCTCTCGTAGGCTACCCGGTAGACCGCGACCACGTCGTTGCCATCTACGCTGATGCCGGTCAATCCATAGGCACGCGCTTTGCCCGTAAAATCTTCGGCCTCACCGGGCCGCGCGCCTGCTGGCCAGGGATTGTTCTCCACCACAAAAATGATAGGCAATCTTCGTTTTCGAGCGTAGCGCAACGCATCGTGCCAGCAGGGAAGGCTGGTGGTGGTCTCACCGGTGAACGCAACCACCACGTTGTTGTTCTTCTTACGCTGGTGGGTGAGGGCCGTGGCCGTGGCCACGCTCAATTGATCTCCCTCGGCGGACATGGGTGTAGGAGGCGCGTAAAACTGGGCGACGAGGTCGGCGAGGGGAACTCCTTTGACCAAACCGGCGATGCCATCGTTGGGCGAGAGGGCGATGGTATCTTCCGGCAGCAGATCGATGACACATCCGGTGGCAATCGCTTCCTGCCCTAGTGACGCACGGTAGGGCGCGGCCTTGCGCAGGTGGCGCGCCCGTTCGGCGAGCAGCCGGCAGTGCACCATGGTGACATAAAGTTGCTTCAGCTTGTCATCGCTGATGAGTGAGCCGCCGGTTGAAATGGTTTTTGCGGCCAGCGAGCGCGCCCCAACCTTACCAGTCATGGTTACGGTTTTCTCCTGTTTTCCGTCGGGCGCTGAACAGACCGCTGATTGTAAACCATGCCAAGCCCGGTGCTGAGCGCTTTTCTGTGCGCGGGGCTGTGGAAGGGCCCCGGAGTTTTTCACAGAAGTGTGAAAAAGCCTGTGTATTTCTGCGGTCCTGAGACCGCGCGGCTCCTGAAAATATAGAGGTTCTAGCACAATGCACTGCTTTTGATGCGAGCGTGCTGTGGTCGCTCTTCACGTTGAGTAATCCGCGTTGATGCGCACGTACTCGGCGGTGAGATCCGTAGTCCAGAAACGGCACACACCCGGCCCGAGACCGAGATCCACGTGGATCGTCAGATCGCGTTGTTTCAGGTAATCGTGGGTCGCGGCTTCGTTGAATCGCGGCGAGAGCCCTCCATTTTCGCAAATCGCGAGTTCACCAAACGAAATGTCGATGCGCGCCGGATCGATCGCGACCCCTGCGTAGCCGATCGCCGCGAGGATGCGCCCCCAATTGGGATCGCAGCCTGCCCATGCGGTTTTGACCAGGGGCGAGTGGGCAATTGATTTCGCTACGCGCAGAGCATCGGCGTCGGTGAGCGCGCCGTGGATGACCAACTCCACCACATGCTGAACCCCTTCTCCATCATCCACAATTTGCTTCGCCAGCGATAAGCAGACACTTTCGAGCGCGGAGCCGAACGCCGTGGTGTGCCCGTCGGCGATGGCTTTTGCCTTGTCGTGGTTGTGGCCCTTGATGGCGACACCGCTGACTCCGCTGGCTAACAGCAGAACGGTGTCGTTGGTCGAGGTGTCGCCGTCGATGGAAATGCGATTGAAGGTCGCCTCGACCGCATGATGCAGCAAGTCGGCAGCCACCGCTGGTTCGAGCGCTGCATCGGTGAATAGATAAACCAGCATGGTGGCGTGCGGAGCCGATTGCAGTTGGGGATGGATCATGCCCGCGCCCTTGGCGATGCCTGCAATGCGAATCGTTACCCCGTCGATGGCGAGGCTGGCCCAGGCAATCTTGGCGCGTGTGTCCGTGGTCATGATAGCGCCGGCCATTTGTTCCAGGTGCCCGGCAGAAGAACCCAGAGCCGCCTGCAGGGCAGGCAGCGCGGAGGTTATTTTTTTGAGCGGCAGGGGCACGCCGATGATGCCGGTGGAAGAGGGGAAGACGGCGTGGGGATCGCAGCCGAAGAGCGCACCAGCGCCGGCGCAGGCTTGTTCGGCGGTGAGGATGCCCGCCTCGCCGGTGGCGCAGTTGGCATTGCCTGCATTGACGAGTACGACGCGGATCTGATGCTCGCTGCGTTCCAGGTGGCGCTGGCCGACGACAAGCGGCGCGGCGATGACCTTGTTGCTGGTGAACATAGCGGCGGCGGTGGCCGCTTGATCGGCCACCGCGCACGCGAGATCAGAATTGCCGCTGGCCTTGATGCCGGCGCGCACGGCCGCGAAAGCGAAACCGCGCGGCACCTGTTCATCTGTGATTGGGGACGAGGGAGACGTGTCAGCCATGTGGGTTTTACTCTATCAAGAGATCGCCTATGGTTTTGCAGGATAAAGTGAGTGCCTATGCAGAATGAGTTTCGCGTGCCGGCAGAGTTTCTCAGCATGCGTAATGTGGATATCGCCCGGGGCCAGAAAGTGGTGCTGCAGGATATCAATCTACAGATTGCCAGCGGAGAACATGTCGCCATTCTGGGGCCGAACGGGTGTGGTAAATCAACCCTGATCAAAGCGATGATCTGCGAGTGTTATCCGATCGTTCGTCCCGGCATGGAGATGAAAGTGTATGGCCGGGACCGTTGGGATGTGCAGGAGTTGCGCAAACACCTTGGCGTGGTGGCCACGGAGCTGCCGGGTGAACGAACGCAGGTGACGCGCGGTTTGGATGCGGTGGTCAGCGGGTTCTTTTCGAGCTCCACGCTGTGGCCCAACCTTACGGTGACGCGAAGCATGCGGGAGAGCGCGCTCGACGCGCTCGAGCTGCTGGGGGCCTCGTACCTGCGCGATCGCTGGGTGGGTGAGATGTCTGCCGGAGAGAAGCGCCGGGTGATGATCGCACGGGCGCTGGTGCATGAGCCGGAGACGCTGCTGCTGGATGAACCGAGCAACGCGCTCGACCTGGCGGCGCAACGGGAGTTGCGCGAGATACTGCGCAAAGTCGCGGTCGGCTCGGCGACGCGGCGGGGTACGGGCGTGCTGATGGTGACCCATCACCTGGCGGATATTCTACCGGAGATTGATCGCGTGGTGATGATGCGTGGCGGCCGCATTGTGGGTGATGGCAGCAAGCGGGATCTGCTGCAGGCTGAGCGGCTAGGCGAGCTGTTTGGGATTGAGCTTACGTTGACCGAGCGTGAGGGCTATTGGCATTCCTGGTGAGTCGTTTGCGATCACACGCAATATTACGGCTTGACCTCGGGCGGGTAGCAGTTTTAATTTATGGCTACACGGGAAAGGAGGATGATCCAGCGAATGAAAAATTCTGATGGTAGTTGTAGTGCAATACGTGAGGTGACTGAGGCTTAGAGCGTTCGCTCTAGACCTGGCGGTACTTCGTCCGCCGAGGCCCACTTCGTAAGAAGAGCGGACGCCTCAGCCAAACTCAACAGCTTCACCGGTGAAAGGCCCGCGCCCTTTGTGGCGCGGGCCTTTCACGTTTCGGATGGAGGAAAACCGCAGATCTCTCCACTGCGCTCCCCCGAACTCCTGTTGAGGTTGGTGGCGTTGGCGGGCTCCATGCGGCTTTCCTTAATGGAAGCCGCACACGTGGGTCTGTCTGGTGCGGCGTAACAGGAATTCGGGTACGCTCCGGTCGAGATGACAAGTCTGTTGCCTGAATCTTGCCCCCACACAGACTTGTCATCTCGACCGGAGCGAAGCGTAGTGGAGAGATCTGCGGTTTTGTCATAAGGCGCAAACGACTCCTACTCCAACTCACCCCAACCACAGGCTTACAATCAATCCATGGAACCACTGGTCATTGCGGGTAAGGCCTTTCAATCACGGCTCATCGTGGGCACAGGCAAGTATAAAGATGGCGCCGAGACGCAAGCGGCCATCGAGGCCTCCGGGGCGGAGATGGTTACGGTTGCGGTGCGACGCATCAACCTTGATCGCAGCCGGGAGTCGCTGCTCGATTTCATCGATCCGCAACGCTATTTCCTGCTGCCCAACACCGCCGGCTGCTATACCGCAGACGAGGCCATCCGCGCCGCCAGGCTGGGACGCGAAGTCGGCATCTCCGATTGGGTGAAGATCGAAGTCATCGGCGATCAGGCCACGCTCTATCCAGACGTGCAGGCAACCCTCGAAGCCACACGCGTGCTGGTTAAAGAAGGCTTCACGGTTCTGCCCTACACCTCGGATGATGTGGTGTTCGCACGGCGATTGATTGACGCCGGCGCGGCCGCCGTGATGCCCCTCGGAGCGCCGATCGGCAGCGGCATGGGTTTGCAGAACCTGGCCACCCTGCGCATCCTGCGCGAGATGATCACCGAGGTCCCGTTGATCGTCGATGCCGGCGTCGGTATGGCATCCGATGTTTGCCTGGCGATGGATATGGGGGCGGATGCGGTTCTGATCAACTCCGCGATCGCGCATGCGGCTAAGCCGGTGCTGATGGCCGAAGCCATGCAACATGCCGTGCTCGCGGGCCGCCAGTCTTTCCTCTCCGGACGCATGCCGAGGAAGCTGTATGCCACCGCCAGTTCTCCTTTGGAAGGGCTTTCCCGCTAAACCAGAAGCGCACCCACGTGACTATTACAGGCGTCCCCGGGCTGGGGTAGTATCGGTCTCATGCGCGTCTTCGGCATTGATTGCGGCACCAATTGCACCGGTTATGGCGTGGTCGACGTGCACTACGGCGCGCGCGAAACGAGCTTGGTCGCCGTCGCCGCAGGCGGATTGAGGCTCTCTAAGGAACAGCCCCTGCAGGAACGATTGGCTTATATTTTTACCGAGCTCTCGGCGCTGCTCGAGTTCCACCGCCCCCAGGTGGTCGCGGTCGAAGGAGTGTTCTACTCCGTGAACGCAAAATCTGCTTTGAAACTGGGCCATGTGCGCGGCGTCGCCTTGCTGGCGGCCGCGCTACAGGGGCTGCCGGTGGCGGAATACGCCCCGCTGACCATCAAGTCCGCAGTTGTAGGCTATGGACTGGCGCAAAAGGAGCAGGTGCAATTCATGGTCGCCCGCTTGCTGCGGCTCGATCGGACACCCGAACCAGCCGACGCCGCGGATGCACTGGCCATCGCAATATGCCACGCGCACACAGCTCAAACTCTTTCCTACCAGGCGGAATCGCGCGCTTGAGGATCTGTTTCGTGCCATTGCTGTTGGCCCTGGGCGGGCTACCCCTGGCGGCGCAAACCGCGCTCATCCGCTTTACCTACGAAAACCCCAAGCTGCAGCCGCCAAAATACGTGTTCACCGTGCACGAAGATGGCAGCGGGCACTTCCGTTCGGAAGGCGGGGGGCCCACCCCGGACGATCCGCAAAACCTGCCGGCCGGACCGCAGGATCGTCCGATCCATGTCTCAAAATCGCTGCGTGACAGCATGTTTGCCGCTGCGCGCAAGAATAAACTGTTTGCCACCCGCTGTGAGGATCCAGAAAAGAACATCGCCTTTCAGGGAACCAAGACCCTGGCGTACGAAGGCCCTGAGGGCACCGGGAGCTGCACCTACAACTGGAGTAAGAGCGCCCAGATCAACAAGCTCACCGACCAGTTCGAAGCGATGGCAGTAACCCTCGAGGAGGGAGATAAATTGCAGCGGCAGTATGAGCATGAGCGCCTGAGCCTCGACCTTGAAATGGAGTTTCTGGACCAGATGGTGCGCGATGGGCGGGCGACGGAAGTGGAGAACATAGCGCCTATTTTGCAGAAGCTGGCGGATGACGAGGCCGTGCTGCAGCGGGTGCAACGGCGGGCCCGGGGACTGCTGCAGTTGGCGAAAACAGACTAGAGTGGAACAGAACTTATTTCGCGAAGTCTTGTCTAAGTCTTCAAGGGCTTTCAGGAAATGGAGGTGCTCCCATGAGGCAGCACCCGATCATTACGAAAATCGTCGCGCGGCCGGTGGCATGGGCCGCGTTGTTGCTGTGCACCGGGATCGCTTCCGCCCAGGATTCCGCAGCGAACGTGGCGCGCATTAGTTTTGTGCAAGGTTCAGTGCAGTTGCTGGCTGGACAGGGAGCTGCTTTCGAGCAGGCAGTGATGAACATGCCGGTGGTGGAGGGCGCACAGTTGCAAACCGGCGGCGACGGGCAGGCCGAGGTGGAGTTCGGCGACGGCAGCGTAGCCCGCCTGACCCCGAACAGCTCCCTCCAGTTCGATCACCTGGGCCTCGATCAGGTCCAATTGCTACAGCTGACGGGTCTCGCCTACTACGAATTCAATGTAGGTGAGGGGCACCCTCCCTTTGGCGTGCAATTTGCCAATGTGCAAGTGCAGCCGACCAACAATTCCATCCTGCGCATTGGCCTGGATCAGGGCTGGGATGTAGCCGTAGTCAATGGGTCAATCAGCCTGCAAGGGCAGGGCATCCCTCCCGTGGACGTGGCGGAGAATCAGAGCGTCCACTCCGGCGGAGACAATAACGGCGCGCCCTACACCGTGGCCCAGGGGATCAATGGCGATTCCTGGGATAACTGGAACCAGGATCGCGATCAGGCGATTGCTCAGGAGGCCTCTGCGCAGACGCCGGTGCGCGATGATTCTGCCAATCCGCAGAATGAGAACTGGAATGATCTGGATGCTGATGGAAACTGGTATCCGGTGGAAGGCGCCGGCAGCGTGTGGGTTCCGGCGGGCGTCGGTCCGGATTGGGATCCCTATGGTTCCGGTTATTGGGGTTACTATCCCACCTTGGGCTACACCTGGATCTCAGGCTATCCCTGGGGCTGGTTGCCGTACCACTGCGGTTCCTGGAACTACTATTCCTTTGGTTGGGCATGGTCTCCCGGCCGCGGAGCCGGCCGCTCCTGGTCTCCGGTGATCGCCGTGCATAGTCATCCCCCAGGATGGTCTATGCCCATCCATCCCGTGGTTCCTGGTGGTGGCATCCACCCCATCGCGGGCCGTCTGGTTGCCGTGGATCGTGGTCCCGAAGCCAAGGGTCCGTGGGGCTTCCACGGTGCACCGGCCCCACGGCCCGATCATCAGCAGGCGTTGAGCTTTAAGGGCAATGCCGTGGCGCCGATAGGGCGGGTGGATGTTCGTCCGCAGGCGTTTGCGGCTGCCAGAGGCACAGCTCCCGGAACCCGGGCCGTATTGAGTGGCACAGGTCCAGCAGTAGGCCAACGGCCGACTGCGAACAGCTCGTATCTCTGGGGCGCCAATCCTCCGCGTGCGGTGGAGCGGCCCATGCAGGGGCCGGGCGCGCAACCGGGTGTTGTTCCCCCGTCAAACGTGCAGCGAACGATCCAGCCCTCAAACGTGCAACGTCCGATTGCGCCGTCGAACGTCCAGCGTCCGATGGAACGTCCCAACGTATATAACCCGCCGGTGCAGTCGTACAACAATCAACAGCGTTCTACTTACGTGCCCCGGCCGGCGCCGACCCCGCACTATTCGTCGCCGCCGCCCCAGCAACACTACTCGGCGCCCCCGCCGCACATGTCGGCGCCTTCGGGGAATCACCGCTAAAAAAAACCCCACCCTTCACGAAACGATGGAGGGTGGGGTTTTGAGCGCCTGCAGCAGACAGGCCATCGCCTCCAGGGGCAGCGCCTCCGCCCGGACCGGGGCGTCGATGCCACATCCTCTGAATGCCTGGTCCACACTCCCTGGAAGGTAACCGGCAGCGCGCAGATTGTTGGCTAGGGTTTTGCGTTTTTGGGCGAAAATCTGGCGCAAAAAGTGCAGGAAGCTGGCGGGTTCCACCCCCAGCTCAGCAAACCTCGACCGCATGGTCAGACGAATGACGGTCGAATAGACCTTCGGCGCCGGGTCGAAGGCTTCCGGCGGCAAGGTGAACAGGCTTTCCACTTCGGCGTACATTTGGGTAATGGCTGACAGCAGGCCGTAGTCGCTGGAGCCCGGCGGCGCCACAATGCGTTCTGCCACCTCCCGCTGCACCATCAGCACCGCGCGCTCGATACTGGCGCTGTGGGCGAACAGGTGCATCAGGATAGGGGAGGAGATGTAATACGGCAGGTTGCCGATAACCTGCAGAAGCCCCTCCCGCTGGGCGGCGAGTTGACCCAGATCCACGGTCAGGATGTCCCGGCAAAGCACCTCGACCTTGCGGTCGCCCGTGAGCTGCAGCGAGGCGGCCAGGGCGGCATCGAGTTCGACTGCGATCACGTGTTGAGCGCGTGCAGCCAGCAGGGTAGTCAAGATACCCTTGCCGGGGCCGATTTCGAGCACGGTGGCCTGGCTCAAATCGCCCAGGGCCTCGACCAGGGCGCGCGCCGCCGTGGTGCTGATGAGGAAGTTCTGGCCCAGCTTGGGCTGGTGGCGGGATGGCCTGTTGGGGCCTCTCACAGGTAGACTACGCAATTGCGGCTCTTCCTCCCCTGCATCATACGGAAGCGGAGCTGCTTCACAGAAGAGGGGTCGTTCATGCATATCGTTTTTGTCGCGTCGGAGTGTGTTCCTTACGTGAAGACCGGCGGGGTTGCGGAAGTAGTGGGCGCGCTGCCAAAGGAGTTGGTGCGGCAAGGACATCGGGTTACCGTGTACGTCCCTCTGTATCGCCAGGTGCAGAAGCATCTGAAGGATCGCCGCATTGCGATTCGCAGTCTGACCATTCCGTTCTCTTATTACAACCGCTTTGTCACGGTTTTGGACGGAGGCACGTCAGAGGGGGTGCAGTTTTACTTCATCGATTGCCCGGAGCTGTTTGATCGTGAATTTTTGTACGAGACCGCGTCCGGCGATTACGCCGACAATGCCGAGCGCTTTGGGCTTTTTTGCCGCGCCGTGCTCGACGCCTCCAAGCTGCTGGGGGTGCCGGATGCGTTCCACATTCACGGCTGGCCGGCCGGTGTGCTGGCGATTCTGCTGCGCACCGTCTACTATTTCGATCCCGTGTTGAAGAATGTTGCCTGCCTGTTGACCATCCATAATTCTGACCGGCAGGGATGGTTTCCCCGCGAAACGGTAGAGAAGTTATTGTTGCCGTGGGATGTCTACACCGTCGAGCGGGCGGAGTACTACGGAACCTTTGATTTTCTCAAAGGCGGCATCGTCTATTCCGACGCCATCACCACCGTGAGCCGCAAGTACGCGGAGGAAATACAGACTGCGGAATACGGCAACGGGCTGGAAGGGGTATTGCGTAACCGCGCCCAGGACCTGCGCGGCATTCTGAACGGCGTGGATTACCAGGTCTGGAATCCCGCGACCGACAGCAAAATCGCCGCTCATTACACGCCCGAGCGGCTGGATGGCAAGTTACCCTGCCGCAAGGATTTGCTGCACGCCTTCGGGGCGTCGAATATTCCCGAGGGCACGCCGGTCATCGGCATGGTGTCTCGCCTGGCGACGCAGAAGGGGTTTGATCTGCTGGCGCAGGCTTTCGATCAGCTGCTGCAGGAGAATATGTTCCTGGTGGTTCTGGGCACCGGCGAGCCGTACTATGAGAATCTGCTGCGCGGCTGGCAGGAGCGCTTTCGCCATAAGGTCGCAGTGGCGATTACCTATGATGAAACTCTGGCGCACAAGGTGCAAGCCGGGTCTGACATCATGCTGATGCCGTCACGCTCTGAACCCTGCGGCTTGAATCAGATTTATGGCATGAAGTACGGAACCGTCCCGGTGGTGCGTGCCACAGGCGGGCTTGAAGATACGGTCCAGGAATGGTCCGCCGAGGCCGAGACAGGCACCGGTTTTCGTTTCTACGACTATCGCCCGGAGGAGCTGCTGCAAGCGCTGCGTCGCGCCTTCACGACGTTCGCGGATAAGCCGCAGTGGCAGAAGCTGATGCGCAACGGCATGGCCAGGGACTATTCCTGGGTCAAGCCGGCAAAGGAATACATCCAGGTCTACGAAGAAATTGTGCGCCGAAGATCGTAGTTTAGCTCGGAACCAAACTCTGTCCTGACCTCAATCCTCGGGTGCCCCATATGTCGCTCGTTTTTCGCGAGATGTGGGATTCCGCAAGTCTCTTTCCTGAACAGTTCGTGGTCAAGACGAAGTCTTAGCGTTACAGCATTGGAATCCCACATCTCGCAAAAGACGAGCGAGATATGGGGGATTGAGGTCAGGACAGAGTTGAATCTATGGTTGGTTTCTCGCACGAATCAGTAGATAAATAGGTAGTCCCGCGAGGATGATCAACGTGCCTATCACCGAGCTGCGCACATTGCTGGCGAAGGAGTAGTACAGCAACACCGCCGCAGCCAGAATGAACAGTGCGGGCACCACCGGATAGCCCCAACTGCGAAACGGCCGTTCCGCCGCCGGAATGCGGCGCCGGTAAATAAAGATGGTCGTCGTGGTCAGCATATAAAAAAGCCACTCCGCGAAGATCGCCAGCTCAAAAAGCTGTTGAAAACGCCCCACCAGCAACAAGAGCAGCGTGCTCAACCATGCCTGCACGATGAGCGCCGTCGAAGGGCTCTGAAAACGGGGATGGATACGCGCCATGGCGGCGGGGAACAAACGGTCACGCGCCGCGGCAAACGGTACCCGCGCGCCCGACATGGTGGTTCCGTTGAGCGTGACCAGTATGCTCAGCGCCATAGCGGCCGAGACCAGCGATGCGCCCCAGTGACCAGACACCACCGACATGGCAACCACAGCAGGGCGCGCAGAGTCGCCAATCTGGCTCGCCGGCAGAATGTACTGAATAGCCGCATTCGTGCCCATGTAGAGCACCCCGACCACGCCCACACCGGCGATCAGAGCGATCGGCAGGCTCCGCTCCGGGTGCTTCACTTCCCCCGCCACCATGGTCAGATCATTCCAACCGTCGTACGCCCAGAGGGACGCAATGAGGGCGACCATAAAACCGGCGAATCCACCTTGCGCCCCGGAAAAGACGGTGTGGAAATTAGCCAGGCCGCCGCGTGCGCTGGTAAAGCAGAAGCCGGTAATGGCCACCACCAGCACCACCTTCAGCCAGGTGAAGAAGAGCTGAAATTCCCCCGCCTTCTTAATGCCCAGGTAGTTGAGCCCGGTAATCAGCCACGCCACGGCGATTGCGAACAGCTGGCCCCAGGTAATCAGTAATGGAGATGGCAGCACCACGCCATCCAGCCAGGCAAAGGCGGGAAAGATGCCCAGCGTGCGCGCCAGGCCAACCGTAATGGTGGCGATCGAGGCCGGCTTGGCCACCGCAAACCACGTCCACATGTAGAGGAACGCGGGTACGTCACCGTAAGCGTTACGAAGAAACACGTATTCGCCGCCGGCCCGCGGCATCATGGCGCCCAGCTCCGCGTAAGTCATCGCACCGAACAGCGTGAGCAGTCCACCCACAATCCACGCGAGGTACACCACGCGCGCGGAGCCCACGGCCCGCATCATTTCCTGGGGAACAAGAAAAATACCGCTGCCGATAATGGTGCCGACCACGATCGCCGTGGCGGGCCACACGCCCAGCACGCGGGGAAGATCGGGTGCGTCAGACCTCTGCGGCAGCATGGCCGATTTTAACTGGTCAGTCGACGCTCCACGCAAGCCGCCAGTTCCGGCTCGGAGCGAACGCTCCAATTGAACAGATCGTCTTCCAGCAGCGGCGCACCGGGCGAGACCCAGCGCAACAGCTTCATCCACGGCCAGCGGATACGCATCACCCGGGCCAGCGAGACCTGCTCTTCCTGGCTGAGGGAGCGATCGTAGATGGCTGCCTCAAAGCGCTGCTCCTGAGCAATCATTTCGGCAAAGCAGATGTTGTCAGCGCGGGTTACGCGCAGCCCCTTCGCCTGCAGCGTTAACGCTGTCTGATCGGCTTGCGCTGACGGCACGGTGACAAATAAGGCGGGGACGGCGAGAGCTTTCTTCGGTGGCTTCATCTTCAGCTCCCATTTCCTGCTCTCGTAGTTGATTCGTTTTGCCGCCGTTAAGCAGCCCCTTTATCGCGCGCGAAATAGCCGTTTACTATGCAGTGAAAGATCAGGGTGGGATTCGGAAGCGGGGCTTACACGGTCTGATCGGCAGGATGGAAATATCCGTAGATGGCCGCCGCCAGGTGGGGAGCCACCACCGAGGCGAGCGCCTGCAGGCTGGCTTCCTTGACCCCGCGCAGGCTGCCAAAATGGGCGACCAGCCGGTTGCGCGTTTGCGGGCCCACGCCCGGAATGGTCAATAAGTCAGACTCGCGATCGCGAATCTCCCGCCGCTTGCGGTGATAGGTCACGGCGAAGCGGTGCGACTCATCGCGAATCCTCTGCACCAGGTGCAGCACCGGGGAACGGCGGTCGAGCACGATGGGGTCATCTTCCTGCCCGTAAAGGTAGATAATCTCCTCGCGCTTGGCAATCGAGGCCAGTGGCTGAGTGGTGATGCCGAGCAGTTCCAGCGCCTCGGCAGCCGCATGCAGCTGGCCCAGGCCGCCATCGATGAGGATCAGGCTGGGCATTGCTAGCTGCTCGTCCTGCACCCGGCGATAGCGCCGTCCAACCACTTCCCGCATCGATGCGAAATCATCCACGCCTTCCACCGTCTTGATCTGGAATTTGCGGTAGTCGGATTTCTTCATCGCGCCGTCTTCCCAAACCACCATGGACGCGACCGTTTCCGCACCCTGGATGTGCGAGATATCGAAGCACTCGATTCGTTTCGGGAGGTCCGGCAAGGTCAACAGATCCTGCAGCGATTCTTCGATCATCTTGCGCGATGGCTGCAGGGTGCGGAAACGCTGATCGAAACTCTGCTTGGCATTTTGCCCCACCAGGTCGACCAGCGAACGCTTCTCCCCGCGGCGGGGTACGGCTAGCTCGACTTTATGTTTGGCCCGTTCGCTGAGCAGCGCGGCCAGCGTGTCGCGATCCGCGAAGTCCACCGGAATATAGACCGTGCGCGGCACGTATTGCTGGTCGATGTAGATCTGTTTCAGCAGGGCCGAGAAGAAGAAAGATGCATCGAATTCAGCGCCGTAAGATTGCGTCTCCTCCACGTCTGCGATCGGCTCGGTGTCGCTCTCTTCCTGGTTGAGCGCGGCCGGGTATTCGGGCAGATCCTCCCAGAAAAACTCACGGCGATCGACGATCTTGCCGCCCCGCATGTGAAAGAGATTCACCGCCAGCATGCCATTTTCATGATGGTAGCCATACACGTCGGCGTCATCGCCGTCGGTGGTGGCCATGCGCTGCCTCTCCTGCACCTGACTGAGGGTCACCAGAAGATCGCGATATCGGGCGGCGCTTTCAAAAAGCTCGGAGGCCGCGGCGACTTCCATTCGCTCTTCGAGCGAACGGCTGAGTTCGGTCTGCCGGCCCTCGAGAAACATCTGCGCATCGCGTACTGCCTGGCGGTAGTCCTCGGGCGTGGTCAGCGCTTCCACGCAAGGGCCGAGGCAGCGCTTGATGTAGTACTGCAGGCACGGGCGGGGATGGTAGCGGGAGAGATCGACCTTGCAGCTGGGCAGCAGAAAGCTGCGATGAATCAGGTCCACCACGCGATGCGCCAGGTTGCCGGGGAAAAAGGGCCCATAGTAGGCGCTACCGTCTTTGCGCAGGCGGCGGGTGACGAAGACTTTTGGGTAACGGTCGGCCAGGGTCAGCTTGACGTAGGGATAAGTCTTATCGTCGCGCAGCAGAATGTTGAAGCGTGGCTTGCGCTGCTTGATCAGGTTGTTTTCGAGCGCCAGCGCTTCCTGTTCGTTTTCTACCAGGATGTAATCGATGTCCACCGCCTCGCGCATCAGCGAGCCGGTCTTGGCATTGGCCTGGGCCGCGGCCAGGATGTAGGAACGTACCCGCGAACGCAGGTTCTTGGCTTTGCCGACGTAGATCACGTCGCCCTGCGCATTGCGGTACAGATACACCCCCGGCCGGGTGGGCAGGGCGCGTATTTTCTCGTGCAAATCCATAATCTAAAGTTTAGCCGCTATGTCATTTCAGGCGCCGGAAGGGCCGTTGAGTGGGTAAAACTTTCCTTTTCGCTGCGCTTTCGGAGCGCACCAGGCTGTACACTTTCCTCCGTAAGTGATTGCAGGGAAACTGGTAATGGGTTTGTGCCTTTTTTGGCATCAGCCGTGCTAGATAGAGACAGATGGGCGAAATGGAGCCAAGACTTTTATGAACCGACTGGATAAGACGTTGCGACCGGCAGCACTGGTGTTAGGCGCGGTTTCGTTGCTGGTAACCGCAGGCTGCTCGACCAAGAACTACGTGCGTTCGCAAACGACTCCGCTGGTGCAGAAGACCAACGAACTCGACGATGCCACCGCAGCCAATAACCGGGCGATCCAAAGCACCAACGATCGCGCCCAGGCCGGTATCCAGCAGGCCCAGCAGGCTGCCAACACGGCCACCCAGAATGCCACCTCGGCCACCCAGGCAGCGGTCGCGGCGCAGGGTAACGCAAAAGAAGCGGTGAATCGTGCTGACTCACTCGCCAGCGTGGTAGCCAACCTCGACAACTACAAACAGATCGGCGATGTCTCCGTAACCTTTGCCTTCGACAAAACCGTGTTGACCAAAAGTGACAAGGCGCAGCTCGACGGTCTGGGTACCCAGCTGAGCTCGGCCAAGGGTTACATCCTCGAAGTCACCGGGGGGACCGATTCGGTTGGCAACGCCGAGTATAACTACCAGTTGAGCCAGCGTCGCGCAGAAGCCGTGGTGCAATATCTGGCGGCCAAGTTCAACGTGCCGGCGCACAAGTTTTATCTGATCGGCATTGGCAAGGATCAGGAAGTGGCCACCAACAAGACGGCCGCTGGCCGCGCCCAGAATCGCCGGGTGCAGGTGCAGATTCTCTCCAACATGGCGCAGACGACGGGCACTGCTGTCTCCGAGGTTCGCTAGGAGGAACCGCGGATCTCTCGACGGGAGCGCAGTGAGAGATTTGTCATCTCGACCGGAGCGTAGCGGAGTGGGGAGATCTGCGGTTCCTTCCGGGCCGTCCGCTAGGGCTCTTCCCACCGTCGGGCCTACAAAGCCAAATGGCTGACATGTTCTGCACGCACGTCGTCGGCACTGAACAGACGAAAGAAGGGAGCGCCCTGGGCCGCAGCCTCGACCGCCGGCCTTCCCTTGGCTTCTTCCCGCTCCACCAGGCATACCACTCCCACAACCCGCATACCGGCCTCGCGCGCGGCCTCAATGGCAGCAACCGTGGAGGCGCCCGTCGTGCAAACGTCGTCCACGATGATCACCGGCGCGTCCTTTTGCTGAAAGCCCTCAATCCTCCTCCCCGTGCCGTGGGTCTTCTCCGCCTTACGCACCAGGAACCCGTCCAAAACCGGCGAGCCCGGAGCATCCAGGGCATGCCAGGCGCTCGCAGACGCCACATTGCAGACGATTGGATCAGCCCCCAGCGTAAGGCCGCCCACGGCTCGGGCATGCAGTTCATGGCGGCGGATGAGATCGAGCACCGCCAGGCCCGTGAGGCGTCCACCTTCACCGGTCAGGGTGGTGGTGCGGCAATCGATGTAGTAGTCGCTGGTGGCGCCCGAAGAGAGCTTGAAGTTGCCCAGACGGAAAGAGATGCGGGCCAGCATCTTGAGGAGGGCTTCGCGGTGGGCGATGGTCATGCTCAGATGCTACGTGATTTTGTCGAGATGACGGAAGCCGCCGGTCGCGAAGAACAAAATGGTGAAGATGGTTGCGTTATAGGTCGCATGAATGAAGGTGCTGGCGGCCAGAGACCGCATGCCCAGGCGGACGGCGCAGAGCGCCAGGCTGACCGTGAACAGCACCGCCAGCGGCGCCCAGGCGTGGGCCAGCTGATCGGCGTGGACCAGAGCAAAGGCGATGCTGGTGAGGGCGCAGGCAAACACCAGCGCAGCGGAACTCCAGGCGCCGTCTCTCTGGCCCCGCAGCCAGTCCCAGGTAGACGCCAGCGATGGCAGCAAAAATCCGCGAAAGGCCAGCTCCTCGAATACCGGCGCCACAAAAGTGCCAAACAGGGCGACCATCCATACATCTGCGGGGGTGCGAAAAAAGTCATCGATTGGCAGAGATTTCGGAATGGGGAGGTAGTTCGACAAGAACTGCACGGTGAGGCTCAATGCGATCCCGACGGCCAGCAGGGCCGCCCAGCGGCGGCGTACCACGGAGAAGTTCCAGTGCAGTGCTTCCAGGAACGGCTGCTGCCAAATGTAAGTAAATACGGCCCACACGATGGCCCCTGCGATCAGGTAGCCAACGGCCATGCTGGGGATAAGCAGGCGCGGCTCGCGCAGCAGCTGCTCCGGCGTCTCCCGCCCCATCAGGTGCAGGCCCATGACGATGGCGAACGCGGAGACACTGGCCAGGATCAGCACGATGGTGGCTACGGTGAAAAACAAGGCCGCATCGCCGAAGTTGGGGATGCGGCGCGGGGTCTCGAGCGCAGGCAACGGCTGCGGGCCCTCAGGCGATGCCGGCGGGGGCAGCAGGATTTCGGGATCGTCAATCGGCATGGGTCAAGGCGGGCTTCCTGGTCCGCACATCCCGCGCGGAGCTCTTGCTATTGGCTGCCGGCTTCAACTCAGAAACGGGAAAATAGCGGCGGAGAAATTCTCCGGTATGGGATCCGGTGGTAGCGGCTATCTCGGCCGGGGTGCCCATCGCAACCAGGGTGCCGCCATCTTCGCCACCCTCAGGGCCAAGGTCGAGGATCCAGTCAGCACTGCGGATCACATCCAGGTTGTGTTCGATGATGATCACCGTGTTTCCCAGGTCGGTCAGCCGGTGCAGCACTTCAAGCAGGCGGCGTACATCATCGAAATGCAATCCGGTAGTCGGCTCATCCAGTAAGTAGAGCGTCTTGCCCGTCTGTCGCTTGGAGAGCTCGCGCGCCAGCTTCATGCGCTGCGCCTCGCCGCCCGATAAGGTCGTGGCTGCCTGCCCCAGATGAATGTAACCCAGGCCGACATCCACCAGGGTCTCCAGTTTTTGCCGCACCTGGGGAATATCCACCAGCACCGGCAACGCGTCCTCGATGGCCAATTCCAGCAGGTCCGCAATGGAGTAGCCGTTGAACTTGACCGCCAGGGTCTCCTGATTGTAACGGCGGCCGTTGCATACTTCGCACAGCACATACACATCGGGTAGAAAGTTCATCTCGATGCGTCGCTGGCCTTCGCCCTGGCACGCCTCGCAGCGGCCACCGGACACATTGAACGAGAAGCGGCCCGGTTTGTAACCGCGTTCGCGCGACTCAGGCAGGCGGGCAAACAGATCACGGATGGCGGTAAACACGCCGGTGTAGGTGGCCGGGTTGGAACGCGGCGTGCGGCCGATCGGGGATTGGTCGATGCGCACCGCTTTGTCTATGTTCTTGAAGCCCGCGATGGTCTTGTGCGCGCCGGGAGCCTCACGCGAACCGTATAACTCCTGGGCCAGCGCGCGATAGAGCGTGTCATTGACCAGCGTGCTCTTGCCCGAACCGGAGACACCGGTTACTACGGTCATGACGTTCAAGGGAAACTTCGCGCTCAGGTTTTTCAGGTTGTGGCTGGTGGCCCCTTCGACCGTGATCCAGTTGCCTTGCAGCGGTCGTGGCGCCTCGCGGCTGATGGTCTGCAGATCACCCGACAGGTAGCGGCCGGTGAGCGAGATATCGGTCTCCATGATCTGTTGCGGAGTGCCCGAGGCGACCACGTGGCCGCCCAGCTTGCCCGCGCCGGGGCCCAGGTCCAGTACATAATCCGCGTGGCGGATGGTGTCTTCGTCGTGTTCCACCACCAGCACCGTGTTACCGAGGTCACGCAACGCTTTCAGCGCTTCAATTAGCCGCTGGTTATCGCGCTGATGTAGCCCGATGGAGGGTTCGTCGAGTACATAAAGCACTCCGCGCAGCCGGGAACCGATCTGCGTGGCCAGGCGAATGCGCTGCCCTTCGCCGCCGGAGAGGGAAGCGGCGTTGCGGTTGAGCGACAGATAGCTCAGGCCGACAGAGTTGAGAAACTCCAGCCGTTCCACAATCTCGCGCCGCAGCCGCTCTGCGATCATCGCCTCCCGGCGCGAGAAAGTGATCTCGCGCGCCGCGCTCAGGGCTTTGCGCAGCGGCAGCGCGGTGAAATCGGCAATCGAGAGCGAGCCCACCTTTACCGCCAGCGATTCAGGCCGTAGCCGCCTGCCTTCGCACGCCGGGCAAATGGTGGCAGACATGTAGTTCAGCAGCCAGTCGCGATAGCTCTCCGACTTTGATTCTTCCAGCGAATCGCGCAAATAGGCCAGGATGCCGTGGAAGCCAGTACGTGGCGCCTCCTCCCGCCCCGGCCCGTAGAGCAGCAACTTCTGATGCTTCTCACTCAGCTCTTCGAAGGGCTTGCTCAGATCGATCTTGTAGCGCGTAGCCGCCAGGTTCAGCAGGCGGCCGAGATACTGCGAGCCGCCGCCCGGGCCAAGGGCTCCATCGGTCAACGGCTTTGACCAATCGGTAATCACCTTGGCTGCATCGAAGTCATAAATGCTGCCTAAACCGTGGCAGGCCGGGCATGCGCCGTAAGTGCTATTGAATGAAAAGCTCCGAGGCTCCAACTTGGGTATGTCAAGTCCGCAGTCCGGGCAGGCCATCGAAGAGGAATAAAGCTGTTCTTCCTGGCCGGTAACAGCAGTCAGAACGAGTCCGTTGGCCATCTGCAACGCTTTGCCAACCGAGGTTTCTAACCGCTTCTCCACGCCTGGTTTGAGGACGACGCGATCGATGATGGCTTCAATGGTGTGTTTCTTATTACGTTCGAGACGAATGGAATCGGCGAGGTCGCGCACCTCACCGTCGATGCGGGCGCGAAAGCCCTGCTGATCCAATTCATCGAGAAGGTCTTTGAACTCCCCTTTGCGGCCGCGCACGATGGGCGCGTAAATAATGACCCGTTCGCCGGGGGCGAGCGCAAGTATGCGCTCCACAATTTGTTCGGCGGACTGGCGCGAGATGGGCTTGCCGCACTTGGGGCAATGCGGCACACCGATGGATGCGTACAGCAGCCGCAGGTAGTCGTAGATTTCGGTGATGGTGCCGACGGTGGACCGGGGGCTGCGGCTGGTGGTTTTTTGTTCGATGGAAATCGCCGGGCTAAGCCCTTCGATGGAATCGACGTCAGGGCGCTCGATTTGATCGAGGAACTGGCGCGCGTAGGCGGAAAGTGTTTCGACGTAACGGCGCTGGCCTTCGGCGTAGATGGTATCGAAGGCCAACGAAGACTTGCCGGATCCCGACAGCCCGGTGACCACGGTAAGCGTGTTGCGCGGAATACGAACGCTGATGTCGCGGAGATTATGTTGGCGCGCTCCGCGCACGGTGATGTGAGTAATGGGCATCGAAGTTAGCTGAGAACAGTTGCAGTAGCGATCAACGGGGGCACACAGACACGGGTAACCGCTATATGTATCTTATTCGGCAACAGAATTAAGGGTCAACGTACGGCTGCGGTCTGTCACAATGACACACTGGACTGAAGGGAATGAGAGTGCGCAAACGACGCACGATGGGTGAGCGAAAACTCTGGTTTGAAGGGCCATTATGGGAATCGATGTCAGTATGCTGATGGTGTTCTGTGCGGCGATCGCCGCCCTCGCGCTTGGTGTGATGCTGGGCTATATGTGTTGTAAAACCTTGTTTGATGTGTTGCGCTTCCATGCCCGCCTATCGCCGGCAGACGGGGCGAAGGCTGAGACGCAGGTCGCACGCATCTAACGTTTGACCGGCAGTTGTGCGATCTGCAACTCGTTTCCCCCCTGACTTTTCCCTCATTCGCAGTTAGCGAAACCGATCTGCAACGATTGCAGCTATTGTGGTGGTTGCTGTTGTTGCTGCTGCTGTTGTTGCTGCTGGCGCATCTGCTGCAACTGCTCAAACAGCTGCTGTGGCGTCCTGACCCCAGGGTTCGTCGGCGCCGATACGGGCGCAGGCGAAACGTCGGGCGGTGGCGGCGGTTGCGGAACCTCCACGCTTTCCTGCTCCGGAATAGCATCATCATTGCCGGCTTGCGGTGTGGGCAGCACAGCGGGAGCCGCTCCGGCGTGGGTCGCCGGAGTCAGAATCAATTCTCGTGGGGCGCCATTGCTCAAATCGCCCAGCAGGACCAGGTTGTAGGCTGTCCCATTCAGCAGATCAGCCAGCACATCGCGTGGCGCTCCCGGTCCGAAGTTACCAAAAACCCGCTCATCGTTGCCCAGCCCGTTGATACGCATACCGCTGGCGGTGGAGAACTGGTGCAAAATGGCGGCCAGGCTTGCGTTATCAGCGTGAATCGCCAGGCTGTTGTCGGTAAAGACAATTCGGGCCTCTTTCGCCGGTTGTTCCAACATGGAGAGAACCGGCGGAGCTGCTGCAGCATTGGCTTGCGCGGGCGCGGTTGCCGCGGTTTGCGGCACTGCCACGAACCGCGGAGGCGCCGGTTGGCGAGTGGCAATACCCCGCATCCGCGTCGGCGGATTCTGAGCAAAGCTTTGTGCGGCCAGCAGAAATGTCAATCCGCCGGTTGCGATGCATCGAACCAACTGCCGATTTGAGCACGCCATCCCCAGACCTCTTGTGTGTACTAGACTAGCAGTGGGTCGCACTCCATGTCTTTGCTTAACCGGCGTTTTGAACTCGCGCTTACTTTGCTTACGCTGCTGGCCCCAGGCCGGATGTTCGCTGTTTCCTGCACCACCCAGGCGCAAATGGCCGAAGCCGAGCGCGCTTCGCTGGTGCAGACGGCGCGCACCCTCGCCGTGGCGGTGCAAAACGGCAACGTCGCCGCCGTACAGGCCTCAACCATCGCCAAAGTAAAAGCGCAATTTGATGGCATCGCAAGCACCATCGAACAGACCGCCCCCCTGCTTACCGGCGCCACCGTAACGATAGACGCGCTTTATGGCCTGGACGCTTCGGATTTGAAGGCGGCCGCCGAAGACACTGCCTTTTTCTGTGGCGTTACCGGGTCGCCCGTCCATGTGGATATCACTATTCCCCAGCTTCCCCAGGGCCGCTACGCGCTGGCACTGGTGCATGCAACGGGGGTCAAGCAGCCGCAGCAGATGGCATTTCTCCTGCAAAAGAATGGCGATTGGCAGCTCGCCGGCTTTTTCGTGAAGCCGATGCTGGTAGCCGGGCACGACAGCGTATGGTACTGGACCAAGGCCCGCGCATACACGCAAAAGGGTCAGAAATGGAACGCGTACTTCTACTACAAAACAGCGGCTTACCTGGCCACCCCCGTTGACTTGCTGACCAGTCCCAATCTGGATAAGTTGAACCAGGAGACTACCGGCGCCCGGCCAGATGGCCTGCCGGGCGAAAAGCCAATGCCGGTCACCGCTAACAGTAAAACCTATCCGGTGAGCGATCTGCATACGGATGGGTCGCTGGGAGGCCTCGATTTAGTGATCCGTTATGTGGCTGTGGATACGGGCGACCCGGTTGCCACCCGAGCCCAGAATCTCGAAGTCATGAAAGCCATCCTGGCCGCGCACCCTGAGATCCGCGACGGCTTCCATGGCCTGTGGGTATTTGCAGAAGCCCCGAATCAGCGACCTTACGGCAATGAACTGGCAATGAGCGACATCCATTGAGTTGCTGCACTTCCCAGCAGAACCGCATCTGAACGACAGGTTAACGAGGATTCTTGCTGTATGGCCTATGAGATGGAAAAGACGCTGTCGCGGGCAATTGCCGAGCGCAGGGCATCGCCCAGTTTTGATGAGAGCCCTATTCCCGATGCTGACCTGATGAAGATCCTACAGGCCGGCTTGCAGGCGCCCAGTAGCTACAACCTGCAGCCCTGGCGTTTCGTCGTTGTCCGCCATCCCGATCAGAAAAAGAAACTGCGGGCGGCCAGTTACAACCAGGCTAAGGTGGAAGAAGCCTCGGTGATGGTCGTGGCCTGCGGGGATGCGGATGGCTGGCGCAGCGGCGATCTGGATGAAATGCTGCGCCTGGGCCGGCTTGGCGGCATGCCGGAAAACTATGCTGAACAGGCCAAGTCCACCATTCCCAACTATCTGTCTAATCACGACAACATGCCGATGTGGCTCACCCGCCAGGTGATGCTGGCCTTTACCCACATGATGCTCATGGCTGAGGTGCTGGGCTACGACACCGCGCCGATGGAGGGTTTTGAGCAGGATAAGGTGCATGAAGTGCTGAAACTGCCGCTCAGCTACTCGGTGGTCGCGCTGCTGGGCATCGGCCACCTCAAGGGCCCCGACAAGTTTCAGAGCGAACGCTTCAATAAGGCGCGCACGGTGTTTGCGGAAGAATACGGCAAGCCAATCAGGTTTTCTGAATAGCTGTGCGTAGGGAGTATCCAGAAGCGCCGATCGTTGGTGTAGGTGCCGTGGTTATCGACCAGGGCAGGGTCCTGCTGGTACGTCGCGGTCACCCACCGCTCCAGGGCGAATGGTCCTTGCCAGGTGGAGCGCTCGAACTGGGGGAGACCCTCCACCAGGGAGTGGTCCGCGAACTACGCGAAGAAACCGGGCTGGAGGTGCTGCCGCTTGGCATCGTCGAGATCCTGGATCGCATTACCCTGAATGAGGAGTCGGGGCGTGTTCAGTATCATTTCGTGCTAATCGACTTTGCCTGCCGCGTGACCGGCGGGACCCTCAGAACTGGTAGCGACGCCGACGAAGCGCGCTGGGTCGAACAACATGAGCTGGCTGAATACCGGTTGGCGCCGGTGACCGTGCGGGTGATCGAGAAGGCCCTGGTAGCGTTTGGGAATTTATATCGATGAAACGAGGCCCACGGTTGGCCGAACCACTAACCTCCGGGTGCCCCATCCTTTGCGTTCTTGGCAAAGGGTGGGATCAAAGGCGGTCAGTCTGACGCTCCTGGATCCCACCCTTCGCCCAAAAGCGAAGGATGGGGCACCCGAAGCTTGGAAGTACGGCGGGGAGGGCGACGCATGAAGATCAAGGGAATGGCTTTCATTTTGCTCCTCGCCGCTCTGGCCTTCGGCATCCTGGTATGGCGTAATCCGCTTTGGGTCGTCGATCGGGAGATCGATGCCCGGCTTCGGCTGGATGGCGTGCACAGCGAGTTTGTCACCGTCCACGGTTATCAGATCCACTATTTGGTGGGTGGCTCCGGCCGCCCTCTGGTGCTGGTCCATGGCCTGGGCAGCCGGGCGCTGGACTGGGCCAATCTGATTCCGCAGCTGGTCGACGGCGGCCACCGCGTTTACGTGCTCGATTTGTTGGGGTACGGACGCTCGGCGCAGCCTGCCGATGGCAAATATTCGATAGCAGATCAGGCAGCAATCGTCGAAGGCTTCCTCGACAGCCAGCACCTGCAGCAGGTGGATCTGGCTGGTTGGTCCATGGGCGGTTGGATCGCCATGCGTGTGGCCCTGCACCAACCGGAGCGTATCCGGCGGCTGGTGCTGCTGGATAGTGCCGGTCTGCGCTTCAAATTGGGCTTCGATCCTGCGCTATTTCAGCCAGCCTCCCCCACGGAGCTGGCAGCCCTCGAAGAATTGTTGATGCCCCATCCTCCGCCGATGCCTCGGTTCCTGGCCGTTGCCATGCTGCGCCGGGGCAATCGCGTGGGCTGGGTCGTGCAACGGAGTCTGCAGTCCATGATGACCGGGGAAGACCTGGTGGATGGCAAGCTGGGAGCCCTGACCATGCCGGTCTTGATCGGCTGGGGTGAGCAGGATCGGCTCATCCCGCTCGCGATTGGCTACAAGCTGCACGCCGAGATCTTGCAGTCTGTGCTCGACGTGTATGCCGGTTGCGGACACCTTGCTCCCGGCCAGTGCGCCGGCCAGGTAGGACCCAGCGTGGTCAACTTTCTGAATGCGCAGCCGGCGCCGATGGCCATGGTGCGCACCATCCCTAACCACAACTAGTTACTGGCGCGTTTCGCCCTTCCAGACATACGCGTCGGGTTGCGGCAGGCCGATGTGCGCCAGCACCCGGCAGGCAAATTGCTCGGCCATTTCGGTGGCATCCATCGGCCGATTGTAAAAAGCAGGAATAACAGGGAAGATAACTGCGCCCGCATCGGCGGCCAGACTCATGTTACGCAAATGAATCTTGTTGAACGGAGTCTCGCGGATGCAAAGAATCAGCGGACGGCGCTCCTTCAGGCTCACGTCGGCTGCGCGCTCAATCAGGTTCGAAGCCAGCCCGTTGGCGATGCCCGCCAGGGTGCCCATGCTGCAGGGCAAAATGACCATACCATCGGAGGGATAACTGCCGCTGGCGGGCCCCGCGCCGATGTTGCTTTCCGCCAGCTGATGAATCTTGGTGGAGGTCTTGCCGAGTAGTTTGGTCACCAACTCGCTGCGGCCGCTCAGTTGCAATTCCTCGGCGATCACCCGCAGCGAGTTTTCCGACGCGATGAAGTTCACATGCTCCACCCGCGGATCACGCTCCAGGGCCAGCAGCAGCCGCTGGCCGAAGATCGACCCGCTGGCGCCGGTGAGCGCGACCGTCAGGTTCTTTCCCGGGCTCACGCCAGAACCCGGTCGAAGATGGCGTCGACATTCGCCAGCTGGCGCTCGTACTGGAAGGTCTTTTTTAACTGCTCAACCGAGAGCCGGCTGGTGATGGTCGCATCCGCTTCCACCAAATCCCGGAAGACCAGGTCTTCTTTCCACGCCCTCATGGCATGCGTCTGTACCAGGCGGTACGCTTCTTCGCGAGACATGCCGGCTTCGGTGAGATCGAGCAGCAACTGGCCCGAGAAGATAAGGCCGCCGGTGCTTTCGAGATTTCTAAGCATGCGCCGCGGGTAGACCAGCAGCTTCTCCATCAAGGAAGTGGTTTTGGTCAAGAGATAGTCGGCCAGGATGGTCGAGTCAGGGAAAATGATGCGCTCGACTGAGGAATGGGAGATGTCGCGCTCGTGCCACAATGCGACATTCTCCAGGGCGGCCTGGGTGTTGGCACGAATCACGCGCGCCAGCCCGCTGATCTGTTCCGACGTGATCGGGTTGCGCTTGTGCGGCATGGCCGACGAACCTTTTTGCTTCTCGGAGAAGAACTCCTCGGCTTCGCGCACCTCGGTGCGCTGCAAGTGCCGGACTTCCGTAGCAATCTTATCCAGCGTAGAAGCCAGCACGGCCAGCATGGCGATATAGGCCGCGTGGCGGTCGCGCTGGATCACCTGGGTGGCGACCGGCGCCGGCTTTAGGCCCAACCTGGCGCAGATGCTCTCTTCATGTTGCGGTTTGAGATGACCAAAGGTGCCCACCGCGCCCGAAAGCTTGCCCACCCGCAGGTCTTCTGCGCCGGCATCGAAGCGGACCAGGTCGCGCATGATCTCGGCATACCAGTTGAGCAGTTTGAGGCCAAACGTGGTGGGCTCGGCGTGGATGCCATGGGTGCGCCCGATGGTGGGGGTGTGCTTAAACTCGAGCGCGCGCCTGCGCAGCACGGCGGCAAGGCCGAGAATACCCTCGCGGATGATCGCTGAGGCGGCTTTGATTTGCAACGCCTGGGCGGTGTCAACCACATCGTTCGAGGTGAGGCCGTAGTGCAGCCAGCGGGATTCGGGGCCGATTTTCTCCGCCATCGCCGTGGTGAAGGCGATGACGTCGTGTTTGACCTCGGCTTCGATCTCCTGAATGCGGGCCACGTCGACTTCGCCATAAGCACGGATGGCCTGTGCGGCCGAGCGGGGCACGATGCCTGCTTCCGACAGCACCTCAGAGGCCGTGGCTTCCACTTCCAGCCACATGCGGTATTTGTTTTCTTCACTCCAGATCCGGCCCATGGCCGGGCGGGTGTAACGTGCAATCAACCGAAGCCTCCCTGGCAAAGTACTATTCTATCGTTGGTGCATCTTACGAGTGAGGGATTGAGCATTATGGAAAGCGAACCGGAACTGATCACGATTGAGCTCTATCGCGATGCCCTGGAAGCGGATATGGCGAAGACCCGCCTGGATTCGGCCGGCATCACCAGCTTTTTGGTAGGCGAGAACACCGCGATGCTGTATGGGACAGGGCTGGGAGGATTGCAGCTGCAGGTAAGTCCGAGAGATGAAGAGGATGCGCGCAGTATCCTGAACGATCCCGGAACCCCGCTTTCTTAGCGGGGAACCACACCAAAAAACTCACTCATCTCTTCATGCAGGAAGCCCCGGCCGGGGCGGTAGGGCTGTATCCACTTGCCGTCGATGACGAACTGCGGAATCGCTCGCTTGCCCACGTGCCGGATGACTTCGTCCGCGGCGCCGGAAGTCGTCTCGATATCGACCTCGGTATAGGCAATTTGATGTTTCTCAAGAAATTTCTTGGCCTCGCGGCAGTCGCGGCACCAGGAAGCGGAATAGACCAAAACATGCATCCCTCTATTTTATCGTATGGGTGCCTGACGGCGAGTCAAGGATGGAATGAACGCGCAGAGCGCTTGCTTTTCAAGCCCATCCCCCAAACAAATTTGTCATCCCGACCCGCCCAACCGTACCGTGGGACCAGAGCGCCGCGACCTTCACTTTCTCTCTCTTCCTGCCAAACAAATTTGTCATCCCGACCCGCCCAACCGTACCGTGGGACCAGAGCGCCGCGACCTTCACTTTCTCTCTCTTCTGCCAAACAAATTTGTCATCCCGACCCGCCCAACCGTACCGTGGGACCAGAGCGCCGCGACCTTCACTTTCTCTCTCTTCTGCCAAACAAATTTGTCATCCCGACCCGCCCAACCGTACCGTGGGACCAGAGCGCCGCGACCTTCACTTTCTCTCTCTTCTGCCAAACAAATTTGTCATCCCGACCGAAGCGTAGCGAAGTGGAGGGACCTGCTGTGCGCCTTTCCCTCAAACCAAGGCCCCACGAGTGAGCTCGCAAATCCAGCCCCAGCCATTTTGTTCATTAGGAGCGGCTGACTTGCCTGCGGCAAGTTAAGGATGGAATGAACGCGGAGAGCGTTTGCTTTTCAAACCCGTCCCTCAAGCAATTTTGTTCATTGGGAGTGGCTGACTTGCCTGCCGGCAAGTTAAGGGAGGAATGAACGCGGAGAGCGCTTGCTTTTAAGCCGTCCCTCAAGCAAATCCTTAAGCCCGTCCCCCAAACAAATTTGTCATCCCGACCGTAGCGTACCCGAATTCCTGTTTCGCCACGTCAGACAGATCCACGTGTGCGGCTTTCATTAAGGAAAGCCGCATGAAGTTCGCCAGCGCCATCAACTTCGACAGGAATTCGGGGGAGCGAAGCGGAGGGATCTGCGGTGCGCCTTTACCCCAAACCAAGGCCCCACGAGTGAGCTCGCAAATCCAGCCCCAGCCATTTTGTTCATCCCGAGCGAAGCGGAGGGATCTGCAGTGCGCCTTTACCCCAAACCAAGGCCCCACGAATGAACTCGCAAAGCCGGTTGCGTAAAAGCCATTCCCAATCGATCTGCTGCCCCTGGTCTCGCGAGAAGAGGGTTACTTCTTTGCGTAGTTAGCACCGAGTTTTGCAGAGGGTCTCTCTTGGCTCAGATTAAGCTGGAGCCATGAAGCTGGTTCTGGGTATCGCTACGCGCGGGCGACCGTTGATCCTAACCGAGACGGTTGCGTTTCTGGCGAACCAGACCAGGCCACCGGACACCATCCTGGTGGCATACGCAGACCCTTCCGACATCGGCGATGCCGCTGACCAATTCCCTGATGTGCAATTTATCCAGGCGCCACTCGGACTCACCCGACAGCGCAACGCAATCCTGTCCAGAATTCTCGACAGCGATCTGCTGGTCTTCATTGACGACGATTTCTATCTCGACCCACACTATCTCGCAATTACCGAGCAAATTTTTATCAACCACCCCAATGTCGTGGCCTCCACCGGACGGGTGCTCGCCGACGATGTGAAGGGCCCCGGACTCACCATAGCCCAGGCAAAAGCAATCGTGGCCGGCAACGCGGGCGTCCCGCAAGAGCAGTGCATTACGCCTACCTTCCTCGCCTACGGCTGCAATATGGGCCTGCGCCTCGAAACCATCCGCGAACACGGCCTGCGTTTCGACGAATCCCTACCGCTCTACGGCTGGTACGAGGATTGGGATTTCTCCGGGCAATTGTCGTCGTTCGGCATCATCGCGCACATCTCAAACGCCTGCGGCGTCCACCTGAGCATCAAGGTTGCCCGCCTCACGGGAGTGCGCATGGGCTACGCACAGGTGGCCAACCCGATCTACCTCGCGCGCAAAGGAACATTCCTCTGGTCCAACGCATTCCGCTTCATCGTGGGCCCCTGCCTCAAAAACCTCGTGCGCAGCTTCGCGCCCGAAGCACACGTAGATCGCCTGGGAAGATTCCGCGGTAACCTCACAGCTTTCCGTGATCTGCTCACCGGCACCCTAAGCCCGGAGCAAATTACCGACCTTTAACGCATTTGCGCAATTACTATGAGCTCTCCAGGAGCTGACTTGCCTGCGGCATGTTAAGGGAGGAATGAACGCGCAAAGCGCTTGCTTTCAAGCCCGTCCCTCAAGCAAATTTTCAAGCCCGTCTCCCAATCAGATTTGTCATCCCGAGCGGCTGACTCGCCAGTCGGCAAGTTAAGCATGGAATGAACGCGGTGAGCGCTTGCTTTTAAACCCGTCCCCCCAAACAAATTTGTCATCCCGACCGTAGCGTAGCGAAGTGGAGGGATCTGCGGTGCGCCTTTCCCCCAAACCAAGGCCCCACGAGTGAGCTCGCAAATCCAGCCCCAGCCATTTTGTTCATTAGGAGGAGCCAACTTGCCTGGTGGCAAGTTAAGGGAGGAATGAACGGGGAGAGCGCTTGCTTTTAAGCCCGTCCCTCCAAACAAATTTGTCATCCCGACCGTAGCGTAGCGAAGTGGAGGGATCTGCGGTGCGCCTTTCCCCCAAACCAAGGCCCACCAGTGAGCTAGCAATTCAGCCCGCCCCATTTCGTTCATTGGGAGCGAAGGCTATGTTGGCCTTTTCTTGAGCGAAACGCCAGCCGAACGTGTAGCCTCGGTCGATACCTATTGCGAAAACGCTTTAGTCCAATCCGCATACTGCAGCAGGATGTAATTATCCGTCATCGCCGCAATGTAGTCGGCCACCACCCGCGGCACGCCCTGGGTAGGAATCTGCGCCTGGTTCGCCAACGGTAACAACGACGGATCATGCATCCAGCAGGCAAACAGGCTTTTTACCACCGTGCCCGCCTCCTGCAAGTCCTTCTGCAATTCGTCACGGCTGTAGAGCGTGGCGTAGAGTTGCTGCTTGGCCTCCCGGCGCATCTCCTCGATGTCCGCAGAAAAGGCCACCAGGCGCTGTGGCGCACGGCGAACATCTTCGAGGGTCGCCACACCACCAGCCCTGACCCGGCGCGTGGTTTCCCGGATCAAATCGCCGACCAGAGTATTTAACATCTTCTTGAGCGCTTCGTTGGCGCGCAGGTACTCCGGAGCCGACGGATGCTCACCCTCCACCGCGCGCAGTGACTGATCGAAAATACGCACATGGGTACGCAGGACTTCCGGCTGCAGCATCCCCGCTTCCATGCCATCGTCCATATCGGCGGTTAAATAAGCGATCTCATCCGCCAGGTCGATCAACTGTGCCTCCAGAGGAGGCTGCTGGTCCAGAAAGTATTGGCTCAGCTCAGGGTGTTCATCCGCTGAGTAATTGCGCGAATGCTTAACGATGCCCTCGCGGACCCCGAGAGTCAGATTCAGGCCGCGAAACGCAGCATACCGCATCTCGAAGTATTCAACGATGCGCAGCGCGTGCAGATTATGGTCGAAACGCAGACCGAAGCCCTGCATGGCTTCGTCCAGGGCACGCTCGCCGGCATGCCCGAACGGCGGATGGCCAATGTCATGGACCAGCGCCAGCGCCTCGGTTATGTCTTCATTCAGACCGAGCGCGCTCGCAATCGCGCGCGCGATCTGTGCCACTTCCATGGTGTGCGTGAGCCGGCTGCGAAAATGATCGGAATAGCGGTGGGTAAACACCTGGGTTTTGCCCGCCAGGCGACGAAACGAGCGCGCATGGATCACGCGGGCACGGTCTCTCTGGAAAGACGTTCGATAGGCGTGCGGAGGTTCCGGATGTTCCCGCTGGGCCAGCACATCAGTCGGGTCGTCGGGAACAGCACAGCCGCGAGGCAGGGCGAAAGTTTTCGCTCCGCTCACGGCCGTCTCCACTTACTGCTTCGGGCTGGCGCCCGTCGCTTCTTCCTTAGCGAGCTTGACCCGCGCGCTATCCAGCTTTTTCTGTACCTTGCTTACGTCGCCGGGCTCAGCATCCGCCGGCGTCGTGCGCGCATATTCCTGCAAGCTCTGTTCCCACTGCGCTGCGGCCAGCCGCAGGCGACCGGTCTTCTCGTAGAGCTCGCCCAGGTGATCGTGCACCGCCGGATCTTTGGCCATACGTTCAGTCGCCTTACGCAGGTTCGCTTCTGACAGCGCGTACTGGCCCATCTTGAAATAAACCCAGCCCAGCGAATCGAGATAGGCGCCGTTCTGCGGATCCAGTTGCACGGCCTTCTGCACCATGGCTAGCGCTTCATCCAGCCTGACTCCGCGGTCGCCGAGCATATAGCCCAGGTAGTTAAGCGTCAT
Source organism: uncultured Acidobacteriaceae bacterium (assembly GCA_963834445.1). Taxonomy (GTDB): domain Bacteria; phylum Acidobacteriota; class Terriglobia; order Terriglobales; family Acidobacteriaceae; genus PALSA-350. The sequence goes on from CAWIBU010000009.1 coordinate 1,466,685, forward strand.
GCTGTTGTTGGGGTCGATGGCCAGAATCTTGCGGAACTGCTCCTCCGCGGAATCGTAATGCTTCTGCCGTTCATCGAGCGCGCCGCGCAGAAAGTAAATGTAGATCTTGTCGTCCTGCTTAGTCGAGAGCGCATCCGCCGCATCGATCTCCTCGGCGGCTTCTTTCCAGCGCCGCAGCCGGGTGTAGATCTGCGCTAGCGCGAGGTCCACATCGCGGTCGCCTGGGTCACCATGCAACTGCGCCTTCGCCAGCTTGATGCCTTCTTCCGGCTTGCTCGAATCCGCAAGCTGCCCGGCCAGCATCAACTGCACGCTCTTGTTCTTCGGCAGGGCGAGCGCGGCCTGCTGCGCCACCTGGGTGGCCTTGTCATATTGCTTGCCGTCGCGGTAAGCATCGATCTGGCCTTGGTACCCGCGTTCAGCATATTCCCCGCCCATGGCGATCATCAGCTGGTAGGTCTGTACCGCCTGCTCGGTCTTATCCTGTTCGCGGTAGACGTTGGCCAGCCGATCGAGAAAGATGGAACGGTTATTTTTTTCCGCGTCGGAGTACTGCCCATCCGGATGGCTGGTCTGTTTCACCAGGTTCTGCAGGGTTAATGTGGCCTCGTCGTAGTGGCCGAGTGAGTCGTCGATCAAGGCCTCATTGAAGCCGATCTCGAGTGAATCCGAGGCCAGTGCCTTGGCCTTCTTCAGTGTGGTCAGCGCCTGCTCGTAGTGCCCCTGCCGGCGCTCGATTTCTGCGATCCGCAGGTAGGTCTGCGCGTCTTGCGGGTCACTCGTTGAGATGGACTCGAAATGCTTGAGCGCAGCGCTCAACTGATTGTCGTTCAGCAGCGCCTGGGCCAGGCCGCGTTCGGCATCGAGGTTGTCGGGTTCCATCTCGAGCGCCTTGCTGTAGGCATCGATGGCGTTCTTGTTTTGCTTGAGCTGGTCATAGCTCATGCCCAGCGCGTACTCCATTTTGGGGGAGCGGTCGTCAACCGGCACGGCATTGAGCACGGCAATCGCGTGGGTCATGTCGCCGGAGTCGCTGTACAACCGGGCCAGGTTCAGAACTACGTCTTCGGAGCCGGGATCGATACGCTGCGCCGCTTTAAATTGTTCCTCGGCATGCGGTGTGTCATGGGCCAGGGTATAGAGCTGCCCCAGCAACAACCGGCTTTCGATATCGTTGCTTTGCAACTGCACGATTTTGGTGTATTCCGCAATTGCCAGTTGCAGCACCTTCTCCGAAGGGCCGCCATTCTGCACATTGCCTAAGGACTGCAGATAAACCCGGCCCAGTAGTTTGTGGGCATCCAGATTGTTGGGGTCATTTTTGAGAATGTCTTGGGCCGCAAGCACCGCGTCGCGCACCCGGCCGGTGCGTAGATAGAGTTCGGCCAGCCCGCTGTTCAGATATTTCGAGCCGGGATCGGCATCGAGCGCCAGCTTATATTCCTCGATGGCGCGAGTCGCGTACTCGGGCCGGCCGTAGTTGGTGGCCATATCCTCGTACATGTGCGCCAGGCCGAAATGGTAATAGGCCGCCGCACGATCGGGCGGCTTGGCAGTAGTCGGTGGTACTGAGAACCGCTCCGTCTTAGCAGCAGGCGATTGGGCCGGCGCGCCTTGTCCAGGAGTCTGTTGAGCGACGGCGGAGCCCGAGGAAACGATCGCTGCGCAGGCGAGAGCCCATGGGAACAAATTAGCTTCCCGTATCTTGCTGCAGTGGTGCGGCTTACCCTTGATGGTCATCGATGAGTGTTCCTGTGCCCGGGCTTCCGTTCCCTTGAACTGACGCCGGCGGTCCAAACGCGGTGCAGAGGAACCCGCATTTTTTTGTCATATGCGCCTGTAATTTGCCTGCCAGCGCACCATCTGGTCCAAAAATCGATTGTAAGGCTGACTAAAAAACGCAGGCACTCCCCAATTGGTTGTGCGTTACCCAGCCACACTTGAGTTTAGACTATTCCTCTTCTCATTGGACATGGCGGATCCGGCACCGTCCTGCTGTTTTTCATGCGACACAGTGAGGGCCGCACTCAACTAGTGGCGGAAGTGCCTTGTACCGGTAAAGACCATGGCCACGCCCAGCCTGTCTGCCGTCTCAATCACTTCCTTGTCACGCACCGACCCTCCCGGTTGGATCACAGCCGTTGCTCCGGCGGCCACCACCGCTTCCAGCCCGTCAGGGAAGGGAAAGAAGGCGTCCGATGCCACCACGGTTTTCGTCAGAGGCAAAAGAGCTTTCATGGCGCCAAATTTCGCCGCATCCACCCGGCTCATCTGGCCCGCACCCACGCCTATTGTCTGCCCATCGCGTGCATAGACAATCGCGTTGGACTTGACGTGCTTGGCGACTTTCCAGGCAAACAGCAACGCTTCCATTTCCTCCGCAGTCGGCGGGCGAACCGTCACCGTCTTCAATGCGGAGGGAGAAAGCTGCTCCGTATCCGCGTCCTGCAGCAGCAGGCCGCCAGAAATCTGCTTGACCACCCTCGCTGGAACGGCTGCCTTGACCACCAGCAAGCGCAGATTTTTCTTGACTGCCAGCTTACCTTTGGCGCCTTCGCTGAAAGAAGGAGCTGCAATGGCTTCGACAAAGAGCTTTGCCATTTCCTCGGCCAGCGCCTCATCGACCTCACGGTTGATGCCGATGACGCTGCCGAAGGCCGATACCGGATCGGTGGCCAGCGCTTTCTGGTAGGCCTCGAGCACGCTGGCTGCGATGGCGGCGCCACTCGGATTGCTGTGCTTGATGATGGCTACCGCCGGTTGCTCAAACTCATGCACCAGCTCCCAGGCGGCGTCCAGGTCAACCAGGTTGTTGTAGCTCAGTTCTTTGCCCTGCAGTTGCTCAGCGGCGGCCACGCCCGTCCCTGTCCCATCTTCATAAAGCGCAGCGCCCTGGTGGGGATTCTCCCCGTAACGCAGGTCGGCGGTCTTCTGGTAGGCCAACCGGAGCCTGGGAGGGAACTCGCCGCTCTTGCCTGCGGCGGACTCCGCGGCAATCTTGTTGAACGTGTGGGCAATGGCCGAATCGTAGGCGGCCGTCAGGGCAAAGGCCTGCCGGGCCAGACGCCAACGCGTCTCAAGCGACAGGCTGGCGTGGTTGGCTTGCATCTCGGCCGCCAGCGCTTCGTAGTCTGCCGCCGCGGTCACCACGGCGACGTCTTCAAAGTTCTTGGCGGCTGATCGCAGCATTGAAGGGCCGCCGATGTCGATGTTCTCTACCAACTCGCCGAACGAGACGCCCGGCTTGCGCGCTGTCTCTTCGAACGCATAGAGGTTCACCACCACCATGTCGATCGCCTCGATCCCGTGTGCGGCGACGGCCGCCCGGTGTTCCTCGCTGCTCCGCATGTGCAGGATGCCCCCGTGGACCGCCGGGTGCAGGGTCTTGACCCGGCCGTCGAGCATCTCCGGGAATCCAGTTAGATCAGAAACATCGCGCACTGTCAGCCCGGCGTCGCGTAAGGCGCGCGCCGTGCCCCCCGTGGAGATCAACTCCACGTCCATGGCGACCAGTTTGCGGGCAAAATCGACCAGCCCCGTCTTATCCGTAACACTCAATAGGGCGCGCTTCACTTGCTTCAATTCCACGTAAAACCTGCCCTCGCTCGCAATTTATAAAAACGCGGCCCAGCAACCATTTGTCAGGGCCTCTCGCTCAGGATAGCTTAGGCCTATGGCGTTGAACTGGGGAGGAGGCCGATCGTCGCAAAGTCCGGCAGAAGTATTGCCGCCGGAAGGCCGCGACGACCCCCGTTCCTACGGCAGAATGGCCGGCTACGACGGCGATCCCGGCTTGCCGCAACCGCCGGTGAGACGGCCAAGAGGCAATCGCTGGGCCACCGCTCCGGCCACCTACACGCTGGTGGGCATCAATTGCGCCGTCTATGTGCTCATGGTGTTGAAAGGCGTTTCGCCCTCGAACCCAACGGTGGGCGATCTGGTGAACTGGGGCGCTAACTTCGGCGGTTATGTGCTGGCCGGGCAGTGGTGGCGGCTGCTAACCGCAGCGTTTGTCCACGTCGGCATACTCCACCTGGCGACCAACATGTGGTGCTTGTGGAACCTGGGTTTGCTGGGCGAACCGCTGCTTGGTCCAATCGGTGTGGTGGCTGTCTACGTGCTGACCGGCGTTGCCGGCAATTTGCTCAGTGTCGCTGTGCATCCGCAGATCGTGGGCGCGGGCGCTTCCGGTGCGGTCTTTGGCCTGGCCGGCGTCCTTATCCTGCTGCTCAAGGCGAAATTGCTGCCCGTGGCGCCCGAGGAAATTCGCCGCCTGCGCAAGAGCGTGATCTATTTTGCCCTGTTGAATTTTGTCATCGGGGGCACCACGATGTTTCTGCACACCAGCATTCAAATCGACAATATGGCCCACCTGGGTGGGTTTCTTTGCGGCCTCGGGATGGGTGGTCCGCTGGTGCCGCGCATCGGGTCAGCCCGGAGCCAATACGCCTTTCGCTCCTGGGCAACTTACGGCAGCATGGCGGTGCTGCTCCTGGTGTTCGCCTTCGGCATTGCTGCCTTCTGGCGGTAAAAGCTTAACGCACTGCGGTCGCGGCGAACTTCTTGACCATCGCCAACAACAGTTTCCGGTCACTATCATTCAGGTTGGTTGCGTAGCGGCGGATCTGCGTCAAAAAGCGCAATTCATCATCCGTCAGCTTCTGCGTGTTCATCTCCCGGCCCAGCGAATCTTCCGCGAAAAACTGGGCTAGCGGAATGTCTAAAGCTCCTGCGATCTTGGCCAGTGTATCGAGTGAAGGAACGGTATGGCCGTTCTCTACTCGGGACAGGTAACAGCGCAGCAGGCCAGTGCGCTTCTCGATATCTCCCTGCGACAATCCCTTCTGCAACCGGTAGGCCCGGATGGTGACGCCGATCTTCATAAGCGGTTACCTTCGTTCAAACTTTCACCCCAATCGATTGCAAACACGGTTCTTGCCACTGTTTTGAGAACAGACGCCAGTTAATTTTCTAGGTGTTGGCAGCATAGTTAACACGCCGAATAGACGACTAGCAAGATTTTTCTTCAGGCGCATGCTCAAATTTGACCAAATTGGGCGGTGCGTATCTGCGCTGGTTCGTCCGTCCCGGTGGGCGGCACTCAATTCATGAACAAGCCGCCGTTCACGTCGAGAACGTGCCCGGTGATGTAGCCAGCCTGCGGGGAAGCCAGAAACGCGACCGCGTGGGCCACTTCTTGCTCGCTGCCAGCTCGCCCCAGCGGGATATGGGTCAGCATCGCCGCGCGCTGTTTCTCGTCGAGCACAGCCGTCATGGCGGTCTCAATATAACCTGGCGCCACTGCGTTCACGGTGACCGAGCGCGACGCCAGTTCCCGCGCCATCGACAACGTGAACCCGATCAGCCCAGCTTTGCTGGCCGCGTAGTTGGCCTGGCCCGCCTGGCCGGCGCGTCCGACCACGCTGCTGATGTTGATGATGCGGCCCCAGCGAGCCCGCAGCATGGGGTTCAGCACGGCCTGGGTGAGCAGGAACGCGCCGGTGAGGTTGGTGGTCATCACGGCGTCCCAATCCGCCCGCTTCATGCGCAGCAGCAGGGTATCGCGGGTAATGCCCGCATTGTTGACCAGGACGTCAACCCCGCCAAAGTGGGCGATGGCCGCCTTGGCTGCACTCTGGATGGACGCTTCGTCGGCCACATCCATGACAAAAGCCTTGGCCTCACCGCCGGCAGCGGTAATTTCCGCAGCCACTGCCGCAAGTTTTTCCTCATTCCGCGCGGCCAGCGCGATGCGCGCTCCTTGTTTCGCCAAAGCCAGCGCGCAGGCGCGGCCGATCCCCTGCGATGCTCCCGTAACCAGTGCTGTCTTGCCTTCTAAGTTGTCCATACCCTCTCTCCACAAAAACCTGAGGGTATCAGATGGAGACGACCGTTTATAGGCAGCAGGGGGACCTTCTGTTTGCCATCCCATTAGCAATTCTTGAGGCCAACCGCCCCTCTCCCCTTTGTCATCCCGAGGAGCTGACTGGCCTGTCGGCAAGTCAAGGATGGAATGAACGAGCGAAGCGATCTGCCTTTTGGCCTCGCCCCTCAAGCAAATTTGTCATCGTGTCACCCAAACAAATTTGTCATCCCGACCGTAGCGTACCCGAATTCCTGTTTCGCCATGTCAGACAGATCCACGTGTGCGGCTTTCATTAAGGAAAGCCGCATGAAGTTCGCCAGCGCCACCAACTTCGACAGGAATTCGGGGTAGCGAAGCGGAGGGATCTGCGGTGCGCCTTTCCCCCAAACCAAGGCCCCACGAGTGAGCTCGCAAATCCAGCCCCAGCCATTTTGTTCATTGGGAGTGGCTGACTGGCCTGTCGGCAAGTCAAGGATGGAATGAACGAGCGAAGCGGTCTGCCTTTTGGCCTCGCCCCTCAAGCAAATTTGCCATCGTGTCCCCCAAACAAATTTGTCATCCCGACCGTAGCGTACCCGAATTCCTGTTTCGCCATGTCAGACAGATCCACGTGTGCGGCTTTCATTAAGGAAAGCCGCATGAAGTTCGCCAGCGCCATCAACTTCGACAGGAATTCGGGGGAGCGAAGTGGAGGGATCTGCGGTGCGCCTTTCCCCCAAACAAGGCCCTCCAAGCTGCCTTGCCTGGCGGCAAGTCAAGCATGGAATGAACGCGGAGAACGCTTGCTTTTTAAGCCCGTCCCTCAAACAAATTTGTCATCCCGACCGGAGCGATAGCGAAGCGGAGGGATCTGCTGTGCGCCTTCATCCCAAACCAAGGCCCAACGAGTGAGCTCGCAAACCTTGACCAGAGGGTCGTTTGTTGTTTCGAGGGCAGGAAAACGAATCAACCAACCTTAGCCGTACGAACACCAGCCGCTTCAAGCACCGGCAATTTACCCCAAGCAACCCGGTCGAGCGACCAGAGATACACCACCAGCTCACGCGAGTAATGCAGCAGCGGTGCGGTATCAGGCAGCTCAATTCCATACGTAGCTGGAAGATCATTCCACTCGATCTCCGCCTCGGCCGCCTCCAGCGGCCAGGGCATATGGTGAATATCCCCGCGCAAAAGCTGTCCACTACGGTCGGTGGTAAACAGACAATACCGTTCCGTGAGAAAGTGCTCAATCGTCCCCGGACGGCTCTGCTCGAGCGCCCGCACCTGGCCCAACCCACGGTAGTGCGCGCGAAAGCGTACCGGTTTGGCGCTCAGCAGCCGCTGGCTCTGATAGGTAAACTCCCGCTCACTGCGTTCTTTGATCGACATGCGAGCCCAGTGGTAGGGCAGATGGAAGACCGCTTTGGCCATGATCACGGCCAGCGGATTCGAGGCCTCCAGGCAAAAGAAATAGACCCCGGCACGATTGGTATTCCGCTCGCGCACATACGTACGCAGGTTCAGCTCAGGGAACCGGCTGGCGCCCGGGATCCGCGGCACACCGCGAAACTGCACCCGGTCCATGGAGAAGGGAACCACCCCCAGCCACGCCGATTGATCGAATGTATCGACTTCCAGGCCGGACGGAAGCAACGCCTGCATCCTGGCGGCCGGGATCGGCCAGTGGGCAAACAGCAGGTCGTTCCAGCGCTGCATCATTGTCCAGGGTCGCTTCGGCAACGCATAGGGCCGATGGCTGACTACTGACAATGGTTCTTCGGGCTGTCCGTTGCGGTTCGAATTACGGCTGGTGGCCATAGGAGCAAAGTCACTCGGAAAAGGCTCAATTCGCACCGCGGTTGCAGAACGATTTTACACCGCCTACCGGCACCCAAGTTACTACCGTGTGACATCCCCGGAATGCTCTATTCTGTTGCTCAACCATGGCGCCGAGCGAGATCCTGACCGCAGCTTCCCCTACCGTGACCGAAACACCGCGCAACCAGACGGAAGTTTACGCCGTGCACGGGGCCGACCCCGAAGTGCTGGCCTACGCAATGGCGAAGTATTCGCGCTCTTCGTTGTCGATGAAGGAGTCGCTGCGCGAGATCTCCAGCCAGCGTGCCGAACATTTCCTCAATACGTTTTATTTTCAGTATGGCCACCGCTCCATTGCCGACCTTGCCCACGTAGCCTTCGCCATCGAGCGACTGTCGCTGCTGGCCGCCATCATCCTGGTCGACGAGCCGCGCTGGGATGGCCAGGAGCGTTCCACTCGCTATCAGAACTTCCGCAAAAGCGGCTGGTATCTGCCCGATTTTTCCGCCAGCCCATCTACTGCTCAGGATTTCACCGCCGCCATCGAGACGCTTTTCACCGCCTATCACGCCGGTACAGAGGCGATGTTCGAGGATCTGAAACGCCGCACCCCGCGTCCGGCGGAAATGAAAGAGGAAGCCTACAACCGCACTCTGCGCGCCCGCGCCTTCGACGTGTCTCGCTACCTGCTGCCCCTGGCCACGAATACTTCGCTGGGCCAGATCGTCAATGCACGCACGCTCGAAATGCAGATCTCGCGGCTGCTGTCCGATCCTCAAGAGGAAGTGCGGCAGTTAGGCGAGCGTCTGCGCGACGCAGCCGCGGGTTCCGCCTGGAACGTACAAGGCGAAGCTCTCAGTGCTTTGCAGCGCGACATTGCCGCCCTCGACCCAACTCTCGGCGCGACCGCAGAAGCACTGTTAACCCGGGAGGTGAAGACTGCGCCCACCCTGGTGAAATACGCAGCGCCCAACGACTATGCGCTCGCCACTCGCGTTGAGCTGGCTCAGGCCGCGGCTGCGTTGATGAAGAACGCGCCCATCGAGCCCCAAGCCTGCGCGGTTGACCTGGTCGATGACCAGCCGCTCGAAATAGATCTGGCCACCACGCTGCTCTACGGCGCCTGCGATTACTCGTACCGCCAACTGGCCCGCCAGGTTGCGTCGCTCGAAGACGCGCAGCGCAACGAGATAATCCACCTTGGCGCGCGCCACCGTGGCCGTCACGATGAACTGTTGCGCGCCTTCTCCGCAGGCCAGGGCTTGCGCTTCGACATCCTCATGGATATCGGCGGCTTCCGCGATATGCATCGCCATCGCCGCTGCGTCCAGATCCTGCAGCGGTTCACCAACGTGCACGGCTACGAAGTGCCTGAGGGATTAGCCGAGGCCGGCTTGCTGCCCCAGTACGATGCCGCCATGACGCAGGCGCACACCGCGTTCGATCGCGTATCCCAGGCTGGCTTTCCAGAGCACGCGCGCTACCTGCTGCCGCTGGGCACCCGCACCCGCGCCTTGTTCAAAATGGATTTCGCCGAAGCTCTCTACATCGCCGAACTGCGCTCTACGCCCGCGGGCCATTTCTCCTACCGCCGGGTGGCGTGGGAGATGTATCAGGCAGTCGCTCGCAGGCACCCGGCGCTGGCCTCTTACTTTCGTGTCGCCGATATCCATCAGCCTGTGGATTTACTGCAAAGATAAGCGCGCGCAGGCGGTGGTATGATCCACTACAAGTTGATCCGTTCAGGTGAGTTGTTTCGCATGCGCAACGCGACCGCAGAGCGCTTCTCGAATTCGTTCTAAGGCATTACATTTTTCCCACTGGAGATTTCCCATGGCAGACGACCGTTCCCGCGCCATTGATCTGGCATTAGCGCAAATTGAGAAGCAGTTCGGCAAGGGCTCGATCATGCGTCTCGGCAACAAAGAGGCGATTGTGCCCATCTCCGTGATCTCCACCGGCTCGATCTCGTTCGACGCGGCCCTTGGCGTGGGCGGTGTGCCCCGCGGCCGCGTGATCGAGATTTTTGGCCCTGAATCGTCCGGCAAAACCACCATCACCCTGCAGATCATTGCCGAAGCGCAGAAGGCCGGTGGTATGGCCGCCTTTGTGGATGCGGAACACGCACTCGATCCGCAATACGCAAAAAAATTGGGCGTCGATGTCGACAACCTGCTGGTATCGCAGCCCGACTACGGCGAGCAGGCCCTCGAAATCACCGAAGCCCTGGTGCGCTCGGGCGCCATCGATGTGCTGGTGGTCGATTCCGTCGCTGCGCTCGTACCCAAGGCCGAACTGGACGGCGAAATGGGTGACTCGCACATGGGACTGCAGGCACGGCTCATGTCGCAGGCGCTGCGCAAGCTGACCGGTACGGTCTCCAAATCGCGCACTTCGTTAATTTTCATTAATCAAATCCGCGAGAAGATCGGCGTCATGTTTGGCAATCCGGAGACCACCACCGGTGGCCGCGCGCTCAAGTTTTACTCATCGGTACGCATCGACATCCGGCGCATTGCCGCGGTGAAGGAAGGCGATGTGGTCGTCGGCTCCCGCACCAAGATCAAAGTGGTCAAGAACAAAGTGGCCGCGCCCTTCCGCGAAGCTGAATTCGACATCATGTATGGCGAGGGCATTTCCCGCGAGGGCGATGTGCTCGATCTCGCGGTAACTCAGAATGTGGTTGAGAAGTCGGGTGCGTGGTACAGCTATGCCGGGGAGCGCATTGGCCAGGGCCGCGAAAATGTGCGCGCCTTCCTGAAAGATCATCCGGAAATCTTTACCCGCATCGATACGCAGCTACGGCAGAAGATGGGTCTTACCGGCATCAAGCCGGCGGAGATCCCCGCGGTTCCGCTCAACGGATCGGCGCAGGCTGCCGAAGCGATCAAGGTGCCTGTGCGCCGCCAGTAGAAGGGCGTTACAATCACTTGTCTTGAACACCGTAAAAGCCATTTACCCGGGCAGCTTCGATCCCTTGACCAACGGTCATTTGGACCTGGTTGCCCGTGGATCAAAAATCTTCGACCACCTGGTCGTAGCCATCCTCAAAAATTCCGAAAAAGCCCCGCTGTTCTCTGTTTCTGAGCGCATCGAGATGATCACCGAGGCGGTCGAGTCCTTTGGCAATGTTTCGGTGGCCACCTTCAACGGCCTGCTGGTGGACTTCGTAACCGAACAACGGGCCCAAGCCATTCTGCGTGGGGTGCGTGCCATCAGCGACTACGAATACGAGTTGCAGATGGCGCTCATGAACCGCCGGCTAGCTCCCACTGTGGAAACCGTCTTCCTCATGGCGGACGAAAAGTACTCCTATGTAAGCTCGCGCCTGATCAAGAACGTCTTCGAGCTGGGTGGTTCGGTCGAAGGGCTGGTTCCGCAAACGGTCATCACCCGTCTACAGGCGCGCGTAGTGCCCAACCGCGGCTAACCGCGCAGCACCTCGCTTCTGAGCCCGTCCCCCAAGCAAATTTGTCATCCCGTACCCCGGACAAATTTGTCATCCCGACCGTAGCGTTAGCGCAGTGGAAGGACCTGCTTTTCGCCCTTTCCGTAAACCATTCTTGAGGGCGACCGTCACCCTCCCCTTTGTCATCCCGAGGAGCCGACTTGCCTGGCGGCAAGTTAAGGGAGGAATGAACGCGGTGAGCGCTTGCTTTTAAACCCGTCCCCCCAAACAAATTTGTCATCCCGACCGTAGCGTAGCGAAGTGGAGGGATCTGTGGTGCGCCTTTCCCCCAAACCAAGGCCCTCCAAGTGAGCTCGCAAATCCGGCCCCAGCCATTTTGTTCATTAGGAGGAGCCGACTTGCCTGGCGGCAAGTTAAGGGAGGAATGAACGCGGAGAGCGCTTGCTTTCAAGCCCGTCCGCAAGCAAATTTTCAAGCCCGTCTCCCAAACAAATTTGTCATCCCGACCGTAGCGTAGCGAAGTGGAGGGACCTGCTGTGCGCCTTTCCCCAAACCAAGGCCCCACGAGTGAGCTCGCAAATCAGCCTGCCCCATTTTGTTCATTAGGAGCAACGCCGAGGGATCTGCGGTGCGCCTTGACCCCAAACCAAGGCCCTCCAAGTGAGCTCGCGAATCCTGCCAAAGTCGTTTGTTCATTCCGACTGGAATCCAGCCATTCCCGAAACCCTAAGGCGCAAAAACGCCCCGCCTACGCTCATGCCATGCAACAGCGTTACAATTCTCCTAACTCGCCGCGGAGCACATAATCATCACCAATCATCTCGCCGGTCCTGCGGCACGTTATTTGGGGAGCGAACCTATGCCCGTTGAATTGACTATCAACAACGTCGTCAAAACCGTAGATGTGTCCCCGGACACACCGCTGCTGTGGGTGTTACGCGACACCCTCAACCTGCACGGAACCAAGTACGGCTGCGGCATGGGGCTGTGTGGCGCCTGCACCGTGATGGTTGGCGGTCAGGCCATACGCTCCTGCCTCACCCAGGTATCGAGCGTGGTAGGCAAACCGGTGACTACCATCGAAGGACTTTCGCCCGATGGCCACCATCCCGTGCAGATAGCCTGGGAAGCCATCGACGTGCCTCAGTGCGGCTACTGCCAGGCTGGCCAGATCATGTCGGCCACCGCCTTGCTGGCGCACACCCCGCACCCGACGGACGCGGAGATCGACGCCGCCATGAGTGGCAACCTGTGCCGCTGCGGCACCTATCCGCGCATCCGTGAAGCCATTCACCAGGCCGCGAAGTCGGCCGCACCCGTGAACAAGAGCTAAGGGAGGACGATCCGATGAACCTCAACCGCAGATCTTTTCTCAAGGTATCCGCCCTGGCCAGCGGAGGCTTCGCCCTCGGTCTCTACACCCGCCCTCTCGCCCTCGCGCAGGGCACGCCCAAACATGTGGACTTAAAACCGGACGCCTTCATCCGCATCGCCAACGACGGCATCGTCACCCTGATCGCCCGGGGACCGGAGATGGGTCAAGGCATCAAGACCATGCTGCCCATGATGATTGCCGAGGAACTGGACGTGGATTGGAAGAACGTCCGTGTGCAACAGGCCGATCTCAACGAGGCCGTCTACGGCCGCCAATCCGCCGGCGGCAGCATGTCGACCCCTACAGCCTGGGAGCCGCTACGCCGCGTCGGTGCAGCCGGCCGCCAGATGTTGGTAACCGCAGCTGCGACAAACTGGGGCGTGCCCGCCTCCGAATGCACCACCAGCTCCGGATGCGTGCAGCACAAAGCCACCGGCAAGTCTGCCGGCTATGGCGAGTTGGCGGCCAAAGCTGCGGCACTCCCTTGCCCGGCCCTCGACCAGGTCAAACTAAAAGACCCCAAAGACTACTGCATCATCGGCAAGTCACAGGCCGGCGTCGACACCCACTCCATCGTCACCGGCAAACCGCTCTTCGGCATCGATGTCGCCCTGCCGGGCATGCTGCACGCGGTCATCGCCAAGTGCCCCGTCTTTGGCGGTAAGGTCAAGACCGCCAACATCGACGAGGTAAAAAAGCTGCCGGGTGTGCGCCACGTTCTGCAGATCGACGGCACGTTGGCGCTGGGCCCGTTCACGCCGCCCGAGCCGGGAATGGAGCCGGGCATTGCCATCGTGGCCGATACCTGGTGGCAGGCCCAGCAGGCGCGCAAGAGCCTGAAGGTGGATTGGGATTGTGGTCCCGGCCAGACCCAAAGCAGTGAAGACTTTCACCAGCAGGCCGCCGCCCTGCTGCAGGCGCCGCCGGTGAATACCGTGCGCGCCTATGGCGACGTGGACGGCGCCCTCAAAAACTCCGCCAAGGTAGTGGAGGCGGTCTATGCCTTTCCTTTCCTGGCCCATGGAACCCTGGAGCCGATGGGCACCACCGCTTCCTTCAAGGATGGCAAGCTGAAGATGTGGACCACCAGCCAGGCGCCCGGCGGCGGCCTCGCCTTGGTCGTCAAGGAGCTGGGCATTCCCCAGAGCGACATCACCGTGCACCTGTGCCGCGTCGGCGGCGGCTTTGGCCGCCGGCTCATGAACGACTACATGGTGGAAGCGGCCTGGCTGGCAAAGCAGGTGAACGTGCCGGTCAAGCTGCTGTGGGCGCGGGAGGACAACATGACCCACGACGCCTACCGTGCCGGGGGTACGGTCGGGCTCAAAGCCGGGCTGGACGAGCACGGCAAGTTGGTCGCCTGGCGCCACCACCTGGTCACCTACGGCGACGGCAAGCAGCTCGCGCCCGGCGCGAACATTGGCGGTGACGAATTTCCTTCCGGCTTCGCCCCCAACTATTCGCTCTACACCTCGGCGATGCCGCTCAGGCTGCGCACCGGCTACCTGCGCGCACCGGGAGGCAACGCCTATGCGTGGGTAGGGCAGTCGTTCCTGGATGAACTGGCTGTGGCCGCGGGACGCGACCCGCTCGAGTTTCAGCTGGAGCTGCTCAGCGCAACCCCCGTCGCCGTGCCGGGGGAGTCGAAGGAACCCAAAGGCCCGCGCGATTTAAATCCCGACCGGCTGAAAGGCGTGCTGCAGTTGGTAGCCGAGAAAGCCAACTGGGCCAACCGCAAATCGAAACCAGGCTGCGGCATGGGGATTGCCGCCTACTTCTGCCATCTGGGCTATTTTGCCGAAGTGGCCGACGTCAGCGTAGATAAAGACAACAAGGTCACCGTAAATCATGTGTGGGCGGCCGGTGACGTCGGCAGCCAGATCATCAATCCGCGAGCTGCCGTGAGCATGGGATACGGCGGCGTGGTGGAGGGCATGAGCCACATGGGGCAGGAGATCACGTTGGTCGAAGGCCGCGTGCAGCAGACCAACTTCCATCAGCATCCGCTGATGCGCATGCGCCAGATACCGCCCATCGAGGTCTTCTGGCGCAAGACCGATTTCTCCCCTACCGGCTTGGGCGAACCCACGCTGCCGCCGATTTTGCCGGCGGTAGGCAACGCCATCTTCGCGGCGACCGGCAAGCGCATTCGCACCCTCCCCCTGCAGCGCAGTGGGTTTAGCTGGGCCTGACGGTTGGGATGGATCACGTCTCAGCCGGTGGCCGGGACTCCAAGAGTGCCAGCAAGCAGACCGCTACGGCTGCGTCGAGCGCGTCTTTAATCTCCCAGCATCGCGAGTGGTTTGCCGGGTGGTGATAAAAATAGCATCATACGGTGCTATTATTGATGCAGGAAGAACTACATGAGAACCACGATTGCGTTGGACGACGATCTCATCAGAACTGCTCAGGAGTACACCGGCCTGGTCGAGAAGAGTGCTCTTATGCGCGAAGCGCTGAAGGCATTGATTGAGCGGGAAGCCTCCCGGAGACTGGCTGAATTAGGCGGAAAGTCGCCAGGCATGCCTTCCATCCCACGCCGTCGAGCGACGGCAAAATGATTCTTGCGGATACGTCGATATGGGTCGATCATTTTCGCAAAAAGGATGTCGCGCTCTACCAGCAACTGCAACAGAACAACATCGCCATTCATCCCTTCATTGTTGCCGAGCTTGTTCTCGGCAGTCTACCCGATCGGCAAAACGCGATAGCGTCACTTGATAGGCTGCCGGTCGTAAAAGTTGCCCATTTGAACGAAGTGCGCCAGTTGATCGAAAGTCGTTCGTTGTTTCGCGCGGGTATCGGTTTCGTGGATGCGCATCTGATAGCTTCGACCCTCCTCACACCGCATACCGTTCTTTGGTCGCGCGACAAACATCTCCGCTCGATTGCTCAGAGACTCGGTCTCAACGCAGATGGTTTCTAGGCAATGCAGCCGCTGTAGCCCTGGGCGGCACGCACCAGTCCCGCAATCTGCTAACGCGCGTGCAATCGTAATCAACACAGTAGCAATTACCGCGCCACCGTCGACTCCCGAACAATCAGCTTCGGCTCGACAAAAACCGTCTGCGGCGAATCGTCAGGCTTGACCGACAGCGCGAGCACCCGTCGCGCCGCCGCCTCGCCCATCCGCTCGATCGCCTGATCGACCGACGTCAGCGGCACCTTCAAATATTCGGCATAGCGCAGGTTGCCGCAGCCCGCGAAGGCAATGTCTCCCGGAATGCTCAGGCCCGCCTGCATCGCCGCCTGCATCGCGCCGATCGCCGACAGATCGTTGTAGCAAAAAACCGCATCCGGCCGCTGCCTCTGCGCCAACAGTTCCTGCATCGCGCGGTAACCCGCGGAGTCGCCCGTCTCCTCAAATCGCTCCCGCGTGACCACATAACTCTTCGGCAGCCGGATCCCCGCGACCCCAAGCGCATTGCGAAATCCGCGGCAGCGATCAATCGAGGGACTCGTGCCCTGCCCACCAATATGGGCCAGCCTTCTGCGCCCCAGGCCGATCAGGTGCCGGGTCGCCAGCTCGCCCACCAGCACATCGTTCGACCCCACAAAATCAGTGCCCAGCTCGGGCAGATTGCGGTCGATCAACAAAATCGGAAGCCCCTTGCGGGTGAAGAACTCCGCCTCTTCACTACGCTGGCACGAGGCCACCAGCAACACATCTACGCCACGGTTCACCAGCGTACGAATCTCCTGGCGCTCAATCTCGGGATCTTCTTCCGAGGACGCCAGCACCAGCGCCAGACCACTCGCCCGCAGCGCCCCGGCCAGCGACTTGGCAAACTCACCGAAAAAAGGATGCACCAGGTCCGGCACCACCAGACCCACTGCGAACGAGCGGCCGCTCGCCAACCCCCGCGCCTGCATATTTGGCTGGTAGTTCAGCTCGGCCATCCGCTTGAGCACGCGCTCTCGCGTGCGCTCCCCGATGTCCACACCACCGCGCAATACTTTCGACACGGTTACGGTGGAGACGCCGAGATCCGCCGCAATATCCTTCAACCGTACGGCCATCCTGCTCCTTCAACTAAAGCGCGTTTGCCGCCATAGCGCCCAGCCCGCACCCAGCAGCGTGCCCAGCAGGGCCAGCGTCAGCACCGCAATCCAGCGTAGATTCATCGCCAGCGGAGGCACCACCGCGTTCACGCCCAGCCATAGAAAGAGACCGCAAGCCACCGCCACGATCGCAATATCCCACCAACGCCGTCCGCGGGGCCGGTCAGTCAACTCATCGCCGCTCTGCGCCTGCAGCACCTCACCGTACGCCAGGCCGTAGCGGTCGCATTCCCGCGCCAGCGCATCGTTGCGAGACGTCATCTCGCGCGACGAGGCCACCGCCGTGCTGATCGCCAACGCTCCCAGAATCATCAGCACCGATCCACCCAGAACCAACGCCAGATGCGCCCGGTTCGCCCCCGCCAACTCTCCAAACACCAGAGCGCCCCACGCCAATCCCCAAAACTGGTTGGTGTTCGAAAGCGGAATCCCCCGCCCTATACCCAGGTACTTCGTCGCAAACTGTTGAAAGAGGTCGCCCACCACCCACACGAAGCCTCCCAGAAATAACCAGAACAGTAGCTGTTTACTATGCATCAGTTGGAACGCAGACGAATGCATTCCCCCGTCGAGCGTCCAGGTAAGCAGAAACATCGTTCCCAGTTCGCCCACCGTAAACACGGTAACGAACGACAGCGGATTCATCCCGCTGAGATACGCCTTGCGGTACGGCACATACATCGTTCCCCACATCAGGCTTGCCCCCGATGCTGCCAGCAACCCCCTGAACGCATGGGGAGATCCTCCACCCGCGCCATGGATCGTGCTGAACCCCAGCATGATCGCCGCCGTCACAATGCAAACTGCCCCGCAAACCACCCGGGCGATATTGCCGGCGCTCGCCCCCCGCAGTTCGCGAAACAACAAACAACCCCACAGCAGCCCAATTAGCGAGTTGGTATTCCATAGCGGAAAAGCCGTGGCCAGCCCCACATCGCGAATCGCGAACACCGTCAGCGTGTTCGCGACCGCCCACAGGGCGCCGGCAAGAACAGCCCACACCATCAGGTGCTTCCTGGCGAACAAATCGGCAAACACATAGCTCGTTCCCTTGAGCAGGGTAGGGAACGTCCACCGCGCGGTAAACACGCCGGCGACCATACACAGCGAGACAGCGAACGGAGAGAAGCCGGCATTCACCAGCTTGGTCGGCGCCTCCGCCGCACCCAGCCATACGCCGGCGGCCAGACCGCAGATCACGCCTAACCCATGCAGCGCCCGGTCCGCTCCCCTAGCTGCCATGAATGAACACCAGCAAACCCACGCCCAGGGCCAGCACCACCGCCGGGATCCAGAACTGCACATCCGTCAGCACGGCCCGCAACAGAATACGCCTGCTATGACTCTTTTTATGCATTTACGTTACCGATTACGAAAAATAAAGTTATCGACTGCGCCAGCCTCTGTCAAGCAAAACCCGGTATTGCCCGGGACAGCGAACTAGTGTACGTTAGCGGTAACGGAAATGGGCCCGCGAAGGAGATTCATTCATGACTCAGCTTGCCAACCAACCGCTACAGGACATCGACCAATGGGATGACTTTCTTGCTGGGCGTTATAAGCAAGGCAAGAGTGAAGAAGAATTCCGTCAATACGACGCCACTGCCACGCCAGGCGTCGCTGAGTTCTACCGTCAGAACCACGAAAACATGACGGTCGATTATGTTCTGGCGAAAGAGGATCAATACTTCACTCTGCGCAAGGGGCAAAAAACCATCTGGGAAGCCGCAGAGTTTCTAAACACCCTGGTTGACGACAGCGATCCCGACACTGACCTTACGCAGATCGAGCATCTTTTGCAGACGTCTGAAGCGATGCGCCGCGATGCCCAGCCCCGCTGGATGATCCTGACCGGCTTCATCCACGATCTCGGCAAATGTCTTTGTCTCTACGGCGAGCCGCAATGGGGAGTGGTGGGTGATACCTTTCCGGTGGGCTGCGCCTGGTCGAAAGATATTGTCTTCCCGGAATACTTTGCCCGGAATCCTGACCGCAAGGTACCCGCCTATCAAACCAAATATGGCATTTACGAACCCAATTGCGGTCTGGACAACCTGCACATGTCTTTCGGTCACGATGGCTACATTGCGAAGGTGATGCAGCCTTATCTGCGCGATGAATCCCTCTACATGCTTCGCTACCACTCGTTCTATCCCTGGCATAAGCACGGAGCCTACGACCATCTATGCAACGACAAGGACCGTTCCATGCTCGACTGGGTCCTAAAATTCAATCAATATGACTTGTATTCAAAGGGTCACACCAAGCCTGATCTCGCGCAGCTCAAGCCCTACTACGACGACCTGTTCGCCGAATTCCTGCCAACCACGCTCGCGTGGTAGGCAACTAACCCCACTGCTCGCTGGGATACGGGTTGGGTCGCCCATGACTAAGTCGAGGACTTCCATGCCCCGGCCCCCAAACAAACTTGTCATCCCGACCGTAGCGTACCCGAATTCCTGTTTCGCTACGTCAGACAGATCCACGTGTGCGGCTTTCATCAAGGAAAGCCGCATGAAGTTCGCCAGCGCCGCCAGCCTCGACAGGAATTCGGGGGAGCGAAGTGGAGGGATCTGCGGTGCGCCCATCCCACTAGCAATTTCTTGAGGAAAAACCCCCATCCTCCCCTTTGTCATCCCGACCGTAGCGGAGGGATCTGCAGTGCGCCCTTACCTCAAACAAAAGCCCCACGAGTGAGCTCGCAAATCCTGCCCCGCCATTTTGTTCATTAGGAGCAGCCAACTTGCCTGGCGGCAAGTTAAGGGAGGAATGAACGCCGAGAATGCTTGCTCTTGAATCCCCACCCCCAAACAAATTTGTCATCCCGACCGAAGTGGAGGGACCTGCTTTTCGCTCGTTGTGTAAACCATTTTTGAGGGTAATCGCCCCTCTCCCCTTTGTTCATCCCGACCGGAGCGTACCCGAATTCCTGTTTCGCCATGTCAGACAGATCCACGTGTGCGGCTTTCATTAAGGAAAGCCGCATGAAGTTCGCCAGCGCCATCAACTTCGACAGGAATTCGGGGGAGCGTAGCGGAGGGATCTGCGGTGCGCCTTTCCCCCCGAACCAAGGCCCTACAAGTGAGCTCGCGGATCTCGACCCCGCCACTTTATTACTTAGGAGCGCACCCTGCCACGCGGTCCTAAGCCTGGTAAACCGTCTTGCCGCCCACCACGGTGCGCACAATCTGGATGTCTTTGATCTTCCCCACCTCCACGGTGTGGAAGTCATCGGCCAGCACGACAAAATCCGCCAGCTTGCCCACGCTAATCGATCCTTTGCTCTTCTCTTCGCGCGCATTGTAAGCCCCGTTGATGGTATTCACCCGCAGCGCCTCATCCAGGCTGATCTTCTGGTTCGCCCCCCACGTCTCCCCGTTCCAGCCGGTGCGCGTCACCATCCCTTGCATGGCCATGAGCGGGGCGAAGGGACCCGGGCTGAAATCCGAACCGGCCGCCGGAGTAACTCCCGCATCGATCAGGGTACGAAACGGAGTCATGTGCCGCATCACGTCTTCGCCATAAAAGTGAAACTTGTCCGAATTGTAATAGGCATAGGTACTGAACTCCGCGGGGACCACATCCAGCGCCTTCATGCGCGCCACCAGGCTGTCATTCAACAGGCTGCAGTGGGTGATCTTCGGCCGCGTGTCCACGCGCGGATAAAGCTTGAGCGCGCGCTCATACGCAGTAAGCACGCGGTCGATCGCCACGTCTCCATTGGCATGACAATTGAGCCGGATATTGGCGCGATGCACCCGTTCGACCCAGGCGTTCAGATCCTCCTGCGTCTCGGTCAGATTGCCATGATAGGGCGGAGTGATGTCTTTGTAGGGCGTACTGATGGCCATGGTGCGCTCAGAAAAGGAGCCATCGACCGTGTGCTCCGCGGTGGCGCCGAAACGGATGTACTCATCGCCGAAACCGGTTTCGATGCCGTTGGCGATCATCGCTTCCAGCAACTCGTCATAGGGTTCATAGCTGACCCGGTGCAGCAATCCGCCGCGCAGGCGCTGCTGCTGCATCGCCGGCAGCACGCCGATCTCATCATGGTGGACCGTGGTCAACCCATACTGCACAAACTTCTGCGAAATAAACGCGACCCCGTCGAACACCCGCTTCTGTTTCACCGCAGCGGACCACGTCATCCGCGCCCCAACCTTGTTGAGCGTTTCCATCGCACGATCGGTCACGCGGCCGTTCAGCTCGCCCATTTGATTTCGGTCGTAAGTCCCGCCGTAGGGGTTGGGCGTATCTTTGCTGACCCCCGCCATCTGGAAGGCCTTGCTGTTATAGAACCCGGTGTGGCCGCCGCGGTGATGCACGCAGACCGGGTGTACGCTCGAGACCCGATCCAGGTCCTGCACGTTGAGCGGGCGCTTGTCCTTTAGTTTGGTGTCATCGTGGAAGTAGCCCTCTACCCAGCTGCCGGGCGGCGTCGCTTGGGCCCGCACGCGGAGCTTTTCGACAATGCTGTCGATGGTAACAAACTCCACCTCGTAGGGGTTGCCCACCAGCACGTTGTAGAGCAGGCCTTCGCCGCCGCCATGGTTGTGCGTGTCGATGAACCCGGGAACGACGGTCATTTGCTTTGCATCGTAGGTCTGCGTCTTCTTCCCGATGAGACCCTTGATGTCTGCGGTGCTGCCCACCGCGGTAAAACGTCCGCGCTGGATAGCGAAGGCCTCCGCTTTGGGCATACCCGTGTCAACCGTGTACACCCTGGCATTGAACACAACCAGATCCGCGTCCCGGTGGTTGTCGGTCTGCTGTGCGCCGGCTGGGAACCATGAGCGGCCCGCCACACCAGCGGCGCCCAGGCCCATAAGGTTGAGAAAATCGCGACGGTTCGGTCGACGGAGCGTAGCCATGCATGCAACCTAACACGACTCGAGCCGGGTTGAGACCTTTCGTTGTGAGGAAAAGTAAGCACGCCAGGGTGCGCGCAACCCGGGCCGCAAACCTACTGCTCGCGCATCAGGCTTGCCGGGTCGGCGTGCAGTGCCCGTCGTACCGGGCCGACGACGGCCAGCGAGCCCGTCAGCAACACCGTCAACAAAACCGCTGCCAGCACCAACGGATCCTGGGCTGAAGCCTGGTAAACAATATGCGAAAGCAGGCCGCTGGTGGCCAATCCCAGACCCATACCGATGGCTGACCCGGCGCAGATCAGGATCAGCAGCTGACCCAGCGCCGCCGAGAGGATCTGTTTCCCCTGTGCCCCCAGGGCCACGCGGATGCTCAGCTCACGCATGCGCTTGCTCACCGTGTACGAAGCAAGGCCGAAGGTGCCGGTTATCGAAAGCAGCAAGCCAAAAACTCCGAACAGGCACAGCGCCACCGTGGCCGCCTGGGCGGGGAAAAAACTGAACGCAAGTTGATTCGTCCAGGTAGCCGATGAGCGAATGGGGATTGCGGGATCGAGCGTGCGCACCAACTTCCGCACCGTCACCGCCATGTCGGCGGCAGTCATCCCGGAACCATCCGGCCGGGTCCGCACCACCACCGATGTCATCGTGCTCGGTTGCTGCAGGATGGGAAAGTACACCGCCTCCTGCGGATCTTCACTGGTGAGAAAGTATTTGCCATCGGCCACCATGCCAACGATCTGAATCAACATTCCATCGTGGTTTTTGAAGGAGCGGCCGATTGCATCATCGACGTGGAAAAGGCTGCGCGCAAATTGCCGATTCACGATGGCCACCGCTGGCGTCTTGGCCGTGTCCGTCGGCCGGAAATCTCGTCCCGCCAGTAACGGCGTTCCGGCCGCGGTCAGGTAGCCCGGCGATATGTTGTAGAAGAAGGTATCGAAGGCTTCATTCGACGGTCGCAAATCCGACGTTTCCTGTTTGTACACAGGCGTTGATGGTGTATCGGCCAGCGGCGTGCCATTGGCATAGCCTGCGGCCTCCACTCCGGGCAGACGTAGAATTTTTTCCTGAAGCTGGCGCTGGAATTGTGCCGCCGCTTCGCTGCTGTAAGCGGCCTGGCTCAAATCGAACTTTGTCAGGGTGGCATTGCGGGGTTGTATCCCGATATCGGTTGCCAGCGCTTTATGCAGGCCGCGCAACGAAACAAAAGCTGCGGTAACGGTCACGCAACACAGGGCGACCTGCGCCGCAAGCAGCAAGTCGCGCAGCTTCCAACGGCCGGCTGCGGATATCTGGCCCCCGCTACCACCGCCTTTAATCGCCTCATTGGGATCGGTCTTCAATATCTGGCCCAGTGGCATCAAGCCGAACAGGGCGCCCGCAATCATCGAGATGAGGAACGCCATCAGTAGCAACGATGGTTGCGGATCCAGCGCAAACCGCACCGGGTAATCCGTAGGCGGATGCCACGTCGCCAAACCTGTAAGTGCGATCCAGGATAAGCCACAGGCGCACGCGCCTCCGAGCATCGAGATCACAAAGGCTTCCATCAAAACCTGGCGCACAATGCGCCACCGGCTCGAACCAATGGACACGCGAATGGCGATCTCGCGCGTGCGGTCCGCGGTGCGCGCGGCAAATAGGCCCCCCAGGTTGGCGCACGCGGCCAGCAGCACGATGAACGCCAATCCCATCACCCCACCCAGAAAGCGGCGCATCGCCCCGCGAACAAAATTGCCAATCAGCCCGGGCGGCGCCAGTTTGAACGCCAATCCCTCTTCTTCCTTGGGGTCACGCTTGGCGATCAAAGCAGCCGTCCGGTCCAGTTCGCCCTGGGCCTGCGCAAGGGTGACCCCGTCCTTCAGGCGTGCAATCGGAAAGACCATCTTATTGCTTCGATCCTCAAGCCAGTTCACACCGTCCAGCGACGCCTGGTTAGCCATCGGCACAAATAGATCGGAGGCAAGAAATTTCTGGGTTCCATAAAACCCTTCCGGCGTGATCCCGACGATGGTGTAAGGGTGCTTGTTGATCCGCACCATCTTTCCCACGATGTTCGGATCTCCGGCAAAGTGGCTCTTCCACGACAACCAGGTGATCACAGCAGCTTCCGAGGCCTGGGGATGATCATCGTCCGCAGGCTGCAGAAGGCGTCCGGCAATGGGCTGGATACCAATGGCGGCAAAGTATTGTCCACTCACCTCAGATCCCCATACCGGCGAGGTCGTGCCGTCCACCTCGAGACCGAACACTTCCATGGCTTCCGCGGCAACCGCCGAAAAGACCGTGCTGTCATCCCGCACGTCGCGCACTTCCGGATAGGAGAACACCGGATAACCGGAAACTCGGGGAGCGAAGGTGACCGCCCGATCGACGCGCGGGATGTCGAGTGGCTGCAGGATCAGCTCCTGCAGCACGTCAAACACAATCACGTTGGCGGCAATGCCCAGCGCCAGAATCAGCACGGCCGTGGCGGTGAAGCCGGGTGACCGGCGCACCTGGCGCATTGCAAATCGCAGGTCCTGCAGCAGAGCGTTCATGGGCGAACCTCTCAGTGAGAAAAGCAGAGCATATACTCTTGCTTGCGTAAGTGCACGTGTAGAGCCAACTCCTCTCAAAAGGCAAAATGTTGATAGAGCAGGCATTCGGGGAGCCTGTTGGCCGCGGTCAGCGCGCAGAATGTCCGATCTCATGGTCGCCCGTCCAGATGTGGACACAGGCGAACCAAAGGTTGAAAAAGAATCGGGCTTTAGAAGCGTGTGAGAACGAGCATGGTGAAAGCTTTCCCTCCCACTCAGGCGGGTGCCCCATACCCCCGGATTTCCCGTGACCTCCATTGGACTCGCATGAAGTCCCGTAGGAGGGGAGACGCTTACAGGAAATCTGGCTATCTCACCGCGTCTTGAGCGGGGAGCTGTGGGAAATTCGCGAATCTCAATCTGTATTCTCTTGCGGGTCCGCGAAAGGGCAAAGCTTTCAAAATGCTCGTTCCCACACACCGTCAAAAGCCCTGCGGCTCTATTGAGTCAGCCGTTACCAGTCATCAACGCGACAACAGCGCCTGGTGCAGACTTATATCGGGACCATCGGCATCTACCCTTGGCACCACCCACAACCCCCATAACGGCGAAGACCCGAGAATGGTTGCGGTGTAGGCAATGGAATACCCAATCCAGCCCGCAAAAGTGCCCCGCACAAAAAAGATCCCACACCCCAGCAGCATGAAGCAGCAGAGCCGCAGCGGTGGAGACAGCGGGCGGCCAACCACAAACAGGCAAAATTTCCAGGCAAAAGCAAAAAAAGCTAACGCGTAAAAAATAAGCCCTAACCAGCCGAAACTTGTAAACGATGTCTCAATGCCAGGAGAGATAATGCTCTGGTCATACCAGCGATACGGTTGCAGGGCGTCTTCGATACCGCTCAGCCGGCTTTTCATGGGTCCTGGCAATGACAGCATCACACCTTGAATGATCCATCCCAACCCATAGTCATTGCGCACAGACTGGGGAGCAACATCTGCCTGGGTAAACGCGCCCGTCAGGCCAGACATGCCTTCCACGCTGCGCTGATACATGACGTCTGTTGAGAGCATATTTTTCTCAGGGTGGTCCATGTTATATCGCCAGAGTTCCCCGATCGATCCGCCGGTGTAACTCTGTGCGTTGCGCAACGCTCCAATGGTTACAAACGAAAACGCACCTAAAACGGCCACAACTGCAAACCCGATGACTGCCTTCGGACGGATCGGACGGTCGGCCCAACCCCATCCGTAGTACATCGTCGTCAAAAGAGCCGTGACATACAGAATCACGTGCATCCGTGAGAAACCGAGTGAGACCAGGAAGGTGATGCTCGCGCAGGCAACATCCCCTCCCTGGACCGGGCTGTTGTACATGATCTTCAGCAGCAAAGGATAGATGCCAAAGCCCAACAGGGTAAGAAAGATCGTTGAGCCGGATTCGAAGCCTGGGCGAGACGAAGAAAGAAAAGTCGACAAACCGACGACCACGAAGATAAGCACACCTGCCAGCCCCGATAGAAAGAGGAACAGGAAGACATAGAAAAACCGGGGCGGTGCAAAGCTACGCTGGACTGGTAGCCTTGTTCCGCGCTTGTAGCCGTCGCCCAGCAATGCCAGCGCCAGTGAAAGGGCGCTGGTGCCGAACAGAAACCACAGCGCCTCGGCAAACCCTTTTTGCGTCATAAACGCATAAAGGTAGTTCACGCTGTCCTGGCCACCCAGATCCGACTTAATCTGAAAGGCCTGACCCACAACTAAAAATAAAAAGTATAAGGTGAACAAAAAGTAAGGGAGCACGCGCTTCTTGAGCGCAACCGACAGCGTCGCAATGTTCAGGAGCAAGATGATCCAGGTCATGCGAATCTCACGGTCAACCTGTTTGGCCCGATCTGGGCCAGGTCAAAAAGCCCTGATAGCGTGCCAGTAGCGTACGTGTGTGGTATGCCGTCGCAACCCTATCCTGCATCACTGCCGAACGCAGCGCCCGTAGGCCAGGTCCGATAAAGGCTCGCGCCGCCATCTTCAGAAATACAGGGTTTGCGGTCAGATTCTTGCGGAAGAACGCGCCCGCTCCCAAGCCATAGTTGGTGGCTCGACGAAAATTTGAAAACTGCAGTTCCTTGTCAGGATGATAGGTGAGCTCAGCCTGCGCGCTGTAGGGGCGAACCCCTTCGCGCAGCAGCTGGTAGAGGTAATCGGTTTCTTCGGCCGCACCGAAGGGGGCGCCGACGCCCAGCTTCTCATCGAAAAAATCCCACCGCAGTCGTTTTGGCAGCTTGCGTCGATCGATAAAGATGGAAAAGGAAGCCGTGTCGCGCAGCAACAAGCTTTCGCAAATTCGTACGGCGCGCAGTGGCAAACACATCGTTTGCAAAATCTTTTCTTCCATACTATTCCAGCCCGACAGGATACCGGCGTCAGGGGATGCCTCGAAGAAGTCGAGCACTTGCCGTAGCCCGCATTTCACATAAGCGCAATCGTCATCAGGAAACGCCAGAACCGCTCCGCGGGCTGCGCGCAGCCCAACATTGCGAGCGCGGGAAAGCCCCGGGGCAGATCGCAGCAATTTGTAGGGTAAGTCGGGGTAGCGCTCCAACAGGCGCGGAATGCGGTCGTCTGCGTTCTGGTCCACGATCAAAACTTCGTAACGGCAAACCTGCCAGCGAAGCGACTCAAACAATCGGTGTAATGGTTCTTCTGGACCATAAGTACAAAGAATCAGAGAAATCTCAGGCCGCTCAACCGGCGTCATGGTGCTCCTCCCAAAAGATGATCTGGCGCTGATGCATTAAAGCGAGTTCCAAAATTGCGTAATGCCACCTTGCACGGCAGCCAGTGTGAATTTGGCCGCCCGCTCGCGGCCCAGGCGCGCGCGCGTCTGCGTCTCGACCGAACCGTCAAGAGAAGTGACGATGGCTTGCGCCATCGCAACCGTGTCGAGCGGATCAAAATACACCGCGGAGTCACCCGCGACTTCAGGCAGCGATGTCGCATTGCTGCTGCAGACAGGAATACCGCTCGCCATTGCCTCCAGCAGCGGAATACCAAAACCCTCGGCCAACGAAGGGCACACGAACGCCGAGGCGCCGCGATAAAGTGAGCGCAACGCAGCATCGTCCAGATAGGGAAGCAGCTGCACCACCGAAGCCAGACCGTGTTGTTTTGCTAACTCAAGAAAGGCCGCATGGAATCGCGCACTCACACCGGCAATTTTGAGCGTCACTCCCGGCATACGTTCGTGCACCAGCACCATGGCCTCGATGAGCCGGCGCGCATTCTTGCTCGGCGCCTCGCCCGCAACCGCGAACAGATAAGGCGAACCAGGATCAGGGTTAGGGCACGCCTCAAACCATTCCGGCCCAACGACATTGGGTATAACCACAATCTTCGCTGGGTCGATGCCGAACAGAGCCACGATGCGGCCTTTCGAATATTCAGAACAAGTCACAATGCGATGGCTTTTCCTGGCGATGCGCTGTACTACAAATTTGCGGTAGCGACGTCCCAGGTTCTGCACCGCCGAAGGAGAAGAACCCAGCTCTTCATCCAGAAAGATCAAGTCATGAATCGCTACAATGACCGGTGGGGAAGGGGCCCAGAGCGGTCCGGTGTTATAGGGGCACAGCAGAAAATCCGCGTTTGCCGCGCGCGCCTTGAAGGGCAGAATGCACTGCTCCCACAAGGGGAACCACTTCTGATCTTTGGTGATAAATGCGAACGCACCCTCGGGCCGGCTTTGCGGCAGTGCGATTCGGCTCTCTGCCGGAAGACTTTGCAGCAGCATCTGGGCGAACCGCGCCATGCCGCGCAGCCTCCCGGAAAGATAATACGCGTCCACCGCCATCGCCATCGCGCTCATACTACCTCAGGTTGCACGTGCAACGGAGTTCCATGCCATTCGCGGCGCTTGCGCAAAAATACGTACGTGCCCGCAGCTAATCGCAGAAAGCCTCCCGTGAACAGATACGCCAGGGTCACGCCCATGGCGCCATAATGTTTGCCCCCCCAGGTCACCGCGACCACAGATGCAATCGCAATCCACACCCAGAACCAAAGAAACGGCTCCTCCTTATGCGCCCGGAGGTAGTAGGATTCGCAGGCAACAAAATGACTCATCAGCACGGTCAGCAGCAGCAGCGCGAAGGTGGGCACGCCAACCACACGATTAGCCAGCCTGGGAAAAGTGGCTGTCGCGAAGGCAAGCCCGAACAGTACCGCAGCTTCCGCGACAAAGAGCAGGGTCGCTGACTGGAACGTTACCCGCTTAAACTCCGCATTAAGTTCCGTAATTCGATGGGTGGCCACCAGAGAACCAAAGCGCGGCGCTTTCGTGTTGACCCAGGACTGAGCCAGAGCTGTTAGCGACGCGCAAATGTTAAGCGACATCCCCATACGCCCAGCGACTACGGGGCCTGTATAAGCAAACAGGACCGGGTTGAAAAACTGGAAGATAAAATACGAACTCGCCCAGGTGACCGCGACCCGCCATTGAAAAGGCCAAATCTCCGCTCGCCAGCTGATCCCCAAATCCCCAATCTGGTGGCGCAACAGTCCGATCAGCAACTTTCCATGCACCTTCAACACAAAGTACAGAGCCACAAACGCCTGGCCGGCGATCATCATCGCGGGTGCAAATAGGCCATGGTGCATCAGCAAACACGTCCAACCCAGCACACTGCCAAGCAATGCTTGGGGAAAGCGCAGTCGTGCGACATCGGTAACCCAGCCGCTTCCTTCAAGAAAGCAGACCACGGGATCAACCACGAAGGCGAGCGCTGCCATCAATGCATCCAGACACCATGGCATCAGCCAATGCACGGGCTCACCCGGCTTGGGATGCGAGGCGAAAAAGTAAATGCCGATCGCCAGCAGTGAGACCCCCATCACCACACCGGCCCTCGAGTACCAGCGCACCGTCTTCTGCAGAATCGAAGCCATGCGCGTATGCGCGATGGGGTCGCCTGCCACCCCTTCATTGTCGAATTGCGTAAGTCGTGTGCGCTCATGAGCCGCAACTTGCAAAATGACAAACGAAAAGCCCAACTCAAATACGACCTGGATCGCCACTAGGCTGGAAAACGTGTAAAAGTAGCCCTGCTCCGCTGGGCTTAGAAACCGGGAGATGAGAATGATGTTGCCAACCCCGGCCAGCATCGACCAGCTTCTGGCCAGAAGAGTGAAAGCGATAGCTCGATCGACTCCGATCCATCGCGTGATCCTTTTCATTGCGCTTTAGCTCCCAATTTCTGATGCAGTGCTCATTTTGTGGCCGATTGCTCCAGTGAATCGTGACCACCATCCAGTAGAGTCGCAGAAACTAGACATGCTGCGGAAAACCGTCTGCCGGAAGAGCACGGGTTTAGCCGTGCCGCCTGCGATTACCAACAATGTGAGCTTTACAGGCTGCGGAAAAACTCTGTTTTGTATCAGGGCACGACTTTAGTCGGGCCGTAATGATTGAAAATACGTCGGGCTTTACAGGCTGCGGAAAAACTCTGTCCCTGAAGGGTACGGGCTTCAGCCCGTACGTAATAGCCGCAAAAATAACCCGGCTTTAGCCGCTGAGGGCGCATTTCTGACTGGATGCGCTGCCCTCAGGGCTTAAAGGCCACCTACTTTGCCTGTTTATGTACGGGCTGAAGCCCGTACCCTTCATCACCAGAGTTTTTCCGCAACCTGTTTAGCCCCTGAGGTACGTCTTTTCCTGTTGCCCCGCGTTGCTTGGTAAAAACCACTCCCTGCGCCCAAACCCGTCCCTTGCGAAAGAATTTTTCCGGCACGGCTCAACCGTGCCCTTCCGGCAAAGTCTTTTTCGCACGTCCTTTAGAGCCCCCCGCTATAAATGAACGCGCTCGCCACCGATACGATCATTCCCGTCCCGCCCCCTTTGATGGCTGCCTTGATCTGGCTGGTAGGCAACATCAAAATGTCCTGATCCTGCATCGCCATGTCAGGCGCTTTTCCTTCCAGGATCAACTTCAGGGGAACCGGCACCACGATCTTCTCGCCCTGGCTGACACGAATAATGTAAGCCTGCTTCTCTTTAGCCTGAAATCCAATGCCGCCGGCCATCGAAACCACATTCAGCACCGTCGTCGCGCTCGTGTCCTTGAGCGTGATCGCGCCCTGCGTGTGAAAGGCGCCCACCGTATAGACCATCCCTAATCGGCCAACCCGAATCTCGTCGCCCGGAAAAACAGGAATACGGCCATACGGCGTACTGTTCGCCTCAGGCCCGAGTGGAATATTCACGGGCTGCGGCAAAGTCGGGCGAACCAGCGTTACCACCGAGCTGGCAGGAGGTCCTGTACTCGCTCCTGAACTCCCGTTCAAACCACCCGCCAGGCTGAGCACGCCCGATATTGTGAGGTCGCCGATGGCAGGGAAGACCCCTGGCCGCGCGACCGCGCCTGATACCGTAGCCACCGCAGCGGGCCGGCTCACTGCCGAAACCGTGAGATTGGCATCATTGATCATTTGCTTCTCGGCAAGCATCTGGGTCAGCAGTGTCTGCACCTGCTCTATGCTCAGCCCCGCAACCTTGACCCGGCCAATCAACGGCGCTGAAATTGTTCCGTCCTCGGCGACTCGTTGCTGAAAATTAAACGGCAGCACATCGTACGCTTGCACCGAGAGAACATCGTCGGTGCGAAAGAGCAGCTCCGCTCGCTTGGCGTGTAACAACTCGTCCAGCAAAGGGCGGTCTACCAACCCCTTCGCTACCTGCAGTCCGCTACCCCCGGGGCCCGCATACTGGGCGTGACCGGCAGCACTGGCGGTTAACATCAATAGCGTTGTAAACAGATACCGTCTCAACCTGTCACCTCGACCGCACTCTTGTAAAAGTTCTTGTACTTCTGTGTGCCGTAATCCCGCTCCATCGAGCGTGAGTCGGTCAACAGTATGCCCGCGACCGGCATTCCAGAAGCTTCCAGCTGCTTCGCCATGCGCCGCGTCGCGGCCTTTGTCGAGATCCGGCTGCGCACCACGGTGAGCGCGACGTCCGCGAAGGCGCCTACATTCAGCGCATCGGCACTACCCAGCACCGGCGGCGAATCGAGAATGACCAGGTCGAACTCGATACGGCAGGTGTTGAGCAAATTACGCATCGCTTCGGAGCCGAGCAGAACGGAAGGGCTGGGTGGCTGCGGTCCACTCGATAGAATTTGCAGGTTGGTTGCGCCCGCCGGCCGCCAAAGCGCCTTTTCCAGGGAAACAAATTTTCCTAACACATCAGTCAACCCAGCCGCTTCCCGAGTGGTTGTGAGCGAGAAGCGTCCCTTGCCCGGCAACTGATGAAAGTCACAATCGATGACCAGAACCCGCTGGCCGTGTTGCGCTGCCACCGCAGCCAGATTCATCGCGGTGGTCGTCTTGCCCTCATGCGGTGAGGCGCTCGTCACCAGCAGAATGCGCGGAGCATAATCAGCCTGGGCGCGCAGCAGCACAGTGCGCAGCACCTGCAGCGATTCTGCGTATGCTGAGCGGGGTGCAGAAAGTACCCCCGGAAACGCTTCGCCGGCGAGTCCTTTACCGCGTTTCACGTGGGGTGCCTCCGCGAGAACACGCAGGGCAGTCGCGCGCTCAGCCTGCTCCGGTGTGGAAATGCGAGGGTCAAGCACCTCGACCGTCAACCCCGCAAGACAACCCAGGACAAGCCCACCCAGCATGGCGCCGATCAGCAACGAGAGCGGCCCCGGGGAGACCGGCAGCGCCGGAACATCGGCAAGATCGACAATATCGATTTCGCCCGCTTCCAGTCCGGACGTGATTCCGGCCTCGCGCAGCCGCTGAATCAATCCTTCGTAGAGCGTTCGGTGCGCGCCGTAGTCGTTCACCAGCGTGAGGTAGCGCACCATGCTGCCGTGCGATGCAAAGACCTGGTGTTTGCGCTGGCGCACTTCCGCATTGGTCTTTCGCTCATTCGAACTGGCCGCCTGAAAGGCCAGTCTGGCCTGATTCTTAATGCGCAACTGTTCTGTCTGCACCTCATGATCCAACTCATCCAGTTGCGCTTTGGCCTGCTTCACTTCAGGGTACTTTGCCCCAAACCGGGCGCTCAGGTTGGCGTAGGAGGCTGCTGCCGCCGCGCGGGAATTGCGCAAATTCTCAAGCAGGCTATTGGTTACATTCACCGCGGCTCCTTGCGGCAGAACGCTGACTTCGCCCTCGATCAGGTTAGGATCCGACTCTTGAAGAAAGCGATACTTGCCTTCCGCCACGATGCGGTCTACCGTAGCCGCACTCGCCGCCTTGGTGAAGCTATCCAGAGACTGGGTTGCCAGATATTCGCTGGAGCGTGGATCCAGCCCAATCACACCCAACTTGTTCTGCAACGCAACCAGCTCAACCTGATCATGCGAGATTTGTGCCTTCAAATCGTCAAGCTGTCCAACCAGCCATTTGGAGGTACGTTTGCTCGAACTCAAACGCATTTGAAACAGGTACGACACATAATCATTGATCAACGCGTTGACGATACTCGCCGACAACGTCGGTGACCGGGTGGTGCAGCTAATCGAGATGATCTCGTCTTTGGGGGTGTGGTACACGCGAATAGAGTCCGTCATCAGCTTGCCCAGCTGCTGCCGTGTTTTCGGATCATCGAGGCTGCGCTGCTTTGCGCTGCTTTCTTTCCACAGGGCGGGTTCATTCGCCAGATTGAGTTCCTTCGCCACCTGCATGTAGAGACTATGGCTCTGCAGGATAGCTACTTCGGAGGCTATTTTGTCTTCAGGGAGAGCGGTGTCCGAGGTCGTGGTCGTTCGGTAGGCGCTTGCGTTGCCTGGCTGCACGCGGATGGCTCCGCTCGCGGAAAACGTTCTTGGCCGCAGTGCCAGCAAAACACCGAGAACGGTTGCCAATAGTACAACCAGAAAAATGATCCGTTTGCGCCGCCCCAGAATCTCAAGGATGTCTGCAAAGGATGTTTCGGGTATACCAAGCTTTTCAGCTACCGGCAACGGGTCCTCCCCCATAAGTTTTCAGTTGGGCTTGCTCAAACGATCAAGTCGTGTCGTTGCGGAGCCACGACGGTTGCCGCTCAAAAAATCTACGGCTCACCTGCAGCATAACCCGCACTGCAAGAACTGCGGCACTAAGTTCATATTACTTAGTAAGAACTTTTATCACGAGTAATCAACGCTGATTCCTTCGTTAACCAGTTTGGTTACTTCGGCTGAATATCAAAATTGCTTAGAGAATTTGTGTCGCTCCTGCATTCAGCCGGGGTACTTTATTTTTAAGTCGGTCTACTCGCTCACGGGCGAGTCATCAGTTGTTGAGCTGGCGAAATCGTTAACGCCACAGCGTGATTGCGGAATGCCAATCCAGCCAGTATTCACAGGTGGTTGGTAGCACTGCTGGTTTCAGCCGGGCACGCGCTTCGATCGCGGTGCCTTTACAGACAGAAACTTCGTCGAATCTTCGGTCTTTGCGGATTTGAATCTGTCATGAATTTCTGAAACGAACGGCAACCTGACGCACAGACAAAGCAAACGATGGAGGCGCATTGAAGGTTCTTTTCGTACTGAGTGTTTCGCCCTATCCGAAGAATGTCGGCAAACGTATCATGCTGGGCGGAATCTGTGACTATCTCAAGCAGTCACCAGACGTGGCCTCAATCTGCGTAGCCTCATTTGCCGGTAGCGAAATCGGCGCCGGCTTGGATCACGCGGTAGGGCTTCCCCGACCTTCTTCCCGGCGCAAAATCTTCAATGCATGCTGGTACTCGCTCGCGCTCAGAAGTAAAAGCATGCAGGAGAGCTTCTTCTGGAATCCGCAAGCGCAGGAGAAGTTGGATCGACTCGTTGAACAGTTCCGGCCTAACCTCATCATTTATGACACCTTGCGCACGGGCCAGTACAGCAAGGGCCGCCCCGAAGAGAACGCCCGGGTGGAAGTGATTTACATGGACGATCTGTTCTCTGTGCGCTATGGCAAAATGCTCGGCGTGATGAAAGACCAGGGTATGAACGGTATCGATGCGATGGGAAATTTCGGCGACAACGTCCCCGCGTTCTTGTTGCGTGTCTGTCAAAAATATCCTGCTTTGCAAAAAATTCTTCTTCAGGTGGAGCGCCGATTGGTTGCGGCTTCTGAGAACCGCGCTCCTGAACGGTTCGATCGTGCCCTCCTGGTCAGCAGCGCCGAAGAAGCGATTCTGCGGCAGCGCACCAGTGCCGGAAATATATTTACCCTCCCCCCTCGCCTCGATAGTTTTCCCATGAATCGCCGGGCCTGGAATGGCCGGCCGGAATTTGTTTTTCTGGGATCGCTCAATTTGGCGCACAACACAATTTCGATCGAAACCTTCCTCGAGCGAAACATGGAAACACTGCGGCAACAAATTCCCCAGATCAGGATCTCCATCCTGGGGCAGGGTGCGGGTACAAATCTCAAGCGTCTCGCCGCCCTCTACCCCGAGCATGTGGTTCTTCATGGTTTTGTAAAGGACCTGGACGAGATTCTGCTGCGTGCCTGCGCCATGATCTCGCCGCTGACCTTCGGTTCGGGGGTCAAGCTCAAGGTAATCGATTCACTGCGCTGCGGTATCCCCTTGATAACAACCTCTCACGGGGTCGAAGGAATTGAGGTGGGCAATAGCAGGGGCGTGCTCAAAGAAGATGTGAAGAACTTTCCTGCAGTCATGCTCTCGTTGTTGGACCCAACCGTGAATGCGGTCTCTTCACGCGATAATGCAGAGCTTTACCGGCGGTTCTATTCTTCGACTGCAGTTGACTGGGTGTACGGACGAACTCTGCTTGGTATCGAGGCGGCCTCACCCGCTAGCCAACTCGATAGCGCTGCCAGTTGAAGCCTGGTTTGTTATGGAACAATCGCCCAATGGGTTTGCCATGAGTCATCGTCAAATCGAGCAGGCATACCGTCCCCGGCGTGGCCCAGGTTTTATGGGATCGAGTTCTCGCCGGTTGCGGTCGCTTCGGATGCTCCTGGCTCTCCTCGGTGTGGGACCTGGAATGCATGCCATAGCCTCGGCGATACCAGCTCATCATGAGTTGGGACGTGAGTTGCTGCCGGCGCGCGGCAGGAAAGATGTCGTTGATGTTCGCCAACCTCCGTATGGGGCCAGGTGCGACTGGGACGGCCAAAAAGGAACAGATGATACCGCCGCATTCGTAGCCGCCGCCGCCGCCGCATCCGACAGTTACCGGGAGACAGGCAGGCCCGTCGAAGTCCGCCTCGGCCGCTCGTGTGAAGTCGCGTCCACGGTCACCTTTGGGAGCGGCGTGCACTGGGTTGGACCGGGCACCGTCTACGTGCCCAACCAGAGCAAGCAGATCTTTCAAGCGCGCGACGCCGACGAAGTATCGGTGGCAGGCATCACGATCGAGGTGCTCGCCGAGAGTTGTGGCATTAACAATGCGGCGTGTTCGGCCATCAGCTGGCAATCGACGAGCAGCGACGCACAGGCCCATACCCATGTATCCGTGCGCAACAATACCATCCATCACGCCAACTGGGGAATCCTCATTGGCTACGCCGCCGGCCGCGGCTCCCTCTCGAAAGTAGACATCGAAGGAAATGTCATCACCAGCCCTTCGCCCTACAGCGACGCGGACGCAATCCACGTCGGCGGTCGCGTCAGCCATTTCAGTATCAGGAACAATCGGGTCTTCAATCGCGGGGATGCCGGCATCGCCGCCTCCAGCGAAGTACCCGGCTATCTATGCTCCGGCGGGATCATTGCAGACAATGTCCTGCTCGAAGATCAGGTTGGGCTCGACAATTCCGGATGCACCAACACCATCTGGAAGGGCAACTTCGTGAGAGCCACCCATCCACCTCGCGGCTCAAACCCGGCCTTTCGCAGCATCACTTATCTTGGCTTGTCCTCATCGAACATTACTGTGCTGGGCAACTATTTCGAGAATGGCGTGGGCTTCGGCGAATACGCAGCAAAAATCGATGAAGTCGCTGGCAGATCACCTACCGGCGCATCCTTTTGGGGCAACACCCTGGCTTCTCCCCTTGCACTCTACGTGCGTGGCGCGCAGATAAACGTAGCCGGCAATCTATTCGCGAGTGATCACTCCACGCTCACCATCGACTACGACGGACCGCGCGCCATCGCCACCGATTCCATATCGATTGGCTGCAATCGCTGGCGTGGATCCGGAACAATTCGCAGTGGTGACAATCCAGGGCTGTTGAGAAACCTGAGCCTGGCGCCCCAATCCACGGCCGTCCCTCTGGTATATCAGGGAGGCGTCGTCCATAACCTTGCCATCGCCAGCAACCCAACCGAAATCAGGTCCCACAGATTTCCCGTCCGCCCTGTTCTGCGTGGATACACTTCGGCCGTAAACACGCAGCAACTTGCCGCCGGGTTTTGCTTCTCCGCACCGGCCTATGTTCCTGGAGCCATTCCATCCATGAGCGCACTGGTTACAACTAGCGGCAGCAACCAGTTGCCGGCAGCCTTCGTCGCTTGGGCATTTGTTAGTTCTCCCGGCGTCGTTATTGTCAGAACGTGCGCTGTGCAGCCGGCTGTTCTGCCCGCGACTGCCTTCAGCGTCGAGGTCCAATAGTGGATGAAATGCAAGTCGCATCCGTCAAGCACTCCCTTCGAGGTCAACGTGACGCGAAAAATCAATAACATACAAGCGCTCCGCGCCTATGCTGCGCTGGCGGTCGTCATTTTTCACACCGGATTTATCTTTCCTCATATGTTGCAAATGGGTAAGTTTGGCGTAGACATATTTTTTGTCATTAGCGGATACATCATGGCTCGCATCTGCGAGACAGATACGCGTTTCTTCCTGAGGCGCCGTCTGATCCGCATCGTCCCGCCTTATTGGGCGATGACTATTCTCCTGTTCTGCTTTTCCCTTATGTTTCCCCGGTTACTTTTATCCACCCACGCGGATCCTGCCGACCTTCTGCGCAGCCTGTTATTCGTACCCTATTACCGCGAAGATGGATTGATCAGGCCTCTTCTCTACGTTGGCTGGAGTCTGAATTACGAGATTCTCTTCTATGTGTTGATCACCCTGGGCATCTACCTGTTGCCCAAACATCCACTTGCGATTGCCACCGGACTCTTACTTTCCCTCCATTTCATTTGCAGTCAATTTGCCGGCGCCGGCGCAATCACCATGTGTTACAGCAGCAACGTCGTCTATGAATTCGTGCTCGGAATTCTCGCTTATGAGATCGCACGCCGCGTGTCGAGCAGCACAGCGACGGCCATGCGCCCGTTCTCTTTGCTTGCCCTGTGCGGTTCTCTTCTTGGCATCGTCTTTGTGCAGGGCATCGCCCATTCTCCTCTTCCGGCGGAATGGTTCATCCTGCAGCTCCTGGCCATGCTGACCATCTTGAACGCCAGCTTACTGTCTCAGGGGGACTGGGATATTCGTATGCCCTGGATTGTAATCATTGGCGATGCAAGCTACGTGCTCTATCTGGTGCATGCCTACATCCTGAGCTTGAGCGACCGGGTTTTGAGCCGCTGGGTGCCGTGGATGCACATGACCCATGCCGGCACTGCCTTCACGCTAGCCGCATTGTGTACCGCGCTCGCCGTCTTCTTGCACCTGAAGCTTGAAAAGCCGACGGTAAACTACCTCAACAGCATCCTTGGCGGACATAGAAAGATTGCCGAGTTCAGCCGCCTGCAGGTTACGCCGGAACAGGTCGCCCCTTAGCCCGGAAGGAGTTGCCGAAAACTCTCCAGCCTTTTGCCTGTCTAACCCTCATTTCCTTGGAAGGGTACGCTTCGCCGCTGAGGGATTCTCCGTCCCACCCACAAACCTTGGACCTTGGTCTGTCGTCCTCACAAAGCCGCGGGGGCATGGGGCACCCGGAGTATTGTGGTCAGGACAGAGCACCGAAATGCCGTCCTCCTGCAAAAGAAATAGGCCCGACTTAAAGTCGGGCCTTTGCTGGTATAGATTATCAGGCAAGACAATTGCGCTACTTAGTAAGCACCCTCGGCAGTGATCACCGTTCTAAACGTGCGCAGCAGGATGTAGAGATCCAGCAGGATCGACCAGTGACGGACATAATATTCATCCAGCCGGGTGCGCTCCTCGTAGGTCGTATTATTCCGGCCGGAGATCTGCCAAAGTCCTGTCAACCCAGGCTGAACCTTCTGGTACAGGGCAAATCGCTGGCCGTACCTGTCTGCCTCCGCCCACACGATGGGCCGGGGGCCCACCAGGCTCATGTGACCGCACAGTATGTTCCAAAGCTGTGGCAGCTCATCGAGACTGAATTTACGCAGGATCTTGCCCACAGGCGTTACACGGGGATCATTCTTTAGCTTGTGATCAATGCTCCACTCCTGCCGCAGCATCGGATTATCTCGCAAATGTTGTGCCAGCACAGCATCCGCATTCGTCACCATGGTGCGAAACTTCCACGCCGTAAACTCCTTACCGTTGCGGCCTATGCGCCGCTGCCCGTAAAAAATAGGGCCGGGAGAAGTCAACCGGGCATGTAAGCATATAGCCGCAAAGATGGGTAAAAAGAACGTACTGACCGCTGTAGCAACCAACAGGTCGAAACAACGCTTGATGATCTGAGGAAACAGGTCGGCGTGGTTTTTGCTGACTTCGAGTCCGAGCACGCCACAAAAATCTTTCGCGGAGACTTCCAGGTTCGCGATTCCAAACAACTCAGGGATTACTAATACCCGGTAAAAATCCTCCGCGTATTCTTGAATGAATGCGCTCAGTTGCTCACTCTCCAGATCCGGCATCGCAATGATGGCAAAGCAGGGCCGGCAATTGCTCGCGAAGTCAGCGGCATAAGACAGGTCGCCCCAAAAGATACCAGGAGAACGCCTGCTGGCCGATATGCTGATCTCTGAGAAATGATCGAGCACCGCGATCGGGCGAAGGCCGATCGCCTGCTGCTTTTCAAGCATCTTGAGCATTTCCTGGCCCGCAGGACCGGCGCCCAGGATCACCGTTGGAATACCCCACCACTTGCGGCGCGAACACCATGCGCGCATAGCTGACCGCGTCGCGGGCATCAGCAATGTGGTCAGCAGCCATGCCAGCACAACCGTCGAGCGGGAATAGTAGAGGCCCTCTTTGGTGAAGAAGGTAACGCTGATGATCATCAGGTACGTTATTGTTGTTGCGCGCAGCAGCTTCTTGAATTCTCCGATAGCATCTTCCGGCGTTCCGGAATAAAGGTCAAAACTCCAGAACACAGCTGCAGACAGCATTAAGAGCGGGATTGCTATCCAGTACGATCGCGTGGGTAAGCAGTCGCTCAGGCTAAACCGGATTGCAACCGCTACCAGCACGGATAGCATGATCGTTGCGATATCCGTCAGCACAAGCGACCACAAAGTCATCCACGCAGTCGACTTCACGACAGCATCCGCATGGTGACGAGGGATTAAGCGAGGTTCACGCAAATTAGCCTGATGCACAGAAAACCACCCTTTTGGGATGAGTTGGAAAGACCGCAATCTAAGTGAGCGGACCTCTCCCCTTACTTTTATTGCGCAAAATGTCAGAAATGAGCGCTAGCTGCAAACTCACGTGCCTGTAACACGCACAATAGAGCTGCGCTTCTTGTCCACTCTCGAGCGAGTGGTAAGTCCACAATAGCAGTCCTTCTGCTGGAGTCAACAAATGGAGAGGTTAACAGTAACCACGGGGTATCACTATGGTTACGAGACTCAAGCTAGATGCTAAGTGCAATCAGCCGATTAATTGTCGGCGTAGTAGAGATATCGCTTTTGCAGAAGAGCCTGGTCGCATCCCGCACAGGCAGAATTCCACCAAGCAAACAGGTTGAGTAGGTCAAGAGTAGAAGCCCTGACTCGCCTGGCGACAAGTCAAGGATGGAATGAACGTAAAGAGGGCTTGCCTTTAAGCCCGTCCCTCAAACAAATTTGTCATCCCGACCGTAGCGAAGCGAAGTGGAGGGACCTGCTTTGCGCCTTCGCCCCAAGCCCAAGCCATGTTGCTCATTAGGACCGCAGCGTAGAGTTCGCAAATCCTGCCTAAGCCACTTTGTTCATCAGGAGAGTCACAAACCATTCACATGACCCTATGCGCACACCAGGGTCATCCGTATGAGGAGCAGGGGTGCGCTCGATGCGCACCCGTCTATTCCGATCGCAAAGCTTCTACGGCATTCACCCGCGCCGCGCGCGCTGCGGGCAGCGCCGACGCAATGGTCGCCGCAGCGAGAATCACCAGGGCCGAACCAACAAACGAAATAAAGCCAGGCACCTTAACCTCGGCTACGTACTTGCCGACCCCTACCGCAAACAACACCCCAAACACAGCTCCCGCTGCCACACCGATGGTGGCGATCTTCAGACCCTGCAGCAACACATCGGCCAGAATATTCCGCGGCGCGGCCCCCAACGCCATCCGAATCCCGAACTCGCGTGTGCGCCCGCTCACGGAAAAGGCCAACACGCCCGCAACCCCCACCACGGAGATCAGCAGCGCCACCGCCGCGAATCCGCCAAACACCAGCGCGTTCAACTTGTCCGGCGTCAGCACCTCGGCGCGGATGTCCTGCAAGGTGCTCATCCGCTCCACCGGCTGGTCTAACGAAATGTCGTGAATCGTTCTTGCGATGGCCGGCGCTAACGCATACGGATCCTGTTGCGTGCGCACCAGCAGCCTGCCATCCCAACCGTCCTGATCGGTCGGCTGGTACACCGTCATTGTCGGTGAGGGAATGATGCTCTCGTCATCCAGATCGGGCACCACGCCGATAATCCGCCGCGGCTTCGGGCTGATGCCGATGAAACTGATCACGTTATCGGTCCATTGCAGTTCATGGTTCACCGCATCCTGCCCGGGAAACAGCGTTTGCGCCAGGCTCTTGCTCACAATCACCACACGCTCGGAACCGTCTCGATCCGTGTCGCGAAAATCACGGCCCGCCAGAATCGGCATGCCCAGCGTTCCAAAAAATCCAGAGGATATCGCGCGGAACCTGGCCCGGTAGTCATCCTGTCCGTTCTTGCGCTGCGCGCCCTGCGCGGCAAACGCCAGGTTGATACTCAACTCCTGACCGTCGCGCCACGGCACACTGAACCCCGTCGACGCACTCACAACGCCCGGCAGCGCGCTTACCCTGCGCCGCACTTCGCGATAAAACTCCTGGGTTTGCGCCTCCGTGCGCCCATAAGAAAGCACCGGCAAATTCACCGCCAGCACCCGTGTCGTGTCAAACGGCGGTTGCGTGTTCTCGAGCACGTACAGCGTGCGCATCAACACCGCCGCCCCGGTCAGTAACAGAAACGACGCCGTAATCTGCACAATGGCAAACATACGCAGCCGGCTACCCCCACTGGAAACGCGCGTGCCCCCAGTCGTGAGGCCCATACCCAGCGGCGCGCTGCCGGAGGGCAGCCGCGGAATCATCGCCAGAAACACCGCCGCCACCAGGGCCAACGCAACCCCAAACCACACCAGGCTCGGGTCGAGCTTAAGACCATCGGCGCGCACCGAGAAGCGTGCCGCATACCGCCCC
This sequence comes from uncultured Acidobacteriaceae bacterium, assembly GCA_963834445.1. GTDB lineage: Bacteria > Acidobacteriota > Terriglobia > Terriglobales > Acidobacteriaceae > PALSA-350. Next base: position 1,508,064 of record CAWIBU010000009.1, read on the forward strand.
AGCACCGCCACCATCGGCCACGCCAGCAGCATCGCCGCCACCACGCCGCTGCCGCACAGCACCAGGCTCTCGGCCAGCAACGAACGCCTCAGAGCAGCCGTGCCTGCCCCCAGCGCCGAGCGAACCGACAACTCCGCTTCCCGGCGAACCGTCCGCGCCAGCACCAGGTTGGCCACATTCGAGCACGCGATCACAAACAACAATCCCGCCGCCGCGAACAATACCCACAACACCATGTTGGCGCGCGCATTGATCTGATCGTGCATCCGCGTCACCTTGATCTGATAGTGGTCGGCGGTTTTGTAAGTCTCTGGATGGCTCCCCACCATCGCTGCATACCGCGTGCTCAACTCCGAGCGCGCCGCCTCCAGCGTCGCCCCAGGCGCCAGCCGGGCAAACACCTCGGTCATGCGATGTTCACGCCCCGTGATCATCGTGGCCGATAAATGGTGCGGGCTGGTCACTATGTTGCTGATGATCTCGGTGGCCACCGGGTAGGGAACCGATGGCTCCAAAACCCCGACAATCGTCGCCGTGCGTGCGCCTGAGACGCTCTCAAGCCGCACCGACTTGCCAATCACACTTGGGTCAGAATGCAACGAAGCCTTCCAGAAGCCGTAGGTAAGCACAATCGCGCCGGCTGCGTTCGGCCCATCATCGGCTTCGCTGAGCAGTCGCCCCAGCACCGGGCGCAGCCCCATCACCTCGAAATAGTGACCATCCACCACGCCCGCTGGAACTTCCCGCGGCGTGCCCAGGCCCACGATGCTGAAGTCGATCTGAGAAAACGTCCCTAACTCTGAAATCGTCTTGAGCCCTTTGCTCAGGTCATCGATCTCGGGGACAGAGAACGTCGTGTTCGCGTTGCCCAGCCCGGGCGCGCTCTGGCGCACGTAGAGCAGGCGGCTTTCGTCGCGGTTCGCCAGCGGCCGCAGCAGCACCGCGCGCACCACGCTGAAGATGGCGGCATTGGCGCCAATCCCCAAGGCCAGGGTGAGGGCGACGGTGAACCACAGCGCGCGCACCCGCCACAGCGAGCGCACCGCAATTTTCAAATCGTGTAGCATCTGCATTTCAGTGATCTCCGCGCGTCCAGCTTGACAATGTATGTTGATATCAACATAGTGGAGAGAATGTCAAGGGCCTCCTCAGTTCCGTTCGCTACCACCTTGCGCGTGCGCGACTGCTGTCTCTGCCTGCACGTGCAGCGCGCGGCGCGGGCCCTCGCTCGCCGCTTCGACGATGCGTTGCGCCCTGTCGGTCTCACCAACGGGCAGTTCTCGCTCTTGATGTCACTGAATCGACCTGAACCCGCGAGTATGGCCTCGGTCGCCAACCTGCTCGCGATGGATCGCACCACCCTCACCGCCGCTCTCAAACCACTGCACCGCCGCGGCCTTGTCGAAGTTGCTCAAGATGCAGCCGATCGACGTGGCCGGCGGCTAAGCCTCACCGCGAAAGGTACCGAGTTGCTCGCTGCCGCAACGCCCATCTGGGAGCAAACCCACCGCGCCGTGGAAACGCAACTTACCGAGATCGATCCCGATCGCCTCCGCCGCAGCCTGCGCTCCCTCGCCTGATCCCGCGTCCGCAGCACCTCTGGGCCATCTATCAATATCTGGGCGCCGTACCCTTTGTTAGACAGTTCGCAACAAACTTGTCATCCCGACCGGCTGACTCGCCAGTCGGCAAGTTAAGCATGGAATGAACGCGGTGAGCGCTCGCTTTTAAACCCGTCCCCCCAAACAAATTTGTCATCCCGAGGAGCCAACTTGCCTGGCGGCAAGTTAAGAGAGAAATGAACGCGGAGAGCGTTTGCTTTTAAAGCCCGTCCCTCAAGCAAATTTCTAAGCCCGTCCCCCAAACAAATTTCTAAGCCCGTCCCTCAAGCAAATTTCTAAGCCCGTCCCTCAAGCAAATTTCTAAGCCCGTCCCCCAAACAAATTTGTCATCCCGACCGAAGCGTAGCGAAGTGGAGGGATCTGCGGTGCGCCTTTCCCTCAAACCAAGGCCCCACGAGTGAGCTCGCAAATCCAGCCCCAGCCATTTTGTTCATCCCGACCGGCTGACTCGCCAGTCGGCAAGTTAAGCATGGAATGAACGCGGTGAGCGCTCGCTTTTAAACCCGTCCCCCAAACAAATTTGTCATCCCGAGGAGCCGACTTGCCTGTCGGCAAGTTAAGAGAGGAATGAACGAGCTGAGCGCTCGCTTTTAAACCCGTCCCCCCAAACAAATTTGTCATCCCGACCGAAGCGTAGCGAAGTGGAGGGATCTGCGGTGCGCCTTTCCCCCAAACCAAGGCCCTTCGAGTGAGCTCACAAATCCTGCCCCAGCATTTTGTTCATTAGGAGCGGCTGACTCGCCAGTCGGCAAGTCAAGCATGGAATGAACGCGGTGAGCTCTCGCTTTTAAACCCGTCCCCCCAAACAAATTTGTTCATCCCGACCGTAGCGTACCCGAATTCCTGTTTCGCCATGTCAGACAGATCCACGTGTGCGGCTTTCATTAAGGAAAGCCGCATGAAGTTCGCCAGCGCCATCAACTTCGACAGGAATTCGGGGGAGCGAAGTGGAGGGATCTGCGGTGCGCCTTTCCCCCAAACCAGGGCCCTCCAAGTGAGCTCGCGAATCCTGCCCCGCCAGTTTGTTCATTGGGACCGGAGCGCAGCGCAGTGGAGAGACCTGCTTTTTACTCAATGTTGCAGCGGAAACCCTGATCCCAATAACCTACTACACAACTACCGTTACTAATTCGACACCCCCTTAGTGCGCTTAGTGCGCGCTTTTGGCCAAATTGCATCGGTACTCTCCAGGCTGCAAAACAGAGGTGAATTACGGTACGCTTGCCTCCCAGAACTGCTCGATTTCTTCGAGCGGCTTGTTCCGCGTCTCCGGCACAAACAACCAGGTAAAAATAGCTTGCGCCAGGGCCATGGAAGCGAGAAATCCAAACGTGACCGCCTTGCCGATCTGGTGATAGGCAAAAGGGAACAGCAGCACCACCAGAGCATTGGCGACCCACTGCGTCAGCACCGGCACCGTCATCGCCAAACCGCGCACATCGGTGGGAAATATCTCCGGCAGCAGCGTCCAGAACACCGGCCCGATGCAGGAAGAGAAAAAAGCGAGATACGCGAGAATCAGCACCAGCACCACCGGCCCGTGAAATCGATCGGTTGCCACCGTAACCATGAGTGCAACCAGCGACAACGACATCCCGATCGAACCGATCACGTAGAGTGGCTTGCGGCCAAAACGGTCAATCATCCAAAACGACGCAACGGTAAACACAAATTCCGTCACCCCGACCAGAAAGGTCGAGAGCAGCGCGCCATCGATCTTCCAGCCGGCAGAGCGAAAGATGGCGGGCGCGTAGTCGACAATGGTGTTGATTCCGGAGACGTGAATCAAAATTGCCAGAAAGAAACTCACTCGCAGTGCACGCTTCACACCCGGACGTCGCATTGCCTGCCAACCGCCCCCCTTGTGCACAGCCGCTTGCATTTCGGCGATAGCCAGCCCCGCGCTCTGCCTGCCGGAAATCCGCTCCAGCAGCACGAAAGCTTCTTCCTTCTTGCCCTGCATCATCAAAAAGCGCGGTGTTTCGGGCGCAGCCAGCATCAGCACAAAAAAGAGGAGCGAAGGAAAGATGCCGGTGAAAAACATCCAGCGCCAGTTGTTGGCGCCGCTATTGCGCAAGAGGTAGTTGATCCCGTACGAAATCAAAATGCCGATGATAATCGACAGCTGATACAGAGCACCCATGCGTCCCCGCACCGAGGGCGGCGACACCTCGGAGACGTACATGGGCGATAGCAGCGAAGCCGCTCCAACAGCCAGACCGCCGGCAAAACGGGCAGCGACAAACATGTGGAAGCTCGGCGCAGCGGCCGTGGCGATCGACGTCAACGCGAACAGCACCGCCACCCACGCCAGGATTTTTTTTCTTCCGAACCGGTCCGCGAACCGGCCCGCGCCCATTGACCCCAGCACGCAGCCAAACAGCAGGGAACTGAACGCCCAGCCCAACCCCAGGTCGTCCAGATGGAAGTGCTCCATGAGGAAAGGGCCCGCTCCGGTGATGATCGCGATGTCGAAGCCGAACAGCACGCCGCCAAGTGCGGCCGCCGAAGCCAACAGGATGAGATAACGGAAATTGATTTCGATTTTCAAGGGTGCGAATATCCGCACCCGATCTTACCGTTCGAATTCGATGTAGTCGACCGGGGCCGGTTCCCCTTTGTCCGGTGTTCCCCGCAGCGTGAGGGTATCGCTCGGCTTGAGGGGAACACCGGGCACGGTGAACAGCATGCTGGTGCTGCCGTCCAGGTGGGCATCGACGGTGGCTGGGGGCATGGTTGCGTTGGCCACCCATTGCGCCAGCAATCTGCCATTGAGCAACAACTCATAGTGGGCAGCGCCGGTGCGCAGGTCGAAGTAGCGCACGCCGATGGTGTAGGTGCCCGCCGGGCGGCCCGGCTTGGTGGTAAGCGTGCACGGCGCAGGCCGATTGCACACCACTGCTTTGCCGGCGGAAGCGGTCTCCCACGGCACGACATCTACTTTGGTGTATCCATCCGACTGCATCGCTTCGGCTTCTATGCGGTCAGGATAGATGCCGACCCGGCCCTGCTTATCGCGAATGCCGGAGATGTTCTGAAACCATGCGGTAACGGCATCACGCCACACAATCGCGTGCCCGGCCTCGTACTCGAACAGGGCAAGCGTTTCTTCGTAGCGCTGCTCGTCGATCAGGCCATGCAGCGTGCGCCATCGCGGGGCATAGGTCGCCGCCGCCGCTGCGCCTTCGTAATGGGAATCGTAGACATGCTGCACCAGCGTCTTGCCGCTGTGCAGCACGTAGTCATAAGGTACATGGTGCATGAAAAGCAGCAGGCTGTCCGGGCACGTTTCCAGAGACTCGTATTTTGCCGCCAGTTGCGGCGGGTATTGGCCAATGTAGCCCGTACCGGTAGCTACCGTGCGATCCATGCCGATGCCTTTGCGATCCGCGCGGAACCATTGCCCCCATCCATTGCGCTCAGCCGACTCGATCCCCGGACCATAATGAACGCTGAGAATATTGGTCAGCGTCCCAATACCAAGCGGGCCCGTGTACTGCTCGTAGACCCGCCAGGAGTTTGTCTGCAGGCCGTTGACCACGTCGACCACCCTGGGATTATTGCCGAAGGTAAGCCGCGTCCAGGTGTCGATGATCTCGGCCGTGGTCAGCTCAGGGTTCCAGGCCAGCTTGCCGAAGCCATACAGGTTGGCCATGGCCATCGGATGATGCAGCCAGTTTGCATCGAGGCCAACATTGGCAACGCCGACGAAGCCACCCAGCGGTTGGTGGAAGCTCTTGCCCTCCACAATCTCGCTGACCGTTGTTCTCCGGTTCTCGGCGCGCATGTCGGTGTCGAGCGCCACCTTCCACATGGGAACCAGGAACAGCATGTGACGCTGTTGCCCGGTGTACTCCTGCGTGATCTGCAGTTCGATTGCCTGACTGGTGTGGCGCAGGGCAGCGAACAGGGGTGAGACCGGCTCGCGCACCTGGAAGTCGATGGGCCCATGCTTTACCTGGATAACCACGTTGCGGTCGAAGGAGCCGTCCAGCGCGCGAAAATTATCGTAGCCGGCGCGCGCGCGATCGGCCTTCAGATCATTCCAGTCAAGATGATTGTTGTAGACGAAGCCGCGATACAACACGATGCCTCCGTGAGGCTTGAGCGCGCGCGCCACGGTGTTGGCAGCCTGTGCAGGGTTGCGGCCGTACTTCGAGGGACCAGGGCGGCCTTCCGAATCCGCCTTGATTACAAAGCCGGCAAAGTCCGGGATGGCCTCATATATCTCATTCACCTTCTTGCGCCACCACGCAGCTACCCTGGGATCGAGCGGGTCGAAGGTAGGTAAGTGGCCCACCACCTGCGGGCTCGACAGATCGACCGAAAGCGACATGCGCACGCCCCACGGGCGAAGCGCATCTGCGATCCGCGCCAGTTCATGGATCATCTCCGGATCGAGCGTATGCAAATTGGAGTTCACGTTGTTGACCGTGCAGCCGTTCAGACCGACCGAGGCCAGCAGCCGGCCATACTCCGCCGCGCGATGCAGGTCGCTGCGCACGTGGCCATTGTCAAAGAAGATGCTGCGCCCGGCATAACCGCGCTCGATGCTGCCGTCGAAGTTATCCCATTGGTTCACCCAGCGAATGGGTGAGGAAGGCGATTCGGCCGTCTCTGTCAGCGCCTGCTGTTGAGCGATCTGCTCGAGGATGCGGAAGACTCCATAGAGTTGGCCGCGCTCGCTGCCGCCTGCGAGCACCCAGTACGCGTGATCATGCGCGGAAAATTGCTCCAGCGAGAAACCTTCGGGCGCGAGGTGGGCAGGCACATCCCAGGTTGGCAGCAGGTGATGAATCTCCGCCGGGGTGCCGACGACGAACGCGTCCTCGCGCGGAAGAGTAGAGGAAACACGCAGGCTTTCCCCCAGCATCGCGTGCAGACCGCGAACTAACTCACTGGCGGCACTGGCGGCGATCGGGGTATGGCCGGTAGTGACCAGGTAATGGGGAACCGTGTTGTATTGCTGCGCGATTTGCAGAGGCAGCGGCGCGTAACGAAGCCAACCATCTTCCCCCGTCTCCGCCTGCAGACGCACCGTCATACATAGAAGGAGGAAGACCGCGGTGTAGAGGCGCATCCTTCTTATCTTATCGTTCTAAGCTGGCCGCCTTCCTTGTAAAATCACGCCATGCCTCAGCACATTGGTATCGTTGCATGTTCCGCTGAAGGGGCCGCTCTCTGCTATCGCTCCATTTGTGCAGGCGGCGCCGACCTTTTCGGGCCCCATGCTCATCCTGAGATATCCATGCACAGTTACTCTTTGGCCGATTACATGCGGTGCATCGAGCAGGGTGACTGGCAGGGCGTGGGCGAACTCATGCTTTCCTCCGCTGATAAGCTGGCAAAGATTGGCGCCGACTTTCTCATCTGTCCGGATAACACCATCCATCAGGCGTTGCCTTACATGGAAGCGCGCCTGCCCCTGCGCTGGCTGCACATCGCCGACGTAGTGGCGGCCCAGGCGGCTGGGCGCCAGTTCCGGCGTCTCGGCTTAACCGGCACGCGCTCTCTGATCGATAGCGAAGTCTACCCCGAAAAACTGAAGGCCCGCGGACTGGACTATGTGCGTCCGCCTGCACAAGAACGACAGGAAATGGATCGCATCATCATGGACGAGTTGGTGTATGGCGTGTTCAAGCCGGAGAGTGTGGCAACGTTCCAGCGGATTATCGGGCACATGAAAGAGGAAGGGTGCGACGCGGTCATACTTGGCTGCACAGAGATTCCGCTAATCATGAATGATGCGAATTCGCCGCTGCCCACGCTCGACTCCACGCGTTTGCTGGCGCGGATGGCGCTGCGCCGCGCAGTGCAGCATCGGACTGTTCCAACATGATGACAGGCCAGCCGGTATATTAGTGAGGCCCCTCGATGATATTCGCCGGTAGTCCTGAATAAAAGGCAGAGATGAAGAAGGTTGTCATCCTGAAGATCGTCATCACCAGCGCAGCCGTCCTGCTGTTGATCACTAATTGGATCTGGCGCCTGGCAGGTTGCTGACGATCTAATTTTTGCGTTTCAGGGGTATAAATTCCAATTCCAGTCCTGCTTCATCCGGCAGAATCGTGATCTTTACGTTGCCCAAAGATTCCACGATCCAGTCCGCCGCCTCCAACTGGTCGACGCGATGAGAAAAGGTCGTGGCCAGAACCTTGCATCCCGCAGCGTGGCCGGCCCTGCTGCCCGACGTTGAATCTTCAACCACAATGCAATCCGCCGGCGCTAGCCCAAGAATTTTTGCGCCTTTCAGATAAGGCTCTGGATGGGGCTTACCCTTGGCGACCATATCGGCAGTGATAATGTCTTTTGGTACGGGGATACCGGCGAACGCAAGCCGGCTACGCGCCAGGCGTTCGGTGGCCGACGTGACGATCGTCCAGTATCTCTGGGGCAGTAACTGCAGAATCGAGGCCACGCCCTCCAGTACTTCGAGACCGTCGTTGTCTTCCACTTCGAGGTCTTCGATCACTTTGAGTTCCGCCGCGTGGTCGGCATCCGGCTTGAGCGTGCGCACGGTTTCAATGGCGCGCATGCCGTGCGCCGTCTTAATGGTTTCTCGCACGTCAAGCCCATGGCGCTCGGCCCAGGTTTGCCAGCTTCGCTCCACAGATCCCAGAGAACTGACCAGCACACCGTCCATGTCGAAAAGTAGACCTTTGGTTCTCACAATCATGCTGCGTCTCCTATAGCAAATGTTCGCCCCGCTTCCAATAGGGCATCGACGGTCGCGCGAGAACCGCTCTCCGCGTAGATACGTAATAGCGGCTCGGTACCAGAAGCGCGCAGCAGCAGCCACGTCTCGGCCTCCGCCGCCGGATTGTCCAGATAGAATTTCAAGCCATCCAGGGTTTCGAGGCGCAAAACGCGCATGCCGGCAAACTCGTTCACACCCATCGAAGCGCGGCGTATGGCTGACTGCTTCACCGCTTCCGGAATGTGCAGGTCGAGGCGGCCGTAATGGTGCTCACCATATTCCTGCTGCAGCTTGTTCACCAGTGTGCCCAGGGTGCGTCCTTCCTCGGCCATAATGTTGGCCAGCAGGAGCGCGTTCAGCAGCCCATCGCGTTCCGGCAGATGCCTGCCAATGCCGATGCTGCCTGACTCTTCGCCGCCGATCAGGATGTCTTTCGTGAGCATTAGCTCGCATACGTGCTTGAACCCGATTCCATGCTCGTAGAGCTTGCGTCCATAGCGCGCCGCAATGCGGTCCAGCATCTTTGTAGTGTTGCAGGCGCGCGCCACATCGCCGGGCCATTGCTTGCGCTTGAGCAGCCATTCAAGCAGCAGACAATAAATCTTGTTGGCGTCGACAAAGTGGCCCTCTTCATCCACTGCGCCGATGCGGTCCGCGTCGCCGTCGGTGGCGAAGCCGGCCTGGCAGTGGTGTTCGACTACGGCAACCTCGAGCGCCCGAATGTGGGGTGGAATCGGCTCCGGCTGGATGCCGGGAAAGAGAGGGTTTAGTTCTGCCCGAATCTCGACGTGGTCGATGCCCTTGCGGGTGAAGATATCCGAAAGCACGCCGCGCCCCGCGCCATACATGCAGTCGATGGCGTACTTCTGTCGTGCGGCCGCGATGCGGTCGAGATCGGCAAAGACCGAGATGGCAGCGACGTAAGGGCTGAGAAAGTCGGCCTCGGTGATAGCGGCGCCGGCTTTCGCCATAGGGGTCCCTTGCCCCAGATAACCTTCAATCTTCGCCATGATGGCCGGGCTTCCTGACCCTCCGTAGCTGGCCTTAAACTTCACCCCGTTCCACTCCGCCGGGTTGTGGCTGGAGGTAATCATCACCCCGCCGGCCGCGCCTAGGTGCTTTACCGCGTAGGAGAGAGCAGGGGTCGGGGTGATGCGATCGGCGAGACGCACCGGGATGCCGGCCGAGGCCGCTACCTCAGCGACGATCTGCGCGAACCGCTGCGACATAAATCGCGTGTCGTAAGCGATACAGAGGCCGCGTGCAGCGTCTTCGTGTGCGCACAGGTAGCGGGCGATGGCTCCGGCTGCGAGGCGCACGTTGACATCGGTGAAGTCGTCGGCGAGGATTCCCCGCCAGCCGTCTGTTCCGAATTTAACTGGTTTGGGCAAGTGCTGCGTCAAAGCAGTTCGTCGTGCTTTCCGGCAAGCTCGCTGACTACGCGACGAACATCCTGCGAACGCTCACGCGTGGTGATGAGAATGGCATCTTCTGTTTCCACCACCACCAGGTCATCCACGCCCACCAGCGCAACCAGCTTGCTGGGGCTGTAAACGTAATTGTTACGAGCATCAATCGCGACCACGTCACTGGCCTCGGTAACGTTGCCGTTCTTGGCGTTGCCTTGCGCTAGTTGATGCTCATACAAGGCTTCCCAGGATCCCAGATCATTCCAGCCAAAATCGGTGGGCAGACAGTAAATGTTCGAATGGTGTTCGCCTTTGGTCGAGCGCGGCTCCAGCACCGCGTAATCGATGCTGATGTTTTCGCACGAGGGATACAGCTGGCGAAATACTTCTGTGAATTGCGGCGTGCCGTAGGCATCGGCAATCTTCTGCAGAAAGGGCGCAGTCTCCGACAGATGCTCGCGGATAGCGTCGGCCAGCGTGCGCGCCGTCCACAAAAAGATACCGCTGTTCCAGTAGTAGTTGCCGGCGAGCAGGAACTCTTCGGCGCGGTCGCGGTTGGGTTTCTCGGTAAAGCGGCGCACGCGCTTCACGTCCCCCGGCATTGCTTCACCGGTCTCGATGTAGCCATAACCGGTCTCTGGCCGCACCGGTTTCACCCCCAGCACGACAATGTTTTCACCTTGTGCAGCGAGGGCGATGCCCTGCTGAATCGTCGCCTGATACTTCTGGTCGTCAGTGATGACGTGGTCGGCGGGGAACACTCCCAGCACCGCGTCGGGATCGGTGCGCTCAATCAGAAACGCCGCCAACCCGGCGGCGGGGGCGGTGTTGCGCGCCGCCGGTTCACAGATCATCTGCTCGCCCAGCAGGGTTTGCAGTTGCTCAGAAATAGCCGCCGAGAGCAGGTCGTTAGTGATCACCCAAAGCTCTTTGCCGGTGGCCAGATCGCCCAGCCGGTCGACTGTGCTTTGGATCATGCTGCGTGCGCCATCGAGCACCAGCAGTTGCTTGGCGCGCCAGCGGCGGCTCCTGGGCCAGAACCGTGTTCCGCTGCCGCCAGCCAGGATGATAGGGTGAAACGCTACCTTAGCTTTCATCTGCTCCTGACTTAAGAAAGACTGGCAAAGAAGGCCCGCATTCTCACCAGCCCCTCTTCCACATCGCTGTGTGCGACCGCATAAGAGAGGCGGATGTGCTCCTGGGTACCAAAGGCTTCACCGGGCACGGCCACCACGTGAGCTTCATGCAGCAGGCGTGAGGCCAACTCCGTCGTGCTCTTAGCCCCCGGCTTGCCTAGAAAAGACGACACATTTGGATAGACATAAAAAGCCCCGTCGGGCCGGGTGCAGGTGATACCGGGAATCGCAGTTAATCCGGCCAGGATACGATCGCGCAGCTTGAGGTAATCCGCGCGCATCTCGGCCACGCAGGCCTGCGAGCCGGTCAGCGCAGCGATGGCTGCCTTTTGCACGATGGCAGCTGTCGAAGAGGTCGACTGACTTTGCAGCTTGCTCATGGCGGCGATCACGGGCTTGGGGCCGAGTGCGAAGCCGGCTCGCCAGCCGGTCATGGCGTAGGTCTTGGAGAGCGAACCAATCACGATCACATGTTCCTTGGCCGCAACAAACGAACCACCGGAAACCGGGGCGCCTGCGTATTGCAGATAGACATAGCACTCGTCGAGGAGCACAAAGATTCCCCGGGCGTGGGCGAGTTTGACGATGCGTTCCAGGTCGCCAGGCGAGATGACGGAACCGGCCGGATTCGACGGCGTGTTCAGAATAATGACCTTGGTGCGCGGCGTGATAGCGCGCTCGATGGCGTCTGCCGTGATGCGGAAGTTCTCTGCTTCGTCCGTGGGAAGAAAGACGACCTTGCCACCCGCATATTGGATGATGTCTTTGAACGACACCCAGTAGGGAACCGGCAGAATGACTTCATCGCCGTGGTCCACCAGGACCTGGATGGCATTGAACAGCGCCAGCTTGCCGCCGGTGGTGAAGACGGCCTCGTCCGCGGTGTAGTCGGAGCCAAAGTCGCAGGCGTGGCGCTGCACGATGGCCTTTCGGACCTCGGGGATGCCGGCGACCACCGTATAGCGGGTGAAGTTGCTTTCGATGGCGGCGATGGCGGCGTCTTTAATGTGGCGCGGCGTAGCGAAATGGGGCTCGCCGGCGCCAAAGTCGACCAGGTTGACCCCCTGGGCGCGCAGTTTGGCGGCCTCCGCCGTCACGGCCATGGTGGCAGAGATCTCGATGCGGCCGATGCGATCGGCAAAGATTTTGGTTGCGGTAGGTGCGCTCATCCTTTCTATCTTGGCAGACTCCTGCCTATTCGAGGAAGCGTCAAAGTACACCTATCGTGGAGGTCAACGGTTCCGTGTAAAACTAAGCGTCGTGGAAGTGCCCCGGAATTACTGCTGCAGTATCCGTTCGGCGGCCCGCAGATCTTCTTCGGTGTCCACCCCGATGGTGACGAGGTGGGTGTGCTCCACGTAGATGGCGATGCCATTCTCCAGCATGCGGAGTTGTTCCAGCCGCTCAGCCTGTTCGAGGGGACTTGGGGGCAACCCGGCGAAGCGTTGCAGGGCCGTCTTGCGATAGGCGTAGATGCCCAGATGCTTGCGTGGCGCGACAGCGATACCGCGGTTGTAGGGTATGGTGGCACGCGAAAAGTAGAGCGCCCGGCCGTCGCTGGCGGTGACTACCTTAACCGCGTTGGGATCATCGACCTCCTGCGGCGAACAAGGGTTGGAGAGCGTGGTGACTTCGGCCTGGGGCAGCGCGAAAGGCCGCAGCAGGGCATCGATATGCTCCCTGCGAATCAGAGGCTCGTCCCCTTGAATGTTGACATAGATATCCGCATCAACCACCGTGGACACGGCGTGCACCCGGTCGGTGCCGCTGGCGAGGTCGGGGGACGTCATGAGGCTGGGCCAACCCTCTGAATCAGCGTACGCGACGACCTCTGGAGAATCGGTGGCGATCAAAACCTGGTCCAGCTGCGGGCATGCGAGCGCTGCCCGATACACCCACCCGAGCATAGGAACGCCGGCAATGGGGAGCAGCACTTTGCCCGGCAGGCGGGTGGAGGCAAGCCGCGCGGGGATAACCGCGACAATCTTCATGAGGCGCCGGAGTGGAAGGGGTCGGAGCCCAGGGCATCCGGCTCATCCTCGGGGCTGGGAATATCCAGGTTAACCACGATGGGTTCCTGGCCGCTGCGCACGATGACCGCTTCGACGGGCTGGTCTTTACGGGCGTTCAGCTCCTGATGGGGCGCGAACGGCGGCACATAGACAAAGTCTCCGGGCCCTGCCTCATCGACGAATTCGAGACGCTCCCCCCAACGGAAGCGGGCGCGTCCGCGCACGATGTAAATCACCGTTTCGACTTCTCCATGGTGGTGAGGTCCGGTCTTCGCATTGGGATGGACAACCACCGTGCCGGCCCAGAGTTTCTGCGCCCCAACGCGCGCGTAGGAGATGGCTTCGGCGCGGGTCATGCCGGGTGTCTGCGGCGTGTTGCTGTCGAGCTCACCGCGGCGCACAATGCGCAGGCCTGGCGGAGTGGGTGTGTTCGGTTCCATTGCTAGGCAAGTGTAAGCGCAACCACATTCGTTTTCCCAGCATCCGGAAAGCCGCGACCGTTTACCTTAGACCCATGAAGCCCGACTACGGCATCGACGCGCCTCATGTCCTGCGCAATCTCTTTCTCTTCGGCATCCTTTGCCTGCTGGTGGGTATTTTTGGACCGCACCGGGTCCACCTTGGTCAGATTAATTTCCTGCCCCGGCCCATGCTTCTGGGGACTGGCACGTTGCTCGTCATCGAAGGCCTGCTTTTCCTGCTTTATGTAAAGGTCGGCAAGTTTTTTCATCGCGATCGAATGCTTTCCCTGCACATCTGGCGCGGAGATGAGAAGGTGCTCGACGTCGGCTGTGGCCGGGGTTTGCTGCTGGCGGGAGCCGGAAAGCTGCTGGATCATGGTGGAACAGCGACCGGCATCGACATCTGGTCCAACGAAGACATGGGCGGTAACTCCGAGGCAGCGACCCGGCACAATCTTGAACTGGAGGGGATCAGCGATCGCTGCACCCTGGTAGGCCTTCCCGCGCAGGAAATGCCCTTCCCGGATAGCGCCTTCGACGTGATCGTTTCCAACCTGTGCCTGCATAACATCTACGACCGCCCGACCCGCCAGGCTGCCGTGCAGCAGATTGTCCGGGTGCTGAAGCCAGGAGGCATTGCGATTCTGTCCGACTATAAGCTCACCGGGGAGTACGCGGAACAGCTCCGTCAGGCGGGTTTATCGGTCGAAAGGCGCTGGGGCAATCCCCTGTACACCTTTCCGCCCCTGCGCATCGTGATCGCCCGTAAGCCGTCAGCTGTCCTTGCGGTATAGCAGGTCACGCATGGCGGCCCGGCGTGCCTCGTTGGCTCCGCGGTCGACGGATTCTGTGGGCCGCCCGCTCGTGGAATCTACCGCCTCCGGCTCACTGCACGAGGGACAGCGGTTCGCGAAGCCAGGTTTATCCGGCTTCAGCTCAAATTCTTCAGAGCAGATGGCGCAGGTTTTCACCGGGAATGGCATACAGGATTTATTGTAAAGGAGACAGGCCCGCCTTTCCTCCACAGCCTGTGCAACTGTTGTAGAATCAACACAAGGCGGCGTAGCTCAGATGGTTAGAGCGACGGACTCATAACCCGTAGGTCGATGGTTCGATTCCATTCGCCGCCACCAGCCTCTCTGCTGCGTCTAACCCAGTAGTATTATTTGTTTAAACCATCCTTATGGTTCAAAGTGGTGCTATGTCCCGAAGCTTTAAGCGTACGGTGTTTGGCCTCTCGATCTTGTTGGTAGCGTTGGTTTTTCTGGGTGGTTTGGGTCCCAGCCGCGTGCGCGCGGATTCGACGCCGGATGGCGCTTACGCCGAGATGGAAGTCTACAGCGAGGTGCTGAAGAAGGTGCAGACGGACTACGTGTCCGATCCCAACATGACCAAGGTCACGGTGGGCGCCCTGCACGGACTGCTCGAGTCGCTCGATCCAGACTCCAGCTACCTGACCCCGGACGAGTACAAGTCTTATAAAGACCGTGCCAACCAGGGTACGGCGCAGATTGGGCTGAACATCTCCAAGCGTTACGGCTACGCAACCGTGGTTTCAGTCGAGCCGGGTAGCCCGGCGCAAAAAGAACAGATTGAGGATGGCGATATTGTCGAGGCCATCGAAGGTCACTCCACCCGTGAGATGTCCCTGGTCATGATTCGCTTGCTACTCGAGGGCAAGCCGGGTACGAACGTGACCTTCTCTCTGGTCCGCCCGCGCAAGGCAGAACCCGACAAGATTACCCTGACCCGAGCCGTATCGCCGACGCCACCGCTGGGCGAGACGCAGTATGAGAGCAGCAGCATTCTTTACCTCAAGCCGGTCGTGCTCAGCAAAGAGCGCGTTCAGGAAATTGCCACCCGCTTGAAGGAAATGAAGAAGAACGGTAATAAGAAGATTTTGTTGGATCTACGCGATGTCGCCGAAGGGGACGAGGATCAGGGCGTACGCCTGGCCAACCTTTTCCTCGAGTCGGGAACCATTGCGACGCTTTCGGGCCAGAAGTATCCCTATGAGGCGTTTAATGCAGACACCTCGAAATTCATCACCGGCGCGCCTCTGGTGGTCCTGGTAAACCACGGCACTTCGGGTCCGGGTGAGATCGTCGCTGCCGCGGTGCTCGATAACAAACGCGGCGACGTGGTGGGCGATCGCACCTTCGGCGAGGGCTCGGTACAAAAGACCATGGAGCTGCCGGATGGCGCGGCACTGATTCTCTCTGTCGCCAAATACGCTTCGCCCTTGGGCAAGAAGATTCAAGATGAAGCCGTGACGCCGAATGTCGTGGTCGCGGCCAGTCTGGACAATGACGATCAGAGCGTCGGCCCGAAAGCGCCCAAGCCGGATGATCAACTGATCAAAGCGCTCGATATCCTGAAGCAGAAAATCGCCTGATCGCGGCGCGGCCTGAATTCCTGTAGAAGGTTGGCGGCGCAGACGCACTCCTTGCGGTCGTCTTTATAGACGGCCGCACATGCGGATCTCTCCGGCGGAGCGTAACAGGAATTTGGGGGCGCGGGTAATTCTTTGATTGGCCAGGCTCCATCTTCGAGTTCCCCTCGCTTTCGCCCGCCCGGTGTGCCGGGCTCGTCTGGCCACGTTCCCATCAAGCTGGCCGGCAGCATCACGTTCCTGGTCTTGCTGGCCCTGGCCATCGTCGCCGGTTCGTTGACCGGCCTCATGCTGGTGTACTCGGTCGATCTGCCGCAAATTGCGGATCTCGAACGCTACCGTCCCATTACCTCTACCGATCTGCTCGATGTGCATGGGCGTGTGTTCGGGTCCTTTGCGCTGGAGCGGCGTATTGTCGTGCCCTATGAAGCGCTCCCTCCGGTCCTGCGCCAGGCAGTGATCTCAATCGAGGATAAGAACTTTGAGAGCCATTGGGGCGTGAATGTTTTCCGGGTACTCGGTGCCGCCTATCATGACCTCACTTCGAACGGCCGCACGCAGGGCGCTTCGACGCTGACCATGCAGTTGGCGCGCAATCTTTTTCTTTCGGCGCAACAAACCTTCGGGCGCAAATTGCAGGAGGTATTTCTCTCCATTCAGATTGAGCGCGCGTTTACCAAAGAGCAGATTTTCACTCTGTATGCCAACCAGATCTATCTGGGGCAGGGCGTTTATGGATTTGAGGCCGGCTCGGAATACTACTTCAGCAAGCACGCGAAGGATTTGACGCTGCCGGAAGCAGCCTTGCTGGCGGCCTTACCGAAAGGCCCGGTAGCCTATTCGCCACTGACCAATCCGGATCGTGCGTTCCGGCGCCGGAACATGGTGATCAATTCCATGCTGGAAGACGGAGTCATCACCAATGCACAGGCAAATGCAGCCAAGGCCGCGCCCCTTGGTCTGCATATTGAACCTCCGTCCAGTAGCATCGCGCCCTGGTTCGTTGAGGATGTGCGACGGGAGCTGGAACGGCAGTTCGGCAGCGAGCAGGTTCATGAAGAGGGATTGAGGGTATACACAACCCTCGATCTGGATCTGCAGCAGGCAGCGAACAAAGCGGTGCTCGACGGAGTGGCGGCCTTGGAACGTCGTCATGGCTGGAAGGGCAATTTGCTCAACGTAATCACGGCCGGCGGATCTCTCGATGATTTTCGCCATCCGGATTGGCGGCAACCGCCCGCGCCAGGGGCCTATATGCACGCTCTGGTCACCAATGTTTTGCCCTACCAGGTGACTGCGCGCATTGGGCAACAGCAACTGATTTTGGGTCCGGACGATTTTGCCTGGACCAAGCAGCGGGACGCAGAGAATTTTCTCCATCCCGGAGACATTATCTATGTCCGCATTGTGGCCTCTCCCGATTCCAACCTGGTGTTACACGGCGTGCTGGAGCAGGATTCGGGGGTGCAGGGATCGTTGCTGGCCGTCGACAATACTTCGGGTGAAGTGCTGGCCATGGTGGGCGGGCGTGATTTTGACTTGTCGCAGTTTAACCGCGCCACCCAGGCGGAGCGGCAGACGGGCTCTTCGTTCAAGCCCTATGTCTACACGGCAGCGGTGGATGACGGGGCACGTCCCGAAGAGATCATCGTCGACGCGCCGGTTACGTTTTCGACTGCGGTCGGCCCCTATACGCCGCACAACTACGACGATACGTTTGAAGGCCCGGTCTCGCTGGTGCATGCCTTTGCTGACTCGCGCAATATCCCGGCGGTCAAGCTTGCGGAGCGGGTTGGTATGCGCAAGGTGATCGCGACCGCCCATCAGTTTGGCCTGGCCAGTACGATTCCGCCATTCCTGCCGGTCGCGTTGGGTTCAGTGGAGGCTACGTTGCAGGAGCAGGTGGCGGCGTACAGCAGTTTTCCCAATGATGGGGTAAGGCTCGGACCGCACCTGATTCGCAAGGTCACAAACGCGGATGGGCTCACATTGTCGGAGAGCCCGGCGAATGTGGCGGAATCAACCAGCATGAAGACGGCGCGGATCATGATGACGCTGTTCAAGGCCGTGGTGGGGCCTGGAGGTACGGCCGCTGAGGCTGGGGCGCTGCATCATCCACTCGGGGGCAAGACAGGCACGACCAGCGACTTCAACGATGCCTGGTTCATCGGCTTTTCTCCCTCGATCACGGCTGGGGTCTGGATTGGCTACGACAGCCGGCAATCGCTGGGCGACAAGGAGAGTGGCGGCCACGCGGCGCTTCCGTTGTGGATCGATTTCATGAAGGTCGCCATCGCCGATCACCCGGACGAGCATTTCCCCGGGGATGTGCGTACCTCTCACTAGGGTAGTTCGTCAGTCGTAGAGTCGCTTATCTTCCTTGCCTTCACGCGAAACACGAGCGAGATATGGGGCCCTTGCTCTGCGGTCAGGACAGAGTTTGAGGTCCGTGGTCAGGACGAGCGTTTCAGTAGTTCTTTGAGGTGCAGGTAGCGTTTTGCCTGGGCGACATCGCGCATAATCTGCTCTTTGAGTGCTTCGGGCGATGGCCAGCGGCGCTCGTCACGAAGACGGCGCAGGAACAGCAGTCTTAACGGCGTTTGGTCTTCCAGCATAATGGGGCGGAAGTTCAGCAGGTACGACTCTACGGCAAATGAGTCTTCCCCAAACGTCGGACGATTGCCAACGTTGGTCACGGCGTCGAACCAATCGCCGCCTACACGCAGCTGCGTCACGTAGACCCCGTTGGGCGGCAGCAGATCCTGGTATGGGGCCAGGTTGATGGTCGGTACGGTTAGCCTGGAGCCAATGCCACGCCCACTCGCCGGCGTCGAATCTACAAAAAAGCCATGTCCCAGCAAGGCGCGCGCGGTGCGAATGTCTCCCTGGGCAATCAGCTCGCGAATCTTGCTGCTGGAGACGATGAGCCCTCTCGCCTGGCATGCCGCATGAATCACCACATCGAAACCCAAACCGCGGCCCAATTCACCCAGTTCGGCAATGCCCGCTTCAGCACGGTAGCCAAAGCGGAAGTTTGCGCCCTCATGAACCTCGAGCGCACGCAAAGCATCGTGCACGATGGTGGTGACGAATTCCGCCGCACGCATCCGTGATAGCTCCGCGGTGAAGGGCAGCACCAGCACCGCGTCGACGCCCGCACTCCCCAGCAGCTCCAGCCGGGTATCGAGGGGAGTAATCAGCCGCGGGCAGCTCTCCGGCCGCAGGAAGCGCAAAGGATGGGGATCAAAGGTAACCGCTACCGAGCGCGCAGAATGTGAGGCTGCGCTCAAACGCAACTGCTCGAGAATAACCTGATGACCCAGATGCACACCGTCGAAGTTGCCAATGCCGACGACCGTGCGCCCGAAGTCCGCGGGGATCTCACCGATATTGCGAAAGACACGCATTCTCAGATCTCGAAGGGAATACGCAGCCCGTCGTAGGCGAGCTGGATATGCGGTGGCAATTCATTGTTGGTTTCAACGTGCGGCAGATCGTGCGACATGTGGGTAAAAAACGCCCGCCGCGGCTGCATCTTATCGACGAAGGCAAGCGCCTGCTCCAGAGTCGCGTGGCTGGGGTGGGGCGTCTTACGCAAGGCATCCAAAATGACCACGTCCAGGTTCTTGAGCAGCGCGAGACTGCTTTCCGGGATGTCGCTCATATCCGTCAGGTACGCGGCGTTGCCAAAGCGGAAGCCCGATACCATGATTTTGCCGTGGGTGAGGGGAACGCGGTAGAACACCGCGCCTGCGATCTCGACCGACTCCTGCAGACGATGCATCTCCACCCGCGCGCGGGTGGGGTACCAGGCGTTGGGATCGAAGGTGTAATCGAAAATGCGCTCGATGACGACGGCTGAGGCATCGTCGGCATAAAGCGGCATCTTGCTCTTGTGTTTGAACGTGAGCGGCCGCAAGTCGTCGAGGCCCAGGATATGGTCGGCGTGGGAATGGGTGTAGAGGACGGCGTCGACTTGATCGATGCCCTCACGCAGCGCCTGCATGCGAAAGTCGGGTCCGGTATCGATGATGACGCGATGGCCCGCCCAGGCAACCGCGATCGAGGGCCGGGTGCGGCGATCACGCGGGTCGGTCGAGGTGCAGACGCGGCACGTGCAGCCGAGCGTTGGCACACCCATCGAAGTTCCACTGCCAAGGATCGTGATCTCTGCGGGCACGGTTGTCAGTGGATTTTGCCCGCCTGGGGTGGCCGCTGCGCGGAACTGGCAATGGCATTCGTGATTTCGAGAAAAGACATGCGCAGATCGAAGAGCGCGTTCTGCAACAGGCGCTTTTCCTGCTCCGTAATATTGCCCTTGGTCTTTTCTTCGAGCACGATGAGCATATCGATGCTTTGGCGAGCGCCCACAATGTCGATGCGCGGCTGCTCGTTGGGTCCTGTGCCGGCGCCCATCTGGACAGCCGCCGTCATATAGAGCGACTGCACCAGGCGATCGAAGTTCATCGCCGGCGGGATGGCCTGGCCGGGATTGGCTTTGAGCAACATGTCGTCCAGGCGGCGGGCGGAGGCGCGATAGTCGCTGCTCTGCTGCGCGGATTCTGCCGCGGTGGGATCCGGGATGCTCTCGTCGTCCATCGTTTCCGGTTCAGCCTCCGCAACCGGCGAAACCGGGCTTGCGGCCTGTTGGATATTGGGGGCGGGGGCGGCTGGAGTGATGGTCTCGGTGACCGCGGTTTGGCCTTCGCGCAGTTCGCCCTCTGAGGTGAACTTGCGGCGGTCGGTTACGGTGAATTGCGGTTCCTTGTCACGCATGGCGTTGTCCAATCTTCATTTGTAACGCTGACTGACAGTTGATGCTTGTCCGGCAGGCGAAGGTCTGCTAGCTGTGGGAGCCCAGAGCCCGGGTGATAGCGGGCGGAGTGGTCAGCGTGGTTGCCACTCCGCCTTCATAGGTAATCTCTGCATTGCGTTCGGCTACTTCGAGACGGATGAAGCCCAGCGCGAGTATCTCCGGGATGCCTTCCGTTGCCAACGATGCCGTGCTGGTGACGCGGCCAACGGCTTGGTCACCGCTGCGCAGCTCGAAAGGGCTCTCCAGTGGGGCGCCATGCAGGGCAAATTGACGAAATTGGCGATTCACTTTTCCCCGTGAGCGGATGCGCTCCACGATTTCCTGGCCCAGGTAGCAACCTTTGCTGAAGTTAAGCGCGCGGGTCTGGGCAGTCTCCTGGGGTAAATCGCGGTCGTTGAGGTCGACACCGTAGAGCGGCGTGGCCTCAAGCACGCGCAACGCTTCCATGGCTGCCAGCCCACAGGGAATAGCGCCGGCCGCCTGCAGTGTCTCCCAAACCGCCAGCACATGTTCCGGGGCAAACCATAACTCGAACCGCGGGACGGTAATCGGGCAGGCCGCGATCAGCACGCAGGGTACTTCGCCGATGCGGATGCTGCTCATGGCAGCGTTGGTCCCAGTGGAGCTGGAGGGGTTGGCCCCCAGCGTTGCCAGTACCCGGGCGGCAGTAGGGCCGGCCAGAGAGAGCGCCGTCCATTGGCCGCTAACGTCTGCCAGCTCTACATCGTCCATTACAACGAAGTGATCGAGGTGGCTCATCAGGGCCGGTACCTGGTCCAGGCCGGTGTCGAGCAACAGATCGTTAGCACGACGGTAGACGTAGCAGTCCCCCTGGATACGCCCTTGCACGCTCAGCAAAAAGCTGTAGTTCCCCTCGCCTTCGGGCAGTGCCTGCACGGTGTTTGACACCATGCCGTTGAGCCAGCGCAGGCGGTCGGCGCCGGTAACCAGAATCTTTCCCCGCCATCCCAGGTCGCTGACACCGGCGGCGTGGAGAAGGGAATGCAGTTCCTGTTGCAGACCGTCGAAGATGAGCGGGGTAAGCGCACCGCAAAAGGGAACGCCTTGCTGCTCGAGGATGGCGCACAGCGGCGTCGCCGGCGCCGGCTGGGAGGCACTGGCTGCAGTGGTCTGGGGTTGCATGGCGGAAAGCACAATAAAATTATAGCCTTGCAGCAGAGCAAGTGCGGCACGGCGCCAGGGCATGGCCCGGAAAAGGTCGAGGAATGAAGGCTATGGGCAAAAAGGGCAGCGTTTCCCTGGCGGCAGCGCTGGTGCTGGCGTGTGGAATACATGGTTGGGCCGCGAATACTGCGCCGCCCCCGAACGATCGACACATCAGCCCGGAGGAGACCAAGGAGCTGTTTCGCTCGTTAAACCAGATTCTTTCCTTTGCCAGTGATGACACCAAGCTGCCGATTCAGCATGAGGTGAAGAAGCGGCTCATCACCCGGGAAGAAGTGGAAAAGTACATTCTCGACAAGTTCAAAGAGGACAAGGACGCCAAGCGCATGCAGCGCGAAGAAATCGTGCTCAAAAAATTTGGTCTGCTCGATCGCGATTTTCACTTGCAGCCCTTCCTGGTGAGCTTGTTGAAAGAGCAAATCGCCGGTTACTACGATAACAAAACCAAGACGGTGAACCTTCTTGACTGGGTCTCGCCCGAGGAACAGAAACCGGTCATCGCGCATGAGTTGACCCACGCTTTGCAGGATCAGCACACCGATCTTGACAAGTGGGAACCAGAAGATCCGGAAACGATTTCCAGAAACGTGACCGAGGACAATCAGCGCCTGGCGATCGATGAGCGGGACACGGCCCGGGACGCGGTGTTGGAAGGGCAGGCGATGGCAGTTTATCTGGATTACACGCTGAAGCCCTCCGGCAAGAGTCTGCTGACGGCCCCTGACGTCATGCGGACACCTAAAGACGATACGGATACTTCTGATAATTCGCCGGTGATGGCGCGGGCGCCGTTGTTGTTGCAGCAATCGCTGCTGTTTCCCTACCGGGATGGGCTGGGCTTTGAACAGCGGTTATTGAAGGATAAAGGCGCGCGCTATGCGTTTGCCGGGGTTCTGGACAGGCCTCCTTCGACCAGCTACGAGATTATGAATCCGGGAGCGTATGAACGCTCGGCGACCGTCCCTCTGCTGCGCATGCCGGACGTACACGGGTTGCTGGATAGCGAATATGAGCCCTACGACGTAGGCGTGATGGGCGAGCTCGATGTTCGCATTTTGACTGAGCTCTTTGGTGGGCCGGATGCGGCGGCGATGTTGACGCCGCAATGGAACGGCGGCCTTTACTACGCCGTGCAGAGCCGCAAGGCGGTCACGCCCGAGCAGCAGGCGGCCACCTCTTCGGTGGCGCTGCTCTATCTTTCGGCGTGGCGGAGTGAGGGCGCCGCGCGCGAATTCGCCAAACTCTATGCCCGGGAGTTGAATAAAAAATACTCCGGCATCGTACGCGCTCCCGCAGAGGAGTCAACGCCGACCGAACAGGTTTACAACGGGAGCGAAGGGCCGATCCTGATTGTGCAGCAGGGGAACCAGGTGTTTGTGAGCGAAAGCTTTGAACTCACGACGGCGCGGAAGCTGCAGTTTGTGTTTTTCGGGGCGCAGCAAGGTGGAGAAATGCAGCAAGCGGCTCGTGCCTTGCCTGCGGGCGACGAGCTGACCAGGCACCTTACCGGCATGATGGCGGGGTGTGGGTTGATGAAGGCTTCTCTGCGCCACTGACGGGTAGTTTCCCATCTCCAGGTCAACGGGACGGTCAAAGCTGTCCAAATTAGCGAAAACAAGATTGTTTGAAGGATGTAATGTGTTGAAAAGATTTGAGAGAAGGAAGGGTGCAAGCAGGTTGCCATTTGTAAGGAATGAAGCCATCTGCATTTTCGATTTCGCCCTCCCAAACAAGTTCATCCCGACCGAAGAGAAACCGCAGATCTCTCCACTACGCTACCCCGAATTCCTGCCGAGGTTGTTGGCGCTGGCGAACTTCATGCGGCTTTCATGAATGAAAGCCGCACACGCGGATATGTCTGGCGCAGCGAAGCAGGAATTCGGGTACGCTCCGGTCGAGATGACAAATCTTTTAACCCACGGATTTTGTCATCTCGACCGTAGCGTAGCGTAGTGGAGAGATCTGCGGTTTCTCTTCGGTCGGGATGACAATTTTGTTTCGGGGGCGCTTGAATGGGCCACCCTTCCTTTGTGGTTGGACCCTGCACTACGCGGGCAAAGGTATACTTGCACCAATCGCTTCTCTAGGCGTACGGAGCCGGGTTTGCAGCAGGCGGAAATCGGAATTATTGGCGGGAGCGGGCTTTATGCGATGCCCGGTCTCAGCAACTCTCACCCAATTGAGGTAACTACGCCGTTTGGCGATCCCTCTGATGTTTTTGTCGCCGGCGAACTCGAAGGGCGGCAAGTCGTGTTTCTGGCCCGCCACGGCCGGGGACATCGCATCCTGCCCAGCGAGCTGAACTTCCGCGCCAATATCTTTGCCATGAAGAAACTCGGCGTGGAACGGATTATCTCGGTTTCTGCCGTTGGCTCGCTCAAGCTGGAGCATAAGCCGACCGAGTTTGTGGTTCCTGACCAATTCATCGACCGCACGACGCTGCGTACCTCCACTTTCTTCGGAGACGGAATCGTGGGTCACGTTGCCTTTGGCGACCCGGTCTGCGCTACCGTAGCCGGGGCCATCAAGCAGGGTGCGGAGAGTGCCGGCGTGGTGGCCAAAGCAGGCGGGGTGTATGTCTGCATCGAGGGCCCGCAGTTTTCTACGCGCGCCGAATCGAATCTTTATCGCAGTTGGGGTGCCGATATTATCGGCATGACCAATCTGCAGGAGGCCAAGCTGGCCCGCGAAGCAGAGATTTGTTACGCGACCATGGCCATGGTCACCGACTACGACTGCTGGCACGAAGAGCATGACGCGGTCACTGTCGAACAGGTGGTTGCCGTGCTCCATCAAAATTCGGCCAACGCCGCGCGGGCGGTGCGCGCGGCGGTAGCGGTGATGCCGCACGAGCGAGCCTGCCCATGCGCGTCGGCGTTACAGTTTGCCATCCTTACCAGCCCGGAAGCGATTCCCGCGGCAACCCGCAGCAAGCTCGCTTTGCTGTTGGGCAAATACAGCTCCTGAAACAGAAAGAACCCATGTCCATTCTCGTCGTAGGCAGTGTTGCATTTGACAGCATCGAGACCCCGCAGGGCCGGCGTGACCGGTGTTTGGGTGGCGCAGCGACTTATTTTGCGCTGTCTGCCAGTTACTTCACCGATGTTCGCGTCATCGCCGTGGTCGGCGAAGACTTTACCGCTGAGCATGAGGCCGTGCTCACCAGCCGCGGGGTGGATACTCGTGGGCTTGAGCATACCGCCGGCAAGAGCTTCCATTGGACCGGCTCGTACATGAAGAACCTGAACGAAGCCCAGACCCTGGCGACCGAGTTGAATGTCTTCGAGACCTTCTCACCCAAGGTGCCGGCGGCTTACCAGGACAGTGAGTTTTTGTTTCTGGCCAACATCGACCCCGTGCTGCAGAGCAAAGTGCGTGCGCAAATGCCGAACGTCCGCATGGTGTGTGGCGACACCATGAATTACTGGATCACCGGCCATCGCGATAATTTGGACAAGGTACTTAAGGGGCTGGACGGGTTGTTAATCAACGACGGAGAAGCCAAGCTGCTGGCGGATAATGCCAACCTGGTGCTCGCGGCGCGCAAGATTTTGTCGATGGGACCGAAAGCGCTGATCGTCAAACATGGTGAATTTGGGGCGACTGCTTTCTTTAGCGAGCAGGCGTTCCCAGGAGCAGCGGGCGGGAGCGTGACGCTGCCGTTTCGTGCTCCGGCTTTGCCGTTGGACGAGGTGGTCGATCCCACCGGTGCTGGTGATTCGTTTGCCGGTGGATTCTTCGGGTATCTTGCTTCGCAACCGGCGATCACCGCCAAGGCGTTCAAGAATGCCATGTTCTATGGCGGTGTGATGGGCTCCTTTGCTGTGCAGCGCTTTGGCACGGAGCGCATGCAGTCGCTCACGCGAGAGGAGATCGATCAGCGCTTCGCTGCCTTCCGCGAGCTTTCGCATCTTGACTGAGCCACAAGGCGCCCGATTAACTGAGCTGTCAGGCGGTCGGCTGCCTCAGCAACTTAGCGAGCGGGATCTCATTCGGCGGGAAACCGCCTTTGTCGCATGGGCGGCCCTGGCCATTGCCCTGGTAGCATTGGCCTATTGCGTTAAGCACGGAACGCTTCTTTTGTATGGCGATGCGGTCGCGCACCTGCACATTGCGCGGCGCATCTTTGACTCCATCACTCCCGGCTTTCGTCAGCTGGGTTCCGTCTGGCTGCCCCTCCCACACCTTCTTCTCCTGCCGTTTGTCTGGAATATGGCCTGGTGGCGCAGCGGCTTAGCGGGCGCTTGCGTCTCTGTGCCCAGCTATGTGCTGGGGTGTGCGGGCATCTACCGCCTGGCGCGCACCTGGCTGGATATGCCGGCCGCAGTCGTGGTGGTGGCCTTTTACGGGCTGAATCCCGGCCTGCTTTACATGGCGACCACGGCCATGACCGAGCCCTTGTTTCTCGCGGAGATGATCTGGGCGGTGGTTTTGATAGTTCAGTTTCAATCTGCCGAAGCGAGCAAGGACCCTACCGCGAGCCGGCTTCTGATCACCGCGGGGCTGGTGCTGGTGGCAGCCATTTTCACCCGTTACGACGGGTGGGTATATACCGCCGCGGCCTGGCTGTTTGCTACCTGGCCGCTCGTGGCCGGCCGGCGCCAGAGCTGGCGAGGGCCCGTGGTGGGCGCGTGGGTTCTGTTCACTGCCATGCTGGTGGCTGCCCCGGCGTTGTGGTTGGCCTACAACGCAAAGCAGTTTGGTGATCCGCTGGACTTTATGCGCGGGCCTTACTCGGCTCGCGCGATCGAAGCCAAAACCACGCCTCCCGGGGCACAGCTGCACCCGGGCGTCCATAATATGCGGGTTTCCGCCTTGTATTTCCTCAAGGCTGCAGAATTGGGCGCGGCGCCGCCGTCCCTGGGCAGGCTGCTGTGCTGGCTCAGCGCTGCCGGCACGCTGGTGGCGCTGTGGACTTTTCGCCGCCGCAAAATATGGCCGGTCCTGTTGTTTTGGTTGCCGTTGCCGTTCTATGCCTACTCCGTTGCTTACGGATCGGTCCCGATCTTCATTCCTCCATGGCGCCCCTTTTCCTGGTACAACACGCGCTATGGCATGGAGCTGCTGCCGGCGTTTGCGTTGTTCGCCGGTTGCTTGTTCCCGTTGCTGCTGGCTCGCCCTCCACGGCTCCGGCGCTATGCGCTGGCGGCGGGTTTTCTGTTGGTGGTTGGCAATAGCGTGGTGTTGTTGCGCGCCCGGCCGCTGGTGTTTCAGGAGGCAGTGGTGAACGCGCGTAGCCGGGTCGCCTTTGAGACGGCATTGGGTAAGGCTCTTAGCGGGATCCCTGCCGGGGGATTGATCCTGATGCATGTTTCGAACGATGTGGGGGCGGTGCAGCAAGCGGGGATCCCTCTGCACCGCATCGTCAACGAGGGAGATTACCTGACCTGGCAGCATGCGCTGGACGATCCCGCGCACAGCGTGGCCACAGTGGTGGCGCTCGATGGGGATGCGGTGGCGCAGGCGGTTCAGCGTCACCCGGCTGGACTGGACCTGGTCAACGTGATTTGTTCCACCGGTCAGCCTTGTGCCCGTATTTACCGTTCCCGGGTTGCGGGCCGGTGATCCTTTTGCGTTTCGGTGGCTCGACCGGGCCCAGAACAAAAGTGGTTACACCACAGCCGTAGCCGCGCGATGGTAGCATCACGCTCAAGCGATGTTCCTCGAACTCTTCAACTTCAGCGAGCCGGTCCGTAGTTTCCACTTCAATGAACTGGAGCAGATGCTGCTCGCTGGTGGTGTGGGCACGCGGCTGCTGGTGGCCTGCCTGTTGGGCGGCGCCATCGGGATGGAGCGCGAGTATCACAAGAAGTCGCTGGGTTTGCGCACCAATTTGCTGATTTGCTGCGGCTGCGCCATGTTTACCTTTCTCTCCGCCGTGCTCGCCGGGGACAACAACCCAGACAAAGGCCGGGTGGCATCGAACATCGTGCAGGGTATAGGCTTTCTGGGCGCGGGCCTCATCATGCGCAACCGCTTCCGCGTCAGCGGGCTGACCAATGCTGCGACAGTCTTTGTCGTAGCCAGCATCGGCATGGCGTGCGGGGCGGGTTTATTTGCGCCAGCCGCGTTGGCCACAGTCATCGTGCTGGTCGCGCTCACCGCGATCGGCATGCTCGAGACCCGGTTCAACATCAAAATGTTCTCCCTGGTTTATGAAGTGCGGGGCGATGATAACCAGGCCATCGAGCTCGCCGTCCTGCATTCCCTTGACCAGTTGGGGAAGCGGTTGTTCGAGCCGGAACGCGATGCCATCGCGCAGCTGCAACGGATTAGCTTCTCGGTTCTCGGCACCTCGAGCCAACACAAGACTCTGATCACAAGTTTGCGGGCGTCACCCTCCATCGGCAAGCTGGTCACCTATCACGATGCGGAGGACGAGTGATTCCGTTTGTCAAGGCGCACGCCTGTGGTAACGACTTTCTGGTGGTACAGGAAAAACTGGCGGGGATCGAACCCAGGGACGAATTGACGCGCAGGCTGTGCGACCGTAACCAGGGTGTCGGAGCGGACGGGGTCGAATTCCTGACCTGGGAAGGCGATCGTCAGGGCAAGATTCGTTTGCATAATGCCGACGGCTCCATCGCCGAAATTTCTGGTAATGGCACCCGTTGCGCAGCCGCCTGGATCGCCTATGAGACCAAGTCCGGTCCGGGCGACGAAATCGCACTCGAAACGGATGCCGGACTGCGTATCTGCCGCATCCAGGCCTGCACCGGTCCGTCTTTTCTTATCAGCTCCGCCATGGGTGTTCCTGTGGTCAAAGCGCACCAGCTTGAGCTCGATGGCGGAGAGGTTGTCGCCGGGGCCGTGGTTTCGACCGGCAATCCGCACTTCGTTGTTTTCGTCGATCAGCCGGACTTCAGCATGGTTGGCCGCAACTGGAACCGTCCCTGGGAATCGATCGGGGCGGAGATCTGCAGCCACGCCGCGTTTCCCGGTCAAACGAATGTGGAATTCGTGCGCGTGCTCAGCCGTGATGAAATCGAGATTCGCATTTATGAGCGCGGGGTTGGTCCAACCTTTTCTTCCGGCACCGGAACCTGCGCGACGGGCAGCGCGGCCATCGCTCTGCGCGGCGCCGCGCCGGTGCTGCGCGTGATCTCCCCGGGCGGTCCGCAAACAGTGGAATGGCATGGCGGCGAAATTCTGTTGACCGGACCTGCCGAGCTTATCTGCTTCGGAGAAGCATGGTAAACCTTCCCCGGGTTCGTAATTTGACGATTCCCGCACTGCGCCGTGGGTCGCGCGTAGCCGTGGTTTCGCCCGCCAGCTATCCGCAGCCGGAGCGGCTGGCGCAGGGCAACGAAGCGCTCAGCCGCCTCGGATTTGTACCTTCGGTCGGCCGGCATGCGTTGGCCAAAGCTCATCATTACTTTGCCGGTACCGCTCAAGCCAGGCTAGAAGATCTGCATGCCGCCTTTCTCGATACCAACGCCGGCGCAATTTTCTGTAGCCGTGGAGGTTACGGTTGCAATTATCTGCTGGGCGGCCTGGACCTGGGCCTGGTGCGCGAGCATCCCAAGCCATTGCTTGGCTACTCCGACATGACCTGCATGCAGACCTGGCTGCTGGATCAGGTGGGTCTTATCTCGTTTCACGGCCCGCTGGTGGCGGGAGACTTCTCCTCGCCCGACGGTGTGGATGAGCCGAGCTTTTTGGCGGCGATTGGCGGCGAACGCTGGTTCGTTGGGGAAAGCTCGGGTTTGCGTACGCTGCGGCCGGGTAAAGCGAGCGGCGTTCTGTACGGCGGCTGTATCACCTTGCTGGTGGCATCGCTGGGTACTCCTTATGCGCCGCAAACGGAAGGCAAGCTGCTGTTTCTGGAAGACCGCGATGTGAAGCCCTACCAATTGGATCGATTACTGCGACAAATGGTCCTCGCAGGAAAATTCGAAGGGGTGACCGGCATCATTTTCGGCGAGATGCTCGACTGCATCGCGCCGGGGCAGAAGCCGGGCCTGCTCGATGAGGTGATCCTGCGGGTGTTCGACTGGTTTGACGGGCCGATCGCAATCGGCCTGCGCTCGGGCCACGTATCGCGCCGCAATGTAACCCTCGCTTTCGGGATCGAAGCGGAGTTGGACCTGATACGCGCGCCCCTGTTGAGCTTTCTCGAGCGGGCGACGGAAAAATAAACCTATGGCAAAGCAAAAGCATATTCACCTGATCGGGATTTGCGGTTCCGCAATGGCGTCGCTGGCCGGCATGCTGCAAACACGCGGTTATGACTTGACCGGTTCCGATGCTGCCGCCTATCCGCCCATGTCGAACCTGCTCAAAGAGCTGGGCATTGCGATCAAAGAACCGTATGCCGAAACGAATCTGTCGCCTCGTCCTGACCTGGTGATTGTGGGCAACGCCATCTCGCGCGGCAATGTGGAGCTGGAGTACGTGCTCGATGAGCGCATACCGTTTCGCTCGCTCGCTGAGACCATCCAGCACGAGTTTCTTCCCGGCAAGGAATCGCTGGTGGTCGCCGGGACCCATGGAAAAACCACCACGACCAGTATGTTGGCATGGATTTACGAAGTCGCTTCGCGCACCAGACCGGAAGTGACGCCATCGTTTCTGATTGGTGGCATTGCGGAGAATTTTGGCACCAGCTTTCAAATCCGTGAGGGCCACCCGTTCATCCTCGAAGGCGATGAGTACGATACCGCGTTCTTCGATAAAGGGCCGAAGTTCATGCATTACTTTCCCGACGCCCTGATTCTGACCCACGTGGAGTTTGACCACGCGGATATCTATGTTGACCTCGAAGCAGTGAAGACTGCCTTCCGCCGGCTCGTCAATCTGGTTCCGCGTCGCGGACGGGTGATTGCCTACGACGGCAGCAGCAACGTGGACGATTGTGTTGGCCGCGCCTTCTGTTCCATCGAGCGCTATGGTTTCAAATCGGGGTCGGCCTGGCAGCTGCAGGAGCTGACTCATGAGGGCACGCAGTCGACGTGGAAAATCTTTCATTCTGGCCAGGAGTGGCTGCAGGTGAGCTTGCCCATGCCGGGGGAGCACAACGCTCTCAACGCCACGGCCGCTGCAGCGTTGGCGGCAGGGCAGGGAATCGCCCCGGATGCGATCGTCGAGGCACTAGCCACCTTCCGCAGCGTGAAGCGCAGGCTCGAGGTGCGTGCTGTCGCCGCGGGGGTCACTATCGTCGATGATTTTGCCCACCACCCGACCGCCATCCGGGAAACGTTGAAGGCTTTACGCGCCGCCTACCCGGGCAAGAAACTCTGGGCCGTGCTCGAGCCCCGTTCGAACACGCTGCGCAGAAATGTCTTCGAGCGCGAGCTGGTGGAGAGCCTTGCGCTGGCCGATGGTATTGTGGTCTCCGGTGTTTTTAAACAGGAGAGCATTCCTGAGGGGAAGAGAATGCATCCGGAAAAAGTCGTGGCCGCACTGCAGCAGGCTGGCCACGATGCCACCTTCTATCCCACGGCGGACGCGATCGTGCAAGGGCTTACGCCACGACTTTCAGCGGGAGATGTAGTGGCCATCCTCTCCAACGGCGGCTTCGATGGAATTTATGAGAAGCTACCCAAGAGTCTCGAGCAGCGGTAAATGTTCAGTTCGCTCACCATTCTTTTCACGTACGTAGTGCTTGCATTGCCGGCGGCGGCGGTGGGTATTCCCTGGGCTTTGATCACCGGAGATATCGGCCTGCTCTATCGCTGGAGTATGTGGATCATGCGCACCGGGTTGAAGCTGGCGCGCATACGGGTGCAGGTCTTGGGGCGTGAGCATATTCCCTCTCGGCCTTGCATCTTTATGGCGAATCACGTTTCCAATCTGGATCCGCCGATCCTGCTGCCGGAACTTCCGTTTCGCACCGCCTTTTTTCTCAAACGTTCTTTGATCAAGATCCCCATCCTTGGACTCGGCATGCGGCTGGCGAATTTCATCCCAGTGGATCGGGACGGCCGTTTGGAGTCTGCACGGGAGAGCGTCAAGGTGGCGCAACAGGTCCTGGCCGCGGGAGTCAATATCTCTACCTTTCCCGAAGGCACGCGCTCGCGCAACGGCAAGTTACTGCCGTTCAAGAAAGGTCCTTTTTATCTCGCGATGGAGTCGGGGGTTCCCGTGGTTCCTGTTTCCATTTGGGGATCGGAGCACATGATGACCAAGGGCAGTCTGCGCATCAAGCCAGGTCTGGCGCATGTGACGTTTCACCCGGTGGTTGATCCGCAACAGTTTGCCACGCGTGAACAGCTAACGGCGGCCATTCGTTCCGCCATCAGCGCCGGCCTGCCTGCTTGGATGTGGCAAGAGGCTTGAGCGGTTGCGAAAACTCGGCCGGAGTCGGCAAGGAATTTTGGCGTTACCGCCCGCGACTACTGTTTGATGATGGCGTTGTAGCCATCGGAAAGTAGCTTTTGTTTGATCGCGGTAGCCTGCACGCGGTCGGCGAAGGGGCCTACTTGCACGTGTAGCAGCTTGTCCTGGGGCTCGTTGCGGATGACCACGCCGTAGCCGCGCTGGCGCAGGGCGGAGACCAGGACGTCGGCATCCTCACGACGGGCTACGGCAGCAATTTGTACCATCGGCTTGCCCGCATTGGCGTCAGTAGTTGAGGCGATCGTTGCCTGTGATTCCAAGGCCGCTTGTTCTACGGCGCTGGGCTTCTTAGCAGAGGGTTTCGGCGTTGCCCGCTGCGGTGCGGGCGCGCTTTCTACGTCAGAAGTTTCTGCAGCCGGCTCCGGCGTTTTCGTGGGAGTCTTCACCACAACCTGAGGCTCTTCCTGCTGCGGAGGGGGCGGCGGAGTGTTCTGGGCAGTCGCGGTTGGTTCTGGCTCGGGCGCGCTCGCCGGTACGGCCGCTTGTACTGCGTGCCCTGTGCCCCGGCCCGTGGAGTAGCCGAAACCAAAGAAGACGCCACAGACCAGGACCAGACCAAAGAAAATCCCCAGCAGGGATGCCGTGCTGAGTGTGATCTCAGAAGACTTTGTCTCTTCCTCTTCTTCCGTGTCGAGCAGTGACCTCATGGCTGTTTCTCCGGTAACCGCGTTTCCGCTATTTTATTAAATAACGTCATCATTTCCAACGGCAGGGGAAAGACGATGGTCGTGTTTTTTTCGACACCTATCTCCGTCAGGGTTTGTAAGTACCTTAATTGCAACGTCATGGGCTGAGTTGCGAGCAGGGCTGCAGCGTCCACCAGACGCTGGGCGGCGGAAAATTCGCCCTCAGCGTGAATCACTTTGGCACGCTTCTCGCGTTCGGCTTCAGCTTGCTTGGCCATGGCACGCAGCATCGATTCCGGCAAATCCACCTGCTTCACCTCGACGCTTACCACCTTAACGCCCCAGGGCGCGGTATGTTGGTCGATGATGCTCTGGATTCTCTGATTAAGGGATTCGCGGCGAGAGAGCAACTCATCCAATTCCACTTCGCCCAGCACCGAGCGCAGGGTTGTTTGAGCGAACTGTGAAGTCTGGTAAACAAAGTTCATCACCTCAATGACGGCCCGCGAAGGATCGATCACCTTAAGTGTGATGACGGCATTGACCTTCAAGGTCACGTTGTCGCGCGTAATAATGTCCTGCGGAGGTACTTCAAGCACTTCTTGCCGTAGGGAGACACGTACCATCTGATCGAATGGGCGAAAAACCAGGATGATTCCGGGCCCTTTAGGCGCCGGCAAGACGCGGCCCAGGCGGAAAATGACTCCGCGCTCATATTCTCTGAGGATTTTTACGGAATTGATCAGGTAGATGCCGACCACCAAAATGATGATCAGGCCGGGAATGCCAATACCCATCATAAGAGTGGGCCTCGCTCAACCTAAATTGTACAGGAGCAGATCACGCCCGGAATCGTCGCTAGCGGGTCTAAGGAATCCTCTCCACTAATAGCGTCAGGTCGTGCAGGCCGAGCACGCGCACCCGTTCGCCACGCGCCGCCGGGGTGGCGGACTCCGCTTGCCAGAGTTCCCCGTTCACCATGACCTGTCCGTAGGGCGCGAGCGGTTGCGTGACGACAGCCAGCTGGCCGATCATGGCGTCACCTCCCATGAGCGTTTTACTTCGTCGTGCCTTGAGTGCGAGACGCAGCAGGAAGGCGGTGATCAGGCCAAAGGCCAGGCCTGTAGCCAGAGCGGTGGCAAGATGTACGCGAAGCTCAGGGATGGGACCATCGACCAGGGTCAGCGCGCCCACCACCAGGGAGACGATGCCGGCTGCTGCCAACACTCCGTGGCTGGCGAACTTTGCTTCCAGGATCAGCAACACAAAGGCGGCGGCCAGAAGCATCACCGAGGTGTAGCGCACCGGCAGCAGGTTCAGGGCGAAGAGCGCCAGCAGCACCAGGATCGTTCCCAGGGTTCCGGGGATGATGGTGCCTGGGGCGTTGAACTCCACATAGATCAGCAAGGCGCCGACCACCAGCACCAGCACCGCCAGGTTGGGGTCGGTGAGGCGGTCCAGGATTTCCTCACGCAGCGTTGGATCGATGGGTACGAGCTGCGCATTCCTGGTGTGCAGAACTACGGTTGCGCCGTCGAAGCGTGTGATGGTGCGGCCGTCTACGGTGTTCAGCAGGGAAGCGTCGTCGGGTGAGATCAGATCGATCAGTTTCAGCTGCAGGGCTTCGGTGTCGCTGTAGGATTTGGAGTTCCGGACCGCGTCCTCGGCGGCAGTCACGTTGCGGCCGCGGCGGGCGACATAGGAGCGCAGGAAAGCGGCGGCATCGTTTTCGAGCTTCTGCTTCATGATGTCGTCGAGCTTGCCACCCTCCACCACGGGATGCGCGGCGCCGGCGTTGTTGCCGGGCGCCATGGCTGCAATGTCGGCAGCTTCGAGCAGGAAGAAGCCGGCCGAACCGGCCCGGCTTCCCGAGGGGGCAACGTAGACGATCACGGGAACGGGTGAGGCAATGATCTTGCTCACCATTTGCCGCATGGAATCGAGCAGGCCGCCGGGGGTGTTGATCTCGATCAGGACGGCGTTTGCGTGCTGCGATTCCGCTGCGTTCAGTCCCCGGGCCAGGTAGTCCGCGCTGATGGGCTGGATGGTGTCATCCAGGTGGATCAGGATTACTTTTGGTTGTTGGGCTTGTAGGGGGAGCACCCAGCAGAACATCAGCGAAAGGGCTGCCAACAGCAGCTTAAAACGGTTGGACGCAACACCAAACTCCGGGTGCCCCATCCCTCGGTATTTTCTGTGAGTCTCGGCGGCGTTGGCGAACTTCATGCGGCTTTCCTTACTGAAAGCCGTACACGCGGTTCTGGCTGGGGCACCCGGAGTTTGGTGGCCGGAGTCGATCATGGGGTGGTTTGTCCCTTGGTCTCGATCTGTTGGCGCAGGGCGCGTGCGGCGGGGTTCTGCGGTTCCAGCTTGAGGGCGTTGCTTACGTCGTCGGACGCCTCGGCCTTTTGGTTGGCTTGCAGGTCGAGCCGGGCCAGAACCAGGTAGGCAGCAACGTTTGGTTGCGTCTTGAGGGATTCGGTCGCTTCGAGACGCGCATTCTTCGCGTCCCCGCCATGCTCCCTGACCATTGCCAGTCCGGCGTGGGCTTCTGCGTTACTGCTGTCGGCCTCAAGCGCCGCCTGAAACTCGCGCTCCGCCTCGAGGATCAGTCCCTGGTTGTAAAAGCGCATGCCTGCGGCGGTAAGGGCGGTGGCCCGCTTCGCCGGCGGTAGAGTCGCCAGATGCTCATCTTGCATCTGCTCCATCTCGAAGGCAGCCTGGCGGAAGGAAGCTTCGTTGAATGTGCGCTTGATGCGTTCGAGGGGAACGCTGTCCGAAGTCGCCGCTGGATCGAATGCCGCGTTCACCCGATTATTCGCAGAGGCCGCAGGGGGCGTGGTGTGCAGCGCCCCGGCGCGCAGCGTGGCCTGCAATGCCTGGGCTTCCGTATCCTGCGGGCGCAGCTTGATCGTTTGGGCGATGGCGCGCAGGGCGCCTGTGGCATCTTTTTTGCGGCTTAGGGCAAGGGCGAGATTGAACTGGTAGTCCGGATCGTTAGGGTCGGCGGCGACCGCCTGAAGAAAGAACGACGTGGCATCGAGCCCGCGCCGGCTGGCCGCGACCCCCTGATTGTTGACCACCTCCGGCAGTGGCAACTGCTTGCTGACAAAAGCAAAGGCGTCTTCCGCCTTGACGTAACTGCCCAGGTAAAAATAAGCCAGCCCGCGATCGAAGTCGGCCTCGCGGGCGCTGGGGTCGTTCAGCGGCAGGCGGCCCAGGGTGGTGGCGGCCAGCTCGAACTGCTGGTTGGCAAAATAGGCCTTGCCCAGGGCCAGCAGCGCAGGGGAGAAGGTCGGGTCGAGACGCACCGACTCCTTCAAGTGGCGGATCTGCTCCGCAGGATCGGGTTCCACGAGTCCGCGGGTGTAATTCTCAAACGCGTCCACGCGGAGCCCGGCGCCGGCGGCCACGAAGGTGTT
Organism: uncultured Acidobacteriaceae bacterium; assembly: GCA_963834445.1. Taxonomy (GTDB): domain Bacteria; phylum Acidobacteriota; class Terriglobia; order Terriglobales; family Acidobacteriaceae; genus PALSA-350. Next base: position 1,544,180 of record CAWIBU010000009.1, read on the forward strand.
GCGGGCTACGGCAAATTTGGGATCGATCTGCCTGGCCAGTCCCCATGCCAGGCTGTTCAGCACGTCCAGCAGGTGGGACATGTCCGCCTCTTCCTGAATCGGCGCAGACAGGTGCAGAGCATTCATCTTCAGGACCTGTGCCCTGACCTGGAAGCGCTGGCCGGTGGTCGAGAAGGAGCCGACGATGACGTAGTCCGCATCGAGCGTTTGCGCCAGGCGTATGGCGCTGGCCCGAGAAGGCTGAAACGTCGCGGGCAGGCCAAGGTGGTCGAGCGCGTAGAGTCGGTCGTCGCGGCTAATCGGCATGAAGCCGGCAGACGCCAGACGCCGGTTCAGGACTTCCGGGATGGCCTGGCCAATCCAGTCGAGGTTGGGTTGATCGCTATGGTTGTCGAAGGGGAGAACGAGGAGCAGCCGTCCGGGCGTCTCCGCCGCTGGAGGGGGGCTTTGGGCTATCGCCCACCCTGTCGGGGTAAGCAAGGCTACGAACAACAGCAACAGACGCAAATGAAGGCGGGGCGACACTCCCTCAGTATAGTTCTGTGGGATTGGGGCGCCCGGGATTAGCGGCCCGGTGTGCTCAAGCTCGCTACCTGTGGGCGGTCGAAGTGCAGCACGGCGGCCCATTCTCCCTGGCGTTCTTCACGCCAGAGAATGCGTCCGTTGAGCAAGTGGGCGATCGCGCCGGGTTCGAGGTCACGATGGAAATCGAAGAAGCGGCTATCCAGGGCTTCGTTGCGCGCGCCCAGATCCATCCATAGGCGCGGCGGGTCGTACTTGGTGGAGAAAGCGAAGCCGACACTGAAGTCCTGGGGAGATGCCGCGGCCTTTTGTATTTCGGGCAGAGAGAAATTGGCCACGGGCACAATCGCCATAGGCCTTTTCACATAGCCCAGTTCGGGTTTGGTGAGCTCGTCGGTTGCCGGCCACGCGGTGAGGACAGTGCTGCCGGGGAAGCGGATCACGATTTGGCGAATGGCCTGCTGGTGCAGACGAATCACATCCGCGTAGTTCAGGTTGTCTTCGGGCGCGAACTTGTACGGCGGGTTGACGAAGAGCCCGATGATGAATGCGGTTGCGCTCAGCAGGATGAGCCCCCACCAATAAGGCACGCGGCGATAAAACGTGGAGACGCAGAGCAACAGCACCAGCGGATAGAGGGGCAGCAGGTAGCGGGTGAGCAAGGCGCCCCCGAGGACGGAGTAAAACAGGATATTGGCCAGGATGACGACGTAGAGGATCGCCTGGTTAGCGACAGCGATGCAGGGGCGCAGGGTGCCGTCGGGTTCTTTCAGCGGTAGCAGCAACAGCGCGCCCAGCATGCAGAGCACGGGCACAAACATGTTCATATGCGCGCTGAGCTGCAGGATGCGGTGGGCCAGGGCTAAGAGAATCCGCAACGGCGACAGGGTAGAGGTTGCGTTGTAGCGCAGGTATTCCGGGTTGCCGAAAATGTAACCAGTGCGGTGACGGTAGTAGGCATACCAAGCGATCAGTGTGGCGGGGGCTGCGATCAGGGCCAAGGCAGTGCGCAGGCGGGTTCGGTCCTTGGTCCGGGTCCAGAGGTAGAGCTCCCAGGCCGCGACGGCCAGGGGGGTAACAATGGCTGTTTCTTTCGACCATGCGCCCAGCGCAAAGCATGCCGTGGCTGCCCACAGGCGGTGATGTCCGGCAAAGAGAAAGACGAGTCCCCAGAGCGTTGCGGCGGCCGCGAACATGTCAGCGTGCGCCAGCGTACTTTGGGCAAACCAGACGGGGTAAAGGGCGGTAAGCAGGGTGGTGGTTGCCGCCACCCGCTGCCGTCCGCTCAGCAGCATGCCCAGGCGATACACCGCGAGCAGTGCGATGGCGGTAATCAGGCACATGGCGGTGCGGGTGACCGCCGGTGTGTAGGCGGACTTCCACCATAGCGCGAGGTAGAGCGAGGGAAGCGGAGGATGGGCGTTGGCCAGGGTGGTCGACGGAATAAGGTCGCCGGTACGGAAGAAATCGTAGGCCGCCGGAATGTAGTAGCCGGCTTCATCCCAGTAATAGGGCAGTCGCAGCAGGGTCAGATGCGAAAGGTAAACGCCGACGAAGAGCAGGGGAAAGATGAGGCGGAGGGGCAGGGGGCGGTCGTGTTGTTTGCGTGCCTCGGACACGCCCTAGTGGACCGGACCCTGGGGCACAACTGGTGGCCGCGGTTCCAGCGAAATGGTGCCGAACGTGTGCTCGTATTGCAGCAGATTTTGCTCCAATACATTGCATAGGGCCTTGGCCTGTTGTGGGCTGAGGTAGATGGTCTGGAAAGCGTTGATGGTGATCGTTTCAGCGGTTTCCTGATACGCCGTGCCGAAACTGAGCCGGAAGTCCCATACGCTCTTTTGCACTTGAACGCTGTTGGCGTAGCCCTCGCGGTAGTCGGCGGTACGCTCCAGCACGACGTTGGGTTGAGAAGTGTCTTGGCTCATGGTGTCTATAGATTATCCCGAGGTTAAGGTTTAGGCGAAGCCGCGGAGGGCGCCGCCTGCGCTCGATGGGAGTTATTTGGGAAAAGGGCGCAAAGCTCCACTCCGCTCCCCCCGAATTCCTGTCAAGGTTGCTGGCGTTGGCGAACGTCATGCGGCTTTCCTTGATGAAAGCCGCACACGTGGATCTGTGTGAAGTAGCGAAGTGGAGGGACCTGCTGTTAACTCGCCTGGTAGCGGCGGAAAATGAGCGAGGCGTTGGTGCCGCCGAAGCCGAAGGAGTTGGTCATGGCGTACTCCATCGCCGACGGCAGGCCTTTGTCCTTCACCAGACGAAAGCCACACGCTTCATCGACGCTCTGCAAGTTGGTCATCGGAGGAGCTATCTGGTCTCGCAGCGCCAAAACCGTAACACCTGCTTCCAGGCTGCCCGCTCCGCCGAGCAGATGACCGGTCATCGACTTGGTCGAACTGACCAGCAGCGTTTTGGCCGACTCACCAAAGGTCTCGCAAATCGCCCTGGCTTCGGCGCGATCGCCCAGAGGCGTCGACGTGGCATGGGCGTTCAGGTAGGCAATGTCCCCTGGGTGCACGGCGGCATCACGCAGGGCCAACTGCATCACCCGTCGCACCCCCCGGCCATCTTCGGGCGGGGCGTTGGTGTGATAGGCATCGCTGTTGGCCGCGTAGCCCACCAACTCGGCAAGAATGTTCGCCCCCCGGTTCACTGCGTGATCGTAGTCTTCCAGAACCAGGATTCCGGCTCCTTCCCCGACCACAAAGCCATCGCGGCCCGCGTCCCAGGGGCGCGAGGCGGTCCTGGGGTCATCATTGCGGGTTGAGAGCGCGCGCATGGCGGCGAACCCGGCTACGGAGAGCGGCGTGACGGCAGCTTCCGTGCCACCGCAGATCATCACGTCCGCGTCGCCGCGCTGAATCACGCGGAAGGACTCACCGACCGCATGCGCGCCTGTCGTGCAGGCGGTCGCGCAGGTGAGATTCGGTCCGGTCGCACCGTAGCGAATTGAAATCTGGCCGGCGGCGAGGTTGGCGATGGTGGCGGTGATGAAAAAGGGGGATACCCGGTTGGGGCCTGCTGTTATCAGCTTGCTATGCTCACGCTCGATCACCTCGAAGGCGCCGATGCCGCTGCCAACGTACACGCCGATCTTCTCTGCATCCTCGGTGCTCGTGTTCAACCCGGACTGGGCCACGGCAAACTCTGAGGCCGCCAGGGCAAACTGGATAAACCGGCCCATTTTCTTGATTTCTTTGCGCTCGATGAAGTCTTCCGGAACAAAGTCTTTCACCTCGCCGGCAATGCGGCAGCTGAAGCCCGATGGGTCGAAGAGAGAGATCGTGCCTATGCCCGATTCGCCTTGCAGGAGAGCCTGCCACGTGACATCTGTCCCTACGCCCACGGGTGTCACCAAACCGACCCCGGTTACCACGACACGACGCTGCTGAATGTTCATTTTGATTTGGGGAGCTTACTGAGATACTTCAGTATATACAGGGTCCGGCTGGGCAACCGGCCCCGGCGTTCCGGCTACCTGGAGGGCACCGGCGCGTCCAGTTCCCTGACAACCTTGTTGAGGTAGCGCAGGCTCGCGGCCACACTTTCCACCGGCGGGATAGTCATGGCGCCAAATTTCACATCCTGCTCCACCACCATCCAGCCGGAATAGTCATTCTTCGCCAAAACCCGGAAGAATTCAGGGAAATTGACTGACCCCTGACCGATGATCGTGAAGACATTGATCTCGATTGCTTGCTCAAAGTTCATCTTCTTCTCGCGCGCTTCAGCCAGGGCCTTCAGGCTTATGTCCTTGATGTGCACAAAGCGAAGGATGTCGCGGTATTTTTCGGCCTCTGCGATCGAATCACCGCCGGCATAGTCGCAGTGCCCAGTATCCAGGCAGAGTCCGATTTTTGAGGCCGAGGTGACATCGAAGAATTGCTCCGTCTCTTCCGGGGTTTCCACGTAGGTGGAAACGTGGGGATGATAGACCAGGTCCAGGCCAAATCCGGCGGCTACTTTGGCCGCTTCCGCGACTACCTTGGCGACCTGCTTCCACTGCTCAGCCGTCCATCCCTTGCTTCCATCCCGGGGAACGCGGCCGGCGATGCGGTCGCGTTCGGGCGATTGCGCATCCGCCAGAACGAGGAACGGAGCGCCGGCCGCAGCCAGTAATCCGCCTACTTGGGTGATGTGATCGACGACAATCCTGGTCGCCGAGGGATCACCGAGATTGGCCGGGACGAAGGAACCGAGCAGCTTCAATTGGCGAGCGGCGAGTTCGCGCTTCAACACTTGAGGATCGGTGGGGAAGAAGCCGTAAGGACCGAGTTCGGTGCCCGTGTAGCCGGCCTGGACCATCTCGTCCAGCATGGTTTGATAGCTTTGCTCCCAGGAGGGGCCGGGATAGTCGAGGACTCCCCAGCTATCGGGCGCGGAGGCAAATTTGAATCGAGAAGCGAGGTTGGTCATCGAGGGCCTTTGTCGAGTTGTTTCGCTAAGCGCTTATACCACGGCTATCATGAAAGATCTTCAACATAGGCGTCAAGCAGTTGTTTGGTGCGAAAGGGGGGACTCGAACCCCCATGGGTTGCCCCGCCAGATCCTAAGTCTGGTGCGTCTGCCAATTTCGCCACTTTCGCAAATGAACCATGGTGCCTGCCATCATGATAATTGATGCTCTACTTCCGGGACCCGCGCATAGACGTACGGTCCTTCCGGTATCAGAGCGACCCGGGCGCCGGTCGCGAGGCCGTTGAGCACGGCGGCCGTCGCGGCTTGCGCGGTAGGGAAGCAACGAGGCGCCAGATTGCCTAGCTTCTTATTCGCGACGCCCGGCATGTAGAAGAACAACTCGTGCTTCTGCCCGGCGAGCGCCAGCTTTTCCAACTGCCACTGGTCTACCTGCACCGGAGCGTTGCCAATCTCTTCGAGGAAGCTGTTGTAGTCCGAGAAGCCGGCGACCTTTTGGGCGAATTCAGGCGAACCTATGCCCTCCGCGCATTCGCCCAGAATGAGGATCCTGCCTCCAGGCTTCACGATGTGCTGGGCGGCGGTAAGGCCTTTGATGGTCTGGTAGAACGTCAGGTCCAGGGGATGGCCGGCGGCGCTGGTGATGACGGCATCGGCCAGGCCTGAGAGCCGTTCGAGCGATGTCGTGCGCAGAAACTGGACGCCGGCAGCATGTGCCTCAACCGGATCGCCGGCGAAGATGCCTGAGACTTCGCGGCCCTGGGTGAGAGTCACATCGAGCATGAAGTCGTGCCTGGCCATGCGCGCGATTTCCAGCAACTGGGCGTGCAGGGGGTTATTGGTGATCGATCCTTCGATGGCCATGGGTTCGCGCATGAACAAGGGAGAATGAATGACCTTGATGGTTTCCTGGGCGGCGAGCCCCGGCGCTATCAGCTTGCGTCCGCCGGAGAAGCCGAGCATAAGGTGTTGCTCGATAAAACCCAGGGTGATGTGCAGGTCCGCGGCCATGAAGCGCTCATCGATATAGACCGGGATACCCTTGCCGGTTTTCCCCAGCCAGCGATGCTGGGCCAGCGCCTTGGCGTCGTGATTAACCACGCGATACCGGGCGGCGATTTCTGGCCCGAGAATCGCCTTGATCTCGCCTGGCGTGGCTTCGCGATGCAGTCCAGTCGCGATTAGAAGCGTTATCCCTTCGACCGGGATGCCGGCGGTGTGCAGCCGCTGGAGCAGAGGGGGCAGGGTAAGCCAGTTAGGCGCGGGCCGGGTGATGTCGCAGACTGAGATGGCTGCGGTCTTTTTGCCCGCTGCCAGGGTCGAGAGTGGCCGGCTGCCAATAGGCTGATCGAGGGCCCGGTCGAGGGCAGCGGCGACATCCGGTAGAGCCGCTGCGGAGCGGCTCTCAATGATCTCGTAGCGGGGCCCGTCTGGGAGTGTGAGGTCCAGGCCGTTTTGTCCAAAAGCAAACTGTATTTGCATGCTGTGCTCATCTTTAGTTTACCGGGTGCGCTGAGAGAAAGGCAGAGCTCCACCACGCTCCCAATGAACAAAATGGCTGGGGCCGGATTTGCGAGCTCACTTGGAGGGCCTTGGTTTGGGGGAAAGGCGCACAGCAGGCCGGGATGACAAATTTGTTTGGGGGAACGAAATAAAAAGAAGCGCTCAGTACGGGCTGTAGCCCGTACCCTTCAGAAACAGGGTTTCTCCGCAGTCTGTTAAGCCCGTGGCCCAAACAAATTTGTCATCCCGAGGAGCTGACTTGCCTGGCGGCAAGTTAAAGGGGAATGAACGTGGAGATCGCTTGCGCTTTAGCTCCGTCCTTCAAGCAAATTTGTCATCCCGACCGAAGCGTACCCGAATTCCTGTTTCGCTACGTCAGACAGATCCACGTGTGCGGCTTTCATTAAGGAAAGCCGCATGAAGTTTGCCAGCGCCACCAGCCCCGACAGGAATTCGGGGGAGCGGAGCGGAGGGATCTGCTGTGCGCCTTAACCTCAAACGAAGGCCCTGCGAGTGAGCTCGCGAATTCTGCCCAGGACGCCGCTAGTACCCGGCAGCCTTGCCGAAACTGTGCCGTTTGTCCTGGCCGCCGTAAATCAGGCCGGTCTTGGGATCGACGGCGATGCATTCGCCATCGCTCCAATAGTGGTCGTCGCCATCGCCACCCTTGATCGCGTAGCCCATCCCATGCAGCGCTTGCAGCGTTTTAGGGGGAAAGCCAGGTTCCACATAAACGACGTCAGGAAGATATTGCTGGTGGAAGCGCGGAGCGTCGACCGCACGTTGGATATTCAACCCACCGTCGGAGGCGCTGAGAAAGATATTGGCCACCGTGGTGATGATGCGCGGTCCACCCGGCGAGCCGATTACAAAACGAACCTTGTGGTTCTCGAGAACAATAATGGGCGTCATGCTGGACAGCGGACGCTTCCTGGGACCGATCGCATTCGCCGGACCCTGAATCAGGCCGAACATGTTTGGCGCCCCAATCTTCGAAGTGAAATCGTCCATCTCATCGTTGAGCAGGAAACCCAGGCCCTCGGCGGTTGCTCCCGAGCCGAAGCTGTTGTTGAGGGTATACGTAACCGAGACAGCGTCGCCGGCCTCGTCGAGCACAGAGAAGTGCGTCGTCTGCTTCGATTCCGAACTGTCGATGTAGCCAGGCGGACGGGTCAGCTCACTGGAAGGTGTCGCCATGGTTGCGCTTATGCCTTTGCGCCATGCCGCTGCGTAGCCTTTGTCGCTGAGCTCGGCGGTTGGCATGGAGGTAAAATCAGGATCGCCGAGAAACGAGGTGCGGTCCTTGAACGCGCGGCGAAAGGCCTCGATGATCAGGTGCATGCTTTCGGGCGTGCGATCACCCATGGAAGGTAAATCGTATCCCTCGAGAATATTGAGTGTTTCCAGCAAGGCGATGCCGCCGGAAGAGGGTGGCGGCGGGGCAATGATTTCATACTGGCGGTAGGTGCCGGTCAGCGGCTTGCGGTCTTTGACCCGGTAGGTGGCCAGATCTCTGTTGCTGACCAGGCCTCCCTTCTTCTGGATGGCGCGAGCCAGCTCAGCGGCCAGGGCGCCATGGTAAAAGCTTCGCGGGTCATGCTCGATGCGTCGCAGGGTGCGTGCCAGGTCAGGCTGCCGGAAAACGTCTCGGGCCTGGTAAAAATGGCCGTTGCGTTGGAAGATGCGGCGCGATTCGGGGAATTTCGTCAGCACCGGATCCTGAAGTTCGGCCGCTTCTTCCGCGTTCAGGGTAAAGCCTTTCTCCGCAAGCTGAATTGCGGGCGCCATGACCTGTGACAGCGAGAGCTTGCCAAAACGTCGCTCCGCCTCCGCCAACCCAGCTACCGTTCCCGGGACGCCCACGGCCAGATAGCCCACGGTCGATGCTTGCGGAATGATCTTGCCGCTGGGGTCAAGATACATATTGGCGGTCGCGCGCAGCGGCGCTTCTTCGCGGAAGTCAAGGAAGTGCGACTCACCATTGGCCAGGCGCAGCATCATGAAGCCGCCCCCGCCCAGGTTTCCCGCTGCGGGGTGGACAACGGCCAGGGCAAAGCCGGTGGCCACGGCGGCGTCGACCGCGTTTCCCCCGGACTGCAACATCTTCAGACCCGCATTACTGGCGTCATGATGAATACTGACCACCATTGCGTGTCGCGCCTCGACGGGCGCAACGTCGGGCAGGGCGCCGTGCTGCCCGTGGGCCACTGGGAGGAAACAGATAAGAACGATCAGCAGCAATGCTTTGACCAACGTCTCTCCGATCGACCCAAGATATGTCTCTATAGTAGGCAGTTTACCGATAACAAAGCTCCGGGTGCCCCATTCTTCGCGGCTGTTCGCGAAGGGTGGGATCAACGTCAGTTCGCGTAACAGTTCCGCCCCATAAATTGCTGACCAGGGGTTCCCCGCCTCTGATCCCACCCTCGCCAAAATACGGCAAGGATGGGCACCCGGAGCTTTATGGCTGGTGCAGAGTCAGCGCAACAGACGGAAGATCAGTTCGCGCGCTGCTTCGGCTTCCTCGGGCAGCACGGTGTGCGGTCGCCCTTCGTAGCGCTGCAGCGTGACCGCCGCGCCCATGGCTTTGAATTGCTCCGCTGATTCCTCAACGCGGCTCCAGGGCACATGCGGGTCAGGATCGCCGGAACTAAAGAGTGCGGGCATTCCTTCGAGATTGCCTGAATGGCGCAGGTCCATGCCAGGCGGCCCGATCAACCCGCCGGTGAGCGCAATGAGGGCGCCGTAGCGGGCAGGATTGCGCGCGACAAACTCCGTCGACATACAAGCGCCCTGAGAAAAACCGCACAGCACGATGTGGTCACGCGGTATGCCTGCATCGAGAGCGAGTTGTACCGTGGCGGCGACCTTGGCCAGGGCCGACGAGAGCCAGGGCTCGTTTTCGGTTACGGGGGACATGAAGGAGTAGGGATACCAGCGATGCTCGGCGGCCTGCGGGGCGAGAAAGGCAATGCGGTCGTCCGCCATTTTCTTCGCCAATCCGAGTATGTCTTCCGCGGACGCGCCGCGGCCGTGCAAAAGAACCACCGCGACGCTAGCCTCCGCCAGCGCTGCGCCCATCTTGCGGACAGGCTGATCGCGGTGGGGATCGTTGACCTCGTTTTTTTCTTTCTGTTGGTGATGGTTCAACCGGATCGGGGGCAACAGTCGCTCCACCCGGGCCCGCGACCGCTCGAGCCATGGCGGCAGCTTGAGCGACTCGCCGAGCGATTCGATGGGTTCATCGAGCGAAAATCCTGGCGGATCGGTGGCGATTTCAAACAAGACGCCGCCCGGCTCGCGAAAATAAATCGAGTGAAAGTAGGTGCGATCAAGCACGGGCGTCACATCGAGCCCGGTAGCGGCCAGCACTTCGCGCCATTCGAGTTGCGCGGCATCATCGGGCGCGCGAAAAGCGATGTGGTGCACGCTGCCTGCGCCCATGCGGCCGTAGCTGAGCTGCGGCTGCACCAGCACGTCGATGTGGTTGCCCAGCGCGCTGCCTTCGGCGGCAAAGCGAAAGCGATTGCCCGCCTCCGCGATTTTCTGGAACCCCATGGTGGCCAGCACGGCAACTGTTCGTTCGTAACCTCCCTCGCAAAGGGTCACGCCAAAGAAACCGCGGATCGCATGCGTGGGCGAAACGTCGCTGGTCCGCGGAGTCTTGCCGTTGCCGGCATCCGCGTGACCCACAATCTCCAGCCGCATGCCGTCGGGATCAGCGAAGGCGATGACTTCCTCTTCGAACCGGCTGCTGCGTTCGAAGGCAAGGCCAGCTTCCGCTAAACGCTTTTCCCAGTAATTAAGAGACGCACTGGGAACGCTGAATGCCGTGGCCGAAGTCTCGCCCACGCCCAGGTTGCCGCGGGTTGCCCGGGGCCAGGGAAAGAAGGTGAGGATGGTTCCCGGGGAGCCGGCATCGTCTCCAAAGTAGAAGTGGTACGTTCCGGGATCGTCAAAGTTGATGGTTCGCTTGACGAAACGCAGGCCCAGCACCTGCGTGTAAAAGTCGAGATTCCGTTGCGGGTCAGACGCAATCGCTGTGACGTGATGTAAGCCGACAATGGGTTTTGCCATGGAAGCCTCAGGTGCTAGCAGTCCTCTAGTGTAAGACAGCCGTCGCGCGCAAAAAAGAAGGGCACCCATTCGGGTGCCCTTTTCCATGGGTGGCAGTTTGTAACCTAAGGCAGGTAATAGCGGAACGAAGTCCAGAGACCGTTGTCCGTGCCTTTTGGCGTGGTGCCGATACCCGACCAGATATTGCGCTGGAAATAGGAGTATTGGATGCCTTGGCGCAGCCGGCCCGCGGGCCCCTTGTAGAAGTCGTACCAATAACCCGCCGTGAATTCCTGTACATCTTTGGTGTCGGCGGTACAGTTGGATTGCGACCCGGGGGTATAGCCGGTAGTGGTGCTGCCCGGGACAGGCTCGGTGGCGCAGCCCGTTTCCACGTTGAGGTACGAGCCGTAACCGACAGACTTGGTTCCCTTGCTGGTCAGGAAGTAGCGGCGACCGGCATAGTCTCCACCGTAGTTGGCGTAGATATCCAACCGCGGCGTGGCATGAAACTCCAGCGTGCTCAGGGCGGAGAAACCGTGCAACAACGCTAGCTGACCATCTGGCCGCACCGTGGTATCGCCAATCTGGGCGTCGCCGTACCGGCCAATACCATCACCCCAGAGACCTTTCAGGCCCACATCGAGATGCTTATGCAAGGTCGGCACGCGGAAACCGCCTCCGATGCCGCCGCCGGTAGTCGTATCGTTGTAGGCGCCGGCAGAGGAGCCAGAAGCGGTGGTCACGCCGGCGACTGTGGTGTAGACGGCGTTGGGATAGATGCGGGCACGGAAGAAGCGGCCTACACCGAACAGCTCGTAATGTCCCCAGCCCGGTTCAAAGGCGACTTTGGCAACAAAGTCCGGCGCGACGTTGGAAGCGTAGTTCGCGGTCGGGTTGTAAAGTCCACCTCCGGTACCAGCCTGGCCAACCACGAAATTGAAGGGCGTGCCGTGGCCGACTACGCTGGGAATTTGCGAATTTTCAGCAGACATGCCAAAAAACAGCTTGCTGCCAAAGTTCTTGGTCACGCGGAAGCCATACTGCCGCTCCCACACAAAGCCGGCTTCGTACTGTGGATCGATCGTCGAGGGAAGAATCTCACTACGATTCTGTAGCCCCTTGGTGGTTTCGGTAGCCAGGCTCCACATCTGGCCGCCGGTGAAGGTCCAACCATTTTGCAGTTCAGCCTGGGCCCACGCCTGACGTTGCCGCATGGTGTAGGAGTTGCTCTCGTTGTTGTTCGAGGTAACGCCTGCGCTCAGGAAGTCAGCTTCGACGTAGCCGCGCATGGTCATGCTGGGAATCTTTCCTTCCGCCAGCATGGAGACACGCGACTGACGACCGGATCCGTAGAACTCGGAGTATTGCCCTTGTGCTGAGTTCTGCAGAGGAATACCGGTCATGGCGGTGTTCAGGCCGCCCCCTGTGGCTGCGGACCGGTATACGGTTTCAGCCGCCAGAAACCCACCTGGTGTAATGGTGATGCCTTTGTAATGCAGTGAATCCGGACTCGTCATCGCCTTATGCACCTGGGTTTGCTCGTCCTGGATGGTGCTGGCCATGGAGGTACTGTTGGTCTTCAGGTCGCTGACCGCGCCCTGCAGACTGGTGACGGCCTGGCTATTCTCGGACAGCGTTGCTGACTGCTGCGCCGCCTGCTGCTGCGCCTGAGCCGCTGCCGCCTGAGCTGCGGCCGCAGCCTGCTGCGCTTGTTGCAACTGCTGGTCACGGTCGTTCAGCTGTTGCTTCAACTGCTGAATCTGCGTCTGCATATCTTCCCGCAGCGACTGGATCTGGCTCTCCACCGAAGGCTTTTTAGGAATGGCTTTGTGGGGGACAGGCTTCTTGCGGGTGGTCGAAGAGGTACTCGTGGTACCGGCCGCTGTTGTCTGTGCCAGCCCGGCCGACAGTGCCGACACGAGCGCCAGCGTCGCCAGCGTCTTCAGTTGGTTCTTCATTTGTCCTCGCTCTTTTTGCTTGGTGATTGCGGTGTTTTTGCACACACCCGCTCACAGTTGCGAGGTTCGCAGCTACTTGTGAACATTTGAAGAATTTGCCGTGAAAAACCGAACAAACGGGCTCGTTTCCTCTTTCGGTACGGGACCGGCAAGGCCTTTGTTTTGAGGGGCTGACGGGCGCTTAGCGAATGTGAATAGCCTAGTCGAAGCGCACCGTGACCTCGCCGCAATGGGGAAACCGAGCGATGGCGACGGAGCTGCTATCAGCCAGTGTCTTGCCCGTCCAACTACCAGTGGTGATCCATTGCCCGGCGCGCAGGCCACCGGTGCGGCCCTGGGCCTCGTTGGCCAACCATAAAACCAGCCGCAGCAAGTCCCCTCCCGCGGCGTTTTTGCCCCTGGACACGCGCACGAACCCATCTATGTTCATCTCGGCGGTCTCGTCTGCGAAGTTGAAGCTTTGCCAGTCCGCGACGGCCGGCCCGTGAACAAAGCCGCCGTTTGATTGCAGATCGGCGATGGACGTGAGCCGGCCCGCGGCGTCGGGATCAAGCAGCGCTGACTCCAGCAGTTCGATCGCGGGATGACAGCTGGCAATGGCATCGACCAACTCCTCGCGTGTGTAAGCGGTGGAGCGTGGAGGCAGATCTTTCCCCAGCAAGAAGGCGATTTCAGCCTCGACGCCGCGCATCCGGCGAAATTGCTTCGCGATACGACTGCCGCTGGCGGCGAAGTTGACCAGCGGCATGGGGGCATAGAGCGGCGTCGCCTCCGGGCTGGGCGCACCCACCTTCCAGCCCCCCGTCTCTCCCAGGGCCTGCAATAGCAAATCCTGAATAAAGTAGGCCTCTGCGAGCGTTTCCGGCCGTAGGGACGCCGGCAAATCATCTATCGGCTTTAACGTACGCCTGGCGTCGAGAAGCATCTCGGATGCCCGCTGCAAGCGGTCTCTATCGGGGCCAGTCAGTACCGTGTGATCCATATTTCTCCTCGCTGCGTTCTTTCTAGGTAACTTCCATTGTATGAATACGTCTCATAGCACGGGGCGTACCCTATAAAAGTAGTGAAACCGATATTGGGACATTATGCTGATCAAGAAATCGAACGATATACCTTCTTCTGAAATTACCCCCAGAAGCGTCTACCTTAATCGCCGGACATTCATGACCGGTGCGACTGCGCTTGGAGTTGCCGGCCTGGCCGTACACCGGATGGCCGGCATGCTCGACCCCCAGATGGCTGCGGCCGCGACCAAATTGCAGACGGTGAAGAGTCCGCTTTCCACCTCTGGGTTGACCCTTACCCCCTACAAAGACATCACCACGTATAACAATTTCTACGAATTCGGGGTCGAAAAGGATAATCCTTCGCAGAACGCCGGGCGCATGAAGACCCGCCCCTGGACCGTGACCGTGGACGGTCTGGTAAAGAAGAAGAAAACGGTGGGCATTGAAGACCTATTGAGCTTTAAGCCCATCGAGGAACGCGTCTACCGCCATCGTTGCGTGGAGGCCTGGAGCATGGTGATCCCATGGGCCGGCTATTCGCTTTCGGAATTAATCAATTGGGCCGAGCCGCTGCCCAAAGCGAAGTACGTGCAGTTTTTGACCCTCGATGATCCCAGCGTCATGCCGGGCTTGTCGGAGATCAATCTGAATTGGCCCTACTCCGAAGGGCTGCGCATGGATGAGGCCATGCATCCGTTGACGCTGCTTACGTTTGGCCTCTACGGTGAGGTGTTGCCTAACCAGGATGGCGCCCCGGTGCGCATCGTGGTGCCGTGGAAATATGGGTTCAAGTCGGCTAAGTCGATCGTGAGAATCCATTTCACTTCTGACCAGCCACGCACGGCATGGAACGACATGGCTCCGCAGGAATACGGCTTTTATTCGAACGTGAACCCCAATGTCGACCATCCGCGCTGGAGCCAGAAGACCGAACGGCGCATCGGCGCCAGCCTCTTCAACCAGCGCCAGCCCACGCTCATGTTCAACGGCTATGGAGACCAGGTGGCCAGTCTCTACAATGGCATGGACCTGAAAAAATATTTCTAAGGTTCATCCCCAGCTATGAACAAGCGCACGATCGTTGCTCTGAAGCTGGTGGTGTGGCTGGCGTGTCTGGCGCCGCTCGCGCTGCTCGTCTACCGCGGATTTACCGGCAATCTCGGTCCTGACCCAACGGCAACGGTTACCCATGCCACTGGCTTTGCGACCCTGCGCCTATTGGTCATCTCGCTCGCCATCACCCCCCTGCGCAGGCTTTCTGCGCGGCTGGCATGGTTGGTCCGTTTTCGCCGGTTGCTGGGCTTATTCGCTTTCTTCTATGGCTGCCTGCATCTGCTCACGTACCTGTGGCTATATTCCGGCTTTAACTTCGCGGCCATGGTAGATGACATTGCCAAACGCCGCTACATCATGGCCGGCATGGCTGCGTGGCTGCTGCTGGTTCCGTTGGCCGCGACCTCCACCACCTGGTCAATCCGGAAGTTGGGAGGGAAGCGCTGGCAGGCGCTGCATCGGCTTGCGTATGTCTCGGCTATCTGCGGCGTGATCCACTACTGGTGGATCGTGAAGAGTGGGGTACGCACGCCCTTTGCCATCACTGTGATTCTGGCCTTCCTCCTGCTCGCTCGGCTCGCATGGTCGCTGCGCCAGGGCGGTGAGAGGCAAGCAGGGTAGACAGAGGCAAGCAGGGTAGCGAGAGGCAAGCATGGTAGACGGACTGCGAGCTTGCTCACATTCTCAACTTAGCTAGTCCCGCAGGGACGGCTGAACAGGTAAGGACGTAGTCCTGTGCGCCCTCAGCCACTCTTCAGGGGACTGGAGCCGGCCTTCGCGACTTGGCGGCGCCGCTATAGCGTCATCGGTTTAGCATTTCTGTGCGGGCGGCCTGACGAGCGTTGTGAGAACCAGGTTCGGAAAAGCCTTCGTGGTAGGGGATAGCTTTCCCGAACCTAGTTCTGACACGCTTCGAAGGGGCATAGCACTATTCTTCGACACCGGCGAACATATCCGTCTCCATGGGTGAAGAAGGCATGCCCCGCGTGGCGGCCAGCAGATACCTTTCCTCGCCGCCGGTCTCCTCGAAAACGACCTTGACCTTGGCCAGCAGGTCGGCCTGGGTGGTGTGCTGCATGAATGCCTCGAGCTTCTTCGCCTTCAAGTCACCTACCGCAAGAACGAGCGACGCGGGCATCAGGGCGATCTTCCTGGCTTCCTCCGCGTCGGCGTAGGCCAGAAAGGGGGTCGCCCCGTAATACAGCTTTTGCGGCCGATAGGGGCGTAACCCGATGCCCATTTGTTCCGGAGCAAAGTTGGCCCGTCCTGCCCAGTGGAAAGCGGCGGTGGCAAAACAGGAGACCATGGTGTGGTCGGGATGCAGGTTTACATTGCCGTCGCCGCCAAAGGTGAGCACCACGTGGGGGCGAAAACGGCGGATGCGTTCAACCAGGGTGGCGGTGACGTAGGCGAAGTCCTGATGTGCCAGATCGCCATCGGGATAAGACAGGACTTCGCCTTGGGTGACGTTGAGTATACGCAGAGCGGCGGCAAATTCCTGACGTCGCAGCAGGGCCAGCTCGTCCGCACTGCGGGCAGGCCCGCGGTGCGAAGCGGCGCGCCCTTCGGTGAGGCATACAACACTGGTTTCCGCGCCGCGCTGGTGCGCCCGCAGCAACGCACCCCCAAAGGCCCCACACTCATCATCGGGATGGGCCGTAAAACACATCAGTCGCAGCGACAAATAGATTCTCCCCAGGCACTCATCATTCTTTTATCCCGTGGGGAATCCAGGCATCCTGCTAATCCCACGGCAGGCAATTTTCAGCCACTGGCCGAAAGCTTCTGCGATGGAGCGGACTGGGTCCGTGCGCCACCAGCGCCTGCTTGTGCTCCGGCGTGCTGTAGCCCTTGTGCGAGGCGAGCCCGTACATCGGGTAGTCACGGTCCAGTTGGCGCATCTGGTTGTCGCGGTACACCTTGGCCAGGACGGAAGCGGCAGCGATGGAGATGCTCAGCGAATCTCCGTAGATGATACTGGTCTGCGCGCAAGCATGTTCCAGGCGCATCGCGTCGATCAGCAAATGATCGGGTGCTAAGGCTAAGCGGGTGACAGCGGTCGTCATGGCCAGGCGCGTTGCCTGGTAGATATTGATCCGGTCGATGGTTACCGAATCCACTTCTACGATGGCCATCGCCAGGGCCTTGCGTTCGACGATTCGTGCCAGCCGCTCACGTTCTTCGGGAAGCAGTTGTTTGGAATCGCGCAAGCCTTGGATACGGCAGCCTTCGGGAAGAATAACCGCGGCCGCGACCACCGGCCCGAACAGCGCACCACGGCCCACCTCATCGACGCCGGCAATGACTTTTGCTCCGCCTGCGCGGGCGGAGCGCTCGTAGCGGTTGCCACACACCAGCGCCTTCAACATCCGCATCTTGCGTGCCGATGGGGATAGTTCACGCTTGAGCGCCTCGGGCTCTATGAGGGTCAGATCCATCGCCAAAATCGAGTGTAGATCATTTCGACTTTGCGCTTGATCCCTGTTTCCCACAGCAGAATCGACGAAGCAACGCCCCAGCAGCATGGGCTACCGGGGCGCGCGTATTTCAGTTTTCGAGGGCTATTTGCGTTCGACTTCTTTCAGGCGAGCAGCCTTGCCGCGGAGACCACGGAGATAGAAAAGCTTGGAGCGGCGTACCCGGGCGGAACGGACCTTTTCCACCTTGTCAACCACTTTGGAATTGAAGGGAAAGATGCGCTCGACGCCCTGGCCGAAGCTCATCTTTCGCACTGTGAAGCTGCCCTGCGCGCCGTTCTTCAGCGCAATGACGATGCCTTCAAATGCCTGGAGGCGCTCTTTGTCGCCTTCTTTGATCTTGACCTGCACGCGAACCGTGTCGCCGGGTACGAAGGTGGGCAGATCGGTGCGCCGGAGTTTATCGGCGAGGCGCTGCATAACTGGATGGATAGACATAATTGATTCCTGATCGTGATGAAGAAACTAGAGTTACGTCGAAGTTCTTAGTTTACACGGAATCCTTGCTTTGCGCGCTCTCGGGGCGCACTTCGAGCGTGCGCAAAAAGCTGCGGTCTTCGGCGCTCAACTCCGCTGCTTGCAGAAGGTCAGGCCGGTTGCGCAGTGTCTTGGTAAGAGCCTGCTCCCGGCGCCAGCGGCGAATCTGGTCGTGGTTTCCGCTGCTCAGCACTTCCGGCACCGCCAGACCGCGATATTCAGCCGGCCGGGTAAAGTGGGGATAGTCGAGCAGGCCGCCGGCGCCATGCGTAGAGCGAAGCCCGGGCGCTGCTGTACTTTGCAGCAGAGCATCCGTGGCGCCGAAGCTCTCGTACTGAGACGAGGCGTCATTGCCCAGCACCCCGGGCAGCAGACGCATGGTGGCGTCGAGCACCACGGCAGCAGCCAACTCGCCGCCAGACAATACGTAGTCACCAATCGATAGTTCCTGGTCAGCGACCAGTTCATTAACCCGCTCGTCGACCCCCTCGTAGCGGCCACACAGCAGCACGATGCGGGTGGCCAAGGCTAACTCACGGGCGACCGCCTGGGAGAAGCTCCTACCCTGGGCAGACAGCAGGATCACCGTTTCTTTCCGGGCTGCCCTTTCGGCCCTGGGCGCGAGCCCCAGGTGTTCAACTGCTTCGGTAAGGGGTTCGGGTTTGAGCACCATACCCTCACCGCCGCCAAAGGGCCGGTCATCCACCGTACGATGCCGATCGTGCGCGAACTGCCGCAGATCATGCACGGCCACGTCCAGCAAGCCTGTGTGCATCGCACGCTTCACGACTCCATGGTCGAAGAAGCCGGCGAAGAAGCCGGGAAAAATAGTGACGATGTCGAAGCGCAGGTTGGTCACTCCGGTTCGTCCTGATGGGGTGGCACAGGCGCCTGCATGGCCAGCAACCCCTCCGGCAATTCCATATCGAGACGTTTGCCGGCTATATCGATTTTCTTCAGGTACGCGCGCACGAAGGGAATCAGCCGCTCGTCGCCCGCCGGCGTTCGGATGACCAGCATGGCGGGTCCGGCGCCTTCTGGTTCCACATCGGTAATTTCACCGGCATCCACGGCGCCACCGCGGCCTACATCGACCACTCGCGAACCCACCAGGTCGCTTACATAAACGGCATCGTCTGCGAGCGCCATGCGTTCGTCAGGCGAAATCACGACTTCGAAGCCGCGCAGCTTCTCCGCATCGTTGATCGAGTGCACGTGAGAAAATTTGAGCACCACGCGACCTTTGTGCAGCCAATGGGCGTCTACCCTGGCCTCGCTCATCGCAGCCAACTGAGCGCCTGCCTGGGGGCGCAGGAACAATCCCTTGCGCTGGGCAAAGTGTTGCGGAAAATCGGTGAAGATATCCGCGAGCACCTCACCATGGCGCCCTTGTGGGCGCACGATGCGGGCCAGAAGCACCCAGGCTGGTTGGGGTCCTGTCATGGGAAGTCAGATGGAGATTACTGTGCAGCTTAGTCGGCTGGTTTGCCGGTCTCATCCTCTTCGAGAATGTCCAGCGTGTAGCGGTGGTGCAGCTTCATGCTGACCGCGCTCAGGATGGTTCGCATCGAGCGGGCCGTGCGCCCCTGCTTGCCGATAACCTTGCCCACGTCGGCCGAGGCCACGCGCAGGCGCAGCACGGTGTTTTCGTCTCTGGCGACAGCCTGCACCTCGACTGCTTGCGGGTCGTCCACCAGAGCTCTGGCGATCTCCGTGACTAGCTGTTGCATATCATCATGATTCAGTTCTTGATGGTTCAGTTCTTGCATCATCGGAGCGTGCCTCACACGAACCGACCCAGGCAGGATTGCCTTAGCAACCTGCCGTCTGCCTAACGCCTAATGGACCGGCGTTGGCGGGGGTCTCTTCATGAGCGAGCATTAGACCGCTTTTTCTGTGGTTGTGTCCAGAGCGATTTCACCGGCAGCCCCACGGATGATACTTAAGCTGCGGTAGCCGCCGGCACAGGCATTGCGAGCAGCTTGGCCACGCGCTCGGAGAGTTGCGCTCCGTTGCTGGTCCAATGCTCAATGCGCTCACGCTTCAGATCGATGGTGGCGGGGTTGGTGCGTGGGTTGTAGGTACCCACAACCTCGATCGACCGGCCATTGCGAGCGCGATCCTTCTCAATGACAACAACGCGATAGTAGGGCTGCTTGCGTGCACCGAAGCGAGCCAGACGAATCATCAACACAGGCGTAATTCCTTTCAGATCTTTTGCCCTGGTTATCCTGCCCTGGTTATTCTGCCCTCGTAGGGTGAAATCCGGGTGGGTTCCAGAGAACTGCGAAAGCAGCGCCTCAAACAGGCACTCAGACGCACGTTTCCCAACTACTAAGTATCACTCCAGCGACGGCATTGCGCAAGCTCTGAGGATGAGCCGCCTGAAGGGAATTGCTAAAGCAGAATGAAGCGATGAGTTAAGCGACGGCGTCGAGATAGCTGGGAAACAGGGGGGTGGAGTATTCCTGGATAAACGCTGTGAGTTTCACCATCATGGCGCTATAGGTGGCTACGGCACGGTGAGCGTTTACCGAGGCTCCCACCGGCGACGCGGAAAATACATACTGCCCCAGCGCCAACATCACGCAGAGGCGGATCTGAATCGCGTCGCTGCGCAGACCTTCGAGCATCTCCCGATCGACGTTGTTTCCGTGCTCCGCAGCGTAGTCGGCCAGCTGCACCAGAACAGGGCAGTTTTTATACATCGCCCACAGGCCCTTGCAGCCACTAATGCGCTGCCAGACGTCCTGGGTGGTGACTTGCACTTCGCTTTTGTAGAGATAACGCTCGGTGATTTCTTCGATGCCCCAGTCGTTGCAACGCAACTGGCTGATGATCGCGCTCCAGCTGGTGGCGCGGCGCTTCATCTGTTGCCGACGCCAAAATCCGGCATAGGCGATTAACAAGGCAGTAAGTATTACCTGGATCAGCGGCAATATCATGTCGTTATTTCACCTGCATCCGGACAAGGGCCGTACGTGCGACCTTAGCTCGTCCAGCAAGTGTAACCAAAAACTGTTCCATTTGGGGACTGAATTCGCGCCTGCGTACATCTTTAGTTGTAAACGCCCACACCAGGAATCCGAGTTCCAGGACGTAGGCGAGGCCCCGAATCGGCTCATAGGCGTCTGTAGTGGTAGAGTGGCGGGCCGCCAGGCTCACAATCAGGTCGACAGCGCTATAAAACGACAGTGCCGAGGCCAGTTGTAAAACCTTATCCTTCCACCCGATGCCCAGCATCTGAGCGAAGCCCGCAGTGACCGCGAAGATGAGCATCCGCAGGAAACCTACCGTGAGATCCAGGGGGCGTTTGATGTCATAAATTTTGTTGCCGGTATCGTGAATATGCCAGGCCAGCAGGGTGCCACCCAGGAGCGCCAACACAATCAGTCCGATAAATACTCGAACAGTGCCTGGGGGTAGGGAGGTGTGAACAGGCCGAAGGACGTTCCAGGCGATCTCGAATAGCACGCCCAGATCAATCAGGTACTGCAGGGGTAACAACATGAAGGCCAGCGAATGACCAACGTGGGGTGGGTAAGCTGCCATCACGCCGGCGAGCCCCACATCTGTAACAACGTTGAACGCGATGTACAGGGTAAATATAGGAAATACACGGTACTGGTGCCGGGCAAGCAAAATAGCCAGCAGAGCAATCTCTGCTACGAAGCCCAGAAGACCAAGCAACGCATATAACCCCTGCAGACTCATGTTGCACCCTTATAGAGGCAGCATAGCCCAAGATGGGTCGTTCGGAAAAAAAGGTTTGTTCAACCGAACATGTGGAAGAAATACTCGAGCGGGCTGGCATGAGCGGCGGCAGAGGCGGCGAGCAGCCCAGCTACAGTCAGAGCGCGGATCAAGTTGATTCTCATGGCGAAACTCCAGAAGCGCCAGTTGCGCTTTGATGCAAGAGTACCTTCGGAGGTGACTGGGCGCTACCACTTTTGTGGGATTACTACTCAGTATATAAAAATTGGTGGCAGGTAACCTCTTTGCGGGTTGTGGAGTGTGCCTTTTGTGAGTCCGGGGAGTCCAGAAGCGGTAAACGGCTGTGATTGGGTAAAACTAAAGACACTACGATTGCGTCACTTTAGTACTGTGGGCCGCAAAAGGTCCCCTTTTTAGGGGATTCCCGTCTCTGCAGGTTGTGGCTATTATCAGCACATGGATATATCTGTCGCAGTTGCCTCTGAGCGTCCAGTCGAACTGCGCGCGGCGGTTCGGTTTCCCCTGTGTGTACCGATTACCATTTGTACGGAACGGGGAGATCTTCCGGCGGTTACGGAAAATATTTCCGCCAACGGCGTTTTGTTTGAGCTGGCGGGCTCTTTGGTGGTGGGCAGCATAGTAAGCTTTACCATCGCGATGCCGGCGGAGGCGATGGGCACCCCCACCGATGTTGTATTGCACTGCACGGGTCGCGTGGTACGCTGCACTCCAGATGTAAAACCAGAAGTGAAGACGACGCATGTCGCAGCAGTTATTGATAAATATCACTTTAGCCACTGAAGCTATTTTTGGTCTCTGAACCTATGCTATCTGCCAAGCCAGAATTTCCCGATGCCGGATTCCCCGACGGCGCATTCGATTCGGATGAGGGTGCAGACAACGCTGCAATTCGGATTGTTTTAGCCGATTCGCAGGCGATCTACCGGGTGGGAATCCGGAAGATCTTTGCGCTCGAAGACGATATCCGTGTGATCGCCCAGGTCGATACGCTGGCCGGCCTTCATGGTGCTATTCAACGTTTTCCCACCGACATGATCCTGCTCGAAGGCAACCTGATCGCAGGCACGGTCGACGCCATTCCCGACCTCGTGCGCCGGGCGCCCCAATTGAAGATTATTGTGCAGTCGGCACAGAACGACGAAACCAATACCGTGGAGCTTTATCGTCGCGGGGTTCGGGGTATCATCCCCCGGTCGATTTCGCCGGACCTGCTGGTCAAATGTGTTCGCAAAATCGCCGCCGGAGAGACCTGGATTGATAACCAGTCGATTAACTGGGTCATCGAGGCTTACCGTTCGCAAGCCAGCGCCCTGACCAGTCCGCGCACCCAGCCACGCCTTTCCCCTAAGGAACTGGCGATCATCACCTGCATTACCCAGGGTAAGCGTAATAAAGAGATTGCTTACCAGCTCGGCACCACCGAGCAGGTGATCAAAAACTACCTGCGCAAGGTCTATGACAAGCTCGGCGTTTCAGATCGCCTCGAGCTCGCCCTCTACTGCCTGCACCATCAGTTACACAAGAAGGCAGCAGGGACGGTGCCCGCCACGGGCGCCCCTCTGGCCGAGGCGATCGCAGTCAACAACGGCAAGGTCTAGGCTTCTCGGGGGGCGGCATCAACGCCGCCCCCCGAAAAGCATCCAGAGAATCAAGCCGAACAGAAACACAAAGAAGGTCAACAAAAACCCGCCCAGCGCCAACGCTACCGTGCGCTGCTGCTCTGGCTTCGGCTTGGTTATGCCAAAGCCGTTGACGAAGCTCTCCACCAGAAAATAAAGCAGTTTCATAGTTTCCCGCTGATCCAGTATGCAGCATTGGCCTGGCGCTGGTGGTTGCCTTCGATTGGCTGGACCAATTAGCTGCCTGGGTTCTCCGAGGCTTCATCCCAGGGTTCCGAGTCGCCTATTTCCCGGGCTAGCTCTTCGGCATCGAGATGCGGTTCGCGCAGGGCTTCTTCTGCTGGGTCCGGCAGGTCTGGCGGGGGTGTTTGTTGATCGTTCACGTGATTCCTGGATAAATTCAATTACGGTTACATATCCGGTGATTCCCATCTGCCCGACGCCCCGGAACGAACAATCGCATCGATCACCGCCATGTTCCTGATTGCGTCGGTAAGCGGGACCGGCACCGGGGTGCCTGCCCGCACGGCCTGCGAAAAGACGTCTCCCTGAATGGTGTATTGATCGCAGATGGGGAAGGTTTCGACCGTAATGCCGCCACCCACCAGGTCACGCCCATCGTCAATAAAAATGCGGCACGGCCGGTCATTGGGCGCGTTGAAAGGGATTTCTATCTCAATGCGGCCTTTGGTCCCCAGTATCTGCATGCGCTGGTAGGGCACGAGCTGCATGCTGCAGGTAAAGAGTGCCTGGCCAGAGGGAAAGGCGAGCATCGCGGAAGTGAGCCGGTCTACGTCCAAAACCGGATCTTTTTCGAGCAGCGCCGACACCCGCAACGGCTCTTCGCCAAACAGGAAGCGCGCGGTGTTGATGGGGTAGCAGCCGATGTCCATGAGCGCCCCGCCGCCACATTCGGGAATGTTGCGAATGTTTTTCGGGTCGGTATTGAAGTAGCTGAAAAAGCCTTGAATGGAACGTAGTTGCCCGATACGGCCAGAAGCGATCAGTTCGCGCGTGCGCAGCCATTGCGGATGGGTGCGCACCATGAAAGCTTCGCCGATGATTACGCCGGTGCGCTGTTGCACCGCCAATAGACTCTTCGCTTCAGCGACCGTCATGCTGATTGGCTTCTCGCAAAGCACATGCTTGCCCGCCTCGGCCGCCTTGATTGACCAGGGAACGTGGAGTTGGTTCGGCAGGGGATTGTAGATGGCTTCAATCTGCGGGTCGGCGAGGAGTTCCTCATAGGACCCGTAGGCCCTGGGAATGCTCAGAGCGCTCGCGGCTTCCTTAGCCCTGTGGAGGTCGCGCGAGGCGATGGCCGCCAGCTCAACCCAATCTCCTTTTTGCATGGCCGGCAAAACTTTTTTAATCCCGATTGCGGCCGTGCTCAGAACTCCCCAGCGAACTTTGTTTGGCATACCCGACCATATTAGCCCTTTGGATGGCAGGTCGTTCGGGAGGGGAACTGAAATGTGCCTCTTGATCAAACAACCGCCAGCTATCTTCAGCGATGAAGGTTCTCGAAGTCGGCAGCTGTTCGGCCACAGGCGAGACTAACGGAGAGCGCCAATGCGTCCCCTAAGGCCAGCATGACGGCAGTGGATGCGGTAGGCGATAGCCCGTACATGCAGGCTTCCCGCTCAACGCCGCAGTCCAGAAACACCTTGCTGGCCAAAGCCAACGGAGAAGCTGCCGCCCCGCTGATGGTGATGAGCTTCATCTCGAAGTCCTCGAACAGCGGGATTAGTCGCACTATCTCTCGCGTCGTGCCGCTATAGGAGAGCGCGATGACGACACCCGATGGCGCCAACATGCCGGCTTCCCCATGCAGTGCTTCCGCAGGATGCATGAAGTGTGCAGGACTGCACGTAGAGCGGAGAATGGCGGTGACCTTGCGGGCGATGATGCCGCTCTTGCCGATACCCGTTACCGTGATCCTCTGTCCCTGGAGCACACTCTCTGTAATCAGTTCGACTGCCTGAGCAAATGGCTCGCGCATAGCGCCATCGAGGCGGCTCGCCAGGTTTTCCAGGGCTCTTGCTTCGATCCGAACGAAGCTGGACGGTTGAACTACGGCGATTGCTGTTTTTTCCATGGCGACTCGTTTGAGATTACATCGATTCTTAGCTGATTAAAAAATAAGAAAAATCGCTTGTGCAGCTTGACAACCTTTGCTACGCTCTGCACATGAATACCGGCCTTCACTCGAATAACATCTCAGGCTGGATCGACCGGCGGGGTCTGGACGGTAGTCGTGGCGACCCGCGCTCGTAGTAGCAGTTGCTGAATTCTCAGCAAATTCCTTTCAAAATTCCTGGCTAACTGCAGTCCTGGTTTTGTGACGGCAGAATATCTCGAAGGCCCCATCGTTCGTGCGCTGGAATCTATCTAACGCGCGGGCGAAGAATTTTTGAACCGTCAGACATATTTCTCATACAACGATCGCCTTAAGTTGCGGTCTGACGCGAATCACCCCAAGTAATTCTTCTGGAAACACCGGGTCTGTACGTGTCTACAAACTTATCTGGGGGTGTATCGATGACGTGTCTGCGTTTTCGTCTCCGTGTCTTTGCGTTCGTCGTTTTGTACGCAGTCCTGGTTTCGCTCTCGCTTTCAGCCAGTGCCCAGACGGCGCTTACTTCTCTGAACGGAACCATTTCCGATCCGGGAGGGGCGGTCATACCGCAGGCAACCGTCGTCATCACGCTACCGGACGTCGGTTACTCCAAGGACACCAGATCAAGTGGCTCGGGCCTTTACTCGTTTGAGCAAATCCCGCCCGGCAGATACACCGTCGCGGTTACGGCAGCCGGATTCGGTACCGCGACGCAATCGGTCGAGTTGCTGGTCAACCAGCCCACCACGGTCAATTTCAAGATGAGCGTGACGGCGACAACCACCGTGCAGGTGGACACAACAGCGCCGGTGTTGAACACAAGTGACAGCACCATTGGGACGCCGTTCGATAACTTTCAGATACAAACCCTCCCCTTCGAAGGCAACAACGTACTTGATCTGCTTAGCCTGCAGGCCGGCGTACTGTTTCTCGGAGATCAATCGACGACGCAGCTGCAAACGGACAGCCGGTCAGGCGCGGTCAATGGTGCGCGCTCCGATCAGAGCAACGTCACCCTGGACGGTCTGGACAACAACACGCAGACGCTCGGTCTGCCATTCCAGGGCGCGCTGCGTTCGACGCGCGATTCGGTAGAGGAGTTCCGCGTGGTCACCAGCAATTCCAATGCGGACTCGGGTCGCTCTTCGGGCGCGCAGATTTCGCTGGTCACGCGCAGTGGCACCAACAAGCTGCACGGCAGCGCCTACGAATACTACCGCCCCACGAACACGGTCGCGAATGACTGGTTGAACAAGCAGGCGCAGTTTCAGTCGGGCTTGCCCAACCGGCCACCCAAGCTGTTGCGCAATACTTTCGGCGCGTCCCTAGGTGGACCGTTCAAGCGGGATAAGTTTTTCTTCTTCGGCGCTTATGAAGGGCAGAAGCTTGCCGAGAGTGCGACGGTGACCAATGAGGTGCCCACCGCATCGTTTCTGGCCGGCAATCTAACTTATCTTAACGCAGGGGGCACTACGACTACGCTGTCCAGGAGCGACCTGGCCGCCATTGATCCGCATTGCTCCGCCAACGGCAGCTGTCCGCTGGGTGCCGGCGCCAACCCGGCCGTGCTGAAATACCTGTCTCAGTATCCAGCCGCCAACGGAACTTCGCAGGGCGACGGCTACAACCTGGCTTCTTATACGTTTTCTTCGCACTCCCCCGCCTCACTCGTCACCAACATCGCGCGGCTTGACTACAACCTTTCGGATCGCCAGCAGATATGGGTGAGGGGCAATCTGCAGCAGGATAACGTGCTTTCTCCGCAGCAGTTTCCCGGCGGTGCGCCCACGTCGCAGACATTCGATAACACGCGTGGCATCGCTGCGGGAGACACACTCACCATCTCGGACCGTCTAGTCAACAGCTTCCGCTACGCATTTGTTCGCCAGGGCTATGCCAACCGCGGTGACCTGAATAGCCAGTTCGTTTACTTCAACAGCATTACCCCGCTCAATCCGACGACCACCTCGTTGATCGCCAATATTCCTGTGAACAACGTGGTGGATGACGTCACCTGGACCAAAGGGCGGCACACCATCCAATTCGGCGGCAACTACCGCGGGATATTTGACAACCACTCGAATAACGCGACGCTGTACAACAATGCCGAAGTGACCTACGGCAACCTGATCATTGGTAGCATCGCGGGTACCGGGACCAGCCTTGACCCTGGCGCCTTTGGCTACCCGGCGGTCGGTGGCAACTTCTCCGGGGCGTACAACGTTGCAGTTGCCGACATCACGGGCTTGATTACGCTGGCTACGGGCTATGACAATTACCAGGTGAGTAACGGAACACTCACGCCCCTGGCTCCCGGCGCGTTCCCGACACGTCACTTCTTCTCCAATGAAGTTGAATACTATGTGCAGGACTCATGGAAAGCCCGGCCGAATCTGACCATCAACATCGGGCTGCGGCATTCGCTGCTGCAAGTGCCGTATGAGCGTAACGGGCAGCAGGTAGTACCCACCTTCAGCCTGAGCAAATGGTTTGCCAGCAGGGTGTCCGCTGCTGCGCATGGCAATGTCGACCAGCCCCCGATCGCCTATACGCAGGGCGGCCAGGCGGTGGGCAAGCCGGCTTATTGGAACATGGATAAGCTTGATCTGGCGCCGCGCTTCTCGTTCGCATGGTCACCGAATCCGACGCTGTCGATTCGCGGCGGTTATGGCATCTACTACGACCACTTTGGCGACGCCCTGGTTGATGCCGTCGATCAACGAGGTTCCTTCGGCCTGTCATCCCAAAACCAGAACGGTGCTACGCAGCAGGTTGATACCGCTCCGCGCTTTAGCTCGGCAACCAACGTGCCCGCATCGCTTGTCCCGCCTTCCGGTTTCTCCGGCAAATTCCCTGTGACCGCACCCAACTCGCTGGCGACTACATGGGCGCTGAACGACAACCTGAAGACGCCCTACTCGCAGGTGATCGACTTTTCAATTCAGCAGCAGGTCGGCCACGGTTCCGTCTTTGAACTCGACTACACCGGCCGGCTTGGCCGCAGGCTCCTGCAGCAACTCGATCTGGCAGAACCGTTGGACCTGGTCGATCCGCAAAGCGGGATCGATCTCTATTCTGCCGGCACCCAGCTTGAAAAATATACCGACCAGGGCCTGAGTCCCGAGCAGGTGCCGACCAGCGCTTATTGGGACAACCTGTTCCCCCTCGCTGCCGGTGGTGGACTCACTGCAACGCAAAACATCTATCGGGATCAATGGCGCGGCTTCCGCGGGAACGAAACCGCCGGACTATTTAACCTGGATCTCGGCTTCTATCCTGGCTCCCCGAACGGTGAAACCTATCGCTACTTCAATCCGCAGTTTGTGAACCTGGTGGGCTGGACCTCGATTGGCACCAGCAGCTATCACGCATTGCAGGCATCGTTGCACCATCCTACTAAGAATGGTTTCCAGTTTGACTTTAACTACACGTTTTCCAAGTCGTTGGATCTGGGTTCGGACGCAGAGCGGCTGCCCAACTTTAACTCACGCGGCTTTAGCCAGATCATCAACTCCTTCAACCCCAAGTTGAACAAAGCGCCTTCTGACTTCGACGTCAGGAATGCAGTCTCGGCAAATATGATTGCCGACCTGCCCTTCGGCCGTGGACGTCGCTTTGCCAGTCATGCGAATCGCTTGACAGACCTCTTCATCGGTCAATGGCGATTCACCAGCCTGGCGCACGTGACCAGTGGCCTGCCGTGGGGCGCCATCGATGGACTGGGATGGTCAACCAACTTCGATTCACTAAGCTGGGTAGTGGCCACTGGCCAGATCAAGAGCGGCGGCCATAAGCGTGATGTGGGGAATCAGCCCAATGCGCTCGCCAGCCAAAGCGCGGCGCTGGCGAACATTCGCCTGCCCTACACGGGCGAAACCGGCCAACGTAACTTCTTCCGCGGCGATGGTTACTTCAGTATCGACTCTGGCCTGGACAAAGTATTCAATACGTTTGAAGGCCAGCAGCTTAAGTTCTCCTGGGAGGTTTTCAACGTGACGAATTCGGTGCGCTTTGACCCAAATAGTGTTTCCAATAATCCCTATGGAGGCGCCAGCTTCGGCCGCTACTCAGCCTTGTTGACGCAGAGCCGCCGCATGCAGTTCGCGTTGCGGTATTCGTTTTAAGCTTCTTCTTGCCAACGCCCGCGGATGCACCATATCTCGGTTGATTCCGCGAGTTCTGACACGCAAAGTTTCGTTATCGGTTTTTGGGGAAGATCGCGTGAGAACAGTTGTGCTTCTGGCACTTGCTTGTTTTGCAAATTGCTCTCTGGCGTATGCTGCGCCTCGTCACTTGATCGTTATCTCGATTGATGGTCTTAAAGGCAAGACGCTTTCCACCCTGTTGGACCGTCATCTGAACACGCCGAACCTGAATGAGTTTCTCAGAGGCGGAGCGGTGGCCGATGGAATGGTTGGCGTGTTTCCGACGGTCACTTATCCTTCGCACACGGCCATCGTGACTGGCGTGCCCCCGGATATACACGGCGTTTACGGCAATACGCTGTTCGATCCTGAACAAATTCTGCATGGGTCCTGGTATTGGTACTCGCAGGCAATCAAAGCGCCAACCATTTGGGATGTTGCCCACAACAAGGGACTGCGCACGGCTTCCGTATCGTGGCCCGTCTCCGTGGGTGCACAGATTGACGCGGATTTTCCTGAGTGGCGTGACATTGAAACCATCGAAGACAAACTGATCTATGAGAATCTCTGCACACCCGGCCTCTATGCTGAGTATGCAAAAGCAAGCGGAATCGATCCGCTGGCCCCGCCTCCCAGTGATTTAGGCGAATCTGATCTCGATGCCGAAGCGACGCGTATGGCCTTGTTCCTGTTACGCACCCGCAAACCGGACCTTCTGCTCCTGCATGTCGCAGAGACCGATCATCAGCAACACATCAACGGTCCCGATAGTCCGCAGGAGTTTCAGGCTCTAGAGCGGATCGATCGCGAGATTGGCCTGATCCGTGAACAAGTGCGTGCGCTGGGCGCGCTCGACGAGACCGTCTTTGTGATTGTAAGTGACCACGGATTTCTCCCAGTCGATCAGAGTTTCAATCCGAATGCGGTGCTGAACAGCATGGGATTGATGGGTTCGAAGGACCATCCCGAGCAATGGCGGATCGGGGCTTTTGACGGGGGTGGGTCATTTGCGCTCATCGCTCATGACCCCGCCGATAAAGAAGCGATTGCATTGGCCCAGAAGACGTTTCACCAACTTGCGGGTGACCACCGGTGGGGTATGGCCGATATCTATGAAGGGAACAATCTAAAAGCGACCGGCGGTTATGACAATGGTTTTCTTGCCATCAGCATGAAGCCGGGCTTCTCGGTCGGCGGAGCATCCAGTGGAGCTTGGCTTACCCCCGAAAAAGACGTGAGGGGCATGCATGGGTTTGCCCCGGGTCCGGTTGAGCTTGACTCATCTTTTCTGGCTTTTGGTCCTGGCATCCCAGCGGAGCATCTGGGCCGGCATAAGATCACGGACGTAGCGCCAACCCTCGCACATATTCTTGGCATCGAGATGCCGACAGCGATTGGTACCAATATCCTCAGCCCTCAGTAAGAGCCCAATACTGCTCCAACCTTCTTTGGGCATCTTGCGGATTCAGCGCGAACGCTGCGGGAGCGCCCGCGCATTCCACAATCATGGCGGCGGCTACCGCGGCGCACGCGCCTGCTTGGTGTGGAGAGTACCCGAGCGATCTGCTTGCGGCGTAGGCCCCGGAAAATGCATCGCCCGCGCCGGTGAGATCTGTTGCGGCAGCTGCCGCAACAGGCAAAGAGATGACTTTTCCATGGATGCCGAGTAGTGCGCCGGCACTACCTTGTTTCAGCAATACCTCAGGGAAGCCGGCTAGCCCCAAAGCCGAGACTGCCGACGGCCAGTCCGGGTATAACTCAGCAAGATGTTGAACCTCTGCCTGGCTGGGCAAGAAAGCATGCGTACCCGGCAGCATGGCCGCCAATTCGTGGGCATCCCGCGAGCGAGCGTAGTGCGGCGACGGATCGACCGAAAGAAACTCTGTCTGGTCTGCAAGAGCTTTGCAACTATGCCCATGCCGTCCGAATACCTGGGGCGAAAGATGAACGGCCTTCGCGGGAAGCCACGCGCGCGGAATATCTTCGTAGGACGGACTTATGTCTTCCAGGTGTCTAAGGTAGCGGCGGAAAAGCTCTTCGATCGATGCGGCGGGGTCACGCAGGGGCGCATAGCGCGGAATGGTCTGACGGTTGCCGTCTTCCTCGTAGACAACCCATTCGTTCATCGGTTCTATATCGACCGGCACCAGGCCATCGGTACTGAACCCGGCTTGTTGCAGGATTGCGTGGACATCAAAGGGAAGATGCTTCGATGCCCGCGAAACGATGCCGATCTGCTCTGCGCCACACCATAAACGTGCGCCTGCAGCGGCGTACAGCGCGTTGCCACCCAGTCTGCGCTCCCACATGCCCGGCGTTGCCGGCACGGTATCGTCGACAGTGATCTGGCCGAGCACGAGTACGTCGGGAGCCACGTTAGGTAAGGCCCCGCGTATCATCCCGGACTACGCCGTGCCGAATCAGTTTGTACCCATCCGCCCGGCGCAGGGCGAACGGTTCGTGCCCGCGCAGCCGGGCAAGATAGAGGATGAGTAACTGTGCAGGCAGGTGATACGTAAAAGCACTGAGAAACTCATCCGTTGTTTCGGCAATACGGAAAATGCTATGGGCCAGCGGAAACTCTTCCGAGCCAGGCGCTGCAACCACGATCGCCTTTCCGCCCACGTCGTGAATACCCTCCACCAGTTCTTCGGCCCTGTCGAGGGAATTTCCCGGGGGCGCAAGAACGATGACTACGGAGCGTTCTTTCCATGTCAGGGTCAAAAAATATTGCAGGTGGGCCCACTCTTCAAGGTCCTCGGGGATTCCATTCCACGGCAACTGTTCATGAAACTTCGCGGCGCAGTAGCGTGCCGTCGCGAAACTGGGGCCGGCGCCGATGACCCAAATGGTGTCAAGTCCGTCGAGTTCTTTTGCTAACCCGGCGGCTTGCGCTTCGCACGCGGCAGCAACGGGAACCACGGAAAGAATGGCGGCCCTGCATTCGCTGAGGATGCTATCGGCAACCGCAGCCGTTAGTTTCTTACGAGCTACACCCAGCTTGAGGCCGGCGAAATAAAGGGCGTATTGCGCAGCCAGGAACTCAACCATGTTGAGGAAGATCCCTCTCCGTTCCGCGCTGATCTCCTGCAATTCTTCTACCTGGCGCAGAAGGGTGACATCGGCCGCCAAAGCGAGCGGGCCGGATGCAGAACCAGTTACGCCGACGGTCAGAATCTGTTTGTCGCGGGCCAGACTTACGGTTTCGCGCGTGCGAGCAGCGCTGCCGGAGTTGGAGATAGCCCATAGCATGTCTCGCTCGGTGAGCAGCGGAGCCCGATAGCGGGCAAACTCGATCGCGCTGAGCGCGCTCGCCTGCAAACCGGCCCACCGTTCGAGACCAGGGATAGCTGTCTGCGCCGCATATAAACTGTCGCCCGAACCTGTCATCCAGATGTGAGAATCATGGCGATACCTGGGATGGTTGAGCAGTTGCTCCAAACCGCGTTCGAGGTCTCTGTCTATCTTCGAAAAATTGATGCCGTGATGGATGGCAATTTCAAAGTACTGCGCAAATCCGTCAACCAAAGATCACTCTCTCTTTTCTAAGCACAACTCGATTATACTTAGCCGATGAATGCGCGCTATCCGTATCAGCCAATTATCCAGCGCAATAATTATTGTTGGCCCGAAGGTAAACAGCTCGCCGTTTACATAGCGTTGAATGTCGAGAGCTATTCGCTCGGCGATGGTCTGATCGAAGAACTGTTGCCGCCGGCGCCGCAACCGGATATTTTGAATTACGCATGGTGCGATTATGGCAATCGCATCGGTATTTGGAGGATTCTCGATCTTCTGAATGAGCTGCGCTTGCCAGTTACTCTGCTGGTCAATTCGCGTCTCTATTCGTTCGCTCCGCACATCATGACGGCATTCCGTAATCGAGGCGATGAGATTGCCTGTCACGGTCGAACGAACAGTGAGCGCCAGGGTGGTCTGTCGGTGGGTGACGAGTCGGTACTGATCGCCGAAGCAACCAAGACGCTAATTGAACAAGAGGGGCGTCATCCCGGTGGGTGGCTCAGCCCATGGATCTCCGAGACATATGCGACGCCTGATTTGCTGAAGGCCGCCGGCTATCGTTATCTCCTTGATTGGTGTTGCGATGACCAGCCGCTTTGGCTTCAGACCGCCTCCGGGCCGCTACTTTCGGTACCTTATCCGCAGGAGATCAACGACAGCTCCAGCGTGATCGGTCGATTCGTCAGCGCGCCGGATTTTGCGGGCATGATGGTGGATCAATTTGAGGAGATGCTCGTGCAATCGGAATCGCAGCCGCTGGTCATGGGGATTGCGCTCCATTCCCATATCAGTGGCCAGCCCTTTCGCCTGCGTCATCTTCGCAGCGCGCTGAAACACATTTCTCAGGCAGCTCACGGGCATTGGATGACCCGCGCGGGCGCAATCGCGGAGCATGTTGCGCACGTATTTCCGGCGGCGGGTGCATGACGGCAACGATTTTTCGCAACGTCCGTGTGCTCACCCTCGATGCAGAGAATCGGGAGTACGACGCTACGGATGTCCGCGTCGAAGGCGCCGTCATTGCCGCGATTGGGAGTGATCTTGCCTATTCTGCGGAAGATAGAGTGATTGATGGCAAGGGCAAGTTGCTTATGCCCGGCTTGATCAATGGTCATTTTCATAGCCCGGGTAATTTCAACAAGGGTGCGCTCGACGACATGCCTCTGGAGCTTTTCATGCTCTATGAGGTTCCGCCGTTCGAGTGCCCTCCAACGCCGCCGCGCCTGCAGTATCTGCGCACACTGCTGGGCGCTGCCGAGATGCTGAAGATCGGCGTCACCGCGGTGCACGACGATCCATTCTATGTGCCCACACTGAGCGACGATCTGACGGATGCCACCATGTCAGCGTATGCCGATTCCGGCATCCGTGCTACGGTCTCGATCAACATGCAAAATGTGGTCGAGTTCGACAAATACCCTTTTCTGTATGATCTGTTGCCGGAGGCGCTACGGCAGAAGATGCGAGAGGGCACTCCACTGACCACTCAATATCTAATTAGTGCCTACCGGCGATTTATTGCGCGGTGGCATGGCTCGCACGATGGCCGGTTGCGTGCCGCTGTGTCGTGCTCCGCCCCGCAACGGGTGGAGCGCGATTACCTGCACCAACTGGCGGAGATCAGCGCAGAATTCGACCTGCCATATAACATGCATATTCTGGAAACGCGGTTACAGCGCGTGCTTGGCCAGGAACGCTTTGGGCGGTCGCTGGTTCGTTATGTTCATGATGAGGGCGTTCTGAATAAGCGCTCGCTCGTGATCCATGCCATCTGGATCGACGAGCTGGATATGGAGCTATTAGCGGCGAGCGGGTGTTCCATCGCCCACAATCCGCTATGCAACCTAAAGCTTGGTTCCGGAATTATGCCGTTCCGGGCGCTCACCGAGCGCGGTATCAATATTTGTGTCGGCAGCGATGAGATGTGTTCCGACGATAGTGTGAACATGTGGACGGTGGCCAAGGCCGGCGGCCTGGTTCATAAAATCACGGAGCCTGACTATCGACGCTGGCCTAGAGCGCAGGAGATGCTGGAGTGTGTCACCCGCAACGCCGCAAAGGGGATGCGCATGGAAAATGTCACCGGCCAGGTAGCCGTCGGTATGCAAGCAGATTTGATTCTGCTGGATCTGGATACCTTTAGCTTTACGCCAATGAATGATCTCCGGCGGCAGCTTGTCTTTTGTGAGAATGGCAGTTCTGTGCGTGCGGTGATGGTGGCGGGAACGATGGTTATGGAAGACGGCCGGCTGCTGACCGTCGATGAGCAGGAGCTTCGCGCGGAAATCCGTGAGTGCTGGATTGAGTATCAGCGGCAGTTCCAGGCCGTCGATCATTGGGCGCGCACTCTGGAACCGATTTATCGCAAGATGTATGCACTTACCCTGCAAGCGGATGTGAAGATGACTCGGAGGCTGTGTTATTCAGAGTTTCCTACGGAAAGCTAGTCTTGTTTGCACAAGCCTGGCCTGGCAACCTCCTGACGTAACAAGGGAAAATCTACCTTAGTCTCCGGCGGACTCAAGGCTCCCGGGTGGCCGATTCAAGCCTATGCTTGGGCTTGAGTGGAAGATCCAACGGTGGTCACAGGTGCAAAGGCTTAGGGAGTGAATCATTGCTCAATACCAGAAAGGTCACAAATCCTTCATCAAGCCTGTTTTGCGCAGCTTGCCATCTGCCAGCGCCACCAGCACGATCGCGAACATGAACTCCAATGCTGCGATAGCGGCCACGCGCGGATCCAGGTCGAAGCGGGTCATGTAGAAGAGTTCAATAGGCAGTGGGCGATTGCGAATCGGCGCGGTGAACAGGGAGATGGTTAGATTGTCGAATGAGTTCAGGAATGAAAAGCCGGCACCTGCAATAATTCCGGGCCATAGTTGCGGCAGCAGTACATAGCGAAACGTTTGCCATTTACTCGCGCCCAGGTTCTCAGACGCCTCGTCAAACGTCACATTGGTTCGTTCCATTCTGGCCATGGTGAGGCGAAGCAGGAAGGGAAGCGTGAACACCACGTGCCCAACCACCATCAGTGGGATTGAGGGCGAGGCGCCAAACAGAGAGAAGAAGATAAGTATCGCAATCCCGATCACGATGCCCGGGAGCATAATAGGGGACAGCAGAAAAGCCGTGATCGCCGCCTTGCCTCGGAACTCGCCCCGCACCAGCGCGATGGCGGCGGGCACCCCAAGAATTAAGTCCAGCGTGATCACGATCAGCGCGCAAATTACGCTGAGTTCAGCGGCGTCGACCAGGGTGTCCGATGCAAATACTGCCCGATAGCGATCGAACGAGAAGCCAGCCGGGGGAAAGGAAATGAGCCTGCGCGTGTCAAAGGATTCCACGACAACGATGAGCGTGGGCACGATCAAACTGATGAGTCCGATACCGCCAAGGATAGCCAGCAGAAATGCTCCCAGGCGGTCAAGCCACACATGCGGCGTTATTTTGACGTTGTACGCGTCCACGGCGACAGTCCTCTAAAAATCCTTTGCAATGAGTAGACGGCGAGGCCGGACCCGGCCAGAAGCATGGAAGCAAGCGCCGCCCCGCGACTCCAGTCAAGCAGAGTTGCCATGGTCTGGTAGATATACACCGGCAGGGTCTTGAACGTGGCGCCCCCCAGGAGCGCAGGTACAGGGAATTCAGAAAAGGCGAGGATAAAAACCAGCGAGACGCCGCCGGCGATGCCCGGCAGTGTCTGCGGAACGATCACTTTCCAGAAAACCTGCCACTGCGAGGCCCCGAGATTGATCGCGGCCTCTTCCAGAACAGGCGAGACGCTCTCCAGCGAAGACATGATGGGGACCACCATGTAAGGCAAAAGCACTTGCGTCATTCCAACCATCACACCCTTCAGAGTGAACAGAAAGGCGATGGGGGACCGGATCAAGCCGGCGGCCAGCAACGTTTGATTGATGACCCCTTCACGGCCGAGGATAACCATCCACCCGAAGGTACGGACAAGAGTGCTGGTCAGCAACGGAGCCAGCACGCAGAGTAAGATCGCGCCTTTCCAGCGCCCGCTGGAGCGATAAAAAAGATAAGCGATAGGATAGCCGAAGAGTGTGCAGAGCAAGGTCACACAGACTGCGATGGAAAGTGTTCGCGCGAAGACCTGGGCATAGAACGGGTCCGTGAAGATGCTGGCGTAGCCGTGCATTGAGAAGTGGCCGGTGAAGACGCCACGTTCCACCTGGAGAAATCCGAGTCCAAAAAGAAGCAGTAGCGGCAGCCCCACCATCACGGTGGTAAACGCCAATGCCGGCACAACGCCGGTAATCGATCCGCGTGCGCTGCTCAACGGCTGAACTCCCGGTCGAAGCGCTCGGTTGTTTCCCCACGATGCTTGATCGCGGTACCCCAGTCGAAGAAGGTCGAGTGTTGCAGATCTTCAGCGGTTGCGGGTATGTAATCTGCCGATCCGGCGGGGATCACTACATTGCGATTGGTGGGGCCGAAATACCACGGGGCTTGCGCCAGGTGCGATTGAAAGTCCACCGAGATTTCGTCGTTCAGGAATTGCCTCGCGAGCGTCACCTGCGCTGAGTTCTTCACTACATCCATGCAGGAAACAACCACGATGGCTCCCGGCTTCGGCTGCACGAACTTCAACTTAAGTCCGTGCAGCGCAAGGATCGCTGCGTCATTGTTCCACATGGGGGCGATCGCTACCTCACCGCGCTCGAACAATTGCGCAAGTGCTTCCGGGCTGGGGGCAACGACGAACGAGCCGAGATCATGCAGTTTAGGCCACGCCGGCGCCAGATTGTCTTCGCTGCCACCGAACAATTTCGCCGTCATCACTACCATGCCGAACCCGAGATTGCTGGCGGGTGTCGTCATGCCGAGCTTGCCGCGGTACTCGGGCTTCCATAAGTCAGTCCATGCCTGGGGCGCAGTCACTTTATCCGGGTTATATGCCAGTCCTATCAGGCTGTACGTTTCCGGGATCCCGTTGTCGCGACAGGCGGTAATAAATTGAGGGTAGACCTGGCTAAGGTTGGGCAGGTCCGCGCGCGGCGTCTGCTCTACCCAACCTTCCTGCAGGGCGGAGATCTGTCGCGGTTCCCCCAGAGTCACCACATCGTAGGGGCTCACACCCCGCGCCGCTTTGATTTGTGCGACTACATCTTCTGACTCCGACGGCACCAGGCGAACGGTTGTGCCCGGGTGCCTTTTTTCGAAAGGATCGGAGAGGAACTTGCGATACGGTACTTGCGCCTCACCGATATAGCTGACCACAATGAGCTCCGTGCCCCCACCGGCGCCTTTCCCCCTGCAGGCACACAATGGCGATAAGGCAGCGAGAAGAGAAAGGCCAACCGCAAGATGTCTCAGCATGGTTAATTCAATCCTGTACGAGTTGATAAGCAGAAGGGTGGTGAGGTACAAGATAGACGCGTGCGCCGGCATGCAAGGGAACCATGTCGCGGGCGCGGGGAACGGAAACGAGAAACACCGGACCCCCGTCCAGCTTGACCTCGTATTGCACGGAGTGGCCCAGATGGGTAACAAACACAATCGACCCCGGCAGCGCGTCCGCCCGTGCTTCCTGGTGGATGCCCAGATGTTCCGGACGAAGCAGCAGAGTCGCAGTGTCAGAGACCGGCGCAGCCGGCAGCGCGATGCGTAACTCTCCTGCGATGAAGACGGTCTTGCCGTCTGCTGCTTTCGCCAGTTGCCCGGACAGAAGATTTGAGTTGCCAAGAAAGCTGGCGGCGAACGGTGTTCGCGGCCGATCGTATAACTCCAGAGGCGAACCAAATTGTTCCACCCGGCCGCTGTTCATCAGCGCGATGCTATCGCTCATCGATAGCGCCTCATCCTGATCGTGCGAGACACAAATGGTCGTGATCCCCACGCGGTTGATCAGCTTCTTGAGCTCCACTTGCATCTCCAGCCGCAATCTGCGATCGAGCGCAGCGAGCGGCTCATCCAACAAGAGCACACGAGGTTCGATGGCCAGCGTCCGCGCCAGTGCTGTACGCTGTTGCTGGCCGCCAGAGATCTGCGTAGGGTAGCGTTTGCGTAGGTGGTCGATCCCT
This sequence comes from uncultured Acidobacteriaceae bacterium, assembly GCA_963834445.1. GTDB lineage: Bacteria > Acidobacteriota > Terriglobia > Terriglobales > Acidobacteriaceae > PALSA-350. The sequence continues at coordinate 1,582,839 of CAWIBU010000009.1, forward strand.
ACCATGGGCAGGATCTCATCCAGCTTGGCCGCGATCTGAGCGCGCGAGCGGCCGCGAACCTTCAATCCGAAGCCGACGTTCTGTTCCACCGTCATATGCGGAAACAACGCGTAATTTTGGAAGAGAAGACCTACCTGGCGTTGGTTCGGCGGCAGATCGTTAATGACCTGGCCGTCGATCAGCACCTGGCCCGAGGTCGGCTTCACGAAGCCGGCGAGTATACGCAGCAGTGTCGATTTGCCACACCCCGTGGGCCCGAGAAGTGTGAGGAAGAGCCCTTTGGGCACCGTCAAATTCACACGGTGCAGAGCTGTGACATCACCGAACTGTTTGGTGATATCTCGCAATTCAATCGTCATTGCGATCCCGCACGGCAAACCTCAGAGTTTTGAGAGAAACGGCTGACTTCACGTGCGCGGATTGCAGATAACTGGAAACGCCTGGACAGTAGATGGTACGCAGCCGACTTAGGCAGCGAAACTGCTGCTAAGTGTCTCTCAGAATATGCGGAAGGCCTCGCAAAATCAAGAGATTCTACTTCAGTTTCCTGCTCGGCCAAACCGGATCGCGCTTCTCCAGAAAGGCGCTCAATCCTTCGCGGAAGTCGGCGCTGTTGCGAATCTTTTCATTCCATCGCATAGCCCGGCTCAGATCACGGTCAAGACGCTCTTTAGCGAAGCCGCTCAGCATTTTCTTGACCGCGGTCATCGATTCTGGACTGTTCCTCAGTAGCGACGCGGCCAGCGCCTGCACGCGCGCAGGCAGTTCGTCGTCGGGCACCACCTCCGACACCAGGCCCAGCGATAGTGCTTCTGCAGGGTCGAGAATCCGGCCCGAGAGCAGTAAGGCCTTGGCTTTCTTCTCTCCGACCATTTCCAGCAAAAAGACGGAGACGATGGCGGGGACGAAACCGATCCTCACTTCTGTGTAGCCGAACTTTGCGTTGGCCGCCGCCACGGTAAAGTCACAGAGCGTGGCCAGGCCCGTACCGCCCGCAATGGCTGGACCATTTACGGCTGCGATTGTCGGCTTGCTCAGCTCGTATAGGCGGCGCATCATCCACATCATCGATTCCGCGTCTGCCCGCTGATCCTCCGGCCGTTGCTTGTTCAATGACTTGAGATTCTCGAGGTCCATGCCTGAGCAGAAAGAGGTTCCTGCGCCGGTGAGCACCACCACCCCGCAAGCGCAGTTCGCTGCCTCGCCCAGGGCATGGGTCAGTTCCGCAATCATCTGCGGATTCAGGGCATTCCGCCGCTCGGGCCGGTTCATGGTAATGGTGTGGATGCCGTCAGCTTCCTTGATTTCGAGCGTTGCGTAGTTGATGGCCACGGTTGTTTAAAGGCTCCTCAGTGGTTCCTGGCTGCACCGAATCTATCAGCGATCGCACGGCCCTTCGCCAGCAAATCGTCCAACGGACACAAAGGTGGTAGTTGCGCGCCCAGCTTGCTCAGTTCAGCCAGTGCGGCCTCCGTCGCCAGGTTCCCCACCAGGGTGTCCTGGGCAAAAGGACAGCCTCCTTGTCCACCGAGCGCCATGTCCAGTCGTCGGCAGCCAGCCCCGTAGGCGGCGGCAACCCTCTCCGCAGCCTGCTCGGGCCGGGCGTGCAGGTGTACACCCAGTTGCACGCCCGCGACCTGGGCCAGCACCGCGCTTACTGCTGAGCCAATCTGCCGCGGGGTGGCCACGCCTACGGTGTCTGCCAGCGAAATTTCCACGATGCCGAGCTGTTGCAGGTCTTGGCAGGAGGCGATTACGTCTTCTTGCCGCCAGGGTTCACCATAGGGATTGCCAAAGGCCATTGACACGTACGCCACCACGCCCAGGCCGGCTGACTCGGCCCGTGCCACCAGTCTCTCCAGCGTCTGGCCGGCCTGCTCCATCGTTTGCCGTTGGTTGCGCGCCAGGAAGGTGGGGGAGACGGAATAGGGAAAACCCAGGGTGCTGACGCGTTCGCTGCGTATCGCCCGCTCCGCGCCCAGCTCGTTCACCACGATCCCGATGATCTCCACGCCAGGCTTCGGGCCGAGCAGCGCCAGTACCTGCTCTGAATCCGCCATTTGCGGAACTGCGGCTGGCGACACGAACGACACGGCATCGATATTGCGGAAACCAGCGCTGATCAGCGCCTGCAGGTAGTCAGCCTTTACCTCGGCAGGGATGTGCTGCGGCATCGCTTGCCAGGCATCGCGCGGGCACTCGATGATTTTGATCGGCTCAGTTGTCACGGACCTATTTCCGCGCCAGCAGCCAGAGCGCGCCGAAGCCCAGCAGATGAACCAGAGCAACCTGCATCAATACCCGCCACAGCGGCTTCCACCTGGTGGCCAGGCTGGCGTACAACCCGTAAAGAGGAAATTGCGCATACAGCATGATCTGCGACCAGTTGTCGCTGGTTTGCTCCGCAAGGCCGAGTTGGGGCTGCTTCAGCAGCAGGGCAAAAGGATAGAGCAGGCGCAACCGGAACAGTCCGTCTGCGCCCATCAGCGGCAAAATCTCTGCAGTTTTCACCGTAGCAAACGTGATCGCGATGCCAGCCAGCAAAGGCCACCACGCAAGCCAGCCGGCCACATTCTTCTTCTTTTTCCTGGCGCCGCTGGCACGTCGTTTGGGACGCGTAGGGCGCGGCAGTGTCTGCGAGCTCATTCTCCGAGCATACCGCCGAGATTGGAGAAGTCATTCTCAAAGTGCCAAAAGGCATCGCACTCAACACCGCTTTTTAAGAGGAACGAATCCTGATCAAACAACTTTGATGACGCGAGACCTGGCGCCACCCGTCTAGCTTCTAGTTGGGTGACCGCAATGCCTTGGCGAGTGTTGCTGGCGTGCTTAGCGGGGAACCAGCAGGTTATCCGGTATCGGCGCCTCGTCCGATTCCTGGCGATTGTTCAAACCGCCGTAACGCCGTTCGCGGCGCTGGTAGTCGGCAATGGCCTCGAGCAGATGGATACCGCGAAAATCGGGCCATAGACGGTCCGTCACAAAGATTTCGGAATAGGCCATCTGCCATAAAAGGAAATTGGAAACGCGAAACTCACCGCTGGTTCGAACCACCAGATCAGGATCCGGCATATGCGCGGTATAGAGGTGGCGGCTGATATCTTCCTCGCTGATGTTGTCCAGCGTGATATTCCTCGAGCCTGCTTCCCGCACCAGGGCCTGTACGGCGTCGGCTAGTTCGGAGCGGGCTCCATAGTTCAGGGCCAGCGTGAGCACCGTGCCCGTGTTGTGCGCCGTGGCCTCAGCGGCCCACTGCATTTTCTCCTGCACTTCCGTCGGTAGCTCATGTATCCGGCCAATGTATGCGATGCGCACATTGTTATCGTTCATGCGTTGCACATTGTCACCCAGGTAAGAACGCAGCAAACGCATGAGGAAGTTGACTTCCGTCTTGGGGCGGCGCAGATTGTTTTCGAGCGAGAAGGCGTAAAGCGTTAACCAAGGCAGATTAATGCGCGAGGCCGTCTCCACGACATACTGCACCGATTTGGCGCCCTGTTGATGGCCAAGAAAGCGCTTGAGGCTGCGCTTGCCCGCCCAGCGACCGTTGCCATCCATAATGATGGCAACGTGCTGTGGAAGACGCCCCGGGTCCAGTTGGCAATAGATGGCCTGCTCTTCGGGAGAAAGTTCGGCTACACGGCTCGCTGGCAGGAATCGCAAAACGATTGCCTTTCCCTACGACCGTAGCACATGGTCCCCTCCCCCGCAAAACCCCGTAGGGCACCGGGCGCGGTAGGGTTACCGGGCATAGTACCGCTGCGGAACATGGTGGCCAGGGAGGGCGCCAATCAGGCAGTTCTGCGACGCCCCATGGCCAGGTCACGTACCTGGTTCAGGAACATCGAACGCTGCAGATTGTCCATCTGTGAGATGTACGGCGCAAGCTCGGCCAGAAAAGGATCGCCGAGAATCGATGCTGTCTCTTCATGCTTGCGGCTGCGTGCATCCCGGAGCAAATTACAAATGTCGATTTCGAGAGCGGCGGCCAGCCGTGCCAGCGACGACAGCGTCGGCATTGCCTTGCCATTCTCGATTTTCGAGATATAGGTACGGGGTACCTGCATGCGGCCTGCGAGCTGCCGCTGGCTAAGATTACGGCCTTTGCGAAGATCGCGCACGGCGCGCGCAACTTGCAAACCGTTATCTTCGGCCACAGCTTCTTCCGGCTCGCCGGCGAATTGCGGAACGAGCCGTTCCGGTTCTTCGACTTCAAGCGGTTTGTGGCAGCGCCTACAAAGGGAGTTCGCCGTGCGGAACTGCACCAGTGTGCAGCGTTCGCACCGAAGAACCTCACGCGCCTCGACAGTTGCTAACGTAGTTGCCATAAATTTGTACGGAGCGCCAGAGCAGGGCGATCCTGGCAAGAAGCGTCTCTTTTGGATCACCTCGCACGTCTTCGTGCCAAGTATCCGTTTAGCGACGGTCCCTACCTGATTCATGCTTACAGTGATACAGGGTACCTTCGATGTCAAGTTAAAAAGTAGGGCCAAAGCGGAAAACGTGGTACGAATTTCGGAACAAAGCCTAAGAAAACCGGAGCATCCGGACGGGCTGCGTACAAAGGGTAACAAAATGGGTGCAATAAACTACACACGCGGCGACGCCTGGAATCTCCTCAACCAGTACACGCAATCCGCGAGTTTGCTCAAACATGCGTTGGCTGTCGAGGCCTGCATGCGTGCTCACGGAGAGCAACAAGCGGCTGTGCTTGGGCTGCTTGAAGAGGCTGCCAGCAAGGTGCATGAGACCTATAGCATCACCGGTTTGCTGCACGATTTCGATTACGAAAAATACCCCACCGCAGAAGAGCATCCGTTTGTGGGCTACAAAATTTTGACGGAACAGGGATGGCCGGAAGAAGTTCGCGAAGCCATCATGGGACACGCACCATACTCGGGTGTAGCGAGGGAAACGCATCTCGCTAAAGCGCTTTTTGCCTGCGACGAACTGGCCGGTTTTCTGACCGCCGTTGCGCTCGTCAAACCCACCCGATCGATCTTCGACGTTGACCTCGCGAGTGTGCGTAAGAAGTTGAAAGAAAAGGGCTTCGCGCGAGCTGTAAAGCGCGAAGATATCCTCACCGGGGCCCAGGAATTGGGTGTGGAATTGGATGCGCACATCGCTTTCTGCATCGCCGCTTTGCGTCGTCAGGCGCCGGCTCTCGGCCTCGACGGCTCCGCCGTTTCCTCTCCTCGTTCATAAACTCTTTTCCTGCTCGCCTGTCGTTAAGCGAGCCCAGTCGATGAGCGATCTGCCCCCTCAGGTGCACGCCGCCGGGTTTGCTGTAAAAGAAACAATATATGTTACGTAAATGCGGACGGGCACTCTGCCGTCGCACACGCAGGTGTGCGCTGGAATTACTTTTTAGCTTGTCTAAGAAACATGCCTGGCGCTGCGCTCGCTTGCCTGGATTTGTAATATCGCCTGCAGCAGCGCGGGGAACGAAGCGTATCAGGAAAGCACGCGAAAGTAATTCTTGCTTAGCGATTGCGGCATTTTTACCGTTTCTATGAGGGCAAAAAAAATCGCCATCGCCGGCAGATCGTATCCCACCTTTGGGTTATTGGCGTGTCTGATTCATTGCGTGCCCCGATACTGTTCTGAGCGCAACGGATCGGCATTTTCCGGCGCTGCGGGATCGATCGCAAAGTCGAAAATTTCTCCTTCAGCAAAACCCGGACTGGCGGGAAACGGAATCAACCCATACTCGCCGGGAACGAGAGGTTGCTTCGCAGACAGCCGATACCAATCCGTCGCCCCCACCCGCTGCTGCTTTATCTCGATCACATCCGGGAATTGGGAACCTGCCTTTTTTGCCTGCTGCTTGAGTTGCATCAGCGCATCTTTCGATACCACCCGTCGCTCGCCTTCGATGCTCAGGCGCACAATGGCCAGATCAGAGCGGCCGGTGTCGCCGCCGGAGACGCCGCGCACAAAGAATTGCGGCGCCGCGTCATGAATACGAATCGGGGACGCCTCACCCTTGAACTCAATCGACCGTCGTAGCTTAAGAGAAAAACCGGGTTCGTCCGCGCTATTATCCGGCGGCCGCAACTTGACCAACTCGTGCAGGCCCTTCCAGGTATCGAGAACCCAGATATGCCCGTAGGTCGGAAGCTGCAAACCGTCGGCCACGCTGATGTCGTCGGAGGAGACACCCTCCTGCGGAGAAACCTGCGCCTGGCTCAGGCCGAGCGAGCAGTGCCCGAGAAGCAAAGCCAGGAAAAGAGAGCGATGGGCCTTCATGTACCGTGATCTTTTTCGACGTGACCGCAACTGCTGGAGAACGGCCCAACCCATCCTAGTGGGACGGAGGAAAAATTCAAGGGGATTCCAGTGGCTCCGCAAGCGCTGGCAGTGACGGAGAGGTCGCGAGCTGGTTTCTTATCCAGGAAACGCTAACCTCACCGCGACAGAATCAGTCGCGGTAGCGTGCGCTCCAGCGCGCAGCACGCGAGGCACGCTACAGTCCGCGCCTGCAGAGGTACAGAACGGGAGAGAAGAATTAAAACGTGTAGAGAACGTATCCGGCGAGCAAGGCGAAAACAGTCATCACCAAAATTGCTTCCAGCTTTTCGTAGTTCGGGGCCGCACCGCTAACGTGGTGCCGAGCCGGCTTTTTGGGGTCGTACTGGATGCTCAGCTTCTCGCCGATGGTATAAGGCGCGATATGCTGGCTCCCCTGGTGGCAAAACTCCCCCTGCTTCACCTCGTCTCGATCCCCTGCCCGGTAGGTGAAATTCACTTGGTAATGGCCCGCAATCCCTCCCAGATGGTCGTGGTAACGAACCCACTTGCAGGAGTCCACGGTGGCTTCCGTGGTGGCCCAGGAACGGCTATGTGTCAGTTTCCGAACGAGGTTAGTCATGGTCAATCTCTTTCGATAGCAAAATCTTTTAGCCATGGGGATTGGCCAAAAGATAATCTGAGTGCAGTATGTCACGTTTGGGGGATGTTGCAAATAGAGAAAATGTGCATTATCGAGCCACTTTGGTTACGCTTCCGACATGACCGTCGGTTACTTTCTTTGCTGGTGAGACATCCAGGCATACCGAGGCGGAGAGTGTTATGCTGGCGACTTTCTTATGGCAAATGCAAATCCAGATCAGCCAACCATACCGGGCGCGGCCGAACCCGCCCCGCAGTTCTCGAATACCCTTGACTCCAGACTAGATACGCAAACCCCAAAGGGCCGCGCCAACACCTTGGGCATGGACGCACTGTTGCGCGCTCTCAACCAGCAGGAGGATACGATCCGCCAGGGTGGGGGGGCGAAGGCAGTAGAAAGCCAACATGTTAAGAAGCGGTTGACCGCCCGGGAGCGCCTCGCCCTGCTGCTCGACCCGGGCGAGCATTTTCTGGAACTTGGCCTCTTCGCCGCTTACGGCATGTATGAGGAGTGGGGTGGCGCCGCCGCCGCCGGGGTCGTCACTGGCCTTGGCCGGGTGGCGGGGCGCCTGGTAATGGTGATCGCCAACGACGCCACGGTCAAGGCTGGCGCATTCTTTCCCATGACGGCCAAGAAGGTTCTGCGCGCCCAGACTATCGCCATGGAGAACCGCATCCCCACGCTCTATCTGGTCGATTCCTCAGGCGTCTTTCTCCCCCTGCAGGAGGACGTCTTTCCCGACCAGGACGACTTTGGTCGCATTTTCCGCAACAACGCGGTGATGAGCGCACGCGGCATCCCACAAATCACTGCCATCATGGGCATGTGCGTGGCGGGCGGAGCCTATCTTCCGGTGATGACCGACCATGTATTGATGACCGAGGGAAGTGGGCTTTTTCTGGCCGGACCAGCCCTGGTGCAGGCTGCGATCGGGCAGAAGTACTCCGCTGAAGAGCTCGGCGGGGCCACCATGCATGCCGAGATATCTGGCACCGTGGACTTTAAAGAGCCCAATGATCATTTGTGTTTGGCCAGGCTGCGCTCGTTGGTTAGCAGGCTGGGCCATGGTCCGGCTGCGCCCTTCGATCGTGCGGCGTTTGACGCCAAGCGCGATGCGCCAAGGTTTCCCCCGCAAGAGATGTATGCGCTGCTCGATCCCGACCCCGCCAGGGGTGCCGGCAACAGCTACGATATGCATGAAGTCATTGCCCGGCTGCTCGACCGATCGCAGTTTGACGAATACAAGGCGGACTATGGCAAGACAGTCCTCTGTGGGTACGGGAGGATCGGTGGTTTTGCTGTCGGCATCGTCGCCAACCAAAAAACCCATCAAACCCACATCAGCCAAACCGGGGAGAAGCGGGTTGAGTTTGGTGGTGTGATTTACGCCGAGAGCGCAGAGAAGGCCGCGCGCTTCATTATGGATTGCAATCAGAACCTGATCCCGCTCATCTTTTTGCACGATGTGAACGGCTTCATGGTGGGCCGCGATGCGGAATGGACGGGCATCATCCGCGCCGGCGCCCAAATGGTCTCGGCCGTAGCCAACTCGACTGTGCCCAAGATTACCGTGATTCTGGGCGGCTCCTTTGGCGCTGGCCACTACGCCATGTGCGGCAAGGCCTATGATCCGCGGTTCCTCTTCGCCTGGCCGACGGCGCGCTATGCAGTGATGAGCGGAGCCTCTGCGGCCACCACATTGGTGGAGATTAAAATCCGCCAACTGGAGCGCGACGGCAAACAACTTAGCGAAGAAGAAAAGAGCCAGGTCATCGCTTCGATCCAGGCGAGCTACGACCAGCAAACGGATTGCCGCTATGCTGCGGCGCGGCTGTGGGTGGACGCTATCATCGATCCGGCGAAAACTCGGGAGGTGCTGCTGACAGCGCTCCAGGCTGCCGCGCTCAATCCAGTGGTCGAGAGGTTCAATCCCGGAGTGATTCAGACCTAACAAAGATTTCCAACGCTTGCAGCTCCCACCGATCTCCGGGAGAAGGAGATCGGGATGATTCGTTCATTCCTCCCGGGGCGACTCCCCTCGCAACTTCGGCTTCAGCAACCAGCATCGGCCACCATGTATTCTTCTTGAAATCATGAAAAGGGTCATCACGGCAGCTGTCCTCATCCCTCTGGTGCTGCTGCTGCTTTTGTGGGGGTCCTATCTATTCGTAGTCGTGCTGTCGGCACTCGTCGCCGGCCTCGCCGCCTGGGAATACTGCTCCATCGCGGATTCCCATGGGTCGCGTATCATCCGCTCCCTGCTTCTCGCCGCCATTGCAGTCGTCTTCGCCGCAACGTTCGGTAATCCCCACTTGATCTTGCCGGCCATCGGTCTCTGCAGTGCGGTTCTACTGATCGTGTACAGCTTCCACGCACCCATCGAGCGCGTTCTGCCTGATACGGCTTTCTCTGTCTTCGGGCTGCTCTACTGCGGTCTCACCCTGGTAACTCTACCGTTGGTGTGGGCACAGCCGAACGGGCCCTGGACCTTGGTCTACCTGTTTTGCGTAGTGTGGACCGGGGATGTCGCCGCCCTTTATATTGGCCGAACCTTCGGCCGCACCAAGCTCGCGCCCAGCATCAGCCCCAACAAGAGCTGGGAAGGAAGTGCGGCGTCGCTTGCCGGCAGCCTGCTCATCGCCACGGCCCTGGTCTCGCTGGCCCGTGCCCACTTCGCCGGGTCACTCGTTTCCTGGCTTGGTCTCGCCGTCGTCTTGAATGTCTTCGCCCAGGTGGGTGACCTGGTAGAGTCTGCGATTAAGCGCGGCGCTGGCATCAAGGATTCGGGCGCGATGCTGCCCGGGCACGGCGGCATCCTTGATCGTATTGATGCCCTCCTGCTGGCTGCGCCCGCGCTGTGGTACGCTCAGTGGATTCAACACTATCTCCCACGGATCAGCTTGCGTTGAAGCACCTTTGCATCCTCGGTTCAACCGGGTCTATCGGGACCAGCACCCTCTCCATCGTTGAGCGTTACCCGGAGCGATTTGCAGTCGCGTCCCTCGCAGCCGGCCGCAATGTGGAGATGGCGTTCGCCCAATGTCAGCGCTGGCGGCCACTTGTGGTCTCGATGGCAACCGAAGCCCTGGCGGGTGAACTCGCGGCGCGGCTCAGGGCCGCCGCCGTTACCGGCGTCGAAGTGGTTCATGGCACAGCGGGGACGGTGTATGCTGCGACCCTGCCCCAGGTAGACTTCGTCGTCTCGGCGATTGTCGGCTTGGCCGGCCTTGAAGCTACCTACGCCGCGGTGGCCGCAGGGAAGCCCGTCGGCCTGGCGAACAAAGAAGCCATGGTGGCCGCGGGAGAGATCCTCACTCGGCTGGCCCGCCGTGGTAACGTACCCCTGCTGCCCATCGACTCCGAGCACAACGCCATCCACCAGTGCCTGCGCGGCGGCTCCGCGCAGGAAGTCCGGCGCATCTGGCTCACTGCTTCCGGCGGTCCTTTCCGACAGCTGCCGGCAGACCAGTTTCAGCACATCACCGTGGCGCAGGCGCTGCGCCACCCCACCTGGGTCATGGGCCGGCGCGTCACCATCGATTCCGCCACGCTGCTTAATAAGGGATTGGAGATCATCGAAGCCTGCCGCCTTTTTGACCTGTCTCCCTCTGCGGTCCGGGTTACGGTGCATCCGCAATCTGCCGTGCATTCCCTGGTGGAGTTCGTCGACGGCAGCATCCTGGCTCAGATTTCGGTGACCGATATGCGGTTGCCGATTTTATATGCGCTCAGCTTTCCCGAGCGCGTCCCCAGCGAACTGACCTTCGACATGGCCACTTTGGGGCAGTTGAGCTTCGAACCTCCTGATTTCGAACGATTTCCCTGCCTGCGCCTCGCCTATGAGGCCGCCGAAGCGGGAGGTGCTGCCTGTATTGCGCTCAATGCGGCGGATGAAATCGCCGTTGGCGCATTCCTCGAAGGCACCATTCCCTTTGTAAGCATCCCGCGTACAATTGAAGCAGTTTTAGAGGTTACGCCGCCGAGGCATCCTGAAACGATCCAGGAAGTGCTTCAGCTGGATGAGGAAGCACGGCGGGTAGCGCATAGCGTGGTCTCTGGTTTTTCGCCTGCCTTGCGTTGAGCTGTTTTCGGTGCAACTTGCTCACAGGATACGGCTTTCTTCGGTTCATGCTCCGCTATAGGTAAAAAACGGAATGTCTTTTTTTCTAACCAGCACTGTATCTATGCTCGTTGTGCTCGGCATCATGGTTCTGGTGCATGAGTTTGGCCACTTTGCCGTCGCCAAGTTGTGCGGCGTGCGGGTTGAGGTTTTTTCCGTCGGATTTGGTAAACGTCTGTTCGGCTTTCGCCGGGGTGATACCGATTACCGGCTCAGTCTGCTGCCGCTCGGCGGCTACGTGAAAATGTCTGGGGAAGCTCCCGGAGAAGGAACCACTGGCGACCCCGGCGAGTTCAGCGCCCATCCGCGCTGGCAGCGCATCCTCATCGGGCTGGCTGGGCCGACTTGCAACTTCCTGTTGGCGTTGTTCCTCATGACTGGTTTTTACATGATGCACAACGAGGTAGAAGCTTTCCGTTCGCAACCCGCGAACATTGATTTTGTTGCCGACCATACCGCTGCAGCCGCAGCTGGATTAAAGGCTGGTGACCTGCTAACCCGATTCGATAATGTCATCAACCCCACATGGGAGCAGGTCTCGATACGTGCTGCAATCAACGTGGGACAGACGATTCCGGTCGATGTACGGCGAGATGGACAGACGGTCAGCACGCAGCTCTCAATACCGAATCCGACCGGTTCGGACGAGTTTGATTTCGATACCGTCGGGTTTGTGCCGAAAATGCAGGACGGTCCTATCCGCATCAACCAGATTGAACCCAACATGCCGGCGGCGAAAGCCGGTCTGCAGGTCGGGGACCAGATACTTTCAGTGAATGGGCTGGCCTTGCATTCAGTTGATGCCATGTTGGCGTTTTCCCAGCAGAACAAGGGCAAGCCGATTTTGCTGACAGTGCTGCGCGATGGCCGGACCTTTCAGATTGACGTGCAACCCGTCATGGCGGATGCGGGCAGTGGACATAAGCTGTACCGTATAGGCTTTGGTTTCAAGTCGCCGCCGTTCAAAATCCAGCAACTGTCGCTGCCCCAGGCGCTGCACCAGTCCGTGCATTTCAACCTTCGCTACTCGGGCCTCATTCTTGAAGTGTTGCAGCGCATGGTGACACGGCGCTTCGCCGTGCAGGACCTCAGCGGACCCATAGGGATTGCTCGCCAAACCGGCCTGGCCGTTCAGGAACCGGGTTGGCAGCCGATTATCGGCCTCATGTCGATCATCAGTCTCAACCTGGGCATCTTCAATTTGCTGCCGATTCCAATTCTCGATGGCGGGGTGATTGTCCTGCTGCTCATTGAAGGAGTGATGCGGCGCGATCTTAATCAGGAGTTCAAGGAGCGGATCTATCAGGCTGCTTTTGTGGTCCTGCTCATCTTTGCTGCCTTCGTGATGTTCAACGACATCTCCAAACTCCAGGTCTTCAGCAAACTCAAACCGTAGGTGCGTCCAACGCAACGGACGGGTGGCCCATTCAACCAAGCCTGAATGGGCCACCGTCACCCCGTAACCTTCGCATCCGGCCATCCATTTGTTCAGCCCCGCTAGCTACACTGATTGCATCCATGCCAGTTTCCCAAACGCGAATTCGTGTGCGCTACGCCGAGACCGATCAGATGGGCGTTGTCTATTACGCTAACTTCTTCATCTGGTTTGAGGTCGGCCGGGTAGAGCTTCTGCGCCAGCTTGGCTTCCACTACAAACAGATGGAAATTGATGACGATTGCCACATCCCGGTGGTTGAAGCCAATTGCCGGTACAAATCGCCGGCCCGCTATGACGATGAGCTACTGCTAGAGACCTCGATCATCGCCATGCGCCGCTCCGTGATTAAGTTCGGCTATCGCCTGCTGCGCCTGGAAGCGGACGGCGCCGTCGCCACCCTGCTCGCCGAAGGGGAAACCACCCACGTCACCGTCGACCGTTCCCTGCGCAAGGTGCCGTTGCCGCAGAAATATGTGGACGTGCTGACCCCATTTCTTGCCTGATGCGCACCAACCCGCTTATTACCTGGGCGGGAGAAATGATCTAACCTGCACTCATGCCCCGAGCCCTCTCCCTGCTTCTTCCCGCAGGGTGCCTGTGTTTTGCCATCTTGTTGGGCCTGCCTGGGGCGGTTTACGCGCCCGATGCAGGCTACTATCGCTTGCTCGCGCTCGGCCAGCGTAACCTCGTTCCTGCTCCCTTTTCAGCGCGCATCCTCGGCCCTGCCGTGGCCGGCTGGGCTGGCCGGGTCAGCGGCCTGGGCGTCGACAACGGCTTCCTGCTGCTGGGCATTGCCTGCCTGGTCGCCCTGCTGGCCCTGATCGCCGGGCTGCTCTGGTCCTGGCGCGCGCCTGCGGTGATCTTTGCCGCCGTCTTCCTGATGCCCTTTTGGGTTGATATCTTCCACGATTACTACTTGCCCGACCTGTTGCACGCCACCCTCCTTGCGGCCATTCTGCTGTGCCTGCTGTTCGGGCATACCGGTCTGGCCTTGCTGTTACTGTTTCCTGCCTACCTGGCGCGCGAGTCGACGGTGCTGGTTGCGGTCTGCCTGCTTTTTGCAGGGTGGCGGCGCATCCCGTTACGTACGGCAACCATTGGCTTGCTAGCGCTGGCCGCCGGCGCCCTCGTCAGCCGGCATTATGGCCAGGGCGGCCCGGCCAGCGTTCACGGCATGAGTGGGGGTGTCTATATTGCGGGAAAGGTCTTCTGGAGCTTCTTCAAAAATGTCCTCGGGCTCCCCCTGTGGAGCAACACGCTGCCGGAGTGTAGTCCGATCTGGGCTGCGCCGCTTCCCCTCGGCTTCCATCTCGGCGCCATCCAGACGATTGGATTGTGCCGGCCGTCTTCCTGGGGACCGTCTCGTCTCATGCTTGCCTGGTTTGGCATCTTCGGCATTGGCCCCGTACTCGCTTTGGTGCTGAGGCGGCAGATCGTTTCGTCCGCGCCGCAAGCGTCGCCTGGGGTCAGTCCCGGTTTCTCCATTGTTCTCCGATTTTGCGTTGTCTACGGGGGCATCAGCATTCTGATTACACCGCTGCTCGGCGCAAGTGCCGATCGGTTGGTTGCCTACGGGTGGCCTTTCTACTTTGTCGCCTTGCCCTGGTTTGTTTTCCGGGCCAACGGCCGCGGCATGAAGCTGGGCGAGCAGCGCTCGGCAGCCATTCTTTTGCTCCACCTGCTTACGTGCTGGTTAGCCTGGTTCGGCTTCAGACAGCAGACGCCCGGCTTCCTCTTCGCCGGCCTGACGGTTCTGGCGCTGAATGGCTTATGTTACAGACTGGTAAAACGACCCTATTCCGTTTGCTGAGAACTCATTTAGGTAACTTACTAAGTTATCCACACTGTGGATAAGCTGTGGATTTGGCCCCGATCGGCGGCGGTTTGATCTGTCATTGTGATGATTGGCGCGGCCGCTTTCTTTTATGTAATTAACATTGTGTTGAATTACCTGAACAAGCTGTCCCTTGCGGGGTTTTCTCGAGGTGTGCGGTGTCGAAAAAGTCACATATATAGTGGCGAATAGCTGGCGGGCAGCGCAAGCTGGGCAGCGGGCTGCTATCCGTCTTGATCTGAGGTAAAACGGCAGCCACCTGGTGCCCGGCGCTGAACGGAATACCACGAAAGTCTTGAGAAAGCCTGCCCTGTCACAGGGCTCCCGGCCGGCAACCCTCATCTGCCGGTAACCCGCCGGAGAATAGAGATCGAGATTCGTTAGCTTTCCACATCTCCCCGCAAAAAGCGCGGTGAGATACAGACATTTCCTGTAAGCGGCCTGAATGCCCTTGATTATCGTCGACCCAGACTAGACCGCCCTCTTCCTCATGTGGAGAAAGGCGAAGAGGATCATCAAAGCAAAGTAACCGCCGCACACGTCAAAACCCACATCGGTGATGGTACTGGTGCGTTGCGGCACATAACGCTGGTGCAACTCATCGGCGGAGCCAAGCAGCATCGTCAAAACAAGTGCCCAGCCGGCCGCGCGGTTTTTCAAGATCCAACCACTGGCTGCCGTGCGGTGGCTAAGCCATCCATAGGTGCCGCTGAAAAAGGCAACGCCGGCAAGACCATAACCAATCAAGTGGCCCAGTTTACGCACAGCTTCGACGAACTCCCAATAGCGTTGATAAGGCAGCGAGGAGAAATGCCGGAACCAGAACGGCGCCAGGTACCCAGCCGTATTCTGAATGGAGAACCGTTGCGTTCCTTCGACCGCGACCACCAGAATCATCAGGGCCGGCGGTAGCCATAGCACAAATTTTCTGGTTGCTGCCATGGGCTCAGTATAGGGGAAGGCTGCGCGGCTTCACGCCGGCGCCAAGATTGGGGTAGTTTGCGCGGGCTACTTGTCGCGAGCGACCACGAAGTCAGGCATCCACAGCAAGGCGCGCTTATAGTCGGATTCCGGCAGCCCGGCGAGGGCAGCGCGAGCGACCTCGGCATATTGAAAAGCAGCTGTAAGCGCGTACTTGACCGAACCGTGGCGCTCCAGGATATCGAGCACTTCCTGGTGGCTGGTGCGCTCGAAGCTGAGATCCTCGAGCACCCTGCGGATGGCCTCGCGTTCCGGGACTGTGCCGTGCTCCATCGCGTGGACCACCGCCAGGGTGGCCTTGCCTTCCCGCAAATCACTGGCCACCGGCTTGCCCAATACTTGCTCGGTGGCAGTTAGGTCGAGCACGTCGTCGACGATCTGGAAGGCGATGCCCAGGTTCCGGCCATACTCCCCCATCTGCTCTTCAACTTCTTCCGAAGCTCCCGCCAGCACCGCGCCCAGACGCATCGAGACGTGGAACAGGCAGGCTGTCTTGCGGTAGATCAGATCGTAGTACTCCGCCTCGCCGACCACCCGGCCCAGCTTCTCCATTTGCACAAACTCGCCCTCGACCATTTGCTGGGTAAGCCCGATTAACAGGTCAAGCACTTTGAATTTGCGTTCCTGCAGGGCGATGTGAAAGGCCTGCATATAAAGCCAGTCCCCAGCCAGCACACACTTGGAATTGCCCCACGTGGTGTTGGCGGAAGGGCGGCCGCGGCGGGTGTCGGCGCCGTCGATAATGTCATCGTGCACCAGGGTCGCAGTATGCACCATCTCCACCACCGCGCCCAGCCGCACCATGCCGTGGCCGTGGTAGCCGAGCGACTTTGCCGCCAGCAGCAGCAGGGAAGGGCGAATACGCTTGCCGCCGCCTTCGCGCAGGTGGTCGGCGATGTCGGTGATGGCGCCCACATTCGAGACTGCGTCGCGTACCAGCTCGGTCTCGATCGCGCTCAAGTCGTCGCGCAGCAGGTCGAAGACCTCCTTTGCCGTCGCTATCGCTTGTGTGCTCACTCACGCTCCAGATGCTTGTTCTTGAACTCTAGCAGGCTGCGGAAAAACTCTCTTTTGTGTCAGGGCACGCCCACTAGAAAACTTAAGAGCCCCCGGCCGTTAGTTTGACCGGTAATTCGTAAACTGCATATCGATACCGAAGTCATGACCCTTTAGCAGTGCAATTGTCTCTTGCAGGGTATCGCGATCCTTGCCTGTAATGCGAACAGTATCGCCTTGAATAGATGCCTGGACCTTTTTCTTTGAGTCCTTGATCAGCCGCACGATCTCCTTGGCCTTCTCGCTGGGGATGCCCTGCTGCAGGGTAATCTTCTGGCGAACGCTCGAGCCCGACGCCGGTTCTATCTTTCCGTATTCAAGTGCCTTGAGCGACACGCCCCGTTTGACGAACTTCTGTTGCAGTATCTCGGTAACCGCCTTGAGCTTGTATTGGTCCGACGATGCCAGTTCGATGCTTTCCTCGCCCTCAAGGAGCTTTATTTCTGAGTGGGAGTCTTTCAGATCAAAGCGCGTGCGCACTTCTTTGATCGCCTGATCCATTGCGTTCTTTACTTCCTGAACATCGACCTTGCTGATGACATCGAATGAATTGTCTGCCGCCATGTTGCTGTCCTTCCTCGATTATGAGCGCAAAAACTGTTGTGTGGCCGTGACTTACGGTTCCGGATCGGGCGCTACACCAAAAAAACGGAAGAAGTTGTTGGCAGTGCTGGAAGCGACCTGCTCCGCAGTCACAGCGCACATCTCCGCCACCTTTTCCGCCACGCGACCCACCCAGGCTGGCTCGTTACGCTTGCCACGGTGGGGCAGGGGGGCAAGAAAAGGGGCGTCGGTCTCGATTAGCATCTGCTCAAGAGGCACCCTGGCTGCCACGGCCCGTATATTCTCCGCCTTAGGAAAGGTGATGTTGCCGGCGAAGGAAATCAAAAATCCGCAATCCATTGCTCGCTTGGCGTGCTCCCATTCGCCGGTAAAACAGTGCAGAATGCCACCCAGCCCGGTCCTGGTCCAGTCGCTTTCGATCATCGCCAGCGTGTCGTCCCAGGCATTGCCGCTGCCATCGGACGGCCGGCAGTGAATAATAATCGGCCTGTCATGCGCCGCGGCGATCTCCATCTGCTGTGCAAAGGCTTGCTTCTGTTGGTCCCGGGGTGAGTGGTCATAATAATAATCGAGGCCGATCTCGCCCACCGCCAATACGTCCGGGCTGCTCAGCAAATCGTTGAGCTTAGTGAGCGCGGCAGCGTCGGCCAGATGGGCCTCATGAGGATGGATGCCGGCCGTGGCCAAAATGCGCGGGATACCCGGTTTGCCGGTATAGGCTTGGCTCAACTCCAGCGCCTGCTGCATGGTGTCGGGTCCTTCCCCAATGCCGATGGACAGGACCGTACGCACACCTTGTTGCCATGCCCGCTGCAACAGCTCATCCCGGTCGGCGTCATACCGCGGGCTATCAAGATGTGCGTGTGAGTCGACCAGTACTGCTCCTCTTCAAAGCGGTGAAGACTGTTGGGCCACCCTCAAAAGCCCGGGCGTTACTTGAGCCGGGCGCCTATTTCGACATCTTCCAGAAAGCTGGCCAGCACAGGTTTACCTTTCTCTCCCACGGATGCCGCTACGATCATTCCATTCGACTCCAGGCCACGCAACTTTCTCGGCGCCAGGTTGGCCACGATCACCACCTTGCGGCCGATCAACGCCTCCGGCTCATAGGCTTCGGCAATGCCGGCCACGATCTGCCGTACTTCATCGCCAATGTTTACTTCGAGTCGCAAGAGCCGGTCCGCGCCTTTCACTCGCTCGGCAACCTGCACCTCGCCCACGCGCAGCTCCACCTTGACGAAATCGTCGATGGTAATGGTTCCCGGCTTTGCGGGAGGGGGCGGCGGTGCCTGGGGTACGGTTCCCACCGAGGCTGCCGGCGTCAATGCGGCCGGGCCTTTGGCGGCGATGCTTTCCGAGACCTGCGTTACCTCGATGGCTTCCGTTTGCTTCTCGGCTGTGGGGGCCGGTTGCGGCGCTGCCTCCGCTTCGGGATTCTTGCCAGGATTACTCATCTCCAGTTCCTGCATGCGTTTGACCGTGTCCTTTTCTGCTCGTGGAAAAATGGGGCCGGATGGCCCGAGTTGGGTGCCTGGCGCTAATTGTCCCCAGCGCACGTCTTTCAGATCCGCGTGGGCAAGATTGCCCAGCCCAAGTTGTGCCCAGATTCTGGTCGTTGCATCCGGCAGCACGGGATATGCCAGCGCGGTGATCATCCGCAGCGCCTCGGCGCAGGTGTACAGAATGGATGCCAATACGCCTCGGGAAGCGGGATCCTTCAGCTTCCATGGAGCCTTTTCCGTGATGTAGCCGTCGACTACGGCGACCAAAGCCCATAGTGACTCCAGAGCGCGGGAGAAATCCAGCGCCTCGAAGTGTTGGGCGAATTCCTTCGCGGCGGTTTCGGCTGCGGCCACGACCCGCGGTTCCGCGTCGCCCGCCGGAATCACTCCGTCGAAGTTCTGCGTGATCATGGCCAGAATCCGGCTGGTGAGGTTGCCGTAACCGTTGGCCAGATCGGCATTGTAGCGTTGCACCAGGGCGTCAAAAGAAAAACTGCCATCCTGCCCGAAGACCACCTCACGCAGCAGGAAGTAGCGCAGAGCATCCGCGCCCAGCGTCTCCACGATGGTCTCCGCGCGCACGATATTGCCCCGTGACTTCGACATCTTGCTCTGCTCGAAAAGCAGCCACCCGTGCGCCACCACGCTTTTTGGCACCGGTAAACCTGCGGCCATCAAAAAGGCAGGCCAGTAAACGCAGTGGAAGCGGATGATCTCTTTGCCCACCAGTTGCACATCTGCCGGCCAAAAACGCGCAAAGCGTTGCTGGTCCGCGGGCGCATCGCTGCCGTAGCCCAGCGCAGTGATGTAGTTGGCCAACGCGTCCATCCACACATAAATCACGTGCTTTTCGTCGCCCGGGACCGGGATGCCCCAATCGAAACTGGTGCGGCTGATCGACAGGTCTTTCAATCCGCCGCGCACAAACGAGATGACCTCGTTGCGCCGGGCTTCGGGTCGGATAAAGTCGGGGTTCTTCTCGAACAGCTCCAGCAGCTTGCGCTCGAAGGCGGAAAGCTTAAAGAAGTAGTTCTCCTCGCTGACGGTTTCCGTAATGCGCCCGCAATCGGGGCAAGGCGACCCCGGCGGCGCATCGACATACAGTTCATCCGAGACGCAATACTGCCCGGTATAGCTGCCCTTGTAGATAAATCCCCGCTCCTGCAGCACGGTGAATAACTTTTGCACGCCTTTGCGGTGGCGCTCCTCCGTGGTCCGTATGTAATCGTCGTAGGTAAGCCCCATACGGTCCCAAAGGTTGCGAAACTGGCTGGAGACTTCGCTGGCAAATTCATGGGGCGTCTGCCCGGCGAGTTTGGCCGAACGCTCGATTTTCTGCCCGTGTTCGTCGGTCCCGGTCAGCAGCCAGGTTTCAAAGCCCAGGGCTCGCTTGCGCCGCGCAATCGCGTCGGCCACAACCGTGGTGTATGCGTGGCCAATGTGCGGCCGGGCATTCACATAGTAGATCGGCGTGGTGATGTAGAAGCTGGAAGTATCAGACACTATTCCGATCTTAACAGGCCATACGGGAGGGGCTGTTCTGCTAGAATCGCCAAGAAAATCAGAGGTTTGCGCGACGTGTACAGGAAACAGCAGAGACTTCTTCGCGAGCGTCTCCGCGCCGTTCTCAGCGATAAATATCAGGTACAACTACCCCACTTCGCCATCGAGCAGCCACCGGATCTGGAAATGGGCGAGTACGCCCTGCCGGTTGCCTTTGAGCTGGCCCGCCGGCTCAAACGCTCGCCCCGCGTGATTGCCGGAGAACTGGTCGCCGACCTGATGCCGTTGGAGGGTTTTGCTTCGTTTGCAGTCGCGGGCGCGGGCTATATCAATGCCAGGCTCGACCGCGCAGCAGCCGTGCAACAGATCGCGCGGGATGTTTTCGTGGAAGAGCAGAGCCATCTTCACTCCCTCGTCGAGCACACCAGCATCAATCCCAACAAAGCCGCGCACATCGGTCATTTACGCAACGCCATCCTGGGTGACACCTTTGTGCGCATGCTGCGTGCGGCAGGACAACAAGTCGACGTCCAGAACTACATCGATAACACCGGGGTTCAGGTGGCCGATGTGGTGGTTGGCTTGACCCACTTTGAGGGCTACGATCTCGCTGCGGTAAAGCAGTTACTGGTCGACCTGAAAGCCAATGGGCAGCGGATTGACGATTACTGCTGGGACCTCTATGCGAAGGTTTCGCAATGGTATGACGTTCCCGATCCGGAGAAGCAGGCGCGCAGAAATATCCGTCTGGAAACGCTGCATGCGATCGAGGCCGGCGGGAATGAGATTGCGCAGATCGCCGATTTGCTTTCGACCGCCGTGCTGCGCCGGCACCTTGAGACCATGCTGAGGCTGGGGATCGAGTACGATTTCCTGCCCCGGGAAAGCGAGATTCTTCACCTCAAGTTTTGGGACCTGGCCTTCGCCCAGCTAAAGGAAAAGGGCGTCCTCTATCTGGAGACCGAGGGCAAGAACAAGGGCTGCTGGGTGATGCGGCGTGCCTCGACAGCCGCTGCTGAAGACCCCGCTGCGGTGGATGAGGACGCCAAGGTGATCGTCCGCTCCAACGGTACGGTCACCTATGTGGGTAAGGACATTGCGTACCACTTGTGGAAGTTTGGTTTGCTGGGTCGAGATTTTGGCTACGCCCCGTTCTTCGCCTACAACGACCACATGTGTTGGATCTCGACCGAAGCCGGCGAGGCGGTCCATCCCGACTTTGGCGGGGCGCAGGCAATTTACAACGTGATTGACAGCCGCCAGGCCGACCCTCAGGCAAACGTGATCGAGGCGCTGCGTGGGCTTGGCTATGCCGACGCTGCTGCGCACTATGTCCATTTTTCTTATGAGATGGTTGCGCTGACACCGCGTTGTGCCCTGGATCTCGGTTACCAGATTTCCGAGGAGGACCGGAGCCGTCCCTACATTGAAGTCTCCGGGCGCAAGGGTTTTGGCGTCAAAGCGGACGCGCTGCTGGACCGGCTGATCGCGGCGGCGAAAGAAGAGGTGGATAGCCGCCATCCGCAGCGTGGGGAAGAGGAACGGCAAGGCATTGCGCAGCAGATCGCCGTCGGCGCGTTGCGCTACTTCATGCTCAAATTCACCCGCAACAGCGTGATCGCTTTCGACTTCAAAGAAGCGCTCAGTTTCGAAGGGGAGACCGGGCCATATGTGCAATACGCCGTGGTGCGCGCCCGCAATATCTTCCGCAAAGCCGGCACTACGCCACAGGCAGCGCTGGCCGAAGTCAATAGCGCAGATCATCTACAGGGCGAAGGATCGGCTGGGTTGTGGGAGTTGTGGGTCATGGCTTCCCGCCTCAGCATTGTGCTTGACCAGTGCATCGCCGCGGCCGAACCGGCGTATTTAGCCAAGCACGCTTTCCAACTGGCGCAGCTCTTCAACAACTTCTACCACCGGCATCACATCTTGAACGAAGAAGACCCGGCGCGCCGCCAGTTTCTGCTGGCCACCGCCGCAGTTGCAGAACGCGCATTGGTAACCTCGCTCTCATGGCTGGGCATCACCGTGCCCGACGCGATGTAACAGTGGATTGCACGTAGAGTTAACACAGCAGGTCCCTCCAATTCGCATACGTTCGGTCGGGACCTGCTGTTTCCCCTACTTGATCGGACCGCCGTTGACCGTCAACTGACCCAGCGTCTGCATGTCCTGCTGTTTCACCGCCTCCGGAAGAGGCGCGTAGTTCAACCCACTGGCCGCCTGTTGCCCATCCGTCACCACGTACTGGATAAATTGCTTCAACGCAGCCCGCTTCACCGCATCCTTGCCGTCTTTCGGAATGATCAAAAATGTCAGCGTAGAAATCGGATAAGCCGCCGCTGCACTGGCCGGTGGATTGGCAATCGGTGTCCGCGGATCCTTCGCCAACTGGTCCTTGAAGGCATCGATGGCTGCCGTCGTGCCCGCAGTACTTGGCAGCACGTACTGTCCCGCCTGGTTCTTGATCGCCGCCACCGGCAGCTTATTCTGCGTCGCGTACGTCAACTCGACGTAGCTGATCGCCCCGGGAGAATTCTTTACCTGACCAGTAACCCCTTCGCTTCCTTTAGCGCCCAGCCCCAGGGGCCAACTCACCGATTTCCCCTTGCCTACCTTCTGCGCCCACTCCGGGCTTACCGCCGCGAGATAAGTAGTGAATGCATCCGTGGTGCCACTGCCCTCCGCTCGATGAACCACGGTAATCTTCGCCTTTGGTAGCGATTCACCCGGGTTATCGTTCTTGATCGATGGGTCCTGCCAACTCGTAATCTTACCCAGAAAAATGCCGGCGAGCGCATCGGAAGACAGCTGCAGAGGTTTGCTCAAGCCGGGCAGATTGTAGGTGACACAGACCGGGCCGGCAGACTCAGGAATCTGAATTACGGGCGTCATCTGCGCCAGCTCCTGGTCGGAAAGTGGTGCATCCGAAGCGCCAAAATCCACCGTGCCGGATTTCACCTGCTGAATGCCGCCGCCACTGCCGATCGACTGGTAGTTGATGTGCACGTTGGCATGGGATTGTTGAAAATCTTCAATCCAGCGGCCCATCACCGGGTAAACAAAGGTGCTGCCGGCGCCGTTCAGCGCCACCGAGTTGCTGGACGAAGAATTGCATGCGGTCAGCAACCCCAGCCCTGACAAAAAAAGCACGGAAGCGACAGCGGTTCTTACACATTGCATGGGAAGTCCTCCACAGGTTGGGTTGTAACTGGCGCAACTTTAGATGGCCGTCCTGCCCGATCTTCATGGACATTTCACATTGCGTGCAGGGGCAACGACTCTCCGTGATTGAGCCTCTCATAACAAGTAAGCCGAAATCGAGGGGTTTCAACCATGAATCAAAAATTGCAGGGCAAGAAGATCGCGATCCTGGCTACAGACGGCTTTGAGCAAGTTGAGTTGACCGAGCCCAAAAAGGCTCTCGAGCAAGCGGGCGCGACCGTGCATGTGATTTCTATCAAGCCGGGTCAAATCCGCGGCTGGAAGTCTACGGACTGGGGTGACAATACCAAGGTCGATAAAGTACTCGGCGACGTAAAGCCTACTGACTACGATGGATTAGTACTGCCGGGCGGGCAAATCAATCCAGACAAACTTCGTATCGAGCCGAAGGCCGTTGCCTTCGTGTCCGACTTTTTCTATGCAGGAAAACCAATCGGCGCCATTTGTCATGGCCCGTGGTTGCTGGTCGAGGCGAATGTGTTGAAGCACCGCACGCTCACCTCCTGGCCATCGGTCCGAACCGACATTCGCAACGCGGGCGGACATTGGGTAGATGAGGAAGTGGTGACCGATCAAAACCTGACCACCAGCAGAAAGCCAGACGACATCCCCGCCTTTAACGAGAGACTCATACGCGAATTGAGTAAGGGAAAGTCAATCGAGACCAAAACCGAAAAGCATCTGACAGGCGCCACTCCGTAGCCTGACGGACGCGGGTGCGCCGCTACTTCGCGTAACTGCGCACCCATTCCGTGATGGAGCGCACGGCCACACCTGACGGCCCTTTCGCCATCCAGGGCTTGGCATCATCGATCCAGGCGAGGCCGGCTATGTCGAGATGGATCCAGGGCGTATCCTCGACAAACTCCTTGAGGAACATTGCCGCCGAAATCGCTCCCCCCCAACGGCTCCCACCGGTATTCATGATGTCGGCGATGCTGGACTTGATCTGCTCCCGGTAGTCGTCTTCAACGGGCAAACGCCAGAATCGCTCGCCGGAAAGTTGGAGTGCATCGGTAAAATGCTTGTAGGTCTCGTCATCATTAGAGAATGCACCGGCATTAATGACGCCAAGAGCGACCACACAAGCGCCAGTCAAGGTCGCCGCATCGATCAGGTGGGTCGCGCCAAGCTGCCGGGCATAGGCCAGACCATCGGCCAGCACTAACCGCCCTTCGGCATCTGTGTTGATGATTTCAATGCTTTTGCCAGACATCGCAATCTGCACGTCTCCCGGCTTCATCGCACTGCCTGAGGGCATATTCTCGGCCGCGCAGACGATGCCAATCACGCGCACCGCCGGTTTCAGCTGGGCGATGGCTTGCATGGCGCCGATCATAGCTGCCCCGCCTGCCATGTCGTACTTCATCTTCTCCATGCCATCGGCGGGCTTGATTGAAATGCCACCGGTGTCGAAGGTGATGCCCTTACCCACCAGTCCCAGCACCGGAGAGGGAGGCGCTTTGGCCGGCTCATAGGTCATCACGATCAGTGCGGGTGGCTCTTCTGACCCTTTTGTCACCCCCCAGAACGCGCCCATCTTCAACTCTTTGAGCTTCTCTGCTCCATATACTTCGCATTTCAGGCCGTATTGCCGGCACATGTCCGCTGCCTTCTGGCCCAGCGCGGTTGGCGTCAGCACATTGCTGGGCTCGTTCACGAGGCTGCGGGTAAAGTTCTGGGCTTCTCCCAGAATCACACCCTCGCGGACGCCGGTCTCAAGGGATGCCTGGTTCGCCCCGCTGGCGATGATGTTGAGTTGTTCGATGCTCTGGTCCTTGCGGTCTGAGCGATAGGTATCGGGATCGAAGTCGCCGATGTGGGCGCCTTCCACGATAGCCCGGGCCGCCGCCGCAGGGTCAAGCCCATCCGGAAGGGCGATGGTCAGTTCTCGCAGCTTGCGTGGCTTGGCGAACCGCACCGCCGCCCCTGCAGCCTTGCGCACTTCGACCGTGCTGAGTTTTGCCAAACCAACCAGCAGGATGCGCTGCGCCTTGAATCCGGCCGGGGCGTGCAGCAACACCGTCTCACAGCTGCCTGCGGAAAACTCCCCACTGCTCAGGATGGCCGCTGTGGCTTTCGCCGCCGCACTGCCGCCAGCCAACAGTTTGAGTTTGGCCGGCTGCTTCTTCTGTGCAGCGTCAAGGGCAAAAATCACCAACAACTCGCTGGCCACGCGGTCCAGCTTACCGGATATCAGTTTGCTCTTCATGCAGCTTGGCTTCCTTGTTTAAGTCGCTTGCATTATTAAGGTTACGGTTACTTATGCTGGCTGCGCACGATCGCCGCCCGGGCCTCGCGATCGTCTTCGCGCCGGCGCTCCGTCTCGCGCTTGTCCCAATCCTGCTTACCCTTCGCCACCGCCAGCTCGCACTTGACCCGTCCGTGGCGGAAATAAAGGCGGGTAGGAATGAGCGTTAACCCTTTCAGTTGCGTCTTCCCCATGAGCTTTTGCAATTCCTGACGATGCAAAAGAAGCTTACGGGTGCGCAGTGAGTCGTGGTTGGCCGAGCTGCCATGGGAATAAGGACCAATATGGGCATTCAGCAAATACGCTTCGCCGTCCTTGATAATGCCGTAGGCATCTTTCAGATTGGCCTGGCCTTCGCGGATAGACTTTACTTCAGTGCCCCGCAGCGCGATGCCGGCTTCGAACTTATCCAGCAGGAAGTAATTGTGCCCGGCGGCGCGATTGACCGCGGCATCCCGTTCACCCGCGGCCACAGGCTCCCTGGGTTTGGTCTTTTGCGGGGATGGAGAAGTGTTTTGAGTGGTTTGGCGGGGCATACATTTGGTTATGAATCTTCATGCTAGCACGCGACTTCGGGGCAAAAGCGGGAGCGATCCGAATGGTATACTCAGGCGTTATTAAGAGAGAGAAAAGCTTCTCACCCGGGACAGTTTCGCATCGATTCAGGACCGGCTGCTTTGAAGGAAGAAGCGCGTTCTGTGACTTTTGAACACGTCGAATTCTCCCCTGAAAATAGGATGCAGTTTTTGCAATTTGGAGTGCGATGAATCGACGGCAAAAGAATTGGGCTCTGTCCTCTGCGCTTACTTTGGGTGTCTGCCTGAGTGTCTGCAGCTTTGCCGCTTCGGGCCCCAAGGCCAAGACGCTCTACGAGCGCGGCCAGGCCGCCGAGGCCAAAGACGACCCCATCACCGCCTACGAAGACTATTACCAGGCCTTCCAGAAGGAACCCAAGAATCTTCGCTACAAAACCTCGTTTGAGCGCCTGCGTTTCGTAGCCGCCTCCGCCCATGTCAGCAAAGGCGAAAAGCTCAACGCGCAGGGCGATGTAAGCGGTGCACTGACCGAGTTTTTGCGCGCCCTCGAGATTGATCCGAGTAACGAGCTGGCCCATCAGGATATCCAGCATGCGCGGGATAAGATGGCGGCCCCCAGGCCTAATCAGGAGACCTCCATTCCCGATGCCAAGGCAGCTGAGCTCAGCGAAGTGGGCAGCCCCGTTCAGTTGAAACCCATCTCCAATGAACCGCTCACCCTGCACATGACCGAAGACAGCAAGGTGGTCTACTCGACCGTGGGCAAGGCAGCCGGGATCAACGTGCTCTTCGATCCCGAATACACCTCGAAGCGCATCCAGGTCGATATCGCGAACGTCTCGTTACTGGACGCCCTGCGCATTGTGGGCACAGTCTCAGGCACATTTTGGCACCCGGTCACCGGCAACACCATCTTCGTAGCGATGAACACCCGCGCCAAGCGCCAGGAGCTTGAAGAGGAAGCGGTGCAGACGTTCTATCTGGCGAACACTGCCCAGCAAAACGACCTCAACGATATCCAAACCGCTCTGCGTAACCTGCTGGTCAATGCCAAGCTCTACGGGGTACCAAGCCAGAGCGCCATCGTGATGCGCGCCACCCCGGACGAATTGCTGCTGGCGCAAAAGCTCATCAACGATCTCGACAAGTCGCGTCCCGAGGTGGTCGTCGATGTGGCTTTGCTGGAAGTGAATCGGGACAAGACCCGCACCATCGGTGTCCAGCTGCCAGGGAGCTTCGGGATACAACTGCAACCTCCCAACGCCACCAGCACCAGTACCGGCAGCACCACCGGCACCACGACCGGGACGACCAGCACCACTAGCAGCACGACCAACCTGACGCTGAACAATCTTGCGCACCTGAATGCCACGAATTTCGCAGTGACGATCGGTCAGGCGACGGCTAATCTGTTGCTCTCGGACTCCGATACCAAGGTCCTGCAAAATCCCAGTATCCGCGCGACCGATGGGCAGAAGGCCGACCTCAAGATTGGCGAACGTATACCCGTAGCGACCGGTTCTTATCAGACCGGCGCTGCTACGGCCGTCGTCAGCTCATTGGTGAACACGCAGTTCACCTATCTGGACGTCGGCGTGGAGATAGAGATTACGCCGATCGTGCACTATGACCGGGATGTCACCCTCAAGATCAAGATTGTGTCCTCTCAGGAGCAAGGCTCGACCAACATTGGTGGCATTACGGAACCGATCATTAGCCAGCGCACCGCCGACCAGGTGGTGCGGCTCAAAGAAGGTGAAGTCAACATCCTGGGAGGGTTCCTGCAGAAGCAGGATCTGGTCACCATCGGCGGTACGCCGTTCCTGGGCGAACTTCCGATCCTGAAATATATCTTCAGTTCCACGGCGCACCAGCAGACGGATGACGAGATTATTTTCATGCTCACGCCCCATGTCGTGCGCGCCACCGATATCAGCCCGTTGAACCTGCAGGAGATTGACACCGGTACGGGAACGAATGTTGAATTGCGGCGCATCACAACGCCGCTGAACCCACAACAGGGCGGATTGCCACCCGGATTGCAACCCCATGCGGCGGTCGGGCCGCCCGGCTTACCCACGTCTGGTCAGGCGCCCGTCCCTCCCCCTATTCCTGGCTCGGTGACGCTGCAGATTGCCCAGCCGGCAACCACGCCGAAGGTGGGCTCTACCTTCCAGGTGGCCGTCAATATCAGCGGCGGTCAGGACGTTTTCTCGGTGCCCATGCAATTGCACTATGACAGCAGCAAGCTGGCCCTGATCAACGTGGATAGTGGTGACTATCTCGGCCACGATGGCCAGGCCATCGCCTTGGTTCATCGTGACGACGGCGCCGGCAATGTGGTCATTTCCGCTTCCCGTCCCCCCGGCGTTGCCGGTGTCAATGGAGCCGGCACTGTTTGCATTCTGACGTTCCAGGCCAACGTGGCTGGGGACGCCGCGATGGCAGTTGTGCGAGCTTCCACAAAAAACAGCGCGCAACAATCCATGAATATCGCCGGTTCGCAAACCGTCGTACACGTTCCCTAGGGCCCCTTATGCGGTACAACCTACGTCAGCGCAGCAAGAGCATCACGCCCGGCAAGCAGGCGGGCCTCACGCTGATCGAGTTGATTGTCACGGTTGCCATCCTGGCCATCCTGGCCTCGGCCGCCGTGCCGCTGGCTCGCTTTCGCGTGAAGCGTGAGAAGGAAAGGGAACTGCGCTACGACCTGTGGCAGATGCGTGACGCGATTGATCGCTACAAGGACGCGGCTGATCGTCACGCCTTCATGACCAAGGTCGACAGCCAGAACTATCCGCCTGACCTCGATACGCTGGTCAAAGGTGTCGATGCTCAGGGAAAGAAGCTTAAATTTCTGCGCCGCATCCCGGTTGACCCGATGACCGGCAAGGCGGAGTGGACGATGCGCTCCATGCAGGATGATGCCAACAGCGATTCCTGGGGCGGGCAAAATCTATTCGATGTCGCTTCCAAGTCACAAGGCACGGCGCTCGATGGAACGAAGTACTCCGATTGGTAGGCTTGTGAGAATATCCCGCAATCGCGCTGCGTATGGATTCACGCTGGTTGAGTTGATGGTCGTGATGCTCATCATCGCCATCCTCGCGGCCATTGCTGTGCCCGCCTATGTCTCTTCGATCCGTGCCGCAAGGGAAGCGGTCCTCAGAGAAGACCTGCACGTCATGCGCGATGCCATCGACTCCTACACCAACGACAAGGATAAGGCGCCGCAGTCGTTGGATGATCTGGTGAGTGGCGGCTATCTCAAGTCGTTGCCGCTCGATCCTGTCACCCACAGCAGCACCACCTGGGTGCCCACCATGGACGACACCCTGCAGAACGTCGATCAGACCGATCCTGGCCTGACAGACGTGCACAGCGGCTCCGATCAGGTCGGTAGCGACGGCCAGCCTTACTCGACCTGGTGAGCTAACCGCAGATCTCTCCACTTCGCTTTTCCGAATTCCTGTCGAGGTTAGTGGCGTTGGCAGACTTCATGCGGCTTTCCTTAATGAAAGCCGCACACGTGGATCTGTCTGGCGCAGCGGAACAGGAATTCGGGTACGCTCCGGTCGAGATGACAAATTTTTCGCTTCGCTCTTTTTCGGTCTCGACCAGCGACCAGTTCCTTGCCAATGAGACCAATCTACGATTTGTCATCTCGACCGGAGCGTAGCGTAGCGGAGAGATCTGCGGTTTCAGCCGATTCCATCCGCCCGAGCCATAATCTGCGCCCAAAGCTCCTTGATCCCGAACCCGGTCTTGGTCGAGCACAGCAGAATCTCACTCAATCCCAAACCCTGCTTCAGCCGCGTCAGCGCCTTGGTCCGCTCGTTTCCGGAAAGCCGGTCAGCCTTGGTCCCCACGGTCAGAAAACTCCGTCCCAGCCCCTTGAGCGAAGCAATCAGCTGCTGGTCACTGGCCTGCACCGGAATATTGCTATCCACCAGGCAAATGCAGAGCACCAGGTTCGCCCGCTCTTCCAGATAAGGATTAATAAACTTAGGCCATTCCGCGGAAATAGACCGTGAGATCTTCGCGTACCCATATCCGGGCAGATCGGCAAACAGCATCCGGGGTAACCGCGCTGTCGGAGAATCCGACAACGCAAAAAAATTAATGGCGCGCGTCCGCCCCGGCGAGGCCGAGACCTTGGCCGCCTTCTCCCCCAACAACCCATTGATCAAGCTGGACTTACCCACATTCGAACGGCCCAGGAAAGCAAATTCCGGGGCCGTAGCGGCAGGGAACTGCTCAGCGGCCATCGCCGAGAGCAGGAACTTCGTAACCAGCTGCATTACTGCGCGCGCGGCTGGCCGGCGGAGGCAGGAGCAGGCACCGCGGCAAGCGCCTCGGGCGTCTCCTCGCGCAATTCGGGCAGTGGCCCTTCGAGCGCGATCTTCAGCACCTCATCCATCTGATCGACGAAATGAAGCTTCATCACACTGCGCAGATTCTCCGGCAGATCCGCCAGGTCTTTCTCATTCCCCCGCGGCAAAATCGCTTCGAAAATGCCCGCGCGGTGAGCCGCCAGCAGCTTCTCTTTCAAGCCGCCGATGGGCAGAACCTTACCCCGCAGCGTAATCTCGCCCGTCATGGCAATGTCGCGCCGTACCCGTACCTTGACCAGCGCACTGGCCAACGCGGTAGCCAGCGTAATGCCCGCCGAAGGACCATCCTTGGGGATAGCCCCTTCCGGAACGTGCACGTGAATATCTACATTGCGGTAGAAGTCCTTGGGCAGCCCAAGGTGCTGCGCCCGGCTGCGGATGTAAGACAAGGCAGCCTGAGCCGACTCCTGCATCACGTCGCCCAGTTGGCCGGTCAGAGTGAGCTTTCCCTTACCGTCCAGTACCTGCACTTCGGTCGAGAGAATGCTGCCGCCAACCTCGGTCCAGGCCAGCCCGGTCACCAGGCCAATCTCGCTGGTCTCATGCAACTGGGAGTCGCGGAACTTAGCGATGCCCAGAAACTCATTGACGTTGGTCTCGACAATCTCTTCCTTGTGCTTGGCCCCGTTGCGCACCACGCGCCGCGCTACCTTGCGGCAAACATTGCCAATCTCGCGCTCCAGGTTGCGGACGCCGGCTTCCCGCGTATACCCGCGAATGATGTCGGTCAGCGCCGCGTCGGTAAACACGGCATTCTTCTCCGTAAGCCCGGTAGCTTCGCGCTGCTTCTTGACCAGGTATTGCTTGGCAATCTCAAGCTTCTCGGTCTCGGTATACCCATGCAGCCGCAGGATCTCCATGCGGTCCTGCAGCGGTGCAGGGATGGTGTGCAACACGTTCGCAGTAGCCACAAACAGAACCTGCGAAAGGTCGTACTCGACATCGAGATAGTGGTCCTGGAACGCCGTGTTCTGTTCCGGGTCAAGCACCTCCAGCAGTGCCGACGCGGGATCGCCCCGCAGGTCAGATGCCATCTTGTCCACTTCGTCCAGCATGAACACCGGGTTCTTGGTCCCCGCCTTCTTCATGGACTGGATAATCTGCCCCGGCAAAGCGCCGATGTAGGTCCGGCGATGCCCGCGAATTTCCGCTTCGTCGCGAACCCCGCCCAGCGACATGCGCACAAACTTGCGGCCAGTCGCTTTAGCGATCGACATACCCAGAGAGGTCTTGCCGACCCCTGGAGGCCCGACAAAGCACAGAATCGATCCCTTGGGATTCTTTACCAGCTGGCGCACGGCCAAAAACTCAAGAATGCGCTCCTTGATCTTCTCGAGGCCGTAATGGTCCGCGTTCAGAACCTTTTCCGCGTGATCGATGCTGCGTGTCTCTTTGCTCTTTTTCTTCCACGGCACCGCCAGCAGCCAATCGAGATAATTCCGCGACACGGTTGACTCCGCCGACATCGGCGGCATGGCCTCCAGCTTCTTCAGCTCCTGGATGGCCTTGTCGAAGACTTCCTTGGGCATACCTGCGCTCTCGATCTTCTTGCGCAGCTCGTCGAACTCACTCTTCTCCCCGCGGCCCAGTTCCTTCTGGATGGCCTTGATCTTCTCGTTGAGGTAGTACTCTTTCTGCGCGCGCTCCATCTGCCGCTTTACGCGGCTCTGCACGCTGCGATCCATGTTCAGCTTCTCGATCTCGATATCGAGCACATCCGCCACACGGCTCAAACGCTCACTAGGATCGAAGATGTCCAGCAGCTCCTGCTTCTCTTCAATC
The DNA here is from genome assembly GCA_963834445.1 of uncultured Acidobacteriaceae bacterium. Taxonomy (GTDB): domain Bacteria; phylum Acidobacteriota; class Terriglobia; order Terriglobales; family Acidobacteriaceae; genus PALSA-350. The sequence goes on from CAWIBU010000009.1 coordinate 1,614,917, forward strand.
GAAAGCTGCAGGTTGGCGGCGATGGTGTCAGACAGCTTGGCCGGCTCATCCATACGCACGGCGGCGATCATGGTCTCGTAATTCAACGACTGCTGCAGCTTGACGTACTGCTCAAACAGGGAAGTGACGCGCTGCATCACCGCCTCGATCTGCGGATTCACCTCGAGCTGCCGATTGGCGACGCGCACCGTGGCGACAAAGAAGCCATCGCTGTCATTCATCTCGACAGCCTTGGCGCGTTCCAATCCCTCGACCAGCACCTTGATGTTGCCGTCCGGCATCTTCACGCTCTGCACGATGTTGCCGATGGTGCCCACCGAGTAGATGTCTTCCGGCCGCGGCTCATCGATACCCGCATCGTGCTGCGTGGCCAGAAATATCTTGCGGTCGCCCGTCAGCGCTTCTTCCAGCGCGCGCACGCTTGATTCACGCCCGACAACAAACGGGGTCATCATGTAAGGAAAGATCACCATGTCCCGGATGGGCATCATGGGCAGCTTGCGAAGATCACCTTTTTCACGGCTTTCTTTGGCTTGGGTCACGCGATTTCCTTTCACTTAACTCCCTTATACATACGAAAAGGGAGTTGCGCCAATGACCCGGAGGTTAGAGGCTTGAAGCGATCAACAGAGCGAAAAAAGTAACTACTTAGATAAGGGAAAGCAGTCATATTTCGCAAGCAATTCTGCGAACTGTGGAAAAACAGGACTAAATCGGGAAAGGGGAAACATGCTGCGAAAAGGTCCGCTCGTGAAGGGCACGGGCTTCAGCCCGTACACAAACACAAGAGTTGGGTCGTCTTTAGGCGCTGAGGGCTGCGGAATCATGCCGAACCCCGGCCCTCAGCGGCGAAAGCCTATCCATCTTCGTTTCATTATGTACGGGTTGAAGCCCGTACTCTTCACGAACCGAGCTTCCCGCAATTCTCAAAACAAGGCTAACCAGCTTTTTCCAGCAAGGTCACCGACAGGTCGCGCTTTTGCACCATCTCCGCCGTAATATCCAGCTCCTTGATCTTCTTGTTGCTGGGCAGGTGGTACATCAAATCGAGCATCAATTCTTCCAGGATCATGCGCAGTCCGCGAGCGCCGACCTTGCGATTGAGTGCTTCACGAGCCACGGCGCGGGAAGCATCCTCGGAGAAATGCAGCTTGACGCCTTCATACTCGAAGAGCCGCTGGTACTGCTTCAGGATGGCGTTGCGCGGCTTGGTGAGAATCTCCACCAGGGCTTCCTCATCCAGTTCATCGAGAATGCCAATGACGGGCAGGCGGCCGACAAATTCGGGGATCAGCCCAAACTTGATCAGATCCTGGGGTTGCGCCTGGCGCAGCAGCTCGGTGTCGCGCTGAGCCGGCAAAACGCCCGCTTCCTGAGCGTCCTTGTCCGACAACGCCTTGAAACCTAACGCCTTCTTGCCCACACGCCGTCCAACCAGCCGTTCCAGGCCGACAAACGCGCCGCCGCAGATAAATAGGATGTTGGTGGTGTCGACCGGGGTGAACTCCTGGTGCGGATGCTTACGGCCGCCCTGGGGCGGCACATTCGCCACGGTACCCTCGAGGATCTTCAGCAAGGCCTGTTGCACGCCCTCGCCCGACACATCCCGGGTGATGGACGGGTTCTCGTCCTTGCGCCCAATCTTGTCAATTTCATCAATATAGATAATGCCGGTCTGCGCGCGGGCCACATCGCCATCGGCTGCCTGCAGCAACTTGAGGATAATGTTTTCCACGTCTTCGCCGACATAGCCGGCCTCGGTCAACGTGGTTGCGTCAACAATGGCAAACGGTACGTCCAGCATCTTGGCCAGGGTGTGCGCCAACAGGGTCTTGCCGCTGCCCGTTGGGCCCACCAGCAGAATATTCGATTTCGAAAGCTCGACGTCATTCCCGCGCGTCCGGTTCATCTGGATACGCTTGTAGTGGTTGTAGACGGCTACCGCCAACTTCTTCTTGGTCTGGTCCTGCCCGATGACGTACTCATCGAGAAACGCCTTCACCTCTTGCGGTTTCGGCAAGTGGGCCGGCGCCGCCCCGGGTTGAGCCTCGCCCCGATCGTCCTCCAGGATAGAGTTGCAAACCGCCACGCATTCATCACAGATGTATGCCCGCGGATAGTCGCTGGGTGAGGAGATCAATTTGGCAACCGCGTCCTGCGACTTATGACAGAACGAGCAACGCAGTGTATCGTCTGTTCCCCTCGGCGTTTTCATACTGCAACTCCTTTGCCCTAATGACCTATCAGGTGCGTGGCCGATCTATGATTTCGTCCAGAATGCCGTACTCTTTGGCTTGCTGCGCGTTCATGATGAAGTCTCTCTCAACATCGCGTTCAATGCGTTCCAGCGGCTGCGCGGTGTGCTTCGACATCAGCTTGTTGGTGATTTCACGGATGCGCAAAATTTCGCGCGCGTGAATGTCGATATCGGTTGCCTGACCGGAAAGCCCGCCCATCGAGGGCTGGTGGATCAGGATGCGCGAGTTCGGCAACGCAAACCGTTTGCCCTTGGTGCCGCTCATCAACAGAAATGCTGCCATGCTGGCTGCCTGCCCAATGCAATAGGTCACCACGTCGTTACGGATGAACTGCATCGTGTCATAAATGGCCAGACCGGCGGTGATGGAGCCGCCCGGTGAATTGATGTAAAGCTGAAGATCCTTCTCTGGGTCTTCACCGGAAAGAAACAACATCTGCGCGATGACCAGGTTTGCGATCTGATCGTCGATCGGCGTACCCAGAAAGATAATATTGTCGCGAAGCAAACGAGAATAAATGTCGTAGGCTCGCTCGCCGCGACTCGTCTGCTCGACCACCATAGGAACAAGTGCCATGCTCTCCCTTGCTTCTGCTTCCCGCAGGCTTTGTCTGCCCCGGTCGTAAAGTTGCCCGTTTCAAGCTGATAGCAATCGTCCGCTACCGCCTGTTCATTCAGGACGCTAAATCGTTTTTACGATCACGTTGCGCCACTGTCCTCAGTTCTGTGTGCTTTCCTGATGAAAAGCACCGTCAGAGGTATTTCACCTCTTGATTCCCATCGTCAAAGCGCTAACCGCTCGTAGAGCAGCGCGCCTATCTTCTCTCTCCGCAAGCGTTCCCGGATTCTAGCGAGGCTACCGTCCTCAGTCAAACGCGTGCGCAAGGCGTCGACCGGCTCGCGCATCTGCGCCGACAGCGCCAGCAGCTCACTGTCCACATCCTCTTCCGGCAACTGGATGTTCTCCGCGTCGGCGATGCGATCCAGCAGAATGGAACCCTTGACATCCACCGTTGCCGAAGATCTTTGGGCCGCGCGCAGACGATCGAAATCAAGATTGCGCATATCTTCGGTGCGCATCCCCTGCGCCGCGAGGGCACGCAATCCACGATCGAGACGTGTATCGATTTGAGATTGAATCATCGACTCCGGAACAGGGAACTCGAAGCGATTGACCAGCGCGTCGATCAACCGGTTTGTGGTCTCGCCCTGCACCCGCCGCTGCTTATCGGCGGCCAGGTGTTCGCGCAGTTTGCTCGTGAAGTCGCCCAGGCTTTCGTACGGACCGATCTCCTTGGCAAACTCGTCGTTCAACTCCGGCTCGATCTTCTTCTTGAGACCCTTCACTTCCATGTCGTACGCTACTCGCTTGCCGGCCAACTGACGCTCGCCGAAATCCACCGGATAGGTTACTTCAAATTTCAACTCCTGACCCACCGTCGCTCCACGCAGCGCAGCATTGAAGCTATCGAGCGTGTTGGGGCCGCCTACCTGGACCATGACGTCCTGCCCGGTGATGGGGGGCAACGGTTCCAACGAAGCCTCGTCGTCATCCGGAGGCAGCACGTTGCCGGTAAAGCTGATCTGGGCAAAATCGCCGTCGGCGAGAGGCCGCTCCTCGGTGACCGGCTCCATCGTTGAACGGGAATCGCGAATGCGGGCCAGCTCAGCATCTACTTCGGCGTCGGTCAGTTCGGCAGAAGGCTTCTCCACCTTCACGTCCTGATAACCGTCAATTGAAAACTCGGGCAGTACTTCGAAGGCGGCCTTGAAGCGCAAAGGCTTGCCGTCTTCCAGATCGATGCCCGTCACCTGCGGTTGCGATATGGGTCTAAGCTTCTGTGCCTCAATGGCGCTGCGAAAATGGCCGGGCAGAACAGCTTCCATGACATCCTGGCGAATCTGCTCCGCAAACCGGCTGCGAATCAGCGATTCCGGCACTTTGCCGGAACGGAAGCCGGGGATCCGGGCCATCTTCTTAAAGCGTTTGGTAACAGACTGAAAGTGGCGGCTGATTTCATCAGCCGGAATTTCAATTTCAACTTCCCGGGTGCAATCCGGATTCAGGGTTGCGGCGCCATGAGCGTGATCGTGGGTATGGTCGTGACCCTCGTGGTCATGTCCGGCAGTTTCTTCGCCGGCGGTCGCCGCGCCGTCGGATTGCGGTGTCGTTTCAATCATTTCAGTTGAGCTCAACGTATGCCTTCCAGGTTTTGCTCGCTCCCCGCGATGCTGCAGTTGCCAATCAATTCACGCGGAGTGGCCGGTAAACAGCCTGCTTTCATCGTATGAGGCTTTCCCGGGAGGGTCAAACCCGCAGCGCAAAGAATGCAAAGCCGCTATTAACCACAATACACCCTTTTGCCGTTACTCCCGGGGCCCCGGCCACACCCTCATGGTTGCTAAATAAGCTCCTCTTCTCGTGGCGTGCGGACATGGGCGACGAACCGCGGATCAGCAGCATGGTAGTGCTGGTAATTGCGGCGGCCCTCACTCAAGCTGAGGTTGCCATTGACCGTTCTGCGAATTACATCTGCATCCCGATCGTCCTGCCCGTCGTCTTGCCACCAGCACACCTGGCACAACTCCAGCGCATCGGGCATGGAAAGCGTCCGGTATCCACAACAGAGGCAACGGGCCGCGGTTGCTGTTCGCATGCAATCAGTATGCGCTGGCTGGACGCGTTCGTGGGTGTGCGGCGGGTGTGAGGCCATTACTGTGGTAATGGCCCTCACTACTTAGGACGATGACAGCAGCCCCATCTTGCGTTAGGAGGTGTGCAAAAGTTGTAGCCACTCTCCCTCGGTTGTCTCAGGCCGATTGGCTAAGGCTTGAACAACTCAAGCTTGACTCTCCACGTAACGGATTGGCCGGGGCGCAGCGTCACCATACCGGTATCCATGCCCTTCCACTCCTTGCCGAACGGATCTACAAAGTTGAACTGTGGCTCAATCGCAACGAAGGTAGCGTTCTTGGGGGAATAAGCCTGCACCGTCTTGATCTCGGGCGACAGCCCCAAAATTTTCAACCCGTAGTTCGAGTCCGGATCGGTCACCCTGACTTCGATCGCGCCCTGGGTGCGTTGGAAGTGAGCGAAGCTGTCGTCGAGAAAATGATCGTCGAGGGCGACGCCGTCGGCCGCGTTGAAGTCGTAATCCGTGCCCTTGACCGGCTTCAGGTGGCCCGTAGGAAATACGTCACCGTAATTGTTTACCGTCGCCATCACCGACGCCGGCATGTGCAATCTCGCCTGGGCTCGGTGGCCGCTGGGTATTTGAAAGTAGGGATGCCAGCCGATCGACATCGGCTCCGGTTCTTTGCCGATGTTTTTCGCAGTGATCGTGGTTTCGACGGCGTCGCCGGTCAGGGCAACGGTCATGTTCAGATCGGTGTCTGAAAGCCAGTGGCCGCCGAAGTCACCCGCATGGATTACGCCGGTTACGGTTTGACCATCGCCGGTGGTTTGGGTTTGCAGATTTTCCACCTTGTCTTTGGTAATCAATCCATGAATGGCGACCACCGGGCCGCCGGGGTTCTTGCTGGGGAAGTTCGCCGGTAGCGCCAGCGCGTGGCCTCGCCAATGGGTGATCACAGACTTGCCGTCGGAAGAAGCTTCGCCGATGATGCGGTTGGGGTAGGGAACCAAAAACGCGCCGCCAAAGCTAAAAGACGCGTTGCCGAGCGCATCCCGGCCCGTACCGGTGAGCACGTGGGCTGCGTCCTCAATAGAAGGGGAGTGGAGCAGCGGTATCTCTCCCTTGCCCGGGATGGCGGCGGTGACCTGGAACATATTCATCCCGCGCCCAGGCAGCAGGGTGACGGAGAGGAACTCAGGCTTGGCGCCCCCGTCTGTCGGTTTACGGGTCAGCGTCAATACGTCTTCGCCGCCGATCTGTATCGCCGCGGGTGCAGCGGGCTGCGGTGCGGAGGCGGTGGGTGTCGCCGGCTGTTGGCTGCAGCCGGCGGCCAGCAGTGCGGTTGCGGCTAGAAGTTTGCTTCCGTTGTACAGGGACAATTTCAATCGAGTTCCTTTCGCGGTCCGAAATTGCATTCCATTCCGCCTTTCGTGAGCGCGGCTGGAAAAAGCAAAAATCATCTTACGCCGTCTTTCCTCTTCGCCTTACAATCAGGCATGAGCACCCTCCCCCGTACGACCCCTGCATCGCCTGGCGCGAGCCCCGGTTTGCCGGCGGCCAATCCAGCCAGCGTTCCTGGCGCCATCCCAGGTAATTTGAATCCGCTGGTCTTGTTCAACCAGCAGGTCATTCGCTGCCAGCGTTGCAGCCGCCTGCGCAAATATTGTGAAGGCATTGCCACCAGCAAACGCCGCGCCTACCAGGACTGGGTTTACTGGGCTAAGCCCGTCCCCTCCTTCGGCGATGAGAGGGCTCGCGTACTGATCCTCGGCCTCGCGCCTGGCGCGCACGGCTCCAATCGCACCGGGCGGCCGTTTACCGGCGATGGTTCCGGCGACTTTCTCTATCCCGTCCTCAACGACGCTGGCTTCGCGTCGCAGCCCAATTCAACGTCTCGCGGCGACGGCATGAAGCTGAGGGACTGCTGGATCAGCGCGGTCGTCCGCTGCGCGCCTCCCGATAACACCCCCAAGCGTTCCGAGCTGGCCAACTGCGCTCCTTACCTCGACGAAGAAATCTCCCTGTTGCCCAACCTGCGCGTGGTGGTTTGTCTCGGCCGCATCGCCTTTGACAGCTATCTGCAGCACCTCGCGCGCACCGGGCAAAGCGAGCGCAAACCGCGTTTCAAGTTCACCCACGGGGCAGAATACGCGCTCCCCGGTGGCCGTTTTCTGGTGGCCAGCTATCATCCCTCGCTGCAGAACACCAATACCGGCAAACTGACCCGCGGAATGCTGTTCGACGTCTTTGACCGGGCCGGCGTGTTGGCTGCTGCCGCAGAAACTCCCCGAACCCTCCGGCGATGAAGCCTTCCGATGCCCTGGTGATCGTGCTCGTGCTCACGCTGATCGCCATATTTCCAGCCTGGCCCTATAGCAAAAGCTGGGGCTACTTTCCCAGCGCCGGCGTGAGCCTGATCCTGATGGTCCTGCTCATCTATCTGGTGGCGCAAACCGTCTAGCGGGGCCTCCCAGCTTGTCGATGGTCTCCGATCCTGGTGGAAAAAGGGCACAGACTCCCAATCGACAGCGCTCCAACAGGGCGGACCCGATGGCTGTTAAGAAACAGTCCCGCAGGGACGGATGAAACTAGCCCGGATGAAATTCTGGGTTGCGAATTGCGAGACGGATCAGTCCCGTAGGGACGGCTGCCGCTAGCCCAGGATGAAATCCTGGGTGGCTGTTGCAAGACGAGAGCAGTCCCGCAGGGACGGCTGCCGGTGGGAAGGACGATAGTCCTGTGTTCCATTAGCTTCTTTTCAGGTTCCAGCGGCACTCAGGATTTCATCCTGAGGATTGGCAGCCGTCCCTGCGGGACTGCTCCCTTTTCGCGTCGAAAAACCCAGGATTTCATCCAGGATTTCATCCTGGGCTAGCGGCAGCCGTCCCTACGGGACTTACCGGGGCTGTCCGTTGCCTCATGAGCCTCAGTCAGGGGTAACCTAAGAATGATGGCAAGAATGAGCGATAGGGCCTGACAACCCTGAAATAATGATGAGCTAAAAGAGCTAAATGAGCTAAAAGGGTGTGACGACGTTTGTAGCCAGCTTCTTTTTAAGGTTTGTGGAGCGGGAGACGGGGATCGAACCCGCAACCAACGGCTTGGGAAGCCGCTACTCTACCATTGAGCTACTCCCGCCCGCTGCCACCCGATTATTCTACCCCCAACCCTGTATGATTTCGGGGGAATGCCCGCCCTCCGCCTCCGCACAATGCTTTCTATCGTATGCGCCCTCGCAGCGGGAGCCGTACTGCGGGTGTGGTTTATCCGTGCCTTCCCGCAGATCCAGGGCGACTCCCTCCTGTACGCGGATATCGCCCGAAACTGGCTCACCCACGGCATCTATGGCCGGTCAATCGTGCAGGCGGGTTCGGTAACCGGGATTGCCCCCACCCTGGTCCGGCTGCCCGGATACCCCGCCTTCCTCGCCCTTTGCTTCGCGCTCTTCGGCAAGCAGAACTATCAGGCCGTCCTCTACCTGCAAGCGGTGATCGACCTGGGGACCTGCCTGCTCATTGCGGCCTTCGTTCGCCGCCTTTGCGGGCCCCGGGCCGCCATGGTGGCGCTGTGGCTCGCCGCCCTTTGCCCCTTCACGGCGAACTACGTGGCCATGCCACTCACCGAGACGCTTTCCATCTTTTGCGTCGCCCTGGGCCTGCATGCATTCGCCGTCGTGCTGGAAAGCCCCGGCTGGCGACCCATGCTGGCGCTCGCGTTTGCCTGGAGTTACTGCGCCCTGCTGCGGCCCGACGGTGTCCTGCTGCCCGCCGTTTTTCTTCCTGCGCTCGTCCTCTACGGTCGCGGCGCGCGCACGCTGCGCATTGCGCTTTTCTGCAGCCTGCTGGCGGCGGCGCCCTTCGTTGCCTGGACCCTGCGTAACTGGAGCACCTTCCACGTATTCCAGCCGCTGGCTCCGCGCTCGGCAACCGATCCCGGAGAAGCAAAGGATCCCGGCTTTCAACGCTGGAGTAAAACATGGGTGGCCGACTTCGCCTCCACCTACGAAATCTACTGGAATGTGCCCGGGGATGACATCGATCTCCACGCCCTGCCGGCGCGAGCCCTTGACTCCAACCGGCGCGAGACGCTCGCTTTGATCGAGCAATACAATGCCGGCGACGCCCTGACACCGCAAATCGACGCCGGGTTTGCCGCCCTGGCCGCGCAACGCATCCACGCCCATCTTTTTCGCTATTATGTGGCGCTGCCGCTGTTACGTCTTGCCGACATGTGGTTGCGCCCTCGCGTCGAGATGCTCAATATAGAACTACGGTGGTGGCAGTACCACTTGCATCGCGCAGAAACGCGCATCGCGTATGGCTATGGCGCGCTCAATCTGTTATATCTGCTGGCCGCCCTGGCGGGCGCGTTTTACTGGCCGCGATTTGCTACCGCTATGGTAGCTTACTTGGTCCTGCGCAGCATCCTGCTGCTCACGCTCGAGGCGCCCGAGCCGCGCTATACCCTGGAATGTTTCCCCATCGTCATTGCTTTTGCCGCCGCTGCCCTGGCCCACCAGCGCCGCCGGGCTATCGCTGCGTGAGGCCGGTGCCGGTGCCTTCTGTGAGGGTAACGATGCGATCGATCGAGGCAGCCGGGAACGTTTCTTTACGTCCACTGGGCCAGTCAACCTCGATGCGGTCCACCTTGGTTGCGGCGCCCAGCCCAAAGTGCAGGCGCAGGTCGCTGCTCGAGAGATAGCTCGAACCGCTGCGCACCTCCTGCGCCCAGGTTCTGCCGCCGGCGGCCACCGTTACCCTGGCGCCGATGCCGTCGCGGTTGGATTGTGTGCCCACCACGCCGATCCCCATCCAATGATTTGGATTGGCCGCTTCATTCACCAGCAAAAACGGTTTCGCTCCCGAATTATTGATGGCCGCCGAGATGCGCCCGTCGTTCCAGAAATCAGCGATCGCCAGACCACGACTCGACTCAGGCTCCGTGCTTCCCGGGCCGGAGGTCGAGCTCACGTCCTTGAATTTTCCATTCCCTTGATTCCAGTAAACCAGGCGCGGCTCCCGGTAGGTGGCGCCGAGATGCGCGCTATCGACTTCGGGGTACACATGTCCGTTCGCGATCAGCAAATCGGGCCACCCATCGTTATCCATATCAAAAAACATCACACCCCAGCCCAGGTAACGCGTGTTCAACCCCAGCCCGGCATCGAATATTTTCGAGCTGTAGGTGCCATCTCCGTTGTTCTGGTAAAGCGAAGACGTGTCGTCGGAGAAGTTGGTCTTGAAAATGTCGGGCCAGCCATCCCCGTTGTAATCCCCTACGGTCGCCCCCATGCCCGCCTGCTCGCGGCCGTCTTCGTCAAAGGCCGCCGTGGCATCGACGGCCACGTCGGTAAACGTACCATCCTTGTTGTTGCGATAGAGAATGCTGGGGGTGCTGTCGCAGGCGACATAGATGTCCGGCCAGCCGTCGCGGTTATAGTCCAGCGTCGACACGCCGAGACAATAGTGGCCGTTGGTCTTCTCAATCCCGCTGGCCTTGCTCACGTTCTCGAAGTGGCCGCCACCCAGGTTCCGGTACAGCACATTCGGTGTGGAAGCCAGACCGCGCGGCCCGCACATCACCGGCGTTCCCTTCCAGATGCACATTTGTCCTTCCCCAGGCCGCGGTGAAGTCTTCACATCGAAGTGAACGTAGTTGGCGACCATCAGGTCCAGTTTGCCGTCACGGTCGTAGTCGACAAACGCGCAACCCGATCCCCATTCGCCTCCGCTTCCGGCAACGCCTGCCGCCGCAGACACCTCTTTGAAGGTGCCATTGCGTTCGTTGTGGTAGAGGCGATTCTTTCCGTAGTAGGTCACGTACAAGTCATCGAAACCATCATTGTCGTAGTCGCCGACACAGGCGCCCTGGCCCCAGCCGCTCGCGGTGAGACCAGCGGCGCGGGTCACGTCGCGGAAGGTGCCATCATGATTGTTGCGGTAGAGGTGTCCGCTGGGCTGCACGGTCCTGGCCTGGCCGGTGAGGGAATCGCGCGCATCTCCGTTGACCAGGTAAATGTCGGGCCAGCCGTCGCGATCGTAGTCGATGATCGCCACCCCACTGCCGGTGGTCTCGATGATGTATTTTTTGCTGTTCGCGTCTCCATTCACGTTCTGCATGGTCAGGCCGGCGGCCCCGGCTACATCCACAAACCATGCCGGCAAGGGATGGGTTGTGGTTGCCGGATAGGGAGACGATGGCGCCCGCACCACGCTCGTGATCGCGACCAACACCGGGAGCACGACCATCCATCGCAACAAAACAGCCATCGTGCAAATGCTAGCACTGCCGTATCCTTTGCAGAGGGTCATGCGAATTCCCGGGTACCTGATATCTCTGCTGCTCCTGGGCCTGTCGTGTTTCGGACAGAGCCCCACCTCGCCTGCAAAGAACGCGAACCGCGAACAAGGCATCGCTTTTTATCGTGCCGGCAAGCTGATGGATGCGGAGCGCTCCTTCGCGGCCGCGATGGCCCAGGACCCGGCCGATCTGGAGTCGATCCAGATGCGCGGTTTGACGCTCTACCGGTTGGGACAGCCGGCCGCGGCTATTCCTTTTCTGGAACGAGTGCGGCAATACATGCCCAATGCCAACGCCGACGCGAACCATGTGTTGGGACTTTGCTACATGAACGCACGGCGTTATGACGAGGCGCGCGGAGCCTTCGCCATGCAATACGGCGTAAAGCCGGACTCAGCCGCCGCCTACCTGCTCACCGGCAGTATGTTGATGGACGCCGACTTGCCCGAACTGGCCGCGCAGGACGCGCAGAAAGCCCTCACGCTAACGCCGGGTCTGCCGCTCGCCCACTTCCTGTTGGGCGAGGTTTCCCTGTACAAGTCCGACGTGAACCGCGCCCTCCAGGAGTTCGAACAGGAAAGGACCGTGAATCCCGGCTATCCTGCCGTTTACGACCGCCTGGGCGACGTCTACACGAGAATGGGCCAGTATCAGCAGGCGCAGGAGGCTCTGACCAGGGCCATCTCGCTCGACGTCTCGAGCACCGGACCGTTCATTCAAATGGGCAAGGTCTTTTTGCGCAAAAGCGATCCGGAAAGCGCGGCGATGTACCTCCGGCACGCCGAGAAGATGGATCCCAGCAACTACATCACCCACACCCTGCTTGGACAGGCCTACCGGGCGCTGGGCAAGGAAGACGATGCCAAGCGGGAGCTCGACATCGCATCGCAGATCCATGCCGCCGGCCAGCTCAAGCTAGAGCCAGCGCAATAGCAAAACGATCTGCGTAACACGCACCACCAGAGACTGTCAGCGACATCTGCTAGCTTTTACTGACTTTCCCCGAGCCACCAAGGCGGGTGCCCCATATCTCCCAGCAAAAAGCTAGCTCTCACGCAGACTCTTTAGCCCTGGAGGCCGTTCTTCGATGCATCGAACGAACCTGGGACCGACTCCACTAGTGCACCCGAATGGCAACCAGCTTGCTTTGCAGCGGCACACCACCTACCAGCCCAACCTGGATCAAGGCCTCAAAAGGCTTTACTTCTCCCGTCGGCGAACACACCAGCTTACATAGTTCCGACACCGTGTCCTTTTGCGAAGCATACTCGACTGCGGCTTGCGTCCCCAGGGTAGTCAAGCCGCTGAACACCAGTGTTCGCTTACCCGGCTCTACCCCCGGTACGAGCGCGATTACGGCGTAATCCATGGCCAGCGGATGCTCTGGCCGCGAATACAGAGGCAGTTCTCCCGGTCGCGGGTGGTTGTTTACGAACCCAGCCGATTCAGGATTCGCCACCATCGTGAAATCAGTCAACGAAGGCAGCGCGCGCAACGAGGGATTCTCCGCCGCCGAACCGATAAAGATCAGGTTTCTTGATTTCGCTTCGTCCCACGTCACCAGCAGGCTGCGCTTCAAGATAAACGCGGCCCGGTGAGCGTCAAACAGCCGCGTCAAATCGTAAACCGCCGCCACCTCGCCAATGCCGGTGTAGTGATCAACCACCGGTTCGGACGTTGGTATCGCCCCGGCGGGAGCATAACGCAACCCGGTCTTGGAGTCACCCAGGAAGCGTGTGTTGCTGTAAATCACCACCGGTGGTTCCCCCGACAAAAATGGACTCCAGAAAACCTCGACCGGCGATCGCTCCGCGAACGCGTTGGGCACGCCCCGGAAAAACAAAAACCCTAAAGCCACCAGGCTCAAGACCAGCAGTGCGCCCAGAATGAAACCAATCGGCATCGACCGCCAATTGCGTGCGTCGCGAACTCTCTCCGGGTTCGGCTTCGGCTCCGCCGGCAAGGCCACCGGCTGTGGGTGGGGCGGTGATTCGCGAAGCCTGAAAATCGGCAGATAGTGCCCCTTGGGCACCTCGACGATCAGGGGTTCCGCGCTGCCCTCGGTCGAAAAATACTCGGCCAGCTTTTGTCGCAGCAAACGAGCATGCGTTCGCACGATGCTGTCTTCGCTGCTGTTGTAACCCGGCGGTCGATGAAAAACATGGACTCCGATCTGTTGCTCCGTCGCTGCCTCGGGCGTTTCCCGCAGGGCACATTCTGCGATGTACAGAAGAATCTCCCGCAAGCGAAGCGAACTGCGGAAGTGGGTGCTGGCGATCACCCGCTCGATGAGCGCCGACCGTGGATCGGCGTTGTTGATCCCAGGGGTGTTTAACGGGTGAAACTCGTCGGGCAAATCACCTGAGGGCTTTAAAACGGAACTCGATCTGGCGCTTTTCACTGTCAATTCACCGTGAACAACGTTGGCAGCTCAGTGCTGCAGAGAAGACTGTTAATTGCGCTGCTGACTGACTTTTTGGGCAGCGCGTCGTGAACCCGTACTCACTACTCGCAACTGCTTGGATGCATCCCCAACGCAAAACGATGATTCCAAGTGTTGGACGTACACAACTTGGCCCCGTAGGAACTGCTTGCCGACAGAAAGAGCAAGCCCGGCAGCAACGAACGGAATTTTGGAGAGGTTCAGTATGCGCAGCAAAATGATAGGTAACGTCGGCAGAGCCCTGTGTTTGACGGTCGTCGGCTCGCTGGCTTGGTTCACCCCCGCAGGCGTCGCCCAGGCCGTTTATGGCTCGATCTTCGGCACCGTGACTGACAACACCGGCGCCGTGATCCCTAACGCGACGGTTACGGTCACCGACGTGGCGAAAGGCACATCGGTCACCACGCAATCGAGCGCTGACGGCGACTACCGGGTACAACACCTCATTCCCGACACCTATCGGGTAGACATCCAGGCCTCAGGCTTCGCCAAGAGCTCCGCCAACAACGTTGTCGTCTATGCCGATACCTCACCTAAGGTGGACCTCCAACTTTCCGTAGCCGGAGCCTCGAATACCGTCACTGTCAGCTCCGCTGCTCCCTTGCTGCAGACCGACCGTGCCGAGGTCAGCACCATTCTGAATGCACGGGCAGTAGAAAATCTGCCCAACTTCAACCGCAATTTCACGGCGTTTGAGCTGCTCACCCCCGGCACCAGCTACATCGGATGGAATGTAGGAGAAGCCAACAACCCGCAACGCAGCCAGCAAATCGAGGTCAACGGGCAATTGCCCTTTGCCACCGGCTACGAGTTGGACGGCACCGACAACCAGGATCCCATCATCGGCGTGGCGGTCATCAACCCCGATCTTGATGCCACCTCTGAAATGAAGGTGACCTCACAGAATTACGACGCGGAGTTCGGCAAGGCGGTCGCCGGGTTGGTAACCGCCCAGACCAAGTCGGGCAGCAACTCGTTTCACGGCTCAGCCTTCGAATACCGCCGCTCCGATGCCCAGCAGGCACGCGATCCCTTTTCAGAGTTTGCTCGCGACCCGCTGACCGGCCGCTACCTGGCTCCCAATCTTCACAACCAGTTTGGCGGCTCGGTTGGCGGTCCCATTTTGAAAGACAAGCTCTTCTTTTTCGGCGACTACCAGGGGCTGCGAGAAAAGACCGGAACGGCCACCCTCACCACGGTGCCTACCGCCCTTGCCCGCAGCAGCTGCACCACCGGCAATTGTGACTTCAGCGAGTACCTCCAAGGGGGCCAGGGGCAAATTTTCGATCCCACCACCAACCAGACCGGGCTCGCCGGGCGGACCCCGTTCGCCAACAACGTAATCCCCGCAACCAGGCTGAATGCCGCGGCTATCAACCTTCTCAAACTGCTACCGGCTCCCAACGTGGCCGGAGCAGGCATCGTCAACAACTACTCCGCATCCGGCTCGGGCATCTTCAATACCAACCAGGCCGACGCGCGTATCGACAGCCAAGTCTCGGCCAAGCTCCACGCGTTTGGCCGTTACACCTACTTTGGTTCCAATTTGTCGGGTGCACCGTTCTTCGGCGCCGCCGGTGGTCAGGGCTTCGGCAGTGGTGGATTTGCCGGAACCGACACCGCGCGCGACCAAAGCGTAGCGGCCGGTATCGACAACGTGGTCTCCACCTCGTGGCTCACCGACGTTCGCTTTGGCTACCTGCGCATCCACGTGGATGAGAATGGCCCCAACTATAACCAGCCGCTGGGCAACACGCTGGGCATTCCCAATGCCAACGTCGGCGACCTGACACTCAATGGCGGTCTGCCCCAGTTCAACATCGACAACGCGAGCAATGGCACCAACGGCGGCGGCACTCTGGAATACGGCACCTCCGCGGCACAGTTTCTGCAAAACTCCAGTCAATATCAGATCGTCAACAACTGGTCCCACCAGGTCGGTAACCATAACATCCGCTTCGGCGCCGATTTGCGCTATGCGTTGAACCACCTGGTCGGTCTCGACAATAATAATGTCCGTTCCGGCAATTTCCACTTTTACCAGACACGCACAGCAGGTGTGCTCGACCCCCTTACAGGGTCAACCTCATCCGGTTTAGGGTTTGCCACGTTTATGTTGGGCGACGTATCCACCTATCAGCGCACCCAAACTCAAAACACGGATGCCCAGGAACGGCAAAAGCGCCTCTTCTTCTACGGTCAGGATCAATGGCGCGCCACCAGCAAGTTAACCGTCAACTACGGCCTCCGCTGGGAGATGTATTTTCCGGAAACAGTTACCGGCAAAGGGCAGGGCGGTTTGCTCGACCTGAATACCGGCAACATTCGCATCGCCGGTTATGGTCCCTGGGGAACGAACCTGAACGTGCAAAAGAGCTGGACCAATCTGGCGCCCAGAATCGGATTCGCCTACCAGGTGCACACCAACACAGTGGTGCGCGCCGGCTACGGACGCGTCTACGGCCAAGGATGGTCCGGTGACACTTTTGGCGAAGTGCTGACCTTCTCTTTCCCGACACAGGTGTCCCAGAACCTGAATCCGCAGTCGAACGCCGCCGCCGTCTTCAACCTGGCGCAGGGCCCTCCGGGCTTTACCTTCGCGCCCATTCCGGCCAGCGGCAATTATCCCTTGCCAGATGGAGTCGAGGTTCCCACACGGCCACTCTATGTTCGCCTGCCCACGCTCGATGCCTGGAACCTCACCATCCAGCAGCAATTCAATTCCACCATGTCGCTACAGGTGGGCTATGTCGGCAGCCACGGCTTCCACAACATGTTTGACTCGTCGAACCAGGCCAGCCCCAACCAGCAAACCATTGCCGGCTTCGATCAAATCAATCCGGAAACCGGCGTCACCTACACACAAAGCGAACGCCGGCCCTACTTCGACGGCACCGCCCAGCGCGAGTTGGGCGTCAACTTCGGCCACCCCTTCGGTTGGGAGCAGGACCTGCGCTATAACGCCAATGAAGCCACCACCAGCTACCAGGCTCTGCAGGTGGTCGTGGAAAAACGCTACGCCCAGGGATTGCAGTTTCTCTCCCACTACACCTGGTCGCGTGCTATGGCCCACGAGTCCTATTACTTCTTCATCGATCCCCGCGTCGGCTACGGCTCCAGTTACTACAACCGCCGCAACGCCTTTGTCTTTGCCGGCAACTATGATCTGCCCTTCGGCAAGGGAAAGATGTTTGGCAGCAACGTAAAAGGCTGGGTGAACGAAGTCATTGGAGGCTTTACCCTGAATGGCAATGTCGCTATCCAGGGCGGCTTGCCCTACACGCCGGGGTACGCGTCGAGCGCGTCCGATAACGACGTCGTCGGTTTCCTCAACAAAACCAAATCTTCCGGCTTCGGTCTGCACGCTGGTTCGCTCAACGCGCAAACCCACAAGGTGCAATACTTCACCCCGTCGCCTTATGTGCTGCAACCCTCCGGACCGCAGAATTCCTTCGGCCCCTATGCCCGTCCGGCGGCGGGCACGTTTGGCAACCTGGGAAGAGATACCCTCTTCGGGCCCGGCTTGTGGAATGCCGATCTCTCGCTCGCCAAAGACTTCAACCTGACCGAGCGGCTGCACTTCCAATTGCGTGCCGAAGCCTTCAACGCGTTCAACCACGTCAACCTCGGACAGCCGACCTCGTGCGTCGATTGCCAGGATGGCAGCGCGGGCACCATTTCCAGCTCTCTCTCCTCGCAGGACGGAACCTCGTTACGCCGCCTGCAATTTGCCGGTCGCTTCTCCTTCTGATACTCATGTAACACACACGGTTACCAGTAGGAATATGAAGACCTGGGCTGTTTTCGTTGTCGTCTTAACGACGATTGTTCTCTCCACGCGGTCGCAGGGCGCCGAGCCAAACGGTGACCTGCGCCCGCTGCCTTTTTTTGTTGCCAACCAGCCGGGCCAGCCCATCATCAGCAGCGACATCATGGCGCAGAAGCCGTTCAGCGTCATTGGCCCGCGCGGAACGCTGCTCGGTCAGCAGGATGGATCCTTCGAAGCCTGGATCTTTCCCTGGAAGATTCTGAGCCACATGCGCATCTCCGCCGAAATGAAAGACTATCCCGTCCCCATCGATGTAAACGAGCAGGCGGCCACCATCGACGTGCAGCCAGGGCGCACCACCCTCACCTTCGCTCACGCCAATTTCACCGTGCGCGAAACCCTCCTCGCCCCGCAAACTGCCCCTGACGGCGCGGGCGCTCTCGGGTTCTATCAGATCGAGTCGGTGCGTCCCATGACCCTCACCTTCAGCTTCACGCCGGAGATGAAGCGCATGTGGCCGGCGCTTTCCGATGACAGTCCATCGCCGGAGTGGGTCAAGACTGGGCAATCGGGCTTCTATGTCCTGCATCTGAACTTTCCCGATCATGCCGCCGCCGTGGCGATGCCCACCGCCCAGTATGGGATTCTTGCGCCCTACCAGGAGCATCCCAAAAATTACCCGCTGCAGTTCGTCCTCCATTTCGATCCAGCTACCGATAGCGGCAAGCTTTATCCTTTACTGCTAACGACAGGTGACACCACGGTCACCTCGACCACCCCCGCGCTGGCCGCGCGTCTGCAAGTGCTCGATAGCTCCTTTCGCCGGCTCTATGGCGATACGCAAAATCACTTTCAACAATTCTCGGCGCAACACCTGAGCATCGAAACGCCCGACCAGAAACTCGATCAGGCCTTTGCCTGGGCTGAAGCGTCCATCGATCAGCTGCGTGTCGAAACTACGCCTGCGCACGCCGAAACCGCCCTGGTTGCAGGTTTCTTCAATTCAGGAGATTCCGCCCGACCCGGCTTCGGCTGGTACTTCGGCCGCGATGCCCTGTGGACCCTGTATGCCGTGAACAGCTACGGTGACTACCAAACGACCCGGGAGGAGCTGAACTTTCTCATCCAGCGGCAAAGCCCGGAAGGCAAAATCATCCATGAGTGGGCGCAGACCGCCGGTCTTGTCGATTGGAAGAGCCTGCCGTACGCGTATGCCTCGGCAGATGCCAACCCGCTGCTTCTCATGGCCAGTGACGATTACCTCAAGGTAAGTGGAGACACGGGCTTCATTCAGAAAAACTGGGAAGCGTTGGAGCGGACCTGGCAATTTGAGTGCGCACACGACTCCGATGGCGATGGCATCTACGAAAACACAGAAGGGTCGGGCTGGGTGGAATCCTGGCCCCCCGGCATGCCCCATCAGGAGATTTATCTGGCCGCGCTTGACCAGCAAGCAAGCACGGCCATGGCAGAACTGGCGCGCACTGCGGGGCACACAGACATCGCACAGCAGGCAGCGGCCAGGGCGAGCCGCATCGGCGCGGCGATTGAAAAAGAGTACCTGCTGCCGGGTGGCGGATTCTATGCCTTTAGCCGCAACGCCAACGGCAGCGTCGATGCCAGCCCGACTATCTTTCCCGCGGTCGCCTCCTGGGATGGCACCTACCGCTTGCAGCATGCGCAGCCCATGTTGGACCGCTGGGCGGCGCAGGAGTTCTCGACCGACTGGGGCACCCGCGATCTGAGCCCGACGGTTCCTTTTTACGATCCCATCAGCTATCACCAGGGGACCGTGTGGCCGCTCTACACCGGCTGGGTCGCACTTGCGGAATATCGTAACGGCCGTAGTCTCTCCGGGTATGCCCACCTGATGCAAAATGCCGACTTGACTTGGGCGCAAGATCCGGGTGCGGTCACGGAGCTGCTTTCCGGGCAATTCTTCGCGCCCCTGGGGCGCAGCACCTCGCATCAGCTCTGGTCCTCGGCCATGGTAATTTCGCCGGTGTTACGCGGACTCTTCGGGTTGGAATGGGACGCGTTGGCGAACAAGCTCACCGTCACGCCCAGCCTGCCGGCACAGTGGGACGGCGCCAGGCTCCATCACGTCCCCATGGGCGCGGGTACCCTGGATCTGCAGGTGACCCGCGAGGGAACCACGCTGGTGGTGCGGGCAACCGGCCCTGCCGCGCAGCAGGTCGTTCTCGCTTCCCGCGCCCCGGGCGCAAAGTTAGCCGGTGGACTGCTGCGCATTCCACTGCCCGCCGTAGAGGTGGGCTTCGAGCATGCTCTTCCCCAACCCGGCGCCACCACCCAGCAGATAAAAGTAATCAACCAGCAACCTTCCGCCAATTCCTTGACCGTAACGTTGGCCGCCCAGGCCGGCAGCCACCAAACCATGATGCTCAGGGTCAACGACCCGCACGCAAGGCTAAAATTGGATGGCGCACCGCAAGAGAGCAACCACGCATTGCAAACTCTGCAAATTGATTTCGGTCCCGGCCAGGGCTACGTAGAGAAGACAATAAAATTGACCTGGTAACTTTCCATCCTCGTTGGCGGGGAATGAAAAGAGTGCCAACTGTATCAAACGCGACGGAAGGGCATTCGCTATGACACCGACCTGCCGCTGGCCCCCGATCGCTTTGCTGCTCTGCGTAATCGTCTGTTCGTGGCCGGCCCTCTTTGCCCAGCAGCCCTTTCATACCGACAGCGTTGGTCCGCAACGCTTCATCGCGGCTCATGGGCAGAAGGCAGTCGTCATGGGCTACGCTTCCAGCGGTCTTGAATTGTGGATCTACCCTCTACAAATCGTCAGCGGCTATGAACTCGGTTTTCGCCCGGCAGGCGAGACCACTGAGATCAAAGCTTCTATCTTGCTGCGCCAGATTACCTATGAGCCCCAAGCCGTCATCCGCACCTACATAGGTCCGGATTTCATCGTCCGGGAAAAGCTCTTCGTGCCGCTCAACCAGCCGGCGATCCTGTTGACCTACACCGTTGAGAGCCGACACAGTGTTGACCTCATCGTTCACTTCAAACCGGTTCTCAATCTGATGTGGCCTGCCTCGCTGGGAGGGCAGAGCACGCAGTGGAATCCAGCCGAATCGGCTTATGTCCTCACCGACGGCACCCGCCGCTACTCCGCGTTCATCGGTTCCCCGGATGTGATCGCGCACGACGAACTCATCAACAGTGCGCAACCCGGCTCGCTCGGCAACCGGCTGGCCTTCACCGTGCGCGCAGGTGGAGACAAGCCTGCTTACGCCACCGTGGTGGTTGCCGAAAGCGGTCAGAGCATGAAACAGCTGCTCAGCACGGCAGGGAAGCTTGAGACCGAGGCGGCCGCGCATTACGCAAACCTTGCCGGGGATGGGCTGCGCATCGTCACTCCCGACCCGGCCGTCAACCAGCAACTGGCCTGGGCCCAAACCGCCCTCGATCAGGCCTGGGTGTGCAACCCCGTCCTAGGCTGCGGGCTCGTTGCCGGCTACGGTCCTTCGCGCAATGCGCGCCGCCCGCAGTACGACTGGTTCTTTGCCGGCGACGCGCTCATTGCCATCGAGGCCCTGGTCGCTACCGGTCAATACGACCGCGCCCGGGAAGCGCTCGATTTCATCGCCAAATACCAGGACGCAAAGACCGGGATGATCTGGCACGAGATATCACAAAGCGCCGATCCTGCCGACTGGGCGACCAGGTATCCCTATATGTTTGTCCACGTGGACATCACGTTCCAGTATCTGACCACGCTGGCGCACTATGTCGTGGCCAGCGGAGACATGCAATATCTGCAACAACATTGGAGCGAAATCGAAAAGGCCTACCATTATTGTGGAAGCCTGCTCAACTCGCGGGATGGTCTCCCCCGCATCCCCTCCACAAAATTGGGGGGCGACGAACAGGACAGGATCACCGAAGACCTCGGTCTCTCCGCAAGCTGGGTAACCGCGTCGGCGGCATTTGCGCAGCTCGCGCGACTGAGTGGTCATGCGCCTGAGGCGGAAGATGCGTCCCGGGCAAGCGAGAGAGCGCGTGCTGCGGCCGCCATTCATTACTGGGATGATCGCCAGCATGTGTGGATAGACGGCTATAACGAATCGGGTCATGCCGTGTTCCGCAGGGGCGATGACGGGGTGGTGCTGTTGACTGACCACATCCTCGATCAGCAGCGCAGCGACGCCATTCTCGATCGTTTGGCCTCGTCCGATTTTGAGACCGATTGGGGCACAAGGGGCATAGCGGCCAGCTCCGCACAATTCGATCCGTCCGCCTACTCCAGAGGAAGCGTATCGGCGCTAGGCACAGCAGGCGTGGCTACGGCGTTCTGGCATCAGCACCGGCCGTACACGGCCTTTCCCATCTGGCAGTCGCTGCTCCCCTGGGGCACGCTCGATTCCATGGGGCATATGCACGAGCTACTCGCCGGCGACTTTTATCATCAGCAAGCAGAATCGGTTCCGGAGCAGACCTGGTCCTCGGCCGCGTTTCTCTCGGCCACGGTCGAGGGCCTGCTCGGCCTGAGCAGGGAAGCGCAGACCAATCACCTGGAGTTTGCCCCCCACCTGCCCCCCGAGTGGGACTCGATCGCAATCGACAACATCAGGATTGCCGGAGGCTCGGTCGCCTTGCATCTTGCCCGGGTACCCGCTGGCCTGGAGCTCGAGGCAAACAATTCCGGCCGCCCGGTGGAACTACGCTTCGCTCCGGAGATCCCCATCGCGGCCCATCTAGAGGGCGCTGCATGCAATGGCAAGCCCTTGCCGGCGGAACTGGAGCAGCACGCCCAGGACAGGCATGCGGCCATCGCGCTCACCTTGCTGGGCGGGAGCACCCGCTGTCTACTCCGTTATGAACGGGGCATCTCGTTGCGCTCGAAAAGCGCTCCGCTCCTCGTGGGCGAAGCCAGCAGCACGATCAAGATAACCTCTGTTACTTATCAAGCGGGAAGTCTGTTGTTGGCAGCGGATGTATCGCGGGAGACCATCCTCAGATTGCGAACCAGCGAAAAGCCGCTGCGCGTGACCGGGGCGACTCTGAATCGAATCGCCGACGGTTTGTATGACCTAACCATAAGCCCACCCTCGCCGGCCGCTCCCCTCCCCGGCGGATACCGGCATACGGAAGTCGCCATCGATTTTGCGCGACGATGATCCCGTATCTATGTATCCGCCGCCGCCCCATGCATGCGGTAAGCGCCCACCAGGCGTGAGATCAGAACCGCCAGATAGAGCTGGCCGAGAATCGCTTCGATCACGGAAAGGGAGCGCGCCTGGTCAGTCACAGCCGTGATGCCTGCGGCCCCAAGTTGAGTCATCATCCCGAAGCTGTAATAGATAAAGTCGAAGCGCGTGAGAACGGTGTGCGTGTTCGTAGCTGGATCCATGAAGAAAGCTTTGGGCTGTAGATCCGATATCAGGCCGTAAACACTGGCAAAGCTGATTCCATTCAGAAGATAAATACACAGCGCGCCAAAAATAGTTTCTGAAGTGATGAGAGCCTTTGAAAACACGCGGCGGAAGATCGCCACCACGATCCAGAGATCGAACGCAAAACTAAGCAGCAGATTCAACACCGGAAGAAAGCCCTGCAGACTCGGGTGCAGCAGGTGCTGCACCAGCGCGGGAATAGCCAATAAAAACGCGACCACCGCCAGAACCCTGCGAAAGCTCAACACATACACGCTGAGCGCAATGACCATGCTGCCCAAAGCGCGGAAGGCAAAATAGCCAATCCGGCTGTTTTCTGCATAAGGATAGGCAATCAACGTTGCCAACAGAAACAAAAACAGCAGCAGGAATCTGTGCCCGTCGAACAGCGGCAGAATTTTAGGTGTGGGCGCCAAGTACTTCTCCCGTTGCTATATGCTTTCGAGGGTAACCTACACCACCCACAAGGGAGCAAACTCGTTTATGCGCCGGAAGATTGCGGGAATGGCCTTTCTTATCGTGCTGATGGCATCGTCCGGCCTCCAGGCGCAAGTCATTGATCAGCATTGGCAGTTTAGCCCCGATCCCAAAGCCCGGTTCACGGCAACCACCGTCGATCGTATGGCGAAGTGGCGGCCCGATCAAGCGAGCCTTTCCTGGAATGCCCAATTTGACGACCTGCGCGACTATGCCGGCGTCGGCTGGTATCGCGTACTGGTAACCCTGCCCCAACCGCTGCCTGCCACGCGCGAACTAATTCACTTCGGTGCGGTGGACTACTTCACCGAGGTATGGGTTAACGGCAAACGCGTAGGCGAGCATGAGGGAGGTTATACGCCGTTCACCTTCGATCTCACAGGGAAAGTCCGCGGCGGCCGCAACGAAATTCTGGTCAGGGTCTTCGACCCGCCCATGCCTGCCGCCGTGCCGAGTGACCGACCGCAGTCTGCTTTAGATAAAAAATTCAATTACAACGAAATTCCCCACGGCAAGCAGAACTGGTACGTCCAGACCAGTGGAGTATGGCAACCCGTCACTCTCGAAACCGTGCCCATGCGCTACGTCGAGTGGGTCCACGTGACACCCCACAATAGCGGCGACGTTACTGTCGAAGCCAGGCTGGCGGGTAGCGCCGGCGCCGGCCCCCCGACCGCAACCCTGTCCGCAACCATCACCGACCCGTACGGCGCAACCGTGTCTCAGCTTGAGCTCGTCGTGGAGGGAGACATGGCGCGAGGCAAGGCCCATCTGACCCACCCCATGCTGTGGGATGGTGGCCACCCCAACCTGTACTCGCTGCGGGTGAACACCCAGGCTACTCAGCTGGCGCACACGCGCTTTGGTTTTCGCGAGCTGACCAGTGCTGGCGGAAAGCTCTTTTTGAACGGCAAGCCTTTCTACATGCGTGCCGCGCTCGATCAGGATTTCTATCCCCAGGGAATCTACTCGCCACCATCCGCGGCGTTCATCCGCCAGGAAATGCTCACCTCTAAAGCCATGGGTCTGAACATGCTGCGCTGCCATATCAAGGTCCCCGATCCGCGCTACCTCGAAGCCGCCGACGAAACCGGCATGTTGATTTGGTATGAGATCCCAGTGTGGAATGACGTCTACCATTGGACAGAAGCAGCCGCCCAGCGGGGAACCGATACCTTTCACGCCGAGGTGGAACGGGATTGGAACCACCCTTCCATCGTCATCCAGAGCATCATGAACGAGCAGTGGGGCATGGACTTTACCCAGGCCAATCAGCGCGCCTGGTTGCTCAAGAGTTTCCAGGATTTCAAACAACTCACCGCCCCGCTGGGCCGCCTGATCACCGACGACAGTGCTTGTTGCAAAGGCTTCCACCTGCAGTCGGATTTCGCTGACTGGCACGTTTACTATTCCATCCCCGACCACTCCGGCGAATGGGCCACCTGGGTCAAGGACTATGCAGCCCGCCCAAAATGGCTCTTCAGTTCCTACGGCGATGCGGTGACCACCGGCCAGGAACCCCTGCTGGTTTCGGAATTCGGCAACTGGGGTCTCCCTGAACTGCCCTCGCGCGATCAATTACCCTGGTGGTTCCCGCGTGACTTTGCCGGACGCGCCATCACTCGCGCCGACGGAGTCTTCGATCGCTTCCAATCCTGGGGCTTCGATCGCATTTATCCCGATTACGATGCGCTCGCGCTGGCGACCGAAAAACACGAATACCTTGCGCTCAAGTATGAAATCGAGCAGATGCGCCAGCAGGCAAGCATTCAAGGCTACGTCATCACCGAGCTCACCGACGCCAACTGGGAAGCCAATGGCCTCATGAGCATGTGGCGTCAGCCCAAGGCGTTTGCCGAAGACCTGGGCAAGTTGCAACAGGATGACCTGGTGATGGCCAACTTTCCCACCCATAACTTCACCGCTGGCTCGGCCATAGACTTGCCGCTCACTGTGTCGCACTATTCCACCGCAGGGTTGCAGGGAGCAGCGATTCTGTGGCAAACCTCCGATGGTCAATCTGGTGCGCTGGCGCTTGCCGAAACACCAACGTCTGGAGCCGTCGCGTCCGCAGGGTCGCTGCAGTTCAAAGCCGAACAGGCCAAAACTGCCACGCCGGTGTTTCTTCGCCTGCAACTGGTCGACGCTCAGGGCAGGACGCTGGCTCAGAACCGTTACCGCTTCTCCGTTTACCCCGCTCTGTCGTCGATCGCTGGGGTGAGCGTAACCATCCACGACCCACTTCACCAGTTGCCGGGCTTGCTGGCCGCCCTGGCCGCCAACGGTATAGCAGAGAGCAGCGCGGACGATTCCCTGTGGCTCTCGTCGACGCTCGATGATGCAACCAACGCACAGCTCCGTCAGGGGCGGACCGTGGTGCTCCTTGCCGCCAGTCCGCAGGCAATCCCAGCAGGAAATCCGTTGCGCGTTTTGCCTCGTGCCGGGTCTGACCTTAGCGGCGATTGGGTCAGCAACTTCAACTGGGTTCTCCCGTCGAGCCCGCTGTGGAGGCCGCTCGCCCCGGTCATCGAGAACGGAATTCTAGGGTGGGAAGCCGCCTCGGTTACGCCTGACTTCGTCCTCGATGGCTTGCGTCCGCAGGATTCCGGCAGCGTCCTGGCAGGCGTTTTCTATGGCTGGCTCAATTCCAACCAGGCCTACCTTGCCAATCTGCCCCAGGGGCAAGGCCATTTGCTCGCCACCACTTTCCGCTTCCAGGGTTACGGACAAGACCCCTTTGCCACCATGCTGCTGAACCAAATACTGAAGACCGCGGGAGCTATGTCCGGTAAAGGGTAGACCCTGTTATTAATAGAGTGGCACTCGCGCAGGCGAGCACACATAATCATGGGCTCCTCAAATAAGGTGGCAGCACAATTTTCCGCACCGGGTTTACCGGCAGTGCGTTGCGCCGCGCCGGGGCGCGTCAATCTGATTGGTGAGCACACCGACTACAGTGGCGGGTTTGTCATGCCCGCAGCCATCGATTTTCGTACCATCGCCACCCTTCGCCCGCGAACCGACAACCAGATTCTGCTCTATTCAGAAAACATGGGCGAACAGGTTTCGTTCGCCGCAGATCCTTTGCCCGCGAAGGCCCGCCAGCACTGGAGTGATTACCCCCTCGGGGTTGCCTGGAGCCTGGCGCAGGCAGGGATACACATCGGCGCTTTTGAGCTCTCGCTCGATGGCAACGTGCCTCTGGGCGCGGGGTTAAGTTCTTCAGCGTCGATCGAAGTGGCTACCGCTTTCGCGCTGCTCGAGTTGGCGCAGGTCAAAATGCCGCTGGCCACCGTCGCTCTCGCCTGTCAACGCGCCGAGAACGCTTTTGTGGGCGCCCAATCCGGCATTATGGACCAGTTTATTGCCTGTGCCGGCCAGCAGGACCACGCCTTGTTGCTCGATTGCCGGTCGCTCGAGTATCGCCTCTTGCCCATTCCTCCGCATGTTCGCCTCATTATCTGCAATTCCATGGTCAAGCATGAGCACGCCGGCGGCCAGTACAACGTGCGCCGAGCCGAGGTGGAAGAGGGTACCCGCATTCTGCATCGCGACTATCCCTCAATCGTTGCCTTGCGCGACGCCACCGAGGCCCAGTTGCTCGAGAGCCGGCAACATATGCCGGAAAACGTCTTTCGACGCTGCCGCCACATCATCACTGAAAATGACCGAGTGCTGCGCGCCGCGGCAGCACTCGAACGCAGCGACCTCGCCGCCTTCGGCGTCCTGATGGCGGAAGCCCACCGCAGCATTCGCGAAGATTTCGAAGCCAGCTGTTCCGAACTCGACATCCTGGTTGAGATTGCCTCCGGCATTCCAGGGTGTTATGGAGCGCGCATGACGGGTGGTGGTTTCGGGGGCTGCACCATCAACCTGGTCGACGAAAGTAAGGCCGAACAATTTCGCGCCGAAATGCAATCTCAATATCGCGTGGCCACGGGCATCGTGGCCGATATTTATCTCTGCCGCGCTTCCGCCGGCGCCTCCCGCCTTTCCGAGTAGCGTTTGCCCTTCCATTCCACCCAACCTTGGTGGAGAACAAAGCCACCAAAATATCTCTGACCCCATCCGCAAAAGCGCGCATCGAAACTTATACAGAAGATATGCACAGCTTCATGAAGAAAGCCCGTAGCTAACTCGATTCCTATGAGGAAAATACCGGTTACCTGAGTACAACTTTAGGGTGATTGGTGGGTCACGGAAGTAATCTGATGAGAGTAGACTTGCCGGTGTAATGCGAGAGGACATTCCATGATTTCTCAATGCTTGAATCCAGAATGCCGCAAGGAACTTCATTACCTTCGCAACGGTCGCGTCATCCGCACAACGCTCCGCATCGGGACAGAGGTTCGCGTTGAACACTTCTGGCTTTGCGGCGAATGTCACCAGGACTTTGATTTTCTGTTCGCCAAGGACGGCCGGGTTTCGCTCGCTCCCCGCACCCGTTATATAGCCGGCACCAAGCCAGTGCTCGAGCCAGTTCTCGATCTTTTGCTCGTTTCGTAGCGCTCGCCGCGTACCAGCGAGCGCCACAGCGAGAACGGAATCGGGTAGCCTGCATCTTTTGTGCCCCGCCAAATTATCCGGTCGTCCATCGTTCCTCCCTCTTTTCCTCAAACTGCACCAGTTGTGCACACCCTCTCTCAGCGTGGGACCAGCGCGGCAGACTAAACTGGTAGTACCCCATGGCAGAGTTCACCCACCTTCATTTGCACACTGATTATTCGCTGTTGGATGGCGCCTGCGATGTAGAGAAACTGGTCGCCCACGTCGACAGCATTGGACAGAAGGCCGTGGCCATCACCGACCACGGCAACATTTACGGAGCAGTCCACTTTTTTGAAGCCGCTACCGCCAAGGGCATCAAGCCCATTCTTGGGTGCGAGCTCTACATCTGCGGCAACGACGACCACCGCGCTGCGCCCGAAAAAGATAAGTACCACCACCTGTTGGTGTTAGCTGAGAACGAAGAAGGTTACCGGAATCTCGTCCGCATCACCTCCGAGGCCTCTCTGCACGGCTTCTATCGCAAACCCCGCATCAGCAAAAACTATCTCGCCAAGCACGCCAGCGGGCTCATCGGCTTTTCCGGATGTTTGGCGGGCGAGGTTTGCGGAAATTTGATGGCCGGCAAGTACGAGGACGCCAAAGCCACCGCGGCCCAATATCAGGACATTTTTGGCCGGGGTAATTTCTTCCTCGAGATCCAGGATCAGGGGCTGGAGCTGGAAAAGAAAATCCACGCCGACCTGTTCCGCCTGGAAAAAGATCTGGACATTCCGCTGGTGGCGACCAATGACAGCCACTACCTTTGCGAAGACGACCATCACGCCCACGAAGTGCTGCTTTGCGTGCAAACTGCCGGCTCCATCCACGACCCCAAGCGCTTCAAGTTCGATGGCGACCAGTTCTATGTCAAGAGTGCGGCCGAGATGGAACGGCTCTTCCCGCACGCGCCCGAAGTGGTCAGCCGCACCATGCAGTTTGCCGAGCGTTGTTCCTTCAAGCTCAGCAAGGTCACCAATCCTTTCCCCGAGTTCGCTGTTCCCCCGGGCCACACCATCGATAGTTATTTCGCTGAGGTGTGCCGCGCCGGTTTTCGCAAGCGGCTTGACACCGCTATTCATCACCTGGGAGAGCGCGGCCTCCGCCGCCGGCCCCTCTCCGATTACGAAGAGCGCCTGGAACGCGAAATCGACTGCATCAAGCAGATGAAGTTCGCCGGCTATTTCCTCATCGTCTGGGACTTCATCAAGTATGCCCGTGAACAGAAAATTCCGGTTGGACCAGGCCGCGGTTCAGCCGCCGGATCGCTGGTCTCCTACGCCATGGAGATCACCGACGTCGATCCGCTGCAGAACGCGCTGCTCTTTGAGCGCTTCCTGAACCCCGAACGCGTTTCCATGCCGGATATCGACATTGACTTCTGCATGAATCGCCGCAACGAAGTGATCGACTATGTCACCCGCAAGTACGGCCGGGAACAAGTAGCGCAGATCATCACCTTCAACACCATGGCCGCGCGCGCAGCCATCAAAGATGTGGGCCGCGCACTCGATTTGCCCTACGGCGAAGTGGATCGCGTGGCCAAGATGATCCCCGCCACCATCGGCGTCACTATCACCAACGCGCTCAAGGATTCTCCGCAGATGCAGGAGGCCTACGACAAAGAGCCAGTGGTGAAAGAGCTAATCGACACCGCGCGCAAACTCGAAGGTCTGGTGCGAGGTGCAGGTCTGCATGCCGCCGGCGTCGTGATTGCGCCCCAGGCGCTGACCGAGCTGGTGCCCGTCTGCCGCAGCAAGAACGACGAAATCGTCACCGCTTACGACATGAAAGCTGTCGAAAAGCTGGGCTTGCTGAAAATGGATTTCCTCGGGCTCACCACCCTTACGGTGATCGACGATGCGCTCAAGCTCATCGAGCGCAAGCAGGGAAGCGCGCTCGATCTGTCGCTGATACCGTTAGACGATCCCGAGACCTACGAGAAGGTCTTTCATCGCGCGCTCACTTCAGGCGTCTTTCAGTTTGAGTCGGGCGGCATGCGCGATGTGCTGCGCCGCTACAAGCCCACATCGGTAGAAGATCTGACCGCACTCAACGCACTCTATCGTCCTGGCCCGATCCAGGGTGGCATGATCGACGATTTCATCGAGCGCAAATGGGGCCGCAGAGTGGTCAGCTACGAGTTGCCGCAGCTGGAAACACTGCTTAAGGAAACTCTGGGCGTCATCGTCTACCAGGAGCAGGTGATGCAGATTGCCAACGTGCTGGCGGGCTATTCGCTGGGCGATGCCGATCTTCTCCGCCGCGCCATGGGCAAGAAGAATGCCGAGGAGATGGCCAAGCAGCGCACCCGCTTTGTCGAGGGAGCGATCGCGCGCAAGCATCCCAAAGAAAAAGTCATCCGCATCTTCGATCTCATGGAGCAGTTTGCCGGCTATGGCTTTAACAAGTCGCACTCCGCGGCCTACGCCTTGCTGGCGTACCACACCGCGTATTTGAAGACCCATTATCCGGTGGAGTTTATGGCCGCTCTGCTCAGCTCCGAAATCTCCAAACCCGAAAATGTGGTCAAGTACATCAAGGAATGCCGCGAGATGGGCATTGCGGTCGATCCGCCCGACGTTCAGGTCTCTGGTGCCGACTTCACCCCCAGCGCCACCGGCATCCGCTTTGGTCTTACCGCCATCAAGAACGTGGGCCGCAACGCCATCGACTCGATTCTCGCAGCGCGCACCGCATTGCCGGACCAGGCCCGGCCCTTCTCCAACTTCTGGGAGTTTTGCGAAAAGGTCGACCTGCGTCTAATGAACAAGCGCGTGCTGGAATCATTGATTAAGAGCGGAGCGCTCGATTCCTTTGGCCGCCGCTCCCAGCTAATGGCCTGCGCCGACCGGGCGATGGAGCGGGCGCAGCAGGCCCAGCGCGACCAGCTGGCCGGGCAGCACGGGCTCTTCGCCGGCCTGTCCGCGATCTTCGAAAACGGCGCTCACGGGAACAAGAGCGTGGACGATCTGCCCAACACGCCCGACTGGGACGAGAACCAGCGCCTGCAAGCCGAGAAGGAAGTGCTGGGCTTTTTTGTCTCCGGCCATCCATTGGATAAATATGCAGAAAAGCTCCGCAACCTGAACGTGGTCGATACCGCGACCGCCCTTGAGATGAAGGCGCCGCCACCGGCAAACCGTCGCCGCGGCGCTGGTGAACCTGAAAATCTGTTGGCCATTGCCGGCGTGATTGTCGGCTTAAAGATCGGCAAATCCAAGCGCTCCGGCGAGATGTATGCGCAGGCTGCGCTCGAAGACACCGTCGGCAAAATCGATATCATCTGTTTCCCCAAGGACTACGCCCGGCTGTGCGAGAGCATGAAGATTGAGGTGCCGGTCCTGATCAAGGGGGTATTGCGGGCGGATGACGACGAGTCGGCGCCCAAGCTGTCGGTCTCGAGCGTGCAGCCGCTCGAAGACATCAAGATCAAGCTGCCGCAAAATGTGCGCATCCGCGTCTCGCTCGATAGCGCGAGTGAAGCCATGCTCGGCTCGCTGCGGGCGATGATCACCGCTGCCCCCGGGCCTGGGAGGCTCATGATCAATCTCGAACGCCGCGGCGAATACTGCGTCATGTTGGAGCCCGAAGGCCTCACGGTCGGCGCCGACCGAGGCTTCATCGAGCGCGCCGAGCAGCTTCTAGGCCACGGCGCCGTGCAAGCCTTCGAATAATAGGGGAGGCCGTTCGAGGCGTTCTCACAAAGGTGAGTCCCGTTTTCCTCGGCCGCTTAACAAATTTTTCATCCCGCCTGTCGGCCCCCCAAACTAATTTGTCATCCCGCGCGAAGCCGAGGGATCTGCGGTGCGCCCTTCTCCCAAACAAAGGCCCCGCGAGTGAGCTCGCAAGTCTTGCCTAGTCGCCTTGTTCTCACACCGATATCCTCTGTGGTTCCCCATTACGCTCTGTATATATGGGAACAGACGGTTTTGTAAGCTCCGCGAGTTCACTCGTAGGGTCTTTGCTTGGGAGAAGGGCGCACCGCAGGTCCCTCGACTGCACTCGGGATGACTAATCTGGGGGCTGCGCTTCCATGCAGCGTGTTGCTGATGAGGTGTAGCCTCCGTTCGCCTTCATCCCCAGGGCGCGCACATAGTAACCACCCCCGCGCCCCGGTAACTGCTGGAAACGCTATAATCCAAAGACACGACCAAAGCAAAGGCCAAGCGGCAGACTTTCCGCGCTGGCATCAGGCGATGCAAGTCTCATGACCGAACACGCAGCCAACAATCCTGAGCAGGGACCCGTAGTTCCCGAGCCGACGAATCCAGCTTGGATCAAGACTGAACTGGCGCGGCACGCGCAGCGACCCTACCCCATGGATTTCATCCAACGCCTGTTTACCGACTTCTCGGAGATCCACGGTGATCGTGCCTTCGGCGACGATCTCGCCATGGCGTGCGGCCTGGCCCGCTTCCACGGAGAAGAGGTTCTCGCCATCGGCAACCTGAAAGGCCGGGGAACTAAGGAGAAGGTACGCCGCAACTTCGGTATGCCCAATCCCGAAGGCTATCGCAAAGCCCTGCGCGCCATGAAAATCGCCGAGAAGTTCCACCGCCCCATCTTCACCTTCATCGATCTCACCGGG
The DNA here is from genome assembly GCA_963834445.1 of uncultured Acidobacteriaceae bacterium. Classification (GTDB taxonomy): domain Bacteria; phylum Acidobacteriota; class Terriglobia; order Terriglobales; family Acidobacteriaceae; genus PALSA-350. The sequence continues at coordinate 1,647,361 of CAWIBU010000009.1, forward strand.
GCGAGCCCCGGCATCGCCGCCGAAGAGCGGGGTCAGGCGGAAGCCATCGCCCGCAATCTCCGCGAGATGGCCAAGTTGCGCGTGCCCACCATCGCCACCATCACCGGCGAAGGCGGGTCGGGCGGCGCACTGGCTCTGGCCGTCGCCGATCGTGTCTTGATGATGGAAAATGCTGTCTACTCGGTGATCGCTCCTGAAGCCTGCGGCTCCATCATGTGGCGTGATGCCGGTAAGCGCGCCCAAGCTGCCGCTGCCCTCAAAATTACTTCTGAGGATGTAAGCCGCCTGGGGTGCGTCGACGATGTAGTCCCCGAACCCCCCGGCGGGGCACAAAACGACCCCGCGCTCGCCGCCTCGATGCTCGACGAAAAACTCACCTGGCATCTCAACGAATTAAAGGCCATGACCACGGAAGAGCTGATTGCACGCCGTCTCGCCAAGTTCCGGCAGATCGCTCAGTTCTACCAGAACGCCTGAAAAACCTATGACTGCAGCCGAACGAGTCCGGGCCTTCGGCTACGTCGTTATCGCCGCCATCTACTTCTATTTCGCCCAGAGCATCGCCGTGCATGCGGCCAATGGCCTGGCCGGCGGTGTCTGGACGCTCCTCGTTGAACGCGGTGCGTTGCTCTTTCTTTTGGTCCTGGGCTACGCCGCGATGGGGCGTCTCTTCAATCGGCAAAGCCAGCCCGTGCGCGACATGGGCCTGGCGTTACGTCCCGGATGGACGCGCGAGTTTGCCCTGGGCTCCGCACTCGGGTGGGGCATGCTCATCGCCAGCATCCTGCCCATGGTGCTCGTCGGTGGGTTGATCGTCACCTTCTGGGCCATTCCGCGCCAGTTCGGAACCCTCTTCATTGACCTGCTGGTGCTGGCCGTGGCGGCGCTCGCGGAAGAAGTCGCCTTCCGCGGATATCCCTTCCAGCGCTTGATTGAGGCCATGGGGCCGACGTTAGCCACCCTCGCCTTTTCGATCGTGTTCGCCGGCATGCACCTGTTCAACCCCAGTGCCGGTAGTGCCAGTTTTCTGGTCACGGTGCTGAGCAGTTGGTTGCTTTCAGTCGCGTACCTGCGAACCCGCGCCCTTTGGGTCTGCTGGGGCTGGCACTTTGCCTGGAACGCAAGCATGTGTCTGCTTTTCGGTCTGCCGGTCAGCGGCCTCACCCAATTTTCACCCGTCATTCAGAGCAACACCGTGGGTCCTGCCTGGATCACCGGCGGGGATTACGGTCCGGAAGCCAGTACCGTGACCGCCATCGTTCTGCTCATCGGTATCTTCATCGTCCAGCGCGCCACCCGCGGATATGCGTATTTGTATGCGCAGCCGGTCATTATCCCGGCAGGCATCCCCGTTGACCTCGACGCCATGAGCAGCAAACTGGCTCCGCATCACCCGATCGAACCGCCGGCAGGGACCACGCTGGTGCAGATCAACTCGCTGGCCGGGCCGGTTGCCCCGCCGCCTCCCCCGGTCCTTCCCGAGGCGCAGGAGCCTCCCGAATAAGAGCCATTGCCTCCCGATTTGCTGCCCTGAAACTTTCTTCTGCGTGCGCATGAAACGTTACTTGCAAATCACTACCGGTGGGACCATCATGAGCGTGATGAGGAATGCGCCATGGTCGGGCTCACTACCAGGATATTCGCTACAACCAGCCGCCCAGAGATTCGCGTGCGCCGTGCCGCTGCGTTGCTGGCAGCCACTACTCTTTGCGGCTTAACGTTCGGTCATGCTCAGGTATTTACGGTGGAACGCGAACACCTGGGTGCGCACGAAGCTAATCTCACCACCGTTCAACCCACCGCCGTCAAACTGGATACCGCTCCGCTGACGGAGCGCACCAAACAAGTGCTGATCCGCACCTTCCAGGCCGACGAGGCTTTTGCCGTGCGGCCTCTGCCTCTGGGCACACGGGGCGTCACCCTTCATGCCAACGGCGCTCTCAGCCCATCAGGCCCTGCCTATGCGACCGAGTTGGAGAAGTACGGCATCTCCGCTAAACCCGGAGACCGCGTGGTCATCACCAAGTTCGAAGTGAGGCCAGACCGGATCCTGTTCGAGTTCAACGACGGGCCGGTGAAGCACCACCACATTTTGCAGCACATCGAGGTCGGCGCCATGGGCGGGATGGCTCCGCTCGCGCAGGACGACGGTCAGGTTCCCATCGGCTCGCGCATGGTGCTGGTATTCAACAAGTACGTACCCGAAATGACGGCCGCCCAAGTGCGCAGCCTGATCGCGCCCATGATCGACTTTTCGCTCAAGACCCCGGTTGAAGCTTTTGCCGACACGCTGCCGCCCAAACTGAAAGGCGCCATCCTGGACCACGAAGTGTTGGTGGGCATGAACCGTGAGATGGTGCTTAAGGCGATGGGCCAGCCCGATCAGAAAGTTCGCGAAACCGAAGGCCAGATGCCGTTCGAAGAATGGATTTACGGCCAACCGCCGCACCAGGTTCAGTTCGTTCGCTTCAACGGCAACCGCGTCATCCGTTTGGAAATCGCGGATATCGGGCAGCCGCCCGTTATCCGCGATAAGGATGAGACCGACGGTTATTTTGCCGGCCAGTTTGTGCACCAAGTGCGTCTTGGGGACGCCCCTCCCACTGCCCCCAATCAGGAGCATGGTCCGACGGCCGCACCGTCTTTGCGCAAACCCGGCGAAGACCTGCCCAATGCTGTCAACAACGACCGGCAGCTCAAGCCGGTGCAGATGCCCGACGACGAAAAGCCCAAACCGATTCCGCCGCCGCCGGGCACCGCTCCCTCGCAGTTCCAGAATGTGTCCGACCTGCGGCGGGCCAACTGAGGCGGCTCGTGCGCGAGCGGATCGTGTAACATAATACTCAGCAGCGCCTTAGGATACATCCCGCTGCAAACCATTTCACGCATTCCAAACGATCCCTACCGGAATCGAATGCCGGAACCGATGTTCCTGCGGAATTGCGTGCCGACAGCGAGCCTGTCCAAGAGGAGAAGTTAAACCATGGCCAAGATAGCCAAGACCGCCGACCGTTCCAAAATGATGGACACCGCCAAGGGTGTGGAATGCCCCAAATGCAATAAGGCAACGCGCATTGTGAAACGAGTCAAGGATCGGGAACGCGGAGTCCCCGGCGGCGTTTACATCTCTTGCTCTGCCTGCGACTTCTACGAAAAGCTCTAGTCAGCCGTTTCTTTAAGGTTGCCGCTCCGTCCTAGCCACCCACCCTTGTGGCTAGGACGGAGTAGCAACCGATGGCTCTATGGGTGGAGTATTACACTAGACCCGTCAGCTGTGTTCGACGGAACCTGCGCTAAACCGCCGCCTGCATCTCAGCCAGGATCGCTCTCGCTGCCGCACCCGGATCGTCGGCTTGGGTGATGGGTCGACCCACCACCAGGTAACTGGCGCCCCCGGCGACGGCCGAAGCTGGCGTTGCCACTCGTCGTTGATCTCCGGCTGCTGAACCCGCTGGGCGAATCCCCGGAACAACCAGGAGAGGTTTGCTGCCGATTTCACTGCGTAGACCGGCAACTTCATGGGGGGAGCAGACCAGGCCTTGCACTCCGCAGCCCACCGCCAACTTCGCCAGTCGCTCCACCTGTTGGGTGGGGCTGCCGGAAACGCCCGTCGCCTCCAACTGCGGCCCATCGAGGCTGGTCAGCACAGTAACCGCGAGCAGGGCCGGACTGCGCTCGATTCCACGCGCCGCCTCCACCGCTGCCCGCAGCATGTCTGCTCCGCCTGCCGCGTGGAGGGTGAGTAAGTTCACGCCGAGGCGCGACGCCGCCCGCACCGCAGAGGCTACGGTGTTCGGTATATCGTGCAGCTTCAAATCGAGAAAGATCGAGTATCCCCGGCGCTCGATCTCAGCGACCAGGGGGTTGCCCTCAGCGATGTAAAGCTCGAGGCCAATCTTGAACCAGCGGGTGGATCCTTCGAGCCGGTCAACCAGGCTGAGTGCCGCCCGGGCGTCCGGAAAATCCAGCGCAACGATCAGTTGTGCCGTCAAAGGAACAACTGCGCTGCGCTGGAACGACGAATTTTCCGTAGGGGACACTGTGCCTGATTGTAAAGAAGGCCCGTGTGGATCAGCGCTGAAATTGCGCAGGCCAGCTAAGCTCTGCGATCTGCTTAGGGCTGAGCGATGGATCAACCAGGTCTAGCCGCACCGGAGCGAGTCCGCGGAAGCCAAGAATTTTGGCGGCGGCATACGATAAGTCGATCACCCGGGTTTCTGGAACGGGGCCGCGGTCATTAACCCGCACCAGCACGGAACGATGGTTGCGCAGGTTCGTGACCAAAACAGTCGCGCCCAGCGGAAGGCTGCGATGGGCACAGGTCATGGAGTTCATATTGAAGGGTTCACCGCTGGCAGTCGCCTGACCCTGGAATGCGCTTCCGTACCAGGAAGCTCGTCCGGTCTGGTGCCAGTGGGAGTGACGCGCAACGGGCGCCATGCTCTGCGTGTTGTCAGCATGCGGTGAGTCAGGTTGGGCTAAGGTGGATCCGGGGCTGATGCAGAGAGCTGAAAGAACAGCGCCGGCGAGGATAGCGGGCCCTAATGGCCAATGGGAATGGGTTGCGATAGTTGACATTGTTCTCCTGTAATTATTGTATGGAGCGCTTCGGGCCTAAGTCAAAGTTTGTCAATTACTTATTGAGGATTCCTCCCTTGCTGAAACAGCTATTTTCTGGTACACGCGTCGCTTAAAACTCAATCACGACACCCCTATTAGACGGCAGTTGCAGGGCTGGTGTTGCGTTGGCTCGCCATTCTTCCCCACCAAAGTCACACCCGGGAAAGCGCGGCAACTCCACCCGGCAAAGCATACTCTTGTAGAACCGGCTATGACCCGGGCTGGAGTCGAAAGCTGTGGAAAATAGAAGATTTTGCCAATCTGGGAAGAATGCCTGATGACCGCGACCAGGCCGATCGCGCTCACCATCGCCGGCTTTGACCCCTCCTCAGGCGCCGGGATCACCGCCGACCTGAAGACCTTCTCGGCCCATGGTATCTACGGCGTCGCCTGCATCTCCGCCCTGACGGTGCAATCTACCTTGGGTGTCCGCTCGATGGAACCCCTCCCGGCGCTGCTCGTTCGCCAGACATTGGCATGCCTGGCCGAGGATGTGGCTTTCTCCGGCATCAAAATCGGGATGCTGGGAGGTTCCGCCGTGGCGGCCGAGGTGGCTTCGTTTCTGACCGCCATTCCCCGGCAGCGGATCGTTCTCGACCCGGTTTTACGGTCGAGCTCCGGGATGCCTCTCATGGACCCGGCGGCCGTTCGGGTAATGCGGGAGGATCTGCTCCCGCGTGTCGGCTGGATCACGCCGAACCTGGATGAACTGGCCATCCTTACAGATGGCCCGGTTGGGCGCGAACAGATACCCTCTGCCGCGCTTCGCCTGAAAGAGATCGCTGCCCGCTGCGGCAACGAGGAACTGAACATCGTGGTCACGGGGGGGCACCTGGACCGCCCTGACGATTTCCTGCTGACCGCCGGCGGGGACCGGAGTTGGCTGCAGGGGGAGCAGATCCTCACTAACGCCACCCATGGAACCGGCTGTGCGTTTTCCAGCGCTTTGTTGTCTGCGCTGATCTCCGGCCACGAGGGGGTTAACGCCGTCGCGGCCGCCAAGGCCTACGTCACCGAAGCGCTCCGGGCCGCCTATCCGATCGGGAAGGGAAAAGGGCCAATGAATCATTTTTTCAAGTTCGCTTCGTCCTGATCGGCAACTCCTCCTCAGTGGGTTGAAATTGCGGGTTCCCTCGGTATCGTTCGCTTGCCCTATTGCGTTTGGCTTATGCCGTTTGCTGTTTTCCATTTGCCACTTCTCATTGCTCTGACCGTTAATGTTGCATTCGACGTGACTCCCACCAAGGTGGGTTGCCGTGTTTGGTGACCTGTTTCAACCATTGTGACTGGCTCGCTGATGTTGTGCCGGTTTGGCAAATGCGATTTGCTGTTTTCGATTCGCCGTTTCCGATTGGCTTGGCTCACTTGCGTCAGGTGTTATATCGGATCCCTCGATGGTGGGTTGCCCTTTCTGGTGACTGTTTCAATCGCTGTGACTGACTCGCTGATGTTGTGCCGATGAAGCAAATGCGGTTTGCCATTTTTGATTTGCCCTTTCTGATTCGCTTGGCTCACTTGCGTCAGGTGTTATATCGGATCCCACGATGGTGGGTTGCCCTTTCTGGTGACTGTTCCAACCGCTGTGACTGACTCGCTGATGTTGTGCCGGGGAGACAAATGCGACTTGCTGTTTTCGATTCGCCCTTTCCGATTGGCTTGGCTCACTTGCGTCAGGTGTTATATCGGATCCCACGATGGTGGGTTGCCCTTTCTGGTGACTGTTTCAATCGCTGTGACTGACTCGCTGATGTTATGCCGGTGAAGCAAATGCGGTTTGCTGTTTTCGATTCGCCGTTTCCGATTGGCTTGGCTCACTTGCGTCAGGTGTTATATCGGATCCCTCGATGGTGGGTTGCCGTGTTTGGTGACTGTTTCAATCGCTGTGATCGACTCGCTGTTGTCATGCCGGGAAGCAAATGCGATTTAGCGTTTTCGATTTACCGTTGCTCCCTCGCTCGGCTTACCTCCGCACGCTATAGCCTCTTTTCATCCCGCTTGGCCCGGCCACCCTCCGTTCCGGGCAATCTCGCTCCTTCCGTTCATCCCAGGTTCGACCAAGCCGGGGGCCTTCAACTTCCGTTGTCGAATGCCAATTGCCATTTTCAATTTGAACCCCTCAATTGCCCAAAGAAGTTACTGCTGTCATTGCAAAGAGCGATTGCCCTTAGCGGTCTCTGTCAGAGACCGCATCTTCTGCTTTTTTGGGGGAGGGGAAATACGGGGGAGGGAATTCGTCTTTACTAACTCGTCCTGGCCGCAGCCAGGACGCCGCTGCTACCGCTGGGAAAGTTCAATTTCCAGCCGGGTGTTTCTGGCGAACGTGACCTCATGGCCCCGGGCAATCCAGGTGTCGAATACCACCTTGGCCACTTCGTAGTAACCGAACCCGGAAATCAGACCGCCATTCGCCGAAGCCGTACCCACCACCTGGGTCAGCAGATTGAGACCGTTGCTCGTCATGGCTTCGCGAATCAGCCCGGCGCCCGTGCTGTCCGACACTGCGGCCAGCGAACCCAGCGAGATCGGCGCTAAGAAACGACTGCCGCCATTGGCCTTGATCTGGCCTTCTTCGTCGATCTGCAACCGGTCTGTCCGAGCGCTTTCCACGGCGACCACACGGCCGTGCACGACCCGCTCGTCGCCCTCAGGTAGTTCCGCCTTGTTGAACGTCAGCCGCAGGCTGCCGTTGTGACCGAACATGGCAGCCGGCTTCGCCTGGACCACGCTGCCAATCAGGTGGGTTCCCTCAGGCAAGAGCAGCTTTCCGTGGCCTTGGGGAGCGATCGATCCGGGGGCGGCTGGCGCTGTCTGGTTCTCGAAAAGGGGCTGGGTCAGTACTGCCTCGACAGGCATGCCGGCAGAAGCGGTGTTCGAATCCACGGGATCCACCAGGCGGGCTTCGAGGTCGCCTTCCAGTTTCAACTCGCTCAAGTCGGCCGCAGCCACGGGCTCTGGCGCATCCTGGCCCTCTAACTGCAATGGCTGCTTCAGTTCCGCGTCATACTGCGTGCCCGCCCAAAGCTCCTGAGGGTGCACTGGAATCTGTGCATAGAGCGCCGCTTTGGCCTTATCCATCTTGTGCGGCGTGGCCAGCTGGGCGGCAGCTTCCTGCTTTGTCCAGGAAAAGATCGAGGCTATCCGTTGTTTCAGCGACCGGTGCTGTGTAGGCGCTTGCTCGGGCGCAGCCATCCGCACCAGCCTGGCGGTGCGCTCGGTAGCGTCGGTTTCGATGCTGAAATGCCGGCCATCCGGGGTTTCGAGATCATTGAAAGTCACTTCGGCGTCTTTCAGAGGGGTCAGGTCGCCGTTAAACATAGCCGCCGTGCGCACCTGGCGGCTTACCGAATGCTTGCCCGTGATGGTGCCAAATACTTTCGAATCCGCTGGGATGGCCACGTGGTCGATCAGGTAGACAGGCTCGGTGAGGTGGCCCTCAATGGTCGTGCCCACCCGCATGCGATAGCTTTTGTCGAGTTCGACGCGTAACGGAACACCTGCAGGAACCAGCTCCGTGGGTACCGGTGCTAAATCCTGCGCCCACGCTGAACCGGTGGTGGTGGCTACGGTCGCGGCGAACAATGCTGCCAAAGCTATCTTCATGAAGTGATCCCTCCCGGCAGACCTGCGGGCAGACTTCGCATCGCATCTCGCTTAACGACACCGAAAGCCATGTCTTCTGTTACCGTGACTTGGGGGAGGGCGGAAATGCGGCTTGGTCAAAACGGGCGGCGGAAACAGGGTTGCGGTGGGTACCGCGACGGAGCTACCGGACGTCCATTCCTCTACCGATTTCTACATGCCGAGAGTAGGCTGTCCAGCGGCGGGAGTATATCACTCGATGGTTGCAAAAATGTCCCAAAAAAAATCACCGTAAGGTAACTAAGAAGCGACACTTTTCGTTTGTTCCGCGTCGTCCTCGATCACCAGAAACCGTCGAATATAGCGGAGGGGCTCATGATGAGCCGCCATTTCACGCAGATGATACTTCCAAACATCGGCCTTCAGGCTGCGACGGGTGAACGGTTTCCGCGTCACAGTAATGATGCGGCCATCCTTATCCCGCCGGGTGTAGCTGGCCGCGGGAACAATAAAGCTGATCTGCGAACCCTGCTTCCAGAAAGCCTTGGCAAAATCATGGCCAAAAAGGAGGCCATAATATCGCCGTCCGCGCGAAAGCAGCTCGATCGCATCGTCAAAATTGGTCCAGGAGGGATCGATCGTTGTCTGAAACCATTTACGGAACGGGAAACCATTGCCGCGCGCCTGACGAATAACGATGCGAAGGAGTTCCTGCCTGGTCATAGCAACCTCCCGGTGTCGGCAAACTGTTGTCCGCAAATACCGCTATCGTCGACCATACTTCCGGTCGCTTTTTATGCTCTGGGCCCGTCTATTGGTAGTTCCTTATTTATGCGCTAAATGCCCGGCCAAATACTAGAAGTTAATGAAATTTAAGCCAAAAAATCGCGTGCTCTCCCGGCTGGCCGCTTTGCCGTCCTCGATCGCAACTCGCCCCAAGGCGCCGCTAGAGGCTCTTCGCAGAGTTTCTAAGTATTTTGCCATCATGAGTTTAACCCTCGTATTCGGGCTTCTGCCGGCGCCCGGAAGAGCGTCGGTAACGACCCCGGCTGGGGTGGATACAGACCCGCTCAACCTGGATCCGCAGGTCCGCGAAGCCTACCAGCACCTTTATATTCTCGATTACGATGGCGCTGTGTCGCGCTTTGAAAAGGTACAGGCCCAGAACGACACCAACCCCCTGGCTGTTAGTTATGTGCTCAACGCCGTGATCTTTCGCGAACTTTACCGCCTCGACCTGCTCGACACCACCTTCTATGCCCATGATGGATTCCTAAATAGTAAGCATGGTGTGGCCGCCGATCCGGCCGTCGCCGCGCGCGTTAACTCGCTGTATACAAAGGTAGTAACCCTCTCCGAACAGCAGCTCAGCAAGAACCCGGAAGACCTGGACGCGCTGTTCGCCCGGGGTTGGGCACGCAGCCTGCGCGCAGTTTACGTGGGCATGATCGACCGCAGCTTCGTTTCCGCGCTCCACGTCGCTTTGCAGGCGCGCAGCGACAACGAAAAGATATTGAAAGTCGATCCCCGCTACGTCGATGCCCGGCTGATCGTCGGGGTTCACCAGTACGTCATCGGTAGCCTGCCCTTTGGGCTCAAGATCGTAGCCGGCGCCGCCGGCATCACCGGCTCTAAACAGAAGGGAATAGACGACTTACGAGAGGCCGGGGAGCATGGCGTGATCACCTCGGTGGAGGCGCGCACAGCGCTCGGCTTATTCCTCCGCCGAGAGGCCAGGTATGATGAGGCCATCACGGTCACCCGGTCGCTGGTTGACCAATATCCCCGGGACTTTCTCTTCCGGCTGGAATTGGCTAACCTGACGAAAGATGCGGGCCATGGCAAAGAGGCCATCGCCCAGTACAAGCAACTGCTGGTTCAGGCGCAAAAATCCGGCTACTTTCCGTCCGCGCACCTGGAATTAGCCTGGTTTGGTCTGGCTGACACTCTCCAGGGGCAGAAGGAATACGCCGAGGCCGCCGAGGCCTATAACCAGGCTAGCAATCAGTCCACCGTTAGCGTGGACCTCAAAGGCCGTTGCGATCTGAACTCGGGGAAGATGTATGATCTTTTGAATGAAAGAGATATGGCGCTCCGCCAGTATCAGGCGGTGCTCCGGCAGGACGGCGAATCGGCGCAGGCCGATTCCGCTCGCAAGTATTTAAAGTCGCCCTTTACGTCCCGGTGATCTGGAGGTCAAAATGGCTTTATTTTGTGCTGGTTGTGGTGTCTCGCTCCCGGTTGGCGCTCGCTTTTGTTCCGTCTGCGGCAAGGCCGTGACCGAGCCGGGGCCGGTTGCCGGCTCGACTCTGGGATCCAGTGGCCGCCCCACCGGACCCTTTATGCGGCCGCGCCAGGGCAGGAAGATTGCCGGCGTCTGTCAGGGGCTCGCCAACCAATATGGTTGGGACGTCACTCTGACCCGCGTGATCACAGTGTTGCTGTCCATCTTTGTCTTTCCCGTCGGCATCGTGGCCTACGTCTTGTTTTGGGTGATCGTGCCCGAAGCACCGCAGACCCTGCCTGCCGCAACAAATCTTAATACGACGATCTGACTCTAGCCTGTTCAATTTACGACCGCCCTGCGCACGAGGCCTTTTGCTTTTGAGATACAAGATCGCGTCCTCCCATCGTCCCTTCCACTATCCCAAAGGCAAGTCGGTCCTCTACTGCGAAGAAGCTTCCCTGGTCTCGTTGGCCACAAAGTTTCGCACCCCGCTCTATGTTTATTCCGCCGGGCAGATCCTCGATCGCTATCGCCTCTTCTCCCAGGCGTTTGCCCATAGGGATCACCTCATTTGCTATTCGGTTAAGGCAAACTCCAATTTGTCTATCCTTAAGTTGCTGGCCGATCAGCAATCCGGATTTGATATCGTCTCCGGCGGAGAACTGCAGCGCATCCTCGAGGTGAATAAGAAAGCGGCTCAGCGAGTAGTCTTCTCCGGTGTGGGCAAAACAGCCGACGAGATCGATCTCGCGCTGTCGGCCCGAATTCTGGTCTTCAACGTGGAGAGCGAGTCAGAGGTGACGCTGCTGGCCGAGCGGGCCGCCAGAAAGCGTGTCCGGACGAGAGTCGCCCTGCGCGTCAACCCCGACGTCTTTGCGGAAACGCATCCTTATATATCCACCGGTCTCCGCGAGCATAAGTTCGGCATCGACATCAAAGCGGCCCGGTCGGTGTACCAGCTCGTGAAGAGATCGCGTTACCTGGAGCCGGTGGGGATTAGCGTTCATATCGGTTCCCAGATTCAGAGTGCGGAGCCCTTCGGCGCTGCCCTTGAGGCGGTGGCCGATCTGATCCGCGAGCTCGCCAGCGACGGCATCCAGATCCGATTCGTCGACGCCGGCGGTGGGCTCGGCATTGATTATCACGCCGCCTTCGATCCCGTCGCCGAAATAGAAAAATATGCAGTCCAGGTCGACCGCGCGCTCAAGGGGCTTGAAGTGAAACTGCTGCTGGAGCCGGGCCGCTTCCTGATTGCGCAGGCTGGCGCTCTGCTCGCCCGAGTGCTAACCGTCAAGCGCAATGGGACTAAGACTTTCGTCATCACGGATGCGGGCATGAACGACCTCATCCGCCCCGCCCTTTACCAGGCTTATCACGAGATTTTGCCGGTAACCCAGGACCCATCCGCCCAACCCGGCGTGGTCGACATCGTCGGCCCCGTCTGCGAGACTGGCGACTTCTTCGCCCGCGACCGAAGAATGCCTGCGCTGCAGGAAGGTGACCTGGTAGCGATCCTCGATGCCGGCGCCTACGGAATGTCCCAAACCTCAAACTACAATTCGCGTCCCCGTCCGGCCGAAGTGCTGGTCGAGGGAAAGAAAGGCCGCCTCATCCGCCGCCGGGAGACCATCCGCGACCTGGTCCAGCCAGAACTGAAACTCCTTTAGATATCTCGATTCCCAACTGAGAATTGCGTCGCCCAAGTCTCGCTTTTGAGACCTGGACGTACCTCCGGCCTCGGGGTGCCCCATCCTTCGCGTTTTTGGAGAAGGGTGAGATCCACGAATGTCAGACTGGCTGCCTTCTATCCCGCCGTTTGCAAAGAACGCAAAAGATGTTGCACCCGGAGCTTGGCGGTAGGTCAGGCCGTTAGCCCGCATTTCTCACGATCAAGAGGCAGAACGGTGGGGGGCATTTAGAAAGTGGCTTGGAAAGGCCGTCTTTTCATGGCATAACTGCGTTGTCGAGACGTAGTGACAGCCGAAGAAGGGCGGCCTTTCTGATGACAGAGTGTAGCCAAGAATCGTTTTCATTTACAGACCATTTTTCGCGTCGGGTGGAGGCAGGCTTTACCGCCGGTCAGGTTTCCAGCGACGGCGGAGCGCTGCTGTTGCGCGAGGTGGACCGCAAGATCAACCTGCTGGGTCGGCTGACGGGCAGCTTTGTCGACGGCCGATCGCCGTTGCTGGTCAAGCACCAGCTTTCTGAGATGCTGGCGCAGCGTATCTTCGGTCTGGCGTTGGGGTACGAAGACCTGAACGATCATGAGCAGTTGCGCTCCGACCCGCTGCTGGCGTTGCTCAGCGGTAAGCGCGAGCTGGATAAGCCGCTGGCTGGCAAGAGCACGCTGAACCGGCTGGAACTGGTTGGCCGCAGCGGTCGCTATCACAAGATCAGCTACTCTTCGGAGTCTCTGGACCGCTTGTTGGGGGAGCTGTTTCTGGAGTCACATCGCAGTGCGCCGGAACAGATCGTGCTGGACCTGGACGCCACCGACATCCCGCTTTACGGTCATCAGCCGGAGCGCTTCTTCCACGGCTACTATGGCAGCTACTGCTATTTGCCACTGTATATCTTTGCCGGCGACCAGTTACTGTGCGCGCGCCTGCGGGCGGCTAACCAGGATGCAGCCGCCGGTGCGGTGGAGGAAGTGAGCCGCATCGTTGCCCAACTGCGGCAGCGATGGCCGCAGACACGGATCGTGTTGCGCGCCGACTCCGGCTTCTGCCGTGAAGAGTTGATGGGCTGGTGCGAGGCCAACAAGGTGGATTATCTGTTTGGCTTGGCGCGCAACAAACGGTTGCAGAAGATCATCGGCGCCCAGATGCAGCAAGCTCGTCTGCTTCACCAGAGCACCGCCAAGGCGGCGCGCGTCTTTACCAGCTTCCCCTATACCACGCGCCGCAGCTGGTCGCGCGACCGTCGCGTGGTGGCCAAAGCCGAGTATCTCGACAAGGGCGAGAACCCGCGCTTCGTGGTCACTTCGCTGACCCCGGAGCAATGGCCCGACCAGGCTCTTTACGAGAAGTTCTACTGCGCCCGTGGTGAAATGGAAAACCGCATCAAGGAACAGATGTGCCTGTTCGCTGACCGGCTGTCCACCGACGAGATGAAGGGTAATCAGTTGCGCCTCTACTTCTCCGCAATGGCCTACACGCTGATGGAGGCCCTACGCCGACTGGGCCTCCAAGGCACCGAATGGGCGCAAGCTCAGGTCGATACCATCCGCCTCAAGCTGTTCAAGATCGGCGCCATCGTGCGCATCAGCGTGCGCCGCATCCTGCTTCAGCTCAACTCGGCTTATCCCTGGAAAGAACTCTTCACACAAGCCTTCCATGCCCTGCGCTGCTGAAACTGCGGCGGGCGACCAATTCCAAGTCCACCTTGACCCAACCCCGGCTGGGCGGAGCCATGCCAAAATGACTCTCGCTCACCACCAAACAGGTCGTCGCACGCCAGAAATTATCTCGGTCGACCAACCCATCACTCCCAAGCGCGGCAACGGAGGGTATCGCACCGTCGATCCTGGCGCAAAATCGTTTATGGTGAGAAATGCGGGTTAGGCCGTGGGAAAATCGCTCGCTCATCAGGGTATGTGTCTTTCAGAAAGCCTCATGAAGTCCGGCGCGAGAGGAGCCCCCAAACGCAGAAAGGCCCGGGCCGTGGCCCGGGCCTTTCGATCGAAACTGAAAACCTACTGGGTAAGGGAATGCACCGAGGCCAGCGTGTTCGCCGCGGGTTCATTGGCCTGGGCAGCCGGTTGGCTTTGCGGCGTCGAAGCCGTATGGCTGGCGGTCGCCGTTTCCGTGCGCTGGGGACCAAGTCCCAAACTGATCAACGCGCGGCTGTCAGGCGTCAACTTGGTCTGCCATCCGTGGTCAGACTGATATTGCCGCATCGCCGCCTGCGTCTGCGTATCCCACTGCCGGGTCGGTTCGCCGTTGAGATACTTCTGGCGAATCAACGCAGCCTGAATCTGGGTCGCGCGATCCGAATCGATCGCCCGCTGCCCGTGAATCTTGCTTACCTGTTTCCGTTTGCCCTTTTTGGAAGAAGTTGCCCGGGAATGACTCGAGGTCGGGAGCTTGTGCGTGCGGCTGCCAAAAGCGGGACTGATCGCCAGGGTGGAAAGTATCAACAGTGCCTGGCAAGCTCGAAAAGAGGGCATGCATTACCTCGTTCGGGGGGATTTTCGCTTCTCGTCACATTATAAGTTGATGGTCGAGATTGCAATCAAAACAGAGCCGGCGGCGTCATTTTTTCCGCCGCCGGTAATGGTTACCAGGCAAAATCGACCATTTTACCTATTGAAAACAGGGCACTTATTACTTTTGGGTGAGTCCAGGACGCCGCCCTAGGGCAACGTCCCTCCCAGATAAGTGCCACCCGCCGTGGGGTTCCGCGAGTCAACCACCCGGAAGCCGACGTCCTGACCCGGCTTCAAGGCCGACACCAACGACTGAAACTGGTCGATGCCCGTGACCGGTTGCCGGTTGATCTCGGTAATCACCAGTCCGGTCACCAATCCCGCTTCGTCGGCAAACGAGCCCGGCTTCACCTGCGTCACCAGCACGCCCTTGATCCCCTTACTTGCCAAAGGTCCGGGCACGGCCTCAACCGTAATCCCCAGTTTGCCTTCGGATGCGTTCGGGGCGCTCGCCGGCCCGTTGTCCGTACCTTGCGTAGCCGGCTGGGCCGCATAAAGCTTCGCCCGGTCGGCAATGGTCAGGGTCGCAGTTGCCGTCTGGCCATTCCGAATGTAGCCCAGGTGGACAATCGACCCCGGTTTGCGGGCCGCAATGTCCGTGACCAGGGCATCGCCATCCTTAATAGGCTTGCCGTCCACCGTAGTAATAATGTCGCCGCCCTTCATGCCCGCCTGATCGGCCGGACCTTTGGGCACAACCAGGCTGATGAGCACGCCGGACTTGAAACCGTAAACGCGTTGGACGGCGGGCGAAAGCGCGCCCTGGAACTGGACGCCAATCGAGCCGCGAATCACCTTGTGCTCGGGACCAATCAGGTCGTTATAAACGCCGATCACCGTGTTCGAGGGCATGGCGAAGCCAATTCCCTCGTAACCCGCCGATTGGGTCAGAATGGCCGTGTTGACGCCAATTACCTGGTCCGCCATGTTGACCAGCGGTCCGCCGGAGTTGCCGGGATTGATGGCCGCGTCGGTTTGAATGAAGTGCTGGAACTGGCCGGCCGCGCCTTTTTCAATGGTCCGGTTGCGGGCGGAAACAATGCCCGCCGTTACCGTCTGCGTCAGGGCGAACGGACTGCCGATCGCAATGACCCAGTCGCCAACCTGGCTCGCTTCGGAATTACCCATCTTCACCGTGGGCAATGGCTCTTTGGTTTCGATCTTCACCACGGCCAAATCGGTATCCTTATCGACACCCACCACTTTGCCCGGACGACCCTGATATCCCTCGGGATCGGTCGAAAGCTTCACATAAATGCGATCGGCTTTCTCCACCACGTGATTGTTGGTGATGATGTAGCCGCGCGGATCGACAATGAAGCCGGAACCGAGTGACTCACGCACCTGGTCACCCGGCTCGGCGCCACCGCCACCCTGGCCGCCCTGCCCGCCAAAGAATTTGTTGAAGAAATCCTGGAAGTTCTGGTCCGGGCCCTGCCCCTGCCCGTCCTGATCGCCGTTCTGGTCGTCATCCCCACCCGGAGGCACGATCGGGGCGGCCCCATGGGGGTTGGTCCGGCGACGGGAATGGTTCTCTTCCGCGGGAAGCGTTTCGGTATTAATGTTCACCACAGCCGGGCCCACGTCCTTGGCAATCTGGGTAAACGTCGTCGAAAGCGACACCGGGTTCGGTATCTTCAGCGGGGTTGCATCCGAGCTGTCGGTTTGCGTTTCATTACCGCGAACACCATGAACGGCCACCGATCCAATCAATATGCCGGCTGAGAGCGTACCAAGGATCGTAAAGACAGAAGCGAGACGGCTTAAGCGAAGCCGGTCGAGCAGCGATTTCATCGGGGTCTAACCTCAAATCGGTTGGGAAACATCCAAGGGCCGGCGGCTCCAAGAGGAACATCGACGCAAACTAACCCTTGCTGCCACACAGTTATCAGGCACTAGCTCCAGTATAGCCAAAAGCCGCCGTTTGGGACGGCAGCATTTGGCAGCGGTTGGTGCAGCAGCAACATTTGTTAGACGGGGCTCAACCGGCCTGAGTCACCGCTAGCGCCGGACATGATCAAAGTAACGTGACGGAAGTCAGCACAAGACATAAGCTTCGACCCACCAGACGCCATCGCGCCTGATGGTAAGTCCACCCGTGGAGCGGGAATTGGCCGGGTCCGCAAATCCCTAATTCACGCCGCTCGCCGAATAGACAATTTTCCCGTCCACCACTGTCCGCAACACTCGTGTCTTGAGAATCTCCGGCGCCGGCACCCTCGTCAGGTCACGATCCAGCACCACAAAGTCCGCAACATACCCGGGGACCAGCTTGCCCTTGAAATCTTCACTGAACTCCGCATACGCGGAACCCTGGGTGTAGGCAAACAACACCTGGTCGATCGTGAGCTTATCTTCAGGAAAGTAGCTGCAGTTCCCGGTCTCGTTGCGGCGCGTCACCCCGGCATAAATACCGCGGAAGGGCGAGATCGGTTCGACCGGGTAATCCGTGCCAAACGCCAACCGCACCCCGGCATCGAGAAACGCCTTCCACGCATAACCTTCGTGCGCTCGCTCCGCGCCCAGTCGCGCTTCCGCCCAACTCATATCCGTTAATAAATGACTGGGCTGCATGGAGGCGATGATACCCAACTCCCGGTAGCGCGCAATCTGCTGCGCGTCGACCACCTGGGAGTGCTCAATCCGGTCGCGCATGGCGGGTTTGGCGTCCGCAAAAGCGTGCAGCGCCATCGCCACTCCCCGGTCGCCGATGGCATGGAAGCCAATTTGAAAACCGGCTGCCATGCGCTCTTTGGTCATCGCGTCCAGCCGCGCCTGGTCATAGACCGCGATCCCGATGTTACCGGGATCATCGGCATACGGCGCCCGCAGCGCCGCCGTCCGGGAACCCAGCGACCCATCCATAAAGCCTTTCAACATACCGGTGTGCAGCATACGATCGTCCGCCGGCTGGGCGGCGCGATGGGTCCGCAACAGTGCGACTGGATCGTCAAACCGTAGCCACTCCGAAACGCGTATCGGCAGTCCGCCCTCGTGCTCCAGCTCCTGCAACACCAAAAAGTCTTCCCAGCTGGAGTTGTCCTGGACCGAAGTCACCCCATGCGCTGCCGCATCGTTAAGGGCCAGGACCATTGCTCGCCGGCGCAACGCATGTGAGGGAGCAGGGATGTGGCGGCGAACCAGAGCCTCTGCCGAAGCCTCGCGCACAATCCCGGTCAGATTCCCACCGCCGTCGCGGTCAAACTGTCCTCCTTGTGGATTGGCAGTTTGCCGGTCGATGCCGGCCAGGGCAAGCGCTGCCGAGTTGGCGATGGCAATGTGTCCATCGACCCGCTCGAAAAATGCCGGATGCCCCAGCGTGACCGCATCCAGATCCTGTCGAGTAGGCAGCGCCCTGGTTGCCCAAAGAGTATGGTCCCAGCCGCCGCCCAGCAGCCATTGCCCCGGCGGCGCGGCGTCGGCCGCCGCCTTCACCCTTTGTCGCATCTCGGCCAGCGAGGTGGATCCGGTCAAGTCGACGGCCAGGCTGGTCATCCCGGCATCCGCCAGATGCACGTGCGCGTCGTTGAAGCCGGGCATCACAAACGCCCCTTGCAGATCGAACACCCGGGTACCCGGCTGTTTCTGACGGAGGACGGTCGCATCATCGCCCACGGCCACGATCTGATGGGGTCCCACCGCAATCGCCGTGACCCGGTGCGACTCACCGGTAAAGATATTGCCGTGATAATAGATGGCGACGATCGGTGTCGTCGCGCCGAAGAGCGGGCTAATCCCTAGTAAGAAGAGGAGCACTGCACGGCAGCCGATCACAAACTGGACCGTGACCCTTGCGATACCTGATCCAGCGTAAGCAGGAGCAGCAGTAAAATTCGTTTGAGGCCCAACTCGCGGCCGCCGGCGTCATACCACTCCGCACGGGTATGGATGCCGCCCCCATCGCCCCCGGCGCCAATGCTCAGCGCCGGGATTCCCAGCGACAACGGTATGTTGGCGTCGGTCGAGGCAACGCGCTCCTCGGTGCGGATGCCCAGGTGCCGATCCACGGCATGCAGTGCTTCGAGCAGGGGGGTGCCGCCCTGCAACCGGCCAGCCGGCCGATCCCCGATCCGTTCGATGGCAAACTGTAATGGACCCAACGCTGGTCCCTTGCCCTTTCGACCCGCGGCCACCGCGTTGGCGGCGATCACCGCGTCTTCCACCACACGATGCAGCGACACTTCCAGCCGGACTAACTGCTCCGCCTCCAGGCTGCGCAGATCAAACCGCGCCGTGGCCCGCTCCGGGATCGCGTTCACCGAGCTGCCGCCATCGATGGTGCCGACGTTGAGCGTCGTCCGCGGAGAGGCCGGCAACTCCACCTCACTCATCGCCGCAATCGCCCGGCTCATTACCACGATGGGATTTGGCGTGCCGGCATCCGTCCACGAGTGGCCTCCCGGACCCTGCATCGTGACCAGGTAGCGGCGGCTGCCCAGCGCCTGCGTCACCGCAACCTCGGAACCTGCGCCATCCAGCACAATATTTGAGGCAATTCGCTCCCGCCAGGGCGAAGCACCATAAAGGTAGCGCATGCCCCGCAAATCGCCTTCCCCTTCCTCACCAACATTGCCGGCAAAGAGCAGGTCACACGGCAATTCGACCCCGCTGCTCTCGAGCGCCGCCGCCATCGCCAGCATCCCGGCTACACCGGCGCCGTTGTCGCATGCTCCCGGCGCCTGCAAGCGATCGTTCTCGATCACCGGCGCAATGGGCGTGTCGATGGGAAAGACGGTGTCAATGTGCGCGGAAAGCAGAACGCAAGGCCGCGCCACGGTGGAACGATCGCCGCGATAGCACCCCAGCACATTACCTTCCCGGTCGATTTCCACCGCTTCCAGCTTGAGTTCGCGAAAACGTTCGGCCAGCCACTCCGCACGCCGCTTCTCTCCAAAAGGGGGCGCCGCGATCGCGACCATCTCCTGCTGCCACTGCATTATTCTGCGTTCCTGCAGATGGAACCACTGGAAGGCCGCATGTACTCGCGGCTGCGAAGCCAACTGGCCAATACGGGAAAACGCAGAGTGGGCGAGAGCGCCGGGCATAGGAGAATCCCAGAGTAGCACCCTTAAATTGCCGGGTATTCGACGCTGACCAAAAACAGTCCTCGTGCCGGCGCCGTCGGACCCGCCCGCTCTCTCGCGCGCGCAGCCAGAATCACCGGGATGCCCGTCTCTGCCCGATTTCCTCGACCCACTTCCAGAAACGTGCCCACCAGGGTGCGCACCATGTGGTGCAGAAATCCATTGCCGCGTACGCGATAGACGAGCAACTGCTGCTCCTCCTCAAGAACCCACTCCGAACCGTAAATTTGCCGCACATAATTCGCCGGCTCGCTGCCGGCGGCATGCGACTCGGGATCGTTCGCCGCAAAGGAGGTGAAATCGTGTTCGCCGCAGACTCTGGCCGCGGCCAGCTGCATCGCTTCGATATCAAGTGGCGCATTCAGGGCATACACATAGCGCGCCTGCCAGGGTGGACAAATCTCCCCCCGATAGATCCTGTACTCGTAAGTTTTTGCCTGCACACTGTGGCGGGCATGGAAATCCCCGGGCATCCGGGTCGCGCTGAGCACGCGGAGGGATGCGGGCAGCGTGCGATTGAGTGCGCGCATCAGATTTGCCTCGGGAATCGGCGCCGTCAGCACAAAAGAGGCAACCTGGCCCAGCGCGTGCACGCCCGCGTCGGTGCGCCCCGAGCCTTGTGGCAGTACGCGCTCGCCGGTCACCCGAATAATTGCGTCGCGCAGAACGCCCTGGATCGTACGCAGGTCCGGCTGTACCTGCCACCCGTGGAATTCCGTGCCGTCGTAACTGAGCACCAGCTTCCACACCAAATGCCTCCCTCCAGGCAACTCCTTACGTATATCGCAACCGGGGCTGCGATATACTCGGCAAGTTAAGCAGACCAATGGAACGAATCGCTCACCGGAAGCGTAACTCCTGGCAAGCACTAAGACCGTGGCGGAGCGAAAACTAGAGTCATTGGGGCCCTATTCTGCATCTGCCACCTAGCTCCTCACGATTGATTCAGAAACGGTGAAGGCCCAAGGCCCGATCCCCGAGATTTTGACCCGAAGATGAAAAATTCAGAATCCCGCTGTTATTCCTTTCGCCATAAGCTGCAGGCAACCGTAGTTCTCGCTTCTATGGCAGGCGCCTATGTGCCGCTGCCGGCGCAAGCCCAGCAAGCGCAAGCCGCGACGCCCATGGCCGCACCGGCCCTCGGCCTTCCCCCTGCGCCCCAGCCGAATTACACCCAGTTACTTGCTTCGCGGCCGGGCGGTCGCGACTTTAGCAAACCGCACCGCAATTTTCCTGATTTTCTCAAGACCTATGAGCCCATCACCGTCACCGCGCCGATAACGACCAACTCTGCGCGTCTCGACGGCCTCGTACACAATGGCAAAATCTATCTCAGCCTGGCGGACGCGATTGTTCTCGGGCTTGAGAACAACTACGATATCGCGATTCAGCGCTACAACCTGGATATTGCCGATACGGATTTGCTGCGCACCCGCGCGGGCTCGAATCTCCTGGGTGTGAGCACTGGTTTGGTGGAGGGAACGCTGGGCGGCTCGGGCGGAAGTTCGACCTCGCTGGTCTCGGGTGGAGGGCCCGGCGGCACATCCACCGCGGTCGGTGGCGCTGGTTCCGGCGCGGGCGGTATCGTGTCAACCACCGCCGGCTTCGGCCCCACGCCCGAGGTGTTGGACCCTTACCTTACCGGCACCATGCAGCTGGAACGGACAACCACGCCTCAGGCAAACCCGTTTGGCAGCGGCGCCGCTACGGCGAATACGAACACCGACGAATACAATTTCAATTACAATCAGGGGTTTATCACCGGGACCCAATTGCTCGTGGGTTTCAACAACAGCCGGACCACCACCAATAGTGTATTCAATTTCTACAGTCCCGAGCTGCAGTCTAATTTTCGTGCGACGCTGACCCAGCACCTGTTGAACGGGTTTGGTCCGGGCATCAACGGGCGCTTCATTCTCGAAGCCAAGAACGACCGGCGCATCACCGACTCCGCATTCCGCCAGCAGATTCTGTACACCATCAACCAGATAGAAAACATTTATTGGGCTCTGGTTGGTGACTACGAAGACGTGCAGGCCAAGGAGCGCGGCCTGGAGCAGTCGACCCGACTCGCCTCCGACAACCGGAAACAGTTGCAGATCGGCACGCTGGCTCCACTGGATGTGCTCAATTCCGATAACCAGGTATCGACTGATACCCAGGCGCTGATTACGTCCCAGACCAGCCTTGAGTATCAGCAACTGATCATGAAGCAGGCGATCAGCCGCAACTTGAACGACCCGGTTCTTTCCGCGGCGCCGGTGATCCCAACGGATCGTATCTCGCTCGCGGAGATGCCGGAAGAGCGCACCCCGGTGGAGGACCTGGTGCAGAAGGCGTATGCCAATCGGCCCGAGATCGAGCAGGCCATCCTGAATCTGCGCAACACCGAAATTACCATGAAGGCCATGAGGAATAATCTGTTGCCGACCGTCGACCTGTACGGCTTTTATGGTGCAGCGGCGCTGGGGGGCGCCAAGAGCCCTTACTGTTCCCCGGAATTCTTTGGGGCGGCAGGCTGCGATGTTCCCACGGTCGGTTATGGAACCGTGTTCAGCAACCTCTTCAAGAGCTCCGGTCCGGATAAGGGAGCGGGGATCAATGTAAATATTCCGCTGCGTAACCGGACTGCGCAGGCGCTGCAGGCCCGTTCGGTTCTGGAATATCGCCAGACGGAGATGCGCCTGCAACAGCTTTATATCCAGGTGCGCATTCAGGTCATTAACGCGCAGTATGCGTTGACGCAGGATCGTGCCGCGGTGCAGGCTTCGCAGGCCGCGCGCGAGTACAACTTTCAGTCCTACCAGGCGGAAGTGAAGAAGTTGAGGTTAGGCGCGTCGACCACGGCCAACGTGTTGCAGCAGGAACGCAATTTGGCCACGGCCGAAAACAATGTCATCTCGACCGAAGCCACCTACGCCAAGGACCGCGCTTCGCTCGAGCAGCTCTTAGCCGAGACGTTGGACCAATACGGCATTCAGCTCTCCGATGCGGTGAGCGGCAAGGTCACCAGGGACCCTGTCATCCCCGGCCTGGAGCCGGCCAAAGCCGCACCCGAGGCCTCTGTTCCCGGTCAGCAACAGCAACTGCAGAAATCCGAAGAAATGCCGAAGATGCCGGTCATGCCGCCGCAACCCCAGCTAACCCCACAGGAAAAGCAGGATCTGCCGCCGCCGCCCCAGTGATGGCTTAAAGGGGCGGCGATTTCCGCGAAGTGTCAAAGTGGTGCGTGATAAGCGTGTTAAGTCGGCTCTTGTACATTCCGAATTGAGGGCAGGAACGGCATAAGCTATTGATTGCATTAATCTTATGTCGTTAATGGGGGAAAGTAGACCTGCGCTGCGGCTGGTTCCCGGGCAAGTGTCTCCGGGCACTCAGCCAAAGGAAAGCCCCAATGACCGCGCCACCCCCTGGATGTATTGCCGTCCTCTCGTATACTCCTCTTCGCTGTGAAGATGCTCCAGCATCAATGGAGCGTCGGTGCCTACCCGACTAAGCTCCCGCAAATAAGTCCGGTAATCGATCAAGCCCGTCCCGGGAACCACTTCCTGGATGTTCACCTGGTACCCGGGTCCCCAATTCAGATCCTTGGCGTGGCACGACTTAATCCACGGCCGCAATTTCGCAAAGCACTCTCGTATGCCGGCAGCATAGCTGTAGAACCGAGCTGGACTGTTCATGGTGTTGCAAACATCCAGATGTACCCCGAACGCCTTCCGGTCTACCGCCTTGATGAGGCGAACGTACTCATCCGGCCCGCTGGGAAAGGTCCAGGGCATCATTTCAATACTGAGGAAGGTTCGTTTGGGCTTTACGGCGTCGATCAGCTTGCGGCAATTCTCCACCGTCGCGTCGACAAAATCCTGGCTGAAATTGCGCGGATCCTGCCCAAACCACGACTGCGGATTGTAAGAGCCAGCAATATCGACACAATTGCGGGCGCCCAGGGCTTCCGCGAGCGCCAGCCTCTCCGTGACGTAGGTAATGTTACGGTTGCGTTTCGCCGCATCCGGGTCGAGCATGTTCTTCCATGCTCCCACTTCCGCGATCACGACATCGTGGCGTGCGCATTCCCGCACCCATGCGGCAATGCGATCTGTATCGGTTACGGAAAGATCTGCGGGAGCGTACGCTGCGCGATAACCAAGATCCCGATGCGCCTTGGCGAACACTCCCGGATCGTCGGACTTGACGAAGATCGGTCCGCCCAGGCGCATCGCCGGGGGCGCAGCAGGCAGGGCGGCGGAAGCGCTGCAGGCTAGCGCACCAGACATGAATTGCCGTCGTGACATTCGTAACATGACTAGAGGACTGTAACAGCTGACTTGATCGTGCTGCAGGGGCTAACGCTTATTTTAATCATTTACGGCCCGACTCAAGAGGCTGCGGAAAAACTCGGTTCCTGAAGGGTACGGGTTTTAGCCCGTACATACCCAGTCCATACCAAGATGGTTTCGATCCACGGCCCCCACGCGGGCGACCACGGTAGCTGGGATCGATTACTCAGACACACTCCTAGGGTGTTATTCCGTCTGTCCCGCCAATGCCCCGCCAATGCCGTCCCGCCAATGCCCCGCCAATGCCCTCGACAGGAACTCGGGGTAGCGAAGTGGAGGGAGGACAACCGTAACCCCACCCTTGTCATCCCGCCTGCCCCGGCGTGCCGTGGGAGGATCATACTTGCGCATT
Source organism: uncultured Acidobacteriaceae bacterium (assembly GCA_963834445.1). Taxonomy (GTDB): domain Bacteria; phylum Acidobacteriota; class Terriglobia; order Terriglobales; family Acidobacteriaceae; genus PALSA-350. The sequence continues at coordinate 1,671,767 of CAWIBU010000009.1, forward strand.
GCCCGCAGCTAAGTCCTTTGTTTCATGAAGGTGCTCAATTTTTTTATTTAATTAATTTGATGATCTTGCCCCTCCAGGGATGGTTGTCACTCCCAATGGCCGGTTAGAAACAATATCAGCTCCCTGCCTTGGCCTATCACCTTGTTCTCTTAGTGACAAACTGGACAATCTCTCTGCGCACCGCTACGTGTTGACGGCTGTCCCGTTTGTCGTCCGGCGTCCCAGGCCTCTTGACCCCGGTTGCTCGGGTGTGCCAGCGGTTTGGTGTTTCCTAAATTGTCAAGACTGCCTAATCCAGAGGACGCCTGAGCGGCCCCTGTTTATGTGGTGATTTGTGCCCTCCGCAGGTGCGCCCTCGCGGGTGCAGGAAGATCGCGCGGAAAGGCCAAATCCTTCTGTTTCCTGCATATCCTTGATTTGTCTTGAGACTTTGGCTAGAGCTGTCTCCATCTTGCCTTTAGGATTCGTAACTGTCGATAGATAAGGTGATAAAGGAGGATGATGGCGCAAAAGAAAGCTCGCAAACACTCTAGTTTTCTTGAGGAACTGGCAAAACCGCCGCTTCGCAAGGGTCATGTCCGTCTGTCACCGGTCGTTAGTCCAGCAGCCGCAGAATCAGAGATTGCCGAGATCCGCCGATGCACACACACGGGTCGGCCACTTGGGACGGAGCAGTTCGTCCATTCTCTGGAGCTATCGAGCAAACGTCGATTGGCCCCGCAGAAGGGAGGGCGCCCAAAGAAGACAGTTACGGACGCAAATCAAAAAATACTCGAATGGTGACAAATGAGATCGTCGTTAACCCGGAAACGTTCTATCTGTCCCCAGGTTTTCCCCGGAAACGTTCTATCTGTCCCCAGGTTTTTTTTCAGCAGCCGCAGAATCAGAGATTGCCGAGATCCGCCGATGCACACACACGGGTCGGCCACTTGGGACGGAGCAGTTCGTCCATTCTCTGGAGCTATCAGCGCGTTTCCTCGCGATTTTGTAACGGAGTTTATAACTGATTGGTGACAGACGGAACCTAACCGTTGTAGTCTTGCACGGTCATCAGGCTCTGTCGAGACGTGGTAACGGTCCGTCTGGTCCCCGCCAAAGTCCCGGCGCTCTCTGTCCCGGAAACTTCTGTCCCGCAAACTTCGCGGAACCTTCCGTTCGACCACCAAACTTAAGCTTCCATGAATCCGGCAAGCTTCAGCGCCTTGCGATCGAAGGTCGCGGTGGCGCGGCACCCTAGGCGGCGGTTGCGCGCGTTGATCAGACAGTCGGCAAATTCTGCATGCGAGTCCTTCCACATGTAAAGGGCGTGTTCAACCGAGGGCTCATCCTCAAACACGACTTCAGCCGTCTGCAGTAAAGAAGAAAGTGCTGCGACGATGTCGGGCTTTGTCAATTCGTACCGGCTGCGCAAGACCCACTCCATCTCCAACAGCACCAGCAAGCTCACCAAAACCGGTTCGCCGATTTCTTCTTCGCGATGGATCAATCGCCGGGCCCGTTCATACTGCGGCCGGTCGTCACCATCCAGATAGCGAACGAGGACGTTGGTGTCAATGCCGAGCATTAGCGCGACAGCAGCCCGGTGGGCACGGCCTTCCTGCCCTTCTTATGGAGAAGTCCTGCCAGGTCGGACACGTGCTTGTTCTTCACGCGCATGACCACAACTCCGTCCGGCATCAAAGTGAACGTCATTCTGTCTCCGGCCTTGATCCCAAGACCGTCGCGGATAGGCTTGGGAATGGTGGTCTGCCCTTTGCGGGTGAGTGTTCCCTCTATGCTCATGGCGATCTCCAGAATCCTTACTTATGTCATTATAGTAAGGAACAAATGCCCATGCAAATTGGGAAGCAGTCGGCGTTAGGGGGGCGTTAGGGGGACAGGATATCCATCCCCAAACCGCAGGCCACCACCTCTTATAGATAAATAGTCGCCATGAACCCATGAACCTGGGCTTGAAGGGACAGCCGGAATAACCCCTAATGCTAGCTACGGGGGTTACTCCGTCTGTCCCGCCAATGCCTTGTCCGGAATGTTCCTGACGCGCTTCATCGCAGCCTGAAAGCGCGGGCAGCGATGGCGGGTATGTCCCTCTCAGACTATTTGCTTGGCGAGTTCCGGGAGATCGCCGCGCGTCCGACATTGGCCGAATTTCGTGACCAACTGCACCGGCGCAAGCCAGTTGCCATCGTCCTCGATACAGGCGCGCTCGTGCGCGAGGAACGAAATGCGAGATGATTGTGCTCGACGCCTCGGCGGCGGTTGACTGGTTGCTGCAGACCCCGGACGGGCAGCGCATCGAGCAGCGCATTTACGCACGCAACGAAACGCTGCACACGGTGCACTTGCTGGACGTAGAGTTTGCCCAGGTGATGCGGCGTTTGGTGCGCGAGGGTACAGTGACACGCCGGCGGGCCGAGGAGTCAATGGAAGATCTGATCGCGGTTCGGGTCACCCGGTACGCCCCTGTATTGCTGCTGAACCGGATCTGGCAACTCAGAGAGAATCTAAGTGCCTACGATGCCGCCTACGTCGCCCTTGCCGAAGAACTCAAGGCTCCCTTGATCACGCGGGACCGTGGCATCGCCGCTGCGGCGGGTCATCGAGCCACGATCGAAGTCTTCTAGACCAGCGCAGCAAACGAAAACCCAACGAACGAAAACAAAATTGGAAGTTTCGTCAACAGAAGAACCTGGCACTTACGAAATGCTGTCCAAAGACTTCCGTGAAAGTAGGGGTTTCAAGACAGACGAAGATGACCCTAACGCAGTATGGCTACCACGACAGATGTCCATGTGTTCATAAGGGTCATCTTCGTCTGGCCTACATTTCTTGACGTGAGACGCGCTTAGTCTTGGCCGTAAAGGGTCCGTCCGTCACCAGGTTCCCGTCACCAGGTTCCCATGGCAGGCAGGTCTTCCGGGTCTTCCGTGGGGGGCTTCCGTTATAAAATAGGGCTATAGCTGGGCGGGTATATGGCGTTGCATCTTGACATCTCGGAATCCGTAGCCGGCAGCCTCCGGTTACCGGTGCAGGAAATCGAGCCGCGCCTCCGCGCCGAGCTTGCGCTTGCTCTCTATGCTCAGGGTATCCTGCCGTTCGGGAAGGCATCCGAACTTGCTGCTGTCTCCCGTTTTCAACTCGCCGAGTTGCTTGGACAGCGGGCGATTCCACGTCACTACGCGGATGACGAACTGGCCCAAGATCTCGACTATGCTCGCGGTCAGTAATACCTCTCCCATCTCAAATCTTGCCTCCACTGACCGACTTGTACTTCTGAAGTCGCAATTCTCCACGGTCTCGATCCCCAATGCAGTTGCCAACGAACTGGCGACGCACCCGGATCCCGCTGCCCGCGAAGCGATCCAGAGTGCTATCCGGGAAGGGTGGTTGCGCATTGAAACTGCGCAGGATTCTCCCCTGCTCAGGATTCTCCTGTTGCAACTTCACCCAGGCGAGGCCGAGGCTATTGCGCTCGCCACGGACATCAAAGCGGACATCGTGCTTATTGACGAACAGGAAGGACGCCAGCTTGCCTCAAAGGCGGGCCTTGCCGTCACTGGCGTTCTTGGCGTCCTGCTGCGCGCCAAGCGCAAGGGCGAGATTGCAGCGGTAAAGCCTGAGATTGATCTTCTCCGCTCTAAAGCCCGCTTCTTTGTATCTCCATTACTGGAAGCAAAGGTTCTCGTCGCAGCCGGAGAGTAAAAACACCCGGAGTTGAAGGGGCTCGGCTAGATACGGCGCGGCTAAATACGGCGACCCGATACGTACTCACCCAGGTTCCTGGGCGGGCGAAGCGGGTCGGTTGAATTTGCTGCAATAGGTATGCTGTCACCGGATTAACCCCCGAAGTCTGCGCTCTCGGGAACGTGTTCGTAGATTGTCCAAAGAGCCTTGACGTAGCCATCGCCAAACTCCGATCGAATGTCTTTCCCTCCAATGAAAGGAGGGTTGCCGACGATGAAGTCTGCTTCCGGCCACTTCGCCATTTTGGGTTCAATGTATTCGTAGACGGCCTTTCGAGCCGTTTCATCGGGCACCTGTCGGCCTGTAGTCGGGTGTTCTCTCATCGTGACGCCATCCCACTGGGTGATGGGCTCGCCTTCTCTATTCAACGCGGGCGTTTTCTTCTTCCAGGTAAGCAGAGCGTCGGCTTCAACAATGTTGTGGAAGTTGCGGATGACGGGGATGGGCGGCTGGGCATCGCCGCGAGTACGGAAGTGCCATTGCAGGTAGCCGATCCATAGGACGAGGTCGGCGATGACGGCGGCTCGCGGGTTCAGCTCAAGGCCGAGCAGCTGGTGAGGATCGACGGTCAATCCGGTATGTTCGAGACTGTTCTGGGTTTCGCCGAGCGAAAAGAGGGTTTCGAGGACCTCGCCCTCAAGGCGCTTCATGTGCTCAAGGGCGACGTAGAGAAAATTGCCGGAGCCGCACGCGGGGTCAAGAACGCGGGTGGAACAGAGTTGCCGATGAAAGGCGCGAGCGGTCTCGATAGCGGCGCCGTGGTCGCCAGCGTTCACTTGCTGGGTGATGACGGTGAGGGCAGTGCGCCAGTCATCGCGCAGCGGTTCGACGAGCGTGGGGATGACAAGACGTTCTACATAGGCGCGGGGAGTGTAGTGCGCTCCCAGGGCGTGGCGTTCGTCGGGGTCGAGGGCGCGTTCCAGTAGCGTGCCGAATATCGCCGGCTCAACGTCGCGCCACCGCGAATCCGCTGCCTCAATCAGGAAACCGAGCTGATCGCGAGAAAGCGGGAGGGCTTTCGTTGATTCGAAGAGTCCGCCGTTGAACCTGAGAAGGTCTTTGCGGAGGATGGGCGAGAAGCCGCCTTCGTTCATGGTGCGCCAGAGAGCTTCTGCCATGTTAGGAAAGTTGCCGACATCCTCGCGGAGGCTCTCAAGGAGGTTGAGCCAGCCGCGCGGGGGCAGCAGGCCGACCCCCTCGGCAAACGAAGTGAAGATGCAGCGGGTAAGGAACTCGGCGACCTCCTTGGGGGAGTGCTGTAGCTCAAGATTCCGGGCGAGAACTGCAAGCTTAGCGGCGACCTCTCTCGTAACCTTGGCTGTCTCGCGAGAGGGGTCGAGCGAATGCGGGTCGAGCCAGACTGCCCGCAGGCGGTCGCGGATTGTTGAGTGCTCAAGCTCGCGGAGCAAAACACGGAAGGAGCGTGGGTCAGGGAACGGCAGATAAGCTTTGCCCGTGAGAGAGAAGTCCGCATAAAGCTCAATCGAGTGGCCAACGTCGACGACAACGAGAAATGGTGGCCACCCCTCGGATGAGGGAAGGGCTTTGGCGTATCGTTCTGCCTGACCGCGGGCCGCAAGCATGGCCTGGTCCCAACCGTGGGTTCCACGAACTGCGGTGCCTTTCTTGATTCGGCTTGAGGTGGCAGGTGCAAGTGCGAATTGTGACGACAAACCCAATTGGGGATTGCTGCCTTGCTTTGCCTCCAGAACGAAGCAGTTGCGTTTGTAGAGGTCGATGTAGTTCGTTGCAGTCGAGCCGTCGAGGTTTTGGAAGACGACTGCTTTGTCTATTACGTAGGTGTTGTTGGTTTCCTCAGCCTGGCTTGGGTCCGGGCGAGGCAGATCGAGATAGTCGCAGAGTTCAGAAAGAAAGAGAGCATAGTTGGCGCGCTCCGATGCAGAGGATCGCTGCCAGCGGGCAATGAACTTTTGTGCGTCCAGTGGCACTATGCGGTTCTCTTAGGCATGAATGAAGCCATTCTAGTGCCGAGGTGATCTATTAAGTATGGCATTCGAGATGCCAACCTACCTCTAGCCCTTTTAGATTGCAAGAAAAAAGCGGTATTTTTTCTTGCAGATGCATCAGTCGATTATGCTGCAAACCATTGAAAGTAAGTTGTCTTAACGTATCCGTGCAATGGAGGATGGTGGGCGTTCTCTCCCCGAGATTTCTCGATCCTGGAGAGCGCTCCACAGTTATTCGGCGCTGCACCGTCTGACGGCGGGCGGGGGGCGTCGCGTCATTCGCGGTATTTACGACGCGCGGCGGGGTTCCAGGCGGCGAGCATGCCGACGCCCATCACCTTCGCCGTGGCTCGGAATCGCGAGCTGGTCCATCCACGCCGGACTGGTTTTATCCAAGGGCGGGTCGGAGGTGATAGCGTCAGGGACCTGCGCCACGGCACCAGGCGCTTCACTGCTGCGCTTCTCAGCCACGCTCTCGCCACGTCCAAACCGCCCAACGCTGCAACGGCTCCGACCGCTCCCGAGCTCTTGATGAAGTTCCTGCGTGTCTTGCGCATGGTTCTCCGTAAGTTTCTAGTACATGCAAAGGGGTGGCTATAATTTCGCCATCCTGCAAAGGTAGTATAGGCGAATCACGTTGTCCGATAACACCAGTAGGTGGAGTGGATTTGTAAACACTCGCCGACTCTTGGAGACCTAAACGACATCAAGGATTGATTTGATGATCTATGACTCATTCAGAACTGCAGCACTTAAGATCTGTGAACTCCGGTTGCCAAGACTATGGTGATTCTGTAAGTTACCGGAGTGCTGCACAGTCTGCTTAGTACTGTCTGAGGTCATGGCCGTTGACGACGTCGCCGGAGTAGTTCCGATGGATTTCTTTCACAAGATCTACTTCGTCCGGAAGTCCGAAGTAGAGCTGGTGATACAGCACGAGAAGTTTAGGCTTCGCCCGCGCCGCCAGATCTGCCAATTCCCGGGTTGATGTATGCGAGGTGCGATGGTACTGCCCGCGTACGGATCCGAATACCTGATTAAAACGGTCCTCTGAATACACTTCGTGCACCAGGACGTCACACCCGTGACAGGCTTCCACGATGGAGTCCATTGGGACCGTATCACCGGAGATGACAATTGTACGGCCGCCGGCATTGATCGCATATCCGAAAGCCTGCGGCCACGATCCGTGCTTGACGGCGATGGCCTGCACCGTCACATTCTCATCCTTATAGATTGGACCTGCCGCTGCGATTTCGTGCACATTCACCGTCAACGATGAAAGGTCCAGGCCCTCCTTGCCATGAGTGCGGATTTGAATGTCCTCTGCATAGGCTTGTTTCAAATGCGCAGTCATCGCGGCCATTCCCCTGGGACCGTAGACCTCAAGCGGCCGGCGACGGCCGACGTCCCAGGGAGTCAGGATAAGGTCCGGATATCCCAGGGTGTGATCTGAGTGAAGATGAGTGACGAATAACCTCGTCAGGTTGGTGGCATCCAGCGCGCTGATTCCGAATTTTTCAGCCGCCGCCTGCGCCTGCCGCACGACACCCGGTCCGGCGTCAAAGAGGTACGCCTGGCCGTTTATAACCACGGCGACACACGGCCCGGAGGCGGAAGGATCGGGAATTGGTGTTCCGGAGCCGAGGATGATGACCTTCGCGCTCTCGGCGGAGAGGGCATAAGCCGTGATGAGAAGCAACCCGGCAAGCGCAGCGGTCAGTGCGGAAATCCTGAGTATTCTCACAACACCACCTGCCGCGCGAGTGTACCACGCAGGCGTTATAGAATAGCCAGGCCCCAGCTTCACCACCGGATTCAAGGCCCTGACGAGAGGTCGATGAAAGTTCCCGCCGCTGTGACCAGCCCGGTCAGTGCACAGTCTTCGCATGCCGACATTGATCCCGGCCGGTGGAATTCGCTGGCAGTTGTACTTGCGGCGGCCTTCGTTACGGGGCTCGATTTTTTCATTGTGAATGTTTCCATCCCGTCCATCCAGGCGAACTTGCATGCCACGTTTGCCGAGGTGCAACTCATCATCGCCAGCTACGGGCTGACCTATTCCGTATTTCTCATCTCTGGCGGAAGGCTTGGGGACATCTTCGGACGGAAGCGAATGTTCATGTGGGGCGTCACTGCCTTCACAGGTGCATCCCTGCTTTGCGGTGTTGCCCCCTCGCCGCTATTTCTGATTGCTGCCCGCGCGCTCCAGGGGGTTTCTGGAGCGTTGTTGTCACCGCAGGTTCTTTCCATCATTCAGGTCACGTTTCCGCAGCGCGAACGCGCCAAGGCCTTTGGTCTGTTCGGCACAGTGATCGGCATGTCCTCGTTTTCGGGGAACGCCCTGGGGGGACTCCTTGTCAGCGCTGATGTGTTCCACCTGAGTTGGAGACCTATCTTTCTTATCAACCTTCCCATCGGGCTGTTGACAGTGATTGGTGCGAAGAAGTTTGTGAAGGAGTCTCGCTCCCCAAAGGCGCGCCGACTCGACCTGGGTGGCGTTGCAATTATGACGCTTGCGCTTATCCTGCTTCTGTATCCCCTGATTCAAGGCCGCGAAGCAGGTTGGCCCGCCTGGGCGTTTGCTTGTCTGGCGGCTGTACTGCCCATTTTGTTTCTGTTTGTTCAATTCGAGAAGCGGGTCTTGGCAAGGGGAGGATCCCCACTCATGGAGCTCTCTCTCTTTCACAACCGCGTGTTCGTCATCGGTTTGTGCAGCGGAGTGTGTTTTTTCAACGGTACTGCCTCATTCCTCCTGATCTCAACGATTTTTCTTCAAAATGGCCTGGGTTACTCCGCACGCCATGCTGGGCTTACGTTCTTGTGGTTCGCCATCGCCTTTCTTGGTAGCTCGCTGGCTTCGGTCCGCGTGCAGCCCATACTTGGCAGCAGGATCATCAATCTGGGCGCAATGCTGATGATCAGCGGACTTGTCGGACTGCTTTGGATCACTTCACGGCGGGGCGGCTCGCTCAGCAGTCTGGACCTTGCGCCGATTCTTCTGGTCTACGGGACAGGGCAGGGTTTTATCATGCCAACTCTGATCAATACGATTCTCATTAACATCAAAGGCCACGACGCCGGTTCGGCTTCCGGAGTCTTGAGCACAGTGCAGCAGGCCTCGTTCGCTACGGGCATCGCCATCATTGGAACCGTCTTCTTCAGTGCGCTGGGAAAAGCAAGTTCCACGGGCGCTTTTATTCACTCGTTGCGGGTCGCGTTTTCGGTAAACATCTGTTTGCTCATGGTTACCTTTGTACTCATTCTTCTGATTCCCCGGTTTCCGGCGCGGGAACAAATTCATTAACTGCGGGTAACAAGCTTCTACCTTGGGATTAATTCGAAGCAAGAAGCGAACAATTTCTTGCGACGGTTCTGTTGAAACAGGCGTGGCTTCCGTCATTACCGATCTCTGTCGGCCGGTGAGGGGTTGCTATGATACTGCGAACATCAATCAGGCGTGGATGCCGACAAAACGATGGAATATGTTCTAGGTTTTCTGATCGCGTGTGCGGTCGGGCTCACCGGCGTCGGCGCCGGAAGCATTACTGCGCCTATCCTTATTCTATTCTTTCATCTCAACCCGGCGGTTGCGGTTGGAACCGCACTTACTTTTGCCGCGGTCATCAAGTTAGCGGTTTTGCCAATCTATCTACGGCGCCAACAGGTCAACTATCGAATCCTTGGACTGCTTTGCCTTGGCGGCATCCCCGGCGTAGTCATCGGTATCCAGGTGCTTAAGCGATTGAGCGTGGGGGACCACGAGCGTGAAATTTTCTTTTTGCTGGGATTCACCATCATCGTTCTCTCGTTGATCAACTTGTATCGATCGTTTCGAAAGCGGATCCTCGCAGCTTCGGCGGACCACTCGCTCTGGCTGCCGCCAATTGCCGCTATCATCGGCGCCGAAGTGGGTGTGTCGTCAGCAGGGGCGGGGGCTCTGGGCGCCGTGGCACTTTTGAGCCTGACGCGGTTGACGCCAGCTCTTGTAGTCGGGACCGACATGGTCTTCGGTCTGACTGTTTCTGCTATCGGCAGCGGGCTCCACCTTTTCATTGGGCACTACGACGCGCACATCCTATTGAGGCTTTGCATGGGTGGAGTCGTGGGTGCAGTTGCCGGGGCCCTGCTTAGTTCGAAAATTCCTTCCCGCGCCCTGCAACTTCTGCTCTTCCTATGCCTGATAGGTCTCGGCGTTCAGCTTTGCCTCAAAGCTGTAGGTTAAATTCAGTCTCAGATAGCTCCCGGCAATTAAGTTATCGACCCGCTCTCAAACCCTGTGCTATATTGCTCTACTGTGTTCCGACTACTTACGCTTCCCTTTCTGATGATGGTTGTGTCGGTTGGCGCGGCTCAAAAGCCGATCACCGTTCACCTGCAAACCAGCCTGCCCTCACCTCAGCCGGTGGGAACTCCCATTGGCCTCACTTCCTCGGTTGGAATGGAGAGTTTCAGCAGGGACATGTTTGTCTATCAGTATTCGGTCAGCGTCAATGGCGGACCGTTTCGGATCGTGACGGACTTTAGCCAGCAGCCATCGTTTGCATGGGGTCCCGAGCTTTTCGAGCAGGCCGCGACCATCCGGGTTAAAGTTCGCAACAACGAGACCAAGGCAACCGGCGAAACTGATCTACCTTTCCAATTCGTTTCGCGCGTCAAAGGCACACCGCAGGCGGTCACACCTACGTCGCACCCGCTCGTGGCCCTCTTCAGCGCTGCCCCATGCCCTGAGGGGAAACAGTTCCGCGTCGCTTTCCATGCCGACGGCGAAGAATCAATGAGTCACACGCCCAGCCAGCCCTGCCGAGGCTCCATCAGCAACAACGTCTACGTGGCCGGGATGCGCGCGGACACTGACTATCGACTGCGGTCGGAAGTGATGACCGGGGATAGTGCGAAAGCAGGTGACTGGCTGCCATTCCACACAGGCATGTTGGACGGTAACTTCGCCCCGGCATCAGTCATTGTGCCGCGAACGGACAGTTCTAAAGCGACCGAGCCGGTGATCATTTACAGCGCCCTATCCCTGGGCGGCGGCGTTAGGCCGTTTGCAACCGATCTTCAAGGCCGGGTGATCTGGTATCTGCGATCCACGGACGCGATTACCCGGGTAATTCCGGGAGGTCGATTTCTGGTCCTGGCAAATGGAATGAATTCGGTCAACAGCACTCACGAAGGACAGGTGCTGGAGGAAGTGGATCTGGCGGGAAACGTTATCCGGGAGACGAATATCGGCCGGGTTGCAGAGCAACTGGAGTCTCGAGGCATTCACTCCGATTGCCATAAAAATGGCAGAGAATGCGTATCCGGATTTCATCACGAGGCGATTCGATTGCCGAACGGACACACCCTCGCCGTCGCGGGTATCGAGCGCATGATGCCCACGGGCACACAGGGTTCGAAGTTGCCTGTGGACATCCTTGGCGACCTTGTCATCGATCTTGATGAGGACTTTCAAGTTGCAGGCGTCTGGAATGGATTTGATCATCTTGACCTCAGCCGCAAATCGCTCAATGATGCCAAATGTCATACTGGCGGAGGCGGATGCCCGGCGATCCTGCTTGCAGATGAGGCAAACGGCTGGACCCATACCAATTCCATCAACTACATCCCCTCCTCCGGAGACCTGCTGCTCTCGCAACCGGAACAAAATTGGGTTTTGAAGATTGACTGGAAAGATGGCAAAGGCAGCGGTAAGGTGCTTTGGCGATTGGGCAAAGGCGGCGACTTCAAGGTGGAGTCCAAAGATTCAAATCCCTGGTTTTCTTATCAGCACGATGCAGGATTTGAGCCAGTCGGTTCAGACCTTCTTACCCTCACAGACGACGGTGACGCAAGTGGCAAGCCGGACGCCAAAGAGGGAGTGCGCGGGCAGGTCTGGAAGCTCGATGAAGTCAATCATATTGCCACATTGGTTTACAGCGCACCCCTCGGAGTGGGGACAGTCTGCTGCGGTTCGATGCAACTGCTGAAGAATGGCGGATACAGCGCGGTGGCGGGATGGACACTTCCGCTAACCGGGCGTACGACGGAGTTTGACAAGGACGGCAAAGTTGTTTTCGCAATGGAGATAGCGGGCGCCATCGATTACCGAAGCTATCGCGTACAGGATATGTACTCGGCCCCGATCAAGTAAGTCGGCGGAGTGCTCGTGATCGACCTTCATGCACATACCGACCGCTCAGATGGATCCACCGATCCCGGCGACTTGGTTCGTCTTGCGGTTCGCGAGGGTATCGAAGCACTTGCCATCGCCGATCACGATACGTTCGCGGGCTACGATGCCGCGCTTCCGACCGCAGCCAACAGCAGCTTGGAATTGATATGCGCCGTCGAATTGAGTACCCGACCCGGCGGGCAGAGTGGGCCGGGTAAGCGCGAGCGTTCTGTGCACCTGCTCGGCTACTGGCTTTCGGCGCCCCCCTCAGCCGATTTCCGGCGATGGCTGGTGAGCCAGCAGGAGAGCCGGCATCAACGCAATGTGCAGCTGGTTGCAAAGTTACAGCATCTGGGCGTGGCAATCACCCTTGAGGACGCTGAGCGCTACGGACGAAATCAGGTGGGTCGTCCCCACTTTGCGAAGGTGCTGTGTGACAAGGGATACGTGTCTACCATGCAGCAAGCCTTCGACATCTATCTTGCCGATGAAGCCAAGGCTGCGGTCGACCGCGATGAACCTACGCTCCACGAAGGGATTCAGCGAATCACCGAGAGCGGAGGTATGGCATCTCTCGCTCACCCGGTGCGGCTTCCGCAGACCGGCGACGAACTCGCGAATCTTCTGGGGGATTTGATCGATGCCGGTCTGCACGGGATTGAGGTGTTCCACAGCGAACACTCACCCGCCGATACGGCCCAATTTGCCGAACTCGCCCGGCGATTCGACCTTGTGCCAACTGGTGGCACTGACTTTCACGGCGATAACAAGCCCGGCGTTCGGCTGGGTACGGGTATCAACTTCAACATCGGTCTGCAGCACAGCTTTCTCGAAAACATGCGGGAGATGTGCGCTGCAAGGCAGCAAAGAGTGAGCGGCCGGGGATGACAGAGAGTCTGACTTTGAGCCACTTACGGATGCTTGAGGCGGAGAGCATTCATATCCTGCGTGAAGTAGTGGCCGAGTTTCAGCGTCCCGTAATGCTTTACTCGATCGGCAAGGACTCATCGGTCATGGTGCGCCTTGCGCAAAAGGCATTCTACCCCGGACGAATCCCGTTTCCGCTGCTCCACATCGACACAACCTACAAGTTTCGCGAGATGATCGAGTTTCGCGATCAGTTCTGCGCCGAAATCGGGGCCAACCTTATCGTCCATACGAACAAGGCAGCCATCGAAGCGGGCGCGAACCCGTTCGACCTGGGCACGCAAAAATGTTGCGGACTTCTGAAGACGCGATCCCTGCTCGATGCGCTCGCGGAGGGCGAATTTGACGCGGCGATCGGCGGCGCACGGCGTGACGAAGAGAAGTCACGCGCCAAGGAACGCGTCTATTCCTTCCGCGATCCCCATGGCCAGTGGGATCCGAAGAATCAAAGACCGGAATTGTGGAACCTGTTCAATTCGCGCTTGAACCCAGGCGAGAGCATTCGCGTTTTTCCGCTTTCAAACTGGACAGAACTGGACATCTGGCAGTACATCCATCTGGAGAAGATCCCGATCGTCCCCCTGTACTTTGCCAAAGCGCGTGAAATGGTGGTGCGCAGATCCAACCTCATCCCCGTCGAAGCTAATGTCCCATTGTTGCCCGGTGAGAAAAAAGAGATGGTCATGTGCAGGATGCGTTCGCTGGGTTGCAGTCCCTGCACTGGCGCAATCCGCTCCGACGCCGACACTTTACCCAAAATCATTGAAGAGATGATGTTGTTCCGCCGTTCGGAACGCGAGAATCGCATCATCGACTTCGATCAAGAAGGATCCATGGAAATCAAGAAGAGGGAAGGCTATTTCTAGCGTGGACGCAAGTACCCAGGGATTGATTGGCATCGATGCATTCTTGCGGCGTGAAGAGGAGAAAGATCTGCTCCGCTTCATCACCTGCGGGAGTGTGGACGACGGAAAATCAACCTTGATTGGTCGCCTTCTCTACGATTCCAAGGGTGTCTACGAAGATCAGCTCAGCGCAATCAGAAAAGCGACGGTGAATCAGTCTGCCGGAGCTATGGACTTCGCGTTGCTCACGGACGGACTTCGTGCGGAGCGGGAACAGGGCATCACCATTGACGTCGCGTATCGCTACTTCTCTACGCCTCGACGAAAGTTCATCATCGCCGACACTCCCGGACATGAGCAATATACGCGCAACATGGCTACCGGCACCTCGACGGCAAATCTCGCCATTGTGCTGGTCGATGCGCGCAACGGCTTGCTGGCTCAGTCTCGCCGCCACGCCTTCATAGCTTCCTTGCTCGGCATTCATCATCTCGTTGTAGCTGTGAATAAGATGGACCTGGTCGGCTACAGCGAAGAAGTGTTTGACAAGATCTGCGCCGATTTCAGCAGCTTTGCTGTTCCACTCCAGCTCTCCGACCTGTATTTCATTCCGGTGAGCGCGTTACTGGGCGACAACATCGTCACCAAAAGCGAAAACATGCCGTGGTTCGGCGGCGCCAGTCTCTTGCACCATCTCGAAACCGTCCACATTGCCAGCGACAGGAACCTGTCTGAAATGCGGTTTCCGGTTCAGCTCGTTTCGAGGCCAACTCAGGACTTTCGCGGCTTTGCCGGGCAGGTAGCTTCTGGTGTGCTCAAGCTCGGCGATCCGATCATGGTGCTTCCTTCCGGACGGACGTCCCGTGTGAAATCAATCGTCGCTCAAGACGGCGAGCTGGCTCGGGCGTTTCCGCCCATGTCAGTGACGGTATGTCTCGAAGACGAGGTGGACGTCAGCCGCGGCAACATGCTGGTGCCACCTTCCCATCCTCCCCACGTCACCCGCTGCATTGATGCGCGCCTTGTGTGGATGGACAGCAAGCCTCTTGATCTTCGCCGTCAGTACATCATTAAACACACCACTCAATGGGTGAAGGCGCAGGTCAGGTATGTTCGATATCGCGTGGATGTGAACAGTTTCGAACGGCACCCTGCCTCGGAGTTGAAGCTCAATGAGATCGGAACTGTTGTCATCGATATGCATTCACCTCTGTTCGTCGACCAGTATCGGCGTAATCGCGCCACGGGCAGCTTTATCCTGGTTGACCCAAAATCGAACGCGACCGTAGCGGCCGGAATGATCACGGGCCGCGACCCGAAGATGGCGGATTCCGCGATTCAGGAGATGCAAATTTCCGAGTCGAGGCACATCTCTGAGCAAGACCGCCAGAAGCGCATCGGTCACGCATCGGTTCTCGTCTGGCTCAATGGCGGCGTGGAACTCGCATTTGATATTGAGAATGAACTTTTCAGAAGCGGCTATCTGACGCACGTGATTGCTGCCCAGGCGGATGGCAGCGTCATGCTGGAACTTGCTCAAAACTTGACCGCGGCGGGCCTCGTCACCATCTGCGCGGCGGACTTTCTGTACGAGGTGGAACGCGATCGCGCACAGGCTATGATCAGTCCCGGGCGTCTCCTTGATGTGGATGCCTCGCTTTACAGCAGTCCGGAAGAAGCAGCCACGAAGATTTCGGTAATGTTGGCCGAACTGCAAATCGTGCCGTCGGCGCGGTAAACGCTCAATCACTTCGAAAGAAGAGGTGACATGAACACAGGCTGTGCATTGTGGTTCACCGGGCTGTCGGGTAGCGGAAAGAGCACGCTCTCTCAGCTGCTCGCCGCCCGTCTTCGGGAATTGGGCGCCAGGGTCGAGGTCCTCGATGGAGACATCGTTCGTACCTTGCTTTGCCATGGGCTTGGTTTTTCCAGGGAAGATCGCGAAGAGAACATCCGCCGCATCGGGTTCGTTTGTGAGCTGCTTGCTCGGAATGGCGTCATCGCGATCGCTGCTGCAATCTCCCCGTACCGGGCGAGTCGCGACGAGCTAAGACAGCGGATCACCAACTTCGTCGAGATATACATGAACTGTCCGCTCGAGGTACTGATCCAGCGCGACGTTAAGGGACTGTATAAAAAAGCGCTTTCAGGAGAGATTACGGGATTTACCGGCATCTCGGACCCCTACGAGCCACCGCTCTCGCCGGAGGTGACGATTGACTCTTCTTCGGATTCGCTGGAGTCAAGCGTCGCAATCATTCTGCAACGCCTTGGGGAACTCGGGATAATTTCCACCACAGCCGTCGGGCGACCAGGTGCACAGGGCGAAGTTAAATCCATCTCAAACTGGCGATAACTCATCGCAAAAGCGCGATTGGCGCGGAGTTAACCGATCGAAAAAGGCCCACAACAAAGGAGAAGATGCAGATGAGCGCGACCGTGACATGGCCTGTGAAAACCACTGAAATGCACAACCAACACATCGATTCCACGGTTTGGAACGACTTCAAGTTTCGGGATGACAACATCATCATCTCGACCTACGCCAAGTCTGGTACAACCTGGATGCAGCAGATCATCTCGCAGATGCTGTTCAGCGGCGACACTGAGATCGATACACAGGCGATGTCTCCGTGGATCGACTTCCGCATTCCGCCGAAAGAAGTGAAATTGCCCCAGGTAGAAGCACAGACGCACCGCCGGTTCGTGAAAACGCATCTTCCGGTCGATGCTCTTGTGTACTCGCCGAAGGCTAAATATATTTACATCGGCCGCGATGGTCGTGACGTATTGTGGAGTCTTTACAACCACCATGCGATGGGCAATGAGGCGTTGTACGATGCGCTGAATAACAGCCCCGGTCTCGTTGGCCCCCCGTTGGAGCCACCCGCGGCTGACATTCGTGAATACTGGCACACCTGGCTGAATAAGGATGGTTTTCCATTCTGGTCTTTCTGGGAGAACGTCCGTAGCTGGTGGGCAATCCGCAATCTCCCGAACATCCTGATGGTCCACTTCGACGTACTGAAGCGGCACATGCCCGAAGAGATGCGGCGCATAGCCAAATTTCTCGACATCCAGATCGACGAGGGCAAGTGGGACACTATTGTTGAGCACTGCACCTTCGACTGGATGAAGGAGCATGGGGAGAAGATTGTTCCTTTGGGCGGAGTTCTGTGGAAGGGCGGTACAAAGACCTTCATCAACAAGGGCACAAACGGCCGTTGGAAGGAAACTCTGACCGCAGCGGAATCCGCTGAGTATGAGGCGAAGGCTCTTGCCGAATTAGGCCCCGAATGCGCTCACTGGCTGGCGACAGGCGAAGAGAACTAAGCCGGGTGCAATGGGTCGACAGGATACCTATTTCCCCAGAGAAGCGAGTCCGAGTTTTCCGCAGCGGCTAAACTCGTGCACCAGAGATTTCTACTACCTTTCCGTGATCTGCTCGAGCAAGGTAAAGAACTCTGGAAAGGAGATTGCCGCCGCATCGGCGCCAAGTATCAGCGTGTCCCCGTCCGCGCGCAGCGCCGCCACGGCAAACGCCATCGCAATACGATGGTCGCCACCGGAATCGATAATCGCCCCGTGCAGCCGCTGCCCACCGGGTACGTCCAGGCCGTCTTCGAACTCCTGCACCTCGGCGCCCATCGCGCGCAGGTTCCGCGCCACCAGCGCGATGCGGTCGCTCTCTTTCACCCGCAACTCGCGCGCATCGCGTATGCGGATCCCGCCCCGGGTGTAAGGTGCAATGGCCGCCAGCACCGGTAGTTCGTCGATCAGTTGCGCCGCCAGCGCGCCACGGATCTCAATACTGCCCAGGCCTCCGGCAGGCGGCGTCAGTTGCACGCTGCCGATCAGTTCGCCGCGATTCTCCTCCAGGTTCAGCACGCTGATCTTCGCTCCCAGCCCGCTCAACACATCCAGCAGCGTCGCCCGGGTCGGGTTCATGCCCAGCTGATCGAGTATCAGGCTTGATTGGGGAAACAGTGCCGCCGCGCACAAAAAGAACGCCGCCGAAGACATATCCCCCGGCACCGTCGCTTCGATCCCGTGCAGCTTTTGGCCACCCGCAATCGAGACCGAGTCATTGGTGCGCAGAATCTCCGCCCCAAACGCGCGCAGCGCCAACTCCCCGTGATCGCGGGTGCGTACGGCTTCCGCGACCGTGGTCATCCCCTCCGCCTGCAATCCGGCAAACAGCAGAGCTGTCTTGACTTGCGCGCTGGGCACGGGGGTGCGGTATTCAATCCCGCGCAGTTGCGCGCCGCGGATCACGACCGGGGCATGACCCTCGGTCAATTCGATCGCCGCGCCCATTTCCATCAGGGGCTTCCTCACCCGCTCCATGGGCCGGCGATTCAGGGAGGCATCTCCCTCCAGCGTGAACGCGCCGGTCTGTGCCGCCAGTAATCCCGAGAGCATGCGCATCGTGGAGCCGGAGTTGCCGCAGTCGAGCACCGCCCCCGGCGGCGTCAGCACGCCCCCGCAACCCTCCACCTCTACCGTGTCGCCCGATCGGGTCACCTTGGCGCCCAGTTGCTGCATGCAGGCCAGGCTGCTGGCGCAATCCGCCCCGGTGGAGAAGTTGTGGAACCGGCTTTTCCCCTCCGCCAGCCCGCCAAGCAGGGCATAGCGATGTGAGATGCTCTTGTCTCCGGGCAGGCGCAAGGTGCCCAGCAAATTGCGCGCCGGCTGGATGGTTAGTTCGGTAGTGAGGGTATTGGCCAACGGAGTTGCTCCCAACTGTTCTAGCTGCAAGCCTTATCCTAACCCGGGCCGGGCGGATCCAGAACTTTCAGCACCACCACGGTTTCATCGTCGAAACGTTCCACGCCGCCCTGGAATGCCGAGAGTTCCTGGTAGATCGCATCCACCATCCCCTCGGCCGTATTGTTGATCTCCCGGGTCACCAGCGCAATCAGCCGCTCCGTACCAAACATTTCTTCCTTGTCATTCACCGCATCCACCATGCCATCGCTGAAGAACACGATCGCATCCCCGGGCCGCATCGAGAGCGTGAACTCTTCATAGCTCACATCCTTGAACATGCCCAGGGGGAAGCCTTCCGCCTGCACCGTCTCCACCTCGCCGCCGCGGCAGAAGAGCGGCTGCACCGCCCCGGCGTTGGCTATCTGCAGCGTCCGCTTCTCATCGTTCCAGACGGCAAACACCATGGTCACGTACTGCGAGTCCATCCTGCGTTCCTGCAGCGAGTCATTCAGCTGCTTCAGCATCGTGGCCGGGGAGAGACACTGGCTGGAGGCCGCTCGCATGATTCCGCTAATCAGGGCCGCGTACAGCGCCGCCGGCGCAGCTTTGCCGCTGACGTCGCCCATCGCGATCCCGATGCATTGATCGTCATACGGCAAAAAGTCGTAGAGATCACCGCCGATGGTGCGTGCGGGCAGAAACCGGGTGGCGAACTCGGCATGCGGCCGGCGCGGCGGCTTGGGCGGCAGCAGCCGTAGCTGGACTTCTCGCGCCATGTCGAGATCGTGTTCCAGCCGCTGTTCCTGCTGCGTGACTCGTTGATAGAGCCGGGCATTCTCGATCGCCACCGCAATCTGCGAGGCCAGCGTGACCAGGGTGCGCTGGTGATCTTCGTTGAAGTAGTTGACCCGCACATGCTCCAGGTCGAGCACCCCAATCAATTTGCCCTTGTACAGCAAGGGCACCGCCATTTCCGATCGGGTCTCTGGATTTACCAGGAAGTAGCGGGCATCTTTGCGCACGTCACCGGTATGGATCAGCCGTCGCTCGCGCACCGCCGTGCCCACCAGCCCGCGGTCCAGCGGAACCTTCTCCGACGGCGTTACCGGGTGACCAAAACGCACCGCATACTGCGTCTCCAGCACCTGCTCCTTCTCGTTGAGCAGCAGGATACTGAACATCTGGTAGTCAATGATGCGGCGCAGCAGCTCCCCGATCCGTTCCAGCAGGGGATCGAGGTCGAGAATCGAGGTCACTTCGCGGGCAATCTCGTTCAGCACCGCCAGGGTCTGGGCCTGCCGGGCGACCCGCGTGTAGAGACGAGCATTTTCAATCGCCTGAGCCACGCGTGAGGCGGTCAGCTCCAGTAAACGGAGATGTTCCTGCTGAAAATAGCCCACCTGCTCCGATTGCAGGTCCATCACCCCGATGACCCGGTTTTTCACGATCAGCGGGACCGCCAGTTCCGAGCGCACATCGGGATTGGCGCTGATGTAGTTTTCCTCCTGCCGCACGTCCTCCAGCAAGATGGATGTCCGCTGTTCGGCGGCCCGCCCGACGACCCCTTTGCCCATACGGATCTTCAAGCGTTCGACCTCAGGTGTGTGGCCGATCTGAAACCGCATGCGCAGGTCGTTGGTCCGTTCGTTGAGCAGCAGGATGGCGAAAATCTTGTAATCGATCACTGCGCGGACAAGGTCCGCGGTGCGATGCATCAGCGTCTGCAGGTCGAGGGTAGTATTGAGCGTATTTGCCAGCCGCAACAGGAATTCGGTCTGCAGCGGGTCGATGCGTATCGAGGCGGGGAGCAACGGCGCTTCGGTACTGGGGCGATAGTCGCCTTCAAACGATTGCGTAGCAAGAGCTTGCGCGGGTTTCCGTTTAGCTTCAGCGTCGTCTTGGTCGCGGGGCGGCGTCATTGCAAGGTCGAGTCATCATAGAGCATTTCACGCTTGCGTTTCGTTGAAAGCAAAAGCAGGTCCCTCCACTACGCTACGCTCCGGTAGGGATGACAAATTTGTTTGGGGGTAAAGTTTGGACCCCAAATGAATTTGTCATCCCGACCGGAGCGTACCCGAATTCCTGTTTCGCCATGTCAGACAGATCCACGTGTGCGGCTTTCATTAAGGAAAGCCGCATGAAGTTCGCCAGCGCCATCAACTTCGACAGGAATTCGGGGGAGCGTAGTGGAGGGACCTGCTGTGCGCCTTTACCCCAAACGAAGTCCCCACGGTGAGCTCGCAAATCCCGCCCGCGCCATTTTGTTCATTGGGGCCGCAGAACAGGGACCTGCTTCTTACCTACTGCCCGCTCTGATACTCCCGCAAAATGGCCACGCTGGCGCTCGCTCCCACCCGGGTAGCCCCGGCCTGCAGCATCGCCCGCGCATCGCTCAGCGTCCGGATGCCGCCCGATGCCTTCACCCCGCACCGATTTCCGGCCACCCCACGCAAAACCGCCACATCCGCCACCGTAGCTCCGCTGGTAGAAAACCCGGTGCTGGTCTTGAGAAAGTCTGTCCCCGCGGCCAGCGCCAGCTCCGACGCCCGCAGCTTCTCTTCCACGCTCAACACACACGTCTCCAGAATCACTTTCACCACCGCGCCGGCATCATGCGCTACCTGCACCACCCCGCGAATATCCTGTTCCACCAGCCCGTTCATCCCCGACTTCAGCAACCCCAGGTTCATGACCATGTCCAGTTCATGCGCGCCCAGCTTGATCAGCGCCATCGCTTCTTCCCGCTTGGTGGTGGCCAGATTGGCTCCCAGAGGGAACCCAACCACTACCCCCACCGGCACCCCACTGCCCGCCATCACCGAGTGCGCCAACGCCACCCATGCCGGGTTCACCATCGCGCAGGCAAAACGATACGTCACCGCCTCCTCGCAAAGTTGGATCACCTGTTCCCGGGTCGCCTCCGGCTTCAGCAAAGTGTGATCGAACACCGCAGAAAAAGACGCCGCGCTGGCCAGCGCCCCCGCGGCAAACCCGGCAACATCGAAATATCCGGCATGGTTATCAATCTCCGGCTGCAGCACTTTGGTGGTCATGGAATCGGCTCCGGTGGGACTCTATGCGCTTCCCACGTAAAGTTCAACGTTGATCTGGTAACGGGCATCGGTTACTAAGCCTCGTCTGGATTAAACAAACGGATATCGGGCAGATTACGAAAGCGTTCCTCGTAATCCATTCCATACCCAACCACGAAATGGTTGGGTATGGTGAACGCCACATAATCGGCGTCGATCTTTTCCAGCCGCCGGGCCGGCTTATCCAGGCAGGTCGCGATCTTCAGCGTCTTTGGCTTGTGTTGCAGCAACAACTTACGAAGAAAGACCAGCGTCAGCCCGGTATCCAGAATGTCTTCGACCAGGATGACGTTGCGGCCGCCGATGGGCGTGTCCAGATCCTTGATCAGCCGCACCGCGCCACTGGTCTTAACCCCCTTGTAGCTGGAGATGGCCACGAAGTCAAAGGTCGTCTCCACGGAAATGCTTCTCGCCAGGTCGGCAAGAAACACCGCCGCACCCTTCAATACACCCACCAGAAGGATGGCTTCGCCGGCAAAATCGCGGCTGATCTGCGCGCCGATTTCCGCCACCCGGGCGGCAATCTCATCGCGCCGGAACAACATCTCGTGCTCGTGTTCTCTCATAGGCTTTGTCATTCTTCCACGAATGCCTGTGCGAAACCGCCCGGCTCCCTGGCCCGGCTATACTGGTAAGACAGACGCACGTTATGTATCCCTTCATTCACATCGGACATTTTTCCATTGGCACTTTTGGCCTCTGCCTATGGCTCGCGTCCGTCTGTGCCTGCTGGACGCTCTACCGCAATTTCCTCCGCTATGGAGTCGATGCCGACGCCGTCGGAGTGGCTGCCTACACTACGGTCGGCGGAGTGGTCGGAGCCAAGCTGTGGCATGTGTTTGAGGATCCCACCCTGCTCATGCATCAGCCACTGGCGGTGCTTTTTGACCGTGCGGGCTTCGCCTGGTTCGGCGGCCTGCTGGCGGGCATCGCCGTGCTTGTCTGGTCGGGGCGGCAAGCCAAAACCGGGGGCCTGGGCATGCTGGATCTGGCCGCGCCCGCCGTCGCTGTCGGTTACGGCGTCGGCCGCATCGGCTGCCTCATCTCCGGCGACGGCGATTATGGCATCCCCACCAGCCTTCCCTGGGGCATGAGCTTTCCCCACGGCCTGGTGCCGACCAACCAACGCGTGCACCCCACGCCCATCTACGAATTTCTGGTCGCCCTGTTGATTGCCCGCTACCTGTGGCTGCGCGGCAAGCCTCGGGCCCACGGAGCACTCCCGCTCGGCCAGCTCACCGGCGAGTACCTCGTTCTCAGCGGCCTGGCCCGCTTCCTGGTGGAGTTCATTCGCATCAATCCGCGCATCTACTGGGGCATGAGCAATGCCCAGGTCGCAAGCCTGGGCTCGATCGCCGCCGGCCTTCTGCTGGTTGCCTGGGCCCGTCTGCACACGCGAAACGTCCCGGTCAGCACGGCCGAGGCGACGCCGGTCGAAGCGGCATCCGGCCATTAAGCCTGCGCGCAAACCAAGAGGAAAGGGCAACCATGGCACAATCCGATCAACTCCGCGTTCCTGAATCGGCCCGCACCGACGCCAAATCCTTTGAACTGCTCCGCGTCTGGATCGCCCACCAGGATCAGCACATCAGTCTGAGGGTCGGCGTCTGGCAGGATCCTGAAGCCTGGGGCATGATGCTTGCCGACCTCGCGCGCCATGTCGCGGCCAGCTTCGAGCAGGCAGAAAAACGCGACCCGGTCGAGGTGTTGACCCGCATCAAGGCTGGCTTCGATGCCGAGTTCGACTCTCCCACAGACGAAATACGGGGCGAACTTGCCGGTTGAAACCTTGCACGACCAGATCACGATTCGTGGTGCGCGCACACACAACCTGAAGAATATCGACTGTGATCTGACCCACGGTAAGCTCACCGTCGTCTCCGGCGTTTCAGGTTCGGGGAAATCCTCGCTCGCGTTTGACACCATCTACGCCGAAGGCCAGCGCCGCTACGTCGAATCGCTCTCCGCCTACGCCCGGCAGTTTCTCGAACGCATCGAGAAGCCCGACGTCGACCTGATCGACGGCCTGGCGCCCGCCATTGCCATCAAGCAGAAAAACTCGACGCGCAATCCGCGTTCCACGGTGGCCACCGCTACGGAAATTTACGACTACCTCCGTCTGCTCTTCGCCCGCTGCGGCACCGCGCACTGCATCGTGTGCGGCGGCGTGGTCAAACGCGATACCGTGGACGAACTCGCTGCCTCGATCCTCGATCTGGGCGAGGGCACCCGGCTCTACGCGCTGTTTCCCGTGTTGCCTCGTGTCGTAGCCGAGCCGGAAAAGACACCCGCAGCGAAGAAGCCCAAAAAAGCCGCGGCCAAAGCGGCCGGCAATCCCGCCCATCCCAGCGATGCCTTTAAGGAGCGGCTCACGGAGCTGCGTACTCGCGGCTTCAACCGTCTCTACCAGAACGGCAAGATCGTAGAATTCTCCTCCCCGAGTCGCTGCTCGATCTCGATTTCCAGCAGGCCGTCTTTGCTCTGGTCGACCGCCTGGTGGTGTCACCCGATAATCGGGCGCGCATCGTCGACGCCGCCGAGATCGGCTTTCGCGAAGCGGGGGAGATCATCTACGAAACCGTACCGCGCGATGAGGAAACAGAACCCAGGCGGTTACGTTTCTCGCAGGCGTTTGAATGTAAGCTCTGCCATCGCATCTATCGCGAGCCCGAGCCCAGGCTCTTTTCCTTCAACAACCCGTACGGCGCGTGTGAGCGCTGCCAGGGCTTTGGCAACACCATCGATTTCGACCTCAACCTGATCATCCCCGATAAGCAAAAAACGCTGAGCGAGGGTGCGATCGACCCCTGGATGCGCCCCAAATACCGGCCCTACCAAACCGAGCTCAAAAAAGCAGCACAGCAAAACGGCATTCCCATGGACATTCCGTGGAGGGAACTAACCGCTGCGCAGCAAGCCTTCGTACTCGATGGCCACGGATCGTTCCTTGGCGTCCACGGCTTCTTTGCCTTCCTCGAGCGCAAAAAATACAAACTGCATGTGCGCGTGATGCTAAGCAAATATCGCGGTTACGCGGTTTGTCCCGACTGCAAGGGAACCCGCCTGCGTGCTGAGGCACGCGCCGTCCGCATCAACGGCAAGAATATCTGTGAAGTCTCCGCCCTCACCATCCGCGAGGCCAACGGCTTCGTCGCCGGGCTCACGCTCACCCGCGAACAGCAGGAGATCGCCGGCGGCATCCTGGTCGAGATACAACAGCGGTTACACTTCCTCGACGCCGTGGGCCTCGAGTACATTACCCTCGACCGCCTCGCCTCCACCCTTTCCGGAGGAGAATCGCAGCGCATCCAGCTGGCCACTTCGCTCGGCTCACGCCTGGTCGGCGCGCTCTACGTGCTTGACGAGCCCTCCATCGGCCTGCACAGCCGCGATACCGCCAAGCTGATCCGCATCCTCGAAGAGCTGCGCGACCTGGGCAACACCATCCTGGTGGTCGAGCACGACCCCGACGTCATCCGCGCCGCCGACTGGCTGGTCGATCTCGGCCCCGGCGCCGGCGAGCTGGGTGGCCGCATCCTCGCTGCCGGCACGGTCGAAGACGTGGAAAAGAACCCCGATTCGATAACCGGCCGCTACCTCAGTGGGCAGCTCACCATCCCCATTCCCACCCGGCGGCGCGAGCCCATGCGGGAGAAGCTGGTGTTGCGCGGCGCGCGCATTCACAATCTGAACGGGCTTGACGTGGAAATACCCATGGGCATGCTGGTCTGCATTACCGGCGTCTCCGGGTCTGGCAAATCCACCCTGGTGCACGACGTGCTTTACCCGGCGGTCGCGCACGCGCTGGGCAAGAATGAGGGCGGCGATCCCTCCCATCTTTACCGTGAACTCAAGGGGGCGGAGCGGCTCAACGACATCGTGCTGGTCGACCAGGCCCCGATTGGACGCACGCCGCGCTCGAACCCGGTCACTTACATCAAGGCCTTCGACACCATCCGCGAGCTTTTTGCCGCGCAGCCCGAGGCCCAGCGCCGCGGCTACACCGCCGGCCACTTTTCTTTCAACGTGCCCGGCGGCCGCTGCGATGTTTGCGAGGGGGATGGCACCGTCACCGTAGAAATGCAGTTCCTGGCCGATGTCGAGCTGCCCTGCGAAGAGTGCAACGGCACGCGCTACAAAGCTTCTACCCTCGAGGTTAAGTACAAAGGGAAGAGCATTTACGACGTGCTTAGCATGACCATCAAAGAGGCGCTCCGCTTCTTTACCGGCCAGACCCGGATACTGGAGAAAATGGCCGTCCTGGACGAGGTAGGTCTGGGCTATGTACGCCTCGGCCAGTCGGCGACCACGCTTTCTGGTGGGGAAGCGCAGCGGGTCAAGCTGGCGGCGCATTTGGCCCAGGGGCGCAGCGCCGTGAGCCGAGCCACCACCCCCAACGGCGCGGCCAAGAAGCCAGGCAGCCGGGTTCTTTACATCCTCGACGAACCAACCACCGGCCTGCATTTCGATGATGTGAGCAAGCTGTTGACCGCCTTCAAGCGTCTGATCGACGCGGGCGGTTCGCTGGTGGTCATCGAGCACAACCTCGACGTAATCAAGTCCGCCGATTGGGTCATCGATCTGGGCCCGGAAGCCGGCGCCGGTGGAGGCCTGGTGGTGGCCGCCGGAACCCCCGAACAGGTAGCGCAAACGCCCGGCTCTCACACCGGCTATTGGCTGGGTCTGGCTCTCGCCGCGCAGGAAGCCAGGCTGGCCCAATGAGATCCACCTGGGCAGGTTGCTGCCTTTTCCTTTGCTCGTTGGCTGTAGGCAGAGCGCAAAACCAGCTTCCCCCGGGAACGCGGGCCCCCGACAGCGCACCGCAACTGGCCCCCGCCCAAAGTCCCGATCGGGAAGCCGCCGAGAGCAAGATCGAGCAGCACGATTTCGCAGCCGCCCGCCCGCTTCTGGAAAAGCACCTGGCCAGGAACCCATCCGACGCCCGCGCCCTCTTTGACCTTGGCTATATTGAGGACGCCACCGGCCACGCCGACCAGGCTGCCACCGATTACCGCAAAGCCATCGCCGCCAACCCGAAGCAATTCGAGTCCAGGCTCGCCCTGGGACTCTTATTGGCCCACCAGTCGTTGTTTGACGGGGCCCGGGAGCAATTGCAGCAGGCCACCCAACTGGCTCCCGATCCTCCCAACCCCGTCACCCAGGCGCAGGCCTTTCGCACCCTGGCCGAGCTCGATCGCACCACCGACCCACCAGCCGCCCGCGATGCCCTGGTCGCCGCACTCAAACTTACCCCGGAGACCCCGGCGGACCTGCTGCTGACCGCCCAGATTGCCGAAGCGAATGGCGACACCGAGCTGGCGCAAACTGCCTACCAGCGTCTCCTGAGCGGGCACGCACCGGCAGACGTGGTCTCGGCCGCAACCGGCGGTCTGGCCCAACTGCTGATCAAGCAAAGCAAATACGCGGAAGCTGAGCCGCTGCTCAAAACCGCCCTGGCACGGGATCCGCGTGATACTGCCCTGAACGCCCAACTGGCCACCGACCTTCTCGGCCAGCAAAAAAACGCGGAAGCGCTCCCCGTGCTCGAGACCCTGCAACAACTCGAACCGGGCAATGCCGCCGTCGACCAGATGTTGGCCGATGCCTATTCCCAGGCCGGTCAGCCCGACAAGGCGGATCCCATCTACGCCAGGATGGCGCTGGCCCACCCCGAGAACGAAGACATTCTCGCCGGCCAGGGCGAGAATCTGATGCGCGAAAGACGCTATCCCGAGGCGCAGCAGGTCCTGGAAAAGGCGGTGAAACTCAAGCCCGACGACGGCGATGCCTGGAGCGGATTGGCTTTTGCTTCCTCGGAAAACAAGCAGTATGAAACCACGCTGCATGCTCTTTCCATGCGAGCAAATCTTTTGGGGGAGACTCCAGTTTCCTACTTCCTTTGGGCGACTACCTACGATAACCTTCACTTGCCGAAACAGGCGGAAGAGTACTACCATAAGTTCCTCGCCGCCGCCGGTGGTAAGTTCCCCGACCAGGAATGGCAAGCCAGGCATCGACTCGTTGCTCTTGGTGGAAGTCATTAACGAAAGACGTACCGTAAGCCCTCCGAGAGGTGCCCTATGCGGTTCGTGGCTACGACCCTCGCTATCTGTGCCCTAACGCTCAGCCTCTCGTGTGCCCGTGCCTTCGCCGTTGACGAACGCATGATGGATCCCAAGGCCATGGCCGCCCTGATGATCAAGGCCGACCAGGCAGTTCCCAAAGAGCAATGCTTTCTTTATGCCGAGCTGGTCCATCAGATGACCGAGCTCGCGGGCCAGCAAATCAGCGCCGGCGACGGCGACCAGGCCGCGCAAACCCTGAAACTGGTGCAGAAGTATGCCCAGAAGATCCACATGAGTGTCGCCGAAGACGGCAAGAAGATGAAGAATGCCGAGCAACTCGTGCGCCACACCTCCTATCGTCTGAACGACATCCTGAATGCCGCCTCCTACGATGATCGCCAGGTCCTGCAATCGACCTTAAAGCAGCTTCAACAAGTGCAAACCGAACTCATGATGCAGGTCTTCAAGAAATAATCTTCCCTTGGTCTGCATGAAGAGAGCTGTAGCCATCGCCGGAGCCTGTATGCTGCTGGTGACCGCTTCCTGTTGGTCCCAGTCGAGAAAAGATCCCCTGACAGACAAGCAGATCGAGGAGGTGCGCGAGGCCGGCGACGATCCGCCGCAGCGAGTCACACTCTTCATGGGTTATATCGAAGACCGCAGTCAGCAAATCCATAGTCTTGCTACCAGCGCCGGGGCGCAGAACAGGGAAGCGCGGACCCACAACCTGCTCGACGAATTCACCCGCCTCGCCGACGATCTTGAAGACAACATGGACGAATTCAACGATCAGCATGCCGACCTGCGCAAGCCGCTCAAAGTCCTCGTCGAAAAGAGCGCCGCATGGACCACGGTGCTGAACGAGCCGAAGCCCAGTCCGCAGTATGACTTTGTGCGCAAGACAGCGCTTGACGCCAACCGCAGCGTGCATGAAGACGCAGTGCAGATGCTGGCCGACCAGGAAAAATATTTTGCTGCCAAAAAGAAGGCCGAAAAAGAAGCCCAGAAGAAGGCCGCGCAAAGCGACAGCGAAACCCGATAGTTAGTTTGCCGCGAGCCCAAGTCCTGCTACGCTGGAAGCGGTGAACCCAGAATTGCAGGCGCTGTTTGCAGAAGAATATCGGGCCCTGCGGCCGCGCGCTCCGCTCCCTTTTCTCGATATTCGTTTTCGCCGCTTCACCAGCCTCAATACCACCATCCGCTTGCGCGAAGGTCGCATGCATGTCCATCTGTCGGACCTGCTCGAGGGTGCGCCCGAAGGTGTTCTGCGCGCCATCGCCCATATCCTGTTGGCCAAGCTGTATCGCAAGCCCCTGGACGCGGTGCTTACCAGCCGCTACCGCAGGTTCGCGTCGAGCGAAGCGGTGATGCGTCAGACGGAGTTGATCCGCCAGGCCCGCGGGCGAAAAAAAATGCTTGGGCCGCAGGGCCAGCACTACGATCTGGATGAAGTGTTTGAAAGCCTGAACCGGCGATTCTTCAACGGTCTCATGGGCCGGCCGCTGCTCACCTGGAGCGGCCATGTAGCCAAGCGCAGTCTGGGGCACTACGACCCGGCGCACAACACCATCGTGGTCAGCCGTGTCTTCGATCGCAAGAACACCCCTCGCTACGCAGTGGAGTACCTGCTGTACCACGAGATGTTGCATCTGAAGCATCCGGTAAAAGTTCGCGGCGGCCGCCGCTGCGTTCATCCCCGCGAATTCCAACTTGAAGAACGCCTCTTCCCCGACTGGGACAAAGCCAAGCAATACCTCAAGACCCTCTAGAGCGGTTGTCCTTACGACCAACGAGGAGCACCCCGAACCCCGCGGGCCATGGAGCAAAAAGCAGGTCCCTCCACTGCGCTGCGCTCCGGTCGGGATGACAAATTTGTTTAGGGCGAAATCTAGAACCATAAACGAATTTGTCAATTCGCATTTTTCTCACCTTACCCCTAAACAAATTTGTCATCCCGACCGGAGCGCAGCGCAGTGGAGGGACCTGCTTTTTGCCTTCATTCGGGGTAAGGACAGAGGTTCAGACCGGGAGCGAAGTAAAAATGTGTCGGTTACGAATCCGCCTGCTCTTTGCCGCTGAACAAGGCATCCAGCATCAGCAGAATCGCACCCACCACAATGGCAGAATCCGCTACATTGAAATCAGGCCAGTGATAGCTGAAGATATGCACTTCAAGAAAGTCGATCACATGCCCGAAGCGTAAGCGGTCATACGCATTGCCAAGCGCGCCGCCCAGTATCAGCGCCAATGCAACCGTCGTCGCATTCACTTTGCGACCAAGCTTAAACAGCGCCACCAGCACCGCTACCGCCGCCAGCAAAGAAAAAGCCAGCAACATCCAGCGCACCCGCGCAGGCGAACCCGAATCGTTGAATAAACTGAACGCCGCGCCCTCATTCTCCACGTGGCTGATAGCAAAGACGCGATGAATCACAATCACATGCGAGCCCAGCTCAATGCGCGTGGCCGCCAGCCACTTGGTCACGCGATCGGCAACAATGACCAGCACCGAAAGCAGCAGCAGCCATCCCCGGGCATCTTTCATGTCTGTGCTCATGCGGCCGACCCACCCTCAAGCGGTGGAACACCCATTTGCTCAAGCGCCGAGGAACACCGCTCGCAAACGGTCGGCCAGCGCAAATCCTCCCCAGTGTGTATGGAATAGTTCCAGCACCGCTCACACTTCGTGCCCTCGGCAGGCAGCGTGGTCACCAGGATCTGCGCTGACGGCCCGGTTACCACCTCCACCTGCGAGACATTCAACAGCTCCTTCAAGCTGCCGCGATAACGTTCCAATAAGCCGCTGAGGGTCTCCGGCACTTCCAGCCGCAGCCGGGCATCGAGCGCCTTGCCAATCAGCTTCGCCTTGCGCGCCTCTTCCAGACTCTTCAGCGCCTCATCGCGAATCATCAGCAGCGTCGTCCACTCACTCATGAATTCCGCATCGATGGTCGCAGCCAGGCTGGCCGGTGCAGGGAAGAGCTCCAGATGCACACTGGGCAAGCGAGTGCCCATGGCCGGCATGTACTGCCAGACTTCGTCCGCGGTAAAGCTGAGAATCGGCGCCACCAAGCGCACCAAGGCCTCAGAAATCATCCACAACACTGTCTGCGCCGAACGACGCAGCGGGTTTTGCGGGGCAAACGTGTAGATCCGGTCTTTGACTGCATCGATATACAGCGCGCTCAACTCGGCCACCGCGAACTCATTCAGCGCGTGATAGATACGATGAAACTCAAAGTCCTGATACCAGCGCAGAACTTTTTCCGTGAGCTCGCGCGTCCGCACCAGCATGTACTGGTCGAGCGGCGGCATTTGCTCCCAGGCCACCCGATCCTTCTCTGGTTCGAAACCGTTCAGGTTGCTGAGCAAGAAGCGGAATGTGTTGCGCAGCTTGCGATACGTGTCCGAGACCCGCTGCATCAGGTTTTCGCTGGCCGCAACATCTTCACGGAAGTCGACCGAGGCCACCCATAAGCGGACGATCTCCGCCCCCAACCGCTGGGCAATGTCTACCGGATCGACGCCGTTGTTCAGGCTCTTCGACATGGCGCGCCCCTGCTCATCGAGCGTCCATCCGCACGTCGCGGCCATGCGATAGGGGGCAGCATCCCGTGTGCCCACCGCGCACAGCAGAGAAGATTGAAACCAGCCCCGATGCTGATCGCCGCCTTCGATATAAAGATCCGCAGGCCAGGGCAGATTCTTCTCAATGCCCAGAACCGCCGCCTGGCTGGCTCCGCTCTCGAACCACACGTCGAGAATGTCCATCTCTTTCTTGAAGCCGGCGTCCGTGCCGCATGAGGGGCAGCGCGTGCCCGCGGGTACGATCTCCCCCACCTCGCGCACGTACCATGCGTCGGCGCCCTCCTTGGCGAACAGGTCGACAATCGTCTTATTCACCGCCGCATTGTTTAAAGGCTTGCCGCAGCCCGTGCACAGAAACACAGCGATGGGCACGCCCCAGATGCGCTGCCGCGAGATGCACCAATCCGGCCGCGACGACACCATGTTCGAGATCCGCTCCAGGCCCCACGAGGGATCCCATTTCACCCGCCCAATCTCCTCGAGCGCGCGCTGGCGGAAGGTTGTAACCGAGCCATCCGCGTGCGTCATCGGCGTCTCCATGCCGATAAACCACTGCTCCGTCGCCCGGAAGATCACCGGCCGATGACATCGCCAGCAATGGGGGTAGGAGTGGAACACGTCCTGCCGCCCCATCAGCGCGTGCCGTTCCGTCAGCAGCGTGATGATCGGCTCATTGGCCTTGAACACAAACAACCCGTCATAGGCGGGCAGCCCATTGCGCAGATGTCCGCCGTCGTCCACATCGCAGAGCTGGCTCAGCCCATAGCGTCCGCCGGTGGCAAAGTCATCGACCCCGTGCGACGGCGCGGTATGCACGGCGCCCGTGCCTTGATCGGTGGTGACGTAGGTCGCGTTGACCCCCAGTATCGAGCGCTCCAGAAATGGGTGAGCGAAGGTAACCCGGTCCAGGCGCAAACCCGGAAAACGGGCAATCTCCTGCGCGCCCTCGAGCGCGCACGCAGCCCGGGTTGCGCCCGCCAGCGCCTCGGCCACGATGTAAACCTCGCCCTCCAGCTCCAGGGCAACATACTCAAAATCAGGATGGAAGGCCACCGCCAACGAAGCCGGCAGCGTCCACGGAGTCGTCGTCCAGATGATGGTCGAGACCCGTTTCCCGCGCAGCCGGGCATCGATCGCCTCAGGAGCACTGGTCAGCCGGTAGCGCACATACACGCTGGGGCTGGTGTGCATTTCGTATTCGATTTCCGCTTCGGCCAGCGCCGTGCGGTCGTGCATGCACCACAGCACCGGCTTAAGGCCCTTGTAGACAAACCCTTTCTCCAGGAACTGAAACAGTGTCTCGATGATCTTCGACTCGTACTCCGGCGTCATGGTCGAATAGGGCTGGCCCCATCGCCCGAAAATCCCCAGCCGCTGGAACTGCGAGCGCTGCAGGTCAAGATACTTTTGGGCATACTCGCGGCAGGCGCGGCGCACCGCGATGGCCGGCATCTCCAACTTCTTGCGCCCCAGCTTCTCGTCGACCTTGATCTCGATCGGCAGTCCGTGGCAATCCCAGCCAGGCACGTAGGGGGCATTGAACCCGGCCATGGTCTTCGACTTCACCACAAAGTCCTTTAGGCATTTATTGAGCGCGTGCCCCAGGTGGATGGGCCCATTGGCATAGGGCGGCCCGTCGTGGAGCACGTAGCTGGGCGCGTCCTGGCGGGTGGCGCGAATCTGCTCGTAAATCCCTTCCTGTTCCCAGGTGGCGAGCCGTTTGGGCTCGGTTTGGGGCAAATTGGCCTTCATGGGGAAGTTAGTTTGGGGAAGGCTGAGGGTCGCCTTAAGGTCGGGCGCGGACATTGTTTCTCCAGTCAAAAATGCACAAACTCCTATTGTATCTTTGCTGCGTCCAAAGAATGGCGCTGCCCTTTATGCTTCATGGGCGCAAAAGTGAAAGACCGGCTTACCTCCGGGGCAAAAAAGGTGTCTAATACTTTTAATTGGATCTCCGGTAGCCACTAGATACGTATTTTTGAAGAGAGACAAGCAGGGCGCACGTCGTCCATAATGAGGGGATAGGCGGAGAGAGGCAGAGACGCCCTCTTTTCTCATAGAGTTCTATGGCCAATCAGGTATTGCTACCACCGGAGCTGGACCGGCATGATGAGCCGAGAGAGCCAAAGCTGCTTTCCGAGATCATCGATGAGCCGGCGTGGAAAACGATCTACGCCAACATTTATGACCTCCTGTACCCCAGGAAGCTCCCTCCTCTTGTCCTAACCTCCACTCCGATCGCGGTCCCCGACCCGATGAAGGAGGATCGCGGCAAGGCTTCCTCGATCATCTCGATCGCCACCCACGTAGTGATCATCGGGCTGATCCTCTGGGCGTTTCTCGCGGTCAAGAAGGTGGTCACGAAGAAGAGCCAGGTGGTGAACGTCGACGTTCCCCAATTCATGCCAATAGCCCCCAAGGGCGGGCAGATGGGCGGCGGTGGTGGCGGCGGCTCGCACGACATTATTCAAGCTCCCAAGGGCCGTTTGCCCAAGTTCGAGGAGCAGCCCATTACGCCTCCGATGGTCATCAAGAACGACCATCCCAAGCTGGCGGTTGAGCCGGCGATCATGATGCCCAAAGACATCCAGTTACCCAATAACAACCTGCCCAACCTGGGCGATCCGCGCACCAGCGTGGTCGGTCCGGCTTCGAACGGCACGGGCAGCGGGGCGGGCATGGGTAGCGGTTCCGGCGGTGGCATCGGTTCGGGTAAAGGCAACGGCTACGGACCAGGAGAAGGCGGCGGCTACGGCGGCGGTCTTTACCACGTTGGCGGCGGTGTTTCCGCCCCTCAGCTGGTATTTGCGCCCGACCCGGAATTTTCCGATGAAGCGCGCCGTGCCAAGTATCAGGGCGTTTGTGTCGTGTCCTTAATCGTGGACGCGCAGGGCAATCCGCAGCGCGTGCAGGTCGTGCGCCACCTGGGCATGGGCCTCGATGAAAAGGCCGTCGAAGCGGTTAAGCAGTACAAGTTCAAGGCCGCCACGCTACAGGGCAAACCCGTGCCCGTAGAAGTCAACATCGAAGTCAACTTCCGGATCTACTAGCTTGTTTCTGAAGGAAACGGGCTTGAGCCCGTACATAATGAAGTAACAAGGAATCGGCTTCAGCCGCTGAGGGCCGCTTTTTCCCTTGAATACGCTGCCCTCGGGGCCTAAAGGCCAATGATTTTTGTTGTCGTATGTACGGGCTGAAGCCCGTACCCTTCATCATCAGATTTTTTCCGCAGCCTGTGAGGCCCCTTCAGCCGACGCCTTACTCTTCCCCAAAAAGAGCCGACGGAACCTCCTGATCTATGGTCAACATAGCCTTCCACGGATCCCGCCCCAACCGCTCGCGCCAGTCCGCAAAATGCGCAATCAGGAATTTGGGCGCCTTGCTCCCTGCAAGCTCCGCCCACTCCAGTGGCAGCGCGGCCGACATCCCCAGCCGTGCCCGGCTGGAATACGGAGCAACCGCCGTCGCATCCCGCTCGTTTCTTAAGTAATCGACAAAGATCTTATTTTTGCGCGCCGCCTTACTCATTTTGCTGATGTAGAGCTTGTCATTATCTCGCTCCATCTGCAGCGTAAACGCGTGGGTAAACGCCTTGATCCGCTCCCAGGCAAACTTCGGCCGTATGGGAGCAACCACATGCAGTCCCTTGCCGCCGGTCGTTTTCACAAAACTGCGCAGCCCCAGCTTGCCTAACCGCTCCTTCACTTCCACCGCGCTCGCGCACAGAGTTGTCCAGGACACCGCCTCATCCGGATCGAGATCGAAAACAATCCGGTCGGGATGCTCCAGATCCGCGTTCGTCGATCCCCATGGATGCACCTCCAGCACATTCATCTGCGCCAGCCCGGCGAGTGACTGCTCACCCTCGACGGTGACATAGGTCTCCGTCCCTTTGCCCTTCAAGTCAGGAATCTCCACCCCACCGATCCCCGGCGGCATACCGGGCCCCAGATGCTTCTGATAAAAGCACTTCTTCCCCGTACCGTTAGGGCAGCGCACCAGCGAAAGCGGCCGGCCGGTCACGTGGGGTAACATGCGCGGCGCCACCGCCAGGTAGTAGTCAATCAAGGCCTGCTTGGTCAGCCCGGTCTCCGGGTCAATCACCTTCTCCGGATGCGTCACGCGAAAGCCAAGTTTCGCCGCCGCCGGAACCGGTTTGGACACCTGCTGCGTGAGCTGCGCGTCAGGAACCTCGCGGCGCACCTCGGCCGGCTTCTTGTCTTCACGCAGCCCCTTGAAGCTGGCTTGCCGCACCAGCTTGTCGGCCGTCCAGGTGCTGAACTGCACCTGGCCAACCAACGCAGGCTTGACCCAAAGCGCGCCCTTGGCTGCTGAATCCGGCACGGCATCAAAGGGCATCTTGGTCTGCCGAATTCCCTCCAACTGCCGCCGCAGAGCACGGGAGCTCACCTGGGTAAATCCGGTGCCGGTGCGCCCGGCATACACCAGCTTCTTGCCTTCGTAGTACCCCAGCAACAGAGCCCCAATCCCTTCCGTACCATTCGACGGCTTGGTAAAACCGCCGATAACAAACTCCTGCCGGCGATCGCACTTGCTCTTGATCCACGATTTGCTGCGGCCGGAAACATACGCGCCATCGGCGCGCTTGGAGACAATGCCTTCCGCGCCCCGCTTGCAGGCCTCGGCAAGGATCACGGCGCCCTCGGTCTCGATATGCTGGCCGTAGCGCACCCCCTCATGCTCCGCCATGCTGTCGAGCAACTTCGCCAAAATCTCCTTGCGCGCGGTGAGCGGCTGCTGGCGCAGATTATGCCCATTCAGATGCAGCAGATCGAAGACGAAGTAGGTAAGCGGATGCGTCGCGCCCTCATCGAACGCCGCCTGCAGCGCGGCAAAGCTGCTCTCCCCATCGGCGCCCAGCACCACTACCTCGCCATCGAGAATGGCGCTCTGCACAGAAAGCTTGCCCAGCTCGCGGGCCACCGCAGGCATGCGGTGCGTCCAATCCAACCCACTGCGCGTGAACAGCCGAACCTTACCGGCCTGATCGATGTGCGCCTGCACCCGATAGCCGTCCAGCTTCAGTTCATGCACCCACTGCGCGCCCACCGGCGGCGTAGCTGCTTCTGAAGCCAACTGCGGGGCAACAAATCCGGGCAACGCCTCCTTGGCGCCGGGCAGCTTGCCCGGGGCGAAGCGCTTGGCGGGAACGCTTTTGGGGGCGGCGGAAGCAGTCTCCGGCCGGTTCGACTGCCAGACGTGATCTCCATCGCGGGCAATCGCCTCCAGATCGCGGCCGGTTAATACGCTGTTGGGTTCCTTCTCGACAATCGGCTCATCGCTCGCGGTCTGTTCATGCTCGTCATGTTCTTTAATCAGCAGCCAGTTCGGCTTTGCCTCTTTGGCCGCTTTGCCGCCCATCCGCACCAGAACCCATTTGCCCTGCAGCTTCTTGCCGTGGAGCACGAACTTGAGATTGCCCTTGGCCAGCGATGCGTCCGCGTCGCCCAGCGGCTCCCACGTGCCTTCATCCCACAGCATCACCGTGCCGCCGCCATACTGGCCCTTGGGGATGGTCCCTTCAAAGCCGCCGTACTCCATCGGATGATCTTCAACCTCCACCGCCAAGCGCTTATCGCCGGGAACATAGCTAGGGCCTTTGGTCACTGCCCAGCTTTTGAGCACGCCGTGCAACCCCAGGCGAAAGTCATAATGCAAACGGGTGGCGGCATGTTTCTGAATCACAAACGGAAGAGCGCCCGTCGCCGCGTGCGCTCTGGTCTGGCCACTGGCTTGGCCTGCCGGCTCAGCCGTCTTGCTGAAATCGCGCATCGCGCGATAGCGTTCGAGTTGCTCATCGACCAGGCTCGACGACGAGGGCGCCGTTTTTCCGCTGGCCGCTTTCTTTCCTTTACCCGCCATGCCCAAAATACCTCCTACGCAAAAACCTTAGCTCGCCTGCGCGTGATCACGACCGCAGCGACGTAGCTGAATAGGATGAGGATTAGGGTAAACAAGCTGTGCGTGATGTCGCCAATGACCGAGCCGATGAGAAATGCCACGGAAACCAGCAAGACGCACACCGTGGTCCACGGATACAGCCACACCTTATAGGGCCGGGGAAGATTTGGCTCGCGTCGACGCAAAACCAGCAGTGCTGCGAACACCGGCACATAGTTGGCCACGAACAGGATCGCGGCAATGGCGACCAGGGTCTCGAACGAGCCTGCGAGCACCAGCACGACCGCGGCCAACGTGCAGAGGAGCAGAGCAACCGCGGGAGTGCCCCCGCGATTGACCTCTGTCAGCCTGTGCGGCAGCATGCCATCGCGGGCCATGGAAAACAGAATGCGCGGCGTCAGCATGAGGCCGGCGTTGATGGTGCTAATCACGGCAATCAGCGAGATCAACAAGATAAATCGCTGGCCGTATCTCCCGAAAACGAGTAAGGCCGCGTCCGCGGCCGGCATCCGCGCACCCGACAGCTGGGCCATGCCCAGCGCATGAACCATGGCCACATTCATCAGCACATAGATTGCGGTGCAACAGAGCACCGTACCCAACATGGCGCGGGGCAAATTCCGCGAGGGATTCTTGTCTTCTTCGGCAAAGTAAATCGGCGCGTACCAGCCGTCATAGGTAACGATGACGCCCTGCAGAGCGATAATCAGGCCAAGAAACAAGGAGCGATGGGCATGCCCGGCCATCGCCGCCGGCGCCGGCCCGGAAGCGGCGGGATGGACCACAAAGCAGCCGATGATCAGGGCGATCAAGCCCACGGCCTTGGCCACGCTGGTAATTTCCTGCGCCCGGCTGCCCGGCCGCAGGCCAACCAGGTTCAGGCCAGCCAGCAGCAGCAGACCGGTCACGCCGACCAGGTGAACATGCTCGGCCAGGGCAGGGAAGAGTCCGCTGGCAAACTCACCCATGGCGACGGCCAGGTAAGCCATGGCAACCGCTTCGACCATGGCATTGCAGCAGCCCACCACGAAGCCGGCGCGAGGTCCGAAGGCCCGGCTGGCGTAGGCGTAAAACGCGCCCGCATTGGGCAGCATGGTCGCCAGCTCCGTCACCGAAGTGCAACAGAGCAGGGCATACACGCCGCCCAGAACCCAAATCGTTAGCACCAGCGATGCGCTGCCTAACTGTCCAGCGACCTCGCCAGGGGTGCGCAAAATGCCGGAACCGATGGTGGTGCCGACGCCCACCGCTATGCCGAAACCGGTGCCCAGCACGCGCAGCAAATGTCCCGTCTTATGGCTGATAAGGCTCTCCAGGAGCCAACAGTAGAGCACGGGCCTATGGCAAACGCCACCCGTAAAACGCCGTCGTTGCTACAAAGCGTGCGGACTCCCAGGGCGAAGGCTACGATCCTTTATCTCGCAAAAAGAGCTGAGCTAAAAGAGCTTTATGAGTTTTAAGCCTCGTGCAGCCACCTCCGCGCGTCAGAAAAAGGTGAGCTGAAAGAGCTTTATGCGCTTTAAGGGTTGGAATAGCTTACGCAATAACAGGTTTTATGTCAGCGGGGGCTATCAGTCGGGCCACAGCCGCCGCCAAACAACGGTGTCCCAGCCGTCCCTGATCGCCCATCCTGCAGGTGGCGATTGGCGCCATGGGGGAGCCGGGCTTGACCGGACAAAAGGCAGGGGGTTATAGTCGAACTAGTCTGACTAGTCAGGACTTGAAATATGGCATCCAGAATCTCAAAGCGGAACGAGCCCAGCGGCAAGGCGGGGGCGCCCTCCCCACAAAGCTGGCAGCTGCAGGCTGCGAAAGCGCAGTTCAGCGA
Organism: uncultured Acidobacteriaceae bacterium; assembly: GCA_963834445.1. Taxonomy (GTDB): domain Bacteria; phylum Acidobacteriota; class Terriglobia; order Terriglobales; family Acidobacteriaceae; genus PALSA-350. The sequence continues at coordinate 1,710,612 of CAWIBU010000009.1, forward strand.
GGTTTTCCGCAGAGCGCGAGAACGCGCTCCCCAGGTGGTGACCAGACAAGGGAAGGAAGCGGTCGTCATCCTTGCCCTGGAAGAATTTGAGCGCTTGACCCAGCGTGCCAGGCAGCCGAAAAGCCTATCCCAATTCTTTGCTGCATCCCCGCTGGCGAAGGCGTCGCTCGATCTGGAGCGAAAGCCCGATTATGGACGACCGGTCGAACTGTGAACGCATTTCTGTTGGATACGAATATTCTTTCAGAGCTCATCAAGCCGAAGCCCGAGGTGAAGGTGACAACGTGGATCGATGCCATCGAGGAGGAGCAGTTGTTATTGAGTGTGCTCACCCTGGGAGAAATCCGAAAAGGCATCATGCTCCTGCCGCGCAGCGCGCGCCGTACCAACCTGGAAACATGGCTGAGAAGCGAGCTGCCCTTGCGCTTTTCTCATCGAATATTGGATATCGATCAGGAGGTTGCCGATCGGTGGGGCGTTGTTTCAGGTTCCGCGATGGCCACGGGAAAACCTGTGGCCGTGGTTGATGGGTTATTGGCCGCTACGGCTCTACACCACAACCTTACCCTGGCCACCCGTAATACAAAGGATTTCGCCGCCACCGGCGTGTCGCTTTTCAATCCCTGGAATGCCTAGCGGGTGGAGTTTACGGGGCAGGGTTGAATGGCTGCGATCGGTATGCGTTGCCTTTATCTTCATCTAAATTGGCAGTCCCGACCAGCTGCTCAAATAGCCGATGCAACCGATCCGCCAGCGCATCGTCTTCCGCAAGAATGCCGGTATGCGCCGCCGACGTCTGGATCATTGTGCTGCGCGGCGCGATCAGCCATTGGAAGCGTTCTCTCTGCGAGAGCCGGGCGACTGGGCCGGCCGTCTCGTCGCCTGCGCAGACGCGTACCACCGCATCCGCGTGCTGCTTCACCGTTTCCAGGTCGAGCATCGGCCACAGCAAGCGCAGCCGTGGCTCGTCGACGTGGACCTTGGCCGCGAGCATTCGCTTCTCCAGACAGAAGACGATGACCCCGATATTGACGAACTCCTGCCGCTCGACACGCGGCACCAGGCGCAGCACGGCATAGTCAAACGAAGCTTTGGTGAGCACGGATCGCCTCCTGTTCAAACTTTACGGCTGCCGTCAGACGATGACTGAGGTACTGGAAGTACTGTGAGCGGCGTTGCTCCGCGTTGGCTGCGCCGGAAGCGATCCAGGCATCGGGCACCTGGTTGAGAATGTCGCGTAGTAAGGCGGGCGTGAGGCGTTGATGGGCCAGCATGGACGCGTCCGCAAGCGCGCTCGCCCACGGCAACAGTATATGTTGCCGAATGGGCGCGAAGGGCGACTCCACTTTTTCTTCGGCCGTCTCCCAGTTGTGGTGGAAGAACAGCGCCGCGCCGTGGTCAATGAAGTGCAGCGCATGGTGCCAGATCAGCAGATTCGGGTTACGGGCAGTGCGGTCCACGTTTTGCACGAAGGCATCGAACCACACCGCCATGGACGCGATCTCGGGCGTCGCGCGGTCGCCCGCCGCAGGGTCGAAGGTGGTCGAGCCGGGCAGATAGTCGAGGGCAAGGTTAAGCCCCGTGCTGGCCTTGAGCAGATGACGAATCTCTGCATCGGGCTCGTTGCGTCCGAGCGCTGCGTCGACCTCGGCAAACACCAGTTCGGGCACCTTCAATCCCAGCGCGCGACCGATCTCCCCCGCTACCAACTCGGCGACCAGCGCCAGTGGGCCTTGTCCGGCTCCGCGGAACTTGACCACGTAGAGCCCAAGGTCATCTGCCTCGACGATCGCGGGCAGCGAGCCGCCCTCGCGCAGTGGCAGCACGTAGCGAATCGTCTGGACGGTACGCAGCATCTCTTGAGTGTATCGAGAACCGAGGCGGGACTGGCACCGGGAGAACGTGGCGAGACTGAGTCATGGGTGATTCTGTTCACCGCAGCAGAAACAGGGTAACCCGGGGCCAACCGGCATGCGCTCAGCCATCCCACGCGCAAACCCTCCTGTAGAATTCCGGAGGCAACGGTCGATGGGGATCGCATCCTGCCTTCGCCCCCGCAGATTGAGGAATGTTTTTAATGAAGAGCCTGTTTGAACCAATTACGTTGGGTGCGATTCACGCGCCCAATCGCATCATGATGGCCCCTCTCACCCGTGGTCGGGCAACCCGAAACCATGTACCGACTCCCCTGATGGGCGAGTACTACAGCCAGCGTGCATCAGCGGGCTTAATCATCTCGGAGGCAACCGGGATCAGCCAGCAAGGCCTGGGCTGGCCTGGTGCTCCGGGGCTCTGGTCCGAGGAGCAGGTGGCTGCGTGGAGGCTGATTGTGCGCGCGGTCCATGATGCCGGCGGTCGCATCGTGGCGCAGCTTTGGCACATGGGCGCGCTGGTGCATCCTGACTTTCTCGGTGGCGCCCAACCCGTGTCGGCGTCGGCGAACACTGCTCCGGGCAAGGCCCACACCTATGACGGCCCCAAGCCTTACGTGGAAGCAAGAGCACTCGAGATACACGAAATTAAAGAGATCATTGGCGACTACAAACTGGCGGCCGAGCATGCGATGGCCGCCGGCTTCGATGGCGTCCAGTTACACGCGGCGAACGGCTATCTGGTCGATCAGTTTCTGCGCGACGGAACCAACCGCCGCAGCGACAGCTACGGCGGCCCTGTCGAAAACCGCATCCGGCTGTTGATTGAGGCTACCCGGGTGCTGATCGGCGTAGCCGGGGCCGATCGAACGGGTGTGCGGCTTTCTCCGAACGACGATCCACAGGGGTGTGGTGACAGCGAGTCGGAGCTCTTGTTCACGCGGGCGGCCGAAGCCTTGAACGAGCTCGGCATAGCGTTCCTGGAAATGCGCGCGTCGCGCCCCGAAAGCAACTTCATCGCCGCGAAGCGGCAGCTGGTTCCCGCCATTCGCCGGGCGTACAAGGGCGCGCTGATCCTGAATTCGGACTACCTGCTCGACGATGCGTCGCAGGCTCTGCGCTTCGGCGAAGCCGATGCAATCGCCTTTGGCCGGCCTTTTCTGGCCAATCCCGATTTGCCGGCGAGGTTCGCACAGCGCACCGCGCTGAACCCGGCCAATACCGCGACGTTTTACACGCCGGGACCCGTTGGCTACACCGACTATCCCTCGTATGCCGGGGGATAGGCTCGCAGGGACGATGCACGACCGGGCGATTTAGCCCACGCGCAGCGCTCCAGCGGTAGCCCGCTAAGACCCGCGAGATCGCATCGCGGAAAACTCTTGCGATGTTCGAGATGGAGCTAAAGGATCCGGCGGTGGCAAGGGCCGCTGCTGCCGACTTTTCGCTGGGTAATAGGTATCGATATCGCCGAGTTAACCAGATCCACACCGGGAAAGCTGCTGGGTGCGGCGGCTTGTCAGGCCAGGATAATTTTTCGAGCTTCTCCGTCGGGGTCGTCCACCATATGGGAATCGTTATCCCAGACCAGCGTCTTGTTGCTTTCAGGGTCAGTCGGCTCCCAGTTTAAGCCTGGAATATCTGGCTTACCGGTTGCGGCAAAGGCCGCCCAGGAGGAAGCCATCTTGTTGGCCAGCGCTTGCGCCTCGGGCGTGTTGCCCGTTCCCTGTTCGCAGCGCTTGGTATTGTCGAAGCAGAACTGAAGTTCGGCGGTATGCCACGCGCCTGGCAGCCCGTCCAGGATGGGGGTCTGCCAGCCGAAGTAATAGGCGTAGGCGGGTGCGGCCTTGAGTTGGCACTTCAATCTGGCCATTTTTACTACGTTGTTGCGCATGGAGAGACCGTTTAATCCGAAGCCGCCGCCGCACATGTAAGACAAGGTCTGGATCTTTTTATTGGGATATGCTTTTTTCAGGGTGGCCACAATGGCAGTTGCTTTTTGCTCGCCATAGGCCCTGGTGAGCGTTGCATGCCACTCTTCTTCAGTAGGGCGTGAGGACATGCGATTGCCTTCTTCGGTTACCGAACCGATCAGCATGGGCACATTCCTGGAAATGTCTGGAGCGGCGTCAAAGAAGGACCGCATATTGATCACCTTGCCATCAACGCACGGCGCCCAGCCGACGCGGGGCACACCGGGCGCACCCGGTCCCCCGAAGGCCGGCCCCGGCGGATTGATTTTGGCAGCGGCTGCGTTGCCGGCGGCAAAGAGCTTAGACCACTCCATCTTTTGCAGCGAAGCGATGTCGTTCGCAGGGAGCCCGAGATCCTTCATCATCAATCGAGAAACTTCTTTTTGCTGGTCCCTGGTGGGGATATTGCCGCCGCCGCCCGATTGTGCCGAGGCACGGTGGAACAGGCCGGCAGCCGAGGGCATACCCATCAGCGTCGTCACCTTCGATCCGCCGCCGGATTGGCCGTAAATCATCACCCGATCGGGGTCGCCACCGAAGTTTTCGATATTCTGCTGAACCCAGCGAAGTGCCGCCACCAGGTCAGTCATGCCGACGTTCACGGAATCCTCATAGGCAGAACCGCCTATCTCCGAAACATCGAAGAAACCAAGGATATTCAGGCGGTGATTGACCGAGACCTGCACGACATCGTGGCGCCGCGCCATCTGCGCGCCTTCGTGCGAGGGCAGCTCATACGAAGAGCCGAAGGCGAACCCTCCTCCGTGCATGTAGAACATCACGGGACGCTTGCCGGTCAGACTGGGCGTCCAGATATTCAACTTGAGCATGTCCTCGCTTAGCCAGCCATCATCCCAATCCTGGAGGAAGGTCTGCTCAGTGCTCGTCCAGGGGTGCAGATTTTGCGGACAATTCGCCCCATAGACCAGCGCTGGATATTCGTTTGTCCAGGCGGCGGGCGGCTTGGCCGGCAGCCAGCGGTTCTCTCCCGCCGTAGTCTGGCCGTAGGGAACCCCCTTAAAGGTGAGAACACCGCCATCGAGAAATCCGCGCACTTTGCCATATTGCGTGCCGGCAACCGCCGAGCGCGGGGTAGAGCAGTTACCGGGTCCCTGGTGGGCCGCTGTCTTGATGCTGTCGGAAGCAAGCGCAGATGGACCGGCCGCAAGGCTCAGGCCAGCGGTGGCGGAAAGAACCAGCGCCTCACGGCGGGTGAGAACAGTGCGGTTTCCAGCTTCAGCCATGAAGCTCCTCTTGGGATACGGCCTGCGCTGGCGATCAAGCACAAGCCCTTGGACCTGGATTTTGAAATCTGTGATCGGGCGCAAATGCAATCCGTCTCACCGGACAGGAAGATAACGTCGCGGCTCAACCATCGTCAAGGGGTATATTTCTTCACCGGACCGAAGCGAGGCGCAGTAGAGACAGCTGGAAGGCAACGACACCAATAACCAGGAGTGGAGCGCACACGTCTGCGCTGTCGACAAGCCGCGATCGCCGCAAGGCTGTTACAGTCCACTCGTCTTTGCCGATACCGCCGGCGCGGGCTCACTGCTTGACATATACAAGTTCACCCGCGTATTGCGGCTGACCTGCCGGCCATGAGATATCGACCCAAGCCTTGCCGTTCTCTACTAAAGTCATTCGACCTTCTCCCACGGGCTTGCCATTGCGAGCGACCTTGTAGATGAGCACCTCCGGACCCTCCGCCGTAACACTTAACGTTAGACCAGGCGACGGCTTGGTCCTATGGACCTCCATCGCCACTCCGCCAGTTCGACCCGTAACCACTTCTCCGAGGGATGGGATCTCCCACTTGATCTGCCCGTCGGGTTGCAAAGTAAAGCGATAAGCATCCGCAGCCTGATCCTTGGCTCCGGGAGTGCTTCTGCCGGGATCGAGAACCCAGGTGCCATTCCAGGGATTTTCTGCCGAAGTGGTCGCGGGGGTTAAAGAAGCAAGGAGGAGAGTCGTTGCCAGGAACAGTGCCATATTTCGCCTCTACTTTCTGATGACTACGCCGTCGTTGGTTATGATTGAGGGAGCGCGGATTTTGCTTAGAAATTAGCTTTCAATCAGCAACCGGCCCTTTAGAGCCGATCTGCGGTTGCCCCGACTTTTCCCCTGCTGCTTGTTCGCTTTTGATCCATCCATTGATCCGAGCGTCGAGCATGTCCATGGGCAAGCTACCGGCACTCAGTATCTCGTCGTGGAACTTGCGGATATCGAAGCGCGGGCCAAGCTCCTGATGAGCTCGAGCACGCAATTCGCGAATCTTTAGTTGACCAATTTTGTAACTGAGGCTTTGGGCAGGAAGGGCAATGTAGCGGTCGATCTCAGCCTGTATGGTGGGTTCATCAGCGGCGCCACTCTCGCGAAAATAACTAACCGCCTGGTCGCGGGTCCATCCATCGGCGTGGATGCCAGTGTCCACCACGAAGCGAACAGCCCTCAACAGCTCGAGATTCAGCCGGCCGTAGTCCGAGGCGGGATCCTGAAAGAAGCCAATTTCTTTGCCGAGTGCTTCCGCGTACACGGCCCAGCCCTCGATATAGGCGCTGTTGCGGATCTGTGATCGAAAGGCCGGTAAACCCTTCAGATGCTGCTCAATCGTGACCTGTAGTTCATGTCCCGGTAGGCCTTCGTGATAAGCCTGTGTTTCATCGCTTATGAGCCGTCGATGAGCAAAGTTAGCAGTAGCTACGACGACGCGGCCGGGGGTGCTTCCGTCTGCGCTTCCATCGACATGATGGGTACCCATTTGGGGCTGAGACGCGGGTATCGCTTCGACGACTAGTTTTGTTTTAGGGTAGTCAAGAAAAAGCTCAGGGAGGCGGGGTTCCATCTGGTTGACGTAATGCCTAAAGTCTTCGACGATCTGGTCCGCTGACGTTGGAATGTATTTGGGATCGCTGTTGAGTGCAGCCCGAAAGCTTTTCAAATCGGGATATCCCGCCTTATGAGCAAGGTCAGTGAGGAGACCATTGATGCGAGCGATTTCTCGAAGCCCGAGCGCATGAATCTCAGCTGGGGTCATATTCGTCGTGGTTTCTTCGTGAATGGCGTTTTGGTAGCGCCGAGCCCCCTCTGGAAGGCTACTCAGGCCGATTGCGGTGCGCCCATGCGGCGCGTAGTCGTTGGCAACAAAGGCAGCAAAACGCTGGTATGCGGGCAGTACCTCATTATCCGCCGCACTGACAATCTCAGCGGTGAGACGCTTCTGATCCGCGGGCGGAATCGACGATGGAAACTTCGTCGCCGGCAAGAGAAATGGATCTTCAGCAATGATGCCCTGGCACTGAGCGGGAATCTGGTCAAGCAGGAGGCGCACCGGCATCAAGCCATCCCTTTCCCCCTGTCTCAATACCTCAACTGTCTGCTCAAAGGCCAGCGGTATCTCGTGCAGTTGCGTTATGTAATCCTCATAGTCTTTGACCGAGTGGAATGGCAGCGACCGAGGGATGTCGGCAAGATCTGTGTGAATGCCTCTGAATTGTGTGAGCGGCATTTCATAGGTCTTCAAAGAGTAGTCGGTCATCCGTTGATCCAACTCCCGTAGCATCAACTCGTGCGAGATTCGATCTTGTTCAGGAAATCCATCTGCGGAGATGGCGGCGAGCCGGGTGCGGAACCCGCGGTCGATCGCATCCTGTCGTGCGCTTGCGGCGAGAGAAAAATCGCCGAGTAGCGGCTTCTTCTCTCCGGAACTCGGAGCTTTGTCCGAAGCAGCTTGTTCTTTGAAGAGCTGATTCTGCCGCTCCAGCCTGCTTTGCAGGGAAGACCGTTCCCGTCCCCTCGTACTCACTGCGCTGGTCGTCTCCTGGTAAAGAGATGCGATCGTCAGAAGGTTGCTGTGCCGTAGAACGGAAAGCGACTCATTTGTTCGCACGATAAATGAAGAAGCGGGCATTGGATAGAGCAGGATGGCCAACAACAGAGACATAATTTACCTTTAGATGCTGACCGCAGAAACAAGAGGGAGTTTACGCGCTCGAGCCGACTTCGTGATCATGCCGGCAGCCATTCCCACTCCTGGTCGTATCGACATTTTTTTAATACAGATAGGCTTCCCTTGCTTGAGGCGTCATGGCGTCGAGAGCACGTCGCTGCAGAGGCGGACTCATGTCTCCATCCTCTTCAAACACGGGAAGTGTATTTGTCACGGCGACAGACTGGGGGAACCAAAGTCCGATAGCTTCATTGACCGGAAGTCAGCGGAGAACGTTTGTATTGGTTGCATCTGTTTGTTCGTGATGGGGTCCACACCGACCCGTCGGAAGCACACTCACTGAGAGACTTCGTGGAGCCGGGCGATCCAGGCGGACCCGCGCGGCACCCAAATGTCTCGGCTGCAAAGGGCTTCCCATTCCCTTATCTAAGCACAACATGGGAAAGAAGTAATACGATTTGTTTTGATACCAGCTATCAGAACTGCTGATACGTAATGACGGTGATACGCTCATCTTCTGGGGAGCAAGTTACGAGCCGGGGCGCAGCAGCTAAACCACTCCATTATCCCAAATGACTTTGGCGTTGAGAAGAGGCGCGCACCGGAGGTGAAGTATGCGCATTTTGACAAAGCCCGTTTTACTCTTTCTGGCCTTTCTTTGCGCTTTTAGCGGGGCCGCCTATGCCCTTATCATTCACAGCCATCATGAGGGCGCAGCGCTTAGCCGGTTCACGATGTGGTGTCCCGGATTTGCGGCGTTATGCACCTGCCTGTTACTCCGCATCCCCCTGGGAACATTGGGCTGGGGTTGGCCGGCGCGCCGCTTTCTTAGGATCGCGTATTTTCTGCCGCTGATTTATGCCGCGCCCGTCTACCTGCTCACCTGGCTGATTATCCGTGGTTCGTTCTCCCTCAAGGCCTACGAAGCGACCATGTCAGGCATCTACGGATTGGCACGCTGGCCTGCTTTAGGGACGTTTGGCGTGGCTATGCCGCTGCTGTTTAGCATCACGGTGATAGGGACGACCGTTTGGACGCTTGGTGAGGAACTGGGATGGCGTGGCTTTCTGTTCCCCAGGCTTCAGCAACGGTTCGGCTTCCACGCTGCCTGCCTCGTGTCAGGAGTGCTCTGGGCTGTGTGGCACTTTCCTGAGCTGCTCTGGGCCGACTATAACGCTGGTACGAATCCATTCTTTGCCGTCGGATGTTTCACGGTAATGGTGGTCGCGATGGCCTACATCATGGGCTACCTTCGGGTACGTTCGGGAAGCATATGGCCTTGTGTTCTTATCCACGCGACTCACAACACTTTTGTTCAGGGCATATTCGATCCATTGACGGTTCCGGTCGGCTTGGCCAAGTACATCACCACAGAATTTGGCGTCGGCTTATCACTCGCCATCGTCATAGCCGCAATAAGCATTATTTCGCGAGACGATCCGGGCAAAGCCCCTTCCCTGGACACACAGATGAGCCCAGAGAGGCCAGTTGACCAACCTGAATTAACCGTCTGGAGATTCAGGGACGGGAGATTCGGACAGACGAAGTCTTACCAGCGCTTTCGGCCCGGGCATTACGGTGGCCACCGTAGTCATCCTGAGTTGTGATTGTTCAAGCACTGCAGTTGACGGGAAACCGATTGGCACGATATTTCCTCGCAGATCATAATGAAGTGAGGGAAATAATGATGGAACGGCGCAGATTCCTGAAACAGGCGGCAGCAACCGCGGCCTTCGCGGGTTTGAAGAGTAATTCGAGCGAGGCTTTCGGGGCGGACCTGACCCTGCAGGGTGCAGCGGCGCACATTCCCTTGCCCGTGGTGACGACAGTCAATGGAATCGGACGGCGGAAGCTTGGCCGCGCCGATGCCGAGGTTTCTATCATTGGCGTTGGCGGGTATCATCTTGGGCTCAAGGATGTGACCGAGCAGGACGCGATCAGCATTGTGCGGGCGGCTCTGGATGAAGGCATCAATTTCCTCGACAATTGCTGGGATTACAACGATGGCGTGAGCGAGGAGCGCATGGGCAAGGCGCTCCAGGGCGGCTATCGCGACAAGGCCTTCCTGATGACCAAGATCGATGGCCGCACCGGACCGGCAGCACGTCAACAATTGGAACAGTCGCTGACCAGGTTGAAAACCGACCATCTCGACCTGATTCAGATCCACGAGGTGATCCGGCTCACCGACCCCGAGCAGGCATTTCAGCCGGGAAACGTCGTCGATGTACTGCAGCAGATGCGCAAAGAGGGCAAGGTGCGCTTCCTCGGATTCACAGGACACAAGAGCCCTGCTATGCATCTGCACATGATCGAAACGGCAGACCAGCACGGCTTCACCTTCGACACGGTGCAAATGCCGGTCAATGCGCTGGACGAACACTACAACAGCTTCAGTCAAAAGGTGATCCCGGTGGCGCAAAAGCACGGGATGGCGGTACTCGGCATGAAACCGCTCAGCAATGCGGCGATCCTCAAAACCAACACCATCACTGCCGTGGAGGCGCTGCACTACGCGATGAGCGTGCCGGTGACCCTGACCATCACCGGCTGCCAGTCGATGGCAAACCTGCAGCAGGCACTGGGTGTAGCGAGGAACTTCAAGCCGCTCGATGTGGAGCAGAAGATGGCGATTCTGCAAAAGACGGCGGCGGTGGCGGTAGCAGGTAAGTTCGAGGACTACAAGTCATCACACATCTACGACGGCACATACAACAATCCCCAGTGGCTGGGATGAAGCGGCGGTTGGTGAGACCCAACCACCGCTTCATCCTACCTCAGTCGAGCAGGTCGGGTTGCTCGCGAACGATCATGTCCCACAGCGGTTGATACTGGAACCAGCCTACGCGTGGATTACCAACCTGTTTCTGTGCGACCAGGGCGCTTTGGTGCGCGATCGGGACAGGCTTTCCCGCCGCCTCCGCCATCAGCTGTGACTGGCAGCTGCGGTCCATGGTGATAAAAAACCATGCCGCCTCGTCCACCGTGCGGCCCACGGTGAGGATGCCGTGGTTCTGCAGGATGATCGCTTTGCGGTGCCCCAGGGACTGGGCGATGCGATCGCCTTCCGACATGTCGTAGACGACGCCGGTGTAGTCGTCGAAGAGGCTGTGATCGTCGTAGAAGGCGCAGGCATCCTGCGTGAGCGGGTCGAGCAGGCGGCCGAGCGAGGCCCAGGTTTTGCCATAGAGGGAATGGGCGTGAGCGGCCGCAACGACATCCGGCCGGGCCATGTGCAAGCGCGAATGAATGGCGAAAGCAGCCTCGTTGACGGGGCGATCGCCTTCGACAACCTCGCCCTGTTCATTCACCAGCACCAGGTCCGAGACCCGGATGTGGGCAAAATGCATGCCGAAAGGATTGACCCAGAAATGATCGAGCCGCTCCGGGTCGCGGGCGGTGATGTGGCCGGCCACGCCTTCACTGAATCCGAACTTGGCGAATAGCCGAAACGCCGAGGCCAGCCGCTGCTTGCGATGCAGTCGTTCCTCCGCGACGGTCTTAAAGGTGGGCGGCTCGGGCGTCTTTGCGATCTTAACGTCGGCCGCTAGCGTAGTAGCTGTCATTCCATGACCTCCCCTGTGGCCAGTGATCCTGCTGCTTACGATTCTAGTGTAGTGCGTCGTTCATAACGTCCTATCTGTTTTCAAGGCTCAGTCCCGCAGGGACAACTGACGGCATCCCGGGATGAAATCGTGGGAGAATCGCTCCGTCAACAAGGCCGCGGGAAGACAGGACTGCGTCCTTCCGTTCAGCCGTCCCTAACGGGACTGCTCTGTCTTGCATTCCGTACCCAGGATTTCATCCTGGGCTGTATTCAGCCAGAGTTGTCCAAATTAGCGAAAACGAGGTTGTGTGAGCGACGTATCTGTTGAAAGGATTTGAGAGGAGGAAGAGAAAGTGAAAGCAGGGTGCCATGCGTGAGGAATAAAGCCATCTGCGGTTTCGACCTCGCCCCCGAACGAGTTTGTCATCCCGACCGAAGTGTAGCGAAGGGGAGGGACCTGCTGTGCGCCTGCACCCAAACCAAGGCCCAGCCGTGAGCGCGGAAAGACTTTCCGAATACCTTGTTGAGAGCTTAGCTCACCGGTGGGTACTTCGCTTGGGGTGTAGGCGCACAGCAGGTCCCTCCACTTCGCTACCCCGAATTCCTGTCGAAGTTGATGGCGCTGGCGAACTTCATACGGCTTTAGTTAATGAAAGCCGCACACGTGGATCTTTCTGACATGGCGAAACAGGAATTCGGGTACGCTTCGGTCCTAATGAACAAAATGGCTGGGGCCGGATTTGCGAGCTCACTTGGAGGGCCTTGGTTTGGGGGAAAGGCGCACCGCAGATCCCTCCACTTCGCTCCCCCGAATTCCTGTCGAGGCTGGTGGCGCTGGCAAACTTCATGCGGCTTTCCTTAATGAAAGCCGCACACGCGGATCTGTCTGACGTAGCGAAACAGGAATTCGGGTACGCTACGGTCGGGATGAACAAAATGGCTGGGGCCGGATTTGCGAGCTCACTTGGAGGGCCTTGGTTTGGGGGAAAGGCGCACCGCAGATCCCTCCACTTCGCTCCCCCGAATTCCTGTCGAGGCTGGTGGCCTTGGCGAACTTCATGCGGCTTTCCTTAATGAAAGCCGCACACGTGGATCTGTCCGATGTAGCGAAACAGGAATTCGGGTACGCTACGGTCGGGATGACAAATTTGTTTGGAGGGACGGGCTTAAAGATTTGCTTGAGGGACGGCTTAAAAGCAAGCGCTCTCCCCGTTCATTCCTCCCTTAACTTGCCACCAGGCAAGTTGGCTCCTCGGGATGACAAATTTGTTTGGGGGACGGGCTTAAAGATTTGCTTGAGGGACGGCTTAAAAGCAAGCGCTCTCCGCGTTCATTCCTCCCTTAACTTGCCGACTGGCGAGTCAGCTCCTCGGGATGACAAATTTGTTTGGGGCGCGAGATAGGAATGGCAGAGCGCTAATTTGGACGGGTCTGACTTTCAGCCGTCCCTAACGTGAGCTGCTTGGCACGCGCACCGCCCGCACGCAAAACACGCATCCCAGGGGCGGACATTTGATGGGCGGCGGTTGCCGGATTAGTCTGGACTTTGGAGTTCCATCTTGGCTGTTACCGATAGAGCACCGGTGAAACTTCGGCTAGAACATAAGCACCCGCTTGCGATTCGCTGGATGCACTGGATCAATTTTCCGGTGCTCTTCATGATGATCCTCAGCGGCCTGCGCATCTATTGGAATGATTCCGACAATGCGCATCTCCATCCCCACGCCGTTTACCGCATTGGCCTCGGCTCGCTTACCCTGGTCCGGCTGTTTCCCCCGAGGGTGTGGAAGGCACTGGATATTCCCTGGCACGTAACCCAGGGCATGGGCGACCACTTCTTCTTTATGTGGATCTTCGCCATCAACGGCATCGCGTATGTCGTATACCTGCTGGTGTCTGGGGAGTGGCGCTTTCTTGTGCCCCGCGGCGCCAGCCTGCGGGATGCTGTTTACGTAATACTGGCGGCGCTGCATCTGCGCAAGCAACACCCGTCGCACAGCAAATACAACGCCGCGCAAAGAATCGCTTATACCGCGGTCTTGCTGATGGGCGCGGGCAGCCTGGTCAGCGGGCTGGCGATTTACAAGCCGACGCAACTTCATTTCGTCACCACGCTCCTTGGCGGTTACGAATGGGCGCGGTGGCAGCACTTTTGGCTGACCATGGGATTCTGCGTCTTCTTTCTGGTGCATGTTGCCCAGGTAGTGCTTGCCGGCTGGAATAATTTTCGCAGCATGGTGAGCGGACACGAGATCAGGCCGCTTCATGAACCCTCGCTCGAAGCGACAAGAAAAAGGTGGCGATGAGCGACGACCAGCAACCACGTCACGATCCTATGGAGAGCGAGCAGACAGTTGCCGAAGACCTGCGCGCGCAGAACGCTGAGGTGCTGGCTGCATCGAGGCGCTACACCCGGCGTAGCTTCGCCGCTGCAGCCATCGCCACCGCCGCGGCATTCGGATTTTATCGCTGGGTTGACTACAGCCGCAGCCTCGGCGACCAGCCGCTGCCGCGACGGCGCGCCTTCCAGGCCAATGCCGCCATTGCGCGCACAGTCTTCGCAGAACGGGGGCTGGCCCCCACCTATCCCCTGGGCCACGCCGTGGACCTACGCATCAACGGCCTGATCGGACTGGATGAGGCCATCGTTCCCGGGAAATGGCGTCTGCAACTGGCAGGTGTGGCTAACCCTGAGAGTTTCCCGCAACACGCCCCGGACATCACCGCCTGGGAGTACGAGTACGCGCGTCAGCCGCATGAAGAAGAGGGCGATCACTTCACCTCTGTGCCTGCGGAGCTCTCGCTCAGTGGCAAAGATGTTTTCCTGAAGCCGGCCGGCAAGCCGCCGGACAGCTTCGCTGAGGCGGGCCCGAGCAGATCCTCTCTTCCTCAGGGAACACCTGGGCTGTTGCTCACGCTCGCGGACATTCAAAAGCTGCCGCACCATGAACTCGTGACTGAATTCAAGTGCGTCGAGGGTTGGAGCCAGATCGCGCGATGGGGTGGCGTTCGCATGGCCGACTTTTTGGACGCTTATCCCCCGGCCATGAAACCAGATGGTAGCCTCCCACGCTATGTGTACATGGAAACGCCGGGCGGCGATTACTACGTGGGCTACGACATGGCCGCATGCCGTCATCCGCAGACGCTGCTGGTGACGGAGATGGCAGGGAAACCGTTGACCCAGCTGCACGGTGCGCCTCTGCGGTTGCATGCGCCGATCAAGTATGGGTACAAGCAGATTAAGCGCATCGGCCTTATCGCCTATACAGACTTGAAGCCGGACGATTACTGGACCAAGCTGGGGTATGACTGGTACGCAGGACTTTAAAGTTCCTTAGCGCCGTCGGATAGTACCGAACGCCACCTCAGACGAGCGATCTGCCGTCTGGTACGTTCCATCGCAGACGCCAGGGTACAAACCATTCTCCTGAACCGAGTGGACTGTGGCTGGCAAAGTCTGGGACAGGCGGCAAATAACCGCTCTGAACGATTGCCGTCTCTTGCATCCAGGCTGAATCGAGTTGCACGCGCTGCCCAACTTCAGACCAGCGACAGGAGAGATTGCCTGTGTCGGTTTGCCATGCTGATTTCATCGCAGCCAGCCCCCGGGGTTTGACGAGACGCCCCATTCTACGCCCAGAAGGTGGTGGAATTGGGCAAACAATCGCGCGGAAAAGGTTACAGTCTATCGCATCTTGTAGTAGATCAATCCTGCCATGACCCTGCCCAAGCTAACCAGGTTAGGGCCCTGGCCAAATGTCACCAGGTTGTCGCTTTTTGGGGGTCTACGCCCGATGCTGGACAATATAGGAGACAATCGTACCAACCCTATGAGCACCCTCCTGATTGTGGAAGATGACGCACGCATGCAGAAGGTCCTGCGGCGGCTGTTTACGGCGGAATCCTTCGCCGTAGAAAGCGTGACCGACGGTCTGCTGGCAGTGGAGCGCTTCCATTCGCTTTCGCCCGCCGCCGTGGTGCTCGACTTAATGCTGCCCCGGCTTTCCGGGCGGGAGATCTGCAAACGCATCAAGAAGGCATCGCCGCGCACGCCGGTCATCGTGCTGAGCGCGGTCACCGACGTGGCCGACAAAGTGCTGCTGCTGGAAATGGGGGCCGATGACTACGTGACCAAACCCTTCAGCCCGCGCGAGCTGCTGGCGCGGGTGCAGGCCGCCTTGCGCCGGGTGGAACCGGCGGCCATCAACCGGCCGGCAGCCTTCGGCGACTGCGAAGTGGATTTCGCCCGCATGTCGGTGCGCCGCCAGGGAAACCCCGTGGTCCTGACGGCACACGAGTTCAAGCTGCTGCGCTTTTTCCTGGAGAATGTCGAACGCGTGATCTCGCGCGAAGAACTGCTGAGTGACGTTTGGGGCTACCACCACTACCCCTCGACCCGCACCGTCGATAACCAGATACTGCGGCTGCGACAGAAGCTGGAAGGCGATCCGGCGAACCCGCGACACTTCATCACGGTGCACGGCGCGGGCTACAAATTTCTGCCCGTCTGACGAGGAATGGCCGCAATGAGAATGCGGACCCTGCTGCTCACTCCGCTGCTTCTGATCCCCATCCTGCTCACTTCCACCAGCCTGCTGGTGCTGCGCCAGCAAATGCGGCGGCAGATGCGAGAGAGTGTAGCCAACGACCTTGGCCATTCGACGGCGACCTACCGCAACCTGGAGCAGCAGCGCCGCGCCACGCTGGGGCGGGAAGCGCTGCTGGTCGCCTACCAGCCCAGCCTGCGCGCGCTCATGACGACGCGCGACCCGGCCACCATCCAGGATGAGGGCGGCACCTACGCGCAATTGAGCGGCGCCGACCTGTTCGTGCTGCTTTCCCCCGCCGGTACGGTCAACGCCGTCTATGGAGAGATCGACGGCCGCTCCTTACCCGGGCAGTTGGCGCAGGTTCTGGCCAGCGTACTGCGCGACGGCCAGGCTTACTTTTTCGATGGGCAAAGGCTGTTTGAAGTCGCCGCGCAGCCTATCTATTTTGGCTCGTCGAACAGTGGCACCGTGTTGGGATACGTGCTGATCGGTTCGCGCATTACCGATGCGGTGGCGCGCCAGGTGAGTCAGACGGCCGGCTCGCAAATCGCTTTTGCGGTGGGGGACAGGATTGTGGCCAGTACCCTCGATGCACCCGGACAGCAAGCTTTATCGCTGCACGCCGGCGACACGCTCGATCTCAACGGGCAGCACTTTCTCGTCGATCGCGTGCCTCTCTCGAACCATGGCGGCCTGGGCATCGAGCTGGTCGTATTGCGCTCCTTGCAAGGCTTTCAGCAAACCCTGCAGCGGCTCAACCGTATCGTGCTGTTGATCGGCCTGGCTGCTTCGCTGGCCGGGGTGGCGCTCGCCTTCTCGGTCGCCCGCCGGCTCACCTCCCCGCTGGAGGGCCTGGCCGCGGGGGTGGCCGCCATGGGTGCGGGCGATTACCAAGCAACGCTCCCGCTCTCGGGATCGTCGGAGATTCGCGCATTGACCGGCGCCATCGAAACCATGCGCGCGCAAATCCGCGAGACCCAGGCAAAGTTGATCGCCGCTGAGCGGCTGGCGACTATTGGTGAGATGGCCCGTTCCGTTTCTCATGATCTGCGCCACTATCTCGCCTCGGTCTACGCCAACGCCGAGTTTCTTGCTGGTCCGGGTTTGTCTTACGAAGAACGCGCCGATCTGTTGGCGGAGATTCAACTGTCGGTGCAGGGCACGACTGACCTGATCGAGTCATTGCTGCTCTTCACCCACACCGGCCGGGTGCTGCATCTGAGCAACGAGTCGATCACTGAGCTGGCGGAGCGCGCCATCCATCGCGTTTCGCAGCATCCGGAAGCATTGGGAGTCGCCATTGCGCTCAACGCCCATGGGACAGCGGAAGCATCGGTGGACGCGAGAAAGATCGAGCGCGCGCTCTACAATTTGCTGCTTAATGGCTGCCAGGCAGCCCGGCAGAGCCCAGCGGCTGCGCGCGTGAGCATTGACATCCATGAAGAGCCGGACGCGGTCCGGGTGGAAGTCAGCGACTCTGGCCCCGGCGTTCCCGCTTCCATTCGCGACCGCCTCTTCGACCCTTTTTTCAGCGCCAACAAGGAGAATGGCATTGGTATCGGCCTTACCCTGGCGGCGGCCATCGCACAGGAGCATGGAGGCGTGATTCGACTCGAAAGTAGTGGACAGCCGGCAGAACCCACGGTTTTTCTTCTTACCCTCGATCGCCGGCGTGAGGTAGCCGAACAGCACGCTGCACCCGATGCATCGAAAGGCGGCCGGTCATGACGAAACGACAATGTTGGTGGCTTCGCGCAGCCTGGGGCTGCCTGGTCTATGGCGCCGTGGGCGCGTCTTCGCTGCGGGGGCAGTCCGCTCCCTCGGCAGGGGAGCTGCAGAGCCAGTTAGACAGTGTGCAAGCGCGGCTCGAAAAAGCGCAGCAGCAGATCGACCAGGACCATTTGGAACTGCTGCAGTTGCGCAAGCAACTCGAATCCCTGCAGTCGGCAATAAGCCCCGCCGCGGATCTGCAACAGGCCGTGGCCGGGCTGCAGGAACAGCAAGCCATCCACCAGGCCCAGATCCAGGTCCACGAGCAGGAGAAGATTGAGACTGCCTCGAAATACCAGGTCAAATTGCACGGTTTGTTGCTGTTCAACGCTGCCGTCAACAACGGTGCGCCCGACCAGCCGATACTGCCGCTGCTGGCGCTTCCGCCGGGAACGGCAGCTTCTGGAAGTCTGGCCGCCAGTGGGCGGCAGACCCTTCTCGGTCTTGCGGCAACTGGGCCCGAACTGTGGGGCGCGCGCACTTATGCCGATGTTGAAATGGATTTCTCCGGCGGTCTCTCCTCCGGCGGGTATACCGTGGGTGGGAGCCTGTTGCGGCTGCGTACGGCTGCCCTGCAGATGGTTTGGCCGAACACCACATTGCAGGCCGGCATCGCGCCCCTGATTCTTACCCCGGAATACGCCACCTCGTATTTCAACATTGCCCAACCGGCCCTGAGCTGGTCGGGCGCGCTGTGGAGTTGGTTACCGCAACTGAGCATCGAGCAGCGCTGGGAGATTTTTGGCCACCAACAACTCAGCTTGCAGGCGGCGCTGGCGGATATTCCGGATGCGGGTGAAAATTCCAACTCCGGGCTGGGCGCAGTGAGCGCGGCGGAGAGAAGCCGTTACCCCGGCAGCGAATTGCGCGCAGCCTGGCATCGAGGTGCAGGGGCAACGATTGGGCTTGGGGGCTATTGGAGCCCACACGCCTACGCCGGATCGGCCACCGTCGATGCCTGGGCCGGCACGATCGATGGGAAAGTCTTGCTGCCGGCGAGATTCGAGTTTTCCGGTGAGGCCTATCGCGGCTCCGCCCTGGGAGGACTGAGCGCGGGTGCGTTCAAGGACGTCGTCACCTACAGCAACTCCGCGGATAGCAACGTTACCGGGCTGAGAGATGCGGGCGGCTGGACACAACTCAAGTTCAAACCCCGGGAACGATTGGAGTTCAACCTGGCGTTTGGACTCGACAATGCCGACACCCGGCAGTTGCGTCAGGCGGAAATCGACGAAACGGACCCTTTTGCCAGGCTGGCACGCAACCAGACGGTCTTCGGCAACATGGTCTTCCGGCCTACCTCGACGCTCATCTTATCGGGTGAGTATCGCCGCATCCGCTCCTGGGGAGTCAATGGCCCCGGCGATCATGCGTCTCGCTTTGGGCTGGCGGCGGGCTATGCGTTTTAGACGGGCTCTGCTGACCACTGTTTGTTCTCTGGCTGCCGCCCACGCAGGGCAGCCACCGGTCACGCAGGATGTGTCGCTGCGAGTTCACTATACCCACGCCGAGGGGCTGCATCGCTCGCTGCGGGACCTGGGCCATGGCACGGTCGTGTGGCTGGCGCCGGTCAACGGTGGCGACGCCGACCCCCTGCCGCCGGCGAGCTACACCATGGTGCAAAAGGACAAGGCATTTCATCCTTCCTTGCTGGTGATTCCGGTGGGCAGCACGGTGTCGTTTCCCAACGCCGATCCGTTCTTCCACAACGTGTTCTCGCAGTTCAACGGCAGGCGCTTCGACCTGGGGCTCTACCAGAGCGGCCAGTCGCGGACAGTGCTGTTTAATCGCGAGGGAGTTTCCTACATTTTCTGCAATATCCATCCCGAAATGAGCGCGGTGATTATCAGCCTCAGGTCGCCCTACTATGCTTCTCCCGGGGCGGAGGGCATTGCCCTGCTGCGTAGCGTGCCCGAAGGTTCATATCGCCTGCAGGTCTGGTCGGAATTGGCCTCAGCCGAGGTCCTGCGCTCGCTTACCAGAACAGTCCGCATCGATCGTGCCGACACCGACCTGGGCGAGATGGATATTCCCGCATCGTCGAGCGTGCTCGAGGAGCACCTGAATAAGTTCGGCCAGCCTTATGACACCCACGCGCCGGCCACGCCTTATTGAGAAAAAAAGGCGCGCCCCAGCCATGGCGGCGCGCCTTATCAAACAACGCTACCGGTCGCTGCCGGCCGTGTTCTGGATGGCCGTGAGCGAACCAAACAAGCCATTCGTTTCCCCGTCAGGGCCGGCGGCGAAGTAAAGCGTGGTCGCCGGACCCGCCGCGGCGCCATTGCCGAAGGAGAGGCCCCAGAGTCCCTGAATCTTGATCGGGTTGTTGGTGGCATCGCGCAGCCGGCCGCGGAACTTGCCGTCGACCGGATCGAAGGCCAGAATTTCGCCACTGCCAAAGTTACCGATCAGCACATCATGGCTGTAGCTGCCAAAATCGCTGGGCGCGGCCGTCAGACCCCAGGGAGCATTGAACCAGGGACCAGGCTCGAGCACCTGGAGCAGGTGGCCGTCGGGACGGAAAACAGCTACGAACCCGAGGCCTTCGCCGTCCACTTCGTCGTGTTTGACGCTGTCTTGCTTGGCGTAGGCGACGTAGATGTTACCGCCGATGTTTTGTACGTTGAACGGGGCGAAGCCTTCTGGAGCATGGAAGCGGGAGAAGTTGTCTTCGATCTCATCGATGAAGTGAAAGGAGGCGTCGTACACCGATACCTGTCCTTTGCGGAAGTTGGCGGCATAGAGATAGTTAGCCCAGGTTCCATGTATCCTGGCCTGGCCGATGGTGAGGCCTTTGAATACGGACTTCTGTCCGTCATTGACGACGATGATCGCCTTGGTCGGGTTGGCTCCCGGATTCCAGCCGGAGATGGTGCCGTCTTCGGTGGCGAAGAGGAACAGCGCGGGTTTGCCGGGGGCGAGCGCGAAATCGGGGGTGCCATTGAAGACTGTACCCGTCGGTGTTCCAGTTGGGCTGACCGTTGGATCGGAGGGAGGGATGGTAACCACGAGCGGGGCGATCTTACCTGTTCCGTCATAGAGGGTGGAGAGGCCGGGGCCGTTGTCTGAGACCCACCAGTCTCCGGTCGAGCTGCGCGCCAGGCCCCATGCGTTGACGAGGTTAGGGTCGGTGACGGCGGCGCCGGAGAGATTTGAAACCAGGTTGGTTTGGGTGTACTGCTGTTCTTGCGCCAGTGCCAGAGGAGCAAAGGCAAGTGCGAGCGTGCTGGTGATTACAAGGCTGCGGGTGAACATGCGGTGAATCCTCTCTTTTGGGGCCGGTTGCGTGGCCAATCCAAATGTACGGAGAGGGGCGGTTCATGGTGTCACGCAGTTGTCACTGCTTGGTCACGTGTTTATTGCAGGATATTGTGTGACCTGGACGAAAAGTGTTACCTACATGCCCGGTACCTTCTGTTACCTACATGCCCGTTCGCACAAGAACCTCACCGTTTCATGCTTTCGCAGAAGCCGGCCCCGGTCTAAGGATGGTGCTGGGCCCAGAGCGCGATGTGCTGCGAGATTTGCGTGTTGATGATGAAGTCGGAGACCGGATCAGCCGCCCAGTAGAGGAGGCCGCCGGGGAATGGGCCACCCTCATGTTCGCCGCTTGCGGTGACGCAGCGCGCTACTATAGTTCGTCATCATAACGTCCAGTATGTTTGCCAACCTTTCGGGTGCGGGACTGAGGCTTGAACAGATGTAGGACGTTATTGACGACGCACTCCGCTAGCAGCAAGCGATCGCCGATGCGAAGGACGGGAGACCCGGGTAAATGAGAGCACGCACGAAACGTTGGCGCTATTATGGTTGGGCTGTCTTCACGCTACTTGGCTTCTCGTCTTCCCTCTCCGCGGTTGCTGCCACATCGGCCAGGGTCGCAACTGCAGATGTTGCGATTGACCTCGAGGCCGGCGTTAGCGCTCCCAGGCTGATCGGGTTGGCAGGTGCTTCGGGGAAAGACGCGAAGTGGCTGAACCCCGAGGGCGGGACGCTGCCCGCGACCGCGGAAGTGGATGGGCAGACGGTGCGGCTGGCATGGCGGCACCAGCCCCAACTCGACAGGGTCGATGCACACCACGCCATCTTTGTTTACGACAGCGTAAGGCCGCATTTGCGGCTGAGCTGGATTTGGGAGGCGAGGGCGGCGTTCGGCCCGGTCGAGCACCACGTTTCCATTGCCAATTTGAGCGGCAAGGAGCTGTGGCTCCCCCTGGTCGACAGCCTTCGCGTCAGCTGGACTCTCGCCGGTCATGGCGCGCTTTCGAACTTTTATGTGGAGAAGGGCGCCGACACTCCCTCGCCCGAAGGCACACACCTTTTACCGGTCACTGACGGTTACGAATGGACGGGTTTTTCCAGCACCTATGCTCGCCCAGTGAAAGGCCAACCGCGCGAGATCATTCCGGCGGAATTTGTTTACCAGAGCGCTGGCAACGGCTGGTTTGCCGGCCTCGAATTCAGTGGCCGCACGCGGGTTCACCTGCAACGCAAAGGGGATCGGCTTGCGACCGTACTGGGACTGAATCCCGATCCTGGCCCCTACCGCACGCGACTCGAGAAAGACGATGCGTTTGTAACCCCGGCCGCGTTTCTGGGCGCTTTCTCCGGCGGCCCTGACGGCGCCGGCAACGAGCTTCGCAAATGGGTGCGGGCCGTGCTTGGTAACGCCAACGCCTGGAAGGATCCACACTACCCGCTCACCGTCAACAACAGCTGGGGCAGCGGCATGCAGGTGGACGAGGCCCTTGCCATGCGTATGATCGACCGCTCGCGGGAGCTGGGGCTGGAGATGTTCCACGTGGATGCCGGCTGGTTTCGTGGTGTGGGTGATTGGTACCCCGACCCGGCGAAGTTTCCTCACGGGCTCGCCTACGTTGCCGATTATGCGCATAAAAATGGCCTGCGCTTTGGCTTATGGATGGATTGGACGCAGGCCGGATTGGACACGGAGCCGGGTGCGCTCAATGCGCGCGATCCTAAAACCCGCGACTGGCTGGTACACGATGTGTCGCCCCTGTGGAAGCCTGAACCCTTCAAAGGACAAACCACCGATATCGGTTTGCCGGCCGCGGCCGTCTTTGCCAACGCCACGGTCAAGCGGGTGGTGGAGAGCTATCACCTGGACATGCTCGAGCACGACGGTTATCTGGTGGCCAAGGGGTGTGTACGAGACGACCATCCCCATGCCCCTCCCCTGCAGAGCACAATCGAAGTGACCCATGACTGGGGTTCGGACTTT
Source organism: uncultured Acidobacteriaceae bacterium (assembly GCA_963834445.1). Lineage (GTDB taxonomy): Bacteria > Acidobacteriota > Terriglobia > Terriglobales > Acidobacteriaceae > PALSA-350. The sequence goes on from CAWIBU010000009.1 coordinate 1,733,517, forward strand.
GTGGATGCTTCGAACTCGACCGATGTGAGCTACTATTCGGTGCGGGCTTACTACAAAATTTACGAGCAGCTGCGCCGTGAGCATCCCGGACTGTTGCTGGAAATCTGCAACGATGGCGGGCGGATGGTGGACTTTGGTTCGGCGGCTCACGGCGATTACTTTTCCATCACCGATACCTACGACCCTTTGTCGAACCGGCGCGCTTTCTACGACGCCAGCCATGTTTTGCCGGCAGCCATGCTGGAGTGCTACATCGAGAAATGGCCGGTGCCCACGAAGGCAAATTTTCTATATATGTTGCGCAGCGGCATGATGGGATGGATGACGATCATGCAGGACACCAATGCCTGGTCGCCAGAACAACGCGAGATGGCGAAAGCGGCCATCCGCGTGTACAAGGAGAAGCTGCGTCCGCTGATTCGTGAAGCCGATCTTTACCACATTTCGCCCCGGCCGGATGGTGTGCACTGGGATGCCGTCGAGTACTGGCAGCCACATACCCGGCAGGGTGTGGTGTATGCCTTTCACGGATCGGAAGGCGGGGAGGGCGCCCATGGCTTCGCACTCGCCGGTCTATCGCAAGACAAGCTTTACCGTCTCCACTTCGAAGATGGCAGTTCCGCCGACCGCGATGTGTCCGGAAGGGAACTGATGCGTTCCGGGTTGAAGGTCAATCTGCCGGCGCCTCTTAGCTCAGAACTGGTGTTTCTTACGGAGATCGCCAGCAACCACAAGTAGGAGTTCATTCCATGGAACGGGCAGCGTATCCGCAGGATTTTGCTGACCCGCGATGAATTCTTTGTCCTTCCTGGTCAAAACGTTCTGCTCTGCTTCGTTCATGCGAAATGGTACCGCAGCAGTGGGCGAGCAGAGGACAACGTGAGAAGGGGGGATGGTTGGTTTTCTCCAGATCGTGGTGCAGAAGCAGAACCGGACAGTCCAATAAGCCAGCGAGCGCCTGTACGACTGTCCGGCCGGGTGATCAGGTTATCACTGCAAAATGGTCAGACCTTCAAGGGCCTCAAAATGAGGGGACGAGCTGGGTTAGATTTTCGCGCAGATATCTACGGAAGGAAGCGGGATGATTTTTATCCATTCCCAGATACTCATCGAGATGGAAACCGTGTACGCGCTTCCACGGCAGATCGGGAATGGAGGTCAATGCGCGTAGCGCTTCCAACTGGGATGCGCCGGTCGCGAAGATGACTGCGATTGGGCTGGCAGAATCTGCCAAACGCCGGAGCTCCTGCGCTGCAGCTTGCGCGGCAGCTTCGCCCGCAGCCCGCTCGCTCTCATGTATCTCAAGTTTGATGGTTCCCAGGGTGTAGCGTTTTAGGTCCCTAGCTTGGATGTTCACGACTTTCTTACTACTTTGCAGAACGAGGCCACACGTGAGCGGCCGGTTGACACCCATCGCTGTCACGGGGCGCATTATTCTTTTTGCCGTGAGACGCCAATCGGGCCAAACTCGCGTGCTTGCCTCTGGCTTGGGTTGGCGATCGAATCGGAGAAGGTTGGTTTATGGGCCGAGAAAGCTCACTGCGATTGAGCGGATACACCTGCCCAACTACGGACAATTAGTTCGAAATCCGTGGATGAATCATGCACGTTGCAATCTCTCGTTAGATGTTGTTGTCCGCGCAGCATTGACCGGCCCGCACGAGTCCCGTTTAACGAGTTCTGTGGGCACGGTAACGCGCTGAGGATCCTGATCCGGCTTGGCAATACGATTGAGAACCAATTCGACGAGTTGCTTGCCTAACTGCTCGGGAAATTCCCTGGTTGTACTCAACGCTGGATAGAGCCAAGTGCCGACGGTGTCGTCGCAGCCAGCGACGCTGATATCTTCGGGAACTCGCAAGCCCCGATCGCGGAGTGCCTTATAAACCCCATGTGCGGTCGGATCATTGCCGGCCAGAATTGCGGTGACGGCTTCGTCCTGGGCGAGGAGCGACTTAGTCCCCAGATATCCGATTTCGCTCTCGTCTTCGGAATCGGTGCTGCTCTCGCGTGGCGCCAGGCCATTCTCATGCATGGCGCGTCGATAGCCCTCGAAGCAACGCGCAAACCAAGGCAGTCGGGTATTACCAACAAACCAGATATGCCGGTGCCCCAAACCAATGAGGTACATGGTTGCGTCGTGGCCGCCCTGAATGTCATCAGCGAAAACCACGTCGGTCTGATCCAGAACCTGTTGCTCACCAATCACGTTATTGCCCAACACGACAAAGGGAATTCCTCTGTTCACGAGTAGTTCGATAAGATTGGTCGAATTCGTTCCTGCCAAGATTACTGCTCGAATCACGTCGTGACGTTGCACCACCTTCGGCAAATGCAACTCAGTCCACGGCACCTGAGGCGAATACTTGAAGGACAGGAAAACCATCTCCCATCCATGCGCAGAGCAGTGCGCCTCAGCTCCACTGAGAATGCGAGAGTGGAAGGCATGCAACATGGCTCGATTGCAGAGAAGAAATGCCAGGCTCTTGGTTTTGTTTCGTTGCGAAGGATCAATGCCGAGCTTCTTGGCCTCCTCCCAAACGGCCTTTTGGATCTCCGGAGCAACGCGGTTGTTGCCACTGAGGACTCGGGAGGCGGTCGCGACGCTTACCCGCGCTGCTAATGCAATTTCTCGGAGTCCAACTTTTTCCTTCTTTGGGGTTGTTTTTTTCATGTACCTTAGGCCGATGCAAGAGCTTCCAGTCCTTTAAGCCTCGATGATTCTTAATGCCTGGCGGACTGACGTCAAGGGCGAAAAAGCTTCAGGAAACCACCGCATAGTCACGCTGCTAAACAATAGAGAAACATTTCACAGCTTGCAAGGTGAATTATATTAAAAAGGTTCTTGCGATTGGCCGGTGGAACGATCCCGGAAGACCATCCAGCGCGCAGATTGCCTTTGCCTTGATTCACTTGTTAACGACTGGATAGGAAAAGTTCGGCATGCGGTTATGCGCGATTCCAGAAAACATTCTTAGTTTTGCAATAATTATTCTGTTGGCAGGGATAATTTGCAGCGATTATTGTAAGCGTCACACGAGCGGTATCAGCAATTCTCAATCGGTCATCCGTCGATCGTTTTTTCCTGATCCTTTGTAGCTTCACCCGGCCAGACTCACCGTAATTCGTTCCAGGGCGCCCTTTTCGGCGGTTAGGGCGTATTTAAAAACGACCTCATGGAAATTGGTGACACATGGTAACTCGCCGAACTTTCCTGGTGGGCAATGCGGCTACTTTAGTCCAATCTGCCCTGGACCTCCCGTTGCCGGCCTTTGCTGCATCTACGGATGCCGCGGTGCAGCAGGCGGCCATTCGCCGATCGGAGAGGGATTTTTGGAACGACTGGCCAACTGTCAGCACGCGGAAAATGAATCAAGCTGGCGCTTTCAGAAAGGCTCTGCTGGCTCGCATTCAATCGAAAGAGCAAATTGAGAGCCGGGCCGCCCTGGTTCGGTCGCAACTGTGGCAGATTCTTGGCGACCCTCGCAGCAAGACGCCGTTGAATGCTCGTACCGTGGGAACAATCGAACGGACAGGGTATCGCATTGAAAAAGTCATCTTCGAGAGCATGCCGGAGGTTCATGTAACCGCTCATCTTTACCTGCCGACAACGGGCAAAGCTCCGTACCCTGGAATCATCGTTCCCCTGGGGCACACTGGCAACGGCAAGGCTTATCGAAATTACCAGTACTCCTCTCAAAATTTGGCTCGCAAGGGCTATGTTGTCGTGGCCTACGACCCGTTCGGACGATCATGGATGACGGGGATGTGTACGGGGACTGGCTGAAACTGAGCTGAGAGAAACCTCTAGCAGTGCGCGCAGCGGTTGTGCCGCCACACACTTTTTCAGCCAGTCTTGAGACACGTGGCACGGAGGATCGATGAGGCAATATTCCCGCTGGGTAAGTGCGTTGCTTTTGCTTATGGCGCCCTTGGGCGCGTTGGCCCAGACGCATGCACCGAAACTGATCGACGTTCACTTTCATTATGACGGCGAGCCTGGAATTCTCGATAAGCTTTTAGATAAATTGAACGCAGCCGATGGGTTAGCCTTCCTGCTGACAACGCCCCGCGGGTTCCCGCAAGCCAGCAGGTTCATCCACGATCATCCTGACCGGTTTATCGGTTTTGGCGACGTTAAGTTAGACGATCCGCATGTACTGGAGGAGATCGATCGCTTCCACGCTGCAGGATTCCGGGGTCTGGGCGAGATTACTTCCACCCTCAAAGCCTATGACGATCGAGCTTATTGGCCCATCTACGATCGGGCCCAGAAGTATCACATGATGCTTCTTTTTCACACCGGGATCGTGAACCGGGTTCACCCGGAAGAGGCGGCCGATGTCAGCTTTGATCGGAGCCGGGTGACGCGGCTCGACCTGATCGCACGGCATTGGCCAAAGCTGATCATCATCGGCGCCCACCTGGGAAATCCGGACTATGCGGAAGCAGCGGAGGTTGGGAGATGGAACCCGAATCTCTATTTCGATGTCTCAGGTTCGACCCTGATCAAGAAGAAGGGGGATTATGGCTTCTTCCGATCCATCTTCTGGTGGTCAGGCGTGGCCAGCCCGCACACGCCGGCCAGCGGTGCGGATGCCTTCGAAAAGCTGGTCTTCGCTTCCGATGTATTCGCCGGAGACCTGCAGGAGTTTGACGATGAGTTGGCGCGTTACCATGCGATGCTCGATGCCTGCCAGGTGCCCGAAAAAGCGCAGGAGATGATTTTTTCGGGAACCATGTGGCGCCTTCTGCAAGCACAAAGCAGTGAGTAGATAGCAAGGCAAGATCATTGAATCGTGATTACCGTTGAGAGGAAAAGGCTCCGTGGAACGCAGGATTGTAATAACCGTTGTGATCAATATGGCTATAGCACTCTCGACCTTAGCGGGCCGCGCTCAGCAGGAGCCGGTGCGCCTTCAGCAGCAAGGGCAGAGGATTCAGGTCTCCATCGGCGGTAAGCCGTTCACCACTTACAGTTTTGACCCGAAGATCGCGAAAGCCTTCTTGCAACCTCTGCGGGATGCGAATGGTCTCGTCATTACCCGGGGTTTTCCGACCGCGAACACAGTCCCCATGGGGCACGAACACGACAGCAGCATCGAGCCCCACCAGCGTGACATGTACTTTGGTCACGGCAGCATCAACGGCTATGACTTTTGGAGTGAAGAAGCTTTCTCTCAGTTTTATGGCGAGAGCCACCCATCGGATTTTGGAAGAATGGTCTTCCGCAAGATAGAGGAGATGCACGGTGGCCCAACGTCGGGCACGATTCGGGCTGTGTTCGATCTTGAGGGCCCGGACCACAAGCCCTTTGCTGAAGAAGTTCAAGAGTATACATTCAGTGGTAACAGCAACTCTCGCGTGATCGACTGCGCGTTTACCTTCCGTGCTTCGCATGGCCCGGTCAAGTTTGGTGACACCAAGGAAGGCACGTTCGCCCTCCGTCTTGCTCCGCAACTGGATGCTCCTACGGGCACCATGGTCAGTTCGGAGGGCGGCGTGGGAGAACCCCAGATATGGGGCAAGCGCGCCAATTGGGTGGATGTGGACGGCGTGATCGATGGGCACGCGCTCGGTGTCGCAGTCTTCGATAGTCCCCGGAGCTTTCGTCATCCGACCTACTGGCATGCTCGTGGCTATGGCTTGCTGGCTGCGAATCCCTTTGGGCTTAGCTTCTTTCTCCGCGACGCTCACCAGGACGGCAGTTACACCATCCCTGCGGGAAAGTCGATCCAGTTTCGCTATCGCGTTTTTATTCACGACGGGAACTACAAGCAGGCCCAAGTGGCCGAACAATACAGCAAGTACGTCAGCACGCAGTAGCCGCTGAGGAATGTATTTCGTGGTAAGGAGGGTGAGCCCGCGATGGACGAGAGCAGAAGAGAGTTCATAAAGACAGGTGCGAAGGCGGTGGCCGTGGTGACGGCAGCTGAGCGCGTCCGCACATGGAGCACGGCGGGGAATGTGCTAGGCGCCAACAACCGCGTGCGGGTGGCGATCATCGGACTCCGCGGCCGCGGGGAAAACCACATTCAAGGCTACGGGGCGCTGCCCAATGTTGAGATTGCAGCGCTGTGCGATATCGACGACAGTGTCATGCGCGAGCGTCTTGCGCAGGTGCAGAAGTTAGGTTTTCAACCGAAGACATACACGGACATTCGAAAGGTGCTGGACGACAAGTCGATCGATGCCGTGTCCATTGCCACCCCGCACCATTGGCACGCGCTCATGGCGATTTGGGCATGCCAGGCAGGCAAGGACGTGTATGTGGAGAAGCCCTGTTCTCATAACTTATGGGAAGGTCAACAGATCGTTAAGGCTGCGGCAAAATATAACCGCATCGTGCAACACGGCACGCAAACGCGATCGGATCCCGAGGTGATGCAGGCCGTACAAAAGATGCAGGAGGGCCTGCTGGGTGATGTTTATCTGTCTCGCGGCCTTTGCTTCAAGTGGCGAGACACCATCGGTCACACGCCGGTGTCGCCGGTGCCGGCGGGCGTTGACTACAACCTATGGACCGGGCCTGCGCCCCTGCTGCCTTTTACAAAGAACCATTTCCATTACAACTGGCATTGGTTCTGGGACTACGGCAACGGCGATCTTGGCAACCAGGGCATCCATCAGCTTGATATCGCACGCTGGGGCCTGGGCCTGGGCTTTCCTAACAAAATCTCGGCGGTGGGCGGCCACTTCATGTTCGATGATGACCAACAGACACCCAATACGCTGAATTGCGCCTTTCAATATGACCGCCCGAACGGGAAGCGGGTGCTGCTGGAGTTTGAGGTTCGTCATTGGATGACTAACCACGAGGGCGGGATCGGGGTCCACGTTAACCCCGGCAAAACTGCGGCGGAAAGCGCTCAGGGAGGACTGGGGCCGGCGGAAGGAAGCTACAACACGGTGGGGAATATTTTCTACGGGCCGAAGGGCTACCTGGCGGTGGACAACTCGAGCGGCTATCGCACCTATCTGGGCCGCGAGCAACAACCGGGTCCCTCTGCGCCTGAAGTTCCGGAAGATCATTTTGCCAACTTTATCGCGTGCGTGATCAGCCGCAAAAAGCAGGATCTGCGGGCGCCGATCGAGGAGGGCCACTTTTCCTCTGGATTGGCCCACCTGGCAAACGCCTCCTACCGGCTGGGCCGAACGTTGCAATTCGATCCAGAGACTCAGATGGTCACCCACGACGATGAGGCGAACCGCCTGTTGCGGGAAGAAGAGCGTGGGTACCGCGCGCCCTTTGTGGTGCCGGCACAAGTCTGACTTAGGGCCATTGATCCCATACCACTGGAGAGAACGGATAGTCATGAAAGTTATTGTATCTATTGCTGTGTCTATATTGTTGGCCGGTCCTCTCTATGGACAGGGGGCCAGTAAGCTGGTTACGCCATTGCTCTCACAACAGCTGCAAACTCCCTCCGTTGTGAGCGACGAGTTAAGCCACTTTATGCTGAAAAAAGTCCCTCCCCTGGTTTTGCCGTCGACGGCAGAGCAGTGGGATAAAGAGGCGGCGCGCCTGCGGGCCCGCGAGTTGTCGACTTTGTATAACGGATGGCCACAGCAGTGGGTTGATTCTCCTCCGAAATTCGAAAAGGTCAGCGTCATCGAAAGACCGGGCTATCGCATTGTGAAACTGCGCTTCGAAATAGTGCCCGGATTTTACTCGGCAGCACTGCTTTATGAACCCGAGCACATGTCGGGCAAGCTGCCTGCGATTCTGAATGTCAACGGGCACGGTCCGGGAGGTAAGGCGGTTGAGCATAAGCAAAAGCGCTGCATCAATCAGGCCCGTCGCGGGATCATTGCACTCAACCTGGAATGGTTTGACTTTGGCGAACTCGATGATGCTGGAAACAGCCACGCCAATCTTCGCCTGCTCGACCTTGCCGGGGTTAATGGATTGGGCTTGTTTTACCTGGAGATGCGCCGCGGTCTCGATTACCTCTACGATGAGCCGAATGTAGACCGGACACGCATTGGTGTAACGGGGCTGTCTGGCGGTGGATGGCAAACGATTATGTTGAGTGCGCTCGATACCCGGGTTGGTCCGGCTGTGCCGGTAGCAGGATTCAGCAGTCTGACGACCTCGATTGAACATCCTGGCTATACAGGCGGAGATCCGGAGCAGAACTCCCCTGATATGCGCCGGGGCGTGGACTATGCGCAACTTGCGGCCATGCGGGCGCCTCGACCCACACTTCTTATCTACAACGACATGGACGATTGCTGCTTCCGTGCGGGGGTGGTCAAGCAGGGTGTTTACAGCGACATCAAGCCTTTTTTTGAACTGTATGGAAAGCCTGGCAATTTGCAGTGGTACGACAACCAGGACCCGGGAACGCATAACTACCAGATCGATAGCCGCGAGGCTTCTTACCAGTTCTTTGACTCGGTGTTCCACATAGACGCGCCCGCAAAAGAGTATAGCGACACCGACAGCGAAGTTGAGAGCGCTTCCGACCTGGTGGTCGGCCTCCCCAAAGACAATCTCACCATCCTTGGACTCGCCCAGTCCTTTGCCAAATCTATCCACCATGAGGCGCCGCAACAGGCGAGCGCGGAATGGGTGCACACGCAGCGGGATCGTTTGCGCGAGGTGGTTCGGTATAGCCCCGTTTCTCTCACCCATGCCTGGCTGGTCAACGCCACTCACGAGAGCGGAGTGGAAAGCCATGCCTACCGCTTTGAGTTCAGTAATGGCTTAAGCGCCACAGGGGTGCTGTTTCGTTCACTCCATGCACCGGAAGCAGGGGACACCACGATCCTGATTTCTGACCTTGGCATGCCATCGACGGTCTCTGAGGTGGGCAACGATTTGAGTCGTGGACAAAGGGTTCTGGTGCTTGATCCTCTTTTCTTCGGGGAGAACGTTCCTGGCAATCCGGAGGAAGACGTACCAGGGTTCGCGCAAATGCTGAGCAGTCTCGGGGAGCGTCCGCTGGGCCTCGAAGCAGCCCAGGTAACAGCGACCATTCGCTGGCTTGGTGAGGGCCTGGACCACGGCAGCGCAACTCCTCGTTCGGGCGGCGCGAACATGGCCCGGTCGGCGGCGCCGGTCAAGATGGTCACGACTGGTCCACGGTCTGAGACCATAGCGGTGGTGGCTGCCGCATTGGAGCCGGAGTTGTTCGGACAAGTTGAATTACAGCAATCGATTGCAAGTCTCAGCGATGTTTTCGCACATCCGGCCGCCTACAGCAAAGCTCCTGAAGTCATGTGTTTCAACCTTTATCACGACTTCGATTTCAACACGTTGGCCCTCATGGCCGCGCCCGCGAAGGTTAACTTATCGGCAACGGCAGAGCCCCGTATTTTTTGGGAATAGATCTGCCGGGTCTGGGAGGGGTAGGCGGGGGGGTTGCCATGCATAATATGTTTGCTCAGGCAAAGTAACGCATCGTTTATCACTTCTTCGGTCCGAAAAGTTGGCCAGCGGGCGACCAAAAAACCTGCGGATACAAGGCTGTCATTTTCGCCGGCAAGGTGTGCTCGTACCCTCGACCTGCCCCATCCCTCATTCCGAGACACAAGCTGGGCCCGACCGGGACGCTGACTGACGTACAAAAACCGCGGACATCAGGTGCTACTCGTCCTGGCGAACGACGCGAACCGGCTCTGCAATCGAGGACCCGCTCCATGGGCCACGTGCATGGAAAGGTTTGGTGGGATCAGGCATTAGGCCCCACCGTATCGGCTTGGACGGTGTGTCGCAATAATTTGCTGGGCCTCATCCGCGAAGAAGATTGCCGCGCGGCGATTTCCGCGCTGCGTCTAGCTGGTTAGGAAGGCCAGGGACCAGCAGGCGGGCGAGTTGCTCCTGCAGGAAAATTATCACGACTCAAGCGAATAGACGCGCCGTCACCAGCTTGCCCCCAATCGTCCCAATTCGTCAACCAGCTTTTTGAGGTTAGAGGCTAATTTGCCAATTAGCCATGAGATGGCTGCGAAATGAATGTAACCGAGCCAGAGCGTGAAAATCACAGGACGAACAATTTTCTACCATTGACTGAACTTTTTGTTGCAGATTTTTAGAAACGGTGTACCTTCGTTTTTGAAAATCAGCAGCCGTCAAAGCTGACCGAAAAAATAACGCCCGATGTTCGACTCTTCAGGAGGGTGTCTTGAACCACAAAAATATTGCTCGTCGCATCTTGTCTGTTCTTATTTCCCTGTGCATGGCCGGCATCGGCATGCCGGTCCTCGCCCAGTCTGACACGTCCTCCCTTTCCGGCACCGTCACGGATACATCGGGAGCCGTTGTACCCAACGCCAAGGTGGTCGTACACAACAGTGCTACGCGCACCGATCGCGATACGATCACCAACGGCGACGGCAACTTCAACATCACCAATCTTGCGCCTGGCGACTACAGCATCCGTGTCGATTCCACCGGCTTTCAGACCACCACCCTCGACAACGTGCACGTCGATCCCAGCATCGGGCGGCGGGTCGATATCTCCATGCACGTCGGCGATGCCAACACGTCAATCACCGTGCAGGCAGGCGTGAATGCCATCCAGACCGAGAGCGCGGCGGTTGGTCAGCTCGTCACCCAGGAGCAGGTCAAGAGCATCCAGCTCAACGGCCGCAATCCGTTGTATCTCTCGCAGCTCGAGCCTGGTGTAGTCCGTGGCAACTCTATGGCGGCCTTCGCCTTTGGCCTGGACAACGGCATCAATGTCAACGGCGCCCGCTCCCAGGAGAGCGTTATTACCTTTGATGGCGCGCCCATGGTGCGTACCCGCTCGAACGGCACCAGCGTGGGCGTTGCCGACGTTGACTCAACCTCCCAGGTGCAGATCCTCACGACGAGCTACCCAGCTGAGTACGGACGCACCTCCGGTGGCCAGGTCCGTATCGTGCCCAAGAGCGGCACCAGCGACTTTCACGGCAGCGCCTTCGAATACTTCCGCAACAATGTGCTCAACGCGAATCTCTGGCAGCGCAACTTTTCCGGTCTGCCAAGGGCCGCCTTCCGCTATAACCAGTTTGGATGGAACTTCAATGGTCCGGTCTACATCCCTGGCCACTTCAACAAGGATCGCAATAAAATTTTCTTTCTGCTCGGCCAGGAGTATGTCCGCTACAACCATGACGATCTCGCTACCCAGAAAACGCCCACCGATCTCATGCGTGCCGGCAACTTCAGCGAATTGCTCGGGCCGAATATCTTCTACAGTAAGCCGGTCCAGATTGTGGATCCAGGTACCGGCGCTCCGTATCCTGGCAACATCATCCCGTCAGCAGCGCTCAGCTCGAACGGGATCGGCCTGCTCACCGCTTACCCCCGGGCCAATACCACCGCCCCAGGCTACAACTGGATCGATTCTGCACTTTACACGGAAGCACAACGCAAGGATTCCATCGTCGTCGATTACATCCCTGTCGAGGCGCACCATCTCCGCTTCAGCCTGCTCAATTACAACTACAAAGATTACGAACCTCACTACGGAAACTTTAATCGCAACCCGCGCATCTTCAACCGGCCCAACCAGGTTGCGGTCTTCCATTACACCTGGGCCATCAATCCCACCACGGTGAATGAACTGATCGTCGCGGGCGCCGCTGACCACGTAAACATCGGCATTGACACCTCTCTGGGCCGCTATGACCGGACTCAGTACGGCATTAACTACCCATATCTTTACGACGGCGCCCTCAAGGTGTTGCCGAACAAGATCCCGACAATCAACATTGCAAATTTCGGCACCCTCGACGGCGGCCCCTATCCATCACGCTCCGGCGGCATCGTCTATGATCTGGCTGACAACGTCACCAAAGTGTTCGGCAATCACACCGTGAAGTTTGGCGGCCTTTGGGAATATGCGGGCGAAAACAACTTCGACCAGATCAACGTCAGTAGTACGATCCCGGGCTCTACCAACAATCAGAACGGTCTTTTCGTCTTCACCGACACACGCAGCGGTAGCCAGACTTCAAAAGCCGCGGTCGCGAATGCTGCACTCGGCCTGTTCGATACCTATGGTGAAATCGGACAGCGCTCCTACACCCTCTTCCGCAGCAACATGTTCTCCGGCTTCGGGCAGGACGACTGGCGCGCTACGCCCAAATTGGTGCTCCAAGTCGGCGTCCGCTACACCGTCAACACGCCGTACTATGCCATATGGGGCAATCAGTCCTTCTTCGATCCCGTCTACTACAATCCGGCGAATGCGCCCACGGTCAGCCCCACGACCGGCTTCATTACAGGCGGTATCCCGCTGAATGGCGTGGTCATCCCGGGCAGTGGATTCCCCAGCGTTGCGAAAGGACATGTGCCGGATGCCATCCTCGCCAATGGCTACGCGGCGAATTTCCACGGCACCAATCGTGGCTATAACCCAACCGTCTACACCGACGTGCAGCCTCGCCTCGGCTTCGCCTACCAGATCGAGCCGACGATGGTCGTTCGGGGCGGCGCAGGCCGTTACATCCAGCGGCTCGGCATCAGCGATAACGTGCAGGTCGGCGGCAATGCGCCCTTTCAGCCGTCCTCCACTGTCACCAACGGGCAGGTCAATGATCCCGGCGGCATCGGCACCAATAGCACCCCGCTTTCCTTCACTTCACATTCGTACAAATACCCCAGCCCCGGCGCTTATGCCTGGAACCTTACCGTTGAGAAAGAAATCCAAAACGTAGGCGCTTTCACGCTCGCCTATGTTGGCCGGCGTGGCCTGCATCTGGAGCAACTCGCCAACATCAATCAGTTGCGGCCCGGCACCATTCAGGCCAATCCAACCATCAAGTCTCCGGACGCACTCCGCCCCTACCAGGGCTACTCAACCATCATCGAATCAGAAAATGCCGGCTCGTCCACCTATCACTCGCTGCAAGCCAACGTGCAACGGCGCCTGGTCAAGGGCCTGCTTTTCGGCGTGGCCTACACCTGGTCCAAGAGCCTCGACTTCGGATCCTCGAACGGAGCCAGCCTGCCCAACATCTTCGACAAGTACATCTACTACGGTCCCAGCGACTTCGACACTCGCCATGTGCTGGTGATCAACTATGTGTGGAACATCCCCTATGGAACCCACGCAGGCAATTTTCTGGTACGCAGCGCACTGGGCAATTGGCAGTTTTCGGGTATTGCTCAACTACAGTCCGGCCGTCCGCTCAATGTCCAGCAAAGCAACGATTATGCCGGCGTCGGCCCAGGTTCTGGCAATCAGCTATGGGCGCGTACCGGCGACGCCGCACTTCCGCATCAATTCGCCGGCGGCAAGAACGCCAACCAATGGTTTCAGCCAAGCGTCTTTGTTCGACCGGCGGCTGGCACCTTTGCCCCGCGCGGCAATCGCAACTACATCTATGGCCCTGGTTTCCAAAGTTTCAGCGCAGCGCTGGAAAAGGCGATGCACCTCATCCCCAATCACGAGAATCACCAGCTCATCTTCCGCGCCGAGGCCTTCAACTACCTCAACCATCCCAACCTCGACAACCCCGACGCCGGCCCCACCAGTGGTACGTTCGGGCGTGTCAACGGAAAGGGAACTACCTACGCCTCCGAACGCCAGTTCCAGTTCAGCCTCCGCTATGCGTTTTAGTCAGCGGATCAGCGACCGATCGGAAATGACACCGGGCGCTAAGACGGCGACGGCTTATGTGCCGCAGAAGCATGGATGGTCTATTCCAGTGTCGCGAATTTTCCGTTAGGTAGCCACGGCGCTTCCCGGAGCGCACTTGCGGTGGTCAAGCAGTCGTGTGGTGGTCAGCCCACGCTCGCTGTAATTTGGCGGCCGCTTCTGTGGCCGGCACTAAACGGGTTTTGGGATTGCTGCTTCTGATGAGCATCCACGCCGCGGCTGTCGCGATGAGACTCAACAACAAGGAACGATTCATTTTGGCAACCTAACCTCAGTCGAAAATTGGATGCACTTTTTGGCTTCCGGGCACTCACATCGATAAGCAAAACGAGAGTCGGGGTAATAGGAAATCTGGTCGCCCCCAGAGTAGTTGGGCCGGAGACGGTATTGTTGTCATGGTTTTAGTCCCGCACACACCCTCTGACGCCCGTATCCTCCATCTGTAGCGCGCAAACACTCATCGTTGAAGCTTCTACAGGATCATTCTTGGCTGCGCTCCCTTCACGCTGTAACCTTCTTCCTAGCCGACGCAACGCCAACCCCAGCGAGGTTGCTCATGACGACGTCTCAGTCCGCTACCGAAGAACTCAAAGGAATGGATCCGCTCGATACCGCCTGGGTGCGCTCCCAATTTCCCTCCCTGGCGCAAACCGAACCCTATTCGGCGACGGACGGAAATTACCCTAATCGATATTGATTATGAAACATCGACCGTTGCGGTGCGGTGAAAGGCAGATAGCCTTTTTGCGAAGTTTCTCAGCGGCGCCTTTTAGGGCGCGTTTGGATTAGGGTATTTTTGCGTCTGGAGTGGAAAAGGCCCCATGCATTTCGGACAGAGACCGGGTGTGTCACCCGGATAGCGGTCAAGCTATCCTTCGCTCGCGCTTAGGCTTAAACTGCCAGCTAGTGCCGGCATGGCGCTGCCGCCGAGAAGCCGCGTCTGCCGATATCCTCTATAACTAGGTATAGAGCCTTTTGGGATTTTGTGTGCGTGTTTGCGACACGGGAGTACATGACCTAAGGTCACTTTCGTTGGATATGGAGTTAACGGTTTCGGGCGGGTCATTACCTTTCGTTCCGCATCGTCCCAATTCAAACTTGCAAACGATGCATTGGCCGCTATGGATGTAAGTAACCGTATCGCCCGGAGAGCATGATGAGGCGACGCATCCGGCCCGTTGCGGGAGCAAACGGAGTTCGCCAAACACATCTTTCCCGTTGGCCTTGAGCAAAACGCCGAAGTTGTGACGGAAGGGGCGCCAGCCGATTCATGAAGGAGGGGGCATTTTGAAGACCGCTTGGAACGAAATCCTGTGGGACCAGTTTGGGGCATCCATCGACATGCTTGATAACGCCATGAACGCGTGTCCGGATGATCTCTGGAGCGATTCTTCGAAACCTCCTGCGTGGAACCGCAACGGAATCGTCGGATTTTGGTATCTGGCGTATCACACCCTCTTCTTTCTCGATCTGCAACTCTCCGGCCCGGCGGAAACTTTCGTTCCGCCGCCTCCCTTCGATCTGCGGGAACTAGATCCCGGAGGCCTTCTTCCGGAGAGCCCCTACACGAAGCGGGAGTTGGGGACCTATCTGCAGCACTGCCGCGACAAATGCCATTCCACTCTAGCGAACTTCACGGATGACCAGGCGCGCCGGGTGTGTCAATACGGATCACTCAGGCTCACCTTTGGCGAGTTGATGCTGTACAGCATGCGCCATGTGCAGCATCACGCCTCTCAGCTCAATCTACTTCTTCGGCAGCATACCGGCTCGGCGCCCGGATATGTGAAGCGGGCGCTGTAATCCACGTTCGCTGGTGGAGAGCTGAGTTACCACAAATGAGACTTTGTCGGTGACGGACGGAACGTTTACCGCGTCTCGACAAAGCAAGATGCGTTGTTGGTACTGTAACGGTGACGTTAACAGTCTGCCCCCCAGATTTTCCTGTCCCCGGATTTTCCGTCAGAGCATTCCCAGCAGGGTGCTGAAAAAGTAACTTCAATTGGGCGGTTGGATCGGCTATGAAGAGAACATGCGAGGAATGGATCATCAGCAAGCCGATATGTTCAGCTATTTGTCACCGGAGCAACGGGTGAGCAAAGATCATCCACTGCGTGCGGTGCGGGCCATGACGGAGGAGATTCTGAAGGCGATGTCACCCTTGTTCGAGGTGAAGTATGCCGATTTTGGGCGGCCATCGATTCCGCCAGAGAAGCTTCTACGGGCCCAGTTGTTGCAGATGCTTTATTCGGTACGTAGCGAGCGTTTGCTGATGGAGGAGATTGATTACAGCATTCTGTACCGCTGGTTCGTGGGGCTGAACCTGGACGAGAAGGTTTGGGACGCGGCGACATTTACCAAGAACCGCGACCGCTTGTTGGAAGGTGCGGTAGCCAAGGAGTTTCATCAGCCGCCCCTTCGGGACTGCTCTATTTTGTCATTGTTTACCCAGGATTTCATCCTGGGCTACTTTCAGTCGTCCCTGCGGGACTGAGGCTTGGAAACATAAATGGCGCTATTAACGACGCACGACTCTGGCTGGCTTAACGGGCATAACGATGTCTTGGCGATGTTCCTGAGCCTTAACACGGCGCTCGGGCCCTGTCTGTTGCTGGCCGTTAAGCAGCCGGCCAAGCATCGCTTGATGATCGGCTATGGGGCGTGGTCAAGCCTTGCCCATGGGTTCACGATGACATATTCAATCGGCGGAGGCCGCGGCGCACGGGATGCACAGGCGGGATAGTCCCCAGGACCTGTGGTCTTTGTCGCGATTGGAGTCGCGCTGCTTGCACTCCTCCCGGCAAAACAAGCCTGGAGTTTAAGGCAACCGAGCGCACGCTGAATGCTTTCTACGCCATACTGGTTGTGTCAGGACGAAACCAGGGAGGCATAGCTGACCGGTGCCCGAAGAATCCGGAATAAACCCTGAGAACGGCGACGCCACCTCGGTCACCCGCGCCCCGGAAGGTACGGAGCCGGGAGCTGTGATTGGCCCCTATCATCTCCTGCAGATGATAGGGCAAGGCGGTATGGGCGAGGTCTGGCTGGCCGAGCAAAAATATCCGGTTCGCCGCCGCGTTGCCATCAAGCTCATCAAGGTGGGTATGGACACGCGCGAGGTGGTGGCGCGTTTCGAATCGGAGCGTCAGGCGTTGGCGCTGATGGATCATCCCGCGATTGCCAAGGTGTTCGACGCCGGATCGACACCGCAAGGCCGCCCTTACTTCGTGATGGAGTACGTCGCCGGCGTTCCGATCACGAGCTATTGCGATCAGCACAAACTAACGACCGACCAGCGCGTCGAGCTGTTTACCCTGGTCTGTGAGGGGGTGCAGCACGCGCACCAGAAAGCAATCATTCATCGCGACCTTAAACCCTCAAACATTCTGGTGGTAGAGATCGATGGCAGACCGGCGCCGAGAATCATCGATTTCGGGGTAGCGAAAGCGACCGCACGGCTCAGTGCCGACACCGTGTATACGCGTGCGGGAACGGTGGTGGGCACGCTCGGCTACATGAGCCCGGAGCAGGCCGATTCGGGGGGCGCAGATATCGATACCCGCAGTGACGTGTATTCGCTCGGGGTGGTGTTCTACGAACTGCTGGTAGGCGTGCTGCCCCTGGACTTTCATAAACTGGCGTTCGATGAAGTTCTGCGCCGGCTGCGGGAAGAGGACACACCTCGGCCCAGCACGAAATTGCGGACGCTGGCCGGCACATCGGGTCTGACGGCGCAGAACCGGGGCGCGGATGCCGATACGCTCGTCCGGCAGCTATGCGGGGATCTCGATGCCATCGCGTTAAATGCTTTGGAGAAGGATCGTTCGCGACGATACGCCACGCCGATGGAATTTGCCGCCGACCTGGGCCGATATCTGCGCCACGAGCCAGTGTTGGCGCACACGCCGGGCAAGGCTTATCAGCTTCGTAAGCTGGTGCGACGCAACCGTGTGCTGGTGGCCAGCGGGGCGGCCATTCTCCTGACGCTCATCGCCGCCACGGTGGTCAGTACGCGGGAGGCGGTTCGAGCCATCCGCTCGGAACGTAACGCTGCCGCGAGCCTGAAACAGTCACAACAGGAAGCGGCGGAGGCGCAGGCGGTGAATGCCTTTCTGCAGGAAATGCTGCAATCGGCTGACCCGCGCGCCGCCAGCAAAGCCGACCCCGGCAAAGGCCGCGATGTTACGGTTGCGCACGTGCTCGATGAAGCCGTCCGCCGCCTGGATGCAGGCTCATTGCATAATGAACCGCTGGTGGAAGCCGCCGCGCGTGAGAGCCTCGGCACAACCTTCTCCGGCCTGGGACGGTATCCCGAGGCCGAACGCGAGTATCGCGCCGCGCTGGCGCTGCGACGCTCTGCGCCGGGCGGCCATGACGCCGATCTGGCGACCAGCGAAGCGAACCTGGCGGAGCAATTGACCTTCGAGGACAAACTTCCGGAAGCGGAAACGCTGCAGCGGGACGCGCTTAGACTGCGCACCAAAGTATTCGGTCCCGATGATCCCGCGGTCGCAGCAAGCCTGGGCGACCTGGCGATCACGTCACGGCGCGAGGGCCAACTGCAGCAAGCGGAAACGCTGGTGCGCGAGGCCCTTGCGATTGATCTCAAGAGCCACCGGGTCGAGGACGTGTCGATGGACGAAAACAATCTGGGCGTTATCCTCCGTTTTGAAAAACGGCCGGCAGACGCGGAAGCCATGCTTCGCCAGTCGCTCGCCATCCATATGCAGGCTTCTGGCGCCGAGAATGCCTCGACTGCATTGACCATGAATCAGTTGTCTTATGCGTTGCATGATGAAGGCAAACTTGCTGAAGCGGAGGAGTACGCGCGTAAGTCGCTGGCAACCTCACGGCGCACCGAGGGCGACGAACATCCCGACGTGGCCGTCGGCTTGAATCACCTGGCAACGCTGCTGCGGGACGAGGGCAAGCTGGATGAGGCCGAGGCGATGTTTCGCCAGTCGCTTGCGGTTGCGCAACGCGCCTGGGGCGCCGATCAAACGGATACGGCAAGAATCGAAACCAATTTGGGAGACCTGCTGGCAAAACGAGGCAAGCTACCTGAGGCCGAGCGGTTGCTCCGTGAAGGTCTGCGCAGCCGTGAGAAAGTACTTCCACCCGGTCACCCCGACATCTTCGACAGCGAACTCAAGCTAGGCGCAGTGCTCGTACAGGAAGGCCGGTTTGCAGCCGCAGAACCACTGCTTCTTGGCGCATATAAGGGCCTGCACGATGCTTCTGCCGGGCATGCGGAGAGCAAACGGCTTGCCTTGAGCAAGATCGTCGAGATGTACACCGCATCGAGCCGCAAAGAGCCAAACGCTGGAAAAGCGAAACTGGCGGCGGTGTGGAAAACGCGACAATTGGAGCCGCAATAGGATTGCCTCTTACCGCAGAAAGAAATGCGGCGAGACACTACCTGTTCACCACCGATCAAGACCGAGACGCGGTAACGCTCCGTCTGCCGTCTGTCACTGGCAGTCTACGGATGGTGCTGGGCCCAGAGCGCGATGTGCTGCGAGATTTGCGTGTTGATGATGAAGTCGGAGACCGGATCAGCCGCCCAGTAGAGGAAGCCGCCGATGACGGTTACAGCAAATGGTCTCCTGTATATAGCGAGATCGAAAAGGAAGAGCGCGACAATCATCGCAAGCGGAATAGCCCCTATGAGGAATGGGTAGTGGGCCATCCAGGGAAATGACATCCGGGGGTGGGCCATCACAGGAAATGCCATACGCGAGAGTGCAGGAGGCATAAGCATGGCGTTCGCGATGAGCATCAGACGTTTGTGCACGATGCGGTTGTTCCGCTTCCAGACAGCGACTGCGACAAAAGCGCCGAAGAAGAGGACGCCGAGAACATTGCCGATCAGAAAGGACGTGGGCGTGAAGATAGACGGGAGCTGCGCGCCGCGTCTTAGTGTGCCAAACGGCGTCAGAACGCCAAGGACGACCATTAGACCTGCGATGACTGCACCGACGATCCCGAGCTTGCGATGGAGCCGAACATTCCCAGCCGTGACGAGACTGGATTGGACAACGAACAGGATGATCCAGGACGAGAAAACGGCCCCGTGCAAGTGAACGAGCAGGCTGGGCAAGTGCGAGAACGCTGCTCCTCTCAGGAAATAACTGGACCCGAATCCCATGAAGACGATCGCCAGCATGATCACGGACATGGTGGTGAAGAAGAGGTCTTCCGCGCGTTTTCTGGAGTGCGCGCTGGGGCGCGAAATAACCCAGGCGCCTGCCTGCTCTTTCAGCAATACGTTTTCCAGAATCCCTCTCCCAGGCACTGGTCCTGCAAAGAACCGACGGAGGCTCGCTACTTCTATGCGATACCTTAACAGGTGGGCCGGAAAGAGCGGAAACGACCCCGTTGTCGCCTTGCCGCTGGAGCCGGTGTAAGCACTCAGTCCGTGATGGGTACGGGGTTTCAGCCCGTACATCATGGAGGAAATAGTAATCGGCTTCAGATGAGGGTTTCGTTCCAACTGAATACGCTTCCCTCAGGGCTTTGCCCTTCAGGGCGAGGTTTGTGCGCAGCCTGTCTAAGCGCTTTTCTTTGCGACGCTCGTTTCACCCTGTAACCTTAGCCCACAGAACGCCAACCGCAACGAGGTTGCTCATGACAACGTCTCACTCTCTCAGCGAAGACCTCAAAGGAACGGATCCGCTCGATACCGCCTGGGTTCGATCCCAATTTCCCGCCCTGTCACAAACCGTGAACGGCTTGCCCGCCGTTTACCTCGACGGACCGGGGGGAACGCAGGTTCCGCAAAGCGTCATCGACGCCATCGCCGGCTACCTCAGCAGCACCAACGCCAATACCCACGGAGCCTTCGCCACCAGCCAACGCTCCGACGCCATCATTGAGGGCGCCCGCAGCGCCATGGCCGACTTCCTCGCCTGCGACCCACAGGAAGTGATCTTCGGCGGCAACATGACCTCGCTCACCTTCGCCATGAGCCGCGCGATCGGCAGGGAACTGCAGGCTGGGGACGAGATCGTGGTCACCCTTCTGGACCACGGAGCCAACTTTTCCCCCTGGGTGGCGCTCGAGGACCGCGGCATCACCATCCGCATCGCGGAAATCCATCCCGAAGACTGCACCCTCGACATGAAAGACCTGGCGAGCAAGATCAACAGCCGAACCCGGCTGGTCGCGGCCGGCTACGCGTCGAATGCAGTGGGCAGCATCAACAACGTCAAGGAAGTGGTGCGCCTTGCTCATGAGGTGGGGGCGATGGCCTACATCGACGCCGTGCACTACGCACCCCACGGTCCCATCGATGTGCGCGCCCTCGATTGCGATTTTCTCGTCTGCTCGTCGTATAAGTTCTTTGGCCCCCACATGGGCATCCTCTACGGCAAGCAGGAGCATCTGCGTCGCCTGGCGCCCTACAAACTCGCGGCTAACACCAGTGAGATTCCGGAGTGTTGGGAGTCGGGCACGCTCAACCACGAAGGTATCGCCGGCATCACCGCCTGCGTCGACTACCTCGCGCGACTGGGCAGGCGCACAGACCGAGGGATGGGCCTATCCAACCGCCGCGCCGCGCTGCTGGCCGCGTGGAAAACCATTCAGGCGCATGAGCGAATCCTGGTCGAGAGCCTCATCGCCGGTCTGCTGCGCATCCCCGGCCTCACGTTCTACGGCATCACCGATCCTGCGCAGTACGATCATCGCTGCCCAACGGTAGCGGTGCGCGTCGCCGGCCACACGCCTCTGCACCTGGCGACCGAACTGGGGCAGCGCGGCTTTTTCACCTGGGATGGCAACTACTACGCGCTGAACCTGACCGAGTATTTCGATGTTGAAAAAGACGGCGGCTTTCTGCGCATAGGCCTTGCCCACTACAACACCGCAGAAGAGGTGGATCGATTACTTGCTACCCTGACGGAGATAGCCGACTAGCGGAGTGCAACGGTCATAACGTCCAGTATGTTTGCCAAGCTGTTGGGCGCGCCCCAGTTCCGCGGGGACGACTGCCGCTGGAACCTGAACGGAAACTGAGCAAACACAGGACTATCGTCCTTCCCACCGGCATCCGTCCCTTCGGGACTGTTCTTGTTTGGCAAACGCAACCCAGGATTTCATCCTGGGCTAGCGGCATCCGTCCCTTCGGGACTGTTCTTTTTTGGCAAACGTAAGCGTGTAACGTCCCCGCTTTGACTTCGTCTGACCTATGTTGTCCATCACAAATGCGGGTGCCCCATATCTCCCGATGGTTTTTGTCGGGAGATATGGGAAATCTCACACCCTTCACCCCAATGGCCTTTGCTTCTGCCGGAGTTTGCCTAAGCCGTCTTTGCCCGCTTGCCCGCCACCAGCTTGAGTTTTCGCTTGCCGGCCGGAGCGGCAGGCTCCTTCGCTGCCTTGCCCCCGTCTTTCGTCGCCAGACTCTGGCGCAGTGCCGACATAAGATCAACCACTTTGCCGCCGCTCTTCGCCGGCTTCTCTTTAGGCAGCGGTTTGTTGGCCAACTTCGCTTCCACTAACGCACGCACAGAAGCTTCATAGTTATCCGTGAACTTATCCAGCTCCAGCGGGCGGGTATAGGTCTTGATCAACTGTTTCGCCAACTCCAGCTGCGCGGCATCTTGTTTGACGGCAGGTATCTTGCCGAAGTATTCAGCCGGATCGCGCAACTCTTCCGCGAAGCGAAGGACATACAACATCATGCCCAGCTGCTTACGGTCAGTCGGCGGCGCAAGCGCCACCACATGTTCGCGGCCCGCGAAGGCAATTTCGCCTAACGCGACCTTGCCCGCATCCATCATCGCCTCACGCACAATCGCGAAAGCGGTGGCTTGCGGGCCTTTTTTGGGAACCACAAAATAAGGCTTCACAAACAGCGAAGGAGGCACCTCATCGGCGTCAGCAAACTGGACGATCTCGAGCGTATCTTTGCCCGGAATCCGAAGACGCTTCAGGTCATCCGGCTCGATAATGGCGTACTTGCCCTTCTCGTATTCGTACCCCTTCACAATCTCTGATTTCTCGACTGCATGCTGGTCGTCCGGGGTGTGCGTCGTTTCTTCACCGTCATCGTCATGAACCACATTCTGATAATGGATGCGCTGCCCGGTCGCCCGGTCAATCTGGTGAAACTGGAAGGGGCGCGCCGAAGTGCTCGCGGGATAAATTTCAACCGCAAAGCTAACCAGCGAAAGGGAGATTTGTCCGGACCAATAAGGGCGTGCCATGGCACTCTTTATGATGCCAGACAGCGCCCTCGCGAGCACGCAACTTGGAGTTTTTGACCCCATTTGGTAGTCTGTTTGGGTAGCGCCTGCGCGCGTAGCTCAGTTGGATAGAGCGTCTGGCTACGAACCAGAAGGTCGGGAGTTCGAATCTCTCCGCGCGCACCATCCCAATTCAATCCCTGGAACACAGCTAGCCAGCACTGTTGGACGCCCCATCCGTCCGGATTTTCAGTGAAGCTTAGCGAACTTGCCTACTTTCTGCGGCTTTGCTTACAGAAGGCCGCACACGCTGCCCTCGAATGGATACGCGAACAGGAAATCAGGGCCCTGGGCTTAAGTGGGATAACTGCTGCCTGTACCAGGAGTTACGCCCACAATTCTCTGCCCGCAAGGAATAACCATGAAACTATCTCCCCGCCAGCTGGCATGGATGCAACGCATAGCCGCACTGGCCATTGTCTTGTTCTGGATTTCCTTCTGGGCTGATCACAGCAGCCTGCCCGCTAACGTCGTCGATTTCGAGTGGTGCTTTCTGCTGCCCGACCTGCTATGGATCTCGGGAGCTTTTTGGCTTGCCGGCAACTGGCTCATCGCCCACGATCCCCGGGCCGGGGTCGCCACCGCGGTGGGTGGCAGCGCCATGGTGTACCTTGCTCTGCTGGACGCGGCTTGTAATTTCCGCCACGGCCAATACACCGATTCTTTTTCGCGCGGCCTCTTGAACGCGGTGGTCAATCTCGCCTGCCTCATCTTCGGCAGCGTCAACATCTGGTATGCCCTCACCCGCCAGCATGAAAATTTACCGCAACGCAAAATCCGATAGCACGGTGCGGTTGCGGCCGATCTGCTTGGCCCGATACAGCGCCGCATCGGCAGCCGCCAGCATCTCCATGTCGTCGATCGTCCCCCCTGTCGCCACCGCCGCCCCGATGCTTACCGTCACAGAAATCGCTGCGCCGTCGACCAGGATCGGTCCGCTGTCCACCATAGCTCGAACCCTCTCCGCGCCGTGGTCAATCTGCTCCCGGCTGCACCCGGGCAACACGATCAGGAACTCTTCTCCTCCATAGCGGCCCACCGAATCGTAGCCGCGCACCGCCTTGATGATCCGTTGGGTCACCTCCTGCAGCACATGGTCCCCGGTCAAATGCCCATGGGTATCATTAATCATCTTGAAGTGATCGACGTCGAGCATCATGATGCCGGTGGGTGCTGCGGTACGGGCCCCCCGCTCCAGCTCGCGGCGCAACGTCTCCAGGGTCGCGCCCCGGTTCCACACCCCGGTGAGCAAATCATGGGTCGCCTGAAAACGAAGCAGATCCTGCGCCTGGATCTGATCGTCCTGCAGGGTAAGGATTCGGTTAGACGCCCGCAAACGCGCGCGCAATTCGCTCTTATCGAACGGTTTGGTCAGATAGTCATCCGCCCCGGCCTCCAGGCCGCGCACCAGGTCCTGCTTGGCGTCTTTGGCCGTAGCCAGCAGAATGTATTGGTAGGGTGAACGGTTTTGCTCCCGTACCTTGCGACACAGTTCCACACCATTGATCGCCGGCATCATCCAATCGAGAATCAACAGTTGCGGCGGAATTTTCTGCTGCAGAATTTCCCAGGCCCGGGCGCCATCTCCCGCGAGCGTCACCCGGTAGCCCCAGTTCTCGAGCCAGCTCTGCAGGATCTTGCGGAACATCGCATCGTCTTCGGCAACCAGGACCCGGTCGCAGGCGCTCCCCGGGCGCTCAAACTCCCGAGCAGGGGTATTTCCCGGCTCTGGCTGGCTCACTGGCTCACCTCCGACCGATCGGGAGCCGGGTGCGGTTCAGCACTCATGACCGAAGTAAGCAGCGCAGAAAATTCAACTGCCAGTCGTTCATAAATCTGTGTGGCCGAGCGAAGGTCAGACGTTCGTCCCAGCTTCTCCAGTTCGGCCGCCTTTTGCGAGATACCGGTTATGCCCAGGTAACCCAGCTCACCTTTGAGCGTGTGCGCGATCTCCTCGATCTCCTTTGCGTTGCCCTGCAGCACGGCTTTTCCCAGAGCGGCCATATGTCTGGGGGCCTCCTCGAGGAAAATCGCCATCACTTCTTCCAGCAGCGTTGCGTCGCCCCCTAGTTTTTCCAGGGTATCCGCCCGATCCCAGGCAATTTCTGGTGGCGGCGCAGCGAGCTCCTTCTGCGGGGTCACGAGCGGGCTGGCAGCGAGCTGATGCTTCTGACTAATCACGCTGCCAATCGCGGCGGCCAGCAGCGCGTAGTTGATTGGCTTGGTCACATACCCATCCATGCCGGCTGCGATGCAGCGTTCGCGATCGCCCTTCATGGCGTGTGCCGTCATGGCGATAATTGGTAAGTGTTGTTGTGTCGATTGTTCGCTCTCCCGGATTCTCCGGGTCACCGTCAGGCCGTCCAGCTCCGGCATCTGAATGTCCATCAACACCAGGTCAAAACGCGAAGTCGTCAGCATCGAGAGGACGATTTGGCCGTTGCGCGCCACCACCACCGCGTGCCCCATCTTCTCCAGCATCCGGATGGCAACAATCTGGTTGACCCGGTTATCTTCAGCCAGCAGTATCTGTAGGCCTGCGCTTGGCCAGGGCTCCTGCTCCAGAACTTCTGTCGCGGCCGGTCCCGGCTCCTCTTGCCCCATCAGGGACTGGATCGCCGCCAGCAATTCACCTTTGCGTACCGGCTTGTAAAGATAAGACAGAATGCCCAGGCGGCGGCAGCGCTCTGCGTCCCCGCGATGGCTGGCCGAGCTCAACATCATCACCGCTATTGGCGATAGCTCGGGCTGGTTGCGCATGTTTTCGACCAAAGTGAAGCCGTCCATCTGCGGCATGTTGATATCCGTCACCATCAGCTGGCAGGGCTCGGCCGTTTGGCTGGCGGCGAGCAATGCCTGCAACGCCTCTTCACCGCTGGCCGCGCACGTTACCCGCGCCCCCCAGCTACTCAATAACCCCTGCAGGATTCGCCGATTGGTGGCATGGTCATCCACCACCAGGATCCTCATGCCGTCCAGGTTTGCGAGGGGGATCAACCCTCCCGCTCCCATTCGCTTACCCAGTACCTGCAACCGGGCGGTGAAATGGAATTGGCTTCCCTGACCGGGCTCGCTTTCCATCCAGATGCGTCCGCCCATCATCGCTATCAGCTGCGCAGAGATCGATAGCCCGAGGCCCGTACCTCCGTATTGCCGGGTGGTCGACGAATCCGCTTGCGTGAACGGAGAGAAAATAGACGTTTGCTTATCAGCAGCAATACCGATGCCCGTGTCCGCCACCGTAAACTGTATGACCTGGCTGGCCGCGTTCTTGCTTTCCATTTCCACCCTCAGCGTTACCTCGCCGCGATGCGTGAACTTGATGGCATTGCTAATCAGGTTGAGTATGATCTGCCGCAGCCGCCCCGGATCACCCCCTGCCAGCTCCGGCACGTCCGGCGCAATGTCACAAAGAAGTTCCAGCCCCTTCTCGTCCGCTTGCAGGGCCGATGTCTTCAAAGTTTCTTCGGCACAGTCGCGCAGGTTGAAGGCGATCATCTCCAGTTCCACCTTGCCGGCTTCAATCTTTGAGTAATCAAGAATGTCGTTGATCACGGTGAGCAGAGCATCGGCTGACAACTTGGCCGTTACCAGACAATCTCGCTGCTCCGCTGTCAGCACCGTGTCCAGTGCCAAATCGGTCATGCCAATCACTCCATTCAGGGGTGTTCGTATTTCATGGCTCATGTTCGCCAGGAACTCACTCTTGGCGTGGTTGGCCACTTCCGCAGTGTCTTTGGCGGCGCGCATTTGCTCCTCCGCGCGTATGCGCTCCTTCACTTCGATTTGCAAATCGGCGGTCCGCCGCTGCACCCGCTGCTCCATTTCATCCTTCGCGCTCTGTAGCGCCAGGTCCCGCTGCTCGATGCGCTCCAGCATCTGGTTGAAGGAACGGACCAGGATCCCGCTTTCATCATTGCTTCGTGCGACTGCGCGCAGAGAATAGTTTTCCTCTGTTGAGATCCGTTCCGCAATCCGGGCCAGCTCAACAATCGGATCACTCACAATGCGCAACAGGCGGGCGGAGATCAGGTAGGTAGCAAAGATGGAAATGATAAGCACCAGGAATGCGATCTTGGCGTATTCCCAAAGCCTCGCCCGCGATCCACTCAGGTCCGACACAATCGCGATCGTCCCTGCCTGTTCGCCCTCCATCGATACGGCGCGAAACAGACTAACTGCGTCGTTCTCAAAGACCGCTCCATCGGCGCGCGCGGCAGGTATGCGGAATGCGGCGCCAGGGCCGGGGCGCCGATACTCCGCGAATATGTCTCCATGGTTGTCATATAAGAAGGCGCCCAACACATGGGTTTCGGCATGCAGCGCTCCCAGCATCTCGCGGGCAGTTTTCTGATCGTTGAATGCAAGCGACGCCGCCGTGTTGGCGCCCAGCGTCCCTGCCAACGCAGTCAACTCGTTCACCGTGCCGGCGCGATAGTTCTGACGCTCATAAATGGCGAATCCACAACACGCCAGAATGACCGCCAGAACGCTCGAAGACAATACCAGCAGAGCCAGTTTGCGCCGTATGGGAAGATTTCTGAACATCATCCGCCTACCTCTCCCGGCCTTGTCCCAGAACACTTTGCGCAAGAATCAATAACCGTGAACCGATCTTGAGTCCCGCGGCGTCGGCTGCATCTAAATTGATTTCGAAGCGAACGCGGTTGTCCTCCAGCAGAAAACGCACCATGCCCCCACTCTCGAGAAAGCCTGGCGTCTCGCCTACCGTCAAAATCGGAGCATGGCGCAGCCCCGCCAGCAACGACGGGATATGCTTGCTTTGTGCTTTGCCCAGAAAAACGATCTGGCAAGCATGCATATCTTCCGTATCTTTCAAGTGAAGAACCCGCAGCGCTCGCGTGCCCACCGCTTTGCCCGCAACCGTCGCTTCCAGCGCTCCTTGAAAGGGATCGTCTCCAACCGTGCACAGAGACAGAAAACCGTCCGCTTCCTGCGACGAGTCCGCGGGCCAGTCCACCAGTTGGGCGAAGTGGAAGAGAAAGGCTGCCTTCACGCGATACTCTTGGTCGCCGGACTGTGCGCCGACTTTTTGGCCACCCATCGCCAGCACCATGCAGAGAAGCATGACCAGCCTTGCGATCCACCTTGCCGCGGGTGAAGCCCTGCGAGTGATCCGCAGCATGGAGGCCGTGCTCTGCGCGTGAGGGTTGCTGCCCATTCAAAACCGCCATGTGAGCCACGCGTAGGCGCTGCGCCGGACCAGGCTCGGCATCACGGTCACGTCGGGGCCGGCATACTCCGGGTGCAGATTCCTGACCAGGTTCTGCCCTGCCAGGCCGAGGGAAATCTTTTCCGACGCTTGCCAGGCCACATTGCTGTCCATGCGGGTGTACGAAGGAATCGCTTGCGCATCCAGCCGTCCCACGAAATAGACCAGGGTGGTCCATTGCCAACGCCAGGGTAGATTAACGTTCGAACGCAATTGCGCCTGGTGGTTAGGATTGCCGCCTTCTGCTTGCGGGCCGGTCGTGAAATCCGTGCTGGCCGCATCCCGGTGCAGGTGCATGGTGAGAAAGGCGTACCCCGGGCTGAGCGTCCAGCGTCTGGCGAGTTTGACGTTGGCAAACAACTCGATGCCGTGAGTCTCGCCATGGATCAGATTCGCGAACGTCATGGGTAGGAGTACGTGCTCCGGAGGAGGCTCTGCCTCCAGCCGGGGTGCTCCTGCTTCGGACGATCGCAGGGCGCGATACTGATTGAAGAACACCGTCGAGTCGAAGGAAACGCGATCTGACACGTCTTTGCGGAAACCTGCCTCGGTGGCGATCAACTGCTCATTCTTCTGGTCTGGGTTTCCGAACACGCTGATCAGGGTTGGCACATTGCCCGCTCCGGGAAACGCTCCGTAGTTGTAGCGAATGGCGGTTTCCACCCGTGACGGCGTTCGTTGCGCGCCGGAGATCGCGGCCCAAAGTGTTTCCCGATCGTTCGGCGTCCAGGTGACGCGGGCACTGGGTTGAACATTGAACCCGTTGTAGTAATCGTGTTCGAACTTGCTGCCCACGCTCAGGTACAGTCGATCGTGCACCAACGCGATTTCGTCCTGAATAAACGAGCTGAAGATCTGGGTCTTCAATCTCGCAGGAACAAACGAAATGCGAAAGGCAGTCTCGCTGTTGTCCGCGTTCAACCGGTATCCGAGCCCCCACACAAAGTCATGCCGCTTGCGCCAACGGTTGCGTTGCTGAAAGTCGATATCAACGGTGTTCAGTCCCACCCCGTAGGTTGGGTCATCCCGGTTGCCGCGATCGAAATACACTTGCAGCGAGGTCTCTGCGTCGGGGGAAGCGGCATGCTTCCAGCGGGCCAAAACGTGCCAATCGGAGAAGCGATCGCGCAACATCAGCGGTCCATTCACCGGGGGCTGCAGAGAAAGGATCTCGGTAATCGTTTCGCCCTCGTTGCCTCGGTCCGCTTCCCCCTCCAGCGTCAATGAGTCTTTGGGAGCCATTTGCGCGTCGGCGCGAAACCCTCCATGAAAGGCATACCAGCCGTCCTCGGCGCTCTTTCCCTGCTGCGTGAGGTAGTGACCCACATCAAAACCATCTGCGAACACCCGATACGTGGCGGTGCTTCCCAACCGTCCGCCGAACCGCACCGAGCCCCCTCCGTGTTCGAGGGTCCCCCCGCGTGCCGTTGTGGTAAGCCCCTGGGTATCCGCCGCCCGTTTGGTGATGATGCTGATCACGCCGTTCACCGCATTGGCGCCCCACACGGTCGCGCCCGGCCCGCGAATCACCTCCACTCGCTCAATCGAATCAAGGGTGAGATCCTGAGCATCCCAGTACACGCCGGCAAAGATGGGCGTATACACGGCCAGGCCGTCGATCAGAACCAGTAACTTATTGGAGTATTGGCCGTTGAAACCACGCGCGCTCACCGCCCAGGTACTGGGGGTGATCTGGGCCACTTCCAAGCCGGGCACCATGCGCAACAGATCGGCGACATTGGTGACGCCGGAGCGAGCGATGTCTTCCTGCGTGATGACAAATATGGCCGCCGGCACCCGCGAGATCTTCTGCTCTTTCTTCGCAGCCGAGGTCACATCCACATTCATCAGATCTTCGATCCGCAGTGTGGTCAGGTCAGGCGGCGTGCTCTGCACCTGGGCGCCCAGTATGGCGTACGCGAACCACAGCAACGGGATGGCCACGGCTCGCGTAGGGACCGGCTTCATTGCTCTCCAGGAAGACTCTCAATTAGCTCTATCGACCCGAGCCGAATGAAGCATCATCGAGATACAGGAGATGAACGCGGCACCGCGGGAAAGGTAACTATGGTCAATACAAAGGCGAAGGGAAACTTAGGTACCCTGCTTGTCGCAATCTCGAGGGCAGGGAATACCCTCGAACTCCGGGGGGGCATCCGGAGCCCGGTGGCAGCAGTGGCTGATCGGAGAAGGGAGCTACTTGGCCGGTAGAGCCGGGGCCGGTTCTTCTTTGGGCGTTGGCGGTGGCGCCAGCGCAATCTCTTCCACAATATCGATGCCGGCGCTGCGCAGCAGCTCCGCTACGACCGCGCGGTTGAGCCGGGTGAAATCAAATTCGACCCGCATCGTCTTCTGCTGCTCATCGACCACGATCCGGCGGATTCCATAAACGCCGCGTGCCTTGCCCAACGCGATCATGGCTGCTTCGGTTGGGTGCAGTTCGTAGCGATAGAGAACGTCGAGATTGGTCGTCATGAGGTGATCATACCAAGCCCGGGCTGGGACTACAGGCGGGAAAGATAATCCAGAATCTCGGGAGAAGTCCAATCCTGGGCATTGATAAATTTCCGTCGAATCCGGCCGCTGCGATCGATGACGTAGGTATCGGGAAAAACAAAAGTCCCGTACAACGCATTGGCGTGCTGTTGGCCATCGCGGATGGTAGTGAAGTCCACCCGGTGCCTACCCAGAAAACGCCGATAGGCGTCCTCGTCCTGATCTACCGATACGCCCAGCACCACCAGCTGCGGCATTTGCTGCTGCAGTGCGTTCAGCGAGGGAATCTCTTCAATACAGGGCGGGCACCACGTAGCCCAGAAGTTGAGCACTACCACCTTACCGCGATAGCTGCTCAAGCGCAGAGTGTGGTTGCCGTCGACCACGGTAAAATCCGGGGCCGGCCGGCCCACCTGACGGGGATGGTCTCCGCGATCACAGCCTGCGGCCAGCAGTAGTGGAAGCAACAACAGCGAACCCCTGAGCCATCTCTTCACACTTCCTATAATAATGCGATGCGTCTCTCTGTGATCGTGCCTGCGCGCAACGAAGCCGACGTGCTAAGCCGCTGCCTCGAATCGTTGCTCGCCCAGTCGGAAGCGGGCTTTGCCCTGGGAGAGGATTGGGAACTGTTCCTGGTTGACGATGCCTCCACCGACGGCACGCGGGCCATTGCCCTCGCCCTGCCCCCGGTCATGGTGCTCGACCCTGCTCCTCTCCAGGAGCGATGGACGGGCAAGGCAAACGCCTGCTGGACCGCGGCCCAGCAGGCGCAAGGGGAGTGGCTCCTCTTCACCGACGCCGATACGATCCACGAGCCCGGCAATCTGCGCCGCGCCCTGCATGAAGCGGAGCACGCCCAGGTAGCCATGCTTTCCTACTCCCCACGGCAGGTGGTTACCGGCTTCTGGCAGCGCGCCTTGATGCCCCTGGTTTTTTCTGAGCTGGCCCTGGCCTATCCACCTGCCAAGGCGTCTGACCCGGCGTCGCGCGTGGCCGCCGCCAACGGCCAGTTCCTGATGGCCCAGCGCGCCCCCTATTTCCAGGTGGGTGGCCACTCGGCGGTGGCCGCGTCGTTACTCGAAGATGTGGACCTGGCACGTCTGTTCAAACGCAGAAAATACCTCATCCGCTTCCGCTACGCGCCGGATGCGCTGCGCACCCGGATGTACCGCAGTTTCGGCGCCATGTGCGAAGGTTGGACCAAAAATCTGGCCCGGTTGTTCGTTGGCCCCTTGCTGATGGCTGCCTGGAAAGCCGTTGACTTACTTCTGGTCGTCCTCATCCCGGTTCTGTGGTGGCATTACTTCCATGTGACTATCGTCCGCTATGCCCTGGCCCTGGTCTGGCTGCGTGTGCTTTGGCGGTTCTACGCACGCGTGGCCAAGTCCCATTTTTCGGCTGTAGACTGCGCTATCTCCCTCTTGGCCCAGCCTCTTTTTTGCTTCCTGCTGGTCAGAAGCTGGTGGCAGCACACGGTCCGCAGCCAGGTTACGTGGAAGGGACGCCCTTACTTCACCGCCCGGCGATAAGAGTTTCATGCGGCAACCGAAATACCCGCATTTCTAAGTGCAAGCAAACACTCAACCTCAAAATAATGAGGAAGATAGCGTGGCTGCCGCATCATTAAGTGTGTTGCCTAAACCGATATAATAGGAACGAGCAACCGAGATTGGTTTTCTATGATTCTGCTAACCCGCAAGGCTGAATTTTCTGCTGCCCACTACTATTGGTCCGACGACCTGCCGGCAGAGGAAAACCTGCGCCTGTTCGGCAAGTGCGCCAACCGGAACGGCCACGGCCACAACTACACCTTTGAAGTAACGGTTGAAGGAAATGTCGACCCTGTTTCCGGGTTTGTGGTTGACCTGAAAGTGCTGAAAGACGTTATCAACCGCGAGGTTGTAGATGTCTACGATCACCGACATTTGAATATTGAGGTTTCGGAATTCAAGACGATGATTCCCACCACGGAAAACATCGCCATCGCCATCTGGAAGCGGCTGGAGAACCAGATCGAGGGCGCGAAGCTTCATCGCATCCGGGTTTACGAGATGCCCGATCTGTTCGCAGATTATTACGGTGAAGCGTGAGAGCTTACCTGTCGCGGAGATACGGCCTCAGCGCCTCGCATCGCCTCTACTCCGAGGCCTACACCGAGGAAGAAAATCGTGCGGTGTATGGGAAATGCGCGAATCCGCACGGCCACGGCCATAACTATGTGGTTGAGGTCACCGTCGGGGGCGAGGTAGATCCAGTAACCGGTATGGTCTGCAACCTGGTTGATCTGGATGGCTGCGTGCAAAAGAACGTGATCGACCGTTTTGACCACACCAACTTAAATTTTGATGAGAGCTTCACGGCTCAGGTGCCTACCACTGAGAATCTATGCATAGCCATTCACAACCTGCTAGCGGAGCACTTCGTTCACGGTGATCTGGAACGAGTGAGGGTGGAAGAGACGCGGAACAACTTCTTTGAGTATGCGCGAAAGGGAAAGCATGGCACATCCATCAGTCGTTCGTAAGCCGCCTGTGAGCAGGGGATTGAGCGGTTTTTCCACCCAGGACCTTTACACCGAGCTGATTACCCGCATGGGTGAAGACCCCAGCCGTGATGGCTTGTTGAAGACGCCCGAACGTTGCGATAAGGCGATGAGCTTTCTCACCAAAGGCTACGACGAAGACGCGGAACAGATTCTTCGCGGCGCACTCTTCGATGTTGACTACGACGAGATGGTGATCGTGCGCGACATCGAGGTCTACTCCTTGTGCGAGCACCACATGCTGCCTTTTTTCGGTAAGGTGCACGTGGCTTATATCCCGAAAGGCAAGGTGATTGGTCTGAGCAAGATTCCCCGCCTGGTCGACGTGTTTGCCCGCCGCTTGCAGGTGCAGGAGCGCCTCACCCGGCAGATCGCCGACGCCATTCAGGATGCCATTGAGCCGCAGGGTGTGGGCGTGGTGATCGAGGCCAGGCACTTGTGCATGATGATGCGCGGGGTGGAGAAGCAGAACTCTTCGACCGTAACCTCGGCCATGCTGGGAGTCTTTCATCAGCAGAATACGCGTGCGGAGTTTCTTTCGCTGGTGCAGTCGCGCCCGCAGAACGCCTACTAGAGCCGGTGCGTCACGCATAGAGCGGTTTATACCACCCTTTGTGTTTAGGGCAGAGGGGCAGCTCAGTGGATTGGTGGCAGGTCTCTATACTTGAGACTGTGAATGGGCTCCTGGTGATCGACAAACCGAGTGGGATGACGTCGCACGATGTGGTCTCGCAATTGCGCCGAGCCAGCGGCGAGTCAGCCATTGGGCACCTGGGGACGCTCGACCCGATGGCGACCGGGGTGCTGCCCATGCTGCTGGGAAAATACACCCGTCTGGCGCAATTTTTTGGCCCGCTGGTCAAGACCTACACCGGCGCCATTCGCTTCGGCTTTGCCACCGATACCTACGACGCGGAGGGGACACGCGCCTCTCCCGAGGCCGTCGAGACAAAGTTGCCATCGAACGAAGAATTGCAGGCTGCGGCGGCGCAATTTCGCGGGGAGGTATGGCAAACCCCGCCTCAGTTCTCAGCCAAAAAGGTGGGCGGCAAGCCGGCCTATAAATCGGCACGCAAGGGCGAGGCCGTCGTTTTGAAGCCGGTGTTGCTCACCATCGAGGAGTTCGTGATCGGCGCGCTCGAAGAAGACTACGCGGAGTTCACCATGAGCATCTCGTCGGGGGGCTACGTGCGCTCCGTCGCCCACGACCTGGGCCAGACGCTGGGCTGTGGCGCTCACCTGGCGCGCTTGCGGCGGATCGCGGCCGGCCCCTTTACGCTCGGCCAGGCGCTCACCCTGGACGAGGTGTGCGCCCACGCAGCAGCGGGCACCCTGGAGCAGAGCTTGCCTCACCCGCGCACATTGTTGCCCGACTTGCCGGCTACCACGGCCGATCTCTGGACCGCGGGACGCCTGCGCAACGGCAACGCAGTCAATTTGCCGGAGTTCTCTACCGCCCCTCTGGCTAAGGTCTTTGCCGGTCAGCGCGAACTGGTTGCCATCGTACGCCGCGTCGCCGGTACTCTGTTTCAGCCCATCGTGGTTTTAGGTTGATGCGCCAACAGGGGCAGGAGCAGCGGCAGCAGATTCTTCGCCACCTGCGCATTCCCATTGGCGGTGGCATGAATGCCGTCGGCCTGCATGCCGCCCGCGACCCCGTATACACCCTGCAGCAAAAACGGCAACAGCGGCACGTGGTATTTGGCTGCCAGCAGCGGGTAGGTCTGGTTGAACTGGCGGATGTAGTCGGGTCCGTAGTTTGGCGGCAGGGTAATGCCGCCCAACACCACCTTGGCCCCGGAATGCAGCAGAGTAGCGACGATCTGATCGAGGTTGGCGCGGGTGCTGGCGATGGGCAATCCGCGCAAGCCATCGTTGCCCCCAAACGCCACGATCACCAGTACCGGCTTCAGCCGCAAGGCGTCTTGCAGCCGATCGACGCCGTCTTTAGTAGTGTTTCCACTGATCCCCTGGTTGACCACCTGGTAGTGATAGCCCGCCGCGTTCAGGTCTTTCTCCAGGAAATCGGGATAGCTATCCCCTGGATCGGCGCCAAAGCCGGCCGTGAGGCTGTCGCCAAAAGCAATAATCACCGGCCGATTATCTGGAGCGGGGGCGGCAGCCGCGGGCGCAGGTTCGGGAGTGGGACTCTCCGGAGCCTTTGCCTGGCAACCCGCAAGCAGGGAAGCGGCCAACAGAAGGTATGCGAGTCGATAAGTCACAAGCTCACTCTAATGCATATCGAGGACGGTTTTTTGAAGCGGTCAACTGGCAGAACCGGTTGGACCAAAACAACCAAGCGGAGTACTGAATGATTGAAGTACGAGGACTGAAAAAGTCGATTCGCAACGGCAACCGGACCATTGAGATTCTCAAGCAAATCGATCTGCTGATACCGGCCGGCCAATTCGTTGCCATCATGGGTGCTTCCGGCAGCGGCAAGAGCACGCTGCTCGGTCTTCTCGCCGGACTCGATTCGCCCACCGCCGGCGAAGTGCTGATCGATGGCGCCGAGATCAGCCATCTGCCCGAGGATCAATTAGCCGAAGTGCGCGGCAAGAAGCTGGGCTTCGTTTTTCAATCGTTTCAATTGATCCCAACCCTCACCGCGCTCGAAAATGTTCTGCTGCCCCATGAACTCAACGGCTCCGGTGACGGACGCCCCGGGGCCACTGATCTGCTGCGCAGTGTGGGCCTCGCCGACCGCCTGCATCACTACCCCATTCAGCTCTCCGGGGGCGAGCAGCAGCGCGTCGCCCTGGCTCGCGCCTTCGTCCTGCGCCCCCCCATCATCTTCGCCGACGAGCCCACCGGCAATCTTGACTCTGAGAACGGAGCCCACGTTCTCGATCTCTTGTTGCAAAGAAACCGAACCAGCGGAGCCACCCTGGTGCTGGTGACGCACGACGCACAGGT
This sequence comes from uncultured Acidobacteriaceae bacterium, assembly GCA_963834445.1. Classification (GTDB taxonomy): domain Bacteria; phylum Acidobacteriota; class Terriglobia; order Terriglobales; family Acidobacteriaceae; genus PALSA-350. Next base: position 1,769,550 of record CAWIBU010000009.1, read on the forward strand.
TTCGGTCCACGCCGATCGGCGCATCGTTCTGCGCGATGGCGCCATTGTCGAAGACACCATGCAAAGGCCGGCCTGAATGGCGAAACCTTCTTTAACCTGGGGCTCGGCGGCAAAAATCGCCTGGCGCGAACTGCAGGCTTCCCGGGCAAAATTTCTGTTCGTCATCTTATCGGTGGCGATCGGTGTGGCCGCGCTCACCGGGGTACGCGGCTTCAGCGATTCCTTCCAGCGCACGCTGCTGGGGGAAGCGCGCACTATCATGGCCGCCGATCTCTCCGCCCGCATGTTCCGCCAGCCAACGCAGCAGGAAGAGCAGCAGCTCAACGTGATGGCCTCGCACGGCATTCAGCGAACCGAGGTAAGCGATACCATCTCCATGGTCTCGTCGCCGGGCGACCCGGTTCCGCTGCTGGTTTCGCTCAAGGCGGTTAACCCGCAGCAATATCCCTTCTACGGCACCGTTGAATTGCAACCCACTGGAAATCTGCGCCAGGTGCTCACCGATGCAACCGTCGTGGTTGCGGAAGACCTGCTCATCCGCCTGCACACCCAGGTCGGGGCAAACCTTAAAATTGGTGACTCCACCTTTCGCATCGCGGCCATCCTGGTACGCGAACCCGATCGCATGAGTTCCGGAATGGGCCTCGGTCCGCGGGTGATGATGACCCAGAGCGCTCTCGAAAAAAGTGGCCTATTGCAGCAGGGTAGCCGCTCCGGCGAGCGCTTCCTCTTTAAGCTAAGTCCCGCCGGCGGGAACATCAACACTGTGCGTGCCCGTCTGGAACAGGTGTTGCCCGACGCCCAGGTCACCGACTTCCGGGAAAGCAATCCCGCTCTCACTGACGGGCTCAAACGCTCGACCGGACTGCTCAGCCTGATCTGCCTGGTGGCCATGGTGCTGGGCGCGATCGGGGTGGCGATGGCCATGCGCGCCCATCTGCAGCAAAGGGTCGACGTATTAGCCATCATGAAGTCCATTGGCGCGCGTTCCTCCGACATTCTGCGCATCTACCTGCTGCAAACCGTGCTGTTGGGGTTAGTGGGAGGGCTGATCGGCGTCCTGCTGGGCCTCGGCGTGGAATGGATTTTTCCCCATCTGTTGGGCAAATTGATGCCCATCCAGGCAGACCTCCGTCTGCCCTGGCACTCTGCATTGGCTGGGCTGAGCACCGGCATCCTGACCACGGTGCTCTTCTGTCTGCCACCGCTGTTACAGATTCGATCGGTTCGCCCCAACCTGGTATTGCGCCGCCTGGTCGAGGAGCCGAGCACGCAAGAAAGCCTGTGGGTACGACTGCGGCAAAGCAAGGCGCAATGGATCACGGCGGGCATCATCCTGCTGGGCCTGGGCGCCATTGCCGCGGCCCTGTCTGATTCCGTCGTGGTCGGGCGCTGGTTCGCGGGCGCTCTGTGCGTACTGCTGATCGTGATCCTGGGGGTGGCTGCTCTCACCCTGCGCCTGGTGCGTGCCTTTCTGGCCCGCACCCGGTTGCATCTGCGCTCCTGGCTGCGCCACGGTTTGGCCAATCTGTATCGGCCCGGCAATCAATCTGCCGCCGTGCTGGCCGCCCTGGGCATGGGCGTCATGCTGATCCTGACAGTCTATTTGATGCAACACGGCGTTATTGGAGAAATGAAGTTGACCTCAGGTCCCAACCTGCCCAACATCTTCCTCGTCGACATCAGCAGCAAAGAGCTTGACGGCGTGAAGCACTTGCTGGCGCAACAGCCTGCGGTGCGGGGGGATCTCGAGACACTCCCCGTGGTTGCGGGCAGAATGATTTCCGTAGACGGCACCGCGGCCGAGGGCCTGCGGCTGAAGAACTATCCCAAGCGTCTGCTGCAGACGGTCTCCATGACTTGGTCGTCTGCGCTGCCTGCGGGCTCAACCATGGTCTCGGGGCACTGGTGGGACCAGGATGACGGCCAATCAATGGCGGTGACCGAGCACATTGCGCAGCGGCTGCATTTGCATCTTGGCTCGCGGATCGTGTTGACCTCGAACGGCAGACAGATCGAGGCCACGGTCGTGGCCATCATTCGTCACAACGGCCAGCACGTATACGGGCGCAGCGAATTTATCCTCACGCCGAAGGCGCTGGTAGGGCTGCCGGTGGTCTGGTATGGCGCCGTCCATGTCGATCCGCGGCAGGTTGGCACTATCCAGCGGGCGCTCTTCAATGCTTATCCAACGGTCACGGCGATCAACATCGCCGACGTGATTGAGACCGTTCAGGGGGTGGTGCAGCAGATCACGGTCGTGGTGCGCTTTCTGGCCGCCTTCTCTATTCTGTCGGGCGCTGTCATTCTAGCCTCGAGCATTGCCAGCACCCACTTCCGCCGGGTGCGCGAGGTGGTGGTGTTAAAGACGCTGGGGGCGAAGCGAAACCATATTGCCGCGGTCTTCAGTGTTGAGTTCGTTGTGCTGGGCCTGCTGGCCGGCCTGGTGGGCGTCATCTTCGCCAATTTGCTCACCCGCATCCTGCTGCACCAGCTGGATGTGGGCTTCCATATCGAATGGCTGGCGACGGCGGCGGCCCTGGCCGGCACCGCAATTTTGGCCACGGTCACCGGATGGGCTGCCAGCTATCGCATCCTGGGCCAGAAGCCCTTGCAGATCCTGAGGGAAGAGTAAAGGCTTGCCGGCGGGGCAGGGTTTGACCGGAATTCTTCCTGCTCTTACTATAGAGAAGCCGGTCGTGTCTGCCGGCTTCGGTAAGCCGCATTGCCCCCTCGTTCAATGGTAGGACAGCTGCCTCTGGAGCAGCATATCGGGGTTCGAATCCCTGGGGGGCAACTCAAGTATTGTAAGTTTTAGATTGTAATAGGTTTACGTGGATTGATTCGAATCCCTGCCTTTACTCGAACCTTCTCACTAGGTGGGTCATGGAGATCTGAATGGATTTACGTCCTATAGTGGGGGCTTCCGGTGCGAGTGGCTATGCTCTTACCAGCGCATTGACAGACAGGCCCAGTTCTTCAGACGGCAAACCGAGTCTATTGACCCAATACGCTTGGATAGCCAAAAGCCTTCGCCGCATCTCAGCCGCCGATTGCCGCGAAAGCTATTTTCCTGCACCTGCAGCTGAACCCATCAAGGCCCATGCGATAGGCGCCAGTATCGGGGCCACGAGGACCAAGGCGCCCGACCGCACGCCGCGTCACCGACCCGACTCCCGATACGCATGGACCCGCTCGCAAACCAGGCGCAGCTTATCCTCAAGATTTCCCGAAGCGGTCTTGAACGAATCGGCATCAATCGTCAACGGAGCGCCCAACACCACCAGCGGCGCTCCGTACTCTGGCGTACGGAGCGCCTGTTCGATGGAAAGACCGCCTACCGCCTGCACCGGCACGTGCACCGCGGCCACCACCTCGCGCAATTGATCGAGCGGGCTTGGCCATGGCTTGCCCATCGCGGCAAGCCCGCGGCGTTCGTCGTAGCCGACATGGTGAATCACGAAATCGCAGCCCAGGTCTTCCAGTCTTCTCGCTGCAGCCACCATGTCCTCCGCTGCCAGGTTGTCGCCCATCACTTTCACACCGAAATCTTTCCCTGCCTGCACCACCACTTTGATCGTCTCCGGGTGAGCGCGCTCCATCACCACCACATGGGTCGCTCCCGCTTTCGCCATCATTTCTGCTTCCAGCCAACCGCCATCCATCGTTTTGAGATCGGCAACAATCGGTGTCTTGGGAAACTCCGCGCGCAAGGCACGCACCCCATTCATGCCCTCAGCGATGATGAGCGGCGTGCCCGCTTCTAACCAGTCAACACCGGCGCGCAAGGCCATGCGTGCTGTTTCCAGAGCTTCGGGAATCGAAGTGAGATCGAGCGAGATTTGTACGATTGTGTTCATGCAGAGAGAAAGTGCTGGTCAATTTTGGCCCGGAGAAAACGCACCGATTCGCGCAATTCATCCATCCCGTCGACTCCATCCTCAATCGAAATCCACGAATCAAACCCGACCGAGGCCAGCGTCGAGAAAATCTGATCGTAGTCATTCATGCCTTTGCCAATCACCCCATGGGACAAACGGCTGGCGTAGCCGACCGAGGTTTCTTCTTTGCGCAGGTCTTCGATCGTTCCATGTTTGAGATAGCGATCACTGGCATGCATGGTAACCACGCGATGCTTCACTTTCTCCAGCAGAACCAGCGGGTCTTCACCGGCAAGGCTCGTGTTCGAAGGATCATAGTTAACCCCAAACCATGGTGACTCGATGCGATCCACGATTTCGACGAAGACATCCATCTTCTGGGCGAACTCGGGGTATTGCCAGTAATTGTCCTTGTAATGGTTTTCCATGGTGAGTACTACCCCATGCTCCTCCGCGAACGGCAACAGGCCCGTGATCACCCGCACCACCTGCGCCACGCCGTCTTCCCGCTTAAGCTCCGGACGCCGTTGCCCCGAGAGCACACGGCAAAAGCCTCCGCCGAAAAAAGCAGCGATCGCGATCATCTGCTTTTCGCGCTCGATCTCCTTTTGCAGCAAAACAGGATCAGGCTGGGTGAAGTCAGGAGAGCAGCAGAGCATGGGCATCGCCAGGTTGTGCTGTGCCAGCGCCGACTTTACTTCCATGAGAAAGGTCTCATCATCATGAAGAAAGCCCGAATAGAATTCCAGGCCCTCGACGCCGAGCGTTGCCGCCAGTTCAATCCAATCAAATACCGTCATGGTGCCATGAACGCACAATTCATCCATGTAGCACTTCGGGAATGCGGCCAGCCTGGGCTTCATGAAAGGGTTCCCTCGGCGCTTTCTTGACCGGGTTCCTCCCAATGAGAGGGAATTGCTCTACGTCGAGAACGGCGCCGTTGATGAGCGCGGCCTCGTCGGAAAGAAAATAGACGGCGGCCCACGCGATGTCTTCCGGGGATAACAGCCGGCCTGCCGGCGCGAATTGCCTGGATACGTGCGCAGGCCAGTCTTCGGGCAAGCCCTCTTTGATCTTCAAGGCAAATTCATTCGGCGTCAGCGTCCAGCCAACATTCAGTTGATTTACCCGCACCCCTTCGCCCCCGTGAGCGTCCGCAAGATTGCGCGTCATGGTCATCAAGCCGCCTTTGCAGATGGAGTACGCCAACATGTTGCGGTCTCCGCAATATGCATTGATCGAGCCAATGTTCAACACCCGGCCTGCGCCTTGTCTGCGAAAGTGAGGAAGTGCCGCTTTGATCAGAAGAAATGGCGCGCGCAAGTCGATGGCCACGGTGCGGTCAAAGAGCTCTGACATCCGTGTCCTCAATATTTCCTCGGGTAATGGCCGCTGCGTTGTTGACCAGGCCGTCGACTCTGCCAAAGTGGCTGATGGTCTCCGCGATCAGCCGCGCAGGAACCTGCGGATCTTCCAGCGACCCGATGCAGAAAAACGCGTTTTCACCCAGCTGCGCAGCCAGTGTCTCTGCGGCCTCTTTCCGCGTGCCATGGATCATCACCTTCGCGCCTTCTCGCGTGAAGACCCTGGCCATCCCCTCGCCAATGCCGGTGGTTGAGCCGGTCACCAGAATCACTTTGTCCTCAAGACGCTTCATGGTCGCAGCACTCCCTTGACGATGATGCCTGTATGCATCTCTTCAAAAGCCTCGTGCCATTCCGCCAGCGGCGAAATGCGATTGAGAATCGGATCAAGATCGATCTTGCCCGTCGCCAGCAGGGAAATCACTTTCTCCCAGATTGGCCAGTTGTGCGAGAAGCTGCCCTGCAGCGTGACTGCCTTTTGCACCAGCGGGTCAAGCGAGAAATTCAACGGTTGCGGTCCCCAGCCGACTTTCGTGATATGCCCTGCCGGACGTACCAGTTCGAGCGCCAACTTGAGCGATGCGGAAACACCCGCGGCGTCGATCACCACGTCGAGGCCGTAGCCATCGCCGAAGTTCCGAACCCACTCGGCTACATCTTCGCCGTGGCCGCCCAGGATCGTGTCGGCACCGATCTGCTGCGCCACCGCCAGGCGCTTTGTGTCCGCAGGAATTCCGATCACCAGCACGTGTCCTGCTCCCGACAGCTTGGCCATCATGGCGCAGAGTAGCCCAATGGGTCCTGGTCCGATGACTGCAACCGTGTCGCCCGGGCGTATGGGAGATTGCACGCAGACCGCATTGTAGGCCACGCAACAAGGCTCAGTCAGCGAAGCTTTTTCCAAAGCCAATGAGGAGGGCACCCGGTGCAAGCACCGCGCAGGTACTTTGACGAAGGGCGCCATGGCGCCATTGACGCCATAGCCAAATCCCAGTCGCTTCGGCTCCAGGTTATACAGTCCCTGGCGCAGGAAAGCGGAGTCCGGCGGAAGCACCGCAGCCGTCTCGCTCACCACACGGTCACGTTCTTTGAACCCCGTTACGCGGCTGCCTGCCCGCGCAACGAAGCCGGCAAACTCATGGCCCAGCACAACGGGATAATTCACGGGCCAACTCTGCTTGCCGTTGTACTGATGCAAATCGCTGCCGCAGATGCCGACCGCCTCTACCTTGAACTGCACATCTTCATCGCCGATAACCGGCATGGGAATTTCACGAAGCTCTACCGAGTGCGGGTCTCTTGCGTAGTTTACTAATCCAAGCATGCCGATCATTGTGCGTAATCCCTCGCGGACAAATCAATGAAATAAGAACTATTTCGCTTACACGTCAAAGGTCGATATCGCTAATCGCTTTCGCTGATAGCCAGCCATGTATTGCGAAAACCAGGCAATGCCCAGGTTTCCATAGAGCGGGATCTGGTAAGCCAGGGCAGTGCTATGCAGCGCCTCTGCGAGCAGCCCCATCAGCGGCGTCATGACCGCGCCGCCAACGATCGCCATCACCAGAAAGGATCCGGCGATGTTGGTGTTGGCGCCCAGATCCTTCAGCCCCATGGCAAAAATAGTGGGGAACATCAGCGACAAAAAGAAACTCGTCAGCAGGATGGCCACTAAACCAGTCCAGTTGCGGGCAAAAATTCCCAGCAGCAGCAGGGCGACGTTGATCACGGAATACGTAGTCATGATGCTGCTTGGCGAGAAGCTGCGCATCAAGGCGGTGGAAGTGAAGCGGCCGATTGCGAAAAGCCCCATGGTGCATGCTAAAAAGATGCCGGCCAACCGGTCGGTAGTATGGCCATATTCTTTGCAGTAGGGGATGAAGTAACTCCAGATACAGACGGAAGATCCGACGTACAAAAACTGCGCAACGACAGCGAAGAGAAAATGCGGCTGGTGCAGTAACATGCGCCAGTTTCCAGTTGTTTCCGTCGCCTCCTCTCTAGCCCGCAAAAAGGCAGGAAAGCGCGTGGCGGCGATCATGCCGGCCCACACCAGCGCAAGACAGCCTAAGACAAGATAAGGCGCCACCACCCGCATCGTCTCGCTATGCAGGTAAGCGCCGTAAGTGCCGGCAGTCTGCATCGCGCTCACCTGCGGCCGAGTGAGCTCCACGCCAGAAAAAATAAATGCGGTACCCGCCAGAATCCCCGTGATGCAGCCCAAAGGATTGAACGCCTGGGCGAGGTTGAGCCGTTGCTCCGAACTTGCCGTGGGGCCAAGCTGGGCTACGAATGGGTTCGACGCAGTCTCGAGAATCGAGAGTCCGCTCGCCATGACAAACAGCGCTGCCAGGAAAAATCCATATCGGCCCGAATTGGCCGCAGGCAGAAAAAGAAAGCACCCAGTGGCAAATAAGATCAGGCCGGTGAGAAAGCCGGATTTGTAACCATGGCGTTTCATCAGCAGGCCTGCCGGCAGAGCCAGCAGAAAGTAGCCCAGGTAGAAGGCCGACTGCACCAGCCCCGCCTGAAACCGGCTGATCTCAAACGACTTCATAAACTGCCGAATGAGCACGTCGTTCAGATTATTGGGAATACCCCAAAGAAAAAAAAGACCGCAAACCAGCACAAACGATCGCATCACACCCGGTGGCAGCCACCCCGTTGACAACGCGGACGGTGCATCAGTTTTTGTGGAAGGGATCATTTCCGGTTACTCCTGGTGACCTGCTTGGTGCTCAGCAAGCCAGCTTACAGCATCCGCCGCAAGGCAAGAGGTTAACCTTCTCTGCTACCTTGGTCGCGGAGAAAAACCAGCCATGCGCGTCCGCATCCTCTCGCAGTTGTTTGTTCTGGGCCTTCTGGTCCCCGTGGTGGTTTCGTGGCACGTGTCTGCGCAAGCCGTCGAAGCACCCCGGCTCGTGCAAAAAGACGGCCGCTACGCTTTGCTCGTTGAGGGGCGCCCTTATCTGATCCTCGGCGGTCAGATTCACAACTCGAGCGCCTGGCCCAGCGAGCTGTCGCAGGTGTGGGAGTCTATGGAAACCCTGCACGCCAACACCATCGAAGCCCCCATCTATTGGGAGCAGTTCGAACGGCAACCGGGCGCGTTTGACTACGCCAACGTCGATCAAATTGTCTTCGGCGCGCGCGCCCACCACCTGCATGTTGTTCTGGCTTGGTTCGGCACCTGGAAAAATGGCAACATGCATTACACACCCGCTTGGGTTAAGGCCGATTCCACCCGCTTTCCGCGCGTTATGCGCCCCGATGGCGAGCCGACCGACGTACTCTCGCCCCTTTCGCAAAATACGTTACAAGCAGACAAGGCGGCCTTCACAGCGCTGATGCGCCACCTGAAGCAAATCGATGGGGACCAGCACACGATCCTCATGGTGCAGGTGGAAAACGAATCGGGCAATTTGGGCAGTGTTCGTGACAACTCCGCTGTGGCCAACAAAGAGTTTGCCGGCCCGGTTCCCGCCGAACTGCTATCCATCACGCACAAGCAGCCCGGCAGTTGGAGCCAGGTGTTCGGGCCTGCGGCGGATGAGACGTTTCAGGTGTACTACCAGGCGAAATACATCAACCAGATCGCTGCTGCGGGCAAGGCGGAGTTCAACATTCCCCTGTACATCAACGTGTGGGTTGACTCGCCGGCTGAAGAACTGCCGCAGCGGCAAATGGACACGCCGGGCATCGCCTATCCGAGTGGCGGCGCGGTTCAGAAATTCGTCGGCGTTTGGCGGGCCCTGGCGCCCTCGATCGACCTGATCGGGCCGGATCTTTATTCCGATGATTCGCAGTTTTACCAACACACTCTGCTCGTTTATCGCCGCCCGGACAATCCGCTGTTCGTTCCCGAAACTGGTCGCGACAACAATTTTGGCAAGTTTTTCTTCTACGCGCTGGGCGATGGCGCGATTGGCTTTTCCCCCTTCGGCGTCGATCACACCGGATGGAACATTCTGGGCGACCAACCCTTCAAAACCCATGCCAATAACTTCGCTCTTATTGAGCCTATGAGCCGCGAGATTGCCCGGCTGGAGTTCGAAGGCAACCTGCAGACTGCGGTGGAAGAGCCGGGTGTCACCGAGAAGGAACTTGATTTCAGCGACTGGCAAGCCACCGTGGCCTTCGGCTTTCCGCAATCCGACGGCCGCTCGGCCCCCGGCACCAAAGACGCCCACGCCTCTGCGGTCGTAGCCCGCTTAGGGCCAAACGAATTTCTCGTGACCGGGGTCGATGCCAGCGTCAGCTTCCATCTGCCGGGCAAACTGCCGTGGATCCGTAGCGAGCTCGTTACCGCCGAACAAGGCACCTACGAAAATGGCGTCTGGAAACCCCTTCGCCTATGGAACGGCGACGAAACCGACCGTGGCCTCTGCTTCTACCAAAAGCCCGAAGTCCTGCACGTCCGCGTAGAGAAGTTCTAACGGAAACTTATCCAATTCACTCGCCTCATCTCTGTCGGGACAGAGATGAGATGCATTCAATCGAATCGTTTTGAGCCACCTTGCTACGCCTCCCCAATCCCCCTTTGACGCCATCTTCACCCACCCAAAAGAGTCGACTTCAAGGCTCTACAACGCCTGCAAGCATCCGAGACAAAGCCAAACCGCCTCCAGAACGATGCAAACATCCCAATCGAATCGATTTTAATATGGAAAATTCTTGACATTGCCCTATCGGAGCCGTAAGAGTTGTGTTCTCGAAACTTTCAGGAAACTTGGCTCAGGATCGGCAACGCACCGCCGATTCCCCAGATCCCACGGCATTCGAGAGAGCGGGTGAGGGGTGCAAACATGCGAAGGGACTTTATCAGTCGCGTCTTGATCTTCTGTGTCAGTGCAACCTTGCTCGGCTCGGTCGCCTGGGCGGTCATAACCGGATCGATCGCCGGCGTCGTCACCGACCCGAGTGGCGCCGTGATCGCGGGTGTGACGGTGGTCGCCACCAATCAGAGCACGGGCGTCGAGACAACGACCGTGTCCAACGCCAAAGGCTTTTACACTTTCCCCGCCCTCGGCGTCGGCAGTTATACCCTTGCCTACAGCCACGCGGGATTCGAAGACCGTCGCGAGACAGCGGTCAAGATCGACGTGGATACCGCCCTGCGCATCGATATTCAGATGGTCCTGGGCTCCGTAGCCACCTCCGTGGAAGTACAGAGCGAAGCACTCCAGGTGGATACGCAAAGCAGCCAGGGCGGCCTCGTCATCGAGAGCGCGCAAATGGAAGCCATCCCTCTCAACGGCCGGTCTTATCTGCAATTGCTTACGCTGCAACCGGGCGTCTCACCGATCACGGGCTACTCCAGCACCAACGGAGAAACAGCTTCGCCAGGTGGGGGCTCCGTCTCCGGCAGCCTGAATCCTGGTACCCAATCAGTCGATGGCGGCCGCCCCGGGGCGAACGGATTCATGGTGAATGGAGCCGACGCTCAGGAGGCCGTACAGAGTGTTGCCGCCATTATTCCCAATCTCGATTCCATTCAGGAATTTCGCGTCATCACGAACAACTTTGACGCGCAATATGGAAACTTCAGCGGGGGACAGGTCAACGTAGTCACCAAGTCCGGAACTAACAGCATCCACGGGGATGCCTTCGAATTTCTCCGCAACACTGACACCGATGCCAAGAATTACTACCTGCCGACGCGTTCGCCCTTCAAGCAGAACCAGTTTGGCGGCACGGCCGGCGGACCGATACGCAAAGACAAATTTTTCTTCTTCGGGGACTACCAGGGAACCAGGCAGAGCATCGCTCCACAAAGCCCGCAGGTGCTTCCCCTGCCTTCCGCTGCGGATCGTATGGGCAACCTGCTGGACGTAGCTCCGCAAAACGGGGGCTCGTTTGGTGTGGGCAAGACGCTTGTTTCGAACCCCGGCCCGAACCCCTGGGCCCAGGTACTCGGCAATCGGCTTGGATACGCCGTCTACAAGGGTGAACCGTATTACACGCCAGGCTGTACTAATACCAACTGGGATCCTGTCAATCAGCCGGCTTCTGCTTGCGTCTTTCCCAACGCGGTCATTCCTCAGGCGGCCTTTGATCCCGTCGCGGTGAACACGCTTAAATACTTTCCCGCTGGTTCGACCTATGTTGACTCTCTCCCTCTGACCCTCTCTGACGATAAATTCGGTATCCGCGGCGATGGCAAAATCCGCTACGGCAACCTGTTCGTGTATTTCTTCCGCGACAAGTACAACCAGACCAACCCCTACGGTACGTCGCTGCCCGGCTTCTCAACCGCCTATCTCGGCACCACTACCATGGCGAACGTTGGTCTCACTAGCACGCTTGGCAGCTATGCGGTAAACGACCTGCGCCTGGTTTATCTGCGCGCCCGCCTGCTTGGCAATAAAGGTATCGGCGGCGAGGGCGTGACGCTTGCTTCGCTTGGGTTCAACACCAACACCGCCACCGGCGGTATCGTGCCCGTCGACCCCAGCCAGGAAGCGGTGCCAATTTTTGCGCTCAATAACAACGTCGCCTTTGGTTCCAGCACCGGCGCCCAGTTCCAGACCAACAACACGTATCAACTCATCGACAATGTGCTGAAGACCATCGGGCTGCACAACATTCAATTCGGCGCCGATATCCATGTCGACCAGGTACAGAATCTTTACGCGGCCGGCATCAACACCGGCTTCATCGCCTTCAGCGGAAACGAAACCGGCGTTGATTTTGCAGACTATCTGATCGGCGCGCCCGACGCCGATTACCTGTCGGGTGCGTCTCGCCTCGACGAACGCAATCGCTACCTCGGTTTCTATGTGCAGGATAGTTGGCATGCCCTGCCAACCTTGACGCTCAACTACGGTTTGCGCTGGGAGTATGAGTCGCCCTGGTGGGACACCCAGAACAAGGTACTGACTTACCTCCCCGGTGAGCAATCTGAGGTCTTTCCCAATGCACCGGTGGGCGTGGTGGCTCCTGGCGATCCAGGTATCCCTCGCACCCTCTCCCATATCGAGCACGGCAGCTTTGCTCCCCGCTTTGGCCTGGTTTATGCGCCGTCCGCGAAAGACGGCCTCTTGGGAAAACTTTTAGGTGGCCCGGGCAAGTTCAGTGTGCGTGCCGGGTACGGCATCGCCTATCAGTCATTGGCCGGCCTGCAGCTATTTACCACCGGCGGCGGCCCACCGTACACGCCGAACTACGGTGGCGCCAATCCGCCGATTCTCAACTCGCCCTTCATCGATCGCGCCACAGGTGTCATCCATACCGGGATTTTTCCCGGTCCGCCGCCTCCGGTCGGTGCTTCCCCTTCCCATCCCTACACCACCTTTGACTGGGCAAACTACGGCTTGATCGGTGGCCGTGCCTACGATACGCACAATGTATTGCCCTACACCCAGGAGTTTGAGTTGGGCCTCCAGCGTGCGCTGGGTAGCAGAACAGTGATGAACCTGAGTTATGTGGGCACGGTCAGCAGGCACCAGATCACGCTGCAGGAAGGCAACCCTGCCAACCAGGCTCTCTGCCTGGCGTTGAGTGACCCGGCCAACGTTGCGCCAACTAGTCCGACCTGCGGCCCAAACAACGAAAATCAAACTTTCACCACCGCCTCCGGGCAAGTGATCGATAACATCCGTTCCCCGTTCGGCTCAACCAGCTTCGGCAGCCTTACCTTTCTGGCCAGCACCGCGACGGCAAATTACAACTCGTTCCAGGCCAGCATCCAGCACACCTCGCGCTATGCAAACTTCCTTATTTCGTACACCAAGGCGAAAGCGCTCGGAACCAGTTCCGATGACTTCGATAACACCAACCCGATCAATCCACGCTTGAGTTATGGTCTTTCCCTCGCCAACGTTCCCAACGATCTCACCCTCAGCTACAACATCCAGTTACCCTTTCAGCAGTTCATCGGCAAGGGTGCAGGTTGGAGCCGGTTGAGCGCCGGCTGGTCGTTGTCTGGCATCTCCATCTTTGCCAGTGGAGCGCCTGTCCGGATTCTCGAAAAAGACGATCACTCGCTGGTGGGAGCCAACGGAACCAACATCGACGAGCCGATCTTCGCCAACAATGGATCTCATCTGTTCCAGGACAAGAATCCCCGTCACGGCAACCCGTATTTCAATCCGAATTACTTCGCCGCAGAGCCCCTCGGTCAATTCGGCAATGTGCCGCCCGCATTTTTCTCCGGGCCCGGCACTCTGAACACCGATGTAGCGCTCATCAAAGACACGAAGATCCACGAATCGATGAGTCTGCAGTTACGTGTCGAAGCCTTCAACGTCTTCAACCACGCCCAATTTGGCGGACCAGACGGCACCTACACCGACTCGCAATTCGGATACGTCACTTCGGCGGCTGCCCCGCGCCTCATGCAAGGCGGAGTCAAGTTCATCTTCTAGGAGAGCCGGGAGCTGCAGGGCAAGCGCTTCAGAGTCGGCGTGAGAACAAGCTTGGCCCATACTCCCCCCTTTTGGGGAGAGGTGGGAAATCTAACCGCTCTTCACCCGGGAACTCTTAATTTATTTTGGCCCCGGTGGGGACCACTAATGAGATTCGTGAATTGCCCACACCTCCCGACACAAAACGTCGTGAGATATGGGGCACCCGCCGTAGCGGAGAAAGAAACATTTTCCAAAGCCTGCCTCTGTTTCTGGCCTAGTGAATGAACAAGATATCCTTTGCTGTTCTGTTGGCCCTACTCTCTGTATCTGCCCTTGCGGCGCAGAACGTCGCAGCCGATCAAGATAACAATGCCAGGAGTAACGACGAGCGCCTGAGCTTTCAGACGATCGGCCCATGGACGCCCCGCACCAACCTCAATGCTGATGTCGCCGTGCTGTACGACGGAATCGTCCCCGCGCGCGCGCCGGATCTCGCATCCTGGAAGGACCATGGCTATAAAGTTCAGGTGATGACAGGCGTTTCCTGGGGCAACTATCAGGACTACCTCGACGGCCAATTCGACGGCACGACCCACTGGGATCAGGCGCAGAAGTACTCTGACGGCCACATGGCTCTGCATGGAGACATGCCCCGCATTACCCCGTACATGTCGCCAAACCAAAGTTACGGGGTGTATCTGGCCTCACGTGTCACCAAGGCCTTGCAGGCCGGCGCCCAGGCCATCTATCTCGAAGAACCCGAATATTACGCCGATACTGGATGGTCCAATAATTTAAAGCGGGAATGGAAAAGTCACTTCGGGGAGAACTGGCAGCCGCCCAACTCCTCCCCGGACGCCCAGTATCGCGCCTCGCAACTCAAGTACTCCCTATACCGCGAAGCCTTGCAACAAGTCTTCGACGCGGTCAAGTCGTATAGTCGCCAACACGGTGTCGATATCCCCTGCTACGTCGCCACTCATTCTCTGATCAATTATGCCCACTGGACGATCGTGAGTCCCGAATTCTCGCTGATCAACGTAGGAGCCGCCGGCTATATCGCACAGGTGTGGACCGGAACGGCACGCACGCCAAACTATTACGAAGGCCGCCGCCAGGAGCGCACCTTCGAAACCGCGTTCCTGGAATACGGAGCCATGCAGAACGGCTCCTCCGGCCGTCGTGTCTGGTACCTCAACGATCCCGTCGAAGACAACCCTAAGCACACCTGGCAGGACTACCAAGCCAATTGGGAGAGCACGCTGACCGCCTCACTTCTCAACGCCGAGGTGGCGCGCTTTGAGATCATGCCCTGGCCCGTTCGCGTTTTCACCAGCCGGCACCCCCTCTCCGCCCACTCGGCAAGACCTGTAACCATCCCCGGCGCATACGCAACCGAGCTACAGACCGTGACCAGCGCTCTCGGTGACATGAAGCAATCGGACGTTCGTTGGTTGCATTCGGGAACGCAGAACGTCGGCATACTCGTCGCCGACACCATGATGTTCGAGCGCGCCGACCCGAGATCCTCCGACGCAGATCTTGGCTCTTTCTATGGGTTGGCCCTGCCTCTTCTCAAACGCGGCATCCCCCTGGATCCGGTACAGATTGAGAGCGCGACTGCTGCAAAATTCCTCGACAGATATAAGTTACTGTTACTCACCTACGAAGGCCAGAAGCCGCCCAGTCCAGCGTTTCACCGCGCTCTTGCCAGCTGGGTGCGGAACGGAGGCGCTCTGCTGGTCGTAGACGATGATCGCGATCCTTATAACGCCGTTCGTGAATGGTGGAACGCTCCGCCGTACGCCTATAAGGCCCCTCGGCAGCATCTCTTCCAGGAGCTCGGGATCCCCAAAGACGCCAGCGGGACCTACAAGGTAGGCGCTGGCGTTGTCGTGTCTGCGCGTCTTTCGCCCGCCACGCTGACGCACCGCAAAGACGGCGCGGCGACCATTCGCAAACTCGCGCAGCAGGCGGCATCTGCCTCCGCCCTGCCCTGGAGTCAAGCCAACGCGCTGGCATTGCGACGCGGTCCTTACGTCATTGCGGCCGGCCTGGCCGAGTCCATCCCGAACGCGAAACCTTATGTCTTACACGGCCTCTTTCTCAATCTGTTTGCGGCCGATCAGCCGATTCTTACCCGTGTCTCGCTCACTCCGGGCCGGCGCCTGCTGCTGGTCGATCTGTATGCCTCGGCAACTGCGTCCGAGCCACGAATCCTGGCGGCAGCCTGCAGAATCCGCAAGCAGGAGTCGACCCCCCAGCGCATGAGCTTTCTGGCTGACGGCATTGCGGATACCGTCGCAACGATCCGGATTCGCACTCAATCCCTCCCGATCCGTGTACTCGCCGCAGGCAAAGCACTCAGCCGCGCAGACTATCAAATGGATCACGGCATCTTACGGATTCAGCTGCAAAACTCGCCCCAACCGATCCCGATCGAGATTACTTTCGATAATCAACCCGAAGCGTCACGATCTCAAACGCATGCACCGGCACAGTGACTTTATCCTCACCTGAGAGCGGCAATGCGTCCCCCTCAGGCTTCTCCATCAGGTTAGTCAGGGTTGCAGAGGTCGCTCCAGCAGGGACGTGGATCGCCACGTTCCCGCTCTTACCCGCCCATTCGTAGAGTCGCAAGATAAGGCCATCCGCATCTTCCGCTTTCTTCACCGCCGTGAGCACCACATTATCCTGGCTTACCTGCAGAAACGAGTGCACCGGCGGAAGAGAACCCTCATGTGAATTGACCTGCATAGCCCAAAGCGGGTCGTTGTATTCGTAACCATGTCGTACGGTAAGGGCAGACTGCCAATCGCCGGCATGCGGGTAAAGCGCATAGCGAAACCGATGATGACCGCGATCTGCCACCGGGTCGGGCGACACAGGAGAGCGCAACAACGAGATACGGAGCACATTCCCCGCGCAGTCATACCCATACTTTGACTCGTTGATCAGTGAAAATCCATGCTCCTGATTGCCCAGGTCCGCCCACCGCAACGCCGGCACTTCGAACTTTGCCTGCTCCCAGCTGTTGTTCCGTGTCGTGGGGCGCGCAATCGTTCCAAACGGGATTTCATACGTTGCCTTTCGACTTTCGGCCGCCAGGGGAAAGGCTGCTTTCAGCAGAACGTGGGTTTCGTGCCAATCCACATCGTTCACAACATCGACCTGGTCCGCGTCCGAGTAGAGCGTGATGTCCTGCACAAACTTTGAGCTCTGCCAGGTTCGCGATACACGAATGACTGCGCGCAGGGGGCCATTCTCCACCAATTGCACAGAGTCGGCCTTCATCACCGCAGTGAAATGGTCCAATGTGCCAGGGTCAATGTTCCACGCGTCATCGCCCGAAGGCTTATCCGCAAAAACCTGCAACTGGTTGCCACAACCACCACGCGCCAGACTCTCAAAGCGGCTGATCTTGTCATAAAGACTGGTAATGCACCCACTTTGCGGATCGACGACAACCTTGAGCCGGGCATTCTCCATCGTCAACCCGCTGACTTTGAGGTCGTTGGCAAAGGCGCGTTTCCCGGCCACAACATGCAATACGGCATAGCCAATCGAGGGAACATCCGCCGCACGGACCAACAATCGGTACGTATTCGTTGCGTGATCGATCGAGAGAACGGCTGAAGGCAGTACGTGGTTCCTGGCGTCGAGCACGGAAACCCCGTCCTTTGCGCTCTCCGCCAACTGCACACTGAACTCGACTAGCCCGGAGCGTTGCCATCCTAAGGTGTTGAACACCAGCACCGGTATCGACCCGCCTGAGCGCGTGTCAACACGCGCCTGGATCGCTTGCAGCGCCCTGGCTGAAGCCGCATCCGTTGCCCGTCGCACGTCGTCGTAGTCCCGCTGCGCGTCCTGGTAAATCGCGCCAATCCCGGATCCTGCCGCAAGATC
The DNA here is from genome assembly GCA_963834445.1 of uncultured Acidobacteriaceae bacterium. GTDB lineage: Bacteria > Acidobacteriota > Terriglobia > Terriglobales > Acidobacteriaceae > PALSA-350. The sequence continues at coordinate 1,787,049 of CAWIBU010000009.1, forward strand.
ATGGAACTGGTTAAACAAAACCTTCTTCCACGCCTCATTCAAAGCCAACGTCGGATACGGTTCGCCATCGAGCCACGCAAGCGAGGAATACGCTTCCGCGTTGATCATCCAGGTTTCGCTCTCGCGCATGTTCCGCTTTTGATTAGCCTGCGTAGTATACGTTCCCCGGTGGTGCTCAAAGTACAACTCGTCCTTCCACGTGGGAATGGAAACTTCACTTTCAGGAGGCGCAGCCAGGCTCGGCTCCTTTTCTGCCATGACCTCATAGTTCCAGGTGGGCGAACCGGACCCGATCTTCTTCTCAATACTGCTGAAGAAGCTTTGTGCAGTTCCAAACTGCATCCGTGGGATCACCTTGCCGGCCGTACTCCAGTAAACCCCTTCATCCAGCATGGCGCGCGTGGGGCCGCCGCCATGATCGCCCACTCCATAAAGATCCATCATCTCGGGCAGCCCTGGAGCGTGGCTCCGCGCGTTGACGAAGTCATTTGCCAGCCGCACAGGGTTCAGATCCTCATTCCCATAGCTGTGAGGGAAATACGTGAGCACCTTGCTGCCATCAGGCGACTCCCACCAAAAAAGCTTGAACGGCAGAGGATTCGTTTCATTCCAGGACATCTTCTGCGTAACAAAGTAATCCATCCTCGACTTTTTATAGATCTGTGGTAGTTGCCAATTATAGCCAAACGAATCAGGATTCCAGCCCACCCGCGTCGTCACCCCATACAACCGTTGCAGCGTTCGTTGGCCGACCAACAACTGGCGTACCTGCGATTCCCCGCTGGGCATGTTCAGATCCGGCTCCACCCACATACCGCCCACCACCTCCCACCGCCCCTCCTGAATGCGCCGCTTGATCTGCGCCTGCATCTCCGGATATTTATCCGCGATCCACTCGTTGTACTGCGAAGCTGACTGGGTATAGGTAAACGACGGGTACTCTTCCATCAACTGCAGGACCGTGCCGAAGGTGCGGCGCACCACATCGACCGTCTCTGTCCACGGCCACAGCCACGCCGCATCGATATGGGAATTTCCCGTTAAGTGAAACGTAGCGGCGCGCAGCGCAGTTGCAATCGGCTCCAGATCCTTTTGCGCCTGACGCAGCGAGTGATCAAATTGCAGTTGCTCATGGTTATCCAACGCGGCCAGATCAACATCATCAATCGCCTTCTCGAGAGCCGGAACATTTACGGAAAGATCGGTAATCAGCAACGCTGCCGAGACAAACTCCGTGTAAAGCGTCTCCGGGCTCGGGCGATCAGAAGCCGCCTCAATGCGCAGGCTTGCCTCTGGCAAGTACTGGGGATCGTCCGCATGCTCAATCCGGATGGCAAGCAGTGCGCGTTCGCCCGGCTTCGCCCTGTCGAAGAGGGTGATTGGCTCCAGATCGTCGCCACTCGCCACTCGCTGACCGTTCAAATACACGGTGACCGCATGGTCTTTCGGGGACTGGGTCCAGATACGCGCACCGCTAATGTCATACCCTGATACGGTCTTCGGCAACTGAATCGATGTGCGTAGCCAAATCGTGTCGGTCGTGTTTGTTTGATAAGGAGTCTTGATAGCCGGCCATGAGGAATCGTCGAGGCCGGCCGACTCGCCATGAGCGATATCTCCGATGTGCCATCGCCACTCATTCAAGGGAAGGGACCTGAGCGCAGACAAACGCGCGATCACTGCCTGCGACCGGGCGGACAGTTGCTTGAGCGCCGCCGCCGTCTGAGCGTCTGCAAAATGATCAGCGGCTTCGGCTGCCGGCGTCTGTTGGGCCCAGCCCGGCACACCAAGCAGCAACACCATCAGCAGCGCGCCTAGCTTGTTCCTCATGCCGTCATCGATGGCGGAGCCGCTTCTGGCCCGCTGCCCCAGCTCTTGTTCGGCACATCTGTCATTTGCAGAATCAGTTCGCCACCCATTGCCAGCGACGCATGAGCAAACCACGGGCGCAGCAACGGCTCCCCATTCAGCACCGCAGACTGAATGTAAACATTCTTCTCAGAGTTATTGCGGGCAATCACTTTGAAGTCCTTGCCGTTCCCCATGTGCATCGTGATCTCATCGAACAGCGGGCTCCCCAGGATATATTCCGTGCGTGAGGGGTCCACGGGATAGAAGCCCATCGCGCTCATCACATACCACGCGCTGTTCTCTCCCCGATCGTCCATACCCGCAAGGCCCAGGCCGGCCTCGTCGCTGCCATACATCGAATGGAGTATCCTGCGCACCAGTTCCTGGGTTCTCCACGGAGCGCCGCCCCAAGCATACAGATAAGGCACATGGTGATCCGGTTCGTTGCCATGGCAATATTGCCCGATCAATCCGGTAATATCCCGGGCAATCGCTCGTGGTTTGTAGGGAGTGGCAAAAAACTCATCCAGTCGCTTGACGAATCCCTCGCGTCCCCCCATCAAACCCATCAGCCCATACACATCATGCGGAACAAACCACGTGGTCTGCCACGCGGTCGACTCCTTGTACATGAAGTTGTAATACGGCTCTCCGGGATAAAAGGGAGCAATCCAGGAGCCATCGTCTGTGCGGCCCCGCATAAAACCCGTCTGCACGTCCCACACATGCTGGTAGTTCTTGCCTCGCGCCAGAAACATGCGCGCATCGACATCGCGCCCCAGCTTCTGTGCATACCGTGATAAGCAATAGTCGTCGTAGCAATACTCCAACGTCTTCGAGACGCCGCAGTCCCCACCCTCGTAAGGCGGATTCGGATGCTCCGGGATCACGTCGTGAATCCAACCGCGTTGCAGATACTCCGCCAGCTTGGCCCTTGGTCCGCGGGGATCGGTGGCGTTCTTATACAGATACTCATACACCGCCTCGTGATCGAACCGCAGCCCACGTTCCCAGTCGCCCAGGTACATCGCCACGGCATGGTCTCCATGGAAAGAGGTACCCATATAGCCCGATTCGCGCGCCATCTCCAGTTGCGACCGGAGAATATTCTCCTTCACCGCCGGCTCCAGAATCGTTAGCAGGATGACCTGGTTCCTGCCCGTGTCCCAGTAGGGCACAAGATCATAGCGGTCGTGTTCCGCAACATAAGCTTTGCCGTCGAGGCCGGTAAACCCGTCGCCCTTTCTCGCCACCATAATGGGGCTAGCAAACGAGTGATACAGGCACGAGTAAAAAATCGACCTCTGTTTCTCCGTGCCGCCCTTTACTTCAATCGCATTGAGCTTTGTTCGCCATGTCTGGCGCGCCTGATTGTGAATGCCTTTGAAGTCCCAGCCGGGGCTCTCCGCCCGCAGGGTCTTGCTGGCCTGCTCATAATCGCCGGCTGCCGTGATCTTTACCAGGATCGTTTCCGACTCCGCCGTGGCAAAGCTCAGAAAGCATCCCGTATAGGTCCCGCTTTCTGACCGGCCACTGGGGCTGATCTTGTCTAAACCAAGCAGAAACCAATCCGCGCCGACCATCCCCGGAGCAGGAGGATCGCGATGAAACGTACCAAAGCCTCCAAAAGGCATGGAGAACTCAGCTACAAAAGCGCTCCTGCCCTTCTCGGTTCGTCCCCGCACCGTCCGCTCGCCCACAATTTCAAGGGTCGACTCTTTGCTCGGACCAAGATCGAGCAGAATCGTCGCCCGATCGGTTTTGGGAAACGTGAATTGAAACAGGCCGGTCAGCGCAGTCGCCGTGAGCTCAACATGGATCTTGTGATCGGGAAGAAACACCTCGTAGTGGCCCGGAGTCGATCGTTCACTCTGCTTGTCATACAACGAGGCGTAGCGAATTCGGTCCGGTGGCGTCGTCCAATCACCCACCAGCGGCATCAGCAGCATGTCGTCCACCATGCACGAGAAGCCAATCAGCGTGCGCCGCGGATGGGTGTACGCGTACAAATTGCCGTGTGGGTATGAGAGGGCAATGTCTTTGTTCACCGGGCTCACGTCGATGCCATGCGGTAGTGCTGCGCCAGGGCACACCATGCCCGTGTACAGTTCCTCTCCGAGAGGGGGCGCATTGCCAATCAGCGCCGGGTCATCGAGCGACGCGGTGCCAAACAGCACATTCACATAATCGATTGGCTCTTGTTGTGCGACGGTCGTCATCGGTCGCGCTACCTCGGAACCCGGCAGCCCGTTCGGAAGCACGCTGGCGGCCGCAGCCCCCGCGCCAAGCTTCATCAGGCTGCGCCGCGATAGACCCTTATTCGTCATTTCACTGGTCCTGTCTGTTACTGTCCTACTTTGCGGAAAGGGAAGGGGGCACATCGCCTGACGGCCACGTTCCCGGTTTCGCAGCCATCGTCAACACCAACCGGCCGCCCTGCACTATGTCTTGATGGCGAAACCAGGCCCGTTCGAGCGGCTTCCCATTCAGCGTGGCTGCAACCACATACGCATTCGCCGGCGAAAGATGCTGCGCTTCGATGGTAAAGCTCTTCCCCTGGGCCAGGTGCAGCGTCACTTCTGGAAAACTGGGGTGCCCAATCAGATATACATCCTGCCCCGCATTGGGGAAGATACCCATCGCACCAAACACATACCACGACAACATGGCTCCCGAGTCGTCATTGCCCGGTAGCCCGCTTCTGCCCGTGCGGTAGCTCCTGGCGATAATCTCCTGCACTCGATCTGAGGTCTTATCCTGCCGTCCCGCCCAGATATACAGATACGGGCTCAGGAACCCGGGCTCATTGCCGACATCGTACCGCCCCTTGCCGGTGAAGAATGCATCCAGCCGCTGCACAAACGCATCCCTGCCGCCCGCCAGCTTCATAACTCCAGCAACATCCTGCGGCACAAAGAGCGAATAGGTCCACGAATTACCTTCGTAGAAGGTATCGCCCCCCCAGCTGCAACTCTGCAGGGTTGTAAAGCCCTTCTTCCAGCTGCCATCCCGGTGCCTGGGTTCGATGAAGCCATGCACCCCACTGTCGGTTATGCCCGCATTCCAAAGGTTCTTCCAGTTGCTGGAGCGGCGCAAATACTTCTCGTAATCCGCTTCGTTGCCCATTCCCTTGGCCACCAGCGCAATCTCAAAATCATCAGCCGCATATTCCATCTGCTTGGACCCCGGCCGGTCTATGCCCTCGATGGTTACGTATCCCAGCGTCTTCCAGTCCTCCAGGCCGCCGCGGCCCTCCTTCGTGGGTTCGGCGCTAGGCGTCTCGGCATCCTGCAGCATGCCGCGGTAGGCCTGCTGCCAATCGATACCCGGCAGATGTTTGACGTAAGCGTCGGCGATGAAGAACTCGGCATTGCTGCCACCCTGGGTGCGGCCGGTGAAATTGCCGCTGCGCGCATCGGGTAGCCAATGTTCGTGGCGATAGATGTCAACCAGGGCGCGCACCATATCGCTTTGACGCCTGGGCGCAATCAACGTCAGCAGCGGTCCTGACGTGCGGAACGTATCCCAGATCGCATAATAATCATCGTAGGAGGGCTCGTCCGATTGCCATAAAGGGTTCTCCCCGGTACGATCCACCGGCATTAACATCGTGTGATACAGCGCGGAGTAAAACATTTGCTGTTGTTCGTTCGAGGCCCCTCCAAGCTCGATCGCCCCCAGGGCTTCATTCCACGACGCCATCGCCTCCCGATGCACGCGATCAAAATCGAAATCGGGAATCTCCTGCTCCAGGTTGCGTTTCGCCTGGGCGACGCTCACAAAGGAGATCCCGATCTTAAGCCGCACCTGTTGGTCTGGCTTAGTCGCGAACGATAACCAGGCCCCGCTCCTTTTCCCCGCGCTCACTTTGGATCCGCGATGCAGAATTCCGTCCTCCCACGTGCCCCATGCGCGGGCGGGCCAATCGCTCACCGCATAAAAGTAAACCGTGTAGGAGGTCGTCTGCTGGTTCCATCCGCCGGTCACACTGCTCGAACCGGTGACCGCCGAATTGGAAACCACTTCTGTTTGCGTGGCGGTGATAAATTGCCCTTCCCCGGCCTTGCTGATCCAACTCAGACAGTGCCCCGCATCAATCAGGATGTTCGCTTGCGTGCTCGCCGGGTAGGTAAAGCGATAGATCGCGGCTCGCCGGGCGGTCGTGATCTCGGTATCGATTCCATATCGCTGCAACCGCACCCGGTAGTAGCCGATCGTCCCTTGCTCGCTACCCCGGTCAGAGCCGTATCCGCTCGCCTGGGGCGCGCCGATCGTCGGCTGCAGCAGGATATTTCCATACTTCGGGCCGCCCCCCGTTCCGCTCACATGCGTCTGGCTGAACCCGTTGATCTTGCCGGTCGCCTCCCAACCGGAATTGCTTTGGTTGGCGCCCACGTCCGGCCCGGGCTTGATCATGCCAAAGGGGAGGGAAGGGCCAGGGAGCGTATTACCCCCACCTTCGATCCCCAGGAACGGATCGACGTGTTCGGCAACCTGCCCCCGTATCGCGGGAGCCAGAGCTATACCGATCAGCAGCATAAACCCCACCACGCTCAGCCTTTTCGTCACCGCGCTCCTAGAATCCCATCGCCACACAAACAGCCGCGATGTCGCCAATTTGCTCTCCCAGCGCGGCTGGCACCACTTGGCACAGCGATGCCGAGGTACCCAGCGCCTCGGTTTGCATGGCAGCTCTCGCGGGACCAAGCAGGCTCTCGCCGAGGCGCAGCGCTAAACCGCCAATGACAATCCGCTGCGGGTTCAGAATATCCACCAGGACCGCCAACGCTTCTCCCAAACGGTAACCGGTTTCGTGCACGATCCGCAGCGCCAGCTTATCGCCTCGCTGTGCCGCCAGCGCAACGTCTTTCGCGGTGAGGTTCCCGTTCGCGCGCAGCGTTTCCGCCAGAAGAGTTGTCTCCCCGCCATTGACCGCCGCAGCGATCTCCTGGCGGGCCATTTGCGCCATGCCGCGGCCGCTGGCCCATCCCTCAACCGACCCGGCCTTATTGTGGCCGACCGGCCCGGAAGCAGTCAGCCGCACATGCCCAATCTCGCCCGCCATGTCCGACGCTCCGTGGTACAACCGCCCGTCCACAATAATGCCCGCACCCATGCCGGTGCCCATGGTCAAAAAAACCATATGCTGCACGCCCTGACCGGCGCCAAAACGATACTCTGCCACCGCGCCTGCGTTGGCATCGTTCTCCACCCGGCAACCCGTCTGAAACTCCCGCTCGAGGATTGATTTGATGGGAACATTCATCCAGGTGTTCAGGTTTGGCGGCGCCTGGATAATTCCGGCGATGCGGTCCAGAGGCCCTCCGCAGCTAACCCCAATCCCTTCCACTCGCTCGTTCTCAAGGCTGATTTGGCTAAGCAGTTGATGGATGCTTTTCTGAATCAGGTCAAGGGCGCGCTCTGGCCCATCTTCCGGCAGGGTAGGGAATTCAATGCGGGTCATAATCGCAGGCGGTGCGGAGGATAGAACGATGGCCGTCTTCGTACCCCCGATGTCCACGCCGATCCAGACACGACTGCGGCGATCCCGCTGCTCGTTCATAGGTAGCCTTCTCAGTCAGGACGTAAACAGGCGCAGAACATGCCACGCGGGGGGAGCGTTCGAATCGTTATTATTACAGTAAACGAGGAATTTGTCCATCCGCACGTCGTCCTGCCGGGCGATGCGCTAGCATGGCTAAGACCCATCACCAGAAGGAGGCTCCGAACGCATGGCAAAGCGAACGCAGTACACCATGCGAGATGTGGCCAGGGTCTCGGGTGTCTCCATATCCACCGTGTCTGCGGTCGTCAACAACAAAGGCATCGTCAGCCCGGAGCTCACCGCCGCCGTACAAAAAGCCATCAAAGCCATGGGTTTCTCCCCCCACAGCGGGGCCAGGGGATTGCGCAGCGGGCGTACCCACATCCTCGGCCTGGTCGTTCCGGATATCACCAACCCTTTCTTCGTGGAGGCCTTGCGCGGTGTTGAAGACGAAGCCATCAAGCATGGCTACGAAGTGATGGTCTGCAATTCCAACGACCAGCCCGAGCTCGAGCTTAGGCACCTGAATGCGCTCTTCGCCCAACGGGTCGACGGCGTGCTTCTTGCTCCCTCTGATTCCTATGCGGCACGCCACACCCCCGTGCGCGATGGCGCGCCCCTCGTCTTCGTGGACTGCACGCCGCTCAACGCCTCCGTCAATTGTGTCGTCACCGACAACTTCGACGCGGCCTATCGCGCGATGCGCTATCTGATCGACCTCGGTCATCAACGCATTGCCGTCATCTCGGGAAGAGTGGTCCATTCCACCAGCCTTTATCGCGTAGAGGGATGCCGCAAGGCCATGCAGGAGGCCAACCTGTCAACGATTGAGAAGTCGATGCAGCAAGGTGACTCGCATATTGAGAGCGGCTATCGCATTGGGCTCAGCCTACTGCAAGCTCCGGAGCCACCCACCGCCATCTTCACCATGAACAATCGCATGGCCCTCGGTGTCCTGCGAGCAATCCGGGAACTGGGAACGCCCTGTCCCGAGCGGGTCAGCGTAATGAGTTTTGACGATGCTGACTGGGCCGCTGTCATGACGCCCAGTCTTACCACCATCGCGCAGCCAAGCTACGAGATGGGCAAGGCGTCCGTAGAACTATTACGCCACGCCATCGAGTCGGACCAGCAGGAGATTGAAGTCGCACCCCGCGAAATCCTCCTCAAATCAACCCTCTGCCTCCGCGAATCCACGGCCCCGGCAACAAAATGAAGCCGGTGCGCTCATTCTCGCCTAAACAAATTTGTCATCCCGAGTGGAGCGTTGCCGAATTACTGTTTGCCACTCACCAAGCGCGCCTGGCATAAAAACAGAATATAAAAACGTTTTGATCATGGTACAACCCAAAGCAGGCCCCCTCCAGGACAACCAATGAAGCCACTCACCGCCTGCCTGCTCGTCTTCGTCGCCCTGCAAGCGAACGCGCAATCCCTTTGGCGCATAGGAAACTTCGACCGAACCTCCACCGAATTCGCCGACGGCTCCCCAGACAGACCAGTCAACTTCCTCGCAGGCCAAAGCAATCCTGCAAGAGACTGGTACGCCGTGCAGCCGGTCCAGTCCGCCACCGGGACGGCCCCCCGTTCGGCTCCTTGGACGATCCAATTTCTCCTCCAACAGCTCCCAGCCGCGAGTTACCAACTCCACATCGCACTGCTGTTGGAAGCCGCCAGCGTGCCTACACTCGAAGTCTCCATCAACGGGAAAAAGGGCAAGTTCTACCTGCATGCTGGCTCAAACACCGACCCCAGTGACCACAATGGCGCCAGTGACGCAGTCATCTCCTACGCGGACGTCCAGTTCACTTTCCCCGGAAGCTATCTCCACCAGGGCGCAAACATCCTCACCGTACAGCCCGTCGAAGAAGCCGCGAAGTTTGTACCCGAAGCCAGTTTGACCTACGATGCCATCGAACTAAGCAGCAGCAACGCCGCCGCCGATACCCACCATTCTTCCGTAAGCACCGAGCCAACCGTCTTCTACCAGCGGCACAACGGCCATCTGGTCGAGCTTGTAGACTGCACCCTGCACTACATCGGCCAGCCTGTCCCGCACGCCGCTATGGATCTGCTGATCGAGGGCCACCACGATCATCGCTCAATCCCCCGGGACCACGACTTCGGCGAACAGAAACTCGAGTTCGCCCTGCCCGAGTTTTCGGCCCACTCCCCCATCAAGCTCAGCTGGAATCTCACCGGCCACCGCGAACACAGCCAACAGACAATCGACCCGGCAAAGCAATGGACGCTCTATCTCATTCCGCACATTCATCTGGATATTGGTTACTCCGACTACCAGGCCAAGGTCGCGGCCATTCAGAGCAGAGTGATCGACGAAGCGTTACAACTCACCGCGCAGCATCCCAATTTCCGCTTCAGTCTCGATGGGGAGTGGTCTCTTGAACAGTTCCTGGCGACGCGCACTTCCACCGAGCAGCAACGCGCCATCGCTGCCATCCAGAAGCAACAACTCTTCGTGCCCGCGCAATACGCAAGTCTACTCACCGGTTTTCCCACTGCCGAGCTCCTCATTCGCTCCCTCTACCCCAGTCAAGCTTTCAGTCGTCTCCACCAAACCCCCTTCAACTATGCCAACATCACGGACGTACCCTCGTATTCCTGGTCCTACGCGTCCGTGCTGGCCGCAGCAGGCATCCATCAACTCCTTGCCGGCAGCGACAACTTCCGCGCGCCCGTGTTCTTCCAGGGGCACCTGAACCAGCACTCACCTATCTGGTGGCAAGGTCCTGATGGCGAAAAGGTTCTCCTCTGGTACGCGCGCCACTACCAGCAAATGCAATTCTTGTTTGGCCTGCCGCCGGTCGCCCAGGCGGGGCGCGAAACTCTGCCGGTGTTTCTGCAGCAATACCAACTACCCACCTATCGTGCCCACTCCACGATCATCTTCGGCACCCAGGCCGAGAACACCGACCTTTTTCCGCAGCAGGCGGAACTTGTTGATCAATGGAATAGCCTCTATCAATTTCCCCACCTGCAATACGCGGGCGTCCATGAAGCGCTGGCGACCGTTGCCGCACAGTTTGGTGACGGGATACCGACGATCAGCGGAGATGGCGGCCCTTACTGGGAGGATGGCATCGCCTCCGACGCCCGCTATGCCGCTATCGAACGTGAAAACGAAAGCCGCGGACCTTCTGCGGAAAAGTTGTCTACCCTCGCGTCCCTTATCGATCCGCGTCTCGCGCCCAACACCGGCGATCTCACCAGGATGTGGCGCGACATGCTGCTCATGGATGAGCACACCTGGGATGCGAGCGATAGCGTCGTGAACCCAGCCAGCGAGGAGACGCGCGAACAGCTCACTGTTAAACATCAGTATGCTTTCGAGGCGCAGCAACTCGCTGCCTCCGTGCTGCGCTCCAGCATGGCCACCATTGCCGACTCGATCGCTGCGGATGCCGATAGTCTGGTCGTCTTCAATACGCTCAACTGGAAACGCAGCCAGCTTGTATCCGTTGATGTTGCCAACTGGCTCGCGCAGATCGTCGATTCGTCCACCGGGCAATCCCTCCCCACCGAAGTAACGGGAGGCGGCAAAGATTTTCGCCGCGTCCGCTTCCTCGCCGAGAATATTCCCGCCTTCGGTTACAAGGTCTATCGCCTGCGCGACACCGACAAAGCTCCCGCGGCAGCACCGGCTACGCAACAAACCGTCCTGCAAAACGCATGGTATCGCGTGCAGCTCGATCCCCAAACCGGAGCGCTACGCAGCGTCTACGATAAGCAACTACAGCGCGAGCTCGTTGATCAGCAAACCCCCTATCGGTTCGGTCAGTATCTCTATGCCACGGGCGGCGACCAGGCGCCAAATTCCTTGCTCCAATATAGCCAGCTACTACCTCCACCGAAGCTTGCCATCCATCCCGCCCACGATGGCCACCTCGTGTCGGTCACGCGCACGGCCTGGGGTTGGGTAGCGCGCATGGAGAGTTCCGCGACCAACACCCCGCACATCGCAACGGAACTCCAACTCTTCGATAACGAAAAGAAGATCGAGATCGATGAAACCGTGGAGAAGACCGAAGTGGACACAAAAGAAGCGGCCTACTTCGCCTTTCCCTTTGCCATCGAGCACCCGAAGTTTCAGTATGAGATTCAAGACGGAGTCGTCGATCCCGCCCACGACGCAATGCCCGGGGCAGGCCATGAATGGTTCTCTGTGCAGCATTGGGTCACAGTCGAAGACCAGGCTGCCTCGTTCACCCTGATGCCGCTCGACGCCTCCCTCGTAACCCTGGGTGATCTGAACCGAGGTGCGTGGCCTACTGACTTCGGGGTGCGCCCCGCATCCATCTTCTCGTACGTCATGAATAACTACTGGACCACCAACTATCGCGCGGGGCAGGGCGGAGCCTTTCATTTCCGCTACGTCCTCACCAGCGCACCGGCCACGGATGCTCCCCGGTTAAGCCGCTTAGGCTGGCAGGAGATGACGCCCCTCGAAATCAACCGCATCACCACGCAGGACAAGGCGCAGCCCGTTACTCGCCCACTTAGCGGAAGGGAGTCAAGCTTCCTGCAGATAGACGATCCCACTCTGGTGCTCACCGCCTGGAAACCCGCGCAAGATGGCAACGGAACCATCCTGCGTTTCCTGGACCTCGGCGCCGCAACCCGCACCGTCACCGTTCACACGCCATCTTTGCACCTGAAAGAAGCGTGGCAATCCGACGCCGTAGAACGAGACCAGCAGCGCCTGCCGCTCGCCGGTGACCAGCAATTCGACCTCCCCATCCATCCACATCAAATCGTAACCATCAGAGTGCTGACTACATCCCCCTAACCAACATCCGTGAAATTCTATCCTTCGAACAAAGGCTGGGTGGCCATTCAAGCCCTTCTTTGGCTTGAGTGGGATAATCTGCACTCTATCGCTCATGCGCATCGGCACGGTCGAACGTGAATCCAGCCGGCAGGGGACGCCGCAGTCGTCGCCTTCGTACCAGCGCCTTCTTGCGCCCCTGATCACGACTCACCGCGGGTTCGCGGGTGCCATCAACATACAATTCGATGTCCCAAAAGTACGAGGAGAAATAGGAGAATTTCACTGGGGTACATCTGGGGGTACCATGGCGATGCAAGCCTCCTATCATGTTTGTTTTGAGCCACTAAGAATCCATGGGGGGCAACTCAGACCAGATAAGTAATTAATAATAAACCGCTTACTGGTGGTTATTCGAATCCCGGACTTAGTTGCCGGGTAGTGTTGGATAGCGAGCGCACGACATAGCTGTAGTTGAAACGCCCAGTATTCCTCCGATCCACTTTTGCTGAGTCCCAATACTGGCGATACCAACTCGATGTCTGACGATCATTTCAGAGTGCAGGATTCATTGGCGCCAGCGAATTGTGCCGCACCCGTGGCACAATTGCCGAAGACATTGTTGCGCGTTCAGTTCCCAATTATCGGGAAATGGGCGATACGGCGACCGTGCGATTTCTGTCGCCCTACAATATAGGCCTTGGCGAAAATCACAAATTTCAAGCCGCAATGGAAACAACTCAGCGCATCGATCGTTATTCTCCGCCGGAAGGCAAGATCAGACTGTTCCGTTCGCTTTTCCGTGGCCGGGAAGATGTTTATCCGCGGCGGTTCGAGAGCCGAAAGACCGGGAAGGCTGGCTACTCGCCCACATGCGCAAATGAATGGATTAAGGGCGTCTGCGAGAAGCCCAAGGTCAAATGCTCAAATTGCCGCTTCCAGCATTTTCTACCGATTACCGATGACGTCATTCGTTTTCATCTCTCCGGCCATGATGATCATGGCTGGGATTTCACCATGGGGATCTACCCCATGCTTCTTGACGAGACATGCTTTTTCATTGCGGCGGATTTTGATAAAGCGACCTGGCTCGGTGATGCGAGGGCCTTTCTTGGAACATGCCGCAGTTTGGAGATACCAGCCATACTTGAGAGGTCGCGCTCTGGCAGTGGCGGCCATGTCTGGCTCTTCTTCGAGGAAGCTGTTCCCGCCGCACTTGCGCGAAAGCTCGGTTCGTATGTTTTGACGGAAACGATGGAAGGCAGACCTGACCTCGGCCTGGACTCTTATGACCGGCTCTTTCCTAATCAGGACACGTTGCCGAAGGGCGGCTTCGGTAACCTGATTGCCTTACCTCTGCAAAACAAGCCCCGGAAGCTTGGAAATAGTGTTTTTATCGATGACACCGCGGCTCCGTTTTTCGATCAATGGAGTTTTCTATCTGGGGTCCGCAGAATCAGTCGTGACCAAATTGAGGGAATTGTCCGAAAGGCCGAAGCGAAAGGCCAGGTCGTCGGAGTCAGGTGCTACCCCGCCGATGAAGAGGAAGAGGATACTTCGTGGAGACGTTCCGCATCCCCGAGAGTGAAAGCTATCGCCGATCTACTACCTCGAAATCTGGAACTGATTCTGAGCAATGAAATATACATTGCAAAAGAACACTTGCCTCCTTCGCTCCGCAACCGGCTGCTTCGCCTGGCAGCATTCCAGAACCCGGAGTTCTACCGCGCGCAAGCGATGCGCCTTCCCACGTACGACACACCGAGAGTCATTGGATGCGCACGGGACTATCCACGTCATATCGGGTTACCGAGGGGCTGCCAAGTTGACCTCCTGCAGGCTCTTTCTGATCTCGCCATTCCATGTTCGACTCGCGATGAGCGTTGCCAGGGGGACCCGCTCTCCGTGCTTTTCCATGGCGAACTGCGTCCGGAACAGCGGGCAGCCGCTGAAGCCATGCTAGCCCATGAGACGGGGGTGCTTTCTGCGACCACGGCATTCGGCAAGACGGTTGTAGCCGCATGGATCATCGCGCAGCGTGCCGTAAATACGCTCGTGCTCGTGCACCGGAGGCAATTGCAGGAGCAATGGATTGAGGCACTGTCAAGGTTTCTTGGGCTCCCGGTGAATGCGGTCGGGCGTCTGGGAGGGCGGCGCAAATTACAAACCGGACTTATCGACGTTGCCACTATCCAAAGCCTGGTCAAGAAGGGAACCGTGGATGAAACCATTGCGCGCTACGGGCACCTTGTTGTGGACGAATGCCATCATTTGTCAGCCTATAGCTTTGAGCAAGTGGCACGCAGCGCAAAGGCCAGATTCGTAACCGGACTTTCGGCCACGGTGACGCGGAAGGACGGTCACCACCCTATCATCTTTATGCAGTGCGGCCCCGTACGCCATCGCGTTGACGCGAAGGCGCAGGCCGCTTCGCGTCCCTTCGATCATCTGGTTCTGGTGCGGCCTACAGGCTTTCGCGCCTTGCGCGTGCCGAACGCAGACCTTCGGGTCCAGTACAGCGAGCTTATGGAGCAACTGATCTGTGCCGAAGCGCGCACGCGACAGATATGTCGAGACGTCACGCGAACTGTACAGGAAGGCCGTTCTCCAATCGTGCTCACGGAGCGCAATGATCATCTCGACCTGCTGACAGAGCGGCTGTCGCCCGACGTAAAGCATGTGGTCGTCCTCCGCGGAGGCATGGGGAGCAAAGACGTCGCGAAGATTCGTGCCCGCTTGGCCGCCATCCCAGATTCCGAAGAAAGGCTTCTTCTTGCGACAGGGCGCTACGCCGGGGAAGGCTTTGATGATGGAAGACTCGACACCCTTTTTCTCACGCTACCGGTCTCCTGGCGAGGGACGATCGCGCAGTACGTAGGCCGCTTGCACCGCCTCCATGATGGCAAACGAGAAGTGCGGGTATACGATTACGCCGATCTCGACGTGCCCATGCTGGCGCGCATGTTTGATCGCCGCTGCAAGGGTTACGAGGCCGTCGGCTATACGATCAGGCTGCCAGGCAGCGCCATGCCCGGTTGGCCACCCGACGTCGAGCTGCCAGACGATTCGCTCTGGAGAAGCGAATACGCGGCGAGCGTCCGCCGTCTCGCTCTGGATGGCGTGGATGTGCCATTGGCAGAGCTTTTCGCTCGTGCCGCAGCCAATCTTTCCGTGAATGAAAAGGGCGGTTCGCGGGCCAGGAGCGCAGGCGAGCAATTTCTGTTCCGACGTCTCGAAACGCTGCCGCAGACTTCTGGCCGGTTTCTACTGAATGCCGAGTTGCCCATCCCGTTTGATGGTTGGGGTCGAATGGAGGTGGACCTGCTTTGTGAGGATGCCCGGATAGCTGTTGAACTGGATGGTGCGCAGCATCTTGAGAACACGGAAGCGTACCGCCGCGATCGGCATAAGGATGCCGTGTTGCAGGAACATGGCTATTTTGTGCTGCGATTTCTTGCAGAGGACGTGACCAAACGTTTGGACGATGTGTTGCACGGAATACTACGTGCACTAGCGCATAGGTCCCGCCGGCCCCCCGCATCGGAACGGCCATCTCTCTTCAAAATCGTTTGAATCCCGCGGAATTCGTTAGGACAGTGGACTACCTCGTTCCGGGTCCCCCTCCCCTATACCTTTAGATTATTCGAGCGGAGCGAAGGCCTCGAGGTTACTCACCCACTGATGAAAGTGGGGACACTGCTGACGCATGCTTTCGATGCCTACTTCCTGAGCCGCGACAGTTCCTTCGATGACCTTACGGTAGCTGTAGTACAGCGCGACCACACGTTTGGACGGAGCGCGATTCGGATCATCGTTAATGTCTTCCGGAGTTTGAAAGTCATTGCGGACAGCTTGCAATTGCCCGGAAAGGTTTTGCTGTCCAAGCCCTCGAGCGAATGCGATCGGGTCGCTGAACAACAGACCTTCGTATTCGTGCACCTGCAGGTAGGGATAAAATCGGACATCCGCCCGCGTTTCGGGTGCGGAAGCAACGATGTCCTGATAGATCGCCCTTTCGAGGGCAATTGCTTTCTGGGCGCCGGCGAAGTGAGGCGGAGGGGGCACACCCGGAAAGCCATCGCCGAGTCCGTAAAGATCCAGCATAGTCGAACAGTACGCCGTAGGGTCTTGCCGGAGATGGAGCAGAACATCCTTTTTCACGCGAGGATAATTGACATTCCCACCCTTATGGCCGGGAACGCCAAGAATGATCGGGGTAAGGTAGATTTGACGAGGCCAAAGGGCTGGAGCGAGCACTTTTTTGATAAAGAACTCCTCTGTCTGCCCTTCCACAACGATGTTGATACGCGTCAATGGGAGAACTCCGCCACGCTTGGCGGATTCTTGTGATTGTCCAGCCTGGGCCGTCCTCCGAGAAGATTTTTTTGCCACAACTCGCCGAGCGTATAGTCCGCAAGCCATTCGTTCAGGTGGGCAGCCTCCAACCGGCGAAGTACAGATTGACCGTCAGACCGGTCCACAACCACGATGTCGTCTGGACTGAACTCATTGAGCAGGAGCGCTGACTGGGTCGAGAGGATGACCTGATTGAATGGGGTCCCCCAGGGGGCGATGGACTGCTGCACGAGATTCCCGAGCACGGTCAAGGCATATGGATGAAGCCCAAGCTCCGGCTCATCGAAAAGAATGGTTCGTGGGCGCTGCGGCTGCACGAGCGCCGTGGCGAGACAGATGAAACGCAGGGTGCCGTCAGACAACTGGCTCGCGAGCATGGGATAGACCGAGTCTTTCTGCTGCCACTCCAGCTGGATCAGTTCAGGATTGGCTGGTGTCGGCCGCAGCTTGAAGTCATCGAAGAAGGGAGCGGCAAGTCGTACAATGTCGCGGATCTTCCCGTATGCCTCGGTGTGCGTTGACTGCAAACGGAAAAGAAACGCCGCGAGGTTTTCGGCATTTGGGCGCAGAACTGCATTGTCGTTTATCGCACCAGGACGGCGAACCTTGGCAAACTGGCTGGTGTCATGGAAGTGATATACCACCCAATCGGAGAGTGCGGCCCAAACGTAGTGAGCAACCCCAAGGTTGGTGAAAACCCCGGAGTCGTCCTTGCGGTCCTTCAACTGGGCCTCGAAATATCCGGAACCGAGCGATCGCTTTGACTCACGTCGCGACACGAGATGACCACGATAAACCGTCATCTCCGAGGAAAACGCAAGCCGACCGTCGGCCGTGGGGACGAGGGTGAACTCATATCCGTTGTCTCCGAATCGGAGTGCAGCCTTGAGCTCTCTTGTCTCCTGTGGTCCGAGGTAGAGACAAGCGTCCGCCCCACCCTCCTGAGCGAGGAAGGTCTGGAGACGTTGCTCAAAAAGTTCGCGGAGCATCCGGAAGAAGCTCACGAAATTGCTCTTTCCAGCTCCGTTCGAACCGATGAGGATGTTGATATTCCTGAGTTCAAAGGGCGGCAGGTCCCGAATGGACTTGTAGCCCTGAATCGAAATGGAATTCAATATCTCGCTCATGAGAAATTGTGCGGCACCGTGCCGCTATTCCCTATGATTTTAGCCTCAAAATCCAAGCTGGACTTCGATCTGGCGGCATATCCATCCTTTTCGACGGGTCGGCACCCAGCGCGCTTGATTTGCTCCGTGAAGATAATGAGAGAGCCGCCGAACCGGTATCTAACGTGAGAACCCCGAAAAGCTGCGGGCCTCCTGAATTCGGGATGAGAACGACAAAATTCCGGTCAGGTTCGCGGCGGTTCGGCACAGTGCGCTAACGTCAACCTTGACTTAGGGGTATCAAACGGGGTACCGCTGTGGAAAAGCAGGACAACTCGTTTGGATTCAACGCATATGAATCCCTGGGGGGCAACCAATGGAATCAAGAGCGGCACATCGGTTCCGACCTATCTACGTCGCCTTCAGCGCGTGAGAGCATCAGAACGGATGCCTGAACTTGTCCAAAATAAGTTTCAAGCTAGTTCCGTCCCATCTCCAAACAGGCACTCCTCCCATAATCCGCCCAGCCATGGTTCCTACCGGCTCCTTACGGTCACCGGAAAGCGATAAATGTTCACGCTGGTTGGCGCCACCGGGATGGACCCTGACGTGTTGCCCACTGACATCTCCTTTACCTCGACCTGCGGTGCCTGGCCAACGTGATTGGCCGCATCCAAACGGCTCCCCGTCATCTGCCACAACGTGGCTGGCCCGGAGAGGAGTGTATCGGCTACGTTCAGAGTGAACTTCTGTTCCGTTTCGGTTGCATTTACGACCGCAAGAGTGAGGTATTTGTGATCCGGGGTGAGAGCTGCAAACATGTCGAGCGGATAGGTCGGGCTGCCGGACGCTTGTTTGGGTTCATCCGCATAAGTCGAATTGTTCGTTGCAGGCTGGGGCGAATTGCCCGATAGAGCGACCGGGATGGTACCGGCAAATTGATTGGTGTACATCTTGAAAATCAGCCCGGTAGTATTCATAGTCGCGGCGGTGGGAGTATAGTCCATGGTCGAGACACCCATGGTGTGGGCCGACATAGTGAGGAAATCAGTGTGCCGCATCATCTCGTCGAAGAGCATTCCGTAGGCGAGAGCCACCTTAAGATTTGGCCCCGTGCCCCGGCCTCCGCCGAAGTACGCGTATTCATCGATGGAGAGGAAAATCTTTTTGCCGGTCATGGCTGGGAACCGCTGTTGGTAACCCTGCCACTCCTCCGCTTTGCGCCGGATAACATTGCCCGCATAGCGAGCAAACTCGAGTGTAGTGGGGTCATACTTCACATACGCATCGTCCTGAGGAGCATCGAGCGGCAGGTTCCTGGCGCGTTGTGTATCGAAGTGCCTGCCGGGCGACTCGTACCAGTGCTCGGCGATGCCATCGAAAGTACCCCATGAATGGGTGAGGAGGCCGCCCGTCCAGTCAACGTCCGATCCGTAGAGCGGCTGCAGGTTATCAACGTATTTGACGCGATTCTCACCTCTCAGAAACATGGGTTCCAGCATTTTTGCCGAACCAATCAGGGTGATCGAGGGATCAACCTTTCGCATCGCGGCGGCAAATTCATTGTTCTTAAGAACGAAATACTTGAGGTCGGTATAGCCAAGTTGGAAGGTGCCCCAGGGCTCGTTGCCTATATTCCAGAACTTAATGTGATAAGGTTCCCGATGGCCGTTGCGCGCACGCATGGCGCCGAGGCGCGTATTGACTGAGCCATTCATGTACTCAACTTCTTCCGCGGCCGAATGGGCATCGCCGAAGCCCGCGTTCACCGTGACGTACGGCTCAACGCCGATGAGCTTGCATAGTGTCATAAATTCGTCCATGCCGACATCGTTTGACTGCATGGCATTCCACGCATAGTCAAACGTCGGTGGACGTTTATCGATGTTGCCCGCACCGTCGTACCAACTCCAGTCAGAAAGGAAGTTGCCGCCAGGCAGCCGCCACATGCCGGAGTTGAGCTGTTTGAGAAGGGCAATCGTATCCGGCCGAAATCCCTGCACGTTGTCTGCCGGCATCAGGGAAACGGTACCGACATGAAAGCTGCCGCTGCCCGTTCCCGCTATTTGGAACCTGGCTTTATCGGTATCGGCCCTGGCCGTGAAACTGAGCGGGAACTTTTTGTACTCGCTGTCGAGCACGCCAATCGGGATAACCTGCGGATCGGGGGCGCCTTCACCCCAGATGAGCGTGACGTTTACCTTGCTGCCGGGAGTGCCGCGAAGGTAGATACGGCCGATATACTTCTTCCCTTTGACCAGGGAAAGCCCCGTTTGCTCGATGCCGCGCGGAGTTGCGGGGTCGAGTTCGATGCGCGGGCTCTGCTCGCCGACAAAAGGCTGGTCTTTGTCCATCGTGACCGCTGCGTCGGGACCGACGGGGCGCCATTTACGAAGTTGGTTGCGGCGAAACCCGCCCTCAGGCGCGGCCGGGGCTGCTGGTTCCCTGGAGGTAATCGGGAAATAGAATTTCCGGTCATCGAGCATCTCCGACCACAAGCTGCGATAGATCAGGGGGCCAATGTGTTCGATGAACATGCCGAACTCGTACTTAGAGACCGGCGCTGCGGTTTGTTGTGTGTCAATAGCTACTACCAAAGGGTCGGGAACGGCCGGCGGCGTTTGCTGACCTGCGATCGCAACCGTGCTTCCCATCCACAACGCCGCGAGTGCAATTAGTTTCCTCATATTCCCTCCGGCTTCTTCTGCTGTTTAAAGTTCTGGTTAGCTTGTATTGCGCGGCAGAGCCAGGTTTGTTCCTACCCCGGCCACCGTCTTCTATTGCAATCTCGTTTACCTCGACTTACGTGGGCGGCCTGCGTGGTTCTGGCATCCAGGTTCATCGTCGAAAACGTATACTGATCCGAGCCCTCCGCACCCCGATTCCGCACAAGAGACAGCGCCGGGCCTGAATGTTCTAACGTGGCAACGCGAACGCAACATAACTCTTTACGCCTGGCGGCGGGCGCACGCCTCCGGGCGCCATCCTCGCACCCTCGGGAAAAGCAGGTCCCGCCGTCAGGGCAAACAGGATGTACTCGCGGCCGTTGGCCTCGTAGACTGCCGGCACCCCGGCCGCCCCGTTGGGGGCATCCCTGCTATAGACAACCTTGCCGGTCATCTCGTCCAGCGCATAAAACTTCGATTGGTTGTCCACGAAGACAATCAGGCCGGAAGCCAGAATCACGAATCCGCTCCTGGGGAACACGTTACCTCGCAGCTTGTCGCTGGGGCCGGCCTCCGGTGTATCGCCGTACGGCGTCTGCCACTTGATCTTGCCGGTATACAGATCGTATGCCGTGATCGTGCTCCACGGAGGTGTGATGATATATCCCTCCTGGCCATAACCCGTCTTATAGCGTGCGGGCCGGGGGGTAAGGTCAGCAGGGTAATCCGGCTCCAGACGTTCTGTCATCATATTTCCCGGAACGGCGGACCCTGGAGGAGCCAACTCGGGCTTACTTAGAAATGTAATCAGATCGGTTAGGCTCTGCGCGGGAATGGAAGGAAATGGCGGCATCGCGCCTCTCCCTTTGGTCACGACCGCGCGAACGCCGTCGGGTCCCAGGCGGTCTACCGCTGTGTCGATTGCGGGGCCTCGGTCGCCCTTGAGATTTGCGCCGTGGCAAACCTGGCAGGTCTGCTCATAAATGGTTCGGCCGATCCGCGACGGCAGCGGGCCCAGGCCGCCGGCCGGCGCTGCCGGAGCACTGCCATCAGGCCGGCTCGGAATCAGGTTGCCGTTGTTGGCCGCAGTTGACTCACCTGCGGGAACCATCTTGAGAATCGATGGAACATTCCTGGTTTCGATGAACACCATGCCCTTGGCCGCATCGGCACCGCTCCCGAAGTAGGCAGCTCCCCCGGTCACGCTGGGCAATTGGATGGTTTCGGTCAGAGCCGGAGGGGTGTAAAGACCGCTTCGCGCTTTCGCTAGACGCTCCCTCCACCAGGCCTTTTCTTGCGGCGTCATGAAGCCGTCATAAAGATCATTCACTGTCATGTTCTGACGCGCGAAGGGAGGGACGACTGTTGGAAAGGGCTGGGTGGGAGATGTCTGCTCACCGGGTAAGTCAGACTGCGGCACCGGGCGCTCCTCAATGGGCCAGAGGGGTTTGCCGGTGACGCGATCAAAGACATAAAGAAAGCCATTCTTGGAAGCCAGGGCGACGACGTCGACCCTTTTGCCGTTATGCTTGACGGTCGCCAACTGGGGCGCTGCGTTGGGATCGTAGTCCCACACGTCGTGGTGAACCGTCTGGTAGTGCCAAAGATACTTTCCCGTCTGTGCATCCAGAGCCAGCAGACAATCGGCAAACAAACTATTACCGTGACGGTCGCCGCCATACAGCTCGTACTTCGCCGACGCGGTGGGTAGATAGACGATGCCACGCTTCTCATCGATGGTGAATTCGCCCCACACGTCGACCCCGCCCATGTATTTGTAGGCATCCTTAGGCCAGCTGTCGTATCCCATTTCACCGGGGCGGGGAATGGTGTGGAACACCCAGACGAGTTTTCCGGTGCGCACATCGAAGGCTCGAATATCCCCGGGAGGCGGCAGATACCCTTCGCCGGTAGCACTGCCCAGGATAATCAGATTCTTAAATGTCCGTCCTGGCGTTCTCGAAGCGAGAGCGATGGGCGCGCGGTCGATTCCCGTCTTCAGATCGAGGCGGCCATTGTCGGCAAACGATTGCACCGTCTTCCCCGTGAGCGCGTCGATCGCGTAGAGATATCCGCCTGTCGTGACTAGAATCCTTCGATCCGAGCGATCTTGGCTTTCCCAATAGTTGAGGCCGCGCTGCCCGCCGATCCCGGCACGGCGACCGGTTACGGCGAAGGGGTGAACCCACAATTCCTTCCCACTCGACGCATCCAGCGCAACCAGGGCTCCCTGCTTCGCCGCTACATAAGCTACGTTGTCGACCACCAACGGACTAAACGTATAAAGGCCTTCTCCTGCCGGATAGCTCCAAGCGACTTCGAGCTGGTTGACATTTGCCGGCGTGATCTGTTTCAGCGACGAATAATGAGAGCTGTCCGGTCCCCCCAAATAGTCCGTCCAACCCTTGGCCGGCTTCTCGGCACTAACCAGGTGCATCGATACCACCGACAGACCCGCAAGCGCGATCAGAAAGCGCACTGAACTCATGACCATTCCTTTCGCCATAACGAGCCGTTACAAACCTGGACTGTCACGAGTTGCATAATATGCAGTGGGTGTTTCACCGCCGACATCGATCCGAAGGATATTACAAAAAGCCTCATAAGTATATTTAGGCGACTGTACGATCGCAGCGCCGGTGTGAGTTTAAGATGCTTGCTTTAAAAAGGAATCGTTTACCGGTCAGCGCGGCTTGATCGGAAATCTCTTGACTGTGTGCTCCCTGGCATTGCTATACTTGCCCGTCTCGAGAGTGCATGAAAGTAACATTGCATACTACGCAACATTGTTCCGGTGGACAAGCACGTTGTTCGGGTGAATCACGGGGTGTTCCGGCGCTTCACCCCCGGCGGCCCGGGGTTCACCATGTTTAGTAAATGCCAGGAATGCGTGGCTGCAATTACGATGGCCGCAATTATTTCGATTGTGGGCCCTGCGGCTTTCGGATCGGGACCCTCGTTCCACCCCGAATTCGTGATGAACGACGCCAACCTCGAGGGCTGGACCGTGCTCGGCAACGCGATATGGACGCCCGCGAACGGTGAAGTGCGCGGTACACCGCATGACGGCGGCTGGTTGATGCTCGATCACTCGCTTGAGGACGTGAATTTCTATACCGAATTCCGTTGCTCAGCCGGATGCGAGACGGGAGTGCTGCTGCGCGCGGAGAAGACACCCGACGGCGGTAGGAAAGGCATCTACGTGTCGCTCAGCGATCCCGATACCGGTGCATACTCGGTCACCCTCGACGCCGGGGGCAAGATCACCGACAGGCACAAATTGCCGCGCGGAGGCGGCCTCATGCGGGTCGCGCCGCCGCCTGTGCCGGGTGACGCGGCGAATGCAAACCGCCCGCACTTTCCCCCCTCCCGGCCGATATCCCGTTGAAGCCTGGAGATAGAAGCCTGCGGCCCGGCGAGTGGAATAGTGTAGAGATCTTTCTCGATGCCAACATCATTCGCACCTTTCTGAACAATGCGAACGAGGTGGGAGCCGTCGGCGATGTGGACGGATACGGCCCTGTAGCCCTCTATGCCGGAGGTAGCGGTGAGGTCGAATTCAAGAACGTGGCCATCGGGGATATGGGGTTGAAGGTACGCCAGCCGCATCAGGTGTCGACGGACTTCCGCCGCCAGCGGCTCAGCGATTTCTACTACGGATGGAGCGCGGCCGCCGCCGATTTCAACCATGACGGATCGCTCGACGTTGTCTCCGGGCCTTACATCTACTATGGCCCCGATTACCTGAAATCGCGAGAAATCTGGCTGGCTGCGGCTGCCAATCCGACGACCGGGTTTGCCAGCGAGGGAACGATGGAGTTTGCCGGCGACTTTACCGGTGACGGTTGGCCCGACGTTCTGACGGTTCGGTTCGGAGGCAGGACCGGCGGAGGAGCCGATCTCTACGTCAACCCTAAAGGCGAGGGGCGGCGGTGGCAGGAATACAAGGTCATCGACACGGTGCAAAGTGAAATCACGGTAATGCGCGACATGGATGGCGACGGAGTTCCTGCCCTGGTTTATGCCGGCGCCGGCTACGTTCGCTATGCCAAGCCCGATCCTGCACATCCCACCGGTCCATGGATAATCCACAATGTTTCTGAAGAAGGGTATGCGGCCGCCCACGGCATCGGAGTCGGCGATATGAACGGCGACGGCCGCCTGGATATCGTCAACCCCTATGGTTGGTGGGAGCATCCGGCGAACCCTGCGCAGAGTTGGACATACCATCCAGCGGTCTTCGCCCGCTATGCCCGGGGTATCATGGGCGGCAGTGTGATGGCGGTCTATGACGTGAATGGAGATGGTTTAAACGACGTCGTTACCTCTCTTGACGCCCATGGGTTTGGCTTGGCGTGGTTCGAACAGAAGCGGAGCCCGCAGGGAAAAATTTCCTTTGTCGAACACATGATCATGGATGATTTCTCGACGGCAAAGGGTGGAGTGGCGTTCTCTGAGTTACATGGGTCAACATTCGCCGACGTGGACGGCGACGGCATCCCGGACTTCATTGTCGGTAAGCGATATTTTTCGCACCTCGATTCCAACATTGATCCTGATCCTCGCGGTTCCCCGGTTCTTTACTGGTTCCAGACCGTGCGCAATCCGAAGGCCCCCGGTGGGGCAGAATTTGTACCCCATCTCGTCGACAATAACAGTGGTGCCGGATCGGACGTGTTAGCCGTCGATCTGAACCACGATGGCGCCATGGACATTGTGACCGCCACGCGGTTCGGCACCTTTATCTTTTGGGGCACGCCACATCAGAAAACGGCGGGGCTTCATTGATACCAGAGGCAACAGCGCCCTCCAACGAATGCGGAGACTCGCCATGCATACGCAGTTTTCAAAACGCGTAGGGGTAATTCCATTTATTCTGTCCAGTCTTGTACTCGCCCAGCAAGGCGCTCCACACGCGGCGGCACTCGAGCAGCGTATCGCCCACACCGACCCGTCAAAATATCGACACTTGACCGCTGTCCACGACGGTCCGGGAACGATGGACTTCGAGGTCCTGCTGGGCACGGATGCGCTGGATGCGAATCTAATTTTTCTGCACCGTGGTGTCATCGCTCCGAGGAGCGGCATCGGCCAACACTTTCACAACAAATGCGAGGAGATGTTTGTCATTCTGGATGGCGAGGCGCAATTCACGATCGATGGCAGAACCTCTCTTCTAAAGGCTCCGGCCGGAGCACCCGATCGCATGGGCAGTGCGCATGGCATCTACAACCCTACCGATAAGCCAGTGCAGTGGTTGAACATCAATGTCGGTCTTAGTAAAACTTATGACGCCTTCAATCTGGGGGATCCGCTGGAAGGGGTTGCGATCGATCCGATTCCTCAATTCATCACCATGCGCCTGGATCGCTCCTTACTTAAACCGGTTCAGGACATGAACCACGGTACGGGTGCGGTGCAATATCGGCGCGTATTGGAACCGGCGGTGTTTTCTACGGAATGGGCCTATGTCGATCATCTCCTTCTTGTGCCCGGGAGCCGGGTAGGTCCAGACGCGAAACCAGACATTGCCGAGGTCTACTATGTGCTGGCCGGCGATGGCACTGTGAAAGTTGGCGCCGATAGCGCCCAGATTCACAGCGGAGATGCAATTCCGATCCGTATCGGGGAAAGCAAATCCTTCGCGAATACGGGAAGCGGTCCCCTGGAGTTCATGGTGATTGGCGTGGCGCGCGACATGGCAACCAAGGACGCGCTATGGGCAGCCCCGCCTCACCACTAAGCCATTCCGTGGCTAGCTCAGGCGGCCCCGGCCCAGCTCAAGTACCCGATCATGGGGTTGAGTCAGGAGAACTCGTTCAATTGTCCGTTCCCTGACGGCGGAAGCGGCCGTCAGGGGATCGAAGCTGGGGGAGAGGACTTAATTCTTCGGTGTAACCCGGAAGAGACCACCTGTCCTGGAATCTTCAAGCATCCAAAGCGCGCCATCAGGCGCGACCTCCACGTCCCGGATTCGGTGACCGACGTCCCAACGTTCGGCGGGCTTGGCGCCGCCCTGGCCGTCGAAGGTAATGCGATTGAGCGTCTTGCTCCCCATGCCGCTCACCAAGGCCGAACCCTTCCACTGCGGGAACATCGCGCCGTTATAAAAAATGAGATTGCCGGGCGCGATGACCGGCGTCCAATAGATGACGGGCTTGGTCAAGTCAGGTCGCGTGTCCGGACTCGGGATCGGTACTCCGTTGTAGTTGGTCGCATAGGAAGCCAGCGGCCAGCCATAGTTCTTGCCAGGCTCGATCAGGTTCAGCTCATCGCCGCCCTTAGGACCATGCTCGATCTCCCACAGCCGGCCGTCGGGCGCGAAGGCCAGACCATAGGGTGTGCGGTGGCCGCTGGTCCAGGTCTCCGCCGGCGTCAGGTTAGGTCCGGGGAAGGTATACGTTCTCACCACTGGAGCCGTCTTGGCGGCTTCCGTGTCCGAGGGTGGATCAATCACGGGCACGCTCGCCGCGCCGGTCTTGCCCGCCATCGGATTGCCTTTGGCAGGTTTTCCATCCAATGTGAGACGCAGGATCTTGCCGAGCGGCTGGTTGGGATCCTGAGCCGGGGTCATGCGCTGCCGATCGCCAACGGTCAAGAATAAATAGTGGCCATCCGGCGAAAAAGCTATCTGCGCACCAAACTGACCGCCATTGCCTCTCTCGCCATCGCGCCAGATCACCTTGAGGTCTTCAAGGCTCGCCGAATTCGGACCCAGCGCGAGCCGAGCTCTGGCCAGAGCCAGGCTCGAACCGCCCTCCCCAGGCTCCGAATAGGTAAGGTAGACACTATGGTCTTTAGCGTAATGGGGCGAGAGAAAAACGCCGAGCATGCCGCCTTGTCCCTTGTTAAGAACGGCGGGCACATTAGCGACGGGGGTCTTGGCTCCCTGTTGTGTGACCAACTCCATACCGCCGACCTTCTCGGTGATCAACATGCGCCCGTCAGGCAGGAAGGCAATCCGCCAGGGCAGATCGAGAGTCGCTACCTGGATCATGTTGAAAGGCAGGCTAGCCTCAGCCTTCTGCTCGCCTGCATTGATCTGTGCGTCTCCGTGGGGCGCCGCAAGAGCCAGAAGCAGCCCTGCGATCAGTAACTGTTTCATGTCGCTTTCCCTCTATCTACATTGATTGGTCTGGCATCAGCAAAGCTTCACCCCCTAAATCTGCGAACAGGCCAGGGGACGCAGCACGAGGCTGGTGACACTTGATACCGTTGGGGGGTCTAAGTTGAACCTCGGATCGGCAGAGAGCTTCTTCCAATCGGGATCGGCGGAGAACTTTTCCCAGTCAGCCTCAAGCGAGGCCATATCAGGAAAGCTGAGCATGTAGGTAAGATTTGGCAGATTTGGTCCGACCAACGTATCGGCGTAAAAAACGCCGGCAGCGCCGGCCTTGGCGAAAATGCCGAACTCTCCGTTATGAAACATTTCCACCTTTCGGACGTGATCCATGTTGGTAGGCGACTGATACTGGCGAAGTTGATAGATGCGTTTTCCCTTGGTTGCGGCGGAGGCCGGCGGAGTGACTTTGGGATATCCCGGGAAGGCCCGCAAGAGCGAACTTTCTATGCGAATGTAGGGCGGTGTGGCAGCGGGAGCATCCCAGAACGGCGACGCCGCCTTCATAAAGAGATCATCCTTCGCTAACTCAAGGTCTGCAGTTACTAATGTCTCCAGCTTCGCACTCGGCATCAGCAGGTAATAAGACGGGCTGTCTGGTCCGAAATAAACCGAGAACGCACCGACTGGCCCGATGCCCAGCCGGTTCAGTGCCGGGATCAAAGCATCGGCAAAAAAGGCTGTGGTGAGCTTTACGCCCGGCCCATTCGCCAGATGGTAGCGGCGGAGATCCAGGTATTCCGGCGCAGATTTCTCCGCAGTGGGGTCAACCTGAGCGGATAAATCAACGGCAGTAGCAAGCGAGAGGGCAGAAGTAGCGAGAGAGCCAGAAAGGAAATTCCGACGATCCATGAAGTCTCCTTGGGATTAGATAGCCTTTGCGCGAACAATTGCGTGATGACTCCATACAACGCCCGCGCCAGGCGCTAGGCAAGGTTGGCCGTAGGGACGGTTGCGGCAAGGCACTCTCCATGTGCGGCAGGGATTGGTTGTAGGCAACCTACTGTACTGTACTGTACTGTACAGTACAGCATGAAGACCTATGATTACAAGTCCATGGCCCACCATGCAGGCTGGAATGGAGCAACAGGTCGCATAAAATGTTGTGACTACAGGGTGTTCAAGCGGTGGATTCATAAAGACATTCTTGCCTGCATTCTGGAAGGGGATAGGGAGAGATGAATGCCTAACAAGCGGTCGCGAGCAGAGGTTCGAAACAGCAAGCTTCAGAAGGTCGCAGCGGACTTGTTTCTGAAACGCGGCTATGAGGGCGTCACCATCGACAGGATTGTCGAGCTGGCTGGTGGTTCGAAGAGTACTGTTTACAGCGAATTCGGTGGCAAGTGTGGACTATTCATCAAGAGTATCGAGAACCTGTGTCGCGAGGCGAATAAACCGCTCGCCACGATTGATTACTCAGGATTGAACCTTGAAGCAAGTCTGAAAAAACTCTCTTTTCAGATTCTGAAGCTGGTCACGGCAAAACGGTCTGTGGAGTTGCATCGCCTCGCTATCGGAGAGGCCCTGAACTGTCCTGAAGTAGGTGAGGTCTGGTACACACACGGTCCTGCCAAGACAGCTTCGTTCATCCGGTCTCTGTTGGAGAGTCGTCGCGAAGAGTTGCGAAAGACGACTTCCATTGACCGGATTGCGGTTATCCTTCACGACTCATTGACGGGAGACGTGCTTTACCGCCGGCTGGCAGGAGTCGGTAAGCATGAGAGCGATGGCGAACTGGAGCGATTGGCGGGCTCCGCAGTCGATCTCATTTTCGGTACTGCTGGCAGCAATTCACGCAACGTGTAGTGCTGCTGCAAATCGGCTTGCCGCATGGCGCAGGCTTTGAATCGGCAGCGCCCGCGGTTAATCGCGATAGACATGGACCTTCCATGGTTTTTAAGTCCGCGACAATGGCGCCTCAGTAAATTGATCCCGCAAGGCTCGCACGCCGTTCATGCCTTCAGCGATGATGAGTGGGGCCCACTCTCAACCAATCCACGTCTGCCCGCAGGGCTAGGCTCGCCGTTTCGAGCGTTTCGGAAATAGAAGTTAGATCAAGCGAGATTTGTACGATGGTGTTCATGCAGAGATAAAGTGCTGGTCAATCTTTGTCTTGAGAAAACGTACCGATTCGCGCAACTCGTCCATCCCGTCGACTCCATCCTCAATCGAAATCCACGATTGAAACCCGACCGACGCCAGTGTCGAGAAGATCTGATCGTAGTCATTCATGCCTTTCCCAATCACGCCATGGGACAGGCGGCTAGCGTAGCCTACCGAGGATTCTTCTTTACGCAGGTCTTCGATCTTTCCATGTTTGAGATAGCGATCACTGGCATGCATGGTAACCACGCGATGCTTCACTTTCTCCAGTAGAACGAGGGGATCCTCGCCGGCCAGAATCGTGTTTGAAGGATCGTAGTTTACGCCGAACCACGGCGAATTGATCTGGTCGACGATTTCAACGAACACATCCATCTTCTGAGCGAATTCCGGATATTGCCAATAGTTGTCTTTGTAGTGGTTCTCCATCGTCAGCACAACCCCGTGCGCTTCCGCGAACGGCAACAGGCCGGTGATCACCCGCACCACCTGCGCCACGCCGTCTTCCCGCTTAAGCTCCGGACGCCGTTGCCCCGAGAGCACACGGCAGAAGCCTGCGCCGAAAAAAGCAGCGATCGCGATCATCTGCTTTTCACGCTCGATCTCCTTTTGCAGCAAAACAGGATCAGGCTGGGTGAAGTCAGGAGAGCAGCAAAGCATGGGCATCGCGAGATTATGCTGTGTCAGCGCCGCTTTTACTTGCTTGAGAAAGGTCTCATCTTGATGAAGAAAACCCGAATAGAATTCCAGGCCCTCGACGCCGAGTGTTGCCGCCAATTCAATCCAATCGAATACCGTCATGGTGCCATGAACGCACAGTTCATCCATGTAGCACTTCGGGAATGCAGCCAGCCTGGGCTTCATGATAGGGTTCCGTCGGCGCTTTCCTTCACTGGGTTCCGCCCAATCAGCGGGAATTGCTCCACATCGAGAACGGCGCCGTTGATGAGCGCGGCCTCATCGGAAAGAAAATAGACGGCGGCCCAAGCGATGTCTTCCGGGGCTAACAGCCGGCCAGCCGGTGCAAATTGCCTGGATACGTG
The DNA here is from genome assembly GCA_963834445.1 of uncultured Acidobacteriaceae bacterium. Classification (GTDB taxonomy): domain Bacteria; phylum Acidobacteriota; class Terriglobia; order Terriglobales; family Acidobacteriaceae; genus PALSA-350. The sequence goes on from CAWIBU010000009.1 coordinate 1,817,625, forward strand.
CGTAGGCCAGTCTTCGGGCAAGCCCTCTTTGATCTTCAAGGCAAATTCATTCGGCGTCAGCGTCCAGCCAACATTCAGTTGATTTACCCGCACCCCTTCGCCCCCGTGAGCGTCCGCAAGATTGCGCGTCATGGTCATCAAGCCACCTTTGCAGACGGAATACGCCACCATGTTGCGCTCTCCGCAATATGCATTGATCGAGCCGATGTTCAACACCCGGCCTGTGCCTTGTTTGCGGAAATAGGGAAGCGCCGCTTTGATGAGAAGAAACGGCGCGCGCAGGTCGACCGCCACGGTGCGGTCAAAGAGCTCTACATCCGTGTCCTCAATATTTCCTCGGGTAATGGCCGCTGCGTTGTTGACCAGGCCGTTGATTCTGCCAAAGTGGCTGATGGTTTCCGCGATCAGCCGCGAAGGAACCTGCGGATCTTCCAGCGACCCGATGCAGAAAAACGCGTTTTCACCCAGCTGAGCAGCCAGTGTCTCTGCGGCCTCTTTCCGCCTGCCATGGATCATCACCTTCGCGCCTTCTCGCGTGAAGACCCTGACCATGCCCTCGCCAATGCCGGTGGTTGAGCCGGTCACCAGGATCACTTTGTCCTCAAGACGCTTCATGGTCGCAGCACTCCCTTGACGATGATGCCTGTATGCATCTCCTCGAAGGCCTGGTGCCATTCCGCCAGCGGTGAAACGCGATTGAGAATCGGATCAAGATCGATCTTGCCCGTCGCCAGGAGGGAAATCACTTTCTCCCAGATTGGCCAGTTGTGCGAGAAGCTGCCCTGCAGCGTGACCGCCTTTTGCACCAGCGGGTCGAGCGAGAAGTTCAAGGGTTGCGGCCCCCAGCCGACTTTCGTGATATGCCCTGCCGGACGTACCAGTTCGAGCGCCAACTTGAGCGATGCGGAAACACCGGCGGCGTCGATCACCACGTCGAGGCCGTAGCCATCGCCGAAGTTGCGAACCCACTCGGCTACATCTTCGCCCTGGCCGCCCAGGATCGTGTCGGCACCGATCTGCAGCGCTACCGCGAGGCGCTTCGCGTCCGCAGGAATTCCGATCACCAGCACGTGTCCTGCTCCCGACAGCCTGGCCATCATGGCGCAGAGCAGCCCAATGGGTCCTGGTCCGATGACTGCGACCGAGTCGCCTGGGCGTATGGGAGATTGCACGCAGACCGCATTGTAGGCCACGCAACAAGGCTCAGTCAGCGAAGCTTTTTCTAAAGCCAATGAGGAGGGCACCCGGTGCAGGCACCGCGCTGGCACTTTGACGAAGGGAGCCATGGCGCCATTGACTCCATAGCCGAAACCCAGTCGCTTCGGCTCCAGGTTATACAGTCCCTGGCGCAGGAAAGCGGAGTCTGATGGAAGTACCGCAGCCGTCTCGCTCACCACGCGGTCACCTTCTTTGAACCCGGTTACGCGGCTGCCTGTCTGCGCCACGAAACCGGCAAACTCATGGCCCAGCACAACCGGATAATTCACGGGCCAACTCTGCTTGCCGTTGTACTGATGCAAATCGCTGCCGCAAATGCCGACTGCTTCTACCTTGAAGAGCACATCTTCATCGCCAATAACCGGCATGGGGATTTCACGAAGCTCTACCGAGTGCGGGTCTCTTGCGTAGTTTACTAATCCAAGCATGCCGATCATTGTGCGTAATCGCTCGCGAACAAATCAATGAAAATAAGAACTATTTCGCTAGAAACGTCACGGTTGATCCGGGGTGTGGGCCACCGCATGCAATGCACCAGAGATCTTGAAGTAAGAACTTTCAAATGGTCGACTATTCAAGCTTGTTTCTACAGGTAGTTCACGTGAATGGTCAGGGATCGCGATGCCCCCTCCATGCGGAACGTTGCGTCTTTGAACCTGGGCGGACCCATGTGGCCTTTCGCGTCGTTCGAAGCTCCGACGCCTTCCTTCGGGATTCCCAGAAAATTCGAGTCCATCCGTCCATTCCCATTCTCGTCGTGGTACACGGAGATTGCATAGGTCCCATCCGGCACACCCGGAAAGTCGCAGGAACTGCGATTGCGTTGGATCTCATTGCTCGTTTTCTTAAAGGATGCGGTCTGATCCTTCGGAAATCCAGACGGCGAGTTATACAGAAAACACCAGACACGACCATGGTCACTGCGCAACCCAGCCACCTCAACATGGATCGTAACTGGTTGAACGGCACGGCCATACGAAGAAGACAACAGCGGCGCCAATGCTGCGACCCACAATATACGCACGAACATAGTAACTCGCTTCATCTCATCTCCGTTTCCATCTCAGGTATGGATCGCGGCGTAACGAAGCCAATAACAACGCTCGCAGCGAGCCACCACAGAGCCTGAACCGCACCAAGCACGGTGACAGGATTTGGTAAGACTTGTGCGAAGATCGTCACGCATCCAATGATGGCAAAGAGTGCTCCCAGTCCGACGGCGCTCCATCCCAACAACCTGAACCCGAGCTGGCGAAGCGCGAAACCGAATGGGAGAAACACAGCCGGGGCAGCGAGGATGAAATAGAGGTGCTGAACCGCCCTAATGAGGTTAAGACTAAGCAAACTCATCTGGTCCGGTAGCGGAAAGAGCGCTGCAAAGTATAGGCTCACTTCACCCAGGCTCACCATCATAAGAATTGTCATCCCGAAGCGGGTCATAGACGCTAGCCACGCCCCGCGGGCAGAAAGCCCTCCAACCACACCAAACACGAAAGCAGCCAGCAAAGCCGGCCCAACGGCCTGCAGCCAGCCAGCCAGCATCACCTCGCGGAAACTGCGGACCGCAAATGCATGCAGTTCAGAATCGTTTGCGCCGGCCGGCGGTCCTTGATTGATCGCGAAGGAGACCCCCAGCATCAGGACGCCGAGAACACCGAACAGCCCATACAATCGCCGCTCATGAACCTTGTGATTTGGACCGGTGCTCAACAATCGAGACCCTCCTTCACAACATATCGTTTCGTTATATAGCGAAGCTCGCCCCTTATGCAAGCTATGATTTGGGCGATGTGAAACAAAGTCAATTGATCGCAAACCGACCCATCGCATGCCTTGCTCCGGGTGCGCACGGAACGCCTGCGCATGCGCTCAACGCATCGGGCTTTCGGCGTAAAATGTCGGGAGTAACACAATCGTGGGGGCCGCAGTGTACGAGTTGTTCTTGTTGGGCAAGTTGCTTGCTCGATCATGGTACGGCTACGAGTTTCAGCAGGCGCTCAACGGCTTTTTTGGTCCTCAGCGCCGCGTGAGTTGGGGGACGATTTACCCGCTGTTTCAGCGTCTTGAGCGGGAGGGACTTATTCGAGCCGCAGCTAAGCGCGGTCAGAAGGACAGCCGGGACAAGCAGGCTTACACGATCACTGCCGCGGGCCGAAAACGATTTCTCGCGTTGATGAGCGCAGAACGCCTGCACGATCCCGACTTCCGTGAGATCTTTCGGATCAAATTGGGCCACTTTAGCCGCGTAGACGCTGAGATTCGTGAGCAGATCATTTCGTTATACGTAGAACGTTTAGTCGCAATCCAGAGCCATACTACCTACATGAGCAGCCTCGTCAAGGGGATACCTGAAATGAGCGAAGAAGAGCGGAAAACGATTTTACTTGCAATTCAGCATGAACGCTCGCTTGCGGAAGGGGAGATGGCCTGGATGCTTGAACATTTCAAGGACTTCCTTGATAACACGTAGACGATGGCAATGCTCGAGGAGGCTGGCTTCGCGAACGCTAGCCGGCGAACCGGTCGGTGGCCGCAACCAGAGCACGGCTGTTCGCGGGTTCCGAGGCGCTGTGGCCGCCATCGGGCGTGATGACCAGGTCTGCTTCGGGCCAAGCACGGTGCAGCGCCCATGCGCTCTCCATGGGGCAAACTACATCGTAGCGGCCTTGCACAATGACTCCAGGAATGTGACGAATCCGCGAGGCGTTGCGCAGCAACTGGTCGTCGCTGGTGAAGAAGCCTTTGTTGGTAAAGTAGTGGGCCTCAATGCGCGCGAAGGCGAGGGCGAATTCGTCTTCCTCGTAATGGCCGGCAAAGGCGGCGTCCGGCAGCAGCTTCGACGTCGCGCCTTCCCACCCACTCCAGATTTTTGCAGCCGCCAGGCGCACGCCTTGATCTTTGTGCGTCAGACGGCGAAAGTAGGCGGCGAGCAGATCGCCGCGTTCGCCCTCTTCGATATGGGCGAGGTATGGCTCCCAGGCATCCGGATAGAGCACGGAAGCACCCCGCTGATAAAACCAGTCGATCTCCTGCTTGCGCAGCAGAAAGATGCCGCGCAGGACGAGCTCGGTGACCGGTTCAGGATGCTTTTCGGAATAAGCCAGTGCGAGGGTCGAGCCCCAGGATCCCCCGAACACCTGCCAGCGCTCAATGCCGAGGTGCTCGCGGAGTTGCTCTATGTCGGCGACCAGATCCCAGGTCGTGTTCTCTTCCAGAGCGGCATAGGGCGTGCTCTGGCCGCAACCGCGCTGATCGAAAAGGACGATACGGTATTTCTCCGGGTGGAAGTAGCGGCGCTGCTTCGGATCGGACCCTCCGCCTGGCCCTCCGTGCAGGAACACGACCGGCTTGCCATAAGGGTTGCCGCTCTCTTCGAAATAGATTTCATGCAGGGGTGAAACCGGGAGACGGCCCTTGCGATATGGCTCGATCGGAGGATAGAGCCAGGAGACAGGATCTTTCATGACAGAATTCGGCAAGTGGCTGGGCATCGGGAGCAGTATATCTCGCCAACACAAGCTCGCTGACCACCTCTGGCCCGGTCAGCATTTCCTCGAGAAAAAATGCCTGGTTGCCGCAACCAGTAGCAAAAGCCCCACCGATGTGAAACGCTGAACTCCTATCATCATGGAAATGTCTTATTGGTATCGTCGAGTCTTCGTGCTCGCCATCCCGCTCATTCTGTCGAATCTTACCCAGCCGCTGTTATCCACGGTGGATACGATTCTCTCTGGCCACCTGCCCAGCCCAGCGGTGCTGGGCGGTGTGGCCGTGGGCGGCATCTTTTTCAATGCTGTCTATTGGACTTTTGGCTTTTTGCGCATGGCGACTACCGGCCTGGTCGCGCAAGCGCACGGCGCCGCAGACCAGGATCAGCTCATGCACCACTTTGGCCGCGCCCTGCTCACCGCTTTGCTCATCGGTGGGCTGATCCTTATTCTGCGGAAACCACTCATCGCAGCGTCCCTGTCGTTGCTCGGCGCAAGCGCCGCAGTGCATGCCAACGCGCTCATCTACTGCAGCATCCGCATATGGTCAGCGCCGGCGGCGCTGGCGAACTACACTATCCTCGGCTATCTTCTCGGTCTGCAGCATGCCCGCACGGCCTTGCTCCTACAGGCCGCGATCAACCTCGTGAACGTAGTCATTGCGCTCACCCTCGTTTTACATTGGCATTGGGGTGTTGCCGGCATAGCCACGGCCACGATGTCCGCCGAATGGGCTGGCTGCATTCTCGGCTTTGTTCTGATGCTGGCCAGCGGCGCACGCGCTGGCCACTTGCGCTGGAGCGAACTGATCGACGGCGCGAGACTGCGCCACCTCTTTGCGTTGAACCGCGATATTCTTCTGCGTACCCTCAGTCTGGTCGCAGCCTATGCCTGGTTCACCCGCACCGGGGCTCGCTCTGGCAATCTCATCCTGGCTGCGAACGCAGTGCTTATCAACTTTTTGTGGATTGCCGGTTACGGGTTGGATGGCTTTGCCAATGCCACCGAGGCCCTGGTCGGCGAAGCGATCGGCGCGCAGCGCGTGGCCAATTTTCGCGCAGTGCTGAAGGCGAGCTCCGTTTCAGCTTTCGCCGTCGCCGCCGCCATTTCGCTGTTGTATCTCATCTTCGGCCGCAATATCATCGCCCTCTTCACCAACCAGCAGGCAATTCGCTTGCTCGCCGTGCAGTATCTTCCCTGGCTGATTGTCTTGCCCCTCGTAGCCGTATGGAGTTTTCTGCTCGACGGCGTCTTCATCGGCGCCACTCGCGCTCAGGAACTCCGCGACAGCATGCTCATCTCTTTCGGCGGCTATCTCGCCCTGGCCGTCTTACTCACACCCCGCTTCGGGAATCACGGCCTATGGTGCGCCATGCTCGCATTCATGGCGTTGCGGGCAATTACCCTGGCTCTGCGCCTGCGCGAAATCGAAAGAAAGTCATTTCCCATCGCCACGGCGGCTCCGATTTATAGCGACTAGCCCTGGCTTGCAGGGGTCTCATGCAGCTTGCTGACCAGGGAGATCACCCCTTCCGCCTGCCCTCATGGTGCAGCAGCCATCGTTTGCGTTCGATCCCCCCGCCATATCCGGTCAACGAACCGTTGGCGCCAATCACCCGATGGCAAGGCACAATCACGCCAACCGGGTTCGCACCGTTAGCCAGCGCCACGGCTCGTACCGCCCTGGGTTTGCCGATCTGGCGCGCCAGCTCTCCGTAGCTCATCGTCTTGCCCAGAGGAATCGCTCTGAGTGCTTGCCACACTTCACGCTGAAACGCAGTGCCCGCCGTTGCAACGGGCAGAGCATCGAGTGCACCCAGCTCGCCGGCAAAATATCGTTGCAGCGCATCAGCAAATCCGTGCGGATTCTTGCCAGATTCGAGCCTGAACCCGTGGGCGCCGTAATAACGCCGCAACAAGCGCAGCATCCGCTCTTCGTGATCCGTCCAGTCAACCGCGCGAAGATTGCCATCCTCGTCCGCGACAATAATCATTTCTCCAATCGGCGTCTCGACCCGGTCGATGATCAATAGCAAGGTTTCGCTCATATAAATTTTCCCTTCTCCTGAAGTAATGCCGGGTCCGCTGCCCACAGATGCTGTGCGGCATAGGCACGCCAGGGTCGCCACGATTCCGCCCGATTAAGAAGACGTGCTGAAGTAAATGCGGCCGTTTTATCAAGTGCCGTTGCACCGCGCAAAACACCAATATCGGTCGCCGGAAACGCATCCATCTCGCGGATGGCCCGCAGCGCAATATATTGCGCCGTCCATTCGCCAATTCCGCTAATGGCCTTCAATCGACGGATGGTTTCTTCCATGCTGCCCACCTGGCAAAACAAATTTCGATCCGCGACCGCTGCTACCGCCAACCCCCTCAACGTAGCTAAACGGGCAGCAGGCATGCCCAATCCAAGGGATGGCGCCTGCGCGAGATGCTTCGCGCTGGGAAACAAGTGCGAGAGACCAGGATGCCCCGCGTAAATCTTCGGCAGGCGCTTGCCGTGCAGGGCAACCATCTGCCCGGCGAGGCCGCGAGCCGCCGCCACACTTATCTGTTGCCCGAGTACGGCGCGGACTGCCAACTCGAAACCATCCCAGCCTCCCGGCGCGCGCAGACCGGGCCGTTGTGCGATCAAAGGCGCCAACTGGGGATCGTTCGCCAGATGGGCATCGATGGTCTCGATGTCTGCGCCGATATCAAACTGACGCCGAACCCGGGCAACGATCGCAGGCAGTAATCGGACATTTGGAAAGCGGATCTGAGCGACGACACTCTGCCGCTCCGGTTGATGAAACACATCGATCGTGCCTGCGCATCCGTCGATCGCCACCGTCCGCAGGTAGTGCCCACTCTCAACCACTTCCATACCCGGTATAAGCAACAAGTCATGGGTGGCCGGAAGCAGCCGCTAATGACTGGAAGACTCGAACACCGCAAAGCGCCGTTCAAGCTCCCATTGCGCGGCCGCTCGGTCGCTTGACTTAAGCAGCGCCGCCGCCGCAGGTTTACGCCGCGTGAAATTGTCAGGCTCAGCCCACAAACTCTCGCCCGGAATAAAAGAGTGCTCCAGCGAAGCACGGGCCATATTCTTCAAGTCGAGATAGCCGAGGCCCTGTTCTTCGACTGCCTTTTCATATTCATGAGTGAGGTCGATGCGCGAAACACCCTCATCATCCGTCGCCAGGGCCAGTGGGACATGGGCCGCACGATAGAGAGCAAGCGGATGCGTGGCGCCCTTGACTCCCAGGATCAAATCATTGGAGGTTAGATTGATTTCCACCAGGATGTGATGCTCGGCCAGCTCCCGCAACAGTTCATGGGGTTGGTCTTCATACATGACATCGATGCCATGGCCGATGCGCTCGGCATGGCCCAGCGTGACCGCTTCGCGGATATGAAATTGCAATCCATCTGGTGGGACCATGCCCGGCGAAAGCTCGCCCGCGTGCAGCGTGATGCGTACCTTCGGGTAGACGCTATGCAGGTAGTCGAGCATCTGCATCTGCAGGTGATAGTCGCGCATCGCAAGATAGCCATCTTCTGGCATTACATAATTCAAACCCACCACACGCGGATCCACGGATGCCAGTTCGAAGCCCAGCAGCGTCTGTGCAAAGACCTGCTGTGGCGCGAACCCGCGAAGCACTTGAAAAAGATACAGCAATTTTACAGAGCAGCCGGCGTGAGGCTCAGACTGGCCGCAATGTCCCAGCTGTGCACGAGTCGCTTCTATCTGCGACAACTCCGCACGATCGGTGGCGATCTCATCCCGCAGCCCACCCGCAAGCAGGGCAGCGCGGGTCTGCTGCAACTGCGCCCGCGCATCACCGGTCCAGCCAATTTGGTATCCGAGCCGGGCTGCGTTGCTGAACGCCGGCGTATACATCGCTTCAATGTATTGCTCGTTCTGCTGCGCAGCGCGTGTCGTGATCTCATCCACCCACTCCCCCGTATGCCCTGTCCCGAGTTGCTGGAAGCGGTCAAAGGTAGAAAAGAACTGGTCGTGGCCACTGGTGCCGGATGAGGGCACAAAGTTGCGCATGGAAAACGCGTTTACCAGGGCATCGTATAATTTCTGATCCTTGAGCGCATCGCCCGCAGCCATCGCGCCGGCACCACAACCGTCCCCCGGCTTGAATAAAGTCATCGTCGCCGTGGTTACGCAGAGCCCATCCTGCAGCGCGTCGCGAATCAGTGTTTCGGAATAGACAGTACCTCCGCTCAGGTGCAAATGCAAATCCCCACCCTTGGGCATATCCTGCAAAAATGCACGCAGGGTCAGCGGATTCTTCCGCGCCTCAGCGAATGCGCGTACCGTGCGCTGTTCCGCGCTTGATGCCAACGGTGCCGTTTGCGCGCCGGCAGCCGAGCAAAGACTGACCAGCACAGCAATGGCCGGCGTATAAAACGTCACGAAGCACTACCTCCGGGCAGGTTTTCCTGGCAACAGAGATTTGCCGTCGGCATCCCGCTATTGGTTGTCATTCTCGCACGCGCCCGATAGCATCTCCTGAAGGAAAAGGACCGGCCGATGAAATCGCAATTCCGCTTTCTGATCCTGCTTTGCCTGTGCGTCTGGTCGGCTCCCGTGCTCCCGGTGCAAACTAAACCTGCTTACACCCCAGGCGACAACATCCTGATTCTCGGCGCGGTACCACAGGAGATTACCGTTTTCGTTTCAGCGATGAAAGACGCGGCCAGCAAAAACCTGTGGGGCATTCCTTATTGGGAGGGCCACCTCGAAGGCAAACCCGTCATCGTCGCCATTACCGGCATCGGTAAGGTATACACTGCCATGACCACAACCTTGTTCCTGGCCGAATTGAAGCCGCGCCTCGTTCTGATGTGTGGAACAGGGGCGCGGATTAACCAGCAACTGCGAACCGGGGACGTGATTGTAGCGACCACCCTCTACGAGCACGACTATGGCAGCCTGGCCCGCAATGGCATGGTCTATCGGCCCTTCAATAGTCCCGTCAACGGGGCTGAGGTAGAGAACGCCGTTTCCCCCTCTATCGTACTGCTCGATCGCGCCAGTCAGGCGATCGCCACCTATCAGGGTCCGCAGGTCACGGCCAATGGAGCCACCTATCAGGTGAAAGTGCGCCGCGGCGTCGTATCCTCCTCTGACCTGTTCGGTGTAACTCAGCAGCGCATCGACTCGTTGCGCGCACATTTTCACACCGACATCATGGAGATGGAATCCGCCCCGCTGGGCCGGGTCTGCCAGACTTTTGGGATTCCTTGGCTCGTCATCCGCGGCGGCAGCAACGCAGCCCAGGAAGCACCCAATGACGATTACCTCCGGCTGAGCCCGATCGCAGCTAAACAGGCCGCGTACTTCACTCTGCACCTCCTCAAGTACTTGTAATCGCGAACGTCATCTTCCTAGCTGCACGGTTTTGCTTCAGCCCCGGGTGTGAACCGTTCGCGCAGCATGTCATCGAGGTCGCAAAGCTTATCTGTCACCAGGTTCAGCTTGCGCGACAGGTTCTGAATCTCCGACTCTGCGCGTCGATTCACGTCAAAATCCAACTCGCTGCGTAGCCGGTCTTTCTTGTCCTGGCGGTTCTGGCTCATCATGATCACGGGCGCCTGCAGAGCCGCCAGCATCGAAAGAAAGAGGTTGAGCAGTATGAAGGGGTAGGGATCCCACGCCTTGCCGCTCAGGCCGATGTTGATACTGGTGTAGGTCACCAGCACAACCCCGAAACTGATGATAAAGGCCCAGGACCCGCCAAAGCTGGCGACGGCATCGGCGATGCGTTCTCCAAAAGTGAAGTCCTCATCAATCAGGTCGTTGGGGTTTCGGGTGGCGCGGATGCGCACCAGTTGTTGCGAGGCATGGAACTGCTGGCCCAGCACGGTCAGCATATCCATACCTGCCATCGGTTTGCGCAGCAATAGGGTCTCGATGTCATCGCGACTGACCTCCACGCAGCTCGTCGCTTCTGTGGCCAGAGCGCTCGTCTGGTGAGGTGTTTGCTCCAGCATCGAAGCAAAGCCGAAGAACTGACCGTGGCCCGGTTGATCGACCACAATTTCCTGTTGATCACTGTCCACGATGCTCACCTGCACGTTGCCTGACAACAGAATATAAGCGTGCATGCCAGGGTCGCCGATCTTGTAAATGCGTTGCCGGGCAGCAAATGTTCTGAGATCGACCTGGGCGGCGAGGACCGCGATCTCATCGTCATCGAGCAAAGCAAAAAGAGGGACGTGTTTCAACTCCAAAGGGTCGCACGGCATGGAACACCTCGTTTAAGGTTTATCAGCCGCATCTTAAACCCTTGCTCGCCGCGATCAGAATTGAATTTCTTGCGTCCAGGTTTACACGGAGAAGGCGCGCAACACCACCAGCGTCATGTCGTCATGTTGGGGAGCCGTCCCGGCGAATGCAGTCGCAGCATCGAACAGGGAATCGAGCAGCTCCTGGGCAGACGACGCCCGTGATTGCCGAATGGCGTCCATCAGGCGGTCCTCACCCCATTCCTCATCGTCCAGATTCATCGCCTCGCTAATACCATCGGTAAAAAAGACCAGCACATCGCCTGGGCTCACCATCACCGAGCCTTGCTCATAACAAACGTTCTCGAGCAAGCCAACGACGGTGCCGCCGGGCTCCAGGCGCGTGACCGTGTCGCTCCCACCGGCGCGATGGAACAGCATAGGAGGATTGTGTCCCGCGTTGACATAGTCGAACCTTCCCAGGGCGGGATCGTACTGGCCGTAGAAGAACGTCGCGTATCGATTCGAAGAAGAGGCTTCATAGACCAGGCGGTTGATGTTAGCTACCGCGGCCGCCAGATTCTCCGGCGCGCGCGTGGCCTCGCTGCGCAGAGAGGCCTGCAAGCTGGCCATCATCAGGGCCGCAGCGATCCCTTTACCAGATACATCACCGATGGCAATGCCAAGGTTACCTTTCGGCAGGGCGAGAAAGTCGTAGTAATCGCCGCCAACGCCCAGAGCCGGGCGGCAATGGCCGGCAAAATCGAGCCCCGCAATGGCGGGCAACTTTTGCGGAAACAGCCGCTCCTGCACTTCGCGGGCGATCTCGACTTCGCGATTCAGGCGCTCGCGTTGAGCCACCTCGTCGGCAACGGTCTGCATCAAGTTGGCGTTCTCGAGGGCCAGCCCTGTTTGGGCCGCGACCGACTTCAGCAGGCGTACGTCCGAGCCGGTATAGGGCTCTTCTGACCGCTTGGGGCCGAGTGAGATAAATCCCAGCAGCTTGTCGCGCACGGCCAGCGGTAGCAACAGTTCTGATCGCAGCGTAGCCAGTTTGCCTCGTTCGTCGTCACCAATCCCCTCGTCGCGGTAAAGCCATGAGTCGCGGTCGTTCAAAAATACCCGCGCCGGCTCCTTCTGGCTTTTCAGCACAAGCGCGGTTCCCGTCTTGCTGGGGAATGCGACGGTGGGCAGGTTGGCATAGCCCATGGCGAAGGTGGGTTGATAAAATCCGCCTCCCGCCAGCAGCACCGCCACCTGCGGAACGTGCAGGGTCTCGGAGATGCGTGCCGCCACGGTTTCCAGTAATGATTTAGGCTCGGTGATCGAGCGCACCTGCTCGCTCAACTCGGTCAGCACATTCTCCGCATTGTAGTTTTCGCGGAAGAAGCGTCGATCGACCCAGGTACGCAAACCATCTCCCAACTTGCGGATGGTGAAGTACGCCGTGATGCCAACCAGGATCACAATGGTCTTTTGCGGACGGTCATGGCTGGCCTCGCCTGCCAGGGTGGTTCCCGCAACAATCACCGTTCCGATAGCTATCACCTGCAGCACCCGGATGCCGCCACGAGCCAGCGTGTATTGCAGCCCCTGGCGCAGCGCAACGCCCACCCCCATCGCTTTCTGCACCACAATCACATAACTCAGCGTGAGCGGAAAAATGACCAGTGGAATGAGAATGACCGCCATGAACCACGACGGAAAAATCTCGGCTGCATTCTTGCCCAGATAGCGGGCATAAATGCTGGGCAGAAGGCCTGGAGTAAACGCAAGGATGGCCCCCCAATACAGGAACCGCAGCCGCCGGGTGGCATCCGGCGACCGGCTCAGGCCAAGCTTGATGCCCATCGCGGAGAAGAAGCTGCCAATCAGAATAAAGATGCAGACTTCCGCAACGATGGCGAACGGCTTGAGCAAGTTGCTCAGGCCGGCGACTGATTGATAATCATCCAGCGTTCCCACCGCTACGGCTACGCCTGCCAAAGCGATGATTGCGAAAGGAACGGCACACAGCCACTGCAGCAGCCGCCAGACAGTGTCGTACCGGCTGCCGGGCACGAAAGGTTCAGGGAAGAAGCGGCCAAATAAAAACAGGATGATCGGGAAAGCGACGCTCAGTAACTGTTCATAGAGAGTGCCGGCAACCCGCCAGACCGGTGGCCAGCCGGGCACAATAAAACTCTGCAGAATGTGCGGAAAACTGAGCATCAGCCCCAGCAGCAACCATGCCATCGGGTCACGCGGGCGGCGAAAGGCGACCCAGAAGCCGAGCAGCAGAGAGATTGCTGGTAGCAGGAACCCGACCACAAAGTCACTGGCCGTGTCCCAGCTTTCGAACCGGCCGGCCGTCACCGGAAGAGAGACGGTACGCCGTTCGCTGGGAGCGTCTTTGGGTGCAATGGTCATCACCAGCGGGACGCCCACCTGCGCATTCGCGAACGCCCGCCCAAGCTGCGCGTTGCCGCTGTAAGGCGCCCCTTGTACCGCGATCAACCGGTCGCCGTTATGGATGCCGAAGCTAATCGCCTCCGGCGTCGTGATATCGATGTCGTCCGTTCCTGAGCCGACAAAAAAGAAAGGGAAGTGTCTTATCTCTCGACGGACAAAGTCAGGAAAGTAACGAACCTGATAGAGCAGGGTGATTACAAAGAGAGTGGCCAGCAGGCTATAGAGGAAGATGGGGCGCTTGATCGGCACGGGTATAAGCTCTCCTGCACGGCGGCCACGCGCAGCCGGGAGTACGATTCTATCCTGAAGCTCTCCGGGTCACCACGGTCGTACCGTGAACCAGGCCAGTAGCAGCGATCAGAGCATCGCCATTACCCTTCAATTTCGCTTGGCTTCCGGCGTCTGATTGGGCTCAAGCAGAAAAACGTGAATGTATCCGTGGTAAAACCCACGGCCCAGGATCTCGCCCTTGTCGTTGATGCGCGAGGCCACCAGCAGTATCCAACCGGAATGGGGCACGATGGCTTGGTTCAGATCGATCATCTTTCCTTTCTCCCAGAGGAACGCCTTTAGCTTGTCGTCCGGCGTTGAGCAACCAACTACCTGCTCCCTGGCATTGATGTCGAGTGGCGTGCTGGTCGCATCCCCATCGCCCAGTGCGCCCAGATCCTGGATCGCACCGTCTTTCCAGAGAACCCCGTGGGCGACTCCGCTGGGCAAATCGCACGATCCAACCACTGCGCTGCTGCTGTTGATCGCCTGTGCACTGCAGATCGTGCCGCCAGGCAAATCAGGCAATTGCTTCATCGCGTTTGCATGCCACAGAAATGCCTTGGGCTTACCATTCGGCGTCAGGTTTGCTTCGCCGACGATGTCGTTCCGGTCGTTGATGTCGCGCGCGCTGCTGTAGTCTCCCTGGGCGAGCAGCCCCAGGTCGTGAGGCTGTTGGCCCCGCCACAGCACTGCATGGCGCGTCCCGGCTTGTGTTTGCGCGCTACCCACCACGTCCCCGGCGGCGTTGATGGCCGTGGCGGCAGCATAGGGGCCTCCCAGTGTCGCGAGAATAGCGAGATGGTGGTTCGCCCACTTGAAGGCGTGCGTGAACCGCAGATCCTGTGGCTGCTGCAGAATGCCCACAACGGTGAGTCGGTCGTTGATATCGGCGGGATAGACGAACGAAAAATCCTTGTCTCCCGGAATATCAATCGTCTCGTTGCCGCGAAAAATGATCCCCGGCATCAGGCTCGCGCTGACCGGGTGCCAGATGGCGATGTCGCCATGATTATTGAGGCCTGGTGTGTCGGTAAGGGTGCGAACCAGAGATAGCCCCTTATCAACGACCGTGTACTGGGCGGGGACATCCTGGGCGAAGGTCGTCGGGGCAGACCCGGTCAGGAGGCCGGCGAGCAGAAGAACCTTGGCAGCTTTCACTCTTATGGAACACCCCGCTGTTGGTATTCATACAATAACCGCGCGCTTGTTACTCCGTCATGTTCAGCGTGAGGATGATCTTCTGCGTGGTGACCGTAGTCCCTGACGCTCCCGTTGCTATGACCGTCACCTGCGAGGTTGTCGTCGATGTGGTTAAGACACCGCTGGTACCGCAACCTGAGACACCAGCGGCCAGGAACCCCGTGCACACCAGCAACAGGGCAAGCTGCAAGAGATGGTTCCTGCTTACCAGCTTTCGTTTGCGTGCGAATACTGCCAGTCCAGTCATACCGCCGGGCCACCAGAATGCCAGGGCTAGAAGCGCCGGCTCGAGCGTGCTCTGGTGTGCGCTTGCCTGAGGTCCACTCACCTGTATGGCGAGGCCCACGTTCACACTTTGGCTGGTTAGCGCCACGTGATCCTGCTCGAATTGGCAATTCGCATTGACCGGGAGATTCGCGCAGCTTAGTTGAATCGTGCCTGTATAGCCGCCCGTGGGGGTGAAGCTAAGCATGGTCTTTACCGTACCTGGCCCGGCTATCGTTAGTGAGGCGGGGCTCGCCGCCACCGTGTAGGTGGGCGGCGCGCTTACTGGAGCAGCCGTGATCGTAATTTGCGTCGCGGGTGATTTGCTGCCGGCAAAATTGCCGGCCGCCACATAAGTAGCCGTGACCGTATCGCTCCCGGTAGGCAGATTAGCGGTGTTGATGGACGCCACCCCGTTTGCATCCAGCGTGCCGGTACCGAGGGCCGTCGCTCCACCCGCGAACGTCACGCTGCCGCCAGGTACGCCGGCGCCTGAGGCAACCGTCGCGGTCAGCGTAACGCTGGCCCCATAGGCCGCGCTGCCGGGTGCGGCGAGGGTGGTGGTGGTTGCCGCCGCTGTCACTGCCAACGTTCCATTCACGCTGGTCACCGTGTAGTTAGCCAGTTGTGCGCCCGTAACCGAAGGCACAATGGCGTAGCTGCCCACATCGTTGGTGGCCGTCGCCACGGTAGCAAAGCTCTCCTGAAAGCTGTCACTGCCCACAGCGCCTGTGATCGTCCCGTGGAAAACCGGGTTGGCGGAGCCATAGACACGGCTCGCGCTATCCGCTGCGGCGGTTAAGGCCGCAGGCGTTACCTGGAAGCTCTGCGTCGCGCTCGCCGGGCCATAGCTGGCATCACCCGCCTGGCTTGCCTGCAAGACAACTGTGCCCACGCCCGTGAGGCTGATGAGACCGCCGCTGATCGTCGCCGGACCCGACCTTATCGAGAGCGTCACGGGATAGGCGCTACCCAGGCTTGAACTCGCCGTTACCGCAAAAGGCAAACCGCCGTAAACGCGCGCGCCAATGGCAGGAAAGTCGATGCTCTGCGAAGCTGCGTGGATGACGAGTGCCGTTGCCGCCGAAGTGCTGGCTGCAAAATTACCCACCGCGGCATAGCTCGCCGATACGGCAATGCTACCGGCGGCGAGGGTCGTAGTAGTCAATGTAGCTAAGCCGCTACCGTTCAGCACAGCCGTACCCAGGCTCGTGGATCCGCTATAAAAAATAACCGAGCCCGTGGGGATGCCAGCGGATGAGGTCACCGTGGCTGTCAGCGTTACGCTGTCGCCGTATGCGGCGTTCGCCGGTGCGCTTATTGTGGTTGTGGTGGCCGCCGCATTGACTGTGAGCGTTCCATTGATCACGGTCACGGTGTAATTGGCCAATTGCGCACCGCTCGCGGCCGGCACAATGGAATAATTGCCAACGGGACTGGATACATTAGCGTTCGTGGTAAAGCTTTCACTCAAGCTATCGCCGGCCACGGCTCCGGTCACCGCCCCGCTAAACGCGGGGTTGGCTGCGCCGTACGTGCGGCTCGCCGGGTTAGCTGACACGGTTAATGGAGCCGGCGTAACCTGGAAGCTCTGCGTTGCCGTGGCTCCATCGTGATCCGAATCGCCAGTTTGCATGGCTTTCAGCACCACCGCTCCTGCGCCTGTGACGGTCACGATGTTGCCGTTGATCACGGCTGGGCCAGACAGCACCGTGATGGTGACCGGATAACTGCTCCCCAAACTGGAACTCGCCGATACCGCAAAGGGCCCGCTCCCATAGGTGATTGATGCGATCGCAGGAAACGTAATGCTCTGTGAAGCCGTGGTCACATTGATGTCGCTGGAAGAAGACGTGCTGGTGGCCAGGTTCGCTGATCCCGCGTAGACGGCAGTCAGAACATCTGTGCCTACCGGCAGCCCAGCCGTGCTCAAGAGCGCCACGCCGCCGTTCAACGTGCCTGTTCCCAGAGAAGTAGTGCCGTTGTAAAAAGTGACGATCCCGGTCGGGGTGGATGAGGTGGCAGTCACCGTTGCGGTCAACGTCACGCTAGCCCCATACGCGGCGCTTGCCGGCGCATTCAAACTCGTATTGGTTGACGCCGCCGTCACCGCAAGCGTGCCATTGACGAAGGTCACCGTGTAGTTGGCTAACGAAGCACCGCTGGCTGCCGGCACAATCGGATAGCTGCCTGGGTTAGACGTGGGAATCGCTGTGGTGCTGAAGCTTTCCGTGAAGCTGTCGTTGCCCACCGCCCCCGTTACCGTTCCGCTAAAGGCCGGGTTGGCTACGCCATAACTCCGGCTCGCATTGTTGGCGGACACCGTCAGCGGCGCCGGCGTTACCCGGAAGCTCTGCGCGGCGGTGGCTCCGGTGTAATCCGCGTTGCCTGCTTGTGCCGCCTGCAGCAGCACCGTGCCTGCACCGGTGAGCGTCACCACACCGCCGTTGATGGTAGCCGGCCCGCTCTTCACCGTGATCGTCACCGGATAAGTGCTGCCGGCACTGGAGGTAGCGGTCACGGTGAATGGCGCGCTGCCATAGGCCATCGATGCGATCGCAGGAAAAGTGATGGTCTGCGCAACCGCGCTGACCGTGATACTGCTTGCCGATGAAGAACTGGCGGCAAAATTCCCAGCGCCTGCATAAGCCGCCACCAGAGAATCGGTGCCGCCGGGGAGCGCCGCTGTCGCAAGTGTCGCGACTCCGGCGCCGTTCAGCGGTCCTGTCCCCAGGCTGGTGGTCCCGCTATAAAAGGTAACCGTACCTGTGGGTGTGCCCCCGGTAGAGGCCACCGTTGCTGACAAGTTCACGTTCGCGCCATAATTTGCATTTGCCGGCGCGGTCAGCGTGGTTGTGGTGGCAACCGTGGTTGCAGAAATGGTGAGCGTCCCATCATTCACCACCACCTGGTAGCTGCCTGCCGAAGAGCCGGTCACTGTGGCCGCAATGGGATAAGTTCCGGCCGGGGAACTGCTGGTCGCCGTCGTGCTGTAGGCGACGTTAATCGTCGTGCCCAGAGTATCCCCATTGACCAGGCCGGTCACCGTGCCGATAAGCGCGGGCAACGCCGCCCCCGCGTTCATGCTGGCGCTCGCCACATTCACGGTCAGCTGCGGCTTGAGTAAGCCATACACAACCAGGCTGCCCGAGCCGTCGTAGGTGTTCAGTGCCCCGAAATTGGGCATGTAGACTTTTCCATTGGCCACCGTGGGCGGTACATATTTGGCAAAGTTGCCGATTTCGTCGCGCGCGTCGTTGGTCTTATCCGTCCACAGAAGGTTAAGTGTATTCGCATCGAATGCGTAGAGAACACCTTGCACCACGTTGGCTGACGCATCATGTATCCAGGGAGTGGATGCCCAAACGATGCCGTTGCTGCCTCCGTTGGCCGAAACCGTGGTAAATCCACCCGGCATAGCGCCATTGTTATTGGTCACCGGCGCCGTCATCGTGCTTTTGGCGAGGGGCGTCGGGTTTACGAGGCCCGTTGTGGGATTGAACAGGTACTGGCGAAGGTAGTCATTTTCTCCCCACACATAGACGGTTGGCCCATTCACGTCGCTATCGAAGTACGACGGAGTTCCATGGATGTGACTGGTTCCCACGCCATAGACAGCTTGAAACTCCTGCTGTACATGGTCCCCGGAGGCATTGAATTCCCCCATCGCGTTGGTGTTGGACAGATAGAGAACGCCTTGCTTGCCACCCCCAACGACGTAGTTCGTATTAGGCATCAGAAAGAGACCGGCCGAGCCAAGATCCTGATCACCCGAGTTCAACGAAGCGCTGTTATAAGGGGTGAAGTAGTCAAGCAGTTGCAGAATAGGCGATAACTTAATGAAACTGTTGCCGGCCTGATACAGGTTGTTCGTTGTCTTGCCGAAACTTCCATTGCCGGTCGAAAGGTAGAGATTGCCCGCGCTATCGACCGCGGGCGCCTGGCCTGCATTCCAAATGCCCCCCTGGCTCCCGATCGTCGTGTCAGAGTACACCGCAACCTGCGCCAGCGTCGACGCGCTGTAAGCCAGCACCCATCCGTTGTAGGGAGGGATGTCATCGTGGGAAGCGAAAGCGATGTAGACATTACCGTTGGCCAGCGCCAGGCCGGCACGATTGTTCTGCCTCAGCGCATTGAAGACCAGCGGTGCGGTGAGATCGGGGGTGGAGTAAGTAGCGGTGATATTCACCGGGCTTGCACCAAACGGGGCGCCGGTAGTGATATCGAGCGCGTTCAGCTGGCGCTCGTAGACCGTGGTGCTGCCTTGTTGGTATTGGGTAGAGGTAACGAAATACAGGATGTTCGTTGCCGGGTCAATCACCGGCGTGCTCACGATGCCTATACCGGTACTATTCGAGATATTTTGGGCGCCCGCATGGCCCTCGTAGCTCTGCGCTATCGCCGGATTGATCGGGGTGCCGAAGTTTCTGGTCCACAACACTGCGCCGTCATCAGCATCAATCGCGTAAACGCTGTTGCGCATGGTCGCGATCAAGACAACGTTGTGGGTACCACCGGCGATCGCCAGGTCCGACACATACAACGGCTGGGCGTAAACCTCCCCGTCGACGTGAACCGTAAAGAGCTTGCCGAAATTGGTGGAGTTTACGTTTGCGGGCGTAAGAATGGTTTCCTGAAGATTAGCGCCGGTTCGAGCCGTGTTGTAGCTCCGAGTGTAGACATTCACCTGGGCGAGGGCCGCGACGCTCAAACCCACTAGCAACAGGGGCACCAGACACACCAGTGCAGAGATCTTTGTCAGCCTGTCTATGTGTCGTGCCACGAGCCCCCCCAGGGAACTACATCGATGCCAGAATGGGGGGAGACAACTAAAACCGCGCTCGCGTTCGAAGAAGGAAAGTGGTCTTTAGGGGAAAGTAGACTGCGACTGTCGAAGCTTTATCGTCGGCCTTCCCCAAAAGGGCCATTTCAAAATATTCGTTCCTGTGTATTGCCGCAAATGGATACTAGCAACAAAGACCCGGTCGTCCCGCGTCACAAACTCAAAAACAAGTTACGTTAGTGTTACCAGCAGTAAGCAGTACACAGAATCCAGGGAGGTTAGCGAACATGAGCGTGACGCGACGAGAAATGTTGATAGGGGCCGGTGGGCTTGCTTCGGCAATTGTGTTAAGTGTGCCTGTATTTGGCGAAACACCCAAGCTCAAAGTGATCGTCGCGGGCGGTCATCCCGGTGATCCGGAATACGGCTGTGGTGGCACCATCGCCCGCTTGACCGGCCTGGGCCACCAGGTGGTTTTGCTTTACCTCAACAATGGTGCGTGGCCGCCTACGCCTGCGGCCACACGTATGGCAGAGGCGAGTCAGGCGTGCGAGCTCTTGAAAGCGAAACCAGCCTACGCCGGCCAGGTGAATGGCAACGCAATCGTCGATAATGAGCATTATGAGGCGTACGCAAAGATCATCGACACTGAGAAGCCCGACGTAGTGATCACGCAATGGCCCATCGATAACCACCGGGACCATCGAGCCATCACCATGCTGACCTACGATGCGTGGCGGCAAGCCAAGAAAAGCTTTGCCCTTTACTACTACGAGGTTTCCGATGGCGAAGATACATTGCAGTTCTCGCCCACGCATTATGTTGATATTACGGAAACGGAACCGATCAAACGCGCCGCCTGCTACGCGCACGCCAGCCAGACGCCCGACCGATATTATGCCTTGCAGGATCAGGTGGCGGCCTTTCGCGGGGTAGAGAGCGGCTACAAGCGGGCCGAGGCCTTCGTGCTGCAACTGCAGAGTCCCGCAGACCCGCTGAGGCTTTTCGCGCGGCCCTGATTTGGGATAGTCTTGGTGGCCGAGGGAAATTGTGATGTCCATGGACTTCTCTAAGGTGCACCTCCCCATTGGCGATTTTCTCACCGAGTCAGGCAAATTCCGGCTCAGCGAAGAGCAACTCGCCGGGTTCCAGGAGAACGGATATGTGGCTGGCATCCAGGTGCTTGATGACCGGCAGGTTCAGATTCTGCGTTCTGAGCTCACTGGCCTGATGAAGAAATCCCATCCCGGCAATTATTTGTTTCATGAGTATCACTCCAACGAGTCGAACGATCCGAAAGCTGTTCTTTTTCATGCGCTGGGCGCGTGGCGCACCGGACCCGGCTTTCATGATGTGCTGTGGAGCCCCGCGTTTCTTGAGCCCGCCTCGCAATTGTTGGGTGGCCCTGTTCGTTTCTGGCATGATCAGCTTTTCTGCAAGCCCGCGCACCACGGAGGCGTCGTCGCCTGGCATCAGGACTACTCGTACTGGACGCGCACGGAGCCGATGTCTCACCTGACCTGCTGGATTGCGCTCGATGACAGCGACCGCAACAACGGTTGTCTCTATTACGTGCCCGGAAGCCATCGCTGGAAGCTGCTGCCGCGGACTGGCCTTACCGGCAACATGGACGAAATCATGACGGTGTTATCGCCTGAGCAGAAACAGGCCTTTCATCCTGTGCCGATCGAATTGAAGAAGGGTCAATGCACGTTTCATCACCCTTTGATGGTGCATGGCTCCTATGAGAACCGCTCCGACCGTCCACGCCGCGCAACCCTGATCAACGCCTTCCGCGACGGTGTGCGCTCAGGCGCGGACGAAGCGCTATTGGCGGGTGTCCCGTCCATCCCCAGGGGAAACAAACTGGAAGGCCAATTTTTTCCGCTGCTATTCGACCCGGCACAGGCTGTTTTGCCCTAACCACGGACCACGTCCGGGGGATCAGTGGCCCGTGGTTTAGGACAGATGCTGTTACAACGAAGCTTTAACCCGAAGCTCTGTGACCCCACGTAAATATTGCTGCACCACCGCGCGCTCGTTCTGCGCATACGGGCGCAGTGGATGCGTCAGCGCCTCCCCGCAAATCCCCATGAGCGACAGCGCGCATTTAAGTCCACGCGTTGGATTGGCCGTGTACTCCGCGCAACGATACACAGCATGATCGAATTCGATCACTTTCTGATGGAGCGCGGCAACCCACCCCACGTCCTGAGCCACCGCGGCCTCATACAGATCCACAAACAGCCGCGGCCAAACATTTGACCCGCCGGCCATCCCCCCGTGGGCTCCCAGCAGCACCCCTTCCGCCAGTAGGTCATCGGGCCCAACCAGCAAGCTGAAATCGGTGAACGCTCGAACGCCTTCCCGCACCGCATGAAAATAACCCATGCTCAGGCCGCTGTCCTTGAGCCCCGCAATATTGGGCTCACCGGCCGCCGCAATCGCGGTCGCGACCTCAATCCAACTATGCGTATTGAGGGGAGCGTTATAAAGAAACAAGGGCAGCGGAGACGCCGCTGCCAGGCTCTTGAAGTAAACCAGCAAATCCGCCTGCGTCACCTGGTAGTAGTAAGGCGGAGCAGCCACCACACCCCCTGCTCCGGCCTCATAAGCCCTGGCCGCCATATCCAGCGCGTCGGTGTAAGAGTTATCGGTAATCCCCACAATCACCGGCACCCGTGCAGCGACCAGCTTGCACGTCTGTTCAATCAGCGCCGCGCGCACTTCGTAGGGCAGGTTCGGCGCCTCACCGGTAGTGCCCAGAATAAAAATCCCATGAACCCCGCCTCCGATCAGGTGTTCGATCAGCCGCTCAAGCCCCTTGTGATCGAGCGTTCGATCCTCATGCAGGGGGGTCACCATGGCGGTTATCACTCCGCGCAGCGGGCGAGGCAGTTTCTGGCTCAAAAAAGTCTCCTGACCAACAATTCATCCAGCGCCGAGAATCATAGCATTCGAGCTGAGAGAATATAGTGCTAGAGAAGGGAAGGCGCATGAGTATCGAGCACACAATATTGGTACTAACCAGGGAGAACGATCCCCAGCTGAGCATGTTGCAGGGTCTGCGCCACATTGTCGGCCACGACCCGGCCGCCTTTGCCGGCGCAGTCAATGATCCCGTCGTAATCCTGGCCTGGTCGGCCCCCAAACAGTTATTGCGCGACGTATTTGTCATGTGCCACGACGTCCGCTGGGTTCATTCCCGCTCCGCCGGCTTAGACAGCTTGCTTTTCCCGGAGTTGGTGGCGAGCAAGGTTCCACTCACCAACGGCAGCGGCGTGTTCAGTCTCTCGCTGGGGGAGTTCTCCCTCGCCGCCATCCTTTACTTTGCAAAAGACTTTCGCCGCATGATCCGCAACCAGCTCGCTGGTGTGTGGGAGCAGTTCGATGTGGAAGAAATTGCCGGCCAGACCGTTGGTATCGTGGGCTACGGAGACATTGGCCGCGCCGTGGCGGCGCGTGTTCACCCCATGGGCATGAAGGTGTTGGCCATCAAGAGACACCCACCCCAGTCGCCCGATCCGTTGATTGACCAGTTTTATCCCCCGGAATCGCTACTGGAGATGCTTGCCCGCTGCGATTACGTGGTGGTCGCGCTTCCCTTAACGGCAGAGACCCGTCACCTGCTCAGCGACCGCGAGTTCGCCGCCATGAAGCCGACCGCCGTCGTGATCAATGTGGGTCGCGGACCCGTGATTGACGAAGCCGCCATTGTGCGTGCGCTGACCGCGAAACGGATCAAGGGCGCTGGCCTCGATGTATTTGAACAAGAGCCGCTGCCCCCGGGGGATCCCATGTATGCGCTCGAGAACGTACTGCTTTCGCCGCACACCGCCGACCACACGGCCGACTGGCTCAACCAGGCTATGCGCTTTTTTGTTGAGCAGGATCGCCGCTTTGCCAACGGCGAGCCCTTGCAAAATATCGTGAACAAAAACCTGGGATACTAAGAACGGAAGCGATGAGCGAGCGTAAGAAACTGCGCAGTGAGCATTGGTTTAACGATCCGGGCGAATCGGGTGAAACCGCCGTTTATCTGGAACGCTACACCAACTACGGCCTCACCCGCATGGAGCTGCAATCGGGCAGGCCGATCATCGGCATTGCCCAAAGTGGCAGCGACCTGGTGCCGTGCAACCGCATCCACACCACGCTCAGCGAACGTGTGAAGGCGGGCATACGCGACGCCGGCGGACTGCCCTTTGAATTTCCAACGCACCCGATTCAGGAGACGGGCCGCCGCCCCACCGCCGCGCTCGATCGCAACCTTGCCTACCTCGGCCTGGTCGAGATTCTCAGTGGCTACCCGTTTGATGGAGTCGTCCTCACCACCGGCTGCGATAAGACAACCCCCGCCGCTCTCATGGCGGCGGCCACGGTAAATCTGCCCGCCATCGTGCTTTCTGGCGGACCGATGCTTGACGGTTACGTAAACGGCAAGCTCGCCGGCACCGGCATGGTGCTCTGGGAAGCGCGCCGTAAATTGGCGGAAGGCGAGATTACGGGAGAGCAGCTGGTAGAGGTTGTGGTCGCCGGCATCCCCAGTGCCGGCCATTGCAACTCCATGGGCACGGCGCTATCGATGAATTCACTGGCCGAAGCGTTGGGCATGACGTTACCGGGTTGCGGCACCATCCCCGCACCTTACGCGGAGCGGGCCAGGATGGCCTACCTAACGGGCCGCAGAATCGTCGAGATGGTGAAAGAAGATCTAACCCCGAGCAAGGTGCTGACCCGCGCAGCGTTTGAGAATGCCATTGTCGTCAACTCTGCAATTGGCGGCTCGACCAACTGCCCACCGCACATCATTGCCATCGCGCGCCACATTGGGGTCGACGTCGATATTCGCGACTGGGAGCGAGTTGGCCACCAGATCAACCTGCTGGCGAACGTGCAGCCTGCGGGAGAATTTCTGGCTGAGGCTTACCATCGTGCCGGCGGGGTCGGCGCCATTGTCGGCGAGCTGATGCAGGCCAACAAGATCCACACCGGCGCCCTCACCGTGAGCGGGGCAACCATCGGCGAAAACTATAAGCAGGCCCGCAGTCGCGATACCAACGTGATTCGGACCTATGACCAGCCGCTGAAGCCGAACGCGGGTCTGCTGGTGGTTTCCGGCAATCTCTTCAGCTCGGCGCTGGTCAAGACCTCGGTGATCAGTGATGCGTTCAGGCGCCGCTATCTGGCGGAGCCGGGCAATGAGGACTGCTTCGTGGCCCGGGCCATTGTCTTTGAAGGACCAGAGGACTACCGCAAGCGCATCGACGATCCATCCCTGGCCGTCGATGAGCATTGCATCCTGGTGGTGCGCGGCTCGGGGCCGGTGGGCTATCCCGGCTCGGCTGAGGTGGTAAACATGACGCCGCCGGGCGCCTTGATCCGGCAGGGAATTCGCATGTTGCCGTGCATGGGCGACGGCCGCCAAAGCGGCACCTCCGATAGCCCATCGATTCTGAACATCTCTCCCGAGTCGGCAGTTGGTGGCAACCTCGCCATCCTGAGAACCGGCGATCGCATCCGCGTCGACCTCAAGCAGCGCCGCGTCGATGTGTTGCTGGCAGACGAGGAAATTGCGGCCCGGCGCGCCGCGCTCAAGCCCGCCGAAATTACCAATCACACACCCTGGGAGGAGTTTTATCGCGCCAATGTCGGCCAACTTGAAACCGGCGCCTGTCTGGAGTTCGCCGTCAAGTATCACGACACGGGCAAAGTCATTCCCCGTCACTCGCACTAGTGGAGTGCATAGCTAATGACTGTCTGGTATGTTTGCCAACCTGTCGGGCGCCCCATCGCTCCGGATATCCCACCCCTCAGTGGGATAAATAACTTCAAGAGTGACGCAAGACTTTAAAGCGGTCGCTCCGGGTGAACAAAATACCAGCATGCCGCGCCGGCAAGATATAACCCCGCCGTCAGGTAAAGCGGCGCCGCCCATGAAGCACGGCCGCGTGTGAGCAACGCGAAGGCGATCGGGCTCAACACGCCGCCGATCTGTCCCGCGGTATTCATCGCCGCGCCCAGGGTCGCTGCATGATCGCCCCCGATATCGGTGCACGCGCTCCAGCTTGCGCCCAGCAGAAAATTCGCCGAGGCCCCGGCCAGCGCGATCAGCACCGCTGCCGGCCAACCCGGCGTCACGGCGCCCCCATAAAGAAAAACCCCGGCCGCAGCCAGCGAGCAGAACCCAACCAGGCAGCGGCCCAGGCGTAATCCAAAGCGCCGGCTCAGCCCGTCGGTGAGCAGCCCTCCGCATAAATCCGCCGGCACGCTCAGCAGCAGAGGCAAGCCGGCGAGCAGGCTCAGCGTGGTGCCGTGCAGTTGTTTGTCGTGCTGCAGATAGGTCGGCATCCAGGTCACATACAGGTTGAAGCCATAGGTCTGCGTAAGGTACATCAGGCACAGAAACCAGATGCCGGGTGTCTTCAACGCCCGGCGCAACACGCTACCGGCGGCCGCCGGCGCGTGCCTGTCCGCCTCGATCCAATTCACTTCTGCGGTGGTGACAGAAGCATGCTCCCGCGGCTCATCCCGGAACCAGCGAAACCAGCCGGCTGCCCAGATAAAGCCGAGCACCGAGAGTGCCGGAAAAGTAGCTCGCCATCCCAGCCGGTTGGCGATCATGGCCACCAGCAGGGGAGTCAGGCCACCGCCCAGATGCGCCCCCATAAAAAAAATACCTTGCGCGGTGCCCCGCTCCCGCGCAGGAAACCAACGCGACAACGCGCGTGCCACGGTCGGCCACGCGCCCGCCTCGCCTACGCCAAACAAGGCGCGCAGCGCCAGCAGTGAGGGAAAGTTCCAGGCCACCCCGGTCAGGCCGGTAAACACCGACCACCAGAGCACGATCCGCGTCAGTACCTGGCGGCTGCCGATCTGGTCAGCCCACCACCCCGTGGGAATCTCAAATAACGCATACGCCGCGGTAAACGCGCTGAACACGAAGCCCATCTGAACGTTGGTGAGCCGCAGGTCGCGAATGATGGCAGGCGCGGTAACGGCAATGCAGACCCGGTCGAGATAGGTCAGAAAGGCCAGGGCAACTGTCATCGCCAATACCCGATAGCGCACACCGGTCCGCATCATGGCTAGAATGGTAGCTTATGGAAAAGTCAGTCCGCGTTGGGTTTGTGGGTGCGCGCTTTGCCGCAAAGTTTCACTGGGAGGCTATCCGTCGCGTCTACGGTGTGCCGGTAGAGCTGGTGGGCGTTACGTCCAAAACCGCGGAAGCGCGCGATGCCTTCGCCCGGGACACGGGCATGCGCACCTTCGATACGTTTGCGGCCCTTTGCGCGGCGGTCGATGTTGTGGATCTCTGCACCCCGCCGTCCTCTCACGAAGAATTAGCCGTGCAGGCCCTGGGCCAGGGCAAACACGTCATCATTGAGAAGCCGTTGACCGGGTTTTATGGCGCAGGGGTCGAGGGGTTCAACGGCCGCACCTTCTCCCGTGAGCGCATGCTGGCCGAGGCCACGGCCAGTTGTGCGCGCATCCTCGCTGCCGCCAGGGCCAGCGGCAAACGCGTCTGCTATGCCGAAAACTGGGTCTATGCCCCCGCCATTCAGAAAGAGCGGGAAATCCTCGAGAAGAGCAGCGGCCAGATACTCCGCATACTCGCCGAGCAGTCACACAGTGGCTCGCACTCACCCTATTACGGCCAATGGAAATTCTCCGGAGGTGGATCGTTGATCGGCAAGGGCTGCCATCCGGTAAGCGCGGCGCTTTATTTAAAGCGCGTAGAAGGGGAGACCAGAAACGGAGTTCCCATTCGTCCCGCTACCGTCAGCGCCCGCACTCATGAGATCACCCGCTTGCCCAACTTTCAGGATGAGGGTTTTCTGCGCACCGGCTACGACGACGTTGAGGACTACGCCCAGATTCACATCAAGTTCTCCGATGGAACCGTCGCCGATATCTTTGCCTCCGAGCTGGTCATGGGCGGCGTATCCAACTGGCTCGAAGTTTTCGGCAACAATCACCGTACCCGATGCAACATGAATCCCGTCAACGCCCTTGAAACCTTCAATCCCCGGGAAGACATCCTGAAAGACGTGTACGTGATTGAGAAGACCAGCACCAAGCAGGGCTGGAGCCATCCCGCGCCAGACGAGGGCTGGCAACACGGCTATCCGCAAGAGTTCCAGGACTTCATGGAAAGCATTTACCACAATCGCGAGCCCCTGTCGGGCATCGAGCTGGCACGGGATACGATCGCCACTCTCTATTCCGGCTATCTATCGGTCGAGCGCGGCGGTGCCGAGGTAGCCGTACCGGGCTAGCCTGCAAACATCTACTGCGTGCGTCGCTAATGGAGTCGACCCTTGCAAGAAGCCTCATTCGGTCGCCGTCATCAAACCTTCGCAGTCGTTGAGACAGCCGGAGCCCGCCATTGAAACGCAAACAGCGTGAGCAGATAAGCCGACCCCGACGCCAGAAAAATCAGCAGCGTGTGATTCGTCCACAACAGCCCTACTAAAAACGTGAACACCACGCTGCCGGCTGACCCCGTCGCTCCGCCGATGCCGACCACCGTTCCTACCGAGCTCGAAGGAAACATATCCGAAGGTGTCGATAGCAAATTGGAAGACCATCCCTGATGGGCCGCGGTCGCCAGGCACAACAACGCGATCGCCTGCCACAGCGAGTGCACAAAGGGAACCAGGATCACCGGCGTGGCGCAAATCGCGCAAACCAGCATGGCGAATCGTCGACCCATGCGCACCGGGTGACCGCGCCGAATATAAAACCCGGCCAGCCATCCTCCGGCAATGCTGCCAATAGTCGCACCCAGGTACACAATAATGAGCGGTGGCCCCAGGTGTTTCATATCCACCTGAAACCGTTCGTTGAAATATTTCGGCAACCAGAAAAGATAGAACCACCAGATTGCATCCGTGCAGCCCTTCGAGAACGCGAACCGCCATGTTCCTGGGCTGCGTAGCAGGTTCATGTACGTTTCGGGTGCGGCAGAAAGCACGATTCCCGTGCTGCCAAATTTGGCTTGCAGGCGATGGTAGGGAAAGCACAACCAACCAATCAACCACAGCAAGCCCAGACTTGCGGTCGTGATGAACGCGGCCTGCCAGCCATAGCGCACCGCGACAAACGGAATCAACAACGGAGCGATCAGCGCGCCGGCGCTGGTCCCTGAATTGAAGATCCCTGTGGCCAGCGCCCGTTCTTCCGCGGGAAACCAATCCGCCGTCGCCTTGAGCGCAGAAGGGAAGTTGCCCGACTCACCCAGGCCGAGCGCAAAGCGAGCCAGGCCAAAACCCAGCGCGGTCCGCGCAAACACATGGCTGAGCGACGCCAGAGCCCACACGCCAATCGATAGCGCGTAGCCCCGCTTGACCCCAATGCGATCAACCACCCGCCCCGCCACCAGAAAACCCAGACCATACGCCAGGATGAAGCAGTTAACAATATTGCTGTAGCGCTGGTTGTAGAGCGCCATGTCCTGATCGCCGCCCAGCAGGTGCTTCAGGATCGGCTCAACCAGGCTGAGCGCCGAGCGATCCATATAGTTGATGGTGGTAGCCAAAAACAACAGTCCACACACCACCCAGCGAAGATTCGATTTTTGCGAAGGAGATGTCATCCGTTGGTTTACACGTCCATCCTGTAGGGCGCGCGTTGGGGGCGCGCGAGCATGCTGTTGGCCTCGTCGTCGTTTTTGAAATGCTCTTTCACCGGATCCCAGTACAGCCGGCGTTTGGTCTTCATCGCTATGTGATGAAGCAGGCAGGTCGAGCAGGCGCGATGGCCGATTTCCGCCGGCGCGATGGGCGCCTTTCTGTTCTTGATGCAATCCAGCCAGTTACCGTGCTGATCGTTGCTCTGATAAAGATGTACCTCATCCGGACCTATCACGCTTTCGAGGATCCTGGGGTCGCTCGCTACCAGCGGTTGCGGAGCCGCGACTGACTTACCCCCAGGGTCCGTAGGCGTGACCATCTCATCGCGCGTGACAAAAATCCAACCCTTCGAGCCATAGAACTTGATGCCGTTGGGAAAATCGCCGCTGATATCCATCGTGATCCCATTCGCATACACGGCATGAGTCAGAAATTTGCCATGCACATTCCATAGCCCGTGGGTCGGGAATTCAGCAGTGCCCCAAATTTCCACCGGCCCGGTATACTCCGTGTTCATTCCCCAGTGGGCGGTATCCACGTGATGTGCTCCCCAACCGGTGATCATGCCCGCGCCAAATTGTTCGCAGCGCAGCCAGCCCGGGCGGCTGAACCCATCCTGCGGATGCACCCGTATTTCGGTGTAATACACCTCAGGCGTCGATCCCAGCCACGCGTCGTAATTCAGGTTCGCTGGAATCGGCATAGCCGCGGCATCGGGCCCGCCGGGGTCTCCGGGCAAACCGATCTCCACGTGTTTGACTTCGCCGATACGCCCATTACGCACCAGCTCGCACGCGCGATGAAACTGCTTCCACGATCGCTGTTGCGAGCCGACCTGCAGAATCCTGCCCGAGGCCATCACCGCGTTGCTCATGGCGCGGCCTTCGGCGATGGTCAGCGAAGCCGGTTTCTGCAGGTAAACGTCTTTCCCCGCGTGCACAGCATCGACGGCGAGAATCGCGTGCTGGTGGTCGGGCGTGCTGATCACCACCGCGTCAATATCTTTGTTGGCCATCAATTCGTGATAGTGATGGTAGCCGGTAACCCCGTCGTAGGCCTTACCCGTCTGCTTCGCGTAGTGGTCATTGATCAGCGCCTTGCCTTCTTCTACGCGTGTTGCATCCAGGTCGCAGACCGCCATGATGCGGGCCTGGTCGAACTGCCAGATTCCCGGCAGATCGTGGGCGCGTGAAATGCGGCCCACGCCAATCGCGCCTACGTTGATGCGGTTGCCGGGCGCCGTCTGCCCAAACACCCTCGAGGGCACAATGGTGGGAAAGCCCAGCGCAGCAACTGCGCCGGTCGACATCTTGAGAAAGGTTCGGCGTGAAGCCTTCACCACGTCTCCCTTTGCTAAACCGTAAACGTCAACACTCTGGCATCCTTTTGCGCTTTCAAAACCAACTCCGCCGCAAGCAGAGCTTGTTCCTGGTTCTGCCCGGTGTGTGTCCGGTTCACAATGTCAGATACAAATTGCGGACCAAACGGCAGCTCGACTTTGCTGCAGTCCATGTACG
Organism: uncultured Acidobacteriaceae bacterium; assembly: GCA_963834445.1. Classification (GTDB taxonomy): domain Bacteria; phylum Acidobacteriota; class Terriglobia; order Terriglobales; family Acidobacteriaceae; genus PALSA-350. Next base: position 1,848,685 of record CAWIBU010000009.1, read on the forward strand.
TGACCTGCTTTTGGTCCACCATGTACAGGTGGTTGCCGCCCGGCTTGCCATTAATGTCGATGTACTTGCGCAACTCGATATAGCCCTCGGTGCCAAGAATGAAGAGTCGTCCATCGCCCCACACGCTCAGCCCATTCGGGGTAAACCAGTCCACCCGCACGTAGCCTGCCCCACCGTTGCCATGCATCATCATGTCGCCAAAGTCCTGAAACTTGGGGTGGGCCGGATGATTCACATTAGCGATCTGCGAACACGCCACCTCGGCCGTCGTCGATCCCGTGTAGTACACAAATTGGTCTGCCTGGTGGGAGCCAATATCGCAAAGAATGCCGCCATACTCCGCCGGATCCCAAAACCAATCGGGCCGCGTGATGTCATTCACCTTATGGGGAGCGATATTGACCGTCTGCACCACGTTCCCAATCGCGCCTGCCTTGATCAGATAGCCGGCCTGCACCGCCGCCCGCACTTCCAGCCGTTCAGAGTACATAATGGCAAACATCTTGCCCGTCTCCGCCGACACCTTGCGCACCTCGGCCAGCTGTTCCAGCGTGGTCACGCCCGGCTTGTCGCTCAAAAAATCTTTGCCCATCTTCATGGCGCGGATCCCAAGCGGCGCGCGCAGCCGGGGAATCGGCGCGCCCGCGATCAGCTGCAGCGAGGCATCTTCCAGGATCTCGTCCTCGCTCTTGGCCAGCTTGGCGTTGGGATGGATCTTCTGGAAATCGGCGATCGCCTTGGGCAGGTTCGAATAGAAAGAGACCAGTTCGCCGCCGCCGCGAATCACCGCCGCTGTCATCCCCATAATGTGGTAATGATCGAGCCCGATCACGCCAAACTTGATCGAGTATTTCGGCTTGGCGCCCGCGTCGAACCCCGGGCCTGCCGCCTGCTCCACCACGGACCCGCTGACCGGGTGCAGCCCAAAGGCCGCCTCGGGCATCGTGGACGACATGCCCACCGCGCCCATAACCTTCAGAAAAGAACGGCGATCCACCTGCTCTTCCTGCACCTGGTCTGCTCCTGCGTGACGGCCCGGTTCAGCCTGTCTGCCTTGCCCCGTGATAAGCTGCGGGATCATCGTACTTAATTCGCATCAGGGAGTAAACACTGGGGTCCGCCAGGCGGGATTCGCATGAAGATTCTGAGCGCTAAGGTAATTATCTGCAGTCCAGGCCGCAATTTCGTGACCTTGAAGATTGAAACCGACCAGGGCATCTACGGTCTCGGCGACGCAACCTTGAACGGTCGCGAGCTAGCCGTGGCCAGCTATCTTCAGGACCACCTGCTACCGTGTCTCATCGGCCGCGATCCCTTCCAGACAGAAGACATCTGGCATTACTTCTATCGCGGCGCTTACTGGCGCCGCGGCCCGGTGACCATGACCGCCATCGCCGCCATCGATATGGCGCTCTGGGACATCAAAGGCAAGGCGCTCGGCGTCCCGGTTTACAACCTGCTCGGGGGCAAGAGCCGCAACCATGTCCTGGTCTATGCCCACGCCACCGGGCGAGACATTCCGCACACGATCGATGAGGTCGAGAAGTATCGCGCCATGGGCTACACCGCGATTCGCGCCCAGAGTGGGGTGCCTGGCCTCAAATCTACCTATGGCGTTTCCAAAGACGATAAGTACTACGAGCCCACCGAACGCGGCCTGCCTTCTGAAAGCCTGTGGTCGACCGAAAAATATCTGCGCCATGTCCCCAAACTGTTCGAGGCCTTGCGCAAAACGCTGGGCGACGATCTCGACCTGCTGCACGACGTGCACCATCGCCTCACGCCCATCGAGGCCGCGCGTTTGGGTAAGGAGCTGGAGCCCTACCACCTCTTCTGGCTCGAAGACCCAGTAGCCGCCGAACTGCAGGATGGCTTTCGCCTCATTCGTAAGCACACCACCACGCCGCTCGCCGTGGGTGAGGTATTCAACAGCATCTGGGATGCGGAGCAACTGATACGTGAGCAGCTGATCGATTATCTGCGCATGAGCGTGGTGCATGGCGGCGGCCTCACGCCCATGAAGAAGATCGCCGATTTCGCCGCGCTCTATCACGTGCGCACCGGCTGCCACGGAGCCAGTGACATGTCGCCGGTCTGCATGGCCGCCGCGCTGCATCTGGATATCGCCATCAATAATTTCGGCATTCAGGAGCACATGCTGCACCACTCCCAGACCGACGAAACCTTCCCCCACGCGTACGTCTTTCGCGATGGCTCCATGTATCCCGGGGATGAGCCCGGGCTGGGCGTCGACATCGACGAAAAAATGGCGGCCGACTTTCCTTATCAGCGGGCTTATCTACCGGTGAACCGCAAAGAAGACGGTACGCTCTTTCACTGGTGAAAACCCGCTAGACTTATTAGAGAAGAGGAGTAGCTGCCATGTCGGATGATGTTTCGCGGCGCACGTTCATAGGGGTCAGTGGGGCCGCGTTAGCGGCAGCGGCGATGGGGCCGCTGGCACAAGCCCAACAAGTACGCTCGGCCGATCACAGTGGAAGGAATGAAGAGCAGCCGGGCGAGAATAACACCGCGCTCGACGCCGAGAACCCAAGCTCAGTCTGGTCACCGGAAACCGATAACGGAACCGTGGAGCCCTTCAAGTATTCTTTCGGCCTGGCGCACAAGCGCATTGAAGACGGTGGCTGGACGCGCCAGGTAACCGAGCGGGAACTGCCGATCTCGAAGAGCCTTGCCGGGGTAGAGATGCGTCTCATTGCCGGCGGCGTGCGTGAGCTGCATTGGCACACCAGCGCGGAATGGGCCTTCATGACCTACGGCAACGCGCGCATCACCGCGGTCGACGCGCAAGGGCGTAGCTTCGTCAACGACGTAACCAAAGGGGACCTGTGGTTGTTTCCCGGCGGTATCCCCCACTCCATTCAGGGCCTGGGACCCGATGGAGCCAAGTTCCTGTTGGTCTTCAACGATGGCAGCTTCAACGAGTTTGAAACATTTCTCTTGACCGACTGGTTCAAGCACACGCCGAAAGAAGTGTTGGCCAAGAACTTCAATGTGCCGGCCTCGACCTTCGACAACGTGCCCAAAAAAGAGCTGTTCATTTTTGCCACGGACTTGCCGCGGCCTCTGGCTGAGGAGCAGCAGGCAGCTGCTGAGGGCACCGGTGCGATCGATGGCGATTACGTTTTCCGCGCGAGCACCATGGCGCCCACCAAGGTGACGGCGGGCGGGGAAGTGCGCATCGTGCAAAAGAAAGATTTTCCCGCCACCGATATTGCGGCCGCCATCGTCAAGGTTAAGCCGGGCGGCCTGCGTGAGCTGCACTGGCATCCGTTGTCGGATGAGTGGCAATACTATGTCAGCGGCAAGGCCCGAATGACGGTCTTCCAGGCCGGCGGCAAAGCGCGCACCTTCGACTTTCAGGCTGGCGACGTAGGCTACATCAAGATGTCGCGTCCCCACTACATCGAGAACACCGGCACAGAAGATCTCGTCTTTCTGGAAGTCTTTCCCATCGGAACCTACCAGGACATCTCCGCCGCGGAATGGTTAGCCCACACGCCGGCGCGCCTGGTCGATCAGCACCTTAAAACCGGAGAAGACTTCCTTAATAAGATTCCCAAAAAAGAAGCCGTGGTGACGCCACTATGATTGCTTGATCGCTAAGTGGGTGGCCCACGTCTCGCTTTTGAGACCTGGGGTTGCGCGTGAAAAAGAAATCCCAGGTCTCAAGAGCGAGACCTGGGCCATCCACTCAGGATTCTTTGTCGTTGGTGATGAGAATATCTCCTCACCAGCGCTTAGAAGAGAATCTTGACACCCCGTGCGCATGCCGAGGACTTACCAGGGAACAACTCCCCCGGTCTCGAAGAAACCGCCCGTCGGGCCATCATCCGGCGCCAGCGCTTGGCGCACCGTCTCGGCGGCGCCTTCCGCAATGGTCTGGGTGCCGCTGTTACCGTTCAAGTCGGTAGCCGTGTAACCTGGATTGACCGCATTGACCTTGATGGCAGTATCTCGAAGCTCCCAGGCAAGTTGTACGGTCATCATATTCAGAATCGCTTTGGAACCGTTATAGCCCAGCGGTTTGACGGCCGCGAATGGCCAACTGGGGTCGGCATTCCAGGTGAGTGAACCGAGGCCACTTGAAACCATCACAATGCGGCCCGATGCCGCCTCCCGCACCAGCGGCAACATGGCCTGCGTAACCGCCAGCACACCGAAGAAGTTCACTTCGAGAACCTGGCGAACTGCGTCAGCATTGGCTACACTCGGCGGACCGTCGCCTTTTGCAACCACGCCTGCGTTATTAACCAGAATGTCGAGCCTGCCGTACTGGGCTCGAATCCATTCGGCGGCCTTCATAATGCTGTCCGGCTGGGTGACGTCCAATGCAACAAAATGCGCGTCGGCTCCGTCTGCCTTCAACTTCGCAGCAGCAGCTTCTCCCAGTTGCGGATTCCGTGCACCAACGAGCACGGTTATGCCTTGCGTACCGAGTTGCCGCGCTACTTCCAATCCAATGCCCTTGTTCGCGCCCGTGATCAGGGCAAATTTCCCGTTCTGGTTCTGCACCATGCGGCCGGTCTCCTGTACCTGGCAGATTGGAGGGAAACAACTGGTGTCTGGATTCAAAATCCCCTCGAGACGGCCGTCCCTTCCATAAACGAAGTACTTTCCTTAAGTCCGATCAACTTGCCAATAGGGCGATGACGATTTGAAGCCATCTGCAGTTTAGCTTTCGTCCCCAGGCAAATTTGCCAACCCGCACTTCACATGATTGCTTACCATGTTGCACGACACCGGAGATGGAACGAGCGGGATCTCTGCGGACTGCCCTCGACAGCAGCGAAATCTACTTCCGGTAATCCTGAATTGCGCTGTTAATATCCCTATTCCATCTCCTGCGAAACACCATGCAAACCTTCCGATTGACAGAAACCAGAAAACCTTGACACGCTAACATAGTTAAACTATGCCACTCGCGGAGAACTCGCCCATGGCTGCGCTCATTCGCCGGTAGTCTGAACCCGAAAGGGGTCGCTATAAAATCCCGCCCGGCACCCTCTTTGCTGGTGGCCGGTATCGTCCTCGGCTTACCACTGACGTGGTCCGGCATTCGCTTGGTGCGCAACATGCTCTACGGGCTCGGCACAAGCGATCCCTTCAGCCTCACTGCGGCAACGGCTCAGCTGCTCTTTGCGGGAATAGCTGCTGGGTACCTGCCGGCGCGCCGGGCTTTCCTGGTTGACCCGGTGGTTGCTCTTCGCGACGAATAGAAGGCGCACCTTGCGTGCCCATGCGTGCCCACAAGGAACCTTGATTGTTCATGTTTACCCAACCGGCCAATGCTATACTTCGGCTTCCCTTTCGGAGGTCCTCATGGGTCGGCGGTCCTTTCTGCGGCAGCTGGTCGCGCTGCCTTTTGCGGGTGCGGCATCATCCTTGGGTCAGGGGACTTCGCATAAGTCCCTAAACATCATGATGAAGAGTGCCTGGGGATCGGACGACCCAACCAAAGCGGCGTTTCCTTTTCTTCACGGCCTCGCGCTTTCTGAAGCCGGACATTCGGTGCAGATTTTCCTGCTCGGCGAAGCCGTTTCGCTGATGCGGAAATCGCTTGCCGCCGCGGTCGTGCCGGTTGGCTGGCCGCCCCTGGAGCAGGCGCTCACAAAGGTCGTTGAACGGCATGTTCAGATTTATGCCTGCGGCGCCTGCAGCCGTGCCCGCGGAGTTCTACAAACAGACCTTGACCTGTGGGGCGCGAAGTTTGGCAGTCCGACGATCTTCGTATCGCTGGTGGAATGGGCCGATCGCGTCATTACGGAATAACCTCGCAGTTCGCCAGGCGATGAGCGGAAATGGCCGCGCCTGCATCGCGCCACGGGATCGCCTGCATCATCTAACCATATTTCCCCGCGCCATGCGCTCCTCTGCCTGACGGGTAAGGTGGGGCACGATGCCAAGCGTCCGCTCGATGAGCATCAGCTGGCCGCGATGATGCATCTCGTGCTCCTTGGCGCCCAGGAGTTGTTCAAAGCGCGACTTCGTACCCGAGCCGTCGGCTACGGGGATCATTTCTGCAAGAAACTCGGGCGTCAGCGTCTCTAACCACCCTGAAAACTCTTCACCCTGACTGCGCAGTAGATCGAGAATTTCCGCTTTCGTTCGGAACTTTACTTCCTGCGCCTTCGCCTCGTTGGCCAGCCCAATAAAGTCAAACCCGACCAGCGTTTGCACCCGCTGCTTGCCGTGGACTTCATACCACATCCGTGGAGAAACTGCGATGTGCGTCAAAAGAGCGCCGACCGAGCGGCAGCCAGGCGCGGGCACGAAGCTGTAGTCCGATTCAGGAATATCCTGCGCAATCTCAAGAGTGTTATTGCGCACCACCCGAAATTGCCGGGCAAAATCTTTCCCGTCGTAGACGGTCAGCGTCATGGCTCGCCCCCCTGCTGCAGAATTTTACTCCATTGGGCTTTAGGTCATATGAACAGCACATCGGGGAGATCGCTCACTCGTCCTGAGTGACGGAACCAGAGCCTTCGGCGTGTCCGTGGACGATAAAACTACGTTTGAGGTATTCACCAGGGTTAGTCCCTACAACCCGCTTGAACGCCTTACTAAAGGCAGCGTCGGACTCGTAACCGACCGACCGAGCGATATCTATGAGCTTTTTGTCACGCTGCTCGAGTAACTGCATCGCTTTCTGCATCCGCCACTCGGTTATATATTCCAGCGGTGTCTGTCCGAGTAGCTCTTTAAACCGCGCTGCGAATGCGGAGCGAGACATCCCCGCCGCTTCGGCCAGGGATTCGACCGTCCACGGCGTACTTACTCGTTCGTGAATCGCACTCAGGGCAGTGCCCATTTGAGGATCGAAAACAGCATGGAGCCATCCTTTGTTGCGTTCCGGTTCCGACGCGATATGCGCCCGGAGTACCTGGATAAACAAAACCTCGGCTAGCCGAGTTGCCACTACTTCAGATCCCGGCGCCTGTTCTGCCATCTCTGCCGCCAGCGCTTGGATCGTGTTGTGAAGCGCGAGCGTGCGTGCCTGTTCGGCCCTCATCGACACCTTTACCACTCTTCATCATTGCTAGCGAAACATTGGGGGAACGTGGTTCGCTCATCTTCAACTTACGGGATGCGGGATAGGGGACGAAACAACCCCCGACAAAGCACCTCGACGCGATGCGACGTTGGGTGGTTACTTCGTCCCGCATTGTCCCACTGTCTGTCCCGCTCATGCCCAAGACGAACAGCCCGCGGAAGCCGCATAGCAGCGTTTCTGGAGCGCAGTAGCCCGGTCGGCAAAAATCCGGTTCGGACCTTGCGCTTCTAAACGAATCGCTCTACTCTCTCCTGTAGGAGTGAAAG